>CAVVUF010000006.1:0-57870 GCA_963751425.1 uncultured Chloroflexia bacterium | reverse complement strand
GGCCCGCCGATTTGCCTTTGCTCTGCTCGAGCATCTTCTGCGGGTCAGTAATCGCAAACAACTGCATCAGACGTGCGATCGCCCCGGTCCAGCCTGTCTGATGGCTTGCCCCGACCCCCGCGCCGGTATCGCCGTGGAAGTATTCGTAGAACAAGGGATAATCTCTCCAATGGGGATCTTCTTGGAATTTCTCTGAAGCTCCGTGCACGGGTCGTTTCCCCTGCTCATCTTTCAGGAAGATCTTGGATAACCGGCTCTCGATTTCCTCCGCCACCTGGTAGAGGTTCATCTGTTTCCCCGAACCCGTTGGGCATTCGATGGTGAATGCATCTCCGTAATACAGGTAGTACTGGAGCAGCGCACGCAGGATCAGCATGTTGACCGGCATCCAGATCGGGCCGCGCCAGTTGGAATTGCCGCCGAACATACCGTCGTTCGAATCTGCGGGAAGGTACGGCACCCGGTACTCCTGACCGCCGAACCGGTAAATGTAGGGGGCTTCCTGGTGAATGCGGGAGAGGGCTCGGATTCCGAAGGGGCTCAAGAATTCCTTCTCATCCAGCATGATCGCCAGCACCCGGCGCAGGTTGGCTTCATTCAAAACCGATCCCAGGCGTCGCCCTTGAGTGCCGGGCTTCAGCGGGTCATGAATGAAAGCCGTCAGTCCCGGGTATGCCTGGAGAAACTCGCGCATGGTCTGGCCGACTTCGGGGTACTGCCTGGCGAGTTCCCCTTCGAAGACGGTTACCGCGCAGAACGGCAGCAGCCCAACCATCGATCGGACCTTCAGGCGCTCACCGCGCCCGTCCGGGAAGCGCAGCACATCGTAAAAGAAGCCGTCCTGCTCATCCCACATCCCGAATTCCTCGCCCGGACGGATCATCCCCGCCGCGATCAGGAGGAAGTGCCCGACGAATTTTTTAGTGAGCTCGATGTAGACCGGGTTGGCCAGCGCCAACTCAGCGCTGATTTCGACCATGTTCTGGCAGAAGAGGGACATCCAGGCGGTGCCATCGGCCTGCTCCAGGTAGCCACCGGTGGGCAGAGGCGAAGACCGGTCGAAGACCCCGATATTGTCCAGCCCCAGGAATCCCCCTTCGAAGGCATTGTTTCCGGCACGATCTTTCCGGTTCACCCACCAGTTAAAGTTCAGCAGCAGTTTATGGAAAGAACGCTCGAGCCAGGCGAGATCTCCCTCCCCGCGCTGCGCTTTCTCCAGCAAGTAGGTATAGATCGTTGACCAGGCGTGGACCGGGGGATTCACATCTCCGAAGTTCCACTCATAAGCGGGGAGCTGGCCATTGGGGTGGAGGTAACGAGACATCAGCAGGAGCTCCAGCTGTTCTTTGCCAAAGTCCGCATCGACCAGCGTCAGCGCCGTGACATGGAAGGCCAGGTCCCAGGCAGCATACCAGGGATATTCCCATTTATCCGGCATGGAGATCACATCCGCATTGACCATGTGTCCCCAGCGGTCGTTGCGGATCGAACGCGGATTGGCTCTGTACGGCTGAATCCCGTGTTCTTTGAGCCACCGGCCGACGTCATAGTGAAAGTACTGCTTGGACCATAGCATTCCGGCGATAGCCTGGCGCATGACACTGGCTGCGTCTGGACTTAGAGAAGGGGGGATGATATTTGCATAAAACTCATCGGCTTCCTGGATGCGTGTCTGGAAGACGGAGTCAAAGGCATTCCCGAATAGATCTACCGGCCATTTTTGTGAGTCCTGTACTGGCTGATCGCTGAGGCGCAGGCGAACCGTGCGAGATTCCCCGGGTCCCAGCATGAGCGGGTAATGGGCCGAGACTTTCGTCCCCTTATTTTCGGGATTGATCGCCTCTTTGTTCTCGTGAACGATATAGTTGTCGATGCCATCTTTCACGTAAGGAGACGGATTGGGTACGCCGAAAAGCCGTTGGGCATTGGTTTCATTCTCCGTGAACAGCAGTGCTGAGGCGCCTTCTGCGTAAAGGGTACGCTCCCCAAGATCGCGATGCCAGGCCGCAACGATCCCGCCGGTTCGATTCTGAGCCACCTGGCGAAGGCTGGGCCGAGTTACCTCGTCTCCCCAAGCCCAGTCGTTGCGAAACCAGAGGGTAGGCAGAAGCTGGAGCGTCGCCGGTTCCGGCCCGCGGTTGTGAACGGTGATCTGGATGAGCAGATCCTCCGGCGAGGCTTTGGCGTATTCCACGAAGACGTCAAAGTAGCGGTCCTGGTCAAACACGCCCGTGTCGAGCAGCTCGTATTCCGGATTTCCCCGGCCGCGCTCGCGGTTCTTCCAGATCAGGTCATCATACGGATAGACCGCCTGAGGGTATTTGTAGAGGTATTTCATATAGGAGTGGGTAGGCGTGGAATCGAGGTAAAAATAGTACTCCTTCACATCCTCGCCGTGGTTCCCCTCGCTGTTGCTCAGCCCAAACAGGCGTTCTTTGAGTATCGGATCGTTTCCGTTCCACAGGGCCAGGCTGAAGCAGAGACTCTGTTGGTCGTCGGAAATGCCGGCGAGGCCATCTTCGCCCCAGCGGTAGGCGCGTGAACGGGCATGATCGTGAGGGAAGTAGTTCCAGGCGTCACCCCCCTCGCTGTAATCCTCACGGACAGTCCCCCACTGCCGTTCGCTCAGGTAAGGCCCCCACTTCTTCCAGGGAGCTTTCTTCGTGCGGGCTTCTTCAAGGCGGGAGAGTTCAGCATTCATCTTTGTAGTTTTCTTTTCGGGAACCATTGTTGATCTCCATTCATATTCTGGTTTCCAGACAATAATACGGTTGTCATCTGATTGCTACGATCATTTGTTAGAAGTTGTTATCCATTATCGAAGTTATTTCAAGCGCTGTGCAGTTGAATGCAAACCGGCGTTGGCACTTTCGCAACGTGTCCGGTTGCGGTCAGCATCCCGGAATCTTGATTGATCCAAAATGTGACCACTGTGTTTGTATCCTGGTTTGCCACCAGAAGCAGCGCGCCGGATGGATCGATGGTGAAATCGCGGGGACCAATGCCCTGTGACGATTGATGCCCGACAAGCGACAGCTTGCCGGTCTCCTGATCGACGGCATAGATTGCCAGGCTGTCATCCCCCCGGTTCGAGGTGTACACAAAGCGACCGGAGGGCGCAATCTTGATTTCCGCACCCAGATTCGGTCCCTTGAAATTGTCAGGTAAGGTTGAGATGGTCTGCACTGCCTTATATGCGCCCCACCCGCCCGCGGAGTGGAAAACGGTGACCGTGGATTGGAGCTCATTGATCACATAGGTGAAGGGCATATGTGGGTGAAATGCCATATGCCGCGGGCCGGTGCCGGGCGACATCTGTATCCACGGGGGGGCGGCAGGAATCAGCCTGCCCCGTTCCATATCGAAGCGGAACGCCATCAGCCTGTCCGTACCCAGGTCAACTGCCAGAATGAAGCTGCGATCGGGGCTTGGCAGGACCATATGGGCATGCGGGCCTTCCTGGCGCTCGGGGTTGGGTCCAGAACCGGAAAACCGAAATGTAGCGGTTGCCTCTCCCAGGCGTCCATCTTCCCGGACTGGTAGAACGCACACGCTGCCGGTCTCATAGTTGGCCACCAGGCAGTATCGTCCTTCAGGCTCTAAGCTGGCATAGCAGGGAGCCAGGCCATGGGTCGATTGCTGGTTTAGATAACTCAGGTGCCTTGTCACCGGATCGATGGCAAAGGCGCTCACAGTCCCGTGCGGGCCTTTGCCCCCAGTGATCTCGTTGACCGCGTACAGACAGCTTTTGTCCGGCGCCAGGGTCAGGAACGAAGGATTGACCGTGCCGTCGCCTTTCACAGTGGCAGCGTAGGTTAACTCACCTGAGGTCGGATCCAGGTGATAGATGTAGATACCTTCGGCTTTTCCATCGACAAATGACTCTCGCCGGGTGTAGGTACCGATGTAGGCAGTGATTCTGTTCGAACTTAGCATGACTTCAGGTTCTCCTTATGCACCAATGTTTCTTGGTGTGTTGGTACGTTCAACTACGACTTCGGCTTAACTTTTTGTTTCGTCTTCGAACGGTAACCGGCACATGCGCCGGTCGCCTGGTAAGAATGCACATCATCAGCACCAAGCCCATAATGCCTGCTCCGGCGAGGATAATTCCAGATTCGATCATCTCAACGACTGGTCCAAGACTGATCATTGTTTCTTACCTCCTATAAGGGTTGAATATAGTTTCCTCGGCAGTCTGAGGCTGGAAGTGTCTGGTAGGGTCGCCCGACCAAACACCCCCAATCTCACACCGTTAGTGTGACTTTCACTGGCGATGAATCAGCCTGTTAAATCGTGCTGGCGGAACCCGAGTAGCCAGGGATGGCACTGCGGTTGTTATAGGCCGTATGGGCATAGTGGGAAATGTCAAGGAACACGGCCATAATGATCCAGAACCAATCCCAGCCATATAAACCACCTGCACCCCAGGTCAGGAGCACAAACATCAGCGTGGTGAAGGGCAGGAAGATGATCCCCAGGATTGCCCACCACCATTTATCGTTGAAGGAATTCATGAACTGGGTTGGACGGGCGATCCAGATGAAAATGTCGGCTATGCGTGGGAACATCCCTGCAAACAGTGCAAATAAACAAGGCATTTTATTTTCTCCTCAAAACTATGATTGGATATGGTCTAACTCTTGGGGATATCAGTCACCTGGTATCCCTAAAATAATTGGTTCGGTGACCTTTTTGGTCTCGACAACCTCAATGGTCTTTTGAGATTTAATCGCTTCCCTGGCTATGGCACAATATGGGAAAGGTTATTCCACCTTCAGTTTGAGCCCGCCCATTACACCAGCTACGAAGTTGTAGACCAAGGCGATCACCAGCCCGGCTAACGCACCGCCAATTGCCGCAAAGATAGCCCGTAAAAAGAGCAGGCCAAAGGTGGTCAGCGTATAGATGGTCCAGTTGCCCAGGTTCATATCGATCCACCAGGATTGGGCGCCGAAGATCCAGCCCAGGATCCAATACCATAAGCCAAAGACAAAGATCCAGAAAGCGGCCAGGATGGCGCCGTAGGCGGCGAAGGATCCAACACCGACTGATTTGATTGTTTTCATAGTTAGAATTCTCCTTTTTTATAGATGATTGGTTACTTTCAGATTATTTTCTCGCCTCGGAAGAAAAGGCTGTGCAGGAAAGCCTGCTGCATTCTACGCCCGAGATAACGAGGTTCAAAGATTTTGTCTCTAAACGCCTCCTCTCAATTCTCGATCATTTTCCAGGCGCTTCACCGAAAGTACCGTCAGATGCAGCTCATAAAGCGTGTTGAGCACCCCGGCCAGAGCAGCCTGGTCGCCCAGCTCGCCACATAAAGTTGTGACCTTGTGACCCGCCTCCACTGTGTCCGGGGAGATCGTCATACCTCCCAAAAGATCAGACATGGTTGGGTCAATCCGGCCTTGCACACAAATCTGGTAGGTGGCCGGTTGATCGAAGGGGATTGGATTCCTGGATAGCATGCTCATCATGTAATGATGATAGACTAAAGTGGCGCGTAAAAATACCCCTAGAATCATGTAATTAAGATGTAGAACGATCAGGTTTTAGAGGGGAAAAGAGCTCAGTCTGATGGAAGGATGTTCAATTCTTCTGCTCTGGTTACCGCGTCCCAGCGCCTGTTGACGCCGAGCTTAGCGTAGATGTTGGCTGTGTGGCGGCTGGCGGTGGCGTGGGAAATATTGAGTTTGATGGCGATCTCTTTGATGCTCAACGGATCTCGCAATAAGGTCAGGACCTCGAGCTCCCGCCGGGTAAGGGGCTCAGCCAAAGTCGAATTAGCGAGTGATGGCTGGCGCCTCTGCTGCGCAGGGCTTGTGTTGCCAGGCAGATTTTTATCGTCCTCTTGAAATGCCGCCAGGATGCGACGAATCATCTCCGTCGAATGATCTTGCCTCTCAATCCTGCGTAGCAGCCTCTGCATGGGTACCCCCAGGTCGACGAAAACCCGGATGAAGCCCCCCGGCCGCGCCAGGTCTAGCGCCTGCATCAGCGCGGAGTCCGCCGCGGCTTTTGCCGAGCTGGTTTCCCCCACGGCACGCTGTGCCACGGTATCCAGTACCAGGGCGCGCAATGCCAGGAGTTCGATCTTGTAACTGATTTTATGTGTTCGGTCAGCGATCTCATCCAGGATGTCCAATATTTGCAGCGCCAGGTTTATATCAGCATCTGTGCCTCTGGCTGCGAGGACGCGCACTCGGGTCACTTGCGGTTCTTCCAGCCACAGAAGAGTCTGGTCCGGCGGTAGGCCGGAGAATGTGTCAACCCACCGGCCCGCGCCTTCTACGTCTCCTTGCAAGAGCATTAGCCTGGCACGCAGCGAGCTTGTTTGGCTATTTTCAGTGCCCGTCTCCTCAAGGTCAGCCCGGCTGATCGTCTCCATAATCTGACAGGCCTCAGAACTCTCCCCTTTGATCTGGTGGATTAACACCAGACCGGCAACGGCATCGCGGTAAGCAGCCGCATGGGCAATATATCGATTTTTTAGAATCTCAGTAAAGTACTGGTCTGCAGCCTCCAAATCATTCCTTTGATAACACGCCACACCGAGATAATAATCCCCCCAATTCTTCATGGTTAAAATCCCGCTGCGGGTCGCCCCCTGAATTAGCACCTGCCCAATTTGCCTGGCTTTCTCATGCTGGCCTGTCCAAAGGTAGATGTATCCTAAAGTTTGCAGGATGATCAGGGGATAAATATCTGTCTTATCGCCGTAAGACTCATATTCATCGAGCAATAGCTTTTCGGCTTCGTGTATCTGCCCATTGGCTTGCATGGATAACCCCAGGTACAATATCGCTGCGCCGCGAGCGAATGTCCACGAAGTGGGTAGGAGTGCTAAGGCTTCCTTGGACAGAACGAATGCCTGCCTCGACTTCATTGCCGAAATACGCAAACTGAGCCTTGAGCATGAGGATTTGCCCGCGCAAGATTTGCTGGTCTTCCGCGGACAACCTTGCACCAATCTCTGAATCGAGTAATTCAGCCGCCTGCTGGACAACTTGTGCTTGAAGATCAAGTCTCCATAAAAAATTTAATACCCAGGCTCTGATGATTAGCAGTTCCGGGTGCTGCTTGATCATCTCTTCAGGCAGCTGGCGCAGCCAGCGATCCAGTGTCGGCCAATCCTCACGGTTGATCACCTCGCGCAATCCGGCATTCATCTGGCGCGCAGCCAGATCTAGGTCGCCGGCTGCCAGGGCGTGATGCACAGCCTCATCGATCAGTCCATGCTCTTCGAACCAGACTGAAGCCAGGCAATGCAAGTCCGCCACCTGGTCAGCTCTCATCTCAGCGGACAACCGCTGCTGCAGCAATTCCTGGAATAGATGGTGATAGCGATACCATTCCCGGCGCTCGTCCAGGGGGATGATGAACAGCTCAGCGCGTTCAATCCAATCCAGACAGGCGCGCGCATTCCAGGCGGGGTCGACCTCCCCCAAGATGGCTTCGCATAGCGGAGCGCAAAAGCGATCCAGGATGCACGTCTGAATCAAAAATGAGTTGATGGCTGGAAACTGGTGAGATAGTACCTCATCGATCAGGTATCCGGTGACGTTAGGATTCTCGCTGGATAAAACCGACAGAACGGCTTCCTGGCTGCCGGCGGAACGCAAGAATAGGGCTGCCAGATGCAGGCCGGCGGGCCATCCTTCAAAGCGCTCTTCCAGAAGGTGCATGTCCTTCTGGCTCTGTAAGGGTTAATTGCGACTGGCTCAGATAAGCAGCTGTCTCCTCCGGGGTAAAGCGCAGGTTCTGTGTGCGAATCTCGTGGAGCATCCCCTTCGCTCGCAAACTGGGAAGCGGTAAAGGCGGCTCGATGCGTGAGATCAGCACCAGGTGCAGCGGTCTTGGCCAGTGACGCGCCAATTCAATCAGCAGATTGTGCACCCCGGTGCCGCGAATGGTGTGGTAGTCATCCAGGACGAGAATCGTGTCTTCGGGAAGCTCCGCGAGCTCATTGCTGAGTGTGGCATAAAGGACTGCATCGGGTGGTTGCTGCCGCGCCTGGAGTAAAGCCAGGGTTTCCTCACAGGCTTCTTTGAAGATCGTCCGGATTGCAGCAATGCAGTAGCGTAGAAACAGGTTGAGGTCGCTGTCGTTTTCATCCAGCGAAAGCCATGCGGAAGGCAAGGAAGTTGCTTTCTCATCCTGATCAGCAGCCATGCCTTCAAGCCAGGAGCTTACCAGGGTGGACTTGCCGAAGCCAGCCGGGGCACACACCAGGGTAAGTTGGCGGTCAATTTCATGGTTGAGCAGCTCCATCAGGCGCGTACGTCGAATCAGACCGTGCGGTAGGCGCGGCCGGTGCAGCTTGGTTTGCAGGAGGATTTGTTCTTGATCGGGCATGCGGGTGGGATGATTTTACGATTATTTTACAATAGAACCTTTATAATGTGAACCGTTAGCATAATTCGGGTGCAGGTCATATTTGGGGCGAATCTGGCATGGATTCATTCTGCCCCAGACATACATCCAATATTTCTTGACCAGCCAATGCTCAAAAAAGCGCAATTCCGTCCATCGCCAGGATGAGAACGTCATCCTGCCGGGGTCGGTGATCCTAGACCGGCTCCACTGCAAAGACATGATACCCCCACGGGGGCAGGTCAAGGTAAAGCCCCCGGTTGGAAAGGTCATCTCCACTCCGATCGTATACCGCATCACCCAGCCGGTCGGAAAGCCGCCAGGTGCGCCCTGCGAGGTCATCCCAGGGCAGGGGGAGATAACATTGACTCGGATGGTTGGCGTAGTTCACCACCACCAGGCGGCGGAGATCGCTTTCACCACTCCAGGCGAAGGCAATAAATGCGGCATGGCTGCCATTGCCTGCCCAGGCCGGGCGGGCCTCGAGGAGCTGCCACTGCCCTTCACGGAATACAGGATCTTTCAGGCAGTCGAGAAGCCGGTCATAGAATGAGAGAATGGCTGGGGTCGGCGTTTCGACCGGCCCCCGCCGGATGTGGACTGGGATGCGGATTCGCTTCCCTTCGCGCTGCCCCTGGTGGATGAAACGTAATCCAGGAGAGAAGAAAGTAATCACCGCCGCAGCCTGGTGAATGTCGAGACTGAACGTCGCCGCGGCGCGCGGCTCATCGTGGTTCTCCAGGAAGCGCGCCAGGTGGTCCTGGTAGTCGAGCCCGGCCAGGAAATGCCCTCGGACAGAAGGTGCCTCGCCCTCCCGCAGGCGGTCATAAAGCCGCTTGTCGTAGGTGTAGTCAAACCCCTGCTGTTGGAGCGTCCACTCGAGATCCCAATAGACTTCGGCAATAAAGAGGAAGCCAGGGACCTCAGCTCGAACGGCCGCAGTTACCTGCGGCCAGAAGGGAGCCGAGCGGGATCCCCCACGTCTTCTCGAAGATCTCCGGCAGGACCAGCATCGCCATGTCGCAGCGCAGGCCATCACACTGACCTGCAATGCGCTGGAGCTCTCCACGCAAGGCTTCCTGAAGCGCCGGGTTCCCATAGTTCAACTGCAGCGTATCGGACCAGCCGGCGAAGTACGGGTCACGCCCGTAAGCCAGGATGCGGCTTCCGCTGGCCGTATCGATGCGCCGGTAATTTTGGGGCTGTGCGGAGAGCTGTGCCTCTGTGCCTGCGATGAAGAAGTCGGGGTGCTCGTCCACCCAGCGGTGGTCGGGAGCGACGTGGTTGGGCACGAAATCCAGGATCAGCCGCAGCCCGCGCGGACGCATGCGCTCGCGCAGGCGGGCGAGGGCTTCATCTCCACCGAAGTCGGTGTGCACGTGATAGTCGCGCACGGCGAAGCAGGACCCGCAAACATCCGCCTCCTGGAAGTCCGGCAAGACCCGCTGATACTCTGCCAGCAGCTCGGGAACCGTCGCCGAAACGCGGCGTGCCGCCTCGCCGGTCTGCCAGACCCCCAGGAACCAGACCAGGTTGAATCCATCTCCAGCGAGCTGGTCCAGCTCCGCATCCGGAAAGTCATCCAGGGTGGCAGGACGACCCAGCGCAGTCGAAAGCTCTGACAGGCGCACGCGTGTGTTGATCTGGAAAAGTGATGGATACCTGGGTGAAGACATTGTCGCCTCCTATTTTTTCTTCCCGCCCACCTGTTCCCGGACGAGACGTGCTTCAATTCGTTCTTTCGACGTCTTCAGCACGTCGTCCGCTTGAAGGCGCCCGGAAATGTCCAGAAGGCGGGCGATGACGCCTGTCCAGCCGGTCTGGTGGCTGGACCCGAGGCCAGCCCCGTTATCTCCATGGAAGTATTCGTAGAAGAGGATGTAGTCACGCCAGTGTGGATCCTCCTGGAACTTGGCGGTGCCTCCGTAGACGGGCCGGTGACCGCTCTCATCCCTGAGGAAGATGTGGGCCAGCCGCCGCGTGATCTCCGCTGCCACCTCGAAGAGGTTCATCCGGTTGCCGGAGCCGGTGGGGCACTCAACGGTGAAGTCGTTGCCGTAAAAGCTGTAAAGGTTGAGGAGCCCACGGATAATCAGGGTGTTGACGGGCATCCAGACCGGCCCCCGCCAATTCGAGTTCCCGCCAAACATGCCCGTGTTCGATTCGGCCGGCAGGTAGGAGACTTTGTACTCCTGGTCGCCGATGTGGAATACGAAGGGGTGTTCCTGGTGGTAGCGCGAGAGCGAGCGGATGCCGTAAGGGACCGAGGAACTCGTTCTCGTCCAGGAGGTAGCCCAGGACTCTCTCGAGCCGTTTCTGCGAGAGGGGTGACAGCAGCCGGCGTCCGCCATAGCCGATGTAGCCTGCCTCCGTCGGGGCAACCTGCGCCACCACCTCGGGGTGGCGCTCGCGGAACAACTTGATCAGCTCCATCAGCCGGGGGTGCGATGTAAAGATGTCTGGCTCGAAAATCGTGCTCGCACAGAGCGGGAGCAGCCCGACCATGGAACGCACCTTCAGGCGCGTGGCCGTTCCGTCGGGCAGGCGCAGAACATCGTAGAAGAACCCGTCCGCCTCGTCCCACATCTCGTCCTGGTGCTCGCCAATCCGGTCCATGGCGTAGGCGATCCACATGAAGTGCTGGAGGAAGCTGAAGGCATACTCCTCATACTCCGGGTCGTGATCGGACAGGATGAGGGCCATTTCCAGCATGTTCTGGCAGTAGAAGGCCATCCAGGCCGTGCCGTCGGCCTGTTCCAGGGATCCGCCGGTGGGGAGCGGGGCGCTGCGGTCGAAGACGCCGATGTTATCGAGCCCCAGGAACCCGCCCGCGAACACGTTGCGCCCCTGCGGGTCCTTGCGGTTCACCCACCAGTTGAAGTTGAGGGTCAGGCCGTGGAAGGCGCGCGCCAGGAATTTAATGTCCTCCCGCCCGAGGTCTCGCTCGATCTTGTAGAGAAAGAGTGTAGCCCAGGCATGCACGGGAGGGTTCACATCGCTGAAGTTCCACTCGTAAGCCGGGATTTGACCGTTCGGATGGAAATAGAGGCTGCGCAGCATCAGCATGAGCTGCTCCTTGGCGAAGTCGAAGTCGACCAGTGCAAGCGCAGTCGTGTGGAACGCCAGGTCCCAGGCGGCGTACCAGGGGTATTCCCACTTGTCGGGCATGGAGATGATGTCGCCGTTGAACATGTGGAACCACTCGGCATTCCTCACCTTATTCTTCGCTTCCCCGACCAGTGGATGCGCCTCGTGCTCTTTGAGCCAGGTGTCCACGTCGAAGAGGTAGTACTGCTTTGTCCAGAGCATCCCAGCCAGGGCCTGCCGGTGGACGCGTTTTGCGTCCTCGCTCAAGGAGGGGGGCGTGATCCGCTCGTAGAACTCATCCGTCTCGGCCAGGCGCTGCGCAGCCGAAGCCTCGAAACCTTTTCCGAACGGCGCGGCCAGTGGCGCAGCGGATAACCGCAAGCGGACAACCGTCGAGCCGCCCGCCGGAATATCGAGGATGTAGCGGGCTGCGGCTTTTGTGCCGGTCTTGGCTGGGTTGATGGCCTCAGTGTTTCCAGAGACAACGTACTGGTGAAAGGCGTCTTTGACCCAGGGAGAAGCGTTCGGCTGTCCCCAGAGTCGATTGGCGTTGGTCTCGTTCTCCGTGAAGAGCAGCTCTGGCGATCCGTCACAGTAAAGCGTGTAATCGCCCAATTCCGGGTGAGAGGCCTGCACTGCCCCATCCACCTCACGCAAGTTGGGCTTCGGCTGCCCTGCTTTCCACGACCAGGTGTTCCGGAACCAGAGCGTCGGCAGCAGGTGGAGCCGGGCGGCTTCGGGTCCGCGGTTGTGGACCGTGATCTGGATCAGGATATCCTCCGGGCTTTCTTTGGCGTACTCCAGGAAGACATCAAAATACCGGTCGTCATCGAAGACACCCGTGTTGATCAGCTCGTATTCGAACTCTTCCTTCGAGCGGCCCCGGTTCGTTTCCACCAGGTCCTGGTAGGGGAACTCCCGCTGCGGGTACTTGTAAAGATACTTCATATAGGAGTGTGTGGGCGTCGACTCGATGTAGTAGTAATACTCCTTGACATCCTCGCCGTGGTTGCCTTCACTGTTGGTGACCCCAAAAAGGCGCTCCTTGAGGATGGGGTCGCGCTCGTTCCACAGGGCGAGGGCAAAGCACAGGCGCTGCTCGTCATCTGAGATCCCACCGAGACCGTCTTCGCCCCAGCGGTAAGCCCGTGAGCGGGATTGGTCGTGGCTGAAGTAAGCCCAGGCGTTTCCATCCTGGCTGTAATCTTCCCGCACCGTGCCCCACTGCCGCTCGCTCAGGTAAGGTCCCCACTTCTTCCAAGGGATGCCTGCCTCGCGGGCTTCGTTTAGCCGCTTTTGCTCGGTTACATCGATGAAATTCGGGTGGCTGGTTGATTCCGCCTTCACCGCCTTTTGCTCTGGTTTGTTGCGACTCGCTTCACTTGTCTTAACTGGTTTGTTCGCCATTGTTCGCTCCTCATAAAAATACATTTCCGCTCACTTCTTGAGCTGGAAATTGCTGATGTTTGACCTAGTTTGTCTATTATATCCGTTTCCTGGATAGAAGGTGTGATATTCATCCTACGCAATGTCTTGCCTGAGAACCTGCACCTGGTTCTGGCGAATTTACAGGATCTCAGGTAAGCTTGGGGAATGAGAACCGAACCTTATTCTGGAGCCGCCGACCTCCAACGCATGCTCGATCTAATCAAAGCCAGGCCTTTGGACCGTCTTACCGATTTCCCCTGTATTGCTGACCTGCAGGAAATGCTGGGTTCAGAACGTCCTCAATCGCACGCCCAGCTTTGGGAAGAAGCTGGAGGAAAACTGGCTGGCTTTGCCCTCTTGCAGGATTATCAGACCTGGGCTTTTCTGGTGGTGGAAGTTTCCTCCTCCAGCCCGGTGATGGAAATTGAAGGACAAATGATCACCTGGGGCGAGGGGATTGTGCGCCGCCTTTCCAGCACGCATAACTGCCCGCTCCCCCTGGAAGTGCATGTCAAAGTTGATGAATATGCCCGGATTGCCCTGTTGGAGGCGTTGGGCTTTGAACAGCAGCCAGGCGGCTCGGTTTCCTTATCACGTTCCCTCTCTGAACCTATTCCATTGCCGGATATCCCTCCGGGCTTTGTGATCCGCCCCTCTACTGGGGAGCAGGAGATTGAAGAATGGGTCCGGCTGCACCGCCTGGCCTGGAGTACTGAAAATATGACCGTCGAAGAGCGCCGCTCGATGCTGCAAACACCTTTCTATGACCCGGCTCTCGACCTGGTGGCGGTCGCCTCGGATGGAAATCTGGCTGCGTACTGCGTAGGCTGGTTTAGTGAAGAGGAGAATGCCCTTACCGGGCGTAAAGATGGTCACACCGATCCCATTGCCACGCACCCGGCTTACCAACGCCGCGGGTTGGCCAGGGCTTTGATCCTGGCTGACTTAAGCTTGCTTAAAGAAAGGGGCCTCGAAACAGCCCGGTTGGGGACAGCCAGGGAGAACCTGGGCATGCTCCGGACCGCTGAGAGCCTGGGGTTCCGCATCGTTTCTGAAACCTTATGGTTCAGTAAGACAATCTCTTAGTTTCATGTTACAATTTTTTTTGTACGACAGTGGGGGGTAAATAAATCAGGGATCAGAGGTTCCCTTTTCTATGTCTGAAACGATCGAAGCCAGTCCCGAAGTTCAACAGCAAATCGAGCACAATTTCCGTTTTAATTTTCTGGTCAACTCTTTGGATGGGGCCAGTTACTGGTTCGGCTACAGCTTTATTGCGCCGACTATCATCCTCCCCCTCTACGTCAGCCATTTTACAAATAATCCCCTGATTATCGGGTTGATCCCCTTCCTTAATACTGCCGGTTTCCTCTTACCGCAGCTTTTTACTTCGAATTTTGTGGAGCGCGCGCCCCTCAAGAAGTATTTTCCGGTCAACCTGGGCTTTTTTCTTGAGCGCCTGCCGGTGTTCTTCCTGGCACCTAGCGCCTATTTTTGGGCAATAAGCCAGCCTGCATTAGCACTTGCCAGTTTCTTTCTATTGTATGCCTGGTACTGCGGTGGGGCAGGCTTGATCATCGTGGGTTGGCAGGATATGGTCGCCAAGATCATCCCGGTTGATAAGCGCGGGCGCTTTTTTGGCATCACCAATTTTATCGGCAATGCCTCGGGTATCTTCGGCGCGCTGGCGGTAGCCTATGTGTTAGGTCGATCAGAATTTCCCAGTGCTTTTGTATTTTCCTTTGCGGCGGCTGCCATCCTGATCTTTATTTCCTGGGCCTTTCTCAGCCTGACCCGCGAGCCGGCTGTACACACGAATAAGCCGCGTGTTTCTCAGACACAATATCTTCGCTCGCTGCCTGAAATCGTCCGTAAAGATCGAAACTTCTCGAAATATCTTCTATCTTCGATCATCTTTTCATTAGGTGGCATGGCGACCGGTTTCCTGATCGTATATACGGCAGACACCTGGAATTTGCCCGACTCTCAAGCGGGTGCTTTTATTATCGCCATGCAGGTTGGGCAGGCCATCTCGAACCTGTTCTTTGGCTTTCTGGCAGACCGTACAGGGCATAAATTAAATCTGGAAATCTGCGCGCTGGTGAGCGCCGCCTCACTCCTCCTGGCGATCATCGCCCCCAGCCCGGTTTGGTTTTTCTTGATCTTCTTTATGCGCGGCGCGGTTGTCGCTGGCACCTTCATCTCTGGGATATCCATCGTCTATGAGTTTACCGGTGCCGAGAATCGCCCGACGTATATCGGCCTGGCGAATACCGTTCCGGGCGTTGCATCTGCCATCGCTCCCCTGATCGGCGGGTGGTTGGCTGGGGCAGTGAGCTACCAGTGGATGTTTGCGCTGACTGCGCTGATCGCTGTCGCCAGTTGGGGGTTGCTGCGCTTTACGGTGCGTGAACCGCGCAAAACCAGTCCATCCCCACTGCCAGCAGAACCGGTTTCTTAGAAAATACCGTACATCCCGTCTGGTCTCAGCACTTCCGGGAATTGCTGGCGCAGCGACCGGCGTGTCTCATAGCATAGGTGGCAGGCATCCGCGTACGGGGTATTTGCCTCAGGCGCCAGGTCGTAGTACTTGGCCAGCTCTGCCGGGCCACCCCTCAGCAGCGCTCCGATGACCGGGTGCGCTTCTGGGTCATAGGTCTCACAGATCGTCTTGAGCGGTGTCTGAAAGAGATTCCCGAGCGAGATGCCCTGGCAGATGTGCAGGTTCCCGAAAGGATCCAGGTGCACCCGCCCCGGCTCACGCAGGTCCTCGTGTGGGCAGGCGGTGAACTGCTCCCAGGGAGAGCCCTTGGACCTGGAGGCCAGCTTTTCCGCCGCCCTGCCCCGGTACATCACTGCTGAGCCACCTTGCGGAAGCTGTCCGACTGCTTCAACGGCATTGACTGCTTCGGGCTGGGCTACGCTGAGCGTGCCCAGCGGGATCCCCAGCGCTTCGGCTGCCAGGCGGGCATTTTCAGCCTGCTGAGGTTGCTCCTGGCTGTAGTGGTATAGGTCGCTGCTCACCGAAAGGTCGCTTACCAGTCCCGCCAGTGGGCGCAGCCATTCCAGGGCATCTTCCACACTCGTCGCCCAGTAGGAATTAGACACTACTCCCACTTGAAAACCTTTTTGAGCTGCCAGCCGAATGGCCTGCACCATGATCGGATAATACAGGAACGGCTCGCCCCCTTCGAAGTAGATCGATTCGATCGTCCCGGTTTCCTGCGCCTGGCGCAAAATCTCGCCGATATCTTTCAAGGTCATCACGCCCGCCTGGAATGGGCTGCCCCACACAAAGCAGTGGTCGCACTCAAAGGTGCATTGGTAGGTGAGTAACAGGTGCAGCCCGCTCAATTTCATGTTGGCCTCGTCTTCAGTGCTCCAAACCCTACCAGCCGCTGGTTCTGCTCATCCCACAGCCGGTATCCCAGCGACTTTAAGCTGCCCAAGATCGTCAGCGGCTTGACCTGCTGAAAGATGGTATTCTCCCGGTGGCATTTTGGCAGCAGGTAGTTAGGGATCCGGGGGCTCAAATGATGAATATGGTGAAAGCCAATATTCCCGGTGAACCACTGCAGGATGCCAGGCAGCTTATAGAAAGAGCTTCCCTTCAAGCCTGCGCTGGCAAAGTCCCAATTGCCGTGCCTCTCCCAGTAAGTGCCGTCGAAGTTGTGCTGCACATAGAACAACCACACGCCTACCCCCGTGGCAATTGCCAGGATCGGAAATTCAACCAGGATGAAGGCCTTGAAGCCGATCAGCAGGCTCATCAGGAGGACGATGTTCAGCAGCGCCAGGTCGGTCAGGTACACACTGAAGCGCTCGCGCTTTCCAGAATTTGGCTTGTAGAAGCGGTGGACGACGGTAAACACCAACCACGCCCCGACCGTGAACATCAGCAAGGGATTGCGAAATATCCGGTAGCCGAGCTGTTTCAAAGGAGGCAGCGCCCGGTACTCCTCTAGCGTAAGCGTCTTAACATCTCCCACGCCGCGCCGGTCCAGGTTTCCTGCTGAAGCATGGTGGATGGCATGGTCGTGCCGCCAGTGGTAATAGGGTGTCAGCGTGAGGATACCGGTAAAAGTGCCTACCAGGGCATTGGCCCGCTGTGACTTGAAGAAAGAGCCGTGCCCGCAGTCGTGGAAGATGATGAAGGTGCGCACCATGAAACCGGCTGTCGGTACAGCCAGCGCCAGCGTCAGCCAGTAAGACACCTCCAGGCTGCGGTACATCACATACCAGAGCAGGAGGAACGGCCCTACGGAATTTGTTATTTCCCACAGGCTGCGTTTCAGGCTTGGGGATTGGTACCCGGCGATGGCTTCGCGCCATGCTTTATTCTTATTTTTTTCAGGATTAACCATTTCTTCTCCATTGGGTTTCCACTGCTGGTTGATAAGTATATTATTAAGGGCTTTTACGGGTTGCCCCACAGGGGGACATTATATATTTTGCCTGATCCTTTGGCGAACTTTCCCAGGAACAGGAAACCTGTCTCGCTGCCCAGGTCTGCTGAGGTGAGTTTCAGCGCATCTTGATCCCAGTAAAACCCGAGCGCGGGCATGCGCTGGGGACAACAAACCTGCCTGCTGTGACTACATCCAGATGCAAATTGAAATTTTAGGCAGCTTTCCCCCAGGCCGCTAATGTACAACCCGAATGCCAGCGCCGCGGCGGTCAGCTTTCAGCCAACCCCAAAAACCAGCTTTACCCGCTAACGATCCAGTGGATACACTATTAATTATATCCTTAAGTTCGCTCTCTTCACGAATTCTTAGAAAATCAATTGTAAAAGAGGGTAAAATACAATGCTGGAAAGCTGTCACCAATTACGGACCTATCCGAAAATGCAATCGGAGTTCCGGTTTTTGGATAGATGCAAAGGATCTTGATTTGGTTTCTACTGAAAAAAAGAATTCCATCGGCGCCTGGGTTTCGCGTTTCTTGAGGCCGCTTTTTCAACTCATGGGGGCTGTTAAGCTGGTCCTCAAGCGCCAGCGCCACCATCTTCGCCTGACTCTCCTGGCGCTCTTGAACATCATCCTGGCAGTTGGCCTGGTGACCAACTCGTATTTCTTCTCTCAGGCTGTTGACCGGGTGATCTTGACTCAAGAGCTGTATGAATTTAGCTCCGATACAGGCAGACCCCCTTTCGCTACATCCATTTACATCTTCCCATCCACCCGCGTCCCGCTTTCCCTGGAAGATGCTGAAAAGGCCTCCAAGGATATCGCCAATACCCTTTCCGGAGAGGTGGGTCTACCCTTGCGCCTGCTGGTTACAGAGGTATCCAGCGGTGGATTTATGCTGCAAACGGCTGACGAAGCCCGCCAATACCTGGGCGACACCGAGCTGGTTTATATGGATGGCATCTCCGAGCATATGGATATCATAGAAGGACAGCCGCTGGATGAAAAAGGGCAGTCTGGGGAAGTCATGGATATCTGGATGCATGACCGGCTGGCGCAGAAAATGGGCGTGCATATTGGGGAGACGATGAACCTCAGCAAGACCCTGACCGAAGCCCCCATGCTCATCCGCATTGCGGGTTTCTGGAAGGCCAAGGATCCCGAAAGTGAGTATTGGTTCAATGACCCCGATCAATCCCTGGCGGAAACTTTGCTGGTTCGCCGGAATGATTATATCAGCCGCCTCCAACCGCTGATACCCTCCAAGACGCGCGGTGCATACTGGTATGTGATCCTGGACGACACAAAAATCAAGACGCAGGACAGCGCCGCATACGTCGAAGGCTTTAATCGCGGTTTGTCGATCATTAATAAATTCATGCCGGGGGCGCGCTTGAATACCCCGCCGCTGGCGCCGTTGAAAAATTTCATCCAGCGCAGCACCACCCTGGCCATTCAGCTTCTCAGCTACAACCTGCCGGCCTTTGGCATCTTGCTCTACTTCATGCTGCTTACCGCAGCCATCGTTGCCCAATGGCAGCGCAAGGAGACCTCCATCCTGGTCAGCCGCGGCATGAGCCAGGGCGGCGTGATGGCGCTCACCTTCTTCGAGCAGATGCTGCTTTTCATCATCGGTTACCCCCTTGGCATCTTGTTAGGCATGGGTATTGGCTGGGTGATGGGTTTCAGCTCCAGCTTCCTCAGCTTCACGGTGCGCGACCCGCTGCCGGTCTCCCTGGAGGGTCTCAGCCTGAACCTGACCTTGCTTGCCCTGGGCATCTCGCTCTTGGCGCGCCTGGCACCCACCCTGCAAGCCGGGCGCTCCAGCATCGTCACCGAAGAGCGCGAATGGGCGCGCCCGCTGCGTGACCCCTTCTGGCACCGCTACTACCTGGATTTGCTGCTCATCATCCCCACCTGGTATGCCTATGATCAAATGGTCAAGCAAGGCTCCCTGGCTGGCTTGATCACGCAGAACAAGACCACCGATCTTTATAATGACCCGCTGCTGATCCTGGTACCGGCACTCTTCATTGTCACAGCCTGCCTGGTCACCATGCGCCTGTTCGCCCTGGTCATGAAGCTGGTGGACTACCTGGCGGGGCGTATTCCCGGCGTTGCCGTCTACCTGACCTTACGCCAGTTCGGGCGCCAATCTTATGATTACGTCCGGCCGCTCCTGCTGGTCATTGTGTCGCTCGCCCTGGGTGTCTACACCCTCTCGATGGCTGTCAGCCTGGACCAATGGCTGGTTGACCGGATGTATTACAAGGCAGGCGCTGACCTGGCTATCTCACCCTCGCCCAATGTCCCTGATGATTCGCTGGTCGACGGCTCCTGGATTCCGGAGCCCTTCCGCTTCGCAGAAATCCCCGGTGTGGCTGCCGCCACGCGGGTGGGAGATTATTATGCCCGCCTCAGCCTCCAACGGCGGCGAGGTCCCCGGGCGCGTGCTGGCGGTTGACCGGCTGGATTTCCCTTCCGTGGCCTGGTTCCGTTCTGATTTTGCCGATGAATCGCTGGGCGGCTTGATGAACCGCCTCGCCGCCACCGAAGAGGGCATCTTGGTCTCTGAAGAGGCGCTGGAGCAGTCCGGCTTGCAGATCGGTGACCAGATCTCTGCCGCCGTCGACGTCAGCGATTCATGCACGCGTCTCCATGCCCTTCACCATCGTCGGGACTTATAAATACTTTCCGACAGTAAACGAAGAGACCAATTACACCACCGTGATCGCCAACCTGGAATACCTGTCCTCGATGTACGGCCTGACGGTCGCCCACGATATTTGGATGAAGCTCCAGCCTGGCGCTGACACCCAGCAAATTCTCAAAGATATGCCCGCTGCAACGAGCATCGTGCCGCTGGACGTTCAAGATGCACGAGCCCTCGTCGCCGTAGAACAGGCCAAGATGGAGCGCGTCGGTATCTTCGGCACGCTCTCGGTCGGCTTCATGGCGACTTCCATGATGGCCATCCTCGGCCTGCTCATCTTCAGCTATGCCTCGCTGCAGGAGCGCCTGTACCGCTATGCCATCTTGCATGCCGTGGGGCTGCCGCGCCGCAAGATCATGCTCCAGGTGACCCTCGAAAATTCCTTCCTGGCTCTCTTCGGCGCCACCGCCGGCGCCTTCATCGGCATCTATGCCTCGCAGCTCTTCATCCCCTTCTTCCGCTACACCGGCGAGAAAGGCGTTCCCCTCCCGCCTCTGATGCCCATCATTGCCGGCGACCAGGTGCGCTGGATGGTGTTGAGCTTCACCTTCATCATCATCGTGGCCGAATGGATCACCATCGCCACCGCTTTCCGCACCCAGTTAGCGAAGATTATTAAGCGGCCGTGGTAGGGAGTACCGTAAACCGCAGGATTCCCGAGGCTTGCCAGCCAAAAGAGCAACCACGAAATACACGAACCACACGAAATTTTCGTTATTTTGTGTGGTTCGTGGTTAAATTCTAATTTCTGCCCCAATTTAATAAGGTTAAGAAACAATGCAAAGCCGGCCCTCGATGAGCTGGCTTTGTGTTTTAGGTTATGGGCTATTTCTAATGCACTTGCAGGTTGCCTCCCTGCAGCACCTGATCGATCGTCTTGACGCCGTTCCAGCTGCTCGAGAACAGCAGTTTCCCGTCCTTGCTCCACAGGGTGATGCTGAGCAAATCCGAGGAGCCAGGCTCGCCGTTGTCCTTCATCTTGATCTGCAGCGTGGCGCTGCTGGTGACGGCGACCGGGTTCAGTGGATCGGTCACATCCACCACGTTGGCTTTGGCGACAAGCTCTGCCGTGCCTGAGGTGGGACTCTTGACATGGTAGGGCACGACCACGAGCGAGGAGAGGGCATTCGTCTTGACCTGGTAGACGCGCCCGCCCTGCCGGATGATGATCGTCGCTTTCCCTTGCAGGTTGGTCCGCGCCTTATTGAACTTGATGTTTAAGCCAAAGTTGGTCTTCAGCCCGGCATCGCCCACGTAGGTGCCCGCCGAGCTCTGGTTGACCAGGTAACCACCGCCGGTGAGGAAATTCGTCCCAGGTTTCGATACCACCACGACGGTATCATCGGCAACGTTGTCTCGCAAATAGTAGCCATTCACCATGATGCCGACGGTGTAATCCATGCCCTGGGCTGATCCAATGTTGGGAGTCCAGTTGCAGGTGGCGCTCCCGACGGTCGGATTCGCTGGGTCGAGCAGGGTCATCGCCGCTGTGCAGAGGGTGATTTGCTTGCCCCGGTCGACAAAGGTAACCGTTGCCTTGGTGATGTCGCCCGGGTAAGCGTCATAAGCCGGGTCGCCTAGCACCGCTGAGATGTCCTGGATCGTGGCGCGCAGCGGGACCGTGGCAGTCGAGCAGGTGGCGCAGGTGGTCGAGACCAGCATGGGGCCGGTGTAGGTGGCACGGGCGTCTTCAGGGGTTACGGTGATCGTGACAGGTTTCGTGTCAGATAGTCCACCGGGGTCAGTGATGGTAATCTGAGCAGTGTAAGTATCAGGGGCAAGTTGAACAATGCCTGAGATCGTTGCGGTGCCATCGTGGTTATCTATCAGGTTAACACCGACTGGCAATCCGGTGGCAGAGAAGGTTAAGGAATCCACAGGATCATTCGGATCGGTTGCTGACACAATCAAGGAGAATAGATCGCTGTACTGTCCACTACCTTCAATAGGTGTTACCAAGACAGGCGGCAGGTTGGTGATTACATCCACAGACAGTGAAATGGATTTGGTACCAGCATTCAGAGATTCAATATTGATCGCGCCAGTGTAATCTCCACTGGGAACATCTGCAGGTATCGCTACTAAGCAATCCACTGCCTGGTTGTTGCCCGCAGGCAGGTCAAATGCCGATGGGGTACAGGTCACATTTGCCTCTGGGATGATATGCCCCAGTCCATCTTCAAGGTTCGCTGCAAATATGCCAACACCCTGGATTGCCTCGCTGCCTCCAGTCTCGCTTATGGTAAAGTTCGTAGGTAAAGTATCTCCAGGCCCTCCAGACAGGATTAAGCTGTTGGGCGAAACATTCATCACTGCAGCGGCAACTGGTTGAGAGCTAAAGATGGTTAATCCACCTTCGAATGCTCCCACATTCAGATCTGTAGCCTGGACTGCACCTGGGCTGATCACGCCAGTGTAAGTGTCATAACTTACCTGGTTGCCATCCTGATAGCCAATGATCTCGACCATCCAAGGTCCATCACCCGTACCGGTCAGTTCCAGGTGGTAGTTGCCTGCCTCAGGTGGATGAACGCTAATCGTCTGCGGATCATCGGGCGAATATGTTGAGTTAGGGATGTTCAGGTCAATCCCTGCGGTATCGTAGTTTTTGCCTGTGTGTTGACCATAGGCGTCGTAGAGATGAAGGTCTGCCGGCGAGTGCAAGATGATCACGAGCTCGAGATCTGCAGTTGCCGGTAACTTTCTGGTTTGGAGCGCCAGAATGGCATACGAAGTTACCAGTCGGGGGTCCCCCTTCTCCCAATGAGCCGTCGGGGTTCACCCATGAACCATTGGAACCTTGAAAACTCGTCAGCTTATTGCTCAGGTCTTTGTACCAATCATGTGCTCCGATACCTAAAATTCCTCCGATGGTGGTCTTTCGCGCCATAGACAAGGCTTTCGACATACTCAAGTAGTAGTAGTAGAGGCCGTAATTGCCCACGTTACCGTAAGTGGAGGGATTATAGTCCCATGAGTAGTGATTCTCCATCCACTTGAGAGCGTCGGCAAAGCGTCCATCGGTCGGAGTCAAGCCGGAGAGCGCGAGGGTCCACATGCCAGCTCCGGTTGTGCTGCCAATGGAGGTATATCCTCCGACCACACTCTGACCCGGAAGGTAGTTGAAGCCACCGTCATTGTTCGTCGAATAGCCATCATTCGATTCTGTACGGTTTTGGCAGCGCGACGCGAACTTTTGAACCTTGGTAAATGTCTCGTTTGGGCTCGCGAGATCGGCTGCATCCAAACCCATCATTGCAAACTGCGTATTCGAGAGGTCTGGCCGAACGTTACGGCCATAACCAAAGCCGCCCCATTGGGAGTTGCTCTCGCTGAGGCCTTCACCGGTGTCCCATTGAGCTGTAACCAGCCAGTTCTTCGCAGACTGAATCTCATCAGCATAATCCGCGTTGTGGGTAGCCTTGAGAGGCAACATCGCTATGCCTGTATGGTATGTTGAGTAAAAGTCGTAGCCGAATGAACCATCGGCCTTACGGTTTGCAAGGATATACTGCAGTCCCTTGCTCACATCGGTATCACACTCATTAGCACCATTATTCAAGAATGCCAATGTAGCGAGGCCAGTAATTCCAACATTTCCGGACCATGAGCCATCTGCTAATGTATGTTGGCTCCTTAGATAATCCAATCCCCAACCTATTGCCGCCTCGCTGTTATCAACTTTTTTGGCTTTCACCTCATATTCGCCGGTGCCTCCAGCCCCTGTTCTGGCCACTACAAAATAGGCGCTATCGAAGAGTAAACTTTTAGTGATCTTGAGGTAGCCAGTCCCGCTCCAGTTATCAACGGCACAATGTTGAAGACTGGAGCGTCGCACCGTGTCCTTGTATATCGCCACGTAATCGAATGGCGTATCTTTGTTACCACTGAACGCTCCGCTGAAGTAGAAATCCCTAGGATCGATGTTGTTGAAATTCACCTTGATGTAATCCGCACTCCAAGCATTTGAAGGTGAAGGATCCGTTGTTCCTCCTCCAATAGTCAGCGTTCCCCCACTGTAAGCTGTATTCCAGGGTTTTGCATGTATGTCGAAATTTGTATACCCATACATAGGGTCAATCGTTAAGTCATCAAGTAAATTCGCAATTGCCCAATTCTTAAACACCTCCTCAAAACTGACACCCGAAATGTGATTACTGATACCCTCAATCCCATCAGCTGGATCTTTGATCACTTCTGCTAAGGTATTTATGCCTCCATATTTTTCCGCAATATAGTTAGTAAATAAATGTGCCACACCATAATACGCACTGGTATCACTGCAAGCATCCCCTTTTGGATAGTCAGGCCACACTAGCGGAATGCCGGAATTGCCCTCAAAGGCCTCTTTTTTTTGATTAAAGCCAGCCGAATTAAGATATTCTGGGTAAACCATGTATTCGGAATACTGAGCCAATCCTTCATTAACCCAAGTTTCCTCATTAATATCGTAATTGTAATTCATAAGATGTGTAAGCTCATGTGCGATGGTGTATTTCGCATCTTGCGATTTTGAATTTATGTAAACGATATTCATTTTGTTGCTATGGGTGTCATCGGTCTGATCAAGATCATAAAAATACCCATCTATTACATAACCAGAACATATGGGTAAGGGTATTTCTAAGATCAAGATGAAGACATTGCTGTTGTAAGTAAAGAAACCGTCCCTTTGAGGAAAATTGGCAGAATACTTAGTTTTCAAATCAGATATTGACTTTTTTGTTGCCTCTCCAATTTCTTTTATCCTTTCTTCCGATACAAATAACCCATCTTGTTTGTATATATAGCAGTCATCACACGAGAAAGACACTTGTTTGGTCGCCCTAATTTGTTTCCAAGCTTTAGGGTCATCCGGTTTAAGTTTGAAATCATAAACCCAAAAATCTAAGGGGTTAGGCGGCTCCATAGCCACCTGTAAAATACTCATGCTTTTATCTGATGTAGGAAGTTCCTGACCAAGACTTTGGGGTAAGAATTGGGCCACGTACTGAGACCCATCAAAAATAATAGGGCTAGTATCAGTCTGAGCCTGAACAGGAGATAAGTTTAAAGGTAAGAAGGTGAATATGACTGATAAGATCATCAAGAAAATAGTTGGTGTTATGGTTTTTGTCTTCATTGGATTCTCCTTTAAAAAAAGTGAGCTTATGAAAAAAGACTTTTTTATATTTTGAAGAGGGTCTTACTCTTTTCTTTACTTATAATAAGATTGGATAAAATCACCTACTTTTGAGGCAACAATTTCACTTTCAACTTTAGAAACCTCACCATTCTCTTCTATCTGAAATTCCCATTCGCGGGACCTCCCCGCCGCCTTGATACCAAGTTGAAAAAATTATAATGTACTGGTTACCTTCTTTTCTTACATCTGGGGATGTAATTCTTTTTTTATAATCAGAAGGGTTTAAAGCATAATCAGGTCTTTTTTTCCAGGGTATATCTTTGTAACTTTTTATGAAAATCCATCCTGGGGATTGGATTAAAATATACTGCTTTACTAACCATAAGAGCGGTTTTTTGATCAGTAATCAGAAAATCCTCTTTTCTGACAGCATCATTGAACTGTCGAGGCATAGTAAAAGTTTCCCCGTCTCTATTATCGACAAGAACAATATTACCTAAAGGGTAAGGGTAGAACTCGTCCGAGCCCCACATAGTAAATATTGAGAATTGGGAGAAAACTTTTTGGACTTCTGGAAGCCATTGTTTCGCCACTGAAGTATTGTTAAAAAATCTTTTAAGCGCGAGTGATTCGACAATTTTTAACAAATCAGCTTGCCCTATTTTTGGAGGTGGTGTGACTTCTTTCGTTTCTAACACACTAGGGATATTGTTTATCGGCTGATGTGTCCTCCCATATTTAATGCACCCGGCCAAGATTAAAGCAGGAATAATTAAAGCAACCAAGGTGATGGCTTTTTTACAATTTGAATTCCTAATCCTACTCAAAATCCCCATATTAATAGATATCTGCAGAGAGGAAAGTTAGACTTATCTATTTTAATATCCAGCAACTTTGGAAAATTATCAAAATCTTTCCTCCCCGAAAAGCTCTTAGCATTCTACTGCTATTTCTCCTATATTATAGCGAATCCAACGATGTACTTTAAAAAATTATCGCATAAACAGCCGATTTTACATTTACTGAACGCAACTTTGAAAGCTTTTTTTATAGAAGAAACAACTTGGTTTGCTTTTTTGACAATCATAGAAATATTTTATATACTCTATTACATACACAAACCGGCCCTCGCGGCAGGTTTCGCTATTAAATCCCCAAAGATTCCCCCTTTATCGTAGTGTATTCAGCATTGCAGGGCAAGCGACCAAATTGAATCCTTGGTTCAACGCTTCCACAAACTAGGGTTGATGTTCATACTGTCAAACTTCGTTCTATTTCCCCAATAATTTCCTCCCTGTACCCACCAATTCTCAGATGGTCACGCAATTATTATAGCAATTAAACGAGGACAATGCAACAGGTTTCGGCTTTTTCTAATCTTTGTGTGCCTGACGATCCATTCAGGAAGGATGAGAACCACGAACCACACGAAAAACACGAAAAAAAGCAAGATATTTTTAGAAATTCCTGGATTTTATTTCGTGTGGTTTGTGTATTTCGTGGTTTACAAAGCGATCCTCTCGACCGTTGCCTTTGGGAAGTGACCGAAATTGACCAGCAGACCCAGTCTCATCCCAGAAGCCTTCAAGTAATTGAATACCTGGGCGCGGTGCTCATCACCCACTTCTTTAACCGCTTTCAACTCAACGATAATCTTTTCGTAACAAACGAAATCTACCCGATAGGTTTGAAGCAGCTTTTCCCCCTTATAAGAGATAAATAACTCTACCTGTGCTGAAAAAGGGATACCCCTCTGCTTCAATTCCTTAGCCAGGCATTCCTGGTAAACCGCTTCCAAGAATCCGCACCCAATTACGCGATACACTTCAAATACTGCCCCTTGAATTGCGTAACCTTCCTCCTTATATATAATTTTCTCGTTTGGTTCCTGGTTCATAGTGGCTCCTTCCTCTCAAAAATAGCGCCTAAAGCTCTAATTTTTGAATTTTTTCGTGTGGTTCGTGTATTTCGTGGTTGATTTCGTGGTCACTTCCCCACCACAAACACCGTCCTCGCCTCATCCCTCCCCAGCCTCACCGTGAGCCTCAGCCTCCCATCCTCCGTCTTTTCCCAGGCCTCCGCCCCCTTCACCTCCCCCAGCCTATCCAGGTCCACCGGCTGTGTCAAATACGTGAACTCGCCGGGGGTCACCGTGAAGAACGCCACCAGCCCGCTGGCCGTCTCGGGGTCGATCTTCTCATGCACCTCCGGGCTGGAGCCCGCGAAGCCGCGCACGATCGGGGAGGCGCGCACCACCGCCTCCGCCACGCGCTTGTAGTCCGATAGAAATGCCTGAGATCAGCGCGATATCCGCCTCGCTCAGGCCGCGCAGGTCGCCCCACAGACCGTTGCCGCCCAGCGCCAGGGAGGCCAGGCTGTTGTGCTGCGACAGCTCCGGTGGGTCCGGCAGGTAGTGGGTCAGGAACAGGATCGAGGGGATCACCGGGTCGTACTTGAAGCCCTGCCGGCAGATGCGCGGCCGCGCCGGCCCCGGGTAAAAGAATACGTTGATCGTGTCCGGGTCCATCTTGACCGTGCGTGGGATGTCGAAGTCGCTGAAATAGGGCCCGTTGTTGACCAGGAAGTACTTGCCGGCCGAGAGGAAGCCCAGCCCCACGAAGCGCCCGCCCTCGGTGATGTCGAAGTCCACGATCACGCCCGGGCAGCGCCGGGTCACTTCCTCGACGATGCGGATCATCTGCCTGCCCATCTGGTAAGCGTAGCAGTCGCCGCCGTTCCCCAGCGGAGTTCGCCTGGCGTGCCGTGCGTCGTGCTCGGCCAATTCACAGCCGTACTGGCTGGACCGCGTCCCACTTGAAGTAGCTACGCCCAGCTCCTGGTTCAGGCGCACCATCGTCTCGATAAAGTCATCGGCGTATCCCGAGGCCAGGCACATGGCGGTGCTCTCCTCCGTCTCCCAGATCGGTCCCTGCCAGAGCGGCTTGCCGTCCCAGGTCATCTCCTATTCGGGGTGCTCTGTGTAGATACGCGAGGTCAAAGCCGCCACGGTCGGGTTGAACCACAGCCCCAGCTTCATCCCGTAGCCATCCAGCTTGCGCCGGACCTCCTGCAGGCCATCGGGGAAGCTTCTCCAGGTTCACCAGCCAGTCGCCGGTCTTGATGTACCAGCCCGTGTCGATCACGAACACATCCACCCCCAGCCGGTGGGCCACCTCGATCTCCGCCATCATCCGGTCGTAGTGCATCGTCTCCAGGTAGGGCCGCCCGTTGAAGTAGTGCTGGCGCTCCTGGTAGTTCCAGGTGTTGTAGTAGATGTATGGGCTTGCGCAACTCGCGTGTTCTCGCACACCTCGTCCAGGAAGAACCGCCGGTAGCGCTGAGGAACGCTCCCAAGGGTCGCAGCGCTCCAGCCCCAGCTCGAGCCAGACCGATTCCCAGGCCGCTCCGGACCGATCTCCTGCCCGGGGTAGTAGTTGCCCTTGCGCGCCGCGAGGCTCAAGCAGGCTTGCCCGCCCAGGATCTCGAACCGGAAGTCGAAGAAGGAGTCCGGGTGGTCGGCGCCGTGCTCGTAAGCCGCCAGCAGCGTCTGCGTACGCGTGTGCAGCCAGGCCACCGGCCCGACGAAGGACAGCCCGGACCTCAATTCCGCTGCGGAATGCGCTTCCAGGTTCGGCATATACGAATGCGCCACCGGGTC
This sequence comes from uncultured Chloroflexia bacterium, assembly GCA_963751425.1. Lineage (GTDB taxonomy): Bacteria > Chloroflexota > Anaerolineae > Anaerolineales > UBA4823 > CAVVUF01. The sequence continues at coordinate 29,074 of CAVVUF010000006.1, read as the reverse complement.
GAAGTGGCTGAGCTGGTATTCGGTCAGGTCGGCTTCCCTCAACCAATCGCCCGAAAGCCGGAAGTAGCGCAGGTTATCCTTGCCCGTTGTTTTGGTCAGGAGGGCTGCTTTTGAGGCCGTCAGCCGGTATTGAATGCGGATAATGGGTGAGCCCGGGTAAGCCCGCACCCGCACCAGGAGCTGCAATTCTGGCGCTCCTTTCGATTGGTAAAGCAGCCCAATCTCCTGCCCACCGCGCGGCAAGGGGGGCGCGGCTTGCTTTCCCACAAAAGCGAAGCCTCCCCGCAGCTTCCCTTCCACCTCGAACTCAGGCCCTGCCACGCTAACGCTGCCCTTTGGGAGGCCTGCATGGCTGAGCGCGAACAGCGTGCCCTCGGGTCCGCTTTCAAGCTTCATAGGCTTGAGATCGATCGTTATGGATGAGTTATTTGCCATCTCAATACCTCAATTGAAGAACTCGATTTTTTTTTGTGTATTCTGTGTGTTTCGTGGTTTATTACCTGGGTGAGTCATATGGATCTTGTTGAACTAAAATCTGTGTTTTCCGTGTTCATCCGTGTCCCACTCTCAAATTCGGATCTTTAACCCTGATTCCCCCCTCCACCTCCGTGTCAGAGGCCACGATTAAATAACCTCCCCGCAGCCGGAATACATCGCCCCAGGGTAGCGGGATTGGTAGGCATGCAGCAAGCCCAGCAGGTCCACCGTGAGCGCCGGGTGGCGCACGGTGTTCGGCAGGAGCGCTTCCCAGCAGCGCATGCATTCGTTCATGACTGCCCCCAGGGCTTGCACATCCCTGGATAGGATGGCTGCATAGCAGTCCTTCCCCGACTGTCCCAGGCGGCGCACCCATTCCGGGTCCAGGTTCTGCACCTCCAGCGGGTTGTAGCCCGGAGGGCGCTGGGCGACGGGCAGCAGGGTGATCACGCCTGCTCCAGCCAGCTTGCGGTGACCGGGTCGCGGCATGTCGAAAGGTGCTGCGGGAAATACCCGCCCTCGCAGGCCGCCGTGTAATCCAGCCGGTTGATGCCCGGGTAGACCAGCCCGATCATATCCTGCGAGCCAGAAGGCGCAGGCTTGTCCCGGTTCTCCTCGGCGTACAGCTCCCGCACCAGCTCGGCCGGGTCGCCCTCCGGAAGCGCATCTCCCCAGAGCCGCCTGGCCACCTTGCGCGTGCTGGTCGCCATGCCCGAGCGGTCCATGTAGCGGAAGGTCGGCTCGAGCCCGACCACCACCATCGCTCCGGGCGGCTCCGGGTTCAACCGGGAGACGAAAGGCTGGTCGATCCAGCCGCCTGCCAGCGCCATGCGGTAGGGCAGCCTGCCGATCACCTCGCCGAGCTCCATGGCTTCCTAAGCCTCGTCTTTGACGGTGCGTTTGCCGGCCTGCCGGTCCAGGTACTGCTGCTCGATCCAGGCATAGGTTTTCGCCAGCCCCTCGCGCAGCGGCGTACCCGGCTCCCAACCCAGCACGCGCTGGATCATGGTGTTATCACTGTTGCGCCCTGCCACGCCGCGCGGTGCAGCCAGGTCATACTTACGTTCCAGCTTAATTCCCCCAATGGACTCAGCCAGGCTGACCAGCTCGTTGATCGAGACCAGCTCGCTGGAGCCCAGGTTGATCGGGTGTGGCGATCAGCTCTTCACTGTGCATGATGCGGTCGATCCCATACACGCAGTCGTCGATATACATGAAGCTGCGTGTCTGCATCCCGTCGCCCCAGATGACGATCTCGTGCTTGCCGGTATGTTTGCTTCGATCACCTTGCGGCAGATGGCTGCCGGGGCTTTCTCCCGCCCGCCGTCCCAGGTGCCCCAGGGGCCGTAGACATTGTGGAAGCGGGCGATGTGCGTTTCCAGGCCGCGCTCTGCCCAGTATTCCTGGCAGAACATCTCCGACATCAGCTTCTCCCAGCCGTAGCCGCGTTCAGCCATGGCCGGGTAAGCGTCCGATTCTTTGAGCGCCCGCACGTGGGGGTCTTTCTGCAGATCGGTGTTGTAAGCGCAGGCGGAGGATGAGTAGAAATAACGCCTGACGCCCGCCCGGTAGGCGGCTTCGAGCATGTGCGTATTGATCAGGATGCTGCGCAGGCACTCCACCCGGAAGCGTTCGATGAAGCCCATCCCGCCCATATCAGCCGCCAGGTTGTAGACCTCCACGGCCCCCTCGCAGGCGCGCACGCAGTTCTCCTCCTGGCTCAGATCCATGCACAGGCTTTCCACGCCCTCCACACGCTGGTACCAGTTTGAGAGAGGCTTTTTATCGACAGCGCGCAGGCGGGTGAAACCCTGCTCGTGGAAGTAGCGCGTCAGCGAGCCGCCGATAAACCCCCCCGCGCCGGTGATGAGGATCAGGTCTGATTTTTTCAGGGTGGGGCTGTTCGCAGCCAGTTGCGGTTCCTTCATTTGTTCACCTCAATTTTCAATGTGTAAGCAGCCCTTTCAGGGAGTTCATCGGGCATGGTAATGTGCAAGCCTGCCTCGCCCTGCTGCCAGGGCAAGGAGCCCTCACCTCCCAACAGGCTGACCCGCTGGATCTGCCCAGCCTGGAGTGAAGAGTCTGACTTTCAAGGACTTAATCACCAGCTCTCCTGCCGGGCGGTTCAGAGCGATGGCATACAGCGTATTGCCCTTGTGCGTGAAGCGGATGTCTTGCGCGGTGAAGCTGTCACGGGTGGTGTCGGTGAAGGAGCCATCTTTGACTTCGGTCGGCCCTTCGCCAAAGACAACCCAGGGGCGCGTGTCATAAATAGCTTCACCGTTGATGCGCAGCCAGCTGCCGATCTCCGCGTAAGATGGCTTGCTCTTGTTCGGGGATTGTGCCATCCGGGCGCGGCCCAATGTTCAGCAAGAGGGCGCCGTTCTTGCTGACGATATCGACCAGGTCGCAGATGATTGATCCGGCGGTCTTATAGTCCTGGTCCAGCACATAGCCCCAGGAGTTCCTCGAGACGGAGGTATCGGTCTGCCAGAAGAGCGCCCGGGTATCCTTGAGCTGGCCGCGTTCCACATCCAAAACGGCTGCCTTTTCTGGAAAGGTTTGATTTTTGTAATTGATCGCCACTCCGAGGTTCCAGTCCAAACCTTTGTTGTAATAATCAGCGGCAAATTTTTGCAGGTAGGGTTCAAAGACGATCTGCTCGATCCACCAGTCAAACCACACCAGCTGCGGGCGGTATTTGTCCACCAGCTCGCAGGTGCGGCTCAGCCAATCGTCCAGGAATTTGGCATCGGGTCTTGGCTGCCAATCTTTACTGGACCATTCTCCGGATATGGGTCTAGCCGGACCATAAAAGTCAGCAACCTTCGCATCGTTGACATCTGAGTCGAAAGCTCTGCCCCCATTCATGAACCACCAGTGTTCCGCCCGGTGGCTGGACAGGCCGAAGACCATCCCCTGCTGGCGTACAGCCTGGGCCAGCTCTCCGATGATATCCCGTTTAGGGCCCATTTTCGCAGCCGTCCAGCGGCTCAAGGCGCTGTCATACATGGCAAAGCCATCATGGTGCTCCGCCACCGGCACCACGTACCTGGCTCCGGCCTCCTTGAATAATTTTGCCCACTGCTGAGGGTCGAATTTTTCCGCCTTAAACATGGGGATGAAATCCTTATAGCCAAACTTTGCCTGGGGGCCATAGGTCTCAACATGATGCTGGTATTCAGGCCTTCCTGGCAGGTACATATTGCGCGGGTACCATTCATTGCCAAAAGCTGGGACGCTGTACAGTCCCCAATGGATGAAGATGCCGAACTTGGCGTCCTGGTACCAGTCTGGTACCCGATAAGTACTCAGCGATTCCCAAGTAGGTTCATATTTTTCATCATGGTTCATCTTAACATCTCTTGTTTATCCTTCATTCCTTTTTATTATTTTCATATACACCCAGCACTTCATTTGTGTTTGAATACACTAACTGCTGGTAAATATTGGCCATTTTTTCCGCCGAATATGGCATATTGTTCTCCAGCCACCAGGTTAGAACACCTAAAAGAGAGCCAGCAAAATAATTCGAAAACACCTCCACCGGTACAACAGGGTGGAAGGTAAGCCCATCCCGTTCAGCCATCAACCGCAAAAATTCAGATACAGCGCTGGCGGTGAGGGTGCGAATGAGGTTTTGAATTTTACTGGTACCCTCCCCGCGCAGAACGACACGGTACAGGTCTGCATTTTCAGCAGCATTCTGGAAAACCAACAGGATTGGGAAAAGGGCTCCCTCAACGCTTTCATTACTCGGTAAGATTCCATTCTGCCAGGGGTACTTGGGAAATTTGGGTGAAAAGACCATCCACCACTTCATTGATACTTTCCAGCAGGAGCTCTTCTTTATCTCGATAATGGAGGTAGAAGGTTGTGCGCCCGGTATCTGCCCGCGTGGTGATATCCTCGATGGTCACCGCATCGTAGCCTTTTTCCAGGATCAAAGACATCAAAGCCTCACGCAGGCTGCGCCGTGTCCGGCTCACGCGCCGGTCGCTCTTTTTGATGTTCATTTCCCGTTCCTGAACAGATGTCTATTTATGAACACAGTGGGCAAATTGGTGATTGACACTCTAATATAGCCAGTTATAATGAAACTTCGTGTTTTTGAATCCATCTTATCTTGGGGGAAACCGGTTTTTGGGTATGCGCTGCTATTAGCAGCGCATACCCAAAAACCGGAATTTCCAAAGAAGCTTGGAAAGGTTCTTATTATGGACAACTTGTTCATTTTACTATAGAAGCTGATCCGTGAATGAGAACCGTTGAACTTTACCGTGGGATTCCACGATGGATATTCTTGAAAAAATGAAACCTCAGCAGATGATCTGTAAGGTTGTTAGGTAGCTGTTTGTGTCTCAACCAAATCATCGCGAAATATCCACCACCGAGCCATTTGTCCGGCTGCGCCAGGTGGAAAAATCCTATAAAACAGCCGCTGGAGATTTCTTGGCCTTGAAAGGCCTGGATCTCGACATTTTCCCTGGGGAATTTGTCGGTGTTCTGGGAAAATCGGGCGCGGGAAAATCTACGCTCATCAACCTGATCGCCGGAGTTGACCATGTCTCACAAGGGCAGATCTGGGTGGGGGATGTGGCTGTCCATTCGCTGAATGAAAACCAGGCAGCAGCCTGGCGCGGCAAGAACCTGGGGGTGGTTTTTCAATCCTTCCAGCTCATGCCAACCCTGACAGTTCTCGATAATGTGCTGCTGGCGATGGATTTTGCGGGAAAATATCGACCATTAACCAGTTCCAAGTTTGCCATGGAGCTGCTGCGTGAGGTGGAGTTGGATGAACATGCCTCTAAAGTTCCCTCACTGATCTCTGGCGGGCAGCAGCAGCGCGTGGCAATTGCCCGCGCCCTGGCAAATGACCCGCCCGTAGTCCTGGCCGATGAACCGACAGGGCGGTTGGACTCCGTGACTGCTGAAACGATTTTCGAAATCTTCGAAGGTTTAGCTGCCCAGGGCAAAACCGTCCTGATGGTTACCCACGACATGACTTTTGCGCGGCGCTTCTCGCGGCTGGTGTGGATCGCTGACGGCAAGTTCGTGGAAGAACCGCAGTTCAAGGTCGATTAGGGAAGCCAGGAAAAATGTCTAAGTCGTCTTCGTTCACTCCCTCGCCGGTTCCTTTGTCTTCGCGGTCCGTGGACAAGAGCTGCGCCCTCATTCAACTTCAAGATGTCACCAAGATCTTTAAGACCGCGGCAGGTGAATATACTGCTTTGAAGGATGTCAGCCTTTGCTTTGGCGAGGGAGAGTTTGTCAGTGTCTTGGGCAAATCGGGCAGCGGTAAATCCACTTTGATCAACATGATCACCGGTATCGATCATCCTACTTCGGGGATTGTGCGCGTGGGAGATACCGATATCCATCATATGGGCGAGGGCCGGCTGGCGGTCTGGCGTGGGAAGACGATTGGGATTGTCTTCCAATTTTTTCAGCTCCTGCCGATGCTGACCGTGCTCGAAAATACCATGCTCCCAATGGATTTCTGCAACATGTATGCACCCAGCGAGCGAGAAGGTCGTGCGCGGGGTTTGCTTGCCATGGTCGGCCTGCAGGATGAGGCTGATAAGCTGCCGGCGGCCCTTTCGGGAGGTCAGCAGCAGACCGCGGCAATCGCCCGCGCTCTTGCCAATGATCCCCCTTTGATCATCGCCGATGAGCCTACTGGCAACCTGGATTCACGCACTGCGGAGAATGTACTGGGTATCTTCTGTGACCTGGCTGAGAAGGGGAAGACGATCATTATTGTCACCCATGATCCGAACCTGACCCGCCGCACTACCCGGCAGGTGTATATTTCTGATGGATATTTGATCAACGAGTTCGTTTCCCAGGCATTAACTGCTCTGCCTCATTCGCAGATGCTAAAGATTTCCCGCCAGGCCACCTCGACCTCTTTTGAGGCTGGCACTCTGATCGCTCGGCAAGGCTCGTCTTCGACCGGTCTGCATGTGGTCACGCATGGTCTGGTGGAAGTTCACCGGTCGGATGGTCAAGGCGGCGAAAAATTGGTGGATTACCTGAATCCGGGCCAGTACTTCAGCGAGTTGGATTTTCAGGATGAGACTGCTTGCGACTTGAGTTTTTCGGTTTCGCCCTATGAGCCTGTCGAGACGCTGTGGTTGAACAGCGAGGCCTTTCGGGAGCTATTGGCGGGCAGCCAGCGTGCAGAACGCGCCTTGATGCAGCAAGCTCAAGAACGCGGCCTCAGGTTCTGTTCTGAAGATGAAAAGGTAGAAGGAGAGTAACGATGCTGCGTCCTCGTTTGCATAAAGTACTCTCCGATTTATGGGGCAATAAAATCCGCTCGCTCCTGGTGATTGCTTCCATTGCAGTGGGCTTGATTGCCCTGGGTATGATTGCCTCTATGTATGTAATCATCACTGAGGATATGTCAGCCGGTTATGCGGCGGTTAATCCTGCCAATATCGTGATGTCCCTCAGCTCATTTGATGAAGGGCTGGTAGACCATATTAAAAACGTGCCTGGCGTCCGGCAGGTGGAAGGAGTCCGTGGGTTCTCGTATCGCGTCAAGACCGGTCCAGACGAATGGAGCACGATCGATATTACCGCAATACCTAATATTGAAGAAAAGGAAATCAACCAGCTCAAGCTGGAACAAGGCGTCTGGCCTCCAGAAGATAGAGAAATTGTTGTTGACCGTTATAAACTTCCCGATCTGGGTGCTCAGGTGGGGGATTACGTTGAAGTTGAGACCTACTCGGGGAAAATCCGCCAGATGCCCCTGGTGGGCGTGGTGCACGATCAAACGATTGGCGCTACTCAAGGCGGCGGCGGGTTCTTCCTTGCTCCGATCCAGGGTTATATCACTTCGGATACCCTGGAATGGCTGGAGCAGCCTCCAGCATTAAATCGTTTGCTGGTGACTGTTGATGAGAATCCAAATGATCTCGCGCACCTGCATGAGATGTCCACACAGATCAGTAATGAAATTGAAAATGATGGGTATACCATCTACAGCACTGTCGAACGTGCCTCCAATAATCACCCCAATTCTGTCTACGTTCAGGCCATCTCCAGCGTGTTGTTCCTCCTCGGCTTGATGGTTGTTTTTCTGAGTGCATTCTTGATCACCAATACGCTCTCAGCCTTGCTGAACCAGCAGATGCACCAGATTGGAGTGATGAAGACAATCGGCGGCCGGCGTGGCCAGATTGTTGGCATCTATATGTTATTAATCTTCATCTTTGGCCTGGTTGCTTTCCTGATCTCGGTGCCTGTTTCTGGCCAGGCAGCCTATACTTTACTGGAAAACCTGACTTTTGCGATTAACATGGACCTGCAAGGCTTCCGCTATATTCCAATAGCGATATTCTTGCAGTTTGTGATTGCTTTGATTGTGCCACCGGCAGCCGGTTTTATTCCCATCTTGCAGGGCACGCGAGTCTCTGTAGTCGAAGCCCTGAGCGGTTACAGCCAGCCCAGGCTCAACAAGCGCAAGCACTGGATTGACCGGCTTTTGGAAAGTATTCGCGGCTTATCGCGTCCGCAGTTGATTTCCCTGCGCAATACCTTCCGGCGTAAGTGGCGTTTGCTGCTCACCTTAGTGACCCTCACCCTGGGTGGAGCCATCTTTATCGCCACATTCAATGTTCAGGGCTCTTTGAATAACTATATCGGCCGAATCGGTAAATACTTCCTGGCGGATGTCAATCTAACCCTGGGTGGAAATTACCGTGTTGCAGAAATTCAGGATTTGTTATCCAATGTGCCTGGGGTTGGGCAGGTCGAAGGTTGGGCTTCGGCGCGCAGCGAGCTGGTTAGGCCCGATGGCTCTGTGGGCGAGAGCATTGGACTGCTTGCGCCTCCTGCCGGCAGCAAAATGGTCGAACCGATCTTGCTGAAAGGCCGTTGGTTGATCCCCGGCGACGAGAATGCCATTGCAGTCAGCGAGCGTTTCTTGGAAGTTTACCCAGATCTAAAACCTGGCGACACGCTCCGCTTAAAAATTAATGGCGACGAGGTCGAATTCGGGGTCGTGGGTCTCTTTCAATTAACCGGACGGAGTGGCGGTTTCGTTGCTTATACAACCTTTGAAACTCTCACCCGGCTGACGCACCAGCCGAACAGCGCCAGTTCATACCGCATCATGGGTGATCATCCAAGCCTGACTCCCCAGGAACAGACTGCCCTGGGCCGCCGGATCGAAAATTATTTGGAGAGCCAAAATATTGTGGTCGCTGATGTAGAGGAAGGGTATTCGCTTACGAATACCGCATCCGATGGTTTGAGTATCCTGACCGGTTTTCTGCTGATCATGGCTTCTTTGATTGCCCTGGTGGGTAGTATTGGCCTGGCAGGCACGATGAGCATGAATGTTTTGGAACGCACGCGTGAGATTGGCATCATGCGCTCCATTGGTGCTTCAGATCGCGCCATTATCAACCTGGTGATGGTCGAAGGATTGTTGATCGGCATGATCAGCTGGTTTTTTGGTGTCTTGTTGGCATTTCCCATCAGCACCCTGCTCTCCAATGCCATCAACCTGGCCCTGTTCGGGGCGCCTTCCGGTTTCACCTTCACGGTCACAGGTCTGTTGGTCTGGTTGGGGGTGGTGCTGCTGCTTTCGGTGTTTGCCAGCATCCTTCCAGCTCGGAATGCTGCCAGCTTAACCATCCGAGAAGTATTGTCTTATGAATAGGAGTCTATCCGAAACAGAGTGTACGAAAACTCGCCATCATTTCGTTTAGGTTCTATAACTGTTAAAATATGTACCATTCGCGAGAGGAAGCAATTGATGAAACCAACATTTAAATCAAACTTACGTTATATCCTGGTCTTTCTGCTGCTGGCCAGCTTTCTGTTATCGGGCTGCAATGCAATTAAACAAGTGACCTCGCCTGACCCGACCGTTACGCCTGCTCCAATCAAACAGGATGTTTCCACGGTGATTGCTGAAGGGCACGTTGTTCCCATGGATTATGCCAACCTGTACTTCACGGTGCCAGGTGCGGTGATGGAGATCTTGGTGAAAGAGGGTGACCAGGTCACGAGAGGTGCTTACCTGGCCCGCCTGGGTGACCGGCAATCTTATGAAGCCAGCCTTGCATCTGCTGAGCTTGCCTTATTGATCGCCCAGCAGGAGCTGGATGATCTGAATGAGAAAGCATCCATTGTCACCAGCGATACCAACCTGGCAGTGTTAGATGCTGAAGAAGTGTTCATGAATGCTCAAAAGCACCTGGAGGAAGTTGATACCCAGGAACACAAGGATCAAATCGACGATGCCAAGAAAGCTGTCTCAGATGCCGAGACTGTTCTGAATGATGCTCAAGATGAATTTGATAAGTACAAAGACCTGGATACAGATAACCAGAGCCGTAAAGATGCCGAGGACGTGCTAAAAGACGCTCAAAATAAATATAACCAGGCTGTGCGCGACCGCGATACCCTGATCAATGAGCTGACGCGTGCGCAAGAAGACCTGGTTAATGCCCAGGCGCGCCTTGACCAGGCCAACCGCGACGCTGAAGCGCGCAAAGCTGGTCCTGATCCTGACCAGCTTGCCCTGGCTCAATCTCAGGTTCAAAACGCTTCCTCCCAGGTTGATGCTGCGAAATCCGCTTTGGATAAGCTGACTCTGGTTGCGCCCTATGATGGAAAAATCCTGAAAGTGGATATGTCCATCGGTGAGCGCGTTCAACCAAGCCAGGTCGTCATGGTCCTGGCAGATACCTCGAGCTGGTACGTTGAAACCAGCGATCTGACGGAAAATGAAGTGATCAAAATCGATGTTGGTCAGTCTGTCGCCATTCTGCCAGATGCACTCCCAGACGTGAAAATGAGCGGGATTGTGGAGTCAATTGGCGAGACTTATGTTGAGCACTCCGGCGATATCACCTATGTCGTGCGTATCAAACTTGATCAACCCGACCCGCTCTTACGCTGGGGTATGACCGTCGAAGCCCATTTTGGTAAATAATTTGAGAGTTAATTGAAGATGATGGATTGCAAACCCATCCCAAAGGCCGATCTGGCTCTAGCAGCCCTGGTTTTCCTGCTTGGGATGGGTTTGTACGTGCGTACCCTGGCGCCCGGCTTGCTGCTGGGTGACAGCGGCGAGTTTCAGGTTTTGGCTAGCACCTTAGGGATAGCCCATAACACCGGCTATCCCATCTATTTATTGGTTGCCAAGCTGCTCTCCTGGCTGCCATTCCAGACCGTAGCCTACAAGGTGAACCTGTTATCAGCCCTGGCAGGCGCGCTGGCCTTATCTGAAGTTTACCTGATCAGCAAGCTTCTAACCGGCAAGCGGCTGCTCAGCCTGGCCGGTCCCTTGCTGCTGGGCGTCAATGCCCTCTTCTGGTGGCAGGCCGTTATTGCAGAAGTCTATACTCCCGCCGCTGCGTTCACCGGCGGGGTGCTGCTCCTGATGATCCTGTGGGGAAAAACATCTCAAAAAGCTTATATCTTTGCGGCCGGAGTGGTAGGCGGGCTTTCGCTGGGCATCCACACCCTGGTCGCTCTCATCTCACCGGCTGTCCTGCTTTATATGCTGTTCAAGAAAGCGAACCGGCAGGCCTGGATTGCCGCCCTTACCGGGGGCCTGGTAGGGTTGGTGATCTTTACAGTTAGCTTTTTTGCATTAGATGCCCATAACGATCCCACTGGCATGCCGGCGAATTTCCGCGTGCATGCCAGTGCCTATGGCTTGCAGCCCGAGGATTTTGACTCGCCATTGACCCGCATTGGGTTCATCTTTTTCTCGCGCCAGTGGCAGGGACAGATGTTCAGCGGCACAGCCGAGGATGTCAGCGCTAATTTCCAAACCTACCTGGACCGTACTGTAAGCACCTTTGGGTTGGTTTTCTTCTTCGCTGCCTTGATCGGCGCCATCGGCCTGCTTTCCAGGAAAGTGGATGGTCAGACCCGCTGGCCGGAAGGGCTGCTGCTCTTGGGAAGCTGGCTCGGGATGGCATTCTTCCTGCTGAATTACCGGGTTGGTGACCTGGAAGTCTTCTTTATTCCCCTGTTTGTGATCGTCGCCATCTGGATAAATGAGGGTTTGGCCTCCCTGGCTGAAGGCATCGAAACATTTTTCCGGGCTTTCCATGTGCGCAAACAGACTTGTGCCTGGTTAGGGAACCTGATCGTGCTGGGAGTGTGTGTGTGGGCAGCGCTGGCTTTTAAAGAACCTGTTTGGAAATCCATCCAGCAGGGGCGGATCAGCTTCTTAGATGAAAGCCGCATGTACTACCCTTATCCCGTCATGGACCCTGGGTATCCTTACCGTGAAGCGAAGAAGATTGCAGACAAGGTGGAGGATAACGCCATCCTGTTCGTCGATTGGGACCTGCTGTACCCGGTCTGCTACGTGGCGCATGTCGAAGAGCAGCGCACTGGGATTGCCTGCTACGAGCCGCTGCCCTTCGGAACGGATGGACGGTTCCCTGCTTCAGCAATCGAGTTCGTGCGCCAGAACAAAGACACGCGCCCGATCTATTTCTCAACCATCCCTGACAATATCAGGGGGCTGTTTCAATTCAAGCAGGTGGGATTTTCTTACAAGCTGTATAAATTAATAAAATAAGCTTGTATTGACTTATAAGGTTTTGTGTTGTACAATTTGATATGAAAGGATTGTACAAGATGAGCGAGTCAATTAATCTTGCTGAAGCGCGTAAGAAGTTACCTGAATTGGCAGACCGTGCCAGCGCGGGGCAAACCTATTTTGTATCCCGGCGAGGACGGGAATTGGCAGTTTTGATTGGGGTAGATGAATATCGGCGTCTCAAAGAGTTGGATGAACGACAGCGTAATAAAGATTTTGACCAATTACTTGCTTCACCTCCTACCAGCGATCTAACAGAGGATGAAGCGCGGGCGATGGCTGTCCAGCTTGTACGTGAAGAGCGTTCACGTTACGCCTCACGCAAGAAATGAATATCGTCGTTGATACAAATGTTCTTGTGTCTTTTTTGCTTTCGCCTCGGGGGGGTGGGGCTTGGCTGATGCATTTGTGGAGCGAGCGCAAATTTAACATTGTGATCTCTCCTGATTTATTTGGAGAGCTGGTAGAAGTTCTCAACCGGCTTGAAATTGCCTCAAGAGTAGATCAACAACGCAAGTTAGCTTTGTTCCGCCGGCTTCGTTATGATGCGGTTTGGACTGCAGGAGAAAAAGACGCGCATGGCAGCTTGCCAGATCCTGATGATGATTTTTTGATCAGTGCTGCCCTGGAAGCAGAGGCTGAGTTCATCGTCAGTTGGGATTCTGCCCTGTTAACTCAAATTGAAAGTCAAGGCGTACGAATTATTTCTCCAGATCAACTGATCTCCCTGGTGATACGTTCTCACAACGATTACTAATCAAGATTCACTATTTTAAAGTGATTCCCTGGGTAATCGCCTTCACTTCGCGCAGCACATTCTCCGGCTCGAACACCTTTTTCCAATCGGGCTGAAAGAGGCTCTGGCGGGCACGCTCCACCGCCATCTTGGCCCCGTCAGAAAGCTGGGCATCGATATAGTTGAACAAGATCCCAATATTGACGTTCATGTGACCCAGGACGAAATCGCGCGCCGCCTGGGGCGGAACGCCGCGCCGGATGGCCTCATCGATGGCTTCTCGCATGATCACCATGCAGGTCAGCACCACGGTTTCCGATAAGGCTGGCTCGAGGATCGCCATCTGCTCAACCGTTGACGCGGTAGACGTTCATCACTGGCGCGAAGATATGGCGCACGACAAGTTCTCCCAGGGCATAATCAGCCTCTGTCCCTTGCATCAGGGCTGCCACCACATGCTGCTTGGCATGGATTCCGCCGAAGAAATCCATCCGGGCAGCCGGGTCGACCTCATCGTTGACCACGGGCGGGTGGCAGGGATGGGTGACGAAATAGGCGATGTCGGGGCGCTGGTGCAGCTCGCCGCCGTGCGGCGCGGCCGGGTCGAGCAGCATCAGCATGGCGCGCGGTTTCATCAGCGGTACCACCTGGGCCGAGACTTTCCCGATCAGCTTGTCGGGAATGGAGAGGATCAGGATATCTGCCAGGCGGGCGGCTTCCTCGGGCGGAGTGGGGGGTAATCCGCGCTCGCGCAGCCGGCTCTCAGCCGCTTCGCCAGATTCAACATATAAGGTTTGGAATGCATCATCGACTTTCAACCGGTTGGAGATGCGTGTGCCCATTTTCCCGGCAGCCCCAAATAAAGCAATTGTAGTCATTTTCTGCTCCTTAGATAAGAATTTTCTTGGTTAAAACCTAAAAGTGGATAGCCTGCTTCTTTTCCGCAGAGTCATAGGCGCCAAAAACCAGGCGCACAGTTTTAAGGTTGTCCTCCCCGGTTGTTTCGGCGCGGCCTTCTCCCTTCAATGCTTTCAGGATGTCCGCGTTGCATGGAACGATGCTGGCATGCACCACGTCATAAGCCGGGTCCGCCCAAGCGTAGCGGGGCGGGGGTACCCGGCGTGCGAGCGTGCCTTCCTTTGTTGTCACCCTCAGCCAGTAATCGGGTCCAAGCTGGAGCGAGCCTTTTGTGCCCTCAATAAAGATATAGGTCTGCGGGAAGTGGTCGTGTTCCAGGTAATTTTCAGCATAGGCCAGGTAGCAGGTCACGCTCGTCTTTCCGCCCATCTCCAGCATGACCGTAGCAACATCTTCACCGGCGATATCGGTGTGCACCTGGCGCGTCTGGCAGTACAGGCAGTCCGCCTCGCCGAACAAGAAGCGGGCGGTGTCCAAAATATGGCTGCCCAGGTCAGTGAGAATGAAATGCTTCAGCGTCTTCAGAAAGGGTTGGTTGGCAAATACCGGGAAGCCTGAGATCATATTCAGGCGGGCGCGGAAGGGTGCCCCGATGCTGCCTTCATCCAGCACCTGCTTTAAGGCTCGGATCGGGGTTTGCCAGCGCCAATTTTCATGGATGAAAAGCGGCACACCGGCTTTCTGGCAGGCACCTACCATTTCCTCCGCCGTCGCTCAGGTCTGGCGCCATGGGCTTCTGGCAGATCACCGGCAGCTTATACTTGGCCGCCAGCTTGACGAAAGGGGCATGGGCATCGATCTCGGTGATGATATCGACGAAATCGAGCTTTTCGTTCCTGAGCAAGCTCCTCTACATCTCCGTAAACGCTTGGCACGCCAAACCGGGCGGCTACCTGCTCTGCTCTCGAAACCGTCCGGTTATAAACTGCCACCAGCTCCACCCCTCCAACCTCAAACCAGGCGGGGATCTGGTAGGATGACCAAAAACCGGTGCCGAGTACAGCGAATTTCAATGGGCTCATGTGCCACATCCTTTCTATACTAAGGTATTTTAACGTCTATCTGGGTGTGATGTAAATATGTGACAAAACGTAGGAAATTTATGATTTATGTCATTTGACGCTCACCTTTGATTAGATTATCCTCAATAATTGTAAACGGTATAAGATCATCAGGAGTTTCGATCGATTGAAAATACCTGGTGGATCGCAGAATAACCCTTAGGAGAGAATACCATGGCAATGAAAATTACAGATGAATGCATTTCTTGCGGCGCTTGCGAGCCTGTCTGCCCGACGACCTCCATCACCGAAGGCGCGACGATCTTCGTGATCGACGCGGCTACCTGTGTGGAGTGCGTAGGTCATTTCGACGAGCCCCAGTGCGTTTCCGTATGCCCGGTAGAGTGCATCGTTAAAGCTTAATCATAACCTTATCGAGAAAAAAGTCGGGAACACATCAAGTGCTCTCGACTTTTTAATTTAGCCATTGATTTGTAATCCCAATACTCTGCCCCAAGTTTTATTTTAAGAATATTTCAATAACCGGAACGACGACCGCCGGTTTAACCACCGGCAAGCTGAGCAAAACTGTGCCTTCCGGAAGCTCATTTTCATCCCAGGAGCGGTCGACTCCGGCTTCTTTGAAGGGCACCTCGCTGGCATCGTTGAGCAGCTGGGCATAAGCCACTTTGCCTGCCAGGCCCGGCAAAATCAGGTGCCTGAAGGGCCAGGCGTACAAATGTGCGTATAGGCGATCACCGTTCTGCGTGTAGTGCACATCCGCAGGTGGAGTGAAATCGCTCTGCGTGCAGCCGTAGATCGACCGGCTGTGTAGGCTCATCCAGTCAGCGTATACTTGCAGTGCCTGGATGGCGCGCCCATCGAAGGTACCGCGCGCTGTCGGACCTACATTCATCAGCAGGTTCCCGCCGCAGGAGACCGTATTGATCAGCATGCGGATGAGCTGCTCGGGGCTTTTCCAGGTCGCTTCGTCGCGGTGGTATCCCCACGAGCCCGAAAAAGTCTGGCAGGTTTCCCACACCACCGGTTTCCCGTTCACTTTCACCCATTCTGTGGGCTGGAACTGCTCGGGGGTGTAGACATCCGGCGGAAAGTCATCGTAGTCCATGCGGTTGTTCAGTACGATCTGCGGCGCCAGCTTCCGGATGAGCTGGTAGAGCTTCTCGCTCTCCCAATCTTTGCGCCCTTTGCCGGGCATGCCCTTATAAACCTGGTTAGGGTATGAAAAATCCAACCAAAGGACGTCAACCTGCCCAAACTGCGTCAGCAGCTCGCCCACCTGGTTGCGCAGGTACTCGGCATAGAGGGTGATATCGCGTCCTTGGTTCAGCTCTGCGGCGCCGCGGGTCATCTCGGTAGGGGTGCACACCATCGATGGGGAAGTGCGGGTGGTGCCAATCGATCAGCGAGTAATAAAAGCCCACCCGCAAGCCCTCCGCCCGGTAGGCATCCACCACCTGTTTGAGCAGGTCCTTGCCGTAGGGTGTGTTGGTGGCTTTGTAATCTGTGTATTTGGAATCCCATAGGCAGAAGCCTTCGTGGTGCTTGGAGGTGATCACCAGGTATTTCATGCCTGCCTGGCACGCCGCTTTCGCCCATTGGCGTGGGTCGAACCGGTCTGGATTGAAGTGGTCGAAATAGCGCTGGTAATGCTCGTCGGTCATGCGTTCAACGTTCTTGACCCATTCATGGCGCGCTGCCTGGGCATACAAGCCCCAGTGGATGAACATTCCGAAGCGGTCATGCGTAAACCAGCTTGTGTCACCGATGGTTGGTTCAGGTTGTACTGTCATCTTATCTCCTTATTGATCTCAAACATGTACGCCGAAAAAGCATAAAGAGCGAAAAAATCAGGTTTTCTTTGTTTTCTTGGTGCCTTTATGGTTCAAAGGTTTTTCTTCTTGGTTTTTCTCTGCGTGCTCTTTTTCTAAACTCCGCGTTTTCGTTTAGGTTTTCACTCAATCATGATTGCTTCCTCTTGCTCCGGGTGTGCCGCCGTCCCCTTGAAATTCTCCAAAACCAGGTTTTCCACCTGGTGGCTCTCCAGGGCATGCCCATAGTATACCGGTAGATCCTCTCTAGCCCAAGCCACTTGGCAGTTCCTGACGGTGATATCCCTGGCATTCTTGAAGTAGAACCCGGTTGTGGGGTGCAAGAGAATCCCTTCTCCCGGTGATGGGCGGATATCTTGCTGCCCGCCTTCCCAGCGCGACCACTTATCCAGCTCAATGCGCACATTTTCGAGCAGGATATCTTCGATCAGCCCGGGCTCCCAGCCCTGGATGAAAGCCCCATTTTCGCTGCGGCATAAAATATTGACGAAGCGCACATGCCTGACATGCCCGATTTTGTGCTTTTCTGTCCAGGGGATCGCCGTGATGTAGATCGGCTCGCCGCGTCCCCACCAACGGTCGTGAAAGAGGCGCGTCTCCACGATTATATTTGAGAAGAGTACATTTTCGATGTTGCTCTCCTCGCTCAAATGCACCGCCAGGCCGCGGTGGCTGGAGCGGATCACGCAGGCATCGAAAACCACATTGCGGATCGGCTCGCGGCACTCGGCGCCCAGGATCAGGGCGCTGGAAGTAGAGACCAGCGTGCAGCCCGTGACGGTGATGTTCTCGCACGGACCATAACCTTCTGTTTCCTGGCAGGCTTTCAGGCAGATGCAGTCGTCGCCTGAGACAATGTGGCAGTCGCTGATGCGCACATTCTGGCAGCGGTCCAGGTCGATCCCGTCGTTGTTCGGCAGGCGCAGGTCATTGTCGATGTGGATGCCGTGGATGAGCACATCCTGGCAGCCTGAGAGGCGCAGGGTCCAGAGCGCTCCGTCGCGCAGGGTAATATCACGGAAGGTGACCTTTTTGCAGCCGATCAAAAAGATCGTAAATGGACGCTGCTGTGGCATTTTATAAATAAATTGCCCGGGATCTTCGATGAAATATCTGCCCGCGCCATCGATCACCCCTCCACCGGTGATAGCGATGTCCTCCGCCCCCTGTGCTGTCACCAGCATCCCCATCCCCGGCTGATGCGTGGCAACGCTCCCACCACTCAATGCACCGACATTAAATCGATAAGTGTAATCAGCATACCGGTCGCTGCCCTGGAGCACTGCGCCGCGTTCTACGTGCAGCTCAACGTTCGATTTTAGGGCAAACGCGCCTGTGAAATAGGTTTTTCCGCCTGGAACCAGCACCGTGCCGCCTCCAGCCTGCGTACAGGCATCGATGGCACCCTGGATGGCTGCCGCATCATTGCTTTTCCCGTCGCCAAGCGCGCCGTAATCCAGGATATTAAATATAGCCATATGCGCTTCCTTTCGCTTATTTTTTATTTCGTGGAGATTGGCGAAGATTAGCGGATTCTTTTTTAAGCTTGCCAGGGAAAGTATAACACTATTGCTCGACGAAGTAGCTGTAGCAGGCCTCATCGATCAGGTCGGGCGTCATGCGCGCCTGGCTGTTGTCATAATGACACAGCGCCTGGATGATTCTCAAAATGTCGCGCGGGTGGACCGACTGCAGTGCTCGCCCGGTCTGGCGGTACCATTTGTCGAGCAGGTGGTTGAAGCTCAGCTCATCGAAGGAGATGCCGGTCTGGTCGCAGACCTTGAGGAAGATCTCGCGGTAGCGCTCCTCGTTCGGGCTGAAAACGCCTACTTTCATCTGGATGCGCCGGTAGAAAGCATCATCTGCCAGCTTGTAGGGATCCAGGTTTGTGCTGAAGACGATCAGCGTGCGGAAGGGCACCACGATGGTCTGCCCGGTGCGCAGGCGCAGGAAATCGACCGAGTTTTCCAAGGGTACGATCCAGCGGTTGAGCAGGTCCACCGGGCTCACCTGCTGGCGGCCGAAGTCATCGATCAGGAACATCCCCCCATTGGCTTTCAGCTGCAGCGGAGCCTCGTAAATTTTCGCCACAGCATCGTAGCGCAAATCCAGGGCGTCCATTTTTAGCTCGCCGCCCACCACCACAGAAGGCCTTTGGAACAGCGACCAGCGCCCATCGATCCCCGAAGTCTCTTTCTCCACCTCAGCGGCATTGTGGAACAGCCGGTCGTGGATCTGGATGATCTGCCCGCCCGCTGTCAGTGCATGGGGCAGCCAGATCGGATCGGTGCCGGCGATCAGTTTGGCCATGCGCTGGGCGATGGTAGTCTTGCCGTTGCCTGAGGGTCCGTACAGGAACAAAGATGCTCCAGAGCTCACTGCAGGTCCAATTCGACGGTGGAAGTCTTCTGGAAGGATCATGTCGCTGAGGGCTTCTTTGACCTGTTCCACTTCGATTGGGCGCCGCCCAGAAGTTTGCAGCTCAATGGCCTTGTTATAGCGGTGTACTGGCACCGGTGCTGGGCCCACATACTGGCTGCGTTCCATCGACTCACGGGCCCGATCTTCCCCGGCTCCCGTGAGCTTATAAACGTAGTTCAAATGCCCGTAGGCGCCGCTCTGCGAGACTTCCACCAGGTGCTCCTGGCGCAGCCAATCGAGCTGCTTGGGGAGAGCGGTCGGCACGCGCATCACCTGTGACAGACGGCGGAAAGCCACGTTTCCTTCATTATATAAGCAGCGCAAGATGATATCGGTCAAGATGCTTTGCGGGATTTCAAGCTCCTCGACGGTTGTGGGTTCCTTCAAGATTTCGTTGAGCGTATTCTTTTCTACCATGGATACCTTCTGGTCTGTGGATACAGGTGGATGATTCCTGTGTTGATTATAAGTGATAGGTGCTATTAGGTTAACGGAAAGGATAGCTCGAAAGGGTCGGCTAAGTCCGTTGTGCTGAAATAATTCGACCAACTTGACGCATCTGTCTACATAATCTAGAATGTACCTCAATGGAAGCTTGTTCCTCTCTCTTACCCCCTTTTCGCTGATCAAAGGAAATTTTATGGACTTTTTCTCCCTCATCCAATCCCGTCGTTCCATCCGCCTCTTCAAGGATAGCCCCGTCGAGGCGGAAAAGCTGCAGAAAATCCTTGAAGCCTGCAACCTGGCGCCCTCAGCGGGCAACCTGCAGGGCTATGAAATCTACGTGGTCACCGATCCAGAGCAGCGGCAGGCCCTGGTCAGGGCGGCTCTCGGGCAGGAGTTCCTCGCCCAGGCGCCGGTTGACCTGGTCTTCTGCGCCAACCCGCAGCGCTCGGCGGTCAAATATGGCAAGCGCGGCCGGGAGCTGTATTCCGTCCAAGATGCCAGCATTGCCTGCACCTATGCCATGCTCGCCGCCCAGGAGCTTGGCTTATCGACCGTTTGGGTGGGGGCCTTTCTGGAGGAGCTTGTGAGTCAGGCAGCCGGCTTGCCCGCAGACCTGCTGCCTGTAGCGATCTTGCCCATCGGTTATGCCGCCGAAGATCCAAAGCCCCGCCCGCGCCGCAAGCTCGAAGACCTGGTGCACCGTTAGCCCATCGCAGAGCGCTTTTATGTTATACTATTGCCAACCACATCTCCAAAAGCTGTGAAATGGACGAGTAACATTGAAGCGGCGGTACAGAGAGCGGGTGATGGCTGAAAATCCCGCCCGAGCGCCAGTGCTGAATGGACCATCGAGCTGCAGGGTGAAAACAGATCGCTGTGAGTAGCCTGTGCCGGAGCTGCCACCGTTATCAAGGCAAAGGGTATAAGCTTGCGAAAGCCGTACCCCATTCGAGTGAGGCTGGCTCATGACCCCCGTTGCATCACCTGCGGGGGATTTTGTTTATCGAAGGAGTGAGAGATGGCACGCAAAATTAGGATTGAGTACTGCCAGGTTTGACACTACACGGAGCGCGCCGTCAGTTTGACGGCAGATTTACTCAAGGAATTCGAACCGGAGATCGCCGAGATCACGCTGATCCCTTCAGATGGAGGGTGCTATGAGGTCACGGTGGATGACAAGCTGGTCTACTCCAAGCTGCAGATCGGACGGCACGCTGAGCCGGGTGAAGTGGTAAAGCTGATCAAGAATTTATTCGTGAGGTAGGGGCTGAGTCTCCCTGCCCGTGAAGTAGGGGTGGGGGCATCCCGCCCATACCCAATAAGGAGGAATGAATGACAGGACCAAAGAAAGGCCGGGTATTCTCTGGGGCGCGGCCCACCGGCCGGCAGCACCTGGGGAACTACTTAGGCGCAGTCAAGAATTATGTTGCTTTGCAGGATGATTATGAGTGCGTGTACTGCATTGTTGATCTGCACGCCCTGACGACGGTGGAAGAAACTGTAAATTTGCGCCAGAATACCTATGATATGGCTCTCGACTGGCTGGCAGCCGGCATCCGCCCCGCCGAGACAATCATGTTCGTCCAGTCGCATGTCTCGGAGGTGACCGAGCTGCACACCATCCTTTCCATGGTGGCGCAGCTTGGCAAATTGACAGACCTGCCGACCTTTAAAGATAAAGTCCGCCAGCAGCCCCAAAATGTGAATTACGGGCTGGTGGGGTACCCGGTTTTGATGACCGCTGATATTGTGCTCTACAAGTCCAATCTGGTACCGGTGGGTATCGACCAGGCGCCGCACCTGGAATATGCGCGCGAGCTGGTACGCTCCTTCAACTTCCGCTACAACACGAATGTATTGATCGAGCCGCAGATGAAAAACACGGCAGTGCCCAAGGTGATCGGTATTGACGGGGTGGAAAAGATGAGCAAGTCGCTTAACAACCATATCGAGATTGCCGCCACGCCTGAAGAGACTCAGCAGCGCGTCATGCAGATGGTCACCGATCCACAGCGTATCCGCCGCAATGACCCTGGCAACCCGGATGTGTGTAATGTCTTCTCGATGCATAAGGTTTTTTCCACAGCAGAAGAAGTAGAAATGATTAACGTGGAATGCCGGCGCGCCGGGATTGGCTGTGTGGATTGCAAGAAGCGCTTGGCCGCAAACATGAACGCCAACCTGGCTCCTTTCCGCCAGCGCCGCAGCGAGCTGGCTCAAGATCCCGACCTGGTGAGAAATGTGCTGCAGGATGGTGCCCTGCGTGCCAAAGCGATTGCCTCGCAAACCATGCGGGAAGTGAAAGAAGCGGTCGGGCTGCCTTAGTATTGATCCGAAACAGGGAGTATCCTATGGAAATTATGCTGTGTGAAGAGCAGGCTTATTTCTTTGTACCTCAGGTTTCACTAGAAGTGGCGCAGGACCGGGTGGAAAGCAAGAAAGCCCAATTATTAGCGGGCGCAGTTGGGGCACTGCTGTCGCGCCCCAAGCCCGATGAAATCCGGATGATCAGCATGGAAAACCGTTTGGAACCGTTCTGGTTGGTGCGGATTTCGGGGCGGGTGATCTATGACCGGGTTGTCACTTACAGCGTGCCTGTCGGGGGGCTGGATGTTCAGAAGGTTGAGCTCTTTGATCAAGTGCTTACCCCCGAAATTAAAGGTAAAGAAGGTCCCAGGCTTTCGGTGCATGCTGTAGAGCACTGCCGAGATGACCGGCAGGCGCAGCACACCTTCGATGCTTTGACCGGAGAGCTGAAAGATTTTAGCAAATATCTTCCCTTTGCCAAGACAGTGATCAACGACCTGGATGGCTTTGCTCCGAATGGGGTGCTGGTCCTCCCGCCTCAAGTGCGCGCCACGGCGGTCACCCGCCAGGTGATGGTTGAAGTGATCAAGCCGGTTCAAAATGCCAACACCATACATGAAGAGGTGGTGAGTGTGGAAGCGTTGGAATTGAGCTTCCGACCGGTATATGCCTTTGAATATGAATGGGCAGCCAAAGGGAAACACAGTATCGTCGAGTTTGATGGCTTGACCGGCGAGGTCAACCTGAGCGGGCGCAAGATGCGCGACCAGTTCAAGCAGATTGTCACCAAAGACCTGCTCTTCGATGTGACTGCCGACGCGGTGGGTTTAATTGTCCCCGGGGGAAGCATCGCCGTCAAGTTGGTGAAAGCGGTCGTTGACCAAAAGCAGTAGGGAGAAAGATGCGCCTGGTTTTACAGCGCGTTACATCCGGCAGGGTAGCTGTAGGGGAACGAACCATCGCTGAGATGGGTGTGGGGTTGGTTATCCTGCTTGGGATTGCTCCGAGTGATGGCGAGCAGCAGGCGCGGTTCCTGGCGGAAAAGACTGCTAACTTGCGCATTTTCGAGGATGAGCAGGGGAAAATGAACCGCTCGATTTTAGATGTCAAAGGCGCTGCGCTGGTTGTCTCCCAGTTCACGCTGTATGCCGATGTGCGTAAAGGCCGCCGGCCCTCCTTTACAGATGCCGCCTTGCCCGATCAGGCGCGCCCCCTGGTGCAGCGCTTTGTCGAGCTGCTCCAGGCTCAAGGCGTACCCGCACAGACTGGCGAGTTTGGGGCGCACATGTTGGTAGAAATTGCCAATGATGGGCCGGTAACGATTATCTTAGAAGCTTAATTGGATTCTGGGCTGAAGCGCAGTGCCAGCCAATCTGCAATTTGCCTGCCTTCACACAGGTGCAGCCCGTGGGCATGGGCTGCCTCCATAACGGTATCCTCTTGTTCGGCAAGGATACCGGATAAAATGAGGCTGCCGCCCGGAGTGACCAGCTCTGCCAATCCGTCCTTGAGCAGCCGGACGATGATCGGGGCCAGGATGTTGGCAAACACCAGGGGGGCCTGGCGGATCGAAAACTTCCCGAGGCGCACATCGCTGACGGAGCCTATGCCCACCTCTAAACGCTCACTAACCCCGTTAAGGGCTGCGTTCTGCTGTGATGCCCCAATCGCTTCGTGGTCGATGTCAACACCCAGGGCTTTGCTCGCTCCCAATTTCAAGGCTGCCACGGATAAGATTCCCGAGCCGCAGCCCACGTCGATGACTGGCTTGCCCTGCAGCACCTGGCTTTCTGCCAGCGCCATGCAGAGCTGCGTGGTGGGGTGGGTGCCGGTGCCGAACGCCATGCCTGGTTCGATGCGAATGGGGATCCTATCTTCAGGATAGTCTTCGATCCAGGAGGGCAAAACAATCAAGCGTGTGCCCACCAGAATGGGGTGGTAATGCTGCTTCCAGGTCTCAACCCAGTTGACTTCCTGGATCAGTTTGAACTGTGGGGCTGGCATCGGAGAAATACGTCCCAGGTACCACAACGCCTGCTCAATTTTTTGGCGGGTTTCTTCGATATTGGTATCGGCTGGCAGGTAGCAGCAAACACGCAGCGGACCCACCGCGCGCCCTCCCTCATCTTCTTCATCGGCATACACAGCCGTGCTTTCGATCGCCACCCCGTCAGGCGCAAAGCGCGCCAATACCTCGGCGACGGCTTCTGCCAGCTCGCCATCGACGGTCATCGAAACCTCAAGCCAGTGGTGGTCTGTCACGTTGAGACTCGTCACGAAATTCGTCAACCGCCCAGGGTTTCTTTCAGCCAATCGACAAAGCTGCGTTCCTGGGGTTTCACTTCACTGCCCAGGCTTTGAGCTAACTGCTCGAACAGCTTGCGCTGTTCCGCGGTCAATTTCTGAGGAATCGCTACATTGACAATAACGAGCTGATCGCCGCGCCCGCCGCCTCTCAGGGATGGAATCCCCTTATTGCGAATGCGCAGCACTTTTCCAGGTTGGATTCCGGCCGGAATTTTCAACTTCTCGGTGCCATCTACCGTGGGAATGGGTACATCTGCACCCAGGGTAGCCTGGGCAATGTTGATGTCCAGGTCCAACAAGATATC
The DNA here is from genome assembly GCA_963751425.1 of uncultured Chloroflexia bacterium. GTDB lineage: Bacteria > Chloroflexota > Anaerolineae > Anaerolineales > UBA4823 > CAVVUF01. Next base: position 4,715 of record CAVVUF010000006.1, on the reverse strand, counting down.
GTTATTGCGCCGGCGGAAGAATTTATGCGGTTTGACTTGAATGAGCAGGTACAGGTTGCCCGTCGGTCCGCCGTTGATCCCGGGTTGGCCTTCGCCAGCCAGGCGAATCTGGTTGCCCGAATCCACGCCCGCCGGGATGGAAACAGATTTCCGGCGGGTCTTGCGTTCCAATTTTCTCCCCTTGCAGGTATGGCAAGGGCTGGTGATCACCTGTCCCTGCCCGTTGCAGGTTGGGCAGGTAGAGACCTGTACCATAGATCCCAGCAGGGTCTGCCTCACCTGGCGGACCTCGCCGCTGCCATTGCAGCTGGAGCAGCGTATGGGGGTGCTGCCTGGCTCGGCGCCGCTCCCCTGGCAGGTGCTGCAAACCTCTTCGCGGGCGAATTCAATTTCTTTATCGATGCCAAAAACAGCTTCTTCAAAGGAGAGCTCCACCGAAAGCTGCAGGTCACCACCCCGGCGAGGCATATTCCGGGAGCGTTGGGAGCTTCGCCCGAAGCCGCCGAAGCCAAAGAATTCCTCGAAAATGTCCGAGAAATCCACCGTAGTGAAATCGGGCATTCCGCCGGTGCCTTGCACTCCCGCGTGACCAAAGCGATCGTAAGCGGCGCGCTTTTCATCTTCGGAGAGGATGCCGTAGGCTTCGTTGATCTCTTTGAAGCGCTCTTCAGCATCCGGTTCCTGGCTGACATCTGGGTGATATTGGCGCGCCAGCTTACGAAATGCGTTCTTAATCTCGTCTTTGGAAGCGTCGCGGGGGACGCCTAAGATCTCATAGTAATCGCGTTTGGCCATAAATTAGAACGCTTAGACGTCCCTGACTTCTCCATCGACGACATTTTCATCATTCGGGCCAGTGCTCGGACCAGCACCAGGACCGGCGTCTGCCTGGGGACCCGCAGAATCCGTCGGGCCGGCTGGACCTGCTGCGGGACCCTGCTGCTGGTAAGCCGCCGCGCCGATCTGCTGGATAACCTGGAAGAGCTGATCGGTGGCGCTTTTGATCTGGGCAGTGTCGTTGGTGCTCAAGGATTCACGCACTTTGATCACCTGCTGTTCCACATTCGTTTTGACATCTGCAGGGACTTTATCGGCCAGGTCGCGCAGTGCTTTTTCAGCAGTATAAATGGCATTATCAGCCGCGTTGCGTGCTTCGATATTTTCCTTGCGCTTATCGTCTTCAGCTTTGTTCGCCTCAGCTTCTTTGCGCATCCGCTCGACCTCGGCTTCGCTCAAGCCAGAGGAAGCTGTGATCGTGATGTGCTGGCTGCGGCTGGTAGCCTTATCCAGGGCGGTAACTTTGATGATGCCGTTGGCATCGATGTCGAAGGTCACTTCGACCTGCGGGATGCCGCGCGGCGCGGGCGGGATACCATCCAGGATGAAGCGTCCCAACGATTTGTTGTCGGCTGCCATTGGCCGCTCGCCCTGCAGTACATTAATCTCTACCTGCGACTGGCTGTCGCTGGCGGTCGAGAAGATTTGGCTCTTGCGGGTAGGGACGGTGGTGTTGCGCTCGATCAAGGGGGTTGCCACACCGCCCAGCGTCTCCACAGAGAGCGTCAGCGGGGTGACATCCAGCAACAAGATATCCTTGACCTCGCCGCCTAACACGCCCGCCTGAATGGCTGCACCTATCGCTACCACTTCGTCAGGATTGACGCCTTTGTGCGGGTCCTTGCCGAACACCTTGCGCACAGCTTCCTGTACTGCGGGCATGCGCGTCATTCCACCCACCAGGACCACCTCATTAATACTCTCAGGGCCTACCCCAGCATCTTTCAAGGCCTGGCGCACCGGGGTCATTGACCGCTCAACCAGGTCGGCGGTGAGCTGCTCTAGCTTGCCGCGCGTCAGCTGCAAAACCAGGTGCTTTGGGCCGCTGGCATCCGCGGTGATATAGGGCAGGTTGATCTCGGTTTGCACCATCGAAGAAAGCTCGATTTTTGCTTTCTCGGCGGCCTCGCGCAAGCGTTGGAGAGCCTGGCGGTCTTTCCGCAAGTCGATCTGGTTCTGCTTGTAAAATTCGTCAGCAATGTAATCGATCAGGCGCAGGTCGAAATCATCTCCTCCCAAGAAGGTGTCTCCATTGGTGGAGCGTACCTGGAAGACGCCATCGCCTACATCCAGGATCGAGATATCGAAGGTGCCGCCGCCCAGGTCGTAGACCGCGATCACTTCATCTTTTTTCTTGTCCAACCCGTATGCCAGGGAAGAGGCAGTCGGCTCGTTGATGATGCGCAGCACTTCCAGGCCGGCAATCTTGCCAGCATCCTTGGTGGCATTGCGCTGGGCGTCGTTGAAATAAGCCGGAACGGTGATCACTGCCTGGGTGACTGTCTCGCCCAGGTAGGCTTCGGCGTCAGCCTTGAGCTTGCCCAGGATCATGGCAGAGACTTCGGGTGGTGAATATTCCTTGCCGTCTAATACCACCCGTATATCGCCGTTGGCGGCTTTGGTCACCTTGTAAGGGATGCGCGAAAGGGCCCGCTGAACCTCGGGGTCGTCAAACTTGCGTCCCATGAAGCGCTTGATTGAAAATACCGTATTTTCCGCGTTGACCACGGACTGGTTGCGTGCTACCCGCCCAACCAGGCGCTCATGATTTTTATTGACTGCTACGACCGAGGGGACCAGCCGCTCGCCTTCTGCAGAAGGGATCACAGTTGGCTCGCCGCCTTCCATGATCGCTACGACGGAGTTGGTGGTACCCAGGTCAATGCCGATGATTTTTGCCATAGAAATTTTCCTCCAAAATTCGAACTTTTATAAACTCAAAATTGCTTCTCTTGTTCCGATCAGCGTGCCACGCGCACGCGTGCCGGTCGTAAAACCCGCTCTCCCAAGATGTATCCTTGTTGAACGGTTGCAATAACCTGACCACTTTCCAGGTCAGGGTGATCTTCCTGCGAGATGGCCTCATGCAGGCTTGGATCGAAGGTCTGTCCTTCTGCCTGGATCACCTGCACACCTTCATTTTCCAGGCTGGTGAGCAGCTTGCGGTAGATCAGCTCGATCCCTCCAGCCCAATTGGCGCCTTCTTCGTTTTTGGGACTGTTCTTGAGCGCCCGGTCAAGATCGTCCACTACATCTAGAAAGCGTTTTAGAACATTTCCGGTTGCTGCCTGGTTGGCAACCGCCTGGTCTCTTTCGACACGCTTTCGAAAATTGGCAAATTCAGCCCGTGAGCGCTGCCAGCCGTCCAGGTATTCGTCAGCCTTTGCCTGTGCTACCCCCAATTCAGACTTCAAGCCATCGATGACGGCCTGCAGGTCTTCAACGGTAACTTCCGGTGTCTCAGAAGCCGGAGCTTCAGCTGTCGTTTCGACCTGCGGGGATTCTTCTTGGTGATGGATTGTCGGTGTGGATGCTTTCTTCTTCTCTTTCATGGTTTCGATTAATTTATTCTCCAATCATTCTGCTAACATTTCGATGACTAAATCGCTCAACAAGCCAGAGACAAAGCGCACGGTGGAAACCGAGCGTCCGTAGGACATGCGGATCGGGCCCAGAACCCCTAAGGCGCCTGTGGCAATCCCGGGCGCCCCGTAACGCGCCAAGACCATCGAGCAATCTTTCAGATTCTCCCAGTTGCCTTCGCCGCCGATCAGGACCTGCACACCTTCGCCGCCGGTGCTTAACACCGTTCGAGAGAGCAAATCCTCCAGAAGCGGGCGCTCCTCAAATACGCGCAAGGCTTTGCGGGCGGATTCGGACTCGGAAAATTCCGGCTCAGCCAGAACGATGGAAAGCCCATCCCGGTATATTTCACCTGCCAGGTTGCTCTCCAGACGCTGCATATCTTCGTACACCAGTTTGAGGATATCTTGCTCAAGGGCATCGGTTGTATGCTCCATTACCGGAGCAATTCCGTCGGCATCCAGGCCCAGGCAGAGCTGGTTGACATGATCGGCGCTGACACTGAGCTGTTCTTGCGGAACAGACTCTGCCAACGTCAGCATCTGCTGGCGAACATCGCCTTCCGATAGCACCAACACCATCAAGATCTGCCTGCCATGGGTGGCAATCAGCTCCAGGTGTTTGAAGCTCACTTTATTCGGCAGGGGAGCTGTTACCAGCGAAGCAGCCTGCGATTGGTTTGCCAGGATGGAAGCAGCCAGGCGCATCCAGCGGTTCATATCTCGACCCACCTGGTAGAACTGGTGGGTGATGGTGCGCTTGGTATTGGCGGGCAGCTCAGTATGCCCCATCAACTGGCGTACAAAATAGCGGTAGCCTTCTTCTGTGGGCACACGGCCTGCCGAGGTATGCGGCTGGCGCAAATAGCCCGCTTCGGTGAGGTCCATCATGGCGTTTCTCACTGTAGCAGAGCTTACACCCAGGTCATACTGTTCAACGATCGTCTTGGAGCCCACTGGCTCGGCTGTATCAATGTAATCGTGGATGACCAGGGCCAGGATTAATTTCTGGCGGTCGTTTAATTCGGGCATACCGTTACCTTAAATTTTAGCACTCGCGGTGATCGAGTGCTAATCCTTACCAATTGATGATACCATGAGCTTAAAGGAACGTCAAGTTTAGGGATAGTCGATCTTATAAAGTTCTAACAAAAGCCCTGCTTTTTCCTTGACCCAAATTGCGCAGAGTGGTACAATCCCGCCGCGTTAAATACTGAAAATGCCCCCATCGTCTAGGGGACCAGGACGCAGCCCTTTCAAGGCTAAAACCAGAGTTCGAATCTCTGTGGGGGCACC
>CAVVUF010000005.1:0-294059 GCA_963751425.1 uncultured Chloroflexia bacterium | reverse complement strand
AAAAGCCAATCTCATAGGTGTGATTCCGATACCCGGCAACACCATGCCTGTCAAGGTTCGTTTCTTCTACGCCGTAGGTCCAACCGACTACCGCGGCCTGTACAAAGCGAACGTTGCCTAAGCCAACTCAATCCGGGGCTACGCTGTCTGGCGGCGTGTTGGCGCATGCGCCAACCGTCCCCGCCAGACAGCAGCCCTCTACCCCCTATCCCTTTTCCCCCTGATGTACTCATCAACAAGGAGTTCACATGTTAGGTAATCTCTTCACCCAAACCATCCACGTACCCGGCACCCTCGCCGCCAACATCGCCGTTAAATTCATCCTGCCTGTCGACGTCAAGTTGATCCATGTTTCAGCCTGCGGCTCCAACGCCAACAGCGGTATCCTCGACATTGGCCCATCCACCGATACAGACGGCTACCTCGACGGTGTCTCGATCGGAGACAGTGACGTACCCTCGAGTTCGACCGTGATGATATGGTTGGAACGCAGTTCCCCCACATCACCAAAGGCACGATCATTTGTGTTTCCCTCGACTACGACGGCGCAGGCGGCACCGCCACCGCCAACTTCACCGCCGTCCTGACCTTCCTCGAAGGATGCTCCGCGACCCCTTCACGCAGACGCCTAAGCGGTGTATTCACCGCACCCCTCCTATGCCTGGTCGGTGTGCCCCGATGTACTCATCGGCACCCTCCGATCAGGCAGGAGAAGGACCTACTCCCTACTCCCTATTCCCTATTCCCAAAGGAGTTTTCCCATGGCTCTCTCAGGTCAAACCGCTGTCACCACTGCCGGCACCGCTGTTGCCCTTGGCTCACAGCAGATCGCAGGCCCCATCCTTGTCAAGGCCCTCACCGCCAATACCGGCCTGGTCTACGTCGGAAACGATGGCGCCAGTGACGTAACCAGCGCAAACGGATACCCGCTTGCTGCAGGAGATCAAGTCATCTTCGATCACGTTGCTAACCTCTCCAACGTCTATGTAGATTCAGCCGTGAATGGTGAAGGTGTCGCTTGGATAGCTCTAAACATTTAATCACCCACTCGACCGCGATCTTTTCCAGATCCTTTAATCCTCGCAGCATATCTAACTGTACGCTTTGGCTGTGCGCGGATAAAGACCTTTATACCGATACTGGCCTCACCACCCCGGTTTCAGCAGATGCAGCCCTTGTCGCAGGTTGGAAGGATCGATCGACCTCCGCCAACAACTTCACACAGGCCACCGAAGCCAACCGTCCCGCTTACAAGGTCAATATTGTCAATGGCCGTTCGGTAGTGCGCTTTGATGGTATCGCCTCCTTCCTCACCGGCACCGCCAGGATTTTCGTTACCGATCATTTCTCTTTGTTCGTGGTCGCAAAAGGCGCAATTTCCGCAGGCGCAGCCATGCTAACTCAAAGCACGGGCGGTGCAGGCCGCTCCCTGGTCGGTATTGGAAGTGTATCCCCCTATAATTCGCTCCGCCTCTTCTTCAACAACGGCTCCACTCGCAACATGGAGGGTAAGACCGTTTGTTGGGATAACGCTAATTTCAACCTGCTCTACCTGGACGGAGACGACTCCGGCAATTACTACAGCCGTATCAATGGGGCGGTAGAGTACGAAGCTCTCACCGGTCAAGCCTGGACCCCCTCCAACGTCGCAGCTTTATTAGGCGTCTATTATGGCTCTGCCAATTGGTGGGGTGGCGACATTGCCGAGATCATTTTCTACACGCGCAAGTTATCCGCCGCAGAACGTAAGCAGGTCGAAGCCTACCTCGCCAGGAAATTCAACCTTCCCTCTTTTTCAGGTTGGACAACCAACGCCTATGCTGCTGGCACCATCACCCCCGATGCAGCTGCTATCACCACTCCCACCTATGACACTTCCGGCGAGGCAGTCCACCCATCCGTGTATGATGCAGGCTCAGGTAATACCTGGAACAGTCACCGTTACTGGATGGCCATGACTCCCTATCCCAACAGCAACCAGGCCCTTGAAAATCCTAGCATCCTTTACTCTGATGACGGCGAGACCTGGGCAGTACCAGACGGGCTTACAAATCCGCTCGATACTCCCGCAGCAGATTGGCACTATGCCGACACTGAGTTGGTAATGGTCGGTACCCCCCTCTATTGCGTTTGGTTAGCAGCCAAGACCGGTGTCAATGACAAACTCTACGAGAGTCATTCCACCGATGGCGTTACCTGGTCGGTCAAGACCGAGATCCTCGATGCGCCCAATGTCCGCTCACCTGCCATTCTTTGGGACAACACCCAGTATGTCATGTACTGTATGAATTCCAGCGGAAGCCCTTATGTCTTGCAGCGCCGCACCGCCGCCGCCGTCACCGGTCCCTGGTCAGACCCGATCAATTGTTCGTTCTACCGCGGTGATACCGGTATCTTATGGCACCTCGATGTAATCAAGGTCGGGACTGCTCTTGTCGCAGTCTTATGTCAGAACGGCACTTCCGGCACCTGGGTAGCAGTTAGTTATGACGGCCTGCACTGGCAGCTATCTGGGAAGAAACAGGCTGGTGGCACATGGGACGCTATCACCTACCGCGGCACAATCAGCTATAACGGCACCGATCTTGACTTCTGGTACTCCGCCAATAACAACGGTTCCCCCACCAAGGTATGGGGCACCGGCAAGACTTCAATCACAGGGTTGACGTTCGCATAAGAAAGGTTTTGATCTTATGTCTTTTCTCTCTCAAAAGGTTTTCTCAGCGATGTACTCATCGCGAGTGTTCTCTGCGTTCTTTAAAATCTCCCGATGTACACATCGACCGCGGCATCCGCGTTGATAGGTTTTGATCTTATGATCCCCAAGCTAGGCATGGACGTATCCCACTGGCAGGGCAGCATTGATTGGCCCAAGGCCAAAGCCGCCGGCATCCAGTTCGCTTTCATCAAGGCCACCCAGGGTGACACCATCCTTGACTCGAAGTACAGAGTCAATTGGGAGAACAGCCGTGCCGTTGGTTTACCTCGCGGTGCCTACCACTTCTACGATTACAGGGTCGATCCACTCAAGCAAGCCGCCTGGCTGCTGGGCAACACCCAGCTTGATCCAGGTGAGTTAGGCTATGTCCTCGACGTCGAAGCCGTGAAAACCAATCCGGTTATCAAGCCCCCAGCCAGTTATGCGAACGATCTCCGCCAATTCTGCGAGTTCATTTCAACAGAGAGCGGCTACAGACGCCCATTATCTACACCGCTTATTCGTTCTGGACAACTTACGTAGGTTCTGCTGCCACTTGGGCGCAGGCAGTACCCGCTCTGGATAGCCAACTACAACAACGTCGCTCCCTCCGTTCCCTTGCCTTGGGGACCGGACTGCTGGTCATTCTGGCAGTTCACCGAAAGCGGCCCCGGCGCAGTCTACGGAGTTCAATCCAAACAGGTCGATTTAGATATATGGAGGTTTATGTACTCATCACCCATAACAATTCCTAGAACATTTCCCATGATCGAGTTGTCTAAACAACTCGATCGAATTATGGAGTTTTGATCTTATGTTTTTCTTTCTCAAAAGGTTTTCTCCGCGTTCTCTGAATTCTCCGCGACTCTGCGGTGAAAGGTTTTGATCTTATGATACCCGAAGGAATACCCACCATTGTAGTCATCGTCAAGAACGGCAAAGGAGGCCCCAACAAAGACTCGATCCCCGTCTATGATCGCATCCCGCCAGGCTCACGCGTTGATTATCTCAAGAACGACACCCTCATCCGTATCGTTAATCCTATCTACCCAAACGCTGCAAAGTATCGCCCCGAATGGAACAGAACCACATGGGTTGAATTCAATCACCCTACCCTCAAGGAAGATTGTTTCTGTGAAGAGGACGGTCACTTGTTTCTCTTCGATCCTGAGATTGGCCCAGGCGATATCGAGACTTACCAGGTCATCAGCGACCACTTCGCCGAAGGCACAAGGACAATCCAGCTTCGAAAGGCTTAGGCCTAATGTTCAAAAGTTCTAAAGTTCTAAAGTTAAAAGTTCTTGGCAGCGAGTACGCTGCAGATCAAATGCAGCTACCTCCGGGACGTTCTGCGAACCTGCCAGGCCGCAGAGCGTTGGAGTACCAACGCACTGCGAAACGCCTGTCAAAACCGGCTCGCAGAACACCGCGTGGTTATCTCAACCCGAGAGGATCCAATGAAGGCCCTAGGCCTCCGAGGCAGCTATCCCCGAGGGTTGCTTCCAACTGCCTGGCGGCAAGTGGGTTATCTTTCATCCATCCACATCCAAGATCAAAAGAAGATTCTGGGGGGGGCGTTCCCCCGCCCCCCAGACCCTCTCCGCCGTGGGGGCTCTAGCCCCCACGCCCCCTTGTTGCGGGACGTCGGGCAACGTGCGCCCGACGTCCCGCAACTTCCTAAATTCTTTTCTTTGGGAAACCCCTAAGGACAAACCATGAAAGAACACACATTAGTTTTTACCGCCATCCACGAGCTCAAGATCGATGTACCTGTTATGTCCTACGAGATCAAGGGAGATACAATCACCCTCCACCTTTACGGAGGCCAGGTCGTCACCTATAAACCCCAGGCTGATTCCCCTTCACTCTCAGGGAAGGCCGGCAAGGGGTTAGGTCACTAAACCCAATCCCATGAAGTGACCTATGTACACACTCGCCACCTTCCGCGCCACCATCCGCACCATCCTAAAAGATAAAACCGTTTGGCGTGACACCATGATCAACAGTTGGATTAACGACGCAGTCCGCGACTACTCCAACTACTTCCCCATGGAAGCCTATTACAAGATCGACTGCTCCGCCAACGTGAGAGAGTACGAGCTCAGCACCGCCTCCGAAGTGGTTGGCGTTATCTCGGTCGAGTACCCCGACGGTCAAACACCCCCCAGGTATTTGCAGCGTTTGGCAGAGACCCATCCTTCCTTTTGGGATGGACCCTATTACGACATACGCCAACCCAACCGCAACATGGTTTCCATCGGCAGCAGCGCGATCTACCCTTACCTCGTCATCGGTGAGAAGCCAGCCGCCGCCGACGATATCATCTTCCGCTTTCTTCGCCCTCACCTCTTGCCCGAAGCAGACGCAGACTATTTCACCATTCCAGATGAACACTTTGAAGCGATCCGTTTGTTCGTCTACTGGAAAGCACTAGCCAGCATTGCTCTCGATCAAGACATTGACGCCGGCCGTAAGTCCAATATCATGACTGCGCTGGGAGGCACCACCAAGGATGCGGAATACGCCTATCATTACAAGCTCCGTGCTTTCTCAGGCCCCGCCCCGCTGACCGGCATCGCCGGCCCCTGGCACATGGACAAAGATGACCGTATCTATTAGATCCACCGCTCAGGCCTGCTTGCTCGCCCTTGCTCCCGCTTCGTCATTTCTGCGCTTCGGCTGCGCAAGGCCAGTGGCGGGGAGGCGGAGTGTGGTAAACGGGCGCTCTTCTCTTGCTACGCTTCTCGTTCGGCCAGTGGGCTGCTGCGGACTCTCGCTGCTGCGCTTCGTTCTCTTCGCTTCGTTACACTACGCTCCGTTCACTTGCTTTCACCGGCTCTCTGGACTGCCGAAACCCCGGTTGGCGTGGCAGAACGGGGCTGCTCCATTCCTCCCTGCGCTGCGCTCCGCTGTGCTCCGGTCGTCATTTCGCACCGGCGCAAAACAGCGGCCTGCCCCGTACTGCCAAACACCCGCCACCCGGCGGCAGACCAGAACCGCCTGCTCGAGACCGCAAACCTGCAGCCCAAACCCCTCGCCTCTCTCGTGAGCTCCGCGGCGATTTGCTTGCCCACCACACACCGCCCAAGTTCACCCCGCCAAACCCTCGCCTTGCTTTGCCTGCGCTCCGTTCCTTCGCTCTCGCGGCGGGCGGCTGCGCTTGCGATGTACTCATCGCCGCCTTCTCTCTGCTCTTCAAGCTTGCGGTTACCTGTTATCCTCGAGGGTTATCTGGTCCGGCCCAGCGATGTACTCATCGCGAGCTGCCTCCCAGCGGACGCTCCGCTTCGCTCCGCGTCCGCAAGTGCTCACCCAAAAACCAAACCCAAAACCCATGCCTCCGGCACTGCGGACGGCTCCGCCGTCCGCGCCCCGCTTAAATCTAAGGACAAAAAACCATGGCCACAAGCTTAAACCGTTACGATACCCTCCTCCGCTGTGTACGCAAGCTCCTCGGTGATTTAGCTAACGTCGAGTGGGACCCCGAAGTCCTCTATTATTGCATCGGTGCCACCCTCACCCGCTACGCTCAGATCAATGAGCGCATTGAAACGCAGTGCCTACAACTTTCAGCCGCCGGTCTCTTCGGTCAATCGCTCCTCAATTGGACCGGTGACACGCTCTGCGAGGTGGTTTATCTCCATTGGCCCGCTTCGTCCACGGTAGCAGCTACCACCAGCGAGAACAAGATCATTGATTGGTGGTACTACAATCACGGTCATTACGCCACCGGCGCAAAGGAGACCGTCTATGTCGATCTCCAGGTCGAAGGCACCACCATGCCCGCCGCCAACGATTACATTCTCGTCAGTGGAGTCGTTCAACATCGTATCACTGGCATGGAATACTCCAATTGGGATGCCGGCGACGCCTCCACTTTTAGCACGATCCCCAAGACGCATGACTTTATCATCGCACTGGGAGCAGCCTCCTACGCCCTCAAGTCGCGTGAAGTCGGTCTCGCCGTCGAAGCCAGCACCGAACCCGGCTACATCTCCGCCTATCATGTCGGTGTCATGGCTGAGATGGCTGCTAGGTATGAGCAGGACTTCGAGCAGGAGTTGTTCAAGCTCTCTCAAAAGAAGCTTCACCGTCCGTCCTGGGGCGTTCCCGAACGCCGCCGCTTGCAGCGTGAGCTCACCGGTAATAAATAGAACGATGTACTCATCGTCAACATTATGTTATTGTTCCTCATTGAATTACTGAAACAATGAGGTGAAAGGTTTGATCCTATGCCCTGGAACATCCAACCGCCCCCCAACTTAGGCACCACCAGCCCTACCCGCACAATCACGAACGCTATCGCCAGCTTGTGACTGCTCTGCGGAGTGGACTCAACCAACAAAGGCCGCGTTTTACGCACTGACACAGCCGGTCACTTATTGATCAATATTGCTTCTGGCGTCGGAGTGCTGCAGAAAGAATGGAAGTTCTGGTATTCAGGGACCCTGGCAGTCACCAATGGCCTGATCCGCTTCTACAACCTCACCGGGGCAACGCTATCATTCCAGAAGATTCATATCTCAGTAGGGACCGCACCCACCGGCGCAAACATCATCTGTGATGTTAACCGCGGCACCGGCCTATCCGAAGCCACGATCTTCGCAGCCGGGGACCGCCCAACGATTGTAGCCGGTGCTAAAGAAGGGTACTCGACCACCTTCGCCACGGTCAACCTGGCCGACACCTATTACCTCACCTTCGATATCGACCAGGTTGGCAGCATCATTGCCGGCACCGATCTCACCTTCACCGTCCTGCTAGGTTAAATCGATGTACCCATCGGCCCCGATGTACCCATCGGCGCCTACTCCCTAAAAGGTTTTTATTAGCCCGATGGTTTTTATCGGCCCGATGGTTTTTATCGGCTGAATCCCGAGATTATTCTGGCCAAATGCCTGGCTCCGTTCAGGAAATCCTCGATGCGGATGTGCTCATCCGGAGCGTGGGCACGGTTATCCCAATAACCGATGCCGGCATCGACTACGGATATCCCTAACGGTTTGGCGAAAGCATAGGCTGGGCTGCTGCCGCCGCCTAGGGGGTCGAGCAGGGCAGGCTTGCCGTAGACTTCTTCGCCTGTGCGTGAAGTCAAGGCGACGAGGGGGTCATCCGCAGAAGCTTTATAGGGCCACATGGCTCCTAACCGCTTGAGCTGCACATCTTCGAATCCCTGTTTGTCCAGGTGCAGGCGAAATTTGGAAAAGAGATCCTCAGGATCTTGCTCTGGAACGAGCCGGAAGTCAACTTTCGCCGAGGCTTTGGCGGGTGTGACCGTCTTCATCCCCACACCCTGGTAGCCGGCGGTCAAGCCATCGATGTTGCAGGTGGGGTTGAACACAGCCTTCATCAAGTCTTTACCGTGCAGATCGTTCACAAAATATTTAATCCCTAGCTGTTGGCGCAGCCAGGCTTCCCGGTCCGGCAGCTTCTCGAAAAGCTCCAGGTCCTTTGAAGAGGGTGCGAGAACGTGCTCATACCAGCCCGGGATGAGGATGTGTTCGTGTTGATCCTTACGGTGTTCTTTACCGACCAAGGATCCCAACGCCCGGTGCAGCCGCCAAGCTGCGTTCGGGAAAATATGTGCTCCACCGGAATGCGCATCCCGGTTCATCAGTTCTACAGACAGCTCTACATAAAGGATGCCGCGGTAGCCCAGGGTTGTCCCGGGATGTCCATCCGGGTCGATGCCGCCGCCCTCCCAGACTGCGCCGTGACAGGCTAATTCGCCCACATGCTCCTTGACGAAGCGGGCGATATGCGGGCTGCCCACTTCTTCTTGACCTTCTAACACGAAGAGAATACTGCAGGGCAGTTCACCCCCATAAGCATTTCTTACCGCATCAACAGCCGCCAGGCGGGCGATGAATTCACCTTTATCATCCGCCGCACCTCGGGCAAAAATTCTACCATCTCGTTCAACAGGCTCAAATGGTGGTGAAGTCCACAGCTCAAGCGGCTCAACCGGTTGGACATCGTAGTGGTTATAGAACAGCAGCGTACGATCTGAGCTTCCTTTAGGGGATGTGCTCCTCGCCAGTTTTCCGACAATAATGGGATTTCCATACCCGGAATAGCTTTGCGCCTGGATGCCATGCTCCTCCAGCAGGCTGGTGACAACTTGGGAGCATTTTTCGATGGGCCCGCTGTACCCTGCGCCGCTGTACCCTGCGCCATTGCCAATCCCTTCACCCGAGGCAGAGATGCTGGGTTGTGCGCATAGACGTTTGATTTCTTTGATATGGCGCTGGAGATGCTCTTGAAGGTATCGATCAATCTGTTCTGATTTCATCGTCCTCGATGTACTCATCGTCCTCGATGTACTCATCGTCCACCTCTTCTTGGTTCAAAAGTGCTGCTCAAGAAAAAAGCCGGCATCTGCCTAAGGTATCCACTCAACCGGGATCTGCCTGGCTTCCCGGATAAAATCGAAGACGTTCAAGGCGGTTGCCAGCACGATAATCACCAGAATAGCCAGGGCGACTCCGCCTGCGATCCAGAGGATACGCATGCTGCTCTGGTGCGCTTGAGAAGACTGGCTTGCCTTGCTGGCTTTTGACCTGAAGCGGTGCTCTTCGCTGTACTCTGCGCCGCTGTACCCTTCGCCAACTTCCGTTCCCACTCGAGAGCTTGCTATTTTGCTCAGCTGCAAATTTCTTAATAGGAATATATTATCCTCGTCCGAGTTACCAATGTACTCGGTGTCCCCGCTGTACCCTGCGCCGCTGTACCCTGCGCCAACGCCACCGGCTGTTATCGGCCCAAGCGTGCTTGGGCTCGGATGTACCCTCCCGCTTTGAGCGCTTTTCATGGGGGAGCTATTTTCTGCCTCTGTACCCTGCGCCAAGGAGCCATTTACCGCTGCGGTGCCATTTACCGCCGGTGTCCATGCTTGTGAGCTGGGGCTGGATGGAGACCCAGCGGGGGGGAGGACTTTTATTTTCGGAGGGGTATTCTTTCCAGGAATGGAGTCATCTTCCACTGAGTGCAGTGCGCCTCCCGCGGGGATCATCGGTGTGGGGGTCGCAGGGTTTGGGGTGGGGTTTTCGGGCGATTGGTAAAGAAGGGATTTCTTTGCTGCCGCATCCGGTTTCGCTGTACCCTGCGCCGCTGTACCCTGCGCCGCTGTACCCTGCGCCATTTCCAAGAGTGCATTTTCCCAGGCCAGCTTGAACGCGTGCATGCTGGCAAAACGGGCAGCGGGAGATTTTTCCAGGGCTTTCACCACCACGCCTTCCAGCGCCGGGTGAATGTTTGGATTAAACACCGAGGGGCGTGGCAGCGGCTCAGAAATATGTTTCATAATCACAGCAATCGGTGTCTCTGCATCGAAAGGTACTTTACCAGTCAGCATCTCGAAGAGCACGATCCCCACCGAGTAGATATCTGAGCGCTGGTCCAGGTGCAAACCTTGCGCTTGTTCTGGGCTCATATAGTCTGGGGTGCCGGTGATGGCTCCGGTTGGCGTGAATTGCGGAATAGTCTCTTTGTTTCCCCCTGAGCTCTCGAGCAGCTTGGCGATGCCAAAATCGGTTAAGAAAACTGTACCGCGCTGATCTAACATCACGTTGGATGGTTTTATATCCCGGTGAATGACTCCATTGTCGTGGGCATAACTCAAAGCATCTGCCAGCTGTGAAAAGATGGTATCGATTTCTTTTAGGGTAAGGGGAGGATGATTGCTCTTTATCGGACCAAAATTATTACTACTCTGCGCCTGTACTCTGCGCCGCTGTACTCTGCGCCAAGGCGCTTCAACTCCTGTTGATGGATTTTGGTCCGCAGGGTTTCTTTCAGGGTACCAGCATTCAGGTAGCGCATCACCAAATAAGGAATGCCGTGATCCTCACCATAGCCATACACCGGTAATATATTCGGGTGCTCCAGCCGAGCAACCAGACGCGCTTCTTGCTTGAAGCGCCCTAAGAACTCTTCATTGTCGATCAGCTGGAAAGAGAGGATTTTTATGGCAACATAACGATCCATGCTCACTTGGTAGGCTTTATAAACCGTCGCCATCCCACCTTTACCGATCTTACCGATTATCTTGTATTCATCGATCATCTGCCCTGGTTGAATCCCTTGTGTACCCCTTGTACCCGAAGTACCCTTCGCCATGAAGTACTCTTCGTCAACGATGTACTCATCGTCGCCATCTTGCAGCATCCCAGCCTCCTAAGTTTCCCGGATGTACCGGTGTACTCACCGACCGTCATCCGCCCGATGTACCCATCCGCCCGGATGTACCCATCCGCCCGGATGTACCCATCCGCCCGGATGTACCCATCCGCCCTGATATTACATCACTCTTCTCAAAAGGTCAACTCTGAATCAAAAGTTATAGATAATTTTATCCTATTTATCCTAATTGATGGTTGATCTGGTTTTTCGAGTAAAATCTAAAAAATGAAAGATATTTGAGGTCTTATGTCGAATAAATTAATGTGTGTCTTTGCACATCCGGATGATGAATCGTTAGGTATGGGGGGAACGCTGGCAAAATATGCCGCTGAAGGGGTCGAGCTTGCCCTGGTGACTGCCACGCGGGGGGAGCGTGGTTGGGGCGGGAAGCAAGAAGAATATCCTGGCGCACAAGCCCTGGGTCGCATCCGTGAAGCGGAGCTGCGCTGTGCGGCTGAAGTATTGGGAATTAAAGATCTCACCTTTTTGGGTTATATGGATGGGGAGGTGGATAAAGCAGCTCCAGCAGAGATCGTTATGCGCATCGCCCGCGAGATCCGCCGTTTCAAGCCCCAGGTCGTGGTTACATTTGGTCCAGAAGGCGCCTATGGTCACCCAGACCATATCGCCATCTCACAGTTTACCAGCGCGGCTGTTGTCATGGCAGCCAATGCGACCCCGATGTACCCGCTGTACCCTGCGCCATCGGCACCGATGTACCCATCGGCGATGCCTATCCTGAGCCATGGATACACATCATCCGATGTACCCGCTGTACCCTGCGCCATCGGCACCGATGTACACATCGGCGATGCGCCTCCCCACGCTGTGCTAAAGCAGTATTTCATGGCAGATACCCTTGAGTTGGTTCACCTGGTGCAGGAGGTGTTGGGTGGCATCGAATTTACTGTGGATGGAAAGCTCCGTCAGCATGTGGGTTGGCTGGATTGGATGATTACCACCCGCATCGATGCTTTTGCATACTGGCAAACTGCCTGGCAGGCTATCCAATGCCATAGGACTCAACTGGTCGGCATGTCTGGTTTACACCAATTAACCCCTGAGCAGCACCGCATGGCCTGGGGAACAGGTACTTTCTACCGGGCTTTCAGCCTGGTGAACAGTGGGCGCAGGATTGAAGAGGATTTGTTTGAGGGCATTTAAAGGTCCATCTATTTCTATCCAGCCCCTGTTTTGAGAACATTCAACCCACGGTTTATTTAATCTACTGAAATTCGAGCAACCTTTCAGCTGCATTCAACCTGCCATTGAGTTTATAAGCCAGGACAAGCTGTGACCCATGTAGAACTCAACCAAGGATTGGTTGATTATCAACCCTATCCTGTGATACATTATCCCTGGATCGGCCGTCCGATGAAGTAAGCAAACTTATGATCGAAAGGAAGAATACGATGATCGATTCAAGAAAAACCGGAGCCTTTATCTCGAAGCTTCGTAAAGAGAAAGATTGGACTCAGCTTGACCTGTCTAACCGGTTGCATGTCACCCCCCAGGCTGTCTCGCGCTGGGAGACAGGTGACTCCTTCCCGGACCTGAGCATTTTGGTAGATATCAGCAAGATCTTCCATGTGAGTGTGGATGACCTGCTGAATGGAGAAGCTGTTTCAACGAACAATGTGGAAATAGGCCGGCGGACACGTTGGATTTCTTATCAAAGAGGACCGGAGCAGAACGAGGCGGCAGATCGCGCCGGTGTACCCCTCGCCAAAACCACCACAGGGGAGGTTCTCACAGAATTAGCCCAGGGACAAACCGAGCAGGTCGCCAGGCAAGTGAGCGAGGGCGAAGCGGACCTGGAATCTGTGATCGAGGCTGGTCCCCTGGCAAAGCCCAGCACGATGAATGAGCTCGTCAGCAAGTTGGACGGCTATGCTTTCAACATGGATCAAATCGTGTCTCTGGCGCCTTTCATCAGCCAGGACCTGCTCAGCAGCATCATGGATCAGGCCATCGAAGAAAATGTGGATTTGAATTTTGTCTCCGATTTAGCGCCTTTCCTCAACCGCGAGACGCTGGATAGCCTAGTCGATCGAGCCGTGGCTGGCGAGATCGATGCGAGCGTTTTAGTGAGCCTGGCCCCCTTCTTGAGCAGGGAAAAATTGGGCAGCCTGGTTGAGATGGTAAAAGCTGGTACGCTTGACCAGAGTCACCTCGAAGAACTGGCTCCCTTCTTGAGCCGTGAGACCCTGGAACGCCTGGTTGAAGAGATCGTCGACCAAGAGATCGATGCCAATCACCTGGCTGGCTTGGCACCGTTTCTGAGCAGAGAGGCTTTAGGTCACCTGGTAGATTGCATCAAAGCAGGTACGTTTGAGAAAGCGTACCTTGAGGAGCTGGCACCTTTCCTGAGCTCAGAAACACTTGAACATTTGCTCTTTGAGGAAACAGACGGAAAGGTGGATCTTGAGATGTTGGAAGCTTTAGCTCCCTTTCTAAGCAAAGATGCCCTCGATCGCCTGGTAGATCAGGTAGCAGAATGCAAGCTGGATGCAGGATATATAGTTTCGATTGCTCCATTTCTTAAGCATAGCACCCTCCAAAAAGTGATCGAATTGGCCGAGAAGGGCTCAATTACCCCTGATGTGATCGTGGAACTGGCTCCATTTTTAGATAAGGAATCCTTGACCGCCCTGATCCGCGGCATAGAGCGGTGATCTTCACCGGGGCGGTGATCTTTAACGTCCACTTCCAATGCTCGGCAAAACCCGGCTGATTGATCTTCGCAGCATAACTAATAGTTCTTTTGTAAAATCTCCCGAGACGTTCCATTTCTCGGGAGGTTTCTCTTACCAGCTTCCTTGCCCGGATGTACCGGTGTACTCACCGACCGTCATCCGCCTGGATGTACCGGTGTACTCACCGACCGTCATCCGCCCGGATGTACCCATCCGCCGGCGACCTTTTCTAATGATTTTAACGTTAAGAATATAGGATAAAGATTTACAAAGCAGTAGTCATTCGTTGAAGCGTTCGCAAATATTTCATTATTATTTGTCGCATGAAAAAATTGATGTACTCATCGCCGGTGCCTCTCGGAGGATATTATGAAACGCGGCTTGAAAGTCCGCAAGCGCATGGTTTATAAACGGGTCAGGATCGGCTTCTTCGTTCTCGTTCTGCTGGTCTTCTTGGTCTGGGGTGTATTAACAGCCTTAGCGACCATGGATTTCTTTTCCGGTAAGGTTGTTGTTTAGTTTCTATCCGCAAAAAGGGCTGAGTGCTTCAAATGCTGAGCTCCGAATGCTTCTTCGGATAGATCCTTAATCGTTTATTTTCTGGGAAGGGGAACCGACGTTCTCCCGGAAAGGGGGTAAGGGGTAGGCAGGGCTGGCCAGCTGTTACAGCACGTTGTTACCGCTTTACTCTGCGCCGATGCTGTGGTTAGCCCTGCTCCTTTTTCATTCGATCTCCGCTCCAAAATCTTTTTAGCCTCGATTTCTGCCAAACCTGTTTTAAGGTCTGAGACCTGTTCTAAGGTCTGCGACCTGTTCTAGGGTCTGCGACCTGTTCTAGGGTCTGCGACCTGTGGCCTGCCTGACGTGCTGGATCTCTCCCGAAAACAAAAAGATTAGTCTATTAATATAGTAAGACGAAAATATGATATAATAGACCAATAAAATCTGATTAAATACGATTGTAGGTAGTTCAACATGAGATCAAGGTCCGTGAAGCACTTGAAAATTAGTATTCTGCTGCTCACCCTTTTGGCGCTGCTCACCTGGGGGATCCTGGCTGCTTTGGTTTTCTCGAACCATTTACCAGGCTATATTACTACGAAGGAATTGGGGAGCCTGATCGCGATGGTTTTAATCTCATAAGGCTCAAATTCAATTACGACAATCGAAAAAATTTGCCGATGCGTTTACATTAGGCTATTATTTGCCCCAGATGTACTCATCTACGATGTACACATCTGCAACACCTATTCAACAGAGGTAATATAAAAGTATGCACAACACAAATAGCAGTAAAAATGAGTTGTCACCAGAACAACGTGAAGAACTACTCGGAGCATTGAAAGCTCGTTTTGAGAAAAACATGAACCGCCATAAAGGTCTTGATTGGGTTAAAGTACAAGCAAAGCTGGAAGCAAATCCTGAAAAACTGTGGTCACTCAATGAAATGGAAAGAACTGGCGGTGAACCGGATGCTGTAGGTCATGATGAAAAGACGGGCGAATACATTTTTTATGATTGTTCAGCAGAAAGTCCTAAAGACCGCAGAAATGTTTGTTATGACCGTGAAGCGCTTGATTCAAGGAAAGAATTTAAACCAAAAGATAACGCCTTGGATATGGCAGCAGCTATGGGCATCGAGATTTTAACAGAAGAACAATATCGAGAGTTGCAGAAACTTGGGAATTTCGATACGAAAACGTCGAGCTGGTTGAAAACACCTTCTGAAATTAGAAAACTCGGCGGCGCCATCTTTGCCGATCGTCGCTACGACCATGTCTTCGTGTATCATAACGGTGCAGAATTTTACTATGGAGCCAGGGCGTTCCGTGGCTCGCTAAGAGTCTAATTTTTTCACATACAGATCATTTTAAATTAGTTTCCATCTGATCGTAAAAACCCCAACACAAAAGCAGCGCCAGGTTTGACCTGTACGCTGCTCTTGTGTTGGGGCTTATCAGGTTTACTTGGACATGATCGGCATGAACAACCGGTTAGTTTTGACGGTTGCTTCAGCAGAATTCGAAACGACTGGCAGACTGGCAAAAGATCCTGTGGCAGTGGCGGTGTTCGTTACCTTTCCGGCAATCACATCCTCATGCGTGATGGTATAGCTGGACGTACAAGTCAGCGTGGCACCCACAGTCAGGCTGGCTGTCGCCGGGCAGGCTTCGTCCGTGGCTTTATCATCCGCCACCGTGAAGGGGCCGTCCAGCGGCGTATTGCCGCTGTTGGTCAGCACGAAGCTGTATTGGATGACATCCCCAGCTTTGGCGAAGGTTTGCGGAGTGGCTGTCTTCACCAGGGTCAAGGCTGGGCTGGCCGTTTGTATGGTAAAGATCGCCCCAACAAAGGTCAGGTCATAATAAGCCGGCAAAGCAAGCGTCCCTTTCAGGATGGCATATGGGCCTACCGCCTCGCCTGGCTCGCGGGTCAGTGCGCCGGCGAAAGCATCGCCGGCGAGCAGCGAGCCGGAGGTCACCTGGTAGGTGAGGGGTGGGTCTGTTTGACCAAAGATCTTACTCTTGTTGTCGGCGGCTGCGACGATGGTGATCTTGGTGACGGTTAATACCCCGTCGGTAGGCGTGACCGTATAGTTCGGGTTTGCCCCTAGCGTGACCGTGATGGGATAATCGCCCACGCTCGAAAGCTTCACGGCAGTCGTTGAGAGGGTGTAGCTGATCACATCTCCACCGGTCACTTCTCCGACAACCGTAGCATTCAGGGCTGGGTTGTCAGAGCCGTAGGTCTTTGTTTTATTATCCGCTTTGACCGTGGCTGCCTTCGGAGTGACGCTCAGAAGGCCATTGACCGGTGTGACCGTGTAGTTCGGGTTCGCTCCCAGTGTGACCGTGATGAGATAATCGCCCACGTTCGAAAGCTTCACAGCAGTTGTGGCGAGGGTGTAGTTGATCACATCGCCACCAACCACTTCGCCAGCGACTGTGGCGGTCAGGGCCGGGTTGTCAGCGCCGTAGTCCTTAGGTAGATTATTGGCAGTGACTGTGGCAGCCTTTGGCGTGACAGTCAGTGTGCTGTTGGTGGGTGTGACCGTGTAGTTGGGGTTGGTTCCGAGTGTGACGGTGATTGGGTAATCGCCCACGTTCGAGAGCTTCACGGCAGTCGTGGATAAGGTGTAGCTGATCACATCGCCGCCAACCACTTCACCGGTCAATGTTGCAGTCAAGGCCGGGTTGTCATCGCCATACGTCTTGCTCTTGACATCCGCTCTGACTGTGGCAGCCTTCGGGGTAATGGTCAGTGTGCCGTTGGTAGGCGTAACTGTGTAATTCGGGTTGGTTCCCAGTGTGACGGTGATAGGGTAACTGCCTACATCCGAGAACTTCAGCGCGGTCGTAGAGAGCGTGTAGCTGATCACATCCCCGCCAACCACTTCACCGACCACCGTGGCAGACAGGGCTGGGTTGTCGTCGCCGTATGCCTTGCTCTTAGCTTCCGCGTTAACCGTGGCCGTCTTTGGATCGACGGTTAGCGTGCTGTTGGTGGGCGTGATTGTGTAATTCGGGTTCGCCCACAGCGTGACGGTGATGGGGTAACTGCCCGCGTTCGAGAGCTTGACCGCGGTTGTAGAGAGCGTGTAGCTGATTGCATCTCCACCAGCCGCTTCGCCGGTCACTGTGGCGGTCAGGGTTGGGTTGTCATCGCCGTAAGCCTTACTCTTGGCCTCAGCGGTGACAGTGGCTGTCTTCGGGCTGACGGTCAGCGTGCTATTGGTGTGCGTAACCGTGTAGTTCGGGTTGGAGCCCAGTGTGATGGTGATAGGGTAATCACCCACATTCGAGAACTTCAGGGCAGTCGTGGATAGGGTATAGCTGATCACATCGCCGCCAACCACTTCCCCAACCACCGTAGCCGTCAGAGTTGGATTGTCATCGCCATAGGTCTTGCCATTGGAATCCGCTGTGACGATGGCAGCCTTCGGATTGACGGAAAGGGTGCTGTTGGCCGGTGTGACTGTGTAGTTGGGGTTCGCACCTAACGTAGTCGTGATGGGGTAGCTGCCTACATCTGAGAACTTCAGCGCGGTTGTGGATAGGGTGTAGCTGATCACATCGCCGCCAACCACTTCCCCAACCACCGTAGCGGTCAGTGTCGGGTTGTCATCTCCGTAGGACTTGCTCTTAGCCTGCGCGGTGACCGAAGCCGCCTTCGGGTTGACGGACAGTGTGTTATTCGCCGGTGTGACTGTGTAGTTTGGGTTTGTGCCCAGTGTGACCGTGATGGGGTATCCGCCTGCGTTCGAGAGCTTGACCGCGGGCGTGGAGAGAGTGTAGCTGATCACATCACCGCCGGCCACTTCCCCGACCACCGTAGCGGTCAGCGTTGGGTTGTCATCTCCATAGTCCTTACTCTTGGCGTTCGCAATGACAGCGGCGTCTCGCTTATTCACTGAGACTGCCTGCCATCCCTGGTTGCCGTTGAAGTTCGCATCCCCGCTGTACGTGGCTGTGATTGTGTGCGTACCGGTACCGACTGCGCTGGGAGTGTAGGCTGACGTGCAGGTTAGCGTCCCGGCATTAGTGTCCTGTGCGCAAAAGCTGCTCCCGAAGGTACCACTCCCGTCCGTCGTCCAGGTAACGCTGCCGTTGGGGGTGTTGCTGCCCGCATTGCGTGTCACGGTTGCGACGCAGCTAATATTCGCGCCGTAGGTGACCACAGCGTTTCCGCTGCCGCAGTTGACAGTCGTAGTATTATTTGGCAAGGTATAGGTGACTGTGATCTGCATATAGTCAACGGTAGCAGTGCGAGATAAGGATGGGTGCCCATCTGTTACGGCCAGAACAGCGCCAAAATTGGTTGAGTTGATATCATTAAAAGTCCAGGTTGTCCCCCATAAATCACTCGCGCTTCCGTAGGTGGCTATTCCAAAAGCTCCCCTGGGCCAGTTTACGGCTGTTTGGGCTTTGTTTTGTCCTGTGATCACGCCGCCTTTTACCAGGCTGACCACATTGTCGTTGATAGATGGGTTTGAGGTTCCGCTGGACTGGTGGTTGATCTGGAGCTCGATGCCATTGATGGTTGAACCGTAGGGGATGTTGAAGTTGTAATTTGTCGCTCGCAGATAATGGGAGGTGGTACCCGCAGCAAGCGTTGCAGTTACATAGGGTGCGCCGGTGGGGGTGGTAATGTTCCCTGGGTTGGTCCAAGTCACGGTTCCAACCCCGCTCACATCAGCTCCAACGCCAGGATTATTCGGCCCTAACGTGGCTGCCAGGGCTGGCGAAACTGGTAAAGCTGCCAGCAGCACAACGATCATGGTAAAGACAGTGATCGCTTTCATAAAAAATGGCTTTTGGTTCATTTTCGTCTCCTAAAAAATAACGGCGTGGATACAATTAGAAAGGTTTTATTAGATTATCGAATATTGTATTTTAACAAAGAAGAGATGGCTCACTAAGAACTTGGTTCATATACTTGCAATTCTGTTAAGAGCTTCGAACAGAATTGCAAGTTTAATGAAATTCTTGACCGCGCTCATGAACGGGTATATAACTGAGATGAGGTGTATTATGTATAGCATGGGAAATCGCCGTCGAAAAAAAACCTGGTTAGCCGTATTCTTGGTCATTGGAATCTTGCTTGCCTCCTGCGGCCCGTCAGATGCGCAGATCGAAGAGCTGCTTGCCACGCCGGTCATGGAAAAGGTGACCGTGAAATGGCTTGTGGTGGGGGAGGGCACCGAACCCTGGATGCAGAGTGCCGCCAATGATTTCGTCACCCGCTTCAACAATTCACAGGATGAGATCAAGCTGGATTTGACGATGGCGTTGGGTGGTGGGGGTGGCGGGGGACTTTCCACCCAAATCGATGCAGGCAATATCCCGGATATTGTTGGACCCTTATCCCCTGGTTACGGGGCCAGGTTTAATGATGTTTGGGCTGATATTGATTCTTTAGCGATCGAAGGCACGAATCTGAAAGCTTTTGACCCGGTTACCCTCGCTGCCTGGCGCCGGGATGGCAAGCTGATCGGCATCCCTTTTGGGTATTGGCCGGCGGTGATTTTTTACAACAAAGATATCTTCGACAAGGCTGGGCTGCCATACCCGCCTCACAAATACGGCGAAGAATATGCCGGCGGGGGAGACTGGACGCTTGATAAAGTGGCTGAGATCGGCCCGCTGATGACCCTGGATAAGGCAGGAAATACAGCCCGTAACTCCGGGTTCGATGCAGACCAGGCGGTGCAGTGGGGTTTCGTACTCGATGGCGACCTGCGTGCTGCCTCGGCGATCTTTGGCACTGCCAGCTTGCTCGATGCCAGCGGTGAGGTAAAGCTGCCCCAGTCGTGGCGCGATGCCGCCCGCTGGATGCAGCGCGCCGTTTGGGATGGCCGGTTCTTCCCCAATGCGGTCGGTTATCAGAGGACTCGGGGTGATCCCTTCGGGGCTGGCGCGGCCGCCATGTACTATGCCCCCACGTATTTCTACTGCTGCCAGACCAAGTTCAACTGGGATATCGCCGCCGTACCCTCCTGGGATGGCAAGGCTACTTCCCGCCGCGAGCACTCCGGTTTTGGAATCCCGCTCGCCAGCCAGAACCAGGAGGCAGCCATGCAGGTCATCATGGCAATGACGCAGGATCCTGCATTGCTCTCTGCCTTCCGCATCGTACCTGCCCGCACGGAGCTGCGTCAAGACCTGGTGAAGAGCCTGGCTGCCCAGCAGCCTTATGTCGATTGGCAGGTTCTGGCTGACAGCATCGCTTATCCCGACGATCCTCCCTACAGCCAATTTCTACCCGGGGCGGGTGGGGCGTATAACCGCCTCGACCAGTTCGTTGAGGCATTAATGACGAACCCCGATTTCGACGTGGATGTTGAGCTGGATCGCCTGGAGACTGACCTGCAGGCGATTGTGGGGCAGTAAGCCAAGGAAAAAGTCTTGTCATTCTTCACCGCTGCGCTCTTCGCAGCGGTGAAGAATTCCCCGAATACGACGTGGGCGCTGAGCTGGTCCTCCTGGAGACTGACCTGCCGTAGATTGTGGGGCAGTAATTCAAAAATATTTACAAATTCTTCAAAGCCTCGAAAATTCGCTCGCGCTGTTCGGCTTGCCTGGTACCCAGCTTCCAAGGATCGTAAACCTGGATCACTACCCGTAGGTCGCCGCGGCCTTCGGTTTTTAGTCTTCCGACACCTTTACCAGGCAAGATCAGCTCTGTCCCATTTTGCACGCGCTTGGGCACTTTTAAATTCGCCTTTCCGCCTTCGATCAAAGGCACCTGGATCGTTCTCACTTTGCGTGTCTGGGCTTCTTCCAGGGGATAATCCAGGCGCAAGTCATCCCCGCCGCGCACATACATTGGGTGTTCCTTGACAGTGATCTTGATGTAAAGATCACCCTTCCTACCTTTATTTCTCCCAGCATTCCCAATCCCAGCCAGGCGTACTTTCGTTCCGGTTTTCACGCCAGCCGGGATGGTGACAACCTTCTTGTGCTCCACTTGCTGATATCCGCTCCCATGACATTTTAAGCATGGCATGCTGAAATTAAAATGAAACCTACCACCGCAGGTTGGGCAAGCGATCACCCCTACCATGACTCCTGTACCCGCCTTTAGGTCGAGGGTTCCTCTTCCGTGGCAATCGGGGCATTTTTCCTCCTCGCTGGGAGCTTCGCCTCCTTTCCCCTTGCAGGCCTTGCAGACCTCGCTGCGGGGAAATTGGATCGATTTTTCGCAGCCAAATACGATTTCTTCGAGGCTCAGCTCCAGCTCTATCTGTAAATCCTCTCCACGCTGTGGTTCAGTATCCATGCTAAATACTCCTTTGAGCACTCATGGAGCCAATCGCTTCAATCCCCTAAAAAAGAACCAGGTTCGGGTGGAACGCTTTCGACGGATGGCTGGGATGCCGCCACTGCCGCGTCAGACTGGTCAGCAAAAATCCAAATAGGATTGATTGCGCTGAGGAACGCTAATTGATTATACATAAGAATAGAAGAATAGCGGGCACACTTGCGACTGCGTTTCTTTCTACCCGTCAGGAAGGGGGGGACTTGGCTGCTTATGGCCCTCTCTGCTTAATATATCCCTCACATCACTGTTGAAGACCGCTTCCTCGAGCTCCGCCTTCAGCCAGGGGCTGCCCTCGTCTTCCCAGGTCACCGTGAAAAACGTTTTCAAGGGCAATCCATCCTTGTCCTGCTCGGTAATAAGATCTCCCCACCAGCGCAGCTCGCCCACTTTCTCATCCCGGTAGCGCAGGGTCTCCATGCGCTGCATCATCCCCGTCTGCGGGTCAAACCTCACCGTGAAAATCTGCTCCTCATCGCCGAAGGGCACATACAGCCTGGCGCTCGTCTCATCCACCGCTTCCCAGCGCACCCCCGGGTAAGTCAGGAAAGCCGCCGGGTAGAACATCGTCTCACCCCACAGTCCCTGGTTGGCAGCCCCATCCACCTTGGGGTCGTTCTCCACCACCCCAAAAGGCAGCTCCAGGCGGCTGTGCCCCTCCAGGTAGCGCTCGTTCACTTTCATAATCGGGATGCCGTAGAAGGTTGTCTCGATATAATGCCGGTAGCCCTCCCCGCTTTGGTGCGTGAAGCGCAGCCGGGCCGGCAAGGTGATCCCCATGAAGCGCACCGTGCCCCGACCGCTGAACACCGCCGAGTGGTACACCGGCACGGCATCTCCATGGTACAGTTGATAGAAGCGTTCCACTGGTGCCGGCAGACCCGCCGGGATCTCCATCGTTGTCACCGCTCCAGCCTGCCCCGCATAAGCCTCAAAAGACGCCGGCTTTACGCGCAAGCCGAACACGAAAAACAAAACCACCAGGATGAAGATGTCGATCCAAAAACCTCGGAAAGCCACCTGCCAATCCAGGAAGCATAATCCCAATGACAGCAGCGTGCTGACCAGCATCACCGGTGCCCAGGCTGGCATCTTGAGAGCCAGCAGCGCTGCCCCCGCCAGGAATCCGAGGGCGGCCAGCAGCCACAATAAGGCGAATAGGCGCATCCCGCCAGCGCCCACCTCCCACTGCCCGTTGAGCAAGCTGGTCTTATAGGGCAGCTCGCTCAATTTCGCCAGCGGCCAATAAGCTGTAAAACCCATCAGGTGGATCAGCCCGTGGATTAATGTGAACAGGATAAACAAGATCGAAACCACTTTCATTTGTAAAAACTCCTTAAAATAATCAACGACTTAAGCCCGCGACCAGAAGCGCTTCAATATATCTTTAATCTCGCTGGTGTTTTGTACGACTTGAAATCCCCGCCAGTGTGTGGGGAATAAATTGCGGTAGCGCCTCTGGGTAAAACGTTCATCAATCAAAACAATGATCCCACGGTCTGCATCCGTGCGAATTACTCGGCCTGTCGCCTGCAGCACCCGGTTAAAGCCTGGATATTGGTAAGCGTAGGCAAAACCAGCCTTGTCAAAGCCACTGCCGGTTTGGTGATCAAAATAATCTTTGATCAAGTCTCTTTCCAGCCCCAATTGGGGTACCCCCACGCCTACAACCACCACACCAATCAATCGCTCTCCCACCAGATCAATCCCTTCGCCAAAGATGCCACCCATGACAGCCAACCCAACCAGCGTTTCCTGGTTGCTCGCCGAAAATTGTGCCAAAAAGGCTTCGCGCTCTGCTTCTGTCATGGCTCGCTCCTGAACGAGAAGCTGCCTGTCCGGCAGTCTTTCTTTGAGCAGTTCAAGCACCGCCGCCAGATATACATAGGATGGGAAGAAAACCAGGTAATTACCCATGTGCGTGCTGCAGATGGCTTCAATGGCTTCGGCAATCGCAGCGTAGGAATCCTCCCGTTGTGCATATTTGGTGGATACCTGGTTGTGGATTAGCAAGCAGACATTTTCCGCTGGGAAAGGGGATTGGAAGATTCGCTTTGGATGGTTCTTAGCGCCGGTCAAGAGCTTCATAAAGTAATCCAATGGCAGCAGGCTCGCCGAGAAAAAGACGGTCGCTTGGCTGCGCTCCAGCGGGGCAGCCAGCATGGGGGCTGGGTCCAGGCAGAATAATTTTGCTTTGAGATCGGCCTTCCCCTGTCGCTCAAAGTAGGACACGTAGAAAGTGTCGAAATACTCGGCTGTACGGAGATAGTTGCTGCACAAGAAAAAAAACTCCAATAATTCCTGTCTGAACTCAGCAGCCTGGTTCAAGACCAGCCAGTCTTCTGCCTTTTGGTTGAAATCTCGGATGGCTTTGAGCAGCTTTTCAGGGGGCGCGTACGCAACCAGTGCCTGCTTGCCTTCCGCCTGGCAGGCTTTGCGGTTCTCCAGCAAGATCTTATTGATTGCGCTCAGTTCTTTGGCTAGCCCAGGCAAATGCGGTTTCAGAGTGCGCTGCAAGCCCAGCACGGTCTTTTTATCCAGTTCAGCCGAATACATTTCTCTGGCTCGCTCCGGAAGGTTGTGCGCTTCATCAATTAAAAAGATATATGGTTCAGTACTGAAGTCAAAAAAGCGGTGCAGATACACCCGCGGATCAAACGCATAGTTGTAATCACAGATGATGCAATCGACCCATAAAGCCAGGTCCAGCGAAAACTCAAAAGGGCAGACCTGATACTGATGGGCGATCTCCTCAATTACCGGACGGGTAAATGCTTGGTGCTGGTCGATTTCCTCCAGCGCCCTTTTAACCTTGTCAAAATAACCACGCGAAAAACACACACTTCTGGGTCGCAGTTCACCGGCGGGCAAAAACAGATCTTTTCTTTGGCCGTCAGGGTCACGCTTTTGAATTGCAGGTTGACTTGGCGCATATCATCCAGCGCCTTTTCTGCCACCAGGCGTCCGGGCGTTTTAGCCGTCAGGTAAAAGATCTTGGTGGCCAGCCCCTGCCCCAGGGCTTTTACCGCTGGGAAAAGAGTGGCGATGGTCTTTCCTACCCCCGTAGGCGATTGTACGTACAGGCGGTCATTGGCTCGGATGGCTTTGTAGACTGCCACGGCCATTTCTCGCTGGCCTGGGCGATAATCTTTGTAAGGGAAATCGAGTTGTTGAATTGATTGGTCGCGCCTTGCCAGCCATGCCCTTATCTTTCGAAACCAGTCCAGGTATGGAGTGATCAAGTCACAGAAAAAAGTTTCCAATTCGGCTAGCGTAAAATAGCGCTCGAAGGTTTTTTCTTTCTGCGAGCTACGTTCCTCGCTGCCCAGATGGTAATAGGTCAGGTGAATGCTGACCCCGCTTAATTGATGTTGCTGGGCATACATATAGGCGTAGCACTGCGCCTGTGCCCAATGCAGTCGGTTGTGCTCCTCGCTCACCAGGTCCAGGCTCAGGGTGGTTGTTTTGATCTCCTCAATGAGAACGGGCTCTTCGCTGGCATACAAGCCATCGATCCTGCCGCGCACTTCCATGGGCGGGTCAGCGCCTTCAACTCGGTAGGTGATCTCCACTTCGCTTTCATACCCTTTGGGGCGGGAGCGCTGTACCTGCTGATGGCCTTGCGTGCCGGCCTGGGGGCGGTCCCGCTTTTGAAACCCGCCAGGGGTCAAGTCACCCGCTTGTAAAACAAATTCCACCAGGCTGCGGACAGAGACGACATGCGGTTGTCTTATTTCAATCTGATGAGTTGGTTCGGTGTGCATTTTATCCTGAGATTCTAGCATGGGCTTGGAAAATCGTTAGACTCCTAATTTATTTGGTCATTGCGTCCTTTCTAGGGCACGGTTCATCTCATCCATCCGAGGGTCTGGATTCTAAGGGACCTTCACAAGAAATCGTACAAGTCTGCTGCCGAGGCTTGGGCGGTTTATTCTGAGGTAAAATCCTTTTGTGGACCAGTCCAGACTTATCACCTTACAAGGGGCAGGGAATTTTCGAGATATTGGTGGGTTATTAAATGAGCAGGGGCGCATGCTTAAGCGAGGGTTGCTTTATCGTTCGGACGATTTATCAAAGCTAACGCATCAAGATGTTGCCAGGCTAAAGCGGCTTGGGTTGCGCCTGGTGCTCGACCTGCGCACCCCCAACGAAAGTAAATCAGCGCAGGACCGTTTGCCAGCTTCACCCGGCATGCGCAGCCGGCAAATCCCCTTTTACCATAGGAATGGCGACTTCTCATCGCGCTCGATGCTGCCCATCTTGCTGGGGCAGACTCGCCAGTTTGACTTCCATCAATTTATCGTCGAATATTATCATGATATCGCTTTCAGCCATACCTCCCAAATCGGTGAAATCTTCAGCTTGATCTGCGCCCCAGAGAATCAGCCGGTTCTCATCCACTGCACGGCCGGAAAAGACCGCACAGGCGTAATGGCTGCTTTGATCCAATTGCTGGTGGGCGTAACCCCTCAGGTGGTAATGGAGGATTACTTGCTGTCGAATCACCTTGCGGCGGCGCGCATGAAATCTCTTCTCCGCTTCCTGCGTTGGGTCAGCCTGTTCCAGGTAACCCCTGAGCGCCTGCAGCCTGTCCTTGAGGTGCGCCCCGAATTTCTTGAAACAATCTTAGGCGAAATCCAAACCACCTATGCTGGTGTTGAAGGTTACCTGACACAGGCCTGCGGGGTTAACATAGGCTGCTTGAACCAATTGAAGGACCTTTTGCTAGCCTAATTTATTTTTTAATTGTCTTTTAGTGCCTCCCCTTTGAAGTCAACCCCTTTGGTTTTTCTCACCTGGTATTCGATCTGTGTAGGATAATGCTCCGTTTGAGTTGGGTCCCAGAATGATTGGAGTTCGATACCGGTATCTTTATAGAGGCAAAAATCAACCACCTTGTCGAATTCGCCGTTATCGCAAAGTACGATCCTTTTCATCTATAACTCCAAACAGGAAGTGAAACACCCACCCAGGCGCTTGGATCCTGTCTCCTCTCAAACTCCTATCTTTGGCGATGGAATTAATCTTTAACGTGGGCTAATATTTCAATCTGATTTCCTTCCGGATCAGCGACAAAAAAACTTCGCATACCCCAGGGCCAGGTTGTCGGTGGAATGATTGGGGTGGCGCCAGCTTCTAACAGCCGTTGATATTCATAGTCAACCTCATCCGGATTATCGATATCACAAGTTATTTGGACGGTCCCGTTAATCCCCTCGGGATAGGTAAGTGGATTTAACAGTCCGCTGTTGTCCGGTCTTTTATACAAATTAAAATACCCACCATTTTTCTGTCTCGCATTGGCAAAGCCGCCGCCATCCCACTCGAAATCGAATCCCATCACATCCCGATAGAACTCCACCATAACCTTGATATCTTTTACAGCAAACCCAATCGCGTTCATTGTATGTTTCATTTCGACCTCATCCGAAAGAATTTCTTGCTCAGGGATAATTATATGCTTTCTCGCTATATCCGTTGAAAGCTCCTCCCCCTCATGGGTTAACCCTCTTTTCCTTCGCGATCTCACCCCCCTGGGTATTGCACCCAGAACATTTGGTCTCAGATTTTTGGCTTGATTAATTTCGAATTCTCCTGTATCATATCCACATTATCCTATTTACAATCATACAGGAGCATCTCATGATCAACCCCGCCCAAAAACAGCACTTCGACCGCCAAGGCTATCTCATCTACCCGCAGCTCTTCTCCAAAGAAGAAACCGGACAATTAATCACTCACTTCATGGCGCTGCGCCAGCAGGGGCGGCACCCTGGTGATTTTGCTGGGGTTGATCTCAACAGCTCCGACCCGCTCAAGAAATTCCCGCGGATGATTCACATGCACCGCTGGGATGAGCTCAGCCTGCGCTGGCTGCTCGATCCGCGCATCGCTCAAGCGCTGACCGGCCTGTTGGAGCAAGAGCCCTTTGCCGTCCAAACCATGCTCTACTTCAAGCCGCCTAAAGCCCGCGGCCAGGCCCTCCATCAAGACCAGTATTACCTGCGCGTCCAACCTGGCACCTGCATCGCCGCCTGGCTGGCTTTGGATGCTTGCGACGAAGGGAATGGCTGCCTCACAGTCGTCCCGGGCAGCCAGGCCTGGCCTCTGCTGTGCACTGTCAAAGCCGATACCACCCAGAGCTTCACCGATGTCACCGTGCCCATCCCGCCCTCCGCCGAAGTCCGCTCGATGGTCATGCAGCCTGGTGATGTCTTGTTCTTCAATGGGCAGCTCGTCCACGGCAGCGGTCCAAATAATTCTGCCGAGCGCTTCCGCCGTTCGTTGATCGGGCATTATATCGCCGGCGATGCCCGGCAGGTGGCGCAGTATTACCATCCCGCCCTGCGCATGGATGGCTCGGTCGTCGGGCTGAATGTCAGTGAAGGCGGCGGCGCGTGCGGGGTTTGGGTCGAGCAGGACGGCGAACCGGTGATCGAGCTGGCCGGCATCGAAGGCTTGTCTGGCAGGACCGAATAAATTTAGGCGGCCAGCAAAGAATATTTTATTTCGTGTTTTTCGTGGTTATCTTTGTCGGGCCTTATCGAGCTTTATCCCAAAACCAACCGAAAACCTTTCACCACCACCATCCGGCCTGGTTCTTCATCGTCAACCCGCTTATAAGTCGCTATTTCGATCCCATACCCCCATCACCGCCGCGCAGCATATGTGAAAAATCATAAGTGAAACAATATCCACAATTGCCAAAACAATGCTAAACTTAAGCAAGTTCGGTTCAAATTTTCACCCGGTTTGGACGAAAATAATGGCAATTTTTTCGATGTGTAATTTCCGTTATAGGCACCCAAAGCATGATATCTGAAGAATACGATCTTGAATTGCTGGCACCCTGGTTGGTGATCTTCATCACATTGATTGGTGGTGGGCTGCGAGTTTTCACTATTGGAAATAAAGGCTTATGGTTGGATGAATCCTTCAGCGTATGGCTGGGCAGCCAAAGTGTTGTCAATATGCTGCAGTGGATTGTCAAGATTGACCAGCACCCACCCCTCTATTATCTCCTGCTCCATTACTGGATAGCGCTCAAGGGTGATGCCCCAGGTTCTGTCCGTCTGCTTTCCGCACTATTTGGCACAGCCACAATCCCGGTTATTTATCTGATCGGCAAACGCTTGTCCGGCATTTTGATGGGATTGGTGGCAGCCACCCTCCTGGCTCTATCGCTTTTCAATATCTACTTTGCCCAGGAAACGCGCATGTACACCCTCCTGACCTTCAATGCATCCGTAGCGATTTACGCCCTGGTCAGGCTGCTTACCGATTTACGCTCTGTCAAGCCCATCGGCAGTCAATTTCGGGATTACCTGCATGCCTGGCGCACCTCTAGACAGCCAGAACCAGACCCCAAAGCAGGGTTCAGCTATGAAGCTGAGACCCGCTCTCAATCCGCTTGGAAGGCCTGGATTTTCCGCCATCGGTGGTCGCCCATCCAGACTATTGAGACTGACCTGGCCTGGGGTGCATTGATCGTTTTCTCGGCTGCCACCATGCTCAGTCACAATACGGCTGTCCTTTTCCCCTTAGCCACCAATATCTTTGTTCTTGGCTTGATGCTTTTTCAAAGGATCAAGAAATCGGCATCTCCACCCGGATTCCAGGCTCCCTCTTTTGGGAACTGGGTGAAGGCGCAGGTTGGCACCTTCCTGCTGTGGAGTCCCTGGATCGTTTTCTTTATCAAGCAAGCCCGTGCAGTCGATCAGAGGTTTTGGATCCCTGAACCAACCTGGCGCGCCGTGCTTCAGGTCCTAAAAACCTTTCTGAATCCATCCGCGCCAATTCCAGCCGGCCTGTCCATGCTGATCTGGACCCTGATCGTGCTGCTGCTTTGTTTAGGGCTGGTGCATTTTCGGAAGAATTTTTCTCGATTCCTATTTCTGGCTGCCCTGATCGCCATCCCCTTTCTGGGCGAGCTGATCGTGAGCCTCCGCCGGCCTATTTTTTACGATCGCACGCTGATCTGGACAACGATTCCCTTGTTCCTGTTATTGGCGGCTGGTATTGCTCAATTAAGATATCAATTTCTTATTGTCCTGGTGCTGGGGATTTTAGGTACAACCTATTTGTTTTCTTCCGGCGATTATTACAAATTTTATCAAAAAGAAGATTGGAGCATGGCTGCTCGTTATGTCGCCACTTTTGCTGAAAAGGATGACCTGGTCCTTTTCAACTCCAACTTTGTGGAAATCCCAATCAACTATTATTTTAGGACCTATGAAAACTTGTATAGTATCCAGGTAGAAAAACAGGGTGTGCCTCTAGATCTGTTCGATAGTGGTATCCTGGAACCCGAGATGACGGCTAACGATATACCCAGTTTAATTTCATTAATACGCGGGCGGAAGAGAGTCGTGCTGGTTTACAGCCATGCCTCGTATACCGACCCACTGGGGCTAATCCCGCAAACGCTTGCTTCGGAAATGAAATTAATCCGAGGAGGGCGATTTTTATGGAGGGCAGGTGCAGTTGTATGAAGCTCCCTGAGCCTGATTTCTTCTCATTCCTTTGAATAACAGGCTCGTTTGCGCAGCAGCGGCTCGCCAATCGCCTCTGCATCCAGCTTGCTTGCGCCGAGAAAAGTGACGAATCGCCTCAACCCGCAGGCCAATGCCTCCGCAAAGGCCTCATCATTGCCGAGAGCCTCATCTTCTAACCACAAGCCCAGGATGACAAAGGTACTGGTCGTCCGGTCGAGTTTACTGTCGAAGCGCCCCACGAGCCGGTCCCCCCACAAAATCGGCAGCGTGTAGTAGCCGTACTTGCGCTGGTGCGCAGGCTTATATACCTCCCACACGTAGTCGAAGCCGAAGAGAGCTTTGGCTCTCCCACGCGCACTGACGGGTTCGAGCGGCGCCAAGAAGACGGCCTCTTCCAGCGTGGTCGTCTCCAGCGGCGTCCATGCCCCCGGTACGCTTCCCGCCCTCAAATCACGCAGCGCTTGGACGTCGCTGCCGAGAGCGTATTGCATTTGCTTCCAGCCCTCCACCTGCACCTCGATGATCTCACCAGCCTCTAACATCGCTTCGAGGATCTGCTTCGCTGTACCATATGGAACGCCGCGAAAATACGATTCTTGTGTGCGGACCACCCGCGCCAGGCCGGAGAAGCTGATTTCCTTTTTGATCAAGAAGCGGTCCGCTTCGGCCTCGCTGCTTTCGTAAAGGAGATGCGCCGGAGCGACTGCTTCCGTGAGTGCGTACACCCGCTCGAAGTTCTCTCGGTGGTGCGTCATCACTTCGCCGGTGCGCCACAAATAATACAACGCCAGGGCGCTGTCCTTGCGGCCGCGGTAGCTCTGTGTGCGTGTCCGCTCCGCCATCTTGAAGTCGCGGTTCCCCACCGTGCCGCGCTCGCGCAAAATTGCCCGCATTTCGGCGATGGCTTCGGCATGTTCGCTTGCCAATAGGTGAATGCGCCGGTCGGTGCCGTGAAGACCCTCCCGCTCGCGGCGCATAGCCACGCGCCAGTACGGCAGCTCATCCATCGGTCGGGTAGCCAGCCAGCCGCCCCAGTCAAAGAACTTACGCTGCTGGTAAGCTAAATCCTCCCACATGCCAGGCGTATAATCCAGCACGCGGCTGTGCAGCGTGATTTCATGGCTGCGCGCGATGATTTGCAGCGGGTCGAGCTGCAGGTACTCCAAGGCGCGCATCGCCTGCTCTGTGCCCTCGCTGCCTCGCCAGCGCCGTCCTGGCCACAAGCCCTGCTTACCTAGGATGAAGCGCCGCGCCGTGTCGCTGTCGATGGTCAGCATGCTAGCCTGCTATAGGGGATGGTCGTAGACGTAGAAAATGTAATCCTGCGCCTCAGTTTTTACGCCCAGGTCGTTGAGCTGCCGCAGAAGTTGCGCCCGGTGGTCGGTGCCGTGGTTGGCCACATGCAGCAGCACCTGCCATACGCTGAGGTTTTGGTCTTCTTCGGGTTCCTTGATTGGCTTTTCGAACAATCGGTCGTCTCGCAGCTCTGCAAGATAAGTACGCATCGCTTGCTCAACCTTATCCCACTGCGCCCTGATGCTCTCCCGGTCGTCAAAGTCAGCGGGAGGCAGAGGTTCTGAGGGATCAACCCCTCGCAGCTCGCAGAACCATACTTCATCTACGCTCATCAGGTGGACGATCTGCTCTCTCACCGGTCCGTGTGAGTAGCCTGCGTCCTGGGTGAACTGCTCCAGCGTTAGCCTGGTGATACAGGTATCCCAAATCTTCCGGTTTTCTGCTAAGTGATAGTCGTAGAAATGACGAAAGGCATCTGCATTCATATTTTTTCAACGATAAATTTCTTGTACATAATTCCAAAATCTCCTTTGGATATATTCATAACAAATCAGCTTGATGAATCACACCTGCCTCGGCTGCCAAATCATAGTATCGTTTTGCTTCGTTCAAATTGCCAAGCAGTTCATGAGATAGTCCCAAATTCAGAAAAAGTGATGGGTAAAACTCCTGAACGCTCTGATCCGTAACTGCATTTGCTTTATTTAGAGCAATTTGATTCCAATGCAGCCTTTCCTTATGATCCTCTTGGTGACGTGCTACATAATGAGCGGCAATACAAGCGTCATAGTCATCCTGCGCTGCTTCCCATGCCTTTTGATATAAAGCACGGGCTTTGTCAATTTCCCCTTGAAACTCGGCTTGCGTGCCTTCAATACATAGCTTTATAACAGGGTTATCGTGATTCATGTTTTATCGAGTCGCCTCAACTTATAAGCTGGGTTGCCCGATATTATATCTCTAACGAAATGTTTTGCAGATTGAACTGGCCTCCTATGTATGCCATGCGCGCCAGCCCTTTGCCAGCCGGCAGCCATCCTCAACATCACAGTATAATTCGATTAAACGATCCTTGGATAATCCACTGTGTTTCGACATTCGATCAATTAAGGAGCCCTGCATGCCCGACAACCTGGTCCTGCGTCCCTTCCGCGGTGAAGCGGATTACACCCGCCTCGCGGCGATCCTCACCGCCAGCGAGAACGCCGACAATCTCCCCGTCACCATCTCCGCCTCGGACCTGGCTGAGAGGCTGCGCACCTCCCCACGCTTTGACATCTTCCGCGACCTGGTCATCGGCGAGGTGGCTGGGCAGGCGGTCGGTTATGGGAGTGTAAGGCTGTGGGAAGAGCCTTCCCGCCAGACCTACGCGCTCACCGCTGCCCTGCTCCCCGAATGGCGGCGCAAAGGCCTCGGGCGGGTCATCCTGACCTGGCTGGAGGAGCGCGCCCGGGTGATCGCCGTTGAGCAATCCGCCTCCCTCCCTCGTTTCTTCCATATCAATGCCACCCAGTACCAGGTCGGGTCTGCACGCCCTGGTAAAACAAGCCGGTTATGCGGTCAAAGAAAGCTGGGTGCTCATGCTCCGTCCCACCCTGGAAGACGTCCCCGATGCGCCGCTGCCTGCCGGGCTGGAAGTGCGCCCTTTCCTGCCCGAGCACCTCTCTGCCATCTGGTATGCGGTCGAAGAAGCCTACGTGCCCGAAGGCGGACCCCCACCCACTGGCGAGATTCCCCAAGACTTTAAGAATGATCCGAACTTCCAGCCCGAGCTGTGGCAGGTAGCCTGGGAGATCAGCAGCGGCAAGGTGGTAGGCAGCGTGATGACCTACATCAACCATGCCGAGAACAGGCAGTTGGGCATCCTGCGCGGCTATACCGAAGGCATCAGCACCGTGCCTGCCTGGCAGCGGCGCGGGGTGGCACGGGCGCTGATCGCCCGCAGCCTGAAAGCTCAACGTGAGGCCGGTATGCTGGAATCCGCCTTGGTGTGCAGTGGGGAAAATCCGAATAATTATAGGCTGTACGCAAGCTGTGGGTTCCAGGAAGTCAAACGCGATACAGTGTATGAAAAACCGTTCTAACGAGCCTTCCTTTCTTTTTGTCCCCCCATTTTCGCAAAAGAGAGCCGTTGAGCCCCAGCGGTGGACTGGTCCCGGTTCTTCTTTCTCCCCCTATTTTCGCAGAAGATAGCTCATGAACCATCCATCCCTACCTGCGAAAATGGGGGGAAACCCGTCAGGGAGGGGGGCCTATCCCCGGCTCGCCTTAAAAGGAACTCCTTGTTCCATTTCCCTGCTTAGTTACATCAACTCCCTGTTGATACAATTACAGAAAAAGTGGATAAATAATGATTTATATCACTTGATTTTTGAGAAATTATGATATATACTGATACAAATTACACTTTTCTTAGGTTTAATTTCGGAGGGAATATGGACAAACCTGTCATGAAGAAATTGATCAATGACCCAAAGAACCTCGTTCGAGAAGAGCTTGAAGGTTATACCGCTGCATACGCTGATTGGGTGCGCTTGATTGAACCAAATCTCGTCGTCAGAGCTCATCCGAAGTCTCAAGGCAAGGTAGGCATTGCCATGGGCAATGGTCCAGGTCATGAACCAGCCATGATCGGTTTTGTTGGCGAAGGCATCCTTGATGTGAACGCGCCTGGAGAGATATTTACTGCCCCTGCTGCACCGCGCATTGTGGCTGCAATCAAGGCTGCAGATCGCGGCGCAGGGGTTCTGTTATATGTTGCCAACCATGCAGGTGATGTCCTCAACGCCAGGTTAGCAGTTGATCTGGCTCTTGATGAGGGATTGAATATTGACAACGTTTTTTTGTGGGATGATATCGCTTCGGCTCCTGCTGATCAACCCGAGGAGCGGCGCGGTATTGCTGGTCAGGTGTTTCCTTTCAAAATGGCTGGATCAGCCGCTGAAGAAGGTCTGCCTTTAGCCGAGGTGAAACGTATCGCCGAAAAAGCCCGCGATCAAACCCGGACCCTTGCAGTTG
Organism: uncultured Chloroflexia bacterium; assembly: GCA_963751425.1. Taxonomy (GTDB): domain Bacteria; phylum Chloroflexota; class Anaerolineae; order Anaerolineales; family UBA4823; genus CAVVUF01. The sequence continues at coordinate 259,857 of CAVVUF010000005.1, read as the reverse complement.
CGCTAACCTCGTGTATACATCCTGTTACCGGTGAGATGATGTTTGACTTGCCTGCCGATGAGATCGAAGTCGGTATGGGAGTGCACGGCGAGGCTGGCGCTGGCAGGCGAAAGCTGGGAAAGGCCGACGAGATCATGGATATTGTTGCCAGCGCGTGTACTCAACGACAGGCCCTATGTCTCGGGAGATGAGGTTTGTGTCCTGATCAACGGTAGTGGCAGTACAACCTTGATGGAGATGTTCATCCTTTACCGTAGGTTCGCCTCCATTCTAAAATCCAGGCAAATTTCCGTTCATAAGGCAAAAATCGGCAATTTCATTACCACTCAGGAAATGGCCGGTTTCTCTTTGTCCTTGTGTGCCGTGGATGAAGAATTAAAGCATTTCTGGGATGCCCCGCGAATTGTCCATATTTCGTTGTACGCTAATTCTACTGATTTAGGATATTTCTGATCCATGGAAACGATCACTATCGCGCAATGGAAGCTGATGCTGCTTGCCGCGTGTGACAAGATAATTGAGAATGAAAAATTTCTCAATGAATTGGACAGCTTGATCGGAGATGGCGATCATGGCTCCAGCATGCGCAGGGGGTTTGAAGCTGCCAGGTTAATCATCACCACATCTGAAGTAAACTCGGTCGGCGAGCTGTTTTCGAAAATTGGATCGGAGATGCTGCAAGGAATCGGAGGCGCGATCGGTCCCCTTTTGGGTTCATTCTTTTCTGCCTGTGCTAAAAATGCCCGCGCATTGACTGAGGTTGATCTCCAAACCTGGGTGGTCATGTTCACGACCGGGGTGGAGAAAGTGCGGGTATTCGGAAAGGCCTCGCCTGGTGATAAAACCATGCTTGATGCACTGCAGCCTGCCGCAGATGCTTTCGATGAAGCCGTAAGGGTACACCTTTCAATCCTGGCCGCCTTTCAGAATGCGACCGCCGCGGCTCGGCAGGGTGCCGACCAGACTGCCGGTATGGTGGCAAAATTTGGGAGAGCAAAATTCCTTGGAGAGCGCGCCGTAGGTCATCAAGATCCAGGGGCAAATTCGGTATTTTTTATCCTCGAAGCAATGGCAGAGGCCCTGGTTTCAATGGATTATAGAGACAATTCTTGAAAATAGCATTTCATGTCAGCTTTATTGGGAGACAAATTAGTGCATTACAGGTCAATTTTTAGAGAGTTCAAGCTGCCTGTCGCCAGGTCTAAGGGTAGGCTGCCTGTGTTCCTAGATTTTACGATCGGTTGTACCCTTGATGAGGCCTCATCCCTCAATATGATCGCTGAATGGCTATCGAAAGGTGCCAATACTTTCGATGGGATCATCGTTTTGCCAGAAATTTTGCCATCCCTTTCGCCGCTGCATGATAAAGAAGTTTGGGTCCGTGCGGATAAGAAGAATTGCTTCACCCCTCAAAGAGACGCGCATATAAAGGCTCCCCTCGAGGCTCCTCATGACCTGGTTCATCGGGGGGTGTCCGCTATCCTGGGAACCTTGGAGCTGGGGAATCCGCCATCGTCTGAAGCCGATAATGTTCAGCACCTTGCCTTTTTACGCTCGCGCAGCCTGGATGTTGGCTTGCCGTTTATAATCGACCTTCATTTGGTGAGGGCTTGCCTGGAGCAAGAAATTTGCGCTGAGATGGTTGAGCTTGGCTTAAATCTGATTGTGGAGCTGGGCGGGGATGTCGCCATCTTACCAGGGGATGGTTACCTGGTGAGAAGCATGCATCTTTCCAAAATCGCCTCGATCCCTGTTCTGGCCAGGCAGTCCATCCAGGTTGTGGGTTCTGACAGAAAACCCGCCTTGGAGCAATCGTCCTTCTCCAACAAAATCGAGGGGTTTGTTTACACCGGTCTTCAAGAAAGTTCCTTCCTGCTTAACGATCTCCGACTGTTCGAAGAATGGTCTAAATCCTTCGAAGCCTCATCACTTGGAGGAATATAAATGCTGTCTGGTACAGAGAGCCGTTTAAGGAATATATTCTCCTCCACCGATGACCGGTCACTGTGCATCGCCTGCGATCATGGATTGATGACGGACCCAAATCGGAGCTGGCTGCAGATATCGGATGTGGTGCAAGCCTCCGTTAAGGCCCAGGTGGATGGGTTGTTACTCGGTGCCGGACAGACGCGGCGCTTTGCATCCGAATATGGCCGGGGGTGTTTGCCAGGCATCATTGTGCGCACAGACTGGGTTAACCTTCTCCGAATTTCAGAAAACCCCACCGACCCTCATCTCGTTCTACCGGTTGATCACATGGAATTCCGGCGCCTGATGAATGCTCAAGAAGTCCTTTATCGATATCGGGGGTCTGCCGCCATTGGTTTCCTCTTCATCGATCCAGATGGCAGGTTTGAAGCGCTAACACTGCAATCGAGCCGGGAATTAATTCAAGAATGTCATACGGTTGGCCTGCCCTGCATTATCGAGGTGCTGGCGCTTACGAATCGCCAGCAGTATGCCGACCCTCTGGAATTACTGAGTCGAGGGGTGCGGTTGGCTTTAGATTTGGGTGCAGATGCCATCAAGATGCCAATGACAGAAGAGCTGCAAAATTTTTGCTCGGTCATTCACCAGGCAGGCAAGCGCCTTTTTATCTTAGGAGGCAGCAATTTAGCGGATGAGGATTTATTTTTAAGCCTAATGCAGCAAGCAATGGAGAAAGGTGTGGATGGCTTGCTCGTGGGTAGAAATGTCTCAAAGAGTCTCGATCCGGGCCGGTTAATTTAAAAACTCCACGCAGTAGTTCATCCTGGGTTGGCCGCGGCTAAGTGATCAGTTATCTGTCAATTATGATAATTAACACTTGTATTTTGATACAACATGATATATACTGATATAAAGTTGATAATTCTTGAATTCAATTGTTTTTTGCATAATCAGGATTGCGTATGATCCCCACGAAACGCCGGCAGATGATTTTGGAATATATCCAGGAGCATGATATCGTTGAAATTGACGAGATCAGCCAGAAGTTCAGTATCAGCATTCCCACTGTCCATCGTGACCTGATCCAGCTTGAGGAGGAAGGTTTTCTGCGCAAAGTGCGCGGTGGGCGCGACCTCCCAGTCCAGTAAGATCTATGAAACTTCTTATCAAAATCGATCCCGACTCTTCCCCGATGAAAAGAAACGGATTGCGAAATACGCTCTACGTTTTGTCGAAGACGATATGTCGATGATGTTGGACAATAGCACCACCGTTCTGACGATGGCAAGGATGCTTGGTGGGTTCCATGGATTAACGGTGATTACTTATTTTGAAGAAATTATTCATGAGCTTTCCAGGCCAGGCTACCAATTTTCTTTGGTGAGTACCGGAGGCGAATTAAATCGCACGCACTTAACCCTGGTTGGTCCGCTCGCTGAAGCATCTCTTAAAGATATGCATGTCCGTATCGCTTTCATTTCCACCTCAGCTGTCAATCCAACCCTGGGTATCATGCACCCTTATTCAGATGAGTGCCGGCGGAAGCAGTTGATTATTCAGGCTGCAGAAGAAGTCATTCTCCTCGTCGATCATTCGAAATTTGAGAAATCTGCATTAAACATTGTTGCTCCTCTGGCAAAGATCAAGCGCATTGTTACTGATTGCGCATTAGATCCAGAATCAACGCGGTTGATCTCAGATCAAGGTGTGGAGCTGCATATTGCAGGTGAAGAATAAACAATCGTTTTAGGCCTGAGCCCAAAGGCCATTACATCGAAAGGAGGCTCTTATTAGAAAAGAAAACCCATTAAAAATTGAAGGCTAATGTATCCTACAGTAATTAGAAAATTCAAAGGAGAAAAATTAAATGAAACGTTTGTTATTAGTCGCCCTGAACCTGATCCTGATCCTCGGATTTGTTGCCTGCACGCCTAAGGCCACTGAAGTCGTTACTGAAGTTGCCAAAGAAGCAGATACGCCTGTGCCCGCCGCTGAAAACAAGCTGTCAGGTGAGATCACTTTCTCAACCTGGGGTTCATTGGATGAGAAAAAGGTCAATGAGCTGATCATTGCCGAGTTTGAAAAAGATTACCCTGGTACAAAAGTGAATCTCGAGTATATCCCAGATAGCTATATTCAAAAAATCGAGACAGAGTTTGTGGGGGGCACCGCTCCGGACGTGATTTATGGGCACCCTCATTACTTCGCAAACTGGGCCTCAAAAGGTTTGTTGATGGATCTGGATGCTTACTTCGCCGAAGATGCAGACTTTTTCTATAATGAAAATGAGTTCATCGTCCCGATGTATGATGCTTTTAAGTGGAATGGTAAGCACATCGCCACCATCAATGGTAGTGATACATTCTTGCTGTTCTATAACAAAGATTTATTCGATAAGGCTGGCGTTGCCTTACCCTGATGATAATTGGACCTGGGATGATTTCGTCGCCGCTGGACAGAAGCTCACCATCCCTGAAGGTGAAAATAAGCAGTTCGGTTTCTCTGTCAGCTCATGGCCCTATGCTAGTTTTCCGTTTATCTTCAGTTTTGGGGGATCCCTGTTTGACAACATGAACAACCCCACCAAAGTCGTGTTTGACACTCCAGAGACCGTTGCTGGGCTTCAGTTCGCACAGGATTTGATCTATAAATACAAGATCTCTCCCACCGTTCAGGATTCAGCCAACCTGGGTGCCTCATTTGATACGGGTCAAGTTGCCATGGATATCACCGGAATGTGGGCTGTCGTCTTCCGCAGAAACATTACTGATTTTAAGTGGGATGTTGCGAATTTACCTTTGGCTTCCGGTCACCCTCGCAAAACCATTGCTTTCTACGCCGGTTATGCCGTTTATAAAGAAACCAAAAAATCCTGACTTAGCCTGGGAGTTTGCGAAATATATGCAAGGCGATAAAGCTCAGGAACTGCTGTGTGGGCTTGGGTTGATCACAGTCATCAATAAGCGCATCGCTTCCTCAGACGAAATGAACACTGGCCCCGGTATGCCCGAGTCAAAATATTCTTCGAGTAACATCCGTTGATTATGCTGATGGTGGCTATGCCTTCTTAACGAACCTGGATGAGATTAATTCAATGGTTCTCCAGCCTAATTTTGACCAGTTGCTGGCAAATACGATGGATGCACCAACTGCTGCCACAACAATTCATGCTGGGCTCCAAAAATATTTAGACGAAGCGGCTAAACAGCAGCCGTAGAATTACTGATCAGTCAGGGCTCCAGAAACAATCCGCTGTAGAATTGTCTTTAGGTAAAAAACTTTAGCGGAATGTCTGGAGCCCTGGCGATCAATAGTTTATTCAGCATAACTATGGATCCTCAAGATATCCTTAGCGAAGGATAAAATATGGCAAGAATGTCAAAAAAAGAAAGGGCAGATGCGATTGCTTTCTTCGCATTTGCCTCACCGTGGATCATCGGCTTCGTTTTTTTGACCGTGCTGCCGATGCTCATTTCTTTGGTGATCAGTTTTACGAAGTGGGATATTCTTTCCCCTCCGAAGTGGACCGGTATTGGTAACTACATAGAAATGTTTAACGACCCGCTTTTCTGGAAATCACTCAAGGTTACTTTCTCATATGCAATTTTTACAGTGCCTTTGAATGTGATTGTGTCGATTTTTGCAGCTTTATTGCTAAATAATAAGATAAGAGGCATGAATGCCTACCGCACGGTTTTCTACATGCCGGCCGTGGTTTCAGGTGTGGTTGTTGCCATCGTCTGGTTATGGATGTTCAACCCTGAGTTTGGAGTGTTTAATAACTTATTGGCAAAGATCGGCATTGAAGGTCCCAAATGGGTATATGATGAGCATTGGGCGCTGCCTTCACTCGTCATCATGTCTTTATGGAATGTAGGAGGCAGCATCGTCATCTATTTAGCCGCTCTCCAGAACGTACCGACTGAGCTCTATGAGGCTGCCCATATTGATGGGGCTGGTTGGTGGGCAAGTTTTTTCGCTGTGACCTTACCTGGGATTAGCCCCGTTTTACTTTTTACCATTCTTACTGGTATCATCGGTGCTTTACAGATATTTACTCCCGCTTTTATCATGACGAATGGTGGACCTAACTTCGCTACGACGTTCTATGCTTTCTATATTTATAATAATGCCTTCAAATTCCACAAGATGGGTATGGCCTCCGCACAAGCTTGGATTTTGTTTATTATTGTTTTCTTGATCTCTTTAATTGCTATTCGAGTTGTTGGAAAATATACTTATTATGAAGCCAAAGAAGGCAACATCATATGAAGTTTTCGATATCATATAAAATCAAAAAGAACTCGTCCAAGCTGATCATTTACTTTGTGCTAACATTTTTGGCAATTTTTTTGATGTTGCCTTTCTTCTGGATGTTATCTACTTCCTTCAAAGAACCCGCTCGGATTTTCACCCTGCCCATTGAATGGATCCCTAAAAAGATAATCCTGGGAAATTACACCCGCCTTTTTGGTGAGTTTCAGTTCCTCCGGTATATATGGAACTCAACCTGGCTGACAGCCGTGAATATCATCGGTTTCGTAAGCACTTGCACGCTGGTCGGTTATGCCTTTGCCACTCAGAAATGGAAACATAAGAATAAGCTTTTTATCCTTGTGCTTGCCACCATGATGCTGCCAAAGGAAGTCGTATTTTATCCCAGGTTTATCCTGTTCAAATATCTGGGGTGGTATGGCACAATGCTGCCTTTGTGGGCGCCTTCCTTCTTTGCCGATGCCTTCCTGATCTTTCTCTTCCGCCAGTTCTTCCTTTCGATCCCTACCGAGCTGTCAGAGGCTGCCACAATCGATGGCAGTTCCCGGTTCGGGGTTTTTTGGCGCATCTTTCTTCCGCTCTCCAAACCAGCTCTGGCGAGCGCTACCATCTTTGTCTTCATGTATCACTGGAATGATTTCTTTGGACCTTTAATTTTTATCACCAAAGAAAACTTGCGGACTGCTGCTTTAGGGCTCGCTTATCTAAAGAGCACCTATGATATCAAATCTCTCTTGGGTCTGCAAATGGCTGGCGCATTGGTAACCGCCCTGCCCTGCTTGCTGCTGTATTACTTCGCTCAACGCTACTTCATTGCCGGCATCGTGATGAAGGGCGTCGAGAAATAAAACCCAGACCCTGACCCCCCTCAAAGTAGCCGTCCACGCTGAGTGGATCGTGTAAAATAATCTCGTTTCTTATCCATAAAAACCTGTGCTTCACTGTTCAATCAAAAGAGGAGAACTTCCAATGAATTTACCACTTAATTCACTTGCCCAGGCAGTTCACTTGCTTCCCGGTGAAGCCATGTTGCGGCGTGATCGTAACCTGGCTTATTTGAACCGTCTCAAGACAGAAAATCTCCTAATCTCCCACTATATAGAAGCCGGTTTATTAGGGCTGACCTATCGGCCTGAAGGCATGCATGGCGGCTGGGATTCGGTCACCAGTGATATCCGTGGGACGTCGTCGGGCATTGGCTGAGCGCCGCCGCCCATATCTATGCTGAAACGAAAGATTTGGCGCTGAAAGTTCGTGCTGATCACATCGTCTCCGAGATTGGGCGCTGCCAGCAGGAAATGGCGGAGAATGGGCCTTCCCCATCCCAGAAAAATATCTTTATTGGCTAAAAAATGGCAAGCGCAAATGGGCGCCCCAGTATGTTTGCCATAAAAATATGATGGGTCTTCTGGACATGTACCTTTACGCCGGCAACCAGCAGGCCCTGGAAATTGACCTCAAGTGTGCCGATTGGTTTTACCGTTTTACCAATGATATTACCCGCGACAGATGAACGAGATGATGGATTTCGAAGAGACGGGCGGGATGATGGAGCATTGGGCCAATCTCTATGCCGTGACGGGTGATCCACGGCACCTGGAGCTTGATGCGCCGCTATGAGCGGCCCGCTTCTGTTCGATCTCCTGGAACGAGGCGAGGATGTCTGATCCAACATGCACGCCAATACGACCATTCCTGAAGTGCAGGGTGCCGCGCGCGCTTATGAAGTCACCGGCGAAGAACGCTACCGCCGCATCGTTGAGAATTATTGGGACCTGGCGGTCCGCCAGCGCGGCATGTATGCCACCGGCGGCCAGACCTGCGGCGAGATCTGGACGCCGATGGGTCAGCAGTCCGCCCGCTTGAGTGAAATGAACCAGGAACACTGCACGGTTTATAACATGATGCGCCTGAGCGAATATCTCCTGCGCTGGACCGGCGAAGCAGAATACGCCGATTATTATGAACGCAATCTTTATAACGGCATCTTTGCCCAGGGATATTGGCAGGGGCGAAACCTGGATATGCTGCTGCGAGCCGCATAGCCGCCCACCAACCGGGTTATCTATTTTCTGCCCCTGGCTGCCGGTCGCAGAAAAAGTGGGGTTCCGAAACAGATCATTTCTGGTGCTGTCACTGCACGTTGCTCCAGGCCAACGCCATCTCAACTGAAGGGAATTTATTACCAGTCTTCCGATAGCTCGCTCGTCTGCCAGTACCTGCCGTCCGAACTTGACTGTTCAGTTCAATGGTATTCCTGTAAAAGTCGCTCAGAAATTTGACCAGCAGACGGGTGAAAACATCCGCATCCTGCCTGTCAACCGGCAGGTGCCCTCCCGCCCTGGCGAAATCCAGGTGATGGTGAATGTCCAGGCTGACCAACCAGTAGAATTTACCTTGAAGCTGCGCCGCCCCTGGTGGTTAAAATGGCACCGTGAAATGTCTTGTCAATGGTCAGGAAGTCATCCTGGAGTGATGATGGGAACGGCTTTGCGCAGCATCCAGCGTGTTTGGGGACAGATGAAGTGCGCATGATCCTGGCGCATGGCCTGACCTGTTGGCCTCTGCCTGACCGCCCCGACACCGTCGCCTTTATGGATGGGCCGGTGGTGCTGGCCGGTCTCAGTTCCCGAGGAACGCATGCTCTATGGCGATATCACCGATCCATCCACCCTGCTGATCCCCGATGCTGAACGCGAATGGCAGACCTGGAAAAATGGCTGGCGGACGGTGGACCAACCGGTTGGCTGGAGGTTTAAGCCGCTCTATGAGATCGGTAATGAAGTCTATACCGTTTATTTCCCGGTTAAAAAATCTAAAATCTTTCTCCCCCATTTTCGCAAAAGAGAGCCGTTGAGCCCCCAGCGGTGGACTGGTCCCGGTTCTTCTTTCTCCCCCTATTTTCACAGAAGATAGCTCATGAACCATCCATCCCCACCTGCGAAAATGGGGGGATACCCGTCAGGGAGGGGGGCCTCAACCCGACCCGCCTCAAAAAAAGCTCCTATTTTCACCTTGGGTTTTCAGCCTTAGCAGAAAATAAATATGATAAAATAACTCCAGTTTTGTTTAAGCCTGCCACAAACGGTCTTTGAAAAGATCTAAAAACTCCTTTGAAAGGATTACCGGACACCATGCTTGTCATAATCGGAAAAGTTTCTATACACCCCGCCACGCGAGAACAATTTCTCAGCGAGGTCAACATAGCCATCGCGGCGACCCGTAAAGAAGCTGGGGTTAGCCGCTACGAATTGGTTCAACCAGTCGGAGAACCAAATACCTTCATGTTAATTGAGGAGTATGCAGACGAAGCTGCGCTGGCCTCTCACTCTGAATCCGAGCACTTGAAAAGACTGGGAGCCGTGCTTGGTTCGCTGCTTACTGGCCCCCCTGAAATTCAAAAAATACACCGTTACCAATACTGAATTGCTGTAAAGAAAAGCTGTCCTGCGGTCACCGGTTGCCCCACACCGGCCCGTTTCCGTACCCCGAGTTTTGTTCGATGGTATAGCCATGCGCATAGGCCCAGTTTGTCCCTGCACTCGGCCAGTTCGCTGTTGCCGCAGTTCAGGAAGTCCTCCGCCATCTCCTTGTCGCCGAGCTGGTTGAGCGCCTCGATCAGCAGCGGGATCGCCTCAGTCATCCCCATGGAAATATAGAAGAAATTCATTTCAACGATAAATTTGAGGTTCTCGCTTTGCAGCGCGGCTTGGAAGGGTTGTTTCGCCCGGTCGGTGTTGATCCACGTCAAGGCTCCGGCAGCCAAACGCCTCACATCGGCATCCGCGTCATAGAGCAAGCCAATTAATGGCTCAACCGCCTGGTCACTGCCGTTGATCAGCGGCAGTGCATTCACCGCCGCGGCCCGCACCGAGGCGTCCTGGTCGTCGAGCAAGGCGATCAAGGGAACCACCGCCTTCTCAGGCCGCAGCAGGCCCAGCGCCCTTGCCGCCTGTGCCCGCGCTCTGGCATTACCATCCTTCAGAGCAGCAATCAGGGATCTCCGCAGCCTCACGGATATTTACCAAAGCATCTCCTGCCTCTTTACCAACCTCATCTGACGGATCCTTCAACGCGGCGATCAACGCCGAGATGGCTCGCTCATCGGCCAGCTCACCCAATGCGTATGCCGCGGATATCCGCACCGTCTCTTCGCTATCGTTCAGTGCGGCAATCAGCGCTTCAACGGCCCGGCTGTCTTTGATCTGCCCCAACAGGTCGGCCGCCATCCTGCGGGCGCTGGCATTTCCATCGCTCAATACACCGATTAACGGCTCTACCGCCGGAACGCCAATGGATGCCAGCGTCTGGGAAACCTCGCTCTGGGCGTTTTCGTCGCCCGATTTTAGGATCTCGATCAACGCCTCCACCGCCGAGGCGTCTGGGTATTCTCAACCCTTCGTCTGGCCTCCTCCGCCACCTCTGCATCTGGATCGTTCAATGCCGCAGTGATCGCCTGGGTCGCTCGCCTATCTTGGTACTGGCTGAGGAAGGCCACCATGGAGCTGCGTACGTCTGGGTTAGGGTTTTTCATCGCCTCGATATAGATGTCGATCATGCTTGTGTCATAGAATTGCCCGAGTGCGTAGGTCGCGGCCCCTCGGACGTTGATATTTTGATCGTTAAGCGCCTCCATCAGCGGCTGGATGGTGGCCGGACCGCCGATCTTTCCCAGTGTATTCACCGCCTTCATGCGGAATTGCGGGTCGGGGTTGTTCATCGCAGCCGCAAGGGGATCGATTGCAGCACTCCCAAATAAACTCAAAGAATAGATTGCCTGGGAAGCGATCAGGTATTCTTCCCCCAGCAGCGCAATCAATGGCTCAATCGCGCGTGCATCGTTAAACTTGCCCAGACCAGCTGCCGCTTGGATGCGGATATTCATGTCTGGGCTCTCCAACGCCATAATCATCGGCTCCACGGCCCGCCTGTCGCCGATGGCAATTAAGGCCCGTATTGCCTCGACGCATACCTCCGAGCTGGCGTCGTTCAACACGCCAAGCAGTGGCTCCACGGCTCGCTCATCTTTCGCCATTTCAAGGTTGTAAGCGGCGGTATAGCGCGCCTGGGCATCCGGGTCCTTCAAGTCTGCGATCGCTTGTTCGACCTCGTCCGGCGTCTCTACCGCCGGCGCCTTTGTCGCCGTCGTCTGCGCCTGGATAACCCGGGTGGCTGCCTGCGCAGTCATACTCGGCAATCCACCTGTCGCTTGCGTGCCCGCAAAAGAACAACCCGCGCAAGTCAGCCCCAATGCTAGCAGGATGATCAGCGTGCAGAGCTTCATCAACCTTTGTTCGTGCATAACGCCTCCAAATTCCACCTCGCCATAAATTTGACATCATGATCACCCTCAATGTGTGCTCGTTTTGGTGGAATTCCATTAAGTTTAGCACTATTTTCTCCTTTCCCTCTCTCAAAACTTATTGACTTTTTACTTTTAGGATTTACAATGAGATTAGGGGTATGGCATGCGTTGGTCTGCCCTCCTTTGATTCTGTCCTGAATTGAACAGGGTATCCTGAGAAATGTCCTGGGCACCGAATCCAGCCACGCGTAAGCGAGGAGGGGTTTATTTATTAAGTGTAAACAAAGGCTGGATAAGGAACGCTGCGTGTTCTAAAATATTCACAAATAAATCTACATGTTGGCTTTGCACAAAAGTCTTGTGGCAGCAAAAAATCCACAGGAGAAGGAAGGGTTGGGACGCCAGATCAAAGCAACCGATAAGGCGATTGATGCGCTGGTCTATGCGCTGTATGGGCTGAGTGATGCAGAAATCCGGGTTGTGGAGAGCAACCTCCCCAGCTAACATCCTTTAAATAATAAAAACAACCAGGCTCTGGCTTGAAAGCTTGGTTGCTCTTTATCGGGCATTGTTTTCATGGATGCTGGCATACAATTTTTTTGCTGTTCAAGATAGACTTCGCTAAAAGCCTGTCTTAGAAATACCACCCTTCCCATCTCTACCCGTTGTTTCGACTTAAACCTGCCAGAATTAATCATTTCAGATGCCCGAAAAAAATGAAGCTCACTGGAGGAAATGATGCTAAACTTAAGCCAAGATTGTCAAAATCATCACCCCTTGAGGTGAAATTGTTGGTCGAATTGTTTCGACGTGGAATCTCGGTAGGTATTATTTTAATTTGGAAGGATAGTGTGTGATGAAAACGCGATCCAGTTTCTTCGTTGCCGTGCTCCTGCTATTCCTACTGACAATCCTGGCGGCAGGGCAGGCAGCTTCGTCCCCAATCGACACCTCACAAAACCTGACCGCCGCAGGCGTCGTGCCTGTCGGTCCCAACTTCTCGCTGGTGGGCAATATCGCCCGGGTGACCGGGAAACCCGGCATCGCCTTTGACGGCACCAATTTCATGTTGGCATACTGCCAGGACCCGCCCTCGCCAGACTACACCTGTTCGACGGTCTATGCAAAGCGCATCACCCCCACCGGACAGATCCTGGATCCCGGTGGCATTCCGATCGCTACGCATGGGAATGACCATGTGGGCACGCCCTCGGTCCAGTTCGACGGCGAAAACTTCCTGGTAGTCTGGGTCGGGACGCGCGGCGAAACGATTGAAATCTATGCGGCGCGCCTCACCCGGCAGGGTACCGTCTTGGACCCCAATGGGAAAGCCCTGACGACGGGTGCCGTCGCAAAAGAGGACCGGGTTATTGGACTGGCAATTGATGGTACCAATTCCATGGTCACCTGGCGCTCGGGTTCCGATCGAATCTACACCGCGCGGATCTCGAAGCAGGCCAACAATATGGATGGCCCCACCGGTATCTTGATCCCCGGTACGGGGGGCTATTACCCCGCCATCGCATTTGATGGGACGAATTACCTGGTGACATTTCACAGTTGGGGGAATAATTTAGACGTTTTCGGCGCTCGCATCAGCCAGGACGGCAAGGTGCTGGATCCTGGCACGTTTTTGATCGCTGGCGGGCCTATGCAGCAAGATCATAATACATCAGGTTTCGATGGCAAAAATTTTTGGGTAGCCTGGGTTGATACGGATCCCTATAACAATCCGTTGATTGGCCGGATCTACGCCGCGCGGGTGAGCCCGGAGGGCGCCGTGCTGGATTCACCTGCCATTCTGATTACCGAGCGGGCCAGAGGCCAATGGGCGCCGCAGTTGGCCTGTGATGGCAGCGGCTGCCTGGTCGTCTTTAACGTCGAATATCCTTTTGTAAATAGCCGCATCCAAGACCTGTATGCCCGGCGGTTAACCCAGGCTGGCGTGGCGCTCGATGCGCAGCCCATCCCGGTATCGACCTCTTTTTGGCATCAATTTGCCTCGGTGGTTGGGTACGGTGCCGGTCATTACATGGTGGCGTGGAATGACTTACACTATGACCGGGTGCAGTATTCGATATGGGCTCAAATCTTGCAGAGCATTGACACACCAGCCGCCTCGCTTCCGCTCAATACCCCCGCTCCAATCCTACCCCTTCCGGCTCTTGGTGTTCAATCCACCACCTCAGAATGGATCACAGAGACCCTTCCAGTTACGAATTATGCCACCGATGGCTTTGCCTTCAATGCCAATGACATCCACCTTTTCGATTTTGAAAGCCATATTTATAGGAATGAAAGTGGGTGGCACAGCGAGGTGATCAGCTCAACCAACCACATTTTTGCAGCCTGGGGCAGGCATCGGAACGATATGTGGGCCGGCGGTTGGTGCCGCGGCAGTGCTCACTTTGATGGCATTCGCTGGACTCCGATGAACTGCACCGCCGGCGAGCCGCTCGGCAACCAGTTGACCGGTTACTGGTATGCGGACGAGACCCACCTTTGGGCCAGTGGCAACGGCGGCACGCTTCAGTGGACGGATCCATCTAATCCCACCTGGAATACGATGCACCTCCTGCCTGCGATCACCCCTTACGATCTGGAAGACATCGCTGGGACTGGCCCCCAGGATGGTTATGCGGTCGGCGAGCGTGGGACGGTGCTGCATTTTGATGGCACGGCTTGGCATTTGGTGAGTGGTATCCCGACGCTTCAGACTTTGAACGCAGTTTGGGGTTCAGCCCCGGATGATATCTTTATTGTGGGAGATTGGGGGACGATTCTGCATTATGATGGTCAAAGTTGGACCCAGCAAGCCAGTGGGACAAACTGGCATTTATTGGACGTATGGGGTTGGGGCGATCAGAATGTGTATGCCGTGGGCTTGAACGGGACGATCCTGCATTTTGATGGCTCCCAATGGCTTTTAGAAGATGCGGGCACCTCCCAGGACTTGATGAGCATCTTCGGCGCACTCGACAGCCCTTCCAGGCAGCTTGTCATTTGGGCTTCCGGAGGTGGAGCTGCATTGTTTAAAAAGATGATCCCCGTGGGCCTTACGTTTTTACCCATGCTATCGAGATAACCAGGCCAGGAGGGTACAGACGAGCTTCACGCGTCTGTACCCTCCTGGCTCTATCAGGGGAGTTTGTCCACTTCGGCCTGCGGGGCAGGCGTGACGGTCTCAAAGTTCAATCCGTTTTCATAATCCGTTGCCAGCTCACTCCTCGCCGACCCCAGGCTCTGCCCGCTGAGCGAGGCGCAGAAATGGCGCTTCGTGCAGCTCCTCTGCCTGGCTGGGGAATGCGGCGCCGAGGACTGCCTGGCCAGCTCGGGAAAGCCCCTGAGCCTGGAACAGATTGCCCGGAGGCTGCGACTCGAGGTTGTCGTGCTGAGGGATGACCTGCAGGTCCTCTCCCAGGCAGGGCTGGTCCGGCAGGACCGAATAAATTTAAGCGGCCGGCAAAGAATTTTTTCGAGTGGTTCGTGTTTTTCGTGGTAATCTTTGCCTTACTGAACGCTTCCGGTATCAGACCGCAATTCATTTGCGGTTCTATCGGGCTATATTAAGCTTCTTCCCAAAACCAGCCGGAAGCCGTTCAGCACATCCATCCGATCTGGTTCTTCATCGTCAGCCCTCACGCAGGACGCTATTTCGATCCCATAACCCCAATCACCGCCGCGCAGCACCTTGGAGACGTTGCTTCCAACGTCGACGACCTCCATCACTTTTTTGTCATTGGCACACCATTCCATGATGTTTCCAGTCATATCCAGGGCGCCGCATGCTGCTGCTCCATGTGGATACATTCCAACCGCGATTGCCTGTTTCAAACCTGTCTCCGCCGTATTTGCGCATCCTGATTTTCTTTCACCCCAAGGATAAAGACGTTCTTCGCTGCCATTCTGGGCCGCCCACTGCCATTCCCATTCTGTGGGTAATCGAATTTGAGCGTTCTCGCCTGTTCGCAGCACACCTTTGACAGAAAGAGCGGGGATTTCAAGCCCTCGCAGCCGGTGATTCATCCACCTGGCAAAGGCCACGCTTTGATACCACGAAATATTATCGCGTGGGTTATTGGATCGCTTTGTACGCTGTTCGGATAGCTTCTGAGGTTGATGATCAGGAGGCATTTGCTGCCACCAGGTTGTGTTATTGAAGCCATCTTCGGCATCCACAAAAGCTTGGTACTGGGCATAAGTAACCAGGAATTTGGAAATGTAAAAAGGCTCCACGTTGAAGTTCTGAATTTGTGTAACCCTGGTTTCCTCTTCGGGTGTCTCAGCCTCCCAAACCCGTTTAATCGTTACGACGCCACCTGGCGTAACCGGTAACCACACAATATCTGGTACACCTTCTTTCAAACCGGTACCTGGACGTGGGTCGCTGTTTTTATCAAGCCATTCGCCAATTTCCAAACGCCGCCGGTCCGTCGTCTTTTCGCTTTCTAATTCTTGCATAAGGTTGATAAAAGTTGGTTCCATTAAACTGCTTATCTCCTACTCTAAATGGATTGGTTTTGAGATCACCTGTTACTATTTGGATCTATCTCTTATACGCGCCTGGTTCGGATGCGCATATCAGTTCCGGGGTTACCCTCACGAACGCCCTATTTCGCTAAGAGGTGTAAATCCTGCTTATCCTATCCTTCCTGTTATAAGCCTTGTCACAGTTCGAGATAAGCAAGATCTCCCACCTGTAAATTTCGGACCCCAGTTCGAAAACGAGCAAGAAGAAAATACTGAGCAGCAGCGCTGAAATAGCGCCATTCACGAGATGGAATTTTTGCTTTCCGTTTGCCCCTTTTTGAAACATGGGGCAGCTACCCAATCCGCCTCAAAAAGTACTCCTTGCCTTCGTGGTCCTTGGCGATGAACTGGTCGCGCTCCCAGCGTTGGATATAAGGCGTGATCGAGTAACGGGTTGGCGCGTTGAGATATTTCATATTGACCGACAGGCGCTTCTTCGCGGCATCATAAGCCCACTGCCCAACCATGGGCGCGCTGACCCAGCGCTTCGACTTTTTGTAATTCTCGACTGCGGTGAACTCCCCGTCTGGCTGGAATTCGATCTCCATCTCCACCGGGGCGTCCCAGTAAGTACTTGATCATCCACTTCCCGACCGGCAGGAATTCCTTTGTGATCTTCGTGAGGGTAAATTCAATCCCCTTACTGTCTTTTCCCTTGAAGAAATTGCCATCCCCCCGGTCGATGTAAGGCGTGATCACATAGCGGTCGGTATAATCGACGAACTTCCCGCTAAGAGCCAGCCGCTTCTTGGCCGGGTCGTAGCTCCATTTCCCCGCCACATCCTCATCCACCCACTTGCTCGAGCGCTGGTAATACAGGCTCCCCGTGAACTGCCCGTCCTCCAAAAATTCGACAGTCAATTCTTCGAAAGTTTCCATTGTGTAAGCCAACAGCCACTTCCCCTGCGGCGTAAAATCGCCTTTTGTAGGGGCTGGGTTCCCCAGTCCAGTAGGGGCTGGGTTTCCCAGTCCAGTCGGGGTTGAGTTCCCCGGTCCAGTAGGGGCTGGGTTTCCCAGTCCAGTCGGGGTTGAGTTCCCCACTCCAGTAGGGGCTGGGTCTCCCAGCCCTACCTCTACGGGCATTGTTTTTGCCGGTGCTGCGGATGCGACCGTTTGTGCCGGGTTGAAAATTTGGGCATTGGAAGCGCGCAAGTATAAAACGGGCGTACCCCATTCCACCGCGTTCCCGCCAAAGAACATGGCTTTGCGGGCTTCGCTGATCGCCATATCGATCGGCGAAAAATCCGCCAGGGCGCCGTAGAAACCCTGGGAGAAAGCGATGGCAGCCTGGTCGGTCACCGGGAACTGCATCGCTACCACCGCCGGGATGCCTTGCTGCACCAATCCCTGCGCCACGCCCCCGAAGGGGTTTTTCGCCCAGGTCTGCCCACCCTGGCAGGCGTTTAGCACCACCAGCCGGAGGGTTTTCTCATCATACAGCAGCGTGCTGAGCAGGCGGCTGTCGACCAGTTGTCCGCTCCCATTGTCTGTCTCGAACAGCAGGGCTCCTTGCTGGGTATCCTCATCGATCGTGCCGTGCCCGATGAAATGGAAGATATGGTAGTTATTTTGTCTCAGTTTTTGCTGGAGCAGCGGTAGGGTCGCCAGGTCCATGCGCTCCACCTGGAGAAATCTGCTTTCTTCCAGGGGCGCCAAAGCCTTCTTCAACCGGCTCCATTCCGCCTCCACGTCCAAGGGCGGGTAGTCGCTGGGTGAGGAGAGCATCACCAGCACCTTCAGCGGCGGCTCCACCAGCACGCTCCCCACCCGGTCGGGCAGGTCCAAGAAGCGCACAATCGGTGTGTCGGCGGAGAGGGCATAAAAGCGCTGGAAGGCGGGGTCGTACAAGTATTCCCAGGGCAGGTTGATCAGCTCCGGGGTATCCGACAGGCGCAGCCGGATGCGCAGCCCTTTCGCCTGGCGCTCTGCCTCATCCAGGCTGCGGTTCAACAGGCTTTGCAGCCTGGCATCATACACCGTGTCAAATAAGCCCTGCCCCAGCTCTTTGGCCGCCGCCTGGTCGTTCATCGAGATCCGGTTCAGCAGGTCGGTGAGCTGGTCGGGCTGGAACAGCATCTCGAATTGGTTCTTATCCTGTCCCGCCGGTGAGTCGATGATCAGGGCGCGGTAATCTCCTGCATGCCCTTGCAGCATCAGGTCAAATGTCAGATATTCTTTTGCTTCCATAGTTTTATCCCTATACCCGTTTGAAAATTCCCAGCCGCTTTGACTGTATTCGAGTATAACCCTATTATCATCCTAATTATCTAAATACGCAAGGCAGGAAGCCTGCCTATCCTTTACTCGCTCCAGAAAATAGGCTGGCATCAGAAACCAGCCTATTCGCATAGCCATATCAATTGTTCCTCATTGAATTCCTGAAACAATTAAGTTTCAAATTTCAATAGCTTAGCCCGTATCCGAACGGGTATAACGGATCCTCCGAATCGTACGGCAGATCTTCCTTCTGCTTCCGCACCGCCTCCATCGAGGAGGGCAGCTCAAAAGGCAGCTTGCCCTGGGGTTTGAAGCGCCCGAAGAGGATGTCCAGCAAGGCGGCATCGTTCGCCCCAAAGCTCCCCAGCAGTGCAGCTGCTTTTTGGGCGACCTCCGGGATCACGGCGGGTCTTTCAAGGAAGATATCCACGATCGTTGGCACTCTTTCCAGGATACCCAGGATGCGCTGCTTCTCTTCAGGTGGGAATTCCAGGCTGCCAGAATGGAAAAGTCTTTCCAAAAAGCCCTCGCGTGGCTCGTAAGGCGTTCTCAGGCGTAGGATGGCAAAGTCAGCTTCTTCGGGTGTGTGCACCACCTGCCCGTACTGTCCTGCCAGCGCGGGGGCGACGCCTTCCAGGTAAATTTTCGGATTGCCTTCGAGTGGTAAGCTGTTCCTGCCGGAGCTGAATCCGTTCTTCAGCAGGACAATGGATTTGCGCTGCGCCAGCTCGCCTTTGGCACGGAATTCGGCTTTACCCACGGTTTCTTCTGCCATGTCAGGGTCAAGGTAGGGGTTATCGAACAAGCCCAAGCGGAATTTCTCTCTCAGCAGCCGCCGCACAGATGTGTCGAGCCGGCTCTCGGGGATCTTCCCACCGCGCACCAGCTCAACGATGATTTCGGGACAGGCTTCGCCGCCAAACTGGTCTGCACCCGCTTCGAGGATCTTATGCACGCGCTCCGCGGCTGACAGATGCTCCACTCCCCAGGCTTTGGCTTCGATGATGATCTGCCCATCAAACTCCAAGCTATTGACGAGTTTCCAATCGGTACAAACAATGCCGTCGAAGTGATATTTCTCCCGCAGCAATCCGGTGATGATGCCCTTATTGTAGCTGAAGCCTACTGCCTCATGTTCGGTCCCCACGGGCATGCCATAATAGGGCATGATCTGGGATGTGCCTGCCTCAAAGGCGGCCTCGAAAGGCTTCAGGTGATAGGCAAAGTTGTCTCCCGGGTAGACTTGCTCCCGTCCAATTGAAAAGTGGGGGTCTTCGCCGTTAAGCTGCGGACCACCGCCTGGGAAATGCTTGGTCATGCACGCTACGCTTGTGGTACCGAGCTTTTCACCCTGGAAACCCCGAATATAAGCCTTTACTAGCTCCGAAGAAAGGTTAGCATCTTCCCCGAAAGTACCGTTAATCCGCCCCCAGCGTGGCTCGGTGGCCAGGTCTGCCATGGGGTGCAGCGCCACGCGAATGCCTACCGCAGTATATTCCTGGCGGGCGATGTCCGCGAATTCTTCAACGAGCTGAGGATCGTGGGTGGCTGCCAGGCCGATCGGCTCTGGCCATTGCGAGAAGCTCCCCGCCATCATATCCCGCGAGCGGATTATTCGAAAATGCGTGTCGTGGGTCCGAGGAGAGGGTTACCGGGATGCCCAAGCGGGTGCTTTCAGCCAGCTTCTGCAGCCGGTTGTGCCATTCCGCCATCTTGCGCGGCTCAATCGCCTGCATCACGTTGAAGTGGCTCATCTTCTTCTGCATCACCATCTCTGTGGTTGGGGTCGGGCTGAAGGGGCTGGGTTCCTCTGCCAGGCTGCCATCTGCGTTCATGGCCAGCATGGTATGGAACATCAAGCCAGCTTTCTCTTCCAGTGTCATCTGCTGGAGCAAGTCTGCGACTCGCTCCTCGATGGGTCGGCGGGGATCCTCATAGGGGTCAAGTCTCCCATTCTTATTCAAATCTCGAAAGGTGAGGCCGTTTGTGGTCAAGGTTTCTGTTATTGGATCCATCTGTTTTTCCCTTTTGGATTGAATTACTTTATACCAGATACGTTCACATAGCCTATGTCGATTGTGCAGCTTATAATATTAACCAAGTCATTCATATATTTTTACTTTACTAAACCCCACCCAAAATAAACTGCACGACCACTGCTGAAGCCAGGAGTAGGAACAGCAGGATTAATAAAAAGCTTGACTCACCGGGATTCTCCCCGTTTTTCGGCGGGGCTTCTTCCAACCGGATGGTATGTTTTTCAGGCCGGAATCTCCTCCGCATCAAGAAAATGATCCGCACCAATACGATTACACCGAGAGCAAGCAGTAATAGGGTAGCCAGGTTCATCGATCAGCCTCTTTCATTCTGAATTTTGTAGCAGCTTGCCTGCCTCCCACAGCCGGCGTGCTTCGTTAACATTATAACTGTCTGGCGATGAGTTCACAGCCTGGCAGCGGTAGTAGTATTTTCCACTCACGCCTTCTACCTCGGGTGAGGTGGCCAGGTATACCGAGGTCTGAGCACCCTCTTCGCAGGTCAGGACCCGCTTTGATAAGTAGAAACGGGTTACCCATTGTGAGAGAATCCCAAATTTATCCCAGATATGGGTGCGCACCAAACCGGGGTGGAGCGCATTGGCGGTGATCCCCAGGTCATCAAACCGCCGGTGAAGCTCATAAGTAAAGAGCACATTTGCCAGCTTGGAGCGGCCATAAGCTTTCCAGCTCATATAGGGGCGCTTTTCCAACCCGGTCAGCGGGTCGCAGTCCAATCGGGCGCCGAAATGCGAATTGGAGGAGACATTCACAATCCGGGCAGGCGCCGATGTTTTCAGCAAGTCGAGCAGGTTTAGCGTGAGCACAAAATAACTCAGGTGATTGACCGCCCAGGTCATCTCGAAACCATCGGGGGAGGTTTGACGGGATAGGAAGAAGTTGCCGGCATTATTAATCAAGACATCTAAACGCGTAAAACGCTCTTTGACCTGCCTGGCCAGTTGGCGAACCTGGCTCATTTCAGATAGATCAGCAGTTAAATAGGTCAGGTTCGCATTGCTTGCCTGAAGCTTGATCTGCTCGATTACCTCCTGGCAGCGGGCTGCACTGCGCCCATGGATGATCACCTGGTGACCCTGGGCAGCCAGGGCTTTCGCAGCAGCTTCGCCGATGCCGTGTGTGGAACCAGTGATGAGAATGGTTTTAGGCATAGGTGTATTGGGTTAATTATCGTGAGATCAAGGCGGTTGTCAAGGTCAGGTTAAATAAAAATCTCCAGGTGATGAGGCGCCTGGAGACTTTTATCCCCTTACCTTAATCAGTTTGCCGCCCCCTGGTTGCCGGCAAGCTGTTTATTTATTTGTTCTTGCCATTCGCATTGCCGTTATTATTCTTATCCTTGTCATTATTGCTGTTGCCCGGGTTTTCTGGTTTATTCGCATTTTCAGGTTTATCCGGTTTTTCAGGCTTGTCTGGCTTCCCAACTTCATCCGGCTTTCCGGGCTTGCTGGTTTCTTCGGTATCATGCCCTTTGCCGTTATTTTCTTTTTCGGGCTTCAGGTCAAGCTCTTGCTTAAGCTGGCCCCAACCCTTACCCGTGGCTTTCATCGCCATGAGCTCCTCGGGTGTGTATGCAGAATTGGAAAGCTTGAAAGCATTCTTGATCTCACCCCAGCCAAAGCCCTGGCAGAACATGGCATACACCTGGGCTAAATCGACACCGGGGGGAAGCTGCTTTTCGATGCCTGGAGGGATCCTGAAATCGGCTGTTTGCCAATCCTCGCAGCGAGAATTCACGTTTTTGATGGGCGCAAAGAGCGTAATTTCTGAAGCGATGATCACACCCTCATACTCATAATAGACAACCGTAGCGATGTCGCCCGGAACGGCGCCTTCATAAGCGTCTGTCCAATCGTTGGTGGTCAGTCCATCGATGCCTTCAAACATCCATGGGGCATCCTGGATTACTCTGGCGTTTACGGTCGTGGTGGGGTAAAGTGCAATATCCACCGCGATATTTTCGCCATAATAGGTGACCTCTACGATATCCTTCACTTTTGCATCGGCGTAAATGGCCGTATCACCGTTGACCGTGAAGGTTTCACCATTGACTTGCCAGGTGCCGCCTATAACGATCACTTTTCCAACAAAGGTGGAAGTGGCAACTGCCTCGACATCTAAGGCTGTGAAAGTCCCTGCAACATTCTTATAGGTCAGCATGACCACGTCCCTGACCGCAAAGCCCAGCGCTAGCTCAGCACTGACTTCAAACTGCTTTCCACCCACCGTCCAGACATTTCCTTCGATGGCTGTCAGCACACCTGTGTAAGTACCCAGCTCTGTGATCGCGGTAGCCGTATAGGCGGTGCTGGTGTAAATACCGGTCGCTTCGACAATTTTTCCAGCCAGTCCGGAGCAGGGATCTGCTGTAGTTCCATCAAGATAGGTGCATAACGTGGTTTCCGTTACGGTAAACGGTTGGCTGTTGACAGAATAAACTGGGTCCGTATAAACCAAGGGTCCTACCAAGCTAAATGAGGTTGCAGCTAAAACGACCACAGTCCCGGTTAGCAGCAGCCCAGCGATGATAAAGCTCGACAGGATTAACGCGATTTTCTTGTGAGGTTGACTCATTTCAATGCCTCCTGATTCGTTATGATTAGGGTTTCGATATTTATTTGGCTGCGAAAACAACGCCAAATAAGAGATCTTACTCTCTCTACGATTCATAACGAGTAAGCGAGAGAAAAGAGTCGCTGTTTAACCTTGCAAATATGTTAGGTTTGCTTCGAAACGCTAATTGAATAACCACCACCAATACAGAACCCCTGAAAGTGTAAACCCATCTTGCAGCTCCCCCTGATGGATCAGGTTTTCAATATCCATACGCTTCATCCAGCGCACCGCACGGATTTCCCCGATATCGATGCCAGATTTCTGATCGCCTACCTTGCAGGCGACCAGAGAAAAGCGCGTGTCGCTGCTCCCATTGGCAGGATTGTATGCATAGATCAGTTTGTGAGCGTGTGTCTCAAAGCCCGTCTCTTCATACACTTCTCGCCGGGCAGTTTCCAAGATATCTTCATCTTTTTCAATCCCCCCAGCCGGGATCTCCCATTCCATGCGATTAGTGGCATACCGGTAGACGTGCTCGAAAAGCAGCTCGCCTGCTTCGTTTTCTACCAATACTGCCACAGCATCTTTGGTGTGGAGCATGTGGTATTCAGGGATCAGCCTGCCGTCTGGGAAGACCACCCGGTCTAAATACAGCCCGACCCATTCCGATTCATAAACAGTGCGCCGGCTTAACCTCAGTGGAAAACCGGGCGGCTCGTCCGGGGGGTGAGCTCGCGCAGGACCATCTCGAATTCGACCTCATCACGGAGCGGAAGTCCCTCCTCCCCGACCATCGGGATGGATGGCTTCAATTGACGCGAGACCGCCAGGGCGTTCTGGTGCACGGCTGCCATTTGAAAGCCTACTTTCTGATAAAAGCGCATGGCAGAGAGATTGTCGTTGGTGGTAATCAGCCAAAGCCTCCAGCATTCTGCTTCCAGCGCTGCCTGCTTGACGGCTTTCACCAGGCCGATCCCATACCCTCCGCTGAGCGAATTGAGGGTTAGGATCTCACATTCACCTGCCTCGATGCGGTACGTCACCAAACCCTGGGGGAGACCTCCCTTGTCTTTGGCGATAAAGCCAGGAAAAGCTGTGGGATCATAGGCTCTCCCGCGCGTGATCACGGGAAGGCCCCAGCGCTCCTGCAGGAAGCAGCGTGCCCAGGGTAAATCGGAGGGAGTGAGAAATGTGATCATAGTGACGAATAGGATGGATTTTACCGGGTCAAACCTGTAAACTCGTTTAAATCATACCATGTAACCTATAAAGAAAGAAATTGATTGGGCTCGTCCATTTCTTGCAACCTTGGGGATAGCCCGGTGCTCCTATTTGTTGACAGGATAATTTCGCCCGAGCGCGACAAATCAGCACATTGATGCTGAAATCCCTCTTGGAGGCATTCCATGACCACTCCGCAAGTTGTCTTGACCGGCGACCCTCAATCTTTTTCAGTGAGCTATGCTGGCTCTTCTTTAGAACAGCAGCAGTTGGCTAATTCCTGGACGAAATTCAAGCAGCCTGATCCTGCTACGCTGAAATATTACGATATTTGGGCCAGGTCTACTTCCCAAACCGCCCAGGTGATCGCAGAGTACCGCATGCCTCCTTCAGCCCCAGATGGGTATTATCGCATCGAGGTTTTTATTCCCTCTCAAAAAGGGACTGTCAAGGACGCCCAGTATTCGGTTACTTATAATTTCAGGGATGAAAATGGGGTGGAGGTCTTTGATGAAGCCCAGGTGGTGGTCAACCAGGGGTATTACTATGATCATTGGGTGAAACTGGGCTGGTTTCGCCTATCGCCTTCCACACATCCCCTGAGTGGACGCGTCCGACTGACGAATTTTAGTAAAAACGTGAAAAGCTGGATTAGCTTCAGTTCAGTGCGCTGGATCCATATCCCAGAAGATGAGCCTTCTCAGCAGTATGATGCTCCGGTAGGTTCGCAGGAGGATCGAGCGGGACCGTTGTTCGAGAATAATTCCTTTTACCCCAACAAACCGCGCTGGACCCCTGGCTGGTATGACTATACTCCTTTTGCGGAATGGTACGTCAAAGGCTGCCATCCAGGCGTTGACCTGAATTCTACAATCAGCCCTGCATCCGATAAAGGCGCTCCGGTGGTTGCCATCGCCGATGGTATCGTCACCTTTGCCGGGGCGGCTGGGAGCTGGGGGATTATTGCGGTTATCTGGCACCCAGATGCGCTGGTCACTTTTCCAGATGGCACGGTGCAGCGCCAGCATATCTATGCGCGCTATGGTCACCTGACAAGTGATTTACTCATCCAGAGCGGGGCGCATATCGTCCGCGGCCAGCAGATCGGCAAGATTGGTTTGATGGTGGGGGCAACCGCTGGTTGGCACCTGCACTTTGACCTATCCTTCACCGAGGCCCTCCGTCAAACACCTTCTTATTGGACTCCCCATCGGAATCGTCCCAGGTTCGATGTACGTAAAGACGTATGGGCGAATTATGTCGACCCATATATTTTCATGCGAGATAATCACAAGACTCCGAGTGGATAATAGTGCTTGACTTTGCTCCTGGGGGAGGGTTTAGAATAGGGATAGAAAGGGAAACCTGATGAACAATCTCACTGATCCATATCTTCAATTCTATGCTGCCCCTGCCCCGATGACAGATATTAGTGCATTTTCAAACCAGCTTGGCAAGCTGCCCACGGATCTACCCGATCTGGTCAAGATGCTCCAGGGTTTAGTGGTGCATATCTTCTGGGCAGAGCACTATGGGTTGAAGCTGAGCGATGAGCGCAAAGAAGAAGTAAACCTTCGCCCAGCCACCAGGCGTTTTGCCCGCCTGTTCGAGCTCGATCCGTCCCCTCTCACTATTATCCGGCCTTTGGAGCGCAAGCTGGTCTCAAACTGCCGCGACTTCACGCTGATGCTGGTTGCCTTGTTGCGTTACCAGGGAAAGCCGGCGCGGGCGCGCTGCGGTTTCGGCACCTATTTTACCCCTGGGCATTATGAAGACCATTGGGTAGCAGAAGTTTGGGATGGGGAGCGCTGGCGTTTGGTGGATGCGCAGCTCGACGAACTGCAGCGTAAAGTGCTGCAGATCACCTTCGATCCTCTTGACCTGCCACCAGGGGCTTTCGTCACTGGTGGGCAAGCCTGGCAGCTCTGCCGGGCAGGCAAGGCGGATCCCGATGCGTTTGGCATCTTCCAATGGAAGGGCTGGGACTTCATCCGAGGGGATTTATTCCGCGACCTGCTATCCCACGACCGCTGCGAGATCCTGCCCTGGGATTCCTGGCCTGCGTTGGAGAAACCGCTCGCCGAATCTTCCCAGGCAAACTGGGAGACCCTGGATGAGCTGGCGTACCTTGAAGTTTACAGCCAGTTTGATCTGGAGGTGCTCCAGGCTGCCCTGAAAAAGTATCACTTAAATCCGCCTGGCGAGTGGGCAGACTGATCTGATTTTCTCAGAACGATGGTTGACTCTTAGGATGGAAATGTGCAATAATCTATAAAATCACCTTTCTGATTCAGGAGGCATATGAACGCCAAAGGTTTGGATCTCTCTCGTTATAATGGGCGCGGCAACTGGCAAAAAGTCAAGGCCGCTGGGATCAGCTACGTGATACTCAAAGCTGGGGGCGTTTACAGCGGCGCGGGTGATTGTTATACCGACGAGCTTCTCGAAGATCATGCAGCGGGAGCGCGTTCCGTAGATCTTCCATTCGGGCTGTATTGGTTTTTCTTACCCTTCACACCGGTGCAAACACAGGCTGATTACTTCCTTAATCTTGTTGACAAATATAAGCCGCAGCTTCCGATAGTAGTGGATGTTGAGAGCAGCAATGGGAAAAACGCTAAAACGACCACCTCTGCGTTAAGGACATTAGTTACGCTCCTGCAAAGCCCACAAAAGCCCGTGATGATTTACACCCGCCAATCTTATTGGGATACCAACATTCTGGCTGACCCAATTTGGGCATCCTGTGAGCTGTGGGCTTCACGCTGGAGCAGCGGCCTGACTTCGCCATGGAGCGATGGATATTTCAAGTTTCGCGATTGGTCTAACTGGCGTTTCTGGCAGTTCAGTGGCGACAACAACGCCCTGGCAATGACTTATGGATTTCCTGGATATCCCAATGGAGACCCTGATATTGACTTAAACTGGTATAACGGCTCGGAGGCAGATTTCTATACCTGGATCGGGGCTGCTCAGCCTGTGCTTACCTTAGAAGAACGCGTGGCACGCCTTGAAGCGGCAGTATTTGGGCATTGATTGAAAACTAGATTCCTTATTGACTTTTTAATTTATTTTTTGTTTAGTGTTAATATGAAGAAATGAGGGGTTACCGATTAATAATTTTTCGTGATAACTCATAGAACTCTTTTCTATGGAAGCATTGAACCAAAGATTAAATCTGGTCGCTTTACGAGTTTAGTGGACAGGTCACAATGGTTTAGTTCTTCAATGGAAAAACGGGGTTTCATTGTGGAAGTGGGAATCAACAGATGCCCGGTTGAATGATTATAGTATTTATGAATTAATTTAATGCGCACTGGACTGCAGAAATCATCAATGCAAATAGCTAAATCGCTAAAGAAACGGTATACACAAACAATGATTATAAAGAACCCATTAGGAGCTATCAGTTTGTATATACAAATAACGTAGGCCTCAAAGAAGTTTGTCAGGGGGTTGGGATATATAAAGGATTGAAAGCTAGGATTGAATTGGATATGAGCAATTCATTTGAGGGATATCCTTGACCCGGGAGGGGAATGATCTCCTTCTGTTTCTAGATTGAAAGCGTGTTCCTACCGAGTTTTTCAAGGTGTGTGAGACATGCTTACACACCTTGATTTTTAGTATTCAGTGAGAGATAACAAATTGGAGTTGACCACTCCGATTTATTGTGCTTTAATTAATTAGTTTTCTTGGAGAACTTTCGAGCCTTGGTGGTTAAAAATCTTTTGATTTTAAGGATGATGCATTCATATGGCAGGTAATATTTATTTCCAGTGGCAAAACGAATTCATGCTCAAGACCATCTATCCATTGCGGGAGATGAAGTTGCGCGATTTCCTCGTCGCCTATTATGAAGCAGACACGTGGGCGCAGTATAAGAATAAAACCACCGCCGAGCTGCAGGGAGAGGTGCAGGCTTACCTGCAGAACCAGGAACGCTTGCGCGCTGAAGCTTACGACACCTATCAATCGCTAACGGCTTATTTCACCTCGGTGGATGTCGCCGCGAATTACCAACCCCGCTATCCGCAGCTCGACCCAACTTTGAATACAACCTTGACCAACCAGAGGAGTCTTTTCAAACGCTATTTTCCGACTTATCGCAACCCTGTTAAAGAAAATTACTTTATCATGGTTCAAACCGCTAACCTGGAACAGCTTTATAAAGAAACCCAGAGGGAGATCGGCGTTATCCAGCGCCGCATCCGCTGCCGCGTGGCTACCTGGCCTGACCGGCCAAAGAACGAACAGCGCCAGGCGCTGCTGGAGAATGTCTCTTTGAAGGTGGTCGATGAAGAGCTGACCAAGCTGCGCCAATTCCTGGCGGCTTCGACGAAGATCCAGCAAAGGCGCCAGGAGCTGTATAAGTGGCAAACTCAGAAATTGAAAGAGAAGACGGATATTACGACCAAGCTCAACTTACGCCAGGCCGATGTAAGCAAGTTGGACGTCCAGCACCAGGTGATCGCTCTATCTGTCCAGCGCATGCAGTCCCCGACGGTGTATGATGAGCTCAAGGCCTATTTCTTGAAGCCCGATGTGACCGAGGAAATGCGGAAAGCGATGCCTGATTTCGATACGGGCTTCATGGTGCGGGTGAACACACTTCACGTGCAGTTCAAAAATTTTCCTCCTATAGAAGCGAACCAAAAATTTTTTGTGACAAATTTGCTCAACACCTATACCGCCAACTGGCGAGCCTTTACGGGTAAATCGGGAAAGATGGCTGCTTCAGAGTTAAGTAAGCTGAAGGATTTTTCGGAGGCCATCGACTTGCGTGCCAAGCCCCCCGAGCAAGCCAAGATCGTCGTTCAGCAGCGGGATGCCCAGCGCGTGGCGTTAGAAACCCAGCTCAACCAGGCCAAAGCCGAGGTGCAGTCTCTGCAGAATCAGATTAATGCTGCCGATAGCGCTTTGAATACCCCCGAAAAGCAGCTCTTCAGCCAGAGTTTTACGCCTGCCGAAGTCTCCGTGCGGGATATTGTGCGGGCAAAAGTGGAAGATTACAACCTCCAGCTTTCGAAAAAGACGCATACCGAGCTGCTGGAGATGGTCGTGCGCAAGTTCCTGGACGAGCCAAAGCGCTTCCCGATCTGGCTGCAGTATATGGTGATCCATTTTTCGGGGATGCGCTACCAAAGCGCGCACGGCTCCTGGGCAGACCCGCGCGACCTGCTGAGCTCGTTGACAGAGAAGGATGTTGAGAAGGAAATCATGCCGGCAGATGAAGCGATAATCGAAGAGATGGTCCGAGGCAAGCTCATGGTCTACCCGTCCACCAGCCAGCCGCCTATCGGTACTCCGCTCCCGGCTGCTCCTACTGCCGTGGCAGCCGCCACCTCTGATGACGCTAAGCCGCCTGCCCTGGCTTTGACGGCAGACCCAAAATGGAAGGAGAAAGCTCAAAGCTATATTGACCGGCTTAAAGCCTACCGCAGCCGCTATAAGGTGACCCCTGCCGATAAAGCAGCTTCTGCGGTTGTGTATAAAGACGCTGCCGGTAGTTTCGCTCCGGCTCCCGTGGCTCCGCTCATGGCAGGCGACGAAGTCCTGGTGGACACGCTGCCGGTCTCCCGCGAGGGCTCTTACTTCTTGATCCAAAGCACTGCAAAGCCCGGATATACTGGGTTGTACATTTCCGGGCAGGACCTGACCTTGATCCCTGACACGCGCAAAAGGAAGGTGCTCCTGGACTTGCGTATCGACGAAGAGAATTACGCTATCGAAAAAGAGAGCGATGCGCAGGTACTGGAAGATCTGCGTGCCATGAAAGAGCGTGTAGGATTCCCGGCCTGGATGTGGAATGAGATCGTGAAATTAACCGACCTGCGCCTGACCGAGGTCAAGACCGCTAACTGGGAACAGGCTTCCGATGAAGATCAAGCTGACCGGAATGCTTACAAGTGGCGCGAATACAACAACTTGATGAATGGATGGAAGCAGGCCAACTTGACCGCCTGGCGGGAGGAGAATGATCTGTCCAGCAAGCTTATCGTTACGCGAGCGGTGTGCAACGAGGTCGCTGAACACTGCCAGCACCTGCGAGGCAATTCACCTCCCGGCGGGTTGACCGCCAAAGCGCCCTGGTACCAGCGGCAGGAGCGGAATCCTAAGCTCCAGGTTGGCACTGACAAAGCCTACCTCAGGCGGATTAAATCGAGCGGAGGATCTGAAACCGGGCGCCAGTATTTTATGGCTGCAGTTTGTTTATGAGGAACCGAATGCCTGGAGAATTGCCCCCCCGCTCAAGCTTTCCAGCGGAGAGGGACTGCTGACGCCGCCCCTGAATGTGGGTCGCGGCGACGACGGCAGGAATTCATTCGATCCGAAGAAAGGCTATGTGATTAAATCGGCGAATTCCTGGAATTATTACCAGGATTCCCAAGGGCGCTACAAACGCTCGCGCTCTGTGACGACCACTGATGGCAAAAGTATGGGGCAGGTGCAGTGGCTGCGCTGGATACACGAGGCAACGGTTGTGGATGTGGTGGACACCCCCGATGGACAGTACGTATTAACCTTTGAAACCGCTTTGCCTTATGAAGATAAGCGCCGTTCTACGATTGGTGTCTTCAGGCATACGCTGAAATGGCTGCTATACGACGTGACGGGTGAGAATTTCAGCGGGTCTTTTGTGGGCTATACCCCCGAAGGCGATGTACCTTTCGACCAGGTGAAGGAGATGCTGAACTGGAACCATATCTTGCTGAATGATAATTTCCTCTCTCCTGCCCAAATGCAGGATTTCTACAACAAAGCTGGCTATAAGCTTACTAGAGACCTGGCCCCTGCTGTCCGGCAGTCTCCGGTGCAGACAATGCCGGTGCTCAAGAAACAGGCTGAGAACCACAGTGAGATGATCGCTGTTTATGAAGTTGATCCTGTTGCCAAGACAGCAAAACTGTATACCCCCGAAGTGGAAGTGATGCGCATCATCGTGCCGCGCGGCACGCGGCATGGTGGTTGGCGACCCGGTTCAGGTGGGGGCTGACCGGTACTACCGGGTGATGGACTCTGAGTTTGAACCGCGCTTGCAAGATTATTACATCAAGTCCGTTGATCTCATTGCTGCGCCAGATGATACTGCCAATAAGGCCATGGCTGCCAAGCTGCCGCTCAGCCTGATGAAACTCAAATACGCCGACGCGCAGGGCTTGCCTGTCTTTGAGGCTCGTACCGCAAGCCGGGCAAATCAATGCTGGTACGCGCTTGCTCACCTCGGCGGTACAAAAGGTGATTCCCAGCGACCCAGGAGACGGGACTACGCGTGATGCGTCTGGCAAGCGCTACGTCTCTGGTGGTGGAATGCCCTGATCTCAGCAGCGCAACGGGGTATTTCGTCCTGGCGGATAACTTGCAGCCGATCAGCATGGAAGAATACGTGACCGGGGCGACTGGCAGAGGCGCTGCGATCATGCAGAAGCTGAGCTTGCGGGTTACACCTGCAGACAGCTCAAACCAGGCTGCCTTGTATAAGATCGATAACCAGCTTGCTGCCAAAAACGGCCTGGACAGCCTGCCGCGCGATGCCGTCTTGACCGCCGCGGCTTCTCCACAGTTTGTGAAAAATATGGATGAGGCTTTCTACCGCATCGAGGTTTCTGCCAGCAAACCCGCCTATGTGGGGCTGTTCATCAACGTTGAAGATGTGACCATAGTGATCGACCAAGGGGCATAAAGAAATTTCTGCTAACGGATCTTGCCAGCCTGGTCTGAATCAGGCTGGCTGCAAACCGGTTGTAAATAGCCTTAGAAAGTTAAAGTTTGTTGACAAAGCAAACGTTTGCAAGTACAATGATGTCAGAACGCAAACGTTTGCTTTGTTTTAACAAGGAAAAAACGTGTGACCGTTACCTTAGCTGAAATTGCGCAGGTTGCCAATGTCTCCGTTTCCACGGTCTCGCGTGCTCTTTCAGACAAGCATTACCCCCTAAAAGAAGAAAATCGTCAACGCATTCGCAAGCTGGCAGAGGAAATGGGCTATCAACCCAACCTGGTGGCGCGCAGCTTGCAGAGCAACCAGTCACACCTGGTTGGGGTGATTGTCGACCGGATGCAGTCGCCTTTTGCTGCCCCGACGGTGCAGGGCATCCAGGATGGTTTGCGGAACGCGGGATATTCGATTTCGATTGTCTATTCGAATCGCGACCAGGCTCTGGCGATCGAGGCGATTAATTCTTTTTACAGCCACCAGGTGGATGGGATTATCATCTTAAATTCATGGCTGCACACCTATAATGATCCAATCCTGGCATTGCAAGATCGACCCTTCGTTTTTGTCAACCGTGTTTTTGGTAATTGCGCGGAAAATTGCGTGGGACCGGGTGACCGGTATGGCGCTCAATTGGCCACCCAGCACCTGGTGGATCTTGGGCACCGGCGCATCGGTTATATTAATGGGATGGATGAGTGGCAAGAAGCCCAGGACCGCCTTTCGGGATTCCGAGATGTCTTATTGCAGAATGGCTTACCTATCGATGAAAGTTTGATCCGGCAGGGAGATTGGGGAGTGGACAGCGGTTATCAGGCTGCGCAGGAGTTATTATCACTCCGTGAAGCACCCACCGCTATTTTTGCCGCGAACGATGTAATGGCTCTGGGCGTAATCTATGCTGCTCAAGAGGTTGGATTAAAAATCCCCGGCGATATTGCCCTGGTGGGATATGATGATCGTGATTTTGCGGCCTGGATCAGGCCGTCGCTGACCACGATACGCATGCCATCCTATGAAATGGGCCGGGCAGCTGCTCGATTGCTTTTAGAGCAGCTTTCTGGGGAAGAGTTGGAAGATGCAACCCAGGTTCCGGGGCAGTTGATTATTCGGGAATCTTGTGGCGCTAATTTACGGAAGGATCCTGATACTCAACAGAAAGTGATGCAGGTAGTTTTTACCACTGAAGAAAATAACTCGGAAGGAGGTGGTGAAGTAAGTTAGAAAAAAACATCGTCGAAAATACCATGTCGTTCAATTGAAATCTCAATTTCACTGAAGAGGAGAATAAAATGAAGAAAATAGTAAATAGGCGCGAATTCTTGAAAATCGCTGGCTTAGCCGGTGGAGCAGGAATGCTCGCTGCATGCACACCAGCCGCTACCGAAGCACCCACTGAGGCAGCCGGAGAAGAAGTTGTCGATACCCCCGCTGCTGCAGAGGTGGTCACGATCACCTTCACCGGTTGGGGTGGCACAGAAGAAGATCAAGGCGTGAAAGATGCTGTGGCAGCCTTCGAAGCAGAAAATCCGGATATGAAAGTCACCTGGATCCAGATCCCGGAGAACTATGCCGAAAAGACCATGGCAATGGTTGCCGCAGGAACTCCCCCAGATACTGCTTTCATATATAACACCCTGATCCAGCAGTACGCCAAAGATGGTTTATTGTTGGATATCACCAGCCGCAAAGAAGCTGACCCGGTGATCGGTGCCCCGAACTACTTCATCGAGCCGCAGGAGACCGAACGCTGCACCCGTGATGGAAAATGGTTTGGGTTTGGCTCTTGCTGGGTTGCCCCGCATGTCTATTACAATGCCGATATCTTCGAGCAAGAGGGCATTACCCCGCCGAGCAATGACCCGGATGAAGCCTGGGACTGGCCGACTTTCCTGGATATCGCCAAGAAGCTGACCAAAGACGTCAACGGGAAACACCCTGGCGATACGGGCTTTGATCCCGACAATATGGAGCGCTGGGGGATCCAGTGGCCGACCTGGTCGCTCCCGCTGCATGCCGCCATCGCCTCCAACGGCGGTTACTGGCTAGACCCGGATTCGAAATTGTTTGCGCTGGACAGGCCGGAAGCTACGGAAGCGCTCCAGGCGGTTGCCGACCTGGTGCTGGTTGATCAAGTCGCCCCGAAAGGTGCTGCGATGGAAGCCCTGGGCTTGACCAATACCCAGATGCTGGAAAATGGTAAGCTGGCGATGGCCATTGACGGCTCCTGGGCGCTGTCCTGGATTACCAAGATCAACGCCAAGCTCGGCACGGCGGTGTGTCCAAAGTTCGATGTCCCTGCGACCGATATGCAGGCGCACATCCACTGCGGATTTAAAGATACCAAGTACCCCGATCATTCCTGGCGCTGGCTGCGCTTCCTGGCGACCGAATTCTACCAGCTCATCTTCCTGAAGATCGGTCTCTGGCTGCCCAGCCAGACCGCGCTGATGACCGATGAAGGCTTTGCAAAGTGGTACACGCTGCGCAATGCGCCGGGCGATGGCATCCATCCCGAAGGCTACGACAAGATTGTCAAGGAATATGTGCCGAAGTACGGGCACGTCTTGTATATGCCGCCTGGCTATAACGAAGCCGATGCGATCATCACCCCGGCTTTGGACGCAGTCTGGATTGGTGACCAAACCGCCGAAGAGGCGATGGCCGTTGCTGTCCCAGAGGCGAACAAGGTCCTGGAAGCTGCTGCGGCTGAGTAATCGTCGTGATCCATCAGGCGGTTATTCCGCCTTTTGAATCGTTCACCATAATTTCCTGACCCAGACCCTAAGGGTCGCCAGTCGATGAGCGCGAAACCTGACGCTTACCACACCAGACCCTTAGGGTCTCAAATAAATGAGTGAGGTTGCCATGCAAAATACCCTCGAAATGTCACCACTTGAGACACCTCGAAAGAAGCCAAAGGGGCTTTTCCATTATTTCAAAACTCCCCAAGGCCGGCGCACGTTTTGGGGTTATCTTTTTATCTCCCCTTTCATCTTGGGAGTCATGCTCTGGGTTGTGTACCCGGCCGGGATGGCTGCCTGGCTGGCTTTTCAGAAGTGGAATTTGATCACGCCGCCGAAATATATCGGTCTGGATAACTTCCGAACGATGTTCGCAGATAAGCTGTTCTGGCAGTCGATCAAAGTAACCTTTACCTACACTTTTATCTCAGTCCCGCTTGGGTTGATCATCGCTTTCATGATGGCCGTTTTGATCAACACCAAAGTCAAAGGGCTGGCATTCTTCCGTACCGTTTATTACCTGCCGAGTATTGTTCCGGCAGTTGCCGCAGCGGTTTTGTGGGCCTGGATCTTTAATACCGATTTCGGCTTGCTCAATGCAGGTTTGTATGCCCTCGGAATTCCCAAGATTGCCTGGCTGCAGCAGCCAGAATGGGCGTTGCCGGCTTTGATTATGATGAGCCTGTGGAGCGTCGGCGCGGCGATGATCATCTTCTTGGCTGGCTTGCAGGGCATTGATGATGTATATTATGAAGCCGCTAAAATTGATGGCGCCGGTACGCGGCAGCAGATGTGGCATATCACGATTCCCTTGATGTCGTCGGTTATCTTTTTTAACCTCATCCTGGGGGTGATCGGGTCCTTCCAGGTTTTCACGGCGGGTTACCTGATCACAGATGGCGGTCCGCAAAATGCCACACTCTTCTATGTTCTTTATCTTTACCGGAACGGCTTCCAATACTTGAAAATGGGATATGCCGCCGCCCTCTCCTGGGTGCTGTTCTTCATCATTCTGATCTTTACGGGGATTATCTTTGCAACGGTGGGCAAGAAGGTCTATTACTCGTAAGAGCTAGATGACCAACAACGATTGGACGAGGTAAAAATGAGCACATCAAATTCAACCATCTCATCTCAACCGCAGCCAGAATCTTCTCATAAAAGTCTTAAGACAAGTAACCGGCTTGGACGCGTGGCTGTTTATGTGGTCTTGATTATCGGAACAATTATCATGTTTGCTCCCTTTGCCTTCTTGATCAGCAGCTCGTTGAAAATTGAAACCCAGGTTTTTCAGTTCCCGATCCAGTGGATACCCAACCCGGTGCGCTGGATGAACTATGTGGATGCGCTGACCGATAAGCCGTTTTTCACCTATTTCAAGAATACTATGTTCATTGTGATCTTCAACTTGATCGCTGTCTTGGGGACTTCTTCCATTTGTGGATACGGGTTTGCCCGCATTAAATTCCCGGGCAGAGATTTCTGGTTTGGGGTGGCACTGGCCACTATGATGCTGCCTTATTACGTGGTGATGGTGCCTCAATTCATCCTCTTTACCCGGCTTGGCTGGCAAGACACTTATTTACCTTTGATCGTTCCTTACTTCTTCGGGGGAGGCGCATTCAACGTCTTCCTCTTCCGCCAATTCTTCCGCACCATCCCTGAAGATTTTTCGGACGCCGCCCGCATGGACGGCTGCACCGAGTTTGGCATCTTCTGGCGCATCTTTGTGCCTCTCTCAACGCCAGTATTCATCACCGTGGCTATCTTTACTTTCATGGCGAGCTGGAACGATTTCATCGGTCCTTTGCTTTATATCAACTCGCCTGATAAGTTCACGGTCGCCCTCGGCCTGGCAACCTATCGCAGTATGCTGGGGGTGGGCCGGACGCGTTGGGACTTGTTGATGGCCGCCTCTGTAACCATGACCCTCCCGATCGTGATCCTCTTCTTTGTCCTACAGCGCTACTTCATCAAGGGTGTGGTGATGAGCGGCATCAAAGGTTGATATGACACAAAACTTGAAACCATTCACCAGGGGCACAGTCAAATTGTTGCCGGGTTTGTTTCAGCAGCGGTTAAACCTGAACCGCCGCTATATGCTTTCCCTTAAAACGGAGAACCTGCTCCAGAATTTCTACATGGAAGCCGGGTTGTGGAGTCCGGCCAGCAAGGCTGAGGATATCCACTGGGGGTGGGAAGCCCCCACCTGCCAGCTCAGGGGGCACTTTCTTGGACATTGGCTCTCAGCCGCGGCCTCCTTGGCTGCAAACACCGGCGATCAGGAAATCAAAGGCAAAGCCGATTACATTATCAGTGAGCTTGCTCGCTGCCAGCGGGAAAACGGCGGCGAGTGGGCTGGCTCGATCCCCGAGAAATACCTGGATTGGCTGGCGCGCGGCAAGCGGGTCTGGGCGCCTCATTACACCCTGCACAAGACTTTGATGGGTCTGTGGGATATGTACGCGGTTGGCGGGAATTCCCAGGCCCTTGATATTTTGATCAAGTGGGCACGCTGGTTCTACCGCTGGAGCGGCCAGTTCTCTTTGGAACAGATGGATGATATCCTGGATGTTGAGACCGGCGGGATGCTGGAGGTGTGGGCTAACCTCTATGGTCTCACCGGGGATCCAGAGCACGCTGCGTTGATGCAGCGCTATGACCGCCGGCGCTTGTTCGATGCGTTGGTTGCCGGGAAAGATGTGTTCACGAACATGCATATGAACACCACCATCCCCGAAGTGCATGGTGCGGCGCGCGCCTGGGAAGTGACCGGTGAGGAACGCTGGCGTGAAATCGTGGAAGCCTACTGGCGCCTGGGCGTTACGCAGCGGGGCTATTACGTGACGGGCGGGCAGACGAACGGCGAAGTCTGGTCGCCGCCGAACCAGCTTTCGGCTCGCCTGGGATTCCGCACCCAGGAGCACTGCACGGTCTATAACATGATGCGCCTGGCCGAATACATGTACCGCTGGACTGGCGATCCAATCTATGCCGACTATTGGGAGCGGAATTTGTGGAATGGAATTCTGGCGCAGCAGCATCCCGACACCGGCATGATCGCTTATTTCCTGCCGCTGCATGCCGGGGCCGTCAAAGCCTGGGGAACTCCTACCGAAGATTTCTGGTGCTGCCACGGTTCCCTGGTGCAAGCGCACACGATTTACGTGGACAACATCGCCTATACCGACGAGCAGGGAGTTGTCATCGCACAGTATATTCCGGGCGAGATCACCTGGCAGGTGGGTGGCATCCCGGTCAGCCTCCGGCTCCAATCAGATCCCCAGCTCAAAGCTGTACACCGGCCTCAGAGCGACGTCCATACGATTAAACTGTCTGCCAGCCAGCCAGTCGAATTCAACCTGCGTCTGCGCCTGCCCTGGTGGAGCGTGGGGAAACCGGAGATCACTTTGAATGGAGAAACCCGCTCAGCGGACCTTTCACCCTCCGGCTACCTGGAGCTCAAACGTGTCTGGAAGGACGACATTGTGCAGATCAGGTTGCCAAGGAAGCTGGTTGCTGTGCCGCTGCCCGATAACCCGCAGACCATCGCCTTGATGGATGGTCCTGTGGTCCTGGCAGGCTTGAATCCTGATCAATCGAAAACAATCGGAAGTAGAAAACGTGTCGATGCAAAAGAAATTGGCCCGAATTACGCCATTGATGGCCTGGCTTTGGTTGGAGATGCTTCCCACCCGGAGGGGTTCCTCACCCCCGATGATGAGCGAGAATGGTTCTACTGGCGCGGCGACTACCGCACAACCGGGCAGCCCACCAACTTTCGATTTATCCCCTTGTTCGAAGTCCGTGACGAAGTCTATACGGTTTATTTTGAGATTAGAGATTAATGTGGAAAAGAATAAACACCTGTCGTTATTCCCTTCTCTCAAGGTGATATGGCCTCAAAAACTCCTACAATCTCAACCGGGTCGAAAACAGAGCCTTTTCATAGAAATCTCATCAAAGCGAACCATGCAGGGCGTGTTCTCACATATACAATCCTTTTAGTCGGATCGATCATCATGATTGCCCCCTTTGCATTCCTGGTCAGCAGCTCTTTGAAGATTGAAACCCAGGTTTTTCAGTTTCCGATCCAATGGATTCCCAATCCGGTGCGCTGGATGAACTATGTTGACGCCCTAACCGCCAAACCGTTTTTCCTCTATTTCAGGAATACCATGATCATTGTGATCTTCAACCTGATCGCCGTCTTGGGGACTTCCTTCCATATGTGGGTATGGGTTTGCCCGCATTAAATTCCCGGGCAGAGATTTCTGGTTTGGGATTGCGCTGGCGACGATGATGATCCCCTACTACGTGACCATGGTACCTCAGTTTATCCTGTTTACCAGGCTGGGCTGGCAAGACACGTATTATCCCTTGATCGTGCCTTACTTCTTCGGGGGAGGTGCGTTCAACGTGTTCCTCTTCCGCCAATTCTTCCGCACCATCCCTGAAGATTTTTCTGACGCAGCGCGCATGGACGGCTGCACCGAGTTTGGCATCTTCTGGCGCATCTTCGTGCCCCTTTCGACGCCGGTCTTTATCACGGTGGCGATCTTCACCTTCATGGCGAGCTGGAACGATTTTATCGGACCGCTGCTGTATATCAACTCACCCGAAAATTTTACCGTGGCGCTCGGTATATCTACCTATCGCGCCCAGATGGCTGGAAGCCGGACGCGTTGGGATCTTATGATGGCTGCGTCTGCAGCCATGATTGCACCTGTTTTGCTGGTTTTCTTTGTTTTACAGCGCTACTTCATCAAGGGCGTGGTCATGAGTGGGATCAAAGGTTGATTTTACCTAACCGGTAGAATAATAAACCGAGGACAACAAATTGTAGGAGCAAATGGTATCCAAAGTTTTTTGAGAGGAGAAATTTTCATGAATTCTGTAAAACGCCAACTTACCCCTGTACCCTTTACCCAGGTGCATTTCGAAGACGCCTTCTGGGCGCCGCGCATGGAAGTCAACCGCACCGCCTCCATCCCGCACATCTACCGCATGCTGGAAGAGACTGGCCGGATCAGTGCCTTTGACTTGAATTTCGAGCGTGAAGTGCCCTCACCGATTGTCTTGATCTTCGGCGATTCCGATCCCGCCAAATGGATCGAGGCGGCCAGCTATTCGCTGGCGGTTCACCCCGACCCCGAATTGGCCAGGATGGTTGATTATGTGGCCGATAAAATTATCAGCGCCCAGCAGCCGGATGGTTATTTAAACACGCATTTCATCCACACCCAGCCCGAGATGCGCTGGAAGAACACCCGCGATTGGCACGAGATGTACTGTGCCGGGCACCTGATTGAAGGGGCGGTGGCCCACCATCAGGCCACCCGAGATCCAAAACTTTTGAATGCCTTGTCTCGTTACGCGGATCACATTAACGCCACCTTTGGACGCGAGCCCGGCAAGAAGCGCGGTTATCCGGGTCATCCGGAGCTCGAGCTGGCCCTGGTGCGCCTGTATCATGAAACGGGCAACCGCCGCTACCTGGAGCTTTCGAAGTATTTCATTGACGAACGCGGCACTCAGCCGCATTACTATGATCTTGAGGCGCGTGAGCGCGGTGAAGATCCGGCCAAATTTTGGTTCAAGACATACGA
Organism: uncultured Chloroflexia bacterium; assembly: GCA_963751425.1. Classification (GTDB taxonomy): domain Bacteria; phylum Chloroflexota; class Anaerolineae; order Anaerolineales; family UBA4823; genus CAVVUF01. Next base: position 219,697 of record CAVVUF010000005.1, on the reverse strand, counting down.
TTACTGCCAGGCGCAAGTACCGGTCCGCCAGCAAGAAAAGGTGGTCGGGCATGCCGTGCGCGCCATGTACCTCTTCAGCGCCGTGGCGGACCTGGCGGACGAGTACGACGACCCGACCTTGTTAGACACCTGCAGCCGGTTGTGGGATAACCTGGTCAACAAGCGCATGTACATCACCGGGGGGATCGGCCCCTCGCGTCATAATGAAGGTTTCACGACAGATTATGACCTGCCTGACGAGACGGCTTATGCCGAGACTTGCGCTACCATCGGCCTGGTGATGTGGAACCACCGCCTGCTGCAGTTCAACGGCGAGAGGCGCTTTGCAGATGTGTTGGAACGGGGCTTGTACAATGGCTTCTTGAGTGGGGTGTCGCTGGAGGGGACGCATTTCTTGTATGAAAACCCGCTGTCCAGTGCAGGGGATCGCCACCGCCAGGAGTGGTTTATCTGCCCCTGCTGCCCGCCGAACGTGGCGCGTATCCTGGCCAGCGTTGGGAATTATTTCTATTCAACGGGTCCCGAGGGCGTGTGGGTGCATTTGTTTGCTGGAAATACAGCCGAATTGCGCATAGGCAGCCAGCCCGTCAAGGTCAGCCAGGCTACCCATTATCCCTGGGACGGGAAGGTAACTTTCACGCTTGAGATGAGCCAACCGCAGGGCTTTACCCTGCACTTGCGCTTGCCAGGTTGGTGCGAAAAGTACACGCTGAAGGTCAATGGTCAAGCTGTGGAGGTCAAGCCAGATGCCAACGGCTACCTGGCAATCACTCGCACCTGGGGGCATGGCGACCAGGTCTTCTATGACATGGATATGCCCATCCGTGCGGTCTGGGCAAACCCAGCCGTAAGGCAGCTCGAAGGCCGCCTGGCGCTGCAGCGCGGCCCTTTGGTGTACTGCCTGGAAAGTGTCGATCATGGCGGTGCTTTAGCTCTCGACCGGGTGGCTGTCTCTACCGACCAGGTCCTCAAAGAGTTCACCGCCGAATTCCAGCCAGGGCTGCTGGGTGGTGTGACTGTGATCCACGGCAGAGGCACGCTCATCGATGACCAGGGTTGGGATGGGCAGCTTTACCGCAGCCTACCGCCTGCAGAGAAAGAGATTGCTCTCACGGCAGTCCCTTACTGCGTGTGGGACAACCGCACGCCTGGTGAGATGCGCGTCTGGCTGCGCGCAACCTAAAGTACGCAAAACTCAGCTGAGAGTTTTATACGGTTAAATAGTGCGAATGCCCTATTGAATTGCTTAGGGTATTTGCTATACTGATATTACAGTGCATAAAAAGCACTCTTTGTAAAAGGTAAAACCAGCGAAAGCTGGCGGCGCAAAGCCTTCGGGCCTACGGTAATCCCTCGTCAGAAGTTCTGGTTCGTCTAAACCTGGTAAAGTTTAGGATCCCCGGCCGGAGTTTCAAGGGAAGCTATGGCAGCCAGGCTTACCGATAATGGCAAAGCTGGTGAAAACCAGCGACGCAAAGTCTTGGGTCTAAAGCTCCGGGCAGGTTACTAGTTATTTATACCCGAGTCACGATTGCCAGACCGCCGAACAAGGCAAAACCAGTGAAAACTGGCGGCGCAAAGCAATGGGTCTACATTCAGCTGTTATTATTTCGCTGAACAAGATTGCCAGGCTACCAAAGAGTGCTTTTCCTTTTTAATCAGTACCTGACTGTCATTCTGAGGCCTACATTTAGCATCTATCACTGGATGCTTTAGTTTTTTATTTCAATCCTTTATTGGCTCGGTTCGCACCGCAAGAAATTTCCAACCATCTTCCAAATTTAAATAACAAATCTGTAAGTCGAAATTCGTTACACGTTAACCAAATATGTTATAATGCAGTGGATATTTCGTTAACATGTTAACAAATTCGTTTTCATACCTACCTGGATTTATTGGATTTCTCCAGGGAGTACGACTTACTATCCCAGCAATCACCTCAGGAGGGTTCGAATCATGGCAGAAATTCAAGATATCTGGTTGCATGCCCATAATATGATCCGCTCCGCTAGGCAGATTCTTAATGAGGATCTACGCCCGCTGAACCTCAGTAGCGCCGAAGGAAATATTCTTCTCCACTTGCTGCTGCAAGGTCAAGAGATGGGGCAGGAGCAGCTGGCTGAGCAGTTGGATATCAGTATGCCGGCTGTATCGCGCGCCATTGATTTATTGGAGTTAAAAAGGCTTTGTTACCCGGCAACCAGACCCCACAGATCGGCGTGTGCACCGGGTCCGGCTGACCAGCCAAGCGCGTGAGATTGGCCCAACCGTTGAGCAGGCTTATAACCAGCTCTATGCTTTAGCGATGCGTGGCATCTCCCAGGAAGAATTGGTTTTTTTTATCAAGCTGTTCGGTCGTATGTCTGAGAATTTTACGAGCGCCCAGTCGAAGAAAAAGATGGAGGATCATGGTGCTGCATAATGATTGGATTGGTGTGGGCCTGTATATAGGCTTCATCATTGTCATAGGATTGCCAGCAATACTGCTCAAAGTGTGCGTCAATCTGCCATTTGAGTTGATGCGCAAAATGTATCACCTGGTGATAACCTTGTCGATTATTCCCCTGGTGAGTTTTTTTAGTACCTGGTATATGGCCGTGCTGGCAGCAGTCATGTTCGGACTCCTCACGTACCCGCTTCTAATCCTTGTGGAAAACTCCTCCTTATACAAGCGGATTGCTGTAGAGCGTGAATGCGGCGAGTTCAAAAGAAGTCTCATCATTGTTCAGGTGTCGATTGCTCTTATGATCTTCGTCTTTTGGGGCTTGCTGGGGACAGAATGGAAATATGTCGCCGTTGTGGCTGTGATGGCCTGGGGCTTTGGCGATGCTGCAGCCGCATTGGTCGGCAAGAATTTTGGGCGCCGCCGAATTCTGCATCAGCGGATCGAAGGAACGAAGACGGTGGAGGGTACCCATGCAATGTTCGTCACTGCCGGGTTGGCAATATTCTTTACGTTCCTGATCTATGCCAACCAGCCCTGGCATGTGAGCTTTGCCGTTGCGCTTCTCGCCGCGCCTGTTAGCGCCATCGTCGAGCTGTTCTCCAACCGGGGGATGGATACACTAACCGTGCCCATCTCTACGGGTCTTGCCGTCCTATCTCTGATGTCTCTTTTCTCATTCCTGGGTGCATAACCGATGAATGGTCTCTCTCACGAACAGTCCTCCAACCGAGAAAAGACCCTGCTTTTCGCACTGCTGCTCAGCGCGCCTGGACCGCTGGTAACTGGAATTGCCTTGATTTCCAGCCATTCCACCACCCAGCTCGCCGACTTCATCCGGCGAGGTGTGGAACTGGTGGCAATCTTTATTTCCTGGTGGATCTTCCGTAAGCTGCATCGTGATGCGGCGTTGGGTGAGATACATCGAGCTCATCTGGAGCGGACGGCGGGGTTGAGTACCGCCATGGCGATGGCATGTTCTGGGGTTGTCCTGCTGGTGGTGGCTCTGTCACGGCTGTCTATGTTTGAGCCTGGTGGCAACGTTACTATGGGCTTGACGATTGCTGTATTGGGACTGGTGACAAATGCATGGTTTTGGTGGCGCTACACTGGCTTAACGCGCGAAAAGTATAGTGCGGTGATCGCAGCGCAGCAGCAGTTGTACCGCGCCAAAGCTGCGGTGGATCTGTGTGTGGTTGTCGCGCTGGCTGCCGTCGCTTTTGCTCCTGCCCATCCGGTGACCCGCTATGTGGATCTTCTGGGGTCCGTCATGGTCGCGTTCTACCTGCTGTGGAGTGGGTTGCGGACAGCGCTTAAGTATCTCATTGGAAATAAGGGTTTAGTTCCCGGCTTGCAGAAACTAAGCTAAAATAGTCACTCAAATTTTTATTCTTAATACAGAACTCCTTGCGGTTTACTGATTGGGTTATAAGGTGTTCTTTTCTGCTTATCCAGGGAATTTAAGGTAAACTATATCGGTTTGTATCTAGCCGGATGGAGTTGTTGCGCCTATAAACACCGACAAATTCTTCCGATATTTGGAGATAATTATTGCAGCCCATCCTTACGGTTGACCTTACCAGTGGAAAAATTGGAAAATTCACAGTGCCCAAAGATTGGGAGAAAGATTATATCGGCGGGGCATCTCTGGCAGCCCGGATTTTATACGCTGACCTGACGCCCGGTTTGGACCCCCTCTCCCCTGAAGCGCCTCTTTTATGGCTCACCGGTCCTCTCACCGGGACCACCGGTCCAGCGGTTGGGCGTTATGTGATCTGTGCAAAGTCTCCCGCCACCCGGCTGTGGGGCGAATCTAACTGCGGTGGGTTTTGGGGCGTGGAGCTGCGCGAAGCGGGTTATGCTGGTCTCTGGCTAACTGGGCGGGCAGACCAGCCGGTATTTCTCTCGATCGATGATGACCAGGTGCAGATTTACCCCGCTCAGCATCTGTGGGGGCTCGATACCTACACAACCCAGGTACGGGTATCTGAAGAGATCGGAAAGCCTGGCGCCAGCATTGCCGTGATTGGTCCAGCGGGTGAGCTGGCTATTCCCTATGCGCTTATTCTAACCGACCACGGAAACGTCGCCGGTCGGACGGGCATGGGTGCGGTGATGGGCTCCAAGAACCTGAAGGCTGTGGCTGTGCGCGGCAGCGATAGGGTGCCTGTCTTCGATATGGATGCCTTTGCCCCTCTGCGTCTCGAATCCAACCGGTCACTGCGCTCAGACCCGGTTTCTCAGGTCGGTCGTGAGCTGGGCACAGGCGGTGTGGCGGATTATTTCGATTACCTGGGTCTCATGCCCAAGAAGTATTACCAGCTCTCCCGCTTCGAAGGCGCTGCTGAAATTTCTGGCGCTTCGGTTAAAGATAAGCTGCTAGTGGGTATCAGCGCCTGTCATGGATGCGTGATCGCCTGCAAGCGGGTGGTCCGCCTGCCTGGGCTGGACGAAAAAGGTGAATGGATTCCACGCCTCGGGGAGAAGCAGAAAGGCCCTGAATACGAAACGCTGGTGGGCTTCGGTCCAAACCTGATGCTGAACGACCCGGCTTTTGCCACACGCATGGGCGACCTGTGCGATAAATACGGCCTCGACACGATCAGCACTAGCAACACCATTGGGTTGGCTTTTTTGCTCTATGCACAGGGGCGGATCACCACTGCTGACACGGGAGGTCTGAAGCTGGAGTGGGGAGATGCTCAGGCAGTTGAAGCCCTGGTGCAGCAGATCGGGCGCAAGGAATGCTTCGGCGTGCACCTGGCTGAAGGGGCGCGCTTGCTGGGAAAACATTATGGGGCTGAAGCAGAAGCAGTGCAGGTGAACGGGCTGGAAGCCGCCTATCACGATCCGCGCGGTGGTTCTGGGATGGCGTTGGTTTATGCGACCTCGCCGCGCGGCGCCTGCCACAACCAATCGGATTTCTTCTTTGTTGAGATCGGGCAAGTCGACCCGGCCCTCGGGCTGGAACTGCACGCGCGTACGGATGGGGCCGTCAAGTCGCCCGGTGTCGCCCACCATCAGAATTGGCGCACGACTAGCAATGCCCTGGTGATGTGCTTGTTTGCCAATGTTCCTCCTGAGTTGGTAGCAGCTTTGACCAGCGCAGCCACGGGCTATAACTATTCAGTTGCTGATTTGCTCACCTGTGGTGAAAGAGGTTTCAATCTGAAGCGGGTGATCAACCACCGTTTGGGGCTCAAGCGGGAGAACGATACGATCCCAGCCGCGTTCCGCAAACCTTACCTGGACAGCGAAGATGGCTTTACTCCCGATTTCGAAGCCATGCTGTTCGCTTATTATGCTGCGCGCGGTTGGGATCCGGAGACTGGCCGGCCCAGCCTGGAGAGATTGGCTGCTTTGGGTTTGGACTGGGTTGAGTTTTAATCTCCAATTCGTTGATAACGATTTTAACCACGAAGTCACGAAGAAAAAGCGATTTATGGTTTAATCTAGTGGGGGGATTTGAAATGTCAGATTCTTGGGATTGTGAAACAGAATTGATATGTTGGTTGAGGATTGTGTTATTATCGAAAATAAAGCTTTAGAAAATCTACTCCCAGTGCATGAGGCACATTTATTGACCTACATGAAGTTAAAAAAGTGTCATATTGGTTATTTGATAAATTGGAATATCCCCTTGATAAAGGATGGTATCAAACGAATGGCTTTATAATTATTAAAACCTTCGTGTTCTTCGTGCCTTCGTGGTAAAACAAGGATTTTCATCATGAAACTCGTCACAGTCACCGAAATGCAGCAAATTGAGCGCCAGGCGGACGCCAGCGGCCTGACCTACGCATCAATGATGGAAAACGCAGGTTCAGGTTTGGCGGAGATCATTCACATCCAATATCAAGCGCTACAGCCAAAAGCAGCCTTAGCCCTGGTGGGTTCGGGCAATAACGGTGGAGATGCGCTGGTTGCCCTCGCCTGTCTAGCTTCCTGGGGCTGGAAGGTTTCCGCCTACCTGGTACGTTCCAGGGAAGCTGACGATCCGCTAGTGGAGCGCCTGGTGAAAGCCGGCGGTGAGCTGGTCTCTCGAGGTGAGGACGGCGATTTTTCTCGCCTGGCAGATCTGCTTGTTTCCAACCGCCTCTTGATGGATGGGGTGCTGGGTACTGGGGCACGTTTGCCTCTGAAGCAGGAGCTTTCGGATATACTCCGTTTCGTCAAGGACACCCTGGCAAGCAGGCAAGCACCGCTGAAAATCGTGGCAGTGGATTGTCCCTCTGGAGTTGACTGCGATACGGGTCAGGCTGCTGCCGAGAGCTTGAAAGCCGACCTGACAGTGACAATGGCGGCAGTAAAGCAGGGATTGCTGCGTTTCCCTGCCGCGGAATTAACAGGCGATTTGCGCATAGCCAGCATCGGTGACCTGGAGAACCTGCCAGCCTGGAAGAACCTGTTGCATTTCGTTGTCGACGATGCCTGGGTAGGTCAGGTGCTCCCGCCGCGCCCTGTCACCGCCCACAAAGGCACCTTTGGCACTGCCGTAGTGGTGGCTGGCTCGGTCAATTATACTGGCGCAGCCTGGCTGGCAGGGCAGGCTGCCTACCGCTGTGGAGCCGGCTTGGTGACTCTGGCTGTACCCTATCCGCTGCATGCTGCCCTGGCGGGCCAGTTCCCAGAAGCCACCTGGCTGCTGCTGCCCGATGAGATGGGTGTCATCGCTGAGAGCGCTGTTCCGGTGGTGCAAGAAGCCCTCGCCCGCGCTACAGCCCTCCTGGTGGGGCCGGGCTTTGGCCTAGAGGATACCTCCCTGGGCTTCTTGGATGGCTTATTGGCGGCTGCAAGCCCGCAGCGCAAGGTGTTTGGGTTTACCCAGCAGGCGCTAGAAGTTGAACCGGGTCAGAATGCTGCGTTGCCTCCCCTGGTGATTGATGCAGATGGCCTCAAGCTGCTCAGCCGGCTGAAAGATTGGCCGAGGCGCCTGCCAGCTTTGTCCATCCTCACCCCTCACCCCGGAGAAATGGCTGTATTGACGGGTCTTGCCAAAGAAGAGCTCCTGACAGATCGCCTGGCGACTGCCGAACACTTCGCCCATAAATGGGGACATGTGGTTGTTTTCAAGGGTGCCTACACGGTGGTCGCTTCCCCTGATGGGCGTGCTGCCGTCATCCCCGTTGCCACGCCTGCCCTGGCTCGGGCGGGTACTGGCGATGTACTGGCTGGGCTCATCGTTGGCTTGCGTGCCCAGGGCATGCCAGCTTTCGAAGCCGCCGCGGCGGGTGCGTTGATCCATGCCCAGGCTGGGCTGCACGCTGCCCGAGTGCTGGGCTCGACAGCTTCCGTCCTGGCTGGTGATGTTTTGCGTTCTGTACCAGCTCAGATGGCGCTCTGGGATAAATGAAATTCTATTGCCCCTGGGGTTGCGAGTCCCTTTTTATTCAAAAACCATAGTTATCGGAGGAAAAATGAGTTGCCTTTTTCGCATATCCATTATTTTGATTTTATTTCTGTCTTTTGTGAATTATCATCAAGCCGGCTCGAAGACGCTTGTCTCTCCTGACGATCTGAGTCCTCAAGGAACAGGGCGGTTTGTGGTCTTTGAGGGATTTATGCGGGCAACTTGAGGAAATTGCCAGGCTGCCGGTGCGGCAGTCGATCAATTGGCGTTGGATTATACAGGCCAGCCAGTTGTTTTCCTGGAATATGATGTTGACAACGCCCCTGCCTCTCGATCTGGACGGTGGTGGACAGCGTATAGTGGAGGCTCGGCGGTCTCTGCCATTGGTAATGGTGGACAGCGGCAACCAGATAAATAATGGTTATGTAAATTTCGGAAGCGTTTACAGTGCGATGGTGGATGCCGCCCTGGCTAGACCGCCAAAAGCGGATATCCAGGCAGGCTGGTGGCGGACTGGAAACAAGGTAGGACTTTACATCCAGGTGCTGAACCTCAGCGGTGTAAGTCTTTCCACCACAAATGCGGCTGCTTTACATGTGCTCATTTATGAAGAAGCGCATGTCAAAACAACCAGCCGGTTTGTCCGCAGCACACTGATACAGGAAATCACGTTGGCGAATAATACGACAGCCACTTATCAGGTGGAGAGCGCTGAGTTAACCGGTGTCGATTGGAACAAAATCCATGCTGTTGTTCTGGTTGATTACCGCCCTGGGGGGACGATTGGGTCTTACGATATGCTCCAGGCGGTCGAGGCAGAGCAGGTTCCGGTGGCCTTTGGTGTTCTTCCTGAGGCACCTGTCTTTTTGATAGAATTATCGGACCTGATCGACCAACAGCTAACCATGACGGTGCTCGGACCTGCATTCGTTAATTGGACCGCCTCTGAAAATACGGATTGGTTCACATTAAACCCCATGAGTGGATCTAATTCTACAAAACCCATTTTAACGGCTTTGAGAGGCCGCCTGTCTCCTGGATGGCAGCAGGGCAGTCTAACTTTTGTGACGGCAGATGGAATGTTGACGAAACAGTTGAATGTCAGTGCCTATGTAGGGGAGGTTTCGAAAATATTTTTACCAGTTTTACTGCGTTGAACGGAAAATATGTTCTTTATGAATCAAACCTGGCAGCCAGCCTTGTTTGACACAGGTCTGACTGCCAGGTTATTCTCATAATACATCTACAATTGACAAGCTATCACTAACCCCCTGCAACTAAAAGCAATAAATAAAAACCAATCACGATCAATTAACTTCTCGCCTGGATCAATAAGCCCGCACGAGCTGGTTAGTCCTACCCGTGCACCTGTGCTAATAAGCCAGCCACGATCTCATCCGGAGCAGCAGGCAGCCTGCTTTCGATGAAGTTCAAGAGCACCAGCAGAGGCGTCTCCAGCATGAATTCCTCACCCATGCCCAGGCCTTCTTCATTGTCAGCCCCAAAGGTCTGGCTCATCTGTGCCATCATAGCCTGGATGAGGGGTTGGATCACCTGGGCGCCGCGCGGGTCATCCAGCCAATCTTGGATCGTGCTGTCGGTGGAAAGCAGGCTGGGGAGCTGAAGGGTCGATTTCAAGGTGACGGTGATCTTCTCGCGGATGTCTGCTGAAGAAGCCCCGATCAAGATGTCAAACTCGCCATCTTCGGTGATCCACTGCTTGAATGCTGGGTGGTAATAGGCAAATTCCCGAAAGCCGAGTGAGATCGAAACGGTTTTCGTTTCACCGGGCTCCAACCGGACCTTCGCAAAGCCTTTCAATTCTTTGTCCGGGCGGACCAGCCTGGCTTTATGGTCATGCACATAGACCTGCACGACTTCTTTACCGGCTGCCTTGCCTGTATTGGTCACATCCACCGAGACGGTTACGCCATCCACATCTTGGAAAGAAGATGCAGAAACTTTGGGGTTAGAATATTTAAAAGTGGTATAGCTGAGTCCGTAGCCGAAGGGGAATAGGACGGGTGCTTTCTTATAATCGTAATAGCGGTAGCCGATAAAGATCCCTTCACCATACTGCACCTCGCGGCCATCGCCAGGGTAATTGATATAGGCAGGGGTATCTTCCAGTTTCAAAGGGAAGGTTTCGGCCAGTTTGCCGCTCGGGTTGACGTTCCCAAACAAGATATCAGCGATGGCTCCGCCACCAGCCTGCCCCATCATCCAGCCTTCCAGAACAGCGGCTGTGCCATCGATCCAATCGCTCATACTTACCGCGGAACCGTTGTTCAGCACGACCACGCTCTTGGGCTGTACGGCGGTCACTGCCTTGATCAAGGCGACCTGCTGTTCGGTCAGCTCCAGGTCCTGGCGGTCATGTCCTTCCGCTTCCTTATAAGTTGGCAGGCCGATATAGAGCACGGCTGCTTCAGCCGCTTTGGCAGCTTGGACAGCTTCTTCGATCAGCGCGGGTTGTGAGGTGGCGTCCTTGGGGTAACCCTCGGCGTAAGTCAGCGCTGCTCCACCAGCCAGCTTCTGGAATTCATCAAAGGGCACATCGACCTGCGTTGGATTGATATGCGAGCTGCCGCCGCCCTGGAAATGGGCTTCTTTGGCAGTCCGCCCGATCACGGCGATTTTACGATAACCTTTCAAAGGAAGAATGCCGTCATTTTTTAACAGTACCATGCTTTCCCCGGCGATCTTTCGCGCCGTGGCATGGTGGGCAGCTCGATCAAATGTACCTCCATTAGATGTTAAAGCAGCCTTAAAGATGATCTTTAACACTCTTTAACAGCCTTGTCCAAAACTGCTGCATCTAATTTTCCGCTCTTAACTGCCTCCACCACAGCCTGGGTGCGGCGCGGCTTCGGTCCTGGCATTTCCAGGTCGAGACCTCCCAAAAGCGAAGCCACCCGGTCGTGCACAGCCCCCCAATCGGAAACGACCAGACCTTCAAAACCCCATTCTTCCTTCAATATTTCCACCAGCAGCTGGTAGTGCTCAGAGCCGAAGGTGCCGTTAATGCGGTTGTAAGAGCACATCACCGTCCAGGGTTTTCCCTTTTTCACCGATTTCTCGAAAGCGGGCAGGTAAACTTCCCGCAAGGTCCGCTCGTCGACTTCTGCTGAAACCGACATGCGCTGGTATTCCTGGTTGTTGGCAGCGTAATGCTTTAACGAAGTCCCCACGCCTTGGCTTTGCACTCCCTGGATAAAATGTGTGCCCATTTCTCCTGCCAGGAAGGGATCTTCTGAAAAGTATTCGAAGTTGCGCCCGCAAACCGGGGTGCGCTTCATATTGACTCCCGGACCCAGAACCACGTTGACATTCAGCTCCCTGGCCTCTTCTGCGATGGTTCTCCCCATTTCCTCGACCAGGTCCACATCCCAGCTCGAGGCAACGCAGGAAGCGGTTGGAAAACAGGTTGCGGGCAGGCTCTCCTCTCCCAAAGAGAATTCATCTTTCACCCGGCGCAGTCCATGCGGACCATCTGAAACCACCATTTTTGGAACCCCAAGCCTCTCGACGGGGACGGTTGACCATGGGCTGGCTCCAGTTACCAGGGCAGCTTTTTCTTCCAGTGTCATTTGTTGAATAATTTTCTCAATATCCGGCATCTTGAACTCCTCTTATTGTGATTATATTCACAGGTTGATTTTACAATTATATCCGTCTTTCTTAGTTCCTTCATTTGTCTTAGTACATTTGACGCCTAATACACCCTGATGTACAATCATCTAGGGAAATGAAAATTTCCTTTTTACCCTGTTTACCTTGTCTATCCCTGTAAAATAAATAGGAGGGGATTGGTGGACAAGCTCTTCAATGGAGCAACCCTGGGGGCTTTTCGGATCCTTCACCAGATTGGTGAAGGCGGTATGGCTAAGGTATACAAAGCCTACCAGCCGAGTATGGAGCGCTACATAGCCCTCAAAGTGCTGCCCAGTCATTACGCAGAAGATCCGCAGTTCATTGAGCGCTTCATCCGCGAAGCGCGCACGATTGCTGCTCTCGAGCACCGCAACATTCTGCCTGTTTTCGATTTCGGTGAGCAAGATGGCATCACCTATATGGCCATGCGCTATGTTGAAGGCGGCACATTGAAGGAGCTGCTCAACAAAGGCCGCCTGACCATGCACGATATTCTGGACCTCCTGGTTCAGATCTGCTCTGCCCTCGATTATGCCCACCGGCGCGGCGTGATCCACCGGGATGTCAAGCCCTCAAATGTCATCCTCGACAGTGAGGGTGCAGCTTATTTGATGGATTTTGGGATCGCCAAGGTCTTGGGTAAGTCTGGGGATCTCACGGCTACGGGCGCAGCCATCGGCACCCCTGCCTATATGGCGCCTGAACAAGCCCTGGGTGAAAAGGTAGACAGCCGCACGGATATATACGCCCTCGGTGTCGTGCTGTACGAGATGGTGGTTGGCCGCGTCCCCTTCCAGGCCGATACGCCGATGGCGGTTTTGATGGCTCACGTGCGCGAGCCTTTGCCTTTGCCGCGTGACTTCGATGCATCCATCTCCGAACCGGTCCAGGCGGTCATCATCAAGGCACTGGCCAAGAACGCTGATGATCGCTACCAGACCGCCAATGAGCTGGCTGATGCCTTCCGGAAGGCACTCCTGGTGTCTGCTCAAAAAATGGAAGCTTCTACCCTGGTCACGCTCATACGCGAAATCCAAACCGACCGGCCTGTCTCGGCGCAAGCCAGGCCGGTCACCCCCGGCTCTCAATCAGCCCTGCGTTCCACGGATCCACGCCTGAAGGAACGCATGGAGCAGGATTATATTGATGGTTTGAGCGCCTTCTGGATCAGAGATTGGATCAAAGCGCTCGCTTGTTTCCAGGCAGTCGTAGATGTGGATCCTTCCTATAAAGACGCGGCGAGCCGCTTGCAGGAGGTTGAAAAACAAATCCAGCTTGCAGATCTCTACGCTCAAGCTCAGGAAGCCATGCAAAAAGATGATTGGCGCTCTGCCATGGAAAAGCTGCGCCAGTTGGTCACCCTGGATAAGGAATACCAGCAGTCGGCTGCCATGTTGAAGACTGTCGAGCTGAAGATCGAGCTGGGTGACCTGTATGCGCAGGCTGAGCAGCTTCACCAGGCAGGGCAGTGGCAGGCGGTGGTGAATATCTTCGAGCGCATGAAGGTGCTGGATGCGAATGCACCTGACCCAAAGGGTTTACTCGCCAAAGCGAAAGCTTCCCTGGCAGAACAGCAGCGCCTGGAGAAGGTCAAGGCTGCCTACCAGCGAGGTCTAGAGGCCTTAGAAGCTGGAAAGTGGAAAGAAGCTCTCAAGCTGTTCGAGCAGGTAAAAGCCCAGCAGCCCGGCTATGGGGACGTCGAAAAGCTGATCAAGCGCGTGCAAGATGAGATCAACCGCTCCCGCCAGCGTCCCGCCCAAAAGACTTCCGTCTCCACCAAGGTCACTCCGTCTGCAACAGCGCTTAGCCCCCCTGAGCCGCAGCCGGCTGCCTCGGCGCAGATTTCTGTGGAGGCGCCCCCTGAAAGAGCAGTCGGTGCCGCCCCTTTGCCGGCGCCGGTCCAAGGCAAAAAGACTGGCAGGTGGGTTTTGGGAGTAACCCTGCTGGTCCTGGTGTTGGTCATTGTGGTGGGTGTGGCTGCCTTTGCTTCTGGCAAGCTGGATCCACTAGGAATCTCCTTGGGTTTAATCCAGCCTACGCCTACGAAAACTCCCCAGCCTGAGCTTCCGCCCACCCCCGTGCCGGTAATGGATCTGTATGATGATTTCGAAAATTCCAGCATTGAGGGTAAGATTGACCTTGATCGATGGGAGCTGGCAGGCGATTGTGAGACCTTTACGAATTATGGTCGCATGGTGCAGAGTGGGAAGGTTGTCCTGGTTTTTAAGCCATCTGAGCAGGCTTCAAGCTGCCAGCTCTGGACTCTCAAAGGGCAGCGTGTCCCCGGTGTTCAAGTGGGCGTTTTGGAGGCGGGTTTGAATTTCGTTGAGCAAACCCAACCGGGTTATGCGGTGCATGGTTTAGCTTTTCTAACAGATTACCAGGATAAACAGTTAAAGATAACTTGCGGATTGGGAGCCTGGTCAAATGGCAAGTTCGTGCAGGCATTCAGTGTTGTAGAAACCAAAGATGGAAAACCAACCGAGCTTGCTTACCAGGAGGTAGATGCAGCTTATAATCATTGGTACACCGCCCGTCTGCTGCTTAACCCTGCTGACATGACCTTTGAATGTCGCCTGGATGGGCGTTCCCTGGGAACCTACCAGCCTGAAAATGGAGATGCTCTTCGCCAGGCTGCTTTCGGACGTTTCTTGGAGACGGCGCGCGGACCTAAGCCCGAGGGGCGCGTTCTCTTTGATGATGTGCGCTTGATCCCTCTGCCAGGAGCTGACCAGGGAGCACTGAATAATTCCGGACAATCAGGGCAGCTTCCCACCGTTTCGGATTGCACTCAAAAGATTAAAGGCTGGAAGGCTGAGTTTTGGGATAACCCTGACCTGTCTGGAGCGGCCAAAGCCTGCCAGGATGTGGATCAAATTAATTTTGAGTGGAAGTTCGGAAGTCCAATAGACGGTGTCATCCCCAAGGATTGGTTCTCCGCCCGCTTTACCCGGACAATGGAATTCCCCGCCGGTCATTACCGCTTTCGGGTGGGCAGTGATGATGGGGTTCGGCTGTGGGTGGATGACCAGCTTTTGATCAACCAGTGGCATGCACAGCCGTTCACCGTCTATGCCGCGGATATCGACCTTACGGGTGGGCCACATGCCCTGCGCCTGGAATATTTTGAAACACAGCTCACTGCAAACTTGACCTTAACCTGGGAAAAGGATCCCGATGTGGTTATCAGAATGGAATGCATCCGCCCGTATGCTAGCATGCTCGACTGGTGGGCAGGCGATGGCGATGGCTCCAACGACCGGCTTGGCCCAAGTTTGATGACGAATAATAATGGTGTTACGTTTGTTCCTGGTATCGTCGCGGAAGCCTTTAATTTTGAATCCCTGCCGGGTACGGAACCGGGTGTTGCGACCAATAAGGTCCTGGATGAGCGTTTAATCAATTTGCAGCGATTAACCATTGAGACCTGGGTCAGGTTGGACGCTACCACACCTGGGGATGTGGACCAAAACCGCAATCACCTGCAGGAGAAAGCGCTGGATTCCATCGAAAGGTTTGTCTCGCTGGGCAACAAAGCTGTTCTGCGCAAAGATGCTGATGGCAGGCTTAACTTTTTTATGACGATTGGTGGCGAATTTCGCCATATCTGGTCGCCTGGGCCTATGCCGCGCGGTGAGTTCATCCATGTGGCGGGTGTGTATGATGGGAAATGGATGATTTTATATCGGAATGGAGAGAAAGTTGCAGCTTTCGAGATAACGGGGGATGTGGCTAATGAAGGGAATCTTGATTTGAGCAGCGCGACTGAGCCGCTGTTCGGGATGCTCGATGAAGTGAGTATTTACGATAAACCTTTGAGCGAGGGTGAGATCAAAGCCATTTATACAGCTGGACCCTTTGGTAAGTGTAAGTAAGCATCGAAAAACTAAATTGCCGGCATGATATTCCCGCCAGAGACGGAAATAAACTGCCCGCTGATGAAGCCTGCCAGGTCCGAAGCCAGGAAAGCCACCAGGTTTGCCACATCCTGGTCACAGCCGCGTCGCTTCAGTGGGACGCCTTCCTTATAGGCTTGCTCTCCCTCGCTGTCACCGTCGGGCAAATCATCGCTGATCATCCAGCCTGGCGCCACCTGGTTGACCGTCACCTGGCTGCCGCCAACCTCCTTTGCCAGCACGCGCAATACACCATCCATTCCGCGCTTGCCAGATACATAGGCAGATTGGGTTGGGTAGTTCTGCATCACGCATTCGGTATTGATGGCAATCACCCGCCCCCAGTGCTTCTCAAGCATGGCTGGCACGAAAGCTTTCACCATCAGCACGTTGTGCAGCGTGCAGGAGCGGAACTGGCTCTCATAATCTGCCAGGTCTTGCTCGAGCAGATTGTCCCAGGCATAGGGGATTACGGCATTGTTCACAATGATATCTGGTGCTCCAAGCAGTTGCTGAATCTCATTTTTCATCCGGGCCACTTCAGCCTGGTTAGTCACATCTGCCTGAACTGTCATACTGCGTACATGCTGCTTTCGTACCTCAGCACTTACTTTCTCCGCCATGCTTTGGTTGGTGTTGTAGTGCACGACGACATCTGCTCCACATGCTGCTAAAGTCCGGCAGATCGCTCTACCAAGCTGGCCGGACCCTCCTGTCACTACCGCCAGCCGGTTCTTCAGGTCAATTTCCATCCGTTTCTCCTTGTCTAATGGTATATCTTGCGTATTAGTCTGATCATGTTAACTTCCCCACTCGGTGGGGCGCGCATAGTAGTGCGAGCAGCTCCTAAGATCAGTCAATAAAAAAATAAAATTCTATCACTTTCTTGATTTTTGTATTTCCCTATTTTAGCCGCTTCCACAAAAACAGTATCTCTAAATAATCATTCCCATTGCTTCTTTTCTCTCCAATATGAGTAAAGATCCACAATTTCCCTCTTTCCATTTTTTCCGTGTACGCTTTTCGTTTTTTCGAATCCGTGTCATCCGTGAATCCGTGAGCTTCTTAACTTTTTACCTATTGACATTAACGTTACGTCATGGTTTATACTGTGCATATGTTCACGGTCAAACAACTCTCCAGGCTAGCTCATATCACCCCGCGCACGCTGCACTATTATGACGAGATCGGTCTTTTCAAGCCCTCTCTGGTTGGTGATAACGGCTATCGCTACTATGCAGAAGATTCTCTCTTGCGTTTGCAGCAGATCTTACTGTACCGCGAGCTCGCTTTGCCTCTCCTAGAGATCAAAAAGATCCTCGAAAGCAGCGATTTCGAAGTGATCAATGCGTTGGAAAGCCACAAGCTGTTGATCCACCAGCGTATCCTTCACCTCCAGCACCTGTCCCAGACCGTAAACGACACGCTATCTCATCTGCAAGGAGAAAAGAACATGAGTCCAAAACAGCTGTTCGCAGCCTTCAGCGATGAAGAGCAAGCACAATATGAGCAGGAAGCCATGCGGTTGTATGACCCAGAAACTGTAAAAGCCTCGAATGCAAAATGGAAAAAATATTCTGAAGCTGAAAAAGAGCGCATCCTAGCTGAAGGCAATGCAGTATATACCGATTTCATCCAGGCCATCCCCAAAGGTCCGGCTTCACCGGAGGCGCAAACCTGTGTGGTACGCTGGCGGGAGCATATGAATTACTTCTGGACACCGGATGAAGCCCAGCTACTTGGGCTGGCGGAGGGATATAACACCGATCCTCGTTTCAAGACCAACTTCGACCAGATGCATCCCGAGCTGGCAGCCTTTGTACTGGAAGCAGTGAAAGTGTATCTCCAGAAAAAAGATCCTAAGGGTCTTTGAAACCCTTAGGATCTGACCCAACCGGTTATTGAAAGCTCGGTAAATCAGAAAAGGCCGATAATCGCTTGGTCTGCCTTTTCTCGTATAAAGAATCCGTTTTTATTTATTCGCGTTGATTAGCGGATATCTTTTTATCATTTTACCTTGAACCTCCCCTTCAGCGCCTGTGGGTCGAGGGAATGTGCGCCCACAAAGACTTCGTATTCGAGCGGCTCCACCACGAAATCTTCTTTCGCCTCATCATAGTAAGCCAGGCGGGAAACGGGGAGGTCGAGCTTCACGGTCTTCGTCTCGCCGGGCTGCAAGGAAACTCGCCTGAAGGCTTTGAGCTCTTTCGGAGCCCTTTCTACCGCAGAGCCGAGCGCAGAAACATATAGCTGGACGACTTCATCACCGGCCATTTTTCCAGTGTTGGTCACCTCCAGGCTGATCCCCTGGGTTCCCGAGGCAGCCACCTGGCTCTGGGCGAGGCTTAGGTTTGCATAGCGATAACTTGAATAGCTGAGGCCATATCCGAAAGGAAAAGCAGGTGCGTGCCCTTCATGCTCGAGCTTGCGGTAGCCGTGCCACAGGTCATATTCGATGGTTGTGGCGTTTTTATCGTAGTAAGGAAGGTGCTCGGCTTGCGTGGGGATGACGAACGGCAGCTTCCCGCTGGGATTCACTTTACCCTGCAAAATGTCTGCCAGCGCATGCCCGCCTTCCATGCCTGGATACCAGAGCATTAAGATGGCCGGAACGCTTTTCCGCCAGGCTTCCATGATCACCGTACTGCCGCCCATCACCGCCACAACGGTCTTTGGGTTAGCGGTAGCTACAGCTTTAATGAGGGCTTCATCATCAGAATGCAGGGTGAGGTCGCTCCGGTCGCCGCCCATGAGGAACTCATTAGATGTCGTACCACCCATTTGCTGCATTAAACCCTGCACAATGGGCATTTCATCGGGAGAAGGGGGAGGAAACAGGTGTGCCAAGCCTTGTACGGTTGCAGGATCCATGAACTCACCCTCATCCTTGGCTTCGTAGCCAACCACCAGCAGGACCACATCAGCCTCCTGGGCGATGACCCTGGCGCGTGTCAAGTCGCTGCCGTCGTCGAACACCACTTCAGCCTTGTCTTGCAGGGCCTCTTTCACCCCCTGGTATGGGGTCACTACATGCGCCGGAAGCGTGTTGCTGGAGCCGGTGTCGCCGGTGTTCGGTTTTGCTGCCAGCTTGCCGATCACAGCGATCTTGTTTACCGCTTTCAAGGGCAGGAGGTTTCCCTCGTTCTGCAGCAGAACGATCGATTTCTCGGCTGCTTCGCGTGCCACCGCCAGGTTGGCAAGGCTGCCAATTTCCTCAGCGGGATAATCCCCTGGGCGCACAAGTTGGATCTGCTGGCGCAGCACACGCCGCACAGCATCGTCCACCCTTTCCATGGGAACCTCGCCGGATTCGACCAAACCTTTGAGATGCTGGTGGAAATGCATTTGGAAAGGCATTTCCACATCCTGTCCTGCCAGGGCGGCTTTCTTGGCATCGCGCATCCCAAAGATGAAGTCAGTCATCACAAAGCCCTCGAAGCCCCATTTCTGCTTGAGGATGTCGGTCAATAAGACCTTGTTCTGCCCGCACCACTCTCCGTTCACGCTGTTATAGGCGCTCATGATCGACGCCACGCCTTCATCCACACAGCGCTTGAAATGCGGCAGGTAGATCTCGTGCAGTGCCCTTGGGCTGATGGTCACATCCACCGTGAAACGGGCATTTTCCATCGAGTTGAGGGCGTAGTGCTTGGCGCAAGCCATGGCGTGCTTCTGTACGCCGCGCGTCAGGGCTGCGCCCATCTCACCTAAAAGGTAAGGATCTTCCCCGTAAGATTCCTGGGCGCGTCCCCAGGCCGGGTGGCGGAGCAGGTTGATGCACACCCCGCCGAAAAAGGTGCCTGCCCTTGGCGCGCAGCTCTCGGCCGATGATCTCGCCGACGCGCTCTTCCAGGTCAGTATCCCAGGCAGCCCCGCGCGCCATCGAGACCGGGAAGGTGGTTGCGCCTTCCATCACCAGCCCGCGCGGGCCGTCGCTGAAGCGCACGCCTTCGATCCCCAGGCGGCTGATCACACCGGCATCCCAGGTGCGCTTGTTATACCCTCCGCCCATCATGAAAACCATGTTCTGCCAGAAAGGCATATCGGCATCCATGATTTCAATTTTTTCTTCCAGAGTTAGCTGCTCCAGGAGCTGTTCGACCTTCGCATCAATTTCCGCGCGGCTGGGCGCTGCTTGATCTTTTGATTTGTTCATCAGTTTACAAGCCTCCGTTATTTAATTATTGTGGTTGGTAGGATTAATTTAGCTTACCTGCTCATTGGGAGTTAGCGTGGAATTATCCGTAATTTGGGTTACAACCCAAATTACGGGGGTTCACCACGGCAATTCCTAAAAACCCATCTTACCACGAATTTTGTAGAGGTTGAGTTAGATTATAATAACCTGCCTGGATATGATCGATGCCTGAGGAAGGAAATTAACGATGCCTGGTCCAATTGGAACAATCTCAAGCGAATTTTTAGCCGTCATAAAACGGAAAATGCTCGATATCCCTTATGCCAGCCTATCGCCAGCCCAGAAACTGGATATCTACCTGCCTGACAAAGGCCTGGGTCCATTTCCGGTGATCGTTTCGATTCACGGTGGAGCCTTTATGTTTGGTGATAAAGGTGATGTGCAGGTTCTGCCCATGTTGGAGGGGCTCAACCGGGGATACGCGGTGGTATCCATCAATTATCGCCTGAGTGGTGAAGCAAAATTTCCAGCGCTGGTCCATGATATGAAGGCAGCTCTCCGTTGGATCCGTGCTGAAGCAGAGCGGTGGAACTTCAATCCCCGTAAAGTTGCGGTCTGGGGCGGCTCTGCGGGTGGTTATTTGGCTTCTATGGCAGGCGTTTCATACAATGTCCCCGAGCTGGAAGATTTGAGCCTGGGTAATCCAGGGGAGAGTTGTGGTGTGCAGGCTGTAGTGGATTGGTTTGGTCCAACTGACTTTCTCAAAATGGATGAACAATTGAGGGCTGGCGGATTTAGCCCTAGCCCAAAAGATGCGCATAATGGAGAATGTTCACCTGAGTCACTGCTCATGGGCGAGCAAATAACCTTAATCCCGCAGCGGGTAAAAACAGCCAACCCAGAAACCTACATTAGCGCAGACGCTCCGCCTTTCCTGATCCAGCACGGAACGAAGGACGATACTGTGCCCTGCCTGCAGTCGGTAAATTTCGCTGAAAAACTGGCTAAAGATCTCGGATCTCATCGGGTAACCCTCGATCTACTGGAAGGTGCCAGGCACGGCGATGCTCAGTTTGGCTCGCCAGAGAACCTCGACCGGGTGTTTGCCTTCCTGGGTAAAACTCTAAAATAAATCCGAGAAACTTGATATGACGTCCTCATCCAAAACCACCCTTTTCACGCCTGCCATCCTGCTCACCAGCCTGGCAGTTGGCCTTTACTGGATCTCCCTTTACCTTTATGTTCCTACATTACCTGTATATGCTCAGTCTAAAACCTCGAACCTGGCGCTGATCGGCACTGTCCTGGCCCAATACGGTCTTTGGCAGGCCATCGTCCGCTTTCCGTTAGGCATTGCCTCCGATTGGCTAGGAAGGCGCCGGCCTTTCATTTTTCTGGGATTTTTGCTTGCCGGCTTAGGCGCCTGGCTGATGGGTTCGGCTGCGAGCATCCAGGGTGTACTGGTTGGCCGCGCAGTCTCCGGCCTGGCAGCGGCTTCCTGGGTAATCCTGGTGGTGGCGTTCTCCAGCCTTTTCCCTCCTAAAGAAGCTGTGCGGGCAACTGCGCTGCTTTCGATGGTCAATTCAGTCAGCCGTATGTTTGCGACCGGGATCACGGGGGAATTGAATAATCTAGGTGGGTACAGCCTGGCATTTACGCTGGCTGCGGTGTCTGCCGGGTTGGCAGTCCTGGTGTATTTGCCGGTTAAAGAAGAGCGCTTAGAACGCAAATCTCCATCGCTGTATGGCACTGGTAAGCTTGTTTCCCGAAGAGATGTTCTGCTTCCCTCCTTGCTCAATGCCCTGGCGCAGTACGCCGTCTGGGCGACCGCCTTCGGTTTTGTCCCAATCCTGGCAAAGCAGTTCGGAGCCGGCAACGTTGCCCAATCGCTGCTTGTCAGCTTGAACCTGGCGATAGGGATTGTGGGAAACCTTTTTACCACGACTTTTGTCAGGCGTTTCGGCGCTCGCCGCCTGGTGCTGTCCGGATTTCTCGCTACAGTGAGTGGGATATTTATACTATTCTTGGCACAATCCTTGGCTTGGGTCTTCGCGGCAACCTTTTTTATTGGCCTCGGTTTCGGGCTTTCATACCCCACGTTAATGGGCATGAGCATCGAGAAAGTGGAAAGCAGCCAGCGTTCCACCGCCATGGGGCTGCACCAGGCTGTTTATGCGATCGGCATGTTTGCCGGACCCTGGCTGAGCGGCATCCTGGCAAAATCGCTGGGTTTGCAGCCGATGTTTGGGATCACCGCCGCGGGTGTGTTAATCTTGGCCCTGCTTGGAACGCGAAAATTAGAATAAATTTCCTTTTTGAAGCCTGGGTATTTTCACGTTTATAATGGAATTGGCATGACCGTTCAAACCTTGCTGATCATCGAAATCATCGCCCTTTTGCTCATACCGATCGTTGGCTTTTTGATCCTGCGAAAGGCCTCTCCTCAAGAGAAGCGCCTGACCCTGGTGTTTTATCTCCAGAGCATCGCACTGACCCTCCTGTTCATTACCTTCAGCCTTGTCCAGGGTTGGTCATCCCTTCTCCTCCAACCTGCCTTTGCGGTGCTGGTGCTGTGTTCGCCTTTGCTCTTGGGTTTAGTGACGTTAATCTTGACCGGAATATTCCATCGGCTATCTCCTTCCACCGCTCAGAGCACAGTCGCCCTGATCCTGCTTTGTTTTGTCATCCTGGGATTAATGGGAGCCCTCTTGCTCCAACCTTATGCGCTTTTCATTGCCCTGCTGCCCGGAGCTATCCTGCTCACTTGGGTTTGGCTCTTGGTCAGGGAGGGGGTGGTTAACGAAATTATCCTTTCGCTCCTGTTGATCATTTTCATGGGGGTGTCACGCACGGGGTTGCTTGAACCGATGCTTAAGTCACTCCCCGAATGGCTTGGCCAGGTCCTCCGCCCGGTATTGTTTTTGCAAGCCGGCTTGGTCGTCGCCTGGAGCGCGTTGCTGACCTTCCGGACTGTCGAAAGCCTGCTCCCTCAGGCAAAAGCTGCCGAGGCAGTTCTTCAGCGCACCCAGCGTTATGGGGCTTTCTTGCGCTTGGGGATTGTGATATTTTTATTGATCAACCTGGTTTACACCATCTTCTGGGTATCCATCTGGGACCATACCGATAACGGTCTGGGAGCGGTATGGATGGCGATCACAGCGAGTTTTCTTTCGATCGCAGCGGGCGGGCTGATCATGGAGCGGCGAAAAGGCTGGCTGCGCACCGTAGGCTGGATCTACCTCCTCCCGGTTACCGCTCTAATTTGGGCTGCTTTTGGAATCGGAATACGCTACCCCTACCATCCCATCTTGGAGCACAGAGCTGTCGTTATCCAGGAAGCGATCCAGAAATACTTTGAGCAAAATGGAGCTTATCCAACCACGCTCTCCGAGCTTGTCCCCAGCCAGCTCCTGTGGGTGCCTCGCCAGGTGGTGCTGCGCAGTGAAGATTGGTGCTACCAGGGTGGTCAAGATTACTATCGCCTGGGCGTTTTTTGGAGGGACCGGTTTAGCAGCCTGATCGAGGCCAAAACCTATGCCTCCCAGGGGGATCCCCCAGACGCAGGCTGGGCTTGCCAGGAAAAGCTGGTGAAAATGAAATTCAAATATGATCCTGCACCCCTCACCGGGGGCGGGCAGTAAACCTCATTTCTGGGAAAGATAAGGAACTAACCATGTCTAACCTGACCTTCTACATTGTCGATGTCTTCACTGAAGTAAAATACGCTGGCAACCAGCTTGCCGTCTTTCGCGGTGGGGCTGCCCTCTCCGAGTCTGAGATGCAGCGCATCGCTCGCGAGATGAATTTCTCGGAAACCACTTTCATCATTTCTGAAACTGAACGAGCGGGTGGTTATGATGTTCGGATTTTCACTCCCAACGAAGAGGTTCCCTTCGCCGGGCACCCCACCTTGGGCACCGCCCACATCATCCGCAGTGAGATCCTTGGCGGTCAAGCGGACCGGGTCACCCTGAATGTGAAAGCGGGGCAGATCCCTGTGACCTTCAACTCGGACCCCGCTGGGAACTCTTGGATGAAGCAGCTCTCCCCGGTCTTTGGGCAGCAGCTTGACCTGACCCAGGTTGCTTCCGTCTTGAATTCTATCTCCTGCTGAGATTGACGACCGGTTTCCGATTGAGGAAGTTTCGACGGGTTTGCCCTTTATCATTACCCCGCTGAAAAGCTTGCCCGCCCTCCAGAAAGCGAAGGTAAACCTGGACCGTCTTTTTTCCCTGATCGAGCATACCTGGGCAAAGGGCATCCTGATATTTTGCCCAGAAGCGCATAGCCAAACAGACCACATCAGTGTGCGCGTCTTTGTAGATGAATTTGGCATCCCCGAAGACCCTGCCACCGGCAGCGGCAATGGCTGCCTGGCTGGCTACCTGGTGCGACACCGCTATTGGGGTCAGCCTGTCATCTCGGTAACCAGTGAGCAGGGCTACGAGATTGGCCGGCCTTCGCTGCTCTATTTAAAAGCGGATGAGCAAGATGGGAAGATCAACGTTTGGGTGGGTGGAAAATCGATCACGATTGCTAAAGGGCAGTTCATCTGATCCTTTGATGCGGGAACAATTTCCGTATAAGGGCAGTCTATAGGGTAATTCGAATTTAACGCGCTTGCCCAAATGTAGGACAAACAGTCAGTTTGTCCATTCGAACAAAAAAGAGTGATATACAATGAAACTTACCCTTCTCTTCTTCCTTCCGATGATCTTATTCATCACCGCTTGCAGCCCTGCGCAGCCTGACATGCTCGTATTGTCAGCAGAAAACGCCGATCAATCGGTCGAAGTCCAGCAAGATCAAATTTTTCAGGTCTCCCTGGAGGGCAACCTGACTACCGGGTACAATTGGGTGATGGCTCCCCAGGTTCCGCAGTTAATCGAGCCGCAGGGCGATCCTGAGTTTGAGGCCGCCTCCAATTTGGTCGGTTCTCCCGGTACGGTTACATTTACTTTCAAGGCCGTTGCTCCGGGGCAAACCACCCTGCATTTTGATTACAAACGCCCTTGGGAAGAGACTACCAAACCAGAGAAAACGTACGAAGTAACCGTGATCGTAAAGTAAGGAGGAAATATGTACATTCGAAAGTGGAGCTTTTTAATCATTCTGATGAGCCTAATCCTGGCAGCCTGCAACCTGCCACGTGACACAATTGTCTTTCCCACTTCCACGTCGGTGAACGCTTTCCCTACGGATACCTCCGTGGCGGCGGTTTCATTTCCAACCGGAACTTCGGAATTTACTACCACGTTGCCGTTGGTTGGTGGACTTCAACCTTCCGACACCCCAACGAGCATTCCTCCTACACCGCTGCCCACTGCAACATTGCTCCCAACACTTACTTTCACCCCCACGCCGCAGCCGCCGAATACTTCCACACCAATCCCACGGCCGACGAATACTTCCACGCCAAACCCGCGCCCGGCTGTTTCAGCGGCTTATCTCTCCACCGCGCCTACGATCGATGGCCCCTGGGACGAATGGTCCACCACCCAATACCCGCTCAAGTATGTCGTTTGGAAGGCCTCCGAATGGACTGGTCCCGATGACTTGCAGGCTTCCTACCGGGTGGGTTGGGACAGCAGCTATCTATACCTGGCGGTAAAAGTCTATGACGATGTGTATGCCCAGCATGCAACGGGTGCCAACCTTTACCTGGGAGACAGCCTCGAGCTCCTGCTTTCGACCAATCCTTATGCCGACAGCCCTTCCCAAGGATTGGTTTCTTACGACTACCAGATTGGAATTTCCCCGGGCTATTCCGACCTGGGTGATGATACCGAAGCCTACCTGTGGTTCCCGAAAGGGAAGGAAGGCAGCCTGTCGAGTGTCCCCATTGGCGTTGAGAAGATGGATGGTGGATATCGCATCGAGTTCGCCGTCCCCTGGTCGGTTTTCGGCGTTGTGCCAGGGCGCGGCCAGGTGTATGGTTTTGCGATTTCGGTCTCAGATAACGACAAGAAAGATGAGAACCTGCAGCAGACCATGATCTCCAGTGTATCCACGCGCTGGCTGGCTAACCCCGCCTCTTGGGGACTGCTGACGCTGAAATAAATGCGTTCCAGCATCATCATTGTCCTGTATAACGGCTCTGCCTACCTTGAGAACCTGTTTGCTGGCCTCATACCTCAGCTGACGGAGGCAGATGAGCTTATCCTGGTGGATAATGCCTCGTCCGATGGGTCAGTGGACCTTGTAAAGCGCAAATGGCCGCAGCTCAGGCTGGTGGAGAATACCCAAAACACCGGTTTTGCAGCCGCCTGCAACCAGGCGGCGAAGATTGCCCATGGGGAAACTCTGGTATTCTTGAACCAGGATACCCAACCGCTTCCGGGCTGGCTGGATGGGCTGCTGGCTCCTCTGGAGGTAAATTCCAAAGTGGGGTTGACCACTTCAAAAGTATTGATGATGCGCCAGCCTGAGCTGATTCACATGTGCGGGATGGATGTCCATTATTCGGGCCTGATCTTCGGGCGCGGATTGATGCTGCCAGCGGAGACTTCATGCAGTCCGCTCGAGTTGGGTCTGTATCGGGAGCTTCGTTTGCCATCCGTCAGTCACTTTGGGAAAGCCTGGCGGGCTTTGATGAGTTTCCTCTATATGTACTCCGAAGAGATTGACCTGTGCTGGCGGGCCTGCCTGGCAGGTTTCTCCAGCCTTTTCACGCCTGAATCGAGGGTCTTGCACGATAACTGGTCGGAACGCCCGGGTTATTTCAGCCTGTACTATTCAAAGCGCAACCGTTACATCCTGCTTTACAAGTACTGGCGCTGGCGCACCCTCCTGCTCCTGCTGCCTGGATTATTGCTGGCAGAGCTGTTCGACCTGGCGCATTCCCTCCGCCTGGGAGGAGGGGGGTGAAGGTCAGTTTATCGGCCTGGGCATGGGTGCTTGGGCACTTCAGAAGTATTTTGCAGGCCAGGGCAATCGTCCAGGCCCAGCGCAAGGCTGATGACTTGGTCTTGCTGGAAAGCTGCGAGACGCGCCTGCTTTACCGCGAGTTCAGGGAGGGGCAGAAGCTGCACAGTTTGGGTAAGTTGGTAAATGCTTTTTTTGACTTAAATGCTGTTCTGGCAAAGAAGATCTGCCGTAAGTACCGGATATGAAACGGCTAATCCTTCACTAGCTGAAACTTTTCTTGCACCTCCGCCTCGTCTTCTGGGTGATAGGGCTCGACGTTGGCTTCGAGGGATTCGCTCTGCTGCCGGTCTGCTTCACTATATAAGCAGATGTGGATCCTTTCGACCGGTTTACTTCCTAAAAAGTCGGCTTCCACATTCAGTTTGACGATTTCACAACTCTCCGGTACACTTATCTTTCAGCCTGTTTCACCGGAGACTCTTTTTGGTCCAATCTGCCCCAGCTAGCCCCAGCCTCCTCGTGCGCCTGTTTGGTGACCGCGGCTATTATGCTGCCCTCTTCACCATTGCCCTGCCCATTGCCCTGCAAAACTTGGTCATGTCTTCTCTCAATATGGTCAGTGTTGTCTTCATTGGACAGCTCGGAGAGACTTCCGTCGCTGCCCTGGGTCTTGCAAACCAGGCTTTTTTCCTCTTGCAGCTTGCCCTATTTGGCGTTTTCAGCGGCACGGCAATGTTTACTGCCCAACTTTGGGGAAAACGCAATCTTGATGGCATCCACAAAGTATTAGGTCTCTCCCTGGGATTAGGCTTGATCGTTGCCCTTTTCTTCTTCACGGTTGCTGCTTTCTTCCCACACCAATTCCTCAGCATCTATTCCAAAGATCCAGAAGTAATCGAGCTTGGTGCGGGATACTTGCGGATCTTTGGCTGCTCCTACATCTTCGTCACGATCACCTTTTGCTTCGCCTCCATCCTGCGCAGTACCGGGCAGGTGCGCTTGCCGGTCACGATCAGCATCATCGCCCTGATCTTGAACACACTCTTAAATTACCTTCTGGTCTTTGGCAAGGCTGGGCTGCCCGAGATGGGCTTGCGCGGCGCAGCTTTGGCTGGACTTATCGCCCGCGTGCTGGAGTGTACCTTGCTGGTCAGTGCCGTGTATTTAACGCGCTCCCCGATTGCCGCATCCCTCAAACAGATGTTCGGTTTTGATAGGATTTTTGCCTGGCGGGTGCTCAAGCCTGTCTTACCGATCATCGCTCAGGAGATCGTTTGGGCTCTCGGAGTAACCACCTACAATGCCATCTATGGTCGCATGGGCACCGAAGCCATTGCCGCCATGAATATCGTCGGCACCATCGACCAGTTGGGCATGGTGGCGGTCTTTTCCATGGCTGCCGCCTGCGCAGTGATCGTCGGAAACCAGATCGGTTCCGATAACCTCGATCGAGCGTACTGGTATGCCGGCTGGACGCTGCGCCTGGCAATGGTCATCGGTGTTCTCGTTGGTATCCTGATCTTCCTGTTCTCACCGCTTATCCTCGGTTTATTTGAAGTCTCCGCGGAGGTTACCGAGAATGCTCGTCGGGTACTTATCGTCCTCTCCTGCATCATGTGGATTCGCGCCGCTGACACCATTCTGATCGTCGGTATCCTGCGCAGCGGAGGAGACACCCGCTTCTCCTTCTTCCTCGAGACTGGCACCATGTGGTTGGTCGGCGTCGTCATGGCTTCAATAGGAGCCTTCGTCTTCCACCTGCCCGTTTATTGGGTCTATGCCCTGGCCATGCTGGATGAGTGCACCAAGTTTGTCATCGCCACCTGGCGCTACTACTCGAAGCGCTGGATCCACAACCTGGCCGAGACGGTTTGACATTATGGTACCTGTATCAAAACTGGTTAGGCTAAACACCTAACTAAAACCCGGTGGTTCTGGATTGCTGATAGCGATGATATAATTATGAGAAATTTCACAATCCAGCATCCTTTGTGAAATGGGTTACAGCTTTAATCGTTAGGATTTATCTTGGGTTTTATGAGGTTAGCTGTAATGGTATCTATGTGCGCGCGATTTACAAGGCATTCACTACGCAATACGGTTATCGGTTGCGTTCTTTTCGTTTTGTGCACCTTTACGCTCTATTCTGCTGAGGCTGCTACAACGATTTTAATTGGCAATCAGACCATTCAAAACATCCAGGACTCTAACCCGGCCGGGATGGCTGAAGCCTTTCAGTATACCGCGACTGCCAGCGGGTCAGTGAACAAAATTTATATCTATATCGACCCCAGCAGTGCGGCTACCCAGGTTAATGTTGGACTTTATGCTGATTCCAGCAACAACCCGGGCAGCTTATTGACCCAAGGTTCGATCACGAACCCTGCGAAAGGAGCCTGGAATGCTGTACCAGTGACTTCAGTGAGTGTAGTCAGCGGAGCCCGTTATTGGATTGCAGTACTGGGTCCGACAGGGAAAGGAATTGTCTGGTTCCGGGATGTGTCCTCGGGTGGGCTAGCCCAAACCAGTTCACAAACGAACCTTGCTGCACTCCCAGCCACCTGGACGAAGGGCAATGTCTATTCCATGTCGCCGATGTCTGCATATGCCGTGGAGGAAAGCCAGGCCAGCCCTACCCCCACATCCACGCGGACTGGGATTGCGACAGCACCAGCCACCAGCACACCGACCTCTACACCTATCAGCACTGAGACTTCTACTCCGACAGCCACCCGGACGAGCACTGCAACGCCTACCGCAACTTGGACGGCTACACCCACAGCGACGAATACGCCAACCCCCACGGCAACGGCCATACCCACAGTGACATATACGCCTACCGCCTCGGCAACGGCTATACCCACGGTGACACATACGCCTACTGCCACAGCAACGAATTCACCGGAATGGACTTAAACCGAAACCTCCATTCCTTCTGCCTCTGCAACTGAGACAGCCACTTCGGAGCCG
This sequence comes from uncultured Chloroflexia bacterium, assembly GCA_963751425.1. Lineage (GTDB taxonomy): Bacteria > Chloroflexota > Anaerolineae > Anaerolineales > UBA4823 > CAVVUF01. Next base: position 190,379 of record CAVVUF010000005.1, on the reverse strand, counting down.
ACAGGGATGCAGATATGGACCTCTACACCGACCCTCACCCAATCGGTTACACCTACCTGGACTGCCTCTCCAACGCTTACACCGACAGCTTCGGACACCCCTACCATCACAGCGAGCGAAACACCGACTCCGGAAGCGACGAGAACTCCCACAACCACGTTTACGCCATCTTTGACCTTTACCGCTACGCCGACTCCGATCCTTACCAGCAGCAGCACACCCATCCCGGACTTGTCGATGTCTGTGGGAAGTGGTTTTACGGATGTGATCCCCCGCCAGATCGTGAGGACGAATACGGACCGGCTATATGTTTTTGCCGCCCAGCCTTATTCTTTGAGTATCTTGAGTTATTGGACACCCAATGGCGGATTGCCGAACGCGAGCAGCGATTTTTCATTAGTCGCCCAAACAATTTCCAACGGAGAACCGCTGTCTATCGAGGCGGTATACAATGGAGAGAACATCATCCATGTTTTGGCACTCACCAGAACAGGATTCGTTCTTGATTATCCCTTCGATGTGGTGAGCAACTCATTTCGCAATCCTATCCCGCTCTTCAGCGATAGCGGCAGCGTAACGGGTGATTATATCGGAACAAGCGGAGTTTCAGCAATGATGGATTCGAATGGAAGGATCCACATTGCCTATTGGAACAAGACAAACCACATCAATCATCAGGTGTTTTCTTATGAGTCGAATACTAACACCTTGGTAGCGCTCGGCGAAAAGACTCAGGTAGATACGGCTGGCAGTGCTAACCATCCTGTGCTGGCAATTTCACCCGTTGATCAGACCCTCACCCTGGCCTGGGTCTCTGAGGCCAGCAGCCCAGCAAAGATCTTGGCGCGCACTAGGACGAGTGCAGGTGTGTGGGGCAATATTGAGGTAGTCAGTACCTCTCCCGTCTGGATATCCCATTATTTTGGCATTAACATTGACCAAGGACCGAGCTTGTTGGTCAGCCTAGAAGGCACCCGCCATCTCACTTATATCGAAAATTATATCGGCAACGATTATGGGCGCATCCATCATGTGTCCAACCAAGGCACTGGCTGGGTCGATCAAACTCTGAATGCCTATTCAAACGATCCTGCCATGGCGTGGAATAATGCGGGGGAGTTGTATATAATCGGGCACGGACATCCCCTGAATAATTCCTGCAAATCTTTAGATGATATGTGTGTGATTAAGCGAGCGGAGGATGGTACCTGGGGTTCTCCGCAGCTTTTTGCCGTACATCCTGCTTCTGGTTCCTTCGACTCCAGCCCCTCCGTAAAATGGTCTGTAACTGGATATAACCGTCCTGAAACGATCGAATTCCTGTTTTTTGCCCCACCCTATAATTCTCCAACCATATATTATGGGCGCATCGCTGCGCGAATGCCCACGTTCACTCCTGCGCCAACGAGCACTCCCTCATCCACAGAAACTTTAACACCTACCCATACCTCTACCCCCACTGCAACCCAGGAGGGTACCGCAACAGAAACGCTCGAACCTACTCATACCGCTACAGCAACTCCGGCGACGACTGCTGAGTTTACTTTTAACTCCCACGCTGCCCCCCACACTTACGGAGACCCTTGTACCGACAAGCACAGCTACCAAGACGCCAATCTCCACAAATACAGCAACCTCGACGCCTACTCTAACGCTCGAACCTACTCATACGGCTACAGCAACTCCGACGGCGACTGCTGAGTTTACTTTAACTCCCACGCTGCCCCCCACACTTACGGAGACCCTTGTACCGACAAGCACAGCTACCCAAACGCCAATCTCCACAAATACAGCAACCTCGACACCCACTCTAACGCTCGAACATACCCCTACAGCGACTGCGACTGCTACGCAGGAGCCAACCCATACCTCCACTCCGACAATCACCATGACGCTTGAGCCGACCAGGACGGCTACCCCAACGATCACTCGAACACCGACCCCATCACCGACCGCTACCGCTGTACCCACACTTACCCTTACCCCTACAGCAACATTGACTGGTACATCCACACCCACATCCAGCCCCACGCCTACCCCGACGAGCACACCCGTTGTGTATATTGGGACGACTTACCTTGGCTCAAACCAGGAAGCGAGCAGCGCGGGAAAAGCTAAAGCTTTCCAATACACGGCCTCCGCCAGCGGGCAGGTTGCACGCCTGTATGTGTATGTTGATAGTTTGAGTACTGCGACCAGTGTGGAAATTGGTATTTATACAAATACAGGGAGCAACAACCCGGGTACGCTGCTGGTGAAAGGAAAAATTGTGAACCCAACCAATGGGCAGTGGAATTCCGTAGTGGTAACGGGAACAAACCTGACAGCCGGGACGAAATATTGGATTGCAGTGCTTTCACCTAACCGGGCTGGCACCTTGCGTTTTCGGGATGTGCTCTCAGGAGCGAAATCTCAGATCAGCTCTCAATCTAACTTGACCGCGCTTCCAGTGTTATGGTCTCCTGGGAAGAACTCGATTAATTCGCCGTTATCTGCTTACGGGTCTCCATAGAAATAAAAGCGAATTTCCAGGACTGCCTTTGTACCAAACACAGGAAACTCCAGATTGACTTCTCAAATATGAATCTCTACATCACTCTCAGCTTGCTCGCCATGGCTTGTCTGGGAATGGTCCACTTCGATGTGTTTCCACGTCTTTGGGAGATCTTGCCCAATTGGGTTATCCGCCTCCTGCAGCCGGTGCTGTTCACCTTCCCCAGCCTGGTGGTGATCCTGGCCGCGGCCTTGATTTCGAGCTCCCTTGGCATTTCCCATAAAACCACCTCACCGTCTGGAGAGGATAAACCTGCCTGGCATACCCGCCCCTGGCGCAGGATTCTCTTTTTCAGCCTGGCGGTGCTCCTGCTCCTCACCCTGGCTTACGTCACCTATTGGGCATCGGTCTGGGATCAGACCTCCGATGGGCTGGGAGGCATCTGGCTGGCTTACCAGGCGAGCCTTGCCGCTGTGATCTGTGGGGCGCTGATGGGCATCAAAGCGAAGCACTGGTTTCGTTCAGCGGGCTTCTGCTTTGCCCTCCTGACGCCGGTCTTACTCCTGAGCGCCTTCTGGATGGGCTGGAATGCCGATTATCAAGCTCTCACCCGGCAGCGGGCAGACAAAATTGCTGCTGCGATTAACCGCTACCAGGTCCAAGAAGGGCATTATCCCGACAGCCTGGAAGCGCTTATGCCTGGATACTTGCATTGGGTCCCGAGCCAGGTGATCCTGCGTCACGAAGACTGGTGCTACCAGGGCGGTGGAACTGCTTACGTCCTGGCTGCCTACTGGCGGAAATACTTCAGCACCCCATTGGAAGTGAAAGTCTACGCCTCAAATGGCTGCCTGGTCAGCAGCTTAGAGCAAGCCTGCCAGAGCCGCCTGCCCGCCCTCAAGCGGCGCTACGACCCCATTCTTTTCATGGACGAACCTTGATATATGAGCTGCATAAGTTCAAAAATTGAATTTTTGGTTTTTTGTTCGTGAAGATTTTCTAATGGTTTTCTTCGTGATCTCCTTGCCTTGGTGGGTAAAATGATCTTTCGCTGGCTTGGCATCGCCGGGGTCGAGCTTACTGTTAACAATCAAGTTCTGGTGATCGATCCCTGCCTTACCCGTATCCAGTTTAAGCGCCTGTGGGCAGGGGGGGTGCAATCTGACCATTCCTTGCTCTCTTCCTACATCTCTCGCGTCGACTACATCCTTGTCACCCACGCCCATTACGACCATCTTCTGGATGTGCCAGGCCTCGCTCGGGCGACAGGGGCACAGGTGTATGGCTCTGCGAACGCCTGCCAGCTCTGCCTGCTCGATGGGGTACCCCCTGCGCAGGTCCACCAGGTCCAGCCTGGCGATTGTTTGACCCTGGGTGAGTTCAGCGTGAAGGTTATTCTTGCAAAGCACCGGCGCATCCCTCTTTTTAATGCGGGAAGGCTTTCATCGGGGCTGAAGCCGCCCTTCACAGCCCGGCAGTACCGACTGGACGAATGCTTTTCCTTCTGGGTTGAGGCGGAAGGGATTTCCATCTTTGATAACAGTGGCAGCCCGCCTGAGCTGGCGGAAGGAGCCGCGTTCCTCTGCCTGCAGCCTTACCATTCCGAAAGCTACTGCCGGCAGCTTTTGGAGCGGGTGCAGCCGAAGGTTGTGTTCCCGAACCATTGGGACGACATGTGGACGCCTCTCACGCAGCCTGCCAGGCCCTCTTTCCTGCCTCCCCGGCTGGCATTCCCACCCCTGCAGCGCCTGGACTTGGCGGCATTCGAGCGCCGCCTCCAGCGGATTGACCCGCGGGTGAGGGTATTCGTGCCCGAACGGATGAGGGAGGTTCCGTTGGAGGCGCTGATGTAGGTGCAGGACAAACTGTCAGCTTGTCCTTTGGATTTAAGGAGCCCCTATCCCCAAATCCATTCCCCCTTATTCCATATCAGCTTTGGCGCACGAGGCCAGCCTGCTTCTCCGATTTGATTTGGGCTGCGCGGATCAGCCAATAAGCACTCAGGAAAATTACCGGCAAGAGGGTGCCGAAATAGACCACCTGGGCAGCACCCAGGGATGAAATCAGTCCCGGAGAAGAAACCATGCAGTGCCGCGCCGAAAAAGGCGACCAGGCTGAGGGTATGTATGGAACGGAACTTCTTCTGCCCGATCTTTTTCCGCAGGTAGAAGGTGACTGTTACCAGCAGTGAAAGGTAGAGGCTCAGCGTTCCGATCCCGACCCACAAGGGGCGGTAAGTGGAAAGGAAGGGAAAGAGGATCTGCGTGAGCGAGAAGGGCGCGTAGCTGTCGAAAAGCAGCACGCCGACGTGCAGGAATACAAAACCCAGCGCCAGCAGCGAGAGATACTCGTGAAAATCAAAGGTAAAGGAGGGCGACAGAAAGCGATCGAAGAGCTTGGTCGGCAAAGCTAAACCCCACATCGTAGAGAACCACAGCAGGATATAAGCCACCCAAGCGGAAGACCGCGTGATGAACCAGGTGGTGCGCTCGGAGTTATTGGAAAGCACCCAGCCGAGCTGGTTGGAGAGTGCCTGCCCAATGGGAAGCTGCTTGAGGACGAGCAGCCCGAGCAGGCTGATAACCCCAATCACGGCAATCAAGCCCCCTGCCAGGATCCAGGTGACCAGGGCTGGGGAAGTTCTACGCTGATTAGAGGATGTTTTGTCCGGTGACATGAAAAACCTCGCTGCTGTTGGGTGAGCCCCATAATGTCCCCTCGCAGTCGATGGCGAGAAAGGCGGTTTGGGGATAATCAAATAATTCATAGCTGCTGGCGCCATTCCCGTCAATTAAAAGCGCTTTGGCATACGCCTCTGCCTGGTGGGCGTGTGGAGCTTTGACCGTGACGCTCAGCCAATCTGTGTCAGCTGATGTGCCGGTGCGCGGGTCGATCAGATGATGCAGGCACAAGCCGCCACGCACCCATCTGCGCTTGGTGATAGTGGATGTGGCTAAGGCTCCGGGAGTGATCTCCAAAACGGCGAGATCCCGTGCGGGGTCCAGGGGATCTTCTAGCCCGACTTCCCAGGTGGTTAGCCCGGCGGGCAGCCCGATCATGAACATGTCGCCGCCCGCGTTGACTGCGCAAGCCTGGCAAGCTTGAATCAGCACAGAAGCGGCTTTTTCGGCGATCCAGCCTTTGGCGATCCCGCCCAGGTCGATCTGCATGCCCAGAGGAAGATGGATGGCCTGCCTGGCTGCGTCTAGCTGGATGAGGCGGAAATCGGGAGCCTGGTGCTGGGGCTCGGTGGAGCCCGTTTTTCCCGTATCACATACCTATCTGGTCAGGATTGTGGTTTTCGCTTTAGCTGGTTAGTCGTGTCCGTGCAGATTTTGAGCGCTCGCCAGGCGCACCCCTTCCATGGAATGGATTGGGTAATTAGGAGAGGCTGTAAACCCGTCCACGCATCCACGCGCGGGTTGATTGCAGATATCGTAGAGAATGATACCTGCTTTGGCAACGCCTCCTGCTGTGCCAGAAGGCCACAACCTAAACTGTTTTACCCTCTTAGATCACCGTGTGACCAAAGGTAAATATAAGCCGGGTGTGGGCCGACCAAAGAGCGCAAATTGGGTCAGGTGGCAAACCGGGAGGCTGATCTGGTTGGCAGCCAGATTGCGCGTGTAGGTGGAGTGTGGGGTGCACGTGGTTGCGGCATCCACCCAGGCAGCTCCATCCCAATAATAGAGCATTAAGCTCTCCTCTTTAACCTGGTTACCTGGGAGTCTGCATAACCGAGGGTGATGAGGATTGGTTTTTGAAAAAGGAAGCCTGGCAGATTATCTCCATTGCGATGGGCGCTGAGCTCAAAGCTGTGCTTCGCGCTGGCGAAGTAGGGTGGCGCAGAGGTTGTCTCCATGGCCGCATAGCGGAGCAGCGTGGTAGTGATCACCGCCTCAGCGGGGACTATAATCCTGGCAAGCTGACCCTGGGTGTTTGTATAAACCAGGCTGCCGCCGGTATCAGGGCTGATCATAGATTGGGCAGCTCCGGTGATCGTTGCACTTTTATACTCTTCTGCCCCTATCAGAGAAGGGTTTAGGCCGGCAACAACATCACGCATGATCAGTGGGCTGCGGGTGTTGGCTAGCGGCACGAGCGGCAAGCTGTCATGGACGCGCTGGCTGGCTGTTTGATAGGCGGCTAATTGGTCATTAAAATCAGGCATTGATAGCGCAGCCTGGACGCCGTTACATAGTTGAGTGTCGATAGGGCCTACAGAAATACTCGTCGAGCTGCACAGGATGGGAGAAAAGTAATTGTCAGAATGTGGGTAATCCGGTGACCAGCCTAATAAGAAGAGATCCAGCTCACCGCTGTAAACCTTTTGCAAGAATGTAGTCGAATCATACTCAATCACCGTGGCTTGAATGCCGACAGCTTGTAGGTCGGCCTGGATGGCATTCGCTGTGGCAGCCGGATCGGGTAGGTAGGGACGAGAGACTGGACGGTATGAAAGGGTCGTTGTGAAACCACTGCTGTATCCGGCTTGTGATAGTAGCGAGATGGCAAGGGCTGGGTCGTAAGCATAATCGGTCAGGGAAGGTTTATAGCCCCAGATTGCGGGCGGTAGAAACTGCCCGGCAGCTTGAGTACCATTTAGATAATGGTTGGATATCAGGTCTGGTTTGTTGATCGCATGGGCGATGGCTTGCCGCACCAGGAGATTATCCAGCGGCGTACGGCTGCGGTTAATGCCCAGGTAACCGATACTCACTGCTGGCCGCCAGCTCGCCTGCATTTTGGGATCAGAAGCTGCGCTGGCAGCATAATCGTTGTGTAAGTCACCCACGCTGTGCACGCTTCCATTCTCCAGCGCGGCGTAGCGGTCGGCAGTATTGGCGATCACCTTGAAAGTCAGTGTGCCCAGTTTCGGGGCGCCTCCCCAATAATCGGGATTAACCCCCAGGCTCACATGGTCTCCCGGCAGCCTTTCGATGAATTTGAACGGGCCGCTGCCCACCGGGTTGGAGGAGAGTGTTCCTGCCTGGATGGCAGCCGGGCTGGCGATGGAGAATGCAGGGAGAGCAAGGATGCTTGGCAGGTTGCTGCTCGGCCGAGAGAGGGAAATCTTAACCTGGGAAGTCCCGTTGGTGGCGACGCCAGCGATGAGGCAGTTTGGATCGCCCTTAAAACCTCCAAACAAACCATTAAAATAAACAAAGCTCCCATTATGATAGGGATGGGCAGGGTCCCACCAGCGCTCGAGGTTATAAGCAACCGCGGATGCATTCAGTGCATTACCATCCTGGAATTTGACACCCGCGCGCAGGTTAATAGTCCAGAGCAAGCCATTGCTCGAGACCGTCCAGCTTTCAGCCAGGGAGGGAGTAGTCAGTGAGCTGCCCGGTTGGTACGTAACCAGCGTGTCGTAAATTTGTTTGGCCACCAGGAGCGAGGTGGAGTCCAGGTCCAAGGCTGGGTCCAGCCCGGCGACATCCGTTCCCATGGCGACAATAAAATCCCCATCAGCAGAACCAGCCGAGTAAGCCGCTTGAGCCGAGGTCAGTCGAAAAAATTGAACCAGCCCAACCAGCAGGAACAAGGCTATGCCGGTTACCAGCGCAAACAGATAAAGCGTATGAGAGCGGCGAGCTGTTGACTTTGCATTTGAGAGGTTCCATCCGGTGATCTCCTAAAAGATTTTTTATCCAGGTAAATGAGAGGAATTTGAAAAATATACTCCCCAATTTTCTTCATAGTGTAACGTAGAAATTACGATTGAGTCATGTGACGTTTGTCACTTGATTACATGGATGATCAATTGAAGCATAACAGAAAACGGATCATGTGGGTGTATGATATAGTATCTGACTCGCAGGAGGTGGAATGAGATGAGGCAATGGGATGACTGAGGCTAAGTGGAGGCAGGCTGGCGTGCAAAAGGTTCAAAGTCAGGAGAACTTCTGATGAACCTGATGATCTGTTTGAGTGGAGAGCCTGACCAGCTTCCTTTCCTGCCCGAGATTGTTGCGCTTGGAGCTGGATTTGAGTTTGGCAGCTATGGCATGCTGGGTGTTCAATGATCTGCGTAATCTTTATCGCTATTTTGCGTCGAGATGAGCTCCTTCTTTGATCAGACAGGATGCAATCGTTATGCATACTCCCACTGACCTGCTAAGATCTCCTCGCCTTGCCGGCCTGCCAGAGTTCACGGTGATGACCTACAACCTGGGCAATGGCCGCGCCAGGCCGGAGCGCCTGGTGGGGCTGCTCTCAAGGGACGAGGCGCAGGTGGTGGCCCTGCAGGAGGTAAGCGCTGAACAGGCGCAAGCCCTGGAAGAAAACCTGGCCGAAAAATACCCTTACCGGGCTCTCTTCCCGGGTGGTTTTGCAGGGAAAGCCCTCCTGAGCCAATTTCCGATCCTGCGGGCCGAGCTGCTGTCGTTGGGGGATGAGCGCCCGGATTTGCTAACGGAGATGGAGTTCGACGGTGTAAAGATAACGGTGATCAGCGCCCACCCGCCCCCGCCGCGGCCCGGTCGCCATGGCGTCCGCTTTTCAGCCAGCACCTGGGGGGAGATCCAGTCTCTGGCGAAGTTGGCCTGTTTGAGCGATCCCTGCCTGCTGTTGGGAGATTTCAACCTGGTGCCGAGCCAAACGGAATACACCTTTATCCGCTCTCAAGGGCTGAAGGATGCCTTTGCAGAGGCGGGCAAAGGCCGGGGCGCCACCCTGCCCAAGCGGATCGGACCCTGGAAGCGCTTTTTGTGGCTTAACCGGCTGCTGGCCTGGGTCCCCCTACCGCCCCTGCTGCGCGTGGATTATCTTTGGTGCAGCCCGGGGGTGCTCCCGCTGGCAGCCTGGGTTGGGGAGGATGCCGGCTCCGACCACCTGCCGCTGTTGGGGAAGGTCAGGGTAATCTCCCCTCGCCTATCGGGAGAGGGGCTAGGGGTGAGGGCTGGATGAAGGCGAAGCGTCGACAAATGCTTTAGGTTTGTTTTAAGCTGCACTGCACATTTCTTTTCGAATCAGCGAAAAGTAAAATGCGCATAGCCATTTTATTGTCGTTCTGACCCTGAACGGAGTGAAGGGGAAGAACCCCTTTTGCGCGGCTCAATCCGGTACTTACCGAATGGCGAAGCTCTTCCCCCTCGCCCATCGGGTGAGGGGAGGACAAGCTGTTAGCTTGTCTGTTCGACCAAAAAGGGAGGATCATGGCTAACGCTTCATCTGGTCATTCAGGAAAGCCAAAACGGCATCGAATGCTTCAGCAACCTTGGGATGCTTCAGCCCTGTGGGTTCCCCCTCAGGCAAACCATCGGGATGGATGTCAAACGCGTGCCCTAGACCCTTCATCGTAATCAACCGGTGCGGCACATGCTGTTCCTTCAAGGCGTCAGCCATTTGCACCGATAGCTCGTATGGAACATCTGTGTCCTTGTCTCCATGCAGCAGCAAGGTGGGTGGATACTCCTGGGTTACGTTTTGCTCGGGGCAGAGCTTCTTGAACTCCCATGGGGCTGTGTGTGGATTGGCTCCCGTGACTTCTTGCGGCCATAACCCCTGCTGCCGGCAGTACAGGTAAAACAGCCAGCGCTGGTCCGCTTGGCTTCCCGTAACCACGCGGTCCGCCCACACCTTTGCAGGCTGTTTCCGGCGCTAAGGCAGGTTCTAGGTTGTAATAGGGATCAGGACGGCTGTACCAATCCCCAAGGATATCGCCGTAGCCGTAGAAAGATACCAAAGCCTTCGGTCGTGGATGAAATAGAAACCCAGCCATGAGGGTGAGATATCCTCCAGCGGAGTGACCAATCACTGCGAGGCGGTCAGGATCCACGTTAAACAGCTCGGGTCCTTGGCTAATCACCCAATCATAAGCGTCCCGCACATCCTCAAAGATCGCCTGCAGCTTTGTTTCTGGAGCCAGGCGGTAGTCGATCGAGACGACCGTATATCCTGCTGTGAGGTACAGCTCTACCTGCTCGGGACGCAGCATGTTGCGGTCGCCGAAAATTAATGCACCGCCGTGGATCCAAAAAATAGCCGGTCGCTGCTCATCACCTGGAGACCGGTAGACATCCGCGTGGATTTGGCAGTCCTGTACTGTTTTATAGACATAAGTTTGTTTTGAAATTGTTATAGTCAATCTCCTTGCTTGCTAATGAGAAATTTCATCCTGGCGCAGAAGAGACGCCGCAAATACATGTTGATCTGCTCACATGGGCTGGGGGTGAAGCTGGGGGATGATGGATGATAAATAAACTCCACCTTATGCGAGGTGAAAGAGAACCACCACTCCGACAGATAAAAGTAGAAGAGATGAGAATAAGATCGCCTGCCAGGTGCGCAGTGGGCTGTTGTTTCTAGGCTTGATCCGGGAATATGACCTCTTGCTGCCTGTTGATCATAACTAGAAAGGCAATCAGGGTGCCGAAAATCGGGTAAATATATAATTATGGGCGGTTCCTAAAAGCTGCACTGGTTTAGACGGCGCTGGGGGAAGCGCCTTCCAGACATTTTGTGACTGGAGGTAACCCGTCAATGGAATGAGCATGCATAGAGAGGTTAAAACGAGGATCACGATGACCGGGTGGCGATTAAAGTTCCTTTTGATCGAACTCCCTCATAGCTGCCTCCTAGAAAAAACCGCTCGTAATTCGGACAGCTCATACACAAGGTTGGGAGGCGTCATGCGGCTTGATCCAGGTCAGTGATAGGCTTGCGGTTCTGCTTCGCGAAGGGTGCTTCGATGGTGTCGAAGGAGGAGGCGGTTGGATGACGTTGATATCGTGTCCGGCGATGTTAGTTGTGCCGTTGCCCGAGATATTGCCTGTCGTGATATCCACCTTTTGAGTGTGTTTCTTGCGCATAGATTTATTATATACCAACTCGTATAAAGCGATTGCTAGAGCGAGCAGAGGCGATTACTAAGCTGCGCCTAAAAGGACTATTTTCTGCTTTTATTCGTTTATTCGGTCTCACATTCGTTGACTGGTTGTGCCGCTTAAGCACCGGCCTCCCCCAATCTGCTCTAACCGTTTTAATAATTCGTTGAAAGCTTTTCTCATTTATTTATCATATAAGTATGGTAATATATATCTTATATATCTAATATAAGGTATTCTGATCCTTAAGTTAAGAGTTGCGCATATGCTGCAAATCACTAATAAAATTTATACCCGTGTCCTAAGGGCTCTCTGTGGTGGGTACACCGCCAACCCTTAGGATTTTGATTTAACCAGGAGGTGGGTCAGCGAGAAATCTCAGAATACCAGCTTTCGGAAAAAATTTGTTCCATTCATGGGTTCGTTCAAAAACTTAGGAGATTAACGGTACTATGAAAACCAAACTGTTTCGTCTTTCTGTTGTGTTTACCCTGGTCATTGCCCTCGCTGCGGGGGCTTTTTTCATTTTAGAAAAGGAAAGAGAAAAAGAAGCTAAGGTTGAGCTCGAGCTTCCCACCGCGCTTGGAAAGCATATTGAAAAATTGGCCGAAGCCATCCCAGGCAATGGTGGCGAGCCCAAGGAAGGACCGGGGTCGTACGAAGATTACCAGTTCGACCGGCTGGCCTACCCGGATACTGACATCCCCTTGAGCAGCCTGGAGGCTGAGCGTGCTGCGGTGCAGGCATTAACCTCCCATAAGCTGCCGTCAGGTAAGGGGCGCCCGGGTACGTGGGTTTCCATCGGCCCAAGCGATGCTCTTTATCCGTTCACGCAGTTCCGCAGCTCTTACAGCTATGTGCCCAACGACTACCTCGCAGGGGGGCGCACGGTTGCTTTAGCAGTCTCTTCGGTGTGCGTGGAAGATAACTGCCGGATGTGGGCTGCCCCGGCGGGCGGCGGCATTTGGCGTACAGAGAACGCCCTGAACGGTCAGCCTAACTGGGCTTACCTCTCTGGTTCTTATGGCATCAACGCCGTCGGCTCGATCGCCCTGGATCCGAACGACCCCACCGGCAACACGCTCTGGGTGGGCACGGGCGAGGCCAATGCCTGCGGCAGTGGTTGTATTGCTGGCGTGGGTTTGTACAAGTCGACCGATGGGGGCAACACCTGGACGGGTCCTTACGGCAAAGAGGCATTTAACGCTCGCGGTGTCGGCTCACTTGTGGTCATGCCTGGCAATTCCAATGTCATTTATGCAGCTTCAACACGCGCCGGTCGTGGCATTTCCTCAGTGGCCACGGGTGGTGTTGTGACCCTCGTGCCAGGGGCACCTGCTTGGGGCTTGTATAAATCGACCGATGGAGGCAGCACCTGGACTTTCTTGCACGCCGGCTCTGCGAATGCCGCCGACTGCGATACTGTGGCGGAAGAGACCGCAGGCGGTTCACCTTGCTCTCTGCGTGGTGTACGCCAGGTGGTTTTAGACCCCGCTGATCCGAGCACCCTCTACGCCAGTTCTTACCAGCGTGGCGTTTGGCGCTCCAGTGATGGTGGGACGACCTGGACGCAGATCAAGCCTTCCCTGAATGCGACCCAAAATACGACCCGCCCGATGATGGCGGTCAACCTGCTGCCCAATGGCGATACCCGCATGTATGTATCTGAAGGAAATGTAGGCGCACCATACAGCCGCCTCTTCCGTTCCGACAGCGTCCGCTCCGGCTCGCCCGCCTTCAGTGACCTGACCAGCGCTAATCCCGCAGATGTGGGCTATGGTTCTTATGACTTTTGTACCGGGCAGTGCTGGTATGATAACTTTGTAGTTTCACCGGTAGGCTACCCCGATGTGGTGTATCTGGGAGGCTCTTATTCTTATGGTGAGACGGGTGGCATCTCGAACGGTCGCGGTGTGGTGCTTTCCACGGATGGCGGCGTTTCCTTTACCGATATGACCATGGATGGCACGGATGCGCTCCACCCGAACGGTTTGCACCCCGATCAGCACTTCCTGGTGGTCAACCCTAACAATCCCTTCCAGTTCTTTGAGGCCAATGATGGCGGGATTATGCGCTCCACTGGAACATTTACAGACGCTTCGGCCTGGTGTGAGCCGCGCGGTCTTTCTGGAGATGTGCTCAACCGCTGCCAACAGTTGCTCTCCCGCGTGCCCGCCAAGCTGGAAAGCATGAATAAAGGTCTTACAACGCTGCAGTTCATGAGCCTGTCGGTTAGCCCATTCAACACGAACATCCTGCAGGGTGGCACGCAAGATAACGGAACCTGGCAGACCATGGGCAACCCCAATAAGTGGTACAACACAATGATCGGTGATGGCGGGCAGTCTGGCTTTGATGTGGCAAATCCCGATTTCCGCTTCCATACCTTCTATGACGCTTCGCCAGATGTGAATTTCAGTGCTGGCGATATCGCCGATTGGAACTGGATTGGCGATCCTATCTATGGTACCGGTGGGCAGTTCTATGTCCCCATTATTTCTGATCCCAAGGTGAGCAAGACGATGTTCGTTGGTGCTGCCAACGTCTGGCGCACGAAGACCGCTGGTATGGGTTCGCTGGCGCTGGATGAGTTCCGGCAGCATTGCAACGAGTGGTTTGGCGACTTCGCGGTGCAGTGTGGTGATTGGCAGCAGATCGCCACACCTTCACTGAATTCATCTGCCCGCGGCGATCGAGCGGGCGGCGCGATGGCAGCCATCGAGCGCACAAAGTCCGATTCTTCGACAGCCTGGTCGGCGACGACCACGGGCAGGGTGTTCATTTCGATGAACGTCGATGCGGAACCCGCCTCGGCAGTCACCTGGACGCGCCTCGACTCGCTTGCAGTGAACGATCCGAATCGTTTCGTGACCGGGATTTATATTGATCCCGCTAACGCCAACCGGGCCTGGGTCAGCTACAGTGGCTTCAATGCCTCAACCCCAGCCACGCCCGGGCATGTCTTCGAAGTGACCTACAATCCTGCGGCTGGCACGGCCAAGTGGACGGATGTCAGCTATGACTTGGGTGAAATCCCGGTGACAGATGTGGTCCGCGATGATGCCACTGGCGATCTGTATGCCTCCTCCGACTTTGGCGTTTACCGCCTGCCAGTGCGCACTACCTCTTGGGTGTCCGCTGCGCCGGGGATGCCCAATGTGGAAGTGGCCGGCTTGACGATCGTGGTGGGTGAGCGGAAGCTCTTCGCCGCCTCCCACGGTTTGGGAGCCTGGTCGTTGATCCTGCCGAAATAGAGTTTTCTCAACCCTACTTCCTCCCCCGAAAACTCGGGGGAGGAAGTTCTTTTCCGACCCTTTCCTCGCACCTCGAGGAACTTTGGGTGAGTTTTATAATATAAATATAACTAAATATACCTTATATATCGTATTAGCGATATACTCAATCAACATATTTCAGAGAATAAGGTGAGGAATGCAATCATATCAAATTGTGTATGTGCCAGCCAAAACAGGCCAGGCTTACTGGGTGATGGGCGACCTGTTTACCTATCTTGTTACCGGCGCAGAGTCGGGGGGGAGTTACTTTTCCCTGGAGGTCGATGTCCATCCAGGCGGCGGTCCGCCGCCGCATATCCACCATCTCGAGGAAGAGCAGTTTTATGTGCTGGATGGGGAGCTTACTTTTTGGGTTGGAGATCAAAAGCTGGAGGTCTCAACGGGAGATTTCATTCATATTCCTCGTGAAACAGTCCATTCGTTCAAGAATGGTTCCAGACCGGCGAAGTTATTTTCAACCTTCTCCCCTGCAGGCATCGAGGGTTTCTTCCGTGAAGCAGGTGAGCCCGTGGTAGATCGTTTTGCTGCGCCGCCCTCAGTTACACCGGTGACCATCCAGCGCCTCATAGCGGCCGAAGCCAATGGCTGGAAAGATCATCATGATACTCTCCCTCCACCAGCCTGAGGGCTGATATTTATATGCAAGACGATTGAGCTGGCGGAATATTTCCCGCCAGTTTTTGAATTTAAAGGGGTAAGCAAGAGGTAAGGAAAAAAGCAAGGGATCGGGGATGAATTAAAACCCGGGATACGTTTCTTAATCTTCGAGCGGGGTTATAATGATTAAGAACCGTTCATCAGTTCATGATGCGGTCGCTTCGCAAAAGCTTGTCCTGAGCTTGCGAAGGAACGCTCGCTATGAAAGAATGAAGAAGGAGGGGTTGGCAATGGAAGCTCAGAAGTCGCATTTCAAACGAAACTTGTTGATCATCCTGGCGGTCCTGTATGCGCTCTCGATGGCAGGATTCTTTTATTTTAGCGTATCGTCGCAGGGCGAGGGCATGCCGTGGTGGATGGCGCTGCTCAATGCCCTGATCCTTTCGATTCCGCTGGTGCTCATTTTCGGGGCGATCTATGTGCTGGTGCGTGCCTGGCGGGAGCATGGCCAGACTGGACAGTTGGACGAAAGATTGAGAAAGGTCATCCACTGGGCGCCGCGCGTAGCGTCGCTGATGATCATCTTCTTCATGAGCCTGTTTTCACTGGACGTTTTCGGAATGGGGGCTTCGCTCCTCGAGGAGTTGGGCGGCTTCTTAATGCACAATATCCCATCGATAATAATGCTGGTGCTGCTGTTCTTTGCCTGGAAGCGCCCTGCGGTGGGGTTCTGGGCTTTTTTGGCAGCGGGGGTGGTCTTTGTGATTTTCTTTGTGCGCGATATCTACACGGTTACGAATCTGCTGCTGTTTGCTCTCCCAATCTGGCTCGTGGCGGGGCTGTTCTACGCTGATTGGAAATTACCTGCCTAGGGCAGGGTCTCCCTGTTAGTTGGAAATTACACACGTAGGGGCAGGGTCTCCCCGCCCGGACTCCCCCGCCCTAAGTTCTCCGGTTTCGCTGTTTCCACTAAAGCAGTGAGCGGACCAGCCTGACCGCTTGGGCGGCGTCGTTCCCGTACGCGTCTGCGCCAATATCCTCTGCATACTTCTTGGACACTGGCCCACCGCCGATGATCACCTTCACCTTGTCCCTTAGACCTTGATTCTTCAGCTCCTTGATCACATCCTCCATGCCCAGCATGGTCGTCGTCAGCAGGGCGGACAAGCCCAGCACCTGCGGCTGGTGCTTGCGCACGGCCTGCACAAATCCCTCCGTGGTCACGTCATTGCCGATGTCAATCACCGTGAAGCCAGAGCTGGACAGCATAAACCCCACCAGGTTCTTGCCGATGTCGTGCACGTCTCCGCGCACCGTGCCCAGCACTACCTTGCCCTGCGAAACCTGGTCTCCCAACGACAGCTTCGGCGCCAGGATGCGCATGCCCGACTTGAATGCATCTCCTGCTCCCAGCAGCTCCGGCAGAAAGAATTCACCCGCCTCAAAACGGTCTCCGCAAGTCTTCAGGCCCGCCATCAACGCCTCCAGCAGCTCTTTCGGGCTTTCCCCAGCATCCAAGGCATCGCTGACCATCTCCTCGATGTCGTACATGTTGCCTTCTTCTACGGCTTTGGCGATTGTCGTGTTCATCTTAGTACCTCCCGTACTTTTCTACGCGTTGGAACACATAGTTAGCCTTTTCCACGCTGGCCCCCGGCGGCACCGAAGAAATTGTGACCATGAGGTTTGCTCTGACCTCAGCTGCCATCTTGCAGATGCGCTCTACGGTAGCATCCAGCTGGCTCTCGCTGGCATCGCGCAGGTACTTCCCATGAATGAAGTAGCCGTAGCTCTGCTTGTACTTCTTGGCCAGCTCCAGCATGGGTCGGTCGTACTCCGGCAGGGTGAGGCCTTCCGGCGTCTGCGGGAAGATATAACCGCTGACCCCTGCCAGACCCTTGCCGAGCACAGGATCTTGCAGGTTTTGCTCGGTCTCCTGTGGCGAGGGCACGATATAGCCGGGGTTTACCTTCTTGTCCAGGGCCTCCCACACTCGAATACGATAAGGGTGCACGTATTTAAAATAGTCCTCCCGGCTCATGATCGGCTTTGAGGCGTACTGATCGATCAGGGAGGAGCCCATCAGCGATAATCCGTTCTCAACCGCTAGCTGGAACTGCCGGATGGCCAGCTGCGTGGTCAGCTCCATGATGGCCGGATAGATCTCCGGGTTCCCGAAGCGCCTGATCTTGTCTCGGGTGGTCTGGTCCTTCGCCTCCGTGTAATCCCTGTAGACGCGCAGGTCCGTGGGCAGCTCCCGGTCGCCGCGCAGCAGCATAGCCAGGTCCCACGGGCCATCCATCATGACCATGACGAGTGAGTCGGGGTACCGGCGCTGCACCTCCTTGTTGATGTCAAAGTACATTTTCAGGTACCCGCTCGCTTGCTGCGGAATCTTGATGTTGGCGATATCCTCCTGCTTCTTGATCGGATATTCCACCGAGTAGGGCACCCGCCGCTTCTCCACCTTGAAAACTGTGCCCAGGTCAGCGGGTCCCAGGTGCATCAGCCCCATCCAAATCGGCACCGCCACGATATCCGCATGGATTTTCTGACGGACGAGCCCAAACAGATCCAGGTTCGCCTCCACGCTCTTCGATAGCAGCTCATAGTCGAATTTGGGATCGATCAGGTCCGGTTCAACATTCGTGGCTGCCAGAAATGTGGAGGGGCGGTCGGCCAAAGTAACGGCCGCAACCATGAACCGCTCCATACCCGTCAGCGTGCCCACGTGCAGCTTGTGTTTCAGCAGCGCTTTGCCCATTGTCAGCATCATATTTGCCATGCCTCATCTCCTTTAAATCCTGCTTTACCGATCTTAAGCTGCCCCCATGAGATGATTATACTCTCTTACAATGCGATTGTCCTGTCGCTCGTTGATGGAGTTGAGCGCCTGCCCTCGCTCCATTTCGTGCAGGCTTTCGCTCCGGGAGGCTTTGGGCGAATTCCTTTTGTACAACCTCCCATCGCTTGCATTGCTTTTGCGGCTCTGCTGTTGTGTGTTTTCTCCATCTGGCTTGTGGCATCACTGTTCTGCGCCCGATGGAAACGGACACCGTAGGGGCGGGGTTTCCCCGCCGATTGGAAAGTGAATCCGTCCCTTTTTAGGATAACGACTATAATAACCTGTGAATTTAATCACAAGGAGCAAGCATGATCGCCAACCAATGGTATGCAGTTCTGGAGTCGGACGAAGTCAGAAAAGGGAAACCCATCGGTGTCACACGCATGGGCGAAAAGATGGTTGCCTGGCGAGACACCCGCGGCGCGGTCACCATCATGTCTGATAAATGTCCCCATCGCGGTGTGCAGCTCAGCATCGGCGTGCTAAAAGGGGACTGCATTCAGTGCCCCTTCCACGGGTTCGAGTTTGATACCAGCGGCGCATGCACCCTGGTCCCCGCCAACGGTCGGAACGCCGAACCTCCCAAGGCCATCAAGGTGCGCACCTATCCCACCGGCGAGGCGCATGGTTTTATCTACCTTTGGTGGGGCGAGCCGCGTAAGTCCTACCCGGAGCTGCCCTTCTTCGAGAGCATCGGTGACGACATGGTTTACGGCAGCCTGCGCGATAACTGGGCAACCCATTACTCGCGTGCGATCGAAAACCAGCTGGATTCGGTCCATATCCCCTTCATTCATTACAACACTATCGGCCGCGGGAACAAAACCTTGGTGAGTGGCCCGCTGTGCCGGGCCGAAGCCCGCTACCCGGGGGATAATCTGTTGGATATCTGGGTTTTCAACGAAATGGATAACGGCCAGGTCCCCCTCAAAGCCTCCCAGATAACCGAACCGGACCGCCACTCGTCTCTGCAGTTCCGCTTTCCCAATATCTGGCATAACTGGATCAGCGATGATGTACGCGTGATGATCGCCTTTGCACCCATCGATGATGAGAATACACTGATGTACTTGCGCTTCTACCACAAGATGCGCACTCCCGTAATCAAGAATATCGTTAACTTCTTTGGCAGCCTGAGCAACCTGTATATCGAGCGCCAGGACAAGGTCGTGGTCATCACCCAGCAGCCCAAGCGCTCTGACCTGAACATCGGCGAGAAATTGATCCCGGGAGACGGGCCGATCATCACCTACCGCAAGATCCGCCGCACACTGATCGAGCAAGCGGAGGGAGAAAAAGTCTCAGAAAAATAACCTGCTCGGTATTTACCTCCTCCAAGCAAGCCCCGCAGGTGGCATCGGCGTTATAGATAAGATCTAATATTTCTTACTCAAAAATCATTTCTAGACTATACTTTCCAATATGCCGCTTGCTTTCATTACCCTGTCGCTGAACGGCTTGCTTATGATCGCCATCCCGCTGCTGATTGGAGCCTACATCACGCGGCGGTTCAAGCTTGGCTGGGCGCTGTTCTGGATCGGGGGGATCACCTTTATCCTTTCACAGGTGGGGCATATCCCTTTCAACGCCTGGTTCTTCGGACTGTTCAAAAATGGGACACTGCCCATGCCCCCGCAGGCCTTGCAGGTACCTTTCTTTGCCTTGCTGGGTGGCTTGAGCGCGGGCGTGTGGGAGGAATGTGCCCGCTATGTCACTTACCGCTGGTGGGCGAAGGATGCGCGTACTTTTGGGAAGGGTACCTTGCTTGGGGCGGGTCACGGCGGGGTGGAGGCGATCATCATGGGCGGTCTTGTGCTTTACATCTTCGCATCCATGCTGGCGCTGCGCGGGCGTGACCTGGCGACAGTAGTCCCCACAGATCAGCTAGAATTGGCGCAGGAGCAGGTGAGCGCTTACTGGTCGACACCGCTGGGATTGTCGCTGATGGGGGCGGTTGAGCGCGCTTTGACCATACCCTTTCATATTACCTGCAGCGTGATCGTGCTGCAGGTCTTTCTGCGCAAGCAAATCCGCTGGCTGTGGCTGGCGATCTTGCTGCATACACTGGTAGATACCCTCATCCCAGGGATTGCCTGGGCAATGCTGAAACCTTATGACTGGGGGGCCTATGCAGTGGAGGGTCTGCTAGGGCTGACGTTGATCTTGGATTATGCGGTCCTGCGCTGGCTCTATACCCCGGAGCCAACCCCTGAAGCGCTTGATCTGCCTCCTTTACCGGAACCGATTTCACCGGCGAGCCTGGGGGAAGCCCCGGAAACCCCTGAAAACCTTGAGAACTCGCGGTACAATAACGGACGATGATCAAAACAGAGAACCTCACCAAGCAGTTCAGCTCCACGCTGGCGGTTGACCGGCTGACAATCCAAATCCCGGAAGGGGAAGTCTTTGGCTTCCTGGGACCGAACGGGGCGGGCAAGACCACCACGGTGCGCCTGCTGACGGCTTTGATCGGTCCGACGAGCGGGATGGCAAGTGTAAACGGCTTCCAGGTAGGGAAACAGGATACCGAGATCCGCCGCAGTGTGGGCATCCTCACCGAATCGCCCGGGATGTACGACAACCTGAGCGCGGAATTCAACCTGATGACCTTCGCCAACCTGTATGAGGTCAAGGATCCCAAGGGACAGGTGGAAAAATACCTGCGCATGTTGGGATTATGGGAACGGCGGCAGGATGAGGCGGGCACCTTCTCGAAGGGGATGAAGCAGAAGCTGGCGATTGCGCGGGCGCTGCTGCACGAGCCGCGCTTGCTCTTCCTGGATGAGCCAACCGCCGGCCTGGACCCTGAGTCAGCCCGGCTGGTGCGCGATTTTATCGAAGAGCTGCGCAAGGAAGGGCGCACGATCTTCCTGTGTACGCACAACCTGGACGAGGCAGACCGGCTCTGCGACCGGATCGGGGTGTTTAAGACGCATTTGCTGGTGGTGGATACCCCGGAGAGCTTGCGCAACCAGTTATTTGGGCGGAAGGTGGTGTTCCACTTGAAAGCCGCTAACGGTGACCTGGCTGCCAGCTTGAGCAACCTGCCCTATGTGCGGGAGGCGAAGATGGTCGAAAATAAGATCCTGGTGACGCTGGACGATCCGGAAGAACGTAACCCGGAGATCATTCGGCTTCTGGTGGGGCAGGGGGCGGAGATCCAGTTTGTAGGCGAGCTGCGCCATTCCCTGGAAGATGTGTACTTCCAGCTCGTGAAGAATGCCTGAGGGAACCATGCAAAAAGTAAAAACCATCCTGCGAAAAGAATGGGCGGAGGTCTTCAAGAACCGCATGGTTGTATTCAGCGTGATCTTTATGCCGCTGCTCTTCACGGCTTTACCCTTGATCTTCCTGTTTGCCACGCGTGATGCAGGTTTGAGCGAGACCAACGCCGATCTGCCAGCGCAGTTCGCAAAATTGTGTTCTCCTGAACTGACTGGTGGGCAGTGCTTTCAGGTGTATATGTCGAGCCAAATGATGATCCTGTTCATGATGATGCCGCTGATCATCCCGGTGAACATCGCCGCGTATTCGATCGTAGGTGAGAAGACCACCCGCAGCCTGGAACCCCTTTTGGCGACGCCGATCACCACGGCTGAGCTGCTTACTGGCAAGAACCTGGCGGCGATGATCCCGGCTGTGTTGGCGACCTGGCTGGGTTTCGGGGTGTATGCCATCGGGGCGTGGATCATCGTGCACGATGTGGCGGTGATGAAGGCGCTTTTTGATCCGATGTGGCTGTTAGCGGTCTTCGTGGCGGGACCTTTGATGGCGATCCTTTCGGTGAACTTCAGCATCATGGTGTCTTCGCGGGTCAACGATCCGCGCGTGGCTGAGCAGCTCTCGGCAGTGGTGATCGTGCCGCTCCTGGCAATCTTCTTTGGGCAGATCTCGGGCTTATTCTTCCTGGACAGCAAGCTGGTCTTGCTGTTTTCGTTGGCTCTAGCGCTCATCGATGGAGTGGTCGTGTATTTGGCGGTGAGGCTCTTCCAAAGAGAGACAATCCTCACCCGTTGGAAATGAACGTTAATCGTGAATTTAATAGCAATCTTAAATAAAGAGGCTAAATTCCGATGCAACCATGCGTAAAATAGTCTATCTTTCGATCCTGGTAATCCTGGCCCTGCTATTAACTTTCCCTGTTCTAGCCCAGTCGGATAGCGAGCTGCAATTTTCCATGTCTAGAGATTTCGGATATGCGTCAACCAATGGTAAAGATATCCAGGGAACCTTCAGTATGAAAGTTTCGGGCCCTGAGGACCTGGTGAAAGTGATCTTTTTCATCGATAACGCTGCGATTGGCGAGGACACTGAGGCTCCTTTCAGGTTCCAATTCAATACAGACAATTATCCTCTTGGTTGCATTCGCTGAGCGCAACAGGGATCACCGCTGATGGGCGGAGCTGAAATCTAAAGTTTATGAGCGCAACTTCGTCAGCGCAGATCAAGGCTGGAAAGATGCGATGAAATTTGTCGGACCGATTTTGGTCCTGACTTTGGGGATCAGCCTGGTCTCATTCTGGGACCGGTGCTGCTGGGGCGGAAAAAGAGAGGCTCTATCCCTCTGGGTGCACCGCGCAGCTACGGCGCGGCAGGTGGAACGATCTGCTCAAGATGTGGAAGGCCTTTCGCGTTAAATTTCTTCGCTCCGAATATGGTTGTTCGGTAAGCTGGTGGTCTGCCCGCACTGCGGAAAGGTGGGCGTGATGGCCCGGCGCAGCCCAGCCGAGCTGCAGCAGGCAGAAGCGGCTGAGCGGGTTTTGGCTGCGGAAGGTGCGCCGCAAGTGCAGGGGATGAGCGAAGAAGAGAAGCTGCAAAAAGAGCTGGACGATTCTCGCTATCAGGGGTTGTGAGGTTTTAGCTCACGGAATGCCTGCAGCAGCTCAAGTTAATTTTTCAATGGGCCTGGTGGGATCGGTGATCCACTCGCTCCACGAGCCAACGTAGAGCCTGGGTTCTCCCAAGCCAGCGTGGGTCATGGCAAGGATATTATGGGCAGCGGTGACACCTGAGCCGCAGTAAAAAACGCAGTTTTCGGCAGGGGTATCACCCGCCAGCTCCTTGAACTTTTTTCGCAGGCTGTCCTTGGGTCGGAAGCGTCCATCCGATTGGAGATTGTCAGCATAAGGAGCCGAGATGGCGCCTGGGATATGACCGGCGACGGGGTCGATGGTCTCGTTTTCACCCCTGTAGCGGTCGATAGAGCGGCTGTCGAACAGGCGAAAATTTGGATTACGAGCAAGGCCAGCCACTTGCTCAATGCTAACCTGGAGAGCCGGGCGGGGCTTGGGAATGAAAGTGCGCCTTGGGTTTGACTCTGCTCCTGAGCGGACCAAACGGCCTTCTTTCTGCCAAAGTTCCCAGCCACCATTCAGTACCGCCACCTCCATATGTCCCAACCAGCGCAGCATCCACCACAGGCGGGCGGCGGCAATGGCTCCGCCGGCATTGTCATAAGCCACAACCTGAATGCCCTCGCCGATTCCAAGGCGAGAAAAAGTCTCCGCAGCAGTTTCGACGGTGGGCAGAGGGTGGCGTCCGGTTTTGCCAGCTATCGCTGGGCTGGATAAATCCCTATTTACATAAACATACACAGCCCCAGGGATGTGGGTTTGGAGATATTCACGCTCGCCTTGCTGTGGGTCGGCAATATAGAAGCGGCAGTCGAAGACTACCCAGTTGGGTTCAGCCAGGTGGTTCCCAAGGTCATGTGTGGAGAGAAGGGTAGTGAATGGCATAAAGGAATTTTACCATTCTGGCTTTGTAGGTGCAACAACCTTCGATGCAGCAATGGCGTTTAATTTGTGTAAAACGGAGTGTGTTGCACCGTAGTGCGTGTATAATTAAGACATTCTATGCCATCTTCCATTTCTGTTTCGACCAGCTCCCAACCTTCGCGCGACCGCCTTGACCTGGTTTACAGGTTGTCACAAACCTTTAACTCATCCCTCGACCTGGACCAGGTCCTTAATCAAGTGATTGATGAGGTCATTATTCTCCTAAAAGCAGAACGCGGCTTTGTGATGCTCTTGGACGGGAGTGAACACCTGAAGTTTCGGGCTGCGCGAGGGATCGACCAACAAACCATCGATGAGCCCGATTTCCAGATCTCGCGCAGTATTGCTGAGCGAGTGAAGAATGATGGGATTCCTGTGTTGACGGTGGATGCCCAAAAAGATGATCGCTTTGCCCAACAGCTCAGCATCGTGACGAAGGGATTGCGCTCGATTTTATGTGTTCCGCTCAAATCTAAGGAAAAGCTGCTTGGGATTATTTATGTGGATAATCGACTGGCATCGGGCGTTTTTAACAGCAGAGGATCTTGACCTGTTAAATGCGGTATCCTCTAGCGCGGCCATTGCTATCGAGAATGCAGGGTTGTTCAAAGATTTGCAGATATCGAAGAATGCCCTTGAGATCGCTTACGATACAACCCTGGAAGGCTGGGCGAAAGCGCTGGAGCTGCGTGACCAGGTGACTGAAGGACATACGCGGCGGGTGACTACGCTAACCGTCCGGCTTGCAGAGGCAATGGGGATCACGGGAGAGAGGCTAGACCAGATCCGCAGAGGCAGCCTGCTGCATGATATCGGTAAGATGGGCATCCCGGACCAAATCCTGCTCAAGCCCGGGCCATTGACTGCCAGTGAATATGAAATTATGAAGAAGCATCCAATATTTGCCTATGAGATGCTCTCGAAGATCGAGTTTCTCAAGCCCTGCCTGGACATCCCTTACTGTCACCATGAACGTTGGGATGGGACAGGCTACCCACGCGGTTTAAAAGCATTGCAGATTCCCCAGGCAGCGCGCATCTTCTCGGTTGTGGATGTTTGGGATGCGCTGCACTCAAACCGGCCGTACCGGCAGGAATGGCCGGTAGAACGGATCACCGCATACCTGGCCAAGCAGGCGGGCACGCAGTTCGATCCGGCGATCGTGCAAACCTTTGTGCATATGAGTTTGACTGAACCCACTCTATAAGCATGTCTTTTCTCAAAAAAATCTAAGAAAGCCAGGTAACTATGAACCATTTCACTCCTTCCCGTGAATTTCACATCTCTCGCCAGGCACGCGACCGATACCAGTTCGATGAGAGCTTATATGCTTTGAATGGGAATGTGGTCTTCGCTAATTTTCATGCTGTCAGGATTTTTGTGCAAAAGATGAATGCCCGTAAGAACCTGGTCAGCTTTCCCGAACAAGCCGTCAGGGCAGGTCAGATCAATGCCCTGGGCCTGATCGATGAAATCATGCACCTGGTAGTCGGCATGTACCAAAAGCAGCGTAAAGCGGCTGTGATGAAAGAAGCTATGGATTGGTTAACCGGGATGCTGGGAGAGGATGCGGTGGAGGCCGCTCTATTGGCGTTTACGCAGGAATTCCCTCCCCTGGCAGTCTATAAACGCGAGCTGACCGCTCAGGAATATCTGGCTGCGGAGAAAGATGGGATTTCAAACCGGCAGGTTGCCCTGGAGGAAATGCTGATGCTGTGGCTGGCTAACGAGAATCCAGCTTGCTCACCCTACCTGGAATTGTTCGACGACAGCCAGCTCCGGAAAACTACGGCATACAATCAAATCCCGATTTTACTGCATGCCTTTTTTGACACGCAGCCCACGTTCGGACCTGAGGACCAAAATCTGGTTGATATGCTGCGCAGCCCAGCGATCGCTGTGCCGCACTCGCTCTTCGGACAGCTCGAATACATCCGCCTGCGGTGGGGGCACCTTCTGGGAAAGTATTTATACCAACTGCTCAGCAGCCTGGATCTTATCCGAGAGGAAGAAAAACCGATTTTCGGGGTGGGCGGACAGGGACAGGCGCACGTAATGGAATTCGGCGGTTTGGCACAGGAGGTTGAAGCCTTTAGCCAAGACAAGGATTGGATGCCTCACCTCGTGCTGATCGCCAAGAACACCTATGTTTGGCTCGACCAATTATCCAAGAAATTCCAGCAGAACATCTACCGGCTGGACCAGGTGCCAGACGAGGAGCTTGACCGGTTGGCGAAGGGTGGTTTCACGGGATTGTGGCTGATTGGGTTATGGGAGCGCAGCCAGGCTTCCCGGCAGATCAAGCAGTTGCGGGGCAACCCTGAAGCGGTGGCTTCGGCGTATTCGCTGTTCGACTACCAGATTGCCAATGACCTGGGGGGAGACGAAGCCTACCAGGATTTACGCGAACGCGCCTGGAAAAGAGGTATCCGGCTGTCTTCTGACATGGTTCCCAACCATATGGGGATTGATTCGCGCTGGGTAATGGAACATCCAGATTGGTTCATCTCCCTGGATTATCCTCCCTTCCCATCTTACAGTTTCAACGGACCTGATCTATCCTGGAATGGAAGGATCGGGATTTACATTGAGGATCATTATTTCAATAATACCGATGCTGCGGTGACCTTCAAACGCTGGGACAAGGAGACTGGCGATGTGCGCTACATCTACCATGGCAACGATGGTACTTCAATGCCCTGGAACGATACCGCTCAGCTCAACCTGCTGATGCCCCAGGTGCGGGAGGCGATCATCCAGACGATCCTGCATGTGGCGCGAAAATTCCCCATCATCCGTTTTGACGCCGCCATGACCCTGGCGAAGAAGCACTACCAGCGCTTATGGTTCCCTGAGCCGGGTAGCGGTGGAGATATTGCCAGCCGTGCCGAACACGGGATGGCCAAAGAGCAGTTTGATGCCGCCATCCCGGTGGAATTTTGGCGAGAGGTGGTCGATCGGGTAGCCCAGGAAGTGCCTGATACCCTTTTGCTGGCAGAAGCATTTTGGCTCATGGAGGGGTACTTCGTCCGCACGCTTAGGCATGCATCGGGTATACAACAGCGCCTTCATGAACATGCTGCGCGATGAGAAGAACGCCGAATACCGCCTGGTCATTAAAAATACCATTGAGTTTGATACGGAGATCCTCAAACGATATGTGAATTTTATGAACAACCCCGATGAGCGCACGGCCGTCGACCAGTTCGGCAAAGGGGATAAGTACTTTGGCATCTGTACGATGATGGCCACTCTGCCGGGCTTGCCGATGTTTGGGCACGGGCAGATCGAGGGCTTTACAGAAAAATATGGCATGGAATACCGAAAAGCCTACTGGGATGAGCCCGTGGATGGATGGCTGGTTGAGCGGCATGAGCAGGAGATTTTCCCGCTGCTGCGCAGGAGGCGGGTATTTGCAGAGGTAGAAAACTTCCTGCTTTATGATTTCTATGCTCCTGAAGGCTATGTTAACGAAGATGTATATGCCTATTCCAACCGGAGCGGCGAAGAGCGCTCCCTGGTGCTCTACCACAATCGCTACCAGTCCGCACGCGGTTGGATCCATACTTCGGCAGCTTATTCGGTCAAGACCGAAAGCGGTGAACGCACGCTGGTGCAAAAAACCATAGGTGAAGGCCTGGCGTTGGTTAACGATGAAAATGTCTTCACCATCTTCCGTGAGTATCCAAGTGGTTTGGAATATATCCGCAACAACCGGGAGATTTACGAAAAGGGCATCTATAGTGAGTTAGAGGCTTACAAGTGTAGAGTTTTCATGGATTTTAGGCAGGTTCACGATAACGAATACCACCAGTATGCCAACCTGGCCGCTTATCTCAATGGGGGTGGGGTACCGAACATTGAGGAAGCAATGAAAGAGATCTTCCTGCAGCCGATCCACACCGCCTTCCGCGAGTTGGTGAATGCCGGCATGTTCAAGTGGATCGTGTCCAACCGGGTCACCCGGCAGCCCGTTGAAGTGGCTGACACCCAGGCTGCCCTGGAGGAGGCGGAGACGAAGCTGCTGCCCCTGATGGCGTCGATCAAGCGCCTGGTGCAATCGCACGTTGACGATGTTTCGATTGCTTACGAGGTGCTGCACAAACTGACCGCTGCGTTGTACCTGCCTGTGGTGGACAATCTGGTTCCCAAGCTGGCAGAGCCTGAATATCGTCCCATCCTGAGCTTTTTGAATCTAAAACCAATTACTGGTAAGCAGGAACCCGCACCCGGTATAAAAGGGCTGGAAGAAGGCAGCCTGAGCGTATGGGGTCCGCTGTTGAGCTACCTCTTCTCGCATGAGATTGGATTTGTCGCTGGGGTTGACCAGCCTGCTGAAGTCAGCCGGAGCTGGATCGATGAATGGCTGCTCGGCAAGATCATAGCCAGGGCACTGATGGACCTTGGATTGGACGAAGACGGGGCCTGGAGCAATGTGAGCCTGTTAAAGATCTTGACAGCGCACCAGGGTTGGTGGAAGCAGGCCTTTGAGAAAGGGGCAGCGCTTGAACCCTATGCCCTCCTCCAGACCTTGCTGAAAGACAGCGAGGTTCAGCGCTGGGCGGGCATTAATCGCTACCAGGGGATCTTGTATTACAACAAAGAGTCTTTTGAGGCGCTGGTATGGTGGTTCTTCGTGGGAGCTGTCTTGGATATCTTGGCTGAGGCACCCGTGGAACATGAAAAGTCGCCCGAAGAAGAAGAACGACTTATGCGAGCGATTCAGGCTTTATTTGAAGTGGTCCAAAAGCTGCTCGAGGCTGAAAAGGACTCAAACTACCAGGTTGAGAAGCTCTTGGAAGCGGTTAAGAAAGGCTAACCCCCGCGCCCATCTCTTCGGCTTTCTCTAACAGGCGCTGAAGCAAGACATCGCCGCGCAAGCCTGTGCGATGGCTGACGACCAGGCGCATATCGTTGGAAAGCTGTGAAGAGAGGTCAATGCCGGTCGCCTGGCGCACCAACCAGACCGCCCGGGCAGCATGAGCCAGGTTGTTCTTCGGCTCGATGCGGGCAAAATCTTCATGGAACCAGCCGCAAGAAGCGTACATCTGCTGGCGCTCATGTTGGGCATGGAGCAGGAGCACGATCTGGCGGACCTGTGCCTGGGTTAGGGACTTGAAAAATGAACGGTTTACCAATGCTTCTGGTGAAGTCTTTTTCAAGATGACCTCAATGTAGGCGTTGCGCAGCTTCCAGGGATCGAGTCCTAAGGGCCAAACCAGGTCGGCGTAGATCAAGTCTAACTCAGCAGCCAGGCGATTGAGGCCTTGGCGGAAATATATTTTCCAACGGCCATCGCCTGGGGTGCAGTCGCACTGTCCCATCCAACGCACCACCCCATGTAAACAGGACCAGGAGGTGTTCTCCCTGATCTTTATCGCCTGGCGGGGAGGATGGTCTTTGAGCCACAAAGCCGGGAAGGTGACCTCCACACCCAGGTGGGAGCTGGCTCCATTTGCCAGGTGGGCGAGAAAATGGTCCCGGAATTTTTGATGGTGACCGTAAAGCTCGCCATCGGATGCGATGATCAAGAACTGAGGATCGCCGCGGTTTGTCTTGGCAGGAAGGTAGCTCGCTAACACCTCTTTGGCGAAGATATCAGCATTGTTCGTCAGAGTAGGCTCAAAGCTGACCCCGGTGCTCAAGCCTTGGTGGTAGAAGAAGACAGACAAGCTCTTTTGATTCGGGAGGTCCACCCGATAAGCTGTGGTTGGGTCAATTTGGGGTGAATCTGCCTGCCAGGGAGCCAGGATGGTGTATTGGATGCCCAACTCAGAAAGGATGGTCAATGTCTCCAAATCCACTGCCGTCTCTGGCAGCCACATCCCCAGGGGCTTGTGACCGAAGCGTGTTTCAAACTCTGCGATGCCCCAATAGAGCTGGGTGACTTTGTCGGCACGCGTAGCTAACGGCAAGATGGTATGGTTATAAGCCTGCGCCATGGCATTACCCACACCATGTTTCTGCAAAACAGCCTGGTCTTGAGTGACGATCATCTGAGCGGTCGCAGGATCGTACCCCTGCATCCATTCGAGCAGGGTTGGGCCGATATTAAAGCTAATGCGTCCGAAATTGCCTTTTTCGGCGTTAGGGCGGTAGCATTCCGCGTGGATTTTTTCATTCCAATTGGAGAAAGGCTCAGCGCCAGATTCAGCGGGGATCAGACCGGTGAAGGGATCTTCACGTGGGGGTTGGTAAAAATGGCCGTGAATACTAAGATAACGATTTGGCATACAAGCGGGCTGCTTATTCCGTGAACGATAACATTGGCCAAATTATATCAGGGAAGGGGGTTCTGCATAGGAAAACCTTGCATTTTTCTTTGGGCTTACAAAGGCGAAAAGATGAGCGAAGAACAACGCCGGGGAGCGGATTGGACGGAGACAACCAGTTCTGAATTTATGAATATTCCTCGGCTGAGAAATGTCTTTTTAGCGCGATAATGAGGACAGTGAATTGGAGGCGGATTGTTTTTTGTTTTATTCTTAGGAAACGTGGGTATGAACTCCAGGAAGATATTTTGGGTGCTGATGGGAATAGTAGCTGTGTTGATATTCCTGGGTATGATGCGTATAGGCAATTTTACAGGAGGTGGAGCTGCGGGTACAGGGACAGAGTTTCTTTCATACATGCCGTATATTTGCTATGCAGCAACCCCAACGCCAGCCGGCACAACCCCGTCATTGCCAGATCTCTATCCAAATGATTATATGGTCACTTATGCTGGCTGTCCCTGGGGCAGCCCGGGAAATATCAGGGTGCCGGTTAAGAATATCGGCGAGGCGGATGCAGGTCACTTTGCGGTGGAGATCAACCGGATACGGACGACAGTGAATGCGCTTGAGGCCGGAGGCTACCGAGATGCGAGTGTGGAATTCCAATCGGGACCAGTGGGAGGGGTTGATATTTTAGTCGATGTTGATCAGGAAGTAAAAGAAAGTAACGAAGAGAATAATTATTTCAGGATACTGTTTACGGCGCCTCCACCTTGTGAGACTATACAACCGTAAATCCTTACGAATTTGTGGGAATTAATAAACGGTCAGGAATCAAGTTCAAATAAGAAAGGAAGGTTTGCATGGCTATTTTTGTTTTGGTTCCAGGTGGGCATTGTGGAAGCTGGATGTGGCGAGAGGTGATTAAACCACTTTGGGCAGCCGGACATGAAGTGTATACACCTTCATTAACTGGAATGGGAGAAAGAGTTCACCTGGCGAAACCGGAGACCAACCTGAGCACCCATATCCAGGATGTGGTGAACGAGATCACTTATTCGGATTTGAAAGAAGTGATCCTGGTTGGGTACAGCTACAGTGGGATGGTCGTCACGGGCGTGGCAGAGCAGATCCCCGAGCGTATTTCGAAATTGGTTTATTTGGACGCTTGGGTTCCTGAAGACGGTCAGAGCGCAGTGGATTTGGTTGGGCCGGAAGCGGCAGCCATGATGATGAAAGTTGTTCAGGCTTATGGAGAAGGTTGGAAACTTATTCCAGAGGACCCCGATCCTCATCTATCGCCGCAACCAATCCAAACCGGATTGGAGAAACTTAGCCTGAAGAATCAGATTGCCGGCCAATTGCCGAGAGTTTTTATTTACTGTCCTGAAGATAAAACAGGAGAGATCCTTCGTATGTTCCAATCATGCGTACAGCAGAGAAAGCTCGCAGCGATCCACGCTGGCGGTATTATGAGATACCTTCAGATCATGCAGTGGTCAGGGATCACGCCGATCAGGTGACAAAACTGCTGCTGGAGATTGCGAAAGGGCAGCGTGTGTCGTAATCAGGGTCAGGGAAACTGTATAAGGCATATAATTGTTTATTCGTTGACCATTTGAACCAAGATGCTGATTAGTGGGGCAAATAGCGATAATTCTGGATCAATTGGAAGAAAGCAATTGTGAAGGATTTTGATTAACTTCACTTTGCCAGGTTTCGGCAGGAAGAATAAAAGGAGAGATAGAGTTGAACAGTTATGGTTATGATCTCCTGATCCAGGTCGATGAGCGGTTGCTGGACAAAGCTTTGTCTGCCCTATTCTACACTGGCATGCTGAAAGCGGCAGGTATTTATGGCTTTGTGGAAGGCGTTCCGCTTGAATTACAAGGGTTCACCGAAGTCGCATATCGAATTCGGCTTAGAAATGAACCCTACCTTGATTTAAAGAAGAAGGATATCGTTGGTATTCGCCTGTCTGTGGAGGTGATGCTAACCGTCCTCTCAGGGGTGAATGTTGAAGTGGACGTTGACTTCGGTGCCAGCGCAGAGGTGCGCTTCAATCTGAGTGACGAACGGGTCATCTACGATCTGACCAACACTGGGATATATGACATAACTGTAAATGACCGCTACCGGTTCCATCAAAATGGGTTGGATCGCCTCAATGAAATCCTGAGAATCTTACTAAAACAGTACATGTCCAACGATGTGAAGGAGATCCAGCTTCCAATTTCCTTCAAGGAGGTGGCTCTGCCGACCTTGCCCGATACAGTGGGCAATCGACTGCCAGTGAGTAAGGTCGATTTGGCTATCCAGGATCAGCGGCTGGTGGTGGTTGGCGTGGATTTCTTCGATCATACCGGGGGAAGCCTCAATGGATTACCTGATTTGTCGGATCACGCTGAGCTATTCGTCGCATTGCGTGTGGACGCTCTGCGCCAGATCGCCCAATTTTGGTGGGAACGGACTCAACTGGAAAAAACCATAGACTTTCAGGGAAGCTTTCCCGTCAACATTCGTAAAACTTTCGCCAAAGGTATGGACCTGTTTTTAAAAGGGATCACACTCGGATTTTTTCAGCCTGAGACTGAGGTAACCAAAGCTGATTGCGTATATGATGGTTCGGTAAGACTCCTAGAATTGCCTGACATCGCATTCCTTAGTGGTAATCTGGCAGAGATTCGCAATCTGAAGCTGAAGGTAGTTTTACGCGGAAGAATGGATACCGAATCCCGCCGCACGCACCTGGTCGATACGAGCGGTTTCATTCCCGACAGCATCACACCCTGGGAAGACGACATCAAGCTTTCCGAACGTATAAAGAGTGAGTCTCTCTTCCATACAGAAGAGGATCTGCTGGTGGAAGTGGAGACCGCGCGCTGCACCGTAAATGTCGATGAGCAAAACCACCTGGTTTTGAAGGTGAGTGAAGCCGATCTTGATTTGGACTTTGGCAGCCAATGGTATCAGAACTTCACCGAGCGCCTCGCCAATAGCTTCCTGGATCTGCTAGAGAAGACGATTGCCAGCCATATCCCTCCGATTGTCGTCTCGCCTTCTCTGCTGCTGTCGGACGCAAAGGTTTTCGGATATTCCTTTGGGATCGACATCCGCACCCTTGACCTGACGCCGGAGGAATTGTCCCTGCGCAGCAACCTCACCGTAAAGGAGCTGACAGAGGGGGCAATCCCTGTACCGCTATATATTGCTAATAGGAAATCGATGAAACTCCATCGCTTTGATTGTCCTGTTGTGGAGGATATCGACTTCACCCATCGGGTCGGTTACCACAGTGTATCCGAGGCGATGAAAGACGGACTCAAGCCCTGTGGGGAATGCCTCCGTGGTTACCTCACCCTGGACAGCTGAGAGAAGGAGTGATAACGCCATGAAAACCGCTGGTTATGACATCGCCTTAATCGTCAACGAACGCTTGCTAAATCAATTATCCGGAGCACTGTTCTACAGTGGGCTGCTTACTGTCAACGGTTCCGTCGACTTCTACAATGGAACAATTATGCTCGAACATCAGATCAAGGATTACCGCAAAGACCTCTCTGAGGTACTGGCTGGGAAGGTTTCTAATGAAATGCAGCCCTTCCTGAAGATGGACTTCCGGTTCAAACTCACTCGGGAGCCGATGATTGACTTCATTCAGGATTCTGCCGGAAAACGTATGCGTTTTGCCCTTGGGATGCGCATCTATTTCTGGTTGTGGCAAGGGTTGGAGGTCAAGTTCGACGCAGATATTTCACTCAGTGCACC
Source organism: uncultured Chloroflexia bacterium (assembly GCA_963751425.1). Classification (GTDB taxonomy): domain Bacteria; phylum Chloroflexota; class Anaerolineae; order Anaerolineales; family UBA4823; genus CAVVUF01. Next base: position 156,556 of record CAVVUF010000005.1, on the reverse strand, counting down.
GGTGGTCATTGATGCTGAAATGAATTTAACTGCAGAATTAGCCAATGCGGAGATCCAGGAGCTGGCGTTAAGATACGGCAGCACGATGGAATATCCAATGATCGAGAAGTTGGATGGGATTGTTGAGGAAGCACTGCACATGTATTTTGCAGATCACACGATTGAGAAGCGGCTTTGCATACCGAGTATTAGCCGCATACTCAAAGATGTGAAAGACTACATCGTACCGGATAAGGACCCACAGGGTAAAGACCTGGGAATTATCCCGATCACGGTGGACGCACTGCGCGTGATTTCGCCTACTGTTTTGGCTCTAGGAATTAATCTGATGGACTACCATGGTGGAAACCCAGACCAGCTGCATGATTTTGCCAAGAACTGCAGCCTGGCCGTGGGAGTCTCCGAAGTCGCAATGCACAAGGTATTTTCATATGTGTGGACCCACTCACAGTTCGCTAAACACTTTGGCAAAAACGGTGGTCTGTATCTGGTAAAAGATGACACGGGCCTGACCGTCTCCACTTCGGGCAACTTCCAGGTCAAGAAGCTGGATGAAATCCTCGGAGACGCGGTGGCAGTCGCTTCATTCATAGGAGATTGTCTCAGCAGAGTGGCCAGTCTCGGGTTTATCGAGACCGAAGCTCGATACAAGGGTGGGCTTTTCAATTACGATTTTCGCGTCACATTGAAAAACGAACCAAAGTTTAATCTCAAAGGCGGCAACCTCGTGGAGCTATACAACATGGCCTTCGACATCTATCTTCGCCTCGCCTTCCATGTCACCGTAGAATTCGATGTAGAGCTGGATACCTCGAGCATTATTCCGGATGACTGGACTCCCTGGGATGACGATATAACCCTCTATACAGAGACAAAAAAATATACCATCATCGATCGCGGCATCCATATTGATAACCTTGAGTTGCGTTACGGAGAGGGCAAGCTGGAATGGGACGAGCCCTCCCAGACACTTAATCTCCAAGTAACCAAGATCAACCTTTATTGGAACTTCGCTGATCCACTCTCTCCGCTCTACGGGCAGCCTGCGGCGCTCATCAACTGGATTACTGACCAGTTGGAGGGCGAGATCGTCAAGCGCATCCCGACCGTGGCGGTCGCGCCCAAGCTGACCTTCGATTTACCCCTCATACCCCTTCCTCTAAAGATGACAGGCCGCAGGCTAGATATTTCCAACAGCGAAGCGATTGTGGCTGCCGACTTCGAATTCGAGGATCTTGAAAAAGATGCCTACCCAGTAGCAAAGTATATTGTCAATGTCAACAACGGAGAGATCCACAAGATCGGCTGCGATTCCGTAATGGATACCTACGAAGTGCATCAGCGGGCATATCACCTTTTGAGCGACGCACTAGACCAAGGATACGATGGCTGCAAGAAATGCCTGCCAGCTTTTCATACCCGATGATTTCTTCTAGGGTAAATAAATATAACGAAAAAATTGTTGACTTTCGATTAATATCGGTGCTATAATTTAATTGCAGGTTGGAGGCTCTTTTGAGTTTGTTCGGTACCGCAGGCGGCGGCTTGCGGTATACGGATGGGTAAAGTGGTGAATTTCACTGTTGACTGGCGAACCTGGCGAAAGCTTGGAAGGTGGGCATTGCGTAAGCGGTGCCGAGAAACATGATCATAAAAATACCAGTCGTGGACTTGATCTCCCAACCTGTTTTCTATTAATTAAAGGCGTTGTCTTAAAGGACAGTTTTTTATCTTGTGCTCAATTTATAAGCCAAGGTCCCATTCGGGGTGCTCGCTGATGGGATGGGTGGCGGTGGCGAGGGTGGCGGTGATGAGGGCGTCGGGGTGCCCCTGTAGGAGGGTTATGGGATATTCGACGGTGAGGGGACCGAAGAGAGCGACGCGCAGGGCGGTCTGCTTCCAGGCACCGGTATCGGTGAAGAGGCGCACTTTTCGGGCGGAGAGGCATTCTTTCACGCCGAGGGTGACGGACATGGGGGGGACGAACTGGTATGCCCCGCCAAAGTTGCGCTGAGCCAGGGCGATGAGGGTATCGAAGTTGTTCTCCTGGATGCGGGCAGAAGAATGCCGGAGCTGATCCAGGCTAATCTGGCTGTAAGGATGGCGGCGGGCTTGATTGTAAGCAATATGACCATCTTGCCCTAAACCACCATAGGTGATATCGATGGGGGTGTTGGCGATACGTTCTACGATTGAATTGAGCGTACGAGGGGTAAGCCAGAAGCGGTTCTCGATGGGTACTGATAATTCTGGGGGCACGGGGGTGTAGAAGTGGCGCTCCATGTAGCCGCGGAAATTGAGGGGATGGTTGTAGGGGAGCTCGCGACCTTGCCAATCAAGGGTTTCATCCATGTGAAAGACCACAAGGTTATGCAGGCTGACATGCTCCTGATTGACGAGATCGGTGAAGGGCTGGTACCAGCAGGTGGGACCGCAGGGGAGAATGGCATGCGTGGGCTCCTTGCGATCGTTATGGAAAATAATTTCATCGAGGAGCTCTCGAGCCATCAGGGTTCCCATTTCTTGGGAATCCTGGCATAAACGGAAAGGAATTTTGAGAGAAGGGTGAGATGCCAGCTCGCTGACAGGGATACGGCACCAATCGAAGAGGTCTTTTTGGGTAAATTCCATGTATTGATCCTTATTTGTGTTAACTAGCACTTACGATGAGTACATCGTGACGATGAGTACATCGGGCGGGTCTCACGGATTTCTTTCTTGATAAGTATAATCTACAATCCGATATGGAAGGAAATCGCAGAAGATGGGTGAAGGGGATTTATGATGCTACCATCGCTTATTCGGCAATAAAATGTACTGCCTCAGGTTGCCAGATTCCAACCGCCAAGGAGAGGATACGGGAAAGATAATTTTGGTATAATTCTTATTATGAGAGTAAGCGTGCTTTTTCCCACAGCGCGCATTGATTTCCTGAGGAGGCTATTGAGATGAATAAAGAGCAGTACCTGAGCATCTATTACCAGATGGTGCTGATCCGCAGGTTGGAAGAGGAGGCGGCTCAGCTTTACCAGCAGGGGAAGATCGGTGGATTCTTGCATTTATATATTGGTCAGGAGGCGGTGAGTACAGGGTTGATCTCGGCGCGGAAACCGCAGGACCGGATCATCACGGCTTACCGTGACCACGGGGTGGCAATCAATGTGGGTATCCCAGCGAAGCTGGTGGTGGCGGAGCTGCTGGGTAAGGCGACCGGTATGTCGAAGGGCAAAGGGGGATCGATGCACATGGCAGATGTGGAGAAGAACTTTTGGGGCGGGCACGCGGTGGTTGGGGCGCACCTGCCGATTGCCGCGGGCTTGGCCTTGGGGGATCAATATGCCGGCACGGATGGCGTAACGGTTTGTATGTTCGGGGATGGAGCGACGAATATCGGTTATTTCCATGAGGCGGTTAACCTTTCGAAGGTATGGAAGCTGCCGGTGGTGTGGGTATGCGAGAACAACCAGTATGGGATGGGCACCTCGGTAGAGCGCGCTTCGGCAGTTAGTGAGATCAGGCGCAAGGCGGATGGGTACAATATCCCGAACGAGCTCGTGAATGGGATGGATGTGATGGAAGTACACCAGGCAGCAGAACGGGTGTTGGAACAAGTGCGAGGGGGAGAAGGACCATATTTCTTGGAGATCACCACTTACCGCTTCCGCGGGCACTCAATGGGCGACCCAGAACGCTACCGCGAACAGGAAGAGGTGAAATGTTGGGAGAAAGAGGATCCCATCGGCATTTACCGTGACCACCTGCTCTTCCAACAGAAGATCAGTGAAACAGAACTGGCGGAGCTGGAACGCAAGGTAATGGCTGAGATCAAAGAAGCGGTCGAATTCGCGGAGAACAGCCCGGAGCCAGCTCCTGAGGCGCTGTATGAGAACATATATGTCGACGAGACGGTGGGAGGTTAGACATGGCTAAGATCACGATGCGCGAGGCGATCTCGCAGGCTTTGTGGGAAGAGATGGAACGCGATGAGAAGGTGTTCATCCTGGGTGAGGAAGTGGGTGTGTGGGGTGGAACCTACGCGGTGACAAAAGGATTTTACGATCATTTCGGCGAGAAACGCGTGCGCGATACACCGATCTCAGAAGCAGCGATCATAGGAGCCGCGATCGGGTCAGCTATGACCGGGCTGCGACCCGTGGCGGAGATGATGACGATCAACTTCGCTTTTTCTGCTTTCGATCATATTGTGAACGAAGCCGCCAAGCTGCACTATATGTTCGGCGGGCAGTTCAAAGTTCCCTTGGTGATAAGAGCACCCGGTGGCGGTGGCAGGCAGCTGGGAGCGACACACTCGCAAACACCGGATGCGATCTTTGCGCATTTCCCGGGATTGAAAGTGGTAGCGCCGGGAACGCCAGAAGATGCGAAAGGGCTGCTGAAGTCGGCGATCCGTTCAGATGACCCGGTGCTGTTCATCGAGCATGCCACGCTTTACCAGGTGCGTGGGGAAGTGCCAGAAGGCGATTATACAGTTCCGATTGGGGTTTCGAAGATCCAGAGACCGGGCAAACACGTCACCTTGATCACTTACAGCAAGATGCTGGAGCTCTCAACGAAGGCAGCAGACCAATTAGCCCAGGAAGGGATCGAAGTGGAGATTGTTGACCTGCGCAGCTTGCGCCCGTTGGATATGGGACCGGTGATCGAGTTCTTCAAGAAGACGAACCGGGCAGTGATCGTGGAAGAAGGCTGGCAGTCGTTTGGCGTAGGCGCGGAAGTGGCCGCCCGAATTTATGAAGAAGCGTTTGATTATGCCGATGCGCCGGTCAAACGGGTAGCACAAAAAGAAGTGCCCTTGCCCTATAACCGGACCCTGGAACAGATGGCGCTGCCGCAGATCACTGATATCGTCAAGGCGGTGAAGGAGGTGCTGTAATGGCTGAAGTTGTCTCCATGCCCAAGCTGGGCTTCGACATGGCAGAAGGCACACTGGTGCGCTGGGTCGTGACAGAGGGGAATCAGATTGTAAAGGGAAACGTGCTGGCTGAAATCGAGACCGATAAGGCTACCGTGGAGGTAGAAAGCGCTTTTGAGGGGGTGGTGCTGCGCCACCTGGTGAAAGAAGGAGATATTGTGCCGGTGAATACGCCCATCGCGGTGATTGGGGCAGCGGGTGAAGCCGTTGATCTGAAAGCGCTGGGCTTACAAGTTGGAGAAACAGTGTCAGCCGCACCTGCGGCAGCAAAGCCCGAACCCCCAGCGAAAGTGGCTGAGACTCGGGAGGCTGTCAGCAGCGAGGCTGCCCAGGCTCCGCACGATGTGTTCATCCAGCCTGCAGAAGAAGAAGCCTTGCTGCCGGACGGGGTGCGGGTTTCACCGCTGGCGAGGAAGATGGCAAAGCAGCGCGGGATCGACCTCCGCAAGGTGAGAGGCAGCGGACCGAATGGACGGATTATCAAGGCTGATATTGAAACTTACCGTGAGGAAGCGCCTAAAGTCGAAGTGAGTGTAGCTGCAGAAGCTGCACAGCCTGGTTTGGGTGAGCCGCGCCCAGATCAGGTGGTCTCGCTCAGTCGCTTGCGAGCGGCGATCGGCAGGCGGATGGTTGAGTCAAAGCAGCAGGTGCCGCATTTCTACGTGACACATAATATAACATGGCGGCTCTGATGGCTTTACGGAAGCAGATCAATGCGTATATTCCAGAAGCTGAGAAGATCTCGGTGAACGATTTTATTGTGAAGGCTGCCGCGCTGACCTTGAGAGTTTTCCCAAACCTGAATGCCTCGCTTGACGAGAAGAAGGGTGAGGTTGTTCGACACGGAGCGATCAATATGGGTGTGGCAGTGGCGGTGGAGAACGGCTTGCTAACGGTGGTCTGCCGCGATGCAGACCGCAAGCCGCTAAGACAGATTGCGGTGGAGATCAAAGGAATGGTGGGGCGCGTGCAGGATGGTAAGGTGCGCTCGGAGGATATTGAGGGCTCGACTTTTTCAACAAGCAACCTGGGTATGTTCGATGTGGAGCATTTCATCGCTATCATCAACCCACCCGAAGCTGCGATCCTGGCAATTGGCTCGGTGAAGGAAGTGCCTGTGGTGGAGGGCGGAGAGGTGAAGGCTGGGGTGATGATGAAAGCTACCCTTTCGGTCGACCACCGGGTGAGTGATGGCGTGGAGGCGGCGAAGTTCTTACAAGAGATGGCGAAGTACCTGGAGGAACCGCTGAGGCTGCTGGTGTAGGAAAACTTTTCACCGCAGTGTTGCGGAGACCATGCAAAATGATCCAATGGTAAGGCTCATATTGCCGTGCGCCCCAACAAAATATCATATAAGGAAAAAAGGTTTTTTGGGGCTTACGAGTTTTGCGGGTAGATAAGAAAAACGTAACAAAAGGGTTGATGAATGGCGACACCTGAAGACCATATAAGGTACCTGGAGGGCGGGGTGGCTGTTTTGGAGGATTACCTGCTGTCCTCCGAGATGTTTTGGTCGGTGGGCGTACCTGCTGCGGAGAAGGGGGTGGAGCTGCCGCAGCTGACGATGGGAGGGCTGCTGCTGGCAAAAGCGCTGGTGAGGGGGAGCCGGCTAACTGCGGCGCAGAGAGAAAGGTTTGAAGAAGTAGATGCGCAGATTGAAGGCGTACGCACTCGATGGCGGGTGGCTTGGGAAAGAAAATGCCAGCACAGCTTCAGTACTCGACTGACAGCCTGGAGAGATTTTTTAGAAGAGTACCGCACCCAACCCGAGGAACATGCTGACCGGTATGCGAATGCAGTGAGATTGAGGGTGATGCTGCAGCTCCTGCTGCAGGAATCGATTCAAATTGGAGAAGCTGAGTTGGGGTTGCTATCCACCATGGATAAGATCCTACGCAATATTATCCAACCTGGACCTTATATTTGGGATGCTGAGCAAGCGGAGGTATTTCCAGCGGAGGAATATTGGTTTCTATACGGGCACTTGCCAAACAAGATAAACTGATATAATTCACCAAATCCGTGGACGGAATTTTTCAATGAAGACCCTGATCGTCGAAGACGAACCCGAATTTCGTCTGCTATTATCTGTACTCCTCAGACAACGTTCATACGAAGTAATTGAGGCAATGGATGGGCAGACTGCCTGGGATATATTACAAAAAGAGACGATCCCACTCGTTCTGACAGATTGGGTTATGCCTCAAATGCATGGGCCTGAGCTAATCCGAAAAATCAGGGCAGCTAATTTTCCACATTACACCTATATTATTTTATTAACCGCTCGCACTGCGCACCAGGATTTGGTGGATGGCTTGACTTCTGGGGCCGATGATTACCTGGTGAAGCCCTTTGATTCTGACGAAATGAATGCGCGCCTGCAAATTGCCGAGCGCATTCTCGGTCTGGAGACGAGATTGCGGGAAATGTTGGACCAAATGAAGGTTCTGGCATTAAAAGACAGCTTGACTGGAATTCTTAACCGCAGGGCGATCTTTGAGACTGCTGAAGATGAGCTCGATCGGGCGCACCGGGAGAATTCAAGCCTGAGCCTGTTGATGGCAGATCTGGATCATTTTAAATCCATTAATGACCGGTTTGGGCATGCCGCGGGTGACCTGGCTTTACGGTTGGCAGTAGAAACCATCGTCAATAACTTGAGACAATATGACTCTGTGGGCCGCTGGGGTGGAGAGGAATTCTTGATCGTCCTGCCAAATACAGGATCGGCGGAAGCTTTCCAGATTGCCGAACGTTTGCGCCTGTCGATTGCCCGGGCAGAAATGGATTTAGGAGTGGGAGAAGGATGCAGCTTAAGAATGAGCCTGGGTGTAACGAGCACAAGCCTGGGGAACAACTTAAACCTGGACTTACTGGTCAACCAGGCGGATGTGGCGCTGTACCTGGCGAAGAATAACGGCAGAAACCAGGTAAAGGTATTTAAAGGTGAAGAAGTAGTCGATCAATAGCCGGAACCGCTCAAGCAATGGAGATAAGCGGTTAGGAGCGGAGAAGGGTTGGTTGATAGACTGGCTACGACGGGCTGGCGGAGAATATCCGCCGGCGTTTCTTTTTAATCTAATGACTCTGATCTTACTCTGTTGGTCTGCGCTGGCTTGAGATAGGGAAGAAGCGGGAAGGTAGCCGAAGGCGGCAGGATCATTCGCTAAGGCCTCGAGCATGGCAGTAGGGTCAGGGGCGATGAGAGCTTGCGTTGGGGAAGACCCGTCAGGCAGAACAGCTTGCTCAAAGGCTGTGCGCGCTTCATCGCCTTGAGGATAAGTCCAGAATTGGACAGGGAGGGCAGGGGATTCTGGAGAAGTTGGGATGGTCATTGAAGTGGTGACGAAGTCTTGAAGCTGCGAAAGGGGAAGTTCTTCAACCGGGAATGCGGAATTGGCTGCAAGGAGAATATCTTCCTGCCCGAGGAGATAAGTGTTTTCGGATGGTTGGGAGGGATTACCAAGCTGGAGGACCACTTCTGGCTCAGGCGTAATTTGAGCGCCGGGGTAACTGTCAGTGACAAACACGGCAAGCTGAGGATAATTCTTGGCGCAGGTGTAGATTTTTTCGTCCCAACCTTGGAGAGCCTGTGGGCGGGCGATGACCAAGATTTGCGGCGTAGGAGGAAGTGTGGCCGTAGGTAGAGATGCACAGGCAGGCAGGATGATCATCAGGAGTAAGCAATAGCTTTGCCACCGAGAAGCAACGCAGCGTAAGTATGGTTTAAGCTGGGAGCAGCTTCGGATCATAGAAGAGACAGGAGGATGGTCAGCGAGCCAACGATCAGGCAGTAGATGGCGAAGACATAAAAGGAGCGATGTGTAAGGTAGCCGAGCAGCCAGCGGATGGCGAGATAACCCACAACGGCGGCGGTGATAAAACCGACCAGCAGGGTGGGGATTTGACTGGCAAAGCCGCTGACCTGGGTGAGATCCTTGAGCGTTAAGACACCGGCCGCCAGCATGATGGGGATGGACATGAGGAAGGAAAATCGCGCCGCAGAAGGGCGGTCAAAAGATTTTAGCATGCCGCCGGAGATGGTAGAGCCAGAGCGAGAAATGCCCGGAAAGATCGAAATAGCCTGAAAGAGCCCAATCACCAGGCCATCGAGCCAGGTAATTTGCTCTAAATTGCGGGTGCGTTTGCCAAAATACTCGCCAACCGTCAGGAGCCCAGCCGTTACGAGAAGAAAAATGCCCACCATCAGGGTGCTGCTGAAGGCTTGCTCTACCAAGTCCTTGATGAGGAGACCGAGAATACCAGCCGGAATGGTTGCCAGGACGATATACCAGCCGAGGCGCGCCTGCGGGGAGGCCAGTGGTTGTTTTTCTTTAATCCTTGGAAGACAGCTTTGAGGATGCTGAGCAGGTCACTCCAGAAATAGACGATGACAGCCAGGAGCGTGCCAAGCTGCACGAGAACATCAAAGGTAAAGGCCTGCTGTTCTGGGATTTCCCAACCAAAGAGGGCTGGAACGATCACGAGGTGGGCAGAGCTGGAGATGGGTAAGAACTCGGTGAGACCCTGGACGATGCCCAGGATAATGGCTTGAATGATGGTCATGAATTCTCCTGATTAGCGATGCGCTGGGATTCAAAGAACTGATGCGCATAGTCAAGAATGTTGCCTTGAATAATTGCCTTGCGCAGCTCGGCAGCAATTTGAATCAGCGTTTGCAGATTGTGGATCGAGAGCAATGTGGAAGACAGCATTTCCTTGGCGGTGATCAAGTGGCGCAGGTAGGCACGCGAAAAATGCTGGCAGGTGTAGCAGGTGCAGGTTTCGTCAATCGGGCGGGGATCGCGGCTGTAAGAGGCATTGACCAGGTTCATGCGGTCTGTGCGGGTCATGGCAGCGTTGTGACGGGCGAGCCGCGTGGGAAGGACACAATCGAAGATGTCGACGCCGCGCAGGACACCTCTCACCAGGTCTTCTGGGGTGCCGACACCCATCAGATAACGAGGTTTTTCTTTGGGCAAGACTGCATCTACGACTTCCAGCATGGCGCTCATTTCTGACTTGGTTTCGCCGACAGAAAGCCCGCCGATGGCATGACCGGGAAAATCCAGAGAAGCAATGAACTCGGCAGACTGCCGGCGCAGGTCAGGAAAAATCCCGCCTTGGACGATGCCAAACAAAGCCTGGTCGGAGCGATGCTTGGCTTCCAGGCAGCGAACCGCCCAGGTGTGGGTGCGTTGTAGAGCGCGCTCGATATAGAGGCGCTCATAAGGAGGCGCGCACTCGTCGAAGGCCATGATGATATCCGCACCCAGGTTTTCCTGGATGGCAATGGATTTTTCGGGGGTGAAGCGGTGGGTGGAGCCGTCGATATGGCTCTTGAAGGTCACACCGTCATCATCGACTTTACGAGAGTCGGAGAGAGAGAAAACCTGATAACCCCCTGAATCAGTCAGCATGGGGCGGTCCCAATCCATAAATTTATGCAGGCCTCCCATCTCAGCGACCAGGTCGTCGCCTGGACGCAGGTAGAGATGGTATGTATTCGATAGAACCAGGCTGGCACCTAGCTCGTGAAGCTGAGAAGGGGTAAGGGATTTGACCGTGGCTTGTGTGCCAACGGGGGCGAAAACGGGAGTTAGCAGGTCACCATGCGGGGTGTGAAAGATGCCGGCGCGGGCGTGGTCCTGGACAGCCTGGAGCTGGAAGGAGAAGATGGATTGTGCTTTCATATATAATAGGGGATTAATATGCTCACAGATGGGCACAGAAAAATCGAAAAAATGGTTCGAGCAGATTTTATCGGGATCAAAAAGAGAATTCATAACGCTATTTGCGAGGGTGGAGAAGATTTATCGTCCAGCGAGGGTTGATTATACCCCGATTGCTAGGATATAATTCAAGGAATGCAGAGCTAAATCGTATTGTCGCGCTAGCAAGGTTTTGCATCCAAAATGATGATATTGCTTTGCCGCACCGATGTACTCGTCGGTCAAAGCTTGTCCAGAGTTTACGAAGGAACAGCGGCTTGCAATGATATTCGCGTAAAAAAGGAGAAACAAGCCCGCGGAGAAATATTACTAATCAGGCAGGTAGCATGGGAAATTGATAATGTCCCCATCGCGCGGGACGAGCCGCGGAAACCCAAAGCAATCTGTCTGGTTCCAATTTACATTAAAGGAGAACAATTATGGAGCCAATGAAGTTACCCGGACCAAAGGCCCAGGCCATTATCGAGCGAGACCAGGCTGTGATCAGCCCGTCATATGCGAGAGGGTATCCATTTGTGATGGAACGCGGCCGTGGGTGTAATGTATGGGATGTGGATGGAAACCAATTCCTTGATTTTGCAGCAGGGATTGCGGTTACCTCAACCGGACACAACCATCCTAAAGTTGTCAAAGCCATCGTAGATCAATCAGAAAAATTCTTACACATCTCGTCTGATTTTTATCACGAGATCTGGGTGCAGCTGGGGGAACAATTAGATTTGATTGCACCTTTCGAAGAAGACGCGGTTTCATTTATGACCAATTCTGGCACAGAGAGTGTCGAAGCAGCGATCAAGCTGGCCCGTTATCACACCGGTGCAAGCCAGTTCATTGGATTTTTAGGAGCTTTCCACGGCCGTACCCTGGGAGCATTGACTTTTACCGCCAGCAAACCGCATTATCATGAAGGGTTTTACCCCTTGATGAATGGGGTGGTGCATGTGCCCTTTCCGAATCCTTACCGGCCTCTGCTGGTCTCGAAGCCGGGGGAGGATTATGGGGAAACCGTCGTGCGCTACATCGAAGAACAAATTCTTGGGAAAACATTACCGCACCAGGATGTGGCGGGGATCCTGGTCGAACCGATTCAGGGCGAAGGTGGTTATATCATTCCGCCGGCAGGTTTTTACCCGGCACTGCGAAAATTGTGCGATAAATATGATATCTTGCTGATCGTTGATGAAGTCCAATCGGGAATGGGAAGAACGGGAAAATGGTGGGCGATCCAGCATTTTGGGGTGGAACCGGATATTGTGTGTGTGGGCAAAGGCGTCGCTTCAGGGATCCCTCTGGGGGCGATCATTGCCCGGAAGAGCATCGTGACCTGGCCTCTGGGCTCGCATGGAAATACCTACGGTGGCAATCCAATTGCCTGTGCGGCAGCCTTGGCGAGCATCGAGCTGATCCGCGATGAGTATATGCAAAATGCAGCGGAAGTGGGGGCGTATGCCCTGGATGCCTTGACATGAAATCCAGGTCCGCCACCCAACCGTTGGCGATGTGCGTGGCTTAGGGTTGATGATTGGCGTGGAGTTTGTGAAGGATAGGAACTCAAGAGAAGGCTGGCATGACCTGCGCGAGCGGATTGTGACTGGCAGCTTTTGAACGCGGCTTACTGACCTTGGGGTGCGGAAGCAGTACCATCCGGGTTTCGCCTCCATTGAGCATCACCAAGCATGAAATTGATGATGGATTGGAGATCTTTGAAGAAGCGATCAGCGTGGCAGAAAAGGAGTTCGGGGTTAGCAATGCTGCCTGATTTCCGCGTCCGCCAGCGTGATTACCTGCTTGAGATCAACCGTACGGTGACCCAGGAGCTGGATCTGGAGAAACTGTTGGTGCGCATCCTGGATGTGGCGGTTGAAATGCTGGCAGGCCAGGCGGGATTGATTGTACAAAGAGCTGGGCAAGGTGGCTGGACCATCACAGCTTATTACGGCATTTCAGCCACCTTGCTTGCGCTACCTCGATCCACTGCTCAGTGCGGTACCTGACAGCGAAGACCCGACGAATTTCGAGCTTCCTGAGATCAACCGGCTGCTGCAAAGGGTGACGCAGTCGGTAAGCCTGGGATTTCTGACTGGGGTGGGACTTCCCTTGATTGCCCGAGAACATGTGATCGGGGTCATCTTTGTTTTCCGAAGCTATTCGGGAGTCTTTTCTGCGAATGACTAGGGCCCTATTGCAGAGCTTTGCAGACCAGGCTGCGATTGCAGTTTTTAACGCTCAGCTTTACACACAGGTGAGCCAGCAGAAGCAGCGCATGGATGCGATCCTCGATTCAGCTGCAGATGGAATTTTGATCCTGTCACCTGACCACCGCATCGAGCGCATGCAACCGGGCTTTTTCACGCATGCTGGGCCAGGCGGTGGAGGCGGTACAAGGAAAAGATCATCGATGAGGTGATCCGGTGGGCACAGCGCCCGGAGGGGGTCACTTTGGAGCAGGCAGAGGCAGGCGGATGGCCCCTGACCCCGAATGCGACGCTGTATTTGGAGGGGGATCTGCATGCGTCAGTGGAGGAATTCCGCTCCCGATCGGGATCACCTATGCCCCCTTGCTGGCAAACGATGGGAAGCTGTTGAATATCATCGCCACCATCCGAGATATCACGCGCTTTCGAGAAGCCGAAGAGATCAAGACGACTTTCATTTCGGTGATCAGCCACGAGCTGAAGACGCCCGTAGCGCTCATTAAGGGATATGTGGGTACGCTCCGGCGGGAGGATGCTGTCTGGGATCGCAGCGTAGTTCAGGACAGCCTGGCGGTGATCGAAGAAGAAGCTGACCACCTGACGGAGCTGATCGAAAACCTGCTAGATGCCTCTCGGCTGCAAGCGGGTGCCCTGAAGATCAACCTGGCAGATGTTTCGCTGGAAACCCTCGCGAGACGAATTGTGGAGCGGTTCCGCACCCAGACCAGCAACCATACTTTTATGGTCGATATTGCGGTTGACTTTCCAGGGATCTTGGGAGATGAGGACCGCCTCGGACAGGTTTTCAATAATCTGATCTCGAATGCCATCAAGTATTCACCAGAGGGAGGCGAGATCCGCATCAGCGGGCAGGCGCGACCAGAGCAAGTAATCATCTGTATCAGCGACCAGGGAGAAGGCGTGGCGCCAGAAGATATCCCACACATTTTTGACCGCTTCTATCGCTCTCAGAAGGCAACGCGCAATACCAAGGGGGCGGGGTTGGGGTTATACCTGGCGAGGGCGGTGATTGAGGCACACGGTGGGCGCATTTGGGTTGACCCAAAGCCAGGCGCAGGGGCGAGAATCTGTTTCTCACTTCCCCGTTCGTAACTTTTCGGGTATGATGGGGGATTGTTAAACTACTCAAGGAGAACTCAATGCCAAAAACGCGTGTGAACTGCCCTAACTGCCGGCAACCTGTGGTTGCAGAGGTGAACCAGCTCTTCGATGCTGGAGTTGATCCCCAAGCCAAGCAAATGCTCCTGACCGGGGCATATAACATAATCCAATGCCCAAGCTGCAATTACCAGGGAAACCTGGCGACGCCCCTGGTCTATCACGATCCTGAAAAAGAGCTGCTGCTGACCTATTTCCCGCCGGAGCTGGGACTGCCGGTAAATGAACAGGAACGTATTATTGGACCATTGATCACCCAGGTGATGAACAGCCTGCCTCAGGAGAAGCGTAAGGCATACTTGCTGCGACCGCAAACCATGCTCACCATGCAAACGCTGGTTGAGAGGATCCTTGAGGGTGATGGGATCACCAAAGAGATGATCCAGGAACAGCAAAAGCGACTGCAGCTTCTTCAGCGGATGGTGGATGCGCAGGACGATGTGCTGGCTGAGATGGCTAAGAATGAGGATGCGCTGATCGATGCAGATTTCTTCCAGCTCATCAGCCGGCTGGCAGAGGTGGCGATGATGAGTGGTGACCAGAATTCGGCAGCTCGTTTGAACGATTTGCAGAAAAAACTGCTGCCGATCACGACCTTCGGGCATGAGATTCAAGCTCAATCAAAAGAAGTTGAGGCAGCGATGCAGTCGCTGCAAGCTTTGGGTCAGAACCTGACGCGTGAAAAGCTGCTTGAGCTCTTCTTGGAGGCACCCACGGATTTACGTTTGAATGTACTGGTCAGCATGACCCGGCAGGGATTGGACTACTCTTTCTTCCAAATGATGACCGAGGAGATCGACCGGACAGAAGGTGAGAAACGCCAGAAGCTCCTCACGCTGCGGGAGCGCTTGCTGGAACTGACCCGGCAGATCGATCTGGAAATGGAAAAACGAGCCGCGCAGGCCAGGCAGGTGGTGGAGGCCATGACCAAGGCACCGGATGTGACTGAAGCGATGCGCGAGAACATCGGAGCTGTGGATGATTTCTTCCTGAAGGCTTTGAATGAGTTCATGGAAGATGCGCGTAAAGCGGGGGATCTGGATAAGATCGGAAAATTGCAAAAGATTGCTGAGGTATTGCAAGAAGCCAGCGCCCCACCAGAAGAGTATGCGTTCATCGAGGAGCTGGTCAACACCGGGACCGAGGCAGAACTAAGGCAGAAGCTGGAAGAGAATAAGGAAAAGCTCAATGCCGAATTCTTAGAGGTCGTTTCGACCCTGGTAGCCCAGGCGGAGTTCAGGCGAGGAAAATAAGGAGTTCTTGGGAAAGTTGAGCGAGATCTACAGCCTGGCATTGGGGATGTCGATGCGGGCCAATATGTAGAGCAGGGATCAATAAGATGACCGGCGCGAGAAGATCAGCGCCGGTTTTTTTTATTAAGCCCACGGATTGCACTGATAAACTGGATGGAGAAATGAGTCCTCGGATTTAAGGGGATCTTGTTTTATTACCAACTATGAAGGATGTGAAGAATCCAATTGTAGGAACCCTGCATACCGCCCAGATTAGGTGCCATGCTTTTGGCGCCATCGATATATTGAAAGCGCAGCGGGTAGCTCTGCTGACCGGCACCCGGAAGGGGGATTTCTTGTGATACTCCGTTCGGGCAGGTGACGGTCATGGATCCCTGGGTATACCAGTTCTCTGTGACCGTGATGGCGAGCCACGGTTCTCCCACTTCGTCTGCTTCGAACTCGCCGGAGATAACAACGTCATTATTTCCACTGCCAGACAGGGTGCAAGCCTCAGCATCGGTAGTCATCGTGCCCGTAATTTCCACATCGACAGAGCCATTTCCCTGTAACTTCAACGGTTCACCCAATTCAAACACACCATAAATGGGAGCGGTGAAGATGACTTTGCCAGTTACCATGATCTTCTGATCTAATCCACTCTGGTTTACGAACAGGCTGTGGTTATACTCCAGGGTGTAACGATTCGTGCATTCGTTCAAAACACGCTGTAGCTCGTCGTAAAGTTGGGTCATCAATGGAACTTGAGGGTCAAAAGCGAGCAGGTTAGCTTGCTCGAAATACTGTATAAGCTGCTGCTGGTAATCACCGCAGGGGTCGAGAGGCAAAACAGTGCATTCCAGGTCGAATAAACAAGCAATTTCTTTTCTTAATCGCTGGCTGGCTTGATCAAAGGTTTGCTGGGCTTGGTCTGACATGCCTTGAGATTGTAAAGTCGAAGACCATTCGGTAAGTGCCTGGATTGTTTCAAAATCAGATTGCCAATCGCCAAAACCTGGTGGTTGCGATTCAGCAGCCTGATTGGCCTGGGAGGCTGCTTCTTTTGAACTGGGGGATCCACCTGTGTAAGTGCTGAAATGAAGTAAACGACCAGAAAGTGTATCACCCGAACCCGAATGGGATTGGGCTGCCAGTGGGAGAACCAGATCTGGTTCCTTTATATAGAATAGCATTGGAACAGAGCCTGAAGGCGATTTTGCTGTGGTTAGAGCCAGGGTTGCTGGTAGACGAAGTTTCAACTGATCGGGGTGGATGGCGACCCCTGAAAAGAAGGAGTTTGAAATTGGATTAGAGGGTGGCGCATCAAGGGATGTGAGGGTGATCTCGGTGGATTGGGAAAGAGCGAAGGGAGGAATAGTGAGGATAAGCTGGTCGCCTTGTGGGGTGAGCAGCTCAAT
Organism: uncultured Chloroflexia bacterium; assembly: GCA_963751425.1. Taxonomy (GTDB): domain Bacteria; phylum Chloroflexota; class Anaerolineae; order Anaerolineales; family UBA4823; genus CAVVUF01. Next base: position 139,867 of record CAVVUF010000005.1, on the reverse strand, counting down.
CTGCCCGCCTAGGACAGCGTTGATGGTTTTGGTAATGTTGGCGCCAGCGACAGGGAGGCTGGTTTCAAAGCTGGGAAATTGCGTTGACTGGTCGAGGATCGGTAGCGGGGCAGATGATGAGTGGGAGGTGATGTTGCAGGCGAAGCTGACCAGGAGAATTGCCAGGATAGAAAAGATTTTTTTAAAATCCGACTGGCGCATAATATCCCTCCAGAAAAGTGTAACTAATGTCCTTTCCCTTATTGTAGTGCAGCGGTGGGCAATGTCAAGCTACTTTGAAGGAATTCGGAATCAAGGATGCTTCACTGGCAATCAAAGAGCAAACGCCACTCTGCACGCCATTGGATGAATTTTTTGTCTTTATAAATTTAGACGGGGGGATTGTCGAGGCGGAGACCGTGGCCGCGGATGGTGATGATAAAGTTGTGGTTCGGGTCGAGGGATGCCAGGCGGTCACGCAGGCGGCGGATGAGGGCATCGAGGGCTTGCTCAGAAACGCCAACCGCTTCTTCTTCGCTCCAAACATGCTCGATCAGCTCGTCGCGTGCAACAACCTTGCCCTGCCGGTCATAAAGCAGCTCCAACAGGTAAAACTGGGCCACGGAGAGCGGTGGATCCAGCTCTTTGTCCATGATCCACAGGCGATGGGAACGCTTGTCCAGCTTCAGGCGGAACTCGTTTGCTTCACTAGGTTCTTCACGCGATGAAACTGCATTCAGAGGGAGGGTTGCATCGGAGCTGACGAAGAGGAAATTTTGTGCGAGGGCGATTTGGATCATATCGCCATCCTGTAGAATTATCGGTTCAACCACCTCGGATCCGTTGCAGTGGGTGCCGTTTTTACTGGAGAGATCTTCGAGAAGGATGCCCTCCGGGGAGGGGGTAAAACGCGGCATGATATCGCGAGACCTGCCGGTCAGGGATAATAATATCGCAGTTCCCTTCACGACCTACAACGGCTGCATCTTTTAGCATCCAACGCTGACCTTGTAAGGGACCTTCCTGGGCAATGAGCGTGGGTAATTCGTCGCTAATTCGTGCCATCATTATCATCCTATTGGGTATAATATCACAAATTGAATATATTAAGTTTTATCCGGAGATTAGAAGAACGCCCAAAATACTTCCGGAGAGGTTCCAAAACTAATCTATGCCTACGCCGCTAAAAGCAGGAGAGGTTCTCAGGAATCGCTATAAAATCCGTCGCACACTGGGTCAGGGGGGGATGGGTAGTATTTACCTTGCCGATGATTTGCGCCTGGAGGGACGCCAGTGCGCCATCAAAGAGGTAGAACATGACCGGTCACTGCCAGCGGAGATGGTCCGCCAGGCTCGCGAGCAGTTCATGCGCGAGGCGACGGTTTTGGCGCGCCTGGACCACCCCAACCTGCCTAAAGTATCCGATTTCTTTTCAATTGGCGGAAGAGATTACCTGACGATGGATTACGTGCCCGGAAAGGATTTACGGGCTCTGATGAATGAAGCCCGCCAGCAAGGGGTATTCTTACAAGAGACAGAAGTGTTAGCCTGGGCAAGTCAATTGGCAGATGCCTTATCTTATTTACACAGCTTAAACCCGCCAATCTTGCACCGCGATATTAAACCTAGCAACCTGAAATTGACTCCCAGTGGTTTGCTGAAGCTGGTGGATTTTGGATTAGTGAAAATCCTGGCTTCGGATGAAGTGACGATCACAATCTTACAGGGGCGGGGGACTGCCTTGTACACGCCTTTGGAACAATATGGAGGCGATGCCGGGCATACAGATGTGCGCAGTGATATCTATTCCTTCGGAACTACGCTTTATCACCTGCTGACGAACCATCCCCCAGTCGAGGCACGCGAGCGGTTTTTACAACCGGAAGCCCTGATACCGATGCGTCAGCTCAACCCGGATATCAACGCGAGGACAGAACGAGCTGTTCTATGGGCAATGAACCTGCACCCCGATGACCGGCCTCAAAACGTGGATGCCTTCCGGGAAGCATTGATGGGGAATTGGGTACCGTCGATCCGCCCAACCCGGCCATCAGCAAAACCCCGATTCGTTGACGTGATCAAGCTTCCAACGGAGCGCGTGTTGTCCTGGGTGGCAGCCGGTGTTATCTTGGTAAGTCTGTTGATAACTTTGTTTAATAAGTAATAAGGCTATTTCCGGCGGACATTCATCAGGTGCCAGAGCCAGGCTGAACCGGCTCCCAGCACAGCGCCAATGAAAGTAATTGAGATGATCCCCCAAAAACCATATTGGTTAATCCAGGCCAGTCCGCCGGGGAGCTCGAGGGCAAGGTAAAGGTAAGCGAGCAAACCGCCGGTGATGGCAAGGAATGCGCTGCGAATCCCCCAGCGCATTTGACCTAGCAGCACAGCCAGCCAATACGCCAGGACTGCGACGATACCTGCAGCAATGAAACTCCCGATCCAATCTGTCACGCCGGTGTGCACTGGAGGCGTTGGGGTTGACTCGGGGGTGGGAGTGGAAGTAGGAGGAGACGTGAGTGTGGGTGTTGGAAGAGGAGTCTCTGAAGGTAGGATGAGAATGGGAAGTGGAGGTGTGGGGGTAGGATTTTCGTTGGGAACGACGAATTGGATGACGTCTGACTTCGTTGCAGGGTCACTTTCGGCACGAATTTCGACATTTCCATAACCGTTAATCTGAAGAACAGACCTGGCGACGCCTTGGCCGGTCTGCGCCTCGACGGTTTGGGTGGTGGTAGTATCCCCGGTGATGGTCAAAATGAATTGTACGATGGTTCCATCGGGAACAATATGCCCATTATGATCTAGAATGGTCCCGGTCTGCACCGGGACGGCATCTCCAGTACGGAAAGGCACCAAGGTGGGGGTTGGATTTGGGGTAGGTTTTTCTTCCTCCTGGGTTGGAGTATCAATATAGAGTGAGATAACCTGGTTGGGATCTGGAAAGGTGACTTTATTCAGGTCGTATGCCACTTCTGGAACTGATACGGGCAGGTCGCCTTCAGGTAAGATCTCCTGAAAGAGCAGCCGGGCAGCTACTTCAAGTGCCTGGGGGGTCCGATTGTAGATCCCATAGTAGGCGGTCAGTTTCGAGATATCGGTGGCGTCCAGGAAGTAAGGGGCATTAAAGGCGAAGACGATGATACGTTTTCCCTGGATGAGGTCGGGGCGTTCATTGAGTAAGAGCGGTAAAACTGAGGAGGATGGATTGGAGGGGTTGATATCTTGCATGGAGACGACGATCCAATCCGCGGCGCGCAAATCATTTTCGATCTGAAGCTGCCCCATGCCTGCTGCGAGCATATCTTGAAGATCTTTGAAAGAGTACGAGACCAGGTTTCCCGGCAGAACCTTTCCACCAGCCAGAGGGTTATAGAGGCGGATCACGGCTTGTTCCAGTGCATTTACCTCAATTAAATTAAATTGCTGGCATGTTTGGCACTGCTGGAAAGTGCGTACATCGGTCAGGAAAACGATCTGGTCAGATAGGCCCGGGATCGTTGTGTCCAATTCCGCCATGGGGGGGCTGATCAAGGTAGCCGCTTTACGGTTGACCGTGAAAGTTACATCTCCAGAAGATCCCAACTCGCCCAGGAGATCGGCAGAGGGAAGTGTACCGCTTAACGAGAATTTATTTCCATACAAGCGATATTTCAAGGTTAAGATTCTCAGAACCGAAGCATCGACCCTTTGGGCAAACGCAGGATCTTCTCGATATTTCTGAGCGAAGGCGCTCAAAGTGTGGTTGATGGTGGTGAAGGCATCCGGGTCGCCGCTGGCGGTAAAATTACCGAGATACAGGATATCGTTACCAGCCAGGAAGGCATCCAGGGCGACTGTGCGGGCATTGAAAGTCTGCCCGGTGGGGTCGTAAAACCGGCGGACAGCGCGGCTGCCCAGGCTGTCGGAGATCATGACCCCACCCTGATCCCTCCAGGTGCTCAAGGCGGGAAGGCTCATCAAATTTGCGAAAGCCTGGGGGTCAAAACTGATCGGTTTGGTGGTTGCGCGGAAGTTCTCTTGGAAACCCTGGATGCGGATATGCGAGGCAAGCAGCGCATCTACAGCTTCTTCTGGGGTTGGTGCACCGCCGGTGACTGCAAAAAAGGGGGCGAGCTCAAACTGCTTGAGCTGCTCGAGGGTTTTTCGCACGGTGGCAACTTCTTCTTCAGGGAGCCGATCGGAGTTACCAAAGCCAGGGAAATGCTTTGCAACCACTGCCAATTTCTGCGCGCTGCCCTGGTGAACGCCGAGGGTGAAAGCTTTGCCCATCTCGCCTACCCAGTAAGGATCCCCTCCGAAAGAGCGGACGCCCTGGTCGCTGCTGGATGGATAGTAAGGAGGCTGGAGGACATCCAGGGATGGGCTGATGAGTAAATTGAACCCCAGGATCGAAAGCTCCCTGCCAAGAACTTCGCCGACGGCTTTCGCCTGGTCGGTTTGCCAGGATGCGCCGATGGTCATGTAGCTTGGAAGAGGCGTGACACCGCTTAGAATCTGATCGTAAGGAGAGTTGTCACCATCCTGCGATACAGCGATGAAGAGGGGGATAAAGGCTGGCAAGAATTGACCGGATGAATTTGGAAGGGATTGAGGCTGGAGGGATCCTGAATACTCGTCCCGTTGGAGCTGGTCTGTGAGGCTGAGTAAGACGGGTAAAGTTTGATCGCTGCCGACAAAATTGTTGTTTTCAGCGAGCAGAACCACTCCGCCAACATGGTACTTGGTGATCAGGTCATAAATCTGGGCTCCATCTGTCGTTCCTGGCGCAGCTTCGGGGCCATTAAAAGTGACCAGGAAAAGCTGCCCAACGCGTTCTTCAGGTGTTAATTTGTCAAGCAGAGCCTGGGCACTGGCTTCTGGAGTGGCGGCTTGCGATAACCGGCTAGCCTGGCCGGGAATTGTAGAGGAAACACCGAGGACCAAGCAGATGCTCAGAAAGAGAAGGCTTCGAACGATTTTCCTCATTGTTCTTTTGCCAGGATTTCACGGAGAAGCTGCCGGCGAGGTGCTCCGGAGAGCAGCTCGAGCTGGCGGATATTCAAGGGATCGATCTCTTCTCGCAGCAGACGGATTTCCTCATCTGTGGGCGGAAGCGTTTCGTGCAAATCGGGAGCAATGGCGAGGTCGAAACCTGTACGAGATTGGATGTATTCTGGCGTTATACCCGGATGGCTTGTGGTCAAGCGCATGCGTCCATCGGCAAAGTCAAACTGACCCAGGTCGGTGATGAGGTAGATTGGCCCCTGGCCTTGTTTGCGGGAAGCTAGGTGCCCCATGCCAGATGCAACATCCAGGCGAGGGACAAAAGTGAGCTTTGAATGACGCGGGACGTACAGGCAGCTACGACTGATAAAAGTGGTGACATCGGGTATGCCACCAGTCCCCGGCAGGCGCATGCGGGGGTGCCGGCGACCTTCAGAAAGGTAATTCTTGCCGAAAGCGACGTTGTTGGTATTGCCGAAGGGATCACACTGCGCGGGACGGAAGTATTCCTTGGGGCGTAGGGTCGGGAGGATCTGAGTGGCCACGCGAGAGAAGCCAATATTCTTCAGCGAGCGATCCAACCAGAGGCTTTCGACGTGGGCCACACTCAGGGAACCCGGGAGCTTGCACATGCTCTGACCGATGGCGGAGGCGAAATAGATATTGGGAGCATGCATCCGGCGAGCGAGCAGGTAACCCGCAGCAACCAAAGGTGTGGAGAGACCCTGAACGACTGTCTCACCGTCCTGGATGTTGCGAGAGATACAAACTACCATGAATTCGTCGGGTGTGAAGAGCATGCTAATCCTGTAGGCAGATGGTACGATGAAGCTCTGGCTGGATGTTTCCGCCAGAGAAAATGCACAAGGCTGCTTTGGCTGTAATTTTACCAGCTAAAACCGCAGCAAGAGTAACTGCAGCTGACCCTTCGATACATTCATGGTACCGGTGCCAGGCAAACCGGATGGCAGATGAAATTTGTTCCTCCGTGACGAGGATCATATCGTCGAGGCTTTGCCGGACCATTGGGATGGTGACCGAGCCCTGCTCTACCGGACCGGACAGGCCGTCGGCAAGGCTGGGCAGCTCGATAACTCCTGCTTGCGAGCCTTGGTGAAATATGGAGTGAAAGTAAGCGGAGGCAGTGGATTGGACGCCGATGAGTTGCGGGCGAGGAGAAAGGTTTTCCAGGGCTGCCGCGATACCGCTGACTAATCCTCCACCGCCCACTGGGACAACCCAGGTGGAAGGCCGAGTGCCGGAGAGCTGCTCCAGGGTTTCCAGCCCCAATGTTCCTTGCCCGGCAACCACCTGTCCATCATTGTATGGAGAGATCCAGGTGGCAGCATGTGTTTTAATATAAGATAGGCCGGCTGCTTCAGCTTCTGCATACCCGCCAGGTACCAGGCGAACCTCGGCCCCCAGGCTGCGCATGGCATCCACCTTGGCGGGCACGGCATGCTCAGAGGCGAAGATGAGAACGCGAGCACCTACCAGGCGGCTGGCATAGGCCACTCCCTGACCGTGATTCCCGGCAGAAGCTGTGACGATCCCCTGGTCACGCTCCCACGACTGTAGGGTCAGGACTTTATTAAGAGCGCCGCGCAGCTTGAAGGAGCCGGTGACCTGGTGGTTTTCCCATTTCAGGTACAGGTCGTTTTCCGCATCCCAGGTGAGGGGGGTGCGCTCGATATAAGGAGAAATCCGTTGAGCTGCTTCGGTTAGCCAGATGTAGGGTAGCATAGGTGTGAAAGATATCAACTAATTTCTACAAATCAGCACAAATGAAAAGCGCTGAAGCAATTTCAGCAAGATTATATTATAAAAGGGACTCATCTGCAGGTGGCATAATTCCGATCGCTGTGTAAAATGTTCCAATCCCTTCCTACCGAATATACTTCCAAACGCCTGCGTGAGCGCAGCCAAAAAAAAGATGGTCCTCCGGTAGGCCGGCTGTGGTTTGGGCTGCTGCAAGGGGAATGGAAGGATTCCCTTACAAAATCAAATTCGTAATTAGCCGATTGGTTTTATTTGAGTAAGCCCAAGGCGAGGGGGGGATCGTCGGTGAAAATTCCATCAACACCCAGGTCAAAAAGACGTTTCATCTCATCAGGTTGGTTGACGGTATAAACATGCATCCGGCGATCAGATTGATGCGTGCTGGCGATGAAGGAAGGAGTGACATCCCGCAGATCGGGATGTAGAGCCTGGCAGGGAAAACGGCGCCCCAGCCAGCCACGCGCCCAGCCTCCTCCGCTGCCATGAAAGATCAATAAGCCGCACGGAACCTGAGGGAGTAGACGGCGAATTTTCAGGAGAGCCAGCGGGTTGAAGGATGAAAAGAGGACGTATTCGGCAAGGTTGTATTTTTGAACCAGGCTGGCAATACTAGAAGGCAGGCCGTCCAACGGGGAGGCATAATTTTTGATCTCGATATTAATGAAAATGTGCCGGCCGACGGTCTCGAAGACTTCTGCGAGGGTAGGGATCTTTTCGCCTTTGAAGGCTGGATTGAAGTATGAGCCACCATCAAGCTCTTTGATGGCGGCGAGGGGCATCTGGCGAACTTTACCAGAGCCATTGGATGTGCGGTCGACAGAGTCGTCGTGGATCACGACAACTTGCCCATCTGCGCTCAGCATCGCGTCTAATTCGAGGGCGGGAGCTCCCTGGCTAAGAGATAACTGGAAGGCTGCCAGGGTGTTTTCAGGGGCGTGGGCGCTGGAGCCGCGGTGAGCAAAGACGGTTGGGCGAGGGAGGTCGGAGTAGGTCATATGAGATTCACCGGAGAAGCGCAGTGAACACGGAGCCTTTCAATATGAAGCTACAGAGAGCGCAGAGATATTTATAACTCAACAAAGTAGGCTTCGGCAGCGCGGTCGATTAATTCGCGGGTCATGGCTGGCTCAGTCGCCAGGAAGCGGCTGATATCCAGGATCTGGTCGCACAGGTCACGTGGGTGGGAGGCGCGCAGCTTGCGGTTGCGCTTGATATACCATTCCTGCAGTAAGTATGCGAGACCTTGATCGTTATATTGAACGCCTTTAGTTTGGGCAACCCTGCGGAAGATTTCTCGGTATTCTTCGTAGTTTGGGTCACCGATTTCGATCTTGTGCCTGAGGCGGCGGAGGAAGGCTTCATCAACCAGGTCTTTGGGAGGCAGATTGGTGGAGAAAACAACCAGCACATCAAAGGGGATTTCGATCTTGCGGCCGGTATGCAGGGTGAGGAAATCGACGCGGTTTTCGAGCGGCACGATCCAGCGGTTAAGCAGGTCGCGCGGGCGCACAAGCTGCCGGCCGAAGTCATCGATCAGGAGGATGCCGCCATTAGCTTTGACCTGGAAGGGAGCCTCGTAGAATTTATTGGTGTCGTCAAAGACGAGGTCGAGGCCTGCCAGGGTCAGCTCGCCTCCAACCACGATAAAGGGGCGGCGGATAAGGAGCCAGCGCGGGTCGCGGCGGGGATTGGTGCGCAGTGAACCCGTGCCGGGGACGACCTGCTGGGACTCTTCGGGAGCGAGCTGGTGGTTTACAGAATCATACATCTTGACCACCTGCCCATCCACATACACCGCATAGGGGATGTACATCGTTTCACGCAGGGTCATACCGCCGATGGCACGCGCCACGGAGGTCTTTCCATTGCCCGGAGGGCCATATAAGAAGATGGAAGTACCAGAGTTGACAGCGGGTCCGATGCGCTGGTAAGTTTTCTCGGAGAGAACGAGGTGTGATAATACCTGGCGGATAGTGCGTGAGGTGACTGTCAGGCGGGCATGGGCTTGCTTATGCACGGATTCGTTATAGATTTGAATGGGTACTGGGGCTGGGCCGGCGTATTGGCTGCGCTCCAGGGCTTCGCGGGCACGCGCTACGCCAGCGCTGGTGATGGCATATTGGTACGCGCCTTCACCGAGGCCGATCTGAGATGATTTTACTTCGACAAATTTCTCGCGCTTGAGGGCTTCCAAGATCTGGTCGGCCAAGCCAGTGAAAGGTAGAGCCATGGCTTCAGCGATCTTGAAACCACTCAGATAGCCTTGAAAGTAGAGGATTTTTAACGCCAGGTCCTGCAACCAGAGGTGCGAGAGACCGGTATCATCGAGGTTAAGCAGGTTGGGCGGGGTAAATCTCTGACCTATCTGGCTGGTGACGGGTCTGGCAGGGGGTCTTTGAGGAGCTACCATTGAAAAATCCTCCAGGTGGCAATTGGTTAATTTCATGGTGATTATAGCACGGCAATAGAAAAATCCTTTATAATTTGATGCATGAATTTAACTGTGATTATTCCTGTATATAATGAAAAAAAGACCATCCGGGAGATTATCCATCGGGTGGCAGGAACTCAATTGACGGATGAGATCCTGGTGGTAGATGACGGCTCTACGGATGGAACGCGTGACATCCTGGCCGAGCTTGATGGAAAAGATGGCTGCCGTGTGATCTATCACGAGAAGAATAAAGGCAAGGGAGCCGCTGTGCGCACAGGAATTCAGGAGGCGCAGGGGGATGTCCTCCTCATCCAAGATGCTGACCTGGAGTATAACCCCAAGGACTACCCGGCTCTTTTACAACCTCTTGAAGATGAGATTGCAGATGTGGTGTATGGATCTCGGTTCCTGGGTGGAGCACGCAGGCCGATCTTGTTCTGGAATATGGTGGCGAATAAGATCCTGACCTTTGTAACGAACATCCTCTATAACAACATCCTGACAGATATGGAGACGGGGTATAAAATTTTCAGAAAAGAAGTGGTAAAGGATATGAAGCTGCACGCAAGAGGGTTTGAGTTCGAGCCAGAGTTTACCGCCAAAATACTGAAGCGGCACGCGCGCATTTTCGAGGTACCGATCACTTTTAACCCCAGGGAATACACGGAGGGGAAGAAGATCAAGGCGAAGGATGGGTTTATCGCCATGTGGACGCTGGTGAAATACAGGTTTGTTGATTAGCGGAGGAGTTTCCAAAGCTGGTTGGGTGATTAACCCTGGAGAGTGAGATGCAAAACAAAAGTTGGTTTTCATCGGTGGTTGGCTATGTATTCCAACATCGCCCTGCTTTTATCTTTCTGCTCGTATTCTTGATCAATTTCCTTCTGGTAATGCCTGCCTTGATGCCAGATTTTTGGGCGATCAATCCGAATGATGAAGCCAAGTATGTAGACAGTGGATGGCGCTTACTCAAAGGAGAAGTGCGTGATTTAGCTTGGGGGCCGTTGGTGGCCCTCCTCTACGCACCTACCCATCTCCTTGTTGGCAGTTCACCCAATTGGTTCATGATCGAAACCTGGGTAGGGCGTTTTATCTTGTTTGCTTTTCTATGGTGGAGTGTATTTTACTTGGCACTCCAAGTTAAAGAAATTCTTTCGCCCTATATTATGCTAGGAGTTCTCTTTCTGGCAGCTCCTTTTCCTTCCGTGGTTGTCAATCAGAGTGACGCGGTATTTGTCGGCTTTTCAGCCCTGGCCCTGGCTCAGTTGATCCGGTTTTATGAATACCGAAAATTGAAGAATTCGCGGCTGCCTCTGCTCTAGTCGGCATGGGAGTCCTTGCCAGGGTAGAAACGGTTGTTCTCGTAGGGATTCTTTTACTTTTGGGTGTGTATTTTGGCTGGCGGCTGCACCCGATGTATAAGCTTATCCTTGCCGCTTTGGTACCCGCCGCCTGTGTTCTTGGTTTATTTTTCGTCTACAATCTCATCCGGGTGGGAAATTTTAACCTTGGGCTTGGATATAAATCTTATGACTCTTTCGAGGTGAACCAGTCAGTTCTAACTGGCGGAGATCTCGTCAAAGCTCGGGAAGAAGCGCAAAGGCTTTTTGGCACCCAATCAGAAAACCGCGGCTCGGTTCTGCGTGCAATCCTTCGCAACCCGGGTGCTTTTGCCCTGCGCATCGCCGCAAATGCAAAGACCATCCCGGAAGATTACCTGGTGTTTTTTGACAAGCGGCTGGGGTTCGTGCTCCTACTTTTTGCTGTGTGGGGTGGGACGGTTTTCCTTCGGAAACGATCGATCTTTTTATTGGTGATTTTTCTATTTTGGGTGCTCCACGCAGTGGTACCTTTGGGATTCCTGGCTTTACATATCGTTCCGCAGGTAAGCTACCTGCCTTTGATTTTTGGAGCGGTAGGGATTACCTGGATTTTTGGACCGGAGGTCCAATCAAGGGAGCGAGTGGTTTTCTGCCTGATCACCCTCGGTATTATATTCTTGAGTGTGATCCTAACCAAACCAGCGATTACCTACGGATTTTTGATGATCCTCTTTGTCATGCTGCTGTTCTGGTTAACTCAAGGCAGCTGGAAGATAAACGAACCTTATCGGCTAGTGCCCATTTTTTGCCTGCTGGTGGCTGGATTGATCCTGCATGGTTCCTTCCCATTTCCAGATTATCCAACCCTTGGAAAAGCGGGCAATGAACAAGCCGTCCATTATTTATTTCAAAACCTGCCATCCCAAACGAAGATCCTGGCACCTACTCCGCTCCAGGCGCTGGCGGCTAAATTGGATTACACCACCTACGACAGCATACCTCTCACCATTGATACCACCCAGGAATTTAGGGATTGGCTCAAGGAGATGAATGTACGGGCGATTTATTTAGATAGCAACCGTCGGGGGCGGAATGATCTCTATGACCTGATGGAAACAGGCTGGCAAGATACCTTCGAGCGGGTATATGTTTCGGAGGACGGTTCCATTCGAATATTCATGGTGAAGTGATTGCACAAGTGCGGGACTGCCAATGGAATATTGGAGTGAAATCGAAAAAAGGACTGTCAGAGAGATCCATTTCTGTTGCTTAGGATAACCTCTGAGTATTTCAGGCGGGTTTGAGGTCGCGCAGGTTGAGCTGCAGGTTTACGCTGCCGTTGAACTCGTTTTTTTCGAAGAAGTACATAATATCGACGGAAGAGGGCATTTTTTCTACCCAGCTTCCCAGGCGAAAACCAATCGCATCATAGGTGATGAGGTTATCAGAAAGGGTCACCTTTAAGTGGGCATAATCTTTTCCAACTGCTTTATAGCGATTGACTTTCAGGCCGCGAGAGCAAAAAATTGGCTGGGGGTTGCCGTTACCGGTGGGCTGAAGACGTTCGATGTCGGTGAGGATATCGGGCTTCAGATCGACCAGGGGTAAGGCGATGTCGGCTTTGATCGAGGGACGCAGATCGCAAGTCAAGAGTTTTTGCTCAGCAATGTGTTGAAGGCGCTCTTTTAATTCTACCCAGCGATCATTGCGGACTGTGAAGCCGGCTGCCGCGGCATGGCCGCCGTGGTGCTCCATTAAATCCGCACACTCATCGAGAGCATCGGTGATGTGAAAATCGGGTATGCTGCGGCAGGAGGCCCGAGTGAATTCGGTGCCCTGGTAAGCGACAATGGATGGGCGGTAGTAAGCCTCGGTTAACCGGGAGGCAACCAGACCCACAATCCCGGTTGAGAATCCGGGATCTGCTGCAATCAAAAGAAATTGTCCATCCTGTTCTGGGTGGGCCAAAATTTCGGCAAGGGCAAGGGCTTCGCGGGTTTTTTCCTGCCGATCTCGGTTTTGGTTCTCTAATTTTTGGGCTAACTCCCCCGCCTCGTTAAGATCGGTGGAAATTAAGAAGTTAAATGCAGCTAAAGCGGACTCAAGTCGCCCAGCGGCGTTCAGGCGAGGGCCTAAAGCAAAGCTGATATCTGATGCGCCGATGTTTTGAGCGGTCAAACCAGAAACACCGATGAGGGAAGCAAGACCCTGGCGGCGAGGCTGGCGGATTACCTGTAAACCTGCTTTCACGAGAGCCCGGTTCTCCCCGCGCAGTTGGGCAAGATCGGAAATGGTGCCCAGGGCAACCAGGTCGAGGAGTTCTTCGACGGGTGGGAGAGATCCATGGAAGATGTGTTTTTTGTCAGGATAATTGAGATACCCTACTGCCAGCTTGTAAGCCAGGCCGACACCCGCTAAGTCTTTATCGGGATAAGTATCACCGGGCTGCTTGGGGTTGATCACGGCCAGGCAGTCTGGGACATCGCCGAGGGGATGGTGGTGATCGGTGATGATCAGGTCAAGGCCAATCTTACGCGCATGGTCGGCTTCAATGGGTGAGCGGATGCCGCAGTCAACAGTGATAACCAGGCGAACACCTTTTTCTTTGAGTTCGTTCAGTGCACCGATATTTAATCCATAACCTTCGTCAAAGCGGTTAGGAATATATCCTTGAACATTGGCATCCAACTGCCGGAGAAACTGAACGAGGAGAGCGGTAGCGGTGACTCCATCGGCGTCGTAATCGCCGTAAATAGCAATCGGCTCGGAATGGGTTAAGGCATAATCGATGCGCTCGACAGCCGCGGTGATGCCAAGCATGTTTTCTGGCGCTGCGCCCGAGGGAGGCTGCGCGGCAATGAATTCCTGGGCGGAGGCCTGGGTCGTGTAGCCGCGATTGAAGAGGATCTGCTTCAGGACCGGCGAATATTCGCGTAATTCCCGCTCAGCTTCAGCCGTTATTTTGGGATAGACATCCCAGCGTTTTTCCGGCGGCATATTTAGTTTTCGACCAGGCTTTGCGCCAGGGCTAAGGCACCCATCAACCCGACCTCATCGCCCAGGGCGGCGGTCGTGACGGTGAGATTATCCAGGTAATGGGGCGACATCACCGCAGCCCGCATCGTGACATTTAAGGGATCGAACAGCAGCGGGCCAACTCTCGAGACACCCCCTCCCACAACGAAGCAAGTGACGTTAAAAATATGAAGGTAATCTGCAAATGCGCGGCCTAAGTAGGTGCCAGAGCGGTGGAAAGCGGCAATCGCTAAGGTGTCACCTTGGGCCGCGGCAACGCCAATTTCCTTGGCGGTCAGGGGATGATCGGCTTTAAGGATGGATGTTTTGCCCTTTTGAAGCTCTTCTTCAACCCAACGGGCAATCGACAAGCCCGAACATACCGCTTCGAGATGACCACGCTGCCCACAGCCGCACAGGGGACCATTATCCAGAACGGTAATGTGCCCCAGCTCACCTGCCAGACCGCACTCCCCAATAAGCAGCTTATTGTCCAGGATGACGCCCCCGCCAATCCCGGTGCTGACGGTGATATAGATCATGTTGCGGTGACCTCTTCCCTGCCCCAAACTTCCATTCAGCCAGGGCTGCCAGGTTGGCATCATTACCTAAGGCGGTGGGCACAGGGAAGCGGTCTTGGATGTGCTTCTGCAGGGGGAGGTTGACCCAGCCGGGAATGTTGGGTGGGGCAATGACGACCCCCCGATGAGGATCAACCGGGCTGGCAACGGCTGCGCCAATGGCGAGGACGGGCTGGCTTTGCTCCCACACGGAGGCGATTAACCGAGCAGCCGGTCGAGAGGCAGCTCTCCTTCTTGCTGTGTGGCGATGCGGGTGGTGAGCAAGGGGATGTTTGATTGTGAAGGAAACACCGCCAGGCGGGTTTGAGTTCCACCAATGTCGATTGCGATATAATTGCTCATGGTTTAAAGTATAGCATAAAATGGTTTCCTTCGAATGAATAAAAAGAAAGGTAAAAGTTCAAAAATAATGGGGGATCTGCCAAAGCAGTTGGGTTGGCTGGTTCCGGGATTGGGGGTTAAACGCTGGTTTATACCGATCATCCTGGGGATTACTTTGATTGCGGTGGGGTTGGCAATCCTATTCTTGGATATCTATCGGAATGCGCCAGATACCTGGTGGCTGCCGGTAATTTCAGCGGCTTCTTTAAGGATTTTCAGCCGGCCGGTGCGGGTGCTCCTATTTGGTCTAATCGGGGTAGCTTCAATCTTATGGGGGGTTAGCGGTCTCAACCGTTCGCTGCTGTCTCCTTACATTCGAAAAGGGAGACCGATGCTGGATGATCTGACGCAGCGCCGTAGGCTGGAGCGCGCCCCCAAGATTGTGGCGGTGGGTGGGGGACATGGGTTATCTGTTTTACTGAGCGGACTGAAGAATTATACTTACAACCTTACTGCGGTCGTGACAGTGGCGGATGACGGGGGGTCTTCAGGGAGAATTCGGCGTTCCTCAGGTATGCTGCCTCCCGGTGACATCAGGAACTGCCTGGCAGCCCTGGCAAACGACGAAACGCTGTTGACCCAGTTATTTCAATATCGTTTTTCAAGCGGTGGGATCGGATTGGAAGGGCATTCCTTTGGGAATCTCTTTATCTATGCTCTTTCGGAGATCATGGGCAGCTTTGAGGAGGCTGTGGCAGAATCTGGAAGGGTTTTGGCAGTACACGGGCGGGTTTTACCGGCGACCCTGCTCGATGTGCAGCTGGTAGCAGATGTGGCGCTGCCATTTGCCGTAAGTGAGGTACGCGTGGAGGGTGAAAGTAAGATCCCGAAATTTCCTGGGAAGGTAAACCGGGTCTGGTTGGAGCCAAATGCCCCTTCGGCGTATCCACAAGTGATCCAGGCCCTTTTGGGCGCGGACCTTATTGTGATGGGGCCGGGAAGTTTATTCACCAGCCTGCTGCCGAACCTGTTGGTACCGGATATTGCTGCCGCCGTTAGGGCAAGCCGGGCTTTGAAGATCTTTGTGTGCAACGTGACTACTCAGCCAGGAGAGACGGATGGTTTCACTTGCGGTGATCATATTCAAGCCATTGTCGACCATGTCGGAGAGGGATTATTTGATATCATTGTGGTAAATTCCAAGCAAGACGGGAACCTGCCAGAAGGATATCAATGGGTGACGGTGAACGAGGAAGTGGAGAGCCACTATCCTTTGTATCAGGCTGATCTGGTCAATAGCGAGTATCTTACGAGCCACGATCGAGAAAAACTGTCAAAAGTCTTAATGGATTTATTACAAGAACGTACTGGCCCTCTGGTAGAATAGAGGGTGGTTAAAAACCAAGCCTAAAAAAACGGTGTGCAGCGCCTGGAAACGCGGCATGCTGAAAATTCAACCAAATTTCAGGAGGTTTTCCATGACAGTAAAAGTAGGTATCAATGGTTTTGGCCGGATCGGCCGGCAGGTTTTGAAGGTCATTCGGGACAATTACCCCGACACGCTGGAAGTTGTTGCTTTCAACGATATTGGCGATCTCAAGCAGATGGCTCATTTGCTCAAGTATGACACGAACTACGGACGTTTCGACGGTACTGTGGAAGTGGCTGAGGATGCGATCATCATCGATGGCAAGCCGGTCAAGGCCTTTAAGGAAACATCCCCGTCCGCCATCCCCTGGGGGAGCTGGGTGTCTCGATCGTGATCGAAAGCACCGGTTTATTCACGATCAAGAAAGACGGCGTGAACAAGAAGGGTAAGACGGTCGAAGGTGCTGAGAACCATATTACGAAGGGCGGGGCGAAGAAAGTCATTATTTCTGCTCCGGCTGAGGGCGAGGATAAGACCATCGTCCTGGGAGTGAACGAAAAGGAATACGACCCGAAGAACTCATCACGTGGTTTCGAATGCATCCTGCACCACGAATGGCCTGGCACCTGTTGTGAAAGTTGTGAATGATAAATTCAAAATTGCCCATGGTTTGATGACAACCATTCACGCTTACACCAATGACCAGAAGATCCTGGACATGCCGCACAGTGACCTGCGCCGCGCTCGCGCTGCGGCGATGAGCATCATCCCCACTACAACGGGAGCTGCCAAGGCACTCAAGCTGGTCATCCCGGAGATGGCTGGCAAGCTGGACGGGTATGCGCTGCGCGTGCCCACCTCGACCGTATCTGTGATCGACCTGTCGGTGGAGCTGGAGACAGCCACAACCACGGAAGAACTACGCCAGGCTTTCCGCGATGCTGCCGCTGGCCCGATGAAGGGTATTTTGGCGGCCGTGGATGAACCCCTGGTGAGCATCGATTACAAGGGCGATCCACACAGCACTTCGGTTGACCTGCCATTCACGATGGTACTCGGTAAAGAAGGTGGCAAGTTTGCAAAGATCGTAGCTTGGTACGATAACGAATGGGGCTATTCAGTCCGCACCGCCGACCTGGCAGCCTTGATGGCGAAGTACCTGTAAAAATAGAAACCCCTCCTGCCTCTCCCAAATCCACATAACCACTCGATTTGGGGGGAGGTAGGTCTCTTTAAGGAGCTTTTATGTTCAATAAGAAGACAGTTCGAGATATCGATGTAAAAGGCAAGCGTGTGCTGGTGCGGGTGGACTACAATGTCCCGATTAAAGAAGGGAAAGTTGGAGATGATACACGCATCCGTGCCGCGATGCCAACTTTGAATTACCTGCTCGAGCATGGGGCAGCGGTCATCTTGTGTTCACACTTGGGGAGACCCAAGGGTGGGCCCGACCCGAAATACTCTTTGAAGCCCGTGGCTGAATATTTAAGCCAATTATCTGGGAAGTCCGTGGCGTTTGCCGAAGACTGCGTTGGACCGGCTGCTGAAGCAGCTGCAAAAGCATTAAAACCGGGCGGCATCTTGCTGCTCGAAAATACACGCTTCCATCCTGAAGAGGAAAAGAATGACCTTGAGCTGGCAAAGAAAATGGCAGCCTTGGCTGATGTGTATGTGAACGATGCTTTCGGGTCAGCTCACCGAGCACATTCCTCTACAGAAGGTGTGGCGCGTTTCTTGCCGGCAGTGGCAGGTTTCCTGATGGAAGATGAGATCAAATACCTGGGACAGGCCATTGCTAACCCCAAGAAACCATTCGTCGCGATCCTGGGCGGAGCGAAGATCAGCGATAAGATCGGTGTGATCCGCAATCTGCTGACCAAAGCCGACCAGGTTTTAATTGGCGGAGGCATGGCAAATACTTTCTTCAAAGCCCAGGGATATCCGGTTGCGGACTTGCTGGTGGAAGATGAGGCCCTGGAAACTGCCCGTGAGTTGCTGCAGTTGGGTGGAACACACTTGCGCTTGCCGGTGGATATGGTAGTGGCTGATAAATTTGAGGCAGAAGCTGCTTCGAAGACCATGCCGACGGGGCCGGTGCCAGATGGTTGGCGGATCATGGATATAGGTCCGCAAACCGTGGCTGCCTACGCGAAGACAGTTGCCAATGCAGGCACCGTGGTTTGGAATGGGCCGATGGGCGTGTTTGAGTTTCCGAAATTTGCCCAAGGAACCTTCGGCGTTGCAAAAGCGGTGGCTGATAGCAAAGCGATCTCCATCATTGGAGGTGGTGATTCGGTAGCAGCAGTGACAGCCGCCGGATTGGCTGATCGGATTACACATATCTCCACAGGCGGGGGGGCTTCGCTGGAGATGTTGGAAGGATTGGTGCTGCCAGGATTGGCGGCGCTGCAAGATAAGTAGAGGGGATTCCCTCACCCCTAACCCCTCCCCCGCCGGGGGAGGGGAAACGAGGCAGGTAGCACTCATTATTAACCGACCCAAGCTGGGCAGGGAAAAATGAGGAATTCTTTATTAAGGAAAAAATATGCGCCAACCATGTGTTGCTGGAAACTGGAAGATGTATAAAACGGTCGCCGAGACCCGTCACCTGGTCTCAGAGCTCGTGCCGGGTTTGCAGGCTATCGGCGGGGTTGAAAAGGTCATCTGCCCTCCCTTTACGGCTTTGATGGCTACAAGTGCTCTATTAGAGGGAACCGATATTGCCTTAGGAGCGCAGAATTTGCATTGGGAGGAAGCTGGAGCCTATACTGGTGAAATTTCACCCGCTATGGTCGCCGAACTGTGCAAATATGTGATCATTGGTCATTCAGAACGGCGGACTTATTTTCATGAGACCGATGATACCGTGAATTTAAAGGTGAGAGCAGCTTTGAAACATGGGCTGATACCGATCGTCTGCGTGGGTGAAACACTGGCAGAAAATGAAGCCGGTTGGACAGCAGAAGTCGTTTCCAGGCAGGTACGGCAGGGCCTGGCAGGCTTAGATCTTTCAATTTCTCGTGAAGGGAAGCTGCCGGTTGTGATTGCCTATGAGCCTGTTTGGGCAATCGGCACCGGAAAGGCGGCAACCCCCGAAGGCGCCAACGCCGTAGTGGCTGAAGTGATCCGCCCTGCTATGGTCGAACGCTTTGGGGAAGCAGGGGCGCAAGAAGTGCGGGTGTTATACGGCGGCTCTGTGAAAGGTGATAACGCGGCGGTGTTCTTCGGTCAGCCCGATATTGACGGCGCCCTGGTTGGCGGAGCGAGCTTGAAATCCGTGGAGTTCGTGAAGATCGTTCAGGCGGCAGTTAAGTAAGCAAAAAGGGATCCTAAGATGAATCCCTTAAAATTTCTTTTGGGTGTCATCCGTGCACCTTTCTTGGTATTAGCACCGGCGTGCGTTTTGGTTGGGGTTGGGACTGCACACTGGCAAACGGGCAGCTTGAACGGGTGGTATGTCTTGCTGGTATTCATTGGCGGTCTCGGTGCACATATCACCGTGAATGTTTTTAACGAATATTTTGATTTCAAGAGCGGATTGGACTCCAAAACGGAACGGACCCCATTCAGTGGGGGCAGCGGCACATTACAAGCCAGTCCCGGTCTGGTAAGAGCAACATTAGCCCTGGGATGCCTGGTTCTGTTCATTACGGCTGCAATCGGAATTTTCTTCGTGTGGAAACAAGGGATATTCCTTCTCTTGCCAGGCTTGTTAGGTTTATTCTTAACCGTAACCTATACAACCTTATGGGTTAAAAATCCATTTTTGAGCCTTTTAGCCCCCGGGCTCGGCTTTGGGATTTTAATGGTGATGGGAACCCATTTCGCCTTGACAGGCACCTACACCTGGACGGCTTTCTGGGCGGCCCTCACCCCCACTTTTTTGGTCAGTAATTTGCTGCTGCTCAACCAGTTCCCAGATGTGGAAGCAGATCGAAGCATTGGGCGCCGGCATTTCCCAATCCGTATTGGACGTAAATTGAGCAGCAGGCTGTATGGGTTCAACTTCTTGCTGACGTATGTCTCGATTGTGGTAGGCGTAATATTCCATTGGCTGCCTGCTCCAGCCTTATTGGCGCTCTTGACTGCCTTCCTGGCCTGGAAAGCATTTAAAGGCGCCCAAGAAAATGCTGAAAATATTCCAGCGCTGGTCCCTTCGATGGGATTAAATGTGATCATCGTTTTGGTCACACCCATCTTGCTAGCGCTTGGTTTGTTTTTCGGATAAATTACCCCCAGGAGATTGCCTGCGGATTGAATGGAACAGTTTCTAAACCAATTTGATGGTTTTTTACTTTGCTTACTGTTCTTGTCCCCGCTCCTGCTGCTCCAGCGAGGACTGCACCGGGAAATCCAATCCATTTTCCTGCTGATCACTCGCCGGGTGGATATTTCCTATGTGTTGTTTTCTCTGCTCTTTTTACCTGGAGTATTTTTGCATGAAATCAGCCATTTTGTAATGGCACGCCTGGTTGGGGTGCGAACAGGAAAATTTTCTCTGTTCCCCAAGCCGCTGGATGATGGGCGGCTGCAGTTGGGGTATGTAGAAACGGCCTCCACAGACCTTTTCCGAGATGGACTGATCGGAGCCGCCCCTTTATTAACCGGTGGAGCGTTCGTTATCTATGCAGGCATCTACCATCTGAATGTCGAGACTTTATGGGAGGCTTTGCAGAGTGGGGCTGCTTCTGAATTGATCGCAGCACTGTCCAGCATCATATCTGGAGCGGATTTTTGGGTTTGGTTTTACTTAACCTTCACGGTGTCGAGCACAATGCTTCCATCCGCCTCTGACCGCAGAGCCTGGAGGCCGCTGGCTTTCATTGGGATCTTGATTGCCGGCTTGATCCTCCTGGCTGGTTTGGGAGGCTGGTTTCTCAATAACCTGGTACCCTATTTGAACCAGGCGATGCGCACAGCCGCGATCGTGTTGGGGATTAGTATGGCGATCCACTTTGTCCTTTACCCGCCCACCTGGGGGATTAGGAAGGTTTTGTCTCGGATTTTGGGTTTGAAAATCCTTTAAGTGGTAAAATGACACGCGCTTATGGCACTCCAATGGTATGCAATCCGATCGAAACAATGTAAGGAAGAAGTAGTGTGGAAACATGCCCGTGACCAGGGATTCGAAGTCTTTTATCCTCGGCTGAGGGTGAACCCGGTCAACCCAAGGGCACGAAAAATCAGGCCATATTTTCCGGGTTATCTCTTTGTGAGAGCAGACCTGGAGTTGGTCGGCCAATCGGTCTTGCAGTTTATGCCTTATTCGAACGGTTTGGTTTGTTTTGGAGGAGAGCCCGCCATCGTTCCTGAGAACCTGATTATTGCGATCCGTCAAAGGGTGGAAGAAATCGCCAAAGCAGGAGGAGAGAATCTGGATGGTTTGCATAAGGGTGATGTGGTGCAGATCAATTATGGACCTTTTGAAGGATTCCAGGCGATCTTTGATGTGAAGATTCCAGGCAGTGAACGTGTGCGTATTTTATTACAATTACTTGACTTACGGCATATTCCGGTGGAATTAAGTTCGGCAAGTATTTCGAAGAAGAAATGAGGCAGGTGTCATGAAGAAAGCATTCATCACAGGGATTACCGGACAAGATGGCTCGTACCTGGCAGAGCTGCTGCTCTCCAAAGGCTATGAGGTCCATGGGATGATTCGGAGAGCAAGTACATTCAATACACGGCGGATTGATCACATCTATAACGATCCGCATAATGGGGAAAAGGTGCACTTATACCTGCATTACGGCGATATTGGGGGAGCGGATAACTTGTTTGAGCTAATTTACAACATCCAACCGGATGAGGTCTATAACCTGGCAGCGCAGTCGCATGTGCGGGTAAGCTTTGATTTGCCTGAATATACAGGAGACATCACGGGGCTAGGAACCATGCGTGTCCTTGAAGCGATCCGTAAGAGCGGCGTTAACTGCCGCTTCTACCAGGCTTCGTCGAGCGAAATGTACGGCAGCGCAAAGCCCCCTCAAAATGAGACGACCCCCTTCGAGCCCCAAAGCCCCTACGCTGCAGCTAAGGTATATGCCTTTTGGGTAACGAAGAACTACCGTCAAGGGTACAATCTGTTTGCGACGAATGGGATCTTGTTCAACCACGAGTCTCCCCGCAGAGGTGAGACGTTTGTGACTCGAAAAATCACCCGTGGGCTGGCCGCCATCAAAGCTGGAAAAGCTTCGAAGCTGTACCTGGGTAACCTGGACGCGCGGCGAGATTGGGGTTATGCGGCAGATTATGTGGCAGCGATGTGGAAAATGCTGCAATCTGAAGCAGGTGATGATTTTGTCATTGGAACGGGGGAATCGCATTCGGTGCGTGAGTTTCTGGGTGAGGCGTTCGGTTATCTGAATATGGACTGGCAGGAATATGTACAGATCGATCCAAAGTATTTCCGCCCGACAGAAGTCGATCATTTAAGAGGCTGACCCAACCAAAGCACAAAAATCGCTCGGATGGGAACCGAGGGTATTCTTCAAGGACCTGGTACATATTATGGTCGATGCTGACTTGGAGTTGCTCGGGTTAGAGTCTCCAGGAGAAGGTCGCAAAATCCTGGAAACCCATCATGGAAAATGGCACCGGTGGGATTCGCAGGTCGTGAGTATGGACCGTTAAAATTACGGGTAAACTGATGCCATCTCTTCTGTTTGTTTGTACAGCTAATATATGCCGGTCCCCAATGGCAGAATATTTAATGAAGGAAAAATTGGCGGAACCGGAAAGAATATCGGAGAATCCAGCTGAAAATTGGCGCGTTGAATTGGCCGGAACCTGGGGGATGGATGGGAGCGATATGGCTGAGGGGGTCCGGACTGTGCTCGAGGAAATGGGAATCAAGCCTGGAAGCCATTTTGCGCGCACGGTTACTGCGGAGATGCTGAATGAATTTGAATTAATCTTGACCATGGAGAGAGGCCAAAAAGAAGCGCTCAAGATCGAATTCCCTGAATTTGCAGGCCGTGTATTCATGTTGAGCGAGATGGTCGGGGATCGTTTCGATATCCGCGACCCAATGGGTGAACCGATTGATGAATTTCGACAGACAGCCAGGATCATCGATACGATCCTGAACCGGGGTTTTGATAGAATCAAACAACTTATTGGTGATAGGGAAAGAAGATGAAACTTCATTGTTTGTTTGGGGTTATTAGAGATGAGCAGTTATGCTCGGCCTGTTGGAACAGGGAGGGCAACCGCTATGCCGGACACTAGCGATGATATTGTTCTAGCCCTCGCTGTACAAGGTGACCAAGAGGCGTTTGGGATTCTTTATGAACGGTACGTAGGAAAGATATACAACTATGTGTTTTACCGGACAGGGAATCACCATGACGCCGAGGATTTGACGGCTCGCGTGTTCTATCGAGCAATCCGGAACATTGAAAATTATCAGGACCGCGGCTTACCCCTCTCCGCCTGGCTTTACCGGATCGCACACAATCTTATCGCGAATTGGCACCGAGATAAGAGCCGCAGGCCAGAGATCTTGCTCGATGAAGGTCTGGTTTCTTACCAAACCCCAGAACACCCTGAGGAGACCTTACTGCAGAACGAAGAGCGGGACCGGCTCTTGAAATTAATCCGTCATCTCCCACCCGAAAGGCAGCAGCTCCTGATTTTAAAGTTCGTAGAACATTTATCGAATGCTGAGATTGGGCAAGTGATGGGGCGCACTGAAGGAGCGATTAAGAGTTTGTACCACCGCACCTTGCTTTCGCTGCGAGATGAGCTGAGCCAATCGCTATCAGCAGAGTAAAGTTGGTATTATTCATATAATGGAGAATAGCATGGCGCAGGCAGCAACAACGAAGCGGAAAAAAGAAGTCGTATATGGGGAGATTGAGAATTTACTTGAGAGCACATTCAAACCCGTTTCGCCCAGGCAGACCTATGTGAAGGATCTCAACCGGCGTTTATCCAATTACCCGACTGCCCTCCCTGAGATCATGTCTCCTCGGCTTCCGAGAGATACTGCAGGCGTTATCCTGGCGGTGATCGTAGGTACGGTATTGTTGTTCCTTGGGGTACGGGCCTTGGTCCCGCTGATTGCCAACCTGACTTCATATTTCAGCATGCGGAGAGAAATGGATGTAAACAGCAGGGAGTAAGTGCCTAAAAAATTATTATTGGGGTTTTAGGAATTGTTTAAAGGGCTTTACCTGCTGGGTGACATTGTCTTTTAAGATATTGCCAGAGATATGCATGAGCGTATCTCCAAAATCCACATCTTTGCCCATGCTTGCCAGGCAAGGAAAATGATGGTGAGCCAGGCCGGCCTGGATTTCGGCATCTTCCACTGAGACCCCCACCAGCTTTTCAGCAACAAAACGTGCGCAGCCACAAACGGCGTCGCGCTTGACATCGACAGCGGTGATGAGGTG
Organism: uncultured Chloroflexia bacterium; assembly: GCA_963751425.1. Classification (GTDB taxonomy): domain Bacteria; phylum Chloroflexota; class Anaerolineae; order Anaerolineales; family UBA4823; genus CAVVUF01. The sequence continues at coordinate 115,682 of CAVVUF010000005.1, read as the reverse complement.
CGACTGCGGATCAATCGTCAATTTCAAATCGGGTTGACCGAAGTAAGACGCAAACTCCGCGATCAAGGCATCCTGGTAGGTAATCCGCTGCCTGCGGGTGAGAGCATAGTCGTGCTCGGTGAGAGAGCAAAGAGGTTTGGGAGTGGCGCAGGCGACACCCTGCCTTTCCAGCCACTCATGCAGCTGGCGGGCAAGGCCGCGCGGCAGCCAGGCTTCGCTGTCGACCGGGGCAAGCACGGATTTCGCTGTCGTGAGGCGGGCGATGTCGGGGAGCAGCTCGGCTACGCCGCGGTGTTCGGCGAAGGAGCAGACCAAGTCCACCTGGGGAAGTGTGGGAGGGAGAAAGTCTTCGGGATAGTCAATTACCGGGGGGAAGATTGCTGGAGCGTGCCAGGTTTCGATGACCCAGTGAGACGGCATATGTGCCTGGATATTAGAGATGTGGCGGAGGCCGTATTCGGCAGAATAAATGGCAAGGATGCGCATAGGCAGTTTTATTCTACTGAGAGCTCTTGAGCGAGGCGCTGAACATCTGCGATCAAATCAATATGGTCTGGAAGGGAATAGGATTCGTCCACGTGCATGAGCAGGTGGCTTGTGATCTCGTAGGTGGCTGGAGATAGCCCCGGCAGGGTTAACAGATAGTGCAGGCGGACCTGGGCGCTGGAGGCGGGCACCTGCATCCCATGGCGAGTCAAGTACTCAGCGATGAGGGTGGAGGCAGCCCGGCGGGCGCAGACGCGCGCCCGGCCTTCGTTTCCGGAGAGGCGGGCGAGCCTGGCTTGTTCGATTTCGTGGAGGTAAGTGATATTCCAGGAATCCATGTAGGGAATATACCATAAAAATAGATGGACAAGGTAGGCACGCTAAAAGAATCGCGTGGAACCAGGAAAGGAATTCACTTGAGCTGGAAATGAATTGCAGGCTGATATAGGAACCATGTTTAGCAGGTTGAGCGTACATATTTCCTTGGGAATGGATTGGGTGGGTAGAATGTTATAATCGGAATTAGTGAGCAAGCGTGTGCCGATAAAAGCTCAGGATTGTAAAAATATAAATTTAGCGACTCGGTTGCGTATAGGTAATAAATATGGCTGGTGATATGCGAAAATATGCCCGGCAAACGAATTTCCGTCTGTGGGTCGGGTTCATTCTTCTGCTGTTTTTAGTGGGGGGCGGATTGATTTATTGGTTTTATGGCAGCCGGGCAGCGTTGTTGGGATTGGTATGTTTGGTGGTCGGTTTGCTGCCTTTATTATTGATCTGGCTAATCCTGGTCGGATTAGAGTGGGTGGCAAAAAGAGGCGAATAACCCTCACCTTGGCCTTCTTCAAAAGAGGGAAGGAAAAGATGGTGGGGAGCTGCTTTTAAAGCCCTCAGCGAAGGGGAAATACCGGAGAACTTTATGGAACAGCGGATCATCAGAGATTGGGTTATTCGGGAAAAGAGGCCAGAAGGGATTGGACCTTTTCGCGTACTGCTGCTGCTGCATGGGTGGACCGGGGATGAAAACTCGATGGAGATATTCACCAAAGGACTGCCTGTAAATTACTGGCTGGCTGCTCCGAGGGGAATTTATGCTTCTGCATTGGGTGGGTACAGCTGGTACAGCGATCAAGGAAAAACCTGGCCTTGGGTGGATGATTTTCGGCCGGCGCTGGAAGCGCTCTTCGAGCTTCTGACTCCGGAGGATTTTCCGGGGGCTGTGCTCGAGCAGATCGATGTGATGGGGTTCAGCCAGGGGGCGGCGCTGGCATTTGCACTGGCTTTTCTATACCCGCAGCGTGTACGGAACATTGCAGGGTTGGCAGGATTCATGCCTGAAGGAAGCGAAGCGTTGGCCCGCAACCAGCCCTTGAGCGGAAAGCGGGTCTTTGTAGCACATGGCAGCCTGGATAAGCTGGTGCCTGTTGAAAAGGGGCGCTTTTGTGTGTCGGTCCTGAAAAGCGCAGGCGGGAAGGTGGTGTACTGCGAGGCTGAGGTGGCACACAAGCTGAGTAAAGGTTGTTATACGGAGCTGCGAGAATTTTTTAATGCGGGATCATAAATGAGTCAAGATATCCTTGATACACTTAATGCAATCGATCCTAACATTTTAGCAGAGCTAGCCCGGCGAAGCTTGAATTTGCTGTCTTTTGAGTTGGGAGATTGGACTGTATCGCCGCTGGCTCATGAGAAAGTGATCGAAACGACTGGAGGCCTGTTTGCCTTTTACGGGCATGGGGAGGATGGAGACGTAGATAAGGCCTGGTCAGTGATTTTAAAAACTTATCCAACATCCTGAGAACGGCTGCGATGGACCGCAGGAATTATGTTACTGGCAGCGTGAGATGATGGCTTATCAGAGCGGGCTGCTGGCAGAGCTCCCGGGGTCACTGCGTGCGCCAAAGTGCTACGGTGTTAGTGAGTTAGCGCCAGGTGGGTGGATTTGGCTGGAAAACGTGAAGGACGGTTCTGCCACAGCCTGGACCTTGAGCCAATTCCAGCGCGCTGCAAACCACCTGGGAAGATTTGCGGGTAAGCAATTGGTCGAACGACCAGTCCACCATGCTCCCTGGATGTGTGGGTCCCTCTTTCGCGGCTTTTATGCGGATGATGATTGGTGGGCGAAGTTCATCCAGCCTGCCTCTCTGAATAATGCCTGGCAGCGTAAGTTTGTCCAGACTGTGTTTCCAGAGGCATTGCAGAGGCGGGTATTGCAGATTTGGGCGGAGAAATGGCAGCTGATCACGGCTAATGAAAACCTTCCGCAGGTCTTCTGTCATAACGATGCACACCGGCGGAACCTGATGCTGCGTGAAGATGGAAATGGGCAGGAAGAATTGGTGGCAATCGATTGGGGCTTTTGCGGGTTTGGCGGCTTGGGAAATGACCTGGGAGAGCTGATTGGTACGAGCTTATCTTATTTCGCTATCGACCCAGCCCGTGCCGAAGAATTGGAAGGTGTTGTAATCGAAGGTTACCTGGCTGGTTTACGCGAGGCAGGTTGGACTGGCGACGAACGCCTTCCAAAGCTGGGCTATTTGCTTTCGTTGGCGCTCTATTGGGGTGGAACGCTGCCGTGTGAGGTAGCCCTGGCTCAGCCGGGAGAATCAAAGGTGAATCTCGAAGCGAAATATGGCCGTTCGATTGAGACTTTGCTGCCTGGCTGGACTCGCCTGGCTCAATTTGCCCTGGAACGAGCAGATGAGGCGCGCTACTGGATTAGGCGGATCGTTTGAATAAGCTTCGGATACATACGGATTTAGTTAAGTATTCTTTGCATCATCTGGGAGACGGATTGATAGATGGGGGATAAATCACTCAATTCGATCAGAGGCCGACCGGTAAATTCGAACTCAGTGATGGATTCGTCTGCGGGAACGATGCCCAGGAGGGGGATTTCGAGGGAGTCTACTTTGGCTTGCAGGGCAGGGGGCAGCGTGCCATTCAAGCGGTTGATGATCAGGTAGGTGTTTTCGATATTGATGTTTAGCTCACGCCGGAGGGAGGCAATGCGCTCGGCAGCAACAATCCCGCGCAAGGTGGGGTCGCTGACGACAAGGAGATGCTGCACGTCGCGGGTGGTGCGGCGGCTGAGATGCTCCATGCCGGCTTCGTTGTCGATGACGATATAGCGGTAGTTCTTGCTGATGGCATCGATGACCTCCCGCAGGTTGTGGTTGACCGCGCAGTAACAGCCAGGGCCTTCTGAGCGACCCATGGCAATCAGGTCGACCTGGTCACCTTCGGATAGGGTGGAGCGGATTTTGTAATCGAGATAATCATGTTTGGAGATGCCGCCAGGGAGGACACCCATGGCCGCACCGCCTTCCAGGAGGGAGCCTTTGACCTGGGAAAGCAGGTCTTCGCGGATATCGCCAACAGTCCAATCCAGGTCAAGACCCAGGACCATGTTGAGGTTGCTGCTGGGGTCGGCGTCGATGGCGAGGACAGAGCTTTTTTGAGTCTCAACCAGGTATTTGATCAGCATGGCGGCGATGGAGGTTTTCCCGACGCCGCCTTTTCCGGCAAGTGCAATGGTGGTGGTCATGGTTAATATTTTATCCTAAACCTTTTTCCGCGAGGCTGTTGGCGATTTGTTGAACAGCCTGTCGCAAGGCAGGGACGTGGCTGTAGACGGGGATGCCCAGACGGTCTGCTTCCTGGACGGCCAGGTCTGCGGGGAGGAAACCTAAGACGGGCAGAGAGGGGGTCTCAGCTTCGAGAAGTCGGCTTCTTCGGTATCCCGGACTTTATTCCCAACCAAGTACAGGCGTTGCAGGCCGATATCGGCGGCCAGGGATTTGATCTGGGCGGCTGTGCCCAGGCTGCGGCGGGTGGGTTCGACGACGATGAGCATTGCATCCACAAAGTCGACCGTGGCGCGCCCGAGATGTTCGACACCGGCGTACATATCCAGGATGAGGATATCATCTTTACGGAAGAGCAGGTGGGTGAAGAGGGTCTTGAGCATGGCGCTCTCAGGACAAATGCAGCCAGAGCCACCCAGGTCAACGGAGCCCATCTCGAGCAGACGCACACCCTGGTGGAGGACACTGAAGCGTTCGGGAATATCGTCGACGCGCGGGTTGAGGGTAAAAAAACCACCGATAGTACCGGGTTTGGCACCGGTGCGCTCTTCGATGAGCTGGTCCATCTCTGCGATTGGGTGAAGCTTTGCGCGCAGCTCAGGGGGGAAGCCCAAAGCACCTGCCAGGCAGGGGGAAGGGTCTGCATCCACAGCAAGCACCTGGCGCCCTGCATCGGCATAGACCTGCGCCAGGAGGGCTGAGAGGGTGGTCTTTCCCACGCCACCTTTGCCGGTAATAGCGAGTTTCATGGTGTAATCCTTTTATTCATGTTGGCTTCTTGTAATCGCCTCTTCCCGCAGGGCGGTAACAATGGCTTGAAGGTTCAATCCCTGGACGCAGGCGTGCTGGAGCGCATTATAAACCTCTGGAGACCAAAGGGTTCTGCTGGTCAGGACTTCTTCATCGTTCCAGAGTACCATATGAACGAGCGTATCGAGGGAGATATCCATGGTATCGATGATGCCCTGCTCGTTGATCCTGGCATTGCACATGGCACAATCTCGGCAGCGGTGAACTTCCTGCCCAACTTTAAGCAGTACCAGCTTGCGCAGCGAGAGGGTTTCACGCTGAGGTTCGGTCGAGGAGGGGTCGTCCAAGAAATTTATGCTGGCTTGACTGCCGCAGCGGCTTTTGGCTGAGGCGGGATAAAATCCTTGGGCAGCAGACCCGCCTCAGTGACGATGCGCGGGACGATCTCTTCCCAACCGACTGCCATGATATGGAGACCGTGGACGGCTTGTTTGCTTCTAATGGCCTCGATCAGCTCCAATGCAATCTGGACACCTTCTTCTTCAGCCTTTTCACCGGCAGCTTCCATGCGCTTCAAAATCTTCTCTGGGATGAACACCCCAGGGACATCGTTGTTCATGTATTGCGCTACTTTGAGCGATTTCAGAGGCGTAATCCCAACCAGGATAAAAATCTTATCCAGGATGTTCCGCTTGGCCAGCTCGTTCAGCCATACTTCCAAGCCATCTGGGTCATAGACCAGGTTAGTCTGGAAGAACTGGGCGCCAGCGTTGACTTTTTTATGCTCACGCAGCGCCTGGAAGCGAGGTTCCGAAGCGAAGGGCGAAGCCGCGGCGCCGAGGAAGAACTTTGGTGGAAATTTGATATTGCGACCATCCAGGTATTTATTTTCGTCGCGCATGCGGCGCAGGATCCACAGCATCTGGATTGAATCCAGGTCCATGATATCCATGCGTCCGCGAGGGTTGGGAGCCATCGACATGCTGTCACCCGACAGGCAGAGGATATTACGGACGCCCAGGGCATTCGAGCCCAGCACCTCGGACTGCAGGCCGGTGCGCGTGCGGTCTCGAGCGGCAATCTGCATCACCGGCTCGGCGCCGTTTTGGATGGCGATGGAGCTGCATGCCCAGCTTGACATACGCGGCGTGGCGGAGGGCAAATCTGTGAAATTGATGCTGGTCACATACGGCTTGACCATCTGGATGTTCTCGATCAGCTTCTTGGTGGCAGTGGTGAGAGGCGGGGAGACCTCGGCGGTGACAACAAATTCGCCGGCTTTCAAGTGGCGCTCCAGCTCAGAGACAGGCTCCGTGTAGGCAGGGGGGTGATATTCGGCATCGCCTTGCCACCACTCGGGCTGGCGGACCGGGCGAAAAACTGAATCCCAGACGAAAGCACGTTGAGCAGGGTCTTTGTTTACCATCCCGGTAACAAAGTACTTTAAGCCAACTTTTCGAACCTGAACAACAACATCGCCCCAGGTTTCTCCACCGGTTTTATCCCAATCAAGGGGAGGCAGCACTTCGAGGAGCTTCTCCTGGCGTCCCATGCGGAAGGAGCGGTCATAGATCTTATACCACATGCAGGGACGGGTCTCATCCACGTAGCAATTTTCCTCTGTGGAACCGCCGCATGGTCCATTCCGGACACCTTTTGGGCATTCCATGGGACAAATAAAAGCCGTTTCTTGTAACAGGCAATTTCCACACATCCGGCAGCCAAAGAGGGGTCCTTTGACGATTTTTTCAACCGAGATCAATAACCGGTTGCCGAATTTCTCCCGTTTGAAAGGGGAGAATGGGGGCTGCCAACGTCGTCCGGGGGTAAAACCAGGCATAGAAAACCTCCAAAAATGCGATAAAAATTCTTACCGATAACTTACTGTGTTTCCCCTATCCCTTGTCAGGTTAGAACAAGGGATAGGGGAAAGGAATTGGAGTAAGGGGCTTAGAGGATATGATTAGTCCGGTATTATACCCTAAAGCTTGGGAAGCAAATATTCATAGGCAGAAAGGGCGGCTTTGGCACCCTCGCCGACCGCGACCAGCACCTGTTCAGCGTATGTATTGGTTACGTCACCGGCAGCAAAGAGACCCGGGACATTCGTCCGGTTGCCGCAGTCGACGATGATGCGACCCTGGTCATCCAGCTTGACCAGGTCGGCAACCATTTTCGTATTGGCGACCAGAGCCATCTCGATGAAAATACCATCTGCTTCAATATCTTTCTTTTTACCGGAAGGATCTTCCACAACTGCAGCACGGGCAAATTGGTCGCCTTTGATTTCGATGACCTTTGTGCCTTCCAAGACGGTGACATTTCCAGCGGTGGTCATCTTCTTCCCGAGGGGTGAATTCAGGAAACCACCCGTTTCGCAAACCAGGTAAACGTGCTTGGCGACGGTTGCCAATTCAGCAGCCGAGCGCAGTGCAAGATCACCATCGCCCACAACTACCGTGGTTCGGTCGATGAACAGCGGTGCGTAGCTGAGAGCCGAATAGCACAAACCCTTCATGATATATTCTTTTTCGCCGGGAACCTCCAGTCGTTTCTGGCGTGTGCCAGTCGCTACGATGATTGCGCGGGACTGCAGCTCTCCACCACCTTTTGTGACGACTTTGAAAATATCGCCATCCTTGGAGATATGATCTACTCCTTCCATGTGGCGGGCAAATTCCAGGTAATCCACTTCGCTGCGGAACTTGTTGACAATCTCCAAGCCTCGAATGACCTGGTAATCTTCGATCCAGGGCAGGCCCAGGTGGAAGTTAGTCTTACCACCCAGGTCCTTGGTCACTAAAAGAACGTTGATGCGTTTACGAAGGGCATAGATGGCAGCAGTCAGACCAGCCGGGCCGCCACCAACAACAATTAGATCGTACATAAATCACCTCGTGATCTCAGGTCAATATGAAAATGATTAAGTGGCGGGCGCTTCAGGAATGAAGCCTTTTTCCATCATCATTGTGGTCAAGTCACGCGAGCGCTTGATGATGGTATGAGCATGCTGGTAACACTCGTCATAAGACTTGGTCAGGCGAGCAAGCCCCAGCTCTTGGGCTTTCATGGCCACAGCGGCGGCCTCTCGGGGGAAGACTTCCCAATCATCCATGTTGGGTAGGATGAAATCAGCCTTGAGCCGGTCTCCGACATGGTCAGCGAGGGCTGTGGCAGCCGCAAAACACATCTCATCCGTAATGGTGCGAGCCCGTACATCGAGGGTGCCTCGGAAGATACCCGGGAAGCCAAGCGAGTTGTTGACCTGGTTGGGGAAGTCAGAACGGCCGGTGGCGACCACAACAGCGCCAGCTTCCAAGGCTTCCCAAGGCCAAATTTCTGGGACTGGGTTGGCGCAGGCGAAGACGATGGCATCTTTGGACATGGTTTTGATCCATTCGGGCAGGATGACTCCGGGACCTGACATGGATAGTGCGATGACGACATCGGAACCTTTGATGGCCTCTGGAATTCCGCCCTCGCGCTTCTCTGCATTAGTGATCTGGCAGAGTCTCCACTTGTCCACGTACTCGGCCTTGCGCATTTCAAGATCCTTGCGGTGCTTACCCAAGATGCCTTTGGAGTCGACCATGAGACACTTGGCGGGATCGGCGCCCCAGCTAAAAACCAGGCGCGAGATGGCTACATTCGAGGCGCCACAGCCTATGAAGGCAATCTTGATCTCGCTCTTTTTCTTGCCGACGATCTTGATCGCATTCATCAAGCCTGCCAGGGTAACCGTGGCAGTTCCTTGCTGATCATCGTGCCAGATGGGGATCTCGGCTTTTTCGCGCAGCGTGTCGAGAATGCGAAAGCATTTCGGCTGCGAGATATCTTCCAGGTTGATACCGCCAAAGCCCGGTTGGAGCATGAGGACCGTATTGATGATGGCATCGGGATCCTTGGTGTCCAGCATGATCGCCACGCCATCGACGCCTCCCAGGTATTTATATAGGAGGGCTTTGCCTTCCATGACAGGCAAGCCGGCTTTGGGGCCGATATCGCCTAACCCTAAGACACGCGTGCCATCGCTGACGACCGCAACCGTATTCCATTTGTTGGTGTGCTCGTAGACTTTTTCTGGATTCGCCTGGATATCACGGCAGGGGGCGGCAACGCCAGGCGTATACCAAATAGCAAAATCTTGGAAATCACGCACGCTGCATTTAAGGGCGGTCTCCACCTTTCCCCGATAGAACGGATGCAAGAGCATCGCATCTGCGGAGGGTTTCTTTGCTTTTGCAAGCAAGGCCTCTACATTGACCGGTTGATCTTTTTGTTTTAACATAGGGTCTCCTTCTTTCTCGAACATGGATATGCAAAATTTATATAATTTTTATGGATTTATTGATTGAGATAACCATCCGCGTAGATGACTTTGTTCAACAAAATTTGGGTTGTTTTCCAAACGGCGACCTGTTCGGGGTCGTTCATATCCACATCTTCTACCTGGGGTTCTTCCATGGCCGCGGTTCGGTCGGCGATCTTGAGATATAAGCGCCCGAGGGGAGTGGAAATGTCGCGCTGCTCGATGATGCGGATGACTTCCTTTTGTTCTTTGTCCATGGGGTTGGCGATCATCGTCTTGAGACCGACGCCCATGAGCATGGCGCAATAGGTACGGTTGATCAGCGGGCGGTTCTCTGCTGGCACGGCATTGGAGACATTCGAAAGGCCAACGGAGATCGTTGGCGCAGGGTCCCAGGCGTACTGCAGCGTGCGAATCGTTTCAATCAAGTGAGGGCAGTATTCCTGGCAGCCAGAGACGGTCAGGACGAGGGGGTCAATGATCAAGTCTGACATGGGGAAGTCGATTTCGAGCATGCGCGGGATGAGCTTTTCAACGGCGATGTTGACCCTCTCGTCGGCAGCTATTGGAATACCGCTGGCGCCCATGGTCAAAGCGATCAAGCGAGTGTTGTATTTTTTAGCTAATAAAGGTACTTTTTCCAGCCGTTCTGGTTCAGCGGAGGTTGAATTGATGATCGGCTTCGCTTTGGTGACCTTCTTCAAGCCGGCTTCGATCCCCAGTTGGTTGGTGGAATCGAAGCTGAGCGGGACATCGACAACAGCTTCTAGGATCTCTACCATCCAGGGGAAGACTTCTTCACCGTCCTTTTTCCGCGGTCCCAGGTTGATATCGAGAGCCTGCGCGCCGGCCTCTACCTGCTTGACAGCCAGCTCTTGAAAGAATTGCGCATTCTTGGCGGCGAGGGCCTCCTTCACTTTTTCTGAGATAATGTGGATATTTTCACCGATGATATACATGGAAACTCTCCTTCTAGATTTTTCAGGGATTTACAGAATTTACTGGATGCATCAGTTCAGGTTTACGTTTTCCTGCTGTCGTTCCGGGTTAAAAGCCGCTTCTACGGAAGGGAAGCTGGCCAGGTCGGTATGTGGAAAGAACAAGGCTGAGGTAAAAGCCTCAAAGAAAGAATTGTCAGAAGAAAGCTCGATGTAGGTCATGCGCGCAGCGATATCGGCGATTTTTTCGCGGGCTTTCCAATCCAAGAGAGCAAAATAGGCGCCGCGAATGGAGGTATTCCCCAGGAATTGGAACCGGTCCCAGGAAATATCAGGGAGCAAGCCGATCTGGATGGCTTTCTCGATATTGATATATTTTCCAAACGAGCCTCCGATTAGGAACTGCTCTACAAGCTCCAGGGGGACGGAGGCACTTTCTGCCAGGATTTTGAACCCGGCATAAATGGCAGCCTTGGCTCGTTTGAGATTATCAATGTCGACATCGGTGATGACAACATCTTGCCCCTGGTCAGTTTCGGCAGCCCAGGCGATCACGTACTCCGCGCCGTGCTCTCCAGAACGGATGCGCGGATTGATAGAAGAAAGATTCAAGTTGATATGACCGGCTTTATCCACCACCCCGGTGATGAACAGCTCAGCAAGGGTGGAGATCAGGCCAGAGCCACAAATGCCGCGCGCTTTCCCTCCGCCGATGATGCGATAAGTGGGTTCATAAGGATGGGGGGAATTGGATGAGGCAATCCACACTTCTTCGATAGCCCCGCGCGTGGCGCGCATGCCGTGCAGGACACCGGCGCCTTCAAAGGCTGGGCCGGCTGAGCAGGCACACGTCATCAACCATTCGCGATCGCCGAGGACAATCTCTCCATTGGTACCGACATCGATGAACAGGCTGAGCTTCTCGGTGTCATCCATCCCGCTGGCGTATACCCCGGCGCTGATATCAGCCCCGACGTAGCTAGCCACCCCAGGAAGGCAGTCCACCGTAGCTTCTGGATGGATATGCAGTCCGATCTCGGAGGCGCGGATGGGGGGCATGTGATTGGCGACGGTGATGAAAGGGGATAGACGGATTTGAGCGGCTGGGATGGCCAGGAAAAGATGTGCCATTGTGCTGTTGCCGGCAACGCAGGCTTTGATGATCTCCGCTGGGTCAGCATTGGCGCGTTTACAGGCTTGATCCACCAGGGTATTGATGGTTTCCAGGATGCGGGCTTGCATTTCTAGGAGACCACCATCCTTGGATGAATAGATGATGCGCGAAATAACATCTTCACCACGCGCGATCTGGCCATTATACTCAGCGACTTGCGCATAGACCTCGCCAGTCATCAAGTCCACCAACCACAGGGTGACTGTGGTGGTCCCGATATCTACGGCTATTCCCCAAAGCGGCTCGTCTTCGAAAACCAACCGAGGGAAGATCGCCACCACGCGCTCCTTGAGCTGGCCTGAAATTGGGCTGCCGAGGATTTCGACAACGGCGGTGACTTCCCAATCTGCCAGGCGCAGGGTGCTCCCCAACTGGCGGAGGGTGGAAATGGATACATCGATCTGGGTCAGGCCAGACTGCTGGCGAAAAGCGGTCAGCAGGCGGCTGAGATCGTCGGTCTGGTCATCGAGGTGCGGCGGCTGCATGCGCAAGACGACACGGCGCATGGTTTGATCGAGATCTGGGTTGTAGCCAAAAGGGGGTGTGACTTCCGCAGCCACGCGGTCGGTAGTCAGGCGGCGCTCGATCTTTTCTTGGGGCGGGATCAGGATCGAGACATCGCCCTCTATTACCGTTTGGCAGGCGAGGGCAAAACCTGCTTCAATATCTTCAGTTGAGAGCCGGAGAGCGCTGCGGCGGCGCACAGCCCCACTTAGGACCTGCACCGTGCACCTGCCGCAGCGACCCTGCCCTCCGCATGGCTGACCGATCTCAACACCTGCCAGGTGCGCCGCTTCGCTGATGAGCGTGCCGGTTGGCACCTGGCAAGGAGTTTCGACGATGTCAAATTTTACAGTATGGACGGCCATGCGATTTTTAATTGTTCATCACCTCAGGGGGGAACCCTGGGGTCTTCGGGTTGGTTTATAAAGCCATTTTTAAGAAGGAAGGAATATCGACTGCCTCCCGGGGACCAACGCGGATCTCCCAGCCGGGCAGCTCTTCTTCTAATTCGCCGGATAAGACCGCGACATGCCCCGGGATGACCAGGCGCTTGCGGCTGACTTTATCGGCAATATTGAAACCACGTACAGATTTTGCGATACGCTCTGCATCGAATTTCCCGGCTGCCCAGGCCGTGAGGACGCTCATGCCTTCGGCATCGGTTACCAGTAGCCAGGCCGGCAGCCCAGAGCCTTCGACTTCATTGGCCACGCTGAAGTAGGTGATTGAGAAATTGGTGGTTACCAGAACAGGGTCTTCGGGCTTGGGAGAGTTGATCTCATATAAACCGGGTTGGACCTGGATCGGCTTTTGAGGATCAGTGTAGATATTCTGCCGTAAGACGAGCAAGGGATAAACCAGCTCAGGTGAAAAATGGTCCAAAACGATAAAACCTGCATACTTGGTGATGGCCTGAGCTGCAGCGGCAGGAGTTTGGGGCAGGGCCAGGGTTGGGAAGCCGAGTGAGCGGAAATTCTTTTTGACCGCCAGGCGGCGGATTTGGGTGTTCAACACCAGCTCTCCCCCGAGCGTTTTTGCAGTGGGATACAAGACGAGGTTCTCGACCCCTTTAGATTTAATTTTTTCGGTCAAATCCGCTAACTCGTCCAGGCTGGAAGCCGAAACGACCAGGGAAGAGGCGCTTGTTTTAGCCAGGTCTGCCAGGGCTTCCCAATTTTCAGGGACGGCAGAACACAGGAGTGGATTCTCTCCAGCCAGCGGCTGAAGACCGGATGCGAGCACCAAAGGATTTTGACTGATAAGGATGAGCGGCTTCTTGGTAACCTGCCGCACTGACTTTACAGCCGCTGCGAACCTGGCAGGGTCACCGGTGGATGATTCGATCGCGAAGCCGTCCAGGGACAATTCAATGCCAACATAGTTGACGGAATAGGCGTTGGCAAGGCTGACCTGGGCTTTCAAAGTTTCGGGGTCAAGGCTGTCAGGGTATTTAACGAATAGACCAGGGCGGTTGTAGAAAGTCTTTTCGTGGCGATAGAGGACTACTTCGTTGCCAGCTTTCACTTCATGCCCGTCCGATTTCAAGCTGACCAGGCGAATAGGTGGTGCAGAAGATTCTGCAAGCTGGGCTTTTGCTTCAGGGGTGACGTAAGGGCAGGCCGAAAGCTCAATTTGCTTGGCAGCCAGCTTCATGGCAAAAGCCAGGCAGGTTGGGAAGCCGCATTCTTTACAGTTCGTCTGGGGGAGGAGTTTATAAATTTGGATGCCAGTTAGAGCCATAGGGTAATCTCCATATGCAAATCAGGCAGCCATCAGGTCAAGGATGGCTGCTTTGACCTGCCGGATGCTTTCTGGGTGGCGCAAGACAACGATATCGGCACAAGACTCAAGCAGGGTCATGGCAGTGAGGACTTCCCAATTCAAGCCGCGCTGCGGCCAATCTCCCCAGGTTTCAGGGACACCTTCGCCGACTTTGGATTCTTTTGTCTTCCAGGCTTCAAAGCCTGGGGTAACGAGCATGGGTTGCTGGGTCATGGCATCGCCCTGCAGGGCGGCCAGGCGCAGGCGTTCCATGGCAGAGAAACCATATTCGATGCCGTAGCCAAGCGCCCCCGTTGTGGGGTCCATGATGACCCGGTCAAGAGGAAAGCCCATGTCACTGATCAGGATATTTAACTGTTTAGCCAGGTTTACATCCATGGGGGTGCGGGCAGAGACCAGGTGGTCGTTGGCCATGGCGGTGGCAACGATGGTGCGGTAGTTCTTGTCTTCGCAAACCCCCAAAAGGAGCCTCTCGCCTTTGGTGGCTTCGGCAATGGCAACCAGGAGGGTATTGTCGAGCTCCGCTTGGCCTGGACCAAACACAGCCAGGGGCAGCCCGGTTGCTGCAAGGACGGATTTCACCGATGAAACGGCTTCTTCTGCAACTAGGGGATTGCCGCTTTTCCCGACTGGGCTGAGCATCAGGACAATCATCTCGGCACCGGCAGCTTCGGCAGCTTTTGCCCAAAGAGCCGGGTCGTTGACCACCTCTCCCCAGGCATCGAGCAGGATTTTGGACCAATCTTCAGGGCGAGTGGAACGGATCTCGGCAGCAACGATAGGGGTGTTGGGTGTGGGATTTTCGAAGGACAGGTACGGCATGGACTTTTCACCACCGACAGTGATCGTCCGGGTGCGGGTGCCGCCTTGAGCCGGTGTGGCACCCAGAGTGATCGTGCGGACGGTTCCAGGCCAGGTATCTTTCGGAATTTCAATGGGCATATGGGTTACCTCCTAGATTTTAGACCCTAAGGGTTTTGGAAACCCTTAGGGTCTGTTAAAAATCGAACTTAGAACATAGACTCCATCATCAAGGCCGGATGGGTGTGCTCTTCAAGATAAACGAGCAACTCTTCGACAGTTGTAACGGCGCGTTCGTCGGCGATCTTGTCGATCAGGTCCGGGTCACCTTCGCGCAGGGCGACCGCTTTCAGCTCTTCCGCCATGGATTTTTTAGAACGCTGCTCATCCAGACGACACGCTTGAACCCTCCATCGGCGGAGATGAACTTCGGGCTGATCAGGTAGTATTTACCAACACCCATAACACCCGGAGTCTGCAAACCACCACCGGCCACCCCGGCTAGGGTACTGAAAGTCATGCCAGCAGGAGTCATGGAGGCGTCTTCACGGCTGACGATCATCACGCCGTTGGCTTCGGGGATGAGCATCACGATGCACTCGAAGCAGCCGCAGGCGGTCATGGGATTTTCCATGATGGAATACATGGAAACCTCCTGAACCACGCCGTGGGAGCCGACTTGGGCGTATTCGTTGGTGCCATTCCAGTAGCCTTTTTGAGGATCGATGATCTTTCCCAGCTTGATGGGCTGGTTGGGACCTGTGGGGTTGATGCTGAAAGAAGCCTTGCAGTCCAGCCAGT
Organism: uncultured Chloroflexia bacterium; assembly: GCA_963751425.1. GTDB lineage: Bacteria > Chloroflexota > Anaerolineae > Anaerolineales > UBA4823 > CAVVUF01. The sequence continues at coordinate 100,550 of CAVVUF010000005.1, read as the reverse complement.
TGTAAGCGCCGCATAAACCCAGGCGCTGCGGGCTGACCACGCAGACGTGGTTGGGGGCGAAGGACTGGCAAAGGGTGCAGGAGTAAAACTCTTCTACTTTGTCATCGGTCAGGTCGGCCAGGCGTTTGTTTCGGTAGTCATAAGCGGCACGCGCTTTGGCTAACCATTCCTGGAGCTTGGTGGGATCGGTGTAGATGGTCACTTGAACTTTGTCAACGATGGCGCCAAAATCGGCATGGAAGCGGGCATGCAGGATCTTGCCAAAGTGTTCTAGGTTGAAGCCTTTGTCGGCAGCAGTGTTGGAGATGCGGACCCAGGCAATATCGCGCTGACCGATGTGCTGGATGCCGGAAGCGCCGTTGATAAAGTAGTGGATCTGTCGCTCGAGGACAGGCTCAAAATCTTCCTGCATTTGGCGGCCAGCTACCTCGGCGACAATGCCGATATCCATATGTCCTTGGGAGGAAATCTCTTCGAAGCCAGGGCCGACCACTTCCACTTTACCATCGACGATGCTTTCCAGGGGAGCCATGTGCAAATATTCAAAACAGCGCGAATATTTACCACCGAACTCGACGCGCATATCGGCTTTGCGGACTACTTCGCCCTCGAAGGCGGAACCGTAAGGAACAGGCACGGGCACCTCAGAGACTTTGACTTTGACGCCGCGGATCTCGATACATTTCTGGACCAGGCGTTCGGCGCGTTCCAGGTCGTCTTTTCCTTCGATCTTGCCAAAGGGCATACTGACGACATGCTCGTAAGTGGTGACGCCGGTGGGCAGAATCTCGGGGATCACGGTATCGGCGATTACCGGGAAGCCAAAGTTGATGGCCCCGGCCGCAGCCGCGTACTTGAGGTCATCGACTTCACCTAAGGCGAGCACAAAGGCAAAGACGCGGTTTTTATTGTAAACCAGGATGTCTCGCGCTTGACCGGGTTTGAGCCCGCCGAAGGTAAGGGCAGAGCGAGCGGCAAAGCCTAGGGCATAAATGGCGCTGATCGTGTCAGTACCGAAGGGAACCGTGTAAGTATCATATCCTAACTCGACGCCTTCTTCGGCTAACTGGTGGATGATGCTGCGACCATTGACATTCCCTGAAAGGAAGGTCAGGATGTTGCGTTTCTGCAGTTCACGGACGATCTTGACAGCCACTTCGTTCGATTTGGCTGCGCCGACGATGGCAGCAAAGCCGGGCATGCGCCCGTCAACCAACTGGATGCCCCAGGAGCGGAGCTGGATATCATCGATTGGTCCATTGAGATGACCATCTTTTCCATTGTTTATATACGTAGTGCCGCCGGCCAGCTCAAAACCAGGCATGGACTCCGGCTGCAAGCCATAGACGAAGCGGATGGCTTCAATCGACTCGGCGGCGATAAGGGTCGCCATGCCGCTGTCGAGGGTCTCACCGAGGTAGGGAGTCCAATGGACTTCAGAAGGTGTGGGGTGGAGCAAGCGGCGGGCATGCTGGAGGACGGGTTGGAGCTGACCCAGGTTCTCCACCTGCTGACCTGTCATGCCGAAAATCAGGGGGAGATAGTAGGCGGTGTTGGGGAAGGAAACCGGACTCTCGGGGCCTTTTTCTTTAAGCGCTTGCGAGAGCATCACTTCGGCTTCGGTGACCAGGGCGTTGGCGCCGCGGATGGCACGGGTGGCAATATATCTTGACATTGGTTTCCTCCTTTATTCGGGCAGCCCGTAAATGGCGGCGCGGCGCTCGGCAAGCGGGAGCGCTTCGAGCTTGAGCATTTGATCGTCACCGCTGCGACCGAAGCGATCAGGTTCGTATTCTGCCAAACCAAGGGCAGCCCGCTTCTTGTCGATGTGATCCAACGTACGGCGGATCATCTCATCGGGGTCCTGGACAAACTCCAGCTTGCCACCGTACAGCTTTTCCCAGCCTTCGCTGATATAGTGCAGGACGGCATCACTCTGGGTTACTCGGTCAGGCATACCCCCGACAGGAGATGCGCCTCCGAAGATCACGTAAGCACCGGAGGCTACGCAGTAGGTGGCGATGGCGAGCGCTTTCTCGCTCATCCACTCCGGGGCAAGGCCGACGGCAGGGATCTGGTCGATATCATCGCCCAGTCCGCCTTCTTCGACCATTTGGGTGAGGACGGTGAGGATGCGGGTATTATCAACGCAGGAGCCCATATGCAAGATGGGAGGAATGCCGACAGTCTCGCAGACTTCCCGCAGCCCGGGTCCGACTTTATCCAGGCCAGCTTCCCCATTTAGAAGTCCCAGCTTGGCAGCGGCAATGCGCGCCGCAGCCGGTCTCGACGATCAAGACATCTTGCTTGAGCAGCTCCATAGCAACGTAGTTATGCATGTAGTCCTGCTTGCTGCGCGGGTTGTTACAGCCAACAATGGCAGCGACACCGCGAATCCGACCGGACATAATGGCATCATTCAGTGGCCTGAAGGAGGCGCGGTAGCTGCCGCCGAGCATGTAGTTGATGTACTCGTGGGAAAAGCCCGGGACCAGGCTTTCACGCACCTGGGGGATGTGGATGGCGCCACGATTTTTGTAATTGTCGATGGCGGTTTTTAAAATTTGCTTGGCTATGGTGAGGGCTTTGTGCTCATCGAACTCGATGTGGGTGGCGCCTTTAAGCTGCACCTTGGGGGAGGTGGTGATGATCAGGGTATGGAAGTTGGAGGCGAGGTCGACCAAGGCTTGCATGATGCATTGCACATCGACGACCATGGCTTCGACAGAGCCAGTCAGGATGGATAATTCCTGGTGGAGGAAGTTTCCGGCGGCGGGGATACCCTGGCGCATGAGAATCTCGTTGGCAGTGCAGCAAATGCCGGCGATATTGACACCCTTGGCACCCGCTTTATGGGCGTATTCGATGATTTCGGGATCCTGAGTAGCAGCGACGATCATCTGGCTGAGAGTGGGTTCGTGACCGTGCACGATGACATTGACCATGTCATCTTTGAGCACGCCCAGGTTGGCCTGCCCGAGGATGGGGGCAGGGGTGCCGAAGAGGATATCAGCGATATCGGTAGCGATGAGACTGCCTCCCCAACCATCGGCCAGCCCGGTGCGGATGGCGTGACTTAAAATGTGCTCGGCATTCTGGTCGTCCCCGATATGGGTACGGTGCAGGGCTTCAACCACTTCACGGTCAACGCCGCGCGGCACGACCCCCAGGTCTCGCCATAATTTTTGACGCTTGGCTGGCGCTCGTACAATGGGGGCGATCTCGCCGCGCTGCTGACCGAACTGGGCGATATACAAGTCTGCCAGGTCATTGGCGACCTCTTGAGGAGCGCGTTTTTCGATGGGGATATTATATTTCGCAGCCACTGTGCGCAGCTTGGCAACATCACGGATGATGTAGCCTTCGGCTTCACCATTGGCGACGGCTTTGAGAGTAAAAGCCATATCGCGACCGTGGTCTGAATGCGAAGCGCTGCCGGCGGCAATAGCGCGCAGCAAATTGCGAGCCTGGATGGTATCAATCGTGGCGCCGCAGACCCCAGTTTGGCCGTCTTTCGTCAAGCGGCAGGGTCCCATTCCGCACATCTTGCAGCACATGCCGCTGCCACCGATATTGCAGGGAACCATCTCTTCCGCGCGACTGAAGGCAGTGCTGATGCCCAGCTCATCGGCACGGATGAGCATTTCTTGTGCAGCAGGGTCACTGCTGCGTTCTTCTTGTGTTCGTTTACCTTTAATCATCGCTTATTCCTCTACCTTCTTAGATGGGGTCATACCTGGGCATGGCCACAAAGGGCGGCCCGAATAACTGACATTTTGCGAAAAACCTACCACCTGCCGGGAGGTTTCATAGACTTCGGTGTGGCGAAAGAAAGGCTTAGCCGAAGAGGCTGTTTCTTCTGATTGAACGGTAGCACCGATCTCAACTGGGATCGTCCATTCTCCCAGGTAGCCTGCATTGTCTAATTTGACTGCAATTTCCAGGTCGTTGACTTTGGTTTCGTCATAAGTAACCTCTACAACCTGGAAGCTGCTGCTGGCGTACACATCGATCACGCCGGGGATTTCCATTAAGACGCGGCGGATTTCAATGACATGATGATCGCCATATAATGTGGGGACTTCGAATGACTTCGTCTGCATGTGCACCTCCAAAATGGTAAATGGCCAAGGAATTTTATTGTGAAAAATACTACAATCTTGCTATTTTATGTAGACTTTGGTAAGTATACGGTCAGGCTGCCAAATGGGCAAGTGACGTTTATCACTATGTAGTTGTTTAAGTAATAACTGAATTTTACAATTGCGGCAGCCTGGCTGCCGCAAAGATCGGTTTTAGAATTCATTCTGCGGTTTATGGAGCCGCAGAACCAGATAGGTGACATCCCGCAAGTCGCCATCAGAGAGCATGAAATGATCCTCAAAAACACATTTCGTCTCAAAGCCCATATTTTGAAAGGCTTTAATGATGTGAGTTTGATCGGTAACGACTTCCACCTCGAGCAAATAGAGGCCGCGCCGCTTGGCTAATTCAATCAAGCCTTGGATCATGCGGCTGCCGACGCCGCGCTGGCGGAAATCTCTGGCTAGGAAAATCCGTACTTCCGCGCGATGCCTGGCAGGGCCCACTTTAAAGTGAAGGGTGGCATTGCCAACAATGCGGCTGCCGACGACCGCCACTAAGGGCATGATATCGTCGTAGTTGAGGTTATCGATCCAGGAATTGACGATTTTTGGATCGTTTACGTCATCGCGCATGAAATGCTTATCTTCTAAAGGAACAGGCAAGAATAAATCCAGGAGTGCCTGGCGGTCATCCTTGGTAAGGGGACGGACTAATACCCGAGCTCCATCTTTCAAGGTGAAAACTTGCCGGTAGATGAGGTCATCTTTTGTGACCATATCAACCCTCCTCCTTCTATGAATTTAAAGGCTCGCGGATAGCCGCGGATTAGATTTACAATCATTATACGCCACACTCCAGGATAAGCAACTACCTAGGACCAGGCAGCAGCGAGCTGGATGCGCACATCGATCAGCCTGGCAATGGCTTCCTTGGCGAGCTGGGTCATGACCCGGTAACCCATGAGCGGGTCTTTATCGCAAAGCGCTCGCAATGCAGGGGCATCGATCTTGATGACGTGAGTAGATTGGGAGGCACGCGCCGTTGCATTCAATGAATAGGGCTCAATGAGCGAGCTGAAGCCCAAGAATTCGCCAGGGCTGACTTCTCCCGCAACCAGCTCTTTGGGGGGCCTTTTCCCTTCATCGTCTATGCTGCGATAGAAGAGATCGACAAGACCCTCCGTTACCAGGTAAAGAGCATCAGCCGGGCCGCATTCTTCAAAGATTTGCTCACCCTTTTCAAAGGTGATTGTATCTGAGATGATGGCAATTTCTTTGAGCTGATTGAAATCCAAGGTTCCAAAGAAAGGATAACGTCTGAGTGTTTCAGGTGAGATCATTCTGTAAGCTCCTTCGTAAAAACTTAAAAGATACACAGGGTCGGCAGGATCTTATGCAAGGGTTATTTCTGTGCTTGGCTTTTCACAAGTGGCGGTAAAAAGTTTCCAAACTGCTTCAACTGCCTGTGGGATTGCAGATGCCACGCCTGGTGAAAGCTGCTCGGAAAATTCATAGGTATTTTCGGCTTCGATGGTGATCACCCAAACCTCAACCGGCAAGCTTGCACCCATTTGCCGGCCGACAGCCAGGGCATTCTGCAGGGTGGTATCGTGCGATGAGCTGAGGTGACCTTGAGCAAAATTTGGAAGCTGCTCGATGGGGAAAGCGGCAACAAACCCGCTGGGATGATTTCCGGTTAAGGCGGCATCAACCAGGATGGCACGCTCAAAATCCACCATGCGCTCCATCAGGCTTAGGCCGCCCACGGAAAGAAAATCGATTTCGACTTGCTGATCGGTGAGGAGGCTGGCATACTGGTCGCGAAAGGCTTCCACGGCACGCCAGCCAATGCCATCATCCCCCAGGATCGGATTGCCGAGACCAATGATCAGCGTTCTGCACCCTTCAGTCATAATCAACAAGCTTGCTTGAGCACCTCGATCGGGTTCCCTTGAGCGTCTTTGATGGTGACCTGCAGGGGCATCTGACCAGGCAGAGAATGGGTGGCACAGCCAAAGCAGGGATCATAGGCGCGGAAGGCCATTTCGACCATGTTCAACATGCCCTCGGTAACCACCGTGCCTTCTTTGATCAGGCTCTGGGCGGCTTTCTTGATCGACATGCTGATGGGGGCGTAATTGTTGGTGGTGCCAACCACCAGGTTGACTTTCGTGGCGATGCCGCGTTCATCCGTCCAGTAATGGTGGGTGAGCGTGCCGCGCGGGGCTTCAACGATGCCCACCCCCTCGGTGGGTTTTTCGGTGGGAATGGTCCGGTAGTTATCGCTAGTGATCTCAGGATCGGTAGCCAGCTCGACCCAGCGCTCAGCGGCATAAAGCAGCTCGACCAGGCGCGCCCAATGGGTAGCCAGGCGTTGGTGGACAGGCTTCCCGCCTAGGGTGGCGAAGAACTTCTCGTATTCCTCTTGCGCCAGGGGTGTGGCCATGCCGTCTGATGCATTCACCCGCGATAAGGGTGTGGCGCAGTAGATTCCGGAATCATTTCCGTCTACAAAACCTTTCCAGCCTACTTTCTTGAGATAGGGGTACTTGAGATAGCTGTAAGGTTCGACGTGCTCAGCGATCCACTCGGTATAGTCCGACGGGCCGTATTTACCCAAGCGTTTGCCGTCCGGGTCGACTACGCTGATCTTACCGTCGTAAAAGTTGGTCTTGTTGTTCTCATCCACCATGCCGATATAATGGGTGCGGTGCGTGTAGATATCGCCGAGGATCAGATCGACATAGGCTTTATTGCCCAGGACGATATCGTTGAAGAGCTTGAGGCTGAATTGGGCGAATTCAATTGCCCAGCGGCCCATTTTCTCGATTTCCTGGCGCTGCTCTTCGGTGATGCCTTTGGTCAAGCCGCCGGGGATGGAGGTGCAGGGATGCACCTTGCGCCCACCGATCATCTCAACGACGGTATGTCCGTACTTTCGGCACTGAATCACCTTCCCGCCGATCTCTAACCCGACTTTGTGGATGACACCCAGGATGTTGCGTTCAGCAACCGGGGCATCGGGACCCATGACGAAGTCGGGACCAGCAAGAGCATAGAAGTGCGTGGTGTGATCGGTGACATAGAAGGCGCTGTAGAGCAGCTCACGCAGCATCTTGGCGGTGCGGGGCGGGTCGACATGGTAAACCGCGTCGACCGCTTTGGCACCCGCCATATGATGGGCTTCAGGACAAACCCCACAGATGCGGTTGGTGAGGATGGGGATTTCTTCCACCTGACGACCCACACAAAAGCGCTCGAAACCGCGCAGCTCGGGGATCTGGAAATAGGTGTTAGCGACATTGCCTTTCTCGTCTAGGAAGATCTCGATCTTGCCGTGGCCTTCCAGGCGGGTGATGGGGTCAATCGTTATTCTTTCCATATTTACTCTCCTCAAGCTGGCTTGTTCAGCCAGGCGGATTTACTGGCGCGCAGCACAGACCCGGCCAGGTTGAAACGGTAGAACATACCGGCGGGGTCTGGAATGCCATCCAGGATGCGTTCGATCTCTGCAGGATCATTGCTGTCGATCACCGAAGCGACGGCAGACATCAGGCGTGCTCCGAAATCCACCACGCCCTCAGCAGGACCATAGCAGCCGATGCAGGGGCTGCCGGCAGCCGGGCAAAGAGCTTTGCAGCCGCTGCGGGTGGCAGGACCCGAGCAAAGCACGCCTTGCTCCAGAATGCAGATTTCCGGGTCGATGGCGACATGTTGGATGCGCTTGAACTCCTTGATCATCTTGACATCGCGTTTACGGGCGCATTCATCACACACCGTGGAGTTTCCCGCACCGATCACGGAACCTGGAGGGGGCAGCTCGGCTTCGCCGTGCAGGACTTTGATGACCAGGTCGATCACAGCAGCAATCTGATGGGATTCGGGCGGGCAGCCGGGCATGTAATAATCGACATCGACTATTTGATCCAGGGTGCGGACGATGGGGTACAGCGTGGGGATGTGCAGCTCACCTTCAGGAACGGTGAAAGAGGGCTGTGGGCGCAGGTTTTGGGGATTATCGGTGGTGATGGTGGAGAAGGCGGTATCGATGATCTCCTGCACACTGCTTAAGTTAGCGAGAGCAGGCATGCAGCCTTCATTGGCACAGGAGCCAAAGGCAACCAGGATCTTGGACTTCTGCCTCAAGAGTTTGGCGATGTGGGCGTTTTCATCGTTGCGGATGGCGCCGTTGAACAGCGTCAGCAGAATGGACTGGTCGGGCATGGCTTCGACATCTTTGTACTTAGCGTCCATGGCAACGGGCCAGAAGACGACTTCGAAATTAGCGTCGACATCCAGGATTTTCTCATGGATGTTCAACACGGCAATTTCGCAGCCGCCGCAAGAAGCAGCCCAGTACATGGCGAATTTTGGTTTCCCATTGGATGCGGGGGTCATGCTGGCACCTCCATGCTTTGGATAACCTCTATTTTTTCATCAGTGCTGGTCGGCCAATGTAAGGGACCCAGACTACGGATTTCTTCTACAAGTTTGGTGATCTCACTGGCCAACCGGGCGCCTTCTGCGGCGCTGGCCCATACCAGCTTGACCCGCCCCGGATCAACCCCCATTTGGGCGAGCGTACGGCGGAGGAGCAGATAACGGCGCATGGCTTTGTAATTCTGATCCAGGTAATGACATTCGCCAGGATGGCAGCCGGTGATCAGCACCCCATCAGCGCCGCCCGCCAGGGCTTTGAGGACAAAGGTAGGGTCGAGGCGTCCGGAACACATCAGGCGGATTAGGCGGATATTGGGAGGATATTTAATCCTGGCTGTACCTGCCAGGTCAGCCGCGCGGTAGCTGCACCAATTGCAGGTGAAGCCAATAATGACAGGCTCAAATTGTTCGGTCATCTTTCGATCTCCTTTTCCGGTCTCAGGGGATGAGGCTCAACTGCTGGATATTATGGAGCAGCAAGCCATCCAACTGGGCCAGGATTTGCTCGTTGCTGAAGCCTGTACCGCTGATAGCACCTGCTGGGCAGGCTGCCACGCAGGTGCCGCAGCCCTGGCAGAGTGCAGGGTTGATCTCGGATACCATGCGGTCAGCGAGGTAAAGAATGGCATTGAAGGGGCAGAGATTATTGCAGATGCGGCAGCCAGAGCACTTGTCTTGATCCACGCTGGCGCGCACAGGTTCCAGGGAAATCTCTTTTTGCTGGATCTTTCCCAAGACGCGGGCAGCCGCCGCGGCTCCCTGGGACACGCTGCCAGGGATATCTTTGGGTCCCTGGACACAACCGGCAATGAAGATACCTTCGGTCATGGTGGCAACCGGATCGAGCTTGGGGTGCCGCTCGATCATCCAGCCATCGGAGCTGCAGGAGAGACCGAAGAGATGCGCTGTTTCTTTATGGTCGTGACGGGGCTCCAGGGCGGCGGAGAGAACCACCATGTCGACCGGGATGCGCCGCTGTTTGCCGATCAGGGTATCTTCAGCCTGCACGATCAATTTGCCTTCTTCTCCAGGGCGGCGGGCAGCATCGGTGATTTCAGCTACGCGGCCACGAATGAAATGGGTGCCTTCTTCCAACAGCCTTTGATAGAACTCGTCATAGGCTTTGGCGGGGGTGCGCATGTCGATGTAGAAGTTGTAGACTTCGGCGCCGGTGCGCTCTTCCACCAGGTGGGCAAACTTCAAGCTCTGCATGCAGCAGATGCTGGAGCAGTAGTTGTTGTAGTTCTTGTTCCGGCTGCCCACGCAGTGGACGATGGCGACGGACTTGGGCACCGTGACGCCATCGCGCAAGACGATGTTGCCGTTGGTGGGACCGGCGGCGTTGGTCATGCGCTCGAATTCCAGGCTGGTAAAGACATTCGCCAGGCGACCAAAGCCGTATTCGGAGATTCGCCGGGCATCGAAGAGGTCATAGCCGGTTGCGATGATGATATTGCCTACCTGGATTTGGAGAAACTCTTCTTTTTGGTTGAAGTCGATGGCGCCGGTAGGACAGAATTTTTCGCAGGCTCTGCAGGTGCCCTTGAGGAAGTAGGTGCAGTTCTCACGATCGATGACCGGATATTTGGGGACTGCTTGGGGGAAGGGGGTGTACACCGCTTTCCGATAGCCTAAACCGGCTTCGTAGACTTCATCGACCACCCGCTTGGGGCATTTTTCCTGGCAGATGCCGCAGCCGGTGCAATCCTTTATGTTCACAGAACGCGGTTTCTGCTTGACCGTTACCGTGAAATTGCCAACAAAACCCTCGACATGCGTCACTTCAGCCCAAGAGAGCATAGTGATGTTGGGATGCACGCCTACCGAGACCATCTTGGGGGTCAAGATACAGGCCGCGCAGTCAAGGGTGGGGAAAGTCTTGTCGAACTGCGCCATGTGACCCCCGATGGAGGGCTCCCGCTCGACAAGGAAAACGTGATAGCCAGCATCGGCAATCTCAAGCGCAGCCTGAATGCCAGCGATGCCGCCGCCGACGACGAGGGTATCGGGATGGATGGGGACGCGCAGCGGCTCCAGCGGCTCATGGAAGATCACCCGCTCGACACCGCCCGAGATGATAGCTTTGGATTTTTCGGTTGCAGCGGCATGGTCGGTGTGGACCCAGGAAGCTTGCTCACGGATCGAGACCAGTTCGCATAGATAAGGATTCAAGCCTGCTCGCATACAGGCAGTGCGGAAGGTCTGTTCGTGAAGATGCGGGGAGCAAGCAGCCACGACAACCCGGGTCAACCCGAGCTCTTTAATATCTTTCTCAATCAGCTCTTGACCAAGGCTCGAGCACATGAATTTATAATCGCGGGCGATTACCACCCCGCGGTGTCCCAATTTTTCGGCAGCCCATTTGGCAACATCTTCAACATCTACTACGCCGGCGATATTAGTGCCGCAGTGGCAGACATAGACGCCTATTCTTTGTTGAGGAGTCTGGTTTTTGTCCATCGCTTATTCCTCCTGCGACATGCGCGGCATAGGCAGTTCTTCTTTTGCCGGTCGCTTCTTCTTCGGGGGTTCTTCTTCCACCGGAACTTCGACTCCGATCTTAGCCAAAGCCGGGCGAGCATCGACCAGCTCTTTGCCAATTCCAAGCTCTTTGGCGCCCATCCCCAATGCCAGGCCAATCATCTGTGTGAAATACAGGACCGGAATATGGTAATTGGTCTTGAAGGCTTTGTTGACATTTTCCTGATAAGCATCCAGGTTCAGCTGGCACATGGGGCAGAGGGTGACGATGACATCAGCCTGGTAATCAGCGGCGTTGTGGAGCAGGCGGTTGAGCATATCCAGGGCGACTTTATCGCTGATCTGGGTCATATGTCCGCCGCAGCACTGCGCTTTGAGAGGGAAGTCAACTACCCGGGCGCCTAAGGTGCGCATCAGCTTATCCAGGGTGGTAGGAAACTCATGATCATCAAAGACACCCTGGAAGGATGGGCGGACGATCAGGCAGCCGTAATAGGGTGCGATGTTCAAGCCTTTGAGCGGGTGGGTGACCTTTTCGGCGATCTTGTCATAACCGACATCATTGACAAAGATATCAAGCAGGTGACGCACCCGCATGCTGCCCGCATCATAGTGCATACCGCCAGCCGCCAGGGCAATATTCACTTTTTCACCCAGGTCTTTATCGGTAGCCAGGTAAGTCTCAGCCTTGCTCAAATTAAGAAAACAAGCACTGCAAGGGGCAACCAGATCCTTGTCACTCCCCATTTGTTTGGCGATTGCCAGGTTGCGAGCCACCAGGGCATAGGAGGCCAGCTTATTCAGGGCAATATATTCAGTAGCACCGCAGCAGTTCCAATCATCCAATTCATTAAATTTTATGCCGAGAGGCTCAGCAACTGCCATGGCGGAAACATGGTAGGCACTGGCGTTGCGCTCCAGGGAGCAGCCGGGGTAATAACTATACTCCATCTTACACCTCCAATTCCTTGGCTTTGGCCAGGATGGCTTTCAGCGAATCGATGCCTTTGATGCGCTTGGGGGTTAACCCCATGCGGTCTCTGCGCATCATGTTGAAGCCCATCGGCATCATCTTCGCCATGCCCAGCGGATGGTGTGCCAGAAGGTAAACAGTCGCCAGACCCAATTCGAAGCTGCGGCCGTAGTTTTCCATAAAGTCAATGAAGGTTTGGGAGAAATCCTTGGCTTCTCTGGCGGTGGAGTTTTTGTAATGACCATCTTTAATGGACAGGCGTTTGATGGTATACATCAGGTCGGTGACGTGGATCTCCTGAGGACAGCGTACCATGCAGAAGTAACAGGAGACGCAGTACCAGGATGTATTGGCTTTCAGAACCTCATCCCGCATACCGGCATTGATCATTGCAAAGATTGCCCGAGGTGTGTATTCCATATCCGCACTGGAAGGGCAGGAGCCTGAACAAGTTCCGCATTGAATACAACGCTCCAAATTTAGACTCGCCCGGCGTAGCAGCCACAACTTCATCAAAGAATGTAGGCGCTCGCGCTTGCGTAGGGGCATGTGCCATAAAGACCTCCTTTATTGAGTTGATAATCGAAGCCGGGGGAAACCGGTTAGGAAATGAGGGATCAGAATGCCAATCAAGTAGGGTTTATTTATAAGCACTCTGCAAATACCTGAGAAAAGGGTGGTAATCGGTTATTTTCCTATGAAGTACAAATAAGCGAAAAACGACTGATTAATTATCGGATATACATAGTTTATAATCTAGTGACAAACTACATACACTGGTTGTGACAATTGTCATAGTAAGCCCTTTTGACCACTACCTTTACTTGTTTAAACGGGCATGCTATACTCGTAAGAGTAAAACTTGCTCTCAGAAAGGATCTCCATCCCATGTCACCCTCAGAAAATCTAAAAGAAGGCCTCGAAGAACAAGCCATTAACACCCTCCGTTTTCTTTCCGCGGATATCGTTCAGAAAGCGAATTCAGGCCATCCTGGGCTGCCCATGGGCGCAGCTACGCTGGCTTTTGTGATTTGGACAAGGCATTTACATTTCAATCCCCGCAACCCTCACTGGGCGAACCGGGACCGGTTTGTCTTATCGGGAGGGCATGGCTCGGCCTTGCTGTATTCACTGCTCCACTTAAGCGGATTCGACGTTTCGATGGAGGATTTGAAAAGCTTCCGGCAGTGGGGGAGCATCACCCCTGGACACCCGGAATATGGTTTAACACCCGGGGTAGAGGCGACGACTGGGCCTTTGGGGCAGGGATTGGCAAACGGGGTAGGCATGGCGGTAGCAGAGGCGCACTTGGCGGCAGAATTCAACCGGCCAGGTCACAAGGTGGTCGACCATTTTGTGTACGCCATTGTGACGGATGGAGATTTAATGGAAGGAGTCGCTTCCGAAGCGGCATCGCTGGCGGGACACCTGGGACTGGGTAAATTGATCTACCTGTACGATGATAACCGGATCACCATCGACGGCAGCACGGACCTGGCTTTCACGGAAGACCGGGCTGGGCGCTTCGCGGCTTATGGCTGGCAGGTGGTAAAGGTGGAGGATGGAAATAATGTAGAGGAGATCGATGTGGCGATCCGGCAGGCCAAGCAGGATCCACGCCCATCGCTGATCCTCTGCCGAACGCACATTGGATTTGGCCTGCCAACCCGGCAGGATACGGCGAAGGCGCATGGCGAACCACCGGGCCAGGAGGAATTGAGCGGCGCTAAACAGAAGCTGGGTTGGCCCCTTGAACCGAGCTTCTATATCCCGGAGGAAGTGCTGGCGTTGTTCCGGCAGGCCGTGGAGCGAGGTAAGCACCTGGAGGCAGCCTGGAAGGCAGAACGGAAAGCGTATCGAGAGGCTTATCCGGAGCTTGACGCGGAGCTGGAACGACGGTTAAACGGAAAACTACCGGCAGATTGGGAGAAAGGCATCCCGGTTTTCCCTGCCGATCCGAAAGGCATGGCGACCAGAGCGGCATCGGGCAAAGTATTGAATGCACTGGCGATTGCCATCCCGGAATTGATGGGAGGATCGGCAGACCTGGCACCTTCAAACAATACCTGGATCAGCGGTTTACCAGACTTTCAGAAAGCGACCCCTGAGGGAAGGAATTTCCACTTCGGAGTGCGAGAGCATGGTATGGGGGCGGTGGTCAACGGCATGGCTTTGCACGGGGGTGTCATTCCATATGGGGCGACCTTCCTGGTTTTCTCAGATTATATGCGCGGTGCGCTGCGGTTGTCTGCCCTTTCGCATTATCCCAGCATCTGGATCTTCACGCATGACAGCATTGGCTTGGGAGAAGATGGTCCGACTCACCAACCGATTGAGCATGTCGCTGCGCTTAGAGCCATCCCGAACCTGGTGGTCCTCCGTCCGGCAGATGCCAACGAGACCGCCGAAGCCTGGCGAGTGGCGATTAAGCGGCGTCAAGGCCCAACGGCTTTGGTCTTGACCCGCCAGGCAGTGCCGACTTTCGACCGGCAGACGCTGGGAGCGGCTGAAGGCCTGCAGCGCGGGGCGTATGTGCTGGCGGATTTGGGCCCGGGAACTGCGGATATCCTCTTGATGGCATCTGGCTCGGAAGTGAGCCTGATCCAGGAAGCAGGTGTGCGCCTATCGGCTGAAGGGACTCAAGGTGCGATTGGTATCATTCCCGAGCTGGGAGCTCTTTGCCGATCAAGATGCAGCGTACCAGGAGATGGTGCTGCCTGCCAACATCCCAGTGCGTTTGGCGGTGGAAGCGGGTGTATCCCAGGGCTGGGAGCGCTGGACTGGCAGCCAGGGAGCGATCCTGAGCGTCGAGCGTTTCGGGGCATCGGCTCCGTACCAGACTATATATGAGCAATATGGGCTGACGGTGTGCAACGTAGTGGAACTAGCGCATACCTTGTTGGCTGGGTATCAAAAGTGAGATCGATATGCGAGTGGCAGTTGCTTTCGACCATGCAGGTTTTAGCTTAAAGCCGGTTGTTTTGGAGGCTGTCGAAGTAGCAGGAGATGAGGTTCTTGACCTGGGAACAGACAGTCCTGCACCGGTGGATTACCCGGATTTTGCCGAAAAGTTGGGATGCGCTCTGCAGGAAAAAGAGCTGATCGCGGCATTTTGGTGTGCGGCTCTGGCGTGGGGGCATGCATCGCTGCCAATAAGCTTAAAGGAATCTACGCCGGGCTTTGCCACGATACCTATTCTGCGCACCAGGGCGTGGAACATGATGATATGAACGTGTTGTGCCTGGGGGCGCGCATCATCGGTCCGGAGCTGGTAAAAGAGATCATCGCTGCATTCCTGGGAGCCAGGTTTTCTGCGGAGGAGCGGCATGTGCGCAGGGTGAGCAAGGTGCGTAAATTAGAGCAGACCGGGTAAACCGGTGGAAGGGAAGGTCTTTCATGGGTAATCCGATTGAAAATCTACATGCCTTGGGGCAGTCGATCTGGTATGACAATATCTCTCGCGGGCTGCTGGAAAACGGGGCATTAAAATCAATGGTTGAGCAGGGTGAAATCCGCGGGATTACCTCGAATCCCTCGATTTTTCAGAGTGCGATCGCGAAATCCAAGGAATACGACCCAGCCCTGGTAACAATGGCCTGGGCGGGTTACCCGCCAGATCAGATCTATGAAAGCCTGGTGGTTGAAGATATCCGGGCAGCGGCAGACCTGTTTTTACCGCTGTACCAGCAAACGAACGGAGGGGATGGGTACGTCAGCCTGGAAGTCAGCCCGCGGCTGGCGCATGAGGGTGCAGAGACACTGGAAGAGGCCCTCCGCTTATGGGAAGCGGTAAAGAGGCCGAACCTGATGATTAAGATCCCAGGAACACAGGAGGGATTGGAGGCGGTCAGGAAGGCGATTGCGGCCGGGATCAACGTGAATGTGACTTTGATCTTTTCGCTGGAGCGCTACCGGCAGGTGATGGATGCGTACCTCTGTGGATTGGAAGAGCGACTGAGCTTGCAGCAGCCGGTTGATAGAGTTGCCTCGGTGGCGTCTTTCTTCGTTTCGCGCATGGACAGCAAGGTTGATAAGCTTTTGGAAGCGCTCATCCAACAGGGAGGTGAAAGTGCGGAAGCGGGGCGGATGCTTCTCGGGAAGGCTGCGATTGCCAATGCGCGCCTGGCGTACCAGGAATTTCGCAAAGTATTTTCGAGCGAGCGGTTCCAGAAACTGCGGGCACAAGGAGCCAGGCTCCAGCGCCCGTTGTGGGCTTCAACGAGCGTCAAGAATCCAGATTACCCAGATACGATGTATGTAGATCAATTAATCGGCCCAGATTCGGTCAACACGGTTCCGCCGCAGACCCTTGAAGCCTTCAAAGATCACGGGCAGGCGCAGCTGAGGATCGAAGAGGACCTGGAGGGGGCAAAGGCGGTTCTCAACCGGCTGGAAGAGTTAGGGATTTCGGTAAAGTGGGTGACGGATGAGCTTGAAAATGAGGGCGTAAGAGCTTTCAGCGAAGCCTTTGAGGCTTTGTTGTTTACCTTGGAAAAGCGCCGTGGGGATGCACAGCGGGAGCTGGGCAGCCTGGCTGAGCTGGCACTGCAGCGGGTGCAGGAATTACAATCCCGGCAGGTGCCGAAGCGCCTCTTTGCTGGAGATGCCAGCCTCTGGACACATGATCCAGTCGGGCAGGCTGAGATCAGTAAACGATTGGGCTGGCTGCAGCTGCCTGAAAGCAGCCGTGAGCTGATCCCAACCCTGGAGCGATTCAGTCGGGAGGCGATGGAAGCTGGTCTAACCCATGCCATTTTATTAGGGATGGGTGGATCATCCCTGGCCCCCGAGGTGTTGCGGGAAGTGTATGGTGCGCCGCAAGCCGGGCTGGAATTGACCATTCTTGATTCAACCGATCCGGTGCAGGTAAGGGCAACAGCCAGCCTTGCTCCGGTTGAGAAAAGCCTGTACATCGTATCTAGCAAGTCGGGTGGGACAGCTGAAGTCAATGCTTTCTTAGATTATTTTTGGGATCGGGCAAAAAGAAAGTTAGGAACCCAGGCCGGGCAGCATTTCGTGGCGATCACTGATCCGGGCACCTCCTTAGAAAAGCTGGCCAGGGAACGCAGCTTTCGGCAGGTTTTCCTGGCTGACCCAATGGTGGGAGGGCGCTTTTCAGCACTGACCGCCTTTGGCCTGGTGCCGGCGGCATTGATGGGTATAAACCTTGGGAAACTCCTAGACAAGGCAGCCTGGATGGCCCGGCAGTGTGCTGAAGAGGTGCCGGCAGGTAGGAATCCTGGGCTGGTACTCGGGGCAATCTTGGGAGAAGCTGCACTCCACGGAAAAGATAAGCTGACGCTGGTTGCAGACGGACTGTTGGATTCTTTTGGGGCGTGGTTGGAGCAGCTGATCGCAGAAAGTAGTGGGAAGATGGGGAAGGGGATTGTGCCCATCGATGGGGAGCCGTTCACGTTGCATACCCGGTATGGGAAAGACCGTCTTTTCCTTTACTTGCGCAGCGATGGCACCCACGACAGGGTGATCGAGCATTTACGCAAGAAGGGCCATCCGGCGCTGGTGCTGGAAGTAGTGGAGAAAGATGACTTGGCGGCAGAATTTTACCGTTGGGAATTCGCCACCGCGATAGCCTGTGCAATCCTGGGAGTGAATGCCTTTGACCAGCCCGATGTGCAGGATAATAAAACCCGGACAGTCAGCAAGATCCGGGTATACCAGCAGGATGGCAGGTTTGATGAAGGTGAGCCAGCTTGGGAAGGTGAAGGGGTGAAGTTATTTGGAGATCTATCTTTCCAGAAAACCACCACCTTGGAGGAAGCCCTGGAGACCTTCTTAGCAGAGGCTCGCGAAAACGATTACCTGGCTATCAATGCTTACCTGCCGCGCAATCCTAACAAAAAGTCCCTGCTCAAAAGGCTGCGCACAGCGCTGCAAGCCGATACCGGTTTGGCAACTACCTTAGGCTTTGGCCCCCGGTTCTTACACTCGACAGGCCAGCTGCATAAAGGCGGACCGGCGCATGGCATCTTCCTGCAGATTACTGCTGCGCCAGAAAAGGATCTGCCCATTCCAGGAGAAGGGATGACCTTTGGCACCCTGGAACGCGCTCAGGCTTTGGGAGACCTGGAAACTTTACGCATGCGCGGCAGAAGGGTGCTGCGTATGCATTTTGAGGATATCAAGAAGCTGGACGCACTGGTAAAGACCATAAGATAACGAGCCATGAGTGCGATGACAGGTTCAAGCGCACATGCTCAGCCAGCACCTTCTGAGCTGAGGGCTTTCCTAGACGCATACCGTCCGGCTACTGTCCTTAGCAGACTAGATGGTGATATTCCTCCAGACTTGGGGGTGTATCGAGCGGAGGCGCTTTTGGAGCTCGATCGGCTGCAAGAAGCGCTTGCCTGCCTGGAGACCATTATCTCTAAATTGATGGGGGAACAGCTGGCAGAGGCAGAACGATTGCGTTCCGTCATGGTTCTCCGGGCCGGCCGGGTGGATGCGGCGATCTTGGCGGCTCTGCGCGCAGCCAGCTTGACCAAAGATGGGGACTCAAAAGCTGCGGCGCTGGGCTGGAGCGCAGTTGGACTGGCGCATAAGGGCTGCCTGGGGATGGCGGAAGCGCATTTGCGAGAGGCGATTGAAATGGCTCCGAATGACGCGCGCCTGCTCCAGGCACAGGCCAGGATGTACCTGGAGGCAGATCGGCGCCTCGAGGCACGCGATATTTATGAGCGGATGCGCTGCCCAGCCTCAAACCTGGGCGCAAGTGCACGGTACCTGGGGGTGCAGCCAGATTGCCTACCTTTTCGGGGAATTCGACGAGGCCAACCGGTTGGCAGAAGAAGCATTGCAGGTCTCATTTGAAATCATCACGCCCTTATTTGTACAAGGGAAGATTGCACTGGCCTGCGAAGATCACGAGAAGCTCGCAGGGATGGTCGCCCTGCTAAAGGAGCGCAGCCCGTGCGCGGAAAGCCTGGGAGATTGGCAGGCTGAGCTGGATTGGATGCTCCTCAGGAGAGGAAGAAGCGGTCGGCGTAAACGGCTGCCAGCTTTTCCCACCCTGGTACAGCGCAAGGATTTTTGCGGTCCAGCAGTCGTGGAATTGATCATCCGGTATTGGCAAAGAGGCGCGGCTTATTCGAACGACTACATCGCAGAACAGATCATGTTTCCTCAAGTGGGGACGCCAATTTATCGGATGAGGGAATTTTTTCACCTGGCGGGGTTCGAAACCGTGCGGACATGGGCGCCAGTAGAAAAATTGAAAGCCTTGATTGATGCAGGATTCCCGGTGATTATCCAGGAAGAATTTTCGAATACCGCTCATGTGGCTGTGGTCATTGGGTATGATGAAGAAGCCAAGGGTTTTGAGCTGCAGGATCCGATGACCCACATCGTCACCCGTATGACTGAGCAGGAGCTTAACCGCTTACGATGGATTTACCGGGATGGGGCGTTGATCGCCTACCCACGTGGCCGGGGACACGAAAAGAGTCTCCAGGCAATGGGGATTTACGACCACCTGGCTCTGGTATGGTGCGATCAGGCTACGCTGGCATTAGACCAAAACCGTTTCCAGGCGGCCATCGAGCATGCCGAAAAGGCGATAAGAAAAAAACCGGAGCTGCCTTTGGGTTGGGTGATGCTCTGTCATGCTAAATTGGAATATTGGAGGCAGACCAGTCTAGCGAGAAAATCATCAGCAAATGGCTTCGCCAGGCGGCTTTCTCAACAGGTTGTGGGAATGCCTGATGATAGAAGAGCAAGTTTTTACGCTTCTTTAGAGGAGGCGGGAGGTCTTTACACTGGGGAGGGTTTCGTTTTTCAGTTTGAAGGAAGCGGGGCTTTGTTAGATCACAACCTTCCGCAGGCGCAATCCGCTTTCCAAAGAGCCATCGAAAAGGATCCGCAAAATGCACGTAATTTTGCCAATTTGGCAGAGGTCTACTTCGACACTCGAGAATTTGACAAAGGTTTTGAGGCAGCCTCCAGGGCGCTCGAGCACGACCCGGGGTTGCCTGCCGCGAATATCTGGATAGCACGCACCCTGGCAGCACTCAACGGTGAGCAGGCTGACCATTATTCCCGCATGGCAATCGACCTCAACCCAGATGAGTGGATGGCCCACCTGGCATTGGCTGAAGCGCTTTTTCAACAGGGCAGCTTCCAAGATGCCCGGCAAGAGGTGGAGGTGGCTTTCGCTTTGTCTTCAGGCCAGCGGGAGGTGGCTGTATTAAGGGCGATCCTCTTCGAAAAGTTGGGCGAGCCGATGCGTGGGGCGGAGGAACTTCAATCGATCTTGGATGAAGGTGGATGGCTTGAGGCTGTCTACCAATACCAGGTTTACCAGGCGCTGGCGCGGATCGCTTTTGAGGCTGGATTGTTTGCGGAAACGCTTGTATATCTCAGCCACCTCCTAAGCATCGCTGAAAGCGATGCCTGGGGGCTGCAGCTCCAGGCAGCGGCGCGTTTTGAGGAAAGCCTGCAAAGGAATGAAATTCTTACAGAACAAGCCCTGGTTGAGCTTCAGCAAGCTTATGAGATGGCCATCCAGGCGAATCGTGGGGCTATCTGGGTGATCCGGGATTATTTGCGCTACCTGGAAGCTTACGCTGGGTTGAAGGCTTGTCTGACGGTAATGAGGAGACTGCGGCATGAATATCCTGAAAATGGGAATTTATGGTTTTGGACGGGAGATCTATTTCTGAGAAGTGGAAATAAGGAAGCGGCTGCCAGGGCTATGATCAAAGCTTTAGGCAGGCATGATGGGGTCAGGAATTGAGATGAGCTTTTTGAAGCAGCCAGGCTGATCCTGGATACCCAGGGGTTGGAAAAAACGGAGGTGATCCTGCTCGGGAAAGGTTTTCCTGAAGGTGGCTCGCCAGTTGTGGAACGTCAACGAGCCTTGGGACTGGCGCTGGCTTCATACACTGAGCAAGATAGTGATAAAGCGCGGGAGCTGCTGCTTTTCGCTTTATCTGCCAATCCGGATGACGCGCTCGTGATGCTGCGCCTGGGGGATATCTCACTTAGAGAAGAAGATCGCGAGCTGTGCTATCGACGGGCTCTGGAGCTGTCTCCAGATTGGACCTTCGCCAGGGCCAACCTGGCGAATTACCTGATTGAACAAGGACGCGAAAAAGAAGCCTGGGAGTTTACAACCGGGCATGCCCATGAGAATCTTGAGATGATGAGTGTACATGGACGCGCCTTGCTAGGTTTGGGGCATTTTGAGGAAGCAGCCGCGTTATTAGAACAAGCAATTCATCTTAGTGGAAATGATAACCCGCTACTATATCAAGATTTGTGGTTGGCGCTGCTGCGAGGCGGCAATGAGAAGGCAGCACTCAAGACGGCGCGAAAGGGATTAAAGCTGTTTGGAGGGGAGTGGTATGTTCGAGTGGCCGAATCCTTCCGGTTAGCCGGCAGATTAGATGAAGCGGAGGCAGTCATTGAAAGAGGGATGCACAAAGGGTTGAACCAGGTGGATCTGTTGAGAGCCGAATATGAAATCGCCTGGATGCGTAAAGACGATGAGACTGCCAGGCAGATCCTTGAAGAGCTCCTCTTGGTTGGAGGGGAGCCTGCTGAGGATGGGAAACTGGGTTGGGTACAGGGAAGGTACCTGCATCTCCTGGTAAATCGCGGCGAACTTGACCAGGCGCGGCGGTTCTTGGAGCACAAAAACCTGAGCCCAGAGGGTTGTGGAGAAGCTGCTTGGGCGATCGCCTTCAGTGATGCCTGTGACCTGACTCTGGAGCTGGCAGAGCGCGCCTTGGCCATTGATCCACAACAGTATCTGAGCTTGTTTGCCAAGACAGAAGCCTTGAGCCGCCTGGGACTGGAAGAAGAAGGCTGGAAAGTAATCGAGGTGTTGCAGAGGGCATACCCGGAAGATCACTATGCTTACGAGAAAATCGCCCTCCGGCTGGCAGCGGAGAGGGAGCTGGAGAAGGCATTTGAATTTGCAGACCGGAGTGTGGAATTAGGGGTGTTCTGCCCCTATGCCTGGGCGACACGTGGATTGGTCTATTTCCTAACGGGGAGACTAGTCGAAGCTCTAGCTGATTTACAGACGGGCTGGAACCGGGCTGACCCCCAGCGGAGAGAGAGGCTGGTCTATTATTGGTGGCTGCTGGCAGAGCTGCAGGGGGATGAAGCACTTGCCGAGCAGCGTAAAAGCCAGGCGGTTGAGGAGGCCAGGACCGCGTTAGCGGTTGGAATCTTGAGGGTGATCGAGACTGAATTGGCGGACCAGCTCGCGGCGAAGGACTTTTCCTACCGTTGAGCGGGGAAGCACCTTGATGAAATGAAACATAGCAGGGATTTTGTACGGGGCAAGCGCATCCTTGCAGATGTGGCGAAGCTCAGCCTCCAACACTTTGTAAATAAGATTTACCTCATCCGGTTTAGTGGAGGTTGGGAGAGCCGCTTCGGGTTTTAATACCACCCAGGCGGCGACGAGCTCGCCGCGCTGGAAATCCATGATACCCGCGACTGCGGCTTCGGCTATCTTCGGGTGGCGGAGAAGGACTTCTTCGACTTCACTCGGCCAGACTTGAAAGCCACCCGGCTTGATCAGCTCTTTTTTGCGGTCAACCAGGTAGAAATAGCCGTCTTGATCCATTCGGGCAATATCCCCGGTATACAACCAGCCGTCTCTCAAGGCGAAGGCTGTCTCAGCAGGCATGTTGTGATAGCCCTGCATCACCTGGGGACCTTTGATGATCAACTCACCAGCCTGGCCCACGGGAAGATCGGTCCGGCCTTTTTCCAGGTCGACGATGCGGCAGTCGACATCGGGGAGGGGCAGGCCGATTGAACCGGGACGGTTTTCATTATAAATCGGATTGCAATGGGTGGCGGTGGGGGCTTCAGAGAGACCGTACCCTTCCACAAGCTTTCCTCCCGTCAGGGCTTCAAAGCGCCTCTTCGTTTCGGGCAGGAGCGGTGCAGAGCCAGAGATGCAGGCTTTTATACTGCTTAAGTCCACTTTCCCCGCCATTACATCGGGGTGCTGGTTGATGGCCTGGTATAGGTTGGGGACGCCAGGAAAGAGAGTTGGCTTATATCTCTGGATGCTCGAGAGAATTTCTGCCATGTCACGCGGTGAGGGGATCATGACCAGGCTAGCCCCTAACTGGATCGCCACGAGCATCCCAACCACCATCCCGTAGACATGATAAAGCGGGATGACCATGAGCAAGGTTTCTTCGCCCTCCTGGGCAGGATGCAGCCAGTGACGGAACTGCAGGGCATTGGCGACCAGGTTGCGGTGCAAGGCGACTGCGGCCTTCGAGACTCCGGTGGTACCCCCACTGTATTGAAAGAGGGCGATATCCTCGGGCAGTATGTTAAGCAGTGGGCGCTGACAGGCGGCGTGCTGCAGAAGCAGATCCATGAACCAAAAATCACCAGGGGCAGGCTGGGAGTGGAGCTCATGATCGGCAAACTGCTGGGGAGATTGGATTTGATCCAGGGAAGGTGGTAAGAGGTCATTCTGGTGGGTTATGATCAGGGTGCGCAGGGAGGTTTGAGACTGTACGGCTTTAACCTGGGGATAGAGGTTTTCCATCACGAGCAGCACCTGGATCCCGGCATCGTTCACCTGAGAAACGATCTCCGGCGACTTGTAGAGGGGGTTCGTGGCAACCACTACCGCACCCACTTTTAGGGCTGCGAAATATGCCAAGACGAATTGGGGGAGGTTGTTCATCAAGATGCCGAAACGGTCTCCTTTCTGGATGCCCAGGCTGGAAAAGGCGGCAGCCAGGCGGTCCGACAGCTCGTCCATCTGCTGATAGGTGATAGCCTCGCCTTTGAAAATGGTGCAGGCTTTGTGCGGGTAAGCACGGGCTGCCCACTCGAGCATATTCACTACTGTGGCTGGCGGATAAGACAGGTGGTGGGGAACTTGCGGATCGTAGCTCTTCAGCCAGGGATGTCTGTGCATGGCAGGCTCCAGCGATGGATTAAGTCGGTCGCAGCCTCAACGACCGAGGTTGTGGCATCTAACCAGTGGATAAGCGGGTCGGTTTCTTTGAACCAGTTAGTCTGGCGGCGGACAAAAACGCGGGATTGGCGCTTCATAAGCGTCACCGCTTCTTCCAGCGAAATTTTCCTCTGCAAATAAGCAATGATCTCCCGATAGCCGATCGCAGAAAAAGGCGGCAGGTCTGGCGAATATCCCTGGTCGAGTAGCCTCTGGACTTCAGAAACCAAACCGAGGCTGAGCATCGTATCGATGCGCTCGTCAATGCGCGAATACAGCACCTGACGGGGGAGGATCAAGCCAATCTGCAGCAGGCGATAAGGGGAGGAGGTTTGCTGACTTTGATCGGAGAAGCGCTGACCGGTGAGAAAGATCACTTCAAGGGCGCGGATGGTGCGCCGCAGGTTTTGGGGGTCGATCCGTTTGGCTGCTTGTGGATCGAGTAAGGCTAGGCGTGCATGCAGACCTAAAGGGGTGATCTCAGCGGCCCAATCTTCCAAGACCTTGCGCAGACGGGGATCCGGAGATACCGGTGGAGGGTTCCAACCTTGCGTTACGGCGTGGATGTACTGACCGGTGCCTCCCACCAGGAAGGGCAGATGACCGCGGGAGGCGATCTCCTGGATGAGGCGGCAGGCTTCTTGTTGAAAAATGGCAAGGCTCCAGGGTTGATCTGGGGTGGTTACATCGATCAAATGGTGAGGGATATGCTGCCGTTCTTCCAAGGAAGGCTTGGCAGTGCCGATATCCATCCCGCGGTAAAATAAGCGTGAATCTGCGGAAATAATCTCGCCATCCAATCTACCCGCTAATTGGATCGAAAGGGCGGTTTTGCCGACTGCCGTTGGCCCAAGGATAACCACCAGGGGAACTGGGTTTGGGGGTGGGCTGCCATCAGTCTCAGGAAGGGAGGGCGGTGCCAACCCAGGATCAAGATAAAGCATTTTCAAAGTGGGTGATAACGGGCGGCTCGCCTGGGTGATAACGCTGTATAGAGATGACGTCGACCCGCATTGCTCCCTGGAATTCTAGGTGCTGCTGGAGATAATAGTTGACAGATGAACGAAGGTGTTCCTGTTTGCGAGCATTGATCGCATCTTCAGGCAAGCCATATTGTGCCGAGCGGCGGGTCTTAACTTCAACAAAAACGAGGGTTGGGGGAGCAGCCATTTCCGCGACCAGGTCGATCTCTCCATAAGGTGTGCGAACATTGCGCCCAATGATAACGTATCCCTGGGCTTGCAAGAATTCAGCCGCCAGGGATTCCCCCCAGCGACCGAGCGACTGGCGGGTGTTCATCAACCCCTCCAATTGTCGAGGAAGCGCGTCAAACGAGTGCGCAAGCTGCGCTTTGATACCAGCGTTGAATTGACCAGGTTTTCATAGACAGACAGCAAGGTTTGGGTGGTGATGCGAATATCGTACTGCTGAGCAGCCTGTCGTGCCTGGATCCCCATCATGCGCCGATGATCGTGTTCGGTGACCAGGCGCACCATTTTGGCGGTGAAAGCCGCCATTTCATGATCGGTAAGGAAACCAGTGACTTCATCTTCAATGGTATCAGATACCCCTGGGGAGGTGATACCCAAAACCGGTAAACCCGTTGCCATGGCTTCGATGAGGGAGAGTGGATGGACCTCAGTGACTGAGGCAGTTACGAACGCATCTGCCAAATGCAGGTAAGATGATATTTCGGTATAAGGGACAGCCCCCGTGAAGGTGACTCGGTTTGCCAACCCAATCTGTTGAATAAACGCTACCAGGTCTTCTTTTTCGGGACCATCACCGACGAGCATTAAATGGATGTTTTGAAAAGCCTGGGCAGTGCCACCAAAGGCACGCAGCAGAAAATTGAGATTTTTCTCGGGACCGAGGCGCCCTACATATATCAATAATACTTTCTCTGTCGGAATCCCAAACTGGAGCCGGTCTAGGGTGCTGGCCGGTTTCTGAAAAGGAACCAGGTCGACGCCATTGGGAATCACCTGGATGGGGGCTTCGACACCCAGGTTCAACAAAACATCGCGCACACCATTTGAAGGTGCAACTACCAGATTGCACGATCGGTAGAAGGAGGGCAGGTATGCACGCATGGCTGCCTCGCCGAAAGCATCGGGTAAGAAGGGCACGTAGGCCGATACATACAGATCATAGCGGGTATGGTTGGTGAACAAGATGGGGATATTGCGCGGCCTGCAATATTGGATCGCCTGGGGTCCAGATAAAAAAGGGTGGTGCCCATGGACAATATCCATCGTGGATAACAAGCGGCGAGTAGCCTTATTGAAAGCCAGGTTTAGATAGACACCTGTTTTTTGGATTGGTATACCCGGCGAGCGAATGATGTTCGGTTCATCGTCTTGTACATTAGCATCTCCATAAGTAAATACATAAACTTCGTGACCGGCTTTTTCAAGGAATTCCTTGGTCAAGGCGATGACATTCGTCACACCGCTGATATAAGGTTTATAGTTATTCGAAACCATGCCAATTTTCATTTGAGCAGTTCCCTTGATTTAATCCTAAGCGATTGGAGGTAAAACGTCAAGTTCGATATTTTTTCGAGTAGAATCATGCTGTGGTTGATAATCAAGAAATTACGCGCAGGCGCTATTTCCCCGATCTGGATCGGATGAGTGTTTTGACAGGCATGATCACATTGGCCTATACCCTGTCGCGTTTCTTGAATATCCCGGCAAGGGAGCTGGCGGTGCAGCTGCCGGGGATTTACCTTTCAATCAGCATCGATGTCAATACGCTGGTTGCTTTCCTTGTGGCAGGCCTGACCGCGGCTGGTGCAGATTGGATCTATCGTGATCATCCTGCCCTAAAAGGCAGCGCCCTCCCGTATTGGATTCTACCGGCATTGACCGCGTTGGTAATCGGATTTCCTCTGCACCAGCTCCCATTTGGTATCAATTGGTGGATTGGGCTGCTGATGGGCGTGTTGCTGTTAGGAATGGTTCTGACTGGTGAGTTTGTTTCCATAGACTCTGAAGATATCCGCCATCCCCTGGCTGCTGCAGGCTTGAGCGCTGTATCCTTTGCCCTCTACCTGGTGTTGGCAGTCAGTTTACGCTCAGAAGGGATCCGTTTATTCTTGATGCTGCCGGGATTAGGTTTGGGGGCTTGGCTGGTAAGCCTGCGTGTGCTGCATTTAAGAATGCAGGGGCAGTGGCTGATTTATGAAGGGGCGCTAATTGGTTTTATCGTCAGCCAATTTGGGGCGGCTTGGTATTATTGGCCGGTTACCCCGGTGGCATTTGGGGTGCTGGTCACGGGGCCTACCTATGCCCTCACCAGCCTCTTCATCGGTTTGATCGAAGAGAAGCCCTTGCGCCGGGTCTTGATTGAGCCAGCTTTAGCTATTCTCATTACGGTAGGGCTAGCCGCGTGGGCGATGTGAAAAATGGCCTTGGGTTGCGGCGTGAGGATTGGGACCAGATGCGGGAGCATGTCCAACAAGCGCTGCCTGAAGAGGCCTGCGGGTTGGTGGGGGGAAAAGAAGATATTTCTGAAGTGGTTTACAGGGTGTTGAATGATCTGAAAAGCCCCGTCCGCTTCCGGATGAATGCGCATGAACAGGTTCAAGCCATGCTAAAGATCGAAGAAAGCGGTCTTGATCTCCTGGCGATTTATCATTCGCATCCTGCAGGACCAGCCCACCCATCTCAGACAGATTTGGATGAGTTTGCTTATCCAGGTGTTCCTTACTTGATCTTGCACCTTCAGGATAGAGTGTGGTACTGCCATGCTTTTTCGCTTGGCAAGGGAACATTTGACGAAATCCCATTCACTGTGTTAGAGGAAGAGTAACGAATACCAGGGATTTGGGTTTCTTGAATTGATGTAGGTATCGAAATTCGACGCATGGTTTGGAGTAATATTTCGAACGATTAAAAAGGAATGGCGAGGATGCAAATTCTGCTCCCCATTTTGGTGGTTGTTTGCGCTTATATTCTCGGATCGATCCCATTTGGATTGATTTTTGTCCAGCTCTTGTCGGGTCAAGATATTCGCCAGGTGGCCAGCGGAAGAACCGGCGGGACGAATGCCTTTCGGGCAGCCGGATTCTGGGCTGGTCTTGGGACGGGATTTTTCGATGTTTTGAAAGGGGCCGGGTCAGTCTGGTTGGCACGCTGGTTTTTCCCTGATAACGCCTGGCTGCATGTGCTGGCACCCATCGCCGCCATCATCGGCCATAATTATTCGATCTTTCTAATGGAGCGCAACGCCGATGGAAAACTGCGTTTTCGAGGTGGAGCCGGCGGTGCACCGTGTTTAGGTGGAGCGTTTGGGTTGTGGGCACCCAGTATCTTATTTATATTCCCAATTGGGGCATTGATCTTTTACTTTGTTGGGTACGCCTCGGTGACAACCTTAAGTGCCGGCATCGTGGCGACCATCGTCTTTGCCTACCGGGCGTATCATGGATTATCACCCTGGGAATATATCTTTTATGGGATCTTCAGCGAATTGATCTTGATCTGGGCACTGCGTCCTAATATTCAGAGGTTAATGAAGGGGAATGAGCGCCTGGTTGGCTTGAGAGCCAAGCGAGCCAAGCAGCGTGAAGAGCGCATTCATTCCTCATCGTCGAATTCTTCTTCCTCCTCGTCGTAATCCTCTTCCCCGCGGATATGCGGTTCGCCATACAAGCTGCGAAAGAGGGCACGCAGGTTGCGGCGGTGCAATTCAACTGCCAGGCCGCCGATTAGAACCCGGCTTTTACCGCAGGATTCGATATCAACTGTATCGAGCATCTCGAGAGGGAATTTTCGGCGAGAGGCTTTGCGAACCGCTTTTCGCACGGCTGATAGATACGCCAGGTTTTCTTTGACGGCATTATCGATTTCGCCGCGCAGCACGATGTCTCCATGTCCCTGGATGATATTCTCCAAACCCATTTTGCTGATTTTCTTGAACGAGGCGATCATTTCATCGATATCGCCGTCCACGATGTAAGGCAAAGGCATGAAGGCATCGCCAGCAAATAGGACACGGTCTTCTTCGACCAGGATACCGATGTTATCTGAGGAGGGTCCTGGAAGCGACATGAGGGTGAGGGTTTTCTTGCCCACCCGCAGGCTGAGTGTGCTTTCGAGAAAAGTCAGGTGCGGCAGGACAATTTTTACAGATCGAAAAATATTGCTCTGCTGACGGGCTTCCTTTAAAGAAGCCTGGCCAAGGGTGGAAAGCTTCTCGCGACAGTGGGCGTGGGCGATGACCGTTGTACCAGGAAAAAAACAGTTACCCCAGGCGTGATCGGCATGGTAATGAGTGTTGATCACATATTTTACGGGGATATTCAGTTCACCTTCGAGAAAGTTGCGAATCTCAAGGGTTTCTTCAGGTAAGGCCAGTGTATCGATGACGACAGCCCAGTTGGGTCCAATGATGGCACCGGCTGTTACCTGGGCGTATACATCACTTTGGAAGGAATAAACGTTATCGGCGACTCTTTCTCTAGGAACCATAGATCAGCCTTTTGTGAGTGGGGTGGGATGGTGAAGGATAGCACAAGTCAAAGTTAAAAGTCAAGAAGATTAATAAATTTTAATGTTGGGGGGGGCCGAAACATCTCCTAGATGAATATGGATTTAAAAAGATCATGGAAAAAGCGGAAAATGGAAAAAAACTGGTTTTATGCATACTGCTGGCTCTAACCTTTTCTAGTTGGTAAAGGAAGAAGTCGCTGGACTACAAGTTGAAATCTTGTTATAATCTATTCAATTGAATAGTTTGATTGTCTGGGAGGAGTAAGCAGGTGTGAGCTGACAGAGATGGTGAGCAGAAAGGCTGAGAGCCCGCCAAAGTGAAACCTTCTGAACGTCGCCCGGGGTTAATGCTGAAGAACCCTCGTTGAGGTTGTAGAACAGCACGGGATAGCCCGTTAGCGCTTGATCCTGATCGGTGCTTCTGGATGAAGCGCCTGCCAGGAGAGTGTATCGTGAAGCATCTCGGTGCTTCTCGATGAAGCGAGGTGGTACCGCGTAAGGCACAGCCTTTCGTCCTCTGATGGATGAAAGGTTTTTTTGTTTATTTGGAGGCCGTATGAGCCTGCTTAAAAAATATGATTCGAAAGAAGTAGAACCGAGGCTTGAAAGTTTCTGGCAAGAGTGTGGAACTTATCACTTCGATTTGGCACAACCCGGAAAAGTGTATTCTATTGATACCCCCCCACCGACGGTGTCTGGCTTGCTGCACCTTGGACACGTTTACTCCTACAGCCAAACCGATTTCATCGCCAGGTTCAGGCGTATGCAGGGGTACCGGGTTTTCTATCCGATGGGCTTTGATGATAATGGGCTGCCGACCGAGCGTTACGTAGAGAAACGCCTGGGGAAGAAGGCTCGTGAGATTGGAAGGCAGAAGTTCATTGAGAAATGCCTGGAGATCAGTGCAGAAGTAGAAAAAGATTACCAGGCCCTCTGGCAGCGCCTGGGATTGTCAGTGGACTGGCGTTATTCCTACCGCACGATTGACGAAGTTTCGCAGCGGATTGCTCAGCTGTCTTTTATCGATCTGTATCAGAAAGGGCTCACTAATCATAAAGAAGCCCCGGCGATCTGGTGCCCGGAATGCCAGGCTTCAATTGCCCAGGCGGACCTGGATGACCTGGAGAGGGAAAGTGAATTCCTAACCCTGGCTTTCCAAGTTGTTGGCGGTGGATCCTTGCGCATCGCAACCACGCGCCCAGAGCTCCTACCGGCTTGTGTGGCGATCTTCATTCATCCGGGAGACGAAAGATACAAGCATCTGGTGGGCTCTAAAGCCATCGCACCCCTCTTCCTCCAAGAGGTTCCTATCCTGGAGGATCCCCTAGCAGACCCGGAGAAAGGTACCGGGGCAGTCATGTGCTGCACCTTTGGTGATGCGACCGATGTGGCTTGGTGGTACAAGCATAACTTGAAGAATATCCAGGCAATCGGTCGAGATGGACAGATGACGGAAGCCGCAGGAAATTATGCCGGGCTGACCACCCGTTCTGCTCGCCAAAGAATAAAAGAGGCTTTGATCGAGCAGGGTTTGCTCTTGGAAGCTCAGCCTGTCACCCAATCCGTGCGTGTGCACGAGCGCTGCGATACACCCGTTGAATATATCGTCGCAGCACAGTGGTTTATTAATATCCTGGATCATAAGGAGGCCTTGGTTAAGGCCGGTGAGGCGGTGAATTGGTTCCCAGAAACAATGAAGAACCGCTACAGTGCCTGGGTGGAGAACCTGAATTGGGATTGGTGTCTCTCCCGGCAGCGTTATTTTGGTGTGCCCTTCCCGGTGTGGTACTGCAAGGATTGCCAGGAGGTGATCCTGGCGGAAGTGCAGCAACTGCCGGTTGATCCGTTGGCCGATGGCCCCGAAAAGGCTTGCCCAAAGTGTGGGGGAACGCAGTTCGTCCCGGAAGAAGATGTGATGGATACCTGGGCGACTTCTTCACTTTCTCCACAGATTGTGGGGAAGTGGCTGGATGAGGACCAGAGTCTTTATCGAAGCGTGTTCCCATTTTCGCTTAGACCTCAGGCGCACGAGATCATCCGCACCTGGGCGTTTTATACAATCCTGAAATCTATTTATCATTTCGACCGGCTGCCCTGGAAGGACGCTGCCATTTCTGGCTGGGGAATTGCAGGAGCTGGGATGGGGAAGATCAGCAAGAGCCGTGGGGGAGGTCCCTTGGCGCCTAAGGAAATGATTGAGCGTTATTCATCAGATGCGGTGCGTTACTGGGCGGCCTGTACCGGCCCAGGGAAGGATGCGGTGATCAGCGAAGAAAGAATCCAAATGGGTGCCAAACTGGTCACCAAGCTCTGGAATGTGGCCCGCTTCGCTGAGCGATTCATCGCTGAATATGCGTTTTCTGACAGGGTTCCCGCGTTGTCTCCAGCAGACCGATGGATCCTGGCGCGCTTGCAGCGGTTGGTGAAGCGGATGACATACTTATTGGAGTCATACGATTACGCCGCGGCAAAAAGTGAGCTGGAGGGATTCTTCTGGACTGAACTGGCCGATAATTATCTGGAAATGTGCAAGCAGCGGCTGTATGGCGATGAGAATCCTGGAAGAGAAGGAGCGATCTACACTGTTTACCGGACTCTCACGACCCTACTTCAACTTTTTGCGCCTTTCTTCCCTTATGTAACCGAGGAAATTTACCAGAACCTCCTTCAGGATGAAAGTGGAAAAGGGCCATATACAGCAGTTTCGATCCATCTCACGAACTGGCCAGTAGTAGAAGCTGCCCTGGAAGATCAGGATGCCGAGGCGGTTGGGGAGCGCCTGATCGAGATCGCTACTGTTGTGAGGCGTTTTAAAAGCGAGCATAATTTGGCATTAGGAAGCGAGTTAACGCGGGTAAAATTAGCGATTGTGGATCCTTCTCAGGTTGTATTTTTACGGGATGCATTAGAAGATCTGATGAGCATTACGCGGGCGAGATCGTTCGAGATCGTTTGGGCGGAAGAAGAAGGCATTGAAGTTGAGATATGAGCTTCAATCTGAACCTTATCCCTGAATTGAACTAAAAAGATCCAAACCCGAGTCCTTCTCTTGGGGAGAGAGGATTGAGATAAGATAGGAGAAAAATGACTGAAGTAAACCTAGCCAAAACCTATGATTTCAAAGCTACTGAGCAGCGGATATACGAGTGGTGGGAGAAAAACGGATATTTCAAGCCCAATAACGATCCGAGCCAGGAGGGTTTCGACCCAACGAAAAAACCTTACGTGATCTCCATCCCCCCACCGAATGTGACCGGAGAGCTGCACCTGGGACATGCCATGTTTGTCTCAATGGAAGACTTGATGATCCGGTACCATCGTATGAAAGGCGTGCCCACGCTCTGGGTGCCGGGAGCAGACCACGCAGGGATTGCCACTCAGCTGCAGGTGGAGAAATCCCTGGCGAAAGAAGGTTTGAAACGCGAAGAGATCGGGCGGGATGAGTTCCTCAAACGCACCTGGGCGTGGAAGGAGAAATATGGGGGGATGATCACGAAGCAGATCCGCAGGCTGGGAGCTTCGTGCGATTGGAGCCGGGAGCGGTTTACGTTAGATGACGGTCTCTCAAAGGCTGTACGTGAAGCGTTTGTGCGCCTGTATGAGAAAGGTTTGATCTACCGCGGCCCGCGCCTGATCAACTGGTCGCCTGGGCTCAAGACCGCCGTCTCAGACCTGGAGGTGGAATACGCCGAAGAACCGGGGCTGCTGTATTATTTCAAATATATGCTGGCAGATGGCAGCGGCGACTATATCCCCGTGGCGACCACGCGCCCTGAGACAATCCTGGGGGATACAGCGGTGGCTGTCCACCCGGAAGATGAGCGCTACGCACATTTTGTGGGCAAGAAAGTAATTGTGCCGGTTCTGGGACGGGAAATCCCGGTGATTGCGGATGATTATGTGGCACGCGAGTTCGGAACGGGTGCTTTAAAAATCACCCCCGGGCATGACCCGAACGATTATGCCATCGGAGAGCGGCACAACCTGCCGATCCTATCGGTGCTGGATGAATTGGCGCGCCTCAACCAAAATGGTGGCCCCTACGCTGGCATGGATCGCTTTGAGTGCCGGAAAAAGATTTGGGAAGATATGCGCGCAGCCGGTCTGGTGATCAAAGAAGAGTCTTATACTCTTAATGTGCCGCGGTCGCAGCGGGGAGGGGAGATCATTGAGCCGATGATCTCGACGCAGTGGTTTGTGCGCATCCAGCCCCTGGCAGAAGCGGCCTTGGAGGCGGTGCGGGATGGGCGCATCCGGATTGTGCCCGAGCGCTTTACCAAGGTTTACTATAACTGGCTGGAAAATATCGAAGATTGGTGTATCTCACGGCAGCTTTGGTGGGGGCATCGCATCCCGGTGTGGTACTGCCAGGCGTGCGGGGAGAAGACGGTTTCACGGGAAGATCCCACGCACTGCGCCAAGTGCGGCAGCGCAGCGATCGAGCGGGATCCAGATGTGCTGGATACCTGGTTCTCTTCGGGGTTGTGGCCATTCTCGACTTTGGGGTGGCCGGAGCAAACGCCTGATCTGAGCTATTTTTACCCAACCACGATGATGGAGACAGGCTACGACATCTTGTTTTTCTGGGTGGCACGCATGATCATGATGGGGCTGGAATTTACGGGAGAAGTGCCTTTCGATACCGTCTACCTGCACGGGCTGATCCGGGATGAACACGGGAAGAAAATGAGCAAATCCTATGGGAATGTAATCGACCCTTTGCCGGTGATGGAGGAGCTGGGGACGGATGCACTGCGCTTTACGCTGCTGGTTGGCTCCACCCCAGGAAACGACATGAGTTTGTCCCTGAAGCGCGTGGAGGCAAACCGTAATTTTGCCAATAAACTGTGGAATGCCTCCCGCCTGGTCATTGGATCGATCCCCAAGGCACCCATAAAGCCTCAAGGAAAGCCGCAGTGGAGTCTGGCAGATAGCTTTATTTATGCACGCTTGAAACAGCTCACGCGGGATGTAGAACGCCTCTTCCAGGGCAACCAGTATGGAGAAGCCGGTCGACAGATATTTGACTTTTTTTGGGGAGATTATGCAGATTGGTACCTGGAGGCGGCCAAGCTGCAGGCGGCGGAGGGTGGTGACCGGGCATTCTATACGGTCGGGTTGATGGTACGTGTGTTGGATTATATCCTGCGTCTGCTGCACCCCTTCACCCCCTTTGTGACGGAGGAAATATACGGACACCTGCGCACGGCTGCCGAGTCCCATTCCTCTCGCCTCACACCGGAAGATGGCCCTTGGAGCGAGGCGTTGATCGTTGGGCGCTGGCCTGAGCCACTACAGGATGAGGGCTGGGAAGCGGAGAAAATCGCTAATTTTTCAGCGGTGCAGGAGATTGTGCGCTCGATCCGCAACCTGCGCGCAGAGAAGGAAGTCAAGCCTGACAGGCGCATCCCGGCGGTCCTTTTGGCTTCTACTGAGATGGCAAACCTGCTGAAGCATGAAGCACCAATGGTTTCAGCCCTGGCGGGGCTAAACCCCCAAGAAGTGACCGTGATCGCAAGCAGCAAGGGCGGCTTCTCGCGGCCGGATGGACACGTGGCGCTGGTGGCAGGGGCGGTGGAAATATTCTTGCCGCTGTCTGGGTTGGTCGACCTGGATGAGGAACGCGCCCGGCTGAATAAAGCGCTGGCTGAGGCGGAAGCGCAGATCGGACGCCTGCAGGGGCTGTTGAGCTCGGATTTCGCCAAGAAGGCGCCTGAGACAGTGGTGCAGAAGGAGCGCGATAAGCTGAAGGCTTACCAGGAGACGCGGGAGAAGCTGAATGGTCAGTTGAAGGCACTGTGAGGCAGCTTGGTGAGTTTTTTTGATCGTCTTTGGCGTGTGCTGAGGGGGGATGAAGATGTATTTTTTGAGATAGGGCTCGACCGTAAGGCGGATTGGGCCGCTTTTGGGTTGGTTCTGGTAGTTAGCCTGGTGAGCGGATTAGGGTGGATATTGCGAAGCCAAACTCCATTCTTATCGGCTATCAGCTTTGTGCCATGCGCTGTGGCGGCCTGGTGGATTTTTGGATATTCGATCAATTTCATCGAGATGCTTTCTGCCGGAGGAGGTATGGCGCATGGGGAGCTGCTGCGCCTGGCTGGTTTTGCGATGCTCCCGCTGGGATTATTGAGCGTGCCGTATATCGGCTGGCTTTCGGTGGGTTGGTTTTGGGGATTGATGTACCGGGCACTGCGCAGCTTCTATTCGTCGAAACCGGGGCACACCCTCTTCCTTGTGCTGGCTGGCAGCATGATTGCGTGCGTTTTCTTGGGTTTGAGTGTGGTGTTGATCAATACAGTCTTGATGGGATGGTTCAGTCCTTAGGTGCCTGAGGCAGCGAGAGCTTTTAATAAAGCGATCGCTTCACGCTTGCCTCCCGAGCCATTTTCACCGCCAGGACCGACGCAGGACGGGCAGCCATCGGTGCAAGGGCAGGCTTGCACCAGCTCAAGGGCACTGCGCACCAGCTCCGCATGCAGCTCGTACAGGCGCTCACTGAAGCCGATACCAGCGGGGACCTGGTCGTAGATCACGATGGCAGGCTTGCCGTCGGCATAGGAAGCATGTGGGTCAGCGTTCATCCCAATATCGAGCGGGTCGCACATAAGGAAGAGGGGTGCCAGGTTGCCTAAAGTATAGGCCACGCCAGCCAAGCCGCTGCGAATGCGGACGGAAAGCTCGGCTTGCCGGTGGCAACCGGGGCAGAGAGTCACTAGGTTGGAGAGCTGGTTAGCCTGGTCGGGGTTAGTGAAGGAACGGAAGGGGGTCTTGTGATGTACATGGTGGGCACGCCCCTGCTCAGGGGCGGTGCAGACCTGGCAGCGGTAACCATCCCGCGCCCGTGCCAGGTCGCGCTGCCGGGGCCAGGATGGGCCGTAGTCGTTGGGGGCATTCGACCACAGGCCTTCGGCGTCAAGTGCGTTGACAGTCGAATCTGATAAGGATAACCAATAGCCAGTGGTCAGCAGCTCAGAAGGCGGCAAGCTGAGAGGCTCTTGCCCCAGGTTTTCGTGGGTATGCCAACGGACTTTTCGAAAACCCGTGACCTGGGTGGTGACTTGAATCTCACCATCCGCTTTCAATCCGCCCGCTACGGCTTCTTCCGCAGCTTTCTGGATCAAAGTTACCGTGGTCTCGCCACCGGGTTGGGTGTAGTAATCCACCTCTGTCCGACGCAGGTGGGCGATGTGGTTTTCCAGGTCAAGATCTTCAACCAGGTAAAGCTGACCCTCGTGCATGTAAACGGCGCCCGGGTGGACGAGGTTGGGGGCGGATGGAATGTCCATGCTGCCGATAGTCGTCACCGAGCCTTCCTCCTCGCTCTGCAAAGTGATGGTTTCTGCAGATGCGCTGCGCAGGGAGATTGCCTGGGCTGGATAGCCATCCGCCATCCAGAAATACTTCGCTCCAGAATGGTGCAACGTACCCTCCTGGACGAGGAATTCTAGGAATTCGCGAACCTGGTCGGGAGGCAGGCTGCCAAAACCTTCGCCGTTTTGGAAAGGCAGCTCAAAGGCCGCACAGCGCATGTGGCCTAAGAGGATTAAAAGGTTATCGGGGTTGATCAGGCCCTGCTCGGGAGATTTACCAAAGAAATATTCGGGGTGGCTGGCTAGATATTGGTCCAGGGGGGTGGCAGAAGCGACCAGGATGCTGAGTGAGGGGAGCAAGCCGCGCCCGGCACGGCCAGCCTGCTGCCAGGTGGAAGCGATGGTGCCAGGGTAGCCGGCCAACAAGGCCGCCCCCATCTGACCGATATCGATTCCCAATTCGAGGGCATTGGTGGCAACCACAGCCCGCACCTGCCCCTGGCGCAAGCCGCGCTCAATCTCCCTGCGCTGGCGGGGAAGATAACCGCTGCGGTAGCCGCGCACCTGCTCTGCAGCAATCTCGGTATCCGAACCTGAGGCATCGCGCAGGTAGCGCAGCATGACTTCGACGGTGCGGCGAGAGCGGGCAAAGAGGATGGTCTGTACCTGGTGGGAAAGCAGGTCATCTGCCAGGCGCACGCTCTCTTTAAGCAAGCTGGCGCGGATGCCCAGGTCAGGATCAATAATGGGTGGGTTATAAATTAGAAAGGATTTCGCACCGCGGGCAGAGCCGTCTTCGTCGATCAGGGTAACGGGAATCTCTACCAGGCGAGAAGCTAACTCAGCGGGGTTGGCTATGGTGGCGGAGGTAAGGATGAACTGCGGTGAGGCACCATAGAAACGCGTAATGCGCTTGAGACGCCGGACGACATTAGCGACATGCGAGCCGAAGACGCCTCGGTAAACGTGCATTTCATCGATGACGATAAAGCGCAGGCTGCGGAAAAATTCTGCCCAGGAAGTGTGGTGTGGAAGGATGCCCGTGTGGAGCATGTCGGGGTTGCTGATCACCAGGCGGGCCTTGGTGCGAATGGCTGGACGCGAGCCCTGGGGGGTGTCACCATCGTAGATCGCAGGGGAGAGGGGAGAGCCGACAGCAGTCGAGAGCAAAGCTTTGATGGCGGAGAGCTGATCTTGGGCGAGGGCTTTGGTGGGGTAGAGGTAAAGGGCACGCGCCTCGGGATCTTTAAGCAGCGCATCCAGGACGGGGAGGTCGAAGCATAAGGTCTTGCCGCTAGCCGTACCTGTGACGATGACCGGGTGTCCGCCGGATTGAAGACAATCCCAGGCATACGCCTGGTGAGTGTAGAGCTGGGTGATCCCGGAATGGTGGAGTGCATCCATCAAGGCGGGATGAAGCTCGGGCGGGATAGGTTTGAAGCGCGCCTGGCGAG
This sequence comes from uncultured Chloroflexia bacterium, assembly GCA_963751425.1. GTDB lineage: Bacteria > Chloroflexota > Anaerolineae > Anaerolineales > UBA4823 > CAVVUF01. The sequence continues at coordinate 62,350 of CAVVUF010000005.1, read as the reverse complement.
CAGGTAGCGTACGCCACTCGACAATGTTTTCCTGGATAGTGCGCTCAGTTTGCCAAAGATCAAGCAGGGCTTCTAGAGAAGAAGCTGTGTCCTCAGGCTGATGAGGATGAACGTTCAAGCGGGTCAGCCTCCAATGTTGGAACCGATCAGCTTACCCAGTGCAAATGTCACCGCGGCGGCGGCTAGGCCAAATAGCACCATGCGCGCCCCAGAGAAAAGCACCCCCCGGCCGGTGAAAAGCGTGACAATGGCACCGATAATGAATAAACCGACTGTGCTGAACAGGATGCTGAGAATGACCGCGTTGATCCCTGACAGGAAGATAAAAGGAACGACTGGGATGATAGCGCCTGCGGCAAACAGAATAAAGGAGGTGATGGCGGCTTCCCAGGCGGAACCGCCCAGCTCCTTGGGATCAACGCTCAGCTCTTCGCGAGCAAGGGTTTCGACAGCACTGGTGTGATCGGCCATGATTCGGTCAGCCATCTGGCGGGCCTGCTCTGCCTCGACGCCGCGTGATTGGTAGATCAAGGCGAGCTCTTCGGCTTCTTCTTCCGGGGCGGACTCGATTTCTTGGGTCTCGATTTGGATCTGGTGCTGGTACAGCTCGCGCGAGGACTGCACAGACAGCCATTCGCCCAAGGCCATTGAACAAGCCCCCGCCAGCAAGCCGGCGATGCCGGTGATGAGGATGGCTTTGCCACTCATGGAGGCACCAGCAACGCCCATGACGAGGCTGAGGTTCGAGACCAAACCATCATTGGCGCCAAGGACGGCGGCGCGCAAGGCGTTCCCACCGGTGGCGCGGTGCCGTCCTTCGAGCTGGGCCAGGGAGCTGCCTTCCATACCAAGCGGGGCGGTGCGGGTAATCTGCCCGAGCAGGCGGGAGTGGGAGCCTTCTTCAGCGGTCATCTGTTGAAGAAGGGCATCTGAATTGTCAGAATTTGCCTGCATGCCCTGGGAGGCTTTTTGCTCCATGGCGGTGAGGCTGGGCAAGACGGATTCGGGTCCGAAGCGCAGGGCAACAGCTTCGAGAATACGCGTGCGGAGCGTAAGCTTGTAAGGCGGGACGGGTGTGCCGGCTTCTTTAAGGCGTTGGGTGTAGGCGACCGCGTGGCGCTCTTCGACGACTGCCATGCGTTCGTAAACGTCGGCGATTTGGGGATTCTTCTCGGCTTTAGCGAGGGTGTGGTAGAGGTGGGCAGCGTTGCGTTCTTCAGTTAGGCTGTTGATGAGGGAGGTAGATGTGGGCGAGGGCATTTGATTTTATTAAAAAACAAAAGGAAACAATTGGTGAAATTTTGCTGGTTATGCACAATTGGGAATTTTCTTAGAACAATTGTACTGCCGATTTGGGGTGTGTCAAGGTTATTGTGTTGGAGTAGATGATGGTTCGAGCTCCTCTTGTGATCAATTTATGTTCCAATCAATCAGATATCAATAAAATAATAAAAAATAAGATGTTATATATCTTATTGGTATGATATCATTTGAGAATGATTTTTGAGCCAGGGTCATCCTCAAAAGTGGTATATGCAGTTAGAAATGGTGTCTACTAATTTACCGATCCAGTTGACGAGCTTCATCGGGCGAGAACGAGAGCTCGCGGACATTAAACGCTTGTTGCTCAGCGCTCGGCTCGTTACCCTTACCGGCGCAGGCGGCAGCGGCAAGACACGCCTGGCGATTCAATTAGCAACTCTGGTAAAGAATGATTATCAGGATGGTGTATGGCTGGTAGACCTGGCAGCCCTGCGTGAACCAGCGCTGGTCCCGCGGCTGGTCACTCAGGCGCTCGGAGTGCGCCTGGCACCGGAAAAACCAGCCCATGAGCTGCTGATCGAATGGGTGGAGTCCAGAAATTTGCTGTTGATCTTGGATAACTGCGAGTTCCTGATCGAAGCCTGCATGCAGTTAGCCCAGCAGTTATTGTTTGGGTCTACAGGGCTGAGAATATTGGCGACCAGCCGCGAGCCCTTTGCCATGGCTGGCGAGACGATTTATCCAATTTCCGGACTCGCATTCCCTACCCGAGATGAAGCGTTTGCAAGTAAACCACAGGCTTTAACGCAATATGATGCTATACGCTTTTTTATTGAACGTGTACATACCAGCAATCCTGATTTTTCCATCACATCTGAAAATGCATGCGCAATAGGCGAGATTTGCCGGCGCCTAGACGGCTTGCCCCTGGCCTTGGAGTTAGCCAGTGCCCGTTCTAATGTATTGACTCCCCAACAAATCTCAGAGCGCCTGGACGACCGTTTCAGCTTGCTTGTTTCACGCCAGCGCAGCGACCCTGATCCGCGCCATAAAACTTTACGGACCGCGATCGAGTGGAGTCACGACCTACTCTCCCCTCCAGAACAGGTGCTGCTGCGCAGGCTGTCTGTATTTAGGAGCGGGTTCTCGCTGGGGGCAGTTGAATCCGTTTGCACCGGAGAGGGAATTGAATGCAACCTGGTGCTTGAACTGCTATCCTCGCTTGTAACCAAATCACTGGCTGTGGCTCAAACACTCCAGCGTGGTGAAGCACGCTATTCTTTCCTGGAGACGATCCGAGAATTTGCTCAAGAAAAGTTAATTTCTTCAGGTGAATGGCAGGCCTTTAAAGATCGGCATCTTCAATACTATCAAAAATTAACAGAAGAGATATCCGAAAAGCTTACCGGGCAGTACCAGCAAATTTGGTTGAACTGGCTGGAAGGCGAGTTCGACAATATTCGTGCTGCCCTGGCCTGGTCATTGGAAAGTCAGCGAATCGAGGCGGGTTTGCGGATTGGCATTGCCATTTATCAATTCTGGACCATCCGTGACCATGTGGAGGAAGGCCTGGTGTGGATGGAGCGCCTGCTCGCGCTGGCAGACGAAGGAACCTCTCCGGCGGTGCGGGCGAATGCCCTCGCTTATGCAGCCTTCCTGGCAGGATTTCGGGGGAATACTGCGGCACAAATCAAGTATGGAAATGAGGCTGCCACCATCGCCGAGGCGGTAGGCGAGGAGGGCAAGTTGATCCTGCGCTTTGCCCTGTCTGGCATGGCTTATGGGGCGCGGGCAGCGGGGGACTTTCAAACCGAGTTTAATGCGATGCAGCGGGTCATTCTATTGAACCGTGAGTTAGGAGATGCGTACCAATTAGGCGTGACCCTGAGTGTTGGCACCTTTTCGGCAATGGCACTAGGAAAATTTGACACAGCCCATGCCATGCTGGAAGAAAGCTTGACACTGCTCCGAGAGGCGGGGAATACTTATCGCATTGCGATGGCGCTCAATTTCTCTGGAGATTTGGCACGCTGCGAACGAAATTATATACAGGCCAAGACTGTGTATGAAGAGAGCATCTCCCTTCTGCGTGAAGTCGATGCCAGGCGTGACCTGGCATCTGCATTACAGAACCTGGGACATGCCTGCCTACACCTGGGCGATCTCGAGCGTGCCCAGGCTCTTTTCAATGAAAGCCTGGCGATACAGCAAGCTCTGCAGAATACGCCTGGGATAGCAGAATGCTTGATCGGCTTTGCTGCATTGGCGGTGGTGTGTGGTTTCGACGCCCCTGGCGCACGCATCCTGGCTGCCGCGGTGGCGATTGGCAGTCAACGCGTTGTATCTGCATGGACAGCCACACGCATGGAGTATGAATATAATCGCGCACTCATCCTCGCCAGGCTGACTGAGGCGGAGCTCCGGGTGGAACTGGCTGCAGGAGAGGCGTTCTCACTTGAGCAGGCTGTGCAATATGCGCAGAACTTGCCGCTAAAAGAGGCCACCGCGCGACTGCCTCGAAAACCGTTAGATGAATTGACGGTACGCGAACGCGAAGTCGCTGATCGGATTGCACAAGGCAAGACCAATGCGGAAATTGCAGCCGAATTTGTGGTTAGCAAGCGCACCATTGAAAAGCACATTGCTCATATTCTCATAAAGTTGGGGGTAACCAACCGGGCGCAAATTGTGCGCTGGACGTTTGAAACAGGCACTCCTGAAAACAACCGAATAATACCCTTTGGGAACAATAAAAACGAACCGCTCAGCTGATTCAGAGGTTGCACCCCATTCAGCTCAAGCGAAAAAATACGTATCTGTATTCGTGCGCGCACGTATACAGTCTCAGGAATATTATGTGATAATAAAGATGAAAATTGTATAAATAAACCTTGATTTGAGCATCAAGAAAAGGAGAGATTAAAAATGGCAAGTGAACAAAACAAAGCGATTGTGCGCCGATTTTATAAAGCTTTTGAGGACAATAACCTCGAAGCGCTAAAAGAAATATTAACCCCCGACTTGGTTGCCTACAATTTAAATCCTCAAAACCGCGATGAACACATCCAAGGGGTTCGCACATGGCATGAGGCATTTAGTGAAAACCGCTTCGAGATCCTTGACCAGATTGCAGAAGGAGATCTGGTTGCTTCCCAGGTGGTCATGCGCTGTATCCATAACAAAGCCAGTTTTCAAGGCGTGTCTCCATCCGGTAAAGTACTCGAAATACCTGCCCTCACCCTGGAAAAGATCAGGGATGGGAAAATTGTGGAACGTTGGGTTTACAGTGACCGGTTAGGCATGCTGCGGCAGTTGGGCATTTCCCAGACGCCAGTATCCGCCAAGTAAAAAAAACTAAACCCTTGAGTAAAGGAGATATTCAAAATGACAACCGAACAAAACAAATCGTTTATGCGCCGTTTCGTCGAAGCCTCCGTCGCCAGCGATCCAACTACCTACAAGGAGCTGTTAGCACCTGACTTTGTGGCTCACCTAGTTGGAGGCCCACAGAACCGAGAGGCTTTTCTACTGCATAACAATTTTTTCAACACCGCTTTCAGCAACAGGCAGATGATCATAGAAGACCTGATTGCCGAGGGAGACAAGGTCATGGCACGCGTAACCTGGAAAGGGGTTCACAGCGGTGACTTTCAGGGCCTGCCTCCGACCGGTAACCAGGTTGTGATCAGCGCCTTTATCGTCGAGCGGATTAAGGATGGCAAAACGGTGGAACATTGGTCCCTTTTTGACCAGAGAAGCATGATGCAGCAGCTAGGCCTCATTCCACCGCCAACCCGGTAGAACCTGATCCATATTCTTTTGAGGCTGCCGGTCACTCTCCAGGAGAGCTGAATTCTCCTGGAGAGCGATACTATTAAAAGGCCAAGAAACAAGCAAAAGAAGCACACAGGAAGTACTGAATAAGGGAAAGGGGGGATCATTAAACAGGGTTGGGAAATGGAGCACAAGGAGAGGTTGAATGGGTAGGGGAATTCGTGTGAATTAACGATTTAAAAGATAGAAGTGTGCGCATAGGTATTCAATCGTTTTGGGAAGTGGGTTATAATTTGAGGTGGAAATGACATGTCTAGTTTATTTATTTGAATAGTTTATAAAATATCTAAAATTGCTGCAAATGAATTGCAGCCTGATATGGAAAACATGCTAAAGCATGTTGACAACCTAACGTATGTTCGAAAACGGGATGGATATGAACGATCAACAGGTCATTTATTCGATGGTGCGGGTGGGAAAGCTGTACCCACCCAATAAGCTGGTGCTGCGGGATATCTCTTTGGGCTTCTTCTACGGAGCGAAGATCGGCGTATTGGGCTTGAATGGGTCTGGGAAAAGCACGCTGCTGCGCATCATGGCGGGCGTAGACCAGGAATTTATCGGCGAGATAGCTCTTTCCAAGGGATATTCGGTGGGGATGCTGGAGCAGGAGCCCTACCTGGACCCAAGCAAGACAGTCAAGGAGGTGGTCGAGGAGGCCGTACAGCCGATTGTGGAGCTGCTGAAACGAGTACGAGGAGATCAATGAAAAATTCGCTGATCCAGAGGCTGATTTCGATGCGCTGATCGCGGAGCAAGCGCGCCTGCAGGAGGCCTTGGACCACTGTGAGGCCTGGACGCTGGATAACCGGCTGGAGCTGGCGATGGATGCACTGCGCTGCCCACCTGGTGAAACACCAGTGTCGATTATCTCAGGGGGTGAGCGCAGGCGAGTGGCTTTATGCCGGCTGCTGCTGACCGAACCGGATATCTTGCTCCTGGACGAGCCGACCAACCACCTGGATGCGGAGTCGGTGGCTTGGCTGGAGAAGCACCTGCAGCAGTATAAGGGAACGGTGATTGCGGTGACGCATGACCGCTATTTCCTGGATAACGTGGCGGGGTGGATCCTGGAGCTTGACCGGGGATATGGCATTCCATGGCGAGGAAATTATTCTTCATGGCTGGAGCAGAAGAAGGATCGCCTGGCGAAAGAAGAAAAGACAGAGAGTAAACGCCAAAAAACATTGGAGCGCGAGCTGGAATGGATCCACATGTCTCCGAAAGCCCGCCAGGCAAAAGGGAAAGCCCGTGTGACGGCTTATGAGAAGCTGCTCAGCCAGGAATATGAGAAAGAGCGCGAAGAACTGGAGATCTTCATCCCGGCTGGGGAGCGGCTGGGTGATGTGGTGATCGAGCTGCAGGGGGTGAGCAAGGGTTACGATGGTGAGCTGCTGATCGATAACCTTGACCTATCGATCCCGCCAGGCAGCATCGTGGGGGTGATCGGTCCGAACGGGGCGGGAAAGACAACTCTGCTCAAGCTGATCACCGGGGCGGAGAAGCCAGATGCGGGAACCGTGAAGATCGGGCAGACCGTCCAATTGGGATACGTGGACCAGCTGCGCGATACATTGGATGGAGAAAAGACCGTTTGGGAGGAGCTCTCGGGGGGCGAGGATAATATCCTGCTTGGAACACGGAAGATGAATTCACGTGCTTACGTGGCGAGCTTCAACTTCCAGGGCACGGACCAGCAAAAACAGGTCAAGGCTCTCTCAGGCGGAGAGCGCAACCGGGTGCACCTGGCCAAGATGCTGACGCAAAACGCTAATGTACTGCTCCTGGATGAGCCGACCAATGACCTGGATGTGAATACACTGCGCTCACTGGAAACAGCGGTCGAAGCCTTCGCCGGCTGTGCGATCGTGGTGAGTCACGACCGCTGGTTCCTGGACCGGGTGGCGACGCATATCCTAGCCTTCGAGGGGGAGAGCCGGGTGATCTGGTTCGAGGGTAATTATTCTGATTATGAAGCTGACCGGCGGAGACGGCTGGGGATCGAGGCGGATACGCCGCACAGGATTAAGTATAGGAAGCTGGGGAGAGGGTAAGGGGAATTAAACTTTGTTATCCTATGCCAGTAAAGGAACCCCTTCTTGGGGCACTGGAACAATTCTCGGCATGATTGAAGGCTCTATCTGAAATCAAGTCAGGAAATCCTTTCCCGCCACATCTGGGAGCACCCGGCGGACGATCCGGTCAAGTACGGGATATCTCATCTTGTTTTCCTCATTCATCTGTGCTGCAGCGTGGACTGCCATCCATTCAGGGAGTTGTTCTAAAAGCGGGCCAGTGCGACGGTATTCCGTCAGATCAGACACGCTCCAGGCGCAGGCCAATCTGACGGATCAGCCAGCCGTTGGGGCCTCTCCCGTTCAAAAAGGCATTATGGAACCACAGGCAAGTGTTGGCGACATCACCAGAGGGACAGGCGTGCATGCTGCCTTCCCAGTCGATGATGATCGGACCGGAGCTGGTGAGCAGGATGTTTTCCAGGTGGAAGTCGCCATGGCAGAGGGAATCTTCATCTGGCAGACGGTCGAGCAGGGCGAGAATGGCGAGCTTGCGCGGCTCGCCGAGTAAGGTGGCATGCACCAGGTTCCAGCGTAAACGCTCGTGCAGCGAGGGGAAACTGGGAGCAGACAACCTGTGCAACCCGGAATGCAAGCGACCCAGCAGGCGCGCCAGGGAATCCATGCGCCAGAGGGAATGCTGCAATACCTGAACCAGGTTCGGCCCATCGAGGCGGGGTAAGACGACACCACGCCGCCCATCCACTTCGATCAGCCTCACCGGGCGTGGGGCAGGCGCACCCAGCTTCCAGGCTACCAGGGACTGCTGCCATTCCTGGTCGGCAAGATGGGCGGGGAAACCCGGGCGGATCAGCTTGAGGACACAGCCGTCTTCCCAGGCGTAGATTTCGGCAGTACGGCCGGTGGCGATGGGGGTTCCAAGAGGTGACATAGTGAAGAAATTAAGTGAACTTTCCTTGATCGTAGGTATCCAGAGCGCTGAGAAAATCGGCGGTTTTCAGGATGACGGTTGTGCCGCGCACGCCGGAGCCAAGGGAGATCTCTTCCTGGGCGAAGACACTTTCATCCACCAGGATGGGAATGGGCTGCGGCAAGCCGAAGGGCGCTACAGCGCCAAGCTGGTAGCCGGTGGCGGCAAGTACTTCTTCCTGGCTGGCGAGGGTGAGGCGCGACTGCCCCAGGTGTTTGCGCAAGACGGGCCAGGAGATTTGACGGTCGCCGGCGACAAGCACCATGGCGAATTTGCCTTCTGCTAAACGGAACAGGATGCTGCGCACCACCTGGTCTGGGGTTTGGCCGCGCTCCTGGGCAGCCTGGGCCAGGGAGTGGATGGGACCGGGATGATGAAAGAGGCGGAAGGGGATTTCCTTGGACTGGAGGTATTCGGTGACAGGAGAGGAAAAGGGTTTCATATTTTTCTCAAAAGGCTCACGGATGCTTACGATGGGTACATCGTTGACGATGGTTACATCGTATCGGATAACACGGAAAAGATGTACACGGAAAAAACAGAAAGAGGGAAAAGACGGATTGGTAATAAATCATACGGGTGGATTTTTATATTGGGTGAGATATGCCCTCATCCCCGGCGCCTCTCCCATTGGGAGAGGGGTGATCTGGAGTAATTTGCTTGATAAAGGCGAGCATTTTGGTGTAGTGAGAGCCCTGCCAGTAGACCTGACTGCAAGCCGGGCAGAAGTGGAATTCGTCGAAATATTGGATCGTCAAAGGCTGCAGGCAGTGCAGGATGGTTTCTTTTGATACGGGTTCTAACAATGCATTGCAGCGCATGCAGCGCTGAAAGGGCTTAACCAGGTCACTTAATACATAGCGAGTGAGCACCTCCTTTAGCTGCTGGTCAGGATCTTGAGAACGAAGCCAATATCCCTGCGTAACCGTTTTGCGCATCAAAAGGCGGTGATCGCGCGTGAGCAGGATGCGGCTTTGCTCCTGGGAAAGCTGCGCCAGCTCATCGTCCTGAAAGTCGTTGCGGTAGAGGCAGTCAAAGCCCAGCATTCTCAGGTAACTGGCGAGCTTGCCGAGGTGGTTATCCAGGATAAAACGGGGATGGCTTCGCTCGCCTAAACCATATTCTCGCAAAGAAGGGTCATCCAGGCTGGTAAAGAAAGAAAAGACCTCCACCTGGTCACCATCCTGTACCTGGGTTTCGAAGCCGGCTGGCTCACCGTTCATCCGGATCTGGCTGACTTCGGTATGCGGCACCCCAGCGGCCTCGATCAAGTGCTTGACGGACTGCGGACCGGAAAATTCATATTCGAAGGGGTTCTGTTTTCGAGAGTGATCTAGAAAAACGTGCAGCTCAGTGGAAAAATGGAAAATGGCCTTTTTCATAGGAGCTTATCCGGGCTTTGGCGCAGGTAGAAGAGGCGAAATGCCTCCGTTTCCTCCAGAGCCTGGCGGAGACTGGCTTCGACTTGTTCCAGTTTGGGACTGGCTTTTCCCGAGCCTCGGTGCAGCAGCATTTTTTCTGCATCAATGGGCTCACAGGAAATGACCCCTTTGGCTTCCAGCCAGGCGAGGCCTAAACCGATCGTGGTAAGCTTGTGCGCCAAGGCGGACGCCAGGGCGGTTAGCTCCACGGGCTGGCTGGGGCTGCGCAAGGCAAACTTTACCAGGCCAGACAGGCGCTCCATGAAAGGGCCGAGCTGATTCAACCCAGGATGATTGCCGAAGATATAGATCGTTGCCGGTTGGACCCTTTCGATGGCGGCGGCTAATTCGCTGCGCCCGGGCGGGACCGTCCAAATGATCATGGCTGGATTTGGAGACAGGTGGAAGCGGTCGGAACCAGAAACAGGCGCTGGGGTGGGTCCTTCCTGCCAGATTTGCAGGGCAGATTGTGAGAGCAGCTCCTGCAATTTCTTTAAGGGTGAGTTCATTTTTCTGCAGTCAACCCACTCACGGGCGATTGCTTGAGACTGGATGGGAGCGCCAGATTGTGGGACGAATCGATAATCGAGCCACTCCACCTGGATGGAGCGTTGACCTTTGAAGTCGTGGGAGTGGACTGTATAAGCCAGATCGAAAGGCCCTTCTGGGAGCGTAAAACCGGGAGCAGAAGAGAGGGCGCCAGCCTGCCACCAGATCACCTCCTGGAGGGTATGAGCAGGATCGAGCAAGCGCACGAGCAGGTGCTCGTCATGCAGTCCAACTGCCTGTATAGAATCGATGGTGACGTTTTGAGCGACCAGGATGGGAGCTGGATTGCCCGGGCCAAAGGGAGCCAGCCGTTCGAGCTGTTCGACGAATTCGAGCGAAAGGGAGGCGAAGGGGTAAACCGCATCGAAGGACAGAGCTGACTCTTCTTCGGCCAGGGCTGCGCGCTGCGCAACTTGCTGGTCCACCGCTTGTGAGAGACCCTGGCGAAATTCGGGAATGTGCTCCGGCTGGAGGGATAAGCCAGCCGCCATGGGATGACCGCCATAACCCAGCAGGAGGCCGGCTTGAGAAGCAATCGCCTGGGTAATATCGATGCCAGGAACCGAACGGGCTGAACCACGCGCAGTCTCTCCAGGCGGGGTGGCGAGTAAGACGACCGGCTTATGGAAGTATTCCACGAGGCGGCTGGCGATGATGCCGACCACGCCAGCGGGCCAGGTGGGGTAGCCGAGCACCAGGGCGGAGGTTTGCAGGAGGGCAGGATCGCGCTCGACCTGGGACATGGCGGCTTTGAAGACCTGGTCTGTGAGCAGCTTGCGCTGCGCATTGAGACCTTCGATGACCTGGGCCTGGATACGTGCTTCACCGGCAGCGGATGTGGTGAAGAACTCGACCATGGGGTTGGCATCTGAAAGACGCCCGACGGCATTCAGGCGCGGCGCTAGAGCAAAAGCGATCGTCTCCTCATTGATCGTGCCGGGCTTGATGCCGGCAATCTCCAGCAAAGCTTGCAGAGCCGGGCGAGAAGGGTTCTGCAGCCTGCGCAGGCCAAGCTGGAGTAAATAGCGGGTATCACCCACCAGCGAAGCCACATCGGCGACGATGCCCAGGGCTACCAGATCGAGGTAATCCTGGCTGGCCTGGGGGTTTCCGAACCGGTCAAAAAGGGCTTCCACCAGCTTGTAGGCGACCCCTACACCGGGCAGGGTGGCAAGCGGATGGGCCGGGTCTTCGAGCAAGCGCGGCGTCAGGATGGCAAAGGCAGGGGGCAGTAACGCGGGCAAGCTGTGATGATCGGTGATGATGGTCTGGACCCCGTGGGCAGCGGCAGCCTGGATGGCTTCGTTGGCGGCGATGCCGGTGTCGCAGGTCAGGAGCAGGTCGAGGCCAGAGTCAATCTCTTTCTGTAAGACGGACAGGCGGATACCGTGGGATTCGACATCCCGGATAGGGATATGGTAGCGGACCTGGGCACCGAGCTGGCGCAAGGTTGAGACGAGGAGGGTGGTGGCAGTTTGCCCATCTACATCGAAATCCCCCCAAACACAAATCCTTTCTCCCGAAAGGATGGCGTGCTGCAGCCGCTCGACCGCTTGCTCCATGCCGGGCAAGGCCAAGGGCGGGGATGGCGAATATTGGTCGGGATCGAGATAGGCACGTACATCTTGCGCTGATCTCAAGCCGCGGCGGGAAAAGTATTGGGCGATAAGGGGGCAGCCTTCTGCCTGGGCATGCAGCTCAGGTGGAACAGGAGCCTCGGGATAAAGGCGCCAGGGGCGCTGATAAGCCATTAAAACTCCACTTCGCTGATCTGCTCGAAATCGAAGTCCTCCAGGCTGGAAGCGAGATCCGCCTCTTCGCCGCTGGTTTCGTCTCCAGCCCGGGTGCCGCGATCGCACAGCGAACGATACACACAGAAGAGGCAGCGCTCTGCATTCAGGGTTAAGGGAAAAGTTTCTTCTGAATCTTCCCCAGCAGCCTGCTCGATGGATAAAATGAGCCTCTCCAGGTATTGTGAGTCTTGTTGGTATTGGGCGGGGCTGTAGGTAAAGATCTCGGGTTGGGAGGGAAAGTTCGCGTACCAGTAAATCAACTTGAGATTTCCAGAGAGTTTATGGGCGGGATTGGCGGAAGAGCTGAGAATGAAGAGATACAGGCGCGTCTGCAGCTTTGCAGCGAGACGCTCGCGGCGGGGGCGGTTACGGTAAGTTTTCCAGTCATAGATTACGAAGGTGCCATCTGCGCTGCTTTGCAGTAAGTCATATTTGGCAAGCAGGCGGTAGCCTGCATATAAGGTGGAAAGGGTGAACTCTGGAAAGAGCCTGGAGGTTTGGTTTTCGAGGAGATCTTTTTGGGAGGCGAGGAAGTTTTCCCACCAGGAGGTTAAAACGATATCGGCGTTCATAGAAGAGATTTTTTCGACAGGAATACCGATCACGAGCTGGTGGATCATTTTGTGAAAGCGTTCTCCCTGGAGGCGGAAATGCTCATTTTCCTGCACTGGTTCGGACTCGATTGAGGGCCAGGCGAGCTTCAGGAGATGCTTGAGGTAAAAGCGGCGCGGGCAATCGACATAATCCTGGAGGTTGGACTGGCTGAAGATGAAGGTGGTTGGGAGAACCATACTAACTCCTGTGAGAGGAAAGATCCACCGCAGAGACGAAGAGACCACAGAGATTTATTACGAGAGAAAAGCGTTCTCGGAAAAAGCAGAAAGAGGGAAAAGGCAGATTTTGATTTAAATTCAACGCGGAGAAACGGAGAGCGCGAAGATAATTCTTGAATGAAAAAGAGATGACTGCGTATAGATATTGGCGTAAAGAAAAGTAGACCATTTTATTCATTAACAATTGTGTCTGCGGGATGACCCAGGTGTAAGAGGTGGTCATCCCAGAAGCTCATCAGGGCGACGAGAGGCAGGGCAGGCTGAGCTTTGCCCTGACGACCTGTGTTCCAGGTGACGATCAACTCCTGTTTTGCGCGGGTTATGCCGACATAAAACAGCCGCAAGCGTTCCCGGATGTAATCGAGGCGGGCATTCTGGGTGGCGCGGCCTTCTTCAAGCCAGGAATAGGGATCGTTTGAGAGAAGCTGATCAAACTGCGCCAGGGCTTCTGCTTCAAGGTTGAGCTGGTTTCGAACGAACCATTTCTCAGAGATGTAGGTGTCGGCTGCCAATCCAGACGGGAAATCGTAGTTATTGATCGACATGAGGTAGACACGGTTCCATTCCAATCCCTTGGCTTTGTGCATGGTGGAGATGACCACCTTCCCGCGATGTTTTTCTGGATCGAAGCCGGTATCATCATCACTGAAACCCAGAAAACGGCGCTGGTTTCTGGCGATGACGACCAATTCTTCGGTCAATTCGGGCAGGCGCCAGGTAGGGTTCTGCTGGCTGGCCCGGCGGAGAAGGACAGCTAATTTATGTGCCAGGGCTAACTCGGTTGGCTCGTTGAAAAGATCTTGAGAGAGGGTCAAGGTGACCTGATCGATGGGGAGGAGCACACTGCCTTGCCAGCGCAGCACCAGAAGGCGGAACGTGGAAAGCAGCTCGAGCAGGGTCTGATCCGTTTCTGAGGTGGAGAGAGCCGCAAGCCAGTCTTTGCCTGGGTCAGGGGAAAGGTAGTCTTCGACCTGGGAGCATTTTTTAATCAGCTCTGCAGCCTTATCGACGCGCTGCTGCGCTTCCTCATCGAGGCGGTCGGCTCGCCGCCATACTTTGAAGGCCGTGGCAAGCTTGGAGGCAGATTGAGGGTCGGCCAGGTATTTTAGGATGTTCCCCAACACGCCGGCTGACTGGCGGGTGGAGGAAGAGCTGCGCAAGAGGGAATCGACATAGGGCACCTGCCTGCGGCGCAGCTCATCCACAAGATCAAAGGCGCGCAGGTTGCGCGGCACCAGGACTGCGACGGTCTGGCCCTGGTGCCCGGGCAGCCATTCTGCCAAGGAATTTGCCACCGCCTGGATTTCTTCCTGGGGGGTGAGCTTGCGGTGGATAAGCTGAATACCTTGGGGTTGGTCGGCAGGATTTGGCTGGGGATCGTCAGGTGGAACGGTTTTGATCAAGGGGGGTGCCTGGAGGGCGCCGCGCACTTCGGCGATTGGGTGGGCGGTCATGCTCCATTCGACGAGGTAATTTGCTAAGGTGATGATGCTCTGCGACGACCGACCTGAATTGGGCAGCTCCTGGGAGAGAACGTTCGGGCTGCGGATAAAATCCAGGAGGTAGCGCGGGTTGGCAGTGGTGAAGGTCTCGTAAATGGCCTGGTTGGGGTCGCCGACGCGCACCCAATTTCCCCCGGGACCACACAGGAGGGAGAGGATCTCTTCCTGGAGGCGGTTGCTGTCTTGGGCTTCATCTTCGAGGATGAAAGGCCAGCGCAGGCGCAGGCGCTCGAGAAGCTGGGGATCGGTTTCTAAGACCAGCAGCGCCAGGCGGACGAGGTCATCGAAATCAACTGCGCCGCGGTAGGAGAGGACGCGCTGGTAATCGGCATAGATGGAAGAGCCCATCTCGGCCAGGGGCAGCGGCACCGGCAGCCGGGAGAGAAGCTCTTGAAGCAGATGGGGCGTGGTCTTGTTATCTTTAGAGTAGCGGATAAAATTTTGGGCGATATCTTTGACAAGCGTGGGGCCTTTTTCTTTCAACACCCAGAGGCGTTTGTGCTCATCCAAGTCTGGAGTGAGGTAGGCTTCGAGCCAATCTGGGTGGTTGTGCAGCCATGCCTGGGTGACATCTTGCAAGATTGAGCCAGCTTCTTTTTCGTCAATGATCTGAAAATTATTATCGAGGCCGGCTAACTCGGGTCTTTCTCTGACAATATCATGGGCCAACCCGTGCAGGGTGCGCACCCGGTAGCCCAAGTTAGGAACCAGGTGGTTTTTCTCGATGAATTCGCTCACCTTTTGATAAAAATTGTCGACCGCAGAGTTGACCAGGGTGACGATCAAGACTTCCTGATCGTCGGCCAGGTTTGCTTTCTGGATGATCTGGGCAGCAAGGAGAGAGAGCGTCCAGGTCTTGCCGCTGCCGGGAACTGCGGAAATACCCATCTTCCCGGCAGTGTAGCGCAGGATTTTTCTCTGACTGGGGCGGAGGTGGATTTCGGGTTCCATCGCTAACCTTGTGCGTCCTTTAATACTCTCTGGAAGGCTGCGAGCAACAAACCACGCTGCTCAAAGCCTTGTTCGTTGAGGTCGCTGAGACCCAAGAAGAGGTGTCTGCGGCAGCGCCGGAGCAAGCCAACGGTCAAATGTTCGAGAGCTTGGAGGCTGGCCTGCACCTCGTCCGCATCCGTCCAGGGCCGGCCTGGCGGCCAGTTGCGGCTGAGGACGTAGGGATGGGTGAGGGGCTGGTATAAGCGCTCAGACCAGCTCCGACTGCCGGTATCGAGCCAGAACTGAAAATCGACTGGACGGTTGCTCATCAGGAAGGTGTAAGCCGGAGCAAGTAAGACAGCCTCTTCGGGCTGAGCCTGCCAGCTGCGAATATACAGTGAAGATATTACGCCATCTTTGACCATTTCGAGAAAATCGACCCCCAACGGGAGGGCTGGATTGTCGGGTGGGGCGAGGCGCGCCCAGCGAAATTTCTGGATGGATTCGATCAAGTTGGCAGTAATTTCACCCGCGGTGTAGTTCGAATGAAAGCCAAAGGATGGCTGAGAGAGGACTTCCCCGAACAACCTGCCAAGAAACTGATCTAGCTCCACTGGTTCAGCAGATTGGTAGGCAGCCAGCCACAGCCGGAGGTGCTCGTACGCTGAGCCAAAACGATATGTGATGCGCTCCTGCATGGCGGGATTGATCAAGTCAAAACTGGAGAGCTGCGGATAGCCATCTTTGAGGCGAAAAATAATCTCCACCAGGAGCTGGGCGCGGGGGAGGTCCAGGCCTGCAAGGGTCTGGATGAGCGCATAAGCGAGATCGAAACGGTCTGGGGTTAAATTAGGAGCTAGGCTCAGCCAGGCAGGATGGGCTAACAAGGCGAGCGTAATTAGGCAGTGAGAAATTGGCTCGTCGCGCAGCGACCGAGAAGGACGGTGAGAGCGATTCGGCACCCCATAGGTGGTCAAGCGGTTCGACAAGGAATAACGGAGCGCATCTGACAGGAAAGGGGACAGCACAGCAATTTCGGAGGGGGGCACACCCTGGTTGTGAACCAGATCAGCGATCGTTTGAGCTACCCAATCCAGCATCTGAGGAAAGTATTTGACAGATTGAAAAGATACCGAGGCAGGGATGAGAGATTTAGCGAGGGTACGGTCCAGCAGGGTATGTGGGGGTGACTTCTCTGGTTTTAAATTATTGCCGAGATAGATACTCAAGGCTTGAGTTTCTTCACCCATTGAAAAAATTTCCGAAAAGTGAAAGGAGGCCTCGCACTGCTGATTTAGGGCTAGTGCACTTTGGGGATCGGCGCCCAGGAAGCGGCGGAATCCTGCTCCTTCATCAAAGATCAAGAGGGCTGAATCTGCCTCTGGCAGCCAATCTCGCAGGATGTCATGGGAGGTGGGCGTATCTTCTTCCAGGTTGTCAACGATCAAGTGGCGGTAATTTTGCAGGAGATAGGTACGGCAGGCAGGCAGCGGCCAGAGCAGGTTTGTAAATAGCTCTACCTGGAGGGAAAAATCAAGCAGATTATGTGCGAGGCAAAAATTTCGAAAGAGGAGGGCGCATGCCTGGGCATCTTCGTAAACGCGGTGCTGAGAGGGGTCACCCGTCCAGGCGGATTGCAACCGATGGGCAATTTCAGTTAGTGGAAAACCAACCAATGCAGATTTGTTGAGATTGTCAATCACCTGGCTGAGCAAGCGACTGCGTTCCATGGAGACCGCGCTGAAGTAGCCTTGGTCAAGGAGCGGGTAGACGAGCCGGGCAATGTAATACTGGGCGGTTTCTAGGGTGAGGAAAACAGGAGGCAGGTCGGGTTGGGCAAAGGAGGCGGCTTCGGAGACCAGGGGCCAAAAGAGGTCGATCATCCGGCGAGCGAGCCCGCCGATAGTCAGGTTGGTGACCAGGGGGGCGGTGCTGGCGGCTGAGGCAGCTGCAGCTTCTAAATAGGGTGCGGCCAGGGTTCGCTGCGGGGTCAGGATGAGGATTTGTTCCCCTGGAATTCCCTGGTTTAAGAGCCAAAGCAGCCGACCAAGGCCGGCGGTGGTTTTTCCTGTGCCGGCAATGCCGCTGAGAAAGATGCGCTGATCGGGCAAACTCTCAATGACCTGGGTCTGTTCTGAGGAAAGGGAAAGTGAGCTAGGTGGACTCATGAGCGGATGGCTTGATGCGCAGAACGGTTAGTGAGCTAAGGAGGAATAAGGCAGCATAACAGAAAAACAGAACGAAGTAACCTGAGCCAGGATTGGAACGGTCGATTAAATCGGCCAGCGGACCACCGATCCCTGCTCCGACCATCCCTGCTCCGGCGCCTGCCAGGTTCGAAATGCCGAGATACCGACCTGCTTTTTCATCAGGGACAATGGTGGTACCCAAAGCCCAGTTCGTGGTCATGAATAGTCCGGTGGCGAAACCAATCAGGCAGCCTGCCATGTAAATCAGGCTCAAGAGCGGGAACTGGTAAGTCAGAAGGAGCAATGCGGTGCCCACCAGGCCGATCAGGCCAGAGATGAAAACGAGGGTGCGGTGCCCGATCTTATCGGAGAGCCAGCCGCTGGGTAGAGCGGTGAGCAAGGTGAACACACCCGCTACCAGGAACAAATTGGCGCTTAAACCGATGGCGGCTTCGATCGTGATGCCAAAGGTTGACATTAAGAAATAGGCGGCAAAGCCCTGGAGGGAAGTAGCGGCAGCAAGGAAGAAAAAGCGATTAGTGACCCACCAGGGGAAAGCTGGAGTATCTTTGGTTTCGTCGCCTAGGGCCTGTTTTATCCCGGACCAGACCCCGACCAGGACAGCGACGACCATGGAAGTCAACCCTCCCAGGCTGAGGCCAACAAGAAGGGCGAGTGATTTGTTGAGAAAGATCAGGGCGAATATACCAGATGCGGCCCCGACAATCACCCCCGAAGCAATGCCCGCAAGTGCGCCCAACAGAATACCTTTGAGCATCCCAAAGACGAGACGAAGGGGTTCGTTCGGAGAAATGGTCGGTTTTTCCTGTAAAGGCTGTTCTTTCACAAGAAGCATGGTGAGGAGCATTATAACCAGCAGGAACAACCCGGTGGCAAAGACGGCCCACCCCAGCTGCCCTCCTTCTACCAAACTGGCAATCGTCAGTGGAACCAGGATGATCGGTAAAAGCTCGAAGATGGATTTGAAAGCAGAAGCGCGACCGTGCTGTTCAGGGGGCACAAGGTCAGGGATGAGACCCTGCAGAGGTCCATGTGAAATGTTTGAGGAGACCTGGATCAGCAGCACCGCGATGAGGAGGGTCCAGTAGTTTGTGGAAAACGCAATCGCGGTGAGGAAAAGGAGGTCAAGCAGCACGCCAACAAAGATGTAAGGACGACGACGTCCATACCTGGAAGTATTCCGATCGCTCATCATCCCAGCCAGGGGTTGAACGAGCATGGCAATGATCAAACCAGCTGTGCGCATCAGCCCCAGGGCAGTGTTCTTTACTTCTGGGTTTACGAACAACGAGACCATATAAGGCATGAAAACGCTGCCCAGGGCAGTATTGCGGAAATTCAAACCAAGCCAGAATAAGTTGATGGAGATGAAGTCGTACCACTTTCTGGTTTTCATGCACAAATTATAATGCGGAAGGAAAAAACCGTTTTATGAAAGTCGAGAAACTCATTCGGAGAAATCAGACCACAAAAGTATTTCCATTGGGTTCTCGTGGCGCAATTAGGTTAAGAGAAGATTAATAACCCTAATTTGCGACCCAAAATACAAGGGAATTCGTTATTAAAGTAGATGACTTCGTGATAAAATAAATCGCACAAAAAATGTCTGAATAGGGTTATTTGTTTCGGAATGGATGGATTGTCAATTTATGTCACCAGTTATCTTTCTTAATATTCATACAACTGCTTCCGAGGCTCATACCCAACCTCACTTTACTAAGAATGGTTGCGCAGGGATCGAAAGAAGGCCTCACAGAAGCGATTGATTAATAAATCTAACATTTTATAAAAACGAACTCAAGTTTTACCTTTTAATTGGGGTGCCATGTTAAGGTCGAGGATGTGCTTCCTTTCATGGTGTAGTTTTTGTTGCATGTGGATTTTCTAGACTTAACATTTTTGTTTGAAAAGCTGCGGATGGGTATGCCAGATTGTACAAAAACGATAGCTGACAGTTCTGAAAGCCCAAATGGTGCAAATTATGTCTAGAATCAAGGAAATTATTATTCGCACGCACTCTTGGATTTTTAATGTCCGAGGGGCGGAGCATAGGATTTGGTTGAGACATGCGGCAATCATTTTTTTATTTAGTCAGGAGTGAAAATGGAATTATCAGGATCACAAAAGGAGTTCACTTTGGAGATCTCGCAAAGTGAGAAATTCGTGCAAGCCGTCAAAACTGTTCCACGCCAGTGGCAATGGAGACTCTTCTCTATAGCGCTGATCGTTTCCGATTTTTTGATGGTCGGTCTTGGCTTTAGGACAGCTTACTTCATCCGTTTTGAATTATCGATCGATATATTCCGTCTCGACGTAATCCCCAATATTGCCTTTTACCAGAATATGGTTTTCGTTTTGATCCCCGTGTGGCTGTTGATCTTTGCGCTGATGGGGCTCTACAACCGGCAGTATTTACTGGGGGGCACCCAAGAATATTCCCTGGTTTTCAATGCAACGACAGCGGGGATGATTATCTTGATGGCAGCCGGCTTCCTGTATCCGAGTTTTATCTTTGCCCGTGGCTGGCTTGTTTTGGCCTGGGCATTCGCCCTATTCTTCACAATCCTTGCCCGGTTTATTTTCAGACGGATGATTTACTTATTAAGAAAACAAGGATATTTTGTTTCCCTGGCGGTTATCGTGGGAGCCAATAACGAAGGGATTTCCCTAGCCGAACAATTGATGCGCTGGAGCACTTCTGGGCTGCACATCGTTGGTTTTATAGATAAAAAACTGCCAGCAGGGACAACTGTACATAATAACTTGAAAGTCTTGGGGCCGGTAGAAAAGATCACTGAGATCGTCAGCCAGTTTCACATCGAGGAAATGATCCTGGCAAGCAGTGCGATCTCGTCACGCGACAGCATGGTGGATCTTTTTATGCAGTATGGGGTCAACAGCGGGGTGACAGTCAGGATGTCGTCGGGGTTGTACGAAATCATGACGACCGGGTTAACGGTGAAGGAGTTTGCGTACGTGCCGTTGGTTGGCATCAACCCTGTGCGCTTGCGCGGCGGCGATCGATTATTAAAAAACATTTTGGACTACAGCATCGCTATCCCTAGCTTGATCGTTCTCTCTCCGTTCTTACTGCTGATTGCCATTGCTATCAAGCTTGATTCACCAGGCCCGATCATTCACCGCCGCCAGGTGATGGGGGTAAATGGCAAGAAATTTCATGCCTTTAAATTCCGCTCGATGCACGCGAATGGTGATGAGATCTTGGAGAATTATCCGGAGCTCAAGAAGGAATTGGCGACGAACCACAAGCTGAAGGAAGACCCGCGGATTACGAAAGTAGGCCACTTTATACGCAAATGGAGCCTGGATGAACTGCCGCAATTATTCAACGTGCTATTCTTCCAGATGTCAATTGTAGGGCCGCGCATGATCTCTCCAGAAGAAACCGAGAAGTACACGAAGTGGGAGCTCAACTTGCTGACCGTAAGACCAGGGATTACCGGGCTGTGGCAGGTCAATGGGCGCTCGGATGTTTCCTATGATGAAAGAGTGCGGTTGGATATGTACTACATCCGCAACTGGAGCATCTGGTTTGATCTTCAACTGCTAATCCAGACGATTCCAGCCGTTTTACGGAAACGCGGGGCTTATTAATATGATCATTGTGCAGACTCCACTGCGCGTCAGTTTCTTCGGCGGGGGAACTGACATGCCTTCGTTCTATTTATCGGAAGGAGGGCGCGTCTTAACCTCAGCGATTGATAAATATATCTTTGTCACCATTAAAAAGCGGTTCGATCAGCTCCTGCGCGTCGGCTATACGCGAACCGAAATGGCTGAAAATGTAGCTGACATCCAGCACGAGCTTATCCGGGAAGCTTTCCTGTTATCTGGGATCAAGAAGGGTGTCGAAATTACGACCATGGGAGATATCCCTTCGGCAGGCTCTGGATTGGGTTCTTCGAGTACGGTAACTGTTGGAGCTTTGCATGCCATGTACTCATACCAGGGTAAGCTGGTAACCGCAGAAATCCTCGCCAGGCAGGCCTGTGAGATCGAAATCGACCGGTTATGTAAGCCAATTGGGGTACAGGATCAATTTATTGCAGCATATGGAGGTTTCAAGTTCCTAGAATTTAAACCCTCTGGAGAGATCTTGGTTTCAAATGTGGAATTGGACCAAAGTACACGAAGGAAATTGAACCAGAATTTACTCCTCTTCTATACCGGAACGACGCGAAAAGCGGATATGATCTTGGAAGAGCAGAGAAAGAACATGGCAGATCGGCTCAGCGTGCTGCGCAGGTTGCGCGAGATGACTTATGTGGCCAGGGATGAACTGGGGGCTGGAAATGTAGACACCATTGGTGAGTTATTGCACGAGAGTTGGGAGCTGAAGAAAAAACTGGCAAGCAATATCAGCAATCCATCGATCGATGAGCTGTATCAAACTGCCAGAAATGCAGGAGCACTTGGCGGTAAAATTACGGGTGCAGGTGGAGGAGGTTTCTTGCTCTTATATTGTCCCTTCCAATATCAGGAAAAATTACGGGAGGCATTGTCAGGTTATCAAGAGCTGCCTTTTAATTTGGAAGCTGAAGGATCGAAGGTAATTTTTAATTACCACCGGAATAATTCATAAGAATTTTATTGTTAGAAAGGGATATTGTGGTTACGGATAATTATTTACAGGATTTGAAAGAAACTTTGGATCATCTGCCGATGGACTCAATCCAGAAAGTGATCGATGCGCTTCATGAAGCGCGCCTGAACGGACAGAAAATTTTTATAATGGGCAATGGAGGCAGCGCATCTACTGCTTCTCATTTTGTTTGTGACCTGGGTAAAAACACGCGCATGCAAGGATGGCCCAATTTTAAGGTCATTGGCCTGGCAGATAATATGGCCATCTTCTCTGCACTGGCGAATGATGAAGGGTACGGCAGCGTCTTTTCCCAACAATTAGCCAACCTGGTTGAAGCGGAGGATGTCGTTATCGGAATTTCAGCAAGCGGAAAATCACCCAATGTTTTGAACGCCATCGAGGTCGCCCGGCAAGCTGGCGCCTTAACAATCGGTATGACCGGTTATGATGGCGGCCACTTAGCCTCGATGGTGGATATCAGCGTGCATGTGCCATCCTTTTGTATCGAGCATGTGGAAGATATTCATTTGATGCTGGAGCATATGATGACCAAGGCATTAAAAGAGCGTGTGAACGCAGCGCTCGTCCAGGAAACAGGCGAGGTATCGTGTTAGCTGAAGCGTAGCTAAAGCGTAGCTAGAGCGCTGCTAGAGCGTAAAAAACCTGGTTGATCAAGGACTGCGGTGAGGAGATTTTTATAGATTAAGATGCCATCGATCAGGTGAAGCTCGGGAAGAAGAATTTGCTGAGAGCCTCGCCCGGTTTCTACCAGGATATTCTTAGGAATGCCTGCGTTCTTCCCGGCGAGGATGTCAGAAAGGGCGTCACCAATCATGAGTGAATTATCGAGATCGATATCTAATTCCCTGGCAGCTCGCAAGATCAGGCCTGGTAGCGGTTTACGACATTCACAGGCTTGTTGAGGCGAATGGGGACACATGTAGGAGCCATCCACTCTTCCGCTATGGTCACGAATTGCTTGTTCTATCCGCTGGTTCAGCGCTTGAGCAGCTTGCAGGGTGATCAGACCCCTGCCTACGGCAGATTGGTTGGTGATGATGATGATCTTGATAGCTGGGTGGATGGTCTGGAGAGCCTCAAATGAATGCGGTAAAAATTCGACATCAGACCAACTCAATACATAGTTCGGACGGTTTTCGATGATCACACCATCTCTATCCATGAAAATTGCTTTGTACATGTTCTTATTATACAGATAAATTATGATCGAAAAGCTACAACTTTACATGAATTGGCAGGCATCAGGTTTCGGACGTTACTGCCTGGAACAGACGGTGTATTTCCTTTTCGGCTGGATACCGGGGCTGTTGGGGATACTCGCAAGGGGCATCGTATACCGTTTTATATTGAATATGAAAGGTTGGGCGGCAATCGAAGGGGGTGTCAGGCTGCGTTATGCTGACCATATCACCCTGGGGCATGGCGTTTACCTAGACCAGGGTGCTTATTTGCATGCCTGCCCGAAGGGCATAGAGATCGGCGAGAGCTCCATTGTGATGCATGGAGCAGTTCTGCATGTGTATAACTTCCGCGGTTTACCTAACGCCGGAATTTGGATTGGGAAGGACAGCCTGGTGGGTGAATATTCGGTGATTCGCGGCCAAGGAGGGGTTCACATTGGTGACCGCGTATATACATCGCCATTTACCCAGATCATTGCGGTAAACCATATTTTTGATGATCCTAACCGGCCCTTTATCGACCAAGGTATCACCGCCGAGGGTATTGTGATTGAAGACGACGTCTGGCTAGGGGCGGGAGCCGTGATCACCGATGGTGTCAGAGTGGGGAAAGGGGCTGTGGTGGCTGCAGGAGCGGTTGTAACGAAGGATGTACCTGCTCACACCGTGGTGGGGGGCGTGCCGGCACGACCGATCAAAGAAATCGACGGGCAGGCTGTCGGTAAACGCGAAAACAAGATCTATCATAGCAATTAGGAGCGGAGATGAGTATTTTAACTGTTGTAATTCCTGCATATAACGAAGAGGGAGGTATAGCTGATATAGCCAGGCGAGTCCTGGCTGTCAAGAAATCCTTGCAAGATGTAGGCGTAGAAGACTTGGAGCTGATCGTCGTCGATGATGGTTCGAAAGATAAAACCGCAGAGATTGCCGGCCAGATTGAAGGTGTGACCCTCATCAAGCACGCGAAGAACAAAAATTACGGTGGGGCGTTGAAAACGGGATTTGCCAATGCAAAAGGTGATCTGGTTGGGTTCTTGGATGCGGATGGGACTTACCCACCGGAATATTTTCCACAACTGTGCCAGGCGATTTTCCAGGGGGCGGACCTGGTGGTTGGCTCAAGAATGGCTGGATCGGACAGTAAAATGCCAGCTACCCGGAGGCTCGGGAATTTCTTATTCGCCAACCTCCTGTCGATCTTGGGAAGGCAAAAAATAACGGACAGCGCCAGCGGTATGCGGGTGTTTCGAAAAGATATCCTTGAACGGGTCTATCCTTTACCCAATGGGTTGAACCTGACGCCCGTGATGAGCACAAGAGCGCTTCACGAAGATATCAAAATGGTAGAGGTGCCTATCCCTTACAGCGAGCGGGTGGGGCGCTCGAAACTGAGTGTGGTCCGCGATGGATCAGTCTTCCTGCAATCCATTGTATGGACGGTGATGACATATAACCCGGTGAGGATTATGGGGTTGATCGGATTAGCTGGTGTAGTCCTGGCTGTTTTGGTGTTGTTGGGGTTGGTGATTGCACGACTGAGCGGGGTGACGACCCTGGGCACCTGGGGGATAGCGGCATTATACTGGGCGCTCGTTTCGGCTGTGGCTGGTATCAGCATCTTCGCCCTGGGAGCGACTTTCAATTACCTGGTATCGCTGTTCTATAAAGCGCCCATCCGGCAGGGTTTGTTTGGAAAGCCGGTTTTCGATCCGCCCCTGGAGACTCACTTTGGGTGGATGGGGGCTTTGAGTTTGGTTGGTGGTGTGATTCTAGCCTTGGTGAGCCTGGTTTTGAGCACGCAGGGTTGGGATGTTTCACGAGTTTGGTTGTATCTGCTGGGAAGCGCTATGTTGATCTTAGTCGGTATCCAGCTGATCATTTATTGGCTTTTGATGCACGTATTGGTCGAACTAAGCCAGCGTGAAGACCTGGCTAAGCAAGATATGAACGGTTTTTAATAAATTATTGTTAGAATCAATAGGTTTTTCTTTTGGAGGAAAAATGAGCGACGAAAAAGTTGAAGTAAAAGTTGAATTAAAAGAAAATTATGGGACCCGAAGGATCCCACCAGTGCGCATGTCTAACTTCCCGAATGCGGACGAGATTGTGCGTAATGGGATCGAAACCTTTCCAAGGTCGAGTGAGGCGGTTGATATTTTATTGGTGAACCCGCCGACACCGGATGGCGCATTATGGATCCGCTCGCAGCACCGGGTGGGACGCCGGACGCGGGAAAATATGGTTTGGCCGCAGGTCTCGTTAGCCCAGATGGCAGCCCTGCTGGACCCGGTTTACACCTTGAAAATCTTGGATTGTAATGCGACAAGAATGGGATGGGAAGAATTTACGAAGCTGCTGGACAAATATCAACCCAAGTATTACCTGACCCAGATGACAGCACCGACCCTCGAGAATGATATGTATGGGGTCTTCTTGGCGCACGCCCGCGGGGCGAAGACGATCGCCATGGGGACGCATGTAACCCCCATCCCGCGGGAAACAATGAGACCTTACCCGTCCCTGGATTTCGTGCTTGTGGGAGAACCCGACCTGACCGTTCGAGACCTGCTCGACCACCTGGAAGGGAGATTCGATCAGCGGTCACCTGAAATTGTAAGGATCTTTGCCGAACATGATCCGATGTACAAGCAGTCAGTTAATGAAGACGGGAGCGTAGATTTGAGTGGGATCAAGGGGCTGGCATGGCGGAAGGGCGATGAGCTGGTAGTTAACCTACCCAGGCCATTCATCAAGAGCCTGGATGATCTACCGATCCCGATGCACGAGCTGCTGCCTTTGAAAACCTACCTGATGCCGATGATCAAAGGGCCGTTTACCTTTATCGTTACAGGGAGAGGCTGCCCTGCGGGCTGCATGTACTGCATTAAGCATGTGAGCTACCAATATGCCACCCGCATCCGGTCGCCGAAACTGATCATGGATGAGATGTGGTACCTGAAAAAATTGGGCATCAATAACATCCATATGTATGCCGATTTGTTCACTCTGAACCGTGAGCAGGTGATGGACCTTTGCCAGCGGATGATCGACGAAAAGATCCAGCTTCACTGGACCTGCAACAGCCGGGTGGATTATGTTGATGAGGAAATGCTCGCCATGATGGGCAAGGCTGGCTGCCGGTTGATCTCCTGGGGAATCGAAAGCGGTAACGAGGCGATCCTGAAAAGAGCGCACAAGGGAGCAGATCCTGCAAAAGCAGAAAGGGCCTTGACCTGGGCGAAGAAAGCCGGGATTATGAATTGGGGATATTTCATCATCGGATTGCCCGGCGAGACCGAAGAAACGATCCGGCAGTCGATCGCCTTTGCCAAGAAGCTGCCCCTGGATATTGCCCTATTCCATGTAGCGGCTCCTTACCCGGGTACACCATTCTTCTTTGATGTCGTCGAGAATGGCTGGTTCCGACCGGGCACGCGCTGGGAGCAGGTGGATATGGATAAGGGGACGGTGTTGGATTACCCCAATCTGTCGGCTGAGCAGCTCCTCTTCTGGCAGAAGAAGGCTTTCCGAGAATGGGCTTTCCGACCGGGACCCATGTTTACATATCTGAAGATGCTGATGACCGACTGGCAAACTTTGAAATCAGCCTTGGGAGTGGGGTTTGAACACCTGATCTGGTCCTCAACAGACACCGGGGCGCCGGTAGGCACGCGTGGATAAGGTTTTTGCCGGAGGCGGATGAGGGAAAATCTGGGGCGATTCGTCGAGAACCGGTGGTTCTCACTAGCTGATTTGCTCATCGTTTTGGGGAGTGGAGCGGTCTGGTATATCCGACCTGAGTTCGGATGGAAAATCCTTTTGATCGCTCTACTTCCCTGGTCAGTCAGACTGCTGGCAGGGAAACGCCCATTCAGATTCACCGCTTTTGATATCCCGATTTTAATATTCGTGATAACTGCCCTGGTAGGGGCAAGTGTGGCTTACGACCAGAGCGGGAGCTGGGCGAAGTTTTGGCTGATTGCCGGTGCAGTTTTGTTCTTCTATGCATTGGCTGGACAGCCGAGAGATAATACTTGGATCATTATTGGTTCGTTGGCAGCATTGGGTGGATTGATTGCGGCTTTTTATTTACTCGTCTATGATTGGCAAGCTGTGCCGGTGCGCGTAGAGCTCATCAACCGGATCGGAAGAGCCTGGATGAGCGTGAGACCAGACGTGGTTTTTCCTTCGATTCAAGATGAGGATATCATCTCAAATATTCTGTTGGTTTTATCTCCGTTCCCAGTCTTATTATTCTTCTATGCTAATCCCGAACCCCTAAAAAAACGTATATCCATCATATTTGCAATTATTTGTACATTCTTTTTTCTTGTGGGTTTAGGGATGGCTGCCACCATGCAGGCTGTCATTTTCGGCAGTGTAGGTTTGTTGATTGTGTTCTGGTGGGGATTGAGCGCTTGGCTGGATCGAAAGGGAACAGATCAGGCTCGGAAGGCATTTTATATCCTTTCTGGCCTGGTAATATTATTAGCTTTGTTTGTCCTAATCCGGTTTCCAGACAGCATTATCAATTTTGTAAGAGCGATACCCCAATTTTCAAGGTTTGAAAATCGTTTTCTTGCTATCGATAATACCCTCCATTTGACGAAGGATTTTCTATTTACGGGTGGAGGTTTAGGATCTTTCCCAGGTTTGTATTCGCTTTATATCTTAAATATCCCGGATCTTTTTATCTCTTATGGGAGCAATATTTTTTTACAAATGGCTGCAGAGCACGGGGTGATCGGGAGCATAGCGTATCTCAGCATCGTTGTTGGAGGGGTATTCATATTGCTGCAGCGTCTCTATAAAAAGGATATCGCGAAAAATTTTCGCTATCTTGTTTACCTTAGTATGGTAGGGTACGCAGCTCTTTTAGTAGTGGGCATGTTTGATGCAATTCTCTATAACAGCTTGGGCATATTCGTAATCTTTATCATCCCTGGGTTTGCTGTTTTTACCCTCTTTCAACCTCACAAAAAAGATTACAGCTACTTTTATCCAATTTCAATTTTTATCGCCTGCGTCATTCTTTTCCTCTCGAGTTTTGGAGGTAAGCTGCCAGCAGCTTATTATGCCAACCTGGGAGCAATCCAGATGGCTCAGCTAGATCTCACCGGTTGGACTTTTGATCAATTTATTACTCCGCAAGATCCTGATCAATACGGCAAGGCAGTAATAAATTTTGAGAAAGCTTTACGCTTAGATCCAAAAAATCAGACTGCAAATTACCGATTAGGACTGCTGGCGTACAGAGATGGAGATTATCAAATTAGTGGGCCTTACCTGGATAAAGCATATTTAGCTGACCCAGGCAACCGTGGGATCATTAAAAAATTAGGTTTTAACTATGTATGGCTTGGGAATGTCGATGAAGCCGAGAAGTATCTCGTTGAGATCCCTGAAGCAGGAATTGAGCTGGAGTATTTTAAATGGTGGTGGGGAACTCAAAACAGAAATGATCTATCTGACTACGCAGATCAGATGGTGAAAAAACTTATCTCAACGCAAACGAAAGGGAATAATTAATGACTGACACGCAAGAAGTTCAAAGACCGAATGTGCGTATCCACCCGACAGCTGAGGTTTCACCGAAAGCTCAGATCGGGGCCGGGACGCGAATCTGGCACTGGGTGCAAATCCGGGAGGGAGCAGTCGTTGGTGAAAACTGCATCGTCGGAAAAGATTGTTATATCGATTTCGATGTCAAAGTTGGCAGCAACGTTAAGATCCAAAACGGGTCGTACCTATACCATGGTTTGACCGTGGAAGATGGCGTTTTCATCGGACCGAGGGTGGTGTTCACGAATGATGTTTATCCACGCTCGATCACACCGGATGGACAGCTGAAGGGTAATGATGATTGGGAGGTAGGACCGATCTTAATTAAGTATGGAGCTTCGATCGGCACCGGGGCAATTGTTATCCCCAATGTTACCGTGGGAGAATTTGCGCTGGTGGCAGCCGGAGCGGTCGTTTCACGATCTGTGCCAGATTATGGTTTGGTTGTGGGGGTTCCGGCTCGCTTAGTAGGATATGTGTGTAAATGCGGGCGTAAATTGGAACAAAAAGGGGAAGAATATTATTGCCCCAAATGCAATTGGACAAAACCTTAAGGAGAAAAGCAATGATTTCAATTTCAAGACCTCAAATTGGGGAAGAAGAAAAAGCCGCTGTGATGAAGGTTCTAGAGTCAGGCCAGCTGGCGCAAGGACCGCGGGTGCAGGAGTTCGAGGAAAAGTTTGCAGCCTGGACCGAAACCAAATATGCGGTGGCAACTTCATCGGGAACGACCGCGCTGCATGTGGCTTTATTAGCACACGGGATCGGTGAAGGCGACGAAGTAATCACCACAGCATTCAGCTTCATTGCGTCGGCGAACTGCATCCTGTATACAAACGCCAGACCGGTTTTTGCGGATATTGAAGCGCAGTATTATATGATCGATCCGAAGGATATTGAGAAGCGTATCACACCGAAAACAAAGGCGATCATTCCAGTGCACTTGTTTGGGCAAATGAGCGATATGGAACCGATCTATGCGATCGCCCAAAAATACAACCTGGCGATCGTTGAAGATGCCTGCCAATCTCACGGGGCAAAGTTAAACGGTAAATCGGTGGGTGCCTGGGGAACAGCCTGCTATTCATTTTACCCAACGAAGAACATGACCACGATCGAAGGTGGGATGATCACTACGAATGACCCGGCCATCGCTGAACGGGCGCGCTTGATCCGCAATCACGGCAGCCCCAAACGCTACCTGCATGAGATGCTGGGCTTTAACTTCCGCATGACAGATCTCCAGGCTGCCATTGGGTTAGCGCAGCTGGCAAAGGTGGAAGGTTGGAACGAAAAGAGGAAAGCAAATGCAGCTTTCTTGACTTCGCACCTCAAAAAGGTGGATGGGATTACTCCTCCAGCCGTGCGCCCTGGGAGCGAGCCTGTCTTCCACCAGTATACGATCCGGGCAAAGAACCGCGACAAGGCCTTGGAGCAGCTAGGGCAGAAGGGGATTGGCGTTGGGGTGTATTATCCGATCCCAATTCACATGCAGCCATTGTATAAGAAAATGGGGTATGAGGTTAGCCTGCCTGTGACGGAGCAGGCTGCTTTAGAAGTACTCTCTCTTCCGGTGCATCCGGCGCTCAGCCAGGCCGAATTGGATGAAATTGTTAAGGTTGTAGCCAGCTTAGAGCTGTGATAAGGAAAATTGTATGGAAACTGTAAGGATTGGCGTCATTGGAGTTGGTAGAATGGGACAAAGACACTGCCGTGTCTTGTCAAATCTACGGAAGACACATTTGGTCGGTGTTTATGACCAAAGCGTGGAGGTCGGTAACCGGGTGGCGAAACAGTTCGAAGTTGAGTACTTTCCTGACCTGGGTCAGCTCTTGGAGAAGGTGGATGCTGTTGTGTTGGCTACGCCTACTCCCACGCATTACGAACAGGCGATGCAATGCTTGAAAAGATGTGTGCATGTATTAGTGGAGAAGCCGATCACGGAGACTCTCGACCAAGCTGAGAAGCTGGTAACCCTGGCGGAGAGTCAAAAATTAATCGTACAGGTGGGGCAAATTGAGCGCTTCAATCCCGCATACATGGAGCTGAAAAACGTGCTGGAAGAGCTGCGACCGATGGCAATCAACTTCAACCGGTTGAGCCCGTACCAGGGAAGCAACAAGGATGTGGATGTGGTGTTGGATTTGATGATCCATGATACGAACCTGGTCCTCGACCTAGTCGGTAAGTATCCAGAGAAGATCAGCGCATTGGGCTTTACCGCCAACAGCGGGACGATTGACCATGCCGTGGCACAGCTCTTCTTCACAGGTGGACCCATCCTTACTATGACGGCCTCGCGCGTCACTGAGGAAAAAGTTCGTAAGATCGAGGTAACCTGCCGAGAAGCTTATCTTGAATGCGACCTGATGGGAAAATCTATCCTGGCACACCGCAGCACGATCGGCGAGTATATCAATGCAAACAAACGAGGGGTTAAATATCGCCAGGAAAGCATTGTGGAACGGATAAATGTGCCTACTTTCGAGCCGCTCTTCCTTGAGCTGCAGCATTTTACCGAGTGCGTGCTTGAAAATAAAGATTCGTATGTGTCTGCAAAAGATGGCTACATGGCTTTGAAACTGGCAGTTCAAATAAGAGATTTGATCCTGGAACAGCTTGTGGAGGTCGGACAGACTCAATTGGCCGTGAATTAAAAAAAAATGAAGCTTTCAATTGTCATTCCTTGTTATAACGAAGTCGATAATATACAAAAGCTGCGCGAAGAGCTGCTGCCGGTGGTAGAAACACTGGCAAAGGATTACCAGGTGGAGATCATCTTTGTCGATGATGGGAGCAGCGATGGGACTTTAGAGGCGATCCAGGATCAACTCAAGGTCGAACAAATTCCGAATGTAACCCCTGTCTACAAGAAGCATGAGCGAAACAAGGGCCTGGGAGCAGCTCTCAAGACTGGTTTTTCATCCGTGACGGGTGACCTGATCATAACCACCGACAGCGACGGGACGTACAAATTTTCCAATATGCCAGCGCTGCTGGCGGCTTTGGATGGCGCTGACATTGTCACAGCTTCTCCCTACCACCCGCAAGGGCAGGTGGTAGGGGTGCCGGGATACCGGTTGGTCTTGAGCCGGGGATCATCCATGATCTATCGCGTGCTGGTGGATTGGAACATCCATACCTATACCTGCTTGTTCCGGGCATACAAACGGGAAGTGATTGACAAAATAACCTTTAAATCGGATGGCTTCTTGTCTGGAACTGAGCTGATGGTAAAAGCGATGCTGAAAGGTTACCGGGTGAAAGAATTTCCGGCTGCTCTATACCGGAGGATGTTCGGCGTCTCTAAGGCAAAGCTGATGCGCACCATCAAAGCGCATTTGATGTTCCAGGGTGAGGTGCTGCTGGTACGTTTGAAGCTAAAGCCAATGTGGACATGAGTCTAATCATACCTACGGATCTTATATAACGTAAATGAAAATATTATCGATCGTTGGTGCAAGACCCGAATTCATCCAATCAGCTCCGGTCAGTAAGATGCTGCGGACGAAGCATGAAGAAATACTGGTGCATACCGGGCAGCATTATGATTACTTGATGTCGCAAACTTTCTTCGATGAGATTGGCATCCCAAAGCCCGATTACAACCTGGAGGTTGGATCGGGCTCGCATGCCAAGCAGACGGCTGAAATCTTGGTGCGATTGGAAGAAGTGTTACTCATTGAGACCCCTGACCTGGTCCTAATCCGCGGGGATACGAATACGACCCTGGCGGGAGCGCTTGCCGCAAGCAAGCTGCATTTCCCCCTGGCACATATCGAGGCCGGCGAACGCAGCTTCGACCGCAGGATGCCTGAGGAAATCAACCGGTTGGCAGCCGACCGGTTGTCGGATTTGTTCTTCTGTGTCAGCCGAACCGCAGTAAATCACCTGGGTAATGAAGGCATCCGCTCTGGAGTGTATTGGGTGGGGGATGTGATGCTGGATGCCATGCTGGCAAACCTGCCCCTGGCCAGGCAGAAAAGCTCCGCTCTTTCGAAGCTAGGGCTTCAGCCAAAAGGCTACGCCCTGGTCACCATCCACCGGGCAGCAAATACCGATAACCCTGAGCGCTTGACCAGGATTCTGACTGCACTCAGCCAGGTAGGTGAGGATGTGATTTTTCCAGTTCACCCGCGCACGCGCGGGGTCATTGAAAAATTAACTGTGAAATTTGGGAAGAGCCTGCGGATGATTGAGCCGGTGGGGTACTATGATATGGCAGTCCTCGAAGAGAACGCACGCCTGATTGCCACCGATTCTGGAGGGGTGCAGCGCGAGGCTTATTTCCTGAAGGTTCCTTGCCTGACCTTGCGGGATGAGACCGAATGGATGGAAACCTTGGAAGCGGGCTGGAACCGGCTTGTGGGAGCCGATGACAAAGAAATTGTGGCAGCCTGGTGGAGTTTCTCTCCCCCAGCGGAACAGGCGCCCATTTTTGGAGATGGGAAGGCCAGCGAGAAAATTTTACAAATCGTTTCTTCCTATCCGATAACAAATAAAAGTTACACATAGATTGTGATGAGGTGTCCATGAAAATTGGAATTATTGGCGGTGGGATTATGGGGATAAGCCTGGGATATTACCTTTCCCAGAAAAATTATGAAGTAGAGATATTCGAAGCTTCACCGATCTTAGGCGGGCTAGCGGGTCCACTTCGACTCGATGACGGGACGAATGTGGATCGTTTTTATCATGCCATCTTATCAAGCGACCGGAATCTTAGGGAGCTTTGCCAGGAATTAGGGATCGAAGATCAGCTCAGGTTCAAAGAAACAAAGATGGGCTTCTATTACAACAATGCGATCCACCCGATGAACAATATCGTTGATTTTATGAAATTTCCACCTCTAGGCTGGATCGATCGTTTTCGCCTGGGATTGACGGTGCTGGCAGCCCAATTTTACAAAGATTGGAAGAAGCTCGAGTCAGTGAACGTCGAGAAGTGGCTGGTGAGGCTAAGTGGAAAGACGACATTTAAGAATATATGGCGTCCGATGCTGATGGCCAAATTTGATGGGGGATTTGAAAACACACCAGCAACATATATTTGGTCTCGGCTGGTGCGTATGAAGTCTACCCGCGGCGGGGCAAGCCAAAAAGAGGAAGCCGGGCATTTGATCGGCGGGTATATCACGCTCATCCAGGCGATGGCTGAAAAAATCCAGCAAAAAGGTGGAAAGATCCACCTGAGCACTGCGGTGAAAGAAATCGTCATTGAAAACGGGAGGGCGGTTGGGATCCGCATGGCAGATGGGCAGGTAAACCGTTACGACGGCGTGGCAGCTACAGTGCAATCGCCTATTTTCGCTCGCCTGATCCCGGGGGCGGACCCTGCTTACCAGGAATATTTGAACAAAACCGATTACCTTGGAATTGTGGCGCCTTTGCTTATTCTCGAACGACCTCTTACAGCTTATTGGACGTTAAATATTACAGATGAAAGTATTCCGTTCACAGGTGTGATCGAGACCACATCCTACATCGATCCAAAATATGTCGGTGGGTATCACCTGGTTTATCTACCGAAATACACTGCACCAGGGAGTCCCTGGCAGAAAAAGACGGATGATGAAATTAGGCAAATCTGGCTGGAAAATTTGAAACGGATGTTTCCTAAATTTGACCCAAGCACGATCAAGTATTTTCTTGTGAACCGGGAAAGGTATGTTGAGCCTTTGCATGGTCTGAACCAGACGGATCTGATCCCAGCCGTAAAGACACCAGTGATGAATCTTTACCTTTCGACAACAGCTCAAATATATCCGGCATTAACGAATGGGGAGTCGGTTTGCAAGCATGCCAAGGATTTAACCGATATTATTATTAGAGAACTCTCCTTGGGGTAATTATTGGTTATTTAAAAGTTTTTCAGGAATGGATACATAAAAACCAGAAACCGGTGATGGAACAGGATATCAAATCGTTCGTAGAATTGAGAAAAAAAGGAGAATACCATGATACCAAAAATATTGTTTTCCCGAAAAATAATGCTTGTTTTTTGTTGTGTAATTTTGATGATGTCGTTATTGGGGGTAGAGGCACAGGCTGGGCGGTTAGCATTGCCATCTGGAGAGAACTTCGCAGCCCCAGAGGCACCTGATGCTGTCGTTACCCATACAACGATCACCGATTTCGACCAGACGTGTGCTGTAAAGACGAACGCTCACATCAGTGATAACCTGGGGGGGAGTGTGGAGCTGGCTGGAGCGTTCAGTGATAATTTCGATGGCACAACCTTGGACAGCACCAAGTGGGTTTCTGGGTCGTGGGCGGTCCCCCCGATAGCTTATACCCCGGTGGTAAGCGGTGGAAAACTGACCATTCCTGCGGGTGGGTATGTGCGTTCGAATACCCGCTGTTTTTAATCGGGGTGTGATGGACGGAAAGATTGAGTTCACCCAGGGTGCCTGGCAGCAAGTGGGTTTTGGAGTGAATTTTGATACCGCTCCCAAATATCTCTTATTTAGCACGTTATCGACAACTCCTATTTCTCCAACCCTATATGCCCGCACTGGACTTTATAATTTCCACGATGAACTGCTCACTCCTTTTCCGACCGGATCGCATCTTTATAAAATCCAGTGGCTGGCTGCAGACGCTACCCATGATCAAGCGAATTTTTATCAAGTTGATGTAAGTCCAACTCCAGTTTATGCATCTGAAACATTTACCAGCACAGTTCTGGCAAATGCAACTCTATGGATGAGCAACAACGGAACAACAAGCCTGACGGTGGATGAGATCCAGGTCTCGCCTCCCTATGCGGTTTCAGGGAGTTATGTCAGCTGCCCATTGGATGCTGGAGCAGGCAACCTCTGGCAAACTGCCAGCTGGGTTACCTCCATCCCTGCCGGCACCACCTTGACAGTGCAAACGCGCACCGGGTCAGATGGCTTGGCCTGGACAACCTGGACTACGATTCCGACCAGCGGGGGTACGATTGCCTCTCCGAACCGGTACGTTGAATACCAGATATTGTTGACGGGTCCTACGGATGGGAGTGCTACGTCGGCATTGGACTCGATCAGCCTAACCACCGGCGGCTCTTCTGCAGATTTGAATCTTACAAAAACCGTCTCCAAATCTAATCCGGATGTAGGTTCAACGGTAGATTTCACCGTGACCGTCAATAACACTGGCCCTAATAACGCCACGGGGGTTGAGGTAAAAGACCAGCTTCAAAGTGGATATACTTTCACCAGTGCAACAGCAACCCTGGGAACTTATAGCAATACCACTGGGTTATGGACCGTGGGGACTATCCCTGCGGCAGGAAATGCTGTCCTGACGATCAAGGCGGTCGTGAACCCTTCTGGAATTTATTCGAACGCTGCTGAGGTGTCAAAAAGCGGTATCTTTGACCCAAATTCAACTCCTGGAAACGGCGTTATTACCGAAGATGATTATGCAGCAACAACTCCTGTGCCCGTTCCAGTAGCAGATTTGAGAGTGACAAAGACTGATAGTATTGACCCGGCTGTGGCAGGGACGGATGTGACTTATGTGGTCACGGTGCAAAACCTGGGACCGTCGCCTGCTGCCAGTTTGGTGCTAACCGATACTTTGCCGACTGGAATGACCTACAGGTCTGTGACGGCGGGGAGCTGGACTTGCCCCACACCCACCACAAACCAAGTGCGCTGCACGCTGACATCGCTGGGGGTGACAAGCTCGAATGTGACGATCGTGGCTACGGTAAAGCCTGAGACGCGTGTGAGTGTCACCAACCAGGTGGATGTCAAAAGCGCAACCGCTGACCGAACCGCGTTAAATAACACTTTCCAGGAAGTTACTACAATTAATAGTTCGGCGGACTTGGAGCTGTCTAAAGTGGCGCGCAGCACTGCACCTATTATGGGCAGTACCCAGGTCTTTACGGTAACAGTCACGAATAAGGGACCGAGCCAGGCGACGGGGGTGAAGGTGAAGGACCTGTTAGAAACGGGCTATCAATTTGTCGGGGCAGCCCCCAGCCTGGGGACTTACGATCAGGGGACAGGCGAGTGGACGGTGGGTGCGCTGTCGTTGAACCAGAGTGCAACGCTGCGTCTTACCGGTACGGTAAAAACCACTGGAACCTACGATAATTACGCCCAGGTGACTGCAAGCAATGAGGCAGATATTGAACTCGACCCCGAATGACAACAGCACCACCCAAGATGATGATGCCTCGGTCACGGTTGCTGCCATTCCAGGAGCTGACCTATCTTTGACCAAACAAGCTTCTAAGAGTGCGCCCTATGTTGGAGAGTCTGTGGTATTCAGTGTAACGGTTACGAATGCGGGACCCAGCCCGGCAACCGGGGTTACCGTGATGGATTTGCTTAGCAGCGGTTATACTTTTGTAAGCTCGAACCTGCCTGGCGGCTACGATGCTCTAACGGGTATGTGGAATGTAGGTACCCTGCAAGCAAGTGAGAGCAAACTGCTGGAAATCACCGCGCAGGTGAAACCAACAGGGAATTACCAAAATATCGCTGAGGTGTGGCAGAGCCAGGTTGTCGACCCGGATTCAACACCGGGAAATGGCGTAATTGCAGAAGATGATTATGGGACGATTACCCTAGGCCCAGTACCGGTGGCGGACCTTTCGATCGAAAAGACTCTGACCACGACAAAACCCGAACCTGGAAAGCCGGTAGTTTTCCAGATCCGGGTGATCAATTCAGGCCCGAGCAGCGCAGAAGGGGTGACTATTAGCGATGTAATTCCTGCTAATCACGTATTTGTCAGCTCAGACCATACAGCGGTGAACAACAACGGCACACTTACTTGGACCCTGGGTACGATCCCTGCGAACCAGGAGGTTGTGATCCAGTTAACTCTGCAAGCCAGTGCAACAGGGAGTTATTCCAACCAGGTGCAGGTGATGACCAGCAATGTGCATGATCCGGACTCAGTGCCTGGAAACAGTGTACTGATTGAAGATGACTTGTCTGCTGTTCAGTATCGCGTGAATTATTACATCTACCTGCCGCTTGTCTTGAAGAATCCGTAGTTTCGGGATTGATTTATTGAAAAAAGGTCACAGGTGTTGAGAGATTATTCTGACACCTGTGACCTTCATAAAATTTTATCCGACCCTAAAATCCGATTTCTTATTGCGAAAAATTTATTAGGGTAAGCAGGAGTGATTCATGGAACGTTATTGGGACAATAAATACCTTAAGATAGCCGGGGTGGTGTTTATCTTCTTCCTGGTATTTTTTAATTCAACGAAATTCCCGGTCACATGGTTTGATGAAGGTTCCCACTTACACGTACCGAAGGCATTCGTTTTATTCGGAAAATACGCTGATTTTTCGAGTGAAGGATTTCGGAGTTATGGGCCAACCCTGGGAGTCGGCCCAACCATTTTATTACCGATTGCATTATCCTTTAAATTCTTCGGTATTGGGCTTCTCCAGGCAAGAATCGTGATGGCTTTTTATTTGCTTGGCGCCATCCTAGTGTTTTTTCAGTTCGCTAAGAATTTTGGCGGTACCGCGATTGCCTGGATGGCGACTGCGTTACTGGTATCCTCGAGAAGTATCGATATCCTCGAATATGGTCGCCAGGTTCTGGGGGAAGTTGCGGGTCTCTTATTTATTTTGGTTGCATTTTGGATATGGTACCGGTATTGGGAAAAAGCCAGCCCGAAAATCTTAATCTGGGTCGGCTTGTTGTTAGGCCTGGCAATGATCACAAAGAACCAATATTTTCTGGTGCTTGGCCCGGCATTATTTGCGGCATGGATAGCCAACCTGATCTATTATCGTGCAGTTCCCAATAAGTTTTTTATTATTCCCGGCATAGTTTCCGGAGCTTGTTACGTAGCTTGGGAAATCATCCTCATTGTTTTCCTTGGTTCTGGTAATTTTGCTGAGAATTTTCAGACATTACGGACTGCCACTGCCGGCGCAGCCCTGGTGCTCCAGCCATCGGTCATGTTAAAAGCTGTTCAGCAATTACTCGATTTTAAAACATACCTGGGTTGGCTATTCGTTATTCTTACTTTTGGCGCTTTTTTGGTGCTTCCCCGGAATAAAGAAGGCTTAAAATGGGGATTGCTCTATATCATCATTGGCTGGAATTTGGTCTGGTATGTCGTCGCTTCCGTGGGCTGGATCCGGTATGCCTTTCCTGCATTAGTTTTTTCTACCCTCACTGCTGCAAAATTATTCTATTATCTTACCGATGGTTTTAATTTGGAATGGAAAAAACTGATCCGAGTGGTCAGAAAAGATGAAATTTTACGATTACACCCCCTTATTTTTGAGGAATGTCTTCGCGTTGTGGTTTATTATTATGGTCGGATCGATGTTAATTAAGGATGTGTCCGAGATCATCTTCCCTCCTCAAAATACCCCGGCCTTGATGGCAGAATATATGGACCAGGCCATTCCAAAAGATGCAATTGTGGAAACCTGGGAGCCAGAAATGGGTTTTCTCACAAATCATAAATATCATTTTCCTCCACAAATATTATTGGATGCTGCCGTTGGTTATATATGGCGGGGAGGTGCCGCTCCTTCTACTTCCTACAACTTTATAGAAACAACCAAACCCGAATATGTCTTGGTTGGGCAGTTTGGACGTTACAGCGGTATTTATAATATTTCACAGATATTAAGCAATTATCAGCTTGTAAACGAGGTTGGTTATTATTCGTTATACCAGTTAAGAAAGTAGTATTTTCCACGAACAAGAGAGGTATTATATGTTTTCTTTTCATTTTTTGTCTCGTAAAATTCGAACTATATTGTGCATTATTCTTCTGTTCTTACCTTTTCTAACCACTGAAAATGTAAGTGCGGCCTCAACCCCACCCATCCTCGTGGTTGTGAATGGGAGCTATTCCACAAACCCGTTTGGGAAATATTTAGGAGAAATTTTACGCGCAGAGGGGTTGAATTCTTTTGTAATCCAGGAACTCACCCAGGTGAATATTACTGAGCTTCCAAATTACCCGTTGACTATCTTAGCTGAGACCACTTTATCGAGTGCCCAGGCCACTATGTTCACCAATTACGTTAATGGGGGTGGGCGCTTAATCGCCATGCGTCCTGATACGCAAATTAAAGGTTTGTTTGGTTTAGGAACAAAAGTCAGTACCGTTTCAGATCGATATGTTAAATTCATCAATGGGGCCTCATGGAATGGAGAAACCCCAGCAAGTGGATTGACTTCTTCTGGTCTGCAAATACATGGTTCAGCTGATCAGTACAACATGCTATCAGGCGCGGTGATGATCGCTGAAATTTATTCAAGTCGAACGACTGGAACCGGATATCCTGCAGTGATAGGTTCTTCAAGCGGCAGCGCAGTTGCATTTAACTATGACCTGGCTAAAAACGTTGTCTACACCAGGCAGGGTAATCCGCTAAATGCTGATCAAGATATTGACCATGATTTGGTTATTCGAAGTATCGACCTTTATCTTACTTCTGGGGGTGGCTCATGGGTGGATCTTGACTTGGTCCCTATACCTCAAGCAGATGAACAGCAGCGCCTCTTCGCCAGATTGGTCAAGCAAATGGTTTCGGCGACAGAACCGCTCCCACAGTTGTGGTATTTTCCAAATGGCAAGAAGACCATGCTGATCATCACGGCTGATGTGCACGGGAGTCCAACAGCCGACCTCCAGAACGAAATCAACAGCCTTAATTCACATAATGCAAAAGCTACATTTTACCTGTCTATTGCAGGGGATCCAGCCGATAACAATATTATAGCTTGGACGAATCTGAGGTCATACGTTTGGGATCCATCCTTATGATTTTTCAGAGGATTCCTATTACCCCATAAATAATTTAACAGAAGGTTATAACACTTATGAGGGTTGGTATTCCCTCCAATTCCCGAGCACCCCAAAATCGAATACAGTTCGCAACCACCGGGTGGCGTGGCAAGGCTGGACAACTGCAGCAGAAATAGCCATCTCTCATAATATCCATCTGGATACCAATTTTTATTCATGGGGAACCTGGCTTCAGAAACCCGACAACTCATGGGCGCATGGGTATATCAATGGCAGTGGGCAGTCGATGAAATTTATAAATTCTACTGGTACTATCTTGAATAATTTCCAGCAATTAACGCAATTGGTTGACGAACAACTCATTGTCGGGGCGGGCTCTGGTTGGGAAGCCCTGGATGCAGCAGGTGGATTTGCTGTGTCAAAGCAGTTGATTGATAGCAGCCAGGCGGGGGATTATGCTGCCATTATGACCCAATTTCATTCCGATTATTACTATTCGACTGCAGGATGGGCTGAGAGCACGATGACTTATGCTGACGGCCTGGGGATTCCCATGTGGAACGCAGACAAGTGGTTGAATTATGTTACCGCCCGACATGATGCTGAGCTCACGCAAATTAATTGGGATTCTCTAAGTAAAAGCCTGTCTTTTAACCTGGTAGCAAGTGGCGGTTCTCAACAAAATCTGACTTTGCTCATTCCGGCTACTTATCAAGGCAGCCAGCTCGACTCAGTCAATATTGATGGAAACCCAGCTACGATAAGCTTGCAAACGATCAAAGGGAAGAGTGAGGCTTTTGTTAATACTACAGCAGTAAACCACGCAGTCGTCGCAATCTACCAGGGCGGAG
Organism: uncultured Chloroflexia bacterium; assembly: GCA_963751425.1. Lineage (GTDB taxonomy): Bacteria > Chloroflexota > Anaerolineae > Anaerolineales > UBA4823 > CAVVUF01. The sequence goes on along the minus strand of CAVVUF010000005.1, from coordinate 21,039 downwards.
GCTCCTCCGCGGATTTGGCGGTGACAAAATCGGACTCGCCAGATCCAGTGCTGGCAGGCAACGATGTGACCTATCTGCTCACAGTCCAGAATTTAGGTCCTTCTAATGCCGTTAATGTGGTATTGATCGATAATCTACCGACGGGGGTGACCTATAAATCGGTGACACCGGGAAGCTGGACCTGCACTACACCCACGACAAGCCAGGTGCGCTGCACACTGGCTTCATTGGGAATGACCAGCTCGAATGTGACGATCGTGGCGACGGTAAAGCCTGAGACGCGTGGGAGTGTGACGAACCAGGTCTCTGTGTCAAACAGCCTGGCAGACCCGTCTTCATCCAACAACTCAAGCCAGGCAGCTACCACAGTGAATGCCCAGGTGGACCTGGAGCTGAGTAAAGTGGCATCCAACACAGCGCCTTATATGGGTTCTGATGTGACCTTCACGTTGACGGTGACAAACAAAGGTCCCAGCCAGGCAACCGGGGTGAAGGTGAAAGACCTGCTGGCGACAGGCTACCAGTACAAGAGCTCTGTTCCCAGCCAGGGGAGCTATGATCCGGGGACAGGCGAGTGGACGGTGGGGTCGCTGACGGTGAACCAGAGCGCGACACTGCAGCTAACCGGTACGGTAAAGGTCAGCGGGACTTATGACAACTATGCCCAGGTGACTGCGGCTAATGAGCCAGACCTTGACTCGACGCCGAACGACAACAGTACCACCCAAGATGATGATGACACGGTGACAGTCTCACCCGTCCCGGCATCAGACTTGAGGGTGACGAAGACTGATGACCCCGATCCAGTGCTGGCAGGCAACGATGTGACTTATGTGGTCACGGTGGAGAACCTGGGACCATTAAGTGCCACCAATGTGGTGCTAACCGACACCTTGCCGGCAGGAGTGACCTATAAATCGGTGACTCCGGGAAGCTGGACCTGCCCCACGCCTACGACAAGCCAGGTGCGCTGCACGTTGGCTTCATTGGGAATGACCAGCTCGAATGTGACGATCGTGGCGACGGTAAAGCCTGAGACGCGTGGGAGTGTGACGAACCAGGTCTCTGTGTCAAACAATATTGTGGACGCGGTTCCATCCAACAACTCAAGCCAGGCAGCCACCACAGTGAATGCCCAGGTGGACCTGGAGCTGAGTAAAGTGGCATCCAGCACGACACCAAATGTAGGGGAGGATGTGCTCTTTACGTTGACGGTGACAAACAAAGGTCCCAGCCAGGCAACCGGGGTGAAGGTGAAAGACCTGCTGGCGACAGGCTACCAGTACAAGAGCTCGGTTCCCAGCCAGGGGAGCTACAACGCGGGGACAGGCGATTGGACGGTGGGCACGCTGGCTGTGAACCAGAGTGCGACGCTGCAGCTAACCGGCACAGTAAAGATCAGTGGGACTTATGACAACTATGCCCAGGTGACTGCGGCCAATGAGACAGACCTCGACTCGACGCCGAACGACAACAGCACCACCCAAGATGATGATGCCAGTGTAACAGTTAAGCCAATCCTTGTGGCGAACCTGTCATTGGTAAAAACTGTCTCTAACAGCACCCCATATGCAGGTGCTGAAGTCCTTTTCAACTTAACGATTCATAATGCCGGACCCAGTAATGCGACGGGGGTCACCGTAAAGGATATCCTTCCGTCAAATGCTTATACATTTTCCAATGCAGTTCCTTCACAAGGTAGTTATGACCCGATAACCGGGATTTGGGATGTCGGTACAGTATCTGTAGGGGTAGACCAGAGTTTACAGCTTTCGGTTATTGTGAAAATAGAGGGGGCAGCCACAAATATCGCAGAAATATGGACGAGTGATGCGCAAGATACCAATTCAACACCTGGGAATGGAATCGTCACGGAGGATGATTATTCGACAAGGACGACAAATGCTCTACCTGCTGCTGACCTGAAAATTGTAAAAAGTGGCGGATCTACAGCGATTGCAGGTCAGCAAGTTAATTACACCCTGGATGTGACAAACTTGGGCCCATCGGTCGCTCTAAATGTCCTGGTGACGGATACCTTACCGGCTGGAATGAGTATTGTTAGTGTTTCATCAATAGAATGGACTTGCAGCAACACGAGTAAGACGGTTACTTGTTCGAAGATTTCTGTGAGTAAAGGGACAACGCCAAGCATTTTGGTAACAGCGAACGTAGACACTGGCACATTCGGAAATGTTGTAAACCACAGCAGGGTGAGCAGTGTTACAACTGACATCTTTCCAGCCAACAATACCTCGAATGTGACAACGGATGTATCCTGGCGAGCAGATCTTTCTCTCTCCAAAACTGGGAATGCTACGGCTATCGCAGGACAGCAGGCAACCTATACACTGTCGGTTGCGAACAATGGCCCATCCAATTCAACCGGGGTGGTAGTGACGGATACTTTGCCGGCGGGCATGAGTTATTCATCGAACAACCTGGGATGGTCCTGCGCGTTAGCACCAGGAAACAAAGTGCGTTGTTTGGGAGGTGACCTGGCGTTCGGAGCAACGAAGAGGCTTGATCTCGTTGTGGCTATCAATCCCAATATACGAGGAATTTTGACAAACCAGGCAGCCGCAGCCAGCAGCAATCAGGATTTGGTCCCTGGGAATAATTCTGCATCCGCCCAAACCTCCATTCAGGGCGCTGCAGATCTGTCTTTAGCTAAGATCGCTTCTAAGACCAATCCTGAGATCTACAGTACGGTTAGTTTCACGGTGACTGTAACGAATCATGGACCAAGCCAGGCAACTGGGGTGGAGGTCGTAAATTCACTGCCGGCTGGCTATACCGCCATCGTGGCAGACACAACGCAAGGTTCGTATGCAAACGGGTCCTGGAATGTGGGTACACTTGATTTGAATGGAAGTGCCGTACTTGTGATGTCTGCCAAGGTACTCCCCCACGGACCTTTTAATAATACCGCACAGGTTTCTTCTGTTAATGAAAGCGATCCTGTTCCAGGAAATAACACGGTTACAGTGAGCATGTCGCCTATCCTGGCGGATCTATCGCTTACACAAACCGTGTCAACCGATAAACCAAGGGTGGATTCTGAGCTTGTGATCACACTGAAGATCAAAAATGAAGGGCCTAACAGCGCAGGCAGTATTCAGGTAAGAGATGTTTTACCGGCGGGGTTGACCTTTGTCAGCTCAGCCTCGGCGTATAACCCAACGACCGGCACCTGGGCAGTTGGCATCTTGCAATCAGGACAGGAAGCATTTCTCTCGATAACTGCAAGGGTTGATCTGGTAGGTACGATCAAGAATATTGCCCAGGTTTCTGTAAGTGACCAATATGACCCTGATTCTATACCTGGAAATGATGCCCCTGCTGAAGATGATTATGCCAGCGTAGATATCCAGGCAACCTATAAGGTCTATTTACCGGCAATCTTCAGATCAAATCCGTAATTAGTAACTCGGTTTCGCTGTCTCAATTAGCTGCTCGTGAAGATTTACCTCAAGCACCTAATTAACATTCAGAAGCCAGGAATTATTTTCTATTATTTTGTTTTTCGCGACAGGCTTATAATAATATGAAACCAGATAGGGTTAAGAAGCATTTTCGCCTCATCTTAGCCGGTTTATTGATGGTCACCCTTCTACCCATCACAGCCCTGGCCTCCCCGGGGAGAGTGGTGAACCAGGCGCTGATCTCTCGTCCAGACCCGGTAGTGGCAATCCACGTTAGCGAGCAAACGACGGCTCTGGAAAATATGACCGCAGGACCATCCACACCTTCAGGCTCGGGAACAAGCGGGAGAGAATGGTGGATCACCCAGTGGCACTATTTCGTCATGTACGAAGCGCTCAAAGAGGCGCTGAAGTCAGACGGCACGCCCTATGTGGTGGTCAGTGATGCCCAGGTCCGCTCAGGTAATCTGCTGAAGTCAGATGGTACGCCGCGCTACCCTATCCTGATCAGCCTGGCTTCGGAGGCGATCAGTGATGATGAGATTGCACCCATTCGCAATTATGTTTCGGCGGGCGGCTTCCTGTTTGCGGGAGCCTCTGCCTTCACGCGCTATCCCGACGGGAGGACGCGGGGGGATTTTGCCCTGGCTGCTGAGATGGGGGTGCATATGGCCTCTGCCAGCCTGCAGAACTGGTATACCAACAATCTCTTCACCAAGCTGGTGGACCAGCGCCTGACTGCCCATATCCCAGCGGGAACCAATATCTGGCGGATGCCGATGAGCTCTGAAGAGATCCCATCCGGTTTCTACCCGAATAATATTGCGCACAAGGATCACCTGGCCTGGCAGATCACCTCAGGGAGTGCGCAGGTGCTGGCGAACGGGAGCAGCGGACCCCTCTTGACGGTGAACAGCTACGGGGGTGGGAAGGTGATCTACTACGGTCTGCTGCAGCCGCTGATCGGTCACGGGGGCTTCGATGTGGGGATGTATCATTATGTACTCTTCCGGCGGGCGATCGAATGGGCTTTCGAAGCCAGTGCCTTACCGATCATCAAGCTCAGCCCGTGGCGTTATGAATATGATGCTGCCTTTATGGTGCGCCATGACCTGGAGAATATCGGTTCCCTGATCATCCTCATCGACCAATCTGCTCAATACGAGTACCAGCATGGCGCCAAGGGCGACTACTACTTCACCACCGGCACTCTGCGCCTGGGCTCAGAGGACCAACTCCTGACCGAACAGCAGAAGAGCGATGGGATCGCCCGGTCTGCGGACGGCGGCGTCCTTGTACGGCGCCTCGATTGGCTCGCACAATGGCGGGCTGGATAACCCAAACACAAACAGCCTGGTGCCAACAGATTATGATTATTGGCATTGGGGACCGGATGAGGCCCTGGACACCACCCAGCCTGGCTACAGCAGCGGCGCCGCTTACGCCCGGGCTTCTCTGCAGCAATCCTTCCAGGATATTGATGGCTGGCTGGCGGGAGTGGACAATGGGCGAGCGGGCTGCGGTGCGGCGGGCACCTGCCCACGCCTGTGGGTTTCGCCTGCTTTCAACTCCACCCGGGAAGAGTCATACCAGATCTTGGAAGACCTGGGGGTGATCACCCTGGGAGAGCAGAAGCTTTCGGTTTTTCCACATTGGACGGTCTCCACCCAGGTGAATGGGAAGCGCTTCCAGCACCTGAACCAGTCGGTCAGCGAATGGATCCTGGACGATGTGGTGCAGTCGTTGGATGGACATACCACTGCTTCTTTGGATGAAGCCATTGACTTTTATTATGCGCTGGGCGCCTTGATCAATATCTACAACCATAATGCTTCCGACCAAAATGCGATGATCCAGCATTACATCAGCCAGGTGAGCGCAAAACCGCGCAGTTGGTCGACCAATGCGGTGGGAGTGTATGACTGGTGGGTGAAGCGCTCGGGCGTGAGCATCACACCGAGCTACACCCTGGATGGGGCTTCCGCTAGAGCCCATGTCCTGGTGAGCGGATCCAGCGATGCGGAGACTGCGATCGAGCTGGTCTTGCCGGGCTGGGGGAGCGGGCAAGTCACTGACCTGCATGTCTTCCTGAATGGCTCTGCGGCTGGCAGTGGGAGCTTCCGCACGACAGACTATGGGGTCAAGGTAAAGGTGGGCACGACGGTTAGCAATGTAGATGTTTGTTACAGCGTGGGGACGGGCGGCACGGGTAACTGCTCAACGGCGACTTTCACCCCAACGGCTACACAGGGTGGGCAAGCGACTTTCACCCCAACTGCTACGCAGGTAGGACAGGTGAGCTTCCCCACCACAGGTGTGTTAGACACTTTCAACCGAGCAAATGGGACCATCGGGAGCAGCTGGGCAGGAGACACATCTGGATACAGCATTGCTGCCAACCAGTTGGATGTGGGTGAGGGAGGGATGATTACCTGGCAGCAAACAAACTTCGGTGCTGATCAGGAAGCCTACCTGACCATGAAAGGGGTTGATACGCAAGGCAGTGAGCAGGATTTATTGTTAAAAAATCCAGGATACCTCGAGCTGGTCGGGTGGGGTTATTGAAGTGGTATATTCTGCTGACAGCCAGGCGGTGCAGGTCTGGACCTATGCCGACAGCCAAGGTTGGGTGCAGCGCGGGGCAGACCTGGCGATGAACTGTTTGAATGGGGATCAGTTTGGGGCGCGTGCCAGGGCAAATGGAGATGTGGAAATCTACCGGAACGGTGTGCTGCAGGGGGTGCGAAGTGTGGGCAATTGGCCGTTTGCGAGCAGTGGCGGACGGATTGGCTTGTGGTTTGCCTCAGCCGTGAATGCGGTGGGGGATGATTTTGGGGGAGGAAACATGGGGGTAGAGCCTGAAATCACAGCCACACCTACCCAAACTGCGACAGCCACCAGAACCGCGACATCCACTTCAACGGCGACAAAGACGCCAACTTTTACGATCACTCCGACTGGGACCAGCACCAGAACGGCGACTGTTACGAAAACAGTGACGCAAACAGCAACAGTTACGCACACCTCCACTTCAACGGCAACTGCCTCGATGACCCCAACCCCTACTAAAACGCCTACCTCCACCTCAACGGCAACCGCCTCGATGACCCCAACTCCTACGCAAACGTTTACCTCTACACCAACGACAACCCCAACAATTACCCCAACACCGGATAACCTAACCATCTATCTACCGCAAATATATGGAGGGGCTCAGGAAACATTGAACCGAAGCCGGATGGATCAGCGCCGGTAATTCATCAAACTGGAGAATAAATGGCATTTCCTGTCCCTGAGATAGAATTGAATACAGAGGACGAAAGCGTTCGCCGGAAAAGATTGTCCGGGATAGCAAAAAATTCCGCGGCGATGTTAGCAGGTCAAACAACGATTAAGATCTTATCGTTCGGTTTTAGTGTATTTGTTGTGCGTCGATTAGGCGCGTCCGATTATGGGATTTATACCAGCATCATGGCATTTGCGTTTATCTTTGCAAGCCTGACAGACTTGGGAACTTCAACACTTTCGACACGCGAAATGGCGCGTGATGATGCAAATATTGCCTGGATGGTTCCAAATACGATGGCGATTTCGAGCGATTTTATCGATCGTCGTCATTTTGGGAAATACCTCAGCCGCGTATCTATTAGGCAGGCCAACCGATATTGTGATTGGCACTTTCATTGCCAGCATTGGGTTGCTGCTGTATGCGTTCCATGGACCACTAGACAGCCTGCTCATAGCTAAAGAGCGGTTGTATTACTCGTCCCTTTTTAATGTATTCAACCAGGTGACTTTTGTTGCCTTGGGTTCCGTAGCCTTGTTAACTGGAAAAGGGTACCTGGGATTATTGACCGCCTCTTTGTTGGGGGTCTTGGTGATGGTAATCGCTTCTGTGACCGTTGTATTCAGGCAGCTCAAAGTACGATTCAATTTACCTCACCCGGCGCGGTGGCCGAACCTGTTAAAAGCCAGCATACCTTTTGGTATTATCAGCGTGATTGTTGAATTTTCTGCCCGCTTTGATACTGTATTTATGTCTTTTATCTTGCCCTTTGCAGCGGTCGGGTATTACAATGTCTCCTATAATTTGATTTTAACAACCATGCTCATGGCTCAAAGCCTGGCATTATCGATGTTTCCAGCGCTGGTGAAGGAATTCAATTCAGGGAAAGGTTCGATTAAAGATACTGTTCAACGGGCTATGCGTTATCTGCTGATGATCGCCATGCCGCTGGCGGTCGGGGGATTCTTGGTAGCAGATCGATTAATCATCCTCTTGTACGGACCGGATTTCGCCGAAGCTGTTGTCTTGTTTAAAATTATGGTCTGGGCGCTACCTTTCATGTTTTTGGCTGAGGTGTTGGGGATGACCAGTATCGTAATGAATTTGGAGAGGAAGGTGGCTTTGTATATTGCCATTAATGCCATTATTTCGATTGTGCTGAGCCTGACTTTGATCCCAACAATCGGCGCGGTTGGGGCTGCCATAGCCCTGGTGATCAACCGGTTTAATAGTGTTATCTTGTCAATTTTTATTATTAAACCTAAACCAACATTCGTAGGGGTTACGAAACCCTTGCTGCGCGTTGTGGCTGCAAGTTTTATCATGGGTGTGGTGGTTTGGGGCATAGGTGCACTTCCTATTTTCGAGAAAAACACAGGATTTATATCGTTGTTAATTCTGATGGCGGCTGGTGGAATTGTTTATATGGCAGCGATCTTCGCTCTAAAAGCTGTCACAACCGGGGAAGCAAACTTCCTTATTGATGCAATCAAGCGCAGATTTTGATCGATTAAAAAGAAATGGTTGAGGCAATGCATGGCAGAAAAAACCTTAGTGGAGAAGATTGTTCGAAGAATCAGGATCGCCTGGACAGGTCGAATACCAGAAGAGAAAAGCCCTCCTGCGGTTGAAGAAGAGCTGCAAATGGTATGGCCTGCAAGCCGGTTGAACGCGGAAATTCAATGGAGCGTGCCGGATGGATACCAACTGCGCTGCTACCTGCCGGGAGATGAGCAAGGTTTTTTTAGTTTGATGGAGCGGGCGGGATTTCCGGGATGGAATTTCATCGAATTCGAGAAATATCTGTATAAAATAATCCCGGATGGTTTCTTTCTCGTTCTTCATCAAGAAACTGACTCGATGGCTGCGACTGCAATGGCTTTACATAATCCGACTCCTTTACATCCTTTTGGTGCTTCATTATCTTGTGTGGGTGCTGATCCGGCTCATCAGGGCAAAGGATTAGGGTATGTGGTATCCGCGGCGGTAACCCATAGGATACTCAGAGGTGGTTATCAAGAGATTTATCTCGATACACATGATTGGCGTTTACCCGCCATTAAAACTTATCTTAAAATCGGTTGGATACCATTTATCTTTCGTGAAGATATGGTGGGCCGGTGGGAAACGGTATGTGAGAAACTCAATTGGACATTTGATCCAGAAGAGTGGCAGAAATTAAATCAAAAGGTGGCAGTAAATTAATTACTAAATATGATTAAAAAAATTAACGATGTTACTTTCGAATTGTGGGATAAGGTGGCGGATAAATCAGCGTTTGCCACATTCTTCCACACTTCAACCTGGGCAAAAATTATTGTTCAACTCTACCCGCAGTTTTCAATTGGCACGAAAGGTTTTTTACTTGATGACGGTGAAGTAGCTGTCGTTCCGTTAGTGGTGTCTTCAGAAAAGAATAAAATTTTTCGTTGGGTCGAGTCGCTTTACCTGGGCACCTACGGCGGTGTAATTGCAGGAAGAAAGCTGTCAAGCAGTGAGGTTAACGACATTTATGCGCAAATTACAAACTTTCGAGATGTCCATGTCCATTTGATTGGGAATCCTTTTGAACAGCTTGAGCTGCCCGCAGCATATATACCTAATCCACACTATACCCACGTATTAAAATTAGTTGACTTCGATACCTGCTTTAATAATTTTGCTGACGATAAACGCCGGGGGATCAAGAAAGCAAAAAGCCTTGGAATACAGGTTTATACCGCTTCATCTGAGAAAGATTACCAGCTTTATTATCAGGTTTATGAGGATTCGCTCAGGCGCTGGGGAGATAGTACTTTAATATGTTATCCTTACGAATTATTCGAGCAATTATACAAACAAGGAAATGATTCTGTAAGATTATGGCTGGCCAAAATCGATGATGAGGTTGTATCAGGTAAATTGGTTTTTTATCATAACCGGATTGCTCTTTATTGGCATGGAGCTACTTGTGAAGAACATTTACGTTCTTCTCCGGATCCATTATTGATGTCAACCATAATAGAAGATGCTTGCCGTAATGGTCTGGAGTATGTTGACTTTGGTCCGAGCGGGGGGATTGAAGGTGTCGAACTGTATAAGACAAAATTTGGGGCAGAAAAGATGGGATTTATGAACTATGAATGGAAAGATAATCGCCTTTATCGATTCTATACCGGTCTTTCGGATGTAATCCGAGGCAAAACATCATTGTACTAATGAAGTACAGACTTTTATCGCGCGGAATTTACACATGAAATTTATCGACTCTCCCTCTATTGATTTATGGAATGAAGTAGCTTTAAAGTCAACCTGGGCAACTTTCTTTCATACGCCAACCTGGGCGAAAATCATCGTCGAAACATATCCTCAATTTAAAATTGCCACAAAAGGTTTTGACCTCGATGATGGGAACTTCGCGATCGTACCTATTTTGGCATCTGTTGAGCGAAACAATATTTTTATGTGGTTAGAATCGACATATTTGGGTGGATATGGTGGGGTTATTGCAACCAGGGTACTCACTCAACAGGAGATAAACGGTATCTATAAACGGTTGGCGGCTCTAAGAGTGGCACACTACCACTTCTTGGGTAATCCATTCTCAGAGATGGATTTGCCTCCTGCTTTTCAGAGCAGCCCACATTATACCCATGTGATCCGCATCTGTTCGTTTGATGATCTGTGCGTAAAGATTGACCGGGATAAAAGGGCGCAGGTTCGAAAAGGAAAAGCCAAAGGGACACAAACCTTGCTTGCCGCTACGGAAGAAGACTACAAAACCTATTTTTCAATCTATGAGGATACCCTGCAGCGTTGGGGTGAGAAAACCTTGGTGCGTTATAGTTATGAACTGTTCCGTAATATATATTTGAATCGGAATCAGGGTATCAAATTATGGCTCGCAAAAGTCGGCGATGAAATCGTTTCGGGAAAGTTGACCTTCTATCATAATTTAATTGTGTGTGGGTGGCATGCAGCCACTCTGCAGCAATACTTCCACTATTATCCGGATCAAATATTGATGGAAGAGATCATCCACGATGCATGCGAAAATGGTTATGAATGGTTGGATCTTGGTCCAAGCGGTGGACTGGTAGGTGTTGAAAAATATAAAGAGGATTTTGGGGCTGAGCGATTATATTTGAAGAGTTATGACTGGGAAGCAAACCGATTATATAAATTGTATCGTGGAATCTCTGGCCTATTTCATTTTCAGAAACATCCAAACTAATATGAACCTGGAAAACCAATGCGCGTCCTTTTAGCTACCCATTTTTTCCCACCCGGACACCTGGGAGGAACGGAGGTCCTTACTTTGGGATTGGCAAAAAGCCTGGCAGAGAGCGGGTGTGAGGTGCAGGTGATTTGTAACGAGGATTGGGAGAGCGCGGAGGGGTATCAAATCCTGGAAACGGAGGATGTTTACCAGGGAAGTCTCTGTCAAGCGACTGCGTTATAACTGGACAAAGGCGCCGGATGTGTTTCGGTATTTATATCAAAATCCTGAGGTTTACCGGTATTTTCAAAAATACCTCAAAGAGTATCAGCCTGATGTTCTACATATTACCTCATTGTATTCTCTAACGGCGAGCATTATCCAGGCCGCTGGCGAGCTTGGAATCCCGGTGGTTTTGACAGCGACAGATTTCTGGTTTGTTTGTGCAAAGAACACACTTTTGAGGAACGATGGGAGCCTTTGCCCGGGCCAGGATGATCCCTGGGAGTGTACGAGATGCCTGATGGCTGGAACGAAGGCTTTTAAGGGAGTTCAGAAAGTGCTGCCAGAAAAAATGGCAAGATCAATCTTATTAGGGATGGGTCATTTCCCATGGATCACGAACCAGCCTGGTTTTCGGGGGATGATGGGAAATTGGCAACAACGCTTTGCATATCAAAATGAGATGTTGAGGAAAGCGGACCTGGTGGTAACTGCATCAAAGTTTCTCAGGGATCTTTACCTCAAATATCAAGTGCTTGAAGATCGTATTATTTACTCTGCGTACGGTCTGGATATGACGTGGGCGAGGGGCTTCACCACGAAGACCGAATCCAGGTGTTTGAGGATTGGCTTTATCGGGCAGGTGATCCCGATGAAAGGTGTTGATCTGCTGCTGAAGGCTGTGCAGCTTATAGGTAGGGAATCGCCAATTGAGGTCAAAATATACGGGGATTTACAGAAGAATCTTGAATATGGGAAAGAACTCATCGCCTTAAAGGGAAATGATGAAAGAATTTCATTCCTAGGCACATTTGATAACAGTAGAATGGGCGAGGTGATGATGGAGATTGATGTACTCGTGGTTCCCTCATCGTGGTATGATTTTCCCCTGGTGGTTTCATCGGCTTTGGCGACACGAACACCCGTGATTGCGACAGACCTACCCGGTATGAATGAGCTGATTAAGCATGGGAAAAACGGATTGCTTTTCGCGAGGAATGATTGGAAAGCCCTGGCGGCTCAGATGAAGCGGCTGGTTGACGAGAAGGATTTGCTTTTGCGCTTGAAAGAAGGTATCGAACCAGTAAAGACTGTTGCAGAAATGAGTGCGGAATACAAGGAAATCTACGCGCGCACAGCGAAGCGACAAGACAGGAGCGTGTAATGCGCATAGGCATTGATGTTCGCTATCTTTCTCACGGAATTATGGGTGGGATCAATTCGTATCTACGGAACCTGTTACCGGCGTTATTCGAAGTCGCTGCGGGCCATCAAATTTACTTGTATGCAGATACCAAGCAGCCTTTTGAGCTGAAAGAGCTACCAGGAAATGTATTTCTCAGGCTGGTAAATTATCGAACTGGCCTATCCAGCCTGTATTACGACTACTATTTGAAAAGGACGATGGCGCGGGATTTGCCCGATGTTGTTCATATACCCGCAAACCGCGGCTTTGGACCCGCCCAGGCGCGGTCGGTCATCACCTTGCACGATGAAATTAATATTATGCCGTTATTGAAGATCTATGCCGGGCATCCGAAAAATCTGCGTACCTTAACCTGGATGACCTATTTACATTTTCATACCGTCCAATCCGTCCAGAAAGCCGATCTCATCGTCACCATCTCGAACTACGCAAAACAGCAAATCCTTACGTGGGGGAAGCTCTCAAGCGATAAAGTACATGTTATCCACCATGGAAGACCGCTGGATGTCAAACAAGTGACCGAGGCTGAGGAGCTGGGGAAGGTGAGAAGTGAATATGGCATCACAAAAGCGTTTGTCCTGGCAGATGCTTTGAAAAACCCGGCTGTTTTGGTGAGAGCCTGGAGGCGACTGCCGGAAGAAGTTCGTACGGATAAAGAAATTATCTTTTTCTCGCGCAGAGAAAGTGTGGCACCGGAAGTCCATGAAGCAGTTGAAGCCGGTTATGCCAAGTTCTTTTTTCGACCGGAACGTGCAATATTGAACGCTCTATACAGCATGGCGACGGTTTTCGTTTTCCCTTCTTGGATCGAAGGATTTGGGATTCCGCTTCTGGAAGCGATGATCTGTGGAACGCCGATCATCGCTTCAGACCGAGGGGCTATCCCTGAGGTATTGGGGCAGGCTGGTTTGATGATTGGTGCTGAAGATGATGCACTATTAGCCAGGCACCTTGAAAGCTTGTTCCGGGAACCTGAAGAGAGGGAACGACTCAGAGGATTGGGTTATGCACGTGCCCAAGATTTTTCATGGAAAGTAAGTGCAACCCAATTACTGGAAGCTTATCAGGGATTGGCAGTTCGAAAGTGACAGTAGTCGCAATCTTTTGTGTTCAAGGATGATCAGGTGAGCCCCAAAGTAGCTGTAGTGGTACTGTGTTTTAACGGTGTCGAATTGACGAAAGGGTGTCTTGAATTGATCCAAAAACAGGATTATTCTGAACTGGAAGTTATTCTGGTTGATAACGGGTCGAAGGATGGAACCATCCCGATCATTTCAGAAAAATTTCCGCGCGCGTTATGGATTTAAAATGGAGAGAACCTGGGATATGCTTTGGGAAATAATAAAGGGATTGAGTATGCTTTCACCAGGGGAGTAGAGGCAATTTTCCTGGTTAATAATGACACGCGCCTGCAGCCAAGCTGCATTTCTATCTTAATGAAAACGATGCAAAGTGATCCAGGCATTGGGATTCTTGGCCCAATGGTCTATACCTGGGATGAAAATAAGACGATCAGCTCGGCTGGGGGAAGGGTGAATTGGCGGATGGCGTATGCGGATAATATGGGTATGGGGGAAATTGATACGGGCCAATATCAAAGTGGAGAAGTTGACTTTATTAACGGCTGTGGCATGTTGGTTAGCCGGAAAGTTATCGAAAAAGTGGGGGGCTTCGATCCTAAATTTTTCATGTACTGGGAAGAGACGGATTGGTGTTTGAGGGTCAAGGAAGCCGGGTACAAGATTTATTTTGAGGCCAAAGGAGAGATGGAGCATAAGGCTTCCATTGTTTCTCGAGAATTGGGACCTACTACCCTATATTATTTGACGCGCAACCGGTTTTTGTTTTTTTACAGGCATTCTCCGTTTTCTTCGAAGCCCATGTCACTCTTGCATGCCCTTGATGGCACCCTGCGAGGGATCAACGAAAATCGCAGGGCTGGTAAGACGGCCCATGCCAAAGCCATGCAGTGGGCTTTACGGCATGCCGTGATAGGGCAATGGGGATGGACAGATCCTGGTCTGTGGATGAGCGGGCAGTCATGAAGATTTTATTCCTTTCCCGCTGGTTCCCTTATCCACCAGATAATGGATCGAAGAAAAGATGTTTTAACCTGATCAAGATCCTGGCGAGCAAGTATGAGGTGGACTTAATTTCTTTTGCTTCTGAACCAATTTCTGCTGAGCGATTAAAAGGTTTAAAACCCTTTTGCAAATCTGTACAGACCGTTCAATTTAAAGATTATAACCCTCAGAGTTTTCGAGCCAGGTTGGGGTATTTATCTACTCGGCCCAGGTTTATCTATGACACCTACCGGAAAGAATTTCGCGCCGCCGTACAAGCTGCCTGTCGAAAAACAAGCTACAACCTGGTGGTTGCCTCTCAAGTGGATATGACTCCTTACACAATAGATGTCGGCAGGACAAAGGTGCTAATCGATGAGATCGAACTTACGATCTACCAGGAAGAGCGCAAGAAGCAGACCGATTTCTTGCGGAGGTTGCGTGCAACCCTGACCTGGTGGAAGCACGCTCGTTATGTGGACAGTGTTATCCAGCGGGCGGATGGTCTTACGGTTGTGTCTGAAAACGAAAAGGGGATTATTTCTCATATTAACCACTCAAATTGCAGGATCCAAGTGATCCCGAACGGCATCGAGATGGATTTCTATCAAGGCGACTGGGGAGCCCCTGAACCGGATACTCTGATCTATGCAGGCGCACTTTCTTACTTTGCGAACCTGGATGCGATGCAATATTTTATTGCAGAAATTTTGCCGATTATCAAGAAAAGCAGACCCGCGGTAAAACTTTTTATCACAGGAAGGCTAAGCGAGACGCTGCGCAGCAAACTGCCAGGGGACCCAAATGTGGAATTCACAGGATACCTGGAAGATGTGCGTCCCAATATCGGGCGAGCATGGCTAAGTGTGATCCCTTTGCGTATTGGTGGCGGTACTCGGTTAAAAATTTTGGAAGCCCTTGCCATGAGTACACCAGTAGTATCTACCAGTAAGGGAGCCGAGGGGCTGGAATTACAAGCAGGGCGGGATATTCTTATCGAAGATTCTCCGGAGGCTTTCGCTGCGGGAGTGGTAGAGATTCTTGAAAATCGAGAGCTGCGAGATCGATTGGGGAAAAATGGCCAATTAACGACCGGTTCATTGTATGATTGGAATTTAATTGCCAGCCGGTTCTTAAATTTTGTGGACAATATTGTCATTTCGAGATAGAAAGCATCATGCGTGATTTGAGTAAAGCACGTCAAATTCAGGAAATGTTCAGAATACCAAGATTTAACCTGTTCGAATTTGTTCAACAGAACATTCGCTGGCTGAAATGGGTGATCGTTTTATTGGTAGTTGGGATTACCATTGGGATTGGATTTCTTGCCTCCAATTTCAATCCGACATACATTGCAGCCGCTTCAGGAGCTCTCTTAGTGGGTCTGATCGGTCTGCTGTTCATCCAGAGATTTGATGTCCTTCCGATTTTAATTCTGGCGGTGGCGATCTTTGTGCCAATCACGCTGCCAACCGGAACAGGCAGCCGGCTTGCCATCAGCATGGTCGTGGAAGTGGTATTCCTGGGTCTATGGACTCTGAGATCGATGACCGTCGATCGGCGCTTTACAATCAAACCTAGCCCTATCAATTTGCCTTTGGCTTGTTTCTTTGCTGCGGTAATCATTTCAATCCTTTGGAGCATTATATTCCGCGATCCATTTGTCTTCGTCCCCGGAACATTTATCATTGTCCAAATTGCTTCAGCACTGGTCATGATCTTGCTGCCAGTTGCTATGTTGATGGTGGGAAATTTCTTCGAGACAACCCAGCCACTTCTCATAATGACGATGATGATGTTGGTTGCAGGATTCCTGGGCTTGGTCAAATACCTTAGCGGTCTTACTTTGCCGATAGATACCCGAGGCTTGTTTTCACTGTGGGTGATCGCTCTTTCTTTTGGGTTAGCTATTTTTATTAAAAATTTACATTGGAGTATTCGGGTTTTACTGCTGATGTTAGCAGGCGGGTGGATTTATTGGAGCTTTATACGGAATATATCCTGGGTAGCGGGTTGGCTGCCGGCCATGGTGGCTCTGGGTATTTTGATGTGGATGAGGGCTAAGAAATTAAGCATCGTGTTCCTTGTATTTTTAGCCATCGTTATTTTGGTCAATAAGGATTATTACGTGGGCAAGGTTTTCCAGAACGAGACCCAGGAAAGTGGTTATACACGTCTGGCAGCCTGGGAATCGAATTGGAGAATCACGCGTGACCATCTCATCTTCGGGACCGGACCGGCTGGTTATGCGGTTTATTACATGACTTACTTCCCCACCGATGCGATGGCAACGCACAGCAACTATATCGATATGGTAGCTCAGACAGGAATTGTTGGAACTATTTTCTTCATTTGGCTTTTTGGAACCCTGGTTTGGATGGGCTTCAGACTTTGTTTGAGATTAAAAGGCAGAGGGGATTTCGTCGAGGCGTTGGCAAATGTATCTTTCGCCGGCACCTGCGCTTGTATCATCATTATGGCTTTTGGAGACTGGTTGTTTCCATTTGCTTATACTCAGACAATTGTAGGGTTTAATTATGCAGTCTATAATTGGTTATTTATGGGCGTGATCTTGGCATTGGATCGCATGTATCCCCAAGTAAATGATAAAAATAATGGTTGATTTATCCGTGATTATCTTGTCTTGGAATACCTGCGCTATCTTGGAAAAATGCCTTGTTGCGTTGGAGAAGTTTGGCGACGGGATCCCGTTTGAGACGCTTGTTGTCGACAATGGCTCTTCCGATGGAAGCCAGGAAATGGTGCGTTCAAAGTTCCCGAAGGTGAGTCTTTATCAAAGTGAAAAGAATTTGGGTTTCGCCGGGGGAAATAATCGGGGCATTGATCTGACAGATGGCGCTTATATCTTATTGTTGAACAGCGACGCGTTCTTTACGGAAGGAGCGCTATCTGCTCTATTAAAAATTATCGAGCAGTACCCACAGGCAGGCATTGTTGGTGCACAGCTGGTAAACCCAGATGGGAGTTTTCAAGCTTCTCACAGCCGCTTCCCGGGCTTGTGGCAGGAATTTCTTATCTTGAGCGGGCTAGGTCGATTTTTCTACGGTCCGTTCTATCCAAGTCGAGGACCAGAAGTAAAAAAAGGTCCCCAAAAAGTCGATTATGTGGAGGGGGCTTGCTTACTTGTCCGGCGAGAAGCCCTTGAAAACGCTGGAAAGCTAAGCGAAGCGTTTTTTATGTACGCGGAAGAAGTTGACTGGTGCTTCGCGATGAAAAAAGCAGGTTGGGAAGTGTGGTACCAACCAGACGCACGGATTATTCATTTAGGTGGAGCTAGCTCCCAGAATCGACGAACATCCAGAGAAGGGGATCTCTACCGCAGCCGGGTTATTTTCTTCAAGATGAATTATGGACCGATTAAGGCTTTTTTCTTGAAGTGGATGATTTTGGGCTCAGTGTGGATGAAAAATTTGGTTCATGGTCTGGCACGTTTACTTAGCGGCGGGAAAAAGGGCAGGGTAGTGATCCCTTTGCGGGACGTATTGGAAAAGTTGAGAGGTGTTTGAGTGAAAGTTTTGTTATTAACCCAGGTGCTCCCATATCCACCAGACAGTGGTCCGAAAGTAAAAACATTTTATGTGCTTAAATACCTGGCGAGGCACCACCAGGTAACACTGGTTTCGTTTGTCAGAGGCGATCAAACAGAACATATTCAGAAATTAAAGGCCTACTGCCAGGAAATATATACCGTTCCAATGCGGAGAAGCCTGTTAAAAAACATAATGGCTTTGTTGAAGAGCCTGGTTGGAAACAGCCCCTGGATGATGGCACGTGATGATGTTAAGGAAATGCGCACCCTTGTAGACCGGATAGCAGCCCAAGGAAAATTCGATGTGGCCCATGCCGACCAGCTTAACATGGCGCAATATGCTCTCCGCGTTTCCAAGGTGAAACATGTTTTGGATGCACATAATGCTTTGTGGGTGCTTTATCAAAGACTGGCAAAAACCATGCGTCCGGGTCCACAGCGCTGGCTGCTTGAGCGTGATTGGCAGCTGCTTAAAAGTTATGAAGGAGAAATGTGCCTGAGATTTGACGAAGTCTTGACGGTAAGCGATGAGGACAAACTGTCCTTTGAAGAGGCCATGGGTGGGAAGAAGAAAGAGATCCATGTCATCCCGATTGCAGTGGATACGGATGACATCCAGCCAGTTGAAAGGGATGGGGATGCCAATCATATCGTGCATATCGGGACAATGTATTGGCCTCCGAATATTGATGGAATGATGTGGTTCTTAGAGAATGTCTTGCCTTTCATCCATGCCAAGCTTCCAGGAACAGCATGTGATATTATCGGCGCCAGACCCCCTCAACAGCTCATCGATTTTAGTAAAAGTCATCCTGGAGTCAATGTGACGGGATATGTGGTCGACCCGACCCCCTACCTGCAAAAAGCTGCCGTGATGGTTGTTCCATTACGCGCTGGAGGCGGGATGCGGGTTAAGATATTGAATGCATTGGCCCAGGGGATGCCGATCGTTTCAACGACCTTGGGATGCGAAGGAATCCAGGTGGCTCACGAAAAACACTTGCTGATTGCAGATTTGCCTGAAGAATTTGCGAGAGAAACCTTACGGTTGATTGAAAACCCTGAATTGGCACAACGTTTGGGGCAAGCAGGCAGACAGTTAATCCAGGAAAAGTATGATTACCGGATGGCTTGTGCTCCGCTAGAAAGGATTTATTCGGGATCATGAAACGGCTGATCAATCGTATCTCCAAGGAAAAGCTAGCGGAAATTTGCATCTTTTTTCTCTTATTTATTAGTTATGCTTATGTTTTCCCCCGCTGGGCAGATCCAAACCAGAATTCGCGTTTGGATATGGTTGTGGCTGTGGTGGATGACGGCACTTTTCAAATCGATCCTTATGTCAAAAATACAGTAGATTACGCCAAGGTAGGTGGGCATTATTACAGCGATAAAGCTCCGGGAGCGGCATTTTTAGGGATCCCGGTCTATTGGGGGGTGAAAAATGTCCTTGAGCTGCCCGCGATTAACAAGCTGACAAAGCAGCTCGAAAATAACACAGCCTTCCAGGCAACATTGAACCCAGAAGGGACCGGAATCTCGGAGCAGAAAGTACGCTTCGCGATTGCTCAGGTGCTGATCACGCTTGTGGTATCTGCATTACCTACGGCATTCTTGGGCGTGCTCCTTTTCAAAACCTTAAAGCGATTTACCGACCATATCGGTTTCAGGGTCAGTGTGTGCCTGGCTTACGGGCTCTTGACTCCAGCTTTTGCTTATGCGGGTGCATTTTATGGGCACCAATTATCTGCGATGCTGCTTTTTTGGGCTTTTTCCCTGGCATTCATGCGAACCACGCTGTCAAAAGGTGTGCTGCTTTGGATCGGTTTCCTTTTGGGATACAGCATCATTACAGAATATCCTGCTGCGCTGATCGCTGGCGCAATTGGCTTGTATGTTTTCTTAATTCTAGTGAAACGAAAACGCCCCTTGGACATATTGTGGTTGGTACCGCTGGGTGGGAGTGTGGTGGTGTTATGGATGGTATACAACAATGTGCTCTTTGGAGGCCCATTGAGCCTGGGTTACAGCAATTCTGAACTGTGGATGGGGCAGCACCATACCGGGTTTCTGAGCTTATCTTTTCCGACCTGGGAGGCATTGTGGGGGATTAGCCTGGGTAAATTCAGAGGTTTGTTCTTTTATTCTCCCATCACTCTGCTGTTCTTCCCGGGCATTATCCTGTGGTGGCGGTCGAGAAAATTTCGGCCAGAATGGGTGCTGGTGGTTTTCAGCGTTCTTTCAATGTTTCTCTTTAACAGCGCATCCATCATGTGGTGGGGTGGTTTTGCGGTAGGTCCCCGGTACCTGCTCCCCATGCTCCCATTCATGGCGGTTTCCTGGATTTTCCCACTTTTAGCTTGGAAAGGCAAACCCTGGTTCTTGGCAACCGTAGGCTTGATGGCCATGTGGTCCTTGATCGCTGTATGGGGGTTAACGCTGGCGGGGCGCAGCTTTCCATCTGATACATTGCGTAATCCATTGATTGAGTATGCCCTTCCGAATTGGATTCAGGAAAATATTGCCCGAAATGCTGGAACCGTATTACGGCTGCACGGGGTTTCGAGCTTATCACTTTTGGCTGTGTTATACTCTATCGTCGGTATCGGTTTAGTTTGGGCAGTGCTAAAAAGTGAGACTGCTCCATCCAGCCCTCAGGTTGCCGACTCGGAATAAGTATCAATAATGAATGATCAAAAAGAACGAACTTCGAATGGACAGCCCCCTTCCTCTGGCACAAAAAGGGCAGAGTGGTGGTTCGTCTTTGCCGTGGCGGTGATGATCCTGGTGGTTACCAGCCTGCCTTATGTATACGGTTACCTGTCTGCGCCGCCCGATAAGAAGTTCATGGGGATGATGCTGGATGTTCCGGACCATCTACAATATTTTTCATGGATGAGAGAGTTGTCAACAGCAAACCTGGCAGCGAATAAGCTCACTCCGGAGCCCAATAAGCCGGTCTTCTTTAACTTATTATGGTGGGGTTTTGGCCGATTAGGGATTGTGTTCGGGTGGGGTTACCCAGTGCTTTATCAGCTTTTACGCGTGCTGGCTGTAGGCTGCTTCTTCCCATTGGCATATCTCTTCT
>CAVVUF010000004.1:0-706733 GCA_963751425.1 uncultured Chloroflexia bacterium | reverse complement strand
TATGTATATCTCCGAGGTAAACAGGCTTTTGAAATAACTAGCGAAGACATTGTTACAGGATTGAAGCTATTCAAAGTAGATAATGGAATAGAAATGTCCTATATGATGAAAATTTACCTCAATACATGTACGATAAGCTAACTAAAAATTTACTACACAACTCAAAGAATATTATCGTTTTCTCCATATCTGGAATATCTTTGCGTCCAAAAGAATTTCAGGCTACATTGATGAGATTTGCGAATCAAACAGCGGATTACAAGAGAAACTAAGATTTAAAATATATTATCCGCAAATACTTGCGCTTTCTGCTTTAATGCTAAGGCTGACACGGAAAAAGAATGGAGTGTTTTAGTTTTCCTTCTGCTTCAGAATTCTTACCAAAGCGATTAAAGACAAGAATGGAAATACTTGGAATTTTTGTCAAATGATTCAATATTTGTTGCTAGAAAATATATGGCATCAAAATTAATTTGACAAAATTGAAAATCCATCAACAAGCATATCTATTTATGACATCGTTGAACAATGGCAATGGAGATATTTTAGTTGCTACAAATAACGGAATCTATAGAACTTCAAACCAAGGGGGAAAACATGGGCTGAAGATAAAAATAGCCAGAATATTGCATTTGTTCAAATTGTAAGGTACATTCATGTCTCGGACATTAAAAATGGTGGCAATAGGACATAGGCATAGTTTATTGGTTAATGAATTTGGAGACGGAAACACTAGCAACGCAACACTTGGAATTTCTCATGTTCACTTGGTATCTAATTGGACTGATAGAAGAGGCATCCGGCCATAGCCACGCAATGACAGACTAGCGGTTATGCCATTGAGTCCAACGCCCCACAGGAAGTTTAGAAGTTCAAATCGGGTTAAAATATCAACTTTAAACTCGGCGAAATTGGTAATATATTTGCATTTAATGGCTATCTTTTTGCTTCAACAAGCTATGGATTGCAAATATTTAACTGGGTAAGGAGGCAAATTATAGACAAGGAAATTCCATTTTCATCTTCAACCTTCTCGTTTTGATGGCACAAAGATGTTTGTTGGTTATTATAATAAGGTTAAATCATCATCTGATGGAATTACATTTGCCGACGTGTCTATTTTCTGGTCAATCTCAGGCTTTCGTTGACCATAATGGGGTTAAAAACTTTGGATATTCAACATCCAACAGATTGAATTCTTTTTACTTCAAAGACATTTCGATACCAGAAAAATCAATTGGCTGTTGCCTGTTTTTTTCGAGCAAGTGGTCGGCAATAACAAGGTGGATGGAATACATCAAATGTGTACTTGGTTATTTTAATTGAGCTATGCTACTCATATAAAAAAGAGCATAGACAGGAGGGGGGATACTGTTCAACTTCTCTTAACATAGACTCGTTCAATGGCATAATTGAATTTTCAGCCGCAAACAAGTATTGCGGAAAACGTAGATATGTATTCTTGTTCTCAGTTAAAGCTTTAAATGCATCTAAATTGAATATTGGGTACGTAAACTGAGTTTACAACGGAAGTGCTCCTCCTTCGTCTGAAAAGCCCACAACAATATTTGTATGTTGACGATCAAAAAGTACACTCGATGGGGAATTGCAAAATAAGAGCTGAGCCGAGATAATCAACGAATACAAAACAAAGATAATCAAATTGGCAGTTGGTAGGTGGAGATATTGTTAGGCTATCCAATCCGGCAGCCTCCACTTTAAATACGGCATATTGCTTGTAGTACGATTTTATTTCAAGTGCCTTTTTGGCGGCTGTCTCTGTAAAACTCTCCATTTCTTTTATCTTTGTTTTGTATTCGTTGATTATCTCGGCTTCACTCTTATTTTGCAATTCCCCATCGGCATCTACTTTTTGATTGTCAACATACAATGATTGTTGTGGCTTTTCAGACGAAGGAGGAGCACTTCCGTTGTAAACTAGGATTACATCCCCAATATTGAATTTAGATGCGTCTTGAACCTTTAACTGAGACGAATACATATCTACGTTTTCCGCAATACTTGTTTCGGCTGAAAAGTCAATTATGCCATTGAACGAGTCTATGTTAAAATATGGAACAGTATCCCCCCTCCTGTCTATGCTCTTTTTTATATGAGTAGCATAGCTGCTCATTAAAATACAAGTCCACATTTGATGTATTCCGTCCACCTTGTTCTGCCAACCACTTGCTCGAACCGGCAACAGCCAATTGATTTTCTGGTATCGAAATGTCTTTGAAGTAAAAAGAATTCAATCTGTTGGATGTTGAATATCCAAAGTTTTTAACCCCATTATGGTCAACGAAAGCCTGAGATTGACCAGAAAATAAGAACACATCGGCAAATGTAATTCCATCAGATGATGATTTAACCTTATTATAATAACCAACAAACATCTTTGTGCCATCAAACGAATTTGAAAATGAAAATGGAATTTCCTTGTCTATAATTTGCCAATTACTACCGTTGAATCTTTGCAATCCATAGCTTGTTGAAGCAAAAAGATAGCCATTAAATGCAAATATATTACCAATTTCGCCAAGTTTAGAAGTTGATATTTTTTCCCAATTTGAACTTCTAAACTTCCTGTAGCATGTCCCATCAGACTCAATGGCATAAAGCGTAGTCTCAATTGCGTGGCTATGGCCAGATGCCTCTTGTATCGTCCAATTAGATACCAAGTGAACATGAGAAATTCCAAGTGTTGCGTTGCTAGTGTTTCCGTCTCCAAATTCATTAACCAATAAACTATGCCTATGTCCTATTCCACCATCTGTAATGTCCGACGTGCGATCTCTTACAATTTGAACAAATCCAATCTGGCTATTTTTATCTTCAGTCCATGTTTTCCCTTGGTTTGAAGTTCTATAAATTCCGTTATTTGTAGCAACTAAAATATCTCCATTGCCATCTTCAACGATGTCATAAATAGATATGCTTGTTGATGGATTTTCAATTTTGTCAACTAATTTTGATGCCATATATTTTCTAGCAACAAATATTGAATCATTTGACAAAACCCAAGTATTTCCATTCTTGTCTTTAATCGCTTTGGTAAGAATTTCTGTTCCGGAAGGAAAACTAGAAACACTCCATTCTTTTTCCATGTCAGCCTTAGCATTAAAGTTAAAAGCGCAAGTATTTGCGGATAATATATTTATATCTTCAGTTTCTATTGTATTTCCGCTGTTTGATTCGCAAATCTCATCAATGTCACCTGAAATTCTCTTGGACGCAAAGATATTCCAATATGGAGAAAACGATATATTTCTTTGAGTTGTGTAGTAAATTTTTATTAGCTTATCGTACATGTATTGAGGTAAATTTTCATCATATAGGGATATTTCTATTCCATTATCTACTTTGAATAGCTTCAATCCTGTAACAATGTTCTTCGCTAGTTATTTCAAAAGCCTGTTTCACCTCGGAGATATACATATTGGAAAACGTAACGTAGTCCATTCGTTTTATCATTACAATATTAGCTGTTAATTGTCCATTTGAATTAAGCGCAACAATTGAATACTGTCCATGCTCAGTAAGTTCCTCTTGAATGCTATAGATAGCTTCTTCGTATTCTTCTCCAACTGGCATAGATAGTCCATATCTGTTTTGGTAAATAATCGCAGCTTCCTTAAGCAATAACCAAAGATCATTTCCAATTCTATTTATGACCTGTCCATTAATCGTGAATTCGTAAGCCGAATCTAATGGTTTCAATATTAATCCATCAGATGTCCCCATCCATAGGTTATTTTCGCTATCTTCGCATATGGAATATACAGCTTTTCCGTTTCCTATTTCCACCCTCTCCAACGAATGCGAATGGGCAGCTTCCGACGACCCATATGTAGCTCTCCATGCATCATATTCTCCACCAGAAGAACTCAAAACAACATAGTTCTTTATTTCATGTGAGTGTTCGATGTTATACTCTTTGCCATCCTTTCCATTTGCATAAATTACCGCATCTTCTCCAATCATTGTATCAGTAGTGTATCCATTGCCATTTATGTCGATAAATATTGTATGATAATGGTCTTGATTTGCCCCCGTTACATATGGCAAGATTTGATATTTATATCCGTTTCGACTAGCCATAGGTAATTTATATGGAGTGAATTTCTCATTCAGCCTTCCAATATGGCTTATAAATGGTATTCTTGCGATATCAAATTCTCCAGACACAAACTTATCTGCATGAACATACAGTATATTTTCTTGCTTAAGAACGCCAGTCACTTCTGAGTTACCAAGTATTTCTATTGTTATCTTATATTCATTATGTGCCGAAGGGATGTTTATTCCTATTACCTCAATATTATTTGCTACAGGTGAAACATAAACAAATTTATCGCCTGTAGCAAATAAAAACTTGTCTGCCGTCTGTGACTGCCTAATTAGATCGGTTGAGTTGGATGGGTTTTTAATCAATTCCGACGAAATTGGGCTTTCAGATGGATTAGATAATATCTTTGCAGAAAACTTAGAATAGTAGTCGGCAATTAAAAACAACATGAATGAATATGCACTAAATGTAGATTTCGAGAAAGAGTATTTCTCGTTGTATGCGACAAACTCGCAAGCCAATGTTTTGTATCCTATCCCAATGCCCCCTTTGATTTTTATCTGTTTTTTACTCAAATCAAATGTTAAATTGGAAGACATTTCTGTTGGACTAACACCATTTTTGTATCCTATCAGCTTTTTATTCGCATAGACATTAAACAAGCTATCCTCTGTCCATCCATCAATATAATTGTTTGCGTTAGGTATCGTGTGCGTGTGAGAGGATACGGTAGAATATGACGCCAAAGGCTGCGAAACAACATAATTCGATATTGTATGAAAGTGCTTAACTCCATCCCCAATATGTTCTATGGTTTGCCCATTACCTGAAGAATCAACAATAAAAGAGTGCTTATGCCCATCTTCCAAGCTGGTATAATATTTCTCCTGAACATCAAACAACGCAACCCCTGCATTCGGGTCATAGGAATTCAATATACATTCTCTTATGTCCGTTTCCAAATTGATTTTTGGAGGATCATAGTCTTTTCTACCTCCATGAACATGCTTTGTTATGTACTCAATAGATTTTTTCTTTATGGATGCTTCCATATTTTCCAAGTTATCAACTTTGCTAGTGTCAATTGTCTCTATTTTTCCATTTCTAGTTGTTACAACGCCCAGTAACACCTTTGTAGAACTATTTTGCTGATTGCTATATTTACTGAATATAACCTCCGTAAAGTGATCTCTCTGAATACAATTGCCATTTGTAAGCGTGATATATTTCTATTTTTTCCTGATACTCAGCAAGTGCAAGAAGGTATTCATCATAAGTTTCAAAATCAGTCGATTGCGGTTCATCCAAATTATTAAAGATCCAATGAAGCATAAATGTCATCGGTTAGTTGAGGATACGGCTTCCACCCCGACGGGAATGACGCATAAATGTATGTATCTGTGTTGTCTGGCAACACTAATTTTGCCGATCTAAATGCATCTGAGTCATCATATAAAACTGTTTTTACGTATGTATTTTCAACGGGGTTAGGACAAACAAATGACGGATCATAAGCTTGAATGACTGAAATGTAATCAAGCCTCTCTTGCGCAGTCATATATGGCTCGGGAGTTTTGTCAAATCTTACCACTTCAACTTCTCTGTCTGGTATATCCATGTGCGCTCTTCTTTTGACATAATAAGGGGATTCAGCAAAATATCCATTTATTATGCCATTTCCATATGAAATTACCACCTCCAAGTCGCTAAGCGACTCGAATGAAGTATCATTGTTTGTCTTTATTTTCCAACCACTTATCACGCCAACGCCAACGATTCCAACATAAGATTTCAAATTGTAATCTAATGTTGTAAAGCGTCTAAAATCCGATTTGAGCACTGTATACTGAACCGGACGTGTAGTAATCTAACCTGAATTTTTTACTTGTTGGCATATTTCACATTATACATTATTTCTTGTAATAGATATTCCTGTTGCAAAAGGATATATAAATACATCCGTCCATGTTGCCGTGCCATCAACTGGAAGATGTTGACATTGTAGATTCGCT
This sequence comes from uncultured Chloroflexia bacterium, assembly GCA_963751425.1. Taxonomy (GTDB): domain Bacteria; phylum Chloroflexota; class Anaerolineae; order Anaerolineales; family UBA4823; genus CAVVUF01. The sequence goes on along the minus strand of CAVVUF010000004.1, from coordinate 700,652 downwards.
TGACTACTATCCAAACTTGAACTAGAAGAAGAAAATGAAGATGTGCTCGATGTTGACAAAACAGTTTCGATGTTTATCCTGTCATACTTTTCCCCACTAAACATGAAAGATATTTCATGAACTTTAATTGGGATTCCAGAATCGCCAGCTAACTCCATCATTAGCTTTATTTTATCTGAGTACAATGGTATTGAATAAAGCTCCTGCATCATATTCGGATTTATATATTGATACTTAGAAATATCCGTAGTTTCCTCTCCAGCAACAGCAAATCTCGACACTGCATCGTCCGATTTATCGGCATTATATGTAAGAATAATATGCTCCGCCCTAAATCCTATATTGAACGTCTTTGAGAAGAATAATTTTGAATTTTCAGATGATATGAAATTAAGCTCTATTGAGTTTATTTGAGTGAACCTGAAAACCATTATCCGACATAACTATCATGAACTGAAAAAGTTGCTTGTTCATTGAGGAAAAACTCTCCTCATAGTTTTTGTATGGACCTTCCCAAGGTGTCGAATTTATGTTCGAATCAGCATTTCTAACATAAACCCAAATGTTGTCCGTGGCACTTGTATCTATAAAAAAGAATCCCATCGTATAAAATTAGAAGGGGCTACCATGACTTGCGAGACAAATACGCCATAAATTTTGTCTGTTTGATTTGCCGACAAAACTTTAACCCCCATGTGATCAAAAGATATGGTTTTGATGCCGTATATATCTACATCATTTTGTTCATATGAATTTATGTATATCTTCGTCATTATGTACTCCTAAACATTTCTATTTCGGAGAATCCAAAGTATAAGCTGGAACCAACCTTCTTGTCAAATTGGAATAAGTAATATCTATATTGGTTATTTGCCAAATTAATCTTTCCATAAGTCCTGTTTGGTATAAGATTTACGCCACTTAGCCACGTCTGAGAAGTTCTATAATCCAAGGTTATCCAAGGGTAACCATCATCGAACTTGCCCAAAACCGACCATGTAGATGGCGAATGTTCTGTGTTAGGAACTGCCCCACTAGAGCCAAGGGCAAATATGTGGAATTTATAGTAATTGATGATTTGCTTGTTTGCTGCCCCGAAATCTATCGTTACGGACTCATTTATATTATTTCCGCTCAACGAATACCCATCAACCATCCATATTCCATCCATCTGCGACCATACTGGATAATTCCAAGTTGGCTTCTTGTCATCAAACAATCTCCATCCTTCAAACCCGCTTATTCCATATGGCAATGGATTCATGCTCCTTGAATATGTGATCATTCCGCTTTGTGGCATTATTTCCTCAAGAGAACTTGAGCTATTTGATGACTGGCTAGATGCGCTATACCCTTCCGAACTACTTGTTGTACTTTCACTGTAACCCATTGAACTACTATCCGTACTCTCACTGTAGCCCTGCGAACTACTGTCCGTACTCTCACTGTAGCCTCTTGATGACGAGCTTTCAGATGACATTGACGACCATGAAGAACGAGAACTTGATGAATAATAGCTAGATGAAGTCCCAATGGACGACGAGCTTGAATCAATACTGGAGGTTGAAGTCTCGATGCCAAGCTCGAGGCGGTGCTGGCGAGCGCGCGCGTCCGGGCCGAGCAGGGGCTGTCGAAGGTCAACGCGGGCAATGTGATCGCTGCTGGCGGTACCAAGGGTTCGTAAGGAGCGCCCAGAGGAGCATTTTTCGAGAACCTCGCCGTTCCATAGATATTTGCGCTAAGTCCCCGGGGTGATAAGCGGCGTGGCCGGCCCGCGGCTGGCGGGTGACATTACGGTTCCATGATGCCTTCGGGATCAACGTCGACTTTGACCGACCAGGAAACCTCCAGACTGCCCGTCCGAGCACGGCTGGCGGACGCCGCCGACTGGCTCGCCGTCGCGGTGGCGATGTCGCTGCCGTGGTCGACCAGCGCGACCGGCATCCTGCTGGTGCTGTGGCTGATCGCGGTACTGCCGACGCTCGATCTCGCGGCGGTCCGCCGCGAAATCATGACGCCGGCCGGTGGTCTTCCGGTGCTGTTCTGGGCGTTCGCGGCGCTCGGCATGCTGTGGGCCGACGTGGAGTGGCGTGAGCGAATTCTCGGGCTCGGAGCGTTCCATAAGCTGCTCGTCATCCCGCTGCTGCTGGCGCAGTTCCGCCGCTCGGCGCGGGCGCACTGGGTGGCGCTGGGGTTCCTGGCGTCGTCGGCTTTCCTGCTCGCGTTCTCGTTTGCGCTCGCGCTCCTGCCCGGGCTCACCTGGCGCGGCAAGACCTCGATCGGCGTGCCGTTCAAGGACTACATCGCGCAAAGCGGCGTCTTCGCGCTGTGCGCGCTCGGCCTCTTGGGACAGGCGACCGAATTCTGGCGGGACCACCGCGTGCAACAGGCCCTGCTGCTGGCAGCGGCAGCCGCGCTGTTCGTCGCCAACATCCTCTATGTCGCCACCGGACGAACCACCCTGATCGTGGTTGCGGTACTGTTCGTGCTGCTTGGCTTCCGCCGCTTTGGCGGCAAGGGCTCGCTCGTCGTTTGCCTGATCGGCGCCTCGGTCGCCGGCCTAAGCTGGGCGTCCTCGCCCTATTTGCGGCTGCGGGTCGATCAGGCGATCCAGGAGGTGGTGGACTATCGCGAACGTGGCGAGCCGACTTCCGCCGGGCAGCGATTGCAGTTCTGGCGGCAGTCCGCCGACTTCGTCGCCGAGTCGCCGGTGCTCGGCCACGGTACCGGCACCATCGAGACGCTGTTCCGGCGCGCGGCGACGAACGAACCCGGCGCGCTGGTCACCGCCAACCCGCACAGCCAGCTGTTCGGTGTGGCGGTGCAACTCGGCATCGCCGGCGTGGCGCTGCTCATTGCCATGTGGATCGCGCATCTGGCTTTGTTCACTGCGAATACGCCGATGGCCTGGTTCGGATTGATCGTGGTGGTGCAGAACGTCATCGGCTCGCTGCTCAATTCGCACATTTCCGATTTTACTCAGGGTTGGATCTACGTCTTCGGTGTTGGCGTGCTGGGCGGCGCGCTCCGCCCGCGGTCCTCCGGACCGCCGCCGACATGATGCTGGCGCCCGCCAAGTCGGCCGCGCTGCGGGACATGCCCGAGCCGTCACGCGTCCTGGTGATCACGCTGCGCCGGCTCGGCGACGCGCTGCTGACGACGCCGCTGATCCGCACGCTCCGCCGCGGCTATCCCGGAGCGCGGCTCGACGTGCTGGCGTTCCGCGGCGGGGAGGGCATTCTCGCCGGCAATCCCGACATCGATGCCGTTATCACCATGCCGGAGCGGCCAAGCCCGCGCGAGACCGCCGCGCTGGTGGCCAAGCTGTGGCGCCGCTACGACCTCGTGGTCTCGACGCAATCGGGCGATCGGCCGACGTTCTACGCACTGGTGGCCGGCCGCTACCGGATCGGACTGGTGCCGCCTGAGGGCAAGACCGGCGCCCGCTGGAAGCGCCGCGCCTACCACGTCGCGATTGCGCCCGACCCCGAGACCCACCGCATCACCCATCTGCGGCTGCTCACCGACGCGCTCGGCCTGCCGTTCGTGCCCGATCTCGTCTGTCCGCAAGGCGAAAAGAGCACGGCCTTGCCCCGCGCACCTTACGCGGTGCTGCATGCCAATCCGGCCTATCGCTACAAGCGCTGGACCGACGAGGGCTGGCGCGGGCTGGCGCGCGGGCTCGCCGAGCGCGGCCTGACGGTCGCGGTGACAGGCGGACCGGGCGCTGCCGAGCGGGCGTATCTCGACCACCTCTGGGGGCCGGTCGAGCCTGCGGTCATCCGGCTCGATGGACGGCTCGGTTGGCCGCAGCTTGCGGACCTGCTCGCCGGCGCGGCGGTGTATGTCGGGGTCGATACCTCCATGAGCCATCTGGCCGCAGCCGCCGGCTGCCCCACGGTCGCGCTCTATGGGCCGACCAGCCCGCGTCTGATCGGCCCATGGCCGGTCGGCGGCCTGACCGAGCCCTGGGAACCGTCAGGGACGCTGCAGCGGCGCGGCAACGTCATCGTGGTGCAGAATCCGCTGCCCTGCCTGCCGTGCGAGAAACTCGGCTGCGCCGGGCATCTCGACAGCCACAGCCGTTGCCTCGATGAGTTGACGGTGCGCCAGGTGCTGGTGGCGGTCGACCGGGTGCGCCCCTCCGTTGGCGAGAGGCTGGATCAGCCCTTGGGAGCTTCGGACAACTCGAACGGGCCGTAGGATTCCCGCTGGCATTGATCCATGAGAATGCTCGCGCGCGAATCGATCACCTTGTTGTCCTGGATGAAGATCGCATAAAGCTGCGGATTGCCCCGCGCATCGATCTTGAGACAGGTCATCCAGGCCCGTCCCTTCAGGTGATCGACCATCCGCAGGCCGGAAATCTCCATGTTGCCGGGTGGTTCCTTCGGAAAAATCGATCGGATATTTTCGGTGATAATGCGCCGGTAATTGGGTTGCGAGAGATCGGCGATGGGCTCGCCAGGCAGGCTCTGCGCGAAATCGCTGGTCGAGCATCCGCCCAGGACCAACGCTGTTGCGAGGACTGCTGCACGCACGGAACTTTACCCCGTCACCGGGCACACCGGCCGCGGCTCTCCGAGGCGGAACCTACCGCCGGACTGGGCTGGACGAAAGGCAGGCAGCATCGGAAACGCCCTTTTTACATTCCCGGCGGGGAGAAAGCCCAGGTTCCCGGGCGCCCAGGGACCTAACGCCGGAATGTGCCGAATTATGGATAGTCCAGTGCGCCGGCCTGGCCGGGGAGGCAGGCGGTAGCGCGGGCTGGGAAAGGCCGGTATGGAAGGGGGCGGTTTGGCCGCGTCTTGTCGCCCCTGGGATCATGATCGGGTTTTCGAAGTTCACGCCGCGGATGTGGCTCATTCTGGCGCACGACCTCCTCGCGACGGCGGCGGCGGTCCTGGCGAGCTTCTTCATCCGGTTCGAGGATACCTTCCTCGCCGAGCGCTGGCGGCTCTTGCTGATCATGTTGCCGCCCTTCGTCGTCTATGCCGGGTTCGTCTACGGCTATTTCGGTCTGTACAAGACCAAGTGGCGGTTCATTTCGCTGCCCGACATGTTCGCCATCGTGCGGGCCGTGACGGTGCTGGCCGTGACGCTGTTGGTGATCGACTACGTGCTGCTGGCGCCGAACGTCTACGGCACGTTCTTCTTCGGCAAGATCACGATCGTGCTCTACTGGCTGCTGCAGATCGTTCCTCGGCGGCCCGCGCATCGCCTACCGCTATTTCCGATATTCCCGCACGCTCCAGCACGCCAAACTGGGCGACGCCGCGCCGATGCTGGTGCTCGGCCGCGCGGCCGACGCCGAAGTGCTGCTGCGCGCGATCGAAAGCGGCGCGGTGAACAAGATCTGCCCGGTCGGCATCCTGTCGCCTTCGCCGTCCGACCGCAGCCAATCGATCCGCGGCATGCCGGTGCTGGGGCATCCCGACGATCTCGGCAATGTCGTTGCCGACCTCGCCAACCGCGGCACCAATGTCACCCGCCTGGTGCTCACCGCGAGCGCGCTGGCGCCGGATGCGCAACCGGAAGCGATCTTGATGCGGGCGCGCCGGCTCGGGCTCGCCACCAGCCGGCTGCCGTCGCTCGACGATGGCGGCGAAGCGCTGCGGCTGGCGCCGGTCAATGTCGAGGACCTGTTGCTGCGGCCCAGCGTGAAGATCGATTACCGGCGGCTCGAGAAGTTCGTCAAGGGCAAAGCGGTCGTCGTCACCGGCGGCGGCGGCTCGATCGGCGCGGAAATCTGCGACCGGGTGGTCACATTCGGGGCCGCGCGGCTTCTGGTGATCGAGAACTCCGAGCCTGCGCTGCATGCGGTGCTGGAAGCGCTGGCGGCCAAAGACGCCACGGCGAAGATCGATCGGGCGCCTCGCCGATATCCGCGACCGCGAGCGCATCTTCCGCCTGATGGCGGAGTTCAAGCCCGACATCGTGTTCCATGCCGCCGCGCTCAAGCACGTGCCGCTGCTCGAGCGGGACTGGGGCGAGGGCGTCAAGACCAACGTGTTCGGCTCGGTCAATGTCGCCGATGCGGCGGCGGCGGCCGGCGCGACCGCGATGGTGATGATCTCGACCGACAAGGCGATCGAGCCGGTCTCGGTGCTGGGCGCCACCAAGCGGTTTGCGGAGATGTATTGCCAGGCGCTCGACGCCGAGCTTGCGCGCAGGGCGGGCGGCCCGTCGCGTGCCGATGCGGCTGATCGCGGTGCGGTTCGGCAATGTGCTGGCGTCGAACGGCTCGGTGGTGCCGAAGTTCAAGGCGCAGATCGAAGCCGGCGGGCCGGTCACGGTCACGCATCCCGACATGGTGCGCTACTTCATGACGATCCGGGAGGCCTGCGACCTCGTGGTCACCGCGGCGAGCCATGGGCTCGAGAACCGCGGCGTGTCGGTCTATGTGCTCAACATGGGCCAGCCGGTGAAGATCGTCGAACTTGCCGAGCGGATGATCCGGCTGTCCGGGCTCGAGCCCGGACACGATATCGAGATCGCCTTCACTGGCGTGCGTCCCGGCGAGCGGCTGCATGAAATCCTGTTCGCCCGCGAAGAGCCGACCGCGGAGATCGGCATCGAGGGCATCGTGGCGGCGCAGCCGGTCAGCCCCTCGCTCGATGCCATGCGCGGCTGGCTGGTGGCGCTGGAGCAGGGCCTCGCGCGCGAGGACCGCTCGGTGATCTATGGCGTTCTGCGCGACGCCGTGCCGGATTTCGGCGGCGCCGCGGCGTGACGCGCGATTCATTGTCGACGGGCCGTAGGCTGTCGTTGCCCATTGCGATCCGCGAGGACCAGCCTTATTCCATTGGCGCGCGCGGCCAGCGGCCTCGATGGCAGCATCGGACGGCGTGGCTGCGTGCCAACAAGAAAAACAGTCGGTAGCCCCTTCGCTGCCGACGTACAGTCAGCAGGGAGGACTACAGTGCTTACCAAGCGTTCATTCATGGCTGGCGTGGCTGCCTCGGGATTCGGTCTTTCGGCCGCCCAGCCCGCATTGGCGCAAAATTATCCGACGCGGCCGGTGAAGATGATCGTGCCGCTGCCGCCCGGTTCGGCGCCGGACGTGCGGCACCGCCTGATCGCGCAGGCCATGACCGAAGTGCTCGGACAGCAGATCGTCGTCGAAAACCGTCCCGGCGCCGGCGGCACCATCGGCACCCGCGCGTTCCTCAACGAGCCGCCGGACGGCCATACGCTGTTTGCGGCGCTGGCCTCGATCTACATGATCCTGCCGGCGCAGAACGACAAGCTGCCGTTCGACGTCAACGCCGACATGGTCCCGGTCGGCCTGACGGCCTACGAAGGCCTGGTGATGGCCTGCACGCCGAAGCTCGGCGTCAGCACGCTCGCCGACTTCATCGCCGCCGCCAAGAAGATGCCGGACAAGCTGGTCATCGGCACCAACCCGGCCGGCAGCCTGCCGCATATCACCGCCAAGCTGTTCGTCGACCTGACCGGTACGGCGATCACCGTCGTGCCGTACTCGACCGGCGGCACCGCGCGAGGCGATCCGCGACATCATGGGCGGGCGGGTCCATGCCGTCATCGACGGTTGGTCGAGCTTGCGCGGCGCGACCGAGTTGAAGGACCTGGTGCCGCTTGCGATTTTGTCGCCACAGCCGACGCCCTCGCTGCCGTTCCCGGTCGGCGTGGCGACCGTGCCGAATTTCACCTCGATCGGCTGGCAGGCGCTCACCGTGCGGAAAGGCACGCCGGAGCCCATTCAGCGGACGTTGCAAAACGCGTTGCGCAAGGTTCTCGACGATCCGCAATTGCAGAAGCGGCTGCAGGAAACCGGCCCCGAATTCCAGCAGATGTACGGCGCCGACCTGACGCGATTCATCGAGAGCGAGCAGAAGTTCTGGCTGCCGCTCGCCAAGAAATACGCGACCTGACGCAGCCCGGCTTGTTCGCGAGCATTGTTCTTCACGCGCGGCTCCCGGGGCTGCGCGTGAATACGACCAGAAGCATGCCGACGGCCGCCAATCCCAGCACCAGCATCGCCAGCGAGACGTCGGCGCGTCCCGACCAGACGGTGACGAAGGCGAGGCCCGACAACACCAGATTGACGACGAACACCCGCGCGACGATCTGCGGCACCGTGAAGCCGCGATCGGTCGCGCGTTGGTAGAAGTGCGTGCGATGCGCCTGCCAGAACGGTTCGCCGGCCACGATCCGGCGCAGCAGCGTGACGGTGGCGTCGACGAGGTAATAGAGCGGCAGGAGCAGCGCTGCCGCCCAGTGGCCGTTGCCGGCGAGCGTGATCAGCAGCCAGCCGAGCATCAGCCCGATCGGCAGACTGCCGACGTCGCCGAGAAACAGCTTCGCCACCGGTTTGTTGAATGGCGCGAAGCCGAGCGTGGCGCCGAGCAGGGAGGCGGCGACAAGCGTCGGCAGGTCAGCAGACTGCGCCGGCTAATCCCAGAATGACGATCGCGGCCGTGATCGGCACGACTTCCGCGACCGTCATCCAGTCGATGCCGTCCATGAAATTGACGAGGTTGACGAACCACACCAGCCCGATGAAGAGCGCCGCTCGTTCCAGCCATTCGGGAAGCAGCGGCACGATCCGAACGTCGTCCGGCAGCGTCATCAGCACGGCGGCGGCGGCGAGGCTCTGCAGCAGGAAGCGCGGCGCTGCCGGCAGGTTGCGGATATCGTCGACCGCGCCGACCGCGGCGAGGAGAAGCGCGGCGGCGCTCAGCACGACGAATGGCATGAACGGCGTCGGGACTGTCGCCGGGACGAGCAGGACCGCGCCCCAGCCAGCCAGCAGTGTCGCCGCCACGACCGCCATGCCGCCGCCTTGCGGGGTCGGCCGGCTGTGCGACGAGCGAGCGTTCGGACGCGCCAGCGCGTAGCGGACGAACCATGGCCGCAGCACTGACGTTCAGCGCCAGGCTGAGCAGCAGGGCCGCCAGGATCGCGGCCGCGCAGGCCAGCACCGCTGCAATCTTTGGTTCGCTCATCGTGTGGTGTGTCGTCCGCCCCGAAAAAGTCCGTCACGATAGCATTCGACGGCCGCCGGCGCAGCACCGGCCGAGACAGAGAGCGCTCGCTTCGCCGCGCCCCAGGCGCTAAAAGGGCCGACCCATGAAGGATTGCAAGACCACCAGGCGCCGGAACTTCTGATGTGCGGAATTGCCGGCATGATCGACTGGCGCGCCGCCACGTCGGAAGATGCGTTGCGCGCGATCGGCGAAGCGATGAACGAATCGCTCCTCCACCGCGGCCCCGATGGCGGCGCGGTGTGGACCGACGCGGCTGGCGGCGCGATGCTGGCGCAGCGCCGCCTCGCCATCATCGATCTCAGTCCGGGCGGCGCGCAGCCGATGCTGTCGGCCGACCGCCGCTTCGTCATCACCTTCAACGGCGAGATCTACAATTACCGCGAGATCCGCAGCGAGCTTGCGGCTGCCGGCCGGGCGCTGCGCAGCGATTCCGACACCGAGGTGCTGCTCGAGGCCTGCGCGCTGTGGGGCGTGGCGGCCGCGGTCGAACGCACCATTGGGATGTTCGCTTTCGGCGCTATGGGACCGCACGACGCGGACGCTGTCGCTGGCGCGCGACCGGCTCGGCATCAAGCCGATGTACTACGCGGCGCAGCCGGACCGCCTGCTGTTCGCCTCGCAGCTCAAGGCGTTCCGCGCCGTGCCGGACTGGCGGCCGACGCATCGATCGACGACGCGGTGGCGGGCTATCTGCGCCACAACTACATCGCCGCAGCCACGAACGATCTATCGCGAGGCCGCGAAGCTGCCGCCCGGGCATATCCTGACGGTGCGCTGCAGGCGCGCCGCCTGAACTGACCTGCTTCTGGGATGCGCGTCAGGTCGCGCGCGCTGGCAATGTCGCGCAACGATCCGGCGCCGGACGAGACCGAGGCGGTCGAGCGGCTCGATGCGCTGCTGCGCGATTCCGTCCGGCTGCGCATGATCGCCGACGTGCCGCTTGGCGCGTTTCTGTCGGGCGGCATCGATTCCTCGACGGTGGTGGCGCTGATGCAGGCGCAGAGCACGCGGCCGGTGAAGACGTTCTCGATCGGCTTTCACGCCGCGGGCTACGACGAGGCGGCGCATGCCAAGGCTGTGGCCGCGCATCTGCGCACCGACCACACCGAATTCTACGTCGAGCCGCAGCACGCGCTCGACCTGATCCCGCGGCTGGCCGAATGGTACGACGAGCCGTTCGCCGACAGTCTCGCAGATCCCGACCTACCTCGTCTCGGAACTGACGCGCCGGCACGTCACCGTGGCGCTGTCCGGCGACGGCGGCGACGAACTGTTCGCGGGCTACAACCGCTATGTCTGGGCCGGCCGGCTGGCGCGCGGCGCCAGCGCGATGCCGCGCAGTCTGCATGGGCCGCTGGCGCAGCCGCGATGCGTGCGCTGTCGCCGCAAGCCTGGAACCGGTTGTTCGGCGTCGTCGCCGTTCCTGCCGCAGGCGTCGCTCGCCCGGCGACAAGCTGCACAAGCTCGCGACGCTTGCTCGACGATGCGTCGCCGGACGCGATCTACCGCCGGCTGGTCAGCCAATGGGACGGCCCGACGAGATCGCAGCGCACGGCGCGCGAGCCGCACGGCGCGTTGTGGGATGCGAGCGTCACGCGCGACTTTCCGGACTTCGTGTCGCGCATGCAGTATCTCGATCTCGTCACCTATCTGCCGGACGACATCCTGACCAAAGTGGACCGCGCCACCATGGCGGTGGGACTGGAGGGCGGGTGCCGCTGCTCGATCACCGCGTGGTGGAGTTCGCCTGGCGCTTGCCGCAGCGGATGAAGCTGCGCGGCGGGCAGGGCAAGTGGCTGCTGCGCCAGGTGCTCGACCGCTACGTGCCGCGGCACCTGATCGACCGGCCGAAGATGGGCTTCGGCGTGCCGATCGACAGCTGGCTGCGCGGCCCGCTGCGCGATTGGGCGGAGACGCTGCTGTCGCCCGCCAGGCTCGCGGCGTCGGGCTTCGTGCGGGTGGAGCCGGTGCGCCAAGCGTGGCAGGAGCATCTCTCCGGCGCGCGCAACTGGCAGCACCCGCTGTGGACGGTGCTGATGCTGCAGGCCTGGCGCGAGCGCTGGGGCTGAAGAGCGTCCAACCGGGTCCGTACTGGCGCCCGGTCTTGTGCGGTCACCGCTCACTCACGGCCGCGGCGGAATGGTCATGATGATGTAGCGCGTCGGCTTTCCGGTCATGCCGAGGTGCGTTCTGGCCAGTTCGACGACCACGCGTCGCGTGCGCGGGTCGCGCGCCGCGAGCGCCTGCATCGCATCGATCACCGGCTTATGCACGCAGGTCTCGCCGCCCACCAAGTCATCGCGGGCGTAGCATGTCATCGCGATGCCTTCGCGCTCGATGCGCGCCAGGTCGGCCCAGGGCGAGAGATGCGGTTCCGCGACCAGCGCCACGGATGGTTTCTCCGGGAGATAAAACGCGGTCACGTAGGCAAGGTCGAGATCGCCGCCGACGAGGCGAAGCGGCCGGTTCGTGGTCTGCTTCCACTCTCGCTCCACTTGCTCCGCGAGCAAGCGTCCGTGCGCCGCACCCGGACCGATCGCGCCGGCGCGGTGGTTGAAGATCGCAATCCAAGGCGCCGCCAGGCACATCAATGGCGGGAGGGCGACGGCCAGAGCGATCAAGGCCCGCGCGGCCATCGGGCCGACGACGATGAGCGGAGATGACAACAGCACCACGGGCAGGAGCGTCAGGCCGGCCATGCTCCACATCGAATTGAGTTCGAGGCCGGTCGCGAGCGCAATCGCCGCCGGCAGCAGCAGCGGCAGCCAGAACGCGACCGCGGCGAACCTCCGGTCGGGCGATTGCGGGAATAGGACATCGCGCATGGCCGAGGCAGTCCGGTCGGCTCGCCGGCCAGGACCAGCAGAACCGGCACCGCGACGTAACCGGCGCTGCCCGCGAGATAGCCGGCGGCACTCACCAGCGCCGCTTTGAACGAGGCCAATTCATGGGCGCCGATGGCATACGAGATCGGGTTGAACTCGCTTGCCATTAGCCAGGCGACGTGGGGCGTCAGCAGCAGCGCCCCAACTGCCGTGGTCACCCACGGCGCAGCCGAACGGAAATACATCCGGCGTCGTTGGTCGACCAATGCTGCCACACCAAGGCCGATCAGAAGATAGATCGACCAGTACTTGGCGAGCATCGTGGCGGCCGCGCCGGCGCCGGCGAGCGCTGCCCAGACGGGCTTGCGGCTCTCGAACGATCGCAGAAACCAATAGGTCGTCGCCGCCCACAGTGGCAGCAGGACGGTGTTGTGATCGAACTTCAGCGCGTGAAAATTGTAGAACGGCACGAGACAGAGAACCGCGATACCCAGCACGCGCTTTTCGCCGTCGCAGTAGCGTGCCAGGATCAGCCAGGCGAACCACAATGCGATCCCCGCCGACACCATGGCCAGCAGGTAGTAGGCCCAGTCGCTGACGGGGAAGATCGAAAACCAGCCTCGCAGCAGCCATGCGGCGAAGGGCGGATGCTTCGGGTGCCGAACCCTAATTCGCGCGACCAGGCCACCACCTCGGCGGAATCGTAGTGGATGTCCTGGCTGGATTTGGCGATCACGCCAAACAGCGTCCAGAGCGCCACATACGTGGCGAGCGCGGCAAGCATGTACCGGTTGCGGCGCGCCGGATCCGTAAGGCCGGTCAGCAGGGCCTCGATCGGCCGAAGTAACGTGTTCCGGTGCGGCATCGCGCGATCTAATTCGGCGGGCAGTCGGGGGTGGAAGATCGACGGCGGACCGCGCAACCATTCCGCCGATGACGCCGACGGCAATGACATAAAGCCAGCCCTCGGTGAAATCGAACAACAGGGAATCGAACAGCGAGCCCGCGATCGTTTGTCCGACGATCAGGAGACCGGCCCAAGCCAATGGATGCGGGCAGAGAAACAGGCGCAGATGCGCGAGCCACATGGCCCAAAGCAGCAGCATCCCACATGCGCCGAGCTGAATGCCGACCGCAAGGGTCTGCTGGTGCGGGTTGATCGTGATGTTCTGCGGGGTGCCGGTCAATTTGGCGGCTCGATACAGGTCCTGGGTTGTGCCGGTACCGTGTCCAAACACCGGCGCTTGCGAGATGAACCCGACTGCTTGTTGCAAAAACTCTCCGCGGCCACCCCGCCAGGTCTCGTCGACCGGGGATGAGCCTGGAAAGAAGCTCCGGTGCTCCAGTGTGAGGCGAAGATTGGCCTGCGGAGTGACGGCCCATGCCAGGGTTGCCGCCGCAAGGACGCCGATCGCGATGGTGGCTGACCATGATCGCCCGAAGTGCCAGCCGAGAAGTGCAATCAGCACAACAAGCGTCGTGAGCGTTTCCAGCGCATGGGTGACCGATGCCATGTAGAGCGCGCTGATCAGAAACCACGCGGCGGCAAGATAGAACGCGACGGTCCAGGACATCGGGCGCGAGCCGGTGTTCGTTGCCGCGAGAAGCATGAATGCGACGCCAGCCAGCATGAATTCCCGGATCTGCGTCGCGGAATTTTTTACCGGTGCCATCAATTCCAGACGGGTGGTCGGGATGTCTTGCCAGGACCAGAGCGTGTAGGTCCAGGCAAGCACGAGCAGGACGCAGCACGACAGGAGGAAGGCAGCCATGATGCGCGTGCCATAAGGCGATGATCGAAAATGGACGAGGAGAGGAGGGATCAAGAGGAGCTTGCCATACGAATCCCAGGCCCCGAGGTTCTCCGCCCAGTTCGCCGAACTCCACGCAATGCCCGCGGCCGCGAGCGCCACCAGCGCGACCGGCGTCCCGCCTGCCGCGCTGAGCAACGTGTTGGCAACCGGACGCGCTCCGGTCGAGAACGGCAGCAGCAGGATTACCAAAACGATGAACACGGACGTGGCCGAGGTCGACCAGGGAAGCGTGAGGGCGGCGCCGAGAACCAGCCCGTCAACGCCAGTGGAAGCCAGATTGCGATCCGTGGCCGATTGAGTGGAATTGCTCATGGATGCGAGACTTTAACGGCTTCGGCCACGGACTCAAAGCATTGACACTGAGCGGGATGGCGCTGCCAGGGCGGTGGAAAACGGGACGCGACCGGCCGCCGTCAGGCTGGCGCTGAAGCCTGCGCGTAATGCTTTTCCTCGCTTCGATTTGGCTTCGTCGATTTTGCGCTCGGCGATGTTCGCGCCAGGCGTCCGCTCGGGGTAGCTGGGCCGGGCTCGCTGACCGTTATTGGCAGACCCGTCAGAGGTCAGGGGCGCTCGTTCGGCGGGGCCAATGCAAGTGGTGCGTTGCTGGTCTTGGGGGCGGCACGGCCACGTGCGTCCGTGCGGCCCGCTGGGATAGTGGCCGGACCGCGAGATGCCGACCGGTGGTCAACGCCCTTGGAGCGATCTGCAACTTCAGCATCGCCGGATCGGAAAAAAGATGGGTCGTCGAGGTCGGCGCCGCCGCACGGCGTGCAAGCTCTCGCTGCTGAGACTGAAGGGTCGTGATTTCGGCCGCCATCTGGCGATTGGCGGCGGTCAACTTGCCGATCTCCGCCTTGAGGCCATCAAGTTCCGCCGTCTGAGAAGGAGGCGGGACACTGGGGGCTTGGGCGGTGAGTGCTGCGGAAGCCTGCGAAGATTTCAAATTGGCCCATACTTGGTCGGCCAGTTGTGCGGCGCCGGCGTAGCGCCAGACGACTGCCAGGACGACACCGAGGACCGCCATGGAGCAAAAGAAGAGTAGCGGCGAGCGCCGGTCGGGCGGCTGATCCGGCGCCGCCTCGCTCTCGAGGGCGTCTTCGTCGTCCCAGAGCCACTCGGTTGCCTCAGGATGCTCAGGCGCCCAAATCTCGCAGTCGATGGAAATGATTTCGCCATCGTGTTGACTCACGCAGAACTGTCAGGCCTTTGAAAGCAGCGAAGCAGTACGGAATGATGTCCAAACGAAATTGAGCAAAGATTTACAGATGAGAACCTGATTACAAGGTTATTTTTACTCTAACAGGGGCAAACCAGCAAGCGTGATGCGGTCGATACGGGTTGCGGCGGGGCAAACGTGCTGGCAGAATACAAGCGTCGTCGGACCTAGAATTAATTGCTTGTTTCTTTTGCCGATAACAGGGGGACAATGCGCGGGATCCTGCTGGCGGGCGGACTGGCGACACGCCTCCACCCATTGACCAAAGTCATCTCAAAGCAATTGCTGCCTGTCTATGACAAGCCGATGATCTATTATTCCTTGTCAGTTCTGATGCTGGCTGGAATTCGCGACATCTTGTTGATTTCGACGCCGGACGCCTTGCCGCAGTTTCGCGCTCTGCTCGGCGACGGTACCCAGTGGGGTATTCGGCTGAGTTATGCCGAACAACCCCGCGCTGATGGCATCGCGCGCGCGCTTCAGATTGCTGGCACATTCCTCGACGGTGGCCCGTCCTGCCTGATGCTGGGGGACAATTTCTTTTACGGCGGCGGCCTGTCGCCGATGCTGGGCCGGGCCGCTGGCCGAACCGATGGCGCAACCATTTTTGCTTACCGGGTCAGCGACCCGCAGCGCTATGGCGTCGTGGGCTTCGATGTGGACGGTCGGGCCGTGAGCTTGGCGGAGAAACCTGCTCAGCCCGCTTCGGATTTTGCAGTCACGGGACTCTATTTCTATGATGGCGACGCGGCCGATCTGGCGATGAGCTTGCGACCGTCGGCGCGCGGTGAATTGGAGATTACGGATCTCAATCGGGTCTATCTCGAACGGGGTAAACTTAACGTGGAGAAGGTCGGGCGTGGAATCGCCTGGCTCGATACCGGCAATCCCGATACGCTGCTTCAGGCGGCCAATTTTGTGCAGATCGTTGAACAGCGGCAGGGCTTGAAGATCGCCTGTTTGGAAGAGATCGCACTGAATCTCGGGCTGATCGGCCTCGATGAGGTCCGCGCCCTGGCGCAGCCGATCGCAAACTCCGATTACGGTCGGTATCTGCTTCGGCTGGCGAGCGAACACGTAGCAAGCACACCATGAGCGGCATCGAAATATGCCCGTTCGAAACACTGCCCGTCGTCAAGATTGTCAAACCAAGACGCTTTGCAGACGACCGCGGGTTCTTTTCGGAGGTCTGGCGCGACGACGTCTGGCGCACGGCCGGAATTGACGTGCCATTTGTTCAGGAGAACCATGCCCTCTCGCGCGCCGCTGGAACTGTCCGCGGGCTGCATTTTCAGATCGGCAAGGCTGCCCAGGCGAAACTGATCCGCTGCACGCGCGGAAGTATTTTTGACGTTGCGGTCGACATTCGCCGCGGATCGCCGACCTTCGGGCGGCACGTTGCCGCCACGCTGAGCGCGGAGAACTGGCAGCAATTGTTCGTGCCGGTGGGATTTGCCCATGGCTACTGCACGCTCGAATCCGAAACCGAGGTGATCTACAAGGTCAGCGCCTTCTACGACCCGGCCTCCGAACGCGGGCTCGCCTGGGACGATGAAGCTATTGGAATTGACTGGCCAATTGATCGGGCGGAAGCAATCCTGGTCGCAAGAGATCGAGGTTATCCGAAGTTATCGGAGCTCGAAGAATTCTTCAGCTTTGTTCAGCACATAGATTGACCTATGTTTGACGATACCATTTTAGTAACTGGCGGGGCGGGGTTTATCGGATCGGCGATGATCCGGTACCTTATCCGGGAAACCAATGCCAAAGTCGTTAATCTCGACGCGCTCACTTATGCGGCCAATCTCGCCAATTTGAACGAGATCGATGACGATCCAAGATATCGATTTGAGCAGGTCGACATCTGCGCGGCGGACGATGTGATCGGTGTGTTCGAGCGCTATCGCCCCACGGCGATCGTTCACTTCGCAGCCGAGTCTCCATGTCGATCGCTCGATTGACGATCCGCTGCTGTTCGTCAGAACGAACGTCCTTGGGACCGCGACCTTGCTGCAGGTGGCGACCCGCTATTGGCAAGGGCTTTCACCGCGGGAGCGTGCGCGTTTTCGGTTCCATCACGTCTCGACCGACGAGGTTTTCGGTTCGCTCGGGCCGGTTGGCATGTTCACCGAAACCTCGCCCTATCAGCCGAATTCACCCTATGCGGCGAGCAAGGCCGGAGCCGATCACCTGGTGCGCGCCTGGCACAAGACCTATGGGTTGCCGGCGGTCATCAGCAACTGCTCGAACAACTTCGGTCCATATCAGTTCCCGGAGAAGTTCATACCGCTTCTCATCCTCAAGGCCCGCGACGGCGAGCCGCTACCGGTCTATGGGCGTGGCGAAAATATCCGGGACTGGTTGTTCGTGGAGGACCACGCGCATGCGCTGACCTTGGTGCTGCGCGAGGGCCGGATCGGCGATTGCTACGGCATCGGTGGCGGGAACGAGCTGCGCAACATCGAGCTCGCCCAGATGATCTGCGACCTGCTGGACGAGATGATCGGCCCCTTGCCGGGCGGGCGGCCCCGGCGTTCGCTGATCACCTTCGTGTCCGACCGGCCCGGGCACGATGCCCGCTATGCGATCGATGCGAGCAGGGCGCACCACGAACTGAAGTGGCAGCCCCCAGCATCCGTTCGACATGGCACTTCGGAAAACGGTCGCCTGGTATCTGGCAAACGAGTCGTGGTGGGGGCCATTGCGCTCGACAGCGACGAAGCGGCTCGGGCTGGTCGGATAGGCGGAAAGCCGACATGGCGCATGAGGGCAAATCCACGGTGGAACGCGCCTCAGCCCCTTCGGTCGAGGCCGCCGTCGATGTCGTGATCGTCAACTGGAATTCGGGCCCACATCTGCGGGATTGCGTGACGGCACTCGACCGTAGTTCCAGCGCCGAGCGGCTCAATGTGATCGTGGTCGACAATGCTTCGACCGATCAATCGGCCGACGGTCTCCCGGTGAGCCGGGTGAATCTTCGTCTGGTCCGGAACTCGGTCAATCGCGGGTTCGCCGTGGCCTGCAATCAGGGAGCGCGATGCGGAACTGCGCCCTACCTCCTCTTTCTCAATCCGGATGTGCGGCTTGAGGCAGATGCGGTCGACAGCGTTGTGGCCTTTCTGGCCGACCCGAATCAAGCGGCGGTCGGCGTCGTCGGCCCCCAACTGCTCGATCCGGCGGGGTGCATCCAGCGCTGCTGCGCCCGGACGCCAGCGGTTAAGGAGCTCCTCCTGCATCGACTTTTCCTGGATCGGCTCTGTCCCGGTCTGGTGTCGCCGCACTTTCTCACCGATTGGGATCACCTTGAGACGCGCGCGGTCGATCAGGTGATCGGCGCTTGCCTGTTCATTCGGAGGAACATATTCGAAAAGTTGGCCGGTTTTGATGAGCGATTTTTCTCTACTACGAGGATGTCGATTTATGCCTGAGGGCGCGACGAGCCGGCTGGCAGGTTATGTACTTTGTGGGGGCAGGGGGGAACATGCGGGTGGAGGATCGACCAACGCCGTCAAAGGGCGGCGGTTGTTCCATCTCTCGATCAGTCGGGCTCAGTACAGCGCCAAATGGCATGGTCGCATTGCCGGCTATGCCGTGTTAATATCGACGCTCGGTGCCGAGCTGCCCATTCGATGGTTGCACGCGATACTGACCCGTGCGCCACAGGAGGAGCGGTCGGTGCGCCAGGCCATGGCCTTGGTCTGTAAGGAGGTAGGCAGTCGGACCTGCCGGATGGGGGGCGTGCCTGAAAGATGCCTTCGGTTCTCCTCTTGAGTCGCTACGATCGGATGGGGCCCAGCAGCCGCGTCCGTCACCTGAATTTCATCCCGGCATTGGAAGCCGCGGGCTTCACGGTGAAGGTTGCGCCGTTCTTGAACGACGATTACCTCGCCCGGCTGTATCACGGGGAGCCGCGCGATCTGCGGTTTCTCGCTCAGGCCTATTGGGGCCGCTTACGGGAATTGTTCTCGGCCAGGAACGTCGATCTGATCTGGATCGAGAAAGAAGCGCTGCCTTGGGTTCCGGCGGCGATCGAATGTCTTTTTCTCCGGGGGCGACCCATCGTCATCGACTTCGACGATCCCTGGTCCTTGCGCTATTCGATGCATTCGAGCGGCATCGTGCGGGCGCTAATGGGCGATAAGCTTGAGAGGGTCGCGGCCAGGGCCGCGGTCGTGACGGCTGGCAGCGCGCAATTGTCGCACTGGCTGAGGTCGACGCCCAGTCCCCAGATTGTCGAGTGGCCGCCGGCCGTCGAGGTGGCGCGATATCCCAAGCTGCCACTTCCCGAAGGGCCGTTCACGATCGGATGGATCGGCACGCCTGGAAACGAGGCCTATCTGAATCTGATCGCCGAACCGCTCCGGGCTCTGTGCAAGGAGGCCAAGGCGCGTGTTCGGGTGATCGGTGGCGGCCGCGGCTTTTCGTTGCCTGGCGTAACGGTCGACTACGTCCCTTGGCGGGAGGAGACTGAAGCGATCGAACTCGCACGCTGCCATGTCGGCGTGATGCCGCTGTCGGACGGTCCTTGGGAGCGGGGCAAGTGCGGCTATAAGCTCATTCAGTATATGGCGGCCGGGCGTGCGACGGTGGCGTCGCGGGTCGGCGCGGCTTCGTCGATCACCGTGCCCGGGCAAACCGGACTGCTTGCGAACAGCGTCGAGGAATGGACCGCGGCGCTCAGGCGTCTTGCCGCCGATCGCAAGTTTACCGAAAGGCTCGGAATTGCGGGACGACAACGGGTGGAAGCGTCGTATTCGCTGCAGGCTACCGCGCCGAAGCTGATTGCACTGTTCGAGCAGGCGCTGGCGAACAACTTCGCGATCGAAGAGCGGTTGCTCAACACGACGGCGATATAGCGCCATGAGCGTGGCTCCTCCTCTGGATGACCTGAAGTGTTTTGCGTCGGCCGGACTCGATGAACTGGTGACAGGCGCGCGAAATTGGCGTGTCTGGCACCTTCTGGGCACCAAAGAGCTTCGCAACCGCTACATGCGCTCGAAACTCGGGCAGATCTGGCTAACGTTGTCGTCAGCCATCATGATCGGCGCCATGGGGCTGGTTTGGTCTCTGCTGTTCAAGCAGCCGGTACGCGAGTTGCTGCCGTATTTCGGCATCAGCCTCATCATGTGGAATTTCATGTCGCAGGTGCTGATCGAGTGTACGGGCGTTTTCACCGCGCACGGCCAGTTCTACCGCAATCAGAGAATGAATTTTGCAGTGTCGATCTATTCGGTGGTTTACAAGAACACCATCATCATTGGATACAATTTGATTATTATCGCGCTCCTTATCGCCATCTTCGGCATTCCGGTGAACTGGTATCTGCTGCAGATCTTTCCTGCCTTCGTTCTGACGTGGCTCATGTTGTTGTGGGTCGGATATGTCCTCGCCATGGCATGCGTGCGCTATCGCGATCTCATTCAGGTTGTGACCAACTGGATGATGCTCTTCTTCTTTCTGACACCGATCATGTGGAAGCCGGATTTCATGCCGCAGGAATATCACTTTCTGATCGAATACAACCCATTGGCCCAGTTTCTGGAGCTGCTACGAAACCCGTTCCTGGGGCGCCCTGTCAGCGACTGGGCCTGGATCAGCAGCAGTGTCATCGCGATCGGCGGCGCCCTGCTTGCATTGCCGATCATCGGCCGTTATCAGCGGCGCGTTATCTACTGGATGTAGCGAGCCGTTTGCGATGGCGCATATCAGGCTGCGGCAGGTTGTGATCGACTTCCCGGTCGTTCACGCGGCCTCCCAGTCGTTGCAATTGCGGATCTATCAGGCGCTGGGCGGGAAGCTGCGGGCCCATCAGCGCACCGTGGTGGTGCGCGCGCTGGATGGGCTCGATCTGGAGCTGCGCGATGGCGATCGGCTTGGCCTGATCGGCCACAACGGTTCCGGCAAGACCACGCTCCTGCGCGTGCTGTCGGGGGTCTATCCACCCTCGGCCGGAGAGGCGACGATCATCGGTGCGATCTCGTCGTTTACGGACATTACGCTCGGCATGGACCCGGAGGCGACCGGCTGGGAGAACATCTGTTTCGCTGTGCTTTCATGGGGCTGAGCTTCAAGGAGGCGGAACGACTGTCACCGGCGATCGCCGATTTCTGCGAACTCGGCGAGTATCTCAACCTTCCGACCCGGACCTATTCCACCGGCATGTTTCTGCGGCTGGCGTTCGCGATTTCCACCTCGATCCACCCCGACATTCTGATCATGGATGAGATGATCGCCGCCGGCGATGCGCAATTCATCGAGAAAGCAACCCGCCGGCTGCATGAACTGGTCGACAAATCCAACATTCTGGCGATCGCGACGCACAACATGTCGATGGTTCAAGATATCTGCAACAAGGTGATCTGGCTGGAGCATGGCGTGATCCGGAAAATGGGAGAGCCGGAGGAGGTCGTCGAAGCGTATCGAAAGGCAACGACCAGCGCGGCGCCGGCGTCGACGTAACTTCCTGGCGGAAACGCGGGCCCTAACCGCGGGCCTTCAGGTGCATGTGACCACCATCGATCCACGATCGGGCAGGGCGATGACACACCTTCTGGTCCTGGGGGCGAACGGCCAAGTCGGCAAAGCCCTGGTTGCGGCTTCCGAAAAGACAGGGATTCCGTGCCGCGGTGTCGGGCATGCTGAGTGCGATATCGCTGATCGCTGGGCCGTACAGGCCGCGATCAAAGGCCGCGACATCGTGGTGAACTGCGCGGCCTATACGTCAGTCGACAAGGCGGAAACGGAGGCCGAGCTCGCCCATCGGGTCAACGCGCTCGGTGCCGGCAACGTGGCGGCCGCGTGCGCCCAGGCGGGCGTCCCGTTGATCCATCTTTCGACCGATTACGTCTTTGACGGAGCGCATGCCGCGCCCGCTTGCGAAGACGATGCTCCGCATCCGCTCAACGTCTACGGCGACAGCAAGCTTGCGGGCGAACTGGCGGTGCGGGAACAGCTCCGGCAGCACATTATTCTGCGAACCAGTTGGGTATTCTCCGCCTGGGGACAGAATTTTGTGAAGACGATGTTGCGTCTGGCAGCACGGCATTCGGAGATCCGAGTGGTGGACGATCAGATCGGCGGACCAACGGCAGCCGCCGATATCGCCGAAGCAATTCTGGTCATCACACACGCCTGCACCAAGTCCGGTTGGGACAAGTGGGGAACCTACAATTTCAGCGGCCAGCCGGCGGTGAGCTGGTGCGACTTCGCGCGCGTGATCTTGCGGAACACCGACGTCAAGGTGCTGCCGATCCCCACAGAGCGATACCCAACGCTGGCGCGCCGGCCGCGCTATTCGGTTCTGGATTGCAGCCGCATTGCCGAGGTCTTTGGCATCAAACCGCCGGATTGGCGCCTGTCGCTGCAAAACGTATGCGATGAGTTGGTTGCCGCCACGTGAGCGACCGCGAGATAGGCGGCGAATGCTAAACCCACGCCGCTATCGGCATTGAAACGGCGGCGTGAAAGAGCGGCGGACGTACGGGTACGAATCGAATGTCCTGGGCTCGAGCGTCAATCGCGATTTCGCTTCTCACGCTGCTCGCGATGGCCGGGTTCGGTTTGGCAATCCATTTCTGGCGGGTGCTGCCGCTGTGGGACCAGTGGGAGACCGTGTTCTTATATCAGCGCTGGCTTGAGCATGGGTGGGCGGGGACGAACATCGCGGCCCAGCACAACGAACACCGTCATCTCCTGACCAATCTCGTCTTCCTGGCAGATTACGAATTCTTTCGCGGCACCTCGGCACTGGCGTGGAGTTGTCTCATCGGGGTGCAACTTGTGCTTGGAGCGTGGCTCGGATGGCTCGCCACCGAAGGAGACAGGCCGGCAAACCGCGCATTGGGACTGGCAACGGCCATCGCGCTGATCGCGTCGCCCTTGCAGATCGACAATCTCATTTTGCCATTCCATATCGCCATCCCGCTGGTCTGTTTGCTGGCACTGCTGGCGTTCTATGCGAGTGCGATGGCGGCTGTCGCGCCCGCGCCGCTGGCATGGATCTATTCGGCCATCGCGTGCGTCGCCGTCGTGCTGTGCCCGTACGCGATGGCCAATGGAATCATCGCATCGCTGATGGCCGGGATGCTCGCGCTGGTGCTGGCTGGGCCGCGAGCCCACGTGTCTGGCGATTGCTTTGGCGGCGATCGCGGCCGTCACCTGCTTTTTTTGGGATTGGGTGCTGCCGCAGCATCATACGGGGCTGCTTGCTTCCGCGACCGGATTTGCGGGCCTCTGGCATATCCCGGCCCATAGCCTGCTCTTGCTTGGCTCGCCCGGACTCGTGTGGGGCGCCGAGGGCGCCGGTTTCGTCGGGCTGGTCGGGTTTGTGCTTTGGTTGTCGGCCTCTTGTTTGTGGTGGCGGCGGCGCGCCGACCTCCGTGTCGACGCCAGCACTGTTGCGCTTCTGGGACTGACGACTTTCGCGTTGGCGACGGCGATCATGGTCGCATCGGGACGAGCGGGCGCCGGGCTTGGACAGGCATTGTCGGGACGATATGCCACTTTCAGCCTGGTCTTCTGGATGTCGCTGCTGGGTTCGCTCTGGCGGCTGTGCAAGGCGAAGGAACAAGCTTGGTGGCCGTGGAGGCGAGGGGTTCTGGCCTTGGTGACGGTCCTTCTCGCCCTGGGATACGGCGCTTGGTTTCGGGCCGTGTCGACCTGGAATGCCCAGGTTGCGATATCGGATCGGGTCGCCGCTGAACTGAGGGCGGGAAACTCCGATCCGAAAGATCTGGCGCTTGTTTATCCGCATGTCGACCGGCTGCTGCCGGCCGTCGATTTCCTGCGACAGCGAAAGCTATCGATTTTTGCACCGTAGACGTGTGTGCGATGAGCACGCGTGATCGGAGAGGTCTCGGTGATTCCTCTCCGGGCTCACCGATTGAACGGGGCGAGGCGCGGTGGGAAGGCAAGATGATACGCCGTGCGCAAGGACAAATTCGGATTGTAGAACGGGTCGGCATCCAGCGCATGCCCCCAGCGCTCGCGCATCAACGCCACCGCGGCCTCGAATTCCGTTGTGCGTTCCGGCGCATCATGGCGGCCGACGGAAGCCGATTCCCGGTGATAGAGTTCGACCGTCGGGGTCCAGATCAAGCGCCAGTTCGCCCGCCGAACGCGCAGGCAGAGATCCACGTCGTTATAGGCAATCGGCAGCGCTTCATCGAATCCGCCAAGATTGTGAAAGACGTCCTTGCGCATCATCAGGCAGGCGGCGGTCAGGCACGAGACGTCCTGCTCGAGGCAGGCCCGGTCGAGATAGCCGCAATCGCCTTTGGGCACGCCGTGGCAGGCGTGCCCGGCAACCCCGCCCAAGCCCAGGATCACGCCGGCATGCTGAACGCTCTCGTCGGGGTAGCGCAGCATCGGGCCGGCGGCGGCGACGCCTGGCTGACTGGCGCGGGCGATCAGACGCTCGAGCCAGTCCGGCGTGATGACGACGGTATCGTCGTTGAGAAAACAGAGTAGGTCGCCGGTAGCTTGGCGCGCTGCCCAGTTGTTGACCCAGGAGTAGTTGAACGGCCGATCCGGATAAGTCAGTAGACGCACACGCGGGGAATTCGCTTGTTGGACCAACGCCGCAACCGCCTCGGCGGCGGAGCGGTGACGTTCGTTGACCGCCAGCAGCACTTCATAACGATCATAGGTCGTGCGCGTCAGGATGGAATTCAGACACGGATCGATCAGATGCGGCTCGCAACGAGACGGCAGCAGGATGCTGACGCGGCCCGGTCGCGCCGGGAGGGCGTATTCGACCTGGTAAGCGGATCTGGCCTTGGACCGATCGACGGAGGCGCGGACCCCGCAGGCTTGGAGATGTTGGTCGATGACCATGCGTCCCGTCGCCCAGGCCGAAGTGTTCGCCGTCGATGCCGTCGAAGGGCTCGTGCCGCTCGCACCTTCGGCGTCCGCCGCGTCCAGAGCGCGGTGATAGAGGATCCGGGCAACGTGGCGTATTCGCTCCGGCGCGGTCGCGGCAGCGCATCGCAAGACGAGATCGTATTCGTGGTGCGGAGCACATTCCGGCCGAAATCCGCCGACCTGATGCACCAGGCTCTTGCGGTAGGCACCCAAGCGTCCGAAGGCATTGCAGGACAGCATGAGCCCCGGATTCCAGTCCGGCTTGAAGCGGGGATCGGACCTGCCGCTGTCCGGCGCAGATGCGATCTTCGTCGGAAAAGATCAAATCGACTGTGGGATGATCCACGATCTCCTTGGCCACCCAATAGAGTGCGTGTTCGGCTAAAAGATCGCGGGTGTCGAGGAGCGCAAAAAAATCGCCGCTGGAATTGGCCAGAGCGTTTACCAGTCCGGTGCAGGGGTCATCACTGCCGGTGGACTGGAGGACGGCAATTCGCGAGCTGTTGTCGGCTTTGGCAAGCGCCTTGAGGGCTTCACTGAATTCGGGCGATGCCGATGCGCCCAGCGAAATGCACAGCTCCCACTTTGGATAGAGTTGGGCTTGGCACGAGGCGATGGCCGCCCGCGTTCGGGGCAGATCATCGTGTGTTACCGGCATCAGCACGGTAATCGTCGGCGTCGTCTCCCAGCCGGCCATGTCGGCCTGCATCTGTCCGCGCGATTCATCCGACAGCGTGTCGTAGAGCTTGATCCAGTCGCCGTAAAATTCCGCGATCGGACGGTGATGCCCGAGCGCATCGCGGGCCTTCGCCCGAAGCCCGCTCCAGCCGCCTTCGGACCAGGCCTGCAAGATCCGGCGGGGCAGGGAAGTCCCGTACCGGCGCAATATCTGGGGGAGCGTGCTGATCCGCATGAAATATTGTGCCACCGGCGATGCTGGCCCGCCACTCAGATCGCAGGTCTCTGCAACCGGTGGCGTCAATCCCCAGCCCCGGGATGCCGCGGTGCGGTTTGTGCCGAGGTTGAGAATGCGGCTAGAAAGCAGGGCCAAAGCCGAGCGGCGATGCTGAGCAGGATGTGACGAAGGGGAAGACGAGGTGGAAGCGATCTACGACGGCATCATTCTGGGCGCGGGCCACAACGGAATGATCCTGCAGGCCTATCTCGGCAAAGCCGGGATGAAGGTCGCTGGCAATCGACCGCAAGCCGGTGACGGGCGGGGGCCTCTCGACGCTCGAGGATCCGCGTCATCCGGGCTTTCTGCACAACACGCACGCCTTCTTCCAGCGCGCGATCACGGCTATGCCGTGGTATGCGGACCTTGAGCTCGAGCGGCACGGCGCGCGCTACATCGAACCCGAACTGAACGTCGCGCTGCTGACCAAGGATGGCGGCGTCCTCGCCTGGTGGACGGACATCGAGCGGACCGCTCGCTCGTTCGAACAATTCAGCCGCCGGGATGCCGAGACGCTCCGGCGCTGGCACCACGAGTTTGTCCCGATCGTCCAGGACATCCTGGGCTGGGAGGCCAAAGCGCCGCCGCTGCCTCCCGACGAACGTCGCAAATTGCTCGAGCGCAGCCAGGCTGGCCGCACCCTGCTCAAGGTCAGCGCGTTGTCGCCGCTCGAGTTCGTCGCAGCAGGAGTTCGAGCATCCGACGGTTCGGGCCGGTCTCTTGTTCTTCAACGGCCTGCGCGAGGTCGACCTGCGCGTGCGCGGGTTCGGCCACCACATCGCGGCCCTGCTCGCAAGCCCGGCCAAGGCGCAGATGTCGCGCGGCGGAACCGCCGCCCTTGCGCGCGCACTTGAAGGAGCGGTGCGCGAGTCCGGCGGCGAATTCCGCCTGATGACCGAGCCAAGCCGCATCGTCGTCGAGCATGGCCGCGCCATCGGTGTCGAAACTCAAGATGGTGAGTTCATCAGGGCGAGGAACTTCGTCGCGTCGTCGCTCAACCCGCATCAGACCTATCTCGATCTGCTCGAGGATGCGTTCGTGCCGGTTGAGATCCGCGACCGCGTCAAGGAATTCCAATACAATCTGCTGGCGCCATTGTTTGCGCTCCATCTCAACTTGCGCGAACCGCCGCGCTATGCGGCCAGCGCCAGTCACCCTGAACTGGCGCAAGCCTTGATGGTCATCATGGGCCTCGATCACTTCGATCAGTTCGAGGATATTGTCCGGCACCATGAGAACGGCACGATCCCGCCGACCGTGATGTGGGGCGCATGTCCCACGATCTTCGATCCGAGCCAGGCACCGGACGGCTGCCACACCGGCTTCATGTGGGAGAAGCTGCCGTACCATCTGCGCGGCGAGACGGGCTGGCGGGGCGGCGGCGAGGAGCACGGCCGCGTCATGCTCGATCTGTGGCGGCGACACGCGCCGAACCTCGCCGATGCAGTCCTCGATTCATTCACCAGGACGCCGCTGGACACCGAGCGATCACTGCCGAACATGCGCGAAGGCGATCTGCTGGTCGGTGCATTCACCAATGGGCAGATCGGCTATCACCGGCCGTTCCCCGGCGCCGGCGCTTATCGCACGCATCTGTCGGGCCTGTATCTCTGCGGCTCGAGCAGCCATCCGGGCGGAAACATCACCGGGCTGCCCGGCTATAACGCCGCACAGGTCATCCTGGCCGATCACGGCCTCCGGCAGGATTGGATACCGATGCCGATCGCGGACCGCCTCGCGGCGATCTAACGCGCGAGCGGCCCGAGACTTCTATGTGCGGGGCGATTTCTGAACGTTTGGTCAGAAAATTATTTCTACGGCGACGGCTTCCCCGCTTGCATCGCTTCCGCAATCGCGCAACGCTTAGATAGGCTCGGGCGGGCGACGTGGAGGTCACGTCAATGTTGCAGACGAGCATGCGAGTGTTGGCGCTGGTCGCGCTCTCCGCCTTCATTGCAATTCCCGATGCCGTGGCGCGCGGCGGGGGCGGCGGCCACGGTGGTCATGCCGGCGGCGGCCATTTCAGCGGTGGGCGCAGTTTCTCCGGCGGACACAGTTTCTCCGGAGCACGCAGCTATTCGGCGCCTCGCAGTTACTCGGTCACGCGGAGCTACTCGGCGCCCCGCAGCTATTCGCCATCGCGCAGTTATTCGGCACCCCGCCACCAAGCTGCGTCGGTTCGCCATTCGGCGCCACAGGTTGCGCGGGTCAACGCCGGCGCTCAACACGCCACGCGCGCGCAGTCCGTGCCACAGGCGCGCAACGCCGTGGCTCATCATGACCGGCAGATCGCCGGCATTCAGGGGAACGCCGTGCGGACGGGAAGCCTTGCGGGGCGGAACACTTTTCGCGTCGCCCACGCCATGGCCGCAGTCCGTCCTCTCGGAGGTCATGCGCTGCACAATCGGTTCGTCGCCGGCAGGCTCGGCGTCGCTGGCGTGCACGGCCGGACGTTTGCGCAGGCGACGACGTTCCGCGGCCATTTCCCGCACCGGTTCTGGAATCGTCATCACTTACCGCGCTGGACCGTGATCGGATGGGCGGGCCCGTTGTTCTGGCCGTACGCCTATGACGACTTCGTCGGCTACACGTTCTATCCCTATGCTTACGATACCTTCTGGCCATACGCTTACGACGACGTTTACGACGGCATCTTCGGCCGTTACGCCTATGGCAGCGCTGCAGTCCGGGCGACGGGCGGCGAGCCCTTACGCGCCACTGGAAGCGAGCCGGTGCGCGCAACCGCCGTCACTGCTTCGGGCCGCGCACGAACCGATCTGTGCGCCGGCGAGACCGCGCCGAATCTGACCAACTGGCCGATGGAACAGATCGCACAGACCGTCGATCCGACCGACGCCCAGCGCGCGGCGCTCGAAGAGCTTCGCGAGGCGACCGGTAAGGCGGTCGAGGTGCTGAAGTCCGCCTGTCCGAACGATCTGCCGAGCACGCCGACCGGTCGCTTGGCGGCGATGCAGAAGCGACTTGCCGTCATGCTGCTGGCGGTCCGCACCGTGCGGCCGGCGCTGGATACCTTCTACCAAAGCCTCAACGACGAACAGAAGGCGCGCTTCAACGCCATCAGCCCGGCGGAGGCGGCGCGGCCGAACGAGCTTGATTTGACGCAGGCCTGCGGCGAACGGGCGTCCGGAATCACCAGCCTGCCAATGGACCGGATCGAGCAAACCGTGCGGCCGAACGAGGTCCAGCGCGTGGCGTTGAACGGCGTGCGCGACGCGATGGCGGAGTCGACCAATTTGTTGAAGTCGGACTGCCCGACCGACCGGGCGCTGACGCCGACCGGCCGTGTCGAAGCGATGGAGCAGCGCCTTGACGCCATGTCGCGAGCGGTGCGGACGCTGCAACCCGCGCTCGATCGGTTCTACGGCACCTTGAGCGACGAGCAGAAGGAGCGGTTCAACCGGCTCGGCCCCGCGCAGAGCTGAACGCTCATGTCGCTGCTACGGGGCTGCGGTCGTCGAAGACCTCCCGGCGCAGCACAAGATCGCGAAACCATGGTTCGGAGAAGAGCGCCAAGCCGTTCTTCAACAACACCGAACTTGCCGCGGGTGCCGTCAGGAAACGGATCAGCGCCATGCCAGCTTCGCTCTGCGGGCCGCGCCGGTCAGCGCGCCCGCACCGATATCGGCCTTGCGACAGATAGGTGCCCGCTTAGCGGTGCAAAGGGACGCAGCGGTCTCAGGAGCCCCCGCCGCTCCACCCTGGTGACATCGAACGGGCGACCTTCTGGGCGATTTTCTGGCAATCGGCTGCGAACTTCTGGCTGTCTTCGGTTGCCATCTGCATGCGCCGGGTCAAGGATTGCTTGTAGATCTCGACCGCCTCCGGCACCGATCGGGTCGAAGTCAGCTTCTTGCCGAGTTCCGTCCAAAGCTCCATTTCGGTACGGACACGCTCAGTCCATGCGCGACCAGCCTCTTCGTAGCTTTGCATCAACTCTTTTTGCAGAGCCGTCAGCGCCTCGGTTTGATCTTTGCCAAGCTTGAGAAAATCTTCAGCTCCAGCTTCACGCGGTTTGTTCATGGTGATCCAGTTCCTCCGAGTGCAGTGTTCCTAGCGGTACGTTTAGGTCACCGTCTATGACCCAAATCAAAATGGCGACAACGACATTAAGCTTAGCATCCTGGAAAAGATCAAAAACTGCAAAATTATCGCTGAACATATTTGAATCAAAGGCGGAAAACCATTGCGATGGCGGGGAAGGCGAGGGGCCGATCGCCAACGTGCCCAATCCTGCGACTGTTCAGAATCGGGCGAAAAGCACCACGAGTTGCACCGGCTGACTTGCCGGGGGATTTTCGAGTACAAGTCTTATCAGCTCTCGCATCCTGCGGGCATCGGGCGTCCAGCGCCCCAATAGAAAACCGATCGATTGGGTGGTTACGGACAACGGAGAAGTCGTGATGCTTCGCAAGACGGTTCTTGTTGGCTTGTTTTTGCTGGTGGGCGGACCGGTAGCCCAGGCCGAATACCCGGACAAGCCGGTGAAGATCGTAGTTCCGGTGGCGTCCGGCGGCGGGGTCGACGTCATGTCGCGGCTCCTGGCTCAGCACCTCAGTGAGCGGCTTCATCAGCAGTTCGTGGTCGAGAACCGCCCCGGCGCCGCCGGCGTGATCGGCAGCAAGTTCGTGGCGGCGTCACCGGCGGACGGCGCGACGCTGCTGTACACGCCCTCGAGCCTGTCACTCGCCGTAGCGATCGCCAAGACACCGCCCTACGATCTCGCCAAGGACTTCACGCCGATCGCCAACGTCGCCATCAGTCCCTATGCACTGGTGGTGCATTCATCGGTGCCGGCGAAATCGCTCGCCGAGTTCATCGCCTATGCCAAAGCCAATCCAGGCAAGCTGAGCTACGGCTCGGCGGGGGTCGGCAGCGCGTCGCACCTCGCTGCCGAACTGCTCAAGAGCAGAACCGGTATCGACATGGTCCATGTGCCAAACAAGGGCATGAACCCGGCGCTGATCGATCTGATGGGCGGTCAGGTGCAGGTGCTGTTCGCCAGCGTCCCGGGGCTCACGTCTGAGAAGACCGAACGGGCGCGGCCGATCGCGATGGCGGAGACGAAACGTTCCGCGCTGATGCCGGATCTGCCGACCATGAACGAATCCGGTTTGCCCGGCTTCGCGGTCGGCAACTGGGCGGGGCTGCTTGGGCCAGGCGGTCTCGACCCGGCGATCGTGAAGAAGCTCAACAACGAGGTACTCGCCATTCTGGACACGCCGGAGATGAAGGCGAGGATCAAGACCCTCGGCTTCGACGTCATTGCCAGCACGCCGCCGGAGTTTGCGAGGCAATTGCAGGAAGACCTCGAGCGCTGGACACCGGTCGCGAAAGCCGCGACCGAGGAGAAGAAGTAGCTCAATACACGCGGTTGAGCGGGGGCTGATGTTCGATCAGCACCCGTTCGACGTTCTGCCACGCCGAGCGGAACAACGTTGTCGAGGCTTGGCGCGAGACCCCGGCGATGTGCGGCGTCAGCAGCAGTCGCGAGGCGGCGTCTCCGGTGAGCTTCAACAGCGGGTTGTCAGGCGCGGGCGGCTCTTCGGAATAAACGTCGACGGCCGCGCCGCCGAGATGGCCGCTGGCCAGGCTCGCCGCGAGCGCCGCTTCGTCGACGATGCCGCCGCGCGAGCCCTGGATCAGCACGGCACCCGTTTTCATCCGCGCGAGTTCGGCGGCGCCGATCAGGTTCCGAGTCGCCGGGAGCAGCGGCACGTGCAGCGAGACGACGTCGGACGTCGCCAGCAGGTCATCCAACGACGCCGGGCGCGCATCGAGGCCGCGTGCGTCGCTGGTGGCCGGATCGAAGAAGCAAACCTTCGCGCCCATGCGGACGAACGCCTGCGCCACGGCTTGGCCGATGGTGCCGAATCCGACCAGTCCCACCTGTAGTCCCTCGATGCCGGCGAGGTTGGCGGCCACCATGCTGGCGCGAAATTTCACGTAGTTGCCGGCCTTGATTTCGCGATCAGCCCAGGCGAAGCGGCGCAGCAGCGTCGACGCCGCCGTGACCGCATATTCGGCCACCGCGCTGTTGCTGCCGCCGGCGACATTGGCGACCGGGATGCCGAGCCGTGTCAGCGTCGCCTGATCGAGGCGGTCGACACCCGCACCGGTCACTTGCACGAGCTTGAGCGCGGCGCCTTCAAACATCTCGGGCGGCAGCTTCGGGCCAACCGCCGGAATGACCAGGGCATCGCTCGCCTTCATCAAGCTTGCGACCGAAGCGTCGCTCGGCGCGTGGTAGGAGACCGCGAGTGCGGCCGGGGCGGCGGCATCGACCCGCGTGAAATCGGCTTCGGGGCGAAGGCAGAGAACGCGATTGGACATGAGGGTATTTCAGAAGCTCTTGAATTCGGTGGTGCCCTTGGTCACGTCGGGCTCGGCGAAGAAGCACAGCAGCACCAGCGGCTCGGTGCCGGTGTTGCGGGTCATGTGCTTCTCGTTCGGGGGGATCAGCACGATGTCGCCCGGCTTGAGCGGGAGTTCGCCGCTCTCGGCGACCGTCGTGCCGGTGCCCTGGAGCACATAGATGCACTCCTCGAAGCCGTCGTGCAGATGCGGACCGCGCGGCGGATCGCCGGGCTTGGGCACGGCAATCTCGGCGATGCGGAAGGTCAGCTTCGAACCGATGGCGCCGGATACCGGCTCCAATGAGGTTCGGCCGGGCAAGCCGAGCTTGCGCGCTTCGGATTGCTTCAAGAGTCGCGCCATCAGCCCACCTGCCGCAAATGCTTGATTTCGCGCGCGCCGCCCTGCACGACCTCGAGCTGACGGTAAATCTCGCGCGCTTCCCGCGCGATGGCGTCGCAGATATCGCTCAGCATCCGATGGCCCTTCTCGGCGGTGGCATGCTGCGGGCTGCCGAACCAGCCGGTCGGCGCGATCGAGCGGATGTCGGTCAGCACCGGCTGATAGCTGCGGGTGCGGCGCAGCTTGTCCATCTTGTGGCCCACGCGTATGGTCGGACGAATAGTCGATGCGGTCGAGATGGACGAGGTCCGGCCGGTGGGCGAGGACCGCCAGCGCCTCGATTTCGCCGCCATGGGTCAGCCCGCCGCAGGAGTGCCCGTAGAGCTCCTCGGCGACGTAGCAGGCCTGCACGGTCAGCACGCTCATGCCGTGCTCGCGGTGCAGCGATTCCGCCGCGATGGCGAGCGAGGGAATGTTGCCCTCGTGCCAGTTCACGATCATCAGCTCCTTGGCGCCGTGCCTTGGCGGTCGACGCGCAGGTCTCGATGATCGAGCCGCATGTAGGTGTCGGGGGTCAGCGTAATCGTGCCCTCGAACGGCGCGTGCATCGGCGTCACGCCGAACGGCGTGTTCGGCAGCACGAGGCCGTCCATCCGCTCGGCGACCGCGTGGCTGATGACCTGAGCGGCGAGCGTGTCGGTGCCGGTCGGCAGATGCGGACCGTGCTGCTCGACGCTGCCGCAGGGCAGGATCACCAGCGGATTCTTCTTCAGCTGCGCGGCGATCTCCGGCTGCGTCAGGTC
Source organism: uncultured Chloroflexia bacterium (assembly GCA_963751425.1). Taxonomy (GTDB): domain Bacteria; phylum Chloroflexota; class Anaerolineae; order Anaerolineales; family UBA4823; genus CAVVUF01. The sequence continues at coordinate 667,453 of CAVVUF010000004.1, read as the reverse complement.
GGAGAAATAGCGGCTAGGCAACATGGCGGCTGCCTTCGGCGAGCTTCTTGTGGGCGTCGGCGATGACGTCGGCGATCTTGACCGCCTGGCCCTGCCGTTCGATCGAGCGCAGACCCGCATAGACCACCGCCAAGCGCGACATTGCCGTTGCGGGCGTTGAGCTCGTTGGATTTCCCGGTGCGGCAGCTCTCGGCGAACATGTCGAGCTCGGCGCGGAACATGTCGCTTTCCGGTACCGGCAGTTCCTCGCGTTTGCCGTAGCCGTCCTTGCCGCGCTGGATGTAGAGGGTCGAGGTCTGGTGCAGCTTGTCGGGCGTATCCCAGGTGCCGAAGTCGATCTCGTAATGCATCAGCCCCTTCGAGCCGAACACGCGCACGCAGAACACGCCCGGCGACGTCCAGGATGAACCGACATAGCCGAGCTTGCCGTCGGCGAAGCGCAAGGTCGTCATCGACTGGTCGTCGACCTCGGCGCCGACCGGCGACAGCTTCGAGGCCATCGAGGACACCTCCTGAATTTCGCCGCCGAGATAATGCAGCACGTCGAACTGGTGGATGGCGAGCTGCGACAGCGGTCCGCCGGGCGCACGATCCCTGTACCAGCGCCAAGCCTTCGGGGTGAGTTCGAGCGCCCGCTCGTTGGAGAAATTCGCCTCCATGAAGCCGACACGGCCGAGTTCGCCCGCCTCGATGGCATTGCCCATGGCCCGGATGCCCGCCATCAGCCGGGCGCTGTGCCCGACCGTGACGCTGACGCCGTAGGTCTTTTCCAGCGCCTCGATCGCGAGGCCGTCCTCCAGCGAGTGCGGCGATCGGCTTCTCGGTGTAGACGTGCTTGCCGGCCTTGGCGACCTCGCGCGCGAGCGGCAGGTGCTGCTCGTTCGGTACCGTGAGGATGACGCCCTTGATCTCGGGATTGTTCAAGAGGGTCGCCAAGTCGGGCGCGCTCCTGATGCCGAATTCCTGCTGAAATCCATCGCGGCTCTCCGCCGACCGGCTGAAGCCCTGGACGATCTCGACGACGTCGGACGTCCGGGCCGCGCGGGTTAGCACCTTGGCCCAGCGGCCGAGGCCGATGATTCCGATTTTGACGCGATTGGAGCTCATGAGAACCTCATTGCACATCGGACCATAGCACGAACACAAAGCGGCATGTGAAGGGGGCGGATGTGCCGGTCGCACGGCGCGCCGCGTTGCGAAATATCGCTCGCAATCGCGCGGGGTGAGGGTGAACGGCCCGGATCGGCTGACGCCAAGGCTTGCTGAACAACAAACCCCGGGTTGATGAAAGACCTACCCTGCGAGCAGGTTTTCCCGCAGCGTCGTTGCCTTCGTAGGCCTTGCGGAACCGGCCGCGGCGCTGCAGTTCCGGCACCAGCAGGTCGACGACGTTGAGCAGGTCGCGCGGCACCGCCTGCGGATGCACCATCATGAAGCCGCCGCGGCTGCCGCCGGCTTCGAATTCCTCCTCCAGCATGTCGGCGAGTTGCGGCGCGGTGCCGGCGAAGGTGCGATCGTAGTTGGTCGCCGTGCGCAGGCCGTACTCGAAGAACTCTTCGCGCGACACTTCGGGATCGCCGCCGAGCGCGTTCGCCAGCTTGTAGACGAAGCCGACCGGTGAGGCGTTCGCGGCGGCGATCTCCTTGTTCAGTTCGCTCAGCTTGAAGCGGGCCGGCAGCTTGGAGAAGTCGTAGCCGGAGTTGTGCGACAGATAGGCGCCGACCGCCTCCTTGCGGGATCATGGTCAGGAGCTGCTCGCGCCGGGCCTTCGCCTCGTGCTCGGTCTCCGCCACGATCATGCCGCAGCCCCACAGCACGCCGACCTTGGACGGGATCGCGCCCGTCGGCGACGAGCTCCTTGTCGAGCAGCGCGCGATGCTTCGCCTTTTCGGCCTTCGGCGGCCAGCGCGCGAAGACATGGTCGGAGATATAGGCCGAGGCCTTGATGCCGCGCGGCGAGCCGCCGGCCTGGATCAGCACCGGCTGGATCTGCGGCGACGGCATGCAGTTCAGCGGGCCGCGCACCTTGAAGAACTTGCCCGACATGATTGATGGCGCGAACCTTGGCCGGATCGGCGACGACGCCGCTTTCGCGATCCCATTTGAAGGCGTCGGGCCCGACGCTGTTCCACAGCGCCCGGCAGACATCGATGAACTCCTCCATGCGCTCGTAGCGCAGGCCGTGTTCCATCAGTTCGTCGAAGCCGTAGTTCGCCGCGTCGGCACCGCGGCTCGAGGCGATGACGTTGAAGGCGATGCGGCCATTGGTGACGTGGTCGAGCGAGTTGAACAGCCGCGCGACATAGAACGGATGCATGAAGGTCGAGGCATAGGTCAGTCCGAAGCCGATGTGCTTCGTCACCCGCGACATGGCCGTGATCACCGGGCTCATGTCGTGCCGCGGCCAGCCGATGCCCCAGCGCACCGCCTCGTCGCGCGAGCTCATCCAGGTGTCCGGAATGCCGGTGCCGTCGCCAAAGAACAGCATGTCGATGCAGCCGCGCTCGGAGATGCGCGCGATCTCCTCGTAGATATCGAGATCGGGATAGGTGCGACCGGTCCATGACCCTGGCATCCGCCAGCGCCCGTCGAGATGGGTGTAGGAAATGTCGAACGCCAGATGGATGTGCTTCGGCACGGAAGGTCTCGCTCCCTGTTCTTGCGGGTTGTTGCAGACGTCCGGTGCGCTTTGGCCGGGGCCTGGATGTGTCGCCGGAACTGGCGAGGCCGATCCTACGCCAGCGGCATTATTTTGCACATCCCGACGCGAGTTGGGATGATCAGCGCCGTGGTGCGCTGTCGGATGAACGCTGTCGATGACAGCGCATCCTGACCCCGATATTGCCGCCCGCGAGACCTAACCCGATGACGACATCAATCAAGCTTGAGCCCGGCTTCCTTCACCACCGCACCCCACTTGGTCCTCTCGGATCGGACGAAATCGGCGAATTCGCTGGGCGACATGGGCGAGGGCTCGCCGCCGACGTTCTGCAACGCCGTGACGAGCTCGGGCTGCTGGAAGATGCGCTTCACCTCTGCCGCCAGTTGCTCGACGATCGGCTGAGGCGTCTTGGCTGGGGCGAACAACCCCTGCCATCCGGTTGCCGCGAAGCCATTGACCGTTTCACCGATGGTCGGCAGGTCCGGCGCGGTTGCGACGCGCGTCGGAGTTGTCACCGCCAGTGCGCGCACGTCGCCGGACTTGGCGAGCGGCCAGATGGTTGTCATGCTGTCGATCGCCAGATCGATGTGGCCGCCCATCATGGCCGTCATCTCGTCCGCGGTGCTGCGGTACGGGACGTGCGTCATCGTCACGCCGATCGCCTTCATGAACATGACGGTGCACAAGTGGCCGGACGTGCCGCTGCCGGCAGAGCCGTAGTTCAGCTTGCCATCATTGGCCTTGAGAAAGGCGACAAGGTCGGCGACCGTCTTCACCGGCAGCTTGTTGTTGACCACCAGCAGATTGGGCAAGCCGGACGATGGGGCTGATCGGTTCGAAGTCGGTTTCGGCGTTGAACGGGATCTTGGTGTAAAGCCCGGGGTTGATGGCGTGCGTGCTCACCGTGCCGAGCAAAAGCGTGTAGCCGTCTGGGGCTGCTTTGGCGACCAGCGCCGATCCGATGACACCGCCGGCGCCGCCCTTGTTCTCAACCACGACGGGCACGCCGTTCTTGGCCTGGAATTGCTGCGCGAACATGCGCGCCACGAGATCGGCCGAGCCGCCGGCGCCGAAAGGAACCACGAGCGTGATGGGTCGATCTGGCCATGCGGCTCGCGCAGTTGTGGACGCCAAGCAGGCGGCGGCGGAACCCAGGAGAAAATCGCGTCTGTGCATGATCGACCTTTCGAGTTTTGAGGTAGCGATGCGAAATTTGTGCCATGGGGTGCCGAACCGGCGTCCCAGCACCATTTGCGCCTACAGATCGGCACATCGCGGGAGGGGGCAGCCGGCTCTGGTAGAATACCGCTCCTGGTGGGGGTCTCGGCAGCTATCAGGACTGGCGCTTTGGCGTCAACGCGCGCTGAAGAAACCGGTGCTTGGCCATTGAACCGGCATATTGGGATTTTAATGCCGAAACGAGGTGATCCTGCCGGTGAATTTTTGTGCGTCGCCAGTGGCTCCTCTCCCTTGAACGATGTGTGATATCCACCCCGCTTTGACGAACCATCGAGTAGAGCGATGATCACATTAGAATACGGCGCTCCGACCGACAAAGACGCCGTAGCTGTCCGCTTCGGCATTGAGAAGGGGTTCTTCCGACAGGAGGGCATCGACCTGACCATCCGTGTGGTGTTCGGCGGACCGCCGCTCGCGGCCGCTTACGACGCCGGCGTCGTTCAAATGGGCGAAATCGGATCGCCGCCGGCGATCGCGGCGCTTGGTGCGGGCGCCCGTTTTCGGATCGTCGGAAGCGGAATGTGGCGAAAGGCACACATGTATTTTGGTGCCCGCCCCGGCATCGAGTTCCTGGGAGGATATGAAAGGCAAACGCATCGGGCTGTTGACGCGCGGCAGCTGCCCTGAATGGTTTATCCGCGGGATGCTGGTCGATCGTGGTTTGGACCCGGACAACCACCTGATCTATGTCGGGCTGCACGATGAATATCCGCGCATCGCCCATGTGCTGGCAGAAGGGCGCATCGATGCGGGGATCATGGTGGAGCCGAACATGTCGCTTGCAGAATCGCTTGGAGCGATCAGGTGTTGGGGCGCGGTCCACGAGCAGGAGTGCTTCCCGAGCGTCCAGTGGGTTGTGCAAGTCGCCAGGCCCGCGTTCATAGAGACCGAGCCCAATCTGCTGAGAACTGTTTTGGCGATCTCTCGCTACTCCGCGCAATATGCAGTCGAGCACGTCGATGAATTCGTCGATTTTTCCGCCCGGGTTTTCGAACTTCCCAGGGCTGTCGCGGAAAAGGCGATGACGCGCCAGATCGAGCACTTGAATGTCGATGGTCAGGTCGACGGGAACGGCTTGGCCGAAATGATCAAGATCCAGCAAAGGCTGGGTGCGATCGATCGCCCCATGGCGGTCGCGGACATCACCGATCTCAGATTTCTGAATTGAGCTGCCGGCTCATCGTCTGGCGCGGAGAGGCGTGCAATTGATTCCACGCGCCGGGCGAGCATCAAGACTCGTACTGCAAAGAACCGCAGCTAGAAGCTAAGTGAGGACGAGTCTCTCCGGACTCGTTGCACCAAGGGTTGAGCCCCACCGTCTTGTCCTAACGTCCGCCACAGCAGGATGCGAGGATCGTTGGGCAGTCGGTGATCATCGCGGTAAACACCCGCGTGGTGCCGGCCGCAGCTTCCAGGGCCTCGTCGGACACGTCGCAATTGAGAATTTCCTCGTCGATTTGGTCGAGGGTGGCGTGAGTGGTGCTGGTGTCACCCATGGGGATTGCTCCATGTCGCCGTGCCGCGCCAAGCGGACAATAGGCTGACGGCTAGGTAGCCAGTGCAACACGCGGCCTGGGCCGTGTAAAGTCTCATTCTCGTCATCGGCCGGCATGGCGGGACGATCCGGCGAAGCATCATTTTTACAGCCACGTTGGCGTGCTTGCCGATGATGGGCTTGAACGAGCGGCGGCGGCAGCAAAAGTCTCCCCGGGCATTCGTCCTGACGGATGCCGGCGAGTTGATGAGAGACATCGCGTGGACGCTTTTTTTGAACAGCTGATGGTGCGGGCCGCCACGATTGACGAACTCCTGTCCGACGATTTCGAATCGTTGCCGGGACAGAAAGGCGATGCCGATCCGGCGGCCTTGCGGTTGGCGGCATGGTGCCGGTCATCGGCCAGTGGCGATTGGACGCTGTTTGCGCGACGGCTCGATCGAGACGGATGGTCGATCGGCGGGGTTCTGGCGAAATTCGGCACCGTTCGCCGGCAGCGCTTCCGCGGCCGTGCCGGCGTGGATTTATGACGCCATCTGGATCGTTGCCGCATTGCAAAGAGCGGGCAAGGTCGACGCGATCGCATCCCCCGAAGGCACCGAGCCTTGCGCGTTCGAGCATCTGTTTGCGCCGCTGGTCGAACAGGCCGAGGCGCTGCTTTGGGCCGGCATCGACGAACGCGCGCGCAGACATCTGAACGACACCGCGCGTGGCTGCTTGCGGCATGCATTGCTCAAAGACATCAGCGGCCTTTGCACTCCGGCGCTCTACGAACGCTTTGCCAAGGCGCGGAAAGCCGACGCAATGCCGACCGCTGTAAGCGAGCCGCAACCAGATGGCGAAACGGCGCAATACGATCGGTTCATCGCCGACATGAAGGGCGGCGGATTGCGGCGGCTGTTCGAAGACAAGCCGGTCCTGTTGCGACTGCTTGCAACGATCACGCGGCAGTGGATCGATACATCGCGCGAATTCGTCATGCGCCTCGATTCCGATCTGGCGGCGATCCGCCACGACGTTCTTCGATCCGATGCGTCGAGCCGTGTGGCCAGGATCGAGTGCGGTCTCTCCGACCCGCACAATGGCGGCCACTCGGTCATGATCGTTCGCTTCGAGGACGGCTCGCGCGTCGTCTACAAGCCGAAGGATCTGCGCGTCGATGCCGCCTGGCATGCGCTGGTCGAACGCCTGAATCGCAGCGGCTCCCCGATCGACCTCAAGGCTGTGCGCGCAATCGCGCGCGACGGCTACGGCTGGACCGAATTCATCGATCATGCCGGCTGCGCCGACGACAAGGGCTGCGAGCGATTTTTCCGGCGCGCGGGCGCTTGGCTCGCGCTCTTCCATTGCTTCGCCGGCAGCGACATGCACCAGGAGAACATGATCGCGGCGGGCGAGCATCCGGTGCCGATCGATCTGGAAATGATCCTGCAGCCAGCCGCTACGGAACACAGAAGCGATGAGGCCGAGGCGCAGGCCTTCCAGGCTGCGACCGAGATCGTCGACTACTCGGTCATGATGGTCGGCCTGCTGCCGGCCTATGGACGGTCGCCCGACAACACGGTTTTCGCCAATAGGCGGGATGAACGCCGACTGGAAGTCTCAGACACGGATTGCGTGGCGCAACATCAATTCCGACGCCATGCGGCCGACGCGAACAACGCAAACCAGTGCGATCATTCCGAACCTGCCGCATGTGGATGGCCGTTACGCCATGTTCGGCGACCATATCGATGATTTCGTCGCCGGCTTCGAGGACTACGCCAGGTTTCTGCGGTCGACAGAGCCGGGATGGACAGTACGGCGGGCTGTTCGACGGCTTTGCCGGGCTGGCGGTCCGCAAGGTCATTCGTCCGACGCGCTTCTATTACATGCTGCTACAGCGGCTGAAGAATCACCGCAGCATGGACGACGGCGTGATCTGGTCGGCGCAGGCGGACTTCCTGGCCAGGCTGGCGGACTGGGAGAAAGCGTCAGATGCACTATGGCCGTTGCAGCGCGCCGAACGCGCCGCGCTGGTGGCGCTGAATGTCCCGCATTTCGTGTTGCCGAGCGACGGCAACAACATTCGCGATGCCGACGGGCTTTCGGTCCCGGCCGAGGCAGTGTCAGGTCTCGACCGCGCCGGTGCCCGGCTTTGCAACCTCGATGAGCCGGAGATCGCCTGGCAGGTCGAGGTCATCCGCCAGAACACCGCGACGGTGTCGCGTGTCCAGGGCACCGGTCGTGGCTCCCTCCGCGGGAAGCCGCGTCTTGCGCATTGGCGCGGAGGTTGTGCCCGATACAGGCGAACTTCCTGGCGGAGGCCGACAGGATCGCCGCAGACCTCGAGCGTTACGCCATCCGCAAGGGGCCGGCCGCCGCCTGGATCGGGCTGGACTGGCTGGGAGAGTGCGAGGTTGCTCAGCTCGCGCCGCTGGGTCCCGATCTCTACAACGGCACCAGCGGAATCGGCGTGTTTCTCGCGGCCCATGCGGCGGTGACCGGGAGCAGAACGTCGAGCGAGTTGGCGCTCGCCGGCGGTCGCGCATGTGCGCAAGACCTTCAAGGGCCGCAATGCAGCGCGCATGGCGCGATCGTTGGGTACGGGCGGCGCCACGGGCCTGGGCTCGATCGTCTATGGGCTCGCCGTGATGGCCAGGTGTCTGCGGGACGACGGCTTGCTTGCAGATGCGCATGTCGCGGCGAAGCTGTTCACCGACGACCTGATCGGGGCCGACAAGCAGTTCGACGTGATCGGCGGGAGCGCTGGCGGCATCCTTGGCCTGTTGCGGCTCTACCGCGACAGCTCGTCCGCTGAGGTTCTCGCCAGAGCGCGTCAGTTGCGGCGAACATCTGCTCGCGCAACCCCGCTGCGGCGAGCACGGTGGCAGCTGGCTCGGGCAGGGCAGGGGCGAGCAGGCGCTCAACGGCATGTCGCATGGCGCTGCCGGCTTTGCCTATGCGCTGGCGTCGCTGGCGGCGGCGACCGGACGCGAGGACTTCGCCGAGGCGGCGTCGCAATGCATCGCCTTCGAAAATGCGAGCTATGACGCGCAGCGCAACAACTGGCCGGACTTGCGCGGCGGCGAGGGAGGCCCTGGCCGTGCCAATGGTGTCACGGCGCGCCGGGCATCGGGCATGGCGCGCGCCGCCACCGCCAAGCGCGGCCGGCTAGATGCCGCGCGGCTCGAAACGGACGTCCGCAACGCGCTCGCCGGCGCGGAACACGGCTGGCCCGGCCATGTCGACACGCTGTGTTGCGGCACGCTCGGCAGCGTCGAATTCTTCTGCGAGGCCGCCGACGTGCTTGGGCGCGGCGACCTGCGCGAACATGCATCGCGGTGCATGGCGGCTGTCATGGAGGACGCGGCAGCCAGCGGCGACTATCGCTGGAATGTCGGCAAGCGGCAATTCAATCCCGGACTGTTCCGCGGGCTCGCAGGCGTCGGCTATACGCTGTTGCGGCGAGTGGATGGCTCGCTGCCCAACGTTCTGATCTGGGAATAGCAACGAGGCGGCGCGATCGTTCGCTGGCGCCGGGTATTCCGCCTGCCACTATAGTGGAAGAAATGCCTTGGCTCTGGCCGAAGGGCCTCGCGCACCGTGTGGGATCGTCGGCGGCGCCGTGTTGAGCTTTTCGATCGCGAAGCCCGCGGCGGCCTTGTAGCCCGCCATGAATTCGGCGCGCTCCTCGGGCGGGATCACGTCGTCGATGTTGTCGAACGTGCCGCCGCAGCGTTCATCGACGAGGTTGAGCAGCCCGAACGGCCCGGCGCCGCGATTGCGCAGGATGAGCTGCGAGATCGGGCCGCACAGCTTGGCGTCATAGGCGGCGAGCGCCTCCGGCGTGACCCCGTGCTCGACCATGGCGGCGCCCAGGACGCGGGCATCGACGATGGCCTGGCTGCCGCCGTTGGAGCCGGTCGGATACATGGCGTGCGCGGCGTCGCCGAGCAGCGCCACCGGGCCGTCCTGCCAGGTCGGCACCGGATCGCGGTCGATCATCGGGTTCTCGAAGGCGACTGTCCGCCTGCCTGATCAGGGCGGGCACGTCGAGCCAGTCCCAGATCCAGTCCTCGAAATGGTGGACGAAGTCGTCGATGCCGACCTGGCGGAACCAGCCGCTCTGCTTCCAGCCCTCGTGGTTGTCCATCGTGACCTCGGCGATCCAGTTGATCATCGAGAGGCCGGTCTGCGGGTCGGGATGGGAGATCGGATAGAAGACCATCCGGTGGCGATGCGTGCCGAGGCCGACGAACGAGGCGCCGGTGCGTATCGGCTTCGCCCAGGTGGTGCCGCGCCACATCACCGCGCCGCCCCAGTGGATCGGCGGCTGCGCCGGGTGCATCTGCGCGCTGACCGCCGAGTGGATGCCGTCGGCGCCGATGAGCAGCGCGCCCGTGCGCCTCGGAGGTCGAGCCGTCGGCGTGCTCGACGAGCGCGCTGACGCTGCCGTCCGGAGTTCTTCCGGTAGCCGGTCACGCGGCTGCCGAGCCTGACCGCCTCCGGACCGATCCGCTCCACGCACCTTGTCGATAGCAGCAGCATGTGGAACTGGCCGCGATGAACCGCATATTGCGGCCAGTTGTAGCCGGCCAGGCGCCCGCGCGGCTCGGAATAGATGTCGTTGCCGTTGAGCCCGACCAGCGCCCATTCCTTTGCGGGCAGGCCCACGCGGTCGAGATCGTCCTGCGGTGATGCCGAGATCGATAGAGCTCGCGCACCGCATTGGGCTGCAGATTGATGCCGACGCCGAGCGGGCGCATGTCCCGGACGGCTTCGAAGACGACGCAGGGCACGCCGATCTGGTGGAGCGTCAAGGCTGTCGCCAGCCCGCCGATGCCGCCGCCGGCGATGATTACAAGATTATTCGTCACACGCCCAGTCCGATCCGGAGCCTCAGGACCTCCTTTATCCTTTGGCCGGTGCCGAGGGCAAGCCGCCCTGCGCTTCGCCGTTGGCGCTGCGGCTATTGCCTGTCGGCGGACGAATTGAAGAAGCCGAAATTCAGACCGATGCGAAAGACGTGGGCGGCGTAATCGACGTTATTTCTAATGGCGCCGTAGTCGTAGCTAAGCTGGCCGAAATCGGCATAGAGATATTCCACCTTCACGCTCGAATATGGCGTGACCGGCGCTTCGGCGCCCAGCCCGGCAGTCCAGCCGTTGCGTGTCCCGCTTTGATCGATCCAACTCCCTGATCGTGCGCCGTCCGTGTAGCATTTCGTGAGGACCGGATCGCAATAACGCCAAACCAGATGTGCGAACGCCAAGCCGCCGGTGGCGTAGACCATCACGCGCTGAATGTAGAACGGCGTGTCGAACATGAGGCCGACGCGGGCGCGAGCCGTCGACAGCCAGTTGCTGGAGGCGGCAACCTCCTCGCGGATGGGCTCGAAGCGGGAGGCCGCGGTCTCATGCCGCTGCACGGCGATGTCGCCTTCAAAGTCCAACAAGCAGCGGGCCGAAAGTCCAATTGAACCCGCCCTGCAAGACCAGATTGAGAGAAGAACCTTTGGTGGGCGCGAAGAGGTCCGGAGCACCTAGCCTCGACGATATGATACTGGTTTCTGCCGAACCCAAAGCCACCGCTGAACCCCGCGTAGGGGCCCATCCAATCGAATTGCGTTATCGGGTGGGGTGCGGGGATCGGTGGCGGATTCTTGCCGCCTTCGCCGAGCTTCGCTCCCAGCATGATGCCGGCTTTGTTCACCGCCCGGTTGGCGCTGCCAAGATTTCCATTCGATAGGTGATCCGCGTAGAGCAAAACGCGCCAGTAGCGGTTGATCTCGTAGCCGACCGAGATCGACTCGCGGAACAAGAAGCGCGTGGTCAGGGATTCACGGTCGGAATAATTCGTGAACAGCTCCTGATCATGGACGAAGCCGCCGAAGGTGAATTCGACGAGGAAAGGTCCGGGGATGGGCAGGTTCCAGGCCAGCCCTGCAAATGCTCCGTTGGTTCTGCCGTGCAGGCCGATGGTGGCCCCGATCAGCGGGCGAGGCGTGAACAGGTAAGAAAAGTAGGAATTGTAAAGCGGCGCGGAAGGCAAAGCCGAAAACAACGCTTCGAACTGGACATATCCCACGTTGCCCAGCGGCATCGACCTCGGCGGAGCCGCCAACCCGAACTTCGTCAAGCCATGGGGATGCGCTCTGGGCAAAGGCGCTGCCCATGCTCGCCGACACCGCAATGGCCGCTATGGCGAGCCGCCAGCACACGCCGTCCCCCTGACGCCGTCGAAGAGCTAGTCGCGGTTGGTTCTACCAGTCAGCAGTCGATCAACATAAGGCAGAAACCAAGGCCGAGGGTGGAGGTAACGGCAAATCCTTTTGCGAAGTGGCTTGCTGGCCACAGCCGCGGCAGCCTCACGCGTCGGCCTTCACAATCTGTCCGCCAATTGGTCCCGAGCGGTCACGTGTAGCACTCCAGCGGTTTGCCGCATCCTGGCAAGGAGTGCTTGCATTCAAAAGATAGCCCCGGCCATGATGGCTCAATGCGCTTCCTTACCGAGCCCCATGCAGGCCCCACCCGAACGTGTCTAGGCGACCCGTTTCCGCGCTCGACCGTGTCAGTCAGAAATCCAGTCTGAACGCCTGCCCGTGACGACCGATCCGCTCAGTTTCTTCGAACGCGTTGATGCTCGGGGCCGTGTCTCGGGTTGGTCCTGCAGCGTCGACGGCACGCCGTCGCCGGTCACTGTTTTGGTCAACGGTAAGACGGCCGCGACAGTCGAGCCGCAGGCGGACGACGCCGCCGGGCGGTCGGACGGCGGGGGCAGGCGCGGTCGGTTCGAGGTGCACCTGCGGCTAAATCCGGGCGACCGGGTCGAGGTCTTGAATGCGGCGACGGGGCATCGCCTGCCCGGGGGAGTGCGTAGCGTTGTGGCTCCGCATTGGCGTCCGCGCATCGCGATCGCGTCCCCGGCAAAAGACGAGGCACCCTACCTGCTCGAGTGGATCGCTTATCATCGCGCTCTGGGAGTCGACACGTTTCTGATCGGCGACAACGGAGGTGTGGACGATACCAGTTCGCTGCTCCAGAGCCTGGAACAGGCCGGCTTCGTTCATCGAACCGACTGGCGCGACGCCACCGTCTTTCAGCTCGGTTTCGATCAGGATGCCGTGGAACGGCTCTGCGGGCTGGTCGACGTGTGTTCGATCACCGATGTCGACGAATACCTGCGGCCGCTGAACGGACGGACCGATATTCCTTCGGCGATTGCTGAAATCTTCGCGACTGCGGAGGTCTCGGCTGCCGTCATCAACTGGGCGATCTACGGCAGTTCGGGTCAACTCGAACCGACGAGCGAACTCGTCATCGAGCGGTTCGCCCGTCGCGGCGAGGACAACAACGACTTGCATCGCACGGTGAAGACCATCGTTCGGCCGGAACGGTTCATCGCCATGGTCAATCCCCACGTCGCGACGATCACGGGTGGGTCTTATGTGAACGATTGTGGTGAGCCGATCGAGTGGGCGGAGCCTGCGCGAACCAGAATCAAGAGCTGGAACAGCCTGCGCATCGACCATTTTTCGGTCAAGTCGCGCATGGAGTTCATCACCAAAGTACGGAAGGGACGGCCGGAGGCATCGCCGGGGACGGACGACCGGGATGATGCCTTCTTCGCATATCACGACTGCAACGAAATCGTCGATCCGGTGCCGGCCGATTTCATCGATCGCGCCAAGATCGAATTGAAGCTGTTGCGCAGCGAACTGAAGACGCGCTTCTCGCTTGGGCAGGGCTATGCGCGAGGAACACGGGGAGATAATCGCAACGAAGTGCTGCAGACAATCAACGCCCCGCACGCGCAGACCTTCCCGTCATCGGGTGGTGTCCAAGCGAGTGAGACGAATGCCCCGAACGCCCAAGAGCAGGGCCGCGGGCTGTCTCTCCTTGGCCATTGGGGTGCACGATTGACGGCGCGACGGCGCGAACGGGCCGGCATCCGCGCGCTGAACGCTTCGGAATATTTCGATCGCGACTGGTATCTGCGGCGATATCCCGACGTGGCGAAGCTCGGGATTGATCCGGTGCTGCATTACGTGCGGCATGGTGCCGCCGAGCTGCGAAATCCGGGGCCGAATTTCGACACCGGCTGGTATCTCACCGAATATCCGGACGTCGCCACAGGCGGCGCCAATCCTCTGTTGCACTATGAACGGCATGGGCGGTCGGAAGGTCGCTATCCAAGCTCGCCGAAGGGCAATAGTATCAATTCCCGGCAGAATTACCGCCGATGGATCGCAACTTACGACACCTTGACGGACGCCGACCGCGCCATCTTTCGCAAGGCGCTTGAACGGCCCGTGGCCTGGCCGCTGATTTCGGTCGTCATGCCGGTCTATCAGAGCAACGAGCGCTTCCTGCGCCGAGCGATCGATTCCGTACTCAATCAGATTTACCCCCATTGGGAGCTCTGCATTTCCGATGATGCGTCGACGATGCCGCACGTTCGGCAGGTTTTGGAGGCCTGCAAGCGGAACGACGCGCGCATCCGGGTGATCTACCGGGGCGAGAACGGTCACATTTCCGCCAATTCAAACAGCGCGCTGTCGCTCGCCACCGGCGATCTTCGTCGCACTGCTGGACGCGGATGATGAACTGCCGGAGCACGCCTTGTTCTGGGTCGCGAACGAAGTGGTTCACCATCCGGACGTGGACCTGATCTTCAGCGACGAAGACAAGCTCGAAGTCGACGGGGCACGGTTTGATCCGTACTTCAAGTCAGATTGGAATCCTGCGCTGATGTTGTCGCAGAACGCGTTCTCGCACCTCGGCGTGTTCCGGCGTTCCTTGGTCGAGAGCGTCGGCGGATTTCGGGTCGGTCTCGAAGGAAGCCAGGATCATGATCTCGTGCTGCGCTGCGCCGAACGGACGACGCCCGAGCGCATCAGGCATATCCCGCGCATTCTTTATCACTGGCGAGCCGAGGATGGATCGACTGCATCGCTCGCCGGCATCAAGATGAAGCCTTATGCCAGGGAGGCCGGTGCCCGCGCCATCAGAGAGCATTTGGGGCGTACGGACGCGCCTGGCGTCGTCAGGCCGGTGCTCGATCAATTCTATCAGGTGGACTACCGCGCGCCGACGCGGTTGCCGAAGGTGAGCATCGTGATCCCGACGGCGTTCGCCCGCAAACTGGTGCAGCAATGCCTCAGCAGCGTGCTACGCCATACCACCTACGATCACTACGAGATATTGATCGCCATCAACGAAAAAAGCCGCGAGGCGCCTGACTGTGCGGCCTATCTGCGCGAACTCGAAGGCGATCCGCGCATTCGCGTGCTGGCCTATCCAGATCAGCCGTTCAACTATTCGGCGGTCAACAACTGGGCCGTGCGTGCAGGCAACCGGGTCGGTGATTTGCCTGCTCAATGACGATGTCGAGATCATCACCCCGGATTGGCTGGAACGGCTGGTGGCGCGGGTTGAACTGCCCGGCGTCGGCGCCGTGGGTTGTTTGCTGCACTATCCGAACGACACCATCCAGCACGCCGGCGTCATTCTCGGACTGAGCGGCGTCGCCGGACATGCCTATATCAAGCATCCGAGTGGCGTGCGGGGCTATTTCGGCCGCGCGGCGCTGGAGCAGGATCTCTCCTGCGTCACGGCTGCCTGCGTGGTGCTGCGACGCGAAGCTTTCGAGGCTGTCGGCGGCTTTGATGAGAGGTTGGCGATCGCGTTCAACGACGTCGATTTGTGCATCCGGTTGCGTCAGCAGGGCTGGCGAATCATCTGGACCCCGACCGTCGAGCTTCGCCATCACGAGTTGGCTTCGACCGGCCGGCACGATGCACCGGAGCGGATCGAGCAGTTCCAGAATGAAGTCAGGCTGATGCGCGGTATGTGGGGCGCGACTTTGGACCGTGATCCAGCCTACAATGTGAACTTATCGCTTGTATCCGGCTATGATCTGGCTTTCCCACCCCGGATTGAGAAGCTTCCGGAGATCCAATAGCGCACTCAGATGCAGCTGTACTCGGTCATCGAGATTTGTCTCGGCGACCGTTGTGTGGCCGGTCCTATAAGTCCGATTGCTCAGCGATCGGCTAAGCAAATCCGCTCCGCACCGAACGCGGTTAGCTGACGCGTCAGGATCCAGCCGGTGCAGGATGCCGGCACGAACTCGTCGTGATCGAGTTCGCGCAGTGCAGCCCTGCGGGATTTCGTTATCCCTTTACGCCAAGCAATTCGACCTCGAAAATCAAGGTCGCGTTCGGCGGAATGACGCCGCCAGCACCACGGGCGCCGTAGCCAAGCTCCGGCGGGATGATGAGGGTCCGCTTGCCGCCGACCTTCATGGTGGAAACGCCCTCATCCCAGCCCTTGATGACTTGCCCCCGGCCGATGGTGAATTCGAACGGTTGGCCCCGGTCGACGGAACTGTCGAACTTCTTGCCTTTTTCACCGTTCTGGTGGAGCCAGCCGGTGTAATGCATCACGCAAATCTGCCCCGGCCGCGGCGTGGCGCCAGTGCCGACCTTGCTGTCGGTAACTTGCAAGCCTGATTGTGTCGTCACGGTCTTCCCTACAGATTGGCTCGACGCTGTCGTCGGCAGGATGGTTAAGGCGCTGGCAAAAGTCATCGCCACGGCCAGCGGTAGACACGAAAAAGAGCGCATTGTTTATTCCGTCGAGATCGTGGTGAATCCGAGTGTCTTCTATCTGCCCAACCGAATTGCCGGACGACGGAGGGTGAATACCTCGCCTATGCGGCGATTTCAAATCGCTCCCGCTTCACCTTGGTGAGATCGGTGCCTTCGATCCGGATGAGGCGGGTATCGCCGTCGCGGCGCGGCGAGTGCAGATCGCCCTCGTTGTAGAGGTGCGCGGTGCCGGGCGCCAGCGTGTAGGTCCGTTCCTTCACGACTTGGCCGGGCCGGCCGTCCGCCGGCCTTTGAACCAGGCGCCAGTCCGTCATCTCGGTGATGCCGGCGACCTGACTGTAGACCGCCCAACTCGGCCCGTGATCGTGCGGTGTGCTTGCCTTCGCGCCCCTGTAGGCATGAGCAAGAATACAAAAATGCAAATCTGGATCCTGATAAAGATCTTTCGCTCGGCATTCAATTCGGGTCCGAGATATTTGGCGACGAAATCCGCATCGGTGCTTGCTCTTGCGGTATATTGGCGCACCAACTCACGGCCGGCAGGACCGGGATCTCGCAACAGGGCGGCGCGGCAATCGGCCGAAAATTGC
Organism: uncultured Chloroflexia bacterium; assembly: GCA_963751425.1. Classification (GTDB taxonomy): domain Bacteria; phylum Chloroflexota; class Anaerolineae; order Anaerolineales; family UBA4823; genus CAVVUF01. The sequence continues at coordinate 650,873 of CAVVUF010000004.1, read as the reverse complement.
TCAAGTGTGTAGCTCATCGCGGGTGCTCCCACTAAGACAGACCTGCTCAGCATAGTGCATCCGGCTTCATCGCGAAATGGCCGGACATGCACGCATTGGTGATCGCGTGCATCGCAACATCGGCGTCGGCGACGTCATGTGACCGGTTCGGTTGGAGGGACCTTCAATCCTGTACCGCCAAGCTGTAGTGCTGACGCAGGCAACAAAATCGTCTCCTCCATGCGCATACCCGGATTCGACGAATGAACACAGATATCGAGATTGGAGCTGCCCGCGCCGATGACATTCGCATCCTGTCGGCCGGCGCGATGGGCGAGATCGTGCTGGCGGTCGCGGATATCTGCAGTCGTGCCACCGGGCTCAAGGTATCGGCCGAGTTCAGCCGGTCGCCGCTGGTCCGCGACCGCATCCGCGCCGGCGAGCCTTTCGATGTCGTCGTCACCACGCAATCGCGGATCGAAGAACTCGTCCGTGCCGACAGGGTCATTGCCGAAACGGCCGCGACGGTCGCGCATTCGCTGATCGGCGTTGCGGTGCGGACCGGAAGCCGCAAGCCCGATATTGGATCGTTGGCTGCATTCGTCGACACCTTGCGCCGGGCCAAGTCGATTGCAGTCGCGGACCCCGCGTTCGGCACCGCCAGCGGGCTTTACTTGAGGGACTTGTTCGACCGCCTCGGATTGCGCGAGGAATTGGCCCCGAAGCTATGCTTTGTCGGCGCCACGGGTGGAGAGCCGGTTGTCGTCTGCGCGGCCGTCGCCGACGGCAGGGCGGAGATCGGAATTCAGCAGATGGCCGAGATTATCCCGGTCCCGGGGATCGAACTCGTCGGGCCGATTCCCCGGGACATTCAGCACACCACCGCATTCGCGGCGGCGGTCGTGTCGGCTGCGCCGAATGCGTTGCGCGCGCGTGAGTTCTTGACCTATTTCAGGTCGCCAGCGGCGAGCGACATCATCCGGAAGCATGGCATGGAGCCGGTGTGAGCGGATCGGAGGCGATTGGCGACTGAATAGAAGCGTCTGGCCCCGGGCGGATCGAGCCGTTCCGTTGCCCCATCAATGCGCCGGGGCGACCAATTGCGGCAACCTCTGCGTGACAATCGCCTCGGCCTCTTGGGCGATCCGAGAGACGACATCCTCCGCTTTAGGAATATCTCGGATCAGGCCCGCGTCTTGTCCCATGGAAAGTGGGCCTTCCATGATGTCGCCGGTCTCGCGCGCCAGGCGGAGCCCCGACAGCGCTTCCGCACGGTTCTGCCGCAGGGCCCATTCTCGGCCGGCCCATCGCTCGATGAATTGATTGCGGCGCGAGTGAGTCACGGCGCCCGGCCACACCAGACCTGCGGCAATGTCAGGAATCTCGGAGAGTTGGGTGTCGTGGCCGTCGCTGTCCACGATGGCCTGCTTGAAATCTGATCAATCCCAGCAGCAGCCAGCGATTTATTCACCTGAGAAAGAATAATTTGGCGCTTGATGCGATCAAAATCAATGGAAATATCTGAGCCTTCGGAAATACCTAATAAATCCAAGGCCTCTTTTGGGAGTGCCACGACAACACTATTACCAGCTCGAAAAGCTTTTCGGATCATATTCGCCTCCTTCTGTACTTACAGTGTAAGTATACCATGCGGCGAGGAGGCCGGTGTTCCGCTGTTATTACGCAGGGGGATTAAAAGTTGATAATTGATAACGGGCTCAATTACCGATTCCGATAAATCAGGTGCTGGAGAGCAAGCCCAGAATACAAGAGAAGAGGCAATTATCGTGTAAAATAATGTGAGCGGGGTGGCCAGGTTCTGCCAGCCAATATCTTTTGAATATGGAGCGTCTATGTCTTCTCAACCTTTAACCACTTCATCAAGCCCTTTTGCGCCTCACGTGGAAGCCTGGCTGAAGCATATCCATGCCCTGGCAGAAGAGATCGGGCCGCGCGGCTCGACAACAGAGGGAGAACGCCGAGGCCATGAATACTGCCGAGAAACACCTCACCAGCCTGGGACTAGAGGCCAGGTGGGAAATCTTCCGGAGTTCCAAATCGGTTTTCCATCCCTTCCTGATCGTGTCTTTGCTGATGCTTTTGGCTTTCGTGGTATACCCTTTGGCAGGAAGAGCCAGCGCCAGCATAGCTGCCCTGATCACGCTGGCTACATTGATCTCCGCTATCATGGAATTGAGCCTGCGCGATAACCCGCTGCGGCGGCTGATGCCTAAGGGGAACAGCCAGAATGTGTTCACAACCATTCCATCACAAGGGGAAGTGCATCAGGACCTGGTTCTGATCGGGCATGTGGACAGCCAGCATACCCCAATCATCTTCCGGTCGGCGAGGTGGCTGGCGGCTTACCGGGTGTTTTCCACCTCTGCGCTGATTACATTTGCAGTGGTGACACTTCTCTATGTGGTGGGGGTCTTCACCCTGTGGAGCTGGATTTGGCCGGTGAGCTGGATAGCGGCAATCTTTGCGGTGCTTTTATTGGCGATGTGTTGGCAGGCGGTGAGCTCCCCCTTTACTTGTGGAGCGAACGATAATGCAACTGCCGCGGGGTTGATCCTGGCGTTGGCAGATCATATCCGCAAAGAGCCCTTGAAGCACACGCGCGTGTGGCTGGTATGCACCGGTTGCGAAGAGGCGCTGCATGATGGGGCAATCGACTTTTTCCGCAGGCACAAAGATGAGTTGCGCCAACCGAAGGCTGTGGTACTTGAGTCCTTGGGCAGTGCAGGCCCATCCTGGTCGACAGGCGAGGGGATCGTTCTACCGATCTCACCTACCCCAGAATTGGTCAGGTTAGCTGAGAAGGTGGCTAAGGGGCATCCAGAATTGGATGGCTACCCATCCCACATGGGAGGGGGAGTTACAGAGATGTCCGATGCGCTCCGGGCGGGGGTCCCGGCGATCACGCTGACAGGCCTGACCAGGGAAAATGTGCTGCCTTATTGGCACCAGCCGGGAGATACGGTAGACAAGCTGGATGCGGAAGCTTTAGCCCGTAATTATGCCTTTACCTGGCATTATATCCAGGCGCTGGATGCGTAGAGATCTGAGCAATCGGTAGGCGATCATGCTTCAGTGATCTTTCGTTAACCGGCCTCTTGTCGGGCATATTTTTCGGCATGCTTTAAATCCTCAGGGGTGTTCACATTGAAAAACGCCATTTGGTGGGGATCATAAAGCTGCACCTCTTCCGGGGAGAAATATTCAACCCTGGCCTGGGTGAACCACGAGTTGACGCGGCGCAGACCAGCTTCCAGGCTGGCTTTGACGAGTGGCAGGCAGGCGCTGCGCCGGTAGACAGCGTGAAAAGGCTCTAAGCCGTTGGGCTGCGCGGGATGACAGCCGCGCAGCCGGCCTCAGCCAGGCGATCGCGCAGCGCAGCCAGCAGCCTGGGGTTGACGAAAGGCATATCACAGGCAACCACAGCCACCAGGGGATGGCTGGCTTCGCTCAACGCCGTGTACAGGCCTCCCAAGGCCCCATGACCGGGAAGTATATCGGAAGCCAGCTTTGCCTGGAGGAAAGTAAAAGCCAGGGGGTGGTTCGTGGTGACCAAGATTTCATCTCCCAAACCAACCACACGCTCGAAAACGCGCTGGATGAGCGGCGCCCCTAAAAAGGGTACCAGGGCTTTATCTTGTCCCATGCGAGATGATTCGCCGCCAGCCTGGATGGCGATGGTGAGCATTTAAAATCCTTTGCGAAAAAACCGGATAATGATTGTATAATTTTATCAGAGTTCAACGCTCAGTAGCTTCAGGAAGGAGGCAGCCAATGTCTACTCTGGCGAGTGTGCTGGACGAAATGACGGCGGAAGGCGAGTTATTTGAAAAGCTTCCAGATAAGTCCGTGCGCTGCTTTGCCTGCGCGCACCGCTGCCTGATCCGAGAAGGGAAGCGAGGCATCTGCCAGGTGCGCTTCAACCGGGGAGGGGTGCTGCGCGTGCCCTGGGGGTATGTGGCGGGATTACAGGCTGATCCGATTGAAAAGAAACCTTTCTTTCACATCTTATCAGGCAGTGATGCACTGACCTTTGGGATGTTGGGCTGTGATTTCCACTGCGCCAACTGCCAGAATTGGGTCTCCTCGCAGGCTTTGCGCGATCCCGAGTCGGAAGCTTCCATCGGATACTTACGGCGGATCAGTCCGGAGCAAATGGTGGCTGCCGCGAAACGCAGCGGAGCAAAGGTGATTGCTTCCTCGTATAACGAGCCGCTGATCACATCGGAATGGGCGGTGAGCATTTTTCGCCTGGCTCAACAAGAGGGCCTGAAGTGTGTTTATGTGTCGAACGGGAATGCCACGCCAGAGGTATTGAATTATCTGCGACCCTACCTGGCAGGATATAAGATCGATTTAAAGACCATGCAAGACCAGCAGTATCGCAAGCTGGGCGGGGTGCTGGCGAATGTACTTGACAGCATCCGTGCAGCACACACGCTGGGATTGTGGGTGGAGGTGGTAACGCTGGTAATCCCGGGTTTTAATGACAGCACAGAAGAGCTGATGGAGGCGGCGCGTTTTCTGGTTTCAGTTTCGCCGGATATTCCCTGGCACGTGACCGCCTTTCATCCTGATTACAAGATGACCGACCCACCTCCCACACCGGCAGCCACCCTGCTGCGGGCGGCTGAGATCGGGCAGGAAGCCGGATTACGATATGTGTATGCTGGTAACCTGCCTGGCAGAACAAAGGAATATGAAAATACTTACTGCCCGAAGTGCCAGGCGGTTCTGATCGAGCGGACAGGCTACACCATTCGCCGCTATCACCTGACAGCGCAAGGAACCTGCCCAAAATGCGGGACGCTAATCGAAGGGATCTGGACTGACCGGCCAGAAGAGATCAGTATTGGAGGGTGGGGCATGCCGAGACGAGTAGGTTATTGAATTACCGGCGGATGATGACCCGCTCTACCCGGCGATCTACCGCTCCGAAACGGTATTTATAGTCTTCGTCGCCGCGCATGAAGTCGAAGTGCTGGCGCTTGTTTTCATTTGCCCACTGGAGAAGATAGCCTAAAAGAACCCAGCCTGGGGAATATTCTCGGTAGGCAAAGTTCAAAGCCGAATTATAGATCCAGAGGTTGTTGTTGTAATCAAAGTTCAAGTAGCCAGCCGCCTTCTCACCGCCGATTTCCAGGAAAGAGAGCTGCAGCCAACCTGCGCGGAAAGCCCCCAGGGCTGAACGGCGAAATTGGGTGCGCATGGCTTCGGTAAGAAAGTTGTTTTTTGCAGGATCTTGAGCCATCATGCTCATGAAATCTTCTATCCCATTTACAATTCCGGCTTCGTCTTGCACGATATACCAGTGAGTTGGCTCGAATTCAGATTCGGCACGGCGCATCTTGCGGCGAATTTCGTGGCGCTGTTTTTTATCAATGGATGCCAGATAGGTTTCCCAATCTCCAGGAATGGGGATATAAGGACAGTGCTGCAAGGGTTCTTGGGTATACGTCCAGCCGCTGCGGGCGGCGGCTTCTTGTAGAGCGGGCAGGGTGGGCGATGAGTTCGATGAAGTTGTACCAATCTAAAACCTTCCAGGCAGGGGAATTGACACCCGCCAGGTAGGTAAATAGATCGTTTACAAATGTGGAAATGTGTTGGGTTGGCACGATCAGATCCAGGTAATCGGAAATCTCGATGCAACCCAAGAGCAACAAGGCGGGCTCTCCGGAGCGGTTGCGACTGAAGAAGAGCGGAGCTATGCCTGCTAGGCTGCCATCTGCCAGGCGTCCGGTGACGACGAACAAATCAGCCTCAGTCCATTCACCTCCCCCCAAAGTCTGCCACCAGGTGGAAAGGTATTCGTGTCTTAGAAACGGCACGTCACTTGCACCTTGCTTGACCAGAGCATTCCATTCTCCCTGTAAGGAGTTCATTTCTTCAAATGTACGAATTACGTTTATCTGCATACTTTCTCCTGGTTGTTGGGCATGCTGTGCGAGGCACTGCATACCAGCATAATTCCCTATCAGCACAACTCGCATTTTACCAGTATAATCCTTACCATGTCTGGCAATTTTGACCTAAACTTACTGCCTTTGCACCGCTTGGCAGGGCAAGACCAGCCAGAGCTGCCAGGATTGTTTGCAGTGACACCCCCGCGCCACCCGGCTCGGGGACGCGATGCTGACCACCTGGTTTTATATCTGACGGTGACTGGCGATCTTAGCCTGACGCCAGAACAGCGGACGAAATTATTAGAGCGCCTGGCGCAAACCTATTATAAATCGTCAGGGACGGTAACCGCAGCGCTGAAAGGGGTGGCCGAAGCCTTAAATGCTGCCCTGCTGGAGCGCAACCTGCAAGGCTCCAACAGTGGGCGACAAGGGATAGGCTGGTTGACGCAGGTTGTACTGCGTGGCGAGGTAATTTACCTGGCGCAAAGCGGCCCCGTGCACGCTTTCCTGGCCAGACCCCAGGAGAACCAGCATTGGTACGATCCTCAAGGAGCTGGGCGCGGCCTGGGATTGGCTCGCATAGCCACCGTGCGATTTTACCAAACCAGCCTGCAGCAAAACGATTTTCTTCTGTTAGCTCACCAGCCAGCCGAAGTATGGGGAGCGGAGGGGTTGACTATTGCCCCGAATCAAGGGTTGGAGAGCCTGCGCCGGAAGCTGCTCAGTCAGGCAGGACCCAATCTAAACGCTGTTCTTATCCAGGTTCAGGCGGGCACTGGAAAGCTTCGCATATTACGTCTAAAACCAGCCTTTCAAGATATGGCACACCCCACGCCAGCGGGCCGCGGGCCGGAGCCAGCCGTGGAGGAAAAACCGGCTTTGGTAGCGATGCCCCCTCTGGGTGCGGCTGCGTTAGTAGAAAATGAATCTCTACCGGATGCTACAACAAGTCCACTGCCTGCTCCGGAAGAGACGGCTTCGCAAGCTCCAGGTTCAACGGCAGAAGGAAAAGCTGAACCAGCCGTCCCTGAGCCACCCGCTCAGGAACCTGGATTAGAACAAACTGCTTCTCCGTCTACCACGGAGTGGCTGCCTCAGCCTGAGGTGAAAACTGACCAAGGTCCCACCCCTTCTCCGGCTGGAGCTGCCACTCAGCGGGCAAAAGAGACGGAGGTCACGCCGAAGAAGAAGCCTGTTGCAGAGCCATCCGCGTTGAAGCAATTGATGCTGCCTGTGAAAAAAGCGTTTAAGGAACTGGGGAATATTCTCAAACACACCCTGGCATGGATCTTTGGAGGATTAATTTCCTCTCTTCAAGCGCATCTTACCCGATGAGTTGCTTTTGAACATTTCTCCTGGGACGATGATTTTCTTTGCATTGGCGATCCCAATTTTGATCAGTGTGGTGGGTGGAGGGGTTTATATCCGGCGCGGGCAGCAGCGGCAGTATGAGGTTTATTTCCAACAAGCGCAGGAAGCTGCCCGGCAGGCAGAAGCAATGACTGATCCGGCAGAGCAACGCGCAGCCTGGAATGTGACTCTGGAATACCTGGATAAAGCCGAATTCTATCAGAAGACCGAAGAGTCACAAGCTTTACGCACCCAGGCCCAGGAGAATTTAGATCAATTAGATGCGATTGAACGGCTGGATTATCAGCCAGCTTTGGTTGATGCACTGGGTGATGGTGTGCAAATCACGCGCATTGTGGCTGATGCGGGAGAAATTTACCTTCTTAACGGCACGCAAGGGAATGTTTACCGTGCTCTGCTGACAGGTCAGGGTTATGACCTTGATCCATCGTTTCTGTGTGGCCCTCAAGCCGCAGCAGGGAACATCGGACCTTTGGTTGATATCACCCTTCTTCCAATGGGAGATCCCAGCGGTGCTACGATTATGGGAATGGATCTGAACGGCGGACTGATCTATTGCACACCAGGCGATGATCCAACAACCAATGTTCTGGCGCCTCCACCCGTGAATTTCAGTAATCCAAAAGCCTTTGTTTTAGACTCTGGCGATCTTTTCATTATCGATCCTCCGAATAAAGCCGTATGGGTATATCGGAATATGGAGATTGACCAGCCACCTCACCAATTCCTGGGTGATATTACCTCTTTTATGGTCGATGTGATCGATATGGCGGTAAATGGAGATGATCTCTACCTGCTGCATTCGAATGGCGGGATGACTAAGTGCACTTTCAGCTGGACAGAGGGTGTGCCCACGCGTTGTGAGGATCCCTTTGTTTATACTGATACCCGCCCAGGTCGGTCGGGAGGCGAAGTCATCCCAGACGCATTATTTGATCAGATCGCTTATTCTCCCCCACCGGACCCGTCGCTGTATCTATTGGATCCTCAAAACCAGGCTATCTATCACTTCAGCCTGCGCTTAAACCTGGACCGACAATATCGGCCGCTGCAGCCGCTGGCTGATGGAGCCGCTACCGCTTTTGCGATTAGCCCTACTCGTATGGCTTTCCTGGCAATTGGCAATCAGGTGTTCTACGCTGCTCTGCCCTGAAGGGGGGTATGGAAGTTCTGGGGATTAAAAGCCTGCCGGGGCAGAAGAGCTCTGCCCTGAATTTGACATGCCCCCTGATGTCAAGGGGAGCCTGGGGTAAGCGTGGGCGGTTCTGGAGAAAAGGTGATCGTCGCAGTAAGGGTATTGGTCGGCCAGGGTGTCTTAGTGACCGGTACAGGGGTCGAGAGGGTAGGTGTGGAGGTCTCCGGTGGCGGGAACTGTGTCTGCGTGGGAAATTCCAGAAGGTTTGTTGGGGTAGGGCTGGAGATAGGGGTGGGGGTGGCGGGAGGCTGGGATAATAGCCAGATGCCCCCGATCGCTGCGAGAATCAATACAAATAAAAGGCCAACTCCAAGCAATAAAAAAATGAAAGGAAACCAGCGCCTGCGAGGGGCGCGGTGGCGAACCTGGCTGACCTGAGTGATCGAATCACTACCGGGGACTTCCAGCAGAACAATGGTGATATTGTCATGACCACCGCGTTCGTTAGCCAGGTGAGTGAGAGCCTGGAGGGCCTGATCGCGATTGTTAGAACGCAGGATAAGTTTGATCTCTTCTTTATCCACCAGGTCGGTAAGTCCGTCACTGCATAAAATTACAAAATCACCAGGAATGAGCATGAAACCTTGATTTGCTTGAGCCTGGCCATCGGTTTCCGATGGGTTGAGGCGCAAGCGAAAATCGATCTCCGGGGGAAGTTGGGAACCCAAATAACGGCGGATAATATGTGCATTGGGGTGCCCATGCGCTTGTTCCGGCGTCAATGCGCCATATTCGATCGCTTCTTGAATCCAGGTATGATCTGTAGTTAGCTGGTTGATCGAATTGCCTCGCAAGAGGTACAGGCGGGAATCGCCTACCGAAGCGGTATATAAACGGCTGCCGATGATCCAGGCGCACACACAAGTGGCGCCCATCCCCCTTTTATCCGAGTGTGCTTCACTCTGCGTGAGGATAGCCTGACTTGCCTGGATGATGGCAGCTTTAAGCGTTGCTGAAGGCTTTGCGCCATCACCCTCTGCGATAACCTGGCTGATGGTTTCAACTGCAATCTGAGAGGCCACTTCACCAGCCCGGTGACCGCCAATTCCATCGGAAATGATTGCCAACAGGCTGGGGGTTGGGTCAGCTTCACTCAGCTTGTGTGCAGATACTGCATACTGGTCTTCGTTATTTTTCCCCTTCATGCCAGGATGCGTGGAGGCAGCTACGTGCAAGTGAGCATGATCTGCTGGAATCACAATACATGCTCCGGAACGATGATCGTGGGCTTTTTGACTTTCCCTGGAGAGCGCGAAGAGAACCGAAAACTGGTACGTCCCAGGTGGATCAAATCGCCATTTTCAACGAGATCGCCTTGCGGTGAAACTGGGGTGTAATTAATCCAGGTGCCAGCCGTGGTACCCTCATCAACCAGCCGGTATACATTTCCTTCTCTGATCAGGCGAGCATGCAATCCCTCTAGTGAAGGATCATCAATGACCCAAGTTGACTGGATTGGGTCACAGCCAAAGAGAATTTCGTCAGAGCTGATAGGGATAGGAGCTGCGTGTTGGGCTTCATCAGAGGGAAGAACTGGCGTTAAAAAGGCAAGAACTTGGGAAGATGAACGCGAATGAGAGTGCGGTAAACGGTGCGCCCAAGGTGTAGATGGGCGAGCTGAATCTTCGGCTTTAGGCTGAATGGGCTGTGTGACAGGATCGCTATTGGCTCTGCTCAAACTGCGCTTCAAGCGGGGTTGACGAGAAGCTTGATTCCTGGCGGGCTTGCCAGGCTGGTGGGGCTGGATTCTTCCACCTAAAACCAGCACTAAGACCACCACTGCTCCTGCAAAAACGACCAACGCACCGGTTAATAACAAGCTGCGGCTGGACAAAATTAACCTAAAGCTGCTGGTGGGCTGCTCAACGGAAATCTGCACAGGGATTTCTAAGCTGCGGCTTGTATAACCAAGGCTGTCTTGAACCTCGGCTTGCAGTATATGGGAGCCGCTTTCTACATAAGGACGGATATCCCAGGTGAACTGGTCAAAGGGGGGCTCTGTATTGACCTGCACAAGTGCGCCATCCACATAAAGCGAGGATTGAACAATGGAGCGGGCGTGTCCATCGGGAAATTCGACCAGCACCTGCAGATCTTGTTCTTCAGGAGTCCATTGATAAGATTGGTCTGATTGGGAGGTGTTCTTCACCTGATCGGCATCGACATATTCTCGCGAAATTTCAGATGGGGTGGAAACGAAGATCGGATTGGGAGGCTGGATATCCAAGACAATTTCTTGTTGGTTGGATGTGATGGTTTGTTCGGGAAGAGCAACCTCGACATATAAGGGGAATGAACCCGCGCTTGTAATAGCCGAGGGATAAGATAAACTGTAGATGTGGCGAAGCGGTTCAAGGTAATTCTCAATATCTGGTACGGCTTCAATCCCTGTATAAGTGAATAAACCTCCTCCAGATTGAGCTGCCAGGTTTTGTAATTGGGAAATTTCAGGCGAGGGGCTTGCTTCTTGATAGGTAACCAGCCAAACAAAAATTCGGATGCCAAGCTGGCTGGCACGCGCCGCCAGGCTTTGCAGTCCAGCCTCTGCTTCAGCGGGTTGAGGAGGGGTAATGAATAAGATGGCGCGTTCCATTCCCTGGCGCGGAAGCTCATCCTCGGCTGCTTGTATCGCTCGGCTGAGAGCTTCCAGGTTTGGCTGCGTATTACGCAGGTTTGGCTGGTAGGCCTGCAGTGCAGAGAGCAGGGCAGCGGGATCTGAAACGTGCAGAAGCTCTGGACCATCCAAAGTGATCAGACTCAGATCATCTGTCCCGGCTGCTTGCGGATCCCATTGCCAGGCTTTCAAACCCGAGATCAAATAATCGAAGCGCGAAAACCCCTGTCCATCGCGGATGCTCAGAGCGTGACCGGGAGAAAAGGCGATGATAAATTGGACGCCGGGATGGATTTCAGAGAACTGAGTTACTGGAACCGGATTGTTATTTTCGAACAGTTTGAGATCGGTTTCTTTCAACCCATGAATGAAGCTGCCAGAAGCATCATGCACATCGAGAAAAGTGGTGATATTGGGATAATCATCCATGCTGGGAGGTAAGAGCCAGGCAGCCGCGCCTGATTGAGCCGAGGTCAGCTCAACTCTGATCGAGGCTGCCAACAGCATGCCAAGGATGATAAGTGTTTTAAACCATTTCAGGTGCATCACCGGTCTCTCTGATGATATTCTACTCCCATTCAATCGTCCCGGGCGGTTTACTGGTAATGTCGTAAACAACCCGGTTGACGCCAGAGACTTCGTTAACAATCCGGTTGGCAACCCGCGCCAGTAATTCGTTGGGAAGCCGCGCCCAATCGGCGGTCATAAAATCTTCTGTGGTGACGGCTCGGAGAACAATGGTCTCCTGGTAAGTGCGGCTGTCGCCCATCACGCCGACGGATTTGACGGGCAGAAGCACAGCAAAAGCCTGGGCAGTGCCCGAAAGATTTCCATCCAATTGTTGGATGTGGAGCAGGTCTGCTGCAGCCAGCTCAGAAGTAAAGATTGCATCTGCAAGACGCAGGCGTTCCAAACGCTGGGGCGTGATTTCTCCCAGGCAGCGTACAGCCAGCCCAGGACCGGGGAAAGGCTGGCGCCAAACCAAATCATGCGGTAAGCCGAGAGTTTCTCCTACGAGGCGGACTTCATCTTTGAAGAGGTAACGCAGAGGTTCCACCAGCTTGAATTGCATATCTTCAGGCAGCCCACCCACATTGTGATGGGTTTTGATGCGCGCCGCCTGAGAACGGTCAGGAGCGCTGGATTCGACCACATCGGGATAAATTGTACCTTGCACCAAGAAGCCAGGCAAGCCAAGCTGGCGGGCTTGCTGTTCAAAAATGCGGATGAAAAGCTCGCCGATGATCCGGCGCTTTTCTTCTGGCTCGGTGATCCCTTGCAATGCTTCCATAAATAGATCGACTGCGTTAACGGGCACCAGCTCTACTCCCAGGTTTTTTTGGAAAACATTCACCACCTGGGCAGCCTCACCCTGGCGTAAAAGGCCTGTATCGACAAACACAGCCACCAATTGATCCCCGATGGCACGCTGCACAAGGGCAGTGGCTACGCTGGAATCGACCCCACCGCTGACTGCTGATAGCACCTTGCTGCTCCCGACCAGGCTGCGAATATGCTCCACGCTGGAAGCAATAATCGAAGCAGGAGTCCAATCGGGCTGCGCCTGGCAGATATCGATGATAAAGCGCCTCAAAATTTCACTCCCGGCAGGGGTGTGCCTGACCTCAGGGTGGAACTGCACACCGAAGTAGCTGCGCTCCAAGTCCCCCATGGCACAGAAGGGGGAATTATCGCTGGAGGCGAGGGCAAGAAAGCCAGCCGGAAGGGTTTCAATCCGATCGCCATGCGACATCCAAACGCGCTGGCTGCCAGGGGGAAGGAGCGGGTTGGGACGCGTGGTTTCCATCTGGGCGGGGCCGAATTCTCGTTCGGAAGATGGAGCAACTTTTCCGCCCAGGGCACGCGTCAGGGCTTGCATTCCATAACAGATGCCCAGGATGGGTCGGCCGCTTTCGATCACATAGGGAGGAATTTGCGGAGCACCCGGGGCATACACAGAAGCGGGTCCGCCGGAGAGGATGAAGCCTTTAGGCTGCAGAGCCAAGACCTGGTGTGAGGGTGCATTCCAGGGGAAGAGCTCACAATAAACCTGTGCTTCACGCACGCGGCGGGCGATTAACTGCGAGTACTGTGAGCCAAAGTCTAATACAGCAATGGCATTGTGCATGACACCCGCCTATTCATCTTCAAAAAAGATCTGGTCACCTTCCATCGAACGGATGCGCGCCAGCGACTTAATCGGCACACCCAGGTGTGTAAGGGCCAGGCGGCCTCCCTCAAAGGTTTTTTCAATGAGGGCGCCAATCCCAACCACCTGAGCTCCAACCGTGTGTGCCAGGCGCACAAGACCAAGTACGGTGGCGCCGGAGGCCAGGAAATCGTCGATGATGATGATCCGTTCTCCGCCGGCCAGGTATTCAGGAGAGACGATCAGCTCTACCATGCGGCCCTTGGTATGAGATGGGCTGAGGGTCAATAAAACCTGGTCGGGCATGGTGATGGGCTTATGCTTACGAGCATAAACCACCGGCAGCCCCAGGTGCAGCGCGGTTGTCAGGGCAGGAGCGATCCCTGAAATTTCAGCCGTCAAGACCTTGGTGGCGCCAATATCTTTGAAGCGGCGGGCAAATTCTCTCCCGCAAGCATCCATCAGGGCTGGATCAACCTGATGGTTGATGAATCCATCGACCTTGAGGATGCCATTCCCAAGGTTTTTACCGTATTTTCGTATCCGTTCAACCAGTTCTTGCATAAGCCCTCCGTTTAAGAGTAAATTTTAATCTAGGCTTCCAGAAACAACCAGAGGCAGGAATCTGGTTTCGGTCTGTGTTAGAATTGCTTTTGATCGTTATGGAGCGTACTTTTCCCCGGATCGTCTTAGCCTCCAATTCTCCCCGCCGTAAGCAGCTGGTGGCACTGGGAGGTTGGGATTTCCGGGTTTCAGCAGCCGATGTGGACGAAAGCCATCAAGAAGGTGAAACTCCTGAGAGGTATGTGGCCCGGCTGGCGGAAGCCAAAGCCAGGGCGGCAGCCCAAACCCAGGGTGATGAGGTGATTGTGGCTGCCGATACCACCGTGGTGGCTGATGGCATGATCTTGGGAAAGCCCGCGGATGCCGATCAAGCTGTAAAGATGCTGCAGCAGCTGCGCGGGAGGACTCACCAGGTATTTACGGGACTGGTGGTCTTGCGAGGCTTGGATAGCCCCGTGCTGAGGGATTTTTGCAGCACCGATGTATGCATGCGCGATTATTCCGATGAGGAGATCCTGGCTTATGTGCGCAGCGGAGATCCGATGGATAAGGCAGGTGCTTACGCCATCCAGCACCGAGGTTTCAACCCAGCCCGTCCTTTGCAGGGTTGTTATGCAAACGTGGTTGGGCTTCCACTGTGCAACTTGCTGCGTACCTTAAAGAAAGCGGGCGTCTACGCTCGAAATGATGTTCCCCGGGCATGCCAGGCTGCCTTGGAGTATGAGTGCCCGGTATATGAGAAGATATTAGAAGCATGATGAAGAAAATACAATTTTTTATTTGGATCATTCTATTGGCTTTTCTGGTGAGCTGTGGGAAGCCATCCGCTGCCCCTACGGTAACCCCTTCAGCGACGGCAACAGAGACACTGCAGCCTGCCAGCATGCAGACAACCAGCGTGCCTGACCCCACCACGACCGCCAGGGCTTACCTGGATGCCTGGAAGGCTGAAGATTATGCAGCCATGTACGCCATGCTCACCCCGATCAGCAAAGATGCCATCACAGAAGAAGACTTCACCAAGTTCTACCGGGATGTAGCCGCCGAGGCCGCATTGAGCGGGTGGGATTATGCGATTACACAGAATATCATCCACCCGCGCACCGCCCAAGTAGCCTATAACGTGGTTTTAAACAGCACCCTGGTGGGTGATTTAAAGCGCGATACGCAGATGAACCTGAGCTTCGAAAATGGCCAATGGCAGGTGCAGTGGGATGAAGCGCTGTTGATGCCTGAGCTGAAAGGTGGCAATAAGCTGCGCATGGAGTACCAAAGCCCTTCCCGCGCCAATATTTATGACCGCGACGGGTCCGCACTGGTGGCCCAGTCGGACGCAGTGGCAATTGGCCTGGATACAGGGCAGGTAGGCGAAGATACTCAAAATTCCTTGCTGACAGCCATCTACCGGCTGACCGGCATCCGCCCGGAGAAGCTGCGTGACAAGATCAATGCTTATCGCCAGAGTGGCTGGTACCTGCCTGTGGCGGATGTTTCGGCGGAAGATTGGGATAAATTGGGCGGGGCGGTGAGCCAGTTCACCGGCGTCATTGCCCAGCCTTTCAGGGCACGCTATTATTTTAACGGGGGCATTGCACCGCACGTGGTCGGTTACGTGAGCGCTATCCAACAGGAAGAGGTGGAGGAATACAAGCGCCTGGGTTACAACGTATGGAGCGACCGGGTGGGGCAGAAGGGGCTGGAAGCCTGGGGAGAAGAATACCTGGCTGGAAAACGCGGCGGTACGCTTTACTTGATTGGCCCGGATGGAGCCATCGTTACCCGGCTGGCTGAGACATCTCCGGAGCCTGCAAAGGCCATCTATACCACGCTGGATAAAGATTTACAGAGGGGTGTGCAGGATGCTTTAGGGGATTTCCGGGGGGCTGTGGTTGTACTTGAGCGCGATACCGGGAGAGTGCTGGCGATGGCTTCATCGCCTGAATACAACCCGAACTTGTTTGAGCCGCAGAATGCCAACTACAGCTATCAGATCAACGACCTGTTCGACCAGGATAAGCTGCCTTTGCTAAACCGCGCCGCCCAGGGGCAGTATCCCCTGGGATCGGTATTCAAGCTGATCACGTTTTCTGCAGCCCTGAAGAGTGGAAAGTTTACACCGGAGTCGGAGTACAACTGCGAATACTTTTTCCGTGAGCTGACGGGGGTGGAGCTGCACGATTGGACTTATGACCATTTCCTGGAAGATGGAAAAACCCAGGCCAGCGGAATTCTTGACGCTGCCGCAGGGGCTGATGCGCTCCTGCAATCCCTGGTTCTGGCATATCGGTCTGACGCTGTTCAATGATGGCCTGACCACCGATGTATCGGAAATGGCGCGGGCTTTTGGGCTGGGCAGCCGCACCGGGATCGAGATCCCCGAAGAAATGGGGCAGATCCCCGACCCGGGCAGCCAGGTAGATGCGACCAACCTGGCGATCGGGCAGGGGGGCACGCTGGTGACGCCTTTGCAGGTGGCTGATTTCATTGCTGCGATTGGCAATGGAGGCAGGCTGTATACGCCCAAGGTGGTTGAAAAGATCGTGGCAACCGATGGGACGATTACGGACCAGTTCACGCCCACCCTCCGCGGTACATTACCCATCACGGGGACGATGATGCAGACTCTCCAGGATGCTATGGTGAGCGTGGTCAGGAACCCGCGCGGGACGGCTTATTATGTGCTGAATCCCTTTAGCACCAGCTATAAGATTCCGATTGCAGGAAAGACCGGCACGGCAGAGTTGGGGTCTGGGGAGCCGCACGCCTGGTTTGCTGGCTATACTTATGCCGAAAAAGAAAACAAACCCGATATCGCCGTGGTGGTGCTGGTTGAGAACGGCGGAGAAGGCTCTGAGGTCGCGGCGCCGATCTTCCGGCGTGTGTTGGAAACCTATTTCCTGGGGAAGGCGCAGGTGAAATATCCCTGGGAATCCTCGATCGGGGTGGTGCCCACACCAACTCCGCAGCCAACCGAGACACCTTTACCGGGCACAGCCCCCGAGGAGACGCCTACCCCGAGTCCATGAGCGGCAGCGAGTCAAAGCTTCTGGAAGGCTTGATCATCCAGTCTCAGTCGGGGTTCTTCACGGTTGAGACAGATCAAGGATCATTAGTCTGTCAGCTGCGTGGACGGCTAAAAAAAGGGCCGCGCCTGGGTGATATTGCAGCCGTAGGAGACCGGGTGCAGGTCACTTCCCATTCGCCTGGGCAGGGGATGATTGAAGCGCTTTTGCCCCGCAAACATATGCTGGCGCGTATGGACCCGACGCCGCGCGGCATGTACCAGCAGATCATCGTGGCCAACCCAGACCAGGCCGTGTTTGTCTTTTCCTGCTTTAACCCTGAGCCGCGCCTGGGAATGTTAGACCGCTTCCTGGTGATCGCGGAAAAACAGGCACTCCCGAGCTTGATCGTAGCGAACAAGATTGATCTGGTCAGCCAGGAGCGAGCGCAGGCGCTTTTTGGCTGCTACGAGCAGATCGGTTACCCCGTTCTGTATACCTCGGCGCGCAGCCAAACAGGTCTTGAAGCGCTGCGCGAATGCTTGAGCGGCAAGCTATCGGCGCTGGCGGGTCCCTCGGGAGTTGGAAAATCCAGCTTGCTGAATGCGCTGCAGGAGGGCCTTGGGTTGGCGGTGCGTGAAACCAGCCAGGCAACCAGCAAGGGCCGCCATACGACGGTGGTCAGGCAGTTATTCCCGCTGGCAGAAGGCGGGTACATCGTCGATACCCCTGGTTTGAAAGCCCTGGCTTTGTGGGATATCGAGCCGCATGAGATCGACGGTTACTTTCCGGAGCTGCGCAGGCTGGTGGAGGCGTGCCAGTTCAACGACTGCACCCATACGCATGAGCCCGGCTGTGCGGTTCGAGAGGCATTGGGGCGCGGACAGATCAACCCTGGACGCTATGAGAGTTACGTCCGCATGCGCCAGGGACAAGAGGAAAACTGATTGGTCTTTCAGGAACTGCCGCTGCAGATCAACTTTAACGGGCAATCCCAAAGAGCCAAATTTGGAGTATAATGTCGTTTGCTTAAAAAAAGCCCTTTATGGGCTTTTTGAACCTTTTGAAGGCTGTAAGAGTATTCATTTGAGGATGAGCTTCTTATATACCCAAGAAAATCATGGTGCAAACCAAAAAGAGGGGCTGAAGGGGTTTGCGCGCTTTGAAAAAAAATTCCTATTAAGGAGACATGGCTGCTCATGACTTCGAGTAATGGGCGTACTCCCATCCTGAAAGTCGACAACCTGGTGACCCGCTTCTATACCCCCGAGGGCGTTGTCCATGCGGTAAACGGTGTATCGTTTGAACTGGCGGAAGGCGAGACATTGGGGATCGTCGGTGAAAGCGGCTGCGGGAAGTCGGTGACGATGCTTTCGGCACTGCAGTTGATCGCCAGACCTCCAGGAAAAATTGAAAGCGGCGAAGCCTGGTTCCATGATCGTGACCTCTTGAAAATGGAAAATGAAGAGATCCGGCACATCCGCGGCGCGCAGATTGCCATGGTTTTCCAGGACCCAATGACCTCGTTGAACCCGGTCTTGACCATCGAACGGCAGATCGCCGAACCGCTGATGCTGCACATGGCGATGACCAAGCGCCAATCGCATGATCGGGCGATCGAGCTGCTCCAACTGGTAGGCATTCCTGAGGCTGAAAAGCGCCTGGAAGATTATCCGCACCAGTTTTCGGGTGGGATGCGCCAGCGGGTGATGATTGCCATGTCACTGGCGTGCAATCCGCAAATCCTGATTGCAGACGAGCCGACCACCGCACTGGATGTGACCATCCAGGCGCAGATCGTGGACCTGGTCAAGCGCTTGCGCGACGAGATTGCCATGTCGATCATCTGGATCACGCATGACCTGGGGGTGGTGGCCAGGCTGGCGCAGCGCGTGATCGTGATGTATGCCGGGTTTATTATTGAAGAAGCGCCGGTGCGTGAGCTGTATGCCAACCCAACGCACCCCTATACACTGGGCTTGCTCGGCAGCCTGCCGCGGGTGGATATGGACCAGCGCCAGCGCCTGACGGCGATCCGCGGCGTGCCGCCCTTGCTGTACCATAAGCCGGTAGGGTGCCCTTTTGCGGTGCGCTGCAACCATGCTTTCGAGCGCTGCAAGGAAAATCCACCTCTGATGCAGGTGGGCACGGAACATGGCGTGGCTTGTTGGTGGAATGTTGTAGAAGGAAGAGAACGCAATGTCTGATGACCAGGTCTTGTTGAAGGTGGATGGCTTGGTAAAGCACTTCCCGGTTTTGCGGGGAGTCTTCCAGCGCCAGGTGGGCGCCGTCCACGCAGTGGATGGGATCAGCTTTGATATTCGGAAGGGCGAGACCTTTGGTCTGGTGGGAGAATTGGGCTGCGGCAAGTCGACGGCGGGAAGGACGATCTTGCAGCTTTACCGTCCAACGGCGGGACATGTCTATTTTGATGGCACAGACCTGGTGGGGTTAGCGCGGGAAGATCTGCGCAAAATGCGCAAGCGCATGCAGATGATCTTCCAGGACCCTTATGCCAGCCTGAACCCGCGCATGACCGTGGCGGATATCATCAGCGAGCCGATGCAGGTGCATGGGATTACCCGCGGCGAAGAGACCCTGGATCGGGTGAATGAGCTGCTGGAAGTGGTGCGCTTGAGTCCCAGCTTTGGGGCGCGCTATCCCCACGAATTTTCCGGCGGGCAGCGGCAGCGCATCGGCATTGCGCGCGCCCTGGCCTTGAACCCGGACCTGATCGTATGCGACGAGCCCATCTCCGCCCTGGATGTATCGATCCAGGCGCAGGTGATCAACCTGCTGGAAGATTTGCAGGAGGAATTTGGCCTGACCTATTTGTTCATCGCCCATGACCTGTCGGTGGTACGGCACATCAGCAAGCGCGTGGCGGTGATGTACCTGGGTGTGATTGTGGAGCTGGCAGGTGTCAAAGAGCTGCACGATCACCCGCTGCATCCCTACACCCAGGCGCTGCTCTCGGCGGTGCCGGTGCCTGACCCGGTGATTGAGCAGAGCCGCGAGCGCATTATTCTAAAGGGAGATGTGCCCAGCCCGGTGAACCCGCCTTCTGGGTGCCGCTTCCGCACCCGCTGCCGGCTCGCAGAAGAGCGCTGTGCGCTCTCCCAACCCGAATGGCGGGAGATTTCTCCCGACCATTGGGTGGCGTGTTTTTTGGTGTAACCTGACCCCCGGCCCCTTCCCTGCGAAGGGAAGGGGGAGGTGTAAAATAGATTTAGAAGGAGGTGATGTCCTGGGTAAACGTTAGGCAATTTCACCATTTTGGGTGAAGCAATACAAATGGTAAAAAATCAAACACATAAAACTTTTTCTCATAAAGGAGGAGAAAGTAATGCGTAACAAACTATTTATCGTAATGTCGTTGATCGTAGCTGCCAGCATGCTGCTGGCTGCTTGCGCAACGCCGACCGCTGAAACGGTCGTTGAGACGGTTGTGGTCAAGGAAGTTGTGACCCAAGAAGTCGTAAAAGAAGGCGAGACCGTGGTTGTCACTGCTACACCGGAACCGGCCGCTGCTGCTGCTGAGTTTAATTCCAAGGATCCGACCACGCTGGTGAATGCTGTATTTGGTGAGCCCGAGACCCTGGACCCGGCCCTGGCCTATGAAACGGCGGGCGGCGAAATCATTCAGAATGTTTATGACAAGCTGATTGATTACGACCGTGAAAAGCCCACCACCTTCATCCCGCAGTTAGCTTTGGAAGTGCCCACTGTGGAAAATGGCGGCATTTCGGCGGATGGCCTGACCTACACCTTCAAAATCCGCACGGGTGTCAAGTTCCACGACGGCGCGGATATGACCCCCGCCGATGTGGCTTACACCTTCCAGCGCGGGCTGCTGCAGGGCGGCACGGCCTCCCCGCAGTGGTTGATGACCGAGCCCTTCTTCGGCGTCGGCATCGATGACATTTCCCTGCTGGTTGACCCCGAAGGCAACCTGTATGACGATCAGGAGGCCATGAAGGCTGCTGACCCCGCCAAGCTGATGGAAACCTGCGAAAAGGTCAAGTCGGTAGTTGTGGCTGACGATGCAGCGGGCACCGTGACCATGACCCTGGCGCAGCCCTGGGCGCCCTTCATCCCGACCCTGGCAAATTCCTGGGGTGTGGTGATGAATCAAGCCTGGGTGGCTGCCAACGGCGGCTGGGACGGCACTTGCGAAACCTGGCAGAACTACTACGGCACCACTTCGGATGTCGATCCCTTCACCAGCATTGCCAACGGCACCGGCCCCTTCAAGCTGGAAAGCTGGACCAAGGGACAAGAATTGGTCCTGGCGCGCAATGACAATTACTGGCGTACCGAGCCCGGCTGGGAAGGTGGACCGAGCGGACCGGCAGCCCTGGAGCGTGTCATTATCAAGAAAGTGGATGAATGGGGCACGCGTTTCGCCATGCTGCAGGCTGGTGACGCCGATTTGGCTACCGTCAACCGCACCGATATTGCTCAGGTCGACCCGATGGTCGGCGAGACCTGCCTCTACAACGATAGTATCAACGATTTCGATGCCTGCGTGTCTGAGAGCGACCAGCCCTTCCGTTTGTATAAGGGCAATCCCCCGGCGACCCGTACGGATGCCTTCATGACCTTTAACATTGCCACCTCTGAAGAAAGCCCCAACCCGCTGCTTGGCTCGGGCAAGCTGGATGGCAACGGCATCCCGCCTGATTTCTTCAGCGACGTGCACGTCCGTAAGGCTTTCAACTACTGCTTCGATTGGGACACCTATATCAACGATGCCCTGGCGGGCGAAGCGAAACAGGCGGTGAGCATCGAGCTGCCCGGCATGCCGGGTTACGACCCCAACGGCCCGAAGTACACCTACGATCCGGCCAAGTGCGAGGAAGAGTTCAAGCTGGCTGATATGGACAAGGACGGCATCGTGGCGGGCGAAGACCCCGAAGGCGATGTGTGGACAACCGGCTTCCGCATGCAGGTGGCTTACAACACGGGCAATACCGTGCGCCAGACGATTGCTGAAATCCTGGCGGGCAACCTGGCTGAAGTGAACGAGCTGTTCTCGATCGAGATCATCGGCCTGCCCTGGCCGACCTTCCTGCGCAACCAGCGCGCCGCTGCCCTGCCGATGTTCTTCTCCGGTTGGGTGGAAGATATCCATGACCCGCACAACTGGTTCCAACCTTACATCATCGGTACCTACGGCCGCCGCCAGCAGCTCCCCGCGGAGCTGACGGATCAGTTTGCGACCTTGATCAACGCCGGCGTGGCTGAGACCGACCCGGCCAAGCGCGCCGAGATCTACACCGAGCTGAACCAGCAGATCTTTGATAACCCGCCTCAGATCCTTCTGGCGCTGGCGACGGGCCGTCACTACGAACAGCGCTGGGTGCAGGGTTACTACGCGAACCCCATCGCTCCCGGATTCTATTACTACGCACTTTCAAAGAAGTAAATTCCTTTACGTTTGCATTTGCAGGGGCTGGCAACAGCCCCTGCAATCCCCCTGGATGTTTTCTTGCCCGGAAGTTAGCGCCTGCTTTGGACATTAACTTCTGTGCGAGACGAACCCTCGAGAAGAGAGGTGCTTGAATGACTGCTTATATCATCCGCCGCTTAATGCTCCTGCCGCTGCTGCTCTTCGGCGTCACGGTGCTGATCTTCATCATGCTGCAGTTCCTCAGCCCGGTGGAGCGCTCGGCGCTGTATGTGCGCGATATCCCCAAGAATGAGAATGTGGTCGAAGGGATCATCAAGCGCTACGGGTTTGACCAGCCGGTATACGTGCAGTACTGGCGCTGGCTGGCGGGCTTTAAAGATAAGAATGGTGAGTTTAAACCCGGCATTTTGCAAGGTAACTTCGGCTATTCGCGAGTCGGTTCGCAGCCGGTGGTTGATTTAATCAAGCAGCGCTTCCCGGCCACGCTGGAGCTGGCGCTGTGGGCGGTGGTGCCGATCATTGCGGTCGGCCTGTGGCTGGGGGTGCAGGCTGCCGTGCACCACAATGGTCTTTTCGACCAGGGGGCGCGTATCTTCAGCATCATCGGCTCGTCTTTCCCGACCTTTGTCTTCGGGCTGATCGTGCTGATGATCTTTTACGCCAACCTGGGCTGGTTCCCGCCGGGCAGGCTTTCGGATTGGGCGAACCAGGTCGTAAATTCTGCGAGTTTTACCCAATACACCCACTTGATGACCGTTGACGGCATATTGAATGGGCGCCCGGATATCACCCTGGATGCGATGCGCCACCTGGTTCTGCCGATCCTGACGCTTTCCTATATCAACTGGGCCACCTTCCTGCGCGTGACGCGCTCTTCGATGCTGGAGACGCTAAACCAGGAATACGTGACTACGGCGCGCGCCAAGGGCGTCAAGGAGAAGGATGTGATCAACAAGCACGCCAGGCCCAATGCCTTGATCCCGGTGGCGACGCTGGCCGGCTTCCAGGTGGTGGGTCTGCTGGGAGGGGTGGTGATCACCGAAACGGTCTTTACCTACCCGGGGATCGGGTCGGCGGCCGCCGCGGCGGCGGCTTCGCTGGACGTGGTCACCGTGCTGGGGTTTGCCCTTTTCAATGGGTTTATCTTGATTGTGGCAAACTTAGCTGTGGATGTGCTGTACGGCTTTATCGATCCACGCGTGCGCCTGGCTTAGGAAGGTAACGGATGACTGTCTCTCAAACACAAATGGATGAAGTGCTGCCCGAAACGATCGCGGCGCGCAAGATCGGCCGCCTGGAACGCTTTTTGGGACCGGAAAACTACCGCATCATCCGGGGGCTGCTGACCACGCCCGCCTCGATCGCTGGGTTTATCATCATCGCCCTGTTCCTCGTGACGGCGATTTTGGCGCCGGTGATCGCGCCGCCAAAAACCGTGCGGGATCCTTACAAAATTCCGCGCGATGGCTTCAGCCCGGACCCCAAACCGCCCATGACCGAGTGGAAGCGCAACCCGCCGCCGCTGCCGGTGTGGTGGGATTGGATCATGGAATCCGAAGGATGGGTGCACCTGATGGGCACGACCTCGGGGCAGTGGGATATCTTCTACGGGGTGATCTGGGGCACGCGCACCGCCCTGTGGACGGGGGTTCTAATTACTGCTGTTACGGTGACCATTGGGGTGCTGATCGGGTCGGTTTCAGCTTATTACGGCGGGGTGCTCGACAATGTCCTGATGCGCATTGTGGATATCTTCCTGACCTTGCCCTTCATCCTGGCGGCGCTGATCCTGGCGGCAGTGCTGACGCCCAAGCTGGGAAGGAGTGTGATGCCAGCGGTGATCGCCTTGATCGCCTTTGGCTGGATGGGATACTCGCGCATTGTGCGCGGCGATATCCTCTCGGTGCGCGAGCGCGACTATGTGCTGGCGGCGCGGGTGATTGGCGTCAAGGACCGGCGCATCCTGACCAAGCACATCCTGCCGAATGCGATCTTCCCCACGCTGGTGCTGGCTTCGCTGGATGTGGGCGGGTATGTCTTGAGCTTCGCGGCGCTGAGCTTTTTGGGCATCGGCACGGAAATCGGGTATGCAGATTGGGGGCAGCTCTTGAGCTTTGCGCGCTCCTGGATCACCAACCTGAACGACTACTGGTATATTGTATTCTTCCCTGGCATAGCGCTGGTGCTGTTTGTATTGGGCTGGAACCTGGTGGGGGATGCGCTGCGGGATGTGCTCGACCCGAAGATGCGGGGCACGCGGAAGTAAAGTTTGCATTTTGATTGAAATTCAAACGGGCGCTTAGCGCCCGTTTTTTGTTAGGGAGGACTTCTTAGGCACGAAAAAATGGATTTGTCGTGCTGAGCGTAGCGAAGCACCCCTGTGACCAGACTCTGGAAGTCCTCCTGGCGGGATGGAGGACTCTGCACCCGGTCAAAGGGGTTCTTCGCCAGCACAGTTCGCTGGCTCAGAACGACAGAATAGGTTTGTCGTGCTGAGCGTAGCGAAGCACCCCTGTGACCAGACTCTGGAAGTACTCCTGGCGGGATGGAGGACTCTTGCACCCGCGTCATAAGGTTTGATATACTTTTTCCATGAAGACCTATTACGTCTATATCCTCACCAGCTCAACGGGCACACTTTACACAGGTATCACAAATGATCTCTTTCGCCGGGTGTATGAACACAAGCAAAAACTGGTGGAGGGTTTTACCAAGAAGTACAATATTGATCGACTGGTTTTTTATGAAGAAACACATGATGTGAATTCGGCACTGCTGCGGGAAAAACAGATCAAGGGCTGGCTGAGAAAAAAGAAGATTGCTCTGATCCAGTCGATGAATCCGAAGTGGGAAGATCTGAGCGAAGGGTGGTATGAGGAGGAGGCTTGAGATGAGAAGATCTGAGGTTCACTATCCTCTCGCAGAAGCACGGTGATTGCCCGCGTCAAAGGGGTTCTGTCGCCGAGCACACGTTCGCTGGCTCAGAACGACAAACAATTCTGTGTCGTCCTGAACGCAGTGAAGGACCCCTGTGGTATGACTCGGGAAACAGCTGGCGGGCTGGAGGACTTTTGTGGCCGAGTCAGGGGGGTTCTTCGCCAGCACAGATCGCTGGCTCAGAACGACAAACAATTCTGTGTCGTCCTGAACGCAGTGAAGGACCCCTGTAGTATGAACTCGGGAAACATAGCTGGCGGGCTGGAGAACTCTTGTAGCCGAGTCAGGGGGGTTCTTCGCCAGCACAGATCGCTGGCTCAGAACGACACGGATGGTTTGTCGTGCTAACCCTTAGTAAATCAAATTTCGTGAACTTTTTCACGGATGGATTGGTATAATGTTAAATATACTCAGGAGGCCTGTTGGACGCGATCTCTGACCGGGAATTAATCGTGCAGCTTTGCCAGGGAAGCCTGGAAGCGCTGGGGCTCTTGTATGACCGCTACCAGCGCATGGTGTACCGCACGGCGCTGGCGATCACTGGCGACCCGGATGCAGCAGCCGATTTGCTGCAGGATGTTTTTTTGCGCCTGCACCGCTTTGCGCGGCGGATTGACACGGAACGTCCCTTGGAGCCCTGGCTGTACCGGGTGACGACCAACCTGGCTTATACCTGGGTGAAGCGCCACAACCGCTGGACGAAGTCACTGGAGGACATAGCGGAATGGCTGGTGAGCGGACGGAAAAACCCGCCTTTGAGCCAGGTGGAGTTTAACGACACCTGGGCGCAGGTCCAGCAGGCACTCACGTCTTTACCCTTACCTCAGCGGGTGGTTGTTGTTCTTTACTACATTAACGATCTATCGCTGCAAGAGATTTCTGATATTCTGGAGATCCCCGTGGGTACGGTTAAATCACGCCTTGCATTATGGGCGGCAGGCGCTGAAAGAGCACCTGGCTTTGCTCTCAGGGGAGGGCAAGCCCGAGATGCAGTATGAGTTTACCTAGGTGGTGAGGCATGGATGATTTTGGGAACCTGTACCTGGGGAAGATCTTGAAGGGTTGGGCTGGGAGGCGCAAGGCACCGGAACAGTTGCGGGAGCGCATCTTGCTGCTGGCAGCCAACACACCGGTTGTAAAACCGCGTAAGCTTCGCCCGGTGGTGATGCTCCAGAACTACCAGCCCGCGAGATGGGATCATTTATTGCATTCCTGTGATATTTTATATTCCTACCAAAACGGATTAACGGTTTCACGCATGGTTGTTTGAGAGGAATTTATGGGTTGATCTTGAAAAAGCTGCCTTTCTTACTGATTTGTTTCATAATCCTGTCTGCCTGTCAATTTAATACGCCTACGGAGGGGCTGCCCACCTCCGGCTTGCCCGTGCTGGCGAAGACCGAGCCTCCGCTGCCTGGGCCTACGGAGACAAGCCTGCCGCAATTGACAGAAACGCCCCTGCCGCGCCAGTTGTCGATCTGCCTGGGGAAGGAGCCGAAGTCGCTGTTCCTCTACGATGCCGTTTCATCGGCGGCTAAGAGCGTGCTGGCGGCGATTTACGATGGCCCCTTTGACCGGCAGAATTTTCAAAACCAGCCTGTGATCCTGGCAAAGCTGCCGGCGCTGCAGGATGGGGATGTGCTCTTTGAACCGGCGGCGCTGAACAAAGGAGAGGCGCTCGTCGATGCGTACGGGAACCTGAATACCCTGGGAGAGGGGGTCGTCTACCGGCCAAGCGGCTGTTATGAGCAGGGCTGCGCCCAGGCTTACACGGGGGACCAGGCGGTGCAGGTGGATGAATGGGTGATCCGCTTCCGCCTGAAGGAAGGCCTGCTGTGGGCGAATGGGAACCCGCTCACCGCGGACGATTCGGTTTATTCTTATGAAGTCGCCAACGCTCTCTACCCGGCGGCGCTGCCAGCCTTGATCCAGCGGACAAAGACCTACCAGGCAAAGGATAACCTGACTGTGGAGTGGCGCGGCGTGCCGGGTTACCTGGATGGAGATGTGGCCGGTAAATTCTTCTCGCCGCTGCCGCGGCTGGCCTGGGGAATGCTCAAGCCAGAGGAATTGGGTACGGCGGAGATTTCAGCCCGCATGCCGCTGGGCTGGGGAGCTTACCAGATCGTGGAATGGGTGGGCGGCGACCACATTACCCTGCAAAAGAACCCGAATTACTTCCGCTCTGCAGAAGGACTGCCGGCCTTTGAGTTCTTGACTTTCCGGTTTATGCCGAGCGGCTCGGAAGCAGTGGACGCCTTGCAGGCGGGGGAGTGTGACCTGGTCGATCCGAATGCCGTGCAGGATGTGGCACTTGCGCAGCTGGAAGACTTGCAGCAGCAGGGAAAGGTCAGTGCCATCCAGCAGCCAGACACAGCCTGGGAACAGGTCCTGTTCGGGATCGTTTCATTAGATGAGCAGAGCCCCCGTTTTTTTGCAGCGAAAGAAGTGCGCCAGGCTGCCGCCCTGTGCATCGACCGGCAGGCGCTGGTAGACCAGCTCTTTAGTGGAAGGACGGGACCCGCTCAGGCGTACGTCTCAGCAGCAAACCCATACTTTAACCCGCAGGCCGCCTCCAACACCTACGACCCGCTGAAGGGACAAGAGCTGCTGCAAAAAGCAGGCTGGGTGGACCAGGACAACGACCCAGGGACGCCGCGCACGTCGCTGGGGGTGGCAGGCTTGCCGGATAATGTCTCTTTTATGGTGGATTACCTGGTTTCACCGGATGAGGAGCGCCAGGCTGCGGCGAAACTGGTGCAGGCTGACCTGGCTGAATGCGGGATCGGGACCAACCTCCTGACCCAAGAATCGCAGGAGTACCTGGCGCCTGGACCGGAGGGACCGGTGTTCGGGCGGCAATTCCAGATGGCGCAGTTTGCCTGGCCGGCTGCCTGGGAGCCGCCTTGCTACTTATATACCAGTGATGAGATCCCAGGCCCTTACCCGGACTATTCCAAAGGCTGGGGCGGGGTGAATGCCAGCGGGTATGCGAACCCGGAATACGACCGGGCCTGCCGGGACGGCCGGTTCACCCTGGCGGAGGCGCCTTTGCACACCCAGGCTTACTTCCAGGCGCAGGCCATCCTGGCGGAAGACCTGCCAGCGCTCCCGCTGTACTGGCATTTCAAGACGGTACTGACGCGGCCGGATTTTTGCGGGGTAGAACTGGATGCTTCGACCCAGGAAGCCTTTTGGAATATCGAGGGTTTTAATTATGGAGAGGCATGCGAATAGGAGATTGCTGCAATCAAAAAGCACATCGCTTCGCAAAAACCATGTGTCTTGACAAATTTTAGAAGGATTGACCAAATAAGGATTTATAGGTATATTTGAAGCCTAACCTGGGAAATTAATCTAAATTTAAGCTATTGGAGAGGAGGTGAAGTCCTGGAAGGATGTCTGTAAGCTTTTCAGAAAGAGATGTTTAGTAACAAACAAAAATCAACCTAGTATAAATTTCTTGGAGGAGAAAACATGTTACGAAATAAAATTATGTGGGTCCTCAGCCTGGTCGTGATCGCCAGCATGGTCTTAACAGCCTGCGGCGGCACCGTTCAGACGGTCGAAGTTGTCACGACCGTCGAGGTCACGAAAGAGGTTGTCCAAACCCAAGTTGTTACAGTCAAAGAGACCGAGGTCGTTGAGGTTGCAGCTCCCCACGGCAACCCCCGAGCCGGTCACCCGCACGGGCGGCTGGCTGGACCTGGTGGTCTTCACCGAGCAGAACTCGGCCGATGCAGCCATCAGCCAGCTACAGTCCGGCGATATCGATGTCTACGCTTACAGCGTGACCGGTCCGGAGCGCTTTCAGAAGGTGACCTCAGACCCCAACCTGAGCTATTCCAATGCTTTTGGCTCTACGACTGAGCTGACCTTCAACCCGGCGGTCTGCACCGACACCACCAAGCTCAACCCCTTCTCGAATCCCAAAGATCCGCGAGGCGATGAACTATGCGATCGACCGGAATTACGTGATTCAAGAGATCTATGGCGGCATGGCCCAGGCTAAGTTTAC
The DNA here is from genome assembly GCA_963751425.1 of uncultured Chloroflexia bacterium. Classification (GTDB taxonomy): domain Bacteria; phylum Chloroflexota; class Anaerolineae; order Anaerolineales; family UBA4823; genus CAVVUF01. The sequence goes on along the minus strand of CAVVUF010000004.1, from coordinate 621,710 downwards.
TGTGCTCAACTCTGCCTTCCCCGATTATGCCCGTTACGTGGATGTTTCTCGAGAGTTGGAAGCCAAGTACGCTTACAACCTGGACAAGGCCAAGGAAATCATCACGGCCGAGATGGAAGGCATGGGCGCCACCGTGGTGGATGGCAAGTTCCAGTTCAACGGTGCCCCGGTCAGCGTGATGGTGCTGATCCGCACCGAAGACGAGCGGAAGCAGATCGGCGATTATGCTGCCCAACAGTTGGGCGAGCTCGGCTTCACCGCCGATCCGCCAGTACAAGACCCGTTCCGAAGCTTCCCCCATCTGGGTGCACGGCAACCCAACCGACTGCTTGTTCAACATCTACACCGGCGGCTGGATCACCACCGCGATCCAGCCGCGATAACGGCGCCAACTTCAGCTTCTACTATACCCCGAACGATTACCCCATTCCATTATTCCAGGCGTATACTCCCACAGAGGAATTCAATACAGTAGCGCTCAAGCTGCGCAACAACGACTTTGTCAACATGGACGAGCGCCGCGCCTTGTTTGAACAGGCGCTGCCCATGTCCCTGGAGGACTCGGTGCGCATGTGGATTGCCGATCAGAAGAGCTTCTCGCCCTTCCGCAATGACCTGAAGGTGGCCTCTGACCTGGCGGGCGGCATTGCGGGTTCATCCCTGCTGCCCTACACCCTGCGCATCGTAGGCCAGGAAGGCGGCGCAGCCCAGGTAGCCCAGCCGGGCGTGCTGGTGGACCCCTGGAACCCGGTGGCTGGCTCGAACTGGATCTATGACACCACTGTGCGCCGAATGGTGGAAGACCAGGCATTTGTGACGGATCCTTACACCGGCTTGAACCTGCCGCAGCGCCTCGAGCGCGCCGAAGTGACCGTCAAGGAAGGCCTGCCCGTCTCCACATCGTCGGACTAGGTGACGGTGAGCACGGCGCCTGAGATCCAGGTGCCCGGCGATGCCTGGGCAGATTGGGACGCCGTCAACCAGAAGTGGCTGACCGTCTCTGAGGTTTATACAGACACCCAGACGGCCCTGTCCAAGACAGTGGTTTACTACCCATCTGACCTGTGGAAGACCGAATGGCACGATGGCAGCCCGCTGACCCCGGCCGATTTCATGATGGGCATGATCATGACCTTCGACCGCGGCAAGCCTGAGAGCGCCATCTTTGACGCCTCCGCGGCTGAAACCCTGGCCGCTTTCATGGCTCACTTCAAGGCGGTCAAGATCGTCTCCACCGACCCGCTGGTGATCGAGACCTACGACAACCAGTGGTTCCTGGATGCCGAGCTGATGGTCAATGCAGTCTCCACCTGGTGGCCGCAGTACGGTTATGGCGTGGCTCCCTGGCATATGATCGCCATCGGCAACATGGCTGAGGTAGACGGCAAGCTGGCCTTCTCGGCGGCTAAGGCCGATGAAAAGCAGGTCGAGTGGATGAGCTATATCAGCGGCCCGAGCCTGGAGATCCTGGCCTCGGAGCTGGTGAGCGCCACCGCCCAGACGGCGATCCCCTATGCCCCCACCATGGGCGAGTACGTGACGGCGGACGAAGCCGCGGCGCGCTACGCCAACCTGCAGGCCTGGTACGACCTCAAGAAGTTCTTCTGGGTCGGCAATGGCCCATACTACCTGGATGGCGTCTTCCCGACCGAGAACACGGTCACCGTGGCCAACAACCCGAAGTTCACCGACCTGTCGAACAAGTGGGACCGCTTCAGCGAGCCCATGATGGCGACGGTGGAAGTGGATGGCCCGGCGAATGTGACCATCGGGCAAGAGGCTGCTTTCGACGTTATGGTTTACTTCAAAGACGAAGCTTACCCGGCGTCTGAGATCGCCTCGGTATCTTACCTGGTCTTCGATGCCACGGGCGCCCTGGCTGGCAAGGGCGCGGCGGAAGCCGTAGCCGATGGCCAGTACAAGGTCACCCTGCCCGCGGAGCTGACCTCGAAGCTCGCCGCCGGCTCCAACAAGCTGGAAGTGGCGGTCGTCTCCAAGGTGGTGAGTGTACCCGCCTTCGGCGTCTTCGAGTTCGTCACTGCCCCGTAATTTGTAACTTCTTTTTTTCATCCCGATGGGAGCAGGCCACTGCTCCCATCGGGCACTGCTTGAGCGTGCAATTGGCTCTTTTAGAAAATATAATACGCGGTTTCAAAACAGGTTTTCTTGAAGATCCAGGCTTTTGGCATGCTGAGTGAAGCGGATGGATGCATTGGCTTCGCTCAGGGTGACAACTGGCAGTCGTATTTCCATATGTTTTCGAAGATAGAAGCTTTTTTGAAAGGGCAAGCCTATGGCTGAAGCAAACCTGAGTGTGCCAGGTAATGTTCCAGTAGAAGAGGTCAAGAAAGCCAGGCAAAGTTCCAGCTCTGTGGTGCGTGTGGCCAAATACATGGTGGTGCGCATCTTGCTGCTGGCCATGACCGTGGCGGTCGGCGTGTACCTGACCGTGCTGATCGCCAACATGGGCGGTTACGTGGACGAGATCCGCCGCGGCGATATCCGCGAGACGATCTCGCAGCGGGTGCTGACCGACCCGGCGCTAAAAGCCCTGGATGTGGCGACGCGCACCCGCCGCGTGGAGGAAATGATCGCTCTGGAAGAACACCGGGTGCGGGCTGGACAGGCCGTTTGTGGTGCGCAGCTTTGGCTTCTTGAAGAATGCCCTGACGCTCAACCTGGGGAGGGCGTCTTATATGTCCAGCGATGCGGGCTCGCGGCAGGTGAAAAATATTATCCTCGAGCGCCTGCCGGCCACCCTGCTGCTGACAGGCAGTGCCTCGCTGATTAACTTCTTTCTTTCCGTGGGAGTCGGCTTGAGCCTCTCTCGCAAGTATGGGAGCAAGCTGGATAAATTTATCATCGGCATGTCGCCGACTTCCGCCATCCCGGCCTGGTTTTACAGCCTGTTCCTGATCTTGATCTTTGCCTCCTGGCTGGGGTGGCTGCCGTATGGCGGGATGGTCTCTGCCCCGCCGCCCGAAGAACCGATTTTATATGCCCTCAGCCTGTTGCAGCATATGATCCTGCCTGTGTTTGCATTTACGATCGCTGGTTTTTTTGGCGCCGTCTACGCCTACCGGACCTATTTCTTGATCTATTCCAGCGAAGATTATGTCGAGATGGCCAAAGCCAAGGGCTTGAGTGATAAGGATGTTGAGCGGCGCTATGTGCTGCGCCCGACACTGCCCAATATTATTACCTCCTTTGCTTTTCTTTTGATCGTATCGTGGACGGGGGCGCCGATCTTTGAAACGGTGTTCAACTGGCCGGGGATCGGCCGCATTACCTTCACGGCGGTCAATCTGTATGAAACGTCCGTCATCGTGGGCACCACGGTGGTTTTCTCCTACCTTCTGGCCATCACGGTTTTCGTGTTAGATTTCGTTTATGCCATTGTTGACCCGCGCGTCAAGATCGGCGGGGAGGGCCGCAACGTATGAATGCGATCAAACGCACCCTGCGTGATATCTATCAATATCCCTCGGCCGCGGTGGGGGCAACCATCATTATCATCATGATCATCCTGGCAGTGATCATCGTGATCGCTTTCCCATACCAAAAAGCGGTCAACCTGTGGCGGGGGGGCGAGGTGGTCTGGCATAAGTCCCCCAAGCTGGCGCAGCCCGAATGGGTGAACTGGTTTCGCATCCACGATTTGCCCAAGACGATTGTGTTGAGCACGAAGGACGGCACGGCCACGAAAACGGTCAAGCCGGTGACGGAAGACCTGACCCAGGTGCTGATGACCTTCCCGTTCGAGTGGACCTATGATAGTTTCCCGCAGGAAATAGCCATCTTTTTTACTTCGCAATTCGAGGAAAAAAAGCCCCTGGTGTCGCTGACCTGGGTTTCGCCGACAGGGGAGACCCAAATGGGGTCTTTCTCCATTGGGAAAGTGGAAACCTACCGTGTCTCGCAAGATGAGAAGCTCAAGCGGAAACTGGGAGGGCTGCCGCCGGAGCAGGCTTTGTTTGTCGACCTGAACTCGGCGACGCTTTCACCGGTGCATGGGCATTATGAGCTGCAGATCATTGGCAATCTGTTCGAGAAGGATGCCGATATCGATGCTGAGATGGTTGTCTATGGGCTGGTAGCCGGATGGGCGGGGACCGACCACCTGCGGCGTGACCTGATGATTGCCCTGCTGTGGGGGCTGCCGGTGGCGCTGTCGTTCGGCTTGATCGCTGCCTTGGGCACCTCGGTATTGACCATGATCATTGCCGCGTTTGGGGTCTGGTACGCCGGGTGGATCGATGAGCTCATCCAGCGCATCACGGAGATCAATCTGATCCTGCCTTTCCTGTCCATCCTGATCATGGTGGGCACGTTCTATTCGCGCAGCCTGGGGGTCATCCTGGGAGCGACGATCCTCTTGAGCATATTTGGGTATGGCATCAAAAGCTACCGGGCGATCTTCTTACAGATCAAAGAATCGTCGTATATTGAAGCGGCGCGCGCCTACGGCGCCAGCAATGCGCGCATTATCTTCCGCTACCTGCTGCCGCGCATCGTCCCAATCCTGATCCCGACCCTGGTAACCGCCATTCCCGTGTATGTCTTCCTGGAAGCCTCGCTGGCGGTGCTCGGGCTAGGCGACCCGGTGCTGCCTACCTGGGGCAAGGTGATTAACGATGCCAACTCGAATGGAGCCCTGTACCAGGGACTGTATTACTGGATCCTGGAACCCTCTGCGCTCTTGATGCTCACCGGCCTGGCTTTTGCCCTGGTAGGCTTCGCGTTGGACCGCATCTTTAACCCCCGCTTGCGAGGTATGTGAACGCTATGGCTGATAAAACCTTACTGCATTTGGAAGACTTGAAACTGCACTTCCGTACTGGCAAAGGCGCAGTGCGCGCCGTGGATGGCGTGAACTTCGACCTTGGGTACCAAGAAGCGGTGGTGGTGTTGGGAGAGTCGGGCTGCGGCAAGAGCTCGCTGGCGAAGGCCATCCTGCGTTTGCTGCCGCGCAACGTGGAGACCTATTCGGGCAAGGTGTTCCTGGAAGGTCAGGATGTGATGCCTTTGAGCGATGAGGAGTTCCGCCACGGGGTGCGTTGGGTGCGCATGTCGATGGTCCCCCAGGCGGCTATGAACTCACTCAACCCGGTGTTGAAAGTCGGCGACCAGGTGGCTGAGCCGATGATCGTGCACAGCAACATGAAGAAAGACGACGCCCTGGCCCAAGCGGCAAAGATGTTCCAAAACGTAGGGGTGCCGGTCGATTTTCTGGGACGTTATGCTTTTGAGTTGTCGGGCGGAATGCGCCAACGCGCCGCCATTGCCATGGCGCTGGTAACCATGCCGCGCCTGATCATCCTGGATGAGCCTACCTCGGCCCTGGATGTACTCACCCAGGCGAACATTATGAACGTGCTCAAGCGCATCAAGAAAGAGCTTGAGATCAGTTATATCTTGATCACGCATGACATTGCCACCTCTTCTGAGCTGGCCAACCGGGTGGCGGTGATGTACGCGGGCTTGATCGTCGAAGACAGCGACGCGATGAATTTCTTCACGAAACCCCTGCATCCCTATTCGCAGATGCTGATGGCCTCTGTGCCGCGCCTGAGAGGCGATAAGGAGCCGGAATTTATTACCGGCCAACCGCCCAGCCTGTATAACCTGCCGCCGGGCTGCCGCTTTGCAGAGCGCTGTCCTTCACGCTTTGAAAAATGCGATCAGGATCCACCGACGGTGAAAGTGGAAGACCGCAAGGTTGCTTGCTGGAAGTACGTCTAGAAGGAGTGGTTAATGGTGCTCACACAAGAAAATCAAGAGAAAGCTCCAGTTCAAGCTGCCAGCCGAAAAACCGATGTGTTAATGTCCGTAAAAGATTTGCAAGTGTGGTTCGAGCTCAAGCGTTTTGGGGTTGGGCATGCTGGTTATGTGAAAGCGGTGGACGGGGTCACCTTCGACCTGCACCAGGGGGAAGCCATTGCCGTGGTAGGAGAGAGCGGCTGCGGGAAATCCAGCTTGATGAAGACGATCCTGGGTTTGTACCAACCCACGGGGGGTCAAGTTTTCTTCGACGGCCAACAGATTAGCAGCTTTTCTCCAAAAGAGCTGCGCTGGTATCGTTCTCAAGTGGGATATATCCAGCAGGACCCTTATGGCGCGCTGCCGCCGTTCATGACGGTTGAGCGCATCCTAACGGAACCCTTGGTCATCAATGGGATCAAGGATCGAAATGAGATCAATGAGCGCATCCACAAGACCCTCGAAGAGATCAAGATGTTTCCGGTGGATGACTACCTGTATAAATTTCCGCATATGCTCTCAGGAGGCCAGCAGCAGCGTGTGGTCATTGCCAGGGCGATGATCCTGGAACCGAAGATGATCGTGGCGGATGAGCCGGTCTCGATGCTGGATGCCTCGGTGCGGGTGGAGATCCTGCGTTTGCTGCGCGGCTTGCAGACCACCCACAACCTGGCCTTTATTTACATTACACACGACCTTTCTACGGTACGTTATTTTTCTGAGCGCATCTTTGTGATGTACGCTGGAAACCTGGTTGAGAAAGCGCCGGTCTATAATTTGCTGCGCAGTTCGCGCCACCCCTACACGCATGCTTTACTGGCAGCCTCTTCTGACCCGGATGCACGCAATGCCGCAGTTTACCGCGATGTCCCGCCGGGTGAGCCGCCGAGCCTGGTACACCCGCCAGCAGGCTGCCGCTTCCACCCGCGCTGCGCCCGGTTCATGGATGGGCTGTGCAACGTGCAAGTACCGCCCGATTTTGAAGTTGAGGCCAATCACCTGGCGGCTTGTTGGCTGTATAAGCCTGGGGAAGAAAAATGAAACCCCTCTCTCCCTGGATGATGATCGGGATTGGTTTCTTGCTGGTCCTTTTTGGGGCGGTCGCCCCTTTCCTGATGGTCATGAAGATTTTACCCTCCACTTTTTTCCTGAATTTCCTTGCCTATGCTGCCTCGCTGTCGGGCTTGATCCTTGGAGTGGTTGGATCGCTCATGTATATCCGTAAGCGCAGGGATCATTGACCGGCATTCTGTAATTAGAGGCATAATTTAGGCCCTTTTACACAGTCACCTGTGGGTGCCGGGTGCTGCGGCCACCGGGCACTTTGTAAACGGTTTTTTATGACTTAGTATCTTAACCAGCCTTCACCGCGGGACCCGGGTGGAATACCTTCCACCAGCACATTTGCCAGGCTAGTGAAATATGGCCTGGTTAAAGCCGGGCTGCTGGTCGTTACGGTCAGTATCGGGATTTACCTGGCTGTGGTAGTCATCAATTATGGGGGCTATATTGATCAGATCTACCGGGCCAGGGTCGATGATGCGCTGCAAGGCTATTTCATGTCGAATGATACGACGATGCTGTCACCCGACGAACAGACCCAGTTGTATGAGAAGATGCGGTGGGAGATGGAGGAAGCCTTCGGGTTACATCAACCCTTCTTGCTGCGGAGTTTGCGCTGGTTTTACCAGGGGATCACCTTCAACTGGGGAAAAGCCAATGCGATGGAGACGCAGAAGGATGACTTGCGCGATATCCGTAAAATCATCCTTGAGGCGCTGCCGAATACGCTCCTCCTGGCGGGGGTGGCGAATGCCTTTGTGTTCCTGGCGAGTGTTGCGACCGCACTTTACCTGTCAAAACGCCATGGAGGATTTTGGGACGGGTTGATGCTCACGCTTTCCCCCCTGTCATCGGTACCGAATTGGATCTATGCGGTCCTTTTGATCGCTATCTTTGCCTCTCAGTTACATCTCCTGCCTTATGGGGGAATGTACGATACCTTTCCACCGGCCACGAAGCTCGGCTATGTTCCAATTGTGGCTAAACACATGCTATTGCCATTCCTGGCAATTATCCTGAGCACCTTCTTCCAGGGAGTGTATACCTGGCGGACCTACTTTTTAATCCATCAAGGTGAAGATTATGTGGAAATGGCAGTGGCAATGGGTTTACCGGGGAGGACCATCGATCGGCAATATATCCTCAGGCCGGTCCTGCCTTTTTTAATTACAAATTTTACTTTTTTGCTGATTGGTTTTTGGCAAGGTATCATCGTTTTGGAGAAAATTTTTAATTGGCCCGGCATCGGGAAATTATTTATCACGGCTGTACCCATTTATGAAAGAGGGGTGGTGCTCGCCCTGATCGTCATTTTTGCACTTTTGCTGGCAGTATCGGTTTTCTTGTTAGATTTCTTCTACGCTTTATTCGACCCTCGCATCAGGATCACCGGGGAGGAGCAGACCGTAGTGCCAGTCAGGCAGCGCCGTGGGTTTGCCGGACTCCGAGATGACCTCAAGAACCTGGGCAAGCGCCCGGCATTCCCGATCAGCAAGCCTGCCCGGGTTCGGAGCAGCCTTGCCCCTCGAAATGAAGCCATGAGATCCAGGCCAGGGGTAAGGAAAGGAAATTATCGTGCTCTGAATAATTTTCTGCGCGAAATCACCCGCTACCCGCTGGCTGTGGTGGGAGTTTTGATCATTTTCCTGATGATCGGGGTATCGATTTACACGATTTTTACCATCCCCTATCCAGAAGCGGTTCATTTGTGGCAGACAAGCAACCCAGAGAATCTTAAGCTGCCGGAAAATGCACGTCCCACCTGGATCAACTTTTTCCGAAGAAAGGATCTGCCTCCGAATATTATCCTCAGCAGCCAGGATGGCACGGCGATCAAGAAGGTATTACCGGCCGAGGGAGGGGTACAGAAAATCACCCTGCTCTACAGCTTCAAATATCCTTATGGAGATTTTCCGAAAGACTTGACGATCAACTTTCGCAGCCAGTTCTCTGAGAAACGGCCATTTGTCTCTATGATATGGAAAACACCGGATGGTAGAAAATTCGATTTGGGGAGCTTTTCGTTACAGCCGCTCCAATCCTTTGTGCTGTCCCAGGATGCCCCGAAGGAATTGCTTGACCCGAAGAAAAACCAACAGAAATTCGCGACGGGAGGGCAAGGGGGGCATCCGGCGGTGGAAATTTTATTTGCTAATCCGAATTTTGAGCAGCCCACGCCAGTGCCTGGCAGGTATATTCTGCAGATCGATGGCCTGGTCTTTGAGGATGAAGCTGACCTGAACGCTGACATGATCCTGTATGGGAAGGTTTACGGTTGGGCAGGCACGGACGCCATGCGCAGAGATTTAATGGTGGCTTTGCTTTGGGGAGCCCCGATTGCCCTGGCTTTTGGCTTCTTTGGGGCGATTGCGACCACCCTGACATCGATGATGCTGGCAGCCACGGGTGTTTGGTTTGGTGGCAGGGTCGATCAAGTCATCCAGCGGCTTGCCGATATCAACATGATCATCCCGGTGCTGCCTGTGGCGATTATGGTTTTTTATCTTTACTCCCAAAGTATTTGGGTAGTATTAATGGTAGTGGTGATCCTTAACGTGTTCAGCAGTGCCATTAAGAATTACCGGGCAGCCTTTCTCGAGATGAAAGACGCCCCTTATATTGAAGCCGCCCGGGCTTATGGCAGCAGTAACTGGAGGATCATCTTCCGGTATATGATTCCGCGCATTTTGCCTTTATTGATACCCCAGGTGATTATTTTGATCCCAACCTATGTTTGTTTTGAGGCCACCCTGGCGTTCTTGAATGTCAGCGAGCCGAACATGCCGACCTGGGGAAAAGTAATTTACGATGCAGTCCAAAAAGGTGCATTTCAAGGGAATTTATACTGGGTTTTAGAGCCGGTGGGACTGATGGTACTTACCGGGTTGTCTTTTGCGATGGTCGGCTTTGCACTGGATAGTATCTTCAACCCCAGGTTGCGAAAAATATAAGTATTAATGGCAATCATTTGATAAAATGGATGGATAAATCTACGGGATGGTCTCTACTGACTGAAGGAAAAGGGTATGATCGATCGAAGCCGCGAAATCTTGCTTGAGCTAAGAAATCTGAAGACGTACTTCTTCACCGAAGACGGGGTAGTGAAAGCGGTAGACGGGGTTGATTTTACCGTTGGCCGCGGGGAAGTGTTGGGGTTGGTGGGAGAAAGCGGTTGTGGAAAGAGCGTGACTTCGCTTTCGATCATGCGCTTGATCAGCCCGCCGGGTCAAGTCGTGGAAGGGGAAATTTATTTCGAAGGCAAGGATATACTTAAGCTTTCAGAAGCAGATATGGTTCAAATGCGCGGGAACCGGATGTCGATGATCTTCCAGCAACCGCAGTCGAGTTTAACCCGGTTTTAAAGTTGGGGATCAAGTGGCAGAGGTGCTGAGCATCCACCAGGGGTTGAACAAACAAAAATCCTGGGAACGAGCTGTGGACCTTCTACGCACGGTGGGGATCCCTGATCCGGAAAAGAAGGCGCATGCGTATCCGCATGAAATGTCCGGCGGGCAGGCGCAGCGTGTGATGATCGCCATGGCATTGGCCTTGAATCCTCAGCTCTTGATCGCTGATGAACCGACCACCGCTCTGGATGTGACCATCCAGGCGCAGATCCTCGATTTGATGCGTGACTTGCGCAACCGGATGGATACAGCGGTCATTCTGATCACGCACGACCTGGGGGTAATCGCCGAGATGGCAGACCGTGTGGCGGTGATGTATGCAGGACGGATCGTTGAACAAACGGATGTAAAAACTTTGTTTGCCAAGCCGCTGCACCCTTACACGCAGGGTTTAATGGCTTCCATTCCGGTGTTGGGACAGGTCAAGGAATTGCTCGATGTGATTCCGGGTAGTGTGCCAAACCTGATCAATCTGCCCCCCGGCTGCCGGTTTGCACCGCGCTGCCGAGCCAGGATGGAGTACCAGTTGAAAATTTGTACAGAGCTGGAACCGGAGCTGCTGCCGATTGCCCCTAAACATACTGTGCGATGCTGGATGTACCAGGATCATGAAGACCACCGCGCGATATGGAGGGCATGAGATGATGAGGCTGATAAGTCGATATACGAGGCATTCATGAAAGAACCGTTGACTTCTGCAAAAGAAATAAAGGGGTCGGGGAATGGCAAAAGCGATTTGATCCAGGTAAAAAACCTGGTGAAGTACTTTCCCGTGCGGGGAGGTGTGCTGCAGAAGACGATTGCCTGGGTACAGGCAGTGGATGATGTGAGCTTCGCGGTGCGGGAGGGTGAGACTTTAGGCCTGGTAGGTGAATCAGGGTGTGGAAAGACGACCGTAGGTCGTACACTGCTGAGGCTGGTGGAGCCCACCTCGGGATCGGTCATTTTAGACGGGCAGGATGTCTTTAAACTAAAGGGCAAAGAACTTAAGGCGATGCGGCGCAACATGCAGATCATCTTCCAGGATCCCTATGCGTCGCTAGACCCGCGCGTGCCCGTTGGCGATTCCATTTCTGAAGGATTGAAGATTCATAACATTGGTACAGGGCGCGAGCGTTTTGAAACCACGATTGAAATGCTGCGCAAGGTTGGGATGGAAGATTATCATGCGCGGCGCTATCCGCATGAATTTTCGGGCGGGCAGCGGCAGCGGATCGGAATTGCCCGGGCTTTGGCGCTGCGACCGAAGTTTATCGTGGCAGATGAGCCGGTTTCGGCTTTGGATGTATCGATCCAGTCTCAGGTCCTGAACATTTTAAAGGATTTGCAGAAAGAGTTTGGCCTGACCTATCTGTTCATTGCCCATAACCTGAGCGTTGTTGAGCATATCTCAGATCGGGTGGCGGTAATGTATTTAGGAATAATGGTTGAGATGGCGCCCCGTGCGGATTTCTTCCGTAATCCACTGCACCCTTATACCCAGGCTCTGATGTCCGCAATCCCGATCCCCGATCCAACCATCAAACGCGAGCGCATCATTCTGCAGGGAGATGTGCCGAGCCCGTTGAACCCACCCGGGGGCTGCCGGTTCCATCCCCGCTGCCCGGTGGCCATGGAGCATTGCAAACTTGAGACGCCGCCTTTCAGAGAAGCCAGCCCCAACCACTGGATTGCCTGCTGGCGAGTGGAGTAAGCTGGGAACAAGATGCTGCTCCCGTAAAAAATGCAGGGTAGAATTGATCCTGTGATAGAATAAAAAAAGAAATGAGCAGCTTCCGCATTTTAATCGTTGATGACCAGCGGGATGTGCGCCGCATGATTGCAGATGGACTGCAAATGCTGGGGCCAGGGATGGATATTGTCGAGCTGCCCTCCGGCGAGGAAGCCTTGCTGGTAGCTTTCCGCACGCAGGTGCATTTGCTCATCACGGATATCAAGCTGCCGGGTATCTCGGGGTTGGACCTGGTGAGACGGATCCGGAAGAATAATCCCGACTTGAAGATCATCATGATCACCGGCATGACGGATCCCCAAGTTAAAGAACAAGTCGATCAGATTGGGGCAGATGCTTTCTTTTATAAGCCAGTCGGGGCATTGAAACTGCTGGATGCAGCGCAGAGGTGCTTGGGGATTGTTGAAGGGGCGCCAGCCGGTGAGGAAAAAGAAGAAGTAAAGGCGGATACTGCTTTGATAGCCGAAATAACCAAGCCGGTGGCCGTCAAAGCGCAGGAAGTTGAGAAGGCTGGATTGTTAACGACCTTGGGTACTTTGAGGGATCAGCTAAATGCACAGGCGGTGGCAGTGATTGACGCCCAGGGCAAAGCAGTTTCTCAGGTAGGGGATATTGGCATTATTAACGAACCCAGCCCTGGTTTCCCGCTTGCTTACCACGCTTCAGAACAGCCTGGATATATCCAGCTCTCTGAGTCAGGGTATTCCCTCCAGCCTATTGTGTTTTTCAGGAGCCGATCATTACCTTTGTGTGGCTCCGGTTGGAACTTCGCAGGCACTCCTGGTTGTGGGAGGGCAGGCGTTCCAGGCGTCGCTTCTAAGCCCAGGGAGACGGATCACCTCTGCGGCGGGGGAGATTCAGAAACTCTTTGAGGAGGCACAGGTACTAGAAGAAGTGACCGGAGCAGGAGTCTCCCCGGCTGAGGAGAGTCCGGTGATAGAAGAAGTTTTAGAGGAGGCGAAACCCGAGGATCTTGCTGCCGTGGATGTGTTATTCAGTCAGGAAGCGGAAAAAGGTGTGAAATCGACCGACCTGGACGCATTTTGGAGCGCGCTGGTTGAAAACGGCGCCTCAACTGGTGATAAAGAAAACGGCTTCCTGTCCTATGAGGAAGCCCGTAAGATGGGATTAACGCCACAGTAAACATAGAGATTCCCTCAGAACTATTGCCATCCCTGAGATGCTTATGTTACAATAAACTCCGCTCTGCTCGCGGGAGTTATTGGGGCATGGTGCAACGGCAGCACGGCAGACTTTGGATCTGTTTATTCTGGTTCGAGTCCGGATGCCCCAGCCTGAATTACGGTGTTTAGTTTGATTGTGCACGAAGAAAGGCCCTCTATTTTGGATCATGTGATGATCCATAACCATGCACTGCCTGGTGTGGCAGTGCATGAGTTTTTTTACCGAGGAGATTTCGCATGGAAATAAGAGCTGTTGTTCTGGCTGCAGGTCAGGGGACGCGCATGAAGTCCAGCCTGCCAAAAGTGCTTCACCCGATTTTGGGAAAGCCATTGGTCTGGTATAGTCTCGAGGCGGCACGCCAGGCCACAGGCACAAAACCGGTGATGGTTGTTGGGCATGGGGCAGAGAAAGTGCGTGAGGCAATTGGTGATGCAGCGGAGTTTGTCTTGCAGGAGGAGCAATTAGGTACAGGGCATGCGGTTCAGCAGGCTGAAGCCCTTTTAAAGGGCCAATCAGACTTTGTGGTGGTGACCTATGGCGATATGCCAGGGTTGAAAACGTCGACACTCCAACAGATGATCCAAACCCAGGTTAATCACCAGGGGCCGATGACCATGCTAACTGTGGTTGTAGATGATCCGCGCGGGTTTGGCAGGGTGGTGCGCGACCGAGATGGGGGGGTTAGGGCGATCGTGGAAGAGGCCCAGGCCACGCCGGAAGAATTGCAGATCAGGGAGCTGAATGCGGGAGTGTATTGTTTTAGAGCCGATTGGTTATGGCAAGCTTTACCGCGCATCTCACTCTCTCTAAAGGGTGAATATTATCTAACTGACCTGGCAGGGTTGGCTGTGGCGGATGGTCTTTCGATCCAGGCTGTTCGGGCGGCTGATCAAGATGAGACAATTGGAATTAACACCCGGGTCCACCTGGCGGAGGCAGCGGTGATCTTACGCAACCGGATCAACCAGGATTGGATGCTGGCGGGTGTTACCATTATGGATCCCGCAACAACCTACATTGAGCCAGGCGTCGAGATCGGTCAGGATACGATGATCTGGCCCAATACCTATCTACAAGGAAAAACGCGGGTAGGTGAAAACTGCGAACTGGGACCGAATGCCATGATTCGCAATACCAGTATAGGGAACAACTGCACTGTGTTGGCATCGATGCTGGAAGGAGCCAGGTTGGAGGACGATGTGGATGTGGGGCCCTTTGCCCGGTTGCGAAAAGGCGCACACCTGGCGAAAGGCGTGCACATGGGGAATTTCGGCGAGGTCAAGAATTCTTACCTGGGGCCGGGCACGAAGATGGGACATTTCTCTTACTTGGGCGATACCACGGTTGAAGGCGATGTTAACATTGGCGCAGGTACCGTGACCTGCAACTTCGATGGCGTACATAAAAATCCGACCCAGATCGGTAAGGGCGCCTTTATTGGCAGCGACACCATGTTGGTTGCCCCCGTGAAAGTGGGAGAAGGGGCAATAACCGGGGCGGGGGCGGTGGTGACGCATGATGTACCGCCGAATACGATTGTGGTGGGCGTGCCGGCGCGGGCTATCCGTAAAAAAGAGCAAACGTGAGTTTTTCTGACGTATTGATCTTACTGGCATTGGCTCTGTTTGTCATTGTAGATTTTCTTGTGACGAGCTCGCAGGCTGCTTTTTTTCAAACGCACCTGGCCCGTTTGGTTTCACAGCGGGATGAACAAGAAAAAGGCGTCACACGTGTGTTAGATTTACTGCATGCTCAACGTCATCTGAAAGTCAGCCTGCAGATCATGCAAACGATCCTGCATTTCTTGATTGCGGGCTTGTTGATCGTGCTGCTTACGGCATATCTTTCAGCCTCTATGAGCTGGCTGGCGTGGAGTGGAATAATCGTTTTGGCTGCTTCCATTTTATTGGGAATGGAACAGATCATAGAAGCACTGGTCTACCGAGCTCCAGAGAAATGGGCGATCCGTTTAGCCCTATTTGCCAAGGCGATTACGGTGCTGCTTTCTCCGATCACAGCATTCTTCTTGTCGCTCCATCACCAGGAGGAAGTAGTACGCGAGGGGACAGTTACGGAGGACGAGTTAAAGAGCTTGGTGGATGCGGGGCAGGAAGAAGGGGTTTTGGAGCAAGATGAGCGCGAGATGATCTATTCAATCTTCCAGCTGGGAGACACCCTGGCAAGGGAGATCATGGTGCCGCGCATCTATATTACTGCTTTGGATGTTTCACTACCCCTGCCTCAAGCAGTGGAGGCTTTGCTTGCTTCGGGGCATTCGCGGATGCCAGTATACGAAGAGACAATAGATCATGTTGTCGGTTTGTTATATGCGAAGGATTTGCTTAGCTTGTGGCTAAAGGGAGATCAATCGGGGGCTTTGCGGGGAGTGACCCGCCCGGCGTATTTCGTGCCCGAGGCCAAGAAAGTAGACGAGCTGTTAGATGAAATGCAGGCAAGGCACATTCACATGGCGATTGTGATCGATGAATACGGAGGGGTGGCTGGCCTGGTGACTCTGGAAGATATTGTTGAAGAGATCATCGGCGAAGTCCGCGATGAATTTGATCAATTAGAGGAATCGCCTTACCAGGAGGTGGGGGAAGGGGAAACGATCTTTCTGGGGCGGGTCGATCTAGACGATTTTAATGAGTTGATGGGAACGAATTTACTGAAAGATGAAGCAGATACAATCGGAGGTTTCATGTACAACCGGATTGGGCGAGTTCCGGAAAGTGGAGAAAGCCTCCAGGTGGATGATCTGGAATTAACGGTAGAGCAGGTGAGTGGAAGACGAATCCGAAAAATTAGGGCCAGGAGAATAATTCCTTTGCCAAGGACTGAAGGAGAGCCAGATGATCACAATTAAACAACGCCGGGAGCTTATTGAGCAAGCTGTATCTGTAAAACAACGCGCCTACGCACCTTATTCCCATTACCGGGTGGGGGCGGCTTTGTTGACCAGGTCGGGCAAAGTATTCCTGGGAGTAAATGTAGAGAATGCAGCCTATCCAACAAGTATGTGTGCAGAGCGCGTGGCTGTATACAAGGCTGTCTCAGAGGGGGAAATGGCGTTTGCAGCCATTGCAGTGGCGACAGAGAATGGAGGCACTCCATGCGGTTCTTGCCGGCAAGTACTGGCGGAATTTGGCCTGGATACGGTGGTGTTGATCGTAAATGCGGATGGTCAGTTAACGCTGGAAAGTACCGTAGCAGGCTTGCTGCCGGGGTCTTTTGGACCATCGGATCTACAAAATTTCACCACACCGGCGCAGGAGTAGCCGCCAGCAAGAGAGATTGCAGGATCCAACCATCGGTATTATCTTCTACAACCAGAATATGCGCCCAGATCAAGCCATCCTGCTCGATGGTATCTGGATAGACAATGACCAGGGTATTGTTTAGATAGCTGCGGATGACTTTTCCACCAGGTTCCGTACGGATTTTCGCGCCCGGGGGATTTCCAGAAGAAGCATTGATATAGGCGTAGACTGGTGTGGGGGTTGGACTCAGCGTAGGCGAAGGCGACGGGGTGAGGGTGGGGGTGGTCGTTGGGGTAGGCGTTTGCGTGGGGGGCACCGGCGTGAGGGTGTGTGTCGGCGTAGGCGGAATGGGGGTAAAGGTAGGTGTGGCGCTGGGAATCGGGGTGGGTAAACCGACCTTGGCACCCAGGACCGCACCTGCTCCACTGATACCGATCAGGATGATAATCCCGATCAGGGCCGCTGCGGCGCCCAGGGTATAGCCAAAAAGAGTCAGGGGGCGTAAACCCAAGATAAAAAATGTAAGGGTGCCAAATAAAACAGCCCAGGCAAGGTGGAGAGCAAAAATAACCAGGCCATCAGGGAACAAATTGGGGATGCCACTGCTGAGGCCAAAACCTGCTACCGCGACTGGAATATAGAGCTCGTAAGCCAAGGCAACGCTGAACACCGAAGCGTTGCGCTGTCGGCGAATCAGTGCCGCGGTAGTCACGATCGCTCCGGCTGCCAGGACGAGAAAGTTAGGCCAGGAAACCTGGGCGTGAAGGTGAACCTGGCTCAGCTCGCCGGGTTTCCATACCAACGTGATCAATCCAACCAGAAATCCAGCAGCAAAGACCATCAGGCTGCCAATTAGCAGGCCGGTGAAATTGATGACAAATGTACGAATGGATCCAGTGACCGTACTAAAAGAAATACCGATGACCGGAGCCATGAAAGGCGCCAGCAGCACACCGAGCAGGATCAATGCGGGGGTATCCAGGAGTAAACCCACCGCCAGGACCAAACCAGATAGGAGAGAGAATAGGAAAAAATCGAAGGTGGGAGAGGTTATATGAGCCAGCTCATCAATAAAGGCGGCGCGCTCGTCGGCTTCGATGGGTGCTAACAGCCGGCGGGCGCGCCTCCGGCGAGCTGGGGGCAGGTGATCTGGATCGTGCGGAAATTGCTCTGATTGGGGAAGATTCATTTTCGTAAACTAGCCACGATTCTGATTGGATTTTCTAGGAGGTGAAGAGCATCAAAAATGTTGCTGACGACCAAATCTGCCGATAGAAGTGTTTCCACGGCAGTCCCTTCGACGGATAATACACAAATTCCTAAACCGGCTGTCTTAAGCATGTCGGCATCGTTGGCCCCCTGGCCAATGGCAACAACCTGCTCTGCACCCAGCTCGCGGATGTAGTTCGCTTTCTGGACAGCTTCATCGCCCGGTTGGATGTGGACTGCGTGGAGGTTCAGTTGGTGATCGATGATCTCTTGACGTCCATGCGTATCGGCGGTCAGCAGATGTAAGGTTAACCGGTCGCGCAGGCTCGATAAGAGGCGCACGAGGCCTTCTATGAGCTGGCCATCAGTTGCTAAAGTGCCATTCACATCACAAACAAGGTGTTCCAACTGCAAGCTTTTCCGACCGGGAATATTGAGCTCGATCATAGGCGTATTATACAGGAATTTCGGGTGCAATCGAAAAGAGGTGTAAATGGCATGGTTGCAAGAACTGTACTGTGGTTAGATGGATGGAAATATGCGGAGTAAGCGATACCTATAGTACAATACTCCGCTGGAGGTACCTGTTTGAACGTTCGAGTATATCGTCTCTGGATATTCGTGTGGATGATTTTTTTGGGGATGGTTCTGTCAGCCTGCCGGTCTGTTTCCCCGACCAGCCTGCCGATTCTCACGGTCCCTACGTCATCAACTGCTACCCTGCAAGCGCCACCTTCGATAACCCCCACCCCTGCGCAGGCGCCGACTGAAACCCAGCCTGCGCCTCTGGCGGTTCTATTGGCGCCTGTTGGAAGCGACCCGGTGCTGGCTGAGTCTTTGCGCTCTGGGCTGGAAGGACCGATCACCCAAGCCGGCCTGCGCTGGGAAACGCGCACCGAATTGGATCCTCAAGAGCCAGGGTTAATGTTGGTGATTGCCTTGCCACCGGACCCTGGGATTGCAGAGCTGGCCTCTCAGGCCCCTCAGGTGCAGTTTGTAACGGTGGGCATGGAGGACATCCCACCGATGGCAAACCTGAGCCAGGTCAGTGGCGAGATACGTTATGACCAGCAAGGGTTTCTGGCAGGGGCGATTGCCGCCATGCTGACACCCGATTGGCGCGTGGGGGCGCTCAGCACTGGGGATACGACCGAAGGAAAAGCAGCGCGGAATGGCTTTCTGAATGGGGCAGTATATTTCTGCGGGTTGTGCCTGGCGTACCATGGTCCAATCTTTGATTACCCGCTTTATCTGGAAATCCCTTCGAATGCGAGCCAGGCTGATTGGCAGGCGGCTGTAGATGCGCTGGTAAGCCAGGCAGTCGACACAGTGTATGTTTTTCCGGGGGCTGTTCAGGATGATTTGCTGAGGGCGCTCGCACAAGCTGGGATTAATATCATCAGCAGCGGGACCCCACCGGAAGACATTCGGGCTCACTGGATTGCCTCGATCACGACGGATCCCGTCGCATCCATCCTTGAGTATTTGCCCGATCTGCTGGCTGGGAAGGGCGGGTTCGACATGACAGCCCCCCTGGTTATTCAAGATGTAAACCCGGCCCTGTTTAGCCCTGGGCGTCAGAGCCTGGCAGAAAAAATTCTCAACGAGATGTTGGGAGGGGTAATTGACACGGGGGTAGATCCCCAGACCGGGGAAACTGCGTTAAGGGTTTTTTCTGTCAGGGTGAAAAACATGAAGAATGGCACATTGCCAATCTGCCGTCTTAATGCTACACTTATAAAGGCGTGAATAACGCCATCAATCAACCAATCGTTTCTAATAAGAGGAGAAAAGAAATGAAAAAACTGTATGCGTTAATGGCTGTAGTGCTCATCACAACCATGCTGCTTACTGCTTGCGGCGGCGCAGGTAGCAGCAAATTCAAAGCCTGCCAGGTGACTGACACCGGCGGTATCGATGACAAATCCTTCAACGCCACAGCGTGGAAGGGCGTTCAAGATGCTATGAAAGAACTCGGCATTGATGGTAAGTACCTTGAGTCTCAGCAGCAGACCGACTACGAGAAGAACATCAACGCTTTCATCGATGAAGGATGCGACATCATTATCACCGTCGGTTTCCTGTTGGGCGATGCCACCAAGGCGGCCGCGGAAGCCAACCCGGATGTCAAGTTCTCGATCGTTGACTACGCTTATGACCCCGCCATCAACAATGTGCTGGGCCAGGTGTTCAATACCGACGAAGCTGCCTTCTTAGCTGGTTACCTGGCGGCGGGCATGACCAAGACGGGCGCAGTGGGTACCTTCGGTGGGATGCAGATCCCGACCGTGACGGTCTTCATGGATGGCTTCTATGAATGGGCGTCCAGTACTACAACCAGAAGCACGGCACGACCGTCAAGGCCTTGGGCTGGGATCCGGCTGCGCAGACTGGCCTGTTCACGGGCAACTTCGAGAGCACCGATGACGGGCGCAAGATGGGCGAGACCCTGATGGACGAAGGCGCTGACATTATCATGCCGGTGGCTGGTCCGGTGGGTCTGGGCACGGCTGCGGTTGCCAAAGAGCGCGGCAATGCCTCGATCATTGGTGTTGATAGCGACTGGGTGCTCACCAATCCAGACTATGCTGATATCACCCTGACCTCTGTTCTGAAGAATATGGACATCACCACCAAGGATGCCATCAAGGCAGCCAAAGACGGCACCTTCAAGGGTGGCGTGACGGTGGGTACGCTGACGAACGGCGGCGTTGGCCTGGCTCCCTACCACAACTTCGATTCGAATGGTTCCTGCTGACCTGAAAGCGGAACTTGAAACCGTCAAGGCAGATATCATCGCCGGGACGGTCACGACCAAGTAAACCATTTGTTTTGATACAGCTAATCCCCTCTCAATCTTGGGAGGGGATTTTCTTATTTATGGTAAAATGGTCAAAACCTATTTGGGAGGGCATATCGTCCAGATGACCCCAATCCTCGAATTACGTGGAATTACCAAACGTTTCCCCGGAGTACTCGCCAATGATCATATTGACCTGACCCTCGAACCTGGAGAGATTCATGCCCTCCTGGGTGAGAATGGGGCAGGGAAGTCCACCCTGATGAACATCCTGTATGGTTTATATAAGCAGGATGAAGGGGAGATCATTGTCCGGGGCAAAGCGATCCAGGTTGCCTCACCGAATGATGCTATCCGGGCAGGCATCGGCATGGTGCACCAGCATTTCATGCTGATCCCGGTCTTTACCGTCACGGAAAATGTGATGCTGGGATATGAAAACCTTAAGATGGGCGAATTCCTGGATCGCAAAACTGCCGCCGCTAAAATCCGCCAGATTTCAGAAATGTATAAACTGGAAGTCGATCCGGATTACTATGTTAAGGATCTGCCGGTGGGCGTGCAGCAGCGCGTGGAAATTATCAAGCTGCTTTACCGGTCTGCGGATATCTTGATCCTGGATGAGCCCACAGCGGTGCTGACGCCTCAAGAAGCGGATGAGCTTTTCAAGATCATGCATTCGCTGGTCGAGCAGGGAAAATCCATCATCTTTATCACCCACAAGCTGCGGGAGGTGATGGAAGCAGCGGATCGGATTACGGTGATCCGCCGCGGCAAGGTGATCGGCGCGACCACCCCTGCTGAAGCCGACCAGCGCAAGCTGGCGGAGATGATGGTGGGACGCCAGGTGCAGCTTGAGTTGGAAAAGGAACCGGCGAAGGTGGGTGAGGCGGTGTTGGTCCTGGAGAACCTGGTTGTCAAGGGTGAACGGCATCAGATTGCTGTGAACGATGTATCGCTCGAAGTGCGGGCGGGTGAAATCTTGGGGCTGGCGGGGGTGCAGGGCAACGGCCAAACAGAGCTGGTGGAGGCGATCACCGGGCTGCGACCCACCGTGCAAGGGAAGATCCACCTGAAAGGAAATACGATCACCCAAGCTACACCCCGCCTGATCACGGAGCAGGGTACAGCGCACGTGCCGGAAGACCGGCAGCGCGATGGGTTGGTATTACCCTTTCCGGTAGCGGATAATCTTGTTTTGAATACGTATTATATTCCTCCATTTAGCAAGGGGGTTGTTTTACAAGAAGCTGCAATTTTGGCAAATGCCAACAAGCTGATCGAGGAGTTCGATATCCGCACCCCTGGTGCGGCCACGTCAGCCGGGTCACTCTCGGGCGGTAACCAACAAAAAGTGATCATCGCGCGTGAATTGTCGCGGCCGATCCATCTTCTGGTCGCTTCTCAGCCCACCCGGGGGTTGGACGTCGGTTCGATTGAGTATATCCACGGGCGCATCCTGGAGAAACGCGATGCGGGTTGTGCGGTGCTGTTGGTTTCATCTGAGCTGGATGAGATCATGGAGCTTTCGGATCGCATTGCGGTGATGTACCGGGGTGAGATCATCGATATTTTGCGGGCGGATGAGGCGACCAAAGAGGGGGTTGGTCTGTTGATGGCGGGGATCAAGCCAGCCGTATCACAGAGGGATGAAGCTAAGCCTACGGAGCAAGGCTCCGAGGAGACCATGTGAAAACAAACAACGAACCGAATGACAAGAAACCCAAGCAAGATGCGGGCAAGATCTTTTTGGAGGAGCTCACAGCGCCCTCCTCGACAAAGCCAGCGGGTCGTCGTAAGGGGATTAGCCAGGCAGTTCTCATCCCCACCCTGGCAATCTTCTCGGGATTGCTGGTTGGGGCGATCATCATTATCTTGACCACAGATGAAGTATATACGGCCTGGAGCCAATCGCCGCTGGCGAGTCTGGTTGCTGGCCTGAAAGCGGTTGGGACTGCTTATTGGGCCCTGTTCACCGGCGCGATCGGTGATCCGGTTCGCATCATTCAAGCCCTGCAAAGCGGTGACGCAGCTCAAATCCGGCGCGCCATCAATCCCTTATTTGAGAGCCTAGTGGCAACCACGCCGTATATCTTCGGCGGGCTGGCAGTGGCATTAGGCTTTCGCGCCGGGTTGTTCAATATCGGCGTTGAAGGGCAGATCTTCATCGGCGCGATCTTTGCTGCCTTCGTGGGCTATGCGGTGAAGGGTTTACCGTCAATCATTCACATCCCACTGGCATTTTTGGCTGGGGCGCTGGGGGGAGGCCTGTGGGGGATGATCCCCGGGTGGCTGAAGGCGAAGACTGGCGGTCACGAAGTGATCAATACGATCATGATGAATTACATCGCCTTCAGGCTAAGCGATTGGCTGCTGACCGGGCCGATGAAACGCCCGGATTCGTTCAACCCAATCAGCCCAACGATTTAGGAAAGTGCCTTTCTGCCGAAATTTTTTGGCGCACCGATCCGTTTTCATATGGGCTTTTTTATTGCGCTGTTTATGGCCTGGTTGGTGTATTGGTTTCTATTCAAGACCCGCTGGGGTTTTGACCTGCGCACGGTAGGCGCCAACTCGCGTGCCGCCCGCTATGCAGGGATGAACATAGTCACCTGCATCGTACTGGCGATGTCTCTGTCGGGGGCACTGGCGGGAATGGCAGGCTCGAATGAAGTATTGGGAGTCAACCATAACCTGGCGATGGCATTTTCATCGGGTTATGGTTTTGATAGTATAGCCCTGGCACTGTTAGGAAAAAGCCATCCTTTGGGGGTGGTTTTGGCGGCACTGTTATTTGGAATTTTACGCAACGGCGCCACGCGTATGCAGTTAGTAGCGGGGATACCGGTTGACATTATCTCCGTGCTGCAGGCGCTGATCCTGGCATTTATTGCCGCGCCTGCCATTATCCGGACCATATATCGCTTGCGCGCACCGGAAATTTTTGAAGAAGGCGTAACCGTAAGCGGTTGGGGAGGGAAATAATCCATGACGAGCGCAACGACCCGTAAGGAAGCTGATACGGTCTCTCTAACCCGCATGCGGGTGATGGGAATTGTGTTCCTGTTAATCGGAGCAGCGATCTGGATCATGTTTGGGCGCACCACCACCAACAGCGCGATCACCACGTTTGTAATGGTGCCCAGCGGTTCAGACGCCACCACTGCCAATTGGCAGTTGCCCAGCATGGCTGTTTTGAATGGATTGGCTTTTGCCTGTGCTTTCTTTGGAGGGGTGCAGCTGGCAAGGGCGCGCGGTTTTGGCAAACGCACCAACACCATCCTGGCGTTGGTGGTTGGGTCGTTCTTTTTTGCTTTTATTGTCTGGGCAGCCGCGGATAAGTCGTTAAACCTGGCGGGCTTGTTGAACGCCACGCTGCAAAAGTCTGTACCGCTGACCCTGGGAGCGCTTTCGGGTATTCTTTGCGAGCGAGCCGGGGTGGTCAATATCGCCATTGAAGGGATGATGTTGGGTGGCGCGATGGTCAGCACAGTGGTCGCCAGCGTGACCGGCAGCCTGTGGTTGGGAGTACTCGGCGCATTGATTACCGGGGCGCTGCTGGCATGGGTGCATGGCGTGCTCTCGATCAAGTATCGGATCAACCAGATTATTTCTGGCACAGTGATTAACATTTTTGCCACGGGGATTACCTCTTTTATATCGGCAAAATATTTACAAACTTACCAGGAGCTTAATAACTCTGGGATCTTTGCACCCTGGCCTGTGCCGGTGCTTTCGAAGATTCCTTTCTTTGGTCCGATCCTGTTTAACCACAATATTTATGTGTATGCCATGTATTTCTTTCTCGTTATCTTGCATGTTGCCTTGTTTTATACGCGCTGGGGGCTGCGCATGCGCTCGGTGGGTGAACATCCCAAGGCGGCGGACACCCTGGGTATCAATGTCTTCAAGACCCGCTACATATCGGTTCTTCTAGGCGGGATGATGGCAGGGTTTGCTGGCTCTTATTTTACACTCGGCTCGGTAGGCCGCTTTGACGAGGTGATGACAGCCGGGCGTGGTTTTATTGCCCTGGCAGCTATGATCTTCGGCAACTGGATGCCCTTTGGCGCCTTTGGCGCAGGCCTGTTGTTTGGCTTTGCCGATGCACTGGCATCGAAGCTTGCCATCCTGGGGGTCAGGATCCCATCCGACTTCTTATTGATGGCACCTTACATTATGACGATGATCGTGCTGGCGGGCGTGGTTGGCCGCAGCCAGGCGCCAGCGGCAGATGGCGAGCCTTACGAAAAAGAGTTCTGTATAAGAAATCCTGCCGGGTCAAAGCCCGGCAGGTTCTTTATACAATCCTAGCGATAAACCCATGGTAAATAGTACCAGAACCTGAATTGGTAAGCAGCCCAGGCATCGATGCGTCCCCAACCATAGGTGTTATTCGGAACGGCATCGGCAGGCAAACCTCCGCAGCCATCTGACGTGGTGAGATGGATGGCGGAGCGGGTGATGATGGTTTCGATCTGGTCCACCTGCCCGGCTAATTCGGGACGGGCGGAAATGAGCAGGGCCGCCAGCCCGGCCACATGGGGCGCGGCCATGCTGGTGCCGGTCAGGGTGGCATAGCCGCCCGGAATACTGGAACGAATCCCTGTGCCGGGAGCAGAGATATCCGGCTTGATCCGGCCGCTGCTATCTGCGGTCACCGGTCCACGGCTGGAGGAGCTGGATCTGTCGATCACATCATTACTGTTGGTGTTTCCCACTGTGAAAGAGGCATCATACATGCCTGCCGCATAGCCGATCGTGCTGCAGGTGGGGCCTTTGTTACCTGCAGAGTGTACGGTCAGGATACCTGCCAGGCGGACATTATTTACAACGGTAAGTAATACATTTGGATCGGTGCAGCCTTCTTCGGGGGGGCAGTACCAGGAATTGTTGATCACATCGGGCGATTTGGATGGGTCGGGATTAGCATCATTTAAGTCAGTTGGGGCGATAAACCACTGGTAGCACTCGATATAGGTGGCAGGGGTGCCTGTATTGCCTTCCATATTCCGGCAGCCGATCCAGCGTGCGCCAGGCGCCATGCCGATTTGGTTCCCAGCTCCATCGTCACCGACCATGATGCCCATCGTATGAGTTCCATGACTGCTGTCATCACAGGGTTCCGTTAAGTTGAAGCCGCAGCTATTCCCGCCACCATTGATATCGGCATGCACAGCATCATGCCAGCTATAGTTGTGATTAGCTGTGGCCCCGTCCCAGCCACGATACTGGTTTTTGAGGGCGGGATGCGTCCAGTCATAGCCCGTATCTGCTCCACCAATGACCACGCCTTGCCCGGTGAACCCAGCCGCCCAAACATCATCGGCATTGACCAGATGAATATTCCATTCCAGGCCCAGGGATGGAGCCAGCGGCCCTGTTTCGAGCAATTCTTCGGGTTCGTCAAGCTGGATTTTGGGGTTGGCATATAGATGAGCTACATCCTTCAAGCTGGCGATGGCCTGGATGTCGGAGAGATCGCCGGATGCCCAAAGCATGTTGGCAACCCAGAAGGGTCGATAATCTACACCCAAGGCGGCTAATTGATCCAGGATAGGTTTTTGGGTCTGTTCGGCGAAGGCATGTAAAGTTTCATACACATACGTGCCTTTTTCTAGCTTCGTTGGAAGCGAGGCGGCTAAGCTGAGGTCAGCTTGTTTGGATAGAAAGATGATAAATTCTGTTTTGCCTGCCTGAGCATCCTCGAGCACCCAGGGATCAACCCGATCTTGCCAGGGGATGGGTGAGGACGAAGTTGCCGCCGGAAAAATGACCGCGCCCAGGCCTAGGATGATCAAAACCAGGAGGTAGGCAACCCTTTTCATTTTATAATTTCACCAGGGAGCGGATCTCAGGCCAGATCCATGGCAGCGCAGCCAAGCCGCCAGCAGCCAAAGCGCCCAATGTTTTCGCCAGAGAAGGAAGGGGAAGATAGAGCAGCAGGACCAGCGCCAAAAAACCTCCTACAGCGCTGGCGGCCAGCGTGCGCACCAGGGTATTCCTCACTTGCAGAACCAGTGGGAACCGGCGATTGAGGATGAAGAGTAACAATAAAGCCTGCCCGGTGAAGGTGAGTGAATCTGCCAGGGCGATGCCTGCAGGACCCAGCCAGCTGGAAAGCCCCCAGGCTGCCACGGAAAAAACCATTATCTGGAGGAAGGCTGCTTTGAGAGGCGTTTTTGCGTCTTGTTGGGCATAAAATGAGCGAACAGCCACCTCTAACCAGGTATGACCGGTCAGCCCCAACAAGAAAGCGCGTGTACTCCATACCACCATTTCTGTCTCGGCAGGTCCAAACCCAAAGAGGATTTGCACGATAGGACGAATGGCAACAGCCAATAGGGCTGCGATGGGTAACGTAAAGGCGAGCATGACCCGCAGCGCCCGGTTGACGGTTTCTCGAAACCTTTCGCGTTCCTGTTTTGTCAAATATTCAGATAAAGAGGGTAATAAGGCAATGGCGATGGCGGTTCCGATCAGCGTTTCGGGGACCTGCTGGATAAACCAGCCGTTATTAAGCGCTGAAACAGCTCCCTCCTGGTAGAAAGAGGCAAAACGATCGCGCAGCAGGAAGTAACTCTGCAAACATAACATGGTGAGGAGGCGGGGCCCCATGAGGCGCAGCACTTGCCGGACACCGGGGTTTTTTAGGTCAATCCCCGGTGACCAATGAAATTTATGAATCAACAACCCGGGGATTTGGATCCCCAGGTGCAGGAGCGCCCCCAAGATCACGCCGTAGGCCAACCCATAGATGCCAAAACGGGGCGCTAAAACCAGGATGCCGAATATTTGCCCTAAATTATAAAACGCAGGAGCCATGGCGGGGAACAGGAAGTGCTGGTTGGCCTGCAAGCCGGCCATAACCAGGCCGCTGATTGAAAAAATCATTATGGCCAGCAAGTCCAGGCGCATCAGCCTGGAGGTCAGCTCCCATTTTGCCGGGTCATTAAAGCCAGGAGCAATGACGTGCTGGACCAGGGGGTCCGCCAGGAGGATGATCCCCAAAGCAATGCTGGCGGTGACCAGGAAAGCCAGGTTGATGATCTGGGAGAAGAGATGCCAGGCAGCAGGGCGACCTTTGAGCTGGAGATGCTCGGTAAGTACAGGGATCAGCGCAATGCCGAGGGCTCCACCTGAGATCAACGCCGAGAGCAGATCTGGGATATTATTTGCGACAAAGAATACATCGCGATCTGCGGGGCTGAAGGTGCGGTTGAAGAGCACCGCCCGCAGCAGGCCGAGTATTTTATCCACTCCAAAAAAGACAGCGATAATCAGCGAAGCACGTGATATGCGGGACATATTTCTCGAAGTATACCAGAGGAATGTTTTGTGATAAAATTTTTGGGCTGGGAGTGATGGCCGAGCGGTCTAAGGCGGTTGTCTTGAAAACAACTGTGGGGCAACCCACCGGGGGTTCGAATCCCTCTCACTCCGCCTCTAGTTTACGGATTCGTTATTCACCACATTCCAAAAAAGGAGCAGTCTATGGCAGCTTTGAAACTTGGTATCGTTGGTGCAGGCTTTGTGGCAAATTTCCATGTGCGCGCCCTCACCCAGGTGCGCAACATGGAAGTGGCAGGCATCACAGCCATTAAAGGTGCAGAAGTGCTTTCGGCTACGGTTAAAAAGTATGGCTTGGGTGAGGGAAAAGTTTACCCAAGCGTGGTAGAGCTGGCGAAGCATGTGGATGCGATCGCTGTATATGCGCCAAACTTTGCCCGCGTGGAGATCGTTGAACAGATTGTGGAGGCGGTTAAGAAAGGCGCAGTGCTGAAGGGTATTATTTGTGAGAAACCCCTCGGTCGAAATGTAAAAGAAGCGCGCAGGCTGGTTGAGCTGGCCAAGGAAGCTAACCTCAAAACGGCTTACTTCGAAAACCAAATTTTCATGAAGCCGGTTCAATCTCAGCTTGCCCAGCTTGCGCCCCAACAGAAAACGATGGGACCGCTGGCTTTGACGCGGTCCGCTGAAGAGCACGGCGGACCGCATGAGGGCTGGTTCTGGGATCCTACGCGGCAAGGGGGTGGGGTGCTGTGCGACATGGGCTGTCACAGCATCGCTGTGGGCTGGTATGCGCTTACACCGATTGGAAAGCCGCTGACTTTTCTCCAGCCGGTGTCTGTGTTAGCCGATGTGGCCTTGCTGAAGTGGGGGCTGCCGCAGTGGCGGGATAAGCTGTTGAAAGAGCGCGGTGTAGATTATAAGAGGACTCCCGCAGAGGATTTTGCTACCGGGATGATCACCTACCGGAACCCGGAGACCGGGCAGATCGTCAAGGCGCAGTTCACGGACTCTTGGATGTTTGAGAAGCAAGGGTTGAGGCTGTTCATGGATGGTATGGGACCGGGTTATGCCTTTGAAATCAATACCCTGGCATCCTCGCTCCAGATTTTTATTGGGGACGCGGCTGCGGAAGCCACCGCCAATGCCGAGCTTGCGCTGGAGAAATCCACCGCCTCCCGCGGCTTGCTGGCGGTCCAGCACAACGAAGCAGACTTGTACGGATATACTGATGAGAACGAAGAAGCCGCCACAGCCTTCATGGAAGGTCGGGACGGGTATTTGCCCTGGACTTATGGTTTGGAGATCACCCGGTTGGTAATGGCTGCTTATATGTCTGCCGAAAAGAAGAAGGTGATCGATCTGACCGATCCGGCGGTTCAAAAAGAGCTTGACACTTATATTCCACTGATCCAGCAGGGCAAGGGGGCTGAGCAGCTTTTCGGATAAAACAGCACTTGCAACAAGATCATCGGGATGAACAGGATGCAAATCGGATATCTGATAACCCCTGTTCATCTTTTTATTTAGCATGGTTGGAGAGTGATGGATGACGCTAAATTGGATGGATGTGACCCAACTTTCTTTCAATGCGCTGTTATTGTTAGAGCGCGTGCAGCTGAGCTGGTTCCCAGGATGGCTGCCGGAACAAGGCTTGGCGATTGCGCTCCAGGCTAACCCGGCAGTGGAATGGTTCATGCGGCATAAATGCCCAGATTTAAATGAGTGGCTAGATAGGGTCATGAGCAAGTCGCCAGAAAATCCAGTTAGCCCAGAAGAAACCCGGCAGGCTGAATTAGGTGTGTTGGGAACGGTCGAGGATTTGCTTGTGTATGTGATTGATCCTTCTATATATGATGCTCTGAAGTTCAACCAATGGGATTCAACCGAATTGACCTCCCTGGTAGATTTCACGGGTAACACCGTTATCGATGTGGGCGCTGGTCCGGGGCGGTTGACTTTGGTGGCTGCAGAAAAAGCTGCGGTGGTGTTTGCCGTTGAGCCAGTAACGAACCTGCGCACGTATCTCAAGGAGAAAGCTCATCAAAATGGGCTCCAGAACGTCTTTTGTGTGGATGGAACTATTACGGATATCCCATTCCCCGAGGGGTTTGCGGACGTTACGATGAGCGGTCATGTGTTTGGCGACCTGCCCGAAGAGGAATTCAGGGAAATGGTGCGGGTTACCAAACCTGGGGGAATGGTGATTTTGATGGGTACCGGTCAGGAGTACCGGCAATTCTTGCTATCGAAAGGCTTCCAGATGGCGACTTATGAGGAGCCAGGCGTAGGTACGATGGGAAAATTCTGGCTGGTGATTTAACAAAAAAATCCGCCTCCTGTTTGGGGAGGCGGATTTTCCAAGGAGCATTACCCTGTTTACATCAGGTACTCTTTATATTTGAAGAAATAATCGACAACCTGCGGATCAAAGTGTTTCCCTGCTTCAGTGCGGATATAATCATCGGCCTCATTTTCTGTCCAGGCTGAGCGATAAGGTCGATCGGATGTTAAAGCATCCCAAACATCGGCAACGGCAAAGATGCGTGCCGGAAGAGGAATCTGTTCTCCCTTGAGCCCATTCGGGTAACCAGACCCATCCCATTTTTCATGATGATAATAAGGGATTTGCAGAGCAGGACCCAGGTAGGAGATGGGCGATAGCCATTGATAGGCATAGACAGGATGCTGTTTCATCACCTTCCATTCATCTTGATCTAACGGACCTGGCTTGAGGAGGATCGAATCGGGCACACCCATTTTTCCGATATCATGTAACAAGGCGCCTCGCCGGATATGGGGTAAATTCTCGGTATCCAACCCCATGCGCTCGGCCAATTCCATCGTCATCCAGATGACGCGTTGGGCGTGCCCTTCTGTTTCTCGGTCTCTTAATTCCAGGGCTTTTACCCAACCTTCGAGGGTGGCATCATAGGATTTTGCCAGCTCGGCATTCGAATGCTGCAGCTCGTTGAATAAGGTGGCATTATCCAGGGCGATGGCAGCCTGCCCGGCTACGGCTTCGAGGAACTCCAACCAATCTACGGTAGCTTGCAATTTCGAGCGGTGGAAGATCTCCAGGACGCCTTTGATCTGTCCTTTGGCAATCAGTGGAACTCCAAAATAAGAGATAAAGCCTTCATTAATAAGAAAAGGTGATTGGGTGAACTGCCCTAAAGATTGATTGAGATCAGGAATGTGCACAACCTGGCGTGAGATGGCCGCCTGCCCAGCAAAGCTTTCTCCCAGGCGTAGATTGGTATGCTTGAGGGCATTGGTGGTAAAGCCACGCTCGGCAGCAAAACCAAGCGTATGGGTGTAGGGACTGTAAAGCAAGATGTCAGCGGCATCGACATTCAGCTGGTTTGTGATCTGTTCAAGCAAAATGTTGAGCGTCAGGCTCAAATCAAAACTGGCAGAGATCGCCATATCGATTTTTCGCAAGGCTTGCATACGGCTGGTTTGAAGCTGAAGCTGCCGCTCTATCCGAATCTGATCGGTGACATCCGCGATGAAGCCCTCCAGGATAAAATACTGTTTCACAGCATCGACTGTGCCGCGGCCTAAGGCTCGCACCCACTTTTCCTTTCCCTGCCGGGTTTTGATACGATAAACGATCTCGTAGGAGGTATTGTGCTGCAAGGAAGATTGGAGTTCTACCCAAATCCGCTGGCGATCATCAGGATGGATTAAACTGCCATACGAGATAACTTTGTTACGGATCAGGTCGGTGGAGGAATATCCTGTCAGGTCAAGACAACCGCTGCTGATAAATTCCATGGTCCAGTCTGGATCGTCTCGGCAACGATAGACCATCCCCGGAAGGTTATTCAGCAGGGTGAGCAGGGTGTTCGTGCTGCTCTGAGTTCCAACCATAGCAGGAAAAAGTTTAGGAAGATTGGTATCGGTAAACATGCCTTATCGAATCAAGGCTGAGCCGAGCACAGCTTCCTTGGGCATTTCGATTGAGATGGGTTTGTATTGGCTGCGAGTCTGGAAATCTACCAGCTGAGAGGCAAAGTCGGTCAGGTCCACAGCCTGGGTCGAAAGAACCCAGGAGCGCTCTTTAGGTGATAGATGAAAAGTCTCCGATTGGTAACCAGAACGCATTGCACCATCGGGATCTTTGAGCAGCTGATCGCGAAACCGCGGACTTACCACTGCTGCGCATAATAAACGGCTGAGTTCATTTGTTTCATGAGACGAGTTCGAAAATTTCATTTTTTCCTCCAAATAAATACTGATTAGGTTGTTGGGATAAAAGCTGAAAACTTACACCACAGATGACTGAAAAATTTCTGAGAGGGATCTGATAAATCATGGATGGGGAGGCGATCGATCCAGGCGCTGAGCTTTCTCAATACTACCTAAGCTCCAACAGAACCAGAAGGCGCCCAATGAAAGGAAAATATCACCAAGGCTGAAAGCTATTTTGGGACCGATAGGTAGAACGAATCGATCGGATAGCCATTCCAACCGGATATCTCTAAGTCTGAAAACGACATCTTTGCTTGAGCCAAGGCGCTCTCCAATTCTCCAGGATGAGACCGGGGCGGCGGGATAAATTCGAGATGCAGTTTGAGGGGTGATTGGCATCCAACCGCCGTTGGGTAAAATAACGGACAGGTTGAGGAACAA
The DNA here is from genome assembly GCA_963751425.1 of uncultured Chloroflexia bacterium. Lineage (GTDB taxonomy): Bacteria > Chloroflexota > Anaerolineae > Anaerolineales > UBA4823 > CAVVUF01. The sequence goes on along the minus strand of CAVVUF010000004.1, from coordinate 589,367 downwards.
TCCTAACCCCAGCATCCAGAACCCTGGTTGCCTGCGGTTTACCCAGATAAAGACTAAGAAAGCTACCTGGGAAACTGCCAGAGCTATTGAGGCCCATTTATCGGGTATAGATTTGCGCGTTAGAGGAAAATAGAAGGTGAAAAATTGCGGTAGAAAAACAAGAATGATTAAACCGATCAGGCGCAGATCCGGAACCCGTAACGGGCGTTTTCCAGCCCAGGCTCGCAGCAGGCCAGCCAGGAGACCGACCAGGACTGCGTAGAGCAGGATCAAGGGTTATCTGCCGATTTCGCCACCACAAGCGGGAGCGCCTGCCCCGATGACAAACAGTGCCAGGCTGATGAAGATCAGAGCTAACTTAACATGACGCTGGTCTACTTTGGTAATGGTCAGAGAGATGCGGTTGAATTGGTTTTTCATGAAAGAAGCCTCCGAAAAAATAAATAATTTCTTATATTATTCATATGAGAGGCTCTTAAACTGCCTCTTAAAGATTAAAATAAAATGAGAGTTTGCGGTATAAACTCCCATCTGATGGTTACAATTTCCTTGCCTGAATTGTTCCAGAATAAACCTAAAAAGCATGACAGCTCCCGAATATCATTTTCGGCGTGTGTCATGTTTGACAAGGATAACAGAGTGATTGTGTTCTATTGAGTCAAGGTTTGGAAAAGCGCCAGGGTTTGGTCGGAAGGTTCTGCGCCAATTTCTTTAAGCGCTTTTGCGCAAGCTTCAAATTGAAGGAAGATAGCTGCCCGGTTGCCTTGGGCGGCATAAATCCTCATTGCCAGCCGGTGAGATTCTTCTGAACAAGAATCTTCAATAAGAGCATTGTCGATGGTTAGAATGGCAGAATTTGTATCACCAGAATCGAATTGGAGTTGAGCAAGGGAGATACAGGCTTGGATGTAATCTCTACGCAGCCTTTGGCGTTCTGGCATCAGCCAGGCACCGCTACCCTCAGGCAGGTAAGGACCTTCATATAACTTTAGAGCGGTCTGCAAAAGATTAATTCGCTGGGAAGGCTGGTTGGCTGCCTCAGCTTTGCAAAGTCTCTCTTTAAAGGCTTCGACATCATAAAAATAATCGATGGCTCGATTGAAAGCGTACCGGTTTCTGTCAAAGGTGATTGTCTCAGAGGTAAAGGTATAGCGAAGGCGGTAAAGCACATTTTTGAATTGGATACGCAATTGTTCGGGAAATGTGCCAGGCCACAGGATCTCCCCAAGCTCTTCCCGAGTAGCTCCTGCGGGATGCGCCAGCAGGAAGAAAAACATTTCCCGGGCGGTTTTTTGGTTTGTCCATTCGGGAACGGAAACCGGCTTTCCATCCAGCTCGACTTTCATTTTCCCAAGGGTGTAGATCGATATTCTTGGAGGCGCAAACAGGCCCGAGAGCGCATGAGGGCGAATATCCCGCCGGATGATGGGAAGCTGCTCCTCAAAGCGAATTATGTGATTTAAAAGCGCTGCGGCTTGCTCTCGCAGGCTGAGATCTTCAAACCTATCTCGGAGGAGCGTTTTAGATTCCCGCCCACAGGTCACCAGGATGTGCTGGCTATCGAGCGTAGATGCTCGAGAAAATGCATCTTTGATAATCTCCTGGGCAGCGAGACGATCTGGCAGCTGGTAGTAGGCATTCGCTAAGAGCAAACAGGCGCGCGCAGCATCAATCCTCTGCCCACCAGAGGAGAAAATACGGACGGCTGTTTGTAAATGGTGAACAGCATCTGGAATAGATTTTTCGGCTAAGCAGGTCAATCCGGCTTCCAGGTGCCATTGACCCATCTCAAAATCAGATTGATCTTCGCCAGCCATCAAACGACACACATTTAAAAGGGCGTTGGAGCGGGTGAGCTCTCCCAATCGCCGCGCCTGGGCAGCCTCAACCAGGTTAGCATAAAATAACAGGTAACGATCATTCACCTTGCGGGCAATTGATTGAGATTGGCGATAAGCATCTTGGGCAGCGGCTTCCTCATTTAGCTCGGCATACAAATCGCCTATACTGCAAAGAGTATAGGCCTCGATCCTGGTCATCCCAGTCTGCCGGGCATAAGCAAGGGCATCCTCGAAAAGGCGGTTGGCTTGAATGTATTCCCCAGCCAGGTGGTATAGGACCCCCAGGTTATTCAACACGTAAGGCAGGCGGGAGATATTCCTGGCAGAGCGCCAATAATCCAGGGCCTTCTCGTAATGGTCCATGGCCTGGCGATAGCTGCCGGCTGACATCAAGCCCATGCCCAGTTCCATATGTACAAGGGCAGCACTCTGTTGGTCATCTATATCTTGATAGCTTTCCAGAGATGTCTGCCAACAGGGAATGGCCTCATCGAGCTGACCCAGGTGGTAGAGGCACATGCCCATGGCTCGATTGGCTTCAGCCTTGATAGCGTTTAGAGATAGATTCCCATTGACGAGCTGGAGAGCTTCACGGCTGTCGCTCAGGGAGGCCTGATATTTCCCCAGGAGACGATAGGCAGTTGCCCGGTGTGAGAGCACATTAGCCAGGTTTTGCTGGTCATTGGAGAGGCGAAAAGCAAACTCGGCCCGGTCCAGGAAGGGCAGGCTTTGTTCAACTTGCCCATAGTTAACCAATGCAGATCCTTTGATGGCAACGATGGTTGGGAGCGCATCAACGAGCTCTACTGGGATGTTTTCGATCCAAGAAAGCAGCGTTCCAACGCGCATACCTGTGATCAGGTCCGGGCCAGCCTTTTCAATAACAGAAGCGGCAGATTGCATTTCTCCCAATGCCAGGTAAACAGCAAAAGCTTTTTCCCAATTCTTTTGCTGCTTATACCCGGCAGCAATCGCGCGCTTTAAGCCTTCAACTTCTTGCGGATATTCTCTTTCGAAGGTGGCTTGGAGAAAGTCGCGAAACAGGTTATGATACCGGATCCATTTTCCTTCTTCGTCGATTGGTAAAATAAACAAATTATTATGTAACGCTTCACGGAGAAAGCCAGACCAATCTTCCCCATCTCCGAAAACAGCCTGGCATAAAGAAGCATCAAATTCTTCAAGAAAAGATGTGCGCAGCAGAAAACCCCTTAATTCAGGAGGCTGTTGATTCAAAACCTGGTGAGCGAGGTAATCATACAGCCCGACATCTGAGATACGCGCCGCCTGGAGATGGGCTGCCATCCCTTTCCAGGCTGATTGAGAAGTCAGGAGCAAGCCTGTGATCCAACCTTCTGACTCTTGAACCAGTTGGGAGGCTGTCTCCGCTGACATGGACACTTTGTAATTTTGAAATATCAAGGTTTGAATTTCAGAAGCTTTAAAGGCCAGGTCTTCGTATCCAATGCCTCCCACCTGGGAGCGCGCCACAAAAAGAGGCATGTCGGGTAGAGAGAGCAGCAGGCGCGAAGCTAGCACCAGGTGGCAGTTCTCTGCAACCTCAACGATGAAGCGGTTAATAAAAGTCTGGATTTCTTTTTGCCCATCTACCAGGTGGTAATCGTCCAGAACGAGCAGGAAATGTTCCTTGATGTGTTCATAGGCATCGTTGACCAACGTAGATACTAACCGGTCGATGTCGAGCGGTTGGCTGGTGGTTTCGATGGCAGTCAGGGATTCTTGCCCAAATTCTGGGAAGTGCAGCCTGACGGAGGCGATAAAGTGTTCAAGAAAACGTAGAAAATCTTGGTCCAGGCTGTCGATCGAATACCAGCATACGGGAAGCTCAACCTGGTGGGCAAAGTCGAGCAGTAAAGAGGTCTTGCCATACCCCGCCGGCGCAATCACAAGGATCAGCTTGTAATCCAAAAGATCATAAAGCTGCCGGACCAGGCGCGGTCGAGTCAGCAGCTCCTTTCTGCGCTGCGGTAAGATGATTTTCGTACGCGTTACGAGGGTAGACATGGCGGTCTCGCGGTAAGTATAGCATAAGTGCTTTTCGATGCTTGAGATGTTAACGAGAATTGTTTTTGTCCGCCAGGGAGGTGTGTCAAGGGGGTATAATTTCCTAAGGAGGCCGCCTGGAATATGTCTGTCATTACAATTATTGGGGCTGGAATGATGGGGACAGCCCTATGCTGGCCCCTGGTGGATAATGGACATTCTGTCAGATTGGTGGGTACACTGCTGGATAATGAGCCGGTTGCCAGTATGCGCAATACCGGTCTGCACCCTCGCTTGAGCCGGAAGATTCCTGAGCAAGTTCAACTGTTCGAGCATACCCAAATGCAGGAGGCCCTGGAGGAAGCTGAGTTTCTGGCCTCAGGAGTGAGCAGCTTTGGGGTGCAGTGGTTCATTGAGACGGTTGGGCCCTTTTTGAAGCCTGAAGTTCCTGTGATCGCGGTGACCAAGGGCCTGGTAGATGATGAGAATGGAAATTTTCAGATTCTACCGGAGTTCATTGACGCACAAATCCCTTCTCATTTAAGAGGCAGAATCAGCTTAAATGCAATCGGCGGGCCATGCATTGCTCACGAGCTGGCTGCTCGCAGGCAGACCGGGGTCGTTTTTTGCGGGCGAGATGAAAATGTGCTCGACCGCCTGCGAGAGACTTTCCGTACAGATTATTATCATATTTGGACTTCGTCAGATATGGTTGGGGTAGAGGTATGTGCAGCATTGAAAAATGCTTATGCCTTGGGGGTAGGTCTGGCGGTTGGCATGGGTGAAAAGGCCGGGGTGGATGGGTTGGCTCATATGTATAATCCACAGGCGGCTTTATTTGCGCAGAGCTGCCTGGAGATGCGGCGTTTCTTAGAGCTTTTAGGCGGAGGTATTGACAATATCGCCTGGCTGCCAGGGGCAGGGGACCTATATGTAACGGTCTTTGGCGGGCGTACGGTGCGAATGGGACGCTTATTGGGGATGGAATACCCCTATCCCGAGGCACGCGAGATGATGGCGGGGGAAACCCTGGAAAGTGTGGAGATTATCACACGCATCGGAAGAGCGCTGCCGAAATTGGAGGCAAGAGGCGTGATCCGAGCGGGAGGGTTTCCCTTAATGGAGCATCTATATCGGATCATTCATGAAGGCGAAAAGGTAGAGATTCCATGGGAGATGTTTTTCTCAAGCAACAGGCTGGGGGAATGAGTTAACGTAGTGCACACCTATCTTGTGCTTGATATCGGCACATCGTCTGCAAAGGCGGAATTATATCAGGAGGACGGGACGCGGCTCAGCTCCAGCAGCGCGGCATATGAGGCTGTATATCCTAAAGCAGGTTGGGCTGAGCAAGACCCTTTAGATTGGTGGGAGGCTGTTCAAAGGATTTGCCGGGAGGTGGTGACGTTTTCTCCAGATGGTAAGGTGTCAGCAGTTTGTGTCAGTGGGCAGGCACCTTCCTGCGTGCCGGTCGATCGAAAGGGAAATCCGCTTCGCCCGGCAATCTTATGGCTCGACCGCCGCGCTGCGCCGCAGGCGGATTGGCTGGCTGAGCGGATGGGTCAGAAGAAGGCTGAAGAGATCAGCGGAAATATTTTGGACAGCTACTATGGGGGTGTGAAGTGGTTGTGGTTCCGCCAGAATGAGGCAGAGGGTTATCGGCAAACCTGGAAGATCCTCCAGGCGACCAGCTATGTGATCTTGCAGCTAACGGGGGAGGCCGTGGTTGACCACAGCCAGGCAGGTTTGTGCAGCCCGGTATACAACCTGTATCGGCGAGAGTGGGATGAGGAAGCTTGCACGGTAATGGATCTGGATATGGAAAAGCTGCCTCTGATCCAGGACGCATGGCAAGTGGTCGGGAAGGTAACCGCCCAGGCTGCGGAAGCCACCCATCTCCCGGTGGGAACCGCGGTGGTTTGCGGTGGGGGCGATTATGCCTGTGCCTGCCTTGGGGCAGGGGTGATGAAAAAAAACGTAGGAGCCGTGATGTTGGGAACTGCGGGGAATTTATTAGTTCCAGCACCCGAGCGCAGCGACGTGCGCGTGTTTAATACCGTGCATGTGACTGGTGAAAGGTTGAGCCTGGGGGGAGTGATGGCTGGAGGGTCTGTGCGCTGGTTTGTAGAAATGCTCGGTGACGAGAGTCCTGAGTTTTTAGTTACTCTGGAGAAGGAAGCTGCCCAGGTCTCTGCAGGATCGGAGGGCTTAATCTTTCTTCCTTACTTGATGGGTGAGCGGACCCCCATCTGGGATCCACACGCCAGGGGAGTCTTTATCGGGTTGTCTTCACGGCACCGGCGGGGGCATCTCTACCGGGCTGTGTTGGAAGGGGTGGCTTTAGCGTTCAGGCAGATGGCAGGGATTTTTTCCGAGATGGGAAGTCCGATCCAGGAAATTATCGCGATCAACGGTGGGGCACGCAGCCCGCTGTGGCGGCAAATTTTTGCTGATGTGCTAGAGGTTCCGATCCGCTGGCGGCCAAACAGCGGAGGAACAGCACTGGGAGGCGCATTCCTGGCTGCACTGGCAGTGGGTGATCAAGCTGGATTTGCTGGCTTGAACGCCTGGTTGGAGCCGACCGTGGATACCTTCCCCAACCTTGATGCGAGTGGGGTTTATGCCTCCCATTACCAGGTTTTTACCACCCTTTATGATCAGTTAAAGGATAGTTTTCGAAAGCTGACCGGCAGGACAGGGGTATGACCAAGCCCGCGAGCCACCTGGGCGGGATCATTGTTGCTGTTTGCGTGGCGATAATGGCTTGCCGCAGCACAACTCCTCCTGACCAACCTGCCCAAGCAAGCGAGCTGTTAGAAACCATGCAAGCCATGACAACGCCGATCCAGGCGGTTGTTATGCCCACCGAGGCTGCCACCCAGACGCTTTCGTCCGTTCCGATTTTACAAAATCCTGAAGAAGCCTTATCTACAACACCTGCTCCGCAGGTAACACTTGTTCCGCAGGTTGAAGCCGCCTCTCCCACGCCTTTTCCTACAATCCCAGCAATTACCCTGGTACCGCCAGCCGGATTTGTCGTTTATGTAACCCGACCTGGAGAGACTCTGCAGCGCCTGGCAGACCGGTTTGAGCTCCGGTTGGAGGATCTGACTTACCAGCAGCCATACTCAGCCGAGGCTTATCTCCCAGGGGGCCTGCAACTCGTCGTACCAAAAATTACCGGCGCCACCACGCCGCCAGATTCACTGCTGCCTGACAGCGAGCTTGTTTATTCCCCTTCTGCGGTTGGATTTGACGTAGAAGCTTTTGTGAATCAGGCAGGCGGATACCTGAGCACTTACCATGAGGATGTCGATGGTCAGATCCTCAGTGGAGCCGGAATTGTCCAGCGCGTGGCAAATGAGCTTTCCGTGAATCCCAAGCTTCTGCTCGCAGTTCTGGAGGAACGCTCAGGTTGGGTGTACGGGCAGCCGAAGGATCCAGACCAGGTGGATTATCCTATTGGGTTCATGGCGACTGGGCAGGTCGGGTTGTATGATGAGCTGAGGATTGCCGGAACTCAGCTCAACCTGGCTTATTATGGTTATAAACAAGGAAATTATGTTCTGATCAAGTTTGCAAATGGATCAGCACTGCGCCTGCACCCGTTTATGAATGCAGCCACGGCAGGCTTGCACAACTTTTTTGCGATGTTTTATAACCAGGGCACCTGGTGGCAGAAGCTGACGGGGCTCAATGGGTTTATGAACTTATATCAAGACATGTTCGGTGACCCTTGGGCCAGGGCGGCTGTGGAACCATTGATCCCTTATGACCTGGCCCAACCAGTTTTGGAGCTGCCTTTTCCGCCCGGAGAATATTGGAGCTTCACCAGTGGGCCGCATTGGGCCTGGAATTTTGGTACCCCGCGCGGCGCCCTGGACTTTGCGCCGGCGAACAACGAAGGACGCTGTGAAGTATCAAAGCAGTGGGTGACAGCTTCGGCAGCCGGGTTAGTGGTACGCGCTGAAAATAATGCAGTAGCCTTGGACCTGGATGGAGATGGGCTGGAGCAGACCGGCTGGGTGCTGGTGTATTTACACCTGGCGGATGAAGGTCTTATTCAACCGGGTGCGTACGTGAAGGTGAACGACCCCCTCGGGCATCCATCCTGTGAGGGTGGCAGCTCAACGGGGACGCATGTTCACCTGGCACGCAAGTATAACGGAGAGTGGCTGGATGCAGAGTGGCTGGCTCCTTTTGTCTTGAGCGGCTACCGGGTGAGAGGAAACGGGGCTAATTACCAGGGTGAGCTGGTCAAGGGCGATCTTGCTATTGCTGCCTGCCCGTATGGCTGCCAGGGGTCTTTGATCAGGCGTTAGCTTTGAGGATGGCCTGCGCGGTTTTGTAGGCGCCGGGAATGACATTATTTACCCCGCCGCCACTTTCACTTTGAGCCCCTACAAACCACAATCCTTGGATGGGGGTCTGGTGGGGTACACGCCAGGAGCCCATCACGGGGGCAATGCCTCCGAAGGCGTGGTGTTTGGTGTGGGTGCGCAGGCGGAAATCCTCGGGGGTGAGGATCTCTGCGACCCGGATGTGCTGGCTCAGACCGGGGATATGCGCTTCAGCATATTGGATCAGCTTGTCCGCATACTCTTCTTTCCGTTCCGCCCAGGTGCCTTGTTGGAGCTGATCGGGACAGATGGTGTAAATGGTCATCGCATGCCGGCCGGTGGGGGCCATGGAGGGAGAATGGTTGGTGGGGACATGGACGACAAAGCCAGAGCGACCTTCGTGATAGAGACCCTGGCGGTTCTCAACAATGCCTCCTTCAATGTCATAAGTACCGTAATAATAAGTACACACACCTCGGACGTAGGGAGCAGGATCGAAATCCAATCCGAGATGCACCATGAAAACCGAGTCCATCAAGGGAATGGTCTGGAGCTGGGCAGCAAATTCTGCTGGCAGGTTTTCCTCACCCACCAGGTCAAAGAAGGTTTCCTTTGCTCCCCCTGAAGCGATGACAACATCGGCGGGGGTCCGTTTCCCATCCCGGTCTACGACTTCTGCGGCGCGGCCATTCTGGAGGATAATCTGGGCAACCGGGCGACTGGTATAGATCTGACCGCCTTGAGCCTGGATGGTTTCAACCAGGGCTTTGACGAGGGTATGGATACCTCCCAGGATGCTGTAATAATAAAGCTGCTCGGTATCCTTTGCCAATTGACGGGGCATGCGTTTATCAAAGGAGACTTCGGGATTTAGGGCGAAAACGCCCAACCCAATGAACTGGCTGGGAGGGGTGAAAAAATCGGCCAGGATGGAAGTGAAGACGCATTTGAGCTTTTCAGACTTAAAATAATCATCCATGAGCTGCTTTGCGCTCCAATCCTTCTTGGAGAGGAGAGGCAATAACTTGAGGAACAGGCGCGCTTTCAAAAAATATGCCGATAGGCCCGCAGTCTGCTCCAGGCGGCGGCCGATGGTCATGAGGCCTGTGAAGCGCAGATAGTCTTTCCAGTAGCGCTCCAAACCAGCCGCGTCTTCGGGGAACTGCGCCTTCAGGTAGTCGATGCGCCAGCGTAAACCGGCATAATCCTTGGGCTTGTTGATCTCGAAATCTGGAAAGACATAGCGGCGCTCATCGACCTTGACCTGGATTTTGCCCAACACACCCAGCTCTGCCAGGATACCCCCGAGAGGTTCATCTGGTCCCAGGCCTTCAATGAGCAGCTGGCCTAAATCCCAGCGGAAGCCTTCTTTTTCATAGGGAGCGGTGACACCGCCAGTCTGAGAATATTGTTCGAAGATGTTAACCTGGTGCCCGGCTTTGGCAAGCGCAGCACCAGCGGTCAATCCAGCCAGACCAGAGCCAATGATGATAACGTTCATAGATCCCTTCCTGGAGCAGATATTGAGAACCTATCCGAAAATTCTTGAAATGCCCATTTTTCGAATAGATACTTGTAAAGTTTAGCACGGGGAGGGTTTTTGGGCAATCTTGATTCCAGAAAAAACTAAGATGAACAAAGGTGGGCGGTCTTGGGAATTTTTTTAAGGTAAAGCACATGAAAAGAGGTAGGCGAAAAAATGATTGACATCATTTCTAAGATAATTTATAATACAAACGATTGAACCTTTGTTCAATTGTTTGTATATGATAACATACCGGTGGATGATCTTATTATCGCTTTATCTAAACAGGGCATGAAACTCGTAAAATATGGGTAAGAAACGGGAAAACCTTCTGCTGAAAAGCAATATAGTTATTCTCAGCCTATGCTTGTGCAGTATTGCACTGTGTGTACTGGCAGATCCTGTCATCTTATGGGAAAACGACCACCACAACATCGGATCAGGGGGATTTCCAGGACATTCACATTTCGATGAGCATGAAGATGATTTCGTCCTGGCGAAAACAGGCTCTGGGAATACACAAGCTGTGGATGTCCTGGCGAGGATATCCACGCATCTTCCAGATTCTATCACACTTTCCTTCTCCAATAACCCCTCCGCCGAAAAGTCAATAACCTGGCCTGCGGGCTGGCTCGCAGCAGCGAGCTTACCGGCAAGGAATGTTTTGATTTGCGCGCATATTCCAGGTGCGGCGGGGTCAAGCCATCTTTTCTGGCATTGTATGGGTTGCATTGATTGATCCGAATTAAAAATATCGTCTTTTAGGAGTTTTTGTGAATGATGACCGCAGATTTTGATGAAACCAATCTTCAAGGTTTGACTGAGCCAGAAGCTTTCGAACGCCTGGCGCAAGATGGCTTTAATGAGCTGCCTTCTTCGAAGAAGCGCTCCTTTTTCCATCTCTTGTGGGAAATTATCCGCGAGCCAATGTTCATGCTGCTGATCATATGCGGCGGTCTATACCTGGCGCTGGGCGACCCAGAAGAGGCGCTGATGCTGCTGGGGTTTGTATTTGTCATCATCGGTATCACGGTCTACCAGGAGCAGAAGACAGAGCGCGCCTTAGAAGCTTTGCGCGATCTTTCCAGCCCACGCGCACTGGTGATCCGAGATGGCGCTCAAAAACGGATTGCAGGGCGGGAAGTGGTGAGGGATGATATTGTGCTGATCGCAGAAGGGGACCGCGTTCCGGCAGATGCGACATTACTCACCGGGAACAACCTGAGTGTCGACGAGTCCCTGCTGACGGGGGAATCGATCCCGGTGCGGAAAAATGCCTGGGATGGGCAGCAAGGGATGGTGCGTCCAGGCGGTGATGATTTGCCGTTCATCTATTCAGGTACCCTGGTGGTCAAGGGACAGGGAATTGCCCGGGTGCATGCCACCGGGCCGCGCACCGAGATCGGCAAGATCGGCAAGGCGCTGCAAATCCTGGAACCGGAGGACACAGATCTACAACGGCAGACCGGCAAAATTGTGCGCAACTTCGCGATCCTGGGTGTGAGCGTGTGCATCATCGTCGTGGTTGTCTTCGGCTTGACGCGCGGCAACTGGCTGGAGGGGTTCCTGGCAGGGATCACCCTGGCGATGGCAACGCTGCCGGAAGAGTTTCCAGTGGTGCTGACAATCTTCCTGGCGTTGGGCGCCTGGCGCATCTCTCAACGGCAGGTGCTGACGCGGCGCGTCCCGGCAGTAGAGATGCTGGGAGCGGCAACGGTCTTATGCGTGGATAAAACCGGCACGCTGACGCTCAACCGGATGACCGTTACCAAAGTAGCGGTAAACGGGGAGGTGTTCGATGTAGAGCATACGCCCACAACGCTGCCTGAGACGCTGCATGAAGTTGTCGAATACAGTATTTTAGCCAGCCCAACGGACCCTTTCGACCCGATGGAAAAGGCGATGAAAGAATTGGGCGGGAGGACCCTCTCAAACACCGAGCATATTCATAAAGATTGGAAGCTGCTGCGTGAGTACCCGCTTTCGCCTGAAATGCTGGCGATGTCACGGGTCTGGCAGTCGCCGGATGGGCAGGAGTATGTTATCGCCGCTAAGGGCGCACCCGAAGCAGTGGCTGACCTCTGCCATTTCGACGAGAGCCAGCGTAGGATGATGGAAAAGCAGATCGACCGGATGGCCAACCACGGGCTGCGGGTGATCGGCGTGGCGCGGGCTACATTCAGGCATGAAGACCTGCCAGAATCCCAGCACGATTTCAGTTTTGAATTCCTGGGCATGCTCGGACTGGCTGACCCGGTGCGACCGGGCGTGCCGGAGGCGGTGAAAGACTGCTACACGGCTGGCATTCGGGTCATCATGATCACCGGCGATTATCCTGGAACGGCGCGCAATATCGCCGAGAAGATTGGGCTAAAACCGGCAGATCAGATCATCACCGGACCAGAGCTGGACGCGATGAGCGACGCAGATCTGAAGGAGCGCATCAAGACCACCTGCATCTTTGCGCGGGCTGTGCCCGAACAAAAGCTGCGCCTGGTGCAGGCGCTTAAAGCCAATGGCGAGGTGGTGGCAATGACCGGGGATGGCGTGAACGATGCCCCGGCGCTGAAAGCCGCGCATATCGGGATCGCCATGGGCGGGCGAGGCACCGATGTGGCGCGTGAAGCGGCGGCGATGGTGCTGCTGGATGATAACTTTGCTTCCATTGTCCAGGCAGTGCGGGTGGGGCGGCGCATCCACGATAATTTGAAGAAAGCCATGACTTTTATCTTCTCGGTGCACATCCCGATTGCGGGTATGTCGCTGATCCCGGTGCTGCTGAAGTGGCCGCTGGCGCTGCTGCCGGTGCATATCCTCTTCCTGGAATTGATCATCGACCCGGCCTGCTCGATTGTGTTTGAGATGGAGGAAGAGGAAAAGAATATCATGGATCGTCCGCCGCGCAAGCTGAGTGAGCCTCTATTTGGCAGGCAAATGGTTTTGATCGGGTTGATCCAGGGGTTGGGGGTGCTGGCGCTGACGCTGGGAGTGTATGCGGTCGTCTTATCCAAGGGGCTGGGCGAGAGCGAGGCGCGCATGATGAGCTTCACCACGCTGGTGCTCGGTAACCTGGGGCTGATCTTCACCAACCGCTCCTGGAAAAGCTCGATTTTGTCGACCCTGCGCATCCCAAACCCGGCCTTGTGGTGGGTGACCTTAGGGACGCTGTTTTTCCTGGGATTAGCAATTTCCATACCCTTCTTGAGAGGCTTATTCAGCTTTGGCCCCCTGCACCTTTGGGAAATTGGGCTGGTGGGGACTGCCGGTCTGCTAAGCATTCTGTTGGCTGAGGGCGCGAAGTTGAGGATGTTCTCGGCACAAAGAAAGCGGAGAAAGTAGGGGAAATAATGGACACGGAAAAAGCGGATGAAATATTAAGCAGTGGAGGAAAATGACATGAGCTTGATAAAATCTTTAAGTTGGCGCAGCGTCGCCCACCGCTGTTCAAAGCAGTGGGCGCACACTGCGCAATTGGATTGTCAGCTAATTAGATCGTTACGCCATACGCCTCGGTGAAGGCTGCCTGGGCATAAGCCTGGGAGGCATAGGCAAAGCCTTGGTCACCCCAGCCAGTGCCCCAACTGTTGCGGACGATGAAGCGGTCGGGGGTATACCCTACCAGGGCAACGGCATGGCCGCCGCGAATGGTTTCGGGCAGGTAAACATCCAGGTTGCCCTGGGTGGCATCGGCGTTGTCCCAGGTGGCATCCACGTTCAGGCGGGTCAGGATGGGGCCTTTGGTGGCTAACCAGGCGCGCCAGGAAGAAAGCTTGGTGCTGAGGTTAAAATAGCTGGAGAGTTTCAATTGGGCAGCCAATGCGTAGAAGGTTTTGGCTTCATCGGGGTAGAGCTTCCCGGATTTGAAAGGCAGCACCGTATCGAGCACCGCGCCGAATTTGCGGGCAATATCCAGGGCGGCCTTCAGGCTGGTGCCTTCCAGCTCGATAAAGGTGGTGGGCTGAGAACGGGACAAATCCGTTTCCTTGGCTGCCATCCAGATAAAGCGTGGAGAGATGTGCTCGTCCTGGGCAACCCGCCCGGTCTTGACGTAGTGCCAGCGGAGCACGGAATCGGCTGTCGCCCAGCCCACGCAAGAGCCAGTGCTGCCCTGGTCACCGATCTCCCACCAGTCTTCGCGTAGATCTTTGGAGGGGGGTACCGGAGGCGCGGCGGCAAATAAACCCGCCCCAACGGCATTAACAAACATCAAATCCTTTTCGGATTCCTTTGAAGGGATGCAGTTCAAGATTTCTGCGAGCATACTTTCCTTTGGCAGGCATGGTAATACTCCTTTTTTGATGAATATGACGGTTTTTGTGATATTTATTATAGCACTAAGGGGGATTTGTGAATCATCTGATGCGTGATGGGTGTGGGGACCTGGAACACGCAATAAGCGAAAGAAAGCTGGAACACGACGCACACGAAATGACGCAAAAGAGGCGAAAAAAAGGGAAAAGTGCGATAATAGAGGTCGGAAAAGCTATGAAAATACGGAAAAGGCAGAGCAAACTAGAAAAACCTGATTATTCCACCCTTTTTCCTTTTCTGTAACCTTTCGATAATCAATTAAGGAGGCGTTTTTCATGGATGGAAAAGTTTTGCTTGGGAGAGGAAAGCAAATTCTCGAAATCTCAGAGGCGCAGTGGAAAAGCGACTTGACCCATGTCCCCGAACACAGCCAGGAGATGCTGCGCTTTATGACAGAGCAGCACCACCAAATCCGCTATTTTGCGGTGAGGGAGCTGATGAATACTGGAAAGCCTTTATCTCCTGGTTTCATCTCGGAGAAGCTGGGGATATCCCTTGAACGCGTGGAGGCGATCCTGGATGAGCTGGAAAAGAAGCTGTTTTTCCTGGCACGTGATGAACAAGGGGCGGTTTTTTGGGCTTACCCGGTGACGGTGGAACCCACGCCGCACCGCTTGAATTTCAGCACAGGAGAGCGTTTGTACGGTGCCTGAGCGGAGGATGCCATTGCGGCGCCCTTCGTGGAAGGGAACCTTAGAAACGAGTATCTCATGGTTGAAGTGCACACCCAATGCAGCCACTGCGGGCAGGTGATGCACATCACGGTCGACAGCAGCATGCATGTCACTGTGTGCGAGGCGGATGCCGCGCCCTGGGTGTTTATGCCAGATATGGATTGGGAGCACTTCACCGAGCGCACAATCATTGATGCTTACTGAAGAAATACAATCTTCTTCTGGTCAGAAGAGCATGCAAGAGAATACCGGATGAATACAAACCAGGTGGATGGGATGTACCTGACGCTGGAGCAGTGCGCGTATATGACGCCGATTGTGCAGGGAGGGCTGTTTGGGTTTGGATAGTTCATTGGACGCGATCTTTTATTAGCCAATTTAGTTGAAATTGTGGCAATAAAATTCCATAAAACCAAAAGATATCGGCTTGGAGTAAAGATGAGATATTATGGACAAATACGGTCTGGCAGCTTTTGAAGCCGTGAAACTATATCAAAGCAAGAATGTAGCCTCTCCAAAGGTGCCATGGGAGAATGCCGTTCGTTCCATTTTCGGCGAAAACTCAACTAGCAAGAACAAAGGGTGTCCAAGGAGTGCATTTCTAGGTTTGTGTGAAGAAGGCCTTCCGTCTTAGGTGTGCCAAAAGGCAATTATACAAATTCTAAAAAAAATAAGGCATATGCTCTTAGTGCCATTGCCTATCTCAAAGAGCAACCTTCGCTCGCAGAAAATAAAAATGCCCTTTGGAAAAAGGTGCTCAGGGGAGACAAAAAAAAGCACAACTCACAAATGGATGTTGTAATCTCATTGTGGAAAAATGAATTGATTAACCGATTTCAAATTATTCTTATAGAAGGTTATGAAACTATTTCTCATAGTATAGATAAAGCCTTCAATGAATTCTATGAGGGATGTTTTACAGACAACCATGATTTAGGTTTACTATAGATCATAAATATTACCTCGTTTTGGAAAAATGAAATATAGAATATTTGAAGGATCACTCAGATACAGAGACGACCAGGGAGGTATTTTAATAATTTACGATTGATCTGGGATGTTTTTTTTAGGGCCGGTAAATATCAAGAAGCTGAATGGTTTTTGGAGCGTCGCTTACGAACAATACAACAATCGGAACAAAGACTTAGTTTTCAGCTTCATAAGGGCCCCATGTTCTATTTTTGGGGTGGGACTGCATTATTGCAAGGGAAACTTGATAAAGGCTTTTTGTTGATGCATGCATCCTATGAAGAAGATCTTAAGGGTTAAATCAACCGCAATCTACACCTTCTTTCAAATTTGTCACGCTTAATCACGCGATGATAAACAATATTTTGGTCCTTTAGTCGTTGAGATCTTTGCGGATTTTCTAAAAACATTCCTTACAATTTATCGGCAGTCAAAAAAAATCATACTTCGATTTGGATAATATTTTACAAAGGATTTTTGACATCCTGTCCAGATCTTGATATTGTTTTTTCGTTTACTCATACTCTGGCGTGCCTTTATCAGCTTTCTCTCTATTCATCAGATCATTTAAAGAGTGGTTTTGCAGGCCAATATAAGCTTAATTCTGCTTTTCGATCTTGTCCTTGTTATTGAAAATGCCTTACGAATTTAAGTATCCTTGTTTTGGACAATGTCAACATCTATTTCGCCCATTTGGAGAATTTCTTAGTGACCAAATGTCTTGGAATCTTAGAAATTGGTGACCTGTAAAATGTAAATATTTAGTCCGAGAAAAAATTATGAAAAGTGTTTATTAGACTTGCTAGATAGGCTATACTCAATTACCAAATAGATAAGTATTACCCTGGCTTTAGAAAGTGATCTTGCAATTCCTTATTTGATTTGAAATCGTGGGGCACATGATCCAGCAAGATCCAAACTTGTCATTTTTAGATCCTTAATGATCTCCTTCAAAAGTTCATTTAACATATTGTTTCTCACAACAGAGTGTTTGTATTCTGAAACTTCAGTATAAGAAGCTTTAAAGAGCTTGTTATGTTTGCACATCTGCTTATGGCTTCAATCGAACTTGATGCAAGTTTTATTAATTTTCTAAATCAATTATTATTTTCGTGGCGGATATGAAGCAAAAGTTAATCCCAATTCTCAAAGCGGTAGACAATAAGAATCCCAAGCATGTTGACGGGTGATTTATCACCGACCGTGGACTTGACTTTGGTTACAAGCGGGCTCCTTTCGGTGAACCTTACCAAATTGCCTGTAGATCGTTCGCGTTTCCCTAACACAATTGTCATAACGTCGAATTCTGATCTCCAGCACAAATGGGCAATACGGCCAGTCCTAGTCATCTGGAAATTGGATGATGCTCTTGAAGAAAGTTTAAAATGGCTATAGAGGATATCAAGTCAAAGCCTCATAAAGTCCCAGAATGGGCTGGAAGTTACAAGTCGTCCACCCATGGGTGGTTATTGAGAGATACTGATGAAGAGCCATTTGCTTTGGGGGCATGGCAAAAACTCAATGAATATATTCTGCGCCTTCGTGTTCATTTTTCCAACATGGTCAAAGTTTGGGAATGTGTATAGGCTGTACATTTAAAATAGTTAGGATAGATGATGCCAGTGTAATTATTGTATTATTTATCGATAAAAGAATCGAAAACAATTTATAAGCATAACTTTTTTGAGGTAGCCAAAGGATGGAAAGAATATAACCAAGGAAATCTGGATGAACAATCATTCTTTGAGAAGACAGAACTTTTCTTTTATATTTCAGGGATTTTACATTGGTTAGATGTGGAGATAGATGAAGGGTTTTCTCGCTTAATCAGTGAGGTTGCACCTAAAACAAAAATCAAAGCTCTCGGTGACATCGCACTGCGGGTGAATGACCTGGAGCGGGTGCAGGCATTCAAAGAAAATGTCATCGGGCTGGAGCTGGTGTGTTACGATCCCAGTATGTAGGATGGATTTCAACCCCTCACCCCTGTAAAGGCACGAAGACCGTGCCATTACAGGGTGGCGAGGAGAGATGGGGTACAATTTCAGCATGAAAATGACCCCGGACATTCGCCTGCTGTTCAGCACCAGGATGGTGCGGCTGTTTGCGTACGGGTTCCTGTCGGTGGTGCTGGTGCTGTACCTGGCGGAGACAGGCCTGGGGGAGGGGCAGATCGGGCTGCTGCTGACGCTGACGCTGGTGGGGGATACAGCCATCTCGCTGTGGATCACGACAAACGCGGACCGGTTGGGGAGGCGGCGGATGCTGGTGGCGGGGTCGGTCTTGATGATCTTCGCAGGCAGCCTGTTCATTTTGACGCGGAATTTTTACGTGCTGCTGCTGGCGGCGATGATCGGGGTGATCAGCCCCAGTGGGAATGAGGTAGGACCCTTTCTGTCGATCGAGCAGGCTGCCCTTTCGCAATTGCTGCCAGATGCGCGGCGCACGCAGGTCTTTAGCTGGTACAACCTGGTGGGCTCTTTCGCTACGGCGCTGGGGGCGCTGGTGGGAGGCGTGGGAGCGCAAGCCTTGCAGGGGTTGGGGTACGCGGCGGGGGCCAGCTACCGGATGGTGCTCATGGGGTACGCATCCCTGGGGATCGTTTTAATCTTTCTATTTTTGCGGCTGTCTGGAGCGGTAGAGGTACCCAAAGAGGCTGGGACAGGCGAGAAACCTCAGAAGGTTTTCTTGGGGCTGCATAAATCGAGAGGCGTGATCTTCAGGCTGGCAGCGCTCTTCTCGCTGGATGCTTTTGCGGGGGGATTGGTGGTGCAGAGCCTGGTGGCCTACTGGTTCCACCTGCGCTTTGGAGTGGAACCGGCGGTGTTGGGCAGCATTTTCTTCGGGGCCAATATCCTGGCAGGCATCTCGGCGCTGAGCGCGGCCTGGGTGGCAAAGCGCATTGGGTTGATCAATACGATGGTGTTTACGCACCTGCCTTCGAATATTTTGCTGATCCTGGTGCCTTTTATGCCGACGCTGCCGCTGGCGATCTTGATGCTGCTGATGCGCTTCAGCATCTCGCAGATGGATGTGCCCACGCGGCAGTCGTATACCATGGCGGTGGTGGCGCCGGATGAGCGCTCGGCGGCCTCGGGGATCACCGGGATTGCCAGGACGATCGGGGCCGCGCTGTCGCCAATCTTTACCGGGCTGTTCCTGACCAACCCACTGCTGCTGGGGCTGCCGTTTGTGCTGGCGGGGAGTTTGAAGATCGTATACGACCTGATCCTGTACAGGAGCTTCAAGACGATCAAGCCGCCGGAGGAGGAGGTTAGGAGTTGGAGGTAATGGTGGTTGGAGGTGGATTTTTAACGCGGAGAGGGCGGAGTTCTTTAAGAGAAGAGCGTAATTGAGGTGAGAGACAATATACAAACCGTCCCGCACCCCCGGAGGCAGTGATAAAATCAGGAGGCTAAATTTTGCTAAGGAAAAGATTGCCATGCAAAAGCAGATCAACCATGGAGGTTCAATGAAAATTTTAATTGCTGCGGATATGGAAGGGGTGACGGGGGTGGTGCATTGGGACCAGGTGAATACGAGCCACCCGGAGTATGGGCGCTTCCGGCGCCTGATGACCGGCGATGTGAATGCGGCGATCCGGGGGGCTTTTGAGGGGGGGCGACAGAAGTGACCGTGACGGATGGTCATTCTTACAGCCGGAATATCCTGATCGAGGAACTGGACCCGCGCGCCCGCCTGAATTCTGGAACGCCTTCGGCGCTCTCGATGGTGCAGGGGGTGGACCAGGATGTGCAGGGGGTGATGTTTGTGGGCTATCACGCCCGTATCGGCACGCAGAACGCCATCCTGGAGCATACCTGGTCGGATGAGCGGGTAGCAAACTTGTGGATCAACGGGAAGCAGTTCGGGGAGAGCGGCTTGAACGGGGCGGTGTGCGGGCATTTCGGAGTGCCGGTGATTATGATCGCTGGCGACCAGGCCGTGTGCACAGAGGCGCAGGAGCTGTTTGGAGAGGTGGAGACGGCGGTGGTGAAATGGGCTGCGGGAAGGTTCGCAGCAGAGTGCCTGCCTCCGGAAGTATCTCAAAAGCTGATCCAGGCAGCAGCAGAACGGGCGGTGCGGCGCTTGAAGGCCGGCAAGGCTCCCAAACCGCTGCAGGTGAAGGCGCCAATCCAGGTAAAAGTGGATTTTGTCCAATCGGAGATGGCGGATAAAGCGATGATCTTTCCGGGTGCAAAGCGCAGCGAGCGCTCGATCGAGGTGGTGGCTGAAGATATGGTGAGCGCGTATGCGGCCTTCCGGGCGCTGCTGGCAATGGCGAGATGATAAGGGCTGGTTGATGAGAAGAGGCTTTTGCCGAAGTAACTGTGCGTCACAGGGGCGCTTCCCTTTGTTCAGCGCGACACGAGGAATGAAACGCAATGGCAATGATTGAGATTAACGGGGCAGAGATTTACTACGAGGTGTATGGGAAGGATCAGCCGGGTAAGGCCCCGATTGTCTTGATCCATGGATCGACGGTGACGGGGCAGCGCGACTGGGGGCTGGTTGCCCCGCTGTTGGGGCGGGAATACCGGGTCATCGTACCGGACTGCCGGGGTCACGGGAAGAGCAGCAACCCGAAACATTCCTATTCTTTCAAGGAGATGGCAGATGATACGCGCGCCTTGATCCAGGCGCTGGGCTACCGGAAAGCCCACATCATCGGGCACAGCAACGGCGGGAACGTGGCGCTGGTGACGCTCCTGGAGCACCCCGAGGTTGTGCAGTCTGCGGTTGTGCAGGCAGCCAATGCGTACGTCAGTGCCGACCTGCTGGAAAAAGAGCCGAGGTTGTTCGACCCGGCCAGGGTGGAACGTGAGGCGCCGGGCTGGCGGGATGAGATGATCGCGCTGCACGGGCAAACGCACGGGGAAGAATACTGGCGCGAGCTGCTGCAGTTGACGGTGCGGGAGATAATCTCTAAGCCGAACTACACCGCGGAAGACCTGGCGAAGGTTCAGCGCCCGACGCTGGTGATCCAGGGGGCGAACGACCGGGTGAACGCGCCTGGCACGGCATGCCCAGTTTATCGCCGAGAACATCCCTTTTGCAGAAGCGTGGATCCCGGAGGGGATTGGGCACAACGTACATGATGAGCTGCTCCTGGAATGGGTGAAAAGGGTGCTGGATTTCTTGCGGCGGCGAGGCGATGATGCCAACGAGGCACTGTACCGGTTGGGGAGAGAACGCTTCAGTGATGAGCGTGAGACGATCTTTGATTTACGGGCAGAACCCCAAAAGCCTGGCAGCGCTGGATCGTTGCACGTCTTGACGGGACAGGTCTTGACAGAGATGGAAAGGCAGGCGGCGGTGGACTGCCTGAAGCAGGCAGTCCAGGGAGCGGTGGAGGCAGACGGCTTGAGAGTCTTGTTAGATGTACAAACACCCTGGGCACTGGCGAAGCGCGGGGTGGCGGACCTGCGCAGGGAACCGCGCAGCCTGTCGGAACGGGTCAGCCAGGTATTATATGGCGAGGTGGTACGGATTCTCGATGAGGGAGAGGAATACGCCTGGGTGAGGCTGGAAAGTGATGGCGCCGTTGTGGACAACGGGTACGTTGTGGTACAACGGGTACACGGGCTGGGTGCACAAGAAGGCGTTGCTGCCGTGTTCGGAGGCAGAGGCGCAGGCTTATCAGCGGTCCCTGAACGCCGTAGTGCTGGCGGAGCGCCTCCCAGTTTATGCCCCACAGCTTGATCTGAAGAAGGCCAGATGCCGGGGATTGCAGCATTTGATCTCAAAGCTGCCCTTTGGCGTACGGGTATGCGTGGTGGAACAAAGCGGGGATTGGTCGGCGCTCCAGACGCCGGAGGGAGGCCGAATCTGGGTGCGCAGCAGCGACCTGCTGCCCTTGAGAGAATGCCCCACGCCGGATGCGGAAGGGATTGCTTTATACGCTGGGATTAATCCGGCGCTTCGTAGGAACCCCTTACCTGTGGGGAGGGCAGGAGCTCTTTCGGTTACGATTGCTCTGGGCTAGCGCAGACATTCTATGGCTTTATGGGCGTGGCGATCCCGCGCGATGCAGATCTGCAGTGCCGGGATGGGATGGCGTGGAAGGCGAGCCGGAGGCAGGCGACCTGCTATTTTTCGGCAAAGCAGGGGTGGGGCTGGCGGATGCGCGGCATGACTCACGTGACCCATGTGGCGATCTCGCTGGGCGGGACAGACTTCATCCATGCCAGCGGCAGCTCGATGGGGATCACGTACAACAGCCTCGACCCGCAAAGCCCGATCTATCAATGCTTATTTGAAGGAAAATCTGCTGGCAGTGCGGAGGTTCCGATGAGACTAAGCTGGGAGCCAGTGACGCTCAACCTGCGGACGACATTTCGCATTGCGCATGGGGCAAGCGACCAGCGGCACAATGTGATCGTGCGTTTGGAGGAAGGCGTGGGGGAGGCGGCAGCAGTGCCGTTCTACGGCGACACCCAGGCCAGCCTGATGGAATACCTGGCAGGTGTGGGGGATGCGCTGGGAGATGACCCGTTCTGGATCGATGAAGATCCTGGAGCGCAGACCAGCCGGGCAGCCAGGCAGCCCGGGCGGCGATCGATATTGCTCTGCACGACCTGTGGGGAAAACGCCTGGGCCAGCCGCTTTACCGGCTGCTTGGTCTTAACCCGCAACGGCTGCCGCAGACCTCCTTTACGATTGCCATGGATGAGCCAGAAGTGATGGCAAGACGGGCCGCGGAGTCGGGCTATCCGATCATCAAAGATCAAGCTGGGCAGCGCGGATGATGAGGCGATCGTAGCAGCCATACGGCAGGCCAGCTCCGCCCGGCTGAGAGTAGATGCCAACGCGGGCTGGAGCCGCGAGCAGGCCGCTGCCCTGATCCCACGCCTGGCGCAGTATGACCTGGAGTTCATCGAACAGCCGCTGAAGGCCGGGGATATTTCGAAGGTCTGCGCTGGCTGCGGCAGAGGCTGCAAGCGCAGGGGGTGAGCGTGCCGATCTTTGTGGATGAGAACGTCAAGACGGCGAGCGATGTGGCGGCGCATGCCGGGATCGTGGATGGGGTGGTGATCAAGCTGATGAAGACGGGCGGTATCCGTGAGGCGCTGCGTGCCATTCACACGGCGCGTGCCCTGGATATGCAGATTATGCTAAGCTGCATGGTGGAAACGTCGGTTGGGGTGACTGCAGCCGCGCACCTGGCGCCGCTGTGCGATTATGCAGACCTGGATGGCCCGCTGCTGATTAAGGATGATCCTTACCGGGGTCTGCAATACGAGGGGGCAGCATGAGTCTGCCCGACCTGCCGGGTTGGGAGTGTAAGACGATAAGATGAAAAGATCTCAAGAAAAAAAGCCATTTTATCTCAACCGGAACTGGGTGATCGGGTTTGTTGTTTCGCTGGCAGCCGTGTTCGTGTTTTATTTCCTGGAGTCACGCCCGTCTGAATGCGAAATTCAGCTGAGCCTGTTCAAGCTAAACCGCGCAGGCAGGCTCAAGGAAGTTCACTTCCGGGCTACGCCAGCCCAGTGCGGGGTGGAAAGAAGGGATCACGTTTACAGCGCCAGGCTCGCTGCCATCCGACCTGCTGCGGGTGGGGGAAGAAGTGTGGATCTTTACCGATGAAGGGAAAAAGCTGGCGCGGGTGAATCTCAAGGAGAGATGCTGGCGGAGACGGCGCTGGAAGTGATTTGCAGCAAAGCAGCCTGGGATGGCGAGGCGGTGTGGTGCGCCAATATGGGCGCAAATGTTTCGAAGGTCGACCCGGAAACGGGCAAAGTGCTGGAGAAGTTTGAGACCGATACCGAAAGAATCCAGTCGATTGCCTGGGATGGGAAAAGCCTGCGGCTGATGGGGCAAACTGGCGATTTAGCCAGTTATGACCGGGCGGGGAAGCAACTTGAGCGCAACCGGGTGGCGAGCTTATGGGTTTGCCAGGGACCTGGCCTTGAAGGGAGATGAATTATGGGTGGTGTATATCCCACCTCAGCTGGCGCTATTTGATGCCAATTTAAAGCTGGTTGAAAAGACCGATGCGGCCTGCGGGATTACCAAAGGCGTGCTGGATTATTCCATCGATTGGGATGGGGAAAGCCTGTGGTATGTAGATTTTATATCCGGGCAGGTCTTGCAGTGCATTCCGGCTGATTAGAACTTAAATCGATACAGGTTGGTTGTGCGCGGCTCGAAGCCCATGCGCTGGTAGAGACGGTTGGCGGCGAGGCGGGCCGGATTTGAGGTCAGGTCGACCCAGGCTGCTCCAGCAGAACGGGCGTGTTCAAGCGCAGCCCAGGTCAGCGCTTCCCCGATCCCCTTGCGGCGCAGGCGCTCGTCGACGACAACATCCTCGATGCGAGCGCGCAGCCCCGTCGGGATGCGGAACAGCACCAGGGCAGCAGCACCGGCGATCTGATGGTCAATCTCAGGATGGCGCGCCAGGAAGAGGATCGTGGAGGCTGATCCGATCATCTCCTGCAGCTCCTGAGGCGTGGGGGGTGGGCTGACTGAGAGCTGGGGGATGAGACGCTGCATGGCAGCGAAAATTTCATCGGTGAGTTGGGTGGGGGTGAATATTTCCATAAAAAACTCTTAATTGAGATTACGCCGAAAATGGATTCCTGCATTCGAAGTATTTACATGACGCACTTCTCTGCAAAAAGTTTTCAAATGTTTAATAAATGCCCATTCTCTTTCAGCCAGGAGCGCCGGTCTTTGTAATCAGGCATGAGCTGATGCACTTGATCCCAGAACTGCCTGGAGTGGTTGCGCACTTTTAGGTGAACCAGCTCATGCACGACGACATAATCGATGACCGGCAGGGGCGCCATGACCAGGCGCCAGGTGAAGCTGAGAGTGCCGCGCGCACTGCAAGAACCCCAGCGGGTGCGGGCGGAGGAGAGCCTCACCTGGGTGGCTCGAAAGCCATGGTGAGAGGCAAAACTGCTGCACCCGTTCCGTCAGGATCTCCAGGGCCTGCTGCCTGTACCAGCGTTCGAATACAGCCTGGGCGTTGGGGAGGGCGGTTTTTGATAAATAAAACTTACCGTCGAATGTCAAAGCCGGGTGATTTGCATTGAGGATCTCCAGCGGGTATGGGTTTCCTAGGAAGTAGAAATTCTCGCCGGTGACGTATTGCCTGGGAGCGACGGGGGTATAAGTGGCTTTGACCAATTCTTGCTTATTTCTTATCCACCCGGCATTTCTATCGACCAGGAGGCGGATCTCTTTTTGTGAGGTCCGCAGAGGGGCGCGCACAATAAGCCGGCCGTTGGGTTGGACGATGAGCGCAATGGTTTTGCGCCGGGTGAGGATGATTTCATCGATCGCTAGCGATTCACTCATAATGGACATGTCTTTTGCGGCTGTATGATAAAAGGTTTGTTGGAGGGCGTCAAGCGGCTTGTGCAAGAACCCTCACCCTGCCCCTCTCCCACCGGGAGAGGGGCAGTGGTAATGATCATTTGTGTGCTTTAGGGGCGTGTTATGATCATTTTCGCAAGGAATAAGTGACGGTTGTAAGCTGTTTTTGGGAGGAAAATCAGTAGAACGCCAACCAAAGAGTAGCGTATAATATATCAGGTAAAACTGGAATTATCCGCAGCGCAATCCTCTCCAGGAACGGCTGTGGTTTTGAGAATTGTAATTAAGATCATCACACAAACGGAGGAATACAATGGAAGAGCTGGTCAAGAAAATTTATAACGGCGTTCTGGAAGGACAGCACAAGCAGGTGGTCGTGGATGTGCAGGCCGCCCTGGATGCGGGCATAAATCCTGTCACCGTTTTGAACGAAGGCATGATCGCTGCCATGGCTGAGGTTGGACGGTTGTTCGAAGTAGGCGAGTATTACGTGCCTGAGATGTTGATCTCGGCGCGTGCCATGCAATCAGGCCTGGCGATTCTCAAGCCTCTGTTGAAGGAAGCAGATGTAAAGCCGGCCGGTAAGGTGATCATTGGCACAGTCAAAGGTGACCTGCATGACATTGGGAAGAACCTGGTCTCGATGATGCTGGAGGGAGCCGGTTTTGAGATCAAAGATATGGGCACGGATGTTTCACCGGAGAAGTTTGTGGAAGAAGTAAAGGGCGGCGGTGTGGATGTAGTAGCCCTTTCGGCCTTGCTGACCACCACGATGCCCAATATGAAAGCGACCATCGATGCGCTCAAGGCGGCGGGTTTGCGTGATAAAGTGAAGGTTATGATCGGCGGTGCACCGGTGACTGACAGCTATGCTCAGCAGATCGGCGCAGATGGCTATTCACCCGATGCGAGCCGGGCAGTGAACCTGGCCAAGTCGCTGGTTAAGGCTTAATGGAGACGATATGAAGACCGTCGTTCGCAGCGACAAAAAAGTCGTTACGATTGACATCGAAGGCCCGCTGATCATTATCGGCGAAAAGATCAATCCGACCGGGCGTAAGAAAATGGCTGAGGCCTTGCAGTCCGGCAATTGGGATTACGTACGGAGCCTGGCGATCGATCAGGTAAAGACGGGCGCGGATGTGTTGGATGTCAACGTAGGTGTAGCAGGTTTGGACGATGTGGCGCTGATGCCAGAGATCGTCAAGCTGGTGGCGGGGTGTGTGGATGTGCCGCTGTGCCTGGATTCTCCCAACCCGAAGGCGCTTGAAGCCGGGTTAGCAGTTGCAGTGGGAAAGCCGCTGGTCAATTCGGTCAGCGGAGAAGAAAGCCGGCTGACCAATATCTTGCCGCTGGTCAAAGAGCACGGTGCGGCCGTGATCGGGCTGGTGATGGATGATGATGGCATTCCCGCCACACCGGAAGGCCGATTAAAAGTGGCGGAAAAGATCCTGGAGCGCGCCGCGCGGTTGGGCATCCCTGCAGATGACGTGGTGATCGATCCACTGGTCATGGCGGTGGGGTCTGACAGCCTGGCCGGGCGGGTGACGCTGCGAACGGTCGAGCTGTTGCGCGAGAAGCTGGGTGTCAATATCAACCTGGGAGCCAGCAATGTGTCCTTTGGCTTGCCAGACCGGCCAACGGTGAACATGGCTTTTCTGGCTTTGGCGATGGGTGCAGGGGCGACGTGCGCAATCACCGACCCGCTGAAAATGGCGGGATTCATCCGGGCGGCTGACCTGCTGCTGGGGCGGGATGATTATGGGATGCGTTACATACGTTATTACCGCCAGATGCAGGCCATGCTGGCAGCCCAAGAGGAACCGAAGAAGTAAAGAATCCGATCATGTAAGGTAAAATCTTGGCGGTGAGTACCATTGAAAGGCGTACTCGCCGCTATGTTTTATACTCAGAACCAACCTTAAATATGAGGAGCCGGTGGTGAAGAAGCAGTTTTTCGTAACCGTGATGCTGTTGATAGGGGCAGGCTGGTTGGCGGCCTGCACAGCTGGAAAGCCAACCCCGCAGGCTGGCAGCCTGCCGCGTGTCCTGGCAGTAGAAACCTTCCTGGCAGATATGGCTCAGAATGTAGCTGGGGAGCGCCTGAAGGTCCAAGCCTTGATGCCGATTGGGCTTGACCCGCATGCCTTCCAGCCCACCCCCTCAGATGTAGCGAAGATCGCAGACAGCCAGGTGCTGATTGTCAATGGAGCAGGCTTTGAAACCTGGCTCGATGAAACTTTGCAGAACGCGGGTGGGGAGCGAGAGGTGGTGGCAGCCTCTGCCGGGCTGCAGTCCCGAAAACCGGCTGCCAGCGAGAAGGTGGATGAGGCGCAGGACCCGCATTTCTGGCTTGATCCGATCTCTGCCATCCGCTATGTCGAGAATATCCGGGACGGGCTGGTCCAGGCGGACCCGCAGGGGAAAGCCATTTATACTCAAAATGCAGAAGCATATATGGCCTCCTTAAAGGATCTGGATGCCTGGATACGTGGGCAGGTGGAACAAATCCCAGCCGATCAGCGGCTGCTGGTGACCAACCACGAGAGCTTTGGATATTTTGCCGACCGCTATGGGTTCAAAGTAGTGGGCACGGTCTTACCGAGCGTCAGCACAGGATCAGCGCCATCAGCGGAACAGATGGCAGCCTTGATCGAGACGATAAGATCCAGCGGAGCGAAAGCGGTTTTCCTGGAAACAGGCGCTGACAGGCGTCTGGCGGACCAGATTGCCCAGGAAACGGGGGCCCAGGTGATTACCGGGCTTTACAGTCATTCAGTAACCGAGCCGGGCGGCGAGGCGCCAACTTACATCGATATGATGAAGTACAATACGCAGTTAATCGTAAATGCTTTAAAATAAAGCGGACGAGGCACAGAAGAAGCGGCAAATGAATTGCAGCCTGATAAGGAAAACATGCTAGAAGCATGTTTAAAAATGGAAAGATTGTGGCTATCATCAATCAGATTGCTTCGATATAATGGCTTCTTGCGTTTACGGATAAAAAACGATGTTAAGACCAGAAACAACGCGTGAAAGAAACCAGGCTCTCAGTCTGGAACCGGCGCGCCTGGAGCTGGAAGGCGTCAGCGCAGCTTATGACGGGCAGTCTGTATTGCGTGACTTGAGCTTCCAGGTGCCGCACGGGGCACAGGTGGCGGTGGTCGGGCCGAACGGGGCGGGAAAATCCACGCTGTTCAAGGTATTGGTGGGATTGCTGCCGCTGCGGAGCGGGCAAATCTTTATCCATGGGCAGCCTCTGGGCACTCACCAGGACTGCGTGGCTTACGTGCCGCAGCGCGAGGAAGTGGACTGGCGGTTCCCGGTGACGGTTTTCGATGTAGTGATGATGGGACGCTATGGCAGGCGGGGGTGGCTGGGGAGGCCAAAGGCAGCCGATCGGGCGGTTGTGACCCGCAGCCTGGAGCAGTTGGGCATCGGACACCTGGTAGAGAGACCGATCGGCGAGCTTTCGGGGGGTCAGCAGCAGCGCGTTTTCCTGGCGAGGGCACTGGCACAGGAGCCGCACATCTTGTTGATGGATGAGCCATTCACCGGCGTTGATTTTGCCACCCAGGAGGCCACCCTGGGACTGCTCGAACAGCTGCGTCCAGCGCAGGTGACCGTTTTGGTATCGACTCACGATCTGAACCTGGCCATCCAGCGCTTTGACCGGGTGCTTTTGCTCAACAAGCACTTGATCGCTTATGGGGCTGCGCAAGAGGTATTCACCCCCGAGACGATCCGGGAGGCCTTTGGTGCGAAGGTGCTGGATTTGCAGGGAATGGTGGTGGTGGATGACTGCTGCCCGCCGGACGAGCATGAGCACGAACATTAAGGGGAGAGGCTGAGAATGATCGTGTGGCTGGCTGAGCCTTTGAAGTATGTGTTTATGCAGCGCGCCTTATTGGCGGCGCTGGTCGTGGGGGTCGTGTGTTCGGTAGTGGGCTGCTACGTCGTCTTGCGTTCAATGGCCTTCCTGGGGGATGCGCTGGCGCATGCCATCTTGCCGGGGGTGGCAATTGCTTATTTGCTCAATGGCAACCTGACCGTGGGGGCCCTGATTGCGGCGATTGCGGTGGCACTGGGGATCGGTTTTGTGTCCCGCCAGGGGATGATCCGGGAGGATACGGCGATTGGCATCCTGTTTGCCGCGGCGCTTTCCCTGGGCGTGGTGCTGATCAGCAGCATCCAAACATACGCGGTTGATTTGAGTCATATTCTGTTTGGAAATGTCCTGGGGGTGAGCGCGGGCGATCTATGGCTGACCGGAGGGTTGGGATTGGTGGTGCTGGCGAGCGTAGCGGTTTGCTACCGGCCATTCCTGGTGATTTCGTTCGACCCTGTGCTGGCAGCCACGCTGCGCTTACCGGTAGGCATGCTGAATAATTTAATGCTGGTTTTGCTGGCGCTGACGATTGTGGTCTCTTTGCAAACCGTGGGGGTGGGGTTGGTAGCGGCAATGCTGGTGACGCCGGCGGCAACCGCCTACCTGCTCACCCGGCGGCTGCGCAACATGATGCTGCTGGCAGCGGGGTTTGGGGCCTTATCCAGCGTGGTAGGGCTGTATATCAGCTTTTATGCCAATGTAGTTTCGGGCGCGGCGGTGGTGCTGACCGCCACGCTGTTCTTCCTGCTGGCGTTCCTATTCGCGCCGCAGAAAGGGGTGGCGTGGAAGGTTTTCGAAAATAATGATAGGATGTCGGCCTGAACGGATGGTGCGATGTAATCATCGCTCCGCAAAGTAATCTTCTTGTCGTCTGAACCATGAATACCCGTGACGTGACTCGGAAACATTTCAAGCGGGATGGAGAACTTTAGTGGCCCAGGGATCTTTCGTCGGCTAGAGCGCTCAAGACGACAAACAACTTCTTGTCGTGCTACCCTGAGTGAACAAGGGAACCCTCCTCAAGAACTGGCACGAGAACTTGCCTGTCGTCTTGAACGCCTCAAGACGAAACAACTCCTGCTGACCCTGAGTGGAACGAGGGACCCTTGCAGGCTTGAGAATAACTGGCAGGGTCGTGGCCGTGCAGAGGGCTTCGTTCCTGTCTGCTTGCAGCTCCGTCAGAACGACAAAACGGTCGTTCTAATGAGGCTTATATAACCCGGCCGGGTTGGTGACCAGGGTGCCTGCCTTGAAGGATAGGGGATCGACGGGCTCGAGCCGGGCAGCCTGTTCTGGGGTGATGAGAGGGATGCTCTTGAGTGTTTTCAGATATTCTTCCAGGGCGTCCGCGGCGGCATCGTTCCAGGGCCAGCTCTGCGAGTCGTAGGCGGCCAGGTTAATGGGGCGGGTGTACGCGCGCAAGGTTTTTTCAGAGGCGGTGTTGTAATACACTTCAAAGTAAGACATGACCATCTCGCGCAGGCTGCGGTAGACGGGCTCGCGGGAGCGCAGGCCAACGTAGTTGGACTTGGCGAGGGCGCCGTAACAGCCATTGATTTTGTAGATCGCCAGCACATGGTCATCATCCCGGCCCGGGGCAGGCAGCAGGTCGACGATGCGCGGGGGAAAGCCCAGGCGGCGCAGCGCCATGGCGGCAAACAGGCCGCCGTCCAGGCAGTGCGCCAGGCGGTCCTGCATCACCCGCAAGGGACTGCGGTTTTGGGATTCAGGGGAATAGGGGGTCTCATCGAGGTAGGCCTGGATGAGGGCTGGGGTGCGCAGGTTTTCCAGCACAGAGCGCTGGTCAGGGGTGAGGTGGGAGGTGAGGTCGGGTGTGGTTGGCATAGGCGAATCCTTAATTCCCGATAGTTTACCATTAAGAGGGGAGTAGGTAAGTATGATTGTAGGGTAAAATTTGAGGAAGGATAGCCCTGGTACTTTTTATGGGACGCGGATCAACGCGGAAAACGCGGATTTAACAGAGGTAAAACGAGATCATAGAAATTTGGAGGCAGGTATGGAATACAGGTCTTTAGGACGAACAGGGGTAATGGTGTCACCGTTATGCCTGGGAGCAATGAATTTCCCCAGCCCAACCAGCGAGGAGGAGTCGTTAGCCATAATCCAACGGGCTTTGGAGGCAGGCATCAACTTCATGGATACGGCGAATGTGTATAACCGCGGGGAGAGCGAGCGGGTAGTGGGCAAGGCGCTGAAGGAAAGCGGCAAGCGGCAGCAGGTGGTGCTGGCTACCAAGGTGTATGGCCAGATGGGTGACCTGCCCAATGAGTCTGGCGCCTCGCGCTACCATATCATCCAGTCCTGCGAGGATTCGCTGCGCCGCTTGCAGACCGATCATATCGATCTGTACCAGCTGCACCGCCCATCGCAGACCATCCCCCAGGATGAAACGCTGCGCGCTTTCGATGACCTGGTACGGGCGGGCAAAGTGCGTTATATCGGCTGCTCGACGCACCCGGCCTGGATGGTGATGGAAGCCCTGGCGACCAGCGAAAGGGATGGGCTGGTGCGCTATATCAGCGAACAGCCGCCCTACAACCTGCTCGACCGCCGGATTGAGAATGAGCTGGTCCCGCTCTGTCAGAAGTATGGGCTGGCAATTTTGCCCTGGTCGCCGCTGGCAGGGGGCATCCTGTCAGGCAAATATTCAGAGGCAGGCTACCCGCAAGACTCACGCGCTGCCCGGGCGGGAAAGATGTTCACGGACCGGATCTCAGCGAAAGGGAAAGAGGTGGCGGTTGCCCTGGGGAAGATGGCCCAGGAAAGGGGTCTGACGACCTCGCAGCTGGCGCTGCTGTGGGCGAAGGACCAGCCCGGCGTGACTGCGCCAATCATCGGGCCGCGCACTTTGCAGCAGCTTGAGGATGCCTTGGGGATTTTGGAAAAGAAATTAGAGGAGGCAGACCAGCCGCTGTTCGACGAGCTGGTGCACCCGGGGAACGCGGTGGCAGATTTTCACAACAGCAATGATTGGATGAAGGCGAGGATTCTTTAATCCAAAGAAGAGAAATAAGGACACGGAAAGGCTATGAAAAAACGGAAAAGGCGGATCAAACAAGAAAGATCTGCCTTTTCCGTATTCGAATAATTACTTGATGATTTTCTCGCAAAGCAGCCAAGCTCGCTAAGAACTTTCTATATACAGAGTTTTCTTGGCGGCTTTTGCGGCTTTGCGTGATCCCTTATAAGGAATGTCTTCCGCTATACGTTATGTGTCTGAGGGTTGTTGCGCAGGACGCGCACGACCTCATCGGCATTTTCAAGGAAGATGGCGACCAGGGCCGGATCAAAAAGCTTGCCGGCTGACTCACGAATGAGCTGGAAAGCATCCCACACCGGGATTTCTTTCTTGTAAGCCCGCTTGGTGGTCAAAGCATCGAAAACGTCCACCAGGGCGCAGATGCGACCGCTGACGGGGATGTCTTCGCCTCCCAAGTTTTGCGGGTAGCCGGAGCCGTCCCAGCGCTCGTGGTGCGTCAGTGTCACCACGCTGGCAGCCTGGAAGATCACCGAGGGAGAGTCTTTGAGAATATTCGACCCAATCCAGGTATGCTGGCGCATGGTCTCCCAATCGTAAGGCGATAGGTTGTCGGTCTTGAAAGCCACCGAGTTGGGCAAGCCGACCTTGCCAATATCATGGAGCTGGCAGGCATAGGAGATGATCTCAGCTTCCTGGGCAGAGAGCGCATGACCGCGGGCGATAATATAGGTGTAACCCCGCACCCGCTCGATATGGTCGAAAATGTTTGCATCACGATATTCTGCCATATGCGCCATGCGGCGAATGGCATCGATGATATCTTTTGAATAAGTTTCCTGAGCGTACCTTTTCATCATAATGAACCACCTTTACAGCATTTCAAGGAGCGAGGATGAAAGAAAAATGACAGGCAATACATGGGCCTGACGGGTTACCCAATTTTTATGATCGATGGGTTTATTTTACAACATTTTTGGGATTCTGGAGGTGCGATTGGCGGTACTGGCACAAATAATGCATGAAATAAGGCAGACTTAACAGTACTGTTAGTTGAAGGCGGCCTGAAAAGGGCGACCCTTTCTGCATGGTATAATCGTTTTTATTTAACAGACCGGGTATTATGCGATTTTCCGGAGCATTTTTGTTGAGTTTGGTTGTGTTGCAGGGTGATTCCAGGGAGACCAAAAGTACGCAAGATGAGCCATGAAGGGATCCAGCGTAAAAATGAGTTAAGGATGGCAAATCCTCCAAAGGGACAGAGCCTGATTGAGTTTGCTTTGCTGCTGCCGGTCCTGGCATTGATCATCTTCGGGGTGCTCGAGCTGGGGCGGGCATTTTTTGCTTTTATCGCCATAACCAACGCGGCGCGCGAGGGGGCACGCGTGTACACGTTTAGGCCGGATGTAACCAAACTGTCGAATATCACCACGGCCGTGAACTTTGAAATTGGCAGCTCACCGCTGGTCAGTACGAGCAATATTGCTTCGATACAAGTGCGCTGTGGTAATGCATATACTTTGGTGACGACGGACGCAGCCCTGAAGGCTTGCCCGAAGTTTCAGCCGGTCCGCGTGACGATTGCTTACAACCACAACCTCATTTTTCGGTTATTCTTCCCGGCAAACCTGACGCTGAGGCGGTCGGCGGAGATGATGGTGCCATGAAGGTTTATTTTTCCGGACAGAGAAAGGGACAATCGCTGGTTGAATTTGCCTTGCTGCTTCCAATATTCTTGCTGGCGGTGGTGGTGGTCTTTGACCTGGGCAGGGCAATTTATTATTACAGCGCGGTCCATAATGCTGCCCGGGAAGGGGTAAGGTACGGCGTGGTGCATCCCAATGATGTGACGGGCATGCAGAACAAGGCAGTCAATTATGCGATCGGCCTGGGCTTGACGGCTGCGAATGTTACGGCTGGATTAGGCACGCCTGAAACGGTGGATGGTTTTCCCAACCCGACCGTGAAGGTGACGGTAATCTATTCATTCAGCCCGGCGACTCCGCTGCTGGACCTGTTAT
This sequence comes from uncultured Chloroflexia bacterium, assembly GCA_963751425.1. Lineage (GTDB taxonomy): Bacteria > Chloroflexota > Anaerolineae > Anaerolineales > UBA4823 > CAVVUF01. Next base: position 555,471 of record CAVVUF010000004.1, on the reverse strand, counting down.
TGCCGGGAGGGACGATTAACCTCAAGGGTGAGGCAGTCATGCGCACTGAGGTCCTTCCCTAGCCATAAGTTTTCTTCTTTTATTATTCGTGGAGGTATTATGAACGTTCGTAAGTATTCATCTGAAAGGGGCCAGAGCCTGGTGATGGTGGCGCTTTTATTCATTGCATTTGCGGCCATCCTGGCGCTGGTGCTGGATGGTGGCAACGCCTATGCGGCCCGGCGGCAGGCGCAGAACGCCGCCGATGCCGGGGCGCTGGCAGGGGCAACGTATATGTGCGAAAACAGAAGCGCCTCGGGAGGGGTGACCAAGGCGGTGGAGTATGCGGTGAAAAATGGGGCGGTGAACTCGCCGCAGGTGTTGGCGAACTTAACCACCGGCTCGGTGGTGGTGACCGCCACGGTGCAGGAAGATACCTTTTTTGCAGGGTTGATTGGGGTTAACCAGGTTTCACCCCGGGCCGTGGCAGAGGCGCAGTGCCGCCCGCCGGTGGGGATGGGGGTGCTGCCGGTAGCCTGGTCGTGCCGTGCGACTGTAGAGGGAGGTTTGAATCTACCGGGGATCGATTGTGCGCAAGAATTTGGCCCTTGCAACGATCTCAGCTGCATCTACATTCTCATGGATTCAGTTAAAGTAAAAGATAAGCACACGGGCCAACACTGTGACCCGGATGAAACAAATACTGCTGATCCAGATTTTTGTTATTCTCAGAATGATCTGGTATGTAGTGTTCACCAGCCTCCAGCCTGCACCTTTGTGGCCCCCGGGACAACCGACTGTGACCTGGATAACGATTGTGTCGACGAGTTGATGACTGGTGGGGCACGCAGTTGGCTCGACCTGAATGGTGGGGGCGGTGGAGCAAGCGAGCTAAGCAATTGGATCTTAAAATGGATTTCCAAACGCAATATCGCCGCACACCTGGCTGCCGGAGGAAAGTGGTGTGGCAACCAGTATTTTTAAAGATGCCGCCTCAGTGGTGGGGAAAGATGTAATCTTGCCGGTATTTAATAAGGTATGCCCAAACAATTCTTTGAATACGACCACTCCAGAAACGTTAGCCCAGTGCAATGCCGGGACAATTGATGATATAAGCAAAACAACAAATAACATGAATTTTCATGTGATATCATTTTCCCAGTTCCACGTGACCTGCGTGCAAACCAGTAAGAATAAGGCATTTACTGTCAGCGGGCAAACGAATGGCTGTCCAGGTCATGATAGGGCGCGCGATAATTGTCAGGGTTCAGTTTGCTCCATTGAAGATCAAGATAAGACGATCGAGGGTTATTTCACCAGAGACCAAATCTATGGTTATGGTGGAAGCGGTGATTTAGTTGATGTGGGTACTTTTGTAGTGGTTTTGGTGAAGTTGAGGAAGTGGTTTTGATTATTTTCCGAGGAGGCAGGCATTGAACAGGCGTTTGAGGACTGGAATTATTATTGCGGTGGTGGGGATTGCGATGATCGCCATCGGGTTGTTTGTATTGGGCAGGCTGGTGCGCGATGCGCTGGCACCCCTGCCGGCGCCGACGCCGATCCCGGTGACCACGGCGAAGGTGCTGATCACCACGCATGACATTGCCATCGGGTCTCTGCTGGCAGCCGAAGATATGGTGCAGGTGGATATGCCGATCGAGCTGGTGCCGCGCGACGCGCTGACGGACCTGGCGCAGGCGGAAAACAAGATGGTGAAGGTCAACATGGTGGCGAACGAGGTGGTTCTGGCGCATAACCTGGCTGATCCGACGAACGCCGTCGGCGACCTGGCTTTTGTAATCGGCGACAACCAGGTGCTGATGGCATTCCCGTCGGAGGACCTGATGAGCGGGTTGGGGGTGCTGCAGCCGGGGGATAACGTGGATATCTTGGTGTCCATCAACCAGGTGGTAGAAGTGCTCCCCGCTACGGGAGAGGTGACGACGCAGGAGCAGCAGACGATCAACAAGCTGTTCACGTTTGATGCGAAGCAAAAGGTGGTGATCCAGGCGATCATTGCAGACGTGGTGCAGGAGGAAGGGACGGCGCCTATCGCGGCGACGGTGGTGGAGAACTCCAGCGGGACGCCCGTGCCAACCCCAACGCCGATCCCGGGAGCCAGGAATGTGAGAGCTTATTTGCTGGCGGTTGCGCCGCAGGATGCGCTGGTGCTGAAACACCTGAAGGATGCGGGTGGCACTTTTGATATCGTGCTGCGATCGCCTACTTCGAAAGAAGAGTTTGAGCTCAGCCCTGTGATGTCAGATTACCTGAATGACCGGTACGAATTGAAGATTGAAAAGTAGGGAATTGGGAGTAGGCAGTAGGCAGCCGATGAGTATCCTTCTTCTACGCTCAGGACAGGCATCAGGTCGATGAGTACATTGCGGAGGGAGTAGAGAAAAGAACATTGTGGGCCGCACGGAATGCGGCTCCGGAGAGGAATTAGATTGATGGCAACGACTGGTACGCTTACCCGGGTTGTGGCGATCGGGGACCCGGGCCCCACGCAGCAGCAAATTACGACAGCGCTCAGCGCACAGGATGAATTCCAGCTAGTCGATATCTTGGGGTCAACCGAACGGCTGGTACGGGATGTGCGCGCCGCGGAGCCCGATATTATCCTGGTAGATACTTTGCTGGAGGGACAGCCAACGCTGGATACCATCGACGATCTGGCGCTGCAGTTTCCGAAGACTTCGATCGTAGCGGTATTACCCGGAGAGGATCCGCTGAAGGCCCAGCAGGTGATGCTGGCAGGGGCGCGCGCTTTCCTGGTGCAGCCTTTTACGCAGCTCAACCTGCTGAGCACGCTGAGGCGTGTGCGCGACCTGGACCTGCGCATGCGGCAGGCGATGCCGGGGGGATCGGTTAAGACGGCGGAAGTTTCCCGCCCGCTGCGCCTGCTGACAGTCTTCAGTCCGAAGGGTGGGACGGGCTGCTCGACCATGGCCCTCAACCTGGCGCTTTCGATGTACGAAGAGACCGGGCAGCAGGTGCTCTTGCTGGAAGGGAAGATGTTCTTCGGAGACCTGGGAGTCATGCTGAACATGCGTACGCAGAACACGATTGCGGACCTGGTGCCGCACGCTGCCAGCCTGGATGATGCGCTGATCAAGGACGTGATCAGCGAGCATGCCTCTGGGCTGCATGTGCTCCTGGCGCCGGGCAATGTTCAGATTGCCCAGGGGATCCGCCCGGATGATCTTTATAACATCCTGGTGGGTGTGCAGCGCCTGTATAACCTGATTGTGGTGGATGCAGGAAATGCCTTGAACGAGAATACAGTCACTTTCCTGGATGCGGCAGACCGGATCTTGCTGGTGTCGAACCCAGACCTGGCCTCTCTGCACGATATCAGCCGCTTTATCCAGGTGACCCGCACGCTGGCTTACCCAGCGGAAAAGGTGCTGGTGGCGGTGAACCGGGCAGGGATTCCGGGAAGTGTGAAGGTGTCAGATATCGAAACGGCTCTACATCACCCGATCTTTGGGCAGGTGCCGGATGATGGTCCGAAACCGCTGCTGAGCATTAACCGGGGCGTTCCCCTGATGGTCCGCTATCCTCGCTCTCCAGCTTCGCAAGCCATCCGGCTGCTGGGGAAGTCGCTGGTGGAGATTAAGACGGCTGCCCAGGTGACGGAGACAACCGAAGTGGATAAGGACCAGCGCGAGGCTTTGTTGCGGTCGAGCCAGCTTGGATAGCAGGCTCGCCAGCTTGGATAAGCAGCATGGATTCTGACCGGAGAAGAAAAGGAATGAAAGCATGACCCTGGCTCTATTCTCGATCCTGGCTATAGGTTTTGGCATTGCTGTGGCAGGCGGCCTGGCTATTTTTGCCCTGGTCAACCTGCTGGTGGCAGGCGATGATGTCAATGAGCGCATGGAGGCTTATGCGCTGATCGATGAAGAATCACCGCAGCGGGCAATGGAACGCAGGCGAGCCAAGGTCAATCGTTTTCGTTTGCGCTTGAATAATATGCTTTCGATGTTCGTTTCGGAAGAGCTGAGCCTGCAGCTGTTGAGCGCTAACTGGCCGATCACCGAGACGGAATACCTCTTGATCCGTTTTTGGGGAGCGGTCTTAGGATTGATCTTGGGATGGGCGCTCTTTCAATCACCCTTCTCAGGGTTTGGGTTGGCAGTGATTTTGTATATTCTACCGGGGGTTTACCTGCGTATGAGCATCAACCGGAGGCAGCAAGCCTTCGAACATCAATTGGTAGACGTGTTGGTGCTGATGAACGGGGCGGTCCGGGCGGGCTACAGCTTGCTGCAATCGCTAGATGTGGTGGTGCGCGAGATGAAAGCCCCGGCTAGCGATGAGTTCCGCCGCGTGCGCAGGGAGGTTGGGCTGGGGCTGCCGCTCAACCAGGCTCTGTTGAACTTGACTTCGCGCATGCAGAACGATGATCTATACCTGGTGGTGACGGCGATCAACATTAACCAACAGGTGGGCGGGAACCTGGTGACGATGTTGGAAGCGGTCACCGGAACGATTCGAGAGCGCATCCGCCTATTCGCGGAGGTGAGGGTGCTGACGTCACAGCAGCGCTTCAGCGCTTATGTCCTGACCCTGATCCCAATAGGTGTTGGGGCTTTGATGTTTGCCCTTAATCCCACTTACATGTCTGGGTTGTTCACACCGGGAGTTTGGCTGTGCATTCCGGTTGGCGCCTTGGTGGGGATTGTCTTGGGTAATATTTGGATCCGCAAATTGGCTAAGATTGAGGTATAGATGGAACTGGTGATCATTGGCCTGACGAGTGTCATTTTGATCGGGGCAGGAGCGCTGATTGCGCTGTTTAGCTGGCGATCGATCAACACCGATAACCTCTCATCGCGCTTAAATGAGTATGTGACCGAGGAGACAGGAAATATCAGCCCGACCCGGAATTTTGTTTCCAGCGGCAGCCGGGAGCTGGCGGGTTCGCTGCCCAGGCGGGTGCTGCTGCCGATGGTAAAAAATATCGGGCAGTTCTTTGGCAGGTTAATGCCAACCAATCAGTTGGAGAGTTTGCGCCACCAGCTGACAATTGCCGGGAATCCCATGGGTCTGGGAGCGCGCGAGTTCTACGGCTTGCGCATTGTTTCGATATTGATCGGTATCCTGGTAGCCTTGCTGCTGCTGCGCATGGGGAAGGGGCCGGTAGGATCCATTGATATCAAATTTTGGGCAGCGGCAGGGATTGCATTACTGGTTTTCTTTCTTCTGCCGACTTCCTGGCTGCAGGGTAAAGTCCGACGGCGCCAGGATGCGATTCGCAAGGGGCTGCCAGACGCGCTGGATATGCTGAGTGTGTGCGCTACGGCTGGACTGGGCTTTGACCAGGCACTCCAGCGGGTGAGTGAGCATTGGAACACGCCGGTGGGGGCGGAATTTGGGCGCGTCATCCACGAGATGGAAATGGGTTTATCCCGGCGGGAGGCGCTGAGAAATATGGCAGATCGCCTCGACGTTTCGGAGCTCTCGAGCTTTGTGGCTTTCGTCTTGCAATCGGAGCAGTTAGGCATGGCTATCTCGGATGTTTTGCACACCCAGGCGGCGCAGATGCGCGCGGAGAGGCGTTTTCGGGCGCAGGAGCAGGCTCAGAAAATCCCTACCAAGATGCTGATCCCCATGGCATTTTTAATCTTTCCAGCAATCCTGGCGGTAGTGCTGGGACCGGCAATCCCGAAATTGGTCACTGTGTTCAGCACTTTCTAGGACCTGTGTCATTCGCTCTGCGTAGATTGCGTCTCACTCTATTGGTGATCGTTCAGGTTTAATTTTTTGGGAGTTTCTATGTTCGAAAATAAAGCCGATTCGTACGAAAATTTACCCCTCTTCCGAGAAACGCAGCGTGAGTTCCAACTAGGGAACTGGGCCAGCGGTTTAGCCCACCTGCAGGAGCTGGAAGAAGCCTACCCTTTAGAACCGGAGCTGCGTAGTTGGCGCCAGGAAATGGTCCTGCGGTCAAGAATGGACGAAGTGGAGGTTGATGAGGCAGGCCGCCAGAAGAGAATCTTTTATAAGAACCTGGCGTTCCGCCTGGTGGGGGTATTTTTAGTGATCGTGCTGGTGGTCTTGGGGCTGCAGGCATTTTCGCGCACAATCCAGTCGCAGTGGAAGAGCACAGTGTCACAAATGCAAGAAGAGTCGAATACGTTGGTATTGGCTGCGCAGTTTCGAAACGGTCAAAATTTACTGCTGGCCAACCGGCCGGAAGAAGCGCTGGCATCTTTCCAGGAAGTGGCGGCGGTAAACCCGAATTATCCTCAGTTAGACGCCTTTATGAACCAGGCCAAGCAGATGGTTGAGATGGAGACGACCTATCAGGAAGCGGTCGCATTAAAAGAAAGAGGGGATATTTCGGGGGCGTTACGAGCATTCCAGAATATTACTGACCGCGATCCACGGTATAAGGATGTCGCGCTTCGAATCCAGGAACTGCAGAACAGCTTAAACCTGGAAGATCAATTTGCGCAAGCTACGGCAGCTTATGGAGACAACCGGTGGAGTGAGGCTGTGGTGGGGTTCGAGGCGCTGAAGGCGGCTGATCCTACCTACCGGCAGGCGGATGTGGAGGATCTTCTTTACCAAAGCTACCTCAATGCGGCAGAAGCGAAGTTGACCGAACAGGAACCCACTTATGAATCCCTGCTCGAAGCGGATGATTATTATCGCAAGGCATTGGCGTTGAAGCCTCAAAACAAGGAGATCATCAACAAACAGGCGACCGCGCGGCGCTCGGTGGAAGATTACTTGGTCAACAGTTATATGAATACGGCTTTACAGTCTCTGACCGGGCAGGCAGACTCTTTGGAGGCGCTGCAAATTGCGGAAGATAATTTTGGCAAGGCGCTGGCTTTACGGCCAGACGACTTACAGGTGACCCAGCAGCTCAATTACGCCCGTAAATACATTAATGGCGTGGAAAGTTACAACAAGGGCTTGTGGACCCAGGCCATCACCAACCTGGAAGCAGTGTATGCCGAAGAACCTGATTACGCAAATGGCACGACGAGACAGACGCTGTTTGAGGCTTATACTGCACGGGGAAAGAATGGCTTAGCCAGCGGGGGTTACCTGGTAGCCTTGGAAGATTTCAAGCGGGCGGCTGTTTTAGCCCAGGATGCGCCTGATTCATCCTTGCGGCTGTATGAGGCGCAGAAGATGGTGGCATATACCCAGGGTTTATTGGGCAATTACCAGGATGCCGCCTTGATCTATAAGGTGGCGGTTGACCAGAGTGGATTAAGGAACCTCGCCCAGCTGAAGGATACGGAGCTGGCGAATAAAATTCAAGAGGGTGATCTTGCTTACAACGCGGGAAATTTTGAGCGGGCGTATAACCTTTTCCGGGAGGCACTGGACCGAGGTATCGATGTGTATGACCGGGTAACCTACGTGGTGCAGAAGGGCGAGTATATCACCCAGCTGGCGCGTAAATATAATTCGACGGTGGAAGCGATCCTGGCTGCGAACGGACTGACAGATGCGAGCAAGGTGACGGAGAACCGGATTCTTGTCATTCCGAGTTTACCATCGGCAGAAACTCCGTAATTCAGGGATACCCAACCGGGCAGGGAGACTTTGCCCTCACGATAGGGCGGGGAAATCCCTCCCCGACCAGAAAAAATTATGTAAAGAGTGGTGAATATGTTTACAAATCGTCCAGCAAAAAATATTCGTACACCTGCCAGCTCTGACGGGAAGCCAGATAGCTCAGGGGCGGTGCCGGCAGAGGCCTACCGGATCCGGGACTTGGTGCAAAGGAAGCTGATCTCAGAGTCTGAGGGCAGCGATGTGAACCTGAGCAACCAGCCCCAAATGCGCCAGATGATCGAGGCTTTATTCAACCAGGTGTTGGCAGAGGAGAACCTGCTGTATACACGCGCCACTCGGGCACAGATCTTGGATTGGGTGCTGTCGGATATCCTGGGGTATGGACCACTGGAACCTCTGTTGGGAGATAACACCATTACAGAAGTGATGGTGAACGGTCACCAGACGGTGTATGTGGAACGGTATGGGAAGATCGAAAAAACGAACATCGTTTTTGAAGATAACGAGCACTTGATGCGGATTATCGACCGGATTGTGGCACCGCTGGGGAGACGGGTTGACGAGGCTTCGCCAATGGTGGACGCCCGCCTGCCGAGCGGCTACCGCGTGAATGCCACGATCCCGCCGCTGTCTTTGGATGGACCCCTCTTGACCATCCGGAAGTTTGCGCAAACGCCCTATACCGCCCAAGACCTGATCGCGAACGGGACGCTGACGCCGAAGCTGTCGAATTTCCTCAAGGCTTGCGTGGAAGCGCGTATCAACCTGGTCATCTCTGGAGGTACGGGCACCGGTAAAACGACGCTGCTGAACGTGGTATCGGCTTTCATCCCGGAGAACGAACGGATTGTGACGATCGAGGATACAGCAGAGCTGCAGCTCAAGCAGGAGCATGTGGTGAGGATGGAGAAACGCCCGCCAAACGTAGAAGGCAGAGGCGAGGTGACGATCAGGCAGCTGGTGATCAATGCTTTGCGTATGCGTCCGGACCGCATCATCGTAGGTGAGTTGCGCGGCAGCGAAGCCCTGGATATGCTCCAGGCGATGAACACGGGGCATGATGGCTCGATGACCACCATCCACTCGAACAGCCCGCGTGACAGCTTGCGGCGTATCGAGACGATGGTGCTCATGGCAGGCTTGGAGCTGCCGCTCAAAGCCATTCGGGAGCAGGTGGCCTCGGCGATTCAATTGATCGTGCATGTAGACCGCTTGCGAGATGGGACGCGCAAGGTGGTGCAGGTGACGGAGGTGCAGGGGATGGAAGGGGAAACGATCCTGATGCAGGATCTGTTTATGTTCCAGCAGACGGGGGTGGTGAACGGGCGGGTGATGGGTGCGATCAAATCTTCGGGGCTGCGTCCGAAGTTCGCGGAAAAGTTTGCGATGAACAATATCGAGCTGCCTATGGATATCTTCGTCAGGGACGGGGAGCTGTGAAAAGGGGATCAGGGAATAGGCAGTAGGGAGTGGGGGGCGGGTTCACCCCGCCCTGATGGCGGCGGAGGATGAACCGAAGAGCTTTCCTGAAGGTAGCGGCATTGGCGTTGGCTGCTGCATACAGCGGGATCGCTGAGAGCAGCAGTGCGATGGCAACTGGGGCTATCGATGCTGGTGGAGGGGAGTCTCTCCACCCATACACTGCTTTTGATGGGGAGGATGAACCTCACCCAACCAGCGGGGAATGGCCCGCGCTGCTGATAAGGAGTTTACCGCAGCCGGTTAAGGACGTTTTAAGACAGGTGCAGCCAATGATCATTTCTGCGGATGGTATTTTGTCTTTACAGGATGGGGGAGGTAATACCCTTGGAAACGTGCCTCTGGCAAGGACACAGTGGAACAAAGAAAAGTCAACCGCGTTTGACCGGCTGCTGACCGAATGGTCGTGGGGGATTGTACTGCACTGGTATGGCGAGCCGGAGTACTTCGATAAGACAATTACAGGATATCTGCGGGGCTTTGATGGCTTGCGTGAGGCGAATGGATATGAGACGCGCACGAGCGCACATTTCTTGGTGGGAGAGGCGCGGCCTGCCACCGTCGATGAGTACATCGGGGCTGAATCGAAGGAGGCTGTGATTGGCATCTTGCAGACCCAGGCTCCGGATGAGGACGGCATTCCCTTTGTAGCTTCTCACCTGAGATCATTGAATTACAAACAGTTCCGTGAGAGGCAGCAGTACTTCGTCAATGCACTGGATGCTTTAGAATTTGCTGACAAGGGAGACCATTCCATCTTGCAGGATTTTTACACTGGATCGAAGATTGACCCGGGCTGGAGGACGATTGCCATCGAGATTACGGGCTTCAACTTCGACAATCCAGAAACAGCGCCAGGAGCCCAGCAAATGGCCAATGTGCTGGGGGTGATTTGGGCAGTGATGAAGCGCTACAAAATCTCGGCACTAGATGTGCTGGGTCACAATGAGCTTTCCTTAGATAAGCCGGATCCCGGGAAGTTATTTATGGCAACGATCCGCTATCTTTTGGGAGTGAAAGCGCTCATCGATGCAGATGAGGAGATGAAAGAGCTGGTGTTTGGCCGGTTTTTGAACGATGAGCACGTCGGGTACATCGGGGCCGATGAGTATCCTTCGGCTGCGCTCAGGACAGGCATCGGGGAAGGGGTAACCCAGCCGTATCGCGGCGCTGCATACCGCGGGACGAGGCTGTTGGCTGCAGTTGGAAGGTATTTCAAGTTTGTGCGCGATTACCTGGTGCTGGTGAGCAGACCAGCCCGGGTATATGCCTGGGAAAAACGCAGCCAGTATTGGATGCTGTTGGACCAGCTGCCCGTGGAGGATTTGCCTGCAGCCAGTCGTCAGGTTGCTGGTACAAGCTCTTTCGGCTTTCCATTGGATGGAAAAATTTCGTTGAAGGGAGATGTGTTCTTAAAACCGGAATCGCATGCAGGTGTGGATCTATTTCCTGAGAGAGAACAAGCCTTGAGAGAATTATCAGGGATCAGCGAGGTGAAATTGGCAGCCGATGGCGTGTGTCTGTTCGCGGGAAAAAATGCGGGAGGCTGCGCCGGTAAAATTGCAATATTCCGCCACCGAGAGCTGGAGGGAGCGGAAATTCTAACGATATACAGTCACTTGAGTGAGCTGGCTAACTTACAGATCGGTGCGAAATATCCAAAAGGGCACATTCTCGGTAAGATTGCTTCTCCCCAGGTGTTCATGGAGCGTTTCTTACACTTTGGGGTAGCGTATGGGGCTACTTGGGAGACAGACCTGAGCCAACGCGCAGATTTACCGATGAACGCCAAGCCGGAATGGATTAAGGAAAGGTTTTTAGATCCTATAGCTTATTTAAGCGCAAAGGGTTGGTGAGGGCATCGGATCCACTAGGATATTTGGTGGATTGACGAAAGCTTGATTTTGAGCCATACTCAGCTTTATAGGTTGTCTAGCAATAGGTTTGTTCTTTAAGCTCAGTAATAATTCAGATAATTAAGATATAACTTCAATTATTGTTTGATCTTCGATAAGTTAGCATAGTTGATGAGTACATCAAGGCGTTACCTGTTCCGTTGGGTCTTGCTCCCAGGAAAGGCAGGTTGCTATGCTCAAGCTCAAACTTTTTGGCTCTGGCCAGGCCTCTCTGGGGCCGATGACAACCGATGGGTACATCGGTATGGCGGAGGGGCAGTCGTTCGCTCATTTTCCGTCCCAACAAGCACATCTGCTCCTATGTTACCTGCTGCTCAATTCTAAATATCCTCACTTGCGCGACCAATTAGCGAGTGTTTTTTGGGGAGAATATTCCACCCAGGCCTCGCGGAAATACCTGCGCAACAGCTTATGGAAGCTGCGCCAGATGTTTGAAGAAGCCCAAGCAAACCTGGATGATTACCTGTTTGTAAACGACGAGAGTGTAACTTTTATTCGCACCAGCTCTTATTGGCTGGATGTGGAGATCTTTGAAGCTGCGGTAGAAGCCTGCCAGGATGTGACCGGGCAGGAGATCCTGCTCGAGCAAGCCAACGCGCTTGGGGCGGCAGTGGACCTGTACGCTGGAGACCTGTTGGAGGGGGTAGATTATGACTGGTGCATCTATGAGCGCGAGCGGTTGAACTTGCTTTACCTGGAGGCCCTTCACAAGCTGATGGTTTATCATGCAGCCCACGGATCTTACGAGCGCGGGCTGGCTTACGGGGAGCGCATCTTGGGACAAGACCCTACGCGCGAGAAGGTTCACTTGCAAATGATGCGCCTGTACTGGCTGTCGGGCAACCGGAGCGCGGCTCTGGCGCAGTATAAGCGCTGTGCGCAAATCTTGCGGGAGGAGCTGGGGATTGCCCCTCTGCAAGAGACCACGGCAGTTTACCAGCAAATGATTCATAACCAATTTTCACCCCAGGTGCAACGGCTGGGGGGCGTAAATACTCCCTCTGCTGAGGCATTGACACTGAGTACCGCAGGGACTACAAGCACACTGGCTACAAAGGTGGAGAAGGTTTTGCAGCGTTTGCAAGTACTGGAGCGCCTGGTGGATGAGACCAATGCAGAGCTGCGCCAGATTGAGACTTTGATTCATTCTGACCTGCTCAACCCCGAATAAAACGCTCGTTTTGGCTTTCCGTACAAATCATGCACGAAGAAGGGGATTTCTGGTAGTAAAAGACGGCTCCATGTCTTTTTAGAGATATAAAAAGCGTCGGCAGAAAGACGCTGAACAGACGACTGCATGGTAAGGTGGTGATTAGCTGTCCACTGCAGGCGTTGTTTTTGATTCTCATTACCGCGTATGAGATAGGAAGGCATAGGAAATTCAGCAGCAGATTGAGAAAACCTGTTGCAGAAATCGAAATTGATGCCGTGGAAAAAGAAACGCATTCCTTCATTGTTCGTATCTGGAACGCATCTGACCTGGCAGGTGGAGAGCACCTGGCAGGCGGAGAGCACCGGTCAGGTAAAGAGCACCCGGCGGGCGAGAAACATCTGCCCGGCGAAGCGCCCCTAAAAAGCAGGGATGAATCGGGCTGGCGGGGCTCCATTGATTACGTTGGAAGCGGAAGGCGGTTGTATTTCTATGACATGGAGAGTATCGTGAGATTTATCCGTGAGCAGGTGTCGGGCAATTCGGGGGTGCCGGTGCCGGCGAAGATGACCACCCTGGCTTCCCTCAAAAGTAAGCTGCGGGCAACATGGGAACGGATCAGGTTGAAATAATGGTTCAGAGCACAAGCCCCCCACGATCTTTCGCCCGAGGCAATGCCCAACCTGCTGACCTGAGTTTTCAGCACCTGCAGGCTGAGCTGCTGCGCATCGATCTTCTGATTCGCAGGCAGGTATTATGCTGGCAGAAGGCTGGGCAAGATCCGCGGGATGCATTTCGTGGGCTGTACATTTCAGACAGCGAGGCTGCGCTGCTGATGGAACACCCCCTGGGAGCAAACTGGGGGCAATACGGGGTGCTGGCAGATGAGGAGGCAGCCTGGTTCGAGAGCGCATTTGGAAAAGCCTCTGAGCAAGTGTCTACCCTGGAGGGAAAGGTTTGTGATCGTGAAGAGCTGCGCCTGGTCAGGCTTTCGGATCGATTTGGATGGGAGCCATTTGACCGGGATGCATTCTTGATCTGTGCTGCGCCTTTCTTAGATCTAAAGTATGAGCGCCTGTATGGATATTTACAGGATGATGTAACCCGTAAAAAGCCGACAGTCAATTTGATCCTCGATCTGTTATGCCCGAATGGGCCAGACCGATTTGAGAAATTAGCCCATTTTGATGCAGACGCCCCCCTTTTTAAGCGGCACTTTCTTGAGAAAGCCCAAGATCAGCCGGGGAAATTACCTCTATTAAGCCAGTCGTTGTTGGTGGATGAGGGCATTGTGCGTTGGCTTTTAGGGAAGTACCAACCCAGGCCAGAAATGGCTAAGTTCCTCCACCTCTCAGAATGTGAACCAGACTCAGAGAATAGGGCCGATGAGTACATCGGGGCCGATGAGTATCCTTCGGCTGCGCTCAGGACAGGCAGCGGGCCAGCAGCCCTCTTGGAAGGGAAGTTGAGAAGCGAACTGGAGAAGTTAACCAATCCGGCGCCTGTGGTAGTGTTTTGGGGAGCCGATCAGCTTAGCCAGGCTGCCGCGGCACAAATGGTAGCGAGCCAGATGGGTCGCTCGCTTTTGAGGCTGGATCTGGAGGCTGCCTCTGGGCAAGATCAAACCAGCCTGGGCGACAGCCGATGGGGGCCGATGAGTACATCGGGACCGTTGAGCGCAGCGCAACGGCAAGGCGAATCCGCAGCATACAGTGAGTATCTGAATGAAATCATTGGATTGGCGCTGCGAGACGCCAGGCTGCTTGGGGCTGGGCTTTTTATCCAGGGTTGGGATGCTTGCCTTGAGGCTGGACTGCCTCCTGAAAAATACCTGGCGCAGGTTTGTGTAAAAGAAGAGGCCGATGAGTACAGCGGGTTGGTGATCTTGGGTGGTAGAGCACCCTGGCAGGCGGGCGGGATAGATCGCGAGCGCAGCATAGCCTGGTTTGCGTTCCCAATGCCAGAATACCCTCAGAGACTGCGGTTATGGCAGTATTACCTGGGACAATCAGGTGTAAGGATGGAACAAGACCCGGATCTGGCTTCGTTGGCAGGTCAATTCCAGCTCACTTCAGGGCAGATCCGAGATGCGGTGGCTTCGGCAAGGGATCACTGCAACCAGGCGGGCAGGCGCCTGGGAAATGCTGAGCTTTTTGCCGCGGCGCGGGCCTATTCGAACCCGCGGCTTGCCAGCCTGGCACGCAAGATTTCCCCGCGCTATGTATGGGACGATATCATTTTACCGACTGACCAACTGCAGTTATTGCATGAGATTGTCGATACAATTCGAAGGCGCCCCAAGGTGCTGGATGAATGGGGGATTGGGCAAAAACTGGCTTCCAGCCGAGGGGTAACCGTCTTGTTTGCAGGGGCTCCTGGCACCGGAAAGACGATGGCGGCCGAAGTAATGGCAGCAGAGCTGGGTCTGGACCTGTATAAGATCGACTTATCGACAGTCATTAGTAAGTACATTGGCGAGACCGAAAAAAATCTGGAGCGTATTTTCAATGAGGCAGAAGCCAGCAATGCCATCCTCTTCTTTGATGAGGCGGATGCACTGTTTGGCAAACGCTCTGAGGTGCGTGATTCGCATGACCGGTATGCCAATGTTGAGATCAGCTACCTGCTGCAGCGCATGGAGGCTTACAACGGGGTTACGATCCTGGCTACCAATTTGCGCTCGAACCTGGATGAGGCATTTACCCGGCGTTTGCAGTTCGCGGTCGATTTTCCTTTTCCGGAGGAAGCAGACCGGCTGCGTATCTGGAAAACCCTCTTTCCTCCAGAGGTTCCCTGCGAGACTGATATTGATCTGCCGCTGCTGGCGCGCCGGTTCAAGCTGGCAGGAGGCAATATCCGCAATATTCTCGTTACGGCTGCTTACCTGGCAGCCTCGGATGGCGGAGCGGTCAATATGACTCATCTGCTGCACGGCACGCGGCGGGAGCTGCAGAAGATGGGACGCTTGGTCGGTGAGGAAGATTTGGCGTTGGGTACAACGGCTCTGGCAATGGATGATAAAAAACTTCGCGGTACATCGACAGCGGGAGGGATATAAGCGCAGATGGCGAGCCAAACTCAGCGCGTCGATAAAATAAAAAAGAACCGTGCGCCGGAGGGTAAAGCCAGGCAGCCGTCGGAAAGAGGATCACTTTCTACGCCTGGATCCTTGAGTGAAGCGAATCTTGTACCCGGAGAGTCAACCGGATGGCAGAATCAACTCAAGCAGATAAAACAGCTGCCCAATGTTCAGCAGCAGCAGTTTGCTGTACAAATCGGATCCCACCAGGGAAATCGACATCTGGCTTCTATGATTTCAACGGGAGGGGGAAGATGAAGCGTCAAACAGCCTGGTTTTAAGCCAGGTGTCGAGCGAAGCAATCTCAGAAAATGCCTCGATTTAGAACCAGGCTCAAGCAGGTTCAACAGAGGCACAGTCCGAAGCTGCTGAGAAAAGTAACGAATTGACCACTCAGGCAGAGGCTGGAAGTACTCAAGTACATACCCAGGCTGCTTCAGGCGAAGAGCAAGCCCAAGCACAAACCGAAGCAGGCCAGTCGTTTGTCGAAATCCAAGCGGGTGAGGTGCAGTCGGAGGTCCAAACCGAGTACAGCAGCGAACAGGCAGAGGCCAACAGCCAGGTGTCGATGGTCCAGGAAGGAGCCAAAACAGGCACGAACGAGTTAAATGCTGCCGTTGAGGGTTTTACCAGCCAGGCTGAGGCACAGTGGTCGAGCCAAGAAGCCGGCTTTGAGCCGCAGGTTGAAAAAGCGGAAGAGCTTGCTGAGGTGACCTTTTCTGAGGCGGAATCTCAGGCCCAACAGGTCCTCCAGCGTGGCAGGGGAGAAGCAGGTGTTGGGGAAGCGCGCAGGATTATCGAGAACGCCTGGCAGCGCATCCAGTCGATCTTAACGCCTGTACAAGAAAAATTGGAAAGTGTCTTGAGCTTGGTCAGCTCAAGCGTAGAGCGCCTGTGGGGTTTCGTTGAAGCCCAGGCCGAGCGCTTATCTGGTTTTGTAATCGAGAGGCTGGATCGAGTTTGGACGCGACTGGAGCAAGGCTTTGTGCGAGTAAACCAGCGTGTAATTCAGAAAATCGACCAGGGGCTTGCAAAGGCTGCTGAGTCCTGGAATTGAGCGCGATTTTCGCTGCAAATGGCTTTTAACCAATTGGCGATGGTCCTTAGTGTTCATCTCAGTGGTTTGATGAATCAGATCAATACAGTGGTGAATAACCTGCGGGCGAATGTGAGAGGCATGATTGAGCGGCTGCGGACTGGCATCAACGGCGCCATTAACCGGCTGACAGGGATGGCGGGATCTATCCTGAGTTTTTTTGGCGTCCGGGTAGAGGGTATTCTTAGCCGTCTGCGGAGGGGGGCAAATGGGGCGGTGGATACGCTGGCGAATACAGCTCAGGGGGCCTGGAGTGGGATAAGCGCCAGGGGCATGCGGGCATGGCAGAACCTGCAAATGATGGGTTCGAGTTTCGTGACGCTCGGCCTCACAAGGGGCATGCATGCCTTAACAGTTGCGATCAGCCGCGGAAATCGCCTGATGTCTGGAGCTCAAAACACATGGTCACGTGTGAGGGCCAATTGGGTCAATGCAATCTCTGCGGTCCGGGCGACCTTTGCGACAATCCGCCAGGGTGCGCAAGCTGTGGTGAGCTCGATTAGGGACCGGTCTTTCACCCCCGTCTTGAACTGGATACAAGGGCGTTTTGATGCCATCAGGAACCGTGTCCAGCGCCTGGTCAGCCGGTTTACCAATACGTACCAACGGTTACTTAAGTGGGTGGAAATTAGTGCCAGTGGTGGGGGGGTAAGCGGGCCTGGGTTGGCTGAGCCTGCTGGAGGAAGCAGGCGAGAAAGAGAAGAGGAAGCCGCAAGACAGATACCACAGCCTGAGTCAGAGAAGGAGTTTGAAAAGCCAACGGCAGGTGAAGAACACCTGGAAGAAAAACTGCCCAAGCCGGAGAAGTTACCTGAGCTCCCTGGTACAGAACCAGGAACAGCACAAATGCCTGAAAAACCTGGTGAAAAGGAGCCGAGCGAGACGAAGCCACCTGTTGCGGAGACAGGTACTGAAAAGGTAGATCAGATTGCTGCCCAGACGGAGGAGAAGCCAAAGAGTAAGGAGATAGGTGAGGAGGAAAAGAAACCTGTACTGGCCGGTGCTCCGGCAGTGGACCAAATCGTTGCCCAGGCGGAGGAGAAACCAAAGGGTAAGGAGCCTGCTGGAATGGAAAAGACTCCTTTACCGGAAGTATCTCCAGTAGTGGAGCAGATTGCCAACCGGACAAAGGAGAAGCCAGCGGGGAATGAAACGGCAGAGGCGGAGAAGAAACCCGGGTTGGCAGGTGCTCCAGCGATGGAGCAGGCCGTGGCAGGTGAAGAACACCTGGCAGGTGAAGAACACCTGGCAGGTACAGAACCCCTGGGCCAGGCAGCGGAGAAATCCGAAGGGAATGAAACGGTAGAGGCGGAGAAGAAACCTGTTATGGCAGGCGTTCCAGCGGCAGAGCAGGCCGTGGCAGGTACAGAACACCTGGCAGGTACAGAACACCTGGTGGGTGAAGAGCAACTTAACCAGGCAGCGGAGAAGCCAGAGGGTAAGGGAAATGTCGATGAGGAAAAAACGCCTCCTATGGCGATAAATGCCGAAGTGGGATTAGATGGTTTATGGGAAAGGGAGAAAGAAAAGCTGGATGCCGTTCGATAGTTGGCTTCCAATTTGAGAGGAGTGGATCAGATGAACAAAACACATGTTTCCGCTGATGAAAAAAAATCCAGGGTTCTCAAGGGATCAAAAAGTGAACAATCTCAGCATGCCAGCAACACAAATGGCGCGTTGGTAAATCTGCAGAAACTGGTAGGAAATCGGGCAGTGCAGCGCCTTATCAACCAACAAAATTCAGAACAGTCCTTTGAGCTGGATGAAGATACCGCGACGCGCCTCGAAAAAGAACGTGGTGGCGGGCAGGTATTGGACAGATCTGTCCAGGAGAAGAT
Source organism: uncultured Chloroflexia bacterium (assembly GCA_963751425.1). Lineage (GTDB taxonomy): Bacteria > Chloroflexota > Anaerolineae > Anaerolineales > UBA4823 > CAVVUF01. The sequence continues at coordinate 537,386 of CAVVUF010000004.1, read as the reverse complement.
GGGAACTGCCTTGGGGTATGATTTTAGCGATGTGCATGTGCACACTTCACCCGAAGCGGATGCCCTAAATCGAGACCTGAGTGCACAGGCTTTTACGACCGGCAATGATATTTACTTCCGAGCAGGAGCCTATGCCCCGAGCTCATCCAGCGGTCAGGAGCTTTTGGCGCATGAGATGACCCATGTGGTACAGCAAAGCAGTGGACTAACGGGGGGAGGTACGAAGATGACCGTCAATGCGCCGGACGATGCGTATGAGAAAAAGGCCGATGCTGTTGCCCATGCAGTGACGAACGCTCCTATGGCTGGCCAGACGAGAGGCGTTCAGAGGCAGGAGATACCCGAGGAAGAAGAGCTGCAAACGAAGCGAGTGCAGCGTCAGGAGATGGCGATGAGGACACCGGAGGAAGAGGAAGAAGAACTGCAAATGAAAGGAGTGCAGCGCCAGGAAATTCCGGAGGACGAAAAAGAATTGCTGGCGAATTGAGAGCAGTCCCAGAAGACCCCTGAGGAAGAAGAGCTGCAGACGAAGCGATTGAATGAGTAGGAAAATAAAGGTTCACTTTTTACATGAGAAGCGAGAAATGATCTATGCTAGCAGACCTCGATGAAACTTTACGGCAGCTTTTGATTGCAGAAATCCCTGTAAAGAATGGGGAAGTGGAGATCAGCTTTGACCAGCCAAAGCGGGAGTGGAGCGGTAGGCTGTCGCGGCCGTCCATTAACCTGTTCTTGTATGATGTGCGGGAGAATAATGTCCTGCGCCAGCATCAATGGGAACGCCTGCCGGATAATGGGGATGGTCGCGCCCATCTGAAACGGTCTCCCTTCAGGGTGGACTGTTTTTATATGCTGACCACCTGGGCAGCGGAACCCGATGATGAGCACCGTTTGCTGACGCGGGCCTTGCTGGCGCTGTTCCGCTTCCCAGTTTTAACGAACGACAAGCTGGTCGGCAGTCTCCAAAACCCACCTTTCGAGATCCAGGCTCGCCTGGCTGCTCATGACAGGCTGACCAACCCGGCGGAAGTGTGGAGCTCATTGGATAACGAGCTGCGTCCAAGCGTGTCTTATATTGTGACACTGGCGCTGGATCCCTGGAAGGAGGTCACGGGTCCGGTGGTCAAGACGCTGACCCTGCGCACGGGTGAATTGCTGACCCTGCCGCGCGAGTGGGTTTTGAGGCCAGATACGGAGCCAGGCGAGATGGTTTTCATTGGGGGCACCGTGCGGGACCAGTTGAAGGGAGCTCCCCAAGCCGGGATCGATGTGGCGCTCAAAGGGACTGGCTATATCGGTAAAACGGATGATCAAGGGAATTTTATTTTTCGAGGGTTGCAGCCGGGTGATTACACCCTGGTAGCCTGGCTGCCAGAGCGTAAACCTGGGGAACGCCCACGTTTCATTGAGAAGAAAATTACTGTGCCAATGCGAGGCGGCGGTTATGATCTGGAGATTGACGTTGGCGCTGAGTACAGCGAGTACAAAGGTGGGTAAATGCCCTATTCTTTAATCCACCCCCGATCACCGCCGAAGGAGGCCTGACATAGAAGACATATCCTGACATAAAACGAGCTCTTGACGATTCGACAAGCCCAGTCAGGTTAAGAACCTCTGGCAGGTTAAGAAAAGTTTTTGATTATTAAAATAGTTTCAATGGTAAGGAGGTAAAAAATGGCTCTAAGTTATGCATCTCCAGGTGTGTATGTTGAAGAAGTTGAACGCGGCACGAAACCCATCGAAGCGGTTGGTACCTCGATGGCGGCATTTGTGGGGATCACGGCAGAGGCGAGCATGAAGGCGATTGATGCGGCGACCGGCGAGAGGACAGTGGTCGAGTCGCGGCTGAACAAGCCCACCTTGGTCACAAGCTGGACACAGTTCAGTGAAATCTTCGGCGAGTTCGTCTCGGGTGCTTTCTTGCCTGACGCCGTCTACGGATACTTCAGTAATGGCGGCGGTCCATGCTATGTGACCAGCTTGAGAGCTGTCAAGGAAGGCGGCGGAGAGGCCAAAGCAGCTGATGTAGCCGTGCCATCGAAGGTTAAGGGAAGCAGCTTCAAGGTGGTTTCAAAGTTTCCTGGCCCGGGAGCGAATGGCCTGACCGTAACGGTCAAAGCCACCGGCGAGGACAGCTTCTCGCTGACGGTGGGTGGAGAGTCCAAAGCTGGATTGGTGATGAAGAAGGGCGAAGGCTATGTGGGTGAGGCGGCTTTTGACACTGTGACCATCACCGATGTGGGTGCTCCGACAGCATTACCGGAAGAGGGCACATTCACACTGGCTGGAGGCGGTGTAAAGCCGCTTTCGGCGGCCGATTTCATCGGCAACCCGGCCGACCGGACCGGGTTGGGCGGGCTGGAAGCACAAGATGAGGTGCGCCTGGTGGTCTGCCCAGATGTGATGGCGGGGTACGATGGCTCGGATGAGGCCAAAGAACGCGTCAAAATGGTGCAGACGGCGATGATCGCTCACTGCGAGAAGATGCGCTACCGCTTTGCGGTGTTGGATACGCCGCCAGGATTGACAGCACAGCAAGCGCGGGAGTGGCGCTTCTATACGAATTTCGATTCGTCGTATGCGGCGATGTATTATCCATGGGTGAAGATCGCTGATCTGAGCGGCAGTGGGAGTACATCGAAGCTGGTACCACCCAGCGGACACGTAGTTGGCATCTATAACCGTGAGGATTCAAACCGGGGCGTGCATAAGGCGCCGGCCAACCAGGTTGTTTTGGGTGCGGTTGACCTGGAGCTCCAATTGAGCAAGGGCGAACAGGATGTATTAAATCCAATTGGCTTGAACTGCATCCGGGCTTTTCCAGGGCGTGGCATCCGCGTCTGGGGTGCACGCACGTTGAGCAGCAACGGCGCCTGGCGGTATATCAATGTGCGCCGTTTGTTCATCATGGTTGAAGCTTCAATGGAGGCCGGGTTGAGCTGGGTGGTCTTCGAGCCGAACGATGCGACGCTGTGGGCGAAAGTGGTCCGCGATGTGACTTCCTTCTTGAAGGTGGTCTGGCGTGGCGGGGCTTTGTTTGGGACAACGCCCGAGCAGGCTTTCTACGTGAAGTGTGATGAGGAACTGAACCCGACTGAAATTCGTGACCTGGGCCAGCTGATCATTGAAGTAGGTATGGCGCCTGTAAAGCCTGCGGAGTTTGTGATCTTCCGCATTAGCCAATGGGCGGGTCCAAACGCATCCTAGCAAGATCAATCCTTGGTTGCTTTCAGGACAGGTTCTTGCTCTTTGAGAAGATAAATAAAGATAACACAGGTAGATAAGAAAGGAGTATCAAAATGGCTGACGAGAATCCCCTGGTTGGTTTTCATTTTGCGATCGATATTCAGGGCGTGGTTAAGGGCTTTTTCACGGAGTGCTCTGGCCTGGGTTCAGAACATGAGGTGATCGAACATAAGGTGATCACCGATAAAGGTCAGGAAGTGGTGATGAAGATCCCGGGGCGCCTGAAATGGGAGAATATCGTGCTCAAGCGCGGTATCACGAGCAGTATGGACATCTGGGATTGGCGTAAGCAGGTTGAAGACGGTAATGTGGACAAAGCACGGCGGGATGGTTCCATTATTATGTTCGATCAAACCTTGAAAGAAGTGGCGCGTTGGAACTTCGAGCGCGGCTGGCCTAACAAGGTGACGGGTCCGCAGCCTAAGGCGGATAGTAATGAGATCGGCATTGAGGAATTGACCATCGCCCACGAATACATCAAACGGGTTAAATGACCTTGCAGACAGAGTTTGACTTTACGCTGCCGCGTGGGTTCATCGACGCGAGTGGGATCATCCACCGGGATGTGCGGATGCGCCTGGCAACCGCTCTGGATGAAATCGAAGCCCTGCAAGATGTGCAGGTGCAGGCTAATGAGGCTTATCTGCCGGTAGTTTTATTGAGCCGGGTGATTGTGCAGTTGGGTAAGCTGCCGGCAGTAACGCCTCAGGTGGTTGAAAACCTGTTTGCTTCTGATATGGCTTACCTGGAAGATGTTTACTTGCGTTTGAATACCCAGGAAAATGTCATGTTGGGAGTGGTCTGCCCACATTGTCACGGGAAGTTCGATGTGCAGGTTTCACCGTTGGGTGCAGCCGGGTCGGAAGCGGATGAGGTATAAGGGTCTGTTGGGTTTTGACGTCGTCATTGTTGTAACGAGCCCAAAGATTACTCTGAGCGTAGTGTTAGGCAAAATGAGTGAGTTAAGATGCCAGAAGAATCGAACACTTCTACAAATAACCCTCCGATGCCAGTTGGCGCCTTGACCCAAGAGCTGGTTGAAAAATTGGCAGATAAGGTGATGGCGCTGTTATTGGAAGACCTGAAAAATGAGTTGGAGCGGTACCGTTTGCCCTCAAGCAAGCTGGGGGGCAGCGACGGCGTATCGGGAGCTGCAGGAGGTTGGTAATGCCTGATGAAGCCCAAATTCGTTCGTTGACCAACGCGGCTTTTCGTTTCTTGGTTGATGTGGATGGCAAGCCGCAGGCGGCCTTCACAGAATGCAACCTGCCCAATATCGAATGGGAGGTGGAAGAAGTGAAGGAAGGTGGGTTGAATACATTCACTCACCAGCTGCCAGGAAGGCGCAAGGCCGGGAAGATCAGTTTGAAGAACGGTGTTGGCAAGCATGCATTGATCGACTGGTATATGCAGTGCATGAGCGAGCAGTTTGCTCGTAAACCAGTGGCGATCACCTTGTTGGATGTGAGTCATAAGGCAGTGATCACCTGGAACCTGGCAGATGCCATCCCGATCAATTGGCGCGGGCCCGAGCTGAAATCGGATGCAACGACCGTGGCAATTCAGACCCTGGACCTGGCGTGCGGTGAGATCACTGTCAAGCTGGGGTAGGAGAAGCTGATCAGGATGGTTCAATCTCGTAGGAGCAGGCGCAACCCATTCATCAGGCGTATCCAAAGGCATACACGCGTTTCGGCGTTGGATGCGGGGAACTTGGTTACAACCAGTACCCCTGCTGCATCACCGTCACCCAATCGCGCGGCTTTGGGAGCTGCTGGCGGCACTGTTCCGATTGAGCTTCAGCAGGGTTTGGGACGAGGCCGCCTGCCTGTGGCATTGGCGACGAGTACCCCGAGTACGACCCAACCGGCCTGGAACAAGACCGGTACGAAACCTGTCCCAGTGGTGGTGGCGCGCCTGGTGCCAACCCCGGCTCCACGGGAAGGCGGAGATGAATTGTTCGCGGAAGAGCCGGCTGCCGGAGGCGAGAAATCTCAGGCTGCGGAAATGGGCCTGGAGAAGCCCGAGCAGGTACAGCAATCTCAGGAAGGGCGCTTACCTTCAAGTGGTTTCGCCGCCCAACTTCATGCTGAAATGGGGATGCTCTCTCGAAGTTCTCAGAAGCCGCCTGAGCTTACTGTGCAAAAACCTGCTCAAAGCGCTGCATTACCGGGTAAACCGCAAGAAGAGGCAAGATCGAGCAAGCGGGAAAGCGTGGAGAAGCAGGCTGATGCCGGAAGCCTCTCTCCACAAGAGGATGGAGTCTGGAAGCGCCTCCAGACCATCTTCAGAAAGCATGAGGAAAAACGTCATGAGGGAGAAGCGAGCGCTGAACCACACTCAAATCGGACTGCTGCTGGAGAAGGTGTTGTTGAACCCGGCGAAGAGGAGCGCGAGAAGATAGAAGACAGAGCCCCCAGGTTGGCAGCGGAAGTGCCGGAGCAAGCGGCGGCATTGGATGCAGGGATGTTGGGGCTGCCGCTGAGTACAGCAGGTACCACGAGTACACAGGAGCCGCGGAAAGTGGACGAGCCAGGGGAAAGAGAAACGGCTGGGGAGAACATGCCTGAAAGCCAATTTCCTGGGCAGAGAACCCCCAAAGAGGCGCTTACTCTCCCTGAGCCTGGCAAAGGGGGAGATCTCACCAAACTGGCACGCGTGCAAAGTTTGGAGATGGAATCCGTTACAGACACGCCAAATGCGGCTGTTCCTTCCAGGCTGCCTGTGATGACCAAGCCCGAATTGGGAGAAACCCTGTCTGCCAGTACAGAGAGCTCTAAGACGCCGGTTTCAACCCCTTTGGGTGAGAACGAGGAGCGCATCATCGCAGGGATTTCCTCAGATGAATCTGTACCAGGTGATTTCAATGTAAAAAAACCTGTTGAGCCGCTGCCAAGCGAATCCCCATCACAGGCGCCTCGGATAGACGATCAGAAGTCACAAGCGATCCAACCTCTACCTCTGGAGGATGCGTGGCCTGTTCAGAGGCAAGCTTCACCGCTGCCGCAGGAGGGAAGGCCAGCTGCCTTTGCGGAGGAGGCACACGATGCAAATGATGTGTACATCGTAGATGGCAGGAATATCGATACCTCCGAAAATACAGCCGTATCTCTGGAAATCCTGGGCCAGGAGGAGCATGCCCAGGTGCGGGATGCGCTGCGCGAAGTATCGCCAGGGAAACCCACCGATTCTTCTGTCGAGGTTATTACCCCGCGCCGGCAGCGCCCGGCTCATGAGAAGGATCAGGGGATGGAGCCGGCTGAGAGAGCAGCGCCAGGTGCGCACGACCAAACGCCCTCAACACCGGAACTCGAGACCATAGCCACTGCCCCTGGGATAGAAATACCTGGTAAGAATTTCGAAAATGCCTCTGACAGGGCGTTAATGGCTTCAGAGGAGGCTTCAGGTAGAGGGCACCTGATGACCGAGATCGGGCCCTTGCCAGTCGATTTGTGGGAGCTGATTGGTGAGAGCCCACCAGCCGTTCGGCCGCAGCCTATGCAAACTGCCTCACCTGCTGCCTCAGGGATGCCTGTGCAGAGAGAATCTCTTGCTCCGCAAAATGGCAAAAAGATACCAGAGGCGCCGGCAGGATTTGTGCAGAGACAGGTGGAACCTGGCGCAGCAGTGTCGCAGGGTGCATCGGGCGCTGCCGACTCGGCGTCGCAGGCAGGCCAGCCGCAGGCCGAGATCGATATGGATGAATTGGCGCGGCGAGTATATGGTGAAGTTAAGAAGCGCCTGGCTTTAGAATGGGAACGAATGCGAAGGAGGTTATAAGTCATATGCCGAATACTCGCGGAAACCTGGTGTCGGCTCGGGTCTTTGAGGTGGACAGCTCCGGGAATGAAAAAGGCGGGGGAGTTTCGATCTCATGTATGTTCAATCCCTTTGAATATACGGTGACGAAGTCCAACCAGTACGAGGAGAAAAGCCGCAACAATTCGAATGTTCCCCAGGTGGAGTTCAAGAAGGCAGGTCCGCAGGTGCTGAAGCTGAGCCTGATCTTTGATACGTATGAAAAAGGGGAAGATGTGAGCCTGAAGACAAACAAGCTCTGGAAGCTGATGGAATCCTCTACCCGGCAAGAGGGGAGTCGGGATGTGAAGGTGCCTCCACCAGAGGTGGCTTTTGAATGGGGCGTGTTCCGGTTCGTGGCGGTGATGACAGAAATGTCCCAAAAGTTTACGCTCTTCAAGCTGGATGGGACCCCGGTGAGAGCCAAGGTGGATGTTACTTTTACACAGCACAAAGATGTGAACGATTATCCAAGCCAGAACCCAACTTCGGGCGGGGGACCGATCCAGCGTGTGCGCAGGGTGGTGGCGGGCGATCGGTTGGACACGATCGCATATGAGGTGTATGGAGATGCCACCAAGTGGCGGACCATTGCTGAGCAGAACCAAATAACTAATCCGCTGGTTCTGCACCCAGGACAATTATTGACCATACCGATGGATCGGCGATGAGTACAGCGGGATTGGTTTTTAGTAAAAAAGGATAATTTTAGGAGAAAAATATGCCAGCTCCGAACGAGCTTGCCAGCCAGGTGAAAATTAAGGTAGATGGCAGTGATATCCAGCAGAATGTGATGGATACGTTGGCATCGCTGACTGTTGACCAGCATTCGCACCTGCCTGGAATGTTCCTGCTGCGTTTCCTTGACCCAGTCCTGGAGCTGCTTAATAATGGCCCCTTTGACCTGACCAAAGAGGTGGAAGTTCTGGCGCAGAAGGCAGATGGGACGCCGGTATCTTTGATCAAGGGTGAGATCACTGCCTTAGAGCCGCAGTATGGGGAGGGGATGATCGCGGAGCTGTTGATCAGGGGCTATGACAAGTCACATCGCTTATATCGGGAGAGCAAGAGCAAGGCTTTTTTGAATATCAAGGACAGCGACCTGGCCGGGCAGATTGCGGGGAATGCAGGCTTGTCATCACAAATTGATGCGACGACGACAGTCTACGATCATCTCTACCAGCACAACCAGACTGACCTGGAATTTTTGATGCAGCGCGCTTGGCGGATCGGGTATGAGAGTTTTGTGGCGGATGGCAAGCTGTATTTCCGCAAGCCGCCCGCCGGATCAGCAAGTTTCACCCTGACCTGGGGCGATAACTTGCTTTCATTCCGCATCCGGGCCAGCCTGGCGGAGCAGGTAGACGAGGTGATTGTGAAAGGCTGGGACCCGAGCAGCATGCAGCCGATCGTGGGGAGATCCAGCTCTGGGCAGCTTTACCCACAGATTGGGGATTCGAAAGACGGGGCGCAGTGGGCGAACAGCTTTGGGCAGGGGAAAGTGGTGATTGTGAACCAACCCGTCGTCAGCCAGCCGGAGGCTGACGCGCTGGCAGCGGCGCGGTTGGATGAGATCAGCGGGGCATTTATCGAGGCGGAGGGAGTCGCTTACCGGAGTCCGGAGATCAAGGCCGGGCAGTGGGTGCGGATCGAGGCCTTGGGTCCACGCTTTTCGGGGAGTTACCTGGTGACCAGCGCCACGCATCTCTTTTCGCCGGAGGGTCTGAAGACGATCTTTACGGTGAGAGGGGCGCGCACGGGGTTGGTGACAGAACAAATGACCCACCAGGCCCCCCTCGATCGCTGGGGAGGCGTGGTGATGGGCGTGGTGACGAATACGGCGGACCCGCAGAATTGGGGAAGGGTGAAATTGAAGTTCCCTTGGATGGCAGATGACGTGGAAAGCACCTGGGCGAGGGTATTGGGGATTGGTGCAGGGAAGAAGGCGGGGTTGGTGGTTGTGCCAGCCGTGGGGGATGAAGTGCTGGTGGCGTTTGAGCATGGAGATTTTAATCGACCGGTGGTGCTGGGAGGGTTATGGAATGGGAAGAACGACCTGCCCCCAGAAGCGGCTCAAGTTTCAGGAAATGATAAGCCGTTGGTGCGTACATGGCACTCGATCGAAGGCCATTGGATAGCCATGTACGATGACAGCGAAAAGAAGATCGAGATCGTGACGAAGGATGGACGCAGTGTGACGTTAAGTGATAAGGATCGAAAAATTGTTCTCAAGACCTCGAATGCCTCCATTGTGGTGGAAGATGATAAAGTGAACCTGGACACGGGATCGAGTGTTTCGCTGAAGGCAGGTTCTAACTTGAAGATATCGGCGAGTGGCAATATCGATATCGAGGCCTCGGGGCAGGTGAATATCAAGGGTTCGATGGTGAATATAAACTAACTATGGGAAAGATAGCAGCCAAGCAAGGGGATCAAATTATCGCAGTGGATATGCACATTGTGATGGTGCCAAGCCCAAGCGGTACGGTGCCTACCCCATTGCCGCATCCTTTCAGCGGGATGCTGGATGGCAGCCTGAGCCAGAATGTGAAGATCGATGGCAAAGCAGCCGCGACGGTAGGGAGTACGGCTTCTAACCAGCCGCCGCATATCCCTACACCACCAGGTACGAGCTTTCAGGTCCCTCCGACGAACGAGGGCAGGATCACAATGGGCAGCGCAACGGTGATGATCAATGGAAAGCCGGCGGCACGCATGGGAGACATGGTGCAGACTTGTGCCGAACCGGTGCCGAATACCGGCGGGCAGCTGATAGCGGTCGGTACCGTGATGATTGGAGGATGAGAAATGGCGAAAGTCGATAAACCTTTACCGCAAGATGGCATCGGGACTGAGTACAGCCCTGCGGGGAAAACCGGGTTGGCAGCAGGTTCAGCGCGGGAAATTATTGGCAGTGGGTGGGCATTTCCTCCCCGGATCGACGCGCAAGGTGGGGTGGCGCTGACGCATGAGCGCAATGAGCTGGTTCAGTCTATTTTCATTATTTTGTCTACTTCTCCAGGGCAGCGCGTGATGCGACCTACCTTTGGCTGCCGGCTGCACGAGCTGGTATTTGCGCCGAACAACAGCCATACGGCTGCCCAGGCGCGCCGCTATGTGGAGGAAGCGTTGGGGATGTGGGAGCCAAGGATTAATGTCATGAATGTAGTGGTTGCCCCGGACCCAAAGGAAAACAACCGCTTGTTAATCGAGATTGAGTATGAAGCCAAGGCAACGCATGACCGGCGCAGCCTGGTGCACCCGTTTTATTTAATTCCAGAAGAGTAATTTCTAGTGGTTGGTCGATAGCGACGAAGGTGGCCAGCAGCATATCGAAAGCAGTGTGTACTTCAGGAACAGTACCAAAAGTTTGGAGGTGGTCGATGAGTTCATCGAAGATGGGTTTAGCAGCGCCGAAATTGGATGATCGTCAATTTCAAGACTTGGTGGATGAGGCCAAGAAGCGCATTCCGCATTACTGCAAGGAGTGGACGGATCATAATGTCAGTGATCCGGGGGTGACTCTGATCGAGCTGTTTGCCTGGATGACCGATATCCTGTTATACCGCATCAACCAGGTGCCGGACTTGCATTACATCCGGTTTATGGAGATGCTGGGAATTACGCTGCGAGGGCCGGTGCCGGCGCAGGTGCCTATTTCATTCTGGCTTTCAGCCCCCCAGCCAAACCCGGTGGTGATCCCGGCAGGCACGGAGGTAGCCAGCACGCAGACTGAGACGGAGCGCTCAATTGTGTTCACCACCGATAAGAACTTCGTGGTGCACCCGCCAGTTTTGGGAATGATCAGCTCGCGTGCGTGATGGATGGGAACCCAACGTGTATTCAAGGAGCAGAATTTACGGCGGCTGGAGGCGGGGTTTGAAGGGTTTCGATGTTTTCACCGCGCTGCCGAATGTGGATGATGCACTGTATTTTGGCTTTGAGAACGATTTGAGCGAGCATATCTTGGGCTTCGAGATGGAATTGGACCCGGCGGGTGGGGCTGGGATTGACCCGACGCTCCCGCCTTATTGTTGGGAGGCCTCAACCGGGAAAGCGGATGTGCGCTGGGAAGCTTGCGAGGTGGATGTTGATACTACGAAAGGTATGAATCTAACCGGACGGGTTAGCCTGCACTTGCCGGCGATGGGCAAGTATGATACAGCCGGGAAATCGCTTTACTGGGTGAGGGTGAGGGTAAAGGAAATTACCCCTGAGGAGCAGAAGCAGGGTATGCGCGCTTATCGGGTTTCGCCACGCCTTAAGCGCGTAAGTGTGGCAAGCTGGGGAGGCACAGCGGCAGCCACCCATGCTCAGAAAGCTACGCGTGAATTCCTGGGGGTCAGCGATGGCGCTCCAGGGCAGCGCTGCACTTTAAAGAATTTTCCAATATTGGAGCGGGAAGCCGGGGAAAGGTTGTTGGTACAGGAGGAAAACAAGCCGCCGGTGGTTTGGGAAGAAGTAACGGATTTTTCATCTTCGAATGCCAGCGATAGACACTATACCTTGGACAGCGTGTCGGGGGAGCTGCGCCTGGGGCCGGCAGTGCGGCAGCAGGATGGTACGATCAAGTTGTATGGGGCAGTGCCGCCCAGAGGGGCTAACCTGATCTTTGAGGGCTATCGTTTTGGTGGAGGGCAAGACGGAAATGTGCAAAGGGGGATCTTGAATACATTAAAGACGGCTATTCCTTATATCGCGCGCATCTATAACCGCAAGGCAGCCTGGGGAGGCCTGGATGCTGAATCATTGGAAGCAGCCAAGATGCGCGCTCCGGCGATGCTGCGAGCACGCGAGCGGGCTGTGACGGAGGCTGATTTCGAGTTCCTGGCGCGGCAGGCGCTGCCCGCTTTGATCGGGCGGGTGAAATGCCTGCAGCCGAGACCATCGGACGCGGGCAGGGTCGTGCCGGGGCAGGTGTATGTTTTGGTAATCCCGCGTGTGCACAACCCGGAAGGGTTTCTTATCGCCAGAATCGCTTACTTTGCACGAAGCAGATGTTGAGGCACTGACGGCCTATTTGGATGAGCGGCGGCTTTTGACGACACGGCTGGATATTCGTCCTCCGGCATACCAGTGGGTGACCTGTAAAGTGAAGCTGCGTGCAGCGCCCGGGGTGGAGCGCTCACAGGTGGAGGCAGATGTCTTGGCTCGCCTTTACCGGTATCTGAATCCTTTGACCGGAGGGAATGAGGGCACCGGCTGGTCGTTTGGACGCAGCCTGTTTGTTTCTGATGTGTACCAATGCCTGCAAGGTATTCCGAATATCCAATTCGTACGTGGCGTTGAGATGTTTGATGCAAAGGCTGGCGGAGATGGGCAGGGGGCCCCGGTGGAGAGCCTGGAGATTGTGGCACATGGGGTGATCGCTTCTGGAAAGCATACTGTGGAATTTGTATAGAGATCGTCTATGGCAAAAAACGTTGAATTTCGACTGCATGTCAAAGGACCTGAGAGCTCTCACGATTTTGTGCTTCCGGTGGGAAAGGCCATTCTAGGTCGTGACCCGGGCTGTGAGCTGGTGTTGGCATATCCGCTGGTTTCAAGGAGACACGCCCAGTTCACCTGCACCGAGGCGGAATGCGAAATTCTTGACCTGGAAAGTGCGAATGGGACCTCGGTGGATGGTATTAAGCTAGAAAAGCTAGTGCCAGCCAGCTTGCAGGATGGTTCTGTAATCACCATCGGTCCTTTTGAGATCCAGGTTGAAGTAGTGGCCGCTGAGTACAGCGGGGCCGCTGAGTACACAGGGGCTGTTGAGTACACAGGGGCCGCTGAGTACAGCGGGGCGACTGGGGAAGTGGAAGGCTTGCAGCCACCTGCTGGCGAGGAGATGAGCACACCCAAGCAGCCTCCAGAGGTTGAAAGGCCAGAAGCAAAGCCGGAAAGTAAAGAACCACCTAAAGTCCCTTCCAAGCCGGTGAAGAAAGTGATCAAGCTGGCTGCTGATGAAGGAAAGCAAGCTGTAGACCAGGCTGGAGCGCCTCCACCTCCCACGCCGCCCGGGGATGATCTCAAAATGGAGCTGCCGGAGGGTATGCCAGGTGCTGGTGGTTCCCTGCCTCCTGGGCTGGGTGGTTACAGCCAGCGCATGCTCAACTATTTGCCAGGTATTTACCAGACAGATTTTATGTCCCGTTTTCTGGCGTTATTCGAGTCGATCTTGATCCCAATCGAGTGGAATGTCGATAACTTTGATTTGTATCTTGATCCTGGCACAGCCCCATTGGATTTTCTTCCCTGGCTGGCGAACTGGTATATGATGCTATTTGATTCAACCTGGAGTGAGGCGCAGCGCAGGACCTTGCTCGAAGAAGCACATCAGATCTATGCTCGCAGAGGCACCCGCTGGGCTCTGAGCAGGGTTCTGGAAATCTATCTCGGACAGAAGCCGGAGATCAGTGAGTTTACCAATGAGAAAGAACCGTTTACCTTTACGGTAAACCTTTCGGTGAGTAAGGAGAAAGTAAACCAGGAATTGGTGGAAGCGATGATTGATTCCAGCAAACCAGCCCACACGACCTACCGGTTATCTTACAAATAAATTCGTAACAAATAAATATGGCCGAGACTCCCCGATCTTCTTTTACCCTTCACGTGCAAATGCCTGATGGCACAATCCACGACGTGGCGATGGCATTGCCGATGAGTACATCGGATACAACGGGTACATCGGCACTGGAACTGGGGAAGGGGATGTCGATCGGACGGATGGATGGGAATGATCTGATCCTGGATCACCCGAGCGTTTCACGCCTGCATGCGCGCTTGTTCGTGGAGGTTGGGCAATCAGGCACTGAGCAAGTATTTTTAGAGGATTTAGGGTCATCCAACGGCACATTTATTGGAGAAGAGCGCCTGAAACGGGGTACCCGTTACCTGGTAAAGCCGGGAGCGGCTCTGAGATTTGGGGATGTTTCAATCAAGACCTCGTTAGCACAGATCGCGGCTCTATCACCGACGCTTGTTTCGGCGAGTGCTCCTGGCTTTGAAGAGGACGGCAGCGCCGGGCACACCGGAGGAAAACCTGCCCGGTCTGCGGCCAGCCTTCCCGGAAAACAAAATGCAGGGAAACCGCCTATTCTGAGCAAGCGGATCTATATCCCTGGAACAAATATTTACATCCCGCTTGGAAGAGGGGTTAAACCGGTGCTCATTGGGGGAGGCATTGGTGCTTTCGTCCTGGTTTGTGCCTGCGTGGCATTGGTAGCAGCGGCAAATGTGCTGCGCGCACAGCGGCAGCGAAACGTAGGGGTATGTGACCAGCCAGGCATGCGGCTGATCTCACAAGGGGGGCAGATGTACAACGCTGTGGCGGTGAAGACAGCTCTGCCAGGAGCAGAAGCCTCCAACCTGGTAACCCCAGAAGTTGCGTTGAGTACAACGGGCACGCCGGATGCAGAAGGTGGGCAGCCAGGCCCGACTGAAGGGGTTCCCCAGCCGCTCATGTCGATGGCCTTCTTGGAGCTGCCTTTCCCGTACGATGGCGGGAATGAAAACTTTGGGGGGACGGATGAGCAGTTCCGGAGAGCCAGCCAGCGCAATACCGGGCTGGTAGGGCGACTGAACAGCTTCTTCGATCATTACCTGCCCTTATACCCAGCCCCGAAGGACCCGGGCTCACCTGGGGGGGAGGAGCCCGCCGAAGCACCCATTGGTAATAACATTTTACTCTTCGACGGTTCGCTGAATCCTTATTTCAGCTACAGCGGGCACCCGGGGATTGATTTTTCTACGTTTGAGTACCGCCAGCCGACGACTCCGCTCTTTGCGGCGGCAGATGGGGTGATCTACGCGGTGGGGAAGCACAGCTCGGGTGCGCTCTATGTGAAGATCAAGCATACGGTGCAAGGCGTTGGTGATTTTCTAACGATTTATTGGCACCTGCACCCGGATGATTGGTATAACGCCATGCTCGGACGAGAGGGGCAGCCAATCAAAGCCGGCACGCGCATTGGTACAATGGGCAATACGGGCTTCAGCACCGGGCATCACCTCCATTTTGAGGTGCGCTTCGACCGGGACGGGAACGGGACTTTTGCGGCCGGCGAGGCTGTCGATCCCTATGGTTATATCCCCAGCGCCTCGTATCCGGATGATCCCTGGTACAAGCGCACCACAACGGTCAGCAATTATTTGTGGATTCACCCTCTGGGTACGATTGTTGAGATCCCAGATAGTGGCGGAGGTTTGGTAGAACAACCGGGGAGAGGCGGGGAGTTCGCGGTTCCTTCACTCTGTGCAGAGGAGGGGGCCTTGCCTCCTGGGGGTACGGTTTATTTCTCCTGGGCTCCAGACCCGGCGCCGAGCCCAGATGCGCTGGGCACCGGGAATGGGTGCGTGCTTTCGGTGTTGGACGCTAATGGTAACCCGGTGGATTCTTTCGACCCGGCACTGCCAGTGACAGTCTCCTTTACGGATGACGATATCAAGAATGTAAACAAGGACTCGCTAAAGATTTACTGGCTGGCTTCAGGAAGCCAGACCTGGGAGCCCCTGGATACACAAGTGGATTTTGAGAAGAAATTGGCCGTAGCCTACGCAGTTAAGCCGGGCAAGTGCTCGCTGATGGGCAAACCCACGCTGGATGTCATTGCACCGACGACCATGATTGAAGCCCATGGAGAGACCGCCCCAGACGGATCCTACTACGATCAGGTGCAGATCACCTTGCGCAGCTCGGATCCGGCGATGGGTACATCGGGTGGAATACAGAAAATTATGTACAGCCTGGATAACGGTACGACCTGGCTGGATTATACAGGCCCATTTTTTGTGCAGCCGGATGGCATCCCTCAGCCTGCCCTGATGGATGCACAGTTCTTTGGCGGGCTTCCGGGGACATTCTTAATCCTGGCGGCAGCGGTGGATTACGCGGGAAATATCGAGCAGCCGCCAGCGACATTGAATTTCTCGATCGATCCGTCGAAAAACCCTAATATGACGTTAACGCCTACTTCGACTGCCACAGCGACCTCTACTGCGACAAGCACTCCGACGGTGACTCCCACTCCCACCTCTACCTCAACCCCCACGCCTGAGGTGTGTGAGGCGAAATTAACCCTGACGAAGAATGTCAACTGCCGGAAGGGGCCGGGAACGGTTTATGATATATTGACATCCTATGCAACCGGGCAAGAGATGGTGATCGCTGGACGCAATAACGATCCCGCTAATCTCTGGTGGTATGTGGAGGTTCCGAATATCCCTGGAGCATTTTGCTGGGTATCAGACGCAAATGTTCAGGTAACGGCAGCTGGTGCTCCGCCATCGACGCTGAATACAGCGGACTGCATGCCGGTTATTCCGGCACCACCGACGCCCACACCTGCTCCGCCAACGAATACGCCAACCCCAGCGCCGTCGGATACCACGCCGCCTCCACCGCCTCTACGCCTGAGCCCGGCTGATGGATATTTTTCGGCTGGAAGCTGCCCCACCGGTGTGACTTTATCCTGGCTGCAGGTGAATGATCCGAGCGGGATTGACCGGTATGAATGGCAAATGGAGCGTTTGAACCCGTTGACCGGAGGCTATGAATATTTTGCGGGAGGTTCTACCTCTGAGAGATCGGCAGGCGTATCGTTGGGCTGCGGTAAATATCGCTGGCGGGTGCGGGCTGTGGATGGGGCTGGAAATAATGGCGCGTTTTCAACCTGGCAAGTCATTGAATGGCAGTACTTGGGGTGATGGGTTACTGGATTTAGTTTGCAGGCAGCGGCGGTGCTGGTATCATTCAACTGCACTCAGGACAAGCTTTGAAATAAAAAATGGAGAATCAATCAATGGACCATCTGGTCGGTCAAAATCTTGGACGATATAAAATCCTCAGCCTGCTAGGCGAAGGGGGCATGGGGGCAGTTTTTAAGGGGCGGGATGAGACCCTGAAGCGCGATGTGGCGATTAAAGTCATGAGCCCGCAATTAGCTCGCCAGGCGAACTTCCAGGAACGTTTTTACAGGAAGCGCGCACGGTGGCGCGTTTGAGCCATCCGAACATCGTCCAGATCTATGATTTTGGGCAGGAGGAGAACCAGCTTTATATCGTGATGGAATTTATCTTGGGGAAAAGTCTGCAGCAGTACCTGCAGGAGCTTCGAGTGGAAGGAAAGTGGATGGAGCTGCCCGAGGCAGTGCAGTTGGTCAGGCAGGTGCTGTTAGCCCTGGATTATGGGCACAAGCACGGGGTGCTGCACCGCGATCTCAAGCCGGATAATATCATGCTAAAAGCGGATGCAGTGGAAGATCTATCCTTCCGACCTGTCATCACCGACCTGGGGTTGGCGAAGTTGGCCGGGGGAGATGTGGAAACTCAGGTTGGAACCGCCATGGGTACGCCCGCCTATATGTCACCGGAACAAGCCCTGGGGTTGACAGCCCAGGTGACCAGCGATATCTATTCATCAGGCATTTTGCTGTATGAGCTGGCGACTGGGCGGCTGCCATTTGAGGTCAAAACCCTGGTGGAAGCTGTCAAAGCGCATGGTCAGCAGCCTCCTCCTGCGCCGCGAACTCTGAAACCGGAAATTCCTGAAACACTTGAGAAGGTGATCCTGAAGGCAATTGAAAAAGAACCGGCAAAACGCTTCCAGGATGCGGCTGCCATGGCTTCCGCTTTAGAAAATGTGCTGCCTGCGAAGCCAACCCAGATCGGTTCTGCACCTGCTGCAGCTGCTGTGGCAGGCGGCGCCGATGGGCACACCGGGGGCGGGACCCAGTTCCAGGAGATGGGCGATCAAGGGCGAGGCGCTTCAATCATGGGAGAGTTCAGCGCTCCGGTACTGGGTGCTGCTGGGTACAGCGGTCAGGAGCAGATCCAGGTTTTGACTGAGTTTGGAAAGCAATCGTTTGTCCCGGTGCGAGTTGGGGATATCTTGAAGGTTGGACGCGGAGAAGATAATGAAATTGTGTTAAAAGATGCCCAGGCCTCCCGGCATCATGCCCGCATTGAATATGATGGGAAGGTTTACAAGGTTGTTGATCTGAACAGTCGTAACGGCACCTTTTTGGAAGATGCAAAGCTGCTTCCGGGGGTTCCCGAGACCTGGCCAGCCGATAAAGCGCTGCGGATTGGCAAGACTTACTTGCGGCTGGTGCGCCCTCAGGAGGCAGAAAAAACGGCTGTGGTTGCCGCTGGTGAGCTGCATAAGGTTGAAAAAGAGGCCGCAGCCCAGCCCAGTGGCAGGATCAGCGTTCTGCTGGACCATGACCAGATCAGCGTTGAGCCGGGGAAAATGGTAAGTGCCTCACTGACTTCTCCTCAACCAGGGCATTGTCGTGGATCACTTTTCGATCGCTGTGCAGGGAATTCCCTCTGCCTGGATCCCAACCCAACCTCCGGTGGTGCAGCTGATGCCTGGGGCACAGCAAGTGGTGAACCTGGTCATCAGCCCTCCGCGCCTTCCTACCAGCCGCGCTGGAACCTACCCAATCACCTTCCGGGTGACCAGCCGTGACGCTGCGGATCGGGTGGGTGCGGCTGAGTACAGCCGGGAAGTCAAAGCCACTTTGACCGTGGGAGCTTTTCATCAATTCACCAGCGAGCTGCACCCTCAGAAGGTCAGAGCTGGCAGGATTGCGCGTTTGAGGGTGGAAAACCAGGGAAATATCCAGGAGATTTTCAACCTCCTGTGGTTGGATAGGGGTGCAGAGCTGGATTTTAAACCACCGCAGATGCAGTTGAAGGTTTCGGAAGGGAAAGAGTCCTTTGCGGAATTTCGGGCTGTGCCTCGCACAAGGGCTTTGCTGGGAGGCGAAAAAACGCATGCGTTTACTGCGGAGGTCGGCGCAGCCACTGCGGGAGAGCCTCAAGTGCATAACGGCGAGGTCGTCAGCCGGGCGCTGATCCCTTTGTGGGTGATTCCACTGCTGATGCTGTTGTGCTTGTGCCTGCTGGCTGCGGCAGGATTGGGGTATGCCTCGCTGAAGCAAAACCGGGCTACGGCAACCGCACAGGCAACCGCGATTGTGGCTGCAGCCGATCCTGACCAGGATGGGCTGACAAATACGCAAGAATCCGACCTCGGTACTGACCCGAACAAGGCGGATACCGATGAGGATGGTTTGACGGATGGGAGAGAGGTGAACGAGACCGGCACCGATCCAAAGAATAAGGATACGGATGGCGATACGCTTTTAGACGGGGCAGAAGTTGACCAGATCGGGACCAGCCCCAACAACAAGGATACAGACGGCGATGGGGTCACCGATAACGCGGATGCAAACCCGCTCAGCCTGCCTACGGCAACCCCAATCCCAACGATTACGCCCACACCGACCCCGCCGCCCTATAAGGCCTGCCCGGATGCATTCCCTTCTCGCCTGCACCTTGGCGACCATGCCACGGTTTCAGAAGATCCACCGGTAGCGAACAACCTGCGGAATAACCCTGGCACCGAAGGTACGGAAATTATTGGTAAAATCAACCCGGGTGAGGAAGTTGAAATCTTGGATGGACCGCAGTGCCAGAATAACTGGGTGTGGTGGAAGGTGAAGGTGCTGAAGACGAGCCAGGTAGGTTGGACCTCGGAAGGGGATGGGATAACCTATTGGCTGGTGCCGAAGCCGTAGATTTTTAACTTGCGGAGCTGTGGAGATGAAACCATTTTGGGTTGAAGGGGTATACTTAAACAAACAAGGGGTCAAAAAAGCCAAGAAAACGGGCACTTACCAGCAAACCTATGTCGAGCCATTTGCAGAGGTGGTGTGGGCTAATACCAAGGCGGAGGCGCTGCAGGATGCGACAGAGAAACTGGCGGGTGGGGAGTGGCTGGAGGAACCGAAGGTCACGTTGAAGACCGAGGAACAGCGCATGCGCGCCAAGGGGGAGCCAGAGCTGCCGCTTTTTTCGTTGGACAAGAAGAGGAAGAAGGGATAGGGGTTAAGGGGAAGAGCATCAAGATTTTATGGAGGATAAATGGAGAAGGTCTTTAGAGTAGTTGATGGCGGTTTACGGTGGGAGAAGAACCACCAGATTGTGCAAGCGGAGGCTTGGGGGGTGAACGGCGTGCGGGTTAGAGCCACGCCGCTGGACGCCTTTGCCGAGCTTCCGGGGGCGCTGCTGCCGGATCCAGCCCGGGTCAGCGGGGACGCAGGTGATGAGCGTATCGAAATCGGCCCGGGGATGGCGACTTTGACGAATGGGAAAATCCGGCTGGAAATGGACGAGGATGGGAAACTCTCGTTTTTCAAGGCTGGGAGCGGGGAGCTGCTGCTTACAGAAGAGGTGCCTATGTTTTGGCGCCCCCCGGCAAGGCGCTTTGTACCGCGCGGCAGCCAGAGCTTCCAACTGACGGCGCGTTTTGCTGCCCAGGAAGGCGAGCGTTTCTATGGGCTGGGGCAGCACCAGCATGGGCTGTTGAACCAGAAGGGGGCAGTGATCGAGCTGGAAGAGCGCAACACAGAGGTGTGCATCCCCTTCCTGGTTTCGAGCAAAGGCTACGGCTTCCTATGGAATAACCCGGCGGTCGGTAGGGTGGAGCTGGGTACCAACTTGACGCGCTGGATTGCTGAGTCAACGCCTCAGATGGATTACCTGGTGATTGCCGGCGACACCCCGGCGGAGATCCTGGAGGGTTATGCGGATGCCACCGGGCACCCGCCCAGGCTGCCGGAGTTTGCGGCTGGGTTCTGGCAGTGCAAGCTGCGCTACCGCAACCAGGAGGAGCTGCTGGAAGTGGCGCGCGAATATAAGCGGCGCGGGCTGCCGCTGGATGTGATCGTGGTGGATTATTTCCACTGGACGATGATGGGCGATTGGAAATTCGACCCGCTTTACTGGCCTGACCCAGCCGCCATGGTAAAGGAGCTGGATGAATTGGGCGTCAAGCTGATGGTGTCGGTGTGGCCTTCGGTGAACCCGAACAGCCCGAATTATGAGACCATGCGCCAACGGGGTTTGCTGATCCGTACGGAGCAGGGCGTCCAGGCGCACATGCCGATTGGAGATTCATTCCCGCCAGGACCATCCATGATCTCGTATTATGATTCGACGCACCCGGAGGGGCGCAAGTTCATCTGGGAGCAGGTGAAGAAGAATTATTACGACTACGGCATCAAGGTGTATTGGCTGGATGCCTGCGAGCCGGAGATCTACCCCATGGATCCCCAGAACCTGCGTTTCCACCTGGGCAGCGGGCTGGAAGTAGGTCACCTGTTCCCGCTGATGCATCACCAGGCGTTTGCCGAGGGGATGTGGGCGGCGGGCGAGAAAGAGTTTATTTTCCTGAGCCGCTCAGCCTGGGCAGGCAGCCAGCGCTACGGGGCAGCGGTCTGGTCGGGAGATGTGCCCTCGACCTTCGAGTTCTTCCGTAAACAAGTGCCTGCAGGTTTGAACATCGCCATGAGTGGCATCCCCTGGTGGACGACGGACATCGGCGGGTTCCTCGGCGGCGACCCGAACAGCGCGTATTTCAGGGAGCTGATCGTGCGCTGGTTCCAGTATGGGCTGTTCTGCCCCTTGTTCCGCCTGCACGGGGTGCGCCTGCCCTTTACAGAAGATGGGCGTGGCTCAGGCACAGGCGCAGGCAACGAAGTGTGGTCTTTTGGCGAGAAGGCCTATGAGATCATCCGCGGGCTGCTATTCTTGCGAGAAAAACTCAAGCCATACATTATGAAGCAAATGCAGGTGGCCTCGGAAAAAGGCTTGCCGCCGATGCGGCCGATGTTCGTAGATTACCCGGCAGACCCACCCTGTTGGGAGGTGGAAGACCAATTTACCTTTGGCTCTGATTTGCTCGTGGCGCCAGTTTTATATGAAGGACAGCGCACACGCAAACTCTACTTGCCGCAAGGAGCGGGTTGGATGGATGCGTGGGAGGGTAAGGAATATACCGGCGGGCAGTGGGTGGAGGTCCCAGCGCCGCTGGAGCGCATCCCGGTATTCTGGAGGGAGGAGAGCCAGGAGAAGTTCTTGTTTATCTAAAGCCATTGAGTGCTGAAGTGGAGTACAGCGAAAGGAAAAATATGGGTCAAGCTTATTTCTTAGGAATCGATGTTTCAACCACGGGGGCCAAAGCTTTATTGATCGATGAGCAGGGGCATGTGGTGAGCAGCGCCACCACCCCTTTGCCTATCTCGATGCCTCAGCCATTGTGGTCCGAACAGGACCCGCAAGACTGGTGGAACGGGACTGTGCAGAGCATCCGGCGGGCTGTGGCGCAGGCTGGGGTGAACGCAAAGGCGATCGCCGCGATCGGGTTGACCGGGCAGATGCATGGATTGGTATTGTTGGATGAGGCTGGGCAGGTGCTGAGGCCGGCGATCTTATGGAATGACCAGCGCACCGGGGCACAGTGCGACGAAATCCGCCGCCGGTTGGGCTTCGAGCGCCTGGTGCAGATCACCGGGAACAACGCTTTGACAGGTTTTACGGCTCCGAAGATCCTGTGGGTGCAGCAGAATGAGCCGGCGGTCTATGCCCGGGCGAAACATATTTTGTTGCCCAAGGATTATGTGCGCTACCGGCTGACGGGACAGTATGCCATGGATAAAGCCGATGGCTCTGGTACGATCCTGTTTGACCTTCAAAAGCGTACCTGGTCGGAGATTATGCTCAATGCCTTAGAGATCCCGGCTGAGTGGCTGCCACCCACCTATGAGGGCCCGCAGGTAACGGGGACTTTGAGCCCCTCAGCGGCTGAGCTGACCGGGTTGAAGGCCGGTACCCCCGTGATGGCGGGCGGCGGCGACCAGGCCGCTGGGGCGGTGGGTGTGGGGGCGGTGGAACCGGGGATTGTGGCCCTCACCCTGGGGACTTCGGGGGTGGTTTTTGCCACAACCGACGCGGCGCATGTTGAGCCGCAGGGGCGGCTGCATGCCTTTTGCCACGCACTGCCGGGTACCTGGCATTTTATGGGGGTCATGCTCAGCGCGGCAGGCAGCTTGCAATGGTATCGGGATACGATGGCACCGCAGGAAAGCTTTGACCAGTTGTTGGCTCCAGCCGGGGAAGTACCGCTAGGCTGCGAAGGATTGCTCTTCCTTCCTTACCTGACCGGAGAGCGCACCCCCCATCCTGATCCGCTGGCGCGTGGAGCATTTGTTGGCCTGACAGTGCGGCATACCCTGCCCCACCTGACCCGGGCTGTGCTTGAAGGGGTGGCATTTGGGCTGCGGGACAGCTTCGAATTGATCAAATCAGCCGGTAAGGTCCAGGTCAGTCAGGTGCGCGTGTCAGGGGGAGGGGCAAAGAGTCCCTTGTGGCGGCAGATCCTGGCAGATGTGTTCAATGCAGAGCTGGTGACGGTGAATACAACCGAGGGGGCCGCTTACGGAGCGGCTTTGCTGGCAGGAGTTGGGACGGGAGCCTGGAAAGATGTCCCAAGCGCCTGCCGGGCAGCGATCAGGCTGACGGGCTCTACCAAACCCCAACCTGAAAATCTTGGGGGGTATGAAAAGCAATACAGGTTGTACACGGAGCTTTATCCGGCGCTGAAGCCGGTATTTCATTCAGCGTAGCAGCGACGTAGCTGCGACAAAATATGAAACGGTCTCCGAGTGAGGCCGTTTCCATGTTATAATTAGAACATGCGTTCTAATCAAAATCCGAGAATCGATGGTTTAGCTCTGGCAGCCATTGCCCTGCTCGTGATTATGGGGATCAACCTCCTGACAGACCATGAACCCCAGCAAGCGGTCGCTGCCGATGGGGGGAGACTGGTTGTCCAGTCAGACCCCGACCAGGTTGTGGCGCCTTATGAGGACTATATCCTGACGCAGGGCCCGCATGGGCAGTCTTACGGTCACCTGGCGATTGACTTGACAGCCGGCAAGGGAGCTGTGATCCGCTCCCCAATCGAAGGTGAGGTGTCTGCCTTGTTTGTGGATAACCTGGGAAATACAACCCTGCTCATTGAAAATGAGCATTACCAGGTTACTTTAATGCACGGTATTTATGACGTGCAGGTAGGCGAGCAGTTGAGGTTGGCTCAACCGGTTGGGTATGAAAGCAACCAGGGGTATACGATCGATGCCTGGGGGAATCTTTGTGCGGGCAGGGATTGCGGATACCATACGCATCTCAATATTTTCGATAAGCAGTTGAGTGAGAACGTAAATCCTTTGGATTTAATCCAAAAGTAATGGCTTCGACGATAAGAAAAAGACGGCCGCGAGCAAATCCATTTTGCTCACGGCCGTGAAATATCAGGTTTTGGTGTGGGCTACATGGCTACGGTTAGGGCGCCTTGAGCATCTTTCCAATGCGGCATCCAGGCTAAGGCCACCAGCTGGACGGTGATATCGGTCTTCTTGGGTCTGATGACGACCGGCTCAAACGTTTCGGTCGCCGGGTCTATTCTAGATGATAGGACGGCTACCTCTTCATCAAACTGGGCCTGGAGATCATTGAACTGCTGCTGGAGGGCCTCAACGGTTTCCTTGGCACGGGTGATATCCGATTGCGCTTCCATGGAGCGGCTGACTCTCCCCGCCGCAGTGGAGGCTTTACCCAGGACCGAGCTGCTGATTTTCTTTCTTCCGGTGAAGGCTCCGAATAGGGTCGCTCCAATGGAGATGGCTGCTTGTGTTTTCTGCTGCTTGGCCTGGTCTGCTTCGCGATCAACGGCTTGTTCAGCACGGCGGATGCGTTCCTTAAGAGCGATGCTCTTGGGAGCATATTTCTGGCGCAGTTTTTCCACCGCATCATCCCGCACTTCACGGAACTCTTGCTGCAGCCTGAGACGAAAGTCACGTTCTGATTCACCCGGGTTGGAGACTTTTTCCAGGCTGGGACTCCTCATCAGCGTCAGCTCTTGATTGCCATACAGCCAGGTGACAAATTCTTTTGTCCAGGCGGTGTAGTTCTTGGCCAGGCTGCCGGCGGCAGGCAGCTCAGCATATTGTGCCTCGCCTGAAGGGATTTTTTCAAGGTCATTTAACGCCAGGGAAATGGCATCGGCATTTTCCCATTCCACGGGGATGGCTTCATCTGTGATGGGCGTAAGGAAGACAATATTTTGAGTGACATCGACCCTGGTTTTCGTATCGGTAAAATTGACCTTGGCACCGCCCAGAAGCCTGGGCCGGTAATACAGGGTACTTCCGGCTGGTGCGCGGCCGCGCGGAGGGATGAAAAACCTGGGCACGTCCGGAGACAAGGCGGGGAGTTGACCGGTTGATTTCAGCGCAGGCGCAGCGACCGGGAAAGCAGCGGTAGAGGCAACAGCTGCGCTGGCAGCCGCCGCAGGAGCAGCCGCCTCCAAAGTGGCAGCCGCGGGACGGGGGGCGGCCGGAGTAGTTTTGTAAGGCGCCATCAGTGTTTTGATCTGGTCACGCGTCAGAGGGCCGCGCAGATAGGATAAGGCCCACCGGGTTTGGAAAACCACGGAAGCATCATCATTGACATTATTCATCAGAAAGACCCGGTTGCCCAGGCCGGAAAGCAAATTTTCCATTTCCTGGCGGTCAAATTGCATACTTGTCGAAGCGGTTGCTCCTTGCAAGCCGTCCAATAAGCGCATTTTATCCCGCTCGGTTTGTAAGCGCCCAATGAACCAGGTACCCGCGTTGGATAGCGCTTTATAATCCAGGTCGACCGGGTTCTGAGTAGCCAGAACAAGCCCAACCCCGAAGGCTCTGGCTTGCTTCAAGAGCGTTAACATGGGGAGCTTAGAGGGAGGATTGCCGATGGGGGGCAAATAACCAAAAATTTCATCCATATACACGATAGCACGCAAGCTGGTGGTGCCGGGTTGGGCACGCATCCAGCCGAGAATCTGGTTCATCAGGAGGGCCACAAAGAACATGCGCTCGGAATCACCCAGGTGAGCAATCGAGAAGATGGCCACGCGCGGCTTGCCTTCGGGTGTATAGAGGATCTGCTTGATATCCAGCGGTTCCCCCTCCATCCAGGTGTTGAAGCCCGGCGAGGCGAACAAATTATTGAGTGCCATCACCAGGCTGAAGCGCTCTTTGGTGGGGTAGAAAGATTCAATATCCAAAACACCGATCTTAGAAATGGGCGGGGCTTGCACTTGCTGGATGAGGGTGGCTAAATCTAAGTCCTGACCCTGGCGCCACATGGTTTCGATGATCGTGGAAAGCAGGATGTGCTCTCTGCTTTGAATGGGGTCTGCATCAATGCCGACCAAAGAGAGCAAGCTGGTGACCGTGGTGCTGATGCGGTCTTTGAATAGATCGGTATCTTCCAGTAGAGAAGCTTCGGGGGCTGCAAACGATTTGAGGATCGATACCTGAATCCCCGCGCTGCTGCCAGGCGTGTATATTTTTAGATCAACAGTAGAACGTAATTTCTGGATGCGAGAGCTATCTTGACCCCACGAAGCTAACCCTTTTTGCCAGGTTTCGGCTTGCTGATTGGCATAATCTTGAACCGAAAAACCTTTCTTGGCCGCATCTTCTTGGTTAACCCAGGGTAAGAAGTCCTGCCCGGTCAAGCCAGGAAAAGTTAGTAACAAGTTGCATAGATCGCCTTTGGGATCGATCAAAATCGATGGAACGCCGTCAATGGCGGCTTCCTCGATCAGAGAGATACATAAACCGGTCTTCCCGCTGCCGGTCATCCCAACACAAACCGCGTGAGTGACCAGGTCCTTGGAATCATAGAGCAGCAGCTCATCTTTGAGAGATTTGGCAGCCAGGTCATATAGTTTTCCAAGGTAAAAGACGCCCAATTTTTCAAAATCTTGCATATTTGGTCTCCTCCAGGTGAAGTAAGCGCAGATAAGTTAGGTAAATTGATTATACACCCGCAGGCAGCTTAGGTTTTGGGGCAGTTGACCTCCTGACTTCTCTCTGATACACTCTAGGTATGACGCAGGCTTTCTATAACAAATGGCGCCCCCATCGTTGGGAGGACGTGATTGGGCAAGAGCATGTTGTCCAAACGCTGCAGAATGCAGTTGCCTCTGAACGCGTGGCGCACGCGCAGCTCTTTGCTGGACCGCGTGGGACTGGAAAGACGACTACGGCGCGCTTGCTGGCGAAAGCAGTGAACTGCACGGATCCAAACAAGGCAAAACGGCCTTGCAACCAGTGTGCATGCTGCAAGGCGGTCGACGAGGGACGTTTTTTGGATTTGATCGAGATCGACGCAGCTTCAAATACCAGCGTAGAAGATATTCGTGATCTGCGCGATAAGATCAATTTCAAGCCCAACCAGGGAGACTTTAAGGTCTATATCGTAGACGAAGTCCATATGCTTTCTACGGCAGCTTTCAATGCGCTGTTGAAGACACTGGAAGAGCCGCCGCCGCATGCCATGTTTATCCTGGCAACGACGGAGGTGCATAAAATTCCAGCTACCGTGCTCTCCCGCTGCCAGCGCCATGAATTCCGGCGTATCCCGGTGGGGGATATCGTGGCTTATCTGAAGCATATCGTCCAAGAAGAGGGCATCCAGGCAGATGAGGAGGCGCTTTCTCTTGTAGCGCGCCAGGCTACCGGCGCGATGCGTGACGCGGTTTCTCTTCTGGATCAGTTAGCTTCTACAGGTCAAAAAGTTACTTTGGAAAGGGCTCAAGAAGTGCTTGGGACGGCGACAAACCAGGCGGTTTTGGAATTGTGGGAAGCGGTTATAGCCGGGGATGCCGCCGCGGGCTTGAACAGCATCCATCGCACGTTGGATGCGGGTACGGACCCGCGCCAATTCGCTAGGCAGGTTGTGGAGTATTTACGGAATCTACTGCTGGTGAAGATGGGTAACGCGGGGCAAGTGGATGTAACCAAGGAAATGCGGGAGCAGATGGCCCGCCACGCGCAAGGCGCTGAAGTGGCTGATCTGCTGCGCAGCATCCTGGTTTTTAACCGCGCCGCTACAGAAGGGAAAGCAAACTGGATGCCGGCGTTGCCAATCGAAATGGCGTTAATCGAGACCATTGCAAAGCCCGCCGGAGCGGAAGTTGAGATACCTAAGTCAACAGCCCCTGCCCAAGAGAAAGCGAGACAGACCGTCAAGGGACCCAAGCAAGTCAAAGAACCCCCTCCGAGCCTCCCGGAGTTCTCTTCCAATCAGCACCTGCGGAACCACAGGCTCCTGTTGATAACCAGGCAGCCCGGAAGTTTGAAGAGAATTGGCGCCTTTTTATCACGCAGCTCAAGAAGGCAAATCCTAACCTGGAAGCTTTGGTGAATACAGCCAAAACCCATCACTTTGACAATAATTTATTAACGCTCGGTTACGCTACCGAGGTCTTGAAGGTGAAGATGGAGAGAGCTGAAAACCTGAAGGCAGCCCAGGCTGTCTTAAAGCAGATCTTTAATGAAGAGATTTTGATTCGATGTATTGTCCTCACCGGCAAGCAGACTACGCCTCCGCCCGGGGTAGACAGCGATGGGATGGTGGCTTCGGCGCTGCGCGACCTGGGGGGCGAGATCGTCGACATCCAGTAAAAAATTTGGAGGTATGAATGGCCAAAGGTTTTAAAGGACCGAAGATGAGCAACCAAATGGGCATGATGGGGCAGCTTCAAAAGTTGCAGGAACAGCTTAAGGTTGCCCAGGACCAGCTTGCAGAAGAGAGCGTGCCCTATTCAGCGGGTGGGGGCGCGGTGAAGGTGGTGATGACGGGCGACCAGCGCTGCCTTTCGGTAGAGATTGATCCGGAGCTGCTGAAAGATGGGGATGTGGAGATGATCCAGGATTTGATCCTGACGGCAGTCAATGGAGCCATCGATGCATCGAAAAACCTGGCAGCCGAACGCCTGGGTCCACTGGCTGGGGGACTGCCTTTTTAGGGAATCCGAATGAATTTACCTGCTCCGATCCAGAATATGGTACAGGCGCTGTCGCGCCTGCCGGGCATTGGGCCAAAAACCGCCTCCCGCCTGACGTTCTACCTCTTGACTGCGTCAGATGATATTGCGCAGAACCTGGCAGATGCTTTGAGCGAGTTAAAAAATGGAATCGTTTACTGCCAGACATGCTTCAATATTACCGGGGCTGGCCGCCAGGAGTGTGAAATTTGTTCCAGCTCTGAACGCGATGGGCGGATGGTGTGCGTGGTGGAGGAACCGCTGGATGTACTGGCTCTGGAAAGGGTGGGCGTCTACCAGGGACATTATCACGTCTTGCACGGCGCCCTTTCACCGATCGAGGGGGTCGGGCCTGAGGATCTGAGGATTCGCGAGCTGCTGGAGCGGGTGAAGGGTGGGAAAGTGCAGGAGATTATCCTGGCAACCAACCCAAGTATGGAGGGAGATGCAACGGCCATGTTCTTACAGCAGCAGCTGAAGCGGTTTGACCTGCGGGTGACTCGCCTGGCGCGCGGGCTGCCTGTAGGAGGCGACCTCGAGTATGCAGATCAAAATACCTTGCTGCGGGCCCTGATGGGACGGCAAGAGATGGTATAATGGGCTGAACAGGGGATAAAAGGGGGGAGGAAAACAGGAATTTGTCTGACAAATATTCCAAAACCCTTGACAGGTCAGGCAAATGTACTATAATCAGACCTCGCAGTACGCAAGAAAAGGTTTCGCCCTAATAGGGAAGACCGATAAAAATTGAAGAGAGACGCACCCTGCGCCAGAGACGAAAGTAAAATACTTGCCCGTCTGACGTGCCGATGTTGATCGCGAAGAAAGACATCGGCAGTTTAGTCTCTTGAAGCCCTTGACAGGCTCCAGGGGCGGTGGTAAAATCCCGCCCGCTTCGTAAGCAGAACCTTAACAACTGAAGAGTGATAGGAAGTTATGCAGAGCAGTTCTTGAGAGTTTAAGAATCAAACTATACCCATACACATTGAAGAATGTGATAAGTTTTGGCGGAGAGTTTGATCCTGGCTCAGGATCAACGCTGGCGGCGTGCCTAATACATGCAAGTCGAACGAAGGGTTTTGTAGTAATACGGAGCTCTTAGTGGCGAATGGGTGAGTAACGCGTTGGTGACCTACCCCGAAGAGGGGGATAACAGCTCGAAAGGGCTGCTAATACCCCATGTGGTCACGAGGATTAGATGCCTTGTGACTAAAGATGCAAATCGCTTTGGGTGGGGCCTGCGTCCCATCAGCTTGTTGGTAGGGTAATGGCCTACCAAGGCTACGACGGGTAGGGGGCCTGAGAGGGTGGCCCCCCACACTGGCACTGAAACACGGGCCAGACACCTACGGGTGGCAGCAGTAGGGAATATTAGACAATGGGCGAAAGCCTGATCTAGCAACGCCGCGTGCACGATGAAGGCCTTCGGGTCGTAAAGTGCTTTTTGATAGGATGAGGAAGGACAGTACTATCAGAATAAGGATCGGCTAACTACGTGCCAGCAGCCGCGGTAACACGTAGGATCCGAGCGTTATCCGAATTTACTGGGCGTAAAGCGCTTGCAGGCGGTTTGGTAAGTTGGATGTGAAAGCTCCTGGCTCAACTAGGAGAGGTCGTTCAAAACTACCAGACTAGAGGACGGTAGAGGGAGGTGGAATTCCCGGTGTAGTAGTGAAATGCGTAGATATCGGGAGGAACACCAGAGGCGAAGGCGGCCTCCTGGACCGCACCTGACGCTAAGAAGCGAAAGCTAGGGGAGCGAACGGGATTAGAAACCCCGGTAGTCCTAGCTGTAAACGATGTGAACTAGGTGTCGGTGGGGTAAAAGCCATCGGTGCCGAAGCTAACGCGTTAAGTTCACCGCCTGGGGACTACGGCCGCAAGGTTAAAACTCAAAGGAATTGACGGGGGCCCGCACAAGCAGCGGAGCGTGTGGTTTAATTCGTTGCTACGCGAAGAACCTTACCCGGGTTTGACATGTAGGTAGTAGGGAGCAGAGATGTGACCGACCCTTCGGGGAGCCTACACAGGTGCTGCATGGCTGTCGTCAGCTCGTGCCGTGAGGTGTCCGGTTAAGTCCGGTAACGAGCGCAACCCTCGCCGTATGTTATATGTGTCATACGGGACCGCTGGTATCAAGCCGGAGGAAGGTGGGGATGACGTCAAGTCAGCATGGCCTTTATATCCGGGGCTACACACACGCTACAATGGGCAGTACAATGGGTCGCAAAACCGCGAGGTGGAGCCAATCCTGAAAACTGTCCTCAGTTCAGATTGCAGGCTGCAACTCGCCTGCATGAAGTCGGAGTTGCTAGTAAACGCAGGACAGCTATACTGCGTTGAATACGTTCCCGGGCCTTGTACACACCGCCCGTCACGTCATGGGAGCTGGCAACACCTGAAGCCGGTATCCTAACCCGTAAGGGAGGGAGCTGTCGAAGGTGGGGCTGGTGACTGGGACGAAGTCGTAACAAGGTAGGAGTACCGGAAGGTGCGCCTGGATCACCTCCTTTCTAAAGAGATTTGAGCACCGTGCATCTTATGCACAGGCGCTCTACTCTAAAGTTTCACGTCTCGAAGCGGTTCGAGACGCAAGAACGTTTGTGTAATTTCCTGTCACTTCTCAGTTGTTGAGGTACGCTGTGTAGGGGCCTGTAGCTCAGTTGGTTAGAGCACTGTGCTGATAACGCAGGGGTCACTGGTTCGAATCCAGTCAGGCCCACTACCCTGTGGCGGTCTTTCCGGGGATGTAGCTCAGTTGGGAGAGCGCCGCCTTTGCAAGGCGGATGTCACGGGTTCGAGTCCCGTCATCTCCACAGGGACATTGAAAGGTGAGTGAGTTGGATTTAGTGAAAGACAATTTGAACGAATAGAAGAAGGTTGGCTGCATCGTGCGGAATGAAATGGCCCGGCGGTAAGTTGGGTCGAATTGTCTAAAAAACAGGTTGGCGGTTGAGGGGTGGATCGAATGGACACATTCGGGACACCTGTCAGCGACCAAAAGAAGCTGAAGCCGGTTGAAAACCGGAGCGATCGTGAGATCGCTGGCGATCTTCGGATCGCAAGCACCTTACCAATTGAATAGATGATGAACGTGCATCAGTAAAAGTAAAAATAACACAAAGTAATACCATGTAAAAAGAGAAAAGTTTCGATTTCTCCGCATCACATGATTAAGCTACTAAGAGCTTATGGTGGATGCCTTGGCGCCAAGTGCCGATGAAGGACGTGGGACACTGCGATAAGCCTCGGGGAGCCGTGTACAGGCTTTGATCCGGGGATTTCCGAATGGGGAAACCCATCGTTGCGAACCAACGATATCTCCTTTTTGAATATATAGATTAGGAGAAGGGCACCTGGGGAACTGAAACATCTAAGTACCCAGAGGAAAAGAAAGTATTCCCCTAGTAGTGGCGAGCGAACGGGGATTAGCCCAAACCGGCCAGGTTCGCCTGGTCGGGGTTGTAGGGCCTGGCATATGGAAGTTACAAATCAGTCTATTAGCAGAATGGTGTGGGAAAGCCTACCAAAGAGGGTAATAGTCCCGTAAGCGAAAATGGATTGACTTCCGCTAGGAACCTGAGTACCACCGGGCACGCTAATCCGGTGGGAAGCTGGGGAGTCCACTCTCCAAGGCTAAATACACTTGGCGACCGATAGTGAACAAGTACCGTGAGGGAAAGGTGAAAAGTACCCCGGTGAGGGGAGTGAAATAGAACCTGAAACCATAAGCTTACAAGCAGTCGAAGGGCTAATGGCGGGTCTGTGCGCCAGCGAAAGCTGGATGCGCGCCGCTAGGCCTGACGGCGTGCCTCTTGGAGAATGAGCCTGCGAGTTAATCTTTGTGGCGAGGTTAAGGGAGTGACACCCGTAGCCGTAGCGAAAGCGAGTCTTAATAGGGCGTGGCACCTTTGGTGCTCAGTCGCAAGGATTAGACACGAAACCTGGTGAGCTACCCATGGTCAGGGTGAAGCGGATCTAACCATCCGTGGAGGCCCGAACTCTTTAATATTACAAAATTATGAGATGAACTGTGGGTAGGGGTGATATGCCAAACGAACTAGGAGATAGCTTGTTCTCCCCGAAATAGCTTTAGGGCTAGCGTCATGCGTTCAGTATCGGAGGTAAAGCACTGGATGGGCTAGGGGGCTTACTGCTTACCGAACCCAACCAAACTCTGAATGCCGATACTCTAGAGCATGGCAGTCGGACTACGGGAGATGAGTTTCGTGGTCGAGAGGGAAACAGCCCAGACCATCAGTTAAGGTCCTCAAGTCTATGCTAAGTGGGAAACGATGTGGGATTACTCGGACAACCAGGAGGTTTGCTTAGAAGCAGCCACCCTTTAAAGAGTGCGTAATAGCTCACTGGTCAAGTGGTCCTGCGCGGAAAATTTAACGGGGCTAAGCATAGCACCGAAACTATGGATCTCAGCATTTTGCTGGGGTAGTAGGGGAGCGTTCTGTCAGCGGTGAAGGTCGACCGTAAGGACGGCTGGAGCGGACAGAAGTGAGAATGCAGGCATGAGTAGCGCAAAACATGTGAAAACCATGTTCGCCGTAAGTCTAAGGTTTCCGACGCCAGGTCAATCCGCGTCGGGTTAGTCGGCCCTTAGCTGAGGCCAGAAGGCGTAAGTGATGGACATCCGGTCAATATTCCGGAACCACGTGGATGGAGCGATGAGGAGACGCAGCAAGGTAGACCAGCCTGTGATTGGTTGTACAGGTGAAAGCGTGTAGGCGTTGAGGCTTGTAGACAAATTCGCAAGCTGAGCCGAGGCGTGAATGCGAGCCTTTAAGGCGGAAGTGGTTAAGCCTAGCTGCCGAGAAAAGCCTCTAAGCGTTGAAGTTTACGTGTCCGTACCGCAATCCGACACTGGTAGACGGGTAGAATATACCAAGGCGAACGGGAGAACCCTCGTTAAGGAACTCGGCAACTTAGCCCCGTAACTTCGGGAGAAGGGGTGCCTGCTGACGTGAAAGTATACAACTGGAGCGTCGGTGGGTCGCAGTGAAATGGTTCTAGTGACTGGTTAACAAAACCACAGGTCTCTGCAAAGCCGTAAGGCGATGTATAGGGGCTGACACCTGCCCAGTGCCGGAAGGTTAAAGGGAGGGGTTAGCGCAAGCGAAGCTCTGAACTGAAGCCCCGGTGAACGGCGGCCGTAACTATAACGGTCCTAAGGTAGCGAAATTCCTTGTCGGGTAAGTTCCGACCCGCACGAACGGTGTAACAACTAGAACGGTGTCTCAACGAGGGACCCGGTGAAATTGAAATACGTGTGAAGATGCACGTTTCCCGCAGCAGGACAAAAAGACCCCGTGGAGCTTTACTGCATCTTGGCATTGAGTTTGGGCATGAACTGTGTAGAATAGGTGGGAGGCTTTGAAGCTGGAGCGCTAGCTTCGGTGGAGCCACCGGTGAAATACCACCCTGTTTATGTCTAGACCCTAACCTCACACCGTAATCCGGGTGGGGGACCGTGCCAGGTGGGCAGTTTGACTGGGGCGGTCGCCTCCTAAAAAGTAACGGAGGCGCCCAAAGGTTCCCTCAGGCTGAATGGAAACCAGCCATAGAGTGTAAAAGCATAAGGGAGCTTGACTGCAAGACCAACGCGTCGAGCAGAGACGAAAGTCGGGTTTAGTGATCCTACGGTTCAGTGTGGAATGGCCGTAGCTTACCGGACAAAAGCTACCCCGGGGATAACAGGCTGGTGAAGCCCAAGAGTTCATATCGACGGCTTCGCTCGGCACCTCGATGTCGGCTCATCGCATCCTGGGGCTGGATAACGTCCCAAGGGTCGGGCTGTTCGCCCGTTAAAGCGATACGCGAGCTGGGTTCAGACCGTCGTGAGACAGGTCGGTCTCTATCCGCTGTGGGCGTAAGGGATTTGAGAGGGCCTACCCCTAGTACGAGAGGACCGGGGTGGACAGACCTCTGGTGTGCCAGTTGTCGTGCCAACGGCATTGCTGGGTAGCCAACGTCTGGCAGAGATAACCGCTGAAAGCATCTAAGTGGGAAACTCGCCTCAAGATTAGATCCCTCATCCCATTAAGGGAGTAAGACCGCAGGGAGACTACCTGCTATATAGGCGGCAAGTGTAAGTGCAGTAATGCATTCAGCTAAGCCGTACTAATGGTCGAGGGCTTAGTCGTGTGGTACGGAGAACTCGAAGCTTTTCTCGTGCAGCCGTTCAACATCTATTCAATAAATAAACTTGTAAAAAAAGTCTCTTGGTGATTGGAGCGACGGGGGTACACCCGGCTACATTCCGAACCCGGAAGTTAAGCCCGTCAGCGCTGATGGTACTTGGGGGGCAGCCCCCTGGGAGAGTAGGTCATTGCCAAGAGACTTTTTTGATTTACAAAATCCCCGAACTCGAAAGAGGGAGGGGATTTTGGTTTATTTGATCATTCAACGTTCAACCGGTAAGTCGAAATAGTCGGTAAAAAATGGCTGCCTATCGTTTTAAGATGACCACATAGAAACCATAAGGTTTTAGATCCAGGATGGCGATGCAGCTCTGTACGGTCAGTTCCATGTTTGCCGGCTTCATCACATACTCAGGGTTACCGTTGAATGTCATTGCATTCGCAACCTTTAAATCATCTGATTGCAGAACCATTACCTGTGCTTTCCCGTCCGGGATGCCTTCCAAACGCAGCTTTACTTGGGTTCCCTGGGCATTTGTGTTGACCAGCTTGATTACCAGCCGGTCTTGGGTAGCCGTCGCACTGGTATAGATCCCGCTGGGCAGGTCGCCTTGCATCGCCACCACTTTGTTCCCGACGGTCGTGCTGTACATCTTCTGAACGAAGTAGTTGGCGGTCAGGAGGACC
This sequence comes from uncultured Chloroflexia bacterium, assembly GCA_963751425.1. Taxonomy (GTDB): domain Bacteria; phylum Chloroflexota; class Anaerolineae; order Anaerolineales; family UBA4823; genus CAVVUF01. The sequence continues at coordinate 501,791 of CAVVUF010000004.1, read as the reverse complement.
TGCGCAGGGTTGAAGTTGATCATGTTATGGGCCCACTGTTGGCCGTCCGCCAACGAGAACAGCGGGGCATACGAGGACATGGCGACCACGTCCGAGTTCCGCTCCAGCCCGGCGAGAAAGACGGCTTCGGCCAGTGCGGTCTGATAGCTATTGGGTTTAACACTCATGAGGGGCATATTCATGGGAAAATTGGCGGCGTACTCGCCCATATAGACTTTTCGCGCCTTCCCTTGGATAAGCGTCATAGCGCTGGTAACCCTGGATAAACCAACTCGGGCGGTTGTAACAGTGCTCATCGACGCGCACGTCCGGGAAGCTCCCGCGCACACTCGCCCAGGTGGCGTCGAAGTCCTTCCCTTGGGGGTTCACCCCAGAAGACATCACGCAAACCATTCCGGGGTAGCGGGCGTCAATGGCCTTTTTAATGACCGTAAACTTTTCCAGGTAATCCGGGCCGTAATTCTCATTGCCAATCCCGATATACTTCAGCCCAAACGGTTGGGGATGCCCGGCTTCTGCCCGCTTTGCCGCCCAGGGGTTGGTAGACGGATCGCCGTTAGCGTATTCAATCAGATCCAGGTAATTCTGCACGACCTGCTCCTGGAAGGCAGCGCTGTGCGTATCCACACAATGGTTGGAGCGAGCCTGGCAGTTCAGACCCGCAAAGAGGGTTGGCAGCGGCTGCATGCCCAGGTCTTCACACAGCAGAAAGTATTCGTAGAACCCGATCTCGTAGGACTGGTAATACCCGCCATCCTTCACCGACGCGGCCCACAGATTGTACTTGCCTTTACGGTTGATGACAGGACCGATGGTATCTTTCCATTCATATTCGTTCCCAGGCCCGTTGCCTTCCACAATACAGCCGCCGGGGAAGCGTAGGAAGCGCGGTTTCAGGTCGCGCAGCGCTTCCACCAGATCGCGGCGCAGCCTGCCCTGGCTCCATTTGGGGTCACCTTGGTCCCAGGTATCCGTGCTCATCAGGCGGATGCCGTCCAGGTCCACGCTGCCTTTCCCCTCAAACTGGATGACCAGTTTGCCGTATCCGGTTTTGCTGCCCGTCAGGATCAGTTTGCTTTCCTGCCATTGACTACCCGGGATGAGCTGTGCCGTTCTGGTTAATGCCGCCCCGCTTTCATCCTCGAAGCTGATGGTGATGCTGCCCTGGTAGCTGCCGCGCACCCAGCTGGAAAATTCGTATTCCTGCCCGACCTGAATCGACATGGCGCAGGCATCCGGGTGCTTGTTGACGCCATTGAATCCCAGGTTCTCTAAACGGCATGGCCCGTTCACCGTCACTCGCGCATACCAGCTGTTCTCCGCAGCCGGGTCGTCCTGGAGGCTTTCTAGTTTTGCGCCGGTGGGGATCCAATAGCGCAGCCGGTCGACCACCGCATGCGGCTCAGGCTTAAAGATCACGGAGCGCATCATGCCATAGCCTTTCCGGTCCAGATACACGCCATCAAAGCTGGCATTATTGACCATGTTGGCATTCAGACCGCCATCGCAGGCGAAGTTGATGTCTTCCAGAAAAATACCAAACAGCATATCACTGACATCGTGCAGTTCATGCCCTGCCGTCACATTGAGCGAAAAGTCTTGTTGCATGTACTTTTTCCTGTCCTACGGGTAACGCTGTATTACAATTGGTTGGGTGACAAGTTGTGAAATGAGAAAACAAGGATCGTTTTCACGTTTAAATGGCAGTATTTTAAACGTGAAACTTTTGTCAAGAGGCTATTTAAACGTGAAAACGGCTAAGGAAAATTGATTTATGCCAGAGGAGAATCGCAAAATCACGATCAAAGATGTAGCCCGAGAAGCAGGGGTATCCCATGTCACGGTCAGCTATGTCATGAATAACACGCCCGGCCGGACCATTCCAGAAGAGACGCGCGCCAGGGTGCTGGCGGCCGCCCGCAAGCTCGATTATCACCCGTATGCGCCCGCGCGTTCCTTGCGCTCGGGCAAAAGTAAAATTGTCCTCGTTGCATGGCCCTATGGGGTGGCCGAGACCGGTTTCTCTGAATTTATCGAAGCTTTGACCGCAGCGGTATCGGCCATCGGTTTTAGCCTGGTGACGCAGATTGGGTATTCGCCGGAAAACAATGATCTGGCCGTGAATCTATCACCAGCGGTAGTGGTTGGTTTAATGCTCGAATATGACCCGGCGATCGTGGCCAGTCTTCAGCGCTTCAACGTGCCTTTGATTTTAGCGGGCAACCCCGACCAGCCAGAAAAAGGCCCTAGCCTCCAGGTGGAATATCTCCTACAACAGGGTAAGCGCCAGATCGTCTTTGCAGCCACTGAGAAGCCTGCTCTTCAATCGCTGTGCCAGAAACGCCTGGAGGTTGTGCGAGCGACCTGTCAAGCATACGATCTCCTAGAACCACGGGTGGTGGTCGTTCCGGAGTCGCGCCCAAAAGCGCGCCAGATCCTTGCGGATCTCCTCGCCGAGCTGCCGCCACCGCTGGGCATCTGCGCCTTTAACGATGATGTAGCCCTCCCGGTATTGGCTGCGCTGGTGGATCTCAAGGTAGCGGTGCCGGGAGACGTGAGCGTGATCGGCCACGACAATTCCAAGATTGGTGAATTTTGTTATCCCGCGCTCACCACCATCAGCCTGGAATCGCCGGAGTTCATGGAGGGTTTTATTGCGAACATTGTTGCAGTTTGCCAGGGCGGACCACTGCTAGAAAACGCCATTCCGCATCCCAAAGTGGTAGCCCGGGCGTCGGCATAGCGGTATGTAGAGTCTTACGCCATCCAAAAGCAGCTTGTCAGATACCTTTTACTGGTTTATCAGCTTTGACATCAGCGGAGGATTGGTTGAACCCTTGATGTATTTCAATAATCTGGAGCCAGCAGCGTTGGGAAGCATCCTGATATCCTCCGCCTGACAGACTGTGGTCAACATGCCTACCAGTATTTGACAAGTTCGCCGTTGGCAGCCTGCCCTTTATTGAGAGCTTCTATTTGGCGGGAGGCACAGACCTTCCCCTTTATCTCGGGCACCGATTTTCAGTTGACTTTGATCTGTTTCCCCAAATGTAAAAGTTCCTTGAACGCCAGGCGCTGGAAGCTGGGCGCCAGAATTTGGCTGAACTGTGGAAATTGGGTGATAACTGACAGTGACGGCGCAAACCTGAAACACCTCATGGGAGTCCCTGTCAGGTCATTGCCAAGAGACTTTTTTGATTCATTGAAAAGATCCCCTAACTCAAAAGAGCCAGGGGATTTTGTGTTTATTTGGAATTACCCATTCTTACTGCCCGTCGGGTGCCCAGGCGAACCGGAGGAAGTTGCTGTGGCGATCTTCTATCTATGCTCCGAGCCAGCTAAATTTTCAGATTGGAGCCTGGCTTGGGGCTATATCGCCATTCTTTTTGGACGGAGCCTTTTTTAACCACAGCTTCTCATTTTCAAACTTATATTCGTATGCTTCCCACTCACCCTCCGGCGCTGGCTCTGGCTGCGGTTCTGGCTCCGGCACTAGCTCTTCCAGGTGTTCTCTCATCACCCAATTCTCTTTGGTAACCGGCGACGCAAATTCTTGCTTGATCTGCACCCAGCCGTTTTCCTCCGGGCGGTCTGTGTACATCTCCACTTCTACGCCGTTTGTGATCCTGCCTAAATCCGTACCGCCGTGACTGTTGTCTTTTACTGGGATATAGCCTTTTATTCCTTTTACGACCTTCATTTTCTTCGTGGCCATGGTTTCCCTATCCTTAACCTGTGTGTATTGATTGCCAGATTGATTACCTTAATTATACTTGCTTAAAATTTCGGGGCCAGCTCCCAGTTTTAATGGCTAATATCGAAAGATTATCAGCCTGGGACTGTGCCGCGCGCCAGCCTGACCGGCACGCCCCCGTTCACCCAGGCCAGGCTGGTATCCAGGCGCAGCCCGGTGTTTTGCAGCAGGCGCAGGTCGCTGCACAGGATGGCCACCTGCCAGCAGGGGCATTTCAGGCGCAGGACTTTACCGAGCTGGGCATACAGGTTGCGCAGGTCATGCGTAGGGCTGACCCGCAGCCCGTAAGGGGGATTGGTGACCACCCAGCCGGTGCCGACCGGCTCGATGGCTGAGACAGCCCGGTGGGAAAATTCGATATCTTCAGCCACGCCGGCCCGCTCGGCATTCGCCCGAGAAATTTCGATGGCGCCGGCATCCCGGTCGGAAGCCAGGATTTTGGGGATGTCTGTTTGCAGGTGCAGCCGGCTTTCAGCCAGCAGGGCTTCCCATTGGGTGCGGTTGAAGCCCGGCCAGTTCATGAAAGCAAAGCGGCGCCGCCCGCCGGGGGGCACGCCGCCTCCAGCAAGGCGGCTTCAATGGGGATGGTGCCAGAGCCGCAGAAGGGGTCCAGCAGGGGAGAGCCTGCCTCCCAACCGGAAGCCAGGAGCATCGCAGCCGCCAGCGTCTCCCGTAGAGGGGCCTTGGCGGTCTCCAGGCGGTAACCGCGGCGGTGGAGCAGCGCCCCGGATGAGTCGATGCTGAGCGTACACTCGTTATCCACCAGGCGGGCGATGATCAATTGGGTTTCGAGATTTTCATCGGATTTAAGGTTAGGCGAAGGCTTTCCCAGGCGCTCTCCGATGGCTTTAGCAAGCTCGCGGGCAACTGCCGCCTGATGATACAGGCGCGATTGGTGGCAGGTAACGCGGATGGCGACCGGCTGGCCGGGGGAGATGAAGCGTTCCCAGGTCAGGATCCTGGCTTTCCTGAGCAGCTCAGAGAAGGCCGCGGCATGAAATTCGGCAAAACGCACCAGCACCCGGCTGGCGGTGCGCAGGTGGAGGTTGAGACGGTAAATGGTTTCTAGATCGCCGGAACATTCAATGCCGCCGCTGTCATCCTCGGGTAACGCGTTTACCGTTTTTCCGCGTCTCCTTCGGGAGATGGGCTGGCGAGCTCCTCCTGGTGAGAGCCGCCGAGCAGCAGGCTCAGTTCTTGGCGGGTATAGGGTTCGAGACCCGGGGCGCAAACAGCGAAGAGTTTATCCATACCTGGATGATAAAGCCTAATCGTGCGTCTTTGGCACGACGATTTCTTTTTGACGCTCTTTTCGCCGCAGATCTTTTTCGACATAAATCGGCTGGCGGGTGAAAGGATCCATCTCGGTGTAATACATCAGGCTGGAATAGGTGGAAGGGGTGGGGGTGAAGATCTGCACCTGCTCGGGGTGAACTTGCAGCTTCTGGCTGGCAAAGTGTTTCAGGTCGCTGCATATCCTGCTCGGTGCAGCCGGGGTGGGCGGCGATCAGGTAATAGGTCAGGAACTGCTCTTTGCCCGCCTCGCGGGAAAGCTGGTCGAACATCGCTTTGAACTGCAGCAGGGAGGCCTTGCCGGGCTTGCCCATCTTCGACAAGCACCGAGTCTTCGGTGTGCTCGGGGGCAACTTTCATCTGCCCGGAGACGTGGTGCTCGACCACCTCTCGCAGGTATTGGCGCCCAGCAGGCCTGGTCTTGGAGCAGCATGTCGTAGCGGATGCCGGAGGCCACGAAGACTTTCTTGACGCCCTTGATGCGGCGCACCCGGCGCAGCAGGTCGATCTGGGGCGGTGGTCGATCTTCAACACCGGGCAGATCTCCGGGTAGAAGCAGCGCTTTTTCGGGCAGATGCCGCTGGTTCAGCTTTTTGCTCGCATTCGAAGCCGTACATGTTGGCGGTCGGGCCGCCCACGTCCTGGATGTACCCTTTGAAGTCCGGGTGGCTGGTCAGCTGTTCGGCCTCGGCCAGGATCGACCCCTGGCTGCGCCAGCGCACCGTGCGGCCCTCGTGGACGGCGATGGCGCAGAAGTTGCACTCGCCGTAGCAGCCGCGGTGGGTGGAGATGGAAAAGCGGATGGTTTCCAGGGCCTTGACCGGGCCCTGCTCTCGTAATAAGGGTGCTGGTGCGCGCTCGTAGTCGAGGCCATAGACCGCATCCAGCTCGGCCTGGGTCTGGTATGGGGCGGGCGGGTTCTGCACCAGGTAGCGGTCGCGCGTGTTTCTGGCAAGCCCTTGGCAGTGAGCGGGTCGTTGTTGCGGTAGAAGATGTGGAACATGTCGATGAAAGCATTCTTATCCTGGGCAACCGCTTCAAAGGAGGGCAGTTCCAGGTAAGAGCCTTTTAGCGAGGCCGCCTCGCTCTCGGGCCATGTAGCACAGCCCGCGCATTGAGCGGGGGTCGCCGCCGGTTTTGAAGGCCTCGGCCAGCTCCAGGACGGTTTTTTCGGCCATGCCATAGAGCAGGTAATCGGCCTTGGCGTCGAGAAGAGCAGAGCCGCGCACGCGGTCGGACCAGAAATCATAATGGGCCACCCGCCGCAGGCTGGCTTCGATGCCGCCCAGGACGATCGGCCTGGGTGTCGCTTGAAAAAGCGCCGGATCAGGTTGGTATAGACGATGGTGGCGCGGTCGGGGCGGCGGTTGTTGATCACCGCCGGGGGTGTAATCGTCGCTTTTGCGCCGCTTTTTCAGGGCGGTGTAGTTGGCGACCATCGAGTCGACGCTGCCGGCGCTGACGCCCCAGAACAGGCGCGGCTCGCCCAGCCGGGTGATATCCAGCGCAGAATGAGGCTCTGGCTGGGCGATGACTCCCACCCGGTAGCCGGCTTGCAGGAGCAGCTTGCCGATCACCGCAATGCCGATGAAGGGGCTGTCGATGTAGCTGTCACCCGTGACCAGGATCACATCCAGCCCATCCCAGCCCAGGCTTTCCATTTCCTGAGGCGTGGTGGGAAGAAACATACTCGGATTCTATCATAGCAAAAAAAAGGTTGGCATTACGAAGTTCCAATACGTTCATTACTGGAAAATCAAGAACAGGCTGGGGAAGGCACACCAGCCTGTTCTTTTTCTAAAGAAAGAGAGAAGGATTAATTTGCGGGAGCTTCACCCAGGGTGACCGTTACCGTTTCGGGCTGTCCATTGCGCAGAACAGTCAGCTCAGCCTGGTCGCCAGGGGCGGCTTTCGAAAGGGCTGCTTTCAGCTCCGTCATATCAGTGATGGTTTGTCCGTTGTATGCGGTAATGATATCGCCGCCGATCATCACGGATTGGTTTTCAATGGTGACAAACTCGCTGCTGCCCTGCAATCCAGCTGCTTCCGCGGGGCTGCCCGATTGGACATCCATGACCAAGACACCGCTCTGATTCTGGTCCAGGTTCATAGCGCTGGCGAGGGCCGTGTTCATGTCCATACCGCGGATGCCTAACCAGGGCTTGCCTGAGGAGTTCTTGGGTTGGGTTTGGCTGGGCTGCTGGACCGAGGCCTGTTCCATGCTCGCAGGGCGGGCGGCCAGGGTCAAATCTAAGGTTTTCTCCTTGCCATCGCGCAGGATATCGAGCTTGATGGTCTGGCCAACGGTCGTGCTTGCGAACAGGTAGCTGACGAGGTCGTCAAAACGCTTGACGGCCTGCCCGTCGACGGCTGTAATGACATCACCGCCAACGTTGAAATCTGTTCCATCGATCTGGACCTGCTGCTCGCTGGCTTTCAGGCCAGCTTTTTCAGCAGGGCTGCCAGCGGTGACGGTCTCCACCAAGATACCGCGCTGATCGGTGCTGAGGCCCATTTCCTGTGCCATTGCTGATGACAGGGTCACACCGCTGATCCCTAAATAGGGGTGCTGGTAGGAGCCGTTCTTCATCAGCTCGGGGATAATCTTCTGGACGATGTTCACCGGGATGGCAAAGCCGATACCCGCATTGGCGCCAGATGCAGATTCAATTGCAGAGGTCACACCGATCACCTGGCCAAGGTCGTCTAACAGCACGCCGCCGGAGTTGCCCGGGTTGATGGGGGCATCGGTCTGGATGACATCGGGGATGGTGTAGCTGCTGCCAGAGGCGGACTGCATATCCACTGGCAGGGAGCGTCCCAAGGCGCTGATGATCCCGACAGTCATGGTACCTTCCAACCCATAGGGGTTGCCGATGGCGATAGCCATCTGCCCAACTTTGAGCTGGTCCGAATCGGCCAAGGTCACGGGCTTGAGCAGGTCAGCGGGTGCCTCCACTTTGATGACGGCCAGGTCCGAGTTCACATCCTTACCAACCACGGTGGCGGGATAAGAGCTGCCATCGGAGAAATTGACCGTTACCTGGGATGCACCATCAACCACGTGGTTGTTGGTGACGATATACCCGTTTGTGTCCAAGATAAAACCCGAGCCCAAAGCTTGTTGAACAGGATTACTGGACTGCGGATTTGCGGGGTCCTGCCCAAAAGGATTGGTGGAGCCATCCGGAAGCTGCAAGCTTCCAGCAGAGGCTGGTACGATCACCTGGACGTTTACGACCGAGGGGTTAACCCGGGTGTAGATCTCTTCCAGCGTGCCTTGCTGGGCAGCGAGGCTTTCTTGTGAAGCCGAGGCTGACGAGGCCGGAAGCTGAGCTTGTGCAGCAGGGGCGGCAGACTGGGCCTGGTTGTTGGTAGATTGACCGGCAGAAGGCAGCCCGAGCTGGGCAAGGGGAAGGGCGCTGCAAGCAGACAGAAGCAGCGTTAAGATTACGACAGTAATCAAGGGAATTTGTTTGGTTCTCATAAGGTTTACCTCCAAAAGTTTTGATCGATACTTTATCGACATACTATCGATCATACTCTTGTATGGGGGAGGTGTCCTTATGAGAACATAACCTCAACCTTAAGGGGACTTTAAGGACCTGTGTATGTAGAGTAGTAGCGGTATACAGGTGCACCCATATTACGGGCAGATACTGAGGGGTTGGCTATTCCAGGGGGAGCGAGATTTTAAACTGGCTGCCCTGGCCGGGTGCGCTCTGGACGGAGATTGAGCCGTTGTGTGCCTGCACCAGGTCGCGGGCGATCGGAAGACCCAGGCCCATGCCTTCAGAGAAGCGCTTCGCCGCCTTACCGCGGTACAGCGGCTGAAAGATATTCTCCTGCTCTTCCGGCGAAATACCCGGTCCGGAATCTTGAACCAGGAATACCAGCGCCTGGCCTTCTCTGGATGCAGACACCCTGACTTTGCCGCCAGAAGGCGTGTAGCGGATGGCGTTGCTCAGCAGATTTCCAAATGCTTGGGCGATGCGGTCTGGGTCGAACACGGCGGGCGGTAGATCTGGGGGGATGTCTTGTTCCCAGGTAAGCTTTTTCTCCTGGGCAGCTTCGTTCCAGGTGGTCAGGAGCGTGGGCAGCCATTCCGAAACCTGGACGGTCTGCCGGTGCAGGATGAGGGCGCTGGAGCCCTGCTCCAGGTGGGCCAGGTCGTCTAGCAGGTGCTGGAGGAGAACGACTTCGCTTTCCATCCCCTGGAGGAGCTCTTTGCGCAAATCCGTTTGTTCATCGGCGCCGCTGCGCAAAGCCTGGAGCGCAGAAAGCATCGCACCCAGCGGGCGACCCAGCTCGTGGACGGTATTGGCCAGCAGCCGTTTGCGGGCTTCTTCGGAGCTCTTAAGTTTTTCCATCAGGGTATTGAAGGATCTGACGAGCACTTTTACTTCTTCGGGTCCTTCTTCATTCAAGGGGCTAAGCGGCAGCTGTCCGTTGGCTAAGCCATAGACGGCCAGGCTGGTTTTCTTGAGGGGGCGTTCCAGGCTGCGGGCAAGCAGCCAACCCAGCAGCAGACCTGCCAGGATGCCTCCTGTGGCTACGATTAGGGCTATTCTTCCTAATTGGGCAGACCGGGAATACAGGCTGGCTAAAGGATTGGTGAGACGCACATAACCGATGAGATTGCCAGAGGAGGTGACCACCGGGACGATCACATCCTCGATTTGCGAGTTCTTATATTTCACCGCTACAGGCGTTTCCTGCGACAGCAGCTTCTGCAGGTCGGGCATCTCATACGCCTTGCCGATCAGCTTCGCGTCGTTGGGATCGCTGGAAACGAGCAGGTGTCCCGTTGGGTCGAGCAGCATCAGCTTGGCAGACAACCTGGGGCTGAGGCGCGCCACGAAAGCCTGGGCCTCGGCGGGGTCTTGCCAGATCTCGACCGTAGTAGCCGAAAGGTCAGCCACCAGGACCGCCTGGCGGATGAACTCATTGGCGATCCCGGCTAAAATCACCTGGGTCTGGAGCAGGTAGATGAGCAGCCAGGCTACCACTGGCACGATTACCAGGACGGGGATCAAAATACTCGCCAGCAGCTGGGTGCGCAGGGACTTGAACATCACGCCTCTTCAGGGAGGTATTTATAACCACGCCCGCGCACAGTGAGAATGCGCTGGGGGTGAGTGGGGTTGGCTTCGATCTTTTCACGCAGCCAGCGGATATGGACGTAGACCACCTGGGGCTGCCCTTCGAACTCGGCGCCCCACACCTGGGCTAAAAGATCATCCGTGGTAACCAGCTTGCCAGCCGCCCTCACCAGGGCATACAGCAGGTCGTACTCGCGCGGCGAAAGCTCGAGGGTCCGCCCAGCCAGCAGGGCAGTATGGGCAGACGGATCGATGATCAAGTCTCCGGCGGTGACGGTCCGGCTGGTTTCAGAGACGGATTCAATCACCTGCGTGCGGCGCAGGACGGCTTTGACATGGGCGAGCAAGACGTCGAAATCGAAGGGCTTGGTGACGTAATCGTCCGCGCCCATTTCTAGGCCCAAGACTTCGTCCAGCTCACGCCGGCGGGCGGTCAGCAAGATCACCGGGATGCCCAGCTCGTCGCGCAGCTTGCGCAGGGCTTCCAGCCCGTCCATACCGGGCAAGCCGATATCGAGCAGGACCAGGTCGGGGCGGTTCTGGTGGACGATCTCCAGCGCGTCTTCGGCGGTGGCGGCGGTTTGTACGGAGTAGCTGCTGCGCTCCAGGTTGAAGGCCAGGCTGCGCCGCATCAGGGCATCATCATCGACGAGGAGAAGTTTTTTTGCCATAGGACACTCAATCTTTAAAAGAATCCACGGATCAACACAAATTTACACTGATCGTTAACGTGATTATAGTACTGGATTCGATATCAGAGTGTGGTTGGGAAGGGCTCTTAAAGAAACCTTAAACACGACAAAAAAGAACACGGAAAAGCTATGAAAAAAAGAAAAAGCGGATCAGGCAGGGGAAACCGGCCTTTCCGCTCTTTCTGCGATATTTGATCGAATGGACAAGCTGTCTGCTTGTCCTACGATAGGCTAACGATCTCTCCAGGCGAGGAGTTTCTCAACCCCGGCGAAGTTCCAGGGTTCACCCATGCCGGCGATGAGGTGCGTCATACCGGCGTCTACATACTCAGATAACCGCTGCATGGGATCTTTATCCAGCAGAACGACGCTGCGCTCGATCTCAGCCGGATCGCGGCCCAGGTCCTGGCAGTATTGGGTTAATAAATTATTTTTGCGCCGCACATCGGCTGGCTCGGCGATGATGTTCCACATGCTGGCATACTTCGCCACCAAGCGCAGGGTGACTTTTTCGCCTCCGCCGCCGATCAGGAGCGGCAGGGGCTGGCGCACGGGCGGCGGGTTGAGCTTGCCCAGGCGCTCCAGGATGACCGGCAGGGCAGCCTGCAAAGCTTTCAGGCGGCCGATGGCGGTGCCAAATTCATAGCCGTATTCCTGGTAGTCATGCTCGAACCAGCCTGAGCCGATCCCCAGGATGGCGCGGCCGCGGCTGATGTGGTCGATGGTGCGGATCATATCGGCCAGCAGGTTTGGGTTGCGGTAGCTGTTGCAGGTGACCATGATGCCCAGCTCGGCGTGGGTGGTCTGGGCAGCCAAGGCTGCCAGCAGGGTATAGGCCTCGAAATGTGCGCCTTGGGGATCGCCGTACAGGGGGTAGAAATGGTCCCAAACCCACAAAGAATCGACCCCCATTCCATCGAGACGGCGGGCGGCCTCGGCGATGGAAGTGTAGGTGGTGTGCTGCGGATGAAGCTGAACGCCAATACGATATTTTCCCATAGGGTACCTCCTGCAAAGGAATTATATCAAAGGGCATGGTATAATTCCGCCCGAAGTTTGAAGAGCCAGGTGCAACGCACTGGGCGTATAAAAAAGCGGAGCATGAGGGACCAGGAAGTGCATTGCGCATCCACAGGAGGAACGATATGGTATATCAGAATGTGACTGTCCCGGTGGGCGGGGCAAAGATCTCGATCCAGGATGGTAAATTGCAGGTCCCCGATAACCCCATCATCCCTTACGTAGAAGGGGATGGCACGGGGCGAGACATTTGGCGCGCTGCCGTGCTGGTGATGGATGCGGCGGTGGCGAAAGCCTACGGCGGCCAGCGCAAGATTCACTGGATGGAAGTATATGCGGGAGAGAAGGCGTTCAAGAGGTTCCAATCCTGGCTTCCCGAAGAAACCACGGCCGCCTTCAAAGAGTTCCTGGTTGGCATAAAGGGACCGCTCACGACGCCCATTGGCGGCGGCATCCGCTCTTTGAACGTGGCACTGAGGCAGATCCTCGACCTGTATGTCTGCCTGCGCCCGGTGCGCTACTTCATCGGCATGCCTTCACCGGTGAAACACCCCGAATATGTGAATATGGTCATATTCCGCGAGAACACCGAGGATATTTATACCGGCATCGAGTTTGCCTATGGCACGGAGGAAAATAAAAAGTTTAAGGGCTTGTTCAAAGAAGCCTTTCCCAAGGAATATGCCAAGATGCGCTTCCCGGATACCGCCGGGATTGGGATCAAGCCGGTCTCGGTGGAGGGCACCGAGCGCCTGGTGCGGGCGGCCGTTAAGTGGTCGCTAGAGAACAAGCGCAAGAGCGTGAACCTGGTGCATAAAGGCAACATCATGAAGTATACCGAGGGCGCCTTCAAGGATTGGGGCTACGCCCTGGCCAAGCGCGAGTTCCGCGACCAGGTGGTCACCGAGCGCGAGAGCTGGATCTTGGGCAACAAGGAAGCCCAGCCTGGCCTGACCGCGCAGGAAAATGCCAGGATGATCGACCCGGGCTTCGGCATGATGTCACCGGCGCAGCAAGCCGATATCACGCAGGAAGTGGAAGCGGCGCTCAAGCTGTGGGATACACATGGGAACGGCCAATGGAAGAAGAAGCTGCTGATCAAGGATTCGATTGCAGATGTGACTCTGCAGTTTGTGCTCATCCGGCCGCGCGATTACGATGTGATCGCCACCATGAACCTGAACGGCGATTACCTTTCGGACGCGCTGGCGGCTCAGGTGGGCGGGATCGGGATCGCGCCAGGGGCGAATATCAACTACGAAACCGGGCATGCCATCTTCGAAGCCACGCACGGCACGGCGCCCAAGTATGCCGACCTGGACAAGGTCAACCCGGGCTCGGTGATCCTTTCGGGCGAGATGATGCTGCGCTATATGGGCTGGACGGAAGCGGCGGATTTGATCGTCAAAGGCCTGGAAGGCGCGGTGGAGGCCAAAACGGTGACCTATGATTTCGCCCGCCTGATGGAAGGCGCCACCGAGGTGAAGTGCTCGGAGTTCGGCGAGGCGATCGTCAAGCACATGGGGTAGGTCAGAGCTAACCCTCTGCGCCCCTTCTTTTGGGAGAAAGACAAGCGGACGTACGTCCGCCGGGATGAAGGTGCAGAGGTGTATTACTTACCTTGCGTGTGCCACTAGCGGACTGGTTTTGCTGGTTTATTGGGGAGAGATGAGCGAATCTGCCAAGGCTTTCATTGACCGCCTGAGACGCTGTGAAGCAGCGCGCAGCGAAGATTCTGGTTTATTCCTCAAATCGGTGATCGCAGCAGCAGCCACTGTCGGCAGTGGCTGCGCGAGGATCACTGGCTTGGCGAGCATGGAAGGCTGGATCGAGCATGTGCGGGCGCGCAGGTTCGCCTTGATCCCGGTCAACCGCTGGAGCTGGGCTTACAAGGTAGTCACCCTCCGCTCTGCGGACGGAGCAATGGCGAAGGAAATGAAAGGCGGTTGAGGATGAACACTGCTCTCTCAATCCCCTTTCAGCTCGATCTGAAAGCGCTGGTCGGTCTGGCCTCTCACGAGGAGGTCCTGGCACCCCTAAGCGGCTCAACCTGGTACACGGCTCAAGAAGCTGGCGACGGGCTGGCTTTTACGTTTCCAACCGGGGCTTTGTCCAAGGCGCGTTACCTGACAGCAGACCTGCTTTTAGATGGCCTCCACCTGGTCGTTTTCAACTTGATCTTGCAAGAGGGTGAGAAGGGCCCGGCTTTTGGGTTCAGCTTTGGCCTCTTGAACCAGTGCCAGGCGCGGCATGCGCATGCCTTTAGATGCAGTCAGTCAGAACCGCTGGCGTTACGAGCGCGAGGGCGCCTGGCTGAAGCCGCTCTGCTTTGGGGAGCGCGTCGATCTGGAGAAAGTCGACCGGCTGTCGTTCCTGGTGCACATGAAGAGCAGCCTGCCTGCCCACTGGTGCATGACTCCTCTTACCGCCACGCTCGAAGAACCGCCGCGGCTCGAGATGCCCCTCTTACCCAAAGGCAAGCTCATCGATGAGTTCGGGCAGAGTGCTATCCATCATTGGCCTGGGCGCACGCAAACTGCAGAAGAGCTCTGTACGCGCCTGCAAAACCAGCATGCCCAGGCTTCCAGCCAGCGCTTGCCTGAGCATTTCTCAGCTTGGGGGGGCTGGAAAGAAAAGCGCTTCCCGGCTTCGGGTTACTTTCATATCGTAAACGATGAAAAACGTTGGTGGCTGATTGATCCAGAAGGATTTGCCTTCTGGTCTTCAGGCCTGGACTGCGTGCGCGTGGATGCAGAGGCCGTCTACGGTGGTCTGGAGTCAGCCCTGACCTGGCTGCCGGATGAAGCTGGAGACTTTGCCGAGGCTTATGAGCAGCAAGGCGCACAAAAAGCCTTCAAGTACCTGGCAGCCAACTTCATCCGCGCCTTTGGCAAACAGGATTGGTATGCCCGGTGGGCTGAGATCGCCCTGGCTGAGCTGCGCCGGTTGGGCTTCAATACGGTGGCGAACTGGTCCGATTGGCAGATTGCCAGCCGGAGCCGGACTCCTTACGTCCGTCCCTTGCCTCCCCTCGACCCGGCCATTCCCTTAGTCTACCGCGATTTTCCGGATGTCTTTCACCCCGCTTTTCCCCAAGCTGCACGGGCATTCGCTGAACCGCTGCGCGAAACCGCCTCTGACCCGGCTCTGATCGGCTATTTCCTGATGAATGAGCCTAACTGGGGGTTTGCTCGTGAAACTCCCGCCGCTGGCATGTTGTTCAACACGCCCATGTGCTTCAGCCGCCAGGCATTGGCAGATTTTTTGCAACGGAAATACAGGAACGATAATGCCCTGGCAGCTGCCTGGGAGATGCCCGTTGCATTCAGTGCCCTTTGCGCAGGCGTATGGGATTTTGCGCTCTCCCCGGTCGCACAGGAAGATTTAGCCGATTTCAGTGAAGTGATGGTGAGAAAACTTTTTGAAACCCTTAGCACTGCCTGCCGGGCGGTTGATCCCAATCATCTTAACCTGGGCTCCCGCTATTACACCGTCCCGCCCCGTTGGGCACTGGCGGGCATGAAACATTTTGATGTTTTTAGCATGAACTGCTACCGGAAACGCCTCCCTGCGCAGGAGATGTCCCATATCAGTGAGATGCTTGGCAAACCTATCCTGATCGGCGAGTGGCATTTTGGCGCCCTGGACGCGGGTCTGCCCGCCAGCGGGATCGGCCATGTCACCGATCAAGGCGGCCGCGGTAAAGCCTTCCGCCTCTACCTGGAAGACGCGGCTGCCAAACCCTGGTGTGTGGGCGTGCACTACTTCAATATTTATGACCAGTCCGCCATGGGCCGGTTCGATGGCGAGAACTACAATATCGGCTTTTTAGATGTGTGCAACCGGTCTTATGAGCCGCTGGCTCAGGCTGCTCGGCTGAGTCACGAACGGTTGTATGAAATTGCAAATGGGTACCTGAAACCATTTGACGATGAACCCGAATATTTGCCCCTTTTGTTTATGTAAGTGAGAACCCATGGACCAATCCCTGCCTGCCTCTGTTAAGATCTGGGAAGAGATCGTCACCATTCCAACCTATCTCCCCATGCCTCCCGATCCCAACCCAATGTTTTTCGAACGGCGGGTATACCAGGGCAGCAGCGGGAAAGTTTATCCGCTGCCGTTTACCGACCGCCTGTCTGGGGAGCGCATGGATAAAGCCTATAAAGCCGTTTTTCTGGAGAATGAATACCTGCGGCTGATGGTGCTTCCTGAGTTGGGCGGGCGTGTGCAGATTGGTCTGGATAAAACCAACGGCTACAACTTTGTCTACCACAACCGGGTGATCAAACCCGCCCTGATCGGCCTGGCAGGCCCCTGGATCTCCGGCGGCATCGAGTGGAATTGGCCCCAGCACCACCGCCCGACCACCTTCATGCCGGTAGATTACACACTGGAAGAGCATGAGACTGGCAGCAAGACCGTTTGGGTGGGCGAGATTGACCCGCTCTTTGGCATGAAGGGCATGGCTGGCATCACCCTCCACCCGGGTAAATCCTATTTTGAAGCTAAAGTGCGCCTGTATAATGCCACGCCCCTGCCGCAAACCTTTATGTGGTGGGCAAACCTGGGCGTGCATGTCAACGAGAATTACCAGGTGCTGTATCCACCAGATATCGACTATGTCGCCGACCATGCCAGGCGCGCTGTCACCCCTTACCCGATCACAAAGAATCCTATTACGGCAGCGATTACTCGCAGGGCGTTGACCTGTCTTGGTACAAGAATATCCCCGTTGCCTCCTCCTACATGGTCATCTGGTCGGATTTTGACTTCTGGGGAGGCTACGACCACGGCCTGCAAGCCGGGGTCATGCACATCGCCGACCACCATATCGCCCCGGGGAAAAAGCTGTTCACCTGGGGTGCCGGTGATTTCGGCCGCGGCTGGTGCAGCAACCTGACTGATGAAGATGGTCCCTATGTAGAGCTGATGACCGGGGTTTACACCGATAACCAGCCAGATTTCGCCTGGATACAACCCTATGAGACCAAGACCTTCTCGCAGTACTGGTATCCGCTGCGCCAAACCGGTCAGGTAAAACACGCCAACCTGGAGGCGGCCGTAAACCTGGAGGTGCAGGACAATTCCGCCAGTATACGGGTTAACGTGACAGCCTCTTTCCCAGGCGCCAGCGTGATCTTGGAACGCGAAAATCTTCTTGTCCGGGAATACACTGCCGACCTGGCTCCCGATAAGCCCTTCACTTGTGCGGTAAAGCTGCCCGAATTCTTCAGGGCCCCTGACATTGCTGGTCGTCACTGCTGACGGGCAGGAGCTGATCCGTTATTCCCCTTTCATCCCCAAAAAGAGGCCCGCCCCACAGCCGGCGGTGCCTCCTGACCCGCCCGAAAAGATCGAGAGCCTGGAAAAGCTTTACCTGGTTGGACTGCACCTCGAGCAGTACCGCCATCCAACCCTTTTCCCGGAGCCCTATTACGACGAGCTGCTCCGCCGTGACCCCACCGATGCGCGCGGCAATAATGCCCGCGGCCTGCTCTACCTGCGCCAGGGCTTATTTGAGCAGGCGATCTTGCACTTCCAGCGCGCCGTGCAGACCCTGACGCTCAAGAATTTCAACCCTTATGATGGGGAGCCTTATTACAACCTGGGGCTGGCGCTGCGCCAGGCCGGTCGGCTTGCTGAAGCTTACGACGCATTTTACAAATCGATCTGGAGCCACGCCTGGCAGGCTGCCGGGTATACTGCGCTGGCTGAGCTGGACTGTCTCGCTGGGAATCCTGAAAAAGCCCTCGGGCACCTGGAACGTGCCCTGGCGGTCGATGCCGATCACCTGAAAGGGCGCAACCTCAAGATTTGCTTGCTGCGCCAGGCTGGTTGTTTGGAACAGGCGGAAGCCCTGGCGCTGCAAACTATCCAAATCGATCGCCTGGATTACGGCTCGCGCTATGAACTGAGTTTAATTTTGGAACAGTTAGGTAAAACCGACCAGGCTAACGACCAGCTCAACACCCTGCGGCAAATCATGCACGACCCAACGGGTGCCAGCCTGGACCTGGCCGCGAACGATGCTTCAACCGGCATGTACGATGAAGCGATCCGCCTATTGCGTGAGCTGGGCATCACCGAGCAGGATCGCCCAGCGCTGTCCACTTCCCCTCTGCTGCTCCGCCCGAACTCGGGAGTCAAGGGAAAACCCACTACCAGCCCGTTGATCTTCTACCACCTGGCGTATTATGCTGGGAAGCTGGGGAAAACCGGCGAGGCCATCCGCTATGCCCAGCTCGCAACCCAAATGTCACCCGAGTACTGCTTTCCCAGCCTGCTCGAGTCGGCTGAAGCCCTGCGCTACGCTCAGAAGATCAATCCTCAAGATGCCCGCGCTCCTTATTACCTGGGCAATCTGCTCTACGACAAGAAGCGCTACCTTGAAGCTATTGAGCAGTGGGAATGGTCGCTGACCCTGGCAGGCGATGGCTCTGCTGACAGCGGCGCTGGGGGAAAAGATTACTGCGCCATCGTGCGGCGCAACCTGGGCATGGCTTACTTCAATATTGAAAAGGATCCCCAGAAAGCCCTCCTTTCCTACCAGGCTGCCTGCCAGTTGAATCCTAAGGATGCCCGCATCTTCTTCGAATTGAACCAGCTCCAAAAATTCTTGGGATCGGCGCCGGAAGACAGATTGGCTCAGATGGAAAGCCGCCTGGACCTGGTGCAGCAGCGCGATGATCTTTCCATCGAGCGCATTTCTCTCTACAATTTGCGCGGCGATTACGACAAAGCCCTGGAGCTGCTCGCGGAACGCACCTTTCGCCCCTGGGAAGGTGGCGAGGGCCGCGTCTCACGCGAGTATATCTTTGCTCATCTTCAGCGCGGCGTTCGCTTTCTTGAAAACAACCAGCCGCAGGCCGCCCTGGCAGATTTCCAGGCCACCCTATCCTTCCCCGCCAACCTGGGCGAAGGCCGGCATGCCATCTGGCTGCCCGAAGCCGATCTCTTTTTTTACCTCGGTTGTACTTATCAGGCTTTGGGTGATGGAGCCTCTGCCACCCAGTGCTTCGGGAAGTCTGCGGCTGAGAACAAACCCCATCCTGAAATCGCCTACTATCAAGGACTGGCCCTCCAGAAGCTGGACCGTCTTGACGAAGCGGAAGGGAAATTCAAATCCCTACGCGAGATCGGAGCGCAAAGCCTGGCCTCGGTGGAGGCCCAAACTTTCAAAACTTCCGTCCCCACCTTGACCGTTTTGAACGATGACCCTGCCGCCTATATCCAGAAAGAGGGGCATTATTGGCTGGGCCTGGGCTGGATGGGAGCAGGGAAGATGGCTGAAGCCGCTGAAGAATTTACCAAGGTGCTGCAAATCGACCCCTGCCATGCCAGCGCAAAAATAGGCCTGGAACGCATCCAGGCGGGGAAAGGAAACGTCGCATGAAATCAGCCAAAATTTGGGATTACCGTTGGAACCAAGGATGCCGTTGAGCGCGCCAGGTACTTTGGTGTGGATTTTGTGGATTTGCACTTTCGGGGGAGGGAAGACACCCTGGGGCCTGCTTTGGAAAAATGCGCTGCCAGGAACATCAGCTATATGCTGAACTTTGAAGGCGCCCCCATTGGCTGGACTCCGAGCCAAGCGCTTTGCCAGGATCTTTCCCGGCGCCCGGGCTTCCTGGGCTTTATGCTGGATGAAGCCGACCACATGCAGATCAACGCCCATTGGCCTGTGATCGACTATTACGGGTATGAAGACCGGCACTACCTGGCAGAAACCGAGGGTTTGGACCTGGACCCGGCGCGCCAGGCAGTTTTGGCAGCCCTCCAGAAGCGCAGCGCGGCTTGCACCCTGGCTGGGAAGCCAGCCGCGGTCGAGTTTCTTTTCCCGGTGATGATGCACACGGCAGCGCGTGCCGGGTTGAACCTCAGCCCGAAAATCCTCAAAGAAACCTGCGGCCCAGCCATGCTGGCAGTCGCCATGGGCGCAGCACGGCAGTATGACGTTGATTTCTGGATCGACGTGGATTATTGGTGGCATAACGAGACCCTGGGGCATTCCGTCGAGCGCTTCCGTTCAGCGCTGCTCCTGGCTTACTGGTCAGGCGCCAGCCAGGTTTATGTCGAGGGCGGCGCGCAGTATTCGAAAGGTCACCCGCTGGGCGGGCAGATTGAAGCTGCCTATCGCGAATTTTTACAGGACTACGTCCCTGCCCACCCGCGCCCCTACGATTGGCGGGACTTTACCCCCGAAATTGGCATCGTGCGCTACGATGACACCTGCTTCGACGAGCGCCAAAAATACCTGGGAGAATATCCCGGCCCGCTGTATGGGCATTTCCCTGCCGGGGCGGAGAATACGGAATGGCTGAATATCTGGAGCCTGCTCTCGCATGGCTTTGTGCGCACGGATTCGCTCTCCCACCAGTGGGAGCCGCGCCGCTTTGGCTCGCGGACCTTATTTGTGCCGCTCAATAACCTGGCCGTGTATGATCATGAGGTCGGCTATGAGGTTCTCAAAGGCTTGAAGCTGATCTTCTTGAGCGGGGTGATGCTCAGCGAAAAAACACTCGCCGCGGTCCAGCGCTGCGTGCAGGAAGGCGCCACCTGCGTCTTGCCGCCACGCCTGGCGCCGGAGGCTTCCGGCTTCCAGTCCATTCAGGAGCCTACCCTGGTCAGCGATCACGCCGGGCGCTGGCTGGTGGTGCCGGAATTTTACCGGCTGCATTACGAGTGCTTTTTTGCTGGACCCGCCCTCCCGCTGCTGCGAGAAACCCTGCGCGACCTGATCGGCGATGGCGACCACCTGCTTTATCGCTTTGGGAAGCGGCAGGTGCGCTTCAGCCAGGCTGGCGGTGATTATCCCAAGCATGAGATCATGACCTGCTTCTTGCCGCTGACTCAAGCAGGGGCAAACCCAGACAATCCTGGAAGTAGAAATCATCGAATAAAAAGCTGCCGCCTCGAGAGGCGGCAGCTTTTTTAGGAGGAGAAGATATTTATTTGATCATCTTTACTGCGGGGGCAGGAGCACGGCGTCGATGGCGTGGATGATCCCGTTCGAGTGACGATGTCGGCGATGATCACCTGGGCCTCATTGATGTACACCTTGCCATCCTCAACCTTGATCGAGACGGGCTGTCCGGCCAGGGTATCAACCGAGGTGAGCTTCACCACATCCTCTGCCTTCACAGCGCCATCCACCACATGGTAGAGCAAGATGTTCGTGAGGGCTGGGATGTCCTGCAGCAGGGCCTCGACTGTACCGGCGGGCAGCTTGGCGAAAGCTTCATCGGTAGGAGCAAAGACCGTCAGGGGACCTTTACCGCTCAGGGCATCCACCAACTCTGCTGCCTGCACTGCCGCCACCAGGGTGGTGAAGCGCCCATCGTTCACGAGCACGTCCACGATGGTATTGCCAGGCTGGATCACGGTGTCGATCACGTGGATCACGCCATTGGCAGCCTGGATATCGGTGATGATGATCTGAGCCTCGTTGATATAAGCCTTGCCATCTTCCACCTTGATCCGGGCGGACTCGCCCTGGGCAGTTGCCAGGTAATCCGCTGCTGTCACGTCAGCCGCCAGCAGGTCGCCAGGCACCACATGGTAGAGCAGGATGCTGGTAAGTGTTGGGATATCCTGAAGCAGGGCTTCGACCGTACCAGCGGGCAGCTTGGCGAAAGCCTCATCGGTGGGAGCGAAGACCGTGAAGGGACCTTCACCTTGCAGGGTCTCAACCAAACCAGCCGCCTCTAATGCTGCCACCAGGGTGGTAAAGCGCCCATCGTTCACGAGCAATATCGACGACGGTCTTGCCAGGCAGGATCACGCTGTCGATCACGTGGATTACACCGTTGCCAGCTTCCACGTCGGTCGCCACGATCTCAGCGGTATCAATATAGGCTTTGCCCATGTCGGTCTTGATCTTCGCCGACTCGCTGTTGGCCATGGTCAGGTAATCAGAGGCAACCACATCGCTTGCCATGAGTTTTCCAGCCGTAACATGGTAGAGCAGGATATTTTTGAGCTGCTCAGGATCATTCAGCAGGGACTTCAACCGTGCCAGCGGGCAGCTTTGCGAAAGCATCATCGGACGGAGCAAAGACTGTGAAGGGACCCTCGCCTTTCAGGACATCTTCCAATCCAGCAGCCTGGATGGCTGCCAGCAAGGTCGTGAAGCTGCCGTTCTCAGTCGCAACATCCAAAACGTTCTTCGGACGGGGCAGCAGCACTGCATCGATGGCATGGATCACGCCGTTCGAGGCCTCCACATCGGCCAGGATAACCTGGGAGTCATTGATCTTGAGCATTTCACCTTGTGAAGTGATCACGATCATCTCGCCGCTGGCGGTTTCCGCTTCATTGATCATCTTGGCATCGGATGCCATTACTTTGCCAGCCACGACATGGTAAAGCAGGATCTTTTTCAGCTGCTCTGGATCGTTGAGCAGGGCTTCGACTGTGCCAGCCGGCAGCTTGGCGAAAGCCTCGTCGGTGGGAGCGAAGACTGTGAAGGGACCCTCACCCTGCAGGGTTTCAACCAAACCGGCTGCCTGGAGGGCAGTCACCAGGGTGGTGAAGCGCCCGTCGGCTACTGCAATGTCAACGATCGACTTGGGGGCTTCGGTGGGTTCGGGCATCGGGGTTGCTGTTGGTTCCGGCAGCGCAGTAGCTGCAGGCGCCATGGTCGGGGCAGGCGTCGCCGCAGGGGCGCAGGCTGCCAGGATCATGCTTAGAACGACAATCAAACCGGTAAAACTGAAGAGCTTTTTCATTTTGTATTTCTCCTTTAGAGTTGTGTGTGTATGTTTTTACCAATATATTTTGTATACATTTACTGTACACATTGACGCTATTTATATCATATGTACACTATTTGTCAAGGTATTGATTAGTTTCTCACCGAATTCTCATTTTTGCACTATAATGGCATTCATACCCAATTATTTATCGGCCACACCATATATGCCATACCATCTCTGCCACATCATCCGCTTTTTTCCTCTTTTTCGACTTTTCCGTGTACGCTATTAAAATCCGGGTAACCCGTGTTTATCCGGAGCTTGATCAGATCAAAAAAGGAGTAATGACCATGACTGACCCCATCCGCATCGCCATCATCGGCACCGCCAAGCGCTCTTCCTATCTCTACGGCCCTCTGCTTAAAGCCATCCCAGGCGTTAAGCTGGTCTCGGTGTGGGGCCGCACCGCCGAAAAAGCCGACCAGCTCGGTAAGAGCCTGGGCGTGCCCGCTTACACCGAACCTCGATAAGCTCGTCCGCGAGACCGCCCCCCAGATCGGCATCGTCTCCGTCAGCTACGGCGCCAACGGCGAGGTCGGCCTGATGGCAGTGGAAGCTGGCTTGAATGTGCTGCTCGAGACGCCCATCGCCCACAAGCTGAGCGAAGCGGACGCCATCATTGCCGCCGCCGAAAAGCGCAGCCTGAAGATCGAGGTCGCCGAGCAGTTCCACCGCCGCCCGCTGGAGCAGATCAAGCTCAAGCTGCTCGCCTCGGGCCTCTTCGGCAAGGTGCATACCTCCTTCAGCGACTTCGCCGGGCACGGCTACCACGGCGTCTCCGTTATGCGCAGCTATTTGGGCTTCGACGCCAAACCCCTCCAGGTGAGCGGCTCGGTGCACGACTATCCGCTGGGGGCGCACTGGTCGCGCCTGGCGAACACGCCGCGGCGAGCGCTCCGAGACCCAGGAGCACGGCCTGATCGAATTCGAGGGCGGGCAGCTGGGCGTCTTCCACTGGACCTCCGTCGGCTACGACTCAGCCCTGCGCTGGTGGCGCAGCAGCCGCTTTCTAGCGGAGAAGGGCATGGGCATCACTGTGGGCGTGGGGCTGAACGTGCAGGAGTGGCTGACGCTGCTGGCCCCGGGCGGCGAAGCGCCCGCCTTCATCACCCTCGAGCGGCGCTGGGAGCGCGTGGATGGCGGGGCGCTGGTAGGTATGTTTGCCCATACCGGCGATCCGCAGCAGCCTATCGTAAGCTGGGAGAACCCCTTCAAGCCCAGCGTGCAGGGGTTTGGTCCCCAGTGGCACGACGACGAGATCGGCGTGGCGGGCTGCATCCTCAGCCTGGTGAACGCGGTGAAGAACAACACCCCGCCCACCTACGGCCCCTACCAGGCCAGGCTGGACCAGGAGCTCATCCTGCATCAGGCAATCCGCGCTGGAGGGAGGCAAGCCGGTCAAGCTGCCGCTTGACCCGGCCGCGAGACCATCTAACATTTTCGCTTCTGATTTTGAAAGTCCGCGTAATTCTTTTGCACCGAGCTAGTAAAAGAATTTGTAGATCAAGCAAAATTTTCCAATGTCAGTTTTTTTGAAGATGGCGTAATTCTACTTGAGCAGAATTTTCGACAGTTGAAAAAGTAAATTCAAGCATGATATGTAAAGGGCACTTATGTACCAGGCAAGTTTATCCTCATGAAAATCAACCCATAGCAGATGCTTAGGTTCCTCGCATAAGGTTATAATCCTCCCCATGACCGCCCAACCCGTCTCCGCCAGCCGCCAGGTCGCGCGCGCCGCCACCACCGTCATGGCGGCTTTTATCGTCAGCAACCTGCTCGGGCTGCTGCGCCAGGTGCTGGTCACACGCGCCTTCGGCACCTCCCCGGAGATGGAAGCCTTCACCGCCGCCAACCGCGTCTCCGAGACCATCTTCGCCCTGGTGGCCGGGGGCGCCCTGGCCTCCTCCTTCATCCCCACCTTCACCGGCCTGCTCACCCTGGATAAAAAACGCCAGGCCTGGCAGCTGGCTTCCGCCATCTCGAACCTGGCCCTGATCGTGCTGGGGACGATCAGCTTCCTGGCGGCCGTCTTTGCCCCCCAGATCGTGATCGACCTGCTGGCGCCTGGCTTCGCCAGTGACCCAGCCAAAGCCGCCCTGACCATTTCCCTGCTGCGCCTGATGCTGCCCTCGGCGGTGCTCTTCGGCCTCAGCGGGCTGGTGATGGGCATGCTCAACGCCCACCAGGTCTTTTTCATCCCCGCCCTGGCGCCCGCCATGTACCCCCTGGGCATCGTCTTCGGCGTGCTCGTGCTCGCCCCTTCTCTGGGCATCTACGGCCTGGCCTGGGGGGTGCTGATCGGCGCCGCCCTGCACCTCGGGCTGCAGATCCCCTCCCTGCTTAGGCTGAAGGGGCAATACTTCCCGATCCTGGGGCTGAAGCTGGCGCCCGTCCGTGAAGTCATCCGCCTGCTGGGGCCGCGCCTGCTGGGCGTGGCCGTCGTCCAGCTCAACTTTTGGGTCAACGTCCGCCTGGCCTCCTATATGGCAGAAGGCAGCGTGTTCGCCATCCAGCTGGCCTTTGCCCTGATGCTCATGCCCCAGGCTGCCATCGCCCAGTCCGTCGCCACCGCCGCCATGCCCACCCTCTCGGCGCAGTACGCCAAAGGGCAGATGACCGAGCTGCGCTCCACCCTGGCAGCCAGCCTGCGCGGCATGCTGCTGCTGGCCATCCCCGCCTCGCTGGGCTTGATCCTGCTGAGAGAGCCGCTCATCGTGCTGCTCTTCCAGCGCGGCGAGTTCACCGCACAATCCACCGCGCTGGTCGCCTGGGCCTTGCTGTGGTATGCCCTCGGGCTGGTCGGGCACTGCCTGGTCGAGCTCCTGGCGCGCGCCTTCTATGCCCTGCACGACACCCGCACCCCTGTGGCCATCGGCGTGGTGATCATGAGCCTGAACGTCTTGTTCAGCATCGCTTTTTCCGCCCTGTTCACCCGCCTGGGCTGGGCGCCGCACGGCGGCCTGGCGCTGGCGAACACGCTCGCCACCGCCCTGGAAGCGGTTGGGCTGCTGTTCTTCATGCGCCGCCGGCTGACTGGTCTGGAAGGCAGGCGCATCCTGCAGGGCAGCCTGCAGGCTCTCGCCGCTTCCTTGGTGATGGGGCTGGGGTTGGCCGCCTGGCTGCGCTTTTCCGCCGGTCTCCCTGCCTGGATCATCGTGGGCGGGGGGCTGGTCACCGGCGGCTTGCTCTACGGGCTGGTGGTGCTGGCGCTGAAAAACTCCGAAGCCCTGGGCCTGTTGCGCCTGCTCAAGCGCCGCCTGGGCTTTTCGAGATAGCCGGATGAGGTCGTCAGAGATGTTCCCCAGCCTCTATCACGCCCACCACAGCCTGCACCCTGAAGACCTGCCCTTCTGGCTGGACCTGGCGCGGCAGCAGTCCGGACCGATCCTCGAGCTGGGCTGCGGCACCGGCCGCGTGCTCCTGCCCCTGCTGGAAGCCGGCTTCCAGGCCTACGGCCTGGACAGTGACCCAGAGATGCTGCGCTTTTTACGCCTCAGCTTACCTGCTGGTCAGCAGAGTGAGCCGCCGCTCTTCCTGGCAGACATGGCTCGTTTCCGCCTGGCTCTCCAGTTCCCCCTCATCCTCTTGCCCTGCAACACCCTCAGCACCCTGGCCCCCGCAGAGCGCCTTTCCACCCTTGCCTGCGTCCGGGCGCACCTCGCCCCAGGCGGTTTGTTCGCTGCCAGCCTGCCCAACCCGTTGATCCTGGCAGAGATGCCCCGCCGCGGCGCCGAGGAGATCGAAGAGACCTTCCCACATCCCGCGAGCGGCGCCCCGGTGCAGGTGAGCAGCGCCTGGCGGCGAAGCGCCCGGCACTTCACCGTCACCTGGCACTACGACCACCTGCTCCCCGCTGGGCAGGTCGAGCGCCTGACTGCCCAAGCGGTGCATTCCCTCGAGCCTCCCGAGGTCTATTTTGCCGCCTTGGAAGAGGCTGGCTTGCCTGCGGCTGCAGTCTACGGCGACTTCGACCGCTCTCCTTACACCTCCGACAGCCCTTACCTGATCCTAATCGCAGGCGCTGTTGCTTGAAATTATAAAAACCAAGATCCACCGATTGAAATCGGCGTCTGATACAGGAAAACCGGCTTTTAGCCGGTTCAAGCCTGGCAGTTTGAATTAATTGGACACGGATTATCGCTGAAAACGCGGATAAAAACTTGGTTTTTCAGAAAAGGCTTCTTCTTTACGATTTTTCCGTGTTCATCTTTTCCATCCGTGTTCTTCCGTGGTATCCGTGAGCCTTATTTAGCTTGAATGTTAGCAAAATTCTTATACATCGTTTGCACCTTTCTGATACAGCTTCGGTATGATTACCCTAAATAAACAAACCACCGGATAGACGATCAGCACTTATCAGAACGTGATCCGTGAACATAATTTGATCTAAGGAGACAACCCATGACTTTTTACTTTACTCCCCCCCGCCGAATGGCCAATATGCGCCAGGCTATGGAACGTATGATGGAAGAATCTTTTTCAGAACCGCGTGAGACCGAGCGCGAGCTGCTCCTGGCCGTCGATGTGCAGGCCTCTGATGACAGCTACGAAGTAAATGCCCTCGTCCCCGGCCTGGAAGCAGAAGACCTGGAGATCGAGATCATCAACAACACCGTCACACTGCGCGGCCAGTTCAAGTCGCTCAGCAAAGAGGACAGCAAATATCTGCTCAGCGAGCTGCCTGCCGGCTCCTTCGGCCGGGTGATCACCCTGCCTACAGACGTAGATCCGGCCAAGACTCAGGCCAACCTGAAGAACGGCGTCCTGACTCTCAGCATCCCCAAGGCTGAAGCGCACCGCCCCAAGACCATCAAGGTCACCCCAGCGTAGTTCATTTGAGGCATTTCTGCCTCTCGCCTTGCTTGAAGTTGAAAAACGGGATTTTGCTCGCTGCAAAATCCCGTTTTTCTAACTGCTAAGGTTCACATTACTCTTGGGCAGAAAGCGCCGCCCCCACGATCCCGGCGTTGTTCAGGAACTGCGCCACCACCACTTTTGCTTTCACATCCAGATAAGGAGCAAATTCATCATACTGCTTGATCACCCCCCCGCCCAGGATGATCAGGTCAGGCCAAACCAGCTTTTCCAGCGATGACAGGTAAAAATTGAAGCGCTTTCCCCAAACCTTCCAGGAAAGCTTTTCACGTTTGCGAGCCGCATCCGTAGCGCGCACCTCGGCATCTTCTCCGTTCAGCTCGATGTGTCCCAACTCCAGGTTGGGCACCAGGATTCCCATCCGTAAACAAAACCGTCCCGAGCCCCGTGCCGATCGTCACCATCAAGACCACACCTTTTTGATCCTTGCCTGCGCCGAAAGACATCTCTGCCAGGCCGGCTGCATCGGCGTCATTCAGCACGTGCACCGGGCATTTGGCTGCCTCAGAAAAAAGGGCTTCGGCATTCGTCCCGATCCAGCTCTTGTGGATATTGGCTGCCGTATACACCACCCCCTGGCGCACCACCGCCGGGAAGCCGCACCCAACCGGCCCCTGCCAGCCGAAATGCCCCGCCAGCTCGCCGATCACGCCGGCGACCGGTCTCGGCTTGGCTTGCTCCGGCGTCAGAATACGGTGCCGAGAGGCCATTAACGCACCTGTCTCGGTGTCCACCGGTGCACCTTTGATCCCAGATCCGCCAATATCGATCCCTAAAATTTGCATGGTAACCTCCTCATCCTCTATTCCCTCGCTGACATTTGCTGCATCTCAGCCATGATCTCAGCCCGCCTGCGCATGATAAAGCGCACGATTGGCGCCTTATTGGGCAGCGTGCCGGTGAATTCTATCGACAAGCGCGTCGCATGGTCCGATTTGATCAAGTTCCGGATCTTCCCTGCCAGCCCAAGCTCGCCTTCCGGCAGACGCAGGCGCAAGTCCAGGATCTTCCCGGGGATAACAGAGGCCGGCAGCTCTTCCGCCACGCGCACCCCTGCCCCGCGCATTGAAAGGTCCGCCAGGTACGCCATCTGCTCTTCTCCATCTGCCTCCAGGATGACTTCAATGGTCTCTTCCGGCTCCACGCGCAGCTCCTTGCGGTTCGACAGCTTGGACCCCGCGTAAACGAAATGATCCACCCAGATAGCCCTGACTGCCCGGTCAAAACGCTGCATGTGCGCCTCAATCGGCTCCAGCAGCCCCTCACTCAAGATCAGGGTATGCTCCACGGTCCCCCAGGCGAAGGAGCTAGCCGGGCCTAAGCCAAAGCAGGCTGCCTCGTCTTCAACCACCTCCAGGGCAACCTTGCAGACAAACGGCACCCCTTTATAAGTGTTCAGCAGTTCAAAATTCCGGTGATTTTCCAGAAGCACCGATTTTAGATCGGCACTGATCTGCTTACTCAATTCCACACTTGCCTCCTGCTCGTTTAATACGAACGATGGCCAGATTTGCAAAATTATACCTTAAGTATCGATAGGATTAGGCTGAGGGCGATTTCCAAATTCGTTCGAACCAATAGCACAAGTGGCGCTTGAAAATGTTGACAAGAGGGAAAGAGACTCTTACAATAAAGCGGATAAATTAGGTTAATTTTATCTACTCTCAAGGAGGGAAGGCATGGACAAGCCAGCAAATTCATCACGAACAGGAATTTTACTACCCATCTGCAGATATTGTGGAGCAGGCGCATATCAAAGAGTATGAGGCGCTCTATCAAAAGTCGCTGCAAGACCCTCAGGCTTTCTGGGCAGAACGCGCCGCAGAATTGGAATGGTTCAAAAAGTGGGATACGGTCCTGGATGATTCCAATCCGCCATTCTATAAATGGTTCAGCGGCGGGTTGACCAATATTGTTTACAACGCCCTGGACCGGCATCTCAAAACCTGGCGAAAGAACAAGCTGGCTCTGATCTGGGAGGGCGAGCCGGGGGATGTGCGCACCTTCTCCTATTTTGCGCTCCACCGGGAGGTATGCAAATTCGCCAATGTCCTGCGCAGTATGGGGGTTAAGCGCGGGGATATTGTCACAATCTATATGCCGCGCATCCCTGAGATGGTGATGGCCATGCTCGCCACCGCCAAGATCGGCGCGGCGCACAGCGTGGTTTATGGCGGCTTCAGCGTGGAAGCCCTGGCTGAGCGCATCGAAGACGCCCAGAGCCGGGTATTGATCACTGCCGATGGCGGCTGGCTGCGCGGCAAGATCATCGGCCTGAAGGATATCGCCGATGAAGCCATGGCCCGCCAGCCTACCATCGAAGCCTGCATCGTCGTCAAGCGCACCGGTCAGAATATTTATATGGAACCCGGTCGTGACTACTGGTATCAGGATCTGATGAGCCTGCCCATTTCCAGCACATCCTGCACAACGGAGGCCATGGACGCCGAGGATATGCTGTTTGTCTTATATACCTCCGGCACCACCGGCAAGCCCAAAGGCATCGTGCACACCCACGGCGGCTACATGGTGCACACCTATACCACCTACAAGTACGTTTTTGACATCAAAGATGAAGATCGCTACTGGTGCGCGGCGGATCCCGGCTGGATCACCGGGCACAGCTATATCGTCTATGCCCCCCTGCTTGCCGGTGCTACCAGCTTCATGTACGAGGGAGCGCCTAACCATCCTTACCCCAACCGCTGGTGGCAAATGGTGGAAAAATATGGCATCACCATCCTATACACCGCCCCCACCGCCCTCCGTGGGCTGATGCGCTTTGGGAATGCCTGGGCTAACCGCCACGACCTGAGCAGCCTGCGCCTGCTTGGCAGCGTGGGTGAGCCGATCAACCCGGAAGCCTGGCGCTGGTATTATACGGTCATCGGCAAGGAGCGCTGCCCGATCATGGACACCTGGTGGCAGACAGAGACCGGCGGTTTCATGATCACCCCGCTGCCGGTCACGCCTCTCAAACCCGGCTCTGCCACGCGGCCCTTCTTTGGCATCCAGGCGGATGTGGTCGATGAACACGGCAAACCCAGCCCCGTAGGCGAAGAAGGCTACCTGGTGATCAAGACTCCCTGGCCTGGCATGCTGCGCACCATCTACCGCGATCCTGAACGCTACCGGAGCCAGTATTGGGGGAAGTTCGGGACCCTTTACCAGGCTGGCGACTCAGCCCGCAAGGATAAAGATGGGTATATCTGGATCATCGGCCGCATCGATGACGTGATCAAGGTCAGCGGCTACCGCCTGGGGACAGCCGAAGTCGAAAGCGCCCTGGTGAGCCACCCGGCGGTTGCCGAAGCGGCTGCCATCGGCCTGCCGCACGAGCTCAAAGGCAATGCCATCCATGCCTACGTGATCTTGCGCGCCGGCAAAGAGAAAAGCGACTAGCTGGCAGAAGAGCTGCGCAGCCATGTCTCGCATGAGATCGGCCCCATCGCCAAGCCCGAAGATATCACCTTTGTCGACAGCCTGCCCAAGACACGCAGCGGCAAGATCATGCGCCGCGTCTTGAAAGCGCGTGCCCTGGGCTTACCGGAGGGCGATGTGACTACCTTGGAGGAGTAGAACCGCACTTTAGCGAAAATTCAGGCCGGCTGCGCCAGCTCCTCGTGCATCAAGGCATACTGCTCGATCAGCCGGAGGGTTTCTTCATTGAGCTCGGGTAAATCGGGATTGTGATACCAGCACACCGTCCGAGTTTCTCCATCGAAAATGAACTCCGATGGACCAAGCCCTTTCTTACTCTGGCACCAATTGCAGGCACTGCCGTTACAAGAGTACAACCTGTGCGAGAAATCTTCTTGCAAGAAGCGGGGTTGCTTGTAAACCAGAGGCGCGACGCGGTTGACGCTGGCGCATTTGACCTGCACCTGGAGCGGGTTTTTGTAACGCTGGGCGTTTTCGATCCGCAGTAAGGGCGAGGCTTTAATCTTTTTTGGACCCTGGTACTGCACTTCCCAACCGAAGATGCCATAGATCTGGTACTCCGGCTTGTAGTTCAAATCGCTGAAGAATTGGTGCAGCCGGGTAAGCCGGTCGTAGTCAACGGGATCGAAAAACTTGTAAAGGTCCAGGGCAGATGGCGAGAAATGACCATCCAGGGCGCGGAAGTCAGCCCGGGCGAAATTGAATTTACCCAGTTTGAGATCCTTAAAACGGATACATGCCTGCGCCAGTGTTTTCCACGCCAGCATCATCCTGGGATAGGCAGGCGCTTGGATCATCACCTGTCCCCCAGCCTCTGAAATGGATAACCCCACGCTCGCCAGGCCTGAGAGGAAGGGCTTTTTGATCTTGCATTCTGTGAGCAGTCCGGCATACTGGTTTTTTTCCAACCCGAGCGCACCTCCACTCAATTCGCCTTGCTCTCCGACGAACAGCAAGAAATCCATCCCCCGTTCGATAAGGATTTTGGATTTATCCAACAACTTTCTTAACATCTTGCTTGAACTGCTTGGGATCCTCTTCGCCGCCCTCGATGCACATATCCGGACTCAGGGGCAGGCCAAACACCTCTGGCGACCGGTATATAACCGTGTATAAGTCGAATAGAAAAGCCCTGAACTCCCGCCCAGAGGCCTCGAGATCGCTGCGCTGCTGAGCCTGCAGGCTGTCGGAATCCGGCAGCTCAAAATCAACCAGCGAGGCGATATAAGAATAGATGACCCTTTGAGAGCTGTTCTCGAAGGCAGTATTTTTGGTGTGATTCAGCATCGCTCATCCCTCCCGTGAATGATAAACCATGATGAAAACAACTCGATTGTGCAATCATGCCCAATTATAGCACGGTTGTTCTAAAAATCAAGCCTATCTACGGATTAAATCCAGGTTTTCGCCAAATTACATTATGGATTAACCAATCCAATCTCGATGGTCACATTGGCTTTCGGGGTGCCAATCATCTCGCCCTTCTCAGGCAGCTTCAATTGAACGGTAAATTCCCGCGTCTCGTTCAGGCCGGTCAAGTCGATGGCCTCCGTCTCGACAACCTGCGGCAGATCCTGCATTGGCACTTGTCCGACCCGGTGCATCAGCACATGGCTTGGCGAGGCTATCATACTTTTCACCTGGTACCCCTCAGTCACCTGCCCTGTGGTCACCACTTCAACCTGTGGGCGCCAGTAAGTCCCGAGGACTGCTGGCTGGCTGGGCAGCTCGGAGGGGTCGCAGCGGGCTTCTGAAGCAAGGGAGGTATCATTCAGGGGGGAGGGCATATTCGAGGCTTTCTCTATTCCTATAAGTTTAACGCGGATTCAGTTACAAATCTTACCCTTAATAATTATCCCTGGCAAATCCTCAATTCTTATGATATACTCGCCACGCTCCCGCCGCAAGCGGGAGAAATTGTGCCCTGTCTGGGCAAAACCATCTCTCACGCACCCTGACCTGCCGGGGCGTGCTGCAAAACAGCGGAAAGACCCACCAGAGCCGGGTCAGACCAACGGATAGCAGTGCCGAGCAGGAAAGAAGGATGCGGAGGCAAAACGCAAAAAGGAGAAGTTTATAATGGCTGTTATTTCTATGAAAGCCCTTTTGGAAAGCGGTGTGCACTTTGGTCACCGCACCCACAAGTGGCACCCGGGCATGAAGCCCTATATTTTCACCGAACGCAATGGCATTCACATCATCGATTTACAGAAGACATCCAAGGCTCTGGACCAGGCTTACAATGTCGTGCGCGAGCGCGTCGCCGAGGGCGGCACGATGCTCTTTGTGGGCACCAAGCGCCAGGCTCAAGAGACGATCCAGATCGAGTCTGCCCGCTGCGGTATGCCCTACGTCACCGAGCGCTGGCTGGGCGGCATGCTCACCAATTGGCGCACCATCCGGGCACGCATCAACGAGCTCGAGCGCCTGGAGCGCATGCGCGATACCAACAACTTTGGGCATGTTACCAAGAAAGAAGCCCTGATCTACACGCGCAAGATTGAGCGCCTGGAGATGCTTCTGAGTGGTATCCGCAATATGAACCGCCTTCCCGACCTGGTATTCGTTGTCGACATCTCCCGCGAAACCACGGCCATCCACGAAGCCAACCTGCTCGAAATCCCCGTTATCGCCATGGTAGATACGAACTGCGATCCCAAGACCATCGATTACGTCATCCCCTCCAATGATGATGCCATCCGCGCCATCAAGCTCATCATCGGTAAAATGGCTGACGCCGTCATCGAAGGTAAAGCCATGCGCAAAGAAGAAGTTGCTGAAGAAGAAGCGGCCTTGGAAGCCTCCCGCGGGATGATCGAAGAACCCGAGCTGGCAGATGAAGATCTGCTAGGCGAGGCCACCCTGGCCAAGCTCTCTGCCCAGGTGCGCGGTCTGGTTGAAATTGATGCAGAAGAACTTGGCATCGAGGTTGAGGCCATCGAGGCAGATCTCGGCATCGAGGCTGAAGAAGTCGAGGAAGATGAAGCTGAAGAAGATGCTGAAGTTGTTGAAGAAGCCGAGGAAATAGAAGCTCCGTCAGATGAACCGGTCACAGATACCGACGAAGAGAAATAGGGGAATAAGGAACTATTATGGCTATTACCGTTGAACAAATCAAAGAACTGCGCGAAGCAACCGGCGCGGGAATTTTGGACTGCCGCAAAGCCCTGGAATCATCCAATGGAGATTTTGATAAGGCCGTCGATTATCTGCGTGAAAAAGGCCTGGCAAAAGCTGCCAAGCGCTCCGACCGCGAAGCCTCGGAAGGGTTTTTAGAGCTCTATTCGCACGGCAGCGGCCGTGTAGGGGTGATGGTGGAGGTCAACTGCGAGACCGATTTCGTGGCGCGTTCTGAGGTTTTCCGCAGCTTCGCTCACGAAATTGCCCTGCAGATTGCTGCCGCCGCTCCGCTGTTTATCAAAGCTGAGGATGTTCCCGCTGAAGTTCTAGAGCATGAAACTCAGATCGCCCGAGCACGCGCTTTGGAAGAGGGCAAGCCCGAGTCTGCCCTCGACCGGATTGTCGCCGGCCGGCTGGAAAAGTACAAAGATGAGGCCTGCTTGCTCCGGCAGCCGTACATCCGTGACGAGACGGTTACCATCGAAAAACTGCTGGCGCAACACATTGGCTCCATCGGCGAAAACATCGTCATCCGGCGCTTTGTCCGCTGGGAAGTTGGAGAAGGCATCGAGAAATAAGGTTTCGGGCTGTCCCAGAAGATCGGGACAGCCTTTTTCTAATCAGGAAAACCCTATGAGCAGAGAAATAAAATACCAACGGATTTTGTTAAAGTTGAGCGGTGAAGCGCTGGGCGGGCCGCAAGGTTATGGGATTGATCCGCTTAAGGCTGAAGAGCTGGCCCTGCGCGTCAAAGAGGTGCGCGATCTGAATGTAGATGTAGCCATTGTCATTGGCGCCGGAAATGTTTGGCGCGGCCGCACAGGCCTGGAGCGCGGCATGGATCGGGCTACTGCCGATTACATGGGCATGGTTGCCACCGTGATGAACGCCCTGGCGCTGATGGATGCCATGGAGCGCAACGATCTGGTGGTGCGCGTGCAGTCTGCCATCGAGATGCGCGCCGTGGCTGAGCCTTATATCCGCCGGCGTGCGATCCGCCACCTGGAGAAAGGGCGCGTGGTCATCTTTGGCGGCGGCACCGGCAACCCCTATTTCTCCACGGATACGGCTGCTGCGCTGCGCGCCATGGAAATTAGCGCCAACGTGGTGATCAAAGCCACCAAAGTAGACGGCGTATACGACTCTGATCCGATGAAAAACGCTGATGCCGTCCGGTTCGACCACCTCACCTATATGGAAACGATCAACCGCCGCCTGGAAGTGATGGACAGCACCGCCATCTCGCTGTGCATGGACAACAACATGCCCATCCTGGTGCTCAACCTGTGGCAGCCCGGTGTGCTGATCAAAGCCGTCTACGGTGAACCCGTCGGAACCTTGGTGACTGCCTGAGCCTTTTCTCTTCATAGACTGCAATGAATATCCGCTGGCGGATATCAGCGCTCGTTCGCAAACCTTATTTCCCTGCCGCCATCCTGATCCTGGTGAACCTGGTCGTGGGGCTGTTCACCTTTCAAGATTACGGCCTGAGCTGGGATGAACCGCTTTTTTACCAGTATGCTCGGGCAGTGCCCTATGCCTATTCGATCCCGGCGCGGCTGAGCGGGAACTTTGACATCGAAAAAGCCTATGGCCCCAGCGCCGAGGATCACAAGACCTACGGGCCTGCTTATCTGCTGCCGGCGAACGCGGTTGTCAATCTGCTCGGCCGGGCTTTGCCAGCCTCACAGGGAGACCTCTGGCACCTGGTAAATTTTCTCGCCTTCCAGGTTGGCGTGCTGCTGCTCTATGGAATCTGCCTTCGCTGGGTGAAACCGTGGCCGGCTTTTGCTGCCGCCCTGCTCTTCAGCACCCAACCTGTGCTGTGGGGGCATGCCTGGATCAACCCAAAAGACATTCCCTTTACGGTTTTCTTCCTGGCAGCCATGTTTTTCGGCTTCAAAATGGTTGACCGCCTGGTCGATCTCTCACCCACCTCAGAACCGGGTGAGCTTCCTGATCGCAATCCCGAAGAAGTACGGGGCCGGTGGGAAAAGCTGCGCAAAACCTTGCAAATCAGTGCGGTCATCTGCCTGGTCCTTTCACTGGCCGCCTATCTGTTTTCATCCAGCCTGCAAGAGGCCATCCGAAACCTGGTTTCCCTGGCTTACCAGGCCGATCCGCAAAGCTTTTTAGGCAAGATCTTCGCCCGGGTGGCTGTCAATGCCAGCAGCATTCCCGCGCAGGCTTATGCAAGTAAAGCCATTATTCTATTCACCCGCCTGCGAGCTTTGCTGGCAGCCATTACCTGGATATTCGTCGTCCCTGCCGTGCTTCTCACCTTCTGGCTGCCAGCCATAAAGCGCACGGCTGCCTATTGGGAGGTAATCCTCGCCCCGCTGCCGTACAAGCCGACCGCATGGGTCAAAGGCTTCAAATGGAGCAGCCTTCTACGCGCCACCTTGCTCGCCGGGATCCTCCTTGGCGCCCTGACCTCCATCCGCATCCTGGGCCCCCTGGCTGGCTTACTCGTCGCGCTTTACTTCTTGCTCAGGCACGCACGCCTGCCTCTGGCCGGTTTAGGGCTGTATGCACTCATTGCCGGGTTGGTGACTTATATCTCCTGGCCCTATCTCTGGGCTTCTCCGCTGGGCAACTTCATCAAAGTCATCCAGCATATGTCCGCTAACCCCATGGCTCCACCCGTGGTTTTCAACGGCGTGATCACCTCCGCCGAAAGCCTGCCGCGGCTTTACCTGCCGGTTATGCTGCTGATCACGCTGACCCTGCCCGTTTGGCCTCTGTTCATTTCCGGCCTGGTCATCGTCTTGCGCGGGGTCACCCATAGGCAGGTTGAATGGCGGGCCCTGAGCGCGGTCCTGCTGTGGTTCCTGATCCCCTTCGCCTATGTGCTGCTCATGCGCCCACCGATCTATGATGGGTACCGGCACTTTTTGTTCATTTTGCCGCCCGTTTTCATCGTGAGCGCTTTCGCCTTCCAGGCCGCCTCCAGCTGGCTGCGGCAAAAATGGCTTTTCCTTTTGATCCTGGTTATTCTGGTGCTCCCTGGGATAATTGGGATCATTTCCCTGCACCCTTACCCCTATACCTACTATAATGCCCTGGTCGGAGGAACAGGCGGCGCCTTCCGCCGCTTCGACACAGATTTCTGGCTGACTTGTTACAAAGAAACCATGTCTTATGTAAATGAAAATGCGCCCGAAGGCGTCACCTTATTCGCCCTCCGCCAGCCCTCCATTGCCCAGGAGTATGCTTCTCCAGGCATCACGGTCAACCGCTATGACCCCGACGCTGACCAGACCTTTCCAGGCAGCCTGCTGCTGCTCACCACCCGCACAGACGCCGACTTGACCTATCATCCTGAAGCCCCCGTCTGGCATCAGGTCGGGCGAGACGGGGCTGTCTTTTGTGTGGTCAAACAACTGCCGTGAGCCTATGCCGTTAACCCGCCGCTCGAAAATTCTCTTTGTCCTGGCCCTCCTGACAGTCTCCCTGGGGGGCATGCTTGCCCTGTGGAGAAGCACACCCTTTGGCTTGGGCCTGGTGAATGACTCTTCTTATTATGTGGAAGGAGCTGCCAATCTCCTGGCTGGCAAAGGTTTTGTGCGCTTCTCTGGTGGGGGAGAGATGAAACCCATCACGCATTTTCCGCCCTTATTTTCGCTAGCCCTGGCTGGCTTTGGGCTGGCCGGCATGGATCTGCTGGCCGGGGCCCGGCTGCTGATCACGCTCCTGTTCGGCATCGACATCCTGCTGGTTGGGTTGAGCGTCTACAAGATCAGCCGGTCTGCACCCTTTGCGATCTTCGGGGCGCTGGTCCTGGCCTGTTCCGATGTTTTCTTGGGCGTCTTTTCTTTTGCCCTGAGCGAGCCCCTGTTTCTGACGCTGATGTTGGTAGCCTTCCTGGTTCTGGCGCAGAGCTTTACGCAGCGCAGCTGGGTTTGGCCCCTCCTGGCAGGCTTTTTGTTTAGCCTGGCATACCTGGCGCGTTATGCCGGTGCCAGCCTGTTCATCACGGCCCTCCTGGCAGTCATTCTCCTACAAAGCTCCTCTCCAACGCCTCGCGCAGGCGCCAGCATTTTCAGCCGCGCTCCATTCCGCGAGATTTTACTGCTCCTGGCGGGAGCTATCCTCCCTGTGTTGGCATGGAACCTCTACAACCTCCTCACCACCCACTCCGGGGCCTTGAGCAACCGCCAGGTTGCCTGGCACCCAGTTTCTTTCAAGGTCGTATTCGAGGCCATCAAAAACCTGCTCACCTGGGCAGCGCCAAATGATCTCTTGAGAAGCTTACCTATCTCCGGGCGGCTGCTCAGCCTGTTCTCCTTGCTCCTTCTGCCGGCTTTATTAGGTTGGCTGGCCTGGGTGATCTGGCAAAGGCTGAAAAAGCCAGGAGAATTGCAGGCTCCCACCGGCAGCCTCGGACTGGCTTTCACCCTTGCCCTGCACATCCCGGTATACCTGGCTTTCCTGGTCATTTCCCTGAGCTTTTTCGATGCCTCCACGCCGCTCAATGACCGCATCCTCTCGGTGATCTACCTGCCCGGAATCATCTTGTTTGCCAGCGGATTAGCCTGGGTATGGAAAGCCCTGGCCAGCCGGGCTGTCATTTTCCGCCTCCTTCTAGGGTTCGTCTGCCTCCTGTTTCTGATCTTCAGCACCAAGGATGGCCTCGCCGCCGTAAGACAATTGAGCACCCAGGGTCAAGGATTTGCTCACCAAGGTTTTCAGCAATCTCAAATCATTCAAGCTGTTCGAAATCTACCCGAGATCATCCTCTATTCCAACAAGCCGACCGCTATCTACCTGCTGACGGGCAGGAACGCCTATATCATCCCCACCCCAACCGACAGCGTCACCGGCTTAGATCGGTCAAATTATGCCGCCGAACGGGAGCTGATCCAGCAGAGGGTGCGCAAGGGCCAGGCCGTGCTGATCTTGTTCGGATTGCGGAACAGCCAGGATGCCGATGAGGTCGCCCTCTTCCAGGATCTCTCTGCTGGGCTGCCCATCCTGGCAGATTATGGCGACGGTGTCATATTCGGCCTGGCTCCTTAATTTGCCCCTTTTCTCCTCGCCCATTTTCGAGTATCCTATAGGGAGAGATTTCACTGCCTGGTAATCCTTGGAGGTCTTATGCTAAAAGAAGCACAACACGAATCCGAAGTGCGCATGAAAAGCGCCGTTCAGGCTCTAGAAGAAGACCTGTCGGGTATTCGCACTGGGCGTGCCAGCCCTGCCCTGGTGGAACGGCTGCACGTGGAATACTACGGGATGCCCACCCCGCTCATCCAGCTCGCCACCATCGGTGTGCCCGAGGCGCGCACACTCCTCATCAAGCCCTTCGACGCTTCCAGTTTAAAAGCCATCGAGCGCGCCATCATGACCTCAGACCTGGGACTGACGCCGAACAATGACGGAAAATCCATCCGCCTGAACCTGCCCGTCTTGACGGAGGAACGCCGCAGAGAGCTGGTCAAGGTGGTGCATAACCGCCTTGAAGAAGCCCGCGTGGCAGTGCGCAACGTGCGCCGTGACACCATCAAAGACTTGCGCGAATTCGAACAGGAAAAGTTGATCTCAGAAGATGACCTGGAACGGGGTGAAGAGGAGCTCCAGAAGCTCACCGATAAATACATCGAAGAAGTCAATCGAGTAGGCCAGCATAAAGAAAACGAGATCATGGAAGTTTGAAAGCAGACCTCACAAAAAGCATGTCCACAGACGATAAAAGTCCCTTCCCAGGAAAAATACCCACCCATATTGGCATAATCATGGATGGCAACGGGCGCTGGGCGATCTCGCGTGGCCTGCCGCGTATGGCCGGGCACCGGGCTGGCACAGAGAACTTGCGCCGCATCATCGAAGCCTGTATCGATTTCGGCATCAAATACCTGACCATCTACGCCTTTTCCACCGAAAACTGGGGCCGCCCAACCCAAGAAGTGCAGGGCTTGCTCGGTATTTTCCAGGATGTGCTGAAGCGCGAACTGCAGGAGCTGCACGACCAGGGGGTGCGCCTGCGCCATATTGGCCGCCTGGACCGCCTAAAACCTTCCTTCCGTAAAAAAGTGCTGCAGGCCATGGAATACACCCAGAATAACGACCGGCTGATCCTCAACATTGCCTTCAACTATGGGGGGCGAGATGAGATCGTGTGTGCCATCCAAAAAATGATCGAGGATGGGGTCAAGCCAGAAGAAGTCACCGACGAAAAGGTCGGCCAATACCTCTTCACCGCAGGCGTGCCCGATCCCGATTTGATCATCCGCACCTCTGGCGAGATGCGCGTGAGCAACTTCTTACTCTGGCAGGCTGCCTATTCAGAATGGTATTTCCCTTCCACCTATTGGCCTGATTTTGATAAAGAAGAGCTGCGCAAAGCCCTGCTGGAATACAGCAGCCGCCAGCGCCGTTACGGCTTGACCACCCCATCTGAAGTGGATCCCAGGGCCAATGTTTGTTAAACGTGCCCTGGTCACCATCATCCTGCTGCCCATTGGCATCGTAGCCATCAGCCTCGGCGGTTGGTATTTTGCTGCCGTGGTAGCGATCTTCATGGTGGGAGCCGCTTGGGAATATGGCCGGTTGTTTCACCTCGCCGGCTTGAAGCCCGCGGATGTGCTCATCATCGCCGGCGCCTTGCTGCTGCTGCTTGCACGCACCCTCGACGGTTTTGAGCACGCCCCTGAGCTGATCAGCCTGCTCATCCTGGTCAGCCTCACCTACCACCTGGTTGCTTATGAGCGCGGCTCGAACCAGTCGGGCACCGAGTTCGGCGTTACCCTGGGGGGTATCTTCTACCTCGGCTGGATCGGGGCTTACCTCATCTCCCTGCGCTCCCTGCCGGACGGGAAATGGTGGGTTTTCCTCGTGCTCCCCTCCGTCTGGTTTGCCGACATCGCTGCCTACCTGGTTGGCTCACGCTTCGGCAAGCACAAGATGATCCCACGCCTCAGCCCCAAAAAGAGCTGGGAGGGCTACTTCGGCGGCGTCATCTTTGGCACACTCCTCACCGTAGCCCTGGCGGCCGGTCTGCAGGTTTTGGCAGGTTCCGCTTCTGCCATCACCCCCCTGCGCGGGTTATGGATTGGCCTGGTGATGAGCATCCTGCCTACTCTCGGCGACCTGGGCGAGAGTATGATCAAGCGCCAGGCGGGCGCCAAAGACTCCTCCCACCTCATCCCCGGTCACGGCGGCTTCTTCGACCGCGTCGACTCGTGGCTGTGGGCAGGCGTGTTGGGATATTACCTGATCACCTACTTGTGGCTTTGACCGAAACCCCAGGGGGCTGCGCGTGATCTGTCCTGAGGAGCTCAGGTATGAAATCAAACCGGCTCTATTACGTTTTGATCCTGCTGGTAATTGAGAAGATCATCCAGCACATTGTGGTAACTTTTGCTTTCTATTTCAATTGGAAAGACATTGCTTCAACGGTGGCCATATCGCCAACCGTCTTGATGGTCGCCGGTGCGATTGTGGCGGTCTTGTTTACGATTGCGCTGTGGGGCATGCTTACAAAACGCGCCTGGACGCTCAAACTGCTCATCGCTTTGGCGCTCTTTGACATAATCGGTGAGTTTGCAGCGCAGGGAGTCATATGCATTGTGCTCAATGTCTCGTTCATCGTTGCCACGCTGCTTCTCATCCTGTCCCTACTGTATTTGAGGCAAATCCATCACCCCCAAAAGTCATGAGAAATCGAATCGGTTCATAAGGCTTAAATCGAACGATGAGCGGGCGGGTGTATTAGGGATAACCTTCTCACCTGGGTGGCTTTGATCTAACTCCAGAGAGCGCGTGGCAATGGTTCCATCGCAGGATTCCGTTGACAACTTAGTCCTGATCCAAATCCTTTAGAATGACTTTAAGATGGTCCTTCAAGCCTGGTAAATTGTTCTCTACAATGTCCCAAACCTGATCCAGGTCAATACCCAAATAGTCGTGAACCACCACATTGCGAAAAGCTCCGATGTTTCGCCAGTCTACCTGGGGATATGCTACCTGAACCTCATCTGAAACGCGTTGAATCAATTCGGTTAATGTGTGCAGATTACGTAGGACAGCATCTTGAGTTCTCGTATCTTCCAGAAAAGCCTGCTGCCCATCTGCAACGTAACGCTCGATCCGCTCGATACATTCGATTACATAGACCAGGTATAACCGGTCGCCCTTCATAGTGGTTGGGCTTCCTGCAGAACTTCATCGCGAATATACCAGTGGAGAGCATTGGCCGTGACTACGTCGACTTTACATCCCAGGAGCTCTTCCAGGTCTGCCGCCAGGCCCGCTGGGAACCAGGGTGAATGGTTAGGCCTGACTTCGACCAGCAAATCCAGATCACTGTCGGGGCGTGCTTGACCACGGGCACGCGACCCAAAAACACGGACATTGTAAGCACCGTGCCGGGCAGCGATACGCAAGATTTCTTCCCGTTTAACCTCAAGCAATCGATCAATAGACATGCCCTATTTCCTTGCCTCCATATTATACAACAAGCCGCTTTTCATTCCAACGCTCGTTGATCCAATCGATCGAATGGTCAAAGGCACCCTAATCCGTTCAATCCGTTCCCCGGTGTACTCACCGGCAGAATCACGTTGCCAGCTCATGGCGCATACCGCACAACGAAAACCGATGTGGAGGTCCTGGGTACGCCGGGTGAGTGGTAGTCGCGTAGTCGCTACGCGCAAGGTAGTCACCGGTGAGGTGCCACCCGCCGCCGTGCAGCACCCTGTATGTTCCCGTGGTCGGGCCTGGGGGGTTGCTGCGTACGGGTGAGATACTGTAGTAATTATCTACCATACCAGTCATTGACCCACTCCCACACGTTGCCCGCCATGTCCAGCGCACCGTAAGGGCTGGCGCCGCTGGGGTAGCTGCCCACCGCGCTCGTGTCGCCCACACAGTAGCATTGGGCCAATAATTCGCCATTCGCTAATGCAGTCGGGCGCCTGGTCGCCCCAGGGGTAGGCGCGCACCGTCGTCCCCCGCGCCGCCTTCTCCCACTCAGCCTCCGTCGGCAGGCGCTTGCCCGCCCAGGTGCAGTAGGCGGTGCGCCTGGTTCCAGCTTACGTAAATGACCGGGTAATTGGCATAGGTCGGATTACCGTAATAAGAAGTGCGCGTGTAGGAAGAATTCGTTGTCGGCGCTGTGCAGCTCCCAGCCGCCACGCACTGCGCATACTGGGCATTGGTCACTTCGTACTTGTCGATCTGGTAGGCGTCCAGGTAACGGTGTGCAGGGGCAGCTCGCTGAATCGCAGGAATACCCGCCATTATGCGCCGGGTCGCAGCCCATTTGGAAGTTGCCTGCGGGGACGAGTACCATCTCGCCGGGGATGATCCCGCCCTGGCGGGTGAAGTTCTGGTTGGTGGCATCGGGCGGTAAAACCACGCGTTAGAGCAAGCTGGGGTAAAGGTTTGCCCTGTTTGGGAGGGAACGACCTGGTAAGTTCCAGCCGGAAGGTTACTCAGGGTGTAATTGCCATTTGAATCCGTCACTGCGCTGTAGAATGTAGATGCATTCGACACAAATCGAATTTCCTCACCAGAGAAACCTGAAGGCGAAGCCAGGCCAGTTCCTGCCCGGGTAATCAAAGGCAGGTATGAAGTATAATTCTTACCAAACTTCCGGTGATCATAGGATGCAGTCAGCCAGTTATTTCCTGCATCAAGCTGATTGAGATGAGTGTCATCCATCAGAATAATATGGGTTACTGAATACGGTCCATCGATCCCGCTAACACTGATTGCCTGTCCGGAAAATTGCAAGGCAATCGCTTGTTCTCCAAGCGTGGTTACTTCCGCAACCGTATAAGCCGTATCAATGATTTGTCCACCGCTGCCCTCCAATACGGCAGAAATCCCTAAAGTTCCTGTTTCAGTCACGACAACTCCAGCATTGATCTCCAGATACTCATACAAACCGTTGTTATCCTCATCAACCGGATGGTCTGAATAAATATCGCTTAATTGAGCCATGTCCGCGGGAACAGAAAAGACTGTTGACGTTGAACGACGATATGGCATCGTTTCAATCGTTCCCTCTGCAACCATATTTACCCAATAGTTTCCTGGCTGGGTTGTGTTCGAGTAGGTGCTTGTATAGATGCCGTCACCCGGAGCCACATCCGGATTCGCGCCATCATCCCGTAAAGCTATATTTTCCTGAACTTGGTCAGGGCGCGTGACCGTGCCAGTAATGACGGCTCCTGTTACAGGAATTGATAAGGTCTTCAGTGTAGCTGTGATGATTATTGAGGTG
This sequence comes from uncultured Chloroflexia bacterium, assembly GCA_963751425.1. Taxonomy (GTDB): domain Bacteria; phylum Chloroflexota; class Anaerolineae; order Anaerolineales; family UBA4823; genus CAVVUF01. The sequence continues at coordinate 457,506 of CAVVUF010000004.1, read as the reverse complement.
CCCGCCTGGCTTATTTCCGGTGCAAACCCTTGAAGCGCAAGATCGGTTTCAGGGTTGGCATAAACAGTATAAGTGATTGGATTAGTGCCACTCAAGCCCAAGAGCGAGTAAGACCATCCTCCAGTCATGGTCGTGGTAAACACGTATGTGCTCAAACCGCCATCCGGCGAGACCTGTTTATCATATTCGATATTGGGGTCCGCGCTGCCACTGCAGGGGTGATGGGGTTACCAGCACTGTCCACCAGAGAGAAATCCAGATCACCTCCCTGCCAGGATGTATAAAAAACACTCTTTCCACTCCAATCTACAGGAAAGCTCCCAGACACAGTCTGGCCTACAGAAAGCTGCCCGCCACCCAACAAAACAGGCGAGATGAAAGGGGATTCCTCATTCGCAATCTCAGGAGCATATGCAGGTGCAGAAGTGGATTGGCACTGCTGCATAGAAGCCCCTATATAATTCATAATATACTGATCATAGGTTGCCTGAGGTCGTACATAAGAATTCAAGTCACCCAATCCAAGCTGATTAAAGTAACCGTGCATATCCTGGTTTGTTGTGACGCTGACCTTAGGATAATTGAACCCCAAGAAAGGATTGATCCCAAGCTGTCGAGAGCTGCGTAATGACACCCCGATATCTCCTGGAAAAAGCAAATATGGACTATAAGCGGCTCGTATTCCCCCTGGGACCTTTTTCCCTGCTTCAAGAAATTCTCCACCGATCAGGCGGTAGCATACATTCGCTGGCTGGCGATGTGCGATATTGTACTCACCCATCGCCGTACTCGTTAACTGAGCCGCTGAGAGAAAATCAGCAAAATTTTTCGGCGGTCAAGATGTGTCCTTTAGCGATTAAGCCCGATCCAGGATATGCTTCTTGAGGAATGAGCGCCCCACCATGTGGGGAGCCTAAAGTAAACAAATTTTCGATATGAATGCCATACCGAGCATAATTTTGATCTTCCTGATAATAATTCAACTCCAGGTAAAACCTGGCGTTTATTCCACCATAGCTGTGTCCGATAATGTCAAAATGTCCGCGCCAATTCGGATTCTGCACCACCATCTTTGTGTAAGCCTGATGCAAGTTTTGTTGTATCGCCTGCCGATTTTGGTTTCGAGTGTTCAAATAAGAAACACCCGTTGCATAGAAGAGGTTGCACCCTTCGACATATCCATCGGCAGCCATCCATTGGTACAGTTGAGCAAATCCATCTTCATTTTCCGACAGCACATCCCCGCCACCCCAACCGTGGATCAACAATACGGGCTGCTTGCTCAAATCACACCCTTGACCATCACTCATGGCTGTAATGTTGACACCTGCTATTCCAATTCCGGTGTTATCCGTCACCTTACCAGATATTGAGTAAGCCGTCACACTCGAAGGCGTGTATTCCTCGACCGTCGCCAGCGGGCCGGAGGCTTTATGTCCGCCAATCGCGTAAATTTTACCTGCGTTGGAAGTCGCCGCGCCCGCGAAAACTCTCTCGCCAAGCAGCATATCGGCTTTCATCGCCCAGGTGTCGGTAACCGGGTCGTATTCTGCCATCGCTGGGCCCAAGCCCTCTCCCCCGATGATGTAAATTTTGCCCATACTGGCAGCGATGCCAATATTCCAGCGCGCAATCGACATATTCGCCTTGGTCACCCAGGTATCCGTCCCTGGATTATATTCTTCTACCGCAACAGAACCGCCATTGTTATACCCTCCAATGGCATAAATCTTGCCCGTTGCTGGCAGCCACCACGCCCAAAGCATAGCGTGCGGTGGGCATACTGGCCCGGGTCGCCCAGGTATTCGTAGCCGGGTCATACTCTTCGACGGTAGCAAGGGCTGCTCGAGCCATTAAATCCACCGAAGGCATAAATCTTGCCGTTGCTGGCAGCCGCCACATGTCCACCGCGCGCAGTTGGCATGCTGGCCCGGGTTGCCCAGGTATTTGTGACCGGGTCATATTCCTCTACGGTAGTTAAATTGGTTGACGGGTCATTCGTTACTGATCCACCAATGGCGTAAATCTTGCCATTATTGGCGGCAGCCACGCCCGGGTTTTGGCGCGCGGTCGGCATGCTGGCTCGGGTGGTCCAGATGTTGGTGACCGGGTCATACTTCTTCCACAGTAGCAAGCGCACCCGATTGATTTTGTCCACCGATGGCGTAAATCTTACCGTTGCTGGCAGTAGCCGCGCCGATCAAAGTACCGCGGTGGGCATGCTGGCCACCACCTTCCAGGAATCAGCATTCGTGGTAGCCTGAATACGTTGAACCGGGAGTATGCCCAGCACCAACACCAGCGCCAACACAATTCGGATCCCGGCAAATAATCTTGTTTTCATCTTAAACCCCTTTCCATTAATAAAATAAAGCGAGCCCCTTTTACTCGATCTATAATAACTTAACGCACCTCCTCCAAACAAGTGTCAAATGTCATCCTCCCCCTATCCCTTTTCCCCCGTCCCTGCTCTTTTTGTTGACATCTCCCCCCTCTCATGGTAAGATTTTGTCCGACAAATCAGTAACCCCTGAATAGCGCTCTTATCCAGAGAGGTGGAGGGACCGGCCCGTTGAAACCTCGGCAACCGCTTACACGGTGCCAATTCCGGCAGACGGATGTTCTGGAAGATGAGAGGGTGAGCGTAGCAAGCTTGTGATTGCCCTTTCGAAGCCGGAAGGGGCAATTTTTTTATCGATGGAGGCTTTTTTATGACCAATACTTTTATGAACTCGCCGCGCCTGCTCTTTACCTCAGAGTCGGTGACCGAGGGTCATCCCGATAAACTTTGCGACCAGCTCAGCGATGCCGTGCTGGATGCCTGCCTGGAGCAGGACCCTTACTCCCGCGTGGCTTGCGAGACGGCTGCCAAGACCGGCTTCGTCATTTTGCTGGGTGAGATCACCACCAGCGCCCACATCAACTTCGATGAGCTGGCGCGTAAAGTCATCACCGAGATCGGCTACGACAGCAGCGAGAAAGGCTTTGACGGCAACTCCTGCGGCGTCCAGGTGGCCATCTCCCACCAGTCCAGCGATATTGCCATGGGTGTGGATCGCTCCATGGAATTCAAAAGCGAAGGCATGCACGAAGTTGAATTGGATAAGATCGGCGCTGGCGACCAGGGCATGATGTTTGGCTTTGCCTGCAACGAGACGCCCACGCTGATGCCCATGCCCATTTTCCTGGCGCACAAGCTCACCCGCCAGCTGAGCGTCTTGCGCAAGAACGGCACGCTGCCCTGGCTGCGCCCGGATGGCAAGAGCCAGGTGACCGTGGAATACAGCTACGGCAAGCCCAAACGCATCGACACCGTGCTGGTCAGCACCCAGCATGCGCCTGGGATCACCCATGCGGAAATCAGTGAAGCCGTCATCGAAAATGTGATCATCCCGGTCATGCCGCCCGACATGCTGGACCAAAACGTCAAATTCTTTGTCAACCCCACCGGGCAGTTCGTGATCGGCGGCCCGATGGGCGATGCCGGCCTCACCGGGCGCAAGATCATCGTCGATACCTACGGCGGCATGGGCCGGCATGGCGGCGGCGCCTTCAGCGGCAAAGATCCCACCAAGGTCGACCGCTCCGCAGCCTACGCTGCCCGCTGGGCAGCCAAGAACGTGGTCGCCGCCGGGCTGGCTGACCGCTGCGAGATCCAGGTGGCTTACGCCATCGGCGTATCCCATCCACTCAGCGTCAATGTTGAGACCTTCGGCACCGGCAAGATCCCCGACGAGAAGATCTCCCAGCTGATCACGCGAGCACTTCGATCTGCGTCCTGGTGCCATCATCCGCGACCTGGACCTGCGCCGCCCCATCTACCGCCAGGTAGCTGCTTACGGGCACTTTGGCCGTGATGACCTGGATTTGCCCTGGGAAAAGACCGACCGGGCGGCTGCCTTGCGCTCTGCGGCTGGTTTGAACGGACAGTAAAAAAATCCAGGATGCCAATTGAGGCATCCTGGATCGTTTATCCTAAAAGATACGCGGTCTCTCCAACCCGTGCGCCTCCAGCAAAGCCGTATCTTCAAGCAGTGCACGGGTCGGGCCGTCAGCGACGATCTGCCCTTCATCCATCACGACCATGCGCGGGAACAATTCGTTCACCAGCAGCATATCGTGTGTTGACACCAGCATCGTGATCGGCAGCTCATCCAGCAGGTGGATCAGCGAGCGGCGGGCGCGCGGGTCTAACCCCGCCGTCGGCTCATCCAGGATCAAGATCTCCGGCTTCATCGACAGCACCGTGGCAATGGCAATGCGTTTCTTCTCGCCCACGCTCAGGTGGTGCGACACCCTTTCGGCATAATCCAGCATATGCACAGCCCCCAGCGCCTCTTCCACCCGTTGACGCACCTCGCCCTCCGGGAGGCCCTGGTAAATCGGCCCAAAAGCCACATCCTCGAACACCGTCGGCGAAAAGAGCTGGTCCTCCGGTGACTGGAAAACCAGCCCCACGCTGGCGCGTACCCGTCCCAGGTTTTCGGGCTTGACCTCCATTCCAGCCACCCGCACGGTTCCCTGCCCACTGGTCAAGATCCCATTTAAATGCAATAACAAGGTCGATTTACCCGCCCCGTTCGGCCCTACCAGCGCCACCTTTTCGCAAGGCGCAATGTGCAAGGAAACCCCGCGCAAGGCCGTGTGCCCGTCTGGATATGAAAAAGATAAACCATCAATTTCTACAGAATGATGCATAAAAGACCTATCCCCAAAAGATTAAACCCATGCCTAATAAGATACCGATGAAAACCAGGCCCAGGACCAATACCAGCCAATTGCCCGTACTGATCTCAGGCATCGGCAGTGCCCGCACCTCGCCATCGTAACCGCGCGAGACCATCGCCATGTAAATCCGGTCGCCGCGCTCGAAGCCGCGCAAGAACAGGTTGCCAGCCATGCCCCCCGTCACCCTCCCCCGCCAGGCCAGGCTGCCGCCCGGCTTAAGACCGGGTTGGTCGCTGTGACCGCTGCGGGCCGTGCGCGCCCGCATCAGGCGCAAGGCTTCATCCACCAGCACGAACAGGTAGCGCCACATCAAGCCGAACACCGAGACCAGCAGGCGCGGGATCTTGATCGCCCGCATCGCCATCAGCAGGTGCGGAAAAGTTGTCGTGGAGGCCAATAAAATAGCGGCCTGCAAGGAGATCCAGGACTTTAATGTAATGCTGATGAATCGCTCCAACCCGGCTTGCGAGATGCTCACATCCCAGGCGCCGATTGAGAAGCTGACCAGCGGCAGGCCCGGAACCGTGAACAGCAGCGGCAGCGCCGCCAGGACAAAGGGCAGTGCCAGGATTGAGCGTTTGAGTACATAGGCCACCCCCAGCTCAGATAGGACCTCCACCGCCAGCACCAATGAAAACATGAGGATATAAACCGGCCAGGCCCCCACCGGTAACATGGCATTGGCGAAGATAAATACCACCGCCAATACGAGCTTGATGCGCGCATCAAAGGCATGCACTGGGCTGGAGCGCGGCCGGTACGGATCTAAAAAATGAACATGCATGCTGGGAGCTAACCTTTCGCCTGGCGCTTGCGGCGGCTGTAAGCCACCCCAAAGGCTACCCCAAATACAAGGATTACCCCAACAACCCCCGCCAGGATCGTCGCCAGGCTCTGATTGGATACTCCAGGCAGCACATAGTCTGGGATAGATTTTATAAACAGATCCTTGGGCTGCATCCAGAAAACCCTTCTGCTCCGCCACCCATTCCAGCCCATCCGGGTGCGCAGGAGGCCAGCGGCGAGGCAATCGCCAAGAACAGGGCAATGACCAAACCCACCACCCAGACCCATTTTCCCATGTACAGTTCCCGTTTCCCCCTTCTTGAGCAGATCTGGCCGGGCTGCATAGATAAACGCCAGGGCGCCGACCGTGATCAGCCCCTCACCGATGCCGATGATCGCATGGATGCCTGCCATGGCTGGCACAGCGATGTTAGCAGGCGATGTGCCCGACAATGCCAGCTGCAGACGCCGCCGCCAGCGCAGCAATCTCGATCGACAGCCAGGCTGCCGTAAAACCGCCCACGAAGATACCCCAGTTCTTGCCCTTCGCCAGCTTTTGCACTGCCTGGTAAACGGTATAAGCTACGAACACACCGATCACACCCATGTTGAAGATATTCGCTCCCAGCGCCAAAAGCCCGCCATCCTGGAAGATCAGGGCCTGGACGCTAACCACACAGGTCATCACCACCACTGCCGCCCAGGGGCCGAGCAGAATTGTAGCCAGTGCTGCTCCCAGTAGGTGTCCGGAGGTGCCGCCCGCCACGGCAAAATTCAACATCTGCCCCGCAAAGATCGCCGCCGCCACCACCCCCATCATCGGCACCTGGCGCTCATCCAGACCCTTCCCTAAGCGCTTTAACGCGATACCAATGACCAGGATGGATAAAACCCAGAACACAAGCGATACCAGAACTGACAAGAAACCATCTGGAATGTGCATCGCTGCAGGTGAAAGTAACATCTTATCCCTCCACTGAAATCGTCTTACCCTGGCAGGCCTGGCAGGTACCTTGTAAGGAGAGGTGCTGCCAATCCGCCAGGAATTGATACTGTTCTTTTACTTGCGTCACAAAGGACGAAAGCAAGCCGGAATCTGCATCCACGGTAGTTCCGCACGACCGGCATACCAGGTGCAGGTGAGGGCCATGCTGGCTGGTGGCATACACTAACCGCCCATCCCATAAGTTCGCCCGGCTTGCAAGCCCGGCCTCCACCAGCAGGTCCAGGGTGCGGTACACCGTGGCAATATTGATCACCCTGGTATGCTCCTTCACCTGGTCGTAAATCTCTTCAGCCGTCATGTGACCGCTTCCGTGCGCCAGCGCATCCAGGATCATCTCGCGCTGCGGTGTGATGCGCACGCCGCGCTGGCGTAAAGCATGAATGAAAACTTCTGAATAAGTCATTGCAATAATTATCTCCTGCGATGATTCGCAAGTAAATTATACCAAAAAAAATCGCATTTACTGAAATTCATCCTCTCGATTGCAAAAAAGATGCAGCAGAGGCTGTCCTCTACTGCATCTCGCTGCCAGGATCTCGACTGCTTTTATAGAAACGACTTAAACTTCGCCACCAGCTTGTCTTTTGGCAGATAACCCGAAACCCGCTGTACGGGCTGTCCCTTGACAAACAGCATCAAGGTTGGCACCCCCATGACCTGGTACTGCACCGTCAAATCCTGGTTCTCATCGATATCCAGCTTCGCCACCTTCACGCGCCCATCCCATTCCTGCGCCAATTGCTTGACCACCGGATCGAGCATTTTGCACGGCCCGCACCATGCTGCTGTAAAATCCACCAGCACCGGAAGCGCGGCCTCTAACACTTCCAGCTTAAAATTCGCTTCGTCTACTTTTAAGATTTCCATAAATCCTCTTTCTAACCGGTCATTGTAATCGCAGCAGCTTGCCCTGAACAAAACGATGGAAAGCCATCTTATACTTAGCCACCCATCCTAACAACCCTTCTTCAAAATGTCAAGAAAATCGTTGACTTGAATCCCACTGCATGATAGAATGCTTTTCGCTGTACGGGCGTGTAGCTCAATGGCAGAGCAGTGGCCTTTTAAGCCATTGGTTGAGCGTTCGAGCCGCTCCACGCTCATCCCCAATATATGGTGTAATAATAACTTTTTACCCCTACCTGTGGCGGTTGTGTGGCAATCGCCACGTTTTGTTAAAGAATAGTCCATTGGTCTAAAATGGATTCATTAGCAATGATTTTACAACGTTTCCGGTAAGCTTTCTGCCGGTGTGCATCGGTACAATAACGACTCTTATAGGTTCCCATGAAAAACTCACCGCAAAGCCAGCATTCACACTTTACGGGTATCATCATCGGGTTAATGCCTCCTTCCGTGTTCCATTGCCATTTTTGCCCATTATAACTGGTTGTATAAAAGGGGGTTCCGGTTCCCTTGCCGGCTGAGTCCTTACCGCTTTCATTACCCTCATAGCTGCTCTTTCTGCTTTGCGTTCCTGCCGTGCTTGTTCTGCCTCACTCATTCGCCGCGAGTGTCCAGCCCTCAAAGCCAGGATGACTCCAGCACATACTGACAGACTGCTTAGAAGTGCCTTTGCGAGTCTATAGACTCCAGATGAGTCGTCCAACATGGCATTGACAGTTAAGACTGTGAGCAGGTAAAAGCCGCCTGTGAGAACTGCCAATAAAACTGGTGCTTTCGCATCTGACTTACCCTTAAAGTCATTCCATTGCCAGAAACTTACCGCTGTCTGTATACTGGAAAGCCCTAAGGTTTCAACACATATCGCCGCAGCTATGCCAGCCCACATTGGAAAACCTAAGCGAGTAGTCATGTTCTGAAACGTCATATAAGCTGGAACAAGCGGAGCAACCCAAGGCGAGTAACTTGCTACAACATCAATAAGCAGGTTCTCTGTAGCATGATTTAACCGCAGGAGAGACTCTAGCATTGTAACGATTCTGGTTATCATGCAGTCACCCTCGCAAGTTCTAACCCTAAGACGGTTTCTCTTTCTTCAGGGTTCAACTCAAGCAAGTCGCAAAAGTCACTCATAATCACTCCGACTGGAGCTGATACTTCAGCCAGAGTCTTACCGTCAACTGACGCGGCTTCTTGCCATTCTTGCCGCATTTCTGCCATTCGTTCAATAACCGCTTGACGGTTAAAGCCGCTTGATTTTGCTTCTGGGGTGTTGTCCCATGTGTAACCATTGTAAAACTGAATTGTAGCCATTGTATCTTTCCTTTCTTGAAAGAATTGGATATAAAGAGACTAAAGGAGAGACTTACTGGAGTCTTTAGATAACCACCTTCCTTTCCTGAAAATGAAAAACCGCTTGCCCAAGTCGGGTAAGCGGTAAAGGTTGAGAAGTCCCTATGATAAAATAGGTTCAGCCCTACTGCCGCTATCACCGGCTTTGGGGTTAGGGCTGTGCAAGTGTTAGCGCACTTTCACAGCCTGAATTTAGGGATAAATTACTGTGTTACTACAAGAATTATAGCATACTAATTAACTTTTTGCCCTACCACTTTCTTTTGACTTTTGGGACCTCGTTTGGCCCCCTGGGTTTCTACTCTGCTTAGGAAAGCAAATAGTGACTAACGGCTTACCATCCAAGCATTACCCCACTTACGGGCTTTTATTTTCTGTTCACGTATCAATTCCCGTAGGTGTTCAGGATGATATCCAGCCAGTTCAGCTGCTTCTTGAGTTGTTAGCCAATCCTCTAAAGGCGTCATCATAATAGGCTGTTCCTATTACCGCTATTGTATAATTTATTATCCATAAATGAAAGGATGCAATGTTCTATGGTTCCGCGAATTGGTCCTACTGAATTAATTATAATTTCCATGATAATATGCTGCCCACTTACAGTTTTAGCTGGTGCAGCTGCTATAATTGTTTTCATCGTCAAGAAAGGAAAGAAGGACCAGCCTGGATAATCAAACAAACAACAATTCCCAATATCGAGATCAGTGAAAGTAAGATGGGTGAATGTAAGTTAAATCAATTCTTACCCATGTAGAAACAGTCATTTTTCCACCAGCTAAGCGGGGGCTTTCTTTCTAAATGCTAACTTGTTCTTCCCGACTTAATCTCTACACATAGGGATGAAGTGTAAAGCTTAATGCTTCCTTACATAATCGCCGGCTATATTCACTTGCTTTCCATCTTGAGTAGCAATATTCACCTGCAATGTGCATTTACTGCCTCATTCCTGCCAGGATTTCACTTGCGAGCAAGAGACATCTCTGGGCAGCCAAAATCCTGTTTCCCCAAAAAGCACCTTTGATAAGAGGCATCCCTTGTTTTTCTAATCCAGATTAGGTTTACTCAAATATCCCCAATCGGGCCTATGATAATAATACCTGCTCAATAATCAACTACTCCAGTATAGGCTAGTCGGAAAATCCTAAGTTGCACCGCAATGACACTAAGCTGGCTTTGATTAACTCCCGTGACCCTTGAATCTTTTTAGTATCTTGGGGCCACCTCATTTGTGCTTGTCTAGTAATTTACTGAGAGCCTTTATGCCCTCTGGTTTCGGTTTTTCCTTATTTGTCTTCTCAAGCAATCCTACTTCTACCTCATGGTAATAATTATCTGGAATAATTACCGGCATCATCCTTTTTCCATTGCCCTTTGTGCGTGTGATAGCCGGCCAGGATACACGCCATTCCTGTTTTCCTATTACGTTATGTGCTACTCCTTTTTACTATCCCCTGGTTTATCCTGATATCCTGCCAGAGATACTCTTAGCCTTCTGGAGTTGTTCCCTCCGTTCTGATATCGTCGACACGACTCCAGCCAACATTTTTCAAGCAGGTTCGCAAATGGTTGAACGAACTGGGGACAAAGATCTGTACATCGAACCAGACAGCCCTGGGAGAATGGTTATATCGAGAATTTCAAGGGCAAATTGCACGTTGAGCTGCTCAATCGGGAAATCTTTTACACCTTACAGGTGGCCAAAATACTGATCGAACAATAGAGTACAGAAGATAATCAAGTCAGGCGAATTAGTGCCTTGGGATATAAACCTCCTGCTCCAGAAGCGGTTCTCATGCAGCCATTAATCTCAACTCCGCTCTCTAGTTGTCCTAAGAAGTGCCATAAAAAGTGGTACAAAGATTGGAGGCAGGTCAATGTTTTCTAGAGTTACTTCCATTGCCTTTTCAGGTCTCGCGCTCGTGTTGCCCAGTTCTCCAGGGCTTTTCGAGGGTCAATCCTCTTCAAAAGAGCCTCTTGCACTTGCTGCTGAGTATAGCGATCCCATTCGTTGTACCACGGTGCTTTGATATTCTCGCGCACTAGAGTGAGTATACTGCTCAGATCGTAAAAGTGGGTCGCTCCAGCGTTGAGTTTCTTGAACGATCTCTTTGTCATTTGCAAGTGGCATATAGGCATAACCCAGACCATACTTCATAAACCATTCTTTAGCGGTGTAATACTCTCCTCTTTCGATTCTTTCCCCCCAAAAAGTATAGCAAGCGCCAAGCAGCTTCTCTCACCTTTGTTTTGGCACTAATCGCATACATCCTGGTCCATCCCGCTGAACCCTTCCCCGGTGTTTTTAGACCTGGGTAACGCATCATTTTCACTCTGCCAACCTTATTGCTAAATTTTGGATCATTCGCCCTTTTTAGGTAAGTAGGATGAGCTGGACTAAAGACTGCCCCGCTCTCCACAAAAGCCTCGCCTGCTTGGTCGGTAGATAACTCAATCCCTCTCGGGTCAAGTATCCCCCATTCATTCATTGCTTGTACTTGCCACTCCAATACAGATAGTGCATCAGGGTCCTCATCGGGATACATTGGATCGAGTTGGTCATTGAACAGCCTCCCGCCCGAGGCATAGACAGTGGACCATAGCTCCGTCAGCCCATCGGAACTGGTTTGGTAACCAGATAGGATTGGATATTCAGCAAGGCCTGCACGTTTGATCTCAATTGCGATATCTCTCAATTCTTCTAGCGTTTCTGGTGGTCTCACGAATCCTGCAACTACTTAAAACTTCTTCATCAAACATGTAAATCCATGTATCACCGTAATATGGCAATCCATATTGTTTGCTCTTATACATCATCGCTTCGAGATTGAAAGGATACAAATCCTTTTTAAGTCATTTAAACCAGGAAGATCATCGATTGGAAGGAGCCAACCAGCCTCCACCCAATCCCCAAAATTGATATCACGTACGTAGAAGACATCAGGCTCAGCGCCTGCAGAGAATAGGGCCAGCATTTGCTCACTATATAACTCCAGATCCAGAGGAGTGTATTCGACTTCAATCTGGATTCTCTTGCATGAACTGATCTACAAATGCTTCTACAACCTAAGTCCCGACGCCCAACCAGAGAATTTTACCTTCGTCTTGATCTTTGGTTCAATCTCCATAGATCCACTATTACACGAAGTAAGTACAAAGCCGGCGGCAGTTACCAGTGATATATTCAAAAAGTCGCGCCGGGAAATCAAGGAATCAGCGATAGGAACAGCCTTGTTCTTCATCTGGATCAAACTACTCTTAAAATTTTCAGTGATGCGAAACATTCGAAGTTTCTATTAATTTTGTGGAACCCTGAGCTAAACCTCGGACGATGAGTCGTTGGAATAGAAATGCCAGAAGAAGCGGTGGTACCACAGCAGAAACACCACCCGCCGCCATTAAAGTCCGCTGCGTAGAAATTTCATTAACAAAGCCGGCTACGACGGCGGGTACTGTCCTTGCTGCTGGACTTGAAGTAAGGATAACAGCCGCAACGAAGTCGCTCCAAGCGGTCATGAACGAAAATATTGAAACCGCTATCAGACCGGGAACCGCAATAGGTAACACAATATGCACCATGCATACGAGACCACGAACAGCCATCAATAGAAGCTCCATCTTCTACTTCCCGCGGCAATTTCTCGAAATAATTCTTCATCAAAAAGATAGAAAATGGCAATGTAAATGCTTGATACGTCAAAATTAATGCCACGGGAGTGTCAAAACTTCCCAATCTTCTGATTACCAAGTACATGGGAATTATGAGTACGATACCGGGGATAAGCCGCGAGGCTAGATAAGTCCAAATATGCCGAGGCATGGGAAAGGAAACTGCAACCGAGCTAAACTATATGCGGCAGAGGTGCCAAGTATAAGATTAGCTAGGGGAACTACGCTTCGCCGTGATAAATAGATTAAGGATCGAAAGAAGCAAAACTTCTGCTGTTCGGCTTCCTAGGATGGAACGACGCAACCCCAGCCGTTAAAAAAATACAGCATAGTTTGCTAGAGTAGGATGCTGAGGAAGCCAATGTGGTGGTATCGCAATAGCTTCTCGTTCTTCCATAAAACTAGTAATTACCAGCCAACAAAAAGGCAGAGTGAAATAAAGCATAATCAACAAACCACATGTAGCAAGTATAACTGAGCGGAATTTACAACTAATTGACTTAGACGGGGCAAGCTCGGGATAATCACTCAATACTCTCTAGTGGAATAATTTTAATTGCCAGTAAAGCCAAGACTAGTGTAATAAGACCAATCAAATATGCATATACATGAGGAAGTCCAAAATCATAATAGCTGAAAGTAGTCAGATAAGTCAACCAAGAAAGGGTCGTGGTTGACGTACCGGGACCTTTTGCAGGTACGACATATTCTATATCAAAAATTCGTAGAGCTTCCATTGTGGAGAATATGGTTATCAAAAGTATTGGTTGGCGTAACCATGGCAAGATCAAGTTCTTGAAAACCTGCAAACTGTTAGCTTGATCAATGTGGGCTGCATCATACAAATTCCTCCGGAATGGTTTGCAAAGCAGCAAGTAGAATTATGGCCCGCGATTGGGACACTACTCCATACGTGTACAGTAACCATACTTAGGAGAGCATCCAATGGTTGCGTGAACCAACCACGATATTGTTCTATAATCCCCAAACTAAGAAGCAGACGGTTAAGGATCCCTTCTCTAGCATCCAAAATCCATCTCCACATCATGCCACTTACAACTGGCGGAATAGCCCAAGGGACAACTACAAGAGCAGGCGAGCAAGGCTACGCCCTGGGAATGGCTCATTTTTCAGTAAAGCAATTAGCAATCCAAAAGAAATAATAAGAACAACGGAAATGGAACTGAAAATAAGGGTTATCCTTGACGCCTGCCAGAACTCAGAAGATTTTAGGATCGTGATATAGTTGTTGAAACCAACAAATAAAAAAATATTAGGGCGCTTCAAGTTGTATTGATGTAAACTGATCCAGAATGATGAGAGGATGGGATAGCCCATGACGATAGTTATAGTAATCAATGCTGGACCATTCATCAAAAGAGCTGACCGTGTCGCATGACGATTGCCTATTGAAAAGCCAAATCTCCGTCCCAGATCCTTTACGAAAAGTAATTTAGTCATTTATCAGCTTATTTCCTCGGTACATTACAATCACTGGCTTCGTTAGACTGATCAAAGTCGGATAGCATAATTCATATTTTTCCTCGAAAACTACTGTGCGGCCGAGATTAAGGACTAATCCATAACAATGGAACGATGTACTCAACATGTGCCGAACTGAATATACAGAAAATATCCGTCAGTAAATCGCCGTACCGATTTAACCCTAAGTCAGCCTAAAATGTGATAGTCTAGATATATACTTTTAAGGTTCTGGCTCTCCTCTAAAACTTCATTATTTTTTATTGGCATTGAATGCACATAATATTTCCCAAGCACTTTTAGAAATTCCCCTAGTCAAAAGCGCAAGATGACCAATTTGGACGACAATTAAGATGTACTTTGTTTAAAACAGACTGATTTAGTAGATTTCTGCGGTAGGGTTACAGTTCATATAAAACACGAGACTCGCACAAATAGGAAGCCCTCTTTGGATATTTTACCTCTTTTACAATGTCTTCAATCCTAACTAACATGAACAACTCTACGCCAATCTGGCTTGATTGCCTCTGCAATGTCGATAATGTGTTTTTGTCCACTTTTCCACAACCTGGATATCATATTCATGAAATTCTTCACCAGCTTTTGGAGGTCGTCAGACTAAATTACAAAATATCTTGTACTATTGATTTTGATTGGCGTTTAAATTGTTCACTACCTTCTGATAAATATCAAACGATAATTGTGCAATTGCCACATTAGTTAATCCAAGGTTTTTTTGGTTCTAAGTCAATACACACAATAAATAGTCTTTGCCCGAAGCCCTAATAATCCCAGCATCATGGGCTACAGCTTTAATGGTTCCTGTTTTATGAGCTATTGACAATTGTCCTTCTTCTAAATCATCTAAGAGCAATAATGGTATTCTTGATCCATAAATTTGGTTTTGCAGAATCCCATCCATAAGAGAACTAAATGGAAGTTTTTCATAGTAAATCTGTTCTAATAAAAAACCTATTTCATATGGGGTTATCAGGATTCTTGCCATGTAAGAGTGTGTATTGAGAAATTTTGGAATCAACTTTAGTTTTTTTTAAACCACAAACTTTTTAGCACCCAATTAACATAATCAAAACCCAGAATATCCAATATTAAAATCAGAAGCATAATTATCGCTGACGACTATCATTAGATAACACAAATCTAGAATTGTGAGATTTATAGGATTTGACAAATGAAGTATGATGCCAGAACCAGACTTTTCTTCAGAACTTGCGGTCGAATTATCTAAACTCAAACGTGTTTGTAAATTTATCTTACCTTCATCAGCAGCTATCATGGCGCAAACCAGTAGAGGTAATTTAACTAAGCTGGCAGATGAAAAAATTTGATCAGGATTATGAGGTTACCTCGATTTTTTCGTTAAAATCCTTAAATACAATACCCCAATCACCTCCTATAGAAGTAACAATCCTCTTTGATAATGTCGCTAATATCTTTACTTACCTTAACAGTGGTTGGGCTGTTCATCACTTGATCGAAAAAATTATTAAAGGAATTCGGCCTCAAATCTTTTTATTATTGGCTGAATATTCCCAAGTTTAGATAATGCGTTGTCTGTAACAAGTAATTCTGTTTGTAATGTATTGTCCCTCAAAAGGCCTTTATTGATGTCAAAAATGACCACAACCAAATCATCATAATCTTTGCATTCAGAAATAAAAACCTGGTAACCGGCATTTCGTAAAAATAATCCCGAAAAAACAACCCACTCAACATTGGCATCTTCAATATTGATTATAAAATATCCTTGAAAGATCTTCTTATGATAGTATTTCATATAATCGAATTCTTCTTCAATAATTTTCTCAACCACTTCAAACCGGGGATCGGAAATGAATTTATGAGCTAGTTCTGAATTCTTAACTTGTCTCTAACAATCTAATTTTAATGGGTACAGTACTCATGAACTCCCTCCAAGTAGAAGAAATCCTCTTACCACACGATGATAATTCCGCTATCCGGAAATAACCAAGTATTATCAGGTATCGGAACTATCAATTTTTTATCATTTGGAGCAAATATAGGTGCAATACTCGTCCCAGTTATTACTCCTCCACCTCGAGATTTTTTTTGGCCAGGTGATAAAAAGTGTAAAGCAATTACATCGTTGATATCGGTGTCTTTATAATCAAATTTTATTTCAACGCCTTTAACAGGATAAACTAGATGGATAGAGACCACTCGGTCGTTTCGGTCATGAAAAGTATGAGCATTGATTTCGAATTCAACAAATTCTCCAACCTTGCTACGATATTCCTTCGATGCGTTCGGAGTTATGAATGGGTTTTGAAAGCAGATTTCGTAACCTCTGCTCGTTATTGTTCCACTTTCATTCAACAAATTACATGAAATTCCATCTACTGATAAGCTTGCTCTAAAACCTTGACGCTGTGTCATAAGATACTCGAAATTATCAGCTTTTAGAAGCCATCGATAAATACAAGTAGGATCAGAAAACAAATCGTATAGCTGAGATTCATTGGACGCGCACGCAATTGTAAAATTACTCGGTCTGAGTTCTGCTTTATATCTCAACCTCTCTCTTACATAATAAAACTTATCTGATAAATCATTGTGCTCGGGCGAAATGTTGTCATATTTTATGTCATCGCTAAAATTCGAACGGAATTCACGGAATTGATTAGTTTCAGGATCTATAAATCGAGATATGAAATCCGAATAAATAGCCTCTCCATACAGATCATTTCCTGTATTTATTTGAAGCATTGTTTTAATGATTTGATTTCTTCTTTCATGCGTATAAATATCTTCAGCAATTTGTTTATCTAAAGTAATTATCTTTGCCAAAGTCCCAGTTACTTCAGCGGTTAACTCGCGACGAAGTAGTAACTCAAAAACAATCCCTCCTAAAAGAGCAGCGGTACATACACCAAATATTGCTGATGCCACATCAGTCCAAATGCTTGAGGGGTTATTCTGTTTTAGATAATATCCAATCAACCAAACTATAATCGAGATTGTGGTTAATACTGAGAGACTTGCGATTACTTTTGAAGTTCGAGCGATACCAATTTCCGATGCTTTACCTTTGATTACTCCATCAAAACCTTTGCGAATAAACTTAATAATAAAATTTACTATTTTCACGAAATAAATTCCAAAAACAAAAGAAAATAGAATAAGAACAACCCATAACCATTCCATTTTTCATCATCCTTTTTTGAGCCCAAGTAGAGCGATATTGCTCAATAACGATGGTCCAAAATTATATTTCGTTGCTCTTTTTTCTTGATGAATTTCAAAAGCAATCTCAATTAATCTCATCTACGAGTTGTTCCGGTGTAATTCTATATGGTGCCTCCTTCCATAAATAATATGCTATTGAACCAGGCAAAGTATTAATCTCATTGACAAAAATATCACCAGTCTTTGTATCTACAAGAAAATCCACCCTAGCAACCCCTTTACATCCTAAAACTTGAAATGTTCTTATTGCTAAATTTCTTATTTCTTCGTTTTGACTTTCTGAAACAGGCGCTGGGATTATTCTTTTGGCTCCATCCATGCCTCTCTCCTGGTTTTTATGAATATATTTGTCTTCAAAACTTAATAGATCTCCAAACTTTAGAGGCTGTTCCGTTGTGGAGGATATGGGCTGATCATTCCCCAAAACAGAACAGTTCACTTCGATTATATTTTCAAGGTATGGCTCAACAATAACTTTACTATCTAAATACATTGCGGAACTCAAGGCAGCAGAAAGATCATCAAAATTGTCGACTACATTTACGCCAATGCTTGAACCTAAATCCGCGGGCTTTACTATCACTGGATATTGATATTTCTCCTCAATTATCTTCATAATGGCTTTTTCATCTGGCATCCATTCACGCCTAGAAAAAACCAACCAATTTAAAACTGGTACTCCATTTGACAAAAGAAATCGTTTAGTTACATCCTTATCAATTCCAATAGCAGAAGCCAGAACACCAGATCCGACATATGGAATATCCGCCAACTCAAGCAATCCTTGAACTGTACCATCCTCTCCATGTAACCCATGTAAAACAGGAAAAACAACATCAATATCAATCTGACGCGGCTTATTTAGGAATCCTTTACCTAGTGGATTTTCAATTGTTTTTGTTAATGAATCAGGGGTGATTGCCAGAGAGGAACAAGTCTTGATCGATGTGTCGATATCCTTAAATGCATTTATTTCTGAGAGAATGTCCCCTGTAAACCATTGACCCTCTCGAGTTATATAAATTGGAATAACTTCATGACGCGCCTTAAGAAAACGGATAACTTGCATCGCAGAAACGACAGAAATTTCGTGTTCTGTGGATTTTCCTCCAAACAAAACAGCGACCTTAAAAGAATTATCCATGTTGTTTTTGGTCATCTTCACCCGATCTTCGAATAAGGACATTAATCTGAATTACTGATGGACGCAAAATACTTGGAGAGCATTCTTTCATTTTCTATGTGCAACTCCTTAGCCACTTCATAAGCTTCTTCTACAGTTAAAAATTCCTAATTCAATCCCCGAACTCAAATAAATAATCTGCTCCCCGAAAGTTAATTTATTTACACCTCCTCTTTTTCTTAACAAGAACGTCAAGCATAATAAACGAATTTCTATCTTCGAAATCTACCATTTGGTTAACTCCTTGAAGAAGGTTCTCCGGATTAAATAATTAAAGTTCACATGGCTTCAGAACAATATGTCCCGAGAAATTATAGCATCTTAAAGGTAATTCGGCTAAGATGCAGTTAAAACGGTAAAATCCAACAGATTGAAAATATATAGAATTGTTTTATCTAACCAACTTTGAAATTGGTACGAAAACAAGCTCTAAAACTTACACATTTCCTTAAGAAGTTAAATTAGATGTAATAAAGAAATCTCGACACCTTCAGACTAATTGCTTTTGAATGCTAGAAATTATGGGGCTAGATGATATTTCAGGGCTCTTTCTATTTGTAATCTTAAGCATATTACAATATATTGAATTGCAAAGTATTAATATACATCTGGTAAGTCATTTTCAATCAATATCAAATCCCCCGATTGTATAAACCTCCGTAGAGCTAGGATAGTTTCACCCATTGAATTATATTTAAAATATATTTTCTGCGGGGAAATTTTCTTCTAATAAACCTTTTCGTATAGATCCTATCCTTTTATCGTCCCCGACCAAAAATACATAATTACTCACCTTTGCAGCTGCTTTTCCCAATTTGAAATGCTCAGTTTCCTGTCTGCTACCTAATTCTGCAAAACCCGGCGTAATGCAGAATCTTTCGTCCAGAAACCCCAATAGCATTTAATACTTCGAATGAAAACATTGCACTTTCGGGATTCGAGCTATATGCGTTATCTATTAGATTAACACCAGCTGCAAATTGAACCAATTGCATTCGATGCTCAAAAGGAGGTATTATCACCATGGTACGAATGGCATGATTTAAGGTAATTCCACATTCAAGAGCTGTAAGGATAGCACCAAGAGCATTAGACACATTTTGACGGCCCAGAAGTTGCATTCTAGCAGAACAAGCAAGCTCAGATGAGTAAGTAACATCAAATTTTGTTCCCAACAAGTCAATCTGTATATTTCCCGCCTTTATATCCAACTTTTCACAGTCTTCAAGACCATATCTGAGGGTTTTTACAGAGGTTCTGTTAGCTAGCTGGCGACAATACAAATTATCGTTATTAAATATTGCTATTCCATTTTTGGGCAAGGCTTCTATGAGTTCATATTTTGCCTTAGCAATATTTTCAAGGGTAATAAAACGTTCAAGGTGCTGAGGCCCAATAGCAGTCAAAATACCGATTGTAGGGTTAACAAGTTGACATATATTCTTAATCTCACCTTTTTTATACGTTCCCATTTCGACAATAAAGTATTGATGTTTAGGGGTCAATTCATCATTAATTACTTTACAAATCCCCATTAAAGTATTGTAGCTTTTGGGAGTACATAGTACCTCAAACTTCTCTTCAAGAAGGCGGGTCAAAATATACTTAGTACTGGTTTTCCCAAAACTACCAGTAATCCCAATCACTATAGGTTTAATAGTATTTAGCTTCTTCCTAGCTTTCTGAATATAAAAATAACGGATGATAAAATCAACTGGGACCAGAAGAATGTTAGCAAGTATGAGGACTATGAAAAGGATTTGTCCAAGAAGTAACAAAGTTACCAGAAAATAGGTTGAATCTCCTAAACACTGAAACCAATATAAAACAAACCCACAATCATATTCATAGGTTGCAAGAATAATTAGAATTAACGTATTCAATACAGAAGCAGTAATTAATCTTTTTACTCTTGATGTGAAAATGAGTTTTTTAACTAAAAGTTTTTTTCGCTGTATGATGAAAAACGAGCTCATTATTTGTGATCCCAAGAAAAAACACTGAGCAAAGAATAACCAAAATTTATTAAGATGGTGAGAAAGAAAATAAATCTGTAGAACAAGAAACGGTAAAATAATCAATTCTTGATAGCGACCAATTTTATTTATATTTCTAATACTCCAATAGAAAAAACGCTTGTTGTTGTATTCATGTTGCTGGAAGAAATTTAACAAATACAGCAAATATTGACTAGAAACAAGAATCCAAATGAAAATATTTAAAACAAATAAAAAATCATTGATCATCATTACTCCTGAGTAAAAAATTTAAATAGAATAATCATAAATTATTGCACGAAGAGATATTTGATTTATCTTCTAACAGCAAAAAAGGGCTAATAATTTCTGAAAATATCTGAAATTTATCAACAAAACAATGATGTCCTGCACCACGAATAACACAGAATTTGGAATTTGGAATCAAATGATTTATTATCATCCCATCTGTAACTGGGGTCTCTCGATCTAATTCACCCCAAATAATTAAACATGATGCATTTATAAGTGGTAAAAATTCTCTAAGATCCTCATTTACAACTTTTATGAACGTGCCTCGCATTTTGCCAGCGTTTCGATAATCAGGTGATCCAAATCTGGAAATCAAACACTCGCCTATGTTCGACATTACTCGTTTAGGTAAATTATTCACACATAATCTAACAAACTTGGTGATGTATACTGAAAGATAATATTTTATAGTTCTCGAAGGTTTAATACCAGCACTATCAATTAACACAAGCTTATCCACCATTGACGGATAATTTACCGCAAATTTGATAGCAACTCTCCCCCCAAAGGAATGTGCAACTAAAGTAACCTGATGAATGCCCTTTGTATCTAAAAATTTTTTGATAAAACCAGTATATTCACTCACTCCCCAAGAAGATTTGGGGAAATCGCTTAGACCAAAACCGGGCATATCGAATGATATAGGATTATATCCGAGTTGTTTAACCAAACTTGCAATAGATCGCATAGTTTGTAAATCATTCCCCCAACCATGAAGTAAAAGAAGTGGCTTTCCAGAACCAATGCTTTCATAATAAATTCTAAGATCTTCATATACAAAAATCATTACTCTTCTCCAACTTCACTAGAGTTTGGTATCATATGAGAAGTTTACCCTTCTAAATGTAGACAAAATTATAATCTGTTGTATCTCTAAAGGGTATCTTCTGTTTTATGAGGAATATTATTTATGGAAAGTAATCGAAAAATATTCATTAGTTATGCAAGAGAAGACAAAAAAGTTGTAGAGGTCTTATATTCAAAATTAGTTACAGCTGGATATGAACCTTTTTTAGATACTAGGAACATCCTCCCCGGGGAGGAATGGGAAATTAGAATTAATAAAGAAATTAAGGAATTTATTTTCTTTATAATAGTGTTATCCACTAATTCGGTGAACAAAAGGGGGTATCTACAAAAAGAAATACGGCAGGCTCTTGAGATGTGGAGCTATATGCTAGATAATGATATATATTTGATTCCAGTTCGTATTGAAGAATGTAGTGTACCAGATAAGCTTGCGAGATTCCAGTGGGTCGATTTGTTTAAATCCAATGGTTATGAAAAACTAATGGCTTCCCTTGAGAGTGGTCTTATTAGAAGAGGCTTGTATGAAAAACCTCAAGAAAATGAAGGGAATGCAATTAACAATAAAAAATTAATAGAAGCAGAAATATTAAGAATGGATTTTCCTATTTCCATTCAGTTTGTATTAATACCTGATGGGGATTTCTTGATGGGTAGCGATGCGACATTAGATAAATACCTTAAGCCAGATGAACAACCGCGCTCAGAGGTAAATGTGTCGGGTTTTTGGATAAGTAAATATCCAATTACGAATAATCAATATCAAGTTTATACTAAAGAAACGGGCATAGGGACTCCGCTTAATTGGGTTAATAATGAATTTCCAATTGGAAGAAGTGACCACCCAGTCTTTGGAATTTCCTGGCAAGATGCTCAAAAGTTTTGTAAATGGTTTCACTTTAGGACCGGTAAAGAGGCTCGCTTGCCTACTGAAGCCGAATGGGAAAAGTCTTCCCGTGGTACAGATAGTCGAATTTATCCTTGGGGTAATCGATGGTTTAGAAATAGAGCTAATTGCTTAGAAAATGGGATAAAAGGTACAACTGAAGTTGGTCATTTTTCCCCTAAGGGAGATAGTCCTTATGGAGTTCTCGGATACCGCTGGCAATGTTTGGGAATGGTGTAGCTCAATATATCGATCGTATCCGTATGATGGTAAAGATGGTCGAGAGGAATTGGATATAAGCGCTCTTAGGGTAGTCAGGGGAGGATCATATGCATCAAGCAAAGTGGAAATAAGATGTGCTTTTCGGGATAGGTATGAAGAAAAATTTAAGCACGGATATACAGGTTTCAGAGTTGTTCTTTCTGCTGATTGAATTCACCAAACGAAAAGAAGGCAGAATTTTAGTCTGGTTCCATTTTTCATAGAGAACCTTTCTGTTATATATTTATCAACTTAACTGATAAAAAATTTATCAATAGTTCTTTAAAGATGAGTTCATACAAACATCAAATTTAAATAGCCGTTTAAATATATGCACCATTGAAATCTGTCCATAAGGAAGAGTCAGCTTGATGCAGTTGGCTTCAATCCATTTCTGAGGATCCGTTTCCCTTGACCTGCCCACCAAATCTGGTCCAAAAATAAGATAGGAATAAGCCTTACTAAGGCCACTACTATGCCTAACGTTAGTTATGGGTGATTTATCAATTATTAATTTGTTCCGCAACAGCTGACCTAACTTAAGGATCGAATTAATCATTTGGATATCAGCTAAGCATGGGCCGTACCCAAGTTCGATCACGCCCTTTCTCTACAGCTGCCAATGCTGCCAATGCTGCCATTGCCAACGCCACAATCACATCGATTTTGTAGGATGTTTTTTCTTTAGCGATTCTCCAACCTCGGCTGGACTGGATCGCTACCGCATGACTCGCACATGTCCGCATGAATTCATCTGGATATAAAATCAGGTTCCCGCCCTTGATCAACTCAAATAAGTTCTGCCCCATGGCAGTCAGATTCGGTACGCTCTGAGGGTACTCTACCATGCGCAGCCCATTCGAGCGCAGTCGTGTGCTCAAATCATGCAGCTGGTAGGGATCATAGCGAACCTCACCGAGTCGATAACTGCGTTGCAATTCGCGTAAGAAATCTCCGATCGTACCATCGATGTCCAAAGTTTCGCGTGGCGACGGCTGCCAAACCCGGTGACGCGCCAGCACCACTTTTGAGAGAGGTCGGTCGTAAAAAACTGCGACCACACTCGCACTATCATGTTTTATGGATGCATCCACACCCACAAATAAACGTCTCTCGAATGATGGCAACATAGGCCGGCAATTAGGATCAAGGCACCGGTCCCAATCTTCCAGCGGTATGAATGCTTCGCTGCCAGTGGAGCGCTTGTTCTCATGTAACCGTGAGAATGTTCCCGGCCTGAGGCTGGCGCGCTGGTCCGCATAGTAAACCGCTGCCTGTTCTGGCTTACCACGAAAACAACGCTCTTGAGCCTCCAGGCCATCGATATGAAAGAGCATCAAACCATTACTGATAAAGATAGGCCACTCTTCGCTGACCCTATTCCCTACTAATCCACGATCAACCAGCTTGTGCCATGTATCACTTTCCCCTTCAAATCCTGCGTATGAATCACATATACGCAAAGCTGGCAATCCGTAGAGAGATCCTGGAGGGGGTGTCAACTCTTCATAGGCTCGAATGCCATTCTCATATACAATACCCCATGCCTCGGTATGACTGGCCGTCAGATGGTTGGCGCCGGCGTTACCTGCAGCGTCCACTGGAAGGGCTGTTATTATGCTCCCTGTAGGATCAAAAACGATCTGCTTTGTTGTTACGCGACAATTAGCCTTCAAATATTCATTCCTTCGGATCATCGCGGAGATCTCCTGGAACTGCCGGCTTGCGCTCTGGTCCAGGTCATTTCCTACTGCGAAGTGCTCTCCAGGTAATGCTAGCCAGCGCCAAGCTAACAACACCGCGTTTAGAAAGGTCTTTCCCGTTTTTTTGACATTCGAAATCGCCAGGGTTGTGATTTGCTCTCGACGCTCCCACCATGCAAGCAATACCGTTCTCTGCCATGGGGTGAGTTGTATCAATTGGCGATCAACCGCGATCCAGCCATGGGGGGATTCTGCCCACTCGACTGGACCCACCTTACGCCAATGTTCAATGAGATCATTCGTGTTCTGCTGCTTCTTCGTTGCCATCTTGCCTCTTTTTGATCTCGGCTAAAATTTTATCTGCATCGATAGCGTCCCCATCCGACGGCATAAGAGATATCAAGTCCTTGAGCGCTCGCTGAGCCGAGTTCATAAATCCCGGTAAGATACGTAGCGCGGGGATTTCGTCAAGCTGCACGCCGGATGTTTTTTGATCGTAAATGTAGCTAGTCAGTAACTCCACGAGCATAACCGCCTTAACCGCATTCTCCGAAATCAGATCCAGCACACCACTACGATCCTGAACTTGCCCCCGCAGTTCAATTAACCGGGAACGAGCCGGCTTTTTGAGGGCAGCTTCCCCCCGGCTTTGAAAGCCATACATCCCATGCTTTTTCGCTGCATTTCTTCTTTGTTCAATCTCTGTTACAGAACCTTTTCCAAATGGCATAATTCGTCCTCATAAAAAAGTTTGATATTAATACGATAGCAGGGTAATTTGTCTGGCTACTCGTATCTGAAGTATCACCGAGTTATATAGACAAGTTTTCAGCGTGGGGTATTCTACCTTCCCACTGGAACCTAACAACCAGACACTAACAACCTTTATGTAAAAAATCATACGACCGTTTGATTAAACCTGTACCTGTGGCAACCTGTGATAAGTTGTACTTTCCACAGGTTTTGCAAATAAAAACCTGTCCTGTGGTCTCCCCGTCTCTTAAGACGGGGACAGGGTACAGGTTTAGCCTCCATCTTCTATGGCCTGAAAAATAGCTGATTTACCCTCTGGCATCAAACCGTACATGGCTTTAGATCCTGGGCCTCCTTCATTTTTTCGTTCGATTTTATTTTTACTTACCAGATCGTTAATGGCTTTTCTGGCTGATTCGGATTTACAAATGCCTTCAGCCTCAGCAGCTCCGGTTATTTCTTTAGTGTAGGAATCACCATTTTTCTCGAGATAATTCACTATAAATTTTTCAACATTGGTTAATGCTGTCCCACCCTCTTTTCCTATTGAGGGAGCGAGGGAAACGGTATTTTCTCCAAAAAGAGCAACTGCCGAAAAGGAAAAAGGTTCTAAATCTCGCGCTTTTTCACAGGAAAAATCGATGTTTGGCGAATTTGGCTTACTTTGAATAAGGAGCATTAAATCTACAGCACCTTTGATGCTTGACGAACCTCTATATCGGCCGTTTTTTCCGGAGTGGTGGATCAAAACAACCGCTGCTTTTGTGTCATCAGCGATGGAACGCAATGCGCGTAAACCGGGCAGCACATCTCTGACTGAATTCTCATCCCCTCGAAGGAAATCAGCCAGGGCATCTAAGATAACAAATTTTGCTTCAGTATTTACTATTAAATCTCGCAGCTTTTTTTGATCTTTAGTGTCCTGAAGATCAAATCCTTCCAAAACAACATATGCCAATTTTAAATCCTTGCCGGCACCATGAGCTCGCATAGCATCGCCAAGCCGCTTGTTCATACGTTGATTACCAGATTCCTCATCCACGATCAAAACGGGAACTTGTTTCGTAGGAAAGTTCAGCCAGGATTTTCCTAAAGCTACGCATACAGCCGCATCTAACATCGAATAAGTTTTCTTTGATCCGGGCTCTCCGAAAACAACTGATAAGCTACCTTCGGAGAAAACACCACTGACAATAAAATTTATCTGAGGCTGAGGCTTCAAGGCTTCTTCAGCCCAATGAATGACAGGTTCATTTGGCATGATCTAGATGCTCCCCTTGCCCAGTGGGCACAAGTTGGGTTTCCTGGGAGGATGGGGCCCTCAGTGTGATTAGACCGAGCCGCTCAAGTTCAGCACGGATTATTAGCGCAGCCTGGGCATGTGTGTCTCGATATTCACGTTCCGCGAGAATGCGAAGTGCGTTTTTTTCAGCTTCCAGAAGTGTAATGGTTAATCTTTTATACATGGGATTACCTCCTTTTATTTCCCTACATCATACAAAATAAAAACGGCGGTGGGTAAGCACCGCCGTTTTCTGCCGTTTTCTGCCGCTATTTATAGGTTGGGTTATGCCGCCAATCCCTTAGAGTACGCTCTGGCACATCCAGTTCTAAGGCAATCGCTTTCCACTTAATGCCCGGGGTATTGGATCTCATTTCCTCAGCTTTGTTGACGATATTTTTGCGTTGCTTGATTTCATCTTCTGTGAGGCGATATCTCCCCTTTTGTTTCTCAATTTGTTGGTCAAGTAACTCGCTAGATTGAATCGGTCCGAGAAAAATCTCTGCTGCCTGCTCCGACGTTAAGCTTGTTCGACGAGTTCTTTCCAATTCTCTTATTGCTTGATTTTTAGCCCGGATTTCTTTAATTAGTTCCGGTGTCCGTTCTCCTTCTGGTATTTTTGCGATTTCATCCGCCATATTATCGAAAGGCATTTTTTCAAGTGTCTTTTGCGCAATTTTGTCGAATCTGATATATCGTACTCGAAAAAGTTCGCGCTCCATTGCATCTCTCAAAAGAGCTTGAAGAGCTTGCCAAGCTCGTTCAGCTTGTATATCAGATCTTGACCAGGTGAAATCATCCCAGTCTAATCGAGTCAAATTTATATCAAGCATAACCAAGCCTAATAATCTATTTCCTATCGTCCAGCATGCCCGCTCGTTTCTGATGCCATGAAATTGAAGCCCGAGATTCTCATTCTCGTTCCACCGATCAATTTGCTCCTTCAATTCTGGAAAACTCAATAGAATTTCATACATGCTTCACACTACCAACTGTGACCCAAACTATACTCGTTTTTTCTTTTAGCTGCCAGACCGCCAATTTTGAATATAGAATTTCTTCAGATACACTTATGCTCAGAGATTGTGTTTTTACTGGTGCTTTACCCTGAATTGCCCAAGATAAAGGTCGTCGTCAAGTGCTTGCTTTAGGCTTAGTGTTAAATTTTGATGTTCTTCATTGTAGTTCATTACACGAACTTCAATGATATCCCCGATTTTTACTATCTTATTGGGATGTTCGATCCTTGCATCTGATAACTCTGATATATGAATAAAACCATTAATTTGTTCATCGACTTTTACAAAGACCCCATTATCAGTGATACTTGTTACTTGGACCTTTATATTTGAACCAATCTCATACTTAGATATGAATGGATTTGGTTGAAGTCGCTTGAGGCTTAAACTAACTTTCATATTTTTTATGTCAACATCGCTAATACAGACATCGATTTCCCTACCAACCCGTGGAAGTTCATTGGCATTTGCTAGCTTTTCCCAGAAGATTTCAGATATATGCAATAATCCAGTTAAACCACCTAAATCGATGAAAGCGCCGAAATCGGTTGTATGTATAACAACCCCCTTGATAATATCTCCTTTTTTAACTCACTCAACATAATTTGAGCAATCTTTTCCCTTGCTATTTTTTCTGAAAAAATTAATGTGTCGTTTGATCTATCCGCTTCTGTTACTACAACTTTTATTTTAGTTTTTACCAGTCTGGGAAGACGATTGACAGCATCCTTATACTCTCCCCTCAAACCATGCAAATCTTGATCTAATTTATCAAGTGGAACCTTGCCCGTTAGCAATCCAAAAGGCACTTTTACGCCACCACTGAAATGACCTAAAACTTCTACCTCCAGTACTGTTTGGTTCTTTTTACATTCGATTGCTTTTTTCCAATCTATTGCCTCTTTTGCCATCCTCTTCACCGCAGGATGAAATTCTTCAGCTAAGGCTATCATCAAGTCAATAATTTCGTCATTTGCAAGTTCAAGTTTATCCCAGGTAATTCGATCGCGTACATCTTCAGCCGAGCAACTCCGATTGACCGATAGAATATCTAACCCTTCATTCCATGATATCTTTCCAGGTATTAATAAGTCCTCTATAACGTGATCTGCCCCAACACATTCATTTCGTAAAACAAGTTCACGCGCGCACACCTTTTTTAAACTTACTACCGGTAGTCCGCAATAGAGTTTTAATTTTCCCAAAGGGATTTGCTTAATATCATCCAACCATTTTGTATCGAATTGTTTAAAGTATTCTTCTATTTCATTAAGATTACAACTTTGATGCTTATATTCTTGCCTGATAAAATCAATATTTCGAGTGGAATACATTCGTATAAGGATTCTTTCTTTAATGCCTTGTTGGTCCAATCCTTCCACAAATTTTAATTTCTCTAACAATCCCAAGGGGGATAATTTCTCTATCTCTAAATATAAAGCTTCCAACTCCTCCTGTAGTTTTATATGGGCTTCTTTGGGATCAATATCTCCGACTGGAATAACAATCGAGTCGAGTTTATTATTTCCGCAATAAGCAGAACAGGATAAAGCTTTTCCGTCTTTTATCTTTTCTAAATCGAAAGGCAAGTCAACAAATTGTGATTGAATTTCTGATAAGAGAAATTTGTATACACCATGATTGCGAAGTTTATAATCCGATATTTTGAAATTCAATTCTGAAATTGGAGGTCCATCAGTCTCAAAATGAAGAAGAATGGTTTTATCCAAGTCGACATCTATTTTCTTAGTAGTTTTTTCAGGAATAAACTGTAGTTTAGTGTGCCAGATAATTTCGAATGAACGCTTATAATTTTTATAGACAATTTCAAAAGAAGTTTTTTCCTCACGGATATAAGAAATACAATTTAATAATTCAAAATTACCTGTACCCTCAGAATTTAGCTCAATCTTGGTTTCAAATAATTTAGAAGTGATATAGACACATTCATCCGGTAGCCCTAGAATAGAAATGATAGAAAACTTTGCATCTGAATATATCAGTGATGATTTTGATATTAAACTTATCCGTTAATATCAGCCCGGCTGCAAAGATTTTACTCGGAATAAACTCTATATTTACTTTAGTTGGAGGAAAAACTAATCGAATGGATTTTTCCACCTTGACTGGTATTAATTTCTTCTGTTGAGTATTGAAGGTTACATCGGGTTTAAAATCAATTTGAATAATATCTGTAGACGAACCGTCTTGTGTGGAAATTAGTGGATGATCGCATTTAACAGAGAAATAAGATATCTTACCTTCCATCAGTAATTCATCTGGTATAACCAATTCAAACTTGGGCAAAATCATAAACTCACAATCAGAAAGAGTTTCCATGTCAGTTAAAGGATTAGGACGAAGTGTAAGTATCCAATGATAAGTACCAATCATTTTATCTACCAGGTACTTTTCTGATAGATTTGCTAGAATAAAGGTTAGTTTAAGAATTATCCTTTCATCCTTATGGTTTTCTTCTAGAAGATCGAGATCTTTTAGTTCTTGAAGGCTGAAATCTGAAACAAATTGACCTTCTTTTTCAATGACGATCGATAATTTATCCAATAAGGATAAGACTTTATCAAATCCCTGCGAATAGTTTATTGTAATTTCTAAATCGTTTGGGTCGAATACTGCATTCATTTCGTACGGTCTAAAGATTCCACTTTGAATGCGAGAACTTTAACTCTAGAAAAATATCTGCAGATTTTGAAAAAATCCATTTCTCTTTTCCAAAAGTTAATTCTAACGGCTCCGAGGTTGTGATCCAACGAAATTGATAGACAATATATTTACCAAATCTAGAACTTTTTTCCACCTTGATATTTTTGACTTTAGACGTGTCAATATCACGATCGATAAATAAGACAAAACGATTGCTCGAATACTCTTGTGAACCCGGTCGAATTAATTCTCTATTAGCCCTATTAAATAAAAGCACCTTGGGTAAATATTGATAAACAACCCGATTTAAAATCATCTCATTATCAATGGTAACCAAACTAATCTTTAGCCTCTCATCATTTTCTAGGACATCAGCCACTCGAGTTGTTTGAAACTGAAGAAATCCTTCTCTATTGATCACATAGGTTGTGTTTTCTATAGTCCGATCATTTAATTTGAAAAGTACCGTTTTACAAGAATATTGGGGCTCATAGCAGATAAAGGAGGGAATTGTTACTTGAAAACCATCACCGGTTCCATTTAGTCTGAGGCGAGGATTGAGGGCAATGTCTTGACGTGGACTCAATGTTGCTAATGTTTTTCCATCTTTTTCCGCCGAAAGTGGTAAAGCAATTTTATATGGTCCATACCATAAATAACCTTCGAGACCAAAGCAGTAATATCTTCTTGCTTCTTCTGGTTCATTACTCCCTTGAAAAACTTGAAATGGTGTTGATGAATGAATCCAAACATGAACCTCACCATCACGATGAAATTGATTTTCGGGTTTCTGCAGCATTTCTCCGAGTTTTGATGTTGTCAGGGCTTCTCTCGGAACAACTTGAATTTCGCTTTGCTTTTTTTCTATGATCGTGTAATTCCCAAAAATGACTGATATTTCCTTTGCCTGATTACCTTCATAACTTTTTCCATCTGGTGTTTTGACCTTAAGATTTAACCGATTTTCGATCAATTTTCTCTTAATGATCGCCATAAATCCACTTGGCTTTACACGTTTACTTATGCTATCTAATAATTCTTCAATATCTTTTAATTTCACGAAACCCAAATATTCCTCGTATAGGGTGAAATCCCAACGCTTCTTCGAGCTGCTCAATAATACTTGGATCTTCAAAGTCACTGCTTGTTAAGAATTTGTTGCGAATTTCCCTAATTAGTCGGCTTACAGAGCCCACCATTTCCCTCAATAAATCAAATAATTCCTCATTGTCTAATTGTTCTTTCCCATAAGCTTTTATAATTCCTTGAAAAGACCCTTTATCTAGATTTCTTGGGTCAAGGTCGGAATATTTTTCAAAGAACCAATAAACGAAATGCTTTGCTTCTTGAACTAGCTGTCTTGAAAAGCCTAACTCAAGGATGATAGTTCTTACATATTCACGACGTCCCGTCCATGTGATTAGTTCAATATTATTCTCAAGGAAACCTAGGGACATTTGGTTTGTAAACCAATTCCAGTCGCCTGGAATACCAATTACCTCATACAGCTTATTCCAAAAACTCTTTTCATATTCCCAATAGATCAATTCTGACATAAATACGAGCAGCAGACGTCTAAATTGTACTGCTATCGGGTCTCGAGATGAAAATAATCGGCGTTGCCGAGAGGAAAGGTATATACCTGAAATTATCTCTTTTGCGTCGTTATAGAATTCATTGCGGATGTTTAAATCACCAAGTTTTACACGTCTGCTATTTCCTAAACGCCCAATAGCATCATTGTAAGAACTGTCTATTTCTGTACATAGGTGATAAATTCTTCTTTCAATTTCTGCTTGGGTAACCATAACCCACCTTAAAGTTGTGAAATAAATTTACCAGTCAGTACAGGGCATAGATTTCTATTAAACCAGGCACAGGTATAGGGCAAATTTAGATTGGCTCTTCTGATATCTAATGACGGTAATGCAGCCATCGTTAAAATTTCTAGAGCCATTGGAACTATATATTTCTCCCACCATCGATTTATTAAGTGAATAGCACCTGAACCGCCATCATTTGTATCAATAATGAGTAAATCCAAATCATTAGGGATACCCGTAATATTAAAATCAAAACCAGGATTAACTACTCCCTTAAAAGACCCTACATCTAAGCCCGTAAATTTTGGAAGAGCCCATAAAATACCATGCTTCAGGGTATGTAGAACTGCAAAACGTCTAAGAGAGTTAAAATCGAAATATTGACAGCCTGAACAATTAATCCACTCACATTTGCCGGCTCGATTATGATTACACCAGACAGTTCGCGGATCTGGTTGAACTGGTTTTCCATCCTCGACATAGTTCTTTCCAAGATGTAAAGTTGGACGATAAATTGTACCCAACTCTAATTGCTCAATTTCCTTACAATCGTCACAATGTGTAACAGAACAATGTGTTTTGTTTAGAAATCCATTAAGGTGATCATCGAACCTTATCCCGACCATATGCGGTGAAAATTTGGTAGCATAAAGATCACCTTCCTCAAATATTTTCTTTCTGGTTACTTCGCTTGGTTCTTCATCGTCTTCCTTGGGATCAGAAAGTGCATATCTCTCGGCTACAGAAATTACTTCGCCGCTAAAGAAATAGATATGCCCCAACTTTGTCTCTCTATCCTTGCCCAGGGTCTTTCGAGCAATATGGAATTGTTCCACATCTGTTTGAAAACGTGGCAAATTTACAGCTCTAAGTCCCCCCTTCCACTGAGCAGGGCAATGGTCCATGTCCGGGCAATTGAATCCATTCAGGTGATAACCAAGATCTATATAGGTTTGCCTTTTAAGTATGGGCAATTCGGGTCGGAATAAACCAAACCAAGCTAATAACAGATGTGCATTTGGGCCATCTAGATCAGCATTTTCGGGGTATTGGATAGGAGTGTTTATCTGTTCTGCAACATATCGTTCGTGCAACGAAAAAGTCATGTGGCAATCCATGCATTCCCAATTAAGGTTCGGACGAGTCTTGAATCTGAAGAAACCTTGAAGTGGGGCGGGATTCCGATCTCTTATAGACTTTTTTGCAGCTATTCTTAAATTCCACTTAGAGTTTGGGATTCCTTTTTGATCTTTGTCCAGTTTCTGCCGAATGCAATTTGGATTAATACAAATCTTTGGAATAGGTGGTTCTGTTATTGCATTACATTGCGGGCAGCGATATATCCTCGTTATTTGTTGAAGAGGCCTATTGCATGACTTATCAATACAACGTAGATTATCAGTCACTTCACCTGATGTATAAGTAAGGCCGCATCTAGGATTCGAACAAATATATCTGGCTGGAAAATGTCGGACACTAAGTTGAGATGGAGTAACAAACCGCCATTTATACGCTCGGGAAGGAAGATTTTGTAGCGTTGAAGTCGGGAAACGAGTGGAAAAAAATTGATAGGCTGTGGGATAATTGACTAATAATTCGATTATATCTTCTTGTATATCCTGATCTTCTTTAAGAATAGATCCAATAACAAACAGATTTCGACCTTGACTTTGGTAAGATCCGGGTGGGTTCTGGTAAATTGCACGATCACGAGATATATCATCTTTCCATTCGTCCATCTCTCTTTTCTTAAGATAAAGTCCAACACTTTTACCACTGCCTCGTAATGAGGGTTTTAATTCAGGGAAAACCGCATCAAAGCCTGTCAGTGATAAATTCCTATCCCATGCATTTTTTGTTTCTTTATCCGTTTTATGTTTGAATGTTTCGCAAGCCTCAATAAGAATCTCTATAATCCAATTTGAATTTATTCTATATTTATCAATTTTCTGACTTATAGAAACATCAATAACAGATGCCTCGATATCGAACCATTGAGTAAAAGAGCCATAAGTCTCTTCTGGGAATATTTGATTGAAAAGAAGTTCAGCGTAACGTTTTGGATTACCCCTGACATCTACTTCCTTGCCTCCATCAATAAGTGTATGATCCAACCAATCTCCAACTGTTATTTGATATCCTTTAATGGTGGTCCGGGATAGATAATCAAGAATGCGTGCAAGAATATGATCCTTCATGATAATTTCATTTGATGCAATAATAGGTGCATCTTCAAAGAGAGTAGGAGCTACAAACTCCCCAAAATGTTCGCGTAAATATGCATCAATCGCATTGTTAGGATTAATCATCGTAATCGCCAGACTATCCTTTCGTCGTCCTCCTCGACCTATTCGTTGTACATATTCATTGTTAGAGAACGGGGAACTGGAATTCAGAACAACGGTGACATTTCCTATATCAATCCCTAGTTCAAGAGTTTTTTGTGGCAACCATAACATCAGTAGGCAATTCAAATCCTTGTGCATCATCACCCGTAAAAATTTTATTTAGAGATGCAAAACGGTTTACAGCCCTAACGCGCTCTTCCATCTCTAAGGCACCGCGATGCCATCCAACAGTTAAATCACGAGGATATGTATTTGTATTTCCCAGTTCCCACTCATACCAGCGAGCCACTTGGACGAACAACTGCTTGATCGGATTTGTTCAGAGAAGGATGAGAATTCTGCTGTTTAGCCTCCCTAATGATTGGTCGAATATTTTCCTGATAAATTCTCACATAATCTCTTTCGTTTTCAGGAATTTGGAAAGACAATTTATCATGATCTGCTTTAAAATTAGCAGAACAGCAAGAACTTTCTAAATTGAGGATCGTCGAATAGCGTGACCTAAAGCACTAACGACATTGATTGTAGACGTCATTGGATAGGAACTGAAGCCATTTAACAGGATCATACATATTAGGGATGAGCAAATAGTGATACCTCATCCGTCGCTACTTTGTTCTACTTGTATAGTAATTTCGTGATGTCTGTATCTCTGATATATAAAACTTCATCTTTCGGAGATGTTGAATAATAAGGCAGCAAGATTTTGAAGCGTTGCCGATAGTGGCACTGAGCCCGACGTAAAATGGTGGTTTCCCCATTCTACATGCCTCTAACGCGACGAAGTAAATGAGCAACATTACACCCGAAAATCCCATTGTATTCGTGCACTTCATCGAAATACAATAATCTGAACATCTTGGAGTAAGGATAGACTGCCGACCTGGTAATTGGATATGATAATTGAGGGTATCAGGGTTTGTGATTAGGATATCTGGAGGAGCCGCAAAAATATCCGAGCGTGTTACTCGAGCATATGTCATTCTATGACCACAAGGTTTGCAAGTTTGAACAGTTACTTCTTTGCCATTAATCGTTATTCCATCTAGATCAAAATCCGATTGATCACAAACTGGACCAATCTGGAATAGGGAGAGGAAATTGCCCAAAGGATGCTTCTCAAATCTGCTCTATTATGTTAATGTGTCACCAGTAAATATTCCAATAGAAATATTTAGTTCACTCGGTAAGTTCTGTGTATCAATTGATGCATTTAAGCTTTTGGATTATTTCAGCTAAACGCTTTGCCTGATCGTTTGCTAACGCTTTAGTAGGATATAGGATAAGTGCCTTCACGCTATTAGAAACACTCTCGCCTAATTTCATGGAAGAGGCTTTTGTAGCTAATAGATGGCTGACTAATGGAAAGACAAAAGCTTCTGTCTTTTTTCCACCTGTAGGTACAGAAAGAAGCAAAGCTTTCTCTGGTACACTTTCTGGCTTCCATAGTTTCGCTAACATAAAGAACAAGGCATCTTCTTGGAATAAACGCAACTTTATTTCGGGATTTTCAACTTCCGATGGATCGGTGAGCAGTTCATATATTGCACGAACAAGCGGAGAAGAGATTGTCCCAAATTGCTCACGGCGTAAAACCCTATAAAGTAGTATCACCGGTTCGAAAATCAATCTTCATAAAGAAATCGTCGTCTGATAAATCAAACATTAGATGACTGATTTCAACATCACTACTCACAAATTCTCTGACTCGTTAGCGGATAACCTGATATTCTGGCTTTGGTAAAACATATCCCCTGTAAGGTTGAGTATTTTGTTTCCCGTCCTCATTAAGGTAAATTAATCGGTCTTGTGTTGGGGTTAGTGTGTTATCGAGTAAATTACCAAAATAATCAGAGTCGAAAATTGATATTAGAAGATTTTCCTGATTTCCGATTATTTCACTTAGATTATTTATTACGATGATTGTTCCTTCTCCATAAATAATAGACTATTTTCTGGTATAACATTTTTGGTGATTATCGCTCTAGATCTTATTTTTCCATTTTCATCTACAATAAAAGGCTTAATACCTGGGAATTTAGAATTTAACTGTTCAAGAATTTCTTGAACAGTACCACAAGAGACTTCAATTTCGTCGATTGAATTCAATTTATCGATTTCGAGCGATGTAATTGAAAAGAAAACCTTTGGCATATCATTTTCCTTTTTACTTATAGAAACGAGTTAAATTCTCTGCAAGCTCGTTTGTTAAGGGTAAATATATAAGGGGTATAAAAATCTCATCTATACTACAACCGCCATGCGCCCCATAAAGGAACTGATGGGACTCGAGATTTTCTTTGTGAAAGAATATTCCTGTGCCGTAAAACTGAAGGAGTATATCTGGGAAATGATTTGAATACGGTGAGTTTGGATCATATAATAGATCATTTACTATTCCATCTTGCTTTGTATATACAGCTATTGGGATATTATTAGTTGCAAAGAAATCCGCTAACTTCGTTCGTACTAAATCTAAATCGACAGTTTTTATACCATAGATGTAACAAGCACGATTTTCATAAACTATTTTCACGTCATTTGATAAAAGTCCACTGGACGCTTGTCGAATGATTTGATCACTGATAACTCTAGAACTACTTTCATACATTCCGTGATCAGCGGAAATAACAATAGCTGTTTTTCCGTTAAATAAGTTTTTGAAATTTTCAACCAATTCAATTAAAAAATGTGTAAAGAGGAAGTTTAATTTGGATAGTTCGGTTGATTGGAATTGGGTATAAGGTCCACAGGGATGTCCCGAACTGTCGACAGACGGATAATAAAGTAAAAATAAACTTTTTTGAAAAGAATGCCAATCAAGTCCTTTCATTACTTGTACTGTCTGGGAAAAAATCCTATCTGCTTGGACAACATTATAAAACTTATCTACTTTTTGGAAATGTTTTCCATAAGTATATTTTCATGAAAGGTGTGAAATTTCCCACTCCGCCGTGAATTACGGTTGAATGTATTCCATTCTGTAAAGCAATATCACATATCGATGGAATAAACTGGTTTGTATTCCGATAGAAAATATTGGAAATTTCCTTGGGTGATAAGGATGAGCTATTATTACCTATTACCTGACCCTTCAAAATATTTAAAGGATTGCCTTCTATCTAAGAATGAGATCCAAATATCCCTGTTCTTCTAGGTAGCGAACCCGTGTATATTGTTGGCAAACAACCACCTGTCACGCTGATAAGGTTTGATGCAAGAATGTAATTGTCGTTGAATGCCTTTTGTTGATCCAACCACCAAAAAATATTAGTAGCGAGTGGGCTGATTGTGTGTTGTGCAATTGTCTTTAGCAACCAACGAAATTGTGTGAAACCTAAACCGTCAACAAGGATGAATATTACATTTTCTTGATCTTGTGGAAAATACGAGGTTAAGGGAGTTGGTATTCTGGAGACACCCAATAAATTCAATAATATCGGAGTGATTTGCGAAAAATTCCATTGACGTAAAAATATACCACTGGCGTTACTTAATAGATTTTGGATCCTGCCCCCTATTACTCGAATCCTATTATGGATGCTGTCTAAATCTGGTGAAATGACTTTGGATCCAAGATACCTATCTACGCCTAAAGTCTCCTCAAATCCAGATAGAATTACGTAAGCGTCGGAAAGTAAATTGAGGATTGCACTGACTTCACGACAAGAAGATAACCAATCTGATAAGTCTATCGTCAATGAACGATCAGACGGTAGGGTATTCTCGATAGCCGTGATTTCTCGATGAGCCTTAATTATCTTGTCCCAAAGTAAAGATTGAATTTGACCAAATACCTGTCGATAGCGAGTTTGATCATCTTCATAGAGTTTGTGCAATGCAGATAATATCCCATCAATTACTAGTTGATTATTTTCCCCAATGAAATCAATTTTATTGATATCAACTAATTCACCTCTCGCAAGCTTTTTTTCTAACTCCTTACTTTCAAAACTTGTATCGGGATTTTCTAGATAATTGGTAATCTCTTGAAAGCGTTGCTCAAATAAATTTTTTTTAGAAGAAGCTCGTAGAAGATTATGCCGTAAAGTGTGGAAGATTTTTGAGACTTCGTCCCAGTTCGGTGTGGTGCTGACAATTATTAGACCAACTATTAAGAACGCGGGCAAATTGATCAGTCCATTCGATATTCTAATTACTCCTTTTTTGAGAAGTTTTTGAATTGGATCAGGTAATGTTACGTCATCTTGGTTGTTTCGTAAATATTCTTTCCAGGCCATAGAAAAACCAGGAACGGGTGATAAACCGAACCATTCCGTAACCTTCCTCAAGTAGTTGCATAAAAAGAGTTCTGGTTGCTCTCGAATCTTGCTCACTAATATGTCAATTCTGAGAGGGATATTCTTAGGAGTTGTCGGAGTATACGAGAACTCGAATAGGGATATTAAATGCTCGGCTAGTCGTAAATTTTGCAAGAGAGATAGATCAAAGGATTTGCGATCGTGTATAAAATCCAAAAAGGGGATGTAATCAGCCAATGGAACTTGAATTACAATGAATTCACTACCCAAAGCTTTATCAAGAAGATTTTCACAATTAATATTGGGATTGAATTGCTCTACCTTAATTTTTTTAATTTGGTATCCATAACATACGTTTCCAAGGAAAAGAAAACAGTGAAGGGTATTTACAAGGCTCATTATTCTATATTTCCAGAAATCAACAACTCACCGATAATTTTGGTCAGTTCAGTCAGATACTCTTTTTTATAGAACATTGTCATAGATTGTGAAGATGGCTTTTCTGGTAATACTTTAAGAAATGGGAGAACCTTTGCTGCTTTTTGAAATACCATCCTATATGGCTTGCTTGTTGCGTAGCTTAAGACCGCTTTGTAATTATTGCCCCACATTTCCAGAAATGCCACAAGTCGGGATGATATGAGCAAAATCTGATTTTCATTATAACTTTCAAGGCGAAAATCATAATTCATAATAGGGCTTTCTCGTTCATATTCCTCTGGTACAGGGCCATAGAGACCAGAAAGTGTGACTTTGTGCACCCACGATGCCTTCAATCCAAATTCCCTATTAAGTTTCGAACTAATAACTCTATGAGAACGAGAATTTGAGTACGGCTTTTCGCTGGAACAAGGAATGAATAAAAGTATTTTTTTATCCTTTGGAGCTGAATAACCATTCTCTAAAATGTTAAACGATTCCGGTGTGAATGTTAATGAAATAGTTTTATTTTGTTTTGCTGGTTTATTTTTAATGGGTTGGAAGGTATGAAAATGCGGTAAATTGAAATCTATGTTTGGAATATGCTGAGCTATTATTTGCGGTACCAGTGATAATTCAGGATATTCAAGTGCGTGTTCAAGAAAAAATTCTTTTAGCGAATTTGACTTTATGGCAAGCTTGGTATTTTCCACAACACGGAAATCCATTTCCAAATTATGTAAAGCAATATCGCTGTAGTACTTACTTTTATAAAATCCATCTTTATTAGTACGATTTGTAATATCCGATGTAAGTCCTTCCTGTATACAAAATAGGTCTGTCTTTTGACAAACTTTGCAGTTGCATTTCCACGAAATCAAGCTCCAACACTGCACGATAACGGTGAGAATTTGGATCCATTATTCTTAAGTTTCTGGCTTGTTGGACGTAAGTGCTTGAGTTGAAGCTATCAACACCCAGAAAGGTAAGGACAGGAATTAAATTACCAGCAACTCCAAATACGTGGATAGGAATCTTATTTGAATATTCATACGGAATATTTTCTTTAACACCTATAATAAGTTCAATAATTTGACTGATCTTTTTTGAACCTCGTAGAGGCACTAATGAGCCAATAGCTAAACCAAATGGATAATCGAGTAAATTATCTTTATTGGATTCATCAAATAGAGCTCTAACATATTGGCCGATACTTTCTCTGTTATGACCGTGGGTGGCGACAAAGAAGAAAGGTTGATATTCCTTTCCCCCCCTCAAGATACGAGCTGATGTCAATGCATTTTCATAGCTTCCATTCATCCTTTGTTTGATTTCTTGTTCCTCAAGCCCAGGGGGTAAAGGATAATCAAGTGACGCAATTATGTCCCCACCAAAATCTCTTTGTAAATTAATTATCGTTTCCGGACCAGAGCCATCATGGATAGATAGTCCAAAAGCACTAAGGTCAATAGTATCGTTCCAAAGTAATTTGAACCCACCTGAATCAAGAAATAATGGGGCATCATAATTTAGCGGTGGTTCAACTAAATCGTTGTAATACTGTTTTATCCCTTTTTCGCGCCACTTTAGAAGAGTTTTGTTGTCAACAGATGCAAAGTCTAGGAAATGTAGCACCTGTGCCATTAGTGGTAAGTTTTGTCGGAGCAATCCGTTATTTATATCAGCTTGTAGTATATATTTCCATATTCCCCCACCACGCGGGGTTCTACCAGTAATCAAGCAAACAACAGGAAATAAAATGGGCGTAGTTAAAGAATGCTTCGCTAGATGTAAGTTTGCTGTGCGACCATATTTGAATTGATGTGAGGAAAAAAATAATGAATCCAAATTGATATCCACATATATATTAACGCATAAAAGTTAAGAAGGTGCTTAGGTCAAGTAATACCATTCTATGATTTTTTTGACGTCTAAGAGATTGATAGTATTCGGAACTCATTATTTACTCGCACGTTTGATATTTTCCTGTTTTAATCTGCCCGGTTCATACATCAATCAGAGCTCCAATAAACAAGAAGTGCAAGGCAATAGAGTAGTTATTAATTTTGATAAGAAGGAAGAAAAACCTCATTAATCCTTGAATGCAATAGGATTTAAATTGGTATTGTTATCGTAGACATCCACCCCTTCAATTCTTTTTAACCAATTTACTACAAGATATGTCAGAGGAGTGATGATAGCTTCATATACAGATTTCGTCAACCACTGGGTAATAATTGCTGAATAAATTCCAGCTGTTGGAATAGTACCCCAAAAAGCCACTGAAATAAAAACTAATGAGTTTAACCCTTGCCCGACTATGGTTGAACCAATAGTTCTAGTCCAGAGCCACCGACCTTTAGTAAAGACTTTCATTTTAGCTAAAACTGCAGAATTTGCGAATTCTCCTATTAGATAGGCTAAAAATGATGCCAATAAAATCCGTGTTGTATAACCTAAAATTCTATCATAGGCTTTTTGGCCATCCCAAAAATTGGCGGGAGGAAGAATTCCTCCAATAACTATCGCCAAAACAACTATTAAGTTGCACAAGAAACCAAGCCATATAACCTGCCTAGCTCGAGAGTAACCATAAACCTCCGTTAATATATCGCCGACTATATAACTAACGGGAAATATCACAATTGCAGCAGGCAGAATCAATCCAAATATATCTATTAGTTTAACCGCGATAATATTAGCTGAGATGAGACAAGTCACAAATAACAGAGTAATAATTAAAAATGGGATTGAGATATTGTTTCTGCTATTAGTATTGTTTATTTCTGCTTTCATAAAAAAATCCACTTGAGAATCAATGGGAAGAAATTTTTCTTTTGAAACTAATTCATGTGTCTCCGTTAGTCAACACATGTTTGTTGATAAACATTGACTAACGCGATTTGTATTTTTTAAATGCATCTTGAAACTTATGACGCAACCTCATCACTTCGACTGTTGCCGATGGAACAACATTATGTTCCCATTCACGTTCACGTCCTGTCAATAATTTTTCTAGCGAGTTTGAAGAACTGTTGCTAACAAAAATTGGTTTAGGTACTGAAAGGTCAGTAGTTAATCCGATGAATGCTCTTGCCAGAGAGAGTTGAAGCGGTGTTGAATAAAACTTACATTCAATAGCAATTAATACCTTTGATGAACGGGGTGGAACGCTCCTTTGCCTACATATCTCTGCCTCAATTTGTTCAATCACTGCAACATCACATTCGTGAAGTACACCTGATTTTCCGACAACTCTTACACCAATATGTGCTTCTAACGGCACTTTGTTTGGAAAGGATATCACCGCATGTGTGTAATTTCGATTGGTTGAGAAAATATAGCCGGGGCTGGTTCGAAATACAAAGGCTATCGGTGCAGACCCAACAACATTACGATAAGTAATCGTAGCGCCTTCGGTTTGAGCGGCCTCTAGCACAAGACTAAATACATATGCTTCAAAAATATCAGATGTATCTGATGCTGTAGTTAAGGTAGAAGAAATGGCTGAGCCAAAAGTGCTAGCAATTTGATTAAGTAAATCATCAGAGATGGTCATTTCCTGATTTCCATGCGCAGAGTTTCAATTAATTCATTAATTTTTTTTGAATGCTGATATCTCCTTTGCATTTCATCCTTGCTTATAGATTTTGGCTCGCCGCCAGGTTCGTCAGTATAGAATAAAATCTTTTTCGAGGCGTTGTCGTGTTGTTCAAAAAAACTAATCAGATGCTGTTCCATTTCAGCGGTTTCTACTATTACTTGCTTTATGGCATTGATAAGTAAATCCAATTGTTCATAAGGTTGATATTCTACTGTAACGGGGAATGTAGCTTTTGGCCCTCTCATCAATTTGCTGGAATAATCATCAATTGTAGAAAATAGAGGTGCATCCTTGCCTTCTTTTAGAGTTTCAATCTCGCGCTGAATGGTTTTTCCAATTCTTATTTGCTCTGAAACTTGCTGCGAAACCCATTCCATGCCATTTTCTTCAAGAATTCTAGTTAATCCTTGAAAAACTTGAACGCATTCATGTTCATCCATTATTACCCTTCCTATACCAGCTTTCAAAAGCTCTACCCCAAAATAGACTCTAAAGCTATTTTAATGCGCCGCCAATTTTTACGTGGCTACTTCATAAGGGATAGATTTACTGAGGTTTTACCAAGATGCCAGATAAGACATTACCAAATTCCATTATCGCGCTGCTTATTGGAATATACTCTAATTCTACCTCGACCTTACTAGAAAAACATATAGCCTGGATCGCTACTACATACTAATTCAGTCTCTTAAGCGCCAATTACGCAAGAAGGTCGAAGTCTTTTCGTGTTCGTATCACTATAGACACATTGGGGGCAAGTCCCTTTGGGGATTGTACTGCTCTTCTTAATTATATGCTAATGTGACCCAGACTTGCCTTTCAGTTTTATCAATTCTTTGAGCTAAATGCACAAGGGATTCGCGGAAACACTGCCATTCCGGTCGCCCAATCCTTGAACAAAAGCATTTAGTTTCTTGATGAATTACAATGATCAAATATCCATCCATGGGCGGTATACTCCCGCGTATAATAATGGAGATTTTTTACCCCTCAACCTCCCAGATTGGACTCCCGTCCTGTATAAAAGAGTCCATATACCTACTAACAAAAGCATCTCGCGTCAATACTTCCCTGTAGGTCATCCAACGCATGAACGATGGTATGATTATCTTCGATGCCTACTACGAGGTTGGTGTTCCTTGCAGTACGTCCTATGTTATCTGCATGCGCGACCCTGAAACCGTTGCAAAGATCCAGGAAATTATCAAATCCAATGCCCAACAGCAGCTGGGACTTATCGTCTCGTATAAGACAGAGAGCTTTCAGAAGGTCATCTCAAAAGGACTTGTGGATACCACCAAGCCCAGGGATTTCTTGGCGTTATACAAGGTACTGAGCGAGTTACTAGATGAGTTGACCCAAAGCATATCGGTATTTATCAAATAGCCGCGGTGATACATGAGCCATCATGTGAAAAGATAATTTGGGCAAACAAAAAGAATTCTAAGAGGTTTGAAAGCGCCGGCATAAATGAAACCTACTATCTATTCAGTGTCCGATTTACCCGCCCGACCTGCTGTCTACGCCATGCATGGAGGGCGTGGACAGAGATCATTTGTTGCATACGTTGGTGTTGCTGATGACCTAAAAAGCCGAATCACACAGCATTTAGTAAGACGTGATAGCAGTGTCACTACAGGTACATCCGCGGTTATGCTTAATCCAGATTTCATAACT
Source organism: uncultured Chloroflexia bacterium (assembly GCA_963751425.1). Lineage (GTDB taxonomy): Bacteria > Chloroflexota > Anaerolineae > Anaerolineales > UBA4823 > CAVVUF01. The sequence goes on along the minus strand of CAVVUF010000004.1, from coordinate 413,374 downwards.
GAAATTAAATGGTGGGAGCATGATGCCTTTCATGAAAGGTATGTATTGGAAGCTGCTGAACTAATTGCCTTCAAAGTCTTTGAACCTGCTCTACGAAGTCGCGGGGCTATCCGTCAAGACTCAAGGCGGCTCCTTAAAGATTCTGAATTCCAAAAGATGTTGGAAGCGTTATTTACAGGAGAACCATCGGGGCATTTTATTCTGAGAAGACTACAAGATGCATTTGACATGATAGAAGCTCTGGAACAGAGGGTTGATGAATTGGAGCACTTACTGAGGGAGAAGTGAAATGATAACAATTTACCTAGTTCCTGGACATCACCCCAAACCTTATGTTCTCTTTGTACAATTACTCCATTCCTGGCAAGGATGGACTGTTGCTTTGCCAAGAACATGGCAGACAGCCGGAGACGAAAGAAGTGGTGGTTCTGGACCAGGTTGTTACCGTAGTGGTTCACCTGACCATTACTGAGTGTGTGAAGAGATTCGATTTGCTCACCATTTTAAAATGCCTTTTGTAAAAAGGATATTTGATTAATAATGTCAAGAATTGACAATGTTAGATTATCCAGTTCCGTTACTGTAGCAAAATATCGTATGCTTGAAGTAGATAAAAACCGAGACGGTTTAGCCAACTTCATTCAGGAAAGGTTTACGGAACGTTATATTTCTCCCTTGAGAAGAAGGGATCCGAGCCAGAAAAATGGTTTCTGCATAATGGCAATATGTTGCCTTATGATTGAGGCCCCTCGAATCATTTCGGCAAGGATGGCCAGACACAAATGAAAAAGGTAAGGGTGTACATGCTTTTAAGCTGTTTTTTGCATGTAACGATAATTTTAGCGTTTTTAAAGATTGTTATTCGGAATTCTATAAGAATGTTAGGTGTGGAATTTTGCATCAAGCTGAAACCACCGGAGGCTGGACAATAACCAGGGAAAAGGATATTGGGTTATTCGTACCGGACAAAAAGATTATTAACGCAACCAAATTCCATAACAGACTCGAACAATCGCTAAAATCTTATTGTCAGACGCTCAAGGAAGAGGAGTGGGAATTTGAATTATGGGTAAACTTCAGGACGAAGATGAATGCCATCATAAAGAATTGTGAACCAAAATAACTTATGAAAAAAATCTATTTTGCTTATGGTTCAAATATGTCAACAAAGCGTTTGTTATCTCGTATACCATCTGCTCAATCAATTGGGATTGGCAAGTTAGTAAATAAAAAAATGGTACTCAATAAGAAGGGTGCAGATGGTTCGGGGAAAGCAAATATCGTGGATTTTGATGGATTTGACACATGGGGAGTACTTTATGAGGTTAATGAAAATGACTTACTTTCCTTGGATAATTTTGAAAATGGTTATTCACGGGTGTCATTACAGGCTCAAATTTATGATAACCCTTTTTTAGACGTTGATGTATATATTTCCTCAGAATTGACCGGAAATCTTTTTGCACAAGAATGGTACAAAGAAATTATCATATTAGGTGCCAAAGAACATAATCTTCCCGAGAATTACATTACATATCTATCCAATTTACCATCTAAGAATGAAAAACTAAATTTAAAATCAAAATAGAAGAAGAGCTTAGAGGACTGGGAAATCCTCGCACGTTTACCTACACTTCAAAATTTACGCCCAACTCTCGCCGAGTGTTAATTTTATAAATCTGTAATGTTAGAAATTATACCGATCTAAAGGCGAGTGATATAACTGCCTTAAGTCGCTTCCTGTCTGCCTCGCATAGCGGGCGATAAGCTGAGTTGTGGTATGTCCCATTAATCGGGCTATAGTTGTTTCTGGTACGCCTGCTTGAAGCTGGGAGAGACAAAAAGCGCGCCTGAAGTCATGTAAGCCAGGTACTATGACTCCAGCCTGTTCAGCCCTTCGCCTGACTATTTGACGCAAGCCCCAATAGGTGAGTTGTTCACCTTCTTTGGTGGTAAATAATGCGCCGGCTTCATCACCCCTGTACTTTAGCCATTGCCGGATAGCTTTTCTGGTTACACTTCCAACAAAAGTTACGCGTGGCTTTCTCCCTTTTCCCCTCTTCACTTCCAACGTACCGGTTGACGACTCCAAGTCAGTCAAATTCAACGCGGTAAGTTCACTCGCCCGTAAGCCTGAGTTAAGCAGGGTTAGAAATATTGCCCTATCTCTTGCTCCGTACCAGGTATGCTTATCGCAGGTTGAAAGCAAAGACTCAAAGTCATCTCTGGAAACAGGTTGTAATGGTTCCTGTGCCAGTCTAGGGGCTTTCACCTTGCGAATGGGATTTTTCCAACCTTCTGGTTCATATTCACTTTCCCACCAATACAAGAATGTTCTTAGAGTCCTGAAACAAGCGTGAATACCGCCGGCGTTGTGACCGGACAACTCAAGACTGAAAAGGTATTGCCGGATAGTGTCGGGAGTGAGTTCATCCAGTGTTTTTATAAGTTGACTTTCACAGAAATCAGAAAACAACTTCAGTTTCTTCGTGTAAAAATATAGTGTTCCTTCTGCCATATTCTGAGCTTTGCGGTCTACCAGAAAAGCATTGATGGCAATTGAGAGATAATATTCCTGGGTTACTTTTTCTATAGTCCATTGGTTTTTTGTGACTGTTTTCTCCATGACACACCTCTTTAAGTGTGCCACAGGTAGGGGTAAATCCCCTAAAATCACCACTTTTTCCCATATATGGCATGATAGAATGCTTTTGGCTAAGTGGGCATGTAACTCAATGGTGGAGCAGTGGCCTTTTAAGCCATTGGTTGAGCGTTCGAGCCGCTCCACGCTCATTAACCCCCAGATATGGGGGTTTCATTTTTAAGCAAAACGCTCTTTGTTTGGCCGCCATATGGTCATATGGTTCGGCAGCTCACAGAGCCAGGCTTCCACGCTCATCACCAATAATTGGTGATCATAATAACTTTATACTCCAACCCATGGCGGTGATGTGGCAATCGCCTTTTTTTGTTGTAATTTAGATCCATTGGATCATTTGCCCGTCATGCAGTGTCCAGTTGGCTTTAATATACAATTATGATAAACTAGGTAGCAAATTTCCACGGATTAATGATGTCCCTCCCACGCTCCCTGATCCTGATCCTGCTCCTGTTGGCTGCCGCGGCATTGCTGCTGCCCGCCGCCGGTGACCCGCCGCCCACCCCTGCCTCGGCTGAAACCCAGGCTGATCTTTCAGCAGCCCTGTCCCGCAGGCTGCAAGGTGATCGTGGGGCTAATCTGCTGACCTTCGACTTGTTCACCCCTGAGCTGGATACCGCCTTCATCGCCCCCGGTGGAGAGACCGCCGTTTTGTGGTTGGCGCTGCGCGACGATTCAGGCCGCCTCTTGGCGACCGAACCCGGTCTGGCCCTGGCTCATCTGTCAGACGAGGGATGGCAAGTGCTGCTGCCCGGGGACCCTGGTTGGGAAGAAATGCTTTCCTCCCTACCAGACGGGATGCTGCCGCTGGAGTTATCCCCAGCGCCCAATGAGCTTACTAAGGGCGCGAACGCCATTACCGCACCCCTCGCCGGCTATTACCTGCCTTATGCAGCGGGCACCTCCCGCTGGCTGGAAGGCTCGATCAGCCACTTCCAATCCATTCCCGAATTGGGCTATCCCTCCTGCTCGCAAGACTACTGCCGCTATGCCTACGACTTCACCGACGCCTGGCACTTCCCTCTCCTGGCTTCCAAAGGCGGCACGGTGGTCGCCTCACGTGACAGCTGCTCCGATGGCAACTCGGGCTGCACAAACTACATCGTCCTGAACAATGCCAGCGAAGGCACTTATCAGATCTACCTGCACCTGGCGAACGGCACCATCCCGGACAAGCTGACGGCGGGGACAGCGGTTAAGAGAGGCCAGTATCTCGGCGACAGCGACGATACCGGCTACAGCACCTCGCAGCATGTGCACTTCATGGTCACCACCAGCATCTGGATGGGGGGCGATGGCTACTATTGGGGTCAGTCAGTTGATATTCGTTTTGCCGATGTGGCGATCAACAACGGCATCCCGCGCACCTGCTACGAGGTCACGCATTTCCAGATCTATGACGGGGCGACCGAGTGTTTGGGCAACAAGTCCGATCCGCGCAATCCAGACAATGACTGGTACGTTTCGGGCAATGTAGGCGCCTACCCACCCACCGGTGCCCTTACCCAGCCGGCTGCTGAGGCGATCGTTGCCAGTGGGGGTAACCCGCTGATAGACGTTACTGCTGCAGCCAGTGACGATGTTCAAGTCACCGCCGTGCGCCTGGTCGCCAGGCTGAATGGTCAATGGGTCGAGATCGGCCCCAAGGTAACGCAGCCAATCCAGCCCGGCTTGTACGACTGGGATGTGGATCTATGCGCCATTGCCCCACTTAACGGTTCACTCGAGGTGGCGCTGCGCATTTGGGACCACGAGGGGAACGTGGCCGCCGCGCTGGATCCGCACACAATTCAGGTTGACCATGCCTGCCCGCCGCCCACCAGCCAGCTCAAACCAGCCGAGAGCTTCGATTCGACCGCTGTGCGCCTGAGCTGGGAGGCCGCCAGCGCGGGAGCCGGTTTGGATTCATTTGACCTGCAGTGGCGCGAGGAGCCAGGAGTTTGGGAGGCTGCCAACATCCTCGGCCTCCCAGGTGACTTGCGTTCGACCTGGTTTGTGGGTCAGGCGGGCAGGTCGTACGCCTTCCGCCTGCGCGCCCTGGATGCGAACAGCCAGCCAGAGCCCTGGCCTGCCGGTGAGGCGTTTGAAACCAGTGTCACGCTGCCTGCCACCTGCATCCCAGATGGCTTCGAACCCGACGATGACCTCACCCAGGCGAGAGCGCTGCCTCTCGGTGTATCGGCTCAGGGCAACCTGTGCGGCATGGGCGACCCCGACTGGTTCCGGGTGGAAATTGAAAAAGAGGGCAATTATTTTCTCATCGCATCTTCGCAATCCGGCGGAGCAGCCGTGAGCATCACCGTGTATCAAGAGGATGGGGAAACATCTGTAGCAAGCGGTCAAGCCGCTGGTGTGGGGCAGGGGACCATCTTTCGCTTCCAGGCTGCTGCAGCAGGCAGCTATTACATCAAAATTGAACCACTCACACCAACCTTGATGGGTACGGATGCTGTGTATAATTTGAAAGTGTCGGAAACAAAGCAGATTTTCCTACCATTCCTGGCGCACTGATTACATAGGAGCGCAGAACAAATCCATGCTCTCTTTCCCAGCTTAGCATGGCACCGCCGCACACTCAACTAATGAATCCGCACCGACCCAGAAGTCAAAAGGCAAAGCCTCCTGAACCTGCTTGCCTCCGTTTGTGCTCCAATATCCGAGCTCGTTTGGACCAAGTTGGAAAGCGACGGTCTTCGTTTCACCCGGCTGGAGCCTGGGCCGCTCGAAGCCCTTCAGTTCACCCATCGGGCGCGAATCGCTGCCAAACTTCTGGTGGACGTAGAGCTGCACCAACTCATCCTCCGTCATTGAGCCGGTGTTGGTCACATCGGCGGTCACCGAAACAAAGGATCACCGATGGGTAAGCCGTTAGGTAACCTGAAGTGATGATTAGGTCTGATTCGGGCTGGTGCCATTCCCCACTTGTGCCAACCACAAACTTGATATAAGATTTACTTTTGCATCCTTAATTTCTACGTCAATTTGATCCTGACTGTAGCTGCTATGCCCAAGGTCGATACCCTTATTCGCACCAAGCTGCACCTGCCTTACACCCGGCTGGATCTGGTTTCGCGGCCGCGCCTCCAGGACCAGGTTGCCAAAGGGCTGCGCGGCCCACTGACTTTAGTTACCGCCCCCGCTGGTTTTGGCAAGACCACCCTGGTGGCAGCCTCTGTCATCCCTTGTGGTATACCTGTGGCCTGGCTGTCGCTCGATAGTGATGACAACCAGGTTGATCGTTTCCTCAATTACCTGGTCGCCGCTTTGCAAGAGGTTGATCCCACATTAGGCAGTGAGGCAGCTCAACTCTTGGAGGCAGCCGAAAAAGCGCCACCCAAAGCAGTCCTGACTAGTCTTATTAATGAATTGGAAATTGCTGAAAAAAACTTCGTTTTGGTATTGGATGATTACCAATTCATCAGCAATCAGCCCGTGCATGAAGCCGTGGCTTTTTTGCTCGAACACTGCCCCAAGAACTTCCACCTGGTCATCGCCACCCGATCAGACCCCCCGCTGCCCCTCACCCGCCTGCGCTCCCGCGGCCAGACGGTTGAGATGCGGGCTTCTGATCTTGCTTTTACAGAATCCGAGGCGGCTCAATTCCTGAAAGACGTCATGGGGCTCAGCCTGGAGGCTGGAGCTGTGGCAGTGCTCGAAGAGCGCACAGAAGGTTGGATCGCTGGTCTGCAGATGGCAGCCCTCTCCATGCGCGATCGAAAAAATATTCTGGGGTTCATCGAGGGCTTCTCGGGCACGAATCGTTACATCCTGGATTATCTTTTGGATGAGGTCCTGGCCAGCCAGCCGCCCGAAATCCAGCATTTTCTCCTGTACACCTCCATTTTAGATCGCCTGACTGCCCCCCTATGCGACGCCATTCTGGCGCATAAAGAAAGCTCAGCTGGCGAAGGCCCGTTGTTCCGAGCGCCATCACATCTCTCCGATCAATCCGCCTCTATCCTCGAATACATGGAACAAGCCAATCTCTTCCTGGTACCCCTGGACGATGAACGGATTTGGTACCGCTACCATCACTTGTTTGCCGTCTTATTACGCGCCCAACTCCATAAGTTGCTAGGCGCCGAAGGTATTGCTACATTGCACCTCCGGGCCTCGGATTGGCTTGCGCAGCACAGCCTGATACAGGAGGCGATTAACCATGCGTCTATAGCTTCGGACGATGAAAGAGTCGAACGCTTTATCGAACAGAACTATATGGAAATGGTGAGTCGCGGAGAGCAGGCCTGGATACGTTCTTGGATAGGTAAGTTAAGCAAAGAACAGGTCTACCGGCGGCCTTGGTTATGTATTTATGAAGCGTACAGCTACTCTTGGTTCGGGGAATTAGACGAAGCGGATCGATTGTTAGAAGAGGCCGAAAAACACATTTGCTCTAAGATTCCGGCTTCTGACACACCTTCAATGCAAGCCCACCTGGCCTACATAAGGAGCCGGGTCACTGCCATGCGCGGGGACACCCATCGCGCTATTGATTATTGTCTTGAGGCACGCGAACTTGTTCCCACCAATAACCTGCCTTTGCAATTAGATACGCTCATCACACTCGGATATGAATACTTCTTAATAGGCGACTATGCCAATGCCAGCCCAGTTTTGAACGAGACAATTCGATCGGGCATCACCACCGGCGCGGTCATTAACCCCGTAGCCGCATCTTGCCTGATGGCAAGATTGTATGCGAATAATGGACGATTGAATAAATCAGATGAGACGTACCGGACAGCTGCACAATTGATCCCTGAGGCAAGCGGGCAGCATCTCGGCGCTAGAGCATTGGTAGAAATTGGATTTGCTGATCTGTTATGTGAAAGGAATGATCTGGATGCGGCTCTGGTTCACATGAAACAAGGCCTGGCCCTGATGCCTTTGTGGGATAAGGCCGACGATTTGATCTTGGCATATACCACCCTGGCGCGCCTTCGCCTGGCTCAAGCCAGTCAGCTTGGAGCACAAGAGGCTGTAGAAAAAGCGCTCCAGGTTGTTCAAACCAGAGGGGTTTTCTCAGAAGCCCGTACAGCGGTCGAGGCTGCCCAGGTTAAACTTTGGCTGGCTCAGGGCGATTTACAGGCTGCATCGGATTGGGCTGCAGCCCTGGTAAAGCGCTTGAGCTCGGAGGAGCGGTTTGGATTTGAAAATGAGCCTATCCACATCACTCGGGCACGCGTATGGATCGCTCACAAGAAAACCAGGGAAGCCATCGAGTTATTGTCACAATTGGAGACAATCGCCCGGTCAGCCGGCAGGCTGGGCCGGGTCATCGACATCCTGCTCCTGCGGGCATTAGCATTTCAGAAGATCGGTGATTTCATAAATGCTGCCCAGGCGTTGGCGGAATGCCTGTCATTGGCTGAACCCGAGGGTTATAGCCGGGTATTTCTCGACGAGGGTCAACCCATGCAGCTGCTTCTTTCGCGGGCATTGACTCATACCCGTACAGGCTCTCATAGAGCCTACATCCTCCACTTACTTTCCCAATTTGAGGCTGAGCCGCAAGGGATCAAAGCTGGTCTGGTGACTGTTTCTCAGACCTTTGATCCTCAAGCTGGTCCTAACCAGGTTCTGATCGAGCCTTTAAGCCCGCGCGAGCGGGAGGTTCTCCACCTCATCGCCCAGGGCAAGACCAATCAGGAGATTGCCCTTCAGCTCATCGTATCCCCCGGCACTGTCAAAGCTCACACTGCCAGCATCTATCGTAAGCTCGATGTCGCCAACCGCACCGAAGCGGTGGCACGCGCCAGGCAGCTCGCTATCCTCCCCTAGATTACTGAGCCGAAAACGAAACCTTACAAATTATTGCCGGGAAGGATCGATTGAATAGAAACAAATTAGAGTTCGCGGCATAGAAGAGGATCGCGGCTGGTACATGGGCTTTATTCGCCTAGTGGCACATAAACCCGAAAAATAAACCCTGAATATCCCTTTTGGCAGATGCGGGCGGCCTCTTCGCGCGCTAAACTGTAAAAAACGAACGAGGAGATCGCTAATGCCAGAATTTTACGAGATCAAGATCAAAGGTCATCTGGATCCGCGCTGGACGGATTGGCTCATGGGCTTGGACCTGGCGCATCTGGAAAGTGACGTGACGCTGCTTTCTGGCCTGCTTCCCGATCAAGCTGCCCTGCACGGGCTGCTCGAGCGTATCCGCGATCTCAACCTGACCTTGATCTCGGTTACTAGCAGTGCTCCATCCACCTCGGATTTCACGAAGGAGAAACCAGAATGAATGCAAGAGAGGATGTTACCTTGGTACACTCGCGTCCTCGCACTTACTTAAAGACAGTCCGTTTCCGCTATGCTCTGCTGTTTGTCGTATTGCTGGCAGCTGTTTACGTGGTGGTTATCCATCCCTGGATGGCGAACTGGGGCTCCACCGAGGCAGAACGGCAGATGGCACTACCCGGCGACGACTTATTCCCCAATGGCACCAGGTTTAATACCAAGGCAGTAACCATCAACGCCTCACCGGTTGTGGTTTGGCAGTGGCTGGCTCAGGTTGGGCAGGACCGCGCCGGATTTTACACCTACACCTGGCTTGAAAACCTGGTCGGAGCGGATATCCACAATACGAACGAGATTCGCCCGGAATGGCAGTCGCTGGAAGTTGGAGACGCCTGGCGGCTGGTCCCGCCTGATTACCTGGGAGGTCTTGGAAAAGATGTGGCAGACCCGGTGCTGCTCATCGAGCCGGGTCAAGCACTCGTCCTCGAGATGTTTGGTGCACACGTGCTCATACCGGCTAACGATCACACCACGCGGCTGCTCGTGCGCGGCCAATCTGGCTCAGCCAACTTGCTGACGATAATGCTTGCGGACCCCATTGTCTTTACGATGGAGCGGCGGATGCTGCTTGGGCTTAAGTCTCGCGCCGAGGGCCGTCCAGACACTCCCGCCATCCTTATGGCAATCGCTTATCTCGGTTGGACGGCTGCTGGGATTACCGTTGCGGTTCTGTTTTTGATCGAGCGACGGCGTAGGTTCTGGCTGGCTCTCCCGGTCGTGGCAGCTCTGCCCACCCTACTCATGAGCGGTGACTTCCAGGCGGCGCTTGCCGCGTTCCTCGCCGCCGGCATCACCGTTCTCGGCTTTTTGATCTACGGCAGAAGCTGGTGGGGACCTATTTTTGTCATCGGGTCGATCGTGATGCTTATCCTGCTGTTGGCGCCGGAGGCTTATATTGCCATCGGACTAGCGTTTGCCCTGCTTCTCCTGGCAGCCCTGGTTGTGACGGTCGTCGGTCGCTCCAGAGCCGAAGATAAAGCGACAAACCGGTTGGCTGCACCAACTCAGTAAAGTAATCCTTCAATAATTTAAAAACGGAGTAAAAGAATAGCGTCTTTCCATTACCAAAATACACTCTCATGAAAGGAAATATGAACATGAACAAGAACTTACTCACCGACACCTTCTCAGAGCCTCTCAATGGCGCAGTGACTGCCAAAGTGGACATTCATGCGGGCGACGGTAACTTAACCATTGACCGGCTTGCTTGGGATCAGCCGGTGTTGGCACACGGCGCCCTTCAGTACTTCGAGAATCAGGGGCTGCCTTCTCGTTCACTGGCTTCATCCAACGGTCAGGCCATCCTAACGTTGCGAGGCGGCGCCGACCTTCGTCCCAGGTTCCGCCTCCCCTGGGCGGCTTGTAATGGGGCTACGGAATGGCAGATCCACCTCAATCCTTCGGTCGCCTCGGATATCACCGCCCACAGCGATGGCGGCAACCTCAGGCTGGACCTGACCGGCATGACAGTCACTCGCCTCTCTGCCGATACCGGCGGGGGCAATATCGAAATACTCCTGCCTGACCGTGCGGTAAACCTGGATGTGGCCGCCAGGACTGGCGCGGGCAATGTGGTAGTGGCCATCCCTGGCAGTGTCGCTGCCTGCATCCACGCTACCACCGGGCTGGGTAAAGCCATCATTGAACCGTGCTTCATTCAGGCCGGTAAGGACACCTACCAGTCGTCTGACTTCGATCAAGCTTCCCAAAAGGTGGAGATCACCGTCCACAGCGGGGCAGGGAATGTGATCATCAACACCCTGCAAGGTCAAGGCGACGACCTGGCAACGATCAACCCACGCATAGAAAGGAAATGATAAACATATGTCTACAATACTGGTGGCTATCTCAACCTGGCTCCATACCCTGGCAACGATCGTGATGATCGGGTATTACATATTCTCCAGCCTGGTGTTCCTACCCATCTTCGAGCGTCAAATGCAGGTTAACACCCTGCGTGAGCTGCTCGAGCAGGCCTCCTCCCGCCTCCGTCCCTTTTTTGGCGCTTCGTTGCTCATTTTCCTGGTAACCGGCACGCATCTGATGTTGATTAACGAGAGCTACCTGGGTCTTGGCAACTTCTTCGGCAACCTTTGGAGCATCATGATCGTGGTCAAACATGTTCTCGTGCTGGTCTTTCTAGCCCTGGCCTTTTATTCCGAGCGCGCCTTCCTGCGGCAGATCAGTGACCAAAAGCCCGAAGCCCTGGTGAAGTTCCGCTGGTCTTTGCGGATCAACATGGTCCTGGGTATGGTCATCCTGCTGCTGACCGCCATCGCCCACGCAGGCTAAATAAAAAATTGAAACCGCCCGAAAGAGGCTGATATGTCCGAAACTCCTACCATTCCTCCTTACGTCAATTCTGCCATGAAATTTATTTTACGCTCGCCGATGCACGCGATGGTCAGCAAGACGATCTTACTGATCACCTTTACCGGGCGCAAGAGCGGCAAGACCTACACCACCCCGGTCAGCTATTCTCAATTCGATGACCAGGTATATGTTTTTACCCACGCCAACTGGTGGAAAAATCTACGCAGCGATATTCCGGTCAATTTACGGATTCGAGGACGGGAGTTCCAGGGCCTGGCTGAGCCGGTTGCTGAAGATAAGGCTGCCGTTGCAGCCGGGTTGGTAAAGCACCTGCGGAAGGTGTCAACTGATGCCAGGTTCTATGGCGTGACCTTCGATGACCAGGGAAACCCAAACGCAGAAGAAGTAGAGAAAGCGGCACAGTCCGTGGTGATGGTCCACGTCCGGCTGTGCTGATTCTCAAGCCTTCGTTGGCCGATCGCTTAACACGTGGTCGTCAATATGTCAGTTTGGCTGTTGTCATGTTCTTTAGGATATATGTTCCAGGCCTGCCCAATCTGTGGGTCAGCTCACCTTCCCGCCTCGCCCGGTTTGTCTGCACTTCATCGGCAGATTGAGGTGGTTAGCTTGCAATGAATATCATTTATGGCCGGTATTAGGTGATTGGCCGCAAGTATCTTTACAAAAGGATAAATCTTATGAGTACCAGTCTTGCTTCGTCGATAACAAAAGCTGCCAGTAAACAATCTTATTACATCATCCGCTGCCTGGTCGATCGGGATCGAGTTGAGGATGCCTTTCGGGCCTATGGCTACTTCCGCTGGGTGGATGATATTCTCGACGCTGGTCCGGTTTCAGGCTCCGCTCTGGGTGAAATCGAAGCCTCTGAGCGGCTGGCCTTCCTAACGCGGCAAAAAACGCTGCTGGAAACCTGTTATCGCGGCGAAGAGCCGCGAGAGGTAAACCTCCATGAACACATGCTGGTCGAGCTGGTCCGGCACGACCCCCAAAAGAACAGCGGTTTGCGAGATTACCTGTACAACATGATGCTGGTGATGGATTTCGATGCCCGGCGCCGCGGCCGGCTGATCTCGCAGGTGGAGCTAAACGAATATACGCGTTGGCTGGCAGTCGCCGTGACCGAAGCCTTGCATTATTTCGTCGGATATAAATGTTATACGCCTCATGATGATGCGCGCTACCTGGCGGTTTCCGCCGCCCACATCACCCACATGCTGAGGGATACCTATGCTGATGTGCAGGCTGGGTATTACAATATCCCGCGTGAAGTCCTGGAGGCCAATCACATCGAACCGCAGGATGTGCACAGTCATGCCTATCGCCTCTGGGTGAAGAGCCGGGTGAACCTGGCGTGCCAGTATTTCGCGGCTGGCAGGGTTTATTTTCAGCGCGTCCAGAACCCTCGCTGCCGCCTGGCATGCTTTGCCTACATTGCCCGTTTTGATTGGCTGCTGGATACCATTGAAAGGGAAGGCTTTTTCCTGCGCCCGGAATACCATGAACGAAAAAGCCTCGCTATTCGATTGAGAATGGGCTGGCTGGCCATTTCATCCACATTATTCAATTTCCATTGGGCTGGTGCGCCCTCTCAACCTATCCCTACGAAGCGGCAGGACAAGATATGAGATCAAAATCGGTGGTTGTCATTGGCGCAGGCGTCGGTGGGATCACTGCCGCGCTTCATCTCGCCAGGGGTGGGCAGCATGTCACCGTCCTGGAAAAGAACGCCGGACCCGGCGGTCGCTGTGGCCACTTTAGCCGCCTCGGTCATCATTTTGACACCGGCCCCACCCTCCTGGTCATGCCCTTGCTGTATGAAGCCGAATTTCAAAGGTTAGGAACCTCCCTTCACGAACAGCTCACCTTGCTGCGCGTTGACCCCACCTACCGCCTGGTTTTCGATGACGGCTGTCAGCTTGCCCTTACTTCTGATATGCAGTCACTGCACGCCCAGCTTGAAGCCATCCAGCCGGGAAGCTTCCAGGGTCTTCTGCGTTACCTCCAAGAAGGCGAGCAGCACTACCGCCTGGTTTTGGAAAGGCTGGTCAACCGCAATTTCCGCAAAGCCTCCGATCTCATCAACTTTCGAAATCTTCCCTTGATTTACTGTCTCAAACCTCTGGTCAACCATTATCGCAACCTTTCAGCCTATTTCGGTGACCCGCACCTGAAAAGCGCTTTCACCTTTCAGGATATCTACATGGGATTGAGCCCCTTTGAAGCGCCTGCCACCTATTCAATGATGCCCTACACAGAGCTGACGCATGGCGTCTGGTATCCCAGAGGCGGCATGGTTCGCATTGTTGAGTCCCTCATGGAGCTTGCCCGCCAGGCAGGTGTGGAATTTGTCTTTAACTCGGTGGTGGAACGCATCGATATCGATACAGCGCATGCCCGCGGGGTTACCCTCGCCGGTGGATCAACCGTGGAGGCTGATATCGTTCTCGCCAATGCCGATCTACCCTATGTTTATCAGCACCTGCTCCCGCCGGACAATATGAACAGGAAACTATTGCACAAGCACTTCTCCTGTTCGGTGGTCAGTTTCTTCTGGGGGGTGGATAAATCCTATCCTGAGCTCGGCCCTCATACGCTTTTCCTGGCGGAGGACTACCAGGCGAACTTCGAGAGCATCAACCGCAACCTGAGCCTGCCGGACAATCCCAGCCTGTATATCCACGCCCCCACCCGCCTCGATCCATCCATGGCACCCCCCGGACAAGATACCCTCATTGCCATTGTCCCGGTCGGGCATCTATGTGAAAATGGTCGCCAGGATTGGAACGCCCTGCGAATCCGGGCGCGCCAGCACGTTTTTCGCCGCCTGCGGACCCTCGGCGTCCACGACCTCGAGGCGCACATTAAGTTTGAAGAGACTTACACGCCAATTTCCTGGAAAAAGATTTACAATCTGGTGAATGGCTCCACTCACGGCCTCTCACACGAGCTAACCCAAATGGCCTGCTTCAGGCCCTCCAACCGGCATTCACGCTATAAAAACCTGTACTTCGTGGGAGCCAGCACCCACCCTGGCACAGGCTTGCCCACCGCCATGGTCTCCGGGAGGCTGGTAGCAGAACGCATTCAGGAGGAGGTCTTGTGAAAGTCTTGATCATCTCGACCAACACCCTGCCTGCAGCTCCCTCCGGACCTGTCTACCTTGCTGGCGCCGTCCGCCAGGCGGGTCACGAAGTCCAGATCTTTGAGCGCTTATTCGCTGTCGATCTGGCCAGTGAATTAACCGCGCAGCTCAAGGACTTCCAACCAGATGTGGTAGGCATCTCGATCCGCCTGGTATTTGGCGATGAGATAGATCCAGCCGCATCCCTGGGCACCCGTCATACTGATCTGCGCCCGCGGGTCAAGGAGATCACCGATATCGTCCGCCAGAGCTCGCCAGCCCGGATCGTGCTGGGAGGCCCTGGTTTCAACTATTATGCCCACGACTGGCTGGAGTACCTGAAGCTGGATTACGGCATCCGCGGGGAAGGGGAAGAGGCCTTTCCTTTGTTTTTAAAACGCCTGGAGCATGGAGGCGATATGGCTTCTATTCCCGGCTGTGCATCCAGGAAGAATGGCAGCTACCATTCTGTTTCACCTTCCCCGGTTGAGGATTTGGATGGGCAAGCCCTTCCGGCATATGACCTCCTCGATTGGCAGCCTTACGCGGATAGAGAGGTCGTCCCGGCCATTTTTACCAAGCGCGGCTGTGCCTTCTCCTGCACCTACTGCCCCTACAGCAAGCTGGAAGGTAATCTTTTTCGCTTGAAGTCACCCCGGCGGGTAATTGCAGAAGCCAGGCACATTCTTAACAGCACGCATGCTGGTAAAGTCAGGTTCTGCGATAATAATTTCAACGCCCCTCGTCAGCATGCGGAAGCAATCTGTAAAACACTCATTGCTGAAAAAGCTGACTTTCAATGGGGGACCGGCGATCTGCGCCCCGTGGGTGTCACTGCTGATTTCTGTCACCTGATGGAGGATTCTGGTTGTTTCTATGTAAACCTGGCTATAGAAACGGCTTCGGAAGGCATGCTCAAATCCATACAGCGCGGTTATACAGTAAAGCAAGTCCGCCATTCCCTGGAGTCATTGAGCCGCTCGAAGATTCCCTTTAGCGCTTCTTTGATGCTGGGTGGTCCGGGAGAGACCCCAGATACAATTGCTGAGACTTTCCGTGTGCTGGATGATTACCCTATCCCGAACAATGTGTGGGTGACGATTGGGGTGTACCTGTGGACGGATTACCAGGATATTGTCGCTCAGGCGCGCCGAGAGGGAATCTTGAAAGATGACCGGGACCTGTTTCGTGGGTCGGTCTATCTCTCTCCGGGGTTGCCAAACTCCTACCTTCTCGAGCTTCTCGAAATGCTCCACGCCAGGCCGAATTATATCGTCCAATTCAATAAGCCCAGCGAATCCTGGACCTTATAACCCGATGTAGGACAAGCTGTTAGCTTGTCCTGATCAAATAAGGAAGAAAAATATGAAACAAGATAAAGTATTAATCAAGCCGGTGGGTGGTAGTACAGATAAAAGCTTCCGCGAGACAACTAAGGCTGTGCCCGCTTGGGTGGGAGGGGTTCGCGACTGGCAGCGCTGGATGCCCTATGCAGCCGTGACATGGTCGGTCATCTACGCTGCGCTGGGGATTTATTGGGCGGTGAGCGGAGGCGGGTTCCCTTACACCGCCGAAACTGCCTCCGACGCGATGGGGCCGCTGCTTGGACGGCTCGGATCGGGGGTGGCCTGGATCGTCGTGATTTTGGCTGGTGCCCCGGCGGCAGCCATGGGAGCGGCGATGCTGCGTGGGGTGCGAGGCAGGCTGCTCCGGCCTCTTTTTATAACTGCCGGAGCACTGCTCGCTGGGATCCTCCTGCTGCTGATGACCGCTCTCAACCTGCTGGTCCTTCTCGGTTATGTCCCCTACACCATCGTCGGCCTGTTTACCGGCTCCCAGATCAGCCAGATTATGCTGGAGGAATGGACTGAATGGGCGACGATCCACCAGTTGCTGTGTCTGATCGGCGGGTTTCTCTGGTTGCCAGCCACTGTTATCTATGCCCGCCGGAGCGGAGACGCCTGCGTGTATTGTGGACGCCGTGACGGCCCGGAAGGGTGGACTAGCCCTGTGAAGGCCGCCCGCTGGGGCCGGATCGCCGTGTATGTGGCCATGGTGGCGCCAGTCTTCTACGCCCTCACCCGTTATGCCTGGGCGCTGGAGATCCCTCTGGGGATGACGGAGGAGTACCTGCGCAGCGGTCAAGAGACTGGGATGTGGATCTCGGGACTCTTCCTGGCGACCTTCATCCTGGCAGGAGCGGTGCTCATGCTCGGCTTGGTGCAGCGCTGGGGTGAGGTCTTCCCGCGCTGGATGTTCGGCTTGGCTGGGCGTCGGGTCCCCATCGCCTTGGCGGTGATCCCTGCCTCGCTCGCATCGGTGCTGCTGATTGTGGGCGGCGTCGGGATATGGCTCGGCTTAGGCCAGATGGCCGCCAACCTGGCAGCCACCGGGCCTGAGGGTATTGAGCTTGTCTGGGAATTATTTATACAGGTCGGCCCTACCCTGCTGTTCCCTGTCTGGGGCGCAATGCTCGCAGTGGCGACTTTGGGCTACTACTATCGGCGGCGCGGTCCATGCGAAAAGTGTGGTCGAGGCGCGCTTGGTTAAAAACTTGAATTATTCAACCTAGCACCCCCGGCAGGTCTTGAGTCTGCCACCTGCCTCCCGGACGGCTTCGAGCAGGTTGATATCCCTGCCCAGGCCACACCGTTGCCCATAGAAGGTTCGGTGCAGGGCAACCTGTTCGGCCATGGGCGACCCCGACTGGTTCCTGGTGGAAGCGAACAATGCCAGCAAATATTTTGTCATCGCCTCTTCACTTTCCGGTGGGGCCGCCGTGAGCATCACCGTGTATGCAGGAGATGGTGCAACGGTTCTGGCGCGCAGTCAATCTCCCGGGGTGGGGCAGGGAGCCCTCCCAAAAACCGGGTGTGCTCACAGGTTGAATTTGTGAAACTTCACACTAATCAAGCCTAAACGTCTGCTGCCTGGCCTCCTACGGCATCTCAACCTTTGAAATATGCTTCAGCATATTTCAAATAACAGGCCGCAATTCATTCGCGGCTTCTTCGTTTCCTTCGAAGGTAGCTTATAATTCATCCATATGCACCTCAAAAAAGTATTCGACCGCGAGCTGCACCCCAGCACCCCCTTTGACTTCGACTCCACCTTCCACAAGCCGGACCACTTCACCTCGGGCGACAATGCCTGGCAGCCCGGGGTACGCTGGCAGACCTGGGAGGGGCAGGGGCAGCTGCTGGGCTTGAAGTTCCAAAACCGGGGTACGCTGGAAAACCCCCGCCTGCAAATCAGCGGCTACGCGGCCGGGAAGCTGGAGGAGGGCGTGGTGAACACCTTGATGGATGAAATCAGCTATCGCTACAACCTGGAGCTCGACCTGAGCGGCTTCTACCAGGCTTTTGAGAAGGATGAGCTCCTCGGCCCCATCCTCCAGCGCTGGCAAGGCATGCGCCCCGGCCACCCCAGCTCACTCTACGAATACCTGATCATCGGGATCGTGCTGCAGAACGCCACCGTGCGGCGCTCGATGCAGATGTTCTCTAGCCTGTTAGAACACTACGGCACCTTGCTGGAATATGACCGCCACCAATTGTGGTGCTTCTGGGCACCGGGCGGGCTGCAAGACGTCTCTGAAGAAGCGCTAAGAGCCCTCAAAGTGGGCTACCGGGCCAAATCCATCAAGCGCATCGACGATGCCTTTGCCCAGGGCCTGGTGGACGAGCTGAGGCTGCGCACGCTTGACCGGGAGGCCCAGATGAAAGAGCTGCTCAAGCTGTATGGGGTGGGGCCGGCTACGGTCTGGTACCTGCTGTTCGACGTCTTTCACCACTGGGATTTCTTCAACCACATCTCCCCCTGGGAGCAGAAGATCTACTCCAAGCTGTTCTTCGACGTCGACCCTGAAACACCCGTGCCGGTGGCGGACCTGCTGGAATATTTCGAGCGCTTCGGCGCCTACAAGCAGCTCGCCGTGCACTACATCTGGGAGGACTTGTGGTGGAAGCGGAAAAACGAAAGCATCCCCTGGTTGGAAAAGCTGATCAGGGTGTAATTTTTGTCATCTATTGGGGATATTCAACAGGCTGTATTGATGTTAGAATGGTGGTGGAATTACAGAAATTCCGAAAAGGAGAAAATCGGTAATGTCTTTTTCTACGACAATCCAGATTCGCGGTAAAGGTACTCTCACGCTTCCCATCGAACTGCGGCGAAAATATGGCTTAGACGAGGGAGATATCATCACCTTGATCGACCTTGGAGATGGATCCTTCATACTTACCCCCATCGTAACCAAGGTAGACCGGTTGGGGGACCGAGTCGCTCAGGCAATGGCGGAAGAAGGGGTTTCTTTAGATGAAATCCTCAGCACGCTGGACGAAGAACGAGAGCGCTACTACCAGGAACGATATGGGGGAGATTAACCTTTTCCTGGACAGCAGTGCTCTATTTGCAGGGATTGTATCCTCAACTGGCGCGGCACGCGTGCTGCTGCTACTAGCTGAGAGCGGTCGCATCTCGGTCACGATCTCCGAACAGGTGCTGACCGAAACCGAACGCGCCATAGCCCGCAAGGTACCCACAGCCTTAAACGATCTTCGCCAGGCTATATTGGCCTCGCAGGCGCGGATCGTGCGCGACCCAACTCCAGAAGAGGTAAGGGCGCATGCGAACTTGATCTCGCATGCTGCTGATATTCCGATTGTTTTGGCAGCCAGACAGGCGAAGGTAGATTACCTGGTTACCCTCAACCGAAAGCATTTCATGGATGACCCGGATGTGGCTATCCAGGCGGGTTTGAAAATCGGAACGCCCGGAGATGCACTGGGCTGGGTGCGGGGGCAGATTGAGAAAGGTTGATCGGAGTTTTGCCAGGGGTTGTGCGTTGACCTGACCCTGCTTGACGAGGCGTTGGGTAAAGGATCAATCAACCTGCGGTTCTGTTGACCCACAGAAAACGCCTATCGCTTCTGCTGGTGATATTTACTCCCAAGGCTCTCAATTGAAAACAACCCCTGGCTGGAAAAGCTGATCCAGGGTGCAGCCGCAGCAGTCCGACCGTCCGCTGCACGCGTGAGGTAGGCCTCGCTATAAGATTAATGCAAGCATTAACTACCTCAAGGTCGAGCGCGGACAAACTTTACCCACCTGGCTTGTTGGTCGAACTCCGCCACCATCCATCCATTGTTGAGCCAGGCCGTGCGATGACTCTGAACCTTGGGATAGACATTGGTCCACCAGGTTGTCAGCTTCGTCGCCAACCTGGGCAAGGGGGTTCCCAGGATTTCTTCAACCTGGTCAAAAGTCAACTCGATCTGTGCTACCGCAGTGGGCTGGTTACGGAACCACGCCTCCAAGGGTAAATACTTGTGAAACTCGGGTTGTTTGGCCATCGATTTTTCCTCCGAAGCGGTATTGACCTGTCGTTCGACTCCGATTTTATCATGCACCCGCGCATAGCGTTCTCTCGGAATCGATTACAGCCTTATCTGAGCGCTTGTAAAGGCGAGGCGATCCTTCGTAAACTCAGGACAAGCTTTTACCGAAGCAATCATCATCGCCGAGCAGAAACCTCCCGCTTCGAAGTCAGCCCGCTTGCCGCGCAGGCAGTAAAACAGAAGATTCAGGACTTGTGCGTTGACCTGTCCATGCTGGATGAGGCCTTGGGTTAAGATAACAACCTAAGGTGTGTTAAGTCATGATCCAAGCTTCGCGAAATGCAAGGGGAAATCAATTCCCTGGCAGGACGAGGAGGTGTGTTTCCACCATCTTTGCCAGTTGAGTGGTATATGCCTTGAACTTTACTTTTGACGCAAAACACTTTTTTTAGCCGTAATGGTCTCTCATAACACGATCCATCTCGTGCTTGTAATCCAAGTAAACAGAAACCATCATTTCTCCAGCTTCGAAGAAACCACTTAATTTTTCCATGACATCCGATAGATTACGAATGTTGATATATTCCAAATCTGGAGGTAATAGCTTGTGACCTTTCTGGCTGAAAGGATAGCGGAAAGATTTTGAATTTGGGTCAAGATCACAAAATTGCTGGATACCCTCATCAACTGCTTCTAAATCTATCTGTTCGGCTTTAGGCTCTAGTTTCTCTAGTAGTCGTCTGCACTCTATCCATAGTTCACGAAGTTTATGCCCTTTTGGAAAATCTGGTTGCTCGTCGGATAATATCTTACAATCCCTTATCAGTTTTTTCAGACGCAACTCCAAATATTGACGGTAAACAAAAACAATGGGAAAGACTAGAAAATCCTGGTCTCTGTGCGTCTCTTTAATATGGTTTACCAACACGTCTCCTGCCTTTTTATATCCGCCGATATACAACTCCCAATCGTCAGCCCCATAATTGAGACAGGCGTTATTCCACCAATCATCTCCAGAATCAAAGAGCTTATCGCCTTTCTCGGGCCATGGTGGTTCAGGGATGGAACCAAAATCAAAGTTTGACATAGTTATCTTCCTTCCACCACCTTGATTTCCTGCTCCGTCAGGTCATACAGCGCATACACGCGCCGGTCATCTTTTTCGCGCTCGGCGACAGCCAGGTCTTTGTGCAAGGCGAGCATCTCTTCAACCAGGTGGACGATTTCATCGTGGGTATTTTTTTCTGAGGGAATGGAGAGGTCGAGACGGGGAACCGGAATTTTCATTACATCCTGTCGGAACCAGCGCAGCCTGCCTCCTTTATCAGCATCTCCCAGCACAGCCGCAACGACCTGAAATCCATCAAATGCCGGCTGGGCGACGCCTATTCCCTCACCGCTTTCCGCCTGGCCGAGATGCTCAAGACGGAGAAAGAGATGGCGCAGGGCAAGCCAGGGGGAAAGGAAAAGGCTGCCAAAATCGAAGGTGTCTTGGACTGGCTGGTAAGGGTCGAGGACGAGGCGGGGAGGCCGACAAACCGGGAGGCGGTGCGGGCGGACTTGCTGGCGCAGGCGCTGGGCGGCGGGGCCGTACTGGAACTGACTGCCCACCGGCTGGAAGAGGAGATTGCCGGCGTGCGCTTCAATCTGCGCAACACCCTGTTCCTCGCCAAGCAGGCCGAGACCGAGGAGGAATATATCCACCTGGTCGATCTCTACAGCAAAGGCTGCAGCCGCCTGGTGCGCATGCTGCGCACCGGGCAAGGCGGGCAGGGTGGGCAGGACCGGCTCTTCAACTACATCCAGGAGCAGATCCTGCTGGCGATCGAGGCAGCGGCCAAGGGTTGGAATCTAAGCGTCTAACACGCTGATACCCCCCTTCACTTGCCGCACACCTGCTCAAGGACGGCGCGGAGGGCGTCGACCACCCCCTGCGGCTGTTCCAGCGGGATATTGTGACCGCTTTTCTCAGCCGGGAGATGATGCCGTAGAGAGCGGCTTCATCCTGCACCTGCCCGCTGAGGATGGTTTCATCGAGGTCAGAATGGCTGAGGGTCAGGCCGCCAAACCACGCTGACCCCTTTGGTTGAAGATGCCCCTCGGTACAGAGCTCTATTTTCTGCACAGCCGGTCTTGCTTGCGGAACCGAACCGCTCAAAGGGAGGCTTGAGGCTGGGAGCGCGCTTGTATGAGGGTTAGCAGTGTGCGAGCCAGCCCCCATGTGACCAGCGCAGCCGCACTGAGAGCGACGAGTGTGAACATGTCCGCGAAGAACAACGCCATCCCACCCAGTGGCAGTCCCCAAAGCGTGGGGATGCCCACCAACAAAACCAACAGCAAGCCAATATCCACGATGAGAGGCAGCACGATCACCCAGACCGTCCACCAGGCGCTGCGCCGGGCAGGAATGCCCTGCTTGCGGCGGCGGATGAAACGGTAAACCGTCCAGCCGATCCACACCAAGGCGACCACCACGGGCACAATCACGGAACCGATTGCCAGGAAAAACATCTGATTCGGAGCGGCTGCATAGGGTTGGGGCCGCTTGCCCTTGACCAGCGCCAACGCTCCTTTAGCGATATATTCGGCGCGGGCTTTAACGGGTAGACCATCCACGTTCATCATCACCGCCACACCAAGCTTCTCATCAGGGAGCAGGATGATAAAAGTCTGGAAGTTTGAATTTTCTCCTGAGTGAAAGACAGCCTTCACCCCATCAACTTCACCGACATACCAGGCCATGCCATAATAATCCCCAGGTGTGTCGCTTGGCACCGCCGGTTGGTGCATGGACGCCACGCCTTCTGGCGATAACACGCTCACGTTCGCATAGCGCCCGGCGTTGAGCTGGGCGATGAGGTAATGGGCCATGTCCTCACCGCTGCAGATCAGGAAACCGTTGGGCAAATTGCCCCGGTTGAAAGGCACATTGATCGGAAGGCGAAACCCCAGCCAGGTGATGTAGCCGCTTGACATGCCATTTTTCGTGGCCTTATCTTGGGAGGTGAAACTGTGGCCCATCTGCAGTGGGTCAAAGATATGTTCCTGGATGTAGCTTTCATAGGATTGAGCGGAGACAGTTTGCACGATCAGTCCCAGGATAGAAAAATTCACATTCGAGTATTCGTAGGCTGCGCCCGGAGATACGCGCCAGGTCCACCTCCGCCAGCCTGCGCACACTGGTTTCGATGGCGTTATCGCTCAGGTCGTGGGCTACTTCTTCCTTAAGGCCAGCCGCGTTCGAGAAGCCGCTGGTCTGGTTCAACAGGTGACGCACGGTGATCTGGGCTGAAGCCTGCGCATCTGCCACGCGGAACCAGGGCAGGTAGGTCTGCACCGGGGCGTCCAGTTCGATCTTGCCAGATTCTACGAGCTGCATGATCGCCAGGGCTGTGAATGCTTTGGTTGTCGAGCCGATCATGAAGGAGGTTTGGGGGGTGACCGGACCTTTGCCGGGGCCAGCCTTGCCGTAGCCCTGCACATAAGCGGCTTGATCGCCCTGCACAATGGCTAAAGCCAGTCCGGGGATATGCAGGGCTTTCATCTGGGATTCAACAAAGGTATCGATGGAGGAGAAATCTGTACCGGCTTGCCTTGCCTCAGCCTGGGCAGGTAAGATCAGCGCCAGGCAGACCAGCAGGACACAACCGGTCACCAGCCAGAGGAAGGACCAGCGGTCAGGCTGGGGGTAGGTGTGGCTATTTTCTTTATTCATTTCGAAACTCCTTGAGCGGCGAGGGCTGCTCCAGCCTAAACAAACCCTAATTGGGAGGCACTCTGGCCTCCAGTCCACACCCAGCTCAAGAACAGATCTTATCCGAACTCTCTATAAATAGTATAGCAAAGAAACACCTGTTTCGATCAGTCACTTGACCATCCCCGATGTGCTGTGGCTGGGAGGTAATCCACAGCGCTCCGCGCCCTTCACGTTGGAGCAGACTGTCATTACGATTAAATTGGCATGGCGAGACCGGCGCTTTTTGCTGGTCGAAGCAATCTCATCAACGAGCAGGAGCCTCCACCTTCGCAGCCAGCTCGCTCGCCCAGGTGCGGATCGCCGCCCAGTCCCGCAGGTCGCAGGCGGGGACCTGGTAGAGCGGGCTGGCGGGCGCAGCGGCCAGCACCTTGTCGGAGAAGCGCAGCTTGGCCGGGTCATACTTGCCACCAAAGATCTCCACCGCCGCCGGTGCAAGCCAGGGGTACTTCGCCAGCTCTTTTTCAAGCTGCCCGCGCACCGCCCGCCACTGTGCCTCAGCCTCATGCAGCGGTCCGAGGGCAAAAACCGCCACAGGCTTGTGCGCCAGGGCTGCACGCTGCTGCTCCAGGAAACGGTGTGCATCTTTGTGCCAGCGCCCGATGTAGAGCGGCGCCCCCAGCACCACCAGGCCGTACCCTTCCAGCAACCGCACTTTCCGCACGGGCTGAAGGTCCACCTCCCGCCCGGCCTCACGCAGCGCTGCTGCCACAGCCTCGGCTACTTCCCGCGTCGAGCCGTAGCGCGTGGCATAGGTAACCAGAATAGAAATTGATTGAGTGTTCATCATAAAAAGATTGTACATCCAAAAAGCCAGCCAGCGCAAGTGAAAGAGGCGGTAAGGGAAAAACTGCAGCCTTTCATCTCGAACAGCCAGGTACTCAATAATCTTTGAGAAGTATAATGGAACAGCTTGTAGAGGCACTCAAAACAACCGCTTTGGCGCCTGAACGCAAGCAAGAGGCCTTGGAAGGATCTAATGGCAATCACTGAACTTTGAGAGAGTGAAAGGGAGCGCTGGCTTATGACGATGAATCCACCCAAAGGGCAAGCCCAGCAGCCAAAGAGCTCGGTTATCGAGTGGCTGCTTGATTCTGACCCTGCGATCCGCTGGCAGGTGCTGCGAGACCTGACCGGTGCGCCGGACGAGGATGTGGCGGCCGAGCGCGCCAGGGTGGCGACGGAGGGCTGGGGGGCGCGGCTGCTCGCCCTGCAGGGGGCTGACGGGTCGTGGGCAGGCGCGGCATGGAACCGCGGCTGGGACTCCACGATGCACGTGCTCATGCTGCTGCGGGACCTGGGTCTCGACCCCGCAAGCGCGGAGGCACGCCGCGCCGTGGGCCTTGTCCGCGAGCGTGTGACCTGGCAGGGGTGGTGGGAATATGACGGCAATCCCTTCTTCGCCGGCGAGGTGGAGCCCTGCATCAACGGGCAGGTGGGGGCGGTCGGCGCCTACTTTGGCCAGGACGGCGTGGTTGGCGAAGCCACCCAGGGCATCATCGACCGGCTGCTCGGCGAGCAGCTTCCCGACGGCGGCTGGAACTGCGAGGCGGCCAACGGCTCGACGGCGGTCGTCGTTCAACACGACGATCTGCGTGCTGGAGGCTCTGCTCGAGCATGAGCTGGCGGGCAGGGGCAGCCCGGAGGCGACCGAGGCGCGCCTGCGCGGGCAGGAGTACCTCCTCGAGCGGCGCCTCTTCCGGCGGCGGTCGACCGGCGAGGTGATCGAGCGAGACCGCAAGGGCGGCGCGGCGTGGACGCTCTTCGCCTTCCCGACCTGGTGGCACTACGATGTGCTGCGGGGGCTCGAGTACCTGCGCTGCGCTGGCGTGGCGCCCGACGAGCGTGTGTCTGAGGCGATCGACCTGGTCGAGTCCAAGCGCGACGGCGACGGCCGCTGGCCGCTCGAGACCCGGCACCCTGGCCAGATGCCGGTCGAGCTCGATGAGGGCGAGGGCCAGCCGAGCCGCTGGAATACGCTGCGCGCCTTACGCGTGTTGGACTGGTATTCAGCCCGAGACTAACGCAGAGGCCGCTGGAAGGAGACTGGGATTGGATGGAAGAGAAGGGGATCGATTGGTCAAGCCAACAACATCTTATTGAAGCCTGAGTATAATTAACCTATGAGGAACAGCGCTGAGGAAAACATTGCGGCTTCAAAGGAGAAAAATATGGCTCTTTCAAAACATGCACATCAAAAAGGATTTTCGAATATATTTCCAGTAAAGCTAATCTTGACCCTGAGTTTATGCGTGGTTTTCATACTAACTGCCAGCGCAGACGGTATGGGACATTCACTCTCTGTAGAAGCCTTGGGGAGAAGCCCATCCACAGATGACGATAGCGGGGCAGCAGTGCCTGGTCCCTTGAGTTTTTCTGAAACGATCGTCAACGAGGGCTTCGAAGGTACTTTCCCACCAGCGGGTTGGACCCCGACCGGTCATTGGGGCAAAAGTTCATGCGAGAAGAAGACCGGCAATTACAGCGCCTGGGCGGAAGGCAGCGGAGGGGTGGTTTGTAGCTCTGGCACTTACCATCCCAGTGAAACTTCGCTCCTTACCTATGGTCCATTCGACTTAAGCGATGCGCTCACTGCCAGCATACAGTTCGATCTATGGTTGTGGTCCTCTTCCGGCGACACATTTTCATGGCAGGCTTCTGCGGACGGATTGAATTTTTTTGGCTCTTCACTCACCGATTCCTTTACACCGAGCTGGGCTTCGAAAACACTTGACCTGGCTGCTGTACCTGGCTTGGGCAGCTTACTCGGCGATGACAGCGTGTGGATCCGTTTCAGATGGCAGACAGATGGTTTCGCAGAAGCCTTTGAAGGGGCATACGTGGATGATGTCAAGATCACCAAGACCACCCCTCCAAAAAACCCGCAGTTCCTCCCCATGGTCATGCGGTCATGCCCGGCTCCAGGCTCGCTTTTCCAATCCTACCTGTCGCTAAACGAAACCAGCTCCGCATCCATCGCAGATAACCCACTGTTAGACCTGGGAGTGGGACCGAATGATGATTTTACGGTGGAAGGTTTCTTTTATGTTCCAGACCTGGAAAATACGACCACCGACTCGCTGTTTTATAAGCAAAATTCCTACTGGTTATATGTGATTAATTATACAGATCAACCCGACCGGCTGATTTTCCGCCTCTGGTGGAACCCATATACCCTGGGGTACACGTACATTTATTATGAGAAAGACCTGACTGTTGGGTGGCACCATGTGGCGGTTACTTTCGATAATGAGCTGACCTCTGACTGGGATTTGATGGCTCTGTACTTGGATGGAGAGTTGGGGAGCAATTCAGTCAACACCGAATGGACTCCGGGGCTTTATAATTCACCCTCGGAAACTTTGTTGGGAGGCTCGATGACCGGTCGGATGGAAGAAGTGCGCATTTCGAATACGGTGCGTTATATCAATTTGTCCTATTCCGTCCCCACCGCGCCCTTCATAAACGATGCTTCCACCCTGGCGTTGTATCATTTTGATGAATTACCCGGGTCGAGTACTTTCACGGACAGCTCCGGGTTTGGAAATATTCTAATGGGCGCTGGCGGCGCCGTTACGGCTGTTTGTGGAGGTTCATAAGAGGATCATAAAGCATAAACGGATAATTACAAATCGTCTGCCCCCTGCCTGACTCAGGAGAGGCGGGTCGGGGTGGTGAGGGTAAAAAAGTGTCAAAGCGGATTCGACTTATGAAAAAGGATCCCGCAAACCTCTGCTTTCTCTAGAACATACTGGCGCGCCAGCGGGTATTCTTCGGCGGGCAGGTGCTCCAGGATCAGGGGCACATCCCCTGGAAGCCGGTCCAGCTCGGTCAGGAAGGTGAGGTAATCCAGCGACCCCAGGCCGGGACGCACCTCTTGCAAGTGGACCGTGAGCTGATCGGACATCTGGATATCCTTGCCGTGACACGAGACGATCCATTTGCCCAGCTTGGCGAAGCATTCGCGCAGGAAAGCTGCATTACCATAGCAGCGTGCCGGGCAGTTGATCATGTTGACGGGGTCCAGGTGTACGGCAAACCTGGGGTGGTCCACGGCCTGGATCAGCTCTAAATAGCTGTCGGGGCTGTCGGGGATCACCCAGGGCATCGTCTCCAACGTGAAGAAGCTGCGCCTGGGTTTGACGGCGTCCAGGATCTTGCGCACGTTTTCGACCGTCAGCTCGAAGGCTTCATCCGAGAGATTATGTGGGTGGGGACCGTCCCAGTTATCAGGATTGAACGAGCCAGCGATGTTGACGCAGCACCGGGCGCCAATCTCCTCTGCCAGCGCCATCTTCTGAATATTCACCGCCAGGTTTTCGACCCGTTTGGATGGATCAGGGTCGAGCATGTTATTCCATACCCCCACTTCCGCCAGGCAGAGATCGTGGCGGGAGAATGCCTCCCGGATGGCTTTGATCCTTTCGGGCTGGTCCAGCGACACCGCTGGACAGCCAGCCGCTGAATATCCTGCAGCGAGATAAGACCGGGCGATGAGCTCCGGATCATCGCTTTTAAAATCCAACGAAACGCCGAGTCTCATAATGCCTCCTGGATATTTCTATGTGTGTTCTTACAAAGCTCACGGATCAACACGGATTTCACAGATTATTTAGGATGGAATGAACTTTTTATGTGAACGGTTGGCGGTGCCGGTGATCGCTGCCTTGGGATGTGGAAGGAGAGAATTCGTAACGCACGTCTTCGATCGATGGGCCTACAATGGCGATGTCGTCCAGGCGGTTGCTGCCCAAGCCTAAACTGGAAGCCAGGTTCAGGTGGTTCTCTCCGTGCAAAAAGGGAGCGTGAGGATATTCAGCAGTGGGGTCAAAACCCATGATGGCGGTGGTAACGGCATCGGCAGCAACGGCATTCTTTCCGGCTACCAATATCCCCGGTTCGACGGGAGCGAAACTGCCCCGCGGCACTTCGCCACCTTCGGCGGCTTTGATGCCATCCACCAAAGAGAAGTTGACCGGTCGCGCCCGGTTGAGATCCACGATGACCCGCGGCAATCTCTTTGGGCCATAATCATCCCCGTGCAAGGCCGAGCGCCAAAAGTGATCCGGGCTGGTACGGTACTGCGACACCGGTGCCAGGCCAATCAAGTTTTTCATGGTATGAGTGACGCCAGCGCTGTAGTGGCATTTCATCTTCGAAACCGAAAAGAAGGCATCGACTTCGTTCAGGATGGGATTGAGGGAAAACTCTTTATAGATGAACCAGTTTTCACCGACCGGGGAGACCATAAACTCGCTGCTGGGGTTAGGGAAATTCAGGTCAATGAGCTGAGCGTTCAGAGCTTTGGCCACCTCATCGTATCCCCAGGCAGTATAGGAAGCCGTATCAAACAGCCCTTCTACGATGTAAATCTGGCTGGCGCCGGCATCTAAAATCAGCTTACCCAACGCCAAAACAATTTCGGGGTGGGTCACATAGCTTTCAGGGGCGGTGACGCCGGCAGGGGGTTGGTAATAGCTCCCGCCTGTCAGGTTGATCTTGATGGCAACTTTATCTCCCGGTTTCACCACATCGCTTAACCCACCCAGGCCTTCGACCAGCTCCTGCACTTTTTGCTGCACGAGGGAGCGGTCATAAGTGGCAGCCTGGGCGATGGCTACCGTGTAACCCTGGGTGCCAGCCGGGGCAGCGGTTGGCTCTACCTCAGCGGCAGGTACAGCGGTTGCGGCGGCAGCTCCCGCCTGGGTTGGGGTCCCTCCGCCAGCAGGCAAAGAAGGTGCTTTGGCCTGGCAGCCAGCCGCTAATAATCCCGCACTAGAGACCCCGGCCCATTTCAGAAAACTCCGCCGGGAGAGATCTGGTTTCTTAGGATGGTTATTCATTTGAGATGCTCCAGCGCCAGGTTAAATTTTCTTTACTGAGCCGTCTACCAATCCTACCAAAAGCGACTGTTCGGACATTCCACCTGGGAGGGCCGCCAGGGAGGCAATCTCGCCTTCAAGCAGCACGGTCCATGTTTTTCCTGCGTCGGTGGAGTGCAATACAGTGTTCTCGTGAAGCACAAAAAATCCTTTCCTGGCGGGGTACTGCGGATCGAGGCTGACCTGGTTGACCATGCCTTGAATTTCGTTTTCGCCCAGGCGCTGCCAGGACAGCCCACGATCTTGCGTCATCCAGAGCCCACCCGACTCGGTACCGGCCAGCAGGGTTCCATCGCTTTCAAAATTGGGGGAGATGGCCAGGCTAAGCACAGCCACGTATCCGGCGGGTAATTTCAATTCTTTCCATGCTTTACCGCCTGTCTGGCTGATAAATAAACCGCTGCCTGTCCCGGCAAAAACGGTATCATCGCGGTCGAAGGCGGGTGACATGGCCAGGCAGAGCACGTTGAAATCAACCAGCCCAAAGTTCCAGGTGGCCCAGGTGCGTCCCCGGTCAGCAGAGCGCAGAACCCCATCTTCATTTGTGCCCAACAGGAGAATGCCATCCTTCGCAAAGCCCGAAGAAATGGCGAGGGCTGTTGGAATCGATGAACCGTACGGCAGAGGGATAGCCATCCAACTCTTACAGCCATCTTCAGAACGCATGACATGCCCCGGCACTCCAGCAAAAAGATAGGCCTTGTGCGCCTCATCTTGGGCGAGCGCCAGGCAGGTGGTTGGCAGGTTGGAATCCAGGTTCAGGGAAGCGTAGGCGGACTGCCAGGTGCTGCCACGATCCTCAGAAAAATACAGCCCTGACTGGCGAGCAGCATACCATACCTCTCCTGGCGGGGTTCCGGATGGGGCTGCCAGGGCATAGACAAAATCTTGGTTAAGTTGCTGTGATTGATCACTCATAAGTTAATCCGGTTCGGTTACCACAGGAGGCTTTTTGCGGTGGACGACGGCATCGATGGTCAATGCCATGGCCGCGCTCTGGATAGCGCTGAAGGCGGCTTCTTTTTGGACGGCGGCGACATCGAAAATCCCTGATTGTGAGGCTTCGACAACTTGCCCGGTCTGTATATCGAAAACGTAGCCTTGGCCAGCGTGTTCAACCTGGCTCATGATGGCTCCGCTGGAATACCCAGCGTTGGCCAGGATGGTGCGGAAAGGCGTTTCGAGGGCGGTCAATAAGATCCGGTAGGCTGCCTGGGCATCGGGATCTGAAGCGGCCGCCAGCTTCTTCCGCAGAGCAGGCTGGCAAGCCAGGTAGGAAACGCCGCCTCCCGTCACCACGCCTCCGTCAATAGCACTGCGGATGGTGTCTGAGGTACGCTGGGCCAGGTCTTTACGCAGGGTGATTTCACTCTCGGTCATCCCTCCCATCCAGATGACGGCTGCGCCGCTGTACAGGCGTCCGACACGGTCGCGCGTCTTGGTGCGTATCTCAGCTTCATCCGCCAGGTGATAAGCGCGGCTGAGCTGGTCAATGTGGCGGCGCCGCAGAATGGGGTCGTTTTTCCCGCCAACCAGGCCGGTATAGCTCTTGTCTGCCCAGATCTTACGGGCTTGCCCGAAGCTCTCAGGTGTTACCTTTTCCAGGGTATCACCGGCGGCTCTGTAAAAGCATTTCCCGCCGGTCAATATCGCCAGATCTTCCAGCGCGTGCATCTGGTCATCCAGGCGCAGCCCGGGGGTCTTCACGGCAACCACCTGCAATTTTCCGGCTTTCTGGTTGACAGACAAGACTCCCATCACTTTATCGGAGAGCTTGCTGGCCATGATAAAAAGACTTTGAATTTCTGCCTGCAAGGCGGCGCGCAAGACCGGAACGATTTGCTCAGGCTCTTCAATATCCAGGTCGGTGAGCAAGATGGCGGCGTTTTCGAACTGGGTTCTCTGTTTTTGATCGTCCAGGATCATTTCTTTCGAGTGAAGACCCCCGCTCCAATAGCTGCCTTCGATAAATTCTCGCTCAATCGTCCGGCTGCGCCCGCTGCGGATTTCCAGAATTCCATATTCGCCGATGAGATTAAACATTTCGCCAAGCATTTTGGCCAGCTCATCATCGTAACATACGGATAGAGCAACTCGCCTCAGCATATCCTGGCTGGTTACGGGCGTTACCAGCCCATCTAAAGTTTCCAGGATGACTTTCAGACCCTCTTCTAAGCGTCCCCTCAGCAGCATGGCATTTCCACCTGCGGTGATATAACGCAAGCCCTGGTTGTAAACGGATTGGAACATCACGGCGGCGCTGGCTGTGCCGTCGCCTACTTTTTCATACAACTGCCAAAGCGCGCCGCGCAGGAACATGGCGCCCACATTTTCATCGGGATCTTTCAAATCGATGATGCGCCGGGCGATGAGCCCGCCGCAGTCCAGCAGCTCGGGTGATTTTGTGCGGGGAATTTTTTCAACCGCAACATGGCGCGGCCTTGGTCCGAGGGTGGGGCGGATGGCATCTACGATCTGGTTAATGCCCTTCTGCATGCGGAGATGGATTTGGGGCTGAAAGATTACCCCGGGTGTTTGCTTGTATTCAGGAATGGCTGGTTTTGGTCTGCGACGATTCATCAAGGTGGTTATCTACTCCAAAGTTAATAATGAGCGCAAATGTGCGCCCATTATAACCTGCATCGTGTCCTTTCTAAAAAATTGATCTCTCGACCAATCACCCTCCGTCATGCGGTTTATCCCTTCAGACCGCTCGTGACCACGCCTTTCAGGATATGCTTTTGAGCGAAGAAAAAGATGATGATCAGCGGGAGCACATAAATCACATTGCCAGCCATTGAAATGGTCTTCAAATCGTTGCCTTTCGGATCTCTAAACGCAGTCGCCATGGCCACTCCGAGCAAGGTCTTATTGGCGTTCAAGTAGATCAGGGGCATCAAGTAATCGCTCCAAACGCCGTTGAAGGCAAAGATCATCACGGTGGCAATCACCGGCTTGGCATTGGGCATGAAAATCTGCCAATAAATGCGGAAAGGACCGCACCCATCTACTTCAGCCGCTTCTTCCAGCTCCTTCGGAAAGTTCATAAAGTACTGTCGAAAGAAGAATATATAGTACGGGCTGCCGCCAAGCGCCCCCAGGATCCAGGGCCAATAGGAGTTGGTCAGCTTTAGGCGCGCAAACATGACAAATTGAGGGATCAGCAGGACAATGCCAGGCACGATCAACATGGCGATGACGATCGAGAACAAACGGCCGCTTCCGGCACCTTGAACCGGGCGAAGGCATATCCGGCCAGGGAGCTGGTAATCATGGTGATAACAGCCGTCGTAATCCCTAATAAGCCAGTTCGGGCAGCAATTTTCACGAAAGGAGTCATGGTGAAGACAGCCTGGTAATTGCTCCACTGAGGCACTTTGGCGAAAAGCTGGATGGGGTAGGTCATATATTCCGAGTTCTGTTTGAACGATGCTGCCACCAGGAAAAACACGGGCAAGATCAGGATGATGGTGGTGCCAATCAGAATGGAATAACCGGTGAAGCGTCCCAATTGTTTTGAGAGAAATCCTTCCCGCCGCCAATTCATGATTTACCTCCCTCGGTGCTCGCATCAGAGTACACCCAGAATTTTTGTGTCCAGAAGACAATCGCAGTCAGAATGACGGTGCCAACGAAAAGCATCCACAGCAGCGCTGTGCCGTACCCGTATCGTCCATAAGTAAAAATTTGCCTGTAGGTGTGGATCATGTACAGGTAAATCGGCCGCGGTGGGACGCCGGTAGTCAGCCCCACGGTGCTCAAGATCAAGGGCAGGTTCAGCTGCTGGAAGGAGCCGATGAGCCCAAGGACGAGCTGGAAGAAAATCACCGGGGTCATCAGCGGCAAGGTGATGTGCCGGAAGACCTGGACGCCGTTCGCACCATCGATCTTGGCTGCTTCCACCAGCTCGTCGGGGATATTCTGCAAGCCCGCCAGGAAGATGATCATCCCGGCTCCCAAGCCTCCCCAGACTGCAATCATGGTCATCCCGGGCAGGGCATAATCAGACATCCAGCCGATGGCAGTGTTGGGCCGCCAGAAGCTGATCAAATAATTGAGCGTGCCATAATTTTTTTCCAGGATGATGCGCCAGGCATTAATGGCAGCCACGAGGGGAATGATGCTGGGCAGGTAAAACATCACCCTGAAGAAGCTGCGTCCTTTGATGGCCTGGTTCAGGATCATCGCCAGCGTAAATGAGAGGATCAACCAACAGGGGAGATTGAGCAGCCCCCATAAGCAACGTGCGCACAAGGGAGAAGCTGACATCGGGATCGGTGAATGCCCGGACGTAGTTATCCATCCCCACAAATTTTATGGTAGCCAGGTTCAAACCATCGTAATTGGTGAGAGAAGTCAGGAAGCCTACCACCAGCGGAAAAAGCCCTAAGAAAATAAAGCCAAGCAGCCAGGGAGCAATAAATATATAAAAGGTTACTGTTCGCCTCTGGTTCCTGGTCAGGCCGCGTTTAGGGGTGATACTTTTTTGGACGAGAGTTATTTCAGCCACTTTTTTGATCCCTTCAACAGCGACTTAATCTGCTAAGTGACACAAAACGAATTTTTTTATCTGCCAACCATGAGGTAAAAATTGAATGGGGAAGACGAAAGATTTGGGCGGTCTTCCCCATTCTTTTTTAGTCAGGCAATCTAACCCATGATGCGGTCGATGCCTTCCTTAATGGCCGTGTTGACTTCAGATTCAATGGTGGCTACCATTTCCTCGAAAGTGGTATCGCCTTTCAAGGCAATATCGAGGTTCTTGGCCCAGGAATCAGAAACAGCGGTTTCGCCAATGAAGGGATTGAACTGGAGGGGAGATGAGTTTGAGACCCAATTCAGCCGTCAGGACTTTATAAGCCTGCTTCTGGAAGTCCGTGGTCTGTGGAACGAGCGACATCTGTGACTTGAGGGCGGGTACACCCCAGCCGCTCTTGGCGCGGTCGATGGATGGCTGCCCGCCGTTGTACCACTCGAAGAGCACCCAGGCAGCGTCCGGGACCTTGGTGGCAGAGGTCATGATCATGCCGGTAGCAGTCATGGTTGCAGTCGCGGCGGGTGCCAGCCCAGGTGGGTCCGGGCAGCATCATGACACTGCCACGGTTGGCATCTGCCTCAGCCATGGCGCTGTACCAGAAACCATACTGGGCCATCGCCAGGATGCCGGCGGTGAAGTCCGTACCGAACCAGCCGTTCGGGCTGGGATTCTGCGGGCTGGGGGTGACCTTTTCCTTTGCCAGATCGTAATAATACTGGACAACCTTCGTGGCATCTTCATCACCAGCGATTTGGATCTTATCGAACCCCTCCGTATAGAGGCTTTTGCCAATTTCAGCCAGCATGTTCATCCAGATGCGGTCGATCCAGGCGGCTTCGTATCCATAGCCCAAGGTTACCAGCCGGTCACCTTCGAACTCGGTGAGCTGCTTGGAAAAATCCATGACCTCTTGGTAGGTCATGGCCTTGGTGTCATCGGGGGCAGGTAAGCCAGCTTTCTCAAAAAGGGCTTTGTTGGCAAAGATGGTGAAATCTGGGGAGAAGTCTTTGCACATGCCATAAATACTGCCCTTGCCAACTTCAAGCGGGCTGGTGGCTTTATAGTAGTTATTGGCGTCGGCCAGGTCATCCAGCTTGCATAGGGTGCTCTTTTCGAAGTAAGGGGTCAAATCATAAAGCAGCTGGCGCGCTAAACCTTGAGGGATGAAGGGCGCCTGGACACGGTAAAGATCTGGTGGTGTGCCAGCGGCATACATGGCGAAGAAGCGGGTAGGATCGTCCTCGACGAACTCGACCGTGATACCGGGATGCTCGCCTTCAAAGGCGGCTTCCTGCTCTTCTGAAAACTCATTGCGCCGGTGCATCATCGTAACGGTTCCCGTGGGCGCGGCTGGGGCAGCCTCTTCTGCAGGGGCTTCTTCAGTTGGAACCTCGGTTGCTTTTGGGGTGCAGCCGGCTACCAAGGCTCCCGCGGCAACAAGTCCAGAGACTTTCAACATGGCACGGCGATTGATGGGATTTTCTCTAACATGGTTTTCTCCTGTTTGAATTATGAACTGCAGATTGAATGGTTTGACTGGATAGGGATAACAGCATTTTTCTTTTCAAATTGTTGAGGTAGCCTCCTTTATTGTGTTTTTAAAAAGTCATTTAAGCAGGTTGTCAGGGTTGAAGTATTTCGATCTTTTGGCCACAAGAGCCGCGCACGATCAGCTCGGCCTTCAGCAAGGTGTGTTGTACAGGCATTTCTGGGTTATTGATCAGGTCAATTAACAAGTGGGTGGCAAACCTTCCAAGCTCCTGGGCAGGTTGGTGGATGGTCGTCATGGGGGGACTGGTAAAAGCGGCTTCGGGGGTATCATCATATCCAACGAGGGCAATGTCTGCGGGGATTTCTAACCCCGCCTGGCGGATCGCTACGATGGCGGCCATAGCCATGCGATCGTTTTGTACAAAAATCCCATCCAGGTTGAGTCCCTTTTCCAGGAGCTCTTGCATGGCGTAGAACCCACTGCGATAAGACCAATCACCATAAGAAACCCAGGCAGGGTCATATGGAATCCCGGCTTCTTGAAGGGCCATTTGGTAGCCTTGCGTGCGATCCTGGGTGGCTTTATTCTGGTAAGGTCCGGTGATGGTTCCAACCCTTCGTCGACCCCCCTCCACCAGGCAACGAGTCGCCTGGTATCCGCCATCCACATTATCAATATCGACGATCGAGATGCGCTGTTCTAAAAGGTGGGAGGCAATTGAGACAATGGGAAGACCTTGCTCGCTGTAATGGAGGATATGTTGGTATTGTTCTTCGGAGCTAGGCAGCGCTAACAGCAAGATGCCATCCACTTGCCGGGAGGAGAGGATTTTAAGAAATTTGATCTCGTCCGAAGGACTGCGTTCTGCGCTGCAAATTAAGAAAAAGTAATCGAGGCGGCGGGCTTCGGCTTCTGCAGCAGCAATGATTTGCGCGTAGAAGGGATCACTGAAATCATCCATGATCAAGCCCAGGGTGAAGGTCTTGTTAGAAGCCAGGCCGCGTGCCAATAGGTTTGGCTCGTAGCCCATCTCCTGGATCTTCTCTAAGACACGCGCCCGTGTGGTTTTGGACACATCCGGTTTGTTGTTGACCACGCGGATACCGTTTGGGTGGAAACCCCGACCGCGTCAGCGACATGCTGGATGGTCACTTTGGATTTCACGCGCAACCTCCGTATCTTGAGAACGAAACAGGGTGCTTACCTAATTGTTAGCGTTACCGTTAGCGCTAACGGTAACGCTAACAGTGTAGCATGAAATTAATTGTATGTCAAATCATTCTAATATTTTGGTGTAAACTTTTAAGTGGAAGGGCGTTGGATGATATCGATCGCGGTTCAGTTTCTGGAAGATGCACCCGAGCTGAGAGAAATTTCTCCGCAGGCAGCTCGAGATCTTTTGCACGAGGCTTGCATGCTTCTACCTGTGTCGAAGCTTTTGCTGGGCTGGAATATCCCCAAAGCCTTATGGGATGCGGTGGTCGAAGAGACTGCGCGATTAGGAGTTCGCCTCTACCGCTGGCAGCCGCTGCTGACCGGCGATGGGTTGCTCTCTCCGCTGCCTGAATGGCAGACGGTGGGGGTAGATGGCAGGCGGGTGCCTGGTTTTCGCGGCCTGCCTGAATTCACCTTTATATGCCCGAATAAACCGGAAGTGCAGGAGGCTGTGTGTGCCCATCTTCTGGAGGTCAGTGTTCCGCCTTTTCAAGGGGTATTCCTGGACAGGATCCGCTTTCCCTCGCCTGCGCCGAATCCCTCAGCGTACCTGGGCTGCTTTTGCGAAGACTGCTGCCGGGCAGCGCGGGCAGAAGGTCTGGATTTGGCAGTCTTCCGGCAGGTCTTGCGAAAATGGAACCATACCCCTGAGGCGGCCCGCTGTTTGACAGCCAGCCTGTTGGGTAACTGCCTGCCCGATCTGCCTGGAGATGTGGCGGATGGGCTGCGGGATTTCTTCCGGTTTCGTGCTAAAAGCATTTCGAATTTTGTGCGTTTGGCTTCTGAAGCTGCCTCATCCAGGGGGATGGAAATTGGCCTGGACTGTTTCTCGCCCAGCCTGGCGGGGATGGTGGGGCAAGACCTGGGAGTACTCTCCCAGGTTTGCGATTGGATCAAGTTGATGACCTACATACATGCCTGGGGACCTGCCGGGCTGCCGTATGAGCTGATGGGGTTGGCGGGCTTTCTTAACCAAAACGCAGGGATGGGTGAGATGGAGGCCTTAGATTTCTTAAATAAGCAGACGAAGCTCGCCCTGCCCGGCACATTTCAGGACCTGCGTGCCCAAGGACTGCCTTCCTCTGCTTTGGCTTCAGAGGTGAGGCGAGGGCAGAGGTTGGGTGTCCGCTCGCTCTACGCGGGCCTCGAATTGGTTGAAATCCCCGGCGTTTGTGAGCTGAGCCCAGAGCAGATCCGCCAGGATTGGTCAGCGGTCTTGGAGGCGGGTGTGGATGGTGTGGTTCTGTCTTGGGACCTGTGGCATATGCCTTTGGAGCGCTTGAAGTTGGTGAGTGATATTTTGGTAAAATATTCATAAAGTATCAAAAACCGTCAAAAAAACACGCAAAGTACTTTACAACCGTTCAATAATTTGCTATGATATGGAGGGTGGGTAAGTATTCATACTTTGATGAGGCATTATGGACAATGTATACGATCCGAAATTAATGACCGGACCTGAAAGACAAGAGCAAGTTCTGAAAATCTTGTCTCACCAACCTCGCGTAACCATTGCACACTTATGTGAATTGTTTGATATCAGCGAGGCTACCGCCCGGCGCGACCTGGAATTGCTGGCAGAACAAGGGAAAGTGCAGCGCGTCCATGGAGGGGCGATCTCCATTCGCCAGGCACCTCCCGAGCCGCCGGTCTTGCTGCGCTCTGCAGAAATGGCAGAAGAGAAAAAGCGGATTGGCCTGGCAGCCGCAGAACTGGTGCACGCTGGTGAGACGATCTTTTTAGGCAGCGGCTCCACGGTGTTGGAGGTCGCTCAGGCTTTGAAGGAGCGCCAGGGACTGACCGTCATCACTAATTCTCTGCTGGTTTGCAATACCCTGGCGGCCTCGCTGGGGATCACTTTGATTTCTTTGGGCGGCATGCTGCGCCACACCGAGATGTCGTTCATCGGGCACCTGGTTGAGCAGGCTTTAAACGAGCTGCGCGCTGATAAAGTCATCATCGGCATCCACGCCGTCGACCTGCAGCAGGGCTTGACGAATGATTATTTACCGGAGACGATGACGGACCGTGCCATCCTGAGGGTTGGAAAGCAGGTGATCGTGGCAGCCGACCATACGAAATTGGGCACGGTTTCAACCGCCTTTGTGGCGCCCATCACCGCCATGCAAACCCTGGTGACAACCCAAGGGGCGCCTGCTAGTGTCGTGGCTGCTTTACAAAACCGCGGTATCCAGGTTCTCGTTGTCTGAACTTAAGGAGTCGGGTCATGCTGTTGAGTGATTACCGTCCACGTTCCTATTTGGTGACAAAGAGCACCACCATTTTGAAGCCGCGTTTTCCCGTGGTCGATTTTCACAACCACCTTGGAGATGAGTTTGGGGGTGGATGGGTACAACGCCCGCTCGATGAGCTTCTGGCGGCCTTGGATGAAGCCGGCGTGCAAACGTATGTTGATTTTGATGGAATGTATGGGGAGGCTGTGCTCGAGGCCCACTTGACGCACCTGGAGCCAGGCGGAGAGCGCTTCAAGGTTTTTGGTGGGGTGGATTGGTCTGCCTGGCAGGAACAGGGGGATGGTTTCGCTGAATGGGCCGCAGACCGCCTGCGCATCCAGAAGAGGCGCGGGGCAGCCGGTATCAAAATTTGGAAACCGTTCGGCTTGCATGTGCGCGACCACCTCGGGCAGCTTGTTGCAGTGGATGATGAGCGCCTCGAACCGATCTGGCAAACGGCTGGCGAGCTGCATCTGCCCGTCGCGATCCATATCGCTGACCCAGTTGCCTTTTTTGAGCCGGTTGATGAATACAATGAACGCTGGGAAGAGCTGCAAGGGAACCCCGATTGGCAATTTCTCAGCCCGCCCTTCCCATCTTTCCTTTCCATTGTCAATGCGATGGGGCGCGTGGTAGAACGTCACCCGCAGACGACCTTCATCGGAGCGCATGTAGCCTGGTATGCGGAGAACCTGGGCTGGGTTGGCGACCTGTTAGACCGCTGTCCCAATTTCTACATCGATATTGGTGCACGCATTGGAGAGCTGGGCCGCCAACCGTATACCGCGCGGCGTTTCTTCCTGCGCTATGCCGACCGGATCTTGTTTGGCACCGATGCAGGCCCTAACCTGGATTCTTACCGGATTTATTACCGTTTCCTGGAGACCGACGACGAATATTTCAACTATAACCCGGGCGAAATCCCTGGACAGGGGCGCTGGATGATCTATGGTTTACACCTGCCCGATGAGGTTTTAGAGAAAGTTTATTTCCGGAATGCAGAGCGTATTCTGGCTCAATCCTGATCTGATGGAAGGAAGGGTGTATGGAAACAATCGCTGGAAATTTTACACGAGATGAAATCTACTCACAGCCCACCGCTTGGACGGCAGCACTGCAAGTTTTGCAGGGCATGTCGGTTGAGCTGGGCGCATTGGCGAAGAACGGTTACACCCAGGTGATCTTTACCGGCTGCGGCTCCACCTATTATCTTTCATTAGCCGGAGCGGCGCTGCTGCAGGGGTTAGCGGGTGTGCCCAGCCGCGGGCTGCCTGCCTCCGAGGTGTGGTTGAACCCGCAGCTCTACTTCCATAAAGGAGAGCGCGCCCTGTTGGTGGCTGTCAGCCGGTCGGGCGAGACCACCGAAACCCTGCGGGCCTGTGCGGCTTTTCGACTGGGTGGGTACGGGGATATCCTGACCTTCTCGTGTTACCCAGAGCGGGCTTTAGCTTCGGCTGGGAAAGTCAATGTGATGCTCCCCTCGGGACAGGAAGAGAGCGTGGCGCAAACTCGGGCTTTCAGCACGCTTTACCTGGGCACGCTGTACCTGGCAGCCCTGTGGGCAAATCGAAGCGCTGTGCTCCAGGCTTTGCCAGAGCTGGCAGGCGCCTGCAGCCAGATGCTGGGTACTTACGCAGAAATGGCTGCGCAGGTGGGATCGGATCTGGATCTGGAGCGTTTCTACTTCCTGGGCGGCGCTTACCGTTATGGGCTGGCTTGTGAGGTGAGCCTGAAAATGAAAGAAATGACCCTCAGCCACAGCGAGCCATTCCATTTTATGGAGTTCCGGCACGGGCCGATGTCGATGGTCAACCCGCATACCCTGGTGACAGGCTTGATCTCTCAAACGAACCGGCAGACCGAGGCGGCTGTCCTGGAAGATATGCGCAAGCTCGGGGCGCGCCTCCTGGTCGTGGGCAGCCAGCTGGCAGATATCCCTGCTGAGTACAAAATCGAGTTTCCGGCTGCCCTGGACGAGATGGCTCTCTTACCGCTCTACCTGCCGCTGATTCAATTGATGGCTTTCCACCGTTCGCTGGCGAAGGGTCTCAACCCTGACCTGCCTACCAACTTAAGCCCGGTGGTGTTTTTGTAACCGATGGTTCGGAAGCTTTTTGGGTTATCGTGCTAGAATATGGTTTACAGCGATGGATTTTCAACATTACACCACCAGCCGGGTCGGATACAAACGTAGGATGAGCGGGGGATTAAACAACTTCACTGGCCTTGGCTGGGCCAAGCAAATCCCCTAAGGAGGTGTTTTATCGATCCAAGACCAACGCGTCAATCTGACCTTCTCAACCAATTTCAACCATCATTTCAATAGAATTTAATGAGGAGAAACGCATGACAAACAAACCGTTATCCCGCCGTGATTTTCTACGCTTGACCGCTCTCGCAGCCGGAAGCGCAGCCCTGGCTGCTTGCGGCTCAAACGCAACCGAGGCGCCTGCCACATCGGAAGAACAACCTGCTGAAGCGCCATCCACAGGAGAGAAAATTGCTTTGAAGATGTGGTCGCACCAGAACCCCTCCTTCGTAGCTGCAAACGAGGCATTGGTGAAGAAGTATATGGATGCGAATCCCAACGTAGAGATCACCTATGAGAATTTCCCCTATGCAGATTTTATCACCACCATCCAGACTAACATGGCAGCGAAGACTGAAGCGGACGTCATGGAGATGTTCGGAAGCTGGGTACAGGCTTATGCCAAGGGCGGTACGCTGGCAGAGGTCCCTGAAGTGCTGATGAGCATGTCAAAAGCGCAGGAGCTGTTTTATGCCGCGCCCTTGGATGGGTATGTGTGGGAAGGCAAGCTGTACGGGATGCCCAACGAATACAACCTGGAAGTGGGCGGCGTCCTGGCGAACCAGCGCATGTTCGAAGAAGCCGGTCTGAAATACAAACCAGAATGGAAGACCTGGGAAGAGCTGGTCGCCGATGCCGTAAAGATGACCAAGGTTCAAGATGGTGTCATGACCGTAGCCGGTTTCCACTATGTCAACGGAGACGGCCTGGGCTTCTTGTTCTGGGAAGGCATCCTGGAGCGCGGCGCTGAGTATTTCGCCGACGATAAAGTGCACCTGAATATGAAAAGCCCAGAAGCAGAAGCGACTGTTCAATGGCTGACCGATATGGCGGTGAAGGACAAAGTTGTGGATCCCTTGACCTTTAATGGCGGCTCAAACTGGGTAGGAGATTCTTTCTTCCAGGGATTGGTGGCCATCGGATATATTGGTCCCTGGATCGTTCCTGAAGGTAAAAGGAACTACCCCGACTTTCCGGATCCCTGGGATCATGTCTCCAGCCCCTTCTATGGCAGCCAGCGCAATTTCGCCGCGGATGCCGGCTGGGGCAAGGTGGTATCGCCCAACAGCAAAGCCGCTGATACGGCCTGGGACCTGTCGAAATTTGTGACCGAGAACGCGGAAAATGCCCGTTATTGGAATGTAAACACCGGCACCGTGCCGGCTCTAAAGTCGGTTGCGGAAGATCCGACCCTGCTCAACGATATTCCCTGGCTTGGACCCAGCCTGATCGTGCTGCCTTATGGCCGGTTTGTGGGTGACCTGCAGGACCGCGATTACATCTGGTATAACGTCATCCAGACCCGTGTGACCGAATGCCTGCAAGGCTTGCGCTCTGTCAAGGAGACCTGCGTCATAATGGACGACGAGGCCAACGCCCAGATCGATGCCAAGCTGGCTTCTTCATAACCTTCTGTCTTTTGTATGCGATGGGGTGGTACCACCCCATCGCAACCCATTTCAAAGATCATAGCGAGGATCCCATGGCCGTTGACGCTCCTAAACGAGGCCGTTTGTATCGCAGCCAGAATAGATTCGTGGCCTCTGCGCTTACCCCCATTATGCTTTTTATGATGTTCTTTACCCTGGTGCCCATGCTGTGGGGTATAGCGATTACGTTTTTCCGCTACAGCCCAACCCGGTTGGGCGGCTTCCTGGGATTTGGAGGGGGCAATCCATTTATTGGATTGGATAATTACGCTGATTTATTCTCGGATTCTCCCAATGGGCAGCTTTTCCGCATCTCGGTCAAGAATACGCTCATG
The DNA here is from genome assembly GCA_963751425.1 of uncultured Chloroflexia bacterium. Taxonomy (GTDB): domain Bacteria; phylum Chloroflexota; class Anaerolineae; order Anaerolineales; family UBA4823; genus CAVVUF01. The sequence goes on along the minus strand of CAVVUF010000004.1, from coordinate 370,434 downwards.
TTTGCTTTGCTGTACCTGCCCCTGAATATCGCTGTCACCCTGCCTTTGGCGGTGCTGATTGAGTCTGCCCATAAACGGTTGAAAATGACCTTCCGGACGATCTACTTCCTGCCGGTGGTCACCTCCGCCGTAGCAGTCTCACTGCTTTGGGGGGTTATTTATAACCCTACTTTTGGCTTGCTCAATATGGTATTGCGTGAGCTTGGTCTGAAAGGTTATCCCTGGCTGACCGATGCCACCACGCGTATCCTGGGCATTCCCTTACCCATGTTGGCCGTGCTGGTCACTTATCTTTGGGCGGATATGGGCTTTAACCTGGTGATTTTCATCGCCGGTCTGCAGGGCATCCCGGAGGTGTTTCACGAGGCAGCGGTGGTAGACGGTGCGAATGCCTGGCAGCGTTTCAGGCATATCACGGTGCCGTTGCTGCGCTCGACCTTGACCTTTGTAATCGTGATGACCATGCTTTCAGCCTGGCAGGTGTTTGTGATTTTCTTTGTGATGACCAACCGGGGAGGTCCTTCGAACCTGACGCGTGTGTTGGTGCTGCATATCTATGAAACGGCTTTCCGCTTCCAAGAGATGGGCCTGGCAGCCACGGTGGCGATGGCATTGTTCCTGATCATCCTGGTCACCACCTTGCTCCAGCTGCGCTTCTTGCGTAAGGATTGGGAGTACTAATCATGAGCGCCATTCAAAGTACATCTAATTCTGGTAAAACTGAGAAGAAACCAGCACGGGTTGGGTTCATTACCAGCCGGGTGGTTCTCTATAGCATCTTACTCTTTGGCATTCTGTTCACACTGGTACCCTTCTTGTGGATGCTGAGCACTTCGTTCAAATCTTCCACGGAGATCGTCAAGCTGCCGCCGACATTCCTGCCCGAAAAATTCACCTTGCAGAGCTACCGGACGATCTTCAACGACCCGCACGTTCCCATAGCGCGTTTTTACTTGAACAGCATCATTGTCTCGGCCAGCGTGGTAACGATGGTGCTCTTTACCAGCTCGCTGGCGGGCTATGTTTTTGCCAAATACCAGTTTTATGGGAAAAATGTCCTCTTTACCATGCTCCTGGCCTCGATGATGATCCCTTTCCAGGTGATGATGATCCCCCTCTACCTGATCCTGGTGCGCATGGGCTTAACCGATTCGCTGATGGGGCTGATTGTTCCTGGGGCAACCAGCGCTTTCGGCATCTTCTTGATGCGCCAGTTCATTGAGAGCATCCCCAGTGAATTAATCGATGCTGCCCGCATCGACGGCGCGGGAGAGTTCGGCATCTATTCCCGCATCATTTTGCCCCAAATGGGTCCTGCCCTGGCGACGCTAGGCATATTCACTTTTATGGGCACCTGGAACGATTACCTGTGGCCGCTCATCGTGATCACCACCAACGAGAAACGCACCCTGCCGGTCATGCTCACCTGGTACAATTCCCAGCATGGCTCACGCTTTGATTTGACCATGGCAGCTTCTGTCCTGGTGATCTTACCCATCCTGCTAGTTTACTTTATCTTCCAGCGCTGGGTTGTGCGCGGCATTGCCCTGACCGGTTTTAAGTAAAAAAGGTTTATGCTGACTTCTAAGGTTGAGTTTCGGCTATCCCGCCTGGACGGCGGGATAGCCTTGTGCATGGCGGCAATCGCCTTTGCCTTATATGCTCGTACGCTCTATCCGGGCTTGCTGCCGGGCGACTCAGGTGAGTTCCAGACCCTGGCAGCGCTCCTGGCGCATACCCATCCAACCGGTTACGATGTGTACCTCCTGCTGGCAAAGGTATTCACGCTTATCCCGGTGCAGTCCATTGCCTACCGTGTGAACCTGTTTTCGGCGTGCATGGCGGGCTTGACGGTGGGAGGTGTATACCTGGCTGGGACGCTGCTCAGCGGCCAGCGCTGGGGTGGGCTGGTTGGAGCGGCTGCGCTGGCGTTCTCAGCCACTTTTTGGTCGCAAGCGGTGATTGCGGAAGTGTATACAGCGGGGGCCTTCTTCTTATCCATGATTCTTTTATGCATAATCCTATGGGATCAAAGCAAACGGGGACTTTACCTGGCCGTAGCAGCCGCACTGGGTGTCCTGAGCCTGGGGGTGCACCTGAGCGTGGCTTTGGCGGCTCCGGCTGTGGTGGTGTACCTGCTGTTGAGCTGGAAGGACTGGCGGAAGGTTTGGAAGCCTGTGTTAACCGGCCTCCTGACAGGCTTGGTGCTCTTTGGTGCGTTTTTTATGCTGGTCGACCGCAATACCGGACCGGAAAGCTATTTCAATACCACCGTGCGCCCGGGTCTATCGCTTTGGAAGATGACCCCCGCAGATGTGGACGCACCCTGGGAGCGGCTGGTTTGGGAGTATCGGGTGCCACAGTTCCGGCAGTTCATGTTCCAAGATGTCAAAGCCGTCATGCCCAGGCAGGCGCGGCTTTATTGGGAGGCGCTGCCGGATGAATTTTCCTGGCTGGCGATCGGGCTGGCGGTCCTGGGGATAGCCGCCACCTTGTTCCGCCGCTGGCGGATTGGAGTTCTACTGCTCTTAGCCCTGGCGGGCCAGTATAGCTACACGTTCAATTATCCGATCTGGGATTTTTATGTGTTCTATATCCCAAGTTATGTGTTGATGGCGGTGTGTGTCGCTGCGGGGGCGGGTTTCCTGCTTGCGCTGCTTGATTTCTTGCCGAAGCGTGCCTCAGTCCTCTTACAGCCCGTGCTCGGGTTGGCATTGATCGCTCTTTTGCTCTGGCCATTCCTGCCGGCGCGGGCTGAGATGCTCCGGGCGGGCAAGCCCGATTTCCCTTACGATCAATACCCGGTCAACTGGATCGATGAGGGTTATCATGCCAATATTACGAAGATCGTGGCAGCCCTGGATGAAAATACGATCCTCTTCACCGATTGGGGCCAGCTCTTTCCCTTATATTACGCGGCTAAGATCGAGCAGGGACGCACTGACCTGCAGTTCCTGGAGACCTACCCGCAGGATGAAGCCCTGGGGATTTCGCAGTCAGAGCTTGACCTGATTCAGCAGAACCTGGATTCGCACCCGATCTACTTTGACACTAACCCACAGGGACTGGCAAAGGCGGGATATCGCACGCGGCTGGTCTGGCGAGGTCCAATTAACTTATATCAACTTCAGAAATAAATTTCTGTGCAAAAATAATGCAAACCGCTAATTCCACCCATTCATAAAATTCATACAGAGGAGAAAAAACAATGACAGAAAAGATTATCTTGATCGGCGCGGGAAGCGCCATGTTCACCCGGGGCCTGGTGGGGGACCTGATCCGCTCGGGGATGGAGGTTGACCTGGCCCTGGTTGATATCGACCCGCATGCTCTGGAGATTGCAAGGCGAATGACCGCCAAGATGATCGCTGCCCGGCAGGCACCCATCCGGTTATCCGCTGCGGTGGAGCGGCGTGATGTTTTAAAAGGGGCGACGGTGGTGATCTGCACGATTGGGGTTGGCAAACGGCGCGCCTGGGAGCAGGATGTGTTTGTCCCGCGCAAATACGGCCTCTTCTACCCGGTCGGTGACTCGGTCGGCCCGGGCGGTTCCTCGCGCGCCCTGCGCATGATCCCCGATATGGTGGCGATCGCTCAGGATGTACTCGACCTGGCTCCGGAGGCGCTGTTCTTTAACTACGGTAATCCCATGGCACCGGTGTGCCGGGCCGTTTATAAAGCGACGGGCGCTAAGATGGTGGGCCTGTGCCACGGCGTCTTTGATACCGCCCGCTACCTGGCTGAAAAATTGGGCGTGCCGTTCTCTTCGCTAGAATATACGGCGGTGGGCATCAATCACCTGACCTGGTTTACCCAGGTGCTGGTCAAGGGTAAAGATGCCAGCCCCGAGCTGCGCCAGATTGCCGAAAAGGTGGTTTCCAGCGCACCCGCCTCGGACCAACCCTGGAGCTCAGAGCCAAGGGTGGATATCGAAACTGCATTTGGCTCATCTTACGGTCACCCCTTTAGCTGGAATTTGCTCCTAAAATTCGGTGCCATTCCCTCGGCCTTGGACCGGCATGTGACTGAGTTCTTCCCTCAATTCTTCCGGGAGGGGCGGTATTTCGGCAAGAAGCTGGGCATCGACGAGTTCTGTTTCGAAGGCACCATCTATCATGGCGACCTGATCTACCAGCAGATGGAGGAGGAAGCCTTTTCTGACAAACCGCTGGCATCGGATTATTTTGAGCACGCGGCAGGCGAACACGAGCAGGTGATCGATATCATCGCTTCGATCCGCCAGGGGCGGGCAAAAGTGTATTCAGCGAACCTGCCCAACAAGGGCCAGGTGCCGAACCTGCCCCCGGAGGCGATCATCGAAAGCCCGGCGGTGGCTGATGGACACGGAATGCGCCCGCTGGTGCTGCCTCCCCTCCCCGCCGGGATCGCTGGGGTGCTTGCCACGCGCTACCTGTGGATTGAAGCGATCGTTGAAGCTGCCCTGGAAAAAAGCCGCGAAAAATTCATCCAGGCACTTGTTCTAGACGGCGCGGTGAGCTCGCTCGAGCAATCCACCCTTCTAGCGGATGACCTGCTGGCTGCCCAGGCCCAATACCTGCCCTGGGTGAAAAAGTGATTCGCTGTGTAAGGCTGCCCATGTAACGTCGATTCTTGTGATGTTAAAACCCAAGCTTTATTATTTCTTCGTCTATGGGGCAATGGCTGCCCTGGGCCCTTACCTGGTGATTTACTACCAGGGGTTGGGCTTGAGCGGCAGCCAGATCGGCCTTCTTGCAGGCATCCCGACGCTGATGTCACTGCTCAGCACGCCGGTTTGGGGAGGCCTGGCTGACGCGACGAACAAGAAACGCCTGCTCCTGGGCCTTGCTATCCTGCTTTCCATGACGATGGTGGGGGTGCTGTCGGTCACCACGGTTTTCGTCTGGCTCATCCTGGTCGTCACCCTGTATGCGTTTAACGCGGCCCCGATCATCCCGATGATGGACAGCACCGTTATGGAGCTGTTGGGGGAGCACAAGGACCATTATGGCAAGCTGCGCCTTTGGGGGGCAGTGGGTTGGGGTTTATCGGCCCCGGTCATCGGCTGGTTGATTAAGGGCCAGGGCATCCAGTGGTCTTTTTGGGGCTACCTGGTCCAGATGGCAGTCGTGTTTGTGGTTGTCATGAGCCTGCCGGTGGGGCATGCCAGCATCGGCGGCAGGTTCTGGCAGGGACTGCGCAGTCTTTTACAAGATAACCGCTGGCGCCTGTTCCTCCTGGTGGTTTTTGTCAGCGGGGTCGGTTCGTCTGTCCTTTCGAATTACCTGTTCCTCAGGCTGAACGACCTGGGCGCCAGCACGACTCTGATGGGTCTTGCGCTAACGGTGGCTACCATCAGCGAGCTGCCCGTCTTCTTTTACTCGGGGGCCTTGATGAAGCGTTGGGGAGCGCGCCCGCTCCTGGTGTTCTCGCTGTTTGTGTATGTTCTGAGGGCCTTGATGCTTTCCATCTTACCAACAGCCTGGATGATCCTGCCGGTGCAGCTCCTGCACGGCCTGACTTTTTCGCTCACCTGGGCAGCCGGGGTCTCCTACGCCGCGCCAGATCGCTCCGGTGGGGATGGGCAACACCGCGCAGGGTTTGTTTTCGGGCACGTTCTTTGGCCTGGGGGGCTCGGTAGGTGCGCTGATGGGAGGCATCCTTTACCAGGCGGTGGGATCGGCGTTGATGTTCCGCTATGTCGCCCTGGTGATCCTGGCTGCAGCGCTGCTGTTCCTCTGGGTGGGAAGAGCGAGCCGTTCTCCGGCACCTTCATCCGGATAAGTTTGTTTGGGAGGTGAAGAATGAGTCAAAGCGATTGTCGTGATCGGCGAAGCCCTGGTGGAGGTCATGCGCCCCTCAGCCGGGATGCCTCTCGACCAGGAAGGCACCTTCTCAGGGCCCTTTGCCAGCGGCGCGCCGGCGATCTTCGCCGTGGCAGCCGCTCGATTGGGTTATCCGGTGCGTTTTATCGGCAGCGTGGGGCAGGATGCTTTTGGCCGCCTGCTGCGCAGCCGCCTGCAGCGTGAAGGGGTTGATGCTGCCGGGCTGCAAACCCCCTCGGGGTATGCAACGGGGGTGGCCTTCGTGGCCTATGCCCTGGATGGCAGCCGTGAGTTTGTGTTCCACTTGCGCCATTCTGCCGCGGGGGCGCTGTCTGCGGAGCAGATTGATCCGGCTGCCTTCGCCAATATCGGCTGGCTGCACATCTCTGGCTCGACGCTGTCCTTGAACGAGAGCTGCCTGGCAGCCTGCTGGCGGGCGGTTGAGCTGACGAAAGCCGCTGGAGGGAGGGTGAGCTTCGACCCGAACCTGCGCCCGGAGCTGATGGCGGTTGATCAGGCGCGCATAGTCTTTGCCCGCTTTATCGAAGCAGCAGACTTGCTGGTGCCTACGGCGAGTGAGGCGCAGGCCCTGGCGGGAATTGCGGACGATGACCGGGCCGCCAGGGTGCTCCTGGGCAGCCGCGAGAAGGTCCTGGTCTACAAGCGCGGCGCGGCAGGCTGCAGCGTTTATGCGGGAGGCAGACGCCTGGATGTCAAAGGCTTTAAGGTTGAGGAGGTCGACCCTACCGGCGCAGGAGATTGCTTCAATGCGGCTTTCCTGGTAGGATTGGAGGAACGCTGGCCTCTCGAGCAGGTGGCGCGTTTTGCCTGCGCAGCGGGTGCCCTGGCAGTGACCAGGCAGGGTCCGATGGAGGGCGCTCCATCTCACGCAGAGGCAGAGAAAGTATCAAGGATGTCAATTTAGGAGGATTATGATGCAAACCATTTCCATAGGAAAATATCGCGGCTTACAGCACTGTTCGACGAAGCGGGGAGCCATTGCTGTGCTGGCTCTCGATCATCGCAACAACCTGCGCACGGCCTTGAAGCCTGAGGCGCCTGACCAGGTTCCGGATACAGATTTGATCGAGTTCAAGCAGCAAGTGATCAGCAGGCTTTCACCCTCGGCTACCGCGGTGCTTCTGGACCCCATGTTCGGAGCCGCGCACTGCGTGGCCTCTGGAGCGCTGCCGGGGCAGGTGGGCCTGCTGGTGGCGGTTGAAGAAACCGGTTATACGGGTGATGCTCAGGCGCGCCAGTCAAGAATCGCAACGGGATTCAGTGTCGCCAAGGTCAGGCGCATGGGCGCCAGCGCAGTCAAGCTGCTGGCCTATTATCATCCTGATTCACCGACGGCACGCGAGCTCGAGGCCCTGGTTCAAAAGGTGGCTCAAGACTGCCAGGAACAAGATTTACCCTTATTCGTCGAACCGCTTTCGTATTCCATCGATCCTGCCAAGAAGAAATTGGCTCCGGATGAGCTGCACCGGGTGGTCATTGAAACCGCAAAACGCCTGACGCAGTACCCCATGGATGTTCTGAAAGCAGAATTTCCCCTCGATATCAGCGCCGAGAAAGATGAGAAGCGCTGGGCAGAGGCTTGCGCCGAGCTCTCGGCTGCCAGCCGCGTGCCGTGGGTGCTGCTCTCCGCCTCGGTCGATTACGAAACCTTCGTGCGCCAGGTGACCGTTGCCTGTGAGCAGGGAGCTTCGGGAGTCGCTGTGGGCCGCGCGGTTTGGAAAGAGGCCACGAAGCTGACCGGTGAAGAGCGCCTGGATTTCTTGCGCTCAACCGCAGCAGTACGCATGCAGCGCCTGACAGCTCTGTGTGAAGGATTAGCGAAACCCTGGACGGGTTTTTTTGCCCCGCCGGAATTAACGACAGACTGGTACGTGGATTATTAACCGATGCGTCCCCTGCAGGATGTGATCCAGACCCTCATCCGCTTGCGCGCATCGGGGCAGGCAAAGCTGACTTTGCTGGCAGCTTGCCCAAATTCTGAGGCAGTTTTAGAGGCCGCGGTGAAGACCGCCGCTCTCAACCAGGCTCCCATGCTCTTTGCAGCCACGCTGAACCAGGTGGATCTCGATGGCGGTTACACAGGCTGGACGCCGGCGGCTTTTGTGGAGCGGATCCGCTTCTTTGGCCAAAAGTATGGCTGGGATGGACCGCTCTACCCGTGCCTGGACCACGGCGGTCCCTGGCTGAAGGATCGCGATACCTTAAACCAGCTCTCCTTCGATGAAACGATGTCCAACGTCAAGCGCACGCTGGAGGCTTGCCTGGAGGCTGGATACCAGCTTTTGCATATTGACCCTACGGTTGACCGCTCGCTCCCGGCGGGCGAGCCAGTGGCGGTAGATGTGGTGGTCAGGCGCACGGTTGAGCTGATCGCGCATGCAGAGCGCTACCGGCAGCGGCGCGGCTTACCAGGGGTGGCTTATGAAGTCGGCACGGAGGAAGTGCACGGCGGTCTGGTGGAATTTGAGCGTTTTGAGCGCTTCCTGGCTGAGCTGCGCCGGGGATTGCAGGCGCAGCTTTTAGAGAATGCCTGGCCATGTTTTGTGGTTGCCCAGGTGGGCACTGACCTGCATACCACCTATTTCGATGCTCAGGCGGCGCAGAAACTGTACGAGACCCTCTCTCCGCTCGGATCGCTGGTCAAAGGTCATTATTCAGATTGGGTGGAAAACCCGGGTGATTATCCTGCCACCGGCATGGGCGGCGCCAATGTTGGGCCAGAGTTCACGGCGGCTGAATACCTGGCACTGCGTGACCTGGTGAGCAAAGAGGCGGCCCTGTGCCAAACGCGGCCGGGCATGCTGCCGTCCGGCTTCATGGAAGCCTTGGAACAGGCGGTTTTGGATTCGGGGCGCTGGAAAAAGTGGCTCCAGCCGGATGAGAAAGGGCGGGAGTTCCGAGACCTGGCTGCAGAGCGGCGCGAGTGGCTGGTGCAGACCGGGGCACGTTATATCTGGACTCAGCCTCCTGTGATGGAGGCGCGCCAGCGTCTGTACCAGAACCTTGGCAGGTGGATGCCAGATCCAAACGCGTATGTGGTCGACCGGATTACCAGCGCAATGGACCGTTATATCAATGCTTTTGGGCTGTTCAATGCAGTCAAATATTTTTGATGGATATTTGAAATGTTAAAGAAAATCGCTCGAATTTTATTGATCGCCCTGGGTGTATTGATCCTGGCAGCGCTGATCGTGCCCTTCTTCATCCCGGTGCCTCCCCTGACGGGCGCACGGTCTATCGAGGAGCTGGCAGACCCCGACAGCCAATTTGTGGATGTGAATGGGCAGAAAATCCATTACAAGGTCGCTGGCTCAGGCGAGCCGGTGATGATCTTCTTGCATGGTTTTGCCTCCAGCACCAATTCCTGGAGGAGTGTGATGGCACCGCTTTCGCAGCGCGGCACCGTCGTGGCTTTTGACCGCCCTGCTTTCGGTCTCAGCGCCAGGCCTTTGACCTGGAAAGGCCAAAACCCATATTCTCCTGAAGCCCAAACCGACATCGTGGTGGGTCTGATGGACAAGCTTGGAATTGAACAGGCCGTCCTGGTTGGCAATTCCGCCGGGGGAAGCGTGGCGGCTTATACCGCACTGCGCCACCCGGAGCGGGTTACAGCGCTTGTGCTGGTCGACCCGGCTATCTATTCTGGTGGGGGTGCTCCAAGCTGGGTGAAACCTCTCTTGAAGACTCCGCAAATGCGCCGCCTGGGACCGCTGGTGGCGCGCAGCTTGCTGAGCAGGAGTGAAGCGCTGATACAACAAGCCTGGCATGATCCAACGCAGATCACTTCGAAAACGTTGGAAGAATATCGCAAGTTCACCCAGATCGCGGATTGGGATAAAGCCCTGTGGGAGTTCACCTTAGCCAGCCGGGATTTGAAGCTTGAAGAACGCCTTGACGAGCTGAACCTGCCGGTGCTGGTGATTACCGGGGATGATGACCGCATCGTTCCGACAGAAGAGAGCATCAAGCTTTCCAAAGAGCTGCCGGCTGCCGAGCTGGTCGTCATTCCAAACTGCGGGCATGTGCCTCAAGAGGAATGCCAGGGACCCTTCACGAAAGCCCTGGTGGATTTCGTTGAAAAGCTGCGCATTCCTGATTAGGAGGCCAGGAATTCTTTCGTGAACCGCCACCCTTATTTTGACCTCTACCTGCACGATGATGAGGAGCTAGGCGTTTTGCTGGGCAGCCCGGTCGTTCAGCGCCAAACCATTCAAGAATGGCCGCTCTCCTGCGTGCAGCGCATCACAACCAGCGGCGGGCGAAGGCTGATCTATAAGGCACAGCACGAACCTACGGTGGAGCCGGAATTCTACGCGCAGGTGCATTCCTGCCTGCTTGTTCCTGCAAGAACAATCTACCGGGCAGGTGTGTATTCTGCCATGCTTTTCGATGAAATTGATGCTCCGACGCTGGAGAAGCTCAACCTGTCTGAGTCACAGGCTCTTGAAGCAGGTCGCAGTCTGCTCCAGCAGATTGCGGAGATTGAGGGCGAGCTTCCTTATTACCTCGATATCTGTACGGAGCAAAAATGGTACCGCGCGGATGGGGGTGGTGCTAAGCGATCTAAAGGGGTTGGTCGAGGCTGGCATATTTAAAAGCGTTTATCGAGAAGATCTGGCTCGTCTCGAACGCTGGGCTTTCTGCACAGATGTGCTGGCGACCTTCCAGGCCGGAACCGGGTATGTTCATAATGACCTGGCGGGTGATAATGTGTTCCTGATGCCAGATGGCCCGCGGGTGATCGACTGGCAGCGACCTATTTTGGGACCTGCGCATCTGGACCTGGCACTCTTGCTGGAGTCGTTGGGTTTTGACCCGCTCCCGCACGTGGGCCAGGGGGTGGTGTGGCTGATGCGCCTGTTGAAGATCGGTTGGTTTACGGACTGCGCCGTGAAATGGTTCCCAGAGGGCCGGGAAACTTATGACCGCCAGATCGCGGAGTTGATCAAGATAACACGGATAGAATAGCCTTTGCTGCTTGCGCGGCTCCGTTTGAGCGTTCTTCTTTGGGTCTTGATTGTCCCATTAATTTTAACAATCCTGGTATCCACTCCCCTCCCAGAAATTCCTCCTCCTGGATCTCAAAGCCGCCTAATTCCTTCTCGATGAAGGCGGCAATGGTGGCGGTCTCGCGGAAGTGGGCACGCGCTGTATAAATATAGGGTACGCCAGACAGGTAGGCTTCTGCGGCGGTGCTGTAACCGGCCTTGCCTACGATGGCGTCGCTGGCAAGCACCAGGTCGGGGTGGTAGAAGTCTGAATGGTGGGGGAGCAAGATGCGGCGGTGGTCAGCACCCTGCGGGCTGCCTCCTGGTACAACGAAGAAGAGATCTTCAGCGGCTGCCGGGTGATCCGCGAAAGCCAGCGGGGATTCGATCCCGCCCATGGTCACCAGCACCATTTTGGCGTCTTCTGGCACGCCCAGTCGCTGGCGAGTCAGGCTGCGGGAGGTACGCGGAGCACGGCTGACAGGCAGCGTGACCAGGTCGGAGGGCGTGTAGTTACAAACCGGCTCGGTCTGGATGTGGAAATTAGCGGATTGGAAAACCTCTTGCAGGGTTGCGATGGGCTTAGCAAACCTCCGCTCAGCTTCCAAATAGCCAGCATAGATCCAATCCCAGGTAAAATTCTCGACCAGAATGGATGGGATACCTGCCTGCGCAGCGACGGCGATGCCCAGCGGGGCAATGTCGCACACGATCAGCTGGCAGGCGAGCTCTTGCACCCGCGCTGACAGGTCTTTCACAAGCGCCTGATCGAAAGGCAAAAAGGCCTCCAGCCGTTCCAGGGTTGCCGGGAGGTCTTCTTCCAGGGGTGAGCGCTGGACCATCCCAATATCGCTCACCAGGCTGTGGTAAGTGAAAGAGCCAGAAAGCGAAACCTGGAACAACCATTCCGGCGCGCAGGTGAAGATCTCGAAATGAGCGGTTGGCGACAGGGTCTGGATGGCTGCCATGACAGCCGCGGCGCGCGTGGCATGACCGAAGCCATGTGGGGAGATGAAATAAGCCAGTTGAGGCGGCATGCGAGCAATTATATCTAAGGTTGCGGGTGTAAAATGAGATGATATTTACACGGCCGCCTCGAATATGCTAGACTTGGGTGAGCTTTTTCAGCCAATTCTTACCGTACCGTAAGGTGTAAAACCATTTCTTTTGGTATACTCTTAAGCGCGCAGAATAGCTATGTGGAAACTGACTGTTCGTACTCCTGAAGGGGAACCGCATGTGTACCCGATCAAGCCGGGTATTAATTCTGTGGGCCGCATGAGCGGCAGCGATGTTTATGTCGAAGATATCTCTGCCTCTCGCTTCCATGCTGAAATATTCTATGACCCGGTAGAAGATAAGCTGACTATCCGCGACCTCAACAGCGTCAATGGGACGTTTGTCAATCAGCAGCGCATTCCAGATAAAGCGGTCTTGCGGATTGAAGATACCATCCGGATCGGTCAATGCATACTGACGTTAGCGCGTTTCCACACAGCCGCAAAAATCCCACCCTCAGACCTGGGGACCCATCGCTTCACACGTGAGCTGCTGCTGGAATCGCTCGACCACCATGCGGTATTACTTTATGAGGTGTCACGCGAGCTGAATACAATCCTGGATATGGAGACCGCTCTGCGCGAGGTTTCTAACTTGATGAGGCGTTCGATGGGCGCTGAGCGCTGTGAAGTGATCTTGGCCAGCTCCTTCGGCGAGCTGCGTGAGCTGGGGTTTCCCGAATCCATTGCAAAATTAGCCATCGAGCAGCGTTCCGCGCTTGTAATCCCGGATATGGCTCAGCTAGCTGATCAGGATGCCGGAAAGAGCGCCATGTTATACCGCATCCGTTCAGCATTATGTGTGCCCGTGATCAGCGGTGAAGATGTGTTAGCGTTGATCTATATGTATAAGACTGATCCTGCTGCACCGGCTTTCGACCAACACGATATGCAGTTAGCCGTGGCGATCAGTCACCAGGCAGCCCTGACCATCCAGCGCACGCGTTTAATTGCCGACCTGCAAAATCAGCAGCAGATGCAGCACTTGCTGCGGCGCTTCCTTGCCCCACAAGAGGCTGATTTCTTGTTGAAAGATTATCTCGAGCATGGCAATCTCCCAGAGCTGGAAGAGCAGACCGTGACAGTTTTGTTTGCCGATATCGAAGAGTTGACCTCCCTGGCTGAACGCCTTGGAGCGCAGAAATTTGGTAGGCTGCTGGCACGTTTTTACCAGGAGACCTCCAAGATCATTTTTGCTCACGCAGGCTTGATCAAATTGGTGGGGGATGGGGTCATGGCTGTTTTTGGAGTGACCGGGATCTCGCAGAATGCAGAAGAACGGGCAGTCATCTCTGGCTTGGAGATTATCGACCTTGTAAAAAATTTGACCACGGGAGACCTGGAGAGCGGATTTGTCATCGGTGTGGGTATCAACACTGGGCAAGTCATGGCTGGGTACGTGGGCAGCCAGGACCGGGTGGAGTATGCGGTCCTGGGTGATACCGTCAATGTGGCTTACCGGCTTCAAGAATTAGCCAGGCCTAACCGGGTGGTCTTGGGTCCTGATACGGTGGGGGTGCTCGCAAACCGCTACCTGACCCGACCCATCGGTGAAGTAACGGTTAGAGGGCGAGAAAAATCGATGCAGGTATATGAGGTGCTCCGAGACCTTTTCACGATGCCAGAGGGTGAGACAGGGTCGGAGAATAAGGAGGAGGCCAATGACCGAAAATAAGGTTGTGGACAAAATATACGTAGTCAGTGTATCGGGTGAAACAGTATCTACCCTCCGGGAGCAGCTTGTTCAGAATGGATTTTATTTTACGCAGATCGAAAGCAGCGGCGGGATCATCCAGAAGGAGAGCATCAGCCTGCTGATTGGAATTAACCAGGCGCGGGCTGGGGAGCTCCAGCAATTGATCCAGCGAGTGTGTAAACGCAGGCGCACCTACGTGCCGGCGCGCACAGAAACGGTTGTTTTACAAACTCATCCTTTGATGATTGAAGCTGAAATTGGGGGTGCATTGGTTTATTCTTTGGATGTAGAGCGCTTTGAACAGTTTTAGGTATAAGGGATAAGAACATGAAGCTAATCATTGCCATTGTGCGCGATACCGATGCGGAGTCGATGGTAAACCGCCTGGTTGCGAAATCCTATCGGGTGACCCGCATTGCCAGCTCGGGGGGATTTCTACGGAAAGGCAGCGTGACCCTGGTCATTGGTGTTGAGCCGGAAAAAATTCAAGCCGTGATCGATCTGTTAAAAGAAGCAGCCGGTGCCCCTGAACCTGGCCCACACCGTGTGACGCTCTTTGTTGTCAATGCCTTGAGGTTCGAGCAGATTTAATGAGCCAATTCCGTTCACCGCGTGCCTTATTGGCGCGCCTGCGTACCGAATTTTCGCACCTGACTCTCGGTGGGAGGTGGGCAGCGCAGCTGCCCCGCCCAGAGCGGCGAAACCTGCGGGCATTCTTTTTTGATGGCGTGTTCTCGGCTGCCAGCGATGCCATCTTCCTGACTTACCAGACGCTTTATGTGCTGGCGTTAGGAGCTACGAATGCTCAGATCGGCTTGATGTCGGCACTCTCCAGCTTGAGTGCTACCGTGCTGTTGATGCCGGGAGCCATGTGGGCAGATCGTTCGAAGCGCCGAAAACCTTTGGTCCTTTGGGCTGGTGGAGGCGTGGCCCGCTTGATGATCTTGCTCCTGGCTGTGCTCCCATTCTTATTTAAGGGAGCGGCTGCCGTTTACGTGGCGATCGCGCTGAATGTGATCATGGCGGGGGCTGGAAACCTGGCTTACTCAGCCTGGGTATCTTTGACTGCTGATATCGTACCGCTCTCCTGGCGCGGCCGCTTTTTTGGCACGCGCAATATGATGATGGGGGTGGTGACCATCGCCATGACGCTTTTGGCAGGCCAGCTAATCACCGGGATGGGTTCGATTTCGGGCTACCAGGTTGCTTTTCTGGTAGCGTTTTTGATTGGCATGGCCTCTACATATAGTTATGCCCAAATCAAAGAGCCGGAGAAAAGCAGCCAACCTCATGAAGCGCAGGTTTATTCGCTGTCTGCTTTGCTGGCCTCCCTGCGCTCCGACCGGAGCTTCCTGGCGTTTTGTCTTTACGCAATGATCTGGAATTTTTCGTTGAATATTGCCGGACCATTCTTTAACGTCTACCTGGTTAAGGATCTCGGCGCCACCGCTTTCATGGTGGGTTTCCTTTCGATTGTCTCCAGCATCTCCGGTTTACCCGCCCAGCGCTTGTTCGGGCAGCTCAACGATCGCTTGGGGCCGCGAAAAGTGATCGTCCTGACAGGCTCAATTATCCCGATTGTGCCCTTAGCCTGGTATTTCATCACAGCTACCTGGCATGTTATTCCCATCAACATCGTATCTGGTTTCCTGTGGGCTGGTTATAGCCTGGCAATGTTCAACCTGCTGCTTGCGATTGCTCCTGAAGAGCAGCGCGCCCGATATTCTGCCATGTTCCAGATCTCTGTAGCAATCTCCCTCGCCTTGGGCGCTACGGTGGGCGGGCTGATCGCGAACCGCTGGGGGATTCCACTGGTCTTTGTAATTTCTGCTATTGGACGCGCCGTGGGAGCGGGATTTTTCGCGCGTTTTGTCAAGCCGCATGACAGCGCTCATCAGCTGCCAGAAGTCAGCCAGGCATAAATTCAAGAGAGGAGAGCGTCATCAAAGCTCTCGTTCCCCAATTGTTCCTCTTGGGATGCAAATATTTTTTACTCAAAAATCCCGCCTCGCAGGTGAGAAGGCTGTCTTATAACGGTCTTTTCCTTCCGCGAGTATAATTTGTGCACCCATGTCATCTATCGATGAGATCAAATCCCGGATTGATATCGTAGACCTCGTCTCTGAGACGGTGCAGCTCCGCCGCTCGGGGAAGAATTACACGGGCTTCTGCCCCTTCCACGCCAACACGCGCACCCCGGCTTTCGTCGTTTTTTCAGAATCGGGAACCTGGCGCTGTTTTGGGCAGTGCAACGAAGGCGGGGATATCTTCCGCTTTGTGATGAAAAAAGAGGGCTGGGATTTCTCCGAGGCGCTGCACTACCTGGCGGAGCGCGCCGGCGTGCAGCTCAAGCCGCCTACCCCGGCTGACCAGGCGGCTGCTGAGGAAAACGATCACCTGCGTGCGCTGCTGGAAGACGCCGTCACCTTCTACCGCCACCATCTTCTGAACACGCCGCCCGGCAACGCCGCCCTCGAATATCTGCACAAGCGCGGCCTGCGGGATGAGACGATCGAGGCTTTTGGCTTGGGTTATGCTCCGAACGCCTGGGAAGCCGCCTTATCCTATTTCAAAGAGAAAGGCTATCCCGAGCAGGATCTGGTCGAATCGGGCCTGGTCACCGAGCGCCCTGGCGACGAAGTGCAGCCCGGTCAGCGCGGCATCTACGACCGTTTCCGCCACCGGATTATGTTCCCGATCCGGGATGAGCGCGGCCGCATGACAGGTTTTGGGGCGCGCATCCTCAACCCGGAGGATGTGCCCAAATTCTTGAATTCCCCCCAGACCCCGGTCTTTGACAAGGGGCATTTGCTCTACGGTTTGGACCGGGCACGCAAGGAGATCCGCACCCGCGACCAGGTGGTGATCGTCGAAGGCTACCTGGACGTGATTGCCCTGCACCAGGGGGGCTTCGCCAATGCCGTCTCACCCATGGGCACGGCCTTGACAGAGCCCCAGCTGAACCTGATCAAGCGCTTCACGCGCCGGATTGTGCTGGCGCTCGACCCGGACGCGGCCGGGGCTAAAGCCACCTTGCGCGGCTTGCAGGTTGCCCGCCAGGCGATGGACCGTGAAGATGAAGCGAGGTTTGACGCCCGCGGCCTGCTGCGGCATGAGGGACGCCTGCAGGCAGATATCCGTGTGACCACCTTGCCCGAAGGCATGGATCCCGACGATGTGGTCAACCGCTCTTCCGAGGAATGGGAAAAGATCGTCGAAAATGCCAAGCCGGTGGTGGTGCACGTGATGGAAACCCTGGCAGAAGGGCGGAACCTGGAAGACCCCAAGGTGAGGAGTGAGATCGCTAACCAGGTCCTACCGCTGATCGAGGATGTGCCGGATTCAGTGGAGCGCGAGACTTACCGGCAGAAGCTGGCCCGCCTGCTGCGGGTGGACGAGCGCGCTTTGATGGGGGTACGGCCTCCTCGCAGCCGTTCCGGCGCGGAAAGAACTTATCGAAGCACACGCCAGGCGCCTGCCAAGGTTGCCGAAGCCAGCCAGCCTTCTTCGGCCGCCCTGCTCGAGTTTCACTGCCTGGGGGTGCTCATGCGCCGTCCCGACCTGGTCTACCAGCTGGACCGCGCCATGCAAGAGTACAGCCTGCCGCGCCTTTCGGTCAACGATTTCCAGCGTGCTGAACACCAAACTCTTTTCCAGTTTGTCCAGGAATCCTTAGATCAGAACGTATCTGAACCGCTGCATTTTGTGTTAAATAGTTTATCACTGCCTTTGATGGATAAGGCGGATGATTTGTTGCAGCGCACCTCCAAGCTCGATCCGGTTGAAGACCGGGTCTTCGAAGATGTACTGCGCGCCATCCTTAATCTGCGTATCTTATACGTTCGGGAGAGCCTGGATTACTTGAGGTTCATCATGGATGAAGCCCAACAGCAGGGGGATACTCAAATAAAAGAATATATGAACGGTGTTTCGCATTACAGCACCATGCTCAAACATCTTGACAGCGCCCTGGGTCACTATACAGGCCGGAATTAGGTATTTCGTCAGGTATTTCTAAGGTAATCCAAAAAGGTACCCCATCCATGTCTCAAAAACCCACTAAGAAGCCCTCCCAACCTGCAGCGTCCATGCCCATCCCAGAATCTGCTGCTTCTGATCCCGAAGACTCTGCTTCGCATTCGAGTTATGATTCGGATTCTATGGAAGATGTGGACGACCTTTTGGCGGAGGATGAGCTGTTAGTCGAAGATGAACCCGAAGATGTGCTCATTTCCCAAGAGCTGTTACTCGAAGACAGCGAGCTTGCGGAGATTGAAAAAGAAGAGCCGCTTGACCTGCTAAAAGATCCCGCGTTGATCATGGAGCTTGGGGAAGATCCGGTGCGCCTGTATCTCAAGGAGATCGGCGAGATATCTCTTTTGGGGGTCGATAAGGAATTCTGGCTCGCCACGCGTATCGAAGCTGCCCGCCGCATCGAAGCTTTGAGCAAAGCCCACCCGCTGGCGCGCACAGGCGCTGCAGTTCGTAAGGGCATTTACCAGGCCTTATTTGATGAGCTGCTCGTCGCCTGGAAGCGCTTATTGGAGGATACCCGCCGTCTGGGGTATGCCTGCCCAGATCTGACGCTGGTCCTGGCAGAAGCACAGATGTTACAGCATGCCTGGAATATTACGGTGCCTTCTTATCTGCGTTCTTACCTGGACAACGGGCGCTGGGGTAAAGACCATCTTTGGGATGGTGTGGCTCGCCATGCTTATACCGTCTTTATCTGCCTGTATCTGATGCCAGCCAGCGTAGCCGACCAGGTTTCTGAATATATCAAGAGCTCCGCTGATCTGCCCCCTCCAAATACTTTTTCTCGCTACCTGCCGGATGAAAATGCGCTGCGCAGCGAATTGGAAGATGTGCGCTTTCGTTCAACGGAGGCCCGCCAGGCGATCATTCGCTCGAACCTGCGCCTGGTTGTCAGCGTGGCGAAACGGTATATTGGCCGCGGCAGCTCTTTTCCAGACTTGATCCAGGAGGGAAACATTGGCTTGCTGCGGGCGGTTTCGAAGTTTGACCCCTCGCGCGGCTATAAATTCAGCACCTATGCAACCTGGTGGATTCGCCAGTCGATCAGCCGTTCGATCGCTGACCAGGCGCGTACGATCCGTATTCCAGTGCATATTTTTAAATCGATTAACCGTTTGGTGCGCGTGCAGCGGACGCTGACCCAACAGTTAGGACGCGAGCCAACTAGCGAGGAGCTGGCCTTGGAAGCAGGATTTCTGGATCCGCAGGATGGCCAGGCGATCTTGCACGCCCGCACAGAGGGTCTCCCCATTCCGCCAGATGTGCGCAGGCGCCTGGCCCGCGCCGCTACGAAGGTGAGCCGCGTCTTGCGCGCCTCAGAAGAACCCATGTCGCTGGATAGCCCGGTGGGCTCTGAGGACAGCAGCCAGTTGGGAGATTTCATCGAGGATGTTGATGCGCTCGAGCCGATGGACGCGGCGGCGCGCGAGATGCTGCGCGAACAAGTCAAGAACGCGCTGGCTGTGCTATCCGATCGTGAGCGGGAAGTTTTGGAGATGCGGTTTGGGCTTTTGGATGGTAAAGATCATACCCTGGAAGAAGTGGGGCAGTATTTCAATGTCACCCGGGAGCGAATCCGGCAGATCGAAGCTAAAGCGCTGCGGAAACTGCGCCATCCGACGCGCAGCCGGTTCCTCAGAGATTATTTAGGTTAACCCGCATGCCTGGGGTTTGACCGCCGTAATTGATAAGTCATATCTGATTTGTGAAATTTGACACGTAGAAACCCTTATGATAAACTTTTAGCGCTTTGGGTCACATCCTGCCGGAGATGGATATCTATGATTAATGAGTTTATACCTTTAGCCATCTTATTTATCCTGGCCATTGGCATGGCCATCCTTGTGGTTGCCCTCGGACATTTGTTTGGCCCGCGCCACCCCACCGAGCGCAAGTCCCAACCATATGAGTTGGGCATGAAGCCTATTGGCCCAGGCACGCGGCGCATCTCTGT
The DNA here is from genome assembly GCA_963751425.1 of uncultured Chloroflexia bacterium. Lineage (GTDB taxonomy): Bacteria > Chloroflexota > Anaerolineae > Anaerolineales > UBA4823 > CAVVUF01. Next base: position 350,878 of record CAVVUF010000004.1, on the reverse strand, counting down.
GCGTTTTTACCTGGTGGCGGTTCTCTTCATCTTATTTGATATTGAAATTGTTTTCTTCTTACCTTGGGCTGTGGTTTTACGCACCTTTATGGCACAGAGCCTGGGCATATTTGCTTTTATCGAAATGACGATCTTCATTATCATTTTAATGGTTGGATATGTGTACGCCTGGAAGAAGGGAGCCATGGAATGGGAATAGAGCAAAAACTTGGCAACATGGGGGTGGTGACCATTAAGTTGGAGGAGGTGATTAATTGGTCTCGAGCCAATGCGATGTGGCCCATGTTGTTTGGCCTGGCTTGCTGCGCAATTGAGATGATGTCTGCGCAGGCCTCCAATTACGATTTGAGCCGCTTCGGAATGGAGCTCATGCGCGCCAGCCCGCGCCAGTCGGACCTGATGATTGTCGCCGGACGTGTCTCTCGCAAGATGGTGCCAGTCCTGCGCCGCCTGTACGATCAAATGCCTGATCCCAAGTGGGTGATTGCTATGGGCGACTGCGCTTCTTGTGGAGGGGTATTCAATAATTACGCTATCGTCCAAGGGGTCGATGAAGTCGTCCCAGTGGATGTCTACGTGGCTGGCTGCCCGCCGCGTCCCGAGGCTTTGATTCACGGCATTATGACTTTGCATGAGAAAGTTCAACGAGAACGTCCAATTACAGCCAAATAACGATGTACCCATCGTCAACGATGTACCCATCGTCGTAGAGGTTGGCTGGCATAAAGGAGAACACGATGTCCGAATCGTCCATTTCAGAAGAAGCTAATCAAGAACCCCTCACTCCTGATCGGCCGGGGCTGAACGAGGTACCCTTCGTCGATGACCTTTGCCAGGAATTGGTTAAGCGTTTTGGTTTAGAGGTGCGTTCTTTTCGCGGCGAAACCATTTTGCTCCTCCCTGCCGAGCAGCTCCACCGGGTGGCTTTGACCCTGAGAGATGAATTCAAATTTAATTTTCTCAGCAGCCTGACCGCCTCTGATTATTGGCCGAAGCTGGAACCCCGTTTTCATATCATCTACCAGCTTTTTTCTCACGAGCACAATCAGCGCCTGTGTTTGCGGGTGCCAGTAAACGCGAGCGACACCGCCGATAGTCCTTCTGCGCCTTCCGTCGAGACCGTTTGGCCTGTAGCCAACTGGCACGAGCGTGAAGTCTTTGACATGTTCGGCATCCGCTTTGAAGGCCATTCTGACCTGCGCCGCATCTTAATGCCCGTTGATTGGGAAGGTCATCCTTTGCGTAAGGATTATCCTCTCGGATACGAAGAGCCGCAGTTTACTTTCAACTATGCAGATATAAAGCTCCGCAAGCACCGCGGCAGCTACGAGGAGGCCTAGATGGACTCATCTACGCTGGACCCGCAGCCTGTCCAGAGCGCAGCCGGTTCCCTCGGCGGGTTCAGCCACCTTGTCTCAGAGCGTGCCCTCGCAGGCGAAACCGTCCTTCTCAATATGGGACCTCAGCACCCCAGCACCCATGGAGTCTTGCGCCTCCTCCTCGAGCTTGATGGCGAAACCGTCCTCAACTGCATCCCCGATATCGGCTTTCTGCACACCGGCATTGAAAAGAACATGGAAGCCAAGACCTACCTCAAGGCCGAGGTCATGACCGACCGCATGGATTATATGAACAACATCGGCAACAACCTGGTCTACTGCCTGGCGGTTGAAAAACTGGCTGAGCTCGATGTTCCCCCGCGTGCGCAAGGCGTGCGCGTAATCCTCGCCGAGCTGCAGCGCATCGCTTCACACCTCGTCTGGCTGGGCACCCATGCCCTCGACCTGGCCGCCATGTCCGTTTTCTTATACTGCTTCCGAGAGCGCGAGATGATCTTGGATATCTTTGAAATGTGCTCCGGTCAGCGTATGATGACCACCTATATCCGTCCAGGCGGCCTCTGGCGCGATACTCCCGTTGAGTTTGAAGACGCTGTCCGGCAGTTCCTCAAAATCTTACCCGCCCGCATCGACCAGTACGAAGCCATGCTCACCAAGAACCCCATCTTCATGGATCGCACCAAGAAGATTGGCGTTATTTCAGCCGAAGATGCAGTCAAATGGGGCCTCACCGGCCCTGCTCTGCGCGGCTCGGGCATGCCTTTTGACCTGCGCAAAGCTGCTCCCTATTCAGGCTATGAGCAGTATGCGTTCGATGTGCCAGTGCATTCGGGTGGTGATGTCTATGCCCGCTACCAGGTGCGCATGGAGGAGATGCGCCAGTCTGTGCGCATTGCCCAGCAAGCCCTGGATCAGCTTCCTTACGGGCCCGTACGCAGCGAGAACCGCAAATATGTCCCTCCGCCTCGCTCCGAATTGAGCACCAGCATGGAGGCTGTCATCCACCATTTCAAGCTGTGGACAGAGGGCTTTACCCTGCCAGAGGGCGCCGTTTACGTGCCGGTTGAATCGCCGCGCGGCGAGCTGGGCTGCTACCTGGAAAGCGATGGCGGTCCTAAGCCTCACCGCGTTCACTTCCGTACTCCAAGCTTTGTCCACCTCCAGGCTCTACCGCTGCTCTCCAAAGGGCATTTAGTGGCAGACCTTGTAGCCATCATCGGCAGTATCGATATCGTCTTAGGAGACTCAGATCGATGAACAAACCTCCTGAATCCGCCTCCGCTGTACCGATGAACTCATCGGCACCGATGTACTCATCGGCACCCAGCGGCACCGCTGTACCCAGCGGCAACCTCTTAGAAATATACCCTGCCGAGGTTCAGTCCATCCTCGCCAAATACCCTGCCGACCAAAAAAGATCCGCTGTTATGCCGCTGCTTTTCCTGGCGCAGCGCCAGAACGGCTATGTCACCAAGCAAGCCATGCAAGATATTGCCGCCATCCTGGAGATCTCACCGACCGAAGTGGCTGGCATTGTCGGATTTTACTCGCTCTATTACGATGAGCCCGCCGGAAAGTACCGCATTCAGGTATGTACTGACCTGCCTTGTGCGCTGCGCGGCGCGGACCAGTTCTTTGATAAATTATGTGAGAACCTGGGCATCAAAGTAGGCCCGAAGTACCCTTCGGCAACGACTTCCGACGGCCTGGTAACTGTTGAGGCCGTGACGTGCCTGGCAGGCTGCGACAAAGCGCCTATGTTCCAGGTGCAACGGCTGTCCCCATCTGCAACGGGCGATGACCTGGAATATCACGAGCATCAAACGGTTGAAAGCGCTCTGGCCTTGGTTGAAACCTGGCGCCAGGATGCGGCTAGGGGTGAAGGAAATAACGATGTGATTGATCGCAGCGATGGTGTTGATCGCAGCGATGGTGTTGATCGCAGCGATGGTGTTGATCGCGAGTCGTCCGCTGGGGAGGAGGCCTGAACATGGGAGATGTACCCGTTGTACCCGCTGTAACGGAGTCCGGCGATGCATCCGGTGTACCTACCGGTTCAGATGTACCCATCAGCCCTGATGTACCCATCAGCCCTGATGTACCCATCAGCCCCGTCTCGGAATATATTCTCCTCCGCCACCGGCAAATCCCTGATATCAGCCAATTGAAGATCTACCGGCAAAATCAAGGCTTTGAAGCTTTCCATAGGGTTGTTACTTTAAAGCAGCCTGCCGAGGTGATCGACCTCGTCAAGGCCTCCGGGCTGAGAGGGCGCGGCGGTGCAGGCTTTCCCACTGGGATGAAGTGGGCTTTCACCGATAATAAAAACTGGCCTCATTACGTTGTCGCCAACGCCGACAAGTCTGAACCCGGCACCTTCAAAGATCGCGAGATCATGGAAAACAACCCTTTCCAATTCCTCGAAGGCGTCGCCATCGCAGCTTACGCCGTCCAGGCGAAAGCCGCTTATGTTTACCTGCGCGGTGAATTCTGGCAGGTTGCCAAAATCTTAGATCAGAAGATCGCAGAGTTGGAAGCTTCCGGCTTGCTGGGCGAGAAGCTGTTTGGCACGGATTACTCCTTGCATATTTATACCCACCTGGGCGCGGGAGCTTACATCTGCGGTGAAGAAACTGCCATGCTCGAATCGATCGAGGGCAAGCTGGGGCAGCCTCGCCTTCGCCCACCCTTCCCGCCCTCCTTTGGCCTCTTTGGAAAACCCACCGTTGTGAACAATGTTGAAACGCTTACCAACGTCCCGCTGATCGTCCTGCGCGGCGCGGACTGGTACCGCACCCTGGGTACCGAGAAAAGCCCGGGTGTCAAAGTCTTCAGCCTCTCCGGATGTGTGAAAAAACCTGGCAACTACGAGCTGCCTTTGGGTACCACCTTCCGAGAGCTCATCTTCACCCACGGCGGTGGCCTGGCGGAGGGACGCAAAGTGAAAGCGATCATGCCAGCAGGCGCTTCCTCATCCCTTATTGTTGCGACGGAACAAGCTCTGGATACCCCTATGGACTACGAGAGCGTGCCCAGCCTCGGCGCACAGCTCGGCTCGGCCTCCGTCATCATTGTGGATGATTCAGTCGATATTCGCTGGCTTCTGTCCAAGACCTTGCACTTCTTCAAGCACGAGTTCTTGCGGCAAGTGCACCCCTTGCCGTGAAGGCACTTACTGGATGGCCCACCTTGCCGAGCGCATCCTGGATGGAAACCGATCTACTGATCGGCGCCCTCTGCCCGATGCAGGGGCAGAGGGTGGGGATAACGTTGCCCTTCTCAAGAGTGTGGCCAGCCAGATCAAAGGCAAATGCCTGTGCGCCTTGGGCGAGTTTTCTATTGAAGCGGTGCTCTCCGGTATCGAGCGCTTCCCCGAAGATTTTATTATCGGGGCGGAGTCACCCAGCCCAGATGTAGGGGCAGATGGGATCCGCCCGCAGGGTGATAGTATATGAGCAAACTGATTACACTGACAATCGATGGAAAAACCGTCCAGGTCCCCTCTGGCACTTTAATCGTCAACGCAGCCAAGCAGGTTGGCATCGATATCCCCGTATTTTGCTACCACCCAAAGATGGAGCCGGTGGGCATGTGCCGCATGTGCCTGGTGGATGTAGGTCGTCCAGTGGTTGATCGCGCTACGGGTGAAGTGGTCAAAAACCCCGATGGATCGCCGAAGATCCAGTTTGGACCCAAGCTGGAGACTGCCTGCACCACTCCTGTCTCTGAAGGTATGGTGGTGGTTGGCATGTCTGATAAGGTGCAAGCTGCTCGCAAGGAGATCGTGGAATTTATCCTCACCTCTCATCCTCTGGATTGCCCCGTATGCGACAAGGGCGGCGAGTGCCCGCTGCAGAACCTGACCATGGCTTTTGGATCCGGTCTATCACGCTTCTTGTATGATGAAAAAATGCACCTGGCCAAGCACGTGCCCCTGGGCGACCTGATCTTCTTGGACCGGGAGCGCTGCATCCAGTGTGCGCGCTGTGTCCGCTTTCAGGATGAAGTGGTGGATGATCCGGTGATCGGCTTCTACCACCGCGGCCGCGCACTGGAGATCGTCACCTATTCCGAGCCTGGTTTTGACTCTTACTTCTCTGGTAATACCACCGATATTTGCCCCGTGGGCGCCCTGACCACAGCTGATTTCCGCTTCGGGGCGCGTCCCTGGGAGCTCCGGGCCACGGCCTCGCTCTGCGCCCAGTGCCCGGTGGGGTGCAACATCGTCTACAATGTGCGCCGCGAGGCGCGCTCTAGTGGTCAGGTGGTTATCAAGCGGGTCATGCCGCGCCAGAACGAGGCCGTGAACGAGATCTGGATTTGCGATAAGGGACGGTTCGCTTACCACTACACCGAGAGCAGCGAGCGTCTCACCCAGCCGCTCGTGCGTAAGAATGGCGAGCTGGTGCCCGCCACTTGGGATGAAGCCCTGGACCTTGCAGCCGCGAAACTTAATGTGGGGGAGGGGTCGCACCAAACCTCCGGGCTGCTGACCCTTGCCTCCGGACGCCTTTCGAATGAGGATTTATTCAATTTGCACGCGCTGACGACCTCGGTAGGTGGTAAGGCTGTTTTATATACTCACATGGCTGGTGGCGACCTGGTTGGTCAGGTTGGCCTTGGCAAAGGTACCAATTTTGCCGATATGGGACCGAAAACAAAATCCTCTCCGTCAACGGCCATCCTGGTGGTGGCCAGCGACCTGGAAGAAGAAGCTCCCATCTGGTGGCTGCGGGTCAAGCAGGCAGCCCAGCGCGGGGCTACCTTGATCGTCGCTAACCCGCGCTCCACCAAGATCGACCGCTATGCTCGCCATACCCTGCGCTACACCTATGGTCAAGAAACATCCACCGTCCTGACAATGGTGAATGCGCTTTCAGCCAAGCGCCCTGAAATCCCCGGGAATGTGACGTTGAGCGCTGAGCTAAAAGCGGCTGCCGAAGCCTTTGCACAAGCTGAGAATGCCATCGTGATCTACGGCAGTGAAGGCCTGGGCTTAGAAGGCTCGCAAGCGCTGGCACAAGCCTGCGCCAACCTGCTGATCACGACCAACCATACTGGTCGCCCCAATAACGGTTTGCTGGCGGTTTGGCCGCGGGCCAACGATCAGGGCGCCTGGGATTTGGGCTTCCGACCCACGCCTGACCTGTCTGCCGCGTTTGCGGATGCGAAAGTGATCTACCTCGCTGCCTGCGATCCCGCCAACGACGAGCCAGCCCTGGCAGACAGCCTGTACCAGGCTCTCCAAGCGGGCGCATTCCTGGTGGTACAAGACTTGTTCCTTACCGCTTCTGCCCGCCTGGCGGATGTCGTTCTGCCCGCCCAAGCTTATACCGAGCGGGAAGGCACCTTTACCTCCGGTGAGCGCCGGGTGCAGCGTTATTACCCGGCAGTGCTGCCTCGCCCGCAGAGCAAACCGGATTTTGAAATCACCGCCCTGTTGGGTAAGCGCCTGGGACTCGATCTGGAGGCTGACTTCTCTGCCCGGGTAATGCTGCGCCTGGCAGCCAAGATCCCTGCTTATGCCGAATTGGGTGCGAATCCGTATCGAAAGCTGGCCGAGGTTACCGAGCAGCGGCCGGTGGTGGGGCGCGGCGAGGTGTACTACGGCGGTACTACGTATGAGAATACGCAGGGTTTGGGTGTTCAGCTCGCCTCGGCGGTTGAAAGAGGTGAGGTGGTTTCCCTGGCCTGGCCCGAACCCCCTGCGGCCGTGCCGGTAGGGGCGGGGGGACCCCGCCCAGGGTCATCACAGCTGGTCGCTGTTCCCATCACGATCCTATATGATCGCGGCCAGGTGGTTCTGCCTTCTACTCTCCTCAGCCCGCGGATTCCCAAACCTTATGTGGTTGTGAACCCTCAGGATGCTGAGAAATTGGAATTGACTGGAAGCACGCGCGCCAGGATCGTGCGAAGGGATTTTGAGCAGCAATGGTCTTCATCGCAAGTTGCCGATGTAATCATCGCCGCCGATGTAATCATCGCCGAAGTGCGCCAGGATGAATCCCTGCCGCAGGGTTTTGTCTTGATCCCCCGCAGCCTGGGTATTCCCATCACCAGGCCTCAAATGATTGAAATCAGTAAAGATGTACCTGTTGTGGAAGTCGTCGTAGACGAGTGTACTCATCGTAACGATGTACTCATCGAAAGAGGTGCTATGTCAACTGGAACATCTGTTACAGCCAGCGTGATTGAAACCATCATCAAATCCATCATCCTGCTCCTGGTGATGACCGGTGGGTTTGCGTATTTAACATTGTACGAACGCAAAGTCCTGGCTCGCATCCAGGTGCGGGTCGGCCCCAACCGCGCTGGCCCCTGGGGTATTCTCCAGCCGATTGCCGACGCGATTAAATTGATCTTCAAAGAAGAGCTGATTCCCGCCAGTGCGCATAAGTTCATCTTTGTCCTTGCCCCCATTATCACAGTTTTTCCAGCATTAGTCATTACGGCTGTCATCCCCTGGGGCGGTACGGTGAGCATCTTCGGCCGCCAGGTTCAGCTGGGTATTGCCGACATCAGCGTGGGCGTTCTCTATATTACCGCTATTGCTTCCATCGCCGTGTACGGCATCACCCTGGCTGGCTGGTCTTCGAACAATAAATATGCCATGTTGGGCGGCTTGCGCGCCACGGCGCAGATGATCAGCTATGAATTGGGCCTGGGCCTGGCTTTTATCTCCCCGATCATCATCGCCGGCTCCATGCGCATCTCAGATATCATCCAAACGCAAGCGGATTTGGGCATCGTCAAATGGCTGCTGCTCCAGCCTTTGGCGCCGATCATTTTCTTGATTGCCAGCATCGCCGAGGTCAACCGCGCCCCCTTCGATATGCCTGAAGCCGAACAAGAGCTGACTGCCGGTTACCACACGGAGTATTCTGGGATGAAATTTGCCTTGTTCTTCATGGCAGAATACATCAAAATGATCGCCGTCAGTGCCATCGCTGCCACCCTCTTCTTTGGTGGGTACCTGGGACCCTTTGTAGATCGCCTGCCCTGGTTAGGCCCCATTTACCTGTTGGCCAAGATCGTCATCCTGCTCTTCTGGATGATCTGGATCCGCGCCACCATCCCGCGCATCCGCTACGACCGTCTCATGGCATTTGGCTGGAAGGTTATGCTGCCTGTGGGTTTGCTGAGTGTTTTTCTAACAGCGGTACTGGTGCTTGTTTTTAATGTTTGAGATGTACTCATCTACGATGTACTCATCTTCGGAGGACAGAGCATGCTAAAAGAATTTGGACGTGGTCTGTGGACCACTTTCCGCTCCATGTTTGAAAAGCCGGTGACGATCTCATACCCAGAAGTCAAACGTCCCGTGCGCACGCGCTTCAAAGGTCGCCATACTTTGAAACGCTACGAGAATGGGCTGGAGAAGTGTATTGGCTGCTCATTGTGCGCAGCAGCCTGCCCGTCAGATGCGATTTTCGTCGAATCAGCTGAAAATACCGATGAAGTCCGCTTCTCGCCCGGAGAGCGCTATGCCAGCACCTATGAGATCAACATGCTGCGCTGCATATTCTGCGGGTACTGTGAAGATGCCTGCCCGACGGAAGCCATCGTTTTAGGCGATAACTACGAGCTGTCTTTCATGGATCGTTCGGAGGCCATCTACACCAAAGAGATGCTCTTGGAGTCCGTGAAAGAGCCTTCCCAGGTGGGTACACCTGCGACGACTCCTCGGAAGGTTGACCCAGGAGTTTTTACCCGCTCGATCCCTGTCATGTCAGATCCAACCGATTAGTAGGGGCGGATTGAATCCGCCCTTGTAGAGGTGGGGTTCCCCCGCCCAAGAAACGGAGTACATTGAGAGACTAACCATGAATGCAAACCTGATCTTATTTATCATTCTGGCCGGGGTGGCTATCGGCTCAGCTTTGGCTATGCTGCTTTCGCGTAATGCGATCTATGCAGCTTTATTCCTCATTTTGAATTTCGTAGCCGTGGCGATGTTTTATGTGATCCTCGATGCCCCCTTCATCGCCATCTCGCAGATCACCGTATATGCCGGCGCGATCATGGTGCTCTTCCTGTTCGTCATCATGCTCCTGGGCGCAGAACAAACCGGGCGCACTCCCTCGCATTGGTGGTACCAGCCGGTCGCCTTGTTCCTGGGGGTGGTTTTATTGATTGAGACTGCCATCATCATCTTTTCTCAAACCGGAAAGCTTCCCGCCCCGGTGGATGTCCCTGCCACTTTTGGCACTCCTCTGGCCATCGGCCAGGAATTGTTCACCAACTATCTGCTGCCGTTCGAAGCCACTTCGATCCTGTTATTAACTGCCCTGGTAGGCGCCATTGTATTGACCCGGGGTGAGAAGAAGTAGGGGCAGGGTCCTCCCGCCCTCCTAAGGAGAAATAGATGTACTCATCTACCATGCTTCCTGTTGCTTATTACATCGGACTGTCCGCAATCCTGTTTACCATTGGCGCCCTGGGAGTCCTCATCCGGCGCAACCCTATCGTCATCTTTATGTCGGTTGAGCTGATGCTCAACTCTGCTAACCTCGCCTTTGTTGCCTTCGCGCGGGCCTTCGGCGAGCAGAATGGGCAGATTTTTGTCTTCTTTGTTATGACAGTGGCTGCGGCTGAAGTTGCAGTGGGTTTAGCGCTGATCGTCGCCATTTTCCACTCCAAGCACAGCATCGATATTGACCAGATGAACTCCTTGAAAGGGTAAACCTTATGATGTACTCATCTGCTCAGATGTACTCATCTGCAACGGCCCAATTTTTTTACCTGGTTCCCTGGGTGGTCTTCTTTCCGGTCATCGGGCTGCTGATCAATATTATCCTGGGAGGCAAGCTGGGAGAGAAAGCGATTGGGACGCTAGCCTGCCTGGCCTCCGGATTATCTTTCGTCATCTCTGTCCTCATGGCCGTCTCCCTTCTCGGTCACCCAGAGGGCGCCACGGTCTCCTTGTTGGAATGGATCCACATCGGCTCGCTGCAGATTGACTGGGCGTTCCGGGTGGATACCCTCTCGGTGACCATGATGTTGGTTGTATCTGGGGTCGGCACGCTGATCCACATATATGCGGTTGGGTACATGCATGCCGACGTTCGTCACAATGGTGACCCGGGCCGCTTCCGCCGCTTCTTTGTCTTCATGAACCTCTTCATCGCCGCCATGATGGTCCTCGTCTCTGGTGACAGCTACCTGGTGCTCTTCGTTGGCTGGGAGGGCGTCGGGCTGTGCTCCTACCTCCTGATCGGCTTCTGGTACGATAAAGGCAAGGATGGGATTGGGAATGCCCTGGCTGCCAAGAAAGCCTTTATCGCCAACCGGGTCGGCGATTTTGGCTTCCTCATCGCCATGTTCCTCATGTTCTGGGCTTTCGGCTCCCTGCAGTTTGAGACCGTGTTTACAAAAGCCCCCGAAATAGCCGCGGCTCAGCCCACCCTCATCCTGGCCATCACCCTCTTCATGTTGGTGGGCGTCACCGGCAAATCGGCGCAGATCCCCCTATATGTCTGGCTGCCAGACGCCATGGCGGGTCCCACCCCCGTTTCCGCTCTCATCCATGCTGCTACCATGGTCACGGCGGGCGTGTACTTGGTGGCGCGTTCAAACGTTTTGTATTCGCTGGTGCCTGATGCGCAAGCCGTCGTTACCTGGGTCGGAGGCCTGACTGCCTTCTTCGCCGCTACCATTGCTGTAGCCCAGTTCGATATCAAGAAAGTATTAGCCTATTCCACTATCAGCCAGTTGGGCTTTATGGTTGCCGCCGTAGGCATGGGCGCTTATGCCGCTGGCATGTTTCACCTGGTAACCCACGCCTTTTTTAAAGCCCTCTTGTTCCTTTCCGCCGGTTCAGTGATCCAGGGAGTAGAGCAGGGTTTGCACCATGTGGAGCAAGACGTGGGCTTGAAGAAGAAACTCAAGAGTGAAGGCGTGTTCATGTCGGAGCACCATTACGATCCTCAGGACATGCGCAATATGGGCGGCTTGCGCACTCGCATGAAGACCACCTTCGCTGTTTACCTAGTCGGTGCGCTGGCTTTAGCAGGTATCTTTCCCCTGGCAGGGTTCTGGTCGAAGGACGAGATCCTGGCTGAGTTCTCTGCCGCCAATCCAATCATCTATTGGCTGCTCACAGCGGCCGCCTTTTTCACCGCCTTCTATATGGGGCGCCAGGTGCTGATGGTATTCTTTGGTAAACCGCGTACTCAGCCCGCTGCTCACGCCCAGGAAAACCCGCTCGTCATGACGGTGCCACTCATTGTGCTTGCTATTTTGGCATTTTTCAGCGGGGTGCTTAACTTGCCCACCTTGCATACATTTACAAAATGGCTGGAGCCTACGATTAATACGGTGCATGAAGGCGAGTTCAATATAGTGGTTGCTCTTATTTCCACCGGGTTGGCTCTGGCGGCCATCTTCTTCTCCTGGATGTTCTACAGCTTGCGCTACCAGGAGCTGCAGAAGCTGCCCTTTGCCAAGCGCCCTGATGATCCCCTGCGCAGCCTGTTGGGGCCTCTCTTCACCTTGCTAGAGAATAAATATAAGGTCGATGAGCTTTACAAGCTCATCATCCTTGACCCCTATGTCAAGCTCTCCCATTTCCTGGCAGAAGTGATTGACTGGCGCTTCTGGCATGACTGGTTCCACGATGTGGTCATTGCCCGCAGCTTCAAGGTTATCACCCAGGTCCTGGCTGTTCAGATAGACCTTGGCATCATCGATGGGATTGCCAATGGGCTGGCGCGCCTCTCCCAGACATTTGCTGCTTCCCTGCGCCGCCTCCAGACTGGCTTTGTGCGTAACTATGCCCTGGCCATGTTCTTGGGCGTGGTTTTCATCCTGGGTTATTTGATCGTACGTGTACTTGCATCATAAATTTGAGTAGAGGAAGAACTATGGACTATTCTCAACTAATCCTGACCCTCGTAACCTTCTTCCCCCTGGTGGGCGTGCTGGTTATCCTGTTTTTAAAGCAGGAACAGAAAAATCTCATTCGTTGGGTAGCGCTCATCACCTCCCTGATCACCTTTGGCCTTTCCATCGCTGCCCTCGCCCAGTTCGACGCCTCAAACCCCGAACTCCAGCTCGAAGTTAACCTGCCCTGGATCCAGGTTGCCGGGTGGAACATTTCCTACCACCTGGGTGTGGATGGCTTGAGCATCTTATTGCTGCTCTTGACGACCTTCCTCACCCCCATTTCCATCCTTTCCACCTGGACGGCTGTCGAAGAGCGTGTGAAGGACTTCATGATCTTCTTCCTCCTGCTCGAGGTCGGCATGCTGGGCGTGTTTGTGGCCCAGGATCTCTTCCTGTTCTACATCTTCTGGGAATTTACCCTCGTCCCAATGTACTTCCTCATCGGCATCTGGGGTGGACCGCGCCGTATGTATGCCGCCATCAAGTTCTTCCTCTATACCATGGCTGGGTCCGTCCTCATGCTGCTGGCCATCTTGTGGTTGGGCATCTACCAGGGCACCTTCTCTGTGCCTGAGCTGATTGCGAAAGGAGGAATTCCATCTGAAATTCAATTCTGGCTCTTCCTCGCCTTTGCTGCCGCCTTCGCCATCAAAGTCCCCATGTGGCCCCTGCATTCCTGGCTCCCCGATGCGCATGTCGAAGCGCCCACGGCTGGCTCCGTCATCCTGGCGGGTGTCTTGCTGAAGATGGGCACCTACGGCTTCTTGCGCATCAACCTGCCCATGTTCCCCCAGGCATCTGTGCAGCTCGCCCCCTGGATGGCCGGATTGGCTGTCGTGGGTATCCTCTATGGCGCCGCTGTATCCTATGCCCAGAAAGACGTGAAAAAGCTGGTTGCTTATTCCTCCGTCAGCCACCTGGGCTTTGTCATGTTGGGACTCTTTGCTTTGAATGCCCAGGGTATTTCTGGCGGTATCTTGCAGATGGTCAACCACGGCCTGAGCACCGGCGCACTCTTCTTGATCGTCGGCATGCTCTACGAGCGCCGGCATACGCGTGAAATGGATGCCTTTGGCGGCCTGTGGAAGGTTATGCCTGTCTATGGCGCCCTGACCTTGATCGTGACCCTCTCCTCGATGGGGCTGCCCGGCTTGAACGGCTTTGTCGGTGAATTTACCATCCTCTTGGGTGCTTTCGGCTCTGAGGCGATTGGCTCTCCCTGGTTTGCTGGCCTGGCTGCCGCAGGTGTCATTTTGGCGGCGGTTTACATGCTTTTCATGTTCCAAAAGCTTTTCCTGGGTCCTGTGGATAAAGAGGAGAACCGGTCCTTGAAGGATATCAATGCGAGAGAGATTATCATCCTCATACCGATCCTGATCCTCATCTTTTGGATCGGTCTTTACCCGGCTCCCTTCTTCAACCTGATGGCCCCGGCGGTCGATAAATTAGTTGCCGTATTGCAAGCCGCGGCTATCCCTTAGCATCTTTAGGCAAGGTACGCTGTACCCATTGCACGATGTAGTCGATGAGTACAGCGCCACCGCCTAAAACTTTGGAGATCTTTTATGAGCTTAAGTGATTTGATCGCCGATACCCTTGTGATCTTGCCCGTGGTGGTGCTGATGGCTTGGGCTTGCGTGCTCCTTTTGGTTGACCTGGCTATTCCCGACAACCGCAAAGGCGTGACGGCTTCCCTGGCAGCGCTTGGCCTCTTGATTTCGATGGGGCTCGTAATCGCTCGCATTGTCAGCATTGAGCCTGAACCGCACCGATGTACTCTCGGCAACGGCCTTTAGCGGCATGGTTTTGGTGGATGGTTTTGGCCTTTTCCTCAGCTTCCTTTTCCTGGCTAGCGGCCTGGTTGGCATTGCCATCGCCCACGATTATCTCAAGCGGATGCAGATTGAGCGCGGCGAATTTTACATTCTGCTGCTCTTTTCTATTGGCGGTATGATGATGATGGCTTGGGCTGCCGATCTGATCATCGTCTTCCTGGCGTTGGAGTGGCTTTCAATCCCGCTGTATGTACTGGCGGGTTTTGCGCGCCCCCGCCTGGATTCGGAGGAGTCTGCCCTGAAATATTTCCTCCTGGGTGCTTATGCCGGTGGTTTTGTGGTTTATGGCACCGCCCTGATCTTTGGCGCAGCGCGCACCACTGCCCTGGCAGGCATCGTGCAGGCCGTGGAGGCACAAACCGCAAACCTGGTCCTGCTGCTGGCGGGTGCAGCCCTGATCCTGATAGGCTTGGGCTTCAAGGTTTCAGCAGTTCCCTTCCACATGTGGACGCCCGATGTATACCAGGGTGCCCCCTCGCCGGTCTCTGCCTTCATGTCGGTTGCGGCCAAAGCCGCCGGTTTTGCCGCCTTGCTGCGCATCTTTGTACTGGCTTTCCCCGCCATTTCTATCGATATCACGCCCGTCATCTGGGTTCTGTCAGCTCTTACCATGATCCTGGGAAACTTCCTGGCTATCTCCCAGAGCAATATCAAGCGCATGCTGGCTTATTCGAGCATCGCCCATGCCGGGTACATCCTGATGGCGCTGGTCACCTACGGCCAACCGGATGTTTCAGACGATGCCGTCGCCTCGGCTCTCTTCTACCTGATGGCCTATGCCTTTACCAGCTTCGGCGCCTGGGCAGTTGTTATCTTACTGGAGAGAGAAGAAGGGCAGGGTCTTGAGCTGAAAGACTTTGCCGGCCTGGGACGCAAGCATCCAGCCCTGGCTGCTTCCATGACCGTCTTCATGCTTTCCTTTACAGGGGTTCCACCCACGCTGGGTTTTCTGGGTAAGTTCTTCCTCTTCCGCACGGTCATCGAAGGCGGCTACATTGGACTGGCGATCATCGGTGTACTGACTTCGCTCGTCTCTGCTTACTACTACCTGCGGGTCGTGGTCATCATGTACATGCAAGAGGGCGAGCCCCAAATAACCCCGGCAGCCTGGGTGCGCCTGACCGCCTTTGGCTCTGCCATCTTAGTGGTGGCGCTGAGCATCTTCGCCTCCCCGCTCTTCGATTGGGCGGCGAAAGCAGTCATGGGGTTCTGAAATTACTTAGCTGCGCCAGCGATACCTGGTGATTGACAATCCCACACATAATGAGCTGCTTCTGTCAGCCCAATAATGATTTATATCTACAAAAGTGACCTGGCATACCAGGCTGTCTCTTTGCTTCCATAATTGCGTGCATTTCACATTCGCCCCGAATTTGACATGCTCCCTGGCAGATATTCAATTGTCTTTCGAAGGGCGATAAACTATAATAAATTTTGAATTTTTTCCTTACACATCACCAATTTTCGAACCCCATCAAAGATGAAGGCCGTTCAATCCTCCTCTGCTACTTCTGCGCAGGAAAAACAGCAATCCTTTCCGTATGGAACGGTCACTTTCCTGTTTGCCGATATCGAAGGCTCGACCCCTTTGTGGGAACGCTTGCCTGATGAAATGCGGACGGCCGTTGCCCAATACCGTACCATTCTACGCCAGGCAATTGAGGCTAATGATGGGCATGAATTCCAAATCTTCGGCGATTCTTTCCAGGCAGCTTTCTGCTTGGCTTCCGATGGGCTGTGTGCAGCGCTAGCTGCTCAACGTGCCCTGCGTGATGCTCACTGGGGACCGACCGGGCTGCTTAAGGTGCGCATGGGGCTTCACACTGGCCCTGCAGTGATCGACCCTTCCGGTGAGGCACCGTACGCCGTCAGTCACACGCTCAACCGGTCGGCGCGGGTGATGTCCGCCGGGTGTGGAGGACAGATCCTGCTCTCCCAGGAATCCGCTGATCTGGTGGAGCGCGAGCTGTCCCCAGGGGTGAGCTTGCGTGACCTGGGCCAACATCAACTTAAGGGCATGAACCGGCCGGAGCAACTCTACCAGGTGGTCGTCGCGGACCTGCCACAGGCATTCCCGCCGTTGACCACCGGCATCACCCGCCCCAATAACCTGCCTGCGAATCTCACTTCGTTTATTGGACGGGAGCAGGAAATTATTGAGGTTTGCCAGCGGGTTCGGAATTCCCGACTGGTGACCCTCACCGGTGCGGGGGGAACTGGGAAGACTCGCTTGGCTCTGCGTGTTGCTGAAGAGATGCTGGAAGGCTTCCTGGATGGGATTTGGTTCGTGGAATTAGCGCCTGTGACAGACCCGGAACTATTAGGTCAGACGGTAGCCTATACACTTGGACTGCAGAATACAACCGAGAGCAGTTATCAGGCTATCCTGGATAGCTATCTGCGCAGCAGGCGGTTGCTGTTAATCCTGGATAACTGCGAGCACCTGCTGGAAGCCTGTGCCAGGCTGGCACACCATCTGCTGCAGTACTGCTCTCAGTTGACCCTGTTGGCGACCAGCCGGCAGACACTGGGTGTTTCGGGCGAGATAGCCTACTACGTGCCTTCGTTGGTTGCGCTGGACCCATCCGATAGGTTTTCGACTGAAGAATTAGCCCAAACCGAATCAGTTCGGCTGTTTACTGAACGAGCTGCTGCGGTTCTGCCAGGGGTTAAACTTTCCGATGAAACCCTTGTGGCTGCAGCACGCATCTGCCGCCGCCTGGATGGCATCCCTCTGGCCATCGAGCTGGCCGCCGCTCGGGTGAAGGTTCTAAGTGTAGAGCAGATTGCAGCCCGCTTGGATGACCGCTTTCGATTGCTGACCGGCGGCAGCCGTGCGGATCTGCCCCGCCACCAGACGCTGCGCGCCTCCATTGACTGGTCTTATAACTTGCTGCCCGAACCGCAGCGCTTGCTCTTACAGCGTTTGTCTGTCTTTGCTGGGGGCTGGACCTTGCCGGCTGCCGAAGCGACCTGCGCCGGAGAGGGGCTGGAAGAGTGGGAAATTCTGGATGGACTGACCGGTCTGGTGGAGAAAAGCCTGGTGGTAGCGGATCACCAATCTGGTGCGGAGGGCGCGCTACCGCATGTTGGAAACCATCCGCCAATATGCCCAGGAGCGAATGGACGCTTTAGGGCAGGGAAACGCGGCCCGCGACCGCCACCTGGCCTACTTCTTATCGCTGGCAGAGTCATACGAGCCACTGCTGCGTACCCCACAGATCTACGAACTGCTGGAACGGCTCGACCTGGAGCTAGATAACCTGCGCGGAGCGCTTTCCTGGGCGCTGAGTAAAAACGAACGCGCTGGTGCAGAGCAAGCCTTACGCATCCTATCCTCACTCTTTTATTACTGGCTCATACGAGTGCTCTTATTCGAAGAGGACGGGTGGATGCAGCGTGCATTCAAGCTCGTACCCGATGACGACCTACAAGCGGCTGGTTTGAAAGCCTGGAGTTTGCTGGTCCTGTCGGTGCAAAAAGTCCAGTCTTCACATTTCGTCAGGGAAACCCTTGACCATCTGAATAAAAGCATTGCGCTTCTACGGCAAGCTGGTGACCTTCCAGAAAACCGACTGAGATTGGCTCTGGCGTTGGCGACGCGAAAATCCGCCATCAATCAATTTTTAACTTTCTTTCCGCCAGAACCACCCATCGAGGAGAAGGCTGAACGAAAGGATGGTGAAGAAAGCTATTCTCTTGTGCAAGAGTTCCTGAATGCCCAAGATCTTGAAATTCGCTGGTTTGTTTCCTGGATATATTTACTCCATGCACGGGTGGAATTTACAGGTAGTGGACAAGACCATATTTTCCCTTAACCCAAACCGCTCACGATCATAATGTACAGCTTGGTGATCAGATCATCGAATTGTTGATATTAGAGACCATCGTTTGGCTTTATTTACCCGATAATCCCGATCAGTGCATGCTGTATGCGAAACAAGGGGTCAACCTGGCGAGACACCTGGGAGATCAGAGCGTGGGTGCGATCGTGAATTTCTACGCCACGTTGGGATTGTCTGCCTATCTCAAAGGGCAATTCATTGATATGGAGAAAAATTTCCTTGCGATTGAGGAAAATTATCGTCATTCTGCCGTGGCAAGCAATGTATGGGGGGAAACCTGGACTGTGCGCACGCAGGGTATTGCTGCAGTCAATCAGTCGGATGCTGGAAAATCACAGACTCTTTTGCTAAAAGCATTGGATTTAGCCCTTATCAATCAGGATCCTTATGGAGTCCTGTCCGCTTTGCTTCATTTAGCTGGCGTGGCCCTCATCATCGATCAAAACCAGGAAGCAGCCAGGCTGCTGGGTTGTGTCGAGGCCCAATTTGAAGGGTTTTTTAAGAAAATGGATACGGTTCCGGACGGGCTCGAGTTCGAGAAGCATACCCGCCGGCTGCGTGAGAGGCTGAGCGAGGCGGATTTTACGACTTTTTGGGCTGCAGGCCGGGCTATGACCCTTGAACTGGCCATGGAACTGGTGCGTGCACTCGGAGATGGGAGCTGATGTAAGAAATAGTGTAGCCGGTGTTAGGGGCCAAAGTAGTGATGGGATTTTAATTCGGCGCCTGCGCTGTTGATTCACTTTAACAGGTTGGCATAGTGCAGGTTCATAGATTGCATTTGGTCCAAAAGGGGCATGGATTTTTGGATCGAGTGTAATACTCATCACGAACAAATTGCGCTGCGTACCAAATGCCCGGACTAGACGGTCTGGCTCATCTACCGCCCTAACTGAAAGAGCCTTCGGCCGACCAGGAAGAACCATATCATCAGAATCACATACCCAATACCAACGAGGAAGGCGACGCTGTTCGAGTGAGCGTTCGCTGACGTGCCGAAGTCACCAGCCAATAAGAACAGGCTTGCCAGGATTCCCGATATTGCGATTATTTTGCCGAAGACTTTACTCCGCAGCATGACGAATGAGATTATCAGCACCGCACCCATCACCGTGCTGCGGCCTACTAATTTCGTTGTAATAAAGAGCACGATCCCCAGGATGTGCATGACCGCGGCAACGATTGACCATACGCGGCTGGTTTGTCTGAGAGCAATGTAGAGGCCGAGAACCGTTATGGCGACCAGGACCAGGATCGACATATCAAGTGCATTCAGCCCGACCAACCGATCGAATTGAATCCCCTCTAAGCCAGCGTTCAGCTTGAAGAGTATGACGAGCCAATTGTTTTGAATTAGCGAAAGCCAAGCGATTATGGCGCTAGGTCGAAGGCTTGCGGTGATCAGACTCAGCAGCGCAGCCAGGAATAACACTCCCAATAGCAGGGCTGCCGCTCCGCTTACTTTGAAAAGCCAATTCTAGCGAGAATTTGGAGTTTCAGCATTTGTAACGCCACTCATCATTTTTCATTCTCTATTCTATTTTATCCGCTTGAGTCGATGCCAGGCCGTTTTTCATAAAACCTGCCATCTTTCCGGCAATTTCGGCGGCATCCCAGGTCAAGTCTGGTCGCCAGCCTAACCATGCACCATCCAGCGGGTAGCATCGCTGGTTGATCCTGTCTAAAACTTCCCCCTGGGAATGCTCAATCCCCTGCACCCATTCCTCTAGAATGCCGCCCTCCCGGATCCCATCCCGATAGTCTTCTTCATCTTTCCATTCCCAATGGTATTGAGGGTCGATCACAATATCGAGGTCTAAATCTAAGGTATCGAAGCCGCAGTGACTGCGCTGGTACGGCAGTTGAAAGTTGATATAGTAACAGCGAAACTGATCGGAGGCGTGGTCCCAAAACAGGAAGCAGGAATAGTACTTCTCTGGCTCAAGAAAGATCAGGATCCTGATTCGTTTGCCAGGCAAATTCCCGCAAAACGATGTGATCGCTTTTGGCTTCTTGCCAGCGTGTGCCGTGTGAGAAATCTTTATTTTGCCTCCACCGCCAATATCCTTCAGGAAAAGCGCATTGCGCTCCAGGCAGCAATAAAAGGACGGTTTCTTCTGCTGAATCTTTCACCACAATCACCGACTGTGCCAGCCATACCTGGCGATTGACAATCCCGCGTAGAACGCAGCTCTCGCCGGCTGCCCAAAAGGTTTTCACGGCTAATCTTCTCCTAAATTTTTCTACGACAATTGTGGAACTTTGTACACAAACCCAGTCGGAGCTGGCTTGCCATATCGCGCGGTAAGCCAAAGCAAAAGGATATAAATCAGCGGCCACATGAAATCCATATAAAGCGTAAACCCCGCGTTGCCCGTTGCCAGGTTCTGGTTTTGGGCGAGGTCAACCACATGGGTTATCCCGGCGATCCAAAGGAAAGCAGTTTTCGAAATCACATAGGGAAGCCAGAAGTCGCGCCGCCAGAAACCTAAAAAGCCGAGCAGCCCCAATCCCAGATTTGCCCCGGCAACTTCTTTCTGAAATGGACTGCCCAGCGGCCAACCGATCGAACTGGCTACCATATCTGAAAAGAAGAAGTGCATGATAAAAGAGGTGATACTGGCAAAACCGCCAATTCCGATAGTGACCATGGTAATGACTTCAAAAATATTTCCAGGTGTTCGCTCTTTGAGATGCGAAATAATCACCCATGCTGAAATAACGATGCCCAGCAAGGTTGAGCCAAAACGAAATAAATCTGAGGTAAAGAATGAATTACTCATATCCTCCTCCAATGGCATTAAGAAAAAAAGCGATACGAGTTTAAATCCTGTGAAACTATGCGGCTTGCTCTGCTTTTATTTTTAGCGCCTGGTTCATTTCTTCAAAACCGCGCTGCGTATCCGTATCCAGACTTTTCGCAAACAACGGGACGAGCAAACCGGTGAAGATTTCGCGCTGGGTGAAGCGAACTCGATCCGGCCTCAGGGTTTCGATCGTGAAGATGTGCTCGCCGTCGAATAGTCCGGGAATCAGCAGATGACCCAGCCAACGCAGCTCACGCTGCGGCTCAGCTTTGAGGACGGTTGGCTGGAAGTTCATCGCGCTGGCACCAGAAGGCTGGATTGTTACTTTTAGTTTTCCCCCCAGCTTGGCTTTTCCACTGGCTCGACGGATAAACGGGTTCCATTGCGGAAAACTGGAAAAATCGGTGAGCAGCTGCCACACCCGATCAGCCGAGGCTTGAATTTCAATCTCACTGTGAAGTTCTTTCATTATGTTATTTTACCTCCGAGGTCATCATTCATCCATCGAAAATTGAAAAAGGAGCCCCGCCTGAAAATATCACGGGCGGGGCTCTGGTCTATTTAGTTCAAGCGGTTTACATACCGCCTGGCTGGCCTGTTTGCGCAGGCCCTACACGGTAAGGACGCATCATCTCGTTGTCTTCGTGCTCGACGATGTGACAATGCCACACGAACTGACCAGGATTGTTGAACTGCGCTCGCACGCGGGTCACTTGACCAGGATAAGCGATAACAGTATCCTTATAGCCATTTTCCCAGGGTTCGGGAGGGGTGGGGACCGACCCGGGAACGACCTGGAAGGTTTTGGCCACCTCATCGACGAAAATGGGCTGGCGGTCAACCACCTCGAAGAGCACCTCATGGATGTGCATCGGGTGAGCATCAGCAGTACCGTTGTAGAATTCCCAAACCTCTGTGGCACCTTTCAGCGGGTTTTCGGTAATAGGTTCATCCCACATCCGCGGTGTCCAGGTGCCGGTTCCGATATTTGGGTCACCAGGACTGTACCCAACAACGCCTCAGCCGGTGCGTCAGCAAAGTACATGGACATCTCCTCCAGCAGCGCAAAGGGGCGCACGGTTCCGCCCACCAACGGCGTGATCGCCGGCAGCTGCATGAACTGTGGTGGGGTGGTCGGATCGACGGCAATTGCAGGGACGACGCGGAACTGCATCACTTGGCCGGTGGTGGCAGGATCAGCGACCGGGAAATCGATGCCTGGAATCCCACCGCCGAAGGGTTCATCGGGGCCGATATTGGAAAGCACAAAATTGCCCACTGGCACATTCGTGAAGTCCACGATCACATCGGCGCGCTCGGCCGGACTCATCAGGATTTTGTTCCCATTGACTGCAGTCATGTTCACCGGCGCAGCCAGGAAACCGCCCTCGTTGCCAATCTGCCAGACCTCTACGCCGGGGATGCTGTTGAAGTCCAGGATTAAAAAGCGCGCATCGCAGCCGTTCAGGAAACGGAAACGATAGCGCCGCTGCTCAACCGTTTGGAACGGCCAGGTATTGCCGTTGACCATGATGGCGTTGCCAAAGAACTCCGGATTCCAGATCGGTGAGATGTCGGTGTCTGGGATGTAGGGTCCGGTGATATTGTCGAAGAAGGCACGCGTGTCCGGGTAGAAGAGCGAGCCATCGGTATTGAAGGACCGGTCCTGGACGGCGATCGGGATCTCGTAGTAAACCTTATTCGGTGGGAACTTATCGCCCTCTTTAGGCGCAGGGCCAGGCAAAACTGCAGGTGTATTGGTGCGGGTATCGAGCACGGCGCCGTCTCCTGCTGGGCCACCGCGGATCAGGAAGAAGCCGGCCGGACCAGCATACACATTCAGCCGGGTCATGCCCAGTGTGTGGTCGTGGTACCAGATCGTCGATGCACGCTGGCTATTCGGGTACTGGAAAGTGGCATATCCAGGTCCCCAGGCCACACCATAATTTGCCGCCGCCTTACTCGTAAAGAAGTCGTACCATGTCCCGACTGTGGCATAACCTGCTGGGATATTGTTTGCCGCGGGAAGATACCAGGCCTCGGCGTAGCCATCGCTGTCGTCCTGCACTCCGGCCGAGCCGTGGACATGCGTGACCATGGGCACTGGGCCGGTGTAAGAACCAGGCGTAGAGGTGAAGGTCGGGCGCATGTCGCGTTCCATTGTGCCGCCGGGCGGATTAGCCCAGTGCAGGGTCGGGTCGACCGGCAGCAGGTGAGGCAGGTAATTACCAGATGGCATCTTTCAGATCGTTAATCCACTTCACCTGTACCGGAGTATTCCACTTAGCTTCGATGGTCAGAGAGGGAGCATTGTGTATTAACAAGCCATTCTTACTTGCTGATTTGACGGCGCCGTATCCCCAGACGGTTGTTTTCGGTAGACCTGCCGGTAGGATTTGCTGTTGGAACTGTCTCATCGAAATCTCATAATAGTCCGCGTTCTTGCCTCCCTTTTGTTTGATCGTCCCTGCCTTCGGCATGACAGGTGGGATGAGTAGCGGAGTTACAAACTTTGGTGCCGATACGGGATCCAAGACTGGTAAATTCTGAGCAAATACTCGGGTTACACCACGAAACCGGGTGGTAATCAGAGCACTGGCTCCAAAAACAGCACTTATTTTTAAGAAATCTCTACGTGAAATCATTTTCGTATCCTCATTTAAAATGTCTTCGAATTTCATAAACCATTTGAAAGTAATAAAAAAGAATTTTTTCTATGATGATGTGATTGGTACATGAAATAGAGATTTTTCCTGGCATCACCTCCATATTCGATTATGTAAAAACAACCGCTTGAATAAATTAAAAACCAGCCCCGTGGGCCGGTTTCGCTACTGGCTCCCCTGTGACCTTCTCCACCCGAAGGAAGGTTTTCGCGACCATCTCAGGTCACAGGTTCATCGCCGCCCGGTTGTGCTTGTTTTCACAAAACACAACAATTTAGATAAAATTACATCGTATTTTATTGGATGATGAAAAACTTGTCAAGTGGTTTCTTCTTTTTCTATTTCGAACCGTGGATGATTTTCTTAATTATCGTATCACCTACTAGATTTCACCAACCACATAGGTTTCCAACTGGTGCAGCGGCTTCATCTCCTGCCTTTCCTGTTCTGCGGTCGGGAAGCTGGCCTCATCCGGCTTGTCCGATAGACCGAAGACCAGGGCGCCGCGCTTGCGCAGCTCAGCGGCAAAATCCTGCACTTCGGCGGTGATCAAAATGCGCTCAGTAAGCAGTTTTGAGATGGGCTCGCCTGCTGCACCACCAAAACGCCCCGCCGTACACAGATACTCGTTATAGCGGAAGGCTTTGAAAGGAGTGGGGTCGTTCGCCTGGACGTTAGCCCACACCTGGTCGTGGATGGCTCCCAGGCTGCCTGGCCCCAGCTCTACCCGCCGGTCCTGGACGCGCTGGATAAATTCAAAGAAAGAAGCCAGCCTGCCTGCTTGAACCTCTTGCACGATCTGGTCGAATTCGAACAAGGGTGTACCCAGCACCAGGCAGATATATGCCAGGTAATCCTGGTTGTCAGCCGTGAAGGGGTGGTAGACCGGTTGGTTGAGGGTATGGTAGACACTCCGGAAGGCGCTCTCATCGAAATCAGCTCCCAACAGGTTTACAACCGTTAGCCGCACCCCCTCCAGGCGGGCTTCGTCGACCGGTTTATCATTCCTGCCGCGCGCCCCCACACTGGTTTTATCCATATCGATCACCAGGGCAGTCTCTTCGTCCAGCCGGACCTTCTGATCTTCCAAGTAATTCAGAAAGTCGCTTAAACCCGACCAGCGGTTGGCAACGAAGAACTGCCCCTCGACCTGGTTTGCTTTTGGAGCTTGCAGGTCGTCCTTGCCGATGAATGCCCAGCCAGGCCAGCCTCCGGCTTGGCAGAGGTTTTGGAAGGCTGTGCCATCCAGCATACGCGTGTCACCCAGGAAGACCAGGCGCTTGAGCTGGGCGTGGGGCAGCTCGAGCCGCCTCGCCTGGGTAAGGATCTCCGCCACCACACTTCCATAGGCTGGCTCCACCTTGCGCGGTAAAGGTATATCTGTATTGAATAGGGTTCCCTTCAGATCCTGGAATGAGGGCAGCCGCTGATCTGCTGGGATCAGATTGCGATAAACAATAAAATTGCCCCAGATGTTATAAAGTGAGCCAGTATGCTTGATCTGATACGCTGTACCGGTGTACCCACCGTCTGTCATCGTCTGCTGTCATAAAAACCTCTGTATTTTGATTTTATCGTATCCAACCCTGGGAAACCAGCAGCTCTGCATTATGGATCGAGCCGCCTGCTGCGCCGCGCACGGTGTTGTGTCCGAGCACGATAAAGCGTATATCCAGGAGACGATCCAGTCGCACTCGACCTACGTGGGTGACCATCCCGCCCGCATTCGAAATATCCAGTGCGGGTTGAGGGCGGTCCGTTTCCCGGTGAACCAGGATGGGCCTAGCCGGGCTGCTGGGCAGGTCCATAACACCGGGATCTGCCTGGAAATTTTCTAAGGCCTCGACCACCTGTTCGACCGAAACTCTCCTCTGAAATTCGACTGACACGCACTCGGTGTGCCCATCGCGCACCGCCACGCGGTTGCATTGGGCGCTGGTGATGAAGTCTGCCTCGATGATGCCCTGGTTTTCTAGCTTCCCAAGCAGCTTGTTCGGCTCGCTCTCCAGCTTGGCTTCCTCTCCCTCGATCAGGGGAATGACGTTCCCCAGGATGTCAAGCGAGGAGAGCCCCGGGTAACCTGCTCCAGAAATTGCCTGCATGGTCACCACCGCCAGCTTGCGCAGGCCGAAGCGGTCCAAAAGCGGGCGAAGGACCAGCGCAAGCTGTGTGCTGGAGCAGTTCGGATTGGTGACGATGAAACCATCCCAAGCGCGCTTCTGCTTTTGGATTTCGATCAAGGCCGTGTGGCCTGGGTTCACCTCTGGGATGAGCAGCGGCACATCCGCGTCCATGCGGTGCGAGCCCGCATTCGAGCAGACGGCGTAACCTGCCTGCGCAAACTGCTCCTCGACCGGGCCGGCAATGTTGGATGGCAGCGCTGAAAAAACCAGGTGGCAGTCGCGCATCTGCTTCTGCCCTGCCTCAGCCGGAAGGACAGTCATTTTGCGTACTTTCTCCGGGACCGGCGTTGTCAGCAGCCAGTGGCAGGCCTCTTCGTAGACTTTTCCTGTCGACTGGTCCGAGGCTGCCAGGGCGCTTACCTCGAACCAGGGGTGACCGTCGAGCAGCTGGACAAAGCGCTGCCCGACGGCGCCAGTGGCACCTAAGATGCCAACCGGGATTTTGTTGGTTAGGGCTATTGGATTAACCATGATTTCCCTCCGGACCCAGCTCGCTGTGCAGAATGCGCACGGTGCTTTCAACCTGGTCTTCGGGGATGCAGAAAGAGACGCTGTATTCGGTACCCGCCTGAGCTACGGCGATGACACGCGTTCCGCATTTGCCCAGGGCGGTAAAAGCAAGCGAGACAATGCCGCTCGAATGCCAGCCTGGAAAACCAACCACGGAGACGGTGGCGACTTTTTCTTTTACACCCAGGTTATAGATGCCATTGGTATGGGGGTGCTCAGGCAGAGTGGTTTCCGTCGCGTCTGGCTTAGCCCAGGTATGCTCGCCTCCAAACTCACGCCGCAGAACATTCAAACAGTGGGCATGGTTTTGCTCGCGCACCACCAGGTTCAGGCTGTGTTCTGAGAAAGATTGGGAGAACAGCGGAACCTCCACCCCAGCCTCGCTGAGAAGCTGCAGGGCGCGGGCTGCTTCATGTTGTGTCCAGTGGTCATCGCGTGTCCCAACAGCGATCAGAGACAGCCCGGTGGTCGAGATGATGGCTGGCCATAATTCCCGTTTTGGATCTGGTGTCTTGACAATCAAGGTGCCGGGATGGGTGGGGTTGAAGCTGTTCAAGATACGAAGTGGGATCTCTGCCTCGATCACCGGGCGGATGGTCTTGGGATGCAGTACGTCCGCTCCGTAATAAGCTAATGAGGCCGCCTCAGCATACGAAAGCTCTCTCAGCGTGCGCGCTTCGGGAACAAGGTTGGGGTCGGCGGTCAAGATGCCGTCTACATCGCTCCAGATCCAGACTTCTTCGGCACCCAGCCCGGCGCCAAGGATGGCAGCCGTATAGTCGCTCCCGCCACGGCCAAGCGTGGTCGTCACGCCCTGTTCGGTGGCGGCGATGTAACCGGTGACCACCGGAATCACACCGCGCTCGATCAGAGGGCGGAGACGCTGGTTAATGCGTTGGTCTGTGGGTGCTTTGAGCGGCTGGGCGGCGCCAAAGCTTTCATCGGTAACGATCAGCTCGGTGGCGGGAACCGCCTGGGCGCGCTCGCCCCGTTCCCTTAAAACCGCTGCCAGGATATTTGCTGAAAGCTGCTCACCGAGCGATGAGACAGCGTCACAGCCGCGCACGGTGAATTCGCCTAAGACGGCGATGCTCCGGTAGAGGCGTTCCAGGTCGTGCAGCCGGTCTTCGATCAATCCGCCCACTTCCAGGCGCTCTGGGCTGCGGCTGAGCAGCGTTTCGACAACTTCCAGGTGACGCTGCAGGAGGTGCGATTTGATCTCACGGTATACGCTGTCTTTTCCCTCTGCTGCCGCTCTTCCGCCGGTGATGAGCTGGTCGGTAACACCCGTCATGGCTGAAACGACCACCGCTGACCCTTGCAAGGGTGGTTGTCCGCGCTTCGGTGCGGATTGATCGACCTTGGTTTTCTCATGCTGTGAAAGAATGATATTGGCTACATTGGAAATGCGCTGTGTATCGCCGACCGATGTGCCTCCAAATTTATGAACGATCAAATGCTTGCCATTTGCCATATGCTTCTCCTGTGGATTTACAGCTTCTTAAGCGCCTGTTCGAGATCCAAAAGGATATCTTCGACGTTCTCGATCCCAAGTGCATAGCGGATCAGGTTGTCTTTGATACCATCGGCTCGCCGTTCCAAGGGATTCAAGGAGTAGAGCGCAGCAGGCTGCTGGATGACGCTCTCTACCCCGCCCAGCGTGGGACCGATATAGGGTAGGTGCAGCAGGTCGATGAACTGGCCTGTTTTTTCGAAATCACCCTCGATCTCGAAGCTGACCACGCCTCCAAATCCGTTCAACTGGCGCCGCGCCACTTCATAATCTGGGTGGCTGGGTAGGCCTGGGTAGTAAACCCGGGCGATCTTGGATTGGTCTTCCAGGAAACGTGCCACGCGTAAACCGTTCTCGTTCTGACGCAAAACGCGCAGCTCCAGCGTTTTCAAGCCGCGCAGCAGCAGGTAAGCTTCCTGCGGGTTGCTAATCCCGCCCAATACACCGCGGGCGGCTTTAATATCTGCCAATGATTGCGTAGACCCAATCACCGCCCCAGCTAATAAATCATTGTGACCGCCCAGGTACTTGGTGGCGCTTTGGACTACCAAATCAACGCCGAAATCTAAGGGACGCAGGTTGATGGGGGTGGCAAAGGTGCTGTCGAGCAAGGTAATTAGATGGTGTTCACAGGCAGTCTTAACCAGACGGTCAACATCGATGACCCGCAGATAGGGGTTGGTGGGCGTCTCGGCGAAAATCAAGCGGGTATTCGAGCGCACGGCTTCAGCGAGCAGCTTGGGCTGGTCGATCGGTGCAAAGGATGTTTCAATTCCCCAACGCGGCAGCAGGTTTCGGGCAAAGTCAAGCGTACGGTGGTAGCTGCCGGAGGTCATGATCATGTGATCGCCGGTAGAGAGCAGTGCCAGCAGGGTGGTCGTGATGGCTGCCATCCCGCTGCCAAAGAGCAGCGCCTCTTCTCCGCCTTCCAAGGCTGCTAACTTGGCCTCGGCTGCGCTTTGAGTTGGATTGCTGTAGCGTCCATATTCATCGCGCAGCGGCTGGTCACCTTTCTCTTTGGCATGCATGAAGTCCATGATCTCAGCCGTATCGCGGAAAGTATACGTAGAAGCCTGCACGATGGGTGTGGTAATGGCTCCAAAGGGCTTGCGCCGGACTTCACCTGCATGGACAGCCTGGGTTGAGTTGCTAGGGTGCATGTCTTTCTCTCCTCGTTGATCGATTTACCAACCAGATACCTAACGATGCCGTTCGGTAATCGATGGTTAGCTTATCAGAGAGGAGAGGTCGGGATAAAAAACCTCTCCAACGGGGGTATGGTTGGAGAGGATAAGCATCGAGTTTAACACGAACTCATCTTCCAGAACCCTCCGCGGGTCTGCCGGACTTGGCACCGTATTGGCTGAACATCAAATTAGGATGGTTATCAGCCAATCGGTTGTCGAGGTTTCATAGGGCCGGTCCCTCCACCTCTCTTGATAAGAACCATCTGTTTAATTGGGCGGGATGATACCACAGCCAGATTTACCTGTCAAATGGAATTCTGGTTGAGGCATCTTGGCCTGGATGTTTTCTCTCCACGCCTCCAGCACCTGGCGCATCTCACCGGCGCGGTGCGGTTCATCGCTTGCCAGATTATTTTTCTCTCCCAGGTCTTCACGCAGGTTGTATAACTCGAGGTGGTTATCTTCGAAGAACTCAATCAGCTTATAATCACCCATCCGGACGGAAGAACCAGGTGTGCCGCCCTGGTTCCCATAATGCGGGTAGTGCCAGAAAACTGGTCTTTGTGCCGGATTTTCACTCTGACGGAGTAAAGGCACGAGGCTGATACCGTCACAGTGCTGCTCTGGACGTAAGGGCAGGTCGGCAATCTCCAACAAGGTGGGGTAAAGGTCTGGGCTGGTGACTGGGGTATTACATAATGAACTGGGCAGGGCTGCCTCAGGCCACTTGACGATCAGGGGCTCGCGCGTGCCCCCCTCGTACATCCAGCCTTTGCCCTCTGAAAGCGGGAAGTTGGTGGTCGGCGAGCCTTCCGCGGTGGACAGCCCGCCGTTATCAGAAGTAAAGATCACCAGGGTGTTCTCGGCAAGGCCCTGGCGTTCAAGTGTGGATAATAAACGACCGATATTCTCATCCAGGCTTTCGATCATCCCGGCATAATTGGGATCTGACTGGATCAAACGACGCAGAATGCGCTGGTCTTTTTTATGCTTTACGGGGAAGTATTCACCAACCGAGAAAGTCTCCATCTCATCGAGATGCAGGTCGCGGGCTTTCTCTTTGTATTTAATTACTTTTTCCGGTTTGGCCTGGATGGGAGTGTGTACATCGTAATACCACAGGTTGAGGAAAAATGGCCGTTCGTCTCGATCTTCGATCAAGCGGATGGCTTCATCGGTCAGGTGATCGCCCAGGTACTTCCCTGGAGACTCGTCTGTAAGCCTGGGGATCTCCCAGGGGCTGAAATACCCGTTATGTGGGCTGCCCCATTCACATCCGCCGATGTTGATATCAAAACCATGCTTCTCTGGAAAAAAAGCTTCGCCACCCAGATGCCATTTCCCGATATGCCAGGTCTGGTACCCGCCTTCTCTGAGGGCGCGGGCGATCGTCTTTTCGTGCAATGGCAGGTGGTCGACATACGGCGCGTCGATCAGTTTACCTCGCGCCGGATGGATACCAAAACCCCAATCGATCCAATCGGTGATGCCAAGCCTGGCTGGATACTTGCCGGTCAACAGGCTGGCACGCGTGGGCGAGCATACCGGGCAAGCTGCATAAGCCTGGCTGAACGACATCCCCTCAGCTGCCAGGCGATCAATGTTGGGGGTTTCGTAGAAAGGGCTGCCGTAACAGCTCAGGTCTCGCCAGCCCATATCGTCGATCAAAATAAAAATGATGTTGGGTTGTTTCATAAGAAGTTAGGAATTTGGAATTTGTAATTTTTTAGCTTTTATTACCCGCATGGGATAAGCCGGGGCGGGATGACCCCGCCCCTTTCTCCTGGCAGGCTAGAAAGTTCCTTCAATTCGAGTACGGGATAAGGCAGCCAGGTCATCTTTTGCAGAGACCGCCCTCAATCTCAGGCCAAAATGGTATTTTCCGGGAAAGATCAGGAATTCTTTGTGAACCTGGCACATCCAGCCGTCATCACCGCCTACGCCCATATGCCAGCCATCCAGGTGCAGGATGACTTCGTCACGCGCTGTCAAATCATAGGTATGCCGGGCTTGCTCCAAATCCCGGATTGAGAAATGCAAGGCATCTACGTGCAGATTGTCCAAGGCAGTTACCATCAAACCGGCGCCTTCCGTATCGGTCAAAGCCAGCCAGCGCACATCCTCTTTCCCACCGCATTCGCTAGGGAAGACATAAGGTGTGTATTGGTCTGCCACTGTGCTCTGGTACAATCCTACCGCGGCCCCGTGCTTGCGATCAACATAATTCTCATGCGGTCCGCGCCCATACCAGGTGAAGTGGTCATAAAGGCGCGGCAGGGTCATCTCCAGCCCGATGCGCGGCAGGAAAGGCAGCTGCTCGCCGACCAGTACTTTGTTCTCGATAACGATATCGCCGTTACCAAACACGCGGTATTCCATCTCGCTGTCAATGTACGCGTTGCCGATGCCATCGGCTTTATCCGCGGCACAGATGTGAGAACAGATACGCACCTGGACGGCTCTTGGACTGATCTGGACCGATTTCGAAAGAGAGCATTTTTCTCTCTAAGCGGTCGATGCCTGCCTCGCGCCATTTATGGATGCTGGCAGGTGGGTTACCCATCAGCAGGTCAATGTCCGTCGGGGCGCGGTAGTAATTTTCCGTGGGTCCAGCCTTGATCAGCTCCTTGCCCTTGGATTGGAACGAAAGCAGCTTCCCCTCGGCCTTATCAAAGGCGACCCGAAAGCCTTGGCCTAGGATCGTCAAAGTGGAGGAAGTTTCCTTCATGACCAATTCAGGCATGGAGGATACTGCAGCCACTGGCCTGTCCGGTACGGCAAATGGGATGCAGAACTGCTCCCAGGTCACCTCGTGTCCCTTGGAGGCCCAGGGCAGATCTCGGTTCAAAGTGAAATGAATGGTCAGGTAGTATTCAGCGCCGGCGGTCAACGGGTCAGGTTGGGCGAAGGGGATCATAAGCTCTCCTTTTTGACCTGGCTCAAGCATCGGCGCCGGCAGGCTGCCGGATTGGATTATGCGCCCGTCTTCAATCAGCTCCCAACGGATGCCCAGATGGCTCAAATTTAAACTGTGATACTTGTTCCAGACAATGAAGCGCCCAGCCAGGGTATCTGCTTTGCTGAGGAGGCGGGCGCTGACCGGCGCCTGTACCTTTTTGACCTCGAAAGCGCCCGGGTGAGGAACCAGGTCGGGACCGACAATGCCGTTGCAGCACATCTGTGGGTCTTCATTATCCTGGTGATAATCGAAGTCGCCGCCAAAATCTCCACCGTAAGCATAGTAGGATTGCCCATTTGGAGCAGTCGCTAACAGAGCTTTATCGTGCCAATCCCAGATGCAGCCACCCTGGAAGCGTGGTTCCGCATCAACCAGGTCCCAAAACTTGAAGAAATTCCCTGTGCTGTTGCCCTTGGCATAAGCATATTCACACATGATAATGGGGCGCTTTTCGGTTGGATCGGCAAGCACATGCCGGATCCAGTTCAAATCTGGATACATCGGGCAGAAGATGTCGCTTACTTCTGGACCAGGACGTCCGCTTTCGTACTGCACCAGCCGGGTGGGATCGTACATGTGGATCCAGGCTGACATAGCAGCATGGTGCGGCCCGCAGCCCAATTCGTTCCCCAGCGACCAGAATAGGACGCAGGGATGGTTCTTATCGCGCAGCACCATGCGCTCGGCACGCTCCATATAGGCATGTGTCCAGAGCGGGTGGTTGCTCAGCTCTCCGCCTACGCCGTGGGTCTCGATATCGGCCTCATCGATGATGCAGATGCCGTATTCATCACACAGGTCATACCAGCGCGAGTGGTTGGGATAGTGGCTGGTGCGCACCGTGTTGAAGTTTAGCTGCTTCATCAGAACGATTTCTTTGCGCATATCTTCAACTGTAAGGGCCCGGCCGCGCACGGGATGGTGCTCGTGCCGGTCGACGCCGCGCACCACCAACCGCTTCCCGTTGAGGAGCACCACGCCGTTCTTGATCTCCACTTTGCGGAAGCCCACCCGGCAGCTTTCGAAATCCACCGCTGCGCCGGAAGGATCTTTGAGGGTGAGCACCAGCCGGTAGAGATAGGGCGCTTCTGCACTCCACTTTTGAGGATGATGTACTGGCTGGATCATAAAAGCGCTGGCGGTCTTCCGAGAGGGCGGATAGGAGAAGGCAGTTTGATTTTGGACTTCACCCTGAATCGGGCTCTCGAAAACCGGTTTCCCTTCTGCATCGAACAACATCGCTTCTACTTTGTAAGAGTCGATCTCTGGGAGAGGTTCCCGCCCGGCAGAGCGGGTGACCTGGGCTTCGACCCACAGCTCCGCATTTTCACAATTTTCGTCGAGGAGCGTACGCACGGTAAAATCTTTCAGGCACACTTTAGGCTTGCTGTACAGGATCACATCCCGTTGGATGCCGCTCAACAGCCAGAAGTCCTGGTCTTCAAGGTAAGATCCGTCGCAGTAACGCATCACTTGCACAGCTAGCGAATTTTCTCCGCTACGCACAAAGGGAGTAATGTCGAACTCGGCTGGCAGCCGGCTGTCCTGGCTGTATCCCACTTCTTGACCGTTCACCCATACGTAGAAGGCCGAGTCAACGGATTCAAAGGATAAGAATATATCCCGGTTTTCCGAACCAGGCTCAACGATGAAAGAGGTGCGGTAGCAGCCGGTGGGATTTTCTTCTGGCACGAAGGGCGGGTTGGCAGGGAAAGGATAGTGAACATTTGTGTAGATGGGAATGTCATCGAATCCCAGAAGCTGCCAGTTGCCCGGCACGGATATATCAGACCACCCCGAAACATCGTATCCTTCCTCGAAGAAATGCTCTGGCACCAACTCTGGCTTTGCGACCAGTAAGAACTTCCAGGTTCCATTGAGGGATTTGACGTAAGGAGAGGCTACTCGATCGCAGGTCAGTGCCGTTAGGGCATCAGGATATGCACCCAGGGGCACATGGGCTGCCTGCCGGTTTCTTTCGATCACTTGCGGATTTTCCCAATCTCTTAAAATTGTCATGCGAAAACTCCTTGTCCCGTTATCGATTATGGCGGATAATCGCCACGCCTGCCAGCTCTAATGAAACTTGCTCGACCTGCTTTCCTGTAAAACCATCTTCCCAGGGCTCATCCAACGGTACAACCTGAGCTTGCTCGCTGAAGTTGAGCAGAAATACCAACCGGTGGGCTGCGCTGCGCCGCTCATAGGCGCGCACGCCAGGGGGAGTTTGCAGCACAGCTTCAACACCCACATCTAGGCACAACCAGGCCAGCAGGGCTTGCAGCGAAGTGCTGCGCAGCAGCGTACCCACGTAGACCACTTTTCCCTTGCCATACGCATGGATCGTGATGGCAGGCATCCCTTTTAACCACCCCTGGTCAAAGGTTGCCAATACCCTGGCACTGACCGGGATGATCTCATCTGCCCAAGTGACGCCTTCGGTTACGCCTTCCAGCCCAGCCTGGACAGCTCGGATGCGAACTGGCGCTTCAAGCGCACCATATTCATCGATTTCCACGCCAGCGGCCTGGCTCAACAAGCCGGGAGCGGGTTGATTGACGATGACGTTATACTCATCCACCACCCCGCTGCGCGGCGTCAGGCATAAAATGCCGCCAGATTCCACAAAATTAAGCAGATTCTCAGCTACTTTGGTATCCATGCAGTACAGGCGTGGGGCAATCACCAGCCGGTACCTGGACAGATCCAGGCGCGGGTCCAATGCATCAGTGGTGATGTTTAGATCCATGAGGGCGGTGTGGTATGCCTTGGCCTCTTCATGTACGTTCATTGCATCCAGGTTGAAAACCGGCGGAAGCACCTCGCTGCTGGAAACAGATTGCAATGCCCAGCGCGATGCATAACTCATCACAATGGCCGCCTGGGCTTCTGGCCGGGTTTCTTCAATCAGGCTTCCGATGTGTTTCAGCTCTTCCCCGGTCTGCTGGATCTCACGGTAGCGGCGCCCAGGCCTGCCGCTGTGCGGTAAAACGCCATGCCAGTATTCTTCCTGCCCCCAGCGGCAGGTGCGCCACTGAAAGTAGTTGATCCCGCAGGCTCCGTGGGCAATGGAGCGGTACGTCCACAATCGCAGCCAGCCGGGCTTGACGGCAGCGCTCCAGTGCGGCTGCCCCGATTCCTGCTCGAGGATGATTAGTTCTCCACGGTCACCCCGGCAGTAATCCAGAGCAAACTCAGGAGCGTAGAGCGGATAGAAGTTTGTTCCGTAGATATCGGTCGCCTGGCCAAGCTCGTAGAGATCGGTATGTATGGCGTTGGTAGTCTGGAAATTCGTCGTCACCCAGGCTGACGGATGGAGCTGCTTCATTAGCAAGTAACGCCACATGGCGAACTGCGCATTCACTTTGGATTGAAAACGCGCATATTCGAGCGCCAGGCTCGGGGAGGCGAAGGGTACACGTGTGGGCAGCGGCACCTCCGCAAAGCCTGAAAAGGCAGAGGACCAGAAGTGCATCCCCCAACAATTATTTAAGTTTTCAATGCTGCCATATTTCTCGCGCAGGTGGGCAATGAATTTTTGATGGCAGATTTCGCAGTAGCAGGTGTTGCCAGAGCCGATCTCGTTGTCGATGTGCCAGGCAATCACATTGGGATTTGCAGCGAAATGTTCGATGACGGCCCGGTCGATGCGCTGTGAGAGCTCCATAAATGTTGGGTTATTCAGGCACACCGTATAGCGATAGCCGTAGTTCGCTTGGTGACCATCTGCCCATGTATTCCGGATTTCTGGATGCTTATGGAAAACCCAGGGTGGGGGTGTGCGCGAACAGGTGCACATCATCGTCTGGATGCCGTAGCTGCCCAGCAAGGCAATGGTTTGATCCAACCATTCGAAATGATATTCACCCTCCTGCGGCTCGAATTTACTCCAGGCAAATTCGCCCATGCGCACGCCATTGATGCCGGCGGCCTGCATCAGCCGCGCATCGATCTCCCAGCGCTCCTCAGGCCAGTGTTCAGGGTAGTAAGCGGCACCGAAGAACATGGTCATTTCTCCATCACGATTCGTCGCGTAAAGCTTCGGCGGCGTTGACCATTGCTGGGCGTCCGGCAAACATGCGAACCATTTGGATTGCTTCAATTACCTGAGCCTGGCTGGCGCCCAATGCGCGGGCTCTCTGTGCGTAGGCGCGGACACCGGCTGGCTTGTTAAAGATTGCATCCATTTGCATGGCCATTAGATACTTGATCCAGGCGGGCAGCGCTGAATTTGCAGCCATAAACTGGCTGTCTTCTTGTAGAAGCGCGGCAAACTCGGGGCTGTTCTCCGCGAGAAGTTCCGACCAACTCTTTTCTGGCATAATCTTTTCTCCTTAATCTGCAATTGTCAGGGTGACTTTCTGCAATGTCAAATTGTAATCATCGAATGAGCCTGAAGAAACCATCAGCATCGTCTTTCCATCTGGGCTCATCCATTTGGTGGGAAAGCTTGGCTGGTAATCACCGTAAGTACCCCAATTATCGTCCTGGTGGAAACATGCCCAGGGTCCCCAGGGCTCTGGCGCTTCGAATAATGTGAGCTGGCTGCGCATAGCGCTGTAAGGCCACTTCCCCGGAGTATGATAAGGCTGCGGCTGTCCCTGCTCATCGAGAAAACCATAGTTGCCCATCAGGTAGCGGCGGATACCAGGGTTATACGAGACATGGTTCTCGCCCGTCATGCGTGGGTAGTGAAAGACGGGCTTCGCCAGCCAATCATGCTGACTCCAAAGCGGTTCATGGCTCTCGTTGAACCCGGTGAAGAATTCCCAGGCTTCTCGCTCTAGAAGGCTGTATTTGGGCACGCGGCCCAGGAGGAGATCATCGCCGTTTTCCCAATAACTTCCGCCATCTTCTCCAACTGGGAAATAGGCATAAATAGTATCGTCACGTGCTCCCTGGTAATCCCTCCCAAACTGCAGGAAGTGAGGTGAGGCCAGCCGTCCGGTGAAGAAATTCTGTGGCGGTAGCCTCCCGGTTCCAGGTTTTACCGTAATCAACGGATGTGATGATCCAGGCATTCAGGTTGTGCTGGCGGTTGAATGCCGGATTATCGCCATAATTATGCAGCTCTACGGTAAAGTAAAGCACTCCGTTCATACAGAGCAGGCTGGCTGGCTTGACTCCATACTTGGGGTGCAGGTCCGGTTTCTGGCAATAGAGTTTTGGGTCAATGGGCTTATTGTCGAGCAGCTCAAGATATACACCCCAGCCAGTGCCCAAGAAAGATTCCTTGGGACCTTCGTGAATGCGCCAGAAGTTCATCGGGCTGCCAGAGTTATCGCCTGCTGCGCCGTAAAGGAAGTCGTCATCAGCCCAGGTGATGGGCCACATATCCCCATCACCGCGATGGCAGCGGAATTTGTCGAAGACGGCGCTGGTGATGTAGGTGCTGGAAGGGTAGGGAGGAATTGGTGAAGGCATAGAATCTCCTTATCTTTTATGGCAGTAGGGAGTAGGGCGTAGGGAATAGGAAATAGGGAGTAGAAAAATCAGCGTTGAAGGGATCGAATGAGTGCCCTTAGCATTTTACCTGCGGCATCACATATTTTCAGGATGGGTTCAACGGTTTCTTCTTTTGTCAGTTCTACTCTCACCGAAAGGATCAGATGGGTTTCTAATTCCTTTAATGAACCTTGCGCAATCCGTAGAAATTGGATGTATTCCTGGCGATATTCTCTGCCATAACCTTCGGCGATATTTGCAGGTACTGAAACCGCCGCACGACGGATCTGGGATGTCATTCCATACATTTCTGAGTCTGGAAAGAGCTTAGTTAAGCGATAACATTCCTCTGCCAGGTTCATTGCTTCCTGCCAGACCTTCAAATCACGGTAAGATTGTATTAACTCTTTTCCCGTCATCTCTACTCCCTACTGCCCACTCCCTATTCCCTGGATCTATCTTCTTCTTTCAGCTTCTTCAAAAATGCCTGGGCAACTTCAGGTTTCTGAAACTCGTCTCCAAAATCATTAATTACCAACAAGAAGCCTTTCCCGCCCAGGTTCTTGACGATCCTCAGGGCGCCTTCGGGGCTGACAAAGACCTGGCAGAGCTTGCCACCCTCCCGGATGCGCTTGAGGAGGGGCAACCATTGGTCTGGGGTGGGCTGGCCATCGCCAGGGATCCATTGGATGCCGCGCAGGCGCTTGATCGATAAGAGCATATCCAGGTGTGGGATTTCTCCCTTACCATCCAGGTGGTAAAAGCCGTGCGTCAGGTGGTCGCAGCAAGCGGTCAGATCGGGCAAGACGAAGCGCTCGAACATGGCAGGCGAGATCATGTAACAAAAATCGGATTGCAGCATGTAAGTCTTGCCAGTGGTCCAGATGGGCGCCCAACTGGAGGTGCCGCGGCATTTCGTGCGGATGATGGCCTCTTGTTCATCGTAATAGCGCAGCCATAGACGGTTAATCTCCATGACCAACCGGTCCACTTCCTCAGGCTGCTCCAAGACATCGAACAGCAGTCCCTGTGTTTCGCGGAATGAAGCCAGGATGTCCAGGTTGCCGCCCAGGTCGGTGTGTGAGACCTGCAGCAGGCCTCCAAAGCGCTCGGTGGCTGCGGCGGTAATTTCCTGGACGCGCTGCCACCAAATGTTATGGGCATCATAGGTAAAGTGCAGATCCTGGATTTCAACCGGGCTGGCGGGGGAGAACCAGACTGTCTCGGATGGATCTGAGACGCTGCCTACTTTGGAGCCCAAGAAACCAGCGGCGATGCCGGGGCCAAAGTTGATCCACCACCAGGGAAAGGCATCCGCGTAAAAATGGGTGGCGTTCAAGAAAGGCTCGTACCGGTCCACAACCTGATCGGCGGGCATATCCAGGGGAAAGTTGGTCAGGTAGGCATAAGGCTTGGGGTTTGGGAGTGGGTCGGTCACCGCCAGGTAAACCAGGGGGCGGTCCAGCTCTTTCTCCCACCAGGCTTGCGTGTCGCGCTCGATACGCTCCCAATCTGCTTCGGTAAAATTCAGCTTTGGCATAAAACATCCTTCGGTATTGAGGAAAAATAGGGTGAAATTATTGAGAGGGTGTGTGCGATGGGTACATCGCGCACACACCCTCTCAATGAAATTTATCGTATAACCTGTTTGCTCAGCTTCACCGGCGAATCTGTTTTCGTCGAGAAGGGGCGCAAGCGCAGGCTGAAGCGGGTTTCGACCGCCTTGAGCTGGTATTTCTCCAGGCGCCCTGGCCCGCAGGATGCGCTGCCGAGGCCCGATTGGGCGTAATCGAGGTTCAGGAAGATCTCGGGACGGCGCTTCAGCTCGTAGGTGTGCTTGGAGGTTGTCAGGTTGTCGGTGGTGAAGTGGTGGGCGCTGACCTCCAGGAGGGGGTCGCCCACCGCCAGCAAGCCAATGCCCTGTGGATTGGTGAGAGCGACCCAGCGTACCTCGGTCTTGTTGCCGTTCTCTTCGGGCACGATATAGGGGACATACTGATCTTCGACGCTGCCGCTGTAAACGCCGACCGGGGCGCCAAAGCTGCGGTCGCTGTAATTTTCGTGCGGTCCGCGCCCGTACCAGGTGAACTGCTCGTAGCCTTCGGGTAGGGTCATTTGGAAGCCCAGCCTGGGCAGGAAGGGCAGGTCTGCCGCGGGGATGACATGTGCATCCACCTGGATATCACTGCTTCCATAAACAGTGTACTCCACCTCACAATCGAAGCGGGCGGGCGCTTTGGGCTGCGGGTTGATGCCTGCCTCGCCCTGGCTGACGACCTGTGCGAGCTGATCTGGAACCGGCATACCCTGTTCTACCAACTGGTCGCGGATGGCCTTCATGACATCAAACAGACGGTGTTCCTGTAGGCAGCGGTGCATCAAGCTCCTGATTTTTTCTGCTTTGGCAGTCCCATGCAGGGCATCGAAATCGATTTCCAGGCGCTGGCAAAGAGAGGCGATTTGCTGTTCGGAGAACATGGCATTCATGCCCATGGATAGCTGGTTAACCAGCTCGACATTCACTTTGGGCTTGGGCAGCTCGACGCCTTCTTTGACCTGGATCACGGAACGGACTTTCACCTGGGCAGCTTGGGGTGCGATGAGTTTCGACTCTACGCTCAGCGTCTTTTCCTCAAGCTGGTCGTAGCCCACTTCGCGCCACTTATTAGCGGCCTGTTCATCGCCCCACTGGTTCAGATCATTCTCGGTGGGAGCGCGCCAGAAGTTCAACTGCGGGGCTCCTTCGATGAGCTCGCTTCCAGCCAGGTTCAGGGAAGATAGTTTGCCAGTCTGCTTATCGAAGGCCAGCTTGAAACCATCCCCTTCCACCTGGATCGATTGCGCAGACGGATTCATTTTCAGAGCCGGCAGGGTCGCAAGCGGAGCAGCAGTGGTGACTGGAACAACGAAAGGTACTTTGAACTGTTCCCAGGCCACTTCGTGACCTTTGGAAGCCCAAAGCTGATCCTCTGCCAGGGTCAGGCTGACCGTCAGGAAATATTCGGCGCCTGGTTCCAGGTTTGGTTTCTGGAAGGGAACCACGACCGTTTCACTCTTCCCGGCCGCGGCAGCCAGCTCCGGCAGCGCGCCGCTCTGCAGCACCTGCCCGTCCGACTCCAGCTTCCAGGAAGCCTGCAGCCTGCCCAGGCCTGCGAAGAAATATTTATTGACCATTTCCAATTTGCCAGCCAGCAGATCGACTGCTTTGATCTGCACCGGCTGGTAAACCTTCTTCACTTCCCACATGGCCGGATGAATGGTGCGGTCAGGGAAGATCACGCCGTTGATGCAGAAGCTGTTGTCATTGGGCTTGTCGCCGAAGTCGCCGCCATAGGCAAACCAGGCTTCGCCGGTTTCCGTGTAGCGGCGCAGCCCCTGGTCCACCCAGTCCCAGATGAAACCACCGATCAGCCTGGGGTAGGCTTCGATCACTTCCCAATATTCCTTCATGTTGCCGGGGCTGTTACCCATGGCATGGGCATACTCGCACATGAGCTGAGGCCGGCGCTCGCCGGGGATCTGCGCCAGCTCTTCCAGGCGGCTGACCTTGGGGTACATGACGCTGACCATGTCGACATAGCGCTCGAAGCCGGCTGATTCGTAATGCACCGGGCGGGAGGGGTCATGCACATGGATCCAATCGGCCATGGCGGCGTGGTTGGGTCCGTGCCCCGATTCGTTGCCCAGGGACCAGATGACGACGGAGGGATGATTCTTGTCACGCTCGACCATGCGCGCGCCGCGGTCCACGAAGGCAGTCAGCCATTCCGGATCCTTGGTTAGCTGATCCCACACACCGTGCGTCTCAATGTTGGCTTCATCGATCAGGTACAGTCCGTATTGGTCGCACAGGTCATACCAGCGCGGATCGTCGGGGTAATGGCAGGTACGCACCGAGTTGACGTTGAAACGCTTCATTAACAGTATATCTTCAATCATCGAGGCAACCGTCACCGCCTGCCCGAGCTCCGGATCATGTTCGTGGCGGTTGACGCCTTTGAAGTAGATCGGTGTCCCGTTGATTAGGAAGCGCCCGTCACGGATCTCCACCTTGCGAAAGCCCACCTGGCAGCGCTCGACTTCGATGATCTCCCCCTGTGCATCCTGCAGGGTGAGCAGCAGCGTATACAGGTAGGGGAATTCATCCGACCATTTCTGGGGGGCCTTTACCTTGAAGGCCAGCGTGGCAGTCACTTCTTCTTCGCCTGTCAGGTGGAGGAGCGGCCGAGGCGCTGCCCCCGGGCACCGGCTGCTGCTCAGCATCGTAGAGCTGAACCTTGGCCTGGTAACCCGAAGCGGGCATATTCTGGTAGTTGCGCACTTTCAAGCGCACGCGCAGTGTGGCATCCTGGTACTGGCGGTCAAGCTCCGGGTTCGCCCAGAAATCGCGGATATGCACGGAAGGGGTCGCCATCAGGTACACATCGCGGAAGATGCCGCTTAAGCGCCAGAAATCCTGGTCTTCCAGGTACACGCCATCCGACCAGCGGTAGACGCGCGCCGCCAGGAGGTTCTCTCCTGGATGAACATAAGAAGTGATGTTGAATTCTGCTGGCAGGCGGCTGTCTTTGCTGAAGCCAACGGGCTGACCGTTGATCCATAAATGGAAGGCCGAGTTGACGCCGTCAAAGTTCAGGAAAACCTGCCGGTCTTTCCAGTCTTCTGGGATGACAAAGGTGGTGCGGTAGCAGCCGGTGGGATTCGCCTCTGGTACGAAGGGTGGGTTGGGCTCGAAGGGATACTGCACGTTGCAGTAGATGGGAATATCCCAGGTATCCTGCACCTGCCAGTTGCCCGGCACGGCGATCTTGCGCCAGGCGCTGGCATCGAAATTCACCTGGTGAAAATCACCCGGGGCGGCTTCTGGCTTCTGCGCCAGGAAGAAGCTCCAATCGCCATTCAAAAGTTGAAAGAAAGGCGAAGCTTCCCGCTCCCCTTTTAGAGCCGTATGGTTATCTGTATACGGAACCAGGGTAGCATGCCCGGGTTCCTTGTTGCGCCCCACAACCATGGGGTTCTCCCAATCTTTTCTTTGTTGAACCATGTTCATCTCCTATATTTTAGTTACTTATGAAGGTCATACACTAGATTTTTACTGTCATTCTGAAGGAGCGTGCGATGGTTTTCATCGCCAGCGACTGAAGAATCCCTATTTCGTTTCAATTATTTCGTTGTAGGGACTCTTCGCTGCCTGCGGCAGCTCAGAGCGACATTTCTTGATCGATTGCACTCAACTTTGGTTTGTTTCCTCTAAATTGATCTAAAAATTAGGGTTTTGCAGCAGCGAAGGCCACAAAACCCTAATTGAGTGTTCGTCCCTCCCGATCCGGCGTCTCTAATTATAGGACTGCACCCACCAGTGTAAGCTCTCTAGCCAGGTGGCACTTGACGTAATGCCCTGGGGTGACTTCCTCAAAAGGTGGTTCATCCGTCTTGCAGATATCTTTGGCATAGGTGCAGCGCGGGTGGAAGTAGCAGCCCGAGGGCGGGTTGGCCGGGTTGGCCACTTCGCCGCTGAGCAAGATGCGCTTCTGGCGCGGGCGCGGGTCAGGGCGGGGGATGGCGGACATCAGGGCTTCGGTGTAGGGGTGCTTTGGATTCTCGAAAAGGTCGTGCGTGGGCGCCAGCTCCACCATCTTGCCCACGTACATCACGGCCACCCGGTCGGAGATGTGCGCCACCACGCTCAGGTCATGGGCGACGAACAGGTAGGTCAGGCCCATGTCAGCCTGCAGGTCCTGGAGCAGGTTTAATATTTGCGCCTGCACAGACACATCCAGAGCCGAAACCGGCTCATCGCAAACGATGAACTTGGGGGTGGGTGCCAGGGCGCGCGCCAGGCCGATGCGCTGGCGCTGCCCCCCGCTGAAGGCATGCGGGTAGCGGCGCATGTATTCCGGGCGCATTCCCACGCGCTTCAGCATTTCAGCCACGCGGTCTTCCAGCTCTTTGCCTTTTGCCAGGTTCATAGCGCGCAGCGGGGCGCCGACGATCTCCAGCAGCGTCATGCGCGGATTCAGCGAGGCATACGGATCCTGGAAGATCATGCGCATATTGCGCCTCACCTGGAACAGTTCTTCATGCTCGAGCTGGGCCACATCCACTCTGCCCTTGGTCGGGTCGCGGAACAACACCTGTCCGCTGGTGGGATTAATGGCGCGCAGGATGGAACGACCAGCGGTGGTCTTGCCACAGCCGCTCTCGCCGACCAATCCCAGCGTCTCTCCTTCCATCACAAACAGGTTCAGCCCATCCACGGCTTTCACATTGCCGACGACTTTCTTGAAAAAGCCGCGCATGATGGGAAAATATTTCTTGAGGTCAATCACTTCAAGCAGGGGTTCTGCACGCAGTACTTGATCGGCCATAATTGGCTTCCTTGTCAAAGGGTCCCGGTGGACCGGGCAGGCTCGGAGGGCGAATACAGGTGGCAGCGCACCAGGTGTCCCGGCTTGGCCTGGACGGCGGCCGGTTCTACCTGGTCGCACACATCGGCGATAAATTCTGGGCAGCGCGGGTGGAAGGGGCAGCCCTTCAAGCGGGAATAGGGGTCTGGCACCATGCCTTTGATCGTATGCAACCGCTTGCGCTCGGTGCCGCGTGAAACAGCTTCAGTCAACTGAGGTATTGAGGCCAGCAGGCCGCGCGTGTAGGGGTGCAGCGGGTCGAAAAAGATGGACTTGACATCCGTCTCCTCCACCACCTTGCCCATGTACATCACCGCCACTTTCTCGGCCATCTCAGCGATCACGCCCAGGTTGTGGGTGATGTACATGATCCCCATGCCAAATTCCTGCTGCAGGCTGCGCATCAGGTCCAGGATCTGCGCTTCGGTGGTCACGTCCAGGGCAGTGGTCGGCTCATCGGCAATCAGCAGGCTGGGGTGGCAGCTCAACGCCATGGCGATCACGGCGCGCTGGCGCATCCCGCCACTCAATTGGAAGGGATAGTCATCGATCACCCGCTGCGGGTTGGGCAGCCTGGCCTTGCCCATCATGTCGATGGCCCGCTCGCGGGCTTCTTTCTTGTCAACCTTCTGGTGCAGGATGATCGCTTCGGTGATCTGAGCCCCGATGGTGCGCACCGGGCTCATGGCGGTCATCG
This sequence comes from uncultured Chloroflexia bacterium, assembly GCA_963751425.1. Taxonomy (GTDB): domain Bacteria; phylum Chloroflexota; class Anaerolineae; order Anaerolineales; family UBA4823; genus CAVVUF01. Next base: position 306,600 of record CAVVUF010000004.1, on the reverse strand, counting down.
GTTCCTGAAAGACCATCGAGATCTGGTCGCCGCGGATATGGCGGATTTCCTGGCTGTTGGAGTCGAGCTTGGCAATGTCCACCACATCGGTCATCGATCCGCTGCCGTTATTTTTGAGCGTGCGATAGTAGAGAATCTCGCCCGATTCAATTTTTCCGGGGGGAGGCACCAGGCGCATGAGGGAGAGGGACGTGATGCTCTTGCCGCAGCCGCTCTCGCCCACAATGCCAATGGTCTTGCCGCGCTTGATCTCCAGGTCAACCCCATCTACCGCCCGGACAACGCCTTCGGACAAGTAGAAGGAGGTGTGCAAATCCTTGAATTCAACGAGTGTGTCTTCTGAGGGCATGGTAACCTCTCCTACGTGACATACGGATCGGCGGCGTCACGCATGCCGTCGCCCAGGAAGTTGTACATCATTACTGCCAGGATAACAAAGGCGCAGGGCCAGAGCAGCCAGGGGGTTTGTGCAACCGCTTGCAGGTTTTGAGCATCCTGGAGCAGCACGCCCCATGAAATCGTAGGCGGGCGCAGCCCAACCCCCAGGAAGCTGAGGGCCGTCTCTCCCAGGATCATGGCCGGGATGGCCAGGGTCAGCGAGACGATAATATAGCTGGTAAAGCCGGGCAGCATATAGCGGGAGATGATTGTGGCCTCAGATTCGGCATCCAGCTTGGCTGCCATGACATAATCTTCCTCGCGCAGGCTGAGCAGCTTACCGCGCACGGTGCGCGCCAGGGTGGTCCACCCGAAGATGGAAAGGATGATGGTCACGTAAAAATAGGTGCGCAGCTGCGGCCAATCTTGCGGCAGAGCAGCCGCCAGGGACATCCATAAGGGAATCAGGGGGATGGCGATGAGCACATCGATGATGCGCATGGAAACCTCATCCACCACGCCACCGAAGTAGCCCGAAACCCCACCGACCACCAGCCCGACAATGAAAGCCAGCATAACGCCGACCAGGCCGACCGTCAGCGAGATGCGCCCGCCGAAGATAGATGCGCGAGAGCAGGTCATGCCCCAGCGTATCGCTGCCGAGCAGGAACATGGGCACGAAGACATCCGGCGGCGTTTTCACTACAAAGAGGTGGATATTCCCCGGGATCAATCTCCACAGCTTATATTCCTCGCCCTCCACAAATAATCCGATCGGGTAGCGGACCGAGGTATCCTCTGTGTACACCGGTCGCAACGTCACCGGGTCACGCGCCCGGGTGACACCATAGATAAAGGGCAGGTGAGGGCGGAAGTTTTCATCGAGGATATGTACTTTGGTCGGGGCCATGGCGCTGTAATCCTTGTAGCGCGTTTGCGGGTCGTAGGGGGAGACAAACTCGGCAAAGATGGCAATAAAATACAAGATGCCCAGGACGACCATGGCGATCTGGGCCAGCTTGTGGCGGCGGAACTTCCACCACACCAGCTGCCACTGCCCGGCCCGATAAAAGGATTCGTCTTTCTCAACAGCCTTGACCTTGGACTGGTCTTTTTGAGGAAAAGTCGACTGATTATCTTTCAGGGTATCCGGCTGTGCGTTGCTCATGAGGCCTCCATGGCTCCAAAGCGGATGCGCGGGTCAACGACTGCCAGGAGCAGGTCCGATACCAGGCTGCCGATGGCTGTCAGCACGCCGATGATCAAGATGTAGGCACCGGCCGTGTACATGTCCTGGTTCATCAGCGAGCGCCACAATACCGGGCCGGCGGTGTTGAGATTGAGCACAATCTCAACCACCGTGCCTCCCGAGAAGAACCAGACCAGCAGCCAGCCAAAGGTGCTGATGATGGGGTTGATGGCGATGCGCACCGGGTACTTGAGGATCACATTCCACTCGGAAAGGCCCTTGGAACGCGCCACGGTGACATACTGCTTGCGCAGCTCATCCAGCATGGTGGCGCGCATGGTGCGGATCAGGCTGGCGGTGCCGCCGATCGCCAGGATGAGCACCGGCAGCCAGATGTGCCCCAGGAAGTCGACGAATTTATTCCAGCTCCAGGCCTGGGTATCGAATTCTGGCGAGAACAGCCCCCCCACTTTAATCCCCAAATAGGCATAGCTGATATACATCAGCACCAGCGCCAGCAGGAACCCGGGCGTAGCCAGGCCGACAAAGCCGATAAATGTGAAAGCATAATCTGCGACCGAGTACTGCTTGACCGCCACGAAGATGCCGATCGGGATTGCCAGGCTCCAACACACCACAAAAGCCAGGAAGGAGATAAAAAAGGTCATCCCCATGCGGCCCATCAGGACCTCATTGACCCTCTGGTTCCATAGGTACGAATAACCAAAGTCCCCCTTGGTCACAATGTTCCCGATCCATTTCAAGTACTGCGCATATAGGGGCTTATCCAGACCATATAGATTGGTCAGCAATTTTATCTGGGCCTCATCCACCGTCGCACCCGTGGCGCGCAGGCGCGTGATTTGAGCGGTCAGAATATCCCCCGGGGGCAGTTGGATGATGATGAAGGCCAGGATCGAGATCAAGAAAACCTGGGGAATCATCCGCAGAAGGCGGGCGAGAATGTAATTGAACATAAAATACTCACCTCCTAACAAGTAAAACTACGACGCTGGTTCGTCTCAATATGATACACGCCTATAAAAGAACTGCTCGCAATCCATAACTACTAAAAAAGAAGGGATTGCTTCTAAAGTACTACCGGATGTGGAGGCTGAGTACAGCGTTCCGCATCCGGTAGTTAGATGGTCCTCTAATCGTTAGGCGCGCTGACCGCCAACGTAGAAGAATGCTTCGGGGTGATAAGTGGAGTCACCGTAGGTGTCCCAGCCCACAACGGCTTTCGGGCGGGGCAGGTTCATCAAATTCTTGTTGAAGATCAACGGCGCTGGGACTTCCAGGATCAGGCCGATCGCCAGCGGATTTTCCGCCAGGCCATCGAAGATTTCCTGGCCGTATTTGACGCGCTCGTTCTCGTCGACGGCGGAGGTCATCTGAGCGAACAGATCGTAGTACTTCTTGATCTGGTCCGGCGGCTCAACCAGGCCTTCAGCCGTCTTATCCGCAGCAGCCCACCACTGCTGCCCATTTGCTCGAAGCGCCGCCCTGGCCTCCAGCGGTCGGGATGTACCATTGCATTTCGAGCGGCAGGAGCAGGTCGGTGCAGCGGTCGGCGTGCCAGACCGTGCAGTGCACCTGGCCATTGTTCAGCCGGGTGCTCAACAGGTTCGAAGTCAACCTCTTTGGAAGTGGCATCGATGCCGATCGCGCGCCAGTAATCGGCGGCCATTTCGCAGACCTTGGGGGTCAAGGGGCCGACGCGCATCCCGGCTTGTTCGAGGATGTAGGTGAGCGGCTGGCCATCGGGACGCATGCGCATGCCATTGGCGTCCTTCTTGTCCAGGCCCATCTCGTCGAGCAGCTGGTTGGCCTGGTCCACATCGAACGCGGCCCAGGCCGTGCCGTAGGCCTCCTTGTAATACTTGGAGGAGGGCACGGGGGCATGTTGGCCCATGCGGGCAGTGCCGAAGAGCAGGCTCTGGTTGATCTCATCGCGGTCGATCGCTAACGAGAGCGCCTTCACCCAGTTCGGGTGATTGACGATCTCCTCCAGCACCGTATCGCGGGTGGTGCCATCTTCCATGAAGATGACATGCTGCGGGAAGAGCACATCGCGGTCAGACATGCAGGAGATGTAATCCATCACCTTGAAATTGCCTGCGACTTCGTTCTCCTTGTAGAAGGGGTATTCGGCCATGGTGACATCGTGCATGCCCATCGCATCGAGCTCGTTCTGCGCCAGCTTGAGCTTGGCAGCATCGGTGGTGGTGATGTAGTCTACGCGCAAGCTGTCAACATAGGGAAGCTGCTTGCCAACCAGGTCCACCTTCCAGTAGTAGGGGTTGCGTGCATAGATAAACAGACCATCCTGCGGGATTTCATTGATCACCCAGGGCGACAGGGTCGGGTACGGAGCTTCCAGGATCCAGGCCGGGCACTGCCAATAACCCAAGCCCCACTGGCTGGGGCCACTGCGCTGGTTGAACAACTGCACCCAGGTTTCGACTCCGGCAGCCTTGGCCATTTCATCCAACTTGGCCTGGTCGGTGTACTTGTTGTGGTACTGCTTGGAATAGTGGGATGGAATCAGGATGCTGGGCCAGTTGCCGATCTCCCAACGAGTCAGGTGGGCAGGTAAGGCGCCAAAGGGAGCGGCGTAGGTCAGTTTGAAGTTGAAGTCATCGATGAGCTCAAACTTGGCCGGGGAGGTGTTCGCTCCCCCATCAAAGCGGAGCTGCCACATGGGAGCGCCATTGAGGTCCGTGTTGAACCACACATCTTCAATAAAGAAGCGCACATCCTCGGTGGTCACGGGCTCGCCATCGGACCACTTCATGCCCTTGCGCATTTTGAAGGTGAAGCTGGTGCCATCTGGGGAAACTTCCCAGGCTTCGAAGATATTCGGCACGATGGTGCGCAGGTCAATGTCCGAGTAGTGCAGCAAACGTTCGGACATCCAGTCATAGTTGCTGACCGTCCACACCGGGTCGAAGTGGATCATGCGCACTTCACCGCCATAAACGCCGACCTCATCACGCCCACCTACCACAACCGGGGCTTCGGGCAGGCGCTCGTCTACGGGAGGCAGCTCGCCAGCATCCACCTTGGCCTTGAGGGCGGGGGCTTCACTGAAGGCGGAGGGCGGTGGAGGCGGGGTAGCCGTGATGATGACTTCCTTCTCAACTGTCTTTTCCTCAACGATGACCACCGGGGTCTGGGTGGCGGCTGGGGGTGGTGCTTCGGTGGCCGCCGGAGCGCAGGCTGCTGCTACTGCTCCCAGCAAACCCAATCCGGAGACCTTTAAAAATTCACGTCGCTGAAACTTACGTTCTGTCATTTTTATTCCTCCTCCTAAAGGGAAATAATTTTTTATACCTGGCAAAGCCTGCCAGGCACCGACCTGAAGATACTGCTATACTTTAGCAGAAGCTTGCCTTTTACGCAATCACTTTTAGGACAAACTTTTGAACTTTTAGGACAAGCCTGTGAAGTCCAGCCTCATTAAGTCATCGTTGAAGCGGATCTCCATGGTGTTACATGGCATTTCTGTCACGCTGTAGGGGTTGTTATAGTGTGGAAATCCCGAGAGAGGCACCTCCTTTCCATCGCGCAGCAGGGGATCACGCCAGCCAAAGGCGAGCGTTTCTCCCCGCAGCGTTGCGCAGTGAACCTTATCATCCTCAAAGTTGAGTTTCAAGGCGAGGATTTTTTCCTGGAAGGCAGCAAAATCTCCATCCAAGGCAGCCCGCCCCAGGTGGCATAACCAGATATTGTGCTGCCCATACGAACGTAATTCCCGATAAGCAGCCTGCCCGCCGCGCACCAGGCTGAGCCCGCGTGCCGCCGTCAGGGCCAGGTAGCCATTCTCCTTGCGGGCAAAGGCCCAACCCTGCCGCAGAGCATATTCGTCGAAGGCGTAAGTGGGGAAATAGGCATGCGTGAAGCCCATCCAATCCGCTTCTGGTAAATGATGCACGGCGATCAGGACATCTTTCCACTGCGCGACGCGGGGCAGAACGGCATTGCCAGCCCAGAAGTTCGGCTGGCGGGCATCTTCTTCGCTCGAGCAGGCTGGGTGGGTGACGAAAACGGTGGCATTCTTTCCCAAAGTGGCCTGCCAGATATGCTCCTGGCGGCCCTTTTGGCCGGGGTAATAATCTTGCGCCGAGCAAAGCATGCCGTCGGGAGTTTTGTAAGTAACCTTGTTGACCTCTCTGCCCGCATTGACAACATGCCGCTCCTGGCTCCAGAACTCCTCGGGTTTTGAGAGGGCAATGTCTGAGATGATCGAAGGCAGCTCGTAATTTTCCGTACAGGCCAGGCTGACCAGGGCGGCGATATGGTGGTTGAAGATGCCGGTCCCCCACATCAGCCGGGCAATGCCAGAAGTAGGCTCTAAGAGACCGCCCTTCACCTCGGATGCTGCCGCTTGACCGTGGGTTGAGCCAAACACCCCCTGGAAGGAATTAAAGGCGAGCGTGGCAAAAAGCTTATCCATCAGCACCACGGCCATTTCCAGGACGGACTCGGATTCAGCCAGGTCTGCCAGGTGCGCGAGGGCTGTGCAAATCTCGGCGAAAGAAGCGGGCGAGTCCCAATCTGAAAAACCACTGGCTGCGTGCTGGTGGAGCCAATCAAGGGCCAGCCTTTCGCCGATTTCCCGGTGTTCTTTTCCGGTTTTCCCGCTGCTCGAAAAGATTTGCTCGGGAAAACGCTGGCCAGCCAGGATCTGGTTAGCATAGGAAAGAATTTGCTGGCTCTCGGGGATACTCTGTCTTGCCAGGAAGAGCCTCTGCTTGCTCATAAGGATAACTTATAAGGCACTCTTCCAATTTCTGCAGAAGGCCTTTCGAGAAGCCGGCATGGCTGCCAAACCGGTACAGCATTCCCAGGATTCCCAACACCTCCAGGGGTGTGGCACTTTGAGCAGTCTGCAAGATTGCTTGTAGTATCTACCTCGACCCATACGTTCAGCGCCATTTTCGCAATTTGAGCAAACAAGCCTTCTCGCTGGGCTGCGGAGAGCAAAGCTTCCTTGCGCCGTTCGGCGAATGTGCCGTCCGGAACAGCAGAATATCCGCTTCTTCCCAGGCTCCAAAGGTTCATTTCGCGGGTGATGCGCAGATCGCGTTCGTAGTATTCCCAGGTGAGCGGCATCATGAAGATGCGGTAAGGCCCTTCTGGAATTTCAAGCGGATGACCTAGAAATACTTGATCGCCAGCCGTTCCATCGACCGCAGCTTCGGCATAGATCCCTCCAGCCGGTTTCATGAGACGGATAACAGCGGATGAATGATTTTTCCAGATCCTCTGGCCACCTCAGCCGGATTTGATCGCTGATCTCAAAGACATCCTGGGTGATATAGGTTGCCGCGGCCGCCTGCTCGAATTCATTCCGCCGCTGGATCGACTGGATCAGGGTCGGGATGCTGACCTGGAGATCTTCATTGGCGGGAAAAGGTTCCGCAGGTTGATTGTCGGTGAGCTGGCATACCTGCAAGGCGATGGCATGTGGGCAGGCCTGGATGGCGACTGACTCGAAACGAACTAAGATGCTGTTCAGCCCTTTTTTCAGAGGAGCCTTGAAAGGCAGGCTGCCAGGGTGTTGATCGTAAAAAAGCTCCTGGTGTTTTATGTTCTCGCCGTTTACCCAAACATCCGCAGGACCATGCGTTGAAAGGATCAGCAGCACCTCTTGGGCGGTTTTGCTGGTGAGCTGGGTAAAAGCCCAGGAGCGTAAAAAATGAGGGGTTGGATAGACCCCCGATTCTTCGACCAGGTGATCTTCTCGACAAGCGTAGTAATTCCATGAACCTTGATAATCGCCTACCTGGAAGAGACCAGCCGTCAGGGGGCCTCGTCTCCACAGGTGTCTTGCGTAATTCCAGATTTTGGCTCATGAAAGTGTTGGAAAATTTGCTGCCGGTAATTTTCCCCATGAAACTGCCCGATCTCAACTGGGATGGCCTGGGGACCAGCTACCAGCCAGTGGTGAATAAATCCTTGCTCCAGATTGTAATAAACGTGGCGATGCTGCATGCTTTGGGGGGTCTCCTAAGTAGATTTCGGTGTAAGCCGGGTTTTGTAGAACACCAGCAGTACTATTCCAGCGCCAAGCTCAACCAGCAGGGCGAGCCACTGCAGCCAGCCCGCTTTGTCAACGCCTTGCACGAAAACCAGGAGCAAGTCGATGGCAAACAAGATTAATAGGAGCGGCGCCGTTACTTTGGCAAAACGCTTCAGCAGCGCGCCTCCTGGCACGCCGGCTCGAAAATATTCTTCAACTACAATCATAAAAACCAACCAGCCTATGCCCAGGATCACAACTAGAAACCGGTCGATGGCATTAAAGCGCTGTCTGTACGCCCAATTTGTCGGATCACCCAGCACCAATAATAAACCATAGACCAGGGTTCTGGTGCGCAAGAAAAGCAAGAGCGCTAAGCCCATATCAAAGATCCAGAAGATAATGTAAAGAATGTAATTAAGAACCTTTTTCATCCTTCTCCTTCGTTAAAGTAGCCGCCAGCGCAGCTCTGAAATCTTCATACAAAATCGGCATGCGCAGACAGACACTGGCACCCTCTTGAAGGCCGTACTGGGCATCCTCCTGCCAGGAACATAATACCACAGGAATGTTATGCGTATCAGGAACTCCTTTGAGGAGGTGCAAGATTTGCCAGCTTGAGCTTCCCAGGTGATCGACTTCCAGGATAATTGCAGCGGGCTTTTCGCGTTGGGCCAAAGCCAGGGCTTCTTCTCCTACCGTTGAGAATAGGGGTTGAAACATGCTTTTTCGGATATAACGCCGCATCAGATAGCAAAAATGGGCATTATTCCCGATTACTAAGATGGTGGAAATCTCTGCCTGCCCCATTCTGCCCTCCGGAAAATTCGCCCTACCCCAGGAAACTATGAATGCTTTATCTAAAAATTGGATGAACCGGAAATGGATAATTTACGGATAAGCTCTATTAATTTACCCGTTTTGTTAAAAACAAGCTACCATTTTTGGGACGAACTTATGCAATTATGGGACAAAAGTTATTACGGGCAGTTGCCCTTCAAGTAAGCGCGCGGTGTCATTCCCACCTCTTGCTGGAAAACACGGGAAAAGTACCCGCTCGTGGAAAAGCCGACTTCAGAGGCCACCTCGGAGATGCATTTCTCGCGTTTGTCTAAAAGCAGCCGGGCTTGCCTGACTCGATAGCGGTTCAGGTAAGCAATGGGGGTGATGCCGATCTCCTGGTGAAAGCAGCGCGTCAGGTGCCGCTCGCTCAAGCCCACATGCGCAGCGATCGCGCCGGCGCGAGAGCGGCTCTGCGAAGTGGGCATGGATATAAGCCATAGCCTTCTGTATAATGCGCTGCGTCTCGGTCCCAGCCAACCGCTTGCGGTTCAAGACCGCTGTAATGTGTTCCAGCGTCTCTTGATTGGTAAACAACCCCTTTCCTAAAACAGTTGCCATGCCCCGGTTGAGCCGGTGCATATCTTCATCTGTAAGCGATTGGCCAGTCAGGACGACAACAGGGATGCCGCGCGTCTTCTCATCTTCGCGCATCACCTCCAAGACTGTCATCCCATCGATCTCGGGCATCATCAGATCCAGCAGCACCAGGTTGGGTTTTTCCTGCTGGATGATCTGCAGCGCTTCACGGCCATCTTGAGCTTGTAAGATCCGGTAGGAGGGTAAATGGGCAGCCACCATCCGGCTGTGCAACTGCAGGGTTTCGAAATCATCATCAACCACCAGGATGGCTTTGTCCTTCCCATTTGAGACTGGCTCATTCAGCAAACCTTGCGCAGCCAGCATTTCAGCCATCTGGCTGCTGGCTACAGGTTTGGTTAAGTAATTCAGCTCCAATATCGAGCTGCCCTGGCCATTGTCGATCAGGTTGAAGAAAATAACGGGGATATTTCGAGTTGCGGGGGTTTCTTTGAGCAGCTTCACAATTTCCCAGCCGCGCTCGACAGCCAGCCCCTGGTCCAAGATGATCATCTCGGGAGGTGTCATGACGGCATAGGATAACCAGTCGGAGGTCTGGCTGACAGGAATGGCCTGTAAGGGGATGCCTTGTTGGTTTAAATAAGCCTCAATCGCCTGACCGTGCGCCTGATCGTTGATTAACAGAAGCGCCTGGGTAAATCCACGCCTGGCTTGGGGTGGGATGAGATGCTGTTCTCGATCCCTTGCTACTGGGATCGTAAAGTAAAACGTAGACCCGGCGCCCTCTTCCCCGGTGGATTGAACAGCAATCTTACCGCCGTGCAGCTCGACCAGGCGTTTGCAGATGGCCAGCCCTAACCCCAAGCCACCGTAGCCGCGCCTCGCCGTACGGTCTGACTGGCGGAATTCATCGAAGATCGCTTCTTGTTCGTTGGTGGGGATGCCCAGGCCCGTATCGTGCACTGTGACAACGATATGCTCATCCTCTGAGCGGGCGAACAAGGATATTTTGCCTTTCCGGGTGAACTTGACCGCGTTGCTGATCAGGTTGAGCATCACCTGCCGGAGGCGTGCGCTGTCGCCCCATATGGTGGGAAGATCGGAAGAAATTTCACACTGCCAGCTCAATTCCTTATCCTGGGCAAGCTGCTGCCCGATTAAGGCCACCTCTTCGATGACCTTCTTCATGTCGATTTCCTCATAAGACAGGTTCAACTGACCCACATCGCTGCTCGCCAGGTCCAACACATCTCGGATCAAGCTGTCGAGGTGCTGCGCGCCGATGTAAATTCGTTCCAGATCTTTTTGGTTGACCTTCAAATCCTCCGTTCCAATGCCATCACTTTCATGCAGCAAGATATCACTCAATCCAGAGATCAGGTTGAGGGGTGTGCGCAGCTCGTGGCTGACAATGGATAAAAAGCGGCTTTTGAGGCGGTTTGCTTCTTCTGCCATCCGGCGGGCTTCTACCGCTTCACGATACAGCTGCACCCCTCGCAGAGCAGCTGCCAGCTGGCGGACCACGTAGGCACTGGGCTGAAGATTGCTGGCATCCAGGGCGACGAACCCCGATAATCCTTCTTGAATATGTAAGGGCAAGAGCACCAGGTTGAAGGGCGTAACTTCTGGGTACAACCCTGGGGGTGGAAAGTGCCTGCAGAAGAAGCGTTGAGGTTGTTCATCCTTGGAGGTTGGCATGCGCAAGCTGCCCCAGGCGACCGGATCTTCCCCTTCCGCTTCGTAATAGGCAACGGCTGCGTGTTGGATCCCAATGGCTGACAGGCTGTTCGATAAGATTTGAAAAACCTCTGCCTCATCTTTTGCAGTTAAGAAACGGGTCGTCATCTGTCCCAGGCGAGCTTCGGTGCTGCTTCGATTTACCATTAGCTGAGCATATTGCCCGCGCGAAACTTCACTGATCGTGATGCGTGCCTGGTGCAGCATGTCATCAGCCTGGAGGAGGCTGAATGAGGTTGCGGTAGTATCGAACAACTCGGTAAGGTGATCTCTCAGGATTGAAATTGCCTCCTGCCAGACAGATACATCCCTTCGCTGTGAGGCGAGCTGCCCGAGAATTTGCTGGATCATCTTTTGGAATGTCAATGGATCGTTCTTTGCCAGGCTGGTCCGGAAAGCTTCCACCATGCGATGGCATGTATAACTCACTTCATCGAACGATAACGCCTGGTTCTTCTCTACAATCAATTCGGCAAGGATCTGGGACAGGCTTTGATTCGGACAGCGCAGATCTTTGCCGAATGAGGCTGGGCTTGGGAGGCAAACCGGGTGTACAGCCGCACGACTCCCGTACGACGAGATGGGTGGGGATAGAGATCAAACGATTGCTGAGGGTAGATTTTTGGATGAATTCAAAAAGCAGCTCAACAGAGCGGTACCCCATTTCGAACATGGGGTGGTGAACGGTGGTGAGCATAGGGATATTTGCGCGGGCTTCTATCCGATCATCGAATCCGATCACTGCGATATCTTTGGGAACCTGCAAACCAGCTTCCTGAAGGATGTGCACTGCTCCTATGGCTAACTCATCATTGCTGGCAATCAAAGCTGTGAAAGCGACTTTTGAGTTCAGCAGCTGCTGCATTGCCTGGCGGCCCCCTAATTCGGTATGGTAGCCGCGTACGATGAGAGATGGCTCATCAGCCAGGCCAAACCTTTTAACCCCCTCCAGGTAAGCGCTTAACCGCCTGCCGCTGTCATCTTGGAATTTACTTTCGTGTCCAGAAAGAAAGGCGATGCGCTGGTGCCCGTGTTCGACCAGGTGAGCTAAAGCCTGCATGATCCCGGTTTCGTTGTCAACGATGACGGCAGGGCCAGACTCGCGGTTCCCGGCAAAAACCACCGGAAAATTATTCGCCAGTAAGTCGCTGAAATAGGGATTGCCTGCCTCAGAGGCGAGAGGTGGCAAAACAATCAGACCGTCGGTATTCCACGGTCCAACTGGGACAAAATCAACATCTGGGAATAAGATTGGCCAGGCCGGCCTGCCCAAAGTTGTTTCCCGCGGTGCACCAATGCCGCAAGCCAGCATCAGGTTACAGGCAAGATCGCGCGCCGCACATTGAATTCCTTCGAACACGGGCGCCAGAAAGCTGTCGAGTGTCCCCGCAAAAGCCTGCCAGCCTGCCAGCACCCCAATCGTCGGTCGGTTATACTTTAGCTTCGGCAATACCACACAGCACCTGTCAGACTAATATGTCAGCGCCAGGTCAAACCGGCGCGCCAGGTAATCCAGGTGTTGGTGGAGCTGTGCTTCGATATTGACATCCGGATCAGCCCAGACGGCTTTAATGATCTCGCCAATTTCTAGGGATAATTGCAGCTCGATCCGCTGCCATAACCCGATCTTTGGATAACCTCGCCCTGTCTTGCCGGCCTGTTCCAGGGTGGATTTTAGCGGGTGACCGGCAGACAGAGTCACGGATAATGCGCTGGCACGCGCGGGGATCGTGCCTATGAGCTGCGCAAACTTCAACTGCCCTGCGTCACTGGTCAGGTAGTTGATCCAGGCCAGAGCGGCACGCTCTTTTTCTGCAGAGATCTGGGTGTGCCGCCAAACAACCAAGTTGCTCCCGCCCACCCAGGGGACGCTGGAGAAATTGGCAGTCCCCAGGTTTTCCGTGACTTGTGGAGTGGCACCAAATTCGTGGATTGCACTGGCGGAACGTACATCGGCGATGGTCATCGCTGCCTCTCCATTGGCAAACCTTTGCACACATTCGTCGATGGACAGGTTACCATTGGGCGGCAGATAACGATAAAGCTCCAGAAAAGTTCGCAGGGCATTGAAGGCGGCTGGTTGGTTGAAAATGGCTTTCTTACCATCAGGGCTGATAAAATCACCCCCCATTCCCCATACCCAGCTGGCTGCCATGTGCAGGAGATCATTATAAGGCGCAGGTCCGGAGGGCATCAACCAGGGAATCTCAACCCCCGCGGCTTTCAGTTGTAGGATGGTCTGATTGAGTGCCTCGGGAGATCCAAAAGCGGTTTTTTCATCGATACCCGTCTTTTGTAAAATATCCTTACGATAACAGATCAAGTAAATATACGAAGTCCACGGCACAGACCATACTTTTGTATCATCCGGCAGTGACATCGAATAATGGGTGGCTGGCGCAAAAGCAGCTTTGCCGCCCATGGCAGCCATTTCTTGCGGGGAAAAGGGTCGCAGCGAGTTCATGCCCACGAAGCTGCTCACCCAGGTGTCTCCAATTTGTGAAACGTCGGGTCCTTTGCCGCGCAGGGCTACATCAAGCAGCTCCGTCCAGGCTTGATCCCAGGTTAATACTTTCAAATGCACGTTTGCTCGATAGCTCTGTTGGAAATCTTCAATGAGCTGGGGAAAGCGCTGAACATCTTCTGGGGAATCACCGATGTATGAGAACTCAATTTCAGCCATGTTCACCTTTTTGTTCGCGGTCCTACTGTTTCGGAAGGAGATAGCACCTAATTCTAAACCCGATCTGCAAAATCGTAAAACGCTTTTGGGGGTCTGAGAAAACTCTAAGGCCTTATAGATTGAATTTGGTAAAATGATATAAACGATTATAATTATCCAAATATCTATGTTGCCTGGATTTTTACTTTCTTTACGTGAAGGGTTTGAAGCTGCTCTGATCTTGGGCATTGTTTTAGGCGTATTGCACAAAATCAATCGTCGCGAGATGAGTTCCATGGTTTGGCGTGGAACAGTAGCTGCTGCACTGGTGAGTGTACTGCTCGCGTTCTTTTTATACAGCTTGGGTGCGGAATTTGAGGGCCGTTCTGAAGAGATTTTTGAAGGTATATTCATGTTAATGGCTGCCTTGTTGTTAACTTGGATGGTTTTCTGGATGAGAAGACAGGCTGGTACTTTTTCGCAAGAACTGGGAGGAAATGTTGCGAGTGCCGTTACCTTGGGCAGTGGTCGAGCATTATTTTTCTTGGCTTTTCTAGCAGTTGGGCGAGAAGGTCTCGAGCTAGCTTTTTTCCTTACAATTTCTGCTTTCTCTTCAGGCGCATGGCTGACAATTTTCGGCGCAATTGCGGGGCTGAGTGTGGCTGCTCTTTTGGGCATCCTGTTGTTTACCACTACTCGTCGTTTAAGTGTGCGAAATTTCTTTTTGGTCACCAATGTTCTATTGATTTTATTTGCGGCTGGGCTGGTAGCCAGGGGTATACATGAGTTTAATGAAGCCGGATTGGTGCCCGCAGTTGTGGAAAATATCTGGGACACCAATCATATTCTGAATGAGGGATCAACAACCGGTTCTGTTTTTGTTGCCCTGTTTGGTTATAATGGAAATCCTTCCTTAACCGAGGTCATTGTTTATTTCTGTTACCTTCTGCTTGTATGGTTCTTGTTTTATAAAGCCGTTATCCCCATCCAGCGAAGAGATCACAAAATTGAAACCAAAGAACTTTCTTGATTGGTTGTCCACCTAACCGCGATAAGGAATCCTTATGTCTAAAAAACCCGATTTCGATCTTGACTCTGCCCACCGGTATTTCTCCGCCGAATGTTTTAACCGGACTTGGGATTTTATACAAAAACCGAAGAGGACAGCTGAAGACAGCCAAAAAATGATTCTGCTCAGCCTGGCCTCGCTTTGGCATTGGACACAGCGCTCCGATTGCACCCCAACGAACCTGTCAATCGGTTACTGGCAGGCTTCACGGGTGTACGCGCTGGTAGGGCAGGCCGAAAATGCCAGGATTTATGGTCAGCTCTGCTTGAAAGCCAGCCAGGGTGCGGCTGTCCTGCCTTTTTACCTCGGATATGCTTATGAAGCGCTGGCACGCGTAGAAATGGTGGCAGGGAACCGCGAAAAAATGGCAGATTACCTCCAACAAGCCTTCCAGGTGGCAGAGCGGATATCTGATCCTGAAGAAAAGAAGATGTTAATTGATGATCTAAGCACAATCCAATAATTGGACCGCAGTTTTTCAAAAGTATGATATACTTCGCCTTCGATCCGCAGGCGGATCGAGAGCTTGGGAAATTGTTTTGATTATTCCAAATGATTGCCCGGGGTAGGGCAGGAAATCTCTGCCCAGGTCGGGCTTTTTTGTTGCCTGGAGCAGGCTCCTCCGCGAGGAGGCGCTTGGGAAAGACAGGCATGGGAAAAGATTTAGCTATCTAGCGGAGTCATCAAAACACCCTGGAATTTTAATAGGAGTATTTTGATGACAACTGATTTTAATGTATTTAACCTGCACCCTCAGCTGGTGCAGGCCGTGACCGAGCTTGGATACAGCGAGCCAACCTCCATCCAAGAAGCGGTTATTCCTCTGTTGTTGACCGGGCAGGATATCATCGGACAGGCGCAAACAGGCACAGGGAAGACCGCTGCTTTTGCACTGCCCATCTTGCAGATGCTTGAACCCAAGGGTGGTATGATCCAGGCCCTGGTTGTCGTTCCGACGCGGGAGCTGGCACAGCAGGTTGCCAAGGCTTTTTCCGAGTATGGTCTTTATTCAGGGGTGCGGGTACTGGCCGTTTATGGAGGTCAAGCCTACAACCGCCAGATTAGCCAATTAAAAAAAGGGGTGGATATCGTTGTCGGAACTCCTGGACGCTTACAGGACTTGATCCGGCAGAAAGTGTTGGATCTAAGTGCTATCAAGGTCCTGATCTTGGACGAGGCAGATGAAATGCTCAGCATGGGTTTCATCGAAGACATCGAGGCGCTGCTGGTCGAAGTCCCAGCTCAACGCCAGACAGCGATGTTTTCGGCTACGGTGCCAGCCCCAATCCGTCATCTGGCGGATCGTTATATGCGCAACCCGCACTCGGTGACGATTCGAACCGAACACCTGGCAGTGGAGGCCATTGAGCAGCGTTATTACCTGGTGAATGAGACCGAAAAGCTGGCTGCCCTCACGCGCCTTTTTGAGGTTGAACCAGTAACCAGCGGACTCGTCTTCGTGCGTACCCGCGTTGAATTGGGCGAGCTGGCCAATGAGCTGAACGGACGCGGCTTCCCAGCCGAAGTTTTGAATGGGGACCTGCCGCAGGAGGCGCGCGAGCGGGTGCTGGATCGCTTCCGCCAGAACCAGATTAAGGTACTTGTGGCAACGGATGTGGCCGCGCGAGGGTTGGATATCGAGGATATCTCGCATGTGTTCAATATGGGATTGCCCATGGATGAAGAGCTTTATATTCATCGAATTGGACGCACCGGTAGAGCCGGAAAGACAGGGATCGCGATTACCCTGATCTCTCCGCCAGAACAGTGGCGGCTGCGGAAAGTCGAAACCTTTACAAAACAGAAAATTACCCGCTTTGCACTGCCAACGGAAGAGGAAATCCAGGTACAACGGGAAACAAAACTCGTGGGACAGATGGAAATCTGGCTGAAGCGTTCACGTTATCGCCGAGAGCTAGAGCTGGTTTCGAGCTTGGTTGAGGCTGGACACGACCCGGTTGAAATTGCTGCGGCGGCTTTAAAAATCGCTCGAGCAGAAGAAAAACAACGTCCAATTGCACCGGTAAGCGAGGTTCAGGAAACCCGCCGCCGAAGTGAGAGATCCCATCATGCTGAACGTGAGGGCAGGCGTGGCTTTGCGAGAAGCGCCGATGGGCAGCTGCCTGTCTCCCATGAAGCCGGAATGGTGCGCCTGTCACTCAGCAAAGGCCGCCGGCACGGCGTCCGCCCCAGCGAGGTGGTAAGTACGATTGCAACCCATGCCAATATCCCCGGAAGTATGATCGGTAAGATCCATATTCAAGACCGGCATACCCTGGTGGATGTCCCAGAGAAATATGTCGCCCAGGTGCTGTCAAAGGCTGAGATGTATCGACTTCAAAAGCAGCCCGTGAATGTGGATCTGGCGACAACTGTGGAATAGAAGCCGGTGGTTTGGGAACAATGAAACGAAGGTAAGTTCCATTTGCATGATACAATTTTGAAATTCATTCGATCGGCAGGAAGAACTTAACTATTTAATAACTGCCAGGTAAACCTAAGATTTGCCATTTCGACCGGGTGAGGAGGTAAGATGAACAACCAATACCGGCTTTATCGTTATCGATGGGTGGTCCTGGCGGTTTTTATGTTCATCAACCTAACGATCCAGATGCTGTGGATCGGGTATGCACCGATCACAGGCCCTGCCGCAGCATTTTATGGCGTGACTGACTTGCAGATCGGCCTCCTGGCGATGTCGTTCATGATCGCTTTCATCCCGTTCTCTTTGCCGGCTTCCTGGGCAATCGATACTTACGGGTTCCGCATTGCGGTCAGCATCGGGGCGGTGCTGATGGGCGTGTTCGGTGTGCTGAGGGGGTTGGCAGGCGCTAATTACTCCCTCGTTTTATGGAGCACAATCGGTATTGCGATTGGGCAGCCGTTTTTGCTCAACGCCTGGACGAAAGTCCCAGCTAATTGGTTTGCGATCTCAGAGCGCGCTACCGCAGTAGGCCTGGTAACGCTGGCTAACCTGGTTGGCACAGCCTTGGGCATGGTTCTGACTCCCATCTTGATGGAAACCATGTCGATTCCTACGATCCAGTTGATCTATGGAGGAATTGCAGCCTTTTCTGCATTTTTATTCCTCATCCTTGCTCGCGAAAAACCCATCACCCCACCTTGTCCGCCTGGGATGGATGTACGTTCCTTAATGCTGGATGGTCTCAAGCACGCGCTGACCGTCCGGTATTTCTTGTACTATCTCCTGGTGGCGTTCATCGGCTTGGGGATTTTCAATGGTATTACTACCTGGGTGGAGAATATTGTCCGCTCGCGTGGTTTTACTCCCACCCAGGCAGGCACTCTCGGTGCCCTTTTATTGATCGGGGGCATCCTCGGTGCAGTGATCATCCCGCCCTTTTCCGATAAACAGCACAAACGCCAGCGTTATTTGCTCCTCGGCATTCTTTTATCTATTCCGGGGCTGGTTGGGATCACTTTTGCCACATCCTATTGGCTGCTGCTTGTTTCTGCGTTCGGGTTGGGGTTTTTCCTCGTCAGCACCAGCCCGATTGGGATGCAGTATGCCGCTGAAGTAACTATTCCCACGCCAGAAGGCACCTCGAATGGTTTGATTCAACTCTTTGGGCAGGCTTCTGTCGTTTTTGTTTATATCATGGAAGCCTTGCAAACCCAGGATGGCGAATTTACACCTGCGCTCTTGTTGTCCATTGGTTTGCTGGTGTTAAGCGCACTGATCGTCATGCAAATGAAGGATCCGCAGTCGTGATATACTGGATTCGGTATGCTCCCCGGTGACAGGATTGACCTAAACCAAAGAAAGCTCGAATCTCTGATCGAGGCCTCCCTGGAAATTTCTAGAACGGCGGATGATATCGGAGCGTGCCAAAAACTCACCTTCTGGCTTAAAAAAATTTTCCCTTCCAGCCAGGTTTCCATCCTCCTTAATGATACTGGGTTGAGAAGGGCGGCCTTACTGATGAAGGATGGCCATCTCGATGAAGATCTGGAAGCGGTTGGCCGGGCTTTGAAGGAGGCTGGCGTCGAGCAGGTTTTTGGGTCAGGCCTGGTTACACAAAAACTTGCTGAAGGTGAACCTGGCTTTTCAAAAGTTATTTTCCCGCTCCAGTGCAAAGGGCAGATCATTGGGGTTTTAAGCCTTGTAAGTCAACCTGATCAGGGAGGCTTTGAAGCGCAAGATGTCGATCTGGTTTCTGCCCTAACAAACCAGGCCGCAGCTTCCATCGAAACTGCTCGCCTGTACACGGCAGAAAACGAGAGGCTTAAAATCGAGGGGAAGCTCATTCAGGCGGAGCGCAAGCTTGCCGCTGGCCTGAAACCGGCGGAAATGCCCGCCGCTATCCTCGAGCAGATGGCGGAAGTTGTGCCTTATGAGCGCGGCTCATTTTTATTACGGGAGGGGCACGTTTTGCGGATTGCTGCGCAGCGCGGATTCCCAAAGGACGAGCGCACGCAGAGATTGGTTATCCCGCTGCGTGAGGGAGATGTATATTACCAAATTGCGGATTCCTGCCGCTCTGTAGTCATTGATGATGTAACCCAGGCGCCAGGATGGACGCAGGTCCCCTGGCTGCCGTTGAACCTTTCCTGGTTGGGCGTACCTCTATTTTCCAAAGACCAGGTGGTGGGGATGGTCTCCTTGACCCGGCGCGCGAGGGGCGCTTTTAGCCAGGAAGATGTGCTGATGGCCACCACCTTCGCCTTGCAGGCTGCCGTGGCCCTGGAAAATGCGGCGTTGTATGAGGAAATTACCCGTTTCAACCAGCAGCTTGAGCTGATGGTTCAGCAGCGTACGGAGGAACTGAAAAAGGCTCTGGCAACCCTGGAACGGATGGATAAGAACAAGACCGATTTTATCAACGTGGCGGCCCATGAGCTGCGCACGCCATTGACCATCATGAAGGGTTACCAGGGAATGCTGCAATCGAACGAAACCGTCAAGGCCACACCTCTCTTGACCCAGGCACTTGACGGTATTCTCAAAGGCACTGAAAGACTGCAAGAGATCATTAACAGTATGCTGGATGTGGCACGCATCGATAACCAGGTGCTCAATTTAAAACCCGAAGCCGTGGCGCTTTCTACCATCCTCAAACGCGTCCAATCTGATTACAGCGCTTACCTGGAAGAGCGCAAGCATGTGATGCAATTGGTTGACCTGGATCGCCTCCCCTTTGTTCAAGGAGATGCGCTCATGTTACTCAAGGTGTTTCAGAACGTGGTGATCAATGCGATTAAATATACCCCGGATGGCGGTACGATCTCGATCTCAGGTGAGCGAGTGTTGGATGAGAAGGTCGGGGAATGTGTTGAGATCAAGATTCGGGATACCGGTATTGGAATTGACCCAGAACAGCAAGAAGTGATTTTTGAGAAGTTTTACAGCACCGGCATTGTCTCGCTGCACTCTTCTGGAAAAAGCTCTTTTAAAGGCGGCGGTCCCGGCCTGGGCCTGGCGATTGCCCGAGGCATCATCCTGGCGCATGGAGGGAGAATCTGGGTGGAAAGCGCTCAACATGATGAAGAAACTTGTCCGGGGAGCTGTTTCCATGTCTTGCTGCCGCTGGGGACCTCATGAGCAGCCCCTGCCTTCGCCTCCATGTCGGCGCTAACCATCGTCCGCTGTGATCAGAAGCCGAATATTATTCAGCAGATTTCAGCGCGCCAGGGGTTGTGAAAGTTTAAGAAGCTGCTGGTGTGCCTGCTGCAGCTTCTCAAAATTCATTTTTTCCACTTCCCGATCGTAGGTCACATATCCGTTGACTTCGATCTCTACATCCGTCGTTTGAGTATAGATTGCTGCAGATAAGCCGGCCTCGATCCAGGGTTTGAGCTGCTGCTCCAAAAGCTTGAGATAAGCGGCTGTCAGCTCTTCGGAAGATTGGTATTTGCGATAACCGAATTCAACCTCGGGGTTCCACAGATGCTCGGGTACTTTCATGCTGTACCCGCCGAACTCTGAAAGGACCACAGCCCTGCTTTTTTCAGGATTTGTATGGGGAAGGTTTTTAAAATAAACATGCAGGCTGGCGAAATCTCCTCCTCCCTGGTCAAACCAACCGCTGGCATGATCGATCAAACGCGTTTGATCTGCTAATTTCAGCCACTCTGCAATTGCATTGGCATCAAACTGCCCCCAGCCTTCGTTGAAGGGTACCCAGGCGCCGATACAGGTAAAGTTGTACAGGTGATCGACAAGCTCGCCTAGCTCGCGCTTGAAGTCCTGGCGTGATTCCGCGGCAGCGCGTCCAGAATAACGGTAGTTTCGGTCTTTGCGTTTTGAACCGAATAAGATCGCCAGGAACGAGGTTACATCGCCGACTGCTTTGCCACCGTTGATCATATCCTGCCAGACGATCAGCCCTAACCGGTCACAGTCGTAGTAATAACGGGCCGGTTCGACCTTCACATGCTTGCGCAGCATGTTGAAGCCCAGCTTTTTGATCATTTCCAGGTCGAAGCGCATGGCTTCTTCAGAAGGAGGCGTGTATAACCCATCCGGCCAGTATCCCTGGTCAAGGGGACCGAATAAGAACAAGGGCCGGTTATTCAAGCAGAAGCACTGCCGGCCTTGCGCATCCTGCCCCAGGCTGTACTTGCGCATCCCAAAATAACTCTCTACTTGATCTTTCTCGGTCTCTACCGCCAGGTCATACAGGTGAGGTGAGTTTGGGCTCCATAATTTTGGATCCTGGATGGGAAGAATAATTTCCTGTGTAGCTGAAGCTGCCTCTCCCTCTGCGATCTGAGTACCGGCATCGTAGACTCGAACGTGCCAGCTTACTGAATGGCGATCACTTCCTGCCAGGTTGATTCCGATCCGAATAGAACCTGCATCCACGTCTGGTGTAATTCTCAGCTTATCGATATACGCCTGAGGCACCGGCTCCAACCAGACCGTCTGCCAAATGCCCGAGCAGCGGGTGTACCAGATGGATTTCGAGGCTTGCACTTGTTTGCCGCGCTGCTGCCATAATGTATCGGTTGGGTCCCACACAGAAACGAGCAGCTCATTCTCTCCAGCGTGGATCAGATCTGAAATGTCGTAGCAAAAGGGTAAATATCCCCCGCGATGAGCAGCCAGCTGCCTGCTGTTGACCCAAACGTTTGTCTCCCAATCCACAGCTCCAAAATGGAGTAAGATGCGCATGCCCTGCCAGTTTTCTGGAATATAAAAAGTGCGCTGGTACCAGAGCAGCTCATCAGGCTGCAGGAGGCGTTTGACCCCAGAGAGGGATGATTCGAGCGGAAAGGGAACCAATATCTCCCCTGAAAATTGCGGAGGTAGGAGCTGGTTCTTCGGCGAGATTCCATAACCCCACAGCCCGTTCAGGTTGACCCACTCTGGGCGCCGCATCTGTGGGCGGGGATATGCCTGCCAGGCGTTTTCGGGAGTGACATCCTTGGCCCAGCGGGTCATGATCTTCCCTGGCACAGGTTTCCAAGGGTTGGTGTTCGTAGGGGGGGTGATCATTGCGAGATTGGTCTTATGTGGTTTTGTGTTCGTGAACAAAGCTCAAGGGGACCAAAGCCAGGAGCGTGGCTAAACCGGCGACTTGAAAGATAAGCGGTGTGGGGATAAAGCCAGGCTGCCCATTTAAAACGGTCGGGATGCCGAAGGTGCTTGACAGCCAGCCTCCGATGAGCGGGCCGGGCACCATGGTGAAAGCCACCGTAAACAGGATGAAATAACCGGCATACTGGCCGCGCTTATCCGCTGGATAGAGATCTTTTGTCCAG
The DNA here is from genome assembly GCA_963751425.1 of uncultured Chloroflexia bacterium. Taxonomy (GTDB): domain Bacteria; phylum Chloroflexota; class Anaerolineae; order Anaerolineales; family UBA4823; genus CAVVUF01. The sequence continues at coordinate 284,432 of CAVVUF010000004.1, read as the reverse complement.
GCGCCTGTGCTGATCGCCCAGGCAGACATCCCCGCCAGCCATATGATGCCTGTGAGCATCAGGGTAATGACGTTCCCCGTCAAGGAGAACAAGATCAGGCCGACCATCTTGAGCAGGATGGCTCCAACAGCCAGGCGTTTTCTTCCAATCCGGTCAGCCAGCAGACCAAACGGATAAGCCAGCGCAATCCCTCCCAATAGGATGCAGACAAAAATGGTCAAGGAAGCATCCAGGGTGGGGAGCTGGAGGTAATGATTTAAGTAGATGATCAAGTAGGGAAAGAAGATCTGCTCGGCAATGCCGTAAACGGTCAGGGTGAAAAGAAGCAAAAAAAGGTTGCGGTTTTCGGTTAAGTTCTTGAGCCGGAAAGTGTCACTAATTTGCCCCCAGTACGAGGGGGGCTTGGGTGTGTTATCGGGTTGTTCGCGCACCAGCAAGCCGCCCACCAGGCCTAAGATGAAAACCAATCCACCGATCACATAGAAGAAAGTGTAATACCCCCAAGCATCGATGATGATCCCCGAGACCCCATAAACGATCAAAATGGCCACCCAGGTCAAGATCTCAACCACCCCCATCACACGCCCGCGGTTGTGGCGGTCGGAGATATCGGTGATATAAGCGCTTAGGGCGGAATCATTGGCAGTGGAGCCGAAGAAGGTCATGAGGCAGTCGAACAGGATGGCGACTCCGATTGCCAGGGTCACAGGGTGCAAGAAGGCTGCGGATGGAAAAGCTGCCGTGAAGATACCCCATGCCAGGTAGCCGAAGATGATGAAGGGTTTCCGTTTACCCCAGCGCGAGCGCGTGCGATCAGATAGGGCACCCATGAATATGCTGGTGAGCGTGGCGGTGATGGCACTGGCAGCCACCATCCAGGAGATCGGCCGCGGGTCGGGGATGATGTTATCGTACATGAAGGTGTTGAAGTATTGGTTTTCCACGCCCCAGGCTAGTTGACCAGCAAAGCTGAGCAGGATCACTGCCAGCCAGATGGTGGGGGTGATCTTGTTGGAAGGTTTTGTGGTGGATTCCATAATTATGCAGCGCTCTTTTTCCCTATCAAAATAATCCATATCGGACCGGCATTGACCCGCCCGCCATTCAAATTGGATTGCCGGGCAAGCTCTACCAGCTCCTGAACGGTGTAAGAAGCATTTCGGCTGCCCATGGGCTCGTTAACCCGGTGCAGCGCGGCAGGGACAACAAACTGCGTGGCGAACCAGATCAACAGGTAAAAGGGTAAAGGCAGGTCTCGGCGCAGGTCAAAAATGTAAAATGCCCCGCTGGGTTTCAGAACCCGATCCACCTCGTTATAGACCTTCACCGGGTCGCTCCAATGGTGCAGCGACATCGTACTGATTACCAAATCAAGGGATTGGTCGGGGAAGGGAATTTCCTCGACATTGCCTAGGCGGAAATCGACCCTCTCTTCCAGGCCAGCCTGCAGCGCGGACTGCCTCGCGACTGCCAGCATCTTTTCGGATAAGTCGATTCCAGTCACATGCAAGCCGGGTGCTCGCTGGGCCATTTCCAACACCAGCTGCCCCGCACCGCAACCCAGGTCAACTGCTTCCCCATGGTCTTGTAGCACCGCTGCCTGGGAGATCACGTAATGGCGCAGCCAGCGCATTTGCGGGGTTCGGGTAACCCATTCAAAGGCGGTGGAGATTTCAGGATCTTCAATGCCTTCCGGACTGGGGATGCGTTCCCGTGAGCGCCGGTCAAAAACTCTCCAAAGGCCGGCCAGAAGAGCTACTGCGAAGAGGCGTAAAAACCAACTTCGCTTCTGCCTTGCACGAATTCTTTTCATGACTTCACCCGTTTGACAAAAATACCAGGATAATAGAATATATAGAGGAAATGTTGCTCTCTAATTATGGCACAGATAATGGATCTGGACAATTGAAAAGGTTGCCCTTTCACTGGTCATTTTTGTTGGAGCATGGTCATGCGATCTTAAGCATTGCGATTCTCAGAAAATCTAGCAAATTTGAATGCAAGAAGCTTGGCTTTGTTCGGGAGCCAGGTTATACCCGGCTTTGGAAAAGTTATTGGTTTCGGATTTTATTCTTTGTCTGGTAGAATTTTATTCAGCATGACCAATCCATCCAATTCTGACGTTCTAGAAGTATGGAAAAACCCTGGGCAGCGCCTGGCCTTCATCCGTCAATATACCTCAGGTCATCTTTCCTTTATTCCTTATTTCCCTCCCAAACTCATCTTGAAGCTCTCGGTCCTTGAAATCTTGTCCATCCTCCGCCAGCGCTGGGGCGAGAGGATCGACCTGGCATTGTCGCCGGAGATGACTGACCCGCAGAGCCAATCAAAGGAACTGCCCGAGGTGATCCGCTCGCCGGTGGCAGGCGAGCCGGATGGAAGTTGGCTGAAGAAAGCCAACCTGGTGGGCGTCAACCTGCGCACGTTGGGCGGGTTCTGGGGTTTGATCCCCTACAGCCTGACGCTTCCTGCCGCGCAAAATACTATCCATCTCTTGCCCATTTGGGAGCCGGGTGTGGTGGGCAGCCTATATGGGATGGTTTCCTGGCAGCTCAATATGGAATTTTTCAGCTCGGCGCTGGCTGAAGTTCATCCCTGGCTCAATACTCCCGGTAGGCAACTGCGGGCGGTCATCAACTTGCTGCACGGGATGGGCCGGGCGGTGGGAATGGATGTCATCCCGCATACGGACCGTTTTTCTGAGATGGCGCTGGCCTATCCCGAATATTTCGAGTGGCTGCAGCGCCGCGATTTCACGATTGTTGACCATTCGTCCAACCTGCATCGGACAGTGCAGGGAGAGATCTATGCGTTCTTGAAGCAGCGTGGCCCTGCGGTGCGCGGAGAAAGCGTGCCCTCGTCTGTGGAGGCCTTGTTCAGCCCAGATTGCCCTGAAGATCAGCGGCTGCGCCTGCTTTTTGGGCTGTCCGAGGATTCATCTGGCCGGCTGCGGCGGCGAAAGCTGCTTATCCACCACCTGCATCGCCAGGGTTATGAAACGGCCCCGGCTACCATGGCGCCTCCTTATCGTGGCCTGGAGGTGGACCCTTCCCCCAATGCGCTGGTGGTGGACGCAGATGGGCTCTCCTGGCGTGATTTCCGCATCACCCAGCCCCAACCGATGTCCCGCGTTTTCAACCCGCTGGCGCGCTACAAGCTTTATGACTGCCTGGATGATAACGCTGATTGGAAGATTGACTTCTCCTCCCCGCGCCCAGAAGCCTGGCAGTATGTGTGCGAACACTACGCAGTCGTGCAGCGCCAGTATGGTTTCGACTTCATGCGCGGCGATATGTCGCATGTGCAGATGCGACCAGATGGTGTACCGCCAGTGATCGACGAATTTTATGATCTCTTAGGTACAGTGAAAACCACTATCCAGCGCTCCGCCCCCTATTTCGGATATTTCGCTGAATCGTTCCTTGCACCGCGCGACGTGATGGGATATGGGGAAGAGATGGACCACCTGGAGGCGTCTGCAGCAGAGGCGACTCTGGGGGATCTGCAATCCTGCCTGGTTGGCTCGCAAGAATTCTTGCAGCGGCTGCGCCAGTATGATGACCTGAAATCTACCCGGCGCTGTACACCAGGCTTTACGGTAATGACTGCCGATAAAGATGACCCGCGCTTTGATTCATTTTATTTGGATGGCAACGCGCTGCGTTTATTCCTGGCAGTTTTCCTGACCGATATGCCCAGCTATATGGGTCTGGGGTTTGAGGTGCGCGACCGCCACGACCAGCCCGCTCCCAACGAACACTATACCAAGCTGTATGTCTTCCATGAAAAGAAAGGTCCCAAAGCCACGCATGGTCCTTATATATGGGGTCGTAACGCAGACTTGTTCGCTCAGATCACACAACTGAAGCTTTACATCGAAAATATATGGAACAGCCTGCACGGCAAGCCCATCCGTTGGCTGATCCCGCCCGACGCCTGCGGTGCAAACCCGCTGCTGGCCTGGACGCAAGCTAATTGTCCTGAATTGATCTTCATGGCGAATACCAGCCTGGAAAGGTACAGCGGTGGGTTTGGTGTGCCCTTCTGGGAACAGGATGCGGAGCTGTGGGGCGAGTTTTCGACAGCCGGGGATATCCCTGCTGCGGACGAAAAGTTGGTTTTTAATGGCTTTTTCTTCCCGGTGATGAACCTGGCACCAGGCGAAGGGAGAGTTTACCGGATCAAAAAGGATGAATGATGTTAGAAACAGATATCGACCTACTGGCAATCGGTGAAATCCTGATCGATTTCATCTCCACAGAAAAGGCGGAAAGCCTGGTGGAGGCGAAAGCCTTCCGCCGGCTGCAAGGTGGGTCCCCGGCTAACCTGGCGGTCAATGTCTCGCGCCTGGGGCTGCGGGCAGCCCTGGCTGCCAAGGCAGGCGCAGGTGCATTAGGACAATTCCTAAAAGCCGAGATGCAGCGCAACGGCGTGATCACCGATTATCTGCTGCTCGATCCAGAAGTGCAAACCAGCCTGGTCTTCGTCACCCAAACCAGCGGAACACCGGACTTCGAGCCCTATCGCAGCGGCGATTACCAGCTTGCCCCTAAGGATGTGTCTGATGAAGCCATTAGGCGCGCCCGCCTGCTGCACACCACCACCTGGCCTCTCCGCGCCAGCCCAGCCGCCAGACCGTGCTGAGAAGCTTCCAGGTGGCGCGGCAGCTTGGAAAACAGACTTCCCTGGATCCCAATTACAGTCCCAAAGTCTGGCCTGATCCACTTGAGGCGCTGCAAACGCTGGAAAAAATTTATGCTGATGTCACTTTGACCAAGGCCTCCCTGGATGATGCCGGTCGTTTATTTGGAGGCGGGGAGACCCCGGAAAGTTATATCCGGCGCTTCCACGCGCTGGGTCCGGAAACGGTGGTATTTACCCTGGGGAAACAAGGCTCTTTGCTCTCACACCAGGGAAAAATCTTGGGTCACCTGCCAGCCAGAGAGGTCCAGGTCGTGGATGCCACTGGAGCCGGGGATTCTTTCTGGGCTGGCTTTTTGACCGCTTATCTGGATGGAAATTCCCTGGAACGCTGTTTGCTGTTCGCACGCGAGGTGGTGGAGCTGAAGCTGGCAACTTTGGGACCGCTGCCAGCGGATATTGACAGGCGAGAGCTCTACAACCGGCTGCCCGATGTTCGCCAGGCTTTTCGATAATTACGAACCGTTGACCCACACGGTCATCTGTGACTTACCGCGGTTCGCCCACAGATGGTAAGGAATAAAAGTGAGCGCTGGCCCTTCTTTGCTGCGCCCGCGCAGAACGGTGATCCCCCCGAAGAGGTTCTCATCCCACTCGACCTGGAGGCTGGACGGCTCCAGCCGGGCAGAGAAGATATCGAGGCCGGGATTGTCCAGGCTTTCGAGGCAGTAAACCAGTGGACCGCGTGTTACAGCAACTTTGTGTTGGTGACCCTTGACCTTTGGGTGGGCATGGCGGAGAGTGACCGGCAAATCGAAAATGATCTCGACCCAATCTCCCTGTGTCCAGACTCTCTGGACCGGGAGGAAGCGGCTCAGGCGCGGATCATAGCCCTGGGCAGTGGCCTCACCAGGGATCGTCTGGCCTTCTACCGGGATGGGGAGGGGGCCTGGTCCTTTCCAAACAGTGATAGCGGCAGGTTTTGTGTTCCAGGATGGCAGGCGTACGTTTAGGGTGAATTCCGCACTGGCAGCCGGATCGACTTTTATCTGTACTTTCCCATCCCAGGGCAGTTTGGATGCGATGGTGATCTCAACCTCGCTTCCCAGATTGAACGAGGCCTGGGCGCCGATGTACTGGTGGATCCAGATTGCGTTGTTATCCGCCGAGAAGATATATTTGCCCAATTCAGCCCAGGTGCGCGATAGGTTGGATGGGCAGCAGGGGACCGCATACCAGGCTTTGCGCTCGATTCCGCCCCGGCAGGCAAGCGGGTTATTATAAAGATAGTTTTCGCCCGTCAAACCCATCCCGACGGCTGCGGCGTTATATAACTGCCATTCAAAGAGATCGCTGTACTGCGCTTGCCCGGTGATCAAGGCCATTTCCCAGCTCCAGAACATGCTTGCCAGGGCAGCACAGGTTTCGGTATAGGCAACTTCGGGGTCAAGCTCATAGTCTCTGCCGAAACCCTCCAAAGCGGGTAGAGAACCGATGCCTCCGGTGATATACATGCGGCGGGTCACCATGTGCTCCCAGGCTCCTTCCAGCGCTGGCAAGAGGGAATCATCCGGTTGGAGGCGGTGGAACATGGCGATGGCTGTTTCCAGGTAACCGAAGCGCACTGAATGACCCACCGGGATAAGCTGCTCCCGAATGGGAGCATGCTGCTGGAAATATTTGCCGGAGAGGGCGCTGGCATACCAGCGCAGGGTGGCCGTGGAAGGACGTTTGGCAAAATTTTCCGCGGGAAGCTGAGGGGAGACGTACCCTGGATGTGCAGATAAGTAAGCCTGGCGCTGCCGCTGCACGGCTTTACTGCGCTTCGCCACGCTGGTATTCTGGCGCAAGATGGAGAGGGCGAAGGATTTCGTCCGGCCGCGCTGTTCGAGGAAGTGCCAGGCTAGCTCCAGGTATGGTTCATGCTCAGTGAGACGATAGAGGCGGAGCAGGGCGATCTCGATTTCCTCGTGCCCGGGTGTGCGTTCTGGCCCTGCCCCCAGGAAGTCTTTCACGAGCAAATCGGCAGATCGGCGGGCAATTGCGAACATTTCAGTCTTTCCGGTGGAAGCGTGGTGGGAGACGCCTGCTTCGATCAGGTGCCCGTGGCAGTAAAGCTCATGTTCAATTTGCAGGTTGACCCAGCGCGTGCCTGGAAAAAGGATCTGGTTATAGGTAAATAAATATCCGTCCGGATCTTGGGCGCGGCTCAAGAGGGCAATGTAACCATCCATCAATCCAGCTAAGTCGGGGCCAGGGGATTGCGCATAGATACGAGCCGCGGCATCCAGCCATTTATGCGCATCGGAGTCGGCAAAGAACCAACCTTCCCGAAAACCTTCCTTCTCACCTGCCGCGATGCGAAAGTTATCGATGCACCCGCTGGTCTCTAACTGCTTCCATTGGTGAAAGATGGCGCGCTGGCTGTTGATTTCCAGGCGCGGCGACCAGAAGGCATCCTGCAGGATAACTTTCTGAACGTTAATCTCATTCATTGACGCTGTTTTCGCCTACTGGTAGTTGAGTCCCGGGTAGAATGTAGGCAAAGGAAAGAGCGCCGAAACCACCCCCGACAAGTTGCCTGGAATATTGTAAGTTTTAGCGTATACCTCATCAGGGTCGCCCATTACCAGGTTGGTCATCGCCGCGCCGGAGAGTTCCAGGCGCTCCTGACTGTGAACAATCGCCAACCGGTCACCCTGGTTGGCTCCCAACAGTGGGCCAGTTTGTTCAAACCGCAGGTCGCGAGCCTGCAGCCCATCCAGCCGGGCTCGCAGATAAGGTTTTAGGTCGGCCATCAGTCCAGGAAAATTGATGATGCGCATGGTGTGGTCAGAGAGCGGTTCAGGAGTGCCGACAAACCCCTTTTCTTGGAGGAGGGTGATGGTGTCCGAATCCTGCCAGGCTACCGGCCAGTGGATTTCCTGGAGCTTCGATTGGGCCATAATCTGTCCCAAAGCGCCGATCAGGGCTGTGCGGCTGCCGGCGTACTCACGCACATGCCGTACCCCTGCGCTGGGCTGTTGATCCAGGTATTCCCATGGTATGCCCAGCAGCAGGTAAGCGGCAGGCTGGTTAGCCCGTTCGACGATCCAGGCCTCTGAATGGACATAGCCATAGGAGTGGGTAAGGCGGTCAGTAAATTTGGCTGGCGGGCGAATAAAGTGAACTGGCTCGGTGTGATAGAGCCGGCTGCACACGGCAGCCTCAGAGCGGGTGGCTAACCTGAGCGTAAGATCGGATGAGGAATGAGGTATGTTTCCAGGTTGGATTGTGAAAGCCATATATTTACCGGTTGGCACACACCCGACGCGCGTATACAGCCCCCGCCCACCCGAGATCAGCATCAGGCGGGCACCTTCTTTTGCCAGCGTTGCGGTGCAGTGTTCCAACAGTTGACCGGCCAAGCCTAGTCCCCGGTAATCTGGATGAGTGCATACGCCGCCGACGCTTCCGATACGGAGGAGACCATCGTATACCTTGACCTGAAAGTGGAAGATGTAGATCTGGGAGACGGGAACACCTTGATGTGTGATTACATAGAGTCCCCCGCGGCGAGGTGGGTGAAAAGAAGCAGGCGGTTCTTCTTCAGGGGCATTAACATCCAGACCGCCGAAGCAGATCTGCGAAAGGCGGTCAGAAGCTGGCAGCTCCTCGCGGCGAACCATACGAGGGCCGTCAAATTCAAGTGGCTGTAAGGTCATTCTCTATTCTCCTGGGGTTATTAGTCTTTATCTAGAAATGAGAGAAGTCAGTTTTTTGGTGTACGTTGCGAAGCAGCGTACACCAAAAAACTAGATCTCCTCAAGAATTTTTAGAAAGATCTTTCTTCATTGGCTGGGTTGCATAAATTGTACTTGAAAGCGGTCTTTTTTGTGCTAAGTTGAGCTGCTCAGAAAGAAAATTGGACGGCGTTTATTGTTGGGTTAGTATCAGGCGGGATTGCCGTGAAAAAATTGAGCAATAATGTAGACTGACTGTATAATCAATCATACAAAGGACCCTGTGATTGCAATTCTAATTTTCTCTTCGGTTTTTAAGGAGAGGCATGTCTGATACCTTATTGGCAATCAAGTTCCATATCCCGCCAGCGCGCCCTGATCTTGTCAAAAGGGTACGGCTGATCGAACATCTAAATTCTGGGTTGAATTGTAAGCTTACCCTAATAACTGCTCCTGCTGGATATGGAAAGACAACCTTGTTGAGTACATGGGTTCGAGGGAGCGACCGACCTATCGCCTGGTTGTCATTTGATAAAGGTGACAATCATCTTACGCTCTTTTTCTCTTATCTGATTACTGCTCTTCAAAAAATAAATAATCAATTTGGGCAGGTTCTGCTCAGTAAAATTAACTCGAGCTCAAGGGTGGACACAGATACCTGGCTTCAAGAACTTGTAAATGAAATTGTCCAAGTAGAAACCCCTTTCTCGCTGATATTGGATGACTATCACTTAATTTCTAATGAGATTATTCATGAGGCTCTGGAATTCATCCTAGAACACCAGCCGCCTCAGATGCACCTGGTGATCTCTTCCCGGTCTGATCCTCCTTTACCATTGGCACTATTAAGAAGTCGTGGGGAACTGCTCGAAATCCGCCAGAATGATTTGCGCTTTAAGCTTGATGAAGCGGCTTCGTTCGTCAGTTCGATGGGATTGGATCTGACCGATGCCGACCTGGCCGCGCTCGAAAGTCGGACGGAGGGCTGGGTAGCTGGGCTGAAGATGGCTGCCTTATCGATGCAAAATCTTGATACCAGCGCTATTTCCAGGTTTATTCTGAATTTTTCAGGAAAGCATCATTTCATACTAGATTACTTGATGGATGAAGTGCTTTCGCGCCAGCCTGAATATATCCAGGCATTTCTGTTAAAAACATCCATTCTAGATCAGATGTGCGAGTCGTTGTGTAATGCAGTGATCGGAGGCAAGGATCAACGGGTAGGAGAAAATATATTAGAGACCCTAGAACGGGCAAACCTGTTTATTATTCCCCTGGATGATAGCCGGGAGTGGTACCGCTATCACCGCTTATTTGCTGAATTGTTGCAGGCGCGGTTGAGAGAATCACTGTTGGAACAAGTTCCAGAATACCATCGCCGGGCTGCTCTCTGGTATGAACAGGCGGGCATGGTTAATCAGGCAGTCTCGCATGTGCTGGCGGCACACGATTACATCTTGGTTGCTGATCTCATCGAGCGTGCAATCATGAAAGTTGAAACCTGGTCTCAAGTGGATACGGCAGTTTTCTTGGACTGGATGCAAGCCTTACCTGAAAACCTATTCAACTCTCGACCGTGGATACGCTTATTCTATGCACGCGCTCAGATCGCCAGTGGGCAAATGGTTTATGCTGAACGCCTCCTGCGAGCGCTTGGCACTTGGCTGCAGGAACATCCTGAGTGGCCCGAGAATGAGCGCATCTCAAACCTGGTCGCATTTGATTGCGTGTCAGTCCTCAACATACAAGGTTATGTGCAAGAGCCAACGGATTTTGCGCGCCGTGTTCTTCAGGGATTACCTGAAAACGATCTGATCAACCGTTCGCGTGCCTTATCAATCTTGGGGTCAACCAGCTTTCGTGTTGGGGATGTGCATGAAGCAAGCCGGATTTTTTCAGAGATTGTAGAATCTTTCTCCCGTTCGAAAACACCTTTTGTTGCTGTGATATTCGCCTGCCACCTGGCAGAAATTCAGATTGTCCAAGGACAGCTTACCCTGGCTCTGCAGACCTGTGACCGGGCACTGAGCATGGGGATGGTGGGGGGTTCGCTCATCTCACCTGCGGGTTTTGCGCACCTTATCCAGGCGAAAATTTATTATGAGCGGAACGATCTAGACAAAGCCTTAGGTGTCATCCAAGAAGGATTGGATCTTTTGAGGCGTGGTTCGATTGATGACGTTTTCAGCGGCGGGCAGGCTAACCTGGCGTTGATTCACCAGGCAAAATGCCAACAAGTTGAAGCGAATATCGCTATGCAGAAAGCGATTCGAGCCACCCACCAAATGGATATTACAAGAATAACTACCCTAACCTCTGCTCATCAAGCACGTATCTGGCTGGTGCAAAATAATTTAAAAGAAGCGCAAGCGTGGGCTCAGGAATACCGACAGGTTGGGCCGACAGAGTATCTAAGAGAATTTGAGGATTTAACTTTAGCCTGGGTGTTCCTGGCTTGCGGGAATGTTTCTGAAGCATTGGCCTTGCTGGACGAACTGTTAATGCCGGCTCAAGATGCGGGGCGAACCGGACGGGTGATTGAAATCCAGGCATTGCGCGCTCTTGCATTACTTGCACTTCAAAAAAATGATAAGGCATTGACCGCCTTGACACATGCTCTAAATTTGGGTGAGGCAGAAGGTTATGTGCGGGTCTTTGTTGATCGGGGACAACCAATGGCAGAATTACTTCGCCTTGCGTATCGCCAGTTGCGTAATATAAACAGAAAATATCTTACACTATTGTTATCTTCATTTGCCAGTGACATAGGATATGGGGATATACAAACGGCGCCGACAGAACCTGTGGGAGCTCTGGGGATGGTAGAACCCTTGAGCGAGCGCGAGGTTGTGGTATTGCGCTGCCTGACTGAGGGGTTAACCAGCCCTCAGATTGCTCAGAAGCTGTTTGTTTCCACCAATACGGTTAGGACCCATCTCAATAACATCTACGGCAAGCTCGATGTGCACAATCGCACCCAGGCTATTCTCAAAGCAAGAGCGTTGGGTTTACTTCCAAAAGACTAATTTGATCCAAAGATAAGTATAAATTCTAGTTGATTGCTGGATATGCAGTCACGAATTCAGTGGGGTTCACTCATCGCGCCGCCCTATCGCGTTTACAAATCACTCACTGCCTCATGCATTTGGATGATGCGTCTCATACGCGAATTTTGCTATATTGGACATAGAGGTTTTATTGAGGTGATGATGAATAGCACGAATCGCAATTTCCAACTGGTAAACCCAAGCCAACAAGTTATTTACGAAATACGAGTACAAGGCTGGATTGGCGAGCGGTGGATGAACTGGTTTCAAGGACGGGTGCTCAAGTTTGATGAAGATGTCACGATACTCACCATACCAGTGACTGACCAGGCTGCCCTGCGCGGCATCCTGAATAAGATCTGGGATTTGAACCTGACACTGGTTTCTGCTATCCGGCTGGAAAGAAATGAACAACAAGAAAGGAGTCAAAATGAGTAGCTCGGTTTTGTTTTTCGACGAAATTTCACCGGAATTGAATACGGAGGCAGGAGGCAAAGGCAGGTCGTTGGCAAAACTTTATCAAGCAGGATTCCCCGTACCAGAGGGTTTTGTGATCCTACCATCGGCTTTTGAGGCTGAAGGCTTAAAGCCTGAAGCCTGGGACCAGGTAAAAACGTACCTGGCAAAGATGCGCTCCACTCTACCCGATATCGTGTTCGCAATTCGTTCATCGGCTTTGAGTGAAGATTTAACACAAGCCTCTTTTGCAGGTGAATTCGAAACCGTCCTGAATGTGAGTACTGAGGAAGATGTGCGCCAGGCTATTCGGACGGTATATCAATCGAGGCTCAGCCAACGTGTCCAGGCATACAGCCAGGCTAAAGGTTTGGATACAAACTGTATCATTGCGGTCATTGTACAGCAGCTAATTTGCGCTGAAACTTCTGGGGTTTTGTTTACCGCAAACCCGGTCACAGGCCAACGCGACCAGGTGGTGGTGACGGCTGCCTGGGGGTTGGGTGAGTCCATTGTTGGTGGGCTAGTGACTCCAGATACACTTAAGCTGGATAAAACCTCTTTTCAAGTGCTTTCGCGGCAGACAGCTGACAAGAAAGTGATGACAGTCCGGGTCAGCTCTGGGACAGACGAGCATGCCGTTCCTGAAAAGCTGCGACGAGCTGCGGTTCTTTCTGATGCGCAAGCCGTGGAATTGGTTCGCTTGGGTGTACAGATTGAAATGCTATATGGCATGCCCATGGATATCGAGTGGGTGATGGCAGAGAAGAAGCTGTATCTCGTCCAGGCCCGTCCGATTACGGCGCTGCCGGAGGCTGAGCTGCCTTTTCCAACTGAGTGGAAATTACCAAAAGGTCAATATGCCGCGATGCGCAATAACATTGTTGAACTCATGGCTGATCCTTTATCGCCTTTGTTCTCTACAATGGGGCTCTCGGCAATCAACAGCTCCTTGCACCGTTTAATGGGCGGATCCTGGGGCATGCAGGGCATCATGCCAGAAAAAATCATTATCTTGGTTAACGGATATGCCTACTTCAATGGCTCAATTTCGGGTCGAAGCGTAATGCGCCTTTTATTGGACTCGGTAAAGATAGCCAAGAAGATGTTCAGCGGTGCGGTCGAACGCTGGACTGAAACTGGGCGCCCAAGTTATTACGATGCTGTCACTGCATGGCAGGCCAAACCCTGGCGGACACTCAAGAATGTCGAGCTTATGGATACTGCAAAACAATTGATGGAGTTTGCCATCGATGCCTTTGGCGCCCTCTTCTCGGGGGTGATTCCAGCCGCCTGGATGACCGAGGCATTGTTCACACGGCTATATAACCTGCTCATCAAACGAGGCGGCGATCCAGCTGCCTTCACATATCTGCTTGGTTATCAAAGCCTTCCAATCCGCGCCGATCAGTCGCTGTATAGCCTGGCAGAATGGGTTCAACAAAATCCTGCCCTGGTTGAATACCTGGGGCGCGTACCGACTTCGCAACTGGTTGTCATGTGTGAGAGCGATGTTTCTCCCAGTGACGTACCTCCAGTCATTTGGCAGGAATGGCGCTCTTTGTATCATGAGTACCTGAGGAAATACGGATACACCTTGTACACCCTGGACTTTGCCCAACCCATCCCTGCAGACACGCCAGCACCGGTAGTTGATACACTCAAACTTTATCTGCGCGGACAGGGAACCAACCCGTTCGTCCGCCAGCGTGAGTTTGCTGAACGGCGCGAGCAAGCTACCCAGGCAATGACCCAGCGATTGAGAAGCTTACGTCTGAAATGGTTCACTAAAACCCTGGCATCTGCCCAAAAGTATGCCCCTCTGCGCGAAGATGGGCTGGCTGAGATTGGATTGGCATATCCACTCATACGTCAAATGCTGCTTGAGTTAGGAAGGCGTTTTACATCCCAAGGTGTTATTCACGAGCCTAAGGATATATTCTGGTTGACTGAGGAAGAGGTAAAGCAAGCTGCGACTCGGTTGGATACCGGTCTATCTGCGGGTTCGCTGGCTAGCCTCATCCCGCAGCGTAAAGCAGAACAAAGAGCCGCCCTGCGCGCGACACCGCCAATGGCGCTGCCTCAGATGAAAATTTTTGGTTTCGATCTGATGTCGCTTAAATCCAAACGCGGGCGGGGCGGAAAAGGCACGCTCATTAAGGGTGTAGCCACCAGCCCCGGCAGGGTTAAGGGCGTGGCGCGTGTCCTGCACAGCCCAGAAGATTTTAACCAGATGCAGCCGGGGGATGTGTTGGTGGCATCCATCACTACCCCTGCCTGGACTCCGCTATTTGCTATGGCATCAGCGGTGGTTACCGATGTGGGAGGACCGCTCAGCCATGGTTCCATCGTGGCGCGCGAATATGGCATTCCGGCAGTGTTAGGTACCGGTGTGGCTACCAAACGCATTCACAGCGGCCAGACCATCACGGTGGACGGCGGTGCTGGGGTTGTTATTCTAGAGAAGGATACAACTTCCGACAGGGTTCTGGCATGAGATAAAGGAGGAATAAAGTTTACTCTACCTCGCTCAGCAGGACAGGTCGATGTTCTAAATAGGATTTCCTGGCCGCCATGCCAATAACAACCGGGATACGCCCGTCAATACCGGTAACCGGAGGGATCTTATCCTCCTGTACGCTCTGGACAAACTCCTTCATCTCTGTGATGAAGGAGTCCATATATCTTTCCAGGAAGAAATAGAGCGGTTTTGCTGAGTGAATCCCATCGGCTGTGCTGTAGACATGGCGATCTTGCAGGTTGTTATCTGCCGAAACCATACCGCCAGAACCAAAGACTTCCACACGCTGGTCATAGCCGTAAACAGCCTGGCGGCTGTTGTCGATCGTGCCGATAGTACCATTCTCGAAGCGCAAGGTGATCAGGGCGGTATCCACGTCGCCAGCCTGACCAATGGCAGGATCGACCATGACGCCTGCCGCGGTATACACTTCAACGACTTCGCTGCCGATCAAATAGCGGGCCATGTCGAAATCGTGAATGGTCATATCCAGGAACATGCCTCCCGACACCTTGACATACGAAACGGGTGGGGGAGCGGGGTCGCGGCTGGTTATGCGTAAGATATGCGGCTTGCCCACTTTTCCTTCGGCCACCATTTGGCGTACTTTACGAAAGTTAGCATCGAAGCGCCGGTTGAAGCCGATCTGGAGCTTCACCTGGGCTTTTTGGACAGCCTCTAGGGCAGTGTCAATTTTGGCGAGGTCATGGTCGATCGGCTTCTCACAGAAAATGTGCTTGCCCGCTGAGGCGGCTTCGACGACGATCCTGGCATGGGTATCGGTGGATGAGCAGATCGCCACAGCATCGATCGATGGGTCAGAAAGGATGGCATGATAATCTGAGAGGGCAGCCGGGATGTGCAGCTTTGCAGCTACTTCCTGGGCGGCGGTCAAGTTAATATCGGCGATGGCTGCCACCTCAACGCCAGGGATACGAGTAGCTAAGTTTTCAGCATGGATTTTACCGATGCGCCCGGCACCAATCACTCCGAAACGAAGAATGTCGCTCATAATTAAAACTCCTGTATTTCAAGATGATGATTTTCGAATAATAAATTAAAAGCCGATGCTTTTCAAATACTCGCGGTTGCGGCGAGCAGAATCTTTGGGGCTGCCCATGCCTGGTAACACATCTTGCTCGACAACAATCCAGCCGTTATAGCCTTGTTTTATTAACTCAGTCTTCACAGCCCGGAATTCAATTTCACCTTTACCCAGCTCGCAGAAGATGCCGTTGCGCACAGAGGTGAAGTAATCCCAGTCTTCCCGGCGCGACCTGTTCGCCAGTTCGGGTTGGCAGTCTTTAAAGTGCACATGCCAGACTCGGCTGGCATTTTCTCGTAAGAAAACCAGCGGATCGCCACCGCCAAACCGGTAGTGACCGGTATCCAGGCACAAACCTACCAGGCTGGGATCCGTCAGATGTAAAAGTGTCTCGATCTCCTGCGGCGTTTCCACATATCCGGCGCAGTGGTGGTGAATGACCGTGCGCAGGCCGGTCTCTTTCTTGACTGCGCCGGCAATGCGCTCAGCCCCCTCGGCAAATACTTGCCATTCTGAAGGACTCAAGCCTTGCTCGGGTTTAATCCGTCCGGCATTCTGGGTGCGTTCTGGAATTTTGCCATTATCATCGGCCAGAACGATAAACGGGATATTCCCTTCCACCGCGGCGAGGAGTTCGAGCGGTTCTCACTGCAGCTTCTTGACCGGCAGCGTGGGCTCCAGGATCTTTTAGCGCCACGGGCACAAACGCGCCCAGAAGGGTCAGCCCGCGGCTGTGGATCTCTTGCGTGAGTTTGTTCGGATCGGTGGGCATAAAGCCCCAATCACCCAGCTCGGTGCCCTGGTAACCGGTTTCAACCATCTCGTCGAGCACTTGCACGTATCCAGCGGCTTCTCCTTCCAGGTCAAACTCGAGCACACCCCACGAGCATGGTGCATTTGCTATTCTTATCATGGAATTCTCCTCAGAAATTTCTTCAAGAGGCGGGGCAACCCCGCCCCTACATTTTCAATGAACTTCGCTCATCGAAACAGGCCGGCCCTCATCCAGCGAGAGAGTTGCCGCAATCCCGATGGCGGTGGCCTGGCGGGCATCCATGCCAGTTACGCTGGGTGAGCGGTTCTCCATAATGCAAGCCACAAAGTCACGAATTTCTGCAGCGTAGGCCTCCCCAAAGCGCTCCATAAAATAAGGCACAGTATCATGGGTAACCCCCTGTCGAGTCATAATCAACGTAGAAGTCTGTTGGAGCTTTCCAATCAACAGGCCACCTTCAGAGCCAAGCACCTCTGTGCGAATATCATAACCATAGACTGCATTCCGGCTGACATCGATATTGCCCAGGGCGTTATTGACAAATTTAAGATTGATCATGGCGTTGTCAATGTCGCCGACCTCTTTTAGTTCCGGATAGACCAGGCAGTCACCTTCGGTTTGTACGCGCCAGACTTCGCTGCCCATCAACCAGCGCGCCAGGTCAAAATCATGTACTCCCATGTCCAGGATCAGCCCACCGCTGTTCTCCCGCCGGGCAAAATCCAGGCTGGTACGCCTGGGGTCGCGGCTGGTGGAGCGGAACATCACCGGGGTGCCGATGAGCCCTTCATCGATCTGTTTCTTCGCCAGTACGTATGCCGGATCAAAACGTCGCATGAAGCCAAGCTGTAATTTGACGCCTGCCGAGGCGACTGCTGCGATCGCCTCATCGCACAGTGCCAGCGTCTGTGCCAGCGGTTTTTCGCTGAAGATATGTTTCCCAGCGGCAGCAGCGGCTTTGATAATTTCGGCATGCGTCGATGTGGGCGTGACGATGACCACTGCATCAATATCCTCGCGCTTGAGAAGCTCGTGATAATCGGTGTAATGGTATTTTGCTCCAAAGCGGGCAGCTACTTCCTGGCTGGTGTGTGGGTCGATATCTGCAACGGCTGCCAGCTTAACTTCCGATACGGTAAAGGCAAGCGTATGCGCGAACACCTTGCCCATCCGGCCTGCTCCGATCAATCCAACTCGAATAGTCATGGGTTTTCCTTTATAAATGATATCTTTCTTTCTTCTGGGCGTCTTCGTATTGTTTGCGGGCTTCTTTTACGCTATCCATGGTGCTTGTTTCTGCTACAGCCACGTCCCACCACGCGTCGTAACCTGGCACGCGCACTTCGCGGTCTGTCTTTACGACTACCACACTGGTCCGGTCTGCTTTTCGAGCCTCCTGGAGAGCCTGTTTGAAGTCAGCCAGGTTGGTCACAGTGACCGCTTGGGCTCCCAGGCTGCGGGCGTTGGCGGCAAAATCGACTGGCAGGTACTCACCATCCAACTGACCGGTGTTGGGATTTCGCAGCTTGAAATGGGTGCCGAAGCCAGCGCTGCCCAGAGACTGGCTCAAACCGCCGATGCTGGCAAAACCGTGGTTATCTGCCACTACCAGGATCAGCTTGACCCCCTCTTGAACAGAGGTGAGGATCTCCGAAGGCATCATCAGGTAGGTGCCATCGCCTACGAAGACATATACTTCGCGGCTTGGGTCCGCGATTTTGACCCCCATGGCGCCTGGAATTTCGTAGCCCATGCAAGAATAGCCATATTCCATGTGGTAAGAGTTCGGGGTGTGTGTGCGCCATAATTTATGTAAGTCCCCTGGGTGACTGCCTGCAGCAGACACGAGGACATCCCTTTCACCGGCCGACTCCCAGATCGCACCGATGACTTCGCTCTGGGCGGGCAGGGGTGCGTTGTTCAGGTGGAAGAGACGATCAACCTCAGCTTCCCAGGCGGTCTTAAGCTCTGAGATTTGGTTCTGATACTCTTTACCTACCCGGTAATCTTTCAAGGCAGCGGTCAATTCATCCAGCGTTAAGCGCGCATCGGCGGTCAGAGGGATGGCGGATTGCTTGAAGGCATCAAACTCGGCAGCGTTGATGTTCACAAAATGGACATCTGGGTTCTGGAAAGCAGTTTGGGAAGCAGTTGTGAAATCGGAGTAGCGGGTACCGATCCCGATCACCAGGTCGGCGTCGAACGCCAACCGGTTGGCAGCAAGCGTCCCTGTAGCTCCAATGGCTCCCATATTCTGTGGGTGATGATAGGGCAGCGAGCCTTTCCCGGCCTGGGTTTCGCCCACCGGGATGCCAGTCTGAGAGGCAAAACGAGACAGCGCCGGGCTGGCTTCGCTGTATAGAACACCACCACCGGCGATGATTAGAGGACGCTGGCTGCCTCGGATGGCTTGCACAGCCTGGGCAAACAGAAAGCGATCCGCGCTCGGGCGGGGGATATACCAGGTCCTGCGCTCGAAGAGCTCGACAGGAAACTCATGGGCTTCAGCTTGAACATCTTGTGGCAAGGCAAGCGTTACTGCTCCGGTATTGGCTGGTGAAGTCAGTACGCGCATCACTTCCGGTAAAGAAGTGATAATCTGTTCTGGGCGGTAGATGCGGTCCCAGTAGCGGCTAACGGGCTTGAAGGCATCGTTGACGCCGATATCTTGGGTAGAAGGCGATTCGAGCTGCTGTAAAACAGGAGCTACATTGCGGCGGGCGAAGATATCTCCTGGCAGCAGCAGGACAGGCAGCCGGTTGATCGTGGCCAGCGCTGCCCCCGTGATCATATTGGTCGCCCCGGGTCCAATGGAAGATGTGCAGACGAAGGTCTGCTTCCGGTTTTTCATTTTGGTGAACCCGCAAGCTAGGTGAACGGCTGATTGTTCGTTGCGCATCAGGATATAGGGGAAATCAAGGTTCTCTTGCAGGGCTTGTCCGATCCCGGCTACGTTTCCATGCCCGAAAATCCCCAGTATGCCTGCGAAGAAGTTGTTCTCCTGATCATCCCATTGAACATATTGATTTTTTAGAAAACGGATGATCGCTTGGGCAGTGGTTAAGCGAATGGTTGCCATAGGTCACTCCTGGAAAACGCGGAAAACGGAAAAATTAATTATCAGGGTTTGGGAGCATGAAATCGCGGATCATGCCCATTAACTCGTGAGCAGAACTGATGAAGGAACGTAAGGTGCGCACCGTCGCTCCAAAGGTGGTGAATTCTTGCTTTGTCAAGCCGTTTTCATCGTATGCCCGGCGGAAGTCTGGTATTTTACTGTAAAGCGCAGTGATGATTTGAGGCTCCACCGGATTGCTCATCCGCTCCTTAACCTCAATATCGCAGGCATTGATCTTCAACTGCCATTCATAGGGGATCGTCAAGACAATGTCGCCGCCGATCAATTCTGACCAATGCCCCAGGTGGCGGTAGGCTGCACCAAGCAGGCGGGCGCGGTAGCCGCGCTGTTTGTAGATGGCATAAGCTTTTTTCAGGCAGGCGATCCCAGCCCAATCCAGGTAAGCTGGATCGATGTCGACTGCTTCACGTTTTGCCAATACTTTCATCCAATCGTCCGTACGGCCGATCATGATCGTACAGACGGGAGACATCTCGGCAACCGGCATCCCACTGGCAGTGCGCCGCTCCAGACCGCGCTCGATTGCTTCAGCTACCCCAATTGCCTGGGGGACGGTAAAGCATACCGTCGCATTGACCGAAACCCCTTGAAAAGTAGCTTCTTCAATGGCGTCGATGCCTGCCTCGGTCACCGGTATTTTGACCTGCATGTTGGGCGCCAGTGTGCTAAAGTGAACAGCTTGTCTGGTGATAGCATCTGCATTGCGGTAGAAAGCCGGGTTGGTTTGGATCGAGAGGCGACCTTTCTTGCCATGGTACTGGTCAAACGCCGGTTTCAAGAAACTGGCTCCGTGAGCAGCCATTTCCTCGATCAGCTTCCAGGTGATTTCATTCTCTGACCAGGTTGGGTTGGTTAAGATGATCTGGTTGATCCGGTCTTTCCACAAATGCATTTCTTTTTTAATACATTGGTTACGATAACCGGATTGGTAGTTGCCCCGACCGCGCCTTGATCGACTGCATAGGTGAGCTCTTCAACGGAACACGAGTTCATTCCAGTAATCAGTGGGGAATTGAACGACGGTCTGGTTCAAATTGCTCTTAAATGGTGGCATGCTGGGTTCCCTTTCATGCACTTTCCAGGTTTCGTCGATGAAAAACGTTTAAGTTAGTTTACTCATTTACAGATCAAAAGTCAATACCATTCTGAAAGAACTCTTGCATTTATGTCGAGAATGTTGTATGATTTACAAATGAAAGTAAATTTTCATTATTCGTAATTTTGAAAGTAATGCTATTTCTTTTCGGGGAATTCTGCTATGAACAATGAAATCGAAGCAATTTTCTTGGATGTAGGGAATACTTTGCGAGTGGTCGTACCCGATGCGGCTTTTCAGGCACAAGCCAGGCGGGAATTGATCGCGTTGGTGGGTGCAGCCGAACCAGAAGGGATCTTCTTTGAGAAGTTGGATGAAAGGTGGAAGACTTACCGCAAGCAGTCTAAAGAATCCTGGGTTGAAGCCTCTGAAAGAGAATTATGGACCCGGTGGCTGCTGCCAGATTTCCCGGCAGAGAAGATTGCCCCATTAGCTGGCAAGCTCACGCGTTTGTGGCGTGATCACGATGGGCGGCGTGTTCCACGCCCGGATGTCAAGGAAACCGTGATTGAACTGCACCGGCGGGGTTACCGCCTGGGGATTATTGCGAATACCATTACGGAGACTGAAATCCCCGATTGGCTGGAAGCAGACAACCTGACACAATACTTCAAAACTGTAGTGCTTTCATCCAAAGTGGGCTACCGGAAGCCTGGTCCAGAAATTTATTGGGAGGCAGCCCGGCGGATCGGGGTTGAGCCGGTCAAGTGTGCCTATGTCGGGGATAACCCAGTCCGTGATGTAGAAGGCACTCAGCGAGCTGGTTTTGGGATGATGATCATCCTCCTTGAACCGGCGACACTTGCCAAAGAACCGCCTTCATCGGAAGTGAAGCCTGATTACATCATCCACGAAACAAAAGAGCTGCTGAATATTTTTCCATCACGATAATGTTCGAGGGATGAAGGATATGCCTTTGGAGATCGAAGCTATCTTCCTGGACCTGGGTAATACGCTGCGGATTCTGGTGAAAGACGCAGGGCACCAGGCTAAGGCGCGGCAGAAGATCGTTGAGCTCCTTAGATGCGATGAGGCCCCAGTGGAGTTCTGTGAAAAACTCGATGCCCGCTATAAGGCTTACCGGAAATGGGCTTTTGAGAATTTGAAAGAAGCTCCAGAAGATGAACTGTGGACTCGCTGGCTGGCGCCAGAATTCCCTGCCGAAACGGTTAGCCCATTGGCTGTGGAGTTGACCTACCAGTTCCGGCAGTCGATGGGACGAAGAATTGTTCAACCAGATGGCGAGCGTGTGGTGCATGAGCTAAATCAGCGTGGTTATTGCCTGGGAATCATCAGCAATGTAATCACCTCACGTGAAATCCCTGATTGGCTGGCAGCAGACGGCTTTGATAAGTATTTCAAGTCGGTCGTTCTATCTTCGGTTTTTGGGCGGCGCAAGCCAGATCCAGCGATCTATTTGGAGGCGGCGCGCCTTGCTGGAGTTGAGCCAGGGCGTTGTGTGTACGTGGGAGATAATCTAAAACGGGATGTTACCGGCACCCGCCAGGCTGGTTTTGGGATGGTCATCATCTTGCTTGATCCATCGGATTCCGGTGATTTACAAATTCCTGAAGAGAATAAACCGGACCTGATCATCCACACATTTAGCCAACTTTTAGAAATCTTTCCATTATGTCCGATCGTCAGGTTGCCCGAAGTGGGTGACTTATGAACAGGGTGTATTTGTCCCGGGGTGGAGCCAACCTGGCTGAGGCCGTCAAAGATCTGTATTGCGAAGGACAGACGGATTATTCAATTGAACCGGTTGTTCTGGTGGATAATCAGGGTAACCCTATTGGGCGTATTCAGGATGGAGATGCAGTGATCTTTTGCTGCCGGCGCGGTGAGCGCGAGATCCAGCTTACAGAAGCATTTGTCGATAAAGATTTTGATCATTTCAATGTGCAGAAGTTTCAGAACCTACCTTTTGTCATCCTGACCCTGTACCACGAAAAGTTCAAAGGTCTGCCCGTCGCTTTTGCGCCAACCAATTTGCAGGACACGTTGGGCGAAGTTATTAGCCAGGCTAACCTACGCCAGCTGAGGGTGGCGGAGTCTGAAAAATTCGCTCATGTTACTTTCTTCTTCAATGGCGGAAATAACCAGCCTTTTTGGGGAGAAGAGGATGTGTGTGTGCCCTCCCTCCGTGGGATACCCTTCGATCAAGTGCCCGAGTTGAGCCTGGCACAGGTTGCCGAGCAAGTGATCCACGGCATCCATTCCAAATATGATCTGATTGTGACGAATTTTGCGAATGGGGATGTGATCGGTCATACACAAAATTGTGCTGCAAAAATTCGCTGTGCTGAGATTGTCGATGAGCATTTGGGGCAGGTGGTTAATGCGGCGCTCGAGGCCGGTTATGTAATTTTTGTGACTGCAGATCATGGGAATCTCGAAGAGATGATTAACCCCGATGGCAGCAACCATGTTTCTCATACTGCTAACCCGGTTTCTTTTAATCTTGATTGATCACATTGAAAAACAACATGTTGAATTATATCCGGGGGTATTAGCAGATATTGCCCCCACTATATTGGCGGCGCTGGGTGTCAAACAGCCGGTCGCGATGAATGGAGAGAGTCTTACACCTCAATATGACTGGGGTGGGAGGCGGCGCGTACTGCTCCTCATCCTGGATGGTTGGGGGATTGGCAAAAACGATGACACCAATCCTATTTACCTTGCTCATACACCCGTTTGGGATAGTCTGCTCCAACGGTTTCCTTTTACCCAACTGCAAGCGGCGGGGGGATTTGTCGGCCTGCAGGTGGGTAAAGCGGGTAATTCCGAGGCCGGGCACATGAATATTGGCGCGGGGCATATCGTGCTCCAAGACGATGTCCGGCTTGATTTGGCCATGAAGAATGGTACTTTTGCCAGTAATGAGATCTTTTGTCAAACGCTTCGTGAGGTCAAACAACGCAAGACAAGCCTGCATTTGATCTGCTTGCTTTCCGAAAAGAGCTCTCACGGTTCCGTTGAATATCCGCTCGCGCTGCTTCGCATGGCAAAAACCCAAGGTTTAGAAACTGTTTACCTGCATCTTATCTTTGATGGTCGGAGCACTGAGCCAGGCAGCGCGCCTGCAATGTTGGATCGGCTAGAATGCCAGTTGGAAGAGATCGGTGTTGGACAAGTTGTCTCCGGAGTTGGCCGAGGGATTGCCCTGGACCGGAATGGCAACTACGGCAAGACCAAGCTTGCTTACGATGCGTTCGTGTTTGGTAATGGCAAAAAGTGCTTTGCGACTTGAGGGAGGAAAATTATGGAAGTCGAATTTCTAAAAAGTCTAATCATCCCGGCTCAAACAAAAATTGCCATGATTATTATGGATGGGCTGGGGGGATTGCCTCTCGAACCGGGAGGAAAGACCGAATTGGAAACCGCTTGCACTCCTCATTTAGATGCTTTGGCTGAGCATTCGGCTCTGGGGCTCACCATACCGGTAGGCCCAGGGATTACACCAGGCAGCGGGCCGGGCCACCTTGCTATTTTTGGTTATGATCCGATCCAGTACGAAATTGGACGCGGCGTATTGGAAGCGCTAGGTGTTGATTTTGACCTGGGGCCGGATGATGTGGCGGCGCGTGGAAATTTTTGTTCTATCGATCAAGAGGGCTTGATCACCGATCGGCGCGCAGGCCGCTTGCCGACTGAAGAAAGCCAGGAATTGGCAAGCTTGCTGCAAACAATTCGTATTGATGGCGTAGATTTTTTTATCAAAGTTGTTAGAGAGCATCGTTTTGCCTTTGTGATGCGCGCGCCTGGTTTGGGCGACTGCTTTGACGGAAACGGACCCGCAGAAGATTGGTGTTCCTGCCCTGCCGGTTTCTGCGCTGCATCCAGATTCCGAAAAATCTGCCCAGCTTGCCAACCAATTTGTCCAACAAGCGCGACGATTGTTAGCGGACAAACATCCTGCCAACATGATCCTTCTGCGCGGTTTTGCCAGGTATCCTAAATTGCCAACCTATCCTGAATTGTTTGGCTTGCGCGCGGCTGCAATTGCACTGCATGGCATGTACCGCGGTGTAGCGAGATTAGCTGGCATGCAGGTTTTACCAGTAGAAGGCCAGACACTGGAAGACGAATTTACCACGTTGGAGAAAAATTGGCTCGATTTTGATTTTTTCTATTTGCATGTTAAAAAAACCGACACCGCCGGTGAAGAGGGTGATTTTGCGGGCAAAGTGCTTGTAATTGAAGAAGTGGATGCCTTGCTGCCGCGCTTGATGGCACTGAAACCAGATGTGGTGATCGTCAGCGGTGACCACTCTTCACCCGCCGTGCTCAAATCACATAGCTGGCACCCGGTTCCGACATTATTGTATTCGAGATATGTGCGCGCAGATGGGATTGCCGAATATGGCGAGCGTGCCTGCGGGCGGGGCAGCCTCGGCATCGTCCCCGCCAAGGATATCATGCCAATCGCTTTGGCAAATGCAGGTCGTATTGCTAAACTAAGTGCATAGGAGCATGAGATATGCCTGACTTAACAGCTGTAAACAGCCCAGATCGTTTCACAAAAATCTTGTATGAGAAGATGAAAGCTGTCAACCTGGGGATCGAGGATTTAGAGCTGTACGAGTTTCAGTATGCCCTGGATAACATAGTTCCGGAAAATGGGGGCTGGAACTCGGTCGAGCTCCCTAAAAAAGAGGAAATTGAAGCGCTGGTGAACAGTGGCGACTTCTATTTCGGGATACAGCTCAAGCCGCGCGCGGGTGACAGAATTGTGCTCGATGAAAAGATCATCTGGCTGACGAGAGTGCTTTTGGTGGGCCTGGTCACAGGTGATTATTCAGAAGAATGGCTCCTCAAACATTTTTACTTTGATGTAAGAGGATTTTATTTTCTTCATCGGACTATGTATTTTACCGATCCTGTTTTAACGCACTTTGGCGGGAATCCATGGATGCGCTTTGAACAGAAGCAAAGAAGTTTCGAATGCTTCCAGGATATTGGCTACAAGGCCTTCAAAGAAGCAAATGCTGCCGTTGATCAAGCCTTTATCGATCTGGTATTGAAATTGGTATCTATCAAAGGGACCCCTTTGCTCCTGGCAATTGCTGGCCCAACGGCAGCCGGCAAAACGGAGATTGTTAACCGCCTGCGAAGTGCCCTGGAGCAGGTGAATGAAAAAGTTACCTCGATCGAAATGGATAATTTCCTTACTGACCGAGATTATCGGGAGGCAAAGGGTATTCACACGCTTGGAAAAGAAGCCATCCACTTTGAGCTTTTCAGACACAGCCTTGAACAAATCTGCCAGGGACATAAAATCAGCATCCCTCGCTATGATTTTGTGTTCGCTACCTCCAGCCATGATTTGGATGGAAACCTGAAAGCGGGCGGCGTTCCATTGCAAATAGAACCTGCCGACATCATATTTATCGAGGGCAATTTTCCTTTTCTCCTCAAAGAGGTGGCTAGTCTCATCGGGGTTAAAGTCGTTTACCTGACGGATGATCCGGTTCGACTAAAGCGAAAATGGAAACGCGATATTGACTATCGTAAGAAATATGAGCCCACGTACTTTCGCAATCAGATTTTTTAAGGATCAATTCTTAATGGCCCAAAAATGCTATCGGCCTCAGATGGAAGTTTGCGATATTCTTGTAGACACTACTGGTGCAGCGATATGGGCTGTCCCTGAGATAATAACCATCATAAATGGAGAAGGTGGGATTGAAAGATAGCTTGCATAGATAGAAAAATTGCTGTATTATTTACAAATGAAGGATTAGTTTCATGGCGCAAAAATTTGAAACCTTTTCAGTTAATTTTGGGATGAGTTATGAACGAGGAAACTCGCAGTTTGGATGATTTCAATCAGTTAATCAGCGAGCATTACAGCCAGCTCACGAAAAGTGAAAAGGCTATCGCTGATTTTGTGCGCCAGAACCAAGATGAGGCAGCTTTTCTCTCTGCTGGCGAGATAGCCACAAGGCTGAATTTAAGCGAGGCAACCATGGTGCGTTTTGCGCGCACCCTTGGGTTTAACAGCTACCCAGCCATGCGGACTGTGCTCCAGGAGACGTTCCGCCACCGGGTAACCCATTCGGCAAGGCTGCGCGGCCGCCTGGATGATCTGCGTGCCGCGGGGGATATGTTTGAGCGGTTGGTGGCTTCCGAAATCGATTACCTGACCCAGGCACTGGAAACCGTGGATCGGCAAGCTTTACACCAGGCTGTGGAACTTCTGCGTTCGCGGAATCGCGTTTTTGTCTTCGGCGTTGGACCCTCGGTTTCCCTGGTGGAATTGATGGAAATTCGCCTGAGGCGCTTTGGTCGACAGGTGATCCCATTGACTACCGCCGGTCGGGAAATACTGGAACCTCTTCTGATAATGAACCGAAAACGACCTTGTTGTTCGTGATCTGCTTTTTTGACATTTCATCTGCCCTCCAGCTTGTTTTGGATTATGCCAAAGAAGTAAATTGCCCGGTTATTATGCTTACCGATACGCTTGGCTCGATCATTGGCGAAAAAGCAGATGTTGTGCTGGCTGCCCGGCGCGGGCCGATGGCAGAATTCCATTCCCTGGTCGTACCCATGACCATTATCAATACCCTGCTCCTGGCAATTGCCAACGAAGATCGAGAACAGGTCATGGCGAACCTGGATAAGTTGGATCAGTTGCGTGAGCGCCTAAAGAAAACCAATGGATCGATCACCTAGAAAAATCTTCGTAGACCGGAGAATTCCATGACGAATCCAGCAGTAGCTCAACAAAACTATTCTCTTCAAATTCTGGCTCGCTTTAGGAGGTTTTTCCGCTGGCTGAAGAGCCCAAGGGTGATCTTATCGTTGATCATGCTGGTCTTGATGTACTTTATGATCATCGTCCCTTTATTCCGCATGGTACAAACCACAGTGACCTGGCAGTCGCATGACCTGACGCGTGTCCCGGAGGCTGTGGTAGGTGAGCTCACCATCTTCCATTATATCAGGATGTTGACGGGTGCTCTAAGTAAAATTTACCTGTATACCCCACTGCAGCATTCTTTTGTTGTTTCGATTGGGGCTACCTTGCTTGCACTTATGATTGGCGGTTCGCTGGCATGGTTAGTGATTCGCACCGATATGCCAGGTAGGAATCTCGTTAATCAGTTGGCATTGATCCCCTATATTATGCCATCCTGGACTTTGGCTCAAGCCTGGATTGTTTTTTTCAAAAACAGGTTGTCTGGCGGAACACCAGGAGTGTACGAGTTTTTGGTAGGGCAAAGCCCGCCGAACTGGTTATCGTATGGACCGGTGCCGATTATCATCTGCAGCGCGTTACATTATTACACTTTCTTCTTCTTATTTGTTTCAGCGGCGCTGATGTCGATCGATTCTAATCTCGAAGAAGCGGGTGAATTGATGGGTGCCAGCCGCTGGCGTATTCTGCGCAGAATCACCTTCCCGCTTGTCCTGCCGGCGATTCTCTCGGGTTTCATCATGACCTTTTCCAAGGTGATGGGCACCTTTGGTGGACCGAATATATTGGGGACGCCGGTCAGGTACTATGTTGTTGCTACCATGATCCGCGGGAGCATGGGGGTAGGAGACACAGCGGATGCCTTTGTTTTGGCGATCGTGTTGATCTTGTTTTCTGTGATTACGATTTCGATTAACCAGAAATTGGTTGGGACACGCAAGAGTTACGAGACGATTGGCGGGCGCGGTTTTGTTGCGCAATTGACCAAGCTTGGGAATATGAAATATGTCATCAGAACCTTCGTGATCATTTTTCAGATCCTGGTCATTGTCCTTCCGTTGGGTCTTCTGCTCTTATCTACAGTGATGTTGCGGGATGGGAATTACAGCCTGAGCAACCTCAGCTTGCAACATTGGATTGGACCTAGGGGTACGATCTATAACCATGGAGAGCCAGGGGTTCTGCTCAATCCGAGGATTTATAAAACTGCCTGGAACTCCATCCGGCTTTCGATATGGACAGCCTTCTTCACCGCCTTTCTGGGTATAATTCTTGGTTATGCCATCGTTAAGGGGAGGGGCACTTTGCTGTCCAAGATTGTGGAGCAATTGGCCTATATTCCGTATGTAATCCCGGGTATTGCCTTTGGGGCAGTTTACATCGCGATGTTCATTAAGCCGATAGGACCGATCCCGGCTTTGTATGGGACTTTTGCTTTGTTAGTAATTGTCTCGGTGGCCAAGCATATCCCCTATTCCTCTCGTTCGGGGGTTTCATCCATGTTGCAGGTCGGCCGAGAGTTGGAGGAGGCCGCCCAGGTTGGTGGTGCGAACGTCTGGCAGCGTTTCAGGCGTATTATCTTTCCACTGACCAGCGGCGGGTTTGTCTCAGGCTTCTTGCTCACCTTCATTACGACAATGCGCGAATTGTCATTAATCATTTTATTGGTCACGCCGCAAACCCAGGTGCTTGCCAGCCAGACCATGTTCTATATCGAAAATGGCGATGGTCAGATGGCAAACGCCGTGATTTTGATCCTGATCGCCCTTGTCGCGTTGGGCAATTTTATGATCGGACGATTCCGGGGCGGCAGTCTTAAAAAAGGTCTTGGCATGTAAAGAGAGGAAACCGTGACTACAGCGATTACGATCAATCATCTCACCAAACGTTTCGGGAATGTGCTTGCCGTAAATGATGTCAGCTTGACCATCGAACACGGGTCATTCTTGACTCTATTGGGTCCTTCAGGGTGTGGCAAGACCACGCTGCTGCGTTGTGTGGCAGGTTTAGAAGACCCGGATGGCGGCGAGATCTTTATTGGCGACAAATTAGTTTTCTCCTATGATAAAGGCATCTCGCTGCCCTCAGGTAAGAGAGAGCTGGGTTTGGTCTTTCAGAATTATGCCTTGTGGCCACACATGAAAGTAGATAAAAATATTACCTTTGCGCTCGAAATACAGAAAATGAGCAAAGCGGAAATGCAGCAGCGCGTCAAAGAAACCCTGGCAGAAGTGCAGATGGAAGGCTACGAAGATCGCTACCCGCGCGAGATGAGCGGTGGGCAGCAGCAGCGTATCGCCCTGGCGCGCATGCTGGCATACCGTCCTAAGGTCTTCCTGATGGATGAACCGCTCTCCAACCTGGATGCTCGCTTGCGCATGGATATGCGCGCTGAGCTCAAACGGCTTCATCAAGTTTCCGGTGCAACCACCATTTACGTGACGCATGACCAGGTGGAGGCACTGACGATGTCATCCTATATCGCTGTGATGAAAGAAGGAATTCTGCAGCAGTATGACACACCCGATATGATCTATCATTTTCCGGCGAACCTTTTCGTAGCGGATTTCATCGGCAGCCCTAAAGTGAATCTGTTAGATGGGGTTGTGAGTGGTAAAAATTCGGTAGATTTTGGAAAATTCAAGATCAGCATGGATACTTATGACACCACTGGTAAAGTGGTGGTTGGAATTCGTCCAGAAGATATCGCGATCTCGACCATTCCTGTTCCAGGCGCCGTGGAATTTAGTGCCTATTCTGTCTTGCCCTCGGGCGCTGATTCCACGATCATTGCTCACCTGGGGGAAATCGAACTCACGATCAAAGTAATGGGGATTAGCAAGATCACGATGGATCAGAAGATATGGCTGACATTCGATCCACAAACTCTGAATCTTTACAATAAAGAAAGTGGGAAGCTAATCACATTCTGAGACTCAGCGGAGCAAGCCACTTTTCCAGGGTCAGAGCCTGCTTATATCAATGATTTATGTAAAAAAGGAGGCATTGAGAAGATAAAAATATCTCAGTATCGAAACCAAAATTCAACTCAACAAATTTTCAAACATTCAAGGAGATAGAAATGAAATCGCTTGCGAAGTTAATGATACTGATTGTTTTAATAAGCCTGCTGGTTGGCTGCGGTGGTACTCCGGCAACAGAAGTGGCCACAGAAGTGGTCAAAGAACCTGAAGCGACCCAACCCCCTGCCGAACCCCAGCTCACTGCCGCGGAAGCATGGGCGAAGGCGAACGGGGTTGGACCATACCAGCCATCCACCGAAGACTGGGCGGCGATTGAAGAGGCAGCCAAGAAGGAAGGGAAAGTAGTCGTCTACGCTAACTCTTCTAAATTTGAGAAACTAATCGATAAGTGGAATGAGCTGTACCCCGATATTGCCCTGGAAGGCGGCGATACGGATGATATCGCTGTAAAAATGGGTGCCGAGCAGCAGGCCGGGAACGTTGTTGGAGATGTCTGGTTCAACAGCGACGGGCATTTATTGTACGGTGAATTTATGCCCAAACAGTGGCTCTGGTGGTACATGCCCCCGGGTGTTGTTGAAAAAGAAGTGACGGCAGAGCGACCGTATGCACTTTCTCGCCGTTCTGTGGATACCATCGGATACAATAACGAAATTAATCCCGATGGGTGCCCGCTCACCAATTGGTGGCAGCTCACCGAACCAGCGCTAAAGGGAAAATTCTTCATGGAAGACCCGTTAGCAGATATGAGCACCACAGCCAAGATCGCCTTGATCGTAGAACACTCAGACCAAATGGCTGAAGCTTATCAGAAACTCTATGGTAAAGAGTGGACCACAGACGAGGCTTACAGCTCAGATGTTCCGAATGCGGGATATCTTTTCCTGAAGAAGCTGGCCCAGAATCAACCTGGCATTCAGCCCGGTGGTGATGAGGTCGACGCAGCCTACGCAACGTTGGGCATGGATCCAGCAGTAGAACCCGGGTATGGTTGGACCGGTTACGACAGCTATGAGACCACCCTGGATGGGGAATTAGCCATGGCGCCCTGCGAAGGTCTAGAACCGGTAATGGGAATTTTGAAGGCTAACTACCTGGCAATTGCCAATAATGCTCCACACCCCAATGCGGCGAAATTGTTCCTTAAGTTCGCTCTTTCTGAGGAAGGCTTCGATCCCTGGAACAAGATTGGCACTTATCCTGCTGTTGAAGGGATTCCGGTTGCCGAAGGTATGCCCCCCGTGGAAGAGCTGAAACTTTGGCCCAGCGATGATCTGTTCGCCTGGCAGAACAGCAGCCAAATTCGCGACTTTTGGGCGGTCAACCTGCTCGGTCAGTAAGCGGATCACATTTTAGCGGATATCTTTGGACACGGACGCACCTGTTCCGTGTCCAAAGGATAATCCGAGTATATCGCAATATTCTAGTGTAAATAGGCGTTTCTTTACGCCGGATAGTTTTGTTTTTCTTAAAAATGGGAGCGATCTTATGAGTATCCAGGCAGTATTCTTCGATATGGGGGGAACCATCGAAACTTTCTGGCATACACCAGCACTACGCCTGGAGGCTACGCCTGGCATCCAGCAGAAACTTGTGTCTGCGGGGATGCAATTGCATCTCAGCCATGAACAGCTCTTAGCGGTGATTTCGAGCGGCTTGGAACGTTACCACCGTTGGAGACTGGTGAGCATGGAAGAATTGACTCCGCAGAGAATCTGGCGCGAGTATATTTTTGCTGATTATCCTGAGAAAGCCCAGGTTTCCGAAGCTGTTGCTGAAGATTTGATGTTATATATCGAAACCCATTTCTACCAGCGCACAATGCGCCCAGAGATCCCGGCTCGTTCTGGAAGAAATCAAGAAAATGGGTTTGAAAATCGGTTTGATTAGTAATGTAAGCAGCCGGGGGCAGGTCCCTCTGAATTTGGAAGCGTATGGCATCCGACCCTATTTTGACCCGGTTGTGCTGTCCAGTGAATATAGCCGGCGGAAACCCGACCCGGCCATTTTCCACTATGCGGCCCGCCTGGCAAATGTGCCAACGAGTGAATGTGCCTATGTGGGAGATCGCGTCTCACGGGATATTGTGGGATCTCGTAAGGCTGGGTACCGGTTGGCGATCCAGATCAGGCATGATTTCAAGCATGGTGAAGTGGACGAAGGTGCAATACCAGATGCGGTGATTTCCAATATGGTGGAGCTTGTGGAGCTATTGCGGGCAGAGCAAAACCGGACAACGGGTGATCCCCTGGCGGTTAAAGATGATCTACGACAGAGACGCGCATTTTTATTTGATGCGGGGGATATTCTTTATTTTCGACCGCACCGCTACCGGAAATTTAAGGCTTTTCTCAATGAGTTAGCTCTTCGCTTTGAGGATAATCATAGTGAAGAGAGGCAGTCTCTGATGCAGTTGGCCTATCAAGGCCAGATGGAATTAGACCAGTATCGGGAAGCGGTGCTTCGTTTGTATGGAGTAACAAAACCGCTGGATATTGAGCGTGGTAAACGAATATTGGAAGAAGAAGACAACGATATTTGTTTCTTTGAAGGTGTGAAAGAAACACTTTTAGCTTTGAAGGAAAAGGGTTACCTTTTGGGTGTTGTGACCGATACAGCCTCGCCGCTCTGGATCAAGTTAGCGTGGTTTGAAAGGGGCGGATTTGGAGAAGTTTGGGATGCGGTTATCTCATCCAAAGAATTAGGCGTACGCAAACCAAATGCCAAAATGTATCTAGCTGCCTTACAGCAGTTAGGATTAAAGGCTGAGCAAGCTGTTTTCATTGGGCATAAAGCCTCCGAATTGGACGGTGCCAGAGCTGTCGGCTTGAAAACGATCGCTTTCAATTATGATGAAAGCGCCGAGGCAGACTATTTTATAAAGCAATTTTCTAATTTATTAAATTTACCATTTATTGATCCTGCGTATCAGGTTACAACCAGGTGAAATTGACGATGTCCTCTCCAATATATGATGTGTCCCTTTCAACCATGTGGGCTAAGCATAATTTCGACTCGTTAAACGATTTTTTTATGGCCGCCCGGGGGTTGGGATTCGAGAAGATTGAGTTAAATCATCAAATTACCTCGGCAATGTTGAAGGGCATCAATTTAAAGCAGTACCAATTCAGCAGCATCCATGAGCCATGCCCGGCGGATATTTCTGTGGAAATATTAAAACAACGTGATTGGTTTATTTCGTCACAAGACGAAGAATGCCGGAGACAGGGAGTCTTGGCAATTCAGCGGAGCATTGATTTAGCATATGACCTGGGAACGCCCATTGTGGTGGTGCATGCCGGGAATGTTCATGCGAATCTCTCCCTGGAGAAGAAATTAAGAGCATTATTCGAAGCTGGAAAAGACAAAACGGAGGAATATTTATCCTTGAAAGAAGAGATGATCAAGGATAGGGCAAGCCTGGCAGAGGCACGCCTGGAGGCGGTGAAGAAAAGTCTGCTTGAACTATTGAGTTACGCTGCACGCTTCAGCATCCGCTTGGGCCTCGAAAACCGCTATCATTGGCTGGATATACCCACACTCGATGAGATGGAAATCCTTCTTGAATTAGGTGGACCTGACCAACTTGGTTTTATCTACGATGTGGGACATGCTCAGACTCTCGACAGGTTGGGGTTTTTTCCGCACGAGGAATGGTTGAAACGCTATGCCTCCAACATCATTGGGGTTCATCTTCATGATGTTCGAGGCGTGGTTGATCACTATGCTCCTGGGTTGGGGGAGGTTGATTTTGATCGAGTGGCTGCTTATTTACCCCGAGAAGCTTTTAGGACTTGCGAGCTACAGCCATCTAATACGGTTGAGCAAGTGAAGGACGGCTTAGAATTCCTGGTACGACATCATTGTGTTAGATCTCTTTAGAAACGCGCCCGGGAGATTATTATGAGGAGTTTTTTCAAGAAGCGGCAAAACACTTTTATGAAGTTGATTCATGAGCAAGCTGCATTGACTTTAGCTGGACTGGATGCTCTGAAAGCATATATGGATGGACAGGATGGCACTGCCGCGGCAAACCTCGTCAGTAAAGAAAAAGAAGCGGATGAAGTCCGGCGGATTTTAATTTTCGAGTTAAACAAGACTTTCATCACGCCTTTCGATCGAGAAGATATTTTTGCTCTGTCGCGCACCATCGACGATGTATTGGATTATGCATACAGCACGCTCAGCGAGATGGAAATCTTAAAAGTCCGTCCAACCCCTTTCATGCAGCGGATCGCCTCCCTGCTTAGAGATGCAGCATACGAGTTATTGCAAGCGGTAGATCGGCTGCAATCGCATCCGGGGGTTGCCAATGAACATGCCCAACGGGCGAAAGCGCTCGAAAATCGCATTGAGGACGTCTACCGCGAGGCTTTAGCGGATCTTTTCAGCGGTGCTGAAGATACCAAGCATATTGTCAAGATGCTCAAACAGCGTGAGGTTTATCGCCACTTGAGCAATGCGGCTGACAGAGGGGATGAAGCTGCCAACGTGATTGCTAACATCGTGGTTAAGATCGCTTGAGAGAGGGGCGATGTCAATTACGAATTTTCTTCTTGTGGTCGTGATCACCTTGGCGCTCATATTCGATTTCCTGAATGGAGTGCACGATTCGAGCAATGTGGTTGCTACCATGATCTCTTCTAGAGCATTGCCGCCGCGTCTTGCTTTGGGGATGACTGCTCTGGCTGAGTTTATAGGACCTTTTATCTTTGGAGTTGCTGTTGCGGAAACGATTGGAAGCATTGTCGACGCCAATGCAATCAGCTTGCAGGTGCTGGTGGCTGCCCTCGCCAGCGCGATTCTCTGGAATCTCTTGACCTGGTACCTGGGCTTACCGAGCAGCTCCTCGCATGCCCTGGTGGGCGGGATGATCGGCGCAGTGTGGATCAGTGTTGGGTGGCAGGCAATTAACCTCGCATGAATTCAAAAAAATACTGATTGCCTTGTTCACTTCCCCGTTCATTGGATTCATTTTTGGCTTTATCCTGTTAAGGATCATTATCCTCATATGTTGGAACTCCTCGCCGAGGGTCAATTGGGTGTTCAAACGCGGTCAAATCTTCACCGCGCTCGCCCTGGCCCTCAGCCACGGTACGAATGATGCGCAGAAGACCATGGGGCTTATTTCACTTGCGCTGGTGATCAGCGGGTATTCGAAAACGCTGGTTGTTCCCGATTGGGTCATCTTCATTTGTGCCAGCATGATTGCCCTGGGGACAGCCCTGGGGGGGTGGAAGCTGATCCGTACGTTGGGAGGTAAGTTTTACAAGATACGACCATTGGATGGATTTTCGTCTCAACTGGCTTCTGCGACTGTCATTTTGGGTGCTTCATTTTTGGGAGGCCCGGTGAGTACAACGCAGGTAGTTAGTTCGTCCATTATGGGTGTCGGCGCAGCCGAACGGGTCAATAAAGTACGCTGGGGAGTGGCGCAGGAGATCGCCACAGCCTGGCTGCTGACGATCCCTTCTACAGCCCTGGTCGCAGCAGGGTTATATTGGATTATTGCCAAGCTAATCCCTTGAATTTCATCCTGAAAGGTTTTTAGATGAAAAACACTGAAATTTACGATGTTATATGTATCGGAAATTACACCAAAGATACCATTATCTCTCCTAAGGGTGTTCAATCTGTGGATGGGGGTGCGGTTAATTATGCAGCGCATGCCGCGGCGCGCCTGGGTTGTAAAGTAGCGGTAGTCACCCGTCTCTCAAGAGAAGACATTCGAGTGGTAGATAAATTTTCTGTCAGTGGAGTAGACTGCTTCCCTACTTTTGTCCCCGAATCTACTTTGATGAAACTGGAGTATCCTACGAACGATCCTGATATTCGACACTTGACTGTTGCCGCAACGGCAGGTGCTATTACTGCGAGTGAGGTAGAAGGCTTATATGCCAAGGCTGCGGTAATAGGGACGAGTCTGAGGGGGGAAGTTGGTTTAGATGTCATCCAGGTCTTACGAAAAAAAGATATGCTCCTTGCGGCGGATATGCAAGGATTTGTGCGTGTCTTGCGGGACCAGGAATTGGTTTACGAACCCTGGGATGAAATGGAGATTACTTTACCCTATCTGGATATTCTAAAGAGTGACGCGGTAGAGGCTGAATTCTTGACCGGGGAAAGCGATATTCACAAAGCCGCCCTCAGGTTTGCCCAAATGGGGGCCAAAGAAATTGTATTAACCCACAAGGATGGCCTGCTGGTTTTTGCAAAAGACCAATTTCATGAGGTCGGTTTCTATCCACAACGATTGAATGGGCGCAGCGGTCGAGGGGATACTTGCCTGGGAAGTTATGTGGCTTCTCGCCTGGGTAAATCCCCTGCCGAAGCGTGCATTTGGGCGGCAGCCGTTACGAGCCTGAAGATGGAAGACTTGGGACCTTTCCACCGCTCAATTAACGAGGTAGAAACTTTAATCCGCGAACGCTATAATCATCGATTGGCTGGCTGAAAAATAACCCGCTTTAGCTGATCCGTTCCCCGCGCTTTTCGTCGATCTCAGGATAACCAATCTCAGGCAGGCTCGCGTAACCTGTCTTGTAGGCGGTGACGCTGGAGAGCCTGGCAGCAGGGGTGTTGAGCTCCATTTGGATATGATCGGTTTGTATCATCGGGAAGGCTTCTATTTTCTTGTGACCGATGGTATGACCCTGGGTAATTAGCTTTTCTCCATCAGATATGCGGTATCCGTTCACCCATTGTCCATCATCAAGATCCTCTTGCATTACCAGATGGTCGAAAGAGATGCTGGTGTCAAAAGTGATTGTCACAGAAGTCCCTTCTTGGTGGATAGTCCCGGGAATAGGAGTAGCAAACCGTTGGCGAATGGCCTGTGCAAATTCCATTAAACGCTCACAATCACGCTCGTCGAGTAAACCCTTGTTATTTGGAGGAACATTGAGGAGCAGGTTTGCTCCATATCCTACCGAGCGGTAGTAGATCCCCAGCAGGTGCTCGACACTCTTAAGCGTTTGCAAATCATCAGCTTGCCAAAACCAATTCTGGCGGATGGGCACATCGCATTCGGGCGGCAGGTATTGCCCGTCAACGACATAGAAATTCGGGTCTTGCGCCAATCCATCTTCGTTGCCCACCCACCGGATGGTGGGTCGTCCCATATTGAAGATAGCCGCCTGGGGCTGATAATGCTGTGCCACTTCCATGATCCTCTCCCAGTCGTATGCGCGCCCTTCAGAGCCTGCCCCATCGAACCAGAGCTCGAAGAGTGGGCCGTAGCGTGTGCACAGTTCAGTCAATTGGCGGATATAAAAATCATCGTATGCTTTGGGATCAGAATAGCATGCTTCGTGACGGTCCCAGGGGGAGAGGTAAAGACCGAAGTGCAAGCCTGCTGCATGGCAGGCTTGCGCTACCTCGCTGACAATATCGCCTCGTCCATCCCGGTAGGGAGAGGCTTTCACTGAATAGCTTGTGGTTTCGGTCGGCCAAAGGCAAAAGCCATCGTGGTGTTTTGCAGTGAAGATCAGGTAGCGCATCCCGGCAGCTTGGGCAACCTGCACCCACTGCCGGGCGTCGAGCTGGGCAGGGTTGAAAGCAGCCGGATTGAGAGAACCATCGCTCCATTCTTTGCCATAGAATGTGTTAATCCCGAAATGGCAGAACATGCCAAATTCTTGGGTTTGCCAATGGCGCTGCAAAGGGGTGGGCTGGGCAGTCATAAGAAGGCCGGGTTATGCCAATAGAATCCTACTGGTAATCAAGCGATGGTATCTTGGAAATCGAACTTGATCCGGCCGATCTCACGGGTGAGAACAGAAACATTGATGGCGTGCTCTCCCTGGGTAAGCTGCTCACCGGTCAAGTGCAGGGTAAACAGCATGCCGAGATGGATGGGCAATGGGCTGGTACGCGTGATCTGATCGGCGGTGCGCTCCTGGCTGCTGGTGGCTACGGTGATGGATGCCATTTCATAAGGCTTGCCATCAACGGTAACAGGACCCACCTCCACCAGCGTGCCTGAAATCGACTACATTCTTTAGGTCAAATTGAAAGCCTTTTTCATTGTTTTTAAGACTGCCTTTTACATAGAGCTTGGTGAGAACAAATGAGGGGAACATTGCATACTCCTTTAAGCGTATAGGGCTGCCCACCCAAGCGGATGGGTGCTGTAGAATCTCCATTTAGAGAAGATTATGCATTAAAATTTGACCTTGTCAAGCTACCCAGCTACGGTTCAGAGTTTATCGCCCGGGGGCTGCGAGCCTGTGCCATCGCTTTCGGGACTCTGATGCCTTTTCTGGGACTATTCCCTATGATAAACTTCGCATGCAAAACATACTTCACTCCAAATGTCTGAAAGGATGCACATGTGCGGTATCTTTGGAATTGTCACTAATAAAGAGCAGGCTCTGGGACCAATCCTGACCGAAGCAGCCCTGCGGCTCACCTATCGTGGCTACGACTCTGTAGGCGCAGCGACCATCAGCGGGGGTAAGATCGATCTGCGCAAGGATGCGGGTCGCGTGCAGGATGTGGCTGCAAAATACAACTTTGCTGAAATGACCGGTTCGCGCGGGATCACCCAGCTGCGCTGGGCCACCTTTGGCGAGCCGTCGCAGGTCAATTCCCAGCCGCATCTTGATTCGGACGGCGATCTGGTGGGTGCGCATAATGGCAACGTGGTCAATAATGTCGAACTCCGCCAGCAGTTCGCGGCTGAGGGCATGACTGTGCGCTCGATGAACGACGGTGAATCTTGCGTCCACGCTGTGGAACGCTATATTAACCGGGGCTTTGGCTTTATCGAGGCCATCCGACATGCTTATGGCGACTTGCAGGGCGATTACTCCTTCGTGATTGGCCGCATCAACGACGACAAACTCTACGCCTTCAAAAAAGGGTCCGGCCTGGTGGTGGGTATCGGGGAGGACTTTACCTGCGTTTCGTCTGACCTGCCCTCCATACTGCCTTTGACGCGCAAGATCATACGCCTGCAGGATGGCGAGATCATCACCCTCTCACCCCAAAAAGTCGAGCTGCACTCCGTCAAGGATGGCTTGCCCATCACGCGCGACCCCGAAATCGTAACCGAGACGATGGAAGCGGTGCAAAAAGGCGGCTATGCTCACTACATGCTCAAGGAAATCCACGAGCAGCCGCAGGTGGCGCGCGAAGTTCTGCACATGTTGGATGGCTCGCCAGATGTGACTTCCGTAATCGAGAAGATGAGAAATGCCCGGAATTTGTACTTTATCGGTTGTGGAACAAGTTACCATGCCTGTCTGACCGGTGCCATTTTTTTCGCGCAGATCGCTGGGCGACCTGTCATCCCGGTGCTGGCGCCGCAGTTTGTGCCGCAATATGCGCCGACGGTCAATCCGCAGGACGTCGGTCTGTTCGTCAGTCAGAGCGGCGAGACCAAGGATGTGCTCAACGCCCTCGCAGTCGCCGAAGCCAAAGGGATGGCCACTTACGGCTTGGCAAACGTAATCGGCTCCACCCTGACCAGGGCTACCATTTGCTCCCTGCCGCTCTGCTGCGGTTACGAGATTAGCGTCCCAGCGACAAAGACCTTCACCAACCAGGTCGTCACTTTTCTTTACCTTGCCTACCGCCTGGCTGGACACGACACGAAAGAACTGGAACAAATCCCAGCTCTGATGGACAAAACCTTGGAAATGGTCGCCGCGCAGGTGGAGGCCATTGCTGCCGAAATCAACCCCTGGAACGATCTTTATTGTCTTGGCTATGGTGGGACCTACCCCATTGCTCTGGAAGGCGCGCTGAAACTCAAGGAAATCACCTATGCCCATTGCGAAGGCATGCTCTCAACCGAGTTCAAGCATGGTCCGCTCTCGGCGGTCAGCAAAGGCTTCCCAATCCTGTTCGCTGCCGGGCCGCAAGATGTGCCGCTCATCGTCAGCGGGTTGAACGAAGTTACCTGCCGCGGTGCGCGCGCCATTGCCATCGGTCAGGATGATCAGCGCCTGCATGACAACGCCAGCGATGTGATCGTCATCCCTGATTCAACACCCGAAATCATGCCCCTGCTGGCCGTGCTGCCCTTGCAGCTGCTCTCCTACCACATGAGCGTACTGCGCGGTTTCGACCCCGATTTTCCGAGGAATTTGAGTAAAACGCTAACAGTGGACTAGATTCACTTTGAAAGCACTCATCTCGAACACTCTCGCAGCAATTCGCTGGGAAGTTCTGCGCGCTTGCTGTGGTGTTCGAGATGGGTTTTGGAAAGTACCTCTACGGGGAGCTGAGTTGAACGGCAGCAATCAGCCCGGTAATCCCAACTCCGGTGATGTCATCATGTTTGATTGGCATAAGGCCTCCCGGGATAAAGCCTCTTGTGCTAATTGTATATCAATTAAAATAGAAGAATCCACTAATCACATGAAACCTCATTTACCTGTGTTAGAAAGGGTAGTCGAAAAATACCAGATTGGCACCAGGCTTGGAAACGGAGGATCTTTAACCGAGCCGGCGGTATAAGGCGCTTTTTCTGATTAGCACAGATCAGGCCTCTTTTTTTCGGCGATGCTGTTCAATCGCATGCGAATAGGCCTCTATCGCTTGGGAAAGCTGCCCGTTATGGTTATAAGCTTCACCGAGCACTTCCCAGAGAGAAACCTCCTGTGGGTAAACCCTCAACAGCCCGGTTCAAATCCTGGATAATTTTCTCGACCAGGTAATCTCTTTGTATCAATACCCGGTAGGTATGCACAGCCTCCTGGATATTGCCCTGGTTCAAGTACGCACGAGCCTTGGTAAGGCTGGCTGCCTCTTCCCTGGAAGGCTGGATCGGCTGCTGCTCAGGTTCGCCAGCCACTTTCACTTTTTCCTGCGGAGCAGCCTGCAAATCATAAACACCGATAATAGCCGCTCCGCCTGGCACATAATCCATTGAAGGCATTTTCGTGGGGGGCAGGCTGACTTCGTTAATCCCGTCTGCCAGCAAATTCCAGACAACCCCGAAAAAAATCACAGCCAGCGTGGCAGGCATAAAAACCCACCAATAAGCGAACAGATTCCCGCCAGGCCCAATCACCCAATTCCGCCCAATAGACAGGATCCTTCCCCAGGTGGAATTCCCTCCAATGCCAATGAAGGTCAGTGTTGCCTGAAAAATCACCACCGCACCCACATCCCGGGCAGCTAACACCAGCACCGGCGCAATGGTATGCGGCATGAGGTGGCGGCGGATAATCCAAAAGGGACCTGCACCGAGGGCCCGCGCAGCCTGCACGAAGTCTGTACGCTTCAAGGTAATCACCAGGGTATTGACCAGGCGAGTAAAGGGCATCCAGGAGAATAGGATCAGGCTGATCAGCAGCGGATCGCTGCGCTGCAAGAAGGCTTGAATCCCTACCAGCGAAGTGGGAACCTCGATAATTTTACCGACCTGAGGAGAGATATAGATCATCCCGCCCATTGCCGTGATCGTGATGTCTGACCAATTGCCGAATAAATACGACCCCGGCAATCACCGGAAAAGCCAGGAAAGCATCGGTAATCCGCATGATGACGCTGTTGATAAAACCGCCCGCGTACCCAGCAATGGCGCCGAAGAATATCCCTACCACTGCCGAGATAATCGCTACCGTAGACCAAAACGCAGAGCCTCGCCAATGCCCCATATGAGGGCATGAAAAACATCATACTGCCCTGGCAAAGTTCCTAAGCAGTGCTTTTTCACTGGGCGGTTTCGGCTCGTAATCAATGGCGCGGCCTACGCGTTGAAAGATTCCAGGCTCCTTGTCAGGCCATCGGTGAGATCCAGGGCGCCGCCAGAGACATACGGCAAAAGTCGTAATGACAATCAGGCTCAGGATATTCTGCCAGGAGCTGAAAAATCTCCACAGGTCTCTCATGATTTCAGCAGCTCCTCGCGCACCCGGGGGTCTAGGATAGCTTGTAAAACATCGATGAGAAACATCAGCAGGAGAATGATAATGACGCTGTAAATCGCAAAACCTAAGGCAGCCGGAGCATCTGGCAAGCCGCTGATTGAATTTACAATGACCTCAGAAATACCTCGAAAATCGAATATGATCTCGATCACGAAAACTCCGCTCAAGATCGCGGCAGCCGAGATCCCT
Organism: uncultured Chloroflexia bacterium; assembly: GCA_963751425.1. Lineage (GTDB taxonomy): Bacteria > Chloroflexota > Anaerolineae > Anaerolineales > UBA4823 > CAVVUF01. Next base: position 242,226 of record CAVVUF010000004.1, on the reverse strand, counting down.
ACGCTGGTCAGCGCCGGTGAAAGAACATTCCTGAAGGCATGCTTCCACAAAACTTTGTCCTCTGAAACACCTCGCGCGCGGGCTGAGATAATATATTCTTTGTTCTTCTCTCCCATCACGGTCGCCCGGATAATCCTGCCCAGAGTTGCCCAATGATAAATCGAGAGGGCTAGAACGGGCATAAAGAGGTGGCGAAGACTGTCAAGGTAAATGTCGAACCGTCCGTTCAACAGGCTGTCGATGGTTAACATCCCGTGTAAATTGATGGAAACCACCACTCGAATCTCAAAGCTAAAGGGCATGCTGATCCGTTCTGGCGAGAACCAGTGTAAATTCACATAGAAAATCACCATCATCATCATCGCGAAAATGAAAGGTGGCATGGAGGTGCTGACGTAAGCCACCGGGCGAAAGATATTATCAAATGCCTGTCTTGGCTTCCAGCCTGCCACCAGACCGCAGACTAATCCCTAAAGGCACAAACATGATCAACGAATAAAGCGCCAGCTCCAGGGTCACCGGAGTCCGGCGGAGCAAAGCCGGCAGCACATCTTCGTTTATGCTGGGGCTGTAGCCCCAGGATCCCTGTAAGAGGGATTTAACCCAATAAGCATATTGAATGTAGAAAGGTTCGCGTAAATGGTAGCGCTCAATGATCAGGTTTCTGAGGCGCTCCATTTGTTCCTCCGTCAGTTCGCGGTTGGTCTTTGGCATATACAATTCTGCACGCGCTTCCGGCGGTGTCAGCATAACACCGCCGTACAGGACCATGGTGATGACCAGCAGCGAGATGGGGATTAACAGAAACCGGCGGATCAGGAACTGGATGAAGGAAGGCATGGGGGATAACGTGAGACTGTGAAGATCAAAGAGATAATGAACTATATCACGAATCTTTTTTTTTGATCAGCGAGATGAGTTTCGATCAACCTCTACAGCTTTTCGACTTTACATATCCATATTACCCCGGATCACCGTAAAAGTTCAGTAACTTCATCTTATTAAGATGTAAAATAGAGCCATACATCGTTCTTTTTCTATCTGGAGGTGTGCGATGGATAACTTGATCGGTCAAACGCTAAACCGCTACCAGCTCACCAGCTTGCTCGGTGAGGGCGGCATGGGGGCCGTTTACAAAGCTCACGATGTCACTTTGCAGCGAGATGTGGCCGTCAAGATTATGCACCCTCAGTTCGCCCGCCTTTCAGATTTTCGGGAGCGCTTCTTGCAGGAAGCGCGCACCGCCGCCCGTCTGAACCATGCTGGGATTGTGCAGGTTTACGATTTTGGGCAGGAAAAAGATCTGCTGTTTATCGTGATGGAGTTCATCCCCGGCGCCAACCTGGGACAGATGCTGCATTCACTGCGCGCCCAAAACCAGTGGATCCGCCTGGACGAATCCATTGAGCTGATGCGCCAGGTGGCCTTGGCAATGGATTACATCCATCACCAGGGTGTGCTGCACCGCGATATGAAGCCCGGCAATATCATGCTAAAGCCCGATCCATCCGAGAGTTTGCCCTACCTCCCGGTGATCACCGACCTGGGCCTGGCGAAGCTGTTGGAAGGACAGCCCATGACTCAAGAGGGCACCAGCCTGGGCACGCCTTCGTATATGTCGCCAGAACAAGCACTGGGTGAGAAGGTCGATGCGCGCAGCGATGTGTACTCCCTGGGCGTTTTACTGTACGAGCTCGCCGTTGGGCAGCTTCCCTTCCCAATCAAGAGCCTGACCGAAGCAATCCGCTACCATACTAAAGAACCGCCCCCACCCCCGCGGTCGCTGCGCCCCGACCTGCCGGAAATCTTGGAAAGGCTGATTTTGAAGGCGCTGGAGAAGGACCCCAACAAGCGTATTCCCAACGCGGCTGAGTTGGCGCGCGGCTTGAAGGCAATTTCACCCCAAATTAGCCAGGTATCGCTTGGACCGACCCTGCTAGAAAATTCGGTCAGCCTGGTAACTCAATACCAGCAGAGCCTGCTCGAGCCCAGGGGCGCCTCCATTTTACAGGAGTTCGAGCCCCCCTCCGATGTCACGCAAGATCGCATCCAGGTATTAGAGGATGGGAGAACAACGATCTCGGTCGCTTTCAAGCGCGGCGGGATGACGGTTGGCCGCGACGCGGTATGCGATATCGTTCTACAAGATAATCAGGCCTCGCGCCGCCATTTGAAAATCGATTTTGACGGCTCGACATACCATGTGCTCGACCTGGGCAGCACCAATGGCTCCTTCTTGGGAGATACCAAGCTGCTCCCGGGCGTAGCTGAGGTGTGGACGCCAGAGAAACCGCTGCGCATCGGCCGCTGCTGGCTGCGCCTGGTGCGCGCTGATTTAACAATGAGCGGTGCCCCGTTAACCGCTGCCAAGCTGAGCGCTGCTGGAGCCGTTCGCCAGCGCTCGGCGATCGATCCTTCCAAGGTCCTCTCCAGCCCGGGTGGCGGGCGGGTGGGAATGTTCATCGAAACCAGCCGCCTGTCGGTAGACCCAGGCAGCAGCGCCATCTTGACTCTCACCTTGATCAACCAGGGGCAGGTGGTTGACCATTTTCGAGTGTCCCTGGATGGCACTCCACCTTCGTGGGTAGCTGAGGCGCCAGCCGTGCAGCTGATGCCGGGTGAAATGCAGACCGTGAACCTGACCATCCAGCCGCAGAAGAGCTCGCGCAGCCGGGCAGGTGAATATGCCTTGACGGTTAAGGCCTCAAGCCAGGATGCACCCAAGGAGTTTGCCCAGACCAAGGTTACCCTGGTAGTGGGCTCATTTTCTCAATTCAAGAGCGACCTGTACCCTCAGAAGCTGCGCGCCAGCCAGAATGCCCGTATCACCGTGCAGAACCAGGGCAACCGCTCTGAGACTTATAAGCTTGCCTACCGGGACCGGGGGGACGAGCTGATTTTCAAAGCCCTCCAGCCCCAGCTGCAGATTCCGGAAGGGCAGACCGGCACCGTCGAGTTCAACGCTGCCCCCCGTCAGCGTAAGTTGATCGGCGGCGAACAGACCTATCCATTCACGGTGTCGGTCGCGCCTACGCAGGGGGACCCGCAGGTACACAGCGGGGAAATTATCAGCAAGGCACTCCTCCCCCCCTGGATTGTGCCGGTACTTACGGTCTTATGCCTGCTGCTGGCAGGGCTGATTGGGGAGGGCGTGTACTTCGCTGTTCAGACCAGCAACCATGGGACTCAGACCGTCCAGGCGCTTGCAGCCTTGGGCACGTCGGCCTACCAGACGATTGAAGCACAGTCAAAAAGCGCTGCCCAGGCGACGGCAGAGGCAGCCAGCGCTTCTGCGACTGTCCTGGCGGCCACCGCTTATGCCCTAGGGTGATGATGATAAAGATGGGTTGAGCAATCAACAGGAAGTGCAGTTGGGCACCGACCCTAAGAATCCCGATACCGATGGCGATGGACTTTCAGATGGGGTTGAGGTCAACCAGTATGGCACCAATCCAAAGATCCAGGATACGGATGGCGATACCCTTTCGGATGGAAAGGAGGTCAATGAGCTGAAGACCAGCCCCCTGAACAAGGACACGGATGGGGATGGGCTATATGACAATGTCGATCCAGCCCCCTTGCTGGTCCCGAGCATTACCCCGACCCTGGTGTCTACCACGCCCGCCCCTCCACCTGGCGGCGTGAGCATGAACTGCGACGGCACCTACCAGCGCTTCCGATTGGAAGATAAAGGCTCGGCTGGGCAGGCAGTTTACCTGGAATACTGGGAAGGCACCAAGTGGATCACTTCCTGGACCTACGAGACCGGCGATCCGATGACCAGGCACATTGAGCCCGAAGGTTTGGGGTTCAATGATTTTGGCGAATGCCGCAAGCTGTTGATCCTGCCTGTGCGTTATTCAGGCTCTGGTGGGAACCTGGAGCTGATGGTTTACGCCTGGAACGGCACCACCTTGGTGGCGGTCTTGCAGGTTACCGATGCTACCCAGGGTACCTGGTCCAAGCAGGATCAGAGTGTTACCGTTGAATATGCGGTGTACCTGTATGGCGAGCCCAACTGCTGCCCTTGCAACCGGCAGAAGGATCGCTACAATTGGAATGGGAATGTGTTTGTCGCCGTTGGGAGTGAGACGACCCCGACTTACACGGGCTCAGCGCCAACAGAATGTACCACCACCGGTGGGTTGACGCCAATTGACCCGGGCATCTTCCGAAAATTTGTCGTCACGCCTTTCCCGATCATCGTTCTTCCAACGGCTACCCTTGCCCCATGAACCTGGTTAGCCCAAAATTGGCTCTCCCCCCACCTTTGCGCGGCGCAGAGACCGGCACCTTTACCCACCACAGTGTCACCGTCCGTCTGCCAGCGATCGGCCAGCGCATCTTATCGGAGAACGAGTTTTCCCCCCAGGTAACGGACCGGCTCCAAGTGCTCCTGGATGAGCTGCCCGATGAGGCAGTGAGAGACTTGCAAGATCCAGGAGCACCCGACTGGACCGCCTGGCAGCAATACCTCGCACCTTACAGAGGCCAGAGCTGGCTGGAGGTGCCCTGGTTTTTTGCAGAAACGTATTTCTACCGCCGGGTCCTGGAAGCCACTGGCTATTTTCAGCCTGGCCCTGGCTTTGGGGTCGATCCCTACGCTTACCAGAAGCGCCAGGGTTTGGAAGCGTTTGTCGAGCCGATCCAGGTTTCCTGTGAGGCAGTCAATTTCCTGCTCTCCGGGACCAAAAATACCCCGGGCAAGCTTTCTGTTGACCGGGTGAGCGAGCTTATTTTAGTGAACTTGTGGGGCAACCAGGCTGACCTGAGCATGTGGCCGGCTGGACATGCAGAGCGCCCCGATCACGCCGACCGCACCGGGCAGCTCTCTCATTTGCTTTGCAACCACGCTTCCCAGGCCTCTGAATACTTATTCGGATTAAAGGATCGCCCTGGCCGGGTGGACGTGATCTTGGATAATGCCGGGCTTGAGTTAATCCACGATCTGCTGCTCGCGGATTTCCTGTTGGAAAGTGGGCTTGTGTGGGCTGTGTGGCTGCACGCCAAAGCCCATCCAACCTTTGTGTCCGATGCCATCTTGCCCGATATCCGGGCTGCCCTCGCCTTCCTGGCACAAATGGAGAGTGTCGAAACCCGGGCAGTTGCTGGACGGCTGAACAACGCCATGCAAATGGGGCAGCTCCAGTTACGCGACCATTTCTTCTGGACCTCTCCGCTCAGTATGTGGGAGATGCCGGACAGCTTGCGCCATGAGCTGGGCGAAGCCGCCCTGGTGATCAGCAAAGGAGACGCCAATTACCGCCGCCTGGTGGGCGACCGGCACTGGTCCTTCGACACTCCCTTAGAGGATGTATGGATTTATTTTCCCACCAGCCTTTTGGCGCTGCGCGTTTCCAAGTCACAGGTGATGGTTGGCTTGCAGCGCAGTCAGGCTGGCATGCTGGATCAGATCGATCCACAGTGGATGACGAACGGCCGGTGGGGGCTGGTCCAGTTTTATCGCTGGAATACCCTTAACGCTAACCAACCGTAAGCCATCCAGGCCACCACCGCCCAATAAATAATATATTCAAAGAACGAGAAAATGATCACCGGGACGGGGGTCGTTCCTTGCAGCCAGGGCACTTTGTCCAGGATGTGCAAGCCATAGATCCCGAAGACATGGTCCAAGATGCCCTCCAGCCCACCGAGCAGCAGGAACCACTTGAATTGACCTATCTCTTGACGATGAACTTATGGTATAGTCAGAAGGTTGCCCTGGCAATCCAATTTCATTAAGGATACTCCATGAACTCAAACAATTCTCCACAAGCCGGTGATGCTGACAGCAAAAGCCGCCTGGTGAAGTCGGCTGCCTACTACGCCGCATTTATCATCTTGGGTCTGACCGGCTCCGTGATCGGCCCCACTCTCTCCAGGTTGGCGGAGCATACCCACACGCAGTTGAACCAGATTAGTTTCATATTCCCCGCCTCAGCCTTTGGGTACCTGATCGGCTCCATCCTGGCTGGGCGGCTGTATGACCGGCTCCCCGGGCACCGTATCTTGGTTACCGTTCTGCTGGTGGTAGCAGGTGCATTAACCTTGACCCCCCTGGCTGGCTCGATCTGGGTGCTGACCGCCATCCTGTTGGTCCTCAACATCTGCACAGGTGCGATCGATGTCGGAGGCAACACCTTGTTGGTCTGGGTGCACCGCGATAAAGTGGGGCCTTTTATGAACGCCCTGCACTTCTTCTTCGGCGTGGGCGCCTTCCTGGCGCCTATCATCGTTGCTCAGGTGTTGAAGAGCACGGGAGAGATCAACCTGGCTTTTTGGATTATGGCTTTTATGGCGCTGCCAGTGGCAGTCTGGCTGTTCTTCTTACGCAGCCCCAAGTCGATCGTCGGGACCGAGGGAGAACAAAAAGGGCCTGTGAGCGTTTTACTGGTTTTTCTGGTTGCCCTCTTTCTCTTTATTTATGTGGGTGCAGAGGTAGGCTTTGGCAATTGGATATCCACTTATACAACCAGTCTGAACCTGGCTGATGAAGCGACTGCCGCCTACATGGCCTCTGCTTTTTGGGGGGCTTTGACCCTCGGGCGGCTGCTGACGATCCCGCTGGCAGTGCGTTTCAGCTTACGCAAGATCCTCATCGCTGACCTGGCGGGCTGCCTGGTTAGCATCCTGGTGATCCTGCTGTTCCCAAGCTCCCTGACCGCCTTGTGGATTGGCTCCCTGGGATTGGGTTTTTCCATGGCAGCGATCTTTCCCACCACCATCTCGCTGGCAGAGCGTTTTCTGACCCTCACCGGTTCGATCACTTCTTATTTCTTTGTCGGCTCCAGCCTGGGCGGCATGTTCCTGCCCTGGTTGATCGGCCAGCTCTTTGAGCCGATTGGACCCACGGTGACCATGTTCATCATCCTGGTGGACCTGCTGGCAGGGGTAGCAGTATTTGCATTTTTAATGGCCAACGCCAGGCGCGCGAAAGTAGGAGCAGCAGTCGCTTGATCCATAAAAGAGGCTGCCAGGAGGATAAGCGATGAAACCTTCACGTTGGATCACCGGTGGTGTGGGCCTGCTCTTTCTTTTAGCTGCCATCTGGAATCTGAGAGCTGCCCAGCAAGGCCTGCGGGTGATCCGGGTTCCCGAGTCCCAGCCCCCCATGACTTTTATCCTGCCGGAGGGCGCCGACCCCACCACGCGGCCGCTGGTGCTGATCGGGCACGGCCTGGCGGGTTCCAGCCAGGTAATGCGCGGCTTTGCGCTGACCCTGGCGCATGCCGGATATATCACCGCACTTTGGGATTTTAACGGCCATGGCGCGAATCCACAGCCATTAAGCTCGACGAGTAGTTCGGGAAGCTTGTTGGCGAATGCCGAGGCTGTGCTGGTAGAGGCCGAACGGCGCGGCCTGGGTGCGCCCGGTCAGGTGGCCATCCTGGGGCATTCGATGGGCAGCGGAGTGGCTTTGAGCTTTGGGCAGGCGCACCCCGAAACCAGCGCCACCATTGCCGTATCACCGGTGGATGTATCGGTCACACCGGCTCTGCCGCGCAATTTGCTGTTGATGGCTGGCAGCTTCGAGGGAAATTTCGTACAGAATGCTGAAGCACTGCTGGCAGAGGCTGGCGGGGCGGGTGGCGACCCGGCTGCCGGTACGGGGCGCAAGCTGGTTGTGATTCCTGGGGTAGAGCATGTCTCCATCTTGTTCAAGCCTCAAGCCCACCAGACTGCCCGCCAGTGGCTGGATGCCGTATTTGGCCCGCAGCCGAGGGCGCAGGATTATGTTGATTTGCGCATTTTCTGGTTTGGACTGGGGGTGCTGGGCACCGTCCTGGTCAGCGCAGCCTGGATCCCTGCTACTGTCCCGGAGCCGATCGTCACAAGCACACTGGGGCGCAGGCTGCTAGCCATCGTCGCAGGAGCCTTGGGTGCCACGCTGCTCCTCGGGGCTGCAGGCTTGGCGGGCTTGAAGCTGCCCCAGCTTTTTGGAGTGCTGGTGGGCGGCTACCTGCTGCTCTGGTTTGGCGCGGCAGGGGTCATCGCCCTGCTGCTCCTCAAGCCTCATTGGAGCAAGCCTTCTGGGAAAGCCATTGGGACCAGCCTGCTGGTTTTTGCTGCCCTTTGGCTGGGGTTTGGACTGCTGGGGAACCAGGTCTGGCTGCCCTGGCTGCTCATTCCCAGGCGCCTGCTGCTCTGGCTTGTAGGAGCCATCCTGCTGCTTCCCTGGTTCCTGGCAATGGGAGAGGTTTCCAGTACAGCCAAACCCCTCGGGCGGCTGGGCTGGTGGGCTCTTCACAGCCTGGTGCTGGTCGGCAGCATGCTTGTGGCGCTGCAGTTGAGCCAGGGCTTGTATTTTATCCTGCTGATCTTGCCTCTCTTCCCGTTAAATCTTAGGGCTGCATGCCCTGGCGACGATCCTGCAGCGCGACCGCTGGACTCTCGGTCTCAGCGGGGCCTTGTTTGTCAGCTGGATGCTGCTGGCAGTCTTCCCTTTGCAGTAAAAAAGTTACATCCAGGTGCAACGCACTTGTAACCTATAGCATGAGCGTTTATCGTAAGTATGAAAGTGCGTTGCACCTTATACTAACAGAGACTAAACTGGTAAAATTAGTTACATTTTCAAAATTACCTGCGAGGAAATGATGTCTCTAGAAGAAGTCATGGAAGCACTAAAAACTGCTGGCACCGAGCAGAATTGGAAAATCTACACCCGTCACGGGGTGGCGAATGAGCTTTATGGGGTCAGTTATGCGGACTTGGGCAAGCTAAAGAAAAAGATCAAGGTCGATCATGCCCTGGCACGGGCGCTGTGGGCCACCGGTGTACATGACGCCCGAGTCCTGGCTGCTATGGTCGCAGACCCAGATAAAGCTGACGAAGCCTTGATCGATGAGTGGGCAGCAGACCTGGGAAATTATGTCATCACGGATGCCTTTGCAGATTTTGTCTTCCAAACGCCGCTTTCCCAACAGAAGATGGAAGCCTGGATTCACTCGGACGATGAGTGGAGGGGCCAGGCCGGTTGGCGGCTGGTAGCGAAGTTCGCCATGCAAGACTTCACCCTGCCGGATGCTTATTTCGAGCCTCTTTTAGCGCAGATCGGAACCGAGATTCACACGCGCAAGAATTGAGTGCGCGACGCTATGAACAGCGCCCTGATCGCCATCGGGATCAGGAATGCGCTCCTGCAAGCTGAAGCTTTAGAGGCAGCCGGCAAGATCGGCAAAGTGGTGGTTGATCACGGTCAGACCGGCTGCAAGACCCCCGACGCGGCTGGATATATTTTGAAGACGGTTAAACGCAGGGAAGAGAGGGTGAGGCAGTAACGCTCTTCTTCCCAATTGGGGAGAAGGGCAGACGGACGAACGTCCACCAGGTGAGCGACGGCAGATGGAATACCTGCTATCGACCGCAGAGGAAACCTGATTCTAAAATCAGTTTTGTTGTATAATCCAATCATGAATATTTCTCCAGCTGCCCAGAATGTTTTGTTGAAAGATGCGATCGCTCGCGATCGGACAACTGCCAGGCGCGCAGCTTTATTGGAAATCTTGCTTCAAGAACGCTATCTCACGCGTGAGCAGTTGCTCACCCGGGTGGAAGGGAAATTGGGCAAAGGGTGCTTTGGGGAATCGGCCTGGGAAGATACGTTTTACCGGGACATGCAGGTGGTAAAACGAGCCTTGGGCGCAGCCAGCTACCATATGGCATATTGCCGCAGCTTACGAAAACCAGGCTATTATCTTCGTAACCAGCCACCCATCGGCGCTGATCTATCGGCTTTGATGGATGGTAGTATCGCCGAAGTCGATCCGTCGCAAATCGCCATCCTCAATAACCTGTCCTTTAGCCAGCGCTTTCAACAAGGCTGCTCGATCACTAACCTGGCTTGCCAGACTGCGGCCTACCGTATTCGCCAGCGAAATCCCCAACTTAGCCTTGTCGAGGCTTATCGCCTGGCAGTGCAAAAGAAAGCAGAATGATGAATGATCAGATCTTGAGTTATGAAGAATTCGTCCACCAGGTGCTCGCAGCCCTGGAAGCCGCCGGCATTGCGTATCTAATTGGTGGAGCTGTGGCTGCCTGGGCATGGGGAGAACCACGCGCAACCTTAGACCTGGATTTGGTGGTGAATATCCCTTTAGAAGCAGTCGGGCGGCTGTCGGATGAATTGAAGAAGCGCGACATGCTCGTTCCAGCCGAGATCATTTTGGACAACATCTTGGAGACTCGGGCAGACCTTCCCATCAATGCCATTCATATGTATAGTGGGTATAAAGCAGACTTGTACCCGTTGCGAGAAGGAGATGTTTTAAGAGCTACAGCCTTCGAGCGGCGCCGGAAGGTAGATTTAGGTGCGCCATTGGGCGAAGTTTATCTGCATTCTCCAGAAGACCTTATCATTTATAAGCTCTGGTATTACAGCCTGAGCCAGCAGACGAAACATATCCGCGATATCACCAGCATTGTGACCACCCTCGATGATGAGTTAGATCACAGCTACATTTCAAGTTGGATGGGCAAAATGGGCTTGACCGGCCTCTGGGAGGCTTTGTTAGCCAAGATCCGAGCCCGGTAATGCGAAAATACTAAAAATCAAGATTTTATTGAAGCTTTTCCTAACACTGCTGCTAAAAACCACTTGATCTGCCTGTCCCAATTAGACCAATCGTGACCACCGTCTTCCTCATGATATTCAGCCTGTACACCCAGCGCCTGGCAAGCCGCATAAAACATGCCGCTCAACGGATAGATATCTTCCTGCCGCCCACACGTGATGAACAGGTGGGGAAAGGTGGAGGGGTTCTGCGCGGCGTTGCGCAGCCAGACCGCCGGGTCATGCTCGCTGCCGGGCAGCTTATCCAGGTCCCCAAACAGTCCAGTGAACTCATCCTTCCGATTATCGTCGGGCAGCAAGCGCAGGATCTCCAGGGAGAGCACACCCGAAAAGCTCGCCGCCGCGCCATAAAGCTCCGGATGCAGCAGGGCGGCTTTGAAAGCCCCGTACCCGCCCATGGAAGAGCCGGCGATGAAGGTAGCCTCCCGGCGGGGTGCTAAGCCAAAGACATCTGCCAGATAGCGCGGCAGCTCTTCGGTCAAATAAGAAAAATATTTCTGCCCGTTAGGCTGGTCGATGTAGAAGCTGCGCCCGGCTGATGGCATGACCACCACCAAACCGTGGTCTTCCGCCAGGGCTTCAACGGAGGAATAGCGCTGCCAGGCGCTGGCGTCTTCGCTGAGCCCGTGCAGCAGGTAAAGCACCTTGCGCCTGGCAACGGGCACCCCAGCCATCATCCCGGGGTCTGGCAGGATGATATTCAGAGGCAGGTTGACTTTGACAGTTTCAGGGGTATGGTCAATGCGTAAGAGCGCCATAGCCTTATCTCCTTTATTGGACTTGAAACATGCTCACAATATTCACGGAAAAAGTGGAAAGCGCCGAAAAAGATCATCGGATGAAAAGGCAGGTTTTTTATAGAACCACCGGTTCGGTTCTTGGCTCTGGAGTCTTTTCAAAGTCGATGAAGAAGGAGAAAGCCAGGCTGATCACCATCAGGATGGGCGGGAAAACTGTCAAGAGGAAGCGGGCCGCCTGGTCCGGCTGCGGACCAGGATTTCGAGCCGCTTTCATAAGCGAATAGCTTATAGACTAAAAAGAAAGCCGCACTGGTGAACAAGCCGTTCAAGCGGTTCATGAAACCCAGGGCATTGGAGATAATGCCCTCCCGCCGTAAATCGTGCTTTTGAGTATCTTCGTCTATAATCTTTGCCCCAACCAAATCCATGGTGGTGATCACCCCGGCGAAGCCGAAGCCCACCAGGGCAGAGAAAATAATCCCGGTGATGAGAGAATTGGCGAAGTAGAGCGGGATAAACATCACCGTCAAGGTGGCCAGCGAGAGGCGCCAGATGGGCATCAGCGAGTACTTCTTCACCAGCCTGGCCCAGAGCGCCACGCAGCCGATAGCGATCAGCAGGACAGCCGCAAACAGGAACGTGGTCTGGCTGTCGGAGATCCCCAGCGTATACTTGGCAAAGAAGGGCATGGAAGCGAGCACGAGCGACATGGCCGCGCTGTAAAAGGCGTTGGCAAAGCCCGCAATCCAAAACTTCCGGTTGGTGATCAGGTTCTTGATGCTGTCCCAAAGCCGAGGTTTTTCTTCGTCGACCTGGATCTTCGTCTCTCGACTGGTGAAAGTCATGTACAAAATGACCCCGCCGCCCAGCAAGCCATACAAGATTGACGTGAGGCTGTATCCGAGCGCAGAAGTTACCATCGGTGTAAGCGCAATGCTGATGATCATCGCCACGAGCTGAAAGGCCTGCCGCAAGGCATTGGTGGACGCCCGGCTGGCATCATCGCGGAAAAGCTCCGGGAACAGCGCCCCATAATTGGCGTTGATCACCGAATTGAGCGTGCCTGTGAAGATATAAAAGAGCATGCAGTAGGCAAATAGAGAATTGCCTGCCAGGAAATCCGGTGTGCTGAAGAAGGCGATCAAGCCCAGGACCAGCAGCGGCGTGCCAATGGTCAGCCAGGGTCTCCTGCGCCCCCAGCGCGTGCGCGTCCGGTCCGAGAGATACCCATACACCAGGTTATCCGCCGCGTCGATGAAGGTATAGATCAACAGCACAAGCGATAATTGGACGGTGGTCATCCCCAGCTTATCGACGTAGTAGATGGCGGCATAGGTCTTGAGCATGTTGATCGGGATGGAGGTGCCGAACATGCCGACTGCATAATTAAAGGACTTCAAGCGCGGGCTGGTCATGGGGATTATCCTCCGTAGGGAATTCGGGGTTGCGAAACAGGCAGCGGATAGAACAATTGCCTGACTCAATTATATATCTATACACAAAAAACATTCGCAGCGCAAGCCGAAAAGAAAAATGCCAGCTGATAACGAGAATTCTCTAGTGGAGCAGCGTTATGATGTCTGGGAGATGGCAAGGTACACAGGTAAATCATTTTCCCTCTTGACAACCCCGCCAGTTCGTCTATAATTATTACTAATTAACTCATAAATATCCAAATTATTGGAGCTTTTGAATGAACAGTTGCATGTGTCTGAAGCGGGGTTGGTAACCACCGCTTCGTCTAAAGAGTAATTACACGGTCAGCAGTTTGACGAAAGGTGGACCCGGCCCCGCGTTCGGCAAGTGTGCCGCGTGGCAGAAGACGAGCCACCTTTTTTGTTGCCTGCTGGCCGTTTTGTTTTGGATAGGACAAGCTGATGAACACTTCTTTTTCAACTACCAAGATCACTTTCCCCACCGCACAGATCCTGGCCGCGCCGGATGCGGGCGGGTTGGAGACAGCCGTCGGCAATACCCCTCTGCTGCCGCTGAAGCAAGTGACAAAAGGCCTCTCGCCGCGCGTGCAGGTATTGGCTAAGGCGGAGTGGTTCAACCCAGGCGGCTCGATCAAGGACCGCCCAGCGCTGAACATCCTGCGCACAGCGCTGGCCGACGGCTCGCTGGCGCACGGCAAGCGCCTGCTGGATTTCAACCTCCGGCAACATGGGCATCTCTTACGCCACCTTCGGAGCGGCGCTAGGCATCCCGGTGACCCTGGCCCTGCCCGCTAACGCTAGCCCGGAACGCATCGCCATCCTGAAAGCCCTGGGCGCCGAGCTGATCCTGACCGATCCGCTGGAAGGCTCGGATGGAGCCATCCGCACAGCGCGCCGGCTGGCCGCCGAGCAGCCGGAACGCTATTTCTATGCCAACCAGTACGATAACCCGGCCAACTGGCAGGCGCACTACCTGACCACTGGCCCGGAGATCGTCTGCCAGGCGGAAGGAAAAATCACCCACTTCGTGGCCGGGCTGGGTACCTCGGGCACGCTGACGGGCGTGGGACGCTACCTGCGGGAATATAACCCATCCATCCAGATTATCGCTGGGCAGCCCGATTCGCCTTTCCACGGGCTGGAAGGTCTCAAGCACATGCCTACAGCGATCAAACCGGGCATCTTCGACCCGGGTTTCCCGGACCGCACGCTGGAGATCGCTTCGGAAGATGCCTACACCATGCTATTCAGGCTGGCGCATGAGGAAGGCCTGTTTGTGGGCATCTCCTCCGGCGCGGCGGCTGCGGCGGCGCTGCGTGTGGCAGCCGAGCTCGAAGAGGGCGTGGTTGTTACCGTTTTCCCAGACGCCGGGTATAAATACCTGAGCGACAAGAATTTATGGAATGCATAAAGAATCCGCGAATTCTTCGCTAATCAAAAGAATGGACACGGAAAAGTTATGAAAAACGGAAAATGCGGATCAAACATAAAAAATCAGCTTTTTCTCCCGATGTTCTTTATCGGCCCTTTCCATTATTTCCGTTTCCGAATGATAAATCCGTTTGATCCGTGCAATCCGTGAGCCTATTTTAGAAGGAAATGAGCAAAATGATTTTAGTAATCTCTAACGAAATTCTAAAAGCTATCCACCAGCATGGTGAAGAGGCTTATCCTGAAGAAGGGGCAGGCTTGCTGCTGGGGAAAGCGCAGGGTGAGGCGAAACGCGTCGCAAAGATCCTGCCGCTGGCCAACACCCGCGAAGACGCTGCCCGCCACAACCGCTACCTCTTAAACCCGCAGGATTACCTGCGCGGGGAGATGGAAGCCGACCGGCTGGGGTTGGATGTCTTGGGGGTGTTCCATTCGCATCCTGACCACCCTAACCGCCCCTCCGAGTTTGACCGTGAATGGGCTATGCCCTGGTTTTCATACCTGATCACCAGCGTGCAGCAGGGCAAAGCAGTGGAAAGCCGCTCCTGGCTGCTGGCAGAAGACCGCTCCGCGTTTTCGGAAGAGAATATCGATATCAAGGAAGCATAAAATGACAGGTTCACTACAAAAGATCGATCATTCAGCCCTTAAAACCAGCCAGGTGACCATCATCTTCCTGAATATCCTGGCGTTTGTCCTGAACATGCCCTGGCTGGCAGCCCTGGTGGCTCTGGTGATGCTGCTGGGGACTCTTTTCAAAGTGCCCGGCTTTGGTTTCATTTATAAGTATGTTCTGAAACCCCTGGGTTGGGTGAAGCCGCACGTGCTCCTGGATAATCACTCACCGCACCGCTTTGCCCAGGCCTTCGGAGGCACTGTTATGTTAGCCGGCAGCCTGGCGCTCTATTTCGGGCTGACGACCCTGGGCTGGGGGCTGGTCTGGCTGGTGGCCGCCCTGGCAGCTTTGAACGCCTTTGGCGGTTTCTGCGTGGGCTGCGCGGTATATTACTGGTTGGGGAGGCTGCACTTGCCGGGCTTCACCCAGACACCCCCGTCAGGCACAATCCCTGGCATGCGGCCGAAATTAGAAGAAAAATAAGGAATTGGAGTTTATGTTGAGTACAGCGATGACGTTGAGTATACCGGTGATGGAAGATACTTTGATGAGATTAATTTGGGCAGCCGCTATCCTGGGCGCTGGGATGGGGCTGTATTGGACGGCGAACCGCTGGACGTTGAGGCGTTCCAGGGTGCGTGTACGCCAGGACTCATTCTTGCCCAAGGGCATGCCCGTGATCCTGTATTTCACCACCCCCACCTGTGTACCCTGCAAGACCATTCAGCGCCCGGCCCTCCAGCGCCTGAAGGACCAGGCGGGGGAGAACCTGCAGGTGGTGGAGATCGACGCCTCGCAGCAGCCGGAAGTGGCCAGCCGCTGGGGCGTGCTGAGCGTGCCGACTACGTTTATAATAGACGCTAAAGGCGATCCCAAACATGTCAACCACGGCGTGGCGCCGTATGAGAAGCTGCAGAAGCAGCTAAAAGATCTTTTATGAGCGATTTTAGATTGGACACGGACGAGCACAGACGTGCGCAGAAAAACCTTTCAAATGACAGGTTATCCGTTTCTTAATCCGCGTGATCTGCGTTTATCCGCATCCGATTAAATGTCATAAGATAAAAAAATTAAGCAATAAGACATTCTTATTAAATTTTTGTTGAATACAAGGAGTTAAGTATGCCAATGATCCGAATCCCTACCCCGCTGCGGTCATATACCGCCGGGCAAGCCGAGGTGACCGTACAGGGAGGTAATGTCAACCAGGCCCTCGAATGCCTGATGCAGATCCACCCCACCCTGCGCCCACACCTCTATAACAACAGCGGGCAATTGCGTCCATTTGTGAACCTCTTTTTGAACGAGGATAATGTCAAAGACCTGCAGGGGCTGGAGACGCCGCTGCAGGAGGGCGACCGGTTGATGCTGATCCCGAGCATCGCAGGTGGATAACTGAATGCTCCCTGAATTAAGTCACGAAGAGATTTTACGCTATTCCCGGCACCTGCTGATTCCAGAGGTAGGCCTGGATGGGCAAAAAAAGCTGAAAGCCGCTTCGGTGCTGGTGATTGGCACCGGTGGGCTGGGCTCGCCGGTAGCGCTCTACCTGGCCGCCGCGGGTGTGGGGCACATTGGGCTGGTAGATTATGATGTGGTGGATTCTTCCAACTTGCAGCGCCAGGTGATCCACGGCACCTCGGGGATTGGTGTCCTCAAAGTGGAATCGGCACAGCGGCGCATGCTGGATTTAAACCCCGATATCCAGGTTGAGATCTACAACGAGCCCTTCACTTCCGAAAATGCCTTCCGCATCGCCGAAGGCTACGATATCCTGATTGACGGGACGGATAACTTCCCGACGCGCTACCTGGTCAACGACGTGTGCGTGCTGACCGGCAAAGTGAATGTATACGGCTCCATTTTCCGCTTTGACGGGCAGGTGAGTGTCTTTGACGCCCGGCGCGGACCCTGCTACCGCTGCCTTTTCCCAGAGCCACCCCCGCCCGGGCTGGTACCCTCCTGCGCCGAGGGGGGTGTATTAGGCGTTCTGCCAGGGACCATCGGCACGCTGCAAGCCACTGAAGCGCTGAAGCTGATCCTGGGCATCGGCGAGCCGCTGATCGGGCGCCTGATGCTCTACAACGCCCTGGATCAATCCTTTGAGTTCGTCAAGCTGCGCAAGAACCCGGGCTGCAAGGTGTGCGGCCCCGAGCCGGAGATAACAGAGCTGATCGACTACGAAGCTTTTTGCGGCGTGCCGGGTCACGATCACGAGGAGGGCACGGTAGGGGGTGGCTGGGATATCACTGCCCTGGAGCTGTCTGAACAGCTCAAGCAGGACAAGTCCCTGCGCCTGTTAGATGTGCGCGAGCCCCACGAGCTGGAGATCTCGCAAATAGAAGGGGCGCAGCTCATCCCGTTGGGGCAGCTAGCCTCCCGCCTCTCCGAGCTGGACACAGCCCAGGAAATGGTGGTCTTCTGCAAGGCGGGCACGCGTTCGGCGCGCGCCCTGGAGCTGCTGCAGAGCGCTGGCTTCCGCAAGGTCAAGAACCTGAAAGGCGGGCATAAACGCCTGGGCGCGGGAGGTCGATCCAAGCCAACCAATATATTAAAAAAAGGACACGGAAAAAGCTTTGAAAAATCTGAAAAGGCGGATTTCTTTGAATAATCCGCATTTTCCTTCTTTCTGATTTTTTTCAGTTACTGTATTCAGGTTTTTCTCTGCGCTCTCTGCGTTAAAGAGTTTTCTCCGCGGCTCTGCGTTAAAAATAACTAATGCAATAAAAGTATGACACAAGGAAAGCAATGCCAGAAAATAAACATATTCTTTTAGCCGTGTTAGCCCACCCGGATGATGAGACCTTTGGGATGGGGGGAACCCTGGCGCTGTATGCCAGGCAGGGCGTCGAGGTGCACCTGATCTGCGCCACGCGGGGCGAGGTGGGGAGTGTGGAGCCGAAGTTCATGGAGGGCTTTGAATTGATCGGCGAGATGCGGGAATCAGAGCTGAGCTGCGCGGCAAACTTGCTGGGTTTAGCGGGGGTGCACTTCTTGGGCTACCGCGATTCAGGTATGCCCGGCTCACCGGATAACGCGCACCCCAAGGCGCTGACTGCCCAGCCGGTTGAAGAAGTAGCCCGGAAGGTGGCACATTATATCCGCAAGCTGCACCCTCAGGTAGTGGTCACCAACGATCCCATCGGTGGTTATAAACATCCCGACCACATCGCTGTCCACCGTGCCACGCTGCGTGCTTTTGCGCTGGCAGGCGATCCGGCTTTCGAAGACGAGTGCCCGCCTTTCCAGCCCAACAAGCTGTACTACACCATCTTCCCCAAGGGATTCCTCAAAGCTGCCCTGCTCGTGCTGCCTTTGATTGGGCAGGACCCGCGCCACTTTGGACGCAACAAGGATATCGACCTGGTCGATATCGTCAAAGACGGGGATTTCCCAGTACACGCCCGTATCAACTACCGCTCGGTGGTAGGCTTAAAGAATGAAGCCACCGCCTGCCATGCCAGCCAGTTAGCGGGAGGGCCACCCAACCGGGGGCCTCTGCGCTGGGTCAGCAAGCTGGTGGGAGCTACGGATACCTATATGCGCGCCATCCCCGCGGCTGGCAGGCGCCTGCGCGAAAAAGACTTATTCGAAGGCATCTAACCTGCTTACCCCTGGCTGCTTTCATCCAGGCGTCTGAGCAAGGCCCAGGCATATTCATGCACCAGGCCCAGGGCGCTGGGCTGCAGACGCTCCGCGGTATCGGTAAGACGGTGCCATTCGGGGAGCAAGCTGGAGTCTTTACGCAGGACCAGCAAACACAAGCTGCGGAATCCCCTTCCTATGAGCAAGCCATTCTCTGTAAAAGCACCAAAAGTCGCTGCATTGAGAGGCTGCAAACCGCCGAAAGCCTGCCCGATCTCCTGCGCCAGGCTCTCGACCGAGGCGGGGATGCGCTGCTTGCGCAGCAGCCCTTCGCTTTGCAGGTAGCCCAGCCTCTCGCCAATCCCCACCAGCTCAAAATCCAGGAAGAACGCCTCTTGGAGCTTTTCACCATATTCATCCAGGAAGGCCCGCATGCCATCGCAGCCGCTCTCTTCGCAGCCAGTGAAAGCCAGCCATACTTCGGTATGCAGGAGAGCCTCCTGCTGAAGCCGCTCTGCCAGCGCCAGGAGTGTGCCAACCGCCGAAGCATTGTCGTTGGCGCCGGGGGAAAGGGGTCCCAGGTCAGCCGTAGCTCCGGTAAACCAGGCCAGGAAATGGACCAGCGCAAATAAAAGCCCAAAATAAGAGAAGACCACAAGCTGGGTCAGGCCAGCCAGCAGGTACAGGAGCGGAGCCGCCAAAACGCCGTAGATTGCTAAGGGTACGATGACCCGGCTGACCTTGAGCAGTAGGTCGCTGGCGAAGCCCCACACCGCACGGTGGCTGTCCAGGTGCGCAACCAGGACCACCTGCTGCTTTACGGTGTCAGAAGGGGGCAGCCTGGCAATGATATTCTGACTGGGGCCATGTGGCAGGCTCTCTTGAAGGGGATAATTCCGAAAGGTCAGCTTCTGCCACAGAAAGAAAGCGCTCATGGCAAAAGCCGTACAAGTGATAACCAGTGCTGCTGGCCAGCCAATGGGAGTCCTCAGCAGCCAGAAAGCCGCGTGCCCCACCAACGCCATGCCAAAAGCCAGCGAGAAAAACAGCCAGATCGAGCGCAAGCCGTGGAAGGGCTGCAGGCGGATATCGGCAATGCCCAAGCCGGTGAGCTGGCTCTTGACGTACTCCGCGGCCTGCGCTTCAGCCCGGGTTGCCGAGCCGCGGCCGGGCGAAGCATTGGTAACTTCAGAAGCATGCCGGAGGGCGCGCTGCGCCCAGAGGGCTGAAGGGTCAGAGTGGTTTTCCATATCGCCAGCCATCCTATGGAGCAGTGGAGGCATTGATCGTGAAGATCATCCCGGCGCTGCTGCCCTGCACATCTGGGAAATACATCTGGCGGGCAACTGCAGGCAAAACCCGGTACTCTCCGGGCTGCAAGGCAGTCAAAACGTACTCCAACATATAGGTACCTGCCTCCAGGTAGTCCGCTGACCAGGCAATGTGATCAGCATAGACCAACGGGCTGTGGAAAACCCACCAGCCCCAGCCCGCCGAAAAGGGGTCCTGGGCATCGAATGACGCTTCTGGCTGGAGCACCTCCGGTGTTTCGCCTTCCACGAGGTCCGGGCTGCCCTGCTGGCTGGTCCTCAGGCTGGTATCCAGGACCTCACTCCCGGCCGGGATGTAGTCTTCCAGGAGCACGTAATAGGCATCCTGCGGGACGGTCAGAGTCACCCTTACCAATACCTGCTGGTTGACACCTACGCTTTGAAGACTCGGGCAAGGATCGCCCGTGCAATCGCTGCCTCTCAGGGAATAGGAACGCGTTACCGTCATACCGCGGTTGAGCGGGGCAGCCGTCTCAGCGGGCACAGTGACATCCAGGACGGCGGTATAGTACAGCCGCCCGCTGCCGGCTGAACGCTGGATGTCCAGGGCATTGGGAAGGTCTGGGGACAGGCTGCTGGCAGAAGCAGCGGCAGTCACCGGCTGCAGCCGGGCATCCCCACCGGCCTGCCCAGTGGCCAAGGCCAGGCCATTCAGGGCAGCGTCGAAGTCGAAATCGCCGCTCAGCTCGCCCGTGCCCTGGACGAATGAAGCTACCGACAGGAGAGACCAGGCCGTATCGTAGGAGGAAGCCCAGGCGCCATCTGGCTGGCGGGATGCCATCAAGAAGCGCATCGCCTGGACCAGGGTTGGCGAAGCCGGCTCAAGCTGAGCCAGCGCATAAGCCACCTGGGCCGTTGTGGAGACGGTGCTGCTCATATTCCGCCAGCCCAGGTTCTGATCCTCCCAGTGCGCTCCGGTGCTGGAGAGCAGCGCTCCGGCCTGCAGGTCTGAGAGCAAAGTTTGCGCCTGTGGATTCCCCGGAGAGAGACTTTCCAGGGTGAGCGCCAGCAGCGCCTGCGCCCACGGGCTGAGGCGCGGGCGCACTTCAAATAATAGCCTGCGTCCCGCTCAAATTGCCGGAGCCCGCCTGCGCCAGGGCATAATGCTCAAAAGCCAGGCGATCGAGCTGCCACCCTTCGGTAAGCATATTCGCAGCAGGCAGACCGTTCAACAGGAAATCCACGGCACGCTGGCGTGTCTCAGGCGGCACCGAAACCCCGGCTGCCTGGGTGCGCTCAAGACCCAGTAAGAGATAGGCGCTGATGAAGGCATCGCTTTCTCCACCGGGCCACCAGCCCCAACCTCCATCGCTGTTCTGGCGTGCCAGGATGGCATTCAGACGGTCTGGCAGGCTTCGGTCGAGACGGACTTTTAGCTCCGAGGCGGTCACCCCAAACGACTGCGTCGCCTGGTAGATTTCCAAGGCCGGCCAGAAGCCCGATAGGCTTTGCTCGTTGCTGGGGTAAGGGGAGCTTTCCAGCACAGCCAGGGCCTCGGAGGCTGCCGCAACCAGGGAGGGCGACAGGCTGATACGCAGCTCACCGGAAGGAGGCTGAGAAGCATCCAGAGCAGTTGGCAGGCTGATGAGCTCAAGCCGCTGCCCGGCTTCCTCGAGCAAGCCCGCTGTTGCAAACGCCTGGGGCGCAGTGTAGCGTAAAACGGGCAGCGCCGGAATGTGAACGGCATCCTGCAAATCCCCTGCGCGGGCAGAAATGGTGAGTTCCAGGCTGTTCACCTCCTGGACGGTTCCCCACCACTCAATCCGCTGTTGGCCTGCAGCCGGGAGACTCACCTGCCGGGCAGCCATATTGGTCGTGCCCTGGCTTTCATCTAGCCGAAAGCCCGAAACCTGAAGTGAAACCTCAACTTGCAAGTCGCTGGAGGTATTGTTCTGCAAGACAGCTGCCAGCAAGGTGTGATCGCCAGCTACCAGGAAGCGCGGCAGGGCAGGGCGCACCAGCAGCTCTTTCGTTGCGATTACCTGGGTCCCGCTTTCTCCGACGTACGTATCGGCTGTCAGGCCTCTCACCTGGACCCGCCAGGTGGTCAGGCTGTCGGGCAGGCGCATGCTGACCGAGGCGGCACCGTCCGCGTCCGTGAGGATCTCGGCATTCCAATAAGCTGTATCGGGAAATTCCTGGCGGGAAATTGGCAGCTCTGCTTCTCCGCCACCCCCAAGCCCACCCACCGGGGAAAAGGAGCGGTTGATATAGGCAGCCAGGTCGAGGCTGGTGTGCATGCCAATGGGCTGCTCGCCGAAAAAGGCTTCCGTAATCTCAGGTGCGTTCGGGTCAGCCAGTGCCAAAACGGCCTCATCGACGACGGAAAGTGAGAACTCGCCCTGCACAGGCTTTCCCCCTGAATCGGTGACGCGCACGTCAAAAGTGACTTCATCCCCCGGTTCCGTTCGCTCAGGCCGGCTGGTTAGCGCCACATTCAGGACATTTTGTACAGGCGCAACGTTCAGACTCAGGTAGCCCAGGCGAAAATCAGGCTGGCTGGAGGGGTTGGTTCCCAACAATAATACCGAGAGGTGGATGGTTGGGATATCTTGATCGGTGATCGGGATGGGCAGGGTGGTGCCCTGCGCATTCAGGCGCATCACCTGGTAGCGCAGCACGGTGGCGCGTTCGACCGATACCAGGGCAGGCACTTCCACGCCAAAGGGGTTGGGGATGAAGACCTGGGCGGTCTGCCCCACCAGGTACGCTTCGCTCCCCTGTGCGGTCAAGCGCAGTCGCTGGTTGGGGAGCTGTGGCCAGGCGGTCCGCCCGGCTCCGCCCACCCACAGGGTCAGCCGGGTCAGAGCCCCATCCCCTTTGACCTCAATCTGGTAAGTACCCGGCTCTGGCGGGGTGAAAGACAGGCGCGCCAGGCCATCTGCGCCGGTGGTGAAGTCCGCGCTGGAGATGGGGGTGTATTCGGCGATAAAGGTGGGATACCCACCCGACTGCTGGGCAGCTTGCTGGACCCATTTCACCTTGCGGAATTCGGCTCGTAAAACGTGCATACCGGCAGGGTTCTGACCCCAATCGGCTGCCAAAACATCAAAACCCATCTCAAAGCCTGCCTGCCCCACCCAGCTATCGGGGTGCAGACCGATATAGAAAGAGGCCGGGTGGACCAACGCGGCGGTGCGGGCGCTGACTGGTAAACCGCTCTCATCCTGTAAAGTCACCTCCAGGGTATAGCGCTGGAGGCTTGGCGTTTCACCCAACTCAGCCACCGTAGGAACCTCCAGGTTGAACAGTCCTTGCGGGTCAGTCATCCCCTGACCTTCAGTCACCAGGTCTCCCAGCAGGCCAGCTTCCGTTGGGCTGGGAGCAATCTCCAGCCAGCGCTCATCCTCCGCACCCACCTGGTAACCAGGCAGCGAGAACCCGGTGGGGGTGCGATACACCGCCCAATGCAGGGAGATATTTCCCGCAGGTGCATCAAAAAAATAGCGAGCTCTAACCGTGGCAGCCAGGCTCTGCCCGAGCTGGATTTGATCAGCCTCCAGGCTGACTTTCAGGTCAATCTCAGGCTTACGATATTCGGCCACCTGGAAAGTGATCGAATTCGACCCGCTCTCCAGGCGATAATACCCGGGCGCTGCGCCTTCCACTAGCTTGTACTCGCCGTGCGCGGTGCCGAAGCCTGAAATCGGCAGGTCGGAGGCTCTCAGTCTGGTACCCATGCCATCATAGATTGAGACCGGCAGCGTGGGCTGATCGGGCAGGGAATAGATCCCGTTATACGCTTGGCGCGCTGCCGCCCGGAAATAAACGGTCTGGCCAGGCCGGTAGATGGGGCGGTCCGTGTACAGGTATGTCTGCAAGCCGGGCGGACGAGTTTCCTCTCGGATACCAAAATAATCCGGGCTGATCCCCTGCGACCAGGTAGAGAGCGCCAGGGCAAAACGATCCTCGCCAGGCTGCCCCAAGATGGCAAAATAGGTTTGGTAAGGATCTTGCTGAACGGGGATCGGCATCACCAGCACCCCATCTTCACCGGTTAGGCCTTCCGCCAATTTTGTCCCCAGGCTGTCATAAATGCTTGCCGAGGCGCCCGCCACAGGCTCTCCCGTGCGCAGGTCCACTGCCCAAAGAAAAGCCTCGGTGGGGTTGATCTTAACCGTCAGGTTGATGTTGCTCACCACCAGGGTAAAGGGTCCGTGATAACCCGGCACTTGGTTGTCATAACGCAAGAAATACAAGCCCGGAGATAAAATGGATGTGGGTGGCAAGACCGGTAAAGCGACTGGTGTCGTGTGCGTCGAAGAAATTTCAATAGGGGTCGTCCAGAAACCCTCATCGGCCGGCCGGTAATTCTCTTGAAAATCATATCCCTGCGGTCCGATGATGCTGATAAAATCTTCCAGGGGCAGCGTTCCAAGCGATGAGAGCACGCTGCTAATGCTGGCAGCCTGGGCAGTGATGGATTTATCCTGGGGGGTCAGGAACATCACCGGGCTGGCCGCCGGAAAATTCAAGGTAGGGTCGAGCGCCGCCGTGGCGAATGACAGGGTATAAGGCTGGCCCAGCTTACCTCCCCAGGCATCTGGTAATTCAGGCGACACCAGGAGTGTGTAATCGGTTTCCGCAGCAAAATCACCCGAAAGGTAAACCCCGCGGCCAGTCTCATCCAAGTAATATCCAAAGTTGGGGAAGGAGGGCTGGAAAGTAAAATACGAACCGAGGTCCCCCGCTGGCAGATCAGCACTCATCGAAAGCTGCACAGCTTCATATACAGGCTTCTTCAAACCGGGGTCAATATTGATTGGCGTGATGCTCAGGGCTGGGACGGTTTCCCAGGTGGCTGAAAACGCGGTTCCCAAGGGCATCCCGGCCGCATTTTGAGCGTTGGCGTTCAGGCGAGCCGTATACAGGCTGCTCCGCTCCAGGAGTACGGCGGGAGTGTAGGTAAATTCGGTAAAAGCCTGGTTCCAGGAAGGCTTCCCACCCACAGTCTTACCACCTGCATCCAGCAGCGCAAAGTTTGCCAGGACGCTCTCTGGGCTCATCGCCTGGTTGAAAGTCAGCGTGACCGGGCTATCCAGCCGGATCGAAAACTCGTCATCCTGCGGCACAGCCGAAAGCAAGCTCGGCGCCGCTACGCTGAAAGACCAGCTTTCAGCGCTCTCCAGTGGACTGTTCTGAGTGCTCTTCAAATCAGGGTTGATGCGCACCGTAACTTTCACCCCTCCAGCCAACCCGGGCTCTGGATAGAAAATATATGTACTGGTATTCTGCCACTCGCCGCGACCGGCGGCTGAGGGCTCTAGAGAAAAGGCCTGGGGAAGGTTGGCTGATTCTGCTCCCAGGGGCACCACGGGTTGGTTGAAAGAGGCGATGATCGCTGTGCCGGGTGCAACATCCACCGCACCGGGGTCCGGAAGCTTCTGAGCCAGGCGCAGGGGTTCGGCTGTACGATAAGTCAACACAGCGGGTTGGAGCATCGTCAGCCCGCGCTGCGAGCGAGCGCTGGGATTGACCGTCAGCGTCAAATCTGTGCCAGGCAGGAAGGGTGTATCGGGTGTAAAGGTCAATGCCCGGTCACTGATCCAGGAAATTTTCCCAGACAGAGAAGGGGTGCCTGACAGCGCCCCCTCCACCGAGGTGCGGTCCATGGGTTGGTTGAAGGTTAAGGTAAGTGCCTCATCCAGGGCAATTTCAGAGCCATCGATGGGGCTGCTCTCCACCAGAGCAGGCGGCAGCAGCGCGGCAGTCACCTTAGCAGTCGGAGGAGGTAGGCTGGGTGCGGGAGTAGATTTGAGAAGCCTCGGCAGAGAACAAGCCAATGAGGAGGTCAAAACCAAGAGCAGCAAGGCAAGAAGTCGCCGATAAAGACCATCGGGCCGATAAAGACCATCGGGCCGATATAAACCAGAGGGATGAGACGTTCTTAACTGAGGCATAACTCTTGTATCCAGGAACGAATATAGGCGATTATACGTCTTTAAAGGCATGGACGCTATAGAACACAGCGGACGCTATAGAACAGCGTATGCCATAAATCGGCGTACACCTAAGATTAACGATCGCTAACCTATGTATAAACGCTGTTGAAATTTGGTAAAATTAGTCCACTTAATTATGCGCACAACCACCTTACCACATCCACCAATTTATGCCAGGCCAGCCCCCAAACCCTCGGCGCTCTTACAAACCCTGGTGACGCTGTTAATCGGTATCAGCCTGTTTACTGTGTTCCTGAGCATCGCCGTTTTGGGGTTCAACCTGGCTTATGCCAATAAAATTTACCCCGGCGTTTCTGTCGGAGGCGTCGATTTGTCTGGGCTAAGGCCTGCGGAGGCAGAAGAGCGTTTGCGGGTACAGATGAAATATCCCAAAACGGGGAAAATTGCCCTTCAAGAAGGGGCAAATGTTTGGATCGCCAGGCCAGAAGAATTGGGCTTCATCCTGGATGCTCCAACCAGCGTCCAGGCCGCTTACCTGGTCGGTCGCAGTGGAAGCCTTTTATCTCGAGCCGCTGCCCAGTTCAACGCCTGGTCTGAAGGCAATAACCTGCCCCCTTTGTTTGTCTTGGATGAGCGCATTGCCCAACACTATCTCAAAGGTATCGCTGCGCAGGTAGATGTGCCGATCGTTGAGGCTTCGCTGAACGTTAATGGCGTGGATGTGGTTGTCCGCTCAGGTCAGGTGGGCAGGAACCTGGACGTGCCTGCCGCCATCCAGGCTATCCGCGGGCAGCTTACCACGCTGACGGATGGCATCATTCCCCTGGTGGTGCGGGAAACTCCTCCGGTGATCCTGGACGCCACGGCGCAGGCGGAGCTGGCACGGCGCATCTTGAGCGCACCGCTGAGCATCACCGTTCCAGATGCAATTTCTGGCGACCCAGGTCCCTGGACCTTCCAGCCAGACGAGCTGGCAGCCATGCTGGTGATCGAGCGCGTGGAAGACGCCCAGGGTGCGCACTACCAGGTGGGGCTGGACTCGTCTAAACTGCGCGGTTTCTTAGATCAGATCGCCCCTTCTTTCATCCGCTCATCTGAAAATGCGCGTTTCATCTTCAACGATGATACGCGCCAGCTGGAAATAATCCAACCGGCTGTGATCGGTAGAGCGCTGGATATCGATACCAGCCTCCAGCAGATCAAAGACAAAGTTATTGCCGGGGAGCACGCCGTTGGGTTGGATATGGAATATACAGAACCGCAGGTCACCGATAATGCTACGGCTGAATCGCTCGGCATAACGGAATTAGTCAGCTCGTACAACTCTTATTTCTACGGCTCGAGCAATGAGCGCATCCAGAACATCCAGATCGCCTCCTCCCGTTTCCACGGGCTGCTGGTGCCGCCAGGGGCAACTTTTTCGATGTCAGATGCCCTGGGCGATGTCAGCCTGGACAATGGCTACGCTGAAGCTCTGATCATCCTGGGCGACCGGACGATCAAAGGTGTGGGCGGGGGAGTGTGCCAGGTGAGCACAACGCTCTTTCGAACGGTGTTCTTCGGAGGCTACCCGGTCGTCGAACGCCACCCGCACGCTTACCGGGTAGGCTACTACGAGCAAACGTCCGGCGGTGGACATGACGCCGATCTGGCTGGCCTGGATGCCACGGTATTTGTCCCGGTGGTCGATTTCAAATTCACCAACGATACCTCCAACTGGCTGCTGATGGAAACTTATCTGAATGCCGCTGCTCGCCGTCTGACCTGGAAGTTCTACTCAACTTCAGACGGGCGCAGCGTAAGCTGGGATACCACTGGACCGCAGAATACAGTCGAGCCACCTGAGCCAGCTTATGAAGAAAATCCTGACCTGGAACAGGGTAAGATCAAACAGGTGGACTGGGCAGCCGAAGGAGCCGATATCACCGTATCGCGCACGGTCACCCGTGACGGAAGTGTGCTAGCTCAAGACACTTTCACCACGCACTACCTGCCCTGGCAAGCGGTTTACCAGTATGGCCCCGGAACGGAGATCCCGACGCCCGAACCGACTGATGAACCTTAACTTCGATAAGAATTGTCGCACAGGTTCAATGAGCTGCCTGGGAATTTGACCCTAGTAAAGTGGTAAAATCAAAGAAAATATCCGAGGAGAGGCAAATGGTCAGTGCTGAATTATTAGAAATCTTACGCTGCCCGGCGTGTGTGCGGGAAAAAGACGGCATGCTTGATTTCGTTAAAGAGACCTGGTTGGTATGCCGCGATTGCGGTCGGAAATATCCCATCCGCGATGACATTCCCGTGATGCTGATCGACGAAGGCGATAAGTGGGTGCAGGTCGCTGTAGAGGCTTTGCCGGTGCCGCCTCCCGCCTCGTAATCTCAATCTGCCTGTAAATTTAAACAATACAAGACAGGAAGCGCAGGGTCAACTGCCCATCCTGTCTTGTGCGTTATTACTTCTCTCCCAATGCTCTTCTGGCTGCAGCTAGCAAAGAGGCAAGATCCCGGTAAAATTTTTCAGAACGTCGACCTATCTTTCCCACAAAAACAATCCGTTCAACATCAAACACTGCATAGACAATTCGATAATCCCCCTCCCGAATACGATACAATTCTCCGGTTAAGTGCTTAGAATGAGCCGGGCGAGGATTATCTTTCAAAGATCGCATCACTTCAGCCAGTCTGAGAGCATGACTTTTCGGAATTTTGGTTAATTGCTTTTCAATATTCGGATGCAAGAGTATCCGATAACCGGCCTCCTAAATCATAACCCCAGCCGTCCAAACACTTCCTCAGCTTCGACAGCCGCTCCTTTGCGGTAATCAGTCAGCGCCAAAGCCATGTCCTGCAGGTCTTCCAGCTCTTCTAATCGCTCAATCAACTCATCAAAAACCCGTGGCGATACCAGGTAAGCCGCTGGCTTACTATGTCGAACTACCATGACTGCATTTTCAGTATCCAACAATTCAATGGTTTCAGCAAGTTTTTCTCTTAACTCGGTTACAGAAGCTGTCTTGATCATACCTACCACTCCGTTTGTAACAAATTTCATGCAAATTTACGTACTTAATTTACCACAAACTAGAGCGATCGTCAATTCTAGATTAGACATTCATTTCCCAGATAATCCAGCAGATGATCATCAAAATGCCGATGCCAAACCGAACCACAAAAGACAGCCCCCAACCAACCGCCATGCCTCGGATGGATTGAAGGGCTAACCGCCATTGCTTCCGCTTACGCCATTCCAATAAAAAGATCACCAGGGGTGCCAGGATCAAACCACCCACCGGCGGGAACAAGATCGTCCCCACCACGCCGCCCACAATCCCTAAGAAAAGGGTTGTCCAGGCTGCCCCCCCTTGGCGCGCGCCGGCAGCCATGAACACATTATCCAATACCGAGCCTGCCACTGCCAGCCCAGTGATCAAGGCAAACATCCAGATGCCCAGCGTATTAAAACCGACCACAATGCCAAAGCCCAAGGCTGCCAACCAGATCACGAGCATGCCCGGAAAAACTGGGACCATCAGCCCAAATAAGCCAACCAGCATCACTACCAGGGTGATCGCGAAGATTGCAGTTTGCAGCCACTCAGGCATGCTTAACCTCCTGGTCTGATCATCTCAATACCGCCCATCCAAGGACGCAGCACCTGGGGAACAAGGATCGAGCCATCTGCCTGCTGGTAGTTTTCGAGCACAGAAATCAGGGTACGCGGCATACCCAGCCCCGAGCCGTTCAAGGTGTGCACCAGCTTGGTCTTGCCACCCTCTTTTGGACGGAACTTGATATTGGCCCGCCGCGCCTGGAAGTCGGTATCGTTCGAGACCGACGATACTTCCAACCATTCCCCGCAGCCCGGCGCCCAGACTTCGACATCATAAGTGATCCGGGCACCAAAGCCCAGGTCACCCGTACACTGGCGCTTGATGCGATAGGTGAGGTCAAGCCCCGCACAGGTTTGTTCGGCATCCAGGCACATTTTCTCAAGCAGTGCATCCGATTCTTCTGGCTTACAGAAAATGTACATTTCCACCTTATCGAACTGGTGGCCGCGTTTGATACCGCGCACGTCTCGCCCGGCGCTCATCTTCTCTCGCCGGAAACAGGGTGTATAAGCCGTGTAAAACAAGGGCAGTTGCTCTTCTTCCAGGATGTCACCCATGTGCAGCCCGGTGAGGGGGACCTCCGCAGTCGGAACCATCCACAGGTCTTCCTCGTGGTCACGGTAGAGGTTGTCGTTGAACTTGGGGAGCTGTCCGGCGCCAAAAAGCGTTTCGCCCTTCACCATAAAGGGAGTGTATTTTTCGGTATATCCCTGGCGGATATGCAGGTCGAGCATCCAGGCAATCAAGGCTCGCTGCAGCCGCGCTCCGGCGCCGCTAAGCACGTAGAAGCGCGACCCGGTGATCTTGACACCCTGCTCGAAGTTGATAATCCCCAGCGCCGGTCCCAGGTCCCAATGCGGCTTGGGTTCAAAGTCGAACTCGGGGATGGCGCCGACATTTTTGATGACCACGTTTTCGCTGTCATCCTTGCCAACCGGCGTGCGTGGATCAGGAATATTCGGGATGATTGCCAGGTTATCATTCAGTGCTTGCTCAACACTGCGCAGCTGCTCATCGTACTGGCTGATCTGCTCGCCGACCTGGCGCATAGCGTCGATCTTCGCCTGGCGCTCGGCAGGCTCCTTCATCTTGCCGATTTCCTTTGAAACGGCATTCCGTTCAGCTTTTAGGTTTTCAACATTTAGGATGATTTCGCGCCGCTGCAGGTCCAGGCTCAGGATCTGATCAACCGGTTTGGGATCCATCTGCCTGTCCATCAACGACTGGCGGACAAGGTCAGGCTGCTCACGAATTAAATTGATGTCTAACATGGTGCACCTCCGTTTTAGAAAATAATCAGCCCCCTCGCCAGCAGGACGAGGGGGCGCTCGTGGTGCCACCTGCTTTTGCCAGCCCCAAACCGGTTGGGACTAACCTCAACTTCGCGCTAACGGGCGAACCCGGTTCTCCTTACGGCAGGCGGTTGGGTGATTACCAACCTCTGTCCCTGCGGAGTACAACCGTCCACTGGACAACGGAGAGGATTTCACTGCCTTACCTGCCGCCTCACACCGACCGGCGGCTCTCTGAAAAAGGGGGCAGTTACTTAGCTCCATGTGGGTTATTTGATATGTAGCGCGGATTATACTTTAGGATACGAAGGTGTCAAGAGGGTTATGAGATCGCAGCCGCTGTATAGCCTTGCTTTTTGACAGCCGCAATGATCTCAACTTCGCCAAGCCTGGTTTCATCGTACTCCACCACCATCTGTCCTTTTCGGTAGCTGGCAGAAATGCTTCGAACGCCCTCCAGCTCATCCTCCAGGCTTTCGATCCTCATGGCGCAGTTGCTGCAGTGCATATCCGTGATGCTAAAAACTCTTTTGATCATCCGCTCTCCTTGATTAATTTTCGAACACAATTTGACCGGTATACATGCCCATCGAACAGGTAAAGCGTAAGACGGCGCCCGGTTCCTGGGCTGGAATATTGACGGTTACCCGCCCGGTTTTAGGAAGCAGCTCATAGACATCCAGGGCAGGAATGACAAAGTCTCGCGCGCAAGAAACCGTATTATCGGTCACCAGGTCGAGCGTGATGGGCTGGTTCGCTTTGGCATGCAGCGTGCCAGGAAAATAACCATTATTCGCCACGGTCAGCTGAAGGGCACCATCGCTAGAGGCAGCCTCCGGCGGGTTGGAGGTGCTTTCAGAGGCAGCAAACATCCCACGGGTGAGGCTCGCAAAAGACAATGGCGACCCCATCAAGGTCAAGCCGCTGTTTAAGGTTACCAACCCCAAAATCAACACCACGATTGCTACAAAATGCATGAAGAATTTCTCGAGGCGTGCTCCCAACTGCATGGTCATGTAAGCCACCGCAAAAAAGACTGGGCTGGTGCCGAGGGTGAAAGCGAACATCAAGGCTGCACCTGAGGCTGGGTCGCCGGTTCCTAAAGCAACTGCCATCATGGCTTGTGTTACCCCGCAGGGAATGAATACGGTCAAGGCGCCTAAGAACAAGGGTGTGACGATCTCAGTGCCATTCTTTGCCGTGCGGCGGATGTAGCGTGTGATCGCCTTCGGTGGCTCGAGATTGAAAAAACGAAAAATCGGATGAACATTGAACATCCGTAAAGCATTGCCGACCATGAATATTCCAATGACAACGAGCATAACAGCTCGGGTGAGCGGCGAAAGAGTCAAGAATGAGCCAACCCATCCCAAGAGTGCACCCAGCAGCGTATAAGCGGTTATCTTAGCAAACAGAAAGAGCAAGATCGGCAGCGCAGTGTTAGAACGCGGGCGAGTTTTCCCCTTCGCTGCCCCTTTTTTGCTTTGAGGAGGTAGCTTTTGCATATCGAGCTCGACCTGCTTTGCCAGGCTGCTTGCCAGCAGCCCTCCTTGTACAGCCAGGCAGCTTAACCCGCCCGTCGTCAGACCAGTGATAAAAGCAACCATTAGGGGGTCCATAAGCTACCGCTTACCTCCATCCCAGACAACAAAAGGCATGTTCACCACCACACCTGGCTGTTTGAGGCTCGACCTCACCAGCCTCTTGAGCGGCACTGACCTCAGCAGACGATTTGAGCTCACGTGCTTTTCCCGGGTCAGCCCAGGTAACCACTGTAATCTGTCGCAGTGGCGTATAACCAGTGCTGCCGGGCGGATTGTCAAATACATCCGGTTGGTATCCTAAAGGTCCCGTACCTTCGACCCCATTCTCAAAGACATATACATTTGCGAGCGAGCTCTCGAGACCTTTCGCCAAAGATGGCACAAATAGAACCGGCGAAGACATCATTTCGGATAACAATTGGGCAATCTCAGGATCCGATGCTTCTGTGTGAATGAAATAAATTTCCTTCCCTTCTGCGTATGCCAGGCCAGCGGGCAATACCACAGTCGGCATCTCTTTACCCCTCGATGCGCAGGCAGTCAATACAAAGGCTGCGGTGAACAAAACCAGTAAAATCGTTCTGCCTTTAAGCTTCATGTCAGTCTCCTTACCATTAAATTTTCTTTCGTCGCAGGCGCAGGCTGTTGCTGACCACAAAAACGCTGCTGAATGCCATCGCCCCAGCAGCCAGCATGGGGTTGAGATAACCAAGCATGGCAGCCGGGATGAGGATCACATTATAGAAAAATGCCCAAAACAGGTTCTGCCTGATCGTACTGAGCGTCTTACGGGAAAGGTTGATGGCCCGCGCTACGCCGCGCAGATCTCCGCTCATCAAGGTCACTGGTGCGGCTGCCATCGCCACATCGGTGCCGGTGCCAATTGCCAGCCCCACGTCCGCCTGCGCCAGCGCCGGCGCATCGTTGACCCCATCGCCCACCATCGCCACCACGTTCCGCTGCTCTGATTCTTTCTGCCCAGCCTTTCCGAGGCTGGTTTCCTGCAATTGCTTCACTGCAGATGCCTTTCCATCCGGCATGACTTCCGCCAGGATCAAGCTGGGCTCCTGGCTGGCATCGATCCCGACCTGTTTTCCAATCGCCTCAGCGGTCTTGCGGTTATCACCCGTGAGCATCGCAACCTTTAAGCCCATACCTTGCAGCTCTGCAACCGCTTCCTTCGAGGACTCTTTCACCGTATCCGCCACCGCAATGACGCCGCGTACCTGCCCATCCACCGCCACCAGCATGGCGGTTTTCGCTTCAGCCTGCAGCCGCTCGACGGAGGCTTGCAAACCATTCAGCGGGTAATTACGCGTATTCATCATGCGCAGGTTACCGACCGTTACCCGGCTGCCACCCACTTCCGCTTCTACCCCCTGCCCTGCTTCGGCTTTGAATCCAACCGGTTCGACCAAAACCAGGCCGCGTATGGTTGCTTCAGCCCAAATCGCCTCGCCCAGCGGGTGCTCGCTCCCTTTTTCTACAGAAGCCGCCAACAACAGCAGTTGGTCCGCCTCGATGGTGCCATCCGTAAAGAGATCAGTCACCGCTGGCTGGCCTTTCGTAATCGTGCCAGTTTTATCCAGTACGACCACGCCAACTTTACCAGCCCGCTCCAGGGCTTCGGATGTTCGGAAAAGGATGCCAATCTCGGCACCTTTTCCAGTGCCAACCATTACGGCAGTCGGTGTAGCCAGGCCCATAGCGCACGGGCAGGCGATCACCAGCACAGCCACCATATTGATCAAAGCCCTGGTGAAGGCATCGGTATCCGAGTTGACCGGGAGCGGAGGACCGAAGAAATACCAGCCTACAAAAGTCAGCGCCGCCAAGAAGATTACAACCGGCACAAAAACCGCCGAGACCTGGTCAGCCAGCTTCTGAATAGGTGCTTTGCTGCCTTGGGCTTCTTCTACCAACCGGACAATCTGCGCTAAGGCAGTCTCTTTGCCTACTTTCGTAGCTTCGAACTTTAGCATGCCCATCTTCTTTAATGTAGCCCCGATTAACGGGTCGCCGGGCTTCTTTTCTACAGGCAGCGATTCACCCGTCAGCATCGATTCATCCACCGCGGAACGCCCTTCGATCACAACACCATCCACGGCAATTTTTTCCCCTGGGTGGACGAGCACCACATCCCCCACCCGCACATCATCGACTGGCACTTCACTTTCGACCCCTTCACGCAGGATGGTGGCGGTTTTGGCGCGCAGCCCCATCAGCTTCTTGATCGCATCACTGGTGCGTCCCTTGGCGCGCGCTTCCAGGTACTTGCCCAGCCGGATCAGGGTGATGATCACGGCCGCGGTCTCATAATAAACATGCCCGCTCATCCACCCGAAGGTGATCGGCAAGCTGTAAAGAAAAGCCGCCGATGACCCCAGGACAATCAGCACATCCATGTTCGCAGAGCCATTGCGCAGAGCTTTGTATGCCCCCACGTAATACTGCCCGCCTACATAGAACTGCACCGGGATCGCCAGGGCCAGCAGAAGCCAGTTGAACCACCATTGCATCTCTTGCATCCCATCCATGTGGATGGGGGCTGTCAGATCATAGAAGAAAGGCGGCAGTAAACCTAAATCTTTACCCATCGAAAGCAAGAATAAGGGGATGGTGAAAGCCAATCCGACCATGAGCAGGTGACGTTGAGTATTGATTTCCTTCTCACGCGCCTTGGCTTCCGCGTCTTCCGCTTCTCCGCCCAGCTCCAGCGCCTCGAAGCCCGCCTTTGCCACCGCCTTGCGCAGCTCTGCCTGGCTGATAATCGTTGGTACATACCGGATGCGCGCCTTCTCGGTCGTGTAAGTAACCTGCGCATCCAGAACACCCTCCAGCTTGCGTAGGGCTGCTTCCAGGCGGCGGGCATCGTTATCATCTGAGAGGCGCTTGATGACCAGCTCTGCCTCCCCGGTCGCCACCCCATACCCGGCGCGCTGTACGCGGGCAACCAGGTCATCCAACCCTAATTTTACAGGGTCGAATTCCACCATTGCCCTTTCTGAGGACAGGTTGACAACTGCGCCCTGCACACCATCCAGCTTTTTCAGGTTGCGCTCAACAGTGGCAACACAGTTTGCACAGGTCATGCCCGTAATGGGAAGGGTAAGTTGTTTTGAGTCTGTCATGCTAGAAAATTCCTGTTCTTCTACCGGTGGTTAACGAACACGCGCCGGGTCCTTTATGCAAACGCACCCCCGGCACGTGATAAGCAGTTGCAGAAAGCTGCTAAACAGCCAATCCAACGGCTGGATAGTTAATCTCAGCCAGGAGTTGTTTGATATTGTCCTCCGTAGCCGGGGCATCGAAGACAATCTCAACCGCCTTGCTGTTGGCGTCAGCCTTAACGGATTTCACACCCGCCAGGTCAGATACCTCGGTCTGGATGGTATGGACGCAGTGCATACAGGAAATATTGGGGACAGAATACTTAATGGTGGTCATGGTAAACTCCTTTTTTCTTGTAAAAATTTTTGATTTGTTTATATTTTTTGTTTCGCTGGCAACATTAAACTTTATTCGCCATCTCGAAAACTTCAGAAATTTCTTTGAGGACGCGCTCCCGCTCTCTCTCGCTGTCGCCTCGGATGGCGGTGATTACGCATGAATTCAGGTGTTCCTCCAAAATCTGCGCGCTGACTTTATTCAGCGCGGCCTCCACAGCCTGGATCTGGCGGATCACATCAATGCAGTAAGCATCCTCTTCAACCATGCGGACGACACCCTTCAGATGTCCTTCAATTATTTTCAAGCGCCTCAGGGTGTCATTCGGTGACGAAATGGTTTCATTGCTCATGCCTACTCTTTTCTACCCCACCCCCCTGGGGGGGGGTAGAATAAATATACTTGACTTACTCAAAATTGTCAAGATTGTTGCAGCAGCTCGAATGATGCTTTGCTGTACCAGGTGCAGTGCACTTTTAACTCAGAAAAAGAATTTTTCTTGTAATTTGACCGCGCCTTGCACTTCCAAATTATAATAATTTCTCTTTTGGCAATTGCCTGTTCTTTGAGTAGAATCAGGATAATGAGGTTGCGCGTGGCATCAGAAACAGTAAATCCAACGAAAAAATCAGCTTTCAGGTGGGCTCTTTTTCTCACCATCTTCTTTTTATTCGTCTTTGGCCTGCTGTTCAGCCGGGCGATGAACACCACCCTGAACCACGACGAATACCAGTTTGTGGCCGGCGGTGAACTCCTGGCTGGACAGGGCCTGCTCCCCTACCGCGATTACCCTTTCCTGCACATGCCCTATATGATCTTCGCCAATGCCCTGGTTTTCAAGCTGACGGAGTTTGATTTTCTGGCTGCCCGCCTCCTGACAGCCGCCTGCGGGTTGGCAAGCGCAGGCTTGCTCTTTCACTTCGTTTTTCGGCTTTTCGACGGTAAAGGAAAGCTTGTTCAATCAACCTTGGCTTGTATTTCCGTGATCTTGTTCGTCATGAACACAGCCTACATCGACGCCAACGGCCGCGCCCTCAACCATGCCCTTCCGAATTTACTCAGCCTCCTGGCACTGGAAGCGTTCTACCAGGCCTTGAAAAACAAGCGTACCGGCTTGTTCTTCTTTTTCTGCGGCTTAATGGCTGGGTTGGCGACGGGCACCCGCTTGACCTATGCCCTGCTCATCCCCGCTTTCGCCTGTGCACTTTTCATGATCCCTTTCTTAAGCTCAAGGGAAGCGAAATTTACCCCCTGGCAGGTTGGACTGCGGAACTTACTCTATTTCTTTTCAGGCGTCTTCGCTGCCTTGCTGCCCGTGCTCATCTTGGCTGTCACGGCTCCCAGCCAGTTCCTATTTGGAAACTTTGTCTATATCCGGCTGAATACCGGCTACCGCAAGGTGCTCGAGTATGGGGAAGCGATGGGCTTGGGCAGCAAGCTGGTATATTTTCTAAAAAATGTCCTCAGCGAACCGGCTAGCTTTCTGCTCTACTCCCTTGCGCTCGCTTTTGGCATCGGTGCGAGCCTCAAGCTGGTAAAAACGAGGGATCCGAGGCTGATTCCAGGGGTAATGGTCACTTTATTAAGCCTGTGCATGTTCGTCAGCGCCTTTGGTCCCACCCCTACCTGGCCGCAGTATTTCTTTGCCCCCCTGCCATATTTGATCATCGGCGCAATGGGACTGGTAACCCTGGCTTTTCAACGCTCTCCGCGTCTGGGCTGGAGCCTGGCGGGGTTGATCGTGATTCTCGCGTTCGTCAATGGTTCCGCAAGGCAAATCTACAGCGATCTGAACCAATTGAAAGCACCGCAGAGCTGGGTGCCAATCCAAATCCACAAGTTCGCCCACGCGATTCGGCAAGATCTGCCTGAAGGAAAAGTATTGACCCTGGCGCCGATCTTCCCATTGGAAGCTGGCCTGGACACCTACGAGATGTTTACCGTAGGTCCCCTGGTGTGGCGCTCCGCCCACATTCTCTCCGCAGAAAAACGCCAGGAGTACGGCGTCATCGCTTATACCGAGCTTGTCCAATATCTCGAGGACCAGCCTCCCGATGCCATCCTGCTCGGCGTCGAAGATCGCTTCGATGGCTTTTGGATCTATAATGCTGGCGCGTTAGAAGGTCCGCTTCTGGAATATGCAGAAGCGCACGGCTACCACCCGCTGGAATTATCGCCTGGGTTTGGAGAGGGGACGGAGGTTTTATGGGTCAAGTAAACAACCAGGGATCAACAGGAGCAAACACAGGATAATCGAATTGTGACAATCGACACTTGATTCGGACATCCGGAATCGGTACAATAAGTTCGGAAAGCGTGGGAATATCAGGTCAACCCAATCAATCTACTATTCATCATTATTTCAGGAGGGACCACCATGAAACGCAAGTTAATCTTTTCTATTGCCTTAAGTGTTGGACTTGGGCTGACCCTGTTATGGTCTGCATCTGTACAACGGGGGCTATCCGCTGACATAAAGTATGCTGAAGCGGTAGAGCTCAGTTCGAGCCCGGCTGCCTCTACCGTTTTGCCGTATACCACCTTCGTGGTAGCCGCGCTTGGCGAGCCCCAAACACTCGATCCGGCCCTCGATTACGAGTTTGCTGGAGGTGAGATTATCCAGCAGGTGTATGAACCCTTGCTGTTCTACAAGCGAGAAAAAACGGTTGAGTTCGTCCCGATGCTGGCAACGGATTGGAGCATCTCTCCGGATGGAAAAGTATATACTTTTCACATCCGCCAGGGGGTCAAATTCCATAACGGGAACAGCCTGACTGCCAGCGATGTTGCCTATTCCCTGCAGCGCGGCATCCTGCAAGGTGGTACTAGCTCACCTCAATGGCTGTATACGGAAGCCTTTTTTGGGTACGGGATTAAAGATATATCTCAGTTAGTGGATCCTGCTGGCGGTCTGTACGATGACCGCAATGCTTTAAAACTGGCTGATCCGTCCAAGCTGTTGGCAGCTTGCCAAAGCGCAAAAGCTGCCATCCAGGCGAACGACGCTACCGGTGAAATTACCTTGACCCTGGCGCAGCCCTGGGGACCCTTACTGATGACCCTGGCAGGTCCCTGGGGATCGATCCTCGACCAGCAGTGGGTCAGCCAGCACAGCGGGTGGGATGGCTCGTGTTCCACATGGCAAAACTACTATGCCATGACTGCCGAGGAGGATCCATTTACCAGCATAGCAAATGGCACCGGACCTTTTTCGCTGAAATATTGGACCCCTGGTACAGAAATCGCCCTGGAGCGCAACCCAGCTTACTGGCGGACGACACCCATGTGGGAAGGCGGACCGCAGGGTCCAGCCGCGCTTCAGCAGGTCTTGTTCAAGAATGTGGCCGCGGATATCACCCGCTATGGGATGTTAATGAATGGGCAAGCAGATATTGCCACAAACATTTCTGCTTACAACAGCCAGCTCGATGCTGAAGTGCTCCTGCGCTACCCTCAGCCAGACGGCCTCCTGGGGACGCTGGACCACCTGACCGGCACCTTGAAAGTTTATGAAGGCGGGCTGGTGGGTACTGCTTCGGATGCCTTTTTCTCCTTCAATATCGTTCCAGGAGGACCTGTCAATGTCATCGGCAGTGGAACGCTGGATGGGGAGGGCGTACCCCAAAATTTCTTCAGCGACATTCACGTGCGGAAAGGGTTTAACTATGCCTTCGACTGGGAAAGGTATATCGCCGAAGCATTTTCAGGAGGCGCCATCCAGCGCCGCGGCCCGATCATCGCCGGCATCCTGGGTTACAATGCGGCCCAGCCCGTTTACTCGCATAACTCTACCCTGGCGCTGCAAGAATTCGGGCAGGCCTGGGGAGGTCAGGTCATTGCCCAGGGCTTTGCCATTACCCTGACCTACAATACAGGTAACCTCCAACGCCAAAAGGCGGGAGAGATCCTGAAAAGTGGGATCGAAGCCCTGTCACCCAATTTTCATGTTAATATAGCAGAGCTGGAGTGGACACAATTTTTGGCAGCCCAACGCGCCAGACAGCTACCGATATTTTTCTCCGGGTGGGTCCAAGATATTCCTCACCCCCACAACTGGGTAGTACCTTATCTGATCGGCACCTTTGCTGGACGCCAGGACTTACCGCCAAGCATGCTCCAGGATTACGAGAATAAAATTTATGAGTGTGTGGCGTTGACGGGCAGCGCAGCTCAAACCTGTTACGAAACGCTGCAGAACATGACCTATCTCGACGCCGTGGATCTCTTCCTGGCTCAGGCAACCCAGAGAAAATACGTGCGCGCCGAGGTGCGCGGCTTCTACACAAATATGGCTCTCCCCGGAAATTATTACTATGCCCTCTCGAAAGGCCCCCTGCCGGTCATCGGTACCGTTACACCCGCATCCAACCAGACCATTCAGTTCGTCCAATCGGATGAAACGACGGGGTCAATCTTCCTGCCGGCTGGTTCCGTCACAGAAACCTTGAAGATCATGATCACCCCAAGCACAAGGGTTTCGATTGCACCTGCTGCATACCGCCTGGCAGGTTTTTCTTTTGACATTCAAGCTTATACCAGCCCAAACCCGCTGCCTGGCCTGACATTTCCAAATCCAGTTACCATCACGCTGAAATATGACGGGCAGACAATCAAGCCCATCATGGAAGATACGCTGCATCTTTTCTGGTGGAATGGCAGTGCATGGGAGGAAGCTGCCTGTGGACCGTATGTACGAAATCTCGCACAAGACACCTTGCAGGTGCCCGTCTGTCACATCAGCCCATTTGCTCTGGCTGGAAAAACGAAAGACATATATCTGCCCTTCATCACGCGATAGAAATCGCTAGGCGGGAAATGCATAAAGCCTGCCTGGAAAAATTTCAGGTAGGCTTTTTGGTTCCAAAAGTCGAAGTGGTCAATCGAAAAGAAGAGTTAATTTACCGACTTGACCTGCAGATCAGGGAAAAACTGTTTGATGGTTCCTTCTACCCAACCGTGCAGCGTACTCGGCAGCAGCGGGCAGCCCAGGCAAGCCCCACCCAGGCGGACCGTCAAAACCTTGCCATCGAAGGAAACCATTTCCACAGAGCCGCCGTGGAACTGCTCGATATAAGCGCTGAGCTTGTCCACCAATGTACGAACCTGTTCTTCGGTCGGAGCGTCTATATTTCCATTTTCCAGCGCCATTACTTCACCTCCTGATGGTGTAAAGAAGTCCGCAAACCTAATTCCAATAAAGCAAGTACCTGGGCATGTGTGCTGCGCAGCCGCTCAGCAATGATCCCAGCCAGGCGGTCCAATATCACCTCACCCAATTCTGGCTCATGCACGCACAGCATCCGCAAATCAGAACCGCGCACGCGCAGCATTTGTGTATCCACCGTAGTCATCGCTCCTGAGGTATAAGCGCGGCTGCCCAAAGCTGCCGACCAGCCGACCACACCGCAATCCTGAACGCGTGCCACCAAAATGGCCGGACCATCATCCGGCTTGAACTGGACGATGATTTCCCCGGAAACCACCACATACAGATTTTCTGCCGGTTCCCCTTGCTCGAAGATCATCGTATCCGCCTCACAGCTCCAGGGAATGAACAAGCCCCGCAAGAGCTCGAGCTGGTCTTGCGTCATACCCTGAAACAAAGACAGTTGGTCAAAAGTATCCACTGGTACAATTTTCCCTACTTTAAATGTAGCCTGAGTAGGGAGGTTCTATCCAGTGGCAAATATCCTCAAAAGGCTGACAAATATCATTATCTGAGCGCTGATTATCCGCTCGCAGGTATGTAATTTGTCATTTAATCCAAATATTCAACGAAGGTTTGTTTAAGGTTTGTAAATCAAAAGTGCCGCGCTTCGCGCGGCGCTTTTGATTTACAACATATCTCAATTTCCGGGTAAATACTAAACCGCCTCTGCAGATACCCGTTCTTCAGCCAGCCGGAAAACCGGCTCGTTTTTTTCTGGATCGATATCGACGAGGATAAGGCTGCCTTCAGAAAATTGTCCGCTGAGCAAA
Source organism: uncultured Chloroflexia bacterium (assembly GCA_963751425.1). Taxonomy (GTDB): domain Bacteria; phylum Chloroflexota; class Anaerolineae; order Anaerolineales; family UBA4823; genus CAVVUF01. Next base: position 200,739 of record CAVVUF010000004.1, on the reverse strand, counting down.
CTCACAGAAAGCGGACTCTCCACATGCTTTTGCAGTGCCCGTCGCAGCGGTCTGGCACCAAAGGCAGGATTATAGCCTTCCTTCGCCAGCCATTGGCGGGCAGTTTCCGTCAGTGCCACCTTCAGACCGTGCTCGCTCAAACGCCCTTCAATCTCTTTCATCTGCAAGTCAACAATCTTGACCATATCATCCAGGGAGAGAGGCGAGAAGGTGATGATCTCGTCGATCCGGTTAAGGAACTCGGGCCGGAAGGCGCCTTTGAGGGCATTCTCGATCTTTTCGTGCGCCAGGCGTTCTTCCTGGCTGGCAGAGCTCTGTAAAAAGCCCAGGCTGCCTGATTTGTGCACGTACTCGGTGCCCAGGTTGCTGGTCATGATCAGCACCGTGTTACGAAAATCGACAATCCGCCCTTGCCCATCGGTCAGCCGCCCATCGTCCAGGATTTGCAAGAGGGCATTCCAAACCTCCGGATGCGCTTTCTCAATCTCATCAAAGAGAATCACGCGATAAGGCCGGCGGTGCACCGCCTCCGTCAATTGTCCGCCTTCTTCATAACCAACGTAGCCCGGAGGAGCCCCAAACAAGCGTGAGACCGTATGCTGCTCGCGGTATTCGCTCATATCAATGCGCACCAGCGCATCGACATCCTCAAACATAAACTCGGCCAGGGCTTTCGCCAGCTCCGTCTTGCCAACTCCCGAAGGTCCAATAAAGATGAATGATCCGATTGGGCGGCGTGGATCTTTCAAACCAGAGCGTGCCCGGCGGATCGCATCTGACATGGCGTGAATGGCCTCATCCTGCCCAATGATGTGCTCATGCAGGCGGTCTTCCATGTGCAGAAGCTTTTCAGATTCCGTTTCCATCATCTGGTTCAACGGAATGCCTGTCCACTGGGCGACCACTTCTGCAATATCATGCACATCTACAACTTCATCGAGCTGGTGCTCAGACTCCCACTGGTCGCGTACGTGGTTGAAAGTTTCCTCGATGCGCAAGCGTTCAGCCTTCTTTTGAGCCGCCCGCTCGTATTCACGCACCAGACCCGCTTGCTCTTCCTCGGCAGCCAGGCGATCGATCTCATTCTTCATATCTTTCAAATCTGGAGGCAGCGAATAGAGCGCCACGCGCAGCTTGGCAGCCGCCTCATCCATCAGGTCAATGGCTTTGTCAGGGAGATGCCGGTCGGTGACATACCGAGCCGAGAGACGCGCGGCCTGCACCAGGGCTTCATCAGAGAAACGCACCTTGTGATGGGCCTCGTACCGGTCGCGCAGGCCGCGCAGCATCAGGATCGTGTCATCGACGCTCGGCTCATCTACATAGACCGGGGCAAAGCGCCGTTCCAGGGCCGCATCTTTCTCAATGTGCTTGTGATATTCATCCAGGGTGGTCGCGCCGATGCACTGCAGCTCACCGCGTGCCAGGGCAGGTTTGAGCATGTTCGAGGCATCCATGGCGCCTTGGGCTGCTCCCGCGCCTACAACCGTGTGCAGCTCATCGATGAACAAGATAATTTCACCCTCGGCGTGCTGGATCTCCTCAATGGAAGCCTTCAAGCGCTCCTCGAACTCACCGCGGAAGCGCGAGCCGGCGATCATGGCCCCCAGGTCGAGGGCGATCACCCGCTTACCAGATAGTATTTCAGGCACATCCTTGGAGGAGATCTTTTGCGCAAGCCCTTCGACAATGGCGGTTTTGCCAACCCCTGCCTCGCCGATCAGCACCGGGTTGTTCTTGGTGCGCCGGCACAGGATCTGGATCACGCGCAAAATTTCAGTGTCACGTCCGATGACTGGGTCGAGCTTGCCCTCGCGGGCTGCCGTGGTCAGGTCACGCGAATATTTTTCCAGAGTGCGGTAGCGCGTCTCTGCCTGGGGGTCCGTCACGCGCTGCCCGCCGCGGATCTGCTGGATGGCATCATACACGCGCTCGCGGGTGACCCCGGCCCCTTCTAGAAGGCGGGCTGCCGGCGTGCTGCGCTCATTTAATACCGCCAGGAAGATGTGCTCCGTGGAAATATACTCATCTTTTAGCTTGTTGGCTTCTTCATTCGCCAGGTCAATGATCCGCTTGACGCGCGGCGTAATAAAGATTTGCCCGGCACCGCCGCCAAAAATATTGGCCTTGGGGCTGGTGCGCAAGATATAATCCAGGCGCTCCGTCAAGGCAGCCGAATCCACCTTTAAGACATCCAAAATTTGGGGGATGACACCCTGGGGCTGCTCGATCAGCGCCAATAAGATATGCTCAGTATCAATCTGGTTATGCCCGTAGCGCTGGATGATCTCAGCGGCGCGCTGAGCAGCTTCCTGGGCACGCTCCGTAAAACGGTCAAATCGCATCATAAAACGGTTTCCTTCCTTTGGGAGAGATCTGCTCCCGCTGAGATTATAACATTATGGGTTGGAAAAGTTGGCGTTACTCTGTTAGAGTTATGTATGAGGAAAATGAGCCATGCATAAATCAGACTATTTTCGATCCGCGTACAATAAGGTACAATGTTCGTGCCGGTTATCAAACGAGTGAAAATCGTTCGGGTTGGGGTAAATGGCTTCTTCTGTCAATATTTTTTCTTCTGAGCGTCACGATCCACATCTGCGCCCCGTAGATACGCACCGGGACCTGGCGGCTGTGGCTGATGTGATCGAAATTTGTTTTAAGGATACCCTCGATCCCGATGGGCAGAACTATCTCAAGCGCCTGCGCGATGCGGCTCGTTTCAGCTATATTTCAAGCTGGGCGACATCCTTGGCAGAAGAAGCCTCCGTATTGCCCCTCTCCGGTTATGTGTGGGTAGAAGAGAACCGGGTGGTGGGCAACCTGAGCCTGATCCCCTTTGCTTCCATGGGAAAACGCTGTTACTTGATCGCCAATGTGGCGGTGCTGCCTGAATACCGCGGCAGGGGCATAGGCACTCACCTGACCGCGCATGCCCTGGAGCATGTGCAGCGACCATCACGGGGCTTCAGCCTGGCTGCAGGTGCGCGATGATAATCCGGCCGCCATCCATATCTACGAATCGCTGGGATTCAAGGAGAGGGCACGCCGCACCTCCTGGGTCAATACCCTCCCCATACCAGATATTGCAGCCAATAATTATCGCTTAGGCTCCCGGCGCCCGGAGCATTGGATGCAGCAGCGCACCTGGCTGCAGCGCATGTACCCGGCAGAATTTGCCTGGCATTTGCCCGTCAATTGGAAAGCACTCCAGCCGGGGTGGCGCAGCGACCTGTACCGCATCTTCAGCCTGACCTATCCAAAACAATGGAGCGTGACCGCTGAGGGTGAATTGGGCGGGGTATTATCCTGGATGAACCATGCAGGGTATTCAGATTACCTGCTCTTGGCCGCGCCCGAGGAAGCTGACCCGGAGGCTATCCAGGCTCTGCTCATCCAGGCGCGCAGAAACCTGACCCCCCGGCGGCGCTTATCGCTCAACACACCGGCGGGCTTTGTGGATGAAGCTATTGAGAATGCCGGATTTTCCGCTCAGCAAACCTTGATCTGGATGGAAGTCAAGTTCTAAAACCAGAACTGGTAGATGAAGGGTGGTTAACCAGCCAGGAAACATTATCTCTTGACCCGGAAGATGACTGCCTCTCCATCTTCATACACTTTCTCTAACCCCGGATCTTCGTTCGCCCGCGCGATGAAAGCCTTATGTGCCAGGTCGGTGAACACGTAGCTGGAAGCAAACCGCCCGCCGATCTCTACAGAGGATTGCCTAACCTTTCCATCCGTGATCTCCACCCACCGGTCATACAGGTCTGCCGAATAGAGCTGCAGATAGGTAGGGTCCAGCCCGACCAAGTATGTATTGTGGGTATTGTAAAAGAACAAGCGCGGGAAGTCATCCCAATCGGTCTGGAAGACGCGTGAGCCAGCCGGAGTATTTTCCTCCAACCAGGCAGACGCCGCCGCGTAGCGCTGGTAGGGTTTGGAACCCTGCAGGCTGTCGAAGGCAGCCGCGCAGTGTGATCCATATGCCAGGGATCAGGACCAGCGCCAGCACGCCTCCAACCAGCCAGGTTCGCCAGGATTGCCCAAGCAGCATCGGAGATTGATTCAAAACCTTCTCTCGATTTCGGAAAGTCTCGATCAGGGGCGTCCAGGCAAATGCGGCGAAGATCAACGCGAAGGGCGGAAAATATTCAACAAAACGGCGCGCCTGGAAGAGCATCAAGCCGAAGAGCAAAGCTAAGAAAAGACTTGTAGCCGTCCGGGTATCCATGCGTCTTTCTAGCAAACCCAATGCCACCACGCCAGAGCCAAAGGCTGCCAGATGCCAGGAGGGAATTCCCTAAAAGCTGGGCGGTGGTATAGGGGTACCATTCGCTGCCCACCGAAACCGCCGTCATTTCTGAGAGCTTGGGGAGAAGATGCCGGTAGATAAAGACAAGGTTGTGCGGAAAATAGGGATTGATGAGCAGCCCAAGCATAACGCCAACGTCCGGCATACAACACAGGACGCAGCTCCAGGCGCCTGCTCGAGTAACCCAACTGCCAAGGCATACAATGCCGCCATGGCAATAATCAAAGGAAATGCATCGTACATCCAGACGTATAGAAAAGCCAATGGAGCAAGCCGCTGGTATTTTCTGGTCAGGCACCAATGCAACCCCAAGACCAGGAACGCCAGCGAAAGCGATTGGGCGCGCGGGATCGACATCCGGTAGAGGAAGGCCTCAGAGACTGCCAGCAAACCCAATGACCACAGGAAAGCAAAAGGCACCCGCTGGCCGCGCAGCAGCCACCAGATGGTAAAGAACGCCAGGCTGGCAAAGGTGACTGCCGCCCACTTGGCTCCCAGGCGCAGGTCGCCGAAGGTAAAGGGGATCAGAGCCACGTGGAATAAAAAATGGTGGTCGTAGTATTCGCGGGCGTTCAGGATGGTCAGCGGCAGCCAGGGGAAAGCCGGTCGCAGCCCCTCCGTGCGCATGATCTCCGCCAGCTTGATGTGATAAAACCCATCGTTATCGGGCAGGTCCGGCGTTGAAAACTGGATCAGCGCCAGCCCGGCGAAGAAGGTCAAAAAAACGCCCAGGCAAATCAGGACGGTGCGCCAGGGACCGGGGGATGAAAGAAGCTTTGAAAGACGAGAGCGAAGGATAGCAGTCATTATTTCCTGAGATGAAAACGGACAATGATCTTTGAAACTGCAGGCGGATCATTTCATCGATCCGCCTGCAGGCTTACCAGGGTTACGGTTGGGTTCTACTCACCGGGGTTAATCATCATCCCCGTTGTCGTTTCCACCACCGCTGCCACTGTTATCGTCACCGCTGTCGCTTCCACCACCGCTGCCGCTGTTATCATCACCGCTGTCGCTTCCGCCATGATCATCGCCGTTATCATTGGAGCTGTCATCACCGCTGCCGTGATCGTCCCCATTGTCGTTTGAGTTGTCATTGGCGTTATCATCATCACTGCCGTCGATCATCTCCATTATCATTCGAAGAACTCGTCCTCGGTCTTGATCTCGATCGCCAGCAAGGTCCCATCCGGTAGTTCGAAAGCATGGACTTCAACTTTGTCACCTACTGCTACCTTGCCGCGAATGCTGGTCTCAGGCGAAACGGCCACAGTAATCCCACCGATCACCCACAGGTCTGGCAGGATGGTCTGGACCGTACCTTTGAACTCGAACTCATCCTCGCCAGTGCTGTCATTGGCATTGGAGTTATCGTTGGCGTTCTCATTTTCGTTCTCATTGGAATTCTCGTTGCCGTTCTCATTCTCGTTCTCGTTGGAGTTAGAGTTGCGCATTGGAATTCTCATTGGCATTGGAATTATCGTTAGCGTTCAGGTTGTCATTCGCATTGCCAACCGCTGGGCCAGCCTCGATCTCGAGAGCAGTTAACGATCCATCTGCATTCACCTGGACATGCACCTTGACCGTATCGCCCACGGAGAACGTACCCTTGGTCTCGGTTTGAGGGGTAACCGCCACCAGGCGGCCTGAAATTGTCCAGTTTTCAGCAGTCATGCTCGAGACGACGCCCGTAAGCTCAATGCTTTTTGCACTGTCATCCAGGTTACCGGCTGATTCGGAGCCCACAATCGCTTTCTCTACCTCAACCTTGACATCGTCAGGCAGGCTCACCAGCATGCTGGTAAGTGCTTTCGTATATGCGGAGAGTTCTGCCATCATCTGGGTGGTCAGCTCAGCTGCGCGGGCGGGATTTTGGTTCGCCAGGCTCTTGAGCGCTTCGACAGCTAATTGAATTTGCCGCTCGAACTCAGCGGATGTCTTTCCAACCTGGTCGTAACGCCCCTCGTTGATCAGTCCTTTGACCTCATCCAGGCGTTTCTGCGCTAGGGATAGATGCAGCTGCGCTATACGGTCATCCTCTGACGTCAGCGAAAGTCGGGTTTGTTCCAGTCTCGTTTTCACCGGATAGAGGGCATCCCCTGGCAAAGCGGATTGGGCTGCGAAGACCGTCAGACCGGTGCCACCGAACAAAAATACGAATAGAGTCGCAATAACGAATAGAGTCGTCAAGGCGAATTTGGGTTTGAAACCGTTCATGTTGGTTTTCTCCTTGGATTGAAACTGATAAAATTTTTTCTTCTGAGATGCGTTTGCATTTCCACCAATCAATGTGTCGACCTCTGCCAGGAACTTCACACGGTTTTGTTCCACAGCTTGCGGATTTCGAGGAGGCGTTGGTCGCAGCAAGCCGATCAATTTTTCCAACTGCGGATCAACATCATTGTGAATAGGTTTTTTGTCAGTCATTTTGTTCTTCCTCTTTTTCCAAAAGCATTCGACGCAGTGTTATCATTGCACGGTGCTGCAAAGCTCTGGTTGCTTCAATCGATTTACCGATCTGAGCCGCCACTTCCTCATGCGACCAATCCTCCAAAAAACGTAATTGGATTACCTGCTGCTGCTCCACGGGCAGACGCAGCAGAGCAGCGCGCACATGATTCCTCAATAATTCTTTGGCGACACTCTGAGAGACATTATCCTGATCTCCAGAGTGCATATCCTCCTCCAACGACAGTGGAGGGAGAGGTTGGCGCCGGTAATGATCCATAACCCAATTGTGAACCGTTCGGTACAGGTAGGCACGGGCATTGTCGCGTGGCCCACCCCCATTTCGCACGGCATGCAAGAAGCGGCTGAAGGTTTCGGAAACGCATTCTTCTGCCACATCCTGGTCGCCAAGCAGGCGAAAGGCATAACGGAAGAGGCCAGGGCTGTGCTCTTCATACAAATCGGCAAGCATTTGCTTGCTATATACTTGAGTGGCGGTAAAGGTCATGTGTGCTTCCATCTCACTCTCTATGACGCAGGAATGTCATAAATGTGATGAAATTGGTAGAAATTAATAAATATTCATAAACAAATAAATAACCCGTCGCTTTCACAAGAATAATCATACTCGATTAATATCACCGTTGACTTTATCCTGGAAAGAGTTTATACTGAAATCGAGATTGGAAAACGCCTATGCGAGTGTTTTTTGAAAAAGTCTCCCTGTTAGCTGTCTGACCGAGGCACGCGCGCTTTCGCGGCGTGCCTTTTGTTTACCATTCTAAATCGAAAGGAGAAAAGAAAAAAAGATGGACTCAGGATTGATGCGCAAGATCGAGAAAGCCAAGCGGTATGCTGAAGAGCGCGATCGGATTCGCATTGATTCACTCACGGTGACTTTTGATGGGGATAATAACCCGCACATCGTGGATTTTAAAGAGGGTGTTTGGCACTGTGATTGTGATTTCTTCCAGAGCCGAAAACAGTGCAGCCATACTATGGCGCTGGAGATTATCCTGGATGGGATGTTTCCCGTACCCACCCAGCCATAGATGAGCAACGGGTAACCAGCAGGGATGCGGAAGCTTGCATCCCTGTTTTTTCTTTCTTCACTATGACAACTGTCACAAGAAATCGTGACATCCGCGACTTTACTCAAAGAAGAGTAATTCGGTATACTTTTTACAACCCTTAAAGCCGCCTAGATCGCATGAATCACGCCCCATCATCTTTGCAATCTGTGTGAGCATAGCTGGCTACGATACTTCCGCAGAACACGATTAGGAGGACACTTATGTCTCAGGGAATACCCAGAGAGTTCCTGGCCATCGACCGGAAGGCCCGCGCCCGCGCGCCTTCCTTAGACGTTTCAACCCGTTCTGCCGAGGAACGCATCCATGATTTCAATGATGTTGTCATCCCGCTGACACCGGAAGAAGCCATGTTAGAAGCGGCCAGGTGTGTACAGTGCCCAGACCCGGCGCCTTGCATGGAAGCCTGCCCGGTGCATAACGATATCCCCACGGCCATGTGGTTGATTGAGCAAGGTGAGTTTCTTGAAGCAGCCAAGTTATATCGCGAAACCAGCTCCATGCCCGAGATTTGCGGGCGGGTGTGCCCTCAGGAACAGCTTTGCCAGGGGTCATGCTCGCATCTAAAATCGCGCGCCTCTGTAATGACGGGGCCTTTGGAAGCTTTTGTTGCAGATTACGAGCGAAAAAATGCCGGCGTAGAAATTCCGCAAGGGGAGCCGACTGGGAAGCAGGTTGCGATTGTCGGCGCTGGTCCGGCTGGCCTGGGGTGTGCCGAACAGCTTGTGAAGATGGGACACAGTGTGACCATTTTCGATGCCAAGCCTGCTCCGGGCGGCCTGCTCACCTACGGCATACCCAATTTTAAAATCCCGAAAGAAATTGTTTTCAACCGCGTTGGCGACCTGGAACGCGCCGGGGTCAAAATGGTCCCCAATACCTATATTGGGAAAGGTAAGAAGATCGTCGATCTGTTCGCCGACGGTTTTCAAGCGATCTTTGTGGGTGTCGGAACGCTGGTCGATGCTCCCATGGAAGCGCCCGGTGAAGATCTGCCCGGCGTATTTAAAGCCACTGATTTCCTGGCGCGCGCCAGCCTGCCCTTAGAGCTGCTGCCCCCCGAGCTGCAAGCCCGACCGGAGATTGGAAAGCGCGTGGTGGTCATTGGCGGTGGTGATACCGCCTCAGACTGTTTGCGCACCGCACTGCGCCTGGGAGCAGATGAAGTCACCTGCCTTTACCGGCGCACGCTCAAAGAAATGCCCGGCGGCTGCCACGACCGGACGATGGCGCTTGAAGAAGGCGCCCACTACCAATTCCTCACCCAACCGATCCGCTTCATTGCCGGTGAGAATGGACACCTGGAAAAATTAGAATGCATTCGCATGCAGCTGGGCGAGCCAGATGCCAAGGGCCGCCGCAGACCCGTTCCCATTGAGGGCTCCAACTTCTTCTTCGAAGCTGATACGGCTGTCCTCGCCCTGGGATACTGGCCCGACCCCATCATCGGTGAGACCACTCCCGGCCTGCAAACCAAAAATTATGGCCTGATCGTCACCGACCCTGAAACAGGCGCCACTTCGCTTCCGGGAATCTACGCTGGCGGAGATGGCGTTACTGGCCCCAGCCTGGTGGTCACTGCAATGGCCGCTGGTCGTAAATCTGCCAAAGCGATTGATGAGTATTTGAAAACGAAATAAAGATTAATTACCAAATTTACCGCCTCAGGGATGCCAGTTCCTGGGGCGGTAGTTTTTTCGATGGATTACCTTATTCAGGCAAATGATCCAGTACCTGCTTCATTTTTGAACGATAAGTCTGGAAGGCAGACCGGCCCTGAGGCGTCAGGCGGAGCATGGTATTGGGACGTTTGCCTTTGAAAGATTTCTCCACTTCCAGGTAACCAGCTTCTTCCAGCTTGCTCATATGTGCTGAAAGATTGCCCCAGGTCATCCCGGTTTGGTTCATCAGAAAGGTGAAATCAGCACTGTCGATGACATACAGCACCGCCATCAGCATCAGTCGGGCTGGCTCGTGCACCAGGCGGTCGATCTCAGAGAGACCAGCCAGGTCTGGGTTGAGAATGGGCTCAGTCATAACTGACCTCAGCAGGAGGCAGGGGATGGTTTCGTAGGAATCGTATGAAGAGCACCACACCTGGGATGAGGATCAGCAGCCCTGCAACGATCAGGTAAACCGGCTCTCCGAACCAGATCAGCGAAAAGACCGCCAGGGACAAGATGACTGCGATGTAGTAGCCCCGCATAAACTCGTTGAAATAAGCCAGGAAGACCATGCTGGGACCTACGAACAAGGCCCCGATGGTCGCCACCAGCAAGCGTTCGAGATCAGGATCGGTTTGAGAAAGGCCTAAAGCGGCTGCCCTTTCTGGATTCTTCCACAAGAAGATTGTCCCCATGAGAATAACGAGCTGCAGCAAGACGATTCCTGCCAGGACAATCATCATGGTCAACCTGCGTTTCTGTCGCCGAGGCCCAAATTTTACCTGACCCAGGCGGGGTGTGGTGAGATACTTTTTACCAGCCCAGAATAGAAGATAAAATACGCCCATTCCTGCCAGGTAGAGTCCAAAACGCAGGAGCGGTTTGGCTTCACTGGAAGTCGTATACGCCAGGCAAGACATGCTCAACACAATACCGCCGATGTAGATATCCCATAAACCATCCTGGTGAACGGCCCGGAAAGCCTTTTTTTCAATTGTTTTGAGGTCAAGTGGTTCAGACACGAAATTTCTCCTTTGTTGTGTTATTTACTTTGCAATACAAAGTTAATTACATTATAAAGCATAATTAGAAAAAGTCAAGCAGCAATCTAAGAATTTCCATAAATCCTGAGGGTACTTATTTCCAGAATAGATACGAAAGGTAGCATAGAGGTATAATTCACCTTCGTGCATCGGGAAGCTTCCTCCCAATGTGTTGGTTAGTAGAAAGAAGGAATTCTTATGGATATCGGAACGATTGAACAAGTCGACATCGATCAACAGATGCGCCTCGCCTACCTGGATTATGCGATGAGCGTGATCGTTGCCCGTGCCTTGCCGGATGCTCGTGATGGACTCAAGCCCGGACACCGGCGGATTTTGTTTGCCATGCACGATATGGGCATCCGCTCGAACACCGCCCACAAAAAGTCCGCCCGCATTGTTGGTGAGGTTTTGGGTAAATACCACCCGCATGGCGACCTGGCGGTTTATGACACCATGGCGCGCATGGCTCAAGATTTCTCCATGCGCTACCCGTTAATTGATGGGCAAGGGAATTTCGGTTCCATCGACGGGGATTCGCCGGCTGCCATGCGCTATACTGAGGCCCGCCTGTCACACCTGGCAGAAGAGATGCTGGCAGATATCGATCAAGATACTGTTGATTTCGTTGACAATTTTGATGGCTCCCTCAAAGAACCGCTTGTCCTCCCTGCACGCCTGCCGAACTTACTCTTGAACGGCTCTTCAGGGATCGCGGTGGGGATGGCCACGAACATTCCCCCTCACAACCTGGGCGAGTTATCTGCGGCCATCATCCACTTGATCGATAATTACGACCAGATCGACGATGTAAATATCGAAAGTCTAATGAAATTCCTCCCCGGGCCCGATTTTCCCACGGGCGGAGTGATCGTAGGCACCGAAGGCATTTTATCGGCTTACAGCACAGGGCGGGGACGCATCATTTTACGCGGTCTGGCACATATTGAAGAGATGGGAAAAGATCGCCATCGCATTGTGATCACCGAAATCCCCTACCAGCTCAATAAATCGACCCTGCTGGAGCGCATCGCTGAGCTGGCGAGGGAGGAACGCATTGCCGACATCTCTGATTTACGCGATGAATCGGACCGGCGCGGGATGAGCATCATTGTCGAGCTGAAGCGCGGGGCACAGCCCAAGAAAGTGCTCAACCAGCTCTATAAGTACACTCCCTTACAGTCCACCTTCGGTGCGCAGCTCTTAGCCCTGGTCGACGGCGAACCGCACCTGCTCTCACTGAAGCGCAGCCTGAAAATATATATCGATCATCGCCAGGAAGTGATTACCCGCCGGACACGCTTTGAATTGGGAAAAGCGCGCGCCCGTCTTCATATTCTGGATGGCTTGCTGATCGCCCTGGCCAACCTGGACGATGTCATCCAGACCATTCGCCAATCCCCAGATGCCGAGACAGCCAAGGAACGTCTTGTGACGCGCTTCAAGCTCAGCGAGCTCCAGGCGCAGGCCATCCTGGATATGCAGCTGCGCCGCCTGGCGGCCTTGGAGAGGCAGAAAATTGAAGAAGAACACCGCCAGCTCATTGAGCGCGTCACATACCTGGAAGACCTCTTGGAAAATCCGGAAAAAGTCCTTGCCCTGATCAAAAATGACCTGGTTGAATTGGCCGAGAAGTACGATAACCCTCGGCGCACGCGCATCTCCATCGAGTCCAGCGAAGATTTCCACCAGGAAGACTTGGTTCCTGACGAATCTGTGCTTATCAGTATCACCCAGCAAGGCTATGTCAAGCGCAGCGCAGCGAATACCTTCAAAGCCCAGGGGCGCGGTGGGCGGGGCGTTACCGGGCATACGACCAAGGATGAAGATGAGATCTTGATCCTCTTCCCAGCCCGCACGCTCGACACAATCCTCTTTTTTCTGACCGGGGTAAAGTTTATTCAGAGAAAGCCTACCAGATCCCGGATGCCTCTCGCACTGCCAAGGGCATCCCTATCGTCAACGTGTTGGCTCTCGATGCCAGCGAGCGCATTACGGCGGCGGTTACGGTCCCAGATTTTGCCGCAGCCGAATACTGTACCCTTGCCACGCGCGGCGGGCGTGTCAAGCGTCTGAAACTATCAGAGTTCGCCTCCGTGCGGCCTTCGGGAGTGATAGCAATTACCCTCGATGAAAAAGATGAATTGGGTTGGGCGCGCCTGACGCATGGCGGCGATGAGATCATCCTGGTCACTGAAAACGGCCAGGCTTTGCGCTTCTCTGAAACCACCCTCCGCCCCACGGGGCGCTCAGCCGCTGGCGTAACGGGCATCGGCTTGCACAAGGGTGACGCTGTAGCGGGTATGGAGGTCATTGAACCGGATGGTGACCTGCTGGTCGTTACTGCCAAAGGGTATGGCAAGCGTTCACCCTTAGCAGATTATCCTACCAAAGGGCGCGCCACAGGCGGGGTGGCAACCATCGACCAAAAAAGCTTGGGAAAGATCGGAAAGATTACCGTCGTGCGAGTGGTTCAGGAGGTAGATGATCTGACGATGATGTCGGCAAATGGGGTTGTGCTGCGCACGCGGGTGACGGATGTACCCAAATCAGGCCGGGCTACGCGTGGGCATGTATTAATTAAACTTCAGGAGGGCGACAGCCTGGCTTCTGTGGCACGCATTTCTGCGGCCGATTTGCAGAAAGCAGGGGCTGTCGCTGCAGAATAGGCGGCTGGCTGCCTTACATCGGGAAGGATATCTTTTGGGTCACCAGCAAGCACAAAGTGCCAAGCAAACAGGTCATGAACAACAACATGACCGCAATGATAAATCGCTGGACGGCTGTCATGCCCAGGAAATTACCTCGCTGTCTGCGTGCCCTCCGCGTAGAGGTTGCGGGGGCTGCCTCAGCCGGCTTCTCTGGCTCTAAAAAAACATTGTCATCTGCTTGCTCTCGAAAGCTATCGTAAGACATGCTTTTACTCCTCATTCATAGATGGGCGAAGTTTCCATCAGGCGCAGCCGGACCTCGCCCGCCCGCACAGCGATGACTTCTCCGCTCTGAGTGCGCAGCTTTAAGGAGCCATCGGGAGCCAAACCCAGGATCATGCCATTGACCACCGTAGGAGGCTGACCTTCCAATCCAGCCGGCAGGCCATCTTTACCCACGCTTTGTCCCGTAATCACCTGCACATGTTCGCCGCGGAAAGCCAGGCTGGACTCCCATGTCTGTAGAAACTCCGGAGAAGCCAGGCGCGGTCTCCAGCGCAGCAGTTCTGCGACCACATGGTGAAGAAGCTCCAGGCGGTCAACTGGGCGCTCGAGAATACCTTCAATGTAGGTGGCCCGCAGGCTGTCATCATTGCGTAAAGCTGTGCCTACCGAAGCGGCTGCAATATTAATGCCAATACCCAGGATCAAGGCACCGATTTGGTCACCCATCCACTGTGCTTCAGCCAGAACGCCGGCCAGTTTGCGGCGCTGCACCAGGACATCATTCGGCCATTTAATTTGGGTGCGTATGCCATAATAATTTTCCAGCGTATCTCTAACTGCCAGGGCTCCCAGGGCAGTCAGGCGCGGTAAAATATACAGGCTCTTTTCAGATGGATAGATGATGAGGCTAAACGCCAGCGAAGCCCCTGGCACGGTAACCCAGCTGCGGCCCTGGCGGCCGCGCCCGGCAGTTTGCTCCTCGGCAACCACCAGCGCCAGGTCTGGAGCACCTTGAGCCGCCCACACAGAAGCCTCATCGTTGGTAGAGCCAAGGCGGTCAAAATACTTGATCGCCCCTAAGGGTAGATCGGATAAGGATTTGAGTAGACGGGTTTGATCCATATCCGGATTTTACACCTAACTGCCTTTTGCGGCTACTTCCTTCGATTTTCGATTTCGACCATGCTCCTTGATGATTTCGATGACAGCCGGCATCACTGAGATCAGGATAATCGCGATCACCACAAAAGAGAAATTATCCTGCACAAATTTCAAGCCACCGAAGAAGTACCCGCCAAACAAAAACAAACTCACCCAGGCGATCCCACCGACCACATTATAGGTAATGAAATGGGAATACGTCATCGCCCCAATGCCAGCGACAAAGGGAGCAAAGGTGCGGATGATGGGGACAAAACGCGCCAGGATAATGGTTTTACCGCCATGCCTTTCATAAAAAGCGTGCGTCCGGTCCAGGTATTTCTTCTTTAAGAAAGGAACCTGGCCGCTGAAAGCCTTTGGCCCGATATAGTGACCGATCCAATAATTCACGGTATCACCGAGGATGGCCGCCACACACAGCACGCCCCATAATATCCAAATATTTAAAGCCCCCATGCCTGCGAAAGTGCCCGCTGCAAAAATCAGGGAATCACCTGGCAAGAAAGGTGTCACCACCAACCCAGTTTCCATGAAAATGACCAGGAATAAGAGCATATAAGTCCAGGTGCCATAGTTCCGAATCACCTGTCCCAGGTATTCATCCAGATGAATAAAAATATCAATTAATTTTAGAATAAAATCCATTCTATACCTCGTCAGTTTCAATCTCGCGATCGATTTCGCCTTCTGCCAGGGGCAGAGAGGCGATTATAGCACGCTTCATGGACCGGTTAAACAGCCAGATCATCAGGATGCACAGGAGCGCTAATGAGACCAGCACGAATGGAAGAATATACCCGACTTGGGGAAGAGATCCTATCCCTGGGATCGTGCTGATCTGTGAACCCACTGTGAAGATGGTCAGCCCATTCCACAATCCATGCAAACCCACAGCCGCGGCAAAAGACAGGGCTAAACGAAGGTAACGTCCCTGGCTCCAGGCGGAGGCCAACCCCCAACCTACCAGGCTGGTTGTAAAGATATGCACGGCCCCGGTGCCAACCCGGGCTAACACCACACTCACCCACTGTCCACCGCCGCTTGAAAGGAACAGGTTTTCAAAAAGGGCATATCCTGCTCCGCTCAACACACCCGCCATAAAGCCATCCACCGGAGTCAATTTCCGGCCAGCCAACAGCCACACCCCAATTGGCTTGAAGGTTTCTTCAATCAGGGGGACCAAAACAGCAATGTATATAAAGATGCTCGCAACCACCGCCGGACTCGCCAGGAAGGGTTGCAAAAACTGCTCCAGGACTTGTGGATTATTAGGGGCAAGCCGCAGCTTTTGAAGCAGGTCAGCCAATTCGCTGGCTTTCTCTGGCTGCATGGCAACCAGGAAGATCGCCGTCACAACGAAACCGGCCAGGAGAGCCAGCTCCAATACCAGGATCAATGCAGGGCCTAAGGCCGCCCCGGCGCCCAGCAAACCCCAAACACGCTGCCCAGAAACGGGTTTAAGCCCATTTAGACCTACCATGACAAGCCAAAAAACCGGGATGGATACTGCCAGGATGTGCAAAATAGGTAAGAGGATCCAAGAAATCTTCGCATACTTTGATACCAGGTTTCCCGCCAACAAAACCAGAGGCAGCAATATGACCAGCAATCCTGAAGCCAGGATCAGCCAACGATTATTGAAAACATACTGGCTGCGCTTCTTTTCACCTTTGATCATGCGCTGAAGGGCGTACCCGGCTGATGGCAGCATCAAGAAACCCACAAAAGCCAGGCTCCCGGCATATAGGTAGGTTGAAACAGGATCGGGCATGCCCGGCACCGGACTGGAAAATTGCCCCATTCCAATCAAGGCAAAGAAAAGGCTAAAAGCGATCAGCCCGAAGGCAGCCAGGAGGCTCAAGACAAGCTGAAACAAAGTTAACCAGGAAAATCCCTCGCTCAACTGAGGGCTGTCCAAAGGTCCATCCAAATGCGGTGAGGGGCTCTGCGTAATCTATTTCTCCTCAATCGTGACCGAAATAATCTTATCACCCTCCGGCAGGTCTGCGTTCTGCGATGGATCACGCGGCGTCAGGCTTTCAGCCGCATCCATCCCCGAGATTACCCGTCCAAAGATAGTGTAACCACCATTCAATTGGGTTGCCGGAGCATAAGTAATGAAAAATTGGCTGCCATTAGAATCGGCGCCTGCATTGGCCATAGCCACCAGGCCAGCAGAATCGAAATTTTGATCCGGGGAGATTTCATTTTCGAAGGCATAGCCTGGGCCGCCATACCCTGTACCGGTTGGGTCGCCTGACTGGGCGATATAACCAGGCAAGACACGGTGGAAGGTAACGCCGTCATACCAGCCATTTCGAGACAGAAAGACAAAATTATTCACAGCCAGGGGCGCCTGGTCAGCAAAAAGCTCGATCACAATATCCCCTTTGTCTGTCTTGAGCGTGGCCAAGTATGCCTTAGCCGGGTCAATCACCATCGGAGGGCAGTCGGCATACTGCCGTTTTTGCAGCAGGGTCAGCTTGATCACATCCGACAGCATGCTTTGATCCAGGCCTGAGCTGTATTGCGCGCCGTTCAACAGGATGAAAGGCGTACCCGGTAAGCCAATCTCCTGGCCGTGCTCCCAGGCAGTCTGGATTTTGCTGACCATCGCATCGCTGGTCAAATCCTGCTCGAATCGGTCAACGTCCAAACCCAGGCCGGCAGCTTTTTCAACCACCCAGGTTTTAAATTGATCTACTGTCATACCGGCCCATTCACCCTGGTTTACCATCAACAATTCATTCATCTCCCAAAACTTTCCTTGCAGTCCGGCCGCTTCAGCGGCCTGGGCTGAGATCGCCGCCTTATCATGGAAAGGCTGTTCAGGCGTGCCGATCAAAGGAAAATGACGAAAAACAACCCGCAAATCATTTGGAAATTCTTTTTCGAGCTGCGCCAACACGGGCGCAAGACTGGCACAGTAGGGTCATTGAAAGTCGCTGTACTCGATGAGAGTCACCGAAGCAGTTTCAGGTCCGCGCGCCCAATCTTCCTGGCTAACTGGAGGAAAAAGCGCCTCCATGGTCGGGTTAGGGGTGGGGAAAAGGCTCTTCGCCGTACATCCAGGCATGGATTCGCTGCTCACTGGAATCGGTGCTTGAGTGGAGGCGGAGGTGAGCGTAGGCTCAGGTGCCTGGGTCAGTGATGCAGTCTTGGTCGGCAATTTCAAAGAAAAGGTCTCGGTCAGCTTTGGCAGCGCCGTTAGCGAGGGGGATTTCTCTCCCGACGAGCAGGCCGTTAGAAAACAAGCCAACAGAAAGGCAAAATAGATCCATTTACGCATAAGCAGCTCCTGATTCTGCTCCTTGAGGGTAAATCTTACTTTTTTCCCAAAGCATTCCGCCAATTGTACCAGCGAATAACCCAAAAACCGGATTTCCTCAAGTTGTTTTGGACAGTTTCGGAGAACTCTATATTTTCTGGTAGACTCGGTCATTGCAAAGGCTGTATAACGTGTTGAAGAAATTTATTTTCCTGTTCCTATGCTGTCTGTATGCCAGTTTGAGCGCTTGCCAGGCAGCCAGCCAAAGTTCAAACCCTGTCCGATCCAGCCACCCGGTGGAGCCGATTTTTACCCCTTCAACCGTCCCGTCCAGCTCTCCGCCTGCGCCCACAGCCACCCCAACCTCCACAGTCACACCTTTGCCAGCCACTCCGGCGCAAACGCTCACCCCAACCCAAACACCTTCAAAATGCCTGAAGCTCGGCGGGAGGATTGTGATCGGTCAGCTCGAAGTCGATAATACGCCAAAGCCCCTGGATTACCGCATCTACCTGCCGCCTTGTTATGCTGAAGCCCGTGACCAGCGTTACCCGGTGCTCTACCTGGTGCACGGGCAAAGCTTCAACGATGACCAATGGGATCGGCTGGGGGTGGGTGAAGTCCTGGACCGTTGGATTGCCGCAGAGGAGATTGCGCCTTTTTTGGTTGTCATGCCCCGCGACACCAATTGGGGTACAGCCGAACAGGATCCTTTCGATGAAGCCTTGCTCCAGGGTTTGATTCCCTATGTCGATGACCATTACCGCACGCTGCCTGACCGTGAGTACCGCGCCATCGGGGGGCTGTCGCGCGGTGCAGGCTGGGCCGCCAACCTGGGATTGCAGCACCCTGATCTGTTTGGAGCAGTTGGGCTGCACAGCCTGGCGCTCTTCTGGAGCGATGTGCCCTTTGTTAAACAGTGGCTGGATGAAATCCCAGCTGAGCTCATGCCGCGCTTTTATATCGATGCTGGGTTGAACGATCGCCCCGAAATCTTGCAGTCTTCCAGGTGGTTCGAGGACCTGCTCAACCAGCGGAATATTCCCCATGAGTGGCACCTGTTTGCGGGCTATCATGACGAAATTTACTGGAAGTCACACCTGGAACAGTATTTGCGCTGGTATGCAGCCGAATGGTAATCTGACGCTATTGGGCAAATCCCTCCTTGTAAACATGACAAATAGCACTTGACTCCGCCCATATTTCCGTGCTATTAATGGTATGAGGTATGACCTCATACATCCCCCTAATCAGCGGAACTAACAGGAGATGCAATGATTTAATTATCCCAAGTGTTAATGTTGGAGATGTATCGGCGCATGGTCGTCATCCGCGAGTTCGAGCTAGCTACCATTGACGTGTTCAAACGCGGCCTGATCAAAGGGACCGTGCACCCCTACATCGGTCAAGAAGCTTCTGGCGTGGGCGTGTGTATGGCACTGCGTCCCGACGACCTGGTAGCTGGCACACATCGCAGCCACGGTCACAACCTGGCCAAAGGTGCCGACTCGAAAAAGATGATGGCGGAAATCTTCGGCAAAGAGACCGGCTACTGCAAGGGTCGCGGCGGCTCGATGCACATCGCCGCCTTCGAGACCGGCAGCTTAGGGGCACTGGCCGTCGTAGGGTCTGGCATCCCGCTGGCAGTCGGCGCTGCTCTGGGTTTCAAGATGCGCGGTGAAGACCGCGTGGCAGTGCCCTTCACCGGCGATGGCGGGTCCAATACCGGCAACTGGCACGAATTGCTCAACATGGCTTCCATCTGGAAGCTGCCCGTCCTGTTCGTCTTGGAAAACAACAAATACGGCGTATCGACCCGTATCAGCGAAGTGGCGAATATTGAAGACCTTTCCATCCGCGCCAAAGCCTACGGCATTCCGGGTGTGCGCGTGGACGGCTTCGATGTCCTGGCAGTTTATGAAGCCGCCCTTGAGGCCGTAGCCCGCTGCCGGAGAGGAGAAGGCCCCACCCTGCTTGTCACCGAAAGCTACCGCATCGAGGGGCATTATGCTGGCGAGCCTGAGGTATATCGAACCCGCCTCGAAGTGGAAGAATACCGCCAGAAAGAACCCATCGGCCGTTTTCGTAAGTACCTGGTAGAGAACCAAACCGTCCCGGCAGCAGAGCTGGATGCAATCGACGCGGCGGTCAAAGAAGAAATGGCTGCTGCCGTCCAGTTCTCTAAAGACAGCCCGGCTCCCGATCCGGCGACGGCTATGGATTATATCTACGTATGAATTTAGGAGGAGAAACGATGACCCCCGCAGAACGCGATGCAGTTTCCCTGGCTTCGAGCAAGCCAGTTCTATCCCCCGATCTGATCGTCCAGGTGCCGCCCGGCGCCGCGGCCAAAGAGATGTCTTACCAAGAAGCGATCCGCGAGGCGCTGCGCGAAGAGATGCTGCGTGATGAGCGTGTCTTCCTGATGGGCGAGGATATCGCCAAGCACGGTGGTGCCTTCGGCGTCACACGCACGCTTTTCGACCAGTTCGGACCGGAGCGCGTGCGCAACACCCCTATTAGTGAAAACACCATCGTCGGTGCTGGCACCGGTGCAGCCCTGGTGGGCATGCGCCCGGTGATGGAGATCATGTTCAGCGATTTCTCTGGTCTGGCCATGGACCAGATCTGCACGCAAGCCGCCAAGCTGCGTTTCATGACCGGCGGGCAGTGCAAAGTGCCCTGGGTGCTGCGCATGCCGACCGGCGGTGGAGCTGGCAAGAGCATCGCCGCCCAACACTCCCAAAGCCTTGAAGTCTGGTACGCCCATATCCCTGGGCTAAAAGTTGTGCTGCCTTCCACCCCTTATGATGCCAAGGGCTTGCTCAAAGCCGCCATCCGCGACGATAACCCGGTTGTTTTCCTGGAGCATAAATTCTTATATTCCTTCCATGGGTTGGTGCCAGAAGAAGATTACACCCTCCCGTTGAGTAAGTGTGATATCAAGCGCCCAGGTAAGGATGTGACCGTCATCGCCTCTGGCTCGCTGGTCTGGTATGCCATGTTAGCCGCAAAAATACTGGAGAGCGAAGGCATCAGTATCGAAGTTATCGATGTACGCACCATCAGCCCGCTGGATGAAGAAACGATCGGAATTTCAGCCCGCAAGACCGGGCGGGTGGTTGTAGCTGCCGAGGCCTGCCGCTCCTACGGTCCCACGGGTGAATGGGGTATGGTGGCTATGGAGCAGGCTTTCGATTACCTGCAGGCCCCGATCGTGCGCGTCACAGGGCGTACCTCGCCCATTCCCTTTGCTGACAGCATCGAAAAAGGTGTCTGGCCCGAGACCGAAGATGTGCTGCGCGCCATCCGCAAGGTGCTGGAGTAACCATGGCGGTCGAGCTTTTCATCCATAAGATGTCTGAGCACATGGATACTGCCCGCATCGTACAGTGGCTGGTCAAAGAAGGCGAGACCGTCCGGCAGTTCCAGATCCTGATGGAGGTCGAAACCGACAAAGCTGTGGCAGAGCTCGAGTCGCCGGCTGCCGGTATCATAAAAGGCATTCGCCCTGGAGCCGTGGATGGTGCAGAAGTCAAGGTTGGTGAAGTGATCGCCTACATCGCCGCCTCGGATGAGCCAGTGCCCACTTTACCTCCTCTAGGTGCCAACGAGGTTAACGAAAAGAATCCTTCTCCTTTCTCGACGGGAGGGGGCCAGGCTGAAACCCAGCTTCCTTCCACATCAGAGGATGGCCTGGGTGAGAGACCAGAGTTCCCCTCTCCCGAGGGGAGAGGGACTAGGGGTGAGGGGGAGGGTCAGGGACTGCGCGCCACACCGGTAGCGCGGCGGGTTGCCAAAGAATTAGGGGTCGACCTGAGTCAGGTAAAAGGCACCGGGCCAGACGGCAGGGTCAAAGAAGAGGATGTCCGGGCGTATGCCGAATCCTCTAGAAATCTTGCGCAGCAGCCGGCTGACAGCCTATCTCCGATCCGCACCACGCAAACCTCCTCCATCGAGCTGACCCACAACCAGCGCCTGACCGGTCAGCGTATGCTCGAAAGCGTTCAGACCGCGCCCCAATTCTCTCTCACCTTGAGCGCCGATATGACCCAGGCGCTCCGCCTGCAAGAGGCGGCTGCTGCGCAGGCTGGCAGTGGGCAGCGTCCATCCGTCACTGCTATTTTGGTCAAAGCGGCCGCCGACGCCCTCAAGCATCACCCGCGGGTGAATGCCGCCTTCGTAAATAATCGTATCGTAGCCTACTCAGAGATCCATGTCGGCGTAGCCCTGGCGAGTGGAGGCGAGCTAGTCGCGCCGGTCATCCGAAATGCGGACCGGCTATCCTTGGAACAGGTCTCCCGCCAGATCAAAGCTTTCCAGGAAAAAGGTCAGCACATGCGCTTTACGCTCGAAGACCTGACCGGTGGTACCTTTACGATTTCAAACCTGGGCATGTACGGCATCGAGCGCTTCAACGCCATCCTCATCCCCGGGCAGAGCGCCATCCTGGCAGCCGGAAAAATCATCAAGATGCCAGTAGCTTTAGATGACAGCACGCTTGCTTTCCGCCCGATTATCTATCTTACCCTGACGGTAGACCACCGCGTGTTGGACGGTGTGCAGGCTGCGCAGTTCCTGAGCGAGCTTAAACGGCTGCTTGAGACACCTTCTTCAATGTCATAAACTATGGAAGCCAGTACATTTCGTACGATTGGCAATAAAGGTCGCCTGGTCGACCAGGTGGTGGAAGAAATCCAAGGCCTGGTCGTCAATGGCAGCCTGGAGCCCGGTATGAAGCTGCCCCCCGAACGCGAGCTGGCAGAACAGATTGGCGTAAGCCGCACTGTCATCCGCGAGGCGGTCCAGATCCTGGTCACCAAAGGGCTTTTAGAAACCAGGCACGGCGTAGGCACGCTCGTTTGCCAGGTATCCAATAACCATTTCGCTGAAAGTTTCAGTTTATTATTACTCACCCATGCGGTGACGTTAGATGATCTTCACAGCGTCCGCACGATCCTCGAAGTAGAAATTGCCCGCCTGGCAGCATTGCAGGCTACCGATGCAGATATTGCTGGTCTGCGCCAGATCCTGGCGGAGATGGAACAGGTCAAAGCGGATGTCCAGGCATTTGCCGATAAGGATGCCGAGTTTCACACCGCATTGGCAAAAACATCGCACAATCCCCTGATGATTGTTCTGCTCGATTCCATCCGAGAACCGATGCAGGAAGTCCGTCTGTCGGTTTCCCGATATTCCGACCTCTTTGCCACGGTTATGCCAGACCATTCCGTGATTGTCGAACAGGTTGCCGCGCGTAATGCGCAAGGGGCCTGCCAGGCGATGCAAGCCCACCTCGTCCACGCCCGTACCATCCAGGAGAAATTCCTGGCTCAGCAAACAAATGCCTGACATGAAAATCCTGATCGACTCCTCGCTCTGCCGTGACTGCCAGGCCTGCACCCTGGCTTGCTCGCTCTTCCACCAAGACGAGTGCAGCCTTGAGCTGGCTCGCCTGCGGGTGAATAAAGACCTCGCCCAGGGCAAAATTGAGATTTTCCTGTGCCGCCAGTGCGACTACCCCGACTGCATCGCTGCCTGCCCCAACACAGCCATCCGCCTCGATGAGCATGGACTGGTGATCCTCTTCGAAGAAGAATGCTTGCAGTGCGGCGCCTGCGCGGAGGCTTGCCGCTACCATGCCATCTTCTATAATCAACGGCTGGGCATGTACCTCAAGTGCGATCTTTGCCGCGGCCGAGAGGCAGGCCCAGTGTGCGTGGAGCTCTGCCCAGTTGGGGCGCTGACCTTGATATCGGAGGAGGCATAAGATGACCGGTGGATGGGTTGGCAAAATTTTATTCATTGACCTTTCGAGCGGAGAATTTAGGCTAGAAGGCACACTCCCTTATGCCCATAGTTACCTGGGTGGGCGCGGCCTGGCGGCGCGCCTGGCCTGGGAAGCGATTCCTCCTGGCTGCGATGCTTTTGATCCAGAGAACCGTATCATCATCGCCACCGGACCGCTCACCGGCACGCTCTCCCCCACCGGCGGGCGCACCATCATGACTGCGGTCTCACCGCGCACCTATCCCTTGGCATGGTACACCCACTCCACGCTGGGCGGCTGGTTTGGCCCCGAATTAAAGTATGCCGGCTTCGACGCGGTCGTGATCTCTGGTAGAGCAATCTACCCGATTTATATTGAAATCAAAGACAGCCAGGCCCGCCTGGTTGATGCACAGACTCTCTGGGGGTTAGACACTTACCAGACTCAGATCCGCCTGAAAGACCGTTTCGATCCGCAAGCTCAGGTGCTAGCAATCGGACCCGCCGGGGAGAACCTGGTGCGCTTTGCCACCGTCCAGCACGCCGAGGAAAACGCCGCCGGGCATTCCGGCTTCGGAGCCGTCTGGGGCAGCAAGAACCTGAAAGCCATCGTTGTGCGCGGCACAGGCAGCGTAGGTGTGGCTCATCCGGAGGCCCTGCTGGGAGAAATCTCTCGATATGGCGTCTTCAAGACTGTCCCGGTTGGGGGTGCTTTGGAAGGCAGCGGCACACATAAACGCCGCCCGATCTGCAGCCAGGCTTGCACCTTCAACTGCCTGGTCTCCTCCTACGAACAGACCACCGACGGACGCCTGGTGCCGGGACAGTGTGTGGGCAGCTACCTGATGGCGATCCGTGAAAACCAAAATCAAATGGATGCCACGCAGTATAAAGGCGGCGGTGTGGAGGTGCCCGCCGGGCGCAGCTTTGGCTTGTGCGAAGAAGTGACCCTGAAAGAGAGCTGTGACCGCCTTGGGCTTGACCTCTGGCACCGCCTGGTGATGCAGCCCTGGCTGGTGGCCTGCACCCAGCGCGGTATTCAACACATCCGCGGATTCCCCATTGCACCTGCGGATGTTTTCTGGTACGAAGCATTCCAGGAACAGCTTGCCCACCGCCAGGGCTTGGGATCCTTGCTGGCGGATGATCTGCGCAGGGCGATGGACGCGCTGGAAAATGAGCTGCCCGCCGACCTGATCGACCTGGGCAGGCGCTTGGAGTTCGGCTTTGGCTTCCCTGCCCACCGCGAAGGTCGTTTTTGGGATGAGGAGCCCCTGCCCTTCTGGGTCATCTCCGCCATGATGTACGCTTCCGAAAGCCGCGACCCCACCATCGGCACTCACCAAAGTGTGCTGATCCTGGCTGACCTGGTGTTGGAAAATCGCGCGCTGGCGCGCAGGCAGTTCCGCCTCGTCTCGCAGAAGACCTGGGGAGATGAGACTGCCCTTGAGCCGACCTTCGAGAACAAAGCCCCGGTCGCCATCTGGAGCCAGAACATGCACATGCTGATCGACTCCCTGCCGCTGTGTGATTTTGCCTTTCCCCAGGTGGTGCGGCCTTTCAAGGACCGCCAGGACTGGCTGGAGAGCGAGGATATTTCCGGCGATCTGGAGATCGACCTGCGCCTGTTGCAAGCCGTGACCGGTATCGACTACACGCGCTCTGATTTGACACGCCTCTCCGAGCGCGCCTTCTTCCTGGAACGCCTCATGCTGGCGCGTGCCGGGCGCTCGCGAGAAATGGAAGAGTTGTTGGCGCCGCATTTCCAGCTCCCTTGCCGGGCGGATGGTACGCTGATCGATCCACAGGGCTTTTCCAACCTGCTGGATGAATATTACCGGGCGCGCGGTTGGGATCTGCAGCGCGGCTGGCCTCAAGCGGAGCAGCTGAAAGAGCTGGGGCTGGAAGACGCTGTTCAGGAACTCAAAAAACTGTGCCAGGATTTTCAATAGAAATAGTCCGCACAGTTTTCTTTGCGAAATTGACGTTTTGAAAGAAAACTCCAGGCCCAGCTTGAAGCTGGCAGAGATGGAAAGCAGTAAAGGAGGTTAGGTCATGAAGAATTTCAAACCAGCTTATGATCTGCTACAACAGTTCAAAGGGGAGGCTTATCTGCACGGCATCGATGTACTGCCAAAGATTGGACCCGTCACCGCCAGCCAGGGTCAGAAAGCTGCCCTGGTGCGGGACGCTTTTCCTGGCTCGGAGCCCTTCCTGGAAGTTATTCGAGGTTCGCTGGCACAGGCAGGGATCCAGATCCTTGCAGAGGAAGACGGCGCTGCACCCAACGCGCCGCGCCAGGATGTTTTTCGCATTACGGAAGCACTCAAGGATCTCAATCCTGAGGTGATTATCAGCTTTGGCGGGGGCAGCACTATCGATGCGGTCAAAGCTGCCGAAGTGCTGCGTACGTTGGGAGGCGGCATAGACGATTATTTCGGCACCGGTCTGGTTTCTCAGGCTCTGGCTGCCCGCCGCGCATCCCTCACCCCGCATGTCGCCATCCAGACCGCCGCCAGCTCTGCTGCGCACCTCACCAAGTATTCCAACATCACTGACCTCACCTCCGGTCAAAAGAAGCTGGTCGTCGATGGCGCCATCGTCCCCGCCAGGCCTGTCTTCGATTACCGGGTTACCTTTGGGGCACCAGCTTCCCTTACTGCCGATGGTGCCCTGGATGGAATCTCGCATGCCCTCGAAGTCCTCTATTCCGCCGCCGGAAAGCCCGAATATGCCAGCATCGAAGCGGTTGCCGCGGAGTGCATCCGGTTGGTGGTGAATTACCTGCCGGTCGTATTGGCCAATCCTCTCGATCCGCAGGGGCGCGAGGCTTTAGGCCTGGCCACCGACCTGGGCGGGTACAGTATTATGCTCGGCGGCACCAACGGCGCCCACCTGACCAGCTTCTCGCTCGTGGATATTCTCAGCCACGGGCGCGCCTGCGGTATGCTCAACCCCTACTATACCGTGTTCTTTGCCCCCGCCATCCAGGCTCCCCTCCAGGTTGTGGGGAAGATTTATCAAGAGGCGGGCTATACTCAAGCCAGGATCGAAAAATTATCTGGGCGCGAGTTGGGATTGGCAGTAGCCGATGCCATGATTGCTTTCGAAAAGAAAGTCGGTTTTCCTTCCCGTCTGGAAGAGGTGCCCGGCTTTACCAGCGAGCACATCACCCGTGCCCTATCTGCCGCCAAGAACCCCCAGCTCAAGATGAAGTTGGAGAATATGCCTGTGCGCCTGACTGCAGAGATGGTGGATGAGTACATGGGTCCGGTACTGGAAGCCGCCAGGACAGGAGATCTCGATCGAATCAAGAATGTCTCTGATTAAATGTCTCATACAGATCTGATTTTCCATTTTTCCGCCTTTTCTGTGTACGCTTTTTGAATCCGTGCAATCTGTGAGCTAATAAAAAGGGAGCCAATATGCACTATCACTCTGACGAATTAATCCGAGATCTCAGCGTCAAAGCCCAGACCTTTCGCATCCAGGTGTTGAAGATGGTTTACAACGCCCAAAGCGGGCACCTGGGAGGTGCTTTCTCCGCTGCCGAAATCCTGGCAGCCTTATATTTCCATCACTTGCGGGTTGACCCAGCTAACCCGGGCTGGCCCGAGCGCGACCGGCTTTTATTCTCCAAGGGGCACGCCTGCGCCATGCTCTACACTGCGTTGGCCTACCGGGGTTTCTTCCCAGTTGAGGAGCTGCTGACCTTCCGGCAGTTTAACAGCCGCCTGCAGGGCCACCCAGACCGGCTCAAGACTCCCGGCGTCGAAATGTGCGCCGGTCCGCTCGGGCACGGCATCGCCGTAGGGGTTGGTATGGCTCTGGCGCAGAAAATGAAAGGGAACAAGCCCTCTTCGGCCAGCGCGCCATCTGCCCGGGCTTCGGTTGGAAACGTCTATGTCGTCTTGGGAGATGGCGAGATTAATGCCGGGGTGATCTGGGAGGGCGCCATGGCTGCTGCTAAATACCGGCTGGGCAACCTGACCGCCATCCTGGACTACAACGGCATCCAGCAAACCGGCGCTACGGCGGATGTGATGCCGACCGAACCGATTGCAGATAAATGGGAAGCTTTTGGCTGGCATGTCCAGGAAGTCCACGGTCACAACGTGGGTGAGGTCTTGAACGCCCTCGACCGCGCCGATGAAGTCCATGCCCGCCCGAGCATGATCATCGCCCGCACCACCAAGGGCAAAGGCGTCAGCTTTATGGAGTACGACCACCGCTGGCACGGGTTGGCCCCAAACCAGTCACAGTATGAAATAGCTCTCGCAGAGCTGGAGGAAGGATTGAAAAAATGGCAGAATTAGTCTTGATGCGCAAAGCGTATGGCGAGGCACTGGTCAAGTTGGGAGAATCAAACCCTGACGTGGTCGTGCTCAGCGCGGATGTCTCGAATTCCGATTTCAGCTTCATGTTCCAGGAAGCTTTCCCGGATCGTTTTATCAACGTGGGTATTGCCGAGCAGTCGCTGGTCGATGTGGCTGCCGGGCTGGCCTACAGCGGGAAGATCCCTTTTGCCAATACCTTCGCCTTCTTATTCACCACACGTGCCCTGGAAATGGTCCGTACCCACCTGTGCTACGGTGAAGCCAATGTCAAGCTGATGGCAACTTATGCCGGCATATCCGACTCCTTCGATGGTCCCACCCATCACGCCATCACCGACCTTGCCATCATGCGCGCCATGCCGAATATGACGGTTGTCGTGCCGGGTGATACGATCGCCCTCGCCAGGCTGCTTCCACAGGTGGCGGAATGGAAAGGTCCGGTTTATTTCCGCGTCAACCGCAATGAGGTACCGGTCATTTTCGACGATGCTTACCAGCCTGTCATCGGCAAGGCTGTTCACCTGCGCTCTGGAAAGGATGTGACCATTTTATGCTGTGGGCTGATGGTCAGCCGGTCATTGGAAGCCGCCCGAGTGCTGGCAGACGCAGGCATCCAGGCTGGGGTGACGGAGATCCACACCCTCAAGCCACTGGACGAGGAAGCAATTATCCAAGCCGCCAAGGAAACCGGCGCCCTGGTCACAGTGGAAGAGCACAGCATCCTGGGCGGGTTAGGCGGAGCGGTGGCGGAGGTCGTCTCCGGGAAAGTTCCTGTTCCGGTCAGGCGCGTTGGCCTGGCAGACCGCTTCGCCGAAACTGGTCCTTATGCCACCATTCTGGATCATTACGGCATGGCTGTCGAAGATATCCTGGAGGCGGTAAAGCAGGCGGTCAAGATGAAGAAGGCTGTATGAGTTCAAATAATATCCTCTATTACGGAACAGGTGAACCGCTGCCCGAGCGTATCCCGCTGCGCGCCGGGCCGCTGGCCTTGTTTTTCGAGCAGGGCGATCTGCGTTACATCAAGCTGGGAGATCAGGAAATCCTGCGGCGCATCTATGTTGCCATCCGAGACCGCAACTGGGGTACGATCCTACCCAACTTTTCCAATATCCACATGGATATCCAGCCCGATTCCTTCCAAATAACTTATGAGGTCAAGAACCGGCGCGGAGAGATCGACTTTGCCTGGAAAGGAGAGATCACCGGCGACCCCCAGGGTAAGATCATCTTCAGCATGCGCGGGGAGGCGCATGCCACCTTCATGCGCAACCGGATCGGGTTCTGCGTCCTGCACCCGGCGGCTTGCGCTGGAGCCGCGGCGCGCCTCGAGCATGTAGATGGACAAACCGAGGCTGGAGCCTTCCCCGAGCTGATCTGCGCCACCCAGCCCGTCACTCCCTTTGCCGAGCTGCGCTCGCTGGCTCACCAGGTTTCACCGGGGCTGTGGGCAGAATTGAGCTTCTCCGGCGACATTTTTGAGATGGAAGACCAACGCAACTGGACAGATGCTTCGTTTAAAACCTTCTGTACCCCACTGCGGCTGCCTTATCCAGTGAAAATCGAAGCGGGTACTCGCGTAGAGCAATCCATCACATTGTCGCTGATGGATGAGCGAGCACCAGCAGCGAAAAGTGCTGCGGTCGCAATCCAGGGTGGTATCCAGCCAGTCACTTTCAGCTTGCAGCCTGAGGAAACTTTCCCACTGCCGCGCCTTGGCCTGGGAGTTGCCAGCCACGGGCAACCTTCGAACGCCGTGGAGATCAGCCGCCTGAAAGCCTTGCACCTCGACCATCTCCGCGTTGAGCTATCGCTCTCTGAACCAGATTTCGTTGAAAAATTGAACCATGCTGCAGCAGAGGCGGATGCTTTAGGGGTATCTCTCACAGCTGCTCTGCTGATTGGAGACGGGCTAAAGGTCGGTTTAGCCCGCCTCAAGGAAGCTGTCAAAACAAGGCTGCCGCCGGTCAAAACCTGGTTGGTTTATCCGCTCAAAGAAATTTTTACAGGGGGCTCTCCTACCCGCCAGGCGCTCGAAGCTGCCTTGCCGTATTTAATCGGGTTGATCCCCGGGGCTCTCATCGGCGCAGGGACGAATACCGATTTCATATTTATGCAGCGCACCCTGCCGCCCCTCGATTTGATCGACCTGGTGACCTTTGCGATCAATCCGCAAGTGCACGCCTTCGACAATGCTTCCATTGTAGAGACTCTTGAAGCGCAAGGGGCAGCCGTGCGTACCGCCCGCCGCCTGGCAGGAGGCAAACCGGTCATTGTCAGTCCATTGACGCTCAAGCCGCGCTTCAACCCCTATGCCACCGGCCCCGTTTCGCTTCCGCCGCCCGGAGAGCTGCCTCCCCAGGTTGATCCCCGCCAGACGAGCTTGCTCGGCGCGGGTTGGACCGCGGCCAGCCTGAAATACCTGGCGGAAGGCGGAGCGCAGAGCGTCACTTATTATGAGACAACCGGTTGGCGCGGTGTGATGGAAACCGCCTCAGGGAGCCCATTGCCTGAATTATTCCATTCTCAACCCTCTAGCGTTTTTCCGCTGTACCATGTCCTGGCAGATTACGGCGAGTTTGCCGGTGGAGAAGGGGTCCAGACCCGTTCCTCGAATTCTCTGGCGGTGGATGGAATCGCCTTGCAAAGAAAGGCCAAGACTAGGCTCATCCTGGCGAATTTCTCCTCCGAGCCGCAGCCCGTCTCCATCCGGGGGTTGGGTAAGCCAGCTTTGGTGCGAGCCCTCGACGAGACGAATGCCGCAGCAGCCCTGCTCAATCCGGAGCAATTCCGCGCTTTCATGGGAAGCCCGCAGCCCACTACGGACGGCCTCTTGCAGCTAACGCTCCTCCCCTACGCAGTGGTGCGCATCGATGGGTGAAGGCATGCAGAAACGCCTGGTATTAGTCCATACGGTCTCACCTCTGGTTGATGTTTTCAGCCGCTTGGGCGCCAGGCTCTTACCCGGCGTCAAGCTCTTTCATATTCTCGATGAACCGCTCCTGGAACGGGTGCGCCTCCAGTCAGGCCTGCAAACGGAGCAGATCGACAGGCTCCAGGCACATATTGATGCCGCTCAACGCATCCAGGCCAGTGCAGTCCTGGTCACCTGCTCCACACTGTCCCCTGCTTTAGATCAGGTTCATGCTTCGATCCCGCTCATCAAGATCGACCAGGCAATGATCGAACAGGCTGTTCGAGGCGGAGAACACATCGGCATCCTCGCCACCAACCGGACTACGCTTGAGCCAACCCGCTCATCGTTGCTGGCAGAAGCAGAACGCCAGAGAAAAAGCATTTCATTAACCTTAGTGTATGTTGAAGGGGCCCTGGCAGCCTTGCTTGACGGGGACGGTTCCCTGCATGACGAATTCGTCTGGAAAGCGATCATACAGCTTGCCGAGAGTGTGAACCTCATCGTACTGGCGCAGGCCTCCACCGCCCGGGTGATCGAGTTGGCGCAAGCAGCATCCTTCCCCGTTCCCATATTAACCAGTCCCCACACTGCGCTGGAGCAGGTGCACCGGGTGCTGTTTCAAGGCAAATAACCGGAGGAGCTTATGAAAAAAGGCATCATGATTTGTGGGCCAGATGTGGCGCATGGCCCCCTGGCGCTGATTAGCGGGACTTTCGAAGAAAAAGTGCACAAAGCTGCTCAATTAGGTTTCGATGGCATTGAGCTCATGGTGCGCGATCCTGCCGGTCTGGATTGGCCGCATGTGCGCGAGACACTCCAAGCGGCCAACCTGGAGGTGCCTCAGATCGTCACCGGAGAGCTGTTTGGCGCAGACGGTCTCTGCCTGGTCACATCCGATAATGACCTTTACCAGCGCGCCATGCGGCGCCTGCAAAGCGTGATCGACCTGGCAGCTTACCTGGGCGCCATGATCAACCTGGGGCGCACGCGGGGGCGGCTCGACTTCATGGGAAATATCTCCAACGCATGGGATGTCGCGGTCGAGCGCCTGCGGAAGCTGGGTGAATATGCCGCCGAAAAGCAGGTCAAAATCACCCTGGAACCGCTCAACCGCTATGAAAGTGATTTCATCCTGACCGCTGCCGAAGGAATGCGCATCATCAAGGCCGTCAACCTAGACAACCTCGGGTTGATGCTCGATCTCTTTCATATGAATATCGAAGAACCGAGCCTTTCAGATGGACTGCGTACAGCTGGGGATCGCCTTTGGCATGTCCATATCGCCGACTTCGAGCCGGTGCTACCCGGGCAGCGGGCATATCCAATACGGGCCTATCTTTGCCACGTTGAAAGAAATGGGCTACCAGGGTTACATCTCAGCAGAGCTATTCCCGCTGCCAGACCCCGATACGGCAGCCCAAAAAACCATTGAATTTCTTCTAAGGAGCGAAAATGAGTGATGGACATGATGGAACCAGTCTCAACGGTCGCGTAGCTTTTATCACCGGCGCTGGGCGAGGGATCGGCAAAACCACTGCCCGCCTCCTGGCGCAGAAGGGGATGCTTGTTGGCATCAATGAAATCAACCCAGGGCTGCTAAGCAGTACAGTGGCTGAATTTCAGGCTGAGGGCTTAAGCGTGCTGGGGCTGGATGGGGATGTTTCCAAGAAAGGCGATGTCAGCGCCATGTTTGAAAAGGTTGAAGCGGAGCTGGGACCGATCTGGCTGCTGGTGAACAACGCCGGCGTCTTGAATGTCGGTCCGACGGCTGAGCTCAGCGAAGAAGCCTGGGACCTGGCTTTTGCGGTAGATGCCAAGGGGGTCTTCCTATGTGCTCAGGCTGCTATCCGTAAGATGATCCCCCGCCGCCAGGGGCGCATTGTGAACTTTGCCTCGATCGCTGGGATGATCGTGCGTACAAACCAAATTGCCTACTGTTCTGCCAAGGCTGCTGTGATCCACTTCACGCGCTGCCTGGCGGTAGAGGTGGCCCCGCACGGCATCACGGTCAACTGCCTTTGCCCCGGCATGACCAAAACGGCCATGCTCACCACCTCCGCCAAAGAACGCGGCCTCGACCTGGATGCGATGGTGGAGCTTATCCCGGACGGGCGGATGGCGTCAGAGGAAGATCACGCTCACCTGGTGGCTTATTTTGCCTCTGATGAAGCCGCGCACCTCACCGGGCAGGTGGTGGCTGTGGACGGAGGCCAGAGTCTCTACCATCCCCTGGTGATGAAGAGGTAGTCCTCCCCATAGCCAGTGTTTTTTGAAAGAAAACGAGGGACAGAACACTCAAGCCTACCACAACGAAATCCAGCCTGAATGGATTGAGGATATTTCGATCAGCCAGGTAACCAACCCCGGGACGTAGAATCATATGCGTGGTGCTGGTCAACCATGATACACCCGAGAGCGCCGTAGCCCGCGCTTCATCGGGGAAATGCTCATTAATCAGGCTGGTGAAAATCGGCTCGAAGAGCGCTGGCAGCAGGAACAAGATCCATAAGACGATCACGCCCCACAGCGGGCGTTGGATGACGACCAGCAAACCGAACATGAAAACACTCAGGCCGCCTGTCACAATAATCACCTGCACAGGTTTCCACCTGCGGGTTGTCCAGCCTGCCATCAGGCTGCCCACCAGGCTGATAGCCGTTATTCCCACCGCCACGAGTCCGAACCAACGGATTGAAAGCCCCAATTCCTTCAAATAGGGCTGCCAGAGGTAGTGCTTTTCGCTGAACCCAACCATCGTGATCGATAAGATCGCCAGGACCAGGACCTGTCTCGAGCCAAAGACGGCCTTCAGACCAGTTTGAAAGACACTCCCCAGGCTGGCCCGCTGCAGGCTGGCTTTAGGGGCATCCATCGGCAGTCGACCGGCTGCCAGGGCAGACAAGGATAACGTCACAAGCGCCAGCCCAATGCAAAGGTTATATCCATTCACTGGGTCTACCGCCACGATGATACCGCCCACCACTGACCCAACCAGCATGGCCGCGAACATCGCCCCCCGCAGATATCCCAGGCTGCGTGTCATGGTCGAACGGTCGGGTAGGATTTCATATAAATATGCCTCCATTGCCCCCGACTGCGAAGCAATCGCCAGCCCCGACAAGGCATACAGGACCGCGAAAGGCAAAAAACCTCTCACCCAGAACATCGGGATCATCGAAACCAGATCGAGCAGACGTGCCAGGACGATCAGCTTCTTGCGTCCCCAGCGGTCAGCCAGCACAGAAGAAGGCACTTCCCATAGCATGATGCCCAAAGCTAAAACCGATTCCAGCGTCAAAATTTCCGTCAGGTTTAGGTCTCTTGAAAGCAAGAAGAGCGTATAAGTGGGGTATAGAAACCCCATATTGGCAAACAGCACCATCACCAGGAGCAGCTTCATCCTGGGTTACCAACCTCCCCCGTTCGAATTAATCACCTGCCCGGTGACCCAGCGCGCCTCGTCCGTTGTCAGCCAGGCGATCAGCCGCGCCGCGTCTTCGGGCTGTCCCCAGCGCCCCTGCGGATTCGCTTTTCGGATTTCCTCATAAAGCTGCGGGGGTGCCCAGCCCGTATCGGTGGCGCCCGGGTTGACCGTATTCACGGTGATCCCGCGCGGCACCAGGTGCGCTGACAGGCTTTGAGTAAGCTGGTGCAGCGCGCCTTTGGAGGCGATGTACGCCAGCTCCCCGGGCATCGGTCCCAGGTGCTGCCCGGAGGTGAGTAAGACCACCCGTCCGACTGGGCGGCCATCATGTTGAACAGCAAAAGCTTTGACCAAAAGCAGGGAGGCGCGCACATTGACCAGCAGGTGTTTGTCAATATGCTCGGCAGTCAGCTCTTCCAGCCAGCCATTCGTGCTGTAGGCATGGTTTACCACCAGGATATCCACATGCCCGAAAACCTGGACCGCTGTGCGCATCACATGCAGTGGGGCCTCCGGATCCAGGAAATCAGCCTCAAGAGACTCGACCCGCCGCCCCAACAAGCGCAGCTCATCTACGATCGATTGGATGCCCTCCGGGTCAGCTCCCCAGGGTTGAGACTGATCGTAGGGAGTAAAAGCATGCAGGAAAAGATCTGCTCCCATTTCTGCCAGGCGTTTCGCGGTGGCAAAACCGATCCCGCGCTTGCGGGAACAGCCTGTGACCAGGGCAACCCGACCAGAGAGAGGGATTTGATTAGGTTTCATCATTTCTTACTCCTATTTTCACAGCTTACACCATTCTACATCAATCCGCTTACCTTCGATCAAAGTTGGCACTTTTTCTTTCATACTGTATAATCCCCTCCATGACCCTTACCTTAGAAGAAGTTGAACACATTGCCGAGCTGGCTCGCCTCCGCTTGACCCCGGAAGAAAAAGAACACTCCCTTGAGCAGCTCTCCGCGATCCTGGATTATGCCGCCCGCCTGCTAGCCCTGGATACTTCTGGGATTCCGCCCACTGCCAGCGTCTTGCCGCCACACAGCGCCCTGCGCCCCGACCAGCCTCAGCCCGGTCTCAGCCTGGAAGAGCTGCTGCGCAACGCCCCTGATGTTCAGGATGACCAGTTCCGTGTTCCACCAGTACTTGAGTAGATAGAGTAGTAATTCACCACAGAGACTCAGAGAACGCAGAGTCAGCGCAGAGTTTTTAAGACACTTATGAATGACTTCGACATCAACAAAATTACGGAATCGATCATTGGAGCTGCCATTGAAGTACATCGGCATCTGGGTCCTGGCTTATTAGAGGCAGCTTACGAAGAATGTTTGTGCCGAGAATTGTCTCTGCGAGGTGTACCATTCAAAAGACAGGTTTCACTACCAATTATTTATAAAGGAATATCTTTAGACTGCTCTTATCGTTTGGATTTATTGGTAGACGAAAGAGTTGTCGTAGAAATTAAAGCCATTGAAGTACTGCTCCCCATTCATGACGCTCAATTATTGACTTACCTCAAACTCGGGGGGTGGAAAATAGGTTTATTGATCAATTTCAACGTTCCTCTTCTAAAAGATGGCATTCACCGTCTCGCTCACGGGTTAGAAGAGAATAAGCAAACGATCTTTCTAAAAAATCCAAATAAAATATCGTTCAAATAATCTCTGCGATTACTCCGTTTCTCAGCGTCTCTGTGGTAAAAAGACCTGCCATGCCCAAACTTACCGATCTGACCCTCACCCAATCCCTCCACTCCCTCCGCAAGGGAGAATTCTCCAGCCTGGAATTGACCCAGGCCTACCTGGAGCGCATCGACCGGCTCGAGCCAGCCCTGCACGCCTTTCTGACATTGGTGCCCGAGCGGGCGCTCGAAGCTGCACGCCAGGCGGACCAGAAGCTGAAAGCCTGGCGTCTCTCCCCTGAAACTTCTCTCCCGCCGCTCTTAGGGCTGCCGGTTGCCATCAAAGATGTGTTGTGCGTCAAAGATATGCGCTGTACCTGCGGCTCGCGCATCCTGGAGAACTTCATTCCACCCTTCAACGCCACGGTGGTCGAAAGATTGCTTGACGCAGGCGTTGTTATCCTGGGCAAGACCAACACCGATGAATATGCCATGGGCTCCTCGACTGAGAACTCCGCCTACGGAGTAACCCACAACCCCTGGAACCTGGCCCATGTGCCCGGTGGGTCGAGTGGAGGCAGTGCTGCGGCGGTCGCTGCCAGCCTGGCGCCAGCTGCCCTGGGTACGGATACCGGCGGTTCAGTGCGCCAGCCTGCTTCCTTCTGCGGCGTGACCGGGCTGAAGCCCACCTACGGGCGTGTCTCGCGCTATGGATTGGTTGCCTACGGCTCATCCTTAGACACAGCCGGGGCTTTAGGACGTACGGCTGAAGATGTCGCCGCAATTTTCTCAATTATGGCAGGTTATGATCCGCGCGACGCCACCACCATGAATCTCCCCGTGCCCAAGATCGATCTAAGCAGGCCTGGTAGTTTGGAAGGATTGCGCATCGGTGTGCCGGAAGAGTACTTCATAGCCGGTATCCAGCCTGAGGTAGAACAGGCCGTGCGTCTTGCCATTCGCATGCTTGCATCCTTAGGAGCCGCCATCCAGTCCATCAGCCTTCCGCATACAGAATATGCCCTCCCCGTTTACTACTTGATTGCGCCAGCTGAAGCCTCGGCAAACCTGGCGCGCTATGATGGCGTGCGCTTTGGGCCGCGCCTAGCGGGTGATAACATGTGGGATATGTTCTTCAACACGCGCGGCGAAAAATTTGGTCCCGAGGTCAAACGACGTATCATGCTGGGTACCTATGCCCTTTCCGCCGGATATTATGACGCCTATTACGGGCAGGCTCAGAAAGTTCGCACATTGATCAAGCGTGATTTTGAGTCCGCCTTTGAGCAGGTCGACTTGATTGCCGCACCGGTTGCCCCCTCCACCGCCTTCCGTATCGGCGAGCATACGGGCGACCCCTTGGCGATGTACTTAGAAGATGTCTTCACCCTGCCCGCCAACCTGGCGGGTGTACCTGGTCTGGCTTTCCCAGTCGGCTTCGACATTCAAGGCCTGCCCATCGGCATGCAGCTGATGGGCCGCCACTTCCAAGAAGAAATCCTCTTCAAGACAGCCCACACTTATCAGCAAGCGACCGACTGGCACTCACAGAAACCACATTTAGAATAGCGCTGCTCGTACCCAATGGGCCGGTTCGAATCATCTGGTCTTTTACCCTGAATATCCCGTCTGCTGTAATCAACGGTCATCCCTGTTTTACCAAAGAAGGAAAAATTATGTCCCACCAAAAATCTTATTCCCCCCAAGACCTCCTCACCCTGACCTGGTCGCAGATTGAACCGCTCGCCACAGAGTTGGTCGAGCGCCCGGTCAGTGCCGCAAATGTAGAAAGCTGGCTGATGGACTGGTCCGATTTGAGCCGGGCCGTCTCAGAGGCTTACAAACGCCGCTACGTTGCGAGCACGGTCGACACCGCCGATCCGCTGGTGAACGAACAATACACTGCCTACCTCGACCATATCCACCCCCAATGGCAGGCTGTTGAACAAAGGCTAAAAGAAAAACTGATCGCCAGCGGCCTGCAGCCCACAGGTCTGGAAATTCCCCTGCGTAATATGCGCGCGGAAGTATCCTTGTATCGGGAAGAAAACCTGCCGCTGCTCAGTGAAGACCTCAAGCTGTGCATCGAATATGATCAGATCATTGGCGATCAGACGGTGATCTGGGAAGGTCAGGAAGTCACCCTGATGCAGCTCCTGCCGGTCTTCTTGGAAGCTGACCGTGATAAGCGCGAACGCGCCTGGAGGTTGTCAGCCGAGCGCCGCCTGAAAGATCGCGCTGCGTTGAATGATTTATGGTCACGCTTTATGAAAGTGCGCGAGCAGACCGCCGTGAATGCAAGTTTGCCCGATTTTCGTGCCTACAAATGGCAGCAGCTGCTGCGTTTCGATTACACTCCCCAGGATTGCGCCAGCTTCCACCACGCCATAGAAGAGGTGGTCGTCCCCGCTGCCAGCCGCCTGTATGAAAAGCGCCGCCAGATGCTGGGTGTCTCGTCCCTGCGCCCCTGGGATCTGGATGTCGATCTCTATGGGCAGGAGCCTCTGCGTCCCTACCAGGTGAACCAGGAGCTAATCGATAAAACCGCAGCAATCTTTAAACGGGTCGATCCACAGCTCGGGGCATACTACGATGTCATGCGCCGGGAAGGCTTGCTGGACCTGGAGAACCGTAAAGGTAAAGCTTCCGGTGGTTATTGCGAAAGCTACGATCTTGCCCGACGACCTTTCATATTTATGAACGGCGTCGGCATCCATGATGATGTAATGACTTTGCTTCACGAAGGCGGGCATGCCTTTCATGTCTTTGAGACGGTTCACTTGCCCTACCACAGCCAGCTTCAAGTTACGATGGAGTTCGCCGAGGTGGCCTCTATGGGCATGGAGCTCTTAGCCTCACCCTACCTCACGGAAGATCAAGGAGGCTTCTATTCACAAAAAGATGCCGCCCGCGCCCGCATTACCCACCTGGAGCAGATCATCCTCTTCTGGCCTTACATGGCCGTTGTGGATGCCTTCCAGCACTGGGCGTACGAGAACCATGCTATTGCCAGCGATCCAGCGCGTTGCGAGGCGCAATATGTAAAAATCTGGCAGCGCTTTATGCCCGGCATCGACTGGAGCGGTCTGGAAGATTCGTTATTGACCCGCTGGCACCGCCAGGGACACATTTATCAAGTTCCATTCTATTATATCGAATATGGTCTTGCGCAGCTCGGTGCCGTCCAGATCTGGCGCAGCGCTCTCAAAAACCAAAGCCAGGCTGTGGCAGATTACCGCAAAGCTTTGGCTCTCGGCGGCACAGCCGCCATACCACAATTGTTCAAAACTGCCGGTGCAGAATTCGCCTTCGATACTGCCACCCTGCGTCAAGCTGTGGTGTTGATCGAGAACACCATGCACCAGTTGGAGGAAAGCCTGGTAGATTAATCAACGTAAGATAAGGAGTTAGAACATGGAATACACCAACCTCGGTCACAGTGGTATGAAAGTCTCCCGGCTTTGCCTGGGAATGATGACCTATGGAACCTCCAAATGGCGTCCCTGGGTGCTTGATGAAGAGCAGAGCCGCCCGATTATCCAGCGCGCCGTGGAGCTGGGCATCAACTTCTTCGACACCGCCGATATTTATTCCATGGGCGTGAGCGAAGAAGTCACCGGGCGCGCCCTGCGCGACTTTTCCCGCCGTGAGGAAGTCATCATCGCCACCAAGGTCTTCAATCCCTATAACGACAAGCCGAACCAGGGCGGTCTCTCTCGATTGCACATTCTACGTGCAGTCGAAGGCTCCCTGCGCAAATTGGGCACGGATTACATCGATTTATACCAGATCCACCGCCTCGACCCCGAAACCCCCTGGGAAGAAACCCTGGCAGCCTTGCACGACCTGGTGAAATCTGGCAAGGTGCGCTATATTGGGGCGTCTAGCATGTATGCCTGGCAGTTTGCCAAGTCGCTCTACCTGGCCGACCTGCATGGTTGGACAAGGTTCATCTCCATGCAAAACCACTATAACCTCGTCTATCGCGAAGAGGAGCGCGAGATGATGCCGCTCTGCCGAGCTGAAGGGATCGGTGTAATCCCCTGGAGCCCGCTGGCGCGCGGCTTTCTGGCTGGCAACCGCACCCGCCAGGAATGGGGAGAGACCGTCCGCGCCAAGACCGACGGCTTTGCCCAGGATATGTACTACCAGGAATCGGATTTCCAGATCGTCGAGCGCCTGGGCGCTCTGGCGGAGCAACGCGGTGTATCGAACGCCCAGCTCGCCATGGCGTGGCTGCTGCACAAACCCGGTGTCACCGCTCCCATCATTGGTGCCAGCAAAATGAAACATCTCGAAGAAGCCGTGGCAGCCCTGGAAATTTCTCTATCAGGCGAAGAGATGAGGCGCCTGGAAGAGCTTTACCAGCCTCATCCAGTATTGGGACACCGCTAATTTAGCTTTGAGGAGCCTTTATGAGCCAGCCCAACTCCCCTGAAACCCTTACCAGGCTCGAAAGCCAGCAGAACATTTGGTTCAGCAGTGTGCGTCCCAACGGGCACCCCCACCTGACCCCGGTCTGGTTCGTCTGGCATGCCGGAAAATTTTACTGCGGGATCGACCCGCACAGCGTGAAGAGCAGGAATATCCACCATAACCCCCATGTCGTGCTGGCGCTGGAAGATGGCACCAACCCCGTGATCTGTGAAGGCACAGTCCAGGTGGTAGAGCCGCCCTATTCCGAGGATCTGCTGGCAGCATTTTTCAAAAAATATGAGTGGAATTTACTGAAAGAGGAACAGTTCAACCAGGTGGTTGAGATCACTCCCGTGAAGTGGCTGAAAGCCTGAGAACCTATCCGTCATCTTCTCCATTTAATTCTTCGAGACTGAAGACCACTTCCTCTTTACCGGTTAATTTTTCCTGCACCTTGCGCACAACCAGGTCCAGGTGCGCGGGATGGGCAACGTAATCCAAATTATCGGCTGGCACGCTCAGCAGCGGGCACAGGTTGAAGCCCGCCACCCATTCTTCGTACTGCTCATTCAACTGCACCAGGTAGTCGCGGCTGATCTCGCGCTCATACCTTCCGGCCGCGGTGTGCGATGCGGTCCAAAAGGGTATCCACAGACGCGCGCAGGTATATCACCAGGTCCGGTGGGGGAAGGAACTCGATCAAAACATGATACAGCTCACTGTAAGAACGGTAATCACGGTCATCCATCAGATCCTGGCGGTACAGGTTCTCGGCAAAAATTTCAGCATCCTCGTAAACGGTTCGGTCTTGGATCACAGAGGTCGGGTGATCTAATAGCTGCCGGTGAGCACGCAGCCGGCGGGTCAGGAAGAACACCTGCGACTGGAACGCCCAGGCGCGCATATCGCGGTAGAAATCTGTCAAGTATGGGTTTTCAGCTTCTGGCTCATAAAATGGCTGCCAGCTCAGGTGGTTGCACAGCAGCTTCACCAGGGTAGATTTCCCCACGCCGATATTCCCAGCCACCGCCACATATTTCTTTACAGGTGAAATAACAATATCCATAATCACTTTCTCCTTAGTTAAAAATACATCCTGGTTCCTTGTTCAAATAAAAAATTTAATGCTTTGGCCGTGGCATGTAGCGGATATGTTTCCACAAAATCCTTGGGTTGGGTTTTTCTCCATTCCAGATATGAGCTCAAGGCGTATATTAAGTGGTATAAATCCAGCCGCTTGCGCAGGTTTTGAAAGGCAAACATTCCAGGATAATGCTTTTTCAATAAACCGAGATAATCCGAAAAGTCGGCCGCGCTGAAAACCTCTTTACCATCCTCAGCAAAATCATTCGGATAAAGACAAAATTCTTCTACCAGCAAAAGCTCATAATCCACCGGCGCATACATCGAGAATTCAAAATCCAGGATAGCCGTTATTCTCCCTCCTTCGACCAGGATATTCCCCAACCAGAGATCCCGGTGGATCAGGCAGGCTGTCCCTTCACGAAGCCATTCCTTATCCCGCTCAAAGCGTTCCAGAATCAATTCAACGACTGCTGGATCTAATTTCACCCGATACACCTTCAGCTCATCGATAGTGGATTCTAGATAATCTTCACAGAAACCCATCCAGTTAGGATATATTTTTTCCCCATTCACTTGTCCATATCCTGTAGAATTCCTTTGGTGAAGGATTTTCAACCCCGAAGACAAATCAGCGATGATCTGATCTTTTTGATCAGGCGTTAATTCTTTCCAAACCCAATACAATTTTTCTCCGTGCACAAAAGCTTGAATTTGATAGCAGTTTTCACCAGACTGACCAAACGCATAAACCTTTGGAACACAAATTCGCCCCTCAAGGGAATGGAGCAGAGAGGTTTCCTGTCTTAATCGTTCAAAAGCCGCTTCGCCTGTTCCAATCCGGATGATGTAGGCATTGTTCACTAGAAAAACTTGGTTGATCTGACCACCCTTTAAAGGATGGATCGATTCGATGCGGATGTTTTCTCTCCTGCAAATCTCCTCGACCAGGTTTTCCATAAAGAATTGAATTCTAGCTAATTTTTATGAAATCAAGATACCGGTATCCGGTTATCAAACGGGGATGGTTGAAAACTGGGCTTCGACCCGCTGTCTGGCACCAGGAAAGCCACTGCCCGGCTCATTTCATCATCCATCACTAAATCCAGGTGATAACCAGCTCGAAAATCATCGACTTTGATCAGGTGCAGGCAATCTTCACAGATCTCCTGGTTGGCATCCAACAGCAGCCACTCCCCCAAACAGTTGGGGGTATTATAAAAGAAATCCCGGTTGAAAACCGTATCTCCATCATCCAGGTACACCGCTAAGGGATAAATCCCGCTTTCTACCAGGTCTTGGAAGAAATGCGTGCCAAAAGAAGGATCAGGCGCTGGTCCAATCCCAGTTCCAGAAATCTCCACCAGCGCACGAGTTTTATAAATGTCACCATACCTGATTGGCACGCCCAGGTCTGGCGTCGAAGTTCCCCAGCGTCCCGGTCCAACACAGATATACGTTTCCCCGCCTATTTTTGCATTGAGCAAGCCGATCATACGGCTTAACTCCGCCCGCGCCGATTGGGTAGGCAGGGCAAAATAAACCTCCGGTGGGACAAACAGCACATAGTTGATGTTCTCAATATAGCCTTGAGGGACTACGCTTCGGGTCAGGAAAACCACATCTGCCGGGTTGAGGCTCGTCGGAAACTGCGACTTGCTCTCCTTCAGGTGGCTTTGAGGGCGGCATTGTAACAAACAAATATTCACTTCCGGCTTGAGTGCCTGTGGATTCTTGACCTCCAGGGTAAATTCAGTATCAACTGGAGAATGATATTCCTTCTCCAGGATCTGTAAGATCTGCCGCATTCGATCCGCAAAGGGTGTCCTCCGCAGCAGTCCATCAAAGGTTAATACCAGGCGGTTGTTATCGCCATCCATGATCAAGCTTCTGAGAGGCAGCAAAGATCCATCGTCATCTAGCTGCGCCAGGTAGCGCAGCGGCGGGTAATAACGGGAGATAACATCCACAACGGGCAGGGTTGTAAAACGATTTTCTTGCAGGTCAATCAGATCAACATAATGCTGCGAATACCGGCGGATTAATTTCGGATCGGCTTCTGGCACCAGCATCGGGTGGCTGAGCGCCACCAGGCGCGGATAATCGTTCCCCACCCGGTCCACGGCTCGCGTCCCCATTCCCCAAACCAGGCGTACAAAACCATCTTCCCGGCGGATTTTGGGAGACCAGCGGAACAAATTCCGGCTGAAGGCAACCCCTGCTCCGTGCGGCAAGAAATATCTCCCAAAGCGTTCCCCCTGCGCCGCCTGGATCAGGATAGCCATGCGCTCATCATAGTCTTCGAGACCTTTAGCACGCCGGTAGAGCAGCGCATCGGGATTAAAGATGCTGGAA
Source organism: uncultured Chloroflexia bacterium (assembly GCA_963751425.1). GTDB lineage: Bacteria > Chloroflexota > Anaerolineae > Anaerolineales > UBA4823 > CAVVUF01. The sequence goes on along the minus strand of CAVVUF010000004.1, from coordinate 157,170 downwards.
TAAATCTTTTGGATTGCCTGAGTAAGTTCAAGCAAATTTTCTTCTTTGCTCCCCTGGTTAGGACAGAAATGACTCTCATACTTTCCCGCAAAAGAGGTCCCAAAATTATCTTCTAACAGGCTGGAGGAGCGCACAATCAAGGGCTGAAGGCCAATCATATCGAGCAGCTCGCCCAACCTCTCCAATGCATCGGGCGGAAACTCGCCAGCCTGGAAATCTTTTCTGATCCTCGGATAATCTGCCCGGATCTGATCTTCGGTTTTATATTTTTGATCTCCCCAATGACCCAGGCCGTTTAAGGACATAAAACGGTAAGTAACATCAGCCCCCAAGAAATAAGATTCTGGAATCATCAAGTGGGTGCGGATCTCTTCGCTGGCTTGTGTGTTCAAGATGCGCGCCGCCAGCAGCATGCCCGCCGATTTCCCGCCGATCTTACCGGTGCCGATCTTCCGGTGACGGATATCATTCAGATCCGCAATCGTAAACCAATCTTTTGCAATATTTACATACCCTAACTGATCGCTGATCAAGGTGCGGATCAGTACGACTTTGATCTCCCGCAGCCTGGCATCTACTTTAAAGCGCTCGTGCGCTGGCATCTTCTCAATCGAAAAAGCCTGCTCGAAGAGCATATCCTGCGGAGCCAGCTCTGGATTGAACGATACCATCAAATCATTGGATTGAGCCCCACGCTCAGCCAACGCAGCCAGCACAATCTCTTCGAAAAGCTCGTAGGGAAGGTTGTTTGCAAAGTAAAAATCTGTCAGGTGGTCGCGGATGCGCATCAAGCGTAGCTCCCACACATCCGCTGGCTCTTCAGTATAGGGATTATGCAATGCCTCGCGCTCCTGAGAGCGAAGCGCCTGCTCGCGCACCTCTGTCTCAAAAGTCGCCGGCGTGATGACGCCTCGTATAAACAGCTCCCTACGCATCCGCGCCCGTATGGGGGTGTTCAGGATCGGATACTGCGCCAATGCCAGGTAAATTTGGAGCGCTTTATCAGAAGAAGAGGAAGGTAATCCCTGCATAGCCTTAAAAAATACAGGTTGGCCTGTCATCATGCTGACCCACCAACCTGTAAACGCAACTGCCCAATTTAGCTTCCCAAATGCATGGGCATAATCACATGTAAAAAGTTATCCTCGCCCACCGGCTTGACCACACCCGGGCTGGTATTCGTGTTGGTTTCCAGGGCAACATTGGGGGTCCTGATAACATCCAATACCTCACGTAAAAACCGCACGTTGAAAGCGATTTCCAAAGCATCGCCTTCAATGCTCGCGTCGATCTTCGTAACATTCGAGCCGGTTTCCTCCGATTGTCCTGAAATTTCCACAGACCCTGGTGCCATCTCCCCACCCGGGGTGATCTTAACCCGGGCGATATGGGAGCCCTCGCGAGCGAAAATTTCTGCCTGCTTGCAAGCTTTAAGGAAAGCAGATGTAGTAAGCACGCTGCGGGTCTGGCTAAGCCCGCGGGATAATCTGTTCCAGGTCTGGGTATGCGCCTTCGATTAGCTGCGATGCCAGCTCAGCGTCTTTCATCGAAAAAATCACCTGGGCCCGGTTCGAGGGGATGACCATCGTGATGCTCTGATCGCCGTCGCTGGAAATCCGTGCCAGCTCGCTCAGCGCCCTGGCTGGGATGATGGCATTAAAAGGTTTTGCCACCGGGGACGATAGCTCTGCTTTGCGCACGGAGAGGCGAAATCCATCTGCAGCAGACAGGCTCAACTTATTGTCTCTCGCAGAAAGATGCACCCCAGTGAGTACCGGTCGAGCTTCATCCGTTGAGGCGGCAAACACCACTTGTTGGATCATCTCTCTAAAATCTGCTACGTTGAGCTGGATGCCGTTGGATAGATCTGGCACTGGCATCGGGGGGAATTCCTGCGCATCAATACATTTAATGTCCGTGTCTGAAGCACCGCAGTGTACATTAAGCGTCTGGGTGCGCACATTCAAAGACATCTCCACCTTATCGTTCGGCCAGGTGCTCACCAGGTCCGTAAAAGTACGCGCCGGCACCGTGGTGGATCCTTCCTCTTCAATCTTTGCTCCGATCCAACAGGTGATTCCTAATTCCAGGTTTGTCGCCGAAAGGCGCAGCCTCCCCTCATCTGTAGCCACCAATACATTGGCCAGCACAGGCAGGGTGCTGCGCGGCGAAACCGCACGGGATACAATATTCAATCCGTGAGCCAGGTTTTCTTGCAAGACGGAAACTTTCATGGGGCAGCCTCTCCTCTGTCAATCTGCTCAGAGTATACAACGGAAAAGCCAGTTTTGCAAAGCAAATTCCACCATTCATGGCTTATCGCAATTGAAAGCTTTAAAGTTGATGCTTTACGGTAAAATTATCCAATGCCTATAGTTTCATCGATTGATTTACATTTGCATACCTATTACTCCGACGGGCGGGCCTCCCCTCAAGAGCTGGTTGAGCATGCGGCCTCGCTTGGCATGCAGACGATTGCCATTACCGATCACGATAATGCCCGCGGCTCGCGCGAGGCGCACCCGTTTGCAGAGCAGCTGGGAATAACCCTGATCCCGGCTGTCGAGCTGACCTGCCGTTGGGATGCGAGCCAGGCCCCACCTGGCAAATCCGATATTGATGTATTAGGATATTTCCTCGACCTGCAGCGGCCAGAATTCCTGGCTTTCGAAGCCCAGATCCTGGATGATTTCCACGAGCGCACCGATATCGGCTGCTGGTACCTGACTGCCGAAGGTTATTCCATGACCCGGCAGGATGTGCTGAAAGAAAACCCTCATTACGCCGGCACCCGCCCACTCATCATGGCTGTCATGCGTAAAGGCTATGCCCCCAGTTATGAACGCGCCCTGGAGCAGGTGGATACCATCTGGAAGAATGTTCGCCCCAGCTCTTTCACCATCGACCAGGTCATCTCCATGATCCGCCAGGCCGGGGGAGTGCCCGTGCTGGCCCACCCCACCATCGTGCCCTGGCCCAGCGGTTGGCTGAATGCCCGAGCCATCCAAGAGCTGGTGGAGATGGGCCTGGAGGGCATGGAAATTTACCACCCGCGCCTGAACCTGGAAGCGCGCCAGTATTTCCTCTCATTGGCAAACCAATTCAATTTGCTGGTCACCGGCGGGTCGGACGATCACGGCTGGCCGGAGGGATTTCCTCGCATGGGCAGCCAGGAGGTCACCCCAGAGATGATTCTGGGGTTAAAAGACAAGGCCCAATACTTGCACAGCTTCTTGTAAATTATTGCCAATTCATCCTGTTACCTCCGAAAAGAACGAGCATCCCCAGGCTTCCTGGGACATCTATCTGGAGTGATTATGTCAAAAGCTACCACGTTCATTATTGAGCCAGATCGCGACCTTGCCCTGCAGCTGAGCGACCTCTTAAAGAAGCTGGGATATCAAGTGCTGGCGATTGCAGGTTCGGAGCAGGAAGCCAGGGACAAGCTTCAACAATTTTCTCCGCAGATCATCTTGACGAATATTCACCTTGCCAGTACGCCGGAAGGGGTTGCGTTCGTGAAATGGGTTGCCGATGAGCTCGACATCCCCATGATCTACCTGAGTAAGGATGTAGGCAATACCACCCTGGTGCGCACCCAATCAGCAGGCCCATTCGGCTATCTGTTCTGGCCTTTCGAGAATCAGAATACCTATGCGACGATCGAGCTGGCACTTTACCATCACCAGATGGAAAAGAATATCCTTGAAAAGCAGAACTGGTTGAATGCCATCTTACGCAGCGTTGATGAAGGGATTACTCGCCGTCAATCAACAGGGGGAGATTGAGTTTATGAACCCCGTTGCAGAAATGCTGATCGGTTGGAGCCACGAAGAAGCCATTGGGAAATCGCTGTATGAAATTTTTACTATTCTTGATGCGCACACTGGCGAGGCCGTAGAGCTTTCTGATGTCCTATCTGCCAAGCATAAAACAGGCCCTTTGGTTGGGTTTGAGATCGTGCTCAGCAACCGTTTTGGCGATAAAGTGCCCGTCGAGGCCAGCGCCGCGGCATTTTTGGATCATGACCAAAGGGTGCGTGGGGTGGTGTTGGCATTTCGTAACGTCTCTGAGATTCGCAAAGCCATGCAGGCCGCGCGCCAGCAGGCCGCCCGGGCTGAGGCGCTGTTGACAAGCATCTCCAATCTGAATTCACAGCTTGACCTGTCTCGGGTGACTGCCCAGGTCATCCAAAACATGGTCTCTGCTCTCAATATCGATACGGCTACGATACTTTTATATGATGAAGAACATGATGCATACCAGGTAGCCGGTGGTTTCAGCCAGGTGCAGTCTGCCATTCCCTTGAACCCCTATCAAGTTGAGATCCCAGGGTCCGATTTTGAGCATTACAGCGCCCTCATCCAGCCAGTCACCATCATCCACGAGGTGCAGCTCCAGCTCGAACAGCTTAAAATCTTCAGCGAGATCGTCGGCTTGTCCGATCTAAAAACTGTGATCCTGGTCCAGTTACGCCAGGATAAGCAGCTTTTAGGGATGATCATCCTCTCTTCAATAGAAGCTTTACCCAGCTTCACGAAAGATGATTACGCTTTCATCCAAGGGTTGGCTGACCAGGCTACCTCGGCCATCACCAACGCGCGCCTGTATGAGATGGTGCACTCCAGCCGTGAACGGCTTCAGCTTCTCTCCCGGCGGTTAGTCGATGTTCAAGAAGACGAGCGGCGCTTCCTCGCCAAAGAGCTGCATGACCAGGTGGGTCAAATGCTCACCGGCTTGCAGTTCACCCTCCAATCGAGTAAGCTGCTGGCAGAGGGTGACCTCAAAGCCCAGCTGGAAGAAGCTCAAACCCTGGTGGGCACGCTGATGGGCCAGATCCGCGAGCTGTCCTTGCGGCTGCGGCCCTCAATGCTGGACGATATGGGGCTCCTGCCCGCTCTCTTCTGGCATTTTGACCAATACACCCGCCAAACGGGCATTGAAGTAAAATTCTCGCATTTCGGACTGGATAAACGCTTCTCACCCCAGGTCGAGATCACGGCTTATCGTCTGGTGCAAGAATCTCTGACAAATGTGGCGCGCTATGCAAAAGTAAACCGGGTCGAAGTGATTATTAATGCCGCCCAAGACGCCTTGCGGATCCAGGTAATCGACAATGGTGCTGGCTTTGACGCTGAACAGGTATTTGCCAGTGGAAAAACATTTGGCCTGGCTGGCATGCGCGAACGGGTTCTATTAATTGGAGGAGAACTGGTGGTAAAATCGGGTCGGGGAGAAGGTACCGAAATCCTGGCGATGCTGCCTACGAGCGGGTATTTAGAGAGAAGGCACAATGAGCGTAACAGTCCTCTTGGTAGATGACCATCCCATTGTTCGACAAGGCTTGCGGAACCTTTTAGATTCGATGCCTGATTTCAAAGTTGTCGGTGAGGCTGGAGATGGGCTGCAAGCCCTGGAAATGGTCGAAAGAGTGCAACCCCAGGTGCTCGTGATCGATGTGGTCATGCCTGGGCTGACCGGGCTTGAAGTAACTCAGCGGGTAAAGCGCCAATGGCCAGCGGTTAAAGTCATCGTTCTCTCGATGCAGAATAATGAAGCGTATGTGGTTTCGGCGCTAAAAAACGGCGCCTCTGGCTACATTCTGAAAGATACCGGTCCAGAAGAGCTGGTCGATGCCATTCGTACCGTTGTCAAAGGCGAGCGCTACCTGAGTAAGCAGCTTTCAGAGCGCATCATCAACGCTTATGTCAGTAAAGTGGATGAAGCCGAGGTTGACCCTTACGATACTTTGACAAACCGCGAAAAAGAGATCCTGCACCTGGTCGCTGAAGGGTTTACCAATCAAGAGATTGCCGAGCGCCTGTACATCAGCCCGCGCACCGCTGAGCTGCACCGCTCGAATGTGCTGAATAAATTAAGCCTAAAAAACCAGGTTGACCTGGTGCGCTTTGCCATCAAACGCGGTATTCTCCCCTTGGACCAGTAGCAGGTTGCCGATTTTTACTTCCTGAATTATCCTAATCGTCACGACGGAGATTTTTATGGAAAATTTTCCGCTGAAAACAAAATTTTTTCTCATTTCCCTGATGCTCAGCGGTCTGATCCTGATGGTTTGGAATCTTCAGTTCCTGCAGAGGGAAGATCTTTGGCTGCTTTTGGTTTTAATGATCTTGGGTTCGCTGGCAGTCATGTTTCGAATTGAAGGCGCCACCACCCGCTCTCATTACACCATCAGCTTCATCGTTTACAGCTTCACGCTCTTTAGTTTAGGGATCAGCGAGGCGATCCTGGTGATTGCCATCTCCTACCTGGCAGAATGGCTGTATCGCAAAGGGAAATGGTATATCAGCGCCGTCAATGTCGGCTGTTGCATCATTTGTATTCAGGCTGCCGCGTTGGTATTTAACTGGATCGATCCCAGCGGTGAAACTCAAAGCTGGCAAAGCCTCATCGCTATCGTTCTATCGATGGTTACGTTCACATTGCTCAACCACTGGATTATCGGTGTGGTGGTTTGGCTGGCGCGTGGTGAAAATTTCAAACAATCCGGAATTTTTGACTCTTTCCCAATGATCATGGATTTGACCATGCTTTTAATGGGCGCCGGCCTGGTGCTTTTGTACAATTACAATCCCTTTGCGGTTCCGATCCTTTTGCTGCCGGTCTACCTGATGTACTCCTCACTGCGCGTGCCCGCCCTCGAACGGCAGACAGAAACTGACACAAAAACCGGCTTATTCAACCACCATTATTTTATGCAGCAGTTGACTGCAGAGATCAACCGCGCCAACCGCTTTGACCGGCCATTGTCGGTGATCATGGCAGACCTGGACTTGCTCCGCAACATTAATAATACCTATGGGCACCTGGCAGGTGATGAAGTGCTGGTCGGTTTAGCCAAGATCTTGCAGAGCTCGGTGCGCGAGTACGACGTAGTGGCGCGCTTCGGCGGTGAGGAATTTGCCTTGATGCTGCCCGAAACCTCCCCCGATCAAGCCTACCTGCGCGCTGAAGAGATCCGCAAGCTGGTTGAAAAAGCGGAATTTACCATTCCCACCAGTGTTACCCCGATCCACATCACCCTGAGCCTGGGAATATCCTGCCGGGAAAGCTTTAATCAAAGCGGTGAAGAGATCATCCATAATGCTGATGTAGCCCTGTATCATGCCAAGCTCAAAGGGCGCAACCGGGCATATATTTACTCGAGCAGCAAATTTTCACAGCTCGATCAATCGGAAGAAACGCACGAGATATCCCAAAACCAGCCAGTCAGCCCTGAAGCGGCGGCATCAGAGACATCTTATGCAGCCGCTTACAGCACTTACCAGGCTGCCAGGCCAGCTCCCGCTGCCGCCAAGGTAACCGCTTCACCGGTCAGCAAAGCAGAAGTTGTGCCCCCAAGCAAGGTAGACACCGCTCACGAAGGATCATCGCAATCCCCAGAAAAGCCACAAAAGCGAAGCACATTACGAATTAATTTATACATCACTATCGTTGCAGTGGTTACCTTGACCTTATTTTTCGTGGTGTACAAACCTCTTCCACCCGGAAATTGGTTAGGGTTAGCCCTGTTCACCACTTTGGTTGTATTGACCGAATGGCTGTCCATCGATCTGCATGTGCGGGATACCTCGGTGTCCACCAGCGCCGCGCCTCTGCTGGCAGGGATCCTCCTCTTCGGACCGGTCGGTGCTTTGGTGATGAGCGTCGCTTTTGCGCTAACAGCCTACTTCAAGTTTCGCGGACCATTCAGCCGGGTCATCTTTAATGCCAGCAATCAGCTGTTGGCTGCTTTGATCTACCTGGGTATCATTGAGCTGGCTGGTCAAACCTTTCTGCTGTGGTCAGATGTTTTCCAGCTCATATTCAGCCTGCTGGCCATTTTCATCGTGTTCCTGGTGACGACACTCTTGATCTCCATCGGCATGAGCTTGAATTCCGGCGATCCGGTTCAAAAGACCTGGATGGAGAATTTTAGCTGGTTGGCCCCACATTACCTGGGCATGGGATTCGTCGCTTATGCCTTGGTCTTTGGTTATAAATATGCGGGCATCATCGGCATTGTCAGTGTTCTGGCTCCCTTGATGATGCTGCGCTTGAGCCAACAGCAGTACCTGGAACGTACGCGTGGCATGGTTAAGCAGCTGCGCGCCAAGAACCTCGAATTAGAAAAGAGCAGTGATGAAATCGGCCTCATCAACCAGGGTCTCTTGGAAACCCTGGCAGAAGTGATTGACCTGCGAGATCCCTACCTGCTCGGTCACTCCACACAAGTCACGAACTACGCCGTTTTGATCTCCCAAGAAATGGGCCTGAACAGCCGCCAGATTGATACCATTCATAAGGCCTGCCTGCTTCACGACCTCGGGAAGCTGGGCATCCCAGACAGGATCCTTGTCAAGCCCGCCCGCCTGACAGAAGATGAATATGAAATTATGAAACGCCACGCCAGTCTCGGGGCAGCATTATTGGAGAAAAGCCCCTCTCTGCGCCACCTGATTCCGGTGGTCAAGCACCATCATGAGCATTTCGACGGCAGTGGCTATCCTGATGGCATGAGTGGCACCCAGATCCCCATCGAAGCCCGCATCGTGGCGGTGGCTGATGCGATCGAAGCTATGGCTTCTGACCGTCCATATCGTAATGCCATGGCAAAAGAAGCGATTATTGCCGAGTTGGAACGCTACGCTGGCACACAGTTCGACACACGCATTGTCGAAATTGCAGTGCAAATCTTGACCTCAGATAAGATTACCCTGGCTCCGGTCGTCTCAAAAATCCCGCGTGCCCTGGAAGGCTGGAATGCACCCTGATAGGTTATTCTGAGAAGAGATATATTTTCAAGATGGTAATATGATTTTCATCAAACTGAAACGAAACTCTTGCATCTTTCAAAAACTTGTGCTAAGATAGTGCCGCGAGCGCCCGGGTGCCCCCCTCACCCGGGCGCTCGCAATTTAATCACAACCCATACCCCACACGCGAGTATAATAGAAAATCATAGCAAGATAATTCTCTTAGGGAGGCTCTTTTGTCTAACGACACCTTGAAAGTCGTCATTCCCATGGCTGGCCTGGGTACCCGTCTGCGCCCACACACTTGGAGCAAACCCAAACAGCTTGTCAGCGTGGCTGGCAAAGCCGTATTAGGACATGTTCTCGATATGCTCGCCACTGTGCCTGACCGTCAGAATATTGAGCTGGTGAACATCGTCGGATACCTGGGCGAGCAGATTGAAGCTTATATGCAGGAGCATTACCCTCGGCTTCCTGTCCACTACGTGGTACAGGAGGACCCCAAAGGCCAATCGCATGCTCTCTACCTGGCGCGCGAATTTCTTCACGGACCCATGTTGATGATCTTCGCCGATACCCTGGTTGAGACAAATCTTTCCTTCCTGGATAAAGAATCCGCCGGCGCAGTCGCCTGGGTCAAAGAAGTCCCTGACCCTCGCCGCTTCGGTGTGGCCGAAGTCGGTCACAATGGCTGGGTGCGGCGTCTGATCGAAAAGCCTACTGAACTGGACAATAACCTGGCAGTGGTGGGTTTTTATTATTTTGCCCACGCCGAAGATGTGATCGCCGCCATCGAGGAACAAATGCGCCGTGATATTCAGATCAAGGGAGAATACTTCCTGGCCGACGCAGTCAACATCATGCTCGAGCAAGGTCTGAAGATGCGCACGCAACGTGTGGATATTTGGCTAGATGCTGGCACTCCTGAATCCCTGCTGGAAACGAACAATTACCTCTTATGTCATGGACAGGAGAACAATTACTCTGCCCAGCATAAGAACAACAGTGTAATTATCCCGCCTGTGTTTATCCATCCAACCGCCCAGGTGCATGAATTGGTGGTTGGCCCCTACGCTTCCATCGGCGCGGGCTGCATCGTACGTAACAGTATTATCCGCAATTCGATCCTGGAAGACGAGGCGGAAGTCAGCGGGGCGATCCTGGAAAATTCGCTGATTGGTCGCAAAGCCGCCATTCAGCGCCGCCCAGGTGTGCTCAATGTCGGTGATTCGACTGAGCTGGTCATGTGAGTGAAGCAGAGATGCCTGCTCTGGTAGAGTGCCACGCCGGTTACCGGTATGCGCAGCGACCGGTCGCCTTCTCCTGGCAGGGAGAAAGAAAAATGGTTGAGGCAGTCCTCGATCAGTGGCTGACACCCGAAAAACGCGGCTTTCGAGTGATCACGCCAGATCAGCAAATTTTTGAATTGTATTATGAAGTTGCAGCCGATGAATGGCAGGTTTACCAACCTTAGCATGCACAACACCAACCTAAAAAAGGAGGCTTTATGAGAGAGACTTACCTGGCTCAGCGTGTGGCTGGCTTAAAACCATCTGGGATTCGAAAATTTTTTGACATTGTCGCCACGATGAAAGATGTCATCTCGCTCGGCATTGGCGAGCCAGACTTCACCACCCCTGAACCGATCATCCAAGCCGGCATCCGCTCGCTGCAATCCGGCGAAACCCACTACACATCCAATGCGGGTTTGCTCGAGCTGCGCCAGGCGATCGCCGGAAGGCTGGAGAACCTGTATCGCATTGCCTATGATCCAGCCAGTGAGCTGATTGTCACCGTAGGGGTTTCAGAAGCCTTATATGTGTCGATGACGGCCATTCTCGATCCAGGTGACGAGGTCATCATCCCTACCCCTTGTTTTGTGGCTTACCAGGCTGAAGTGATCCTGGCAGGCGGCACACCGATCGAGCTGCCCACCTTTGCGGTAGATAATTTTCAAGTGCGCCCCGACGCTCTCCGGGCTGCCATCACGCCGCGCACCAAGGCTCTTTTGATCGGATACCCCAACAATCCCACTGGAGCCGCTGGGGAGCACTCGGTAATGCTGGAGATTGCCAAGATCGCCGAAGAATATGATCTGGTGGTCATCTCTGATGAGCTGTACGACCGGTTGGTATATGGAACGCAGCATGTCTGCTTCCCAGCCCTTCCAGGCATGCGCAAGCGTACGGTTTTGCTGGGTGGCTTCTCTAAGAACTATGCCATGACCGGCTGGCGCGCCGGGTATGCGGCCGCCCCCGCGGACATCCTGCGCGGCCTGCTGCGCGTCCACCAGTATACAATCATGTCTGCCCCTACCATGTCACAGGTTGCTGCTTTAGAAGCAATCAATAATGGCGATGATTATGTCAACCAGATGCGTGATGAGTATGACCGGCGGCGGAAGCTGATCGTTGGTGGCTTAAATGAGCTTGGCTTGCCCACATTCGAGCCGCATGGCGCCTTTTACGCATTTCCGAACGTTACCAATTCGGGGATGACAGATGAAGAATTCGCTCAGAAGCTCCTCGAAGAGGAAAAAGTGGCTGTGGTCCCTGGTTCTGCCTTCGGAGCTGGAGGCGCGGGTTTTGTGCGCTGCTCGTATGCCACGGCTTACGAAAAAATTGAAGAAGCTCTGCACCGCATTGACCACTTTATGCACCGGCACGGCTAACCTATAAATAATTTCCGGATGGATTACGAAGCTGTCATTGGGTTAGAAGTTCATGCTGAGCTGGAGACGCAGTCCAAGATGTTCTGCGCCTGCCCGGTAGTCGATTCTACAACGGCCCATCCAAACCAAGCCGTCTGCCCGGTTTGCGCGGGGTTGCCCGGCGTTCTACCGGTTGTTAACCAACGCGCCATCGAATATGCTCTGCGCGTTGCCCTGGCTTTGGAATGTACGGTTTACACCACCAGCCTCTTTGCCCGCAAGAATTATTTCTACCCCGACCTTCCCAAGGGCTACCAGATCTCTCAATATGAGCAGCCCCTGGCGCGGCACGGCAGGTTGGTCATCCAGACCTCACAGGGTGAGAAGGTCATTCGCATTCGCCGGGTGCACATGGAAGAAGATACCGGCAAGCTCACCCATATCACTACCAAGGAAGGTGAATTGTACTCCCTGGTAGACCTGAACCGGGCTGGCGTGCCCCTGCTGGAGATCGTCACCGAGCCCGACCTGCACAGCGCGGAAGAGGTGTGCCTGTATGCCCAGGCGCTGCGCTCTCTTTTGCGCTACGTGGGTGTGAACTCCGGCGACATGCAGAAAGGCGTCATGCGCATCGAGCCAAATGTATCCATCCGTCCCATGGGGAGTGAAACCTTTGGCACGCGCGTTGAGATCAAGAACCTGAACAGCTTCCGCGCCCTGGAGCGTTCGATTGTCTTTGAGATTCAACGCCAGAGCCAGGTGCTGGAAGCGGGAGGGACCGTCCAACAGGTCACCTTAGGCTGGGATGTGGAAAGTGAGACCACCTTTATCCAGCGCACGAAGGAAGGCGAGGACGACTACCGTTATTTCCCTGAGCCCGATCTGCCGCCGCTCGTGATTGAGCCTGGCTGGGTAGACCAAGTCAGGGCTTCTCTGCCCGAGCTGCCTGCCGCTCGGCAGCACCGCTTCGAAAGGCAGTACGGGTTGAGCAGCTATGCTGCCAGCGTCCTGGTGGCTGAGCAAGCCGTAGCAGGCTACTTTGAAGAAACGGTGCTTGCCGCCCCAAACATTTCGCCGAAGCTCGTCGCCAATTGGCTCAGTAGTGAGCTGTTCAGCCTGCTCAATCAATCTGGCATGGAAATCGAGGCTTCCCCCATTTCTCCCCAAGCCCTGGCGGGGCTGCTGCGTGCTGTCGCCAGCGGAGCGATCAACAATGTCACCGCCAAGGCCGTCCTGGTAGAGATGTTCTCCACCGCACAATCTGCTGGAGCAATCATCGCTGCCAGGAACCTCCAACAAATTTCTGATAGCAGCGCCATTGCCAGCCTGGTTAGCCAGGTCCTGGCAGAAAATCCCGAACAAGTCACTAGCTATCTTAACGGCAAGGATTCCATAGGGCGCTGGCTTTTTGGGCAGGTAATGCGCCTCGCTAGAGGCCAGGCCAATCCCCAGGTGCTCCAGGTCGAGCTTGACCGCCAGCTATCTCAGCTGAAGTCTGGCGAGTAATCCTGGCCCAAATGCTAAAAGTCACCTACATATGATCAAAGTCACGCCAGAATCATGGGACATTCGTCACTTGACGATTTGTCTGACATTTGCTATCTTTAGAACAGACTTGGAAAACCAGGTTTAAAAGGAAATGAGCAAACTGACATGAATTTCCTTGTCCACATAGGAGAAGAAAAGCGGGCGCCGGACCGGAGTGCCCGCTTATGTTTTAAATACCCTGCCTGACTACAAATAAATTTATCAAAAAGATGTATTTTGAAAAGTTGAACCAAACGATACAAGGAGAAAGAACATGAGTGAATCAATCAATGCCTTCCAAATGGCACAGCAGCAGTTCGACGGCGTCGCCCGCTTGCTCAACCTGGACCCACAGGTATCTGAGATCTTGCGCTGGCCTTCACGCGAATTTAAATTCACCATCCCCGTGCGTATGGACGACGGTTCGATCCGGGTTTTCACCGGTTACCGTGTCCAGCACAGCGATGCCCGCGGCCCTGGCAAGGGTGGCATCCGCTTCCATCCATCCGAAACCCTAGACACCGTGCGCGCCCTGGCCACCTGGATGACCTGGAAGACCTCCGTTGCCGATATTCCCCTGGGTGGTGCCAAGGGCGGCGTGCCCGTGGACTCGGCCAGCCTGTCGGTATTCGAGAAAGAAAGACTCTGCCGCGGTTGGGTACAGCAGATGTGGCGCAATATTGGTCCGCGCCAGGATGTTCCTGCTCCCGATGTAGGCACCACACCCCAGATGATGGGTTGGATGATGGATGAATACTCCAAGCTGGTCGGGCAGTACACCCCTGGCGTCATTACCGGCAAGCCGGTTGGTGGTGGCGGCTCGCTGGGGCGCACCGAAGCGACCGGTTTTGGCGTTATCTATGCCGTGCGCGAAGCCATGCAGCACCTCAAGCTCGACCCGGCCAAATCGGTGGCTGGATTGCAGGGCTTCGGCAATGTCTCGCAGTATGCCGCTATCGGCTTCGGTGAGCTGCTCGGCGGTAAAGTCGCCTGTGTTTCCTGCTGGGACCGTGAAGACCGCACCGCTTACACCTTCTCGCACAAGGGCGGCGTCAACCCGCGCTTCTTACAGTCCATCACCGACCAGTATGGTACCATCGATAAGAAAAAGGCGCGCGAGGCAGGCTATGAAATTGAAGACGGCGATGCCTGGATTGCCAAAGATGTCGATGTGCTCATCCCCGCTGCCCTTGAGGGTCAGGTGAACGGCGAGTCGATCAAACGCCTCAGCAGCCGCGTGCGCATTGTTGCCGAGGGTGCCAACGGACCCACCACCCCCGAAGCAGATGAGGTTCTAAAGGCCAACGGCATCTTTGTTATCCCCGATTTCCTGTGCAATGCTGGCGGCGTAACGGTCTCTTACTTCGAGAGTGTGCAGAATGACATGAACTACTACTGGACGCGTAACGAAGTTTTGGAGCGCCTGGATACCAAGATGACCCAGGCCTTCGAGAGCGTCCTCGAGCTTTCTGAGAAAGAAAAAGTCTACATGCGCGATGCGGCTTATATGGTCGCCATCGGGCGTGTGGTCAAGGCTATGGAACTGCGCGGTTGGATTTAGCTAGATTTTCATCTAACCGGTTGATCTCCTCCTCGATATGGGGCTGCCAATCTGGCAGCCCCATATTAGTTAAACCATTTTTCCCTCACCGGAAAACCAAAAACCCCTGCTCGCGCGGCAGTTACCATTTTTGCTGTATAATCTGTGTACACCTGTTTGCAAAAAGCCGGTTCCGATTTGGCTGTGTACCTTAAATTCCAAGTAGCTTGTTTTTTTTTGCTTAGACGGCTTAGTTCAACCCGGTTTGATGTGGTGGCGAAATGGACCGAAGTTTGGACTTTCACTCTTTCAGCCACATCAAACCTTATTGTTGGGTGGCTGGACGGCAGGTGAATATGCACAGCTCTTCACAACAAGACCTCAAGCACAAATCATCAAGGCAGTCCTTCAGACGAGTAAGGATGGTCAACGCATATATAGGAGGGAGCATGAAAGCAATTAAATTTATCCTTTTGGCCATTATTATTGGTGGGATATCGCTCATTGCGACCAGCAAGAGAACCCTTGCCTTATTCGGCAATTCCAATTCCTATTCTTTTAAAAGGGCGGATTCTGGTTTCAATGTGTTTTTACCCTTAGTGTTTAAAATCTGTCCTAATGTGCTTGCCTTTGGTCAGACTGTGCAATGCCCGATTGGAACTCCAGGGATCCGGATGTCCTTCACCTTCAGCGCCGTTGCCGGTGATCGAGTACGGATGCGCATGTTGGATACAAGCGGCAGCATCTTTTCCCCGATCTTCTGGCTCTACCGGCCTGACGGTACGGAGGTATGCTATGGTTACGGGGACCCGGTTGCCAACGCCAACTGTACCTTGAACGTTACCGGCACATATACCATCCTGGCAGGAGACAACAGCGGCCAATACACGGGCAGCTTCAACCTGTTCCTGGAACGGCTGAACAACCCGGGGCTGCCAACACCCATTACCTTCGGTCAGACGCTCTCTGGTTCCATCAACACCCAACCTGAGCTGAAAGCCTTCACCTTCAGCGCCGTTGCCGGTGATCGAGTACGGATGCGTATGTTGGATGCAAGCGGCAGCATCTTTTCCCCCATCTTCTGGCTCTACCGGCCTGACGGTACGGAGGTATGCTATGGTTACGGGGACCCGGTTGCCAACGCTAATTGTGCCTTGAACGTCACCGGCACATATACCATCCTGGCAGGAGACAACAGCGGCCAATACACGGGCAGCTTCAGCCTGTTCCTGGAACGGCTGAACAACCCGGGGCTGCCAACACCCATTACCTTCGGTCAGACGCTCTCTGGTTCCATCAACACCCAACCTGAGCTGAAAGCCTTTACCTTCAGCGCCGTTGCCGGTGATCAGGTGCGGATGCGCATGTTGGATACAAGCGGCAGCATCTTTTCCCCGATCTTCTGGCTCTACCGGCCTGACGGTACGGAGGTATGCTATGGTTACGGGGACCCGGTTGCCAACGCCAACTGTACCTTGAACGTTACCGGCACATATACCATCCTGGCAGGAGACAACAGCGGCCAATACACGGGCAGCTTCAGCCTGTTCCTGGAACGGCTGAACAACCCGGGGCTGCCAACACCCATTACCTTCGGTCAGACGCTCTCTGGTTCCATCACCACCCAAGCCTGAGCTGAAAGCCTTCACCTTCAGCGCCGTCGCCGGTGATCGAGTACGGATGCGCATGTTGGATACAAGCGGCAGCATATTTTCCCCCATCTTCTGGCTCTACCGGCCTGACGGTACGGAGGTATGCTATGGTTACGGGGACCCGGTTGCCAACGCCAACTGTACCTTGAACGTTACCGGCACATATACCATCCTGGCAGGAGACAACAGCGGCCAATACACGGGCAGCTTCAACCTGTTCCTGGAACGGCTGAACAACCCGGGGCTGCCAACACCCATTACCTTCGGTCAGACGCTCTCTGGTTCCATCAACACCCAACCTGAGCTGAAAGCCTTCACCTTCAGCGCCGTCGCCGGTGATCGAGTACGGATGCGTATGTTGGATGCAAGCGGCAGCATCTTTTCCCCCATCTTCTGGCTCTACCGGTCTGACGGTACGGAGGTATGCTATGGTTACGGGGACCCAGTTGCCAACGCTAACTGTGCCTTGAACGTCACCGGCACATATACCATCCTGGCAGGAGACAACAGCGGCCAATACACGGGCAGCTTCAGCTTGTTCCTGGAACGGCTGAACAACCCGGGGCTGCCAACACCCATTACCTTCGGTCAGACGCTCTCTGGTTCCATCAACACCCAACCTGAGCTGAAAGCCTTTACCTTCAGCGCCGTCGCCGGTGATCAGGTGCGGATGCGCATGTTGGATACAAGCGGCAGCATATTTTCCCCCATCTTCTGGCTCTACCGGCCTGACGGTACGGAGGTATGCTATGGTTACGGGGACCCGGTTGCCAACGCCAACTGTACCTTGAACTTTACCGGCACATATACCATCCTGGCAGGAGACAACAGCGGCCAATACACGGGCAGCTTCAGCCTGTTCCTGGAACGGCTGAACAACCCGGGGCTGCCAACACCCATTACCTTCGGTCAGACACTCTCTGGTTCCATCAACACCCAACCTGAGCTGAAAGCCTTCACCTTCAGCGCCGTCGCCGGTAATCAGGTGCGGATAAGCATGTCAGATGCAAGCGGCAGCATCTTTTCCCCGATCTTCTGGCTCTACCGCCCTGATGGTACGGAGGCATGCTATGGTTACGGGGACCCGGTTGCCAACGCCAACTGTACCTTGAACGTTACCGGCACATATACCATCCTGGCAGGAGACAACAGCGGCCAATACACAGGCAGCTTCAGCCTGTTCCTGGAACGGCTGAACAACCCATAAAATTACCCTCATGCCCAGCGGGAAAATCCATGCCATCGCCACCTGCCTGGCTACCGGGGTGCTCGCCCTCAGTCTGTATGCGATAGCGGGTATGAACTCCCCCTCGGTCATAGCATTAAGCCTGGGCGCCCTTACCGGCGTCGCAGATACCCTTCACTTCCTTTTGGACTGGAGCTGGCGTTAGCCTGGCAATAAATGATCCTCACCACTGCACGCCTCGTGCTGCGAGAATTTGTTGAAGATGATTGGCCAGCAGTCCTGGCTTATCAGCAAAACCCTCTGTACCTGCGCTATTATGAGTGGACGGAGAGAACCCCAGAAGGCGCGCGTGATTTTGTGCAGATGTTCCTCGATAACCAGCGAGAAATCCCTCGCACCAAGTTTCAGCTCGCAACCACGCTCAGAGCTACGGGGCAGCTCATCGGCAACTGCGGCATCCGGATGAAGTCTGCAGGCGCGCGCGAGGCGGATATTGGTTATGAGCTTGATCCCCGTTATTGGGGACAGGGTTACGCCAGCGAAGCCGCGCGGGCGATCGTGCAGTTCGGCTTTTCAGAGCTGCATCTCCATCGGATCTGGTCCTGGTGCATTGCCGACAATATGGGCTCCGCGCGGGTGCTGGAGAAGCTCGGCATGCGCCTAGAAGGAAGGCTGCGCGAGAATGAATATTACAAAGACCGCTGGTGGGATACCCTGTTGTATGCCATCCTGGAGGATGAATGGGAAGCGCATCAGCGTGTATAATTGATAGAGAGAAAAGCTGCAAGGTAAAGTTGGACTGATAGTAAAGACTAATGCGGATGGATATCCTATGACCGAAAACCTCGTAAAAGACTTTTACACCACCCATGTGCGCGGTGAGTGGCGGCGCCTGGTTCGGGACGCCTACCACCGCCTGGAATTTGAGACCACCCTCCACTACCTGGAGAAATACCTGCCCGAGAAAGGCTTGATCCTGGATGCCGGCGGCGGTCCGGGACGCTACACCTTTGAGCTGGCGTCTCGCGGCTACCAGGTGGTGCTGCTCGACCTGACCCCCGCCAACCTGGAGTTTGCCCGCCGCCAGGTCAGGCGCCGCAAATTACCAGAGCGTGTCGTGAGCGTGGTTGAAGGCTCCATCGTGGATCTGTCACGCTTCGAGAGCAGTTCCTTCGACGCGGTCATCTGCCTGGGCGGTCCGCTTTCGCATATTCTTGATGAGCAGCAGAGAGAACAGGCTATCTCAGAGCTCCTGCGCCTCACCAAGCCAGGCGCCCCGCTTTTCGTCTCTGTAATGGGCCGCCTGAGCCTGCTGGTGATTGAGCTGGATCTCTTCCAACACGAGATTGAGATGCCGCACTTCACTTCGATCCGCGACACAGGCGATTACCCGGGTGGCAGCGGGTTCACCGCCTGCCATTTCTTCCTGCCCGAAGAGCTGCGCCAGGCTTTCGAAAACCAGGGAGCGGCTGTTTTGGAGATGGTCGGTCTGGAAGGCATCAGCTCGCACTATGCCCGTAAGATTAACCAGCTTGCCAGGAATGAGCTGCGCTGGAAGATCTGGCTCGAGACCCATTACCAGACCTGCACCCATCCCGCGGTGGTCGGCAGGGCTGAACATATGCTGATCGTCTGTCGCAAGTAAAGGAGTTGGCATCCCCATGCAAACCACCCCGCTGCTCGACCTCTTCGACCAGTACCAGCGCATCGAAATCAATTATCCCGATATGCAGCGTGAAGCATTCTCAAACCTGGTGCGTTTCCTGCGCCCTGCTCCCGGCATGTCGTTCGTCCTTTACAGCCGTTTGGATGAAACCAACGCTGACGCAGCCATCGGTGAACAGGTCGCCTATTTTTCTGCCCAAAGCCTGCCCTTTGAATGGAAAGTCTACGGCCACGACACTCCTGCCAGCCTGGGCGAGCGGCTAACCGCGCATGGCTTGATCCCCGAAGAGCCAGACGCTGTGATGGTTCTGGATGTTCAAAAAGCCTCCGCCGCTCTCTTAGAACCGGTCCAGGCCGATGTGCGCCTGCTCACCAACCGTACGCAGTTAGCCAACGTCATCCGCATCCTGGAAGGTGTTTGGGGTGGTGATTTTAGCTGGGTCAATGAGCGCCTGGGCTCCCATATGGAGATCCCAGGCTACTTGAGTGTCTATGTCGCCTATCACCTGGGTCAGCCTGCTTGCACCGGTTGGACTTATTTCCATGCAGACAATCCCTTTGCCAGCCTGTGGGGCGGTTCCACCCTCTCAGAATACCGCCATCACGGGCTGTACACCGCTCTCCTGGCCGCCCGCCTCCAGGAAGCCCAGCGCCGCAGCGTACGGTACCTCACCGTGGACGCCAGCCCGATGAGCCAGCCGATCCTGGCGAAACACGGCTTCCAGGTGCTCACCACCGCCCAGGGCTTCGAATGGAAACAGGAAAAGTAGGGTTTTGTAGGGGCAGGGTGCCCCCGCCCATTGACAGAATTGCTCCTGGATTTGACGATTTGCCCTTTATTAGTTATTATTAACATCTGTTACTCAAAAACCCACTGGCTTCCTAGCCAGCCGGTCGTTCCGGGCGATTTTTGCGAAGCAATCTCAATATTCTCGTATTTTCTCCCACACCCCTGGCTTACGTTTTTCCAGCAACCCCAAACCACGGCTAGGTAAAAAAACATGACCATCCAATATGCAATCTTAGGTCTGCTGAGCTCTCAGCCCTTATCGGGCTATGACTTAAAGAAGCTTTTTGTTGATTCGGACATCCTCTACTGGTCGGGCAATAACAACCAGATCTACAAGGCCCTGCTCCAGCTGCATGAAGAGGGTCTGGTGAGGCAGGAAATCCAATACCAGGAGTACCTGCCAGCCAAGAAAATCTACACCATCACCGAAAAAGGCCAGGCAGCTCTCAAAGTGTGGGTGCTCTCCACGCCAGAGCTGCCAGAAGTTCACAATTCCTTCTTGATCCAGCTTTCTTGGGCAGACCTTTTGACGGAAGAGGAGCTGGATGCATTACTGAAATGTTATGAAGAAGAAGTGCAAGTGCAGCTCCTCATGCAGCAGGAGAAAGCCAGGCGCATGCAGCCTTCTTCAGCCCGCACGCCCCGCGAAGCTTACCTGTGGGAGATGACCTCGAAGAATATCATTTCTGCGTATGAAAACGAGCTGGCCTGGGTGCGTCAGGTGCGAGAAGGGTTACTTCACCTATCCCCTTAAAACTAACAAAATTGGAACTTGCGTTCTAAGAATAAATATTGTACAATAATTCTAGGATGATTCTCACTCGCGAATCCATGCACATTTTACTCGTCGTGTGCCTGATCGGCATGGTGCTGCTGGCAGTATTCTTCCTGCGCACCCGCCGGATGAGCCTTTACGCTTACATCACCTGGGGATTATTAGCGCTTCTGGTGCCCTTCCTGGGTCCCTTCCTGGTCATCTTATCCCATCCGGGAGAAAGCTTTCGCCGGATGCAAAAACCAAAGTCCCGCCGCAGAGGCTCGCTGGTTCTGCTTTAAGCCTTCCCTCCCTCCCCAACGAAGTCTTTCCGTTGAGGAGGGGAGACATCACCCCACTCCCACCATTACCAACCCAATAAATATCACCCCGCTCCCGATGAACTTCATCGGATAAGCCTTCTCCTTCAATAACACCACCCCCAACAGCGTCCCCAGGGGGATCGAGACCTGCCGAAAGGCGACTACAAAGCTGATATCCCGGGCGAACGCCATTGCCACCAGCACCAGGATATAGCCCGCATAAATCCCCACCCCCATCCAAAAAGCACCGTGAGAGCTGGTGTGCACAATCTCAACCAGCTCATCTCGATCTCTTTTTCTGAAAAAGCACAGTGGGGAAAGGAAAACCACCGCGCTCAGTGCCTGCCAGAAACTGTAGATCAGCGCCGCTTTGAAGGCTGGCAGTTGAGTTTGGGGCAGCTCGCGCAGTAAACGCAGAGCCTGGTCGTCCACCATCGAATATCCTGCTGTACCGACCGCCGCCAGCAGCGCCAGCCCGGTGGCCGGGTTGACATACTCTCGCAGCTTCACCCTGGCAGGATTTTCCAACGGCAACAGCACACATCCCAAGAAAACCAGCAGCATCCCCGACACAGCCAGGCTGCTGAGCCGCTCTCCCTTCCCGAGCAGTGCCGACGTGGCGGCTACGATCAGGATCGGGAAAGCCCGCGCCAGCGGATAAGCCAGCGACATCTCGCCGTGCTGATAGGCCTTTGCCAGCGAAGCGTAATAGACTGCCTCGAAGAACCCTGTCGCTGCCAGCCAAAGCCAGACCGGCTTTGGGATGTGCGTGACTGCCCTGCCATAGATCAAGAACACGGGCAGGAGCAGCAGCATCCCAAAAAGATTCGCCAGCCAGAAAAAGCCCACGCTGGAGGCGTTGCGCTTGCCTACCAGGTTCCAGCTGACATGGATGCAGGCTGACAGCAGGATCAGCAGGACAGCGGTGCTGGACAAGCCCTAGATCCCGTTCAAATCAGCTTGCAGCAGCTTTTGGGCTCTCCCCTGGCTCAGGCGCAGCTTCTCGCTCGCCAGCCCGTCGCCAGAGAGGTGCGCCAGCATATACCCGCCCTCCTCTGCGCATAATGCATCATGCGCAGGCATCAGCTCTTCCAGTACGAACTGCGCATACTTCACCATGCGGAACGGCCCGTAAACGTGAACGAGCTCGCCGGGCAGGGCTTCCACAGCTACCGAATATTGGCTTTTGATGCTGCTGATGAGAGTCGCTTAGTTCGAGCGACGGTGAAAAAACCAGCGTGTAATACCAGCCGAACAAATCCTTGTGGCAGCCGTGCGCGTCGCTCACCCCCACAATCGGAATGCGTTTACCCTTGGCGGTTTCCTCGTAGTAGCGCACCACCTGCAGCATATTCGAATCGGACTCGTGGCGGAAGTATCCCCCAATCACCTCCAGGGCGTCATAGGGCTGGGTCTCCAACAGTGCCGAGGTGAGCGACTCAGGGATGCGCACCATGCGGTTGGCAAACCAGTAGGGGTGGCAGAAGATCCCCAACCCGCCTGCTTCTCTGATTTTGTCAAAGCACCACAAGGAAGATGCATACCAATCAGGGTTTGCCCCTGCCGGAACCTTCTCCAGCTGCGCCTGCCGGGCAGCCACTTCAGTTTGATAGCGGTCATCTTTTGTAAACAGCTCATTGATGCTGAAGCTGCCGCCAAAATTGACAATATGGATCGGGTTCTGCGGCGGGTGGACTTCCTCTCCCGGGTAAATCCGCAGGTCAACCGGCTGGTCCCGGAAAGCCTGTATCGCCTCCAGCGAAGGGAAATACCTGCCGTGGTCCGTCACCGCCATGAAATCCATCCCGATCTTTCGGCACATCGCCGCCACGTAGGGCGGCGACTTGACCCCATCCGAATAGTGGGAGTGCATGTGCAGATCGCCTTTATAAGGGAAACGCTGGTGCAAATCCTCCCGCGCAGCGTAGATGGCAAAATCACCCACCGGCTCAACCGTATCTGGATGGATTTTTTCTAACGCCAGGATATATTTCTGTTCGCCCTCGAAGACCGCTGAGAAAACCAGGCTCTCTCCCTGTACCTGCGCGGGCACCACGGGACCTTTCCAGTTCCATTCTGCTGAGTCCAGGCTTTCCATCGGGTAGAGCGTCACCTGGTAGCGGGCATCGGCATCGAAACCCGTATACCGGTCCAGCGGGGTGATCTTGATTTCGGTCAATTGGTCGCTCAAAACAACTCTTGGGAAAACGTTAAAGTAGCGGCTCGAATTCTTGCGGCGGTCTGGCCATAGGCTGGGGTTATCTCCTCACATGATCTGTCATTACGAGACCGAGCGATGCACTCCAATCGCAGCGCACTTTGCCGGATCGAAGCGATCTCGTTTTTGGCTGCTGTAATCGCGTTTTTAGCACCACACTGCGAGCTTCTTAGCGGATGCTCTTCTCATAACTTCTCTCCGCAGTACTGGCAAAAAATCGCATCCGGGGCGTTCGACCTGCCGCACATGGCGCAGTTCCGGCTCGGTGAGATTGGTTCAGCGGCTGGCGGGGGGAGTTCCTTCGCTTTCCGGCTCCCCGGCGAGGTCCTTTGGTTGCGGTGACCTGCCCTTCGGGGAGCTGCTTGGGGGCTTTCTTTTTGGGACGCGGCAGTGGGACGCGCTCGCACCAACCGTTCGGCATTTTGTTTACCGCGTGCCAGGGCAGAGCGGTACAAAGCATTCAGCTCTTTCCGCCCCAGGTGCCTCCCAGTCAGATACCATTGTAAGACGGACTGCCCCACCACATAGGTGCCCGAATAAGAGATCGCCACCTTGGGAATGATCCCCCAGCCGGGGATCAGCCCGACCAGGTAGCGCGCCATCTGCCGCCAGGCGAAGCCTCCCCCAATCACGCTGCCAAATTCACGGATGTAGTCTTGCCAGTTTGTCGAATAGCCGAAAAGCAGCCCCAACCGGTAGACCAGGAAGGCCTGGTTCTTGGTCAGCACCACAATATCCGTCAGGGTCAGCGGCAGCGCCAGCACCGGCACGATCTCCGCCAGCCCGGTGCTCAAGGCATACGTGGCATTCGCCAGGCAGGCTTCGCTGATGAGCAGATGGGCAATTGCCACGCGAAAGAGTGGAAAACTGCGCCCCAGTGCCAGATGCTGGTTCGGCAGAAGCTTGAGCACAATCTGGACGAAATCCCTCTCCAGGTAACCGCGATCCATCGCCGAGCCGTACAGAACCTCCACACCGGGCCACTGCACCCACTGGCTGATCACCTGCCCCTGCCCGAGTGCATCCACCTTGTTGCCGAAAATGATCAACTTCTTCCCCGCATCGATCCATTTCCGCACCAGCTCCAATTCATCCGCGAACTCCGTCTGGTTAACATCCGTAACCAGGATGATCAGGTCGGCTTTCTCTGCGCCTTCTGACTGGTCCAGGTCCAGGATTGCCAGAGGGGCTACGGAGTGCAGCTCCGGCTTGGCCGGGTCGCTGCGCATCTGGTCTCCCAGCGTATGCCTCCCCGAGCCAGGCGCCCCGATCAAGGCAATGCGCACCTCCCGCAGCGCCGCCTGGCGGATGGGCTGCATCTCAAATTCCTTAATATTAGACCAAACGGTGTTAAGATCGCGATAGTTGGGCATATTTGGATTATACCTGGCTATTCCATCTTCCCCACCAATTGCGGCAGCTCCTTCGGGCCAAAAGATCCATTCATTTCGCCATCGATCGTCACCTGCTTCCCAGCAAAGTGGCAGGTCATCCTCTGAGTAGCCGGGGTTTCGATATAGCGCAGCACCACTTGATAAGCATTAACGTCCTTCCAGGACCCGCTGGTTATCACAGGCATAGTGGGGTAACCAAAAGTGGGTGCCACACTTTCCAGCCAGGCTCCCTCGCGGCAGGTCAAGCGGTAATTTCGCCGCCCGGCCTTGACCGTCAAAATGCACTCGCTCCCCTTGAAATCGAACTGCATCGACTTGATCTTCTGCGCGTTGGGCTCAAAGATAAAGGTTTTTCCGCTCACCTGGCTGGCGAAAGCGGGCTGGCTGAGGCCGGTGGGCGGCTTGTGCGCCAGGCTCGAACATTTTTTGGTCAGCGCTTTATAAGCCGCTGGATCGACCCCCAGCTTTTCCTTTCCAAAGGCAGGCAGCAAGTGCTCCCAAACCAAATTCAACACACTCTGCATATCATCCACCGCCGAGGTGATTGCCAGCACCGCCTCTTGCTCTGGCATGACGATGCAGTACTGCCCGAAAGCCCCGTCGCCGCGGTAAGCCCCATGCCGGCAGCGCCAGAACTGGTAGCCATAGCCCTGCTTCCAATCGGGGTTTGAGCTCGCTGTCATTTGAAACCTGCTTCGAGGTGGCTGCCTCCACCCAGGCCTCGGGTTAAGATCTGCTTCCCATTCCATACACCCTTCTGCAGGTACAACTGCCCGAAACGGGCGATCGCTTCGGTCGTGATGCTCAGCCCCCAGCCGCCGATAGTAGATCCCCTTCGGGCAGGTCTCCCAATTTACCTTCTCGATGCCCAGCGGCTCGAACAAACGCGGCCTGAGATAATCCTCGAGCTTCATCCCCGTCACCTTTTGGACGATCGCCGAGAGCATATACGAAGCTCCGCTGTTATACACGAAAGGCGCCCCGGGTTCATGCTCCACCGGCAGCGCCAGGAAACCCTTCACCCAATCCCGGTCGCTGCGCATGACCATGCGGCCTGTGGTATCTTCGGTGTGACCGGTGGACATCGTCAGTAAGTGCCGCACGCGCATGGCTTTTAAATTCTCATCCGTTTTTGCGGGCGCTTTGTCCGGGAAAAAGGACAGCACTTTATCGTCCACTGAGAGTTTCCCCTCTGCCGCAGCCAGCCCCACCGCCGTGGAGGTGAAGCTCTTGGTCAGCGAATAGAGCATGTGCACGCGCTCAGCCGAATAAGGTGCCCACCAGCCCTCTGCCACCACGGCACCATGCCGCAGCAGCATAAAGCTGTGCATCTCTTGGATTTTCTGGTCCACTTCTGCTACGAATTTTCGAACCCCGGCCGAGGATACCCCCTGCTCTTCCGGCATACTGCGAAGCAATTGCGTCAAAGCCATATAATCTCCTTTTTTTCTCTGTCATTGCGACCCTGAACGATATGCAGGGGAAGCAATCTTAATTATTTCAAATCCACTTCAAAACCCCTGCAAAGACGACCAGCATCACCGCATCCAGGGCAAAGAACCCGCCGACAAACTGCACCTGCCGCTGCGGTTTCCAATCATACGCATAGAACGCCGCCAAAAAGAAAGGAATGTACACGAAGATGAATACCGGCAGCGCTCCCCACCAGGGATAAACCCAGGCGAAGGCAGGGGTTTTCGCCAGGAAGATCTCGAAGATCGCGAAGAAGGCCGCGTTCCCAAGCACAAACAGAAGCCGGTTTGGGATGCCCAGGATTTTCAGTTTGGGGTCTGCCGGCAGCAGCTTGCTGAGCACCAACCCCGCCACTGCGAACATGAAGCTCAGCTCCACCCCTACCCCGATCAAGAGCAGGAAAGCCGTCCCCGTGGGCACCGTCCAGAGCGCATGCCCGCTGAAGTGCTGGATGAGGGCGTTCAAGATCTCAACGAACCAGTGCACGGAGTACAGCGCCAGCCCCGCTGCCACCCCTTTCCAATTCTTTTTCGAGATTTCATTCGTGTAAATATACATCACCAGGGCCAACAGGGTGATCACATACCACTGGAACAGGTCCCCTTTCCGCAAGATGCTCAAGGCTTGTTCGGTTACTTCCGGGTTATTCATGGCTTCTCCTTGTCTCAAGGTGCGACGCACTTCCACATTCGAATAATATGGTCAATTCATGAGCGGAAAGTGCGTTGCACCTGAATAAGCCTCTGGTACTTGAATGACAGTATGCCTCATGATCTATCCCGTTTATCCTGTCCATCTTGTAAAAAAAGATCCTGTCATCCGTGAGCAAATCATTAACCAGGCACACTTTCAAGTATAATCCTTATCCAGCATTGACGAAAGAACCCTGATGACCGACTCCCTCCCCCCCGCCGCCTCTTCCGACCTCGAGCTCTTTTCCCTATACGGCGAAGCCCTCTTCCTGGCCCAGTCCATGGAGACTGGCATGCGCATCTTCTACTGGCTGGACAAAAAGCTTCCCGAAGCACCGCCTGGCAAGCTGCCGCGCATTGATTTCACCGCCGAGCCGCTCAACGACCTGACTATGAACAGCCTGGGCGGCTTCCTGCGCCAGTTTAAACGCGAATTGTTGAACGAAGGCACCGTAGACGTGCAAACGCGCGGCCTGATGCGCAAGCTGGAAAAGACCGCCGATGCCCGCAACTACCTGGTGCACACCTATTGGTGGGAGCGTTCTGCCCAGCTCGCCACCCCCGCCGGACAGGCTGAGATCCAGAGCGAGCTGCAAAGCCTGGTGGAGGAATACCGCTGGAGCAACCGCCTCATCCGCCAGCTTGTGCTGCTGTGTGTGGGGCATTTCGGCTTCACACCAGACCAATTCGATGCAGAGGCCTTTCAGGGTTACCTATCCATGAGCCAAGAAGATGCTCCCGCCTGACCGCTTCCCCCACGTAGTCCTGCCGCTGAAGGAATTCCTGCTCATCGAAACTTGCCCGTCGGAATGGAAGGAGCTAGACCTGTACCTGGTGCGCGACGACCAGGTGTTTTTTTATGTTGGGCAGTCCTACACCGCCTTCGACCGGGTCTGGCAGCACATCTTCGATGCCTTCAAGGGACGCTCTACGGTGGGGCGCTTCATACTTTGCAACTGGCCCGCCTCGCTGCAGTTCACCATCGAATTGATGGGCTCCCAATCCAGCCGCTTCAATGTTGTGGACAACCAGCTCGACGCCGCCGAGCGCCTGCTCATCGAGCAGCATACCCCCTGCTTCAACCGGGCGCTGAACAGCCAGCCTTCTCCCCTGCCACCCCAATACGATCCGCCGCAAGTGC
Source organism: uncultured Chloroflexia bacterium (assembly GCA_963751425.1). Taxonomy (GTDB): domain Bacteria; phylum Chloroflexota; class Anaerolineae; order Anaerolineales; family UBA4823; genus CAVVUF01. Next base: position 129,409 of record CAVVUF010000004.1, on the reverse strand, counting down.
CCATCAAAAGCCCGCACACTCCCAAGGGTCTTGTCCGTGAGGCGCGCCTCCATGTCAAAGCCCGCCAGCGCAAAGCCTGGATGACGGAGGAAGGGCTGGAATAAGCAGAGACTATGTTGTGTGAGGGCTGCATCTAGAGATATTATGATGGGATGAAACTATTTAACTCAGTAGAAGAATTTAGATCTAACGAACGTAGTGCAAGATAAAGGCTGCCGCTCGTGACATGACTTCTTTCAAATGCTCGTCCAGGGTTCCAGGGTGGAGATGGTTTACGCCAACCATCCAGAGAATATAATAAACATAAAAGGCAGCCGTGAATAGATCCAATTGCGAAAGCTTTAAATCCGGCAGGCTTCGGTATTCAACATACCCTTCAAACAAAGCATCTCGAAAACGGGCATAATCCACGCTGCCAATATTATGGGCCAGAGCAACCGCCAGGTCGTACATCCAGTAGCCGAAACCAGATCCGTCGAAGTCGATCAGGCGGGGCTGCCCGTGCCAAAACAATACGTTGGCATCCAGGCCCATATCCGCATGGATCAAACCGTACACGTCAATCCCGGTGCCCCAGGCTTCGATCAGTTGGCCGAATTGCCGTGAAACGATTTTGAAAGGTTCGCCCCAATCCGTTGGCAAATACTCCCATGATTGTCCGGGGCTTAGGCCAATTTCGGGATCATTCATGAATAAGCCATTCCAGTCGTAATGACGCTTGCTATGCCTCACGGGAAGTTGCCATTGTTGGGTGAAGTTGTGGATGTGGGCCATCAGTCGCCCTTGCGCCCGGTAATGGTCAGTTCGGCCATGGTTTTGAGAGCAATCGCCCTTTGACCCAGCGCAGCAATGTACAACAACGCGTCTGGGGAATGCCAGAAATAGAAATTTGGGTTAGCATTCCACCATCTAGCCGGAGAATTGGTTCTGGCACCGGTAAGTCCGGCTTCATTACGCATGGCAGCCAGCCAGGTTAACTCCAGCTCGATCGCCTCGGGAGTTTGCCAGCCTGGGTGGTAAACCCTCAGCAGGTATTGGCCTGGCTCGAACAGGTCACCATTGCCTCGGAAGATTTCTGGATTAAGGTCATTGACACGGTATAGGCCGTTGCCAGCTTGCAGGGATAATTTCACATAAGGTCCACCCAATCCGTACTGTTCCAGTGCAGCAGCAGCCAGCAGCCGCATCCGCCGCAGGCGTCCGAGATGGGTGAGCTCCTCGTAAGACTTCATGTCGATCCTATTCCGGTACCCAATTTTCAAAAAAAAAGGTCCACGATTAAAGAATAACACATTATCCAGGAATATCTTGTGTCATTTGCCGACGCTGCAACTCAGCCATTTTAGGGCGAGACGTTGGCATCACGGACGCCAGCGTCTCGCTAGTTTTTTGCACAACTTATCCGAGGGACTGCCAGCTAAAAAAGGACAGCCCCTCGACCAGAAATTCCTTACCCCACGATCGGCAGGTACAGGTCCAGCACAAACCTCCCCGCTGGCGTTTCCATCCATCCCCCATGCTCCGGGCGCACGTGCTCTTCCAGCCACTGGTGATTGCCCTGGCGGTACTGGCTGTGCTCCCGCCAGTGCACCAGCTTCTGCCAGGCTTCCGGGATCTCTTCACCGGATCATCCTTTACCTCACACCGGCTGACCGCATACAGCCCGCCCGCGAAATCCTTGATCTCCGCCTCGCCTTCGGGGTTTTCATCCGCACCCACCGCCATCCACAACTCATACCCGTAGTTCGGGCTGCCCGGCGAGGGGTTCGGGTTGTTGAAACCGAAGATGCGGTGGTTCTGCAGGTCATCCAGGTAACCTTTTGGCTTCGCCCAGGCGGTCAGCTTCATCCAAGCCTGGTTCTCGGGTTCCTTTCCGAAACCGTGCAGGCTGGCGACGTGGATCGGCTCTAACTTTACAATGCGTACTTGAGACTCGCTCATTTTCAATTTTCCTTTCGAAGATGAATTCGGGTGCACCTTCTGTTGTTGTCGACACCTTGAATATATCACCCGATCCCTGACATCTCTTGTCAGGGATTAATGATAAAATCACAAATCAAATTCTTCACACGGAGCCGCATCGGTCGTCAAGTTATATTTTGGAATCATGAAATAAGCTTCAAAAAATCAGAAAATACGGATCTACTTTTTATAAATCCGCATTTTCCTTCTTTCCGATTTTTCCGTGTTCTTTTTTAGATTTTTCTCCGCGCTCCCTGCAAGAAAAGCCCTGCTCCGCCTCTCCACGTTGAGATTTTTAATCCAGACCGATTCAAGATCAATCATCGAAAGGGACCTCATGCGCGCTGACCGTTTACTCTCCATCATGCTGCTGCTGCAAACTCGTGAATGCCTCACCGCTCAAGAGCTGGCCCACGAGCTGGAGGTCTCCGAACGCACTATTTATCGGGATATGATCGCCCTCTCCACTGCCGGGGTGCCTGTGTACGGCACTTCCGGTCCGGAGGGCGGTTTTTCCCTGGTCGAGAGCTACCGCACCTCCCTCACCGGGCTGACGGAGGGCGAAGTGCGCGCCCTCTTCATGCTCAGCATTCCCACCCCCCTGGGCGACCTGGGGCTCACGCAAGAGCTCAAAGCTGCCATGCGCAAGCTCGCTGCCGCCCTCCCTACCTCCAGCCGCGGCGCCGAGGAGCGTGTCCGCCAGCGTATCTTCCTGGACTCGACCTGGTGGCACCCGGAGGAGGAAAACATTCCCCACTTGCAAACGCTTTACCAGGCCGTCTGGGGAGACCGCCAGATCAGCCTCAAGTACCGCCCGCACCCCCAGGCGGAGGTCGAGCTGGTGGTGGATCCTTATGGCCTGGTCGCCAAGGCCGGTGTCTGGTACCTGGTCAGCCACCGCAACCTCCAGATGCATGTCCACCGCGTCGCAGGGCTTTCGGAGGTAAATGTGCTGGAAACGAATTTCAACCGCCCGCAGGATTTTGACTTGCAGGCATTTTGGGAGGGCTGGCGCCTGGACCGTGAGAACCGGCATACCGACTTCGCCGTTACCGTGCGCGTTGCCAAGGATTTCATCCCCTGGCTGCCCATGTACTTCGGCAGCCGCATCCGTGAGCGGCTGGCGCAAGCCGCTCCTCCCGATGAGCAGGGGCGCCTCACCCTTGAGCTGTTTTTTGAATCCTTAGAAGCCGCTCGTGAGCGCTTGCTGAGCTGCGGCGGAGGTCTCGAAGTGTTGGCTCCCTGGGCGCTGCGGGCAAGCATTCAGGATTATGCCATGCAAATCATCGAACAATATCGAAATTGAGATGCTTAACCTCCGTATCTTCCAGGCATTTTATGCGTCTTAAATGATAAGAATGAACGAAGACCAGCTCTTGCAGCGCATCAGGCAGCTCGATCTCGAGGCTTTGGCAGAGGTTTACGACACATACAGTAACCGGTTGTATGACTACGCTTTGCGTTTGCTGGGTGAGGCTTTCATGGCTGAAGATTGTGTTGCCGAGACCTTTCAACGCTTATTACGTGCTCTGCGAGATGGCAAAGGACCGCAGCAAGATTTGAAACCCTATCTTTACCGCGTCGCTCACAACTGGATCACGGATCTTTACCGCCGCCAACCCATCCCGCCATTGCCCCTGGAAGAAACCTTGCTAGCGGCGGCTGGCGAGGGCGTCGAAGCCGAAGTTTCGCGCCGGTTAATGCAAGAGAAAACTCGCGCTGCGCTCCTGCACCTGACGGCAGAACAGCGCCAGGTAATCATGCTCAAATTTTATGAGGGCTGGGACAATGAGGAAATTGCCGAAGCCCTGCAGAAACCAGTCGGCGCGGTCAAATCGCTCCAACATCGCGCCCTGGATGCCCTACGCCGTATCTTGGCGACAGAAGAGGAAGTCAATTATGCAGCCATTATCACCACAGACTGACCGGGTTGTTATAGAACATCTAGAAAGCTTGCAAGAGATGCCCGCCCGCCATGCGCAGGCCGCTGCACGTGGCCGAGCCGCATTCCTATCTCAGGCGCAGACATATGCTCAGGCCGTATCCCAAACGCCGAAACAGCGTCTTGGATATTGGAGTGTATTCTCCAATACCCTGTTCCACCGAAAGGAGCGTTTCTCAATGTTCACAACCCTTGCAACCATCTTTGCCGTTATTGCCCTGGCCTTAGGAGGCACAGGCGCCACCGTCTATGCCGCCCAGGGCAGCCTGCCAGGCGAGGCTCTCTATAGTCTGAAAACCCAGAGTGAGGATCTTCGCCTCAGTTGGGGGGAAAATGAAACCGATCAGATTGAGCTGGCTCTCCAATTTGCCAACCGCCGTATGGAGGAAATTCAAGCGATGTTGATGAAGAATCAAACTCCCCCTGATTCGCTCATGCTGCGCTTGCAAACCCAGCTTGATACAGCCCTCCGTTTAGCCTGCGGCCTGGATGCTGACCAGTTGGAACCCGCTTTAGCAAGGATTCGCCAGACCTTACAGCAGCAAGAGCGAGTCCTGGCACAGTTACAGGAGAATGCAGGAGCGCCAGATGAAGCCCTTCTCCTACAAATTCGCGACCAGATCCAGCTCCGTCTATCCTGGGTAGAAGAAGGCCAGGCTGATCCAGCAACCCTGCGGTCACGGTTTGGCCCGGGCAGCCCAGCCGTTGTGCCTCCCAGCTTCACCCGCACCCCCGCCGATGGCTTTGGCCCCGGTCCCTTTATCACCGGCACTCCCACCCCCGGCAGCGGTTATGGCCCTGGGCCGGGCACGGGTCTCGGTCCCCAAGCAACCTGCACCTGCACCCCTCAATCTGGTACTGGCTCACAGCCCACCACAAAACCCGGAGACGGTTTTGGCCCCGGCCCCCAGCCTACCACTGAACCAGGAAGTGGCATTGGTCCCGGCCCCCAACCTACCACTGAACCCGGAGATGGTTTTGGCCCCGGTCCACAACCCACTGAAAAACCTGGTGATGGCGTCGGTCCCGGCCCTCAGCCCACCTCGGCATCCCCAGAAAACCCTGGCAACCAACCCTCAGATCCGGGAAACAACCCAGGCTCTGGCAACAAACCTTAGCATCCCCTTTTCCAAGGGATGTACTCATCCCAAGAATCCCCCTTGTTCTGGAAACAGGCCGAGGGGGAACTTTTTTTTCAAGAGGGGTACAATTAAGAATAATTTCCAATCTGATAAGCTTCCCACACCATTTGTCACACGCCAGACGATCAAAGAAAAATCCGTGTTCATCCGCGTGATCCGTGAGCATTATTTGTTTACATAAGGAGACTCTCCGGAATGTATTTAATGAACCTTGCAAACAAGGACCTTACCCGTCCAATCCTGAATGCCCTGGACCATCACCTGGCTGTCGCCTGCCTCCTGGAAGGGACCGTCCCATCTCGAATATACGTTGATCATCCCGAGCAACCCACCGCCGCGCTGGCGGTTGCCAGCCGGCGCTGCTTCCTGGCGGGAAATCCGGAAAACGAGGCTTTCAACCATTCCCTCCAGCGCCTGTTCGCTGAAACCATCTACCCGCAGGCCCTGGCTGCTGGGGAGACCATGTTCGTCCTGTACTACCAGCCGGCTGGTTGGACCGACAAACTAGACCTGATCTTAAAAGATAAATATCCCATTTTTTCCCAGCGCCAGTTTTACCTTCTCAAGGAATTGAAAACAGACTGGCGCTCTCTGCTTCCGGAAGGCTTCGTCCTGCGCCATGCCGACCGGGAAATTCTCGCCGATCCGCTGATCAAGAATCCGGATTTCCTGACCGAAGAGATGTGCTCTGAGCGCGAGTCCGTTGAGGATTTCCTGCAGAAGAGCTTCGGCTTTTGCCTGGTGCACGACCACGAGATCGTTGGCTGGTGCCTGTCGGAATACAACCACGCCGGCGGCTGCGAGATCGGCATTGCCACCAGCCCGGCTTACCAGCGCCGCGGCTTTGCCACGCTGCTGGCTTCGGCGTTCATCGAATATGCCCGCTCGCAGGGGATCACCCGCATCGGCTGGCACTGTTATGCCTCGAACGCACCTTCCGTCGCCACCGCCCTCAAGGTAGGCTTCGAGAAAGTCGCTGATTACCCGATTTGCCTGGGCTGGTTCAAAGAGGCAGATGCCCTGGCCGTCCAGGGTGATGTGTGCTTTGATCATCAGCAGTACGCCGAGGCGCTTACCTGGCTTGAAAAGTCCTTTGCCCAGGGCCAGGAGCAGGGCTGGGCATACTGGGTGGCGGCTTGTTCTGCCGCCATGCTTGGAGAATCTGAGAAAGCGTTTAGATACCTGCGTCAGGCCGTCGAGAAGGGCTTCGTCGATCAAGAACGGATAAAGAGCTCCCCTCACCTGGTTTCTTTGCGCAACCATCCAGATTGGCAGCTTCTTTTTGGTATCACCAACCACACCCAAGAATCACTTTAGAAATCTGCGTTTTCCGTGTTTATCCGCGTCCAATTCATAAAGACGCATCCGGCTGCCAGGGCACGAATTCCTGCTCCGAGAGGCCGTGCCGCTCGCTCTTGGTGCGCTGTCCGGAAGCGGTTTCGACGACCTGTTCGAAGAGCTGCTGGCTGGCCTCTACCCAAGACATGCCTTCCAGGATCTTCCCAGCGTTAAAATCCATGTCATCCGCCATGCGCTCCGCCAGGCGGGTGTTGCTGGCAATCTTGAGGCACGGCGCCAGGGCTGAGCCATACACCGAGCCGCGCCCCGTGGTGAATAAGATCAGGCTGCAGCCACCCGCCACCTGCCCGGTCACCGAGAGCGGGTCGTTGCCGGGGGTATCCATGAACACCAGGCCCCTCGCCTCAATGCGCTCGCCGTATTCGTAGACGCCGTTCAAGGGGCTGCTGCCCGCCTTCGCCACCGCCCCCAGCGACTTCTCGAAGATCGTTGTCAGCCCACCCTGTTTGTTCCCGGGCGTCGGGTTATTGTCCAGGCTGAAGCCGCGCAGCTTTGCCTGGCTTTCCCACCAGGCAATCCGCCCCATGAGCTTCTCGGCTGTTTCCACAGAATTGACCCGCCCGGTCAGCAGGTGTTCCGCCCCATAGATTTCGGGCGTCTCTGCCAGCACCGCCGTTCCCCCCTCCTGCACCAGGCGGTCCGTAATCCTCCCCACCAGCGGGTTCGCCGTAATACCCGACCAGCCATCACTCCCGCCGCACTGCAGCGCCACCACCAGGTCAGCCAGCGGCTGCGGGCTGCGCGGAATCGCATTCACCTGTGGCAGCAGTTTTTCCACCAGCTCGATCCCCGCCGCCACCGTCTTTTGAAAGCCTCCCTGGTCTTGGATTACCAGGTTGCGCGGCGCCAGTCCCTCCACCTCCGCCGCCGAAAAGACCGGCTGGCAGTCGTCCACCTGCATCACCTCACAGCCCAGGCCGATGTAAACCGCCGCTGCCACGTTGGGGTGGATTGCCAGGTTCGCTAAGAGGCGCTTCAAATATCGCTGCGAAAGCCCTCCCTGCGGCATAGAACAGCCGCTGTGGTGGACGATGGCGACCACGCCATCCACGTTTGGGTAGGCTGCCAGGCGCTCAGGCGTGAAATGTCTTGCGATCTGGCTGGTGACGTGCGCCGAACAAGTTACCGTCGAGATCAAGGCGATATAGTTGCGCAGCCCAGCCCTTCTACCCGGCCGCCCATACCCCATAAAAGTGTTTTCAGAGAATTCGGGCTTTTCCGGCTGCACCACCCGGATTGTCCGCTCAACGCTGCTTTCGCCCAATTCCAGGTTATGGCTGTGCACCCAGCTCCCCACCGGGATGAAAGTCGTTGCCCTCCCAATCGTATATCCGTAACGCCGGATTTCCTCGCCCGGCATGATATCTTTGAGAGCCAGTTTGTGCCCGGCTGGCACAGGCTCTCTTACGGTGATGGGTCCATCAGAAAGCACCAGCTCCATCCCAAGCGTTAATTCGCACTTGGCGATTGCGATGGGATCGTCTGGGTGCAGGTGTATCGTGCAGGCTTGTGCTTCGTCGGTCATCAGATATCTACCCGATAATCTTTCCAATAACAATGGTTGTATCGTCCGCCAGGGGCTGCGCCTCGATAAAATCCATGAGTGCCTGGCGGAGGACCTTTAATAAATCCTGGGCTGAAAGCGAAGCATTTTGTGCAGTGAGTTTTTCCAATCGCTCGTAACCAAAATTTTTCCCTTGAGTATTTTCTGCCTCAACGACGCCATCCGTATACAGGATGATTAAATCACCCACAGATAACGAAATGGTCTGCGGCTGGATGGTGTAATCCTCGATGAATCCCAGTCCAGCCCCGGTAGGTTGCAGCCAATCCACTTTGCCCTCTTCACTGCGGTACACCATGGGCGGGTTGTGCCCGGCATTCCCATAAGTAAGTAAGTGTAACACAGGGTCATAGTGACTTAAAAAGATCGTCAGAAAGCTTGTCATGTGCACATTGTGAATATAAAACCGGTTGATCCGTCGAATCACCTCGGTAGGAGAGTTGCTCTCAGGTGCCAGCGTGTGCAGGGCAGTTTGCAGGCTGGTCATGTGCATGCTGGCAGCCACGCCGTGTCCTGCCGCATCTGCAATCGCCAGGCCATACAGCCCATCTTGGTATTGAATGAAATCGAAGTAATCACCGCCCAGGATTTGAGCGGGGCGGTTGAAAGCCGCCAGCGCCAACCCCGGGATCGCTTGGGAGGTTTGGGGAAGCAGTGCCCTTTGAAAAGCCAGCGAAAGCTCCAATTCGGTCTCAAGCTGGCGCCGGTCTTGATCGGAATAATGATCCAGGCACACACAAGTTGTATAATCGACCTCCAGCAGGCTGGCATCCACATCACCATGACAGACCTCGCACACCCCCAAGGTATGATCTTGGATCTTGCCCAAAGACTGGTCGATCGTTTTAATTTGCTCCTGGACGGCCTCATCACAGCAGGGTCCAACGACAAGTTGTTTCTTGTCAGGAGGAGTATGATTGAGCCAATCCGAAAGGTTCTGGCGCTTTTCTTGTAATCCGTACTGGATGCGTTGTAAGACAGTTGCCTCCATAAGAGCCCTCCATTAATTCTTCAAAACCATTACCAGAACGTTTGTTTTATATATTGTAACCAGTTCTCAAGCCGAAAGCAAGCTTTTATTTGCTGCTGGGTTGGGGTGCACGGCCGTGCGCCTTTATACCTGACGGATCCTTAGACCACTTTCACAACATTAATCAGCTCCCCGATCTGTTCAATCGTGATGGTTATCCAATCCCCCTCCTGCAAGGTAAACGTCTCTGGCGGCACGACCCCCGTGCCGGTCAAGAGCACCGCTCCGTAAGAGAAGCTGGCGCTGCGTCCCAGGTAAGCCACCAGCTCATCCAGCCTGCGCTGGATCATCGACGTATCCGTCTGCCCCGAGAAGACTGCCTCCCCCATGCGCTGGATCTGCAAACGAATGCTCACCTGCGGCCATTCGGTCATAGGCTGCAGGGCAATCGCCGGTCCCAAGGCACAAGAGGCCGTATACACCTTGGCTTGCGGCAGGTATAACGGATTTGCCCCCTCGATATCCCGGCTGCTCATATCGTTTCCGATCGTCATCCCCACCACCTCCAGCGCCGGGTTGAGAATAAGGGCTAGCTCCGGCTCCGGCACAGACCAATTGGCATCTGCCCGGATGCCAACCGCCTGATGGTGACCGACCACCTTCTCTCCCAGGGATTTGAAGAACAGCTCGGGCCTATCCGCCGCGTAGACGCGCGCATAAATATCGCCGCCATCCTGCGCCTCCTGCTGGCGCGCCACGCGGCTGCGCGTGTAAGTGACCCCCGCCGCCCATACCTCCTGCTTGTCTACCGGGGCCAACAGGTGAGCCGAGCCCGGCCTGGGGACCCGGTCCAGGTCCACAAAAGAATAGGCCAACGTCTCGTCAGAAATAAAGCTTTCCAGCTCCTGGATGACGGCTGCGACCTGACCAACGCTGGCCTGCAGCCAGGCGGTCATTGAGCCGAACTTTGGTGTGATATCGAAAACCTTTCCATCACTTAGACAACCCAGGCATGCGCCTTTGACTGGATCAAAATACCGTAATAGATAAGCCATCATCGCAATCCTCCGGCAAAATTATAGCTGATTTCTATGGTAACCTACACCAGGCAATGAAAAGGCAAAGATGCTCCCTTGGCCTATTTGACTCTCTACATCCACATGTCCGCCGAGTCTCTCGACGATACGTCTCACAATGGAAAGTCCCAAGCCATGGCCTTTGGCGCGCTCCGGGTCAAGTCGCACAAACCGAGAGAAAAGCCGGGACTGTTCTTCTGGTGGAATGCCTGGTCCGTTGTCGCGCACCCAAAAACACACCAAGCCATCTGCCTGCTCTTGCGCGCCCAGTTCCAGTCGAGGTGGCCGGCCGCCGTACTTGATCGCGTTGCTGAGATAGTTGACCCACACCTCTTCAATCCACGGTCCATAGCCAGATGCTACGGGCCAAACATCGGGTAAGATGATCTCTGCATGATATTCTTCAATCATGCTAGCCAGACGCTGCCAGGTCTCGGTCATGATACTCGCCATGTCCAAGGGTCCCGCCTCGACTTCCATATCGCGTAGTTCGGCCAGCAGTAGCAGCTCGTCAATGATGCTGCGCATCTTGTACCCATGCCGCGCGATCGTATGCAAATACTCCTTCAATTCCTGGCCCGTCATTGAGGCATAGCCTTCTTCCAATACCTCGGCGTAGCCGATGACAAGAGCCAAAGGATTCTTGAGATCGTGAGCTACGGTGTGATCATAGGCAGTCAGTTCTTCATTGCGCGCCTGAAGTTCGGCAGTCCGCTCCCGCACCCGTTCCTCCAACCGCTTGGTATGGTCTACGACTGCCTCATATAAACGTGCGTTCTCGATAGCGATAGCAGCCTGGGTGGCTAGGGCCGTCAATGTCTTCACATCTTCCTGAGAAAACTCCCGGCTACCTCGCTTGTTAATAGCTTCTACCACGCCGACACATCGGTTCGTGAGCAGCAGCGGCACGCCTAGCAGCGAACGGGTCACAAAGCCAGTATGCCGGTCAACCTCCCTAAACATGCGAGGGTCAGCTTGGGCATCAGGGATAATCAAGGGTTGGCGAGAGGTGAGAATCGTGCCAGCCAAGGAGCCCTCCACTGGGATGTTGATTTCCACAACTTTCTCGGATGCGCCACCGAACGCCGCGAGAAAGCGCAACTCACCAGTGTGGGCATCTAGCAAGAGAATAGAAGCTCCCTCACCATCTATCAATTCTGCCGCCGTTGCCAGGATTTTCCTTAGGAGGGGTTCCAACTTCAGAACCGAAGTCAGTTCGCGGCTGATCTCCAAGATCCTCTCTAGTTCAGTGATCCGTCGGCGTATTGCTGCCACTTCATCTGCACACTGCTCTTTCACCTCATCTTGCATATTGCCCTCCGAAAAATGGACCACGGCTTATTTTCTGGTCTTTCCATAGATAATGCTGTTATACACCCAAAAGACAAAAAAGTTTTATAAAATTCCCGGTTGATTTATTTAATAACTTAATGTAGGATGCAGTTATTATCAAAATTCATATATCCAGTTTTTTCTTCCAATCCTCGCCCCCAACCGTTTCCCGAAAGGCATCCTATGACTTTCTCATCCATTCCTGATCTCTCGGACCTCCTCGGTTATTCAGAGGCGCTCTCCGCTAGCCGCAACGTACACCGCCGTCTGCGAGCACACATTGTTAGCCTGCCTTTTTCCCCATCATGAGATCGTGTGTTATTTGAAGAATTTCCCGTTGCCTAACTCGATCCTAAGACCGGCAGGAAAGCGATCCTCGATTTGTGGGTCGGCTCCAGCGACTTATTGGACGGCAGTCCCTGGATTGTTGCTCTTGGGCTAAACGCTACCATTCAAAGGTGTTGTAAAAGACAACTTCATCCAATTCCTTCTTCTTGGTTAACTTTCGCTCCTCATCAGGGTAGCCCAGGACCAGAATCTCACAAGGCATGGTACCCCCGGGCAAGTTCAACAGTTTAGCTACCCGCTTCACGTCAAACCGCGAAACCCAACAGGAACCAACACCGTGTTCTAACGCAACCAATGCCATATGGGTTCCCGCTATCTTGGTTTGATGCTCCTCCTGGTTTAATGCCCAGTATAGATCCTGATCCATCTTCTCAATAGCCTCTGTGTATTCAGGAAATCGTTGCTTCTGGATGTCACGCCCACCCCGCTCATCACCCACACCAACCGTGCAGAGTACAATCAAGAGCGGGGCTTTCGCAATCCATTTCTGTTGGTACGCCATCTCTGCGATCTGGGCGATCAAGTTAGGGTCGGTAATAACGCCAAAAGCCCAGGGCTGCTCGTTCCCACCAGAGGGAGATAGGCGTCCGGCCTCCAACATATCTTGTAGGACCTCATCGGGAACAGGCTTGTCTTGAAACTTGCGGACACTGAAACGGTTTCTCAACAACTCTGTAATCATCACCTTGTCTTTTCTTTCTACCGTCCAACGGCTAGCTTTACTGAAGGCGGGGTTGGCAGGGACAATGCTTGGAAGTAGAGAAAACGTGAAGCCAATAATTGCTTAAAAATGCCGCAGAATATCCAACTCATTGTACGGCACGATGACTGGCATTTATCCACATTACTCTGACATGTGAAAAAACATTGTTACTTTACTACGCTTTGCATTTAAGAATTCGCATGTTTTGGAGTTAGAGATCTTTTGTCTCTTCAATCCAACGCTTTACGGCTTTATTGAAAAGATTTCTTTTGGATAAAAAATCGGTAAGGTCAGAAAAGGAAATTGTGGCACGGATATTAGAGTTCCACTCAAGCAGTTCTGTATCATCTGTGTACAAGTGTGGTGCTTTTTTGTCTTCTTTCGGTTTTGCGCCAGTGTGAAGGATAAGCCCAACCCTGTCTTTTTTGTTAAGCATAATTGTCATACGATCTTTGCCGTTATAATAAAAGGTTGGTGCGTTCCACTTGATAGTTTCGGTTAGAGTGGGACACGCTTCGGTTATGGCTTTAAGTAACGCTTCAACGAGTTGCTTTCGTTCATCATCAAATTCTGTCAAAAATTCTTGATGTGTCTTCGTCATAAGTCGCCTTTCGATTTTGGATGATTGCGGCTAACCCTTAAATATACGGCATCTTTGCAGTATATCATGTGAATTAGGGGTAAATAACCGTTGAAAAAAAAACATGATGACCAAAAGGTTTGTTATCGTAATTGAATGACCATCGGTATACCATGTTATACACCCAAAAGACAAAAAAGTTTTATAAAATTCCCGGTTGATTTATTTAAGAACTTAATGTAGGATGCAGTTATTATCAAAATTCATATATCCAATTTTTCTTCCAACCCTCACCGTCAATAGCTTCCCGAAAGGCTCTTTATGACTTCCTCTTCCTCTCCTGATTTTTCCAACCTCCTTGGTTCCTCTGATGCACTGTCCGCCAGCCGCACCTCCGCCCGCGGCCCCGAGGGCCAGCTGCCCCTCACCGACGACCTGCTCCTGAATTCCCCCTCCGGCGACCTCTTTGGCTGGACACAGAACGCCGGCATGGGCTGGGACCCTTCCGACCTCAACCGTCCCAACTACCTGATCCTCAGCACCCTCGGCGGGCTGCGTGCCGAAGATGGCACCCCGCTGGCTCTCGGCTACCATACCGGGCACTGGGAGCTGGGGCTGCTGGTCAAAGAGGCCGCCCAAACTTTGCGCGAGCAGGGCGCCCTGCCCTTCGCCGCGTATTGTTGCTGACCCCTGCGATGGCCGCTCGATGGGCACCCCCGCCATGCTCGACAGCCTGGCTTACCGCAACGACGCCGCCATTGTGATCCGCCGCCAGATCCGCTCGCTGCCCACCCGCCAGGGTGTGCTGGGCATCGCCTCTTGCGACAAAGGCCTCCCTGCCATGATGATGGCGCTGGCTGGCAGTAAGGATCTGCCCTGCGTGATCGTCCCCGGCGGGGTGACCTTGCCTGCCGAAGACGCCGAAGACTGCGGAAAGGTGCAGTCGATCGGTGCCCGTTATGCGCACGGGTTAATCGACCTGGAATACGCCGCCGAGATGGGCGCGCGCGCCTGCGGCTCCAGCGGCGGAGGCTGCCAGTTCCTCGGCACCGCCGCCACCTCGCAGGTAGTCTCAGAAGCCTTGGGCCTGGCGCTGCCCCACAGCGCCCTTTCCCCCTCCGGAGAGCCGGTTTGGTTCGAGCTGGCGCGCCGCTCGGCGCTGGCTTTGCTGCGTCTTCATGCAGCAAACCTGACCCTGGCGCACATCCTCACCGGAGCTTCGATCGAGAATGCCATGCTGGTGCACGCTGCCTTCGGCGGCTCGACCAACCTGCTGCTGCACATCCCCGCTATTGCCCATGCCGCCGGTCTGCCGCGCCCGACAGTGGAAGATTGGATCAGGGTCAACCGGTCTGCCCCGCGCCTGGTAGATGTGCTCCCCAACGGGCCGCGCGGCTATGCCACCGTGCATGTCTACATGGCTGGCGGCGTTCCTGAAGTGATGCTGCACCTGCGCCAATTGGGGCTGCTCAACACGGAGGTTCTCACCGTCAGCGGCGAGAAGCTCTCTGCGCTGCTGGATGCCTGGGAGGCCAGCCCGACCCGCCAGGCAGGCCGCCAGGTCTTGCGCGAGCGGGATGGCATCGATCCAGACCAGGTCATCCTGACCCCCGCGGCAGCCAGGAAAATGGGCCTCACCAGCACGCTGGTCTTCCCGGTTGGCAACCTGGCCCCGCAAGGCTCGGTCGTCAAAGCCACCGCCATCGATCCCTCTGTCGTCGGTGCAGACCAGGTCTACCGCCACCGCGGCCGCGCCCGCGTCTGTACCACCGAAAACGCCGCTATCCGCCTCATCAAAGGGCTTGGCGACCAGCCCCTCCAGCCCGGTGACGTGCTGGTCTATATCGGCGGCGGACCGCTGGGCTCCGGCATGGAAGAGACCTACCAGCTTACCGCCGCCCTTAAGCACCTGCCCTGGGGTAAGCACATCCCCCTGCTCACCGATGCGCGCTTTTCGGGTGTCTCCACCGGGGCCTGCATTGGTCACATCGGACCCGAAGCCCTGGCGGGCGGCCCAATCGGCAGGCTGCGTGACGGTGACCTGATCGAGATCATCATTGATCAAGCCAAGCTGGAAGGGAGCGTGGACCTGGTGGGCACTACCGAGCAAGAGCTTACCCCTCCAGAGGCCCAGGCGCTCCTCCAGCAGCGCCCACCTCACCCGCATCTCAAACCCCGTTCCGAGCTGCCCGCCGATACCCGCTTGTGGGCTGCCCTGCAGGAAGTGGGCGGCGGCACCTGGGGCGGCGCCGTCTATGATGTCGAAAAGATCATCCAGGCGCTTAAAGCAGGCAAATAACCTGCCTGGTAAAAAATATGAAATGATGGACACAGAAAATCTATGGTGAGAAGAAAAACGGACTGAACAACAAAAATCTGATTTTTCCTTCTTTCCGCTTTTTCCGTGTCCTTATTTTTTTAATCCGTGAGCTTTATCAGAATTTATAGGAGATAAACCAATGGAAATTTCAGTCACGATCGAAGCCATGTTCGGCTTGAGTTGGTCTCTTTGGAAGCAGTTAATCGAAAAGATTGAAAAAATGGGTTTTGCCGGCCTCTACCGCTCCGACCATTTCATGATCGGCAAACCCGGCACCGATTCACTGGAGCTCATCACCTCGCTGACCTACCTGGCAGAGCACAGCCAACGCTTGCACTTTGGCTCGCTGGTCTCGCCGCTCTCCTTCCACCACCCCGCCATGCTGGCCCGCCAGGCCATGTCGCTCAACGAGCTCAGTGCTGGGCGCATGATCCTGGGATTGGGCGCCGGTTGGCACACTGAAGAACATACCATGTTCGGCTTCCAATTAGGCGACAAGAAGACCCGCCTCGATCGCCTCGAGGAAGGCCTCCAGGTCATCACCGGTCTGGTCCACAGCCCTAAACCGGTGAGCTTTGACGGCAAATTCTTCCAATTGCAGGATGCTTTCCTGGTTCCTCAATCCCCTGTGCGTATCATGGTCGGCGGCAACGGCCCCACCCGCACCCTGCCGCTCGTCGCCCGCTACGCTGATATCTGGAACTGCCAGGTGGCAGAGCCGCTTGCCTTCAAAGAGCTGAACAGCCGCCTTGACAGGTTGATCGTGGAGGCGGGCAAGCAGCCGGAGGATGTCAAACGCACCATGATGGTCCCTGTGCTCTGCCAGCGTACCGAGCAGGATATTCAGCGCCATATTTCCATGATCCAAAAGTACGCCGCGCCTTTCAGCGATGCCTCTGCCGAAGAGATCAAAGCCTGGCTCTATGACCTGAAGGGCATCATCGGCTCGCCGCAGCAAATTGTCGATGGGCTGTCCGCCTATGCAGAAAACGGAGCAGAAGAAATTATGCTCGAGTGGTTTGGTCTCCACGACCTCGAAGGGTTGGATCTGTTGGGCAGCGAAGTGCTGCCGCACTTCCTTTAACGTCGATTAGCGTAAATTCGCGGCTTCTTTTGGATATACAAACATCCGATCGCAGGGTGTTTCCATTCCATACAGCGACCTGAGCTGCTCTGCCCGATCCATCACCCCCTTGCGGTAGACCTCCTCCACCTGGCTGGGATAGTGTTTGAAAGCCAGCTCGACAACCCTTTCGGGATGGTAAGGGAAAACGCGAGGCTGCAAACGGTGGATGTATACAAATTCTTCGATCCTCTCCGCTTCCTCGGCGGTCTGGATGCCCGCGTAAGGCTTATCTTCCTGAAAATAGAAGCTGGCCTTCGCCTGGCTTCCCAGCTCTTCCGCCACCACGATCCCGGCTTCGCGCGTGATGAAGTGATCGATGTGCTCCTTGATCGCCAGCGGAAAAACCAGCGCTGTGTCTTCTTGCGCCGCCCACCCGCGCACACATACCTTCAGGCGCTCGAAGATCTCTGTGTCCTGCTCCGAGAAATCCTCGTACATCCCGTGCGGGAACTCCATTTCGCTGTCCGCCATCGCTTTTGCACGCAGGAAACACTCCCGCTCGCCTAAAAGCTCATACCGGTATTGATGCTCTCCCAGCAGCTCATCCAGGCACTCCAGATCCTCCAGCAGCCGCTTCCCAGTTGCGTACTTCACCCGCTCCAGGCTGGTATCGAAGTTTGCCGCTCCACTGTGCGCCTGGTAATTGCTGCGCGAGAAAATCAACAGCACGTGAAATATTTTCGAGGGCAGCCGGTTCTGAGCCTTTAATTCCAGCACATAACCGCCGATCCCCAGCAGAAAATCGTCGTAATGTGGTGCAAACACCACGATATTCGCTTCGGGAATAATTTCCTGGATCGGTGTTTTCTCCATCAAGACAACCTTCTCACCTAAGATAATGTCTCGATTCTATCCTGCCGAACATGCTTTAGCATGTTTCAGCGATAAAATTGCTGCCGTATCAGGATGCAATTCATTTGCATCTTTTCAGGCTGCAAAATCCTACCCCCACACGAAACCCAAACGCTCACTCCCCGCGCGCCAGCGCCTGGATCTCCTCCTGTGCTTCATAGGTTTTCACCAGCTTGCCATCTTGCATCTGCAAGACCCGGTCCACATACTTGCACATCCGCAGGTCATGCGTCACCATAATCCCTGCGCGCTTGTTTTCATGGATCAGTGCCGCAAAGGTCTGCACCACCTGGAAGGCCCGCTCAGTATCCAGGCTGGCAGTCGGCTCGTCTGCCAGCACCAGGGTCGGGTTATGGATCAACGCCCGCGCAATCGCCACGCGCTGCTGCTGTCCGCCAGACATCTGTGAGGGCAGGTTGCCCAGGCGGTCGCTAAGCCCCAGCCGGGCCAGGAGCTCCTCCGTGCGCACCTTCCCTAACCGGTCGAGCTTTTGGTTTAGCCGCAGCATGAATTCCACATTCTCGCGCGCATTCATATAGGTAATCAGGTTGTTCGCCTGGAAGGTAAAGCCAATCTTCTCCCGCCGCAGTGTCACGCGCTCCCTCTCGTTCATCTGCGCCAGGTCCACGCCATCAATCAGCACCTGCCCGCTGGTTGGCTGCAGCAAGGCTGCCAGGATCGAGAGCATGGTAGTCTTGCCCGAGCCGCTCGGACCCACCAGGGCTACGAATTCACCCGGCTCAACTGCAAAAGACACATCATTGACCGCATAGATCAGCCCCAGCTCGCTGGGGAAAGTTTTGACGACATTTTTGACTTCAAGGGCTACAATACTCATCTCCGCCTCCTACCCTAACCGCAGCGCTTTAAGAGGTTCGATGCGCACTGCATAGATCACAGAAACCAGGCCTCCTATTGGCCCGATCAACAACAATGCCGCCACGGCAATCGCCGAGGTTACCCCATTGAAGGCAATCGGCACCGTCGGAGGGAAGAACAGCGACAGCAAGTAGGTGAGCAAGCCGCCCACCGCTACACCGAAGATTGTAATCATCATGATCTGGATGACAGCCGCCGCTCCCACCACCCCGTTGGAGGATCCAATCGCTTTTAACACGCCGATCTGCGGAACTTTCTGCAGGATCTGGATCTGGAAGAAACCTCCGATAACCAGTACACCGATCAGCAGCGTGAACACGCCCTGGGTATTGATCGTACCCTGCTGCGCCGAATACCCTGGCACATTTTGAATGGCTTTCGTAATCGTCGCCACTTCCACATCTGCAATATCGGCTTCGATCTGCTTGGAAACAGCCTCAGCCTGCTTCGGGTCATCGAGCTTCACCGCAATGACATTCACCGTAGAGCTTGGCTGGTTGACTTCCGCTGCTGATTTGGGGCGCACCTTGTCCCAGGTTTGGAAAGACGTGAAGATAGAAGGTATCAGCGAATAGGACTGCCCGTTTGTGATCCCGACTACTTGCAGCGTATAAAACTGATCTTCCGTGCCTTGCAAGGAGCGGATCGTGATTTCGTCGCCCACCTGGATACCGCTCCGCAGGACGGTATTGCGGTCCACCACCACCTCGCGCGCCTGGTCTGAGCTGATCGGCCTCCCTTCAACCACCGGCGGGTCGCCAGGCTTGCCCAGCTCTACGCCCAACAAGGAGGTTTTGAGCACCTCATTCCCCGGCAGCAAGATCGCCGTGCTCGCCGTGGCGATGCCCCCAGCTTCATCCACCCCTTCCACACGCTCTACCTTCCGCACCGTGGAACGGTCCAAACGGCTGGTTGGGATAACAAAATCAGATTTAGCCCGGTACACGATCAAGTCCGCATCCAGCCGGGAGAGATACTGCTTGTTGCCGCTGCCCAAACCCTCCCCTAAACCCGCGATGAACAGCACCAGCAGCGTGATCAAGGCGATCACCAGGCCCACCAGCAAAAACCGTCCCCGGTTGCGCTGGATTTCTTTATAAGACAGGTAAGTTGCCAGGAGAAAGCTTTTCATCTCATCTTCCTCCTTTGGTTTCATCGGGCTCAATTGGTTCCTCGAAGGGTTTCTCCCAGCCCATACCCATCACGCCCTCCAGCAGCAGCTCAACCGGAGGATGGTCGGCAATATCCTCATAATAATAGGGCAGCCTGATCCGCCCATCCGGGCCAATGATGAAGAGCCCTGACATCTGAAAGGCATCTTGACCCTCTGGCGGAAGATCCGGTTTCCAGCCTTTGCTCTTGGCTAACCGGCTGTTCGAGCGCATCACCCGCCACGACAACACCGTTTGTCGCAGCTTGCCGCGGCCCAAGCCATAAGCCCGGTAAGCCTTGCGTTCCGGGTCTGACAGGCAGGTTACTTCCGGTATCCGCTCGCCGCAGAAAGCCTTTGTTTCCTCCGGCTTACCCTGCGTGATCACGGCTAAGGAAAGGCCTTTTTCAGCCAGCTCTGGTTTGAGCTGTTCTAGCTGGTATAGCATTTCTTTGCACTGCGGACAGCCAAAATGCCGGATGAAAGCCAGCACCAGCACTTTACCTTCCCACAGAGATGACAACAAGAACGGCGTATCTTCCACCGTCCTCAGCTCCACATCTGGAGCAAGATCATTAAATTTAAGCATGCCTTTTTTCTTCATGGCGTGATTTTAACATAGAACCTGCCCAGAAATTAAGGCTTATCTGGAAAGTGATTTAACTTCCCGCGATTCCTGAAGAACCGATATATAATCATCCTGGAGGTGAAACTATATGAAAGATAAAATTCGGATTGGCATGGTTGGCGTAGGACAGATCGGCAAGCACCACCTCAACAACTACCAAAAGATCGAGGCAGCCGAGGTGGTGGCGATTGCCGACATCGATGAAGCGGAAGCCAAAAGGGTTTCCGAGCTGTACAAAATCCCCAATATGTACTTCTCTCTTAGAGAGATGCTCAAGCGCGACGATCTCGACGCGGTGGATGTTTGCCTCCACAACAACCTCCACATGCCCGCAACCGTCGCAATCCTGCAGTCTGGCAGGCACGTTTACTGCGAAAAACCCATGGCTGGCGCTTATGCGGATGCACTGACTATGTACCAGACCGCCCAGGAAACCGGCAAAAAGCTGTCCATCCAGTTGAGCACCCTTTTTTCAAAGGAAACCAAAGCCGCCAAAGCCATGATCGAGATGGGCTTGCTCGGCAAGCTTTACCACGCCCGCTCCACCGGCTTCCGCCGCCGCGGCCGCCCTTACGTCGATGGCTACGGCACCGATAAATTCGTAAAGAAGGAAATCGCCGCCGGCGGAGCCATGTACGATATGGGCGTCTACCACATCGCCAACATGCTCTTCCTGCTGGGCAATCCCGCTGTCTTGCGTATTTCGGGTAAAACCTACCAGGAGACCGATATCGACGAAGGGCGCCTCAAGCTCAGCGGTTACAATGTCGAAGAGCTTGGCTTGGGTTTCGTACGCATGGAGAAAAATATCTCAATGGATATCATCGAAGTCCTGGGCCATCCACCTGAACGATTTCGAAGGCTGCAGCGTGGTCGGCTCGAAAGGTGGCATTCGCCTGGAACCCTTCGGCTTTTACCAGAGCCTTGGCGATCTTAATCTCGATTCCACCATCGACCTGGGTAATTTCGATTATCGCCTTCACCAGCTGCGCGAGAATGCCGATGCCTACGACAGCGCCCAGCACCATTGGGTGGCATCCCTGCAGGGCAAGGTCGAGCTGCTGCCCACCGCCGAGCTGGCCCTCAACACCATGCTGATCTCCGAGGGCATTTACCTGTCCGAAAAGCTGGGCCGCGAGGTCACCGCCGAGGAAGTCAGGGAGAACTCCAAGTCCACATCAGTGCCGGCACAGGAGGTTCTCGCCCCTGGGGGTCCGTAATAGAAATCTCCGCGTCTCAGCGGTGAAAATCTGGTTTCTTTAAAAGTCAACAAACCTGTATCGAATTCATCAACCAAATCATACCAAGAAAGGTTAATCATGAACATCTCAATCGCTTCTTATTCGTTCCATGGGCTGCTGGCAGAGGGCATGATGGATCTTTTCGGCTACCTGGAAAGCTGCAGGTTTCGCTACCATGTCCAGGGGGCCGATATCTGGAGTGGGATGTTTCCCAGTCTAGACAAAAATTTCCTTAAAAAAGTCAAAGAAGGTCTCAAAGAACGCGAGATGGTGCTGGCGAACCTATGTGTAGACGGGCCCGACATCTGCGACAATGACCCTGCCGTGCGGGAGAAGCATTATCAAGACGCTCTCACCTGGTTGAAAGCCGCTGAATTCCTGGAGGCAAAAACGATCCGCTTCAACTCCGCTGGGCAGGGCGAGACTTTTACAGCGGAACAGTTCGACCTGGTCGTCAAACGCTTCAAAGAATACGCCCAATTCGCCTACGACCACGGCTTCAAAGCCGGTCCTGAAAATCACTGGGGCCCCGAGTCGGTTCCAGAGAACATGAAACGCATCTGCGAAGCGGTAAATCATCCGGGCTTCGGCATGCTGCTGCACTTCCGCGGCAACGACAAAGATGCTCTCATGGCTCCCTGGGCTATGCACACCCACATCTCCTGGGATATCGCTGAAAACCACCTGGAAGAGAGCCTCAAGATGCTGCTGAAGGAAGACTACAAAGGTTATTACAGCGTGGAGCATCACTCCGCCAAGGATGAATATTACATGGTTTCCACCCAGCTTGCCCGCATCCGCAACGGAGTTTATCAGCTGACCAAAGCGGTTTAGAGATCAACCCCTCCGATACAGGATAAATATAGGTGGAATTACTAAAGTGCCAGTATAATACTGGCACTTTGCTATGAGTGATCTTATTCTCGTTTCAGGAGCAACAGGTTATGTGGGCGGCCGCTTGGTTCCTCGGCTGCTTGAAGCAGGTTATCGCGTCCGCTGCCTGGTGCGGGATGTAGAACGTTTGAAAGGGCATCCCTGGCTTAGCCAGGTAGAGGTTGTCCAGGGCGATGCGCTTGACCGCGCCTCGCTGGTCGCCGCGCTGCAGGGTGTTTCTAACGCATATTACCTGATCCATGGCATGCAAGGCGGCAAAGTGCACATGGACCGCGATCTGCGGGCGGCACGCAATTTCGCCTCCGCGGCTGAAGAAGCAGAGCTAAAGCGCATCATTTACCTGGGCGAGCTGGTTGACCCCACCTCTGATCTCTCCCCTTATTTACGCGCCCGCCATGAGACCGGCTACATCTTGCGTCAGGGCCGTGTCCCCGTAACTGAGTTTCGGGTAGGTATGATCGTCGGTTCGGGCAGCATTCTGTTCGAGATGATCCGTTACGTGGCTGAACGCCAGCCAATTTTTATCTGCCCACGCTGGTATTTTACACTTGCTCAACCTACTGCGATCCGGGATGTGCTGGCCTACCTGGTTGCAGCCCTGCGAACACCGGAAAGCGTCGGAAAACTAATTGAGATTGGCGGCGCGACCCAGTTGAGTTATGCCGACATGCTGCTCGTCTATGCCCGAGAGCGAGGTCTAAAACGCCTGCTCGTTCCCATCCCCAACTATACCCCTCGGCTCTCGGCTTATTGGGTGCACATGGTTACCCCTTTGCATTGGCGGTCTGTGCTTCCGTTGATCGAGGGCTTGCACAGCGAGAGCGTCCTCCAAGACGACCAGGCCCAGCGGCTCTTCCCTCAGATCCAACCGCTTGACTTCCAGACAGCCCTGCACTTGGCTTTGGGCCGCGTGCAGAGCGATACGGTCGAGACCTCCTGGTCCGATGCACTGGTGACCAGCGCTGGAGATGTTCAGCCCTACAAGCTTATCGTGCAAGAAGGGATGATGATTGAGCGCCGGCAGACTCTGGTAGACCTGCCTCCCGAGGTGGTCTTCCGGGCTTATACAGGCCTGGGGGGTGACCGCGGTTGGCTGTACCTGAACTGGACCTGGGTCATCCGTGGGTGGTTTGACAAACTGGTCGGAGGGGTGGGGTTGCGCCGGGGCCGCCGCCACCCCGATGAGATCTGGGTGGGTGAAGCGCTGGATTTCTGGCGCGTCGAAACCGTCGAACCAGGCCGGTTGCTCCACCTGCGAGCAGAGATGAAAGTGCCCGGAAAAGCCTGGTTGGAGTTTCAATCCCTCCCTCAGGCGGGTGGCAAAACCCTCCTCACACAAACAGCTTATTTCGCCCCGCGGGGGGTATTGGGTTTCTTATATTGGTATGTACTCTATCCAATTCACACTTTCATTTTCAGCGGCATGATCCGGAAGATTGCAGAACGGGCACAGGACCTTGCCCACGAGAAGGTTTAGCAGGTATTTTTAGAGGCAAATGTAAATCCTGGTAAATTGATCCTTGTAACCGGCGCAGCTGGTTACATTGGTGGACTATTAATTCCTTGCCTCCTTGCACGAGGCGATCGGGTGCGCTGCCTGGTGCGTAATGCTTCTGATCTGCAGAGCCGGTCCTGGTTCTCCCAGGTAGAGTTCATGCAATGTGATCTGATTGACTGCGCAGAGCTCTCGAAAGCCATGCAAGATGTCTCAGCAGCCTATTACCTGATTCACAGTATGGCACGGGGCCAGCATTATCACGAATTGGACCTCACTGCCGCAAGTGCATTTGCCTCAGCCGCCAGTGCAGCCGGTGTGGAACACATCATCTATCTCGGGGGGCTGGCCGATCCTGATGCCAGTATTGGTCTTCACATGCGTTCTCGCATTCAAACCGGTAGCATTCTTCGTCAGGGTTCCGTGCCCGTCACGGAATTCCGGGCAAGCCTGATCATTGGCCCGGGAAGTATTTCGTTTGAGATGATTCGCTACCTGACTGAACAGTTCCCCTTTCTGGTTGGCCCGCGTTGGCTGCACAACCGCGCTCAACCGGTCGCCGTTCAAAATGTGCTGGATTACCTGCTGGCTGCCTTGGAAACCCCCGCTTGCAGAGGTAAAGTCATTGAAATCGGGGGTCCCCATATATTGACTTATGCTGAAACCATGCTGGAATATGCCCGCCTGCGCGGCCTCAAACGCCGGTTGCTGATCCTGCCGGTAATACCCGTCCGCCTGATGGCATATTGGGTGGGTAAACTGACGCCCATCTCTGAGACCATTGCTGCACCGCTAATCGATGGGATGCGCAGCGATAGTGTGGTGGGTGACGATGTCGCGCACCAAATTTTTCGAGATATCCAAACCCTGGATTACCAGGCCGCGGTCTCTTGCGCCTTGCGCCAGCTATCGCCCGCCCAAATTGAACCGGTCTGGAGAAGCAGCCCAGTTTCGGATATAATAATCAAGCACGCAGGTTTCTTGATCGACTTCCGCCAGATACGTGTCGAAGCCTCGCCTGAAGCGGTTTATCTTGCTTGCACCCGCCTGGGAGGAAAGCAGGGCTGGTTGTACCTGGATGGATTATGGAAGCTGCGCGGCTTGCTTGATCGGCTTATCGGTGGACCTGGCATGCGCGGACGCCAGGACGAATTGAACGAGGGTCAGGTTGTGGATTTTTACCAAGTGGAAGCCCTGGAGCCAGGCCATATGCTGCGCTTGCGAGCCGAGTTGAAGGCACCCGGTGAAGGCTGGATGGAATGGAAGGTCGAGGCTCAGCCAGAAGGTGGCGCACTGCTTTCTCAGGCAGCCTATTTCGCTCCAAAAGGTGTGCCTGGCTTCCTTTACTGGTATTTGTTATATCCTGTTCATCGTTTTGTATTTGCGGGCTTGATCAAGGAAATTGCCCGCCGGGCAGTTGAAATTCATCAAACCGAGTAAAATAGATCAATCTAATCGAGCAAATTTAATACGGGAGGGGTCCTTTCCTATGAAAATCAATTTTTCAATGTGGAAAACTGCTCTATCGACGCTTGTCAAAATGGACAAGAAAGAGGAATGGGAGCGCCTGGATGTGGTTTCCAAGTGGTTGATTGCCACACGCTCAGCAGTCACGATCGTTACAATTTATTCTTGTGTCATTGGCGGTCTCCTCGCCTGGCGGGACGGATATTTTTTGTTCCTTCCCTGGCTGATTATCACTATCGGCTTGTTCCTGGCCCATGGCGCGAATAATTTTCTCAACGACTACACGGATTTCAGCCGCGGCGTAGATGAAGATTACTACTTCCGCACGCAATACGGCGTTCACCCGCTGGTGCAAGGCTTCTGGACGAAACCTCAGCAGCTGCGTTGGTTTGCCGTCACCGGCGTGCTGGCTTTCCTCTCTGGGATCTTCGCCCTGTTCTATACTGGTTTTTCACCGGTGGTCATCGGTCTTTTTGCCTTTGGCGCAGTGGTATTGCTGTATCTACACCTGGCCGCTCAAATACCTGGGCTTGGGCGAGCTTGCCATCTTCCTGATCTGGGGTCCAGTCTTGGTTGCCGGTGTTTATACCGTTCTTGCCAAAGGCTGGACGGATAATGCCTGGATTGTAGCCCTGGCAGGTGTTCCATTCGGGTTGAGCGTCGTCAGCGTCAACATCGGTAAGCACATCGATAAATACCTGGACGATAAAAAGAAAGGCGTTGGCACTTTGCCGGTAAGGATTGGCGAAAAAGCTTCCCGCTACCTGAATATCGTTGTACTCGTGATGATTTATGCCGTCATCTTGTACTTGATTTTTGTGCCGCGTTTCTTCACCCCGGTCCTGCTGATCGTATTGCTGGCAGGCAAGCGTGCCTTGTTCGCCGTAGGCGTTCACACCAAACCGCGCCCCGAAGAACCCCCCAAGGAATGGACCTACTGGCCTACCTGGTTTGCAGGCTTCGCGTTCTATCACAACCGCCTTTTTAGTAACCTGCTTGTCTTCGGCTTGCTTGTAGATACCATTCTGCGTCTATTCGTGAACGGCTTTTGGCCGATGAGATAATTTCATAATCAAGAGGGTACCCTATGGATCCAGTCCTGCTTTCACGCTTGCAATTTGCTTTTACCACCGTCTATCACTTCTTCTTCGTCCCGCTGACGCTTGGGTTGGTATGGTTCGTTGCAATTTTCGAGACGATCTATGTCATCACCGGGAACCAAACCTACAAACGCCTGGCCAAGTTTTGGGGGAAGCTCTTCTTGATTAACTTTGCCATGGGCGTGGTTACGGGCATCGTGATGGAATTCCAGTTTGGAATGAATTGGGCCACCTATTCACGCTTTGTCGGCGACATCTTTGGGGCACCCTTAGCCATCGAAGCGCTGCTCGCCTTTTTCCTGGAGTCCACCTTCTTGGGCATCTGGATCTTCGGTTGGAATCAGCTCCCCAAGGGACTGCATGCAGCCACGATCTGGTTGGTTGCTGCTTGGATCTACCATGTCTGCATTGTGGATTCTGATCGCAAATGGCTTTATGCAAGATCCGGTCGGCTATGTGATCAACAACGGCCGGGCAGAGATGGTCGACTTCGCTGCCTTGGTGTTCAACCCAAGAGCTTGGTTATTATTCTGGCATACTGTCTCTGCCGGTCTCACCACGGGTGCGTTCTTCGTGCTGGGTGTGAGTGCGTACCACCTGATCCGCAAACAGAATGTGGAAGAATTCCAAAGCGCTTTCCGCCTGGCAGCCATCATCGGCCTCATCAGCGCTGTCATGGTGGGGGTGGCGGGTGATTTCCAGGGTCGCTATTTGCGTGAGGTTCAGCCGATGGCAGCCGCTGCCTCTGAGGCGCATTGGGAAACAGCTGATCCAGCACCATTCTCTTTGGTTGCCATTTTCGACTCGACCGGCGAAAAAGAGATCTGGAGTCTCAGAATCCCCTATGCACTCAGTATGCTGTATTTCTGGAAGCTAGAGGGTGAAGTTGAAGGCATATATCAGCTTCAAGAAGAATTTAGTGCTAAATATGGAGAGGGCGACTACATTCCGCCGGTGGCGCTCGATTTTTGGATGTTCCGCATCATGGTCGGGGCGGGGTTCCTCCTGGTCGCCTTGGGCTCTTATGCGTTATATGTCTCTCTGAGACATTGGCCTGAGAAATGGATGCGCTGGCTGAAGCTCATGCTCTGGGCCATTGCGCTGCCTTACATCGCCAATACGTCCGGTTGGATTCTGACTGAAACCAGCCGCCAACCCTGGATCGTTTATGGATTGCTGAAGACTCAAGATGCAATGTCCCCCAACCTAAACATTAGTATGCTCCTGGTGACTTTACTTGGTTTCACCAGCATCTACGCAGCCTTGATGGTCGCAGATGTTTACCTGTTAGTCAAATTTGCCAAAGCAGGCATATCGGATGCGGAAGCCGAATCGGTAGAGCCTTCCTTTGTAGAGACATATTAGAAACGGCAGGCAATTTATGGATCTCAATACACTCTGGTTTCTCCTGATCGCAGTTCTTTATACTGGATTCTTCATTTTGGAAGGTTTCGACTTTGGGGTGGGAATCCTCTTACCCTTCCTGAGTAAAAAAGATAATGAACGGAGAGCGATCATAAATACGATTGGCCCACACTGGGACGGCAATGAGGTCTGGCTGATCACCGCAGGCGGTGCCACCTTTGCAGCCTTCCCTCACTGGTACGCCACCCTCTTCAGCGGCTTCTATCTGGCGCTGTTCTTGCTTCTGGTGGCATTAATCTTACGCGGGGTTTCCTTTGAGTTTCGCAGTAAGGATGCCAACCCGAAGTGGCGCAGTTTCTGGGATTGGGCAATCTTTACTGGCAGCTTGCTCGCTGCCCTGCTCCTGGGCGTGGCTTTTGCTAACCTTGCCAGGGGCGTGCCTATCGATGCGAACATGACTTACACCGGCACACTTTGGACGCTGCTAAATCCCTACGGCTTGCTCGGTGGACTTTCAGCGATTAGCGCTTTTGCTTTGATTGGAGGCCTTTTCTTGAGCTTAAAAACCAGCCCGCCTTTGATGGGGCGTGCCCAAGCCGCCGCGCGCAAGCTCTGGCTGCCAGCTGTGATCATCCTCTTCATTTTACTGGTTGCCACCTTCTTCTATACCGACATCCAGTCCCAAAAAGCTGCCTTTACATGGCTCATCCCAATCTCGGCCTTTGTCGTTCTTTTGTTGGTAGGCTATTTCATCAGCCGCAAGCGCTTTGGCTGGGCTTTCGTTTTGATGGGATGCTGCATTGCCCTGGTCATGATCTCCTGCTTCTGGATCATGTTCCCCCGTGTGATGATCTCTACCACGGACCCAGCCAACAGCCTGACGATCTACACTGCTTCATCATCCCCTTATACGTTGAAAGTGATGACCGTCGTGGCTTTGATTTTCCTCCCCATCGTGCTGGCTTACCAGGGTTGGACTTATTGGATCTTTCGAAAACGCGTAACAACCAATCCTGAAAAGCTGACCTATTAACCCTGTGCTATCGGAATAACTTCACTCCCCCAGGCTGTTCACCCTGGCTTCCAGCAGCCTGGGCGGCAGGATGGCACACAGCAACCCCAGGCCGCCTCCCAGCACAGCCCCTGCCAGGTAAGCAAATCCCCCGGGCACGCCGAACGCTGCTGCCAGAAAGAGCGGGCCAAGGAATAAGCCCAGGTTGATCGGGACATAGAAAGCCGTCAGGATCATCCCCAGGCAGCCCATATTCCCAGCGTTCATCTTACGCGGGTCCTCCCAGGTGAAGTTAGCCCCCGCCGCCCCAAACGCCACCTGGATGCCGGTCATCCCTGCCAGGCACAATGCCACCGCCAGCCAGCTGTAAATGGCCTGGGCAAACACTATCCGCTGCAAGATAGAAACTACCATCACAAACAGCGTGCTGAACACCAGTGCTGGCAGGTAAGCCACCAGGTATTTCGCCCCGAGCAGCTGCCGCGCGCTGACCGGCGCGGCCTTCAGCATCCAATAATTCTTGCCCTCTTGCGAAAAGCCCATCCCTCCCAGGCGCTGCAGCAGCATCCAGCCGATAAAGATCGCCAGCAGCACATTCCCAAAGCTCAGCAGGTTTCGAAAAGAATCCATAAACCAATCCGGCGCCTCGCCTTGCCCCGCTGGGGGCTCTCCCCCCGAGCGTAGGAACATAATCCCGTAGATGATCCCAAAGATCAGCGGGGTAACCAGCTGTGAAAGATGCCGCAGGTCGCGCCGCATCACAAGAAAGTCCTTCCAGATTATCCCGCGTACCGGCCTTGTCAGCCAGCGTTCGATCAGGCGCAAGGTGCTTGCAGATCGCATGGGAATGCTGCCGCTGCTGGGCATGCGCTGTGCCGCTTTCTTCCGCTCACGTTGCTTCTTTCGCGAGGCGATATCCTGCATATTCGCCCATCCCGTGTAATACCAGCGCTCCGCAGTCACCAGCGATATCCCAAAGATGCCTCCAGCCAACCCCAGCGAAAGCAGGGTCAGCCCAATCCCCGCCAGCCAGTTGCCCTCGCCCAGCGCCTCCAGCCCGCGCCCCGGCCAGTTGAGCGGCACCCAGGGGTTGTTCAGTTGAGAAAGGAACCCCAATGCGCTGCTGACCTGTTCCCCTGAAATATCAGCATTGCTGCCAGAGCGCATCAGGTTGCCGGATTGCGAACATATAATGGAGATCACCGCCCCCATGAAGCCCAGCACTTCCACCACCCGCCGCGCCGGAAAAATCCGCGCCACGAGGATCACCAGCACGCTTGCCAGCCCCGCTGCTGCCAGGGCCAGGCTGACCATCATCACCAGGACCAGTGGAAAATACAGAAAATTGTAACCCCTCGAAATGCCCAGGCCAAACAGCACCGGCAGTCCGAACAGGGCAATCAAGCCAAAATTGGGCAGCACCGCCCGCAGCAGCTTGTTGATAAACACTGCCCGGATTGGGACCGGGGCCGCCAGTAGAAAATCCATATCACCGGCTAAATAAAGCGCCTGCAGCAGCACGCCGAAGCTGGTGATCAAAATGCCAATAAACAAGCCCGCCAGGATCAGCACCGGCACTGCCTCTAATATTCCGGTCAGGTCCCCGGCGTACTGCGCCAGGTCAGGCGAAGTCAAATAAGAGAGCAGCAGCCAGCTTATCCATAAAAGAAAGCCCCCGAAGGCTGCCAGTAAAAGCACCCCGAACACCCTGCCAACCTTGGCACGCAGCCTGGCATGCCTGAAGCTGTTCCAGCTGATGCGCCAGTGCAGGCGCATCAGCTTCCACACCGTCGGCAAGACCCCTGTGGAAAATAGCGCCTCTTCGGCCAGGTTCATTTCCGCCGTCATTTGAGTACCTCGGCGATCTCGGCTTCTTCCGCTCCTCCCGTCAGGCCGAGGAAGATATCTTCCAGGCTCATTTCGCCGGTCTGTCCCAGGCGGCGCAGCTCCTCCATCGTGCCGACTGCGATCAGCCCCCCCTGGTTGATGATCCCAATCCGGTCGCACATCCGCTCCGCGATCTCCAGGATATGCGTCGAGAGGAATACCGCTGCCCCGCGCTCTGCCATCTGGCGCAGGATATCCTTGATCAAGCGCGCTGACTTGGGGTCGAGGCCCACCGTAGGTTCATCCAGCACGAGCACCTTCGGGTCATGCATCAAGGCAGCCGCCAGGGCCATCTTCTGCTGCATGCCGTGGCTGTACGAGTCGATCGTATTATCCGCCGCCTCGGTCAGGTCGAACATGCGCAGCAGCTCGTCCGCCCGCCGTCCGACCTGGTCACGCTCCAGGTTATACAGCTCGCCCACAAAGCTCAGCAGCTCGCGGCCTGTGAGCTTGGCATATAGATTGGGCGTATCGGGCACGTAGCCGCTGGCCGCCTTCGCCTGGATCGGCTGGGTGACGATATCGTATCCTGCCACCTTAACCTCTCCCGAGGAGGGCTTCAGCAAGCCAACCATGATCTTGATGGTGGTGGTTTTCCCGGCGCCGTTTGGGCCGAGAAAACCGAATACCTCGCCGCTGTTGACTTCGAAGCTCACATCCTTAACTGCGATTTTTTCGCCATATCGTTTGGTTAAGTGATCCACTTGAATGAAGGGTACAGGCATAAAACCTCCAATTTTCAATCTTTGTGAATTGTACCATTTTACAAGTCTCAAACCCCCTCCGTACTTATGGGTGATTAAACATTGGTTTAGTTAGGGTAAAATCCAGATAAGATCGGTCGTGTTATTTTTCCCGCCTCCCAGGCGGTGAAAATGCACTCCTGGTAGACCCGGTTTCTTGAATAGTAAAAAAATTAAACAACTCATTAGAGGTGCTAATCTTATGCGCGAAAAACACGCTTCCATCCATCTCCGTTCTATCTGGCTCCTACTGATCCTTCTGATCGGCGGAGTTTCCCTTGCAACCAATGGATCGGCTTCTCAATCCAACACCCACCGGCCTTCCCCTAACGCGGCTGACCTTCCGTACACCGCCTATCTTCCTCTTGTCGCCTATTCCACTTCCGATTGGACCCAGCACGCCCACGATGCTCAGCACACTGGCTACACCAGCGAAGCTGTCGAAACCCCTTGGCGCTGGAAGTGGGCTTGGAACGGGCCCAACAGTTCCGGCGGTGTGGCTGCCAACAAGACCGCCCTGCCCAAGAACGTTCAGCCGGTCACCGGCGGCGGGCGCGTCTATGTGGCGCGCGGCGTGGATGGCGTCTTTGCCCTGAATATAGCAGATGGCGCCCAGCTCTGGGCCAGCAATCCTGGGGGCAGCCTTGATTCCACCCCGGCTTTCGATGGCAGCAGCAGCTCATTATATGTCACCTCCACCGACGGCTATGTGTACCGCCTGAATGCCGCCAGCGGGGCTGTCATTGATAGCTTCAATACCGGCTCCAGCATCACCACCCCGCCTGCCCTGGTATCTGACCGGCTCTTCGTATCCTCCGGCAGCGCCGTCTATGCCCTCGATAAGCTGAGCATGGATCAGATCTGGAAATATACCGCCGGCAGCGCCGTGCAAACTCCGCCCGCCTATGCCGCCTCGCGCAACGTGGTGATCGTCGGCACAGCCAACCTTTACGTGCATGCCATCAAAAACAGCGATGGGACCCGCCTCTGGCAAGTTCGGCCCACCGTTCACAGCCCCGGAGATGCCAGCGTCGAATATACCTGGGGTTGGCCAGTGGTCGCCGACCAGGCTGGCCTCGTGCTCATCAAACTCAGAACTCTCCTGGGATACCCTGTGGACTTTCGGCATCTACCCCACCACCAACCAGGCTATCCGCCAAAACTTGCAGAGCCATCCCGAAGATCAATCCCTCTTTGCACTCAGCCTCGATAATGGCAGCGTGCCCTTCATCAGCAACATCGGCAACGGCGGTTGGGGCGATGGCGGCTACCTCCCCATGGGCCCCCAGCCCGTGGTCAAGCTCCTCTCGAATAACAAAGAGGTCGTCTATACCGTCGGCCGCGGCGGGGGCAGCAATGGCATTACCGACGCCCGCTGGGATTCCCTCTTCGTCGAGATGGTGCTGGACTCGAGCACTGTCCCGGGCTATGCCGCCGGCGAAGTGCGCTTTATGCAATACAACCACGTTGTACTCACCGACGAGCAGCCTTTTGTCAGCATGGCGGGCGACTACCTGCTGGGCGGCCATTGGATGGCCGGTTACGCCCTCAAGATCACCGACCGCTCCGATGGGCGCGGCGCTTGGGATATCCCTAGCCGCATTGCCACCATCGACGCCCCCCATATCGTCGAGTCGCAGTCGGCGGATGCCATCTGCTCCTTTTCCCCGGGTCACTACTGCAGCAGCTACCTGATGCAGGATCAAGACACGCGCACCTACCCGCCGGGCTTCTACATTTATTATAGTGCTGGCAAGGTGTATGAAAGCTACTGGTCAAGCTACACCACCTGGGTGGTGAGCAGTGGGCTGGTGCTCTTCCGCAGCAACTCCGGCGCCATCGTCGCCCTCGAGCACGGCACGCCGCAAGGCAATGCCCCTGCCTCCAGCGCTGCCGGTCTCACAGAGGCCAGCCAGGCACCCCTCCTCGGCGAGGTCATTGATAACCCCTCCGCCCTGGACCGCCCTGCCACGGGGCCTGCGGTCATCCCCTACGCCGAGGCCCGCAGTCATGTCGGCGAGATCAAGACCGTCCAGGGCGTTGTGCGCTACCTCTTCAACAACGGCAAATCCTTCTACCTCGGCTTCCAAGACCCTCACCAGGGTGCCTTTGCCGCCCTCATCCCGGTCGGCTACCTGGGCAGCTTCCCCGATCAGCCCGAAAACCTCTTCCACCTGGGCGACGAGGTCAGGATCACTGGCAAGATCGTCTGGTACCAGGGCGACCCGGTGATCTACGTCAGCAACCCGGCGCAGATCGAGCTGATAAAATGATCCTCGACTTTGTCAACCTTATCACCTGAATTATCCGCTGATTGCCCGGATATACCGCTCTGCCGATCGCCGCACCGCAGCCTTGGCATCCAGCACCAGCGTATCCCACCAGCCGCCGTAAATACGCTCGAATTCAAAAGGCTCCACCGCTTGGACGATCCGCTCGATGGCCGGCTTGTTCAAGGGGATCATGTTGGGGTAGCTGTACATAAAGCTCACGTAGCGTCTGTCCGCTGCTACTTGCATGGTATCTCCCGTCAGCAGCGCACCGCGGCCTTCCGAGCCTTGCCCCCAGTGCAGCACCGCCGAGCCCTCGAAGTGCCCGCCGCAGCGGATCAGGGTGATCCCTTCCATCAAAGGCTGCACCTCGCCTTCCCAAAACACATAAGCCGGGTCTGGTCGCATGACCCATTGCCGGTTGTCCGCGTGCCAGTAAATCGGGGCGTTATTAAAAGCGCGGCTCCATTCCACCAAGGCGCCCGCCAGGTGCGGGTGCGAGACGGCGATTGCCGCGATCCCGCCACGCGCTCGCACCGCCGAGAGGGTGGCCTCATCGAGCAAGCTGGTGCAGTCCCACAGCACATTGCCCTTGGCGGTTTGAACCAGCAGCGCGCGTTGGCCAATTGCAAAGGCAGGTACGCTGCCGATGCCCGTCAGGTTTACGGCGACCGCCTCGACCCGGTTGTTATGCTCTTTCTGCAGCTCAGGGATGGTCGTCCAGCGTTGGCCTTTATGTCCGATATACTGTCGTTCGTCTTCGCAAATGGGGCAGTGCTCCGGCGGCCCATCAGTTTCCGCATGCTGAACTCCACAGGTGATGCAGATATAGTTGTAAGTATCCATATCTTGTTTTATTTGACCAGCTGGTACTGCTGGAACACGACCCCGGTTGGGAGCGCCCGTGATTCGACTAGTTTCAAATTGGTGCGCTTCCCCTCTGGAAATAGACGCTTACCGCTGCCCAATACGAGCGGGTAGACGTGCAAAATGTATTCATCCACTAGGTCGTTTTCCGCCAGGGTGTGGATCAGCACACTGCTGCCGTCAATCAGGATATTTTTGCCGGATCCTTCTTTCAGCTTGCGCACTTCCTCGACGACGTTGCTGCTGATGAGTGTCGAGTTTCGCCAGGCAGCCGCTGATTTCAGCGTGGTGGATACCACCACCTTGCGAATGCTGTTCATCGCATCCCCAAATGAATCGCCGGCCGGCATCGGCTCGAATGCCTCGCCGTGGGTCTGCCACGTTCTCCGTCCCAGCAGCAGGGTGTCGGCTTGTGCCATCGCCTGAAAGAAATGTTTTCCGATATCGTCGTGCCAATACGGCATTGTCCAGCCGCCATGGGCGAAGCCCCCATCGGTATCTTCGTCTGCGCCGCCCGGTGCCTGGATCACGCCATCCAGCGTGATAAATTCGTGAACGATAATTTTTTTCATTTTTACTCCTTCTTTGATCGAAAGTCACTGCCAGCCGCCGGTCTTTAGCAGCGAAGCAATATAATTTTTGGACGATCCTCGTTTCATAGAAATGGATATTTATGGAGAATTTAGACCAAGTATAGCATATATGTTCTATTAAGAATATACACCTGTACCTTCATTAAGTCAAGCTGGGCGCATGCCAGATTCGTGCCAATTCATCCTTAGGAGCAGGATGAGCGCCCGATCAACCCGGGCATTTCCCCCGGTCAATACCGCAGATCGCCTGCCGTGTACTGCCTTCCAGCCGGTTTTATAGATCAGGCTCCGGTTTCAAGCGCTGGCAATAATCCGCCTGTTCTCTCTTTATAGAACTTCTGTGTCCATCCGTGAGCGCAAGAAACATCTTTTCCCCTCTCCCAGGTTTCCACTGCTCAAGCAGTGCCCTGCCCAGCCTCCCCGTACGCCCGCCGGAAGACCTGGTAAGCCTCCATCTTGCCCCGATAATCGTGATACACCGTTTCCGCCTCCTGGAAGCCCAGCTTGAGGTAGAACCGCCGTGCCGCCTCACCGCCTTCCATATCAGCGCTGAAGGTCGTCACCACCAGCTCCGCGGGTGGTAATACCCGCTCCAAAAAAGCCTCCACCAGCTTCAGCCCAATTCTCTGCTGCCGGTACTTCTGCGTGACTGCCAGCCAGCTGATCGTATAGATGGGCGGGTTGGGAGAGTAGAACAGCCCACCAAGCAGATCAGCCCCCACTGCTCCATCCTGATCGCGCACGCACAGCGCCGTCCCTCGCCGCAGGTTCTTCAACAAAGTCTGCTGAAATGCCTCCTCGCCCACCATCGGCCCAAACAGATCCTCCACCTCCCTCGCCAGCCTCAGCCAGGCTGTGTAATCTTCAGCTTGCGCAGTCTGCACGATCATACGCCCTATTTTATCTTTCTTTGATCGAGTTTTGGGATCCGCGAGATCCGTGTGAATCCGTGAGCAGAAAAAACCGTCTTTTCCCCGATGTTCTTTATCGACACTTTCCGGTTTTTCTGTGTACTTTTTAAAAGGTGAAGGTATTTTCTGATTCACCTTGACCATCTTTACAATTAGTAGTACAATTGTTCTATCCTTGTTCATCACCCACTCATAGCTGAGGATAGATTTGTTCCTCTTTGTTTCTTTAAAAACAAATTCCTTAAAATCGATTGAGCCCCAACCCTGAGCGTAACTCAGCATCGGTTCATCATCAGAGAACTCTTATTGGTGGGGACGCCTGCTCATCCTGGTCTTAGGGGGCAAACTGCCGGGGCGGTCTGGTCCGCACAATCCAACCGATCGATAGGAGGTAAGCCATGTTAGACCAATTTTCACCCGTAAAGACACCCGCACAGGCCGCCAACCGTCTCGTCTTGGAGGGCGTGCCGCGCATCCAATTCTACGAAGGCGGTCCGCGCTGCCCTGAAGATGTCTGCCTTCCCTCCGTAATGAGAGCTTACCTGGAATACCTGGGCGACGCGGACTTGGGCTGCAAACACTGCCTGGCTGCCAACCCGAATTGTAAAGTTTTTTGTTCCTACTCCTTCTTCATGGGCGTCACTGGCGCCGCCGCCTTCCTCTCCTGGAAAAAAGGCTGGAACGGCGACAACGTTGCCATCTTCTACATGTCCGCCGACCCCGCCGCCCCTGAGCGGCGCGCCTTCGCAGCCATCGGCTATGCCTTCGAATGGCTGGAGAAAAGCCCGGTTGAGGATAACGAAGCCCTCTTCCGCCAGCGCATCCTCGAAAGCCTCCAAAAAGGCCGCCCGGTCATCGGTTACGGGGTCATCGGTCCTCCCGAGCCCTGCCTGATCGCCGGCTTCGACGAGGGCGGCGACGTGCTCCTCGGCTGGAGCTTCTTCCAGAAATTCCCCGATTTCAATGCCGGGGTTGAGTTCGACCCCTCTGGCTACTTCCGCAAGCATGACTGGTACAAGGACACTGCTTGCCTGCTCTTCGTCGGCGAGAAAGGTGAAAGACCCCCGCTCTCCGAATGCTACCGGGAAGCTCTGCAATGGCTCCTCCAGGTTACCCGCACACCCCAGGTCAGGCCCGAACCGGATGCCCCTGCCTGGTATCAAGAGCGCGCCAACGGCCTGGCTGCCTATACCGCCTGGGCCGAGCATCTCCTTAACGACGAGGCCTTCCCTACCGATGATGAGGCGATCCTGCGCCAGCACCATTCCGTCCATAATGATGCCGCGGGCAACCTGGCGGAAGTGCGCTGGTATGGCTCTCAGTTCCTCATCGAAGCCATCAACTTCCTGCCTTACCAGATGGCAGAAGACCTGCTGCACGCGGCTGCCCTCTACGCTGGCGAGCACGATCTGATGTGGAAGGTCTGGGATCTGGTGGGCGGCAATGGTAACCCGCAGGCCTATACCTTCATGCCCGATCCCGCCCTCCGCCGCCAGATGGCTGACCTGATCCTCCAGGCTCGCCAGAAGGATGCTGAAGCCGCCCTTTACATCGCACAAGCTTTGTCGAAGGATCCTGGTAAATGATCTGATTTTCCCATCCTGTTTATCTTGTTCATCCTGTTCGGTTTATGAAGAGATTTGACCACATCGATAACCTTGCCTGCAAGAAGATGCTCGACTTCCTCAAGCTGGTTCCCCAGGCGCAGGCAGTGCTGGATGAAATCCACACATCACACTAGAATTGTGATATTTTTCGAGTAAAATCAGCATTCCAGGAATACGATCGTGAAAGATAAATTTCAAGAAGAAATCCTCATCCGCGGCGCCAAGGAGCACAACCTCAAAAACATCGATGTGCGCCTGCCGCGCTTTAAGCTGGTCGTTTTAACCGGCGTTTCGGGCAGCGGAAAGTCCTCCCTGGCCTTTGACACCCTGTATGCCGAAGGTCAGCGCCGCTACGTGGAATCGCTCTCTGCTTACGCCCGGCAGTTCATCGGGCAGATGGAAAAGCCCAAGGTTGATTTTATCGGGGGTCTGAGCCCCGCCATCGCCATCGAGCAAAAAGCGGTCAGCAAGAATCCGCGCTCCACTGTCGCCACGGTCACCGAGATCTACGACTACCTGCGCGTGTTGTTTGCGCGTATTGGCATTCCGCATTGCCCGCAGTGCGGGCGGGAGGTGCGCGCCCAATCTGCCCAGGAGATCGTTGCCCAGGTGGCAGCTTTACCGGTTGGCACACACTTCCAGTTGCTCTCGCCGGTGGCGCGCAACCGCAAGGGCACCTTTCAAGACACCTTCACCCAGGCGCGTGCCGAAGGCTTCTCGCGGGTAAGAGTCGACGGTGAGGCGCGCAGCCTGGATGAGAAGTTCAGCCTGGACAAGCAGAAGAAGCACAATATCGAGCTGGTCGTAGACCGCCTGGTCATTCCAGGCATGGTCGAGCCCGAGCGTGGCGAGTTCATCACCCGCCTGACCGATTCGGTCGAAACTGCCCTGCGCATGAGCGAGGGCATGGTGCATGTCGACACCGGCGATGGCACTGAATGGCTGCTCTCCGACCGCAATGCCTGCCCGGACTGCAACCTGAGCTTTCCTGAGCTGAACCCGGCCATGTTCAGCTTCAATTCACCGCTGGGAATGTGCCCGGAGTGCAACGGCCTGGGCACAAAAATGGAATTTGACCCGGCGCGCTTCTTCGATCCTGAGAAAAGCCTGAACGAGGGCGGTTTCCGCCCATGGGGTGAGCTGTCAAAGAAGCATGGCGCAGGCGGTTACAAAGTCGCTCAGGTGGTCCTGGCTCAGTTCGGCGGCACGCTTGACACGCCCTGGAAGGACCTGCCTGAAGCCACCCGGAACGCTTTGCTGTATGGGGGTGTCCGCATCGTCTGGAAATGGGAGAACAAGCGCTCCAAGGGGCAAAACGACACTACCTACGAAGGCGAGTTCAATTCCATCAAGCGCCGCTACAAGCAGACCCAGTCCGAATGGACGCGCCAGTGGTACATGGGCTTCATGAGCTCGCAGCCTTGCCCGGCTTGCCAGGGGCGCCGCCTGCGGCCTGAAAGCGCCGCCGTAACGGTAGGCGAAAAGGCTATGTACGAGGTGACCGGGTTGAGCATCGGCGAGGCGCTGGGTTGGGTGGAAAGCTTGTGGCCTGGGATGACTCCCGAGCAGACGCAGATCGCTGAAGAAGTGCTCAAAGAGGTCAACGAGCGCCTGCTGTTCCTGGTCAATGTCGGCTTGCACTACCTGACGCTCGATCGACCTGCCCCAACCCTTTCCGGCGGTGAGGGTCAGCGCATCCGCCTGGCCAGCCAGATCGGCTGCGGGCTGGTGGGCGTCCTATACGTGCTGGATGAACCCAGCATCGGCTTGCACTCACGTGATAACCGGCGCTTGCTCGATACACTGGAACGCTTGCGCGATATGGGCAATACCGTCATCGTGGTCGAGCACGATGAAGAAACCATGCTTACCGCCGATTGGATCCTGGACCTGGGGCCTGGAGCAGGCGTCAACGGCGGGTGGGTAGTCTCCGCTGGCACGCCTCAGCAAATTATGGCCGACCCCGCCTCGCTCACCGGGCGGTATCTGAACGGTCAGTTGGAAGTCTGCTCACCGACTGGGCAGCGCCGTCCCACCAACGGCAAGTGGCTCAACCTGGTCGGCGCCCGCCAGAACAATCTAAAAAACCTGACAGCCCGGTTCCCGCTGGGCCTGTTCACGTGTGTCACAGGTGTTTCTGGCAGCGGCAAATCCTCCCTGGTCGCCCAAACGCTGCATCCCGCCCTGGCGCACCTGCTGCACCGCGCTGAAGAGAAAGCCGGTCAGCACGATCATATCGAAGGCCTCGAACATATCGATAAAGTCATTAACATTACGCAAGACCCCATCGGCCGGACACCCCGCTCCAATCCCGCCACCTATGTCGGCGCGATGCCGCATATCCGTGATCTATTTGCCCTCACCGCTGAAGCCAAAGCCCGCGGTTACCAGGCCGGGCGTTTCAGCTTCAATGTCAAGGGTGGGCGCTGTGAGGCCTGCCGTGGACACGGTCAGAAGCTGGTTGAGATGCACTTCCTGCCGGATGTCTGGGTGACCTGCAACGTGTGTAAAGGCACTCGTTTCAACCAGGAGACTTTGCAGGTGCGTTATAAGGGCAAGAACATTTCTGAAGTGCTGGATATGGATGTGGACGAAGCCCTGGCATTCTTCGAGAATGTTCCCGCAGTCCGGCGCATCCTCAGAACCTTGTCGGAGGTTGGCCTGGGTTACATCAAGCTCGGGCAGAGCGCTACCACGCTCTCTGGCGGTGAGGCGCAGCGTGTTAAACTGGCGAAGGAGCTGGCGCGCGTCTCCACCGGAGATACGGTTTACATCCTGGATGAGCCTACTACCGGCCTGCACTTTGCCGATATCCAAAAGCTGCTCGATGTGCTGCACCGCCTGACGGACGCCGGAAACACGGTCGTTGTCATCGAACACAACCTGGATGTGATCAAGACTGCCGACTGGATCATCGACTTGGGACCTGAAGGTGGCGATGAAGGCGGCTTTATCGTCGCCGAGGGCACGCCCGAAGAAATCGCCCTGGTGGAAGAGAGTTTCACCGGACAGTTCCTGAAAAAAGTGCTGGCTCGCCAAGGCTCACCTGCGTAAGGTGCAACTTTTCCTTTGCTGCTGCATCTAATAGGTTGTTTGGTAAAGAGTAAAATTTCCCCAGGAGCATAAAATGAGCTATTATTTTTCGAAAATTGTCAATCTTTCATTTGAAGAAACAGTTCAGCGAGTGACCGAGCAGCTAAAGCAAGAAGGGTTCGGCGTGCTGACAGAGATCGATGTCAAAGCCACCTTCAAGAAAAAATTAGATGTCGACTTCCGAAACTACCGGATTCTGGGTGCATGCAATCCTCCCTTCGCCTACCGCGCTTTGCAAGCCGAGCGCATGGTCGGAGCAATGCTGCCGTGCAATGTCATCGTCCAGGAAGTTAATGAAAGCCAAACGGAGATCGCAGCCATTGACCCGGTGGCCTCGATGCAGGCTATTGATAATCCCGAATTAGCTGAGATTGCCGGGCAGGTGCGGTTAAAGTTAAAGTCTGTTGTTGAAAAAGTCGCCTGATTTTGAAGTATAAATTGAGTCCAACTGCGATTTTCCTTAGAACGATATGAATGCAGGATGCTGGTCATGCAAAAAGAAGAAATTCTGAAAAGCGGTAAGCAAGTCATCATCTACAGTACTGTTTGGTGTCCGGATTGTAAACGCACCAAGAAGTTCTTTGGCGAGCAGCGCGTCCCCTATCACAACATCGATATCGAGCATGACCCTGAAGCCATGGCATTTGTCGAGCAGGTCAACCAGGGAAAACGCATCATACCGACAATCGTTTGCCCGGATGGCACCATCATGGTTGAGCCATCCAACGCCCAGCTTGCCGAGAAACTGGGCTTAAACACAAAAGCCCAACGTGCCTTTTATGATGTCATCGTGGTTGGCGCGGGCCCAACTGGGCTGACGGCAGCCCTCTATATGGCGCGCGAGGGCTTAGACACCCTGGTGATTGAAAGAGCCGGCCTGGGCGGGCAAGCTGGCAGTACCGAGAAATTGGACAATTTTCCAGGATTTGATGAAGGTATTCCCGGGGCTGAATTTGCTGACCGGTTGGCTAGGCAGGCGCGCCGCTTTGGCGTTGAAATCCTTGAAGTGCAAGAAGTTACCGAGATCAAGCCCGATGAAAACTATTGGACTGTCAAAACGGGAGATGGCATTTCCTATTCTTGCGAGGCGCTTCTTTTAGCCACCGGGGCGCGCTACCGCAAGCTGGATGTTCCAGGAGAAGACGAGCTCATCGGCACCAATATTCATTTTTGCGCTACCTGTGATGGCGCATTCTATAAAGGCAAAAAACTTCTGGTTGTCGGCGGGGGCAACAGCGGTTTCGAAGAAGGGCTGTTCTTGACACGCTTCGCCTCTCAGGTGGATATCGTCGAATTCCTTCCCAAGGTGAAGGCCAGCCAAATCTTGCAGCAAAAGGTCTCTGAGCAGCCTAACATGCGCGTGACCGTCAACCATGCTGTTAAAGAGTTCAAAGTAAAGGACGATCGCTTGCAAGCGATCTTGGTCGAAGATCGGGCCACGGGCGAGCTGAAAGAATGGCAGTATGATGGAGTTTTTGCCTTTGTCGGGCTGACTCCGAATAACGGCCTGGTCAAAGAACAAGTAGAAGTGGATCAGTCATGGCTTTGTGGTCACCGACAAATCGTTGATGACCTCGCTGCCGGGATTGTTCGCGGCGGGGGACGTGCGCGCCGGCTCGACCAAGCAAGCCGCCTCTGCTGCAGGCGAAGGTGCTACAGCAGCATTGATGATCCGCCAATACCTGAGGGAAACCGGCTAGCCAGCCCTCAATCCCCACCTTCCATCACTGCACCAGTCAGCGATATCAACGCGTAAACTCGTGCGCTGTCCGGATGGCGGTGCGGATATTTTCCCAGTTTACATCACCTGGCAGCGTGCAGTCGGCTGCCAGGATGTATTTTTCCGGCTTGTCCTTGAACAACCCCAGCACAGCTTCCCGAATTTCAGCCTGGCTGCCAGTCGCAATGGTTCCCTTGCGCTCAATCCCGCCCATGTAGGGCCGCTTGAACATCTTGGAAACCTCTTTACCGGTGAGTGTGTGATCGCCGAGCTGCAAGCTGCAATTGACCACCTGCCCGGGATAATCCAGGAAAGGTGTCAGGTCATGGTACCCACCGTTATAATCGCATACATGCAGTACATTAAAAATACACTTCCGATTGATTTCCTCCATCAAAATCAAGTCAGCAGGCTTGATGCACTCCAAGAATAATGCCGGATCAGAAAAGCGATGGCTCTCACCCCCTTGCGTCGAAGTATAGAAGCCATCCACTCCCAACTTAATACACTCTTTGACAAAGATCAACAGGCTCTCGGCAATGAACTCAATGCCTTTCTTTGCCTTCGACGGGTTTTCTCGGATGTGCTGGTTAATTATCCGCTCACTCGTCGTATGACCGGCGCACATGAACGGCGAATAGAGGGTCATTATGACCAAAGCTTCTTTTTTAGCGGCTTTCACCAGCCCTTCGACCACTTTCAAAGGCTCTTCATAAAAATCCTTCTTGTAGAAGGGCATCTTCGACCAATCGTCTGGGTTTATGATCTCAGGAAGATGAGGAAAGGTATGCTCATATTGAATTTTCACAAAATCCATTTCGGTAAAGCGAAAAAATTCGAGGTGTTTCTCAATTGCCGCCTGGCCTCGTTGAAAGGATGGGCCAAAATGGAGAAAAAATCCCGCTGGGATATAAGTCTGATCCTTACCAGCTTCTAGAAGGTTTAAAACAAGATCTCTTTTATTCATACGTTTGCTCCTATTGTAATGAAAATCACTGACACTAGTAGTAAAATACATCGCTGACTGGCATGGATTTTGTATAACCAGGTATTCGTTTATACAAGAGCTGCCGTGAGCGAAACATCCATTACTGATTCACAGGCACGCACATTTAGATAACGATTGAGACAATTATACCCATGAAAAAATTCATTACACTCATTGCCTTCGGATTGATCATTTTTATTGGATATTCCGTTAATCGCCCAGCTCTGGCGAAAACACCCGCTGCCGTTGGAGATTATGTAAATTATCTACCGCTGGTGTCGAAAATGGTCTTCCCCACTTGGCTTGGTCCCGATGGAGGAAAAATTGTGAGTATGGCAGTGGATCCAACCTATCCAGATACCGTATATGCCGGCACGTGGG
This sequence comes from uncultured Chloroflexia bacterium, assembly GCA_963751425.1. Classification (GTDB taxonomy): domain Bacteria; phylum Chloroflexota; class Anaerolineae; order Anaerolineales; family UBA4823; genus CAVVUF01. Next base: position 85,842 of record CAVVUF010000004.1, on the reverse strand, counting down.
GTACTGGTGTGTTCAAGACCACCAACGGTGGAGAGACGTGGTACCCGATCAATACGGGTCTCAATAATTCTTTTATTTGGTCGCTAGCGGTTAACCCCCTTCAATCGAATATTGTTTATGCTGGAACCGATCGAGATAAACTCTATAAGTCCGTCAACGGCGGGGCATCCTGGTTTCAATCCAGTTATGGCATTCAAGAAAAAGCGATCGTTTATGACATTTTAATCGACCCGACTAATCCAGATCGGGTATATATCTCCACCCGCGGTATTTCGAATGGTGGAGACGCACCCTGGAATGGAGTTGTGTACCGCAGCTTGGATGGTGGAGCCAGTTGGCGGGCTGTGCTTAGCGATATACCCAGCCTCTACCAGCAGGACTGGGCTTATGGTCTGGCGATCAATCCCACTTCACCGCAAAATATATACGCTGCGATGCATCAGTCTGGAATTTACCACAGTGATGATTATGGGATCAGCTGGTATTCAGCTAATGATGGGATCCCGATTGAGGCAGGGGATATTCGAAATACCCGCGATATTTTGATCGATGGCAGCCGCAGCCCCTTTTATGCTTATGCGGGTCTTTGGCATGAGGGAGTTTTTATGTCAACCGATAGTATGAATTCCTGGGTTCCAGCCAATAGCGGCAACGCTGGAGACAAAATTTATCGTATGACCCTCGATCCCAACCAACCCAACACGGTCTACCTATCAACTCAAAACAATCAAGGGATCTTTAAGTCCATAAATGCTGGGAACAGTTGGGTTCAATCTGGATTGCCCACCCTTATTATCTGGGATGTCTTAGTAAATCCCCAAAATAGCCAGGTGTTGTACACCGGCACTGATGCAGATGGTGTGTATAAGAGCACAAATGCAGGCTCGAGCTGGTTTCATGCCCAAAGAGGTCTGTCAAATATCTCTGCTACAGGTGTGGTTACCCAACTCGGGTTTCCAAAAACCCTTTATGTCAGCACTATGGGAAAGGGCGTATCTAAAACCACTGATTATGGGGCTACCTGGAATGAGTATAACCTCAACCTGGGCGATCTTTCGATCCATGCCCTCATCCAGCACCCAACCAATCCCAACCTGGTTTATGCCCTAAGCAATGCCAGCGGCTTGTTTTCAACCGACATCAGCCTTGGAAATGGATGGAACGCCTCAAATGGAGGCCTACCCATCACAAGCTCACCAGTTTCAGCGTTTGAGAAGACTCACCCATTTGCAGGAGCTCCTATCCCTGATGAAGATGTGAGCGTTGCAGTTTTGAGACCCGAAACGAAAATAGCCTCTGCAGCCTACAACCCACTTTTATCCATGTCCTTTGCTCCATCCAACCCTAATATCGCTTATTTAGGCACTTCAGGGGCTGGCGTTTATAAGAGCATCAATGGCGCTGTCACCTGGGCATCCGCAGGCCTTCCTGGGCAAAGCATCTGGAGCCTGGCAGTGGATCCGACCAACCCTGCCAAGGTGTATGCTGCCGTGAACGCAGCAGGAGGTGTAAAAGTCAGCCAGGATGGTGGCAGTGTTTGGCAGGATTTGCCCATTGGAACCTTGGAGGTCTATGCCTTAGCCTTTTCTGCTTCAGCTCCTGCCAGCTTGTATGCAGGAACCAATTCAGGGCTATATCAATGGGTCAATGGACAGGGCTGGGTCTATCGAGGACTGGCCGGTATAAAGGTTACCGCTCTCGCCACCCGCTCCACATCTCCCTATTTTCTGTATGTTGGTACAGCGCAGGGCGCTTACACTTTTGTAGAGGGTTCCGGCGCGTGGACGAATGGTCCAACCGAGTTGTCGAACCACACCATCCAGGCGATTAATTTCGATTTGAATAACCCTATGAAAGGCTACTTCAGCACTGCAACCCTAGGGATCTTGCTGGCTCAAATTCCTTGATAATGACTAAAATACCCTGCGGTATAATGAATTGAGTTCAAACAGGTTTTTATCTGGAAAATGGATGGGCAGATGAGTGAGAGAAAAATTCGTGTGCTTGTAGCTAAACCAGGCTTGGATGGTCATGACCGTGGTGCTAAAGTTGTGGCGCGCGCCTTGCGAGATGCTGGAATGGAAGTGATCTACACCGGGCTGCGCCAAACCCCAGAAATGATCTCTGAAGCAGCTCTTCAGGAAGATGTCGATGTAATCGGGATTTCTGTACTCTCAGGTGCACACATGGCGCTGGTGCCCCGCATTTTAGAGCTGCTCAAAGCCAATGAACAAGACCATGTCAAGGTTTTCATCGGCGGCATCATTCCAGATGAAGATGTACCCCATTTACTAAAAATGGGCGTTGTCGGAGTCTACGGACCAGGTGCTTTGTCCGAAACATACATTGCAGATATCCGCAAGGCTGTTCTGGGGTCATCCAGCTGATCAGGAATCGGCATGAACCTGGCGGCATCCATCCTGGAAGGTAACCGGTTGGCGCTGGCGCGCGCCCTCTCCCTGGTTGAAAACGATACCCCTCAAGGGCGAGAAACACTCAGCGTTCTGTTTCCGCACACTGGGCGGGCGCATATCATCGGCGTTACTGGAGCGCCAGGCACTGGAAAATCATCCCTGGTCAACCAGCTTGCACGGCAATTCAGACAATCGCCGGATGGAAATCAGCCCTGCCGCGTGGGAATTATTGCCGTTGACCCCACCAGTCCCTTCACGGGTGGGGCAATTCTGGGAGATCGCATTCGCATGCGTGATCTGACTGGGGATCCAGGAGTGTTTATTCGGTCAATGGCTTCCCGCGGCTCGCTGGGAGGCTTATCTGCTGCTACGGCTGCTGCTGCCCAACTTTTCGATGCTGCGGGTTTTGAAATTATCCTGATTGAGACTGTGGGTGTGGGACAGGCTGAAGTCGAAATTGCTCGCCTTGCGCATACCACCCTGGTCATCGAAGCCCCGGGCTTAGGAGATGATATCCAGGCAATCAAGGCTGGCATCTTGGAGATTGCCGATATCCTGGTGATCAACAAATCTGACCAGCCAGGTGTAGACAATGCCGAAAGGGCTTTGCGGGCTATGCTTGACTTAGCTGGTCCCCTTCCCGGCTGGATTCCACCCATCCAGCGCACAGTGGCGACCCTGGGGACGGGCATCCCAGAGCTGGCTGTAACGATTCATCAACACCGGCAGCATTTGCTGAACACCGGTGAATTGCTGCAGCGCGACCTTCTCAGGCTGCAATCGGAGCTGGATTTCTTACTCAAGGAAGCCCTGGTGATGAAATGGCGAGGGACCGTTTCTGATAAGCTTTACCAGGATATACTCAATGCTGTGAGGGAGAGACGGTTATCTCCCCACCAGGCAGTTCAGAGGTTAATTCTTGGAGATGAAGCATGATATACGGCAAGCGGATTCGCTTTCGTGCCCCAGAGCGCAGTGACATTCCTCGTTTTGTGACCTGGCTTAACGATCCGGAAGTGCGTAGAGGCATTTCACAGTACCTGCCATACTCAATCATCGATGAAGAGAAATGGTTTGATAAAATGCTGAGCCAACCGCAATACGAACATCCCATGGTCATCGAAATTCGTAAGGCTGGAGAGGCAGAGGAATGGATATCAATCGGCTCTATCGGATTTTTTTCCATCGATTGGCGCAATCGCTGTTCAGAATTTGGGATCATGATCGGAGAAAAAGGGTATTGGAACCAGGGCTATGGCACTGAGGCGGTCAGGCTGCTCTTAAAACATGGTTTTGAGACACTCAATTTGAACCGCGTCTTTCTCAGGGTTTTTGATAACAACCCCGGCGCAATCCACGCTTATGAAAAAGCTGGTTTTATCCATGAAGGCCGTCTGCGCCAAGCCGAATTCCAGCAAGGCAAGTTCTTGGATATTTTAATCATGGGGATCCTGCGCTCAGAATTCATGGGCGATTAAAAAAGATTGAGATCCTATGCCCGAATTACCAGAAGTTGAAACTATTGCAAATGGACTGCGCCAAGGGGGCTTTGGAAACCCATCAATCCTCAACCTGCGCATTGAAAATGGACAGGTTTTTTGGAATCGAACCCTGGCAACGCCTTCTGCCGAGGAATTTTGTAAGAGAATAACCGGTCAGAAAATCATGGCGATCAGCCGGCGAGGGAAATATCTGATCATGACCCTGACGCCAGATTTTCTGCTCTTCCACCTGCGCATGAGTGGAGATTTGGTGGTTGAACCCGCTGAGGCACCCATTCCACCTCACCATCGCCTGCTGCTGGGTCTAGAAGGTGGAATTCGCCTGGCATTCAATGACATGCGTAAATTTGGCCGGGCCTGGCTGGTTCCAGACCCAGACCAGGTGCTTAAAAACTTGGGGCCCGAACCTTTCGATCTCGGTTTGACCTGCTCGATCTTTCACGAACGCTTAATCCATTTGCACCGGCAAATTAAACCGCTGCTGCTGGATCAATCCTTCCTGGCTGGGATGGGGAATATTTATACCGACGAGGCCCTCTTCCGGGCCAAGCTGCACCCACTTTCGTCTTCCCATGTACTGTCCCCTCAACAGGCTGAGGTGCTGTTAGCCAGCATCCGTTCTGTTTTACAAGAAGGGATTCAACGACATGGAGCAAGCATCGATTGGGTTTACCGTGGTGGTGATTTTCAGAACCATTTCAAAGTCTATCAGCGTACTGGGCAGCCCTGCCAGGTATGCAGCACACCCATACAAAGGATTGTCGTAGGACAGCGCGGTACTCACTTCTGTCCCAATTGCCAATCCGCACCCTGGAAAGAATGACCCTATGACCACATCCCTTATTATTGTCCTCAGCATTGTCTTGATTATTGTCGGTTTCATCCTGGCTTTACTGGTTACCCCTCTTCTGGGATTGGAGAAGAAACTACCCAAGGTAGAGCCCACGCAAGAGGAAGATCCTGAGACCCTCATGGGCAGACCGCAATCCCAGGCTGCTGACCGGTCTTTGCGGGTCGCTCACGACCCCCGAGATAATCGGATCATCATCGAGATCGATGGTCAGATTTACAAATCTGTAGAGGCATTAGCCAGGAACAACGCCAGTTTTTGAGCTCAACCACCGCCGAGATCATAACCTGGATGAGCCGTTCGGTGCTGGATCCTGGGCTTCCAATACCCACAGCTCAAACTCCATTACCTCCTATCAAGATTGAACAGCTTCCTGTTGAACCCAAGCCTGCCATTGTAGAGCGGAGTCTGGCAAACAATTTATGGCGAACTCTCCAACCCAGTGGAGCCAAGACTCCTCCCCAGCTAAAAAGCCTGGCAGCGCAGGTGGATGAAGTCCTCCAGGAAAAAATTCCTTTTTCAGGGCTTTCCTACCATTCCATTCATCTAGTCGACTTGCCAAATTATGGAATGTCAGTACAGGTAGACCGGGAACAATATCCCGGAATCGAGGCTGTGCCCGATGAAGATATTCGTAACTTGATCCGAGAAGCAGTGGAAGAGTGGAAAAGGCGCAGCAGCCTGGGCAGCAGTTAGTGCCGAAACTTCTTCTGGGTAGATCCACAATTAATAGCACTTATCCTGAAAATCGAAACCCCTCGAAAGTTCCGGATAGGTTCTTAGAGTGTAAATTCTTGAGAAAGCTGTTGGACGAGAGATTGTCGGTCCTGTTCGGGTAAAAACGCCGCCCGAGCAGCTGAAAGCAGCCTTTCCCGCAGAACCGCCAAAGGAAAGCCCAGCTCTTCACAGAATTTGCGGTACTCATCGCTCAAACGGATCTGGCTGATGCTCGGATCATCTGTATTAAGCGTTACATTTAAACCGTTTGAAAGCATCGCCCGGACGGGATGAGCCTCAAGTGAAGCAGCAATACCTGATTGGATATTGCTGGTCATACACACACAGAATGCGATTTCCCTTGCCTGTGAGAGCTCCACAACTGCCGGATCCTCCATCACCCGCACCCCATGCCCAATCCGTTCTGCGTAAAGCGATCGAATGGCATCAGCCACATTACTGGCGCCCCCCCATTCTCCAGCATGAATGGTAATATGCAGCCCAGCTTGTCTGGCTTCACGCATCACCCCGGCAAAGGGCAGCGCCGGGAATTGAGCCTCATTTCCTGCCAGGTCGAGGGCAACAATCCCTCGATCTTTTCGATCGACTGCCAGAGCAATAATCTTTTCACCAACCTGGACGCTTTCATGACGGTTCAAGCTCACGATCAAGCGGGTTTGGATTTTGTTCCGCCGGCTGGAGATTTCGACATTCTCGATTACCCAATCGATCACTTCTGCTAAAGGAAAACCTTGCGCGGCGCTCAATGCCATTGGAGTGAAACGCAGCTCCAGGTAGCGAACGTTATCCGCAGCCGCGTCAGCTACCACCTCCTGGGCGAAGCGCCCGATGATCTCTGGAGATTGGTAGAATGTCCGCAGGGTCTCAAATTTTGACAAGAAATTTTTAAAATTATACGGTTCGCCCTCATTGACCTGCACCAGGGTGCGCAGCTGGTCGATTTCCTGGACGCGCATCCTGTACAAGCGTGCAATCTCAACCATCGTCTCAAGACGCAAGGAGCCTTCGAGATGCCTATGTAGCTCTACTTTCGGCAGTGATTTGTAAAAATCTTGAGAACGACCGGGAGCGAGGTTTTTTTGGGTAAGCATTCCTATCCCCGATAGGCGAAGTTATCAACCAGGATGATTTTCAAAAGCGTACCACATTTTATACAAATTAGCAAATCCACTATCTTCGCCGCCGGCGGCGCTTTTGGCTGCGACTCAAGCCAGCCTCTGCCTGGGCGGGCTCCTCCTGCTCATCTTCCGATTCGGTTGGAACGAAAACCTCATCTTCAGGTATACGCTCTTCAACCTCAATCTCGCTGTCGGAGCTGACCTCCTCTCCTCCATCCTCGTGAACCGTGGAGGTGCGCCGCAGGCCTACTTGCAAACCAGAAGCTTCCCGCGGGCGGAAGGTGAACATCCGTACAGCCACACCCTGACGCATTTCGCGGAGTAAGTTTGTGAACAATTCTGAAGCGCGGCTTTTGTATTGCACAAGTGGATCTCGCTGAGCATATGCTTCCAAGCCGATTGAAACCCGGAGGGCTTCCATCTGGGTCAAATAATCCACCCACAGGTCAGAGATCACTGCCAGTAGGAGCTGGCGATAAATCTCCGTTAAAGCCCTGCGACCCAAAAGGACAATCACTTGCTTAATCTGATCCGAGTCCAGGCTTTGCAGGGGTTGGTCCTTCAGGCTTTGGCAGGTCTCCTCACCCAAGAGGCGTAACAACCCTGCCTGGGTGGCATCTTCCAAATCTCCCCAAGTGACATTCGCCACACGCGGCCACAGGCTCAAGCCATATGCAGTCCGTAGAGTTGACTGAGCAAGCTCAAGGTGATCCAGGACTTCCTGGGTGACTTTTTCTGCTCCAAGGCCATCCAAAAATTCAGCCACCTTGAAGATGTAGGTCAGACGGTTCGTGCGCTGCCACACCCGCCGGTGGGTCTTTTTATCAAAGGTCGAACGTGAACCCTGGGGCATCAACATCAAGAGTCCCACCAGGTGGTCGGCCATCAAGGGACCAGAAATTTTTGCCAGGGCGGCGTCGATATCCTTGCCAAGCTGATCGCCATCCCCCACCAGGCGTGCCTTCCGCTTCTCAAACAAATTTTCGACCGCCGAGGTTACCTGCTCCTCCAGCACATCCTGGTCTTGTCCTGCAAGCTGGTTCGGGTCCAGCTCGAGCGATTCTTCTAGCCGGCGTTCCACAGCTCCCAGCAGCCGGGTAATCGTCTGCTCTGTTAAGGCAGTTTCTACCTGTGCACTGACTGCTTCCTTTACCTCTTCGGGATCATTTCGCAAGAGGCGCTGCTGCTCGGGAGTAAGGCGCAAAGGCATATGCACCAATCCTGAAAGCTCGTCCACCAGTTCGCGTGGACTGCGCTGGGCAGCTTCGTCTTCTTCCCGAAGCCCGCTGAAAAAATTATCCAATACTTCCTGGTTCTCTTTTACCTGAGAATCCAGGCGGTCCCAGGCCCCCTCAAACAAGGTTTTCATGGTACGCAGCAGATGTTCTTGTTCGGCTTGCAGCGCCTGGTCAGCGATCGAAACCAATGCCTGGCGGACATCCTGAGCAGTCTGCAGAGCAGCCTTGTTCTCCAGCAGCCTGTCCATGAGCAGCTTCAGCGTAAAGGAGGGAAAGAGGGTTCCTCCCAGATCCAGAGGGGGTTGAATTTGCTCGAGCCAGGCAATCAATTTCCAGGGGCCTTCGGGATCTTTCAAGGCTTCAGGAACACGGCGCGTCACCTCGGCGCGCAGCATTTCGCTGACATCTTCACTCAGGTCATCCTTGGTAAAAATGAGGTCGCGCTGTTCGTAAATGCGCGATCGCTGCGAGTTAAGCACATCATCATACTCAAGCAGGTGCTTACGCACGTCGAAATTTGCACCTTCGACGCGTGATTGGGATTGTTCAACAATCCGGCTCACTAAACCTACTTCCAGCGGAAGCGCATCGTCAATGCGCATCCGCTGCATTAAGTTATCAGCCTGCTGACCGCCGAACAAGCGCATCAGTTCATCTTCCATCGAAAGATAAAAGCGGGATGAACCCGGGTCACCCTGGCGTGCAGACCGACCGCGCAGCTGGTTATCGATCCGCCGTGCTTCATGCCGCTCAGAACCAATCACATGCAAACCACCCAACTTCTTGACCGTCTGCATATCTTCCATATGCTTTAAGAAGTACTGCACCTCTGCTTCATAAATCCCATAATCCTGGTTCTGCAGCCCTTGCACAGCTTGCCAGCGCTGTTCCATGGTCATGTCATATGGGTCAGCCACGCCAGCCCGGTGTAAGACACGATTAACAATCGCCAGTACCTCTTCAGCCAGGTCACCACCCAATTTAATATCCACGCCGCGGCCTGCCATGTTGGTGGCAATGGTCACACTTCCAAACGCGCCTGCCCCGGCAATGATTTGACTCTCTTCCGTATGCTTGCGCGCGTTTAAGACCTGGTGGGGAATCCCCGCCTGCAAGGCTGCCACAAGCCGTTCTTGGTTTCCTGCTGGTAGATCTAAAACAATTTCCAGCCTGGATAACGATTTTGCATCCTGCAGCAATTTACGCGCATCTTCTACGATGAAAGCCGTTTCCATCTCACGTGCCATTTTACGGATCGCTGCGATATCCAGCTTATCCAAAGGATCATTCAAAAAAGTCAGCTCCTGAACCTGTCTCCCATCTTCTTGCTGATTATGGCTCTCGAACCAGGCATCCCGCAGCATCAGTACCTGAGCTAACCGCCGCAGCGGATCTGCCTTTAGGCGGATCGACAAACGTTCTGAAAGCTCAACCGAAGTTGTTCCCACTAACACCGGGCGCCCTTGGGCATAACACATCAAGATCTCGCGCGTGAGTGCTCGAAATTTTGCTTCCTCCGTACGGTAAACCACATCTGGGAAATCCTTGCGCTTCCAAAAAACCGGTGCTTTTAATGGGTCTTCTTTCTGGGTGTAATAACGATACTTGTACCCCTGGTCATCCTTACCTTCCAACTCAATCAGGAATGCATCTTCCCGGACAGCCTGATATTCCAGGTTGGTAGGGATTGCTGCGACTTCCAGCTTATAGATCTTGTGGAATTCTTCCGCTTCCGTAATGGCTGTACCGCTCATTCCAGCCAGCTTTTGATACATACGGAAATAATTTTGTATGGTGATGGTTGCGTAAGTGACATTTTCCGCTTGAACGCGCACCCCTTCCTTGGCTTCCACCGCCTGATGTAAGCCATCTGACCAGCGCCGCCCGGGCATTTGGCGCCCGGTAAACTCATCGATGATGATCACCTTGCCGCCGGTTACCAGGTAATCCTTGTTTCGTTTGAAAAGGAACTGGGCGCGCAGCGCTTGTTCCAGGTAACCAATCAGGCGCGCCTGCTCAGGAGTCACATCTTCAGGGCGGTCAGGGTCTCTCAAAGGGATGCCCAACAACTCTTCAACATGAATATCGCCAATCTCAGATAGGGTCACGTTGCGATCTTTTTCATTAACCTCGTAATCTTCCGCGCGCAGCTGCCTTACAATCTGTGACATGCGCGCATACCATTCGGTATCATCCGTTGCCGGGCCTGAGATGATTAATGGCGTGCGCGCCTCATCGATCAGCACATTATCAACCTCATCCACAATGGCATAGTAGTGCCCGCGCTGGACACGGTCATCCAGGCGGACAGTCATGTTATCGCGGAGATAATCAAAGCCGAATTCAGAGTTTGTCCCATAAGTAATATCAGCCGCATAAGCCTCTTTACGCGGCACCATGCGGAGCTGATGCTGGTCTTCATGGGGAGAAGTGCGCTCCAGATCGATCAGGAAGGCTTTTCTGCCGTTCTCGGTGCGGGCAGCCATCTGCAAAACCCCCACGGACATCCCAAGGGTATTGTAGATCGGTGCCATCCAACGCGCGTCGCGGCGGGCTAGGTAGTCGTTCACCGTAACCAGGTGCGTGCCCTTCCCCGTCAGTGCATTGAGATAGAGGGGCAGGGTTGCCACAAGAGTCTTGCCCTCGCCCGTACGCATCTCAGCGATCGTTCCCTGGTGCAGCACAGCCCCACCGATCAATTGAACATCATAATGACGCAAGCCCAGCGTACGTTTACTGGCTTCCCGCACCGCCGCAAAGGCATCACCAAGCAAATCATCTAAAGTCTCACCCTCTGCCAGGCGAGAACGGAACTCATTGGTCTTATTACGCAGCTGCTCCTCCGTGAGAGACTCGTACTGCGCTTCCAGAGCATTCACCTGCTCAACAATATCGGTAAACTTGCTCACCGTGCGCTTGTTCGGATCACCGCTGAAGAGACTGACAAATTTCTTAACATAACAAATCCCTTTCCGCTGCGGATTATACTATGTTGGGGACAAATTAACCTTAGCAGGGGATTAGGGGATAGGTTTCACCAGGTCAATATTTTAAGCCAAGCGTAGCCTTTCACTCCACCCATCCGTGCTATAATCCTTTTCGTCGCCATTATCAATCGAATTATCTAACAACTGAACAGGGCCCGGTTCATGTCCTTTGTCCACCTGCATGTCCATACCGAATACTCGCTGCTCGACGGCTTCTCGAACATTAAGAAGCTGGTAAAGCGCGTCAAGGAATTGGGCATGCCCGCTGTAGCCATTACCGATCATGGCACCATGTTTGGGGTGATTGATTTTTATAACGCTGCCACAGCAGAAGGCATCAAGCCGATCGTCGGCGTAGAGGCTTACCTGGCGCCGCGCAGCATGAAGGATAAGGATCCCCAGGCGGATAAGAAAGCGACCCACTTGCTGCTGTTGGCAGAAAATGAAACCGGCTACAAAAACCTGCTGCAGATATGCTCTTCAGCGCAACTGGATGGCTTCTACTATTACCCACGCATTGACCGTGATTTTCTGGAAAAGCATGCTGCAGGGTTGATCTGCACCTCGGGCTGCCTGTCTTCTGATGTTCCGCGCCTGATCAGGCAGGACAACCTGGATGCTGCTCGCCGGCAGCTAGACTGGTATTATGGCGTCTTTGGCAAGGATAACTTTTTCCTGGAGCTGCAGCAGCACAACATCAGAGATCAGGAGCGCGTCAATCAGGCGCTGCTCGAAATGGGGCCGCACTACCAGGCGCGCTACATAGCTACGAACGATGTTCATTACATCAATCCAGAAGACTCTCGTTTGCAAGACATCATGCTGGCTATCCAGACCGGCAGTGTTCTCAGCGACCCCAACCGCATGCGCATGACAGACCCCTCCTATTACCTGCGTACGCCAGAAGAAATGAGTAGTATTTTTACTGAAGTTCCCGAAGCGCTGAGTAATACACTGTTGATTGCCGAACGCTGTTCGCTCGACTTGGGCTTCAAAGGCTACCACCTTCCAGAGTTTGAGGTTCCCGCTGGGCATACCCCCGAAACTTACCTGCGCCAGCTCTGCGAGGCAGGCTTGAAGACGCGTTACGGAACACGTGCAAATGCACCCGATGTACGCCAGCGCCTGGATTATGAGTTGAGCGTGATCCACACGATGGGTTTCGATACATACTTTCTGATCGTGGCGGATCTGTGCTGGTTCGCCCGAAAGTGTGACATCTGGTATAACGCCCGCGGCTCAGCCAATGGTTCAATCGTTGCCTATACCCTGGATATCACAAATGTTGAACCACTGGAATATGGCTTGATCTTTGAGCGCTTTTTGAACCCGGGCCGTATCTCGATGCCCGATATCGACCTGGATTTCCGAGATGATCGCCGGGCCGACATGATGGAATATACCGCCCAAAAATATGGCAGCGACAAAGTTGCCCAAATTATCACCTTCGGAACCCTGGGAGCCAGGGCAGCCATTCGCGATGTTGGACGGGTGATGGATATTCCGCTCAGTGAAGTTGACCGCGTCGCCAAACTTGTGCCCAACATCCCCGGTAAGCCAGTCACCGTCCAACAAGCTTTGGAAGAGATTCCAGACCTAAAAGCTTTATACGAGTTGACTGATTACTTGAAAGAATTAATCGACACCGCCAGCCAAATGGAGGGTGTGGTGCGCAATGCAGGCACGCACGCTGCTGGTGTGATCATCACCGACAAGCCTGCCATTGAATACATGCCGCTGCACCGCCCGACTGGCAGTTCCGCTGAGGATTTGCCGGTAAAGACGGTATCCCAGTTTGAAATGTCCATCATTGAATCACAGGGTTTTCTGAAGGTCGATTTCTTGGGGCTGGCAACGCTGACGATCATGGCGCGCGCCTGCGACCTGATCAGGGAGCGCCATGGTGTTTCGCTTGATTTGTCTAACATTCCCACCGACGATCCTGAAACCTATGAACTGATGGGACGCGGCGAAACGGCAGGTGTGTTCCAGGTAGAAGGTTCGGGCATGCGCCGCTGGCTGATGCAGATGAAGCCCAAGCAATTGGAAAATATGATCGCTATGGTGGCACTCTTCCGACCAGGTCCAATGGATTTTATCCCAGGATATATCCGGCGCATGCATGGTGAAGAACCGGTTGCTTACCGGCATCCGACTCTGGAACCGATCTTCAAAGAGACCTACGGTTACCCGGTGTATCAGGAGCAGCTCATGTTCGCGGTGATGCAGCTGGCCGGTTATACCCCTCCCGAGGCGGATGATCTGCGCAAAGCAGTGTCAAAGAAGATCAAGGATAAACTGTTAAAGCACCGCGAAAAGTTCGTCAAAGGGGCTGCTAAAAATGATATTCCCGAAGAAACCGGGAATGCAATCTTTGATGATTGGGAAGAATTTGCCCGCTATGGTTTCAACAAAGCCCATGCTGCCAATTACGGCGTGGTGGCTGTTCAAACTGCTTTCTTGAAGCTTCATTATCCGGTTGAGTACATGACCGCCTTGCTTTCAGTCAATATGAACGATATCGATAAGGTGGCCTTGTATTCGGCCGACTGCCGGCGCATGGGCATCAAGATCGATCCACCCGATGTGAACGCTAGCTGTTGGAATTTCGGCATTGAAGATCACCAAAACGGCAAAGCCTCCATCCGGTTCGGAATGGGGGCAGTGAAAAATGTTGGCTCGGGTCCGGTCGAGGCGATTTTGCACGCCAGGGAAAAAGGAACTTTCAAAGATATCAACGATTTTGCTCGGCGCGTCGACCTGCGCCAGGTTGGTAAGCGCGCCCTGGAGAGCTTGATCAAGGTCGGTGCGTTGGATAGCTTTGGACAGCGCCCGGCACTGTTAGCTGCCATGGATCGCATCACGTCCATCAGTACCTCACACTTCAAAGCGGTTGATGCAGGTCAGATGAGCCTCTTCGGCTCCCACACAGGCATCAGCGAAGAAATCGTCTTGCCAAAGACTGCGGGCGATATCAGCCGGCGCGAGATCCTGAACTGGGAGCGCGAGCTGATCGGTCTGTATGTCTCGGACCATCCCCTCAGCCCGGTCATGGATATCTTAACCCAGGCAGTGACCCACTTTTCAGGACAGCTTTCGGAAGCGAACCCAGATGAGCACGTGCGCGTGGCAGGTTTAATCACGCGAGTCCGACCGCACCAAACCAAAACAGGTAAGGCGATGGGTTTCGTGACTCTCGAAGATATACAGGGCAATATCGAGCTAGTAATCTTCCCGCGCACCTGGGATAAAGTTTATGAAATGGTAGAACCTGACCGGGTCGTGTTGGTAGATGGTCGGGTGGATGCTGCTAGCGGAGAGCCGAAAATACTCGTAGACACGATCACCACAGAGCTGACGGCATATTCAGCCATGCCACATCCATCAAGCGCGCAGCCCGTATTTGACGATTTCAACTTCCCACCGGAGCCAGACGATGAGGGACCACAGCTTGCAACACCCCCCCAGGTATCTCCCAAAACCGCTGAGCCTGCTGAGAATTGGTCAAAAAGCGGGGAAGATGGGCTTCCACCGCAGCCGGAGGCCTTTGCTCCCGATTGGGATTTTGAATTAGTACCCGGCGGTTTCATCATGGAAGCCCAAGCCAAAGAACCCGCTTCACCCACCAATACCCCTTTGGTTGATCTTCCCGCCTCTACGAGTATAGCCGATGATAGGAATCCATCTCCTGAATTGCCTGCTGGAGATGAAATTATTGAGCCCGAACCAGGTGATCATCCTGTAGAAGTGGAAGTCCCCCATCCCATCCAACCTACAAGTGAGCCCCGTCCATCCTCTCCTGGATCGCTTACCAGCCTGCCTGTAGAACACGAAGTTGATACGGCGAAGCCGATCTTTCCCTACATTCTTACGCCAGTCTCCCCTCTATCGGCTGAAGATGTACAAATGATCACGGTACTGCTTCGACAGTCAGGGGATAAAGTGCGCGACAATCTACGCTTGCGACAGGTCTACGGCACCCTCATCACCTATCCGGGCAATGATCGGTTTGCTTTGTTAATCTATGAAGGAGGGCGCGGCTACCAGATCGAATTCCCCAACTTTACCGTTGGATTGAACCCTGAGCTGATCACGCGCCTGAATAAGCTGGTTGGGCCTGAGAATGTCCGGGTTGAACCGCTGACCTTCCAATAAAAACAGCGCTGGCTACCCAGCGCTGTTTTTAGTTTAATCAAGCCGCAGTTCACTCACTGGTCATGATAAAGAGCGGCATCATCTCGAAGTTTGCATACTGCGGTCTGAGGCGGTCAGTGTTGTAATGCTTCTTAACATCGACCAGCTTCTTTGTGCTGGTGACGACCTCAATAGGCAGATTATCGTACCGCCCATTCTTCAACACCACGATCCGGCCATGAATGCCCTGCAAGATCAGGTCAAGCGCCAGGTTGCCATAGGCCATCGGGACAATCGAGTTGATCGCGTCCGGGTCACCGCCGCGCACCATGTAGCCCAACTTCTGGTTGATGGTATTGACCGTTATACCATTGTTATACTTGGGAGATAACTCTTTAATCTTTTCCGAAACCACATCCCCAATCCCGCCCAATTTCATATGTCCGTAGGCATCTGTCTCTGTCTTATCGAATACCATCTCTCCAACACCGAACATAGCACCTTCGGAAACCAAGACAACCGAATACTTACTTGGATGGCGATTGCGGTCGTACATCAGGAGCTCAGTTAGCTGGTCGATGTCAAATTTATACTCTGGGATCACGCAGCGGTTCGCCGCGCCAGCCATGGTGGGAAGCATAGCTGTGAAGCCCGCATAACGCCCAAAAACTTCCAAAACCAGGATACGCTCATGCGAGCCAGCGATGGTACGCAGGCTGTTGGTCATCTGAATGGTGCGCGTTACACAGGTGCTGAAGCCAATGCAGTAATCTGTGCCAGGCACATCATTATCCATCGTCTTCGGTATAGCGATGACCCGAAGACCTTCCCGGTACAAGCGCACGCCGTAGCTCAACGTGTCGTCGCCACCGATGGGGATCAGATAATCAATTCCCAGAAAATCCAAATTCTTGATCACTTCGGGCGTTAGATCATTCGTCTCGGCGTTATAGGTATCGCGGAAATGCTCGGGCACACTGGTTTTCTTAACATGACTGGGTCGTGTGCGCGAAGTATGAATAAAGGTGCCCCCCGTACGCGCCGCGCGGTTGACGGCTTCTTCCGTAAGAACCTGGTAATGACCGCTGTTATCTGCCTTAGGGTCGCGCACCATTTCCATGATACCAGCCCAGCCGCGCCGTAAGCCAATCACCTGGTAGCCTTCGCGCAGCGCCCGGATGGTAACTGCCCGGATGGCAGGGTTCAATCCTGGAACATCCCCACCACCGGTCAAGATACCGATGATTCCTTTTGTCTTTTTAACATTTGCCATAGTTACACCTCTTGATCTTTGAAAATTAACGGCTCTTTAATAAGCCAAAATAGCTGTTTTGCCAAACCTGAATTATACCTTAAGTGTCTTTCCGAAAAGCTGGGGAATTGACGAAGCAGGGTTGAGGTGGTAAAATCTGCGCGCTATTGCCCCCATCGTCTAGAGGCCCAGGACGTGGCCCTCTCAAGGCCAAAACAGGAGTTCGAATCTCCTTGGGGGCACAGACATGACACCTCCCGATTATTAAATTCGGGAGGTGTCATGTATTCTAATTCTGAGTATACACAAAACTCCCTGATTCGATCGCCTTCACCTGAATTACTTTTCTCCACCAGGTACTCTGCAGCGCAGTCATTCACCAGGTGGGAGCAGATGCTGGCCTGGTCTTCGGCCTCGCCAATCACCCAGCACAGCACTTCCTCCTGCCCGTGTCTGGCCATATGCCCTGCGCCACCCATATAGGAATGCGTTTACTTGTTTTCACTGCTCACCCAAGCTCTTCTTCTACCTCTTCGAGATAATCCGCTCGTTTTTCTTGTATTTTCACTAGCAAATTTATCTTCCCCATCGGTACAATTTGAGAATTGCTGCCTTATCCCCTGGTTTCAAGTATAATCACTTTACGATGTCTAAAATTTCAGCAAAAATAGTCTTCCTGACAGCCCTCCTATTCATCATTCTCCTCCTGACGGTGCGCTTGCCCGTCCAGGCCGCGCCGGTTGCCCAGCTGACCGTTTTCCCCACCCCCACCCCGGGCGCGGATGGGCGCATCTTGTACATCGTCCAGGCAGGCGACACCCTGTGGCGCATTGCTGCCATCACCGGCATCACCCTCGATGAGCTCCGCCAGTTGAATAAGCTGTCAGAAGATGCCACCCTGCAGCAAGGGCAGACTTTGTTGATCGGCCTGGCAGGTCCTGCCCTGGTCACCGTGACGCCTGGTCCCAGCCCCACCCCCCTCCCGGCTTTGCCGACCGAAACGGCCGAATCCGGCACTGCCAACCTGTATGTTTTTCTCTACAACGACCGCAACGGCGATTCGCTGCGCCAGGCGGACGAGCCAGTCATCCCTGGCGGCGCGATCAGCCTGAGCAACAAGGTCGGCACCCTTACCCGCACCGCCGACACGCGCCTTGCGGAAGACCCAGCTTGCCCGGTGGAGCTCGAGCTGGACCCTGGCTACGACTGCTTTGTCGAGCTGCCCGAAGGGGAATACAACCTTACCGTTGCCATCCCGGAGGGCTTCAACCCCACCACGGAGCTGAGCCGAGCCTTCAAGCTCAAAGGTGGCGACGAGGCCTATGTCTCTTTCGGCGCCCAGCCGAATTCTGAAAAGATCCAGGAGACCGCTATTATCCCTGAAAGCCCCCGGCGATCGCCGGTCCTGGCCATTGCGGGCGGGCTGGTGCTCCTGTTTGGCCTCGGCTTGGGTATATACGCCGCCCTGCTCGCCAGGCGTTAGGCGTTCCCTGCTTTAGCGGCTACTCTTTTCAAGAACCGGGCCTCGTCGATAATATAGCGCTGGTGTGCGCAGGTGCCCACTGGCTCGGTCTCATCCGCGGCCGTCACGCTCAGGGTGATCTTCGAGCCCTCCACCGCCACCACCTCCGCCACCACGCGCACCTTGCCGCCCAGGGGCGTCGGCGCCAGGTGGCGCATGTTCACTTCCGCTCCCACGCTCGAATACCCTTCTGGTACGCGCTGGGCGATCAGACGATGCGAGACCCGCTCCATGAACAGGATCAGCCAGGGGGTTGCCAGCACGCGGGCCGCCC
This sequence comes from uncultured Chloroflexia bacterium, assembly GCA_963751425.1. Lineage (GTDB taxonomy): Bacteria > Chloroflexota > Anaerolineae > Anaerolineales > UBA4823 > CAVVUF01. The sequence continues at coordinate 67,813 of CAVVUF010000004.1, read as the reverse complement.
CCGACCCGATGTGGCTGGCCAGGTATTCTTCCGTGACCTCGAAAGTCTCTTCGTTGGTCATTCCAGGCTTGATCAATTCGCTGAAATCCATGTTTTTCCTCTTTTGGTCTGATTTTTCCGATCTTTCCGTGTCCATCTTTAGAAAACTCTGCGTATCTTCGCTTCTCCTCGTTGAAGATTTTTCTACTTCTTCTCTGTGTTGCTCTGTGAACTCCGTTGCTCTGCGGTGAAGCTTTTTGCCTTTCACGCGCAGAACAGCCAATCCTCTCCCTCGCTCAACCCGAACGCCTCCAGCCTTGCCCGGATGATCGGCCGCGCCCCGCGTGCGCCCACAGCCGCCAGCAGGATCGGGCGGGTAACCCGTTGCCACCACTCCGCCAGCTCTTCCGGTGCCAGGATGGGCAAGCCGCGGCGCGTGTTCCCAATCTTCACCGGATCGATATCAAAATAAGCTGCCAGGGGCGCCTTCTGGAGCTGGAGCTGCTTGCCCAGGCGGCGTCCCATCATCCCCGCTCCCCAGATGAAGACTGCTTCCCGCCCCTGCAAGGGACCGTTTACCAAAGCCCAGGCCTTGAGGCGCAGGAAGTTCTCCAGAGAGTAGCGCCTGTCGGTGCGCGTCAGGCGCTGGGGCGCCTCACGCCATTCCAGCAGCACCTGCGGTACTTTGCCGAAGTGCGCTCCAGACAGGTGGAGCCGCAGCCATAGGTCGTAGTCTTCCGGCCAGCCGTGTTCCTGGTAGCCGCCCACCTTATCGACCCATTCCTTGCGGAACATCACGCTCGGGTGGGGGAATGGGCTTTCGATGAACATCTCTCGCCGGATATCCGCATCCGTCACCAGCGCGTTCTGCCATTCGATGTAAATCCTGAAGCCCTCTCGCACCTGTTCAGCCGGGAAGCTCTCTGCCAGGCAGCTTACCAAGGCCAGCTCTGCATGCTCTTGTAAGGATTGAGCCTGCAGCCTCAGCCGCTCTGGCCGGCAGCGGTCATCGGCGTCCAAGCGTGCCACGAACGGCGCCCGGCATTCCGCCAGCCCGGCGTTCAGCGCTGAGATGATCCCCGCATGCGGTCTCGCCAAGACTCTGTACCGTGCATCCCTGTGCTGCCAGTCCTGCAGGATCTCCAGCGTGCTGTCGCTCGAGCCATCATCCACAGCGATCACTTCATAGTCCGTAAAGGTTTGCGCCTCCAGGCTTGCCAGGCACTCCTCAAGCGTGCTGGCGGCGTTGTAGCATGGCAGGAGCACCGAGACAGCCGGGGTAAACATCGCCAATCCTATTCCATCACGGCTGTTCTTTCACCGCCGCTTCTTTCAATAAATCTTCCAGGAAGATGCCATTTTTCAAAGCGTTCGCCTTCCATCCTGGGCTCAACCGGTCCAGCAGAACTGCCTGCGCCATGCCGGTCTGGTAGAAGCTGACCTCGCCTTTTTGGTTGGCCTCCAGCTTCATCTGGATGATCTCCTGCGACCAGCGCTGCTTGAAGGCCTGGTAAGCTTTGAACGAGGCGTCCCCGCTCATCGCCGCGATGGGCGGGTAATCTTTGGTTTCATAGGCCTGACGCAGAAAATCCAGCTCCACATATTTCGCCAGCCCTTCCTCCCACTCCAATTGGCGCTCGTAATCGATCAGCTCCGGCGTTAATCCAGCCTGCTGCCGGCGCGACTGACGGTGTGCCAGGAACTGCTTTGCCAGCTCAGCCGCTTCCTCATCCGTTTTTGCCTCCAGCGCCTTGGCCAGCAAGTTCATCTCTGCTTTCCAAAGGTCGAGGCTTTGCTCATCCGCTCTCCAATATATGCCACTTAATCCGTGCGCCTTTTCTGCCGCCTCCAACCGCTCCGGGGCGGTCAGCGCCTGGAAGACGTGAAAGCTCTCATGCAGCACACCCCCGACCTGTGTTTCGGTCGGCTGCAGCAGGAGCCGGTAGGGGAAGACCTGCTCGATCAATGGGGGCAAGAAGCCCCGGTAGAGCTTGATAATGAAGCGGTCTGTCTCCGACTTGGTCGCCATGCCCGCCGCCCAGGCCTCACCGACCGGGATGGCAAAGTTCTGGGCCTCCTTCTCGGCCCGGCGGTAGTAGGGTTTGCCCTGGAACTCATCCCCCTCCACTACCTCCCAATCCGATGGCGGCTCCCCTTCGAAACCGGTCAAAAAGGAATAGGCCTGGTTGTGCAGGCTGACCGGGATGTGCGTCTCTCCCAGCCCGGGCCAGACGACCTCCCCCAAGGCCGCTTTCAAGTGCAGGGTCTCCTCCAGGCGGATCTTATCCAGGGGATCGAGCCGGTCCAGTGCCTCCGGCCCCTTCGGCAAAGTCAGGTTGCTCAAGGCAGAAATGCCCGCCCCTACCAGGCATAGGACGGCCAAACCCACAACGATCCCGCAGGATAATCTGCGTAACTTTCTACTCCGGTTTTTATTCATTGTAATGTGACGATTCTAACGCTGAGACGCGGAGGACGCAGAGTTTCTTTCTCTCTCAGCGTTCTCCGCGTCATGGCGTTAATTTCTTCTCCTGAATCTGCTCAATGTATCTGCAGTGAATGTTCTTCTTCAAAACTGTCTGTGCAGCTCTGTACCCTCTGTGCTCTGTGGTGAGATTATTTCAAGACTCTTTGAAAGTCTTCAGCGTCTCCAAATAATATTCCGGGATGCCGATGTCGAAGCGCTTGCCCTGGATCATCAAGCCCTGGAATCCATCCTCCTGGCGCAGGCGGTCCAGTGCGGAGGTGAGCTGGAATTCACCGCGCTCACGCACGTTGTGCTGTGTGTGCTCCTCCAAAAAGTTGTAGATCTGCGGCTTGATGATGTACTGTCCGAAGACGGTCAGGTACTCGTCTTCGGGCATATCGGGCACGCGCAGGTTCGTCCGGGCGTAGTCGATGGTAGGCTTCTCAGCGAACTCGGTTACGTTGAGCAGCCGCTCGGGCTCGATCCATGCCCCGGTGACCGTCCCAAAATTGTGGATTTGAGACTCGGGCGTGCGCCGAAGCCCCAAGATGCTGACCCCCGACTGGTTGAAGGCTTCGATGAGCTGCTGCGTGCACGATTTCTCGCTGTTCGAACGGTATAGGTGGTCACCCAGGTACAGCAGGAAGGGCTCATCGCCGATGGCCTCCCGAGTGCAGTACACCGCGTGCCCAAACCCCTCTTGCAGCTCCTGGAACACGAAATGCACCTTCTGCCCGACTTCCAGGATGCGCTTGGAATACTCCTGGAAATGGCGCGGCAGCTTGTTGTAATTCTCTACGGAGACCTGGTGGTTGAAGAAATCTTGGAAATCTTGCAGATCAGAAGGCTGGATGATGATGTAAACCTCTTCGATACCCGCCTCCAGCGCTTCTTCAACGATATACAGGATGGCGGGCTTGGCGATGCCGTCGCGGTCGATAACTGGGAAGAGCTCTTTCTTGACCGCCTTGCTGGCAGGGAAGAGGCGCGTGCCAAAGCCTGCCGCTGGGATAATCGCTTTGCGCACCCGGCTGCCTGCGCGCAGGGTCAGCCGGTAGCTGCTCATCTGGAAATCCTGCTCCAGGATATCCATCACCGCCTGCTGATCGGCTGCGCTGGGCACGATGAACTGGGCCGTCCCATCGCCCTGCGACCCCACGCCCTTGCCGCCCCAAATATGCGGCTGGAGGGGTGTATAGTTCAGCACCTTGTGCAGCACGGGCGAGGTCAGCTCTTCTGGGCAGGCCGGGGTTGCATAGCGGTCGAAGTAATCTTGAGCTTCGCTCATCAGCGCACCAATGCGCTGCCCATCTGAGTCCCTGATCGCCTCAATCGCCTGGTGGACGATGCGTTTGTTGATCGGTCCCAAAAGTTCTTGCACACCCTTCTCCACCTCATTCTCCGCCACCGGGAAGCAGCGGTTCAAGCGCGAAAGGATGCGCATGGTATCTTTTTGGGCATGCAGGTCGACGACCACGAAGAACAGGTCTTCTTTCGGGCGTAGCTCTTGTGTTTCCAGCCGGTCGCCATCGAAGAGCATCATCACCGGGTTATTACCGAAGGCGCAGCCTTGATCCATCCGCCCGCAGCGAGACGGTGTGGTGATCTCACCCTGGTATGCCAGCTCCATTTCACCGCGCACAGTCAGCTTTAGGTCGTACAGGCGGTTGAAAGCCCGCGCCGCCAGTACGCAGATCGCCGCTGACGAGGAGAGGCCTTTCTTGATCGGCAAGTCCGTTTTGTAGTTGTCGATCACCAGCCCGCGCACGTGGTGGTGGGTCAAGGCCTGGTAAGCCACACCTGCGATGTAGCTCCAAAATCCGCCCAGTTGGGCCTCTTCGAGCAGCCTATCGGCCTTCATCGGAATCTCATAGGGTCCCTGCCGCTCGCCATCCGGTGTCGTGGAAGTGATCACCAGCGAGTTGGGGTGGGTGGAAACCTCGGCATAGATGCCCTGGTTGGTGCCCGTGATCAAGGTAAAGCCTTGCTCGATTTGGGCGTTGATGCGCCGGTAGCCGCCTGCCCAATCCGAGTGCTCACCAAATAAGCAGATACGTCCAGGTACAAAAATTTTCATAGGTCTCGTTACTCATGCTCCGCAAGTGTGTGTACGTGTCCATGGTCCAGCTCTTCAGGGCTTGCCCTGCGCAAACCGACCACCCGGACCGTAAAATCCAGCACCTTACCTGCCAGGGGGTGGTTGAAGTTCAAGGTCACATTTTCTTTGCTGACCGATTCGACCCGGGCATAGTGGACTTCATTGTCTTCATCTTTCAATTCAAGCTCAACCCCGGCTTCGAGGGGGAGCTCCGCGAACTCCTCGCGGGGGAATTCAACAAAAGCCTCCGGGTCAACTTCTCCGTACCCATCCATGGGTTGCAGCGTCAGCTTCTTGCTGTCGCCCACCTGCATGCCATACAAATGCTCTTCGAGGGCAGGCAGGATTTCCCCTGATCCCTGGACGAACTGTAGATCATCGCCTTCATCGGAAGAATCGATTACCAGGTCATCGACTTTAAGCGTATAAGCCAGCGTCACCACGATATCGTCTTCAATCGCTAAGCGTTTCTTCTTCTCTTCACTCATTTCACCCTCCGGGGATTTATTCGAATTATTTTATCACAGGCTCTTCTCCCTACCCAAATTACCAGGTAGAAGACTGGCTGCTTGGGTGATGTGGGGTTCAGGCTTTTCTGGGAAAATGGGTCTGTCAGAATAAACTTGGCTCACATAGAGCTGGATCTTTTTGGAGGTAAATAACCATGTCTCAAGAAACAAACTCTTTACACGCATTTTCAGAAGCGATGGTGGGTGCAGTTGCGAAAGCTGGCGCGGCTACCGTTTTGGTCAATGCCCGCCAGCGCATGCCCGCCAGCGGCATTGTCTTCGCTCCCGACCAGGTGGTGACTGCGAACCATGTTGTCGAAGCCGATGAGGGGATCACGGTGATGCTGGAGGATGGCTCCGAGATCGAAGCCAGTGTCTCCGGTCGTGACCCCACCACTGACCTGGCGGTGCTGCGCCTGGCCCGCCCTACGCTGGCGGTCGCTGAGCCGGTAGCGCAGGAGGCGCGGGTTGGGCAGTTGGTGCTTGCCCTGGGGCGCCCCACTCCTAATGGCATCGAGGCCAGCCTGGGTGTGGTGAGTGCTGTAGGCGGTCTGGTGCGCACAAGGCGCGGAGCCCTGCTTGAGCGCTACCTGCGGACCGACACGGTCCCCTACCCGGGTTTCTCTGGCGGTCCGCTCATCGATGCAGCCGGGCGTGTGGTCGGGATGAACACCTCCGGGCTGGCGCACGGCATGGCTTTGACGATCCCAGCCGGCCTGGTCTGGCAGCTGGCAGAGTCGCTTGCCCAGCATGGACGCGTCAAACGCGGCTACCTGGGGGTACGCAGCCAGCCTGTCGAACTCTCGGAGGAGGCTCAAACTGCCCTGGGTCGCCAGCAGCCTATGGGCGTGCTGGTGGTCGGTGTGGAGAAGAACAGCCCCGCTTTAGCTGGGGGCCTGATGGTCGGCGATATCCTGGTAGGCCTGGCGGGCAGCCCCCTTTCCGATCCGGATGAGCTCGTCAGCCGCCTGGCTGGCAGCCTCGTGGGCAATCCGGCACAGGTTGAAATCCTCCGCGGCGGCCAGCGGTTGAACCTCTCGATTGTGATCGGTGAGAGGAAATAGCTGTGCTCCACATCCGATTTCCTCTACTCATCCACATCTGTCTCTCTGAGCCGCCAGAGGCGGAGAAATCTCCCTGGAGTGTTGGTTATTCTTATAGGCGGATGGTTGGAATAGATTAGGAGAAAGAATGCAAAAGAATTTCATCATGACAGATGAGCTCAATAATTGCCCTGGCAGAGACGATCGCGCAGGTCCAGCGCAGTTTGGTGATCGTCCAGGGACACCGGCATGGCTTCGGCGCCGGGGTGATCTGGCGAAAGAATGGTATGATTCTGACCAATGCGCACGTGGTCAACCAGCCCACACCGCGTATCGTTTTACCCGATGGCAGCGAATTTCCGGCGAAAGTCATCCGCCGAGACACAGAGATCGACCTGGCGCTGCTGGAGATCGCTGCCGGTGACCTGGCTGCTGCGCAGGTTGCTTCCCAGTCTGAGCTGAAGATTGGGGAGCTGGTCTTTGCCGTTGGGCATCCCTGGGGGCAGCGCGGCTTTACCACCCTGGGTGTGCTGGCTGCCCTGGACCTGGCGCAGACACGGGGACCTCGGCGTATGGTGCCCGTCTTGCGCACGGATGCCCAGCTCGCCCCGGGTAATTCGGGCGGACCGCTGGTCAACGCGGCTGGTAAGGTGATCGGCCTGAATACGTTGATCCTGGGCGGTGACCAGGGGATTGCCATCCCGGCTTACCTGGCAGAGCAGTTTGTGAATGAGGTGGTACAGGTGGAGGTGATCTAGTGATTCAAGTGTGGGTGGTGGCTTCTTCGACTGCGCTGCGGGCCGGCTTGCGCCTCATGCTCCAAACCGATGAGCGTTTGGAGGTGTGCGGTGAGACACGCTCTCTGGCGGAGTTGGAAGAAGCTGCTTCCCTACCAGATGTGCTCCTCCTGGCGGGCGAGATGCCCCCCCTGGCGGAGCTCAGGCAGGCCGTGGATTTCACCCGGGAGCCGCCTGCCTTGCTCTGGATGTCCGACGATCTTCCGGCGGAGCTTGAATTTACCAGGCTTCCCTGGCGCGCCTGGGGGGTCATCTCTCTGGACTCCTCCGCTTCAGAATTGGCAGCCGCAGTTCAGGCGCTGCATGAAGGCCTGCTGGTTGGCATTCCTGTGCTGCTGCGTAAAGCGTTAAGCCAGCGCAGCCCTCAAGAACGGCCTGTTGAATCACTCGATGATCCCCTCACTGCCCGCGAGCTGGAAGTGCTCCAATCCCTGGCGCAGGGGCTGGCGAACAAGCAAATTGCCCAGGCGCTCAGCATCAGCGAGCATACCGTTAAGTTCCACGTTTCAGCCATTTACGCCAAGCTGGGCGTCACGAACCGCACCGAGGCGGTGCGGGCTGGCATTCAACGCGGCCTGGTGATCGTTTAGAGAAGGCTAAAAGGCAACCGCTCCTGTTTCCTGGAGCACCGCACCGGCTTTACCGATCTTTTCATTCCATTCCGTGATTAATTTAGCGGCATCCTTGCTGTAGCTGCTGTGCGCGTCGCTGACCAGCACCACCTGGTAGCCGTGTTTCAGGGCATCCAGGCTGGTGGCTTTGACGCAGCCGTGCGTGACCAGCCCGGCGATCACCAGCTTCTGGATGCCTTTTGTATCCAGAAGCTCCTTGAGCTCGGTTTCCTTGAAGGCACTCGGGTGGCGCTTGTGGATGATCTGCTCGCCTTCCAGCGGCTTGAGCTGAGGGTGGATTTGCCAACCTTCAGACCCCTTGATCAGGAAGGCATTGCTGGAATGTTGAATATAGATGACAGGCATGCCTGCCTGGTGGGCGCGCTCGGTCAGCGCCTGGATGTTTTCCAGAAGCCCCTTCGCCTTATAGATATGCGTAGATTTTTGAAATAGCTCACTCTGCACATCGATGATCAGCAGGGCGGTTTTAGATGGAGTCTCGTTCATATTTCCTTCCTTTCCGTAAACCAAAAGCTCTCCAGGTCGAACAGCCGCTCCGGATCGAACTGCCGCGCCACCCTAGACAAACTGTCCTCTCTCCCTTTGAAGACCAGGTACACCGCCCGCACCCCTATAGCTTTCTGGATGGGGCAGGTGAACGTGGCCCATTTCTGCCAGCCGCCGGTGCGGGCGACAGCGCAGGTTCCGATCAACTCCCCATCGGGCTGGTCCAGGTGGACTTCGATCAGGCCGCCATAAGCCAGGCTGGCAGCGCGTGCCTGGAATGCCTGGATGGGCTGTGCCTCAAAATCAACATACTTGTAGGCAGCCCAGTCGTTGTGGTGGATGAGGGTGAGGCGCTCGCGGACGGATGGGTCGCTCTCCGTGGGTCCTTCCGCGGCGGTGCGTACTTGCCCGTGCAGCAGGCAGGCTCGCCAGGCCTCGATGGGCTGGTTAGCGGGCAGCGGGCCGCTGATGCCCTGGGTGGTCATCTCCACCTCGTCGATGCTGCCGTCGAGGTTGAAGTGGATCGGCTCGACACAGACGCGGCGGTTAAAGTTGCTGGCCTGGGATGAGCGGTGGTAGAAGAGGTACCACTGGCCATTAAACTCGGCGATCGAGCCGTGGTTGTTCCAGGTCTCCCGGTCGCAGCCGGTATTATCGATGAGAATGCCGCCCTTCGTGAACGGCCCCAGTGGGGAGCGGCTGGTGGCATAGGCCAGGCAGGTAGGCCGGCCCCGGCTGATATCCGCATAGACCAGGTAGTAGATGCCATTGCGCTTGCGGATTGAGGCCCCCTCGTGGAAGCCATGACCGGCCTCGGTGATCAGGTCGGGGCACAGTGTCTCGGGCTGGATGGCGTGCAGATCGGGCCGCAAGCTTTGCGCCGCGCAGGTGGAATTGCCCCCAGTAATAATAGACCTGTCCATCGTCATCTACCAGCACTGCCGGGTCGATAGCATCGCCATTCGCACCCTCGATGGGTGCTGCGTTCGTGAAGCGCCCGGTAGGCGAAAGGCTTTCGGCCACGCCCTCGCTGCGGTCCGCATTGCAGAAGAAGAGGTAGTAGCGGCCGTTATGGTAGACGCAGTCCGGCGCGAACAGCGGTGCCTCAGTCCAGGGTATATCCGCACCCGGGCCAATCGAGCGGAAGCTTTCACCATGGTCTTCCCAGTGGCTGAGGTCCGCAGAGGAGAAGACGTGGTATTCCCAACTGCAATAGCTCGTCCTGCCGCTGATATCGTAGGAGCCGTACAGGTACATGCGCCCGTCGCTCCACTGCCGCGCCTCTACATCGGGGACAAAGTGCTGGATCGGAAGAATAGGGTTCATAGGGTATCCAAAGATGGGATAAAGGAATTATATCAACAAAAAATTCTTGACGCTCTACCCATCTGATGATATAGTTGCGCCCAATATGGCCAACGCCTGCAGCCGCTCCCGTATGAACACTACTACCAATAATCGTATGCGCTTTACAGCGGGGCGTTTGCTTTCTGACAGGTCAGGTTAAGCCAGATAAGATCAAAAATCAAAACGCCCCGACCCCATCGGGGCGTTTTTTTTTGAAAAATTCGAGTGAAAAGAAAGGAAACCTATGTCCCCTCTCGCCCCTGATGTACCCATCAGCCCTGATACCCCCGTTTATGCTGTCCCCGATGCCAACCTGGTGCCGGTCAGCGATTACCTCTCCCGCCTCTTCGTCATTCCCCCCTCACGCATGTTCCTGATCAACAAGTCGCTCAAAGTCTTCAAGGAGAAATATCCTGATCGCCCCATCTTTGATGCCTCGCAGGGAGATGGGGGTGCCAGCCTGCCCGGCGTGCCGCGTCCGCTCCTTGAGCGCGCCGCTCAGCTGCAGATCGAGCACGGCTCTGCTTACGATATGCCCTTTGGCACCGACGAATATCGCAAGGTGGTGGTTGAAAAATATTGGAAGCTCGACCCGGCCTTGGGAGTCGGTCCCGCCAATGTAGCCGCCGCGGTTGGCGGCCGTGATGCCCTGGTGAAGGCTTTCCAGGCCATGTTAACGCTCGGTCATGGCCGTGAAGGCGACCTCATTATCGTCTCGCGCGTCCCCTGGATTTCCTACAACTGGGGTCCTTACAGCATCGGAGCCAACGTGCTCTGGGCGCCGGGCAAGCCCGAAGAAGGCTGGGCTTATTCGGAGGAGAGCCTGCAGGCTTGCGTGGAGTTTGCCGCCCGCTCGGGGCGCAAGATCGCCGGTCTGGTTATCACCAACCCCGATAACCCCACCGGCCTCACCATCACTCCGCAGCGCCAGGCCGCCCTTGCCAAAGCCGCCCTGAAAGCCGGTGTGGCTTTCGTACTCTTTGACTGGATGTACCACTATGTCACCGACGAGCAGCCGATGGATCTGAACGCCTTCCTGCAGCTCTTCGAGCCCGAGGAGCGCTCGCGCCTCATGTTCCTGGATGGCATCACCAAGAGCCTGGGCGCTTCGAACATACGCAACTGTCACCTGATCGCCTCACAGGATGTAATCAAGTTCATTGTGGCGCGCGCTTCACATACCGTCATTCCTTCTTTCTATTCCCTGGCGGTTGCTATGTCCGCCTACGAGCTGGGTTATGCCGAAGCGGCGCGCAGCATTATCGAGCCGACCAACCTTAGCCGTAAGGTTCTGCAGGACTTCTTGAAAGCCCAGGGCTTCACCCATATCCTGGGGAAGGGCTATTACGCCTTCATCGAGGTCGGCAAATGGCTTTCTGCCAAGGGTTGGGCTGATTCGGAGCCGCTGGGCCAGTACTTGGCGGAAGATTTCGGTGTAGCCATTGTTCCCGGTGCGTTCTTCTCTCCCTACGGCGGCGACTGGGTGCGCTTCTCCTACGCTACCCCGCCCGAGCGCACCTTGGGAGCCGCCCAGCGTCTATTGGAAGGTTTGGAATCTTTAAAAGGTTAATATTGGAGTAAGAAGGTGCCGGTATGATGAGTGATCCGCTCGCTTTATTTGTCGAACGCTACCAGCTTGCCCGCCAGACAGCCCTGGAGAACAATCCCCAGGGCGGCCTGGTTGGTTTTGAGCTGGAGTGGAACATGCTCGACCCCCAGCTGCGCCCCTTGTTCACGGTTGGCTCGGGTCCTTCTCAGCAGTCCTTTGTCGATTACCTGCGCTCTGAGGGCTTATCTTCCTGGTCGCTGCCCTTCTCACAGCTGGAGGTCTTCAACTGGATGATCGAGTGGGCCACCCGCCCTTATTTCAGCCCGCGCGGTGCTGTGTACGAAGCGCGCCTGGTGGAGGCTTTCTTGATGAATGCCTTGAATGTTGTCGGGCGCCAGTTCGGGGAGCGCCTGTATTACTGGCATGGCAACTTGCTCTTCCCAGCACTCGTTGATCATTCGTCGATTCCCGGTTCCTGGCATATCGCCAAGCGCCGCTACCTGGAGCGCTGCGTCGATCTTTATGGCAGTGCCCTGGCCACTGCTGGCACCCATACCAACCTGTCATTGCCTGAGCCGCTCCTGGCCTGGGACTTCATGCACCTGCCTCCCGCTGAGCGCGGGGATATGCACCTGGATGCCTACAAGAGCCAGTTCTATATCACCGCGGCGCGTTTGCTGCGCGCCTTTTCGGCCCTCTTCGTTGCCACGGGAGCTTCAACCCCTTTGCAAGCCCAGGAGCGCCGCGGCCAGCCCGCCGTGGTGATCACGCCTTTTGATTCGGTACGCAATCTCACTTTCCCCAACCCGGCCAGTATCGACCAGCCCAACCTCTATCGCTCTTACGAAGATTACCTGCAGATTTCCTACGACCTGGTGCGCAGCGGGGTGCGTTTTGGCAACAACAACTGGACACCCGTGCGTGCCCGCTCCTTTGCCGAGCCGGTCGAGCGTCTGATCCTGTACACCAGCGAGCAGCTCCAGGATCTGTATGCACGCGACCTCTATTCCGTGGGTGAGTCGCACCCGGTAGAAGAGATGGCGCGCCAGATCGAGATCCAGAACCTGATGGCGCGCATCAACCTGCCCATGTCGCGAGTGGAGATCCGCACCGACGACGGCGGACAGAGCCTGGATGTGGAGATCGCCAATGTTACCCTCAAGCACCTCCTGCTCTTGCAGTTCTATGCCGATCCTGATTTCGGGCGCGCCTTTCGCTATGACCGTGAAGATATCAACCGCGCCCGACGCAACGAAGATCTGGCAGCCCGGCATGGGCTGCGTGCTGAGATCGAGAACCCCCTCACTGGCAAGCCTGTTTCGCTAAGGGAATTTCTGAGCTGGACCCTGTCTGCCGTTCAGCCGCTGGCGGAAGCCCTGGGTTTGTGGGAAGATTTGCAGCCCGTGATCGAGATGGCCGGAGGGGCACCGAACGCCGCCGAGGCCCTGCGCCTCCGCCTGCAGCAGGAATTGGGCGGCTCGGATGAGGTCCCGCTGGAGGTGCTGCATATGCTGGCGGCTGAACACGAAGCCCGCCTGATGCGCGATATCGAAATCGTCGCCGAATCCGCCTCTGCTTTTGGCAAAGATTCTGTGAAACTGAGTAATTTGCTCCAGCGCGCCCGCGACGATGTGCGCCATGATCCGCAAGCCCCAGTGCGCTTCCGCCCGCGTCCAGAGGCTGTCCTGCAGGTGGCTTATCCCGATAAGACCAGCGAGGTCGTTGACCTGGCGCAGCAGCTCATCCGCATTCCCTCGGTGACAGCCTGCCCGGAAGAACGCCTGGATGAAGTCCATCGTGCTGCGACTTTCATCTTTGATTACTTGCGCAACCAGGGGCTGGAGGTGCGCTACTTCAACGGTGGTAAATACCCTGCCATTTTGGCAGGTTTTCCAGGGTCCCTTGAGGCACCCGTCATGCTAAGCGGTCATTTCGACGTAGTCGCTCCCGAACCAGACGAAAGCCAGTTCGAGCCGCGCCTGGAGGGCGATTACCTGTGGGGGCGCGGCGCCGCCGATATGAAAACGGTCGTCGCCACAAACCTGGTCTGGCTGAAGGATGCCCTGCGCCTGGGCAAAAACTCACCGGCTGGCTTGCCTCCGGTCAACCTGCTGCTGGTGGGCAACGAGGAGAACGGTGAAGGCGAACCGATGGGCACCCCCCACGTCTTGGCGAAGCTGGTTGAGGAGAGCGGCTACCAACCCGCCATACTGATCGCTGGCGAGCGCACCGGCGAAAAAGGCAGCGAGCTGTGGGGCGAGATCTGCCCGCAGAACCGCGGCGTCATGCGCTTCGATGTGATGGCTCGCGGGCAGCGCGGTCACAGCGGCGTGGCTGGTTCCTCCGCCAACCTGGCAGACCGCATCTACCAGGCTTACGCCGACCTATCGAAACTGCTCCAAGCATACCTGACCCTGCAAAGCCCCGATAACTGGAAATCTCAGCTGACCTTCCCCTTTATCAAGGTGGGCACACCCGGCATCTACAATGTGACTGCCGCCGAAGCGGTGATGGGCGTTGAGGTGCGCCCCATCCCCCAAGATGACCTGGGGGCTTTGCGCCAGGCTGTGCAGGATTATTGCGCTGAGCACGCTCTGGAGCTGCAGGTCAGCGTCATGGAGAACGGCATCGCCTGCGACCCGCTTAATCCCTACCTGGCTGCGCTGATCCAAGCCGTGCAGCAAGTCTCCGGGCAGGCGCCCGCTGTCGGGCGCAAGCTGCCGGGCACCAGCGCCCGCTTCGCTCCGGGCGGTCAGGGTGTGGTCTGGGGACAGTCTGGTATCGGTCCGCACGCGGCCAATGAGCGCCACTATATCCCCAGCATCCTGCCCTATTACCAGGCCCTGCAGGCTTATGCGGACCTGTTATTGAAATAGCTGGGGGTTTCTCCCCCTTCTCCCTTTCCCTTAACCCTTGATAGGTTTTGGAAAAGCTTATTTCCCTGTCGCCCACCCCAGAGAAATCCTGCCGCGCTCGGCTTCGATCTTTTGGATTTCCACTTCGATAATGTCACCTACCTGCAGGGCTGTTCCCGGCGGGATTTGGCTGCGGTGCAGCAGTCCATCCTGCTTCACGCCGATATCGATGAAAGCGCCAAAATCGACCACGTTGCGCACCGTGCCCTTCAGGCGCATCCCCGGCGCTAGGTCTTCCATGGAGAGCACATCGCTGCGCAGGATCGGTGCGGGTGTATCCTGGCGCGGGTCGCGGCCCGGGCGGATGAGCTGCTCGAAGATATCGCTGAGGGTTGGAACGCCGGCCCCCAGCTCTGCCGCCAGCTTTTCCAGCGGCTGGCGCTTCAGCAGTTCCTCCAAGGCGGCCTTGCGTTTGGCAGGCGGTGTGACGAGGGGCAGGCCGGCTTTTTTCATCACCGCCTCAGCCGCCGCGTAGCTCTCCGGGTGGATGGCACTGGCATCCAGCGGGTTCTTGCCCTCTCGGATGCGCAGGAAACCTGCCGATTGCTCGAAAGCCTTCGGACCCAATCCCGGCACCTTGCGCAGCGCTGCCCGGTCTGGGAAGGGGCCGTTCTGGTCGCGGTATTCCACGATCTTTTCGGCCAGTTTAGGTCCAATCCCAGCCACATAGGTCAGCAGCGCAGGCGAAGCCGTTGAGACCTCCACCCCCACCTGGTTGACGACGCTCTCAACCACCCCGCCCAGGCTGGCAGAAAGCTGCTTTTGGTCGACATCGTGCTGGTACAGCCCCACGCCGATCGACTTGGGGTCGATCTTCACCAATTCAGCCAGCGGATCCTGGGCGCGCCTGTGCGATCGAGACCGCCCCGCGCAGCGAGACATCCAGCTCGGGCATCTCTGCGCGTGCCAGGGGGCTGGCGCTGTACACGCTGGCGCCGGCCTCGTTGACGATCAGGTATTTGACTTGCGGAGCGGATTGCCTGGATCAGTTCTGCCACCAGCTGCTCTGTTTCGCGCGAAGCGGTGCCGTTGCCAATCGTGATCAGGCTGACCCCGTCTTTCTGGACCAGCGCTGCCAGGATTTTCAACGCCCGTTCGCCCTCTTTCTGCGGCTCGTGCGGGTAGATCGTGGCGGTGTCCAGCAGCTTGCCGGTCGGGTCCACCACCGCCACCTTACAGCCGGTGCGGAAGCCCGGGTCGATCCCCAGCACGGTGTGCCCCGCCAGAGGCGGCTGCGAGAGCAGGGCGCGCAGGTTGGTGGCAAAGACGTTGATGGCGTGGATATCTGCTTTCTCAGTCAGCTCGCTGCGCACATCCCGCTCGATGGCTGGCAGCAGCAGGCGTTCGGCGGCATCGGTGATGGCCAGCTCCATCTGTTCAGCCAGGGGAGAGAGCCGGTTTGGGCAGAAGACTGCCGTGATGGCGTTGCGCCAGTCACGCTCGGGGACCTCGATCTTCACCCGCAGCACCTTCTCGGCTTCGCCGCGGTTGATCGCCAGCACCTGGTGCGGGCGCAGGCGGTCGATCCCGCACTCGAACTGGTAGTAGGTTTCATAAACCTTGCGCTCATCTCCGTGCTTCTTCTCAACCTTCGCCTCGTCAATTTTCTCGCAGCGCAGCACCCCCCACTTCATGGCTTTCTCGCGCGTCACCCGCCGCACCTCGGCATGGTCGCTGATCGCTTCGGCGACGATATCGCGCCCTCCCGCCCAGGCTTCTTCCGCATCAGGCACCTGGTCATTAAGGAAGGGCTTGGCGATCTCAGCCAGTGGGGTCTTGGTCTGCGGCTGCTGGAGGATCCAGTCTGCCAGCCCCTGCAGCCCCTTTTCTTTGGCGATGCTGGCGCGTGTGCGGCGCTTTGGTTTATAGGGTTGGTAGAGGTCTTCCAAGGCGGTCAGCGTTTCGGCTGCCTGGAGGCTGCTGTGCAGCTCTGGCGTCAGCTTGCCCTGTTCCTCAATCGACTTGAGGATGGCTTCACGCCGCTCGTCCAGGGCGCGCAGCTTGTCCACCAATTCACCAATCTGGCGAATCTGTTCCTCATCCAGCCCGCCCGTGACTTCCTTGCGGTAGCGGGCGATAAAGGGCAGGGTATTGTCTTCATCTAATAAATTGATGGTCGCCGAGACTTGCTCAGCCTTGATCTTGAGTTGGGTGGCAATTTTGTTGGTATGGCTCATGGGCTGAATTATATTCGCTATATGACCCTTTTGCAGGTTATCTTGATTCCCAAAACGTTTTGGAGTATCATTATGGCAAAAAGTTCGCTGCCTGGATGACCTAATGGATCAATTTCTCACCACCGAAACCCTGATCATCGAATTGTTGCTGATTGCTTCCCTGGTTGCCATCGCCGTCCACCGCTTTCGGATACCCTACACGGTGGCTTTGGTTATCGTTGGGTTGGTCATTACTTCTCAATCTCCTCTGGATTTCGAGCTCACCCCCGAATTAATTTTGGCTCTTTTTGTGCCTCCCTTGGTTTTTGAAGCGGCCTTTCACTTGAACTTCCGGGAGCTGCAGCGCAATCTACCCAGCATTTTGTTATTGGCAGTGCCTGGGGTGATCCTAACGACCTTGCTTGTCACCGGTGTATTGGTGGCAGGAAATATTCTGAGCCTGCCGTTGGCGCTGGTTTTTGGAGCTTTAATTGCTGCCACTGATCCGGTGGCTGTGGTAGCTCTTTTCCGATCCATAGGAGTTCCCAAACGATTAGCGGTTATGATCGAAGGCGAGAGCCTGCTCAATGATGGGACTGCCATCGTATTATTTAACTTAATGCTGGTCGTAGCCCTCACGGGGCGTTTCAATCTGGTTGAGAGTGTCTCCAGTTTCGTGCGCGTGGCAGTTGGGGGTACCGTGGTAGGCTTGGTATTGGGCTGGATGATCTCCCGCCTGATCGCCAGGGTGGATGATTACCTGATCGAGACGACTTTGACAACGGTACTGGCGTTTGGTTCCTATCTGATCGCTGAACAGCTCCATTTCAGTGGGGTGTTGGCGGTTGTCGCTGCTGGTCTGGTCAATGGAAATATGGGCCCGCAAGGCATGAGTCCCACCACGCGTATCGTGTTGTTCAATTTCTGGGAATATGTGGCCTTCCTTGCCAATTCCATGGTCTTTTTGATGATTGGATTGCAAGTCAGTATTCCTGCCCTGCTTGCCGCCTGGCAGCCCGTCATGTGGGCGATTTTGGCTGTACTGCTGGCTCGCCTGGTGGTGGTGTATGGCTTAAGTTGGATTGTAAATCGTGTATCAGAGCCAATTCCGTTTAGCTGGCAGCATGTGCTCAATTGGGGTGGGTTGCGCGGGGCAATTTGTCTTGCGCTCGCGCTTAGTTTGCCGGCCTCCCTGGGCAGTGAGCGGGAACTTTTGCGAGTGATGGCCTTTGGCGTGGTTTTGTTCACCTTGCTGGTGCAAAGTACCACCATGCGCTCGTTGATCCGTTTTCTCAAGATCATTACCCGCAGCGAAGTGCAGGTTGAGTATGAAATGCGCCATGCCCGCCTGGCTTCTCTGCGTTCTGCCGATGCGCATCTGGACCGAATGCATAGTGAGGGCTTACTTTCCACCCACTCTTGGAAAAGGCTCAAGCAGTTCATTACCCAAAATGCCGCTTCGCTAGCTGTATCCATGCGCGAGTTGTTGTTATCCGATCCGGCATTGGAAGCTGAAGAACTGGATACCGGCTGGCGCGAGCTAAACCGTGCCCAGCGAAGCGCCCTGCTTTAACCTGAGGCGCGATGGGGTCGTTTCAGAAGAAGTATTTGAGCAGCTTGCCGCTGAGATCGATGCGCGTTTGAGTGATGGCTATCCTTCTCTGTCAGAGAGCGCTGCGGTCAGCACACAATTTCTGGAGGTTACCATCCCCTCAAATTCTCTTGCGGTTGGTAAAACGATCGGTGAACTCCACATACCCCGCGCGGCAGTGCTGGTAAGTATTAAGCGGGGGGAGAAACGATTATCCCGCGTGGCAATACCAAGCTGTTGAGCGGTGATTCCGTAACAACGTTATGCGAAAGCGATGTTACTGCTTCAGTCAGGGCGGTATTATCGTCACCAGATATTTCAAAGACTACATCCGAAGCCCCGTCCGTCACGGTGAATGAATCCACAGATTCTCAGGAGGCTGTGGATGTCGATCCTTTCGGGTGAGGCAAATCAAGCAATGCCCTGGGCTCAAAAAGCAACCTTGCTTCCCGAAACGTTTTGGAGTAGAATTGATTTATCCGAAACGTTTTGGAGGATTTTGTGCCCCCTGTTACGATCCGCGATGTCGCAAAACGCCTGAATCTCTCGATCACTACTGTCTCACGCGCTTTAGATGGTTATGACGACGTAGCTGAAGACACCCGCCAGCGCGTGATCAAGGCGGCTCAGGAAATGGGCTATACTCCCAACCAGGCAGCCCGGCAGCTTCGCCGGCAGCGGACGGATACCATCGGTTATATTCTACCTGCCGAAAAACCGCGTTTTGCGGACCCTTTCTTTGCTGAATTTATTGCTGGCTTGGGAGATGAAGCCGCGGCCTACAACTTCGACTTGTTAGTTACCTCCGCCCCACCCGATACGGAGTCTGAGCACCAGGCTTACCAGCGCTGGGTGCATGGGCACAAGGTCGATGGCTTGGTTATCAACCGCCTTCGTTTGTATGACTGGCGGGTGCAGTATCTCTCCCAAATCGGTTTTCATTTTGTGACCCAGGAACGTTCCCTCGATCCTTTGGACTATGTCTCTGTAGAGGTGGATGGGCAGCGCTGGTTTAAGATTCTGGTTGACCATCTGGTTTCCTTGGGTCACAAGCGGATTGCTTACATCGGTGCCGCTCCAGACCTAAAAATCCAATCCGATCGCTTCCTGGGTTATCACGATGGTTTGCAATCTGCTGGTTTGACCTTCGATGCTGGTTTGGTAGTTGAGGGGGACCTCACTGCCGAAGGAGGCTATCGCGCTGCAACTCGGTTGCTCAGCTTACCTGAACCCCCCACAGCCATCGCCTGTGTCGATGATATGACAGCCATCGGTGTATTACATGCTGCGCGTGCCTTTGGACGCCGCGTTGGCGCGGACCTGGCGGTCTCGGGCTTTGATGGTATCGAGGGTTTTGAACATACCCAGCCTCCCCTCACCACCGTCAACCAACCGGTCTATCAAATAGCTCGCCAGATGGTTCAGATGCTAGTAAAACTCATCGCCGGCGATCCCTTATGTGAAAAGCACGCCCAGGTGGAACCGGTGCTGGAGATCAGGGCTTCCACGGCAGGCGAATTTTTTCCAAAGCCAAGTTAGAAAAAAGGAAGGTGTAACGGTGGAAATGCCACGTCTGAAAACGGTCGTTGCCGCTGCCTTAGGCGAGTGTGTGCATGTCGCTGGTGTGAGCAATTTCTTGCGCCTGGCCGAGTCGGCGGGCTGGCGGACAGTATTTCTCGGTCCTGCCGTCTCGATCGAGACGCTTCTGGAGGCTGCCCGGCGTGAAAAAGCCGATTTGGTCGGGGTATCCTACCGCCTAACTCCTGAAACCGGCGAGCGCCTGTTGGGCGAGTTTGCCGAGGCAGCCAGTGATCTTCACGAGACTGGAGTACGCTTTGCCTTTGGCGGCACGCCTCCTGTCGCCGAGCGCGCCCAAAAGCTGGGTTTCTTTGAGCGCATCTTCGATGGCAGCCAACCTCCTGAAGAAGTGCTGGCTTACCTGAAAGGTCAGTCTTCAATTTCTTCTACCGAGCAAAATTACCCTCAATCGCTGGTGGAACGGATTGATTGGAAATCCCCTTACCCGCTCCTGCGCCATCACTTTGGCCTGCCATCTTTTCAAGCAACGCGGGAAGGCATCCAAGCGATTGCTGAATCTCGCCTTCTGGATGTGATCTCCCTGGGGATCGACCAGGATGCCCAGGAGAATTTCTTTCATCCTGAGCGGCAGGATCCGCGCCAACGCGGGGCGGGTGGCGTGCCGGTGCGCTCCGCAGAAGATTATCGCTCCCTATATGCTGCCAGCCGCTCTGGAAATTACCCCCTCATGCGCACCTACTCGGGCACAGATGATTTTATCCCCCTGGCTGAGATGTATGTGCAAACCATTAACATTGCCTGGTGCGCCATCCCGCTCTTTTGGTTCAACCGGATGGATGGGCGCGGTCCCTGGGATCTGGAAGGCTCACTCCAACAGCACCAGCAGGTGATGGCCTGGTACGGGTCCCGCCGCGTTCCGGTGGAGCTGAACGAGCCGCATCATTGGGGCATGCGCGATGCCCCCGATGTGGTCTTTGTGGTCTCTGCTTACCTGTCCGCCTACAATGCGCGTGCCTTTGGGGTGAACGATTACATCGCCCAGCTCATGTTCAACAGCCCGCCTGGTCTCTCGGATGCCATGGATCTGGCCAAGATGCTGGCGGTATTGGAGTTAATCGAGCCGCTGGCTGGTCCAGATTTCCGCATCTGGCGGCAGACTCGCACTGGTCTGCTTTCATATCCGCTCGACCCGGCGGCAGCCCGGGCGCACCTGGCTGCCAGTATTTACCTGCAGATGGCGTTGAAGCCGCACATTATCCATATCGTCGGGCATACCGAAGCTGATCACGCCGCCACGGCTGAAGATGTTATCGAAGCCTGTAAGATCGCCCGGCGCGCCATTGAGAATGCTTTACAGGGAGCGCCGGATATGACTGCTGATCCAAAGATCATTCAGCGCCGGGATGAGCTGGTCTCTGAAGTGCGGGTGACCCTGCAGAAGATCAATAGCCTGGCGGATCCTGGCATTGCTGACCCACTGGCTGACCCTACCACACTTGCCAGGGCGGTGACCAGTGGGGTATTGGACGCCCCTCAGTTGCAAAATAATCCCTATGGCTTGGGACAAGTCATCACACGCACCATTGCTGGCCAGTGCCTGGCTGTGGATAAGAGTGGAAAACCGGTTCATGAAAAAGAACGTCTAAAAATGGTTGGTCAATGAAACGAATCACCATCCTGGCGCATGGTTCGCGCGGCGATGTGCAGCCTTATGTGGCTTTAGGCTTTGGCTTGAAACAAGCCGGCTACTCTGTAAAAGTTGCTGCGCCAGCTCAGTTTCAATCCTTCGTCCTGGAGTATGGATTGGATTTTGCTCCTCTGGCGGGCGACCCGCGGTTGTTGATGGCCGAGTTTGTGGATAAAGCCAGCCACCAGGGCAATTTCCTAAACAGCACCCGCGTTATCTTGAGATACGCCGCGCCGATCGCCCTCCAGGTGTTAAGAGATGCTCAATACGCTTGCCAGGGGACCGATGGTATTATTCATTCGTTGCTCATGACACAAGTTGGGCATCAAATTGCCTTGCAGTTGGGTGTACCGGATTTTTCGGCGCTGGTTTTCCCTGTCTTCAACCCGACCAGCAACTTCCCCAATCCTGGCTTTCCCGATCTGAGGTGGGGACTTTATAACCGCCTGACTCATCACCTCTTTACGCAGCTTTTTTCGCAGGGCGGTCTCCTGGCCTATAATTGGATTATTCGTAGCAGGCATCCCGAATTTCCACCTCTAGCGGAGTGGCCTTTTAACGGTTCACAAAAGAGGTCTACTCCTATTCTTTACGGTTTTAGTCCGCATGTTTTACCCAAACCAGCGGATTGGTCGAAAGATGTTCACGTGACTGGCTTTTGGTTCCTTGCCAGTCCAGCCCATTGGCAGCCCTCAGCCGACCTGGTCGATTTCTTAGCCACCGGCCCCCCGCCTGTTTTCGTCGGGTTTGGGAGTGTAATCTCACGGCGAGCGCACCAGCTTACCGAAATGGTCTTAGAAGCGCTGGCGATAACTGGGCAAAGAGGGGTTTTAGTGAGCGGATGGGGAGGCTTGACCAGCATGGATTTGCCTGGGGAGATGTTCATGCTTGAATCAGCTCCGTTTGACTGGCTTTTTCCTCAGGTGCGTGCCGCCATAATTCACGGCGGCATTGGCACGACAGCCGCCTCAATGAGGGCAGGCATTCCCACAATTGTGGTTCCCTTCACGGCAGACCAATTCTTTTGGGGAGCTCGCGTATCTCATCTAGGGGTTGGTCCAAAGCCAGTTCCGTACCGCAAGCTGAATGTGGCAACTCTTGCTGATGCCATTCGTCAGTCGCTGGATGATGAAGACTTGCAGCAGCGTGCCAGCGCAGCAGGTCAAGTTCTGCGTGCCGAAGATGGCGTTTCCAATGCAATTCGAATCGTTGAAAATTATATGGAGGTTTGAATATGAATACCCCTGAGAACTATACTGTAATCGGCGCCGGGCATGGCGGCAGAGCTATGGCTGCGCACCTTGCCTTGATGGGGTTCCATGTGACACTGTATAACCGCACTTTCGATCATATCGCCGCACTCAAGGCGCGCGGCGGCATTGATTTGGAAAGCTCTGAAGGTGGACCACATGGCTTCGCAAAACTGGCATTGGTGACATCGGATATGTCAGAAGCCCTGCAAGTTTCACAAATGGTCATGGTTGTTGTGCCATCTTCAGCCCACGCAGATGTCGCCAAGAGTGCTGCTCCATATTTAAGAGATGGGCAAATCGTTGTCCTGCATCCCGGCCGCACCTGCGGCGCACTGGAGTTTAGCAAAGTGCTGCGCGATCAAGGCTGTACTGCGGATGTAACATTGGCTGAAGCAGAAACCTTTATCTACGCCTCGCGTTCCGATGGTCCTGCCCAGGCGCGTATCTTCCGCATCAAAGAAGCCGTGCCGCTGGCTGCCTTGCCGGCAATCCGGACTAAAGCCGTGCTCGAGGCCATTCAGCCAGCTTATCCGCAATTCATCGATGGCGGCAACGTGCTAAACACGGGGATGAATAACATGGGAGCGATTTTCCATCCTGCCCTGACCCTGCTAAACGCTGGATGGATCGAGGCCACGCACGGAGATTACCAGTTCTACATTGACGGCGTCACCCCTTCGGTAGCGCGTGTGCTCGAGGTTCTTGACCGCGAGCGGGTGACCGTGGCTTCCTCCCTGGGCCTGCGCGCCCGCACCGGCTTGGAATGGCTGGAGATGGCCTATAACACGATCGGCGAAGACCTGCATGAAGCGATCCATAACCAGCCTGGCTATTACGGCATCAAGGCTCCCAGCACACTCAACCATCGCTATATCTTCGAAGATGTGCCCATGAGCCTGGTGCCCATCGCTTCGTTGGGAGAGCGCTTTGGGGTCTCCGTGCGCGGTATGGACAGCATCATCCGCCTGGCATGCATTGTCCACCGTACCGATTATTGGAAGCGTGGTCGTACGGTAGATAAGCTGGGGATTGGCGATCTATCGGTCAGTGAGCTGACGCGGTATGTTAATGAGGGTGTGCGTGATTAGGCCATCCGATGGATGACCTAATACCTCAGCCCGCCATACCTGTATTGCTGATCTCTAACATTGATCACACGGAGTCATTGGAAGAGGTCCGTGAATCCATCAACCAGACGGTTAATCTCGTTAATGCCTTGCAAGATGTCGGACATCCGGTAACAAGTATCCTCGTGGAAGCGGATAACTTGCCTGATCTGTTACGCCCATTTTGCCCGGATGATTACATCGTGTTCAATTGGTGTGAAGAAATCCCCGGTATCCCGCGCAGCGAGGCCTTGGCGGCACAGGCGTTAGAACGAGGCGGATTTACGTATACCGGGGCGGACTATTCTGCCCTGATGTTATGCCAGGATAAGCGCCGGGTGAAGCGTCGCTTGCAGAAGTGCGGCATCCCGACCCCGGCATGGCAGGTCTTTACCTCGGCTTCCACAGTTGACTGGGCGCGTTTCCCCGCCATCGTTAAGCCTGCCTTTGAGCATTGCAGCTTCGGAATCACCCGTGAGGCGGTTGTTCAATCGAGGGCAGAATTAATGCGGCGTGTTCGTTATGTATTGGAAGAACTGCAGCAGCCCGTTATTGTTGAGGATTTTATAGATGGGCGTGAAATTCATGTGGGCGTAATTGGGAATGGCGTTTTACGCGTACTGCCGCCAGGAGAGATTGACTACTCTGCATTTGATGACATTCACGATCGGTTATGCACTTACGAATCAAACTTTGATAAGACCTCTCTGGCCTATCAACAAACCATACCCAAGCTGCCGGCTGTTCTTACCAGCGATCAATTAAGTATTTTAGAGAAAATTGTTATCACCGCCTACCGCGCCACTGATTGCCGCGACTATGCTCGCATGGATATTCGCTTGCGGGATGGCACCTTTTATGTACTGGATGTAAACCATAATGCCGATATCAGCCCGGATACCAGCCTGATCCTGGGGGCAGAATTGATCGGCTTATCCTATGGCAGGTTTGGCAGTTTATTAATTAACCTTGCTGCTCATCGACACCCCGTGTATGGTTCTTTTTTTAAAGAATAAAACAATATTAATAAGGATACACCTATCCTTTAAACCGGAGGCTTGATATGAATATTGGGGAATCACCATTTTTTGTGTGGATTGGGCTGCCTTTGCTGGTATTCTTCGCCCGGGTGATTGATGTTACCTTAGGAACTTTACGGATCATCTTTATCTCGCGCGGCAAAAAGTACATCGCTCCCTTATTGGGGTTTGTGGAAGTGTTCATTTGGATCGCGGTGGTTGCCCAAATTGTGCGCGGTGTCAACGATCTGGTCACTTATTTTGCCTACGCGGCAGGTTTTGCCGCCGGTAATTTTGTGGGTATGTATATTGAAGATCGCCTAGCGATTGGCACCCAGGTGATCCGGATTATTGTCCCTGAGAGAGCCGAGGATCTCACCACGAACCTTTCGGCAGCAGGTTATGGAATTACCCGGGTGGACGCGATGGGCGCCAACGGACCGGTGAAATTGATCTATACAGTTGTCAAACGCAAGGATATTTCTATTGTATTATCCCTGATCCACCAAACCCATCCCCATGCTTTTCTATCCATAGAAGATGTGCGTTCCACCCAGGAAGGCGTTTTTCCGATCCATACGAAAACTGGAGATGGCGCCTTTTGGGGGCGTAAGTCAAAATAAGAGGAGAGGTTTCAGAACGCAGAGCTTCTCCTCTGCAGCTCTGCGTTATCATTTCCTTCAAACTGAAAAGCAATGGTTGGATTTACACTTGGAACATTATTCAGCAGTCTTCTCAATCAGTTGAGCCAGGGATAGCTTTGTCCATGGGACATACACTTCGCTCAATTCTGATTAACAGGTCGATGGTCTTATTAATCATCGCCAGGCTCATGGTGGGAAACTGCGTTTTGATCTGCGCATACAATTACGCCGCGTCAGGATGATCTTCGCTGGCTGCAATTTAACCAATCAGCGCCATCTGTTGCGGAGTCATCTGGAAATCGTTGCGTAGTCACTGCGAATGAGCTGATTTTTCTCAATCTACTCGTGCTATAATTTTATGGATTTCATATCGAAACAGGAATTTCTTATTCGTAAGTTGACCTCGATTCTCGCTTTACAAGATTTACTCCGTCTGGCATTCTCTGAGCCAGATGTTCACTGGCTCGCGGGTAAAGAGCGTGCCGCACAGCCTGTTCAATGGATTTCTTTATCGGTGGAGGATCTCCGCCCTGATGATGTGCTTTTGCTCAAAAGTGGCACCACGAATTTACAAGTGCTGCAAGCAGCCCAGGAGGGTGGGGCCGCCGGTGTTCTCCTCTTAGGTGTTGTCCCCTCCTCCTTGGATCTTTCGATTCTTTCGCTGCCGGTGGTAGCCTTGTCCATCGAGGATGGTGAGGATCTGCGTTCCATCCATCGCCTCCTGCTGGTTTTGTTGGTCAGCCAGCGCGCCGGCCTGGTCGAGCGCGGCTATCACATCCATCGGCAGCTCGCTCAGCTTGCCGCAGAGGGCGCTGGGCTGCCTGGATTGGTACGTGCCATGGTCGAAATCTCTGGCCGAGGATCACTTGTGCAAGATAAGCGCGGCAATATCCTCGCTGAGCACCCCTCGCCAGCGCTTCTGGGTATCTGGCAGGATATCTTGCTGCAGTTAAGCGATCTGGGCAGCCTTCCAGAAGCGCTTCAAGATCGCAAGGTTGCTGGTAAGCAAGGCTCGCCCTCCTTGCAAGAGGTACCTGGAGGTCTGGTTCGCCTGGTCGTGCCCGTCACGGTGAGCGATGTCGCCCGCGGCTATCTTTCTCTGGTGGGGCTGGCAGAGGAGATGGATGAGCTCGACTTCATGGTGGCTGAGCAAGGAGCGGTGGTGTGTGCCATTGAGATGGCGCGCAGCAAAGCAGTGCGGGAGATAGAAAAACGCCTCCAGGGCGACCTTCTGACTGCCTTACTCAGTGATGAGCTTTCGCCTCGGGATGCCGGTTTATGGGCGCAGACCATGGGTTTGGACTTGTTGCAATCTCATATTGCTCTGCGCTTCGCTTGGGAGAAGCCTGACTCGATGTACCCATCGACGCCATCCCGCCGCCGGTTGGAAACCTTGATCCACGGCGAGGTGCTTCGCCACGGATTGAAGGTGATCTTGAGTGCCATGGGCGCTGAGGTGATCTGTTTTTGTGAGATCCTTCCTGCGCCGGGGCGTCCGGAACAAGCGCTGCAATTAGGGCAGTCTGTTCTGGACCAGGCCAGGACTGAATATCCGAATTCCCCGTTATTATGTGGGGTCGGTACCTCGGTTTCGGATCTGGTAGCCTGGAGAGATTCCTTCCGCCAGGCTGGGCAGGCGCTAGAAATGTCTCGCCGTTTAGAAGCCCGCCAACCGCTTTACTTTTCTGATCTTTCGGTATACCGCTTACTGTTCCAGATTGAGCACAGCCCGGAGTTAATCCTCTTCCAGGAGGAAATGCTCGGTCCTTTGCTGGCACTGGAAAACAGTCAGGAGCTGCTGCGTACAATAGAAAGCTACTTTACCCATAATGGCAATATTTCTCAGACCTCTGAGGCATTGTTCATCCACCGCAATACCTTGATTTATCGCCTGGAACGCATTTCAACGATCCTGAATCAAGACCTTGAAAATCCTGAAACTCGCCTGGCGCTTCAATTAGCCTTACACAGCCACCGCATGGGTACCCACTCAGCCTGAGATTAGCGTCTCAACCATTAAATTGAGGCTGCATTGGATGGGGGAAAGTGTCCGCTCCTTGCCTTGCCGCGATGATTTTGATTCCTCTCAAGATTTGTGCATTTTGCACAAATCAGCCTTGGATATTTTATACGCTTTGCCAATAGACAAATCCTTGGGGATGAACGATACTTGTGCAAATTTCAGGATAGGTTGTTCAGATGACTCTTTACGCATATTTTGTTGACCTCATTGTACTCATCGCCATTAGTTTGCTGGGTCTCATCCTTGGGATTGAGAACCCAAAACGCGTTCGGGCAGCCTCACCTCAGCAAAGGGGATAGGCGAAGACACCAAGCACCTGGAAGAACCCGGGGCTGCCCACCAAAAGGACAGCCCCGTTTGCTTTCTCCAAGTCCCATTCCAGGCACGATGTACTCATCGTCCATCTTGTACCGGTGTACTCACCGGCGGTTATCAGGAGATTTTCTGAGTGATGCGTTCAGACAAGATCAAAACAGGTTACGAAAGAGCTCCCCACCGGGCTTTGTTGAAAGCGACCGGGGTTAAGGATCAAGATTTCGACAAACCTTTCATAGCCATTGTCAACTCTTATGTGGACATTGTGCCGGGGCATGTACATCTTCAGGAGTTTGGCAAGCTGGTTAAGGAAGCGGTACGAGCTGCGGGTGGGATGCCCTTCGAGTTCAATACCATCGGCGTCGATGATGGCATTGCCATGGGGCATGAGGGCATGAAATTCAGCCTGCCTTCCCGTGAGTTGATCGCCGACAGCGTCGAAACCATGCTCCAGGCGCACCAATTCGATGGTATGGTTTGCATCCCCAATTGCGACAAAATCGTCCCTGGCATGTTGATGGCTGCCCTGCGCGTGGATATCCCCGCCATTTTTGTCTCCGGCGGACCCATGCCCGCCGGCCGTACCCCCCAGGGTGAAGTCGTCGACCTCATCTCCGTCTTCGAGGGTGTTGGCGCCTTTAAAGCTGGCAAAATCGACGCCGCCCGTCTCAAGCTCTTGGAAGATTACGGCTGCCCTTCCTGCGGTTCCTGCTCGGGCATGTTTACTGCCAATTCTATGAACTGCCTGATGGAAGTGCTCGGCCTGGCGCTGCCTTTTAACGGCTCTGCGCTCGCCCAGACGCCCGAACGCGAAGACCTGGCCCGCCGGGCAGCCGCTCAGGTGTTGGACCTGGTCCAGCGCAACCTCACACCCCGCCAAATTGTCACCATTGAAGCCTTCGATGACGCCTTTGCCCTGGATATGGCCATGGGCGGCAGCACCAACACCGTCTTGCATGCCCTGGCTTTAGCACATGAGGCCGGTGTGGATTACCCCTTGCAGCGTATCAACCTCATTGCGGACCGCGTTCCCTACTTGTGCAAGGTTAGCCCCTCCGGCTCCTGGCACATGGAGGATGTGCACCGCGCCGGCGGGATTCCTGCCATCTTGAACGAGTTAGCCTGCCTGCCAGGTGTGCTGCATCTTGACAGACCCACCGTGACCGGAAAAAGCCTTGGTGAGTCAATCCGCGGCTGTGCTGTTCAAGACGATCAAGTCATCCGCCCCCTCGAAAACCCGCACGCCTCCACGGGTGGGCTGGCAGTGCTCTTTGGAAATCTTGCCCCCGATGGGGCTGTCATCAAAACAGGCGGGGTGGCTCCGCAAATGCGCCAATTTTCCGGTCCTGCCCGCCTTTATGAGAGCCAGGAGACTGCCATGGCAGGCATCCTCGCCGGAGAGGTTCAGCCAGGCGACGCCATTGTCATCCGTTATGAGGGCCCCCGAGGCGGCCCTGGCATGCGCGAGATGCTCTCTCCTACCTCTGCTCTGATGGGCATGGGGCTGGGCGACTCGGTTGTCACCCTCACCGATGGTCGTTTTTCCGGTGGCACACGCGGTTTCTCCATCGGGCATATCAGCCCAGAGGCCGCTGCGCGTGGCCCTATCGCCGCCCTGCAGGATGGCGACATCCTTTCAATCGACCTGGATCAACGCACCCTGGAAGTCCTCTTGAGCCCAGAAAAAATCCAGGAACGCCTCTCAAAACTGCCTCCCTTCGAGCCGCAAACCCAGAGTGCCTGGCTGCGCCGTTATGCCCGGATGGTCACCAGCGCCAGCCATGGCGCTGTCTTAAGCTTAACAATATTGTTTTTTTACCGTCGATGATTGATTGGAGATTAACGAATGCAAAAATCTGGTGCTGATATCTTGTGGGAATGCCTTATTCGAGAAGGTGTCGAAGTGATTTTCGGCTTGCCTGGCGGCGCCATCATGCCTGCCTATGATGTCATGTTGAACTATCCCCTTCACCATGTCCTCGTCCGCCACGAGCAGGGTGCTGCCCATATGGCCGATGGTTATGCGCGTGCCTCTGGCAAGGTTGGCGTGGCAGTTTCTACTTCAGGTCCGGGGGCCACCAACTTAGTGACGGGCATCGCCACTGCCATGATGGACTCTTCCCCGGTCGTCTTCATCACCGGTCAGGTGCATTCTTACCTTGTTGGCGGCGATGCTTTTCAGGAAATTGATGTTACCGGCATTACCCTTCCCATTACCAAGCACAACTACCTCATTACCCGCGCTGATGAGGTTGCTCAAGCCGTCCGTCAAGCCTTTTATATCGCCCGCAGCGGCCGTCCTGGCCCAGTCCTGATTGATATATGCAAGAACGCCCAGGTGGAAAAAGCAGAGTTTGATGCCGATGCCCTGTACGCCTCACCGGTCTCCATGCCCGGATACCATCCTCCCGAGCATGCCCCCAAGGCTGACCTGCAAAAAGCAGTTGAGTTGATAGAAAAAGCCCAGCGCCCGGTCATCCTCGCCGGGCATGGCATTTTGATGTCCAACGCCATGGAAGAGCTGCAGATGCTCGCCGTCAAAACGCATACTCCCGTCGCCATGACCCTGCTTGGCCTGGGCGCTTTCCCCGCCTCGCACCCGCTCAGCCTGGGCATGATGGGTATGCATGGCGAAGCGTACTGCAACCTGGCGATCCAAAATTCGGATTTGATCCTCGCCCTGGGGATGCGCTTCGACGACCGGGTCACCGGCAACCTGCGCAATTACGCCCCCAATGCTCGCAAGATCCATGTCGAGATCGATCCTTCTGAGCTCCACAAGAACGTTATGGTCGACGTTCCCCTGGTCGGCAACCTCAAGTCAGTCATGCGAGATTTAATCCCCATGATTGATGAATATGACCACGAGTCCTGGTTAGCTCAGATCGGCGAATGGCGTTCGGAGAGCCAGCAGCGCGACATCCTCTCCTGGCCCCATGATGGCAAATTATATACAGCCAAAGTGATCCGTGACCTTTGGGAGGCGACGGATGGCGATGCGATCGTATCGACCGGCGTCGGCCAGCACCAGATGTGGGCTGCCCAATATTACAGCTTTGACAAACCCTATCGCCTGATCACCTCCGGCGGCGCGGGCACCATGGGCTTTGGCCTGCCCTCTGCCATCGGTGCCTGGTTTGCTTACCCCGACCGTGAAGTATGGGTGATCGATGGTGATGGCAGCTTTCAAATGACTCAGGCAGAGCTTTCGACCGCCGTTCAGGAAGGCGCTAACGTCAAAATTTGCATTATGAACAATCATTTTCTGGGCATGGTGCGTCAGTGGCAGGAATTCTTTTTCGAGAGCCGCTATTCAGGCACACCCCTGCGCAGCCCTGATTTCACCAAGATTGCCGAGGCACATGGTATTCCAGCCCGCCGTGTCCTCAAGCCCGAAGAGGTTCAACTTGCCCTGGAGTTCGCTCACCAGACCCCAGGACCGGTGGTGATTGATTTTCAGGTTGAACGTGAAGAGGCTGTTTATCCCATGGTACCTACTGGCGCTGATCTTGGTTCTATGATCCGCCGGCCCCATCGCGAGTAGGGGCAGAGGGTCTGTGGTGGTTGTACTCAAAGGAGAGAGAGGTGTGAAATGCAGCATACATTAATAGCCTTAGTCGAAGATAAGCCCGGTGTGTTGAACCGGGTGGCTTCTTTGTTCCGGCGCCGGAATTTTAATATTGCTTCCTTAAATGTCGGGCGCACCGAATCACCCGACATGTCTCGCATGACCATTGTTGTCGATGAGGAAGGGTCCTCTCCGATGGATGCCCGCCGGGTGGAAGCCAACTTATATAAGTTGGTCAATGTGTTGGATGTACAGGATGTAACTAACCTGCCGGCTGTCTTTCGTGACCTGGCCTTAGTGAAGGTCAAGGCCACTCCCGTACAGCGCAGCGAGGTGGCGAACCTGGCTTCTATTTTCCGAGCCAATATTGTCGATGTGGCGCCCGATTCCGTGATTGTTGAGATCACCGGCACAGAAGACAAGATCGAGAGCCTGGTCGAGCTTCTCCGCCCCTTGGGGATTCTCGAGATGGTACGTACTGGCCAGGTAGCCATGACGCGCGGCGCTCTCAGCGGGGCGCGCTACATCCCAGGTACAGATGGAAACGGTCATCATGATTGATGTAATCATCAATACCAGTTCTTAAAAAGGATAAATTATGGCACAGATTTTTTATGATAAAGACGTTGACCCCGCTCTAATCCGGGCAAAGAAGGTGGCGGTGATCGGTTATGGGTCTCAGGGACACGCGCATGCCCTGAATATGAGAGATAACGGCGTACAGGTGCAGGTTGGTCTGCGCCCGGGGAGTAAATCTCGTCCTAAAGCTGAAGAGGCGGGCTTGACTGTGCAGGATATCGATGCAGCCGCTGCCTGGGCGGATACCATCATGCTGCTGGCGCCCGACACCGAGCAGCCGCGCATTTATGCTCAATACCTGGCGCCCTATCTACAGCCAGGAAAAACGCTGATGTTTGCGCATGGTTTCAATATCCGTTATGGCACCATCACTCCTCCACCCGCCATCGATGTCAGCATGGTGGCGCCTAAAGCGCCCGGTCACCGCGTGCGAGAGATCTTCATGGAGGGCGGTGGGACCCCTGCCTTGCTGGCTGTCCATCAGGATGCCAGCGGCAAGGCGAAGGCCGAGGCGCTGTCCTATGCCTACGCTATTGGGGCCACCCGTGCGGGGGTTTTGGAAACCTCTTTCTCCGAAGAGACGGAGACGGACCTGTTCGGAGAGCAGGCGGTCCTGTGCGGAGGGGTTACCGCCCTGGTCAAGGCGGCTTTTGAAACACTCGTTGAAGCCGGCTACCAGCCTGAGCTGGCCTATTTTGAATGCCTGCACGAGCTCAAGCTTATCGTCGACTTGATGTACCGCGGTGGCATGAACTATATGCGTTATTCCGTCTCCGACACAGCGGAGCACGGAGACTATACCGCTGGCCCCAAGATCGTCACTGAGGAGACCCGCTACGCCATGTCGCAGATCCTCAAAGACATTCAAGATGGGACTTATGCCCGCGGCTGGATCGAGGAAAACCAAAACGGTCGGCCCTGGTTCAATGAGCAGCGCCGTAAAGAGCAGGAACACATGCTTGAAAAAGTCGGTGCGAACCTGCGCCAGATGATGCCCTTTGTTAACCCTGTCACCATTAAACCGGGAGAATAAGAGCCTATGAAACCGACCTTGGAACCTTTTCCTGGACTGGCGCCCTCACCCAGCTATGTGCGCATCTTCGATACAACCCTGCGTGATGGCGAACAGTCTCCTGGAGCCACGCTCACTTCGGACGAGAAGCTTGAGATTGCCCGCGCCCTGGCGCGCTTGGGCGTGGATGTCATTGAAGCCGGCTTCCCGGCTGCTTCCCCAGATGACCTGGAAGCCGTGCGCCGGATTGCCCAAGAAGTCGGGCGCGCAGGGTCTGGCCAGAGATCAACCCAAGGCGATCTAAACCAACCTCCTGCCATTTGTGGTCTGGCGCGGGCAAATAAAAATGATATCGATGCTGCCTGGGAAGCAGTGAAGCACGCGGACCGGCCGCTCATCCACACCTTCCTGGCCACCTCTCCCATCCACATGCGCTATAAGCTGCGTATGGATCCCGAGGAAGTCGTCGAGCGCGTCCGCGAGATGGTGGCTTATGCCCGCTCGCTGTGTGCCGATGTTGAATTCTCGCCCGAAGATGCCGGGCGCAGTGATCCTGAGTTCCTCTATCTCGTATTGGGTGAAGCCATTAAGGCCGGCGCAACCAGGCTCAATATACCCGATACGGTGGGTTATACCACTCCCGCTGAATTTAGCAATTTGATCGCCGGAATTGTGAAGAATGTTTCTGGTATCGAGAATGTGGTTGTTTCAGTCCACTGCCATGATGATTTGGGTCTGGCGACTGCCAACACCCTGGCTGGCATCCAGGCGGGCGCCCGTCAGGCAGAAGTCACCATGAACGGCATCGGCGAACGGGCCGGCAATACCTCTCTGGAAGAAGTGGTCATGGCCATGCAGACCCGCCGGGCTGTCTTTGGACTTGAGACCGGGATTGATACGACTCAAATCGCCCGCCTCAGCCGTATGGTTGCCAACTATACCGGCATTCCGGTATCGCCCAATAAAGCCATCGTCGGTGCCAACGCTTTTGCTCACGAAGCTGGTATCCACCAGGATGGTATGCTCAAGAACAAGACCACCTATGAAATCATGCTTCCAGAGACGGTGGGTTTGAACCGCTCGCAGCTCGTACTGGGCAAACATTCCGGGCGCCATGCCCTGCGGGTGCGTTTGCTGGAGCTGGGTTATGACCTGAGCAATGAAGAGCTCAACCTGGCCTTTGAGCGCTTCAAGCAGCTGGCAGATAAGAAAAAGGGCATCACCGACGCAGACCTGGAAGCCCTGATGGAAGACCGTGTCTCTCAAATGGATGAGCTGTACCGGCTGGATGGACTGCAAGTGACCTGCGGTACGATGGGCATGCCCACCGCTACCGTGCGCCTCAGGGATCCTGGTGGTGTCGATCATGTTCAGGCTGCCGTCGGCACAGGTCCCGTGGATGCCGTTTATAAGGCCATTGATGCAGTGGTCGGTGTCAAGAACCGTCTCCTGGAGTTCAATATTCATGCCGTGACAGAAGGCATTGATGCCATCGGTGAAGTTACCGTCCGTTTAATGGCCGAGAACGGCGTGGTCCCCCAGCGCACTTCACCGCAGAGTGAGCTGTCTCAATCGCGCACCTTTGGAGGCTATGGCGCCGATACCGATATTGTGGTCGCCTCCGCCAAGGCTTATTTAGCCGCCTTGAATAAGTTAGTAGCCCTGCGGGGATTTTCCCCTGAAGAAGAAGCCTTACAAAGTAAACAGTTTGTATAAGAGGAGAAGAATGATGTACACCCAAGATAACCCCAATGATCCCATTCGTTCACATCTCGATCCTGACCGCGATGCCAAAACCACCCCCGGCAAGTGGGATCTCTCCAGCCTGCCAGAACCTATCCATCCTCCCTTGAACGGGGCTGGTTCAGGCGAGAGTGTAGAAGACGTAACGGGGTCTTCTAACTCGAAGCTGCCGCAGCGCTATGCCGAGATGCATATCGACCCATTCCTGGATGGTGATGTTCCTGAAGGTTGCTGGGGACG
This sequence comes from uncultured Chloroflexia bacterium, assembly GCA_963751425.1. Classification (GTDB taxonomy): domain Bacteria; phylum Chloroflexota; class Anaerolineae; order Anaerolineales; family UBA4823; genus CAVVUF01. The sequence goes on along the minus strand of CAVVUF010000004.1, from coordinate 33,516 downwards.
CCAGATTTGAGAGCTTCACAGCCTTCCACCTTGTTTGATAAGATCTGGGGTGCCCACCTCGTTGCTCAGGAACAAGATAGTCCCGCAGTTCTGTATATCGATTTGCACCTGGTTCACGAGGTAACCTCTCCCCAGGCTTTCACCGGTCTCCGGGAAAAAGGCTTGGTGGTGCGCCGTCCCGAGCGTACGGTGGCGACCATGGATCATTCGACACCCACCGTGGATTTGCACCTGCCCCTGGCTGATGACATGGCTGACCGCCAAGTGCGCCAGCTCCAGGCGAACTGCCAGGAGTTTGGTATCCGGCTGTACGGGATTGATCACCCGCAGCGCGGCATCGTGCATGTCATCGGTCCTGAGCTGGGTCTGACACAGCCTGGCATGACCATTGTCTGCGGTGACAGCCACACCGCCACGCATGGTGCCTTTGGTGCCCTGGCCTTTGGCATCGGTACCAGTGAGGTAGAGCACGTTCTCGCCACCCAGTGCCTGCTGCAGCGCCGACCGAAGACCTTCCAGGTCAATTTTGAAGGCCGGCTGCCGGTTGGGGTTACCGCCAAGGACATGATCCTTTACCTGATCTCGACCATCGGCGTCAGTGGTGGCACCGGTTATGTCGTGGAATACAGCGGCGCTGCCGTTAAAGCCTTGGGAATGGAGGAGCGCATGACGCTCTGCAACATGACCATCGAGGCCGGGGCCCGCGCCGGCATGGTAGCCCCCGATGAGCAAACCTTCCAATATTTGTCCGGCCGCGAGTTCGCCCCTCAGGGTGCGGCCTGGGACCAGGCACTTGCCTATTGGCAGTCGCTGACTTCGGATCTGGGCGCAGCCTTCGATCGTTCGTTTTCCCTGGATGTCTCCCGATTAGAGCCGATGATCACCTACGGCACCAACCCCGGCATGGGCCTCCCCATCTCCCAGCCGGTTCCCGATCCCGAACAGGAGCCCGATCCCTCTCGGCGCCTCGCCTTGCAGAAAGCCCTGGCCTACATGGACCTGCAGCCCGGTCAGCCGCTCCTCGGGCATCCCGTCGACGTGGTTTTCCTGGGGAGCTGCACCAACAGCCGCCTTGCCGACCTGCGCCAGGCCGCCGCTCTGATCAAAGGCCGGAAAGTTGCCCCGGGGACGCGCCTGCTGGTTGTCCCTGGCTCCGAAAGCATCCGCCGCCAGGCCGAAGCCGAAGGGCTGGATCGCCTCTTTCGAGAGGCCGGCGCTGAATGGCGCTTGGCTGGCTGCAGCATGTGCATCGCCATGAACGGCGACCAGCTCCAACCGGGCCAGTACGCTGTCAGCACCAGCAACCGCAATTTCGAAGGCCGCCAGGGAAAGGGCGGGCGTACCTTCCTTGCCAGCCCTCTCACTGCGGTGGCCTCTGCCGTCCAGGGGCAAGTGGCTGATCCAAGGAGGCTTTGATTATGAGTGCACCTTTTCCCTCCCCTTTGACATCTCGGGTCATCCCCCTCCCGCACAACGATGTGGATACTGATCAAATCATCCCGGCTCGCTATCTCAAGGTGACCGATAAAAATGGCCTCGCTGAAGGGCTCTTCTACGAATGGCGCTATTTCCCCGATGGCTCTCCCAGGCCCGACTTTCCGCTTAATTTTCCTGAGTATCATGGCGCTCAGATCATCCTGGCGGGCGATAACTTCGGCTGCGGTTCTTCCCGCGAGCATGCTCCCTGGGCTCTCACTTCCTGGGGTATCCGTGCTGTCATCAGCACCCGTTTTGCTGATATTTTCTACAATAACGCCATAAAAAATGGACTGCTCCTTGTCCTGGTCGATGCCGAGACCCAGTCCAGCCTTTTCAACCTTTTTGCTCAGGTTCCCACCCTTCAGGCTACCATCAACCTGCAATCGCAAACCCTGTCTGCTGTAGGGGCGGGGTTTCTCCGCCCTGCAGAGTTTCCCCTCGATCCTTTTGATAAAAAATGTCTACTGGAGGGGGTGGACCAGCTCGGCTACCTGCTTAAATTTGCAGATCCAATCAGCGCCTACGAGCAGGCGCATGGAATAACTTAATGGATCAAATCTATTTATATGATACAACCCTTCGAGACGGCACTCAGCGGGAGGGCATTTCGCTCTCCGTCATGGATAAGATCAAAATCGCCGTGCGCCTGGATGAATTTGGCTTTCATTACATCGAAGGTGGCTGGCCCGGCTCGAACCCAAAGGATGCCGCTTTCTTTGAAAAAGTGCGCTCAATGCGCTTCAAGCAGGCGAAGATCGCCGCCTTTGGTTCCACGTTGAAGAAGGGTACCCGTCCAGAGAACGACCCCAACCTCCAGGCTCTCCTGGCGGCCTCCACCCCCGTTGTTACCCTGGTTGGAAAAAGCTGGGATCTGCATGTCACCGAAGTCCTGGAAGCCACCCTGGCCGAGAATCTTGCCATGATTGCCGACAGCGTCGCCTACTTCAAAGCCCAGGGCAAGGAAGTGATCTACGACGCCGAGCACTTCTTCGATGGCTATCAGGCCAATCCTGCTTATGCCCTCCAAACTCTGCAAGCCGCCGCGGAAGCCGGCGCCGATACCCTCGTCTTGTGCGAGACCAATGGCGGTGCCCTCCCCTGGGATGTGGAAGCCATTGTCAAAAAGGTTGTAGGGGCGCAGGGACTCCGCCATGCTTTCGGGGTAATCCCAACCATAGGTATCCACACCCACAACGACAGCGGCTGTGGCGTCGCCAATGCCCTGGCTGCCATCCGAGCGGGCGCCGTGCATGTGCAGGGCACCATCAACGGCTATGGTGAGCGGGTTGGCAATGCCGACCTGGTCATCATCATCCCCGATTTGCAGCTCAAGATGGGTAAAGCCTGCGTGCCCGCCGAAAAATTAGCCCAGCTTGCGCCCCTTTCCTACTTCGTCGCAGAAATCGCCAACCTTCCGCACGACACCCACCAACCTTTTGTCGGCAGCAGTGCTTTCGCTCACAAGGGCGGCATCCATGTCGCTGCGATGTTGAAGAACGAGCGCTCCTACCAGCATATCGATCCGACCCTGGTTGGAAACCAGCGCCGTTCTGTTATCTCCGAGCTCTCCGGGCGGGGGAATGTGATCGAGAAAAGCCGTCAGTTTGGTATTGATGTCAGCTCCGACCAGGCCCGCCAGGTGCTCGCCATGATCAAGTCTCTCGAAGCCCAAGGCTTCACCTTCGAAGGTGCTGAGGCCTCCGTGAGCGTCATGTTGAGCCGCCTGCAGCCTGGCTACCAGCCGCCTTTCGAATTGATCGATTTTCTGGTGCTCGTCGAGCACCGCCAGGGGCGCGGCATCCTGGCGGAAGCCACGGTAAAAGTGCGGGTCGGTGAAAAGATCATGCATACTGCCGCAGAAGGCAACGGTCCCGTCAATGCCCTGGATACGGCCCTGCGCAAGGCGCTGGAAGAAGCCTATCCCTTCGTGAAGGATATTCGCCTGGATGACTACAAAGTACGTATATTAGACAGCGAAAGCGGCACCCTGGCCTCTGTGCGCGTCCTCATCGATACCAAGAACGGCACGCGCCGCTGGAGCACCGTCGGTGCCAGTACCAACATCATCGAAGCCAGTTGGCGGGCTGTTGCCGACAGCCTGGAGTATGCCTTGCTGCCAGTGCTTGCAAATGGCAATGGAGCGGGCGATCATGTAAGGGTGGATGTAGATGCGCCTGTTACGGCGCAGTCTCACCGCCATCTACCCCCGCAGCCATCCTCCATTCAGAGTGAGCTCGATGATGGAGCCCAACCATGACGCGCGCCCACCTCGTTTAACCCCCGGAGATGGCATCGGTCCCGAGGTGGTCAGCGCTGCCGTTCAGGTGCTGCAAGCAGTGGCAGATCGTTTCGGTCACACCTTTGAAACCCGCCCATACCTGGTGGGTGGCTGTGCCATCGATGCTTTTGGGACTGCTTTGCCTGCAGAAACCCTGCAGGCTGCCCTTCAAGCCGATGCCGTCTTGCTGGGGGCCGTCGGCGGGCCGCGTTGGGATGACCCAAGCGCCCCAGTCCGTCCTGAGCAGGGCCTCCTGAAGTTGCGCAAATCGATGGGCGTATTTGCCAACCTTCGCCCGGTATCCCTCTATCCCGAGCTGCTGGATGCCTCGCCGGTGCGCCCTGAGCGCCTGCAGGGTGTCGATCTCCTCGTCGTGCGTGAGCTGACCTCCGATGTCTATTTCGGCGAGCCCAAGCTGCGCCGCATGGTTCCCATCGGAGGGGAACCTGTGGGGGCGCAGGGACTGCGCACCGAGGAGGAAATTCAAGCCATCGATACCATGGCGTATACCGAAGTCCGAGATCCGCCGTGTGGCGCAGGTGGCCTTCCAGCTCGCCCGCGGCCGGCGGAAGAAAGTCGCCTCGGTGGATAAGGCCAATGTGCTGGAAAGCTCGCGCCTCTGGCGGCAGGTAGTGACCGGAGTAAGCCGTGCCTATCCCGATGTGGCTCTCGAGCATATCCTGGTGGACTCTGCTGCCATGTTCCTGATCAGCCGCCCGGCGTCTTTTGATGTCATCCTCACCGGCAACATGTTCGGCGACATCCTCACCGACGAAGCCTCCGTGCTGACGGGCTCTATGGGCAACCTGCCTTCGGCCTCGCTGGGAGAGGAGAAGAACAGCCTGGGTCTGCCGCGCGGCTTGTATGAGCCCATCCACGGCTCTGCGCCGGATATTGCCGGTCAGGGGATTGCCAACCCGATCGGGACGGTCATGAGCCTCGCCATGCTCCTGCGCCATTCCCTGGGTTTACCTGCAGAGGCGGAGGCTGTGGAAAGCGCCGTCAAAGCGGCAATATCTGCCGGCTGCCGCACGCGTGACCTGGGTGGTGGATTAAGTACCCAACAGATGACCGCTGCCATCCTGGATCGCCTGGTCAGGTAGGGGTTCAGGAGCAAATATGCGTGTAGCCTTTCAAGGTGAGCCGGGTGCCTATTCCGAAGCGGCTGTCTTGGAGTTCTTCAGCGCCGGAAAGGATGTCCTTTCCATTGAGCCGGTGCCGCATGATTCGTTTGATGCCGTCTTTGCCTCCGTGCAGGCTGGTTCTTGTGAATATGGCCTGATCCCCATTGAGAACTCTCTCGCCGGCAGCATTCACCGCAATTATGACCTGCTTTTGCGTCACCAGCTCTCGATTGCCGGTGAATACTATTTGCGTGTCCGGCACTGCCTGATTGCCCTACCTGGGGTTTCGCTTGGGGAAATCCGCAAAGTCATCAGCCACCCTCAGGCTTTGTCGCAGTGTGAGGCTTACCTGAGCAAGCTGGGTCTCCAGGCGGAGCCCGTCTACGATACGGCGGGCAGTGTCAAAATGCTCTCCGAGCAGGGCGACCGTTCCCTGGCAGCCATCGCCTCGCGCCGCGCCGCCGAGCTGTATGGCATGCAGATCCTGGCAGAGGAGATCGAAGATTCCAGCACCGATGGTCCCATCGGCGATGAGCTTGCCGCCAATTTCACGCGTTTCCTGATTATCCGTCCCGAAGCATCGACTGCCAACCGTGAAGATGTGTTAACGAGTCAGTCAGTCTTAGCTCAGAACGCCAATGCGGGAGCAAAAACCTCAATTGTCTTCACCCTGCGCAACACACCCGGCGCCCTTTTCAAAGCCCTGAGCGTCTTTGCCTTGCGCGATATCGACCTGACCAAGATCGAATCCCGCCCGCTGGTCGATAAGCTCTGGCAGTATCTGTTTTATATCGACATCGCTGGTTCCACCGCCGAGCCGGCCGTCAGCCATGCCCTGGATAATTTGCGTGAATATGCGCTCACCCTGCGTGTGCTGGGTTCATATCCACGCCATGTTTTGATCTATTCTTAAAGTATCGAGGAGAATGAAGTATGAGTATGGAATCCAAGTACCTTTGGATGAATGGTGGGTTGGTTGAGTATGAAAAGGCCACCTTTCATTTCTTAACACCGGTTGCCCATTACGGCGCGGGTGTTTTTGAAGGCATCCGCTGCTATGCCACCCCGCGTGGCCCTGCCGTTTTTCGCCTGCGTGAGCATATCGAGCGCCTGTGGGATTCAGCTTTGGTGTTCGGCTTTCGCAGCTTACCCTATACGGTAGAGCAGTTAATCGCAGCCGTCAAGCAGACCGTCAAAGCCAACGGCTTTAGCGAATGCTACATCCGTCCCCTGGTTTACCTGACGGATGGCGGCTGGAACCTAAATGTCGACACAGGCAAGGCCGGGGTTGGTGTCGCCGTGTGGGAGTGGAACAACTACCTGGGAGAAGAAGCCCTGGAAAAGGGCGTGCGCGCCAACATCAGCTCCTTCACCCGCCACCACCCCAATGTCATGCTCACCAAGGCCAAGATCTCAGGGAATTACGCCAACAGCATCCTTGCCAAGACCGAATCGGTGCGCCTGGGTTTCGATGAGGCCATCTTGCTCGATCCCCAGGGCTACGTGGCTGAGTGTACGGGTGAGAACATTTTTGTCGTGCAAAAGGGGGTCATTTACACCCCGCCCACCATGGCCATCCTCGAAGGCATCACCCGCGATTCGCTCATCAAGCTGGCTGGAGACCTGGGATATCGGCTCGTTGAGCAGCCCATTTCCCGCGACCAGCTATATATTGCCGATGAAGTCTTCGTCTCAGGCACCGCGGCAGAATGCATTGGCCTGCGGGAGATCGATTTCCGGGTGATTGGTGCTGGCAAGACCGGCCCGGTCACCAAGGCCTTGCAGCATGCCTTCCACGCTGCCATACACGGTGACCATCCCCGCTCTGCCGAATGGTTGGATTACGTGGCATAGCCGGAAAAGATCCCGGCTTCAGGCAGTTTCCTGTCGACTCAGAAATTCTCTGCGCAACAATCCGTAAATAACAGTCCCGCTGATGGTTCCATTGGGGTTGCGCTTGTTTTCCCGGAAGTGAGCTTCGCGCGTTAATCCGCAGCGTTCAGCCACCCGGATGCTGCGCAGGTTGGAGTCATCGCACACGATGCGCACGCGCTGAGCCAGGAGGTGCTTGAATGTAAAGCCCAAAGCCCCTCGAACCGCCTCGGCCACATATCCCTGTCCTTCATGCTCTCGATCCACGAAATAGCCGATCTCAAACTCGGGCAGGTCCCAGCTCACCACGCCGATATAGATCTGGGCTACGAACGCATTCTGCTCAAAGGCCCCGAAGAAAAAACAGTTGCGGGCGATAAAATCCGCCTGCATTTGCCGGGCAGCGATCTCCGCCTCCTCCACGCTGTTGAGAGAAAAGATCACATTTCCGGATTCGTAGCGCTCCAGGTGGGCATGGTTTTTCTGCCCTACGGCATAATACCATTCCCCGTCCCCCGCTTCATAACTGCGCACGTGCAAGCGTTTGGTCTCGTAGTGGTTTGGAACCTCCAACAGCATCTTGTGCATGGCATCTCCTCTTTGTCTCGAAGCGCTGGTATATAAATTCTATCACCGTAGCGATGGATGGGCATAGTACCCGTGCCCATGTAGGGGCGCAGCGCCTGCGCCCAGTCTTTACCGTCCGCTGCCACGCAGTTTTCCGAAAAGGGGCTAAAATAAAGTAGTTATCAATCTTTTCCTGGAGGATCTGTTATGCCAAGCGACTCCCTGTCTGTCCTTGCCATCGGCGCCCATCCCGATGATTTGGAGCTGCAGTGCGCCGGCACCTTAGCTAAGTATGTCCAGCAAGGTGCAAAGGTTCACATGGCGATTGCTACCGATGGAAGCGCCGGACATCGTTCCATTCCCGCCGAAGAGCTGGTTGCCATCCGCAAGCAGGAAGCCTTCCAGTCAGTCTCCATTTTGGGTGTTGAGCTGCACTGGCTTGGCTACCGGGATGAGCTGCTGGCGGATGACATCGATACCCGCCTCCGTTTTATTGAGCTGATCCGCCTGACCCGCCCTCAGGTCATCTTAACCCACCACCCCCAGGATTATCACCCCGATCACCGCGCCGTCAACCGCCTGGTTTTCGCGGCTTCTTTTGTAGCCCAGCTTCCCAACGTTCAAACGATCTCGACTGCCCTGGAATGGGTCCCAGCCCTGTACTACTTCGATAATTTCAGCGGGGTGAACTTCATCCCGGCCGAGTTTGTCGATATCACGTCCACCTATGACACCAAGCGCCAGATGTTGGCCTGCCATAAGAGCCAGATGATTTGGTTGGAAGATCGCCAGGAAGAGAGCTTGCTCGAGATGATCGCCATCCAATCTCGTTTTCGCGGTTTGCAGAGCGGCGTGACCTTTGCCGAAGGCTTTACCTTCGAGAAAGTTGCCCCTCGCCTGACTACTAGGCGTCTTTTACCTTGAAACAAAAGTTTTTTATCTTAACATCCTTACCCATTCAGGAAATATTGGAAATCTTATTTGCGTAGATTGGCGGATTCTTTGATGGTCCCTCTGAATATTCATGACAACCCTTACCGGGGCCTCATCGGCACCGGCGGCATCGGCTCCGGCATCTTCTTCGCCTTAGATGGCAGCCACACCCTGGGTAGGGAGGAGAGCCGCAGCGGCAGGTTCCTCGACCAGCGCGACTACTGCAAGCTGCACATCATCGCCCATTATGTCAAAGTGCTCCTTGGCCCAGCCTTCGAAACCATCCTGGTCAGCAAGGTGGGTGGGGCGGTGAATGGCACCGCAGATGATTGGGGCCGCCGCCTGCTGGCTGAGATGGCATCTACCGGGCTGGATACGCGTTATGTAGGGGTCTGCCCTGGGGAGCAGACCATGCTGTCGGTCTGTTTCCTCTATCCAGACGGCACGGGCGGCAACCTCACCGCCAGCGATTCGGCCTGCACCCGGGTGGATGCAGATTATATTGACACAGTCGAGCCAGAATTTAACCGTCTCTCCGGGCGCGGGGTGGTCCTGGCTGCTCCCGAAGTGCCCCTGGCCGCGCGCCTGCGCCTGCTGCAATTGGGGCGGCAGTACGGCTTTCTCAACGCCGCTTCTTTCACTTCAGCGGAAATGATCCCTGCCGTGGAAATGGGGCTGTTCGGACTGACCGATTTGCTGAGCATCAACCTGGACGAAGCCGCGGCCCTGCTGGGGCGGTTGGCTGAAGCCACCCCCCCGGTTGAGATGGTCGAGCCTGCCATCCACAGGCTGTATGAGCTCAACCCGGCTATGAGAGTCGCCATCACGGCTGGCAAAGCGGGCAGCTGGGGTTGGGATGGTGCCGGCTTGACCTATGCGCCCGCTCATCCGGTTCAGGTTGCCAGCTCAGCGGGCGCCGGGGATGCCTTCCTGGCAGCCCTGATCGTTGGCACGCTCGCCGGTCTATCCTGGTCTCAATCTCAGGAGCTGGCCTCCCTCATGGCTGCTTTCTCTGTGACCTCCCCCCATACGATTCACCCCGGCCTCGAGCGCCGCTCCTTGAGTGCTTTTGCCCGTCAGCTTAGAGTCGCTCTTTCCGAAGCAGTTATGGCTTTGCTTTGTCCCGAAGATTCTTGAAAAAATTCTTGGCGATCATGCAAAGCATCTATACTCTATGCGCAGTCCCATTGCTCAAGTGGTTTTCTCCTATGTACTCTCCGCGCTCTCCGCGGCTCAGCGTTGAAATCTTTTCTAGCCTGCCTCCCCATATTCCTTTACAAACGCCAGCATCTCCGGCGTCTCCTCCGTGCAGCAAAACCAGAATCGGTAATTAGCGGGGCTCTTCTCGATCAGGAAGCGGTAGTATTCTGCCGTATTCTGGAACTGATCCTGCCGGTAGAGCAGGATATAGGGGATGAAGACCGTCTGTTCCGCCAGGCATTCCAACTCTTCGCGGCGGGTCACCGGGTGATGGAACTCCATCGCCATCAGATTCAACCCCGCTTCTTGCAGCGTGTGGGCATGTCTCCCCCAATCCCCGCAGCAGTGGATATGTAGCCCGCCAAGCGCGGACTGGAATTTCTTCAGGTGGGGCAGACCGAACTCCTTGTACATTTTGGGTGAAAGCAGCGGCATCAGGTCTTCGGTAAATGAAACCCCTAGTGCGTCCGGGATAAAGCTGTAGGGCCACAGGTTCCCGCATACTTTACCTCCCAGGTGGTTCGCGTCGGCTGTTTGTGCGCGCAGGTACAGGGCAAATTCGATGAGGAAATCTGAGACCCTGTCGAGAAATGCATGTACTTTGGCTTTCTCAGAGAACATATCCACCAGCAGGTGTTCCTGGTTCATGATTAACCCGGCGGTGTTCAGGGTTCCCTGCATATCCGGTGAGCGGAACCACAGACTCTCTGTACCCAGTGCCTGGCAGAGCTGTTTGTACAACCGCAGCCCATGCGCCGCGTCCATGTCGGGATGGTTGACCGGGAGGGGTTTAAGCATGAGTGCCTCATCCAGCGTCTGCGTCACGGGATCAATGAAGATATTCCCGCCCGTTGAATTGAAGTGGGTCTTGCCTCCCCAATATTTGGCGGTACTGACCGTGCCGAAATCGGCAAAAACGGAGGGCAGGTTGGTCCCCGGGAGGCCCGCCTGGACTTCCAGGTGCTTGGGGGCCTTGCGAAGGATCTCTGCATCCTCGAAGGTTTGCCGGTAATACTCCTGCCCGGTCGTCAGCGAGACCAGGTAGCGCCCTTCCCCCTGCCAAAAGCGCCTGACGCGTTCCAAATCCTCCCCATAATCTGTGAACCATTCCTTGATCTGATCCATCTTAACTCCTATGAGGCTGTGTAGTTGCTGGCTGGATTATATCCTGCCAGGGTGCTCGGCGGCAACCGGCATCAGAATACCTGTTTTTCTTCCTGCGTTTTGGGTGTAGACTATGTATAAAACATAGTATCAATCTGCAAATTCTTGGAGAAGATATTTATGAGAGCTAAGTGGATTAATCTCTTCTGGGGGATCATCTTGATCGCTGCGGGTGCGCTTTTCCTGGCACAAAACCTGGGTTATCTCGATCAACTCGAGCTTCCAGTGCTGATGGTCGTTTTCACCGTGGTCAGCCTGCTGTTCTTTGCCACCTACTTCCTCAATGGACTCGGTAATTGGGGCTGGCTGTTCCCAGCCTTTATTTTCGCTGCCCTGGCCTTGGTTTTATGGATGCAAACCCGGGGGATCGAAGGTCCCTGGATGGGTGTGCCTGTCCTGGTGGCTGTGGCGTTGCCTTTCCTGGTCGCTTTTGCCCTATCCCCTCGGGAGAACTGGTGGGCGCTCATCCCGGCCTGGGTGATGGCGGTGATTTCAGCGATCGTCATCTTTGCCGAAGAGGCCCAGGGAGAATGGATTGGTGCCCTGGTACTCTTCTCCATTGGCTTCCCCTTCCTGGTGGTTTACCTGGCTGACCGCCAGAATTGGTGGGCGCTCATCCCAGCCTGGACTCTGCTGGTCCTCAGCCTGATCGTCCTGCTCTCCACCCAGGTCCAGGGCGAGTGGATCGCCGTCCTCGTTTTGCTGGGGATTGCCCTGCCCTTCTTTGTGGTGTATTTCCGAAATAGGGATAACTGGTGGGCTCTCATCCCGGCTGGCGTGCTCGCCAGTTCGGCGGTGAGCGTCTTCCTGGCTGGACTGTTCGGAGAGCAGGGCAGCCTTCTGGCAAAACCTGGTGTACTTCACTGCCGGTGTATTCACCGCCATCACCTTCCTGGGCATTGCCGCCACCTTCTTCGTCTTGTGGCTGCAGCGCGCGAGCCAGCCTACAGGCTGGGCAATCTACGCTGCAGGTGTCTCGGCTGTTGTCGCCCTGGTCTCTCTGCTCTTCGGCGCATCCCAGATCGCTTTCCCCATCTCTATCATCGCCGTTGGCATCCTGATCCTCTATCTTGCCTTTCGCTCGCGAAAAATTGCTTGACTCAAGCCGTAGGATCAGCACAAATTTTGTAGAGGTGTGGTTCTCCCGCCCAATCGTAGGGGCGCAGTGCCTGCGCCCTAAGAAACCAGCAGCACGCGCAGCCGAGTGCGCTGCCCGATATCGATCAGGCTCCCGATTTGGGGTTCGATCACTGCGCGCAGCTGGGCTCGATCCTCTGGCGAGGAGTCCCTGTAGATCGCCTCAATATTCGCCAGGTCCTCATCATAAACCCAGCCGCTCAACCAGTAATTAATGCTGGCGATCTTCTTCTGTAATCCTGAGCCCCCCTTCATCTTGTCGTAATAGTTATTGAAGAAGGTTTCCATCCACGCCCAGTTTTTCGCCCGCGCTGCTTCGGCAAATTTATCAAAAATTTTCTTGTCAGCGCCGACATTCATCATGTCTCGCAAGATATCCACGCCCCCGAAATAAGCTGATGTCAGCGCCCCTTCTCCAATCATTTCACCTAAATTCGTAGCAAAGCCGACCTCGCTCTCATATTGTCCTGCTGGTGCAGCATATCCGCTGGCTGTAAATGCCGTTTGGGTGAGTTTTTCCGTCATCCCTTCATCGATTGACTTTCCCAAGGTTGCTTGAAAATCAGGCGCCGCGCTGGCATGCAGCATCTCATGAGCAATCGTCGCCACCTGGTCATCTGGTTTTTTACTCATATCCACAAAGACCGATCCACTGCTTGGGTCATTGAAACCCTTAAAGACCCCTGCCTCCTTCGTATCAGGATGCTGTGCTGAGTCGCCGGATTTCCAATCGCGCAGCTCATCTTCCTTGCCTTCTCCACCCTTCTCACGAAACTGCTTTTTCTGCCGGATCATCGCCTCATCATACTTCGTCCGCAGCACATCTTCACTGGGCACACCCTCCACCTTCGTCTCGGCTTTGATCCTGCCCCCAAAGGCTTTCTTCAAGATCATCAGCGCCAGGTTTTTGCGTGCCTCAAAGTCGGGCAGTGTCGGGATGGGTGTTGTATTCCCGCCGCCAGGAGGCCCCGGATTGCGTTGGATCACGCCCCCCAACAGCGCCCGCTGCACGTAGCGGTTGCCTGCCACCTTCTGCTGCCTCATGATTTGTTTGCGCCCGATGCCCGGCGGCATGTCGCGCAGGCTGCCGGCGATGAAGCTCTCGGGCTGCGCCTCTAATTCCGGCCCTGCCGGCTCGACGACCGGTTTGACAGGCTGGGCTTTTTCCGTTTTCTTGGCCTGGTGTTCAGCTGCCATCTGTGCGCTTACCTCCAGTTGGATGAGTTTGTCAGGATTATGGCATAAGCTGAATTGTGTGTCAATCAGTTTGGGAACGCTTTTATATCTTCGTATTGCAGGTGTCTCTGTGGTTTGAATTTTCTCCGCGCGCACGGTGACTCTGTGGTAAATTTTATATTACCCTTACATCGAATTTATCTCCTTCGCCGAGATCCGTTAAATCCTTCTGACTCGGAGTGTATTGTGGAGATGAAGACTCCGCGCACTCAGCGGTGAAAAATCTTTGATCAGAAACGCCAACTGTGAACCTGGTCCATACAAGATGATATCCTGTCTATCCTGTACATCCTGTTAAAACATTAAGGAGAAAACTATGTCTGAACTAGCCATCCTCGGCGGACCCATGACCCGCACCGAACCTTACCCAGCCTGGCCTGTCTGGGACCAGCGCGACATCGACGCCGTCACCGAAGTCGTCAAATCTGGGCAGTGGGGCGGCTACCCCTATCCCGGCCCCAAGACCGAAGCGCTCGCCAAAAAGTTTTCCGAGCTGCAGGGCGGTGGTTACGCCGTCCCCATGATCAACGGCACCGTCACCATGGAAGTTGCCTGCCGAGCTGCCGATGTCGGTTGGGGAGATGAGGTCATCGTCCCCGCCTACACCTTCCAGGCCACCGCGGCTGCCCCCATGGCTGCCGGCGCCATCCCCGTCATCGTTGACGTTGACCCTCTCACCTACTGCCTCGACCCCAAAGCTGCCGAAAAAGCCCTCACCTCCCGCACGCGTGCCATCATCGTCGTCCACCTTGCCCACCAGATGACCGACATGGACGCCATCCTGGCGCTGGCTGAGAAGCACAATTTGATTGTCATCGAAGACTGCGCCCATGCCCACGGCGCCAAATGGCGCGGCCAAGGTGCCGGCACCCTCGGTCACTTCGGTTCCTTCAGCCTGCAGTCATCCAAGATCCTTACCAGCGGTGAAGGCGGCATCCTGCTCTGCCGCACCCCTGAGCTGGCTGCCAAAGCTGCCAGCATCATCGACTGCGGCCGCCCGCATGCCCTGGGCGGCGGACCGGAGGACTACTCCGGGGAATACCTGATGGGCGCCAATTACCGCCTGAGCGAGCTGCAGGCTGCCCTGGCTCTGGTCGGCATCGAGCGCTTCCCTGCCCAGGCGAAAATGAGAGAAGAGATGGCTGCCTACATGGATGAATCCCTCAGCGAGATTCACGGCGTGCGCGTCTTGAAACGAGATCCTCGCCACACCACGCGTTCCTTCTACCGCTATATGTTCGCCATCGACCCGGGGCAGTTCGGCGTTGAGCACGATGTTCTGTGCGCCGCCCTGAGTGCCGAAGGTATCGACTGCTGGGTCGGCTACGAGGCCATGCACCACTACACCCTCTTTCAGCCCCAGAAATCGAGGTTGGCTGTGCCCAACGCCTTCCCGGAATACTTCCAGTTCGACAAAATGTCGCTGCCCGCTGCCGAGCGCGCCTGCGAGCACGAAGCCGTCTGGCTGGACGAATCCATCTTCCGCGCCGGGCAGAAGGGCGTCGATGACGCCGTCAAAGCCATCAGCAAGATCCAGGCCAACGCCAGGGAGCTGGCTGAAGAGGCGCAGAAGTTTAGAGGATAAGCGACTTCACTTCCCGCCCGTCAAGCTCATCCACAAAAATTCCCCTCTGGGCGCAGATTGCCGCCGCGGTCCCGGCGGCTTCGCCGATCCCCGACACCACCGGCATCACCCGCAGCGAGGAATGCGCCGCGTGCGTGGCGCTGATACAGCGCGACCCGATCAGTAAGTTGCGCATGCCTCTTGGCACCAGGCAGCGGAAGGGGATTTCATAATAGGCGTCCTCCGCCAGGTGCTTGAGCACCGTGCCCGTCCCCGCCGGGTTGTGGATATCCACCGGGTACACGCTGCGGGCGATGCCGTCGGGGAACTTCGCCCCCGCCAGCACCTCCTCAGCCGTCAGGAGGTAGCCTCCCATCACCCGCCGGCTCTCCCTTACCCCGATATGCGCAGCCATTTTCTGCAGATATGCATTCTTGAAAGCGGGCACATTCCTGCGCAGCAGCTCGACCATCTCAACGACCTGCTTCCGCCCGATCCGCTCCGCCTCCGTCAGATCAAAGACATCCACCCCCGATTTCTGGATCACGCGTGTGGTGTTGAAATGCAGCACGTCGGGATGCAGCGTGGCGAAGATCAGCACATCCTCGCGGGGGTTGGTTACGGTTCCGCTCTGTTTTGCCTCCTGGTAGATGCGGTCGATCTCCAGCCGCAGCGGGTGGTCCCAGTGATAGGTCTCTCCGCCCGTATCCACCCCCGCCACCCGGAAGCACAGCGTCATCGGTTGGCAGAAGCCATCCTCATCCCTGCCCAGCGCCACCTCGCAGCCCGCCAGCGCCGCCAGGTCGCCGTCGCCGGTGCTGTCGATGAAAACTTTCCCGACCAGCCTCAGCTCGCCCGACTTGCCCGTGATCCGGAGCGCCTGCACCACCCCCGCCTGCACCTCCGCCCCCATGACCGTCGAATGCAGCAGGCTGGTGACTCCGTAAGCTTCCAGCATGTCATCCAGCACGAATTTCATCTGCTCGTCGTCGAAGGTGACCCGGTCTTGGGCCAGTCCGCCGCGGGCTGCCAGGCGATCGAGGATCTCGTTGAAGATGCCCGAAGCGATGTTCTGCCCGGTTGCCTTAACCGTATAAGACATGAAAGGATTGATCAGCCCTGCGGTCGCCATCCCTCCCAGGTATCCGTACCGCTCGACCAGCAGCACCTTTGCCCCGCGTTTGGCCGCCGCGGCCGCCGCGCTGACGCCCCCGGGTCCCCCGCCCGCCACCACCACATCCCAGCTCTGTTGGAGTATTTTTTGGTTCATAGGGTCTATTTTACCTCTTTCAGGACTACTGGCTTTCGCATCCGATCCCATCTTGATCTCGATCAAAATTGTGTGAGTCTGGCTGCAAGACGCGAAAACGCCTAAATTGGATATCTTTACAATCCAAATCTGGTGGTGGTGAAGGGATACACACATCCGGGTAAGCCGGGTCACAATTTCCTGAAGTTTCCAGGGCAGGTGGGTTTGGGGGTAAAAGGATGGGTACAGGAGCCCATAAACCCAATTCCTGCGAGCGTGCATTTCTTTCTACTGAGGAGAAAGCCTCATCACATGCAGTATCAGGCGGATAAGATGACGCGGAAGCGTAACCGCTAGCAACCAGCTCGTAATTTACAAATACGCCTCCCAAATCGCCCACAACGACGTATCGCAGAAGGCGTCCATACGGATCGGTTTCTGAAGTGTCTTTGACCAGGATGATTTCTTTTCCATCCACCAGTTCTCTATTTTTCTCGGCTGCCTCCGGTCCGAAGGTTTCAGTCCCCGTCTCAGGGGAGTAGGTCTCAGGGGAGTTGATCCCGATATACCGGACTCGATAAGTTTGCCCTTTGATCAAAACCTCGATGGTGTCACCATCCAAAACGCTCAGGACCTGCCCAACCTCGCTCTGCGCATTCAGCGGGATGCATGCAGAAGCACCAGTAAGAACCGGTTGGGGCGTATTTGTGGGATTTGGAGTGGGGCTGGGTGTGCTGGTGACTGTTGCCGTAGCGGTTGGTAAAGCAGAAATGACATCGGCTGGTTGTGATTTTGGGGTATCGGTAAAAGCTAAAACCGGATTGACCCCTGTGTCTTTTTGATGAAGCGCCTGCGAAAAGGCTGTTGTGGGGGTTGGTTTTGTAAAGAAACCAAGGGAATGGATGCCTAAATATAAGGCTACCAGGATGAGACAGAATTCAAGCATGCAGCCTGATCCAATGAGGACGATCCTGCCGGATCGGTTTTTATCTTTGCCTTGGGTGTCTGAGGCTGGTTTGGCTGCAGGCGAGGCTTGCAGCTTCTTCAAGCGCGCTTTCGCCTGAGTGTTGTCAGGCATGCTCTTCAGGACCTGGTTCAGGCAGTAGATAATTTGCTCCTTCTCCTCAACCAGACGGCTCAATACATACCAGGCTTGAGCATTACCAGGTTCTTGTCTTACGACATGCGCCAGGATCTTTTTCGCTCCGGCTTTATTTCCAGATTTTGCTTCCGCAATCGCTTGTTTAATAAGCTCTGAAGAGTTGTTCATTTACTATCACCCGGATAAATAATAGATCTCACCTCTGATGATCGCAATAACATCTTTGTTGTTCCGGTATCTTTATTATATTCACGAACGCTAAATACAAAACGCTGCGATCACTTTATCCCAGCCACCTCACATCGCGGCGCTTTTCTTTCTTTTGTGAAAAATGACTCTTTTCAGGTATTTTTCCGTTATGTTAATGGAGGGCTGGTCATTTTCATAGCTTTTCCCTTTTTAATTCAAACAAAACTTACCTGATCTTTTGCGCCCAGGGAGCGATGATGTTTTTGAAGCAAGCATCGACATTAAGCATAAGTCCCCGTTTCGTCCCGCAAATTCTCATACCATTTCAATGCTGTTCATCAGGCAGCCAAAATCCAGGTTCTAATCTATTCATTCTTTGGAGGGTAAGATGAAACATAATTCCATGTTCCGCTTTGTTGCAATTATAACTATTCTCAGTATGTTGTTGGGTGCAGTCGGTGCGCCGCAGCAGAAGGCGCTGGCAGCGGCAGGTAGCAATCGCGTGATGTGCGAAGCTGACACATCGCTGGTGGGCTGCTGGCGCATGGAGGAGGGCAGCGGAACTACCCTCTATGATGGTGGGGCATCCCGTTTAATGACGGCACCTAAATGATGGAAGTTCGTCTTGTTGCAGGAAAATCGGAGCCATTCCCTTCAATTTGGATGGTTCACTCCAATATGTAAGTGTCCCAGATGACCCATAGTCTTGATTTGCCACTACGTTAACTCTTGCAGCATGGATCAAGCCAACCACAAACAGAAATGCCACGCAGACATTATTAAATAAAGCAAATTTCAAAGAGACCGGAATTACCGGTGTAGACGGATATGAATTAGGACTTTCATCGGTCTGGTGTACTATTTGCCCGTTTTAACCAACAACACAACCGACCACGATACATACCGAATAAATGCCACCACATATCAATTAAATGGAAACCTGGATGCATGTGGCTGCGACATTTACGATGGGACAACGTTGAGACTTTATGTTGACGGTGTAATTTGGTGGAACATAAAGCTGTTGTCCAACAGTAATTGTTACGAATAATCTACCTCTTACCATAGGGGCAAGAGTATGATGGACATACAACATTTCTAAGGAAAATAGACGATGTACGTGTCTATAATCTTGCCTTGAGTCGAGTCCAGATCCAAGCATTAGCCGGCACCACCCCTCCCGGCGATATCACCCCGCCCGCCGCTCCGACTGCTCTCACGGCGACGCCCGGCAATACCACCGTTAGTCTCACCTGGACTTCCCCCGCAGACCCGGATGTGAAGGGTTACAACGTTTATCGCAGCACCACCTCGCCTGTGGCTACCACCACTCCGATCAATGGTGCTTTGATCACCACTGAATCCTTTAACGATACGGGGCTGACCAACGGTACCCCGTATTTTTATGCGGTTAAAGCGGTGGATACCTCCGGGAATGCATCTATCACTTCCGATGAGGCCACAGCTACCCCGGCTGGGGATATCATCCCCCCCGCCGCGCCAACGGGCCTCACTGCCACTCCAGGCAACACCACCGTAGCGTCGAGCTGGGCAGCGACGTGGAGGGCGCCATGGCGGGCTACAACATCTACCGAAGCACAACTTCACCCGTTGTCACCAGTCCGGTCAATGGCGGCACGTTGGTCACCGGCACGACTTACAATGACATGGGCGCACCAACGGGCAGATCTCACTATTATGTGATCACCGCGGTTGATACCAGCGCCAACCAATCAGGGGGCATCTAATGAAGCCAGCGCCACGCCGGCTGAGATTAAAACCGTGCTGCAATTCACCACTGCCTCCGGCACTTATGTCACCTTTGGCGATCCCGCCAAACTTGATCTCGCTACCTTCACGATCGAAACCTGGTTCAAACGAACCGGGACAGGTACGGCAAATACAACTGGAACAGGCGGCATTGCCAGCGCTATCCCATCGGTGACGCACGGTTCACCCCAGGGTGATGGTATTTAATTTAGATGCGGATTGGGTTTTAGTGATTAACGATACGACGGAGGTGATCGGCGTAGATTTCGAAGATATGAGAACCGGGTTAAACGATCCGGTCAGCGGAGTTCCCCATGTAAATGATATCTGGTATCACGCTGCCGCCACCTACGATGGCACAACCTGGCGACTTTACCTGAATGGGAATTGAGACCACGCTTGTGGCGGAGCATTCACACCACGGTCGGATTGGATACAACGAGTCGGGTTGGGCACGATGATTGTATCCGGCGGCACCCCTCACGGCTATTCCAGGGCGTATCGATGAAGCGCGGGCGTGGAATTTGGCTCGTTCCCAGTCACAGATCAGGAAAGATATCCATAGCGAACCCACTTCCGGAACTGGATTGGTTGCACGCAGGGGATTAAACGAAGGAATCGGCGCAGTGGTTGGAGATCTCATTGCCACGGTTGCTAATGGGACGATCACTGGTGCAACGTACTCCTGGGTTACCCCCGGCGCGCCGTTTAACCTCACCTTTGACACTACCCCTCCCACCGCTCCCACCGGCTGCACCGCCCTCGGCGCAAATATGATGGCCTCCCTGATTGGGCAGATAACGCGGGATTCCGATCTGGCAGGCTACAATGTTTACCGCCGCACGAACACCGTAGGGTATGCCTGAAACTAACCCCAGCCTGGTCATCGCATCGGCTTATAATGATAATCCTGGATTACTAAACGGGACAGAATATTACTACGTTGTGAGGGCAGTGGATACCAGCGGCAGGTTGTACCCCTTGACTCCAACGAAGGCTATGCCATTCCCACCTCGGCATTAGGCGCAGCCCTCGAGCTTTACCAGCACAGACACCTATGTCACTTTCGGTGACCCTGCCAAACTTGATCTGGCAACCTTCACGATCGAGACCTGGTTCAAGCGCACCGGATACAGGATAACCAGTACTACTGGGACTTCCGGCATTCCATATGCCATTCCTCTGGTTACCCATGGGCACCTGAGATGAAGGTTCGAGCGTGGATGCCAATTGGGTTTTGGTAATCGATGATTTGTTGGATGTGATCGCCGCGGATTTTGAGGATATGGCAACCGGACTGAACCATCCGGTTTATGGTACTACCCCCATTTCTATGGGTACCTGGCACCATGCTGCTGCCACCTGGGATGGCACCGCTCTGGCGCCTCTATTTGGACGGGAAATTGGAAGCCACCCTGGCTGTTTCCTGCCTCCGCGCTCAGACACCATCAAAATGCAGCCCTGGGTACGATGTTAACAACCGGGTCAGTGCCAACGCCAAAGGGTTACTTCCAGGGTGTTCTTGATGAAGCGAGAGTGTGGAACCGTGCATTAACCCAGAACGAGATCCTTGCCAATATTAACAACCAGATCACCGGCGGCTCCGGGTTGGTGGCCCGTTGGGGTTTGAATGAAGGTGCCGGGCTAACGGCTATTGATTCCATCGCCACCGCTGCGAATGGCACGATCGCCGGCAGTTCTTACGCCTGGGTCCTGGTGCGCCATTCGATTTAGGGATCACTCCCGATGTACCCACTTTGGTGGCTCCTGCGGACCTGGCAACGGGTGTTGCGCTTTCTCCAGCCCTCACCGTGCACGTCGCAGACTCCCTCACAGCCCGCAAACTGTTTCGTTCTACGGTCGCCCGAAAGTTGGTGCTCCCGGGGTTGATTTCACCCTGATCGCCATTCCAGATCCGCAGTATTATGCCTCGACCTATAACGCTATCTATAACGCCCAGATGAACTGGGTGGTCGCAAACAAGTCCACCAGTAATATCAAATATGTGGTCTCGCTCGGGGATAATGTGAATACGTAGCACCTCTACCCGGGTGAATTCACTGCCGCCATGACAGCCTGGGATATTCTCACTTCCGGCGGAGTTCCTTATGGATTGACGCTTGGCAATCACGATGGCGCTCCTTCGGCTACCGGAAATTTCAACACCGCCTTTGGGTCGCGGATTGCCTCCCAGCTCACCTATGGCGGGCGTTATGGCACCAGTGATTACGATAATACCTACGCCATATTCTCTGCCAGCGGGATGGATTTCATCGTGCTGTTCTTTGAGTATGACACATCCATGACCAGCGCCTTAGACGTGCTTGTCTGGGCGAACGGCATTTTAGCCGCTAATCCAACGAAGCGCGCCATTGTGGTTACCCATGACCTACTCAACGGGAATAATTTTACCAATCAGGGGACCGCAATTTTCAATGCCCTCAAGGGCAATTCAAACCTGTTCCTGATGCTCGGCGGTCACCTCGATATAACCGGGCGGCGCCAGGAGGTGGGTACGAACGGGAATCTTGTCTACGCCTTGCGCTCAGATTATCAATCCGTCGATAACCAGCAAAGCGGTTACCTGCGTATCATGCGCTTCTCGCCTTCAAACAACCTGATCCACATCTCCACTTACTCCCCGAACCAGGACAAATCCTATCCACCTTCAGATACAAGCAATACCTTTGATCTGCCCTATACCATGGATGGTATGGCTGATTTCACCTTGATTGGCAGTACCACCGTTCCATCCGGTTCCGACGCCAGTGTCACCTGGTCAGGGCTGCTGAACAATAATGAATACGAATGGTATGCCGTCGCGGATAATGGCGGCGCTGTTGCTGTGAGCCCCACCTGGAGCTTCACCACCGAGACAGTCTCCAACCGGCCACCGGTCATCACTGAGAGTGAACCTGTAGGTGTCACCATGTCCGAAGATGGCGCCCCGACCCTTTCGATTTAACCTTGCATGCAACAGATGCTGATTTGGGCGAACCCTCACTTGGAGTTTCCTGCTCCCGCTTCGCATGGTACAGCCTCCGCTAGCGGAACCGGTACCTCGTCGGTTATCGGCTACACTCCCAATGCCAACTACAATAACAATGACTTATTCATTGTTCAGGTTTCCGATGGCAACGGCGGCGCCGATACGATCACTGTGAATGTCACCGTCCAGCCGGTCAATGACGCGCCGGTCTGTTCCGATGTGACCATCACCACCCCTGAAGATACCACTCGGCAGGTGGCTCCCTCCTGCACCGATGTGGACGGGGATACCCTCACCTACAGCATCGTGGCTCAGGGACAGCACGGTGCAGCTCTGTGGAGGTTGGCAATCTAAGCTACACCCCCAACACCGGCTTCAACGGTTCCGACAGTTTCACCTACAAAGCCAATGATGGCGTAAGTGATAGCAACACCGCCAATGTAGCTGTGACGGTAACTGCGAGTTTGGTTGGTTTCTGGCCGATGGAAGAAGGCAGCGGTTCAGCTATTATTGACGCTTCCAGTTATGGGAATAACGGTGCTTTGGTTGGGACCCCAACCTGGGTAACCGGCCATAATGGGGTGTATGCTTTACAGTTGAACGGAAGTACTTATGCTTTAGTTCCAGATAATTCGAGTTTGGATATAGCCAATCAGATTACACTGGCTGCCTGGATCAGACCTGGGCAGACAACCACGCAGAATTTGATCAAGAAAGCGGTGAATGGAACACGAATGGATATGAGTTGGGTTCGCTGCAGCCTGGTTCGGCTGCAAATCAGCAATATTTTGTTCGCTTCAATCAGACGACAAGTTCCGATACTTACCGTGTAAACTCAACCATAAATTATCCTGTGGATGGTACAACCTGGGTCCATGTCGCAGCACTTACATGGGACGACTATAAAACTCTATATCAATGGCGTTTTGGACAACAGCAAACCCAGCTACCATTTCAATCGTTACTAACGCATCTTGGCTTGGGCATTGGCGCAGATAGTACTGGTGCAAATAAATATACAGGGGCCATGGATGATGTGCGCGTCTACAATCGTGCTCTCAGCCAAGCCGAGATCGAGGTGCTGGCTGGGATCGCCCAACCCACGCAATTCACCCTCACTGTCAGCAAGGGAGGCACAGGTACTGGCGGAGTGGTTAGCTCGCCGGCCGGTATTGACTGCGGCGTGACCTGCGCTTACGATTTCGACGCAACCACCCTCGTCACGCTGACCGCCACCCCTGACGCAAACTCCACCTTCACCGGTTGGACTGGTGCAGGCTGTTCAGGAACCGGCACCTGCCAGGTGACCATGGATGCGGCGAAGTCAGTCACTGCCAGCTTTGCATTGAAAACTTATACCCTTTCTGTTGGCAAGGCTGGTACTGGGATTGGTGTGGTCACCAGCGATCAAGGAGGAATTAACTGCGGGTTAGCCTGCTCTGCTGACTTCAGCTACAACACCTTCGTCACGCTGACCGCTGCCCCCGATGCCAGCTCCACCTTCACCGGTTGGGGCGGCGACTGCTCGGGTATGGGCACCTGCCAGGTGACCATGAGTACGGCGAAGTCAGTCACAGCCTCCTTTGCGCTCAAAACCTTTGTCCTTTCCGTCAGCAAGACCGGAACGGGAGCAGGGATAATCACCAGCGCTCCTGCAGGCATAGATTGTGGTTTGACCTGCGCTGCCGCTTACAACTACAACACGCCTGTCACGCTGACCGCTGCCCCCGACAGTGGCTCCACATTCATAGGGTGGAGTGGGGCTTGCTCGGGTGCTGGGGCTTGCCAGGTGACCATGGATGCTGCAAAGTCGGTTACTGCGGAGTTCTCGGCGGCTGTGGCTCCGGGGGTCTAGCTTGTACGAATCTCGATCCCAAGCCCTGGGTGGCCGAATTTGATACCAACGGCAATAAGCCGCAGTCCAGAATCTGGCAGTATGATAACGCCTGGTGGGCGGTCTTTGGCACAGATGCCATCGGCGCCAGCTCAGCTGGTACATGGCTGTGGAAGCTGCAAGGCACGACCTGGATGGAGGTCCTGAAGCTCTCCAACGCCACCGGTTTCAAACCTGATGTAAAATCGATTGGCAGCCTGGCTCATATCTTGCTGGTCAATGACCTTCATCCTCGCAGTTGGTTTCCGTCGAGTATAGTGCTGGGACCTATCAACTATGGAGCCAACCCGCCCGGCACAACTCCATTGCCCTGAACAGTGAAGTTGCCACGATTGACATCGACTCCACCGGACGAATGTGGCTGGCTACCGTGAATGGCTCCAGCGGGAATATGCTGGCTTACTACAGCGACTCGCCTTATTCAGACTGGACCCAATCAGTTATCTTGGGTACGGGCCTCGTCGCCAATGATGATATTTCGGTAGTAACTGCATTGCCCAATAATACGATCGGTGTGCTCTGGTCGAACCAGAACACAAAGCTTTTCGGTTTCCGCATCCATCAGGATGGCGCTGACCCGACCCTGTGGGGCGCAGATGAGCAGCCAGCCGCTGGAACGGCCCATATTTCGGTTGGAACAGGCTTTGCCGACGATCACTTGAATGTCAAGGTAGCACCCGACAGCACCCTGTATGCAGCCGTCAAGACGAGTTATGATACCGCTGGGTATCCCAAGCTCGGGTTGTTAGTGCGCCATCCCGATGGCACCTGGGATCCGGACTTGCATGGCATCACCGAGTCGGGGACGCGACCTAATATTGAATTGGACTCGGTAAACGGTATCTTGACTTACATCTATACCCAGTCAGAGGGTTATAACAATATTGTTTACCGGCAGTCAAGCACCGGGACAATCGCCTTTGGCAGCGAGATGGTTCTGCGTTCCGGTGGCTTCAACGATGTCTCCAGCACCAGGCAGAATTATTCGACCGAGCTGGTGACCATCTTCCACAGCAGCAGTCAGGTACACGGCGAGCTGTGTACGCCCATTTACACCAGCGGCGCCGATCTCGCCATCACCAAGACCGATGGGATTCTCACCGTCCGGCCAAATGATCTCGTCAACTATACAATTGTGGTCACTAATGACGGCCCGCTGGCTGTCACTGGCGCCACGGTAGCAGACACCTTGCCTGCCGCGTTGATCAATGCCAATTGGACCTGCATTGCCTCCGGCGGAGCGAGCTGTACCGCCTCGGGTACTGGCAGCATCAACGACACGGTCAACCTGCCTGCGGGTTCCTCAGTCACCTACAGCCTCTCCGCCACGGTTGATTTGGGCGCTCGCGGTGTAGTAAACAACACGGCCACGGTCACTGCACCTGGTGGCATTACGGATCCCCTCCCTGGCAACAATACCGCCACCGATGTGGATACGATCGCCGTGGATGGCGTAACTTGCGAAGCCGATCCCACCCTGGTGGGCTGCTGGCCCATGGAAGAAGGTTCTGGCTCTGTTTTGATGGACGGCTCATCTTACTTGAACGATGCTGCCCTGGTTGGCGCGCCAGCCTGGGCTGCCGGCAAGGTTGGCTCTTATGCCCTCGACCTGGATGGCTCGAACCAATATGGCCTCGTTTCAGACGATGCCAGCCTGGATCTGACGGGCGGGTTGACCCTGGCAGCCTGGATCAAGCCCGAGGTGTTCTCTGCCACGCCGCAAGATTTAATTAAGAAGGCCGTCATCGATGGCACCGATGGTTACGAACTGACCTTAGCTTCCACAGGTTCGACCTGGCCGCAGAAAGTCTTCTTCCGCATCAACCAGGCTACCAATGAGGATGCATACCGGATCAATTCCACCACGCTCTACCCGATCGATGGAAATACCTGGATGCATGTCGCGGCTACCTATGATGGTGCGACCACGACCATGCGCCTGTATATCAACGGTATCCAAGAAAGCGAGTTGGTGCTGCCTGCCGGAACGACGATCGCCACGAACGATCTACCCCTCGGCATAGGCGCCCAAAGCGACGTGACGCGCAAGTACCAGGGTTGGATCGATGAAGCCGCGCGTTTACAATCGTGCCCTATCGGCATCAGAAATCCAGGCTTTGTTTGGCAACCGCCCACCGGTCGCGGCGGACGATAGTTACAGCACCGCTGAAGATACGGCGCTGGAAATCGCTGCCCCGGGTGTATTGGGCAATGATTCTGACCCAGATGGGAATGCACTTACCGCGATCAAGGTTTCTGACCCGTCGCAAGGCACGTTGACTTTCAACGCCAATGGTTCATTCACTTACACGCCTGCTGCCGGATACAGCGGCCCGGATAGCTTTACGTATAAGGCCAACGATGGGACGGCAGACAGCAACGTTGCCACGGTGACACTCACGGTAACCCCGGTGAACGATGCGCCGGAGATCACCGGGCAGCAGGTGCTCTCGACGAACGAGGATACTTCGCTGGCGATCACGCTGGGAGACTTGACGGTTGTGGACGTGGACAACACCTACCCAACCGGCTTCAGCCTGGTGGTACTGGCAGGGACGAACTACACGGTATTGGACAGCACAATCACTCCGGAAGCGAACTACTATGGGACTCTGACAGTGCCGGTGAAAGTGAATGACGGCTCGGCGGACAGCAATCCCTTCAACCTGACGGTGACTGTGACTGCGGTGAACGATGCGCCGGAGATCACCGGGCAGCAGGGGCTCTCGACGAACGAGGACACTTCGCTGGCGATCACGCTGGGAGACTTGACGGTTGTGGACGTGGACAACACCTACCCAACCGGCTTCAGCCTGGTGGTACTGGCAGGGACGAACTACACGGTATTGGACAGCACAATCACTCCGGAAGCGAACTACTATGGGACCCTGACAGTGCCGGTGAAAGTGAATGACGGCTCGGCGGACAGCAATCCCTTCAACCTGACGGTGACTGTGACTGCCGTGAACGATGCGCCGGAGATCACCGGGCAGCAGGGGCTCTCGACGAACGAGGACACTTCGCTGGCGATCACGCTGGGAGACTTGACGGTTGTGGATGTGGACAACACCTACCCAACCGGCTTCAGCCTGGTGGTACTGGCAGGGACGAACTACACGGTATTGGACAGCACAATCACTCCGGAAGCGAACTACTATGGGACCCTGACAGTGCCGGTGAAAGTGAATGACGGCTCGGCGGACAGCAATCCCTTCAACCTGACGGTGACTGTGACTGCGGTGAACGATGCGCCGGAGATCACCGGGCAGCAGGGGCTCTCGACGAACGAGGACACTTCGCTGGCGATCACGCTGGGAGACTTGACGGTTGTGGACGTGGACAACACCTACCCAACCGGCTTTAGCCTGGTGGTACTGGCAGGGACGAACTACACGGTATTGGACAACACAATCACTCCGGAAGCGAACTACTATGGGACTCTGACAGTGCCGGTGAAAGTGAATGACGGCTCGGTGGACAGCAATCCCTGCAACCTGACGGTGACCGTGACCCCGGTGAACGATGCACCGGTGGCAGTGACTGATGCCTATACCACAGCCGACAACCAGGCGCTGGTGATCGCTGCCCCGGGTGTCTTGGGCAACGACAGTGATGTCGACCTGACTGCCCTGAGCGCCGTCCTGGCGATAGGCCCGGCGCACGGCACGCTGACCCTGAATGCAGATGGCTCCTTCACTTATACTCCTGCATCTGGTTACAGCGGTGCAGACAGCTTCACCTACAAAGCCAGTGATGGGACGCTGGAGTCGAATGCTGCCACGGTGAGCCTGCAAGTGGTGCAGGATGCCATCTTTGCGGACGGGTTCGAGAGTGGAGACTTGAGCCAATGGTTAGGAGTGAACGCGATTGATGGTGGAGACCTGAGCGTGAGCAGCGCTGCAGCCCTGGCGGGCTCGCAAGGTCTGCAGGCAGTGATCAATGATAACAACAACCTGTATGTGACGGACAACACGCCCACTGCTGAGAGCAGCTACCGGATGCGCTTCTACTTTGATCCCAACAGCATCAGCATGGTCAATGGGAACTACCACACCATCTTCTATGCCTATGATGGGGCAGGGAATGTCGTGGCGAGGATCTACTTTGGCTACAACCAGAGCTACCAGTTATATGCGGGAGCGCTGGGGGATGCCGGGACCTGGGTGAACACGAGCTGGCTGAACATCAGCGATGCTGCGCACTATATCGAGATGGAGTGGAAAGCGTCCACGGCAGGGGGAGCTAACAATGGGGTGCTGAACCTGTGGGTGGATGGGGTGCTGAAGGGGGCACTGGCGGGGATCGACAATGACACGAAGCGGATCGAGATGGTCAGGCTGGGAGGGGTAACCGGCATCGACACCGGTACGCGTGGCAGCTACTACTTCGATGCCTTTGTATCCGGGCGGCAGCTGTATATCGGGCCAGCCGTGAAGGCTGACTTCAGTGCCAGCCCGACGACAGGCTCGGCGCCGCTGAGTGTATCCTTTACGAGCCAATCGACGCCGGCGGGCGAGATCACTTCCTACCTGTGGGAGTTTGGGGATGGAGGGACGAGTGCCATAGCCAACCCGGTGCATACCTATACGACCAGCGGAGATTACACCGTGAAGCTGACGGTGACCCGGAACGGAGAAGCTGATACCTTCACCAAGACCGCTTACATCCATGTCTCGGACCTGATCTTTGCAGACGATTTTGAGACTGGGAACCTGGACAAATGGGGGGCGAGCGTGCCGAGCGGGAACCCGAGCGTGAGCACGGCCGCGGCGCTGACGGGGAGTAATGGGATGCAGGTTGCCATCACAGACAATACCAGCCGGTATGTGACGGACAACACGCCCAACGCTGAGAGCCGCTACCGGATGCGCTTCTACTTTGACCCGAACAGCATCAGCATGGTCAATGGGAACTACCACACCATCTTCTATGCCTATGATGGGGCAGGGAATATCGTGGCGAGGATCTACTTTGGCTACAACCAGAGCTACCAGTTGTATGCGGGAGCGCTGGGGGATGCCGGGACCTGGGTGAACACGAGCTGGCTGAACATCAGCGATGCTGCGCACTATATCGAGATGGAGTGGAAAGCGTCCACGGCAGGGGGAGCTAACAATGGGGTGCTGAACCTGTGGGTGGATGGGGTGCTGAAGGGGGCACTGGCGGGGATCGACAATGACACGAAGCGGATCGAGATGGTCAGGCTGGAAGGGGTAACCGGCATCGACACCGGCACGTGTGGCAGCTACTACTTCGATGCCTTTGTATCCGGGCGGCAGCTGTATATCGGGCCAGCCGTGAAGGCTGACTTCAGTGCCAGCCCGACGACAGGCTCGGCGCCGCTGAATGTGACCTTTACGAGCCAATCGACGCCGGCGGGCGAGATCACTTCCTACCTGTGGGAGTTTGGGGATGGAGAGACGAGTGCCATAGCCAACCCGGTGCATACCTATACGACCAGCGGAGATTACACCGTGAAGCTGACGGTGACCCGGAACGGAGAAGCTGACATCCTCACCCGGACCGCATATATCCACTTGTCGGATCTAATCTTTGCAGACGGGTTCGAGAGTGGAAATTTGAGCTGTGGAATGAGTGCGACGGATGGTGGAGACCTGAGTGTGAGCAGCGCTGCAGCCCTGGTGGGCGGCACGGTATGCAGGCGGTGATCAATGATAACAACAACCTGTATGTGACGGACAACACGCCCAGTGCTGAGAGCAGCTACCGGATGCACTTCTACTTTGACCCGAACAGCATCAGCATGGTCAATGGGAACTACCACACCATCTTCTATGCCTATGATGGGGCAGGGAATGTGGTGGCGAGGATCTACTTTGGCTACAACCAGAGCTACCAGTTGTATGCGGGAGCGCTGGGGGATGCCGGGACCTGGGTGAACACGAGCTGGCTGAACATCAGTGATGCTGCGCACTATATCGAGATGGAGTGGAAAGCGTCCACGGCAGGGGGAGCTAACAATGGGGTGTTGAACCTGTGGGTGGATGGGGTGCTGAAGGGGGCACTGGCGGGGATCGACAATGACACGAAGCGGATCGAGATGGTCAGGCTGGGAGGGGTAACCGGCATCGACACCGGTACGCGTGGCAGCTACTACTTCGATGATTTCGTGTCTCGCCGCTCCAGCTTCATCGGACCATAAACACTTTCGATAGTCGAGAAGGTGTTGACTAAAAAGCCTGCTTTTTGAGTGTAAGGGCACAGCGAGCATAAATTGTCACCAGTGGTATTTATTGTAAGCTGTGTCCTTCTTTTTTAGCATCCCCAACCTCTGTTTCCCACCACTGTGGTCGATGTGTCGTTTGTCCGCTGTGAGCAATGCCTTGATAGATTATTCCACCAACCCTGTTGAAGGTCATCGCCTGTACCATGCCTTAAAGTCAACTTGACCAGGCTGGTGTGCGGAACATTCGTTTTGAGCGCACCAGCACTCCAGTCTGGAAGCCCTGTTCGCAGCCGTGCTTGCTCAACACCCCCAAGTTGTTGGTTGGTAAATAAAAACTTTAGGGCGATTGCATCTTATCCTGCCAAAACCTTGAGGAGATAATCGACATTCCAACCACACTGAAGGCGCTTGGCCTTGATGCCACCTTTGGCAGTTTTCTCTTGCTTCAACAAGTTCAAAGCCATGTGTCTCAGGACCGCGAAGTTATGAGGGGCATTATCTTTGCGCACCCGACTGCGGTCTTCGTTGAAGGCAATATCCAATACCCAGTGTAAGCGGTTCTCAATGCCCCAGTAACTGCGTTTCGCTTGCAGGATTTTTTCAGCGTGGCTCTCTAGACTAGAGATGAAGTATCGATCCTGCACTTCGACATCCTCCCCGATACGGCGCTCCGAAAGGATCATCACCAGGGTCTTGACGCCTTCCCAGCGCTGCAAATCACGGATATTGGCCAGATACTGGGGATCGGAAATCGTCCAACACTGACGGGTTTCAATGCGTCCATGGTCTTTGTTGACCATCTTTGCATAACTATGTGGCACACTTTCATAGTTGAACAATTGATTATCTTCAAACAGATCGTGAATATCTTCATACAGATGGCCCTGATTTTCTTTGACCGCCAAGATATAATCACCCCCTTGGCTTAGGATGGTTTTGGCGATTTTGGTCTGAGTGCCAATGGCATCCACGGTGACAATGCAGCCCTTGACTTCCAGGAGTTTCAACAATTGGGGGATAGCGGTAATCTCATTTGACTTATCATCAACCTTACGCTGCCCCAGCACAAGCTGGTTCTCTGTCGCCCAGGCACTGACCATATAGATGGCATGCTTGCCTGCACCCTCGTCCGCGATCCACGCAGTTGCTTCCCATCGATGGCGATCACCTGCCCCTGTGTCAATTCGTTGATGGCTTGTACCCACTCCATGAAGCTGCTCTCAAATTCCTGCGGATCCAGTGCCGCAAACACTCTTCCAAATGTGTCATGCGATGGGATCCCATTGGGTAGCTTCAAAAATCCCTTCAGCCATTCCAGCTTGGTCTTCCCAAATAACTCGATGTCTACCCAACTGTCCGCTCCACAGATCACTCCACAGATTGCTATGATCAGAATATCCATTAGTCTGTGCCGTTTTGTGCGATCTATGCGGGGGTCTCTGACTTTGCTGAAATGCTTGGTTATGCTTCCTATTTCCGGCTCGAAGGTCATGGGCGCTCCTTTCTTTCGCCCATTATCTCACCCTTCTTTTAGATGCGATTACCCTAATAAAAACTTCCTTTCAATTTCTTTGCTGGTATAATAAAAGTGTCATTCGGGGGTCCTCGCACCTTACATTGCTCGCCAACCCTCAGTCCGTACGCTTTCCCTGAAAGTAGGGGCAACCATTTTCTGGAGAGATCTGATCTGAAGTCATGGTGACACGCAGTTTTGTACTTACACCTGAAGAAGTGATCATGCTTGAGCAAATGATCAAAACCTGCACCGACGACCCTCCTGCTGCCGTCTGCAAGCCGTGCTCTGGTACGGCACCGGCTTCCCCGCCGCGGAGATTACCTCGCGCCAGGGTTGCAGCCGCTCCAGCCTGCTGAGCTGGTGCCAGGCCTACCGCACTTCCGGTGTGATCGGTCTCGTCGACCGCCGCCTGGGCGGCAACAACTCCCGTCTCACCCCTGTGCAGGTAGCCGACCTGCAGGAGCGCCTGAAGACTCTCACCCCCCGTGAAGTCTTCAGCCGCAAAGCCGCCACCCCCGAGGGGCTGGAGTGGACCGTCCACGACCTATACCGGGCTGTGCGCATGTGGTATGGCGTGGTCTACCGCAGCCGCACCTCCTATTACAACCTGTTCGAGCGGGTCAAGCCTAAAAAGCAGCCTTCATAAGGGTTAGAGAATTTAGACCTTAACTGTGTGAAATCTTTCACGATTGTCCGAATTCTGATTGGAAAATTCAACGACTCTTTCAAGTTCATGGATCGTCCTGGTTGACAAAGATAGGGTAAAGGTACTCAATTAAGTTGTAAGGGGAGGCGTTGAGCCTGTGACCGGTAAGTGGTCGCTTGGGGAAATTGCCCAGGTCACAGAGGAGCCAATTGCGAAACCGGCCCACAGTCGGTCTTTGCTTCTTAACAGGGGAGCTCCAATTTGCACCTATTCGCAGAGAAAATAAATTTTCAAGCAAGCCAGCCCCACGTTGGTATTTTGGGCTTAACATCACTCATTTTTACTTACGCAATCCAGAGAGGAGAACGATATGACTAGGAAAACTTTCCGACAGGTAACTCAGCGGTTCAAGAGATTACCCAATATCATCTTGCTTTTGGCCATGGTCGCCAACCTGTTCCTGGGCGTGCAATCCGCGGCCGCCGAAGGCGAAAAGTATCCCCACCATCGTTTCCGACAAGCTAGATTATGCCCCCGGCGAAACGGTCATCCTGACAGGCACTGACTGGGCAGCGGGCGAGGTGGTAAAGATCTTTGTCAACGATGATATCTACCAATCATGGAGTTCTACCAGCGGTCAGAATGGCGCTCCCCCTGATCCCTATCGCCGACGCTAACCCGGCGCTTTCATCTACAGCTTTCAGCTCCCAACCTGGTTTGTGGCCACCTATAACGCTATGGCGATTGGATCAATCTCCGGCATTGCCAATACCACCTTTACCGACAGCACACTGCCCTCGAGCGTCAAGTTGCGTAACTGGGAGACCAAACCAACTGGAAATTGGGTGACTGCGACACTTGGAACTAGCAACTCGGATTTCAAGGAAGGTGAACCGGTTCCATTTCAGCTCGATCTAGGCAACCTTGATTTGTCTGAATAATCCATATTACGCTCCGGTCTGTCGCGATTATTACAATTCGACCAGCGGTCCTTATGGCTACACTACACTCCAAACCTTTGATACGAGCCGGAGTGCGGTTCCAGGTGGGACGATCAGTGATACCAATGGAGCTTTCTCTGGGGTTGGAATTGATATCACAATGGTCTACGCCCCAGCTGCTTCATCAGGGACCCTCGATTATAATACATTCAACTGCGGCAGCACGCAACGTTTGGTTATCATCAAATTTGACGTCACGGGAAGCGGCACGAAATATCTGCTTTGGGGAGGTCCGGGCTCTCGAGCCCCCGGAGATACCGATCCGAATGTAATTTATGGCCAAAGTTCAGGCTCTCTACCCAGGTGGCAGCCTCCAGATGCGCTTAGCTTCGCCAGATAAGACCGGGGGCATTAACCCGGGTGCAATCATTCAGCTTGCGAAGCTTACTGTCACGAAAGTTATTGACAGCGGCTCGGCG
>CAVVUF010000003.1:0-699675 GCA_963751425.1 uncultured Chloroflexia bacterium | reverse complement strand
TTTGCAATTCGGCTCACGATGACCTCTGTGTGGCGGAGGAGTTTTCGATACGACGGGAGCCCGATGCCGGCTTGTTCCAGATCGGGAATGAAATTAAGGTGCCGGCCCAGGGCCGTTCGGACCCATTCGACCATACCCGGTCAATAGCAAAACGATGGCGTGTATCGGCGCGGCCCCAACCACATTTCAGTCTGCTCCGTCGCGGTCGCCCCGTAGCCACGAAGCCTAGGCCCGGGCGGGCGCAACAGAGCAGCAGCTGGGCACTTCAAGCTCTGGGTGCCCTACGGGGGCAGGAATGCCGGGGAGTCTCCTCGATCGCGAGATGGGCGGCGGCCGGCGCGGAACGCTAATCTTCCTCCGGCTCGGACAGTTGAACGGGGACAAGGAAGTACCGCCTTCCCCGCGCATCCGAGACACCGATGGCTGCCTTGCCCGTGACTCGCTCCCTCACCGATAAATCCAGGGCAAGCAGCTCAGCCAGAGAATATGCAGCTTCTGGCTCGAAAATTCCCGGCCGCGGAAGCACTGACATGCAGTGCGTCACAGAGCGAACCGTCATGCGCTGGTGTTCCCTTTGCTCCGGGTCCTGTCCTGGAACACCCACCCGGGAACGCGAGTGATTCAGCCCTTCCGGCCGGTCTCCGACCAAGGCGGCGAAACCATCGAGTGGCAGCCTGCGGGGGAGCCAAGGTCGACCTTCTGCAAGCACGGATGATAAGACGTAAGGCCTCGCCTAATGTAGATCGGACTCGTGGCTTGATTGCCGATGCGATGCAAACTCAGGCAGATATTTTCGCCTTTTCCTGGTCTGGCTCTCGCAGCACGTAGCCCCGGCCCCACACTGTTTCAATGTAATCCTTGCCATTCGATGCACCGGCGAGCTTCTTGCGCAGCTTGCAAATGAAAACGTCGATAATCTTGATCTCCGGCTCGTCCATGCCACCATAGAGCTGGTTGAGGAACATTTCTTTGGTGAGCGTCGTGCCCTTGCGCAGGCTCAGACAGCTCCAGCATCTGGTACTCCTTGCCCGTGAGGTGCACACGAACATGATTGATCTTCGCGGTCTTGGCGTCGAGGTCAACGATGAGATCGCCGGTCTGGACGACCGACTGGGCATGGCCTTTGGAGCGACGCACGATGGCGTGGATACGCGCCACCAGTTCGTCCTTGTGGAACGGCTTCGTCATGTAGTCGTCGGCGCCGAAGCCGAGACCCTTGACCTTGTCCTCTATGCTGGCAATGCCCGAAAGGATCAGGATCGGCGTCTTCACCTTCGAGACGCGCAGCGTGCGCAGCACCTCGTAACCCGACATATCGGGCAGGTTCAGGTCAAGCAGAATGATCTCATAGTCGTAAAGCTTGCCGAGATCGACGCCCTCTTCGCCCAGATCAGTCGTGAAGACGTTGAAACTCTCGGATTTGAGCATCAGCTCAATGGATTGAGCGGTCGCGCTGTCATCCTCAATCAGCAATACGCGCATGCCAGTCTGCTTTCTCGCCATAGCGTCGTTCTGTAATGACAATCGACTGAGAACCATATGCGCTCATGGTTAATGACCCCTTTTATGCCAGGGGCTGGGTCCTCTCAGTCAAGGTCCTTTTGCGAATTGTTCGGTTCGAACGATTTCGCCGAGGTGGCTCATATCAGTCCATGCGTTCCTGCCGTCCAGCAGCCAAGCCTCGCCAGCACAATTGATCTCCGCGGGCGGAATAGAGCTGCGTGCCGATTTCAGTGCATCAGCCGCCGGCGCGGCCGTGCGTAGAAAGGGCGCCGTGGCCAAGGCGACAGCGAACCGCGCGGCACGCGTTGCGCATGCCGCTCAGGTCATAGCCGCCTGCGCTTGACTGCCCCTGGATTAGGCGACAAAAAGGCGATGCTCGCAGGGTCTGCAGCGCGAGTGCTCTGAATCTTTGTCGCGGTCTGCAACCTGCTCCTAGTCCAAAAGCGTTGGCACACGATATGACCGCGCGCCAAGATGAAGTGCGCGTCGATGTGCTGCCGACCCAGAACTTCACGGTCCCTACGATGAAACGCTCGTTTCTCGACCTCGACCTCGCGAGGAGCCTACGACCGGCGCTGACCGCGCTCGTCGCCGTTCTGGTGTGCACGATCTCGACGCAGGCGGAGAATTTCCCGAGCCGGACCGTGCGTATCATTGTTCCGTTCACGGCCGGCGGCGCCAACGATGGCGTCGCGCGGGCATT
The DNA here is from genome assembly GCA_963751425.1 of uncultured Chloroflexia bacterium. GTDB lineage: Bacteria > Chloroflexota > Anaerolineae > Anaerolineales > UBA4823 > CAVVUF01. The sequence continues at coordinate 697,469 of CAVVUF010000003.1, read as the reverse complement.
GGCCGACCGATTGTCCAAGAAGTGGGGGCAATCGGTGGTGGTTGAGAACCGGCCAGGCGGCGCGACAACCATCGGCACGCGCGCGGTGATCGAGGCGGCGCCCGACGGCCACACGCTGCTGTTTACCAGCAGCAGTTCGTTCGTCGTCACGCCGCACACCACCAAGCTCAATTTCGATCCGCTGAAGGACCTCGAGCCCGTTCTTCTCGCGGTGAGCGTGGCGCCGGCGCTGGCCATCGGCAACCATCTGCCGGTGCAAGACCGTCGCCGAGTTCATCGCCTACGCCAAGGCGCATCCCGGCAAACTGACCTACGCGTCCGCCGGCACCGGCACCTATTCGCACGTCGCCGTCGAACACTTCAAGCAGCTTGCCGGCATCGACATGGTGCACGTTCCCTATGGCGGCACCTCTCCGGCGATCACCGACATGCTCGGCGGCCGGATCGACGCTTACATGGTCGCGCTCGGCGTCTTCCAGGACCTCGAACGCGCCGGCAAGCTCAAGGTGCTCGCCATGGCGACGCCGGAGCGGCATCCCGACCGGCCAGACCTGCCGACGATCGGCGAGACCGTGAAGGGCTACGGCGTCGATGTCTGGTTCGGGGTCTCGGCACCGGCGAAACTCCAGCGGCGCTGCTCGACAAGCTGCACGACGACATGGCGGACATCCTGCACGATCCGGCCTTCATCGACGGCTTCGTTCGACCGCAAGGCTTCACGGCGCCGAAGCTCAGCCGCGCCCAGTTTGCCGAGCGGCTGCGCAGCGATTTCGTGCTCTGGGGCGGCATGGTGGAACGTGCCGGCCTGAAAAAACAGCCGTAATGAAAAAAATCTTAGGGAGATGCCCATGTTCGCTGTTCGGACGGCCTGTAGCCTCGTCTGCGTTCTGACCTTCGCCGCCACCGCGCAGGCGCAGAACTATCCGGACCGGCCGGTCAAGGTGATCGTCCCGTACACGGCGGGCGGCGGCACCGACACCGTCGGCCGCGCCATCTCGCAGCGGCTCTCCGAAAAATGGGGACAGCCGGTCATCGTGGAAAATCGCGCCGGCGCCGGCACCTCGCTCGGCGCGGACGCGGTGGCGAAGTCGGCACCCGACGGCTACACGCTGCTGTTCACCGACAGTTCGTCCTTCGTCATCAATCCGCACATTTACGACAAGCTGCCGTTCGACCCGCTGAAGGATCTCGAGCCGATCGCACTTGCGGTCCGCCTCGCACCGGTCCTGGCTGCGTCCACCACGGCGCCCGGCAAGACCGTGCCGGAACTCCTCGCCGCCGCGAAAAGCAATCCCGGCAAGCTGACTTATGCGAGCCCGGGCGTAGGCTCCTATCCGCACGTCGCGATGGAATACTTCAAGCATCTCGCGGGCGTCGACATTCTGCACGTGCCCTACCGCGGCTCGACGCCGGCGCTCACGGATCTCATCGCCGGACGCCTCACCATGTACATGGTCACCTACTCGGTGTTCGACGCGCTGGAGAAGGAAGGCAAGGTCCGGATCGTCGCCACCGCGACCGAGGACCGCCTGCCGAACCGCCCGGACCTGCCGACCATCGGCGAGACCGTGAAGGGCTATTCGATCAACGTCTGGTTCGGCTACGCCGCACCGGCCGGCACGCCGGCGGCGATCCTCGACAAGATTCACCGCGACGTCGCCGAAATCCTGCAGCAGCCGCAGTTCATCGACAGCTTCATCAAGCCGCAGGCCTATATCCCGGGCGATCTCAGCCGCCGCGGCTTCGCCGACCTGATCAAGACCGAGCATGGCAAATGGGGCGAGCTGGTCAAGATTTCGGGCGCCGAAGGTACAATAGAGCTGCACGCAGGGGCAGAACCAGGATGCGTTTCATCGATCTGAGCGTCACCATCCGCAACCAGTCGTTCGAGCCCGGCGGGCCCGAGATCGTGCGCATGAACCACGTCGAGGCCGCGCGCCGGCGCGCTGCCGACTTCAACTTCCTGCCGAGCGGCTATCCGGACGGCATGGCTCTGGCGCACGAACGGGTCACGCTGTCGGCCCACGGCGGCACCCACGTCGATGCGCCGCTGCATTACGGCCCGACCTGCGAGGGCAAGCCGTCCAAGAGCATCGAAGAGGTGCCGCTCGAATGGTGCTACGGCCCCGGCGTGTGCCTCGATTTCTCGCACAAGAAGCCGGCCGAGTTCATCACCCGCGACGACATCGTCGCGGCGCTTGGAGAAGATCGGTCACAAGCTGGCGCCGGGCGAGATCGTGCTGCTGCGCACCGACACCGACAAGCATTTCGACAATCCGCAATTTCCCAATCTGCAGCCCGGCCTGCATCCCGACGGCTGCCACTACCTGCTCGATCAGGGCGTTCGCATGATCGGCATCGACGCCTGGGGCCTCGACCGCGCGCCGCGCGACATGGCGGCGGATCACAAGAAGGGCATTCCGAACTCGCTGTGGCCCACGCACATGGTCGGACGCGACCGCGAATATCTGCAGATCGAGCGCCTGGCCAATCTCGAGGCGCTGCCGCCGACCGGCTTCACCGTGGTCGCGTTCCCGGTGAAGATCGAGCAAGGCACCGCCGGCTGGTCGCGGGTCGTGGCGCTGATCGACGACTGACGCATCCACCATGAAGCTCATCACTTTCAGCATCGCTACTCCGCTCGGCGACATGTCCCGGGTCGGCGCCCTGCATGACGGGCGCGCAGTCGATCTCGCCGCCGCCCATGCCTGGCAGTTGCACGAGCGCGGCGTTCATGCCGCGACCGCCGCTCGCCGGAGGCGCTCATCCCGCCCGATATGGTGGATTTCCTGGCGCGCTGGCCGGTGGCACGCGAGGCGGCGGAGGCCGCACTCTCGTTCGCGGCCGCGCAGCCCGACCATGCCGTCTCGCCGCTCGGCGCCCGCCTCAGTTACGCGCGCGATGAATACCGCTTGCGGATTCCGCTGCGGCCGCGCCGCATCAAGGACTACCTCGTCTACGAGGAGCACAAGAAGAAATCGATGGCGCGCAAGGGCCTGGAGATGCCGGAGCTCTGGTACCGCATGCCGACCTACACCAACCGCAACATCTGCGGCTTGGCCGATCCCGGCGAAGACATCGTCTGGCCGTCATATTCGCAGAAGCTCGATTTCGAGTTCGAGTTAGCCATCGTGATCGGCCGCCAAGGCCGCGACATCAAAGCGGCCGACGCCCTGGACTACGTTGCCGGCATCACGATCTACAACGACTTCAGCGCGCGGGACGTGCAGGCCGACGAGGGCCGCATCGGCGCGGGCGCCGGCAAGAGCAAGGATTTCGACCAGGGCAACGTGCTGGGCCCCTGCATCGTCACCCTCGACGAGATCGATCCTGCCGACATCGCCATGATCCTGCGGGTCGACGGCGAGGAATGGGCCCGCGGCCATACCGGCGGCATGAAATTCTCCTGGGGGCAGATCATCGAAAATGCCTCCCGCGGCGAGACGATTTTTCCGGGCGACGTGTTTGCCTCGGGCACCATGGACAAGGGATGCTGTCTCGAACTCGAACGCTGGATCGAGCCGGGCGCGCGAATTGAAATGGAGGCGGCCGGAATTGGCATCCTGCGCAACACCATCGTTGCAGCCCGCGGCTGATCGAGACCGCCCAATTGAGATTGATTTCCGTTTGCGCCGATTGATCCACCCAACTTTGGCAGAGAAGGAACGCAGACGTCGCTCCTAACCTTCGGTCGAAGAGTTGGCCGAAGCCGACAAGGGTGGCTCTTTGCCACTTTGTTCTTCCGTAATTCGTCTTCTTCCATCTCCGAAAATCCGGTACGGTATTGTTCGTGATGCCAACGAATTCAAATTGGCGTGGCATCTCCGCGATTATCTGCGGAATGGCGTCGTTCAGCATCTCCGACGTCTTCACCAAGTCTGTCGCCCTGACGCATCCGCTGGGCCAGGTATTCGCGGTGCGCGGCATTTTCACGGTGCTGCTGGTCGGCGCAGCCATGATCCTCATGGGAGATTGGCGCCACTTGCGTTCCGCACTGGACAAGCCCGTGCTTTGGCGCTCCCTGCTCGATGCGGCCTCGTCGGCGCTCTATGTGACGGCGCTGGTGCATCTGCCAATGACGGACGTCTCGGCCGTGGTCCTGCTGACGCCCATCATCGTGACCATCATGGCGGTGGTGTTTTTCCGTGAGCAGGTCGATGTTTCTCGGTGGCTCGCGGTGCTGGTCGGTTTCGTAGGGGTGCTGTTCATTCTCCGGCCCGCACCCGCCTCGTTCAACGCCTGGGTCCTCGTCGCACTAGGCGCCGCTCTTGCCAGTTCAATTCGCGATGTACTGACACGTACGATCAATTCTTCAGTTCCAAATACGGTCCTCGCGTTCGCGAGCATGATTGCACTCACTTTGGTCGGGCTCGCTCTGGGTCCTTGGGGTGGGTGGCGACCTCTCAATTTTGACGAATGCTTGTTGCTGCTCGGCGGTGCCGCATTCCTCGGCGGAGCCATCTATTTCGTCGCGCTCGCATTCCGCGAGGGCGAAATCTCAGCGGTTACACCCTTCCGCTATACTGCGCTGCTATGGTCGGGTATCGCAGGATACGTCGGTTTTGGCGAAATCCCGGGCCCATGGTCCCTCGCGGGCGCCGCATTGATCGTCTTGAGCGGTCTCTACATGCTGCGTCGAACTGCATATCCCCTCCGCAAGGTTGGCCGTACGAGGGGTTCTTGACGATACCGCCGCCGACTCACCGGCTGCACGCCAATACAAGCGAGTTCCGCTTCGTTGTTGCGACGAGACCGACCCGGCCGAGCATCGTCATTCGCCGATGATCAACCGATCTTGAGCGGGCGGCCCATGGAACAAGTCCAAGAGCCGAGTGGTTCTGGCCGTATCGGGCCTGCAAAAGAGCCGGCAACTTGCGCGCGCACTCGTGTTGAGGGCCACTACACCCCTTCAGTGCCACAAATTGGACCACCACATAGGTCGGGCACAATCCAATAAAATGTGCCGCGGCCCGTTCTCGGCTGTGATCCATGCGGGCGATCGCAGCGTTTCATCGGTGATCGAAGCGAAGCGTGCTTGAGCGGCTCGTGAGAGCCGCTACGCCTATTGGAGCGCCGACATGAACGATATTGTGCGCCTGCCCCGGGCTGCCGGGACCTGTGGGGCAAGCGATACCATCCCTACCGACCTCGACATCGAGCACTCGTTTCGCGATGTGCTGCGCTGGATCGGCGAAGACCCCGACCGGGATGGCCTGCGCGAGACGCCGGCCGCCTGATGCGGGCGTTCCAGGAGTATTTTTCCGGCTACCAGCAGGATCCCGAGCAGATCCTGCGCAAGACCTTCGAGGAGACCGACGGCTACGACGAGATGGTGGTCTTGCGCGGCGTGCCGTTTTCGAGCCATTGCGAGCATCACGTCGCGCCGATCGTCGGCCGCGCCTGGGTCGCCTATATCCCGCACAGCCGCGTCGTGGGCATCTCGAAACTGGCGCGCGTGGTCGAGGCCTATGCCAAAAGGCTGCAGATCCAGGAGCGCCTGACGGCGCAGATCGCCAACGCCATCGAGCGCGTGCTCAAGCCGCAGGGCGTCGGCGTGGTGATCAAGGCCACCCATCACTGCATGTCGAGCCGCGGCGTCAACATCCAGGGTACCGACCTGGTGACCAGCCGCATGCTCGGCAGCTTCCGCGACAATCCGATGATCCGCCAGGAATTCCTGTCGATGGTCCATGCCGGCGACCGAGTCGGAGGCCCATGCGCATCCGCAAGGCGCGGGAGAGGTGACATGCTGACCGCATTTGATCGGCTACGTGACCGCACTCGTCGTCTTTTTCGGCGTCGACATGGTCTGGCTCGGGATCATGGCGTCCTCGCTATTACCGTCCGATCACTGGGCGATATCGCGCTCGCCGACCGTCAACCTGCCGGCGGCGTTCGTGTTCTACGCGATCTATCCGATCGGCCTTTGATTTTCGCCGTCTATCCGGCGCTGAAGAGCGGATCGCTGACGACCGCGCTGATCTATGGCGCGCTGTTCGGCTTCTTCACCTATGCGACCTACGACCTGACCAATCAGGCGACGCTGCGCAACTGGACGTGGTCGTTGACCTGGTCGATGTCGCCTGGGGCTCCGTCGCTGGCGGCGATCAGCCGCAGCCGTCACGTTCCTCGTGCTCACCAAGTTCGTGACCGTGAACTGACCCGGTCAATGGCAACGTCAGCGCGGGATCGGGAAGAACGCCCGGGTCCGGCGCTGATAGGCCCGGAATGCTTCGCCGCGCGTGCGCAGCATATGCTGCTTCGAGCGGCGGAATGCCGGAGACATGCACCAGCACCCAGTACATGCAGAGCGGGCGCCGCGAGCGCCAGCCAGCCGTAAGGATTGTGGCCGGCGAAATCGATCGCGATCACCGGATAGGCCAGCCAGCCCAGCCATTCGAAGAAATAGTTCGGATGGCGCGACCAGCGCCAAAGACCGACGTCGCAGACCGCGCCGCGGTTGGCGTGGATCGGCCTTGAATGCCCGCAGCTGCCGGTCGGCGATCGCCTTCGCCGACGATGCGCGACGAGCAGGATTGCGAGCCCGACGAAATCCTGCAGCCGCAGAGCCGGGATTCGGGTTGTGCGCGGCGAGCGACGACCGACACCGCAAGCACCACGCCGACCGCCGCCTGCGACTGCAGGAACCAGAACATCCGCCGCGGCGCGTCTGCGCCCCATTGCACGATCAGATCGCGATAGCGCGGATCGTCGCCGACGATCTCGTTGCGGCTCGCGATGTGCAGGCCGAGCCGCAGGCACCACGCAGCGGCCAGAACGGCGACCGCCGACCTGCCGCCAGTGCGGCCAGTCCGGCGCGAGCGGCCAGAGCGCCGCGACAGCCGGCACACCGTCCGACGCCGAACGACCAGACACGTCGACCCAGCCGGAATTGCCGCTGCGCTGCTGGATCGCACCAGGCCAGACGCCATGATGAGGCTCAGCGCCGCGCCGGCAGCAGCACGCGTCAACGCGAGTTGCGAGGAATGTCACCGCAGCGGCTCACAGGCGGACGAATGGCTGCACCAGCCGGCCGATCAGACCGTTCAGCCGCAGCTCCCCCTGCATCGCGACGAGACAGATGCAATCTTCGCCCGGCTCGACCGATCGGCCGATGATCGATGGTCTCGTCGCCCAGGTCGAAATCGCCCGGCCCGTAATGCGCCGCCGTCCTGGCTGAACGCGCCGGACAGCACGCAGGTCATTTCGAGGCCGGTGTGCGAATGCTGGCAGCATCTTCGTGCCCGGGGCCGGATCTCAGCAGAAACACCCGCGTGTCGCTCGGCATAGGGCAGAACGATCGGCCGCAGATGCACCGAGGGCGCAATCCACTTCCAGTGCCGAAGCGGTAACGCCGCACGAAAGCCGGCAGCCCCGGGACGTCGCTCGCGCCACGACGGCGGCGTCTCGGCCGGCGCGGCCGGCGGGCGCCGGCTCGGTCAGCCGGGCCTCGACGTCGGCCAGCGCGCCGGCTCGACATCGCGGCCGGTGGCAGTCTCGTCAGCACGTCGCCGCCGACCTGCTCCATCGACCGCATGAAGCCGCGGCAATGCGGGCACGACACGAGATGCGTGGCGATGGCGACATGCTGGCCGTGGTCGAGCGTGCCGGCCGCGAAACGCCGCCAGCAGCGCATCGGCAGGATGGTGTTCGATCGTCATGACAGTTCGCCCAACAGATTGCGCAGCCGGTTCATCGCCAGACGCAATCGTCGACTTGACCGTGCCCAGCGGAATTTCCAGCATCTGCGCGATTTCGCGCGTGCGCCTTCTCCTCGAAGAACGACAGTTCGACCACGCGCATCTGGTCCGCGGAAAGCTGCGCCAGCGCGGCGCGGACCCGCTGCTTCCGACTGCGCGGTCGCCGAGCTGCGCATCGGGTTGCGGAGCGTCGTCGACCTGGAACTCCAGGTCGATGTCGGATGCCTCGGTCACGCTGCCGCGGCTTTCGCGCCGATAGCGCGTCGATGCGCAGATTGCGGGCGATCGTGAAGATCCAGGCCGGCGCGCCGGCGCTCGCCGGGTCGAACAACGCCGCCTTCCGCCAGACCGCCAGCATGGTCTCCTGCGCCAGTTCCTCGGCGCTCGCCTCGCTGGCGCCCGAGCGCTGCATGAAGGTCTTGATCCGCGGCGCAAAATACTCGAACAGCGCGGCGAAGGCCGCACGGTCCTGGCGTTCCGCGACCGCCTGGATCAGGCCGTGCCCATTGCCGTCGGTCACCGGCGTGGCGTTGTCGGCGGTCATCGGCGGCACGAACGCCCTCGCGTGTCGCAGTCGGCCAGCGCGCCTGCCGCAGCAGGCGAGGACCACGGGTGCGACCGGGCGGAGACGATGATTGGAGCAGCGAGATGCATAGCCTGAGAAACGACGCGAGCCCCGTTTTGGATCACCGGGTGCCACCGGAGGATCCGGGTGATCCAAACCGCACAAGACCGTCGTTTCGACTGGTCATTCGGCTCAGCACCGTCCGGCCATCCACGCGCTACTGCACGGAGCATCCTGCGAGCATGCGGCACCGATGATCGCCTCAAAGATCGCAGTCGTCGGCACCGGAATTTCCGGCCTTTCCGCGGCCTGGCTGCTGAGCCAGCGCCACGACGTGACCGTTTACGAGCGCGCAGACCGCATCGGCGGCCATTCCAACACGGTCGTGGCATCGGTCGGCGGGCCGCAGCATTCCGGTCGATACCGGCTTTATCGTCTTCAACCGCGCGGACCTATCCCAATCTGAGCGGCCCTGTTCGATCCTCTCAGGTCCCGACCCAGACCTCCGAACATGTCGTTTGCGCGTCTCGATGGATGGCGGCGCGCTCGAATACTCCGGGACGCGGCCTATCGGGTCTCTTCGGCGCAGCCGCGCAACCTGCTCCGGCCGCGCTTCTGGTCGATGCTGGCCGACCTGTCGCGATTCTATCGGCGAGGCCACCGCTCGATGCCGGCCCGGCTCGAGGACGACCAGATCAGCCTCGGCGACTATCTGACGCAGGGCGGCTACGGCGACGCCTTCCGCGACGACCATCTGCTGCCGATGGCGAGCGCGATCTGGTCGGCCGCGCCCGCCGAGATGCTGTCCTATCCGGCCGCGGCGTTCATCCGCTTCCACGACAATCACGGCCTGCTGCAGCTTCGCGCACCGCCCGGCCTGGGAGACCGTCGTCGGCGGCAGCCGCACCTATGTCGCAGCGGCTGACGCAGCCGTTCGCCGATCGCATCCGGCTCGATACCGCGGCGTGCGCTGCGATCGCGACGCGACGGACGGCGTGGTGGTCGACGACATGAGCGGCCGCATCGGAGCGCTATCGACCATGTGGTGATGGCGACGCCACGCCGACCAGGCGCTGGCCGTGCTGGCCGATCCGAGCCGAGGAGAGCGCGCGCTGCTCGGCGCATTCCGCTACAGCCGCAATCTCGCCGTCCTGCACACCGACGAGAGCTTCATGCCGCAAGCGGCGCGCGGTGTGGTCGAGCTGGAATTATCATCGGCAGCGCGGAATGCGCCGCGCGACAGGCGTGTGCGTGACCTATTGGATGAACCGCCTGCAAAACATCGACAGCGACCGGCCGCTGTTCGTCACGCTCAACCCGCCGCGGCCGCCGCGCGCCGGAACGCTGCTGCACAGCGAGGTCTACGATCATCCGGTTTTCGACGCCGAGGCCATGGCGGCGCAGCGCAAGCTGTGGCTGCTGCAAGGCCAGCGCAACACCTGGTTCTGCGGCGCCTATTTCGGCGCCGGCTTCCACGAGGACGGGTTGCAGGCGGGGCTGGCCGTCGCCGAGCAGCTCGGCGGCGTGCGGCGGCCCTGGCACGTGCCGAACGAATCCGGCCGCATCGTGCTGACGGCCAAGACCGCCGGCACCGATGCGCCGGAGTTGCTGGCATGACGCTGCGGTCGTGCACTCTATGTGGGCGTCGGTGATGCACCGGCGGCTGCGCCCGCGACGGCACCAGTTTCCGCTATCGCGCGTTCTGGCTGCTGCTCGATCTCGACGAACTCGCTGGACTTGATCAGCGGGCTCCGCTGGTTCTCCCACAACCGGCGCAACCTCTTCAGCCTGCATGACACGCGATCATGGCGACGGCAGCGCCACGCCGCTACGCGCGCAGGTCGAACGCCGGCTCGAGGAAGCCGGGTATCGATCTCGCTGGCGGGCGGATCCGCCTGCTCTGCATGCCGCGCACGCTCGGCTACGGCTTCAATCCGCTCAGCATCTTCTTCTGCTATCACGCGGACGGCGCGCTCGCCGCGCTGATCTACCAGGTCCACAACACCTTCGGCGAGCGGCACAGCTACGTCATTCCGGTCGCGCACGACGAGCAGCGCGCTTCGCCAGCGCTGTCGAAAGACTCTTCTATGTCTCGCCCTTCCTGGACATGGACATGCGCTACGACTTCCGGGTCACAGGTCCGGACGAGCGCATCGGTCGTCGGCATCTGCGCCAGCGCGTCCGCGCAGCCCGTGCTGAACGCCGTGTTCTGACCGGCGACGCGCCAGCGATCTGACCGACCGCAATCTTGTGACGCGTGTTTCTGCGATCCCGGCCGTCACGCTGAAGGTGATCGCTGCGATCCATTGGGAGGCGCTTGCGGCTCTGGGTGAAGCGGCATCGGCCTGCGCCGGCGGCCGGCCCCACCCAAACGCCCGCCACGTCGTCACCGCGCATCCTCAGCGTTGTCGGATTAAGCCATCATGATCTGCCGAACACCAACAGGCCGTTCGCCCGCGGTCGGTCGCTCACGACGCCGAGCCTGTCGCGCTCGTTGCCGACGCTGACTGCTGCGCCGGCTGCTGGCGCGGACTCGCATGCGGCGAGCTCGTCGTCGACACCCCGAGCGGTGAGCGACTGGTGTTCGCAGGCGTCGGCCCGGACCGCACGCACGACTGATCGATCCACAGTCTGGCGGCTGCCTTGCGGCTCGCCAGCCGGCTGGGACATCGGCTTCGCCGAAGGCTATATGGCGGGCGAATGGTCGTCGCCGAACCTGGCAGCCTGCTGACCTTCGCCTGCCACAACAACGCGGCGATCGAGCCGACCCGGTCGCTGCGTGTGCCGCGGCTTTTGGCTCGAAGCTTCGTCACGCCCTCAACCGCAACACCCGCGCGCGGCAGCCGGCGCAATATCGCCGCGCACTACGACCTCGGAAACGACTTCTACCAGCCATTGGCTCGATGCCGGCATGACGCTATTCGGCCGGGCTGTTTTCTTCCGCGCGATCAGACGCTGGAAGAGGCGCAGGACGCCAAGCTCGACCGCGTGCTCGATCTGCTCGAGCTTAGCGGCGGCGAACAGTGCTCGAAATCGGTTGCGGCTGGGGCGGCCTGGCCGAGCGGCTGCTGCGACCGGCGCGACTGCCACCGTGACTGGGCGTCACCCTTTCGACCGAGCAACTGGCCTACGCGCAGACGCGTCTCGATGGCCGAGGTGCAGGCCGAGCGCTGCGATCTTCGCCTGCAGGACTACCGCGACGTCGGCGGCACGTTCGACCGCATCGTCTCGATCGAAATGCTGGAGGCTGTCGGCGAGGCATACTGGCCGATCTATTTCGCCAAGCTGCGAGACAGCCTGCGTCCCGGCGGCATCGGCGGTGCTGCAAGTCATCACGATCGACGAAGCTCGGTTCGAGACCTATCGGCGCCGGCCCGACTTCATCCAGAAATACATCTTCCCGGGCGGCATGCTGCCGACCAAGGGGATCATCGCATGTCGAAGCCGAGACGGCCGGGCTTGCGGCCTGTCGCTCACCGACTTCTTTCGGTCCGAGGCTACGCGCGCACCTCGAGGAGTGGCGGCGGCGGTTCCAGCACGCCTGGCCGGCCATCGGGGCGCTCGGCTTCGACGAGCGCTTCAAGCGGATGTGGGAGTACTATCTGGCCTATTGCCAGGCCGGATTTGAGACCGGCGTGATCGACGTGAGCTTCTTCAAATTCGTACGCCCCGCTGTGGATGATTAAATATCTCGCGGATTGTAAGCATCAATAAGACTCTTGCGCACCAGGCTCATTGCGTGGCGCGAAACTGCATTCGGCGACACGCGGCCGATTTCCCGGCGTTAAAAACCAGCGAGGCGCCGGGCGGTTACAGCTTCGTCAGCACGTGCTCGCCGAACAATTCCACGGTGCGCACCGGATCGGAGGCGAGACTGACCGTCAGCATCAGACGCTTGACACCTGCCGCCTGAGCCGCGCGAGCTTGCGCCAGGCATTCCGCCGGGGTGCCGCAGATCGCGAGCCGCCGCGAGAGGTAGTCGAACAGCCCGAGTTCCTGGACCAGCTTGATGTCGGCGTCCCCCGGCCGTGTGCTGTATCGCCGCCGCAATTCGAGCAACGGTTCGCGCAGCGGCTCCGGGACGCCGCGGCTTTCGAGATTCTTGTCGCCGATGACGTAGCCGGCGAGGAACGCCAGCATGGCGCCCACCTTGCCGCGCGCCGCATCGCCGTCTTCGTTGCAGTCGAGGGCTCCGATCTGCCAGATTTCGACCTCCTCGGACGACCGTCCAGCGGCGCTCGCCCCTTCTGCAACGAGCGCCTCGGACGCCCGGACATTGTCGCCGGCAAGGCCGAAATTGGCGAACACGCCATCGGCGGTGCGCCCCGCAGCCTTCAACGGCCCCGGATGCGACGCGGCGAGGAAGACCGGCGGTGCGCGCTTGATCCACGGCAAATGCGCGGTGGCGGAGCCGAGCGTTGCCGGCTTGCCCTGCAGCAACGTCTTGATGAAGGTCACACCCTCGGCCAGTTCCGCGGACGTCGATTTGGGCAGGCCGACATTGCGGGTGCCACTGTGCCCGGCCCCGATCCCGAGCGTGGCCCGGCCGTTCGAAACATGATCGAGCGAAGCGATCGCGGCGGCGCTGACGGCCGGATGCCGCGTCAACAGATTGGTAACGCAAATCGAGATCCGCGCACGCTGCGAGGCGCGGGCCACGAGGGTCGACGATACCCAGGGGTCCATGGCGTTCCCGGGGGTGTCGGCGATACCGATCATGGCGTAGCCGTAACGGTCGGCGCGCTCGGCGAGCTGTTCGCACAGATCGAGCGTATAGGGCCAGAAAAAGAAGCCTACCTGCATCGTGATCCTGCTTTCCGCGTGACGCGCAATTATTGATTCTTCCGAAGACCCACGCGCTCGACGATATCCTTCCAGACCGGCGCGTCGCGGATGAGGCGCGCGCGCAACTGATCGGGGCCCTCATACTTCACCGTGAATCCGGCGTTCGCCATTTTGGCTTTGATCTCCGGATTCTGCAGGATGTTGCGCGTCTCTTCGGCCAAACGCTGGATGATCGGCAAAGGCGTGCCGGCGGGCGCCAAGAACATCTGCTCGGTTTCCACGACCGCATCGGCAATGCCAACGTCTGCCATCAGGGGGATGTCGGGCAAGTCCTTCCACTTCTCACTGCCGGTCTGAACCAGGCCTTTGAGCGAACCGGAACGGATCTGGCCGACGAGATTTGCGATCGGCACCGAAGATATGTCGGTGGTGCCGGAAAGAGCGGCTTGCAGTGCCGGCAGTGCGCCTGGATACGGCACATGGATCATGTCGATCCCTGTACGCAGGCGCAAAAGCTCAACGGCAAGATGCGAAAGACTACCGACACCGGCGCTCGCGTATGTCAGCTTGCCAGGGTTGGCCTTGGCCTTTGCGACCAAGTCAGCGATGCTGCTAATCCCCGAAGCGGGATTTGTCACGATGGCGCCGGGTGAAGCGCCAAGGAACGCAATCGGCTCGAAGTCCTTCAGCGGATCGTAAGCAACCTTCGAGACGTTTGGATTGATCAGGATGACACCCGTCGCGGCCAGCAGGGTGTAACCATTGGGCTCTGCGCGTGCGGCGGCAGTGATCCCGATGTTGCCCGCGGCACCGACGCGATTTTCGACGACGACCGGCTTCCCAAGCCGGTTCGAAAGTTCAGCGGCGAGCAACCTGCCGAGCAAATCGCTCGGGCCGCCCGCGGGGAACGGAACGATGATCGCGATCGATTGCTCGGGCCACTCAGCCCGCGCTTGACTGACTCCCAAAACGGCAAAAAATAGTACGAATGCGTACATTGCTCGCGATGCGAGCAGTGCAATACGATGCATCCTCGGCATTGTAGGCGTTTCCTTTCCCATCAAGACTTATGATCGCGCGTTGCGTTGATGCAACTCGTAGTACAGAGAAGTGGATGTGATCCCGCCTTTCGATGAATGGCGCTGCGACGCAGCGACTAACGACCATAACCGACTGCCATGGAGGAAGATCGATGTCATTCTACCGAGGCATGACCTGCGAGAACGTGACCCTCAAAGGCGACAAAGGAACGCCGATCACCGCCTATGTGGCCAAGCCGTCCGGTCCGGGCCCTTTCCCGGGCGTCGTGCTGATCCACCATCTGCCGGGCTGGAGCGAGTTCTACATCGAGACGACGCGCCGCTTCGCGCATCACGGCTATCATGGCGATCTGCGCCAACCTCTATGAGCGCGCGGGCGAGGGCAACCCGGACGACGTCGCCGCCAAGGTGCGCGCCGAGGGCGGCATTCCCGACGCGCAGATGGTCGGCGACACCGAGGCCGCCGTGAAGTGGATGCGCGCGCAGCCCGATCACAACGGCAAGGTCGGCCTGTTCGGCTCCTGCTCGGGCGGCCGGCACGCCTTCATCTATGCCTGCCAGAAGAAGGACGTCGACGCCTGCGTCGAGCTGTGGGGCGGCCGCGTGGTGATGGGCAAGGAGGAGCTCAACGCCAAGACGCCGGTCGCGCCGATCGACATGACCAAGGACCTCTGCTGCCCGCTGCTCGGCATCTTCGGCAACGACGACCGCGCGCCGAGCCCGGAGCAGGTGAACCAGCACGAGGCCGAGCTGAAGAAGCACGGCAAGACGCTACGAGTTCCACCGCTACGACGGCGCCGGCCACGGCATCTTCTACTGGCACCGGCCGCTCTACCGGCCCGAGCAGGCGATGGATGGCTGGAGCAAGGTGTTCGCCTTCTTCGGCAAGCATCTGGCGAAGTAGGAGGCCCGGACATGTGCACATCGATCGTCGAGATCGCGCGCGCCGAGGGCATGGCCAAGCGCGGGGACGACTGGTTCCCGCTCATCGCAGGCGGTGGTCGCCTATGACCACGCGCGCCATGCGCCGCTGGGCGACGTCATCACGCTCGACTTCATCAACACGGCCCTCGACCCCGGCGCGCGCGCCGGGATCGAGCTGACGCTGGAGACGGCCAAGGAGCTGCGCGCCGCGCTCGACCGGGCGATCGCCGCCGCCGAGTTCGAGGAGGCGGAAGTGCGGGGCAAGGGCGCCGTCCCAGGTCTCGTTCGCGCCGCGTGACCCGCGCGGGCGGGACGCCTCGGCATTGCTACGGTCGTGACCTGCGTTTCGGCCTTCGGCAGCGATCATTACACCGCGGCGATCGCCTCGATCTCAAGGAGAAAATTGGGATTCGCCAGGCCGCGCAGAATGCAAAGTGTGCTGCCCGGCGGGTGACCGCCGAAGTAATCCTGCAAGATGCCGCGTGCCTTCGGTACGTCGTGCGGGTTGCAGATATAGATCGTGATCTTGGTGACGTCGGAAATTTTCGCACCACCGGCGGCCAGCGCCTTGGTGAAATTCGCCATCACCATCTTGGCCTGAGCGTCGAAGTCGTCGGGCGGCAGGACCTTGCCATCCACGTCCGCAGCGACTTGCCCCGCGCAGAAGACGAGCTTCTGCGCACCCTCGGCGGTCACGACGTGCGAATAATTCGAAAAGGGCTTCGAGAGGTTGTCAGGGTTGATCCGGGTGATTTTTGCCATCGTGTCTCTTCCTGGTTGGGTCGAATAGCGCGCGATCATTGAGCCAAGGCGGCCCGCACGCCCACTATGAGACGGTCATCACGGCCGCCGCATCCGGAGGTACATTTCGCAAACGAACCTCCCGCTGCGGAAATGGTATCTCGATCCCGGCCGCGTTGAAACGCTTGAGGATGGCGAAGTACAGATCGCTCTTGACCGAGAGACCGCTTTCGACGTTCGCAACAATGCAGCGCAACTCGAATTCGAGCGCGCTATCCCCCAATCCCAGCAAGAAGACCCCTGGAGGGGGAGCCTGCACGATATTCGGATGGGCGACGGCGATTGCTTTCAAAATCTCGGCCACTTTTTCGGGATCGCTGCCATAGGCCACTCCGACCTTGACGACAATTCGACCCAACGTATTGGCACGAGTCCAATTCTTCACCATGCCGGTGATGAGTTCCGAATTTGGAATGATCACGCTCGCGCGATCATAAGTTTCGATTTCGGTGGCGCGCACGCGCACGCGGCGAACCCAGCCCTCCTCTCCCTTCACCACGATGGCATCGCCAACCCGAATGGGACGTTCGGCCAGAAGAATGAGCCCCGACACGAAATTCGAAACGATCGACTGCAAGCCAAACCCGATACCGACGGAGAGCGCACCGGCGATCAGCGCAACTTTCTGCAGGTCGATCCCGAGCGTGCCGAGCGCCAATGCGATCGCGGCGATCACGCCGACATAGCCGAAGATCGTGGCAATCGACTGCTGAAGGCTCGGCTCGATCTTGGTTCGCGGCAGGAATTCGTTTTCCAACCAGCGCCGCGCCAGCCGCGTCAACAGAATCAGACCAATCAGAAGAACCAGCGATCCCAGTATGGTGCGGAACGATACGTGGATTTCCCCAATCTTGAACCCGAACGGGACGTTGCTGATGGTATCAAAGAGGTCGGATGTCGAAATTTCCCACGGGCCGATGATCACGAAGAAGGACAGTGCGACCAGCAGCAGCCGAATGGCACCCGACACCACCGTCCCGATCAGTCCAAGACCGGCAACCGTGAGGCCAAGATGGTCGGCGAGAGCTTGTCCCCGGGGGCTCGCTTCGTTCGACGCGGAAAAAATTGCCTTCGTGACCTCCAGAAATAAGTAGAGCGCGCCAAACGCGACTGCGGCGACAATGACCCGCAAGCCGAGGAAAGCCGCGAAGCTCGCAAAGCCCAGCACCAGCGCGCCGATCATGATGCCGGCCATCAGGATGGCCAGTGGATGAAGCCACTGCACCGCCGCCAGGCCGACGGCATGCATCCGCTTAAGGCGCCCCAGTCGAAAGATCAGCAGGGCCAGAAGGGCGACCGTGACGGCCGCAAAAAGCGCATTCGTCGCAACCGTGATGACGAGCGGCGCCAGTGAAGCCTTATGGATGGCCTGCAGAACGATCGTCAGGCCGAGCGCCGCCGTGCTCCAGACGAAGAAGCTATGCAGGACTGCCGCCAGTCGTAAATCCAACGGAACCAGGCGGCGCGCCGGATGATCGAGGGCAAAGAGACTGACAGCGACCGCCCGGCCCAATGCCGCCACCGCAACGCCAACCACCAACGCCTGGGCGATCGGCTCGACACGGTTCGTGAGGATCCCCAAAAAGCCCAGCAGGAGAAACGCAACCAAAGCCGTCAGCGATGGCGGTAACGCCAACCAAATGAAGACGCGCAGCGCCTTCCACGCCCTCCCGGATTCGGTCTCGTAAAGCGAAGTATCGTCGAGCGGCGAAAGCCAGCGGCTGACAAAAAAGGCAAACAGCGCAATGCCAATCACGCTCAAGACAGCGCCGAAGAGGTGCAGGCCATCCAGGCGCTCGCCCACCGACATCTGCCACGACGCGATCAATCCATCGAGTCGCCGCCATTCGACGGAAATCGCCGCAAAGGCGTCACGCCAGAAAAACGGATCGAGAATGCTCTGCGTTTGAGCAAACAGCTCACGCGCATACAATGCGTGGCGTTTACCGGAAATGCGTTCGTTGAGTTGCTCGACCCGCAGGAGAAGCAGGCGCCCCTGTTTGAGGGCGCCATCAAGCTCTGTCGAACTGGTTGTGAGCTGTTCCCGCTCTTCGGCGATTTGCTCGCTCTCCGCAGGACCATCCTTGGGAGGTGGCGGTCCAAGCTGCTTGAGCCGCTCTTCGATCTCCGCCGCACGGGGCTCGATCTCGCCAAGTTGTTCGCGCAATTTGGCGGCGGTCTCATTCAACTTCTCGCGAATTTCAACAAGGCTCTCCGCGGATGCGTCCTCGCGGCCAATGGCGGTTTCGGCCTCATCGAGTGACGTCTTGATTTCATCGAACGACGCCGACAAATTCGCCGGCGCATTGGGCCGCGCTTGTTCCTCGGCAAAAACATATCCTGGGCATTGCAGCAGCAGCGTGCCCAACAAAAGAAGGACCACGATACAATTCGGCAGTCTGGATGATATTACTTTGCAATTCACCGACTCGCTCCATACCCGCGTCAAACATGCATCGCTACTCATGCATGCGGGCCGAATTCAGCCAATTCGTGGTGGAGAAGATCGCCGGCCGGAAGCCCGATAACGTCCGCTACGGCGAAGTGACTAGGTTCGAGGCGCTGTCTTTCCGCTGCCCCCAGAAGCCGTCCCCGTCGGGAAGGAGAGCGGTCATGTCGGCGATGTCCGGTCGACTTCGAAGGCGACGGACATGCGTTATTCCGGGTAGGCGATTCCTGCAGCCTCAAATTCCTACAGTTTACAATCCCGCATTCTCATAATGCCTTCATACCGGCAGCCTGGATCACCGGCAGCAAGCGCTTGCGTTCGGCCTCCAGGAAGGCCTGCGCGGCCGCGGACGAGGCGTCCTGCCGCGTCTCAAGTCCCGCCGCTTCCAATACGCGAATGAACCCGGGGTCCTGTAGGGCACCTGCCGTTGCGGTTGAAATCTGAGACACGATCGACTGTGGCGTACCGGCCGGCGCGAAAACGCCGGCTGACAGTTGAACGACCATTCCGGGGAGACTTTCGACGGCCGCGGGAATGTCCGGCGCGGCCTTCAGGCGAGCGGGACCACAAACCGCGAGGATGCGGACCTTGCCGGCGCGATGCGCTTCCAACACCTGGCCTGTGACGTTGGGCGTCGCCATCGGAACATTGCCGGCGATCAGATCTGCGAATGCAGGACCAGCGCCACGGTAAGGGATGTGCGTGATCCCCGGCACTTTGATGGTCTGCTTGAATAACTCCCCCGCCAGATTGCCAACGGTCCCGGCGCCGGCCGAGCCATAGGAGAGCTTGTCGCCGTGGCTCTGCGCATACTTGATGAATTCGGCAAGATCTTTCACCGCGACGCTCGGATGCACGACAATGCCGGGTGTCGAGGTGGCAACGATGGAGATCGCGGTAAAACTGTTGACCGGATCGTAGGGCGGCGCTGCCATCAGGGATGGTGTGATGATCTGCGAACTGGTATCGCCGAACAGGAGCGTGTAGCCGTCCGGCTGCGCGCGGGCGACCGTGCTCGCGCCCAGCGTGCCGCCACCGCCACCCTGGTTCTCGATCACGATGGTCCCAAGCCCGGCCTTCAATCGTTCCGCCCAATGACGGGCCACGACATCGACGACGCCACCGGGAGCGTAGGGCACGATCAGGCGGATGGGCCGATCGGGATATTTCGTTTGTGCGAAGGCCGGTGCTGACGGCAGAGCCGCCATGATCGCTCCCACAGCCTTCATCCATTCGCGCCGGTTCATTCTGCTCCTCCCAGTTTTTTAGCTTTGACGCGCAGTTTATGCGTCCCGGCGCACACAAACCATCGAAATTGTATGTGAAGCCCCCACCCCGGCATCTGCGACGACCGCGAATCGGACGTCACCCACCGCTTGCCTTCAGCAAGATCGAGTACGCTGGATGAATGAGTAACGCAGGCGGTGGAAATGGGCCCTCCCCGCAAGGTAGCGTCGGCGATCCCATTTTCTTCCCAGTCACAATATGCTCTTCGTCGAAGCGCGCTGCACCAGTTCGGGCCGCAGCAGCACGTCCGCGTTGACTTCCGCTCCATTCATTCGGGCCAGTAACAGGCGCGCGGCCTCTACCCCCATCTCGTACTGCTTGATCCGCACCGTCGTGAGCGGTGGGCTGACCATGTCGACGAATGGTGCGTCGTTGTATCCTGTGACGGAGATACCGTCCGGGCACAGGATGTGGCGCGCTGCAAAAGCGTCGTAACAACCGAGCGCGAGCAAATCATTGGCCGCGACGATCGCCGTAACGTCCGAGTGTCTGGCCAGGATCTCGAGGCAGGCGGTGCGGCCGGCCGCCCGGGTAAACGCTTCCGCTTCGATGACTGTCGGCTTTGCATCAGATGCGAACAGCTCGCTCATCGCGAGATTGAACCCGCGCAGTCGCATCATGCCAGTGGATAGCCAATGCGGTCCCGCGATGTGCGCAATGCGTCGGTGGCCCAGCGTCGCCAAGTGCCGAACGGCCAGGCCGATGCCACGGATGTCGTCGTTCACCACGGCAGGTAAGCGCCCGCTCTCGTCGGTGCGGTTGATCAACACGACTGGAGCGCGCGCCTCGATCCCGGAGTCGAGAATTGGCTCTTGCAGCGTCGCCGTCGCGAGGATGAGACCGTCGACCTGACGCTCGATCATTCCCGCGAGGATGCGGCGATGGCGGTCCGGATCGTTGGCGGAATTCGCCACGATCGTCATGTAGCCTTCCTTCAGCAGGGTGGCCTCGACCCCCTCCAAGTATCGGCGGGAACAACAGGCTCGTCAGGTCCGGCACGACCATTCCGATCACGTGCGACCGGCGGGTGCGGAGGCTCGACGCGAGCGCATTGGTCCGATAGCCGAGCTGCTCGGCAGTCTGCAGGACGCGCACGGCGATCTGCGGCTTGACCAGTTTCCGGGTGGCCGGATTCAACGCCCGCGACACCGTCGAAAAGTGCACGCCGGCGGCCTCGGCGACTTGCTTGAGCGTCACGGCGTTCGGTCTCGGCTGGCGGGCCATCGAGCCTCTCTAACAAACGATTGCAAAATCAATCTACCAGTACGCGATTGCCGTTGACAATCGACGCTAAAGGGAGAGATTATTGTTTTGCAAACGATTGCAGAACGGAGCGCCCAATGGCACCGCGCATCAGCTACGTCGACCCGACGACGATCACCGATCAGGCCATGCTCGCGGAACTCGAGCGCTGCCGCCGCGAAGGCACGCCGCGCCCCGAGAGTCAGGCCATCCGCGCCCATGTCCCGGCTGCGTTCTGGTCGTTCGCCAACTCTTGGCGGGACGTATTCCACCAAGGCGTCGCCGATCACAACATCAAGGAGCTGTGCCGCGTCTACGTGTCGCGATCGGTGCTGTGCGAGTTTTGCGGCAACCAGCGCTCGGTGAAATCCGCCAAGGCCGGTCTGATCGAGGACGACTACAGCGACCTGATCAATTTCGAAATCCTCGAGTCGCTACGACGACCGGCAGAAAGCTGCGCTGGCGTATGCAGAAGCCATTACCTGGGACCTCCCTTCCGACGACTCTTTCTGGCAGCGCCTGCACAAACATTTCTCGGAGCCTGAACTCGTGGAGATCGGCTACTTCGTTGCCATCACCATGGGCCAGCAGCGCTGGCTGCGGACGCTCAACATCGAGCACCACCAGATTCTCCCCGGTACCGACGCGTCGATGGCGCCTGGGTTCGAGACCTTGGAAGCCCTGCAGCGGGCCAAGGCCAGTCCCCACTACTGGGCGAACAAGAAAGCGTCCCCGAAGTCTTCGGCCGCCTGACGGGCACGATCTCGAGGGCAAGTGATCGCGTGAATTGTCGCGCGACGGGAAAGCCGCTCCGCCTCAGCCTACGAAGGCTCCGAAGGATCGAACCATGATCCGAACTCCCGTCTGCGACCTCCTCGGCATCGAGCATCCCATCGCGCTCGGTGGCATGGGCTCGGCCACCTCCCCTGCCCTTGTGGCGGCGGTATCGCGCGCCGGTGCCCTCGGCGCGCTCGGCTGTCATTATCTCACTCCGGATCAGATCCGGGAGCGCGCAGAAGCCATTCGCCTGGAAACCAACCGGCCATTCGGCTTGAACTTCCTGTTGTTCGACACCCGCGAGGAAAGCTTTGCCGCCGCGCTCGAACTTCGGCCGGCGGTGATGCAGTTCGCCTGGGCGCGGCCCGACCAGGATTTGCAGAGCCATTTCGATCGCGCCCACGCCGCCGGCTGTGTCGTGACCCACATGGCCGGCTCCGTGCCCGAAGCGATCCGCGCCGCGAAGGCAGGTGCCGACGTCGTTGTCGCGCAGGGTACGGAGGGTGGCGGCCATGTCGGTTGGATGGCCAGTATGCCGCTCGTCCCGATGGTGGTTGATGCAGTCGCGCCCATTCCGGTGCTCGCCGCGGCGGCTTCGCGGACGGCCGTGGGCTCGTCGCAGCTCTGGCGCTTGGCGCACAGGGCATCCTGCTCGGCACACGCTTCCTCGCCACCGTCGAATCCCCACTGCGCCAAATTATTCTTTCTCAGGTGAATAAATCGCTGGCTGCTGCTGGGATTGATCAGGAATTCGCCCACCAGGTGTCTGAATTCATCGATCAATACCGCACTGCTTTAGCTGCATTGGCAAAGTCATGATCTATTTGACCGCTGAGCAAGTTTTGTTTCTGCACGCCCAGCTCGTCTCTGAAACAGGCGGCAGTCATGGCGTGAGGGATCTAAGCATGTTGCTATCAGCTTTGGGAAGGCCACAAGCCAGTTTTGATGGTTTGGATCTTTATCCAGATATTTTCGCCAAAGCAGCCGCTTTAATGGACTCGCTGATCAGGAACCACCCTTTTGTAGATGGGAATAAACGCACCGGCATTGCCTCGGCTGGCATATTCCTGCTAAAAAACGGAACCAAATTAATCGCCACAAATCCCGCGCTAGAGGAGTTTACCCTGGAAGTAGCCCGGTCCGAGCACTCCCAACCAGAGATCGCTGCCTGGCTTCAAGATAATTCACTCATCAACGCCCAAGACAGCCCGGTTTAAAGAGGCGGTCGGGAATTAACCCGCGGCGATATTGCCTAATGCTTCCCCTAACCGGTAAATTTCATCGACCGTGTTGTAATGCACCGGTCCCACGCGCACCATCCCACCGCTTTCCTCCAACCCCAGCCTTTCTGTGACCGCCAAAGCATAATAGTTCCCATCCCACACGTAGACCCCCTCCTTCGCCAGCGCCTCCGCCACTTTTCTCGGGTGCCAGCCTTTCAACGTAAAGGAGACGGTTGGCACCCTCTCTTCCAGCCTGCGCCGGTCGGTCAGCCCGTAGATGGTCACGCCTGGCATTTCTTCCAAAATATCCAAGACTGCCCGGCTCAGATCGAACTCGTAGGCCCGGATAGCAGACATTGCCTGTTTGAGATGCAATCTCCGTCCACTGAAATCCCTGCTGTACTTTTCAGCATACTCGTCTCCAAAGGTCTTTCCCACCCATTCAAGGTACTCAATTGCCCCCAGGACGCCCGCAATCCCTTCATGGTTTTGGGTGCCCGTCTCAAACTTCCCTGGAAGCTCGTTCGGCGCTGGGCGCACCTTATAGGCGAACAGCTCCTCCAACAAATCATACCGCCCGTACAGAATCCCTTCGTGTGTTCCAAAGAACTTATACGCAGAAGAAACCAAAAAATCACAATCCGCGCGCTGTACATCGATCGGCCCATGGGCTGCATACTGCACCGCGTCGATATACACCAGCGCCCCCGCCTCATGCGCCATTTTGACGATTTGATCCACCGGGTTGATCGTCCCAAGAGCATTAGAAGCATAGCCAACAGCCACCAGGCGTGGTTTATGCTCAAGCGCTTTGCGCATTTCATCCAGGTTCAATGTACCATTTTCTGGATGAAAATCCACCCAGCGTATCGTGCAGCCCCGGTCCTGCGCCGCCAGCACCCAGGGGCTGATATTTGCATCGTGGTCCAGGCGTGTGACCACGATCTCATCTCCCGGATTCCAGGTGCGCGCCAGTGAACGGCTGAGATACAGCGTCAGCGTCGTCATATTAGCGCCAAACACAATTTCATCCGCTCGCCTGGCATTGTAGAAATCAGCCATGGCGGCATGCGCTTCCTCTAAAATCGCATCAGACTGCTGGCTGGTTTGGAACGCCCCGCCGTGGTTGGCGTTGTTCTGCACCAGGTATGCCGCTACCCGGTCCAGGGAGCTCTGTGCGATCTGGGTGCCACCCGGGTTATCCAAGAAAACGGCAGGGAAGGCTTTGGCTGCTTCATTGCGCAGCGCCGGAAATTGGCCGCGAATTTGCTGCATATCGAGAGTCATCATTTATGGTGCTCCTTCTTCAATAGGATACCCGGCGGCTTTCCATTCCTTGATCCCTCCCTGCATGGAAGAGACCTGGGTAAAACCATTTTCAAGTAATATATCCCGCCCGGGTTTGCTTCGGTTTCCAGACCGGCACATGACCACGATTTCCTGTCCTTGAGGAATCTCCTTCAGCCGGCTTTCCAGATCATCCAGAGGGATTAAAGTGACATTCGGCACCCGCACCTCGTTCCATTCTTCCAAGGTACGGACATCTATGAAATAGGTTCCCGCCTGATACTTTTGATAAGCTTCAGCGACAGATATCTCTGCTGGCGGCGCTGCCGATGGTGGAGCTTGCCCCAGCAGCAGAGCCCCCACAATCGCAACCAAAACGACACCGCCTAAAGCTACCCAAATCCAGGGAAACTTTTTTTGAGATTTTTTTTGTTTTTTCGCCATTCCATTTCCTACTTTTTCTGAAAGGATATGCGTAATAATCCGCTGATAATTTCTCTTATACGCTCATTATGGTTCCGTTGGAACCGGCACTGCCTGCCAGGTTGCCCCACCGTCCACCGTCTTCCACAAGCTCGAATTCTGCTGGCAGGCAAAATCCGGGGTGCCTTTCTCTCCCTGGCAGGTTCCATTCGCCGTAACCACCCAACTTGTCTGTGCAGTAATAATAGCCGCTTGTTCTACCTGTCCGGTGAGCTGCCCTGCAAATTGCTCCTCCGAACCAAACGGATTTTTGTCGGGCAGGTTGGCTGTTTTCGGATTCTCAGGCTGCCAGGTCAATCCACCATCAGCGGTAACGTACAGCTCGTTCTCTCCTACGCCGCCCGCTGTCCAGCCTGTTAGTGGGTTTTCGAAGAAAACTTTCTCACCGATCGGCAGGTCAAGAGCCGTCCAGGTATTCCCGCCATCTTCCGTTTTGAGCAGTTTTCCCAGGCTGAAGATATTACTTGTCATCAACCGGTAGGTGGCCCACCCATTCGCCGGGTCGATGAATGAAATCTGCAAGGGCTGCCAGTCGCCTTCCGGAACCGGCATGGATTGCACTTGCCAGGTGCTGCCCCCATCGCTGGTATGGTAAACCAGGTAATCCTCACCCTGGCTGGTGAAAGGTATAGCCCAGCCATCCTGCTGATCCTCAAAACTGACCGCCGCCAGCTCCACACCTGCCGGTGTCTTATCCGTCCAGGTCAGGCCGCCATCTTCCGTCCAAAGCAGGTCCCCGTCCGCCAAGACCCAGCCTTCTTTTTCAGAAAGCCAGCCCATATCTTGGATCACGAGTTGGCTGGGAGCTGCGTCTATCGAGAATGCAGGTGCTGCTGCCAGGCTGGGTATCGCCACTTCGCCATCTGCAATATTGCTGTCGATGCCATGCGATTGGCCTCCCCAGGTTTCAGTATGATCGCCCGCATATTGGCGGATGCGCTGGTGGTTCGCCCACAGGCTGTTGTCCAAGCATAACACACCAAAGACAGACGCGTAGGGATCATACTCGTAAGGTGTATACCAGGAGGCTGCCCAGATATCATCGGGCACGTTCGCTATGGTAGACCAGTCCCTGACATAAGACGAGCAGCCCGAACCGTACCCCCCCGCCCGCTGTCCCAGCTCGTGCAGGCGTCCTGTCCAACCATTGATGAAAGATTTGGCCGTCTGCTTACACGCCTCGCTGGCGACTACGCCAAAACCTTCCATGTCATAATAGATCACAGTCTTTTGATTGGGGGTGACCAGACCCAGGCTGGCAGCCGCCATAAAAGCCGCCTCCGCTTCAGAACGCCCCTGCTGGTAAGCAGTTCCAGGATCGCTGCTCATCTTATTTTTATAAACCGAGCAAGGCGCTTGTGGCCCCACCCAGGTAGGGATGAACTGCCAGCCTTGTTGGCGCACCGCCGCCACCCAGGCCGCGTCCGCCTTGCTGCATTTCGGTGGATCTGGGTAGCTGATGCCTCCCAGGTAAAGAGCGTAGATCCAGTACGGGCTTGCGTTCCACCAGGTTTGCATTTTTGATATTGATGGCAGTGTGCAGGCGTCAAAGCCCGCCTTATTGCTCACCTGCACTCCCGGTGAAGGCGGTGGGGTGGGTGTAGGGATAATTTTAGAAACAACTGGTAAAAAGTTGATGTTCTCTTCCCCAATATAGGTGAAGCGCAGCGCGCTGTAAGTTATGGTGGAGGTAAAGTCTGTCTCGCCGTTCAGATCATCCAAGAAAACATACCCGCTGCTGCCTGCCTTGAACGGATAGGCTCCCAGGTCGAGCCACTGGTTCGCCAATGGGCGCTGGCTGGCGCTCTTTGTCGTAACGCCCGATGCATGATGAATTTCATACCGCGCCTCCACCGTATCCGAATAGATGACCCTCCCTGAGGTGCACCAGGTCAAAGGAAGATCATGCGCCGGGATATACGCCTCAACCCGGTAAAAGCCATCTTGCGGCAGGTTGGGTGTCCATTTACCCGAATTTGTCGAATTTGCTGGGTTTTTGGCATTGAGGGTTAGATATGCATATGGAACAAGGTTCGTCGTAATCTGCACCCAGGCTTCCTGGCAGTCACCCGTGTAAGCTGGCGTTAAGGTTGGCACATCTACGATGACCTCCGTTGCAGCTGCCAGCCTCTCGCTGCGGCTGTTCTGGGTACAGCCCAGGATGCCTAAGATCAGCGTAAGCAAGGCCACGGGAATTACAATCGATGAGAGTGAAAGTATCCAGCGCCGCATAAAACTCCTTTACCAGTAACCTGCCCTGAGTTTATCCGAAATAAGATGGACTGTCAAATTCGCCTTGACGGAAGTACTACACAGGTGTATGATGTGGGTGTAACCAGGAGATCTCTATGAGCAAAGCCAAATACCGCGCCCAAATATTATTAGAACAGGAACAGCATACCGCCCTGGCTGAAATTGCGCATCGGCAAAACCGAAGCATCTCCGAACTAACCCGCGAGATCGTTGCACAATATATTACCCAACAGGATGAAAACTTACGCCAGCGACTCGACGTTATAGAACAAATCAAACAGCACCGAGCCGAAATGCTAGCGCGCCGTGGAGGCCGTCACATTGAAATTGATATTACAGCTCTGATTGAAGCAGCACGCGAGGAGCGGAGCAATGAATTATTCACCAACATCTTTGGCGATCGTAGTTGATGCAAATACAACCGTACGGGCTGTGATGCCGATAAGGCAAGAACGAGAAGTAAAAAAAATAAAGGAATGGCATGAGAATCGCATTCCGCTATTGGCTCCCGATGTTTGGTCTGCGGAAGTCACGACAGCCGTTCGTCAAAGCATCGCTTACAAACTCATCTCTCCCGAGGAGGGCGATCAGGTTTTGAGGGATCTTTTTGCGCTTGAAGTACAAATCTTCCCTTCAGATCTAAACCTTTGTCAAGCTGCTTTATCTTGGGCATCTCGCCTGGGTCAATCCAAAGCCTATGATGGCTTCTACCTGGCGCTGGCGGAGAAACTGAGCGTTGAACGAGGAGGGCAAGTGGAGTTCTGGACCGCAGATGAACGCCTTTACAACCGGGCGCGCCAAGTTGGCACCTCCGGCATCCGCTGGATTGGCGAAGTCGATTTCCCTGGAGTAAAATCATGAAAGCTGCCCAAATTCACCAACCGAACCACTTAGAAACCATCGAAATCCCCATCCCCCAGCCTGCCGAGAATGAGCTGCTCATTCAGGTCATGGCCTCCGGCATCTGCGGCACAGATATTCACATCTTCCGTGGCGAATACCTCGGCCCTTATCCTGTCATCCCCGGGCATGAGTTCTCTGGCGTTGTCGCAGCCATTGGGCAGGCGGTCACGCGCTTCAAGCCCGGCGATCGCGTCGCTGTGGAGCCTAACATCGCCTGTGACAACTGCTACAACTGTCTCAACAACCGCCAGAATTTCTGCCTGAATTGGCAGGCCGTGGGCGTCACACGCCCCGGTGGTATGGCGCAGTATGTCACGGCCCCTGAGAAAGCCTGTTTCAACATCGGCAGCCTGCCCTTCGAAGAAGGTGCCTTCATGGAACCGCTCTCCTGCGTGCTGCACGGCATGCAGCGTCTGGGACCCGAGCTGGCCGGTAAGCTCGCCCTCCTGGGCGCCGGCCCCATTGGCTGCCTGATCTTGCAGGTTGCCCGTCTTCTAGGGGCTGCCGAGATCACCGTAGCCGAAAAGAACCGCTCCCGCCTTGAGGCTTCGCTGGCTTTTGGCGCTGACCGTTTATGCTCCAACCTGGATGATCTTCACAAAGATCATTACGATGCGGTCATCGACGCTACCGGCGCCCTGCCCGTCATCGCCCGTACGCTCGATTTCGTCCGCCCAGGCGGCAAAGTGCTTTGGTTCGGCGTCCCCCCTTCTGGGAAAACCATTCCTCTCGAACCTTTCACTGTCTTCCATAAAGGATTGACCGTGCTCTCCTCCTTCACCTCCGTGCGCAACTCCACCCAGGCTCTTGACCTGCTCCAGTCGGGGCGCATCTCGGCAGCGAGACTGGTCTCGCATCAACTTCCATTGGAAGAGTTTCAGCAGGGCATCGAGGGCATCGAGCGCGGCGCAGAAGGTGTGATGAAAGTGCTCATCAAGCCTAATGGCTAGATCAAACTCAAGGTTTTTTCCCCTCCTGGGCCATCCCCAACTCAGCAGTAAAACGCCCTCATCCCGCCGTCTTCCATACCCTCACCCCATAACGGCTCAGGTAGATCGGGATATGCTTGAACAGCGGCCCCTCTTGCTCGATCTCGCGGATCATCGCCCGTTTTGCCTGGGACGAATCGCCGCATAAAAGCGTCACTGACCCACCTTCGCCGCCCGCCCCATTCACCTTCCAACCCAGCGCCCCGTGCTCTTGGGCGATCTCGATCACACGCTGCGCATCCGCGCTGACCAATTTCGGATTCAGATGCCTCTGGGCATCAGTGTTTTCAACCATTGACACTCCCAGCGCCCTGAAATCCCCCGCATAGAGGGCATCGCGTGCCTTAGGCGCAGTCAGCCGCAGGTCGACGAGCTGCAAGCATTCTGGTCCAGCCCCCTCCAGGTCTCGGATCACCATTTGGTGTACATCCGATGATTGATGCGACTTCCCCAGGTAGATCAATACCAACCGCCGTTCCAGCTCCCACCAGGTTGAATTCGGCACCACGATGGGTGAGACTGAGGCATGCGGGTATTGGAACATCTCAATATAGTTGATCCCACCATAAGCCGAGCAGAGCTGGTCTTGAATGCCGCACTGCTGCCCGAGCATCTCCGTCTCGATCCGTTGAGCCGCAAAGGCAATCTCGTGCGGCGTCATCCTTCCAGGCGTCAGGCTGTCCAATCCCCCGATCAATGCCACCGTGACCGCGGCCGAGGTGCCCGTTGAAGCCCCGCTGGGTGCTTCCGAATAAATGGTCACCTCAAAGGATAAGTTTTGGGGAACATGCATGTATTCGATCGACGCCTCGAGCAGGGGGTGTTTATCCCAGTGTTTCTCCGGGTTCACCACATATCGTTCACCGTAATTCTCGGCGTTGATCACGATACGGCTATCGGAGTCGCCGTCCGCGTACACCGCAATCTGCACCTCAGCATACGGGTAAACCCCAATATTAAAAATCCGCCCATGCCCCGCAAACCAGGTGTCTGTCCACCCGCCGTTATCGCAGATGCGGATCGGAGCGACGCTGTTGATGATAAAAAGTGGCTTGCGCTGTAAGTCCATAAGCCCTCCCCGGATTGATCCTTTGGCTGCTTTTCCCGATTCTATCACTCCCCTGTAAAAGTATTTACAACATCCTATCTATCGTTCATGTTTCTATTAATGGGTATTCAATGGACCTGGTTTTTAAAGATTCATCGCGTATTGCATGCTCCAACCTTTCGTGGATCTTCGTGGTTTCATCTCTTGACATCCTGCATGGCAAAGAGTATCCTTCTTCCTGGGAGCGCTCCCAATGCCCACTCTGGAAGAAATTGCTCAACTTGCTCACACCTCTCGCTCAACTGTTTCGCGCGTCATCAACGCTGATCCCAACGTTAGAGAATCCACTCGCCAGCGCATCCAGGAAGTGATCGCGCGCTTAAACTACCAGCCTAACCAGGCGGCACGTTCTCTGGCAGGTGGGCATACGCACATTCTCGGTTTGGTTATTCCCACCGGAGTCG
This sequence comes from uncultured Chloroflexia bacterium, assembly GCA_963751425.1. Taxonomy (GTDB): domain Bacteria; phylum Chloroflexota; class Anaerolineae; order Anaerolineales; family UBA4823; genus CAVVUF01. The sequence goes on along the minus strand of CAVVUF010000003.1, from coordinate 667,249 downwards.
CCTCGGTCTTCACCGACCCCTACTTCCCCACCCTGATCCGCGGCATCTCATCTGCCTGCCAGGAGCGAGATTATTCCGTTATGCTCTGGCTGGCTGAGCCTGAATATGAGCGGCGCACCGTCATGCAAGTCCTGCAGAATGGCTTCATCGATGGCATCATCATCTCATCCATGTCTACCGACGAAAAGATCGTCGAAGCTCTCATCGCCTCCCAACTTCCATTCATCCTGATCGGTCGTCACCCTCAGCATCCAGAGGTCAGCTTTGTGGATGTCGAAAACCACGTTGGCGCTCGGCAGGCAGTCACCCACTTACTTGCGCTGGGCCGGCGCCGGATCGCTTGCCTCTGTGGCCCGCTGAACACCATTGTTGGCATCGATCGTCAGAAAGGTTACCAGGCCGCCCTGAAAGATTACGACATTCCTGTTGACCCCCACCTGGTTCTCGAAGGCAATTTCTCAGAGGAAGACGGCTACCGTCTCACCCGCAGCTTCATCCCTTACCAACCCGATGCCATCTTCGCCGCCAGTGATGCCATGGCCCTGGGCGCCCTACGCCTCCTCCATGAGTTATCCATCCCGGTGCCGCAGCAGATCGCTGTGGTTGGCTTCGATGATATGCCCTTTGCTGCGCGTTCCCAGCCCCCCTTGACCACCATCCGCCAGCCCATCATCCAGACTGGCGCTGTGGCCGCTGAGAATCTTATCGCCCACATCGAAGCCCCCGCTCAGGCTGGCTGTCCACAAATCTTGCTGCCCACCGAGCTGGTAATTCGCCAGTCGTGTGGGGCAAAACAACAATTCTCTTGATAAACCTGGTAGATGAATTGATTCGCTTTTTTGGAGGTCGTTATGCGCTACGGATACTTTGACGATGAGCACCGCGAATATGTGATCACTCGTCCCGATACCCCCCTCCCCTGGATCAACTACCTGGGATCAGAAGATTATTTCGGGCTGATCTCGAATACAGCTGGAGGCTATTCCTTTTTCCGAGATGCCCGCCTGCGCCGCCTCACCCGCTACCGCTACAACAACACTCCTCTGGATATGGGCGGGCGCTACCTTTATCTGCGCGACGACTCCAGTGGTGATTACTGGTCAGCTTCCTGGATGCCAGTCCGCCGCAGCCTGGATGCCTACGAATGCCGCCACGGGCTTGGTTACACGGTCATTACTTCCACCTGCCTGGGGATCGAGTCACAAGTACGTTACTTTGTTCCCCTCGGTGAGAGACTGGAAATCTGGGAGCTATCACTCACCAACCAGCGTACAAGCGTGGCAGACGTCTCCGTGTTTTCGGCGTTGGAGTTTGCCCTTTGGGATGCCTGGGATGACTCCACCAACTTCCAACGCAATTTCAGCACGGGTGAAGTCGAGGTAGAAGGCAGCGTGATCTACCACAAAACCGAATACCGCGAGCGGCGCGATCATTTTGCCTTCTTCGCTTGCTCCGCCCCCCTTTCTGGGTTTGACACCCAACGCGAAGCCTTCCTGGGCGCCTACCGCGGCTGGGAAGCCCCCCAAGCGCTTGAAAAGGGTCAATCCGCGAACTCCATCGCCCACGGCTGGCAGCCCATCGGTTCACACCATGTGGCCCTGCGCCTGAACCCAGGTGAAACGCACCAGGTCATTTTCATCCTTGGTTACCATGAAAACCCACGCGATCAAAAATTTGATCCCCCCAATTCACAAACCATCAACAAGCTCACAGTCAGCCCCCTGATCGCACGCTACCTCGACTCGAGCCAGGTGCAGGCTGCTTTTGAAGCTTTGCAGCGCTCCTGGGATGATTTGCTAGGCGTCTATCAGGTGCACACGCCCGATGAGCACACCAACCGCATGGTCAATATCTGGAACGCTTACCAGTGCATGATCACATTCAACATGTCCCGTTCGGCTTCTTATTACGAATCGGGCATCGGTCGCGGCATGGGCTTTCGCGACTCAGCCCAAGACCTGCTCGGCTTCGTCCACATGGTGCCCCGAGCGCGCCCGCCAGCGCATCCTCGACCTGGCAGCTACCCAGCTAGAAAGTGGCGGCGCTTACCACCAATACCAGCCCTTGACCAAGCGCGGCAACAATGATGTCGGCTCTGGCTTCAATGACGATCCCCTTTGGCTGGTATTAGCTGTTTCCGCATACATCAAAGAGACCGGCGATTGGGTTATCCTGGATGAAAAAGTGCCCTACGATAACCAACCCGGCAGCGAGCAACCACTCTTTAATCATCTGCAGCGCAGCTTGCGTTATACCATGGAGCATCTTGGCCCTCACAAGCTGCCTCTCATCGGGCGCGCCGACTGGAACGACTGCTTGAACCTGAACTGCTTCTCCTCCGAGCCTGGCCAATCCTTCCAGACCACCACCAGCAAAGATGGCAAAGTCGCCGAATTGGTTTTCATCGCCGGCCTTTACATCCTGGCTGCCCAAGAAATGGGAGCCCTGGCGCGCTTTCTTGACCGCCAATCCGATATCCTCACCGCCCTGAAAACCGCCTTGGATATGGAAGAAACGATCTGGCAGAGCGGCTGGGATGGAGCCTGGTTCCGCCGCGCTTATGATGATTTCGGCAGCCCGGTCGGCTCGCAAGAATGCAACGAAGGCCAAATCTTCATCGAGCCGCAGGGCATCTGTATCATGGCTGGCTTGGGGTTGAGCAATGGATGTGCCCGCCAGGCCCTGGATGCGGTCAAAGAGCGCCTGGCGACCCCCCATGGCATCCTCCTCCAGCAGCCCGCCTACACCCATTACTATCTCCACCTGGGTGAAATTTCGTCTTATCCTCCCGGGTATAAAGAGAATGCCGGCGTCTTTTGCCACACTAATCCCTGGATCATGATCGCTGAAGCCCTCACCGGAGATGGGGACCAGGCGCACGACTACTACCTGCGCATCAACCCCTCCGCCCGCCAGGAGATCAGCGACCTCCATCGCTGCGAGCCTTATGTTTATGCTCAGATGATCGCTGGCCGCGATGCCCCAACCCATGGCGAAGCCAAGAACTCCTGGCTCAGCGGCACTGCCGCCTGGAATTACGTCGCCATCACGCAGTCAATCCTCGGCATCCGTCCCTCCCATTCCGGGTTGGAAGTTGCCCCTGTCGTTCCCTCCTCCTGGTCCGGCTTCACTGCTCAGCGCGTTTTCCGCGGGGTGCGTTACGATATTGTTGTTGAACGCACCGGCCCCGGAAATACTGTCCAACTGACTGTGGATGGTCAGCCGGTTGCCGGAGCCATCGTTCCGCTTCCCAAGCCTGGCACCCAGGCTGTCAGCGTTCAGGTTCGTTTAGGATAGATGAATGGACTATTTCGGCTTTCCCACCCGCAGCCTTTCAAATTCATTCCTCCGCCTCGACTACCTGACCACCATTGGACCGCGTTTGGTGCGACTGGTACCCGCAGGCACTGAGATCAACCTTCTGGCAGAGACCCCTGCTGTTTGCTGGGACACGCCCTTCGGGGTTTACCACGTGCGCGGCGGTCACCGCCTGTGGGCAGCCCCTCAGAACGACCTCAGCACTGCCATACCCGATAATGACCCTCTCCAAATTGAAGAGCTGCCTTCTGGCATTCGCCTGGTTCAACCACTCGAAGCGCCCACGGGGCTGTCTAAAGCCATTGAGGTGCGCTTGAATCCCGAGTACGCGGCCTTGACTCTCACTCACACCCTCACCAACCGGGGCGTCTGGCCCCTCGAGCTTTCTCCCTGGGCCATCACCCAGCTTCCCCTGGGCGGGACTCATTTTGTCCCTCTGCTGGATCCACGTCCGGGCATCGACCGCAACCGGCCCAACCGTATGGTGACCCTCTGGTCCTATGCGCGTTGGGATGACCCGCGCCTGAAGATCGCTCAAGATTTCCTGTCCGTCAATGCCGTGACCGGATCTGGAGAGTTCAAAGTAGGCATGTCCAACCACGCCGGCTGGGCGGGTTACCTGCAACAGGGCATCTTTCTCTGCAAGCGTTTTACCCCCGCAGCCGGCCCCTACCCCGATGGCGGATCAAACACCGAAATTTTCGTTAATAATCAGTTCACTGAATTAGAGACACTCGGTCCCCTGGTACGCCTGCTGCCGGGTGAGGCTGTGAGCCATGTTGAGGAATGGCAGGTATACCAGCACCCAGACCTGCCTGATTTCCTATCCCAGGATTAAAAGCGATGAACGTCTGAGTGAGGGGGGCACCCAGACGTTCATCGTTACTAATATGATACCAGAATTTTCCACAAAAAGCAAGAGAAAAAAGTCCCTTTAATAAACTTTCAGTTCTGTTAGTGCCCCAGGCGGGAGTCGAACCCACAACCTCGGCCTTCTGGTTTGTGCCAGTTTCCTGGCTCCCTGGACTATCCCTTCACCTTAGTGACGATGAACCATTTCACCTTAGGTGGCAGCCGTCTAGTCTCTACACACTATTGACTCGAAACCACAATTCTGATTTAATTTCAGATACGAAATTTCAATTATGGCTCGGGATTACTGGGAACAGCCTTGAATTGCTTGAATTGCGGCGGTGAGACAAAAACCCAAAATTTTGTAGCTCTTCCTGTGCAGCACGCTATAACAACAGGGTATTTCCAAAGCGCAAAAACGACAGTACTTCTGTATTGTTTGCGGGTCTGAAACTAGATATCGACGAATTTATTGCGCCGATTGTGACCCAACTAAGCCCAAAGATTTCAGTAATGTAACAATCCAGGAAATTCGTTCTCGCGCTCGTTACCAGGCTAATGCCTGGATTCGAAAGCTTGCTCGAAGAGTGTATTTTGGTTCGGATAAACCGAAACATTGTTCAAGGTGCGGCTATTCAAAACATATCGAGATTTGCCATGTTAGACCCATCCAGGATTTTCCTGAAAATACACCGATGTCAAAGGTGAATGAACTGGATAACCTGATAGCCTTGTGTCCCAACTGTCATTGGGAATTAGATCATGGCTTGCTGTCCCTTTAAGCTTCCCCGAATTTGACTGCTTTCACCCACAGGATTTCTCCTATGGGGCCCAAAATATCAGGAGAGCCTCGCTCTATCCTTTGAGCTACTGGGGCGTAAGAAGTATTATACCATTCCCCTGATTAATCCAGCCTCCCCGTCAGGATCGCCTTCTTCACCTCTCCGATCGCCTGCGTGATCTCAATTTCCCTTGGGCAAGCCACCGTGCAGTTGAAAACGGTATGGCAGCGGTACACGCCGAACTGGTCGTTTAGAATGCGCAAGCGTTCGGCACCTGCCTGGTCGCGGCTGTCGAAGATAAAGCGGTGCGCGGCAACGATTGCCGCCGGGCCAACGTATTGGTCGTTCGCCCAAAAAGATGGGCAAGAAGTAGTGCAGCACGCACACAAGATGCACTTGGTCGTATCGTCGAAGCGCTCCCGCTCCTCCACCGATTGCAGCCGCTCTTGGGCAGGTGGCGGTTCATCGTTGATAAAGTACGGCTTGACAGACCGGTAGTGCTCGAAGAACGGGTCCATATCCACGATCAAATCCTTGATCACCTTCAGCCCCAGGATCGGCTGTACGGTAACATGCTTCGAGTGCAGGTCCTTCAGCAAAACCTTGCAGGCCAGGTAATTACGCCCATTGATGCGTATGGCATCGGAGCCGCACATCCCATGCGCACAGGAGCGGCGGAAAGAGAGCGTCCCATCGTGATACCCCTTGACCTGTTCCAGCAAATCCAGCACCCGGTCGTTCGGGTCCGCCTCCAGCTTGTAGGTCGCGTAGTGAGGTTTTTTATCTTTTTCAGGATTGAAGCGAAAAATCTTGAGCGTAACCTGCATAAGGACCCTCCTAGTAGAACTCTCTCTTTAGGTTGGTAGCTGGTGATTTTAACCGGCTTGTACTTGAGCTCGATCTCGCCAGCCTTCTGCCAGGTAAGGGAGTGTTTCAGCCAGTTTTGATCGTCGCGCTTGGGGTAATCATCCCGGGCGTGAGCACCGCGGCTCTCGGTGCGGGCCAGGGCGCACACCGTAGTGACCTCGGCCAGCTCGAGCAGGTTGCCCAGCTCCCAGGCGTTCAAGAGATCGGTATTGAAGATCCTACCTTCATCGTCCAGGTGGATCTTCTCAAAACGCTGGCGCAGCTCTCGCACTTTATCCAAAGCCTGCTGCATCCCCTCCCCCGTCCGAAAGATGCCCACCAGGTCGAACATCACCGCTTTCATCTCCTGCGACAGGGTGGCAACCTTCTCCTCGCCCTTGCTTTGTCTCAGGTGATCAAACTGCTGGCGTGCAAAATCTCCCACATCCGCCGGCAGTGGTTGGTAGACAGCTTCTTTCGTAAATTCTGCCGCTCTCAGCCCAGCGTGTTTGCCAAACACGATCAGGTCCAAAAGGGAGTTCGTCCCCAGCCGGTTGGCGCCGTGCACCGAAACGCACGCCACCTCCCCGGCCGCATAAAAACCAGGCATGACCGTGTCTTTTTCGTCCAACAGCACCTCCCCATACTTGTTGGTCGGGATGCCCCCCATGGTGTAGTGCGCGGTCGGCTGCACCGGCATCAATTGGGTAACTGGGTCAACGCCCAGGTAAGTGCGGCAGAAATCGACGATATCCGGCAGCTTGGCCAGGATCTCCTCGGCCGTCGTCTGGTACGGAGAGCCATCCGGCTTTCGCCTGCCATCCAGCGCTGCATATCGATTGACCGACTCCGGGCGCACATCCAGGTACATGTAGTTCTTGCCCCCAATCCCCCTACCTTCCTTCATTTCGATATACATGGCGCGGCTGGTTACATCCCTCGAGGCCAGGTCCTTGACCTTGGGTGCATACTTCTCCATAAAGCGTTCGCCTTTGTCGTTGATCAGAACACCGCCCTCGCCGCGCACGCCTTCTGTGATCAAAATACCCAGCTTATAGATGCCGGTCGGGTGGAATTGGAAGAACTCCATATCTTCCGCCGGCAGGCCGCGCCGCATGGGGATCACGATCCCATCCCCAGTGTAGGCATATGCATTCGAAGTAATTTCCCAAACCCGTCCATGCCCGCCGGTAGCGAAGATGACCGCCTTGGCATGAAAGATATGGAATTCCCCCGTGGCGTGTTCCAATGCCACCACCCCCGCAGCCGCCCCATTGGAAATAATCAGGTCCACGACCTGAAATTCATCATAGAATTTGACGTTGTTCTTGATCGCCTGTTGATAGAGAGTCTGCAAGATCATGTGCCCAGTTCGATCGGCAGCATAGCAGGCGCGCGACACAGGCTTGCCGGTCACGTTGTTGGTATGCCCGCCAAAGGGTCGCTGAGCGATCCGCCCATCCTGCGTACGCGAGAAGGGTAATCCCATGTGCTCCAGCTCATAAACCGCCTGCACCGCCTCGCTGCACATGAACTCGATGGCATCCTGGTCGCCCAGGTAATCGGAGCCTTTTACCGTATCGAACGTGTGCCACTCGGGGTGGTCTTCTTCGATATTCCCCAGGGCGGCTCCCACCCCCCCCTGAGCGGTGCCCGTATGCGAGCGCGATGGATACAGCTTACTGATCACCGCGGTCTGGGCTGTGCGCGAAGCATACAGGGCTGCCATTAATCCCGCTCCGCCCGCACCTACCACGAGAACTTCATATTGGTGTGTCTGCATACCCATTTCTCCTCAGGAGGCCAGGATGACAAAAACGCCCATGACCATAAAGAAAAGCCACAGCAAGAAGACGACCCCTCGCAGCAATACCTGGGAGACCGATTGCCCCAGGTAGTCTTCGATGACCATACGCAGGCCATTGAAGCCATGTGTCACGCCAAAGAATAAGACCAGGATCATCATGATCTGCCAGAAAGCATTTGCCCATCCCTGGGTCACATCCGGGATGTTGCTGTTCACGACATGGTTTGGGTTCGGGAAGAACGTCCAGCGCATCAGGGCGGGCAGATCCACCTGTCCCCTGGCGCCCAGCAGCATGGCCCCCACCACGCCAATCAAAGCCAGCCCAAAGAGGCCCAACCCTGAAAGGCGGGTAAAGAGCCACATCAAATAATCCAAAGTTAAAACCGCGCTGTGGGGCTGTACGAGTTCGCATTCTCTCACTCTCCCCTGGGCTACTTGGCAGAAAGCCCGTTCATAATCATGATAAAAACCGTCAGGCCATACAGTGGGATAAATATAATCCACTGCAGCCAGGTAGATTCCCGTTGAAATTTCAAGTACTGCGGTCGCAAGTCAAGCAGAATAATGCGCAGTCCATTCAAAGCATGAAAGATCACGAAAAAGTACAAAACTGCCTGGAACTGCCATAACTCGTAGAATGTGTTGATGGCTGTACCCAGGTCGCTGCCAAGCTGCTGCATCAAGAAAGATGAGGCGACGTGCATTCCCACAAAGATCACCATCGCCAGCCCCCCAATCCTGTGCAGCACCCATGCCAGCATGGGTCCCCCGCCTTGATAACGGAGACCTTGTAAGCCGATTTTCTTACCAAACGCCATACCTGCCTCCTTCTCGAACCTGTAGGCTTGTTCCCCCACCCATTATCGCATTGGTTTTCCAGTTGGGCAAGCGGCTAGCTTGTCCTTTACCTTGGTTCATTATTACATTGGTTAAGAACATGCGAAAAGTGACAATACTCACTGTTTCAGTGTTTCAATTGTCCTTTTCAGACATTTTACCCGATTTCTAAGGTAAAATCATACAAGGATCAGAGTTAAGGAGGAGCACATGCCCAAATCCCACACTGTCACCCGCCGGGACTTCGTACTGACCGTGACTGCGTCCATTGGTGCGACGATTGGTGCGGTAATCGGATTGCCCGCCCTTGCCTACATCGCCTCTCCGGCCGTCAAAGTGAGAAAAGCCGAAGATTGGATTCCTCTCGGCCCCCTGGAAAATTTTCCCGAAGGCGTGCCCACGCCCTTTAGCTTTGTGCGGGTGGAGGAGAACGGTTGGGAAAAGACAGCCAACAGCTACGGAGGCTATGTGGTGCGTACCGGTGAAGATGCGAGCGCTTTTTCCAATGTCTGCACCCACCTGAGCTGCCGGGTAACCTGGAAAGGAGATGCCCAAGATTTCGCCTGCCCTTGCCACGATGCTAAATTCGATATCCAGGGCCAGGTTGTCTCCGGACCGCCTCCCCGCCCCCTCGATACCTACCAAACGAAAATAGAAGATGGCAATTTATTCATCTTCTACAAGGGAGCGTGACCATGTTCCAGAAAACCTTCGCCTGGTTAGATGAACGCCTGGGTCTCACAACCATCTATAACACCACCCTGGACCGCAAAGTACCCAAAGTCAACTGGTGGTTCACCCTGGGCAGCGCCAGCCTCTTCCTGTTCATCATGCAGGGCGTGACCGGCATCCTGCTGTCCGTTTACTACGTCCCCTCTCCCGATCACGCCTACGACAGCATCCAATATATTATGAACTCCGTAGCCTTTGGCTGGTTAATCCGCGGCATCCACCACTGGGGCGCCACCCTGATGGTCATCGTGGTATTCATCCATATGCTGCGCACCTTCTTCTTCGCCGCCTACAAATACCCCCGCGAATTTACCTGGTTCACGGGTGTGATCCTGCTCCTGGCCACGCTGGGCATGGGCTTCACGGGCTACCTGCTCCCCTGGAACCAAAGAGCTTATTGGGCAACCACGGTCGGCACCTCCATCGCCGGCACCGTGCCCTTCGTGGGCGAATTCATCAACCGGGTGCTGCGCGGCGGCGCTGAGCTGAGCGCCGTCACCCTCGTGCGCTTCTTCTCCGTTCACATCTGGTGGCTGCCGCTGGTGATCGGCGCCATGATCGGGGTGCATTTATACATGGTCATCAAGCTCGGTATTTCCTCGATCCCCAAGGAAGAGGATTAGGAGGCCCGCCATGGATGAAGAGCAGAAGAAACAATATCGTGAAAAATATGCCCAGGCCAAGCAGAAAGGCGTCAAGTTCTGGCCCGACATCATTTACAAAGACTTCCTGGTTGTGCTGGCCCTATTTATCCTGCTGGTGCTGCTGGCCATCTTTATCGGCGTAGCCAACGAGCCCAAGGCCGACCCCAGCGATGCGGCTTACATCCCCCGCCCCGAATGGTACTTCTTATTCCTGTTTGAAATGCTCAAATTCGTCCCCCCCAAGCTGGAATGGGTGGGCGCCACCGTCATTCCAGGGATCGCCGTGTTGGCCATGTTCCTGCTGCCCTTTTTTGACCGCAACCCCCGCCGCCACTGGAAGCAGCGCAAAGTAGCCATCACCATTATGGGCCTCGTCGTACTTGGCATGGTAGCCCTCACCATCCGGGCTGTCGCCACCACGCCTCCCCAGGCAGAGAGCGCCGTAGCAGTTTCCCTCGCAGACCAGGTGGTCGCCGGGCAAGACCTTTTCTCCCTCAACTGCGTGGAATGCCACGGCGCCGACGGAGAAGGCGGCGAGATCAAAGGCGTCGAGGGCCTGGAAGGCGTGATCCTCAAGCCCATCAACAGCAAAGACGAGATGTACACCCGCACCGATGAAACGCTCTACCAGATCATCGCCTATGGACAGCAAGACCTGGGCATGCCGCCCTTCTCTAAAGCTTTTGGCGGCGAGCTCACCACCAGCGAGATCGAGTATATCGTCACCTTCATGCGCTACACCTGGGATGACCGCATGGAGCTGCCCCAGGAAGCCGCCCAGCCCTCCATCCCGACCCTGGGTGCAGATGAAGTCCCCTCCTATGAGGTGCACATCCAGCCCATCGTCAAGCGCTACTGCATCTCCTGCCACCGTCCCGGCAAGAAGAACAACAATTTCTTCATGTCCACCTACGACGAGATTATGAAATCCGGCGACCAGGCTCCCAACGTGATCCCCGGCGACCTCAACAGCAACCTGATCCGCATGATCAACCGCGAAGAGATCGAGGCGGGCGGTCCCATGCCCCCCACCAAGGCGCTTCCGCCCGAGCTGGTGGATATCTTCACCCGCTGGGTCAAAGCCGGCGCCCCCAACACTGCCGCCGATGCCGCTGCTCTGCAGCCTGCCGCACCTGTTGAGGCCACGCCGACCCTCACACCCGCGCCGTGAGCGTAGGGGCGCATGGTATGCGCCCATTTATTAAGAAGTGGGGATGAGCAGTCACCAGCATTATACTTTGTAGTATAATACTTCAAAGTATAATCATAAACTGCGAGGTCGCCGTGAAACTCAAGTTTATCGATCGGACACAAGAAATCGCTCTGCTAGACCACTTGTGGCAGGCACCTGGCGCACAATTCCTGGTCCTCTATGGGCGGCGGAGAGTGGGGAAGACCGCTTTACTGGTCCACTGGATCAAGAAAACTGAAAACCGGGTCTTGTATTGGGTGGCTTCACCGACCTCCCCGACTGCCCAGCTGCGCTCATTCTCCCAGGCTGTTTATGAGTTCGCCAACCCGGGTGTGCCATTCTCTCCTGAGTTTTCTTACTCCACCTGGGAGCAAGCCTGGCGCGAAGTTAGCAGCCTGGCACGTGAAGGGCGCTTGGCATTGTTTATCGATGAATTTACTTACCTGCTGGAAGTCTCGGGTGGAATTGCCGGGCAGTTACAGAATTTTTGGGACCACTTCATGGGGCAGTCGAATTTGTTTCTTTGCCTGTCTGGTTCGCACCTGGGCATGATGAAGCGCGAATTCTTATCCTACCAGGCGCCTCTGTACGGCCGCGCCACAGCCCAAATCCATCTCCAGCCCCTGCCCTTCGGCGCGACCCGCATGTTTTTCCCCCGCTATTCCGCCATCGACCGGGTAGCAATTTATGCTTTGTTCGGCGGCATCCCTGCCTATTGGGAGCGCATCGATCCAGGTAAGTCAATATCGCAAAACATCAAAATTCAGCTGCTCACTGCCAATAACCTAATGCAGTCCGAGCCTGCCTTGCTGCTGCATGACTTTGTTTCCGACTTGCATAATTATGCCGCCATCTTGAGCGCCATTGCCAATGGCTCGCGCACGCCCAAGGAGATCGCCGCCGGGACCGGGTTGCCGAACGTACAGGTGCCGAAGTACCTGAGCGTGCTGGCTGAGGCCGGTTTTGTCGAGAGGCGTATTTCGGTCACCGAAACTACAAAATCCCGCCTGGGACGCCACCATATCACCGATCCTTACTTACGTTTTTATTATCGCTTCCTGGCGGCGCGCCAGCGCCAGTTTGCGTTGAACATTCAGGACCAAGCGCTGTCCGAGATCACCCGCCACTTGATCGATTTCATCGGTGCCCACACCTGGGAAGAGCTCTGCCGGGAATGGACTCTGCGCGCCAGCGTGCAGGGCTGCCTGCCCTTCACGCCTGATGAAGTGGGCAGTGCCTGGAACCGATCGGTACAGATCGATGTAGCTGGGATCAACACGATGGAGAAAACCCTGGTCTTAGGCGAGTGCAAGTGGACGCTTGAGGCGGCTGACCGGAAAGTGATGGCAAACCTGGTTGAAGAGAAAATTGCTCGAATAATTCCCAAACTGGGTCAATGGCGGGTTTACTTGTTAGGCTTCTCTCGCAGCGGCTGGACGAGCGGGGCGCTGGCTTACCAGGCGGAGATCCAGGACCTCCCTGCGCGCGGCGAGAATTGGATTACAGCAGGGATGCGCCTGCTTGACCTGGCACAGGTTGACGAAGACCTGGCCCAATGGTCGGTGTGAGCGGGGCGGGGTAACCCCGCCCCCTACCCTTGACAAATAGACGTTTGTCTATATAATATCAAATAGATGGAGATCAATATGACAATTCAGACCCCGTCCTCTTTGCAAAAGCCCTGGCGGATGAAACCCGCCAGAAGATCATGCTGCTGTGCTGCTGCCATTGGCTCTCGGTCAGCGAGATTGTTGAGCAGCTCAACGTCACCCAGCCCACCGTTTCGCACCACCTGGCGATCTTGCGCAAGGCCGGGCTGGTGGAGGTAACTGAGATAGGCAAGCAGACTTTTTACACGCTGAACCAGGCGAAAATCACGGCTTGCTGCGGCAGGCTGATGGAGAGCTTCGCCCCTGAGGATGAGCTTACTCTAAAGGTGAAGACGAGCGCCTCGTAATTTTTTTACTCTGATGTATAGACTATTGTCTATTTGAACCATTATAAACCCTCAAGGAAAACTTAATGACCGATTTAGCGCCCCAACCGACAGATACCCAATTATTCCGGGCCACTCATGCGCTGACCCCGGCAAACCATTGGGACCACTTTCTCGCCCGCCTCGGTTACAAACGCAGCGCCCACTGCCAGGAGCCCGGGCTGTATGCCTTGGGTCATCCCACCCCCGCTTCGCCTGTCTTTGTCTCAGCCAATTACACCCTCAGCTTCGATGCCCTGCGCGCCTCTTTGGAGGGGATGGATGGTTACATCCTGGTGCTCGATACACAAGGCATTAATGTCTGGTGCGCGGCTGGCAAGGGAACGTTTGGCACCGCTGAGCTTGCTTCCCGGGTAATCGCGACCCACCTTAAAGATGTGGTAAACCACCGCAGGCTGATCCTGCCCCAGCTGGGGGCGCCCGGCGTGGCAGCCCACCAGGTCAAACAGCAAACGGGCTTCTCTGTAGAATATGGCCCGGTACGCGCCGCTGACTTACCTGCCTACCTGAAAACTCACAAAGCCACACCCGAAATGCGCCTGGTTCGTTTTTCCCTGGCTGACCGGCTGGTGCTGGTCCCTGTGGAATTAACTCACACCCTTCTCCCCTCCCTGGTCGTGGCTGTGATCCTGTATTTCGTTGGGGGCCTTGTTTACAGCCTGGCTGCACTGGCTGCCGTGTTTGCCGGCATCGCGCTGTTCCCCATCCTGCTGCCCTGGATCCCCACCCATAATTTCAGCACCAAAGGCTTCATCCTGGGCGGTGTAGTGGCCCTACCCTTTGCCATTGTGGCATTTATCCAACACCCTGATTGGTCCTGGTGGCGGCAAGCCGCTCAGGCGCTGCAGTTCCTCCTGGCAATGCCCGCAGTCACCGCCTTTTTAGCGCTGAATTTCACCGGTTCGACGACCTTCACCTCTCGCAGCGGCGTCCGCCGGGAGATCTTCGCCTACATTCCCGCCATGGCCTGGATGTTCGGTATTGGCATCCTGCTCGCCATCCTCTTTATATTCATCCGCTAATCGGAGGCTCTCATGCTCAACGCTTACGCTGTCAACACCCTGGTATACAACTCCAAATTGTGCAACGGCTGTGCCATGTGCGTGGCAGTTTGCCCGCATGCTGTATTCTCAATGCAAGACCGAAAAGCCCATCTGGCTAAGCCGCAAGATTGCATGGAATGCGGCGCCTGCCAATTGAACTGCATTACCGGCGCCATTACCGTAGAAAGCGGGGTGGGCTGCGCCTCCGCTATGATCATGTCTGCCCTCAAGGGGCAGCGTGAAGTCACCTGTGACTGCTCTTAAAAAAAGAAAGGATCAACATTATGACTACTCCAAGTAAAATCCACCAGGAAGTACAAAAGACCTATGCCGAGTTTGCCCGCACCAGCACCTCATGCTGCGGCCCGCAAAATACCCTCTACCCGCAGGAAACCCTCCAGGATCTGCCGGCGGATATCGCCAGCTTCTCTGCCGGCAACGGCGACCCGGTCACACCCGCCAACTTACAGCCCGGAGAAATTGTTCTCGACCTTGGCTCCGGCGGAGGCTTAGATTGTTTCCTGGCTGCCCGCCAGGTCGGTGAGACTGGGCATGTCATCGGCGTGGATATGACCCCCGAGATGCTCGCACGCGCCCGCCAGGCTGCCCTCCGCCTGGGCGTGCAGAACGTGGAATTCCGCCAGGGCTACCTGGAAGCGCTGCCGGTGGAGGATGGCAGCGTTGATGTGGTGATCTCAAACTGCGTCATCAACCTGTCTCCCGATAAACCGCTGGTTTTTCGCGAAATCTTCCGCGTGCTCAAACCCGGCGGGCGCATCTCGGTCTCCGACACTGTCACGAACCGCCCCGTCTCCGATGAACAGCGCAAAGATATGCAAGATTGGTGCGGCTGCACTTCTGGCGCCCTGCCTTATGAAGAATATGTCGCTGGGCTGCGCGAGGCCGGGTTCGTGGATATCCATCTCCAGCCCAACCTGGCTGTGGCGCAGCAAGCCCTCGAGAGCGGGATGGTTCAAGTTTCAGAGCTGATCAGCATTGATGAGATCAAGACTGATCTGTCCGATTTTCAACAGTGTGACCGGAGCATCTTCCTGCCTCACCTGATCTCCGCTCACAAGCCTGCTTGAGCCAAAGGTACTTGACATCTTTCCATCCATCACTACACTTAATGGTAATGCAATATCCATCTGCCCGTTTATCATAGGAGATTTTCTATGCCCGCCTTAAATAAAATACAACTGATTGGTCGCCTGGGTAAAGATCCTGAGATACGTTTCACGCCCAAAGGCAGTAAAGTTTGCACCTTTAGTGTTGCAGTAGACCGCCGCTGGAAGAGCGGTGAAGAAGTCAAAGAAGCCACCGATTGGTTCAATATTGAGGTATGGGGGAAGCTGGGCGAATTTTGCCAAGCCTATCTGGGTAAGGGCCGCCTGGTATATCTCGAAGGTCGATTACAAACGGACCGCTATGAACATGAAGGCGAAACGCGCTACTTCACCAAAGTTGTCGCCCGCCAGGTGCAATTTCTGGATCGTAAGCCTGAAGAAGAACCGGTGGTTGAAGAGGAAGAACCCATCGAATAATCGTCATTAAGGTAGGGGTCTGGTAACCCGACCCCTACACATTCACACATTGAAGCGGATGTGGACGATTTCCCCATCCTGGACGATGTATTCCTTTCCTTCCAGGCGCAGCTTGCCCTTACCGCGCGCTTCCACCAGGCCTCCCAGCGTCACCAGGTCATGGTAAGTCACCACTTCGGCACGGATAAAGCCCTTCATCAGGTCTGTGTGGATCGCTCCGGCTGCCTCGAGGGCAGTGGCGCCGCGATTCACCGTCCAGGCACGCACTTCATCCTCTCCCACCGTAAAGAATGACTGCTGCCCCAAAAGATCGTACGAAAGGCTGATCACGCGCTTCAACCCCAGCTCCTCGATGCCATACTCCGCCATAAAGAGCTCCGCATCCTCCGCAGGCAGTTGGGCAATATCCATTTCGAGCTTGCCCTGCAGCGCCACCAGGCCCACATGCGGGCGAGCTGCCTCGACTGCCGGGGGCTGCTGCCCTTCTGCCAGGTTGAGCAGCATCAGGAGCGGTTTACGCGTCAGGAAGCCAAAGCCAGCCAACGTTTTCTCTTCTTCCTGGTTGAGTTCAATCTCGCGCAGGGGCTTCTCCTGGCTGAGGGCTTCATTAAAGCGAGTGAACAAGGCAATCTCGCGCTCAACCACCGCTTTATCTCGCCCAGCACCTTTTTTGCGTTCCTCGGTCAACCGTTCCAGCTTGCGTTCTACTGCGATCAGATCGTTGATCAACAGCTCCGCATCCATCGTAGAGATGTCTCTGTCCGGATTGATGCCCCCGGCTGGATGCGGCACACTTGGATCGTCGAAACAGCGCACCACATGCAGCAGACCGTCCATCTGCGATAGCTGGTTGAGCAGCGCACCCGAGATAGCCACCTTGCCCTCCCTCCAATCCAGCGATATCCGCATAGGTGACCTTGGCGTAGATAGTCTTTTTGGGTTTGAACATCGCCGAAAGGATCTCGACGCGCTCATCGGGTACATCGACCACGCCTGTGTGCACTTCGAAACGTCCTCCACTTGTGGTAACCGGTTGGTTGCCACGCGTTAGGGCGTTGAAAATGGTTGTTTTGCCTGTTTGAGGTAATCCTATGATTCCAAGTCTCATGCACTACTCCTTATCCTCAGCGCCAGGTGCGGCGCACTTCAAGTTAACAAAACGGCGTAAACTGGATCTGTTGAAGTGCACTACACCTAATCAACACCTTCATCTTGACCCTACACCGAACTTTGATTATACTAGGCGCACATTGCCGGAGTGGCGGAACTGGCAGACACGCACAACTCAAAATCGTGTTCCTTCGGGAGTGAGGGTTCAATTCCCTCCTTCGGCACAGGAAATTATAGTCGAAAATACCGGATGAATGGTCCGGTATTTTTATTTTCGGCATATAATTCGATTAGAACCCTATGCCGCTAAAATACTTCTTAGCCTTTCTATTATTCTTCGCCTGTTTTGGATTGGGCTGCCGGCTGCTCAACCTGAACCAACCAGAAATCATCCATTATCCCAAGCCTGAATTACAGGTTAACTCTTCCGCTTTTGAAATCGCGGGCTGCCAGCCAGGGGAGTACAACAGGCTGGATTGTTCCGGGGTTGCCTTCCATCGCGGCGCTGGAATGCGACCAGATCTACCTGACCGGCGATCTTCTTGGGGGTCTGGACCCCAACCTGCCATTGGCACAGTGTGAATACGTTCCCTACCGGCACGATCAGTATGATTTAGAACCTTTTAAAGGCACTTATCTGTTCAACAGCGGCTGCTCGATGGCTTCTCTGGTGCGCTACCTGGCGCCCAAGGAAAATGGCTTTACACTGGTACACAATACAGATGAGCTAGCCAAGCTCTTTGCCCCAATTGAGACTCCAGAGGAAGCACTGAGCTACGCAATAGCCACCACCGGGTTATCGGCCGTTTATGACACCGACCTGCCACGATCCTACCGTTTTTTGGTAGACAAGATCGAAGATACTCACGTCGCTCAAACCAGCACCGGTTATGAGGTATTCCTCTACGATGACTATCTTTGCGGCTGCGGACCTCACACGGTAAGTTTGGTCAAGGTGCAGGTTACGACCGAGGGGAAAGTTTCTTTGATGGAACCCGTGCCAGTTTTCCAGGACCCCAAAAATGATGACTTATGCATTGATTAGACCGTAAAGGATATCGCTCTCATGCCCCCTTGGTATATACATTGAATTGGGGTGGGTTTTCCAGGTGCTTTTTCACTGCGCATAATTCTGCCGAACGGATCAGCGAAGGCAGGTATTTCTCCGGAAAATCGGACGGGGTCTGGATCTCCAGGTCGATCTGCTTGACCATCCCGCTCGTATCTGTGTGTACTCTTTGAATAATTCGCAGCCCATCGGTAGGCAGGTTTCTTTGCTGGCAGAAACCCAACACATAAATCCCAGCACAAGCTCCGATCGAAGACAAGAATACCGCAAAGGGTGTTGGCGCCGTGCTGGATGGCGGCTGATCTGTTTTCACTGTGAACGGCCCAAAATGAGCATCCACCTGCGACCCGCCCGGAAAATCGATTACCATTTCCATAAATCATCTCCTCTAGAATTTTCGAATAGATCCTTACTGTTCCGGATACTTAGATGAGTTGAAACCGAAAAGGTTACAGCCTGGGCTTAGAAAACCATACCAATAATTCTATGCATAAATAGACAAAACTTGCCCATATATGGGTATTGATAAACCCGTGAAATTTACCTTCTTTTATACCTGACTGTGGATAACTCGCGAAAAACTGTGGATAAAAGCCTCAATTTGGGGAGAACCTGTCATATTAAGCAAAGATTACCGCTAGGTGTATTCCCATATATGGGGGGGTGATTTAATACCTCCCCTACATGTAAGAACCTGTCATTTGGGATAAAGTACTTATTCACCGTACCACCGTTTTCTCCCAATTCTTCTGGGGATAAGTTTCTTATATTTCTCCCTTACATATCCGTGTATAACGCTCTGGCCCACCGTATATGGGCTTTGGCTTACCCAATTTTCGGGTTATCCACTTTTCCACTAACCCTACGACTACTACTATATATATTCTCATCTTGTTATTAATGGAAAATAATATTGCGCAAACACAGTCACGGTAAACCAGGCTTTCCGCCGAGAATAAGGATCAACAGCCAGTGCCGAGGCAGCTAATCTGGTTCCAGGATAATCCGGGAGGGCGCTGCCGCTAAAATATACAAGCACTTGGGTATGCGGTTGAATTTCGCCAGTCCACTGAATAAGCGATTGGCTGCTGGTTATGTTTCCCTGGGCTGCCTGAATGCTGCCGGGAAGCACGCTGATCCCAACCGGCAGAGTTATTGTCAGAACGACCGCATCAGAGATAACGCCCTCATTTCTCAAAGTCATTGTATAAGCAACGGTATCTCCCAGGTACACTTCTTTGGCGGAGTAATCACCATACAAGCTAAGCCAGGGAACGCCAATCTGGATGGGGCTTTCTGCGACAGCTAAGATCCCCTGGCTGTCATACAGCCTGGCCAATAAGGGAAGGGTCGTTTTTGTGGGAATATTTTCAGCGAGCTGCAGATCAGCCTTTAAGATAATTTTTTCTCCCGGGGAGAGAGAGCCGTTCCAAACCAGGCTGTTTTTCACGGGGTCATATTCCCAATTGCCTTGAAGGCTGCCGGGCACCAGGCTGGTTTGCGGGAGTAGGCTTATTTCGGCGCGCAGCCCTGGCATGGGTTGCGCATTTGCCAGTGCCAGGGTGAGTGTGATGGGTACCTGGCTTCCGCTTGCTGCGGCGGGGGGAGCTTCCAGCCAGCTTTCACCGAGGGGGCTGATCCACAGCAGGGACTGGCTGAGCAAGGTGTGGTGAGCCTGATTATCCAGGTTTTCCAGAGGAAAAGAGAAAAAGCTGCTGCGCCAGTTTTTCTCGCTGTGGGCGACACCTACCGGGAAGGGATTTTGATCTTCCAGGATCACTGCTGAACTTTTCGAGGCTTCCAGACCATCTCCCCAATCGGCATATGGGAAGGTTAAATTCCAAAGTCCTAAATCTGAATGGAGGGGGTGGTTCTGGGCACCGGTGACTTCCGTGGGGGTCACAGATAGGGTGAAATCCACTACCCCTAGCCGGTCTTGTACAAATTTTGAGAGGCCGTTGACATCCAGCAGATCCTGGCTGCTCAACAACAATCGGCCTCCCTGGTCGAGGTATTGGGTTAGCTGCTGTTCTCCGTCTGTGCCAAGCGGGTTATACCAGTTATAACCCGTCGTCCAGATGATGATGGGGTAATTCTTTAGCGTGTTGTATGAGGGTGTTTTTAAAGATGCCTGGGTATGGACAATATCATAAGGTATCCCAAGAGATGTCAGCGTTTGCGTATAAGGGGCGATATTTTGATACCAGATTTGATGCTCCACCAATAAGACCGGTGCGTGGGTTTTTGCCGTCAGGGTTACCGCTTCTTGGATAAGGGGATCCTTTTGGCTGGTGAACTCCAAACGATATACCGCATGCACATCTCTTGGCAGGCCGGCGGGGATGGTGATGGTGGTCGTGATCGTCTCCCCCTGGCAGCCTCTTAAAGACAAGGAAGTATTTCCAGAAACATGGTTTCCATCCGGCAATTCGATATCCAAAGGCCAAGCGCTGCCGGTGACTTGCAGGCTGTAAGTATCTGTCAGAGTGCCTGTGTTGTTGACCTGGATGGTTTGGGTAACCACACTACCCGGAGAGCCGATTAATGGCTCAGGTGATGAAAAGAGCTTGATTCCAAATGGATCGGGAGTTTTTTCAAACCATTGGAGAATCCGGTCCATCAGTTCAATCCGCCTGTTGCGTGGTCCCGCTCCTTCAAATCCAAAACCGGTCCAGAAGGCCTTGTAAGGTTGGCAGAAGCCGGCTGTTACGCCGCCAATGGATTGGTCTGGCCAGATTAATGATGTATCCGCACTTAGCGGTGACCTGATTTGGGCTTCGTCAGGCCACAGCTGCTGTTGGGAGCTGTCCGGTGTGTTGAGGGTTAGCGGTATCCCCTCGAAAAACGAACCTGGAGCGCCGTTCAGGGGGGATAGGTTTCCTTCTCCGTTAAACTGTATCCCCATATCCTTGACTATGTAAGAAGCAGGAAAGCTGTAGATAGAGCCTCCACCATCCAGGTAAAGGACATCTTCACCGCTGATAAAAAAGTGTCCGCCAGTTTTTAAATAATTGGTAATGACATCGTTCGATCCGATCCACCCCGGTGAAGAAAATGGATCAGACCAGATCACGATATCGTAAGGATTAAAATCGGTGAGCAAAGGGCGTTCATCGGGAGTCCCTCCTAATCCAAGAGAACGGATTGGCCATTCCCGGTAGGGGAGGTCAAGGGCATCAAGTGCATCTTTGTAATAACTGATCTGGCTGGCGTTATACCACCGGCCTCCATCGACTAATAATATTTTGGGAGCCGGTAAAAGGCTGATATTCCATGTGCCGCTTGAGCCTGCCGTGATGGTGGGGGTGATATGCCCGGTGCGATGGGCTTCCGAGGTTATTTTTACTTTCCAGTAGCCTTCCGGCAGGCTCAGGTTATAAACACCTGTGGTGGGATCGGTTTGCACTCGCACGGGCGTTTCCTCAACAGTCAGCGTAGCGGAGAGAGGAAGATTGCTCTCTAAATCCGTAATTTTTCCAGATAGAAAGCCAGTAGGGACTGCAACTAACCCAACATCCATGCTTGTCTGCGTGCCCGTAAAGATTCCAATGTTATGAATTGTGTTGCTCAAGAAACCAAAAGCCGAAACCGAAAGGTCATAACGCCCCGGGCGAAGCGCAAAGGTGTAAGTTCCATCGCTTTTTCCGCTGGTCGTCAGGCTTTGCTCAGGATGGTCCAGCGGTTTGGCGGAAAGCACGGGGAAGGGAACCGGGCTGTTTATCCCTGCCTGCCTGACAACCCCAACCAGCTCTCCATGGGCGGTGACCTTTAATCCAGCCGCGTAAGCATTCACGGAGCCCCATCCCGTATCGTTGTTGGGATGAACGGATCCCAAAGGGTCAGCCGTCGTTTTGATGATTTCTTCGATTTCATCCGGAGCCAGGGCTGGGTTCGCCTGCAAGAGCAGAGCTGCTAAACCAGCCACATGGGGAGCGGCCATGCTGGTGCCATCTGCCGATGCATAGCCATTGCCCGGAAAAGTGGAAAGGATATTGACCCCAGGAGCAGCAACCTCAGGTTTTGTTTCGTTCCAGGGGCTGGGGCCGCGAGAAGAGAACAAGGCTGTATAGCGATCCTGGTCAACAGCTCCAACGGAGAAAGACTCTGGGTAGCTGGCTGGGCTGCCAATTGTGTAAGGAGATGGACCGTCGTTCCCGGCAGAAAACACCGGAAAAATGCCTGCGGAGCGGAGGGCCGTGATATCGGACTTAAAATCGATCATCCCCCCCACTGCTAGAACCCCAGGAACAGTTGATGACATCTGGCGCCAGAGCCGGGTTTCCTTCGGGAGCTATCACCCATTGAAAAGCAGTATGGATCCAGCTTTCGTAGGTGTAACCCTGGTTGTTAAACAGCTTGACTGCAATCCAGCGCGCTCCAGGAGCTACTCCAGTGCGGTTACCTGCCTCGTCGTCACCTACCATGGTACCCATCGTATGCGTACCATGACCATTGCTGTCGCCTGGAACCAGGTACGGCTCACCCGTAACCACAAACCAGTTCCCAAGCTGCTGTGCGGGCCCACGCGGGTTATACCCACGGTATTTTTTAAGGAGAGCCGGGTGCTGCCAATCCACCCCTGTATCCAGGTTAGCAACGACAACCCCGCTCCCATCCAGCCCAAGCTGCTGTTCTGCAAGGTCTGCGCCAATTAATTCGAGGTTCCAGCTGAAGCCAGCTCCGGAATCTTGAATGTGGAAATCCGCTTTCTCCAAGTATAAGCGTTCGTCGAGGCGGATCTGGACGATATCATCACGACTGCTTAAGTCTTCAATCAAAGCTGGGGCAGCTTTTGCAGCGATGATGGGACTGATCCAAAAAGATTGGATATCAGAAGCCTGCCCGAGCAGCTCTGCTGCTTGGAGAGCTGTTCTCAATGCAGCAGATTGTTCCAAGGCATAGGCCTGTAAGCTGGCGATGACCTGGGTTCTTGCTTGAAGACGGTTAGTATTCTTTGTATCGAGCAGGTCAAGGCTTTGACTGAGCACCTCGGCATAAGATTGCCCACCCCATTCGATGATGATGGGGATCTGCTCGATTTTTTCACCGGACGATAGAGCCTTGACAAGGTTGGGGTGAAGCTTGCTGAGAAAAGTCCATTGTTGGGGATATAGGCTGCTTGGCTCTGCCGGTAAGGTGGGCTGGGCGATTTCTTGGGCTGCCTGGGAAATGCTTCTCAAGAGAGTCAGCAGCAGAAAAACTGTCAGGATAATCGGGATACTCAGAATGAGATATTTCTTGACCATTTTTCTGCTTTCCTTCGTCTCTACGTGTGCAGCTTGGCAACCGTTACACCGTCACCACCTTCTTTGTCCCCTCCCGACTCAAACGACTTGACATGTGGATGGTTGGCAAGCATCTCGCGCACCGATTGGCGCAGCTTGCCGGTCCCTTTTCCGTGAATGATGCGCACAAAAGGCATGCCGGCCAGGAAAGCAGCGTCCAGGTAATTCGCTAAGGCATCCTCTGCATCATCCGCCCGCTGACCACGCAGATCGATCTCCATGCGAGGGGTCTCAGCGGGTGACGGAGAGCTGATGCTGGAAGAAGCTTTTTTCCCTGATGCCTTTTGTGGCTTCGGCTCAGGCAAGGATACCAGGCCTGGTCTTTCCATATCAGCGAACCTGGCGCGTATCCGCAGCATTCCAACCTGAACTTCGGCTTCTTCTTCTCCCAATGAAGTGATCACTCCCTGGGTGTTCAGGGACCGTAAACGAACTTTATCGCCCAAACGTAAAGCGCGTGAGCCAGGTCTTTCTTCTATTTCGACGTGCTGCCGTTCGATGGGTTTTTCCACGGTCTCTTCTAGATCAGCCACTTTTTCTTCGACCGATTGCAGCGCTTCCAGTGGCTGCCTGGCACGCGCCAGCATACGGCGAGCCTGGCGGACTTCTTCTTGCAGATCTTGAATTTGTTTTTCTGCTTCAATGTGCGCCTTTTCTAATACTGAGCGTCTCTCATCCTCAATTTTTTCTAGCCGCCGGTTCAGCTCATCTCGACTCTTCTCTGCCTCTAGGCGTGCTTTTTCTGCTGCCGAACGGGCCTGGCGTGTGTGCTCACGCTGAGAATGGATATCGTCCAATAAATCATCGGCGCGCAGATCGGTGGGATTGAGGTCAGCTTTTGCCAGGTCAATAATTTGATCGGGCATACCCAGGCGCTGGGCAATCGCAAGTGCGTTTGAGCGCCCGGGCAATCCAATCGTCAAGTGATAAGTCGGTCGCAGCGTTTCCAGGTCAAATTCCACGCTGGCGTTGACGACCCCTGGGGTGGCGTGAGCATAAGCTTTTAATTCCGGGTGGTGGGTGGTCACCAACGTAGTGATACCTTTTTCCAGCAAATTGGAGAGGATGGCCCGCGCCAGGGCTGCCCCTTCTTGAGGATCGGTGCCGGCGCCCAATTCATCCAGGATTACCAGGGAACGCCGGTCTGCCTTTTCCAGGATGTGGATGATATTGGTAATGTGACCGGAAAAGGTGGATAAAGATTGCTCGATGGATTGTTCGTCGCCGATATCTGCGTAAATGGAATTGAACAAGCTGATCTCAGAACCAGAATGGGCAGGGATATGCAAGCCGCTTTGCGCCATTAAAGCCAACAGGCCGATCGTTTTCAGTGTGACGGTTTTCCCGCCGGTGTTCGGCCCAGTAACGATAATGGCATAGGTTTGCTCATCTAATTCCACATCGATTGGCACGACGTTGTTTTGATCGAGAAGAGGGTGGCGCGCCTGGTACACCCGGATCATGGTGCCGGGATGGTTTGAATTGCGGCGTCCCTGGATGGTCTGTAAAACAGGTTCCGTTGCAGAAAGATCATCGGCATACTTGCTCTTTGCAAAAGCCAGGTCAAGGTCGGCAATCACATCGATGGTGGTCAAAATTTCGCGCCCATGCAGGCCCACCTGCATCGAAAGCTCTGTGAGGATGCGTCTTTCCTCATCACGTTCTGCCAGGGATAACTCTCGATACTGGTTGTTATGTTCAACCACCCCAAAGGGTTCAACGAAGAGGGTTGCACCTGAAGCAGATTGATCGTGGACGATCGACTTGATTTTGCCTTTAAATTCGGCTCTCAATGGGATAACATAACGTCCATCGCGTTGGGTAATCAAAGCTTCCTGGAGCAGGGTGGCATTCTTGGGATCACTGATCATGCGCTGCAGCTTTCCCATCAGGCGGTCGTGAGCGATGCGCATATCTCGACGGATATGTCCCAATTTATCGGAAGCCGAATCCAATATTTCCCCCCGGTCTGAAATGGCACGCGTGATGCCATCAATCAATCCCAATGGAGGGGGCATCTGGTTGGCAATTTCGCACAGGCGCGGGAACTGCTGGCTCAAGCGCTCGAAGGTGCGAGCCAGGTTACGGGCTGCTACGAGAGTCGATTTAACGTCCAGGAGCTCGGCAGGGGTGAGGACCCCTCCGTGCAAGGCCAAGTCAACCGGCTCGCGCACATCCCGGGCACCGCCAATGGTCAGGTCGGGATGAGTGGTGAGCAGTTGGAGCGCTTCGCTGGTCTCTGCAAGCCAGCGGCGGGCTTCTTCTAAAATGACCGTTGGCTGAAGGCTGCGTGCCTTTTCTGCCGAAGCAGCAAAGGCACAGTAGCCCGCCAGCCGGTCAAGGATCTTAGGATATTCAAGGATTTGAAGGGTTTTAGCATCCATAAAAAAATTAATTTCCTAGCCGGGTGCGCTCCTCTTCGGCTATACTTTCATCCAGCTTCTTGAACAGCGGCGCAGGCTGCTGTAAGCGCTGCCCGGCTGCCAGCTGGCTGGGTTCCCACTTTCCACTGGCCTGATCCGGTTGGTAGCGCAGCACAGTGTGAGTTCCTAAAGAATCTCTCTCTTCCTCGGTAATTTGGCTGCCAAAAAGGGGCTGCGTATATCCCAGGTAGGTGTGCAGCCGCTCGCAGGTAAATGGTAAGAAGGGAGCAAACAGCACTTTGAGCGAATTGATCGCTCGAAGCGCGGTGTAGATCGTGGTTGCTGTAGCGGCTTTGTCGGTTTTGATGGTGAACCAGGGGGCGGTTGAATCAATATACTTATTGACCTCCCCAGCCAGGCGCAGTGCTTCGACCAGGGCTGCTCGTAAATGCACTTCTTGTAAGAGTGTTCCAACACTTTGGAAACCATCTTCTACTGCTAAGAGGATTGCCTTGTCAGCCGGCCCCAAATCGCCCGGTGTGGGCACCTGCCCTTCCCAGTGCTTATAAGCAAAGGACAATACCCGGTTGGCCAGGTTTCCCCAGGTCGCCACCAGCGAGTTATTGTTGCGCTCTACAAATTCCTTCCAGTCCCAATCGGTATCTCTGGTTTCGGGCATGTTGACCGTCAGGTAGAAGCGCAAAGAATCTGGGTCATAACGCGTCAAGAAATCTAAGCCCCATACCGCCCAATTCCGGCTGCCCGAGATCTTCTGCCCCTCCAGGTTCATAAATTGATTGGCAGGCACATCGTAAGGCAGGTTCAGAGGTTGGTCTGCCTCTTCTGCAAAGATTTCCAGAAATTTCTCTCCCGCCCCCATAAGCTGAGCTGGCCAAAAGGCGGTGTGGAAGAACATATTGTCTTTTCCAATAAAATAAAAGGACTTGGCTTCAGGGCTAACCCACCAGTCCTTCCAGGCTTCCGGATTCCCACTGAGCTTGGCTGCTTCGATCGCTGCGGAAAGGTAGCCGATCACAGCCTCGAACCACACATAGATACATTTCCCTTGCCAGCCTTCAACGGGTACCGGGATGCCCCATTCTAGATCGCGCGTGATGGGGCGCGGTTTCAAGCCTTCGCTTTCAATCTGCCCCAAAGATTGCCCGATTACCGTCTCTCGCCAGTAATGCTGGCGAGCACGCAAGAAAGCCGCCACCTCGGGTTCCAGCTTGGACAGGTCGAGGAAAAAATGTTCCGTATCGCGTAATTCGGGCGTTGAGCCATCTGCCTTGGAACGTGGGTTGAGCAATTTTTCGGGCTCGAGCACGTTTCCGCATTGATCACATTGATCACTGCGCGCCCCTTCAAATCCGCAGATATAGCAGGTGCCTTCTACGTACCGGTCGGGCAAAAAGCGATTTGCCTTTGGCGAGTACCACTGCGGGCGGGTTTCGGTGTAGAGAAAACCATTTTCTTTCAAAGCCAGGAAAATGCTTTGCGAAACCTTAAAATGGTTCTCCGTGTGAGTGGTCGTGAACAGGTCAAACTGGATGCCCAATTTTTGGAACAGATCCAGGAAGCTCTGGTGGTATTGTTTATAAACTTCCTCAACCGGCTTGTGCAGTGCATCTGCACGCAGCATAACCGGGGTGCCGTGTGAATCTGTACCCGATACCATCAGGACCCGGTCCCCTTTTAGACGGTGATAGCGGGCGAAGATATCCCCCGGTAGATGGGAGCCGGTGATATTACCAACATGGATTTCAGCATTGGCATAAGGCCAGGCGATGGCTACCAAAATGTTTTCGGACATAGTGATCCTCCTCAGAACCTAATAAAAAGGCTGCCCACTGCTGGACAGCCTTAAGTTTACTCGAAATTTACCGTTTCCTTAAAGCCTCAGGAATGCGGCTGCCCAGGCGCGTAGATGCATCTTCATCATGCACATCGACATTTTCGAAACAGAAACCGGGCAGAGCATGGCGTGATCCTTTCTCAGCTTACTGGTTGAGTCTATACGGGCAGCTTTGTTTTGTCAAGGATTTATTTGTAGGTAAAAAAGCCCCGGTCTTTGCCGGAGCTGGACCGAGGGCTGATCATCAGGTTCCTACCCTATAAATAATCTTTGAGCAGGCGAGAACGGCAAGGGTGGCGCAGCCGCCGCAAGGCTTTCCCTTCGATCTGCCGGATGCGCTCGCACGTCAAGCCAAATTTCTGCCCCACCTCTTCTAGTGTGTAAGGATGCCCATTTTCTAAACCAAAGCGCAGGCGAAGGATGCGCGCTTCTCGAGGTGAGAGTGTCGCAAGGACCTGTTCGAACTCGCTCGCGCAGCAAATTCTCATAGGCAGTTTGAGAAGGCGATGGGGTAATTTCATCCTCAACGAACATCCCAAACTCAAACTCTTCATCATCTCCTACTGGGCTTTCAAGCGAGATGGGCGTCCAGGATACCTGTAACATCCATTGCAAGCGGTCTGTTGTGACCTGCATCGCATTCGCCATTTCTTCGGCGGTTGCGGGACGTCCAAGATCTTGCTCGAGCTTGTGAGCAATTTTATACATGGTCCGGATCCGATCGGTCATATGCACAGGCACCCGGATCGTGCGGCCCTGGTCAGCAATCGCTCGCGTGATCGTTTGGCGGATCCACCACGTGGCATAGGTCGAGAAACGGAACCCGCGTTCATATTCGAACTTGCTCACGGCTTTCATCAACCCCAGGTTCCCCTCCTGGATTAAATCAAGGAAAGGAACGCCTCTTCCAATATATTTTTTGGCAATGCTGACAACCAGGCGCGTATTAGCCTTGATTAAATGCTCCCTGGCCAGTAAACCATCCTGGATGGTTGCTTCTAGATCCTTCCGGCGCTGTACAGGAGTTTTTCCATTGAGCTTGTTAAGCTCTAATTTTGCCTTGAAAGCTTGTTGAATGCGCTGCGCCAGGCTGACTTCTTCACTCAACGACAGCAAAGGGACGCGCGACATTTCTTTGAGATACAACCCCACGGTATCATCGGAGGAAATATGCTCCAAATTCATGACGGGGTCCAGAATCTGAAAGTCTCCTTCGGGAGCTGAGTTTACATCTTCGTCATCTAGAACAACTTCAACCCCATGGTGTTGTAGGGCCACGATGATGCTGCCTACCTTTTCAAGATCATCTGAACCATCTGGAAATAGCTCAATGATATCTTCAGGCGTCACATATCCCCGTATATCAGCTTTTTCCAGTAAATTTCCAATAATCTTGCTGGGATGGGTATATTGTTCTGGATATGCCATTCGCAACCCTCCTGCCGGTTTCGTTAGCTCGTTCGAAGAGATCGAAATGTGTTCCTATTGTTTATCGAAAATCGACTGCAGACCTGCCAGGCGTTCATCGCCATTTTCGGCTGCATGGTTACATGTGATTAAATTCAAGTTCTCGCCGCAAATTGGACATAAACCTTTGCATTCTGGCTTACAGAGAGGGTTAATAGGGAATTCCAGGAGCATATATTCGCGCAGTAAAGGCGCCAGGTCGATCTTCCCATCTTCAGGTAGAATCAGATTTGAGTCTGTGACCGAACGCAGGTTGAAGGCATAGAGCTCTGAGAAGTCAACGTTTAGGTCATGGGAAAAATTAGTCAAGCACCTCACACATTCTGTGGAGGCTGAAGCGCGCATCTTTACCTGGACAAGGAGACCTTGAGGCGTCCTGGTAACGCGCACAGTCCCGTTTAGGCCGGCTAAATCCAGGTCATCTTGTAATCTTACATGTGGAATCTCAAACGGAAAATCTCGGCTAAAACCAACGGTTTGGTAGGTAATAAAACCAACGTTCAGCCGCAGAGGAGAGTGTGGATTAGACACTAGAGTGAAGTTGAAAATTGAACCAAGAGGATATTTTGTTTACTTATGGTATTATATCATAACATTTTGCAAAATTATCGGTCAAATTCCTCAGTTTTGCCATGTTAAGATCGGTGAAGCATGAAATTGTTATTGGCTAGTTATAACCAGGGAAAGCAGCACGAGCTCCATGCGCTGTTAGCAGATGTGCCTCTGGATTTAATTTCACCAACCTCTCTGAATTTGTCTCTGGATGTTGTTGAAGATGGTCTTACTTATCAAGAAAACGCGGCTCGCAAGGCTCTGGCGTTTGCTCAGGCATCGGGATATTTATCCCTTGCCGACAACTCCGGTCTTGAGGTGGAAGCCCTGGATGGTCAACCAGGTTTACATTCGGCCCGCTTCTCCCCACTACCTGAAGCTACCGATCGGGATCGCCGTGAGCTTTTACTTCAAAAAATTCAAAACAAGCCTCGCCCTTGGGTGGCGCGTTTCAGGTGCGTTATCGCTTTGGCTGCTCCGACCGGGGAGTTATATTTTTCAGAAGGAGTCTGTCCGGGCGAAATCATCCCTGAAGAGCGTGGACAGAATGGTTTTGGTTACGATCCAATCTTTTTATTAACAGCTCTGGGAAAAACAATGGCTGAGTTATCGATGGAAGAAAAAAACCGCCTCAGCCACCGGGCACTTGCCGTTCTGGCTGCCAAGGGAATCCTTCTACGATGGGTATCAAATTCTAATGTCAGCTTCTCGGCTTGACGCTTTGCATCTCTTCTATTTTGGATTATCATATCGGTATGTGGAATATTTTTGAACTGGGACATTCTTCTCCCCGGTTCACGGGATTAAGCTGGCTCCAGATATGGAAAGTAGGGTGATGTGGAGTCAATGAATCTCCAAATCGAGCTTGGGCTGCTTGTGGTAGGGATCATAGTGGGGGTGGTGCTTTCCTATCTCTTATTTGGCCGCATCCAGGTAGCCAGGATACGCATTTCTGCTCGGAAGGAAATTGAAAAAGCCAAACTCGCCGAACGCGAGCGTGTGCAGACCATCTATAACTTAATTTCAATGATGACCTCCACACTCAACTACAGTCATGTGCTGGATGCCGCCCTAGACCTGGGGGGGAAAGTTCTTTCTGCTGGTGAGCAGCAAGTTGAGCGGATTTTTGGTGCTGTACTGCTCTTTCATACATCTGAGAATGGGAACACTGAGTTGCGTGTTGGTTCAGCACGCCGCTTCACCCCCTCGGATTTACGGAGTGTACTTCCAGGTACAGAGGGTGTGTTACATGAAGTCATTTCATCAGGAGATGCAATCCTTTGTAATACGATTGAGCAGGATCCTGAATTAAAGCGCTTTGTTGCGCTGCGTGCGTGTAAATCGGCGTATGTCCTTCCTCTGCGAACAGGACTGGATGCTTTTGGAGTCTTACTCTTTGCGCATTCCGATCCAGAGTTCTTCACACCAGAGAAACGCGAAGCGTTAGATGTCGCTGCCAGGCAAGCTGTAATTGCTATTCAAAACGCGCGCCTGTACAGTGATTTGGAGCAAGAGAAAGAACGCATGATCGATATCCAGGAAGAAGCGCGTAAGAAGCTGTCGCGTGATTTGCATGATGGGCCGACGCAATCAGTGGCAGCTATCGCAATGCGCTTGAATTACACACGCCGTTTGATGGAAAAAGATGTCAAGACGGCTGGTGAAGAAATCCTCAAGATTGAGGAATTAGCCCGCCGTACGACCAAAGAAATCCGCCACATGCTCTTTACCTTACGCCCATTGGTGCTTGAGTCACAAGGATTATTGGCTGCTTTACAAGCCATGGCTGAGAAAATGCGGGATACTTATGAACAAAATGTGATTGTTGAGGCAGATATAAGGCTTATCCCAGAGTTGGAGATGAGCAAACAAACCATCATTTTTTATATTGCTGAAGAAGCAGTCAACAATGCACGAAAACATGCGCAAGCTGCCCACATATGGATCCGGTTAAAAGATATTGGCAGCCAAATTGCCCTATTGGAAGTGCAAGATGATGGAGTTGGGTTTAACCTTGGCGCTGTGGATGCAACCTACGACCATCGCGGCAGCCTGGGAATGATTAACATGCGCGAAAGAGCAGAGCTGATCAATGGTGTGCTGAAGATTGAATCCGCTGAAGGAAAAGGAACCTGTATTCGGGTTTTGATTCCCCTGAATGAATTCGCTGCAGAACGCATCCGGCGAGGGGGATGACCCATGCCCTTGGCTTCTGGCTTGTATTTTCACCTCTCGCAGGACGGTGTCGTTGAAACACCCCCCGTGGTTCTGCTGCATGGAGTAGGGGGCATGCATTTATTTTGGCCGCCTCAAATTCGACGCCTTCCTGGATACCGGGTTTTTGCTCTAGATCTCCCCGGGCACGGCAAGTCTAATCACGGAGGCGGCCTGCAAACTGTAGAAGCTTATGCAGAGCAAATAGTGGTTTGGATGGAAACTGTAAATTTACATCGAGCTGTTTTTGTGGGACACAGCTTGGGTGGAGCAATTGCCCTAAATTTAAGCAAGCAGTATCCAGAACGTGTCTTGGGCTTGGGATTATTTTCTTCAGGGGTTCGATTGAATATTCCTCAAGACATCCTGGCAGATGCATCCAGCACTGCTACATTTTATAAATCTGTAGAAAGCCTGGTTTCCTGGTCTTTTGGCTCTTCTGTATCAGAACAACTCTCGGAATTCACTGCCAGCCACTGGAGAGAAGTACGCCCGAGTGTATTGTGTGGGGACCTAATTGCCAGTGAGCAATTTGATTGTAATGAGCAGTTGGCCGAAATTCGTTTACCCACGCTCGTTTTATGCGGAGAAGAAGATCGGATCGCCCCTCTGCGATATTCTCAATTATTAGCGCGAATTATTCCTGGTGCTGTTCTACAGGTAATCCCTCAAGCGGGGCATATGGTTATGCTAGAACAACCCGATTTGGTGGCAAAATCCCTGGCGGCTTTTCTTGAAAAAATCCCTTATCACGCAGGAGAGGTAAATTAACATGTACCTGGCAATTGAAGGTGTTATTGGGGTAGGAAAAACAACCCTTGCTCGTATGCTCCAGCCATCCTTTACAGCAAGTCTTTTGTTGGAGATTTTTGAGGAAAACCCTTTCTTGTCAGATTTTTACGCAGACCGGGAACGATACGCGTTTCAGACGCAGATTTTCTTCTTGCTTAGCCGCTACCACCAGCAGCGCCGATCTGTACCCGATGTATTGGTTAGAGACCAAAACTTGATTGCAGATTATACGTTTGATAAAGATGGCCTTTTTGCGAGTATTAATCTGCATGGTGACGAATTGGAGATGTATTATCGCGTGCATGCGGCGCTAGCTGAAAAAATTCCCCAACCCGATATGATCGTATATTTACGGGCCAGTACGGAAATTCTCATGCGCCGCATCGCCTTGCGCGATCGTTCCTATGAGCGAAACATGGAACGAGCCTATATTGACGAGTTAAATCGTGCTTATGAACTGTACTTCGGCTCTCCTCATACGATAGGATACCATCCTGCGGCTCCCATGCTGGTGATCGATACAAATGATCTCGACTTTGTGCATAATATTGATCACTTAAAGTATGTCGAGGAACAAATCCGGCTTGCAATTAAGCAGGTTCCAGTTCAGTCAGAATTTCCATTTGAGTATTCCGAAGGTTCACCTGTTCAACAGGACACCTGATCTTAGCAAGTGAAGGGCTGCGATATGCGCATTACACCCGAATTGCTGTTCAAGTTAGCCAATGATTATATTGCTCAACGCAGCAAAATAGACCGTGACATCCTCGCAGTATATTTGCAAGGCTCACTGCTAAGAGAAAATCAATTGATCGGCGGAACGGCCGATATTGACCTGTTTTTTCTACATGCCGATGAGATTCGCGAAGATCGAGAGTTTGTACGGATCACAGATGAGATCCATATCGATATTTCTCACCACCCAGCCAGCTTATATCGCCGGCCAAAAGAATTGCGTTCACACCCCTGGCTTGGACCAGCAATCGAGGGATGCAAAATCTTATATGACCCACAGCATTTTCTGGATTTTACACAGGCAAGTGTGCGCGGACAGTTTGACCGCCCAGACCAGGTGCTTAATCGAGTGCGCCCGCAGGTTGAACATGCCCGGCAAATTTGGCTTGCTTTCCAGACTGAAAAGCCCCAAGGCAGTCCACAAGATATTTTGACCTACCTGCGAGCGCTAGAACATGCTGCGAATGCGATCGCCAGACTATCTGGCTCCCCTTTGACGGAGAGACGATTTCTAATCGACTTTCCAGAACGGGCAGCCTCTGTAAAACACTCAGGGCTCTACGCTGGACTATTAGGTCTTTTAGGTGCTCCCCTGGTTGATGCTCCCAAGCTGCGGTCATGGTTAGCGGATTGGCGCTCTGCTTATGATGCAGCAGCCCAAAACCATCTGATCCAACGCATACATCCCGTGCGTTTGAATTATTATCTCAAAGCTTTTGAGTCTCTTTTGGAAGGTGAACGTTTTCAAGTGGTTTTATGGCCCTTATGGCGGACGTGGACACAGATCGTTGCTGCACTTCCAACCCAAACCACAGATCTGCCAGCCTGGCAGGCTGCTGGCGAGAGCCTTGGGATGCTCAATCAAGCTTTTCATGAGCGTTTGACTGCCCTGGATTCTTTTTTGGATTTGATCGATGAAACGCTTGAAACCTGGTCCAGAGAGAACGGCGCCTGACGATTTTAAGATTGAAGACCGCCTGTTGCCCCAGCTGAAGGGAGGACAACCCTGAAGGTTGAACCTTGTCCTTCACCCCCGCTTTCTGCCCAAATCCGACCATTATGCAGCTTTACGATGCCTCGCGCGATTGAAAGACCCAGACCCAGACCGCCTACGCGGCGGGTCATGTGATCTTCTACCTGGTAAAATTCTTTGAAGATGTTTTCAAGCTCCCCGGGAGGAATCCCCACGCCGTTATCTTGAATTTCAACCCAGGCTTCGTTATGCATTGGCATTACCCTTACCCAAATTTCTCCTTCAGGTTGCGTAAAACGGACGGCATTGTTCAATAGGTTGACGAAAACCAGCTTTAACTTCTCTGGATCAGCTTGCACAATGAGCGCTTTTTCTGGAAGATTGAAAGATAACTTCTGATTTTTAGCTTCTGCAGCAATCTGGATTTCTTTGACTGCTGACGAGATGACCTGTTGGATTGGGATTGTTCTAAATTCAACGCGGGTTGAACCCACCTGGATCAAATTCAAGTTGGTCATTGCTTCGACCAGCTCTCGGAGTTTGAGCGCTGAATTGAGCACTTTTGAGGCCATTTCTGAAGCTTGACCTTGTGACTCTTCTTGTAAGAAGGTGGCATAACCCAGAAGGACCCCCAGTGGTGTGCGCAGCTCATGCGATGCGATGGAGATAAAGTCACTTTTTAGTTTATCAACTCGGCTGAGCTCATCATAGGCTTTTTGGAGGGCCTGGATGAGGCGCGCATTTTGGATCGCAATGGCTGCCTGTGAAGCGACAACCGAGAGCAAATCAGTATCTGCTTGGGTAAATTCCCCCGAGCGTTTATTTAGCGCTTCTAAAACGCCAGTGACTCGGTTGCGGATGCGCATGGGAACGCCTAACAGAGTCCGCGTCTGAAAATTGATTTGCTCCCCAACTTGAGCATAATGCCGTGGATCTTGTTGAACATTATTGATGATCAAGGGTCGGTTTTCACGGAAGATTGTTCCGGCTATGCTTCCTTCCAGCGGCACTGGTATCGCAGCTAACTGCTTGGCAGCGTTGGCCGCCGTGGCAAAGAATAACTCGCCGCGTTTATCATCAAATAAAAGGATCGAGGCCGCTTCGCAATCCAGCAGCTCGCTGGCCGTCTTGATGATGTATTGGAGGAGCTGCTCAGGATCGAGGGTGGAATTCAGTGTCAGGCTGACCTCAACGATGCGGGAGAGCTGACTGAGCAGTAAGTCTTTATCTTCACAGGGATTATTGAGGAAGTCCATACAAAATAGTGTAGCTTGAAAGACGGGTTTTGTCAATTTGATTCAAAATAATAATCATAAAATTTTATTTATGTAAGATATTTAGAATAAAACCAGATTGAGGGGCTCTCATTGTTTCACGTGAAACAATAAAAAAAGCTGGTGCATTTGAGGATGCACCAGCTTTTGAGCATAAGAAAAACGATCATGGCCAGGATCGGCTGTGCGAGCCGGTTCTCTCTAAAGCACGTTTAGCGATTAATCTGACCTTGCTGCTGCTTTCCAGGTTGTGTGCAGCAATGATCTCCCAGCCATCCTCACCCCATTCATTGAGCAGTGCTTCCAGATCTTCATCCTTAACCTGTTTGAAAGTGCTTCCCAGCGTCTGTATCCGGTATTCCCATTTCATCCGATCGGACATCAGGTTAGCTCCTTATTCTTTTTTGGCCATTTGAGAAAGTGAAACCAATCCGCTTAAACCACCCAGGTTCATCGTATCGACTGCACTGGAAGGGACGATTACCAGAGCACCTTTTTCCTTGAGCCCCTCGAAGAGCATGTTCATGGCGCGCAGGTGTAAGGCTGTGGGATTTTGCTGGTAAGCCTTGGATGCCTCAGCAAAGCTAGCGGCAACTTGCATTTCGGCCTCACCAAGTATTACTCGGGATTGTCGTTCGCGTTCGGCCTGGGCTTGCTGCGACATCGCATCTTCCAGATCCTGGGGGATGATCACGTCGCGGATTTCCACCGACTGTACCGTGATTCCCCAAGGCGTGGTGCGCGCGTCAATGATCTTCTGCAGATCCGCATCCATCTTTGAGCGACCAATCAAGATATCTGCCAGCTGCATCTGGCCGATGATTTCACGCAAGGCGGTCTGCGCTGCCCAGGCGATGGCGGCTCTGTAGTTTTCAACTTCCAGGGCGGCTTTCTCGGCATCCCAAACCATCCAGAACAGCACCGCATCCACATCCACTGGTACGGTGTCCTTCGTCAGAGTTTTTTCTGCATTGAAGGGGGTCACCATCACGCGGTGGTCGATCCAGTTCGAGACGGTGTCCACAATCGGGATGATCCAAAACAACCCTGGTCCTCGTAGAGCGCGGAATTTACCCAGCCTGAGCACAACCGCTTTCTCCCACTGCCGCGCGATCTTGAGCGCAAACAGGATGTAGAGAATGAGCAAGCTAAAGAAGATACACCATCCGGCGATCCAGCCTCCCGAAACATTGGCTGAATCCAGGATACCGGCACCCACGATCATGACGAGAAACAGCAAAAGCGCCAAAGTAACTGCCACCCCGTTGATACCAACCTGGGATTGGCTTTTCGTGTTTGAAGCAGATTGTTTTTTTGTCTTTTCCATTTTTTTCCTCTATTTAATTAACTTTCCGGGTAATGATCCTCGGGAATAGCTCCATTGATCCATTTCCGCAGGTGTTGAAGCAGAGCGGCAGATACCTCTTCAGGAGAAAACCCTTGCCTGGCTGCTTCTGCCAGATATCTTTTTGTCAATCCTTCTAAGCCCTGCTGTCTCAGCTTTTGGAGCGTTTCTTCAGAAGGTTGTTCCCAAATATAAGTGCCTCGCCCATGTTGGGTTGATATCAACCCGGCTTCATCCAGCAAGCGATACGCCCGAGCAACTGTATTGAAATTGACTCTCAGCTCAGTGGCCAGCTGCCTTACGGTGGGGAGCTGATCTCCAAGCTTCAGCTCTCCATTGGCTACTTTTTGGCGAATCTGCTCCATGATTTGCACATAGATGGGAGAACTTGAGCGGAAATCGATTTTAATTTGCATATGTTTTCAAATCCATGAAGCTCTCCATTGTACAATTGTCTAAATGTATTATTGTATGATTGAATTATTGTATACCGTTTTGGCCCTTTGTCAAGGGTATTTTATGGTTGGAGTGTTGCATTTCTGACCATTTTCGAGTATTGTTTAACTGTGAAAGGAGGAAGTGTTATGCCAGGAAACCAGGAGCTAAAAAAAGCACTGGCTTGCATGAGCCACCCACTCGCAATCGGAGCAGTGCTGCTCTTAGTTTTAAACGATCATTTGCTGCGCCATTTATGGCCTTCCTGGGTGACAGGGAAGCTTGGCGATTTTGCATGGTTGTTTTTCTTTCCTTTTATTACCGCGGCTTTTTTGGCATGGCTGTTCCCAGCGCGTTTTCAAGCTCGCCAACAATGGGTGGGTGGACTGGCTTTTACACTGGTGGGATCCGTATTCTTTCTCGCGAAAACGCTGCCAGTTTTCCGTGAAGCCTTCATCAAGATCCTTGAAAGTATTTTCAGATTTCCAATTACAATATCTGATGATTTTACCGACCTGGTCGCTTTGCTTTCCCTGGTGCCAGCGGTATGGTTGTGGAAGAAGAGCCGGGCAGTCTCACCTAAGATGCTCCGTCCTAGCCTGGTTTTGCTTACCTCAGGCGTGCTCTTGACCATGGCCAATATGCCGCAGCCAGATCCCGGAATTTACTGCCTGGGTCAGGTTGAGGAGGCGATTGCTGCCTGTGCCAGTTATGGCTGCTATACCAGCACAAACGGGGGTTTGAGCTGGAAAGTGAACGAAGATGTTCAATTATCAGATTGCCCGGATATCACAAGGGATCATGAGACCGCACCTGAGGACGTCATCATTCCAGCACAGCCAGGTGTATCTTACTCATTCACTCCTGGAGGAGATATTCGACGTTCAGAAGGCATAGGTACAACTGGAAAAGTGGAATACCAGATAAGTCCAGTTACCCAGGCGCAGAAAGCTTATTACTTTAAGACACATACTGGAAATCCAGTTCTCGAGGATAGCCCTCAGGATGGTATTTTCGACTCAGCCAGCGGCAACCTGATTTTTGCGATGGGGCATGAAGGTGTATTGGTCAGGCAGGCAGATGGAACGTATACCTTGGTACAGGTAGGTCCATATGGGAGGGTGAAAACCACTCAGTTGGATGTATTAATGACCGTATTGAGCGGAGAGCTCGGGCTGGCGGTTTGTTTTGGGGGCTTGGTGGTGGTGGTGCTTGGATTGTATGAAGAGCGTTCTCTGCTCAAAAAACTGGTCAGCGTGATGGCTGTGGTCATTTGGCTCTTCCCGGTCTTTTTTGTGCCTCCGGCACTCAGCGCAGGTTCTTATGCGGCGATGCTCTCATCCATATCAATTTTGGTGGCGGGATTGTTGATCTTTCCTCTGGCTTTAGATGGATTTTTCATGGTGGGAATTCTTGCACCTGACAGTCTTCTCAGGCTTGGCTTGCTGGTTATTTCGGGGATGTGCCTTTTCTTCTTGCCTTATCTGTTATGGGGCCTCAACCTGCTCCCTGATTACCGGCTGGCCACATTTCTCGCAGTTATCTTGGGGGGTGGTTTTCTTTTGATCCAATATCGAGCTTTGATGAGTGGTACACTGAATTTAAAGCCCGAGATTT
Source organism: uncultured Chloroflexia bacterium (assembly GCA_963751425.1). Classification (GTDB taxonomy): domain Bacteria; phylum Chloroflexota; class Anaerolineae; order Anaerolineales; family UBA4823; genus CAVVUF01. The sequence goes on along the minus strand of CAVVUF010000003.1, from coordinate 628,570 downwards.
CATCGCAAATTGAACCGGCGCGCGTGAAAAGAGCGGGCTGGCTGTTCTTCGTGGGGGCATTCCTAGCCATTGGTGGCATAGGACTGGTGGTGTTTGGGTTGAACATTGGGTTTGCTGGTGTATTAATCGGGTTAATATTAATGGTGAGCGGGGCGTGGATCAGGCGTCAGGTTTGGGTGGCGGCGAAGAAAGGAGAACCAGAACAAGAGGGTTCGATCCAGACCAAATGAAAAGCTGGATTATCTTCCAAGAAACGGTTGGCTCCTGATAATCTGGATGATATCCCGGGAGCTAAGCCTGGATTGTCACCCAATCTGCTGCGTGGTAGAATGTTTAAGAAGAAATGGTTTGAATTTGGAGGTGTTTTATGGAAGCACAGGTAGGTTCTTTTACAGTAAAGAAAGGTCTCGCTCAAATGCTGAAGGGCGGGGTCATTATGGATGTTGTGACACCCGAACATGCCCGGATTGCTGAAGAAGCTGGTGCGTGTGCGGTCATGGCTTTGGAGCGCGTCCCCGCGGATATTCGCGCCCAGGGTGGGGTCGCTCGCATGAGCGATCCTGGACTGATCTTACAGATAATGGACGCTGTTACCATTCCCGTAATGGCTAAATGTCGGATTGGACATTTCGTTGAAGCTCAAATTTTGGAAGCCATTGGTGTTGATTATATCGATGAGTTTGAAGTCCTGACTCCAGCCGATGAAGCGCATCATATTTACAAACATGATTTCAAAGTCCCGTTTGTTTGTGGGTGCCGCAACCTGGGTGAAGCGCTGCGCCGGATTGGCGAAGGCGCTGCCATGATCCGCACAAAGGGCGAAGCCGGCACCGGAGATGTGGTTGAGGCAGTCCGGCATGCGCGGTCCGTTCTTGGAGAGATCCGCCGCCTGCAGAATATGCCCGAGGAAGAGCTGATGGCTTATGCTAAGGAGATTGGGGCACCGTATGAGCTGATCGTTGAAACTCGCCAGCTTGGACGTCTGCCAGTGGTCAATTTTGCGGCGGGTGGTGTGGCTACACCGGCAGATGCCGCGTTGATGATGCAGCTTGGTGTCGATGGTGTCTTCGTTGGATCCGGTATCTTCAAATCCGGCGATCCGGCTAAGCGGGCGGCAGCCATCGTAAAAGCCGTCACGCATTACAATGATCCTTACATTCTCGCAGAGGTCAGTCGAAACCTTGGCGAGGCGATGGTTGGGCGACAAATTTCATCTATTCCAGATAACGAGCTGATCGCGGGTCGGGGCTGGTAAGGTTGCACCTTTTCTTCTATGAAGATCGGTGTACTTGCTTTACAAGGAGATTTTGCCGAACATATCGCTGTCCTTCGGCGGATTGGGGTCGATGCTTTTGAAGTGCGACTTCCGCAGCAGTTGGCTGACCTGAATGGATTGATCATTCCTGGAGGGGAGTCTACTACCATTGGAAAGCTTGCAGTTCACTATGGCTTGATGGATCCTTTAAAAGAATTCGGACAGCAAAAGGCGATCTGGGGTACCTGCGCAGGTGCGATCTTTATTTCTAAAGATGCTCACCGGCAGCAACCGTTATTAGGTTTGATGGAAATCGAGATCGAAAGGAATGCCTTTGGTCGCCAGGTGGATAGTTTTGAGATCGATATTGTGTTTCCAGACCTTCAGCAAGTGGAAACGACGAATCATCCATATCACGCCGTCTTTATCCGGGCTCCTTTGATTAATGCTGTTAAGGCGCCAGCTAGAGTATTAGGTACGCTTCCAGATGGGCGAATCGTGGCTGCTCAGCAGGGCAAACTTCTGGCTACCGCTTTCCACCCGGAGTTAACTAGAGACGACCGTTTTCATCGCTACTTCTTGCGCTTGGCTGAATGAACACGCGTCCCTTTGATTGGCGAGACTTACCGTCGCTGCACCGATTTCGGGACCAATGCCTTTTTCTTGATACTCAACTGGTTCTGACAAATGGTCCTATTTTTGCACCAACCGGGGCGCTGCTTGCTTTCCTATCTCCGAGAATGAGTGTTTTTACTTCGGTGTATGTACCTCCTGATCGAAAAACATCGGCATTGTTCGGACAGGTTACTCATTTACCTGGTGCTTCATCGGCTCAACTTTCTTTCCTGACGCCGAGCTCTTCCGTCAATGGAGCAGGACTACTTGAACTGGTTGAACAGATGGCTGTACAGATTGGTGAACGAGGAGCGCTGCACCTGCTTGCTGACGCTGAAGAGAAAACAGAAATCTTCGAGCTTTTACGACAAGTTGGTTTTGGAATTTATGCCCGGCAGCGAATATGGAAATTATCGGATCAACCAGCAACCAGGACTTCGCTGGGACTGCGCCGGGCCACTAACAGCCGTGATTTGGCTGGCGTCAAATTTTTATATGCCAACCTGGTCCCTGGTTTGGTTCAGCAAGTAGAGCCATCTCCAGTGACTCAGATGCGAGGTTTGGTTTATTATCGAGGAAATGAATTATTGGCTTTTGTTGAGCTTAAATATGGCCCGCGTGGAATTTGGGTACAGCCTTTTATCCACCCAGATGCTGAAAATGTTGTCGAACCCATCTTTTCATTTCTCAAAGAATTACCTTACCGTAGATCTAGACCGGTTCATATTTGTGTGCGCTCTTACCAGGCCTGGCTGGAATCAGCTCTTGAAAAATCAGGTGCGCAACCCGGGCTTAGCCAGGGTGTAATGGTCCGGCATCTGGCGCGCAGGATTTCTCAAACTTATGGATCGCTTGCTGTAGATGCAGCTTCAAAAGAACCATCCATACCCGTAGCCCATTAATGGGGATCATATGACAGGAAAACGAATAACAGATAATTTAGACGCAATGTTGAATGTACTACCCGCTGCTCTTGTGGAACAATTGGTAAAGAATGACCGCTCAGATGATCTCCTCGAGGTGATCTTAGATTTAGGGCGGGTGCCAACGGCACGGTATATTGATACCGAGGCTGTCCTAAGCCCAATTGAAGTAACCCATGCCGAAATCCAGTATGTTGTCGATCGTATCGGTGAGTTTGATGCAGATAATCGTGCTGGGCTTGAGCGGACGCTGCATCGTATTTCTGCGATTCGCAATCGGCGTGGACATATTGTTGGGCTGACCTGCCGGGTGGGTCGGGCAGTTTTTGGGACGACCGATATCATCAAAGATTTGATTGAAAGCGGTAAAAGCTTGCTGCTTCTTGGGCGCCCAGGGGTTGGTAAGACTACCATGCTGCGTGAAGCGGCACGCCTCCTGGCAGAGACGAAGCGGGTTGTGATCGTTGACACATCCAATGAAATTGGTGGAGACGGTGATGTTCCCCATCCATCGGTAGGCAGGGCGCGCCGAATGCAGGTTTCTCAACCTTCGCTCCAACACGAAGTGATGATCGAAGCGGTAGAGAACCACAATCCAGAATCGATTGTTATCGATGAAATCGGACGAGAGCTGGAAGCCGCCGCCGCGCGCACAATTGCTGAGCGGGGCGTGCAGCTCATCGGCACCGCCCACGGCAACACGCTGGATAACATTCTAATAAACCCAACCTTATCCGACCTGGTAGGGGGGATCGAGTTGGTAACCTTATCGGACGAGGAAGCTCGGAGAAGGGGAACCCAAAAAACAGTTCTGGAAAGACGGGCTCCGCCCACGTTCGATGTTCTGATCGAAATCCAGACGCGCGACCGTTTGGCGGTGCATCTCGATGTTACCGATGCCGTAGACGCCCTTTTGCGTGGTTATCCCTTGCCACCTGAGCTGCGCTATCGGGATGAGCACGGTGAAATTCATCTTGAGAAAGCCGCGATAGCGACCAAACCGGGGCGTCCAGTTTTGGGAATGCGAAACCACATGGAACCTGGTTTTACCGAACGAAGATCGACGCCAGAGACAGTGAAAACCCGAAAAGCAAAAAATGGTGTTTCTCGTTCGGAAGAAGAAGCTCCTCAAGCCGCGAATCCCAATCAAGCCTCTATTTTACCGACACTGAGAATATATCCGTATGGTGTGGCGCGCAACCGCCTGGTACAGGCAGCTAAGCGTCTGGAGGTGCCCATTGTGGTTGTAAATGAGGCGGCTGAAGCCGATGCCCTGGTTACGCTGCGCTCCTATTATCGCAAACGCCAGCAGCCGATAGTTGAAGCAGAGAACCGCGGCATGTCGATCTTTGTCTTGCGCTCGAACACCATAAACCAGATGCAGCAGTTTCTTTCCGATCTATATAACCTATCCACGGATGTTGGAGATGACCGGACGATCCAGCCGCTGCTTCAGGAAACCCAAGCCGCTATCGATGCTGTCTTGAACGGTGAAAGGTGGGTAGAGCTTCACCCCGCCTCGGCTTACATCCGCCGCTTGCAGCATGAGATGGCGCGCCAGGCTAACCTGACTTCCCATTCTTATGGAAAAGAACCCACCCGACGTGTACGCATTTTTCGAGATTGAGAAGAGATTGTGTTTATCACCTTTGAAGGATCTGAAGGCTGTGGAAAATCGTCGCAAGTAGCCCGGCTCTCCCGCTTCTTGCAGCAGCAGGGCTATGATATCTTAACCACCCGTGAACCGGGAGGCACCCCGATTGGCGAACAAATCCGTGCTGTCATTTCCAGCTTGCAGAACACCGAAATACAGCAGCGGACAGAGATTTTACTCTTCCAGGCCTCCCGAGCCCAATTGGTGGAACAGGTCATCCGGCCTCATCTTGTAAAGGGCGGGGTCGTTCTCAGCGATCGCTATGCCGACTCCACCCTGGCTTATCAGGGATTTGGATATCAACGTGACCTGGTCCCCCTACGAGCGCTGATCCAGTTTGCAACCGGGGGTTTAAAGCCCGACCTGACCCTTCTGCTGGATGTGGATGTAGAAGTGGGGTTGAAACGACGGGCGCACGGCGGAGAGTGGAATCGTTTAGATGCGCTGCAATTGGATTTCTACCAACGTGTTCGCCAGGGATATTTTCAGCTAGTCAAAGAAGAGCCAGAGCGCTGGGTAATAATCGACGCAATGCAGCCCTTTGAGCAGGTTCAACAAGCCATCCGTCAGGTAGTCGCTGGACGTTTAAGTCCCCCGTTCTCGTAAAGCCTGGCCAGGCACCGGCCCTAATTTTAAAAATCATCATCGCTTCCTAACCCACCTGGCTCACCTCCCAGGTCAGGAAGGGCCTTTTCGATTTCCTCAGGGTTTTGCCCAGACTCCAAGCGATCGACGACATCTGAAAATTCAGGGCCAAGATCTTCCCCCATTTCATTGCTCATTTTACGCATCATTCTTCCCAATGCTTTGGGATCATCTTCTAAGCCCTCGAGTGCAGCAGGATCACTGATAGCCTCCATACGGCTTTCTTCTGATTTGGCCACTCGAATCCTGCCAATGCGTCGAATGACATTCTCGCTGTCACAATGTGTGCAATGAATTTGCTTTTTACCATAATCTGCGTAGGTTATAAAGGCCTCAAAACGTCGCTGACAGTCAAGGCAACGGTATTGATAAACTGGCATGAGATACTCCTAAGTATTGTTTCGAAAAATGAGAGGAGTTGGAATATTACTCCCAAGGACTCCTTAGCTCACATTATAATACGCCTGTGATAAAGTATCCGTTTTCAGGAGTGTGGAATGAGCGACCCGTCTGAATTTTACCCGCACCAAGATACCCCGCTTCTGGTGGTTATCTCTGGCCCATCGGGAGTTGGCAAAGATAGTGTCTTGCAGAGTATGAAGGCTCGAGGGGTGCCTTTTCATTTTGTGGTCACGGCTACAACCCGGCCTCCGCGCCCTGATGAAGTACAGGGTGTCGATTACATCTTTGTTTCACAAGCTGAGTTCACCCGAATGATCGAAAACGATGCGCTTCTTGAATATGCACGGGTGTATGATGATTATAAAGGTATTCCCAAGGGCCAGGTGCGTCAAGCCCTGGACTCGAATCAAGATGTTGTGCTGCGGGTGGATGTGCAGGGAGCTGAGACGATTCGCAAGCTTTGCCCTGAAGCTGTTTTGATCTTTTTGACTGTCGAGGACGAGGCTGAAATGGCGAAGCGCCTTCAAAAGCGGCATACCGAAAGTGAGGAAAGTGTACATTTGCGTATTGTGACCGCGCGCAAAGAATTACGGCGGATCCAGGATTTCGATTACTTGATTGTCAATCGAGAAGCCCGCTTGGATGAAACGGTCGATAAAATCTTGGCGATCATCCAGGCCGAGCACCACCGGGTAATGCCTCGTAAAGTTACTTTATGAGCTCAGAACACCCCCCCTCCCCTTATACTGAGGGACCTTCTACACCCCAGACAGTCCCTGTTCAGCTTCCATCTCGCCCGCCTTATGTATCCTATACCTTGTTAGGGGTGACGGTGCTGGTATACCTGGCGCAGGTGGCAACTGCCCAATTTTTAGGAGCAGATATTCCGTTTCTGTGGGGCGTCAAATTCAATGACTACATCGTTCAGGGCCAATTTTGGCGATTATTTACGCCCATGTTCTTACATGGTTCTCTGCTGCACGTTGCTTTCAATATGTATGCACTTTATCGGTTTGGTCCTGGCTTGGAACGTTTCTACGGAACGGCGCGTTTTCTAGCACTTTATGTGATTTCTGGATTTGCGGGAAATGTTTTCTCGTTTGCCATGTCCCCTGCAGCCTCCTTGGGCTCCTCGACAGCAATTTTTGGATTGCTCGGAGCGGAGGGGAGTCTTTTTGTACCAGAATAGAAAAATTTTTGGCAGGCAGACCCAATCAGCCCTGCAGCAGGTCATTATGCTGGCGGTAATTAACCTGGCAATCGGGATGTCTCCGGGTATTGATAATTGGGGACACCTGGGAGGTTTGCTGGGAGGGGTGAGTTTTGCCTGGCTGGCGGGACCGGTTCTGCGGGTCGAGGGCGTTTACCCTACCTATACCCTGGTTGACACTCACAGTGCCCGCGATGCCTGGCTGGCTGCTTTGGGAGTTGGGGGCAGTTTCGCTGTTCTTGCTTTGGTGTTGGTGTTCTTGCGCAGCGGATGATTGATTTAAAATAAAAGTGCGAGCAGCTTGATAAAACTGCTCGCACGCAAAGGGATACCCTGCTTATCTAAAGAGGCATATCTGGGGGATCAAGATCCTCATCCCCATCATCGTCATCGTCATAACCGATCTCCAGCTCAGCTTCATCTTCTGCTAATCGAATCCATAAAAGAAGCATGTCGCCATCCTGGGTTTCAACATTGCGGGCTGCTACGATCGGGGCGTTTTGGATCAAGCCATCCGACGAACGAAATTCCAAGGGAATTGCCTCCAGGTTGCGCCAGGCACGGTGACAGCGCTCTACCAACGCGGGACCGTTGAAAGTACGTAAACGTGTCATGACAACATTGGATAAAATGGGGCTCTCGTTCAAGCCGAGTGCCCATCCATCGCCAACTGGTTCGAACACGGGCGGTGGTCCTTCAATAATCGTAATTTTCTCGTCTTCCATATTATTCTCCAGCCGCAAAATCATACCACGGTTTCCAGATATAATGGGTCTGATAAAACTTTATGATATCTATTAAACGAAAAACAAGACGATCGGTGTTGATATTATCCCTTTTGCTTGTGGGCGTGGTGATCTTGGCTTTTTCGTATTGGATTATTCCCTGGCTGCGTACCCATTTTTCCCGCACACCTCGTCTGATAGCGTGGATTCGTAACACAAACGCGCATGCTGACTGGATCGTTCGGGCAGGAGAAAAGTGCGGAAGCGCTCCATTTCTCCTGCCAACCGATGGCTATATTGGTTTCTTATGGGGCGATTCTTTTCGACTGGGTCACAGGCATCAGGGAATTGACATCTTCGGAGGGCATGCGCCCGGAGTTACTCCTGTCGTTGCAGCTTACCCGGGATACCTCAATCGCTTGCCAGAGTGGAAATCATCCCTCATTATTCGCATCCCACAGGATCCACTTCAACCAGGCCGGCAGATTTGGATCTATTATACCCACCTGGCGGATGCAAGTGGAAAATCATTGATTAGCTCGGAATTTCCTCCTGGCACAGAAGAGAAATATGTGGATGCGGGCACATTATTGGGCTACCAGGGAAATTATTCGGGAGAACCCGGAAACCCGGTGGGTGTGCATCTCCATTTTTCAATTGTAAAGGATCGAGGAGTGAGCTCCCAATACCCATTAGGAGGTTTTCTCAATGAGCTGGAAATTCAAAACACCCAAGATCCATCTTCTTATCTGGGTTTGTCATTGAATGCCGCTCAGAACCAGGGCGAGGTAGTTATTTGTGAGGACTAAAAAGATGGCTGCGTAATGGTACAAACTGCGCTCAATTATTCTGAAAAAGTTGTCTTAGTAACAGGCGCTGGCCGTGAACCGGGGCGCGCCCTCTCAGTGGCTTTCTCGCGCTGGGGAGCTGTCAGCGCATCCAATGATCTTAACCCTCTTGGCTTGGAAGAAACCATGAAGAGCATTGTGGAGGCTGGAGGGAAGGGGAAAGCGTATTTATTTGATGTGGCCAAACGTATGCCAGTCCAGGCACTGGTCGATCAGGTTCTGGAGGATTGGGGTCGCATTGATATCCTGGTAAATTGTGCGTCCGTGGAACCTTCCCAATCCATTTTGGAGATGGATGAATGGGACTGGCACCGCACAATCGATGTTAACCTGAGCGGCGTTTTTTTTACAACCCAACAGGTCTGTCGAGCCATGCGCAAACAAGGCGGCGGGGTGATTATCAATATTGCTGGCTGGTATGGTTATGGACTGCTGCTGAAAAGGAACCATGCCGCTTTCCTTTCCAGCCAATTGGGTCTGGCTGGCTTAACCCTATCTGCGGCAGATGAGTTTGAGAAAGATCATATCCGGGTCAACCAGGTTTGCCTGGGCTTAACAGACCTGCTTGCCAACCGGGTTGAGCCTGCCCTGAATGAAGAGCTTCTGATAACTGATTCGGCACAAAAAGATCGCCTTATTCGAATCGTACGCTACCTGTGTAGTCCGTTGGCGGCTGGACTGACGGGTCAGGTGGTCAACCTGGAGAGTAAATCAGTTGTATAATTTCTAAAGTTCTAACCGAAATATATGAGAAGTCGGTTTTTGGGATTGGGCAGCTTTGGGGAAAATTTGTTCTAAGGAGAGCGCATGACAACCTTTCGGGATTTCTACAACGGGCTTCGCAAGCTTGAAATACCTCCCTCTCATCCCGTGATTGCCCATGCCTCCCTTTCGGCTTTTGGCGAAGTGCATGGCGGCGCAGAAACGGTATTAGGGGCGCTCCTAGGGGCGTTCCATACCCTGGTCATGCCGTCCTTTACCTACAAGACCATGCTCATCCCAGAAACCGGACCGCAAAATAATGCCTGCACTTATGGCAGCGGGAAAGACTACCAACCGCATGGCAGAGTTCTTCCGACCGGACATGCCTGCCGATCGTTTGATGGGTGTCATTGCCGAGACCCTGCGTACACGGGCTGGCGCGCAGCGTTCTTCTCACCCGATCCTATCCTTTACCGGGATCAATGCGGGGACTATTTTAGGAGCGCAAACGCTGGAAGATCCCCTTGGCGCCCATTGGGGCATTATGGGAAGCAGATGGCTGGGTTTTGCTCCTGGGAGTGGACCATACCGTCAACACCAGCATTCATTATGCTGAAACGAGCAGCAGGCCGGAAGCAGTTCATTCGTTGGGCATTATCTCCGGCAGGAGTGGTGGAATGCACGGGTTTCCCGGGCTGCTCTGCAGGTTTTCAGGCGTTACGACGCGCCTGGGCAACGTCACCCGCACTCGTCCAGGTTGGCCCGGGCATCATTCAGGCTTTTCCTTTGAAAGACTTGGTCGATACCGTATATCAGTGGATCGAAGAGGATCCGCTGGCTCTGCTGTGTGGACGGGAAGATTGCGAACGCTGTAACGCAGTCAGAGAGGCTGTGGCTGTCTCGTTAATCCTCTTTCCGTAAGTGGGGGAAAAGGATCACCTCGCGGATATTGGAACTGTCGGTAAGCAGCATTGCCAACCGGTCTACGCCCATGCCAAAACCTCCGCAGGGAGGCATGCCGTAGCGCATGGCTTGCAAGTAATCCTCATCCATTGGGTGCCGTTCTTCATCTTCTGCATTATAGTCGCGGCCCATTTCCAAAAAGCGTGCTTCCTGATCCAGCGGATCATTCAGCTCTGTGAAGGCATTACACAACTCAAAGCCAGCCATAAAGCCCTCAAATCGCTCTACAGTGGTAGGATCACCCGGTATTCTCTTCGCCAAGGGTGAGAGTTCACGAGGATAATCATACAGGAAGGTTGGCTGGATCAAAGTAGGCTCGAGATACTCGCTCAACAGCTTATCGATCAGCTTGCCGCGCGGCATTTTGGGATCCACGGGCATACCGCGGTCGCGCATGGCCGCCCCCAGACTCTCGGCTGTAGGGTGTTGATTGATCTCGATCCCCGCCATCTCTGCCAGTCCATCGCTCAGGCGCATGCGCGTCCAGGGGGGCGTCAAGTCGATTTCGTGACCTTGATAGGTGAACTTACTGCTTCCCAGAATGCTATTACAGACGGAGCTTAGCATTTCTTCCGTGATCTGCATTACTTTTTCGTAATCCGCATAGGCCATGTAAAACTCTAGCTGAGTAAACTCTGGATTATGGGTGCGATCAACACCTTCGTTGCGAAAATCACGCCCAATCTCATACACTCGTTCAAAGCCACCCACCAGCAGTCGTTTGAGGTACAGCTCAAACGAGATGCGTAGATACAGATCTTGTTTCAGCTGGTTGTGATGCGTGATAAAAGGTCTGGCTGCCGCTCCGCCATAAAGCGGCTGCAGAACTGGCGTTTCAACTTCCAGAAAACCATACCCATCTAAGAAATTGCGGAGGGATTTTATCACTGCGGTGCGTGTCAGGAATATCTGCCGCACCTCAGGGTTGACAGCCAGGTCTGCATAACGCTGTCTGTAGCGGAGCTCAGGCTCAGTCAGGGTTGCGTGTCTGACGATTTGCCCATCAACTACCTCGTCTTTGGCAGCCGGCAGGGGAGTGACAGCCTTGCTTAGCATGCGAAAGGCCTGCACGCGCAGGGTAATCTCACCCGTCCGCGTGCGGAAGATGACCCCGCTTGCCTGGATGAAATCGCCCAGGTCAAATTCGCGGTTAAAGAAGTCAAGCTGGTCTTCACCGATGTCATTTGCGCGTAAAAAAAGCTGGATTTTACCATACCCATCTTCAATATGGGCGAAAGTAATTTTGCCCATCGGGCGCGTGGCGCGCATCCTGCCTGCCAGGGTGGCCTTAACCGAATCTACCTGCCCGGCAGCTTCGGCTGCTTCGAAGGCCTGGATAGCTTCCTGGCTGGTGTGGGTTCGCTCAGCACGGGTGGGGAAAGGCTCAATCCCTTGATCGCGTAAGCGCTGAATTTTTTCTAAACGGATTTTTTCAAGGTTGGTATATTCGGGTGCCATAACTTTGCTCCAGGCGATTTTACTCAGCGTATCTTACAAAAAAAAGCCCCGCGCAGAAAAGCGAGCGCGGGGCTGTATGGTAAGCCCCTTTGTTATTCGACCTTAAGAATGCGAACGAAAAAAGTCCCGCCCGGTGCATCCACGCGCACCCGGTCATCTGAACGGTGATCCATCAAGGCGCGTCCTAATGGAGATTCGTTCGAAATGCGTCCTTCGCGTGGGTCGGCCTCAGCAGGGCCAACAATGGTGTACATTTCAGGCTCGCATCCTTCTTCCTGGATGGTGACCTTAGCGCCTACCTGCACAACATCATTCTTTGCTGTTTCTTCAATAACGCGTGCATTGGCCAGGAGCATCTCTAATTCTTGAATGCGCCCTTCTACAAAGGCCTGTTCATTTTTTGCAGCCTCGTATTCTGCATCTTCAATCAGCTCGCCGCCCTCCATGGCTTCATGAAGGCGCTCTGCAACTTCTTGGCGTTTGACTGTATGCAAGTACTCCAATTCCTCTTGGAGTTTTTGATAGCCAGTACGTGTCAAAAATGAAGAAGGCATGTTTTTATCCTGTCCTAATAGATAAAGAAAACCACACAGGGCGGTTTTCTTGATTTACTCGTCTTCTGAAAACGAGACGCGGCGCTCCGGTAATGTTTCCTACCCTTCGCCGCGGGGCGATTTTAGCACAAATTCAAATGGAATGCAAGGAAAATTTTCTCTTTCTCGGCGAATTTCCGGTTCATTCAGGCAGGTTTCCACAGGCACAGGCCGTTTTGCAGTTGTGAATAAGCCCGAATGTCTGCTTGCATTTGATTATCCTTTTTCCAAAAGGTGCTGATCTGAGAACGATGGGCAGCAATCGAGGCAAACCAGGCTTCCAGACCTTCTTCGGAAATGTCAAAACGGACACATTCCCACCCCTTCTGCTGGTAGCGGATGATTTGCTCAGGATGCTGGGCAGCGTAGGGATAATCGGCATAAAACAGCAGTGCCTGGTCTAAATACTTCGCCGCTCCTTCAGCAGCCTGTCGGGTGATCTGATGATCGACATGATTCCCCAGGGTGAGGGGGCAGACAACTTGCACATCTGGTGGGATTTGCAAACGGAATATCCGGGTTAATCTTCGCACCAGGTTCCTTTTCTCGGCTGGGTGTATGTTTCCAAAAATATCATCCCCCGAAGTGTAATAATGCGGAATATTCTTTTGCCTGGGCCGGTAGATACAATCAGGGATATCAAAATGCCGGTAGGAGGCATGCATCATTGAACACGAGGCAATATCTTCGCTGCTGCGCTGTTCGACCGCCAGTGCGCCTGTCGCCCAGCGCGCGTGGTGGAGTTGAGCATAGGCAGATAACTCGCGCTGGGGCGGCTTTCCGGCGCAAACTGTCCAAATGCTGATGGAATCACCGGTTGAAGCTCGCTCCCAAACCAGGCCGCCGCAAGATAAGGCGACATCATCGAAATGAGGAGAAAGGAATATCCAATTCATGGGTTGTTTTTATCATAAAAGTTCATAAATATAAAGTACTGCACGGTTGGCATTCACCTTGCATCTCTATAAAGCTAGTGTTATCATCCAGTGAACATGACCGCCGACCCCGAGGCTCGTTTTCGAATCCGTTATACATTGATTTTTATTATTATCGCCACACTGCCTTGTTATTGCGCTGGGATGGTAGCTGTACGGTTGGCTCCGGGTCTCCAAAATACCCCAACGCCAACCCAAACAAACACAGCCACGCCAACTCCCACGCAAACACCGACCATCACACTTACACCATTTCTGACTTTCACGCCCACCTTGACCCCCACGCAAACTATGACGTTCACGCCAACCCCCACTCCCACTACGACCATGACTGCAACAGCCTCCTCAACGCCAACCGTTACGTCTACATCTACACTTACACCAACGTCAACTGCTACACTACAGCCGACTTTGACTGCCACGGTCACTTCTTCTCCGACCGCCACGGACACACCCTCGCCCACAAGCACCTTGACGCCTACACCCTCCGACACCCCCGCCGCCGCTGGTTCTTGATATGTGGGCTGTCCTGAAAGAGCTGAACCGTCTATGACAATCGATTTGCAAACCTTCCTCAAAAAAATGATCTCAGCCCCGGGTCTATCAGGTCATGAGACCCCCATCCGCGAATTGATCCAGGAAACCTGGACCCCTCTGGTGGATGAAGTAAAAGTAAGCGGGCTTGGCAGCCTGCAGGCTTTGGTGCGTGGTAACGCCCCTGAACCGAGACCGAGTCTGGTCCTTTCTGCCCACATGGACGCGATCGGAATGTTGGTTACGGGTATTCAAGATGGATTCCTGCGCTTCACGGAAATAGGGGGGCTGGATCCGCGCATCTTGCCTGGGCAGATTGTCATGGTACATGGTCGCCAAGACTTGCCAGGTCTGATCGTCCAACCACCTAGAGGACTTCTGCCCACCTCTGAGAGGGAGAAGACGGTATCGATGGAGCATCTCCTGATCGATACCGGTTTGCTGCCGAGCGAAGTATCTCGAAAAGTGCGCGTGGGCGACCTGGTTTCATTTGCCCAGCCTCCTATTGAAGCTTCTGGAGAAACGCTGGTGGGTCATTCCCTTGATAACCGGGCTTCGGTGGCGGCGGTAACCCACTGCCTCGAAGAACTGCAAAGCAGAGCGCACGCCTGGGATGTTTGGGCATTAGCCTCTTCGCAGGAGGAAGAGACTTTAGGAGGTGCAATAACCTCCGCCTTCCAAATCCAGCCTTCCCTGGCCGTGGTAATTGATGTCACTTTTGGCGCCAGTCCTGGCAGCCCGGGGAATAAGACGTTTCCTTTAGGAAAAGGCCCCACCTTGGGTTGGGGGCCGAACATCCACCCAAATCTTTTTAAATCGTTTAAAGAGCGTGCAGAAAGCCTTGATATCCCCTATCATGTGGAAGTTATCCCCCGCCATTCTGGTACCGATGCGATCGGTATCCAGGTGGTGCGCGAAGGTATCCCTTGTATTGTGATCGGAATACCTCTACGCTATATGCATACCCCCGTGGAGATGGTTAAGATCAAGGATATTACCCGCGCCGGGCATTTGATCGCCGAATTTATTGCTGGTCTGCCTGTAGATTTTATGGAAAAAATTTCTTGGGATGATTAGCGTGGAGTCGATTCGATGATAAAAGAAAAACCGATCAGTGCATATCGCCCAATCCGTATTGGACCTGCCCAGATCAAGCTCTTGGAGCGGTTGAGTAATGCGTGTGCTGTTTCTGGAGACGAGGGCGAGGTACGTAAAATCGTTTTGGAGGAAATCCGTCCGATTGCAGAAGATGTCAAGGTGGATGCCTTGGGTAATGTATTGGCGCAGCGGCAGGGTTCTGGGCAGAAGCCACGCATGCGTGTCATGTTGGCGGCTCATATGGATGAAGTGGGGTTTATGATCACCCACGATGAAGACGATGGAATCTTTAGCTTTGAGATTGTGGGGGGAATCGATATTCGTCAGTTGGCTGGCAAGCCGGTCTGGATTGGGCGCGACCATATTCCCGGTGTGATTGGTGCAAAGCCGATCCATTTGACCGACAGAGGGGAATTGGAGTCCCCTATCTCGCTTGAGACATTACGCATCGATGTAGGTCCTGGCAATACCAAGGTAAAGATTGGAGATCGGGCAACTTTTGCCACCAGCTTCCTCCGGGTAGGCCCAAGCCTGCGGGCCAAAGCTTTGGATGATCGTTTGGGAGTTGCTATTTTGATTGAGCTGCTTAAAAACCCTCCACCGGGTGTTGATATTCTGGCGGCTTTTTCTACCCAGGAGGAGATTGGAGGGCGTGGGGCACGCGTAGCTGCCTTTAATTTTGCCCCAGACCTGGCTGTGGCAGTTGACTCGACGCCTGCATATGATCTCCCGAGCTGGGATGGGACGGAGAATGCTGTTTATAATACTTGCCTGGGTGCTGGCCCAGCTTTATATATTGCGGATGCAAGCACGCTCTCTGACCCACGCCTGATCAGGCATTTCTTACAAACCGCTGAAGCCTTGCAGATCCCTTATCAGCTCCGCCAGCCTGGGGGTGGCGGGACGGACGCCGGAGCTATTCATCGTCAACGGGCAGGTATTCCCAGCCTCTCTGTCTCTGTGCCAGGCCGTTATGCACATACAGCCGCCTCTATCGTTCGAGTAGAAGATTGGCAAAACACACTTTCGCTGCTTTATGCTGCTTTAGAGCGCTTGTCCCCTGCGATTTTAACTGAAGAAAGGTAAACCTCAAAACAGGAGCTTTCCATGAAATCATTGATCCAAAAACTGGTTGAAATCCCTTCTCCCTCTGGATACGAGTCCCAGATCCGGTCAGTGATCCGGGCTGAGATCGAGAAAGATGTCGACGATCTGAAAGTTGATGCCCTGGGGAATCTGATCGCGCACAAGGGTCAGGGTGGAAAAGGTGGGCTAAAAGTGATGCTTTCGGCGCACATCGATGAAATTGGCATTATTGCCACCCACGTAGATAATGATGGTTTTGTGCGCTTTACCACGCTTGGTGGTGTGCGCCCGTTGAATTGCGTGGGTGGCAGGGTGCGCTTTTTAAACGGCAAGATCGGTGTGATCGGTGCGGAACGCATGGAAGAACCCAGCAGGGTCCCTTCGATCGAGCAAATGTTCATCGATCTTGGATTTTCCAACCGCAAGGATGCTTCTGTTAAAGTTGGTGATATTGCAGCTTTTGAGAGACCCTTCAACGATCTTGGAAACAGGCTGGTTTCTAAAGCCATGGATGACCGGGTTGGTGTTGCGGTTCTGATTGAGACGCTGCACCAGTTGAAGGAACTCTCCTCATGAGCTCTTTTTTGTCTTCAGCACTCAAGAAGAAGTGGGGCTGCGGGGTGCCACCACGGCGGCTTTTGGAGTTGATCCAGACCTGGGCCTGGCTGTGGATGTGACTGGTTCGGGAGATACACCCAAAGGGATGAAGATGGAAGTCAGCCTGGGTAAGGGTCCTGCCATCAAAGTGCGCGACGGCGGTATGCTCTCTGATCCGCGCGTGGTTAATTGGATGGTTCGTACGGCAGAGAAAGCGAAAATTCCCTATCAGCTAGAGGTCTTGGAGGGCGGAACCACCGATGCGCGCGCTATCCAGACGACCCGCGCCGGGGTGCCTGTGGGGTGTCTCTCGATACCCACTCGCTACATACATTCCCCATCGGAGATGGTCGATTTTAACGATGTTCAAAACTCTGTCCGCCTGATGTTGGCGCTGTTAAGCCAGCCTGTGAAATTGGTCTGATTGATCACAGCAGGGCATTCTTGGGGTACGTTGAATCAAAGATCGATTAGGCTGTTCAGGTTGAGAAAGATCTTTTCTTCCTTACTAATCTCTGTGTTCCTGGCGGCGTGCAGCCAGGTTTTTTCGATTGAAAAGACTCCCATTTTACCTTCTCAGACCACCAGCATTGAAACAGCACCAGCGCAGACTGAAGTGATTGGTTTACCGGAAACACCTACCCTACCGGCCGCTACAGAAATGGTTACTCCCTCAACAGAAGCTGTGCCCGAGGTAGGCACCGTGTTAAATGTGTGGGTGCCCCCGCAGTTCGACCCCAATTCAGGCACGCCGGCAGGAGAATTGTTCAAGGCTCGCTTGCAGGCTTTTGAAGATGAACATCCTGGAACTCAAATAGAAGTTCGCATCAAAGCCTTCGATGGCCCCGGAGGGCTGCTCAATTCTCTGGTAACCGCCAGCGCCGCCGCTCCGGAGGCTTTACCGGATTTGGTAGCGTTATCACGCCCTCTCTTAGAAAAAGCAGCTCTCAGAGGGTTGGTTTATTCCTTTGACGGCTTATCTACTGTGCTTAATCAAGAAGATTGGTATGGGTACGCCAGAGATTTGGCTTACTTACAGCAAAGTACATTTGGCCTGCCCTTTGCAGGAGATGCACTCGTTTTGGTTTATCAACCACAAGAGGAAATTGAGCCTCCGCGCACCTGGAACAGGATTTTAGAATACCCAGGAGCATTAGCCTTTGCTGCCTCTGACCCTGCAGCGCTTTTCACTTTGGCTCAGTATCAGGCAGCCGGTGGGAAGATACAGGATGAACAAGGACGCCCAGCCTTAGATGCTGCTATTCTTTCTGAAGTGCTTAATATCTATACAAATGCCCTGCAGGCGGGCCGGGTAACCGATCGATTATCTCAATTAAGCACCCAAGAACAGGTCTGGAATGCTTTCCGAGAAGGACAGTATACAATGGCGGCGACTTGGGCTTCGCCTCCTTTGACTGCGAAAGATACAGATGCGGTCTTGATCCCCACCCCAGATGGGATTTCTTATACCCTGGCGACAGGCTGGGCATGGGCAATAGCCAGCCCGCAGAGCCAGAATAGAGAGCTGAGCGCAGCATTGGCTGAATATCTCGTTGAAAGTGACTTCCTTGCCCACTGGTCTGAAGCAGGTGGTTTTCTACCCCCAAGGGCTGGTGCTCTTGAGTTGTGGGAGGAAGAATTGCCCCGTACCCTTGTCAGTGATCTATCGACTTCTGCCCATCTCATTCCTCCAGGTGATATCATTTCCAGCGTGGGACCGGCCCTTCAGCAATCGGTGCTTCAGGTACTCCGCCAGGAAAAGACCCCCGCCGAAGCGGCCGAAGAGGCTGTGAACAGCCTGGGAACCCGGTAAAGGGATTAATGACTCCTTTAGAAGCGCTTGACGCAGGGACGGGGAAATGTTATGATGATATCGAAACAACACTTACCTTATTGAGGCTTGTGCTTGTTGGAGTAAATTTAAAAAATGTCACATGATCCACTGATGGAAGAATTTCCTGGTTCAGAGGAAGATAATCAACCTCTCGAAAAGCCAGGAAAAGAAAGTGCTTCGCCGGGGGGCGTCTCAAAGGACAATTGGATAATTTCTATGTGGGAGGGGCTGTCTCGTATTGGATTAGGCGAGACAGTTTTTCGCGTTGGAACCAGCTTGCTGTCAATCGCATTAGTGCTTTTAGTGGTTTGGGGAATGCGCTCTTTCTACTTGTATCTTCAAGAGCATTCTGATATCAATACACGGCAAAGCTCAGCGCTTGCGGCTGAGCTCCCCACGCCTACGCCCACTGCTTTACCGCCCAGCCTGCCTCCTTTCCCTGTGGATCGAAAAGTAAAAGGTATTTATCGCCAGGTAATGCTTCATACCACCATCCCCACGCGGCCGCGTACGGAGGTCACCACTTATACCGTGGTGAAAGGAGATACGATTTTTGGGATTGCTGAGAAATTCGGATTAAAGCCGGAGAGTATTTTATGGGGCAACACCTATACACTGGGAGATGACCCACATAATTTGAGTCCCGGTCAGGAATTGAATATTTTGCCTCTAGATGGCACCTATCATAAGTGGTCTGCGGGCGAAGGGTTGAACGGTGTTGCCCGCGGTTATGATGTTAACCCTGAAGATATCATCAACTGGCCTGGCAATCATTTGAATCCGGATACGTTAGGAGACTGGTCGAATCCCAAGATCGAGCCGGGCACCATGCTGATGGTGCCGGGTGGGCACCGAGACTTTGTGACGTGGAGCGCGCCGCGTATCAGCCGCGAAAACCCCGGCGTAGCCAAGCTCTTAGGACCGGGTTTCTGCGGTACCATCGTGGATGGTGCCGTGGGTATAGGTGCCTTCGTCTGGCCATCCAATAACCACTTCCTGTCAGGGTACGATTATTCACCGGGCACGAACCACCGAGCTATTGATATCGCTGGAGAATTAGGCGACCCGATCTATGCGGCGGATAACGGTGTGGTGGTTTATTCCGGTTGGAATAATCACGGCTACGGGAATGTGATCGTGGTTGACCATGGCAACGGCTGGCAAACGCTTTATGCCCACCTCAGTGTTATCGGCGCAGGCTGCGGTCAGAGTGTTTACCAGGGTGGTGTAATTGGTGCCTTTGGCAGCACAGGTAATTCCAGCGGGCCCCACCTGCACTTTGAAATGATGAGCGACCAGTACGGCAAAGTTAATCCCTGGAATTTCTTACCGTAAGAAAATTCTACTTAGCTGAGATGAAGACCTGCTCTGATTTCGAGCAGGTCTTTTTTATGCGATCTATTTAAAAGACAAATAATTGGATATAATCATTCTGAATTATCGACTTATTTCTACCGAAGGAGGAAGAATGATAGCAACCATTTCTACAACGCAATTTACCGGTGAGCTGCTGTCTCTGCTGACTGAGACCTTTGAATCCGTCCAGGGGATCTACCTAGACAAGGGAACTTCTTTATTGGAAACGCTGGCGGGGATCACCGCGCAGGAGGCTTCGATCCCAGTGGGGAACAAGTGTGCCACGATCGCTGCGCAGGTGACGCATGTTTGTTTCTATTTGGATGTACTGTACCGCTTCATCAAAACCGGGCAGAACGAACGGGTAGACTGGGGCGAGATCTGGCGGACAGTCAGCGCGGTGACGCCCGAGGAATGGAACTCTTTGCAGGAGCGCCTCCGGCACACTTACGAGCGGACAAAAGAGATGGTCCAGAGCTACGATCGCTGGGATACGGAGAACAGCCTGGGTGGGGCAATCGCTATTGTGGCCCACACAGCCTATCACCTGGGCGAGATCCGCCAGGCGACCTGCACGCTTAAAAAATGATATACTCGGTTAAGAAGGAGCCCTGGTCTATGATTCGTCAACTTGCCCACCTTTGTTTCTATACAGATCGCCTCGAGCAGATGGTGCATTTCTACCGGGATGGTCTCGGCTTGCCGGTAAAGTTCACACTCAACGATGACGATGGACATCTTATGGGATATTACTTTGAATGTGGGAATTCGACATTTATCGAAATTTTTGACCAATCCTTGGCTGTCCGGCAGTGGGGAGGTCAGGCGCAGGCGCCAGCCTCTTCCGGTCAGTATAAGCATTTCTGCCTGGAAGTCACCGGGCTGGATGAGCTCAAACCGGCCTTCGAAAAGTGTGGAGTGCAGGTTTCTGCCATCACCATGGGCATGGATCATTCTCGTCAGGCCTGGATCGCTGACCCGGATGGGAATGCCATTGAGCTAATGGAATACACTCACCAGAGCCTGCAGCTACGCAGGGTCTAGTTCTACCTTCCGGCACGCAGATGCCCCAGTTTCGCATTATTGACCGCCCAGCATTTGAAGTTATCGGTAAAAAGACCTGGATCTCCGGTCAGGATAATGACCTCTTTGGCATTTTCTGGGAGGAATGCAAGGCGGAGGGCTTATTTGGGATCTTTGAACAGATTAGCGGCTTTCAGCCAGGATCGCAGACGAATGGGGTGACATTAGGGATCTCTCAAGTAGAAAAAGATCCGGCAGACCGGGCTTTTTACTATATGATCGCCATTGAGAAAACAAAAGATTGTACGGATACGGAACTTGAAAGTTATCAGGTGCCCTCAGCGATATGGGCTGTGTTTGAGTGTCGAGGGAAGGTTCCCACCTCGATCGTTGAAGCAGAAATCTTTGCGTTTACGCAATGGCTGCCAGCCTCCGGCTTTGTTCACGCACAGGCTCCTGAGATGGAAGTATATTTGGAAGGGGCCAATGAGGACGATTATATCTGTGAGTTTTGGCTGCCGGTGCAAAGAAAAGGAACGGAACCGTAAAGAGTGCGCTCATGCCCAGCAGACTTTATCCATCATTTGCCATCTTTATTGTTTTGGGAGTGGTTTTACTGAGCTTTCCCCTAGCAGCCGGGTCGACTAAACCAATTAATTCTCCACAATGCGAAGTAATGGTCTTGGCTGACCCAAATGACCCGTATTATTTTCTGGCGCAGGAGATTGCCGCTGCTGAAAATGTCCCCCTGGCCCACAGCCTTGATGACGTAATCGCCTGTCATCCTGTATTCTTGCTATGGGTAGTTTCACCAGATTTTCTATCGGATGCGATCGTGATTGAATTTGGCCAGATGATGAAAGAGCATCTGACTGCGATTTCAACCGGCATTATCACGGGAACTACCATCGAGCAAGCGCGAGGTTTATGGGAACGGCGCACACAGGTTCAAGGAGATCGGCTTTTTGCGGTCAATGCTCCCAATCCGGCTGCCCATATCTATGAGGGACGGATTCTAGAATTGAGGCAGGGAGAGCTGGTCACGCAGCCTTTGACCAAGACGAATTTTGAAAATATCCTCCAATCCGCGGATTACGTGACGTTTACTGGCCATGGAGGAAATCAGTATTTGAGAATTGATGAGGATACCCAGATTACTTCCGCTGATGTACCCTCTCTAGATTCTGTTGTTGTAGAGACCGGAAGCTGCCAGACAGTTCGGATATGGAACGAGAATTCGATTGCCCGTAGGTTTGTCGATCAGGGCGCTGCGGCTTATTCTGGTTTTGTGTTCAGTCCCAATGAGGGGTATTTGATCGGTGAATTCGACGGGCTGCCTTTTCGATATACCTGGAAGGACTTCCCAATTGGACATGTTATCCAGGTTCAGAATCAAGGAACCCTCCAAGGATTTGCCTTTTTCCCCTACCAGTTTCTCTTGGGTGATCCACGGATCGCTCTGCAATCCGAACCACCGTATGAGTTGGTGACCGACCAACAAGAAGAGAGGCAGCGCTTTGTTACCTACCGGGCAGTCCCTGCAGGTGTCGTTCCTATTCGGATTGCCGATGGGGCAGCGTATCAGTTCGTAGAAGCGACCGGAATCACGTCCGCTTCCGAACAGGATCCTTTTTACAACAGCCGCCTTCAGATGGTCAATATTCAGAATGATAAGTTTATTCTGCTGGTTCACCAAGGGGGAGATCTAACGCTTAAGATGCGCATGCAAACCTCTTGGTATTGGCTGCTGGCGGATATTTTGACGGATTCGCTCGACGATACATTTATTTTTAATCAGCAAACGGGTGGAGATATTATCGCAATTGTCTTTGTGATTATCCCTTTGATATGGATAGGATGGCAAGTTTTTCGGAAGCGACTAACCTGGCGGAGGGTTGGTATTGCCACAGCGGTAGGGATTGGATCTGCCTTGCTCCAGGGGTTGTATGTTCTAATCCGTTTGGATCAAGTTACGATTACCTCAAAAGCTGTTGTGTTCAGCCCGTTAAGTCTTGTCGCTGCTTTCATCTTGAGTTTTTGTGGTACGTTGATCTATTTCCAATCCCGATCGATATTTGGCAAAATAATCGCGTTATTGGTGATTACATTTATCAGCTGGTCGCCGATCGTATTTGGATTGGTGGTGATGGCGATATTCAATGTGTTGTACTTCATTCCGAATTTGGGTGCCCCACTCTATAATTACTCGCTTGGCCTGCTGCCGGTCGCTTCTTTTGTATTTACAATGATTCTCGCGAGCCTGATGCTGTGGATTATCAATATCTGGAAAAGCAGAAATGGTTTACCGGTTAGTATAAAGGCGTCTCATGAGCTGAAATAGATCGAATGTAACGCCCGAGCATCCATTTTGGAGGTTAGTATGCAGGATGTTGTTCCGATGCTGGATTATGAAGATGGACCAGCCGCCATGGACTGGCTGGCTGAGGCATTTGGGTTTCATGAGGTGAGCCGCCTGATCGGAGAGGATGGCAGGTTAGCGCATGGCGAAATGATGGCCGGGAATGGCCGGATAATGCTGGCAACCGCAACCCCGGCTTATGAAAGCCCGAAGCACCATCGAAAACATTGTGAGCGCGCCCGGGCCTGGTCAGAGGTTCCTTGGGTGATTGATGGTGTGCTGGTGTATGTGGCACATATCGACGAGCATTTTGAGCGGGCAAAGCGGGCCGGTGCTGCCATCTTGGGCGAATTAGAGGATGGTTTCCCCGGGCGGCGCTATCGGGCGGAGGACCTGGAAGGACACCGCTGGATGTTTCTACAGCGAGAGTAGTTTGAGAGGTTCCGTCTAAACGCCGTTGTCCCGCGCTGCTTGCCGGTATTGGCACCAGGCGCAGTTTTCAGATGCTTCTGGCGGACCAGGCAGTTCCAAAACAGAGAGGACCTCACTCAGAAAAGCCAGGAATGCGGCTTCGTCGGGTAGAATTTCCTGCCAGGTGACCTTACCCAGGTAGGCAATGTGTCCGGTGAGAGTTTTCTCGATCATCTCTGGCTCGACGATCAGCAGGCCCAGGTGGGAGATTGGACTCAGCGCAAACTTTCCTGCTTCGGGATGTTCAAGGGCGTATGCATAAGCGCGCAGCTGGCGCGCATAGAACGCCCGGTGGGTTGCTTTTGGGGAGGACGTTTTGAAATCGATCACGCCAAACGAACCACGCTCAAATTTCACTGCAGTGTCGAACTTTCCGGTCAGGTAGCATCCCACCGCATGACCGGGCAGCAAAATTGGCTGCGATTTAACCCATTTCTCACCATGCAGAACAGTTCCTGGCGGCAGATCAAGACAAATTTCAGAAGTTTGCTTGCCCTGGAAGTAATCCTTCATCAAGCCATCGATCTTTGTGAAAATCGATGGAAAGGGACTGGGAGGGCGCGAGAACTTGCGCACGACTTTCAAATAAAAACAGCGCTTACATTCATCCCATAAAAAGGTAAGCTCAGAAGGACTTAATTTGTAAAGGGGCGTTGTCATGTGGCCTCTCTTTGTTTATATCCTTGCCATTAGGAATGGCACAAGCATTTCATCGGGTGAAAGGCCTCCGTGCCGGCCTAACAGCGGGTTATCTTTACTCGCCCACCACAGGTAAGCGTTTTCCCTGGCGAGGGCGAGCATATCCCCCAGGCGGTCAAAGAGCTGAGCATGCGGTTTACCTGGACCGAATAAACCCTCATGCACTGCACGGGATGGGTCAAGAAAGGTAAACTGCCCTGGCCACGTACGCAAGTAATACGCTTGTACAGCTTCTACTTGTTCAGGGCGTATGAAAAGGTATTGAAAACGGTTCTCTCCAGTCGGCAGAATGTGCAGCTTTCTTAACAGGTCAGGATGGTTTCGCAGTTCATATTGAGGGTTCTGGGGGGTATTGATTTGCCCGTGGTCGGCGGTCAGGATCAACAGCGTATCATTCCGGATATCTGCCCTAAGCTGGTTGAGCAGCAGTTTCTCGAAGGTCTGGCTGAAGTTCGCAAATTCAGCTGCGGGGCGTTCGTCCTCTGGTCCATATAGGTGTGAATAGTGATCCACTTCACCCCAATATACCCAAATGAACTGGCGTTCGGAAGGGCGTCCGTTAACCAGGTCGCGTAAGTTCAGCCATAGATCGGTGGATGTGTTGAAGCTGCGTGTTTCGACATCTTTATAAAGCATTTGCGATAAGCCCGAGCGCAAAATACTCGTATGTTGAAAGGCATAGGGTTTTACGCCATGTGCACCCAGGTAAGTGCCTAAGTTCGTAAATGGTAAATAGGTCTCTGGCTGGAAACCTGCTTTCACCAGGCTCCCAGTATCGTTACGATAAGAAATGGGGGCATGCAAGATCATGTTTGTGACGATGCCATATTCTTTGAGCCATAATTCGTACCCGATAATGCCATGCTCTGCGGGGCTGCGTCCCGTCCAAAGGCTGGTCAGAGCCGCGGAGGTTGTGCTGGGTGAAATGGAGGTCAGGGGTGCCAGCAAACCGTCCTTCAATAGGTTCTGCCAGACCGCTAACTGACCCTTTTTCAGCATCCCCTGGAACAACTGCAGTCCTAAGGCATCCATCAAAATAAAAATGATTCTTCGAGCACCTTGAGCAAGCTTGTCCAGTTCGCTAACCCGCAAGGGTCCCGTGCCAAAGCCGGGGATCTCCATCCAACAGCACAGGCTCGAAGGGATGTTTAGAATAGAATATCCCTGGTAATTGGGGAAGATAAATCCACCCTCAATATCCAGGTTCGGTAAACGGTGGTTTTGTATGCTGGGTAAATAAGCTTGAGTCAGGTCAGGCATAGCGACGTCGAGGAGGATCCGTTAGGTTTTGATATAATGGCATGTCTATGGAGCAAAAATGTTTCGATTGAATCTTACCGTATCTCGCTGGATAGCTCTAGGGGGAATCTGCCTCTGCTTCCTATCTGCCTGTGCAAATTCTCAGAGCTCTTCATCCACTTTGCAGGCTGCCCCAGAAAAGCTTCCTACTACGGAAATTAAAGTCCTGCCTCCACAGCCTACGAAGACTCCTAAGCCGCTGCCAGTCACAGAAGCCGTTCCAACGGTGGGAAATACAGTAAACCTACGCGGACAGCTCGTCCAATTTTGGTACGTGCGCGAGGCTGGCGCTGAAGAATTGATGCCTAAATTGGTTGAAGAGTTCAATAAGACGAATCAGTGGGGGATTCGGGCTGAAGCTGTTCCATATGACAGCACAGGTGTGATGGATGAAGCCTTGCGCAGGGCTTTGGAAGAAAAAAAGCTTCCCGCAGTCCTGGCTGGATACAGCCACGATCTGCGTTATTGGCATTCTATGGGTATCTCTTTGGCAGATTTACAATCTTATATTGATGATCCTACGTGGGGTCTATCTACGAAGGATCAACGGGATTTCTACCCGGCGATCTGGATGCAAGATGTGCAAACCCCAACCGAGGAAAATAAGGATGCGCTGCGCTTTGGATTGCCCTGGTATCGTACGGGAATGGTGATGGTATATAACCAGGGTTGGGCAAAAGACTTGGGTTTTGATGCTCCTCCAACGACACCAGCACAGTTCCGCCAACAAGCTTGCGCGGCTTCCAAAGCTAACCGGGAAGATGATGAGAAGGGAAATGATGCCACAGGCGGTTGGTTGATCGATTCTGAACCCTCAACCTTACTAGCCTGGATCTTTGCTTTTGGCGGGGAGGTCGAGAATTCAGGACAGGGTGGATATGAGTTTGAGAATCCTGAGTTCGATTGACACATTAACCTTCCTCCACGCGCTTTATACAGACGGATGTGCCTGGCGGTTGGTTGAGCCCAACAAGAATGAAATCCTCACGAACCGCGGCGCGTTATTTCTGTCTGCTTCATTGCGAGAATTGGTAAGCCAGCAAACTGTTCTTAAAAGCGGCAGTAGTGATGATGATTGGACAATTTTGCCTTTTCCTTCTCGTAAGGGAGGGGCATTCGATATTTTTGGCCCCTCGTTAGCGGTCATGAAGTCGACCCAAACGAAACAGCTGGCTGCCTGGCTGTTCGTGCGTTGGCTGGCATCACCTGAAAACCAAGCGCGTTGGGTTTTTGCCACAGAAACATTGCCAACTCGAGCCTCTGTTCTGCCTTTATTAAGCGGGAAACATAGCGGCTCCAGCCTGTGGGAGAAGGCGCTTGGTTTTTTACCTTATATTCATGTTGAGCCAGCGCTTGCCTCCTGGCGTTCATTACGCTGGGCTTTGGGTGATGCAATGTCTCAATTAACAGCTCCTGAATTTAAAGGAGAGCAAATTCCAGCCTTACTCAGAGCCCTGGATCAGCTTGCCGAAGAAGTTCAAGCCCAAGAGAGTAAGAAGTGAAGGAACTTCCCCGCGTAACCATATATACCGATGGGGCATGCGATCCAAACCCGGGGCCGGGTGGTTGGGCAGCTCTGATGCAGTTTGGAGATCGTGAAAAGACGCTGGACGGTTCTGATGCACCGACAACCAACAATCGTATGGAGCTGACCGCTGCGCTAAGAGCATTACAAGCGTTAAATCAACCCTGCGAAGTAGATCTTTTCACCGACTCGGAGTATTTAAAAAGGGGGATCACCGAGTGGCTGCCGGGGTGGCGCAAGCGGCAGTGGCGGCGCAAGGGAGGCGACCTGGCAAATGCCGACCTCTGGCAAGCCCTGGATGAAATATCCACCCAACATCAGATCACGTGGCATTGGGTGCGCGGCCATGCCGGGAATATAAATAACCAGCGTGTGGATTTCCTTGCCAGGAGGGCAGCGCGGCAGGGAACTTGAGACTTGCCAACCATCTCGGGCTAAGTTATAATCCCTGCGCATCGGGGCGTGGCTCAGTCCGGCTAGAGCACACGGTTTGGGACCGTGAAGTCGGAGGTTCAAATCCTCTCGCCCCGACTATGGCAAAAGAAAAAATGGATGGTGTTGTTGAAGCAGTTCATTACAATGCCGGTGGGCAGGTGGAATGGGTACGCGCCTACGAGCGTCGCGGGCCAACGTTTTCTGACCTGATCCTTATCCAGCGCGAGGAGTTGATCCGGCGGATTAAAGCGGGTAAAAGATACGTAACTGGCGCTCGCAAGGAATATCTAGCCAGTACTTTCGAGGTAAAATCGCCCCTCCATGTGATTCATGCCGGGGATAAAGATTACCTGGCTTTCTCTGAAGAAGCTAACTCTGGCGATGTATTACCCGGTTTACCGGTGATCTAAGGAGAAAGAGTTGGACAGACTTGCCTGGTTAAATCGACCAGGCAAGCTTTGTTTTCGGAAACATTACCCACTGGTATAATTCCTATGTGCCCACGCCATTCTATCATCTCAGCCTTGCAATTGAGCTCCTTGAGCAGACCGACCTGGTTGGAGACGCCAGCGCTTTTTTGAATTCATATCGGTATGAATTTCTGTTCGGAAATACAGCTCCTGACGTGCAGGTGATCTCTGGGCAAGCAAGAGAGACAACTCATTTTTTCACTTTACCGATATGGAAGAATAAATGCACTCCTTGGCAGCTTTTCACGCGGAATAATCCCTGCCTTGCCATAACCGCGTCCCTCCCGCCGGAGCAGACAGCTTTCCTTGCCGGATACTTATGTCATTTGCAGGCTGATTGGTTCTGGGTGAGGGATATTTTTTCACCTGTTTTTGGAGCTCAAAGCCGCATCGGCAGTCAAGAGAAGCGTTTATATTTGCATAATGTTCTTCGTGCTTACCTGGACTACCGGATTTTAAAAAGCCCGGTTGCGCAAGTTGGATTGTGCTTGAGAAAAGTTACTCCACACAGTTGGCTGCCTTTCACTGGCGATGAGCATCTGTGTGCCTGGAGAGATTTCCTGTCACCGCAGTTAGAGCCAGGGGCTGCGATTCAGACGGTTGAAGTTTTTGCTTCTCGACAGGGAATTGACCCCTCCGCCTTTTATCAAATGATAGAATTGGAGGAAGAAATGGAGCACAATATTTTTAAATATGTGCCGCGTAAAAATATGGAGATCTACCGCCGACGTGTGGTGGAAGAAAATAGCCGCCTGATTAAAAGCTATTTATCCCCCCAAAGCCTTAGTTCTTCCAGCCGTTTCGTAGTAGGAGCGAGATTATTATGAAACTGATTGATCAAACTACCCAAGAGTCTTCTAGCAGCAGCGTTTTAAAAAAATTCCAATCCAGTGTTCAAGACGTGCTGAAACTGAGTGCATCTGACGAGGATTTAAAGGCTCAGGAAACCTTTGCCCAACAACTCGGTAAAACCCTGGATAACCGCTTCACGCTTTTGCGGAATATCAGGTTGAATAGTGCTCAAGCTCCTATCCCGATGATTCTCGTAGGACCGCCAGGAATTTTGGTGATCAATGCCAACGCAGATGAAGGGATCTATAGAGCCAAGGGTGAAAGCTGGTTGATCATGGATAATCACCTGGAGCAGTACAAAACGGCGAGTAGGAATTTGGTGGCTGAAACGTTGACCTTTTCGGAGGCGGTCGATAAGTTTTTCCTCCAGGCCGAAATGCAGCTTCCAGAACCTTTGCCAATCTTGTTTATGTCGCATCCGGGGGTCCATATTGATGCTAACGAACCAGCGGTGCGTATTGTGCGCATGGATGGCGTCGATCGCTTAGCTGCCGGGATACTTCAGGGTGAACCAACCTTGGATGCTGTACAGCTTCAAGACATTGTCGATCGCCTGGTAAACGCTTCAGAAGCGAACCAGCCTGCTGCGAAGACGGAATCACAACCAGAAGATGTTACAGATGTCTGGAGAGAAGAAGTTGAAGATGCCCCAGCCCAGGCAGCGAAACCGCTGGTAGATTTTGATCTCCCTCCAGCATTGCAGAACCTTGGCTTATCGAAAAATCAAGTTGTTCTTTTAGCGGTGATGGTAGTTGTAGAGGTTGTTCTGATTCTCATATTTATATTTTTTATACTGTTGACAGTTTAGAAATGTGGAGTAATGCTTGGGTAAGCCTTTTCTTTCTATCATCATTCCTGCTTACAACGAGGAAAAACGGCTGCAAAGAACCTTGGAACAGGTAGTCAGCTTTTTTCAGAGCCAGGATTATCCTGTGGAAGTGCTGGTGGTTGAGAACGGCAGTGTCGATCGCACCTTCGCAACTGCAAAAGCTTTTTCAGACGCATATCCGCAAGTTCAGGTGATACAAAGTACGCCGCGGGGTAAGGGTTTAGCGGTTCAACGCGGGATGTTGGCTGCCCGGGGTGAATTTCGCTTTATGTGTGATGCTGATCTTTCGATGCCTATTTCTGAGATCACGCGTTTTTTACCTCCTGCAGCATCCAATTATGATATTGCGATTGCTTCCCGCGAAGCACCGGGGGCAGTGCGTTACCAGGAGCCTTCCTATCGTCATTTTATTGGTCGTGGCTACAATTTGCTAATTCGTTGGCTGGCTTTGCCGGGTCTGAATGATACTCAATGTGGGTTTAAGTGCTTCCGGGGTGATGTTGCAGAAAATATTTTCCGTCGCCAGACCTTTTCTGGGTGGTCATTTGACGTGGAGGTCCTATTTATCGCCCGGCTGTGCGGCTACCGGATTATCGAGATCCCTATTCCCTGGTTTTACAATGCTGAAAGCAAGATCCGCGTATTCCGTGATTCGTTCAATATGGGTAAGGATTTACTCACCATGCGCCTGAATGCCTGGCGCGGGGTTTATGATTGAAAACGCCGGGACCTGATCTCTTTTTCGAAAAGATTTTATGGCAGGCAGGGGTGAGTGCAATTGCTGGGATTGACGAAGCCGGGCGAGGCGCACTTGCTGGACCGGTTGCAGCTGCTGCGGTTATCTTGCCAGCCGACGAAAATATAAGCGTCTTGCTTGAAGGCGTGCGTGATTTGAAGCAAATGACGCCGGCCCAGAGAAGCTGCTGGTGTGCGCAAATTAAAAAATGGGCAATCTCCTATGGAGTTGGGTTTGCCTCCAATGAAGAGATTGACCTGCTTGGTATTCTCCCAGCTACCCATCTTGCGGCTGCCCGTGCGCTAGAGGCGTTAAGTGTAGCGCCAGCACACCTGATTCTGGATTATTTGTTCCTGTCTGAATGTGCGCTGCCTCAAACATCCTTGGTAAAGGGCGATCAACGTTCTCTAAGTGTTGCGGCTGCCTCGGTATTGGCTAAGACTACCCGGGACGTTTTTATGGTTGCTCTGAACGAACAAGTGCCTGGGTATGGGTTTGACCGGCACAAGGGGTATGGCACTGCCTCACATTGTGCAGCATTGGAAAATTTGGGTTTGTCGCCGGTACATCGTCGGACTTTCCATCTTCATAAAGGAGCTAAGCATGTCTAAAACGAACTTGCAGTTCGGTATATGGCCCAGCCCTGTTTCGCCGGGCAGTCTATCTCAAGGGATTAGCTTCAGTGATCTTGCTTGGGATGTGGAAGGGGCTCTGGTCTGGCGCGAGGGGCGTTCTGACCGGGGGGTCCTGGTGGTCTTGCCCCCCGATGGTGAGGCGGCGCGTGATTTGAACAGTGATTTCTCTATCCGAGCCGGAGTGGGTTATGGAGGCGGTGATTTTGGCGTGGGCGGCGGAAAAGTATTTTTTGTAGATGCCAGCTCAAAGCGAATTTACAGCCAGCCGCTTTCAGCAGGAAGCCCGCAATCTGTAACACCCTCATTTGGGGCGGCAGCCTCGCCGAAGCTGTCACCTGATGGCATCTGGCTCCTTTATGTGCACACATACGAAGGGCAAGATGCCATTGCTCTTGTCGATTTACAAGGTTCTGCCTGGCCAATCCGGTTAGTTTCGGGGAATGACTTTTATATGCAGCCAGTCTGGCACCCAGACAGCCACCGTTTCGCGTTTATTGCCTGGGATCACCCTAATATGCCCTGGGATGGGACGGTTCTCTACCTGGGTGAGCTTGGTCGACCAGCACATGCCTCACCCTTTCTGGAAAACGTTGTCGCAATCTGCGGAGGGGAAACAGTTTCCATCTTTCAACCTGAATTTTCACCGGATGGGCGTTACCTGGCTTATGTTTCTGATCAGACAGGTTGGTGGCAGTTATCCTTATATGACCTTGAGACTCGCCAGTCTCGGCAGTTAACAGATGAACTCGCTGAACATGGTACCCCTGCCTGGGTCCAAGGCAAGCGCACATACGCCTTCAGCCCGACCGGTGAAGCCATCTTCTTCATTCGCAGCCAGTCAGGAATGCACAGCTTATGGCAGGTTGACCTGGTAGGGGGAAAACCATCCCCAGTACCGCTAGATCAAAACTATACCAGCCTGGATCAGCTTGCGGTAGCTCACGATGGCAAGCAGATAGCGCTCATTGCATCTGGCGCTTCTATTCCTGAACGCCTGGTCCTTTGCGATCGGATGGGAAAGACCCGGGTGGTGCGCCGGTCGGTGTCTGAGGAAATTCCTCCGTCGACCTATACGGTACCGCAGCCCATTTCGTGGGCTGGAATGGACAACGGATGCGTGTATGGCTTGCTTTATTTGCCCAGCTCCGAAAACTATTCGAGCCGCGGTTTGCCTCCTTTGTTGGTGCATATCCACGGCGGTCCAACCAGCCAGCGGATTGTAGATTTTAATTTGGAAGCCCAATTCTTCACCAGCCGCGGTTATGCTTTCTTGGATGTAAATTACCGGGGGAGTACTGGTTATGGTAGGGTATATCGTGAACTATTGAAAGGAAACTGGGGAGTTTATGATGTGCAAGATGCGGTCAGCGGAGCCCGCACGTTGGTGGAAAAAGGCCTTGTGGATGGGGATCGCCTGGTGATCATGGGTGGCAGCGCAGGCGGCTTTACTGTCCTCAAAGCAATTGAAGATTACCCGGGTTTCTTCAAAGCGGGCATTTGTTTGTTTGGGGTTTCGAACCAATTTACTTTGGCTGCGGATACCCATAAGTTCGAGGCACATTATTCCGACAGCTTGTTGGGACCTCTCCCCGAGGCGGCTGCTGTATACCGTGACCGCTCTCCCATTTTCTTCGCTGACCGGATCAAAGATCCCTTGGCGATCTTCCAGGGTGAAGAAGATGTCGTGGTTCCCCGGGCGCAGTCGGATTCCATCGTTGAGGTTCTTAGAGCACGCAGGATACCTCACGAATATCACTTGTATCCTGGAGAAGGCCACGGCTTTCGAAAGTCAGAGACTATCCAACATTTCTACCAAACCGTGGAGAAATTCCTCCGCCAATATGTGATCTTTGCATAAAATGTGTTAATAAAACATGGGCTATCCACAAAGAATGTTTATGGATAGTCCATGTTTTATTTTGTCACCTCTATAGCCAATCGCGTTTCCAAAAAACCAAAGCCACAACCAGGGAAACAACAAGTGATAACAGCAGCGTGAGGGGGAAAGCCAACGAATGCTGTTCGTTGAATGGGAAATTAATGTTCATGCCAAAAAAGCTGGCGATCATGGTGGGCAGGCTGAGGATAATCGTGATCGAGGCCAGGAATTTCATGATCCCGTTCAGATTATTCGAGATAATCGAAGCAAAGGCATCCATCATGCTGCTGAGAATGTTGCTCTCGATATTCGTCATTTCGATCGCTTGTTGTGTCTCGGTTAGAACATCTTCCAGCAAATCTTCGTCTTCAGGATAAGTTTTAAACATGATGCTTTGCTGCAGGCGTTTGAGCAACAGCTCATTCGATTTAAGTGCCGTCGTAAACAAAGTCAGGCTTTTCTGGTATTTCAATAGTTCCAAGACTTCCTTGTTGCGCGTTGAGAGTTGGAGCTTATCTTCCAGGATATCCACAGCCCGCGTGATCTGTCGCAGGTGATTCAGATAATCGTTGGCTGTAGCTAATAAAATTTGCAGAATAAAACGGTAGCGTTTTCCTGTAGACAAGCCGCGGTATTGACCCGAAGCAAACTTTTTTAGAATATCATTTTCCTTGATGCAAACGGTGGTCAGGTATTGCTCAGATAAAATAATACCAAGCGGGATGGTTGTGAAGGGAATATCCGCCTTTTCCCCCTGGTAATCTGGGATACGCAGCAAAATGAGCAGGTCGCCATCGCGTTCAGTCCTGGCCCTCTCGTCGATATCCAGGGAATAAACCAGGTAATCCTGAGAAATCCCCATGGCTTGCAAAACATTCATTTCCCCTTGAGACGGACTAATGACATTAATCCAGGCTCCTGTTACCGGTTCTTGAAGTGTTTCCAGACCATTTTCGGTGTTCTTAAGAATTTTGATCATAAACACTTCTCCTTTCAATCGTAATTTTTAGGGATGTCCGCTCAGGGTGGTTCTTCTCGGCATAAAAACGGATTCTCATCTTGTTGGGGGCAATCGTCGCTCATAAGCTTTTCTCCTTTGACAAACAAAACACCGCAAAACCTCAAATACATGTTTGCCTGTGCGAGTATAGCACTGCTCATATCCTCCGGCAAGAGTTTTTTTGTTTTGTGAATACCATTCATAAGGCAGTGTGTAAGTCCTGTAATCCATTGTTACAGACTTGAATAACCTTCGGAACTCATTCGTAACATTCTTGAGTGATAATCATCATCAGATAAAACAGATGTGGTCAACTGGGAACCTTTAGATAAAGTTGATCGTCTAAGTTGTAATAATCTAACCATATACAAAAGGAGAAAGAATGAACCGTAACAAAACCATAATTTTTTCGATATTGCTGAGCTTGGTTGTTTTGTTGAGTGCCTGTGCCTCAAACGCTACCCCAGCGGCACCCGCAACGCCACGCACACTGAGTGTAACTGGCAGTGCCCAGGCATCGCTCACCCCTGATGTTGCCTATATTAATATCGGGGTTCATTCAGAGAATGCCGATGCGCAAGAAGCTGTTGCCATTAACAATACGACCTCGCAAGCAGTCGCCGCCGCTTTGGTGGCTCAAGGTGTAGATGCAAAGGATATCCGCACCGTCAATTTCAGCATCTACCCTCAAGACGAGTATGGACCAGATGGGCAGAAGACGGGTACGAAGTATATGGTGGATAATACCGTATACGTGACCTTGCGCGACCTGACTAAAATCGGCCTAATCCTGGGAGAAGCTGTCAAAGCGGGCGCCAACAGCATCAATGGTATTCAGTTTGATATTGCTGATAAGACTCCTTACCTTACCGATGTGCGTAAGGCTGCTGTAGACAATGCCTACCTGCAGGCGCAGGAGCTGGCAAAAGCCGCTGGCGTGGAGCTTGGCGAGGTGCAGTCGATCAGTTATTACAACTCTTACGCAGTGCCAGCCCCCATGGATATGAAAGGGATTGGTGGAGGTGGAGCAGCTTCGTATGTACCAGTATCTGCCGGGCAGCTCACGATCACTGTAGATGTCAGCGTGACTTACGCGATCAAATAGCCTAACAATCCTTTCCCATCAAAAAGGAGTTTGCGAACTGGTTTCGCAAACTCCTTTTTTCGTTTACCTGGATATGGTATAACTATTCTCCATGGATGATTTGCTTGTTTTTTATCCCAATAAGAGACGCGGCACCATTTTTCATTTGATCAGTTTAGCTTTTTTTCTAGCAATGGGCGCGCTGGGGATGGTTCTGGCGACCCGCTCGCCAGCCGGGTTGATTGTTATTCTAAATTTGGTGATTGCATTATTGGCAGTTATTGTATTTCTTGTCATGCTCTATCGTTTTTATGCACTATGGACTGCAGCTTATAGCCTGGAGCGGGATGGCATCCGGCTGCGTTGGGGTTTCCGTTCTGAAGATATTCCGATTGATGAAATTTTATGGGTTCGTGCAGAAAAAGACCTGAGCGTGCACTTGCCGCTGCCTTTTCTGCGCTGGCCTGGAGCAATTGTCGGAATAAGGCATTGGCCTGGGTTTGACGGCAGCGGTGGAGTGATTGAATTTATGGCTGAACGGAACCATCCGCTCATTTTAATCGCTACACCCAAAAAAGTATTTGCGATATCTCCCGCCGAGGAAGATGCTTTTCTCGCATCCTTTCAACATTATCGAGAAATGGGGTCTTTGACGCCTCTACAGGCAAAATCCGTGCAGCCTGGTTTTTTATTTCCCGAAGTTTGGGAGGATGCCACCGCTCGTATTCTGATCATAACGGCGATCGTCTTGGTTTTATGCTTGCTTGCCTGGGTAGGGATCATCATTCCAAATCGCCAACAGATTTCCCTGCGCATTAGCCCTGCAGAGCTGCCTGTTGAATATGTGCCTGCTGTACAACTGCTGCTTCTGCCGGTGATGAATATTCTCTTTTTTGTCGCCAATTTTTCGCTGGGTTTATTTTTTTACCAGCGTACAGAGATTCGCCCCCTGGCTTATCTGCTGTGGAGCAGCAGCATCGTTGTATCGATTTTATTCATTGGCGCTGTTTATTTTATATCGCGCGCTACCTGACGATCCGCTATGCCGGGTTTCAAAGCCTTTTGATATAGATTTTAGTGCTTGCAGGTATCCACCGAAAAAGGGTATTTATCCACAGAAATGACCGAGTTATCCACAGTTTTATCACTTTTCTATACGAAGTTTTTTGGCGGTTTTCTGCTGGCACTCCTGGTAGCTTTCATTGGCTGGCGAATGCAAGCGCTATCAAGCAGTGGTGTGTGGGCTGCTGTCATTTCGGGAGGCCTGATCTTTGGTTTAGGTGGCATCCCTTGGGCGGTCCTGTTGCTGACTTTTTTTGTCTCCTCAAGCGCCTTATCAAAGGCTTTTTCCCAACGCAAGCGATCCATGAATGAAAAATTTTCAAAGGGCAGCCGGCGCGATTGGCAGCAAGTATTGGCAAACGGTGGATTGGGAGTGTTCCTGGTCTTGTTGTATTTTCTGTTCCCTGAAAAGGATTGGATTTGGATTGCATATGTCGGTGCCATGGCAGCCGTCAATGCCGATACCTGGGCTACTGAAGTGGGTGTGTTGAGTCGAACACCGCCGCGTTTAATCATCACAGGTGAGGTAGTAGAAAGAGGCACATCCGGGGGAATTACTCTCATTGGCAGCCTGGCTGCCTTTTTAGGAGGTTTGTTGGTCAGCCTGGTGGCTGCTTTCATAACGCCGAATATCCATTTGCCTCTATTCATCCTGGGCGGATCTTTAGGTGGGATGGCTGGCGCTTTGGTTGACTCGGTACTTGGAGCCTCAGTTCAGGGAATTTATTTTTGCCCATCCTGCCAAAAAGAGACCGAGCGCCATCCGCTGCATTCCTGTGGAACCGAAACCAACCCTGTAAGGGGTTGGCGCTGGGTAAATAATGAAGTCGTAAATTTTTCTTGTTCCTGCGTTGGAGCAATAGCTGCTGTCGCCCTTTGGTTTTTATTCTAGAACCGTTAGGGTTTCAACCTCCAATTTCACTCATCACCCGGTTCATGGGGATCAGGCCTTCAGCCAAACCATGCCCCCAAGGCTTGTACCATATGCCGTCCAGGATGATCTGGCGCAGCTCCTCGAGCGTGGCGCCTCCCCGCAAAGGAGAAAGTAAATCCACTTCCCCTTCTCGCAGCAGGCACAGGCGTAATCTACCATCTGCTGTCAGGCGGGCGCGTGTGCACATGGCGCAAAAGGGTGCGGTAACAGAGGAAATAAAACCGATATCCCCTTTTGAGCCGGGTAAGCGGAATAGGCGTGCCTCGCCATCGAGTTCACCATCGTTTGCACTTTCCATGGCACCCAGTTTTGCTTCGATGAGCGACTGCATTTCCTCGGCCGTGACCATTTGTTGGGTCTGTAAGTCGGTTGCTCCGGCGAAGGGCATCATCTCAATAAAGCGCACCTGCCAGGGATGCTCCAGGGTTAACTGAGCCAGGTCAATTACATCGTTTTCATTGTAACCGCGCACAACTACCCCGTTGAGCTTAATGGGCAACAATCCGGCTTCTTCGGCTGCCAGGATGCCTGCCCAGACATCCTCTAAAGATCCCCAGCGAGTCAGGCGGCGAAATTTATCTGCATCCAGTGTATCCAGGCTGATGTTGACGCGCTGCAGCCCAGCCTCAGCCAGTGGCCCTGCCAGGCGCTTGAGCAGAACACCGTTGGTGGTCATCGAAAGCGAGCGAATGCCGGGAACCTGAGCAATGCCTCGCACCAGGTCAACCACGTGCGCTCGTACCGTTGGCTCGCCTCCGGTCAATCGAATCTTATCGAATCCCAAATTTGCAAACAAGTGCACCAAGGTAAGGATCTCATCATCTTGCATCAGCTCAGCGTTAGGACGGAATGTCATATCTTCCGGCATGCAGTATACACAGCGCAGATTGCAGTGATCAGTCAGGCTGATGCGTAAATAATGGATGGAACGTCCGAAGCGGTCAATTGCCATAGATAAGAAACACCAATAGTATTACAGATAATTATACTCCGAATTATACCCTATTTTTAATGGGGTTTTCCCAACTGCCCAGCTACCAGGCTGACATTTCCCAGGCTTCCATCCACAGATATCGTTTGTCCGGTTTGGATGCGTTTGGTGGCAATGCCGGTTCCCAACACGGCTGGGATGCCATACTCGCGCGCCACGATGGAGCTGTGGCTAAGGGGACCTCCAACGTCAGTCACCACCCCAACTGCCAGAGCGAAAAGTGGCGTCCAGGCCGGTGTCGTAATCGCAGTGACCAGGATCTTTCCCTGGCTCATGCGACCGAAATCTTCAGGGCCGCTCAGTACAC
Source organism: uncultured Chloroflexia bacterium (assembly GCA_963751425.1). Lineage (GTDB taxonomy): Bacteria > Chloroflexota > Anaerolineae > Anaerolineales > UBA4823 > CAVVUF01. Next base: position 590,547 of record CAVVUF010000003.1, on the reverse strand, counting down.
TGGCAGGTGCCACAACCTGTCCAGGGCTGGTGCCAACTCCGTGAATCACCGGGTTCAGATCACCTGCCTGCGCGGGAGTCCATTTTTCCAGGTTGAAGCCCATGAATTTGCTGTGCCGGGGAAGGACTGGAGGGGGGGCAGCGTGCTTTGCTGCCTGCCAGGCTGTCTTGCGCTGCCTGACAGTTGTTTGGTGCTGCACCTCTGTACCTCTTTCCTGTTCCAGCCCCGCGATAGCTTGCTCGACCTCATCTTCAACCAGCCAGAATATTTCTTCTGCTTCGGCAATGATACCCTTTTGCATCATCCGTTTGCCCAATTCCAACAGCATTTTCCGCAATAAAGGCCAACCTAGACCGATATCAGCCAGGCCATCTTCGCGCAAAGGAGCAAATCTCTGCGCCCAGGTGACCAGCCTCTGGAAAATTGATCGCCGTATTCCTTTTAACCTGGCCAGAGTGGATTGATAGGCTTGATTACGCTGCTCAGAGACTTTTTGCTGGCGTAAGTATGGATTATGCCCTTGACCAGATAAAAAGAATTTCATCGTTTCGAGCAGAGGAGTAGGATCATCCAAGGGGAGCGGCTTGGAAAAATCTAGCTCGTAAATGCTGTGCCCGAACTGCTGGAGATGATATTGAAAATACTTGGTGAACTCTAACCAAACCTCTTGTTCTACGCCCGCAGGGATATGTACATTTGCTAGAAGAACAGCCAGCTGGTAGGCAGGAATTTTTTGGATCGTTTCAGCCAAATCAGGATGGTCCTGGCACCAGCGTGCCAGGTCATACAGTGATTTTTCAGCCAGCATGGGGGTGCTGTCAAAGCCGAGCAGGAAATTCAGGGCTGGAGGGTCTCCTTCGCGCCGCACAAAGCGATTATAAAAACTCGTGAACAGCATCTCGCTGATGCCAGCACAGGGAAGCAGTCCAGATTGAAGCGTGATGTAGTGATCTACGGCCTGGTTGAGAATTTCACGTATGCCTGCCAGGAGCTCCGTCGCCCTTTCCGCTTCAAAATTCTTGGTTTCCCAGCGTTCAATTGATTGGATGTAAGCGGGTCGAGATTGCTCCCTCCAGCGCTGTTCAGAGGTGCGTAATAAATTTTTTATAAGGGGTAAATGTGTGACAGCTCCTAGAATATGGGATAATTTGAATCCCAAGGTCAAGTAAGCATATCCGTTAATGGTGGTCAGCCTGTTTTCAGGCAGATTTTTCTTGCTTCCGATGATTTGTTCTGCCATGCGTTGCAACCCATGGTTAAATCCAGTACATCCCAGGGTACCAAAGAGTGGTGAAAGCGGGTCAGGCAGCAGCTCCACGATACCGGCGCGGATATAATGCGCCTTGGGATTAGGAGCTTTCCAGTCAAAGTGTGGCAGCGTGGGCGCTTCGGGCAGCGCAGTAACCGGCCTGGCTTGTACGATAGCAAATTCGCCATCCAGGTAGGTCCATTCGATATCGACCGGTCGGTTAAACATCTTTTCGATTTGGATGCCAAGCTGCACCAGGCGAGCGGCAGCATTGTCATCTAAGACTTGCTTATTGCGCAAATGCCGGGGAATGGGTTGAACCTCTGTTCCTTGGGCAATGCGCACTGCCCATACATGCTTTTCAGCCACCTGGTGTTCTAAAACGCGCCCGCTGGCTTTTTCCACTGTGTAGATATCGGGCGTGACCAGGCCGCCCACAACAGCCTCGCCCAAGCCCCAACTGGCATTGATCACCGCCAGGTCCCGGGCTCCAGTGGTCGGATGCGCTGTAAATAACACACCCGAGGCCTGGGCTGGAACCAGCACCTGCACAACCACAGCCATCGCCAACGACTTCATCTCAACTTGGTGCTGAAGCCGGTATGTGATCGCCCGCGCCGTCCACAACGATGCCCAGCAGCGTTTGATGGCTTCGAATATGGCAGGAATTGATGAGACATTCAAATAAGTGGTCTGTTGTCCGGCGTATGATAAAGATGGTTGATCTTCGGCTGTAGCTGAGGAACGTACTGCTACCGATGGAAAACCTCCAGGCAAGTTCGCATAAGCCAGTGAGACAGCCACATTGATCTCTTCGGGTATCCTCCCACTGATAAAAGCATCCCGAATTGTCTGGGCGGCAGCTTCAAGGGTGGCAGGTTGGTGAGGGTCAACCCCCTCCAGTGCATTTTCAATCGTTGGTTGAAGCCGGTTTTCGACCACAAACCGCCGGTAGGCAGCGGTTGTAATATGAAACCCGGTCGGGATGGGAATCCCTGCCACAGATAGACGCGCCAGCCAGACACCCTTGCTGCCTACGGTGTGCTGTTTGGCCCTTAGGTCCGAAAGTGGAATGACATACCAGGGGCCCAATTCCTCGATGAAATATTTATCCATATTCATGGCAGTCTAGGTTAAGTCCACCCCTGTTTGCGCATCCACAAGTACATTCCAACCGGAGTGATTATGAAGATGGCCATCGTTATAATAAAGACAGGGTTTGAAGTCCAGGGCTGCAAGGATGTTGCTACAGGCTGGAAAAAATTCATCCCGAAAAAACCGGCCAGAAACGAGATGGGCATGAATATAGTGGTAATGGTCGTCAGAACCTTCATCACCTCATTCATACGGTTGTTCACCACAGACAGGTAAGTGTCCAGCACACCTCCCACCAGGTCGCGCAAGCCTTCAGCGATATCATGCAGGCGCACGAAGTGATCGTAGACATCCCGGAAGTAAATACGGTCCTTGCTGTCGATCACGGCGAAATCGTCACGGGCCAGTTTGTTAAGCACTTCACGCATAGGAGAGAGGCTGCGGCGCAGTTGGATAGTGGCCCGTTTAAGCGTAAAAACCTTTTGGACTGTATCTTTTTCCGGTCTGCCGAAGAGCTCATCTTCAAGCGCTTCGATCTCTTCATCCACTTCTTCAACAGTGTGCATAAAGTCACCGGTCAGTTCTTCGGTTAACAGATAAAGTAAATGATCGGCGCCAGATTTGCGGTGGCGCTCATCTTTCTGGCAGGTTTGCCAGGCCCGCTCCAGCGCCTGGATGGGCAGGTCATGGTGGGTGACCAGGTAAGTTTCCCCCAAGAACACATCCAGCTCGATCATTTCCAAGTCGCCTGATTTGATATCATAGTCCATGGCAATCAGGGCAATGTAAAGATATTTTTCCCAATCATCCACTTTGGGAATGTGGGTCTGGTGAACGGCATCTTCGACTGCCAGGGGATGGAATTTGAAAGTATCTTGGAGAATAGGCTCGCTTGCATCCGGTGGTTCTCCCTGGAAATCGACCCATAACAAACCCTGAGGATTACCCAGCGCTTTGTGAGAATTCTTCTTTGGGCAGGTTCGTGTGGATCAGCTTCTCATTCTCGAAATACAAGGCGCGGATCATTGATTTACTCCTGAGCGTTCACCGCTTTAATTAAGATAAAAAGGGCGCAGCTCCCGTGGGCTGCACCCTCTATTAAATCAGAAAATTGTCAAATCAGGAAGTGAATTTGGTTTTGAGCCTGGCGCTCTTGCCTGTGCGATCGCGCAGGAAGTAAAGGCGTGACCGGCGAACATGAGCATGGCGGTGAACAATCACTTTTTCGATCATCGGCGAGCGTGTCAGGAAGGTGCGTTCGACGCCGATTCCGTTGCTGGCAACCCGACGCACTGTAAAGTTTGCATCGTTGCCGCCGCGGTGTTGTTTAATGATGGTGCCCTTGAATTCCTGCGTACGGACAGTCGTGCCTTCCTTGATGCGCACAAACACGCTGACATTGTCGCCAGCCTGCAGGGTAGGAACATTTTCGTTCTCGACGGCCTCGACGGCCTTAATAATTTCACTCATAGCTGCATACCTCACAAGTTGCTTTCTCAGAAAAAAGCCGCCAGAGGCGGCGCGGGGGCAAATTATAGCATGAACTAATCGATTTGGGAAGAGAAAAAACTTTGTTTTGAAGAGTATAATTTGAAATGGGTATTTTGTTTACAAGGAGAATGGCGATGGTTGTGAGTTTGAAAAAAACAGCTTTCGGAGAAAAAGAGCAGCGCATTCGTGCCCGCCTGGGTATTCCTGAGGCTGCCTTGCGAGTCATGATCCTGGCTGAATCGAGCCATTGGGATCCCAATTGGTTGTATACCTCGGAGGAATATTTCACTCGCTATGTCGACCACAACTTACTTCAAGCCATTTCAGAGCTAAACCAGGAACCCCGCCGGATTTATTCCGTGGAATGCATGTTCTTCTTGCGTATGTTTTGGGATAAGCATCCTGAATTGCAGGAGACCATCCGCTCCTTGGTGAATGATGGACGCTTACGTATGACAAGCAGCGGGGTGACTTCGGCAGATACTTTGCTCCCAAGCGCTGAAGCGCTCTTGCGCGACCTGCTTCTTGGGCAAGAATGGCTGCGCAAGAATGGGATGCTGCCAGAGCCTGTTTTGGCATATTACCCGGATTGCTTTGGACATACCCCGGCGCTGCCGTCGCTTCTCAATGCCGCTGGATTCACGCTGACAGCCTTTTCTCGCCTGGATGGGATGTATATGATTGGCACGGATTTTGATCCAAAAGCCTCCTTCCCGCGCCCAGGCTCCAGTGCAGAGCTCCTGCAGCAAGTTGAAAAGACTCTCGATTTCATTTGGCGCGGCCCAGATGGCAGCCAGGTGCTGGCTCATTGGAATGCATTCACGTACTTTCAGGGCGATATGATCGCTTACCGCGGCATCGCCCGTGCCTATATGCTGCCGCGTTTCTTATCTTATCCAGACCGGTCTGATCGCCAGGTGAGGCGCCGCATTCAAGAATACGCAGCTCAGCTTACACCGCTGAGCCGGACACCCTACTTGTTTTGCCCGATTGGGATGGATTTTAATCCCCCCATTCCTGGCCTCCTGGATTTGATCGACCGTTATAACCAACGGCATTATCCCGAAACGGGCTTGTGGGTGGTAAACGCTGGCCTGGATGATTACCTGGAGCTGGTGGATTGTTATCGGGAGGCGCTGCCCATCCTCGAGCTGGATCCGAACCCTTACTGGACCGGTTTTTACACTTCTCGGCCATCATTGAAGAAACGCTGCTATGACTTGGTCGACAAACTGCTTCTCACTGAAGGGTTATCGGCGCTGGAGAAAAAGTCCTCAAATGCAGAATTGGATATGCCTGAATTGAACAGTGCCTGGTGGGCATCTGCTACTTCCAACCATCATGATTTCATCACTGGCACTTCGCCCGATCCGGTGGTGGAAGGCGAGCAGATCCCTATGTTGGATAATGCCATCCGGGGCATTGACGCGGTGATGGAAAAAAAGCTGCCAATCTTGCGTGAGACACAGTCAGAGGCTGTCCGTATTTCTACAGAAAACCTGCCTCGTTGGGAGAGACAGGGAGAAAAAATCATTGTAACGATGCCTTCTTATGCGTTGGAGCTTGATGAAGCTTCCGGAGGCTGCCTGACCCGTCTCTGGAATCCTGAGACAGGCCAGGATTTGTTGGAAGGAATCTCAAATGAGCTGGCTGATTACCTGGAGTCGGGCGGCTTGTGGCGCATGGGATTGGAATACAAAGGGGGAAAATTCCACCTGCTGGAGCGTTCCAGTCAGCAGCGCGCCCATTTGGATGTGCGTGTTCATCCAGGTGCTTTGGAAATTTCAAGCACTGTTTCCCTGGGGGGGAATACCTACCAGCAAGCTCTCCTCTGCCAGAATGATCTGCCCTGGATCAAATTCCGACTTTCCGGTCGGGCAGTCGAAAAACATACCCTTGACCTCCGTTTTCACACCGGGCTGCATGCTGGGCAAGTTTCGATGGAAAATCCTGGCGGTGTGGTGACCCGGCCTGTGAAAAAGATCTACGAGCCTACTTTCTGGCCCGTGCAGCATTTTTATCACCTCCAAGATCACGCCACCGGGAAAGGCCTGGCTGTTCTGCTTGCCGTACCGGGGGCAGTGGCTTACCGCCCTGATGAACAGATTGTGGAGCTGGTAGCGCTGCGGAATGCCACCCGGGAGAAAGCATATGGCTTTATGAACCTCCCAGCCTGCCCGGCTGAGGGACACGAGAAAGCTGATACCACCTTCCAATTTGGGATCTGTTTCACGGAGTCCGGTGGATGGAAGGAAAATCGCCTTCCTCAATTAGCGCGCCAGTATGCGCACTGCCCCTGGTTGGAGAACGCTGAAAGCAATCTGCACAGCCAGATGGCTCAGGATGTTATGCTCAGCTCGCCCGATGTTTGGCTGGAAGCCCTAAAACCTGCCTGGCGCGGCCAAGGTCTCATTGCCCGGCTTTGCGCGTTTGCAATTCCTTCAGAGCCAGTCCAGTTTGGGCTGCGCGGCTTGAAAATCCGAGAGGCCTATCTTTGTGACGCACACGAGCGCGATTTTAAGTCATTGAAGGTAATTGATAACCAGGTGACTTTTTTACCTGAAAGGTCGATTACCACGCTGAGGGTGCTCGTATGAAGATTAGAATAATTTTCGTCCTTCTCCTGGTCCTCCTGCCCGCTTGCCAGAGCCGTAACACCTTGGATCGTCCTGGGGAGGGTTGGCCCACCCAGGGCTGGCGCTCTGAGATGCCGGAATCGCAGGGCATGGATGCCGCCATCCTTTCAGGGGGAATGGAATATATTGAGCAGAATAATCTTTTGCTGCATAGTCTATTGATCATCCGGCACGGCGTTATTGTCAGCGAAACCTACTTCTCGCCTTATCAGGCCGATACGCTGCATGAGCAGTGGTCGGTCACCAAAAGCTTCACCTCCACCGCGGTGGGCATCGCTCTGGATCAGGGGAAGCTTCAGGATGTAGACCAGCAGGTTTTGGGATTTTTCCCCGGACAGGAATTTGCGAACACGGATGTGCGTAAAGAATCGATGCGGATTAAAGATCTGCTGACGATGACTTCTGGCTTGGGATGGGTGGAGAGTGATGCAACCTTCACCGCTATATACAGGAGTTCCGATTGGGTGAAGTTCGTCTTAGATTTACCCATGACGGCTGATCCGGGAAGTAAGTTTCTGTACTGCTCAGGCTGTTCGCATGTGCTCTCAGCGATTGTCCAGCAGGGCACGGATCAAAATTTACGCGATTTCCTTCAAGCCAACCTTTTCAAGCCGCTGGGTATAAAAAAATACACCTGGGAGGAGGATGTTCAGGGGCTCTCGATTGGGGGGTGGGGTCTCTCACTGGCGCCGCGCGATATGGCTAAATTGGGCTACCTCTATCTGCACAAAGGTCAGTGGGAGGGACAGCAAATTGTCTCTCAAGCATGGGTGGATGCAGCCACGCACAAGCAGGTCACTACAGAAGGCGAGAACGGCTACGGTTACCAGTGGTGGGTATTCCCTGAGCTGGGCGGATATGCTGCGTTGGGGCGCTATGGTCAGACAATATTTGTGGCGCCTGAGCAGGATTTGATCGTCGTTACTACCGCGGAGGTGCAGGATCACGATGAAATCCTCCGCCTGATCCAGGACTTTATCCTGAAGGCAGTGCTGGAAAAATAGGGATTTACCTTGCAGCAGTGAGGTTCTCTGGTAAACTTCCCCAATCAAGTTACGTTCCTTAGAGGTATTCCTTGATTGATTCTGATTTGGGTTTGATCTTCGATATCCGCCGCTTTTCCATTCACGATGGTCCGGGCATCCGTACCACGGTCTTTTTTAAAGGCTGCCCGCTTTCCTGCTGGTGGTGCCATAATCCTGAAAGCCAGTCGCCTGGGCCAGAGTTATGGTTGCGCAGTGGGCGCTGCATCCGCTGTGGTGAGTGCGCCGAGGCCTGCCCGGAGGGGGCCATTTCCTGGCAGGAAGAAGCCTATGTTACCGACCAGGTTCTGTGTACACTGTGCGGCACCTGCCTGGATGCCTGTGCAGCAGAAGCGCGCCAGATCGTCGGCAAGCAGATGAGTGTCACACAGGTTTTAGCCGAGGTGGAAAGGGACATCCCATTCTTTGATGAGTCGAGGGGCGGTGTAACGATTTCTGGCGGGGAGCCGCTTCAGCAGCGCAAATTCCTCATCTCCCTGCTGCGGGCATTTAAGCAGAAAGATCTTCACACAACCCTGGATACCTGCGGTTATACTTCCTGGAAATCCTTACAGGAAGTACTGCCTTTTGTGGACCTCTTTCTGTATGACCTAAAGCTGATCGACGATGCCCGCCATCGCCAATTTACCGGGGTATCGAACCGGTTGATCTTGCAAAATTTACTGCGCCTGATCCAGCTTGGTCGCGCAGTGATTGTGCGGGTGCCCATCATTCCAGGAGTCACCGATGGAGAAAATGATCTGCATCAGCTCGGTTCGTTTATTGCTGAGCTGCCAGACATCCCCCGGGTTGAGCTGCTGCCTTACCACCGGGCAGCGACGGGCAAATATGAGCGCCTGAACAGAGATTACCGCCTGCTGGGTGTCCTGCCTCCTACCCCTGAAGAGCTGCAAAAGGCTGCTGAGATCTTGCTGAGTTACAAATTAATGGTAAAAATTGGAGGATAAGGAGAGTGTTCTATGGCGATGACTGAACGTGTTGCCCGCTTACGAAAGCAAAGCCTCGAGACAGTGCCAACGATTTCAACAGAACGCGCAGAATTGTTGACCGGCTTTTATCAGCAGAACCTTGGGAACACCTCGATTCCCATTCGGCGTGCCCTGGCTTTTGAGCACCTGATGGAGCATAAAGCCGTGTACATCCATGCGGGTGAATTGATTGTAGGAGAAAAAGGCCCCTCTCCACAGGCTGCCCCTACTTACCCCGAGCTGTGCTGTCACAGTTTGCAAGATCTTGATATTCTTAATTCACGATCCAAAGATTCCTTTCCTGGTTAGCACTCAAGCTCGCCAGGCTTATGAGGAAAAAGTGATCCCTTTCTGGAAGGGGCGCTCGCTGCGAGAGCTAATTTTTCAGGAGATGACCCCGGAATGGAAAGAAGCTTATAAAGCCGGCATTTTCACCGAATTCATGGAGCAGCGCGCTCCCGGGCATACCGTTCTGGATAACAAAATTTACCACAAAGGCATGCTTGATTTTCAAGCTGCAATTCAAATCAGCCTGGAAAAACTGGACTACCTGAACGATCCGCTGGCTTATGCCAGGCAAGAAGAGCTCAAAGCCATGTCGATCTGTGCTGCTGCCCTGGTCCGTTTTGCAGAACGCCATGCTGAGAAAGCCCGTCAGTTAGCGCAGGTGGAATCTGATCCCCAGCGCAAGCAGGAATTGGAGCAGATTGCCTTGGTCTGCGCACAGGTGCCTGCCCATGCACCGCGTAACTTTTGGGAAGCCCTGCAGTATTACTGGTTTGTCCACCTGGGTGTGACAACAGAATTGAATACCTGGGATTCCTTTGACCCTGGGCGCCTGGACCAGCACTTGAGCCCTTTCTACCAGCGGGATCTTGCACAGGGCGTATTGACCCAGGTGCAGGCAGAGGAGCTGCTGCAGTGTTTCTGGATCAAGTTTAACAACCAGCCTGCGCCTCCCAAAGTAGGCGTAACGGCAGCCGAAAGCGGTACCTATACCGACTTTGCCCAGATCAATATTGGCGGGGTAAAAGAAGACGGCTCAGACGGTGTCAATGAAGTCAGCTATTTGCTGCTGGATGTTGTGGAAGAGATGCGCCTGCTCCAGCCCAGCGCCTCGCTGCAGGTGAGTAAAAAGAATCCCGATCGCTTCATCAAGCGCGCTGCGCGTATTATCCGGACGGGCTTCGGGCAGCCTTCGATTTTCAACGCCGACCTGATCGTACAGGAGCTGGTGCGTATGGGCAAGTCTGTCCAGGACGCCCGCAATGGGGGTTCCAGCGGCTGCGTAGAGGTGGGTGCCTTTGGCAAGGAGAACTATAACCTCACCGGCTACTTCAACATGCCGAAGATCCTTGAGCTAACCCTGCATAACGGCCTGGATCCGCGGACGAGCAAGCAGCTTGGACCTCAGACGGGCGATCCCTGCCAGTTTGAGACCTTTGATGAGCTCTTTGAAGCCTATCAAAAGCAGCTCAGGCACTTCATCGAAATTAAAGTGCGCGGGAATAATGTGATTGAGCGACTCTATGCCGAATATATGCCTGCACCGTTTCTTTCAATGCTCATTGATGACTGTATTTCTACGGGGAAAGATTATCACAATGGTGGGGCGCGCTACAATACCAGCTATATCCAGGGCGTTGGCCTGGGGACGATCACCGACTGCATGACCGCCATCCAGCAGCATGTTTTTGAAGAGAAGACCTTCAAAATGGAAATTTTACTGCAGGCTCTGGAGAATAATTTCGAAGGAGCAGAGCGCCTGCGCCAGGTGCTTTTGAACAAGACCTCTCGTTATGGGAATGATGATGACCGGGCGGATCACGTGATGGTCCGTCTCTTTGATGCTTATTATGATGCCGTCGTTGGACGAAAAAATACCAAGGGCGGTTCCTACCAGATCAACCTGCTCCCCACTACCTGCCATGTGTACTTCGGATCAGTGACCGGTGCCACGCCCGATGGCCGCCAGGCCTGGCAGCCGCTCTCTGAAGGTGTCTCGCCAGTGCAAGGTGCCGACCGGCACGGTCCGACCGCCGTTCTGCGGTCTGTGGCGAAGATGGATCATGCCCGCACCGGCGGCACATTGCTCAACCAGAAACTTACCCCCAATTTATTGTCTGATGACGCTGGATTGGAGAAGCTGGTTCAGCTTGTGCGCACCTACTTCAAGCTGGACGGTCACCATATCCAGTTCAATGTGGTCGATGCTGAAACGCTGCGCGAGGCCAAAGCGCATCCCGAACAGCACCGGGACCTGATTGTACGTGTGGCTGGTTACAGCGATTATTTCTGCAATCTGAGCGAATTGCTGCAGGATGAGATCATCGCCCGCACCGAGCACCAGGCGTTTTAGATTTATATACCATATAATAGATACATATGCCTTATATGGTATAATTAATCATATAATAAATATGTCTCATGTCGATGCATGCAGGATTTGAAAAATGAAAGAAGTAGAGCGCGTTACCCTCGTTTTGCCCAAGGCTCTTTGGGAGGATGTCAAAAACTTGACGCCTTCCGGTGGCCGCTCGCGCCTGGTAGTGGAAGCTTTAGAGGCAGAAGTTCGCCGTCGAAAGCGTATCGAGCAGGTCAATCGCATTCGCCAATTACAAGAATCGCTGCGCTCGAAGTATGGCGAGCTCCCCTCCAGCGCAGAGGATATCGATAGAATGCGGGAAGAGCACGATGGTGAATTCTAGGGTTTGTGTAGATGCAAGTTTTATGGTCGCCTTGTTGATTCCGGAAAGTTTTAGCCGCTCTGCTCTTGCTCTGTGGGAGGAATGGGCTTTGGCTGATGTCGAGATCCTGGCCCCCACATTATTAAGGTATGAAGTAACTTCAGCACTGTATCGGAAAGCATTACGCGGCTTGGTTGCCTGGGAAGATAGCCAGGCTGCCCTGGCACAGTTCTTGATGTTGGATATCGAATGGTGTGATCCGCCGGTGTTGCCCGCTCGATCTACAGAATTAGCCAGGTTTTTCCAGCGTTCCAATACTTATGATGCTTTTTACCTTGCGCTTGCAGAATCATTAAGCTGTTTTCTCTGGACTGCCGATGAGAAGCTATACAATGCAGTGCAAAAGGGGTTTGAGCATATCCGTTGGATAGGGAATTTGCCAACGGAAAAAGCTTAATCTCCTGGGCTTGCCAGGATCCACCTTGGATACTGGACTAATTTGGGGTAAAATCACCGCGTTTTATTTAGATTGACTTTCACAATGCCCAGGGATTAACTTTATGAAGCGCATTGGACTGCTACTAATAATTTTTCTACTTGCCCAGGTTGCCTGTAACCTCACCGCTGCCCCGGCTTTGGTGTCAGAGCCAACCGCGGTGGCTACTGGAACTTTGCAGCCCTCAGCTGTGCCGCCGACAGCCACCCCACCCTCCACGCCAACGACCGAGCCCTCTCCCACCCCCACTGAGGCGCCTCAAGGTCCTTCTGGCTGGATCGCCGTGATCGGCTTAGACAGCAACCTGTGGCTGGTGGATGCCTCCAGCGGAGAGAAGCGCCAGCTAACCGATGATGGTGTGACCTGGGATGCCAATAAGCCGGAGCAAATCATGATTTCCTATGAAGATCCTCAGTGGTCTTCCGATGGAAAGCTCTTAGCCTATGAGCGGCAGACGGGTACGCCAATTGAGTCGGGTTACCAATATCAGTTCGACCTGATGGTATATGAGCTGGCTACCGGTCAATCCCGTCCAGTATTACTGAACCAACAAACGGCCGGCTATGCCTGGAAGCCAGGAGCTTACTTGATTGTCTACGGGACCATGATCGATACGCAGTACTTTTTAACCCATGCCTCTCAATACGCAAACGGAATTTGGGCTGTAGACATAGAAACAGGTGAACCTTACGAGCTTGTTGCCCCTGAAGGGGGACGTCCCCTGGTTGGCCCCCATTGGTCACCAGATGGCCGCTTCCTTGGTTTTGATGAAGTGCTTTACATGGAAGGGCGCGGCGAATTCGCTTATTACGATTTTGAGGCGCAAGAAATACAATGCCTGGAAAGATGTCATTGGCTCTTATAGCTGGTCACCAGACGGAGCCCAGATCGCTTACGACCGTATGGCCTACACCCCTCAGGGGAATGAGCGCATTTGGTTGAATACGCGCCAGCAAGATAATGAGCGCCTCTTTTCTCCCCAGTACGAGCAGGGTTATTCCTTTGGTCCAGTTTTTTCACCCCTGGGCGATCGGATCGCTTACTTGTCAAACCTGGGCGATCTTGAGAGCACCCAAATTTCCTTGTTTGTCGTCGATATCGCTGGCAGTGAAGGTCCCAGCCTGGGTACCTTTGAACAGACCTGGGAATTAGATTGGTCTCCAGATGGTAAATGGCTGGCTCTCAACGATGGACCTTATGAGAACAAGCAAATCCTGATCGTTTCCATAGAGGACGGTTCAACCCAAACCCTCGCCCAGGGCAGTGCGTTCGCCTGGCAGCCGGCCGCGCCTTGATTCTTGTTATCGGAGACGTTCCAGAGCAATTTGGTAAGCATTGGGATAGGGCGCCTCTAGCAAGAGGGTGTTGCCGCTAACCGGGTGTTTCAGGCTTAACGATTTGGCGTGCAGTGCAAAACTTTCCAGGGAGGGCAAAGGCTCCGCTCCACCATACAGTACATCACCAGCCAGCGGGTAACCTAGCGCGGCCAGGTGACAGCGGATCTGGTGAGTGCGACCGGTCTCGGGGCGGGCCTCCACAAGAGTGAAAGCCTTGAACCTTTCCAGCACGCGTAAGTGGGTTAAGGCAAGCTTACCTCGCTGCGCGTCGGCAACCGTGCGGTGCCGCCGGTCACCGTTGGCGCGCAAAGGGATATCAATGGACCTTTCCTCCCATTCTGGCGTGCCTCTAACCAGGGCATGGTAGACCTTGCGCACAGTATGCTGCTCGAACTGCGTGTTCAGCGAGCGGTGCGCTTCGGCTGTGCGTGGCAGCACAATCACCCCGCTGGTTTCCTTGTCCAGGCGGTGAACGATCCATACCCTCCCATAGATAGGCTCCAGCAAACTTTTCAGATGAGGCGCGTCTGGGTTATAACCATCTGGCAGCGTCCGCAGACCGCTGGGTTTGTTAACGGCGATGAGAGCCTCATCGACCCATAAGACCCAGCTTGTGGGCGGAGGCGCCCAGGGCATTGCAGGCGCGTCGTTGATCTCTGCAGACACAAGCTTCTTCGCAATCCGCCGCGATCAGCGGTTTCTGACCCAGGCAGCCAGGGAGGTGATTCCAGTCAGCAGCACCCCCAAGACACTTACCAGAAGGATTTGCAGCAAGGAGAGGAATCCCAGAAACATGCTCAGGAAATTGGGCAGCCGCCAGGTCACGAGCATGCCGTTGGCAGTAAGGCTCCATAACACAGGGATTGCCAACAGCGCCAGCGTCACCAGGATCCAATTGAGCACGAGATTGGCGGATTGGGCCGGACCTTGCTTGAAAACTTTATAACCCAACGTGAAGACAAGCCAGCTGATCAACAAGGCTATGGCGGCTGTCGTTGCCGCATAAAGGATCAGCTCATTTGCACTCAAGACTGAGCTGAGCGAATATGTCCGACCGTCGATGACTGCATAGCGCAGGTTGAAGAGCAAAATATACAGCAGCGCTCCGCCCAACATCCAGGCTAAGCCGCGTCCGCGTAAACGGTACAAGGCAAAAGCGATGGTAGCCAGGATCAAAAGCGAGACCACCGCGGCGTGGCAAGCGCTCTCCCAGCAAGCCAGAGAAAGAGTAAGCAGTTTCCAGGGAAGCCTGGTGGGTATCTACGGGATCACCTGTACTCGACACTGCAGGAAGCTCCTTTCCAGTAGCTTCCTGGAAGGCTTCCAGTAATCCAGGCTGCTGCTCTTGCAGGGCAGCCTGGATGGTTTGGATTTGCTGAGTGGTGAAAGTAAGCATTTCTGTGCGCACATGCCCCTGCGAAGTTGCGGGAATATTGGCGCCTAAAATAGCCGCCAGTGTAGGAGCTACATCGGCCATCTGGATATTTGGATATTCGCCGGGTTTCGCCCCTGCGCCGGCGATGACGAAGGGTTCGATGAGGGTGATGGCATCTTGACCCCCATGCCCACCCTGGTCGATCTGGCCGTGATCACTCAGCACCACCAGCGTATCCTGCGAAAAATCCAATTTAGCCGCGATCTGGCGGATGAGGTCATCACTGCGCTGTGCCGCTGCATCCCACCGGGGGTCTTGTGGTCCACCTTCATGGTGACCGGCATAATCGACCTGGTCGATGTGGATGAGAATAAGCTGGTAGCTGGGATCATCCAGCCAGGGCAGCGCTGCCTCGACGACCTGGCGGTCGGCCTCCTGGTCCTCGCCAGGGGTGTAAAAGCTGGCGGTCACCGCTTCTTGTGGCACTAATTTCTCAAACCAGTTGTAGCCCGAGATGGCAGTTTTCAGCCCGGCTCGGTGTGCAGCAGAAAACAGATCATCTTGAGTGAAGGTGGGAATTTCCTTATATTCCAGGTTGATGGGTGGCCCATCACTGAGATCAGGCCAGGCGCCGGTGAGCAGCACGGTGTAGCCCGGTTCTGAATAAGATGGAGGCCGGCTGTGCATCGTTGCCCAGGCTCCTTGTTCGCGCAGCTCAGCCACGAAAGGCATTACTTCCCCTTTATGGGATGTGTCATTGCGGAGTGCATCTACCAACACCAAAACCACACGGCGCGTGATGGCAGTTTCGAGGGGAGTCCCGGGAGCGGGAGGGTTATCTCGCAGTGGAGACCGGTAGCTGAAGACCGAGTCCAGCAGTCCGGTAGCCCAAAAGTAAGCCCCTGCAGCCAGAATCAGGCAGGCTAAGATTTTAAGAATAATTTTTAAAATCAGCTTGTTTTTCATCACGATTCCTGTTGGATTATTTTAGCTTCACCACGCCGTACGCCGATCATCAAGTAAGCCGCTATCGCCATAAAAATCGGTCCCGAGAGCATAATGCTGGCGTAGCTGCCGGTAAATTGGGCAATCAAACCGTTGATATTAGGTCCAGCGATAGCAGCCAAAGTTGAAAATAGATAGTACAGGCCTGTGTAGGTGCCCAAGCGGATTGCATCGGTCATATCGACCACCATGGGCAGTGAATTGATGTTGATCAGAGCCCAGCCTGCCCCGGCGAACATCAGGATCACTCCGATCACAGGCACAACCCCCAGGATCGGGAGTTTTGTGAGCTGGATTATGAGAGTCTCAGGCGCGATAACGAACATGCTCAGCATGCACAGCGTCAAGATCGTGATCCCGGTGAGGATTGTTTTGCGACGACCAACTCTGCTGCCGATATAACCTGCGGGCAGGGCAAAAATCACAAAAATCAGTGATAACTGTCCTAATAAACGCGCCCCATCGGCTTCTTCCAATTTCAGGTATTTGTTGGCGTAAAGGGTGAAAAACGCCTCAATGCCATTATAGGCCACGAACCAGAAAAAGATAGCTGATAACAAGCGTAAGGCACTTTTGTCTTGATCATGAATAATGTCTTTCAGGCTTTCGATCATACTGGGCTTTTCTTCGCTCTTCTCATACTCCTTAGGCTCGCGGATGAAGATGAATAGCAGCAAGACCGAGACGATCACCAGGATCGAGCCCATCCAGAAGGGGAAAGCAGGATTCATTTTGTAAAGGGTCGCTCCGCCCAGGAAGGAGATGATCGCTCCTACCCCGCCCATGAAGTTGATAATACCATTCGCTTGAGAACGGAATTGCGAGGGGGTGATGTCGGGCATCAAGGTCACGACAGGAGTACGCCACAATGCCATGCTCAATAACAGCGTGGTCGTGCAAGCCACAAAGAGAGGCAGTACGCTGGCCAGGGGGATCAATCCAAAGACCAGGGCGCCGATCGGTGCCCCGATTAGAATGAAAGGCATGCGCCGCCCGATGGGTGTGCGCAGCCGGTCAGACCATGCCCCCACCGGCGGTTGAATGAATAAGGCCGCAATGTTATCCAGGGTCATGAAGAAGCCGATGAAGACAGGTGCTAACCCAAATTTATTCGCCAGGAAGAGCGGGACGAAAGCATTGTAAACTCCCCAGATTACGCTAACGCCAAAGAAACCGAAGCCGAGCAGGAAAATTTTTCCGTAATTGAATTTCATATTATCTCCTAAAAAGTATGGATTATCAGGTTATTTTTTCCGTCTTAATGCAACAGTAACACTCCATTGCGCAGCACTTCCATCCCAATGAAATGGCTGCCAACCTTCTTTCATAAGAGTTTTGAGAACGAGCCAGAAATCTTCATCAGATTTTGTCGGTAAATTGGAAAGACGATATGACATATGATCGGTTCTTATTTTAGCCTTGGGCAAGATTTTCACAAGCCAATCCACATCGATAACATCCTGTGGTGGAATAACCATTAAGGGATGATGATATCCAATTTCAACACACTCCCACTCATCCATTTAGCTTCCTCCCATAACTAAGTTAGCTATTCCGGACTCATACGCGCCCCAGTTCAAAGGCAGTCGGGTGTCTCGGCACCACTCTTAATTGGACGCGGATTGACGCGGAAAACGCGGATTTTTGTTGTCGCATCATAAAATCTGTCTCATCTCCATTATCATCCGCGCTCGTCTGTGCTCGTCCGCGTCCTATAAAAAAGACAACACATTTCTCACTTCCAAGTGATCGTTTTTCTATCGTTATCAAATACTTTACGGCAAAAATCGGGCTTGGGGCCAAAGTTGATTAGTAGTCCAACTTCATAAGGGGTAGCTCTTAAGTAGTTTAATAATTGAGCCTCATGATCAATTGTGATTTAACTCACTGCTTTGATTTCTACAATGACTGCCTCTTCAACCAATAAATCAGCAGAGTATTCCCCCACGATATGATCTTGAAAGTAAACGGCGATCTTTTCCTGTTGACGAACTTTCAAACCCTTCTCTTGAAGTGAGATTACCAAAGCGTTCTCGTATACTTTTTCTAAAAACCCATATCCAAGTCGTGGGTAAACAATTTTGAAGAAAGCATGCAAGATTTTATCGGTTATATCCTTGTGCTTGAGCTCTATTGGTGATAGCGAGCCATATTTTTTATCTCCGCGCTCGTCCGTGCTCGTCTGCGTCCCATCATCGAAATTGTCTGGCATCGAGTTAGCTCCATTCGGAACCGAATTGGACGCGGATGGACGCGGAAAACGCGGAGATTTTTTGTCGCTTCATTCTTTCTCTTCTCCAATATCGTTAGTGCTCATCCGCGTCCCATGTGAAGACTTAAA
The DNA here is from genome assembly GCA_963751425.1 of uncultured Chloroflexia bacterium. Lineage (GTDB taxonomy): Bacteria > Chloroflexota > Anaerolineae > Anaerolineales > UBA4823 > CAVVUF01. Next base: position 572,824 of record CAVVUF010000003.1, on the reverse strand, counting down.
CCCCAAGGCATTCAAAAATTCTCGATCGTTTTTTGTCAGGGGTGCCGAATCCAGCAAGTCAGGCCTGCGCTGCCAGGTGCGCAGCAAAGCCTGTTCCCTCCTCCACCGGGCAATCCGCCCATGGTCGCCCGAAAGCAGGGTTTCTGGCACTTCCCAGCCGCGGAATTCCGGCGGGCGAGTGTAGTGAGGGTATTCCAGTAAGCCCATGGCATGCGAGTCATCCCAGGCGCCATCCGGGTCACCCAGCACGCCCGGGATCAAACGTGTCACCGCATCGATCACGATCAAGGCAGCCAGCTCGCCTCCACTGAGCACATAGTCGCCGATGGAGATCTCATCGGTCACCAGGTGCTGGCGAACGCGTTCATCGATACCTTCGTAACGGCCGCAGATCAGTGCCAGGGCGGGCTGTCCAGCCAGCTCTTGGGCAACTTTTTGGTTAAAACGTGTCCTTGGGGAGTCATCAAGATCACCGGGCACGCTGGGGGATCTCCCAACACGCTTTCCACGGCTGTGAAGATAGGTTCTGGCTTCATCACCATCCCACCGCCCCCCCCATAAGGCATGTCATCGGTAATATGGTGGCGGTCGGTTGTCCAGTCACGGATATTGTGCAGGCGAACCTCTACCAGCCCGTTCTGCCGGGCGCGTTGGAGAATGCTGGTTTCGAGGTAGGGATCAAATACTTGGGGAAAAAGCGAGAAGACTTCAAAGCGTTTGGCGCCGTTCATGATGGTATCATTCTAGCAGGAAATTTTGTAGCTGGGTAGTAGCTTTATTCATCGAACATTAACGCCCTGCGCCTTGACTCGCTTATGAAATTACTGGTAAGATAAAAATGTATGTATCTGCGTGGCAGTAAATGGAATATGACGAAGCGCGCCCGGCGCAGGCCCAGCTTTTGGCGGATCGGTTTCTTGGTCGTGGTCATCCTGGGTCTTTTGTACTTTAACCAGGTGGTTGTTCCAGCCATGCCCTCGCCTTTTATTCCAACGTCAACCCCCACGCGCAGCGCCGAGTCTTTTTTGAATGAGGCGGATGCACTCTTCCAAGACGGCAAGCTTACCCAAGCGATTGCTGCCTATAAACAGGCTATCCTGGCTGACCCCAGGAACCCGGCTTATTATGTGGATATGGCCCGCCTGCAGGTTTTCGCTGGGTTGTATGAAGATGCCAAAACCAGCGCAGAGAATGCACTCCTGCTCAACCCCAACAATTCAAATGCCCATGCTGTTAAGGCTTGGGCGTTGAATTTTATGGAACAATATCCCGAAGCAATCGCCAGTATCCAGGAGGCGCTGAAGCTAGATCCAAATAATGCTGCAGCTTACGCATATTACACAGAAATCTTGGTCGACCAGGGGAATTATGAGGACATTGAGACGGCTATCTCAATGTCCCAAAAAGCTCGCGATCTCGCTCCCAATGCTCTAGAGACGCACCGGGCACGCGGCTATATCTTGTATGCAACTGCAAACTATGCAGACGCTATACAGGAATATAAATCTGCCCTGGCGATCAATGACAAGATTTGGGATCTGCATTACAGCCTGGGAGTAGTGTACCGGATTAATGGCGATTTTGATCTGGCTTCTCAGGAGATGTTAGCTGCCATCGCATTCAACCCGGAGAATCCTGATATTCCAACCGATCTCTCACGCACTTATGCTACTCAGGGGCAGTTTGGCAAAGCGGTCCAATATGCCGAACAAGCTGTAAAAGTTGATCCCTCGAATCCGCGTTTGCATGGCAACTTGGGTTTTATGTATTACAAAAACAGCGAGTTGGATAAAGCCTTGACTTACCTGGCTCTCGCGGTGCAGGGCGGGACTACAGCAGAAGGTGTGGATGTGGAAGGTTTACCCTTGCAGCCAGGTCGGGTGGCAGACGAGTATTTCTCGTTTTATGGCCTGGCGTTGGCTAAGAAGGGTCGCTGCAATGAAGCGGTGCCGGTTTTTCAATTGATATTACAGAATATAGCTGCTGATCAGACCGCTTTCTATAATGCGAACGAAGGCATCACTTATTGCCAGGAACAGTTAGGGACTCCCCAGCCCGAATTGACCGTTACCCCCGAGCCTTGATATGACGCGCGAAATTTCAGGAAAGAATTATCATCTCCGCCCGGTCAAGACCCGTTCGAATCCTTACCGGACTCTTTTGTTCGTCGTTTTGATCCTGGCAGGCTTCTGGTTCATCCTCCAGTTTAACCGAGGTCTGGTGGCTTCACCTTTCAGCCCGACCCCCACACCAACTCGCTCGGTCGAGTCGTATGTCATGCAGGCGCAAGTCTATTTTGAGGCAGGGAAATTGGACGATCCTGCCTCGCAGGAAGACGTGATCGACACCTACCTTAAGGCTTTGCAAATTCAGCCTGATAATCCAAGCATCCTCGCTGAGCTCGCGCGCATCCAGGCTTACTCTTCGAGCCTATTGAGCACTGATCAGGAGCGCCTGGCTCGCCTGGAGCAGGCGCGTGATAATATCCGCCAGGCTGCTGACTTGTCTCCTGATGACAGCACTGTCCTGGCTACCAAAGCTTTTGTTCTGGATTGGAATGCTTCCAGCAACCTGATTAGCGAAGATCAGCGCGAAGCTTACCTTGCCGAAGCTGAATCGGCTGCTAACCGGGCATACCTGCTTGATCCTCAGAATGCCCTGGCCCTGGCTTATTACGCTGAAGTGCTCCTTGACCAGCAGAAGTGGGATCAAGCTCAAGGTTACGCTGAGCAAGCTGTCCAACGCGCCCAGATTTAATGGATACGCACCGCGTTTATGCCACGGTATTGGAGTATCTTGGGCTTTACCGGTCTGCGATTGAAGAATATCAAAAAGCTTCTGACCTGGCTCCCAACCTGACTTTTTTATTGCTGCGAATCGGATTGATCTATCGGAACCTGGGCAATAACGAATTGACACCCAGCACAGCTGACACGTTGTACGAAACGGCGTTAAGCTACTTTGATCGAGCGGCGGGCATCAATGATCAATTGGGCATCCAAGATCCCTCGCCCTACATTGCTATTGCTAAAACGTATACACAGCAAGGGCAGTTTTTCATAGCCTCGCGCAATGCTGAGAAGGCTCTGCGCTTCTCTCCAACCAATGCCGATACCTATGGTCAGTTAGGCAGTATTTATGTCCAGGCGCGCAATTACGAGTCAGCGCTGCCTGCCTTGCTCTGTGCGGTAGAAGGCTGCAGCGCTGTTGAGAATACAGCCGCCCAAGAATTTATTACGGAAGGATCGCTCCAATGCAGCGTCGATACGGTCACACCCGACCCTGACCAGGGTTATACGGATGCTGAGCTGCAGCAGTGCAGTTACCCGGTTGAACCCTTACCCCTTACCAACCTTACCGTGGCTTATTATTACATCCGTTATGGCTCCGTTCTGGCTTACCTTTCTGATTCAAAGAATGGTTACTGTGATAAATCTCTTGCTTTGATGCAATCTTTACGCGAATTCCGTCCTGATGACGTTAACTTGATTGATAATGCTTCCGAGGTTGAAGATACATGCCGTCTTCTGATGGGGAATAGTACTCCCTAAATTTCTCTGTGAACTTCCCCCGCCCTTTTTCTGGGTGACTTCTCAAAGGCTGTAAATATCAGAGTTTTATAAAATCGTTAACGATCCTCTTGACGAACCTGCTAATACCGGGTAAGATTCGCTGTGATTTAGCACTCTATCCTAACGAGTGCTAAATCAAAAATTGTGTCTATCGAAAACCCAAATTCTACTCAGGAGGTGGATATGTCCATGTCTCTCAAACCGTTAGGAAGCCGCGTTGTTATTGAGCCTGTCGAACAGGAAGAAATAACCGCGGGCGGAATTGTTCTCCCTGAAACCGCTAAGGAAAAACCCCAAAAAGGGACCGTGATGGCTGTTGGTCCTGGTGATCGCGACGAAGATGGAAAGCGCATCCCGCTGGATGTTAAAGTTGGCGATATCGTGCTGTTTGCCAAGTATTCTGGCACAGAGATTAAGTTGGATGGCAAGAAACTGCTCATCCTGCGCGAGAGTGACTTGCTCGCGATAGTCGGTTAATTTATTTTGATAGGAGTAATGTACTATGGCAGCAAAACAACTACAATTCTCTGAAGAAGCCCGCCGTCGCTTGCAGCACGGTATGGATCTTTTGGCGACCGCGGTCGTCACAACCCTCGGTCCAAAAGGCCGCAATGTGGCCATCGATCGAAAATTTGGCTCCCCCACCATCACGCATGATGGTGTTACGGTAGCTAAAGAAATTGAATTGGAAGATCCCTTTGAAAATATGGGCGCGCAGCTCCTCAAAGAAGCTGCCACCAAGACCAATGACATTGCCGGTGATGGTACCACGACCTCGACCGTACTGGCACATGCCATTGTTACCGAAGGTATGAAGAGCCTGGCCGCTGGTTATAACCCCATGCTGCTCAAGCGTGGCATTGAAGCTGCTACCAAGGCTGTGGCTGAGAAAATCAATCAGCAGGCAATCGAAGTCACCACCAAAGACGAGATTGCCAATGTGGCCTCGATTTCAGCTCAGGACCGCGCCATTGGTAACCTGATCGCCGATGTGATGGACAAAGTTGGTAAAGATGGTGTCATCACCGTTGAAGAATCCAAGGGGCTCGAGTTCGAGACCGAATATGTGGAAGGTATGCAGTTCGACCGTGGCTATATTTCGCCCTACTTCATCAGCGACCCCGAGCATATGGAAGCATCCGTTGCGGATGCCTACATCCTGATCTACGACAAGAAGATCTCTGCCGCTGCTGATATTGTCCCCATCCTGGAGAAGTTGGTCCAGGTCGGCAAGCGCGAGCTGGTGATCATTGCCGAAGACGTTGATGGCGAAGCCCTGGCTACCCTGGTCCTGAACAAAATCCGCGGTATGCTCAACGTTGTGGCGATCAAGGCCCCTGGCTTTGGTGATCGCCGCAAGGCTATGCTGCAAGATCTCGCTGTTTTGACTGGCGGTACTGTGATCTCTGACGAGACCGGCCGCAAGCTCGAAACGGCTACCATTGCTGATCTTGGCCGCTCCGAGAAGGTCGTTGTCACCAAGGATGACACCACCATTGTCGGTGGTACCGGTGATGCCGCCCAGATCAAGGGACGCATTGAGCAGATCCGGGTTGAGATCGACAAGAGCACCAGCGATTATGACAAAGAGAAACTCCAGGAACGCCTGGCCAAGCTTTCCGGTGGCGTAGCGATCATCCGTGTTGGCGCTGCGACCGAGACCGAGCTGAAGGAAAAGAAGCACCGCGTTGAAGATGCTCTTTCTGCGACGCGCGCCGCGGTTGAAGAAGGTATTGTCCCCGGTGGTGGTGTAGCCCTGATCAATGCCATGACCGCCCTGGAAGGCATGAAGATGGATAGCGAAGATGCCCAGATCGGCGTCAACATTGTCCGCAAATCCCTGGAAATTCCCATGCGCAAGATCGCTGAGAACGCCGGTAAAGATGGTTCTGTTGTTGTGGAGAACGTCCGCCGCAAACAGAAAGAAAAGAAAAACCTGAACATCGGCTTTGATGTGATCAAGGAAGATTACCTGGATATGGTCAAAGGCGGTGTGATTGATCCCGCCAAGGTTACCCGAGGCGCCCTCGAAAACGCTGCCTCCATCGCCGCCATGATCCTCACAACGGAAGCCCTGATTACGGATGTTCCTGAGAAGGAAAAAGCACCAGCCATGCCCCCTGGTGGCGGAATGGACTACTAAAAAAGCTGAGAGCGGATGCCCTGCATCCGCTCTCTTTTTTGACATACGGTTGTTACCATGCTACAATGCATTTAGGTGAATGGGGGTAGAAAAATGTGTTTGATGAAGGAGCCATAAATTAGATATTAATATGAAAAATAAGAGCCAAGAAGGATTACCTTTTCGCATCATTCCTCTAGGAGGATTGGGGGAAGTTGGCAAGAATATGATGGTTTATGAATATGACGACCAGATCCTGGTCGTAGATGCAGGCTTGATGTTTCCCGATAACGACATGCTGGGGATCGATTACATCATCCCAGATTTTGAATACCTGATCACAAACCGCGAAAAGGTGTGCGGCATCATCGTCACCCACGGACATGAAGATCATACTGGCGCTATCCATCACCTGCTCGAGCAGGTCAACGCCCCCATCTATGCTACACCGCTGACGCGCGGCCTTTTGGAAGTCAAGCTGTCGCGCGGCGGTTTGCTTGGTCAGGTTACGCTCAATACTGTGCAAGCCGGTGGAATGGCACAGATTGGGCCATTCCAGGTGGAATTCTTCCACGTCTGCCATTCGGTCCCAGATGGGATCGGGTTGGGCATTACCACGCCGGTAGGCCTGGTCATTCATACCGGGGACTTCAAATTTGACCATACCCCAGTGGATAATTGGCCCACCGATTACGCCAAGCTGGCTGAGTTTTCTGGTCGAGGGGTGCTGGCCTTACTGGCAGATTCTACCAATGCAGATAAGCCAGGCTGGACACCCTCAGAGCGTGTCATAGACCCGGCTTTCGATGAAGTCTTTCGCAAGGCGCCTGGGCGCATTATCATCGCTAGCTTTGCCTCGCTCATCTCACGTATGCAGCAGGTTGCTAATGCTGCGGTCAGCCACAATCGAAAATTAGCTTTTGTGGGGATGAGCATGGTCGAGAATGCGAAAATTGCTCGCAAGCTGGGTTACCTTGAAATGCCTGATGATCTGCTGGTGAGCGTAGAACAGGCTCTGAAAATGCGCCCCAAAGAAATCGTGCTGATGTCCACCGGCACACAGGGTGAGCCATCTTCGATCATGGGGCGGCTTTCGACCGGCACCAACCGGCAATTTGATATTGAGCCGGGAGACACCGTTGTGCTCTCTTCACACCCGATCCCCGGTAATGAAGAGTCGGTTTATCGTACGATCAACCGCCTGTTCCGCCGCGGTGCAAACGTGATCTACGAACGGATTGCCCCGGTACATGTCTCGGGGCATGCCAGCCAGGAAGAGATGAAGCTGCTCTTGAACCTGGTTCGGCCTAAATACTTTATCCCTATTCATGGCGAGCTTCGTCATTTGTACCAGCATGCCCGCCTGGCCAATCAGGTGGGGATATCTGAAGATCGTGTGCTAGTGATCGAAAATGGCATGGTCGTCGAGCTGACCCCCGATGGATTTATGAGACTTGCTGATCGCATCCCGGGAGGGTATGTTTTTGTGGATGGCGTCAGCGTAGGCGAGGTGGGACCGTCCGTCATGCGCGAGCGCGAGATCCTGGCCCAAGACGGATTTGTGCTGGTCAACCTGACCCTCGATCATTTATCCTGCCGCCTGCGCGAGGCGCCTGAGATCATCACGCGCGGCTTTGTCTATGAGCCGGAGGCCAGCGATTTGCTCGAAAACACACGCCGTATCGTCACCGAATCGGTAGACTGTGTCAGCAATGGGCATTTACGCGAAGATTTGGAGCAGACCGTAAAATCTTTCTTGTATTCTAAGACCAAGCGCCGTCCGATGGTGTTTGTCACGATCAGCCAGGTGTAGGCGTGGTCGGGAATATCGTGCCCATCCTGCAAACCCTCCTGGTTAAATAAAGCCGGTAATTCTGTTTACTTTTGTGTTTTTTTCTGTTATATTCTGATTATGCAAGAAATAAAAAAATCCCGTAAACTTCGCGAGCCGGTCAATGGGCTGATGCACCTCGCTGCTGCCATCCTGGCTTTGCTGGGTTTGGTGGGTCTGTTGATCCTGGGACACAACAGTCTGGTGAAGGTTATTGCACTGCTGATCTATGGAATCAGCCTGGTGGCGATGTTCTCCTCGAGTGCAACCTACCACCTGGTTGACGCCCGGCCGCGCATCATGCTGTTCCTGCGTAAGCTGGACCACTCCGCCATTTATGTCCTGATCGCCGGCACCTATACGCCCATCTGCCTGCATTTCTTCAGCGGATTCTGGGCTTGGGGGACGCTGACAATTATCTGGTCCCTGGCACTGATCGGGGTCCTGGTAAAACTGTTCATCATCAAAGCGCCGAGGGGATTTACGGCTGCTGTTTACCTTGGGATGGGTTGGCTTTCGTTGCTTGCCACCCGCGAGATACTCCGCGCCATGCCTTTAGGCGCGCTTTTTTGGCTGCTCCTGGGTGGGATATTTTTCACCCTGGGAGCGGTGATCTATGTGTCAAAAAAGCCAGACTTCTTCCCTGGTGTCTTTGGGTTCCATGAAGTCTGGCATATCTTTGTAATCCTCGGCTGCCTCAGTCATTTCATCCTCATGGCTGCTTATGTGGCTCCGTACACATAGGCTTGAGACTTTTAATCCTCTTTCCATCCGTATTCCCCCCGCAGCGGCACAAAAGCTACCGCTAATATGGCTTCGTGTTCAAATTTTTCCCCATGCCGCTCCCACAGCTGCAGCGTCTGACCTCCCCAGCGGTCACCCACCGGTAAAATAAGCCGCCCGCCATCATCTAGCTGCTCTAAAAGCGGTTTGGGGACTTTGGGGGCTGAGGCGGTTACGATGATAGCCTGGTAAGGGCCAAATTCAGGCAGTCCTTTTGACCCATCCCCGACATGGATGCAGACATTGTTATACCCCAGGTGCTCGAGCACCCTCTGAGCTTGTTCTGCCAGGGAAGGGTGCCTCTCGATCGTATGTACCTCGCTGGCCAGCTTCGCCAGGATGGCTGCCTGGTAGCCAGAGCCGGTGCCTATTTCAAAGACTTTCTCGTTACCCTTCAGGGCCAGCGATTCGCTCATTAAAGCGACAATATAGGGCTGTGAAATGGTCTGCCCCGATCCGATCGGCAGCGGACAATCCTGGTAGGCCATATCAAGATATTCCTCCGGCACAAAACAGTGCCGCGGCACACTTTGCATGGCTTCTAGCACAAGCGGGTCATGGATTCCACGCCAGATGAGCTGATCATCAACCATCCGCTTTCGTTCAAAGATGTAAGCGGTCTCATCCTTCATCGCTGCCATCTCTTGGTTTAACTGATCATGTAAGCCATTACCCAGCGCGTGGTTGCCAGCAAAGCATCCATATGCGTCCGTTCGTAGTTGTGTGAAGCATCGATACCCGGTCCGATCAACGCCACCGCCACATCACTTTCATGGAAGAGCGCGCCTCCATCCGAATTATAGGATGGGTAGATATCGACTTTATAAGGGATATCATATTGCTTTGCCACCTCGCGCAATTTTTGACTCAAGCCGTGGTGGTATGGACCGCCAGAATCCTTTACACACAGCGTTGCATGAAACTCATCGGAGGTTTGCCCTTCACCCACCGCGGCCATATCGACCACCACCAGCTCAGCCAGATTAGCCGGCAGCCCGTCCGCCGGGCTGTGCCCAACTTCTTCATAATTGCTGATGTGCAGATAAACATCCTGGGCCGGTTGGAGCCCTTCTTCGACCATGGCTTTGAAGGCGGTTACCGCGCACGCCGCGCAGGCTTTATCATCCAAATGGCGTGAGCGGATGAAGCCATGGTTCACTTCAACCCGCGGGTCAAAAGCTACGAAATCGCCTACCTGAATGCCCAGCGCCTCGGTTTCCGCTGGCGAGGAGGTGCGCGCATCCAGGCGTACTTCCATAGTCGCATCCTCACGTTTGAGATCACCAATTACTTGACTGCCGAACACATGCCCAGAGGCTTTGACCGCTAGCAGAGCGCCGCGTATGGTTTCTCCCTGGTTGGTGAAGACCGTGCAGCCTTCCGTCTCCACCGAATTCCACAGGATTCCGCCAATGCGGGTCAGCTTTAGCCGCCCATTCGGCTTGATCTCTTTGACCATTGCCCCCAGGGTGTCCACGTGGGCGGTCAGGGCGCGGGGCTGCTCGCTGCTTTTTCCAGGGAATTTGGCGATCAAAGCGCCTTTACGCGTTCTGGAAAGCGAGATCCCCTCTAAAGTTTTCAGAGCATTCTCGGTATACTCTACAGCCCGGTAGGCATAACCGGTTGGGCTGGGAATGTTCAGCAGGCCGATTAAAAAGTTTTCTAGATAAATTCTATCGACGGTAGGAAGCATGTTAATAGTCTTCTCTCTCTTCAATTCCTTCATAAATTGTGATCTTTTTTCTCCACACATCTGGTACCGGCATCGATTTGCCAGCCGGGTAGTCATAAGCCACCTGCACACTGGTTGCTGTGGCAAAGACGCTGCCGTCTTGAGCATTTTCAATACTGTATTCCCAGCGCATGCTCTTGTTGCCCAAGCGGCTCACCCGTACTCCCACGCGCACCGCCTGTCCAAAACGGATCGGCGCCCGGTAAGTGATTTGCACCTCTGCCACGATCATGCCCAACTCCACAAAGGAGTCGCCATTCCATAATCCCAGGTGCCGCACATATTCCAGGCGCGCCTGCTCCATATAGGTCAGGTACTTGGCATTGTTCACATGCTGCTGCGCATCCAGGTCGCCATAACGCACTTCAACCGGGTGGAAGAACTTATACGCTGCCATAACTTCATTATATCGGAAAAATGGTCCCGGGAACGCGATCCATGAAACCACATTGTTCTCTGAGGTATAATGGGGCCCATGGAATCGAACAAGATGGATGAAACTCAACCGACAAGCCCTCAACCCGAAGGGCAGCCATTGGATGAAACCCGACCGGTGCAAACCTCGGGCGATCCTCTGGCAGAAACTGCACCTGTGCAAGTCACTTCGGCAGCGACCTCGCAAGATACTGCGCCTTTTTCGCCTACGCTGCCCGTATCCGTACAGCCGCCCCAAGCCTCTCCGGCTGCTCAGAAGCAGCAAAAAGGCTCCCGCCTGTGGATCTGGTGGTCTTTGCTTGGGATTTTTGTTTTGCTCCTGATTGCCTTGGGGAGTGTGTATTTAGGCTACCAGTCAGCCATTCAACAGCGTCTGGGGTTTCAGAGTACCCAGGTAGCTGCAGAAGCTCAGGCGCAATTTGATCTGGCAGTTCAGGATCAGCAAGCTGGGCGTTATGACCTTGCCCGCCAGCGCTTTGAGTATGTGATGCAAATGGACCCAAATTTCCCTGGCATCACCGAGAAGCTGGCCGAGGTCATGGTTGCCATGATCTCAACCGCCACGCCTACGGTTGCTCCTACCCCCACCCTGACCCCTACTCCAGATACGCGCGGCCGCGAGGAGCTTTTCACTCAGGCCCAGGCCTCGTTGCTGGCTGGTGATTGGTCAACCGTTATTGATACCCTTCTGATCCTGCGTAAGCGCGATCCAACTTTCATGGCTGTTAAAGTTGATGGGCTGATATTCGTGGCGCTGCGTAATCGTGGGGTGGATAAGATTGCCAGTAAGGCAGACCTTGAAGGCGGCACCTATGACCTCGCCCTGGCAGAGCGCTTTGGCCCATTGGATGTTGAAGCCAGGAACTGGCGTGATTGGGCTATTTTATATGTACGTGGCGCCAGCTTTTGGGATGTGGATTGGTCGCAAGCGGTTTATTATTTCGGACAATTGGTTCAGATTGCTCCAAACCTGGTGGATGGCTCAGGGTATACCGCTTTTGAGCGCAACATCTTGGCTTTGCTTGGTTTTGGTGATTGGTACGCGCGGCAGGGGATGTTCTGCGAAGCTCAGCAGCAATACGAGGCCGCTTTGAGCATACGTGATAACCCCGCTGCCCGGCCTACGTCTGATTTCGCTTCCCAGAAATGCCAGGAAGCCAATACCGTTGTCAGCACGCCATTGACACTCGATACGCCAACCCCCACGGCCACGCTAGAATTTATCCCAGTGGAAAATACGCCCACGCCCACCGCCACTCAGGAAATTCCGGCTGATACTCCCACGCCGACTCAGGAGTCACCGGCTCTCGAGTCACCGACTCCTACAACATCTCCATAAAGAAAATGAGGCGTTTAGATGCCCCCAATAGGCCTCTCGATCGCTTTTTGGTTTCATATGCTGGCGACCGTCCTATGGATCGGCAGCCTGGCTTCTTTGGCCCTGGTTGTTTTACCTGCGGCACAGCGCAGCTTAGACAGCCGGTCTTATAGCATTTTCCTGGAAGGCTTACAGCGCCGCCTGGATCCGCTGGGGTGGTTTTGCCTGGCGGTCCTGGCAGGTACAGGCATGTTCCAATTGAGCGTAAACCAAAATTATCACAGCTTTTTGGCAGTTGATAGTCCTTGGGCGGCAGCCATCCTCCTCAAGCACAGCGTTTATTTTCTAATGATTGTGATCAGTGCCTATGTGACCTGGGGGTTGCTGCCCGAAATCAGGCGGGCTGCGCTGCGCCTCAGCCAGGGTAAGGATGTCCCGGAAATGGAACGCATTCAGCGCCGGTCAGTCCGGCTTCTGCGGTTGAATCTGCTGCTAGCTGTGGTGGTGCTGGCATTGACGGCCTTTGCGCGCGTATCGTAATCCCAGGATTATTGAATAACGCTTGGGCTGGCCGCTTATTCGCTTAGATCTTCTGCCATCATCTCCATAAGCACAGGCGCGCTGCTTGTGGCTAGGGGAACAACTTTAATGAAATGTTCTAGCAATATGTTATCGGTAGAGAGCGCACGAATGTTTTCTGCGGTTTCATACTGGTAGGTCTGCTCTAATGCCTCAATGTAATAGCCCAATAATTGTTGGATCTCCACCACATCCACGGGATTCACGTCTTCGATCTTCACTTGTGCTCCCAGAGCAATGCGTCGTTGCAGCGCATTCTTATCAAAACCCATCTCAGGAGTGAGTTTTTGGAAAACCACTCCTCCGGTCATACCCGAAAAAGCATACGGTCCGGGGTCTCCCAGGATAACCACTCGCCCGGCAGTCATATACTCACAAGCATAGCCTTTCAGGTTGGCATGTGTTGAGGTGCGTAGATTTTCCTCCCGGATGGGAGTCAGGATTTCACCGCCGAAAACCACATCCGCTCCTGATAGCCGGATGCAAGCGCGCGAATCTGCATTACCCTGCACGATTAAAATACCACCTTGGGCTCCATAAGCAAAGCTTTTTCCTACTGAGCCATCGATCCGTAAACCCTCATGGTTGATCCCTTTCATCACTGCCACCCGCCCGCTGCAGGCACCTTTGGCTGTACCATCCTGTGCGCCTCCTTCGATAATGATATCCAGCGGATCAGCTGTCCAGGCAGAAAAACCATTTCCTGCGATCGAGGAAGGACCAAAACGCAGGTGTAAATGATCTACTTCAGATTGGAAATCAGGCCTGCGCAGCAGCGCCCCAACAAGATGCGACCCCAAAGCGCGATCGATAGCTGTGACTGAATCTTGATAAGTGATCTCGCGTTCTTTATCGCCTAAGACCGTTTCCATGATCAACTCGCCAAGCAAACGGGTCAAGTTGTTGCGTGGTCGCACCAGCAGCCGACCAATGCCTGATTCTAGCTCCGGTTTAGAACGGACCGGGATAGCTGCAAACATAGCAGATAGGTCCACCTTATCTTGGCATGCAACCTGTTCCAAGAGGTCGCCTCTGCCGACGAGCTCCTGCAGTCGCGTAGCGCCCAGGCGGGCGGTGATCTGGCGAATCTCCTCCTCCAGTCCCATGAAATATCTCGTCAAATGTGCGACAGAGACCTCATATTCGAGAGGGGTAAATACGCGCAGGCCTTTATCTAGTGCTTCTTCAATGCTCTCGATCTGGGTCGTGATCCCCACAAAACAAGTACCTTCCTGGCATTTCCGGCAGATCGAGCAGCCAATCGCAACCATGGCCATCGTCCCAAAACCGATCCGGTTGGCTCCCAACAGGATCATTTTGACCGCGTCTTCGCCTGTTTTCATGCCGCCGTCACACCAAATCTCCACCTTATGGCGCAGGCCAGCATCAACCAGAGCCCGGTGCGCCTGTATGACGCCAATTTCTGCGGGTAAACCCACAAACTGCAGCGAATGTTTGCGCGCGGCCCCGGTGCCTCCATCGAAGCCGCTCAAGTTGATGATATCTGCCCCGGCTTTTGCAATGCCAACGGCAATTACACCGATGTTCGGTACGACCGGGCACTTGACGGATACCTTGGCTTGCGGATTTACCACTTTGAGTTCCTCAATCAACTGAGCCAGGTCCTCAATCGAATATAGATCATGGTTATTAGATGGAGACATCAAGGGCACAAAAGGCGGAGTACGGCGGGCTTGAGCTACCCTGGGGGTAACCTTATAAGCAGGCAGCATACCCCCCTCCCCGGGCTTGGCGCCCTGACCGATTTTGATCTCGATCACCGCCGCTGAATTCAAGAACTGTGCATTCACTCCAAATCGTCCAGAGGCAACCTGTTGGCCTCGGTTTTTCTTTTGGACGCCCATCAGCTCAGGAAGCTCTCCGCCTTCACCATTGATGCAGATGATATTCATCCGAACTGCTGTTTCTAGATAGGCGCGGAATGAAGTCTCGCCTTGAGAGCCGAATGACATGGCGCTAATGATAAAAGGCAGGCGATAATCTCGCACGCTCAAATCGACCTGGCTGGGCAGCACAGTGCCGCGCACTTTTTTAAAATCAACGATGTGGCGGAGTGAAACAGGGTTATCTCGCTTCAATTCTCCGAAAGTTGTCAAAATGTCGTCATATCCCGCTTCAGAGCGGGTGAATTGGCTCACCTTTTTCCAAAAGCGGGGGAAGAAACGTTCGACCTGTGGGAGGGACTGAATGGGCGGTTTTGTGCGCAGCTCATGACCGCGCTCGTTGGATTCACGGTCCAGGCGTTCCCAGGTCAGGCCGGCTGACTCGCTGCCAAAGTAATTGGGCGTTTGCAGCACAGCCGCCACGCTGGGGGCGAGCCCTATCGAGCTGCAAACCCGGCCGTAACCGCGCAGCTCATGGCAGCCCATCGTTGAAATCACTTTTTCCATACCCTCTTTCAGGCTTTTAAGTTGTCGGCGCTGGATTTCAAGCGCAGAAAGGCCGGCTTTCTCGGCTGTTTGCACTGCCACGACGGATAATGCATAGGCGTTGATTGCGTCAGCGCCGAAACCAGAGAGCAGTATGACATCATGCAGGTTACGGATGGCAGCGCTGCGGACAACCAGACCGCTTTGCCTGCGCAAGTCCAAATCATTCCGGCATGCCAGGCGCAGACTCTCATCAATCCGGCTGACGGCCAGCATGGGATCGAGCCACCCTAAGCCTCTAGCTAACGTCTCGGAGTCATCTAATACTAAACATTGCGTGCCAGAGGCTACAGCCTGGGCGCTTTGTTTGGCCAGGCGCTCCAAAGCGGTCCAGACGTTCTCGTCAGGGAAGACGCCCAGCGTCAGCCAGGTGGTGTGTCCCTGAAAGGTCTCCAGCAGGCGTTCGATGGACAGAGTGCCAAACTCTTCCGCCAATTCTTGGGATGTCGCTGGTGTGCCTAGCGCCGGGTGTCCTCCGGTAAGCAAGGGCAAAAGGAGGGTTATCAGAATGTCGTGCGGATCGGGTGCCTGTCCAATGGCCGGGCAAGCGCCCAGAAGGCTGCTTGTGGAGAATACCTCCGCTTCGCGCCCGTGATCAATAGCCGGGTTGGTTACTACCGCCACGGTTTCTTTGAAAAAATCAGCCACATTACCCCGGTGTTTCGCCAGCACAGCCAATGGCCCATCGTATCCCAATGAACCGATTTCCTTGTGGTTGATCAACTCATCATGAATGGCTTGTAAGTTTTCGCGGCTCCAGCCATTGGCAGCCAAGCTGTTCAGATCGATTGGACAAGCCAGCTCAGGATTCTGCCAGGGAAAGGAAAGCGCTGTGGGATCAAAAGTGTCTGAATCACTCGGTTTTGATAAAGCCATTGCTTCAACCGCACGCTGCGATATTTCGCTGGTAGCGTGCCGGTTGGGCGGGTGCGAGTTTTCCAGCCCGGCTTGATCCCAGGCTGTCCAGTACAGGCGAGCCAATTGGGGTGCCTCGCGCTGGAAAGCCCGGTTCATCACATGCTGGCGTATTTTAGAATGATCATATAACTCTGCATTTTCACCGCGCTGGATATGTACAGCCATTTTTTCGCCAGGGCCTAACGGTCGTGGACTGTCTACCATTACTTCTAAGGGGATCGCGCCACGTTCGGAACTGAAAAGGAACTCTTTTTCGGTTTCGACAAACCATAAAGGACGCAAGCCAACCGCATCTACCGAGGCAGCAATCATATCTCCATAACGGGCCACAATGGCGGCTGGTCCCTGTGCATAAGGGCCAAAGGATTGGCGCATACGGGTATAAACGGCTCTTTGTTCTGCAGGGAGGTGATCCACTTCGTAGGGAACGGGCGGAAAGATTGTTTCCATGGCCTCTATCAAATCCAGTCCATAGTTGGCGCACAGGGTGTGGAGCGTCCGGTCGAGATCCTGTGAGTCAGAGCCTCCTGGCGGGAGTATGGTGCCAATCTGTTCGGCTTCTAATCGCAGGCGAGTGATCGTATTGATCTCGCCGTTATGGCCAAGTAGAGCGAAAGGCTGGGCACGTTCGAAATTAGAGAAGGTATTGGTCGAGTAACGTGCATGGCAAAGCACAACCGAGGTATCATAATTATGATCCTGCAGGTCCAGGAAATAGCGGGCTAGGGCTTCCACAGATCCACGCATTTTATAGACGGCCACATGAGGGCTGAGAGAGAGAAAATGGATCGGAAATCGCCTTTCAAGATCTACCTGGATTGCCAGGAGACGTTTCTCCAGGTCAGGGAATTCGTCATGACCGGCGACCTGCCAGAACGTAGGTGGTGCCAGGCGCGCATTACCACCGAGGACTTCCTGCCGCGTCCGTCCAATTTGCTGGTAGATTAGATTCAATCCGGCCTGTTCAAAAGCTGCATAAATGTTGTTGTGTAGACCTGGGGTATCTTCAGTTGGAGGGATGAAGAGATGACCCACCCAGAATCCTGGCAGTACGGCTAAGCTGGCGCGCAGACTGGCTTGACTGAGCTTGCGTGACCATAGCCGGCGGGGAATATCGGTCTGAACACCCGCCCCATCCCCCTCGCCGTTGACAAAACCTGTGCGATGTCCCATGGCAGTGAGCGCGCTTAGCGAGCGTTTCAACGTTCCATAGGTGCTTTGCCCTTGTTTACGCACACCCAGATAGATGGCGCATGCATCACTTTCTGGCCCAAAAGGGGCATCGGGTAGAAAATCACTGCGGATGGATTCGACCTTCATATCTCACCTCGTTGCTTCCTCCGTCTATACCGCTAAAACCAATATTTTAAACTTTTTTGGGGATCTTTCGAGGAATTAAACGGCGATTATACATGCTTTACTACCCCCCAACAAGTATAGAATCCAAGTTCCCTCTAGTTTTTGGATCAGCCTAAAGCCCCCTTACTCAGAATTTGTGGGCCTGATTAAGAATTCTAGTGGTTATTATGGAAGCGGAGCCGTAAAAAATGTAAAGGGATCGTCGGGATAATAATGATAGACTGCCCGGTTGGGATACCGCCTTGCCACCCTGGCATCGACGGTATCATCCATGTTCCAGGCAAAAATGAACGGGCTTCCCAGCTCAGGGTCTTCCAGGTCAAGCAGCGCACCGTAACTCATCCAGCGGTCAGAATGGACGATGATCAAAGCCGGGGTGAGGGCGCGCGCAGATTCTGTCAGGAAGGGGGCCTGGTTTTGCTTGCCGATGCCGTAAAGGTTGTGCAAATTTCCTAACCGGGGCGATATGTAGAAAAGGAGATTGAAACCGATTAGCCCTGCGACCAAGACAGCCACTCCCAAAGCACGTCCTTTTCGCCAGCCGTTCTGGTCCCGAGAGTTTACGTCAGGATCGATCGATTTTCCTGCCAGGAAAAAAATGCCACCTGCCGAGATCAGGGTTAAGCTGTACAAGCCTTCATAATAGTAGCGCGGCCCTAAGATGTTAGGCGTCGTGAAATAGGCCATATAAATGAAAACCAGTGTTGGAAATACACTTGCCACCAGCCATGCTTTTTTATTGCGTCTGGCAGCCCAAACTCCAAATGGCAGGAAAACCCAGGAGAAAGCCCCCCAACCGAAAAGGTCATGCCAGCCTGTGCGCAGCGCCCGGCGGGCATTTGCCAGCGCATAAGTCAGGTTATGCCCGTCTGGCATCGGTCCGAAGCCAGGGCCAAAACCTACCTTATCGTAAGGCCACCACAAGGTATAAGTGTTCAACAGCGGATTTCCCGTGACCAGATACTGCCAAAAGAAAAGCAAAGCAGCGCAAGCCGCCGCCAACAGTCCAAAAGCCAACAGGCGCAGGCGCCGCTGCCGGCCCCCATGGATTAAAATGAACACGCCGTGTACTGCAAAGGGAATTGCCAGGCCCACTGCAGTCCATGGGCGGGTGAGTGCCATCATCCCAATCAGCAGACCGGCAGCAATGGTGGGCATCCAGGGATGTTTTTCATCTGGTATGCAAAAAGCCTTCAGCCAGGCCAGCGCAAAGCCAGTGCTTAACACCAATCCTAAGGGATGGTTGAGTAAGGTGCCTGAGTTTATCAAGAAGAAGGGCGAAGTCAGGGTCAACCCGGCTGCCAGAAGAGCCACCTTTTCATTAAAAACTCGCTTACCCAGTAGATAGGTCAGCCATACCCCCGTCCCAGCCAGGAGCGGGTTGGTCCAGGCGCGCAATCCCAGTTTTATCCCCAATGCTAACAGCAAAGACCAGCCTGGTGGATATTTGCTGAAACGGCGTCCCTGGTAATCTACAACGAATGGTACGAGGAAGCTGTCGGGGTAATCTGGCGTGGGCAGGTAAAGGTTCCCGTCAGCTAGCACCTTTGCCTGCCAGGTGGTTGCAAACTCATCCTCGAGGTGCGGTAAAGCCTCGAAGGTCTGCTGCGTGACGAATGCCGCGGCTGCCATCGCGGCCAGGCTTATCAAGAGTGCCAGTCCATCAAATAGAGAGAGTGATCGGCCCTTCATGCTTTGCAACCACCCCAGACAAGTCGTAAGCCATTGCACCGGTGATGCGGATAGGGACGATCTGTCCTACAGGGAGTTCACCCTCCGATGGTTCCATCGCCACGATAACCAGTCCATCGATTTCGGGCGCGTCTCGATAGCTGCGTCCGATGGAGACGCCATCTCCTTGCCCCTCGATGAGCACATCCAGCGTTTTTCCTACGAAGGCCTGGTTGCGTTCCAGCGAGATATGCTGCTGGGTGCTCATCAGTCTTTCGTAACGCTCTTGTTTCACTTCTGCTGGAACCGGGTCACCCAGGTGTTCGCTGGCAGTGCCCGGCTCAAAAGAGAATTGAAAGGTGCCCACTTTGTCAAAGCGAATGTCCTCGACAAAATTCAACAGTGCCTGGAACTCCTCTTCAGTTTCTCCGGGATAACCCACGATGAAAGTTGTGCGCAGAGCAAGCTCTGGCATCGCCTGGCGCATTTTGCCCAGCGTTTTATAGACCCATTCCATGTTCGCCGGGCGGCGCATGCGTTTTAAGGCTGCCGGATGAGCGTGCTGCAAGGGCATATCTAAGTAAGGTAAGATTTGCCTGTGGTTTGCCATCACATCGATCAATCGATCGGTGACGTATCCTGGGTAGGCATACATGATCCGGATCCAATCAATCTCCGCTGCCTCCTTCACCAGCCCTTCCAGGAGCTGCGCCAACCCCTCTCGCATCCCCAGGTCGTGACCATAATCCGTTGTATCCTGGGCGATTAAGATCAGCTCTCGCACCCCCATGTTCTGCAGCTCCCTTGCTTCTGCCAGGATTGTCTCAAATGGGCGGCTCACTGCCGTTCCTTTGATCAGTGGTATGGCACAGAAAGCGCAAGGACGCCGGCACCCATCCGCGATCTTCAGATAAGCGCTGCCTCCCATCCGGCTGGCGCGCAGCGTTTCGTGTTCGTCCAGGCCTACTGTTGCAGTTTCAGGCAGGTGGTAAACCGGTTGGGGGTGGCTGCCCTGGCGCAGCGCTTCGACCACTTCGACAATATCCATCCACCGGCGCGTGCCCAAGATACCATCCACTCCGGGTACCTGGCGGACTACTTCCTGCCCATAACGTTGGGTCAGGCAGCCCGCTGCGATCAAAACCTGCCCTGGGCGTTTGTCGGCTGCCAGCTCACCCAGCACCTGTAAAGATTCCTGCTTGGCTGGGCCGATAAAGCCGCAGGTGTTGACGATCAGGACGCGCGCTTTGGCGGGATCTTCTACAGCATGATAACCCGATCCGGCTAAGAGTTGCGCCATCGAGTCCGAATCGACCGTGTTCTTGGCGCATCCCAGGGAAACGAGGTGAAAGGTTTTTTTACTCATACCTATAAATTATGCAATATAATCTTCATACTTGTGTTCGTGAGGGCTGATTATACCCCGACTCAACCCTCTAACCTGCTCTTGAATCAATTCAATACCTCTGGTCATTGTTTACAGACCAAATTCATAATCTGACTACTGCCCTGCTTTTACTTTACCAACAATTCCTCTAAGATATTCTTCGCCACCTGCGGGTCAGCTTTGCCGCGCATTTTCTTCATTACCTGTCCCACGAACCAGCCCATGAGCGTGGTCTTCCCGCCTTTATACGCATTCACCTGCTCAGGGCTTTCCGCCAGGACCTCTGCACAGATCGTGCGGATAGCTTCCTGGTCACTGACCTTGGCTAATCCCTCCGCCTGCACGATCTCGGTTGGTGCATGTCCGCTGGCCTCCACCTTATCCAGCAGCGATTTACCTGTCGATGTGTTTACGGTACCCGAGTCAACCAGTTTTATGATATCTGCCAGGTAAACAGGGGTCAGCTTCAGCTCGCTTGCAGATATGCCTTTTTCATTAATCATGCGCAGCACGTCATTCATCAACCAGTTTGAAACCCGCTTCGGGTCTCCGCCATACGCTTTGACTGCTGCCTCAAAATAATCCGATAAAGCACGTTCGCTGGTCAGAATATCGGCATCATACTCGGGCAGTCCATACGCTGTCATGAAGCGGCCTCGGCGTTCCAGCGGAAGCTCCGGCAGCCCGGCTAAGATTTCCTCCAACCAGGCTTGATCCAGGCGCACCGGCAGTAAATCTGGCTCTCGGAAATAGCGGTAATCGGCTTCAGTTTCTTTTGAGCGCATCTTGCGCAGCACGCCCGCTTCTTCATCCCATTCCAGTGTCCAGGCTTAAATCTTTCTGCCAGCCTCCGTCTCTTCGATCTGGCGTTTGATCTCCTTCTCAATGGCCTCTTTGACCGCCACGATCGAGTTGACGTTTTTGATCTCTGTCTTGGGATTGAGGTAATCTACCCCTTTGGGGCGGATAGAAACATTGGCATCGCAGCGCAAATGCGCTTTTTCCATGTCAGCTTCTGAAATGCCGATCCAGCGCAAAAGTTGTCGCAAACGGATCAGGTATTGGGCAGCCTCGTCTGCTGAGCGTAAGTCGGGACCGGTGACCATTTCAATCAGCGGCACCCCGCAGCGGTTGAAGTCGATCAACCGCCTGCCGCGCTCATTCTTTGTTTTACCGGCATCCTCTTCGATATGCAGTTTCGTGATTCCTACGCGCCGGATAGTTCCATCTGGCATGGGTAAATCGAGGGTTCCGCCGCGCCCCAAAGGCATATCGTACTGTGATATCTGATAGCCTTTTGGCAGGTCGGGATAGAAATAATTCTTCCGGTCAAAAAAAGAAACCTTTTGGATGGCTGCGTGCATCGCGGCTGCCAGCAATACACCCTTCTCCACGACCGCTTTGTTCAATACAGGCAGCACACCCGGCATCCCCGTGCATACCGGGCAGATATTGGTATTCGGTGGCTCGCCCCAAGAATCTGCTTTACAAGCACAGAAAATTTTCGTGGTCGTATTGAGCTGGATGTGAGTTTCCAGGCCGATGATCGCTTCATATTCAGGCATAAGTTCTCTCTTGTTGCTTGAGTTAGTCGGCTAAGGTGGAGGAAAGTTTGGATAAATCTCAATTGAGTCTACCTCAGCCGGGTCTCCACAAAAAGAAGGTGCGGAAATTTGCACATACTGGTAAGGCATATAAGCGGGTGAAATAGGGATCGAGATGCCGCTTTGAAACGGGTCTGTCCCAAAGAGCTCTGTCGTTGGGATTGCTTCATTATCAAATTCGCCGCTGGCAAAGTGATAGGCTTGGATTGTGCCGTTGTTGCTGGGGTTTCCATCTCCCCAAAAGAAAACATTATTCCAGGATCCTGTGCTGCTCGCACTGACGGAGATGATGACGATATCCAGGTTAATAATCCCACCGGTCGCGTTTTCATAAAAGACCAGGGATGGGAAGGATGTTTGCCCACCGAGGTCATAGATTACCCCTTCGAGGCAAGGAATGGATGTCACTCCTCCATCCGGAGGTCCTGGGGGCAGGAATGAACCGATTATCGTCGGCAGAGGGGTCGGAGTGATAGTTGGAGTAGGAGTGAGTGTGTTTGTCGGGGTGGATGTCTCAGTAGGCGTTTGGGTGATGGTGGGAGTAAGCGTCACCGTAGAGGTCTGCGTTGGAGTAGAAGTCTGCGTGGCGGTATTTGTCCGTGTAGGTGTCTGCGTCACGGTTGAGGTGCGTGTGGGCGTCTGCGTGACGGTAGGTGTGCGCGTAACCGTTGGGGTGGCTGTGTTGGTAGGCGGCGGCGGAGGCTGGGTGGTTGGGGTGCGCGTGAGCGTGGGAGGGGGCGGGTATGTGCGCGTTGGCGTTTGGGTTTGAGTAGGAGTATTCGAAGGGGTAAATGTTATGGTCGGCAGTGGGATTGCCGTATCAGGAACTCTGGTGGGAGTAGTTGTCGGCCTGGGCGTCTGGCTTGGGGGAGGTTGAGAGGTTTGGGTGGGTTGGGGGGTAAGTGTGATCGAGGGGAGCAGAGCCACCTCGGTGCCTACTCCAGGCGTGGGCCACAGCGTCCCGGTTGCCACAGACCCATAGGAGCTGCCCTCCTCCTCAATGACTTTTTCTACAATTTCCTTACTGACAGGTTGAAACGGTATATTTTCCCATACTTTGTAGTCGGGAATAATATAAGACCGAATAGCTGTTTTTACTTCTGGCGTCACACCCTCGGCAGCCAGCCTGCCACAGGAGAATAACAGTAAGAAGATCAACGGCAAGACGAGCAGCCAGCGAACCAGATCCTTTAGCTGAGATCTGATATCGCTGTCTGCAGTGGGATCAGGATCCTTTCGGCGCCCATCCTTTCCAGGTGTACCCATCTGCCCAGATGTACCCATCTGCCCAGATGTATTCATCTGCGATGTACTCATCGTCCATGCCCCATGATCTGTTAATCTTCCTTTACATTTGTGTTCGTCATCATGCAATCGGCAGGCAGATAGAGATTACGCTCCCAAGTGGTTCTTGCCCACTGACCCATACCTGTCCACCCATCTGATCCATGGTTGTTTTCACCATCGCCAGACCAAAACCCGCATCTGAGCTGCCAGTTTTTGTACCAATAAAGGTTTTCTCAAAGATGTGCGGTAAATCCGTCAAGCTGACAGCCGGGCCTGTATCCTTGACTTCGACCCACACTTGACCAGCCTGTTTATAGGCGTTTAGATGTATCTCGGCACCTTCCTGGCTGCGTTGAGCTGCTCGCTTAATGAGCTCATGCAGCATCTGCCTAAGCTGCCCGTTATCCGCGCGTACCGTAGCCAGCTCAGAGCTGATTTGAAGATCCAGCTTGACGCCTGCCTCTCGCATCAGGTTCGAGCGTAAGCTCTGGTGCATTTCCTCCAAGAGTGTCTTGATATCTACAAATTCCAACTTCACTTCTGGTTTTGAGCCGATCTGGCTTTGCGCCAGCAGGCTATCCAGCCAGTTCTGGATGCGATCCCAGACCTTCGTCAGGCGATAAACGATACTGCTGATGCGCGGTTCTTGAGCAGCAACCTCGCTCAACTCGATCAAATCATTGACAGCTTCTGCCAACGGCAGCTGGATCTTCCGTGCTGAATCTGCCAACGTCTTCGTGCGCAGCTCATCTAACCGCTTCAGGTGCGTCACATCGCTCAAGACCATTACCCATCCCTGCCATGAGCCGTCTTTTCCACTCACCGGGGTCAGATTTACCAGTAAGATAGTTCCGTCTGACCAGGTAGTTTCCAGAATGGCTGGGATATCTCGGCCGACAACCTGCCAGTTATTAATAATTTTGGAAAGGGTTATTGGTAACCCTTCTTGAGCAGATTTTCCGACCACA
Organism: uncultured Chloroflexia bacterium; assembly: GCA_963751425.1. GTDB lineage: Bacteria > Chloroflexota > Anaerolineae > Anaerolineales > UBA4823 > CAVVUF01. The sequence goes on along the minus strand of CAVVUF010000003.1, from coordinate 548,808 downwards.
TTGTCTGTCTTCAGCAGGCGCAGGGCAGCCGGGTTAGCAATCGTCAGGGTTCCATTGGTATCAGCAGCCAGGACCGCATCGCCCGTATTGGAGATTAATGCGCGCAGCCATTCTGCCTCCGATTGAATGTGCTCTTGCAAAGAGCGTTGTTCCAACACAAGGCGCCGGTGGGCCAGGGCACGCTCGACCACGATTGCTAATTGGTTGAGCGACTCAAAGGGTTTTAAGATGTAGTCGAAAGCGCCATCTTCACGCAGCGCTGCAATTGCTGTTTCAAGCGTTCCTACTGCGGTTACCATCACCACTTCCAACAGGTCATCCAGTTTGTGGGTCTCTCTCAGCAGAGATAGACCGTTCATGCCCGGCATCATCAAGTCGGTCAACATCACACAAAACTGCTCTTGCGTGCGCAGTTTTTCAATCGCTTCCAGTCCGTTTGTGGCTTCTTCCACTTCGTATCCCCTTTGGCGGAGTGAAACAACAATCATGAAGAGTACATCGGGATCGTCATCAACAACGATAATTCGCTCTTTTTCCATTTACCCTACTCCCTGTGGTGGTGTCAGATCGATAGGCAAGATGATTGTGAAGGTCGAGCCTTTCCCCACATTGCTCTCAACTTGGATGTGCCCATTGTGGTTTGAAATGATGCCATAACTGACAGAAAGCCCCAAACCCGTTCCTTGTCCTTCAGGCTTGGTGGTAAAGAAGGGATCAAAAATACGGCTCAGGTTTTCAGACGGGATACCAACACCGCTGTCCTGGAAAGCGACTACTGCTGTATTATCGTTGGACCCAACGCCACTGCGCACCATACTCACGCGCAGGACACCCCTTTCCGCCATCGCCTGAATGGCATTGTGGATAATGTTAATGAAAACCTGCTCTAACTGCTGTGAGTCGTACCACATTAGCACAGGATGATCGGGTAGGTCTTTAATGACTTCGATATTTGCTTTCCGCGATAGGTATGCCGTCAGGCGCAGGGAGGCCTCTACAGTCTCGCGCAGATCCTGGAATTTTTTCTCGGGTGTTGATTGCCGGGCGAACTTGAGCAGGTCAGTGACGATGGCATTGGCTTTGACTGAGCTTTCATGGATGACGTTCAGGTTTTGATGTTCTTCAGGAGTAAGATCATTTCCCAGCATCAGCTCCGAAAGCCCCTTGATCACAGCCAGCGGGTTTTTAACGTCGTGGACGATTCCTGCAGTTAGCTGTCCTACTGCGGCCAATTTTTCGGCCTGGATGAGCTGGAGCTGCATCGATTGCAGGCGAGCGTTGATCGTCGCCAGCTCTTTGTTACGCTGCACGGTTTCCGCAAATAGGCGGGCGGCTTCCTCGGTGCGCTCGCGTAGTTGGAGTGTCATTTGATCGAAGGCCACTGCCAGCTCGCCAATTTCATCATTGCGCTGAATGCCAACTGTCTGGTTCAGGTTGCCTGCCGCCACTTCCTGCGAAACTGTGCGCAGTTTTAAGATCGGCCGCGCAATGCTCTGTGAGAGCAGATAGCCGATGACAATCACAGCCGCAGTCCCGATGGTAAAAATGAGTGCGAAGGTCATCCGGCTGGTGGCTTCTGCAGAGGTGACATATTCACTGGAAAGCACTACCCCCATCCAGCCTAATTGTTCCTCTCTGACGGTGAATGGCGTAAAGAGCACCTGGTAATCGCGGTTGAAAAGTTTTACATCCTTGATCACAGGGCTTGTGCTGCCTTCTAAGCCTTGGACAGCTGTTTCTAATGCTCCAAAGCCTTCATCGGGCTCTGTCAGTGTCGTTGCGACCAGGGATCCATCTTGATTGAAGAGAGCGACATCTGACAGCGCCTCTTTCTTAGCATCCGCTAAAATGTTATCCAGATAAGTACCGATCATCACCACCCCGGTCAAATTTCCATCTTCATCTGGAACTGGGGCGGCAGTGAAGAAAGCAGGCCCGAAATTGGTGTCATGTATGCCGATAAATTTATCGCCGTTCTTGTCAACGGTGTTCTCCAGGATCTTTTGAACAGGCGCAAAGTTCGAAAAATCCTGCCCGGTGCTCTGGATATACCGGTTTGAGGCCTTATCGAATCCCAGGGAGAAAAATTCCTGTCCCTTGGTATCCAAAACGCTGATAATATCTGATTGGGAGTTGATCAGGATTGGATAGAAAAATTCATTGAGCTTTGCAATGTCTTGTGCAGCGACCGCTTCTGGCGCTCCGGTGGTATAGACCATCGACCGTAGGTTTTCCAGATGCTTGCGCTCTCGACGGGCGATGGAGTCGGTCGATACCTGGCTGGCATCTTTGAGACGATTGGTAAAGCGCTCCTCGATCGATGATGCGACCAGGCGTGTGACCACATAGGTTCCAACAATGGCAAGCAGGAGGGTCAGCAGCATGTAAGGGATGATCAGTTTTCGCCGCAAACCCGAAGCAACCAGCTTTGTCCAAAATCCTTGGGATTTAGGAGGTCTGCTGGTTTCCTGCTGGCTAACCTCGGGTTGGGTTTCCCCGGTTTCTAGCCCCATGGTAATTCCTATAAACAAAGATAATAAAAACGCTCCTCAGGCGCGCCTTTGGAGTTGATAATTATTTCACTAATTATAATCTAAGTTCTTCGCATTCCTAAATTCAGGCCCGGAGATTACGAAATTGTTAGTTTAACCTTTTTCAGCCAGCTTTGTCTGGACAGCCTCAGATTTCAGCTCGCGTAACGCATCGGCCGCGATCCAGCGGGCAGATTTTGAGTCGATTTTCTGCATGGCGAGGGCGGTCTGGATAGCCTTATGGTTAAGGTTATCGTTGCGTTTCCCAATCCCTCTCAATGCCCAGTTCACAGCTTTCTTTACGAAATTTCGTCCATCGGCCGCTTCCTGCAGGATGAGCGGGAAGAATGTCTCAAATTCCTCATCCCTGGCTTTTTTTGCATGCACAGCCAGGCAAGCCATCAAGACAAAGCCAGCCCGTTTGATAAATTCTTCGCTTCGGCTGCTCCATTCCTGAGCTTTTTGGAATGCGAAAGGGGTGCGGTCGAAAAGATTGCTGCATACCTGGTCGCATACATCCCAGGAATCAAAATCGCTTGCCCAGCGCTCCATTTGCTCTTCGCTGACAGCCCTGGGGTTTTCGATAAAAGCCGCCAGGAGGCGCGCCTCGTGAACGCCCGATGCCCACAATTCTTCGGCCAGGGCATGGTTTTTACCGACTTGCCGTGCGATCTGTCGCAAGGTTGGGATTGAGATGCCCAATGTGTTGTGCGGGTTGATTCCAAAACGGCTCATCCCGGCCACATTTTCGGGATTCGCCTGCGACTTTAACAAGGTCAGGATTTCTTCAGCAGACGGCATATGCTTATGGAAAGATCTTAACCCATTGCGGCTCTATTTTCTAAAATCTTTGGCTTCACCTGTCTCCAGGCATCGCTCGCCGTGGCGATCTCGTAAGCGCGCCCCATCTGCAGCAAGGTAGCTTCCGAGAAATCGGGTCCCAGGAGCTGGATGCCAGTGGGCAGACCGCCACTGTCAAATCCAGCCGGCAGGGAGATGCCCGGCACCCCGGCGTGATTGGCCGGTACAGTAAATTGGTCCGCATACTGCATCAGCACCGAGTCGCCATATACGTCGCCGATGGGAAAAGCCGTGGTTGGGGTCGTGGGAGTCAGCAGGGCATCCAAGCGGTGCTTGCCTCGCCGGTCGAAAATCTGGTCGAAATCCTGGCGGATCAAAGTCCTGACTTGCAGCGCCCGCCGGTAATACTGCTCGCTGTACTGCGCCGCGCTCACATACATTCCCATCAGGATGCGCAGCTTGGGCTGCACACCGAATCCCTGGGCGCGCGTCTTGCGGTACATTTCCTGCAGATCTTTGAACTTTTCAGGGGCACGGTAACCGTATTTGACGCCATCATAACGGTGCAAGTTCGAGGCAGCCTCAACCCGCGAGATGACAAAATAGACCGGAACCCCGTAGCGGGTATGCGGCATAGGCACGTTCTCCACAATATCCGCCCCCATCTCTGCCAGCCTGCCTGCTGCCCGCATCACGGCGTCTTCAATCTCCGCCGGGATCGGCTGCTGGCGCAGCTCGCCGGTCTCAGCGTCCAGGTAAGTGATCCGGAAGTAATCAGGCGAGAGCCCCACGCGCAAGCCGCGGATGCTTTCTTCCAGCCCGGCGGTGTAATTGGGTGCCGGAGTATTCGCTGCCGTACTGTCGTGCGGGTCTGCTCCCGCAATCACTTTCAACATCAATGCCGCGTCGGTCACCGTGCGTGCCAGCGGGCCTGGGCAGTCCAGCGATGATCCAAAGGCAATCAGGCCGTAACGCGAGACACGCCCATAAGTGGGCTTAACCCCCACCACGCCACAGAAAGCGGCTGGCTGGCGGATGGAACCCGCTGTGTCGGTACCCAGCGAGAGAGCTCCCTCTCCCGCTGCCACTGATGCGGCGCAGCCTCCTGAGGAGCCGCCCGGTACCCGGCTGGTATCCCATGGGTTGCGGGTGGAGGGCTGGAAAGCGGAAGATTCGTTCGAAGACCCGTAGGTGAACTCGTCGAGGTTGACCTTGCCAAGCATCACACCCCCGGCTGCTTCCATGCGCTGGGCTGGCGTGGCGGTATAGGGCGCCACGAAGTTCGCCAGGATCTTCGATGCCGCAGTGGAAGGCGTGCCCTGCACGCAGAAGATATCTTTGACCGTGAAAGGCACACCTGCCAACGGTCCGGGGTCTTCCCCGTCTGCCAGCTTTTGGTCGACCTGCCCGGCTTGCTGCCGGGCGCGCTCGGCTGTCAGGGTGATGAAAGCGTGCACCCGGTTCAGGTCGGTCGCCTCCAAAGTCCCAGCTTCCAGGCTGCCTGGGCGCCCATCGACGGCGGCAATCCGTTTCAGGGTTGCTTCCAACACTTCGCTGGCTGAGATCTCTTTCCGGCGTACTTTTTGGGCAATTTCAATTGCGCTGAAGTCGCATAATTCCATTTTTCTTTTGCCTTTTTATAAATCGATGTGGGGGATATCGGGCACAATAATATAACCATCTTCGCTCTGCGGAGCCTGGCTCATGATATCTCTCGCGGCTGGATCGGGCTTCCATTCATCGTCACGCAAGGGTGGCGTAATCTCTGCTGTGTATGGCACGCCGTGCGATGTGACCGGGGTATCTTTTTCCAGTGGAATGGCTTCCAGGTCTTGGATGGCTTTAAGCTGGTTGTTCAGCTCTTTGCGCAGGTATTCCGCTTCATCTGGGTTGAGCTCCAGTGCGGCCAGCTGCACCAGGTGCTGGAATAATTCTATGGTGATGGTCTCATTCATGAGGGTTTGACTCATCCTTTCTGGGTTCTCTTTTCTGTGGGTATTATAGCCACGCGAGGCTGTTCGGGCAAGCAAGTTCATGTGAACGCTGCATTCCGCTTGAGAGGCATGCTATAATCGGTGGGATATTCTTATGGCTTTATCTTCTGTTTCCGATCCAACCGAAATCCCTGAAGCGAACTCAAAGCCCAAGAGGCGGTTCTCTGAACGTTGGTGGACCCTTCTTGAGCTTGTTCTGTTAATCCTGGCGGTATGGGCTTTTTGTTCTGCCTTCCTTGATTTTGGCGAGCAAACCCGCTTACCCGGTAACGAAGCGGGTTTGGTCCAATCCCTGGATTATGTTTTCTTGAATTCTCTACACGACACAGGCAAATTTCCGTTATGGAATGCAGCCCTGCGCACTGGCGTACCCTTCATTGCCGATCCGCTGCTGCATGTCTTTAACCCACTGGTTTCGCTGCCGGTGCTGCTCCTGGGCGTTCAAAACGGTTTCAAGCTGGCCCTGTTCTTGAGCTTCTTGGCGGCTGCCCTGGGAATGTGGTTCCTGGGAAGGACCCTGGGCATGGGTCGCCCCGCCCGGCTGTGGATGGCGCTGATGTTTGCTTTTGCCGGGCAGCCTGTAGCACGCTTTTTCCAGGGACAATATACCTTCGTGTTGGGCTTTGCCTGGATCCCCTGGTTTATCGCCGGGCTCTTCCTGGTCTTGCGCACCCGTCGCCGCCTGCATGTTGCCCTGGCTGCCCTGGCTTTGGGATTGCTCCTGGTCTCGGGAAATATTACCTATGCCTTTTATATGCTGATCGCAGCGCTGCTCTTTGCGGCGGTGATGTCTTTCGATTTTCAACCTTCCAAGCCCTATCTGCTGCTGCGCAAGCCTCAGGCGCTTTCGATATTCTGGGTGCTTTTGTTGGCTTTCGGCCTGGCTGCGGTGCAGATCTTTCCGCTGGCGCAGGCCTGGACAAAGGTTAACCCCTTGCACGATTTACCCGGCGCCCACACCCTGAAGCAGATTATCCTGGATTACACCTCTAAGGATCCGGTGCGCCCCGACGCCTGGCAGTCCCTGCCGGCGCGCGAAGAGTTCTATGCCTATATCGGTTTGCTGCCGTTCCTGGCGCTGCTGCTCCTGCCCCTGGCTTTCTGGAAGCGGGAAAAACGCCCCCTGGTTTTCTTTCTGCTCTTATTCCTGATGGTCTTGCTGTGGATCAGCTTACCACAGCTTCCTGGGGGAAGCTCCCTGGCTAACCTGCCGGCCCTCTTGCCCCTCCGCTACCTGCTGCGCGCCCTCGTCGTGGGGAGCTTTGCGCTGCTTGTCCTGGCTGGCTTTGGGGTCGATACTGCCTGGGAGCTGCTGCTGCAGTCCCGCCAGGTAAATCCGGCGGCCCGCTGGGCGCAGCTGCGCGGCTACCTGGTCCAGGTAGGGCTCATCGTGCTGGGCGGGGCCATGCTTTTGGGCGTGTTTGATCTTTACAGCACCCACCGCCCTTATGTTAAGTCACAGCCTGATAACCGTGCGGTTTACGGGCTGGCTGCCTGGCTGCGCCAGAATGTGCCCGGCGATAGCTACCTGCGCGTCAACCCCAATAACACGTGGTACGAGGCGGTGCTCTCTAACCGCCTGCACTTGATCGAGCCCTGGTATCCAATGGGAGAGCTGCACCAGTTTTCGAATGACCCAGCCCAGCGTCCTGTGCGGGCGCGCCCCAATTACCTGATCCAACCCTCCGACCAGCCTCTCTCCGATTACGTGGCGCCTTCCCAGGTCGTGCAATCGGAAGGCTACAGCCTATACAACCTGCCGCACAGCCTGCCCTATGTTTTCTCGGTCAGCCAGTCGATTCTCAACCAGGGCAGCCAGGCTGGCGAGCTGGCTCGTGAAGATGTCATCCCGCAGACCTGGGTGACAACCGGACCGAACACGCTGGAAACCATCGCTGCGGGAAACACTGGCGACCGGCTGGCTGTCATGGCGACGGATTATCCTGGCTGGCAGGTGCGCGTGGATGGTCAAAGACAGCTCCTAAAAAGCCTGGATGGTTTCCTGGCGGTGGAGATGCTCCCCGGGGTGCACAAATATGAGTTTGCTTTCCGTCCAGCCTCCTTCTACCTCGGGTTTTTTGTCAGCCTGGTTTCGCTGGGTGCCGTCATTTACCTGGCTCTCAGCGACAGCCAGGCATTCTGGCGCCGCTTCCTGGCCTGGCTAAAAGCGCTGCCGGGTGAGCTGCGGGCGCTCCCTGAAAAGCTGCGCACCTTCCCCGGAAGACTGCAAGGCTGGTGGGGTCTCCGCACGGCAAGCTGGTCCGAAGGACGACCCCTGGCGACCGGGGCTGTCTACCGCCAGGGGGTGCTGCACCCAGATGCCAGCCTGAGCTTGCCGGAGGAGGCGCGCCTGCGCCTGGTGGTAGAGGCTGAAGCCCTGGCGCCGCGGCCCCTGCGCCTATCCCTGTCTCGCTGGTGGTGGGCTACCCTGGATTTGCTCCATGCGGCTGCCCGGAGCATTCCCTTTGAGAAGGCGATCTTCGCCGCGGTCATCGTGATCTACCTGCTGACGCGCCTGGTGGCCCTGGACCGCTTCCCGATCTACTTCATGGCGGACGAGGCTTCGCAGACCCTGTATGCACAGCAGCTCGTCGAGCAGGGCTTTCGCGACCGGCTGGGGATCCTCTTCCCGGTGTATGTTGAAGCCGCCGGGGGGCGCTGGACCCCGCTGATCTCCATGTACCTGCACGCCGTAACCTTTGTCTTGTTCGGTAAGTCGGTGTTTATCACGCGGGCCACCTCTGCCCTGGTCAGCCTGCTGGCGGTGATCTCCGTAGCCCTGATCTTGAAGAATATCTTTAAAGCGCGCTACTGGTGGGTGGGAGCCCTGCTGTTGAGCATTTCTCCAGCCTGGCTCCTGCATTCACGCACCGGCTTCGAGACCGTCATGACCACGGCTTTCTACGGCTGCTTCCTGTATTTCTACCTGCTCTACCGCACCAAGGACCCCCGCTACATCATCCACGCCCTGGTATGCGGGGCGCTCACCTTCTATACCTATTCGAACGCGCAGGTCGTCATGGCTGCCGCCGGCGTTTTGCTGCTCATCTCAGACTTTTCCTACCATTTGAAGAATTGGCGCATGCTGCTCAAAGCGCTGCCGGTGGGGCTTGTGCTGCTGCTCCCCCTGCTCGTCTTCCGCTATCACCAGCCGGAGGCCCTCACCACCCACCTGCACGTGGTCAATTCCTACTGGTATACCAATATCCCTTTGAGTGAGAAGATCACCACCTATCTCCAGAAGGTGGCATATGGTCTCAGTCCGCAGTACTGGTTCCTGCCCAACGGTCAAGACCTGGCCCGCCACCGCTTCGACAGCCTGGGACACATCCGCCTGGAGGTTCTGCCGCTCCTGCTGGCTGGCTTGATCCTCAGCCTGAAGAACTTCCGCCAGTCTCCCTACCGGGCGGTGCTGATCGCCGCCGTGGTGACGCCTGCCGGCGCAGCCTTGCTTGATATCGGCATCCCGCGTGTGCTGGCTTTCGTGGTGCCTGCCAGCATTTTGGCCGGGTTGGGGTTGAACTGGGCGCTGGGGGTCCTGGAGAAATATATCAACTACAGGGTGCTGTCTGTCACGGCCCTGGTGGTGCTGGCTGTGGCAAACTTCAGCCTGTTCCGCATCGCTCTCACGCAGGGCCCGCTGTGGTTCAGCGACTACGGGCTGTATGGCATGCAGTACGGGGCGCAGCAGCTCTTTGAGGGCACCATCCCAGGTTATCTGGCGCAGCACCCTGGCAGCCAGCTCATTATCTCACCCAACTGGGCGAATGCCACCGACCGCTTCCTGGACTTTTTCACTACCCCCGAGCAGCGCCAGAAAATGAGCATGGGCAGCGTCGAAGGCTACCTCTTCAAGCGCCTGCCGCTGCAGGAGAACGACGTTTTCGTCATGACCGCACCCGAGTATGAAAAGGCGGTGGCCAGCCCGAAATTCAGCGATATTGCCGTGGATAAGGTGCTCAACTATCCGAACGGCGCCCCCGGCTTCTATTTCGTGCGCTTGCGCTACAGTGATGATGCCGACCAGCTCTTCGCGGATGAGAAAGAAGCCCGCAAGGTGCTGCTCACCAATACAGTTGAGCTGGGAGGCCAGCCGGTGGAGCTGCACTACTCGCCGATCGACATGGGCGAGCCGCGCTTGATGTTCGACGGCGACCATCTCTCGCTGATGCGCGGCCTGGAGGCTAACCCCTTTATCCTGGAGATGGTCTTCCCCTCGCCGCGCAGCTTCTCGGGCTTGGAGGCTGATTTCGGCGTGGCCGACCTGACCCTGACCGCCATGCTGTACCCGGAGTTGAATTCAGAGCCGGTGGTGTACAGCACCGAGCTGAGCAATGCCGCCATCGACCCGCTCATGAAGCTCAATTTCGGCCAGGGTCCGCAGCAGGTCTCCAAGATCCGCTTCGAGATCCTCAACCGCTCCTCCGGCGAGACCGCCAACATCCATATCAAGGAGCTGAACCTGCTGCCGTGAAGCCTTTCCTGACCGTCTTTGTGCCGGCCTACAACGAGGCCGGTAGCCTGCCCGGCTGCGTGCAGGCCGTGCTGGCGCAGATGGATGCCATGGGCGTCGCAGTCGAGATCCTGATCGTGGACGACGCCAGCCGCGACGAGACGGGTGCGCTGGCAGACCAGCTTTCCGCGCAAGAGGAGCGCGTGCGCGTCGTTCACCACCCAACCAACCTGGGCATCGGCGGGGCTTTCATGACCGCCCTGCAGCACGCGCAAGGCGAATGGCTGATCTTCATCCCCGCTGACCTGGCCATCGAGCCCAGCGAGCTCTCTCGCTACCTCGAGGCCGCTCCGCAGGCGGATGTGGTCGTGGGGCTGCGCTCGGACCTCAGTGACTACAACCTGGCGCGCAAGCTGGTGCACGCCACCAATATCTTCCTGGTGCGGCAGCTTTTCCATATGCCGCTGAGGCAGTTCCAGTACATCAGCATGTACCGCATGGATGTGCTGCGCAGTATGACGATCGAATACTGGCGCAGCGCTTTCTTCCTGGCGGAGATCCTGATCAAGGCGCGGGCGCTGGGCTGCCGGCTGGTGGAGGTAGAAGTTTTATATGCCCCGCGCATCACGGGCCGCGCCACCGGCGCCAAGCTCGAGCTGGTTTTCCTGACGCTGTGGGACCTGTTCCGCTTCTGGGTGAGGTGGGTGCGAAACAGGTATTAAAAAAGGAAACGCTCTTAGCGCCCACGCTCATAGGGCGAGATAATATGAATATCTTCCATCGGATAATGCTTGATATTTCGAGTGATTAGCTCTGCTCCAGTGGCGAACGCCGAAGCCGCAATCAAGGCATCTCCAAGTTCCAAATTGTGAGAACGACCAAATCGGTTCAAGTATGCCCCTGCTTTTCGACCAATGGCTTCATCGACAGTTATAAGAGTAAACAAGCGAAGCAGTTTCTCTGTCCGCTCATCCTCGTTGGGACGCATACCGGCCATCAACTCTGTCAAAGTAACAACAGAAATTGCAATGACTTCACCCGCAGTCAAAATTTCTTCCAGGTAATTAAGAGCTGCACGATGACCGTGGAAATGGTCAATCGTAATATCCGTATCAATCAGCTTCATTTACACGGAGCCCCAGATCATTCAGACGATTACCTTTACGGATTTCATCCATATAATCTACGCCATCCTGTGGAATGTCCGTCCGATCAGCCCACATACCAAAAGATTCCTTCAAAACTTTTCGCACTTGCTCGATGGGCGTGAGGATCAATCGTCCCTTTTCATCCTGACTTACCACCACTTCTTGACCGGCTTTCAACCCAGAACGAAATCTGGATGGGATTTTAATTGAATAATCTGAACCTACACGGATAGTTTCCATCATCACACCTCGTTTGAAATTCATTATACCGTAATTCCAGGTTGCATCGTACAAAAGCCAGGTGCGTCTGGGAGCGGAAAAAGCCTCTCGCCTCCCCTGATCGTTGCGGAGGGTAAGCGTGGATCTTCCGCAGCAACATCGCAATTATCCTAAATAGCGCTGGTATGCTATCAGGTATTGATGATAATTCCGCCCCAGGCTCGGACCTGTCCCCGGTCAACCAGCAGAACTTCGAGCAGTTTATCGGGTGACATCCGGTGGCAGGTCTGTAGGGTAAACTGTCAGTTGACCACCCGAAGGATATGCTTTACTTTGCCCATTCCACTTTGGATCTGGCGGAGGGGCAAGATTTTCTTTTTCTAATCATGGATGATTTAATCAAAAATCTGCAAAACAGCGCCCTTTAAGATAATCTGGAAAAGAATATACCCCATTGATCTGTAAGAAGCAGCAGTGGGGATATTTTTGCCAGGTTGGGCGTGAAAGTCCAATCCTTAAATAAACAACCTTTTTCTGCAAGCATTCGGCAACGATGGCTCCAATTCGGTCACCGCAGTATCCTTGCTTGACCCGAATCTCGTCCAGGTAACAATGAAAGGCCAGGTCAGTTACCGTTAACCGGTATGATTCACCACCCTCATCGATAAAACTGATCCGGTAGCCCCAAATTCCGTCAAACTGCTCGTAATGAACGAAATTAATCTCAGCTGCTCGAACCGTTCCCATTGACCGATTTCCCTCATTCTCTCGGATATAGGATCCTGGACCATGTCGAATTTCAGTGCCAAAAATACTCACTACATCTCGATCTGAGATTTCTTCAAGTAAGCATAATCTCATAGCCTCTGATATCTCGCCTTGATATTCTTTCACTTCAGGTCTGAAAATCCAATCTTCTGAATGAGGAGGGTGCGGTTTTGGGCGAATTAATTCAAAGGCCACTTTCGCAAATGGGCGGATAACTGCCTTCCCATTTTCAGACAGCCAACTTTCTTCAAGATTCCCCCATTCTAATACAGGGCGTATATTACTTCCTTGCTCATCCACACACCCCACGCAAACTCGCGGAGTCCGCATTCTGGTAACATCTGTTACGATCAGTGTTTTTTTCATCTTGCCCCCGAATCATCGTTCAAATATGGATAACTTCCACGTTCTTCCAGGCTTCAGCCAGGCGTTCAGCCACCAGGCGACGGTGGCATTTCTCGGCAGTCGGTTCGCTGCATAGCAAGCAGCATGTTTTTGCAGCGAACAGGTTGCGATCCAAGGTTTCCGGGATACCGCGCTCGTCCATTAAAGCCTCGAACGCTTGTGCGTATTTAGGCCAGTCGTGATCGCTTCGATAAGCCTTTAAAATTTCATCGCTGGGTGCAAGCCCTAGTATGTGGCGGTAATCACATCCATTCAGCACATCCAAGAAATACGCTAAATCATCTCTTTTCGAAAAACCCGCTAACTGCCCATCCGGGTGCAGCCTGATATCAATGACGCGTTCTATCCCGTTTTCTCTCAGTAGCTCAAAAAACTGCCTGGCGGTCTTTTGTGTGAATCCGATTGTAAAAAGTTTCATGCAGCACCCTCCTAAAAGAACGTTAGCTGTGTTGCCGGAGGCTCTTCTGGCAGGTTCGGAAGAAGCTGGTCTTTGACAATCACCCCATCACCGCGGATATGCAGCACAGTGATGTTTTTGCTTGTCAGATACTTGCCAATCAAATGATGGCGGTGGCAGTTGGCTGGGTCCTCTTCACTGCACATGATTGCAGTGCGGCTGTCTTGCGCAACTTCCAACAGCAGATCAATGCCCTTCTGAAAAAAATCCTTGGTCATTACCGTTGGATAATCTACCAGGTGCAGATAATCAGCCTTGCCGTCTGGTGCTTCTTTACTCTTATAGCAGGTGGGGTCCTTCGGCCGTCCGCCTAATAAATCGCCGGCGTACCGGTATTCGATGCCTGCTTCTTTGAGCGTTATTTCCAGAGTTTCCTTGTTGTACTGCGTGGCATATTGGCTGTAAGGCGAGCTGCGCACGTCCACCAAGTTTTGTATGCTGTACGTACGCAATAGCTCAATCAAACTGCTGGCCAGGATATTGCTGTGACCGATCGTGAAAATGGTGAAGCCTTCATTTTGTTCGAGCATATCGGCAGTATAGTCTCCTTAATTACGATACTCTAAATCATATCCATGAAGGGTGTCAGAGAGCGTATCTCTCGAGGTAAGACTCCCTGGTAGGTCATAATCAGTTGCTGGCGAGCGCGGGTGATAACCATGTATAGGAGCCTTCGTTCTTCAGAAATTTCTTGCTCGTCTGGATGGTTTTGAAAGGTCTCTTGAAGACCACTCAGAAAAACAACCTCAAACTCAAGGCCTTTAAAAAGCATGGAAGGCGCCTATTCTTACTTCAAGCCCTCTGAGGGCCTCCTCAAGCCAGTTTACCCAGCGAGTCCGCCGGGCCAGAACAGCAATTCTTTTTGGATCGATGCCACCCTGAATTAACCTGGTTAATCTGACTGCGTAGGAACAGCATTTCGTCTTGCAGCGTTTTTGATTTTACCATTAGAGGTTTAGGACCATGGCGCATGATGTCTGGGTTGAGAGGAGTTTCCAACACCCAGCTTTCCTCCTCAAGAGACTTCTTAAGGACAGTATCATTTCGAACAACCTCATAAGCCAGGTTGAAAATTTCATGCGTGTTTCGATAAGGGATATTTAACCATTTCGTGCGGCCTACAACCTGGATTCCTTTCTCTTTCCAGCTAAAATAGCGGAAAATGCTTTGGGTCGGATCATCGGCCAAAAAAATCGTCCCATCCTCTGGTTTTAGCACAGCCAGGATCGTTTTGATCCAATAAGGGGCAAAATCTTGTGCCTCATCCACGAGGATGGCATCGAACGGTGAAAAGAGAATCTCACCTTTGTCAAGCTTGTTGAGCACAATTTTGGGAACATCAGCCCAATCGCATAATCCTTGTTTTTGCAAATAGGCATTGTAATCTTCGAGCATTCTATAAACTTGCTCGTGGAGCGGTTTTAATAATCGAGTTTGTCCACCACGCCCACGCCGTTCCACCTCAAGGTATTGAGTGAGTGAGGTAATCCCGATATCTTTAATCCAAGTGATTTCCTGGGCTAAGAACCGGTTTGACAGGCTGCCTAATTCGGGATATTGTTCATGATGATGTGCTACCCATCCTTCGGGGTCCGTTGCGCTGAATCTTCTCTGTGCAGAGCTCAAAAGATTGACGCACAATTTGTGAAAGGTCATAACTTTAACATTTCGAAATCTACGGAAATCCGGTTCCAAATTGGACACTAAACCTTCATTAAAACTAATCACAGCCAGGTTCCATTCAGGATACTGGGCTGCCAGAAATTTTGCGCGTTGAGTCAGTACCAGTGTTTTACCAGATCCAGCGATGCCGCGTACCAGCCGAATGGAAGTATTCCGGCTGAGCTCCACGCTCGCATCAAATACCGTTTCTGGAATCTCATCCTTGTTCGCCTCATTAAGAACTGTGATTGAGCCTTTTCCGTTTGGTCACGTGCCTGTTGGGTTGGGGTGGGTTTGGGTTTTGTTTGAGCGGGTTCTGCAACAATCTTCTCCTGCTCTGTGTCTAAAATAACTGGTGATCGTCCAGGCACTTCGATTTCCACGATCGGGTAAATCGTAGCTCGGATCATGTCAAGCTCTGAGTGCGTTAGAGAACGCATCCTTTCCGGTGGAAAGAGATTGCGCAAACGTTTCAGGAGTAAGTCGGGGATCGCAAGATCATCTTTTCCCCATACAAATTCTTCACCCCGATGCACGCCGGAGCTGCGTGATAGTAGAGGTGGGCAGGTTTATCAAAGCAGCAGCATAACTCCATGGTACAGTTTGGCTGCCATCGTGAGAGACCTTCTTTAGACGTGTTTTGAGATTATTGGATAGAATTAAAGCAAAGTCCCGCGTGCTGTGTCACTGGATTACCTTGATGGAGAACATCTCCTGCCCGGGTACGAATTGTTGCTCCAGAAGGACTGGCGTTTTGTACGATAACCCAATCCTTCACTTCTAAAACCATGACCCCATAGTTGGTGAGGACGATAAAATCGGGATAGCGTAGATCGCGCTCTTTATGGATTGGTGTTTCTACATAAACTGTATATTCCTTGGGGAGATTTTGACCTAATAATTCAACAGCTAGTTTTTCTCCATGTGTAGCATTTTCCCGCAAGAAACCTACAACTTCAGCCATAATATACCCTCTTCCAAGAATTCCAGGATTGTACCCCCCATATTGTTAACGTATCAGGTAGCGTAGCGGGTTGCTAGAATTGCTGTAATATAATGAAAGTGCTTATCAAATAATTAGATGGTTGTTCCCAAGATCAATCTATTTGGCAACCAGCCGCTTGAAAATTCCTTTCTATAGTCATACCAGAACTTTTTATTATCTTACTGCGTTTGGTCGGTGTCGGTGTTGAGCATGGTCTTTGAGCCCACAAACAGGATAAAGTAATCATTCCAGCGCTTCAGCCAGAAGATGAAGTCTGGGTGAAATTCGCTGCTCTTGTTCTGGCTAGGGTCGTAATAGGGGATGACGATTTTATCCGGCGTTTCGTCTGCCCGGCTGAACATTTACCTTTTTGTCTTGGAATATTTAGAACACTTGTTCTATAATATCCTCGCCTCCGCACCTCAACAACAACCCCCTCCCCCATTCATGTTTTTTGAATGGGGAGGGCTGGGGAGGGGGCCCTCAAAATTCCCTGCCGCCCGAAACCCCACCTGGTCCGGGTCAGTGATTTGAATTCCTTTGATTTTTTTAAATCAATTCCCCTCTCCCCAAAGGTTCTCTCAACACTTAGGTCAAAGGGTTTCTTCGCTTCGCTCAGAAAGACAAAGGTGTCAGCATCCCTTATCCCCTCCTCCCCTGCACTCTGATAGCCTCCTGATAGCTCTCCTGCCTCCCAACGTGGTATCCTCAACCCCATGCCCGCCAAACCCCCACGCCTGATCGGCGTAACCCTCATCGCCATCGCAGTGTTAACCATAGCATGCCTGAACCTGCTGCGCTTTATCCTCAGCCTGGTCGATTGGCAGTTCCTGAGCACGCTGGAGGCAATCTCCCCGCTTTACCAGGCCCTCACCGGGTTGGTCTGGGCGCTTACCGGTTTTGTGGTCTTCTGGGGTTTGTGGCGCCGCAAGCGCTGGGCGCCGGTGGCGGCGGGCGGGTGGGCCCTGCTGTATGCCCTGTATTACTGGCTGGACCGCCTCTTCCTGACGGGCTGGCTGAAGTCCGGGCAGCCGCCGGCTAACCTGGCCTTTGCGCTGGGTTTGACTTTGATTACCCTGGTGGTTGTCTTCTGGACCTTGTCCAGGCCCAAGATTAAGCTAATTTACGGAAAACCGTACGGAGAAATGCATGAGTGATCGTCCTGAACATGAGCACCTGCGCGACCTGAAGACCCAAAGCCGCCTGGGAGGCGGCCTGGAGCGCATCGAAGCCCAGCACAAGCGCGGCCGCCTGACCGCCCGCGAGCGCCTCGACCTGCTGCTGGATAAGGGCTCCTTCCGCGAGCTGGATGCTTTCGTGGTGCACCGCACCTCCGATTTCGACCTGGACCAGCAGAAGTACCTCTCGGACAGCGTGATCACCGGCTGGGGCACGATCGCTGGGCGCCTGGTGTACGTCTTCTCGCAGGACTTCACCGTCTTCGGCGGCAGCCTGGGCGAGGTGCACGCCGAGAAGATCTGCAAGGTGATGGACATGGCCCTGAAGAACGGCGCCCCGGTCATCGGCCTGAAGGACTCCGGCGGGGCGCGCATCCAGGAGGGGGTCGTCTCGCTGGGCGGGTACGCGGAGATCTTCCTGCGCAACACGCTCAGCTCGGGCGTGGTGCCGCAGATCAGCGTCATCATGGGCCCCTGCGCCGGCGGGGCAGTGTATTCCCCGGCGCTGACCGATTTTGTGATCATGGTGCGCAAGTCCTCGTATATGTTCATCACCGGTCCGGAAGTCGTCAAAGCCGTTACGCACGAGGATGTCTCCTTCGAAGAGCTGGGCGGCGCCGACATCCACTCGGAGGTCTCGGGCGTGGCGCACCTGGCGGCGGACAGCGAAGCGGATGCCCTGTACCTGCTGCGCAAGCTGCTCTCTTACCTGCCCCAGAATAACATGGAAGACTCGCCCTTCTTAGCCACCGAAGATGACCCGCTGCGCAGCGACGAGCGCCTGGACCAGATCGTGCCCGCCGATTCCAACAAGCCTTACGACATCAAGGAAGTGATCCACTGCGTGGTGGACGACCGGCAGTTCTTCGAGATCCACGAGGCCTATGCCGCCAACATCGTGATCGGCTTCGCCCGCCTGGGCGGGCACACGGTGGGGATCGTGGCGAACCAGCCGGCGGTGCTGGCAGGGGTGCTGGATATCAAGGCCTCCGAAAAAGCGGCCCGCTTTGTGCGCTTCTGCGATGCCTTCAATATCCCGCTGGTGACCTTCGTGGACGTGCCGGGCTTCCTGCCGGGCACCGACCAGGAACACGGCGGCATCATCCGCTCGGGCGCCAAGCTGGTGTACGCTTACTGCGAAGCCACCGTCCCCAAGCTGACCGTGGTCACGCGCAAGGCTTACGGCGGCGCCTATATCGTCATGAGCAGCAAGCACATCCGTGGGGATGTAAACCTGGCCTGGCCTACCGCCGAGATTGCCGTGATGGGGCCGGACGGCGCGGTCAACGTGATCTTCCGCCGGGAGCTGGCGCAAGCCGAAGACCCCGAGCAGCGCAGGACGGAGCTGGTGGAAGACTACCGGGAGAAGTTTGCCAACCCTTACGTGGCGGCCGCGCGCGGCTATGTGGATGATGTCATCGAGCCGCACGAAACCCGCCCGCGCCTGATCAATGCGCTGGAGATGCTCTCCAACAAGCGCGACACCAACCCGGCCAAGAAGCACGGCTGCATCCCCTTATAAAACCATGCCAGCCGCTGCTAAGGCCACTCCTGAAAGCCAGAAAAAAGAGGTGCTGCAAGCCCTGAAAGAGGTGCGGGAGAAGCTGCTTTCGGCTGCCGAGAACCTGCCGCCCGAGAAGCAGGAGGAAGTCTTTTTGGGCGTTTGGGGCGTTCGCGAGCTCCTGGCGCACCTGGCGGGTTGGGATTACGCCAACCGGGAGGCGGCGGAGGCGACCCTGGCGGAGCGCCTGCCGGCATTTTATGCGCACTATGACAAGGATTGGAAGACCTACAACGCCCTGCTGGTGGCGCAGTACCGCCGGGATGACCTGCCTGAACAGGTTGCCCTGGTGAGAGAGGCGCACCAGGAGCTGGTGGCGTACCTGGAGAAGATCTCCCCAGGCGATTTCGTCAAGGATACCGGCGTGCGCTTCCACGGCTGGCGGGTGACGATCGAGCGCCTGCTGCGGGCGGAAATTTCGGACGAGGAGAAGCATTTTGAGCAAATTATTGCCTATGCTGCACTTCCCCTTATCCCTTAACCCCTATCCCTTTTATTGGATGAGCAGATTTATTGGAGTGAACGATGTTGTTTAACAAAGTATTGGTGGCAAACCGAGGCGAGATTGCCGTGCGCATCCTGCGCGCCTGCCGCGAGCTGGGCATCCGCACTGTAGCGGTTTATTCGGATGTCGACCGCCAGGCGCTGCACGTGCGCTACGCGGACGAGGCTTACCGCCTGGGTCCGGCACCCTCGCGCGAATCGTACCTGCGCGGCGACAAGATCCTCGAGATCGCCCGTAAATCGGGCGCGGGGGCCATCCATCCGGGCTACGGCTTCCTGGCGGAGCGCGCCGATTTCGCGCAGGCTTGCCTGGACAGTGGGATCGTCTTCATCGGTCCGCAGCCCTCGGCCATCGCCGCCATGGGGGACAAAGCCATCGCCCGCCAGACGGTGGGGCGGGCTGGCGTGCCGGTGGTGCCGGGTACAGAGGGGGTCGGATCGCTGAACGATGAGGAGCTGCTGGCAATTGCCCCGCAGATCGGCTTCCCCCTGCTAATCAAAGCCACGGCGGGCGGCGGCGGGAAGGGCATGCGCGAGGTTTCGGGCCTGGAGGAGATGCCAACCCTGCTGGCGGCAGCCCGGCGCGAGGCGGAGGCTTCCTTCGGCGACCGGAACGTGTACCTGGAGAAGCTGGTCGCAGAGGCGCGGCACATCGAAGTGCAGATCCTGGCAGACGGCATGGGCAATGTGATCCACCTGGGGGAGCGGGAGTGCTCGATCCAGCGCCGCCACCAGAAGCTGCTCGAAGAATGCCCTTCGCCTTTCATCGGAGAGGATGATGCGTTCCGCCAGAAGCTGGGTGCGGTGGCAGTCCGCGCCGCACAGGCAGTCAATTATGAAAATGCCGGGACGATCGAATTCCTGGTGGATAAGGAACAAAACTTTTACTTCCTGGAGATGAACACCCGCCTGCAGGTGGAACATCCCACCACCGAGCTGGTGACCGGCATTGACATCGTCAAGGAGCAGATCCGCATTGCGCGCGGCCGGCAGCTGCGCCATAAGCAGGAAGATATCCGCATGAAAGGCTGGGCGATCGAGTGCCGGATCAACGCTGAAGACCCTTATAACGACTTCATTCCCTCCACCGGGCGCATTACTCACACGCAGCTCCCCACTGGTCCGGGCATCCGCGTGGATACAGGCGTTTATATTGGCTTCGAGGTGACCCCTTTCTATGATTCGCTGATCTCCAAGCTGAACGTGTGGGGAGAGACGCGCGGCGAGGCCATCTTGCGCATGCGGCGCGCCCTGGATGAGTATAAGATTATCGGTTTGCGCACCAATATCCCCTTCCATCAAAATCTGATGGATTCACACCGTTTTATGGGCGCCCAGTACGATACGCGTTTCGTCGAGGAACGCTTCTCGATCCAGGCGGCGGAGGAGAGCAAGGACAACCGCCCTGAGATCGCAGCCATTCTGGCCACCCTGGTGGCGCACCAGCAGACCGAGCGCGCCGCGCATGTGATCCAGCGCGGCGAACGCGATACCAGCAACTGGAAGTGGTTAGGGCGCTGGGAGCGCCTGCACAAGTGAGGCAGTTATGCAGTATGTGACGACGATCAATGGACATGAATTTACGGTTGAAATCCTGGATGAACGCCACCTGGCGGTGGATGGGGTGGCGTACGAGATTGACTTTGTGCCCGTCAGCAGCCAGCCGGTGTATTCGCTGATTGTCAACGGTGAATCCTTCGATGCGCATGTCTACCCAGATGAAGAGGTCTGGCAGGTGCTCTTCCAGGGCAATATCTATACCGCACAGGTGGAAGACGAGCGCGAGAAGCGCCTGCGGGCTGCTTTGAGCGGTGCGGCTTTGGAGCAAGGGGAATTTCATCTCAAGGCCCCCATGCCGGGGATGGTCGTGTCGGTGCCGGTGCAGGCGGGGCAGGTGGTGAAAAAGGGCGATGTGCTGCTCATCCTCGAGTTGATGAAGATGCAGAATGAGCTGCGATCGCCGCGCGACGGCAGTGTTGGGCGCGTGCGGGTTGCCTCGGGAGACCGCGTGGAAAAGAAAGATACTTTATTGAGTGTGATATGAATACCACTGGAAAAGAGCTGGAAGTCAAGTTCTACATACCCGATCTGCCTGCGTTTGAAAAACGCCTGGTAGATCAGGGGGCAGCCTTGGAGCTGCCCCGTGTACACGAAGTGAACCTGCGTTTTGATACACCCACGGAAGAGCTGGGCCGCACTTACCGGGTCTTACGCCTGCGCCAGGATAGCCAGGCGCGTGTGACCTTTAAAGGCCCTGGGATCGAGAAGGATGGGGTGCAGCAGCGTCAGGAGCTGGAGTTCTCGGTCAGCGATTTTGCCGCCGCGCAGGCGGTCTTCGAAGCCTTGGGCTACCAGGTGGCGGTGATGTATGAGAAATATCGCACCACCTATGCGCTGGGCGATGTTTTGGTGGTGCTGGATGAGATGCCTTACGGGAACTTCATCGAGATTGAAGGGCCCGCTGGCGAAAGCATCCAGAAGGCCGCCAGGCAGTTGGGCCTAAATTGGGAGAGGCGTAACCTGGAAAGCTACGTTTTCATGTTCGAGCGTTTGCGCCAGGCGAAAGGCTGGACCTTCCGTGACCTCAGCTTTGCGAACTTCGCCGGGAAGGCGATCTCGCCAGAGGACCTGGGAGTGCAGAGAGCGGGTTAGGGTCCGCTAGCTCATATCAGGGTACCCATTGGGGGGCGTAGCCGCCTTTGACGAGCTCGAGCGGGTGGCTGCCGTCGGCATCCATCAGCCACAGCTCGGCGGGATCCGTCAAGATCGTCTGGTTGAAACGCACGAAGGCGATCTGCTTGCCATCCAGGCTCCAGGCAAAGTCATGGTGGGTATAGTCGCCGGCCTGGGTTAAAGGGTGGGCTTCACTGCCATCTGGGCGCATCAGCCAGAGCTGCCTGCCCGGGGTCCAGCGTGTGCTGTCCAGGTAGCGGCGGGCGAAGGCTATCCAGGTGCCATCGGGGGAATAAACCGGCGAGCCATCCTCGATTTCGTTCGCCTTCGTCAAATCTGCACCGGGAGCTTTTCCGCTGCTGTCCAACTGGGTTAAGTCATAGCGCCACAGGCGGCTGGGGGAAAAGGTGCCTGAGGAGCCGGTGATCTCCGTGCCAAGCTCTACGGCCGCGAGAGATTTCCCGTCCGGACTCCAGGAAGCCGCCTCGCTGGAACGCAGCGATAAAAAGGCAATTTCCTTCCCCGAGGTTTCCTGGATGACAAATCTCTGCAGTTCGTTCTCGTAATATGCCAGCCATCCGCCTGCTGACCAGCTGGCATGCAGCGTGGTGGAGCTGCGCTGGCTGACGGGCTGGCTGGAGAGGTCATTCAAGTTTAACAGCCAGACCGCGCTTGCCCCAGGCTGGCCCTGCTCATCCAATGGGGTGCGCTCATAGGCCAGCCACTGCCCATCCGGGGACGGTTTTGGGAAGCGGCAGGCAGCCTGCGGGCATTCCAGGATTGTTTCGGGAGTCGGGAGCGCCTGGGAGGGCTGACCGGTTTCCCAGCGCTCCTGGCGCCAGAGAGCGGTAGAGTCGCCGGTAAGCTGCACACTGTAGAACAGCCAGAGACCGTCGGCGCTGATGGCGTAATCCAGGATGTTCTGGGTGGTGGTGAGGCGTTTGACATCGCCGGTGAGGGGATCCAAGGCATACAGGTCAGCCCCGCCGGTTGAAGGCCAGAGGTAAGTCAGCAGCGTCTGGCTGGTGGTGAAAGACCAGGTTTGACCCTGCAGCATGGGCAGGCTGAGGGCTTTCGCGGCGCGCATACCGGCCTCCACCTGAACTGTGACCGCAGCGCCGCTGGGCCATGGCTGGGTGGGGGTGAAGACCAGGGTGTTCCCATCCCAGGAGAAAGAGCCGTTCCGCATGGGCTCGATCTTGACCCGGCTGCTCACTGTTGCGGGCTGCATGGGTGCTGAAAAGGTCAAGCGCAGCGGGGTATAGGGAGGTATGCCGCGGCTGCCAGAAACAGGGGTTACATTCAGCAGGCGCGGGGCGCGCAGCCAGGCAGCTACGCTGAAACCTGCCAGGCTCACGATAAGGACCAGGACCACGCTGAGGATGATCCGACGGATTTTCATAAGCCAATTATACCCAGGCTGAAGAGGGTTCAGCTTCGGATCGAATGTAAGATTGCAGGCCCTGGAGCGTTTTTCTCATAGAGGCGAGGAATATAGTAGAATGAGCGCTGTGAAACGCTGGCAATTTTGGATCGGTGTGCTCGTCAGCATCTTGTTCTTATGGTATGCGCTGCGCGGCCTGAAGCTGGCAGATATGCTGGCGGTGCTGCCGAACGTGAACTTTTGGTGGCTCCTGCCGGGCATCGCTATCTATTTCCTGGGGGTGTGGGCGCGCGCCTGGCGCTGGCATTACTTGCTGCGCCCCTTGAAGGCAATCTCCACGCGCAGCTTGTTCCCCATTGTGGTGATCGGCTATGCTGGGAACAATATCTTCCCTGCCCGGGCAGGAGAGGTGGTGCGCGCTGTCCTGCTCAAGGGAAGCCAGGAGGTGCCCATCTCGGCTTCCCTGGCGACGATTATCGTGGAGCGCGTCTTTGATGGGGTGGTGATGCTGGCTTTCGTGTTCATCAACCTGACCGAGCTGGCTCAATTGACCGGCGATTCGGGCTTCGTGGGCAGCATCCAAAAGGTGGCGCTGTGGGGCACGATCGCTTTTGCAGGCGCGCTGGGGCTTTTCCTGCTGGCAGCCATGTTTCCAGCGCGTACCGAGGCCATCTTTGAGTACTTCAACCAGCGCTTTGTACCGGCTTCTCTACGAGAGAAACTGCGTGGCTTTGCCCAGCGCTTTCTCGGCGGGCTGGAATCGCTCCGCTCCCCGCGCGATGTCTTGATGGTCTTCTTGGTCTCGCTGGTGATCTGGCTGCTGGAGACCGGTAAATATTGGTTCGTCATGCATGCTTTCCCCTTTAAGGTGAGTTTTTTCACTTTGATGTTGATGAACGGGATCGTCAACCTGGCTACTACCATCCCTTCTGCTCCCGGTTACGTGGGTACCTTTGACGCGCCCGGCATCGCCGTCTTGCAGGCTTACGGCATCGATAAGGCCATTGCTGCCAGTTATACCCTGGTTTTACACGTCGCCTTGTGGCTGCCGATCACTTTGCTTGGGCTGTACTACATGGCTCGCTTGGGTGTCCGCTGGACCGGGCAGGTTGAAAAGTTAAGCGAGGAAACATGAGCGAGGTTTTTTTGGATAATTCGGTGGCAGTCTTAGGTGCCGGGCTGGGCGGCCTGGCGGCAGCTTATGACCTGGCCCGGGCAGGGCGCAAGGTGACAGTTTTTGAGGCGGCAGACTTTGTCGGTGGGTTGGCCTCGGGTTTCAAAGAACCGCATTGGTCCTGGTCTGTTGAGAAGTTCTACCATCACTGGTTTGCTTCAGACCGGCACCTGTTGGGCTTGATGGATGAGCTTGGCTGGCGCGAGCGGGTGATCTTCCCGCGCCCCTACACCGTGATGTATCACCAGGGAAAATTTTATCCCTTCGATTCGATATCAACAGCGCTGCTTTTCCCAGGGTTGGGTTGGGGGATCACGAAAGCTCGTTTTGGCCTGGTGGGTTTGTACCTGCGTTTATCGCGAGATTGGCAGGCCCTGGAAAAATATACCGCGGATGCGTGGATGCGCAAATGGGCGGGGCAGCGCGCTTATGAGCTGATGTGGGAGCCTTTGCTGGTGGGAAAATTTGGGGAGCAATATGCCCGGCAGGTGAACATGGCCTGGATGTGGGCGCGCCTGAAATCCCGTACCACCCGGTTGGGAACCTACCGGGGAGGATTCCAGGCTTTCGCAGATGATTTTGCGGCGCACCTGCGCGGCCTGGGGGTGGATATCCGCCTCTCTACTCCGGTTGAGCGGGTTGAAGTGCACCCTGAAGGGGGATTGTCCCTGCGGACCCCAAAAGGTGAGGAGCGCTTCTCCCAGGCGCTGGTGACCACCTCGCCTGCGCTGCTGGCGCGCCTGGCACCTTCGCTTTCGTCTGAGTATTTGCGCGGCTTGCTGGATCTAAAGAGCATGGGGGCAGTGGTGATGGTCCTGGCGCTCAAACAGCAGCTCTCCGAAAAGGGTTATTATTGGTATAGCCTGCCAAAATCGGCTGGTTTTCCGTTCCTGGCGCTGGTCGAGCACACGAACTTCCTCTCGCCCGAATATTTTGGCGGGGACCATATTGTCTATGTGGGGGATTATCTCGAGACCGATCACGAGTATTTCCAGATGAGCCAGGAGGAGCTGGTGCAGCGTTTTGCGCCAACATTTTCTAAGATCAATCCCGGGTTCTCGCCGGATTGGATCAGGAAAACCTGGCTGTTCCGGACGAATTACGCCCAGCCCATCCCATTGGTGAACCATTCGCGGAATATTCCGCTGATCCAGACACCGCTGCCAGGCCTATTCTTTGCTAGCATGAGCCAGGTCTATCCCTGGGACCGGGGCACCAATTTCGCGGTCGAGATCGGCCGCAGGGCAGCCCGGTTGATGTTGGACTAGCTCTCTGGGCAGGCGCAGGGATCGTGGATCTCGAAACTTTCCATGCTTTATTGGCGCCCCTCGGACAGGAGACCCTTCAGGCTGCCCAGGTGCTGGAGCCGCGGGAAGAGCAGTTTCTGCAGCATTTTCAAGTTCTGGAACGGCGGTTCCCGGGCGGGTTGGCACGCGCTGCCCTTGAGATTGCCATCTTGCGCAGGGAAGCAGCCAAAAAGTTCTCGCAAGCGGAGCGTTTGTACTTCACCCGCGAAGCGCTCGAGCAGGCCTCCGCAGAAAAGGTTGCGGCTTACCGTTCCCAGCGCTACCAGGGCTTTCGAAACGTGCTGGACCTGGGATGTTCCACCGGAGCAGATACGTTTGCCTTGGCTGCTGCTGCCCGGGGCTTTGGCCTTGACAGAGACCCGCTCCGCCTGGCAATGGCTCAGGCGAATGCCCAGGCCCTGGGCTTGAGCGAGCGGGTTGGCTTTATCCAGGCTGACCTGAGAAGCGGGCTGCCGGTGAGTCCTTCCGGCTTGCAGCCGGGGACCGGCACGGCGCTTTTTTTTGACCCGGCCCGGCGCACTGCTGGGCGGCGTGCCTATTCTGTAGAGGCGTATTCTCCGCCGCTCTCCACGATCACAGCCTGGTTGGAGCGTTTTCCGGCGCTGGGGGTGAAAATTTCTCCAGGAGTCAATTTGGAAGAGATTCAGGATTACCCGGCCGAAGTGGAGTTTATTTCTCTGCAGGGCGAATTGAAAGAAGCGGTCCTGTGGTTCGGTCCCTTGAAAACCACGGCGCACAGGGCGACGGTGCTGCCAGGTCCCTACTCGATGGAAGAAACCTTTTCCGAGCCTCTGCCGGTTGAAGCGCCTAAGGCTTTCCTATATGAGCCGGATCCTTCCATCCTGCGCGCCGGGTTGGTGGCGGCGCTGGGCGCCCGACTGGGGGCCGTTCAGCTCGATCCAGATATTGCTTACCTGACGGCAGATCACCAGGTACCTACCCCTTTTGCACGCGCCTGGGCTGTGCGAGATTGGTTCCCCTTTACGCTCAAGCGTTTACGCACTTACCTGCGAGAGCGAGGGATTGGCCGGGTGACGATCAAAAAGCGCGGCTCTCCCCTGGAACCAGAGCGCTTACAGCGCGACTTGCGCCTGGAAGGAGAGGCGCAGGCGGTGATCTTTCTGACTCACCTGCGCGGCCGCCCAATTGTAGTAATTGGTGAAGTGTAGCTCTCAACCTAAAATTCAAAGAAGCTTTTCTGCTATAATGACACCTATGGATAACCTGAAACTTCTTCAGAGGTCCAATGCCTCTACTGTGGGGGAGATTGGCATTTGAAAAAGCTGAAGAGGAAGCTTCCTTTTGAGCTCCTGCTGATAGGTGTGTTTCTGCTGCTGGTACTGAACGGCTGTACTGAGTCATCCTCTCCTGACCTTACACCGGCGGCTGGCTCTGCAGGTAACCCCTCTGATTTGAGCGGCTGGTTCAAGGTATATTTTACCGATCCTAAAAATCCTACTGCAGAGTCCTATCGCGGCGGTCCAGATGCTGAGCTGGCAGCTGCCATCGAAGAAGCGCGCCTGAGCGTGGATGCGGCGATTTATGATTTGAATTTATGGAGCATACGCGATGCCCTTCTCAAGGCTTTCCGAAGAGGGGTAGCTGTCCGGCTCGTCATCGAAAGCGATAACCTGGACGAGCCTGAGATTCAAGACTTGAAGACAGCGGGAATACCAATCCTGGGCGACCGCCGGGAAGGATTGATGCATAACAAGTTTGTGATCATCGACCGCTCTCAGGTTTGGACAGGCTCTATGAACTTTACTACCACCGATGGCTACTTGAATGATAATAACCTGGTCCAGGTAAAGTCATCTCACCTGGCTGAGGATTACACCACCGAATTCAACGAAATGTTCCAGGATGATCTATTCGGCCCTGAAATACGCGCAGCTACCCCTTATCCTGAGCTGAAGGTAGAAGGTGTGCCCATTGAAATATATTTCTCTCCGGATGATGGGGTCGATGAGCATCTCATTGACCTGATCCAATCGGCAGAGCAAAGCATTTATTTCATGGCTTTTTCTTTCACTTCTGATTCTCTGGCAGAGGCTATCCTGGAGCGCGCTCAGAATGGCGTAATTGTGGCGGGTGTGATGGAGGAATCGCAAGTCGAATCAAACATTGGCTCCGATTATGATCGCTTCCGCCAGGCCGGCCTGGATATCCGCCTGGATGGCAACCCACGCAATATGCATCACAAGGTGATCATTTTCGATGAAAAAACAGTAGTGACCGGATCCTATAATTTCACGAACAGCGCTGAAAATGTGAACGATGAAAATGTATTGGTCTTCCATGATCCCCAGATTGCAGATCAATTTATGACAGAGTTTGAGAGGATATTTGCGGATGGGCATCGTTAGTAGGATGATTGGATGATTGCATTGGGTTAGTTTCAGGGAGATAATTAATCAGTTGGAGCCTCTCTGGTTTTGGGCCTTAAAATTGCAACTGGATAAAAAATGATGGTTGACACCCAAGGAATTTTGCCCCATTTACCTCATTGATGGATTTGTAGGTCAGAAATAATTGCGTTTGCTGAAAAACTGAGATAATATACAAAGACCCCATTATGGAAACAATACTCGTTCTTGATGATAACCGACAAATCAGCGATTTCCTGGTAGGCGATGTCCTACCCAGCCTGGGATACCAGACGATGACTGCCTATGATGGTAAGAGCGGCCTGGAGCTGATCCGCCAGAAGCATAAGTCGATTGACCTGATGCTCCTGGATCTCCAGCTGCCCGACATGACCGGATTGGATATCCTGCGGCAGCTGGCTCAAGAAGGTCTCAACGTGCCCACCATCTTGTTCACCGGGCATGGATCGGTAGAGGTGGCGGTCGATGCATTCCGCCTGGGCGTACAGGATTATCTTGACAAGGGGGTCGAAATTGATGTGTTGTCGGCCTCCATTTCCCACGCCTTGACCGAGTTCGCGCTTACGCAGGGAAACTGAGCGGCTAACCGGGCAGCTGAAAGATCAGGTTACCTGGCTGACAGTGCTTTCAAAGGTTGGAAAGAGTGTCACTTCTACGCTGGATGTGGATGATGTGCTCAGGCGCATTGTTGAAGCCGGTGTCCTTCTAACTCGTGCAGATGAGGGGTTCCTGGCTCTGCTGGATCACGCCTCGGGGCAGCTTTACCTGCGCGCCGTCAAGAACATTGATGAAGATATCATCAAATCGGTGCGCATGCCGGTCACCGATTCCATTACCGGCATGGTGATGCGCAGCGGACAGGCTTTTCGTTCTTCTCAGGGAGAAGCCCAACCGCTCAAAGTGAGCACCGGGTTTTTGGTCTACAGCCTGATCCATGTCCCCTTGATGTCCAAAGGCCAGCCGCTGGGGGTGCTGGCTGTGGATAACCGCACCACCCGGCAATCCTTCACGCCCACCGATGAAGCCATGTTGACTTCGCTGGGTGACTATGCGGCAGTTGCCATTGAAAATGCCAACTTGTATGAAAGATCCCAGCTTGAGCTGAAAGAGCGCAAACGTGTCGAAATCGCTCTCAGGGAGAGCGAGGGGCGTTATGCGCTGGCAGTGCGCGGCGCCAATGACGGCATCTGGGATTGGAACCTGAAAACGGGGCTGGTGTATTATTCGCCGCGCTGGAAAGCGATCCTTGGGTATGCTGAGGAAGAGATCTCCGATAAATTGGAAGAATGGATGAGCCGCATCCACCCGGATGATCTTGAGAAGGTAAAAAAGGAGCTTGCGGCGCATATCAAAGGTGTGACGCCGCATTTTGAAACCGAATACCGAATGCGGTTCAAAAACGGCGGTTACCGTTGGATGCTTAGCCGCGGCCTGGCGGTGCGCGACGCCACTGATACCACCACCCGCATCGCTGGCTCGCAGACCGATATGACTGATCGCAAGACCTTCGAGCAGCGCCTGCGGTATGATGCCTTGCATGACTCGGTGACGGGTTTATTCAACCGTACCGCCCTCACAGAACGCTTAAAATATTCGATCGATCGCAGCCGGCGCCACAAAGATTTCCTTTTCGCGGTTTTGTACCTTGACCTGGACCGCTTTAAAGATATCAACGACAGCCTCGGACATGCCATGGGTGACCAGCTCTTGATGGCAACCGCGCGGATGCTGGAGGCCATCTTGCGTCCTACGGATACCGTGGCGCGCTTGGGCGGCGACGAGTTTGTCATCTTGCTGGATGATATCAACGATGTCAGGGATGCCACGCGTGTAGCTGAGCGCATCCATTCGGGTTTGAGAAGTACCTCTCTGCTGAGTGGGCATGAGTTGTTTATCTCTGCCAGCATTGGGATCGTCTTAAGCACCTCAGGGTATGCCTCTCCAGAAGATATTCTGCGGGATGCCGATATTGCCATGTACCGGGCAAAATCACAAGGAAAAGACCGCTTTGAGATCTTTGACACCCTGATGCGCGACCGGATCATGCAGCGCCTGGCACTGGAGAATGAGATGCGCCTGGCTTTGGAGAGGAATGAATTCCGCGTGCACTACCAGCCAATCCTTTCAGTGCATGAGGCGCAGCTCCTGGGTTTTGAGGCCTTGGTGCGCTGGCAGAATCCGGCGTGTGGGTTCATGATGCCGGGTGATTTTATTGGTGTGGCGGAAGATACCGGTTTGATCATTAACTTAGACCGGTGGGTGCTGCGCGAAGGCATCCGCCAGATGCAGGAATGGGATCAAACATTCCCGGACTTGCCTGCTCTGAAATTGAGCGTGAACATTTCTGGCAAGCAGGTGGCGCAGGCGGACCTGGTAGAAGAGGTCAAACTCATCATCGAGGAGACTGGCTTTGATGCTCAGCGGCTGAACCTGGAGATTACGGAAAGCGCGGTAATGGATAACTACATTAATACGGTGGAAATCCTTGCCAAGCTGCAGACGCTGGGAATTCAAATCCAGGTGGATGATTTTGGGATGGGGTATTCTTCCCTCAGTTATCTCTCGCGCTTCCCGCTGAATGCCCTGAAGATTGACCGGTCTTTTGTCAATGCGCTTGAAAAAGATGACGCGCATGTGAAAATTGTCCAGGCTATTGTGACGATGACGCATGGTTTGGGGATGGAAGTGATTGCCGAGGGTGTGGAAAGTGAAATCCAGCTGGATCAATTAACGGCTCTGGGGTGTGAGAGTGTCCAGGGTTATTTAATTGCCCGACCCATGGACCCGGACCATGTTCAGGAGCTGCTGCAAAGGATATATGTTGATCATATTACCAACACGCCTGCCTGGAAGCTGAGCTAGCAACGCGCCTGAAAAAAAGACTTTAGCTTGCCAGCCTGGCTGGTTGACCAGGAGCATGGAAAGAGAGTTATCCTATGAGTGTGGTTGTGGTGATTGGGGCGCAGTGGGGGGATGAAGCCAAAGGGAAAATGGTCGATCTGCTTTCAGAGCAGGCGGAAATTGTTGCCAGGTTCAACGGGGGTGACAATGCCGGACACACGGTCGTGAACCAGTATGGCACTTTCAAATTGCGCCTGACGCCGAATGGTTTTTCCAATCCGATGAGCACCTGTGTCATCGGCCCGGGGGTAGTGGTGAATCTCGCTACCTTGCTGGATGAAATTAATACCATCCAAAGCCGGGGGATTAATTTAATCGATCGGTTGTGGGTTTCACCACGCTGCTCGGTGGTGATGCCATATCACCCGATGGTCGAGGAGATCTACGAAGAGGTCAAGGGCAGCGGCGCAACCGGCAGCACCCGGCGGGGCATGGGACCAGTCTATGCTGATAAGGTTAGTTATAACGCCATCCGGCTGGCAGACTTTGCTAACCCGGAGCTGTTGACCGAGAAACTGCGCATCCAGCTGGGCGTCAAGAACCGGCTGTTCGCATCGTTTGGTATGGATCAGCTTGTCCTGGAAGCCGTTGTTAAAGAGAAGCTTGCCCAGTACGAGCGGCTGCGCAGCGCGGTGCGCGAGCCTTTTGGCATGCTCCAGGAAACCTTGAGGCGGGGCGGCGAAATTCTTTTGGAAGGTGCGCAAGGAACCCTGCTGGATAACGATTGGGGTACTTATCCGTTCTGCACAGCCTCAACGACCATTGCCAGCGGTGCGGGTGGGGGGCTGGGGATTGCTCCGCGGTGGATCAGCCGCGTCATCGGGGTGACGAAAGCCTACACCACTCGCGTCGGTGCCGGACCGATGCCCACCGAATTGTTCGATGAAATGGGCGAGGCCATTCGCAAGGCGGGGGCCGAGTTTGGTACGGTGACCGGGCGGCCGCGGCGCTGCGGCTGGTTCGACGCGGAGATCGTGCGCTTCACTGCCCAACTCAATGGGTTTACCGAGATCGCCTTGACCAAGCTGGATGTGCTCGACAGCCTGCCTCGCATCCGCATCTGCACCGGGTACCGGCATCCTGCCAGCGAGGGATTGCACCATTACTGGGAAGGAGATGCCTATTGGTTGGGGCAGGTGCAGCCGGAGTATATCGAAATCGAAGGCTGGCAGCAGCCCACGAAAGGACTGCGCCAGTTCAGCCAGCTCCCCAAGGCTGCCCAGGCTTATGTGCGCAAATTAGAAGAATTGGTGGGCGTGCCGGTAAGTTACGTTTCAGTGGGACCGGAACGCGAAGAAATCATTCCGGTAGCGCGCTAAAAGGTTCAGTCGCCTTTCGTATCCAACACCTGGCGGATATGTTTTGCCAGCTTTTTGGCGCGCTGGGGGGCGTCGCCCAGGTGGCGGCGGGCGTCCATCAGGTTGTGCACGTCTTCTGGGGACAAATAGCGGAGAATTTCGGGGTCCTGGGCCAGGTTTTCGATCAGCGGGCTGGGCTGCCCGGACTGGATGATCGCCCAGGCTTGCATGGCTTGTTCCCGCAGCCGCTCGTGCATGGCCTGCCGGTCTGCGCCCGCTTTTCCCA
This sequence comes from uncultured Chloroflexia bacterium, assembly GCA_963751425.1. Taxonomy (GTDB): domain Bacteria; phylum Chloroflexota; class Anaerolineae; order Anaerolineales; family UBA4823; genus CAVVUF01. The sequence goes on along the minus strand of CAVVUF010000003.1, from coordinate 516,732 downwards.
GGGCCATCAATAAGCGTTCTGTGGCCGCGAAGGGCCCGTAGGCAGCCAGGTTTTGCGACATGGCGGTTTCATTCACCTGCAAGCCATCTACCAGGCGCATCGATACGCTTAGCAGCTCATCCGCCACCAGGAAAGCCTCGGGCAGCAGCGAGCGGCGGTTGGCTGAATCATCCAGCGTCCTTTCCAACAGAGAGTGGGCGGCGTTATCCCAGGCCAGGCGCGGGAGCTGTGCCAGCAGGCGCGCCAGCGAATTGATCTTTTCGGCGTTGATCGGGTTGCGCTTGAACGGCATGGCAGACGAGCCAACTTGCTTCTTGCCGAATGGCTCGCTCAGCTCACCGACCGGCGGAGATTGCAGGAGACGCAGGTCGAACGCGAACTTATAAAGCGAGCCGCCCAGCCCAGCCAGGGCGCTGGTCACCAGGTAATCTTGTTTGCGCGGGTAAACCTGGGTGGTGACGGGGAAGAACTTCAACCCCAGGCGGGCTGACAGGCTTTCTTCGAACTGTTCCAGGTGTTCGCCTCCCAACAGCTCGGCATAGGCTGCGCTTGTGCCGACCGCGCCTTTGAAGCCTTTCCCTCTCAATTCGCCTTTAACTTTGCACAGTGACTCCCAGTCCATCAGCAAATCCTGGGCGTACTGCGCCAGCCGGTAACCCAGCGTGGATGGCTCGGCTGGCTGCAGATGCGTGAATGCGATCAGGGGGGTGTCTGCCCAGGTCTCGATCTGTCCAGCAAAACACAGCAGGAGTTTACCCAGCTTTTCGAGCACGAGCTCCAACGCCTGGCGCAGGCGCAGCACATCCGCGTTGTCTTCGATATCCATCGAGGTAGCGCCCAGGTGCAAAATGCCCCCACCCAGGGGGGCCTGTTCGGCAAAGGTTTTTAGCTCTGCCATCAGGTCGTGGTGGATCTCGGCCTCGATTTCGAGGGCACGGTGCATATCGACACCAGCGACATGCTGGCGGAGATCCTCTACCTGCGCAGGTGTCACTAAACTGAATTCAGCCTGTGTCTCCGCCAGTGCCACCCAAAGCTTGCGCCAGAGGCGGCGTTTGTGTATCTCGCTCCAGACCTGGCGCATCTCCGCGCTGCCGTAGCGCCAGGTGAAAGGAGAAAGGTAAGTATCATAATCAAATGTCATCGCCCTTCGATTATACGCGATTGGTAGAGCGTGGGCAAGTCCTGTTGAAATTGCTTGTCTAGTCATCCTTGAAAGGATATAATCCAACCCAAAAATCGACTTTCCCCTTTTTTGGATAGACTCTGAAGGAATAACCTATGCCCAACGCCATTCTCTCTGTATACGATAAAACCGGCCTGGTTGATTTTGCACGCGGCTTGCATGTCCTCGGTTGGTCGCTGCTTGCCTCCGGTGGAACAGCGAAGCTGTTACGCGAGAACCAGATCCCGGTCACCGAGGTCGCAGATTATACCGGCTCACCTGAAATCCTGGGCGGGCGCGTTAAAACCCTCCATCCCGCCATCCACGGTGGGCTGTTAGCGCGCGGCACCGGGGATGACCTGGCGGAGCTGCTCAAGCTGGGTTGGGAAACGATCGACCTGGCAGTTGTCAATCTTTACCCTTTCGAACAGACGGTGGCCAAGCCTGGTGTGACGGTGGAAGAGGCGGTCGAGAACATTGATATCGGTGGGGTGACTCTGATCCGCGCCGCGGCCAAGAACCATGCCGCGTGTCACCCTGCTCTGCGATCCGGGTGATTACCCGACGGTGCTGAAGGAGCTGCAGGCAGGCGGTGTGACCGCTGAGAGGCGCAAGGGGCTGGCGGTAAAGGGTTTTGCCCATACGGCGCATTACGACGCGGCGATCACGGCTTATTTCAGCGGCCCTGAAACACCCCTGCCATTGACCCTTTACCCGGTCAGCAGGCTGCGCTACGGCGAAAATCCACACCAATCTGCAGTTTTATACGGTTACACACCGGAGGCGGGCCCGCTGGGAGGGGAGGCTTTGCAGGGCAAGGCGCTTTCTTACAATAACCTGCTCGACCTGGACGCGGCCTGGCGCTGTGCGGTGATGTTCGAGCGCCCCACGATCTGCATCGTCAAGCATCTCTCGCCGTGCGGGGTGGCTTCTGCGAATACGCTGGTAGAGGCTTTCCAACAGGCCTTGGCCTCCGACCCTGTCTCGGCTTTTGGCGGGGTCATCGCCGCAAACCGGCCTTTTGATGCTGCTGTCGCTGCTGAGCTGGGTGACCTGTTTGTGGAGTGCATCGCCGCCTCAGGCTTTGAACCCGGGGCGCTGGAAGTGCTGGTCGAAAAAGAAAAACCTGCGCCTGGTGGAGTATGCCCGATACCCAGCTCTCACCGCTTTTCGAGCTGCGCTCGGTCAACCAGGGTGTGCTGCGGCAATCGGTGGACCTGGGTGACCCGGCTGAGACGGATTGGAAGGTGGTGACCAGCCGCCAACCCAGCGCAGTGGAATGGCAGGCGCTGCGCTTTGCCTGGAAAGCCTGCCAGCATGTCAAATCAAACGCCATTGTCTTTGTCCAGGGGGAGGCGACGGTCGGCATCGGCGGTGGGCAGCCCAACCGGGTGGACTGCGTGCGCATTGCGGCTCAGCGCGCTGGCAAACGCTCCCAGGGAGCGGTGATGGCTTCGGATGCCTTCTTCCCCTTTCCTGATTCGGTCGAAGTGGCTGCCCAGGCAGGCATCACGGCCATTATTGCGCCGGGTGGTTCCATGCGCGACGCCGAAGCCATTGCCGCGGCGGAGGCGCATGGACTTGCCATGGTTTTTACGGGCGTGCGGCATTTCAGGCATTAATTTCTTTTGGAGGAGAATTGATGAACGAAGAACTTTTTTCCCGGTACGAAGCTTTGACCTTCGATGATGTGCTGATTGTGCCTGGCTATGCCGAGGTGCTGCCTGACCAGACGGATATTGCCGCAAACCTGACGCGCGACATTCGCCTGAATATCCCGCTGCTGTCCGCGGCGATGGATACCGTGACGGAGGCGCGCCTGGCGATTGCCCTGGCACGCGAAGGCGGCATCGGCATCCTGCACCGCAACCTCTCGCCGCAGGACCAGGCTGGCGAGGTCGATAAGGTCAAGCGCTCGCAGTCCGGGATGATCGTCGAGCCGATCACCCTGCCGCCCGACAGCCTTGCTGCGCGAAGCGGAGGCCATCATGGCCACCTACCACATCAGCGGCGTGCCAATCGTCGACGCGAGCGGCTGCCTGGTGGGCATCCTGACCAACCGGGATGTGCGCTTTGTGGAGGCCGCCGACTACGACCAGCCGGTCAGCCAGTTCATGACCCCCCAGCCGCTGGTGACTGCCCCAGTAGGGATCAGCCTGGAGGAGGCCAAGCAGCTGCTGCAGAAGCACCGCATTGAGAAGCTGCCCCTGGTGGATGAAAAGGATGTCTTGAAGGGCTTGCTGACCGTCAAAGATATCCAGAAGGCGCGTGATTTCCCGAACGCTTCCAAAGATGCCCGCGGACGCTTGCTGGTCGGCGCCGCGGTGGGGGTGGGCGCAGACCTGGAGGAGCGCCTGGGTGCCCTGGTGGAGAAGGATGTGGATGTGGTGGTCGTCGATACCGCCCACGGTCACTCGGCGGGCGTGGTGCGGCGCCATCCAGCGCATTCACAGCTTTTACCCAGACCTGCCCGTCATCGCCGGGAACGTGGTGACCGAAGAAGCCACGGAGTTGCTGATCCAGGCGGGCGCCTAGGCGGTCAAGGTGGGGGTGGGCGCCGGGTCGATCTGCACCACACGCGTCATCTCGGGGGCGGGCATGCCGCAGCTTTCCGCCATTTACTACTGCGCGCAGCGGGCGCATGCGCTGGGCGTGCCGGTCATCGCCGATGGCGGCATCAAGTACAGCGGCGACATTGTCAAAGCCATCGCCGCCGGGGCGGATACGGTCATGCTGGGCAGCCTGCTGGCCGGGCTGGATGAATCGCCGGGAGATGTGGTCTTTTACGAAGGCCGCCGCTTCAAAGACTACCGCGGCATGGGCAGCCTGGGCGCCATGCAGGGCTACGGCAGAGACCGCTACGCCAGCGCCCAGGGAGGCAGCGGCAAGCTGGTGCCGGAGGGGATCGAAGGCCGCGTGCCCTATAAGGGCAACCTGCACGATTATGTCTTTCAGCTTATCGGCGGCTTGCGCTCCGGCATGGGCTATGCGGGCGCGGCGACTTTGGAAGAGCTGCGCACAAAGCCAGCGCTGGTGCGCATTACGAATGCGGGTTTGATCGAGAGCCATCCTCACGATATCATCATTACCAAAGAAGCGCCCAATTACCAGGTTGGGCAGGGATGAAAGGAAACCTTAGGTGGTGAGTTGAAATCGCGGAAAGTTAAATGGTCGGACCATCAGAATCTGGCCTGTAAATCAAGAATTCCTGTATAATCAGATCAGGTTTCAAGATGCTGAAAGCTTCCGATCTAAAAATTGTTCGCCAATTCAGGCAGCGCTTATTGGATGTAACCCCAATTCGGCGCCTTGTTGTCTATGGATCACGGGCACGCGGGGATGCGGATGCTGAATTTGATCTGGATCTTTTTATCGAACTGCCCGAGGTAACCCTAGAATTACGTGCGCAGGATCTATGATTTAGCCTGGGAAGTCGGATTCGAAAATGGAGTCGTAATTTCAACTTTTATTACTTCGTATCAATCAATAACCAATAGTCCCCTGGCTGCCAATCCTCTGCTCCGCGCGATTGAGATTGAAGGAATTGTGGTGTGAGTCTGACGCCTATAGAACAGCTTGTTCGATACCGGTTAACACAGGCTCGTGAGAGCCTTGAAGAAGGGCGTATATTGTCTAGAGGCTCTTTTTGGCGGGGCGCTATCAATCGGGCTTATTATGCGATGTTTTATAGTGTGTTGGCTTTGGCAGTATATCGTCAAGAAGTGACCACGAAGCACAGTGGCGCCATCGCTTTCTTTGATCGCGAATTTGTTAAGAATGGGATTTTTCCAAAGGAGTTGTCGAAATCGCTGCATCTTGCTTTTCAAAGAAGGCAGGAGAATGATTATGGAGAAGCTTTCGAAGCCAGCGAGGAAGAAGCTCAAAGTTGTATTAATGACGCGCAAGCATTTATAACTGCCATTGAGGGGTATCTAAAAGCAGTTTGATCTTTGTGTAAATCCAGCATGGAATCCCGCGACAGGGTACGTTGTTCATTAGCCAAGTGAAGCTAAGTTCGTTTATGCTATGACCGTGCAGAACCCTGCTCGATATCGTTATGGGGTGCCTGTGCGGCGACCTTAGAAGCGCAGTGCACGAAATCCACGCTGGTGCGCATCACCAATGCTGGTTTGATCGAAAGCCATCCGCACGATATCATCATCACCAAAGAGGCGCCCAATTATCAGGTGGGGCAGGGGTAATCTGCATTTTGGAATTTTAAATCTGCACCATACTTTTGGAAAGCTTTGTAAAATACTCATTCCCTTCATGATAAAAAGGTAATAACTTTGTAGTGGGTTGGTCAATTACAATTGTGTATGCTAGGAGTGAATTGAAATCAGAAATGATATTTTTCTTTTCAAAACCCCAGATTGATACAGCCAGTCGCGGAATCTTCCTAGTATTGGAGTTTATTCGATTAATCGCTTCTTCTATACTTTTGCAGTCGCTTGCTACTAATAAGTAAGCGGGAATTTCTTGACAAAAGAATTCTACTTCGTTTTCTTGGCACATTAATAGCCACGGGGTAGCCTGAAAAGGACTTATTCTCTTTCCTGTTAGTAAAGATACCTTTTGACTGTACTTTTTCAAGAGCGTTTCCAGATAATTAAGATTCTCTGGATGAATATAGCCTATTTCGGTATTGAAATCTAAAGGGTTACCTACTTTTAATGACTTGAGGAACTTGCTAGCGTCGGAAATCCACTCATGCTCTGCCCATTATGATCCCTCCTCCCCCATCAAATTGGGGGCAGGAATTCCGGTGGTTAGCTAGCGAAGTCGACCTGGCTGATTTATCTTTAGAAAGAGCCTTTCACCTGCTCCAAGATTTCCTCGATCCTGTTTTGGAAAATAAAGCCTTTGGTACGTGGGATCCCGGGATGAAAACCTGGCGCTGAACAGCCATCAAAAAACGGAGGATCTCATCTCAACCCTGTGCTTCTCTCCACCGCCCACCCGCATAAGCACGTAAGATTTCGCGCCGCCCATCCCAACAAGTAACCTGCTGAGCTGTCCAGGCTTTGCCGTCGACGAACAGCGTCTCGACCGGCCCCGGAAAGGCAGCCTGCCAGTAGAAGGGCTGCCGGCCCTGGTTGGTCAGGGTCGTTTCACCACAACCCATATGACAAAGGTCGAGATATGCCCCAAAGACCGGTATGCCTTTCATCTCAGCCCGGCCGGTATCTGAGGTCAGGCGTGGGAAAGTGCTCACCAGGCGCTCCCGGGCATCAGCCGCCAGGCCCATCAAGCCCGTCCCCAGGGCGCCGATCAGCGCATAGGCCAGCTCCGGATACTCCCGCCGGGGTAGATTGGGGTCGAACAAGGATTTCAACACGGCATAAGCAGCCTGGCTTCTGCCGTAGCGATAAAGGATTTCCGGGATATAAGACCGGGATTTAACGTTAATAAATGGTTCGATCTTAATCATCGCCTCCAGGGTCCGGCTGAGGCGCTCTTCGCCATCAGCCAGTTCAAAATACAAGGCGAAGATGGTAGTCAGCCCCTGGTCATCGGTGGAGAAAGAGCGGTCCTGGTTCATGAAACCGTAGAAGCGCTTCCCCTGAGCATCCCACCACACTTCGTTGTACAGGCGCTTCAACCCATTTGCCTGATCGCGCCATGCCCTGGCCTCCACATCTCTCCCTTCCAAATCCAGCAGATCCGCGAAGGCCCGGTACCCTGCATATTGGGCGGCGACCAGATCACCACCAACCAAGGGGTCTGGCACTTCTTCATTGTAGGTAGCAATGCCGCGAAAGCCGTAGGATGGATCATGCTCCATCAGCCCATCCCGGTCCCAATCCCATTGCCGCACAAACTCATTGACCGACTTGGCGTAAAAGAAACGAAAGGCCGGATCCTCCAGGTAAGCCCGGTCAGCAGTCCAAAGATACTGGCGCAGGCAGCAGTCCAGCACATCGAAATTGGCGGGGAAGTTGTACCAGAAGTAGTCATCGTCGCGGTAATCGGCAGGGCAAGAACGGTTGAATTTATCGATTTCCCAAAAAGAGCACCAGCCGCGCTGAGCCGAAATATTCTCGGCAAAGCGGTGAAGCATGTTGCGATTGAAACTTGCCAGACCCAGCAGGTGTGCGCCAGCCGCCTGGTGGGAGACATCCCGCATGCAAAAGGCTGCCCGGCCAGGCAGGGCTGCCTCGTACCAATCGCCAACCGGATCGCCCGTAAAGACGTAAGCCATGGCCTGGGCTTTAGCCCAGGCGAAGCCCTCCTGGAGGAGTGGATCATCTGAAATGAAGGTAAGCGCGCTGTCCATTTGAAAATTTACTCCTTTGCCCCTATTGTATGTGATTGGTCGAAAACTAGCTACCTGGAAGGACCCTCAATTGGACGCGGACGGGCACTGACGAGGGCGGAAAAATGCTTTACAATTGCCCCTGTTATGTCTCTTCACCTGCCGCGTTCTTTTTATGCCCAACCCACCCTCGCAGTCGCTCGCCGGCTCCTCGGCTGCCGCCTGGTGCGTTTGGAAGGGGATCGGCGCCTATCCGGCTATATCACCGAAGTCGAAGCCTACCGGGGAGAAGAAGACCTGGGCTGCCACGCCAAGGCAGGGCGCACGCCGCGCACGCAGGTGATGTACGGGCCTGCAGGGCATGCCTACGTTTATTTCACCTATGGGATGCACTGGATGCTGAACTTCGTCACCGAGGCCGAGGGTTTCCCCGCTGCGGTGCTGCTGCGTGGCATCTATCCGACCGAGGGGCTGGAGGTGATCGCCGCGCGGCGCAAGGGCCAGCCGCCAGCCTTGTGGACGGATGGACCGGCCAAGATCTGCCAGGCGCTGGATATCGATAAGCGCTTCAACGACGCTGACCTGTGCGCAGGGGAAGCGGAGCTGTACATCGAAATGGGCTTGACGATTCCCGATGACAGCGTGACGATTGGCCCGCGCGTGGGTTTATATACTGTACCGGAGCCTTGGAAGAGCATTCCCTGGCGGTTTAAGGTAAAGAGCGATTTTAAATCTGAATTTGGAGGCGCCATTCTGCATGACATCCAAAACTTATAACTCGATTGTCCTGGTCAAGCAGGTCCCCGATACACGCCATGTGACTGGAGAAGTGATGACCAAAGAAGGCACCATGAACCGCAGCGCGCTGCCAGCTATCTTCAACCCCGAAGACCTGCACGCGCTGGAAATGGCGCTGCAGGTGAAAGACCAGTACGGCGGTACGGTCACGGTGCTGACGATGGGACCGCTGCAAGCGGCGGAAGTGCTGCGCCAGTCTCTCTACCGCGGGGCAGACCGGGTGATCTTGCTCAGCGACCGCAAATTCGCCGGCGCAGACACCCAGGCTACTTCTTATTCCTTGAAATGCGCCGTGCAAAAAGCAGGCGCCTTTGACCTGGTATTCTGCGGGCGGCAGGCCATCGATGGGGATACCGCCCAGGTCGGTCCGCAGTTAGCCGAGAAGCTTGGGCTGCCTCAGATCACTTATGCCGAAGCCATCGTCAACCTGGAAGGGGATGAAATTGTGGTACGGCGGGCTTTCGAACGCGGCATGGAAGTGGTCAAATGCCGCTTGCCGGGGCTGCTGACCGTGGTTTCCTCTGCCAACCAGCCGCGCCCGGCTTCAGTGCGCAGGCGCATCGAATACAAGCTGGCGGCGATCCCGGCAGAATACCCGGCGCTGCTGGCGAAGTGGCCCGAGTTTGGCTCTGAGCAAGCCCTGGATGCGTATCTGTTCGACAGGGGCTTGAAGATCGAGGTCTGGAGCGTAGCGGACCTGGATGTCGATGAGTCGCTTTTGGGCCTGGCAGGCTCACCGACCCAGGTGTATAAGATCAATTTTGTCGTGCTGGAAGCCACCGAGAGCAAAGAGGTCCAGCCCAACCCGGAGGCTATCCGGGCTTTGATCCAGGAATTGATCCAGGAATACTTGATCGGGTAGGGGCTGGAGAAAACGATGACAGAGAATCGAAATGTTTGGGTATTTATTGAGCAGGAAGACGGCCGCATTGCCGACGTCAGCCTGGAGCTGTTGGGCAAAGCACAGGAGCTGGCGCAGCTCTTGCAGGCATCGGGCGAGGCGAGCAGCCAGGTGTGGGCCCTGCTGTGCGGGCACCAGGTGGCGGAGCTGCCCCAGCAGTTAATCGAATATGGCGCCGACCATGTGCTGGTGGCCGAACACCCTGAGCTGGAGCTGTACCGCACCCTGCCCTACAGCCGGGTGGTGGTCGAGCAGGTGCGCAAGTGGCAGCCATATATCTTCTTGTTTGGCGCCACGCCCCTCGGGCGCGACCTGGCGCCACGCGTGGCCAGCGCCGTTCAGGCCGGGCTGACCGCCGACTGCACCGACTTGCAGATCGGCGATTACACCTCCCGCAAGGAACAGAAGGTTTACAAAGACCTGCTCTACCAGATCCGCCCGGCTTTTGGCGGCAACTTGATCGCCACCATTGTCAACCCGCACACCCGTCCGCAGATGGCGACCGTGCGCGAAGGGGTGATGCACAAGCTGGAGCCCGACCCGCAGCGGGTGAGGACGGTGGAGCTCATCACTCCCCAATTTGAAGAAAGCGATTTTGCCCTGGAGGTGCTCGGCAGGCAGATGCGTGAATCGACCGTCAAGCTCAAAGATGCGCCCGTGATCGTGGCAGGCGGCGGCGGGGTGAGCAGCCAGGCGGAGTTTGACCTGATCCAGGAGCTGGCCAGCCTGCTGGGCGGCGAGGTGGGCGCCTCACGCGCCGCGGTGGATGCCGGGTTGATCTCACGCGAGCACCAGGTGGGCCAGACGGGCACCACGGTCCGCCCGCGGCTGTATATTGCGGCGGGCATTTCTGGTGCCATCCAGCACCGGGCCGGCATGGACCAATCGAACAAGATCATTGCCATCAACACCGATCCGAACGCCCCCATTTTCCAGGTGGCGCAGTATAAGATCGTCGGTGACCTGGGTGAGGTGCTGCCCATGCTGATCAAAGCCTTGCGAGAGAAGACCAGGTAATGGCTTCTCTTATTTTTCGGATAGAACCTAATCTTACAGGAAAAATAACCCATGCCTGATAACTTCTACCTTGACAACCAGGACTTGCAGTTCCGGTTTAACCATCTGGATGTGCGGGATATTGTCGACATCAAAGAGAAAGGCTACCGCTACCACACACAGTACCCCTCTGCGCCGCGCAGCTACTCCGACGCCATGGATAACTACCGCCTGATGCTTGAGATCCTGGGCGAGATATGCGCCCAAGAGATTGCCCCGCGCGCCGCTGAAGCAGATGAAAAAGGGGCCTCTTTCGAGGACGGAAGCGTGCACTACGCAGCGGCTACGCAGGCCGATCTGGAAGCTCTCAAGCAGGCTGAGCTGAACGGCGCCATGCTGCCGCGGGAATATGGCGGCTTGAACCTGCCTGAGACGGTTTACCAGATGATGGTAGAGCTGGTCTCTCGGGCGGATGCGGGCTTGATGACCATCTTTGGTTTGCAGGAAATCTCTGCTTCGGTCAACGAGTTTGCTGATGATGAGACGAAGGGGCGCATCTTGCCGCGTTTTTCTCGGGGAGAAGTCACCGGCGCCATGGTGCTGACCGAGCCCGATGCTGGCTCCGATTTAGGCTCCGTCCAAACCCGGGCAACTTTCGATGAAGCGGCTGGGATCTGGCGCTTGAACGGGGTCAAGCGCTTCATCACCAATGGCGTTGCAGATATCCACCTCGTCCTGGCGCGCAGCGAGGCCGGGACAACCGATGCGCGCGGTCTTTCGCTCTTCCTGGTTGAACGGGACGAAACCGTGCGCATCCGGCGGATCGAAGATAAGCTGGGCTTGCACGCCTCTCCGACCTGCGAGGTGCAGTATCAGAATTCCCCCGCCGTCTTGATTGGCAAGCGGCGCTTTGGCTTGCTGCGCTACGCCATGGCGATGATGAACGGCGCCCGCCTGGCAGTGGCTGCCCAGGCAGTGGGGATTGCCGAAGCCGCTTACCGCGAAGCGTATCGCTACGCCAGCCAGCGCATCCAGTTCAACAAACCCGTGCGCCAGTTCCCAGCGGTGGCGCGCATGTTGGCTTCCATGCGCGGTGAGATCGAGGCAGCGCGCGCCCTGGTCTTCGAGACGGGCCAGTGGGTGGACCGGCTGAAAGCGTATGATGAGGTTTTAGCAGAAAGCGCCGCCCCTGACCCTGAGCTGCGCCAACGCCAAAAAATGGCCTCCAGCCTGGCGGATGCTTTGACCCCCATGGCCAAGTTTTACGCCACCGAAATGGGCAACCGGGTCTGCTACCAGGCGATGCAGATACACGGAGGCGTGGGGTATATGCGCGACTTCAATGTGGAGCGGCATTACCGGGACGTGCGCGTAACCAATATTTATGAAGGCACCAGCCAGCTTCAGGTCGTGGCATCTACCGGAAAGCTGCTTGGGCATGCCCTCGACCCCCTGCTCGAACGCTGGTCAGGCAGCGAAGTGGAGGCCGAGCTGGAACCGCTGCGCAACCAGCTGATCGAGGCGAATGCTCTTTTCTTGAAAACGACCGATGCTTTGAAAGAAAAAGAGCGCGAGGTGATCGATTATTATGCAGTCGACCTGGTTGAAATGGCGGCGTACCTGTGCAATTCCTGGCTGCTGCTGCAAGATGCCGGGCGAGAAGCCCGTAAAGCTAACCTGGTGCGCGTGTATGTGGGGGAGCATTTACCCCACATGCACAGCCGCAGCGAGGCCATTATGAATGCTGAAACAGCACCGCTCCAGGTGAGGGAGCCGGTATTGTCAGAAGAATTTTAAGTTTTTGGCGGGTCTAAACCATATTATCGGTATTTCAGATAGGAGGAAACGATGGGTTTATTAACGGGTAAAACAGCGCTGATCTTTGGAATTGCCAATGACCGCTCCATTGCCTGGGGTATTGCCAGGGCATTCCATGAACAAGGGGCGACCCTGGGCTTCAGTTATGCGGGACCGGTGCTTGAAAAGCGCATCCGCCCCCTGGCAGAATCCCTGGGGGTGACCTTTGTGGAGCAGTGTGACGTGGCTTCCGATGCCGAGATCGCGGCCATCGCCGAGAAAGCTGCGGCCGCATTTGGGCAGGTGGACATCCTGGTGCATTCGATTGGGTATGCTGACACGGCGGAATTGGAAGGCCCATACTACAATACGACCCGCGCCGGGTTCCACCTGGCTATGGATATCAGCGTATATTCTTTAACGGCGCTGGCCAAGGCTTTTCGCCCGATCTTGCGCCCCGGCGGCGCAATCCTCACGATGACCTATTATGGGTCTGAGAAAGTTGCTCCCAATTACAATGTCATGGGCGTTGCCAAGGCTGCCCTCGAAGCCTCTGTGCGCTACCTGGCGTATGATTTGGGTCCGGCGGGTGTCCGCGTGAATGCCATCTCAGCCGGGCCGATCCGCACCCTGGCAGCCTCTGGGGTATCTGGATTCAAAGCCATGTACAAGCACTTCCACCGCCTGGCGCCGCTTGGGCAGCTCATCACTCCCGAAGACATCGGCGGAACTGCCCTGTACCTGTGCTCGGATCTGTCATCCAAAGTAACCGGAGAGATCGTCTTCGTGGATTCGGGGTACAATATCTTGGGTTTCCCAATTCCACCCTGCGACTAAACCACTGAAAGAGCATGTTCCGAAAACGCAGCGCCCCTCCTACCACCCCTACGGCCAGCCGCCTCCGTTGAGCGGATTACCTCCGTTTTGGGTTCGGGGGTGACCTGGAAAGGCCAGATCGGTGGCAGCGGAGGGGTGCGCATCGAGGGCACCTTCGAGGGGGAGATTGCCCTGCGGGGGCTGCTGGTGGTCGGAGAAACCGGCCGGGTGACTTGCGAGCTCCTGCGCGCTCATACCGTGATTGTGGCTGGGATCGTGCGCGGCGATATCACTGCCGAAAAGGTTGAAATCCGCCGCACAGGACGCGTGTGGGGCAACGTGGTCAGTGCAGCTTTTGCCACCGAGGAAGGGGCTTTCCTGCGCGGCCAGATCACCATGGAAGACCATGTGGATATCGGCCTGGGAGCAGGAACGACCGGGGAATCCTCACCGGAAGATGCACCTGCCGGCGAAACGGGATAAAGCTCGATTAATAGCTCATCGCACAGCCATCGGCGCGCGGGTCACTGCCCGCCCAGAGCACACCCGTATCTGGCTGGCGCAGAATGATCTGGCCGCGGCCAAAAATGCCCCGCTCGGGTCCTGAAACGCGGCGCACGGCGTGTCCCATGTCCGCCAGCTTATTGATTACCACCTGGGCGATCCCTTCTTCCAGGGCTACGCCTCCTCCGGCTGTGCCCTCCTCGATGCAGAAGCGCGGCCGGTCCAGTGCAGCCTGGGGGTCCAGCCCGTCATCCGCCAGGGCGGTCACCACTTGCAGATGTCCTTGAGGCTGCATGAAACCGCCCATCACACCGAAGCAGGCATGCAGCTCTTCCCTGGGATTTTCGCCTGGCTGGTCTGCTCTGGCATGGGTGGCCAGCGCGGGAATAATGGTATGGTAGGGGCGTTTGCCTGGCGCCAGGGCGTTGGGGTGCGCCGGGTCAAGGCTGAAGTTGTGACCCCGGTTTTGTAATGAAAAACCCCAACCGGAGGGCACAATCCCGGTACCGAAGCCCATGTAATTGCTGTTGATGAACGAGCAGGCATTGCCCTGCGCGTCGACCACGCTGAGATAGACCGTATCTGAGCCCGCCACGGGAGCGCCGTGCACCTGGTCGAGGGTGGCGTAAGTGGGATCGATCAATTTCCGCCTCTCGGCCGCGTAGCCTTTGGAAAGCAGCTCGGCCAGCGGGGCGGGGTTAACCGCAGGATCCGCCACGAACCAGCGTGTATCGGCAAAGGCCAGCCGCAGCGCTTCGATCTCCAGGTGCAGCCGCCGGGCGGAGAGCATATCCATCTTGCCCAGGTCGTAACCTTCCAGGATGTTCAGCCCGATCAAGGCGGTCAAGCCTTGACCGTTGGGCGGGCATTCCCAGATGCGCAGATCCCGGTACGTGGTGTGGATGGGCTGCTCCCAGGTGCTGGTATGGTTTGCCAGGTCCTCCACCGTCATGCAGCCGCCTGCCTGCTGGATGGTGCTGGCAATGGCTTCAGCAATCTCTCCCTGGTAGTAGGCGGTTTTGCCGCCTTCGGCGACTTTTCGCAGCGTGCGCGCCAGGCCAGGGTTGTGGAAGATTTCGCCCGGGTGAGGCCCTCGCCCTGCCAGGGTCATTTCCTGCCCGCCCAAAGAGGTGCTGAGCTGTCTTTTGGCGGCCTGCTGCCAGCCCAGGGCGGTGATCGGCGCAACCGGAAAACCTTCTTCTGCCAGCCGAACGGCGGGCGCCAGGATAACGCTCATGGACAGCCGCCCGTGCCGCTCGATCAGGTCGCACCAGCCTGCGCAGGCGCCCGGCACGGTGACTGTATAAGGGTGGTAAGGGGGGAGCTCAGTCTCGAAGCCTTCCCGGCGCAGCTTTTCCAGCGATAGTGCAGCCGGGTAGACGCCCGGAGCCGTTCAAGGCCGTCACTTTACGCGTAGCTGCCTCGTAATAGAGGGCAAAACAATCGCCACCCAGCCCGGTCGATCCCGGTTCGGTGACATTCAAGGCGGCAGCCGTCGCTACAGCCGCATCCGCGGCAGTCCCGCCCTTTGCCAGAATTTCCACCCCTGCCGCAGCCGCCAGCGGCTGCGAGGCGGCCACGATCCCACGCCTGCTGACCACCGGTGAGCGGCGGGACTTAAATTCAAGCGCTATCGTCATTTCTTTACCTCTAAATATAGATCGCGGATGAAAACTTGCTTGGGGTCCTTGGGCAGGGCGACCAGCATTACTTTTTGATCTTTTTTGAATAATTGGGTAAGGTTGGTTTTATGAACCACAATCCTGGCTTTATATTCATACTCTTTATGCCGGTATGTAATGAAGATTTGACCCTTGTCGCGTTGGAACAAGGTTCCAGTGATCTTGCCTTGAATTTCAAAACCACCTTTATAGATCGACCAAAAGAGCTTCAGGCGCATCAAGTATCAAAGGGATACACACCAGGCTGAGGAGGATGGCGACGTAGAATACCGCCATGGTGGTGCTCGATATCGAGCCAGCTTTCCCACCCTGCCACACAGCCCGGTAGTCCAGGGTGACCAATGCGGCGGTGACCGCCCAAAGCACCACCGGGAAAAGGATGGTGTTGTATGCGGGGTAATCGATCCAGAGAAAACGGAGGATGGAAAATTTATAGCGGTTTGTATCCATGGCGCCTGTCAATTTCTTTTCGGGGTGACTTCAATGTCTTCCCCTTCGCTGACCTCTCCCACTACCCACAGGGGCTGCCCCATCTCCTGGGCGCGGGCAAGGAAAGCCTCCAGCTTCTCGGCGGGTACACACAGGAGCAGCCCTCCGCTGGTTTGGGGGTCGAAGAGCAGCATCCTGGAAGGCTCATCAAGGGTGGGGGAGAAGTGTACGTGTGAACCGTAAAACAGCCGGTTATCGGATGCACCGCCTGGGAAGATCCATTCTGCGGCGTAGCCTTTGGCTCCGCCTACAAAAGGGATATCTTCAAAGCTGAAGTGCATCGCCACGCCCGAAGCCTGCGCCATTTCCCAGGCATGCCCGAGCAGGCTGAAACCGGTGATATCCGTACCGCCGCGCAGGTCGAATTCAACCGCCAGGCTGGAGGCCTCCCGGTTCAAACGTTTCATCCAGCGCGTCACATCGTTGACATCCTCGGCCTTTGCCTGCTGGCGCTTGAGGGCGGTGGTGGTGGTGCCGAACCCCAGCGGTTTGCTGAGGACGAGCTTATCGCCGGGACGCGCCCCGCCTTTGGTCAAGAGTTGCTGCGGGTCAACGAATCCGATGACGACCAATCCATATTTGGGCTCTTTATCCTGGATCGTATGCCCGCCGGCAATGACGACTCCCGCTTCCCGAGCGGTTTCAGCCCCGCCCAGCAAAATCTCGCCCACCAGCTCGGCTGGCAGGTCGGGCGGCAGGGCGGCGATGTTTAATGCCAGGAAGGGCTTCCCGCCCATGGCGTACACATCTGAGAGGGCATTGGCTGCGGCGATGGCGCCGTAATCATAGGCATCATCGACCACCGGGGTGAAGAAATCCGTGGTGACGACCAAAGCCCGCCG
Source organism: uncultured Chloroflexia bacterium (assembly GCA_963751425.1). GTDB lineage: Bacteria > Chloroflexota > Anaerolineae > Anaerolineales > UBA4823 > CAVVUF01. The sequence continues at coordinate 500,486 of CAVVUF010000003.1, read as the reverse complement.
CTCGTCCAGCCGCCAGATGGCCGCGTCATCCGGGTCCCCCAGCCCAACCAACAGGTCAGGATAGTCCGCGGGATTGAATTTTCCTTGCAGTGGGCGCAGCACCTGTGCCAGCGTTTCCGCATTGAGCTTGGATGCTCAGCCTGCGCAGCTTGACAGGGAGGTTAAGCGGATTTGCCGTCCAACCGGGTAAGTCTCGTTCATCGCCTGCCTGTTAGGGAGTGATAACCTGGGTCGGCTGTGGGAGCACCGTGGTTTGATTCTGTAAGGTCGGGCAATGGCAGGATATATGGGTTATCGTTCGGAACCAGCATCACCTGGATGCCCGGGGCCAGCCTGTTGATGTACTGGTAGTTCAACAGGTTTGGATTATTTTTCAAAGCGTCAGCGATCAGCAGCAGTGACTTGGATTCTGCTTCGGCCGAGATCAGGCGCGATTCTGCATCGCCTTTGGCACGGATCACCACTGCATCGGCCGCGCCTTGGGCGGTCTGGCGCGCTTGTTCAGCTTCCTGCTTTTTGGATTCGACCACAAACTTGGCCTGCATGGCTTGCTGTTCGGCGATTTGCTTCTGCTCTACCGACGCGGCATATTCGGGTGAGAAGGTGATGTTACGCAAGATAAAATCCTTCAGCAGAAGGCCATTATCAGCCAGCCGGGCCGTTAAATCGTCGGTCATTTTTTGTTTCATTTCATCGCGCTTGGAAGTCACCACCTGTTCGATGCCATACTGAGAGACCACATCTCGAATAACGCCTCTCGACAGCGGGCGCACCAATTCATCGGTGTAGCGGTCTTGCCAGTCGATATGCACATCGACCACTTTCTCAGGATCAATCGCATAGATCACCGAAGCATCGATCTTCACCTGCTGACCGTCCGAGGTGCGCGCATCGATCGAATCGTCCCCTTCTACTGCGCCTTCCGAGGGTGCAATTGTCATGGTGTAGGTTTGCCGGGAGATGGGGTATATGATGACGTTCTCAAAGAAGGGGATCACCCAGCGCAAGCCAGGCTGTAAAACCTCGGACCGGTATCCTTGCGGCGACAGGGCCGAAATGACCACACCGCGGTACTCAGGCTTGATAAACACGATGCCGGCGCTGATGATGGATAAGAGCAGGGCTACCGACAGCATGATGACGACCAACGGGACCGCGCCGCGCAGGGCTTTGCCGCGCGAGGCCCGCAGCACGGCTACAACCAGCACGCCGCCGAACAAGATCCAGGCCAGGACGGCCATGGTTTGAATCATCGTTGCAACATTCATAAGATACTCCTTTCAAAGCTCCAGGAGGGATTATACCTGTAAACTGGGCGAACCTGGCAAATCGTGATACGATGAGGTGGATGCGCACCTATACCGGTAAAGTCATTGAACTGCAGTCCGATTACCTGGGTCGCTCCTCTGCCTGGATCGCCTGCCCGCCGGGAGCCATCCCTGCCCCAGGCCAATACCTGAAGGCGCATGCTCCAGCCATCACAGGAGAAGTGTTATCCGTAACCTTATTTTCTGCAGGGACCTCCGAGCAGGGATTTTGCGCTGTCCCACCCATCCCATCTGAATGGCTGCCGGGTACCGACCTGCGCCTGTGGGGGCCGTTGGGGAACGGTTTCCGGCTGGATTGGAACGTCCGCCACCTGGCCCTGGCTGCCCTGGAGGATCCCTCTCGCATGCTGCCTTTGATCGCTCTATCCCTGGAGCGTGGGATCGATGTCACGCTGTGCGCGGACGGGCCGCTGCCTCCCTTGCCGGCTTCTGTCGAGGTAGCGCCGCTGAACGCTTTGCCCGAGGTGCTGACTTGGGCAGATTTTTTGGCAATGGATGTGCCATTGCTGAAACTGCCTGGATTAGGTGGCTTGCTGGGCTTGCGTCCTGAACAATATTTGCCGTGCCCGGCCCAGGTTCTGATCTATACATCCATGCCCTGTGCTGGCATGGCTGAGTGCGGAGTGTGCGCCGTGCCGACCCGGCGAGGCTGGAGGCTCGCTTGCCAGGATGGCCCTGTTTTTGATCTAAACCTTCTGGAGTGGCGATAGATGGTCTTAAAATACGATCTTTCGTTCCAACTTCCCCTGATGAACGCGGCGGGCAGCCTCGGTTTTGCTCCTGACCCGCATGGGCCAGCGGACCTGAAACGCTTCGGCGCTTTTGTCACCAACCCGATCAGCCTGTCTCCGCGTACGCCTGCCCAAGAGCGCCTCTGCCTCTCCTACCCGGGAGGCTTTCTGCTGCATACAGGCTACCCCAACCCGGGCATCCGGGCGGTGCTGCGGCGCTGCGCGGCGCGTTGGGAGCGTTCGCCGGTGCCGATTATCGTGCATATCCTGGCGCAGCGCGGGGAAGAAGTATTCGAGATCACCCGGCGTTTAGAAACATTGGAGAACCTGGCCGCGCTTGAGCTGGGCATGCCGCCCGAAGCTTCTCCCGCGCTGGCAGCGGAGCTGGTGAGTGCAGCGCTAAGCGAGCACCCGGTGATCGCCCGGCTGCCCCTGGAGCACGCCGAGGAGCTGGTCTCTGTGGTGATCGATTCCGGTGCGGCGGCCATCAGCCTGGGGGCTCCGCGCGGGGCGCTGCCAGGTGCTTCGGGTAAGATCATTAAAGGCCGCTTATATGGTCCATCTGTGTTTCCCCTGGCGCTGGAGACGCTCCAGCGCCTCCTGCGCTTGGGCAGCCCGGTCATCGCTGGAGGCGGCGTGTACGGACCTCAGCAGGCAGAAGCGATGCTCCAGGCAGGCGCCGTCGCGGTTCAGTTGGATGCCGTACTGTGGCGGGGCGGTTTTTAAAGCTGTGCGGTAATGCCTAAAATCAAGCCCAATCTTCCAGAACAAAGCCCGCTGCAAATGGATTTACAAAGCGCACTCCCTCCAGGACTTGTCCATCCGAGAAATCTTCGCTGAAAATAAGCGAAACCTGGTTCAGCCGGGCAGCTGCCCAAATTTGGGCATCGTAATAAGCCAGGCGGTAGTCGCGGGCACCGCGGGCAGCTTCTAAGACGACGGGCAAAGTCAAATCAAAGATAGGAAAAGCTTGCGCTAGGCGTTCGACCTGCTCAAGTGCTTCAGCGCGCGTATAGCTTGGCTGCAGGGAGCGGGTAGAAACATGAATAAACTCTGCCAGGCACTGTACACTCAGTCTGCCGCTGCGGGTTATTTCGAGGTGTTTCAATAACTTTAAAGCCTGATCCTGACGCGCAGGATTCCCAGGATCGCTGGCGTAAATCAGGATATTGGTGTCAATCAAGATGGGCGGCATACTTTACTCAGCATCCCCCTCGCGCAGCCAACGACCTTCACGCTCTTTGTAAATTTCTTCTCGATCCCAGCGATAAGGTTGGATGTTTGCCCCCGAAGTCCGTTTCGACAGAGCTAGATTAGAAAAATCATCCAAGGCAGTGGTGCTGCCCAATATGGGTTGGCGACTGCCGCTCAACTCTCTTTCGATTGCCTGGCGGATCACCTCCGCTTCGCTGACGCCGTGCGCCTGCGCCAATTGTTTGATTAAGATATCCTGGCGTTTCTGGATGTAAATTTGTTTACGCACCATTTGGGTAGCCATCGATTACCTCCAGAATTATTATACATCACTTTATACACAAAAATAAAATGGTTTCTGTCCGAAAAATAGGAGAAGTCAGTTTTTGGGTAGGTTTTTAGTTATGTAGGAGGATAGAATTTCTAAGATCATAATCAAGCTCTGCTACTTCTGTTTTGGTTAGCAGGTAGCGATTGCTTATCAAGCCATTACTGAAAAGGTTAATCGAGGAACTCTCGGTATCATCGAAATCCCACAAGGTCACTTCCATGCCCTGGTAATGGTAAACCGGGTTGCCACGATATTCACCCGCTTTGAAAAGCTTTAAGTCTCCTGGGAACAGGGCTTTCCAGGAGCGTTTTTCAGCATACAGTTTGCGCAGTACCAGGCGCTGTACCCCCAGGTCAAGGCAGTGGGCGAGAAAATCTCCCAGCTCACCCGTGTTCGTCTCTGTGACCACGCAGGAGATCTTCACCGGGATGGCTGCCTGCCGCATGATCTCTCCCAGGTCCGGGGGATGGGGCACCCCCATCATCTTCCGGTAAGTAACCGGGTTGAAAGACGGGAAGGAAATCGAAACCCGGTCATATTGGTTGAAAATATCGATTTTATGCAGTGCCAGGCGCCCATTCGTATGCAAGACCAGCCGCGTCGCTGGATGGGTTTGTTCACGCAGCAGCCTGAGCAGTTTCTCTTCGTGCCAATATAGCTGCGGATCGGTGTTCGTCCCGGTCAAGATCACCTGCCTGATCTCCTGCTCCCAGAGGAGCGCGATCAGCTTGTCCAGGTTGCGCGGCGGGAATATTCTCAAATTGTCTTCGTTCAAACGTGGATCAACCTGCCTGCCGATGCAATAGGGGCAGCGGGCATTGCAGCGCCCAGAGAACAGGATATTGGCAAAATCAGCCATAAATTAGCGCAGATTGGCGAGGATTAGCGGATTCATTTTCTCTGATGCCTCCCAGGCTGGGATTAAGGTAGCCTCTGAAACGACCATCTCCAGCAAATGCGCTTTGACCGCCCCGGCGTAAAACAGGGTGATGATGCCGTTGTAGTTTTTCTCACCCAGGCTCGTCAGCCTCAGCGTGGGATCCTCTCCAGCGCAGTACGCCATCAGACCGTTCTCCAGCAGGAAAGCCACCTCGGCCGCGAAGGCTTCTTCCAGGTGCAGACCAAACTTGCGCTTGAAGCTCGCCAGGTTGATCTCGCCAAAGTAGAAGGACACCGAGATCATCTTACCCATAGCCGCCTCGCGGGATAAGTAATACAGGTCCTGGATGGGCAGCTCCCCGGCTTCAACCTGCCTTTTGTAATGCTCCAGGCGCTTGTCGGCTGCGCCAGAGTTATACGCCAGCGATACCTCTGAGAGCGACTGCGCCCCCAGCCCCAATCCCAGGTAGGGAGTGCCGTGGATCACGCGCTCGGTCAGGTAGTCGCTGGTGCCGGGCTCGCCCCTCAGGCGGCTGAAGGTGTTCTTGCCAGGGCTGGCAAAGTAGCCCGCCGCCAGCAGCCTCTCCTTTGCCAGCCTTGCCTGGGCATTGACCTCTTCCAGCGTGACCCACTGGGCCTGCGCGGCGAGGCGCGTGCCCTTGTAGCGCGTGCGGTAGAGAGTGATATATTCTGGGTTGAGATCGATCACGTGCTGCAGGGTGGCTGCCAGGCTCTTCAGCGATTGGTTGGCGAAGCCGTACATGATATCGATATTGAAGCGCTGGAAGCCCGCCAGGCGGATGTTTTCGACCGCCTCCTGGTTGTAGGTGATCGAAGTCGCCGTGCGCTCGACTGCCTCCAGCAGGCGTGGGTTGATCGTCTGCACGCCCATGCTGATGCGCCGGATGCCCATTTCATAATAGGCGCTCATCTTTTCAGGCTGCTCAGCGGCGATCTTGGGCGTGGTTTCGATGCTGATTGCAGCCGACTCGGGGAGGGTGAAGCTCTCCCTGGCAGCTTCCACCACGCGGGCGATGTTTTCCGTTTTAGCGGCTGAAGGCGTGCCGCCGCCGATGTCAAAGCCGATCAGCGTCTTGGACTGCGTTCCGAACGTCTGGCGATAAAGGTCGAATTCCCTCAGTAGGAGATCGAAGTACAAGTCTTCGTTCTCAGCGTTGGAGGCCGGGTCGAGGACGGTATATTCGCAGAAGCCGCAGCGCTTCTCGCAGAAGGGGATGTGGACGTACAATCCCAACCTTTCGATGCCCTCCCAGGCTAACGGGGCGAAGCTCTGCACCTCCGAACGCGGGATGCGGTAGGGGCGCATGGTGGTCAGGTGCCCAATGGGGTAGGCGGTGTTGGCGATGGCATGGTTCTGTAAGCCGGCGTTGAACACTTCGACGGGGTCGAAAGCCGTTTGATCCAGGGGAGCGGGGGTGTTCCAGTTCATTTGACCTCCTATAGTGTAATATATACACTTATTATAGTGTATATATTACACTATGTCAAGAGGATCGTTAAATACAATCCATCCCCTTTACCGGGGCATCGTATAACTGAAGAGATGGATGAGAACGATTTGAGGCGCTTACTGCCCCAGCTATCCCCCCACAAAACTCAAGGCGTACTGCGCATCCTGGCTGTTTGGGTTCGCTTCCAGCGCCTTCTGGAAGCTCTCGATGGCTCCGTTGGTATCTCCCTGCCGGTACAGCGCCCAGCCCTTCCAGACCAGGGCTTCTTCCGAGTTCGGTGTGCGCTGCAAGGCGTAGTCCACCAGCGTCATCAGGTCCTCCATCCGGCCCCCGTGGAAGTAAGCGAAGAAGGGACTGAACTGGTAGCGCAGCATGCGCTGCGGCAGACCCAGGGTGCGCGCTTTGTCAAATGCGCCCACCGCCTCCAGGTAGTTCTCGAAGAAGACCTGGTTCGAACCGACGTTGAACCAGGCGAAGGCATCCTGGGGGTCCTTGCCCGCCTCAGCCTGGGCAGTTTCGAGGGCGTGCTGGCGGTTCGCCGTCACGTCCCAATCTGCTCCCAGGATGGATTTGAGGGTTTCTTCCTGGTTGGGGGGATAAACCAATAAGTAAACCCGGTTGAAGATCTTCCAGCCTTCATCCAGCGCGCTGTAAGGGACTTTTTGATCAGCTCCATGAAAGCTGTCCTGCCCGGTGAAGGTCTGCGTGGCATCGTCGTAACCGGTCAGCAGCAGGTAATGGGCAGCCCACAGGTCGTCATTCGGCCAGAAAGGCTTATCGAAATGAAAAGTTTCCTCGATGATCACCGGAAAACCCGCTGCAACCAGGCGTTTCAAGAGGTCGAGATCTCCACCCACGCGGAATTCAGCGCTGAGCCACCCGGCATAGTTGCGTACGTAGTAGGCCAGCTCATCGGGGTTGACATTCCGGTCTGCATCCAGCGGCTTGACAACCTGGGCGATGTCTTCCTGGGTGCCTCCCCAGCCGTAATATTCCAGGTACATGGCCAGGCTGGCTGGACCGCAGTTGTTGGGACCTTGCTTGACATACGCCGGGGCTGCCAGGGAGGCGGAGCTGGGGATTGGCGTGGGAGATGGCAGGGGTGTCTCCGTCGGGCCGGGTACCGTCGCGGTGGGGGGTAAGGGTGTCGGAGAGACTGTGGCAGTCTGGGTAATGCCCGGAGTTGAGGGGATCATCGCCACAGCGGTTGGCATTGGCCCTGCGGGATGGATCACGCCGCGCAGGTAGGTCTGCGCCAGGTCGACGCGCCAGGACAGCCTCAGGTGCACGGAGGGGATCTGGTAAACGAGCCATCCCAGCAGGAGAAGGGCGGGTATGATCAGCCATAAGAGTTTGGTAGAGCTTTTTAGGCGCATGGGCGGAATTGTAACACCAAAAAATGCTGAAAAATCCTGCTGCTCTTTTTCTTAAGTTTTCCTAATCCTATCCATCCTCCCCGATGCGCATGGCCTTGTTATAATTGAATATATGGATAAGAAGTATCACATTTGGACGGAAGGCTGCCAGATGAACGTGGCTGATTCGCAGCGCGTGGCTTCGGCACTTGAACGCTTGGGCTATCAAGATACCCGGCAAGCCGAAGAGGCGGACGTGATCATCCTGAATACCTGCGTGGTCCGCCAGAGTGCGGAAGATAAAGCCTATGGGCGCCTTCAGTCGCTGCGACCCTTGAAAGACAAGCGCCCTGACCTGGTGATCAACCTGATGGGCTGTCTGGTGGGCGTCAAGGGGTCTGAGCGTTTGCAGAAGCGCTTTCCTTTCGTAGATGTTTTTTCGCCGCCTTCCGACCCGGTTCCTTTGGTTGCCTACCTGTCGCAGGCTGAAAGCCGCAGCCTCGAGCAAAGTGAGACCGAGCGCCGCTTTGAATGGATGGATGAGGAACTGGGGGGCGAGTCTCCCGGCTCTGCTCCTGCCGCTGCACGAACGCGGCCTGCTGGTTTCAGCGCATGTGCCGGTGGTGTTGGGCTGCTCGCATGCCTGCACCTTTTGTATCATCCCCTACCGGCGCGGGGTAGAGCGCAGCCGGCCGGTGGGCGCCATCATGGCCGAGGTGCATTCTCTGGTCGCACAAGGCGTCAAAGAGGTGACCTTCTTGGGGCAGATTGTCGACCGCTACGGCAAGGACGTACCCGACGGTCCGAAGCTGTCTGACCTGCTGCGCCTGGCGCAGGCAGTGGAGGGCCTGGAACGCATTCGTTTTCTCACCTCGCACCCGAACTGGATGACCGATGAGCTGCTCGATACTGTTGCAGAGCTGCCCAAGGTGATGCCTCATATCGAGGTGCCCGTCCAGGCCGGCGATGATGACGTTTTGGAAAATATGAAGCGCGGTTATACGGCAGAAGATTATCGCCGGTTGGTTGAGAAGATTCGCAGCCGCCTGGGAGACCGCAACCTGGGTGTCTCGATTGCCACGGATATCATCGTAGGTTTTCCGGGTGAGAGCGAGGCGCAGTTCATGCGCACCTATGACCTTTTATCCGAGCTAAAATTGGATGTAGCCCACCTGGCGCGCTACTCTGTCCGCCCGGGAACGGTGGCTACCCGGCGCATGGAAGATAATGTTTCTAAAGAAGAAAAAATGCAGCGCTTCCGCAGGCTGGAGGATTTGCAGGAACACATCGCCGCGCAGATCAGTGCCCGGTATCTGAACCAAACTGTGCCCGTGCTGTTTGAGGAAAAGATCAAGAATCGCTGGAAAGGGCGTACGGATACCAATAAGCTCGTTTTTGTGGAAGCAGAGCCCAACCTGGCTGGGAAGGTTCTGCCTGTCAGAATTGAATGGACTGGCCCATGGTCGATGATCGGCAGCTTGCCCAATGTACCCATTGGCGACGTTTCAAAACTGTAACACAATCGTGCCATCACCGTCACATTGAAACCAGAGTTTTATGAGAGAATATACATGTGATAATTCATGGTTCTTTAAAATCTTGCTAGGAAGCTGGCTTCCCTACGACAATTCCTGAAGAACCCAATTCATTCAATTCATGTGTGAGGAAGAAGAACTATGACTATGTCGAAGAATAACATTATACTCATCGTCGGGGGTGTGGTGCTCTTATGTGCTTTGGGTGCGATCACTCTCTTTTTAATCTTAGGCGCCCGGAATTACTTCGGCGGCGGGCAGCCGACTCAGCTAGGTCCGGAGGCGGCTTATACATCCGTGGCTCAGACCGTGGAGGCGCAGCTTACCCAGGCTGCGATCGCCACGCAGCTGGTCGCACCTTCGCAGACGACTGTTCCGGCACAGCCGACGAACACGCAGACCCCACTGCCCCCACTGCCAACGAATACCCCGCTGCCTCCTGTAAATACGCCGGTCCCGCCTACAGTTACGCCCATTCCAGTTCCCTGCGACCGGGCTTCTTTTGTCGAGGATGTGTCTTACCCGGATAATACGGAAGTTGCCGCTGGCACCACCTTCGTAAAAACCTGGCGATTGCGCAATAACGGTTCTTGCACCTGGAACTCGAGCTACGCCTTGGTCTTTGACAGAGGCGATGCGATGAACGGGCCTGCCTCGGCTCAGCTGACCACGGGCACCGTGGCTCCTGGGCAGCTCATCGATGTTTCGGTGACTTTGAAAGCCCCCTCCTCCACCGGCACTTACCAGGGTTTTTGGAAGCTGCGCAACGGCGGTGGCGCCATCTTTGGGATTGGCGCAAATGCTCAGGACTCCTTCTGGGTCAAGATCAAGGTCATAAACCCGGCTACAGCTACACCTTCTGCGAGCACGACCTTCGACTTTTTCGGCAAAGGGTCAAGCGCTGAGTGGCATAATGCTTCTTCGATCCTCCCCTGGGGAGACCCCGGGGACGACTCTCCTGGTGTGGCTACAACCCTGGACAGCGCCAAGCTGGAGGATAATAAGACCTACAACCGGGTCCTGGCGACTTTCCCCGAGCACATTGATAACGGGATCATCTACGGTATCTATCCCACCTATACAGTCCAAAATGGCGACCACCTGCGCTCCGCTTTGGGTTTCAAGTCAGATTGCACCGGTGGTAAAGTCAAGTTTGTGGTCAAGTATAAAGAAGGCAGCACAGAGACCACGTTGGGTGAATGGCTGAAATCTTGCGATGGCGTTTTGATCACGATCGATAAAGATCTCTCCTCCTTGAGCGGAAAAGCCCTGCAGTTTATCCTGTATGTTTCTTCTGAGGGAAGTTCAGATAGCGACAAATCGGTTTGGGTTAATCCTCGCATCGAAAGGTAACCTGCCCCAAACTAAATTGGAAGAATATGGCGATTTGCCAGGTATGGTATGATCAATCCTGGCAAATCGCCAGCGGGTGTTTCTACACTTGCTTTTAGGAGAAAAAATGCAGTCTAAAAAATTACTGTTTCTTGCACCCTTGTTTTGTCTGATCTTGCTTTTGTCTGCGTGTAAAGGTTCGCAGCCGACAGCTACCCCCACCACAGATATGGAGGCGCTCAAGAACGCGGCTGCTCAGACAGCCAGCGCTTTCTTGACCTCCACTGCGCTCGCCGCTCCCAAACAGACTTCAACCCCCACCGTCACCTCTACCGCGACGCGTGCCCCGGTGACACCAACCGCCAGTTTGACTCCGATCCCGCCTGCTTTAGGCTCTCCAACCGCTACGGCGGCTGTCTCGCTCGGCGAGAATGCTGTGTTTGTGCGGTGAGACCGTTCCTGATGGCACTGTTTTTAAGCCGGGCGAGGTGTTCACCAAGACCTGGCGTCTCAAGAATGCCGGAAATTCTACCTGGACTCCCGGATATGCCCTGGTCTTCACCAGCGGGGACAAGCTGGGTGGCCCAGACCGGATGGGCTTGCTGGCAGATGTGTCTCCAGGTGGAACCGCCGAAATTTCTGTTAACCTGGCCGCACCATCCAATGTTGGAACGTATCGCGGTTACTGGAGGCTGATGAATACGGCTGGACAGTATCTTGGGGATATCGTGTATGTAGAGATCAAAGTGGTCGCCGGGAGCACCCCTACGGTTACCAGCACATCCTCAGGCGTTGTTTCTGCAGCTACCGCTACGCCCACTCCTACGCTGTCTTCGGCGACGCTTTCGATTTCGAACGTTGCGATCAGTGTGAACCCGACCGAATTTACCGGCGCCTGCCCAAAGACTTACACTTTCAGCGGAAAGTTCACTCTGAATATCCCCGCTTCAATCACATATAAACTTGAAGCAGGCTCTGACGATCCGGCTTTTACCTTCACGCTGCCTTCTCCTCAGACCTCCAACTTTGGAGCGGGCAACCAGGTAGTTACCTATGTGCTTGACTTCTCGAACTCTGTTTCGGGCTGGGTGCGTTTCCATATCACCGCCCCGGTAGACGTGACCTCCGAACAGGCCACTTTCTCTTTGACCTGCGAGCCCTGATCGATCTGCCTGGATGCCTCCGGATTCTTCTGCCAGTGTTCGATCTTTGACCCAGGCGGTGAAGGCTGAAGCCCACCGCCTGGGTTTTCGCCTGGTGGGTGTAACCACCCCCGATCCACCCCCGCACCTGGCCGTTTTTGAAAATTGGCTTTCCGAAGGTAAGCATGGAGAAATGGCCTACCTGGCTGAGCCTCGTTCGCGGGAGCGGCGGGCGGACCCTCGCCAAATCCTGCCGCAGTGCCAATCCATCCTGGTGCTTGGGATGCCTTACCCGGCTTCGCTGACTGGGTCGATCAAGGGGAAAGGTGCAGTGGGCCGGATAGCTTCTTATGCCATGGGGCTGGATTATCACGAGGTCATTCCTCCAAAGTTGAAAGCCCTGGTATTGTTCATGGAGGAGCAAACCGGTAGGGAAATTCCAAACCGCTGGTATACCGATACGGGGCCTGTCATGGAGCGCGACCTGGCTCAGCGCGCCGGCCTGGGCTGGATCGGGAAAAACACCTGTTTGATCCATCCTGCCCAGGGTTCCTATTTCTTTCTAGCAGAAATACTGCTTGGGATTGAATTGATGGTTGACCCGCCGTTTCTGGCGGACCGCTGCGGCACCTGCACCCGCTGCCTGGATGCCTGCCCGACGGGCTGCATCTTGCCAGACCGCACGCTCGATGCCCGCCGGTGCATTTCCTATCTAACGATTGAGCTCAAGGGATCCATCCCGGCTGATCTGCGCCCGCTCCTAGGAGATTGGGCGTTCGGCTGTGATGTGTGCCAGCAAGTCTGCCCCTGGAATAGACGGGCTGCGCGCGAAGAATATGACCCGGCCTTTGCGCCGCGCCCTGAAGTCTCCGGGCTCGATTTAGGGCAGGCTCTCTCCCTTTCCTCCGAGGCTTTCAGCCGCATCTTCAAAGGATCCCCCATCAAGCGCGCCAGGCGAGGCGGCTTCTTGCGCAGCGCAGCCGTGGTCCTGGGGAACCAGGGTGACCCTCAGGCACTCCCCAGATTAAGCCATTCCCTGCTGCATGACCCGGAGCCGCTGGTGCGCGGCCATGCAGCCTGGGCCATTGGGCAAATCCATGCTGAGTTTGCCCTTTCCGTTTTAAGTCAGGCTGAAAAGCTGGAAACAGATCCCTTCGTTCGGGAGGAAATTCTGCGTGCCTTGCCTTGAAATGAAAAGCTCAAAGCTGCTCCGCTGCCTGCAGATCCGCTGGTTCTTGCTCCTCTTCATCCTCAGCCTGTCAGCCTGCCGGCTCTCTGAGGCTGCCTATGTTCCAACGCATAATGGGGCAAATGATGATCCCGTAAGGGTGATTGAGGCAACTGCTGCTGTGCCCACCGTTGCCGCTGCGCCTTCAGCTACGCCTTTCCAGCCCTCCTCTCCAACGCCAGCCTGGACGCCTACGCCTGCCATTACCCCCACGCCGGTGCCCACAGCTACTGCTGTGCCCACGGCCACACCTCTCCCGCAAACCACCCTGCTTTTCACCGGCGTGATCGTCCCAGCCCGCTGTGTGCAGGCGGGGATCGATGCACGTGGGAATGCCGATTATATTTTCGACGAAGTGCGCGATGTGATCAGCGAGGCCGACCTGGCCATCGGCACCCTCAATGCCACGATGAGCGATTACCCGCCCCATACGGGCTGCATCTTTACCTATGTTTTAGTAGGCAGTTCAAGCAATGCCGATGCTTTGGAGCGCGCTGGCTTCGATGCGATGAGCGTGGCCACCAACCATATTAAAAACTGCGGGATCGGAGATTGCGGGGATCGGGCCTTCCTGGACACGCTGGACAACTTGCGGCGCGTTGGGATTGAGCCTATCGGGGCTGGGATGAACCTTAGCGAAGCCATGCAGCCGGTCGTCATGGAGGTCAATGGGGTGCGCTTCGGGTTCGTCTCGCTCGGACAGATCGAGCCGATGACTTTTGCCGGTGAAGATACCCCCGGCATCGCGGTGCTCAATGACGACAATCTGCGCCAATCCATCCAGGCCGCCCGACAGGTTTCGGATGTTGTGATCGCCATGCCGCACTGGGGTCCCGAAGACAGCTCCGTTCCCAACGAAAGCCAGCTGCATCTTGCTCAGGTGGCTGTTGAAGCCGGGGCTGACCTGGTGATGGGCAACCATACCCATGTCGTCCAGGCTGTCCAGGAGATCGCCTCCGTGCCGGTTTTCTACGGACTGGGAAATTTTGTGTTCGACCAGACCTGGGACCTGGCCCACCAGCAGGGGGTGATCTTGAAGGTTTCCTTCCAGGGCACCCAGTTCACTGGCTATGAGCTGATTCCCACGCATGTCGATGGGGATGGAACCGTGCATATTGCGGGCCCTGAAGAAGCAGCCCAGGTGTTGGAGCGCATCCAGTCCGCTAGCGCAAGTCTCAAATAACCCGGCAAACCAGGCCCTGACGGGTGTATTCTCTCTGGTTATCTTAATAGTTGGAGAGACTGCCTTCTTTGCGCGCCTTTCGCTCGGAAGCCCGGTACAGGTAGTACCCCAGGAATGGCATGGCCAACCCGAAAATGGTGACGATCCAGAACTCAACCTGGAACGGCGCCAGCTCGGGGAACCCTTCTGGGAAGCCCATCAGCGTCGAACGGAAGGCATCCACTGCATACGCCAGGGGGATCAGGTGCGAAATTTTCAGTAAAAATGGAGGCAAGGCGGCAAAGGGGAAAAAGTTGGCGCACAGCACCAGGAAGGCGAACTGCAGCAGGTTTGCCAATGTTTGGGCAGTTTCCTTGATCTGCAGCGTCAAAGCTGCAAAGGCGAAGCCCACCCCGAAGGTGCCCATCAGGGTCAGGATGAAAAGATACAGCCCCAGCAGGGGATTCTCAACAGGCAGCCGGCCGATAATGGCTGCCATCAGCGCGCCGCCTGCGATGGTGAGCAGCCCGGTCCAGACCAGGATATTAACGATGCGTGCCACCAGGTTGGCGAACTTGCTCGCTGGGCTGAGGTAGAGCTGCTCTAAGGTGCCCTGCACCTGCTCGTTGCGCACATTGTACCCGATCGACCAAAGCGTATCATTCAAGAAAAGATACAGCACAAATCCATAGACGACCAGCCCTGCAGGATTGCTGCCATTGGATAAGCCGCTTTGTTCAGCCGGGGCATCGTAGAACAAGCGCCCTGCCAGGGTAAAGACGGCCACTGTCAGGAATACCTGTCCAAAGGAGGCGACGAAATTGACCGGGTAGCGCGCCATAATGATCAATTCTTTGCGCGCCATGGCGATGAAGGTGCTCCAAAAGCTAGATAAGGATATGGTTTGGGGAGTGTAGTCTTTTTGCATCGCTTTTCTCGTTCAATACTGCCCCATGCCTTCATTGCGCCGGACGTTGTTCTCGACGCGCGTGAACACCCACCAGCCTAACCACGGGGTGATCAGCATGAAAATCCACAGCACAGCCAGGTCTTTATACCAGGTCCCAAAGAAGTAGCCCACTCCCAGCAAAGCGGCGCGCACGCCGTTCGTCATCCAGGTGGGTGGGAAGAGCAAAGACAGGAGCTTGACCAGCGGAGGGAAAACCGTGATGGGGTAATAGACCCCCATCAAGAAAATGACCACCCACTGCATCAAGCTGACCAGGGCATTCGCCTCCTTGACTTTAAGGATGACCGCACCGAAGAGCAGGGTCAGGCTGTACAGTGGGATCAGCCCGACGAGGACGAATACCAGTGCCAGGCCAACCTCGCCCGTAAAAGGATCGACGTGCATGATCTGGCAGCCTATTCCGTAGGCGAGGATGGCGGTGGAGACGGAGCGCACGGCGCTGTAAATGGCTGTGCCTCCCGCAATCCAAATGCGGGGAGTGGGCGCCTGGTAGAGCGTCTCCAATGTGCCGAGCTCCTGCTCTCGGCGGAGCCAATACGCCATGTGCCAGAAGGCATTCGTCACAAGGTTGAGCACCGAGGAGCCAATCAAAAGGTAAGCAACATAATTGCTGGTGCCCGTATTGGCTTCGAAGACTGCTTCAGCATTCGAAGCGCCTCCCGCCCGCCCCAGGAAGATCGGCATGGCAGCCAATACAATCGGGAGCACCAAATCCATCACCAATTGTCCCGGGTAGCGGCTGAGGAACTGCAGGCGCATGCGGGTGCTGGCGAGCATGGCAGAGATATTGGCCCGGGTGTTCAATGTACGCATTGCCATCGCTATTTTAGAGAAGTGTCTTGGGCCAGGGTGCGGCCTGTCTTGGCGACAAAAACATCTTCCAGGGTGGGCTCCTGGGTCGTGATCTTCTGCAAGATGGCTCCCTGTTGGGTGAGGGTTTCAATCAGCCGCGGCAGGTTGCTTTGTCCGGCCGCGCTGACTACCGTGAGCAGCGCCTTACCATCCTGGGAGGATCTGGAAGTTTGCAGCACTTCGGGGATTTTGCGCAGGCTGCTTTCTGCCTGGGCAGAGACGACTCCTTCGAAGCGGGTTACTTGATCTTGCTGCAGCGATGTTTTTAGCTCGCTGACGGTGCCTAACGCCAGGAGCTGACCGCGATCGATGATCGCCACCCGGTCGCACAAAGTCTCTGCTTCGCTCATGATGTGGGTGGTGTAGATGACCGTTTTGCCTTGATTGTTCAGGTTGCGCACAATGCTGCGCAGCTCGCTGGCAGAGGGTACATCCAAGGTGTTCGTGGGCTCATCGAGCACCAGCAGGGGAGCATCGTTAACCAAGGCTTTACCGAAGGCCAGCTTCATCTTCTGACCGGAGGAATACGTCTCAACCGCCCGGTCAGCCAGCTCCCCCAGGTTGAGCAAGGCAATAATTTCATTGGAGCGCTGTTTTCTTTGGGTTGGGTTGAGATGGTACAAGGCCCCAAAGTATTCCAGGTTTTCGCGACCGGTCAGCTTCCAATAGAGGCCGCGCTCGCCCATCAGCATGCAGCCCGTGCTGGCGCGCACCTTGTTCTCCTCACGCAGCACATGGTAGCCATTCACCCAGGCCTCGCCAGAGGTGGGCAGCAGGAGCGTGGTGAGGATTTTGATCAGGGTGGTCTTGCCAGCGCCGTTGGGACCGAGCAGGCCAAAGATCTCCCCGTTTTTTACCTCCAGGTCGATGTGGTTAAGTGCTTCAACCCTGCTTTTCTGCGATTGAAATATTCCCTTTCGCTGGCGCGTCTGGTAAATTTTGCACAGGTTTTCAGCGCGGATAGGAGCAGGGCGGTCCATATCAATGTTTTACGGCATTGATGAAATCTGCCAGCAGTCCATAGGCGGTTGTATCCGGACCGGGGTCGCTTTCTACCACTGAGAGCAGCCCCAGCACATCCGTCTCAAACTGGATGATGCTGGTCGTCCCCTCGACGTTGAACATGGGTGAATCCATCCCCACCAGCTCCGGGGCCACTTTGGCCTGCAGGCCTTGCCCGGTCCGCCTGGCAGAGCAAACTAACTTCCAGCGTTTTCCAGCGGCTTTGGCACGCGGCAATTTCTTCTGAGCTGATCTGACGGATGCCCTGGCGATCCACATCGGCTGGCTTCAAGGGTGTATCGATGTACCCATCGCCCATGAGCACATTCGCCAATGCTGCCACCTTGACGGAGGCGTCCCATCCATCGATATCGCCGCTTGGATCGGTTTCAGCCACGCCGACCTTTTGGGCATACTTGACCGCCTCCTCAAAGCTTTCTCCGTTTTCCATGCGTGTCAGGATCAGGTTCGTGGTGGAATTGAGCACCCCTCGGAACGAAAGCAGCCTGGCAGCCGGCAGCGTGCTTCTGAAGAGCGAAAAAATCGGCGCGCCATCCATTACGGTGCTCTCGAAAAAGAATTTCACGCCTTTGGAACGCGCCAGCTCCGTCAATGAGCGGTAGGCATGCACCACCGGTCCTTTGTTCGCCGTGATGGCGTACATCCCGCATTCCAGGGCGGTGCGCAGGTGGTCGACGGCAGGCTGCCCGGTCTGGTAATTGACCGGTGAGTTTTCAAAAAGCACCTCTGCCCCGCAGGTGCGGATCAGCTCCAGTACATCTGCTGGAGCTGGTTGGGCCGATAAAGTGCTCAACGACTGCCCGGCTTCCACTAAGTCTCAGCGCCTTCGAGAGTTCCAACCCGTTGAGGTCCAGGGCGGTGCCGTGATGCCCGGTGGCAATCGTTGTGATGGCAAAAGAGACTCCATAGCTGATCTTTCAGCTCGGCTTCTTTACGCAGCAGCAGGCGGGCAAAGGAGCGGCCGACATTGCCAAAACCAATCAGGGCGAGGTTGTAGTGGGTCATTTTTCCTCCTGGGAGTGGGAATTTTATAACGGCGGCCAGGGATACGGCCTGCGATCGGGATCCGGGTTTGGGAATCTGCCCTTTTTCCAGCAGCAGCCGAGTGCGCGCGGTAAGGGCTTTGACTTCCCCGGCGCTGAGGTGCTTACGCAGCCCGGCGACCAACGGGGATGGGTTTGCTTTCAGATCAACCGAGGTGCGGGCTCCGCCTGAACAGGTTGGAGCAGGTTGAGCAATTTCTCCAGCACGGCTTTTAAATCCTGTGGGATCGGCTCACCGGCAAAATCCCAGACCACAGTGCGCAGCTTATCTTCGACATGGAAGCATATCCCGTGGTCGATCAGCCAGATATGCCCGCTTTCATCGAACAGGATATGGCCTCCCTTGCGGTCGGCATTGTTGATCACCAGGTCAAAAAGCGCCACCGGGCGCAAGCGCTGGTGATCTTCTTCGTTGAAATTGAAGTAATGGTATTCAGGATTATGTTCGATGAAGCGCTGCAGCGACCCCGGACCAACCGGTGCCCTCCGGCGGTAGATCGTTTCAGGCACCATGTGCAGCTCTAAGGCTTCGCTGACCAGGTAGGCCGCGGCCTCCCGGTGTGCCAGGCTGGCTGTCGGGAAAATCCCACAGGGGTCTTTCGCCGCGCGAAGGCTTGTAGACAGCCTGGATCACCTGTCCTTCATGTTCCACTTCCGTCAGGAAGGTGTAATTCGACCCCCACAGGAACTTACCCTTCAGGATGATCTCGCCGTTTTCTAAAACAGAAAGGCTGCTGTTGGATGGCCATCCACTTCGGATTCACCCAATCTCATGGAAAAAACTTAGTGTTTATGTCCGTTCTTCTTGGGGCAGAAATGTCCCTCGGGCTCCATCGGTTCGCCGCACTGCGGGCAGATGGGTCGGCCGCGGGAAGCCACTTCGTTTCCCCAGCGTGCCATGGCATGCGCCTGCGTGCGCGTGCACCAGAAGCGTACCACTGTAGCTTCCTCAGGGTCACGGTCTTCTGGCAGCAGCTCGCGGATCACCAGCACTACCAAATCATTATCTGTATCATAGCCCAGGCCGATCTCACCGACGCGGAACAATGGGTCAACCGGTGGGATGGATGTGCATCTTTTCTTCGTCATATTCCCCGAGTTGAAGCGGTTAGCTGCGGAAACTTCTGCTGGACCTCGGCCAGGAACTGTTCCATTCCGACGGCGAGCGATTGGACTTGAATTTTCTCAACGATCAGGGTAACCGTGCGCTCATCTTGCCAACCCTGGATGTAAAAAACACGTTTCCCGGGCTGGCCAAGTGCATCGGTGGTGATATGAGTGACAGGGCGAAGGTCGATTTCTTCGTGAGGCATGGGAAGACTCCAGTAAAAGGGCTAGATAAAAGACCTGTGTTGTACGCAACGGCCCAGGTCTGCTGTTCTGGGTGAAGTATACCAGAATCAAGCCCCTGGCAGGCTTAATGAAAGATCATAATTCAATGTCACCAGCTGAGCGCCCATCTCCCCCAGGTAAAGGGCTGTGATGGAGCCAGGCGATACCGATAATCTCTGGAAATGATCCAGGGGCATTCCCAGGTAATAGGCCACCGCCAGCTTGATTGGGTCAGCATGTGAGACGCACAGGAGCATTTCTTTCGGCTGGTGCAGGGCGGCCAACGCCTCAAGCTCTGTGCAGATGCGCTGCTGGGTATCCAAAAAGGCTTCGCCGCCCGGAAAACGGAAGCGGGATGGGTTCCCCTGCACCTTGCGCCAGACTTTGAGCTCTGTAAGCTTTTGAGGGGCTGTCCCTGCCATTCTCCGATATCCAATTCAATCAATCCGGGGCGCTGGAATAATCTCCAGTCCGAGGGCTTTGGCAAGCGGTTCGGCGGTTTCCATGGCGCGCTCGAGCGGGCTGCTGTAAACCGCCTTGATCGGCAGGCTCTTCAGCTTTTCCGCCACCGCATTGGCCTGGGAGCTGCCCTTTTTCATTCAGGTGCACCTCAGGCAATCGTCCAGCCAGGATATTCTTCTTGACATAATCGTTCTCACCATGACGAACCAATAAGAGCAAAGGCATATCCATCTTCTCCAATTTCAATAAATGGCTGTTATGCAGCGTCCGGGTGATGGCCGCTCACTGACCGGTGGGCTTGATCCGCCGTTTGATCTCCAGAACTTCTTCCGGTGAAAGCTCAGGCACCTCGGTCGTTTCGGTGATGCCCAGCGCTTTCCGCTGCGCCTCTCGCCAGCGCCTCAGGCGGTCAGCCACTTCGGCTTCGTAACCCTGGCTGGAGGGCTTGTAAAAATAGGTGCCCAGCAGCGGTTTGGGCAGGTACTGCTGCGGCAGGAAGTGGTCCGGTGACTCGTGTGGGTACTGGTAATCCTTGCCATGCCCCAGGGCAGCCGCGTCCCGGTTGCCATCTTGCAGGTGCTGTGGCACCTGGGTAATCCCCTCCTGTTCGATCAACTGGAAGGCTTTGAAGTAAGCCGTGGCGGTATTCGATTTGGGGGCGGTGGCCAGGTAAAGCGTGGCCTCGACGATCGGGTAAACGCCCTCCGGCAGCCCGATGTAATCGAAAGCCTGGGCAGCCGCGTTGGCGACTACCAGGCCCATGGGGTCGCCCAGGCCGATATCCTCTCCGGATAGAATGATCAGGCGGCGCAGGATGAAGCGCGGGTCTTCACCGGCATAGAGCATTTTCGCCAGCCAGTACAGGGCTGCGTCGGGGTCGGACCCGCGCACCGACTTGATGAACGCCGAGATCGTATCATAATGTGCGTCGCCGTCTTTATCATAGAGCACTGCCCGCCGCTGGATCGATTCCTGGGCGACTTCCAGCGTGATCCGGCAAACCCCTGCCTCATCGGCAGGGGTGCTTTCCACGGCCAGCTCCAAGGCGTTCAGGGCGTTGCGGGCATCGCCGCCGGCTACGTGGATCAGGTGTTCCAGAGCAGCCTCGTCGACCCGAATGGTGCGCATCCCATAGCCTCGCTCGGGATCTTTCAGGGCCGCTTGCAGGATTTTGCGCACATCCTCATCTTCCAGAGGACGGAGCTGGAAGACGCGCGAGCGTGAGACCAGCGCGCCGATCACCTCGAAGTACGGATTTTCAGTCGTTGCCCCGATCAGCGTCACCGTGCCCGACTCGACATGCGGCAGGAGGCGCATCTTGTTGGGCCTTGTTCCAGCGGTGGACTTCATCCACGAACAGGATTGTGCGCTTTTGGTACAGCTTACGCCGCTCCAGGGCGTGGTCGATGACCTCTCTCAGCTCTGCCTTGCCTGCCAGCACCGCCGAGAGCGTCTCGAAGTGGCTCTTGGTCAGGTTGGCGATCACCATCGCCAGGGTGGTCTTGCCCGTGCCGGGCGGTCCCCACAAAAGGATGGAGGAGAACAGCCGGTCGGCTTCGATGGCGCGCCGCAGGAGCTTGCCCGGCCCGACGATGTGTTCCTGCCCGATGAACTCGTCCAGGGTGCGCGGGCGCATGCGCGCGGCGAGGGGTGCTTCGGACTTCATGCGTTGTTCGTGAGCGTGGGTGAAGAGGTCCATTATTCGCTCTCTTTCAAGGCGCGCTGGAGCAGGTCTGCAACTTTCAGTTCAATAGCCCATCGATGCAGGTAATCCAAATCCAACCGCCCGGCCTGCACTTTCAAAACCCCTAAAATATCCCGCCACTGCCGGTCGGAAATTTCGTTACCCAGGCGGTACCATTCGAGCTTGGCCAGGATGAGATCCTCAGCGGTGGTGATGAATGCTTTATGTTCAGGGTTGGTAGTGAAAACCTGCTCAATCCTACGTACAAATTGAATTCGATCAAACGGGCGTTCTTTATTGATAAATACATCCACTTTGAACATCGTTTTGAGATGGATGAGGTTAAAACTGCTCCGGTGCTGGATTGCCCCACGCATCATCTCGTCATCCGCATAAAAATCTGATTTCAGGAAGCACGCTTAGGTCTCCTTAGGAACGGGGCCATATACTTTCGCAGCCATTTCTTCCCCTAGCAGCAAATTAGCCAGGCGCCTGCGTAACTGGTCCTCGTTGTCAAGGGGGTACCGCTGTCGCAAGCCCATTAGCACCAGTAGTTTCACCGATTGGTTGAGTTGATCCACCATTTCCAGCTTACGCCAGGATGGGGTTTCGCGCAATAAGCGGATAAGCACTGCTTCTGCATTAGGGCTTGTATCAGGGAAGAGCGTGGTCATACTCCCATTATAACGCGCCAGAGGTCGAATCAGTCATCCAACGGGCTGTGTACGGCTTTTGGCCTGCGTTTGCGTACATGGGTATAGAGCAGTCGAAATCAGCTTAACAACCAGGTTATTATGCAGTATATGATCCCAAAATCACTATTCTATAATGCAAATTCGCAGTTTATCAGGATTCTGGTAATAGGAAGCCCGCTCGTCGCAATTATGTTGGTTTGTCACGCCGTTTTTCTCAATATAAAAAGAAAAGTTATGTGGAATGTACAGATTCCTCATCAAACGCACATCAAAACCCTTGACTTGGAGTCTACTCCAGGTGGTAGACTCTCGTTTGAGGCGTTGGCAGCAAGCATAAAATACAGTGACACACCATAACCATGAGGAGAGAAGTATGCAAAATGTAAAATCGGAACAAGAAGTAATCAATCTTTCTAAAGAGAAGTGGCGCTGGATGTCAGAGCGCAAAGTAGATTCCCTGGACGCTCTCTTCCATGAAAAGGCTGTTTTTGTTCATATGGGCGCAACCATGTCCAGGGATCAGGAACTCGATGTCATCAAGAGCGGCGGGATTTACTATAAAAAAGTAGACATTCATGAAGTGTCAGTAAATATCATTGGCGCAACTGCCATCCTTTTAAACAGAATTACGCTGCTAGCCGTCGTTGGCGGCAATGAGGTCACCAATCCCTTTGTGGTCACAGAAGTGTATGTGCAGCAAGATGGTAGCTGGAAGTTAGCGTCGCTCTCCTTTACCCGGCTGCTTACCCCTGAGCAGCACCATTAACCACAGAAACATAAGGAGAAAATGATGCAAACTGTAAAGTTGAACAACGGCGTTGCAATCCCCATTCTCGGTTTTGGCGTTTTTCAAATAACTGATTCAGCCGAATGTGAAAGAAGCGTGGTTGACGCTATTCAAACTGGATATAGCCACATTGACACTGCCGCTTCTTACCAGAACGAAGAGGCGGTTGGCAAGGGCATCAAACAAAGCGGCGTTGCGAGGGAAAAGTTGTTTATCACGACAAAACTTTGGATTCAGAGCAATGGCTATGCAGGCACACTAAAAGCCTTTGAAAATTCTCTGAAGCGCTTGCAATTAGATTATATTGACCTGTATCTCATCCACCAACCATTCGGGGATGTGTATGGTGAGTGGCGCGCAATGGAAGAACTGTATCAACAAGGTAAAGTCAGGGCAATCGGGGTTTCAAACTTTCAGCCTGACCGCATCATGGATTTGATAATTCATAACAAAATAACGCCGGCGGTAAATCAGATTGAAGTAAACCCTTTCCATCAGCAAATTGATACACAAAAGTTTTTACAAGATAACAGCATTCAGGTTGAAGCATGGGCTCCGTTTGCAGAGGGAAGGAATAATATTTTTCAAAATGAATTACTGCTTTCAATCGCCGCCAAGCACAATAAAAGCGTTGCCCAAGTCATTCTCCGCTGGCTTGTACAAAGAGGAATTATCGTCCTTGCCAAGTCAACCCGCAAAGAGAGGATGCTAGAAAATATCAGTGTGTTTGATTTTGAATTAAGTGCGGAAGATCTGGCGGCTATTACAACATTAGACACAAAAACCAGTAGTTTCTTTGACCATCGTAATCCTGACATGGTGAAATGGCTGGGTGAAAGAAAACTAGAAGTCTAATGGATAAACGCCAGTCAAAGTGAAAGGCGTCGCTTTCAAGCAAAAAGCGGGCTAACACAGCGTGCAATGAACGGGAGGGGATTCTGCGGGTTTATGGGCATAGTCGATTACTTCATTCATTGGTAGAATAGGACAGTAATTTTGGACTATTTGGATAAAATTTAAGTGATTATCGATGGTAATCGATATAAATAACCCAATGATTTAAGATGATGGGTTGCATCTTGGAACCTTTTTGGAAAAGGAGCATGTTAGGCAATGACAAAGCTAAATCGTACAAAGGACGAACCCTGGGTGCTCAAGACCCCTCCGGGAACTTCAGAATACACGATGCACGTCGAACTCAAAGATGGCCTGCAAGTTCTCGTATGCACTGTAGGAAGTACGGTGCTTTTTTATGATGCCCGCTGCATCGATGATCTCTACGCTATGCTAAAGGAAGCTGGCGACTGGGTTGAACTTGGCGGTGCGGACGAGCAAAAGCCCGCCAAGGAAGGGACGGTTGAAGCCTGGGGAAGGTCTCCGACCAATCCAGTCAAAGGGTGGTATGGATTGAAGAAGGGGCTTCGCGGCCGATTTGGGGTTTACGTCCCACCGTTGATGGAAGCCCTCGGTCTTTGCGAACTAGAGCACAACCCCAAGAACAATCGGATGCGCGCCAGCGTGTGCAACGCTGCAGCGCATTCTCATTCAACCAATAAAGGAGCAAGCATGGAACTCGGTGCGTTTTCAATCAGTCTGGCTCAGGATATCGAGGCTTCGAAGATTTTTATGAGAAGCTGGTTATTTTTGGAGGAGATCCATTCAGAACTGGGTGATCTTGAAAACGGCGATCACGTGATCGGTCTATTTCAAGGAATGTTCGAGAAGAAATCTTAACCTTCAACCCAGGCTGGGACAGCAGTGCCCACAAGCTCGGTACTTTCACGGACTGCGCGAACAGCGGACGAGAGCACAATAGGCCCCGCCAGTTTTGTCGTCATGGACCCTGATGGAAATCCGATCCTCTTCGATCAGCTGGATAACTCGACACCGCCTCCCTTCATCCAACTATAGGAGCATAAGTATAAAACCAAGACTGTCGTATTCGTCCACCATTAAATCCAACTATGCCAAATACAAGCTGTCACCTTCCGTCACCGACTTCAAAGAGTTTGCAGGACAAACTCATTTCATCATCGGTCAAAAGAACTGGGAAGAAGTAGCCGATTACGTACTTGCTGGCTGGATGAAAAGGTTGTTTAATAATTCGGCGGTCTCATTTTTCCAGCTGTGTCTCATCGCTCAGGCAATTTCTCGCATTTCCAGGAAATATTCTCTTTTGAGCTCAGATCGAAGCCAAGAAAAGAACAAACTACCTATGCGACCTAGCTCTATAACACCATACCATTAGACATAGTTCAGAAAGGAAATCATTGATGAATAAGCAGAGTTTAGATATGTTGTTCGAGCACAACAACTGGGCCACCCTCCAGATCATCGAAGCTTGCTCAGCCCTGACCGATGAGCAGCTCGACGCCGAACCAGCGTCTGCTACACGCGGGAGCATTCGGGCCACCCTCTCGCACCTCGTGATCGCTCAGCAAAATTACCTGAGACTTTTGACGCTTCCATTGGAGGAACGGCGGGAACGCCTTCCAACTCCGCCTTTCGCCGAGCTTAAGAATCTGGCAAACAGCAGTGGAGAGGTACTGCTGGCCTTGGCACAGGATGAGGCAAGCCTGCAGGCAAAGGGCCAGCTGCAAACGAGGGATAACTACCTGGTGGAGCCATGGGTCATCATGGTCCAGATCATCAACCATGCGACCGAGCACCGCGAACAGATCAAGAGCATGCTCACTGCCCTCGGATTGATGCCTCCGGAGATCGATGGCTGGGATTTCGGCAGGTTCGCAAAGGCGCTCGTCCCAATGGACATGAAGAAATCTGAGCTTCTGGACAGGCTGCAGCAAGCCTATCAGCAATGGGAAGAGTTTATTGGCCAGGTTAGCCCAACGCGCATGGATCAACCTGGCGTGAACGGCGACTGGTCGATGAAGGACATGATCGCGCATTTGACCGGCTGGAACCGCTGGCTTGTCATCCGCTTGCAGGCCGCGCTGCGCGGCGAGCCAGAAATCCCATATTGGCCGGCGCACCTGCGTGCAGAAGATGATATCAATGCCTGGATCTATGAAGCGAATCGGAACCGTTCCGTCGACGAAGTCCTGGATGAAACGCGTCAGATATTCCAGCAGCTCTTTGCAGTCGTTGAAGGGTTGCCCGATCAAGTCAGGATTGAGCGGGTCGAGCCAGCGTACTATCTTGTGTGGGTAGGCGATAAACGCTTCCCAGCTGGTGAATTCTTCGACCATTACCGAGATGAGCATGAACCAGATGTACGCGCCTGGCTGAAGCGAGGGGAGAAGGGCTAACCGCTGCCCTTCTCGTGCTGAAACACCGCTGTGCTGACTTGGATAACCATAAGCCTGCACCCCATCGTTTTTCATTACTTGCTTCAATCAAGTGTTATAAGAACATACTTCATGAACAAGATGGTGCGTTTTGGATGGCGCGGCGCATAAGCGCTTATCTTTAGCGCTGCTTGCCCGGTCCGATTAATTAGGCGCTTCAATGATTATTTGATATCTGGGTGTAGAATTATTACATTTGAAGGTTTAATAAGAAAAAAGGAAAATTTATGGATAAAGAAAATAAGCAGGAAAGATTAGCACTGATCATTGATGCGGAAAATACACAAGCCTCAATTATTGAACCCATGTTGGTCGAAATTGCTAAATACGGCACGGCGGTAGTGAAACGAATTTATGGTGATTGGACAACACCCAATTTAAGAAGCTGGAAAGAATGCTTGCTCCAATTTGCAATACAACCTATTCAACAGTTTCGATATACTACTGGTAAAAACGCTTCAGATAGTTCTATGATTATTGATGCAATGGATCTTCTTTACACTGGAAAATACGATGGATTTTGTATTGTTTCTAGCGACAGCGATTTTACGCGCCTGGCATCTCGGATTAGGGAATCTGGGCTTACCGTTTATGGGATAGGCGAAAGTAAAACGCCGAAATCTTTTATAAGTGCCTGTGATAAATTTATATACACAGAAATATTACTTAAAGATGAATCAATGCCCGCGCCAAACAAAGAGACCCTGCACGAATTGAAAGAAGATACTCAATTAGTCGTTTTGTTAAGAAAAGCAGCTGAAGCTTCTGCTGATGAAGATGGTTGGTCTTACCTGGCAAAAGTTGGTGTTAATATAGCTAATCAAGCCCCTGAATTTGATCCTCGCAATTACGGCTATAGGAAGTTAGGAGAATTGATCAAAGCCTGCCAATTGTTTGATGTTGATGAGCGGATAACGAAGGATTCACAAAGCCCGCTAATTTACATTAGAGATAAGCGCAAGAAATGAATCTTGCCAGGTACAGGGCCGCTTAACCTGGTCTGCTAGCTCAAAATCACGACGATCCGGCAGCCATCACCCGGATGCCACTCAAATTATTATTAGCCATCTCAGGAGTGAGGAGTCAAAATGGCTGAACTTGTTTGGTCTCAACCCCATCATGATGGCTCAGCACTGTATGTTCCCAACCCGCATCCCAAGCTCGGCGGCAGGGTCACCGTCCTGCTGCGCGTGCCGCGCCCGAGCAACGTTACGAACGTCTGGGTGCGTGTCCTCAGTGACGGCGAGCCTGAGCTGGTGCGTGCGACCGTTGATCGATAGGATCCGCGCGACACCTGGCTGGGCGCCGACCTGCCAGTAGTCAACCCGGTCGTGAGCTACCGCTGGCTGCTCGACGGGGGTCCATACAGTTATCAGTGGCTGAACGGTGCTGGGCTGCACAGTCACGACGTCGCGGATGCTTCTGATTTCCGCCTCAGCACGTATGACCCGCCCCCGCAGTGGGCAACGGGTACGCTGTACCAGATCTTTCCGGACCGCTTTGCCAAGTCGGCTGACCGTCCGGCTCCAGCCTGGGCAAAACCCGCCGCTTGGGAAGACCCGGTGATCGGTGAGGGACCGGACACGTCGCGCCAGTACTACGGTGGGGACCTGGATGGCATTACGGCGCATCTGGACTATATCGACGCGCTCGGAGTTGGAACGATCTATCTGACTCCGTTCTTCCCGGCTGAATCAAACCATCGCTACAACGCCTCGACCTTCCGCAAGGTCGATCCTCTGCTGGGCGGCGATGAGGCCATGGCAAGGCTTGCCGCAGCCGCGCGCGTCCGGGGCATGCGCCTGATGGGCGATCTCACCACCAATCACTGCGGAGATACCCACGAATGGTTCCAGGCGGCGCTGGCTGACCCAAACTCACCGGAAGCGAAGTTCTTCTTTTTCACCGAGCATCCAAACCTTTACGATGCCTGGTGGGGCATGCGCGAGATGCCCATCTTTGACCACCGCAGTACCGAGCTGCGCCGCAGGCTTTACGACGGTTCAGACTCGGTCGGTTAATTCCTCATAAGCGCCGATTTTATGGCGCTCGCAAGAGCTTGCCCAACCAGGTTAGGTAAGCCGAGCTTGCTCGCCTTGGCTGAAAAATTCATCCAGAGTTGTTGGAAGAGGTGGCAAAAAAGAGCCGACTTGTTAGGATAGTTGTTTTCGATACCAAATGGGCACTAACAAGCAGCGCTTGTGACGGTATTGAGACGCTAGATCATTATACTTAAACTAATCGAATTAACCGGATAATCGTAAAAATAATCTTTAAAGAGGAAAAGGAGTTCGCCAATGTCAATCGCAAGGGTTACCGAAATCAAAGCATCTTCTACAGTGAGTTTTGAGGATGCAATCAAGTTAGGAGTTGAGCGCGCCAATAAAACGCTTTCAAATGTCAAATCCGCATGGATCGAGAATCAGGAAGTCCTGGTGGATGATAAAGGAAATATCGCCGAGTATCGGGTACAGATGAAAGTAACATTTATTCTTGCAGACTGAATCAAAAATACACCTTAAGGAGAATTATAATGAAACTATCCCCGCCGAAACAAATTACCTGGTTCATAGCGCTAGCGCTTGCTGTACTCGCGCTGCTCGGTCAAACAGCTACGATTGCTGCACTCACCCCTTATTCATTCTGGCTGGCCTTGGTGGCTGCCGGGCTCTTGCTTTTAGCCACCGTGGTTAAAAATCTATAGTATTTATCGGTTTGATGTGGCGGCGGGGACTGCCGGCGAGAGTTGAATTGGGCGTGGCAGCAGCCTGCTCCGGCATTAGCTCTTGCCGCCTCATCATAGCATGCCCCGACTCTCCCCAAACAGGTGGAATTTTACCTGTCTTGGTTGCCACATTTCAAGACCCCGCTGGCAACTGGATACAGCTTTCGCAGCGCAGGGAATCAACCGACTGATTCCAGCAGAAAGCATAAGGTAGGATCAGGTTCGTTAGGAAAGAAAGGGTAGTACAGAAAGCCGTCCAACACCGCGGAAAGCGGCTTTACCACTCGGATCCAGTGCGATTTGCCCAAAATGTGCCATAATTGAGAAGGAGTTTTATCCGCACTGCCGCTGCTGCTGAGCCAGGTTTGTTTCACTTTGATCAAGGAGCCAATCTGGATAAAAAAGTATGTAACCTATCCTCAGGCAAATCCTTGTTTTCGGAGAGAAAACGATCCTTATGCTTGAAATTATTGACCTGAGCCAGGAAATTTATTCCGGTATGCCGGTGTTTCACGGCCTTCCGGAAGTGAAAATGACCATCTACGCCTCGCATGAAGAATGGGAAGGTATCCAGGATAGCGCTGTCGTATCCCCTGCCGTGCACAAGCTGGAGATGGGTGAGCATACCGGCACGCACGTGGATGCCATCAACCATATGGCGGCTCAATACCGGGGACAGTCGATTGACACGCTGCCGCTGACCATGTTCTATACCGAGGGGATTTGTTTGGATCTTTCTCATAAGGGTCTGCGCGCATTGATCGAGCCAGCCGATTTAGAGATCGCCCTTGCCCAGGCAGGTCTGGAGATCAAGCAAGGGGACACGGTTCTGCTGTATACCGACCATTACCGCCGCGCGTATGGGACGGAGGCCTGGGACAATGGGCCCGGCATCAGCATTGAAGCGGCGAGCTGGCTGGGTCAGCAAGGGATCGCAGCTTTTGGCGTGGAAACGGCCTCGCCGGGCGTGAGACATGTTTCAAACAAAGCAGTTCATCACATTTGCGGGGAGATGGGCTTTACGCATTACGAGAACATGATCAATTTGCACTTGCTCATTGGTCGGGGGCGCTTCCGCTTCATCGGTCTGCCGCTCAAGATCCGTGGCGGCACGGGTTCGCCGGTACGCGCCGTGGCAGTGTTTGAGTGAGATTGTCTGTATATGGACAATCAGGAAAATCCTTTCACTTTTAAACCAGGCCAACGTGTTTTTCCTTTGGGGAAGATCTTCGGCACTCCCCTTGCCTTGCAGGGCTCGAATTGGCTGCCGGTGACCCAGGTTTTCTTCTGGGTTTTGTTCACTTGGCGCTCGAAAAGGGACCGTCCTTCCTGGTCAGGATATCAGCACTTCATTTTGGGCGGTTTGAAGATGGTTGTCTTGCTTGGATCAGAGTGGTGTCATAACCTGGCGCATGTTGCTGCCGCGCGTGCTGTTGGGAAACCCGTTGACGCAATCCGAATACTCTTCGGAATGCCAGTGCTCTTGTATGATGAACCTGAACATCCCTCGATTACCCCCCGCCAACATATCATCCGCTCTTTGGCGGGACCCATTTGCAATCTCACCCTGCTTCTGTTTGGCAAGCTTTTTCAGCGCCTCACCCCGCCTAGCTCTCCCGCACGGGAAATTGTCGATACAGCCGTCGGTATGAACACCTTCATCGCTTCTGCTGCGCTGGTGCCTATTCCCGCCTTTGATGGTGGGCCGATATTGAAGTGGTCGCTCATCGCCCGCGGGTATTCTCCCGATAAAGCAAAGGCAATCACCACCCGCCTCGATCAAGTCGTTGGAGTTGGTCTGTTAGGGTCAGCGGCAGTTGCCCTGCGAAAAAGGCGCTGGCTGCTGGCTTTGATCCTTTCCTTCCTGGGTATGCTTTCCCTCGCCACTGGGTTTGGCAAGTTAAAGAACTAAGCTGTGGTTGTGCTGTGAGGTGGGCTGGCTGGCGTTATCCATTCCCCAGCGCCTGGTTTACTGCTCCTTGACCTGGCTGCACGTTCCTCAGCATTCATAACCCTGAGTTAAAAACGACTTATATCGAGTCTCAGCTCGCCAGATCGTTGGCACCCTGGCTTTGAATCATCTCCCGGTACCAATAGGCGCTGTCTTTCACCGTGCGCTTCTGGGTGGCGTGGTCCACGTAAATCAATCCCATCGGATAGGTGTAGCCGTGCGCCCACTCGCACAGATCCATCAGCGACCAGACGAAGTAGCCGCGCAGATCGGCCCCGTCCCTGGCTGCACGCGCCAATTGTCCCAGGTACAGCTCCAGGTAGCGCTGGCGGTAAGGGTCATGAACACCGGCAGCGTCGCTTACCTCTTCGCATTTGGTGCCGTTTTCGGTGATGTAGACCGGCGGGTTGCCGTACTCGTTCTTGTAGCGCATGGCAAGCTCATAGATGCCCGAAGGATATGGCCCAGCGCCCAGGATTTCATCCTCAATATACTCACGACCGGGTGGCGTGGTGCGCTCGATCCAGGCGTGGAAGAAGGGGATTTTCCAATTATCGTAGGCGAACATCGGGCTGTAGTAATTCACGCCGAGGAAATCCATCTTGCGGGAGATGATCTCCAGGTCGCCCGGTTTGATGGGCGGCTTGAAAGGCCAGAGCCGCTTCCAGAGATCGGCCGGGTATTCCCCGCGGAACAGGCCGTCCAGGTAGAAGCGGTTGACGAACAGGTCAGCAAAGCGGGCAGCTTCCCGGTTCTTGGGAGTATCTTTGAATGGATAGACCGGGAACTGGCTGAGGGTGATGCCCACCTGCGCATCAGGCCACAGTGCCTTGATCCGCTCCACCGCCAGCCCATGACCGAGCAGCTCGTGGTGTGCCACCTTGAAATAGGCCCAGGGGCTGGTTTTGCCGGGGGCATGCTCCCCCAAAAAGTGCCCGAACATGGCATGCTCCCAGGGCTCGTTCAGGGTGATCCAGTGTTTTACCCGGTCTCCGAGCGCCTTGACGGCAGCTTCGGCGTAATCGGCGTAATCATAAGCTCCTTGCCGGCCGATGAACCCGCCATAGGCATCTTCCAAAGCCTGCGGCATATCCCAATGAAAGAGAGTGATGAAGGGGGTGATGTTTTTCTCGAGCAGGGCATCCACCAGGCGTTGGTAGTAATCCAGGCCTTTGGGATTGAGGCGCCCGCGGCCTTCAGGAAAAACCCGCCCCCAGGCAATGGAAAACCGGTATGCGTTGTGACCGAGCTCTGCCATCAGGTCAATATCGGTCTGAAAATTGTGGTAAGTGTCTGCCGCTGCCTCGGCGGCGGGTTGGTGCTGAAGGCGCTTGGGTTGGTGCATGAATGTATCCCAGGTTGACAGCCCCTTGCCATCCTCGTTCCAGCCGCCCTCGATTTGGAAGGCAGCCGTAGCCGTGCCGAAGTAGAAACCCTTGGGAAATTGGGGAAATGCAGAAGAATTGTTCATTTGCTTAGCAACCTCCTATGATACACCATCCAACCGATCACCAATTGAGTATACAAAAGAACGTATCGTTGAGCAAGCGGTGATTTCGGCTTGTGTTGGCTGGCTTTTAGGTTGTACAATCAAGGATATCTTCTTATTGGAGGTAACCCGTGAATAGTCTAGACCGATACTACCCTATCCCTTTCGTGAAAATTGAGCATCCTGAGTGGAGCAAGAATGCCACGCTCTACCAGATCAATACGCGCCAATTTACGCAGGAGGGCACCTTTCGGGCAGCCGAGAGCCACCTGCCCAGGCTCAAAGAGCTGGGCGTGGACATTCTGTGGCTGATGCCAGTGCATAAAATTGGTGAAAAGAACCGCAAAGGCAGCCTGGGAAGTCCATACGCGGTCAAAGATTATTACAGTGTCAACCCCGAGTTTGGCACCCTGCAAGATCTTAAACATTTCGTCCACACAGCTCACCAAATGGATATGCATGTGATCTTGGATTGGATCGCCAACCATACCGCCTGGGATAACAACCTGGTCAGCGAGCATCCAGAGTGGTATGCCCGCGACTGGAAAGGCGATTTTCGTCCCACGCCCTGGTGGGATTGGGACGATATTATCGATCTCGACTACCAAAAACCTGAAGTGCGCAAATATATGACCGATGCTTTGAAATATTGGGTCTCTGAAGTCGACATCGATGGTTACCGCTGTGATGTGGCCGGCTTCATCCCCACCGATTTTTGGAACAACGTGCGTAAAGAGCTCGAGGCGATTAAACCGGTCTTCATGCTGGCGGAATGGGAAAATCGCGATCTGCATGCCGAAGCTTTCGATATGACTTATGCCTGGTCGTGGAATGATGCCGTGCACCAGCTCTGCCTGGGGAAAGCAGACCTAAACAGCCTGTATGTTTACTATTCCTGGAATGAGAAAGCCTTTCCTGCAGACGGTTATCGCATGATGTTCGTGAGCAACCACGACAAGAATGCTCATGAAGGCACTGAGTTTGAGCAGTTCGGGGACGGCCTTGAAGCGGCAATTGTGCTGTCGGTAGTGGGTGAAGGGATGCCGCTGATCTACAATGGACAGGAAGCGGGTAACCCCAGGCGGCTTAAGTTCTTTGATAAAGATCCTATCGAGTGGCGGGAACACCCGCTTGGTGATCTCTATAAAAAGCTCTTCGCCCTTAAAAAGAAGAATACTGCCCTGTGGAACGGGA
This sequence comes from uncultured Chloroflexia bacterium, assembly GCA_963751425.1. GTDB lineage: Bacteria > Chloroflexota > Anaerolineae > Anaerolineales > UBA4823 > CAVVUF01. The sequence goes on along the minus strand of CAVVUF010000003.1, from coordinate 467,282 downwards.
AATGGGGCGCGCGGATGATCCGGGTGCCCAACAGCCTTTTAAGCCACGTTTTCAGCTTTGTCCGCCAAAACGAACAAGAGAAGGTTTTTGCCGTGTTCAATTTTTCGGATAAGGTTCAGGAAGTGACCTTTAAAGATACGCTTTATGATGGACGATATACAGAATATTTCAGTCAGGATCCGATTGAATTAAGAGCTTCTTCTCAATTGAAATTAAAGCCCTGGGACTACCGCGTGTTTGTAAAGTAAACGAATTTCTGCGTTTCTTTCCAAATCCAAACTGACTCTAGGTTCCTTCTGGAAATCGAAGTTAGATGGAAGCTGCCATCGAGTCATATCAACTGGAACGGGCTGAGTAAATACCAGGGATTTTATGAGGCATGATACAATCTTTCTAAGGATCTTATCGATGAGCCCAAAACAGAAATTCCGCGCTGTCATTGAGGACGCAGGGGGTGGGGGTGCCTATGTCAGCATTCCATTTGATGTGGAACAAATCTATGGGAATAAACGGCCTAAGGTAAAAACCACGCTCCAGGGGGTGCCATACCGGGGTACACTGGTCCGCATGGGTGGACCAAATCATCTGCTCCCTGTGCTCAAGGAGATCCGCGAGAAGATCGGCAAAAGTATTGGGGATGAGATTGAGGTCGAAGTAGAAGAAGATATCGAGCCGCGCCAGGTTGAGATTCCCCAGGATTTGAAGGATGCCCTCGCAGATCATCCTCAAGCGCTGGCAACCTTCATGGGACTTTCGTATACGCATCAAAAGGAATATGTCCGCTGGATTGAGGAGGCTCGCCGGACGCAGACCCGGCAGTCTCGGGTTGCTCAGACAGTTGAAAAACTCCTCCAAGAGGAGAAAGCGCGCTGACAGCGCAGCGATAAATCCTGAACAGGGAACCATGGATGCAGTTATTCAAACGCATAAACTGGTAAAACGCTATGGGGCTGTAACCGCCTTAGATGGTTTAACTTTGCGGGTCAACCGCGGGGAAATTTATGCCTTCCTGGGTCTCAACGGGGCAGGCAAGACCACCACCATCCGCCTGCTGCTTGGGATGATCAAGCCCACCTCCGGTGAAGCTTATGTCTTGGGGAAGCATATCCGCAGCGGTGAAGCGCCGCCTTGGGATGCGGTTGGCTATCTGGTGGAGACAGCCGATGCTTATCCTCAGCTTACCGTGCGCGAGAACCTGGAAGCCATGCGTCGTCTTCGTCCAGGCACCGAGCCGAATGCCGTGGAGAATGTCATCGAGCGGTTGGGTTTGAGCGTTTACGCGGACCGGCGCGCCGGCAACCTGTCTCTTGGCAACTCCCAGCGCCTGGGGCTGGCTAAAGCGCTCCTGCACAGCCCAGCTTTGCTCATGCTGGATGAGCCAGCCAATGGGCTGGACCCGGCGGGTATTGTCGAAATCCGCAACCTGCTCCTCTCACTTGCCCATGAACAAGGTGTGACCATATTTGTATCGAGCCATCTCCTGGGTGAAGTGTCCCGCCTCGCCACGCGCCTGGGGATTATTCATCATGGGCGGTTGATTCAAGAGCTGGGCGTGGATGAGCTGAAGCGCATTCCGCGCGGGCGCCTGATGGTGCGCACGCGTGATTGCCTCGCCGCGCTTCCAGTTTTGCGGGAAGCAGGTTATTCCGCAGAGATCACCCAGGATGGTGCCATCGAGGTCATGGGCACGGCTGCGCTCGATCAGCCGGATGAGATCGCCTCACTGCTCGTCCATTCCGGCTGTGCCCCTACCATGCTCAATGTGGAACAGGAAGACCTGGAGCATTATTTTCTCAAGCTTGTCGGTGCAGAGGGGGAGGTGGCTTAATGAAAAACCTCTCTCAAGCACTCTGGGTAGAAATTCTCAAAGCGCGGCGTTCGAAGATGCCTTTGTTCACCGCTTTGGGCTTTTCTTTCCTCCCGCTGGGTGGGGGATTCTTCATGATCATTCTGAAAGACCCTGCGTTTGCGCGCCGTGTGGGGCTGATCAGCGCCAAGGCGCAGCTCACCATGGGGACTGCCGATTGGCCCAGCTACCTGGGATTTCTTGCCCTGGGCACGGCAGCCGCCGGGATCATCCTTTTTAGCCTTATCGGCAGCTGGGTGTTCGGACGAGAGTTTGCGGACCGAACTGTAAAAGACCTCCTGGCGCTGCCCACGCCACGTTCTGCCATCGTGTCCGCCAAGTTTCTCCTGACCGCGGGCTGGTCGGGCGTGTTGATGGTCATGGTCTATCTGCTTGCCCTGCTGGTTGGGGCAGCCGTGGGGCTTCCACCGGTGCCAACCCAAGTCATCCTGCAGGGCGGAGTCACCTTGGCGGTGACGGCTCTCTTGACGTTAGCCGTAGCCACGCCGATCATTTTCTTCGCCAGCGCCGGGCACGGCTATCTGCCCCCGGTGGGTGTTGCCCTGCTCGTCTTGGCGCTGGCGCAGGTGGTGATGATCATCGGTTGGGGGGAATATTTTCCCTGGTCAATCGCGGGCGTCTATGCCCAAGGCGGGGAGCTGGGTATCGCCAGTTATGGGATTGTTGTATTCACTTGCCTGGTCGGATTAGCAGCCACATACGCCTGGTGGGAGGTGGCAGATCAGAAGTGAAAGGAAAAATTGTGAGCAAGTCCCCAGGTATCCGCTTGTAACTCGAAGATGACAAGCCTGCTTCCATGCTAAAATAAATTCAAAGAGGGTAATACCCGATGCCTGTCTATCACATCCATGGTCAAGAAATCCATACCGTTGAAGAGGGTTCGCCTCAGCGGCAGAAAGCGCTCCTTGTGCATGGCTGGTCGAGCTCCGCTTTTGCCCTGTCACCGCTTTCGGCATTATTGAGCCAGCGCTTTCACTGCATTTCGATTGACCTGCCCGGTTATGGCGAATCCCCGCCTTTCAATGATCGCACCACAATTTCTGGATATGTAGAGCTTCTCACTGATTTTATTGAGCAGGTGTGCCATGGCAAAATTGTCTATATCGGGCATTCCATGGGCGGGATGATCGGGCTTACCCTGGCGTTGGCGCACCCGGTGCTGATCGAGCGCATGGTGCTCATCGGCCCAACCATTACCGGGCGGCTGTCCACCCAGGTGAACCTGCTCATCTCTCCGATCACCACACTGGAGCGTTTTGGATTGGGAAGCTTCCTGGTTTCAACGGTGGAAAGTCTTTACGTTGGTCTTACCGACCGCTTGATGCGCCCAGTGTCTTTTGCCGACCGGACGGGGATCACCGAGGTTGATTATGCCCGCCTGCGAAAGGATGCGCGCCGCCCTGGGCAGGGCCGGGTGCGGGCCGAGTGCTTCACCGCGATGCGTGAGAATGACCTGAGCGAAAGCCTCGGTCAAATCGAAACGCCCGCCTTGATCATTTGGGGAGCGGAAGATAATACGGTGCCGCTCAGCGATGCCGGGGTAATCGCCGACGAATGGCCGCAAGCAGAGCTGCGCATCTTGCCCAAGGCAGGGCACTGGCCTCACTTTGAAAGCCCGCTGGCCACCCGCCGCCTGGTCGCTTCATACCTGGGGCTGCCCCTGCTCAGCGATGCCTTGCATACCCCGGTCGACGACCAGGAGCTGGAGCGTATTGACGAAGCAGCTCAATTCCTGGCTCTTTCCAGCATTGGCAACGGGATGAATCGCCCGCAGCGCACCCGCCTGGCTGGGCAGCTGCGCCAGGTGATTTTGCCGGCTTATACGAACCTGGTTGACCCAAAGATCGATCGCCAGGAAATGTTTATCATCCAGGATGGCACGGTAGAGGTGTGGAGCGACCCCGAATCCCCCAATGAGCAAGTCAAGCGGCCTCAGCGCGCCGCCACACTGGTCGCCGGAGAAATGACAGGAGAATTGAGCATGCTTGACCAGGGTGTGCGTACGGCTGATCTGATCACCGGCCCCATGGGGGCGACTGTGTTGGCTTTGGACCGAGAGCACCTCCTGGCGCTGCGTGAGGATGATCCAGAATTAGGCAGCTTGCTGCTGTGGAATATTGCCAAAGCCATGTCTGGACGAGTGCGCTTCATCCTGTGGCAGCTGCAGCGCACCTATCAGCGCCTGCGGGCTGATGAAAAACAGCGCCAGGCTAAAAATTAAGCTAAAGGAAAATAAACATGCAGACATTAGATGCCATTGCTGCGCGCAGGAGTATCCGCAAGTTCAAGGATGCCCCAATTGCTGAAGACTTACTCCAGGTGATCTTGAAGGCGGGTTCTCAGGCTCCCTCTGGCAAAAACCGGCAGCCCTGGCGGTTCGTCATTGTCAAAGAAGATAAACGCGCAGAAATGGTCAAAATTTTACGTGAAGCGATTGCCAGGGCGAAGTCTCAGGGAAATGAGATCGGCAGCAGTGAGTGGTCGACGAACGTGATGGAGCAAGCGCCCGTATCGATTTTTGTGATCAATCCCGAGGGCCTGCCTCCCTGGCTGGCGCATTCGATCGACCAAAATTTTTCCGATGTGGTCGATATCCAATCCGCTGGTGCGGCGATCCAGAATATGCTGCTGGCAGCTCAAGACCTTGGCCTGGGCTCTCTTTGGATTTGTGATGTTTTTACTGCCTACGAGGAGCTTTTGAGCTGGCTTGGAGAGAAGGGTGAGATGATCGCGGCTGTGTCTTTTGGCTATGCAGATGAAAGCCCGGCTGCCAGGTCACGGAAACCCTTCAGCGAAATTGTCCGGGTGGTATGAAAGGTTGGCAGTTCATAAATCTGAAACTGAAGCGCATTTTACAAGGTAATCCTTCTGCCTATCTGCTGATCGCTGTTGCCGCTGCCCTGATTTTTTTGCGCGACACCCGGTATTTTCTCCAACCGCGCCTATGGGCTGAGGAGGGCAGCCTGCATTTCGCCTATTCCTTCAGTCATTCTGTGCTGCAGGCCTTGTTTCAGCCTCAATTGGGCTACCTCAACTTCTGGCCTAACCTGGCTACCATCCTGGCGACCTTTGTCCCCTTGGAAATGGCCCCGCTGGTTACCACGTTAATGGCCTTCGCTGTGCAAATTCTGCCGATTGGATTAATTTTGTTCAGCCGCTCCCCTCTATGGGGCGGCTGGGCTCGTAAAGCGCTCGGCGCCGCTGTGGTGCTGTTTGTTCCCATGTCCACAGAGGCCTGGCTGAACACAGTCAACAGCTTCTCTTATTGGGGATTGGTTGCTTTTCTGATCCTGTTGGAAGATGCTCCGCAAACCCAAGTGCGCTGTTGGATCTACCGCGTGCTGCTTGGTTTCGCCGGCCTGACCGGTACCCACGCCTGTTTCTTGATCCCTTTGTTTCTCTACCGGGCCTGGGACGAAAAGAAGCCTGAGCGCTGGCGGCAAATGTCGATTTTAACGGTTTGCGCGGTTGTACAAATTGGATTAATTCTGTCTTTATCGCGGGAAAGATTCCATCAGCCAGCGTTTCAACATCATGGGCTTTTCCACCCTGGGCGCGACCCTGTGGACGCAAAGCCTTGCTCCTTTTGTGCTGGGTTATGAACACACGGTAGAGCGGTCCATCCGACTGTACCAATTACAGGCCATTGACCTGGGGCTCTTTCAGTTATGGGGAAGAAGCCTCCTGGCAGCGGCAGGTGTGCTCTTTTTTCTTGTGGCGTTGAATCTGCCCTCCCGGCTTCGGATCGTTTTTATCGGGGGATATGGCTTGCTGCTGCTTTTACCGCTTCTATTTTCAGCAACTCAAGATAACGCGGCTTTCATGATGACCGGCATAGCCGGGCGTCTTTTTGTTGCCCCGAACATTTTGTTGGGATGGATGCTGCTGATGGCCGCAAGATTTTCAAGGGTGCCAGGCTGGCTGACCCAACCACACCGCCTCATCTCTGTTCTTGCGGGAGCACTGCTCTGCGTGGGATTGTTGTGGGGTTTTTGGGCTTATTGGCAGACCTGGGTGCCAGACGCGGCCTGGGTCAGCTGGCCCCAGGAGGTGCAAAGCTGGCAGGTTGACCATGACTATCTGTTGCGCATCCAACCGGAAGGTTGGGTTGTGCGTTTGACTGAGCCTTGAGAAGGTCTTATGCGGGGTTTTCTGTAAACTGCCGGTTGTAAAGGGCGGTATAGGCGCCCCCGCGGCTCAGCAGCTCAGCATGGCTCCCTTGTTCTGCGATTTGCCCATCCTGTATAACGCAGATCTTGTCTGCGTTGCGGATGGTGCTCAGGCGGTGGGCAATGACGACCGCTGTACGCCCTTTCAAGAGCTTGCGCAGCGCATCCTGGATCAGGCTTTCCGTCAGGCTGTCTACATTTGAGGTAGCCTCATCCAGGATCAAGACCCTCGGCTCAGTTAAAATAGCGCGCGCGATGCAGATCAGCTGCCGTTGCCCCACAGATAAATTCGCCGCTCCCTCCAGAACCCGCGTCCCATACCCTTCCGGTTTCGCCATGATAAAGTCGTGGGCATTCGCCAGCCTGGCAGCCTCCTCAACTTCCTCTTGAGAAGCTTGTGGACGCCCGAAGCGGATGTTATCTGCGATGCTGCCCGAAAACAGGAAGGAATCTTGCGGCACCAGCCCAATCAATTGGTGGAGCGAGCGTTGGGTCACGCTGCGTACATCGATGCCATCGATATAAATGGCGCCTGCGCTGACATCGTAAAAACGGGCAATCAGGTTGCCAATGGAGGTCTTGCCCGCCCCTGTCGGACCAACCAGGGCGACAGTTTGACCTGCTTCGATGGTCAGGCAAATATCATGCAGAATTTCTGGCAGCTCAGGCCGGTAGCGGAAGGAAACATGCTCCAGTTCGATATGTCCCTTGTTGGCAGATGTCTCTGCCGTGGGATGAGCGCTTTCCAGAAGCTTGAAATCCACCGCCTCGGGCTGGTCTTCTACGCCTGGTTTCGTGTCGAGCAAGTTGATCACCTGCTCACCCCCAGCCATGGCCGCTTGTAACGTCGTATACATGCGGCTCAGCTCCTGGATGGGTTGGAAGAAGCGTGTCACATAAGAGAGGAAAGCCACCAAAACGCCCAACGTCACTTCTCCTGCCCCAACAGCCTGACCGCCAAACCAAAGCACAATCGCGGTAGACAGCACCCCCAAGAATTCGATGGTCGGCAAAAAGACGAAAGAAAGGCTCATGGCATTGATGTTCGCGTCACGGTTGGCCTCATTCACCTGGTTGAAGCGCTCCTGGGTGGAGCTCTCCTGCCCAAAAGCCTGGATCACGCGTACGCCAGCGATATCTTCAGCCAGGTCACCGACGACTTTTGCAACGCGCGTGCGTGTTTCTCGAAATGCCACCCGGGCCCGGCGTGAAAACCAGATGGTCGCCAGCACCATGAGAGGCAGCACCGTGAAAGTCAGCAGGGCCAGCTTGGGGCTCATGGTCAGCATGATCACCACAATTCCTACCAGCACCAGCATGTCGCCAATCAGGGTGATGATCCCCTGTGAGAGCAGCTCATTGATCGTGGCCACATCATTCATCACCCGTGACACAGTCACTCCCACGATGTGAGTATCATGATAGCCAAGCGACAGGCGCTGCAAGTGGTGCATCAGCTCGCTGCGCAGGTTCGCTAGAACGTGCTGTCCCACCCACGAAAGCAGGTACTGCTGGACGGCGGTGAAAAGATACAGACCTACAAAAGCCGCCGCAGTCAGCAGCGAGATGCGCACCAATCCAGTCCGGTCATCCAGCGCAATAGTTTGGTCGACCGCCACTTTCAGCAGGTAGGGGGTCAAGAGGGTTAAACCAGTGATGCCCAACATCGCCAGGAAGGCCCCCGCCATTTGTTTTGTATAGGGACGCAGGTATGCCAGCAGCCGGACCACCACCCGCCGGTTAAATACCTGACCGCGCTGATCTTGCCCTCCCGAAAAATGATCCAGCGCCCCCCTGGGTCCCATGCCTGGGTTTGATACTCCGATTCCAAAACCCATAATCTATATCCCTATGCCGTTTCCTGGATGGCTTTCTCTGGCTGCTTCTCTCGCAAGAGCCATAACATGCCTGCGGCCAACAGAAGGATGGCCGCGCCCATCCAATAGGGTGCGCCAAGCCCCACACGATCATACATCGCGCCTGCCCAGAGAGGTCCAAAGATATTCATCAAACTCCCCAACCCGGTGGTGACGCCCATCAGCAGCCCTACCTCGCGCGGCTGTACGCGGCTGATGTTGAGTGTGGTTAATGTCGGAAAGGTGAGGCCGCTCGTAGCGCTGTTGACCATGGCAATGGGGATGATCCACCAAAAGGCCGGCGCAAAGAAGATCGCCAGGTTATTAACTGCCTGGCCTGCCAGGCTGGTGATGGCGATGCGCCGCTCGCCAAAGCGCTTAACGATCTTTTGCACAAATAAGAACTGCGCCAAAGCCAGCGATAAACCGCTCATCGTCATCATAAGGCTCACCTGCCAGGATTGAACGCCGAACTTATCGATCATGAAAAGCGATGAGGTGCTGCTGATGCCGTTGAAGGCGAAGTTGAACAGGCAGGTCACCAGCAGCAGCCCTCCCAACCCCGGCTTGCGCGCCATATCGATGATCGCCACGACCGGGTTGAAATCCCTGGCCTGCATCGGCGTCTTTTCGCGCCGTTCTGGGGGTAACGATTCTGGCAGAATGAAGTAACTCAAGAGCAGGTTCAACAAAGTAAGCATGCCTGCGGCATAAGCCGGGGCTGCCAGGCTGATTTGCGAAAACAAACCTCCTAACGCTGGCCCGAGGATCAACCCAAGGCTCCAGGCAATCCCGATTAAAGTGAAGTTTTTGGTGCGCTCTTCCGGTCTGGAGATATCCGCAATGTAAGCCGAGGCGGTGGATAAGTTTCCTCCCGTAATACCGCCGATCAGGCGCCCCAAAAATAACACCCACAGCGCACCGCCGATGCCGAAGATCACGTAGCTGATGGCCTGCCCCAACAAGCTGACCAGTAAAACCGGCCTCCGCCCATACCGGTCTCCGAGCTTGCCCATCAGCGGCGCGGCGATGAACTGCCCGGCGGCGTACAGTATTGTGACCATGCTGACCATCAGAGCTTCATCGCTGTACTGGCGCACAATAAAGGGCGCCACGGGAAGGAGGATCGTCAGGCCGACGATATCCATGAGCATGATACAGAAAATCAAGCCCAGCCTGCCTTTCATCCTTCCTGGCTCGTTCCTCTTTTCCAGCCTTTCCTTGTTTTCTACCTCTTTCCAATTTTCCATCATTCGGCCATCTTCTTTTCTGTTTTGGGTTTAATCTGTTGGTGGTAAATATTGTTATACAAGGAGGATGTCTTTAAAAGCTCGACGTGCTTTCCGCGGGCGGCAATACGACCTTTATCGAGGACCAGGATCAGGTCTGCTCTTTGGACGGTGCTCAAACGGTGGGCAATCACGAAGGTGGTGCGTCTCTGCATCACGCGTTCCAAGGCTAATTGGATCAGGTGTTCCGTCTCCGTATCGACACTGGAGGTGGCGTCGTCGAGGATCAAGATGCGTGGATCGGTCAAAATGGCGCGGGCGATCGCCAGGCGCTGCTTCTGCCCTCCCGAAAGCGTCACCCCGCGTTCGCCCACCTCGGTATCGTAGCCGTCGGGCGTCTGCATAATAAACTCGTGTGCCTGCGCGGCTTGTGCAGCCGCTTCGATCTCCGCCTGGGTGGCTCCAGGTTTGCCGAAGGTGATGTTCTCTCGGATCGAGGCCGCAAACAGTGTCGTCTCTTGCAGCACCATGCCGACCTGGCTGCGCAGTGAGTGGAGGGTTACTTGCTTGATATCGGTTCCATCGATGGTAATCCTGCCTCCGGTGGGGTCATAGAAGCGCGGGATCAGGCTGATGATGCTGGTTTTTCCGGACCCGGTCAGACCCAGCAGGGCCACCACCTGGTCAGGCAGCGCCTCGAAGCTGATATCTTTCAGCACCTCGCTTGAAATATTCTGCATGACCTGTTTGCCATAGTGGAACGCTACCTGCTCGAAGCGCACATGCCCCTTCTGCACGTTCAGCGGCTGGGCATCCGGCGCCTCGCTAACATCATGGATAGCATCCAGGATCTCGAAGACGCGCTCGGCTGAAGCGCTGGCCATCGATATGGCTGGCAAGATCATGCCCAGGTAACGCACCGGAGAGATGAGCTGCGCCATGTAAACCGTAAAGGCCACCAGCTCGCCCATGGTCAGTTGCTCGTCGATCACCAACATTCCGCCGTACAGCAGGATCGCCACGCTGCTGAGGTTGGCGATCAGCTGCAGGAGCGGCATGTTGAAAGACTGCAAGCGCGCTGAGTGAGCCGCCAGGTCGAACCAGCGCCGGTTCTCGACCTCGAAGCGCTCGATTTCGGCCTCTTCTTGGGCGAAGGTTTTCACCACCCGCGCCCCGCGCAGGTTTTGCTCGACGCGGGTGGTGAGCACCGCTAGCTGCTTCTGGATTTGTGCGGAGAGGGGACGGAACGCCCTCCCGAAGCGGATGGATTGGACGGCCAGGAGCGGCATGGCGGCAATGGCCAGCAGCCCCAGCTTGGGATTCATCCAGATCATCACGACCGCCGTGATCGCCATCAAGAACACCCCTTCTGTCACGCGGAAAGTCGCCCGTCCGGTGAGGAAGCGGATGCGCTCTACGTCCTGGATGGAGCGCGACAGCAGGTCGCCCGCTTCGGCCTGGTCATGGAAGGCAAAGGAAAGCGCTGTGATCTTGCGTTGAATTTCGTTGCGCAGGTCGTAGGCCACGTTCTGAGAGGCCACCTCCGTCCAGATGCCATTAAAGTAGGTGAAGATCCCTTTGATGACCACCAATCCCAGCAAGGCTGCCACGGCCAGTGCCATCAGGTAGGCTTGCTCGGAGGGGATGCCTACATCAATAGCCCAGCGGATGATCTGCGGATTGAGGATATTGATCATGTCGATCAGCAGCATCATACCGTACGCACCCGCGGTCAGCTTCCAGTGTGGGCGCAGGTAGCTGAAACAGCGCAGGAGGACTTGGGTTTGTGAGGCCCTGGCGGGTTTTTCTTTGGCTGAGGATTTCATCAGGTAGTGTATTCCGGCAAAGCTTCAGGATTGCGCGGCAGCTAGCTGCCCAATCCCAAGGCGGAGATGAAGGTATTATACCCGTCGATTTTGCTTCGAGACTGGAATTTGTTGATATTCCTCGTCTATAATTGCAGGCAAGAAGGTTCTTGTTTGAATGATCCTCGGATTATCCCTATCTCTTTGACTGTTGATGCGGCCAAAAATAATGATGGAATTTTCTTCCTCTCTCTATCGCCCCACCCAACTTGCCTCACCTTTTCTCTTGGCTGCCGACATCGACGGGACTCTCCTGGGCGATGAGCAGGGCGCAAACTGGCTGAAAGCCTTCTCGCGTGCTTACCCCGGCAGCTTTTTTCTCGCCCTGGTGACCGGTCGCTCGCTGCCCTCGATCCTTGCATTGATCGAAGAAGGCCGCCTGCCCCAGCCTGATTTCATCTGCTGCGATGTCGGCACCGAGCTGCTGGTCTGCGCCGACCCACAGAACATTTTAGGGAAGAAATACACCACCCAGGTCTCCCCGGATTGGGATCTCGAAAAGATCTATGCCCTGGGGGAAGGGGAGGGCGTTTGGCGGCAGGATTTCCCCGAAGGGCAGCCGCGCTTTCAGGCTGGCTTTGATTGGGATGGGCAGGCGCACACCCTGGCTGCTTTTTATGAGAGGCTCGCTTCCCATCCGGAATTCTATATCTTGCCCAGTTATCAAACCTATATTGATGTGCTTCCCTTACCCTTGGGAAAGGGCAGGGTGGTGCAGTTCCTCCGGCAAGAGCTGGGGCTGGACCCGGCCCGGGTGGTCGTGGCTGGAGATGCCGGCAATGACTTGCAGATGTTCGAGACCGGTTACCAAGGCATCCTGCCGGTCAACGCCCGTCAAGAGCTGAAGACCGCCGCCTGCGCTTCCTGGCATTATCACAGCCCGCTGCCCGCCGCGCGGGGTGCTGGATGGCTTGATGTTTTTTGGATTGATAGAAGAGGGGAAGGGTTGAAGCCGGGGGATTCTTAAACTGCGGTTGTCAAAAAATGCCATAAAAAGGAAAGTCGACTTGTATTTTTCTTTGATTTTTTTACATCTGTTGTTTTGCAGTAAAATCAAGTATTGCACCAAGTTCCCTTCCTCGCAGCGCAGCCTTTTCTGAGGTGGGGCGAACTCTTTGCAGAGAGGACCTGGCCAACCATCATGCTCAACGGAATCGAGTACGTCACTGGAATCGAATATCTTCTCATTGCCCTGGCAGCTGTGGGCGCTGGATTGGTGAACGCCCTGGCTGGCGGCGGCACGCTCATCACTTTTCCGATGCTCACCGCGGTAGGGGTGCCGGCGGTAGCTGCCAATGTGACCAATACCGTGGCGCTGTGCCCAGGCTACCTGGGCGCTACTTTTGCACAATCGAAAGATTTGCGTGGGCAGAAGCACCGTCTATGGTTGTGTATACCTGCGGGAATTGTAGGTGGGATCATCGGCGGCGTTTTGCTTTTGAACACCGGCGAGAAATTGTTCCGTGACCTGGTACCCTACTTGATCTTGCTCGCCTCGACTTTACTGGCTGTCCAGGATCCCCTGCGTAAATGGTTGCTCAAGCGGGCGGCAAAGTCTGGCGCGACGGCCTCTGCTGAAAATTGGGTTTGGCTGCCGGTTGGCCTCGCCGCCATTTATGGCGGCTACTTTGGCGCCGGGCTAAGCGTGATTGTGCTGGCCGTTTTAGGGTTGATGTTGGAAGATAACCTGACGCGCTTGAACGCCTTGAAGCAGTCCATTTCCTTCAGCGTCAACACCGCCGCGGCGCTCCTATTTGTCTTCTCTGGGAAAGTGGTCTGGACGGCAGTACTGGTCATGGCGGTAGGCGCGCTGATCGGCGGGGCGCTGGGGGGACGGCTGGCGGGGCGCATCAAACCCACCACGCTGCGCTATATCGTGGTGACGATCGGTTTTATCGTCGCCATCATTTACTTCGTGCGGTAGAAATTGCTGACAAGATGATCCTGGGCTCTATCTCGCTGGGTTCAATAAAGCTTGCCTGGGCACAGCACATTGGCGCATCCTGACCGAGCTCAGCAGAGCTTTTTCGATAAGCTGCCAATATATTATCGGTCGCAATCATGCCGCTTCCCGCGGGCAGCCTGGTGCGCGCCGGGCTGCCGGAGGCAGTGGGCAGGGGCTGGATCGTCCTGGTGAGCAAATCAACCTCACTGGCCTTGATATTTGCCCTGGTTCTGTGTATCTATAACTTGTTATCCTGGTTGGGAGAAAACCGCTTGCGCAAAAGGGCATTGGATGCTGGCATGATCGCAAGCGTCTGAGAGAAAAAGTGATATGATTGCCCCAGATTTTTAATACAAACAGGAGAAGATCATCATGCGCCCGAGATTTAAAGCAGGTCTCATCATCGGTTTGATTGGCTTGGTACTCAATGTGTGTGTATCTACCGTTTTTGGCTTTTGTGGACCTTTCGTCACATTGATCGCCGGCGCCCTGGCAGGCTTTTGGGCTGCCAGTCAAGAGAAGGCGCCCGCGAAGGGAGACGGGGCGCGGTTAGGGGCAGTTGCTGGAGCGATCACCGGCGGGTTAATGCTGGTGGGGCAAATGCTGGGAGGCATCGGTGCATTGCTGTGGGTGCAGCTTTCTGGAATGAGTCCATTATTTGGATCGATTCCTGACCCATCTGCCGGTCTGGCACAGCAGGTAATTTTTTATGGGACTGGTTTGATAACCGGGGCTTGTTTTGGGGCAGTTGGAGTTGCCCTGGCAGCTTTGGCAGGCGCAGGAGGGGGCTATCTCGGCACTTCCGGCCAATCTCAGGGCGAGCTGAGCTGACCTCTGTGTTCAATGGCTCTTTGCCCTTTACGGGTGAATTTCTCGCGCTTTGCGTGGCTTTCCTTTGGGGGTTAGCGGCTGTCATTTGGACTTTGGCCGGGGAAAAAATTTCCGCGACAGAGTTGAACCTGATTAAGGTCGTAGTTGCCAGCGGGTTGGTTGGTTTGACTTTATTCCTGACCCGCATCGCGTATGTGCCACTATCCACGCTTAACCTCGCCCTGATTTCCCTCAGCGGGTTGATCGGCATTGGTCTGGGTGATGTCGCCTTGTTTGCCGCCTTTCAAAGGATTGGCCCCACGCGCACCTCGATGATCAAGCTGCTCAGCCCTCTGTTAGTCAGCCTGGTGGCATTTTTTTCACTCGGTGAGAAATTAGGGGTCGTTGATTTGGCTGGGATGGCCATTACGATTTTGGGGATTTTATTGGTTGTTTCTGAACGCCTGCCGCACAGCCAGGGAACCCCGCCTCGTTTTTGGGAGGGCGTGGGGTTAGCCTTGCTGGCTACCCTGGCAGAAGTAGTCGGGGTCGCCTTTTCCCACCAGGTTCTGGTCCAATCCTCAATTGATCCACTCTGGAGCACCTTCCTCCGCTTGATATCTACGGCTGTCTTCTTAGCCATATTTGTACTGTTGACCCGCCAGCGGATCGGCAGCTGGTTGAAAACAACCGAATCCAGCCGGTTGGTTAAGCTGATCGGCACCGGGGTGTTCTGCGGAACTTTTATCGGTCTTTGGCTGCAGCAGATCGTCTTGAAGACGACAACCGCGGGCGTGGCTCAAACCTTTTTCTCTGCTTCACCCCTGTTTATCCTCTTGATCCAGGCTGCGTACCAGAGGCGCTGGCCTACCTGGCGGGCTTTGGGCGGGGTTTTAGTCTCTATGGCTGGGTTCGCTCTGATCTTTTTGGGCGGTTAAAAGTCTCTGCAGGTTAGAAGGTGTCAATTTCGCGGCGGGCGATCTCAACCGCCCGGCGCGCATTTCCAATATTTCCATGCACAGTATACACATCGCGAATAATGAATTCTACAAAAACTCCTCGGGCAGCCTCCAAACTCTCACGGATATGCTTTGCCCAGGCTTCTTCATCCAGCTTTTCATCCACACTTAAGTAATTAGGGTCTGGCTTGCGCGAAAACACAATCTCAGTGCCTTGTAAAGCCTCGCCCATGAAGCGCTGGTTGCACCAGCGCGAGATGGATACTTTCTTCAGGTGTGGGATCTGGCGAATATCTTCCCAGAAAGGATGCGCGGGTTCGCAGCAGCCGTAATAGACCAGCCCCATGGGCTCGCACACTGCACTGTAATAGGGGAAGCAGAACTCGTGATATTTCTGAGGAGAAACGCCCACCGTTTCCTGGCTGTTTGTCGATCCCCACATATCTGCCAGCCGCGCGGCTTCACCTGTTTGACCGGAAGCAGGCAGCCGGGTGGTAAAGTTGTAGCTGGAACCGAAGCTGTCCTGGTTGGCGTTGTTCACCCGCAGCAGCCCTTCGGCTTCCGCCCAACGCATCATCCGCAGCGCATTGTCACGCAAGTAGCTCATCAGCAAGTGCAGGTGATCGGGCTGGTCATACATCGCCATGAAAAAAGCTTCCATCCCCATCAGCTCGATCACGCGGTGAGTAAGCATGGTGGCACCGTAAGTGCCCGTGCGGATCACTACCGGCAGGAATTCGCCCAGCAAATCTTCCAGGAACGCTTTCCACTCCAGGGTTTGTTCACGGTCCACTTTGCAGACAGCCGGTTTGAGCAGGGGAAAGTCCCTTGCCAAATCTCGAATTGGGTGCAGGAAGCGGTAGCCGGTCTCGACGCCCTGGGCATCCTGGATGGTTTCACTCTCGATCTTCACCCCGAACTCATCGATCTCTACACACCAGGAGATGTCAAAAGTGTCTGGGATAACCTTGTCGTCGTTGATCAGCTCATGGTTGCGGATATTGCGCAGCAGCCAGGTTTCGATCCGGCGACCGGTTTCAGACTGGCAGTGAAAGATCCCTTCTGGCATAAAATCGCGGTCAAAAGTCCAGGTTTCAACAATGACCGGCGGCCGCGCCCCTGGGCGTGCATCGTTCAAGTCATACCACATCCGCTTGCGTTCGGTCATCACCGGCAGTGCGGCAATCTCTGCCTGCTTTGTTGCCAGCTCACGCAGGTAGGTTCGCTCTTTTGAGGGCAGGATGAAATTCATTTGAGTTCCTTTCGTTCTAGGGTGAAGAGTTGCTCTCAATTATACATATTTTATGCTGGTTTTCAGCTCATCCTCATAGTACTAACGGGTGAGGGCAGGTTAGATAACTTCCATAAATGTAAGGTGCTGGCCAGGGTAATTATGCTACACTCATTTTATGATCCCTCTGGCATTGATTGCCGAAGATAGCGCGGAACAGGCTTATATCTTTCGGAAGTCGCTGTTTATGGCGGGCTACCAGGTAGAGGTGGTGGATAACGGCCTGGCCGCTTCAGCGCGCTTGCAAGAAATTGTCCCTCGTATCGTTGTCCTGGACTTGCATTTACCGGGTATGTCGGGTGAGAAGCTCGTCCATCAAATCCACAACGATGAGCGCCTGAAAGACACGAAAATATTCTTGATCACTGGCGATGATGGCTTGGCTGAAAAGCTGAGGGATGTGGTTACGATTACACTCCTGAAACCGATCAGTTTTGCTCAGCTCAGCATGCTGGCAACGAAATTCTTGCCTCAGACCGGAAGCTTTGAGGGATCCCCGGGGTCTGTAAGCTCTGTCGAAAACAAATGACCACGATTTTGATCCTTTATCTGGTCAGCGGGGTCCTGTTAATCGCCTTAGCCATCCCTCTTTTCTACGATAAGATTCCTCCCAATTCTTTTTACGGTTTTCGAGTTTCTCAGACCCTCACCGATCCGAAAGTATGGTATGCCGTTAACCGGTACGCTGCCAGGTGGCTGCTCTTTGCCGGGGTGAGTATTGTCGCTGCAGCCATTTTGCTTTATCGCATTCCTGGGATATCCGTCGATGCGTATGCGTTAGGCTGCCTGGCCGTGTTTATGGTGACCTTCACGGTAGGGCTCATGAAAAGTTTTCAATATCTAAAATCTTTGAATTAATTGTCCCAAACGCCTTCCCCCCACCCCAAATCATTCCTTCGTCTGGCGATTGTGCGGATCTTACAAATCACCGGAATGTTCCTCGTCCTTTTCATCGCCCTTTTCGTTCCTGCCGGTCGCCTGGATTGGTGGATTGCCTGGTTCTATTGGCTTGCACACTTCTATATTTCCCTGATATCCGCTCTTTGGATGTTGCGCGTCAATCCGGAATTGTCCCAAGAACGATTTCAACCAGGAGAAAATGTCAAGCGTTGGGATCAATTTATCTTGATCTTGAACTTGTTCCTCACCTTGGGGTTATATATCACCATCGGCCTGGATGCAGGACGTTTTGGCTGGTCTTCAGTCCCTCTCTTTATCCGTCTGCTGGCACTATTGGGTTTTATTCCTGCCTTTGGGCTGCCATTGGCGGCCTCTCAAGCGAATGCTTTCTTATCAAGCCGGGTGCGTATTCAGGACGACCGTGGTCATCAGGTGGTGGATCAGGGTCCTTACCAGTTTGTGCGCCATCCCATGTACCTTGGAACATTATTCTTCAACATCTGCCTGCCCTTAATGCTGGGTTCCTGGTGGGGGTTGGTAGTGGGTGGGTTGATGAATATCCTCGTTTTTGTGCGCACTGCCCTGGAAGATCGAACGCTGCAGGCTGAACTACCGGGATATCCTGAATATGCCAGCCGGGTTCGGTATCGTTTAATTCCAGGACTGTGGTAAATTTGCTATACTTGCCCACGATCCCTAGGCAGAAGCTCGCATGCTGCAGCACCAGCCCATTGGCCGGCTCGGGCGGGCAAATGAAATCGTTCAGGCGGTCACCTGGCAGTATAATTTCCTGTAGTACGATGTGTAAATTGTGAGTTCTATTCTCTTCCTGCTCAATGGAGATCCATTATGGTCGCTTCTGAAGATCTACAGCCAGTTTCGCTTGAACCCTCGCAAGATGATTTACTGCAAGGAGAAGCTCTCCTACAGCTAGCCCGCATGAATGTAGATCGCTGTCGCAAAGGCGAGGCGAGCATCTGCCTGCAAACCCCTTCTGGAGATCCGCTTCCTGGGGTCGAGGTCGAAATCGTGCAAAAGACCCAGGATTTTCTCTTCGGTAATTTGATTTTTGACCTGGTGTGGGGTAACCCTTCCGTCCATCCAGACTTATTCAAAGAACGTTTCCTGGAGCTGTTTAACTTTGCCATTTTCCCTTTCTACTGGTCTTCCTACGAAAAAATACCCGCGATTACGGAGGGACAGCGCTTCTTGCCTGTTTTGGAATGGTGCCGCGCCAATGGGGTTACGCCCAAAGGTCACCCGTTGGTCTGGCCTTACTCGGCTGGCATCCCTGAATGGCTTTACGAGATGCCCTCCGGTTCGGTAGAGGCCCTGATCCAGGCGCGTGTGATGAACATTGTCAAAGGTTTCCAGAAGGATATTCAGATTTGGGATGTCACCAACGAGGCTGTGAACCACATTTCGTGGGATGAGGCCGCTCACCCCGCTTTCCGCTCGCGCTACCACGATGTTTCATTATGGCGCGGCATTGAAGTGTCTGGCAGTTTCAAGCGTGAGATCCCAATCTCCGAAGCAGCGGATTGGGTGGAGAAAAGCTTCCGCTGGGCTTATGCGGCCAATCCCCAGGCCACCTTGATCGTCAACGATTACAACCAGGAAATTGATCCCAATGTGCGCCAGCGCTTCTACGATTTGGTTCAAGAGCTGCAAGCTCGCCGCGCCCCTGTTTCGGGGATTGGCCTGCAGGTGCATCCTGTGAACCACTGGCTCTGGCCTCAGCAGATCTGGGAGACCCTGGAGTTGTATTCGAAGTTGGGGCTTCCCATTCACATCACCGAGCTGCACCAGCCTGCCTGGGATCTCGAAATTGAGGGCGGCTGGCGTAAGGGTCTGTGGACGGTGGAGGCGCAGGGGGAATATATCGAGCAGCTTTATCGCCTCTTCTATGGGCATCCTTCTGTAGTTTCGATCAACTACTGGGGCCTCTCAGACCGCAATATCTGGATCCAGGGTGCCGGGCTGGTGGACGCTGAGTATCGACCCAAGCCAGCCTTCAAAGCCTTGAAGAATTTGATCAAGGGAGAGTGGCTGACGCAGCCCTATACCACCCAGACAGATGAATCCGGCAGGGTTGCCTTGCGCGGCTTCTTCGGACAGTACGAAGTGATCCTCCGGCGTCCAGGCAGCCGGCACCAAAGCTTCAGCTTTCACCTGTCCGAGCACGCAAAAAATGATGAGGTTTTGATTGCGGAGTGAGCCCAATCTCTGATCGCCGCTTCACTTTTAATCAAGTTGCTCTCGACTATGATGCGGTTCGCCCCACCTATCCAGAGGCATTGGTGGAAGATATTCTCGCGCTTTCTTCATTTCCCCAAAAAGGCAAGATATTGGAGGTTGGCTGCGGCTCAGGGCAAGCTACCTTGCCCTTCGCCAGGCGTGGCTTTTCGATCGTTTGCCTGGATATTGGGCCAGGTTTGATTAAGCTGGCTGCCCAGAAGTGCCAGGATTTTCCTGGAGTTCGCTTTATTTGTACTTCCTTTGAGGATTGGCAGCCAGGGGAAGAGAAGTTTGAGTTGCTCCTCTCCGCAACGGCTTTTCACTGGATCCCTCCAGAGATCGGGTATCCCAAGGCTGCCAGCCTTCTGACGGATATCGGACATATCGCCTTATTTTGGAACTATCGTCCCCGGCCTTTTACCGGCTTTTTTCTGGATGTGCAGGCGATCTACCGCCAGGTCCTCCCAGATTGGGCTGATCTGAACAGCGCTCCTGTGCTGGATGAGGATATCCGGAAAACCGAAAATGAGATCAATCGCACGGGCCTGTTTGAGCCGGTGATGGTCAAACGCTATGCATGGTCAAGAAATTATTCGACGGCTGAATATCTCACCCTGCTTAACACGCATTCAGACCACTATAACCTGGAAGAGGATCTAAAGAAGCGTTTATTTCAAGAGATTGGGGCGCTCATCGACAGCCAATACGGCGGATGCATCACCAAACCTCATCTGACCGTTTTATTTATTGCCCAAAAAAGAACACTTTGACCGGTCGTTTGTTTTGAAGACAAATGAGGATGAAAGTCACTTGACTCAGTTTATTTCTTTTACCTATAATACTAGGTAATAACTGGTCATATCCACCGCCCTCGATCATGCTCAACAAAGACTCCAGCATCCCCCTTCATGTGCAATTAGCCACTGTGCTGCGTGAGCAGGTGATCCGCCGCGAGCTGGGGCCTAACGACCGTCTCCCTTCAGAACGCGAGCTTTGCCAGCAGTATGGCATCAGCCGCATCACCGTGCGCCAGGCGCTCAGCGAATTGGCTCAGGCAGGGCTGGTTTATTCCAGTGTAGGAAAGGGTACCTATGTGGCCGAGCCCGCTTTTCAGGAAGAGCTGCAGCCTCTAAGCAGCTTTACCCAAGATTTGGAGCGGCGCGGCATGCGCGCTGCCAGCCAGGTGTTGGAAGCCTCCATTACCCCCGCGGATGAGCATTGGTCCGAAGTCTTCTATATCCCACGCGGTGCTGAGCTTGTGCGCCTGCACCGGCTGCGCCTGACCGGGGATTTGCCGATCGCTGTCCAGCTCACCCACCTGCCTCATCATCTCTGTCCCCATATCCTCGAGTACGATTTTTCTTCTTGCTCTCTGTATGAAGTCCTTCGCAACGTGTACAAGCTGCGCCTGGCGCGTTCTGAGACGATCATCGAAGCCACCCTGGTATCGTCCCAGGAAGCCGATCTCTTAGGGCTGCCTCAGCCAGCCGCCATCCTGGTCAGCAAACAAACTACCCTTTTGGATACCGGCATCGTCATCGAAATGACGCGTTCATCCTTCAACTCTGAGCGATATCAGCTTCGCATGCATCTCTAGATCTAGAAAAAAGATCTAGGAAAGGAGGTTTAGGACAGTCGATTAATTCTTGAAAAATTTGAAATGGCTTGTTCCATCCGTATAAAATCTTACTTGAAACTCAAATTTTGGAGGAAATGATCATGGAAGAAAAGAAAGAAACAAAAACCCTGCTCGGCCGCCGGCAGTTCTTAAAGATGGCTGGGGTTGTGGGCGGCGCCGCGCTGGTGACCGCTTGCGGCACGAAAGCCACCGAAGCCCCCACGGAGGCCCCTGCTGTTGAAGCGACCACCCCTCCCGCCGAAAAGGTCAAGATCGCCTGGTGGAACCAGTTTTCCACCCCCCTCTGCCAGGAGCTCTTCCCCAAGATCGTTGGGGATTTTGAGGCCCTCAATCCCAACATCGATGTGGAGTTCGAGATCACCGGTGGCCCTCCGGGCGGCGGTGAATATACCGAAGTGCTCCTGGCGCGCATTGCTGCTGGGAACCCGCCTGATTCCATCACCCTCTGGTCGCCGCCTTCCGAGCTCGGTGCTCAGGGCGCCCTGATGGCCATCGACACTTATATTGCCTCAGCCAAGGTAGCCACTGCAGACGCTTTCTATGAAGGCCCCATCAAATCCTGCCAGTGGAAAGGGGAGACTTTCGGCTTCCCGGCTTCCGCCGGCGCGGGGATGATGATCTTTAACAAAGCGCTGTTCGAAGAGGCCGGTCTTTCTACCAAACGCGAAGACTTCCCCACCACCTGGGATGGAATCAAAGATATTGCTTCCAAGCTGACCAAGAAAGATGCCGCCGGGCTGGTTGCCCAGGCTGGCTTTGTGCCTTGGACAGAACGCTGGATTGACCCGGTTTGGTCTGGCCTCAACGGTGGCATGATCTTCGATCCTGCCAATATCAAATATCTGATTGACAGCGAAAACAACGTTGAGTTGATGAACTGGTGGCTCTCTTTTCTGGATGATTTGTATGGCGGCGATATTGAAGCCTTCAATGTCATCGCTACCTGGGGTAGCACCTATCCAGGAGGTGCTTTCAACCTGGGCGTTGAGTCCTTTGCCACCGGCGGTTCTTGGGTACCTACCGATGCGGAAATCCCCTTTGAGTTTGAGATTGCCAAATTCCCGGTCGGTCCCAAGGGCACGAAATCGATCACTGGCTTTTGGCCCAACTGGTGGGCGCTGCCCAAGGCTACCCCGCACCCCGACGAGGGCTTCCTGTTCAGCGAGTATATGTGCACGGATGGCTGGGTCACCTGGTATGTGGAAGGCACCATGGATACCCCCGCCTGGAAAGGCGCCCCGGCAGATATCTATTGCAAGCTTGTTGAGACGATGTTTGGTCTCGAAACTGCTAAGGATTACAACCAATTCTTTAGCGATTACCTGAACGATACCGCCCTCATGTGGACCTCGCCGGTGGAGAATTTTGCCCAAACTACGCTCGGTCAGGCCATTGATGAGATCTTGCACAAGGTTAAGCCCTCTGAGCAGGCCCTCAAAGAGGCCCAGGATACCTGCCAGGCGAAGTTGGACGAAACCATGCAGAGCTCGTAATTCTGTACTGCATTCCTGACTGTCCCATCGCCCCCTCTCCCGAATCCAGCTTGCTGGATCAGCCCAGCTTGCTGGATCATGGGAGAGGGGTCAGGGGTAAGGGGATAGTTGGAACATTTGTGTGAATGGAGACGTTATGCCCGAAACCGCTGCCTCCCCATCCTCCGTGAGAGCCTCTCGCTTTCACCTCACCCGGCGTACGCGAGAATCCCTGACCGGCTACCTCTTTGTCTCCCCCTGGATTATCTCGCTGCTGGTCTTTACAGCTTATCCCACCATCGCTTCCGTCTTCTTCGCTATGACCAATTACAGCATCCTCAAGCCGCCTGAGTTTGTCGGTTTGAAGAACTTCCAAACCATGTTCTTTGAAGACCCTTTGTTTTGGGTCTCCGTCAAAAATACCACCTACTACGCCTTGATCTCAGTGCCTTTGAGTTTGATCGTTGCTTTGTTGCTGGCCATGCTGCTCAATCAAAAATTGACGGGGATTGGTTTCTATCGCACAGCTTTTTACCTGCCCAGCCTGGTGCCAGCTGTGGCAGCCACCCTGCTCTGGTTGGTGATTTTGGACCCCCGGTTGGGATTGGTCAATGAGGGTTTGCGCTCCATCGGCTTGAAACCAGTCGGCTGGTTTCAGAGCGCAGTTTGGGCCAAGCCTGCCCTGATCCTCATGTCGCTGTGGCTGGGCACTGGAGCATCCATGCTGATCTTCCTGGCAGCGCTTAAAGAGATCCCCCAATCGCTGATGGACGCCGCCATGATCGACGGTGCGGACGCCATGCAGCGCTTTCGGCATGTCACCCTGCCGCTCATCTCTCCCACCATTCTCTTCAACCTGATCCTGGGTATCATCGGATCCTTCCAGGTTTTCGGTACCGCTTTTGTTGCTACCGGCAGTGCCAACTCGGCAGGTCCATTGAATTCCATGCTCATGTATATGGTCCTGCTCTACCGCAATGCCTTCCGCTATTTCAATATGGGCTATGCCTCTGCCATGGCCCTGGTCATGTTCCTGGTCCTGGTGTTGGTCACGGTTCTAACCATCCGTTCATCCAGCCAGTGGGTCTATTATGAAACCGGTGGGAGGCAGTAAGGAGATTCCGATGAATTCTACTCAAGCTCAACTTCATGCTTCCCCTGAGATGGCACGTATTCGCCGCCGCAAAGCCGTACGCCATGCCTTTCAATCCCTGTTTTCACATACGCTCCTTTTGGTTGTGGCTGCCCTGTTTATTATCCCTTTTTTGTGGTTGATCATCACCTCTCTCAAACAAGAGGCCAGGTTTTTACGGATCCCCTCATCTGGATCCCTAACCCAATCATGTGGAGCAATTATCCGGATGCTCTATTTACCCCTGCTTTTAACTTCCTGCCTCTGCTCAAAAACACACTTTTTTACGTGATCACCACCACCGTTGGCACAGTGGTTTCCTCTACGGTGGTTGCCTATGGCTTGGCGCGCTTGCGTTTTCCGGGCAGGAATTTCTTGTTTATCGTTACGCTGGCAACCATGATGATGCCCGGCATCGTCACCCTCATCCCGACCTATGTCTTGTTCAAATGGTTGGGTTGGGTGGGCACCTATGCCCCCCTGATCGTCCCGGCCTTTTTTGGCTCTGCTTTTAACATCTTCCTGCTGCGCCAGTTCATGATGACCATTCCCTGGGACCTGACCGACGCCGCCCTGGTGGACGGCGCAAATGATTTCGCCATTTTATGGAAAATCATCGTCCCCTTGATCAAGCCCGCCTTGCTGGTCATTGCCGTCTTCAACATCATGTGGACCTGGAATGACTTCTTTGGCCCTCTGATTTACCTGAGCAACAGCAAGCAGTATCCCCTGGTGATGGGCTTGTACGCTTTCCGCACCCGCACCTCGGTCAAATGGTACCTGATGATGGCAGCCACGCTGGCAACCTGCTTCCCGCTGATCGTCCTGTTCTTCGTCGCCCAGCGCTACTTTATCGAAGGCATCACCCTGACCGGTTTAAAGGGTGTGTAGCTCTATCTCATCATTTTGGATTAGAAATCAATCCGTCGAACTGTGCAGATGGTTTATTGATTAGCGTAGATTAGCGTAGATTAGCGTAGATTGGCGCAGATTAGCGGATTCTTTTCTCCCAGAGCTTGTCTTGGACAAGACAGTTGCAAAAATAATCTATATCGAAAGGAACCTTGTATGAAAAAACCAAAAATTGTCCTCGTCGGCGCCGGCAGCCACTCCTTTGGCCTCATGATGCTCAAAGACCTGATGGATACCCCCGAGCTGCACGGCAGCGAGGTGGTCCTGGTCGATATTGCCGCCGATAAGCTCGAGCGCATGAACCTCCTGGCCCAGCGCTTGAATGAGATCTGGCAGGCTGACCTGAAGATTTCGGCCGCCACCGACCGCTGCGAAGCCCTGCCCGGCGCGGATATTGTCGTGACCTCGGTGGAGCGCAAGCACTATGAGCTCTGGCAGCTGGATATCTCCATCCCCGAGAAGCACGGCTGCCGCCACCTGTACGGCGAAAATGGCGGTCCCGGCGGAATGTTCCACACCCTGCGCCAGATCCCTCTCCTGATGGAGATTGCCCGCGACATGGAGCGCCTCTGCCCGGATGCCTGGCTGCTCAACCTCTCGAACCCCGAGAGCCGCCTGTGCCTGGCGGTCAGCCGCTATACCAAGGTGAAGAACGTGGGCATCTGCCTGGGCGCGTATATCACCCAGAACAACCTGGCGCACGTGCTCGGTCTCAAGCAGAACGACATCGATATCAAAGTGTCTGGCATCAACCACTGCCATTGGGTGATGGATGTGCGCCGTACCGGGACCGGTGAAGACCTATATCCTGAAGTCCGCAAGCGCATGAAGAAGATGGACCCGAAGTGGGAGCCGCTTTCGCAGGAGTGCCTGAAGCGCTTTGGCTACTTCCCTGGGCCTGCCGATACGCATGTCGGTGAATACCTGGGCTGGGGCTGGAAATACCTGCGCCCCGAACAGACGGATTGGATCTTCCGCGGCGACCAGGCGAGAAAGTGCGCGAAGGCCGAAGTGGAAATGCTTTCCAAGGGCAAAGGCCCGATCACGCCTGAAGAAGAAAAAACTTTCAAGGGTCTGTTGATCGAAGGCGGGCTGCGCTGGCAGACCATCGATATCCTGCTCTCGCTGCTCGATAACGGTAACCGTTATGTGCTCTCTCTCAATCTGCCCAACGATGGCTATATCAGCAACCTGAAGCCCGGCGCCATCGTCGAGATCCCCGCCATCGTCGGCGCGGACCGCATTTATGGCCTCCAGATGGGCGAGCTGCCCACGGCCATTGCCGGTGCTCTGGATCTTCAGACTTACATCATGGACCTGGTGGTTGAAGCGGCGGTCAAGGGTGACCGCCAGGCGGCCCTCGAAGCCTTGATCATCGATCCGAATGTCCCCAGCCCTGATGTGGCTGAAAAGATCCTGGATGAGATGCTTATCGCCCAGGCCGGTTATCTGCCAACGTTTGCTTGATTTGGTGCATGGATTTTACCCGGCATAATGAGGAAGTCCGGCAGGTTTGGGACGCGTACCAGCGCAGGCAGCCAGTGCGCGTCCCCATGCTGCTCACCTCGGTACCGCGCATCTGGATCCTGGATCCCTCTCTAAACCGGGATGGCATTCTCTGGAAGGATTATCTCAACCATCCAGAGATTTTGTACGATACCTGCCTCAAGCACAAGTACTACGTGGCGCATACCATTCCCCAGGATGAAGAGATGGGTATTCCCGCAGAAGCCTGGAATATCCACCTGGAGTTTGGCAATGTGTACGAAGAATCCTGGTTGGGCTGCGAGATCATTTATCCGGAAGGTCAGATTGCCACCACCCTCCCACGCTACAAGGGAGAGGCTAAATATTTGATCTTCGAGAAGGCGATGCCCGGACCTTTCGACGGTTTTATGGGAAAGATCCGTGAATATTACGAATTTGCGCTGCATAAGGCCGCGCAGGAAGAATTTTATGACCGCCCGGTGAAAATAACCCCGCCCGTCTGCTTGGGCACCGATGGCCCCCTGACGGTCGCCAATGGCATCCGCGGCTCTCAGCTTTTCGAAGATATGCTGAATGACGAAGATTATTACCATCAGTTGATGAGCTTTGTTACAGATGCGATCATCAACCGCATCCTTGCCTGGCGGGCTTACCTGGGCTTCGATCCCAAACCCGATTGGGGTGGGATGGCTGATGATGCCATCCAATTTATTTCCACCCGGGCATACCGCGAAAAAGTCCTGCCCTATCACCGGCGCATCTTCAGCGCACTGTATGGCAAGGGTCCCCATTCCATGCACCTGTGCGGGAATGTCCAGCGTCACTTCCCCACCTTGATCAAAGAGCTGAATGTCAAGAGCTTCGATACGGGTTTCCCGATCAATTTCGCTGCCTTGCGAGATGAGGTTGGCGAAGATGTTGAGATCCAGGGCGGTGTCCCGGTGGGCAGCCTCTTGAACGAAACTCCGCCAGCCATCTACGACAAGACTAGGGAGATCCTCTCCAGCGGGATCATGCGCGGCGGAAAATTCATCATGAAAGAAGCCAATGATCTGGCACCCTGCATCCCTCTCGCCAACATGGAAGCCATGTATGCCGCCACACGGGCGTTTGGTTTATACGCTTAACATAGGAATTGATTTACCGCTCGTCATAAAGTAACAAATCTGTGTACCCTGTGTTCATCCGTGAGCTTTATATTTTTTCTTAGGAGTAAGAGTTGGATCCCTTTGCTCAAATCCCCCCTCTACGCTTTACCCGCCCGCCCCTGATCTCCCCCGAACAGTCTGCCCGGATTCACGATCTGGCGAAGCAGATCTTGAGCGAGATCGGCCTGGAAGTCCGCCGCCCCGCTCATCAAGCCGCCCTCCAAAAAACCGGATTAAAAGTGGTAGGGGACCGGCTTTTGATCCAACCTGAAGTGGTGGATGCGTATGTCGATGAGATGCGCAGGTTGGTTTCTTCTCACAAAACGGATGATTCACCCCCTGACCGCGGCCGCCTCAGCCTCAGCGTCAGCTCTTATTCACTCTTCGTCCATGATCTTTCGCAGGACCGGGTCGTGCCCTATACGACCGAGCGTTTGATCGAGATGACCAAGCTGGTCGACAGCCTGGCTGACGAGGAGGTCTACGGCGCGCCGCCGGGCATCCCGGTTGATGTGCATCCTGATCTACAGCCCCTGGCGCAATATCGCATCGCCGCCACTTATGCCCGCCAGGGAGCCACGCCTGTGGATCCCACCTCTGCTAAGACTGCCCATCCCCTGCTCGACATGGCTGAAGTCATGGGTTATCCCATTCACCATCTGCCGGTCTATATCCCCACCCCGCTGCGGTTGGGCGGTGAGTCGCTGGATGTAGTATTGGCTTGCCTGGATCGCCTGGAGCATATCTCTGTCAGCAGCATGCCTTCCACTGGAACCTCAGCGCCTCTGCACCCCTTTGGCGCTCTTGCGCTGGCCGCGGCCGAGGTGGTCGGCGGCATGGTGGCGGTGAAAATCCTGACCGGCAAGCCGGTCACCTGTTCTGTCAATATCTTCCCTTCCGACCTGCGTGAAGGCTCCATGGTTTTTGGCTCGCCGGAAAATATGCTTTTTCAGATGCTTGGCGCAGATTTCAACCGTTTCTACGGCTGGAATTGGGGTTTTGGTCCCGATAATATCCATGTGATGGCCAAGGTGCCCGACTGCCAATCCGCTGCAGAAAAAGCCTCCATCATGACGGCAGGCGCCTTCCTGGGGGCGCGCCATTTTAGCTGCGCAGGCACGCTCAGCCTGGATGAGATCTTCAGCCCCGAGCAGCTCCTGGTTGACTGCGAGATCCGCGACTGGGTCCAGCGCGGCTTGCAAGGGAACTGGCTGGGAGAAGAAACCGTGGATGATTGGCTGGAAGAGATCCGCCAGGGCATCAAAGGGGGCTTCATGCGCCTGGACAGCACTCTCGACCATTACCGGGCGCAGGTCTGGTATCCGGGGCGTTTTCAGCGCGGCGCCATCGGCCCCTGGATGAGCCAGGATCAGCCGCGCCTCTCCCAGAAGCTGCGCCATGAAGTGCAAAGGCGGATTGCCGCTCACCGCTATGAATTGGCTCCTGAAAAGCGGAAGGCGATTGATGCGATCTACCAATCTGCCTCTGATGCTGTCCTTGGATGATGGTATCATTGCGTTCAAAAATTTATCGGTAGGCAAAAAGAAAGGTATGTTGATATGTCTGCAATTCAGTTTACACCTCAAGAGATCCAAACCGGCAAGATAAACGCTGTACACCTCCAGGAGGCAGTCCGCTTTCTTCAAGAAGATGGTTTTGTGATCCTCGATGAGCTGGTTGACCGCCAGCATATGGCCATCTTGCGCGACAAGATGCTGGAAGATGTTGCCCAGATTTTAAAGCGCGACGATGTGCCCTTCAACTTCAACCGCGGCAACCTCCAGCAAGACCCGCCGCCTTTCCCGCCCTATCTTTTCAGAGATGTACTGCTCAACGATATTGTCATCGACATCACGCGTGCTGTCCTGGGACCCGGGTTGAAAAACGCTTTCTACAGCGGGAACACCGCTCTGCCCAAATCCACTGGCAGGCAGCCCGCCCACGCCGATATGGGCCAGCTCTGGCCAAACTTGGCAGTCGCTCATCCTCCTTACGCCCTGGTGGTCAATGTTCTGCCGGTGGATGTCTCACCCCTCAACGGCAGCACCGAGATCTGGCCCGGCACCCACACCGATACCACCCTGTATATCCAGGAAGGCGATATCAAGGTACCCGAGGCCAGGCTGGCCGAGCAGCGCAAGGCGGCGCCTCCCTTCCAATATACAGCCAAAGCCGGGAGTGTCGTCATCCGCGATATCCGTCTGTGGCACGCCGGCATGCCTAACCCCTCCGACACCCCTCGCCCCATGATCGCCATGATCCACTACGTCAGCTGGTGGACCGATCTGCAGCCCATTCCCTTCCCAAAAGGCACCGAGTCCTTCTTTGAGCATCCCCACCTGTCTACGGTTGCCCGCTTTGTTGATGGTCCGATCGATTATCTCAAGCACAACCAGGCTTTCGACGTGATGAAATAAAAGTCGCATTACAATAAAAGCGGCTGAGGTTCAATAGGCTCAGCCGCTTTTTATTTTCGGTTTCCACATGGCACCAGCGGATTACTTCAAGCTGTTTTCCTGCTTGACTTTTCCTTTATTTTTTGCTAATATGTCTATATACAATATGTCGTTGAACGACTCTTAACGACACATAGGTATCTTAGGTAAAATGATCAAGGTGTCGTTAAGCAAAAAATTATTCCATAGGAGAACCGATGGATCTTCAAGAAAACCTGCCCTCACTGAATCCACTTTCTATATTTTGCTCAGCCTGGCCCCAGGCCCAAAGCATGGCTATGCCATCATGAAAGACATAAAAACTTTGAGTGAAGGTCGCGTCTCTTTGAGCACTGGCACGCTCTACGGCGCCATCAAGCGCCTGCTGGACCAGGCTTGGATTCTGCGGGTCGATGAGCCCTCTGAAAACGGCAGCAGCCGCGACCGCAAGGCATACTTGCTGACCCAGCGCGGCCGGCGCATCCTGGAAGCTGAGACGGCGCGCCTGGGCAAGCTTTACCAGGCTGCCCAGCAGCGTATCATCGGTGAGGAAGTGTGAGACGATATGGAAACAACCCCCGAAATTCATCAATCTTCTTCACATCCGCCGGAGCCAGAACCGGTCTCCTGGAAAGAAGCTGTTCTGGCCAGTACACCGGCTCTCATCTTCCCTGTGATTTATCTTTTGTCAGCTCTTGTGTACAGGCTCCTGCCCCCTACTTCGCAGAACGTCTTCAATATCGTTTCCACCCTGCTCTCCTTTAGCTTATTGGTTGTTGGTGTCATCTGGGCCTGGAAATCAGGCTGGCCGCGCTGGTCGGGCGGTTGGATCGCCTGGGGTTGGGTAGTACTCCTGGTGCCGCCGGGTCTTTTCCTGCAATACTTGGGTCAACCGATTGGTTATGCTCTGAGTGAATTCTACTTGGGTGTGATTCTGTTCACCGTCATTGCTCTGCTGCTCTACCGTTTGATGTGTAAAGACCCTATCAAAGGCATCCTGGCAGCTCTTCCGCTGATGAACCTGTTCTGGCTGCCTCACCTGGAGTTTGTCCCTGAGCTGCGCAAGGGGATCGTGCTGCTCACTACCTGGCTGCTCATCGCCCTTGTCTCGGTTTTGATCCTCAAGCTTGGAAAGCCGCGTTATGCCGTAGTTCTGGCCCTCCTGGCTACTTTTGTCGTTGCCTTTCCCTATACCATTGCCGCCAATTATCTGCGCGTATACGGTCCCGGCGCGCCGCCCGAGGTGATTGCCCACCAGGCAGATTTTGGCGATCTTACCTACTATTTTGCGCCTGCTCTGATCTGTGGCTGGGCTTTGCTGCTAGGACCGTTGCTGGCAAGCGAGCTCAAGAAGCTGAGTGAGCGCTCGGGGAAAAAGGGGCGCATTGGTTTTCGCCTGGCTATTTCAGGCCTGGTCTTGACCCTGGTTGGAAATTTGATGGCGATGTGGCTGTACAACGGTGGGATAAGCAGATTGTGGTTCCCTCTCTATAACATGCCTGGCTGGCGTGGGATCTGTTAATTTCATGTATTACCTGATGCGAGTCGCCCCTCCAGGGGTTGCCGGTCTGGCTTATCTGGGTATGGGGCTTTATCTCATTGGTTCCATCCAGGTCGTGTCTGCCTCCCGGCAAGCTCGGATGGCACCCAGTATCCTGGTATCGATTTTGATCGTGCTTATACCAATCTTCTTGCCAATGTTAGCCATGTATCCGTCTTGGTTTGGCATGGTGACTGCACCTCCTCTGGCTCCTTTTGGTTTCTTGCACCTGGAACGCTTCAAATACCTGGCTTACCTGATCGGTTTGATCATCTTAGGAGTTGCCGGATGGCTGGCTGTGAAGCTTAGCCAGAAAGAGATCGACATACCTTGAAGGCAACCGTTTTCCAGCACCTTTATGCCTACCTGTTACATTTGTATCCCGATCAATTCCGCGCTGAATTTGCTTCTGAAATGCAAGTGGTTTTCTCAACATCCTTGGAAAATGCGCGCAAACAAGGGAAAGGGATTCTCATTTTATTCTTGGCTAGAGAGATGGTAGATGTACTCGCCCAGGCTTTGGTTGAGCATCTGGTTGGTTGGCAAAGGTTAGGAGGAAAGGAAATGAACACCAATTCTGCACCCTCTCAAGCACCACTTAATGGCCCAGTCGCTGAGCCTCCACCTTCAGCGCTCACCATCCTGCTCGGTCTTTTCCCGATTTTTTTACTGAGCCTGGCGACTATTTTGACTGAAGCTGGTTCCTATTTTATGTGGGCTGGGCTGGTTCCTTATCCTATTATATATTTTGTTGTATTGGTGGCTGCCGGATTTGCCTGGTATCAGGGTTCGCCGCGCTGGTCCTATTCCTACACGGGTTTTCTGCTCGTCTTCACCTGGTACCTCGAAGGTTTTCGGGCGCCCTCTTTTACCATCGCGGGCTTTCGTTTTCCACCCACAGGTGAGCTGTGGGGCAAATGGATCTGGCTTCCCTTGTTGATTACCATTCTGATTGTGCTCGTGTCGAGGCGCTCCTGGCAGCCCCTGCGGCAGTTCTTTCAGAATATCTGGGCTGACTGGACTCTTTACACCTTTATGCTTTACAGCACCATGCCCTGGCTCTCCTGGGCGCTCTTCGACGAGATCCGCAACCAACCCCTGGTAGTCCTTTCACTCCTGGTGGCTGATCTTTCCTTATGCATCGGCGCCTGGTTCTACCTGCGTGTGCACACCATCCCCCAGCGTGCGCTTTCTCTGTTTATTGGCATGCTTCCGGCTTGCCTGATCACGACCATTGCCACTTCCGCCTACTGGCATGGGCGCCGGGAGAGCTGGATGATGACTCCGGGGAATGGTTATGCAGATGCATTGCGATTATTTATTTTTTATGCGATCCTCTTGTTGATTATGTTCTTTCCAGCCCTGGCGAGCCTGGTCAGGCGCAAACGGCAACTCCCCCGCCCTGCCTGAGGTATTCTTATGAGAATCAATCCCCTCCCCTTGATCGAACGCCTGTATACCCTCTTGCTGTGTCTTTACCCGGCCAATTTTCGGCATGAATTTTCCGGTGAAATGGCACAGGTCTTCCAAGATGCCTCCCGCCAGGCACGGCAAAGCGGGCTGCGCTGCCTGCTGGCTTTTCTCCTGAAAGAGCTTTTCGATTTGCCGGGCAGTTTATTGTCCGAGCATGCCTGGGTTTTGTTCCGAAAGGAAGCGCATATGTCTGATACTGTCAATTTAGATTCCAATGCTGGCGGCTTATCCGCCTCTTTGGGTTTCACTTCACCTCCCGTCTCGTGGAAGGAATCTTTTCTGGCTGCGCTTCCTTTCCTGGTGATTGCCTTCTCTGGGTTGACCACCCTGCTTTCGGGCTTGGGTCTCACATCCCCTGAATCACCCCTGCTGCGCATCCTCACTCCTGTTTTTATGGTAGCCTTTTTCCTGGCAGCGCTGGGCATTTTTATCTTTGCCTGGCGGAAGCATTGGCCGCGCTGGTCAGCCAGCTGGTTTGTTGTGTGGCTGATCGCCGCCCTGGCTCCGCTCATTCTGATATCCAATATTACGGATCTTTCAAACGTTTTTTATATATATGTGCAGCCTTTCTTGTGGGCTTTCATCCTCTTGGCAATTGCCTGGCTGCTCTATCGTATCTTCTGCAAGGATGCGCTGAAAGGCATCTTAGCCGCCCTGCCGGTGATGGGCATGACCTGGTTCCTGCACCAGGAGTTTGTGCGTGACGATCTGGAAGGCACCATCACCATCGCATGTTGGCTTCTGGTGGCAGTGAGTGCAGTGCTGATTTTGCGCCTCAATGACCTGAAAGCAGGCGTACTGCTGGCTTTGGGAACGAATATTTTGATCGGGTTGGCTTATGCGTATGAGGGTATCTACTTCGGCGGCACCCTCAATTTTGACGCCCCGGGTCCCAATTGGATCCAGGTGCTGCGCAGCTTCCTGCCGCAATGGGTCGCCGTCTCCACCCTGGTGCTTGGGCCGCTCCTGGCAAGCAATATCCGGGAAATTGGCTACCGCGTTCAGCCGGCGGGCTTGTGGATGTATCGCCTGGCATTAGCCGGTTTGCTCGTGCTGATCAGTTGTTTTGTCATCACCGCGATGATCTATACAACGGATGGTTTAAGGGTCTCTCTGCAAATGAAAGAGCTGTTTTTGAACGCCATGACCTGGCTTGGCCTGGCTTTATTCTTGGTGGGGTTCATCCTGTTGAGCCGCAAGGCACTCCACTCCGCAGCGGTTGAAAGCGGTTGGAGACTAGTGTTGTTGGGGCTCTGTTCGTTGTATGTTCCGATTGCATTGATCCTGGGGCTTTTTGCCGGGTATACGCTGTCTTTGCCGTTCTTCTGGTATTCTGCCCTTACTGGGCTGCGCGGCCTTTCGCCCATCCAGCAGTTTCCGGAATTTTGGTCAGCGGTTCTGGGCGTGGTCTGGGTCATTGTAGCCACCTGGCTGGCTGTCTCGCTCAACCCTTCGAGGCCGCCTGCCAGAAGACTTACCCAATAAATTCGAGGATGGTCGCCTCTCCCTGCCCTACCCCCACGCACAGGGTCGCCAAGCCATAATAAGGTTTTTTCTCATTCTCCGCCCTCCGGCGCATTTCGTGCAGCAGGGTGGTCAGGATGCGCGCCCCCGAGCAGCCCAACGGGTGGCCTAGGGCAATGGCGCCTCCGTTGACGTTGACGAGCTCGGCGTTCCAACTCCAGCTCCTCGATCACCGCCAGCGCCTGCACAGCAAAAGCCTCGTTAAGTTCTACCAGGCGGATGTCTGCGATATTCAGACCGGCGCGCTGCAAGGCTTTGCGCGTCGCCGGCACAGGCCCCAGGCCCATCGTGCGCGGCGGAACGCCCGCAGCTCCTGAAGCCACCAGGCGCGCCAGCGGTTTCAATCCCAATTCTTTCGCTTTCTTGTCGCTCATCAGCAGCACTGCCGCCGCCCCGTCATTTAAGCCAGAAGAATTCCCGGCGGTGACTGTGCCATTCTTCCGAAAGGCAGGCGTGAGCTTTGCCAGCGCCTCTAGGCTGGTATCCCGCCGGGGGCGCTCGTCGGTAGTCACCAGCACCGGCTCGCCTCTCTTCTGCGGGATCGGCACAGCCACGCTTTCCTCAGCGAACTTCCCCGAGTCAATGGCTGCAATTGCCCGTTGGTGGCTCCGCAGGCTGAAGGCATCCTGCGCCTCCCGGCTGATCGGCCTCCCCTTTTCGGCCATCATTTCGGCAATATTTTCCGCCGTCTCCCCCATCAATTCGGTCCCGTACAACTCCTGCATCTTCGGGTTTGGGTAGCGCCAGCCCAGGGCGGTATCCCAGGCCGTCAGATTGCCGAAGGCGAAAGGCTTTTCGGCTTTCGGGACGGAATACGGTGCCCTCGACATG
This sequence comes from uncultured Chloroflexia bacterium, assembly GCA_963751425.1. Taxonomy (GTDB): domain Bacteria; phylum Chloroflexota; class Anaerolineae; order Anaerolineales; family UBA4823; genus CAVVUF01. Next base: position 432,559 of record CAVVUF010000003.1, on the reverse strand, counting down.
CTCTCGACCCCCCCCGCCAGGTATACCTCCCCCTCGCCTGCCCGGATCGCCCGCGCTGCCTGGTTGATGGCATTCAAGCCTGAGGCGCACAGCCGGTTGAAAGTCACCCCACCCACCTCCACGGGCAGCCCTGCCAAAAGGCTTGCCATGCGCGCTACATTGCGGTTATCTTCGCCCGCCTGGTTGGCGCAGCCCAGGTAAACCTCTTCAACCAGCGCCGGATCGATCCCCGTCCGTTCCAGGATTGTCCGGATCACCAGGGCTGCCAGGTCATCTGGGCGCACTGGCGCCAGCACCCCTCCCAACGCACCAATTGGGGTTCTAACGGCATCGATAATGACGGCTTCAGGCATTGTGGCTCCTCTGTGTTTGGATGGCTTTTAAACCTACCAGTTTATTATAGTTTGTTTTGATCCTTAAACCTGCTGCGAATCGCTTGCTTTCTGACCTTTTTTCCGGTATTCTTAAGCTAGAGCTCATTCAATGGATCATTTCGGTTTTTCAACGGGACGGCGTCTATGGGAGCAGAGAGAAGAAAATTCAAGCGCAGATACCTGATGTATTATTCGCGGGTTTATAACCGGCAGACTGGGGAAGTGATTGGCTATATGGTTGATCTGACCCCCGAAGGCGCCATGATTATTAGCGAAGAGCCGATTGAAGTCGGCAAGGATTTTCGCCTGCGCATCGACCTGCCGGAGGAAATCTCCGAGAAGGCCAGCCTGGATTTTGAAGCCACAAGCGTGTGGTGTAAGCCTGATATTGACCCGCATTTCTTTGGAACGGGTTTTCAGATCCTGAATCTCCCGGAGCAAGATATCAACCTGATCGAACGCATGATCCAGGAGTACGGCTTCCGCGATAGCTGACCCAGGTAAGGACCAGTTTGGTTTGGTCATTATATGACTGAATTCCTATGGTTCTGTTTTGCTTTTTTCTGCGGCTCGCTGCCTTTCTCGGTGTGGCTGGGGCGCCTGTTTGCCCACCAGGATATCCGCAAGTTTGGAGATGGCAACCCGGGTGCCACCAATGTGCTGCGTGCCGGCGGCAAGGTAGTTGGCCTCCTGGCCTATATTCTGGATGTCTCCAAGGGCGCCCTGCCGGTCGGCCTGGCCTATCAAAACTTCCACCTGGATGGCTATTGGATGTGCTTGATAGCCCTGGCACCCTCATTCGGGCATGCCTTCTCTCCTTTCTTGCGCGGCCGGGGCGGAAAGGCGCTGGCGGTTTCCTTAGGGGTCTGGATCGGTTTGACGATCTATGAGGTGCCCATCGTCTGTTTGACGCTGATCATCCTGGGCTATGCCCTGTTCACCGCTGCAGGCTGGGCCGTGGTACTCTCTTTGTTGGGCACAGGGCTTTACCTGATCCTCTTTCATCCTGATCCATTGTTGTTGGGCGTGCTGCTCGGTCAGAGCCTTCTTCTGGTTTGGAAGCACCGTTTTGACTTCAAGAAACCATTGGCGCTGCGTCCCTGGGTGTTGAAACGCCTTGGAAGGTGAGAAGAGAACGAAGTTCCGATGAACTCAGCTATTTCCCCCGGTTCACCAAAATAATACTGCCCACCACCATGCCTGCGCCAGCCAACAGGCGCGCATCGATCAATTCTTTCAAGAAGAGGGCCCCCAGGGCTACCCCCACCAGTGGAAAGACATAGGTTACCAGCACAGTGCGTGTCGGGCCCACGGAATGCAACAGGTAATAGTAGAGCAGGAAGGCCACGCATACCCCCATGATCCCCAACCAGATCATCGCCACCCAGGTGATGGGCAGGACCGGCAGCCGCACCGGGGATTCGGTGATGCCCACCAGCGCCCACATCACGGCGTCGGCGCCCAGCAGCGGCACCAATCCCTGGATGATGGGTGACAATCCCTTTGTCGTGCGCCGGGCATAGACCGAGGTTCCCGCGTAGGAAAGCGATGCCAGCAAAACGGCTAACTGTCCCAGGATCACCAACCCGGCCTCCGATCCCAAGAAGCCTGGTTCCAGGTCTCTGCTCATCAGCACCACGATCCCTGCAAACCCGATCAGCAGCCCCGCCAGTCGTGACCAAGACAGCCGGTCGTCATGCAGAAAGAAATGGGCGATGATCATCGTGAAGAGCGGCGTTGTGCTGTTTAAGATGGCGGCTACCGCTGAATCGATATATTGCTCGCCCCACGAGATCAGCACATAGGGCAGGGCATTATTGGTGAAACCGATCAGGGTCAGAATCAGCCAGAGTTTGCGCTCTTTTGGAAAAGCCGGTCTGGCGATCAAAACCACCACAGCCGAACCCAGGATGCCAAACAGCAGCCGGAACGCCACCAGCATGATCGGGCTCACCTCGGATACTGCGATTTTGATCCACAGGAATGAAGACCCCCAAATTAATCCGAGCGTAATGAAAGCTAGCCAGTCTTTGGTCTTCATAAAAAAATCCATTCAAGGAATTTGAATGGGGTATTATACACCCGGGATTGTTGTTGGGCCGTTTGCGACATTTCCCCTCTCTCAACGGGAGAGGGCTAGGGTGAGGGCAAGCCACCGATCGTGTGGATCACAGGATCGAGACTTTGCTAAGTTGTCAGGCAATCGTAGGGTAAGCGTAGGGTAAGCGTCAAGTACTAGATTATATGTTCTGGTATATTAATATTCGAAGGGCGATTTCTCTTCTTCTCCTCCTTAGAGAGAGCCGGGAGCGGCGTACCCGGCTCTCCACGATTTAAAGCGTCTTTTCGAAAAATGGAAAAGTTAATTAATAAGAGCACGGCACTTCCGCCGTGCTCTTATTAATTAAAACCTCTTATTTTTTTTAGGATAGGTTCAAAATTTCCTGGTAGCGAAAACAATCCACCACGTGGTCATTGACCATGCCCGTCGCCTGCATGTGGGCATAGCAAATTGTGGGTCCCACAAAGCGGAACCCGCGCCGCACCAGGTCTTTGCTCATCTCTACCGCCTCATTCGTTTGCGTTGGAATCTCACTCATCGATTTCCAGGCATTGACGGTCGGTTTTCCTCCGACGAACTGCCAGATATACCTGTCGAAGCTGCCGAATTCCTCCTGAACCTTTAAGAAAGCCCGGGCATTCTCCAGCGTTGCCGTGATCTTCAGCCGGTTGCGGATAATCCCTGCGTTGCCCAGCAGCTCAGCTACTTTTGCTTCATCATAGGCTGCGATCTTGATCGGATCAAAGCCGTCGAAGGCCTGGCGGAAGTTCTCCCGCTTCCTCAAGATCGTCATCCAGCTTAAGCCGGCCTGCATTCCTTCCAGCACCAGGAACTCAAACAGCACCCGGTCATCGTGCACCGGCACGCCCCATTCTTGGTCGTGATAAGCTGCGTACAGCGGGTCTGTCCCCGCCCACTCACAGCGCTTCAGCATGGTCCCCTCTACCTTCTCACCGGGATGGGCGTGTAAGCTGGTAAATTTGGCTCTGGCTCATCGATATATTGGACCTCGTCATGGGAGTCCTCTTCATCCCGAGTAGTTTTAGGCTGCGGCTTGTTCTGGTTTAGGAGCCTTGGTTTCTCGGCAGGCTCATCATTCACTTCTTCAAATAAATCGTCAAAATCGTCATCCGGGTCGCTTGAATTTATCGAGGTTGGCTGCTTTGGATGTCCATCTACAGGTTCTACCTCAGAAGGAGGTTCAACCTCTTCCAATTCATCAATTTCCACCTCTTCCGCAGTTGCGATCCGCACTTCTCCCCACACGTCGATGCAGATGCCGTGGGGGGATAGGAAGGTGGCTGTATGCATGCTTGAGCCTTCTGAGAGCGGCTCTGGGTTCTGGGTGAATGCGATCCCGCGCCTCGCCAGCTCTTCTGTCGTTTTATAGATATCCTCAACCATGAACTGGATGCGGATAGCGTCTGGGGGCGTGCTGGTTCCGCCTTCAAGAGTTTGGACGACTGCAAAGGTGAATTCTCCTGTTGGGCTGGTGAACATCGCATAGTTAGCGTCGAAAGCGATCACCGGGAATCCGAGCACATCGATAAAAAAGCCTGCTTCAGAAGGAAAATCATCCACCCGGTATTCAACGCACTGCTTCCAATAAGTGCCCCAGGTAAACGGAAACGGGTTCTGGGGTGGCTTCCAAAGCTCATCCCAATCTTGCGGTGTAAGTGCCCGCCTGGCAATATCGATGCGCGCCCTGCCATACGCCCTGACTCTTGCGCTGACATGCGGTTTGACCGCTTGTTTTACTTGAAACTTTTCAAACATTTGAGCCTCCTTGGACGGACGAGTCCATCTCACCGTCCCATACATAGCGCGACAGGTTAACGCTTCCATTTTCTTCGAATACGATGCCTTCTTCTTCCAGGAGTTCACGCTGCCTGGAGGAGGCCTCACCTTGTCGCAGGCTGATCTTGCCTTGTGCGTTGATCACCCGCTGCCAGGGCACATCCTCCGGGCAGGCTGCCATTGCTCCTCCCACCCAGCGCGCTCCGAAAGCCAGGTAATCCTTCGGATTCATGCCTCCCGGTGTTGGGACCATTGCTGCAATCCGTCCATAGGTGGTCACTTTCCCTTTCGGGATGCGGCGCACAATCTCCCACACCTGGTGGTTGAAGAGCAGCGGGTCTGGCGGAGAAGAAAAACGAGGTTTATTTTGCAGCATATATGCCTCCAATCTGAGTATTCTATATTGATAATACTAGAACTTATGTTCTATGTCAAGAAGAATTTATAGTAAAATGACTCTAATTTCATTCTAATTAATTGATTCCTGATCGATGGCACTCACCTCGCGTCAGGATTCAATTTCCTGTGCCAATCGGCCAAGTTTTTCAAATAAATCCCCCACTTGCTCGCCTGTTTCAGCTGCCAGCCAGGCCTCTTCGGAAAGCTGCTCCCTTGCCAGTTCAATCCGGTTACCGACTAAAGCTGCAAAAAAGCGAGAGTTGGCCACTAATGGGTCAGTCATTAACCCAGCATAAGCCTCCACAGCTTGCTCCCATTTTTTGGCATTTGCCAGTATACCTACGATCGCTGAAGGGATCAGTAATAAGCTGAGACGATTATGGGATGCTGCCGCCAGGCGAAGCGCTTCACCCAAGGAAGCCAGAGCTGGTTTCTCCTCCCCCAATCGGTGCTGAGCCAATGCCAAACCTCCCAGCGCCATAGCCAGCTCACCGGAAAACTTCATTTGTCGGAAGCCATCCACGCTGGGTTGCAGCAGCTCAAGGGCTCGCTTAGCATCACCTTGTAATAATGCCAGACCTCCCAGGTGAGCCAGGCATTGCATCTCTTCACGCTTATAACCATCCTGCCGGGCTAATTCAAGCGCTTTCTGCAAGGTTAATATCGCCTGTGTAAACTGGCCGCGCTGTCCCTGGCAAACCCCTAAGTATAAAGTGATATGCGCTGTATAAAAACGATCGCCCAATTGTTGCAGTTTCTGTAAAGCTGCATCCAATATCACCTCAGCCTCAGGATAACGCCCGGCTAAAGTCAGGGATGTCCCTGTGATTGCTTCGGCCTGAGACAGGCTTCCCGCGTCTCCTGCAGACCGGTACGCGCTGGCCGCCTTCTCCATGAAGGTGAACCCTTTTTCCCATTCCCAAAAAATCATATGAGCGTACGCAAGCGAGGTCAACGACCTGGCCAGCAGGCGCGGTTCACCGGCCAGCTGGCTCATTGCCACCGCCTGCTGAAGGATTTCCAAAGCTAAAACACGCTTTCCCAGCCGGTTAGCCACCTCACCCATAAAAGCATGCACTTCGCCATTCCTCCAGGATTCACCCAATTCCTGGTAAAGCGCCGAGCTGCGCATCAAATAATCCTGCGTTTCCTGTAAGTTGTTTGCCAGCCAGCTTTTTTCCCGCCAGACCAATGCCTGCCCCAGCCGCGTGTCCTGCCCGTTTGCCTGAGCCTGCAGCAGTGTTTCCAGGCTTTTCTCCAGCAGCAGCCTCGCCGGATCAATGTTTCCCAACAGCCGGTGAAAACATGCCTGCCATGCCAGGATCCAACCTTCTAAGCCCAGTCGTTCAGAATTGGCTGGTGCCACCCGAATCCGATCGAGGGCTGCCGTGCAAGTACGCTCACCCTCCTGGTAGCGGTAGCGTAAGAAATAGTATAAAAACAGCCCTTCTGAAGCCTCCCCAATTTTAATGAGTTCTTCCTGTTGGGTTGCCCAATCCCAGGCCATTTTCACATCTTCAAACACTTTATCCACATTTTCCAGCAGCGTTTTCTGCTCGCTGCTTTTAAATATTCTGCCCCAGGTAGAGGCCCATTCCAGGAAGTAATCGCTGTGCCTCTGGCGAATATTTGCTTCTATGGCCTCAGGATGGCCGGCCAGCTTCTCTAGGCTAAATTGGCGAACCATGTCATGCATCAGGTAATGCCCTTCATATGGGCTGATCAAAACACTTTTTTCCACCAATGTATGCAGGATCTGACGGTTAGAACCAGCCACCTGATGCGCTGCCTGGATACTGAAAGGGTTGCGAAATACAGCTAATTTCATCAAGACGCTTTGTTCAACGATACTGAGCATGTTCCAGGAATATTCAAAAGTCGCCCGCAGGCTGCGTTGGCGCTCTGGCAAATCTGCCCATTCTGCCGCCAGAAAATCCAGGCTGCGTTCAATCTGGTTGGCAATTTCATCTTCGGAGTAATCACTCATCCAGGTGGACGCCAATAACAGGCTGAGCGGTATCCCGTCCACCAGCCGGCAGATACGCACGACACCCTCCAGTTGGTCAGGATTGTAGTCCGGTTTCACCCGCCGGGCAGCTTCCAAGAACAGGCGAACGGACCCATAATCCAATGCCTTTTCTACTTGATTGGGGGGTGGAACTCGCATCCCATTTAACGGGAATATTTGCTCTCTGCTTAGATTCAACCTCACCCGGCTGGTCACAAGCACTTTAATGCCTTCTGAGGCTGCTAAAAGCTCTGCCACGAAACCAGCGCTCTCGACCACAGTCTCAAAACTGTCCAATATGAGGACGATTTTCTTGTTCCGCAAGTAATCCAACAGCTGCCTTTTAGGGTTGCCGGTCTCCCTGAATGAAAAACCCAATCCCTCTGCAAGAATGGCCAGGAGTGAGCTGCCTGCTCCTGATGCTGAAAGCGGGATGAAATAAGCTCCATCGATAAAGTAATAACGCTGCCTGCAGGCGGCCTCGATCGCCAAATGCGTCTTGCCGCATCCACCCATGCCCAAGATGCAGATCAACCGCGATTGTGGATCGCGCAGGTAAACCCACAGCTGATCCAATTCCTGCTCTCGGCCAATCAAAGGGGGAAGGCTGGCAGGCAAGTTCCCTGGAAATATCCCGGCATTTTCGCTGCGCAGGCGGTTGAAGAGCTGGAGTGCCTCCGTACTTGGTTCAGCCCCTAACTCCACTGCCAGCCTGTTCTGAAATGTATCGTACTGCTCTAATGCCGCCTTTCGGTTGTCCATCAGTGCCAGCAGGCGCATCACATGCAGATTTCCCGCTTCACTGTATCCGTCCAGCGCAGCCATCCTGCGGGCATAAAACAGCGCCCGGTCCGGCTCCCCACGGCGCTCAAAGGCCTTTACCAGGTGTTCCAAAACTGCCATGATTTCCAGGCGCAGCCGTTCACGTTGGATCGTAGCCCATTCTTCAAAAACGATACTTTTCGGAAGGAAAAAACCGCCTAGAAAATCACCTGTATATAGCTTATCCGCTGCTTGATAGCGCTCCAAGCACGCTTCACAAATTTCATGGGTGGGATGAGCATGCGCTTTACAGCTTTCCACCAATGCCGAGAATAAACCAACATCCGTCTCAAAATCGCTGTGGGGATTTACCTGTATCTCATGCGGGGAAACTAACAGGTAGGGTTCCTTGGAGTGGGAGAGTTCTTCAGATATTAAATTTCCGGCGGTGGAGCGGTCACCCAAGATTAAACGCAAGTGCGAAATAGCCTGGCTTAAGCTGTTCCTGGCGTGCTGCTCATCCGTTTCCGGCCAGATGATCCCCAGCAGCTTCTCGCGGGGGTGTGCTTGGTTATTTTCAACGGCAAGATATGCCAGCAGGGCGCGTGCTTGATCTGATTCAATATTGCCAATGGCATGCCCATCCAGTTTTAACCGATATGTGCCCAGTAATTTCAATATCAAGTGCGCCATCCCTGCTCCGACAAAATTTACTATAGGAGCTTACTTCATCAGGAGAATTACCCCCTAAGGCTAAAACATTTATTGTGATTATATCAATATATAAATCATTTTAATCTTACTTAAGGATTTCTTAAGAGCTGCCGGGTAAATTAAATTCAATGCGGTTCCAGGTTGCTCGATTCCGGTTGATAACGGTTTTAAAGATGAGAAAGCCTGTCAAATATTACTCCTACTTGCTGCGCATGTGGCAGGTACCCACAGATGAAGATCACAACTGCCGGATCCTGCTTGAGTGTATTCCGGCAGGCGAAAAATGGAGCTTTGGCAATCTTGAAGAATTAGTGGTTTATTTGCGTCGCGTGCAGGCATCTGAGCAGGTCACTTTGAACGAGGAGAACCACACTTAGGTGCAGGGAGAGGGGAGCCCTGCACCTATTTTTTCCAAGACCAGGTTAGATGTTGGGCAAGGGATGAGGGTATATATAGGAGGGAATCCTTGGGGAGTCAATAGATAAAACCACAGTGCTGGATTTTTAAACTTATTAGCGAAATTAGCAGTTTTTGGCAGTCTTGGATCTGGTTTTGGCACTCACAAAGTGTAAGAATAGAACTAGCGAAATGTATGATATTCAAGTCTTTTCATACTGGAGGAAAATCATGAAAACAAAAAAATCTCTTCTCTTCACCTTATTCATCTCGTTTATGATCCTTGGCTTTTTCGCCTTTCGTACAGGCACACGCGCACAAGACGGACAACCGCCGGTTAATGCTCCCTCCCTGTCGATCATGCAGCCTCCAGCTAGAGAGCCTGACCGGCAAGCCGTATCCGTTGCAGGGATATCTCAACCGGACCACCTCGGATGGCAAGGAATTGGTTAGCAGTCCCACGATCCAGTTGGGGCAGCCGGGACTGAGCTTTCGTTATGTGAAGACCTTTGGCGTGACCGGAGAACCCTACCAAACCAGATGTATTTCACTTATACAGACCCATGGGTTTATATATTGATAGCGTAGATAACCTGTACGTTGCCGAAGAAACTGGTTTCCGCTTATTGGTTTACGATGCAACGGGGGCAAACATCCTTTCCATCGGCAATGCTGGGGACATCTATGGTGAGGGGTCTATTCCTTGGCCTCATGATGTAGCAAAAAATTCCAATTTCTTTTGGGTAACGACGGCCGATGGTTTGAAGGCATTCAATTCATCCGGAAATCAAATGTTATCTTTCCCTGGAAACAATGATTCCCCTTTTAACGACCCAATTGGGATTGCCTTCAATCAAAGTGGGCTCTTATTTGTCTCAGATATGAGGAATCATCGCATTCAGATATACAGCGTATCTGGCACCACTTTAACTTATGTCAACACGATCGGGGTTACCGGTACCCCAGGCAATGACAATATACATTTTAATCTCCCGGGGATGATTGCCTTCGATAGCAGTAATGCCTTGTACGTGGCAGACATGAACAACTACCGCGTGCAGAAGTGCACAAGCATTGATAATTGGGCCAACTGGACCTGTGCTAAGTTCTTTGGAGGAACGCAAGGCTCTGACCCCAACCAAGGGCAATTATCCAGTGGAACCTGGAGCGTCACCATCGACAGCGCCGATAATGTCTTCATTGCAGATGGTACCAACTACCGTGTGCTGAAATGCACCCTGGCTGGAGTATGTGCTCATTTTGTTGGCACTGTGGGAGTGGAGGGCAGCGACAATGCCCATTTCGGCTGGGTATCGGATGTGGCAGTTGATTCCGCGGGTAAGGTGTATGTGGCTGATATAGACAACATGCGCATCCAGGTGTATACACCGGCTGGTATTTACATCAAAACTATCGGCATGACAGGGGTACCATATTCTGTCGACACTGTTCGTTATTACCAGCCCTGGGGAGTATCTGCTGCCAAGGACGGCGGTCTGTATATCCTTGAAAATACGGGCGCTCGACTGATCAAGGTCAATCCAGATGGCAGCCAGGCCTGGACAGCCGGCAAGGCAGGCGTCTTCGGCACTGGAAATGACACTTTTGGCGTAACCAGTTATCATGGTAACAGCGGGAATCCGGCCGAGACACAGGACGGAAAAATTTATGCCCCAGATGGGGGGAATAATCGTATTCAGATCTTCAATGCTGCAACGGGGGTTTACCTTTCCACATTTGGGCAAGGCGGTCAGGGGAATAGCCAATTTAACAGGCCATCCGGAGTTGCCATCAATCCCACCAATCAGGACATCCTGGTGGTTGACCAATATAACCATCGCGTGCAAATCTACACCAGTAATTGGGTATACAAAGCCACTATTGGCGTGACGGGTGTTTCAGGTGCGGATAACATCCACCTCAACCAGCCAAGAGGTGTAGCGGTAGATAGCAGTGGAGCTGTGTTTGTGGCGGACATCGGAAACTCACGCGTGCAGAAATGCACCACATCTAACGGGACAACCTACACTTGTTCTACCTTTTTAAACTCAACTGGCAACGGGAGTGGAGTGTTTTGACGATATCCACCCGGTGAGTGTGGCAGTGGATCTAGCCGGGCATGTGTACATGGTTAGTGATTCGTACAACCACCTTCAGGTCTACGATGCCAGTGGGGCTTTCCTAACCTCTCTAGGCTATACCTGTTGTAGTCAATTATGGTACCCAGTAGGTGTGGCTGTAGACAGGAATGGGAATGTTTATATGTCCGAACAATTCAACCACCGCGTGCGAAAATATGCTCCCGGCGTTCCCGGCTGGAAGCAGACCAATATCAATGGATTTGGAGATCGGAATAATTTGAGCTCTGCACTTCGTATGAATGGATTTGGAAACTTCCTGTATGCTGGAACAACGAACGAATAATACGGGCGGCGAGATATGGCGTACTTCTGATCAGCATGCCTCCTGGACAGCAAGTAAACCAGGGAGGTTTTGGAAACATCTCAAACAACTATGACTCTTGTGCATGACAAGCTTCAACGGGAATTTATACGTTTCAACTACCAGTTCATCGGCTGGCGGCGAGCTCTGGCGCTGCACCATATGTGATGGCTCAGATTGGACCCTGGTCGCCAGTGGCGGCTTTGGAGATGCCAATAATTATGTACTTGATCGTGTGATTCTCTTCGGTAGTTACCTGTATGTTACAACGGAACAATAGTGTTACTGGCGGTGAAGTGTGGCGATCAGCAACCGGTGATCCTGGATCCTGGATTCAGATCCAACATCGACGGTTTTGGCAGATTCCCAGAATACCGATTTATGGAGTGTTGATTGTTTTCAATGGCTACCTTTATGTTGCGACAGCACATGGGAACCACCTAAAAATAATTAACTTCCACACTGGCCTGGAGGTCTGGCGCTGTACCATCGATGGATCTGACTGGTCTAAGGTGAGCCAGGACGGGTTTGGAGATTGAGAAAACTTCCCAGATTGGTTAGAAACTTTCAATAGGGTTTTTATATATTTCCACTTTTCACCCGAATGGAGGGCAACTCTGGCGCTGTGCCGCTTGTGACGGATCGGACTGGTCTCAGGTTATCTCGAGATGGTTTTGGAAATGTTAAAAACGTGGCTATTAGCTTGTTTGATCCAGTTTGAAAATGCTCTTTATGCTGGTTCAAACAATTGGAACACCGGTGCACAAATTTGGAAGACTCAAGATGGTACCCATTGGTCCCAGGTAAATGTCGATGGATATGGAGATAGCAATAACAATTATGTCTGGGGCGGAGCAGTATTCAAGGGCAGCCTCTATCTCAGTGCTTCTGAAAACTACGCCAACGGCGGAGAGATCTGGCAGATGCTGAAGCAGGTTTACCTGCCATTGGTAATCCGTTAAATTCGATTTACAAACTCCGACTCAGAAAGAATTTTGAGGCGGCACCATGATTACCAAAACATACGGAGGATATGCCATGTCCAAGAAGCGATCAGTCTATGGTACTGCCTCGCAAGCGGTGAGAAAAAGCTTTGTTTTCCTGCTATTTCTCTCCTTTATCCTGGCTGGGAGAATGTACCAGGTGCACGCGCCGTGGGCAATACCTTGTATGTCAAGCCAGCGGCAGCCGGTTCAGGGAGACTGCAGCTCTTGGGCGAATGCCTGCACTCTGCAAACTGCATCTCACTAACGCCTTGTCCGGCGACCAGATCTGGGTAGCAGCCGGGACGCACAAACCCGGGCCAGCGGGAAGCGACCGTATCGTCACCTTCCAGCTCAAAGATGGCGTGGCAATCTATGGCGGCTTCGCCGGTACCGAGACATCCCTCGACCAGCGCGATTGGATTACAAACATGGTCATCCTGAGCGGCGACTTGAACGGTGACGATAACGGATTTACCAACAACGCTGAGAACAGCTACTATGTGGTAAAAGCTTTTTACACAACTGGAGTAACTCTGGATGGGATGATTATTAGCGGTGGAAATGCCAACGGCGGCGACTTTTACGACAGTGGTGGAGGAATTTACAACTACAGCAGTGGCAACCTGATACTGACCAATGTCACCTTTTCCGGCAACACAGCTTCTAATGGTGGAGGGATGTACAACTGGGAGAGCAATTCAACGCTAACCAATGTTATCTTCAGTGGCAATAAAGCTCTTAACGCTGGCGGCGGGATGTTTATCCAATCGCATAACCCAACATTGACCAATGTCGCCTTCATTGGTAACAGTGCCTTTGATGGTGGCGGGATTTCCAGCTATAATAGCAATGCAGTGTCTAACCAATGTCACTTTCAGTGACAACACAGCTTCTAATTCTGGGGGTGGGATAAACAATAGTTACCAAGGCAACATAACGTTGAACAACGTAACTTTCAGTGGTAATACAGCATCTTATGGTGGGGGGATGTTGTAATGGTTGGATCGATAGTTCTCCCACACTTAATAACGTCACCTTTAATGGCAACACAGCGCTTAATGGCGGGGGAATGTACAATGAAGGGAGCTGTAACCCAACAGTGCTCAACAGCATCCTGTGGGGAGACAGTGGTGGTGAAATATTCAATGAAGCAGAAATAAATAATTTTCTCACTGTTGCTATAGCGATGTACAGGGCGGTTATCCAGGCATCGGCAACATCGACATCGATCCGCTGTTGGCATCCCTGGGAGATTACGGCGGCGGGGTGCAAACCCTGGCCTTGCTGCCTGGTTCGCCGGCCATCGACGCCACCAGCAGCAACTGTCCAGCCACAGATGGGCGCGGACTTACTCGTTCCTCTCCTGACTGCGACCTGGGCGCGTTCGAATCGCAGGGTTTCAGCCTGGCCAAGGCGGGCGGTGATGGTCAAAGCACCCTCATTTTGACCGCCTTTTCCCAGCCGCTCTGTGTTGCAGTGACCGCCAGGGAAATCGGCGAGCCAGTGAACGGCGGGAAGATCACCTTTACCCCACCAGCCAGCGGTGCGTCAGCCATCCTGACCGGTAACCCGGCCACGGTTGCCAGCGGGGCAGCCTGCGCCAGTGCGCGTGCCAACAGCCTCGAAGGTACCTATAACGTAACCTCCCACGCTGCTGGGGTAGATACCGTAACCTTCAGCTTGACTAATTTTGCCTTGAAGACCTTCCTTCCCATGCTCATTAAGTGAAGCCATCATGCCTTTCCATAAATGGGAAGAAATCGAAGATTATGAGTGAAATAAAAAAAGCAAGTCAGCAAAGGTGATTTGAAAGGGGTGTTCGAATGCTTCACGTAAGTTTCTTCAAAAAAGGTTTTCTGCTCAGCCTCTTGTTCCTTCTAACCACCAGCCCGGCAAGCCTCGTCTCTGCCGGGAATAACGTTTGGACAAACATCGGACCCAAAGCCGGGAATCCTACCGCACTTTCAGCCGGTGGTAATCATACCTGCGCCCTGACCTCCACTGGCGAGGTCATGTGCTGGGGGAGTAACCAATACGGCCAACTGGGCGACGGCACGATCACAGATCATCCGATCCCGGTGGAGGTGAGTGGGCTGAGCAGTGGCGTAACTGCCATTTCAACGGGAATGAAGTCACACTTGCGTCCTGGTCTCTAGCGGTGTGGTCAAGTGCTGGGGGTATAACTACAGCGGCCAACTGGGTGACGGCACAACCATATCCAGCCTGGTACCTGTGGAGGTGAGCGGGCTGAGCAGCGATGTCAGTGCCATTGCCGCAGGATCATACCACACCTGCGCTCTGACCTTGTCCGGGGGAGTCAAGTGCTGGGGGGATAACGCCTCCGGCCAATTAGGCGACGGCACGACTACTTCCAGTCTCGACTCCTGTGGATGTGAGTGGTTTGGACAGCGGCGTCAGTGCCATCGCCGCGGGAACATGGCACACCTGCGCCCTGACCTCAAGCGGGGGAGTCAAGTGCTGGGGAAGGAATATACAAGGCCAGTTGGGCGACGGCACTACCACAGATAGCCCGACCCCGGTAGACGTGAGTGAGCTGAGCAGTGGGGTCAGTGCCATTACCGCGGGAGGGGCCCACACCTGTGCCTTGACCTCCAGCGGCGGGGTTAAGTGTTGGGGGAATGGATATGGTCTGACCTCGGCGGAGGTGAATGGGCTGAGCAGTGGGGTCAGTGCCATTGTCGCGGGAGGCTCCCACACCTGCGCCCTGACCTCCGGCGGCGGAGTCAAGTGCTGGGGTGATAACCAAATTGGCGAATTAGGAGACGGCACAACAACGAATAGCCCGACCCCGGTGGAGGTGAGCGGGCTGAGCAGCGGGGTCAGCGCCATTGAAGCGGGAGGCTCCCACACCTGCGCCCTGACCTCGACCGTAGGATCAAGTGCTGGGGATCTAACTATTCCGGCCAACTGGGCAATGGATTGGCAGGCTATGGCCCTGATGATGTGATTGGCTTGACCAGTGGGGTCAGTGCCATTGAAGCGGGATATGAACATACCTGCGCCTTGACTACAAGCTGGGGTTAAGTGCTGGGGACGTAATGAAGAGGGCCAACTGGGCATACCCTGACAAATCGCTCCAGCCCGGTGGATGTAATTGGGTTGAGCAGCGGGGTCAGCGCCATTACCGCGGGAGAATCCCACACCTGCGCCCTGACTACAAGCGGTGGGGTCAAGTGTTGGGGAAATAACGGTTCTGGTCAACTGGGCGATGGTACAGGCGTGGATCGCCCAACCCCGGTGGAGGTGAGTGGGCTGAGCAGCGGGGTCAGCGCCATTGCTGCGGGAGAATCTCACACCTGCGCCCTGACCACAAGCGGTGAGGTCAAGTGCTGGGGAAATAACCCTGCTGGCCAACTGGGCAACGGTACCACTACCCCCAGCCTGACCCCTGTGGCAGTAAATGGATTGACCAGCGGGATCAGCGCTATTGCCGCGGGAAGATTCACACCTGCGCCCTGACTTCAAGCGGCGGGGTCAAGTGTTGGGGAGGTAATACTGCCGGTCAATTGGGGAATGGAACTTCTATCAACTACAGCCCGACCCCGGTAGACGTGAGTGGGCTGAGCAGCGGGATCAGCGCTATTGCCGCGGGAGGATCCCACACCTGCGCCCTGACCTCGATTGGCGGGGTCAAGTGCTGGGGAGCTAACTCGGCTGGCCAGCTGGGCGACGGCACAGTCATCTATCCCCCGATCCCTGTAGAAGTGAATGGGCTGAGCAGTGGTGTCAGCGCCATTACCGCGGGTGTACAACACACCTGCTCTCTGACCACAAGCGGCGGGGTCAAGTGCTGGGGGACCAACGGTAAACGTCAGTTGGGTGATGGTACAACGACGAATCGTTCTATTCCAGTGAATGTGTATAACCTAGGCAGTGGAATCAGCGCCATTTCCGCGGGAAATTACCATAACTGTGCTCTGACCAATAACACAGGGGTCAAATGTTGGGGTTATGACTATTTAGGCCGGCTGGGGTTTCCTGCTTACCGCACCACTCCCGTAGATACGATTTTTATGTCCAACTGTATCTTTTTACCCCTTCTACGGCGGTAAATGACGTCTGCAGCGGTAGAGCGAGGTGGAAAAGCCCCCACATCTCTCCCGATCTCGATGCTGGATTTTCAACCTTATGAGCAAAGATGGCAGTTTTTGGCAGTCTTGAATCTGGTTTTGGCACCCACAAAGTGTAAGAATAGAACTGGTTGTTTGGATTAATAATCGAGCCTGGTGAAGTGGTAATCAGTTTCCTGATGAGTGGTCCGCATGAAAGCTAGAAAAGTAATCAAACCTGAATAAATTTGTTCATTTTTTTGTGATCGGAGGAAATTATGAAACGCTTGTATAAAGCATTCTCGCTGTTGACCGTTCTACCCTGCTCCTATCCGGGTTTACTTTCGGGGGCGTGCAGCGCGCCTCCGCTGAAGAGCCCCAGCTAACCCTCCAAGTTCACCCTCAATATGATTTGGTATATGCCTATGGCTGGAATGAAGGCATTCAACTGACGATGTTGGTGACGGAACTCGTTAGGTCAACTCTTGACAGAAATCAAAACCGTTGTCGGTCAAGATCCTTGGAATCCCAATATCCCTGCCGGGGATTTCTCTCAAACCGGTTTCGATTTTCAGCCTGGGCAGGTGCTGACGGTCTCGGGAAATGAGAGGAGCAAAACTTTCCTCATCCCAAATCCCATCTTGACCAATATCGATGTCAATGCTGACACCATCAGCGGAACCGGCACACCTGGAGATCAAATGCTTGTCTGCGCCAGGTATCCTGACCAGGACATCTACCGTTGGGCGACCATCGATGCGTATGGAAACTGGATGGTTAGCTTTGCTCCAACCCCAGAATCCATCCGAAGGCTCTTTCGATCTTCAACCCGGCAGTACCGGTTGGGCTGATGAAATTGGTATAGAAGGAGATCAAACCTGGGCGGACGATTGGCTTATACCCAATTCCAGGATCGAGGCTTTTGCCTGGTTCGATCGCTACTCCCTGGCAGATTGGCCGGGAGGCCAAACGGTTCATGTCACGATTGATGATCCTGATACAACTGGTTTGGATTATCAGACTGACTTCACTCCCGAAGCTTCTAATTCCTGGTATGACCTCTACCCGGGCATTGACCTCCAGCCGGGCATGGTGATTATCGCGGCGAACGGTGCATTCACCAAGGAATTAATAATTTCAAACTTGAGTGCCGCCGTAGATGCAGCCTCAGGACTTGTCACCGGGGTGGCTACTGCCGGGCGCACTTTCCACATGAAAACCGATGGCGATCATTTCAATAATCCCATTGAGCAAGACATCACCGCAAACTCAGGTGGGAATTGGTCGGCAGATTTCAGCGCCCTTGCCCCGCTGGTATGGTTCACGCGCGGCGAGATGTGGGAAGGGGATGAGGATGGCGATGTTACTTATGCCATCTGGCATGTTCACAATGAGCTGGTCGAAGTCTGGCTGGCTCAGAATGAGCTCAGAGCCTACGATTGGCCGCGTGACAAGGATCTGAAGTTTACTATCTTGGATCTTGAGGGTAACACGTACGAGTATTCTGCCTCGACACAACCATTGTTCTGGATGGAGGGCACCGAGGCAGTCGTCAAGCTAGATGACTTGCAGCTCATGCCAGGGATGACCGTCAAAGTTTCAGATGGCAATATTGGGACCTCGACGCTTATCCAGGATGTAAAGATAAAGAGCGCCGATCCATTCAATGATGTTGTCTATGGATCTGCCCCACCGGATGCTCATCTGGAGCTGATCTCCAATAAAGACTCGCCAGTAATCCGCTACTTCAACGCAGACAGCGATGGAAGTTGGACGGTGGATTATAAAAATCCGAGCGTAAATGGTGTCACCGTTGACCTGACCCCGGGCGATGTTCTGCAGCTCTTCCTGCGTGAAGACGACAAGGATTCGACCGTTTGGGAGAGCGCGGTGCGCGCCCCAAGCATCTTTGCCAATCCAAGTGCGTATTGGGTTCATGGGCTTGATTGGCCGCTTGGTGTTGAGCTGACCTTGACTATCGGGGAGTATATTACCAAAACCACAACAGTTGTAGCTCCCTGGGATCCAAACACAGTTGATGGTTATTTTGACCTGACCGGTCACGTTGATCTGGTGCCGGGAAATGTTGTGACTGTGACGGATGGTTTTGTCACCAAGGAACTGACCATCACGAAATTCGCGGTGACCATATTGGATGTCGAGACCGATACGCTTTCAGGCACAGCTTCGTCGGGGGGACCCGTTTGTGCTGGTGCTGAAAACGCACCTGGAAGTGCCCGGTGTACTACAGCCGATGAAAATGGAAATTGGACTTTGCTGCCTGAATCCGGAAGCTTTGTCCTCAATCCAGGCGTTTCGGGTTGGGCGGTTGAATTTGATCCGGACAATGACCAAACCCGTATGGATTGGCGCGTGCCCAACCCCCGCTTTGACGTGCGCGCCAATGTTGACCAGGTGGAGGCCTGGGAGTGGCCTGTAGGCAATACGCTGACCCTGACGGTGCATGGCCAGGTCTTCGAGAGCGAAGTTATGGTGCCTGACTGGGATCCGAACGCGACCTATGCCTCGTTCAACCTGGCGGGAAGTGTTGATATCCTGGTGGGCGATGAGCTAACCCTGACCAATGGGACGATCACCAAGACCACCGTTGTAACCGATCATGCCATCACCGCTGTGGATTTGGAGAACGAAATTGTCCGCGGCATCGCCACACCCAATGCCACCGTGTATATCTGGGCTTGTGACGAACTGGGCTGCTACAACCGCCACGCGCTGGTGGATGAGTCTGGAAAATGGGAGGCTGACTTTGGCGTTCCGGGCGATCCCAATGCAGGTAATGAAGATAACACGGTAGATCTTGTCTACGGCATCTGGATCGATTCGATCGAATATGACGCGGACAACGATTCCACCATGTTTGGGATGACTGTGCCCACGCCTGATGCCATCTATGTTTACAATACGCGCACCAGCCTCAGTAAGCCTGTCACCAACCTGCCAACCATGGGTGCCTACAACCCGAGCTGGTCGCCCGATGGCAGGAAGATTACTCACGATGTGTGGAACGGATATTCACCTAATATTTACCTCACAGATGTTGCTACCGGGGTAAGCACACCGTTACGAGGGGCGGAGGGAGGCGATAATCCTGCCTGGTCACCCAACGGTCTGTGGATTGCCTTTGACCGCAGTTGGCTTGGGGATAACAATCTGTATTTTGTTCCGGTGGGAGGCGGTGAAAAGAAGCTGGTGCGGGAGAATGCGACTGGTGCTTCATGGGCACCCAACAGTCTGCGCCTGGCTTTTCAGGATGTAAGTGACGGGAATATCAAAACCATCACACTGGACGGTTTATCTGAGACCGTTGTGGTGGATGATTATGGCGAATTCCCAAATTGGTCCCCTAACGGGCAGTGGATTGCTTTTTTCCGAGATGGAGATATCTGGAAGGTGCGGGTGGATCTGATGGGAGAGCCGCTGGAGAAACCGGTGCAAATGACCAGCGAACCGGCTAATGAGATTTTCCCAACTTGGTCGGGGGATAGCCGTTGGATCTTGTTCGTTAGTGATATTAACGGAGACTTTGATGTGTGGAGAATTTCCGTGAATGGCGGGATGCCCCAAAGGCTGTTTGGTGCAGTCGGCTACGGAGACTTCGACCCGGCTTATTCGCGTAATGGAAGGTATATCGCCTACAGCAGCTTCTCGTCTCCTGCTGCGGTGGATATTACAGCCACCTCATCTGCTGCGCTTGCAAGTCTCAGCAGTGACTATCACAATCAGGTTGGGCCTGCCCGCTCCAGTCCGGAGGCAGCACGATACCAGAGTCTCATTGCGCAGACGGCAAAGCTCAGAACCACTCAGGTGAGTCAGGCGCAGCCACATCGCCAGCCTCTCTTGCCCGCCTCCTGGCCGCCGCAAAGGCTGGATTTGACGCGTTAAATAAGCGAAGTTTCATACGTTTTGAATTATTCCTCCCACAGCCCTGTTTCGCTGTGGGAGGAATAATAGTACAATTTATAGGTAGGGGCTTTTAGAAGTGGAAGGATATTCTAATCCTGCTCATGGGATGCTTAGTGGTTTTTCTTCGTGTCTTTGGTGTCTTCGTGGTTTAAATGATTTTCCGTAAACGAAATCAGTTCAATTAAAGGAGTGCAATATGGCATCAATCCCCGCTCAAACTTCAGCGCCCAGGAAATGGTATGAAATCTGGTGGGCTATTCTCAGGCATCCCGGCAAAGAGACTTTCCAGTCCATTCTGCAAGAATCGAATGCGAATGCTACGCGTGGGTTTATCTGGATCGCTGTCGTTACGTTGATTACCTCCCTGGTGATCGGCCTCGCCAGCCTTCCCTTAATCAGGACCCTGCCCAGGAATTCATCCAATTTGTTTGTAAATTCCAGCATTTTCATCGTCATCCTTGTATTGGAAGTCATTTTGGCTCCCTTCTTCGCTATCGCCGGCATGGCGATTGGGGCAGCCATCTACCACGGCATTGCCAGGCTCTTCGGAGGCGTGGGTCAATGGGGGCAGCTGGTTTTTTGCCTGGCGGCCATCAGCGCTCCGTTTGCGCTGCTCTCAGCCGCTCTCAATCTCATTGCGGCACCTTTTACAATGTGGTTTCCATCCGACTTATGGCTCGTTAGTATCCTGCTGCGTTGGACCCTTTGCCCTGGCGCTGGGGATCTATGCCTTGGTACTGCAAGTCATTGCCATCGATGCGGTCGAGAACATTGGCACGTGGAAATCCGTCGCCACGATTTTCATCCCTGTGATTATCGTGGTTGTCCTGACCATCTGCTGCTCGCTCACGATCCTGGTACCCCTGGTTTCATCTTATCTGCCTAATTTCCAATAACAGGCGCGGCTGCATCTTTACGGTTTTCAGCCTGCTGCACGGTTTTCGTGTAACAGGTCAAAACCGGATGTATCATTAAACGAGACCGGCAAGATGGAATTACCTTGCCGGTTTAGCGTTGAAAAGGGATTTGTTATTCTTCGTTTTTAAATCAATTCAATTCTGTTCAATGCTTGTGCCAGACTAAACTACATAAAATGATAAAATCTGTGGCATCTGTGTTGATCCGTGAGCTTCACTTATTTAACTTCAGGAGGTTTCTATGCAGCGTATCCTCATTACAGGAGCAAACCGGGGGGTTGGGCTGGAGCTGGTCAGGCAGTGCCTGGCGCGCGGCGGGCGCGTATTTGCGGGCTGCCGCGACCCTCAGCAGGCGGATGACCTGAAAAAATTGGCTGCAATCGCTTCACCCAACTTGACCCTGCTCGCGCTGGATGTCACCGACGAGCGCAGCCTGGACGCGGCGCGGCTGCAGGTCAGCGCGCAGGTGGAGGCCCTCGACCTGCTCTTCAACAACGCTGCCATCAACCTGGGCGACGAGTCCATCACCGGCGTGACAGCCCAAAAGTTGGCTGAGACCCTGCGCGTCAATGCCATCGGCCCGGTGCTGGTGGCGCAGCGTTTCTATAGTTTATTGAAGATGGGCGCCTCTCCCAAATTGATCAACATCTCCTCCGAAGCGGGCTCGATTGGCCGCATGCGCCATTTCCGCGGTTACGGTTACTATGGCAGCAAGGCGGCCTTGAACATGTACACGCGCTCCCTGGCCTTGGACCCGAACCTGAAGGAGATCACCGTCATTGCCCTGCATCCGGGTTGGGTGCGCACCGATATGGGCGGGCCGGTGGCCTCGCTCTCTCCGCAGGAATCCGTCAATAAGATCCTGAGCGTGGTCGACCGCCTCACCCTGGCGGATACTGGCAAGTTCTACACGTATACCGGGGATGAGTATCCCTGGTAGTCCTGTTTCAGCCCCCTCCAACGATGATCGCGCCGGTTGCGACAAAGGAAAAAATCATCACATCCTGTATGAAGTGAATGAACCAGGCCCAGAAGAAGCCTTTCGTCTCCAGCATGCTTTTCCCCAATAACCAACCTAACACACCGGTCATTATAACGCCGATGATGTGGTAGGGAACGCCATAAAAATGTGCCAGGCCGAAGTATGCCGATGTCAGTAAAAGAGCTTGCTGGCCGCCTACCGGGTTCAACAGTGTTGCAATTGGCGCAGCCCGGTAGCTCATTTCTTCGCTGAAGGCGTTCATCGCAGAAAAGAGCAGCACTGCTGGCAGAAAAGGCCATATCTGGGCGAGCGTCGCAAGTGAGGGTTTCCCAGCAAAGACGAGGAACCCCAGGAAAGGCAGGCTTATAACCAGCGTCATGATCATCCCAAACTTCGTCCAGGTTACCCCGTCCTTTATCCCCAGCCATCTTACCGGTTCGACAGGCGCA
The DNA here is from genome assembly GCA_963751425.1 of uncultured Chloroflexia bacterium. Lineage (GTDB taxonomy): Bacteria > Chloroflexota > Anaerolineae > Anaerolineales > UBA4823 > CAVVUF01. The sequence goes on along the minus strand of CAVVUF010000003.1, from coordinate 410,277 downwards.
TCCACCTGGCCTTTCACCAGGAAAAAGGCCTCCCTGCGCTTTTTTAGTAGAAGCATAATTACGACCATTAACAGAGCTATGCTGAACCGCCGCAGTTGGATACCAAGCATTGTTTGAATGAAGTTATCACCCTCTCGCCCAAGCCAGCCAAATACCCATTCTGAACTGAGAAGTATAAAAAAGATTAGGAAGTATTGGCGTAAGGGATGGATAACCTTAAAAAGAAAGGTAGCCACAAACAATACAGCCAACAGGCCTATTCTTACCCAAAAGTGCCAGGGCGGTATTTCCCCAAAGATTTCTCTCCACAGAATAGCAGGTAAGTTTGAGATGGCCAATGTGACTGTCCAGGCGACAACGAGTAAGGCGAGGTTTGCTTTTGAACGAGGAGGCTCAATCAATTGATTTTATCCTCCTGTTTTAGCTTTGCCAACCAGCGCAGCATGAGCCAGTGACGGCTGTCTGGGCGCGCCCATGGATGGTGTTCGAAGACCCGCTCCAACGCCGCTTCAGCAGAGAGGCCTTCTAAGAGGATTAACACCGCGCAGCAAACCGTTACCGAGCGGTTCAGACCGGCCGAGCAGTGCACTAATACACGCTGACCCTGGCACAGCCGTTCGATAACCCAATTGGCTTCCCGGATGATCTCGCCCAATTCCATGCCGCGCTGTCCTTCGCCCTTGCAGGACCAGCGGTCAGGTGGATCGACTTGATCCCCTCTCACCCACAAACTGGCCTCCTCTCCCAGGTTTAACACAGCTCCCACGGTGGGTCTCTCGTAGCCTTGGGAATCGATCCCGCCCACAAAAAGGCGCTGGTGATATCGACGGGAGCCCAGGTGAATCGTGATAGGATCACCCCCATAACGAGCGTGCACCTGCCCGGGAATGGGGATGAGCCGCGCTGGCAGGGTTGGTGGCACCGACCAGCTGCGCAGGGTTTCGACCGTCTCAACCGCCCCCGGGCGTTCTTCCAGAATAAATTGATGTGCAGAAAGCATCAAGGTGGCTGGCTCATCGGAGCCATGAAAAAAGCGAAAATAGGCTTCTTCACCCGGCGGGCGCCAGTACATCACCCCCCGCAGGCTGCGCGCTCCGTGGTCCATGGGAACGGTTTCGAGGTGGTTGTAGAGCCCCACACACTTGATCCAGCGCAGTTTTGCGCAGCGCAGGCGGCGGGGAATATATTCCCCCCGCACCCTTTCAAGGAGTTTCCCATTCTGTTCGAGCAGCTCGATAGGAGAAGATGGTTTCAGCTCCTGGTAATCCATGAGCAGGTCGCGCTGTCCGGCATGGGTAACTTCTTGAAGCGCGACCAGCCGCCCGCTGGATAAGGACGCTGCGTAAGGGAATTCTAGAATGCGAGCGTGGATGGTCATCTTTTTCATCGATATAGCTTCATTAAGTATCTCAAAAATCGAGCTTTAAGCAAGGGGCATTGTTTGAACTCCTGGCTGAACTTGATATACACTCGCTTCTGCAAGGAGATAAAATTTTCAATGAATACATCTGCCCTTAGTGATGGTGATCTGGTCGGATTTGAAGATATCTTTCTACACACGAATAGCATCCGCTTGCATGCGATCCAGGCAGGACCCGATGATGGCCCCCTGGTTATCAGGATCAGGAAGCAATAACAATCCCCCACGCGGGTGAATCTTGGGGGGAAATGAGGGGGAACCTCTTCGGAACTAAATATTCATATGTTTTCCAAGAATTGTTCTATACTATAGTTATGGGCAGAGATGAAATTCCAAAATTCAGGGATAAGGTTGAAATCAATACGGGCCATATAAATGCTGATCAAGGTGGCACTGTCAACATTGCAGGTCGGGATGTCACCGTCCAGTATGCCCGGGATGAATTTGTCGAGCTGCAAACTGCCCTGCAATTGGCGCTTGCGGATCGCAGAGAAAAGCAGGCTCGTTCCCTGCTTGCTTCGAGCAAGCCCCCCGAACAACCCTACCGCTACCTGGATTATTTTGACCTTGAACAGCGCCAGGTTTTCTTCGGACGCCAGGCTGCCCAGGCGGCCTTGCTGAACAAAATGGATCAGAGTCGGCTAACCTTGCTCCATGCTCCTTCCGGTGCTGGCAAAACCTCTCTGCTGCGTGCCGGTGTGCAGACCGCCCTGATTGAAAATGGGCACCTGCCGGTCTACCTGCCCCGCCCCGCAAGGGCTGTGCTGGCCATACGCCAGTTCATCCTTCCAAATCCGCCCTACCCGGAGCGCTTCACACAATGGCCGCTCAGCGCGCTGCTGGCCTGGACCTGCCAGTATCTCGGCGATCCACAAAATAGGCTGGTGATCATCATCGACCAGTTTGAGGAATTCTTCATCCTTACCTCTCCGGGCGAGCAGGCAGATTTTGTACGCAGCTTGGTGGAATGCATAAACCATCCAGGCTTGGAGCGGGTTTGTTTCGTATTTGCCATGCGTAAGGACTACTTCTCCGACATGGCCCTTTTCGAAGGGTCCATTCCACAGGTTTTCCAGAACGCTTATCGCCTCCCATACCTGACTCGCGATGAAGCTCGGCAGGCGATCGAAGCGCCGTTAGCTGGGCGACCAATCCGGTGGGGGAGTGGGGCGGTTGATGAGCTGCTAGCCTACCTGGAACAGGGCGAGATTGAGGCGCCTCACCTGCAGTTGATCTGCTCACGCCTGTACGATCGAGCACTGGAAACCGGACAATCCGAAATCCGCCTGGGGGATCTTGACCTGGAGTCCATCCATGCCCAGTACCTGGAGGAGGAGATGATAGCCTTGGCTCCCCCAACATTTTCTACTGCGCAAAAAGACCTGGCCTGGATTTTGCTAAAGCGCCTGGTGACCTCGGCTGGCACGCGGGAGACTTTACCTTTGGAGACTCTCTACGAGCTGGCTCCTCCGGAGGAAATCGATCTCGTACTGAAACGTCTGGTCGATCACCGACTGCTGCGGCGTGATGATGAGCTCTTGAATGGCGGGGTCATCATTGAGATCGCCCACGATACACTGGCTAAAAAGATTCAGGCTTATGAGCTGCCCGATGAGATCCGCCGCAAAGCAGCCATGGAGCTGATCGGGCGCGGTTTAGATGACTGGCTGACTTAACCCAGTTGCCCCCTGCTCGATTTAGGCCGTCTGAGGATATTGGACGAGTACCAGGCTGATCTGTCTGTTCCGCTGTTGGGAGAGACGACAAAGGCTGCTCGCAGCACCCTGGCAGCTGAGTTTTTGCTGCGCTCTGCGCTGCAGCATGGGCATCCTTTACCCTTTTGGTATGTAATGGCGCAGCAGAGTGGTGTATCGGCAGAAGCAATTGTCTTGGAGGGGTTGAATGCAGAATCATTTCGTTCTCGCACTGCTGTTGTCTCTGCGCTGGCTGGGTTGGGTGAGCGCTTCATCCCGTATCTGTGTGATATGCTGGGAGATGACTACCCCCAGGTACGCATGGCTGCTATTACAGCCTTAGAAAAGCTCCAACCCTCCGGTGAATGGCGCCTCCATCTCAAATATGAATGCTATGTTCCTGCAGGCACCTTTATTATGGGGGATGACAAATCCTCTGAAGAAGATGAAAAACCCGCTCACGAAGTTTACCTGGAGGCTTTCTACATTGCCAGGTACCCGGTTACCAACCGTGAGTATGCACGTTATCATCGGGATATCAATCAGTCTTTTGATCTACCTCCCGCTAAGGAAAACCACCCTGTAGTGGAAGTCTCCTGGTATGATGCCCGCGATTACGCTGCCTGGGCTGGCATGCGCCTGCTGACTGAAGCTGAGTGGGAGAAAGCCGCTTCCTGGGAACCTATTCGCCCATCCGCCCCTCCGATCAAGGGAGAGGGAGCTAGGGGATTAGGTCGAAAGCGTATCTACCCTTGGGGTAATAAGTTCGATAAATCAAGGTGCAATACCTTAGAGTTTGGCATCCAGAAATCTACCTCGGTCGGCAAGTTCTCACCCCAGGGTGACAGCCCCTATGGCTGTGTTGATATGGCGGGTAATGTCACGGAGTGGACCAGCAGTAAGCATGAAGTTTTCCCCTATCAGAAGGAAGATGGACGCGAAGAGATGACTGGTTATGAATTGAGGGTGCTACGAGGTGGTTCCTTCGATTTCAATGCCTCTTACGCTCGCTGCGCCTCCCGTTCCCAGGACAGCCCTGACTACCGTGACGATAACGGCGGTTTTCGGGTGGGGGCGGGGGTCCCTGCCACTCTGGACTCAGAAGACTCTGAGCACTGAACCCCTGGACCCCGGGGAGTTCAAGAGGGGATGGGAGTTGTCCGCTATGTCAGGAATATTACAGGTGGTTGGAGATGAAGGAAGTGGTGGTTCTGGGCAGCATTGCGACTGAGTTGGCTCCACCTGGCCATTGTTGGGTGTGCGAGTGAATACCCTTGTGACCTATTGCGATACAGTTTTGGTCAGTAGAATTATTTCTGGCAACTGTAGTGTAAAATTGTCGAGTATAAATTACCTACAAATTGTTGCTTCCTAAACCATGACCTGTATACGGTTTTTGAAACCTTACGGGTCACCAAAGAAAGGTGTTGAGATGAAATATATCAAGGTTCCGCACAGTGACATGAACGCATCAGAAATCTCGCTAGGTTGCATGCGGATTTCGAGTATGACGAATCAAGAAATATCCACTCTGATCCAAACAGCCATGGATGAAGGCATCAACTTCTTTGACCATGCCGATGTTTACGGGGGTGGGAAATCGGAGGAGAAATTTTCCGAAGCCCTGGATATGAATCCCAGCCTGAGGGAAAAGATGATCCTGCAGACCAAATGTGGTATTCGCAAGGACTGTTTTGACTTTTCCAAAGAACACATTTTGGAGGCGGTGGATGGCAGCCTGAAGCGGCTGAGGACTGACTATGTTGACGTGCTCCTGCTGCACCGCCCGGATGCATTGGTGGAACCGGAAGAGGTCGCCGAGGCATTCACAATTCTTGAAACCAGCGGCAAGGTAAAATATTTCGGGGTCAGCAACCAGAACCCAATGCAGATTGAACTGCTTAGCAAATTTGTAAAGCAAAAAATCCTCTTCAACCAGCTCCAGCTCAGTATCACCAACACCGGCATGATCGATGCGGGGATCAATGTTAACATGCAGATTGATCGTTCCATCAACCGAGATGGCAGCATTCTAGATTACTGCCGGCTGAAAGAAATTATCATTCAGCCCTGGTCTCCATTCCAGTACGGCTTCTTTGAAGGCGTCTTCCTGGATAACCCCAAGTTTCCCGAACTCAACCAAACAATCAATGCGATAGCAGCGGACAAGGGGGTGACCAACACTGCCATTGCGATTGCCTGGCTTCTGCGCCATCCGGCCCATATGCAGCCCATCATTGGGACTACCAATCCAGGCCGGGTGAAGGATGTCTGCAAAGCATCTGGCGTTTCCCTTACTCGGCAGGAATGGTACCAGATTTATTTAGCCGCAGGGAATAAACTGCCTTAGGCTGAATGGAGAAATGGGTAAGAGAGCCTGACCTAAAAAACGATGTGCAAACGCGTCAAAGTTCAAACCAAAGAACTTTCTCAGGGCTTGGACGGTTCTTCATCGATGATTTGAGAAGCCCACCCGGGAGGGCAGAAAACCTTCTGTGTTATGTTTGCGAGGGTTAGATGCGACGCCAGGCCATCCTCTTCATCTTGGTGTCCATCATCACGTGAGCAGCGATTTATGGCCTGCTAGCTTCCAGAACATTTTTAGGTATTGCTGGTGTTACTGGCTTCAAACTGGTAGGTGTATGTGTGTTGTATTACTTCACTCAGCTAGCTCAGTCCATGAATGCATGGGTGCTGGCTTATCCCAGGACAGACTTGATAAGACTGTGGCCTCTACCTGTGCAGCACCTGTGGTTTGAGGATTAGTGGGAGAAACTGTTAGACAATAAAGAAATTCAATTGAGAGTACTACCATTACTTCATTTGGCGGCGCTTGATTTAGTGATTAATGCTTCTTCGATGACTAACTCTGCATCCTCGCAAAATGACTGCGTTGCAAGCCATTAATCGGTTTCTGGAAGCAGAACAGCTCTATACCAATCTCACAGATATAGAAATTGGTAATGAAATCCAGGATCTCCATGGATAATTATCATGGCTTGCCTGGTCTATGTTGTGAAGTGGTTGCATCTTCATTAGAGGAATTACACCACCCTGTCATCCTTGCAAAGCCCAATACTGTTGCACCAGATCGTTGCTCAAGGATACAATATCTTTCGACTCCAATCCACCTAATGATCAGCGTAGGAACACGTACCCTTAATCCCTGACTAATTTATCCTGGCATGTTCCTGGCTTTGCTCAGAGCGATGTTTCTGAAATGCAACGAGAAAATTTGCTCAAATCAGCTCAATACCCCGAGAGTGCAGCATTCACTCCCACAAGCGACCTGAAGATGATGCTTATGGAGAAACACAAATCCGGATTGAAAACACGATGTGAATTTGTGTTTGTTGTCCAGCAATATTGGTATGGCTGGCGGCGCCAGATCAGAGACCTCTGGCACAGGCAGGCTTCCGCCTCTTAATTCCCGACCAATGCGGCTATAACCTGAGTGATAAGCCCAAGGGAGTCAAAGCTTATCGCTTAGAGGAGTTATCCAGGGATATTATTGGCTTGCTCGATAACCTGGGTAGGCAGACCTGCCGCCTGGTAGGGCATGACTGGGGCGCGGCCGTTGCCTGGAATGTGGGGTTGGCATACCACCACAGGATAGAAAAGCTGGTTATTATGAATGTCCCGCATCCAGCGGTGATGCTGAGTTTCTTGCGAAAAATCCTGGGCAGATGCTCAAGAGCTGGTATATTGGTTTCATTCAGATTCCAGGGCTTTCCGATTGGCTGCTGCGAGCAAATGACTGTGCTGCCGGTTGATCAGCGCTTGCATATGCCGGTGCTCATGCTGTGGGGAAAACAGGATGTCGCCCTCAGCCATGCGATGGCGCAGCCAAGTATTGAACGATGCGATCAGGGAAAGCTGGTATTCTTTGAAGAAGCGACTCATTGGGTTCAGCATGATTAGGCCGAGAAAGTAAATGAACATTTATTGGATTTTCTACAAGGAGTCTCATAATGACGAAGACCGCCTCGCCACATCCTCCGACAGTTGAGCGTTTTACTGGCTTTGCTGAGGTATACGACCAATACCGCCCCAATCCTCCTGCTGAGCTGGGCGATATCTTGACCCACATAATTCACATGCAGGTACCCGCCCGGGTGGTCGACCTGGGCTGCGGAACTGGACTGTCTACGCGCTTTTGGGCTGAGCGGGCTCGCCAGGTGATCGGTATTGATCCCAATGAGGAGATGTTAGCGGTTGCGCGGGCGCACACCGGTTCCACAACCATAGCTTATGTGTATGGATACGGTCATCAGGTTGCCTTATCCAGCGGCTGCGCTGATATCGTCACCTGTTCACAGTCCTTGCACTGGATGGATCCCCAGCTTACGCTTCTGGAGGTTGCCCGCCTCCTGCGCCCTGGCGGGGTATTTGCAGTCTATGATCACACTTCACTGGTGATGCCTGGTTGGGAAATTGAGGCTGCCCAGCGAGCTTTCCAGGAGCGTGCAGATGCCCTGGAAAATGAGCTGGGTATCACCGCTCAAGTGCCGCGTTGGTCTAAACAGGAGCACCTGCCGGCCATGCAAGCCAGCGGTCTTTTTCGCTATACACGCGAGTTTTACCTCCACCATGTGGAATGGGGCAATGCACAGTTCTTGATCGGAGGTATTCTCAGCTCCGGGCAGATCCAAAGCCTCTTTAAGGCTGGTGTTACCGAAAAAGAGCTTGGTCTGGATGTGCTGCGGGCGCAAGCACACCAGTTGCTAGGGGATGAGCTGCACCCCTGGTATTTAAGCGTGCATGTGCGCATTGGCATCGTCTGAGATTAAAATCCAGCATGGTCCCTTTCTTCAACGCTGTTTTCCAATCCGTTACCGCCTCTTGCTTAGCCAGAAGTCTTGCGTTATTATAAGCCCCTGTCCAGGAAAAAAGCCTGCAAACGAGCAGGCTTTTTGTTACCCTTGTTTTATGGACCTGCGAGGCGATATGGACTTAATGACCACCTTTTTGATTGCAGTGGGCCTGGCGATGGATGCCTTTGCTGTCTCCTTGGCTGCGGGCACATCCACGCAGGGCAGGGCTTTCCGGCCCTTTTTCCGTTTATCCTTTCATTTTGGACTTTTTCAGGCTGGCATGACCTTCCTGGGCTGGCTGGCAGGGTCCAGCATTTCCCGCTGGATTGAAGGTTTTGACCACTGGATTGCCTTCGGGCTGCTGCTTTTTGTTGGCGTACGCATGATCCGCTCGGGGCTTAGTCATGCAGAGGAACACAAGACCGGCGATCTTTCGCGCGGCGGTCTTTTGGTGATGGTCAGCATAGCCACCAGTATCGATGCCCTGGCAGTCGGCCTGGGCCTGGCGATGATCAATGTGAATATCCTGCAGGCCTGCGCGGTGATCGGTATCGTAACTTTAGCCCTATCCGTCGTGGGTCTGCTCGCAGGCGGGATGTTGGGGGAGAAGTTTGGCAAGCGCATGGAAATTTTGGGCGGCTTGATCCTGATCGGGATTGGGATCAGGATCTTGATCACCCACCTGGCTTAACCTTGCTCCCATTCCAATAGGTTGACTTCGCGCACGGGTTGCTCTGGTTCGGTAGGGATGAAAAAAGTTTTAATCTCGCATGGGGTAAAGGCCGTCTCGATCTTGCGCTTGAATAAGGGCAGCTGGAGTGTCGTCCGCGTTTCACGCCCCGCGGTTTCGTAGAGGCGCAAGATCCAGCCATTTCCATCTTCCGCTTTCTTCAAAGCACTGACGATCACATTCTTCGCCTCCACCTGCACGAAAGAATCTGCCTGGGGTAACGTCCCCTGTGGGTGGAAGGTAGCCGCCAGGGCAACCGGCAGTTGGTTGAGCTCCGCGGCACGCTGCACGGTGCCCGCTTGCTGCCAGCTCCCCGCATGCGGCAGGAGTGCATAAGTAAAGCGCTGGATGCCCTGGTCAATGTAAGCATAGAACTCATCGGGTTGGGGTTCAGCCGGAGCGTGGTGGGCGTAGATCGGGCTGCGCAGCACCGTCAGACCGATATCGGCTCCTTGAGCATCAAAGCTGTATTTCCCGTCGTTCAGCAGGCTGAGCCCATAAGGCTGGTTGTCCTGGCGAGAAACGCCTGTGACATCCACCCAGCCTTGCATGGGCTCTTCGTCGCCGTTGGCTTTGCGCTGGATGTACCCATAGGGGATCTCGTTCACGACCCTGGCTGAGTCCACGTTGACCGGAAAGCGAAGCTTGAGCATTTTATGCTTTTCGCGCCAGTCTACTTCCACGTTCACATCGATCCTGTCCAACCCGGCATACAGGGTAAATTCTTGGACCAGCCTGGAAGATCCATATTCGCTGATCGCTCGTATACTGGCTTTGACAGGGCCGGCTTCGGCAATTCGGGTGCTGGTGGCAGAGAAAATGCCAATGACCTTGTTAAATTGGAGCACAGCATGGCTCCAGGTGTCGCTGGGATCATCGATTACCACCGCGCAGGCGGCTTCACCTGAAAAAACGTTGCCCCCAGTCCGTTTATCCATTAAGTTGGCGATGCAGCCCGTTTTGGGGTTGATTTCTAAACGGTAAAAACCATTTTCCAGGGTTGTGTCTTGAGCCTGTACCGGTGGAAATTCTTTCGGGGTTTGTGAAGGGATCAGCCGGAAAACCCGGTATCCCAGGGCGGGCAGATCGGCAGTGAAGCACAGCCGCTTCCGCCACCCCGTGGTAGAAGTCGAGCGCGCAGCCTGGAATGGAACAGGCTGCCCGGTGTCGTCCACGAGCTGCGACTGATCCAGGATATAGCCATACTCAAGCTCAACTGGCAGGCGGACGGCCCAGCCATGCGGGTTAAAGACCACCACCGGCCGGGTTTCCTCCTCTTGGGGAATATGGATATTCCAGGCCAGGGATTGGACGGCGAGGTTCAGCGCCTGGTCTGCGATGGCCAGTGCTTCGCCATACAAGTTGCGCGCATCTTCGTAAGCCGCCTCCAGGCTGGTACCTGCCAGGCTGTCGTGGAACTGGCTGAATAAAACGTTCTTCCAGGCCTGCTTGAGACCTGTCGGGTAGGGTTGGCCTGTCATGATTTCTGCCAGGGTGGAGAGCTTTTCGGCCGCCAGCAGGCGGTTTTCTGCCAGGCGGTTCCAGCGCTTGATTCCGGAGTGCGCCGCGTAACAGCCGCTGGAATGGTGCTGCAGGTCATCATGCACGACTGGAAGGTCTGGCTGGCGGGCTTGTACAGCCGAGAAGAATTGCTCGAGCCTGGCATGTTCCAGGTGCACATCAGCATTTTCGTGCTCGCATCGCCGGATATACTCCAGGTTGGCTTTGGTGGGGCCTCCGCCATGATCGCCAACCCCATAAAAGCAGGTCATCTCCGCCAATGGCGCTTGGATTTCCGCCGCGCACTTCCAGAGATGGTCCTCCAGGTCATCCATCCAGGTGGCATACGAAAATGGCAGCTGCAATGCCAGCACCCGCGAGCCATCGTCGGCCTCCCACCAGAACAAGCGCCCAGGCAGCTCCTTCTCATGCGGCATGGGACGCATAAAGACATAGTATGGCAGAGCGCTTTTCTTTAGAATCTGCGGCAGCATGCCGTTGTGTCCAAAACTGTCTACGTTATAGCCGACCTGTGCCAGGCTGCCAAACTTCTCTTTGAAGTAGCGCTGCCCAAACAACGCCTGGCGGACAAAAGATTCACCGGCTGGGATATTGCAATCTGGCTCGATCCACCAACCCCCTGCCAGCCCCCAGCGCCCCTCTGCCACGCGCTGCTGGATCTCAGCAAACATAGGCGGGTCGCTTTGCTCGATCCATTCGTAGAAAGCGGCTGAGCTGGCAGTGAAGATAAACTCCGGGTATTCCTGCATACGGTCGAGTGCCGATCGGAAGGTGGCTTTAACTTCGTGAAAGCCTTCCTGCCACTGCCACAGCCAGACCGGGTCGATGTGGGCATTGCCAATCATGTAGAGGGTCTTCTTTTTCATCTTCTGAAATCCTTGTAGATCAGGTTGTAAATTCCTTTCATAATTGTACGCCAGAATTCGAAAATGCCTTTTTCAGGAAATCTTGGGTTAAAATTGGGCAGTGTAAAAATTGACCTTATTTTTGGAGAACTTATGACTTTACCATTGATCGGCCTGACCGCCTCACGCAACCCAGATAATGCCACCCTCACCATTAACGAGGTCTATATCCAGGCGGTCATTCAAGCCGGCGGCGCCCCGGTGCTGATGCCATTGGGAGTGTCGGAGCCGTCCCTGGGTGAGATTTTGTCCAGGTTAGATGGGATTATCTTTACGGGCGGCGGAGATGTAGAGCCTGCCCGCTACGGTGCTGATAACGGGCATCCCAAGCTGGGTGAGGTGGATGTAGATCGAGACCGCGTCGAGCTTTTCCTGTATCACGAAGCAGCCCGGCGAGGTTTACCCTTCCTGGGCATCTGCCGGGGTATCCAGCTGATTAATGTGGCAATGGGCGGGACACTGTATGTGGATATTGCTGACCAGCGGCCCGGCGCGATCCAGCATGATTATCATGGCTACCCGCGCAAGTTCCTGGCTCATTCTGTTGCAGTAGAAGACAACCGCCTGGCAGGCATCTTGGGTTCGACCCAGGTGGAAGTCACCAGCTTTCATCACCAGGGCGTAGAGAAGCTGGCGGGCGCTTTTCGGGCAACCGCCTATTCACCGGATGGGTTGATCGAAGCGCTGGAGCTGCCCGGCTATCCCTTTGGGCTGGCGGTGCAGTGGCATCCAGAATGCATGCTGGATGTTCCCTCCATGCAGAACCTGTTCCGGGCTTTCATCGAGGCATCGAGCAGCGCAGAAGCGCTAACAAATCCCAATGAAAAAGGCGCGCAGTGCGAAAGACCCCTAATCCCCTTCCCCCTATCCCCTCACGCCCGGAAATGGCGGAGAGGGGTTCTCCAATCGGCATCTTTGACTCTGGCGTGGGGGGGCTATCGGTGCTCCGAGCCATCCGGCAGCAGCTCCCCGCCGAGCCAGTGGTCTTCCTGGCAGACCAGGTGCATGTACCCTATGGCTCGCGGTCGCTCGAGGAGGTGTGCGATTTCTCTGAGGCGATCACGCGCTACCTGCTCTCCCGCAAAGCAAAACTAATCGTGGTCGCCTGCAACACGGCCTCTGCCGCCGCGCTGCATCATCTCCGAGAGGTGTTTCCTGGGTTTCCCTTCGTTGGCATGGAACCGGCCGTCAAACCTGCCGCTGAAGGCACGCAGAGCGGGGTGGTAGGTGTGCTGGCCACTCCGGCCACGTTCCAAGGAGCCTTATATGCCTCCGTGGTAGAGCGTTTCGCTAATGGGGTCACTCTCTTGCAGCACACCTGCCCGGGATTGGTGGCGCAGATCGAAGCTGGAGAGCTTGAGTCGCCTCAGACTCGCCTCATCCTGGAAGAGGCACTGCTGCCCATGCTGGATAAAGGCATCGACACGGTGGTGCTGGGCTGCACGCATTATCCCTTCGTCATCCCGCTGATCGAGGCGATTGTTGGGCCGGGTGTGCGCGTGATTGACCCGGCTCCGGCCGTAGCGCGCCAGGTGGGGCGTCTGCTGGAAACCAATGGATTAAGCCACCCGGCTGAAGAGATGGGAAGTCTGGATATTCTCACCACCGGTGATCCGACAGCGTTTACAGGGGCTGCTCCCAAGGCTTCTAGGGGAAAGTGTTTCAATAAAGAAGATTGATTGGAAAGAGGATGCAGTGGATCTTGTTTGACCACGAACCACATGAAAGACACGAACTAAATTTTGCATTGAATTTATGCGGACGCTTTACTGCCTCGATACCCATTAAGGATAAGAGTTGGTCGGGGGACCAAATAATGAAAGGCCGTCTAAACGGTACCTTTAGACGGCCTGAAGTGAGGTAGCCCCTGACTACCGAACGCAAAGTTATTGCAGACCGAAGTAGGAGCAGAGCGAGTTAACCACATCCGGCATCGGGGTCCAAGTTCCCTCTGCCAAACAGGAACCCACTCGCCGAGCGTATCATCCCATTGCCAAATCACTCTACCGGTCACCGAATATATGTTCCCTAAACCAGGAACGGTTAACTTGTACCATAAACCAGTTTGGATCGAGATCGTCTCTGGGGTTAAGTAAACGATAGTTTGATACCTGAAAGGATCTGCCGCTATGCGCATTTCGGGTTTATCTTTCACATAAAACCAGGTATCCACGTACCAATGTTGGATTATCTTGACGATTTCGCCATCTTTATCCAAGAAAACATCTTCTTTAATGGTTATTATTTCGGAATCTACCAAGACAGAACCATCCTGGCATGTCCCAAATTCACCATACCAAGGAAACGAGTACGTGTCAGTGATCTTATCATTGGCCAGGACGACCTTTGAAGGAAACAGGGACAGTGCGCCCACCAGGATAACACAAAGAAAATAGGTGAATCTTTTAATCTTCATCTTTCTAATCTCCTTTCTTCTCAATGAACTATTTTCCGAAATCTTCAGGAAATGCTGAGATTTCACTCAGGGAACAATCTGCCGGTCCGTGGGCTGTCTCACATGGATACTGTAGCACCACCGCGTAGGGAAAACGCATGCTGGAACACTAGCACTCACAAATTTCAGCTTTTTGGCTGTAAAGATCCTCAACTTTCCAATAATCTTTTATGAAAAATATAAGCGAGCAGTTTCCCGAGTTGAGATTTGAGACTTAGAGTTAGATAATTGCAAGTTTGTTTTTATACCTTTGTCATCGTTACAAAGACCATAGGGCGGCGTTTGGTTTCATTGTATATGAAAGTTCGTATCGTATCTTCAATGTCTTTTTCCACTCGCACGCCTACGCTGTGGATAACATCTTTCACGCGCTTGCGTATGGCTGAAACTAGTTTCTCGACATCGTCTGCAGAGACAAAGCCACGCGTGATGATTTCGGGTTCCTCAATCAAGCGATTGGAACGCTTGTCGATACTCAAGTTAATTACGAAAATGCCGGAACGTGCCAACTGCTCACGCTCGCGCATCACGTTCGGATCAGCGTCACCGATATTGTTACCTTCCACCACTACATAGCCGCCAGGAATACGTTCACCTAGTCTTATCTTGCCATTTTCGAGTTCCACGATCTGCCCATTTTCGATGACGAAAATATTCTTAGCTGGGATGCCCACTTGTTCAGCCAGCCAGGCATGCCGTTTTAACTGACGCAGTTCACCGTGCGCAGGAATGAAGTTTTTGGGGCGTACCAGGTTGAGCATCAATCTTTGCTCTTCCTGGCTGGCATGTCCGGAGACATGCACCGGAGCCAGTGAATCGTAAATCACGTTTGCACCGCTTCTTAACATGCGGTTGATGGTTTTGCTGATCACTTCTTCGTTACCCGGAATTGGGTGCGAAGACAGGATAACCGTATCACTGGGGAGCAGGTCGAACTGGCGGTTAGTCCCAGCCGAGAGTCTTCCAATGATCGATGACGGTTCTCCTTGCGAACCGGTACACATGATGATCACTTGTTCTGGCGGCAGCTTTAGGGCGGTTTCGATCGACACCACTGTATTGTCGGGGACAATCAGGTAGCCAAGTTTGCGCGCCATCTTGGCATTATCCACCATGCTCGTGCCCACGAAGGCCAGTTTGCGGTTATGCTTCACGGCGGTATCGGCGACTTGCTGCATACGTGAGATCAGTGAAGCAAAGGTAGCGATAATGACGCGACCTGGGGCAGCCAGGACGGCCTCGTCAAACGCCGGACCGATGATGCGTTCAGATGGAGTCCAACCAGGGCGTTCGGAATTCGTTGAGTCGCTTAGCAATAAATCCACGCCGCGAGTTGATATCTCCGCCAACTTGGCGAAGTCCGTTGGCCAATTATCCACCGGAGTTTGGTCAAATTTAAAGTCCCCGGTGTGCACAACCAGGCCAGCCGGTGTCGTGATCCCCAACCCGACAGCATCGGGAATGGAATGACTGACATGGAAGAATTCAACCCTGAACGGACCAATTTGAACGGTATCACCCGCATTGACAAGGCGCAGGTCAGCTTTAGAAGTTAGACCGTTATGCGCCAGTTTGACCTCTATCAGGCCGAGAGTAAGCTTGGTCCCGAAAACAGGAGCTGAGATGCGCCCTAGAATGTGCTGGATGGCGCCGATGTGGTCTTCGTGTCCATGTGTGATGACGATCCCGGCGACCTTGTGGCCTTTATCAAACAGATACTCAAAATCAGGGATAATGTAGTCTACCCCGATCATATCGTTATCAGGAAACATCAAGCCAGCGTCAACGATCAAAATCCGGCCATCGAATTCATAAGCCATCATGTTTTTACCCACTTCCCCAAGGCCTCCCAAGGGGATGATTTTTAATTTTTTACTCATATATTAATTTCACCTTTTGATAATCGTTTATATTCCGCCCACAGGCGGAATAGGTCGAGAAAACACAAAAAAAGCCCCGGCTTTTCAAGGCCGAGGCTGCAAGTTACCGGTAGCAAATTTTCTTTTTAGAAAGATTTTCCAGATAAAGTAATCCCAAACCAAAAAGTAATTATACCAAAGAAGGATGGATTTGTCAAATTTTCATGCTGACATGTTACCAAAACATGAAAAGTGAACTCCTAATTCACCTCCCATGCTTCCATGAAGCTGCGCTCGAGCAAGCGGCTTTTACGGCAGCCTGGAAAGAAGGAGAAGGGATGGGGGTGAAGCAGGCGGTTCTTTATTTGGAAAGTAAAGTTTTTACAGCCTCCACCAGTGCCTCCAGGTCTTCAGGAGTGTTGTAGCCCTGCACCGAGATGCGCAAGAATTTATTCCCGTTCCACTCGATGACAGGGATCTCGATATGGAAGTCGGCGTACAGGCGGGTGCGGAAGAGGTCCAGGTCAGCGCCTGCCGGGAGAGGGGCAATGCCCATCTGGCGGTAGAGATCGGAATCGAGCGAGTAGAGAGGCGGCAAACCGGTAAGTTCACACAGGTTTTGAATCGCCTGGCTGAGTAATCTGTGGCATTCCTGGCGGACGGACTCCCAGTCGTGCGCGTGGGCGAACTGGATGGCGGCGGGTACGGTGAGGGCGGCGGCGGGATCCTTCGTGCCGGTCCAATGCAGGGCACTGTGGAAAGCGGAGCCATTGATCTGGGATGGGTCCGGATTCCAACCCCAGCCTACGATCAAAGGTTCGACCAGGTGCTGCACTTCAGGCCGGGCATGCAAGAATGCAGCGCCCTTGGGTGCCATCATCCACTTGTGGCAGTTGCCGGTGTAGAAATCAGCTCCAATTAATTTTAAGTCGAGCGGGATTTGCCCCGGCGCGTGCGCGCCATCGATGACGGTCAAAATGCCAGCCTGGCGTGCACGCTGGCAGATAGCTTCGACTGGAAAACGTAGGGCAGTGGGCGAGGTGATGTGGCTGAGATAGATCAGGCGCGTGCGTGGGGTGACACCCTGCCAAAACTGTTCGACAATCTCTTCTGGGGAGGTTACCGGCAGAGGCATGGGTTGGCAAGTGTACTTTGCGCCAATTTTCCGGCACGCATATTCCCAGGCATGGTTGCAGGCCCCGTACTCATGGTCGGTCGTCAAGATCTCATCCCCGGTTTGCAGTGGAGAGCCGGGGTGATCGCTCAGGCTGTGGGCGATCACATTGACACCGTAAGTAGCATTTGGGATGTAGACGATGTTGTCTGGCTCGACACTGAGCTCGCCGCCCAAAACCTGGCGAGCTTGCCTGTCATAATCAGCATAATCTCTGCCGAAGAACTGCACCGGCTGGAGCTCCAGCTTGCGCTGCCAGGCCTGGTAGGCTGCGAAGACCGGCTGGGGACAGGCTCCGAAAGACCCGTGGTTGAGAAAGATGATCTGCGGATCGAGGAGGAATAATTGTTTTATCGGATTTGGCATGTGGAAACTGTTATTCAATGTAGCTGATCAGGTTTAGCTTTTGTTGAAGGTATTCCACCTGGCTTCTAGATCTCCCACCAGGGTCTGGATGCGCAGCATCATCTGATCGATGAGCAGGTGTGGGTCGATGCTCGATTTTTCACCTTTAAGAATACAGATTCCTTCACCCACATTCACAAAAGTGGGTCCGCCAACCTGCCACATACTAATCCCTGGTCGTTTTTCAAACTGGATACGAACCTCGCGCCCATATTCAGGGGGTGTATAAAACCCCACCGGTTGAACGGGGCAGCCAGAATAGGCCGCTAATAATGCCGCTCCCCCTCTGGCGGGCAGGAGCTCTTTCCCGTGGTTTAACACACCTTCTGGAAAGATGACGACCGAATCTCCCTGCGCCAGACGCTGACTGGCCTGCCGGATTAATTCTCGCCCGCGACCCGCCACCACCGGAAGCTGGTCGGCAAGCGACAACAGATAACCGATCGCCGGGACCTGGAAAATCGACCCCTGAATCATATAATGCAGTCTTTCTTTAAAGATGAACGGTAAAACAAAGGAATCCGTGGCATAAGCATGGTTGCAGATGATGATCTTGGGAGACGGAAGAATATTTTCGCTCCCAAACAACTCCACATCCCGTAAAAATAGGTTTTTGTAAACCCCAACAATACTTTTTGCCAATGAATAACCGACGTGCATACTTACCTCGCGTGCCGATAAGCTTTAAAAACCAGGGTGGCATTATGACCGCCGAAGCCAAAGGAATTGGATAAAACCACCTGCAAGTCAGCTTGCCTGGCGACATTGGGTACATAGTCCAGGTCGCATTCTGGGTCAGGCCTCTCCAGGTTGGTTGTCGGGGGAATGACCCCATTCAGAAGCGCCTGGATGCAGATGGCGGCTTCAAGCGAGCCTGCCCCACCGATCAGATGGCCTGTCATTGATTTGGTCGAGCTGACCGGCACCCGAAAGGCATGCTCTCCCAAGGCGAGTTTAATGGCGCGCGTCTCTGCAGGGTCACCCAACAAAGTGCCTGTACCATGGGCGTTGACGTAAGAGACTTCTTGGGGGGAAAGGCCGGCGCGGTGCAGCGCCAGGCGCATGCAGTGGGCTGCACCGATACCCTCGGGATCTGGAGCAGTCAAGTGGATGGCATCGGAGGTGGCAGCGTGAGCAGCCATTTCGACCAGAGGCTGGGCGCCGCGCTGCAGGGCAAATTCGAGATCCTCCAGCACCAGGAGAGCCCCGCCTTCAGAAGCCACGAAACCATCTCGATCGGCATCAAAGGGGCGGCTGGCCTTAGCCGGATCGTCATTGCGGTGCGAGACTGCTCCCGTGCAGTCGAAAGAAGCCATCGCCAGGGGATGAATGGAGGCATCAAAGCCGCCTGTGAACACAGCTTTGGCATGCCCGCGCCGGATCGTTTCATAAGCTTCGCCTATGGCATCTGCGCCAGTGGCGCAAGCTGAGGCTATCCCCCGGTTGGGTCCACGCGCCCCTGTGCGCAGAGCAACCTGCACCGCCGCGGCATCGACGCTGATTGCTGGCAGATGAAAGGGGTTGAGACGGCGCGGGCCCTTCTCTTGCAGGGTAATAAATCCGTTAATAAAAGTTGCCACTCCGCCGGCGCTGGAGCCGATAATCGAACCGATCTCGTATGGATCATGTTCTTGGACTACAAGCCTGCTTTGTTGAAGAGCTTCAGATAGGGCTGCCAGGGCGAACTGGGAATAACGGTCAATCCGGCGGGCTTCTTTCACCGGCATGTAAGCACATGGGTCAAATCCGTGCACTTCACCAGCGATGCGCACTTCGGAGCTGCTGGCATCAAATAAAGTGATCGGCCCAATCCCAGAACGTCCCTCGATGATGTTTTTCCACATGCTGGGGACATCTAATCCAACTGGCGAGATGACCCCCAGGCCTGTAACAACCACGCGGCGTTGATTTTCAGACATTCCTTCCCCTCATTTCAGACGATTAATCTACCCGGTTTGCCTGTCTGTTTAATAACAAGCAGAACGCAGTTTCGCTGCTCTTTGTTGTGCGTTGATATCATGCAGTTACCTCCCGAGCATCTATGAATTTAGAGTATTGTTCGATGATAGCCAATCTTCTATATTCCTAAAATTATAACCCTCACGCGGAATTGGGGGAACCGGTTTTTGGTCTATTCACAGCTAACCTTGGGATCTAATCTGGGCAATATCACTAGAAATTTAATATACCACGGGATAGATACTTACCTCCCAGAAATACGATTTTAGCACGGATTCCTTGTGGTTTTATATCGGGGCGGAGTATATCAGAAAATCTATTATGGCTAATTTGGAAGCTGTATATATAGGACCAAAGTTTTTGGGATTATTCAGGAGTAAAATGGATTGTGTAGCATATCCTGCCCCAAAAGGCCATGTTACAAAGGTTGCCATGCTGTGCTCTGATAGGTGATTTAGGAGGTGGTCAATGACCGATCCGTTGTGGTTTGTGCCTGTTTTGAAAATCCTCTATTTTGTGGCTGCATCGCTGCCTCTCATTTACATTTCGCGTGCTTCTTTGAAAAAACTGGGTTCCCACGGTTTTTATCGTTTCTTTGCCTGGGAAGCGATCTTGGCTTTGGTGATGTTAAATCTGGATGTTTGGTTTGTTGACCCATTTTCCTGGCACCAGCTGATCTCATGGCTTTTGTTGCTGGGTTCCATTTTCCTATTAATTCCAAGGTGTAAATTTGTTAAAGAGGTTGGACAACCCGACCGTGCTCGCTCTGACCCTTCGCTGCTTGGTTTTGAAAAGACAACCCGCCTGGTGACAACCGGCATTTACGGTTATATCCGTCATCCACTGTACAGCTCGCTGCTGTTCCTGGCCTGGGGGGCGTTTTTCAAGGATATCAGTTTGGCTGGTGGCGTTCTGGTCCTTGTTTCGACCATATTCTTGGGAGCCACGGCGCGGGCAGATGAAGTAGAATGTATCCGCTATTTTGGCTCTGATTACGAGGCATACCGGAAGCGTACAAAAATGTTTATCCCTTACTTGTTTTAACCCTGTTCATTGTCACAGGATTGTAACAATTCTGGTGCTTGCGAAACACCATAAATATCGGTTAGAATTAGTAGAAGCGCATTGTTCTGCGCTGAATACGAACTGAGGATAAAATGAGCGATAAAGAATCCGCACGTGATGTGATCGATGCCTACCATAAGCGCCAGAAAATGTCGCAGAAGGCGCCGGTTATCCTGATCGTTGCAGCCGTACTGCTGATCGTGGGGGCTGCGATTGTCATTTTTGCCCTGCTCAACCCGACGAATCCTTTCGCTTCGATGATGGCGACGGATACGTCTACCCCAACAGCCACCTCAACGCCTACCCAAACGGCAACGGCTACCAATACGCCCACCGATACACCTACCGCGGCGCCTCCCACCGATACGCCCACTCCAACAGCCACGGAAACTCCCTCCGGACCATCGATTTATGTGGTCCAGGAGAATGATAACCTGGGATCGATTGCTACAAAGTTCAATACAGACCTGGCTACGCTCCTGGCGTTGAATCCCCAGATCGATCCCCTGACGCTTGTCATCCGCGTGGGCGATCAGGTTCTGATCCCGGCTCCCGACACTGTGCTGCCTTCGGCAACCCCGGTGCCAGCGGATTTACCCAGGGGTACCATCATCGAATATCGCATTGTTTCTGGGGATTCGCTGGAAGGCCTGGCGCTGCGCTTCAACAGCACGTTGGTGTTGATCATGAAAGAGAACCTTTCGATCAGCAACGCGAATGACATCCAGGTTGGGCAGATCATAAAAATTCCTGTGAATGTAGCCACGCCTGTGCCTACGGCCACGGTAGGCACCGTCTTTCCTACCATTGCGATCCCGCCGACTGCGACGCCCACGCCAAAGCCATAGATTTTGAAGTTAAAAATTTCGGTCAACTGAAACCCAGCTGACCGAAATTTTTTTAATTCGTATTCGAAGAGCAACGATCAACGATAGCGCCGGAATTGCCCGGGTGCAGGCGGATAGTATCTGGTTGGAGTCACACAGCCGATGGAACGCAGCCATGCCCTGGCAGTAAACGGCTCCGTATTATCCCTGATAGCTGTGGTGGGCAGCCTGGTGGCCGGGTTCCAGCCAGCCAGGTGGCAACTGCATTAGCACCGAGCAGCGATCAAATTAAAGCGAAATTCGGCTCGCGCTTAACTAAACTGTGTGAGAAGCTGGCGTGCCTCGGTATAATAATTCAGATAAGCCTGGTTCTGTGCTGCGTAGAGATCACACAGTATTCCCACGTCGGGTAAGCCAAAAGCTGCCGCTATCACCTTATGATTGCTTTCATCCCGTAACCCCCCCCACAGTTCTCCCAAGCCAGCTCCGAACATATAACGGTAGAAAATCGTCACCAGCACACCGAAACGTACCTGCACTGGATCTCCGTCCCAGCCGCTTTCTGCCAGGCCTGCCAGATAGCCTTCCAGGCAGGTTTCAAATAGCTGGTCGATATTCAACATGAATGAGGACATTGCAATCAGAGGCGCTAGCTCTTCACCTACCGCAGCGATCCCGATGTAAGCCCAATCCAGTGCAGTCACCATCCCTTTCTCACCAACCTGGCCTCGCCAGAAAAGGTTCCCTGCAAAGGCATCCTGATGGCAAAAGGTTTGTGGAAGCTTTTCTATCGCCTCCAAGAAAATCCCTCGTTGATTCCATGCCTCCAGTAAAAAGTCATTATTCAGGTGTGGAAAGGAGCGCTGAAAAAGTGGCAGCCTGCGAAGCTCAGGCAGGATCTGAACCATGGGCGCTGCTGCTTCAACATACTTTCTCAGCCAACGATGGGCTAACCAGGATTTTTGGGGCAGTGGTTTTCCGGCCAGGTAAACCCCGTTCGAGCATCCTATATTCCTGGCTATTTCGTAATGCTGCGGAAGGGACCAGGGTTTGCCCATGTCATCTTTTACTTCCTCCAACCACAGCCAGTAATCCTCCCCCTCCTGGCTTGCCTCGTAGCAGCGCGGGGCAGTCATACCACACGATAAACTTTCCAACAGCCCCGATTGATAAGCCAGGACTTCGCGCTTCCAATAACGGATACCCTGGGCGTCGTTCTCTGTTTCGGGCAATGGATGAACAATTTTGAGCACAAGCGACCAGGGATGCAAAAAGTTTCTGGCGCTGTTTCCCATCGCATCTGTCGCGCTGCTTGCCAAAACTGCCTCACCGGCAAGATGAAACAATTGGTGGTTTTGTTCCAGCCCCCCACTTAATGGCTCGATTTTCCAATCAGCTAGCTCCGAGACTGGCTCGCCAAATTGCCTGGCAAGGATGGACATCAGTTTCTGTGGATCGATCTGGATCTCAGTTTTACTTAGCAGCATATACTCCTCCTTGTGTGCTCACACCGTATTTGACCTGTTATGATTATTTGCGACAATTATACTCCGAATAGTGGTTAAGGATATTTCATGTTGGAATCTTATGACATGACATCTCTTTTGATTGCTGCTATACTAAGAAAACCGTGAAATGCAGGTGCTCAAGCGTCTGTACCTGCTGCAAAAGGAGCGAGGATGAAGAAACCGAATATCGTCATATTGGTGCCGCATGATTTAGGCCAGCATTTGGGCTGCTATGGCGTTGAAGCGGTGCATTCAGAGAATATCGATCGATTGGCTGCCGAGGGCGTGCGCTTTAAGAACAGCTTTTGCACGGCTCCGCAGTGCAGCCCGAGCCGGGCCTCGATCTTCACCGGGCGATATCCCCATTCGAACGGGGTGATGGGGCTGACCCACGCCGATTTTGCCTGGGATTTCAACCCAGGTGAGCAGCACCTCTCTGAGATCATGCGCCAGGCTGGCTACCATACTGCCCTGGTGGATTTTGGGCACGAGGTGCGCAAGGGTAAAGAGCAGCAGCGTTTCGATGAGTTGCTGGCAGGAGGGGATGGCATCGAAAGAGCAAAACGCGCGGCTGCGTTCTTCCGGCGGCACAAGCACGACGAAAAACCCTTCTTCCTGGAGATTCCCTTCGAGGAGACCCACCGGAGCGAGTTTGGTTTTGAAGCCGCTCCCGACTGGCGCGAGAAGGGTATCTACGTGCCTCCTTACATTGTGGATGAGGCTTCTTCTCGGGAGGAGTTTGCCGGCTTCCAGGGGCTGGTGCGCAAGCTGGATGAGGCAGTGGGGCACATCAGGCAGGCTTTGGAAGAAAACGGGCTGGCGGAAGAGACCCTCTTGATCTTTACTTCCGATCATGGCATCCCCTTCCCGCGCGCCAAATGTTCCCTCTACGACCCCGGTCTGCAGGTGCCGCTCATCTTTTGGCAAAAAGGCGTCCCGTGGATGAACGGCACAGTTTATGATCAACTGATCAGCAATATCGATTACCTGCCCACGGTATTGGATTTCGCCGGTCTCTCAATCCCCGGTAATGTGCAGGGGCGCTCTTTTGCTCCCCTGCTGCGCGGCGAAGCTTACGAGAAGAACCAGGCCATATTTGGTGAGATGACCTACCACGACTACTATGACCCGCGCCGCTGCATCCGCACCTGGGATTTCAAGCTGATCGTCAATTTCACCGCTGCGCCGTTCTTTATGGATCCCTCGCAAGCCTGGCAGCCGAAGTGCATCACCGTCAATCCTGCCAACCCGAGCTACGCTTACCACCCTCCGGTGGAGCTGTTCGACCTGATTAACGATCCGCTCGAGTTTGATAACCTGGCGGATGAGCCCAACTATGCGTCTTATAAGCGAGATTTGCTCAGCATGCTGCATGCCTGGATGCAAGAGACACAGGATCCCCTGCTGGAAGGTGTGCCGGTCTCGCCCATGCACCGCATGGCATGGGAAGCGTTGAGAGGGCAATAAAAATTATTATGGAAGACACCCTACGAATTTTATTCTGGCTCCTGCTTGGGGGGGTCATGGTGATGCGCATTTATTTCATGCTCCAGGTGCGCCGGGCGGGTGAGCGGCTGATGCCTGACCGCCAGGCCATCGAGCGCGAGGGGCGCGGCATGTTTCTCGCCCGTTTTATTGGTTTCTTCGTCTTGCTTTTTATCCTATTTTCATACGCCCTCTACCTGCCCTGGATTGCTGCGCTTGCAGCGCCGTTTCCAGCCTGGTTAAGGGGGTTGGGATTCTTTTTGGGGGTTGCCAGCCTGGCGTTTTGGGCCTGGGTGCAGGCGGCCCTGGGTAAGCAGTGGTCAGCGCAGCTCCAACTTCGGGAAGAGCATCAATTGATCACCACCGGTCCTTACGCTCGCATCCGTCACCCACTTTATACTGCCATGCTCGGCATCAGCATTGCATTTGCGCTGACCTCTGCAAACTGGGTCTTTGTAGCCTTTGCGGCGCTGGCTGTTGTGGGCCTGTTCCTGCGTGTGCCGCGAGAGGAGAAAATGATGCTCGCTGCGTTTGGGGATGAGTACCGGGCTTATATGCAGCGTACAGGCCGTTTCTTTCCCGAAACTGAGATGAGATTCACTGCTTCGCATCATGCTGTCTTATTTGCCCTGCTGTCTCGGTCGGTGATCACCCGACCTTGGGGTCGAGAACGGAGAGAAGATCATGCGTGAGGCTGTGCGCCGCTATGGCGAGCAGCGCGGCCGGCGCATGGCTCTGCGTGCCCAAAGGGAT
Organism: uncultured Chloroflexia bacterium; assembly: GCA_963751425.1. Taxonomy (GTDB): domain Bacteria; phylum Chloroflexota; class Anaerolineae; order Anaerolineales; family UBA4823; genus CAVVUF01. Next base: position 385,703 of record CAVVUF010000003.1, on the reverse strand, counting down.
GGCGAGCCGCTGAATATGCTGAATTACCTGGCTTATGGGGAGTGGCGGACCGAGCCAGGTGAATCTGAACAGCGCAGCGAGGAGATGGTCCCGCATGCGCGTTCATTTTCTGACCGCTGCCCCTGGAATCAGGCCTGGGTGGAGAGTGACCTGCTCCGGTATGGGCGGCTGTACTGCCTGGAGATCGACCAGGCCCTGGCGCGTGGCTTCAACCCCGCCCTGCGGCTCGATGTGCTCAGCACCCTGTCGAATGATGGTCGCCCCTGCGAATTCGTTTTTCATGACGCCAATTTGACCCCCGAAAATGTGGATCTCTTAGATCGAAAGAAGGCAGCCAACCAGCTGAAGGGAGCCGTTCAGCCCTGGGAGTACCATGCCGGTCATCTCTATGCCGCGGTCAAATCTACGCTCCTGGCTGAGGTGGGTGAGAGGGGAGAGGCGGTCTTGCAAGAGGCGCTGGCTGCGTTTGCTCAGCGTTATGGGGATGAAGCTGTCCAGGTGATCTTGTCTTATCAGTTTGTCGATTTTAATACCTTACCAGGTGCAATGCACTTTTAGCTCATAAATAAGTTTACATTGAATTTGGAAGTGCATTGCACCTGACTCTGGGGACGTTCTGTTATAAAATAGGGGGATGACCTCCGACCTTGCAATCAAACCAGAAGACCATGCGCTGATCCTGGCAGCGCGCCAGGTGATCCAGCAAAATTTTTCTGAGTGGAATAATACGGTGGGCGCAGCGGTGAGGTGCGGTTCGGGGAAGATTTATGCGGGGGTGAATATCGACTCATCTGGTTTTGGGGCTTGCGCAGAGACGATTGCCCTGGGTATGGCTTACAGTGCGGGCGAAAGAGAATTCCTGTGCGTGGTCGCTGTATATGGTGGAGATCCCGATTATCCAGTTTTGCCTCCGTGCGGCAACTGCCGGCAAATCTGGAAGGATTATGCGCCTGAGGCCCAGGTGATCTTGAGCCATGCAGGACAGCTTGTGAAGACCAGGATGCATCAGCTTTTGCCTGATGCCTAAGACTAACTTTCGAATGAGGTAAATGTATGGAAAATCAATCTACGGCTCCTGTGCAGTTAAAACAGCTTCTCGAGGAGGATTGGGAATTCCGCCTGCAGACGGATCCCTCTCTATGCGACTTATACCGGCGACCAGCGTTTCAACGACCGCCTGCCGAGCATGACCGAAGCGGACTTCGAAGGTCGGCTGGCAGCCAGGATCCGCTTTCAGAAGCGGCTGAGCGGCATTAACCGCGCTCAGTTGGAGGCGGCAGATCGCTTGAACTACGATATCTTTCTGCGCCTGCTAGAAAATGAGATCAACGAGCTTAAGTTCCGGTCTTACCGCATGCCGCTCTCGAAGTCAGGTGGTTTTCATATTGAGTTTCCTGACCTGCCCAACATTACGCCATTCAATACTATTCAAGATTATGAGAATTATATTGTCCGTTTGAACGGCTTCCGGCAGTACGCGGCTGAGTTCATTGGCCTGATGCGGGAGGGTCTGCGGCAGGGACAGGTGCCGGCACGGGTGACCCTGGAAGGTGTGGATGAAATTTTACGTGCGCAGATCCTCGACGATCCCCAGAAAAACAGTCTTTACCTGCCCTTTCAGGAATTCCCAAAAGGCTATCCTGAAGCAGTGGAAAAGCGTCTGAAGGAAGCAGCGCTAGCAGCCATCAAAAATTCGGTAATTCTGGGGTATCAAGCTTTATTGGATTTTTTTCAAAAAGAATATCTGCCAGCTTCCAGCGAGGCGATTGCGGCGTCTGAGCTGCCCGACGGGCAAGCCTATTACCAGCACCGCATTCGATATTTCACCTCACTCGAGCTGACACCTGAGGAAATCCACGCCACGGGTCAATCCGAAGTACAGCGCATCCGGGTGGAAATGGAAGCGGTGATCCGCAAGACGGGTTTCCAAGGAAGTTTTGGTGAATTTATTGAGTTTTTGCGCTCCGACCCGCGCTTTTATGTTGATACGCCGGCGCAGCTGCTCAAAGAGACTGCCCTGGTCCTCAAAAGAATCGATGGAGAGCTGCCGCGTTTGTTCAAAACCTTGCCGCGCCTGTCTTACGGCATCCGCCCCATTCCAGATTATTCTGCTCCTGGCAACACGACCGCCTATTATTTCCCGGGCTCCGGGGATGAGACCCGGGCGGGTTTTTATTATGTGAATACTTATGACCTTAAGAGCCGCCCGCTTTACGAGATTGAAGCGCTTTCTCTGCACGAGGCGGTGCCTGGTCACCACTTACAGATCGCCCTCCAGCAAGAGCTGAAAGATCTCCCGAACTTGCGGCGCTTTGAGGGCTTTACGGCTTTCGTCGAAGGTTGGGCTTTGTATGCCGAGCGCTTAGGCCTGGAAATGGGATTTTATACCGATCCGTACAGCGATTTTGGCCGGTTGAGCTATGAGATGTGGCGCGCCTGCCGTTTGGTGGTTGATACGGGTATGCACGCCTTGGGCTGGACACGCCAGCAGGCGATCGACTTCATGGCGGAAAATACTTCCTCGACCTTGCTCAATATCACGAACGAGATTGACCGCTATATCGCCTGGCCCGGGCAAGCGCTGGCTTATAAAATGGGCGAGCTGAAGATCCGCGAGCTGCGCAGCAGGGCGGAAGGGGTTTTATGCAGCCGCTTCGACCTGCGTGAATTCCATGACTTGGTCTTAGGCAGCGGGGCGGTCCCGCTGGATGTGCTGGAAGAGATGGTGGAAACCTGGATTGCGGACCGAAAAGGCACACGGTAATTCATCCGATCGGATTTTTAGCGCTGACCGAAAAAACATGAAAATACAAAACAAGACTTTATTCGAGCGTCTCCTCAGGGAAGCCTGGGAGCATGATTTTTCTGGCTGGGATTGGAGCTATCTCGATGGGCGCATGCTCGAAAGCCCTCTATCCTGGGATTACCACAAGATAGTATTCGACCAATCGAGAAATGTGCACTCTTTGCTGGATATAGGGACTGGCGGCGGAGAGTTCTTTGCTACACTGCGACCTTTTCCAACCTGTACTTATGCCACTGAGAGCTACCCGCCGAATTTTGAGGTGGCCCGTAACTATCTGGAGCCTTTAGGGGTCAAAGTTATCGGCGTGCAGGAGGAGGAGCCTTTACCCTTCGAAGATAGCAGCCTGGAGCTGGTCATCAACCGCCATGCGGATATTTCAGCCTCTGAAGTACACCGGATTTTGAAGCCTGGCTGCCGTTTCATCACCCAGCAAGTGGGCGGGCGCAATGATATCCGCTTTAACGAAATTCTCCAGGAAAAGGTTGAATTCATCTATTCCTACTGGACATTGGACTACGCGGTGAACGAGCTGGTGCAAAGTGGATTTGAAATTATTGACCGGCGTGAGGATTTTCCCGAAATCGCTTTCTATGATATTGGAGCGATCGTCTTTTTCCTGAAGATCATTTCCTGGCAGGTGGAAGGATTCACGGTTGAGAAGTATTACGACAAGCTGGCATCGATTCACAACCTGATCCAGGACACCGGTAAGTTCGTGGTCAACAGCCACCGCTTTTTGGTTGAAGCGCGTAAATAGGAAGAACCTGAAAGGATATCTGGCTGGAAGCTGGTCATACCAGGAACATGTACTTGACTTCAGCACCCAGATCCTTGAGGCGTTGGATAATCCAATCAACATTCTTTTGCTTCTGCGCGTTGCGTAAAAGGCGTGCTTCAGCCGTAAAGTAGCGGTGAGATGTAAGAAAGTTAAACTGCCCCTGGAACCATTCCAGGTCGGTGGTTGCATTGCCAAAGGCAGCATTTTCGTCTCTCAAAGCCTGGCTGCGCTCCCGAAAATCCTCCCGGCCCAGCGAATCCAGGTCAGCATCTGCTAGAATTTCTTCCAATAAATTTACGGGGCTTTGGGGCAGGCGCGTTGCCATGATCATGCTGCAGATGGCCTCGACATGGTTCTCATGATAGCCAAACGAGGGCAGAACCTCACGCGCAAACTGAGCACTGATCAGCTCATGCTGGTTGCCGCGTGGATCAACATCCGCCAGCCGGGTAAACCCAAGATCGTGAAAGTAGGCCGCGGTCAATACAAGCATCAGATCATTCTTTGAAATTTTCGACCGGACTGCCAGGCGCTCGGTAGCGGGGACAACATCATCTTGAGTGTGTACGAGGGAGTGGTAACAGAAGCGGGGAGAGAGATCGTGCTCCAGCCGTTCCAGGGCAAATTCCCGGGCCTGTTCAAAAGCGATCTTTTTCATCACAGTTTTCCAACCTGGTGTTGAGTCATCTTATCATATTTTATGCAGCGATTTTAACCAGGTGGTAATTCTTACGACCTTTACGCAGCACCAGAAATTGTCCTGAGAGGCTCTCTGCCAGGGTTAGCGTTTGTGCCGCATCCTCAACGCGCCGGTTGTTTAGATAGATCCCACCCTCAGCAATGGAACGCCGGGCTTCTCCTTTGGAGCCTGCTAAACCGCTGTGGATCAGAAGGTCTACAACAGGCAGTCCTGCTTCCAGGGTTGACTTGGGAAGATTGCTGGAGGGGACATCGGCGAAGATGTCCTGAATGGCTTCGGGAGGCAGCCCGTGTAGCTCTCCCCCAAAGAGCACCTGGGATGCCTGGACTGCCCCGGCCAATTCACTCTCGCCGTGCACGGTGCGGGTCATTTCCTGAGCCAGCCGGCGTTGGGCCAGGCGCCCTTCGGGTTGTGTTTCTACGGTGTGCTGCAGCTCTTGAATGGCTGGTTGGTCCAGGAAGGTGAAAAGCTTCAAGTATTTGATGACATCCCGGTCATCGGTATTCAGCCAAAACTGGTAGAAGCGGTAAGGGGAAGTGCGTTTGGGCGAAAGCCAGACGGTACCGGTTTCTGTCTTGCCAAATTTTGTACCATCTGATTTGGTGATGAGCGGGTAAACGATGGCATATGCCGACTGCCCGTGTACGCGGCGGATCAGCTCCACACCAGCCGTGATATTCCCCCATTGATCGCTGCCGCCAGTCTGCAGCGCGCAGCCTTCGGCTTCGAACAGGTGTAGGAAATCATAGGATTGCAGCAGCATATAGCTGAACTCGGTAAATGAGATGCCCTCATCTCGCTCCAGGCGCGTCTTGACAGAATCTTTTGCCATCATGTAGTTCACGGTAAAGTGCTTGCCGGTGTCGCGCAAAAATTCAACCAGGTTCAAGCTCAGCAGCCAGTCCGCATTGTTGATCACCCGGGCTGGGTTTACCTTGACCTCAAAATCCAGGAAGTGGGCAAGCTGGAGCTTGATGTCTGCCACATTGGCTTCGATCCGCTCCCGGCTGAGCAGCTGGCGTTCCGCTGCTTTTCCGCTGGGGTCGCCAATCATGCTTGTGCCGCCGCCTGCCAGGGCGATGGGGTGGTGCCCAAAACGCTGCAAGCGCGCCAGGGCCAGCAGCGGCACCAGGTGCCCCACATGCAGGCTGTCGGCTGTGGCATCGAAGCCGTTATAGATCGTTATGGGTTTCTGATCCAACAAATCCTGGATGCCATCCACGTATTCATAGATCAAGCCGCGCCACTTTAATTCCTCGAAACCATTTTTTAGCATACTTCTCTTCCCGAGTTGATAAGTTTTATGGAGATTGGCAGAATTTTATCATTATTTATGCTTAGTAGAGCCCGGGGAATGGCGGCGGGTTAACTCTTCTTCGATATCATCCAGCCTCAGCCCCCGGCTGGAGAGCAGCACCAGCGTATGGTAAACCAGGTCCGCTACTTCCTCAATTAGCCGCTGGTTGACTTCTCCACTAGTTGTTTCTTTCTGTTTTGCAGCCAGGATTACTTCCATGGCTTCCTCGCCGACTTTCTTCAGAATCTCATCTTCCCCTGCTTCGAAGAGCTGGTTCGTATAAGAACCGATTTTTGGATTTGCTTTACGGTCTTCGATGGTATCAAACAAACGCTTGAGCATGTTCATCTCCTCGCATCAAATTTCGAGAACCCGATAGAAACAGCTTCGTTCACCGGTATGGCAGGCTGGACCCGCCGGTGTCACCAGGAGCAAGAGTGTGTCTGCATCGCAATCGAAACGGATTTCATGGACGGAGAGCACATTTCCTGAAGTCTCGCCCTTGCGCCAGAGTTGCTTGCGGCTCCGGCTCCAGAAATGCGCCTGGCCCGTGGTTTGGCGTGTCTTTTCGAGGGCTTCTGCATTCATCCAGGCGACCATTAAAACCTCGCCTGTGCCCTTATCTTGCACGACGGTGGGAATCAAGCCATGTTCATCAAATTTCAGTTCAACCATAGATTTCCTCCTGGGGGGCATCTTCGTTCTCAATCCCTATTGGCCTGACCGGTATGCCGCACGCTTGCAAGTAGCGCTTGACCTGACCGACGGTGAGCACCTTATCGTGGAAAAGCGAGGCGGCCAGTACGGCATCGGCTTTCCCTTGCGTGATGACCTCAGCAAAATGTTCCAGCTTCCCAGCCCCCCCGCTGGCGATGACGGGCACATTCACGGCTTCGGCAACCGCCCGGGTTAATGCCACATCATAACCCTGTTGAGCGCCATCAGCATCCATGCTGGTCAGAAGGATCTCGCCCGCTCCTAAACTGACCCCGTGGATAGCCCATTCCAGCGCGTCGATGCCGGTGGGGCGCCGACCGCCATGGGTGTAAACCTCCCATTTCCCCGCCTGAATGCGAAAAGCATCGATAGCCAGCACGATGCACTGGCTGCCGAAGCGCTCTGCACCGGCGCTCAGCAGAGTGGGGTTCTGCACAGCGGCTGTGTTCACACTGATCTTGTCAGCGCCTGCCAAGAGGATCTGGCGCATGTCTTCTACGTTGCTGATTCCCCCGCCGACTGTCAGCGGCAGGAAGACTTCATCTGCCACGCGCCGCACCATCTCAGCCGTCGTCTTGCGTCCTTCGGGGCTGGCAGTGATATCCAGGAATACTAATTCATCTGCGCCCATGTGATCGTAGAGCAAACCTTGCTCAACCGGGTCGCCGGCATCGCGCAGGTTGACGAAATGAACACCCTTGACCACGCGGCCGTCTTTTACATCCAGACAGGGAATGATACGTTTGGCCAACATGTGTTATCACCGATACCCTTCTGTTGTTTTCGGTTCAAGATAAATTGGATTGTGCAAAACGCTTTGGTAGGCTTCTTCATCCCAAATGATCTGCACGCTGAGGTCGTTCTCAGGCGGCGTCCAGGTTTCCGCGTCTGCTGCTGCCTGCACTCCACTGCGAATATCCCTGACATGGTCAGCGACATGGTCAGCGACATGGTCAGCGACATGGTCAGGTTCGCCGGCTGTACCCGCTGGAAACCAAACATATGGAATGCCTTTTTTCTCTGCAAAGCGGATTTGTTTCCCGTATTTATCTCCTCTGGGATAAATTTCGCAAGCGATGCCGCGCTGGCGCAATGCCCGGGCAGCTTTTATCGATGGGGCGCGCTCTTCTTCAGATACAAGCGCTACCAGCACACAGCTCGTTGTTTTCCGGCTTGCCCGCAGCAAGCCTTCGTGCAGCGCTACCCCCAGGATGCGCGAAATGCCAACGGTCACACCTACTCCTGGCAGCCTGCCTCCGCTCACCGTTGCAGCCAGGTTATCATACCGTCCTCCCCCTGCTATGGATGGATACCTGGGCAGCGCGGCAAATTTCGCCTCAAAGATTGTCCCTGTGTAATAATCTGGCCCGCGTGCCAGGCTCAGGTCAGCCAGAACCAGTCCCTCGGGAGCGCCTTGCAGGGCTTCAAGCACAAACACCAATTCTTCCAAACCTTCCTCCAGCAGGGGATGGGTCACTCCAGCGGCAAGTACCTGCTCGGTCAGGGTCTTTGGGTCTCCGGTTTTGATTTTCCCAAGCTGCAGGCATTTTTGTGCCTGGTCTGGGGTGGTCCTGGCAATATCCACCAGTTGCTGCAATACGCCATCCGCCCCAATCTTTTCCAGCTTATCTATAATGCGCATCACCGGTGTAGGGTCTTCAAGCCCCAACCCACGATAATAGCCTTCTAATAGCTTGCGATTATTGATCAGCAGGCGCACTTTTGGGATGGGTAGTATCTGTAAGATTTCTGCCAGGAGCTCAATGATCTCCACATCATCCAGCATCGTAATCTCTTTGTCTGCGATGATATCAAAATCTGCCTGGAGGAACTCCCTGAAGCGCCCCAACCCTGGCCTCTCTCCCCTCCAAGATTTCTGGATCTGATAGCGCCGGAATGGAAAAACTAATTTACCTCTATTTTCAACCACATAACGGGCAACTGGCACAGTCAGGTCGAAGTGCAGCCCCAAGTCCTTATCGGTTTCATCCGGGTCGGCTTGCAGTCGGCGCAGCAAGTAAATCTCTTTATCTGTTTCGCCCTTCATCAGCAAATGGTGGGTGGGCTCGATGGCTCGGGTTTCCAGCGGAGTAAAGCCATACACCTCAAACTTGTGCCGCAGGATTTCAATCAGGCGCTGCTCCACCAGTTGATCTTCTGGCAGCCACTCCGGAAAACCTGAAACACTCGTCAGCATAGCCATAACTTATCTCCTTTCCAATTCCAGCGCTTCTTCCAGCCTGAGCGCGCCCTCATACAAAGCGCGTCCAACAATCACGCCTCCTAATTCGGCCTGGCGCACCTGGCGGATGTCTTCTAGGCTGCTTACCCCGCCGGAAGCGATGATTTCCAACCCCAGCGCCGCCAGGGCTTGGGCAGAGGGGATATCGACGCCCGAGCCCATGCCATCCCGCTTGATATCTGTGTAGATCACGGTTTGAAAGCCCAAGTTGGCCAACTCCATGCCAACTGACAGAACCGCTTTACCGCTTTCCTGAACCCAGCCGTGCGTCCGGACAATTCCCTGGAGAGCGTCCAGGGCAATGGCGATCTGGTCTGCTCCATAATTCTTTGCAACCAGGTTTAGCAGTGCTGGCATCTCAAGGGCAGCCGTGCCCAGGATGATGCGGTGAACACCCAAACGTAAGGCGCTCTCGATTCCTTCCAGGGAACGTAACCCACCGCCAAACTGTACCTGAGCATTCCGCAGGCGCGCCTGTGCCAGGATTGCTTTGAGCGCAGACTGGTTTTCCTGGTCAGCCTCACCGAAAGCGCCATCCAGGTTGATCACATGCAGCCAGCGTGCTCCAGCTTCCAACCAGCGAGAAGCCACTTGAGCCGGATCGGTAGCATAGGTTGTTTGCTGGTCAGGGTCACCCTGTCTCAGGCGCACCACCTGACCCTTGCGTAGGTCAATCGCCGGGTAAATGATAAAGGCCGCCATCAGCATCTCTCCACAAAGTTGCGCAAGATCTGCAGCCCCACAGACTGGCTCTTTTCGGGGTGGAACTGTGCGCCGTACAAGCACCCCCTGCGAATCACACTGGCATATTCGAGGCCATAGTCTGTCCGAGCCAGGATATCTGAAACTGCGGCGGGATCACAATAGAAGCTGTGATTGAAATACGCATAACAACCGTTATTTAACCCTTCCAAGAGGGGAATCCCTGGCAAAAACGAGATCTGGTTCCAACCAGTCTGGGGGATCTTCAAGCCCGAATTCGGGGAAGCGCCGCACGCGGCCGGGGATCAACCCCAGGCCAGCATAATTTCCCATCTCTTCCCCCACTTCGAAGAGCAGCTGCATACCGAGGCAGATGCCCAGCAAAGGGATACCTTTGACAGGCAGGGATTGGATCACTTCCACCAGGCTGCGTTCTCGCAGTCCCGCCATGCCATCGCCAAACGCCCCTACCCCTGGCAGGACGACCTTCTCGGCAGAGAGGATGACTTCTGGGTCAGAGGTCAGGCAGACCTGTGTCCCTGCAGCTTGAAGGGCTTTCTCTACCGAGCGCAGGTTGCCGATACCGTAATCGACCAGGGCGATCATACCAACTTGCCCTTGGTGCTGGGCACCTTTCCCTGCCGACGGGGATCGAGGCGCGTCGCCTCATCCAATGCTCTCGCCAGGGCCTTGAAAAGCGCCTCGGCCTGGTGATGATCGTCTCGACCGTATAGGAGGCGGGCGTGGAGATTTGCCCTAAGGGTGACTGCCAGGGACTCGAAGAAGTGCGTGAGCAGGCTGGTTGGAATCTCCCCCACGGAAGGCATATGCCAATCGACCTGGATGACAGCATAGGGCCTGCCCGATAAATCCAGGCTGACGAAAGCCAATGCTTCATCCATTGGTACATAGGCGGAAGCCATGCGCACAATCCCATCCCGATCGCCCAGCGCCTTGTCGAAAGCCTCTCCTAATACCAGCGCAACGTCCTCAACTGTGTGGTGGCAATCGACTTCCAGGTCGCCGTTTGCTTCTACCTGTAAATCAAAAAGCCCATGTACTGCAATGTTGTGGAGCATGTGGTTCAAGAAGCCAATCCCGGTGTTGACCTCGCAGACACCTTTGCCATCCAGGTTGAGCTTAACGGTAATATCGGTTTCTGTCGTTTTACGATGGATTTCAGATGTTCTCATAATTTCCTTTCCGTAATGCCTCGATCAGCGCATCGGTATGCTCCGGCTTGCCCACGCTGATGCGGATGCAGTTCTGTAAGCCGGGCTTGTTAAAATAGCGCACCAGGATCCCTTCTTGAGCCAGTCTTTGCTTAAGCCCGGCTGCCTGCATACCTTCCACCCGGCACAGGATGAAATTCGCCTGCGAGGGGTAGGGCTTGAGCCAGGGGATGCCTTGCAGCTTCTCAAACAGGCGCCTCCGTTCTGCCAGGATCAGCTCGCCGGTCTGCCTCAGCTCGCTGGCATGCTGCAGGGAGGTGATGGCAGCGGTGGAGGCAGCTACCGAAACGTTATAGGGCTGCTTGATCTTCCACAGGTGCGGCATGAGCGCGGACGGGAAGGCGCCATAGCCAACCCGCAAGCCGGCTAACCCTGCCCATTTGCTGAAGGTGCGCAGCACGACCAGGTTGGACCGCCGGGGCACTTCATTCAGCAAGCTGGCTCCAGGCGGAGCAAATTCCATGTAGGCTTCGTCGAGTACCAGAATAAGCGGGAATTCCAGCAGTCGTTCCAGGATTGTGCGATCTATCAGGCTGCCATCCGGGTTGTTAGGCGAAGCCAGAAAAATTAGCTTAGGACGGTGCGCCTGGACTGTCTCTTCGATCGCCTGAATATCCACCGAAAAATCTGGTAGGCGTGGAATGGAGATGACCCGGGCATCCGCCAGGTCTCCGTCGAATGCATACATCCCAAAGGTTGGCGGGCAGGTGAGGATGGCTTCGCCGGGTTCTATCAGCAGGCGCAGTATCAGGTCGATCAGCTCATCCGCACCTGCACCTGCGAGCAGGTTTTCATCGGGTACCCCAAGGAAGCTGGAAAGGGCAGCGCGCAGCGCCCGGCTGCCTGGATCAGGATAGATATGGGCATAAGGCAGGCGGGCCAAGGCTTCGAACACATAGGGCAGCGGCCCGTAAGGGTTTTCATTTGCATCCAATTTTATGATTTGATCCGCTGGACGACCGAGCTGTTGAGACAGTACTTCAAACGGCAAGATCGGCTCGTAAGCGGGCATATCCACGATGTGCTTGCGAACCAGTAGGGAAGGCTCAAACATGGGACTCTCCGCTGCGAAAATCGGCGGCTGCGGCATGTGCGGTGAGCCTCTCGGTGCGGGCGATGGTGGCAGCCAGGCGGCTGAGCTCCCGGCTTGTGTTTGGGTCGAGCGACACCATGCTGGTGATCTTGACAAAATCCAGCACATTGAGCGGTGATGCGAAGCGTGCCGTTCCGCTGGTGGGCATTACGTGGCTGGGACCAGCAATATAGTCGCCCAACACCTCGAAAGAATGCTCACCGATGAACAACCCGCCGGCGTTTTTGATGAGCAGGGAAACTGCCTGGGGATCCTCGACTGCCAGGCAGAGGTGCTCTGGGGCAAATTCACTGCCCAGACGGGCGGCTGTCGGGAGATCGGGGGTGAGCACAATCCCGCTTTGGTTTTCCAGGGATTGGGCAATGATTTCAGCCCGGCTCAGGCTTTCCATCTGGCGTGCCACTTCTACCTGCACAGCCTCCGCCAGCCTGCGATCGGGGGTAAACAAGATGGCACAGGCCAGGATATCGTGCTCAGCCTGCGCCAGCAGGTCCGCGGCCACCCAGGCGGGGTTGGCGCTGCCATCCGCGACCACGACAGTTTCAGTAGGTCCAGCCAGACCGTCCAGGCCTACCAACCCGTAAACTTGCTGCTTGGCCAGGGTGACGAACAGGTTGCCCGCCCCGACAATTTTATCGACCTTTGGGACGCTCTCGGTGCCGAAGGCCAGGGCGGCTACAGCCTGTGCGCCGCCGACCTGGAAGACCTGCTCGATCCCGCACAGGTAGGCCGCGCCTAAGATTGCCGGGTGTGGGTTGGGCGGTGTGCAAACCACGATCTGTTTCACGCCTGCCACCTGGGCAGGGATGACAGACATGAGCAGAGAAGAAGGCAGGGGAGCGGTGCCGCCGGGAACATAGACGCCTACGCGCTCGATGGGTGTAACCCTCTGGCCTAATTTTCCACCTAAAGAAGTTGTTTCCCAGTTGGGGAGTGGCTGCAGCTCATGGAAGGAGCGGATGCGCTGTGCAGCGGTCTGCATGGCGAGGTGCAGCTCATCACTCAAGGAGGCATATGCCTGCTCCAATTCTGAGGTTGGGATTTGGAAGTTTGTTATTTCGCAATGATCTAAGCGCTTTGACCAGTGCCGCAGGGCGGCATCTCCTTCAGCCTGTACGGAAGCCAGGATCAGAGCCACAGCTTGTGGAGGGGTCACTCCTGCGCTAAATAAACGTTCTGTCGCGGCAAGCACCGTGGGCGGATAGATGATAGCGTTTAGCGGTCGGCGCTGCAGAATGGTACGCTGCGCAGTTTCGATATCGTAGATTTTGATCATTCAGGCCTCCAACTGCTTGAGCATATTTTGGTATTCGATGGGCTCTTCCTCAAAGATATAGGTGACGGGGCTGACGACTACACCGCTGCCGCCCACCTGGCGCAGCTCGGCGATGGCTTGCACGAGCTGATCTTTGCGCACCACCAGGTGAGCGGCATACCATTTCTCTCCCTGGCGGGTAATGACCGGAGAGAGCGTTGGACCTTGCAGCCCGCCGATCAGCTCCCTGGTGAACATGCGTTGCGCAATGCCCTCCGGCAAGTCACCGCGCATGTTAGCGAAAACCGAAACGCATTCCACGGCGCGCAAGTGGGCGACGATGAATTCCAATAACTGGCGAGCCATGCCAAGGGCAGCCGCGCCGCGAGCCGAGGTCTGCTGCAGGCTTTGACGGTTGCCGATCAGGCAGGCCTGCGAGGCCAGGATTTGCCCATCCTCCAGCCGTTTCAAACGGTTGTCCCGCAGCGTGGTGCCGGTGGAAACCAGGTCGGTGATCAGGTCGGCATACCCGATGGTGGGAGCGATCTCCAAAGTGCCCTCGGCATCGATCAATTCGATCTGTTCGAGACGATGCTGGCTGAAGAACTGGCGGGTGAGCTGAGGAAATTTGGTGGCAATGTGCAGCGGGCGCTTCAGCTCCTGGTGGTAAGCTTGTAAATCTGCCATTGTATTCACCTGGTCCCACGTTTCGGGGACGATGACATTCAGCGAGCAGTGACCGAAGCCAAGAGCTGGATGGATGACGAGCGTTTGATCCTTTCCGCCGGAGCGTTCCGCAAACACATCCCAACCGGTGATGCCAAAGTCAACGCTGCCGTCTCGCACGCTGACCACGATATCCCCCGGGCGCTGAAAGATCACGGTCAGGCCGGGCATGGCGGCGATGGTCGCCTTGTACTGGCGGGGGTTGGGCTTGTGGACATGCAGCCCGGCACGGTCGAGCAGCTCCAGGGCAGGCTCGCCCAGGGGACCCTTGCTGGGCAGAGCCAGGCGGATTTCGGAAGACGCATTACGGCCTGGTGTATTCTGTGACATTTGAACCTCCAAAACCAAATCAACTCAAATAAAACGCTCCCCTTTCCGGGGAGCGTTTGGTAAGACGATTGGGTGGGAACTTGCTGCCAAATCCTTAATCCCAATTAGCCCGGAAGGGTGGGGAGATCCAGGCATGATGATGATAAACCGCAAACAGTTGTGATGAAGTCGGTATCATAATGGGGGCGATTTTAGCACAGGCGGATTGATTTGGGTAGGGCTGGAGAGAAAACGAAGACCGGCAGCTTAGCGTTTTATATCACCATGGGCTGCCGGTCAGCGTTTCTTGGAGGATAATGGCTAATGCTGACCCAGGGTCCCGAGCCTCCTGACCCGCCGCTCCAAAGCCTTGAAGGCGAGCAGCCCGAGCCAGATCATCAGGAACATGAAGCCTACCAGCATAACGATTTCAACCGGGATGGGCAGCAAGGTTTTCGTCTCAAGCAGCCAGCCGCGCACCGCGTCGAACCCATAGGTGAGGGGCAGGGCCAGCGCCACCGGCAGCAACCAGCGCGGCAGAACATTCACGGGGAAGTTCGCTCCAGAGAAGAGCTGGACCAGGTAGCTGCTGATATCGACCATGGTGTTCGCCTCGCGCATCAGCAGCACCAGGGCGGCGAAGGCGAAGCCAAAGCCATACAGCCCGATGAGCATCGGCAGGGCGGTGAGCACGGCTGCCAGGGCGTGGCCCGTGGGCTGGAAGCCAAAGATTAAATTAGCGATGAACAACATCAGCAGGGAGGTGATGGTGGTGATCAGCAGGTTGGTGAAGGTGCGCCCGACCAGCAGAAGCGGCCTGGGCAGGGGAGCCAGCCAGCTCAATTCGAGCACCCCCGTATCCATGTCGTTTTTTAAAGAATAGCCCATGCCCCAGAAGACCGCGCTGATGAAGTTGCTCAAGACTGTCCCGAGCAAGATGAAAGACATGTAATCACTGGTACCGCTGTAGGCGGCGAACCCCAGGGCCTTGCCATTCACGCTGAAGGCTACGCCCATAAAGTACACCGGTGTCAGCCAGACGATGGGCTGCAGCACAGAGGAAACCGCGCTCAGTGGGTAGCGCCAATAGGTGATCCAATCTTTGCGGGCGATTGCCATCAGCGCCCGTAAATGTGATTTTAGAGAAGGGTGTGAAAGATTCGTGCTCATTTGGGAATTCTCCTTAATACTGCCCAATCACGCCTGTGCGGCGCGCTCGCCGGTCCATCCACACAAAGAGCGCGTACCCGACCGCCAGCCAGAAGACGCCGAAGAATGTCAGGATGATCAGCTCAGAGCGCAAGCCTGCCAGGCCGGCGTCGGTCAGGAGGGCCATGCGCATGGCGGCGATGATGTGCGTCTGGGGCAGCCAGAGCGCCACCCCTTGCATCCAGGAGGGCAGCACCGTGAGGGGGAAGGTGATCCCGCAGAAGACCATCACGATGCCGCGCACCAGGAAAACAAAGTTCTGAGCTTCCTTGGCGGCGATGACCAGGCTGGCGAAGGCAAACCCCAGCCCATAGATCGACGGAATGGCGAACAGCATCACCAGCAAGGCCAGCGCCGGGCTGCCAGCGAAACGTACCCCGAAGAAGAGGGTGAACTCCAGGTAGGAGACGAGGATGAACAGCATCACGGATACCAATTGCGTCAGGCTGTTGCCTACCAGAAAAGAGAAGCGGTTGGTAGGGCTGACCCAGTTGGATTCCAGCGTGCCGCGCCACTGTTCCTGGCGCAGGGCAAAGCCCACATCCCACAGGACGATGTTCTGCCACATCCAGACCGTTGTGCCCACGATGATGTAGCCCAAGAAGTTGGCGGTGCCGGCATTGTACAGGAAGACTTTCAAACCGCTGCCATCCGGGCCGGCCAGGGCCCGCGCGCTCAGGATGTACATGGCTGGGAAGATGGCTGGCCAGATCAGTAAGGCGAAGATCCAGCTTGGATAGCGCCTGAAGATCAACCACTCCCGGTGGGCGATTGCCCACAGGGCGCGCCATGCCGATCGGAAGCTCAGGCGTGAGAGGGATGGGCCGGAAACTGTAACGGGCGAAGCAGATATGGTTGCCATAAGCTTTTATCCTAATCCCTTAACGCCTTGCCGGTCAGGCTTATGAAGACATCTTCAAGGCTGGGCTTGAGAATATTCATGTTCACCAGGCGTGTGCCGTTGTGGTTGAGCGTCTCAACGATGCCTGGGAGCACCGCCCGGCTGCTGGCAGCTTGCAGGCTGACCTCCCAAACGGCCTCGGAGCCATCCGGATGCGCCACCAGGTTATCCACGTCCGGCAGGTTCTGCAGGGCAACGGCATGTTCCGGCTTCCAACCGGCGACTTCCAGGTGGATGATATCCTTCTGGTTGATGGTTTCCTTTAGACGGGAGGGTGTATCCAGGGCAATGATCTTGCCCTGATCGATGATGCCGATACGGTCGGAGAGCTGGTCGGCCTCTTCCATGTAATGGGTGGTGAGGAGCACAGTATGCCCTTCCTGCTTCAATTCTTTGATGATCTCGCGCAGCTTGCGGGCTGCCTGGGGGTCTAATCCCAAAGTGGGCTCATCCAATAATAAGATGGGCGGCTGTGCCAACAGTGCTTTGCTGATGGCGATACGCTGCTTCATGCCGGAGGAATATTTTTCCACCAGCTCATCGGCGCGTCCAGTCAGCTCCATCTTTTCCAGGAGCTCTGTAATGCGCTTCTTGGCGATTTGAGGCGGAACATGGTACAGAGCCGCGAAATATTCGAGGTTCTCACGCCCAGTGAGCTTCCAGTAAATACTGCGCTCGCCGGCCATAACGATGCCCAGGCTCTGGCGCACCAGGTTAGCCTGCTTGAGGATATCGTAGCCGTTGACCCGGGCAGTGCCGCGGGTGGGCTCGAGCAGCGTGCACAGCATGCGGATGGTGGTGGTTTTCCCGGCGCCGTTGGGACCCAGCAGACCGAAGATCTCGCCCTGCTCGATCTGCAGGCTGACGCCGTTCACCGCGGTGAAGAGCTTCTCTTCATTGCTGACCTTCGCTTTCTTGCGGAAAGGCAGGAAGGATTTCCTGGCGGGTTTACCCTCCGGGCTGTCATCGTGCGTGGGGCGGCGGGGGAACTGCTTGACCAGATTTTCAGCTTCAATAGACCAGACTGACATTTTTATTTCTCCTGTCGCATGGTTCGATCCGTAGGTACCATTAAGATTGATTGGCGAACCATTTAGCGCGAATTATCAAAACGATATTGAATTAAATTAATGAATATTATTTGTAATTAAAAATATTATACAACAATATTGAATATTGTCAATATATATATTGTGTAAAATCATAATAATTTGATTTTTCTTGATAATGAATGACAGCAACTTATTTTTCTGTAGAATGAATTAATTTTTCATGAATGTTATAATCCCCCAGGAAGAGAGAGCCAGAAGATGATTACCCCTTGCCGCCCCAAATGGCCCGGAACCATGACCGGCCGCCAACGCTTCGTCCGCCAGATGCACTACCTGCCCGTGGACCGCTGTTTCAATATGGAGTTCGGCTACTGGGATGAAAACTACAAGCTTTGGCCGATGTTCGTGGAGAACGACATCACGAATGAATGGGAGGCGAATGCCTTTTTCAATTTCGATCCAATCGCCACGCTCAGCGGCAACACCTGGATCTCTCCCAGCTTTGCCGATGCGGTGATCGAGGAACGTGAGACGACCCGGATCATTTTGAATGAGGATGGGTTGTATGCCGAAGTGCCGAAGGATGGGCACGATACCATCCCCCATTTCGTGAAGGCCACGGTGGTGACCCCCAAGGATTGGGCGAAGGTTAAGGAAGAGCGCTTCCGCCGCGACGACCCTGCCCGTAAGGTGGATGTCGAAACCCTTAAGCTAGTCTATTCTTCCGAGCGTGACTATCCCCTGGGGGTGTACTGCGGCTCGATGATCGGCAAGGTGCGCGACATGCTGACCTTTGAAGGCCTGGCTTATGCGCTGTATGACTACCCAGACATGGTGGAAGATATGGTCGAGACAGCTTGCTTATTGGTCGAAGATTTCCTTGACCAGGTGCTGCCGTACTTCGATTTCGATTTCGCCTCCGGCTGGGAGGATATCTGCTACAAGGCGGGCCCGATCGTTTCGCCCAGGTTCTTTAAAGCCGTGGTCATGCCGCGCTACAAGCGCATCAGCCAGAAGCTGCGCCTCGCGGGCATCGACCTGTGGTATACCGACTGCGATGGCGATGTACGCCCGATCCTGCCCATGTTGATGGAGGGCGGGATCAACTGCCTGTTCCCCTTCGAGGTGAACGGCTGCGCCCACCCGGGGGAGCTGCTCAAGAGCTACGGCAAGGAGCTGCGCATCATGGGTGGGGTGGATAAGCTCGCGCTGGGCAGCGGCCAGGCGGCGATCAAGGCTTATCTGGATACACTGGTACCGCTGGTTGAGCGCGGCGGCTACATCCCCTTCTGCGACCACCGCTGCCCGCCGAACGTCGACCCGGAGGATTACCTGTATTACCTGGACCTTAAAGAAGCGATGTTCGGGATGAAGTAGAAGCAAACTGGAGAGCGGGTGGGGAAACTCCACCCATACGAATGGTGATTTTCATTCGGCGGCGATTACCCGCTTCATAAAGTTATGTAGAATCTCGATGGCAAGTTCGATCTGCTGCATCATGGAGAAGTGATCTGCATTTGGAACGATTGCCAGTTCCGCCCCCTTCACCATCCGGTACATTTCTAGAGACTGTTCTGGGGGACAGAGCACATCCCGGTCGCCGCACCAAAAAAGAGCAGGTTCGACGATCTTCGCAAAGTCTTCATGCATATAATTCAGCGGCACCATCCACTGGGTTGATACTTGTGTCAGCAAGGTTTTCCAATAGCCGGGTGTATGGAAAATATCGTGCTTTTCCTGAAGGGATTTTATGAACTCGGGATTTGCTTGCGCAATTGTTCGAAATCCACTATCCCAGGACCTTCAAAGCCTAATAGACCTTGCATTAATTGACGCCATTCATCGGTCATGGAAAGTTCTGTGGCGCCGATCATATAGCCGCGTGCCAGTCCAGGATAATTGATAGCCATATACAAAGCGGTCTGGCCTCCATCACTGTAACCTATCACAAAAGGTTTATTCAATCTCAGTGTCTTGATTAATTGTGCAATGTCCTCAGCCATCAGAGGATAACTAAAATTTCCTGATGGGTTATCCGTCCGGCCATGCCCGCGGCTGTCTGGGGTGATGACCTGGTAATCCCTGGAGAAAGAGGCCGTGACTGGCGACCACATCTGGCAAGTCTCCAACCCGCCATGCAGCAAAATAACAGGAATGCCAGAGCCGTGGATTTCATAATAGATGTTCAGGCCATTGACCTGCACATAAACTCCTTGGTTAGAATCCGGTGATATTTTCGTGTTCATAAGGGAAGGCTCTTTTGCTGCTTGCGGAAAATGAGGAAGAAGCAGCAGGCAGCGACAACGACATCGATTAACATAAATAAAGCTCCCATCAGGCTAGGCTTCATCAGCATTCCAATGGCAGCCAACCCAAGCCCCACCAGCGGCACGATGGCTCCAAGCCAGAGGACAGCTCTTCCATCGCGAAACAGGAAGTAACCGATTGCCAGGTATGCAACCCCAAATATGACGGTGATGATTGAAGCTGCCTCAAATTTTACAAGCGCAACGGAGACCAGGTGAAGCACACCGGTCACGAGCAGTAGACCGCCTGCCAGGTTTCGAATGTTTTTCATGGTAAGCATCCTCTTCAATCCTTGAACAATACAGTTTCTTCATCGCAGACAATTGAAACGGCGATGCCCCCCGTGGAAATAGAGGCGGCATGGGCTCCTAGCTCCTGCGCTTCGGGCGTCGAAAAGTCAGCCTGCAAGGCCTCCAAAGAGGGGTAATGCAGCTCGGCAATGCGGCAGTAGGGGGAAGCTCCCTGGGGCGACATTAACACACGGGTATAGATTGCTTTGGTGCAGCGCGTCAGCTTTTTGGCAACCATGGGGATGTGCTCGGTCGTGTAGGCTTGCTCAAAGGCTGCCTGGTCTTTCGGGTATGGGTAAAGTACAACAAGTTTGATGCTCATTTTAGCCTCCAGGGATTGAATTTTTTTACGTGTTGTTATTCTTAACATACACTACTTCCGTTTATTCTCCGTTTCCAAAGCCGTTTCCATTCATGCCTGCCGATGCTATAATCTTTTTATGAGCCATCTCGCCATTTTCGCTTTGGGACCGCTGCGCATCGAGCTGGATGGTCAACCCATCCACACCAGCCGGCATAAAGCCCTGGCGCTGCTGGTTTACCTGGCCATGCATCCCGGAGAAGCAAAGGCGAGAAGTGCTTTCGGCTTTCCTGTGGCCTGAATATGGACAGGAAAAGGCATATGCTTACCTGCGGCGAACTCTATGGGAGATCCACAATCTCTTGGGTGAAGGCTGGCTGGAGGCAAGCCGGGAGGAGATCGGTTTCAATCCAGGTGCCGATGTTTTCCTGGATATCACGAGTTTTCAAACCCACCTGGCAGCCTTCAACCGTCATAGTCATCCGTATTCGACCGTTTGCCAGGAATGTATGGCTAATCTTCATAAGGCGGCACTGCTGTACCGCGGTGATTTCTTGGCGGGATTTCACCTGCGCGACAGTGCCAATTTCGATGACTGGCAGTTCTTTCAGCAAGAAGCGCTGCGGCAGGCATATGCCGAGGCATTACAAAAGCTGGCAAGCCTGCTTCTTCAAGCAAGCTCGTATCCTGAGGCAGCCGAGTTTGCCCAACGCTGGCTAGTCCTGGATACGTTTAACGAAGAAGCGCACCGCACCTTAATGAGAATCTATGCATTAAACGGGCAGCGCCATACGGCTGTACGCCAATTTCAGGAATGTGTGCGGATCTTGAAAACGGAACTGGGTATTGACCCTGAGCTAGGAACCGCTGAGCTTTACGAGCTAATTATTTCTGGTCAGCTCACCCAGGAGAGCGAGCTCTCTTTGAAGAGGTCAAAAATATTAACACAGAAATCTGCAGTGCCAGACTCGGTTAGCTCCTTGTTGGGAGAGGTGCTTGCGACCAAAGAGAAGATGCTCGCTCATTACCTGCCAACTCCAGCGACGCCTTTTATCGGGCGGGAGCAAGAGCTAGAGCAGATCTCTTTATTGTTATCTGAGGCAGATTGCTGGCTGCTGACCTTGCTGGGGCCTGGGGGAATTGGGAAGACACGCCTGGCGGTTGAGGTCGGGTTGAGGCTGGCAGACCAATTTCATCAGGGCGTCTTTTTCATCTCTCTGAGCACGGTCGAGGCCGAACAAGCCATCCCGCCAGCGATTGCTCGAGCAGTGGGGTTGACCTTCCGTCCAGATGGACCCGCGCCTGAAGAGCAGCTGATCGACTTCCTGCGCGAAAAACGTTTACTGCTGATCCTGGATTCGTTTGAAGGGCTGGTTCAATGGGCGAACATGCTTGTTCAGATCCATTCCCGCTGCGCGGAAATTAAAATGCTGGTAACCTCCCGCCACAGGCTGCACCTGCAAGGGGAATGGGTGTTGGAGGTGAAAGGGTTGCATTACCCCGAGAAAATAGAAGTGCTCCAAAGGGAAGAGCCCCAGAGCTACAGTGCGGTCGAGTTATTCCTGCAAGCTGCCCGTAGGGCTCGCGTAACTTTTCAGGCTGTTGAGGACGATTTATCTTCGATCAGCCAAATCACGCAGCTCCTGGAAGGGATGCCATTGGGTTTAGAGCTGGCAGCCACCTGGATCAATACGCTCTCCTGCCAGGAAATTGTCCAGGAGATCAGCCGCGGCCTGGATATCCTCGACACATCTCTGGGGGATATCTCTGAGCAGCAGCACAGCCTGAGAGCGGTCTTCGATCATTCCTGGAATTTATTGAGCAGCCGTGAGCAGGTCCTGCTGCCGCGCTTGGCGGTCTTTCGGGGCAGTTTCTCCCGGAAAGCCGCCGAACAGATTGCTGGGATCTCCTTGCGCGAGCTTTCTGGACTGGTGGATAAATCACTCGTACGGCGTACCTCACAAGGGCGATTTGACTTGCACGATTTGCTGCGCCAATACTGTACTGAAAAGCTTGACCAATCTACGCTGGATAGGCAGGAAACGCCTCGCCGCCACTGCACATTCTACAGCTCGCGTATGTTTGAATGGAATGAACAAATGACCAGTGAGAAACAGGGGCAAGCACTGCGCGAGATCGAGACTGAGCTGGAAAACGTTCAGGCTGCCTGGGATTGGGCGGTTAGTCAAAGGCAATCCGCCTGTCTCTTGCAAGCCGTGGATGGATTATGCATGTTTTATCTGCGCAGAACGCGCTTTATCGAAGGACTGGATGCGTGCCAGATGGCCGCCGAAGCCCTCGAGGAGACTGAGCCACAAGATGAGCGTGTAAAAAAGTCCCGGCTAGTTGCCCGGCTGCTTATCTGGCAAGCCGCATTAAGCATTAATCTGGAGCTCTTCGAGGAGGCTGGGCAGCACCTTCAAAAGAGCCGTGAATTGTTGAACGATCCGGTTTTGGATCAACAGCAGGTCATACATGAGTGGATTTTTGAGCTGACCACCCAAACTCTGCTGGCTGCCTTACAACATGACCCTGAGCTGGCTCTCCGTTATTATGAGCAAGCTTTCCATCTTTCTCTGAAATCCAATGGAAAAGCACCCAGTTTCTGGATCTTTTATCGGCGATTCTTGATGGGGGGGGCGGTTTCCAAGGAACTCTACTCCCAGGTTGAGGGGAATTTGGCGGCTGTGCGGCAAAGTGGCGATTCTTTTGAGCTTGGCTGCCACTTATACACCCTCGGCATTGCTGAGTTGTACCACTATTACCGGATAGAAAAAGCGGAACCACTTCTCAGAGAAAGTATAAAGAATTTTCAACGGGTGGATGATCCGTCAACTCAGGTGATGGTATTCATGACGCTCGGATACCTGTTGTCGGTCCAGGGGAGATTTGCAGAAAACCTGACCTTGAAGCAACGCGAGCTTGAAATCTATCAGGATATTGGAGATCGCCGGATGATGGGCATTGCCTACGCTGAGGTTGGTGAGGTTCTGTGCCACCTGGGGAATTACACGAAGGCGGAAGAACAGATCCGCAGAGGGTTGGCGTTGGTGCAGGAGTTGAGTGATTATCAATATGCGCTCCGTCACCGCTATCTGGGCGATGTGCTGCTAGCCCTGGGGAAAAATGAGGAAGCACGAGAAGCTTACCTGTTTAGCTTAAACTTTTTCATATCGTTTGATGTAAAGGGATGGATGCTCACTGCCTTAACCGGCCTCAGCCGGACCGAATTTGCCTTTGGGGACAAAGTTAGCGCCTGGTCGCACGCCATTCAGGCTTTGCAGCTTTATGGTGAAAGTCAACTGTATAGCTTCTTTGTCTACCTTACCATAGCTGAAATCGCGCTGCTTTTGGCTGATCGAGGGGAGATTATCCGGGCGCTAGAACTGGAGGGCCTGGTTACCCGGCAGGGCTACCTGGTTCAATCTGCCTGGTTTGCTGACCTTTACGGAAAACCCCTGGAAGCAATGGCAAATGGAATTCCCGCAATTGAGGTGGGTGAAGCTAAAAAGCGCGGCAAGGTGAAGGATTTATGGGGGACCGTGGAAGCACTCCTGGACGATTTTAGGTCGCAGGCGTTGGCTAACTGAAACTTACTTCTGGTTATAGTCAACGTATCTTGGCCTGGTCATGTTCTCCGGCTTGAGCAGGTCATCCAGCTCCGCTTTCGTTAAATATCCCTTTTCCAAGACAATCTCATACACCGACCCCCCGGTTTCCATGGCTTCTTGGGCGATCTCGGTGGATTTTTCGTAGCCCAGCACCGGGTTGAGGGCAGTGACCAGACCGATAGAGCGCTCGACCATGCGCCGGCAGTGCTCGCGGTTGGCAGTGATGCCCAGGATGCAGCGTTCAGCCAGCACCTGGCAGGCGGCGCCTAGCATGTCGATCGAGCGGAACAGGTTGAAGGCGATGACCGGCTCCATCACGTTCAGCTCGAGCTGCCCGGCCTGGGCGGCCAGTGTGACCGTGACATCGTTGCCGATCACCTCGAAAGCCACCTGGTTGACCACCTCGGGGATCACCGGGTTGACCTTGCCGGGCATGATCGAAGAGCCCGGCGCCATGGGCGGCAGGTTGATCTCTCCCAGCCCGGCGCGCGGGCCGGAGGAGAGCAGGCGCAGGTCGTTGCAGATTTTTGATAGCTTCACAGCCACGCGCTTGAGCACCCCCGAAAGCTGCACGTAAGCGCCGGTATCTTGCGTGGCTTCGACCAGGTTCTGCGACTCGACCACCTGGATGCCGGTCAGGGCCCGCAGGCGGGCAGTCACCAGGCGGGCATAGTCGGGATGGGCGTTCAACCCTGTGCCGATGGCGGTGGCGCCCATGTTGATCTCGCGGATCAGCGCCTGTGCTTCGCAGATGCGCTGGATATCCTCTCCGACCATCACGGCATAGGCTTCGAACTCCTGCCCGAGGGTCATGGGCACGGCATCCTGGAGCTGAGTGCGCCCCATCTTGATCACGTCTGCAAATTCGGCTGCTTTGACGTGCAGGGCTTTTTTCAGCTGCTCCATCTTGCTCACCAAAAAATCCAGCTCGATGCTCAGCGTGATGCGCAGGGCCGTGGGATAGACATCATTGGTGGACTGCGACATGTTCACATGGTTGAGCGGGTGAAGGATGTCGTAGCGCCCTTTTTCATATCCCAGCCGCTCGAGGGCCAGGTTGGCGATCACCTCATTGGCGTTCATGTTGGTTGAGGTGCCCGCGCCGCCCTGGATCACATCGACGACAAATTCGCTGTGCAGCTTCCCGCTAAGGATTTCGTCGCAGGCCTTTGAGATTGCCTCAGCCAGATTCTCTGGGAGCAGCCCCAATTCGGCGTTGGTGAGGGCGGCGGCTTTCTTGATCCAGGCCAGCGCGAAGAGTAAATTTGGGTACGTTGAAATTTGAATACCGCTGATGGCAAAATTTTCCGCGGCGCGCAGGGTCTGGATGCCGTAGTACCGGTCGGCGGGCACCTGGCGCTCACCGAGGAGATCATGTTCGAGACGAGTTTTTTCCATTTACCACACTCCTGGCAGCAAGCGATAGCGCACCTGGCGGGCGTAGTCAGTATAACCTGGCAGCTCAGCCTGCAAGGTGCGGTCTTCCAGGCCGGTGCGGATGACAATGATCAGAGATGCCAATAAGCCTGGCATCAGCGCATAATAGGATCCCAGGAGCAAGGCCAGGGCAGGCCAGCTCAACACCAGGCTGAGATACATGGGGTGGCGCACGTAGCGGTAAGGCCCCCCAGTGGCCACCTGGTGACCGCGATCTCCGGCGACCTGGACATACATCGACAGGAATTTGTTGTGGGCCATGGCGGCGTAGGTCAGCGCAGAACTGGCGAAGGTGAAGAGCATGCCCAGCCAGTGCAGCCAGAGCGGAACGCTGGAAAGGGTTGTGCCTGACCAGTCGAAACGGGCATCCAGGCCAGCCACCACATAAACGCTGATAAAAATCGGCAGGTAGATGAGCATGAGCACCTTATCCCACCCCTTTTGCCCTTCGGCCGGGCGGCCGCGCTCGTTGATGGCTTGTGGGTTATGCCTGAGAATGTATGCGGCGCCAAGGGCCAGGCTGCTGAGCGAGACTCCCAGGTAAACCCAGCCCCACAGGAACCTCAAGCTTCCAGCACAGATAAAAATAACAACCACCGCAATGATCAGCGTGGAAAGCACCTGCACGATCCGCCTGCGACCGTAGGCATCCAGGCCGGCGGCAGCGGGCTGCGAAGGAATTTGCTTGACAGCCATTCCAGACATAGGGCACCTCCTGTGTGATGGGTCGTTTTGGCGTTCTTTCGTTTCGAAAGACTTTTGACCCACCATATCACATCTCTGTAATTATAATGATTCTCGACCAATCCCATAGTCCTAATCTCGGTTTGGTTTACAAGGATAAATCTAATAATTCTTATCCAGATTTCAGATTCTACTAAACTTAAACAGCTATACTTGGGAACGATGTTTCTTCGGAAATCCTTGAGGATGTAGATCTCCTCCATAATTTCTAAAGAATGGCATTCTTATCCAGGTTCTCGTGGAGGTGCATCAAATGAACCGTTCGAATCTTAAGCATATGTGGCCCATATTTCTTTTCGTTTTGTTCGTTTTCGCTATATCCCTGGCTTGCCGGACCCCTTTTCAAGCACCGCCAGTTCAGGTTGTGGTGACAGCCCTCGCGCCTGCACCTGTCGAAGAGATCGTCCAAGCGCCCCTGCCAGCGATCGTCACCAATGAAGAAGAAGCCTTGAAGGCGCTGTATGCACAGGTCAACCCTTCGGTGGTCAATCTTACGATTTATCTTAGCCAAGATAACGAGGTGTTACCGGCCTCACAAGGCTCAGGCTTTGTCTACGACCCTGAGGGGCATGTCGTGACCAACGCGCATGTCGTGGATGGCGCAGAGCAGATTGATGTCACCTTTGCAGATGGCACGATCCGCCCGGCGAAAATTGTGGGCGAGGATCTGCACAGTGACCTGGCTGTCGTCCAGGTGGAAGATATTCCAGCAGGAATTGCGCCCTTACCTCTGGGGAATATGGATGACCTGGCCGTTGGGCAGAGTGTGGTTGCCATCGGCAATCCCTTTGGTTATGAAGGCACCCTGACACGCGGCATTGTCAGCGGTCTGGGAAGGACGATTCCTGCCCAAACGACCTTCTCGATCCCCCAGGCAATCCAGACGGATGCTTCGATCAACCCGGGGAATTCAGGAGGGCCTCTGCTGAACCTGCGCGGGGAGGTGATCGGCATAAACGATCAGATCGAAACCTCGAATGGAAATGGCGCAAACAGTGGCGTGGGGTTTGCCATCCCGGTCAGCATCATCCAACGCGTTGTGCCTTCTTTAATACAAAATGGCGGGTATGATTGGCCCTGGTTGGGAGTGCGTGGAAGCGGACTGGACCTGGCATTAATCAAAGCGATGGATATTCCGGTAGAGAAAGGCGCTTATTTGTGGCAGGTGATTGACCAGGGACCAGCAGCCAAGGCAGGTTTGGTAGGCGCAAATAAAACTGCTGACTATGAAGGTCGCACAGTGGATGTAGGGGGGGATGTCGTTACGGCGATCGATGGGCAGACCGTAGAATCTTTTGATGATCTTCTGGTCTATGTGTCGCTCAACGGCACACCAGGGCAGGTAGTGACACTGAAAATCTGGCGCGATGGTGAGTTTAAAGATGTAAAAGTTACGCTGGAAAAAAGGCCCGATCAGGTACAACAGCCTTGACGATTATCGGCGAAGCTGATAGGCTTATGTTTGATCTGATAATATTTTGGGGAATCCGGTTTTGGGGTGTGTGCAAAGAAGCCATCTGCTCACAATAACCGGTTCCCCAAATTGCTAAAACCTGAGGAGGGCGCCATTATGCCACCTGGCCTGTGGCCTTTAGAAAAAGCAAAAGCGTGGTATCAGGAGCAGCCCTGGCTGGTGGGCTGCAATTTCATTCCAAGCACGGCGATCAATCAGCTCGAGATGTGGCAGTGGCAGACTTTTGATGTCGATACAATCGATCTCGAGCTGAGCTGGGCAGCAAACCTGGGTTTCAACAGTGTGCGCGTCTATTTACATGACCTGGTTTACGAAATTGACGCGGCCGGATTGAAGACGCGCATGCGCTCATTCTTGAATATCGTGAATTCCTATGGTATCCGCCCAATTTTTGTGCTGTTTGACGACTGTTGGAATCAGAACCCCAAGCTGGGCATGCAGCCTGATCCCATACCGGGCGTGCACAATTCGGGTTGGGTGCAGTCACCGGGGACCGGTAAGTTGGGCGACTCTTCCACCTGGGGTGGGTTGCAGGACTTTGTCGAAGACTTGTTGAGCACCTTCGGGCAAGACGAGCGTATTCTGATGTGGGATTTGTATAACGAGCCGGGGAATAACGGATTGGGGACAAGGTCGCTGCCGTTTTTGCAGGCTGTCAGCCGCTGGGCGCAGTCTATCAGGCCTGAGCAGCCCCTGACCGTGGGGCTGTGGGCAAACCTGCCGGAATTGAACCAATTCCAGATTAAGTATCTCAGACGTAATTACTTTTCATAACTATGATGATGCTGCCAACCTGGAAAAGCAGATCGAAAGCTTAGAAACGGCTGGAAGACCGGTGATCTGCACAGAATATATGGCGCGCACGCGCAACAGCCGGTTTGAAACTCACCTGCCTATCTTTAAGCGCCGAGGGGTGGGTTGTTTCAATTGGGGGCTGGTCAGCGGAAGAACGAATACAATTTTTCCTTGGGGATCTCCGAAGGGGGCACCCGAGCCGGAAGTCTGGTTCCATGATATCTTTCGTAAGGATGGCACTCCCTTCGATCCTCGCGAGGTGGAATTCATCCGCACCATTACTGGATAAAAGCTACTCCCGATCTAAAATTTCAGTCAGCGCGCTGAGCGTAGCGATGGTTGCATCCGGGGTGATTAATTCCTGCTGAGGCTGGTTGGGGGAGGCGCGGCGGGTAATCCAAACGCTGTAAATACCCGCATTTTTTGCACCCACGATATCAGCTCCGAGCGTGTCTCCGACCATGACTGCACGCTCAGGGGGTATGCCCCAGTGCTGGAGCGCCTGGTAGAAAATGCGCGGGTTGGGTTTGCGAATGCCCTGGGCGGCGGAAGTCAAGATGATGTCGAAATAACCGCGTATGCCGGCTTTGTCGATCAAAGTTTGCACATCCTGGTCATCTCCTGCGTTCGAGATCATTCCCAGCCGGTAGCCCTGGGTATGCAGGTCTTGCAGCATGGGCAGGGTATCTGCCTCGCGCTGCCAATGAGCCTGGCTGACAGCGTACATATCTCGGATCGCTTTGCGAAGGACTGCATCGGGTATTTCTGAATAACCTATTTCGCTCAATAAGCTGCGCAAGATAAATGCTGTGCTGAATTCCAGGAATTCGCCAGATTTTTGCGCATCGAATTCCGCAAAGCGCCTCTCCACTTGGGGTATGAAATCCTGTAGGTCCAAACGATACCCACTGGTTTGTAACGATTGGAGGAGAGCGGTATCCATCGCCGGGATCACCTGGTCCCAAAGGCCGTCGAAGTACAAAAGGGTATTGCCGAGGTCGAACAAGACCACCTCGAATCGTTTGCCAGGTGCGTTTATCATTCTGTTAATATCCCTTTGCGATGTCGATTTGATTGTACAGCGGCAGCCCTGCCAGGTAGCGGGTAAGGTTTTCAGCAAACAATGCCACAGCCCGCGCATCGTAAGCGGATGAATATCCCGCAATATGCGGCGATAAGATCACGTTGGGCAGCTTCCACAGCGGGCTATCTGCGGGCAGCGGCTCTTCAGGAAAGACGTCGAGAGCAGCTCCGGCGAGCTTGTGCTCGCGCAGGGCGATGATAAGCGCAGCCTGGTCGATTACCCCACCGCGGCCAATATCAATCAGGTATGCTGTCGGTTTAAACACAGCCAGCTCAGAAGGACCGATAAGGTTGCGGGTTTCAGGTGTGAGGGGTGTGGTCAAAACGACGAAGTCACATTCCTTCAGCATAGACTGGAGAGCCTGGATCGGGTACAGGCGGTGGACATAATCACCGTTCGGATCGCCCAGCCCTTCAGGGATATATCCATTATCTTCAGGATGCATGGCATCTCGCTTGGCAGCCAGGATCGTAGCCCCAAAGCCATATAGCAAGCGGGCAATCTGGCGCCCAATGCTGCCATACCCGATGATGCCCACGGTGCTGTCGCGCAGCTCTAAAGGGGTGAAACGTTCCCAGCGTTCAGGAGGCCATTCGGATTGTTTCTGAAGTGCACTCAGGTCGGGCAAATGATGTCCCAGGGCAAGCATCATCGTCAGGGCAAATTCGGCCATTTGCGAGGCAGAAGCGCCGCTCAGGTGTGTCCCGACTACATCGGGCACCATTAAGATTGGGGCATCCAGGGCATGATCGATACCAGCCCAATGAAATTGGATCCAACGCAGGTTAGGGGCGTGTTCGGGAAGGGGAAGGATACGGTTGGTATACAGCACTTCAGTGCGCGTCAGAATTTCTGGGGGGATCTCTTCTGGCTTGCGCGCCTTGAGGACAGTAATGTTCAACTGGGGGGAAACGTTGATTAACTGTGTCAATAAAGGTTCTTCAAACGGGATTGTGATCAGGACTTCGACAGTTCTTGGCATAAGACCTTGTGGGATAAGTGTGGGATATATGTGGGATAAGGTTATGTCGCGCGCTTTGTAATGGATCTCGTTCAGCCCGCGCAGGCGTTCAGCAGCTGTTTCAGGAGTCAGGTCGCGCTGGGGCATACCCAGCATCTCGAAACCGACCATGAATTTTTTGACAGTGGCAGACCGCAGCAGGGGAGGGTAGTAGTGGGCATGCAAATGCCAGCCTGGGTAAGATTTGCCATCCGTAGGGGCCTGGTGGAAGCCCATTGAATAGGGGAACGAGACTTCGAACAGGTTATCGTAGCGCGCCGTTACACCTCGGAGCAGGTCCGCCAGCCCAGAAACTTCACTTTCGGTCAGGTCAGGGCAGGCTGCCGAGATGGCGGTGAGCGATCACCAGAATCTCGAAGGGCCAAACTGCCCAAAAGGGCACCAGGGCGGTGAAATGCTCGTTGGCGGTCACAATGCGTTCACCGCTCTTGCGTTCCTGCGCCAGGTAATCGCACAGCAGGCAGGAGGCGTGTTCATGCAGGTAGTCAGATTGGGCACTCAGCTCTTTACCAGGTTCTACCGGGATGCGGGTCGTAGACCAGATCTGGTTGTGCGGGTGCGGGTTCGAGCAGCCCATGATAGCGCCTTTGTTTTCAAAGACCTGCACATAGTTGATGAAATCCAGGCTGCCCAGGGTTTGGGTCTCCTGGCTCCACATGCGCACCACCTCTTCGACGGCTGGCTGCGACAGCTCGGGCAGTGACAGATCGTGGCGGGGTGAGAAGCATCCCACACGGCAGATTCCCCAATCGGGCTCAGCCTTGAATAAAGCGGACTCTGGGAAGGTTTGGGCTGGCTCGGCTGTTTGTTCAGGACGGAGCAGCGCCTGAAAATCATTATCGAACACATAGGTCGAGGTGTAAGCCGGATTCTGAGCGCCGCTCACGCGTTGATTGCCCGGGCACAGGTAACAGGAGGGGTCATAGCTGGGAATATTTGCAGCAGGCATCTTCTCGACTTGTCCCTGCCAGGGGCGCTTGGCGCGGTGAGGAGATACAAGAACCCATTCGCGGGTTAGGGGGTTATAGCGGCGGTGTGGATATTCATAATTCATGTTGCATGCTCTCCTTCTGGCGGGAAATCACGGGGTAAACCGGTAACCTCGCCCAGGGATGGTATGGATGTGCAGCGGGGTGCCGGGATCAGGCTCAACTTTTTCACGTAGGCGCCGGATGAGCTGTGCCAGGCTGTCATCGCGGATACCGCGCTCGAAGATCCGGTCTTCGGGCCACACAGCCCGGATCAGGTCATCCTTTTCGCAAACTTGCTCCGGATGGGCCAGGAAATATTCCCACAACAAATTTTCCTTGGCGGTGAGCTGGGTGGTGTCTACGGCAGATGCGGCTCGGGCGGCGCTCAATAAGGGCTGATGGGTGAGTCTCGAGAGGCGCAGATCATCACTGCTGGGCTGGTCCGCCCAAAATTCATCCACCCGCTTGCGAACGGCTGGGTGTTCCAGTAGATGATGAATTTCCAGGCTGTTACCGTCGGCGTAGGCTTCGCAGACTGCTCTCAAGATCGAGGGATAGCCCCAGGAGGTCTTCAAGATTGCTTGAACAACTTCTTCACCCCAGGTCAATCCTTTCCTCTGCGCATAGCGGGAGATATTCCAGCGCGCATCGTTCTCTGCCAGGGGCCCCAACCACAAGGTGTGGGCGAAGAAAAGCTCTGCCAGCTCAGTGTTTGGGTCGAGCGGGCAGCGAGTACCCAAAACACAGGTCAGGTCGTATTTGTGAGCATCCCGCAAGGCGCGCAGGTTGGCGGCCACAGCCAGGCGGACTTTATCTTCGACCAGGGCATGCATGAACGTGTCGAAGCGGTCGAAAAGCAGGCACACCTGCTTTTCTTCAGCAATTTTTTGATCCAAGACGGCCTCAAGCCCAGCCAGTGCATCGCCTGCGGCAGCCGGTTCTTTTGTTGACAGTGTGCTGGTTACGAGGCGAAAGAGTGCCTGGGGGGTAAATTCGATCAGGCGGTTGCAGTCCACCAGGTGGAATGCCGGGAGCCGGCTGGCTGTGGGCTGGTTCTTGTTCAAACGGTTGGCGATAAAGCCCAGGAGATTGCTTTTCCCTGAGCCGCTCAACCCGACAATCGAAACACATTCGCCAGCCTGAACGGCAGCCAGGATGGCTTGTACTTCTTGGAAGCGGTAATCGGAAGGATAAGTATCCCAGGTAGACATGCTAGTTGACCGGATGAGTATATTGGTTGTATTATACTATTGGACGATTTCACATGACTCGGAACCTTCGCCTGGCTTTGTTCGTCTTAGGAGTGATCATTGTTTTGTGCTCGCTGGCCGCGCTGGCCTATGCTTATTGGCCAGTAGCACTGCTTAACGAGCAGTCTACGGTTGTGCCTACGTTATTCTCTCCGCCATAAAGGTCGTTTAAGATGCGCCGCACCTTTTTATTCTTGATTTCATTATTCTTTATTGTTTTTTATTGCAGCTTGTGCGGCTGCCTCAACCCAAACCGTTATGGAAACAAAAGTAGTTGAGGCGCCAGCAGCAGAAGAAAAAACTGCCACGGCTCAGCCCGCCATAGCGCAGCCTACCAAGGTTCCTGAGGTGCAGCCCACCCAGGCTCCATTGGTTGAAGTAACACCGCAGACGCAGCCTACCTCTGTCCCAAGCATGCCTACCGAGGTTCTTCCTGCTCCTACAGGCGCCATTGAAGAACGCCTTGTGGAGTTGGAGTGGCCGTCCGCGATGCACCTGGGAGATTCGGATGTGCTGCGCCTGTCGCTGGTGCCTTCAGCGGAGGGTTACGTTGTCCAAACGGATTACGCTGAGCACCAAACAGATACCCAGCCCGTGGAGATCACCCGCCGGAGCGGGTATGCGCTTTCGGGCGTGGCACGGCTGGATGCGGTGGGCTTTGACATTTCTCCGCAGGAGGAGCAAGCGCGTTTCATCCCGGAGGGCCAGGAAGTAAACTGGCAGTGGGTGCTGACGCCGCGGGGACCAGGGCAGCAGCGCCTGGCGTTAATCTTATGGCTGCGCTGGATACCGGAGGAGGATCAAGCCGCTCCCATGCGTGAAGTCGAAATCTATTCGCGCTCCTTGAATATTGATGTGGGTTCCTTCTTCGGCATGAACCGCCAACAGGCGATGACGGGTGGATTCTTCGGGTTGATCTTGGGGTGCGGGTTGAGCCTGTTCGCCCTGTCAGGCCTGGTGGTTACACCGCAAGCTAAATTCCAGGTTGAAAACCCGAACCCATCCCTGGCAATCGAAGCGCGCCCGGGGCTTACCCTTTCTCCGCCAGAGAGCAGCCTGCTGCGCAGCCTTTTCAACCGCTATGGGCGGCTGGTGCTGGAAAGCGAATTCCTGTCGGGCTATTCGGGGGCGCGCACCTTTCTGGCCCAGCCCATCCGGACCGATGGCCGGGCAGATGCGTACACCATTGTCAAAGTGGGGGAACGCGCCGCGATCCGGCGGGAATACGAAAACTACGAACGCTTTGTCAAAGATACGCTGCCACCCATGACGGCGCGTATCCAACGCGCACCCGTGACGGTGCGCGGCAGCGATAAAGCTGGCTTGCAATATACCTTTATCGGCACCTCCGGGCAAACTCCGCTCAGCCTGCGCCAGGCCTGGCTGCAAAACCCTGACCCCGCCTTGCTCACAAAGCTTTTTGATACTTTTGGACCTAATTGGTGGATGCAGCGTAAGCCATATACTTTCCGGTTGGCGCTGGAATATGACCGGGTGCTGCCGACCCATTTTGTAGTGGAACCTGCTCAGGGCAGTGGTAAGACCCTGGATGGGCGCTGGTCGCCTGATGAAGCCGCCTTCCAGGTGGGCGATCTGGTCACCTTGCGCAATTTTACGCACTTTGAAAAACGTGCCGATGGAAAGAGCCAGGCTCTCCTCGGAACGCCCGCTCCTGGGCTGCCGGGATTGCGCGTGCGCTGGCTCAGCCTGGCTGATCCCAATGGGGCCACAGGACGCCTGGTGGACACCCGTTCCAGCCTGTTGAACGAGACCGTCTCCGGCTTTGATCTCTTTGGATTACCAGATCCACTGCCATCTCTACCAGGCTTCCTGAAAGAGAGCTTGAGCGGCACGCAGTCCACCATCCACGGCGACCTGAATCTGGAGAATGTGTTGGTGGGTTTGGGAGGGTATGTTTGGTTGATCGATTTTGCGCTGACGCGCGACGGGCATACCTTGTTTGACTTTGCTCACCTGGGGGCTGAAATGATCGCACATGTGATCGCCCCTCAGGTCTCCAGCCCGGCGGATTACCTCAGTGCAATCCGCTCAACCCTCCCGGCGGGCAAAACGATGCCTCCCGCTCCATATACATTGCTGTATACGCTGCAAGAAATTGCCTCGCGCTGCCTGTTCAATCCCTCCCAACTGCGTGAGTTTCACCTGGCTTTCTTGCTGACCTGCCTTGGGGCGCTCAAGTACCCCAACCTGCAGCCTTTCCAGAAGCACCTGCTCTACCTGACTGCCGCACATTTGGGGCAGGCTCTCTAACCCCCCATCCCGAATATCATCATCTTGTCATCCTCCTGTCAAGCCGGTGAGGCTCGACCGGTTTATGCTTTAACAAAGTGAAATCGACCTTTCGAAGGTTTCACGATCAAGGAGGATCCTATGAGAGAAAAAAGTTTCGCCAAATGCCTATATGCAGTTCTTTTCGGAATGCTGCTCTTGAGCCTGGCAGCTTGCTCTGGAGCATCAAACCCTCAGCTCATCGCTGCGTATCCCTCAAAAGCAAACCCGATGAACCCACCTGCCAGTGATGAGCAGTTTGTTTACGATGCTTTCATGGAAATGGAAGTTTGGAATCCTGAAGCTGCTGCAGAGCGTTCTGAGGAACGGGCCTATGACTACGGTGGGTACCTGGTCAGTGCGCAGTCCTGGACGCAGGCTGGGCAGAAGCATATCTCACTGGTGCTG
Organism: uncultured Chloroflexia bacterium; assembly: GCA_963751425.1. Classification (GTDB taxonomy): domain Bacteria; phylum Chloroflexota; class Anaerolineae; order Anaerolineales; family UBA4823; genus CAVVUF01. Next base: position 350,702 of record CAVVUF010000003.1, on the reverse strand, counting down.
GCAGTCCCAGCGCCCAATTACGAAGCCTTGCACCAGGTGATCCAGGATTTGGGTACGCTGCAAAACGAGCATGTCTCCGGGCAGTGGGTGAGCAGCCGTTATGGCAGCGACTGGAGCGTATATTCTGAAATCACGGTCACCTTTCATCCCAAATCGTCAGGCCGGCCGGTCATTGCTGCGACGGGATGGAACCCGGTGCACACCCTGGAACGCGCCGGGAGGGTTTTCGTGACTATCTTCAGCTTCCTGGTGGACATCCTGATCTGGGTGACCGTTTTAGTTGGACCTTTCATCCTGATGGGCCTGGGCCTCCGGGTGATCATTCGCAAGCTCCGGGCAGCGCGTTAGCCCTGTTAGGAGATTATCAGCGCCTTGTCAGGCCGTTATCAAGCTGAAGATTGATCTGGATGGTATTCTAAGAATAGAAAAGAAAAGGAGGATTACCCCAATGAACGCCAAATTATATACCACTCGTTTTTCAATCATGATCACCCTGCTCGCTCTGCTGCTCTCAGCCTGTGCTGCCCGGAGCACCTCTACGGTTGTCCAGGAGGCTCCGGCTGTAAAAGAGGTACAGGTTGAAAAGGTCGCAGAGACAGAAAAGCAAGCCCAGCCCGCCGCAGCGGAACCCGCTGCTGAGGAGTTCAAACCCCTGCCCACCCAGGCACCCCTGGTGGCTGTACCTGTAGCGCAGCCAACGCAGCCCTTGCTGCTGGAGCCCGGCGCCGTGCCCACCCCTGCAGATACCTTCTTCCAGAATTACGGCACCAACCCTTACCAGGATACTTACCGGGACCACCTGTCCACCTTCGCCCTGGATGTGGATACGGCATCCTATACGGTGATGCGCAGCTATGTGACGGGAGGCAGCCTGCCGCCGGCTGATTCGGTGCGTGTGGAGGAATATGTCAACTACTTCAACCAGGGATATCCGACCCCGGCCGATGTAGCCTTCGGTATCTATGCAGACGGGGCCCCCTCTCCCTTTGAGGAAGAAGGCATGCAGCCTTATCTACTGCGCTTCGGGGTGCAGGGTTACCAGGTATCCAGTTGGGAGCGCAAGCCAGCCTCGCTGACCTTTGTGGTCGATACCTCCGGCTCAATGTACGAGGGGAACCGCCTGGAAATGGTCAAGTATGCTTTGAATGTCCTGGTGAACCGCCTGACAGCCGATGACACCGTCTCGATCGTGGCCTACGGGACGGAGGCACGCGTTGTGCTCAACCCCACCCGCGGGGACCAAAGAGATGTCATTCTCAATTCGCTGTATGACCTCCTGCCGGGAGGCACGACCAATGCCGCAGCCGGGCTGCGCAGAGGTTATGAGATGGCAATGCAGTCGTATCGCTCCAATGGGATTAATCGAGTGATCCTGTGTTCTGATGGGGTCGCCAATGTGGGTGAAACCGATGCAGATGCGATCCTGGAAACTGTCCATGGCTACGTCTCTGAGGGTGTTTACCTGACCACGGTTGGGTTTGGAATGAATAACTTCAACGATGTGCTCATGGAGCAGTTGGCCGATAAAGGCAACGGCAACTATTTCTATGTGGACACAAATAATGAGGCCGAGCGCATCTTTACCGAAGAGCTGACCTCTACGCTGGAAGTCATTGCCCTGGATGCGAAGACGCAAGTGGATTTCAACCCTGATGTGGTCGCTTATTACCGCCTGGTGGGATATGAGAACCGGGCGGTAGCCGATCAGGATTTTCGCAATGACAGTGTGGATGCGGGTGAGATCGGTGCCGGGCACAGCGCCACCGCCGTCTATGCGGTCATGCTCCGCCCGCAGGCTGAGGGGCGGATCGCTACCGTGCAGCTGCGCTGGAAGGATCCTGAAACCTATGCGGTCAAGGAGATCAACGGGAACTTCAATACCTGGGACTTATCCCGAAGCTTTAACGATGCCTCCCCTTACTTTCAGCTGACCACCCTGGCAGCGCAGTATGCAGAGGTTTTACGCGGCAGCCCCTGGGCAGCCGCCACATCGCTCTCACAGATCTACCGCATGGCGGCTCCGTTGAGCGAGTCGATCCCTGAGGATGCGAAAGTAATCGAGTTCATCGACCTGGTCGGCCGTGCCAGTCAGATGAGGATGCCGTAACAACGGTAATCTTTACAATAAAGGTTCAGGGGAATGAAAAACCCCTGAACCTTTTTTGGGATTATATCTTGGTATGGATGCCAGGATATAATCAAGATAACCGGAGGATTAGCTTATGATTGAATTACCTGAAGCTGCTGTAATTGCGCAGCAAATTACCGATACATTGACTGGCAAGCGCATTGCGAGAGCGGTGGCGAACGCTTCACCTCACAAGTTCGCCTGGTATACGGGCGATCCAGGAAATTACCAGTCCCTGTTACCGGGAAAGGGCATCCGGGGAGCCTCGGCTTTCGGAAACCATATCGAAATCCTGGCCGGCGATAAAACCCTGGTGATCAGCACGCCGATCAAATTCCATGCCGCAGGTGAAACCCCGCCCGCGAAACACCAGCTCTACCTCGAATTTGAGGACGGCAGCGCAGTAAGCTGTACTGTTCAGATGTGGGGCGCCATGCTTTGCCTCTCAGAAGGCGAAGAAGCCGGGCTGCCAGATTACCCTATTGCGAAGCAAAAACCCTCCCCGCTGACGGATGCCTTTAGCCGAGCCTACTTCGGCTTGCTCTTCAACGAGGATACCCCCAAGCTGTCGGCCAAAGCTTTCTTGGCGACAGAGCAGCGCATCCCTGGGCTGGGTAACGGCGTGCTGCAAGATATCCTCTGGACGGCGCACATCCATCCGAAGCGCAAGATGGGAGAGCTGTCTGGTGACGATATTAATGCAATTTACGCGGCTGTGAAAGGGGTGCTGGCAGCCATGACGGCCCAAGGCGGTCGGGATACCGAGCGTGACCTATTTGGTCGACCGGGTGGTTACCAGACAATCCTCAGCAAGAACACGGTAGACAAGCCTTGCCCGGCTTGCGGGACCATCATCCGCAAGGAACCCTACCTGGGTGGCGCGATCTACTACTGTGCAGAATGCCAGAGATTATAGCCGGGTATAGAGTTTGTCAACCATCATTTCCGGTATATTTGCTCTCATTTGTCATGTGACATTTGTCAGGGGAGTCTTAAGACGAATGACACGTGAATCGCGCGGCAGAAATTGCTAAGATGCAAGTGAACAATTGAATAGCCGGAACAATCCAAGAAAAAGCTGGCAATGATCTAGCAAAATGCTAGAAGGACGCAATTAATGCGAAAACGCCAGATTGAACCATCCCATAATGAGGATGAGAGGATTGTTCCGGCAATTTATTTAAAACCCAAGAGCCGGGTCTGCACCTTGCCATTTTCCCCCGCTCTAGGTATAATGCGGTGCACGTGGGCGGATAGCTCAGTTGGTTAGAGCATCGCGTTGACATCGCGAAGGTCGTAGGTTCGAAGTCCTATTCCGCCCACTCTGGTTTAAAAATCTCCTGGATCTAAGTCCCAGGAGATTTTTTATTGGGTTGGTAATTTACCTGACCGCATTCATTAGCTCGGTTATTTCCAGCGGAATGCCCCTGGAGGGTGCTAAAGACAGGCTCAAGGCTCCTTGAGAACATTTGGAAACACACACGCCGCAGCCCATGCATGCACCTTGATCGACCTGGCAGGCAAACATGCCCTGCGACAGCGCTCCGAACTGGCATGCGGAGAGGCATTCTCCACAGCTGATGCATAAGGATTCATCGACCTGGCAGGTATATCCTGAGGAGGCCAGCATGGGCGTGCCGTGCTGGTGAGCATGCAGCGCCCCACAGCAGCATTCACAGCAGTTGCAGATGGCGTAGAAGCGCCCCATCATGGCATCTTTGAAGAAGGCATGGTGAACGTGGCCGCGCTCGTCTTCGGCGCGCAGGATATCGACCGCTTCTGCTGGGGTGATTCGCCGCGAGCGGCGCGGGTGATGCTCCTCGACAAAGCTGGCAAATGGGTCGCCAATAATCAGGCATACATCCAGCGGCAGGCACGGATTGGAGCGCGCCGACCGGCAGGGACAGTCCAAAGCCAGGATATGGTCGGGGTTCTTTATGACGATATCGCGGGCTTTAGCGTAGGGAATGACTTTCTCCAGGTTCGTCAGGCGGACCTCTTCACCCACGGTGACCAGGCGGGTGGCAGCTTCGAGCGGGAGCACTTTGCCGTGGTAGGCGTCTGCAAATGTACCCGTTTGTCCAGGCGTTTTGGCTTTTCGGCGGGGGAGAAGCCCAGATATGCGATTAATCAGCGGGATGAAGGTTTTGGCCAGCCAATGTTCCCCAGTGCCGATGCTGATATACAGGTACGTCCAGCGTCCGTAGACATACCCATGCACCCAATCCCAAAAAGAATAGCCAGGGGTTTGCCGGCCTTCTCGGGTAAAGGCTGCCGTAGATGGTTTAATCAAAGCTTGCCAAACGGGTCGTTTCATTGAGAACCTCCACCAGTAATTCGAACCATTCGATTGGGTATATTCTGACAAAATAACCTGGCTTTGTCAGGTGTCATTCATCCTATTCTAATTGTCAGTTTATCCTAAACATGGCATAATCACGCCAACACGATGTTAATCCATTCGGCTTCTCAGCTTCTATCACTAGCAGGCGCGCCGCAGCGCGGAGGCGACCTGGGGCATCTGGGAATCATTCCTGACGGTGCGCTGCTCATCCGGGATGGTGTCATTGCTGCCCTCGGATCGAGCCAGGAGTTGCGCCATGCGTATCCGGCTGAAGAAACCCTGGATGCGCGTGGACGCGTGGTGATGCCAGGGTTTGTCGATCCCCACACCCATGCGATCTGGGCGGGCGACCGCGCCGCTGAATTCGAGATGCGCCTGGAAGGCAAGACATACCTGGAAATTTTGGCTGCAGGTGGGGGAATCCTCTCGACGGTTGAGGCTACCCGTCAAGCCTCCCTGGAAGGTCTGCTCGAGGAAACCCGGCCGCGCCTGTGGACGATGCTCGAACACGGTACGACAACCGCCGAAGTCAAGACTGGCTACGGCTTGGAGACCGAAACTGAGCTGCGGCTGCTCCAGGCACTGGTGGCACTGGACATGGAGGGCCCTTTGGAGCTGGCGCTCACCTTCCTGGGGGCGCATGCCATTGCTCCGGAATTCAAGGGCAACCCAGAAGGTTATACCAACCACCTGTGCGAGGCGATGCTGCCGGAGGTCCAGCGCTGGTGGCAGAAAAATGCACCCGAAAAGCAGCTGCCCTTTGTGGATGTATTCTGTGAGACGGGTGCTTTCAGCCTGGAGCAATCTGGGCGTATCTTGCAGACCGCTAAGAGCCTGGGGTTCCCGCTCAAGATCCACGCAGATGAGTTTGATAACCTGGGAGGGGTGCGGCTGGCGGTGCAGTTGGGGGCGGTCTCTGCTGACCACCTGGTGAAGACCAGCCAGGAGGAGCTTGAGATCCTGGCCCGCAGCGATACGGTAGCAGTGGCTTTGCCCTGCACACCCTTTGGTCTGGCCGAAGCCCACTATACCCCTGCCCGGGCTATTTTGGAGGCAGGCGGATTGCTGGCCCTGGCCACCGATCTTAACCCCGGCACTGCCTGGTGCGGAGACATGCAATTTGCCATCGCCCTGGCTTGCCGTTACCTTAGGCTGACACCTGCCCAGGCGATCGCCGCGGCCACGCTCAATGCCGCCGCCGCCATCGGGCGCGCGAGCCGGGTAGGCTCACTTGAAGTGGGAAAACAAGCCGACCTGATCATCTTGTCGGTTGCCGATTACCGCCACCTGGGTTATCGCTTTGGGCCGAACCTGGTAGATACTGTTATCAAGAAAGGGAGAGTTTGTATTTAAATATGGATCTCAGTCAATTTACGCCAATTATCATTACCATCCTGGTCCTGGTTGTAGGCTGGGTAGTGCTGCGCTTTGTGTTGAAAATGGCAGGGAAGATTTTTTCAATCGGCTGCAGCATCATCGTCTTGATCGGGATCGTCTGGCTGCTGGTGCGGATCTTTTAAAGCCTGTGATGCCTACCATCCCCGAGGCGCGCCTCTGGTATCCGGTTGATGATCCAGTGCACGGTTTTGACCATGTCTTGCGAGTTCTGCGGCTGGCAGAGCAGCTGGCATCGGTGGAGGGTGCCGACCTGGAAGTGGTGCGCGCCGCGGCGCTCTTGCACGACGCTCAGCCTCCCGAAACGGGCACCCAGCCAGCTGCTTCGAGCAAGCGTTCTTCCCACCACCTGGATTCGGCTGCATTTGCCCGCCGCCAGCTGGAAAAAGAAGGCTGGTCTGAAGAAAAAATTGTCGCCGTGGAACACTGTATCCGGGCGCACCGTTTCCGCGATGAGCGCGAGCGGCCCCAGACGCTCGAAGCGCGCATCTTGTATGATGCCGATAAGCTGGATGCCATCGGGGCGGTGGGCGTAGCGCGGGCGATTGCATATGCAGTCACCCACGGGCAGCCCGCTTATGCCAAACCTTCAGAGAAATTCCTTCAGACTGGCGAAAAAGAACCCGGCGAGCCGCACAGCGCCTATCACGAATATGTCTTCAAATTGGTAAAGTTAAAGGAGCGCTTATCCACCCCGGCTGCTATTGCAATAGCTGAGCGGCGCCATCAATTTATGGTGGCTTATTTTGAGCAGTTGGAAGAGGAGGCAGCGCTTGAGTCTCTCCAATCTTTGGGAGACTAATTTCGCCTTGTCCATTTGGGTGAAACTGGCTACAATTGAAATATGAACATACCCTTTGGTCCTATCCTGGTTGTCGAAGATATTCCGAATGTGCGCGACCTGCTGGCCGTAACTTTGCGGTTCAAGGGTTACCCGGTCGTCACCGCTAATAACGGGCAAGAGGCTTTGGAGCAGATTGTCAGGGAACAACCTGCCCTGGTGGTCACGGATATCCTCATGCCGAAGATGGATGGTTATACCCTGGCGCAGAAGCTGCGCACCGATCCTCTTACCCGACAGATCCCTGTCATTTTTCTCTCGGCGACCTATGTTACACCTGAAGATAAAGCCTTTGCACTCAGCCTGGGTGCGGTGCGGTTTATGGAAAAGCCTGTGGATACCGAAGAGTTCCTGCTGACCGTTGCTGAGGTTTTGACGCAAGCCCCTAGAACGGTCCCGGCGCCCTTGACCGATGTCGTTTTCTATCAGGGCTATCGCGAACGCCTGGAAAGCAAGCTGTCCCACAAGAACTCTCAAATCAACCGCACGGAGCGCCTGCTGCAGACGCTGCCTGTTGACCAGCGCCCGTCTTTCGAGACTTTGTTGGCTGAGGAGCGTGCCCACCGCCTCGAAATCCAGGCGGAGCTTGACCAGCTCCACAAACTTCTCGAACAGTATAAGAAGGAAAAGTGAAACCAGGATTGGCTTTTCTAGAATCCCTGGCCCGCCAGGCCGGGGAGATGCTGCGTGCTGGGGTCAACCAGCATTTTCAGATTGATCGAAAAGGGGTGATCGACCTGGTTACCGAAATGGATCACCGCTCAGAGAACTTTATTTTAGGGGAGATCCAGAAGCGGTATCCTACCCACCGTATTATCTCAGAAGAAGTGGGGGTTGTAGAAGGTGACGCAAGCCATGTGTGGTATGTAGACCCTCTGGATGGCACGGTTAATTATGCGCATGGCATTCCGTTCTACACCGTCTCGATTGCCTATGCAGAAGATGGGCAGGTCAGGTTAGGCGCTGTGTATGATCCCAGCCGTGACGAGCTGTATACGGGAGAAAAAGGCTCTGGAGCTCAGTTGAACGGGCAGCCCATCCGAGTTTCCGCAGCGCAGGACCTCGACCAGAGTTTGCTGGTTACCGGTTTCCCCTATGATATCCGCACCCATCCCCAGAAAAACCTGGACCATTTTACACGTTTCTCATTGCGCTCCCAAGGTGTGCGCCGCCTGGGTTCGGCTGCCTTGGATTTGTGCTACGTGGCGGCAGGCAGGCTGGATGGGTTCTGGGAGATCCGTATCAAATCCTATGATATTGCTGCCGGAGGGCTGATTGCCGCGGAAGCCGGCGCCTTGGTGACCAAGGTGGATGGCAGCCCTGACTACATCACGCCGCCCTGCTCGATCCTGGCTGCCGCACCGCCGATCCACGCTCAGATGCTGGAGCTGCTTAACCAGGCAGCACCGGATGCCTGATATTTAGAAGCATGATCTCCAGCGTTGTACTCCTAATCAGCAGCCAATAATCGCCCGAAATCCCTCAAATCCACCCGTGAGGTCATATCCAGGCTGAGGGGCGTCACCGAAACCAGCCGGCTTTTGCGTACTGCATAAGCATCGGTGACGGGAGGGTCTTGATCGGGGTCATACTCGATTTTGTAACCGAGCGGTCCGCGTGGGTCTCCAGGAGTTCGCACTGGCGGCAGGGCGGTGAAATAGGTTTGGCGAGTCAGGCAAGTCACCTGCCAGGGGGTGGTAAGGGTGGCGTCTTGGGGAATGTCAATTTTTAGCACATCGACATCCACCGGCATGCGTTTCTCCTAGCATCTTGCGGGCAAATACTTGGGTGAAATGTGCTGCGGGGAGAAAGTCAATCTCCGGAGAGTAGCTCAAGTGGTTGGCAATGTCGGTCTCCAGTGAGACCGCCAGGGCTGGGATGCCCTGCGCGGCGGCTTCCAATGCCGCGCCGACCGTTCCCGAGACCGTGATCGCGATACCCATGTTTTCGCCATAGTTGATCTCCTGAAACCACCAGGTCGGGCCGGGAGGGTAATATTTCCAGGATGCCATGCAAAACCGACTGGGCGGGCGTGCCTCCTACGCTGTAAACAGTCCACTCTTTGCCATGGATCACTACTTTCTGCTCCGCGAGGATGCCATCTGAGGTGGAAGGCAGGCTGCGCCCTGCACCGGAGAACTGGTCGCGCGGTGCGACCACGTGCACGAAGCCCAGCTCCGAGAGGGCTTCGGCAGCGGCCCATAAGCCGGGTGATTGGATGCCGTCATCGTTGGTCAAGAGGATCTGTGGTTTTGACATAAGCTTTCAATTTTGTAAGGTGGCAAAAAAATGGTCAATAAGATCGTGAACAGCGACTTTTTCGGTGGAAGTAATTCGTTATAAATAATGTGGAGAGTCCAGCATCTCCTCGCTTTGATTTCGCTGAATCGTACCATGTTTCCGGTGAGACTTATGAGCGAATCTGTTAACATCCTTTTAGTCGATGATGACCCGGATATCCGGTTCTTAATGAAGCTCATCTTGCAAAAAGAAGGGTTTAATGTCTTTTTTGCTGAGAACGGCAGGCAAGCCTTGGATGTGTGGCAAAGCCGCCCCGTGGATCTGATCCTTTTAGATGTGGTCATGCCCTTGCTTGATGGGTTTGAATTCTGCCGCCAGTTCAGGTTGCTCTCAAGCATCCCGGTCATCTTTCTGACGGCGATGGAAGATGAGCAAGATGTGCTGAAGGGTTTTGAAGTGGGTGGGTATGATTACATCCTTAAGCCTTTTCGTTTGAAAGAGCTTCTGGCTCGCATTCATTCGGTCTTGCGCCGCTCGCTGCCGCAGATGGCATATGCTGAACGGCTGCCCTTGCAGCCGCATTACCATAACATGACCGCGTGACGGAAACGCTTGTCTCAATATCTCCTAAAAATTAAACACCCCGGATGGGGTGTTTAATTTTTAGCACCCACAGCTTATCCATCTTCTTGGAAGCTTCTTTCTGTGCTCCCGGCATAATATGACCTGGACATCTTTTTGGGGGAGGTTTTGGGCGAGCAGGAGAGACCTGGTGAGAAGTGTAAGTTGACAGTCGAGCAGTTGGCGGGTAGGTTCCAGCACACATGCCTGTAAAGCCCTCTGTGCATGCCGGGGCTGGTGAGGCTAATCCAACAGGTTGAGCAAACGTGCAAACAGGTCAGACAGGGTGCCGGCGACAGCGCCGCCCAGTGCGCCGCCCAGTGCACCGACGACCAGCGACACCAGCACCAGGCTGGCGGATTGGCTGGTGATCCACGCAGAAAATGAGTTGGCTAATTGGATGGAAAGGCTGCCTGCACCGAGCCAGGCAGCTAACCGCCAGCCGAGCAGCGCTGCACTAAAGGCGCCCACCCCAGCCCAGATGCGCTCCCAACCCAGCCGGGCGCCGGCCTGCCACAGTTTGCGACCAGCATTGCGTCCCAGCCAGGCTCCCAGTCCGAGGCCCAGGAAGACCGGAACGATTGCCCACCAGCCCAGCGCCAGGCCGATGAATCCGCCCAAAGCCGCCCCAGCCAATATCCCAAATGCTGGCCAAACACGCTGCCAGCCGACCGCCTTGTCGACCCGCAGGCTCAAACGATAGCCAGGCTGCCAGCCGCGCAGCAGTCCGGCAGTAGCACCCCCAAGGGACCACAGCAAGACCCAGGAAGCCATACTTCCTGTGCTTCCGCCGGCCACGCCCACCAGTGCGCCCGGCAGGGCACCCGCCAAGGCGCCCAACCCCCCGCCGATTGCCAGGCTCTTATACAACCGCGGTCCAGCCCAGTTCAAAAGGCTGTTAGCTGCCTGTGCTCGAGCGGTCGCTGGCCGCGCGTAAGCCGGTTTGCCAGGTTGGGGGCTGGCATGCGGCGCAGCAGGCCTGGGCGGTTGAGAGTGCGGAGGGGCAGCCTGCCTGGCTCCGGTTGCAGGTGGTTTAGGCTGTGCAGGCTGGGCCGCAGGTTGTGACGGAGGGGGCTGATTCTGGCTGGCCTTGACCCGCTTGACCCTGCGTATTTTGAGCTGGCTTGGGCTGTGCAGCCTGAGCGCCGGGTTGCTGGGTTTGCTGTGCGCTGCTTGCTCCAGCCGGCGGCGCTGCAGAATTTGTGCTTTGGGCTGCTCCAGGGCTGCCTGGCGTTGGGTGGGCTTGGGCTGCCGGGCGAGCGGGGGGCGGCTGAGCAGGTTGAGCTGGCTGCGGTGGCGCCTGCGCTGGCTGCTGAGCCTGCGCCTGCTGAGCCTGCCAGAATTGCCATGTCTTCCAGGCTGCGATTGCCTGCTGCGCCTGGCGGGATCCCCATAACCCAGACCCTGGACCGACCTGCCGCGCCTGGACCTGTTGAGCCTGCCAAAATTGGAGCGTTTTCCCAATCTGTTGCGCCTGCTTGAATCCGCTGGTAACTCTACCCGCTGAGAAGGTACGGGCGGCCGATCTGGCCGGTCTGGCCGGTCCAGACGGTGGCTGGCTGGAGGAGGTTTGCTTGGAGGGCCTCCTGAGGCGGTTGCGCCGCCCGGCGTGGCCTTCGCTTTGGGTGCCCTGGCAGTCCGTGCGCCAGGGGATGTGGTCCCCGAATTCGGGGTGCCGGAATTCGGGGTGCCAGAGCTGGGGGCGGAGGAGGGGGGTGCTGTTCTCCCGCTGGTGTGTGTTTGGTTGGCAGCCGTGGAGGCCTGCTGGCTGGCTGGTTTGCCTGCCGGAGGTGCAGCAGACGGTTTATCCCCTGCAGGTGCTTTGGTTCCAGCCGGTTGGGCTGCAGCAGCAGGGTGGTGCGCCGGGGAAGTGGGCCAGGCTGGACTGCCAGCCGGGGCACGCGGCGCTTGGCATACGGGGCAGACCCGCAAGTGTTCTGAATAAAAGTGCCGGTTGGAGCACTGCACCAGGCCCTTTTCGGCTTCGGTAATTGCCCATTCCCAGGCTGAAGCCTCAGGGCGCAGGCGCGGGTCACGGTGTCCATCGATAAAGCAGCGCCGTACCAGCTCGGATATCTCTGGATGGAGCAAGTCGAGGTCCGGGGCAAATTTTGGCGGTCGCACGGGCACACCTGGTGTTGCAGTGTAAGGGAAGCCACCCAATGCGATGCGCTCTTCAATGGGCGGTGGATCACCCTTTCCCAGCCACTGCGCCCGGAAGGGGTGGTTGCCCTCCATCAGCAGTTGGAAGATCAGCACCCCCAGGCTGAAGGCATCTTGCTCAGGGGAGCGCACTGTGCTGGAAAGCGACTTACCCTGCAGCTCGGGCGGGGTGTATTCTGGCTTGGCCACCGGACAGGCATAGGTAACAACCTGGCCGCGGCGTGCTTCCTGCACCTGAAAAGAATCTGTGTCGATCAGGGTCACCAGCGCTGAGGGCGTGACCAGGACGTTGCTTTCATTCAAATCTCCAACCACGTAGCCGCTGGTGTGCAGCGCTCCTGCAGCGGTTGCCAGGTTGCGGGCAGCGCGGTGCAGGTAGCGGCGGTCGAACTGTGCCAGGGTCTCTACCCGCCGGCGGGGGTTGAAAACCACCAGGACGGGGACGGCCTCCTGGATATAAGGCATCAGGTAGCCGGCCAGGCGGTTTCCCTGCCCGTACAATAGCCCGGCAGGCCAGGCCAGCGAAGGATGGTTCAGGGCAAGCGTGGGATTGGCAGGAGGGTGCTCCATCATCCAGGCCAGCTTGGCCGCGTAGTTCGGGCGTGGAGCAGGCTCGTAGATCTTGGCCAGCCAGTTCGGGCGGCCAATTACCCGGTACACGACCGCCTCGCCCCCGCGGCCGACGACAGTGCCGATAGTTATTGGGTTGCCTTCCTGGTCGTAAATCTTCATCATACGGATTGTCTAACGATTCTTATTCCTCCGCCTGTGCAGTCGATGGCCGCAGCGCCAACACCAGGGCTTTATCATCATCGGTGCGTTCGCAGACGCGCGGCGAAGCCAGGAAGTTCATCAACGCTTCGTTGGCCTGGGCGCCATCATTGGGGGATGCCGACGCTTCGACAAAGGCAAACAGCGGTTCGAAAAATGGCAGGTGGGGTTCGTTGGTGGGTCGCTTCAAAGCCAGGCGAGTTAAGCCGTCGCTCATCACCGCCAGGGCTTGCATCGGCAGGTTGATCACCTGGATGGCGACCTGCTCCAGAGCCTGCTCCTGGGTCAGGAAGTTAGTTTCGTTGGCATACTCGCCACGCTGCACGGTGGTAACCGTATCCAGGATGCCATCTGCGCCGCGCGCCACCACGGCACCATCGCCCAACTGCCCGACGATCAGTTGTTCGGGCGTGGCAGCCAGGCAGGTTAGCGTAGTGGCAAAATCGCGCAGCGGTTCACCCCGTTCTTCCGCCAGTTGGATCAATGCCATACGGGCACTTTCGAAGGTTTCCAAAAACATTTCCACCCAGTCGCAGCATTCGGCAGGCAGGCCGCTCTGCAGGCCAGAGGTCAGTGCATCCACTGCCGCCTGAACAGCCGCGCGTGCTCCTAACTCAGAGCGCGTGGCTGAGCCAGCGCCATCTGCCAGCGCCACCAGTAGAGCACCGCCCGGCAGGCAGCGATATTCCAGCGCATCCTGGCAGGGCAGGCCCTGCTTCTGATGGGATAGACCCTGGACGGCTGCACCGATGACCTGCCAATCAGCTTCCATGGCTGTCTCTACTAGGTGGAAGTATCCACAGAACCCCAGATAACGGGCGGCAGAGGCGTCTGCTCTCCGGGGCGGGAGTGAGCAATGGCTGACAGGCTCTTGGAGAGCCACATGAACAGGTCGCCAAATGCCAGGCCCTTCAGCTTGAGGGGGGGCGCTCATCTGTAAAGCGGCTTAGTACGCGGATATCTGCTTTTTCGACGCCCACTCCATAAAAAATCACACCCCTGCGCAGCTCATCCTGCTTGACCTGTTCAGCCGCCGCCTCCCAACCTTTATCGGTGGGCTTGCCGTCCGTGATTACAAACATCCACGGGCGGAAATAATCCAGCCCATTCTGTTTGTAGATCTCTTTGCGCTCACGCAGCAGGGCCAGCGAGCGCTGCACCGCCTCACCCATCGGGGTTCCGCCGTTAGCTTCCAAAACCGGCGGCTCGAACTGGTCCACCGTCACGAAGGCATGGTGGGCATCGAAGGGCACTTCTTGGGTTGGTTTGCGCACTGCCAGCCCCTGTGGGTTGAAGACCACCACCTCTTTGGCCTGGCTCGGGGCGCTTCCGCGCACATCGATCGTGCGCACCTTGCCGCCAAAGACAACCACTGCCACTTCCACGCGCAGCGAAGCCAGCCGGTCAGCTTGGAGCGCGGTTCCGAAGGCACGCAAGCCCTCGTTCAGCTCCAGGATCGGCGCCCCGCTCATCGAGCCCGAAGTGTCCAAAACTAGAATTACCGGGCAGCGCGGTTCTGGATTATCAGCGAATTCGGCCATTTCGAGAAAATTAGGTTCCATAGTCGCTCCTTAGTGTGCAGATTTAAAAATGATAATACCACCGCTGGTGAACAGGGGCAAGAGGCTTGGATGAGGGCGATATGTTAGTAATAACCCCTATTTTCTACCTGAGAAGCTGCTCGCACTTTGTGGACCAGGCAAAATGGTCAAATGTCATTGCGAGCGAAGCGAAGCAATCTCGATTTTCGACCCAATAAGGAAACGAACGACCCCCACCGGCATAGGTGAGGGTCGATTCTTTATAGCACAATAGGATGAAAACGCAATTCGTTAATCTTCCCCATCCGGGCAGGATTATATGTGTAGATAATGGCGCGCCGGGGGAGGCGGCTGCGGTTCAAATCGGAGTAGTGCAGCAGATAAGAATTGAAAAAGATCATCTCACCGGCTTTAAGGGGTGCAGGAACTGCTTTCGCGGTATCGACGTAAGCCGGATCGATCTCAAAACGGCTGCCTTGTTTGAAAGGCAAGATGGGTTTGCCCAGGTGGCTGCCCGGGATCACCTGAAGGCAGCCATTGGTTGCGTCGGCGTCATCCAGGTAGATAAAACAGGTGACCAGGTCATCGGTATGGGCGCGCCAGCAGCACACCCAATCCTGGTGCCAGGGGTAAGGAGAACCGCCCGGCAATTTCAGGTTCAGCTTGTCTTCGAAGAGCTCAACCGGCTCTCCGAATACCTCGCTGATCGGGCCTGTGATCCCGGGATGGTAAGCCAATTCTGCAAAGACTGGACTTAAATCCGAGATCGGCTCGAGCTTCCGGATGATTTTCTCCATGCCAGCGCGTTCGCCTTCTTGCAGGTGGTCCACTTCCCATTCTATCCTCTTGGCATAGCGCTCGGATTTATCTGTGCATAACCTGAGCAGTCGATCTGCCTCGCGCCGGTAGGTGTTTATTTCATCTGCCGATAAAACAGAGTTTTGAGTGAGAAAACCTTCTCGAAAGTAACGCTCAACATCAATTTTACCCATAATATACCTCTAAAAAATTGTTTCCGGGGTACTTATCTTCCCGACCTGGCGAAAACAATTCCGCTTATTCAGATTTTAATTATCTCCTTTATTTTACCAGATACACCCGGGTATCTACCAGGGGTTGAAGATGTGAGGCAACTCGACCCGTTCGCAGAACGACCGTGACCCTTTGCTCCGCAACTGTGTGGTAGCGGTCACCCTTTAGGATGTCCAAAGTCGTAGTTTCGAGTCCTATTCCACCCTCTCAAAATCCCCCGTGTATGGTCATTTTGTCAGAGGCAGTATTCGGTCAAACCTATAAGCCATCCCTGGCATAAGGCAGAATCATGGTCACCAAAACCCTCATCAATCCCTGGCGCACGCTGTTGAGATGGCTCTGCATGGCAAATTCTGCCCCTTCGGCATCACCGTTAATGACTGCCAGGATGATCTTCTCGTGTTCATCGGTGGCTAGATCGAGACGTCCCCTGAGGTTAATAAACCCAATCCGCATACGATGCCATTGATCATTTAGATGCTTGATGATTTTCTCAGCCCGCTCGTTTTGCGCCATCAAGTAGAGTAAGTGATGAATTAAAGAATCCATTTCCATCCAGCCAGTGACATCATCGTTCAAACAAGCTTCGCGCATTTGGAGCAAATAATTTCGCAGCATCTCGTGATGTTCTTCGTTCCGATCCAAGGCTGCTTTTCTTGCCACCAAACCCTCTATTTCGCACTTCAAGTCGAAAATATCCTCGATGTCTTTAAGGGTCAAAGAATAAATCCGCCAACCTCGTCGTGCTTCGGGAGTGAGGAAGCCTTCCGTTTCAAGACGCTGAAAAGCTTCCCGGGCTGGTGTACGGCTGATTTTTAGTTCATTTGCTACCTGAGAATCAGTAATGAATTCACCTGGCCGGTATTCCATCGAAATGATTTTTTTCCAAACATAATCATAAACTTGTTGTTTGTATGTATCACTTGAGCTCATTGGCTTTCCACCTGCTCTTTTTTGATCTATTTATTTTTGGATAAATCGTCCACGTTCCAAAAACGGAGTGATTATACTTGAAGAAATTAAGAAATATATTGATAAGATTTATCAGGATTTATTAGGTACGGATCATCACAGTACCGAACTTTACCAATAGGTAAAAGGCATTTTTTTTATAGGCTGGTTATTTCGCACAAACTGCGCAGGCAGGTTTTTTCCTTGTCCCCAAATATTGCGCGCCAGCTCGGTATAAAACAGGTAGTTTTCATAAGGCACATCCGGCGGCACCCGGTGGTCTGGGAAGGGAATATAGCCGCCTTCTGCAACGGTCGGTGCCAGGCGGTGCACCTCAGCTTCAATCTGCTTTTTGCTTTGTGCGAGAATATGTTTATCAAAACCGCCCATCATCAGCAGGTCTTTCCCATATTGCCGCCGGAAAGTTACCGGATCCCCACCCCAGGTACCCACCTCAATTGGGTACATACAATTGATACCCGCTTCGAGCCATAATGGCAGCAAGGCGTCGATCTTGCCGTCGCAATCCAAATAAATGACATCGCATCCATGCTTTCTGGCCAGGTCGGAGATGCGACGGTAATGGGGCACCAGGTATTTCTTGAACTGCTTCGGGCTCATGAGAGGGCCGCGGTTATATGCCATGTCTTCCCACATGGAAATAGCCTCGAATTGTCCACCAGTGGAGAATATTTTCGCCAAAACTCCTACAATACAGTCGGCCACAGTGTTGACCATTTCATCAAACCAGGCAGGATCATCATAAAGGACCAACGAGAGGTTTTCCATGCCCATCCAATTGCGCAGCCAACCGTACAGACTGCCCCCAGGAAGGACGATCGGATAAGAGCGCTGGGGATCTTTCCATTCTTTTACCCTTTCATCCCAGTCTGATGGGTATCGCAGAGGTCGATCAGGATCTAGGCGAGGAAGGTAATATTTTTTCCAACTCTCTCGATCTTGCAGCAGGTAAGCTATGGGATGGGGGATCGACGCATACTGCTTCTGGCGTTTGACCCGGACACCATCGCGCTGCTGTAAGATCCAGGCATCCTCCAAATCTTCGAGGATTTTCTTTTTGAAAGCCGGGGATAGCCCATCCCGCACCCAGGTGACATGTATATTATCGAGTGAATAATCGAAACCAAAGTAGGCATCTTCATTTCGCCGGTTCACCCAACGGGGCAACCCCTGGCTGTACCAGCCCGGCAGGGTATCTGCCCAAAAATTAAAAGTCAAGCAAGGGCACCCGATCGCGTCTCTGGTAATGCAGCGTGGCAGCAAATCGCTGCCGGTCATTCAAGACAGGTTCTTCCATGGACTTAGCGAGTCTCCATGTTCACAAGTTTTTTAGTTTGCGCTGACTGAGTGATTGCCAGTGCAAGGTCTAAGGAGCGAGCACCTTCCTGGATCGGCGTGCGCGTGGCTCCATCTGTGGCAATCGCCTGGTAGAGATCCAGAATTTCCCGAAGGTAAACATTTTCTTCAGAGGCAATCATCTCCGTTTTGATCTCCTGACCTGCGGTGTACGTGAATGCAGCATGGTTCGCATCATTAAATTCGGCGGTCAATTTCTGGGTAACCACATGGTAGTCATTGATCCATTTGCCGGGGATGGCATTGTTGGTAGCGAAGATTACACCAATTCCGCCATCTTTGAATTCCATCACCGATCCGGAAGTATCCTCGATGGTATAGTTTTCAATATTTTTATGGAAAAGATTGTTCTGGATGCTGAAGACAATCTGGGGTTCGCCCATCAAGTAGCGCATTAAATCCACCATATGGATGACTTGCTCGGTGATTTGCCCCCCGCTTTTTTCGCGTTCGCGCCACCAGGGAGCATGCAGGGAGTTGCAAAAATAACGCGCGCTCATCAAGCCCACCTGTCCGGCGGACCCATCCTCGAGCATGGCTTTTAGTTTTTCGATAGCAGCTCCAAAACGGAACATGAACCCCACCTGAGATTTCACGCCAGCTTTTTCGACTGCTTTCACCATTTTCCAGGCATGCTCGCTGGTCAGGGCAATGGGTTTTTCGATCAAAATGTTCACCTTGTGATTCGCGGCGGCTTCGACTTCATCCGAGTGTCCAAATGGAGGCAGGCAAATCAGCACCAGGTCCAAAGGTGTTTGAGCGAACATCTTGTGGTAGTCGGTATAAATTTCTGCCTTTCCATCGGAATATTTTTCAGCATATTGACGAGCGTTCTCATCGAGGATATCACAGAAGGCCGCAATCTCAAATTTCTCTGGCATCGACACGAGGTTGGTGAGATGCTTATTTGCAAATTTTCCGCAGCCAATTAAGCCAGTGCGTAGTTTAACCATGCTGACTCCCGTCTTGTGTAAAATCGATCACAATTTGTAATGCCTGGTCGGAATGCTCATCCAATAATTGGTAAGCCTCCGCCACCTGTTCCAACCGAAACTGGTGCGTGATCAACGGTTTGAAATTAAGGATCCCTTCGGCTTGTAATTCGATCCCTCTGCGCGCCATGCGATCGACATTCCAGCGGTTGGAAAGCTCCGGTGAAACCCCAGAAATTTGGGAGCAAATGACATTAATGCGGTTATGGTGGAATTCCTCCCCCAAGAATAAAGATTGCCCCCCGCCTTGATAGAAGCCCTGGGAGATCACCTTTCCTGAGTAAACCACGCTTCGGATGGCTTCTTGCAGCGCGGCATAAGATCCACTCATTTCGAACGCAACATCCACGCCTTTATGGTGGGTGATCTCTTTGATCTTTTCGGCAACCTGTCCCGGCCTGCCGTCCAACGCAACATCCACCCAACCCTGGTCTTTACCTAATTCCAGACGCATTGGGATCATATCGATTCCGATAACTCGCGCGCCAGAACGCTTTGCCATCTGTGCGCACATCTGCCCCGGCACACCCAGGCCAAAAATGGCAACGGTCTCACCCAGGCGGATAGCAGCATCCAGGATTCCGTTGTAGGCAATGGCTGTCATTTGAGAAAATATGCCCAGGATTGGGTCGAGACCAGCAGGGATCAAGCGGTTGGCCGCGTAATCTTCGCTGACAATATGGTGCGTGCGGTGCTGCCAGGTGCCATAGATGATATCGCCGGCTTTAACCTTATCGACCGCACTGCCCAGCTCAATCACTTTTCCGCATTCCTCATACCCCGAGCCATAGATTGGATATGTTTTTGAGGTAGCTCCATCGCTCGTCAGAAAAAGGCGGTCGGTTTCATTCCAAAATTTATGCAGGTACACATTGCTGCCCCGATAATGGGTCAGCTCGGTTCCGGCGCTGATCCCTGAAAATAAGGTCTTCAGGCGCACTTCGTTTGGCTGTAATTGGCGGTCTTCATATTCGGTAACCCCCACATGCTTTGGTCCGAAAAATGTCACAACTTTTCCCATTTTATATCTCCACTAGTCTAGAATGAAAAAAGGGTTATTTATGTACTCAATCGGTTTTCCTAGCGATTTGTGGCGATAGATCCCGACCACAATAAATATACACTAAACACGATTTAAATTATACACTAATTATAATTAACGTCAATAGATCATGCTTTATAATAATACTCAAAACCAAATTTAGATATATTCTGTATTGACTTAAAGTTTTTTTTTAGGTATACTATTTTTTGTACTATCTCCCCTAATGGTATATCGACAAGCTGCGGTTTCTTTTTCAGAGAAAGTCAGGCTGTAATCTTGTCAATCACCCCTCGCACAAGAGTTCTTCAAAGTCTCAATCATCAAGAATCGGATATTGTACCTTATCATATTCCGGTCGATATGGAGTGTATGAAGGTGTTGGAAAATGAGGGAGAAGCGGTCCAAAGTTTATTGCAAAATATCGACAACCATCTTCCCTACTGGCTGATTGAATTGGAGAAGCATTGGATCGAACCAGGGGTATATTCGGATGATTTCGGTTGTGTTTGGAAAGAGCTGGATCATGTCCCTCACCTGATTGATCCGCCCCTCAGAGAGCCAGATCTGAGTGATTACCATTTTCCCGACCTGGATTATGGAAGATACTTTTTGGGAATGGATGGTTTCTTTGAATCGACCCGGAACCATTACAGGCTGTGCTGCCTGGCATTGGGATTTTTTGACCGAGGCTGGGCCTTGCGGGGGTTTGAAAATTTTCTTTCGGATGTTGTACTTAACCAGAAGTTTGTCGAAGAGCTGCTGGATCGATTGGTAGCCATGTATCTCCAGCTAATCGATCAGATTGCACAGCACCCTTTTGATGGCATCCGCTTTGCAGATGATTGGGGCTACCAGCGCGGAGTCACCATCGGCGCAAAACGTTGGCGAGATTTGATCATGCCTGGTCTCAAAGCCATCTTCGAATATGCCCATCAAAAAGGCTTAACGGTCATGGTTCATTCAGACGGCGACTTGACTGAAATTATTCCCGATCTCATTCCACTTGGGGTGCGGATATTAAATCCAATTCAACCCGAATGCATGGATATCCTCTGGCTGAAGAAAGAGTTTGGCAACCATATCTGTTTCAATGGTGGCATCAGCAGCCAATCTACCATCCCTTGGGGAACGCCGAGACAAATCCAGAAAGAGGTTATCGCCTGCCTCAAATATTTGGGAAAGGACGGTGGCTATATTATTGGTCCAACAAAATCATTAAACCTGGATTCGCCGTTGGAAAACTGTCTGGCTGTACTAACTTCGATCCTGAACCAGCCTTATCCATCCATTACACCTGTTAGTCAAGAAAGAGCGCCGGAGAGGGTTCAAGCCTTATGGTCAGTTTACAGTAAATTTCATGCATAACGATGGATCGTTATCGAGTTCATTCAACAAACACAGAAGGAGGCAGTTGACCAAACCAACCAATCGAATTCCCCCACCCATAGAAAACCCATATAATCAAGAAACAAGATTTATATTAATGGAGGAATAAATGAAGAGCAAGTTTGTAATGAACAGAACGACTAGCCGGCGTGATATGCTCAAACTGATGGGGCTGGGAACAGCCGCGGCATTCCTGGCAGGTTGTACTCCTAAAGCCACCGAGACCGCTGCCCCAGCCGAGCCTACCGCAGTCCCTGCAACGGCAGCGCCCAAAGAGGTGACTTTACGGTACCAGAACCATTGGACCAAGGAAACCGACGCCCATTACGATGGAATGATGTGGCTTTACGATGAATTTGCGAAAGCATACCCTTATATTCATATCGATAATATCCTCAATCCTGACAGCACAGAATCCTTCAAAAAGATCATGGCGGACTGCGCTGCAGGAGACTGCCCGGAGATCATCCACGAAGGCAATATGGATATGTGGAATTCAGGCTATCTTCTCGACCTGGCACCCTACCTCGATGCAGACCCGGACTGGAAGAAGCTGTTCATCCCCAGCACATTCTTCACCGCTGGAGCTGCCACTTATGGTCTGTGCGCTGAATTCTCGCCCATGCCGACCATCTGGAATACGCGCATCCTCGAAGCCGCCGGTGTGAGCGATCTTCCCAAAACCTGGGATGAGTTTATGACCGTTTGCGATAAAGTGAAGACATACGGCAAGCTGCCCACCTCCTGGGAAGTCGGCGGCTCGCACCAGTGGCACAACATCATCGCCAGCCAACCCGGAGGGCTGGATGCAATTGCGGCCAACCAGTTCGATTCACCGCAGATGAAAGAAGCCTTCTCGCGTTTGAAGACATTTGTCGATAACAAGTGGCTGCCTGAAAACGAGCTTGAGATCACCTGGCAAGAATCGATTGCGTTTTTCGTAGCTGAGGAAACGGCGTTCTATCTCGATGGCGCCTGGACAATCAACAACAATATTTACTCCGAGGGGGCGGCCCCTGACTTACGCGATTATGTCAAATATGTACCCTATCCGGCGGTTAGCGACAATGGCAGCACCGTGGAGTTGAAGGTGGGGACCCCCCTCGCCCTCTCTGCTGAGCTAAAAGATGACCCTGATATGTTGGATGGCGCCATCAAGTTCTTTAAGTTCTGGTTCAGCGAAGAAGGCGCCAAACAGTGGATCCTGCTTTGCTCGTCTCCAATGGGCGTTGAAGTCGACTTGTCCACCCTCGAGGGCGTTGATCCTAACCTGCTTGCGTTCCTGGGAGCTCAAAATAGCGCGCAGACCGTGTATACCTTGCCGTCCACTCCGGCCACGGTTGAACGTGGCTGGGATGATTGCCAGTCTGGCCTGGATACCTTGTTGGCAGGCGGAAGTGTGGACGAAGCCATGGCCACCTACCAAACCGAAATGTCCAAATATGCTTCGTAGCATATAAATCATATCGTCAAGAAAACTGGCAGCCGGATCTAGATCCGGCTGCCAGTAAAACAGGTAATAAACGCTTATGCCATCCTCTAAAAAGCCAGCCTCTGCGCAATATGGAAGCCCTCTGGGGATCTTTCTATTCCTGCTGCCTGGGGTGGGAGCCTATACACTCTTCATGCTCTATCCCAGCCTGTTGTCCCTCTACTACAGTGTCCTTGAATGGCAGGGCGGCCCTCTCAACAAAGCACCATTTGTAGGATTAGATAATTTTCTCCGGATGGTTAACGACCCATACATCCGGATGGCAATTGGCAACAACCTCAGGATGCTGACCCTGAACTGGGCTTTCCAATTACCCATCGCCTTAATGCTGGCTTACCTGCTCAGCCGGTTAAGGCGGGGCGTGACCTTCTATCGTTTTCTCTTTTACATTCCAGTTATTCTACCGGTGGCAACCATGGCTCTGTTGTGGCGATTTATTTTCTCCGGTAATCAGTATGGGCTGCTGAATAATCTTCTGGAAAGATGGAACCTTGAAAATCTGATCAACCCATGGTTGAGCGGAAATGGAATCGTTCAATGGACGACCAGCTTCCCTGGCGCGTATGATTCGATCGGTTTTTTTATCATTATTTTCCTGGCTGGGCTGGTGGGGATTCCAGAAGAGCAGTACGAAGCCTCCGGAATCGATGGAGCCAGCAGCTGGCAGCAGTTCCTATTTATCACCATTCCCAATATGCGCGGGGTTTATATTTACGCCATGATCCTTGCCCTGCAGGCAGCCCTGGGCGGATTTATATTTCCACTGCTGATGACAAAAGGTGGTCCGTTGCATTTAAGCGAAACGCTCATTTCATATTCATTGTATTTGCTGTGGGAGAAAAAGATCTGGGGATATGGCAGCGCCGTTGCCACATTTTCTTTCCTGCTAGGCATCATTGCCACTGCCCTGGTATGGAAATTTGGCCGGCGTGGCCAGGAACCTTTGAATTAAGTATTGGATTATATGCATAGGTTAAATTTATGAATAACCCTGAAACACAGGCAGGTAAGAAACCCGGGATCAGCTGGAAACGTGAGATTGATCAAATTCCCATGCACATCCCATTGTTCGTGTGGAGTGTGATCTGCATCTTTCCATTGATCTGGATAATCATGACCTCTCTCAAATCAACTCCGGAGTTGTATCGCGATCCGTTTGCATTTCCTGTAGCGCTCAAATGGAGCAACTATGTCGAAGCCTGGGTGTATGCCAAAATGGGGGTCTATTTCATAAACTCCATCGTGATTACGTTGTTATCGACTGTCATGGTTTTGTTCATGGCTTCCACCTCCGCATTCATCCTGGCTCGTTTTGAATTTCCCCTTAAAAATCTTATCTGGGCTTACATTCTGTTCGGTTTTCTCATTCCCCATTCCATTCTGCTGATACCGCTGGCAATTTTCACCCGCAAGCTGGGTATCTACAACAGCCTGTTCGGGCTGGCGATCATCTACAGCGCCGTGGCGATCCCCTGGAACACCTTCTTCCTGCGCGCCTTCATGGAGACCATCCCCAAAGAGCTTGAAGAGGCTGCCATTCTGGATGGGGCGGGGATGTGGGGGGTTTTCTGGAATGTCATGATCCCCCTGTCCCAGCCCGCCATCGCCACCCTGACAATCTTTCATGTCCTTTTTGCCTGGGGTGAGTATATCCTTGCGTTAGTATTGACCGGCACAACCGCCTCGCGCACGCTTCCAGTGGGGATCAGCCTGCTCGAAGGTCATTTCACATCCAACGAACCTGGCGTGGCAGCAGGGATGGTGATCACCATCGTTCCGGTGATCCTTGCTTTTGCTTTCCTGCAGCGCTTTGTGATTAAGGGGATCACGGCTGGGGCGATCAAAGCCTGATCAGATACTCAAGGAGATTCCAACGATGCCTAATTTTCAACACATCGAGTTATCCGCCCGATATTTCCGTTATTTTCCAGGCGATGATCCCCTTGGAGAAACCTTTAAGACTGTTTACCTGCAACCTGAGGAAACCGCCCTTTTGCTGATCGACACCTATCACGCCGCGGAAACCAGCCTGGGAAGTGATCTGGTCAATTCCCGCTGGGATCAGGAATTCAAGAAGATCGTGGATCAATGCCTGGTGCCACTGATTGCCAGCGCGCGCAAGATTGACCTGCCGGTGATCTACGTATGCAATTCCAGCCCGCGCGTGGAGATCTTACGCTCTGCTTTTGGCAAGCGGCTGGGTAAATCGCTGGGCTTTGATCCAACCGTCGATTTTCGTGAACCAGATGTCAACCCGCATGAATTCGATGCGGGTGATCTGATCCAGTTGTACATCCCCACGCAAATCCAACCCAAACCAGGCGATTACTTCATCCGTAAACACACCTATAACGGTTTCTTCGAGACCCGCCTCGACAGCCTGCTGCGAAACCTCGGGATTCACAACCTGATCATTGCCGGATTTTCTGAGGATGTTTGCGTTTTGTTCACCCTGGCGAACGCGGTATTCCTTGGGTATCAAACGATCCTCATTCGAGACGGAACCCTGGCGACGGAG
This sequence comes from uncultured Chloroflexia bacterium, assembly GCA_963751425.1. GTDB lineage: Bacteria > Chloroflexota > Anaerolineae > Anaerolineales > UBA4823 > CAVVUF01. The sequence goes on along the minus strand of CAVVUF010000003.1, from coordinate 325,864 downwards.
CTTCCTGACGAGGTGGAAGCTTTCAAGCACACCCACAGGACGACCCAATGGATTGAAAGCTTCCTGGGACCTTCTTCCACTTCACAGGATTTCATTAAGGCTGTCAACTTTTGTTTATTGAATACCTAACCAACCTCAGAAAGGATGTCAAGTATGGCAATCTCCTCCAACCGAGAAAAAATCTGCCTGGATGGTGCATGGTCTTTCGTATTCGACCAGACTGGAGAAGGCATAAACCTGGGTTGGAATGGAGTCGATTTCCCGGAAGACCAGGCTGAGCGCATGACCGTGCCCGGGTTATGGAACCTCACCCACCCGGGAGCAGACGGGGTTGGCTTTTATAAAACCGAATTCAACCTCCCAACCAACTGGCAGGACAAGAGGGTCGAGCTTGCCTTTGAGGGGGTCTCTTACCTGACATCCGTATGGGTGAATGGAAAATTTGTGGGCAGTCATGAGGGGGCATTCTCGCCGTTTAGGTTTGATATCACCTCCCACCTGCGTTGGAACGAGTCTAATCACCTGGTGGTGAGAGCGGCTTCGCTCTCAAAGGACAGGGCGGTAGATGGCATCCTACTGAAACAGGCGCCAGCAGCCAAGCAAGCCTGGACCTATACCTGCGGTGGGATATGGGGAGATGTCCACTTGGAGGCAATCCCCAAACTTGCCATCCAGTCCTTAAAAGTAACTCCGGACCTCCCGGGGCAAAAAATAATTCTGGACTTGCAGATTCAAAATGCCTATCCCATGAGCCAGCCGGCTGAGCTGAAGCTGTTTGTTTCCACCAAAGATGACCTGGTAGCTACAGAGCAGCCCAACCCGGTGTACTTACCCCCAGGGACAAGCCAGTTACATTATCCAATCCCGATCCCCTCTCCACGACCTTGGACCTGCCAAAACCCGGTGCTTTACCAGCTCCGCTGCGAGGTCTGCGATCCCTCATCAGGGAGTGTGGATGTCCAGGAGACCCGCTTTGGGATGCGCGAATTTACCGTTAAAGATGGGCAGTTCTTTCTAAATGGTGAGCCCCTTTTCCTGCGAGGGACCCTGCTGCAGCCCGATTACCCGGTCACCCTGATCCCCCCAACAAGCAAGGAAATGATCGAGAGGGATGTTCGGCTTGTAAAAGAAGCCGGATTCAACCTGCTGCGCATCCACTTGCGCCCTGCCATGCCTGGGCTCTTGGACCTGACCGACGAATTGGGCGTGCTGGTCTATGCAGAATCCTGCCTGGGTTGGATCAGGGAAAGCCCCCGCATGATGGGACATGGTTTACGAGAAATCAAAGCCCTGATCGACCGCGACTACAACCACCCATCCGTGGTATTTTGGGGGATTTATAACGAAAACCCGCCTGCAGCCACTTTCAACGGCAGGGAATTGGCCAGCTACGCGCGCTCCTTGGATCCTTCCCGGGTGATCGTTCATAATTCAGGCGGGTCGATGGCGATCGACCAGGATTTCGGGTGGATCGAGCGTACCTGGGTCCTGCCTGCCAACGAGATTGCCCTCCAGCGGGTGATGGACATCCATCTTTACCTGGGTTGTTACCTCGCCAAACCTACCCACCAGTGGCTGCAATCGGTGGGATCGAAAGCCATCTCCTCCCAGGTTCTTTATGCCGGCGGTTATGGGTCGAAAGCCATTTTAGAAGAGTTTGACCGGGAGATGGCAACCTACCGAGGAAAAGTGTTCGTCTCGGAGATCGGGTGTGGGGCTTTCAATGACATGGATCAAACCGTGGCAGGTTTCCGCGGGAAAGAGAACTTGGTGGATGCGCGGGAGATAATCGATCTACGCGACCAGCTTTACAACGGATTTGAGCGCCATCACCTGGACCAAGTATTTGGTTCCGTCCCGCGTTTGTTTGAACAGTCACAGGCAATGCAGAGCCAGGGGATCATGCGCCAGGTCAGCTCGTTATTGCAGAATCCGCAAATCTCTGGCTATATCGTGACGCAGTTCAATGACATGGCTTGGGAATTAGAGGCGGGCATCGTAGATCTGTGGCGCAATCCCAAGCCAGCCTATGCCGCGTTGAAGCGGCTCAACCAGCCTGTTTGTCTTGTGACCTCACCCAGGGAACTCGCCCTTTTTGCTGGCAGCAAGGCCCAGGTGGACCTCACCCAGATCAACCAATACCCCTTGGAAGGTGAAGAGCAGATCGAGGTCCTGATCCAGGACAGCGCTGGAGGTGTCATCAGCCGCTTCAGCATGCAACCGGCATCTTCACCGGGGATCCATCCTCTCGAAAGCATCTCGTTCACGGCTGGCGATCACCCAAATTCTTACCATATCCAATGCCGGCTGAAGCGAGGGCTGGCAACCCTGGCTGAGACAGAAGAAACCATCCACTGCCTTCCAAAGATCGATCTGGAGGAGCTCAATGCAGATAACCGGGTGGTCATCGTCAGAGAGCCAGCCAAGCTTTCTGGGGAAGAATGGTCTAGTGTGCTTAAAAGAGCGAGCCTTGGTCAGCCGGTGATCATTGGGGCACTGCGCCCAGAGGACAAAGTCGCCCAAGAAGCGCTTAGGCGTTCTGGCATAACAATCGAAATACACACTGGGTATGGAAGCTGGCTCGGCTGCCACCATTGGCTGCCTAAGTCTGGTCTGACCGATAATCTGCCATTCGCAGGTGGATTGGCGGGTGAAGCATTTTCCGGTATCCTGCCTCGCTATATCTTGACCGAGCTGGGCGGTACGGTGCTGGCTGGCAGCATCCGTTGCTCACAGGATCCCTTCTCTCCGAAAATTATTTCCTGGCGCAGCGATATCGAGCAGGTATCCTTCGGGAAAGGCAAGTTGGTTTTTTGCCAATACCTGCTTTTCGAACAATCAAATACGCATCCGGTTGCGTCTCACCTGGCATACAACTTGCTCAGATTAGCAGCCAAGTTATAAATGAGGACCACCCTCCGGTTTTTGAAAGCTTCAAAATAACCAATCCAAATAGAGACGGATGGACGAATGGCAAAAAAATTAGAGATGGAAGAATACCAAGATATTGAAAATATGGCTTACCAGATCCGCAGGCTGTCGCTGGAAATGATCTGCTATGGACAGTGGGGGCACCCAGGTGGTTCATTTTCTCTGGCTGAGATCCTGGCAGTTTTGTACTTCCATACTATGAATATAAAGCCAGATGAGCCTACCTGGAAGAGTCGCGATCGATTAATCCTTTCCAAAGCACACGGCTCACCCGCTCTTTATGCTGCTCTGGCTCTGCGTGGTTATTTCCCAATTGAGAAGCTGTACACCTATTGCGAATTGGATGGCATCCTCGAAGGGCATACGGATATGAAAAGAACCCCTGGCCTGGAAAGCTCAGGAGGACCCTTGGGGATGGGCCTTTCGGTGGCAGCCGGCATCTGCCTGGGTTTAAGGATGAAGGAAGAACCTCGCGCGCGAGTCTTCTGCATCATGGGTGATGGAGAAGTTAACGAGGGGAATATCTGGGAAGCAGCCATGGCAGCCTCGCATTACCACCTGGACAATCTGATCGCGATCCTTGATTACAATAAAGTCATGGCTAAAGGCATGGTCAATCAGCTGATGGGGATTGAACCTTTGACTGCCAAGTGGTCGGCGTTTGGATGGGAAGTCATTGAAGTGGATGGACATGATATCGAGGAATTGGTCCTGGCGCTGTACCAGGCGCGCTGGATCAAACCGCATGGAGCCCCCATCGTGATCATCGCCCACACCGTCAAAGGCAAAGGCATTGAAACGGCCGAGTTCAATTATAAGTGGCACACCCAGGCTCCCGATCCACAAACAACGGACACAATGCTGCGCGAGCTTTCCAGAAGCTACAAAAAACCCGAAGAGGGATACAGCCGCATCCATGAACCTGTCAGGAAGGAAACCTTTTATGGCGGAGAATAAATCGGTGAATAAAATAGAAATGCGGGATGCTTTTGGAAATGCAATGGTCGAGGTAGGCCGGCAATATCCGCAAGTGGTCGTATTGGATGCGGACCTGTGCACTTCCTCGAAAATTGTCTATTTTAAGAAAGCCTTTCCCGATCGCTTTTTTCAGGTGGGCATCGCTGAACAGAACCTGTTCGGTATTGCAGCAGGCCTGGCGCTGACTGGTTTTATTCCATTCCCATCCACCTTCGCTGTCTTTGCTTCCCGTAGGGCGCTGGACCAGATCGCCATATCGATCTGTTATCCAAAACTAAATGTCAAGATCCCGGGATCTTATGTGGGTCTGCCTACCAGCCGGGCCGGCGCCTCCCATAACTGCATTGAAGATATCGCCATTATGCGGGTGATCCCGAACATGCGCGTGGCGGACCCGGGCGATAATCACGACTTGCGCGCCATCATCCAAACTGCCATTCTGACCGATGGTCCGGTTTACTTTAGGGTCACGCGCTTGACTGTGGATGATATTTTTGAGGCAGATCATCAATTTGAATGGGGAAAGGGCAGGCTGCTGCGGCGAGGTCAGGATGTAACCCTGTTTGGCACCGGAATGATGACTTCTCTCTGCTTACGTGCCGCAGATCTCTTAGCACAGGATGGGATTGATGCCGAAGTCATTCACCTGGCCTCCATCAAGCCCATCGACCGAGAATTGATCAGCGACTCAGCCGCCCGCACTGGCTGCGCTGTTACTGCAGAAAATGCTTCGGTCGTTGGCGGGTTTGGCAGTGCTGTCATGGAAGTGCTGGCTGAGACACATCCGGTACCGCTGCTGCGTATCGGTGTGCAAGACTGCTGGGTCGACAGCGGCGGGATCGATGAGCTGTTCACTTACCATAAGATGCAGCCTGTCGATATTGCCGCAGCTGCCCGCCGGGTGGTCGAGATAAAGCGTCCTTTTCAGATCTCTAGGAGCGGGTGATATGGGTATCCTGGAACACCCCGAGCAGTTTTTCTCCCAGTATATTACCCTCAGCGGGATAGCCCATATAGAACCAGAAAAGCAAGGAAATCCCGAACTGCTTGGCAAGCGCCTGGGATTGCTCAACGGCTCATCGTGGATCACAGCCTGGAGCAATTACTTTGGGAGGCTTTATTTGCCAGGTGTTCACCTGGTGAACGTTGGCAATGAAGCGATCCAAATGAATTTCATGCAAGCCTACGCGAACGGAGAGCCTTGCCCACCGCAAGCCAATATTGATCGTTTTGTTGGCTATGCCAGGGACCTGGTTGAGCTGGCAAAGGTGGATGCGGTATTAATTACCTGCTCGACGATGAACCGCAGCTACCAGCAGGTTTCAAGAGCCTTGGAGCCATATGGAGTACCGGTCATCCAGATCGACATGCCCATGATGGAGAAAGCAGTGAGCTACGGTGGAAAGGTTCTCGTTATCGCAACCCACGGTCCTACGGTTGCCAGTACCCAGGAGCTTCTTTCTGAAACCGCCCAGCGACAAGGTAAAAAAGTGGCCTTTGATGGCTTGACCATCGAAGAAGCCTGGCACAGGCTGGCGGTGGGGGATGTGGCTGGGCATAACCAGGTGCTTGCTGAAGCTATAAAAATCCAGCCAGCCGGTAAATATCGCTGCATCGTTTTAGCGCAGCTCTCGATGAGCGCACTTTTGTTTTCTTTTCCAGATCCGCAAGTAGAGTTCAACCTGCCCGTGCTGACCAGCGGTCAATGCGGCTTCGAGTATGCAGCCAAAGTACTCACCAATCTGCCCAGCGCCACAGCTAAATAAACAACGCAGGCTTGGATTTTCATTTTATAAAAGGTTATTTGAGGAGCAAAAAATGAAAGAATCATACTTCATCCGGGTCACCAGGCAGTCTCCTACAGAATTTTGGATCAACAACCCCACCCGGCTGCATGCAGACATGGCCATCAACCATAACGCCACTGGCTGCACGAACAACCCTTCATATACCCAAAAAATGTTAGATCATCCTACCGAGGCGGCTTATGCGCAGCAGGTTTTAGATGAAACCCTGCGCGACTGCGCAGAAGATGACGAAGCCATTGCTGAATTCCAGCGCCGTATGGTAAAGCCCATCGCTGAGAAATTCCTTCCCCTTTATACTCGCACGCACGGAAAACAAGGTTATGTGTCCATCCAGGGGGATCCAATTCGAGAGGATGACCCTGACGTCGTAATCAAAGAAGCTCTGAAAAACCGGGTAATAGCTCCAAATATCTGCTGCAAGATCCCCACAACGCATTCTGGACTGTCAGCCATGGAATACCTGGTAGGGAAGGATGTTCCCTTGAATGCGACAGAGATCTTTGGCATCGCCCAGGCGGTTACTTTGATCGAAACCTATCAGCGGGCGGTTAAGAAAACCGGAAAATCACCCATGCTTTACATTTCGCACATTGCGGGTATTTATGACGATCATTTTATTAATGTCGTTCGGGAGCAGAACATTGATATCTCACCGGACGTGCTTGTACAGGCAGGCATGGCCGTGGCGCGAAAACTATATTCAATCATGGAAGAACGTAAGTATCCGGGGGTGTTCATCGCCGGCGGTGCCCGAAAACTCCACCATTTCACTGAGATGGTCGGTGGCAAGATCTGCTGTACGATCAACTGGGAAGGAACAGCCGACAAATTGCTTGAGCAGGATCCTCCGGTCGTTTACCGCCTGTTTAACCCGGTAGAAAAGTATGTCATCGATGAGCTGATGGAAAAGCTAGTCGATTTTAAACGCGGCTACCTGGAAGACGGGCTGCAAGTGGAAGAGTTTGAGGAATTTGGCCCCGTGAAACTCTTTCGGAGTATGTTTATCAACAGCTGGAAGCAGGTATTAGGGATTATCCAAAAACGCCGGGGCTTCTGATTGGGAAATAGACCGCATAAGATTCGTCCCGAATCTCATACAATGGGATCAAGCGGAGGTTCTGTGCCTGGTCCTGGGTCCGATATCCGATCTTCCAGCGGGTAAACTCCCGCTCGTTATCGGGGATGAAAATCGAGGTAGGATCTTCACCTTTACAATAGAGAGTCATCTCGGTGATGGCTTCACCTCCGCTCCGCCTCTCGTCGAAGGTTTTTCCTTCGGTCCTGACTGGCTTATTTTCAAGCACCGCCGCCAACACGACTGGCCCATCCATGAAAGCGACTGTATCCGGTAAATCGGGCAAAGGGCTGGTCGTGAGGCTTTTGGGTAAAGTGATCTGGACTTGATCCTGGTGCCAGACTCGGCGAATCTGCGCGTAGGTGGATGGATTTCCTGTGACAGCTTGTTTCTCTCCATTGATGGCTACTTCCGGACTGGCGTTCATCCACCAAGGCAAACGGAATTTGAGCGAAAACTCCAGGGGTTGAGCACAGTCAATCTTTAATGCATAAGACCGGTTGTGGGGCCGGTGATGGGCCTCAGGCTGCGAGTCTTCCGTCAGCGTGAGGCTGACACCGATCCCATTCTTACTCCAATCGAGCTGGCACGGAATGTACTGGGTAAGCACAAGATCTTGCCCATCTTCGTAGAAAATATGGTGCGGGTAAACCGAGTGTCCTTGGATGAGGGTACCTTGGCAGCACCAAAAATCATCGGTCGGCGTCCCCCATCTCTTGATGGATCCAGAGCGCAAGGGTAAGTGGTAGGTAACCATCCCGGTATCTGCATTCTGCTGGGCCAGGGTGCCATTATACAGGTTCCTCTCCCAATAATCGTCGTAAGCGGCATCGCCGGTCCAGCGCAGCAAATATTCTGCCAGGCGCATCATATGGTAGACCGTGCAGTATTCCTGCGTCTTATCTCCCAGCCGGGTCGAAAGCTGGCGAGGCGGTATCCAGAACTCTCCATTGGTCTGTCCCCCCGTGCAGAAATACCCTCGCTCGGTGACAGCACAACGCCAATAAGCCTCAACAATATCTCGCCAGCGGTTTTCTCCGGTCACCTCCCAGGCGCGTGCCGCCCCGTGAATTTCAGGGATGGTGGTATTGGCGTGCATATTCGTAAGGACGTCTTTTCCAGCAATCAGGGGATCAAATAACCTCCGCCGATCATAGCGTTTGATCAACTCATAATGTTCTTTTTCGCCGGTAATTCCATAGAGATCCGCCCACACTTCCAGCATGCCACCGGTTTCAATGTCTAAGATATTGTCGAACTGGTCAAGGGTGAACTGGGAGGACCAACGGCTGAACCAACGCGCCCATTTCACCAGAATCTCCATCGCTTGCTGGTTGCCAGTCCAGTTATACATATCAAATAGCCCCATCATATTCCGATGCACCGTACAATGCGGAGCTTGAACCGTTTTCCCGCGCCTCAGCCAATCCAGGTATTTCTCAGGGATTGGCCCTGCCCATTCTCCACCGTTCTCTTCTTGGCAGCGCCTCACCTCCGACACAATAAAATCCGCCTTGCCTTTGAGCTCCTGATCGCCGGTGCTGGCAATCATGTGTGCAGCTGCCGAAAGCCAATGCCCCAGGAATTCTCCTCGGATCTGGCAGGTGGGCGATTCCCATCCCCAATGGATATCCTCTGGTTTTTGCATGGGTGCCCACAATCCGGCCTCCAAATAGTGGTTTTGCAGGAGATTGCGGGTTTGAAGGGTTTGTACGTAGAGCCGGTTAACGTTATAACGTTTTTGGAAAAGACCCGGGAGCAATCTTACCCGGTGATCCGACAAAGGACGAAAAGTTCTTGCCATTCTTTCTCAACCTCCGGCATGTTTCAGATCCATGCCATAAAAATCCATATGGTGAACTGGTTTAATCAAATCAACTTTCAAAAGGTTGCCCTCTCAAGATTTTGAAGACGTACGCAGGTTCGCCTGGCTTTATATTTGTTGGCTGGATCATCAGGCCGCCAGCTCCCAACGACCACTCCAGGGGCGCCTCGCTTCCTAACAATTCTATGGATTTAATCTCCGCAGGGTACAAATTTTTGAGGGATTGGATCGTCACTTGTTCTTTGGGACAGCCCAGGCAAATGGCATAGAGTACCTCATCTTTGGTTGTGAAGCGGATATCCTGGGCGGTGTAATTTACTTCTTGATCTTCCATAAAATAACCCGCCTTGGTCATTTGGGTCGGACCCTCCCCATAAGTCATCCAGGGAGTCGTGCCGTAAATGGCTTCGCCGTTGACCTCCAGCCATTTCCCTATGCCTGCCAGCAGCTCTTTGGGCTGTTCCGGAATTTCCCCGTTCGGTTTCGGCCCCACATTCAGAAGCAGGTAACCGTTTTTACTGACATTGTCAATAAGATAATGGATCAGGGTGCTCAGCGGTTTGAATTTTGTATCTTGGATATAACTCCAGCCGTGGCCATCGTCCACAGTGGTATCGGTGATCCAGTCGTGGTAGGTCTGGGTTTCGAAGCGGCCAAGCTCCAAATCTACCAATCCGGCACCGGGGACGAGATGGTTCCATTTATAGGTTAAGGCCACTTCCTGATCCCGCTCAAACGCCTGATTATAGAAATACGCCACCATCTCGCGCTTGTAATGCTCCTGGATCCATCGAATGCCGTAGTCGAACCAGAGTATATCTGGATGGTAATCATCGACGATCTCTTTTATCTTTCCAAGCCAAATATCCAGGAATTCCTTGTTGGGCTTGTCCTGAAAGTCCCCTTGTAATTCCCAATCCCGTGGGATAGTTTCTATCAAAGATCTTTGTTGTGCCCATTCCTGGTTGTGCAGCTGCCCATATAAACCCGCATAACGAGGGTCAGATGTATCGAATTCTGGACGCCAATGGGGGAAATACCACCAATTTTCAGCGTGGTGTAGAGCAACCAAGAAACGCATGTTTTGCTTGCGGATTGCCTTTTCTAACTCTTGAACAATGTTTCGCTTGGGACCCATCCTGACAGCGTTCCATTCAGAATAACGCGTGTCCCACATGGCAAAGCCATCATGGTGCTCGCCTACCGGTCCGGCGAACTGAGCGCCAGCCTGCTTGAAACATTCAGCCCACTCGTCTGGATCGAACTTCTCGGCTGTGAACATGGGGATAAAATCCTTGTAGCCAAATTTCGAAGGATGACCATAAGTTCTTACATGATATTCATACTGTGGGGTTCCCTCGAAGTACATGTGGTGAGGGTACCAGGTACCATTGGGTCCATGCGCCGGCACCGAGTACACTCCCCAATGGGTATAAATGCCAAACTTGGCATCTTTCAACCATTGAGGAGTACGGTGAGTCCTGAGCGAATTCCAGGTAGGCATGTATTTTGGTTTCACGTTTGACTCCTATGGAAACGATGACCGATCTTGGATACTTATTCTACTAGGTTTATAATTAATAAGCACAAACTTCTGATTACAATAAACAGTTAAAAATGGAAAATCCTCCGATCGTTACAGCTTTACCTATCGGGGAATTTGATTTAAAATCAGTAAAAAGTGAGTTTAACGCGATCATCCGGGTATTTGAAGGCTTGGGGATTGATATTTATATTGCGGATCCTGCCTCCAGCGAAGAAGAAGCCCGGCAATCTATTACGGAACTCACGAAAAGAAATCCGGATATCATTCTCCTGATTCCGCTGCGAGGGCTCAGCGCTCAGACCATCGAGACCACTGTGCTGACCAGTCCTAACCTGTGTTTAATTTGGCCACTCCAGGGAAGATTCGCTCTCCCAAGCAGTACGCTGGCAGTCGGAGCTTTACAAGAAACAGGAGTCCCTGTCGAGTTATTTTATGCTCCTCCTGATAACACGACTACTCCCCCTAAAATCCAATCCATCATAAGAGCTGCAAAGGCATATTCAAGATTATCGCACAGCCGGATCGGGATCATCGGAAACCTGTTCCCGAATCTTGTTTCGTGTCGTTACGATCCAGGCATTATCGAATCCAGGCTGGGGACTACATTTCATTCAATTCCATTCGAAGAGATCCGGGATGTCATGAAATCGATATCTCATCACGTCCACGAAATCGAACAATTTCGACAGGAAATCACCAGCAAATACACCATCCGTGCCTCGGATTTAAATTTACTTGATGGAGGCGTGCAACTTCATCTTGTGCTAAAACAGCTTGCATCTGAATACAAACTTGATGGATTTGCCGCTGACTGCTGGATTGGGTTCCCCAGGGAACTTGGCTTGAACCCCTGTTTTGGATTTATCGAAGATGCATATACGCTTGCTTGCGAGGGGGATGTGATGGTATGCCTAGCACAGCTCATCGTAAAATATATCACGGGCACCCACCCATTTGTTGGCGACCTTTTTGATTTAGATATGGATGGCATCCTCACCCTCGCCCATTGTGGTGCTCCCGCTTCACTCGCCTTCAAAAGTGAAGACGTGTTGTTGAAAAATAATCAGCGCGCCATTCAAAAAGGATTTTCAACACTGACCTGCCGCCCTCGTCTAAGTCCAAGCCCTGTCACGATCTTCAGGTTTTACGGAAAGAATTGTGATAAGATGCACATCGCCACGGGAGAACTCATCAAAAGTGAGGAAGGCTTGGATTTATCGGTGAAAATTAAGCTTTTGGGTGATCGTTGGGATTTTCTTGACCAGTGCTTTGGCAACCATTACATCGTTGTTCCGGGGGATATTCGTAATGAATTAAAATTCCTTTGTAAGTGGCTCAGAATCAACCCCTATGAAACCTAAGCCATGTTTTCAATATGTCTGAAATCGCGAACCAGGAACAAGTGATCCATGCCTCAACTAGCTGCTTTTCCTAAATGCTATTTAGACGATATCCTTATCCATCAGTCGATGACTCTTTTCGACTGGATCGAGAAGGCAGGCCAACTCGACATTGATGGGTTGGAGATGTACTTTCCATTTTTCGAAAACTTCGCTGAGCCTTATTTGGAGAAGGTAGTAGAGACCTGCCATGCATCTGGATTAAATATCCCTATGATGTGTTTTTCTCCTGACTTTACACATCCTGATTTGAAAAAACGCCTGGAGGAACTTAATAAGCAGAAGAAAGCCATTGATTTGACAGTCAGATTGGGGGGCAGGTATTGCAGGACCTTGACAGGGCAGGCTCGACCCAATCTAGTCCCCAAAAAGGCTGTTCAATGGTGTGTGGAAATGATTCGCGAGGCAGTCGCATATGCCGCAGACCGAGAAATCATTATCAATATTGAAAATCATTTCAAGGATTCGTATTGGGAGTACCCAGAGTTTGCTCTGAGATCTGAAACCTTTCTCGAAATTGTCGGTCAAATCGATTCACCCTATTTCGGGATCAACTTTGATCCTTCTAATGCGATCATCGCTGGAGAAGACCCAATTGCACTGCTTGAAAGGATTAAAGAACGGGTTGTCACAATGCATGCAAGTGACCGCTATCTTGAAGGGGGCACGATCGAAGACCTGCGGAAAATGGAGCTGGATCCGGTGCATGGTTATGCTAAATGGATCCAGCACGGTGTGGTTGGGAAGGGTTTAAACGATTACGATACCATCTTCCGTATCCTGAAAGCAGCAGGATTCGATGGATGGGTTTCCATCGAGGATGGTATGAATGGGATGGATGAGCTTCACCAATCCGTGGTTTTTATGAGGGACAAACTCCACGCATACTTCGGGGAAAGGCTCTAGAGATTCATTTTTCTGATCTCTTCTTGAGTAACCAAAACCAACGGTCGTAATGTAAATCCCCCATCAATGACAATGTTCGTTCCTGTGGCAAAGGATGCATTTTCAGAAGCCAGGAATGCAAAGGCTGAGCCCACATCATTTGGAACCCCGAGACGACCGATTGGGATGTTGCCCATAAAACTTTCCCCTATCTCTGGGTCATTCGCCACTCTCGGTAAGATCCCTTTAGCCCAATTGGGGGAGTCGATTAGTCCCGGTGAGACTGTATTGACTCTAATCCCATAAGGGGCAAGCTCTATAGCCGCTGTTTCGGCAAATACCTGTACACCTGTTTTGCTAACCCGGTAAGCAGCTTCCTTATAAGCGGGGTTGAATTGAATTGTAGAAGAGGTGAATAGAATTACCCCGCTGTTCCTTTTGACCATATGCCGGGCTACCTCACGCGTACACAGCATTGCCCCGGTTAAATTAACCGCTAATATCCTGTTCCAACATTCTAGTGTGATCTTGGTAACTGGCTCCCATTCAATAATTCCGGCGTTACTCACAAAGATATCGATACAACCCAGTTCAAGGATTGTATCCTGAACCATGCTGATGACTTGATTTTCATCAGAAACATCTACTTCTCTAAAAAAAACCTTTGTTCCTTTGCCTCTTATATCTTCCTGTGTTGATCCAGCTCCCTCTTCGATCCTGATATCACAGTAAGCAATATTTACGCCTTCCTGCGCAAGAGAAAGACATATATCTTTACCGATACCTCTTTCTCCGCCAGTTACAAGCGCATTTTTACCTTTTAAGTTCAAGTCCATGATCTTATCCTTCGTAGAAATTATACATTCCGATTGTTCTTTAGTTTTCGCCAAACGAGAAATGGAAGTGGTCTCAATCTGTGGTATGGTAGGGCAACGAAGCCAAATCTACTAGCCAGGAAGTGAGACGATAACACAATCCATCATACTATAGCACCTTTGGCAGGGATCGTTGAAACTTTACCAAAACGCCAGCTCTTGCGTAGATTGACAACGGGTGCAATCAAAGGCTAAAATAATTACCCGAGGAGGTAACATTATGAAAATGGCTATCATACTTGGTGAAAGACAAGCCGGTCTCATTGAGGTTCCTGATCCCCAACCCAAGGATAATTGGGTTGTGGTTAAAGTACATGCGTCGGCGTTATGCACTGAATATAAAGCCTTTCTGGTTGGACGCAAATTGCAATTATCCGGCCATGAAGGTGCCGGGGAGGTCATTGCAGTCGCGCAGCCAGGCCGAGTTAAAGTTGGGGACCGTGTCGTAATACTACCTCAATATCCGTGTGGGAAATGCGCGCTGTGTATGGCTGGGGATTACATTTATTGCGAAAATAATTATGATTTTGAGGAATTTGTGGGATCAAAAATTGGGAATGGGACTTTTGCCCATTATGTGCTTAAACCTGATTGGTTATTACCACCTATCCCGGAGGGGGTTTCCTACGAACACGCCACAATGGCAATCGACGGCATTGGAGCCTCTTTTGGAGCTTTTCAAGCCATTAATATAAACGCTTCAGACACGCTCCTGATAACTGGATTAGGACCGGTTGGTTTGGGAGCAGTCGTAAATGCCCGGTTCCGAGGGTGCCGCATCATCGGCGTGGAACCAATATCTTGGAGAAGAGAACGGGCTTTAAAGATGGGTATCGATTTCGTTTTCGATCCTGGAGAGCCAGATCTGCTGAAGAGAATTATGGAATTAACCGCGGGAAAAGGGGTATCTTGTGCATTGGATTGTTCAGGTAAAGTTAAATCACAACGCTTATGCATCGATGCGACCCAACGAAAAGGCAGAGTTGCTTTTATTGGAGAAACGGAGGCTGAATTAGCCATTCGAGTCAGCCCGGATATGATCCGGAAAGGGTTAATACTGGTTGGTTCATGGCTCTACAATATGAGAGATTATCACAAAGTGATGCAGGTTATCCAGCAATCGCCGCTAATTGACATGCTGATCAGTCATAGCATGCCCATGAGCCAGATTCAAAATGCGTTTGAATTGTTAGCCAGTGGTGAAAGCGCCAAAGTGGTCGTCAACCCATGGGAGTAATTAAATGAGTCGCTTTGTAATTTCAGGCACAACTTGCGTAACAAGAATTCCCGGAAAAGATGAAATCGCCGAGTTTTTCATCCACGCCCCCGAAGCTGGATATAAAGCATGGGGTGCTGCTGGTCCGCTCTTTTGGACGCCAGGATTGGTACGTTGGGCAAATATTGACCTGATCAAAAAGCGTGCCGCTCAAGCTGGCCTTGAAATTTGCACGGAAGTGTATGGACCGGCCTTTCCAAACGACTCGATTGTTGAATCTATAGGTGCTGCCACTGACAGAGCCTTGTTATTTGACGCCGCAGAAAAGTTAGGCAGTCCTCTGGTAGTGATTACCGGTCGCCCTCGTAGAGAAAACGGTCTTGCAGCAACCATTGCCGGGATAAAGGCTCTGCTGCCCTTAATCGAGGCCAAACCTGTTAAGTTAGCATTGGAACCACATTTTGGCTCTCAAATCCAATGTATTGAAGATTATGAAACCATCTTCGACCAGGTCGATTCACCACAAGTGGGAATCACCCTTGACTCAGGGCATTTCCATTCTGCGGGAGTTGACTGGAGATCCATCATCCAGCGCTTCCCAGAACGTATTTATAACTTCCATGTCAAGGATCATATTGGAACCCAGTCAGTGCCTTTGGGTGCCGGAGAAATTAATCTGCGAGGGTATATTGAAGAGTTGGATTCCATCGGTTATGCAGGAGCGCTGGCGGTGGAGATTGAAGTATCAGATCCGGAGAACCTAAAACATTATAGTGCAGAGGCTGTGATCTATCTTCGAAAACTCGTGGTAGAGGTTACGGGTCAGATGCCGAAATAAATCTATTCTACGGAACAAACTAAGTAAAAATCCTTGGGCTTTTTTTTATTTAGTGGGCATCGCTTGCAGTTATGTTCCATCGATCGAAGGCCTGGAAAGCGTCATACATCCAACGTTTCGATTCGAGAGAAACGCCGATGGCTTCTCCATCGCCATAGTCACCCAAGATAAAGCCTCCTTGCGGAGTTGACCAATACTCAATTAACAGGCGTGCTTCTTCTTCGATTTCTTCTTTGCCTTTAAAGGGTAAGGTGTGTTGGATGTCACACAGGCTCTCAAAAGCCACCTTGCCTGCAAACCGCCGGCCGAAGGCCTCTAATCCGAAGACGCGCGGCTGCTGCAAGTTCAAGACATCCACCCCAATTTCAATCAAGCTATCCACCACCCCACTGACCTCACCACACGAATGCATCCAGACGAACCAACCCGCCTGGTGGATGGCATCGAAGATCCGCTTGTAGCGTGGTTTAAAAAAGCTGTCCCACATGCGCGGATGGATGATGGTGCGCTGTTCCGTCCCCCAATCGTCAGTGAAATTCATGGCATGGATCTGGCCTGGGAAACGGCTGGAGATATTCCGGATTATGGCCAGGTCGTAATCCACGATTCGATCTGCCAGCGCCTCAAAGCGCTGGTCACCCGAACCCAGATCCATCAGGGTGTTTGAAAACCCTCTCAGGCTGTGCAGGCGCTCAAAGAGCAGCATGAAAAGGTTGGTGTAGATAAATTTATCTTCAGTTCCTGAAAAACGTTTTTCCATCCCCGTGTAGAAATCAGGGTTATCCGGATCAGGAAAGTGAAAATGATCGAGTGCAGACCACTCTTCTAAAGGATGTCCGGTAACCTGTCCCATATTTTTTATATCCGTCCGTGACCAGGTGCAGCTCCATTCATCCAGTGTCTGGCGCAGGCGGATATCACCTACACCGATCTGGTTCCAACTGACCCCAGCGACATCACTGATTCCAAGCGATGGCATCACCACCGGGAGGCGATCGGGATTTTGGAATTGGATGGCGCGCCGGACGACTTCGTAAGATGATTGTGCCATTTCGGTATCCTCTTTATTACTAAAACCTTCGTCAATTATGATTATCTAACTGGTGACTTCTTAAGCTGTATGCTGCCCAATTTCTTACTTTTGATGGTTCAACCAGCGATATTGAACTATGAAGTCGGTAATCCGACGAATCATCTTGATGGTATAGAACAGGATCATAACTTTCTTTTCGAAACCATAGGCATGGCCACGCTGAGAATTCTCTTTTGGCCCTTGCTCGAAACCTTCATATTCGATCAAGCCCTCTGAAAAGCGTAACCGCTCCCAAGAGTCGAATACGGCGGATAGCAGCTCGAGATTTCTCAACAATTTTGGGCTGAGGCGCACGCTATATGCTCAGCATCCTTTTATTATATCAATTGGGGCAACTTCCTTCCAACTCTAGATAAATCGGTTTAAACGAAAAGAGGGTCAAACCCTGACCCTCTCTAGCGCCCGCGAGGCGACTCGACCCGTTCGCAGAACGACCGTGACCCTTTGCTCTCAATAGGCCTCTTAAACGAAAAGAGGGTCAAACCCTGACCCTCTCTAGCGCCCGCGAGGCAACTCGACCCGTTCGCAGAACGACCGTGACCCTTTGCTCTCCATAGGCCTCTTAAACGAAAAGAGGGTCAAACCCTGACCCTCTCTAGCGCCCGCGAGGCGACTCGACCCGTTCGCAGAACGACCGTGACCCTTTGCTCTCCATGGGCCTCTAAAACGAAAAGAGGGCCAAACCCTGACCCTCTCTAGCGCCCGCGGCGCGACTCGAACACGCGACCCTTTGCTCCGCAAGCAAATGCTCTAATCCACTGAGCTACGCGGGCTCTTTACGAGCGACCCAAATTTTACCACTTTCTACGATTGTTGCGAAGTGGTTTTTAGGATAATTCATGGATTCAAATCAACCGGTAAAACTTCCAGGCCTTCTTGTTTCCCTGCTCGCCATAACTGCCGATCAAAAGTAACTAATGTCACAGGCTCTGCGTTTGTTTCTTGCCAGGTTAATGCTGAAGCTAAATGAATCGCATCATATCCTCTCAAGGGATGTCGCCAGGCAAGCGAACTGGCTTGTCTGAAAATTGGGTCCGTAAGGTTGATCGTTACAATTCTTTTCCAATCTTCCTGAAACGCTTGCCAGATCGCTTGGGCCTCGTTTGAGTTAATGTAGCTTAGCCGATCTGATTTAGCTAGTGCGGAAGCCATTTCCACAAAGGTGATGGCAGCAGTTCCATGATACCTGGCAGCTTTGAGCCAGTCTTTCACAATCTCTGAGCTAAACTCACGGATATAGTATTTAACCAAAGAACTCGTATCAAGATAGGTAATCAATGTCTCGATCCTCAACAACCAAATCGGAAATCTGGCGTGGCCCCCTGTTAACTGCAATTGGATCGGTTGGTTCTAATTTCTTGCCATTCCATTTCACGATCCCGGCCTCAACCAATCTTAACATACGTTCTTCCAGAGTCTGCTCTGCTGGAATAATGCGTCCAATGGGCTTGCCGCGTTCTGTGATGACCAGGGTTTGTCCTTCTTTGACGCGCCGTAAATACTTGCTGATCTGTGCTTTTAGCTCTCGAATACCAACAGTTGTTTCATCCATCACGACCTCGCTTTTGTGACTACATTATATCATAAGTAGTCACGAGGGCTGGTTCACTTTACTTGAAATACTCTTGTAACAGCGGCTGGATATCTTCCGATGAATGCTGCTTTAGGATGGAGAAGAAGTCAGCGGCGGTAGCCAGCCCATGTGCATTTTGGGCTGCGTAATCTTTCAAGAAGGCGAAGAAAGCCTCGTCACCGACCGTCTGGCGCAGGCTTTCCAGGAACTGCGCCCCGCGCAGGTACACGGCATTCCGGTAGATCATAAAGCCGCTGTAATCGTAGATCGAGCCGTTAATGAATCCTGTGGGTTGGTAGAAATTCACCCGAAAGCTCCACCACCAATCCAATAATTCCGGGTAAGTGTTCTCATAGAAGAGTTTTTCACTGTAGGTGCACAAAGCCTCGTCCAGCCAGGGTTCGAGCGCCTGGTCATTGCCCACCGATCCATACCACCACTGGTGGGCGGTCTCGTGGACGGCAATGGCGGTCAGGTAGCCATCCGGTGTGCCGTCGTAAAGGTTGTAGAAGCCGCGGCTCAAGAAGAACATGCCCTCATATTCCATGCCGTCCAGGAAGTCCGCTTCGATAATGCTCAGGCTGCGCCCGGGGTAAGGTCCGAACAGCTGGCTGTACAGCTTGACGGCCTCGGCTGCATATTGCAGGGCGGCTTCTCCGCCATCTCCGCTGAAAGGAAAAGCGTAGCTCATGACGGTGACATCGCCTACCTGGGTCGTTGAGACCGTATAGACATTGCTGGCAGACCAGGCGAAGTTGCGCGCCTCCTGGACCTCATACCGGTACAGATTTCCATCGATCTCTGCCGGCACGCTGGCGGCGATGACGAGCGGGAAGTCCAAAGAAAGCGTGCCAGTAAGCGCTATCTCCACCTGGTAGTCGGCGCTCTGGTAAACCTGGTGCTCGCCGAAGTACCCCGGGTCGTGCGCCAGCCAACCTTCACCTGCCTTGTACGGCGGCAAGACGGGGTACCAATCCACCAGGTTGGTCTGCCGGCTGGTATACCCGTAGGGCTGGGGGCGGCTTTCATCGGCGGGCGGCGGAATCTCAGGCAGGTCCAGCGTGTAAGCGATGCTTAACGCTATTTTCCCGCCATAATCGATGGGTTGTGGCAGGCTAACCTCCAGGCGGTTGTTCTTTAGGGCGTAGCTTTCGACCGGGTCTCCATTACTCCAGTTTAGCTGGTTTAATTGAAAGCTTCCGGGATAGCGGTTCGGTTCCACCAGGAAAACCAGCGAGTGGATCGGATCGAGCACAGTGTGGGTGTAAGCGATATTTTCTTCTACATCCAGGTGGTGTTGAGCATAATCGAATAAAACCTTAAGCTGGTAGCGGGTATCTGGGGTTACCTGGAGTGTGGGGGTTGGGGAATTTATAATCTCCTGGGATGTGCTGGTTGTCAGGGGAGTAGGCGCAGCGGGCTTTGGAGATGTTTCGGTTGGCGAGGCTGGCACCTCTGACGCGATGGGTGTTTCTGGTAAAACCGGCGTTGTTTCCACTGTGACTGGAACGGCCTGGCAGGCTGCATGCAGCCAGCAGCCAGCCAGCTGTGAGCAAGCAGAATAACTTTCTTTTCCCTTCCCCCTTGCCCCTTATCCCCTGGCGAGAGAAAAGCCGCCTTGTCCATTGAATCACGCCCTTTAGCCCTTTCTCCCGCTGTCCATTTCTTCGCGGACGGTTTTATACAGGGCTTCGGCCTTTAGCTCGCTCAACGTGTAGCAGGGGGCTTTCAGGTGGTCTGCCAGGGCTTGCGCTAACCCCTGGTCGAAGGCGGCGTGCTCCATATTGATCACCACGCAGCGAAATTTGTCGTTTGCAATCTGTTCGCAGATCTGGTGGGCTTCTTCTTGCGGAGGCAGGGTGCTCATCGGCACATTGCCGGCGCCATCCGTCAGCAAAATGACCAGGGGCATCACGTCGGGGTGCAAGATCTTCTCGCGCAGCAAGATCTGCTGTGTCATGAACAATCCCGCCGAGAGGGGGGTTTTCCCGCCCACCGGGATATCTGCCAGGGCGCGCTGTGCCAGCTGGACGGAGCTCGTAGGCGGCAGCACCAGGGTGGCCCGGTCTTTCTGGAACACGATCAATCCCACGCGGTCGCGGCGCTGGTAAGCGTCGGTCAGCAGGGAGAGGATCGCCCCTTTGGTGGCTGACATGCGCTCTGCCACAGCCATGGACCAGGAGGCATCCACCACAAAGAGCACCAGGTTGGCGGTTTTCTTGACGCGCACTTTTTTCTGAAAGTCGCTGGAGCGGATTGCGAACGCCACGCGTTTGCGCATTTCGGAGCGCTCCACTTGAAAGGGCGCCGCGGCGCGCATGGTTGCGTCGAAAGCCAGGTCATCGGTTTTCCCGGGTGACGGGCGCGCCTGGATATACCGGCCGCGCTTGCGATCGGTGATTGTGCGGGAGCGCCTGCCGGAATGCTTGCGGGTCAGCTTATCCAGCGCGGTATCTAACCGGCGCGGCACAAAACTCTCCCCGGCTTTGACCTTTTGCCCGCCATCCCACCAATAAGCGTTGCCAACCTCAAAAACGCTCTGCGGAGCGGGCTCATTCTGGGGAGGGTGGGAAGAATCTTCCTGGACTTCCTGGCTTACGCCTTTTTTTTTCAGGGGAGTGCTTTTCGTCTTCGGGAACAGGCTCTGGCTCACCGGCTGCCTGGGCGGCCCCCTGGAGCTGCTCGATGCGCTCCTGGAGCTGGTCAGGCGTTATGCCGGCCTGCTGAAAGGGTCCTTGGCGGACGCGGTGCGGCAGCGCCAGCTCGGCTGCCAGGGCAATATCCCGGTCGGTAATCGCGGTGCGTCTTTCAAAGGCGGCGTGGGCGCGCGAGGCTTTCAAGATCACCAGGTCGGCGCGGTGCCCTTCGACATTCAGCGAAGAGGTCAGCGCCGCGATCGCCAATAAATTGCGTGAAGTGTAGGTGATTTGGTCCACCAGGGCGCGCGCTTGCTCGATGCGCTGCGAAAGCGCCTTTTCCTGCGGCAGCCATTCTTCATAAAATCCTTCGGGGTCCAATTCAAAGTACAGGTGGCGCTCCATGATCAAGACCCGCTCGCGCGCCTCCTGGATGCCGGAAATCTCAACCGAAAGGGCAAAGCGGTCCAGCAGCTGCGGGCG
Source organism: uncultured Chloroflexia bacterium (assembly GCA_963751425.1). Classification (GTDB taxonomy): domain Bacteria; phylum Chloroflexota; class Anaerolineae; order Anaerolineales; family UBA4823; genus CAVVUF01. The sequence goes on along the minus strand of CAVVUF010000003.1, from coordinate 304,702 downwards.
CAGGTCACCTTCCTCCGGGTTCATGGTGCCGACCAGGATGAAGCGCGCCGGATGCACGAAAGAAATCCCCTCGCGCTCGACCACGTTGACGCCCATGGCGGCTAAGTCGAGCAGCAGGTCGACCACATGGTCGTCCAGGAGGTTCACTTCATCAATATATAACAAACCGCGGTTGGCAGCTGCCAGGACCCCGGGCTCAAAATGGCGCTCGCCTTTTTGAATGGCTTTTTCGATATCCAGCGTACCCACCACGCGGTCTTCGGTAGCACTGACGGGCAGGTCGATGAAGGCGATCCGCCGGTGGACGACTTTCATATCCAGGCCCTGCGCTTTACGCTCCTTGGCCCAATCCGACCAGCTCATTGGAATATTGGGATCATCGTTAAAGGGTAAATCGGCAAATACTTCAATATCCGGCAGCAAAGCTGCCATGGCGCGTGCCGCGGTTGACTTGGCTGTGCCGCGCTCGCCGCGGATCAAGACGCCGCCGATGCGCTGGTCGACAGCGTTGAGGATCAGGGCACGTTTCATGCGCTCCTGTCCAACGATAGCAGTGAAGGGATAAATCGGTCGCATTCAGGTTAACCTCGCGGGGAAGATTATAATCCAATTGAAGCGTAATATTTGACTCTCTTCTTTTTCTTCTCTATAATGTAGATGTGCTTACAGTTATTAAAATTATTGGTTGATTCGAAAGGAGAACGGATGGAAACCCCAAAAGCCCAGCCCAAAGATATTGATGAATACATCTCGGGCTTTCCCAAAGATGTTCAAGAGATTTTAGAGAAAATCCGGGTGACAATTCGCGAAGCTGCGCCGGATGCACAAGAGACCATCAATTACCAGATACCAACTTTTACACTGAAAGGTAATTTGGTGCATTTTGCTGCCTTTAAAAAGCATATTGGGTTTTATCCTGCACCTTCAGGAATTGAAAAATTCAAAAATGAATTATCCGGTTATGAGAGTGCCAAAGGCTCTGTGCAATTTCCTCTCGATCAACCCATTCCTTACGACTTAATTAGCCAGATTACAAAGTTTCGGGTGAAGGAAAATTTGGAAAAAGCCGCCGCGAAAGGGAAAAAGAAGAAATAGCAGCCTGCCAGAAGGAGGTTATTCGTTGAGAAGCTGCCGGAACTGAGCAGCAGCCCGGCAGCTCTCGACCGGAAAGCGGCCCACGGCAGTCTCATCCGACAGGATCACGCCCGCATAACCTTTCTGCAGCGCTTCGATAGAGGTAGCAAACTTCCGAGCGCGTGGGTGTGGGATGCTCCACCATATGCTCCAGCACCTGTCCAGCCAGGTACACTGGGCAAGTGTATGCGCTTAAATTCGCCGAGAAGCTGTAAACGGCTTCAGCCATCCCCACCTGCCCCAATTCAGCGCCCAGGTCGCCGCGGCACAGCCACAGCTCATCGGCAGTTTCGGCAATTTGGTGGGCTTGCTCCAGGGCGGGCTGGCGCTCCAGCTTGGCTGCCAGGTAGGCACCCTTGCCACACAGAGCCCGGTAGCGCGACATTTCGACGGCATCTTTGACGTACGAGATGGCATACCGGAGAGAGGCTTTACCGCGCGTCTGTCTTAGGATCGCTTGATCCTTCTCGTTCAGCGCTTCTTTGCGAAATTCCGAAGCACCAAACGTGATGCCTTTGTGCGAGGCGATGGGGCCTGCCAGGGTTACCCTGGCTCTGATCTGGTCTGAAGTGCTTTTTTCGACCGCCAATCGCACTCGGGCATCGTTCAAAACAATCTCGCCGTTTGACCCTTCGGCGGCCTGGAAGAAATCAGTATGCGGCACCGGCAAGGCACCGCCCAGGGCCGTCTCTGTGCCATAAACCAGGTCGATGATCTCCCCCTCCGCAAGCTGGCGTGCGGCGAGCTGCCCCAGGCGCCATTTACTCCCTTGCAGATCCAGCACCAGTGGAGGAGGCTTATCCAGGTGGGAGGTGAAGCGCTCGAGTTTCTCCAACCAGGCCTCGAGCTGCTCCAGCGAGAGGTGCGAGGTGTTCAAACGCAGGGCAGTTGCCCCAGCCGAAAGCAGCGCCTGCCAGAGCGCCTCGCTGCTGCTGCTGGGACCCAATGTGGCAATTAGCGCGTAATTCATCGTACGATAGGATGCAGTGTGCGGCTGCCGTCGATTTTGACCAGGCGCGCCAACGCGGTGGGTTGGATTTGTTCTGGTTGAAGCAATATTTGCGAGTGGATGCGGCCATTTTTGCGCGGCCGCGTGGCCTGGGCCGCGCTGCGGAAGGTTTGCCCATCCCAGGCCGGGTCGACCTCCCAATAATCGAGATCAGCGAGTAAATCCTGCTCGAGTCTGATCTCGCCTTCTTGTTGGAACGGAAAAGATTTCCCTGTGGATTCTGGTACTTGAGCGCTCTGGGCTTCAACTTGCAAGCAGAAAGGCGAGGCTCCCGCCTCCACCAGCCGGGTATAGGTCGTATGGACCGCGCGCCAGGCGCCATCCACAGCAATGAAGCGCCGCCCGGTCCGGGCAGCCACCCCCGCAGCAGTCCCCGATCCACAGAAGAAATCTGCCACCAGCTCGCCGGGGTTCGATGAAGCCAGGATGATGCGTGCCAGCAGGGCCTCGGGTTTCTGAGTGGGATATCCGGTGCGTTCATTGTGCAGGCGCGCCACCACCGGGAAATACCACCAGTCTTCGGGCACTTTGCCGCGTGCCAGGTTGGGAACTTTTCCGAAGCCGGCTTTAGGAGATGATGCAAAAGTTCTCACCGTTACGGGATCATAAGGCAGCCGTACGGCATCAACATTAAAAGTGTAGTTTTCGCTCTTGGTATAGACCAGGATGGTATCGTGCTTGCGGTTGAAGGCGGTGCGGATGGGCGATGGTCCGTGGTAAGTCCAGATGACCTCATTGAGCAGGCGGTCCGCCCCGAAGATTTCGTCGAGCAGCAGCCGGGCATAAGCATCCGCGTGCCAATCGAGGTGCAGGTAGAGGGTCCCGTTGGGGGAGAGCAGCCGGTGCATCAAAGCCAGCCGGGGATACAGCATATCCAGGAAAGCTTCCAGGTCTTCCCAGTGATCGGGGTAGCCTTCTGCCATCTGCCATTCCTGCGGTTTGCGCGAATCTTCGCCGCGTCCCACGCGTGCCCGGTAATGCCGGTTGGTGAAGAAAGGCGGGTCGGCGTAGATCAGGTCGATGCGCCCCTCGTATTCAGGCAGCAAGGACGCCATCACTCGCCAGGTTATCCCCCAGAATGAGGCGATCGGATGGAGCTGCATCCGGGTACCCTTGCCCCTTGGGATAAACGATGCTGTCGGTAATGAGCGGAACTGCAGCAGGAAAGGAAAGCGATTTGGTGGTCCAGGTAAGTGCCGGCATAGAAATAAAGGCCAGGGGATAAGGGATAGGGGAACAAGTTGAAACCCTTATCCCTTGCTCCCCTACCCCTTGGTTTTTTTTATTGCTTGAATTTTGCCTTCAACACATCTTCCAGGGTCGGCTTGCCGATCTCCTGCAGCTCGTAGCGCACACGCTGGGCGGGCTTATCGATCTTGATGATGCGTTTCAGGTCGATGGGAGTGGCAATGATCACCATATCCACGTCCGCCTTACGGATGGTTTCTTCCAGGTCGCGGGTTTGGGCTTCACCGTAACCCATGGCGGGCAGGATCGGGCCGGTCTTGGGATACTTCTCATAGGTGGCTTTGATCGAGCGCACTGCATAAGGGCGCGGGTCGACGATCTCGGCCGCGCCGAAGCGCCGGGCAGCCACCCAGCCCGCACCGTAAGCCATCTCGCCGTGGGTCAATGTAGGACCATCCTCGATCACCAGCACACGCTTGCCGCGGATGGCTTCTGGCTGGTCGACGAAGAGCGGGGAGGCTGCCTCGATCACTACCGCACCCGGGTTGACCGCATTGAGGCTGTTGCGCACCTTGATCACATTTTCGGCGCTGGCAGTGTCCACCTTATTGATCACGAATACGTCGGCGTCTCGGGCATTCGTTTCGCCGGGGTGGTAGCTCACTTCGTGCCCAGGGCGGTGCGGGTCTGCCACCACAATCTTCAGGTCTGAGACATAGAAGGAGAAATCGTTGTTGCCGCCATCCCACAGGATGATATCAACTTCCTTTTCGGCCTGGCGCAAGATGCGCTCATAATCCACGCCGGCGTAAACGATCACGCCGTTATCCAGGTGGGGTTCGTATTCCTCGCGTTCCTCGATCGTGCACTCATACTTGTCCAAATCGGCATAATCTGCATAGCGCTGCACAGCCTGCTTCACCAGGTCGCCGTAGGGCATGGGGTGGCGGATGGCGGCTACTTTGTAGCCCATGTCGCGCAGGATCAGCGAAACGCGCCGGGTGGTCTGGCTTTTGCCGGAGCCGGTGCGCACTGCACATACCGAGACGACCGGTTTGGTCGATTTGACCTGGGTGAGGCGCGTGCCCATCAGGCGGAAATCTGCTCCCGCAGCCAGTACGGTGGAAGCTTTGTGCATGACATATTCATGCGGTACATCGCTGTAGGCAAAGATCACCTGCTCCACCTGCTTCTCGTGGATGAGCTTCACCAGGTCTGATTTCAGCAAAGATGGGAATGCCAGCCGGGTAAAGCTTCCCGGCCAGCTCCTTGGGGTAGGTGCGCCCTTCGATATCCGGGATCTGCGTGGCGGTGAAAGCCACCACTTCATAATCTGGGTTATCCCGGAAATAGACGTTGAAGTTGTGAAAGTCGCGTCCAGCGGCGCCCATGATAAGGGTACGGATTGGCATTGTTTTGATCTCCTAAAAGATGGTTTTGGTTCTAAGGAAGAGGTCCGAGATGCAGATAAATCTTTATCCCTTATCCCCTATCCCTTGTTCTTACATCACTTCTGGGGCTTCGATCCCCAAGAGTATTAAAGCATTTGCCAGGGCCTGGCGCGCGGCTGCCACCAACCGCAGGCGGGCCTGGCGCTTCTCAGGCTCAGCTTTAAGCACCGGGCACTGGTTGTAAAAATCTGAAAAAGCTTTGGCGGTATCGTAGGCGATGTTTGCCAGGTGCAGCGGCTTGTACTCGGCTGCGGCGCGCTGCACTTCACCAGGCAGTCTTGAGATTAAGTCGATTAGCTGGATTTCCGATGGCTCAAGCTCGTAGGCAGGCGTGACCGACCCAGGCAGCGGTTCTTCCAGCTTGCGCAGGATGCTGTTGGCGCGCACCTGGGCATATTGAATGTAGGGGGCTGCTTGACCGTTGAAATCCAGGGCCGATTGCCAGTCAAACGTCACGATCTTGGCATTGTCGCGCGAGAGCATGGGGAATTTGAGCGCCCCCAGCCCCACCGCACGCGCCACATTTTGCATCTGCGCTTCCTCTAAAGTCGGGTTTTTCTCCCGCACCACTTCCAGGGCTCGCGTGATGGCTTCGCGGATCAGGTCCTCCAGCAGGACGATGGTGCCTTCACGGGAAGACATGACCACGTTCCCCGGCAGGCTGACCACCTCATAAGGGATATGGATGCAGCGCTCCGCCCACGGATACCCGGCGATCTCAAGTGTCTTGAAGACCTGGGTAAAGTGCAGCGATTGGCGCACATCCACCACGTAGATCGATTTGACCAGGTCGGGATAATCGCTGAACTTGCGGATTGCCAGGGCCAGGTCTTCGGTAGCATACAGGGCGGTGTTATCGGAGCGCAGCACCACCAGCACGCGGTACTTTTCTTGCTTCAGTCCCAGCAGCTCATCCAGCTTGACGATCACCGGGCCGGTTGGGCGCTCGTCGATGGCGATGCCGCCTCGGATCAGCTCCTCCACCACCTGCTTGCCCGGCTGTTCCTCTTCGCTGTTGAAGTAGTAGCGGTCGAAGCGGATCCCCAGGATATCGTACATCTCATTGAATCCGTCCAGCGACCACTGGCGGGTCTCCTGCCACAGGCTCACCACCTCCGGATCGCGCTGGTCCCAGAGTGCATAAAATGCGCGCACCTCGCTTTCCAGCTCAGGATTTTCTTCCAGGCGGCGGGAAGCATCCGCGTAAACGCTTCCCATCCATTGGGTAATGTCTTTGTCCGGACGTTCTTCCAGGTGGTGTTTGCGGTAATTCCACAGCCACTTGATCACGTGCAAGCCCATGTCGCCCGGGTAATTGGCACGCACCACATCGTATCCGGCAAAGTCATAGATGCGGCACAGGGCATCGCCCAGGATGGCGCTGCGCAAATGTCCAACGTGGAAAGCCTTATGGGTGTTAGGCTGCGAAAACTCGATCATTACCCGCTCGCCGCGGCGTTCTCCGCTGCCAAAGCGTTCTGCCTGCTCGAGAACGGTATCCACGGCCCGCCGGGCGTATTCACCCGGCGCATAATACAGGTTCAGGTAGCCTTTGACCGCCTCCACCTGTGAGAAGCCTGCCGGGGTTCCCAAAAAACGCGGCGGCGCCCTCAGCAATCGCCTGGGCACGTTGGGGGACGGGGAGAGCCGGGCTTGTTCCGCCGCTTTCTTTGATCAGGCGCGCTTCTTGGGCTGCCAGCTGGAAGAAAGAGGTTGAGATGCCCCACTTACCTGCAAAGGGGATGGGTGCCCAGGTCAGCCCGCCTGGATCGGGCAGGTTATTCTGCGCACAAAAAGCCTTGATCTGGTCTTGGACTGCCTGTCGTTCTGCTTCAAACATACCATTTTCTCGTCTAAACTAAGATGAATCGCAGGTGGATTATAACATGCCCGTTCAATTCACCAATTTTCCCAGAAATCAGCCCTCCATATCAAAGTTTATTTCACGAAAGTCTTCAAGAAATCGAGCGAACGACCCCAGGCCAATTTTGCTGCTTCCAGATTGTATTCGGGTCGATCCTCCTCCATGAACCAGTGACTCGTCCCAGGGTAGGTATACACGGTTACATCTAATCCGGCTGTTTTCATGGCTTTTTCCATCATACTTACGCCTTCCGCGGGCTCCCATTCATCGACTTCTGCGAAATGTCCCAGGACTTTTGCTTTAGCCTTCGCAAAATCAACCGTGTAGGATCCATAGAATAACACCACCGCCGCCAGGCTTTCGGGTGAAAACGCGCAGGTTGCCACTGACCAGGCCGCACCCATTGAAAAACCCATCACGCCAATTTCATTACCCAGTCGCCCTGGATGTGACAGCAGAAAAGCTTTGGCTGCCATGACGGTCTCGCCTTGGGCTTGGTCATCGCGCTTCTCCATTAACTCCTTGGCTGACTCGATCGTGTCGGCAATTTCACCGTTGTTCAGGTCGGGTGCGAATGCTATAAAACCTTCTTCAGCCAGGCGGTCGCATAACTGCTTGAAAAAGGGCTTTAGCCCCCACCAGGCATGTAATACGAGAATGCCAGGCCCCCCCTTTTCGGGCATGGCCAGATAACCGGCGCCGGTTGTTTCATTGACTGGAAATTGGACCACAGCAGATTGGATTGTCATTATATTATCCTCATGATTGATTTTGAAGTTTTTTGAATTGGGCTCTCTCCAGCCGCCAGAACATATACCAGCAATTCGCATATGCGCCGCGCTTACCAATAAACTCTCGAGATCGCCCCAGCGTTCTTTGGTTGATGGATGGACCTCGCTTGCCATTTTTCTTCCATGTCTTAAAGAATCAAGCCCACGGATGAATACGGGTTTCATGGTTTTTGGATCGTTTTGTGATATCAAATTCAATATGGGTGGCTTTTCTCTCCAAAGAATAGATTATATTAGCATTAATGATTAGCGAAGATTAGCGGACTTTAAGCGCAAAAAGCGGGAGCACAGGGCTCCCGCTGATTTACAGGGGAAAACAGGTTTCGCCGCCCACATAGAAAGATTGTGGTCGCGCGGCTGCATGCGTTGGTTAAGCTGTTTTTTCGATTTTGGCCAGCTGGCGCATCAGGCGGCTCTTGCGGCGGGCAGCATTGTTCTTATGGATCACACCTTTTTCAGCAGCCTTATCCAGGGTGCGGATCGCTTCCAGGGTGGCGGTACGCGCATCCTGAGCGGTCCCGTCTTCCATCGTAGTACGGGCTTTCTTGATGGCGGTGCGGGCAGCACCGGTGAAATAGCGATTGCGTAAGCGTCGCTTCGGGTTTTGTCGCATGCGTTTGATTGCAGAACGAGAATTAGCCAAGGTACTTCCTCCAAAAATCCATTTCGAACCGGTCCGCAATTGGGTTAACCCAATTGCTGGGTCGGACTTTACTTTATCACGGCAGGCTATTTTACTTGAGGTTGGTGGATTTGTCCAGCGCGAATTGATTTTATTTGACTTATCTCTCGCTATTTACTACAATCATAGGAGTTGAGATCATCAGGAGGATCCAATTGGCCGAAGAAATATTTTTGAACCAGGTGTTGGTTCACTATTCTTATAGGGGGCATTCTCTTTGTTGCAGATGCCTTTTTAACCTACGCGGCCTCATTTTTATATCATGCTGGGGCCAAGGACCATCTTGCTTATGAAGGTATCTATGATCCACCTGCAGTGCATAGCAAACCTCCTCAACAGCGCTTGTTTACCCCCATTTTCCTGCTCAAAGTGGGCTTCCTGTGCCTGATGATTTTAGCTGGCTGGATCGTATTGGCGCGCCAGCTAAACCGGCCTGAAATATTTATATTCATGTTGGGCGGTTTATATCTGTATTTGCTTGCAGATGGATTGATCGAGTTCCGCAGAGTCATGCTTTTCCGGAGCGCGCAGCGCGGCGAGGGTATTCGAGGACAGGTTATCTTCTCTCAGCGCCAGGTGTGGATGCAGATCGTTTTGGATTTATATGGGTTTGTGGTCCTATACCTGCTCATCTTCCTGGTGGCAGGAGGCTGGTTTTTCCTGGGAGGAGCAGTCACCTGCTTCATCTCCAGCCGCAGGCAGCGCGATTGGGTTCTGGTGAAAACTTAATATCCTGCCAGTAATTTTAGTTGCACATTACCGATCTAGAGCAAATGGGTTTATCCAGTGCGAATGAGAAATTCTATTATCCTCCTTCCCTAATCGGCATATGCATTAATGGACATTGCCTCTGCCCTGATGAGTTGTCATGGTATTATAGTGCGGAAATGGTTCATATCAGCCATTCGGATGCAAGGGTATTCCCGTACTAAATTAACTGGAGGAAAACCATGATCTATTTTGGAGGTATTATTGGTCTTTTCCAGATGACTTTACTCCCTGGTCTGTTGGTTACCTCAATCTTAAGGTTCCGCTCAAACTCCTTTTTACAAAATATAATTTATATCTTTGGATTGAGCCTCGTTGCCAATTATGCAGCGGTATTCGTTTTAACCTCGGTAGGTCTATACTTGCCCTGGGTTGTGTACTGCCTTATCTTCATCGAATGTGCCGTGCTGGTTTACCGTTACAGGCAGGTGTTGCGCTCCACTTGTGATCAGTCTGCAGGAAATTCCCTTGCCCGTCTAAAACAATGGGGCATAGAAGTATCCGGAAAAACCACTGATTCCACTGCTAATCTTGGTGTCATCCGTTTCGGATTGTTGTTATTGATCCTGGTTCTGATCTACTTGGCTTTTGATGCTTTGAAATGGTATTTTGGATTTCTCTATAAAGAGTTTTGGGGGGTGTTTAAATTCTGGGATGCCGTTGTATCCTGGAATCCTTGGGCTATCCAATGGGCCAGCAATATCTTCCCTCATACCATGATATATCCCCAGTTTAATTCCCGCGACTGGTCGATTACTTATATTCTGATGGGTAACCAGACTGTGCAATTGTTTGCAAAATCCATCATGCCGTTGTTTCCTTTCGTCACCTTGTTGATGTTTTTGGACCTGGCATTGAGCGAACGGTCATTTGGGGCCTTAGTGGGTTTGGTTGTCGCGCGTTACATGATCAAGAAGTTCCTTGGGGAGTATATTGCTGAGGGGTATGTGGATACGGCTCTGATGTTTTTTGGCTTTCTGACAATCTACAACCTCATCAAACTCCAACACATTTCAGACACTGCCGAACAGGTTCGCCAGATCATTGCTGGGGTGATCTTTGCCAGCGGGGCTGCCCTGACAAAACAGGGCGGTTTATATATGCTGCTGGTGTATCCTATTCTGGTGTTGGTTATATGGCATCTGGAAGTACCTGTTGATGCCCGGCAGCTACGACGCACTCTCTGGCGTGCCATGTTGACAGCATTCGTGTTTGTGATGTCCTGGTACCTGATTGCAATCTACTGGATCCGCACTGGTGTACAAGATTCCAGCCTTGGGTGGATCGCGTGGATTGGGGATCGGACGCTTTGGGAAAGATTGGTGTGGACCTTTAGCAACCTGGGGCGTTACCGGTTCGTGTTTCTTGCAGTAATCATTGGGTTACCCCTTTATCCTAAATTTTACCGCTGGTTGGTTGGTATTGTGCTAGTCCCTTATAGTCTTATGTGGGGCTTATTCGTCGGGTATGAAGTCCGCAATGTAGCTCTGATATTCCCTTTATTATGTTTGCTGTTCGGGATGCTGCTAGAACGGTTAGTAAGGATTGGTCTGGAAGTTATCCAAAGATTGCATCTAGGGCGCATTCCGGTGGGTGCAGTGGTTATACTTTTGACCACTGCGATCCTAGCAGTCACCTTGTGGTTGCCGGGTCAGTCGTTAGTAGCTGAACAATTGGAGATGCAAAAGAAAGTTATTTTCCCTGAACTCAATGATAAAATTTATGCCGCCTTGGAAACGCGTCCAGCAGGGATAACACTGATTTCTTCTTACCCGGTCTTTTCTCTTCCAGGACTAAACATTAATTTTATTTTTGACACAATGGATAGCTACGATGTGTTCCTGGCGAACCTGGATCAAGAATCCTGGTAAGCTGCTCTTGCTGTTTCGCTCGGACGCAGATCCGAAAATTATCGATTTTATCTTCCAACGTATGGACACGGACGAGTATCAGTTGGTCTTCGAATTATTTAGCTGGGCGATGGTGGAGCGGCCTTAGCCGGTTTACTAATGAATATCGCTATTCTGATCCCTGCCTATAACCCAGATGAAAAGCTGTTGGAGATTGTCCAAAATCTTCTTGCGCGTCATACTTTTGTTCGTTTGGTAGTGGTTAATGATGGGAGTACTCCGGAATGCCAGGACATCTTTATTAGATTGGCACAGTACCCCAGTGTTGATTTACTTACCCATGCACAGAATCAGGGTAAGGGTTCAGCCTTGAAGACAGGACTGCGTTTTTTATTCAACCAACCCCAATCCATTGCAGGGGTGGTTACTGTGGATGCTGATGGACAGCATGCCATTGATGATATCGTAAAAATTGCTGCGTTAATTGAACAATATCCCGATGAGCTAATTTTGGGAGAACGTCAGTTTGATCGCCAGGTACCCTGGAAAAGTCGATTTGGTAATCAAATTACCTCTGTCTTATTCAGGTGGGCTTTAAGATTTAACTTGCATGATTCACAAACTGGCTTACGAGGTATTCCTAGGGCTTTGTTTCCGATATGTCTGGAAATTCCTTATGATAGATATGAATATGAACTTGAAATGTTATTAGTCTGCAAACGTCAAGGTGTATCCTTCTTTTGTGTTGAAATCCAAACCATTTACTTCAATCAGAACCGCGCCACCAATTTCAACCCACTGAAGACTCATCTCGGATTTATTTTGTGCTCTTCCGCTATGCCATCACTTCACTGATAACAACGATGGTTGATTACTTGGTGTTCTTTATTGCTTATCCAATGCTACAGCAAATCCTGGCCGCCACTCTTCTGGCAAGGGTGGTGGCTTTAATCGTAAATTATATTCTGTTGCGTAATTCAGTGTTTCATTCCCAAAAGAAAGTCAGCAAAACATTCTCACGCTATGTTTTACTGGTGATCATCTTCGGGGTAATTTCAGCTAATTTGATCAGCTTGTTACACTCAACTTTGCAGGTTCCAATTTTCCTGGCAAAAGTTATCGTTGAAACAGCTTTATTCTTTGTAATCTTTTGGATCCAGAAAAGTTTTGTCTTTTATGAGCGGGCCCCAAAATAAAAATACGAAGCCAACAAACTGGGATGCATATTATCAACATCCCTACCCCACAGCTACTTTTTCACGCGCTGTGACAGGAAAGCTGTTGGTGCGTTGTATCCAACGCTTTACCGAACCCACCCATCGAGATGTGATTTTAGAGTTAGGAGGTGGCAATAGCTGCTTTCTTGATTTTATCCAAAAAAGGATAGGAGGTTCTATGAATATCTTTGAGGCAATCCGTTCCAAGCGTGCCGTGCGCAGCTACACCAACCAGGCAGTGCCCGAAGAGCACATCCGGCAGATCCTGGATGCAGGGCGGCACGCTCAAAGCAGTATGAACAAACAGCCCTGGACCTTCCTGGTGCTGCGTGAACGTGAGCGGCTGAAAAAATTATCCGAATGCGGCACCTATGCTGGTCCGCTGGCTGGCGCAGCCTTTGGGATCGCCCTGGTTTCTTCAGATGAGTGGCCTTTTGATATCGGGCAGGCAGCCGCCTATCTCCAGTTAGCTGCCTGGGAATTGGGCGTGGGTTCCTGCCTGGTATGGCTGGGCGAGAGTGAAAAAGCCAGGGAGCTCTTGGGAGTACCTGCGGGCAAGTTCCTCGAGATAGCGCTCGCTTTTGGATATGCCGCGGAGACTGCCGCTGGCAAACCCAAGCTCGGGGGTCGCAAACCTTTTGATGAGGTCGTGCGCTGGGAGCATTGGTAAAAAATACCCCGTTCTAACTGCTCGCACTGGCGTAAGAGCGCAGGCCCTTCTTCCACAAGAGGCGCACGATTGTCATCAGCAGGAAGGGCAGAACCAACACCCAGGCAAAATACGCGGGCGGCATCTTGCCCACCAGGAAGAGCGGTGGAAAGTTGGTGATGACAAAAATAGGCAGGAGGAATATCCCGACCTGTTGAATGGTGGTGGTGTAGATGCCCATCGGCATGCTGTTGAAATCCCAAAAAGCATCCGTGATCCCGGCAATTGCAGAAGTGTTCAGCAGCCAGAAGGAAAGGATCTGGGGCAGCAGGAACAAGCAGTAGCTGACGGTGATGCTGATCCCGATCAACAGGATAAATCCGCCCAGCGTGGCGAGCGTTACCGGGATAGCCAACCGCTGCCAGGCGATGATCATCACAATCCCCCCGGCGATTGCATCCACGAGGAAGATGGTCACATCCGTCTGGCGCAGGGTGGCCATGAACTGGAGCGAGACCGGCTTGGTCAGGAGCAGGTCGAGATCACCGTCTTTGATCTTATTCAACAAGCGGAAGTTGTTGATCATGAACAGACCGGCATAAAAGGCGGTCATAAAAATGAAGGTGCCGATGAAGAGCAGAATCTCGTCGGCAGTCAGTCCATGGATCTTCACACCTGAGCGGTAGACCACCACGATATACGACAGCTTGACCAGCAAGTAGCCGCTCTCCATGGCAAAGTTGCCGATAAAATTGAAGCGGTATTCCATCTGGGCCATGATGCTGTTCTTGACGAAAAGCACATAGATGGTGAAATGTTTTTTGAGCTCGCCTCGCAGGCTGTCCATATTATCCCCCCACCGAGACAAACCGCTTGCTGCCTACGCGCCACAGCAGGCTGGCAGCCAGGTACATAACCCCAATCCAGAACAGCTGCACGCATATGCCCTGCCATACCTGGTCGATCGTGAGCGTGCCGTTGAGCACCTTGATCGGGAAGCTAATGGTGTACATAAAAGGCAGGAAAGTCATCACGCGCATGAATGTGGGACCGAACACTTCGAGGGGGAAAATACCGCCGCTGAACAGGATGAAAACGATGCGGATGCCCTCGAAGAGGAAACCGATCTCCACCAGCCAGAAGGAAATGGCGCTGATGCCGTAAAAGATGAGAAAGTTGAGCGCCACAGCCAGTACGATGGCAACCAGGAAGAGCAGCAGGCGCGGCAGACCGACCGTTATTCCCCAGATAGCGTTCAGGCCGATCAGGACGACCGCCAGGATGGCGAGGAGGATCGCCAGGTTGGGAACTTTGCCGCCAAAGTAGCTGGCGATGCGGTAAGGAAAATATCCCAGGGGTTGAACGAGGAACTTGCTAAACTTGCCCGACTTGACATCTTCCATGATCTCGTATTCGAAGCCAGTCCGCACGATGCGGCCCACCAATCCGGCCAGGAAGGTATAGGCCATCATCTGCTGGTAGGTGTAGCCGAAAACGATGTTGCCGGGTGTATTGAGGTAAATCGCCGTCCATAGAAAATATTGAATGAAGACAGGATATGCAGCGCTTAGGAGCGAGAGCAGAAAATTGAGGCGGTACTCCAGCTCGGCCTGGAAGCCAAGCTCGAAAGCCTTGGCATACTTTTCCAGCCAGGGGAAGCGCTTGGGCAAGGTGGGCTGTGCAGCGAGGCGTTACCGGCTGCCATTGACTGCCTCCTTGCGCTGGTAGAGCAGGGCGATGCCCTCCTCGATGGGGATATCTTCGATGTTGAAGTCGATCACTGGCAGCCGGTTGAGGATGGCTGATGAGATTGCCTTCAGCTCCGGGCGCGGCACTTCGAGGGTGGCGTTGAAATCGGCGCATTCCTTCACCGTGCCAAACTCGCCTAATACTTCCCGGCTGACTGGCTCGGTCAGCTTCAGCTTGATCACCTTGGATTGTCCGAAGACATCGTTGACCCGCAGCAGGTCGCCATCAAAGACAATATGCCCTTCATTAATAATAATAGCACGCTTGCACAGGTTGACGATATCCTCCATATAATGGCTGGTAAGCAGGATGGTGGCCTTTTTCTCCTGGTTGTAAAATTTAAAAAACTCGCGGATCTTAACCTGCGAAAGGATGTCGAGCCCGATGGTGGGCTCGTCCAGGAACACCAGGCGCGGCTTGTGGATCAGCGCAGCAATCAGCTCCAATTTCATCCGCTCGCCCAGCGACAAGCGCCGCACCTGTACATTAAGCAGGTGCTTCACATCGAGCAGCTCGGTCATCTCTGCCAGGGTGTTGTTGTAGGACTCATCATCGATCTCATAGATGGTTTTATTGAGGTAAAGCGATTCGTTGGCAGGCAGGTCCCACCACAGCTGGCTCTTCTGACCCATGACGATCGCAAACTGCATTTTGAAAGCCTTCTTGCGTTCCCAAGGAGTAAAACCGAGCACAGAAGCAGCGCCGGCGGTGGGGAAAAGGATGCCTGAGAGCATCTTGAGGGTAGTCGTTTTTCCGGCGCCGTTCGGGCCCAGGAAGCCGACCATCTCGCCTTCCTCGATGGCAAAAGAGATCTCGTCGACGGCCTCTTTGGTTAGCTTTTCGCGGTGGAAGAGATTCTTCAGGGAGCTTCTCAGACCCAATTCTTTTTTATAGTATTCAAAGGACTTTGACAGTTGGTTGACGTTGACGATCATGCGGTTTATCCTGTGCGAGGGGAAATTGGTTGGAATATACGCCCGCAGGAGGAAGCTGTCAAGTTATCTCACCTGGTCAAAGATAGAACTGAGCAATGAAGATATAATTTTCTCGTGTAAAATAGTTCCAAAATGGTTGCATTTTGGAGTTATTATGTCTTCGATCACTGTAAAAAATATTCCTGAGGATCTTTACAAACGCCTAAAGCTGCGCGCAGCAGCCAACCATCGCAGTATCAATAGCGAAATAATTGTCTGTATCGAACAGGTCTTAGACAATCAGCAGCCTGAGAGGGGAGAATATTCGGCAGGCATCCATCAACTTAGGGAAACGAAAAAGGATTACCGTAAGGCGGAAGAGGGAGCTGCTAAGGCGGCTGTGAACAATGCGGGTGTAGATTTCCGTGGTGAGAGCAGAGAGGCTTTTTATCGCCTGGTGGCAGAGGTTGTGGAAGATCTCCTGCTGGCAAATGCCATCCGGGAAGGCGAAACCAGCGCAGCAGCCAGCCGAGAGGAGATTGACCAAATTCTGGGTGATGGATCTTGAAAGTCGAGTTCAAGGCCAGTTTCGCCAGAGATCTGCGCAAGATCAAAGATATCTCCATAAAGAAACAGGACAGTCAGGTGATCGAGCTCCGTTTAAAAAGCGCCCAACCTTCATGAAATTACAAATATAAAAAAGATCACCGGCGTAGATACTTCCTCCCGCATCAGAATTGGCGATTATCGGATCGGGTTTGTCATTGAGGGAGAAACGGTGATCTTTGTAAGAGTTTTGCACCGAAAGGATATTTACCGGTATTTCCCATAATTAAATTGCTAATTTCGACCATTCCAGGTATAATTGCTTTTACATAAATCCAACCGCTTTGACCGGGACGAGTAACAGGCTCCGGCGCTGACAGGGAGAGGAGATCGAAGATTGAGAAGTCTCCTCAGGGCGACGAACCGGTGAAAACCACCCGCGAGCGTGAACCAGAAAGGGTATCCCTGAGTATGGCAAACGGCTGACCCCGTTATCGGTCCAAAGAGCGGAGCGATTTGTTTTGAATTCGATCCAAATCTGGGTGGAACCGCGTGATCAAACTCTCGCCCCAGCAGGTGAGAGTTTTTTTGTTTGTATTGCTGGAGGAAAAAATGTCAGAAAAACAGCAGGAAAAATACGAGGAAAGCGATCTATACAAGCTGCGCCATTCAGCGGCGCATGTGATGGCGCAAGCCGTCGTGGAGATGTTCCCGGAGGCCAAATACACCATCGGCCCGCCCATCGAGAACGGCTTCTATTACGACTTTGACCTGCCGCGCAACTTGACGCCGGAGGACCTGGAGAAGATCGAAAAGCGCATGCGCCAGATCATTGCTGGGCGGCACGACTTTCAGCGCCAGGTGGTTTCAGGTGACGAAGCGCGCCAGATCTTCAAGGATCAGCCCTACAAGCTCGAGTTGATCGATGGGTTAGAGCAGGGCGGTTTTGACGAATACGGCAGCCCGCTGGACGAAAAGCCGGAGATCTCCATCTACAAGTCCGATACCTTTGTGGATCTGTGCCGCGGACCTCATGTTGAGAACACCCGCCAGATCAACCCCTCGGCGATCAAGCTGATGCAGGTCTCGGGCGCTTACTGGCGTGGCGATGAGAAGAATAAGCTGCTGCAGCGCATCTACGCTACGGCCTGGAAAACGGAAGGCGAGCTGAAAGATTACTTATGGAAATTGGCAGAGGCTGAGCGGCGTGACCACCGCAAGTTGGGGCGAGAGCTTGATCTTTTCAGCACGAGTGAAATCGTCGGATCGGGATTAATCCTCTGGCATCCCAAGGGCGCCATGGTCCGTAAGCTGGTGGAGGATTATTGGAATGATCAGCACGAACGCTCTGGGTATGATTTCGTCTATTCTCCGCACATCGCCAAAGCACAGTTATGGGAAACCAGTGGGCATTTGAGTTTCTACAAAGAAAATATGTACGCTCCGCTGGAAATCGATGAGCAGCAGTATTATCTCAAGCCTGTGAACTGTCCCTTCCACTTGCAAATCTATAAGAGCCATACCCGTTCTTATCGCGAGCTGCCGATCCGTTACGCCGAAAAGGGTACGGTCTACCGTTATGAGCGCAGTGGCGTATTGCAAGGCTTATTGCGGGTGCGAGGTTTTACGCAGGATGATGCCCATCATTTCTGCCGCCCAGACCAGATGCCTGCTGAAATCGATTTCGTCCTGGACTTTTGTCTGAACATGCTGCGCGCCTTTGGCTTCCAAGAATTCAAGGCTTATCTGAGCACCAAGCCGGATAAGGCAGCCGGTGATCCGGCTGCTTGGCAAAGCGCTGAAAGCGCATTGGAAGCCTCGCTAAAGCGGGCAGATTTAGCTTATGAAGTCGACCCTGGTGGGGGTGCCTTCTACGGTCCGAAGATCGATTTGAAACTGCTCGACGCCCTGGGCCGGGAATGGCAGCTTTCCACAATCCAGTTTGATTTCAATATGCCTGAAAGCTTCGACCTGACCTATATCAATGCCGAAGGGCAGCCTCAGCGCCCTTATATGGTCCATCGGGCCTTGCTCGGCAGCATGGAGCGTTTCTTCGGGGTGCTGATCGAACATTATGCCGGCGCCTTCCCCATCTGGCTGGCGCCTGTCCAGGCAGTGGTCATCCCGATTGCCGATCGTCATATAGATTATGCTTATGAAGCCGCTCAAAGAACTCAAGCAAGCCGGTTTACGAGTGAATTTGGATGAGCGTGCTGAGCGTATGAATGCCAAGATCCGCGACGCCCAGATGCAGAAGATTCCCTACATGCTGGTCGTCGGAGATCACGAGGTTGAGCAAAACAGCGTGGCTTTACGCTTGCGCAGCGGGGAAAATCCAGGATCAATGTCATTGGATCTCTTTTTGGAGAGAGCCAGACGCGATATTCAGGAAAGAGTTTGATAAAATAAACACCGCGAACTTCGGAGGAAAAAATGTCAGAAAAACAGCAGGAAAAATACGAGGAAAGCGATCTATACAAGCTGCGCCATTCAGCGGCGCATGTGATGGCCCAGGCCGTCGTGGAGATGTTCCCGGAGGCCAAATACACCATCGGCCCGCCCATCGAGAACGGCTTCTATTATGATTTTGACCTGCCGCGCAACCTGACCCCGGAAGACCTGGAGAAGATCGAAAAGCGCATGCGCCAGATCATTGCTGGGCGGCACGACTTTCAGCGCCAGGTGGTTTCAGGTGATGAAGCGCGCCAGATCTTCAAGGAGCAGCCCTACAAGCTCGAATTGATCGAGGGCCTGGAGCAGGGCGGCTTCGACGAATACGGCAGCCCGCTGGACGAGAAGCCGGAGATCTCCATCTACAAGTCCGATACCTTTGTGGATTTGTGCCGGGGACCGCACGTCGAGAACACCCGCCAGATCAACCCCTCAGCGATCAAGCTGATGCAGGTCTCGGGTGCTTACTGGCGCGGCGATGAGAAGAACAAGATGCTGCAGCGCATCTATGGGACGGCTTGGAAGACGGCGAAGGAGCTGGAAGAATATCTCTGGCAGATCGAAGAAGCCAAGAAACGCGACCACCGCAAGCTGGGCAAGGAGCTGGAAATCTTCATCTTTGATGATGAGGTCGGGCCTGGCCTGCCGCTTTGGCTGCCGCGCGGCGGTGTCATGATCGAGGAGCTGGAAACACTGGCGAAAGAGATGGAGCTCAAAGCTGGCTACGTGCGCGTGCGCACGCCGCACCTGACCAAGGCGGACTTGTTCTTGCGCTCGGGGCATTTGCCTTATTATGAAGATTCCATGTATCCGCCCATGGAGCTGGAAGGCGTGAAGTATTACGTCAAGCCCATGAACTGCCCCATGCATCACAAGATCTTCGCCTCCAAGCCGCATTCCTACCGTGATATGCCGCTGCGCCTGGCTGAATATGGCACCTGCTACCGCTATGAAAAATCGGGCGAATTGTTTGGCTTGCTGCGCGTGCGCTCGATGCAGATGAACGATGCCCATATTTACGTCCCTGAAGAGCTCTTCGAGCAGGAGTTCATGGCGGTGATCGACCTGTACCACAAGTACTTTGAGATCTTCGGCATTGAGAAATATGTCATGCGCCTGAGTACGCACCATAAGCAGGGCCTGGGCAAGAAATACGTTGATAACGAGCGCTTGTGGCTCAAGACCGAAGAAATGGTGCGGCGCGCCATGGATAATGGTGGGGTGCCCTATGTGGAGCGGGCTGACGAAGCGGCTTTCTACGGTCCGAAGATCGACGTGCAGATCTGGTCTGCCATCGGTAAGGAGTTCACGCTGGCGACCAACCAGGTGGATTTTGCCCAACCCGGGCGCTTCGACTTGACCTTCATCAACAAGGAAGGGCAGGAGGAAACGCCGCTGTGCATCCACCGCGCCCCACTCTCCACGCATGAGCGCATGATCGGCTTCTTAATTGAGCACTATGCAGGCGCCTTCCCGGTCTGGCTCGCCCCCGAGCAGGTGCGCATCATCCCCATCACCGATGCGCACAACGAGTATGCCCTGCGTCTCGCTGGCCAGATGAAAGCAGCCGGCCTGCGCGCCGAGGCTGACCTGGGCGCTGACCGGATGAATGCCAAGATCAGGCAGGCCCAGCTCTTCAAGGTGCCCTACATGGCGGTGGTGGGCGACCGAGAGATGGCGGAAGAGCAAATCTCGCTGCGCAAGCGGGATGGCTCACGCGCGGATGGCTTGCCGGTGAGTGAGTTCGTAGCAATGGTGAAACAGAAGATTGCAGAGCGGTCGAAAGCGCTTTAGGTTCCACACGATAATTCATGAGGATGTTCGGTTATGGGTAGAACCATGGCAATTTTTCACCAGATGTTGACGATTCGCATAGGATTATGGTATCATCAGCCCCGCTGTTAAGGGCCGTGTGCCCAAATGGTTTGATTTAATACGAGAGGAGAATACATATCAGCGCCCAAAGTTACCGTATAAATGAGGAAATTCGAAACAGAGAAGTTCGCCTGATCGGAGCCAACAACGAAAACGTCGGAGTCGTGTCTATCCAAGATGCAATGCGGATGGCGCGTGAAGCCGACCTCGACTTGGTAGAAGTTGCCCCAAATACAGAGCCCCCGGTCTGCCGGATCATGGATTTTGGCAAATTCTTATACGAGAAAACGAAAAAAGAACGGGATGCCCGTCGAGCGCAAACCAAGATCGAAGTCAAAGAAATCCAGCTTCGCCCCAAGACGAATGACCATCACCGGTCGTTCAAAGTACGGGATGCACGCCGTTGGTTAGAAGATGGCATTAAGGTCAGGGTGCGCGTTCGTTTTCGAGGCCGAGAAATTGATTACGTTGACTTAGCGCTGGAAGATTTGAAGGAAGTTGCCGAAGAGCTGTCTGAAGTCGGTTCCGTTGAGGTGCCGCCAGCCATGGAAGGACGCAGTGTTTTGATGATTTTGGCGCCTTCCAAGACCGCCAAGAAAAAGTAAAGCGGCAGCCGTTCAAAGGCTTGTAGGATCAATACCGTGATGTACCCGCGGTAGAACAGGAGCAGTTGGGTGCTCCCCTGTACCGCGGAATTTTTTGTGAGAGGAGTTTTGTCGTGCCACGTAAGAAAACTGTAGGGAAGTACAAAATCAAGACCCATAAAGCGACATCCAAGCGATTTAGCGTAACTGGGACAGGATTGCTCGTCCGCACGAAGGGTGGGAAAAGCCACTTCCGCCGGCGCACCTCCAAGCGCAACAAGCGCTTGCTGGATGAGATGCTGGTGGTAAAGGGCCGCGGCTTCACCAAGCGCGTGCACCGTCTGGCGCCCTACCTGAAGAATTCAGACTAGGATTCCTGTATATCGTTTATCAACCTTTGTTCATTGCGTCTGCTGGGTGTAATAACGGGTAGAAGAAAAGAGCTACCGGCGCCCAGGGGTTCGCAGGAGAGTAAAAAATGCCTCGTGTAAAAACTGGTCCATACCGACGCCAGCATCACAAAAAAGTTCTAAAAATGACCAAAGGCCAATTTGGCACGCGTCACCGCTTGTTCAAGCGCGCCAATGAAGCCATGCTCAAAAGCCTGTGGTATTCCTACCGCGACCGCCGCACTCGCAAGCGCGAGCTGCGCCGCTTGTGGATTGCGCGCATTAACGCCGCCGCACGCATCAACGGCACCACTTACAGCCGCCTGATCTATGCTATGAAGTCTGCCCACATCATTGTTAACCGCAAGATGATGGCTGACCTGGCTGTGCGCGAGCCTCAGGTTTTTGCTGCCATTGTCCAAAAAGCACAAGCCGGCTAAACAAAACTCACCCTCCCAACATACGAAGACAGCAGACACCCATCGAGGCCTGCTGTCTTTTGTTTTGTAATGATACGAAAATTGGGATGTTTCGGTTTTTAACTGCCGGCTTCATCCATTTTCGACTGCATATTTCAAATCTTGTCTTACAGGCTCCACTCGTGCTACAATCCTCACAGAGGTATTGATGAGCCAGGTCCTGAGTGAATTCACCTTTCCTTCCGGTCAGCGCTTGCAGCTTGCCCAGGGCGACCTGACGGCTGAGCATGTCGATGCGATTGTCAATGCAGCCAACCGCCGCCTGCAGCATGGAGGCGGCCTGGCAGGCGCCATCGTGAGGCACGGCGGCAGCTCGATCCAGGTTGAGAGCGATGCCTGGGTTAGCGAGCACGGGCTGGTGGCGCATAACGCGCCCGCTTACACGCGCGCTGGCAAGCTCCCCTGCCGGTATGTGATCCATGCCGTCGGACCGGTGTGGGGGGAGGGGGACGAGGACCGCAAGCTGGATGAAGCCGTCACGGGCTCCCTGCGCCTGGCCGAGCGATTGGAGCTGTCTTCTGTGGCGCTGCCGGCCATCTCTACGGGCATCTTCGGCTTTCCCAAGGAGCGCGCTGCCAGGATCATCCTCTCGGCGGTTGAGGCTTATTTTGCGCAAAATCCTAAATCGAAACTGAGCCTTGTGCGCATCACTTTATACGATCAGCCTACCCTTGAAATCTTTCTCCGAATTTGGGAAGGATTTTTAATTCAACCTGGTCTTCGACTGGGTGAAAATTCGTGATGATTGGTGGATTCTCGTGATCACCTCCACGCATAACCCTCGCATCCAATGGGTGCGCAAACTGGAGGAGCAGTCGCCTCTGCGCCAGAGCGAAGGTGTCTTCGTGATCGAAGGCGTACGCCTGGTGGAAGAAGCCGTGCGGGCTGGCTGGCAGCCAGCCCTGGTGCTTTACACCCCCGACCTGAGCCCGCGTGGGCTTGAGATCATTCGCCAGCTTCCCTCCTCGATCGTAGAACCGGTCACCCCGGCGGTCCTGAAATCGGCCAGCGATACCCAGGCCCCCCAGGGTCTCCTGGCAGTGATAAAGCAGCGCCTCTTGCCGCTCCCCGCCGTACTCGATTTCGTCTTGCTGCTGGATGCCATCCGCGACCCGGGCAACCTGGGCACCATCCTGCGCACGGCCGCTGCGGCGGGGGTGCAGGGGATCATCCTGACGCCCGACTCGGTCGATCCCTTCTCGCCAAAGGTCCTGCGTTCCGCCATGGGCGCTCACTTCCGCCTGCCGCTGCTGGTCTTGGAGTGGACAGAAATTCAATCTCTGCTCAAGCCGGGCAGGAATCAGCCGGGAGTCAGAATTTACCTATCGGATGTCGGTGACAGCCTGCCTTATACCCAGGCGGATTTTCGCTCCCCGGCTGTGCTGATCGTCGGCGGGGAGGCGGAAGGCGCGGGTGTTGAAGCGCAGCGCCTGGCAGAGGCACGCCTTCATATCCCGATGGCTTCGGGGGTCGAAATCGCTCAATGCCGCTGTCGCCGCGGCGATTTTAATGTTTGAAGTAGTGAGGCAAAGAAATCTGTGAAAATCCGCTCGATTACCGTTTTTGTCAATCCCTCCTGGCCTTTGAAAACCAAAATTTTGGAACAGGCAGGCATGTTCATCGCCCGGGCGCGCCGGGTTTACGAGCAGGCCGGGTACGAGGTGCAGACCGTGCGCCTGGCGCTGCCGCCCTTCCCGCTCTTACTGCGTGAGAATGCAGATATCTCCAGCGAATCCAAAAAACATCCTCCTTTGGTCGAAATAGCCCAGGCAGTTGAGCAGACCGCTGGTCCGCTGGGGTTTTCCTACGTGTCCCTGGGTCCAGCTCTGCCGGAGAATTTATCCGACTATGCCCTGATCCCCGAAGCCCTGGCCGCCACGCAGAATGTCTTCTTCGGCGGGATGCTGACCGTCGAGGGCGGCGTCAGCCTGGAGGCGGTGCGGGCCTGTGCGCAGGTGATCCACCGCACAGCTCCGCTCTCGCCCGATGGTTTCACCAACCTGCGCTTTGCCGCCCTGGCAAACGTGCCCCCAGGGGCGCCTTTCCTGCCCGCTGCTTACCACGCCGGTGATGAGCCGGCTTTTGCCCTGGCGACCGAGGCGGCTGACCTGGCTGTGGATGCTTTTTCAGGAGCAGCCAGCTTGCAGGCGGCGCGTTCGCGGTTGGTGGCTTCAATCGAGACGCATGCTCAAAAGCTCAGCCGGGTCGGAGAAGAATTGGCCGCAAAGGCGGGTTTCCGCTTCGGCGGCCTCGATTTTTCACTGGCGCCCTTTCCCGACCAGGCGCATTCCATCGGCGCAGCCATGGAATGCATCGGGGTTCCGGCCGTCGGGCTGCATGGCTCGCTGGCTGCTGCCGCCATCCTTGCGGAGACGCTGGACCAGGCGCACTTCCAGCGGGTGGGTTTCTGCGGTCTGTTCATGCCTGACCTGGAAGACTCCATCCTGGCGCTGCGCGCCGAAGAGGGCTGCCTGGCTGTCAAGGACCTGCTGCTCTATTCGGCGGTGTGCGGTACGGGCCTGGATACCATCCCTGTGCCGGGAGACACCTCGCCCGAGGCGCTGGCGGCAGTGCTGCTGGACCTGGCTGTGCTGGCGCAGCGCCTGGACAAGCCGCTGACGGTGCGCCTGCTGCCGGTGCCGGGCAAGGCGGCTGGAGACAGGACCGGCTTCGATTTTGCCTTCTTCGCCAACAGCCGTGTCCTGGCTTTGGAAGCGCAGCCTCTTCAGCGCTTTTTGGCTGGGGATGAGATCATCAGCATGCGGCCGCGCCAGCCGAGATGAAAGCTTCTCTCTCCCGCCGCGACTTTCTCCGGACTGCCTCCCTGCTGGGGGCGGCCTCGGTTTTGGCTGCCTGTGGTTCTCAGGCTGGTGACCCGCAAATACAAGAAAGCGGCAGCCAGCGCTACATCAAAATTCTGGCTACGAATGATGAACACGGCTGGCTGGAGCAAGGGCGTGATTACGGCGGGGCAGACAGCTTGATGTACCAATGGGTGCAGCAAGAAAAAATCCTGGAAGATCCCGCCCATCACTTGATCCTCAGTGGGGGCGATCTCTATACCGGCCCGGCCCTCTCCACCTGGTTTAAAGGCGAGTCGGCCGTCGATCTCATGAACGCCATGGGATACCAGGCCGCCGCCATCGGCAACCATGATTTTGACTACGGCTTGGATAACCTGCGCCTCCGCTCTGCCCAGGCGGCTTTCCCTTTGTTATCTGCCAATCTCCGCCAGAAGGCTGGCGGAGCGGTTCCTGACTTTGCTCAGCCCTATGTGATCAAAGAATTGAACGGGATTAAAGTTGGCCTGGTTGGCCTGACCACCCGCGAGACGCCCGTCGATACCAAGCCCGCCCATGTCGCCGCTCTCGATTTTCTTCATTACGATACCGCCCTCAAGGAAGTCATTCCCCAGGTGCGTCAGGCTGGCGCAGACCTTGTTCTGGTGCTGAGCCATCTTTGTACAAGCGAGATGCGCTCGCTGGCCTCGCTGGCGCACCAGCTCGACATCCCACTGATCTTCGGCGGGCACTGCCATGAGGTCACAAACGAGACCGTTGATGGCGTGCTCCTGGTGCAGTCTGGCGCGTACATGCGCGGCTATACGCGGGTTGATTTGGTCTTCGATCTCTCTACCAGGCAGGTTGTCAGCCTGGAAGCGGGTTTTCATGAGAACCAGCCCGGGATGGTTGATAAATCACTGGCAGATCGGATTGCAGGCTGGCGCTCGCGTTCTGACCTGGATTTGTGGCATCAGATCGGGTACGCCCGCCAAAGAATTTCCCACAGCTCCTCGGCCATGGCGCACCTCTTGGGGAAGGCCTGGCTGGCTTCTGTCCCAGGTGCGCAGGTAGCCCTGGCGGAGCCGCGCTATATCCAGACCTTACCAGCCGGAGAGATCACGCCGGCCAGTGTGATCGGGATGCTGGCTCCCGAGGACGTGCTCATCGATGTTGAATTAACTGGCTCAAGGTTGGTGGAGATCATCCAAGCCTACCAGCCCCTCGTGGGCGGCCTGCAGGAGAAGGCTGGGTATGTCTTTCCAGATGGGCAGCCGCTCCACCTGGAGGCGGCTTATCATGTCTTGGTGCCCGATGATATCTACGCTGGCTGCCAGGGCTATCCCTTTGAGCAGGTGGCTCTCTCGGCGCGGGATACGGGCATTGGCTGGCGAGAGCCGGTGACCGCCTGGATCAAAGCGCAGAAAACCTCGTGGATCAATCCCCTTGAAACCCTCCTGGAGGAGTCTTGATCATTGGTATAATTCAACCCGCACTGCTTCTGAATGGGTAAGTTATTGCAGCAGCTTCATCAGTTCTGTGTGGTCCCCTTGGTGTGCGCAGCTTTTTTTAGGCAGCGCATGATTCGAAAAAACATGCCGGGATTTTCGGCTCTGTAAAGGTAGGTTGTATGAATGGTTTTATCTTACATATTTTAGCGTCTATCCCCCTGTTGAGCGGGAATGGGTATCTCGATCCGGGTTCAGGCAGCGTGCTGATTCAGCTTTTGATTGCCGGGCTGTTGGGTGCGGCTTTTATGCTCAAGGTTTCCTGGAAAAAGATCAAAGCTTTCTTTGGTCGTTCGAAGACCCCAGAAGACGAAAAACCGGAAGATGAGTAATTGGTTTCGCCGGTGGCCGCTGCACCCGCTTTTGGTGGCGGTTTACCCGGTTTTGGCGCTGCTGGCGAATAATATCTCTCAAGTCAAGGCCTCGGCTGCGCTGAGACCTTTGATTCTTGTGGTTTGCGCAGCCGCTCTTCTTTGGGGGCTGCTTCTTTGGATTCTGCGTGATACCCGGCGCTCAGCTTTGCTGGCGAGCTGGTGGCTGGCTCTCTTTTTTGCATATGGTCACATTTATAATTTTCTCGAAGCGCATTCGCGCCTGGGACGGCACCGGCTTTTGCTGCCTCTGTGGATCCTGCTGGCCCTGGCAGGCAGTTGGGTGATCCTGCGGAAAGTCAAAGACCTGGCGTATTCCACGCTGGTTTTAAATGCGACCTGCCTGGTTCTGCTGACCTTTCCACTGTTCCAGCTCGGCGCTTATGCCTTCCGTTCGAACGCTGCCGCCAGCAACCCGAACAACCTCCCTGCAGAGCTTGCTCCCCTGCAGGTTCCACCCGGCCAAACACCCCCGGATGTCTATTACATTATCCTGGATGCCTACGCCCGCGACGATGTGCTCAAATCCGTCTTCGGCTATAAAAATACGGAATTCTCAAGCTATCTCCAGGAGAAGGGTTTCTACCTGGCCGGCTGCAGCCAGAGCAATTATGCTCAGACTGAGCTGTCTTTGTCGTCATCGCTGAACCTGGCCTACCTGGAGGATTTATTGGGCGAGCTGCCAACCGACAGCCAGGACCGCCTCCCGCTGTCCGGGTTGCTGCAGCATAATGCCGTGCGCCGCGCTTTCCAAAACATGGGCTATACTTTTGTGGCTTTCGAGACGGGCTTTTTATTCAGCCAGTTTGAAGATGCCGATGTTTATCTCTCTCCTGGCAGCCTGGGTGGTTTGAGCGGATTTGAAGTCCTGCTGGTGAAGACTTCCGGCGGGTCGGCTATGGTGGCTGCTGCCGCAAAATTGCCGCGTTTTTTTGAGGAAGGCCTCAACGCCCCGGAAAGGCGGCGTTACGAGCAGGTGAGCTATACCCTGGACCAATTGGCTGAAATCCCCACCTCCATCCAGGGACCGAAGTTCGTCTTCGCCCATGTCCTGGCCCCCCACGGTCCGCTAGTCTTCAGCTCGGATGGCAGCCTGGTACATTATCCCGAGCCGGTGGATGACGCCGCTTACACGCGCGGCTACCGCGATGAAGTGACTTACCTCAATCACCGGATGATCGCGATCCTGGATCGCATCTTGGAGGATTCAGCGACACCGCCCATCATCATTTTGCAGGCGGACCATGGTCATGACTTGGCCTCTGCGGATGACCGCATGGCGATCCTGAATGCCTATTATTTACCCGGCGATGGAAAGAGCCTGCTTTATCCGACGATTACCCCGGTCAATTCTTTTCGGGTGATTTTGGACCGCTATTTCGGCGGGAAATTTGAATTATTGAAAGACCGCAGCTTCTTTTCGTATTACCAGACCCCCTTTGAGTTTAAATACGTTCCCAACCTGTGTAAATAACGGTTAGCTCATCTCATTTCCGAAAATAAGGTTCGACAGCGCGAAGCATTGTCGAACCTTATTTTCGGGCAAACCTATGCCATCCAGTAAATGCCCTTATCTCTCTCGAGCATCTTGTTATCTACCAGGTAGCGGCGCAGGGAAGCCGTGTCATCAAACAAGCCGCGCAGGATCTCGTTGACCTGCTTCTCCGTATATTTCTCGCCTGGCTTAAAGTTGTTCAGGGCATAACGCAGGATAACCATCAATTTTTTATTCTGCGTTGGCAGCGCCTTCAAGCGTCCTTCAGGGGTCAAAAAGTCGCTCAAGACTTTCTTGTCAAAGGCCTCGCCTTCAAAATCCTCCAGCGCCGGTTTTGGATGGCTGTTCGCCAGCACCCGTCGCGAGAGCGCCTCGAGCGCCGCTTTGTCGAGCGCGTAGAGCTTTCCATCCGTCTTGACCAGGCCGTGGTGCACCAGGTTCGCCAGGTGGTTATAGGCATCTGCAGAGCGCATGCCAAATTTCTCGGCCACCTGTTCCAGGCTGAGCGCTTCCAGGCCCACTGCCCCGGCGATCTTCAGCCGGTCCACGTTCGACAGGGCTCTAAAAAAGTTCATCAGATCATTTTGTATGGCTTCGTTTTGTTCGTCCATGTTACACCTCTCTATCTTGATCGCTGGAAGACGGCTCTTTGGCCCTCCAGTACTCACCTTTGTCTCGTTCCATTAATCGAAAACCGATCATCTCTCGCCGCAGGCTGGCTGTATCGGCGTGGTAGCGGCTGAGCATCTGGTTCACCGTTCTTTCGCTGTAGCGCATCCCTGGCTCGAAATCTTTGGCTATGAAGCTTAAGATCACCAGCAGCTTCTTGCGCTGGGCGGGGATGGTTTTCAAACGCCCATCCGGTAGGAAGTAATTGCGCAAGACCTTTTGGGCGTAGGCATCCTCTTGGCCCGGGTTGGCTCTCTGGATGTCTGCCGCTACCGCTGCCCGCAAGACCTCTTCCGAAAGCAGGCGCTGAGCGGCTCCTTCTAAAGCGCCTCTTTCCAGCCGGTAGTAATTGTAGTAGCTCTCCGCTCGGGCGCTGACCAGGCCGGCTTGCGCCAGGCGTGATAGGTGATGCGAGACGGTCGAAGCACCCAGGCCCAAGATGCCAGCTAGCTGCTCGACCGAATATTCCTGCTGCGCCAGCAGCCCCACAATCTTCAATCGGGTTGAATCGGCCAGGGCTTTGAAGAAGGTCAGGATCTGTTCGTTTTCATCTGGGTAGATAGGGCACCTCTTTTAATTCGATGATCATCGAATTAATTCTATCATGGTTTGGGGGTTTGTCAAGAGTTGTATTTGAACATGCATAAGACGCTGTGGGAAGCCTTTCACACGCTTCACTTATCCAATTCTGCTGCCTATCCACCGGCGTTTTATTAGCAGGGGTATAATAACTTGAGATTTCCTTGTCTCAAATTTCCTTCCCCTTGCTCCTTTGCAGGGGAATACTTTTTTCGAGGTGTGTTTATGCATGGTGGTGGTTGGTTTGGTTACTTAAGCTCTACGGATCAAAAACCAAAAGTTACCTGGAGCCTGCTCAAGCGCGTCCTGAGATACTCGATTGCGTATCGCTGGATGATTGTTGAAATGCTCCTGTTGATCCTGATATCTTCTTTTCTTGGGCTGGTTACCCCCTTGATCATGCGTGACCTGATCGATGTTACGATCCCTTCTGGAGATTTGAAAAGATTGGTGCTGCTCAGCGCAGCGCTTTTATTAGTACCTATCCTGAATGGTGGCATCAACGTGATCCAAAGGCGCTTAAATGTGCGCGTCGGGGAGGGGGTCATTTACGACCTGCGCCTGTCGTTATTTACGCATCTCCAGCGCATGTCGCTGCGGTTCTTTACCAACACCAAGGTGGGCGAGCTGATGAGCCGGTTGAACAACGATGTGGTTGGTGCGCAGAATGCGATCAGTAATACCTTGGTGGGGATTGTGACCAATATTGTCCAGGCAGTCGTCATCCTGACCGTTATGCTCTCAATGGAATGGCGCTTGACGCTGATCAGCGTGGTGATCATGCCGCTTTTCATCCTGGCGGCGCGGCGCCTGGGTGGCCGCCTGCGGGAGATTTCCCGCAAACAGATGGATGCGAATGCGCAAATGAACGCGCTCATGAATGAAACCCTCAACATCAGCGGCGCTCTGCTGGTCAAGCTGTTTGGACGTGCCCCGGTGGAAGTGAGCCGTTTTCAGCAGCGCGCTTCGGTTGTCCGTGACCTGGGTATACAACGGGCAGTGGTTGGAACAACTTTTTTTGTGATCATCGGCCTGATCAGCGCGGTGGGCACGGCCCTGGTTTATGGCATGGGAGGCTTCCTGGTCATCCGTGGGGCGTTCACAGTTGGCACGATTGTCGCATTTGGTGCTTACTTGGCCAGCTTGTATGGTGCTTTGCAAGGCTTAGCCAACGCTCCGGTTGAGTTTGCTACATCAATTGTCAGCTTTGAGCGCGTTTTTGAGGTCATTGATCTGCCTCTCGATATCGCCGATATGCCTGATGCCGCTGTTTTGGGGGAAATTACTG
Organism: uncultured Chloroflexia bacterium; assembly: GCA_963751425.1. GTDB lineage: Bacteria > Chloroflexota > Anaerolineae > Anaerolineales > UBA4823 > CAVVUF01. The sequence goes on along the minus strand of CAVVUF010000003.1, from coordinate 274,422 downwards.
GTGAGCTTATTTTTGAGGCTGTTACCTTTCAGTATGATTCGGGTGAGAAAAACCTGCTCAGCCAGGTGCATCGTTTTGGCCAGATGCACGAGGTCACGGCCACGCTGTCTGGAGGGAAGGCTCCCCAGGAGGGGAAGGAAACCTCTGGAAAAGACCAGCTGGCAGAGAAGCGCTCGCCGGTTGAGCACCCTGTCGAAGAAGAAGGCCCAACCCACAGCCAGGCCCGCCTGCACGCTTTGCAAAACGTATCCTTCCGGGTGAAGCCGGGGCAGCTTGTAGCTCTGGTGGGTCCGAGCGGAGCTGGGAAGACCACTTTGACTTACCTGATCCCGCGCTTATATGATCCAACGCAGGGGCGTATTTTGATCGATGGTCACGACCTGCGCGAAATTACGCTTGAATCGCTCAGCGCCCAGATTGGCATGGTTACACAGGAGACCCACCTTTTCCACGATACCATCCGTACCAACTTGTTGTATGCCAGGCTCGACGCCCCCCAAGATGAGCTTGAGGCGGCTGCTAAAGCGGCCAATATTCATGACTTTATTGTGGAGCTGCCCGATGGGTACGATACAGTCGTTGGAGAGCGCGGCTACCGCTTGAGCGGTGGAGAGAAACAACGCCTTGCCCTGGCCCGCGTGATTTTAAAGGATCCCCGCATCCTGGTGCTTGACGAAGCCACCAGCCACCTGGACAGTGAATCGGAAGTCTCTGATTCAAGAAGCCCTCAAGCGGGTGATGGCAGGCCGCACCAGCATTGTGATTGCCCACCGGCTGTCGACCATCTTATCGGCTGACCAGATCCTGGTTTTTGACCGGGGGCAGGTTGTGGAACAAGGTTCACACCAAACCCTTTTGGAACAGAATGGTTTGTATGCCCACCTGTACCAGACCCAATTTGCCCGAGAAGCAGAGGCGGTCTAGAAAATATTATGGATCCCGAGCTCAAGATCGACCCACAGCGTCTTCGAGAGCATTTCGAAGCACTGGCAGGGATTGGCGGCACAGGAGATGGAGGCGTTAACCGCCCTGCCTTGAGCGAGGCCCACCTGGCAGCCCGCGCCTGGTTTCGAGCTCAAGCTCAAAGAGCCGGGCTGGAGACGCATGTCGATGGAGCCGGCAACCATTCCGCCCTCTTGCGCTGCGGGTTACCTGGGGCTCCTGTCTTGCTGCTTGGCTCGCACCTCGATTCGGTGCCTGAGGGTGGGCGCTTCGATGGAGCGCTGGGCGTGACTGCCGCGCTGGAGGTGCTGCAGGTGGTCCAATCGGCACGCTTGCAGCTCCCCTTTCACCTGGAAGCGCTTGATTTCACCGACGAAGAAGGCACGCTGGTGGGGTTATTGGGCAGCTCGGCGCTGGCAGGGAAATTGACCGCAAAGGAGCTGGAAACGCCGCGTGGCGGGCGAGAAAACCTTCTCAATGGATTGAGGCGCGCTGGGCTGACCGAGGCGGGCCTGCTCTCTGCCGGGTGCGATCCGCATACGCTGGCGGGATACCTGGAGCTGCACATCGAACAGGGGCCGCGGCTTAGGCAAGCCGGCCTCCCGATTGGGGTGGTAACCGGGATTGTGGGGATTGCCTCTTACCGGCTTACGTTCAATGGGCGCGCCAACCATGCCGGTACGACCCCCATGGAGGCGCGCCTGGATGCTGCCCAGGGTGCCGCGGCTTTCATCCTGGCTGTACGCGAGCTGGTGGTGGGTGAATTCCCAGGCTGCACCGCTAATGTGGGCCTGGTCAACCTGCTGCCCGGCGCATATAACATCATCCCCGGCAGTGCGGTGGTAGGCCTGGAATGCCGGGCGGCTGATCTGCCCACCTTTGAGCAACTGGAGCAGGCTTTATTGAGCCGCGCCCTGGCTGAGGCAGGGCGGTTTGGCCTGGGTTTGGAGGCTGAGCTGCTCGGAAGACATCCCCCTGCGCCGATGAATCCGCTGGTTCAGCAGATGATTGCTGAGGCAGCCCATGAGCTGCAGTTGGATACGATGCGCCTCCCTTCAGGGGCAGGGCATGATGCCCAATCATTCGCTTCTCTTTGCCCAGTAGGCATGATCTTCGTGCCATCGGTGGATGGGATCAGCCATTCGCCGCGCGAGTTCACCGAGTGGCAGGATTGTGTAAATGGGGCGAATGTGCTGCTCAGGGCAGCGTTAAAAATGGCGGAATCCGCTAATCGATGCTAATTTTTACGAATATAGATTAGCGAGGATTAGCGGATTTTTGTATTTACTCCCATCTCGGCTTGACCCCTGTCGAAGCCAGGCATCCCTTCTCTGCGGTCAAAGCGGAACAGCCTCTCCAAAACAAACCGCCCGTTCTCCACGCCGCGCAGCTCGACGATCTCCAGCATTTTCCGGCTGCCATCGGGCATGTGGCGCTGGAAGGTGATCAGTTGGACGGCTGCAGCGATCAGCACCCGGATTTCCTCCAGGCCCAGGCCCAGGTTTGCCATCAGGCACATGCCTTCCAGGCGCCTCAGGCCATCTTCGGGGCTGTTGGCATGCAAGGTGGTCATGCCGGTATGGCCGCGGCTCATCACTTCCATGGCGGTCATCGCTTCTGCGCCGATCAGCTCGCCGACGATCAGCCAATCTGGACGCATGCTCGAGCCCGTCCGGATCAGGTCGCTGACCGAAACATTTGGGGCTGTAACCGCTTCTAAATACACCGCCCGGGGATGCCGGATTTGGAGCTCGTGGAAATCCTCCACGACGACCAAACGATTTTCAGGAGAGATCAGCTCAGCGATCCGGTTCACGACAGTGGTTTTTCCGCTGCCCATGCCGCCGACCACCAGTACATTAGTTTGTGTTCGCATGGTTTTCTGTAAGAATTCATAAGCTTCCCGTGAGATCGAGTTCCATTCCATTAAGTTTTCCCAGGAAATCCAACTTGTGTTCATCAGTTTGTGGATCACCAGGTGTGGGCCCTGGATGGCTGTGGGAGGAAAGATCGCCACGGCGCGCCCCTGGCTTTCAGGGAATGGAATGTGTACGACTGTATCTTCAGGCTTAAGCTGCTTGCCAGTCAGGCCCAGCAGCGCCTCCACCAAGGACTTGATAGCCTCAGGCGAGTCGAACTTTACTTCTGCTTCGAACAAACGTCCTTCCTTTTCGTAGAGCGTCCGAGTGCAGCTGTCCACCAAGATGTCGCGCACGTTATCGTCAAAGTACAATGGTGCCAGCGGACCTAAGGCAGTTGTTAAATTTTTGTTGTCCATTTTGGTCTCCTTTCGCGGATGGACCTTTGATTTGTACTCAGTGTACCGGAAATCCTGCTATCCCGCCTCCGCCAAGACCACAGGGGACTGCCTGTCCGAATTAACAGCTCCACTCCTAACGATTACTCCAAGAACAATGCTTAAGATCAGGTGCATAACGAAGGACCTACCGAACCATGGTTACTAATCTGAGGCGGGTGATGGCAGCAACGACCCTTTTTCTGCTTTCACATGCCCTGGCTGAGCGATCACCGCGTCCGGCAGTTCATCTTCCACCTGACGCAGGTGCGGAGACAAACCACTGATCGCGGTAATCAGGACAAGCAGCAAGCCCATGCGTGACAAACAACAAGCCGATGCCGCGCCCGGGTCCCGTGCCGAGGATCTGCCCGAAGCTTCCAGCCAGAGGGCCATTGATCGCCATCATCGGCTCGAAGACACGATCAGCCAGCGGACCGGCAACCACATAGGTCAGCAGCGGGGTCGCCAGGACGATCGTCCGCCGGATGGCGAACACCCGCCCCTGGACATCCGGGGCAACTTTCTTCTGCCAGATCACCTGGTTGGAGCTGGAAAGGATGGGCACGCACAGGGTCGCAAGGAAACCGCTGATGATGATGAGACTCACAGAAGCGCGCAGCCCGATCAGTGCTGAGAACAATCCCAGCAGGATCATGAAAATGATCACTACCCTGAGGCGGCGTTTGGGTCCTCCCCAGATGCTCATGAGGAGCCCTCCCGCCAGGAAACCGCTGGCGCTCAACGACATCGCCAGGCCCAGCTGGGCTGTCGTGGCGAACGACAGGATGAGCGGCGTGAAGAGCACAACGGTCATCTCGGTCGTGAAATTGGAGAGGGCAAACAAAAGCATCAAGGCTGCCAGGCCGGGTCTCGCCATGATGTACTTCCAGCCGTAAGCAGTCTCCTGCAGCATCGAGCCGGAACCGGCCCGCCCCTCTGTCGTTGCCTCCGCCCGGGGAATGCGGACGAAGAGCAGGATGGAGATGGCGAAGAGGAACGATGAGAAATCGATCATGATCACGCCTGCAAGACCGATCTTCCCCATCAGCCCGCCCGCGATCGCCGGGGCGATGAGAAACTCCCCGATCTGCACGATCTCCATCATGCCGCTGGCGCGGCCAAGGTTCTTGCGGGGGATCATCTGGGTCATGGCTGCCTGCATGGAGGGCATCCGCAGGCTGCCGAAAGCCCCACTCATGAACACAGCCACGTAGATGTACCAGACCTGCAGCCCGCCCAGCAGATACACCACGGCGATCGACAGGGTGCTGATGCCAGCCCCGAGGTCGCTGATGAGCATCGCCTTGCGGCGGTCCCACCGGTCGATCAGGGTGCCTGCCAGCGGGCCCAGCAGGACTCCCGGAAGCACAAAGAACATCGAAATGAGCGCATACTGGGTGATCTCCCCGGTCTTTTGCAGGACCCAGACTCCCAGTGCGAAGCTGGTCAAGCCTGAGCCGATGAACGAAATCACCTGCCCGAACCACACCGCTCCGAAAGCCCGTGTGCCGCCAAGGTTGGGATGCCCCTTCTTTGTAATTAAGCCTGACATGGTTGTTTCCATTTTCTTCTCCGAAAATAAGCTTTTTGGTTGGAATGAACTTCTCAGGCTTGGGTCTTTGCCATGGTGTGAAGGGCGCATTCCCTCGCCTGGTGGGCTTTCCAGCCCGGCCACCAGGTCCTGTGCCAGGCGTGCAGCCGGGCGAAGATCGAGTGCGGCTGTTTCATCGCCTGCTTGCGGATGGGGCAATCGGTGCAGCTGTGAATCTTCTCGATAAGTAAGGCGCTCATGGCGATGTTGCCGAGATCGGGATTGAATTTGGTTGTGTTTTCCATTTTAAAATCTCCTTATTCTTTTTGATCGACCTTGCTCACCGAGAGCAAGGTCAGGTTGAGGCCGTAGAGTTTATTGAGAGTGCCCATCAGAGCGGCCTGGTCTCCGATGTACCCGGAAAGGATCATTTCACCGTTATCCAACAGCTTCATTTCCAGGTCTTCCAGCCAATCCGTCCAGCTATCATCGAGATGCCCTTTGACGTGGATCTCGAAGAATTCTCCCTGAAGGCCGGTGGATATCATGCTTGCGTTCTCCTGGTTGTTTTTCATGTCCGCCATATTTCCTCTGCTCATAATGTATCAATTTCTAGAAACGGGGGTCATCGACTGAAGGTTGTAGACGGGGTTGTATTCTTCTCCGGAACTTGTGTATAAAAAGCCGGCTGGGAAGAATGTCCCCAGCCGACTATTGACTCCCAGATTCGGCAGTTCTAAGCACAGGTGATTGGTTTACTGCCTGGCATAATGATCGTTCTTAAATACCCCAAACTGTTATTTCTATATAATCGGGACGATGAAAACGTTTCAAAATGTTCGGTTCTGAGCAATTGTTTGCGAAGATCATTAGGAAATGGTAAAAAATGTTACACTTAAGATGGTTCAGCCAAAGTTTTTGCCCGGTTTTGGCGAAATTGATGGCAAAATGATTCCGCCGTGGAATCTCGGTTTAATTCCTAAAGGAGTTCGAAATGACAGTCAATACAGTCTCAGAAGTTCAGACGACCCAAAAAGAACCGGAACGCGAACGACGTTTTTTTACATCTAAACCCACCCAGGTGCTCTGGCTGTTACTAAGCATATTCGAAGCATTTCTCGCCCTGCGGTTTGTCATGAAACTGAAGGGAGCAAAACCGACCAGCCCGTTTGCCGCGGTTCTCTATATTGTCACCGGCTTTTTACGGCTGCGAATGTTCCAGTTTTGATCGGGACACCCGCAGCCGGCGGCATGGTACTGGAAGTCTCAACCTTTGTCTCCTGTCACGCGTAAACCTTTTGAATCATCGTATGCACAAAATCGGTCATCTGCTTTTGCGTTTCGGTGTGTGGTAGGAAAGGAGTGCCGTTGTGCAAAGAACCGATCAGACGATCAACGGCCGAACGGGGCTGTTGCGCGATCTTCTCCATAACCCGGATCAATTCGTCTACTTGCTCCGGCTCGCTCTGAATGCCGAAACCGACACGTACGAGTCCGGGCAGAATGCCGCTCGTGAACCGTGTGTGGAGGATCAGTCCCAAATCGGCTGCACGGGCGCGGAGTGGATGAATGCCAAGCAAGTGCTTGACGAGTAGGTGTGCACAAAAACATCCGCACCGCACGCCGATACCGCCGTATTCCGCGAGTTCTTTTCCCACTAGATTGTACGGCACGTGCTGTAAAGTAAACCCGATCACGCCGCCGCGCTGAGCCAGGCGAGGAGAATTCGGATCGGTCACGCCGAAAATCCGAACGCCCGGAATGTGCGACAACCCTTGCAATGCGCGCCGCGTTAGCGCTCGTTCCTCTTCTTCGATCACATCCAGACCGATGCGGCGCAGCAAGAGCATGGCCTTGCCCAGTGCAGCAATCCCGGCCACATTCTCTACACCCGAGGCTTGATGCCTCGCAAATTCATCCACGTCTGGCGTGCGCAGCGATTGGCGCACGACCAGTCCGCCGCTGCCAAACGGTGCGTACATCTTGTGCGCGGAGAAGGCGAGATAATCAATATTCCACGCCTCCATTTCGACCCGACGGTGAGCTGCGCGCTGCGCGGCATCCACGAGCACACGCGCACCGAACCGGTGCGCAAGCGAGCTGATGGCTGCGAGGTCGTTGAATGCGCCGAGAACATTCGACTCGCCACTGACCGCAACCAGTTGAATGCGCTGTTTGCCGTGCGCATGCACCTGGTTATATTCACGCAGCAATGCTTCCAGCTCCCGCAAATCCACAAATCCCTCGTCGTCCACATGCAGCCGGAGGTGCGTCAAGCCAAAGTGATAGCGCCAAGGCAGTTCGTTCGAGTTGTGCTCCAGCAGCGTATTCAGCACGACCGGCTCCGCATCCCCTTTCACCTCGCCTGCAATGAACTGTGCGGCGATGTTTAGCGCTTCGGTCGTATTCGAGGCAAACACGACGTCGTACTCTTCCAACGGTGCGCCAAAGAAATCGGCAACGATGTTCTTGGTCTCCTCTCCAATCTCCCTCCGCACATGCTCGGGCTGCTGCCACGTCTCACATACCGCGCGCCAGATCGGCTCAAAGGTCGGAGTGCTGGCACTATTATCGAAATGGATATAGCGTCGGAAGCCAGTGTTCGTCGGCACACTCTCGTCAAATCCAACTTCAGAAGCACGAAGCGCCAGCAGCAATTCCCTGCCTCGGAGCCGTTCAAACTCGTCGTGATAAAGAATATCCCTGGCTGTAAGTGGCTCGCCCGGCTCCGGCACAAATGCTCCGGGACCGAAGCTTTTAACGAGCTGCAGCGCGCGGGCCAAAGCGATCGCGTTGATAATCATCGGCGTACCGGCCTCGAATTTATCCGGCGCATCGGCCCAGAGCACTGAATCGGGCGAGACGATCTTGACTGTACCGCCGCCCGTTTGGAATGGCACGCCCGAGGGCAAAGCACGTTTTTCGGCTGCGACTGCGCGGATACCGAGCGGCAGGTGGAAATCCTCGCTCGATAGAACGCGAAAGCGCCCCGATCCGAGAAGCTGCGTGAGTATTTCCGCCCGGTGCGGCGAGCAAAAAATGACCGTATATTTTTGCGCGTCCAGCCCAAGGTATTCGAGGACGATCTCGCGCGCGTGCTCGAACAATTCAGTCGAGACCATCGAATCTTGGCCCGTACCACGATGTACATTCGAATAGGTCACCAACGCCTCGCGTATACTCCGCTCCAATTCGGCAAACCCATTTCCAGAAGCAGCAGCAATTTGATCCACGGTTGCAGATTTTTCCAACACCGACATCACACCCTCCAATCTATTTAGGGCTTTCGCTTGTCATTTCGAACGGAGTGAAAAATCTGGCTTTTCACGTTGAGATTTCTCGCAAAAGCGGCTCGAAATGAACCATAAGCGAAAGTCCTGCTACTGAAACAGTTCAGTCGAAAGATAGCGCAGCCCGCTGTCGGCAATGATCGTCACGATGACCGAGCCAGGCTTCATGCCTGCGCCGATCTTGAGCGCGGCAAAAACATTTGCGCCGCTGGAGATGCCGCCCATGATGCCTTCCTCTTTCCACAATCGACGCGCTGTCGCAAATGCCTCGTCGTCGCTGACCGCCACGATCTCATCAGCCAAATCTTGGCGCATCACCTTCGGAATAAACCCTTCGCCGATGCCTTGGATCTTATGATGTCCCGAGGCACGACCCGACAAAACGGCCGAGCCACTTGGCTCTACGGCGATATTCCTAACTTCCGGCAGCGTCGCCTTCAGTACCTGTGCAACGCCCGTGAACGTGCCGCCGGTACCACACGCGGCGACAAATGCGCGCAAGCGCCCGTTCGTCTGTTCGAGGATTTCAGCTGCCGTTGTTTCCGCATGAGCGCACGGATTGCTCTCATTTACAAATTGGTCGGGCATGAAGGAATTGGGAATTTTCGCCACGAGTTCACGCGCCCGGCGTACGACCCCCTCCATATCCTCTTTGCTCACACCTTCGATGCCGTCGTCCTTCACCACCTCAACCCGGCCGCCCAATTGCTCGACCAGCATCCGGCGCTCGCCGCTCACGGCTTCCGGCACGACCGCGATCATCCGGTAACCTTTGAGCGCGCATACCAACGCCAGCGCGATCCCGGTGTTACCGGACGTCGGTTCGACAATCGTCGCGCCCGCGGTGATCTTGCCGCTACGCTCGGCCTCTTCGATCATGCGCAACGCGATCCGGTCTTTGATGCTGCCGCTCGGGTTCAAATATTCGAGCTTGGCCCAGATCTCGGCCGGAATTTCGCGCGAGATTCGCTTCAGTTTTACCATCGGCGTGCGGCCGATCAATTCCAGCACGCTGTCAACAGGCCCTTCCGTGTTTCCATTGCTTCCCATACCACACCTCTTGTTACCGGAGCAGCGCTCCGCTTGAAGTGACAAACGAACGAATCGCAGTTAGCCAACCAATGTTCTTGCCAAACGTTTTGCCAGCGCGGCGATGGTCAAAATCGGAGGAAGGCCAGGCGCAGTCGGCAGAACGCTCGAATCACAGACAAACAGATTATCCACGCGCGTCTGCAAATTTGCGTCCACAACCTGGCCGATCGCCGCGGTGCCGCCGGGATGCGCGCCTTGCGGTTTCGAAACGACCAGGGATTTCGGGTCCGCGCCAGCCTTGACCAAGATCTCTTTCGCAATCGCCGCGCCGCGATTCAGCCGCCCCCAATCGTCGTCCGTCACCGGCTTGGAGACACTTGCATCCGGGTTTACCATCCCGGCTGAATCATCTCTGGTCTTGACCATCAGGCCAATCAGGTTGTGCGTCGGCAGCGCCGCCCCCAGCGGGCCTGCTTCAATAAACCGCGCGAGCCGCGAGTGATTGATAAAGGGGGAGAGGATAAAACCCTCGCTGGCATGGAATTCGTGATCTACGAGCGTCATCGTCGGCTCGTGAATCTGGTTGATTCCGTCCGCGATACCATAGACATTCACAAAGAGATCCATGAATAATCCCTGGCCAGCCTCGTCGAGGCCCGATTGTTTAAGAATTACCGGCGTCGCCAAACCACCCGCCGCGAGAATCACCGTTTCCGCGCGGATTTCGACCGCGTGCCCGTTCACCCCGCGAAGGCCGACCGCTTTGCCCTTTTCGATCAAGACCTGTTGCACACGTACGTTGTAGCGCACCTCGGCGCCGTTCTGTTTCGCATCGTTCACGAAATCGTCCGCCGTCCATTTGGCTCCGTACCTGCAACCGAGCACACACTGGCCGCACTTGCGGCACTTGTCAGCCGCAATCAGCTTGGGCATCGGGTCCATCCGGTAGCCCAGGTCTTGTGCCGCCGCACGAATCTGGAATGATCCATCCGACAACAGTTGCTCGGGAATGGGCATCGTGCCCGTCTCGCGTTCGACCTCGGCCAGTTCTTGGCCTAGCTCGACGCCGCGCTCGCGCAGCTCTTTTTCCAGACAGCGCACCGCATTGCCGCACGCGACCATCGTGCTGCCGCCGGCCATGAACGCACGCCACAAGATCACGCCTTCCTGGGAAGTGATGGGCATCTGCGTCAGCTTGTTTACGTCGTAATAGCGCAGTGAATCACGCGTCGTGCCGACCTTCTCCTCATGCTTGCCGCGCTCGACCAGCAGCACCTGTTTCCCTTTGCGGCTCAGCTCTTTGGCCAGGGTCGCGCCGCCCGCGCCTGAACCGACGATTACGAATTCATATTTCTGGCCGTTCATTGTGATCGCTCCTCCCGAAGCAGATTAGTAGACAAAAGGAATCAATTTCCGCACACGCTTTTGGTAGGCAGCATAGTCGGAGAACTTTGCTTTCAACCATTGTTCTTCACGGCGCGACTTGATGTCAAAGAACACAAAGAGCACCATGGCGTAACCAAGCGTGAGCCAGCTGTGAACCCATAAAGCCCAGCCGAGGGCCATAAAAATCGCGCCGCTGTACATCGGATGGCGAACGAACTGAAATGGCCCTGTTTCAATCAGCGTAGCCTGATCTTTCGGATAGGGCACCGCGGTAAAGTTCGCGCCCAAACGCAGTGCGCCGGTCACAATCAAGAGCCCACCGCTCAATAATAAGGCAGCGCCAACGATAGACTCAAGCGCCGTCTGGTCAAATGTCCACGGGCGCGGTCCGAACATCACTAACCCGCACAAGGCAAATTGGATAACTACATACCATTCGCCGCGTGTGCCTTTCCACCAGGGAGTGTGCTCCATAATAAGATTTCCTTTCTTGTTCGTCATATTTCCTCTGCTCATAATGTATCAGTTTCCAGAGGCTAAGGCATCGACTGAAGGTTGTAGAGGAGGTTGTATTTTTTTGGCGGGAAAATAGACGCCTGCCTTTGTTTTTGCTTATTCACAGAACGAAAAAAGCCGGTAGTGGACCATTTCCACTACCGGCCTGTCAGGGCATCCACCAATAGCCGCTACTCGAATACTTTCAACTCCTTCCCGATGGCCAGGGCCTGTGTACGGCTTTCCACTCCCAACTTGGTATAGATATTGCTGATATGGCGCTTCACGGTGGGGATGGAGATGACCAAATTCTCAGCAATATCTTGATTGGAGTAGCCAGCTTCGATAAGCCGAAGCACTTCAATCTCACGCGTTGTCAGCGGCTTGATCAAAAGTTGAGAAGGAGGCTGCGTTTTACCAGTTGCCTTTTCAAATACTGACAGCAGTTCTGTGACATACTCCGTTTCAATCTGCCGCGCTCTGGCCAGGTGCAGCAATCGGAGCATCGGTTCACCTTCATCCACGAAAGTGCGGATGTACCTTTCTGGCCTGGCAAGCGAGAGAGCCCTCTTCAGCACCGCCAGGGCCCGGTCCGGGTCTTTTCTGCCCTGAAAGATAAGCGCTTGATGAACAAGAACCTCTACGACCCGCCCCAATCGCTTTGAGGCCTCAGCTTTCTGAAGCAAGCGCATACTCAGGACCAGGGATTCATCATATTCACCTTGGGCCACGAGTAAACGCAGTAGAGCCAGGAATTCAGGTTCGCGCAAATAAGGGATCTCGTCATGGATCGTGATGCCACTCTCTTCAACGAGTTGGGAAGCTTTCTCAAGGTTCCCTTGAGCAATCCACAAACGCAACAAGCCGTATCTAATCCATACGGTATACTTGAACGCGAAATGGTGCTCTTTCGTTAGTTTTTCAGCGATGTTCATGTTCTCTGCAACAGTTTTGGTATTACCTTGAATTTGCTCCAGGCGCGCCAACATTATTGAACCTTTTGCCTGAAAAGTCTCCTGTCCCCCTTGCCGACAGAGTGCCAGACAGCTGTGAACTTGCTCCTTCGCGTTTTCCAGGTCGTTCCATTCGTAAGATACCTGGCTCAATTCGGTATAGGGTTCTCCGGCAACCGTCAACCTCTTACCATCCGGACGGGTCGCGATCTGTAAGGCCTCGGCATATATTTCAGCAGCTTGATGGAGCAGGCCTTGTTCTGTAAATATCCTGCCCAGGGCACAATTGACAATAATGACCACGTGATTGTTGCCGGAAGCCAGGCCGATCTGCTTTGCTTCCGTACAGGCTTCCAGGGCTGATTCGAGTTGGCCGTTCATCAAGCTGGCTTCGCCAAGGAGAGCGGTAGCGATACCGCGGATACTGCGGGAGATAAGATTAACATCAGGCAAGTAATTTACAGCCTCTCGGGCAAAGGCTGCGGTCCGGTTGGTGTCACCTTCCATGTAAGATCGATAGGAGCGACCGGTGGCAATGGCACCTTGCATTAACTTGATTTCTATACCTGGTTCGAGCGATGACATCAGTTTCTCGGCGACCTGAAACTCCTCTTCGGCGCGTTCTGGTCTTCCGGTAAGGATGGACAACCAGGCTTTGATAATGTGAAACCAGGGATGCGTCTGGAATCGCGATTCAACTGCCTTGATCCAATTGGATAGAGCATTCAGTTCACCGCTCATTATGAGGAGAGGGGTGTTTTGTTCGATCAATTGAATGGTTCTATCCTGATCGCCGCCTGTTAGCGAATGGCGAATGGCTTCGGGGAGAAGCCCGTTTTGCTCAAACCATCGCGAAGCACGCGCATGCAGCCTGGGAAGCGCATCCGGATAATGCTGTTCCAGCCGCTTCCGCAGCACGTCTGCTAATAGATGGTGATAGCGATACCAGCGCCTTTCATCGTCAAGCGGGATAACAAAGAGATTCATCCTCTCCAGCGATTCGAGCATTGCTTGTCCGTCCACGGACTCTTCCGGGAGCGCGTCGAGAACAGACTCGCATAGCGGCCCGCACATTTTGTCCAGGATCGAGGTTTGTAGGAGGAAGGAGCCCAACTTTTCAGGCTGTGACTTGAGCACTTCTTCAACTAGATAGTCCATGACATAGTGATGGCTGCCGGTAAACGCTGAAACGAAACCATGAATGTCTTTACTGCTTTGCATCGAAAGGGCAGCCAGTTGTAAACCCGCTATCCATCCTTCGGTCCTCTTTTCTATGGCAGAGAGATCATCGGCAGATAACATCAACTCCATAACATCATTCAGAAAGGCAGCAATCTCATCGCGCGTAAAGCGTAACTGGTCCGCGCGTATTTCTGTGAGCCGGTAGCGGACTCGCAGGCGGGCAAGTGGCAGAGGCGGGTCGATGCGGGTGAGGAGCGCCAGGTGCATCTGGGGCGGCAGATGATCCAGCAAGTAAGCGAGTATTTTCAGTACCCCCTCAGTTTGAACCAAATGTAGATCGTCCAAAACCAGGACGAATGGATCGGGAAAGGAGGCCAGCTCGTTGACCAGCAGGTTAATGACGGTTTCGAATTTAGCGGGTTGGATTCCCTGAAGCATGCCGGGCGCTTCAGCCTCAACGCCGGGTGCAAATGGTGCCAGGGCTGCAATCAGATATTGCAGAAAACGGATCGGATCATTATCGCCATCATCCAGGGAGAGCCAGGCGGAAGGGATATTCTTTTCTTTCAACCAGCTGCTGACCAGGGTGGTTTTGCCATAGCCGGCGGGGGCGGACACCAGGATGAGGGCGCGGTCTAAACCGCAATCGATCAAGTCGGAAAGACGAGAGCGGGCGATATGACTTGAGCGAATGGGAGGAACGAAAAACTTTGTCCTGAGCAGATGTTTGCCCTGCTCAGGGGAGGCTTGATCCTTATTCCTTTCGTCTACTTCCAAGCCAGGAGCCGACTTTGACACGTGTACTCCTTTCACTCTTCTTGTTTAGGCCACTTCCATCGAATTAATCATAGTCTGAACCTGTGTGGCAACCTTTTCAGTGATTTGCTTACACCTTGTGATGAAGCCACCATCGATGTAGTTGTTCACTCCTGTTTGCTCAGAAAAGTCACATTGTGTGATCGCCTGGCATTGGGTGCTGCCGAATTCTTTGGTAAACCATCTCGATAGGTTATATCCACGGTTCATGCTGCGGTTGAACTTGTTGATCTTTTCATCAAAGGCATTTCCGCCAACGGTCATGATGGCGAGCATCCGAACGACGCGTGGAATGCTGTTTTCAATTTCACCGGTTTTTAGCCCAACTGCCATCACGCCTGCAGTGAACGCACTGCAAGTCTTGCCCATCAATAAAGTCCCGCCGATGAACGCAGACACGGCATCGAAAAGCTCCGGGTTTTCGGTCGAGTTGTAACCGAGATGGGAGAAGACGGCCTTCGCGCAGTGCAATTCATTTTCGACGAGGTAGGAATACAAGCTGGAGTAAGCCGTTCTTTTGTCTGCCGGGATGCCCTCGCCATGACCGTCGTCCAGGGTATGCATATAAAGTTCCGGCGAGCGTAAGACCGGCGCGATGCAGTGGACCGGAAAGCGATCTTTTCCGCGGATCTCTTTGCACTGTAGTGTCTTATGGCAGGCGAGAAAATTCTGGCAGAGAGCATGCCCCTTGTCGAAGATCACGGGCAGGCCGCGATCAACCTCGCGCAAGCCGAAACGTATTCCCAGAAGCGCCAGGGGCGAGGTAAATCCGCCGCATTCATGTCCGGTATTGCCAATGCCTCCTGGCATTCCGGCACTGAGCTTGACCAGCCATTCTTTATCCATCGAAGAAACATCCAGGCTGGTCTTCATCGATGTCGGAGCGCAGTGACCCATCCTCAGGAGATTGGTAAAACCACGCCTCCGGTAGCCCCAGTTTGAAATCAATTCTTTATGCTTAAGTTGAGCTTGGTTTTCCATAGGATGCTCCTTCATCGAATACTTCCAATTTTCGGATCATCCCAACCCATAGCCATTCGTTCTCGTATCTCTGAAGGTTTACAGCTGCTCTCACTCATTTTTCATACCCTCCCGACCTGCTATATTCAATATATGCTGATTCATAGAAATGTCAAGAGCTTAGGTCCTCACCCCTCGGTAATCACAATCCACCCATTCCGCAGCGCCAGCGCGACGGCCTCGGTGCGCGATTCCGTCCCGCTCTTGTTGAAGATCGAGTTCATGTGGAACTGGATCGTCCGCTCGCTGATCCCCAGGCGGTAAGCGATCTCCTTGTTGGTCATCCCCCGCGCCGCCAATTCGAGCACCTGGTGCTCGCGGGGAGAGAAGGGATGCGGTCCAGGTGAAGTGGGTTGGAGTGACTCTGCCAGGTCGTGCGCCTCGTTGAGCGCCTGGCGGGCCAGCTCGCCCAGCGCCGAAACTGCCGCCCGAGCAGCCGGGTCGTTGCGCGGCAGGATCCGCTCGTACGCCCGCGCCTGGGCGACCAGCAGCTCGAGCGCCTCTAGGAGGCTTTCCAGGGGAGGCAGCGACTCAGGCATACCTCCCAAACTCGGCATTGATTTCATTAATTACTTCATCAAGGTTTAAGGTTTTGCCGCTTGCCTTTGCTGCGGCAAGGACCCCCGGCGGCAGCTCGGTCTCTAACGCCGCGTAGTAGAGGCCCGAAGTATATTGTTGGTAAAAAGATCCTATGTTCTCAAGACCCAGGCTGCAAAGCGCTATTCCCCGGATCTTCTTTTCTAAAGAAGCCTCTCCTTCGCTTAGTACGATAATTCCCCAGAGGAGGATGATCCATCCAAGAGCAGTTATCCCCATATTTTTTGCCAGAGCCAAAGTTTTTCCAAGAAGTCGATATGCCTCCTGGTAATTTTGCGAAAGGATCGCCAGAATAATGCTGCAATCTAGAGCGCCTGAGAGGATGATTGGGTCATTGATCTCTTCGCCAATTTCTAGCGCCTCTTTGGCAAGGATATTTGCTCTTTGATATTCTTTTTGCACTAAGAGAGGAAAAAACATGATCCAGAGATGAAGTCCAATTTCGCGCCGGTGACCGATGTCGCGGAACATGGCCAGGCTTTGCTCCATATAAGCCAGCGCCTCCTGGTTTCGGTATGAGTCAGGATTGAATTGGCTGCTCAGGCACAAACCGGTTCCGCCCACGGTCATGGCGACCCCGCAAGGGTCATTCAGCTCAGTAAAGATTTCCAGCGCTTCCTGATAGTATTGTTTTGAGGCTTTGGGATCGTGGGAAAAGATATATGTGGCTCCTAATTGATCCAGCGCATAAGCAGCGCGGTCGGGAAGGCCCACCTTTCGGCTGATCTGCAGGCTTTCGAGCTGGCACTGAATTGCCTGCTCTTTGGCCCCATACAACATGTAAGCTTCCCCCAATTGGTTGAGCACATAAGCCACCGCTGCCTGGTCGCCCATCTCCCGGTACAAGGCCAGGCTTTCTTCGAAGAACTGCTTCCCCTGGTCGAAATTCCCCAGTTCCCGGCTGACGATCCCCTGCACCATCAGGTTGAAAGCAACCTCGCTTTTATTCTCTAATCTCCTGGCCATTGATAAGCTGGTATCCAGCAGCTTCTGGGCTTCTTCATAAGGTCCGAGAACATAGCGGAAATGTCCCTGTCTTCCCAGCAGCCGTGCCAGGAGCAGCTCATCGCCCGATCCGAATCGCCGTACGCTGTCTGCTGCTTCTCGAAAAGCTTTTTCCCCTTCCAGGTACCGCCCCCGCTTCCAGGCATACGTATATAAACTGTCCAATCCGGTCTCTATTAAATCAATCCGCCCCTTTTGCATAGCCCAATCCCAGGCAGCACGCAGGTTATCACTCTCTTCATCCACTTCCTGGAGCACGACCCGCTGCTCTTTTCCCTGCATGCCCGCCTGGCGCTCTGCCAGGAAGGCCAGGTAATAATCGCTGTGCCTTGCCTTAACTGCCTGCTGCGCCTCCCGATCAGATTTGAGAATTTCGCTTGCAAGCTGACGCAGCAGCTCGTGGATGCGATAGCGTCCGGTTCCCGTTACCTTTAGCAGGCAGTGGTCCACCAGCCCAGCCAGGTCTTGGAGGCGCGCTCCCGCCACCTGCTCGGCAGCTTCCAGGCGGAAACCGCCCCAAAAGACCGAAAGACGCTGCAGCACAGTGCATTCTGTATCATCCAATAAGCTCAACGAGTGTTCGAACACAACCCGGATGCTGCGCTGTCGCTCGGGGATATTGCGCTGCCGGGCAGTCAAGATGTCGAGCCCTTTCTCGATCTCCCCCAGGATGTGCTCGCAAGGCAGGGTCTTGGCCCAGGCTGCCGCCAGCTCAATAGCCAGCGGCATGCCCTCCAGGATCTGGGTCAGGCGAGCGATGCAAGCCTTTTCCGGTTCAGGATCATAATCAATACGAAAACGGCGGGCGGTTTGAATATAGAGTTGGACAGCGCTGTAAGCTTCCAGGGGCTTCCCGGTGCGTTTCCTGCTGGATGGGTATTCCAATCCTTCTAGAGAGTATAGCCATTCCTGCTGCAGGTTCAATCCCTCGCGGGAAGTTACCAGCAGCTTGACGCCCGGTGAGGCGGTCAGGATTTCATCAACAAGCTCTGCACGCTCAAGCAGGTGTTCGAAATTATCCAGGATCAGTAAGAGGTTTTTTTCCCGCAGGTGGTCCAATAACTGCTGCCTGGGATGAACGTTGCTATAGAAGTGGAAGCTCACAGCCTCTGCGATTGCCGAGACCAATGCCTCGCCTCCCTTGACTCCCACCAGGGAGACAAACCAGACCCCTTGCAGAAATGCTTCAACCAGCTCTTCGCCAGCACGTAAAGACAAGCGCGTCTTGCCGATCCCTCCCGGCCCAACCAGGGTGACCAGGCGACAATCCGACTGCTCCAGAAGCCTGCATACATCCTGGATTTCTGCTTCTCGTCCGACAAAGGGTGTCAATGCGGTTGGAAAATTATGGCGGGGCGGGCTCTTTGACACCAAGGGGGGGAATTCAGCTTCCAACCCGGACGAAAGCACCTGGAAGATTTGTTCTGGCAGGCTCAACCCTTTCAGATAATGCTGTCCAAGATCTTTAAGCTGCACTTCTGCCGGGAGTACCCCGCGCAGCAGCTCCGCCGTAGCCGCAGAAACAAGGATTTGTCCGCCGTGCCCGGCAGACTGGATGCGACCCACCCGGTTTAATGTGTGGCTGACGGCATAATCTCCCGTATTTAGCACACCTTCGACCAGCTCACCTGGTCCGCTGTGGATGCCCATGCGCACCTTTAAAGGACCGGTTTCCCCCCAAGGCTCCGCTGCCAGGGAGCGTTGCGCGGCAATGGCAGCCTGCACGGCTGAGAGCGGCAGGTCAAAAACAGCCTGGACAGCGTCGCCGATGATTTTGAATACATGCCCGTTATTGGCAATAATGGCTTCTTCTAGAATGACAAAGTGGCGCTGCACAGCAACCTTCATCGCTCCGGGCATGCGCTCCCACAGGGGGGTGCTGCCCTGGATATCGGTAAATAAGAAAGCAACTGTTCCGGTAGGTAAGGTTTTCATATAAGGGAAAGGAGGCAAGGGTTAAGGGGTTAAATCTCAATTGTACAGGTGTATTATGATTATAGACCAAGGTTTCGCAAATGCAACTTGAATTCAGATGCGTTGCAGGTTCTCCTTATAAATTGCCTCACTGGCAATCATTCCGTAACTTACCCCCATCCGTGGGTTTTTCCTATAGAATCCGGTTAGCGGTTATCTTTATGGTGGACGAGGAGAAACATGGAACCACGCTCTGGCGCCCAAATCAGCAAGCGAGCTTTTCTTCAATCGGTGATCATCTTGTTTGTGCTCATGATGGTAGCCGGCCTCTTAACCCGCCTCATCCCGGCCGGCAGCTACACTTGGGTAACCGTGGATGGGAGGCAGGTGATCGATCCACAGTCCTTTCAATATGTAGAGCAACCTGACTATCCAGTTTGGCGCTGGTTCACTGCCCCGCTGGAGGTGCTCTGGGGACCAGGCTCGACGGTGATCATTGTCATCATTGTGTTTTTATTGATGGTGGGTGTTGCTTTTGCGGTGCTGGATAAAACTGGTATCCTGGCAGCCGCCGTGCAGCGCCTCGTGCGGGCTGTCGGCGGCCGTAAATACCTGCTCCTGGTGGTGATCTCGTTCTTCTTCATGCTGTTGGGGGCATTCTTCGGTATTTTTGAGGAAGTGGTGCCGCTTGTCCCTTTGATGATTGCGCTTTCTTATTCCTTAGGCTGGGACGCGCTGGTGGGGCTGGGGATGAGCATCCTGGCAACCAACATGGGTTTTTCCGCCGCTATTACCAATCCCTTCACCATTGGGGTCGCTCAGAAGTTAGCGGGGCTGCCCCTCTTTTCTGGCGCCTGGTTCCGCCTGCCGATCTTTTTGATCATGTATGGCCTCCTGGTGATTTTCTTGGTGAAGTATGCAAAAAAGATCGAAAAGAAACCGGCTGCCTCCCTGGTTTATGATGAAGATAGCCAGGTGCGAGTGCATCAGGAGGCCTTGAGCCCTGAGGCGGTGCTGGGCAGCCAGCAAATCCCTCGCCGCGCGGTCATCTGGCTGTTTGCTTGCCTCGGGTTGATCTTGATCGTGCTGTTGGCAGCGCCTTTCGTGGGAGCGATTGCTGATTTCTCTCTTCCAATTGTCGGGTTGTTATTTCTCATCGGCAGCCTTGGGGCTGGTTTTCTCTCTGGCAAACCGGCTGCGGTAACCTTCCGGGCTGCCGGCGACGGTATCGTGGGCATTGCCCCGGCGATCCCCCTGATCTTGATGGCTGCCAGCATCAAGCACATCGTCGCCAGCGGCGGTATCATGGATACCATTTTATACAGCGCCTCGAGTTTATTTAGCCATGCCAGCCCCTTCGTGGCTGCCTCTGGGTATCTTTTTTCTGACCCTGATTATCGAGTTTTTTGTCGGCTCAGGCTCTGCCAAGGCGTTCCTGATCATGCCGATCGTCCTACCCTTGGCAGACCTGGTCGGTGTGACGCGCCAGGTGGCGGTGACGGCTTACTGTTTTGGAGATGGTTTTACCAACCTGGCTTATCCGACAAACCCGGTTCTGCTGATCTGCCTGGGTTTGACGGTAGTGAGCTACCCTAAATGGATGAAGTGGACGGCACTTCTCTGGGGCGGGGTATTGCTAATTTCGATCCTCTTCATAGGTATTGGGGTTGCAATCAACCTGGGACCTTTCTAACCTCATGGAAGCGAAACCATCCCAAGGCAAGACCTATCCAGTTCCCGCGGCGGAAGCCCGCCATGAGATGATCGTGGTGAATTCGCGTTTTATTGCCAGCCTGGCGCCTGTATTTACGGTCGAGGAAGCCAAAGCTTTTATCGCCCGCATCCGGGGGGAGTTTCCAGATGCCTCTCACCATGTGCCCGCTTACCTGGTAGGTTACGGCAGCTCGGTGATCGCGCACTGCAGCGACGCCGGGGAACCATCAGGGACGGCTGGCCGGCCTGCGCTGGCTGTACTGCAGGGGAGCGGCTTAGGCGATGTGGCCGTGGTGGTGACGCGCTACTTCGGCGGCACCAAGCTGGGCACAGGGGGGCTTGTGCATGCGTATGGAGATGCCGTTAAAGAAGTGATCGCCAGGACGCCAAAGGCGCAGAAACTGCTCACGCATACGGTGATGGTCGGGTTTCATTACCGGCTGTTGGAGCAGGTCCGCCTGCTGGTGGCCGCGCACCATGGGCAGGTCCTCGATGAAGACTTCGCCGCTGAGATCACGCTGACGGCGCGCTTTCCGGTGGAAAAATTCGACGACTTCCAGAAAAGCCTGCTGGAACTATCGAGCGGCAAGCTGCAGGCCGAGGTCATCGAAACCGGGATGATCCTGGTACCTCTTTAGGTCTATCCGAAAAACCGGGTCCCCTCCAGAATTTTCGGGTAGGTTCTTCGGGACTCTATTTCCACAACATCCAGGTTAGCTGGGCAGATGCTAAACCCAATAAAAAGCCGGCCAGGGCTTCCAGGGGTGTGTGACCCAGCACTTCGCGCAGCATCTCCTGCTTCAGAGGATGTCCCGAAGCCAGGTCCTGCATCATGGCGTTGATCAAGGTGGCATGTTTGCCAGCCTGGCGGCGGATCCCGGTTGCATCGTAGATCACCACAATAGCCAGGACTGCGGCGATGGCGAAAACCGTGCTGTCGAAGCCGTCTCGCAGACCGATCCCGTGTGCCACGCCAGCCACCAGGGCAGCATGGGAGCTGGGCATGCCGCCAGTCCGGAAAAGCAGCACCCAGTTCCAGCGTTTTGTGCGCAAGTATTCCAGGGGAACCTTGACCGTTTGCGCAATGGTCCACCCAATCAAGGCGCCGATCAAGGCTGGGTTGTTGAATAGCTCTTTTATGAACATATCTTCATGCCTGGGGAGTAAAGTCTGACAGCTCGTTACCCGAAAGCAGGCGCACTTTAAGCTCTGCTTTGTCCAAGAGGTCCATACAGCGCTGCGAAAGAGCCTGCCCGCGTTCAAATAACTGCATGGCTTCATCGAGAGATTGTTTTTCTGTCTCTAACGCAGTCACAACCGCTTCCAATTCTCGAAAAGCTTGTTCGTAAGTCATTTCCTCGATTGGGGTGTTGAGATTGCCGCTTGCTTGAGAGGCTAATGTCATCGCTTTATTCCTTAATTTATTTTTGCTGATAGATCACCATCACTGACCCGAATCTTAACCTGGTTCCCGGGTTTTACCTGGCTGGTGCTGAATACCCTTACACCATCGTCTCTGGAGACAATGGCAAACCCACGCTCAAGGATTGCTATCGGATTGAGCGAATCCAGATGCTGGCTGAGGCTGTTCAGGCGCGTACGCTCGATCTCCATGCGGTGTGCCAGGGCAGTCTTGATGCGGTGGTCGAATTCATCCAGGCGCTGCTGGTCAGAACGCAGCCGGGATTGAGGCGAGACCAGGCTCAGGCGGTTCGCAAGGTTGCTCATCTCCCAGCGTAGTTCATCGAGCACTGCGCTGGTCGCCCGCGCCAGTGACTGGCTTTGTTCTGAAAGATCGGTTTGGAGATCAGTCCGGTTGGGAGTCGCCAGCTCTGCTGCCGCGGTGGGCGTGGGAGCGCGTAAATCGGCTGCAAAATCAGAAAGGGTAAAATCGGTTTCGTGTCCGATGCCTGTGATCACCGGAGCCTGAGAGGTGGCAATGGCGCGCACAACCCCTTCATCATTGAAAGCCCACAGATCTTCCAGGGATCCGCCGCCGCGCCCTAAGAGGATGACATCTGGCTTAACCAGGCGGTTGAGCGCTTCAAGCGCAGAGATGATCCCTGGCGGCGCCTCAACGCCTTGAACCGGCGTAGGCGCCAGGATGACCTCGGCCAGGGGATAGCGCCTTGCCAGGGTATTCAAAATATCCCGAATGGCTGCCCCGGTCGGCGAAGTGATGATGCCGATGCGATTTGGCCAAGCTGGCAGTGGTCGTTTTCGTTCTGGGTCGAATATACCCTCTGCTTCCAGCCGGGCTTTGAGGCGTAAGAATTCCTGGTAAAGTAGTCCTTCACCCAAAGGTCGGATGATATCCGCATAAAGTTGGTACTGCCCCCCTACATCGTATATACTCACATAGCCATGCACCTCAACAGCCTGGCCCTCTGCCGGGAGCTGCACCTGGCGAGCCGCTGCACTCCGCCACATGACACAGCGCAGGGAAGCGCTGCTGTCTTTCAGAGTAAAATAGAGGTGACCTGAAGATGGGCGGGAGAAATTAGAGACTTCACCCTGCACCCATAAATCTTGCAGCAGCATATCGCTCTCCAATAGCTCACGCAGGTAGCGCGTTAAATCCGCTACCGTCATCGCACCTGGAGGAAAGAGTGAAAGCTGGCTCATAGCCAAAAAGGATACTCCCGATCATTTGGACTGTCAACGATTTATTACCCGCAATCTATATTCCATAATGTCGTTTTTTTTGCTACAATACTTGAAGCATGTTATCTCATCTTTGGTCTCCCTGGCGTATGAAATATATTGAAACCCCCAAGACAACCCAAGGCTGCATTTTCTGCAGCGCTCTAGCTGATTCCGATGATGCCACGAACCTGGTTGTGGCTCGCGGTGAAAGGGCTTTCGTGATCTTGAACCGCTACCCTTATACCACCGGTCATCTCATGGTGGTGCCCGCCGCTCATCAGCCATCTTTAGAGAAGCTCGATTCTCTCTGCCGCGCCGAAATGATGGAATTGGTATCATCTTTCATTCAAGTGTTTGAAGCGGTTTATCACCCTCAAGGAGTTAATATCGGTATTAATATCGGTGAAGCCGCTGGAGCGGGCATCACCGACCATGTTCACATGCATGTCGTGCCGCGCTGGTTGGGTGATACCAATTTTATGTCGACTTTGGGGATGACGCGCGTCCTTCCGGAGACTCTTGAAGATACTTACCAGCGTTTGAAAACGGGCTGGGATGCATTAGAGGGGAAGCCTTCGGGCTAGAATGGAAAAACCGGCTGAAATTTCCGCCAAAGCATCCATTGGGCTGGTGAAGGCGATCCCCGGGGGTGATGTGCAAATGGGCAGCCGGTTTCACCCACGCGAAGAGCGCCGGATTGTGCACTTGGCGGCTTTCGAGATTGCGCATGCAACCGTAACAGTCAACCAATATTCCGCCTTTCTAGACAGCCAGGCGGCCAGCCAAGCACGCTGGTGGAGCCAGGAGGGTTGGGCCTGGTTGGCGGGGATTTCGGATGGGTGGGGCAGGGAAAACCGGAAGATCCCTGATGCGTGGGAGGTTCAAGTGAAGCGTCCTTATCGTCCTGTGGCGGGGATCACCTGGTATGAAGCAGAAGCCTATTGTAACTGGATGACTTATCAGAAAAAGAAACCCGTTCGACTGCCTACTGAAGAAGAGTGGGAATATGCGGCGCGCGGCGAAGATGGGCGGCCTTTCCCGTGGGGTGAATATTTTGATGCAAATCTGACCAACACCCTGGAGTCCGGCCATCTCGATACAGTGGATGCAGGCAGCTTGCCCGGTGATAACAGCCCGTTTGGGGTTATGGATATGGCGGGGAATGTTCAAGAGTGGACTGCCAGCCAGTATGTGCCTATGAGCGGCGAAGTCCTCCCTGCGCAGGTGATGTTTGTCGCCCGTGGTGGATCGTTCAACGACAGTGTTTTCGGCTCTCGCACATCCTATCGCAGAGCCTATCCGCCCGGGTATTTTTATCCTTTTTTGGGATTTCGGGTGGTGGTTGGGATCGTGAAGTAGTCTTTATTCAAGAAGTCAGGGATCGGAGAAGCGTATGTATTCTGAAAAATCGCGTTTTCCTTGGAGTATTTTTGTAGTCCTGGCAGCGGTGGCGGTGTTTGGATGCATTATTCTGGCCGCCATCTTGGTGCCGCGCCTCCTCAACCGGAATGTCCAACAAGCCAACAGCCCGGATGCCACCGAGGCTCCCCCTCCAGGATCGGTTTCGGTAGATATCTCTTCCTCGAATACCAAAGAGGATTGGATGAACGCCATGGTTGAGCAGTTCAACCAGGAAGGGCATAAAACCTCCTCAGGAAATTTAATCTTTGTGCGCGTCACACATGTTACTTCGGGAGGCTCCCAACAGTCCATCCTGGACGGTAAGAGCCAGCCCACCGTATGGAGCCCAGGCGATCAAAGCTGGATCGATGGGGCGAACCAGGTGTGGCGTGACCGAAAAGGGCGGCCATTGATCTCGGAGGCCTGCCCGGCGACTGTTTACGCTCCAATTGGCTTTGCGATGTGGCGCCCGATGGCTGAAGCCCTGGGTTGGCCTGACAAGCCAATTTCCTGGCAGACCCTGGCAGACCTGTCGGCAAACCCTGAAGGCTGGGCCAGCCTGGGACATTCTGAATGGGGGCAGTTCAAGTTCGGTCATACCCATCCAGATTATTCCAACACTGGTTTGCTCATGCTAACCTCGCTTGCCTATTCCATCAGCGGGCAGACCAGCGGTTTAACACCTGAACAGGTTTATTCCGCTCAGGTTGAAGAGGCTTTCCGGCGTGTTGAACAAAATACATACCACTACGGCATCCAGAACCGTCCATTGATGGAAGTGCTTGCCCAGCGTGGCCCCAGTTATCTGCATGCGGTTACCTCCAGCGAGGCGGAGACTCTCAAAACGAATGCTGACTATGGAACTTCGATGCGTTTCCCTCTGGTATTCATCTTTCCCTCCGCAGGCACTTATTGGAGTGAACAACCCTACTGCATTTTAGAGACAGATTGGGTCTCCGATGAGCAGCGCCAGGCGGCGGGATTATTTCGGGATTATTTGCTTGCCGATGCCCAACAGGCGAAAGCCATTGATTCTTATTTGCGCCCGGTATTGGAAAGTATCCCCTTGCATGCCCCCCTGGCGCTTGATTATGGGACCGACCCCCGCGTGACAAGGTCCAGCGTGCCCGCGCTGGAAAGTCCCTCTGCTGAGGTCGCCGCGGCGGTAAAAGATGTCTTTCATAAGACCAAGAAGAAAGCCACCGTTTTGCTCGTTTTAGACACCTCCGGGAGTATGGAGGGTGAAAAGATTAAGAATGCCGTTGCCAGCTCTGTTAATTTCGTCCAAAGGCTTGACCCGGATGATGAAATCTATGCTCTCGGATTCGGAGGGGAGGGAGGGGTGTATGACCTGGGCGGTGGGCGTGCAGGCGATGTCGGAGAAACGCTCGTCAGCCAGCTCAATGGTTTATTTGCCCAGGGGAACACACCCTTGTATGACGCGGTTTGCCAGGCTGTGCAAAAGGCCGATCAGCTTCAAGCTGAAGATATGAGCAGTAATGAAAGACGCTTATATGGGATCGTTTTACTCTCCGATGGAGACGATACCTCCAGTGTGCGTACTGAAAACCAGATGTTTTCCTGCTTGCCGAGCGGTGAAAATGTCGAAGGGGTTAAAGTTTTCACCATCGCTTATGGTGAAGATGCCAACACCGATTTGATGCTGCGGATTGCCAACCGTACCAATGGGAAGACGTTTACGGGCGACCCGGATAGTATTGAACAAATTTATAATGCGATTTCAGCGGAACAATAATCACAGGCAGCCCACATGATCACACAGCGCCCTCTCTGGTTCTTGCTCAATGTGTACGGTTGGATCGTTTTTGTGATGAGCATCGTGACGGCTGCCATCATCGGTCAAGCCTGGGTGGTCTTGCTCGGCGTGATCGGTTATCTGCTGGCTTTATTGGTCGATCTGATCGGCGGGCGCAGCCTGGGACGCACGGGAGCCATGCGCCTGGCGCGTGCAGAACAGGAGAACCGCGAGCTGCATGCTGAGCAGGCCCGCTTGATCGGGGCTATTCAAGAAAGAGATGCAAAGTTAGCTGCTTTAAAGGATAAGCCTGTCGAAAATAAACCAGCTGCAGAAAGTATTCAGGCCGGCAAGGATCAGAAAGAAGGTCCCGTATAAAAGGGTCACTTGCCTGACTCATTGAGCCTTTTCATCACCAACAAAGCTTCGCCATTCTTTTCCAGGCTTTTGATCAACCTTGCCAATCGTTTCATTCTTTTGAAGTAAGGGGGCAAATCCTCCCCCTCAACTGGCAGGAAGCCGAACCTCTCATAGAAAGGACCCAGGGAAGACCGGCACATCAGGTATAGCTCCCCGGTAGATTTTGCCAGCAGCTCCTCAATCAGGGCGCTGGCAATGCCCTGGTGGCGGTATTCGGGGATCACGGCTATGGAAGCCAGCTCTCTGGAGCCATCGGAGTGCGGCTTGATCTGTCCACAGCCGATGACTTTTCCGTTCTTGTCTACGGCAACCAGGAAACGCTCCCAGGCTAAGCCCGTCGGGTTGATGCGCGCTTGCCGGATCAGCTTTTGAATAGCTTGCTGGTCAGACGATTCAGCGGGTCGGATCGTATCCATGAGCTGCCGTTTAAGGAAGCGCTGTGGCTGTTAGAGTGGGGGTGGGGGTCGGCGTGGGCTGTTCGGTAGAAGTGGGCAGGCCGGTAGGCGTGGCAATCGGCTGAACTTCTCCAGAAGGTGAAAAGGCAACTCGGACGATTTCACCGAATTGACCCAAAACCCCCTGGTCTTGCTGGTTGAAGTACACCTGCAGGGCGGCGCCGTTCCCGGTTAGGATCTCGATCAGCTCGTTCCCGGTAAAAAGGTAAGCACTTCCCGGCAGCACCCGCCCATCCAATTCGACCGTTCCATCGACGGTGACCCTCACCCAGGCCCTTTGGCGGATCACAATGTAAACCTGCACAGATGAAGCATCAAAGGGAGGCAGTGTGCTGGTCGGCGTAACCTGAGGTGGTTCTGCGGGCAGTTGAGTCTCTTGGGGTTCGGTTGTCTGCTCTAATAAAGGCGTGCTTTGGGTAAGGTTTGCTTCCACAGCCGTGGCATTTGCATCTAAATTGGGCTGAGGCGTTGTGCTGGGAGTGGGTGTGGCTGTATCGGGTACGAGGACTTCAGCGATGGATGGGGAGGTGGGGGTGGGTTGATCTTCGGAGCGTACGCTGCTGATGCGCAGCCCTCCCCATATGATGAAGCCCACGATAAAAATGACCAGAAAACCGCCAGCTAGAAGATCGATTGAGAAAAACCGGCGCCCCTTGCCACGGTTGGATGGTTTGCGTGTCTTGGCAGGCAGTGTGCTGGCTCGGGCAGCCTGCCGGGCAGCCAGGTCTGCTTGTAATCCTTCAGCAAAGCGGAGTAAGAGGGGTTCTGGATCAAAGCCAAGGAAAATCGCGTAATTATTGAGCATCCCCCGCCCCTGCACAGGGGAAGGTAGCTCTGCCAGATTGCCTGCTTCAAGCGCACTCAGGTAATGAGCGCGGATATGGGTATGTCGCTCTACATCCTCTACCGATAAGCCCAAAAGCTCTCTTTGCTGGCGCAGCTTTGCTCCCAGGTCCGCCAGGATCGCATCGGCTTTAGCAGCGTAGGAGTTTTCAGCGGGGGCAGGTGCCTCCGTGAATGTTTTCTCAGTAACTTTTTCTCCGCTCAGATCTGCAAGCAGGGGCTCTAGATCTATTTTCAGGTACTGAGCATAAGTGCGGACAAAACCGCGCGCCTGGGTAAGAGACGGCAGCGAGTCCAGGTCCCCATTCTCTAAAGCCTCCAGAAAGCGTAAACGGATGCGCGTTTGCTGAGCCACTTGCTCCAGGCTCAGTTTGCGCGCCAGGCGTTCTTGGCGGAGTTTTTCTCCAATCGGAAGGGACATGGCAATATTATACAGCATGCGAAAATGCCAAGAAAAAGGCTTTGTGGTTCTGTTTACCACAAAGCCTTTTTCTTGCTTTATATCAGGTTATCCTACTCAGCAACCGCCTCAGCAGGGGGTTCTCCCAGGTCAGGCGTTTCGCCTTCGCGGTGGACAATTACGGTGATATGCGGTATCAGGTCTACGGTCAGGCGGATGGACACTTTGAAGGTGCCTAAAGTGCGCAATGGCTGGGTGTCGATCTGGCGGCGGGAGACCTCGACTTCGGTCTTCTTTTGCAGGGCCTCGGCAATCATCTGAGTGGTCACCGAGCCATACAGCTTACCGGTTTCACTGGCTTTGGCAGCAAAGGTTATGACCACGCCCTCTAATTTCTTTGCAATGGCATCCATTTCCTTGTTCAGGAGAGAGCGCTGCTCATTTGCCCTGAGGCGGATATGCTCAGACTGCTTCAAAGCTCCCGGGGTAGCCAGGACGGCCAACCCATGGGGCATTAAATAATTTCGGCCGTACCCATCGGCAACTCGCTTAACATCGCCGGCACGGCCCAGTTTGTAAACATCCTTCAATAACAAAACTTTCATTTTACTCAAGCCCTTTCTAATTTGTTTTGTGAGATATTCCTGGGCGAAGGGTACAACGCTCCAGGGATGCGTATTCTACCAGAGGGTTGGAGATCCGTCAACTTTGTTTCTTTGGCAGAGGAATAATCAGCCGGACCACGCGCTCAAAGAATAGGTAGTCCCAGGCCCAGTTGATCATCACCAGCAGGCGGTTGCGGAAATTGATCAGCTTAAACAGGTGCACCCCCACCCACATCACCCAGGCGATGAAACCCACAAAGGCATGCCCTCCCAGGTTAACCACAGCCGAGTTTCGCCCCAGGGTTACCATGGTACCTGGGTCCCGGTATTGAAATGGTATTGGATTCTGGCTGCGCATCTGGCGAAGGATATTCCTGGCAACCAAATCAGCTTGCTGAACCGCCACCGGTGCAACCATCGGCAAGCCATTCCCGTTGACTTCCAGGTTGGCTAAATCGCCGATGACATACACTTCCGGATGACCGGCGACCTGTAAAGTGGGTTGAACATGGATGCGTCCGTTTTGCGCGCGCAAAAGCCCTTCAGTTTGCGGGGATGCCTCCCCCCGTACGCCGGCTGTCCAAATTACCGTCTCCGTTGGGATTTTGGTACCATCCTTTAGAAAGATCGCTTTTTCATCAACCTCGCTCACAACCGCCTGGAAAAGCACCTCCACACCCATCTGGCGCAGGTGCCGGGCAGCATAAGATTGCAGGCGCTCTGGCAAGCTGGACAACAGGCGCTCGGTGGCTTCTATGAGGATAATGCGTACTTCCTTTGGGATGTCGAGCATTGGAAAATCTTTGGCTAAAGGACCATGCATTAATTCAGCTAACGCGCCCGTGAATTCCACCCCTGTGGGGCCCCCTCCAACCACGACAAAGGTTAGCATTTGCTGGCGTTTTTCGTGGTCCTTTTCACATAAAGCACGTTCATACTGGAAGAGAATGTGATTGCGTAGATCGATAGCCTGCTCAAGTGTTTTCAATTGGAAGGCATGCTCTTCTGCACCGGGGATGCCAAAGAAGAACGCGCTGCTCCCCGAGGCCAAAATGAGATAATCGTAAGGAAACACATGTCCTGTCGTCTTGATTTGTTTTTCCTCCAGATCAACCTCTACCACCTCATTCATCAAAAACCGGACGCCTGGTTTATTGCGCAGGAGGCTGCGGACTGGGTAAACGATCGCTTCTGGTTCCAGCTCGGCTGCCGCCACCTGATAGAGGAGCGGCAAAAAGGTGTGATAGTTGTTTCGATCCAGGACCAAAATATTGGCTTGAGCGTGTGCCAGTGCCTGGATGGCTCGAATACCGCCGAAGCCGGCGCCGACAATAATGACTTGAGGAGGGTGATCAGGTGCATTCATTTTTTATTACTGAGAATCTGTAGTACATAGATGATGGATCCGAGAAAAATAGATATTAAACATCTAAATTATCCAATCTCCCGATATAATTGTACCATGTTTCACAAAAGGTTGGCTGATGGTGGGTGAGGTATAATCCTCCCATGCCCTCGCGTGAGCGTGTTTCGCGTTCTGAAGCGATTGTTCTGCGCCACATGGATTGGGGTGAAGCCGACCGCCTTCTATGGCTCTTTACGCGTGAGACGGGGAAAATCAGGGCGGTAGCCAAAGGCGTTCGCAAGCCGCGTTCACGCAAAGCCGGGCACCTGGAACCCTTTACCCGTGTGAACTTGCTGCTGGCCCAGGGGCGCGACCTGCCCATTATTACCCAGGCCGAAATGATCGAAAGTCATCTTCCATTACACGAGAATTTGCGCACGATGGGATACGCAGCTTACATCGTCGAATTATTGGATCGTTTTACCTATGAAGAAGGCGAGAATGTCGCCTTGTATCGCCTGCTTGCCGATACGCTGGAGCGCCTGTGTTCAGAGCCCGATCCGGCATTTGTTGTGCGGTATTATGAAACGCGCCTGCTCGACCTGGTGGGCTTTCGACCGCAGCTTTCTCAATGTGTTGAGTGTGGAAAACCGATCTTACCGGAAGACCAGTTCTTTTCTGCGGCGCAAGGCGGCATCGTTTGTCCGAAATGCAGCGAGAAGGTCCCGGGGGTGCGTGCCATCACCGTCGCTGCGGTGCGATTTTTACGTCATATCCAGCGCAGCTCTTATCCTGCGGCCGCCCGTCTTCCGCTGAAAGAATCCGTTGACTATGAATTGGAACACCTCATGCAGCATTATTTTACATATCTATTAGAACGCGGCTTGAATACCCCGGCTTTTTTAAGCTTAATTGACAAAAAAGGGGTAGTGCGGTAGAATTACAGAGGTGTTTGTGGGCTTGCTCTTGCTTCAGAATTGATTTTTGGATGGTGAAATGGAGAGAGCGTATTGAGCAATGCGGGATTGATGGCATTTTGGGCCAATACCAGGCTCGGCTGAGTCCGCGAACACAGCCGAGCTTTTTTGTGTACAAAATAAGCCCCGGCAACCTTACCAAACGGGAGAGGAGGTGAGAGGATGGCTGGAGTTACGTTACGTCAAAACGAGTCACAGGACCAACTGCTAAAGCGCTTTCGCAAAAAAGTCGCCAAGAGTGGTATTTTGAGCACTGTGCGTCGCAAGCGTTGGTTTGTTTCGAAGAGTGAGTTACGCCGCATTCAGAAGAAAAAGGCCATTCGCCGCAGCCGGCGCCGTGTAAGGGAATCAGAAGAGTAAAGTTGCCCCGGTAAGAGCCGGTTATGAATTGGAGGAATGCATGACGAAGGAAGAGGATAAAATTCTGGTTGAAGGGGTTGTGATCGAAGCGCTGCCGGGGACCCAATTTAAGGTCCGCCTGGAGACCGGTCACGAAGTGTTGTCTTATCTCTCTGGTAAGATGCGAAAATATTATATTCGTATCCTGCTGGGCGACCATGTGCGCGTGGAAATGTCACCTTATGACCTGACCCGTGGACGGATCGTCTACCGCCATCGCAAAACTCCTTACGAAATGCCTGAAGAAGAGGCAAAATCCTAAAAAATAAACCGCCCCAGATTTTCTGGGGCGGTTTTGTGTTGGTAAGTGTTGGTTTAGGCAAACTCTTTGAAGGAGCTGAGCACTTTCATGTAGTTCGCCCGTTCAAATGCAGCCGGTTCCGCAACGGCTTTTTGGCTCATGCTGCCTTTCATCTGCTGGATGGACTCGTATTCGTGCTCTACCATCCAGGTCTCCATATCTTGCAAAATCTCACTGGCTTTGCTGATGCCATTCTTCAACAATGCCGAGGTGGTCATGGCTACACTGGCGCCTGCCATCATGGCTTTGAGGGCATCCTGCGCGGTGTGGACCCCGCTGGTTAGGGCAAAGTCAACCTGCACCCGCCCATACAGCATGGCGATCCAGCGCAGCGGTAGGCGCAGCTCGCTGGAATTGCTCAACACCAGGTTAGGCACCACTTCTAGTTGCTCCAGGTCGAAGTCAGGCTGATAGAAACGGTTGAACAGTACCAACCCGTTTGCACCGGCTTCCACCAGGCGCTTAGCCAGGTTAGGGAGGGCCGTGAAATAGGGGCTGAGCTTGACCGCCAGGGGGATCTTGATCTGAGCGCGCACATCCCGCACCAGGGTTAAGTAAGCTGCTTCCAGCTCAGGTGACGACAAATCCAGGTTGTTGGGCATGAAGTAAATATTGAGCTCGAGAGCATCTGCACCAGCCTCTTCGATCTTGCGGGCATAGTTGATCCAGCCGCCAGTCGAGACGCCGTTCAGGCTGCCGATGACCGGTATTTTCACGGCTTGCTTGACTTTATGCAGATGTTCCAGGTATTTCTCAGGCGCCAGGCTGTATTTGCCCGTATCCGGCAGGTACGAAAGCGCTTCGGCGAATGATTTAGTGCCCTGGTTGAGAAAATGATCCAATTCCCTGCTTTCGTGGATGATTTGCTCCTCGAACAGAGAATACAAAACCACTGCCGAAACCCCAGCTTCTTCCAACCGCTTTACATTTTCTACCTTCTCAGAAAGCGGAGAGGGTGAAGCAACCAGCGGGTTTTTGAGTTTTAGACCAAGGTAAGTTGTTTTCAGGTCAACCATAAGAGTCTCCTATCTATCCTTTTTCCTCTGATTTATTCCCGTCGCCATAGTGCATCGCTGCCATCTGCCGGTAGTAATTCCAGCGAGACTTCACATCTTGCTGAGCCTGTTTCAGGAGCATTTCAGCACGCTGTTCATCGGTCTGCAGCAGCATGCGATAGCGGGTTTCATTGTACACATACTGCTCGAGCGGGATCGAAGGCTCCTTCGAGTCGATGGTTAGCGGATTCTTGCCTTCAGCTGTCAAGGCCGGGTTGTAACGGTACATGGGCCAGAAGCCCGACTGTACTGCCAGGCGCTGCTGTTCCAATCCCTTGCTCATGTCGATGCCGTGGGCGATGCAGTGACTGTAGGCGATGATCAAGGATGGGCCATCATAGGCGTCGGCTTCGTGGAAGGCGGTCAGAGTTTGCTGATCGCTGGCGCCCATAGCCACTTTTGCCACATACACATAACCGTAAGCCATGGCGATCAACCCCAGGTCTTTCATGGGCAGACCCTTACCATTGGCAGCAAACTTGGCGACTGCGCCGCGCGGGGTGGCTTTGGACGATTGACCGCCGGTGTTGGAATATACCTCGGTGTCTAACACCAAAACATTCACATTCCGACCGGTTGCCAGAACGTGGTCCAGGCCGCCGTAACCGATGTCATAAGCCCAGCCGTCACCGCCCACAATCCAGACGCTCTTGCGTGCAAATACATCTGCCAGGCTGAGCAGGTCACGCGCCCGCACATCCTGCAGCACTGCCAGGCGCTGCTTGAGTAAAGCGACGCGCTCGCGCTGTTCTTTGATGCCGGCTTCTGAGCTTTGATCGGCATTCAATATCGCTGTAACCAGGTCTTCACCGACGGTGCCAGCAAATTGGGGCAGCAGCTCTTTGGCATATTCCATATGTTTATCGAGCCTCAAGCGCATACCCAATCCAAATTCGGCGTTATCCTCAAAAAGCGAGTTGGACCAGGCAGGGCCACGCCCATCGGGGTTGACTGCCCAGGGGGTGGTGGGGAGGTTGCCGCCATAAATGGAAGAGCAGCCCGTGGCATTCGCAATGAAAATGCGGTCGCCAAACAGCTGCGAGAGCAGTTTGACGTAAGGTGTCTCGCCACAACCCGTGCAGGCTAAGGAAAACTCAAACAGCGGCTGCAGCAGGGCGGAATTCTTGACCGTCTTCAAGCTCATCTTTGTGCGGTCAATCTCTGGTAAGCCCAAGAAGAACTCCCAGTTTTCTGACTCTGGCTGGCGCAGCGGAGGCTGTTCCGCCATGTTCAAAGCCTTACGTCCAACCTGGCTCTTGTCCTTGGCAGGGCAGGCTTCGACGCACAGTGAGCAGCCAGTACAGTCTTCGGGCGAAACTTGGATGGTGAACTTCATCCCCGGGAATTCCTTCCAGCGCGAATCCATAGATTTGAAGGATTTCGGGGGCTTTTTCGAGCAGGCCGGGTTCGTAAATCTTCTCGCGGATCACCGCGTGCGGGCAGACAAAAACGCATTTACCACATTGGATGCACAGGCTGGGCTCCCAGACGGGCATTTCCAGGGAAATATTGCGCTTTTCCCACTGCGTTGTGGCAGAAGGATAGGTGCCATCCACTGGGAAAGCACTGACAGGCAGCTCATCGCCCTCGTTGGCGATCATCTTGCCGAGCACCTCTTTGACGAATTTCGGTGCATTTGGGGGTACTGCCGGGCGGCGAGTGAGCGTGCTGGTGGCTTTTGCAGGCACAGTCACTTCGTACAAGTTCGCCAGGGTGTGGTCAACAGCCTCGTAGTTCTGCTGCACCACAGCTTCGCCGCGCTTGCTGTAAGTCTTTTTGATACTCTTCTTGATTTCTTTGATCGCCAGGTCACGCGGCAGTACGCCGCTGATGGCAAAGAAGCAGGTCTGCATGATGGTATTAATCCGTCCACCCATGCCGGTGCGGTGCGCCACTTCGTAAGCATCGATCACGTAGAAGCGCAGCTTCTTATCGATGATTGTCTGCTGGACCTCTTGCGTCAAAGTTCCCCAGACCTCGTCTTTGTTGTAAAGGCTGTTCAGCAAGAACACGGCTCCTGGCATGGCGTATTTGAGCACGTCATATTTTTCCATGAAGATGAACTGGTGGCAGGCGACGAAATTAGCCTGGCTGATCAAGTAAGGGGCATGGATGGGCTTAGGACCAAAGCGCAGGTGCGAGATGGTGAGGCCGCCCGATTTCTTGGAGTCGTATACAAAGTATCCCTGGGAGAAGTTCTCGGTCTCCTCACCGATGATCTTGATCGAATTCTTGTTCGCCCCAACCGTGCCATCCGCTCCCAGTCCCCAAAATACTGCCCGGATCGTTTCTGGGCTTTCAATTGTAAAGGATGGGTCATACGTCAGGCTGGTGAAGGTGACATCATCGTTAATGCCAACGGTGAAGTGGTTCTTTGGTTCTGGTTTGAGCATTTCATCAAAGACGGCTTTTGCCATGGCTGGCGTGAACTCTTTAGATGAAAGACCAAAGCGCCCGCCGATGACCTTGGGCATTGCCCCTTTCCAGCCTTCGCTTAGGGCAGTGATAATATCCTGGTACAGCGGCTCGCCAATGGCACCGGGTTCTTTCGTGCGGTCCATGACTGCCAGGGTTTTTACCGTGGCTGGCAGCGCTTTCACAAAATGTTCGACGGAGAAGGGGCGGTAGAGGTGGACTTTAATAACGCCGACTTTTTCACCCTTGGCTTGCAGATAAAGTGCGGTTTCACTGGCTGTCTCAGCGCCAGACCCCATGATCACCATCACGCGTTCGGCCTTCGGGTCGCCTACGTAATCGAATAAGTGATACTGTCGGCCAACCACCTTGCCAAATTTATCCATGGCTTTCTGGACGATCTCTGGGCAAGCGTTGTAGTAAGGGTTGGCGGTCTCACGCGCCTGGAAGAAGGCATCTGGGTTCTGGGCTGTGCCGCGGATGAAGGGGCGATCTGGTGAAAGGGCCCGCCCTCGGTGCGCCTGTACCAGCTCGTCATCGATCATCGAGCGAATTTCCTCATCACTGAGCTGGATCATTTTGTTCACCTCAGCGGAGGTGCGGAAACCATCGAAGAAGTGCACAAAGGGAACGCGTGCTTCCAAGGTAGCAGCCTGTGAGATCAAGGCAAAATCGTGCGCTTCCTGTACAGAATTCGAGGCAATCAAACCAAAGCCTGTGCTGCGGGCAGCCATGACATCCGAATGATCGCCAAAGATCGACAGCGCCTGAGCAGCTAAGGATCGAGCCGAAACGTGGAAGACCGTTGAGGTCAGCTCGCCGGCAATCTTGTACATATTCGGAATCATCAGCAGTAGACCCTGTGAAGCCGTGAAGGTTGTGGTCAGAGCACCAGCCTGGAGCGCGCCGTGGACGGCTCCTGATGCGCCACCTTCAGATTGCAGTTCCATGACCAATGGAACCGTCCCCCAAATATTAGGACGTTTCTGCGATGACCATTCATCAGCAAATTCGCCCATGGTCGAGGAGGGGGTAATTGGGTAGATGGCAATTACTTCATTAGTTCTGTGGGCGACATAAGCGGTCGCCTCGTTGCCGTCAACATTGACTGTTTTTTTCGACATTTCTTTAACTCCATCAAATCTCATATGGGAATTTATATCTATTAAAAGCTTGCATGAATCACCAATTTAATAGTTTATTCCCTTAAATGGATTTTAACAAGTTATATATTGCATGTAAAATACCTGTGACCTGTCATATCTCTGGCAAAAAAGTATTGTGGCGCATGCTCGCCAGGCACCATGATTAGCAGATTTGTGCTATACTTTTATTATGGATTCCAAGCAGCAGATCTGGCAGGTTTGGGCAAGGAACTTGCACCGGTGGGGGTTAAGGAAACCAGCGGCTGCCATTTTGGAGGCCAGCGGTCCGTTGAATTTGGTTCTTGCCCAGGGTCTTTACCTGATCCAGCCTTTGTTTTCAGCTCCTGTTCCTAGAAGCCATTTGGGAACATTGGCTGGGACATTGGAGAATAGTGAAGAAACGCAGATGTTTTTGACTTATTTACGGGAGGACTTTCTGCCGTGAACTTGCTAGAAGCCATTGGTAGTGTCACAGGATTCATATTTATCCTGCTCTTTGCGGGTCTAATTGCCCTGTTCTTTTTTATCGGACGTGGTCATACTTTGCGCAACATGCGCGAAATCCCCGCTTTTCTGCGCCTGCGGCGAAGTGTTGGGCTGGCTGTAGAAGCCGGGACGCGCGTGCACGTTTCGCTGGGGCGGGGCGGGCTAAACGGTTTACCAGGTGGTTCTGCCTTGGTTGGGTTAACGGTCCTGGAACGGGTTTCACGGGCTGCATCGTCCAGTGATCGACCACCTGTGGCGACCTCTGGAGAAGGCGAAGTGACTATTCTTTCTCAAGATGTGATGCGCACATCGTTCAAGAAAGTCAGCTCAGAAGCAGAATTTGATTTCGGGGCCGGGCGCATGAGCGGCCCTACGCCTTTTTCCTACGTGGCTGGGGCTATTCCGGTGATCCTTGACGAGCAGGTTTCCACGAATGTGCTGGTAGGTAATTTTGGAAGCGAGATAGGATTACTGACCGAAGTCAGCGAGCAAAAGGGATCGCTCACCATCGCAGGTACAGACAATATCCCCGCCCAGGCTGTTCTGGTGGCGGCCGCTCAGGAACCATTAATTGGGGAAGAAGTTTATGCAAGTGGAGCTTATTTGGGAGCTGGAGCTTTTCACATCGCCAGCCTGCAAGCCCAAGATGTGCTCCGTTGGGTTGTCATTGCAATAATTCTCATCGGCGCTTTTGCAAAGTTAGTGGGGCTGCTGTGAAATCACCTTTTTCCATCTTCAACGCAGTGATTGCCATCCTGGCGGGTGTGGTTGTTTTGGTGGGGTATTTTACCCCCTGGTTGGCCGGCACCCGTGCGCTCTTTTTGCAGTGGGCTGTAATTCTGGCTGCTTTTGCTCTGTTAATTGGGGTGGTCAATCTTTTGAGGGTCCACCTTAAAAAGATGGGTAAATCTAAAAAAGGAGCCATTTACAGCCTGGCCTTGTGGGTGGCTTTCTTTATTACAGTGGGGGTGGTTGCCTTGGATGGGCCAGACGGAAGCAAAACGGTGTTCTTGTTCAATAACATACAGATCCCAGTTGAAGCCTCGCTGCTGACGCTGCTGGTGGTTACCTTAGCAGTTGCCAGTATTCGTTTGCTGCGCCGTAAAGCTGGCTTATTCACGTATATCTTCATTGGCACAGCCTTTTTGGTTTTGTTGGGGACCGCACCTCTTTATGGGATTGGCGAGGTTTCGTTTCTTTATCAGGTGCGTACCTGGATAGTTGGTGTTCTTTCAGTCGCCGGGGCGCGTGGGGTCTTACTGGGTGTGGCTTTGGGTACGGTGGCCACGGGGATTCGTGTCTTAATGGGCGTTGACCGCCCTTATGGTGGGTAGGCTATGGCTGAGATTCGCTGTCAAATGTGTGGCAAGCATAACCCCGAGGATGCAGAGGTTTGTCAATTTTGCCAGGCCCGCCTGAAACCAGTTTGGTCATCAAAATCATCGGAAAGTTCTTTTGAAGCTGAGTCTGAGTTTGGACCTGAGGAAGAAGTTCCCCAGTGGTTGAGCAGCTTGCGCGGTCCGGAAGAATCTGCGCCAGGCCAATCGAGCGAGGAAGCTCCAGAAGTAGATTCATTTGGCGGTATCGAATCGCGAGAGACAGCCGGGGGTGATGATTGGTTATCTAACCTGGGGAAACCTGAGGAAGTCCCTCCGGAAGCAGTGAGCGGTATTTTTGACTTGCAATCAGAAGATGATCTTTCTGAATGGTTATCGGAACCAGCAAAACCCGATAACGAACAAGCGGTTTTCACGAGTGATGAGGCAGGCGCAGAGAAACCGGCGTCATTTTTTGAAGAGGCGCCAGGTGAAACTGCTCCCGGCTCGGTAGAAGAACAGTTTGATTGGCTGACTCCTTCAGAAGATCAGAAGGAAGAAGCGGAAGAGCAGCAGCCTAAAGGATTTTCCTTCGAACCAGAGCAAACTTCTCCTGGCGAAGGTGAAGTCCCCGATTGGCTTACCCGCATGACATTGGGAGAGTCAGAAGTCCCAGCAGACTCTCAAGCTCTACCCGATTGGATGAAAGATGCTACTCCCTCTGCCCAGGATGAGTTTGGTTCATTTTTCTCATCAGAGCCTGCGGAGGCTGGGACCTCGGAACCGGGCGCTGGTGGAGCGGGTGCTCTGGATTCTTCAGGCGTTGACTGGATGACTGGGATCTACGGTGATCAAGCTTCAGAGCCGACAGAAAAATCAGCCGCAGAAGTGAATCAACCATCCGCCGGTCAGGGTGATTTTCCAGAATGGTTATCTGCCCTCGGAGTCTCTCCGGAAGAAGATGCCCCTCAGGCCAGTTGGGATTTTGAGCAGCCAACCTCTCGCGAGCCTGGTGGAGAGACAGAACCGCCCGCCGCGGGTCAAACTCCTGATTGGTTAGCTGGTTTAGGAGTGGCAAGCCAGAAGTCATTAGAGAGTGTAGAAGAGACACCAGGAACTTCGCCCTCTGCTTTCACTGGCTTTGACGGTTTATCAGCCGGAGATCAAGAACAAACCATGCCCGATTGGTTGGCGAAGCTGGATGCAGAAGGTACTCCAGCCACAGCCGGGGGACCTTCTCCTTTTGTCCCCGATGAACCCGAGAAAACTGAGCCAGAAGCGGAATATCTCTCCTCAACTCCCGATTGGCTGTCGCAAGTGGGCATCGAACAAGGAGAAATCGAAGAAGAGAAGGCTCTGCCTGAAGTTGGACAGGCCCCCGACCTGGAGCATGGGAAGCTGCCCAATTGGCTCGAGGCGATGCGTCCTGTTGAAGCTGGGGCTTCAGAGCCTTATAAAGATACAAGTGATGGTCGCTTGGAGAACGAAGGCCCCCTGGCCGGTTTACGAGGCGCTCTCCCTGTTGGAATCCATGCGATACGCCAGCGCAGACCCACAACCTCAGCATTAAGGATACAGGTTCCTGAAGAGCAGCAAAACCGGGCTTCCGTACTGCAAAAGCTGTTGGAAGATGAAAGTGTAGCCAGGCCTCTGCCTGCCCCCGCACTGGCAGCCATCCCCATGCTGACACGCATTGGAATTCTTGGCGGTGTTTGTCCTGGCGTCTTTCTTTGCCTTGTGGTTGGGAGACAAACAAGTCCCCCTGCCGTCGCCTGGTCTTATCCCCCGGGGTGCGCAAGATTTCCATGATCAGGTTAATGCACTGCCGGCTGGTGTACCGGTGCTGGTTGCAGTAGATTACGAGCCGGGTTATTCGGGAGAATTGGAAGGCGCCGCGGTTTCTGTTTTGGGGCATCTGGCTGGTAAAGGCTCCTTAGTCACCTTTGTCTCTACCACTTATAATGGACCAGCCTTAGCACAGCGTTTGGTCCAGGCAAGTTAATCTTCAGCCGGCATTTCTCCAGGCCCCTTTCACCCATTATGTAAACATGGGTTATATTCCTGGAGGGGTGACGGGGCTGGCTGCGTTTGCGCAAGCACCTGAGGCGGTTTTACCCTATGATTTGCAAGCCAATTCTGTTTGGACAGCGCCGCCATTTGATAGCAGCCAGGGGATTGGCAATTTTGGAATGGTTATCGTGATCACCCAAGATACTGACACCGCCCGCAATTGGATCGAGCAGGTGGGACCCGCACTTGGAGATACTCCCCTTCAGATGGTAGTGAGCGCACAGGCCGAACCTTTGGTTCAACCCTATTACGCAGGTATTCCAAGGCAAGTCTCGGGCATTGTAACAGGCTTGGCCGGTGGTGTGGCTTATGAAGTTCTGGAGGGAACCAGCGGAATAGCCTCACAGTCCTGGGCTGCTTACAGCATCTCCCTCACCCTGGCGGTAATCATATTCCTGGTGGGTGGAGTGTTTGGTGTTAGTTCCTTTACTCTAACTCAATATAAACAAGCCAAAGCTGAGGGGAAGGCATGAACCTGGAATTACCCGACCTGATTGGAGCCATTTTGGGCTTTGTACTCACCTTGATGGTGGTGAGTTATGTAATTAAAGATAATGCCCTGTTCCGGCTGGCAATTCACATTTTTATCGGCGTATCTGCCGGGTATGCCACCGTGTTGGTGATCTACAATGTAATTTGGTACCAGTTGCTCGCTCCGCTGATCATCTCTCCTTTAGAAAAATTCTATCTGGTGGTTCCGCCGATCCTCTTGGGCATCTGGTTGTTTGCCAAAGCCTCACCCAAATTATCACGCCTGGGCAGTCCGGTGGTGGCTTTTCTGGTTGGAGTGGGGGCAGCCACCGCCATCAGTGGCGCAGTGTCTGGCACCCTTTTTCCCCAGGTTAGCGCAACGATCAATTTGTTCGACCTGGAGGCTACAGGCCTGGGCCTTCCGAAGGTGATCGGTTGGGTGGTCAATGCGCTGTTTATCTTAATTGGAACGATTACTTCTCTGGCATATTTTCATTTTGGAGTTCGTTCTCGCGGGGAACAAACTGGGCAAAGACCTTTATGGATTGAGGTCCCATCTCAGATTGGGCAAGTATTTATTGCGGTTGCTTTCGGGACTCTGTTTGCAGGCGCCTATGCAGCCGCGTTAGCTGCTTTGGTTGAGCGGGTCTCCTTTATTTGGGATTTCTTTTCTAACCTCCTTGGTTTAATTCTGTAGCGGATCGATCACCATGTCTCCATCTTCCGTAAGTGCTGACTCTGTTCTATCCATTGATGTAGGCTCTGTATATACCCGGGCTGTTCTATTTGAGGTTGTTGAAAATACCTACCGCTTTCTGGGAGAGGGGAAGGCCTTTACGACTGCCGGCGCTCCTCATTATGATATCAGCGAAGGAGTTCGCCAGGCTCTGGGTGAGCTGCAGGCTTTTTCTGGGCGGATTTTCTTGGGCGCAGATAAACAATTGATCCTGCCAAGCCAGGCGGATGGCTCGGGTGTTGACAAATGCGTTGCTACCTTGTCGGCAGGTCCCGCTCTCAGGGTTGTTGCAGTTGGATTGCTGGAAGATGTGTCAGCCCAGAGTGCACAAAACCTGGCGATGACAACCTATGCCCAGGTGATGGAAGTGATCCATATGAATGACCGGCGGGCTACAGCCGCGCGTTTAGATGCTGTCTTGCATGCTCGCCCTGATCTGGTTATTGTGGCTGGGGGCACAGAGGGCGGCGCTACGCAGTCGCTCATGAACTTATTGGAAGCGGTGGGCTTAGCCAGCTATGTGCTGCCAAAAGGTTATCGTCCTTCGCTTTTGTTCGCAGGGAACCAGGATTTGGTCGGCGCTGTACGCTCGTCCTTTGGAGATCTGGGGCCATTGTACCTGGCTCCGAATATCCGCCCAGCGGTAGATGTAGAGCGGCTTCTTCCTGCTCAAGCTCCACTTGCCCAGGTAGTTCGGAAACTGCGCCTGCGCCAAATATCTGGCGCACAAAATATTGACCAATGGACAGGTGGAAAGCTGATGCCAACCGCCTCGGCTTTCGGACGGACAATTCGCTTTATCGGAAATGAGTATTCTAAGACCAATAAAGGTGTCCTTGGGATCGATGTGGGGGCTGCCTCTACCACGATTGCAGCAGCCTTCTCAGATAACTTGATCCTGAATGTTCATCCCAAGCTTGGCCTTGGTGAGAGTCTGCCAGGTTTACTCAGCGCCTGTAATCTGGATGAGATCGCGCGTTGGCTGTCGGTGGATATTCCCAATGATGTGCTGCGGGATTATATTTACAATAAAGCAGTTTTTCCATCCAGTTTACCTGCGACAGTTGAAGAGCTGGCTATGGAACATGCCCTGGCAAGCCAGATCATCCTGGTGGCATTAAAGAGAACTGCTCGGAATTTTCCGCCGGATGCCAGGCGTTCAAGTTATGGTTTCTTGCCCTTTTTTGAGCCGATCATCGCCTCTGGCAGCGTTTTAACCCAGGCTCCCCAGCGGGGACAAGTTTTAATGATGCTCCTGAATGGTATTCAGCCAGTTGGCGTGACAACCATTGCTTTAGACCAGAATACCATTGCTGCGGCGCTTGGAGCAGCGGCTTCTTTGAATCCACTCCTTACCGTTCAATGCCTGGATTCGAATAATTTCCAGAATTTGTGCACCATTATCGCTCCAGTAGGCGAGACACAGCCTGGCACACCCATTTTACGTGTCCGCCTGACCTTTAGCGATGGCAGCGAGAATGCTGTGGATATCAAATACGGAGACCTTGAGATGATTAAGCTGCCAATTGGGCAGACGGTTACAGTGCATTTGAACCCTCTTCACCGTTTTGATGTTGGCATGGGAGGTCCGGGACGGAGTGGAAGCGTGAAAGTGGTTGGAGGTGGTCTGGGTTTGGTTGTTGATGCGCGTGGCCGTCCCTTGTCTCTGCCGGCGGAAGCTGCGCAGCGGAGAGAAACGATTAAGAAATGGCTGTGGACCCTGGGAGTGACATCTTGAGAGATTGGTATTGATCTTGCAACTTGCTGAGAGGAATATGTCAATGCTTGCACCTGTTGCTCACGTTTTGCCGGTAACCCTTGTCCAACGGAAGAGGCTTTTGCCTGCTACCGGCAGGGTTCTGACTCGTAAAGGCCAGAAGGTTTCTGCCGCGGATGTGATTGCTGAAGCCAATTTGACCCCGAGTCATGTTTTGCTGGATGTTGCCCGGGGTTTGGGATTACCGGCTGCCGAAGCGGATAAATTTATCCAGAAACAGCAAGGTGAAGAAGTAGCGGTGGGTGATGTTATCGCTGGGCCGGTGGGTTTGGCCCGCCGAGTGGTACGTGCCACGCAGGCAGGTCTGGTGGTGCTGTCTGGAGGTGGACAGGTTCTGCTCCAGCTCGAAGGGAAACCTCTGGAATTGCAAGCCGGGCTTTCGGGGGTTGTTACGGAATTGTATCCTGACCAGGGAGTGCAGGTTGAGACGGTGGGCGCTCTGGTACAAGGTGTGTGGGGCAATGGTCGGGTGGATTCAGGCCTGCTGACGGTATTGATTAAGTCTGCCGACGAAGAGTTAACTGCAGATCGTCTGGATATCAGCATGCGCGGCGGGGTGGTTTTGGGCGGATATTGCGAAAACGTGGCTGTTTTGCGAGATGGGGAAGACCAGCAGCTGCGGGGTTTGATCCTGGCGAGCATGAGCTCGGCCTTGATTGCCGAAGCGATGAAAGTCCATTACCCCATCATCATCTTGGATGGCTTTGGTCATTTGCCCATGAACAGTATGGCTTTCAAGCTTCTCTCCACCAGCGGACGTCGAGAGGCCGTGGTGAATGCTTCTCAATGGGATCG
Source organism: uncultured Chloroflexia bacterium (assembly GCA_963751425.1). Taxonomy (GTDB): domain Bacteria; phylum Chloroflexota; class Anaerolineae; order Anaerolineales; family UBA4823; genus CAVVUF01. The sequence continues at coordinate 230,433 of CAVVUF010000003.1, read as the reverse complement.
ACTGGCCGGGATACGCCCCGAGGTGGTACTGCCTCTGCCTCCCAATACTCAGCCGATGAGCACCACAGATGTCGTTCCATTTGCTGAAGATGAAGATGTGCGCATTACACACGGCCCTTACCTTGGTAAGGTAGGGATTTTGAATCGGTTGCTGGGTATAGTGACCCTGCCAAGCGGCATTCGCGCCCAGGCTGCCGAAGTTCAAATGGAAAATGACCAGCGCCTGGTTTTACCCCTGGCGAATCTAGAAGTATTGAAGTAGACTGATATCGTTTGTATTTCCGCCCTTTTAGCGGACCAATGGAGGAGACTGACCTATGGCATTTGATGATAATACTGATCTGAATGAGTTAGAGACCCCCGAACCGAGCGAGACGCCACCCCAGGAAACCGGTAACCGAACCTTCGTTGCTGTTGCGGTGGGTTTGGGAGCAATCATGCTGCTGACGCTGGCGTGTATTATCGTTTATGGGATGGTTTATCTGCCATCTGCGAATAAGTCGAAACAGACTCAAGCCGCCCAGGCTTTTGCGCAGCAGACCGCCATGTCTGTTTCAGCGCAGCAGACGATGGAAGCTTTGAATGTCACCCCTACGTTTACAGCCACCCTCGTACCCACCAAGGCACCCCCCTCTCCCACTGCCACACAGGTTGTGAATAAGCAGGCCACTGCATCTCCCACAGACCCCCAGGCGAATTCAGCCACCCAAACCGTGGCTGCGCTGTATACCAAAGCCGCCTTAACGCAAACAGCCCTGGTAGTTGCCCCTACCGCATTACCGACAGGGGGATTTGCCGATGAAGTTGGCCTTCCGGGCTTATTGGTTTTGGGCGGTGCGTTGATCGTCGTTATCTTTTTGGCCCGCCGGCTGCGCACAGCTTCTTAACCTGATTCTTACTCAAGAATCGGAAGTTCACGGTACTTCATACCGGGAGCTTCCGATTCTGCTTATTAAACCTGGCGAAAATGTTTGAGGGGAGGCAGTTTTTCCCCATTATTTATTAGCTAGAAACTCAGGTGGCATCTGCGGCAATTTGCTCGCCAAAAGCCATCATCGCTTCCAAGATCTGAGGGCTGCGTGCTTCGGCATAAACTCTGAGGACAGGCTCAGTCCCTGATGGTCGGATCAGAAGCCACGAACCATCCTTAATCAGGTATTTGACTCCATCCAGGGTGCTGATTTCACTGACCTGCTCACCCCCGATTTGCGTAGGGGCTTTATCGATCAAGAAATCACTCATCTGCTTTGTGGCAATCGGGTGGCTCAGCCGTAGATCTTTTCTCCGGTAAAAAGCGGGTCCAACGCTCTTTGAGCAAATCTTCCACAAGCTCGTAGAGGGTGACCTCCAAATCAGCCACAATCTCCAGGAGCAGTAAACCCATCAAGATGCCGTCACCTTCGGGGATGTGGCCTTTGATCGAAATCCCTCCCGATTCCTCTCCGCCGATCAGTACATCATCTTTCATCATGTAGTCGGCGATGTGGTTGAAGCCCACCGGCGTCTCATAAACCTTCAGGCCGTATTTTTCGGCCAGGCGGTCGATCATTTGGGTTGTGGAAACGGTACGCACCACCAGCCCTCGCCAGCCGCGTTTTTCTACCAGGTAGCGCAGCGCTAAAGCCATAATCTTGTGAGGATCGACAAAGTTCCCGCGTCCATCCATGGCGCCCGTGCGGTCCGCGTCACCATCGGTGGCCAGTCCCAGGTCGCCCATCCCAGTGCTGATGGCCCCTGCCAGGGCACCCAGGTACTGGGCAATCGGCTCAGGATGTACGCCGCCAAATCCAGGGTTCATTTCCCCCCGGATCTCGTGCACCTCGCAGCCTGTGCCCTGCAAGAATACCTTTGATCACCCCGCGTCCCGAACCATACATCGAGTCAACCACGATCCGCTGCGGATACTCGGCAATTGCATCGAAGTTGATCAACGTCCGCATATGTTCGTAATAGGCGATCAAGGGGTTAAATTTTTGGATCAATCCTGCCTGGCGCGCTTGCTCAAAATCCATCAGGTTTGGGCCGCGGCCGCGCTCCTCGTTGTCATTCAGGTACACTTCCACCCGCCGGCACTGCTCGGGCAGGGCGGAGCCCCCATATGCAGCTTTGAGCTTGATGCCATTATACCGGGGAGCATTATGCGAGGCGGTGATCATGACGCCGCCATAAGCTTTCAGGTTGTGCACTGCGTATGAAATCACCGGCGTAGGCGCATCGGCATGGGCGAGGAAGACTTGAAAACCATTTGCCGCCAGGACGCGCGCCACATCCGCAGCATAGCGGTCTGATAGAAAACGTGTGTCGAAACCCACGACCACCGATTTTTGTCTACATCGGCAGGCAATGGGATACCATTATTCCAGTTCTCAGAGCGCAGCGCGTCTGCAATGGCCTGTGCGACAAGCCGCAGGTTGGAAAAAGTGAAAGTGTCAGAAATAACGGCACGCCAACCATCCGTGCCAAAGTGAATCGGCATATCTTTATCTCCAGGGTTGAAAAATTAAGGGCTTATTGGGCTTTACGGTGGCATTGATCCACCACTGCAACTTACAAAGCGCCAAATTTTACGGATGGATCCTGGGGGATCCAAGACCCATCCATCTATTTTCCCTTGATCCTGGCTGATTGTATCATAGACTTCGTGCTAAAATGGTGGTATGCCTGAGGATTTGATCTCCCTCTATACTGCCCTCCGATATCTGTCTCCTTTGGAAACCTTGACCGATGCCGAAATCATTCGGATTGCAGAGGCAGCCCAAGTCGTTTCTTTAAGTCAGGGTGAAAACCTGCCGATCCCCGACAACCTGCAGGCGCCTTTCTATATGCTGATTTCAGGGCGGGTTTTACACCAAATCCTGCAAAGCCGCGGCGCCTCTAAAGAAAAACGCCTGAAACCGGGTGATTTTTGTGGCGCAGATTACACCTTGTTCGGTTTGGTTTTACCACAGTCGATCACCGCGCAAACCCCGGTTGATCTGCTGTACCTGGATTCTGCCACGCTTGGTCAGCTCATGACGGAGATACCGGGATTTAAGGATGGCTTGCGGAAAGTCGATTATATGTCGCGCCTTGCTCAGAACAAACATTTCAAGTGGATCGGCGAGGATGAGATTGTTCACTTGATCGCGCGTAAACACCTGGCTTATCTATGGGTAGCACTGGCGCTGCCAATTTTGGTCTTGCTGTTGGCTGTATTGTTATTCGTGGGATCGAGTCTGTCTGATACAGCCTCCGTCCAGTATGCCTTGGAATGGGTCGGCTTACTGGTTCTGATTGCCGGGCTCGTTTGGGCAATCTGGCGGGGCATCGATTGGGGTAACGATTATTACATCATCACTGACCAGCGGGTCGTGTGGTTGGAATCCATCATTGGCTTATATGACAGCCGCCAGGAGGTCCCCCTCGCAATGGTGCAGTCCAGCGTGGTCAGTACGCCATTCTTGGGGCGTATTCTGGGGTATGGCAATGTGATTGCCCAGGCTTTCATGGGCAAAGTGACTTTTAAATTTGTAAATGAACCCTACAAAGTCAAAGCCATGCTCGATAAGTGGCAAAAGTTGGTCTCGGTGCGCGTGCAAAAACAAGATACTGAAGCCATGGAAAAAGTCATCCGCAGGAAGATTGACCCCCCTCCAGAAACGCTGCCCCAGGTCCAACCTGCTTTTGAACCTGTTGAGCAGCCAGCGCAAGCGCCTACCAAACGGCGCCGGAAGTTCTCAATTTTTAGTGAGCGCATGGAAGATGGCGATGTGGTAACTTATCGTAAGCATATCTATGTTTTGTTTACCAAGACCTGGGTTCAGCTTCTCCTGGGAATCTGGGATTCTCTTCTTGATTTATTTGGTTGTCAATGCGGGAATTGCAGGAAAGATATCTCCGGGGGTTTTGGTTGTTTTCCTCATCGTTCTTCTCTTGGCTGGGATTGGCGTTTTTCTGTGGTGGCTCTACCAGTATATTGACTGGCGGAATGATATCTACCGGATCACCTCGGATAAGCTGATTGACAGCATGAAGAAACCTATCGGTGATGAGGTAACCAGGTCTGCTCCGCTGGCTAACATTCAGAGCCTGGATTACACCCGCCAAGGAATCATCGGTGTGCTGTTAAATTATGGGAATGTAATCGTGAATGTGGGAACGGATAAGTTGACCTTTGTAGGTGTCCATGATCCTGCGCGCGTTCAAGCTGACATTTTCAACCGGATGTATACCACCCAGCGCAAGAAGCAGCTCGCCGAGGCCGCCAAGCAGTGGGATCAAGTCTCTGATTGGCTGGCAGCCTATCACCGGCAGGCTGAAGATTTACGAAAAACACAAAACCAGAACAAAACTGGATGAAATTCCGGTAAAATATACCTTCAATACCAAACCTTTATTGGATGAATGCTTATGGCAATTCGTGAAATTGTTACCTTACCAGATCCCGTTCTGCGCCGGAAAGCGCGGAAAGTGACTGAATTTACCCCTGAACTGCTGACCCTGATCGATGATATGGTTGAGACCATGCGCGCTGAGCCGGGCGTGGGCCTGGCTGCCAACCAGGTAGGTGTTTCCTGGCGCTTGATCGTGGTTGAATATGGAGATGACGAGGACGAGGAAGTACCTCCCAAGCTGTATGTGGTCGTTAACCCCGAATTCACCCGCCTATCGAAGGAGATGATCGTGGGTACAGAGGCTTGCCTTTCCATCCCGGGTTATGCCGGGAATGTGGAACGCTACGAGTTGCTGACCGTCAAAGGCTTGAACCGTCGCGGCCAACCGGTGACCATCAAAGCCAAGGGATGGTTAGCGCGCATTTTCCAGCACGAGGTCGATCATTTGGATGGGGTTGTGTTTACCGATCGGGCGGACAGAGTTTGGAAGGTGGAAGGCGAGCCCTCGCAGGTAACCTCGGAGTAGCCTGGACCTTTATGCACCTGACGCATCTTTCGCTGACGAACTTTCGAAATTTTACCCGCCTGGACATTGATGTTCCGGGCGGTACTGTGTTGATTGTGGGCGATAATGCTCAAGGGAAAACCAGCCTCCTGGAGGCGATCTACTACCTGGCAACGCTGGATTCTTTTCATGCCAGCCAGGATCGCCAACTGATCCATTTCCTGTCAGCCCGTGAGCCCCTGGCTGTCGCCCGCATCGTGGCGGGCTTTGAGAAACATGGCAAGCAGCACCGCCTCGAGGTGCGCATTATCCAGGAGACCAACGGTTACAACGGCTCGGCGCATGTACGCAAAGAAGTTCTCCTGGATGAATTGAAGCTCAAGATTAACGATGCAGTAGGCCAGTTCAAAGCGGTGCTTTTCTTGCCGCAAATGCTGCGCATCATTGACGGCGCTCCAGATGAACGCCGCCGCTACCTGAACCTGGTCCTCGGGCAGGTTCAGAGCCATTATGCTTCTGTGTTATCGGAATATGGTAAAGCCCTCACCCAGCGCAACGCCCTCCTGAAGCAGCTCGCTGAGCGCCAGGGCGATATCGATCAGCTCGATTATTGGGATGACCTGCTTGCCAGCGCAGGGGCGCAGATCATCCAGGCGCGCATTCGTGCCGTTCAAGATTTAGAACGCCTGGCCGCGCGTTTCCACCGTGAGCTGACAGGCAGCAGCGAAATTCTGCGTTTAAGCTACCAGCCTGCTTATGACCCGCTGCCGCAGGTGCCTGGGCAGTACCTTCTGCCCGTCGACACGCCCGTCGATCGATCTAATCTGGCACTGGAAACCATCCGCCAGGGCTTCAAAGAAAAGTTGAGCCAGGTACGCCTCGAGGAAATCGCCCGCGGCAGCACCAATCTCGGCCCTCACCGCGATGAGCTGCGTTTTCTGAGCAACCGCATTGACCTGGGTGATTTTGGCTCGCGCGGTCAGGTGCGCACGGCTGTGCTGGCGCTGAAGCTGGCTGAGGTGACTTGGATCAAAGAGAAGACCGGCCATAACCCCGTCTTACTGCTCGATGAAGTGCTGGCTGAGCTGGATGCACACCGCAGGGCAGACTTGCTCGCCCGCTTGTCGCATGTCGACCAATCTTTGCTGACCACCACCGACCTCGATTTGTTTGATCCGCAATATGTGCAGCAAAGCCACCCTCTGGCAAGTGGTTGGTGGACGGCTGGTCGAGAATGTGAAGTAGAATTACCCCAAGTTGCTAATATGTTCTCTGAACATCCCTGAGCCTGTCATTCTGAGCCGCTGATGGTTTTCCAGCGGCGAAGAATCCCTGAATAGTGCCTCAGCAGGGATCCTTCGGTCGCTAGCGGTCAAAAAACGACCGCTGTACACCTTCGGGATGACAGTTCTGGCATACCTGGTACAGGTAGTAAATTGTTTGATGATTATCAAAGAGGAGAAAAAAATGGAAAGTGCCCAAATTACTGGTCGAGTTTTTCAGCTGAATATTTCTCCCGGCGGTGTGCCCAAGCTGCCCATCCGCCAGGCAAATGTAGGTACCCTGGGTTTGGCGGGCGATGACCACCGCAGTAAGAAGGCACACGGCGGCCCTGAGCGTGCTCTTTGCCTCTATTCTCTCGAGCTCCTGCAGGCTTTACAGGTTGAAGGTCACCCCATATTTGCCGGTGCCATGGGGGAAAACCTGCTGATCTCCGGATTGGATTGGGAGAAGATGGTTCCGGGGGTGAAGCTGCAGATCGGCAGGCAAGTGGTTGTCGAAGTCACGCGTTATACCACGCCCTGTTCCAACCTGACGGATTACTTCATCGATGGCAAAATTGAGCGTGTCCTCCAGGAGAAGCACCCCGGGTGGTCGCGCCTCTATACTCGAGTGCTGCAGGAGGGTGAAATCAAGGTGGGGGACCCGGTCACCATCAAATCATAAAAGGGTCTTGTGCTAGATTGGAAATGCGAACATGGTTCGAATCACATCAGATCAAGTGACATCCATAATTCGATCTCTATTTCGGACCGATGAGATGGCTGCCTCCCGCTGCTTTGCGGTGCTGGAGGGGGCGGTAAGCACCGGAAAGATCCTTGTTGACAATCTGGTTGATCCACAGTGGGCCATTGTTCAGGAAGCTGTTGATAATTCTCTCTATCTTGGTGGGAATATTGATGCCCCCTCGTTTGCAGAAGTGTTTGCTGCTTTACGCCAAGAGGGAGATGTCCTCGTTGGGATGCCGCCGGGTGACCCCAGGATTCGATACCTTCCCCCAGATCCAATCTATGATGGTCGCACGTTAGAGTTCTATGATCGTCCGATCGGCGAAGGAACTCGATACTTTCGTGCGCCAGGTACCCGCAGATTACATGATTAAAAGATCTTGATCGAAGCCTGATAATGCGTACGGAATGGGGATCGAACGATGTAACGTTTTATGGGGGCGCCGAAATGTGGGAAAAAATCTGTTTTGGCTATTGTTTGATGCGTGGTGATGAAATCCTGAGTGAAGCAACGGTGGGACCGCCCGGAATGGGTCTCTATGAGCCAGGTGTATTTACGCAGAAAGACCATCGTGGCAAAGGATACGGAACAATGGTCGTTGCTCGACTCATCCAGGAGATCGAAACAAAGGGTAAACGAACGTATTGGAATTGCGCCAAGCAGAACATAGCCTCCGGTGCACTTGCCCGAAAACTCGGTTATCGGATTGAGAAAGAGTACCGCTGCATGGTCTGGAGTAAAACGGATTAGCGTGGTATCACGATAGACTCAAATAGGTTAATTCCGCAGCGGTCTTTTCGAAGGAATCCCTACCCGTCTCGGATAGCGGGTGGGAGTTGCCGCCACCTTATCGACGATCACCAGGTAGCGTTCTTCCGCCACTCCGGGCAAGGTCACGGGCAAGAGCTGCCGCAGGTGGCCTCCCAGCATTTGGAGGGCGTGCTCCGCAGCGTGTGATTCAACCGGTCCATTTTCACCCTTCATTGCCAGCATGCGTCCCCCGATCCGCACCAGCGGGAGCAGGTACTCTGCCAGCACCGCCAGGTCGGCCACGGCGCGCGCCACCGCCCAATCATACTGCTCGCGATACGCCAGGCTCTGCCCGATATTCTCGGCGCGTTCTTGCAGGGTTTCCACTTGTTCCAGGCCCAGGGTTTTCACCATATGCCGGCAGAAATCGATCTTTTTACCAACGGAATCGACCAGGGTGAGCTGCACGCCCGGGTAAACGATCTTCAAGACCAGCCCCGGGAAGCCAGCCCCGCTCCCAATGTCGACCATACGTTTGCCTGGGGCGTCCTTCATGGCCTGTACACAGGTCAGAGAATCAAGGAAATGCTTTACCCGCACTTCCTCAAGATCTCGAATTGCCGTCAGGTTAAACCGTTCGTTCCACACCAGCAGCTCCTGCTCATACTGTGCCAGGAGCCTCACCTGGCGGTCAGTCAGCTTCAACCCAACTTGCCGGTAAACTTGCTGTGTAAACGGATCCATGTGGTTTGATTATACCTGCCTGGCATGAAGTGTGCACAGGATAGTCCGGAAACCTTGTTTGAATTGATTTCTTATCGGTAAAATTCTATCTGGAGTTTCACTAGCCACCTGACACTTTCTATATTGGACGCGGATGAACGCGGAAAACACGGATTTTATTTCGAGAAAAGCAGTCACATGCTGGCTTGCCAGCCTGTCAAATCGGTTTCACCCTGGAATTTTCCTTCCGGAATTATTTTATTTTCTCCTCCGCGCTCGTCTGTGCTCGTCCGCGTCCTATTTCTCAAACTGTCAGGTCTCTAGTAGTTTCATGAGAAATTTATTTGTAAGATACCATTGGCAGCGCCTCATGCTGTGGGTCAGCCTGGTTCTAACCCTCGGCCTTGCTCAAGCTGCCCGCGCAGATTCTCCTCCCGGTTCAGCCTCCGTCACAGGCGTGGTTGGGCATCCGCAAAGCTACAGCCTCTCTTGTGAAGCGCGCTCTGCGGTGGATTGGATGGCATTTTGGGGGATCAGCGCCAGCGAAGACGATTTTTTATCTCAGCTGCCGCGCTCCGATAATCCGGATCTTGGATTTGTAGGGCAGGTCAACGATGGTTGGGGCAGCCTCCCGCCCCGCAGCTACGGGGTGCATGCCGAGCCCGTGGCGGCCCTGCTGCGAGAATACGGCCTCGCAGCCGAGGGGCGGCGTGACCTTTCGTGGGACGATCTGCGCGCAGAGATTGCTGCAGGGCGCCCAGTCATCGTGTGGGTCATCGGGCAGATGTGGCCGGGTACGCCGCGCTCCTACACCGGCGAAGAAGGTCACAATACCATCGTAGCCAGCTTCGAGCACACCATGATCCTGACGGGTTATGACGAATCTTACGTCTATGTTGTCGATGCCTTCAGCGGGTTGGACGAGACTTTTGGCCTGCAGGCCTTCCTGGATTCCTGGTCGGTGTTGGGGAATATGGCGATCACGGGGCAAAAGAGCGCATCTGAAGTCGTAGATGCGCCTCCAAACGAGTTGGCCTATGCAGGCGCCACTTACACCGTGCAGCGCGGCGATTACCTGACGGCACTGGCAGAGCGTTTTGGAACCACCTGGCAGGCGCTGGCGGCCGCCAACAATATCGGCTACCCCTTTACCATCTACCCCGGGCAGGTATTGAGCGTGCCTGGAGCAGAAGCCCCTCCCGAGCAGCCCCCTCCACCCGAGCCAACCCCAACGCCCGAGCCATCTCCGCTTCCAACCCTGGCCCCCACCGCCACCCTCAACCCCTCGCCAACGCCTGCCCCTCGTCCGCTCACACCGCAGGATATTCGCTTCCGGGTATACCTGCCTGAAATCTGCCTGGGTTGCCAACCGGATCAGACTTTGATGACGGTGAGAGGGCGTCCAAGGCTAAGGTTAGGAAAGTAAGAATTATTTAATCGTCCCTTTTATAATGGCATCAAGCAATACCTTCGCCAAATTAGTGCCAGTGTTTGCCCCTGTTCTAATGGCATCAAGCAATACCTTTGCCAAATTAGTGCCAGTGTTTTCAGCAGTAGGAGTGCTGTATTACCCTTTGGTTTGTAAGGATTGGCCTCAATGTTCACTAGATTTTAGTTGGTTTACAGCATCTACCAAGTATTCGTTGGAAAACAATGCAATACGATCACAAGGTGGGCAATTGTGCACAAGGAAAATCAATTGAGATTGGTTTACTGCAAGATATACATCTTTTTTCGGTAGCCGTTGTTTGCCCACAAATCGGACAAAATTGATACTCAGATAGAACTTCTTTACCACACTTTAAGCAAGTTATGGTTGACTTTCCCGAAACAGCAGGCTTGCTTTCATCATCTTTCTTACGAGTAAATGACCTTACCAAACATACCTTTAACTTTCTCACCTGCTCCGGCGGCTGTATCTTTGACATTATTGGCCGCTTGTCCAGCTACACCGATGGCCTTAACAGCTGCTCCACCGTCGATGCCCGCTGTTTTTTCAAATTTGTTCTTCTGAATGACAATTTGATAATCTTGAGTTCGTCGCTGAATTTCAACCATATCCAAAGTATATTCAAAACGTTCGGCAACACCCTCTAAAAACTCACGCTCCTTCTCGGCCAATTCGCCATCATAGATCGCCATCAAGATCAATGTTTCCATTAAACTGCGCCGTACTTCTATATCCTCAATAGTAGCAATAGCGTCAAGAATATTATCCTCACTGGCGGTCAGCTTTTGAAATTCCTGCTTGAGTATGATCATCAAAGGACATCCGTGATAACATCGCTTTGTAAAAATCTTTTTCTTTTGGAGAGAATTGACCATCAACCTGAGCCACATACATCACTGCAGCCGGAAATGCAAAATCGAAGGTGTTTTGACGGGATACCAAAACACGTAACTCATCTGTAACTTTACCTCTATTTTTTAGATGCGCTTTGGCAATACATACCGACTGATTTGGTCGTGACATAATTGTAACTGCTTCCCACAGCCGCCGAAGCCACGGGAACGGCATATTTCAGAATGGTTTTCTGTAAAATCCTGAAACCCAACCGACATGCACAATATTGGAGGGCTTTAAGTGTACTTTTACCAATATATTCTTTGACGGCGCCTTTTGTAGCATCCCCTGCTGCCACTTGAAGTCCCCTGCCCAGCATTGCTGCCGGCGTCACTCCTAATGCATATCTAAAAATCATCATCACATCTTTGGGGTCTTCTGGATTCAAGTTGGAGATCATAAACAACGGAAAGATCGAGACAAGTCGCATTTGACTTCGAGCCAGATAAAGCATTTCGCTTCCAATGGCACCGACAAAGAGAGCCGCTGTCATTCCCGCAGCGGTTATTGTACCAATTTGATTCGCAGTAGCTACGTTCCCCGCTAATGGCTCCGGAAATACCCGCTTATTTTTCAGTCTCGGAAGTCAGGATATCCGCAATCTCATCAGGAGGTAATCCGGGGTAATTTTTTTGAAAATATGTAGCTCTAGCGTTACGATCATATGTTCTGAATAACTTTTTGCAATAGTTGAATGAACCATTCATCCGCTTTTACGTCTTCAATATTAAACGATTTGGCGAGATGTTTGGTTTTTTCAAGTTCGGATGCTACTAGGGTTTTGAGAACCTCATCTTGTTGGTGGTGGTTTCCGATTGTTGACTTAATAACCTCTTGTTCATTTTTGAATAATTTATGAAGTGCCAGGACCAAAACGGACCACAAAAAGCCCATGATTGACATTTTAAGCCCTTTTACTTTTATAATGTATCGCACCTCTTTTCTTCTTAAGTTCTTCTAGCGAATTGGCGAAGGTATTGATCAAGAATATCAATTATTCTTTCTACCCAGGTCCTAGGCGACATAAACGCATTCCGCTAAAACACTGGCCCGCAGGCGCGGCTTGAGGCTGTCTGGCGTACCCAAATCAACTGGACAACCAAGCAGAGTCTCTAGATAATCTTGAAGTGCGAAAAGTCCAAATAACCCAACTGGATGGTCGAATTCACCAGAAGATCTACATCACTTGCCAATTTGGCTTCATAACAGACTACTGAACCGAATTAGGGGCCACCACGGCTTTGGCTTTTGCCTTCTTGTTTTTCCGCCATCTCCAGATCAGCCAGATGATCAAGGCGGGCGGCAGCAGAACCAGGATCAGCACCGGCAAGATGACGATGATCGTCCAGAGGGCAGCCGTTGCCAGGAACTTGATGGCGTTCAACAGCGCCTGCAGGGCTTGCTTGGCGACGCCGTTAAGCTGCCAGCCGCCGATCGACACGGGCTGCATGGCTGCGTTCGCATACAGCTCCGCGCTGATGGCTGAGAGCGCCGCCGACTGCTCGTAGTACTGCATCTGACCCTTGATCACCTCGATTTGCTCACGCACCTGGGTGAGCTGGTTGAAAACGCTCAGCACATCCTCGGTCTTCGTGGCCTCTTCCATGATCGATTGGAGCTGCTTCTCGGCAGCTTCCAGGTTCTTGAGGCGAGATTCGAGATCGGTGTATTCGCTGGTCACATCCTGGCTGGAGATGGTTTTATTGATGAGGGGCTGCTGCGTCTCTGCTTCGATCTGCGCCAGGGCCTCATTCAGCTTCTCGGCAGGCACCCGGATCGTGATCGAGGCATGCGGGACTTCAGCGCCGCTGCCCAGCGTGGTCTGGTACACATTCGCCGCCACCACAAAGCCGCCCATTGCCTCAGCCATCTTCGTAATGCGCTCCATGGCTTCAGGCGGTTGGTCCACGTAGAGCGACAGGTTGGCGTTCTTGATCACCATCCGTTCCACGTCCGCCGCTTGGGCGCTGGTATAACCGCCCGTGTTGGCCACCGGGGCGGATTCCGCATCGACCGCCTTTGGCCCTTCCATGAGCGGCGCGGATGGGGCTGAGCCCTCGTCTCGGTAGCCCAAAGTAGGTGATTCAGCCGATTTTGCTGCGCACCCTGTAATTAGAAATGCCAGCACAATGCTGATGATAAGTGTTCGCTTGAACATAAGACCTCCTCCTTAGCGTTGGTTACTCACTAAACGCTTCTCCCGCTGCAAAAGTTCCCCCTGGCTTACCACCCAATCGCCAGGCGCTGGATGTGCCTCTCGGGCAGATTCTGGAGGCGCATGCGCTCCTGCACGGCTTCGATATCGTAGGGCACGCGGTGGAACTCGCAGATCCATTGGTCCGTATCCAAAATAACGTACGCGGCGCGGGGATCACGGTCGCGCGGCTGACCGACCGAGCCCGGGTTCAAGATGGTGCGCGGCACCAGGGCTAATTGCGTCGAGTTCTCTGGGATGATCAGCTTGGCAAAGCGCGTTTCTTCAGCCATGTAATACAAGACGGGCAGGTGGGTATGGCCCACGAAGCAGTAGGGCGTATCGAAAAAGCTGAAATTCAGCGTAGCAGTGCGCGTGTCTAAAAGATATTCCCACACCGGCTGGCGTGGGCTGCCGTGCACCAGCGTCACCGGGTCAGCATCTACTCTCTCGGGCAGGTTATCCATCCAGGCATGGTTATCGGGCTTGAGCTGCTGCTCCGTCCACTGCAGCGCCAGGCGCGCCTCAGGGTTGAAGGAGTTCATGTCGATGTGCCTGAGCGTGGCAGCATCGTGGTTGCCCTCCACGCACTTCAGGTTCGGGAGCTGGCGCACCAGCTCGATGCATTCATTGGGATCAGGTCCATATCCGATGATGTCGCCCAGGCACCAGGCTTCGTCGATTTTACCGGCGTCAGCCAGGACGGCCTGGAAAGCAGTCAGGTTGGCATGAATATCCGATATGACCAAGATTTTCATAAAGCTTCTCCAAAGGGGTGTATTAGCTCTAAGTTTAGCATGATTTTGGGTGATTGGCGAAAGGTGATTATAAAGCCGCTTTCCAGACCTGGTACAGGCTCAATCGCTCATTTTCTCCATCGGAATAAAAGGTCTCCAGAATTGTAAATGAAGTCTCCTTGGCCAGCTCGGTCAGCTCCGCCAGGTGGAAGTGGTGCACATAGCGCAAACCCTTTCCACCGCTGCGCCAGTCCAGGAGGTAATCGCCGGTATCGACCTCCGCTTCTGCAAGGCCAGCTTTTTCCCAGGGCTGAATGCGCTGCCTCAACCGCTCGCTGCTCAAGAACTGCCAGTTTGAAAACAGGAATATGCCTTCCGGCGAAAGCAGGCTGTGCACCTGCCTCAGGATTTGCCTGCGCAGGGCCTCCCCAGGCAGGTGGTGCAGCACGGCAAAAGCCAGGATGGCGTCGAAAGTTTGACCCTGGACGGCAGACACCCAGCTCACTTCCGAGAGGTCAGCCTGGTAGAAGGAGGCCTGCAGCCCGGTGGGGGGGAATTTTTGAATAATATCCAGCAACCCCGGGCTGAAATCCACACCCACATAGCGGCCGGCATAGCGGTCATCCCCCAGTTGGCGCGCCAGCTCGCCGTTCCCGCAGCCAAGGTCCAGGATGGACTGCGCTTTCAACAGGGTGGGCAGCAGCCGCAGGACGCCTGGTTGCAAGCGCTGCCGGGTTGCCGAAAACTGGACCGCAAAGGTCTGGTAAAATTGGCCATTGATGTCAATGATTTTTTGAACGGTTTCAGGGTTCACTGGCTAATTATACGATTTTTCAGCGGCTGAGGTAGATGAGATTTAATGGATAGACAGGCCTGGCTAGAGGCTCGCAAATATACCCCCGAAATGCTGGAGCTGGCGCGCCAGATCCTGGAAGAGGCGCGCCAGGGGAGGAAAGTTTCAGCGGCGGTCGAACGCCACCCTCTGCCGGGTGGTGCCGGGTATATCGGAAAGCATGTCTTGGTGGCGGCTTATAAACAGCTTATTGAGAGCGGTGAATGGCAGCCTGACCCGGCTCTCCTGAGCAGCATCCGCATGAAACCCGTGCGCACCTTGTCGGGCGTGACCACGGTCACCGTCCTCACCAAGCCCTATCCTTGCCCGGGGAAGTGCATCTTCTGTCCAACGGACGTGCGTATGCCCAAGAGCTACCTTCCCGACGAGCCCGGGGCGCGCCGCGGCCTGGAGCATGCCTTTGATCCTTATTCCCAGGTGGCCTCCCGCCTGGCAGGTCTAAATGCGGTTGGGCATCCCACCGATAAAATTGAGCTGCTCATCTTGGGCGGCACCTGGAGTGCCTACCGCCGCGATTACCAGGCATGGTACGTGAAACGCTGCTTCGAGGCCTTGAACGGGGTCGAATTGGCCTCCCTGGAGGAAGCTCACCTGCTCAATGAGACGGCCCAGCACCGCAATGTGGGGTTGGTGGTGGAGACGCGGCCAGATTTTATCGATGCAGACGAGCTGATCTCTCTGCGCAAGCTGGGTGTGACCAAGCTGCAGGTGGGGGTGCAGAGCCTGGACGACCGCATCCTGGAGCTGAACCAGCGCGGCCATTCGGTTGAAGAGACGCGCCAGGCAGTCGAGCTGCTGCGATTGGCGGGCTTTAAGATCGTACTGCACTGGATGCCGAACCTGCTGGGAGCCACCCCCGAGTCGGACCGCCTCGACTTTGCCCGCCTGTGGGAGGGGCTGTGCCCAGATGAGATCAAAATTTACCCCAACCAGCTCCTGCAAAACGCTGACCTTTACCAATATTGGCTGCGCGGAGAGTTTCAACCTTATACTACCGAAGAGCTGATTGACCTGATTGCTGACCTGAAGCCCTCCATCCCGCGCTACTGCCGCGTGAACCGCGTCATCCGCGATATCCCTTCCACCAATGTGGTGGAAGGCAACAAGCGCACCAGCCTGCGCCAGGATGTTCAAGAATTGATGCAGCACCGTGGCACGCGCTGCCAGTGCATCCGCTGTCGTGAGGTGCGCAAACAGGCGGTCGATCTTCAAAAGCTGCATCTCGAAGACCTCGCTTACCAGGCCCAGGGCGCTGAAGAGCATTTTCTTTCATTTGTCACCCCTGAAGACCGGCTGGCGGGTTTCTTGCGCTTATCGCTGCCTGTGCGTGATCCATCCAGCCTGGGACTGCTGGATTTACAGAACGCAGCCATGGTCCGCGAAGTGCATGTCTATGGACAATCGCTTTCCCTGGGCACCGGCCAGGCCGGCGCCGCCCAACATGCCGGGCTGGGCACCCAGCTTCTTCAAAAAGCCGAGCAGCTGGCCCGCCAAAAGGGTTTCCAGCGCCTGGCAGTCATCTCCGCCGTGGGCACACGCCTTTACTACCAAAACCGGGGGTTCGAGCGCGGAGAGCTTTACCTCATCAAAAACCTGGGCAACAAGTGACACTTGACATTGCTAGAGAGGATAAGCGTCTATTGCACAGAATCGAGAAATCTTGTAACAATATAGTGATTGAATCCGTCAAAAGCCAAAGGAAATTGGTTCGTATTGTGCCTTTTGAGGTCGCCAAACCTCCAGGAATAGTCTTAACCACCAAAAATCTGATTGAATAGAAAGGGATTGTCCGATGAGCAAATTTAAGCCAATTCCACTTAAGCTGCGCCTCCCTGTACCCTCCGATATCGAGATTGCTCAGGAGGCTGAGCTTAAGCCCATTACCCTGGTCGCAGAAGAAGTCGGTCTGCTGCCATCTGAGCTGGAGCTGCACGGAACTTTTGAGGCCAAGGTGAGGCTCGAGACGCTCGAGCGGCTGAAAGACGTTCCGAACGGCAAGTACATCGACGTCACAGCCATCACCCCCACGCCTTTAGGCGAGGGCAAGAGCACCACCATGGTGGGCTTGAGCCAGGCGCTCGGGGCGCACCTGGGCAAGCGCGTCTTCACCTGCATCCGCCAGCCCAGCCAGGGACCCACCTTTGGCATCAAGGGTGGCGCGGCTGGCGGCGGCTACAGCCAGGTGGTGCCCATGGAGGACTTCAACCTGCACCTGACCGGTGATATCCACGCCATTACAGCGGCCAATAACCTGCTGGCGGCTGCCATCGATGCGCGCATCTTCCACGAAGCCAGCCAGCCCGATGATCAGAAGCTCTTCAACGCCTTGTGCCCGGCGGATAAAGAGGGCAAGCGCAAATTCTCTCCTTCGATGGTGCGCCGTCTTAAGAAGCTGGGCATCCTCAAGACCGATCCGAATGAGCTGACCCCCGAAGAGCGCAGCCGCTTTGCCCGGCTGAACATCGACCCCGAAAGCATCTCCTGGCGGCGAGTTGTGGATACCAACGATCGTTTCCTGCGCTCAATCACCATCGGCGAAGGACCTGAAGAGAAAGGCATGACCCGCAAGACCGGTTACGATATCACGGTTGCCAGCGAGATCATGGCCATCCTGGCGCTGACCACCGACCTGGCAGATATGCGCGAGCGCCTTGGACGCATCGTGATCGGCACCAACAAAGCCGGCGAGGCCGTCACCGCCGAAGACCTGGGCGTGGCTGGCGCCATGACCGTGCTGATGAAAGAAGCTATCAAGCCCACCCTGATGCAGACCCTGGAAGGCACGCCCGTCTTCGTGCATGCCGGTCCCTTCGCCAACATCGCCCACGGCAACAGCTCCATCATCGCCGACCGCATCGCCCTCAAGCTGGCCGATTACGTGGTCACCGAGTCGGGCTTTGGCGCCGACATCGGCATGGAGAAATTCTTCGACATCAAATGCCGCTACTCGGGGCTGATCCCTAACGTGGTTGTGATGGTTGCCACGGTGCGCGCCCTCAAGATGCACGGCGGCGGACCCAAGGTGGTGGCGGGTAAGCCCCTCGACCAGGCTTATACCGACGAGAACCTTGACCTGCTGCGCCTCGGGCTGGGCAACCTGCAGCACCACATCAAGAATGCCCGCCGCTTCGGCATCCCGGTGGTGATCGCGGTCAACTCCTTCAAGACCGATACCCCCGCCGAGGTGGAGCTGGTACGCCAGGCAGCTATCGAAGCCGGTGCAGAAGACGCCGTCGTCGCCACGCACTGGACGGAGGGCGGCAAGGGCGCTGCTAAGCTGGCCGAGGCGGTCGTTAAAGCCGCTGAGAAGCCCAGCAACTTCAAGTTCCTCTATCCCTTGGAGCTCTCCATCAAAGAGAAGATCGAGATCATCTGCAAAGAGATCTACGGCGCTGATGGCGTCGATTACCTGCCCGAGGCCGAAGCCAAGATCGAGCTGTACACCCGCCTGGGCTTCGATAAGCTCCCGCTGTGCATGGCGAAGACCCACCTCAGCCTGAGCCACGACCCGAACCTGAAGGGCGTTCCCAAGGGCTTCCGGGTACCCATCCGCGATATCCGTGCCTCGGTTGGGGCAGGCTTCCTGTACCCGCTGCTGGGCGAGATGCGCACCATGCCCGGCCTGCCCACCCGCCCGGTCTTCTATGATGTGGACCTGGATTTGGAGACGGGCAGAGTGGTGGGGTTGTTCTAGGACCTCTCTCATCCCCGACCCTTCTCCCCCCGAACCGGGGAGAGAAGGGAGAAAAGCTCCCCCTTCCCGTTTCGGGAAGGGGCAAGGGGATAGGTTATATCTTTTCCTTACATGCCTGGAGGATGCGCTGCAAGACATCCTCCAGGTTCTTATTAACCTGTTCGTTTGAGAAACGCAAGACACGAAACCCCATTTCTGTTAGAACGCAGTCGCGTTCAGCATCGTATTCCACCTGGTTTGCATGGATGGGACCATCGATCTCGACCACCAGGCTGGCAGCATGGCAGTAGAAGTCAGCGATGTAGCCGGCGATCACCTGTTGCCGGCGGAAGTGCCAGCCCTCTAAGCGGTTGGTGCGCAGGCGCTGCCAAAGGCTTGCCTCCTCCTTCGTCATCTCGCGGCGCAGTTCTTTGGCGCGAGCGACTTCCCCTGAGGTTACCTTTTGACCGATGACGATATTTTTGGGAGGCATTTTTAACATCTCTCTTCCCCAGTCCTTCTCTCCCCGAAGCTGGAAGAGAAGGGTATCATATCCTCCTTGTACCCGAAACTGTAAACCGGCAGGATGTTCGGATGGTTCAGCTTGGCAATGGCTTTCGCCTCGCGTTCGAAGCGATGGGTGAATTCCGGGTCGTGGGCGAAGTAGTGCGGCAAGACTTTGATGGCGACATAGCGACCCAGGGCTGGATCATAGGCCTTGTAAACTACAGCCATACCTCCGCGGCCGGTTTGTTCCATGATCCTGTAAGACCCCAGGGTTTTCCCCACCAGGTTCTCATCAGCCATGTTGTGCCTCCCTGTTTTTTTAAAGCGCTCTCCCATGTAAAGATTAATAATGATTTTTACTTGTACAATTAAAGAGCTGATCCTATTCGAGTAGTTCGAATTGATTATATAAATAATGCTGTTCCTAAGCAAGTAAAAAGGGAGGTCTTCTTATCATAGCGTAAACGCAATCGTTCCCCCTTCCCGAGACGGGAAGGGGGTTAGGGGGTTAGGTCCAACGGGTTAGGTTTCTCACTTTTGCAAGGAATCCTTCGGCGCTTATTCCCAATCCTTTCTAAATCTGATATAGGGCTGGTATGTCTATGCATCCGCAAACTGTAAACCCGCTGCCCGACCCGCTAAATCTCAATCAGGCGGGTGATTTTGTGCTCCCCTTTGCCGAAGCCTGGTAGGCTGCCAGGGATGGGCGGACCAGCGCTGTACCAGCAGCTCCAGGAGTTTGTGTTAACGCTGCGCGAGCGGCTCAGTTAAGTTTTTGACCGCCAGGGATGATCAAGGGCGTGCCGTTGGTGGGGTGAGGGATGACCTGCATCGGCACGTCATAAGCTTCTAACAATCGGGTTGGGGTTATCACCTCCACCGGTGTGCCGACGGCGCGCAGCTTTCCATCCACCAGCAGGGCCACCCGGTCAGCATACAGCGCCACCAGGTTTAAGTCGTGCAGAACCATCAAGACAGCCAGCTGCTGCTCCTGTGCCAGCTCGCGCACCAGGTTCAAGATCAGGCTCTGGTAGCGCAGGTCCAGGTGAGCAGTCGGCTCGTCTAACAGCAAAACAGGCGTTTCTTGAGCGAGGGCGCGCGCCAGCAAGACGCGCTGCTGTTCCCCCCCCGAGAGTTCATCGATCTGCCGTTCCGTATATTCATCGGTCCCCGTGCGCCTCAGCGCCCACCGGGTGCGCTCGATATCCTTGGAGGAGGGCTGCCCCAACCAGCCCAAGTAAGGGGTTCTCCCAATCTGCACCGTTTGCCAGACTGTGTAACCCTCCGGCAGGTTGCGCGCCTGGGGCACAACCGCCAAAACCTTGGCGCGCTGCTCGGAAGACAGTCGATACACATCCTGGCCATTCACTTTGGCAGTGCCGTACCTGGGTCGTAGGACCCCGCTGATGGACTTCACCAGGGTGGATTTCCCCGCTCCATTCGGGCCGATCAATGCCAGCACTTCACCCGGGTAAATCTCCAGGGAGATGTTCTCCAGCGCGGTGCGCTCTCCATAGCTGACGGTCAGGTTTTTGATTTCCAAGGTGGAGCTTGGGGTCATTGGAGGTCTGCTTTCGGCGAATGGTGAACCAAGGGGGTATTCATATTTTTTTCTTGTTGCGCCACAGGATCCATAAGAAAAATGGCGCACCTGCCAGGGATGTGATGATGCCGACCGGCAGCTCTTGCGGCGCCAATATCAGGCGCGCTATGAGATCAGCCAGCAGCAGTGCGCTCGCTCCGCCGAACAAAGAAAGTGGCAGCAAGCGGCGGTAATCCGAACCCCATACGATGCGCACCATATGGGGGATGATTAAACCGATGAAGCCGATAATGCCTGTGAAAGCCACGGCGGCCGCCGTGGCCAGCGAAGCTGAAATGACGATCACGCTTTTAGCACGGTTTACCGAGAGGCCGAGCTGCCCGGCTTGCTCTTCACCGAATTGGAGCACATTCAGGGCATGCCCGGTGGTCAGCAAGACCCCCAGCCCGAGCAGGATGTAGGGTGCCGCCGCGCTGACCGGTTCCCACCCGTTCAGCGATGCGCCGCCGAACAGCCAGGCCATTGACCGGCGCAGCTCACCTTGCGAACGCAGCATCAAGTAAGAAGTCAGGGCGGTGGCAAACGAGCTGACCGCCACGCCTGCCAGGATGAGCGTGGTGGTTGTTTGGGCGTCGCGCCGATAAGCCAGCCCGTAGACCACCCCCACAGTCAGAATGGCTCCCAAAAAAGCCGCCAGCGGCACCAGGTAGATGCCGCTCAACCGGCCTTGTTCGCGCAGGGACATGGCTAAAACCGCCCCAAGCCCGGCCCCCGCCGCCACCCCGATCAGGTATGGGTCAGCCAGTGGGTTGCGGAACAAACCCTGGTACGCGCCTCCGCTGGCTGCCAGCGCCGCGCCCGTCAAAGCCATCAGGATCGTATGCGGAAGCCTGATCTGGAGCAGGATCACCTCAAAGGCTTTTGGCCAATCTGCGTTGACTGTGACTCCGGGCAGCTTGCTGACCAAAATTTGGATGAGCGTGGTGGGAGGAATGAGCACCGCCCCAATGGCTGCGCTCAGCATCAGCGCAGTCAGGAGAAGGAAAATCGAAACCCAATAGGGGCGGTTCTTCATGTGCAGCGATTACTTGAACAGCTCGGGGTGGATCAGCTTTGCCAGCTCCTCCAGGCCATCCACCATTCGTGCGGTTGGGCGGCTGACCAGGTCATCGTTGAAGGGATACACCTGCCCCTCTTTGACTGCGCTCAAGTCAGCCCAGCCCGCCCGGGCGGCCACAGATTCCGCCGACACGCCGTAATTCGAATCACCCAGGACGATCAAGTCTGGGTTTTGAACGATCAGCTCTTCCAGGCTGATCTGTGCCCAGGGGCTGCTCAGAACACCGCCGGCATTTGTCCCACCTGCCATTCCGATCAGCAGATCCATAAAAGTGCCAGGGCCGGTTGTGTAAGGTGCATTGGGATCGGTGCTGTCTAATTCATAAAAGACACTCGGTTTTGTGGGTACAGAATCCAGCTTTGCTTCTACGGCTGCCACGCGCCCCTGGAGCGTTTCTACGAGCTGGTCCGCCTCGGCTGCGTGCCCGGTCATCGTGCCAACCAGCTTCAGGTTCTCGTACATCCCTTCCAGTTCGATCGGGTTGGAAAGATAATACACGGTCAATCCCAGGTCTTCCAGAGTCTTGACCTGCTCGGGCGTGTTGATCTCAGCCGCCAGCACCAGGTCTGGCTTCAGGTTGACGATGGCTTCGGAGCTGTAGCCGCCAAAAGAACCGCCCACCGTAGGAAGGCTGGCTGACTCTGCCGGGTAATTGCTGAATTCATCGCGCCCAACCACCTGAGCTCCTGCCCCAACCGAATACAAGATTTCTGTGTTGGAGGGAGCCAGCGAGACGATGCGCTGGGCGGGTTGGCTCAGGGTGATTGTGCGGCCCAGGCCATCGATAAAAACGAGAGCTTCAGGGGTTGGCACCAGGGTAGCGGTAGGCAGCGGCGTGGCTGCCGGAGCGCACGCGCCCAGCAGGAAAACGGCCGCCAGGGAAAGTGGTATCAGCCGGATCAGGGTGGTTTTGAACATCGATAATCTCCTTATAAATGGTTTGTTATGTTTTCCGAAATCGTTAAACGAAAACCCCTGTCGATCTGACAGGGGGTGGGAGCATGACAAGCATGAGATACCAGCCGGTCCCACCTCCTTTCCACGAGATGTGGTAAACCTAACCGGGGCGGGCGACCTGGCTTGCTAAGAGACCTGGCTTCAGAGAGACCAGCCTCTATGCTTACAGTTGCGGGACAGCGCCGGACTTGTGATCGTTCTCACCGGCTTCGCCTGAGCATCGTTCTTGACCTTGTGCTCAGCCTTGACCTTCCGGGGATCAAGGCACCCAAGTTATCTATTCAATTGTGGTTTATTTTACGCCAGCCAACGCAAAGCGTCAATCTTATTTTGACACTAAAGAAATAATCATTGAGAGCACAACGATTAACCCAATGGCGCCCATCACAACCTGTTGGGCGCGCAGCGAACGCTGTTGACTTTTCGTCATTTTTACTTTCTTTGCCATTTTTTTTAACCTTTCACACAGCCCCTAATCATAAACCTTAATCGCCACTTTGCAGAGAGTTTTATCCTTACTCTAAGTGGGCTCTAATCTCTTCCGCCACCGCGTGGTTAATGCCTGGCACGGCCAGGAGCTCTTCCAGGCTGGCTTCCCGGATCGCATCGAGCGAGCCAAAATGCGTCAGGAGCGCCTTCCGGCGTGCGGGACCAATCCCCGGAATGGAGTTTAAGCGCGAAGCAATGCCGGCTTTGTCGCGGCGCTTGCGGTGAGAGGTAATCGCAAAGCGATGCGCTTCATCGCGCACGCGCTGCACCAGGTATAAACCTTGCGATTGGCGCGGCAGCAGGATGGAGCTCGTCTGCCCGGGCAAGAAAATCTCCTCCATTTGCTTGGCAAGCGAGGCCACGGGCACTTTTTCACTTAAGCTGAATCGGTCCAACACCTTTATCGCCCTGGCTAGCTGACCCTTGCCTCCGTCGATCAGCACCAGGTCAGGCAGGAGCGCAAAAGCCGGGTCGTTTTTCACTCCGGGTGTGCTGGCTGTCTCTTGGGCTGACTGCCAGCGGTTGAACCGCCGGTTGAGCACTTCTTCCATGCTGGCAAAATCATCCGGACCGCTCACGCTGCGGATATTAAAGCGCCGGTACCAGGCTTTTTTGGGGACGCCCTGCTCGAAGACCACCATGCTGCCTACCGCGGCCGTCCCTTGCGTGTTGGAGATATCGTAGCATTCGATGCGGTTTAGCGCTCTGGGCAGTTGCAGCGCTTCCTGCAGCTCTCCCAGGCCCTGCATCTGGCGGTTCTTATCCGCCTCCCATTCTGCCTTTAACGCCGCCAGAGTGGCCTGTGCATTTTCAGTCGCCATTTCGATTAGCTCGTGCTGCGGCCCGTCTTTCGGCACCCGAATTTCAACCTTTGTGCCGCCGCGCCGGGTATTCAACCACTCGTTGATAATCTTCACTTCCTCAACGTCGTTGGGCAGCAGCACCTGAGGTGGCACGCTCGGCGCCTGGTCGTAGAACTGCTTCAGAAAGCTGCCGATCACATCTGAGTCCAGCGTATTTTCAGTCCCTTCCATCAAGAAATACTCGCGCCCGATCAATTTTCCTGCCCGGATGAAAAAGACCTGCACGCAGGCTTCGCCGTTTGAGCGCGCCATGGCAATCACATCTGAATTGACGTAGTCTGCTGAGACGACCTTCTGCCTCTCGACCACCTTTTCAATCGCCTGGATCTGGTCGCGCAGGGCGGCTGCCCTTTCGAAATGCAAATCTTCAGCCGCCTGCTCCATTTCAGCCCTCAGGCGCGTCAAGATCGGATTGGTGCGCCCCTCCAGGAACAGGCCCAGGTCATCGATCATCTGGCGGTAATTATCCTGGTTGATAGCGCCGATGCAGGGGGCCGCGCACAGCTTGATATCATAATACAGGCAGGCGCGTTCATCCTTGCCGGTGATCTCTCGGTCGCAGGTCAGGTAGGGAAATATCTTGCGCAGCACATCCAGGGATTGGTGTACCGCCCACACACTGGTGAAGGGGCCGTAGTAGCGGCTGCCGTCTTGCACCATCTGGCGGGTGACGGTCAGCTTGGGGAAGGGCATGTTCCAGTGCACTTTGATATACGGGTAGCGCTTATCATCCTTCAGGCGCACGTTGAAGTGCGGCCGGTATTTTTTGATCAGGTTCATCTCCAGGATCAGCGCTTCCAGCTCTGAGCCGACCAAGATCCATTCGATTTCAACGATGCTGCGCACCAGCTTGCGCGTCTTCCGGTCCTCCTGCGCGCTCTCGTGGAAATAGGAGCGCAGCCGGTTGCGCAAGTTGATCGCCTTACCCACGTAGATGACCTGCCCCTCGCTATTTTTCATTAAATAGCAGCCGGGTTTCGTTGGGGCGTTGTCCAGCGTCGCCTGGATGTGCTGTGAGACTTCCATAGCGTTAATTGTAATCCATTCCAGGCCGGTCGATTAACTGAAAGAAATTGAGCAAACGCAGTCGAAAAATTTCCACACGTCTGCTGCACGCTGTGTTAGGCTCCGGCTTTTGAGTCTTTGTTCCCCACAACCTCAAATTTCTTGAATCCTGGGTGGGTCTCAGCTTACCCTGACTAAATCGACCGAGATCTCCACCGCCGGCGTCGTTCCTCTATTCTCAAGCCAGTGTAAGGTGTTCTTATCCTCGGGCCAGCCCACTCCCGGCCCGTACTCCTTAGCCACTCCATTTCGATGGTCAGTGATCGTTCCTTGCAGTATATAGACCATGCCCGGCCTGTCTTTATGGTCGTGAATCGGGCCGAAGACGCCTCCAGGTTCGATGGTCACCATACGCATTCGAAATTGGCGCCCTGCCATGCCCTCGATTTCAAGGCCTAGGTCGAGCGCTGCTAGCAGCTTCACCGTGACGCCTTTCGTTTCAGGT
Source organism: uncultured Chloroflexia bacterium (assembly GCA_963751425.1). GTDB lineage: Bacteria > Chloroflexota > Anaerolineae > Anaerolineales > UBA4823 > CAVVUF01. Next base: position 205,282 of record CAVVUF010000003.1, on the reverse strand, counting down.
GCTGTCTGTTCATTACTCATCGTGGTCTCCTTAAATCAATTTTATGAAGCTTCCCAACACCTTACGAGCCACGCAAAATCTTCTCCATCTTCCTGCCCTTCGCCAACTCATCCACCAACTTATCCAAATATCTAACCTGCTGCGTCAAAGGATCCTCGATTTCCTCCACACGATACCCACAGATTACACCGGTGATGAGGTGCGCATTAGGGTTTAGCGAAGCCTGTTGGAAGAATATTTCAAAAGTTGCATTTTCCTTTATTAATTCCTGAAGCTTCTTATTATCGAAGTCTGTTAACCACTCTATGACCTGATGCAACTCTTCTTTGGTTCTGCCTTTCTTCTCTATCTTTGCGAGATACATCGGATAGACTGAAGCGAAGGTCATTTTTGCGATACGTTGATTGTGTGTGTTGGAATTGTTCATATACACCTTATATTTTAGCGTTAGTCTTTCAAATTATTTCAACTCGGACATTCGCCGAAGACTTTACAATCTGTCAGTATTTGCGTAAGCGAATACCGTTTCATGCAATTGCTTTTATTCTTAAGTCGCCCAACGGCCTGCGTTAGCGGTGCTGGGGCGGGTTTGGATTCTGTTTGGGAGCAGGACGCGAAGCGGCTCGAAGCTAGGAAACTGTTTGAAAATGCCGCAGAATCCCCAGCGTCCATGCTGCCTTCACCAGCACAAAATATATGGTAATCTTACCCATAGGTTGGGCGTTGTGGCCAGCCAGAGGGAGAATCTTCCCAATCTTCCTGTCGCCCATAGGGGGTCATATCGAGCAATCTATAAACATCACTTAGCGATTCGCAGCCGCGTTTGTAGGTTGAGTATGTATGAAATATGTCATCAGCAAGACGAAAAAAGACACTTAATCCATGCCTTTCGCCGTTGTCAATCGTAACCTGGAAGTCCTGATTGAAATCGGTGTCAAACGACGAATACCATGGACGTTCCCAGCCCATGCGTGCCTTATATGCGAGTAGTTTCTCTAATGGAGCACGCGAGATGAGTACAAACTGCGTGTTACGCACTGGCAGTTCGGATAAATCCCCCAGATCGTTTACAAATCCAGTACAGCCCATGCATCCGTTGTCCCAAGCAGGGTCAAACATGAAGTGGTACACAATGAGTTGGCGATGACCATCGAACAAATCATAAAGGTTACGCTTTCCTTCGGGACCGTCAAATGTATATGTTTTTTCGACCTTTACCATGGGCAGTCTGCGACGCTCGGCGCTGACTTGGTCATAATGTTTGGTGAGTTCCTTCTCATGTGCAAGCAGTGTTTCCCGAGCTGCCAGCCATTCGTCTCTACTCGTAATTCGGGGATGTGCAGGCTCTTGAGTTGTCATATTTCTGTCCTTTCTTGACGCGATAATAAATTATACCAAGTTCCCTTGATGTATAATTGCGCCATGTACGAAGACCCCCTGGAAGTCCTGGTTGGTAAGCTTCTCCGCCAGCGCTGCTGGCAGTTGGCTGTGGCAGAATCTTGCACGGGAGGCCTGGTCGGTCACCTCTTGACCAATGTGCCCGGGTCTTCTGATTACTTTCTGGGCGGGGTGATCTCTTATGCCAATGAGGCCAAGCTGAACCTGTTGGCAGTTCATCTTGAAACTTTGGAGACTTTTGGCGCAGTCAGCCGCCAAACCGTCCTGGAGATGGCGCGTGGCGTCCGCCAGCTCCTTTCTGCAGATGTCGGTCTTTCGGTCAGCGGCATTGCTGGCCCGGGCGGCGGGACTGCCGAAAAACCCGTTGGTCTTACCTGGATCGGTCTCAGCGCTCCCGGTTATGAAATGGCCTGGCAGCATACCTGGGATGGTGACCGGCTTTATAATAAAGAACGCTCTGCCCAGGCTGTCTTGCAGCATCTGGTGGAATTTCTCCAGGCTGATCCTTTGGTCTAATCCTGAAAGGGAAATTATTTCGTCAGTGTGAAATATGGAATCAGTCGAGGTCACAGCACGTTTTGAAAAAGATGGCAGAGTGGTCCCCCTCTACCTGGTCTGGCAGGGGCATCGTTATACCATCGATAATACCGGGCGCCAATGGCAGGCCCCGGATGGCTGGCACATTTTATCCATGACTGCCTCGGGACGGATGTTTGAGCTGGTCTTTATTGCGGCTGAGAGCCGCTGGCTGCTTGGCAGAGTCCAGCCAGACCGTATGCTGGGATGAGTTATTCATGCTGCATGGGCTACGCAAAATGATCATAGGTCATTGCGAGCGAAGCGAAGCAATCTCGATTTTTGATCAAAGAAGGATGGACTGGAGCTAATGATTTTCGGGAATCGTTTAATTCTGCGAATGATGGCTTTCTTCGTCGTTATTCTGCCGCTCCTGTTCTCTGCCCGCTCGTCGGCTGCCCAGGCCGGTGATCCGTATGCCCTCTTGGACGCGGTCAACCAGCTCAGGGCTGCCAATGGGCTGGCGCCTTACCAGATGAATTCTGCCTTGATGATCATTGCCCAAAACCAGAGCAGTTACCAGGCCTCCATCGGCACATGGTCCCATACGGACTCTTACGGTACCGAAGAAACCCAGCGTGCCAGCGCGGCCGGGTATGGCGGGGGTGCCAAAATCATGTGCGATGAGAACGTGGCTTTTGGCCAGGATTTGTCTGCGGGGGGCGTCATCGATATGTGGCTGTCAGATGCTGCTCACACGAGTAATTTGCTTTCCAACCGATATTTGGAGGCTGGCGCTGGAGCGGCAGCCGATGCAGGCGGACGGGTTTTTTATACCCTGGACGTGTGTTTTATCGTGGGCAGCAGCCTCAGTCAGCCTCTCGCCCAAGGTGTGGCAGATACGCCCGGGCCGACGCAAGAACCCATCTTAGGCGTCCAGACCGTCACCCCAGGTGCCGATGGCTCCATCGTTCACGTGGTGCAGCCTGGTGAATCGCTGTATTCCATTGCCGATGCCTATGAGCTCACCCTGGCAGAGCTGCTCACTTTGAATGGGTTGGCTGAAAACAGCCTCATCCGTCCTGGAGATACGCTCATCATTCGCCCCGCTCAACCCGCCACAGCCACACTGGAGCCTTCCAGCACCCCTACCGTTCCGGTGCCCACCTCCACGCATCGCCCCACGCGCACTCCCACCCTGCGGCCCTTGGCATCCCCAACCCCCAGGGCATCACCCCTGCCCTCCGCCACCCCCACCCCGCTTCCCATGGATGTCGGGGACATCCTCGGGAATGTGCTCCTGGTTGCCATTGTTTTCTTGGCTGTGGCCGGCGCGGTGATGGTGGTGATCGGCGCTTTGATGAAGCGCCGCAGCTAACCCTCTTCGCTCGGCGCCCAGAAGTGCACCAATTTACCGCGCTTTTCAGGGTCGAGCTCTTTCCAGGCCTCGATCGGGAGCTCCACCTGGGCCAGCGCTGCGGTGGACAGGCTTTCATCTTCTTCGGTGAGGAAATTCAATAGGATTTCCAGGTCGGGGTTGTGCCCAACCAGCATGGCGGTGTTGACCGCTTCCTCCAGGCCTTGTAAAATCCCCAAGAAATCCTCGATGTCTGCGCCATACAGGTCAGGGATGTAGCGGATTTCTCCCTCGTAACCGCAGGCTTCGGCGGCTGCCTGGGCTGTGTCCTGGGCGCGCAAGGCAGTTGAGCAGAGCATGATATCTGGCTGCAGCCCCTGTTCTCTCAAATGCTTGCCCACCTGGGGAGCCTCCCGCTTGCCGCGTTTGTTCAAAGGCCGGTCGTGGTCCGAAAGCTCGGGGTGTTTCCAGCTCGATTTTGCGTGGCGTAAGATCAGGATCGTTTTCATAGCTCTTTGCGGTAGAATTATATCTTGTTTGGCTGTTGCTGGATGGTCCAGCGCATCTGTACCAATTTACCATAAAAAGGGAGAAATTTGTGAATAAAAAACCCATCATTCGAGACCTGGGTAATGACCTGGTTTTACGCCGGGCGACCGTTGAGGATACCGAGGCGCTCGTGGAATTTAATTCTCGTATCCATTCCGATCAGGAAGGTCAGCTTGAATTCCGTGTGGGGGTTTGGACGCGTGACTTGATGACAAAGCCGCATCCGACCTTTCAGGTAGGTGATTTCACCGTGGTAGAGGATTTAAAAACCGGCCAGATTGTCTCCTCCCTGAACTTGATCTCGCAGACCTGGTCGTATGAGGGCATCCGCTTTGGGGTCGGGCGCCCCGAATTGGTTGGAACGCTTCCTGATTACCGCAACCGCGGCCTGGTCCGGGCCCAGTTTGAGGTCGTCCACCAATGGAGCGCCGAACGCGGCGAGAGGCTGCAGGCGATTACTGGCATTCCTTACTATTACCGCCTGTACGGGTATGAGATGTGCCTGAACCTGGATGGCGGCAGGAACGGATACCTGCCTCAGATCCCGAAGCTGGCTGAAGGGAAAACGGAGCCTTATGTGTTCCGCCCGGCAGGCGAAGCAGACCTTGCTTTCATTGGTGAGCTGTATGATCTTGGCTGCCGCAGGTCGGTGATTAGCTGCGTGTGGGATGAGGCGCTGTGGCGCTATGAGCTTTACGGGAAGAGCCCGGATAATGTCAACCGCTATGCCATCCAGATCATCGAGTCAGCCCAGGGAGAGCGGGTGGGTGTCTTAGGCGTGTCGCCTTTCCGCTGGGGTGCCATGCTGGCCGCCCGGCTGTATGAGCTGAAAGCCGGTGTTTCCTGGGCCGCGGTGACCCCCTCGGTGATCCGGCAGTTGAAAGTCCTCGGAGAAAATACGCCGCCTTATATAGGCGATGAGCCTTTTGGCGCCTTTGGTTTTTGGCTCGGCGAAGATCACCCGGTTTACCATGTCGTTACAGATCGGCTGCCCAGGGTGCGCAAGCCCTATGCCTGGTATATCCGCATCCCCGACCTGGCTGGGTTTATCCAACACATTGCCCCTGTCTTGGAGCAAAGATTGGCGGCCTCCTACCTGGTGGGACATACCGGTGAGCTCCGGCTTACTTTTTATCGGGATGGCTTATGCCTGGGCTTTGAAGGCGGTAAGCTGGTGAAAGTTGAACGCTGGCAGCCCTTTCCCCAGGGTCATTCTGGGGAGGCGGCCTTTCCGGGGCTGACCTTCTTGCAGCTCCTGGTGGGTTACCGTTCGCTCCAGGAGATCAAATATGCTTTTACCGACTGCTGGACGGACAACGAAGAAGCCCGCGCGCTTTTAGAAGCCTTATTCCCCCGCCAGCCCTCAGAGGTTATCCCTGTGTCCTGATGGCTGCCCTGGGCATTCTTGCTGACACGCATATCCCCGACCGCGCCAGGGTGCTGCCTCCCCGGCTCCTGGAGATTTTTCGCTCCGCAGAAGTCGAGGCGATCTTGCATGCCGGGGATATTTGCGCTCCGAGCGTTTTACAGGAATTAGAGCAGATCGCACCGGTGCATGCAGTGCGTGGCAACCGCGATATCTATACCTTGCGCCACCTGCCTGTTCAGGTCACCTTGACATTCGCTGGGTTTAAAGTGGGGATGGTGCATGGGCATGGGCGGCTGCACAATTACCTGGCTGATAAAGCCCATTTCCTGGTCTTTGGCCTGCAAGAAGACCGTTACACGAAAGCGCGTCATCCAAGCTTTGCCCGCTGTGGATGTGATGGTGTTTGGTCACCTGCACCGCCGGATCTATGAATGGGTCGAAGGTGTGCTGCTGCTCAATCCTGGCTCAGCCTGCTGCCCGGACGGAAACGCTGGGAATCCTCCCAGCGTGGCGGTTCTGCACCTTATGCCAGGCAGCCGTCCGGAGGCAGAATTCTTCGACCTCCGGGATTGACCTCTTTGCTTTTAAACTCTTTGTGTCCACTAAATCGGGGCAAGCTCACCTTAGTGAAACGCAGGTGCAGGGATGAGGGCAATTCCTCCTCACTCTTTGGGCGAGGGGCAGGGCTGAGGGGGAGAGCCAGGGGTCATGGGCCCAGTGGGTTAGGTGTTTTTCAAATTGGGAATGGCTAGGGGTTAGGTGTTTTTCAAAATGGGAGAAGAACCTGTCCGTCCCCCTTCCCGTCTCGGGAAGGGGGCGCAGGGGGTTAGGTTGTTTTTCAAATTTGGAGTGGGTCTGGGGTTTAGGGCTGTTCTTAGGTGTAGACTGCCGTGTTCCATGACCTGTATTTCGGATTCTTGCCGCGCACAGCTTCCTGGAAAAGCTCGCGCAGCCTGGTAGTCACCGGTCCCATCACGCCTGTCCCGATCGGACGATGATCAACCTTTGTAATCGCGGTCAATTGCACGGCTGTACCGGTCATAAACAATTCCTCGCACAGATAAACCTCAGTCCGGTCAATCGAGCGCTCCATTGTGGTCAAGCCTAGCTCATTTCGCGCCAGCTCGATCACACTGCGGCGCGTGATGCCTTCCAGGATATTGTCGGTCACTGGTGGCGTGACCAGCACACCCTCGCGCACCATAAAGATATTCATGGCGCTCCCTTCCGAAAGATGCCCATCTTGGGTCAGCACCAGCGCCTCATCGAACCCGGCTCGCACGGCATCGGTCTTCGCCAGGGCCGAGTTGGCATATGCGCCGGCAATTTTCCCCCGTGCCGGGATGACGTTGTCATCCACCCGCCGCCAGGAAGATATCGTGGCGTGTGCGTCGGTTTCTTTTGTCATGTAGAGACCATAAGGCACCGCTACGATCGAAATCTCATCGCGCAGCCCGTGCAGCTTCACGCCGATTACCTCATCCGCTTTATACGCCAGCGGTCGGATGTAAATATCCTCCTGGTAACCGTCCTTGCGCAGCAGATCCAATGTGATCTGGGTCAGGCTTTCAGGGGTTTGGTTCAAGTCCATGCACAGCAGCCTGGCGGAGCTTAAAAAGCGCCGGTAATGGTCGAGAGGGCGGAAGATGAATAATTGCTTCTCCTCCGCATTCCAATAGGCACGAATCCCGGCGAAGGCAGCCGTACCATAGTTGAAAGCATGTGTCAGCACCCCTACCTTGGCCTCGGCATAGGGCACAATTTTGCCTTGAAAGAATGCATTCCTGGGTAGAACCACGCTGGACCTCCTGGATGGATTGTTTAGGGTTTGCCGTGGGGGGTTTATTTCCACACGAAATCCTAAGGAATCATGCTTTGACTTGCCCCGTCATTATAATCTATTGGCGCAGCCAGTCAAACGCTTGGTTCTCCAGGTAGGTTTGTGACGGAACTTTCTTGGGAAACTCCAAAGAGTCAAGCTTTATGTATCTTTTGTGGTCTGCCAGTGTTCTCATTTATTGTGGGCGGGGGTATACTCTAGCTTTGTGGAATTGATTTTGATGGAGGAGATTTAGTCCTTATGAAGCGAGCAGTGAGCATCAGTATTGGCTCTTCGAAGCGTAATAAAGCTGTTGAAGTCCAGCTTTTGGGAGAGACCGTCCGCATTGAGCGCATCGGCACCGATGGTGACATGGAAAAGGCTGCCCGCCTCTACCAGGAGCTGGATGGACAGGTCGATGCCTTTGGTGTGGGGGGTGCAGATTTGGGCGTGCTGGTCGATCAGCGCTGGTATCCCTTGTATTCGGTCCAAAAAATGGTGCGCTTCATCCAAAAGACTCCGGTGGTGGATGGGGCCGGATTAAAGAACACCCTCGAAGGTCGCGTGGCGAAGTTCCTTGACGCCAAGATCCCCGGTTATATCAAAGAAAAAAAGGCTTTTATTACTGCAGGGGTTGATCGCTGGGGCATGACCAAGGCCTTCGTCGATGGCGGTTACGAATGTGTCTTCGGCGACCTGATGTTTGGCCTGGGGATCCCCATACCGGTCCGTTCGGTGCGTGGGCTCAAGACCCTGGGTGCCATTCTGCTGCCCATCGTTGGGCGGGTCCCCTTCGAGTGGATCTATCCCACTGGTGATAAGCAGGATCAGCGCATCCCAAAGTTTGTCAAGTACTACCAATGGGCCGCGGTGACCGCCGGCGACTGTCATTACGTCAAGCGCCATATGCCTGAGCGTATGGACGGCAAAGTGATCGTCACCAATACCACCACGCCCGACGATGTGGAGCTCTTCAAGGGGGCGGGGGTGAAGTACCTGGTGACCACCACCCCGGTTTTAGAAGGGCGTTCTTTTGGCACAAACATGATGGAGGCCTCCCTGGTCGCCCTGGCTGGCAAAGGGCGTGCCCTGACGCACCCAGAACTGGATGACTATCTCGATCGATTAGGTTTCGAACCCCAATTACAGGAGCTGAACTGATATGTATGCGATTGTTACTGCTGGTGGCATCCCACAGCCTGGGGAGCCTTTATACGATTACACCCTGGGAAAATCCAAGGCGTTATTAGATGTGGCGGGTAAGCCCATGATCCAATGGGTGCTGGATGCGCTCAGCGCAGCCCGCACGGTAGAGGGGGTGATCATCATGGGGTTGACGGCTCAGGATGGCGTGAGCTGCACGAAACCCCTGACCTATGTTCCCAACCAGGGAGAGATGCTCTCCAATATTTTGACCGGCCTTAAGCAAGTGGAGAAACTGGCGCCTGCGGCCTCTCATGCGCTGATCGTTTCATCAGACATTCCTGCGCTAACTCCCGAGTCGGTTGATTGGGTGGCGAATACGGCTCTCCAGACCGATCATGATGCTTATTACAACGTGATCGAGCGTGATGTGATGGAAAAGCGTTTCCCCGGGTCGAATCGCACATATACCCGTCTAAAAGGTGCCGAGGTTTGCGGCGGCGATTTGAACGTGGCGCGTACTTCGTTGGGCACCGGGAATGATGAGCTGTGGCAGCGCATTATCGACTCGCGCAAGAATGCCTTCAAACAGGCTTCTTTGCTGGGTTTTGACCTGCTCTTCCTGCTCTTGATCCGCCAGGTGACCATCGAGCAAGCCGAAAAGAAAGTCAGCCAGCGGATTGGTTTAAAAGCGAAGGTCCTGCGCTGTCCTTATGCTGAGGTGGGCATGGATATCGACAAGCCTCACCAGCTTGAGATGCTGCGCGCGGACCTGGGAAAACGAGTTAAGGCCTGATGCAGCGTTTGCTGGCGCTGGATGCTGACCTCTCCGCCCGTTTGCGGGTGGCGGAGAAACCGGGCTTGCTGCGCAGCCTGGCGGTGATCCTGGCGCATTCGGGCGACTCCTGGTTTTGGCTGGGGGGCTTGCTCCTGGTGTGGTTGCTGGGCGGCCCCGCCTGGAAGCAGCGCGCCCTTGTGCTGGGCGCTGGCATCCTCATCTCTGCCGTGGTGGTCATGCTGATCAAGTTCACCATTCGCCGAAAACGCCCGGAGGGCGAGTGGGGCGGCATTTACCGCAGCACCGACCCGCACTCCTTCCCTTCCGGGCATGCCGTGCGGGCCGTGATGCTGGCTGTGGTAGCCTTGGGGCTTGGCCCAGCCTGGTTCGGGTTGCTTCTGGCGGTCTGGGCGCCCCTGGTGTGCCTGGCGCGCGTGGCCATGGGAGTCCATTATCTTTCGGACGTCCTGGCTGGCGTGCTGTTCGGCCTCCTGCTCGGCGGGATTACCCTGCTGATCTTCTAGCTGGGGATCGCTCCCAGGTCTTTCTTGAGTTTTTGCATGACGGCCACCGGCGTCGGATCCACCTCGTACAGCATGGCCAGGTAATAAGCCATGTAATCTCCGAAGTGCAGTGCCGTCCACAAGTTTGCCAGGGGCGTGCTGCCCTTGGCATCATAAACATCCGTCCCCATCCCCTCGAGCATGAGAATTTGGCGGGTGAAATCCAGGCGCAGGTGGTTGCGCGGGTGGTCTGCAGCCGATTGCAGGAAGAGCACCGTGGTATGTGCGATCAGCTCCGGTGGGTTCACGCTGCCTGCCAGCGTGTTGTGGTCGGCTTCGGGCAGGAACTCGAACTGCGCCCAGGCTTTGGCCACCTCGCTCACCTGCCCCTTCCAGCGCCGCGCCACCGGCGACAGCACCCCTGAGCCTAACACGGTCACCCAGCGCCCCAGCAGTTGCCCAGCCTGGCGCTTGGCCGGGTTTTGGGTGATGGTGACATCCGCTTTGATGTGTGCCTGCTGGGCTTTCATCGCCTCCACCGCCCCTGCCAGCTCCTGGCTGGGGTCAGGGATCAAGCCCAGGCGGGTGAAGGCCGCCAGCAGCAGGCCGAAAGAGAAGCCCACCGCCGCGCGCGGCTGCCCGTTGTGCTCGAAGGTCCACAGCGCTGCGCCCGCTTCCCCGGCAGCCTGGGCCAGCTTGCCGCCCGTGGCAATCGCCAGGCGGGTGCAGCCCTTCTGCGTGGCGTCCGCGAAGGCAGACAGGGTCTCTTCGGTGTTCCCCGAGTGCGAGGAGGCAATCACCAGTGTGTGCGGACCTTTCGCCCAGCCGGGCAGTTGATAATCTCGGTGCACCAGCACCGGCACACCGCACGTGGCTTCGGTATAGGCCACCAGCAGATCTGCCCCAATCGCAGATCCGCCCATCCCGGTGATCACCACCCTTTCAATCCCTTGCCAGTTAGGCAGCGGCAGCTTGTTGCCCAGCTTCCAGGCCCCTTCCAATTGGGCGGGCAGCCCGTCGATATGCCCGAGCATATCTTCTGGATCGATCGTCTTGAAGGCTTTGAAATCGTTTAAATCCATAATCTCCCTTTCCTTTAAATCTGTTTTATTTTTGCAGCCGAAGGATACGCTGGTAGACCTCCCGCCGGGCCCAGCCCGATTCGGCTGCTAAACTGCTGGCGATGCGGCTTGGCGGCTGGCCTCCTTCCAGGGCGGCTTGCAGGGCAGCCTCCAGGGCCTCTTCAGACCAGCGGGTAGCTTCGGCGGCTTTGCCCGCGATCACCAGGGTAAACTCGCCCCGCGGTGGGTGGGCTGTGAAGTGCGCCAGGGCTGCGCTGGCGGTGCCCCTGAAGATCTCCTCGTGCTGCTTGGTAAGCTCGCGCGCCACCGCCATCTCGCGGTCTCCCAGACTCGCCAGGATGTCCTCCAAGGCCTCGAGCAGGCGGTGCGGCGCTTCCAGGAAGAGCAGCGTAAAGGGATAGCTGCTGGCGGAGGCCAGTTTTTGGAGGCGCTCGCTGCGCTTCCTGGGCAGGTAGCCCAGGTAGAGAAAGGCATCCGTCGGCAAGCCCGAAGCCACCAGGGCCGCCACCGGGGCACAGGGCCCCGGCACCGGGCTGACCGGGTGTCCTGCCGCCAGGGCGCGGCGCACCAGCTCGTAGCCGGGGTCGTTCAGCGCGGGTGTGCCTGCGTCTGAAACCAGGGCTACGTCGCCCCTTTCCAGCGCAGCCAGGATTTGCTCGACCTTCGCGAGCTGGCTGTGCTCGAAGTAGCTGGTCAGCGGGGTGTGGATGTTGAAATGGTTGAGCAGCTTCACGGTCTGGCGGGTATCTTCGGCAGCGATCAAGACCGCCGTGGAGAGGCTGCGCACCGCCCGCGGGCTGAGGTCTTCCAGGTTTCCAATGGGGGTCGCAACCAGGTAAAGCGTTCCCATCCCGGCTCCAGGTCTCAGGGCGTCCTTGCCCAGGTGCGGAAAACGAGGCTGGCGGAACCGTCTGCGGGGTTGAGGCTGGAATACAGCAGCCAGCCGCTGAAGCCCAGGTCGGTCTGGTAGCACAGGTAGGTATCGCCTGGCAGGCTTTCCAGCGCCAGCGAGGCCGCGCTCTTGGTGGCCGCCTGGCACTGCGCCAGGCCGGGCTCTGTGCTGCCCGAGACGCCCAGCAGGGCGCCCCCTTGCGGGTGGAGCAGGTGCAGGTCGGCAGCCTCCGCCTGGTAGAGCAGGTCAGCCCCGCTGCTGGGGTCGACCGCGCCCGTATCCAGGTCCACGCTGCTGCCGGGCAGCAAGACCAGCGGCCCGCCCGCCTGGACCTCGGGGGTGGGCGTGGTGGTGGGGGTGGCGGTGGGCGTGGCGGTGTGAGTGGGCGCCGGCGTGGAAGTGTTCACCAGCGTGGGCGTGGCAGTGGGCGGCTCCAGGACGTTGATGCGCACCCAAAAGGGGGCATCGCCGTTGGGGCCGATCCCGAAAAGCTGCCCGCTGGCGTTGCTGAGCTTCCAGTTGCCTTGCTGGCTGCCGGGCGTTTGCGGGGCGACCATGTCGATGGCAATATCGATGGCCTGGCCGGGGATGACCGCGCTGCGCAGCGGCACCGATGCGGGGGCATCCATCTGTGCGCCATAAAAGAAGCGCACGGCGTACTCGGTGGTCCAGGTGCAGCTCCCCAGGTTCTGCAGCCGCCAGATCTTGGTGAAAGTCGTGCCGGGCTGCAGGAGTGGTGTCATCGGGGATGGTGATGTCAAAGGGGTTGCCGGCGGCGGCCCGGTCGCACACCAGGGTGGCGCTGGGAATGGGCGTGGGGCGGGCGGGCTCGAGGGTGGCGGTGGCCAGGGCGGCCTGCGGCGTGGGGGTGGGCTGCGTGGGTTGGGGCGTCAGGCTGGGCTGGGGCGTTTGCAGCGCCAGGGTCGCCAGGTCCTGGGTCAGGTGGGCCGAGACCGTCTGGTAAGCCTGGGTGACGTTGATCTTCGTCGTCGTGCCCTGGCTGGGCCGGCAGCCTGCCGCGGCCAAAACGAGCAGGCAGCCGGCTGCCAACAGGGCTGCCCGGGCAGCCCATAAGCCACCTGGAGACAGTTTGTCTTTTCGATCCAGGCAGCCGCCCTCACTCATGGCTTGATCCCCACTGTCTCTGCCAGGATGTGGGCAATCTGGCGGGCTGCCCCGGGCCGGGCCAGGCGCTGGCAGGCTTTGGAGGCGCCCGCCAGCCGCTCGGGCGACTTCAGCCAGGTCTCCAGGCCCGTAAGGATTTGTTCAAGCTGGGGCGCCCAAACCCCGGCGCCTTCATCGACCACGTAGTTGACATTGCCATCTTCCTGCCCGGGCAGGCGGCTGTACAGGATCATGGGCAGGCCGGCATTGAGCGCTTCGCTGATCGTGCCGGGGCCGGCCTTGGTGAGCAAGATATCCGCGGCGCCCATCAGCTCGGGCATGTTGCGCACGAAGCCGTAAATGAACGTATGCTTGGGCCAGCGGTAAGATTCCAGGTAGTGCTTGAGCTTGCGGTTGCGCCCGGTGATAATCGCCAGCCCGGCCGGCAGCTCGGCGGCGGCGATGAGGCGGGCGATCTTCTTCAAGGGTCCCATGCCCTCCCCGCCCCCCACCAGCAGCAGCATGGGCAGGTCGAGCGGCCAGCCCAGCTCCTGGCGCAGCAGGCGCTTGTCGGAGGGCGGCTGGCAGAAGCGGTCGGCTACCGGCAGCCCCACCACCCTGACCTGCTCGGGCTTGAGGCGGTTCTCCAGGGCGCGCTGGCGGGCGGTCTCGGTGGGCACCAGGCACAGGTCGGTGCGCCGGTCGTACCACAGGGCATGCGCCGACACCAGGTCGGTGACCACCGTGACATAGGGCGGGCGGTGCTTGCCCAGGGCCTGCAGCACGGGGGTGTTGGCCAGGGGATGGACGGAGACGATCAGGTCGCAGGGGTGGCGGCTGACCATGTTCTTCACGGCGTGGCGCACATAGGGCCAGGTGCTGCTGGTGATGAGGCGCGCCCGCCTGTGCCCGTCGCTCAGGTGGAAGCCCAGCCCCCAAATCTCAGGCACGCGCACCATCTGCGGGTACCATTCTGGAAGATAGTTGAGCGGCAGCGGGGCGCTCTCCTTGAAGATGTCGAGCATTTCGATCAGCACCTCATCGCCGTATTCCAGGCACAGGGCTTCGATGATGGCCTCGGCCGCGCTGCGGTGTCCACCCCCGGTATCAGAGAATAAGAAAAGGATGCGAGGTTTGCGTTGGGGCGAATTTTCCATGAGTTTCGCGGTTAGCTGCTGGCAGAGGCGCCGGCTTTGGGCTGGATGGATTTGAGCTGCTTGGCGAGCTGCCGCCTGGGCAGGAGCACCCGCCTCCCGCAGCCCAGGCATTGCAGCCCGATATCGGCTCCCAGGCGCACGATCTTCCATTCGAAGCTCCCGCAGGGATGCACCTTGCGCAGCCGCACAATGTCATCCATTTCCAAATTGGGCAGCATGCTTGCATTATATCAGGATTTGCAGGCGGGGTTTTAGGGGCACAGGGGATAAGGGAATAAGGGGTAGGGGGGATGGGCAAACGGATCTTATGGAGGGAAAAGAAGCACACGGAAAAAGCGGAAAATAGGAAAAGGCGGATTTGATGAGCATTCCTGTGTGCATCCTGGGTCCTTTGTGTGAGGCAGGTTCTGGTAGGGGCGCATGCAATGCGCCCCGCATCTCCTCAATTCAAAGTAAGGTTGGGCTAACCAGGCACCAGCGTATGGATCCCCTCGAAACGCTTGAAATGCTTCTCGTCAAAGGTGCACACCGAGACGATCCCCTGCTGCTGCATCCAGGCCGCGTTGAAAGCATCGATAAAATCGACGTTCTTCTCCACATACCCGTGGATAGCCTGCAAGACCAGGTCGCTGTCCGCCACATCCAACCCCGGGGTATTCAGGATGGCCAGGATTTGCGCCTGGATGCGGCTTTTCGGCTGCTGATAATACGACTCGAGCGTCCAAACGATCTCGGCAATCACCAGCGGATTGATCACAAATTGAAATTCTCCGTCCGCAGCCTTCTTCAGCAAATCGACAAAGGCATCCACTTGTTCGGGCACATCGTTCGTCAGCAGGCGCAAGAACAGGTTCGTGTCCGCGAAAATCCGCTCACTCCCCATCTTGAAGTCTCCTGCCGCGCCCTCTGGTCACCTGCTTGCGGATTTCGGCGAAATCCTGGGACCTTTCACCGGAATGCTGCCGCGCAGGTCGAGCAGGGTCTGCGAGATGGGCTGCAGCACCACCTGGTCCGCTTCGATGATGAAAGCCAGCCCGTCCCCCTCTTTCAGATCCAGGGCCTGCCGCACCTTGCGAGGGACGGTAATTTGCCCGCGCCTGCCAACTTTGACTGTCAACATGGTAATTCTCCGTAATATCTAAAATGACTGACAAACCAGACTATATCCCATAAATGTCAAAGTGTCAAGCGCTGGCCAGGGGTGAGGGCTTCAGGCGGTGTGCGATCTCATCCGGCGATCATCGTCCACGGGGCAGAAATAATCTTCTCACCCAACCGGCGCACCTCCAGCCCGGTATGCAGCAGCAAGCCTGCGGCTTGAGGATATTCCGCCAGGAAGAGGCGCAGCCCCGCGGCATCTCCATATCCGGGGTTGGCGCTGCGCTTGACCTCAATCGCCAGGAGCCGCCTGCCATGCTCGAGTACAAAGTCGACCTCCTGACCGGTGCGCGCCCGCCAGAAATAGAGTCGCCCTACCGGGGTCATCAGGCGCGTCAGGATGCGCAGATGGTGATAGATGAGCGTCTCGAAATAAGCGCCCAATTCGCGCGCCTTGAGCAGGTCGGCTTCTTCATAGTAACCGGATAAAAATATGGCTAACCCGGTATCATTCCAAAAGGCCTTGGGTGATTTCAGCAGCCGGGTTGTGTGACTTACCGTATAAGCCGGCAGGCGCTCGAACATGTGCGTGGTTTCGAGCAGGTTCAGATAGCGGTGCACCGTGGGCTGCGAGAGCTGGGCGTCTCGCCCCAGCTCCGATTGGTTGATGAGCTGTCCCGAGCGCAAGGCGGTCAGCTCCATCAGGCGGCGGAAGTCGAGCAGCGCCTCGATCTGCGAAACCTGGCGCAGATCGCGTTCCAGGTAGGTGGCCACGTAGCCATCCCACCAGCGCACCCAGGCCTGCGCAGACGGCATGCTCAGCAGTGCCGGCATCAGCCCGCGCAGCATCAGCGGCACGATATCGGCAGCCTCAGCCGGAGGCACCCCTTCGGAGGGCCAGTCCCCCACCAGGAGCCGCTGGACCAGGTTGGGCGGAGGCGATTGGCGAGTCTCTCCCAGGCTCATTGGGTCGAGCACGAAGTACACCGCCCTCCCCGCCAGGCTTTCCGAGACTTGCTTCATTAGTAACAAATTGGCAGAGCCGGAAAGCACGAAACGATAGCGGGCCGGGTGGCGGTCTACCGCCTGCTTCACGGCCTGCAAAAGGTCAGGGACTTTCTGCACTTCATCCAGCACCACCTGTTCCGTCCCAGCCCACAAGGCCGCCGGTTCCTGGCTGGCCTGGCGCAGCGTATCGAAATCGTCCATCGTGAGGAAGCGCCAGCTTTTGAACGGCTCGGCATTGAGCAGCAGGGTGCTCTTGCCCACCTGTCGCGCCCCGGTCAGCACCACCACCGGGTGGTCCTGGACGGCTTGCTGCAAGGCAGGCGTCAGCCAGCGCGTGTAATAGATTTCAGGAGCTGAATAAAAGTTATTCATGCCTTGAATAATAATCACATATGGAGCGGGAGTCAAGGATTTTTACCAGCTTCCCCTTTCGACCTGGCGCAAGATTTGCAGGCGGGGTTTTGCCGGCAGGCTGAGGAATGAAATCCGCGAATTTGCGCTAATCCTTCACTTTGTTCAGGACAAGTTCAAACGCGAATAAGGGATCGGGCGATCATTCGCCGGCCGCCCGAACTGTCGTTCTGATGGAGCGCAGCGACAGAAGAACCCCTGTTACGACACCAAGAACGATATTATGATTGCATTCGTTATCGCATAATGTTTCAATCGGTACCTGCTCAAAAGACCCAACTCACTGCAGAGCTGCGGCTAAAGGTCCAGGGGCGGTGACCATACCGGTCTGCCCAGAGAGACGGGCACGCTCCACATCCCTGGCCCACAGGTATAGACAGGTGTGGTAGGCGGTGGCAGTATAGGTGCTGATCACTGTGGCGAACAAGATGAAAGGCGTGGCAATCAGGATGCCCAGCGTTACCCCGGTGATCAGACCCGCTGTGGAAGCCTGGCTGATCGAGACGATACCCACCCCAATGCCCAAACCAAGCGCAATCCCAATGGCGCCCAGCAGAAAGCTGACCAATCCCACGATGGCCTTGACTCCCACTGTGCTGATGCCAACCAACAGCAGGTTATCCTTGATGATCTGGGTGGCGCGCTTTACCCCGCCTTTCAAGTTGATATCTTCAATGACCATGGCTGGCAAGATCAGGTAGGAGGCCTCGGTCCACACGGTTTGGATCAGGCTGGCGATCATCCCTCGAATACCACCCTTATTTCCCCGTACGGCGCTGGAAAACAGGTTGACTGCGGTAGATGCCGCCGCCAGGCTGGCGATATCCCACAGGTCCCGTTTCACGATGGCCCAGGCTTTATCCATCCTGCCATCCCCTTCAGCCAGGCACCCATAGATGAGATACACCGTCATGGCCGAGAAGACATACCCCACCGTGTATTGGATGAAGATCACGATGGCCCACATGCTGTAGACAATAATTCTCCCGAAGGCACTGTCCTGTATCAAGAAGGTCACGAACCCGACGGGAACGACCAGGATCAAGGTGACGATAAACCCGGCGACAAGCGTGTAGATGGAAGGTTTGAGCAGGTCCTTATCCTTCCATGCCAACTGCCATGCTTGCTTAAGAAAAGCCCAACCCCGTTTAAAGCTCTCCATTTGGACCTCCGATTGAGCAGGTAATGATCAGGATAACTGGTTCGGATACGCTTGAATTTTCGAAATACCTGCTTAATCTATTATAGCAAAGAAAGCGGGTTTACCTCATGGCGCTGATCGACCGCTCCTGGCTCGAGCAGGGCTCGCTGCGGGCTGAGGTTCCCTTGCCGGTCGCTGACGATGAGTACATCGCTGACGATGAGTACATCGTTTACGATGCGTACATCGTTTTCGATGTACCCCATGTACTCATGGGCTGGCATCGCAAACCCCCGGTGCGCAGGATGGCAGAACGACTGGCTGATCGAGCTAGAACCTGGGGACCACGAACTACACGAAACAACACGAAAATATATTTCGCCGCCTGCGCCCCAGGTTTCATCAGGGTGAGGGGGCTGTAGGGGTGCATGGCATGCGCCTTTATTAACGATATCACCCTATTTGTCGTTCTGAGGGAGTGCAGCGACCGAAGAACCCCTGATGCGCAGGATGGCAGAACGACTGGCTGATCGAGCTAGAACCTGGGAACCACGAACTACACGAAACAACACGAAAATATATTTCGCCGCCTGCGCCCCAGGTTTCATCAGGGTGAAGGGGGCTGTAGGGGCGGGATGCCCCCGCCCTTAGGGACACCTTTCTATTTGTCGTTCTGAGCTTGCGAAGAAGCGATGTACTCATCGCAGAACCCCTTGACGCGCCTCTTGGAAATCCTCCGGCGGGTCCTGGTAGGGGCGAGTTTCCCCTGTCCAGGGGTGAGGTCAGCCACCTCGCGCCTCCCTGGCTGGAAAAGCTGCTCTGGGTGGTACCGAACCGCAAGCAGACGCGGCACCGAAGCGCCAAGCCCCGGGACCGGAACACTCAGGGGCGAAAGACTCAACTGTTGTCGAAGCCTGGGGGGAACAACTTCCACGTTTTGTTTACAGAGAGATCATCAGCCTGGGGTTGACAAACCGGCTAATGATTGTTATTCTTAGAACGGCTGTGATACATATAGCAGCCTGCCCAACGATGATAGCGCTGGCTCGCGGCACCTGCGCGAGGCGGCGATTTATCTCGTTCAATCAACCTTATCAGAAGAAAGTAGGAGATCAAAATGTCAGAAAAGAACAGTTTCCTGGTTATTAAATACCCAAAGACCGAAACAGCCATGGAAGCCATGGCTGTGCTTAGAGAGCTTGCCAAGCAGAAAGTTGTAAAACTCGAAGATGCCGTGGCGTTAACGAAGACCGAGAAGGGCAAGCTTAAGATCCACCAAACGAACGACGATCGAGCAGGCAAGGGTTTCGTAAAAGGCGGTGCGATCGGCATCATTCTCGCGGTCCTGTTTGGACCGGCTGCCTGGATTGCCGTTGGCGCGGCCGCAGGCACGGGGTTGGCGATGTTCGACCGGGGAATTAAGAACAAGCTGTTGAAAGAGCTGGGCGAGAAGATGACAGCCTCTGAATCCGCAGTAGCAATCCTGGTTGAGCAAGCTGATTGGTCGAAGGCTGTAGAAAGCATGAAAGCACACAACTTCGGGGGCGAGGTCGTCGTCTCAGAGATTGTCGAAAAGGATATGGCCGACGTCGAGAAATTGCTCAAAGATGAGAAGGCAGTCGCTTCGGTACCAGAAGAAGTGGAAGTCCCCGCCTCAGCCGAATAAGCTGCCCAGGTATAACCCATTCAGGCTGGATTGGTAACAGTTCACACACCAACCCGCCCTGCTAGAACGACCCACACAGCTGCCGGTGGACCCTCAAATCATCGGCAGCTTTGCTTTTGGCAGGCCTCAGCAAGCATTGGCAGCGCAGAGAATAAGGCAGCCGCAGCGTCAAGGAAATCGATTGCTGGAAACCTCCCGCTTCGCAGCCAGCCCCTCCGCCTAGAGACGGGTTCTGGTAGGGGCGGGGTTGCCCCGCCCAAATAACAATCTATTCGCTCATCGGGATGGGATGCTCCCCCGTCACAGCCTGCATGCGCAGGTAGGCGAAGGTCAGAGGGTGGTGATCATGCTGTGGGGTGGATTGGTATCGTTCAAACAGATCTACGTTTAAGCTTTAACTGTTTCAATCATTGGAAGGTGGTACAGATTTTGATTCAGAATTTGGTTGAGAACTTTGTTTAATTTTTCTGCCTGGAAGTTTTTCCTTGATCGACCTCCAAATCCTTGCATCTGGATAATATTTGTAGAAAAATGCAACTAGACCACAAAACAATGCAATAAACGTTGCGATTGTGGAAAAAGGCCCAGCGGAACTTGAAGTTGAGGAGTCAATATTAAAAATCGCTTTATCTAAGGGAATAGCCAAAAATGTACACCCAACCCCAATTGCGAAGAAAACCAGGCACCCAGATCCGCAACTTTTCCCAAAGGGTGTCTTGAGGAAAGGTGTTTTGGAGGTTGCTGATGGGTGATTGACCTGTGAAGCCGTTGGTCTGGGTTGAAAGGTCGATGGCTTCGACGAAACGGCAGCACTTGCAGCAATCGCAGTATTTAGACTTTTAATCCTCTGCGTTAAATTTGTCTCGTCGCTATATAGCTGTTTCAATTGCTTTTTTATAGTTTGATTTTCCTTTTGTCTTTCTAATGTCCTTATTTCTGCTTGAACGCTAGACAGCTGCATTTGTGTGGTTGACAAATCCTGAATTATTTGTAATCGCTTTAATTCAACCTGTGTTAAGTTAGCACCCTCTGAAATTGCTTCGCGTGTCTGCTGACCAAACTCGCTGATTGCTTTACTGATATGTTCGGCGACTTTAAGAGCAATATAGCCTTCCCCTCTTTGAACGATAAGTGTAGTGCCACAGTGGGAACAGGTAAGCTGATCAATATCAGGTGGAACTTGGATCGGTGCACCACAAGATGAACAATTGACACTCACAATATTCATAATTTTCTCCCATCAAAATTTTTTTATTGGTACGGAAATTTTATGATGACTTCTATGATCAAACAATTAGCCGATGTAATTTCCTTAATATTTGGTTTGTCACTTTTTTGTCTGGCCAAGGCAAGTATTCTTCACCTCCCTTAACAAATCCGAATATAGTTTTATCCAAACGTAAAATAATCACTCACCTTTCTTATAGAATAATCTTATGACCGGTTTATTTTCATAACTTACCCCCGGTAATTCCAACAACATAGCTGCAATATAAGCAGAGCTGCGTGGCATATATTCAGCTTCAATTCTTACACGCGTAATTTCACCATTCGAAGTCAGCTCACGCCATACCCCCTCGAAAGCAGTTCGCGGTACAGAACGTTCCTTGCCTTTAAAATGAGGTTTTACAATGATGCTGTCAGAAAGCACGACTATAACATCAAATAGCTTATCTTTACCCAGGGTTCGCAATGTGCCCCCTTGCAATTTTTTCAATTCAGTCCAAAGATCCATCTCAGCCTCCTTGGTATAAATCTTACGTTATCGGCTATCTCACACATTACAATCACGCCATACCCAATTTTTGAAATAATTAAAACAAAAAACCAGTCTCTTCTGCCGAACTGTGATCAAAATTTGAGGTTTTGAATAATGAACCGAAAGTAATTTCTGAATACCTTCCCTATCCCTTACAGTTAAATGGAATTTATGAAAACCATCAATTTCATCCGCCTCAATAAATATTAGGGTGACTTTATTTTATCT
Organism: uncultured Chloroflexia bacterium; assembly: GCA_963751425.1. Classification (GTDB taxonomy): domain Bacteria; phylum Chloroflexota; class Anaerolineae; order Anaerolineales; family UBA4823; genus CAVVUF01. The sequence continues at coordinate 184,304 of CAVVUF010000003.1, read as the reverse complement.
AATTCGGCTTGGGCTTTCGTTGTATAACCGTTTATATTAATAATATTTTGTACAGCCAGGTTTATATAATACTCGCTTATATTGTCAACACCTTTTGTGTAATTATCAACCAACAAATGTGTTTCCTGCTTGATTTTTACGAGCCATTGATTCAAACTTTGTAAAGAACTCGGAACTGATTGTACTCCTCCAAGCTTATCCCCATATAACTCCAAATTCGCCAATGTAAAAGCCAGGTTAAATTTCCAATTATCATCATATAACATATAGGGGTTTTGGCTTACTTCTCCACTTAATTCGCTGAGTTCTTTCATGGCACTTGCATACTCCATGAGATTTGGACCAACCTCGTTTAAATCTACGGAAATCTGAAAAGCAGCTGTGGCTGTGGCATTCACCGCAGTTTGTGTGGCCGCAGTATCTCGCGCCTGGCGGGTAGCTGTAATATAAGCAGCACGTTGGGTTGCAGTTGAGTTGAATTCAATTTGGTAGCAGTCGCTTCCATATTTCTCGCGGATTGAGTAGCTGTTCTTGCAGCATTTCTAAAATCAGCCGTTGCTGTAATCGACATACTCGTAGCAGTCGCTTCACTACTCTTCGCCGATTGAGTGGCAGCCCGGGCAGCATTCTGTGCATCAATCGTGGCTGTAAAAGCAGCACTCGTCGCAGTTTTACCTGAATTAATGTCAATTTGTGTCGCCGCTAAGGACGTTCGCGGTGACCAAATCAGGCGGTAAAGGAGTAAATGTTGTTGTTGGGGTTTGTGTTCTTGTCGCTGTTGGGGAGAGTGTAAAGGTTGGGAGTGGAGAAGGGGTTAGCGTATTTGTACTTGTCAGAGAGGGCGTTAGGGTTGGACCTAATGCTAAAGCTGTTTTCGTAATCGCTGAACTCGTTAGCGATGCTTCCCCAGAAGGAGTCTCGTTGTAAATCATCACACCAGCAAGGCAGAGGCAACAAATGACGATGACACCTCCTACAATACTGCTAATAATGATCAACAAACGCTTTCTTTTCGGTTTTTCCATTTTATCCCTCAAATATTTTATTCAATTCATCATGCCTGATGAAAAAGCTGACAGGATTGAGATTCAACTTTTCCTACAAGCCCCCAAATTATTATAAGAAACATATCTTATTTAGACTTTATCACATAATATCCCCGATGTTTGTAAAAGCTTTCGTACTTGCAAAGTATCAATGCCAAAATTCAACCTCAGGTCAAGCTAGCATCCACCCAGTCGCAGATATGGGAAGCAATACTCCACAATTCCCAGCTTGATCCATCTGGTAGCTTTGGTCTCCATGATCAGTTGGTCTTGCCCATCTTCCACCACATAATCTACCCGCTGTTCAGTTACAACTATGCCATTACGAGATGCGGGTTAAGTAATGCATTAACTCCAGATCAAAATCTTCGGACCACGAACCGCGCAAAAAAACACGAAGGACACGAAAAAAACTCTCGAGCACCTTTCGCAGCGATTTACTCATCGCTAGTTTCCGCCTCCTTTCGCGAATTTCGCGGTCCAATCTCTCGCAGCTTCCCCTTGAACGCCCAATCCAAGATATTCGGCTCCCTTTTCAGCTTTCTCATCCTCCCTCTACCACCTTGATCTCTTCCTCCGTCAGGTCGTAAAGAGCATACACGCGCCGGTCGATCTCGCGCTCCACCTGGGCGATACGTTTCAATATTTGGTTTGAAAAAACAAATCGCTGCATGCTATATTAAAATACAAATAAATTAACCGGAAGTTTCTGAAACTTCCGGTTTTTGTTTATTGGGTGTATAACATAATAAACATCTAACCCTTTGCTTATGATAATCAATCCTATAGTTACCAAACAATTTGGATTAGCATGAAAGCTCAAATTATCATGTTATAAGGATGATCATGACCACAAAGTCCATTCAAGAAATAATAAACGAATCTGGGTATCCATTGCAGATCAAACTTGAGAACATCATCAACAGCAGTACTCAAGAACATAATTGGCGTGTTTTAGCTAGAGAACACCGATGGGTAAACGCAGCAACAGGCGAAGAAGGATTTATTGACTTGATCCTCGATAATCGAACATATTCGGTAAAATTAGTGCTCGAATGTAAACGTGTTATTGGCAGTTGGACATTTTTAATACCTAACTCAAGCCAATATCTGGCAAGAAAATATAGACTTTATAAAGTTTCTTATGCGTCATCCGAATTTTCTTGGAAAGAAATAGATGCAGTTCCAGAATCACATGAATCTGCTTTCTGCGTCATGGAGGTAGAAGGAAAACGAGACAGCAGAACATTAGAAAAAATATCTGGGGAGTTATTATTATCACTTGAGCATCTTGCGTATGAGGAGTCAAATCTTTATCAGGAAATGAATAAAGGACCCGACTCCCAAAGCCAGCAGAGACCAGATAAAGAACCAACTTATTATTTGCCCATAATTGTAACAACTGCCAATTTACAAACTTCCATTTTTGATCCAGTTAATGTAGGCCTTAATGACGGCAAAATCTCCTCTAGTCAAATAAAACAGATAAATTTCATTCGCTTTAGGAAGAACCTTGCTACAAGCCGCAAGTCCAATAATCTCAATATTACAGATATTAGGGAATCAAATCGTGAAAATGATCGGACCATTTTCGTGGTAACAGCCGAAGGTCTAGTTGATTTTCTGACACGCATAGGAACCGATTGGTGATTAACTCACCGCGAAAATATTACCCAACATGACAAGAACCTATAACCGTTTAGTAGCAAAATGGAGGGGAACATGATTATCAAATATGATGCTATTCTCTTTTCATTTGTCTTGTTTTTTTCACTATTAGGATGCTCAGTTTCACAGGAAGTATCTGCTTACACAGCGGAGGAAATTGATTTTTACCAACAAGCAATAAATCTCGTCAATGATATACATGCTCATTTCCGCAATTTTGACACTATCGGTAAAAACGCAAAGCCCCCTTATAATGACCCTGATTTGCTTAGTAATTTGCAGGATGAGCTAGATCAAACGGTGCAAGAGGCTCAAGCAATAACTGATTTAAATTGCCCCAGTTCAAGATTTAAGCCTTTATGTGATGATTTTGTGAGGTGGAGGGACACAATAATTGTTATACGCGATGATAACGTTCGGTATTATGCTAGTGGTTTGGATGCGTCATACCGTCAACAAATAACTAATGACGGAATTGTTATGACTGCAGCAAGTCAGAATATCGCGGATGATGTAGCAAAATTGGAAGAACAATTCGGGGAAATTAAGTGATTTACGTGCCTGAGTTTTAATAGTAGCCAAATAGCCTTTTTGAGAGGAATATCATATGACAAGCATAAAATTTCAGTATGATGATTTGATAAATCCTGTTATTCAAGCATTAAAATCTTTAGGGGGTTCTGGGACGAATGAAGAGATCAATAATCAAGTTGCTGAGATTGTGCAAATCCCATCGGAGCAGCTCGATATTTTACATAATCCAGAAAAAGGCGGGATGACAGAAATAGAATACCGCCTGATGTGGACACGAACCTATCTGAAAATTTATGGCGTTATTGAAAACTCGACTCGAGGTGTTTGGGCAATTACCGAGAAAGGCTCATCAATTGAGAAGGTTGATGAGAAAGAGGTGGTTCGAGTTGTTCGCGAGCACATGAAAAAGAACAAGCAAGAAACCCGTAATGAAGACGATGAACCCAATAAAAAAGTTAAATGGCAGGAAGAATGTCTTGAGGTGATATTGAAAATGTCACCGTCTGCATTTGAAAGGTTAATCCAAAGGATTTTACGTGAATCTGGATTTATTCAAGTCGAAGTCACTGGGCAATCTGGTGATGGCGGGATAGATGGTCATGGTATCCTGCGATTGGGTGGTTTATTGAGTTTTCACGTCATGTTTCAAGCTAAACGCTGGAAGGGAGCAGTTGGTGCGGGTAATGTCCGTGATTTTCGCGGTGCAATGGTTGGAAGGGGCGATAAAGGGCTTCTAATAACAACAGGCGCATTCACGAAAGATGCGATAAAAGAATCAACACGCGATGGAGCTCCTGCCATTGATTTAGTTGACGGTGACCAACTTGTGGAAGAAATTAAAGCAATTATCTTTAGGTGTCACCACCAAGAAAGTAGAAGTTGAGGAAGTTACTGTTGACCCAAAATGGTTCTTGAATTTTTAGTCTCGTGTAATTGGGTGAAAGGCAGTTTATACAATTCATTTTGAGTTTCAATGATACATAGAGATTAAAATCGACATCAGGGTTTATGCATAATGTCCAATAAGGAGAAAGCCATGTATTGTCAAAAATGTGGCACCAAACTTCCAGATGATGCAAATTATTGTTTGAAGTGCGGAACTTCTCAGCGATTTTCTTCAAACTCCCCATTTGAAAATAGGCCAAAAGAAATCTGTGTCCTTATAAAGTCAAAAGCGGGTATTTGGATGAAAAGTGGGAAGCGTGGATTGATAAGAAAAAGGTTGCTGAAAGCGGGTCCTGGTCAACATCAACCATTCTTTTTAAGGATCCTCACAAGGTATCTCTTGAGAAGAACCATGAGTTAGTCGCACAACTAATGTCAGATGGTTGGGTAACTCAAACTACTGATGACTTAGGATGTGTGACTATGATGAGGCAGATTTAAATAAACCGATAGTGAACTCAATTTGGGAATTATGTAAATCGTCCTTTACTAAAGTAAAAGCAACCAGGCTTTGGCATGACAATCTGGTTGCTCTTTATCGGGCTTTGTGTTCGTGGACGGCTTCTAATCCGTTCAATCCGCTGCCAACCGTCTCTCCCCAGCCGCGTCAAAGGGGCGTTTCGCTGCGCTCAACGCGACAAACCGGGCAGGCATTCGTGGACGGCTTCTAATCCGTTCAATCCGCTGCCAACCGTCTCTCCCCAGCCGCTGTCAAAGGGGCGTTTCGCTGCGCTCAACGCGACAAACCGGGCAGGCATTCGTGGACGGCTTCTAATCCGTTCAATCCGCTGCCAGCTGTCTCTCCCAAGCCGCGTCAAAGGGGTGCTTCGCTGCGCTCAACGCGACAAACCGGGCGGGCATTCGTGGAAGGCTTCTAATCCGTTCAGTCCGCTGCCAGCCGTATCTCCCAAGCCGCCTCAAAGGGGTGCTTCGCTGCACTCAGCGCGACAAACCGGGCGGGCATTCGTGGACGGCTTCTAATCCGTTCAGTCCGCTGCCAGCTTCCCGATCCCTGATCTAATTCGCGTAAATTGGCGCAGATTAGCGGATTCCCCTCTCCCCCGGCCCTTATCCCCTTAAGGGTTACACCTCTTTTCCCCCTCAAATTCACCGCGCGGGGCATTGAAAACCGACTCGGCTTTCGATACAATCCCAGGCATGAATAGCATGCACTTGACCAATCTGCCCTGGATCAAGCTGTACGTCGAGCTGCTTTTCGAGCCCAAGCTCTTCAGCCTCTCGGACGCCCAGAAATGGCGCTTCGTGCAGCTCCTGCTGCTGGCTGGCTATCTGGACGCCGAGGGCTACCTGGTCAGCTCCGGCAAGGCTTTGGATAGCGAGGTGCTCGCCTGGCTCCTGCACTGCCAGGTGGACGGCGCTGCGCGATGACCTGCAGGCCCTGGCGGGGGCCGGCCTGATCGTGCTGGACGAAGCCCAGGCCTCCTGGCTCATCCCCTCCTTTGCCAGCCGCCAGGAGAGGCCCGATGACGCCCAGCGCCGCCGCTGGCGGGATACCAAGCGCCTACAGCGCTCCAGGCTCCCCCTCCCGCCGCCAGCCGAGACCTGGGATGACCCGGACGCAGAAGAGCCGCTTTCGGCCCCGGCCCCGCATAACCAGGCGGCTGAACACGACACCGGCGCCCTCATCTCCCGCCTGGCCGGGGAAATGTCCGCGGACCGTCTTTTGGACAAGGGCCGGACTGTCCCCCTTAAGAGGAGAGGAGAGACAGAATATAGAGGACAGAGGAGATGAGAATAGAGGAGAGGAGAAAAAGAGGAGAGGAGAGGCAGAGGCGGCGCCCCCCGCACCGCTTTTTTCCAAGAACATTTCCGGGAATATGTCCAAGACATGTAAATTTCTAGCCACCTGACACTTTCTATATTGGACGCGGATGAACGCGGAAAACACGGATTTTATTACAAGAAAAGCAGTCACAAGCTGGTTTGCTAGCCTGTCGCATCGGTTTCACCCTGGAATTTTCCTTCCGGAATTATTTTATTTTCTCCTCCGCGCTCGTCTGTGCTCGTCCGCGTCCTATTTCTCAAACTGTCAGGTTACTAGGTAAATTTCTACGAAATGGTTTCGTTGCAAAATGGATCTACCCGCCTGATCCTGTCCATCCTGTTCATCCTGTTCAATGGAGTCCTGACCATGCCAAACCCCGTGCCCCTGCTCTTCATCTACCTTTTCGGCGAGGCTGCCCCGTTTGCCTACCAGGGCGCCTCCGGGCGCCTGCTGCTGTGGGCGTCTGCCTTCGAGGCCTGGCCGGAGGAGCTCCCAGTGCGCATGAAACCAGTCACGGCCGAGCTACACCGACTTGCCTGGCGACGGCTGCTCGCCCAGACCCACAAGATGCCCTGGGAGCTGGGTCAGGGCGACCTTTTGGAGCATGTGACCTGGCTGAAAGGCGAAGGTTACTCACCCTTCACGGTTTACAGTTCCGTGAGGTACGTTTCCTCTTTTTACCGCTGGTGCGCTTCCCATGCTGTTGACCCGGAATGCCCGCCTGGCTTCAACCCGACCGCGGGGGTGAGGAATGCCTGCCCGCTGAGCTACAGCAAGGCGAAGTTATTGAGCCGGGGAGAGATCCAGCGCCTGCTCAAAACGCTGCGGGGAGATGGATCACCCGTCGGGAGGCGCAATTATGCTTTCATCCTGGCCCGCTTGCGGCTGGGTGTGCCGCTGGGCTGCCTGCAAAAGCTCCAGTGGGGGCAGGTCGAGGCCAGCGAGGGCGGCTCCAACGTGCGCTGGCGGGAAGGCTCGGCCCCTGTGCGCCTGCCGGACGAGGTCTGGGAGGCGATCCAGCGCTACCTCTCCGCCGCCGGGCGGCTGGCCCTCATGCAGCCCTCCGATTATATCTTTGCCCCGCTGAGCCTGCCGGAACGCGAAGAGATTGGCGACCAAGCCTCCGACTGGCTGGAAGGGAGGGCCATTACGGTGGACGCAATGGGGGATATCTTGAAACGCTACGGGACCCTGGCACACGTGTCAAGAACGGTGCTCTCGCTGGAGGGGCTGCGCCTGACTGCCCTGCGGTTGAAGCTGGACGAAGGCCTGAGCCTGGAAGAGATGCGAGTCTTTATGGACAGCCGCAGCCCCCTGAAAATGATCAAGTATCGCCTGAAAAACCTGCCCGCCCTTCCACCGGACCCGATACCGGAGCCGCCGGAGGGCTTGGCTGTGACCGTTCTCTCGCACAAACAATTTATATTCCAGCCTGGGGAGGGGTACAAGCACGGTATGTTTGCCCACAGCCAGCCGCCCGAGGAGGTGAAGGCCATCCTGGCCGAAGACATCCACGGCATCGAAGAAGCCGTTGCCGGGCTGCACCGGCTGGGGCGCGGCCTGCTGGAGCGGCAGGCCCAGGCCTCCAGCGCCTCCGCGATGGCCCGCCTGGGCGACGCCTACACTCTCACTGCCTCTCGCCTGGGCGAGATGCTCAAGGCCGAGCGGGAGATGGCCGGGGGCAAGCCAGGCAGCCGGGAAAGGAGGTCCGAGATTGAAAGCGTCGTGGATTGGCTGGTAAGGACAGAGGCCAGCCAGGGCAGGCCGGTCAGCCGGGAGGCGGTGCCGAGGGACCTGCAGGCGCAGGCGCAGGGCGGTGAGCCCCGCGCCTTGGAAGAGGAGATCGCCGGCACCCGCCTCGTGCTGCGCAATACCCTGGAGCTGGCCATGCAGGCCGGCGGGGTGGACGAATACATCTACCTGGTCAATATCTATTCCAGCGGCTGCAGCCGCCTTGTGCGCATGCTGCGCGCCGGGCAGGTGGGCGACGAGCAGATCATCCATTTCATCCGGGAAGAGATTTTGCGGGCCATCGCTGAAGTATCCAAGAAGTGGAAGCTATAGTGGCTAAAAAATCTCCCCCTGCCCGTATCCCCTGTTCCCTCATTCGCTTCGTTTCGCCTCGATCAGCGGATTCCTCCCCCTTCCCGCCGCGATGCTCTTCATCGCCCCGGGAAGGGGAATGTCGAGCTCTGCTCGACCAGGGGTTAGGTCTCCCAAATGGTATAATCTCCTCCCAGGAGACTTACCCGTGCTTGGATTATCCCTTCCTTCATTGATTACCTATGTGATTGTGCTGCTGACGGCTTTTTCGGTGCATGAGTTCGCCCATGCCTGGACGGCCAATTATTTCGGCGATGATACCCCGCGCCTGAATGGGCGGCTGACCCTGAACCCGCTGGCGCACCTGGACCCGATCGGCTCGCTGATGCTGATCTTTGCGGGCATCGGCTGGGCCAAGCCGGTGCCGGTGAACCCCTACGTGCTGCGGCGCAGGTCGCCCGCCGCCCTGATGTGGGTGGCGCTGGCGGGGCCCGCCTCCAATTTCTTGATGGCGGTAGTGGCTGCCATCCCTTTCCGGCTGGGCCTGGTCTCGCCCTCGGTTGTCTCGGGCACGGCGCTGTTCAGCCTGCCCGCCTTCCTGGACCAGTTCATCATCATCAACCTCAGCCTGATGCTCTTCAACCTCATCCCCCTGGCCCCCCTGGATGGCGAGAAGGTGCTGGAGTATTTCCTGCCGCCCAATATGGCGCGCGGCTTCGAGGCCATCCGCCCCTACGGGCCGATGATCTTGATGGGGCTTTTCGTGATTGGTACTTTTACGGGGATCAGCATCCTCAGTTATTTGATCGGTTATCCCGCCTATTATATGCATAACTTGTTAGTCGGATGAGCCTGGCGCGTCTTGTTTATCGCACGGAACAGTTCCGCAAGTACCTGGGCATCCGGGCTGCGCCGCTTGACCTGTCAGCGGCGCGCCATATCCTGACCCCGGCGCAGATGGACCTGTTCCTGCGCCTGCAGCCCGCCGAGCAGGCCCACAGCCTGGAGGTGCTCGGGCGGCTGCGAGAGCAGGGTCAGGTAGACCCTGACCTGCAGGTGGCAGCCCTGCTGCACGATGTGGGCAAGAGCCGCTTCCCGCTGCAAGTTTGGGAGCGGGTCTGGATTGTGCTGGCGGGCAGGCTCTTCCCCGGGCGTTTTCGGGCCTGGGGAGCGGCGCAGGGCGCTTTGCATAAGCTGCCCTGGTGGCAGCGCCTCGCCGCGCTGGCTGCCCAGCACCCGGCCTGGGGGGCCGAGCTGGCGCAGGCGGCCGGCTGCTCGAGGCGGGCGGTGTCTTTGGTCCGCCGCCACCAGGAGCATGCCCCCCTCGACCCGCAGGATGAAGAAGACCAGTTGTTGGCGTCGCTTGCAAGCCATGGACGATCGGTATTGATGTTCGTAGATGATCGCAGTTAGCGCTTGTCGACGAACCGGAATTAACACATCGCTGTTGAATTTTTGGAAAGATGAACCAGGAAAGGTAAACCAGGAAAGGTGAACAATGAGCATACAAATAACCATCATTGGCTTGGGGCAGATCGGTGCCTCCATCGGGTTGGGGCTGGCAAGCCAGAAGCAGATCGTGCGCGTTGGGCAGGACCTTGAGCCCTCGGTCGTGAAGAAGGCCGAGAAGCTGGGTGCCGTGGATAAGGTCATTATCAATTTGACCAAGGCGGTGAAGGAGGCGGATGTGGTCATCCTGGCTTTGCCGGTTGACCAGATCAAGGATACCCTGGAATTCATCGCCCCCGAGCTGAAACCGGGGGCCGTGGTGATCGATACGGCGCCGGTCAAGGCTGCGGTGGCAGAATGGGCTGAAAAAGCGCTGCCCGAGGGGCGCTATTACGTGGGCATGACCCCGGTCATCAACCCCATCTACCTGATGGACGGCGATTGGGGTGTGGATGCCGCCCACGCCGACCTCTTCAAGAACGGCCTGTTCGCCATCGTGGCGCCCTCCAGCTCTTCCTCCGAGGCGCTCCGCATGGCAACCGAGCTGGCGGGCCTCTTGGGTGCCGAGCATATGTTCGCCGACATGGTGGAGATGGACGGGCTGATGGCTGCCACGCACCTGCTCCCGCAGCTCCTGGCGGCCGGCCTCAGCGGGATGACGGTGGGCCAGCCCGGCTGGCTGGAAGGGCGCAAGCTTGCCGGGCGCTCCTATGCCAAGGTCACTGAGCCTGTAGTTACCTCTGAGCCTGCCGCCGCCCTGGCCAGCGCCGCCGTGAACAACCGCACGAATGCCATCCGGGTGCTCGATACCCTGGTGGCGAGATTATTGGATATCCGCGCCGAGATCGAAGCGCAGGATGTCGAGGCTTTGGAGAAGCGCTTCACGGATGTGCGCAATAGGCGCATGCATTGGTGGCAGGAGCGCTGGAACGCCAGCTGGGCTGCCAAAGAGCAGGGCAGCTCTAACACGCCGACATCCGGTGAATGGATGGGCCGCCTGGTCACCGGTTATCACCCGAAGGATAGGAAGAAGAAATAAGGAGGAGATTTATGAGCAAGCTGCAGTGGATCCAAGATGAGCTCCAGAGCCTGAAAGATGCCGGCCTGTACAACCGCATCCGCACCCTCAGCTCGCCCCAGGGTGCCTGGCTGGTGGTGGACGGCAAGCGCGTGCTCAACTTCTGCTCGAACAACTACCTGGGCCTGGCCAACCACCCCCGCCTGGTGCAGGCTGCCCAGAGAGCCGTTGAGAAATATGGCGTCGGCCCGGCGGCTGTGCGCACCATCGCCGGGACGATGGACCTGCACCTGGAGCTGGAGCGCCGCCTGGCGGCCTTCAAGGGCGTGGAGTCCTGCATCACCTTCCAATCCGGCTTCACCGCCAACATGGGCACCATCCCCGCCCTGGTCGGCAAGGATGATGCCATCTTCTCAGACGAGCTGAACCATGCCAGCATCATCGATGGCTGCCGCCTCTCGGGCGCCAAGATCATCCGCTACGCGCACTGCAACCCGGCTGACCTGCGAGCGGGTGCTGCAGGAGCAGCGCGGCGCTTACCCGCGCGCCATGGTGATCACCGACGGGGTCTTCAGCATGGATGGCGATGTCGCCCCGCTGGACAAGATCTACGCCGTCAGCCAGAATTATGAGGCCATCTTGATGGTCGATGACGCCCACGGCGAGGGCGTGCTGGGCAAGGGCGGGCGCGGCATCGTGGACCACTTTGGCCTGCATGGCAAGGTCGACATTGAAATCGGCACGCTGTCGAAAGCCTTCGGCGTGGTGGGCGGGCTGGTGGCGGGCAACCCCACTGGTGGTCGAGTGGCTGCGCCAGCGCGGGCGCCCCTTCCTGTTCTCCTCGGCCATGACAGTCCCCGATGTGGCCGCCTGCCTGGCCGCCCTGGATATCCTGGAAGAATCCACCGAGCTGGTCGACCGGCTGTGGGAAAACACGCGCTACTTCAAAGCGGAGATGAAGCGCCTGGGCTTCGACACCGGGCAGAGCACCACCCCCATCACCCCGGTGATGCTGGGCGAAGCGCCCCTGGCGCAGCAGTTCAGCCGCGAGCTGTTCGAAGCGGGCGTCTTTGCCATGGCGATCGGCTTCCCCACCGTGCCGCAGGGCAAGGCCCGCATCCGGGTGATGATCTCGGCCGCCCACAGCGCCCCGACCTGGAGCAGGGGCTGGAGGCCTTTGCGAAAGTGGGCCGCAAGCTGGGTGTGATCCAATAAAAGTTCGGGGTTTCAGAGTATCTGCCTGGGCAGTCTTTACCCCCCAACCGATGTGCCGCTCTAAGAAATTCCCCCGCCTTGGGGCGGGGGCCGGGGGTGGGGATTATTCTTTTTCGGTCTCTTTGAAGGGGTCAAAGGTCGGGTTGGTGCCTGCCCAGATGCAGCTCGGGCGGTTATCCAGGTTGCAGGCGAAGGCGTGCGAGCAGCGGTGCGAGACCACCTGCGGGGGCTGCTCGGGCAGCCATTCGGCCGGATACACCACCTGGGCCTCCAGGTCTACCTCATCGGAGACATGTTCACAATAGCGCACTTGGATGGATTCCCAAACTTTCGTAGCCATATCTACCTCTCTATATTGACTAAAATATGCTCACAGATAAACGCAGATTTTTTCGGTGTTTGGTAAGTATACCTTATTTTTTGTAGGCGAGATCGAAACTCCAGTACACGCTGATTTTTCCTGCCAGGTGCAGTGAACTTTTAGATCTCGAAAAGGATATGTATCATGAAAGGAGTGCATGGCCTCTCGATCGAAAATGAGAGAATATTTCGTGCAAATCCAATCGAAAACTGCTCGGTCTTTTGTTCATTTTGTTGATTGACACAATGCGCCCCACTCCGTATAATTCACGTACTCTGGAGGTTTCAGGGTAGAAAGGAGGCAGCCGAGATAACTTTGTTAAACCTGTAAGTGGTTATGTTCCAAAAAATCCGATCATAATTCTATTCTCGAGGAGGAGAATCATATTATGAAACACAAATCGATCTATATGCTTTTTATGCTCGTGCTGGTCACCAGCATGCTCCTGGCAGCCTGTGCACCTCAGGTCTCCCAGCCAATTGCGACGGTAGAAGAGGGTGCCGTTACAGAACCCACTGCAGAGCCAACGGCAGTCCCACCCACCGAAGCGCCTGCTGAAGAACCCACTGAAGAACCCACTGAAGCCCCTGCTGAAGCCACTCCCACGTCGGCTCCAATGTACGATGTCGTCAAACTTGAAGCCCCAGATTGTGAATATGGTGGCAATGTAAAGTCGATCGAGTCTTTGGACGAATTGACAGTCAAAGTCACTTTGTGCAAACCGGATCCGGCTTTCCTGGTTAAGATCGCTGTACCTGCGTTTGCCATCTTCGATGCGGATTATATAGCAGAGATTGGCGGCGACGCGGTCAAGATGAACGATGCTCCCGTTGGCACCGGTCCCTATGTGGTCCAGGAATGGGTGCGCGGCGATCATATCACCTTTGCGCCCAATCCCAATTACTGGGGTGAGCCAGCCAAGAATACCTTTATCCTGCGCTGGAATGCTGAAGCGGCTGCCCGTTTGCTCGATCTGCAGGCCGGGAATGTCAGCGGCGTCGCCGAAGTGACAGCCGACGACATCCCCACTATCGAGGCTGATGCCAACCTGACCCTTTATCCCCGGGTGGTCAATAACTTCCTGTATATGGGTCTCAACAACACCATCCCACCCTTCGATAATCAACAGGTCCGCCAGGCCTTTGCCATGGCGATCGATAAGCAGCGCATTGTTGATGACTTCTATGCGCCCGGGTTCAGTGGCTGCCACGCAGTTTGTTCCGCCCGGTGTAAAGCCCGGCTTCACGGAAGGCTACGCCGGCACAGCCTACGACCCTGAGAAGGCCAAGCAGATGTTGACCGACGCTGGCTTTGATTTCAACCAGGAAATTGTCCTGTCGTATGCAGAGCGCACTCGCCCCTACTTCCCCCAGCCGACCAAGATAGCCCAGGCCGTCCAGGCCCAGCTTGCTGAAATCGGCCTCAAGGTTAAACTGGAAATGGAAGAATGGGCTACCTACCTGCCTGCTGTCCGTGCGGGTGAGAAGGCCATGTTCTTCCTGGGTTGGAGTGAAGACTTCCCGGATGCTACGAACTGGTACGATGTCTTCTTGACTGGGTCCAGCCCCAGCTTTGGGAATGCCTTCCCAGAAATTGTGGAGCCAATCCAAAAAGCTGCTACATTGGCTGACCCTGCGGAACGCCAGAAGCTGTATGATGAAGTCAACAAGCTGTACGACGAACTGGTTCCGACGATCGTTATCGCCCACGGTACGACAGCTCTAGCCTTCCTGGCTTCGGTGCAGAATGTGGTCCTTGGACCTTACAATGAGAACTTCTCCGAGATGGAGACCGCAGATGGCACGGTGGTCTTCTCACAGGATGGCGAGCCCGTCTCGCTGTACTGCCCGGATGAAACCGATGGCAGCTCTTTCCGCGCCTGCTTGCAGATTTACGATACCCTGTATAACTTCAAGTATGGTACGGCTGAAGCTCAGCCTGCCCTGGCAGATAACTGTGCCGCCAATACCGATGGCACGGAGTGGACCTGCACGCTCAAGCAGGGTGTACAATTCTCCAATGGAGCTGCCTTGGATGCGAACGATGTCGTTACTTCCTGGGGCACCATGTGGGATTACAACCACCCACTGCGCAAAGGCAACACGGGTGTGTTCCAGTATTGGAAGGACTTCTTTGGTCCCTCAGCTTTGAACCAGCCTGCTGAGTAAGGTGATTTTGCTTTAGAATCGAATGGGGTGTGTTCATCACACCCCATTCGATTTGTCTCGAAAGAGGCTTTTATGACCCAATTTATCCTCCGGAGACTCCTGCTCGTACTCCCTGTTTTGATCGGTATCTTGGTGGTAACTTTTATCATCACCCGCGCCGTACCGGGAGATCCATGCTTTGTGATGCTTGGAGAGCGAGCGACTGTTGAAGCCTGTGAGGATTTCGACCGGCGATATGGATTGGATAAAAGCATCCCGGAGCAGTTTTTGCGTTATATGCTGAACATCGCTCAAGGAAATTTCGGTGTTTCAATTAAGGATCGCCGTCCCATCACGACGATCATTTCCGAAAGGCTGCCATTGACCTTTGAATTGACGATCATGGCGATGCTGTTCGCTTCGATATTTGGTGTTATCTTGGGAGTTTATTCTGCGCTCCATCGAAACAGTTTTGCTGATTCGCTGACCATGCTGGGAGCCAATATGGGGGTGAGTATGCCAGTCTTTTGGCTGGGCTTGCTATTGGCTTATTTCTTTGCCCTGGTCCTCAAAGACACGCCTTTCGCACTTCCATCCAGTCACCGGCTCTCTTCGGGGATGTCGCTGGTACCTCTGGCAAAGGTCTGGGGGCTTGAAGATCTGACGGGTGCTAAAGCCTTTTTATTGGCTTTGGTATCCAATTCTGCGATCCTCAATGGGCTTTTGACGAGAAATTTCGAGCTGGTAAACGATGCTCTACGGCATCTGATCCTGCCGGCTGTGGCAGTGGGTACCATATCTTTGGCAGTCATCGCCCGCATGACACGTTCCAGCCTGCTGGATGTGTTGGGTCAAGATTATATACGGGCCGCCCGCGCCAAAGGTTTAAAGTACAATAAAGTCATCACCAAGCACGCTCTGCGCAACGCTTTAATCCCAATTGTGACGATTATTGGCATTCAAACAGGCGCCTTGCTCGGGGGTGCTGTGTTGACTGAGACTATTTTTTCCTTACCAGGGGTAGGCACGCGCCTGGTAGAGGCGATTTTAAACCGGGATTACCCGGTCGTTCAGGGCTTTTCGGTGGTGATCGCTTTTATCTTTGTAGCCACCAATTTGATTGTCGATATCTCCTATGCGTTTTTAGATCCCCGCATCCGTTTGAAATGACGATGAGCGATTCCGTCCCTAAGCTTTCTGCTGAACCGATTGCAGAGCGAGATATCCCTGCGCTCCAGGCTTTGCGGCGCCTCTTTCGTCACCGTTCAGCGCAATTGGGTATGGTTTTATTAGGTATGCTCCTCATCCTGGCCATCTTTGCCAAATGGATTGCACCCTATGATCCACTGATCCAGCTGAAAGATGTGAAGCGGCGCGATACACCCTGTATTCACCTGTTCGGCTGCCCAGAGGATCAGCCTCAGCATCTGATGGGCATCGATGGAAACAGCCGGGATCTATTTTCGAGGGTGGTTTATGGCGCCAGGCTGTCTTTGCAAGTTGGCATTACAACGATTACATTTGCTATTATTATTGGCGGCTTTTTAGGCGCCGTAGCTGGTTTTCTGAGCCGGTCGGATGATGTCATCATGCGTTCGCTGGACGTTATTATGGCTTTCCCCAGCCTGCTGTTGGCGATAGCGATCGTATCGGTCTTGGGCAAGGGCTTGAACAATGCCTTGCTGGCCATTGCAATCGTTCAGATTCCGATTTATGCGCGAGTAGTGCGCGCCAGCGTCCTGTCGGTGAAAGAGCTGGATTTTGTAGCTGCTTCGCGGGCTTTGGGGGCTTCTGAGATGCGAATTTTGTTCACGCGTATCTTGCCGAATGCTTTGACACCTTTGATCGTGCAGGGAACGCTGGGAATCGCTACCGCGATCTTGAGCGCGGCTGCGCTAAGCTTCCTTGGGTTGGGGGCACAGCCTCCTATTCCCGAATGGGGCCTGATGTTGAGCGAGGAACGGAACAGCGTTTTCAATGCCCCCCACTTGGTGTTCTTACCGGGGCTGGCGATCATGATAACGGTGCTGTCGTTCAACCTGATCGGCGATGGCTTACGCGACGCACTGGATCCCCGGCTTTCGCAAATAATTCGCTAATATTTTGAAATCATTAAGTCTCCCTGAAGGCTGAGCGTTCGGGGTTGTTTCTGTTTGATCTGCCTTTGACATTCTGTCTCACAGCGACTAAAATGGAAGGGCAATCATGAAGCTGGGAAGATGGAGACAGGATGAACACCTGGCCTGGGAAATATGTGATTGGGTTGACCGGGAATATCGCCACCGGGAAAAGCGTGGTGCGCAAGATGTTGGAGCACCAGGGTGCGTATGGTATTGACGCCGACGCCCTGGGGCACCGCGCCATCGCCAAAGAAGCCCCAGGGTACCAGGCTGTGTTGGGTGAGTTTGGACGCTGGATTTTAGGCCCTGATGAGCAGGTTGACCGCGCCAAGCTGGCGCGGATCGTGTTCGCAGACCCGGCTGCTCTCAAACGCCTGGAGGCCATCGTCCACCCACTTGTCCGCCAGGCGGTGGATGTCATGGTGCGCCGCGCTCCCCAGCCGATCATCGTGATTGAAGCGATTAAGCTCTTAGAATCACCTATCCGCCAGGCGTGTGACAGCCTTTGGGTGACTTTTTCGCCGCCGTCGGCGCAGTTGAAGCGTTTGATGGAGAAGCGCGGCATGACGGAAGAAGCTGCCCGCCAGCGCATCCTCGCCCAGCCGCCTCAGGAAGAGAAAATCAGGGCTGCCAATGTGGTCATCCGGAACGAGGGCTCGTTCGAGGATATTTGGCGGCAGGTGCAGGCAGCCTGGCTGGCTCAAATTCCTTCGGTGATGGAAACGACACCGACCAAGCCAATCCAGGCGCCGGCAGGCCAGATGGCGGTTGAGAAGGGCGGCCCCAAGCAAGCTGGTGAGATCGCAGCCTTTATTACCCAGGTAACGGATGGTAAGCGGAGATTGAAAGCCGAAGATATCATGGCGGCTTTTGGTGAAAAAGCATATATGCTGCTGCGCATCGATGGACGGCTGGTGGGACTGGTGGGCTGGCAGGTTGAGAACCTGGTGGAAAGGACCGATGAAGTTTATTTGGATGCCAATGTGTCTCTCAAGAAAGCCTTAAGTTTGCTGCTGCTAGAGGTTGAAAAAGCTTCGCGCGATTTACAGTGCGAAGCCTCTCTGCTCTTCCTACCGTTTACCCTCGCTCGCCAGGAAGATATCTGGCGTGATCTCGGCTATGATCTGCGTACTGTTCAAAACCTGGGAGTGCGCGCCTGGCAGGAAGCCGCTCAAGAGTCGCCGCATACAAATGAGCTGATGCTCTTTAAACAGCTCCGTAAAGATCGTGTTATGCGCCCGGTATGAACATTTGGTGACCGGTTATCGGGCGTATTGCAGAGGTTAGGCACTGGTGGAAAATATTTTCAGTAACTTGATCGACCAACTGGTTTTCGTTTTCCAGCGGATTAATTGGCTGAGCGTGCTAGATATTGCGCTGGTGACGTTGATTTTCGTTGGGATACTCTTCTTGCTGCGTGAAACGCATGCGATGGTGGTGCTGCGCGGCGTATTGCTGTTGGTGGCACTGGTGAGCCTGCTGACCAGCCTGGACGTGCTGCCGGCTTTTTCCTGGTTGGTCAATACCACCCTGCCCGCTCTGGTCGTAGCCATCCCGGTGATCTTTGCCCCTGAGATCCGGCGCGGACTGGAAAGGTTGGGCAGGGCGGGATCCATTCAACCGGGAAGCAAGAGTTCCACGGCGATTCAGAATACGATCACAACCGTTGTAAGCTCGTCACTCAGACTTGCGGACCGAGGGCATGGCGCCTTGATTGTCCTGCAGCGCTTGGACAGCCTGGATGAATATGTTCGCACAGGGGTTGCTCTGGATGCACGCGTTTCAACGGACCTGCTCTTGCAAATATTTTATCCAAATACGCCGCTGCATGATGGGGCGGTGATTATCTCTGGAGGGCGGATTTTAGCTGGCTCTTGTGTGATGCCCCTTTCGGCGAGCGGGGTGTTGACGCGCTTGCCTGAAAGGCAAATGGGACTGCGGCATCGGGCAGGTCTGGGTATTTCGGAGGTTTCCGATGCTGTCGTTGTGGTTGTTTCGGAAGAAACAAGCACCATCTCTGTCGTACATGGAGGACGAATGATCCGCCGGCTGGATGGTGAGCGTCTGGAGAATATCTTGCGGGCTTTCTATCGTACGCCCAGCACTGAAAAGGGCTTGCGCGGGATGATCCGCCGGCTGCGTTCCGATTCTTCGCATTCCTCTGGAGAAATTAACTAAATGGTGATCCGAATTTTGCGCTGGTTGGGGAAAAATATAGTCACCCTCCTGGTGGCACTCTTATTAGCACTGGTGGTTTGGGTTTCGGCAGTCTTAAGTGCTGACCCCAATGTGGACTGCGACCTGGGACGTCAGGTGCCGATTGAGCTGATTGGAAAAGACCCTGGTCTAAAGGTGATGAGCAATGTGCCCAGCAGTGTAACATTGAAGTTGTTGGCGCCTCAATCAGTCTGCAATGAGCTGAGCAGCCAGCCTGATAGTGTCAAGGCCTGGGTGGATTTAACAGGCCTTCCAGCGGGCGAATTCGACGAACCTGTGCAGGTGCAAATAAGCCAAAGCCTGGTGCGCCAAGTGAGTCAAGATCCAGAAACCTTGAACATCATGCTGGAAGAGCTGGTATCGCTAGAGCTCCCGGTTACCCTGACTGTAACCGGTGTGCCTCCGCTGGGATATAAGGCTGGATCTCCCACGATTGACCCGGAAACCGTAATGATCTCAGGGCCGCTTTCCCTGGTTTCTAAGGTAAAAGAGGCGCGTGCTGCGATCACTATTGAAGGCGCCACCCAGACGATCACTCAAACCGTGATCGTTAACCCTGTGGATGATAGCGGAAGAGTGGTAACTGGAATTGCAGTTTCTCCGAGCTCAGTTACTGTAACCCAGCCAATCAACTTGTTAGGTGGTTACCGGAATGTGATTGTAAAAGTTGTGACCACCGGAAATGTTGCCAGTGGGTACCGCTTGACCAATTACTTTGTATCGCCTTCCAGCGTGATCGTCTTTTCGTCTGATCCAAAGCTGGTCAATGCTTTGCCGGGGTATGTTGAAACGCAGCCTTTGGATTTGACGAACACAGACGATGATTTCGAATCTTTATTGGAGCTCAACCTTCCGACAGGGGTTTCCAGTGTAGGCGACTCAAAGGTGCTCGTGCAGGTTAGTATTGCTGCCATTGAGAGCAGCATGACGATATCTCTGCCCGTGGAAATTCTTGGGTTAGAGCCGGGACTCGAAGGGACAGTCTCTCCAGCAGCGGTAGATGTGATCATTGCCGGCCCGGTGCCTGTTCTGAATGCCTTAAAACCGAATGATATCCGGGTGAAAGTAGACCTGACGGGGTATGGGGTGGGTGTACACCAGATCATTCCCGAAGTTGACTTTCTGCCCAGCCGCGTCCAGGTCGTCTCGATTTTACCTGCGACGGTTGAGGTCACGGTTGTGAATGCACCCACCCCTACATCGACACTAAAAGCTCCTGGCACACCTACGCCGAGTCCAGCTCCAGCGCTTAAACCTTGAGAGGTATATTTGTGAAACCTGTTGTAGCCCTAGTTGGGCGCCCAAATGTTGGTAAAAGTACGTTATTCAACCGGTTAGCGGGAGAACGGCTGTCGGTTGTCGATGATGTGCCCGGGACCACCCGTGACCGGTTGATGGCCGAGGCTGAATGGTCTGGAGTTGTGTTTCATGTTGTCGATACAGGAGGAATTGATCCGTCCCAAGCTGGACCAGGAAGGAACCAACAGCCCCTTTCTGTGGGGTCAGCAGAATTTATTGAAGAAATTCGCGCTCAAGCAGAGGTTGCCATTCAAGAGGCAGATGCGGTGCTTTTTCTCACCGAGGTGGAAGGTGGAGTGACACCGGCTGATCGTGAAGTTGCCCAAATTTTACGGCGCTCACAGAAGGAGGTGGACGGTAAAACCAGGCCCCCGGTGTTGTTAGTCGTCAATAAATGTGATAGCGAGCCGCGGCGGATGCAAGCGTTGGAGTTTTATGAGCTGGGTTTAGGCGAGCCCTACCCGATCTCTGCGCTGCATGGCACGGGTACGGGTGATCTTTTGGATGCCCTGATCGCAACCTTTGCTGAAGAAACGGCAGAGGGCGAGGATGATGAATCGATTAAGATCGCCATTGTTGGAAAACCGAATGTAGGCAAATCAAGCCTGCTGAACCAGTTGTTGGGAGAGGAACGGGCGATTGTCAGCCCGATTGCCGGTACGACCCGCGATGCCATCGATACATACCTGACCTTTGACGGCATACCGGTTACTTTGATCGATACCGCTGGGATCCGCCGCCGAGGACATATTACCCCAGGTGTTGAAAAATTTAGTGTGCTGCGCTCCTTGCAAGCGATTGAAAGGGCAGATGTATCCCTCCTGGTGGTGGATGCAACCACCGGTTTGACAGCCCAGGATGCTCACATAGCGGGTTTTATCCTGGAGGCCTGGAAAAGCACAGTCGTGGTCGTCAATAAGTGGGATGCCATCCAGAAAGATAACTATACAGTGGACACCTACACCAGGCAAGTACGCCACGAGTTAAATTTCATGGATTATGTGCCGGTTTTATTCATTTCAGCCCAAACTGGCCAGCGAGTGAACCAGGTCTTGCCCATGGCAGTACGGGTTCAAGAAGAGCGCCTGGTCAGGCTTTCTACTTCGCAGATAAACCGCATTCTCCAAGATGCCCAGAGGGAACAACCAGCGCCGTCGCACGCTGGACGGCAGCTTAAAATCATATTATGGCACCCAGGTACGCAGTGATCCTCCAACCTTTTTGCTCTTTGTGAACGATCCGAAGCTGGCTCATTTTTCGTACTTGCGTTTTCTTGAAAATAAAGTCCGTGAGTCTTACCATTTCCTGGGAACACCGATCCGTTTGGTCCTCCGGCCTCGCCGGTGATTGGTGAGTGAATGCTATTCCTCCACCGACCTTGCCCCAGTACGCAACCCGCTTTATAATCCTTCTTGATGACGATGCAACCTTTGCAAGAACTAATCAAGTTAGCTGCGGCTTATGAGAATGAGCTGCCTCCCCGGCAAGACTCACCGGTCATTCCCCTGGGAGGGGCGATTGCTCCCTGGATTGACCATACTTTGCTGAAGCCAGAGGCTACGGCTGTCCAAATCCAGAAGCTGTGCCAGGAAGGGCAAGCACACCAATTTGCAGCGGTATGTGTTAACCCAGGTTATGTATCCCTGGCAGCCGGGCTGTTGAACCGCACTCCGGTTCAAATTTGTACGGTGGTGGGATTTCCCTTGGGAGCAACCCTGGTCACTTATAAGGTGATCGAAACGCTTGGATGCTTGCAGGCGGGGGCAACTGAAATTGATATGGTGATCAATATTGGAGCACTCAAAGGTGAAGCTTATGGAATGGTGTTGAATGAGATTGAGGCACTTGCTCAAGCAGTCCATCACCAGGGAGCTATCCTGAAGGTGATCATAGAAACCGCCCTGTTGACTCGCTGGGAAAAAATCATCGCCTGCCTGATCAGTAAAGAGGCAGGTGCTGATTTTGTAAAGACGTCCACGGGTTTTGCATCCGCAGGAGCCACTGTTGAGGATGTTGAACTCATGCGCCGTGTGGTGGGTCCTGACATGGGTGTTAAAGCCGCTGGTGGCGTGCGCAGCCTGGCGGATGCTCAGGCGATGATCCGGGCAGGTGCTACCCGCCTCGGTTCAAGCGCTGGTGTGCAGATCATGCATGAAGCGTTGACCTGAGGGAGATGTTGTGATGATTACTGGTAATGAAAATCAAACGCAGGAGCAGCCCGAATTTACGCTGCCATGTTCTGAATGCCATTCTGGTGTGATGCAGTTGCAGTACATCACGTACTTTACCTGGTTAAATGATGAGCTGATCACGGTCCCGAATTTTCCTGCCTGGGTGTGCGATATGTGTGGGCGGCGCGAATATGACAACCGGGCGGTGAGCTGGCTGAATACCTTGCTAAGCCCCTCAACAGGCCACCGGTCAGCTTCACGGCGCAAGCCGCGCCCTCCCAGGATAGACCGCCCTCAGCCATAAGTTGGAAGTTTGCGAAGCCTGGAGAAAAATATGGTACAACCTCTCATTAACCGCAATATTCCTGCTGAGATTTTAACAACGAATCATTATATCTTCGGACAAATTAAAGCCACCAATACAGGCTTGATGGGGGTGTTGAGCGATACCAATTATTCCTATGTTGAGATCAATGATGCCAGCATGGCGCGTATCCTCAAGCCCGATAAGATCATTGACTACGCACCCGTGATGTGGATTGTCAAAGCGCAGCTCACGGCAGTCAGTTTGAGCAAACCTGATTATGTCGGCTCGGCATCCCTGGTGCGCGGAGGCTTTATCCGGTATTCGCAATATCCAGTGCGTGTGACGACACCGGTGTATGAGATCTCGGGCACCCTGGAATGGGCAGGCAGGCTCGACTTTTCAGTTGTAATGGGAGAAGGCTCGAATGCCTTTCTGATCCTTTACGATGCAGTGGTTTCGGCTTCGCTCTTCCCCGCGTTGCACCTGGAGTGCCCGGCGCTGTTATTAAACCGGCGGGTGGTCGAACTCGATGGTATACCAGAGGAAAACCAGTCAAGAACCGCCAGCTTAGGGATTGCGTAGAAAGAACAGTCCTACCAGCGATTTGGAGTCTTGGATTTCCCCTTTGACTGCCATCTGAAAGGCTTGCTCGAGCGGAATCTTTTCGACGCTTAAAAATTCATCTGGGTCGCCGGGTAGAGGGTCGGGGTATAAGCCTGTTGCTTTAAAAATATGCATATATTCAGTAGAATAACCAGGAGCCAGGTAAAACTCACCTACTTTTTGGAGATGTTTGCACGCCATCCCTGTTTCTTCGCGCAGCTCTCGGAGGGCACATGCTTCGGGCTGCTCACCTGACTCCAGGGTGCCTGCCGGTAATTCGAGCAGCAGTTTACCTGTGGCATGCCGGTATTGGCGGACAAACCAGATCATCCCTTTCTCATCCACCGGGATTAAAGTCACCGCGCCAACATGGTCGATGATATCAAGGCTGACTGTCTGACCATCTGGTAAGCGTACCTGGTCTTGCCGGACATCGAAGGCTTTGCCTCGATACTTTTTTTCTGAACGAATGGTTTCAAAAGTCATGCTTTCCTCCATAATGAAAGGAGTAGCCAGTTTGTCGATTGGCTACTCCTTGTGGGTGCGGTTCCTAAGGTCTAATCTCAGGGAATTTGGAGCGTTTGACCTGCGGTGAGCGTATAAGGCGATTCTAAGTTGTTCGCTAAGATAATCATGTCTGGGCCGACACTGCCAAATTTGCATGCAACCGTGTAGATGGTATCTCCAGATACAACAGTATATTGAGCAGGATGATCTTTTAGCGAGCGCTCGGTCACAAATGGGTTCCCCGTCTGCGGAATTTTTAGCGTGGTCCCAGTCACCACCTGAGAATTTAACCCCAAGCCATTGAGAGCTAAGAGCTCTGTCTGGTTGACGTTGAAACGCCGGGCGATGCAGAAGGGAAATTCACCTTTTTGGATTGTATAAGTGGTTGGCAGTGGCCCTTCCGTGGGTTCAAGGTTTGCCTGAGGCACAGCGGTTGCAGTGGGAGGCACAGGAGGCAGGGGCGTGGCGGTAAAGGCAGCCAGGGGGGTTGGTTCACTACCTGGAGGCAGGGCAGCTTGTGCGGTTTGGGTAGCAGAAATGTCGAAGGTACCCATCAATTCTTCATCTGGCACCGGGAAATCACCGGTTGCTTCACTATCCCCAGTGATGCCTTTGGAGGCTGCCCTCGTACAAGCCGCCAGGCTGACGATCAGGAACACTGCCACCAGAATGAAAGAACTGAAGCGTATAATTTGTTTGAAAGCCATGAGAGTCTCTCCTTATTGATGATCACCGCACTCCGAGTATTTGCACCAAGCGAAGCACCAGAGGGCATAGAACAAATTTTTTATGATACTAGCACATTCCTGATAAAGCGTCAAGCAGGCGAATATCCGTGCTGAACTTTATGGTGCAAGTTTCGTGCCGATTTTACGGCTGCAAGGGTCACTTTCTCGTTGTCAAACTCAAGCTGAACAGCCGAGACCCCTTCTGGGGGCGGGGTGTGGATCATTTCTACCGTCAAAGTTTCTCCAGTAATAGTTCCGAGGTGCATTTCTATCGCCCGGTTTAGCTGATCCGTGGCCTGCACATATAGGATGATACGGTCGGCAATCTCAAAACCAGCTTGTTTCCGGTAATCCTGCACCCTGCGCACAAACTCACGCGCCAGTCCTTCGAGGATCAGCTCATCCGTCAAGTCAGTGCTCAGGGCAGCCAGGTATGGGCCTTCGGCACTGACTACCAACCCGCTGCGCGCCTCGAGCCGTACCTCGACCTCGTCAGGTAGTATTTCAATGGGATTCCCATCCATAAATACCTGGATCGCTTGCCCATTCATCAATTGGCGGGCCGCTGATTCCGCTTCCAGAGTTTCGATGGCCCGGCTGATTTTAGGAAAATCTCCCTTGTGTTTTTGACCAAGCTGCCTGGGTAAAGGTTTCAAGGAATATTCTACCGCCTCGCCGGCCGAGCCTAAGAGAGTCACGTGCTTTACGTTCAGCTCGTCAGCCAGCAGGCCGGCATATTTTTCGATAACCTGGGCTTCTTCCAGATTCCCAACCGAAAAGGCTGCTTGGGCCAGCGGTTGGCGAACCTTGATGGAAGCCTGGCTGCGGGCACTGTGACCGAGAGAAGCCAGCCTCATGACCAGCTTCATATCCTGGTTGAGGGTTTCGTCAATCAAAGAAGCGCTGGCTTCAGGCCAGGCAGCCAGGTGAACTGACTCGGCGGCTTCTTCCAAAGCTGAATCTGCGGTGCCTCCAAAGATCACCAGGTTTTGGTAGATTTCTTCAGCTAGAAAAGGCATGCTTGGTGCCAGCAGTTTGCTCAAGGTAACCAGCACTTCGTACAGGGTTGCGTAGGCAGCCAGCTTATCGGCATCTGTGTCGCTCTTCCAGAACCGGCGCCGAGAGCGGCGCAAGTACCACTTTGAGAGAAGCTCTACAAAGCTCTGGATTGGGCGGGTCGTGCCGGGCACGTCATACGCCTCAAAAGCCTCTGTTACTTCACGCACCAGGGTGTGCAGCTCTGAGAGCAGCCAGCGATCCAAATCTGAATACTGGACCGACATTCCAGGTCCTTGATCAGGAGCTGGCTTCCACCCATCCAGGTTGGCATAGGTCACGAAGAAGGCGTAGACATTCCATAATGTCAGCGTAAAATTCCGCACCACTTCGCCTACCAGGTCTATCGAGAAGCGGCGCTCCTGACCAGGGGGGCTGGCTGTGTACAGGTACCAGCGGAAAGCATCTGCCCCATGTTGATCGATGACATCCCAAGGATTGACCATGTTGCCCTTGGTTTTGGACATTTTCTGACCCTGGCTGTCCAGGATCAAACCCAGGCAGATCACATTCCGGAAACACTCGCTTTCAAAAACCAGCGTGCTGATGGTGTGCAGCGAGTAAAACCATCCACGCGTTTGGTCGACGGCTTCACAGATATAATCTGCCGGAAACTGCTGCTGGAAGATCGCCTGATTTTCAAAAGGGTAATGCCATTGGGCGACGGGCATGGCACCTGAGTCGAACCAGACATCGATCAGCTCGGGAACGCGCCTCATTTCATTGGAACACTCTGGGCAGGTGAGCTTGATCTCATCCACGTGCGGTCGATGGAGATCGAGGCCTGACAGGTCTCTCCCGGCTGCCTGTGCCAGCTCATCTCGTGATCCCATACAAACCTGGTGATGGCAGGATTCGCATTCCCAGATTGGCAGCGGGGTACCCCAATAGCGCTCCCTGCCCAGCGCCCAATCTACGTTGTTCTCCAACCAGTTGCCAAACCGTCCAGATTGGATATGCTCTGGGACCCAATGGATGCGCTGGTTATATTCCAGGAGCTTGTCTTTGGATTGGGTGGTGCGGATGTACCAGGTATTGCGAGCGTAATATAAAAGGGGTGTGCTGCAGCGCCAGCAGAAGGGATAGGTGTGGGTATAGGTCTCTGACCGGTAAAGCAGGCCGCGTTCTTCCAAATCCTGGATGATGAGTGGGTCAGCCTCTTTGACAAACCTGCCCCGCCAGGGTCTCACTTCATCGATAAATTCGCCTGCCTCATTCACGGTCATCAGGATCGGCAAATCGAACTCCAAGGCAGCCTGCATATCTTCTGCGCCAAAAGCTGGAGCCATGTGCACCAGCCCGGTGCCATCTGCGGTGGTGACAAAATTTTCCAGCAAGACATAATAGGCGGGTTTATCGGGCAGCAGGAAGGTAAAGAGAGGCTGGTAGCGCAGACCTTTTAATTTCTTCCCTTTAAATGTTTCATAAACGCGCACGGACTCGCCTCTGAAAACCTTATCCAACAAGGATGCCGCCAGGATCAGCTTTTCGCTGCCCCCTTCGGGCAGGTCGCGCTCGACGATCACGTAATCTACATCTGGATGGGCGGCAACGGCGACGTTACCGGGCAGCGTCCAGGGCGTGGTTGTCCAAACCAGCAGGGAAGTGCCGGGATCTTCAACAAGCGGAAAACGAACGAAAACCGAAGGATCTTCAGCCTGATCATACCCCAGGGCCACTTCGTGGTCCGAAAGGGGGGTGCCACAGCGCGGGCAGTAGGGGACAACTTTATATCCCTGGTAAATCAGGCCTTTATCCCAAAGGGTTTTCAGGAGCCACCAGAGCGACTCGATATAGTCGTTGGTATAAGTGACATAGGCGGTTTTCAGATCAACCCAGTAGCCAATCCTTTCGGTCAGCTTTTCCCAATCCTGGATGTAATCGAAAGCAGATTGCCGGCATAACTCATTAAATTTCTCGATGCCGTACTGCTCGATCTGTCTTTTATGGGTGAAGCCGAGGCGCTTTTCGACCTCCAGCTCCACCGGCAAGCCATGCGTATCCCACCCACCGCGGCGGCTGACATGGAAGCCGCGCATGGTTTTATAGCGCGGGAAAAGGTCCTTGAAGACGCGCGCTAAAACATGGTGAACACCGGGCTTGCCGTTGGCGGTCGGGGGACCCTCATAGAAAACATATTCGGAGTTCCCTTGCCGCAGGTGGTCGGATTTTTGGAAGATGTGGCGCGATTTCCAGAAGCGCAGCACCTCTTCTTCGAGGAGGGTGATATTCAGGTTGGAGGCTACGGGCTTGAACAAGGCACTCCTGGTTTCTTTCCCTTCTTTGCTCAAACAGGATACTAGATCAACCTATTATACGCGAATTCAGCCCGGTCAGTTAAGATATCGGTTTGTGATAAAATTCCATCAGTATACTATAACGAATTTATCTAAATTGCGATGTTATGATATAATCAATTTATGAAAATACCGCGATTATTGCTCCCTCAGCTCAAAGAAGCCCTCCTGCCTGGGAAGGTCCTGGTGCTTTACGGCCCACGCCAGGTGGGTAAAACCACCCTGGCAAAAGAGCTCTTGTCTTCGCTGACCTTGCGCAGCAAATTTGTCAACGCCGATGAGCTGATCTATCGCGAAGCCCTGGCCAGCCAAAACCGCCAACGCCTGGGTGAAATCCTGGGGGACGCTGAGCTGCTGGTAATTGATGAAGCTCAACGTGTGCCGGATATTGGGTTGAATCTAAAAATATTGGTAGATAGTTTTCCGCATGCTGCTATCCTGGCTACCGGATCGGCCTCGTTTGACCTGGCTAATAAAATCAGTGAGCCGCTTACCGGGCGGAAATTAACTTTTCATCTCAACCCGGTCGGCTATCGCGAGATGCAGCAAGCCTTTGGTGCCCTGGAAACGCGCGCCCAGCTTGAGCGTTGGTTGATCTGGGGCGGCTATCCTGCGATCGTAATCACCGACAGCCCGGTAATGCGAGAGCGTTTATTAGGAGAGCTGGTTGGCTCCTATCTCTACCGCGATATTTTGGATATGGATGGGATCCGCCGCTCGGATAAAATCGTTGATCTGCTGCGCATGCTGGCTTTTCAAATTGGCCAGGAAGTTTCGCTGGCGGAGCTGGGGACGAGCCTGGGGCTGAACCGCCTGACCGTCGAGCGCTATCTGGATTTGCTCGAGAAGGTCTTCGTGATTTACAAAGTCAGCGGCTTTTCACGCAATTTGCGCAAAGAAGTGACCAAAAACTCGCGTTATTATTTCTACGATAACGGCGTGCGCAACAGCTTGATCCAGAATTTTAATTCCCTGCAATTGCGCAGTGATGCCGGGCAGCTCTGGGAAAACTACCTGTGGGTCGAGCGGCGTAAAGCAAACCAGCACGCCGGACGCTCGGTCAACATGTATTTTTGGCGCACCTATGACCAGAAAGAGATTGACTGCCTTGAAGAGCATGGCGGTAGGCTGTATGGTTATGAGTTCAAATGGCAGAGCAGCAGTATCCGCCAGGCGACGCGCGACGAGTTTTTAGCTGCTTACCCTGGTTCCGATCTGACCACCGTCAACCAGCAAAATTATGAGGAATTTCTCGAGTGAGATCAGGCGGCAGATCATACTCCTGAATCCTTCACCTGCCCGGAAGGCGGGGTTTGCAGGGTCTGCGCTTTGCGGAAGGTTTTTTCGCGCAGACCCTGCCCTTCCTACCTTCTGACGCCTAAAACGACTGTCTCACCTTCAATTTTTTGCTCTTCACGGTAAGCCTCGGCGGGAGGTTCATGCGCGAAGAGCTCAGTTGTTAAGGTCTCTGCCTGGATATAAGCTCCCCAGGCCTGGAAGACGCCCGCGATCTCTCCACCCGCAACATAATAGGTCTTGATGCGGTCTTCGATGTTGAAGCCGGCTTTTTTACGCATATCCTGGATGCGGCGGACAACCTCACGTGCCAGCCCTTCGGAGCGCAGCTCGGGCGTGATGACGGCATCGACTGCCACGGTGATCAATTTATCGGCAGCCACTGCCAATCCTTCAGCGGGCTGGGTCTGGACGAGGATTTCGTTGGGATAAAGCTCGACGTTTTGGTCGCCAAACTCCACCCCGATGGTTTCCCCTGCCATAACCCGGGCTGCGACCTCGCCTGGATCCAGGGCTGCCAAAGCGTTCCGCACCTCTGGGAAGCGCGCCCCATACTTTGGACCCAGCGACTTGTTATCGGGCAGGATGCGATAGGTGACCAAGGCGCGCGGGTCCTGGACAAGCTCGAAGGCCTTGACATTCAGCTCGTCACGGACGATCTCCACAAGCTCTGGGTTGAGGGTGCGCCGGCCTCCGGCGTGCGCCAGGGCACGCGCCAAGGGCTGGCGGACTTTCAGTCCGGCGGTGTTGCGGGCGCTCAAGCCCAGGCTGCTGACCTGCCTTGCCAGGGCCATTTCTTCGCGCAGATTTTCGTCAATAATATCCAGATCTGCCTGAGGCCAGGCAGTGTGGTGCACGCTCAGATAAGCTTCAGGGAAGCTTGACCGTACCAGGTTTTGGTACATGACCTCGGTGACGAAGGGGGTAAAGGGAGCCAGCAGTCTCCCCAGCTTAACCAGGACGTGATACAGCGTGGCATAGGCTGCATTCTTATCGGTATCGTGCTCTGATTTCCAGAAGCGGCGCCTCGAGCGGCGCACATACCAGTTCGTCAGATCATCGAGCAGCTCATCAACGGACAGCGTAGCGGTCAGCGGGTCCGAAGCGATTAATGCGCTGGTCACGGTTCCCAAAACCTGGTTCAGCCTTCCGAGAATCCAGTTATCCAGCAGGTTATTGCTTTGCGGGGTAGGACCTTCTGGGACTTGCGGATCAAAGCCCTGGTCACCTGGGCTGGGCGTCCAGCCATCCAGGTTGGCATAGGTGACAAAGAAGCTGTATACGTTCCAGAGCGGGATGAGGAACTGCCGGCGGACTTCATCACCATGGTGGTAACCGAAAAGCAGATCGTTTTCGGGTTTGTGGTCGCAGTACTGCCAGCGCATCACATCCACACCCATCTTGCCCGCGGCTTCGTTGAATTCAATGGCATTTCCCCAGGATTTGTGCATTTGCCGCCCATCTTCGGCTAAAAAGCTCGCATAGCCAAAGTTTTCCAGGAAAGGAGGCGTCCCTTCTACCACGGTTGCCATGGCCAAGAGGCTGTAGAACCAGTTGCGAAACTGCCCTGGGAAGGACTCACTGATCCAATGGGCCGGGTACCAGGATTTCCAGAACTCCCGATCTTTGCGGTAGCTCAGGGTGCTGAACGGTACAATCCCGGCATCCAGCCAGGGATTGCCTACTTCAGGAATGCGCTGCATGATCCCCTGGCATTTACTGCACTTGAGCTTTACTGCGTCGACGAAGGGGCGGTGAGGCGTGTGCCCTTCGAAAGTTTCCCAGCCGGCTGCTGCACGCTCCTTCAGCTCCGCATCGTCGCCGATCACTTCGTAGCTGCCACAAGCCTCGCACACCCAGATCGGCAGCGCCAAGCCCCAATAGCGCTTCTTGCTGATCATCCAATCGTGCATATTGTGCAGCCAGTCCATTTCCCGCGAGTAACCGAACTCAGGGATCCACTTGATTTGATCGACGACATCCATGATCTGGTAGCGCAAGCTGACATCTTTTTCAGCCTGGGTTAGCTGCTCACGCGGCTTATCATAAACCTGCCCCATGCTGATAAACCATTCGTCGACCAGGCGGAAAACCAGCTCTGTCTTGCAGCGCCAGCAGGTGGGATAACGGTGAGTATAGGGTTCGACGTGATAAAGCAAGCCCTTATGTTCCAAATCTTCAAAGATCGGTTTGGAGATGTGGGAAACATGCTTCCCCGTCAGCCAGCCGAAGCCTTCAACAAAGTGACCTTCGTCCTCCAGTGGGGCCACCAGCGGCAGCCCGTATTGTTTTCCAAGCTGAAAGTCTTCTGCGCCACAGCCAGGGGCAATGTGGACGATGCCAGTGCCCTCGCTCTCGCCCACTGCCTCCCAGGGGATCACCTGGTGTGCCTGCGTGGCGCTCTGCTTTACATTTGCAGCTAATTCTTTTAACTGCGTAAAACCTCCGGGCGCTTGTTCGGCAGGCAGCTCATCGAAAGGACCACTGTAGGTCCAGCCCACCATTTCGGAGCCTTTCAGCTCAGCCAAGGTTTCATAGGCACCGCGCAGCATGTGGGCTGTGCCCTTGGAGAGATATAATACTTGATCTCCCTGTTTTACCTTGAGATAGGCCAGGTCTGGGCCAACTGCCGCGGCTACGTTGCTGGTGAGGGTCCAGGGCGTGGTCGTCCATACCAGGAGGAATTCGGGAAGGCCGGTGGCAGCATCATATCGTTGAGCATGCGTCCCTTTTTCTCTCAAGGGAAAGCGCACGGTCACTGAATCGTGAGTGAGCTCAGCATATCCATCGGTGACGATCTCGTGCTGGCTGATGGCTGTTGCACAGCGGGGGCACCAGGGCATTACATCGACTCCCCGGTGCAGCCAACCCTTCTCCCAACACTTTTTGAGGAAAGTCCAGATCATGTAATTGTTTTCAGTCGAGAAGGTGAAATAGCTGCCTCCCATCTCTGGAAGCCCCAGCAAGCCCACGATCTGTTCGACATTCCCTGTCACCGGACCCTTTGGACCTTCTACCGTGATCACCTGGGATGGGTCTTTCTCCAGCAGATCTGCCAGCCAGCGCAGCTGGTCAGGGTCATTCCAATCCATCCAGTAACCCAGGCGGATGGACTGCTCAGTCTGCACCGCAGCATACCGTAAGACACGCGCTTTGCACTTGCGCACAAAATTTTCCAACCCGAATTCTTCAATATCTTTTTTATATCGAAAGCCCATTTCTTTCTCGACTTCAACCTCAACCCATAAACCCTGGCAATCGAAGCCATTCTGATAGCGAAGTTTACGACCACGCATCGCCCAAAAACGCTGGAATAAATCCTTATAAGTACGCCCCCACCCATGGTGAACGCCCATGGGATTGTTGGCTGTGATCGGGCCGTCAATAAATGACCAGTGTGGATCGTCCTGGTGAAGAGCTAATAATTTCTGGAAAGCATCGTTCTCTTTCCAAAATTTTAAGACCTGCAATTCTTGTTCTTGAAAATCGACTTTCGTAGTTACTTCCTTGAATGCCATAGCTAACTCCTTTAAAAAAACTCTCGTCCCAATTCAGGGACGAGAGTATTGTATCCCGCGGTACCACCCTGGTTCTCGTTCGACCGAGCACCTCAGTTTAATGAACGGAGATCAGAGCTTTCTCTGAACCTCATATCACCTGCCAAAGTAACGGTTGGCAAATCCGTCTTTCTTACTCACAGGAAAAATCCCTGGTTCAGATCGAGGCTCCGGAAGGATTTTCAGCTTATTTAACTATCCCGGCTTTCACCATACCCGGGCTCGCTGTTAGCTTTAAACCAGCTTACTCTTTTCCATCATAGCTTTTATGTATAAGTTGGCGTGATTAAACCACAGAATAAGGGACTGGTCAACTTAATTGAAATAACGGATCGATCAGGGAGCATAAAAGCGCGCTTTCCAGGTGCCTGGGTCCATTTCTTCGAGAGTCGTTGTCTCATCGACAATTTCCACCCAGGTATGGCCTGGTTTTAAAGAGATTGGCTTGCCATTCAAGTCGGTAAAACGGATGGGGCGCAGTAAGCCAGTGCTTTTTTCATATTCGCCGTTCATCGTATTCCATAATATGGGATAAATTTTCCCGTCCCGAAATAGAAAGGCTTTATTGCCAGTGTAGAGCAAATCAAGGTCTATCAATGTGCCTTCACTGTTGAGAACCTTGTGTTTAGCAACAAAAAGGATGACATTTTCAACGCTAAGCTGCTCACCAGTTAATCGATCTGAGCTGGGAGTGAAGGTGCCTGAGCCATCCGCAATATCTTGAGACCTAAGGTATTTTCCAGAGGTCTCATCATATTGCCAATCTACCTGGTTTAAGAAATTATAAAAGACCCAGAAGCGCCTGGCAGAAGACCCTCCACTGGGGGTAATGGAGGAATATTGGTTACCAGTTAAATTCATGGATTGGTTATTCGAGCTGTTTGCTTCAGCAATCGCTTCAAGTTTTGAGACATCGATTAAAGCGCTGTTAATATCGTCTTCATCGGATCCATATATGTTCGTGGCTGCACTCAATTGATTGCTGACAGCTCGATAAGCACTCGCCATAACGAGAAAACCACTGTAGAGCTTACGGATGCTTTCATATGGGAGACGGCCTGAGCGTATAGGTCCGATTTGAGAATTGTCTAGGGGAGTCAAGATATCCTGAGAGGCGTTCTCCGAGGGATATTCTCCATAGAACAAGGCTAAAAACCGGGTCATGCCTTCACCGATGTACATCTCAAATACAAAAGGGGAAAAGGAGAGACCGGCTTGCGGCCTGGCGGAAACCGGGAAATTGGCAATTGAGACGAGCGCTGGAGGTAAATTAAGAAGGTCTGAATTATCGACTGGCAATCCGGTGAGTGGATTGATGATTGATGAGGATAAATCAGATGCCATGGTCGTAGGTGTTTCTGATAGAGCAAGATTTGTTGGAGTTATTACTGGGGCCTGTGTGTTGATTGGGGTAGATTCGACCTTGGAGTTTTCACCAGAAGTAGGAATCTTTGTTGCCGTTTGTGAGGGGGTCGGTTTTACTGATATTGTTTCTTGGGTGGGAAAAGCAGTGTTACCCGAGAAATTATTATTCTTGACAGAGTTATTCAATTGGCAGGCACTAATCGATAGAAGTAAAACTAACACTAAAATTCTTTTCATTTGTAAACCTCCGATTCGAAAACACAGCGTAACGCATCACCAATCAAAGGGCAATCACCTAAAAGTACTAAACCAAGCAGTTTATTCATAAATAAGTCTGTATATTCTTGGAAACTCAAGAATAACCTTGACATATGATCAAAAAAGGTCTAAACTATAATAGTACATATGTTCTATTATATATGAAAAGTAACCAATTATTCCTTGCAGCTTTGAAAATAGGTACATACGCCTTAGGGCCTGGATATCGCGCGGTTATCTGGGTTCAAGGATGTCCTTTTCATTGCAAAGGCTGCATCTCCCCAGAATGGATTGAGCCAGGGGGAGTTGAAACCTCTATAGAAGAAATTGCCCGTCGGATACTTGCAGATCCTTCCATTGAGGGATTGACGATATCAGGTGGTGAACCGATGAGGCAAGCAAGGCCTCTTTACAATTTAATAAAAATTCTCAAGAAGGCAAAACGCGATTTAAATGTAATTTGTTTTACTGGTTATCGATATCAGGATTTGATGAATAAGGAACCTTCTCCAATGGTTCGAAAATTCCTCAATGAAATTGACATTTTGATCGATGGACCTTATGTTGCTGCTAAGAATGACAATTTGGGATTAAGGGGTTCATCAAATCAGAAAGTTCATTATCTTTCAGAAGCTTTGAAAGAGCATGACTTCGATCATAATCCAAGGAAAATAGAGATTGACCTATTGGAAGGCGAAGCGTTCATCATTGGAATTCCTCCTAGACATTTTTCCCCTGCTTGGGATCAAGCCATGGTGAGTATCCTAAGGAGTTAAGAAATGAGCGGGCACAAAAGGACAACCGTCAGTTTGGGTGATATGGACTTTGTACTGATCCAAGGTCTCGAAGATCGATTAAAGACCGTAGAAAAGGATTATGACAGGATATTGAGTAAAGTGAGAGAGGACCAAGCAAAGGAGCTCAGGGAAATTTACTCGAAATTTCATCAAGATGAGCAAGAATTTCATCAGGACGTTTTTCAAACGATCTCAGACCAATCTGAATTTGTCGATACTAACCTTTGTGAGCTCGAAAATTTGTTCAATACAGAATTAGAAGGTCAGGTGGAATTATTCCACCAGAAATTGTGTAATCTGGAATTTGGGATGATCGAAAATACCTCTGAAATGATTAATGATTTCGGATACCATATCATTCAAATTATTGACACATCCATTTCTGAGAGGGATTCGAAAATCGAGAACTTGCGGCAAGAATTTCTTTCAAAGGGAGAAACGAAGCAAGCTATTTCCAAAGAAGCAGTTCGATCTGCTGAAGATTTATTCGATTATGTAAAGACATATTATCCCGTGGATCGATATTATCAAAATGAAATTGATGAAATTCTCCATGAAATTGCTCAGTCTAAAGAAAATGTTGAGGATGGTTTTTATGAGGCTGGATTAATTTCAGCTCAACATTCATTTCGAGAGCTGGAGAAAATCCGGATGTTCGTTAAAGAAAAAGAATTGACAAGGCAATACCATTTGGCAGTTGCCCGTGAAGCATTGCATGAATTGAAGGAAATAGCCAGAAGTAATCAAACTATTAATGCAATTGGTTTGGACCAGGAAGACCTGGGAATCGATATTGACGTTCTATATTGGTCAGGTGATCGGTATCGACTTGCATTACGAAAGATAAGCTCATTTATTAATAAAATCGATAATTATGGCGAATCTTTGAGCGAAGCTGACTTAAGAATTATTCTTGAGGAACACTTGCCGGTACTAAGAGATGAATTAGAGCAATCTTTGTATTGGGCTAGAAGAAATGTGCTCGCTTCTCAGATAAGATACAACATAGCATCCCGGGTAGTGCAGGCTCTTGGACAACAAGGATTCATTCTTACCAGTGGGAGTTATGCTGAGAGTGACCAAAGATGTTTTTATCAGGCTCATTTAAAGCACATCGATGGAAGCGAAGTTATTGTTGAAGTGAAAGAATTAGAAGATGAAATGAGTGCAACCCAATTAGAACTGGAGAGTTTGGATGCTGATGTTCGTACAGAACATGAGTTGAGACAAAGAGCTTATGAAGTAGCCAGATCCTTAAGACAGTATGGTTTGCAGGTAGGGAAAAATCAAAAAAGAGCAGAGGATTTGTCTCATCCTTCACTCTATTCTGATTTTGAGATTCAACAAAAGACATCCAGTCACGCTATTATGGAGCAAAAGGCAGCTTATGGGAGGCATTAATCGTTTGATAGGTGCGTTGACACAGAATCAAGGCGTCCGTTACAAGATTATCTTCGGTACTGGCGCAGAAGACGTATTCTTAAATAACAAATCTCAAGAGCTCAAATTTGACCAGGCTTTATATGAAACCCTTGTTGAGCTTCAATATGAGCATGTCATTTTCTATTCACCTCAAAAAGCATTATATGTTTATGACGAGAAATCCATTCCATCTTATCAAGAATCCAATCAAAACCCATATTTTGAACCAGGACCTTTAAACCAATACCAGGCTATTCAGAATTCCTCAGAAAATAAGATTAATCCTGCTGGAATGGGTGATTTCCACGCGTTGAAAGTGTTAGATACTTTGATCAAAGATGAATCTGGCGGTAAAAACCGCGGTCATTTTCTTACAAGCAGAAACATCCATTTCATTTTTCGAAGATAAAAGGTCGTTTGCATCCATCGTAGGCGAGTGGGCTAACCTGCCGACATCTAATCAAAACATTTGTATTTTTGTATTTTCAATAGATCAATATGAGGAATTAAAACAGATCTCTTCTGGGATTTCACTTCCAGAAGTGAGGAGAGTCATATTACGGGAAAAAGAAGGATTGGTGGAAATATTTACACCTTGTGAAGATGAGATAAAACGTGCTTTAGAATTATCTTTTCCTGATATTGATGATCTTGATTACCTTTCTCAGATTCTCTCTAATGAAAAGAAGAATTTGAGATTTTGGAAAAAAGAATTCATGCTGCTAGAGAAACAAAATAAAAAATTAGATCTTCGAACTGCTGCTCTTTCAGGATGGCTTAGCTCCGTTCGAACACCTGGAGAAAATGCTCTCGAGAAATTGTTATCCATGGTCGGTCTCGAAAAAGTTAAGAAGTGGGTTCAGGAATATATCGCTTGGGCACAACTCAATCGCAGAAAAGAAAAGAACGGGGGAGAAAAACCTCTCATGCATATGATCTTCTACGGAAATCCAGGTACAGGAAAAACAACCGTGGCGAGATTAATGGGTGAGATTTTTCATGAACTTGGATGGTTAAAAGAGGACACCTGGTTGAAGTTCAAGCGAGTGACCTGGTTGAACCATTTGTCGGTGGCACAGCGAAAAAAATGAATAAAATTATTAACCAAGCCTTGGATGGTGTTCTTTTTATTGATGAAGCATATGGTCTTGCCGAAGAAGGAAGAGGAGGCTTTGGAAAAGAGGCTCTTGAAGTTCTATTATCCAGGATGGAATCCGAGCGATCACGATTAGTTGTCATTTGCGCCGGTTATCCAGATAAAATGGAACAATTTCGAAGATCTAACCCGGGTTTGGCAAGACGATTCCCAAAAGAAAATTTGTTATATTTTGACGATTATGATGTTGAAGATTTGGTTGAAATTCTGTTTAGAATGCTTGCGGAGAGAGGTTTATCTTTAGCTCAAGAATTCAAACCAGATCTTGAGATCCTTGTTAGTGAAATCGTTCGAAAAAAAGATAATAATTTTGGAAATGCAGGCGAAGTTAGAAATTTTACAGATAGCCTTGAAAAAAGACATGCGTTCAGAATCATCACCAATCAACTTCCAGAAGATACCCCATTAACCAGGGAAGACCTCACAGATTATTATCGATCCTATTTACCGGTTTCTACTTCACCGGAGTTTGCGAGCGATTGGGAGGAAAAACTCAATGCTTTGGTTGGTTTATCCAATGTAAAAGATGATTTTATCCGGTTAAGACTCGTCTTGAGTATGAGAACTTACGCTATGAAGCTGGGATTACAGGTTCAGGAAAACCCCATCTTCGACATTTTGTTTTTATTGGAAATCCCGGAACCGGGAAAACCACTGTAGCCAGGTTATTGGGTGGATTATATAAACAACTTGGACTATTGAATTCTGGTCACGTCATCGAAGTGACCCGGGCAGATTTAGTGGCCGGGTACATTGGCCAAACTGCCCTGAAAACAAGAGAAGCCATTTTGAGTGCTCTCGATGGGATTCTGTTTATCGATGAGGCTTATTCCTTGGCTGGAGGTAATTCAGATTTTGGCCGGGAAGCCATCGAAGAAATCGTTAAGCTAATGGAGGATTACAGAGATCGCTTTATTGTTGTTGCTGCAGGATACCGCAATGAGATGATGGATTTTCTAGATAGTAATCCTGGGTTAGCTTCTCGATTCGGAGCCCCGATCATCTTCGAAGATTTTTCACTGGATGAATTGTGGGCAATTTTGTACCATACATTACGAGAAGAACAATTCTTGTTTGACGATAAATTCAAAGATAAGACCTATAATTATCTTGAATGGATGAGGATTAGAGACGGGATCCATTTTGGAAATGGAAGAAGTGTCCGGGGATTATTTGAAGATATAAAGACCTCTGCAGCATATCGAATAATGGAAAAGTATCGGGGAAAATTAGAAAAACCAGTAAAAGAAGAGCTCTCCACCTTCTTAGAAGTGGATGTACCCGACCCTGGATTTTACGTGGAAGTCGGTCCGCTCGCTACGACGGATGCAATGGCTAAATCCCGGTTATGAGTCAGGCTGACTGCCCAAGTTTCCAATCCAAGTTTTTTGGCAAGAGCCTCTGCTTTGCCTTGCAGCCTGACTATAGGCTCTTGAGCTTCGCCTCGAATAATTTCAATCTCCTTCCATCCTACCACTCCTATACCTGTTCCCAAGGCTTTAGAAACCGCTTCTTTCGCAGCAAACCTGACTGCCAGAGATTCGATCCTTTCTTGGGTTTCTCTCCTTTCCTGATCTGTGAATATCCTAGCCAGCAATCGCTCTCCATGGCGTTTATAAGCCTGGGAGAATCGATCAATTTCGATTAGGTCGATCCCTGTTTTTAAGAGCATGGGTTTCTAGAAAGTTCCCGCTGAAACGATACCAAACCACTGCGGCTGTAAATAATTTTGTGCTGCATTAAGAATATCTTGCTCATTAATTGACCTGACTAATTCAGGGTAACGGCGATAATAATCCAGGCCCAAATCATATCTTTCCAAATTAATCAACGCACCCACCACCCCTGAGTTTGATTCTAATGATAAGGGTAAACGCCCAATGAAATTGGACTGGCTGTCCTCAAGCTCATCCTTCGTGACAAACTCATTGGTGAACCGGGCCAATTCGTCCATAATTAATGCGATGGCTTCATCTACATTTACCGGATCCACTCCTGCCGCAACTGTCCATGGACCTGGCCCAATGCCACCATTGAGAGAGCTGTAAGCATAATATGCCAATCCAGCTTTTTCACGAACCGCATTACCGATCCTCCCAAACATCCCAAATTGCCCCAAAATGTTATTCCCTAACGCTGCAGCTAAATAATCAGGCGACAGACGTTTCGGACCTGGCACACCGAATACTACATCCACCTGGCTTTTTCCTTCAATCTCTATTCTCTCGTTTACTTGGGATTCTAGATGCTGCACATCTGGCAAAACCGGCGGTTCTTTTTGAAGTGGATTACTCCAATCACCTAATATTTTTTCCACTTTTTCTACAATGTCTTCAGGTTTCACAGCTCCTACAATGGCGATCACCATCCCTTTTGGACCATAATGATGGCGATGAAAATTAACAATATCTTCTTGCGTGATTCCTGTGATTGTTTCAGGATAACCATCCTCTGGACGACGGTAAGGGTGATTTTTATAGATGATCTGGTCTAATTTTAACGAAGCCATTTCCTCTGTATCTTGTGCCCGGATTGCCAGGCCAGTCAGGTACATGGCGCGCAGACGTTCGATATGCTCTGCAGGAAAAACTGGCTCACGAAGCGATTCGGAAATTAATCCTAGCACAATATCGATATCTTCAGATAATGATTTCCCGCTGAATCCTGATGTGTGCGTTCCTCCGCCGAACCCCAGGCTGGCACCTGTGCTCTCCAATGCATCGTATATTTGTTGAAAACTATGCTGAGCAGTGCCACGCATCAATGCTGAACCAGTAAAATCCGCTAGACCGAGCTTTTCGTCGGAATCCAATAAGCTGCCGACAGGCAAATAACCATTTACGAAGACCGAAGGGCTGTTAAAGTTAGAACGGGCCAGGATTGTTATCCCATTTTTCAAAGCTACCCGGGTAATATCCTCGGGTCCTGGTAAAGCATGGGCTGGGTTTGGGAGGGCTATATTATTCATTTTCGGCCTCCAGAGGTGATCCGGTAGGTTGGTAAATTCCCAGCACCCGTGCTTGAGGTCGAAGATAGGTCTGCGCAACGCGCTGCACATCCTGAGGGGTCACGGCACTGATGCAATCCAGGTAGCTTTCAAACCAGGCATAAGAACCGAACATCTCCGAAAAACCCATCCAGAAAGCCTGGTTGCTGATCAACTCGCTGCCATAAGCAAACAACGCCCGCGCTTGTTTCGCTGCCCGGGCTAGCTCTTCTGGGGCTGGCAGGTTTTCCTGCAAGCGCTGGATTTCGTCATTAACAGCCTGTATGGTTTGAAGAGGCTGTTTTTGCGGATGGATGGTGGCGGTGATGAAGTAAAGAAAAGGATCGATGGTAGCCTGCAGCCCACCCGCCATGCTGACAGCCAATTCCTTTTCGACCAGGGCCTGGTAAAGGCGG
Organism: uncultured Chloroflexia bacterium; assembly: GCA_963751425.1. Taxonomy (GTDB): domain Bacteria; phylum Chloroflexota; class Anaerolineae; order Anaerolineales; family UBA4823; genus CAVVUF01. The sequence continues at coordinate 143,534 of CAVVUF010000003.1, read as the reverse complement.
GAGGTTTTATTCGATATTCCTCCGCCAAACAAGTTCAGGTTGCTGGGACCTGTCAGCAGGCTGTCCATAACCATAAAAGGGAAGAAGTCAGGATGATTGGCAGCCGGGGCACGGTAGGCGAATTGGGCGTAGGTTGTCTCGCCAGGGCCTTCCACGATTACCTGGCGCTCACCTAGCTGGGGAGGTTCTGGGCGAGAAAGGCGCGTGGGGCGCCTCGGGTAGGGATGGATTCGTATAACTGCTTGATCTCTGCCAGCATGGAGCCGGTTTCAAAATCTCCGGCCACAGCCAGGACTGCGTTTTCGGGTGCATAGTACGTCTGATAATGATGGTAGAGATCATTTCGCTGGATTGTGTACAGATCAGCCATATCACCGATAATTTCGTGATGATAAGGGTGCACGCGGAATGCTGCATTCTGTAGTTCTTCACCCAGGCGGAAAAGCGGCTCGTTTTCGCTGCCTTGTCTCTCAGAGATAATTACCGTTCTTTCTGAGCTGACTTCCTCTTCTGGAAATGTGCTGTTTAACCATCCGATCGGCTTCCAGCTTTAGTGCCAGGCTGATCGAATCTGCCGGCAGTGTTTCGTAATACGTGGTCCAATCCAGGAAAGTGAAAGCATTCCATACGCCACCCAGGCGCGAGATGGCATTATCCAGCTCTCCTGCTGGAAAGAGCGGTGTGCCCTTAAACTGCATATGTTCGGTCCAGTGCGAGATGCCTGTCCTGCCAGTTACCTCATCGCGTGAACCGACCCGGTACCAGACCCAGTGACTGATGATCGGCGAAGAGTGAATTTCTTTCAGGAGAACAATCAGACCATTGCTTAGCTGTAAACGAGTGATCGAAGTATCCAATCGGGTGCTCCAGGGATCAGGGATGTGTTGGTTTCAGATGAAAATTCTATTTTCCAGTGCCTAAAAGCTTCTGACAAAGCCAATCCGTTTTGGGTGTGCAGAATGGGGTTTCTTCCCAGGTGTTGGGCAGGCTGCCCAGGTAATCACGGTATGGCTTCACCACGCTTTGCAGGCCTGTGAAGGGCTGGTGCAGCTCCGTTTGATTCAAAGGAATGTCAACATGCACAGGCAGGCTGACCGGCACGGTGGTGCTGACGGGGACCATCATCGTCAATTGGATGTCCAGCGGCGTGCCTTCTGGCAAGGTGATATCGGCAGGTGCGTTGATGCTCAGGGAGATCCCCTGCCCAGCGGTGGTCAGCGCGACCCAGGTATTGGGGATTTCGACATCTTTCGTCAAATATACGGTGGTGTTTGAGCTGACCGGCAGGTCAAATTGGATGGGAATCGAGGCATCGACATTGATATCGGTGATAATGTGAGCTTTATCCATGAGCACAAAGTTGTCGTATAAGCCCCCGATCAATTGACCCTCAATCAGCTTTTTAAACTCGAACAGCTGCTTCCCCAGCGAGATCAAAACAATGATCAAGACCAAATTGACAAACAGGGAGACCACGCTGGCAACGGTCCAGAAAGCAGGCAGAAGCTTTCCTTGCCAGAAGAATCGTTTTACCTTGGGACTGACGTGGATTTCCTTGATTCTATCTTCCAGCTTTGGTGGCGTTTCTTTAGGTTGAACAGGCGGGGGAGCAGGTTTGCGGATCATCAATTACCTCCGGTATAAACGTACAACGAACAATAGCATGAGGCACGAATTCTGTAAGCCATGGGGGTTACATGTAAGGGAAACGGGTTTAGCCTTCATCCGCAGCCCGGTACAGCGCAATCACTTTTTCGGGAGCAATCTCGGCCAGGATATTGTGAATGTTGCAGAAAACATACCCACCTCCCTGCCCCAAAATGCGGGCGGTTTGGCTGGCTTCGCTGAAGACCTCGTCCACGCTGCCCAGGGGTAAAGTAGCCTGAGCATTGACCCCGCCGCCCCATAAAGCCAACCGGCCCTGGACCTTGTCTTTCCATTCCTGGGGCGTATGCCCACCCGCCGGCCATTGAACTGGGTTGATGATGTCAAAGCCGGCCTCGATCACCAGGTCGAGCAGATCGTAGACTGCTCCGCAGCAGTGCAGGAACTGCTTGAGCTGAGGCGCCAGGCGGTGACATTCGTCATTGATGCGGCGGTAATAGGGCAGGAAGAGCTTGCGGAAGACCCTGGGAGAGGCGATCAGGTTGTTCTGCGTCCCCCAATCATCTGCGGCGACCATTAAGATATCGATATAAGGAGCGATCTCGGGAAGCAAGCGGCGAGCATTGTCCAGCAAGGCCCCGGTAACCAGCTCATGCAGCTCGGTGACATAATCAGGCTCGGTGAGGCACAGCATTGGGAAAATACCGATGCCGTTGAAGGCGCCAATCCCCATCCAGGCCTGCAGGTGTTCATCGTTGAAGAAGACAGCCCGGTCGGTTGACTCGCGCACCCGGCGGCACAAGTTTCTGATTTCAACCACCTGCACATCCGTGAGGCGGCTTTCGGCAATCGCCTGGCGGACCTCGTCCAGGTCGGGCTTGGGGAGCTCGCTGCTGAGATCAATGGGCTGCCCTCCATGCAGATCGTCGAAGACAAAAGAGGTGGGCGGCATGCGGGTTGTGCCCTTGAGGATAGTCCCATCCGGCAGGGGGTGGAAGGCTTCGGGGTGGCGTACACGCGCCGGCAGACGCCCATTGAAATCGTAGTCTTGCCAAATTTCAGGTTGATCGAAAGCGTTCGTGGTGCGGTCAGCGATGGTGACCACATCGATCCCCAGGGCATCCAGAACGTCGAGATCAGGCAGGGCGAGCATCTGACCGGTATCCTCGACACGCGGCCGGCGCGGCGGCAAGCCTAACTCGCGTACGAGCCTGGGGTAGGCAAAGGCGCTGATGCTGGTGGAACGCATCCCGCCCAGGTCGCGGGGCAGCCGGTCGGGAGCCTGGTGGTTGAGGGAGGCCAGTACACGTTGGCGGGAATTCATGGGGTGATTATCTCATGGAGGAGGAGAATATGCAAACTGCCGATAACGCTTACCAGACCAGCGGAGTCGCGGCAGAATTAATCAAAGAAATTCTTGCTGATGTTGAGGAAACAGAGAGTGCCTCTGAGAGAAACGTCCATGCCAACTGCCCGTTCTATAAGCGTTGATGATTTGCATCTCGTTTGTTGGGAGTACGTGTGGTCATAACGGGCCCCCTTCCTGACCTTCCCCCAAATCCAAAGAACGGATTTTGGGGAAGGAAAGAGCGAGGAAAGTCACCGAATCTAAAGAACAGGTTTGGGGGAAGGAATGAGCGGAGCTGGTTTTGTTAAGCAGGAAATGCGGCGGGCATCTCAATGGTGAGGCGGGTGCCCTTGCCGGGCTGGCTCTCAATTGAAATCCTGCCTCCTTGGGCTTCGATGATCCCTTTGGCTATGGATAAGCCCAGGCCGTTGCTGCGAGATGAATCGGCAGAGGGGGCCACCTGGTAGAACCTTTCGAAAATGTGGGGCAGATGCTGCGGGGCAATGCCTGTACCATTGTCGCTTACCATGATCTGGCAGGTTTTGGTGTGAGGGACTGTTTCGAGACGGATAGAGCCGCCGGCAGGGGTGAAGCGGATGGCGTTATCTAACAAGATCAGCAGAACCTGGCGCAAACGCGCCCGGTCGCCCCAGACGATGCCGTTCGTTTGCCCAAGCTGCAGGTGGATGCTTTTACCAGCGCCCAATTTTTCAGCCTGGCTGGCAACCTCCTGGAGCAAATCTGGCAAAGAAACGCGCTTGCGTTCTAATTTGAGACGACGAGAGTCCAGGCGAGAGAGCAGGAGCAGGTCGTCAACCAGGCGGCTCATGTAATCGGTCTCCCCCAAGATGTCTTGCAGAATTTCCTTTTGTTCATCATTGGGCTGGCTGCGCAGCCCCACCTCGGCTGAGGCATGCATGAGGGTGAGCGGGGTGCGCAGCTCATGACTGGCATTGGAGATAAAAATCTGCTGTTGATCCCAGGCTTTTTGGGCGGGGCTGATGGAACGACCAGAAAGCCACCAGCTTCCCAGGCCTAATATGAAGATGCCAGCGGATCCGAGCAGGACCAGGCCGACCAGGAACTGCTGCAGAACACGTTCTTGATCGGCAAGGAGGCGGCCCATTTGCAGAATCAGCGGGCCGGAGGCGGTGGAAAGCTGGTAGGTTAGTAAGCGCAGTCGGGTACCGTCAGCCTGGCGGAGGGTGCGAAGGTCATGACCGTTCACCTGGGCCGCGCGGCTGGCTTCTTGATCTTGCGAGAAGGGCGGCAGGGCCATGTTCGGGCTTGAGATCACATTTCCACTGGCATCAATCGGGAGCGTGTATATCGAAGCTAACTCCCCGTCAAACTGGTCTTCACCCTCCTCGCTTGTACTACCAGATTGAGGAGAATTGGACTGGCTGTTTGTTTCCTCTTCATCTTCTGATTCTTCGCCGGGACCGGGTTGAACAGGCGACAACGTGGGTTTGCTGGGTGTGGGGGAAGAGGCAGGCCGGGAATTACTGGCTTGCCAATTCTGCTCAACCCGGAGGAGCTCTGCAGGAGGTGTAAGGCCGTACTGCCGGAACTGAAGAGCCATTTTATACTGCAGGGCCAGGTCGGTTTCGCGCTGGAAATAGACCTGGAGCAGGACATAGGAGCCCAACCCAAAGAGGCCCACCAACCCAATGGCAGCCAGGATGTAGAGAAAAGCAAGCTGGAGGCGCAGGCGCTTAAGCATATTCGGCTGTGAAGCAGTAGCCCAAACCGCGGCGGGTTTGGATGGGATCTTTCAAGCCAGGGATGTGAAGCTTGTTCCGCAGATAGGAGATATAAACATCGACCAGGGTGGGTTGAACATCATTTTCGTAGGACCAAACGTAATCCAAAATTTTTTGACGGGATAATGTTTGACCCGGGTGACGCATCAAGTATTCTAGCAGCGACCATTCGGTTGGGGTGAGGTCAAGGAAGGCATCGCCGCGCCGGGCAGTATGTGTGCGCAAATCCATGACGAGGTTGCCAATGCGGAGCTCCTGGGCATCTACCATGCGCTCATTGAAGCGCCGCCCCAGGGCGTGCAGACGGGCGATCAATTCATCGAAAGAGAAGGGTTTACCCAGGTAATCATCTGCGCCGCTATAGAGGCCTGCCACGCGATCTTCGACCTGGGTGCGGGCGGTCAGCATCAGGATTGCGGTTGGGAGCCTGGCGGAACGCACTGCCTGGCAAATGGATGGCCCATCCCGACCGGGGAGCATCCAATCGACGATGATCACGTCATGCGCCTCACGCAGGGCAATCTCTAAGCCCAGGTCGCCATCATGCGCGACATCGACGCTGAAGTGCTCCATTTCCAGCACTTTCACCATCAGAGCGGTCAGCCGTTTATCGTCTTCGATGATCAATACTCGCATGCAATAAGTGTAACCGATAAAGATTGGAAAAAGATTGGAAAACTGGCACTGAATATAAATATGATTTCAATCTTCGGTTGGTATGATGATCTGGTAACAAAATAAACCGATCAAGAGAGGAATTATTATGAATAAAACTGCTTTTGTCATTTCAATTGCTTTGACTACTTTTATTTTGATGGCGGTTGGTGGAATTGCTTATGCCGTACGCGCAGCGGGCCAGGCGCCGGTAACTGCCAGCTCAGCGCCAGCAGCACCCCTGGATGCCAGCGACCCGGCCGGGCAGCAGGCGCTGCAGCAGGCGTTGAATGAGCGTGAAGCCGCTTACCAGCAGATGATCGCCGAAGCGAATACGCGCCTCGAGCAGGCCCAACAGCAGCAGCAGGCTTTGGAGGCTCAACTGGCAGCTTTACAAGCGCAGCCCAGCAACCCGGTGGTTGAGACACAAGCCACATCCGTTACTCCACAAGATGCGGCTGCGATTGCCTCGAATTATTGGGGGTCAACCAGTGTTTATTCGGTTGAGGTGGTCTCTGTGAAAGGCGAGAATATGTATCAAGTTACTTTCAGCTCTGGAGACCTGGTATTCGTCGATATGAATGGGCAGATAGCAGGCGCAATTACCGCCACTCAGCTTGCCAGTTTGAACGTTCAGCCCAGCAGTCGTGGGGCTTCGGGCGGTGAACATGAATATGAGAGCGATGACGATTAGCTATGGATAAAAATTCACATACCCCCGCAAAGAAACTCGATGTTCACGGTGCCAGGCGGTTGATCTTCATGCTCGCGGTATCTTCAACCCTGGGGTTTTGGGTAGTGGCCTCCAAAACCAGCCAGATCTCGACTGCCCTGGTAAAGGATGCCCCTCAAACGGCCGGAGGCGTACCTCCGCTGCAAACCGAGAACCAGTTCGTACTCGACCTGCCTCCCTTACCGACCCTGGTGCCAACCCTTGAATCATCTGCCGCTGGCACGCGCCAGGGTCCGGCAGCAGTACAAAACCCGGTCACTGTAGTCAAACCCTCCTTGCCCATTACAGGAAAAATATTGATGGGAGGGGCAAAACCCAGCACAGGCGGGAGCCAGACGATCATTACTACCACGGGTTCATCGAAATGATCTCCAAGTTGGAATTCAAGGCGATGGGCTGCCATATGCTGGCAGCCCTTGAATACCCTCCTGCACGCGCCGGTAAGCTGTTGGACAGGGTGCCGGTGTGGTTCGAGGCGTGGGAAGATGCCTTGAGCCGGTTCAGGCCGGGGAGTGAGCTGACCAGGTTGAACCTGGCTTCGGGCGAGGCAGTGAAGGTGAGCGAGACTCTCTGGGATGTTTTTATGGCTTCGAATATAGCCTACAAAGATAGTGGAGGGCTGGTGACGCCGATGGTACTTGGGGCATTGGTAGAAGCCGGTTACAAAAATAGTTTTGATGTTTTATCCCGAAACCAGGTGGTGGGCGTACAAGAAAAGATCCTGATCAGGTCGCTGGATGAAGTTGAGCGCTGGCCTGAAAGCCATACGCTGCGCCTGCCGGCTGGGGAACAGATCGATTTTGGCGGCGTGGCGAAGGGTTGGGCAGCCCACCAGGCCATGCTGCGCTTGAAAAGCTACGGGCCAGTCTTGATCAATGCTGGTGGAGATATTGCCATCAGCGGATTGGGAGCAGAAGCGCAGCCCTGGTTGATCGGGATCGATGATCCTTTCCAGTTGGGTAGAAGCCTGGGAACGCTCAGGTTGGGGCGCTGTGGGGTGGCAACCTCAGGCAGAGATTACCGGCGCTGGACGCAGAATGGAACCTGGAAGCATCATATTATTGACCCGCACACTGCTGAACCGGCAGAGACGGATGTGATCAGCGCTACTGTGATTGCGCCGACAGTTTTGGAGGCGGAAATGGCGGCCAAGGTCCTTCTCATCCTCGGCAGCCAGGCTGGGGAAACCTGGTTGGCTGCACACCCTGGTTATTCTGGGATGATGGTCACTGAAGACGGTCAGCTTCATTACGACCGATCTTTTGAGAAATTTTTTGGGAGATAAGATCATGCAATCTGCATCGAGTGAAATTGAGTCCACAACTCCGGCGGCCAGCCCGCAAGTTGTTTTATTGGGTTCATTGGCGATTATTTTTGGCGCGTTGACCGCGGTCATGGTACTACCAGCCTGGCTGCCAGGTCTTACGACTTCATTGACTGGGGAGGCGCCCAAGGTGTTCTGGTACCTATCGCGTGGAACAGCCCTGGTGGGTTTCATCTTGCTGTGGATGTCGATGGTCCTGGGGATGATGATTACCAACCGGTTAGCGCGCATTTGGCCGGGAGGGCCAGTCGCTTTTGATTTGCACCAATACGTGAGCCTGGTGGGGCTTGGGTTTGGTCTCTTTCATCCTTTGATCTTGCTTGGGGATCATTATCTCAAACCAAGCTTGTTGGAGCTCTTTATACCGTTCACAGTTCAGCAGTATCATCCCTTTTGGGTGGGGCTGGGCCAAATTGCATTTTACAGTTGGGCAATCGTGGTGGGAAGTTTTTATATTCGTAAGCAAATGGGGAATAAAGCCTGGCGGTTCGTGCATTTTTCCAGTTTTCTGACATTTGTTTTCGTGCTCATGCACGGTATATTCAGCGGAACAGATAGCACTGCAGCCTGGGTAAATTTGCTCTACTGGACTGCGGCAGGATCAACCTTGCTCTTGCTGTTTTACCGCATCTTGAATACAGTGGGAATGAAAAAAACAGCGTTCTCGAGAAGCAGGAGTTAGCAAATCCGTTTTTTCTTGTTGTATAATTCAGAGTAATACGGTATAGTATAATCGCCTTTTACGGGAACCGTGAAGCGGGATCAAATTTGCGTCGTTACCGCTGATTAGGAATTATTTAGTAGAAATTTACTTTGAATTATCGTAACAGGAGGAAATTTTGGAGGCGGGGTTTTCAAACAATTATCTCGTGGCGGTGGTGGGCGCGGGTCCGGCAGGCTTGTTTGCGGCGCGGCAGCTTGCCAGCCATGGCGTGCGGGTGATCCTGTTTAACCGCGATGTAAAGCCCGGCGGGTTAGCTGAATACGGGATTTATTATGATAAGTACAAGATGAAGGAAGGTTTGCGCAAACAATTCCGCCAAATTATGGAAATGCCGCTCATTGATTATTATGGGCATGTCACGGTGGGTCAGAAGGGCGACCTGTCTTTGGCTGATTTGCGTGCTTTAGGATTCCAGGCAATTTTAGTGACGGCGGGGGCGCAGGGTACCAAGTGGTTAGGTTTGCCTGGCGAGGATTTGTTTGGAGTTTACCACGCTAAGGACCTGGTTTACCACTACAACCGGCTGCCACCTTTTAGTGCACGGAAGTATGCCATTGGGGAGCGTGTGGCACTGATCGGGGTTGGAAACGTCATGATGGACATTGCTCACTGGCTGGTGCGCGATCTGAAGGTCAAGGAAGTCGTCGCAGTGGCGCGCAGGGGGCCCGCGGAGGTTAAATTCACCAAGAAGGAGATGGAGATCCTCGCTGCCAACCTTGACTTACCAGCCCTGGATGCCGAATTTGAGCGGGTTGCTCCAGTCATGCAATCAGTGGGACAAGACGTGGCGGCTGCCAAAAATTTTATCTTATCTGCGCTGCCGAAAGCCATCGAAAGCGTTTCCCAGACGCATTTCCGCTTCGATTTTCTGGCCTCGCCAGCACGCATTGTGGGCGGGGAGAGGGGGCGGGTTCACGGTCTCGAAATTGAAGATACGATCCTGGTAGCAGGTGATGGAGAGCCTCAGGCCAAGCGCCTGGGCACCCGGCGAACGCTGGATGTGGATACGGTGGTTTTTTGTATAGGTGATAAGGTTGACGAAAATTTCGGTCTGCCAGTGCGTTGGAATGAATTTGTAAAAAATCCATCTCCCAGGTTCCCAGTAGGTGGGACCTCTTACGAGGCTTTTGACCCGGACCTTGACCGAGCGATCGACCGAGTCTTTGTAGCAGGTTGGTCGCGCGAGGCAAGCAGCGGATTGGTGGGTGTAGCGCGCAAGGATGGCGAAAATGGGGCTGAAGCTGTGTTGGAATATCTTAAATCCTTGCAGCCTCCGCAGGATGTAGAACAGCTGTGCGCCTACCTGGGGAGACGATTGGCTGTCTCGGAAAAAATAATTGTCACAAAAGAGGATTTTAATACGCCTGGAGGCAATTGAGGGCGCAGAGCGGGAGAAACAGGGCTTGGAGGACTTCAAATTTTCAACGAATGAGGAGATGTTCTCAGCTTTGGGGCTGGCGTAACGATCGAACGAAGAGTTTGTCATCCTTCCAAGAAATGCCAGGCAGGTTCTAGGTCTCCTGTGAATTGGACCTGAAAGGGATTAGCATGATGAACCCGATGGCAATGATGATTTCGCCGATCAGCACGCCGATCATCTGCCAGCGGCCAAAATAGGGCACCACGGGCGGAATTTCGCTGCCAATACCAAAAACATCGGCCATCCCACAAGCTATGGCGATCACAAAACCCGTAGAGACCAGACGCAGACCGATATCAGATACGATCGTCTTGGACGTACCATTCCATAGCCCATCTAATACAGCGTAACCTCCAACGCAAATGAATCCCAATCCGGTCAGGAATACGGCGATTTGAACGAAGCCAATCACTGGGCTGCGATCGAGTCCAAAAAATTCTGGCTTTGCGCCCAGGATGAATAAAAAGAAACCGAATAAACTGACAAACAAACCCATTCTGACGCGCAAGCGTTTTATAGGTGGCTTTCTTGAGGTGCTATTCATAGATTCTCCGGTAATAGATGGCGCAGATGGCGCAGCCAATTTCCGCCCATGATGGCGGTAATATCATCCGTGGTATAACCTTTTTCTGAAAGGAGCGGAACCAGCTTTTGCAGGTCAGCAATGGTGTCAATCTCAGCAGGTACAACTTGCATGCCAAAGCCTCCATCAAAGTCTGTGCCCAGGCCTGTGTGCAGGGCGTTGCCGGCCATCTGGCAAATATAGTCTATCTGGTCAACCACATGCCTTAAAGTGACGATCTGGCGCCCATCTCCGGGCTTCCAGGTTGCATCCAGGAAGGGGTTCAGGGGAACAACACCGATGATGCCGTCCCGTTCGATTAACCCGCGGATGACCTCATCGGGAAGCTGCCGGTTGCCTTCAACGCCTTGGACGCGTTTCATCGCATTGGCGTGTGAGGCAATGATCGAGGCAGGATAGACATCCAGTGCTTGTAGAGCAGCCTGAGCATCCATGTGGGTAATGTCCAGGGTAAAGCCGACCTCCGCCATGGCTTCCAGCAAGCGGTAGCCCTCGGGAGTGAGGGGACCAGGTTCACGCGACCCACCGCAGAAGCGCGTCCCGGACCAGGCTGGTCCAATGATACGCACTCCCTGCTGCCACCATTCTTCAACCTCCTCTGGCTGCCTGACACCCTCTGCCCCTTCCATTAGGATGACCAGGCCCACAGGATGGGTTGGTTTTTCTGGCAACCGCCAGTGATCCAGAATCTCCTGAAGGTCAGGCTGGGTGTTGACCAGGCGGAAGCGCTCGGGAAATTCATCGACCAGGCGATGATAGCGGTCGATTTGACGCCGGTAAAGGAGGTGAGCCTGTTCAGCAGTCTCATAGTATAGATGATCCCACGATCCAGCTCTATAGCGTTGGGGGATGTTGAATAATACCGAAAAGATCACTGCCACCCGACCGCGCTGGTACTCGGGCCAGCCTAGTAAGGTATCCCCATTGAGCTGGGGGGTATCTGTTCCGGCCTCGCGCTGGCGGGTTTCGGCTGCTGAAAGGCTGTAATCACGCTCGAACGTCAGCATGTTCCATGCCAGGTCTTCATGAGCGTCGATAATGAGAGGTAAATTGGGGGTTTCTGTCATGATAACACCAATCTGGAGGCAATCTGCCGGTCTACTTTTCCCATCGGGTAAGCCGTTAGATCCTTGGGCTTGACCCAGCGGATTTCGCTAGCCTCGAGCGGCTGAGGTGTGCCTTCTCCAAGACGGCAGAGAAAAGCATGCAGTGTAATCCGGAAGTGGGTGAAGGCATGTTTGTAAACTCCAAATGCCTCGCCTACCGAGATATCAACCCCCAGCTCTTCACAGATTTCGCGCCGTAGACATGCGGGCAAATCTTCACCATCTTGGAGCTTACCACCTGGGAATTCCCATAATCCGCCCAGCAGACCATGGGAGGGACGGCGTGCCAGCAGTATAGGGATCTCTTGCAGAGGGTAATCTTGCAGGGGTGAGACATGCTGCTGGATCACCGCGGCTGTAACTGTGTAATGAGGGATGGGAGGTTTTTTCTCCATCACAGGACGTTCTTCTTGTACTCCCAAAGCATGCGCCTGGCAGAGATGCGCTAATGGGCAGCTGGCGCAATTGGGGGCACGCGGGGTACACACCCTCGCCCCCAGATCCATCATCGCCTGGTTATAATTTCCAGCCTGGCCGGCAGGCAGGTGCGTCCGAGCCAGCTCCCAAAGGCGTTGTTCTCCGGCAGGTGAACGAGCAGGCAGGCGTACATCAAACAGGCGCGCCAGCACGCGCCGGATATTGCCATCCAGGGCGGGCTCATCTTTGCCAAAGGCGATGGAAGCAATCGCGCCGGCGGTGTATCGCCCAATTCCCGGTAAACGGCGCAGCAGATCCACATCTTGCGGAAGCTGAGAAGCAAACTCTCTAACGATGATCTGAGCCGCCTTGTGAAGGCTGCGCGCCCGGCTGTAATAGCCTAAACCTTCCCAGGCGGAAAGCACCTCCTGCTCAGACGCGTCTGCCAGGCTTTGAACTGTTGGGAAGCGTTCGATCCAACGCAAGAAATAAGGGATGACCGTCTCTACCCGGGTTTGCTGGAGCATGATCTCAGACACCCAGATGATATACGGGTCTGCAGGGCCGCGCCAGGGTAACTGCCGGGCGTGTTCTGCATACCAGTCGAGTAAACAGGAGGCAATATTTTCAGACATGCAAATATGGTCGGTCTCGGTTTGAGGTCATGCCTGGTTAAATTTGGAAACTGGCGCGCGCCGGCACGATCTTATATTTGTAATCTTCGACGTAATCGGTGAGCTGCCGGACCAGGCTTTGCCATTCTTGAGAGGCTAGCGTGCGCTCCAGGGCAGGCAGGTCGGGCATTTGGGCGCCGGTCATAATTTGGGGTTGTTCGCCGTACATGGTGAACCAGGCATCGCTAGGCTCGAGTCCCAGGCGCTGCATACCGGGAATAAATTCCCTAACGACAAATTCAAAATAATCCTGTTCACGCCCGGGGATGATATCCCATGTCATCAGCAGTTTAACAGCCACGTTTTTACTCCTATCTCATCGTGTAAAAACATCATCTATCGCGTGTTAGAAAGCACAACAACATGTGTTTCTTCAGGAATTGAGCCTTTGGTAACTTTTAAACTCTGCTGCGGCTCAGCAACATTCAGCCCCATCTCCTTGAGAAACTTATTCAACGGGGCCAGCTTGAGCGGACTGGTAGATGTTCCATAGTGCATGGGGATGACGAAGCCGGGTTCGAGCAGGCTGATCACCTCTGCGGCTTTGGCTGCATTCAATCCACCCCCGCCACCTACTGGAACAAGGGCGATGTTTACATTTCCTAAAGCTTCGATCTCTGTCTGGCTTGGGACGCGGCGCAGGTCGCCCAGGTGAGCGATGGTCACGCCATCGTAATCAAATACATAAAGCGTATTGCGTGGTTCCTCAGGATTTTGCTTTCCATAACCATTGGTCTGGATGCCAGTAATAAAAACGCCTCCGATCTCGTATTCACCGGGACCGGTGATCAAGTGTGTGTAGCCTTTGACAGCGGTTGTGTAATTGTGACCTGGGGCTGCGTGGCTAACCGTGACAATATCTGCTTTCAGTTTCAACGGCTCATAACCTGCCACCTGATTGTCGTAGGGATCCGTGACAACCGTAGCCAGGCCGCGCTCGGTCAAGCGAAAGCAAGAAAGACCATGCCAATTAATTTCCATAAACCTCCAGTAAAATCTATCCGAAAATCTTGAGTGTTTCACTCGTTCTGCGGATAGAACCTTAGCAACTCTGATTATACTTCAAGTTGAATCGGCTCATCAGTACTGTTCCGCTGGGCACGGCGGGAACCGTGAGGGGCCTGACCTGCGACCGCGTGGTATCATTTGATTATGGTAAAACCCTTGGTGCTGCATCCCAGGACCAGCGGAGGAGGAAGCGTAATCCAGGTAGATTCAGAAACCTGGCGGCTTGAGATTCCACCTGGAAATAAGCGGAGCTATCGCCTGGCACAGTTGGATGATTATACGCGGTTGCGCCGTTCAGCATTTCTTTGGCAGCCATCTTTCCATATCCGTTTGCAAGCGCGTGCTTCAGCGGTGGAGATCCCCGGAACTTGGGGATTTGGATTGTGGAATGACCCTTTCAGCGCCTCACTTGGGCTGGGAGGCGCTGACCGGCGGCTGCCAGCCCTGCCGGATGCCGCCTGGTTCTTTTTTGCCTCTCCTGCAAATTACTTGTCTTTCCGCAATGATCTTCCCGCACAGGGTTTCCTGGCAGCCACTTTTCGCTCTACACCGGTTCCATCGATGCTGTTGGCTCTTGGCTCTCCTTTGCTGGTCAGCCTGCTTTTTCCGGGAACGAACCGCCTGGCAAGGGTTGTGGCGCGCAAGCTGGTACGGCAGGATGCAGCCAGGCTGGCTGTTGATCCCACCGGCTGGCATACTTATGATCTGAATTGGACCGGGGCCGGCGTGCAGATGCTTATCGATGAGCGTGTCCTCCTGGATACTCCGATCACCCCGCGCGGTCCTCTGGGCCTGGTTTTGTGGATCGATAACCAGTACGCCTCCTGGACTCCGGATGGGCGGGTGCGTTTGGGGAGCCTGGCGAACCATGAACCAGCCTGGATTGAGTTGAAAATTTCCCCCTCTGCTTGACAATCCGGCCTCTAGTGGTAAAATATCACGGCACTTTAAAATAGGCCGAGATAGCTCAGTTGGTAGAGCACGCGACTGAAAATTGCGGTGTCGCCAGTTCGAGACTGGCTCTCGGCACTGAGGATGGTTTCCATCCCTAGGTCGATCATAGACCGATATGCGGGCGTGGTTCAGTTGGTAGAATGTCTCCTTGCCAAGGAGAAGGTCGTGGGTTCGAGTCCCATCGCCCGCTCTTTATTTTTAATATGGCGTCGTGGCCAAGTGGCAAGGCAAGGGTCTGCAAAACCCTGATCACGGGTTCAAATCCCGTCGACGCCTCTGGAGAGCAGGTAAGAGCCTGCTCTTTTTTTATTCTTGGGAGTCGTGGCCAAGAGTCAGCCGGTGAAAAGCACCGGGGCAAGGGGTGCGTACAACCCACGCCTCAGCAAAACCCTAATCCGGGTCAGGCGAAGTGTGCCTGCCAAATCACCGTCGACGCCTCTGGAGAGCAGGTAAGAGCCTGCTCTTTTTTTATTCTTGGGGGTCGTGGCCAAGAGTCAGCCGGTGAAAAGCACCGGGGCAAGGGGTGCATACAACCCACGCCTCTGCAAAACCCTAATCCGGGTCAGGCGAAGTGTGCCTGCCAAATCACCGTCGACGCCTCTGGAGAGCAGGTAAGAGCCTGCTCTTTTTTTATTCTTGGGGGTCGTGGCCAAGAGTCAGCCGGTGAAAAGCACCGGGGCAAGGGGTGCGTACAACCCACGCCTCTGCAAAACCCTGATCCGGGTCAGGCGAAGTGTGCCTGCCAAATCACCGTCGACGCCTCTGGAGAGCAGGTAAGAGCCTGCTCTTTTTTTATTCTGGGGGGTCGTGGCCAAGAGTCAGCCGGTGAAGGGCACCGGGGCAAGGGGTGCGTACAACCCACGCCTCAGCAAAACCTTTAAATTGTATTAGAATAATAAATGGCATGTGATCAGCCGGAATTAACGATATGAAAGCTTGCGTATGCAGCCATTTATTTAACCAATTCGATAACAGGATCTGATCTTTGTTACGGGTCTGTTAGCGAATTGGCTTCTAACAGAAAGGAGTTAAAGATGGGCAACGAACCATCCATTGATGTGCAGCGAAGACGGAAGGGCAATAAACCGACCAGCCGCGCCGAAGCGCCTGTCAGGCAATCCTCAGACGAGGGAGGGTCAGGCGCTAGCAGGCCCACGGGAGGCAGCCTTCCTACGCTGCCGACAGGTGGAAAATTAGGAGGGTGCGGTGGAGTCCTCGTCATCATTTTGATTATCGGTTACGTTTTGCTAACAGGGGGAGGTGGGGGTTCAAATGAGGGAACTACGGATCCATACCAGACAGTGGAGAATGCCCCGGTTGAAAGTACCCCAATCCCTGAGAATCTACCAACCAATACCCCTCGCCCCACCCGGGCGGCGGTTAGCGGGCAAACTGGGCAAACATGGCTGGTCATGCTCTACCAGGATGCTGATGACCAAATCCTCGAGCAAGATATTTACACGGATCTGAACGAAGCAGAGCTGGCTGGTTCAACCGATCGGGTGACCATTGTAGCCCAGATCGACCGGTTCAAAGGAGCTTATCAAGGTGACAGAAATTGGACTTCAACACGCCGCTACCTGGTAACTCAGGATGATGATTTGACAGCGATCCATTCGGATATGCTCGATGACCTGGGAGAAGTGAACATGGCAGATGGTGGCACGTTGGTTGACTTTGTCACCTGGGCTATGCAGAATTATTCGGCTGACCGGTATGTTCTCATTTTATCGGACCATGGGATGGGCTGGCCGGGCGGTTGGAGTGATCCGGCACCCGGAGGGACCGATCCGGGAAGTGCGCCTTTGATTTCAGCCTTGGATGGCGATAACCTTTTCCTCTCCGAAATTGATCAGGCATTGGGGCAAATCAGGCAGCAAACCGGGTTGGAAAAATTTGATATTATCGGTATGGACGCCTGCCTGATGAGTCAATTGGAAGTATATGCTGCCCTGCAACCTCACGGGCTTTTTGCAGTTGCCTCAGAAGAAACTGAGCCCTCCCTGGGATGGGCCTATACTGCATTCTTGGAAAAATTGGTCAGCAACCCCGATTTGAGCTCTGAGGAGCTGGTTGCAGAGATCGTTTCTACGTACGTTGAGCAAGACGAACGTATCGTTGACGATCAGGCTCGAGCGGAATTTTTACGCCAGGGCTCGCCAATGGGTTCGTTTTTCAGCACAAACAGTGTCAGCGCCGCGCAATTGGCGCGCCAGATTGGGAAAGGCGTAACCCTTACCGGTGTAGATTTGAGCGCTCTGCCCGATTTGATGTCACAATTTAACAACTTTGCATACGTTTTGCAGTCGGAAGATCAATCTGCCGTGGCAAGCGCCCGTACCTATGCTCAGGCATACACCAGCATATTTGGAAAGGAGGTACCGCCTTCATATATTGACCTGGGAAACTTTGTTCAATTAACCGCCAAACAAGTAGGGAGCAGTGCGGTGAATCAGGCCGCGCGGACGGTCATGGATGCGCTTAACCGCCTCATCGTTGCCGAAAAACACGGCTCTGCGAAGCCAGGCTCAACGGGTGTTGCCATCTATTTCCCCAATTCCACGCTCTACCGCTCAGCTTACACCGGCCTGCAGTCCTATTCTGCAATTGCCGACCGTTTTGTGAAAAACTCCCTGTGGGATGATTTCCTGGCTTTCCATTACAGTAATCGTTCGTTCGAATCCGATGCCGTCGAGGCCGTTTCACCCGCCTCCGGGGGTTCCGTGCGTGCCCCGGGAGCTGGGAATATTTCTATTCAAAATATTACCGCCTCGAGCGATACTGCCGCGCCTGGCCAACCCGTTCGCCTGAGTGCGAGTATCAGCGGGGAGAATATCGGTTACATTTACTTGTTCATCGGCTTGTATGACAAACAATCCAACTCGATTTACGCGGCAGATACCGATTTCCTGGAGAGCTCTGAATCGAATGAGTTAGGAGGTGTCTATTATCCGGCCTGGCCTGAAAGTGAATCGTTCAAGATCAATTTTGAGTGGGATCCCACTTTATTCTCGATTTCTGATGGAACCACGACTTCGTTGGCCTTGTTCAACCCTGCCGTGTACGGAGCATCCTCATCGGAGGCAGTGTATATTGTAAAGGGCACGTATACCTTTTCGGATTCTGGTGAGCAGCGTTCTGCGCAGTTGCAATTTATGGATGGAAAGCTGGCCCAGATATTTGGATACAAAGGACAGGATAATGCTGGCGCTCCGGCTGAAATTACGCCATCGCCAGGAGATACTTTTACAATTTCCCAAAAGTGGCTGGAGCTGGATTCGAATGGAAACGTTAACCAGGTTGTTTATGAGCCTGGGGACACGCTGACATTTAGATCTGATACAGCCTTCACCTGGGAAGAGGTGTATGCCCCGGCAGGCGAATACCTGGTTGGTTATCAGGTCTCCGACTTGGATGGCAACATGAGCCAGGCGTATACGCGTATCACAGTCCGATGAGTATCTTGATATTTGTGAAATTTGACATTTATCATCCATCTTGAGTATAATAACCGCTACTCAAATATTCAACCAATAGGAGAAAAATTATGAATAAAAAGCATTTAGCGACACTGATCGGGATCATTGTGGTCCTCAGCCTGACCCTGGCGGCATGCGGCGGTGGTTCATCATCTTCAACGGCGCCAACAGGTGATGCGGCTGCCGGGCAAACAGCTTATGCCTCCCTGCCTTGCGTGGGCTGCCATGGTGAAAATGCTGAAGGCGGTGTGGGCCCCAAGTTAGCTGGTCTCTCAGATAGTTGGGATAAGTTTCAATCGACTGTACGCAATGGTAAGGAAGAAATGCCCAAGTTTGGTACGGATGTAGTCAGCGATCAGCAGCTTGCTGATGTTTATGCCTGGCTCACCAGCACCAAGTAGGACAGCGTTTCTGAATTCGAAAAGATTTAGATCACCAATATAAAACCAACACCCCCTGAACGTTTGGGGGGTGTTGGTTTTTGAATGGATAATCAAGATTGGCGTGAGTATGTCCGAAGGGTATCAATTGAATCAGTACACTTGGATTTATCAAACTACGGTCTAGAAATGATGATACTGCAAAGGAGATCGGGTGTTAAGAGGTTGACGCTCTCCTGTCACTTCGTATGCAGGGATGTTAAAATTATCTAATAGTTCTTGAAACTCTATTGACTTTCATTCTGTTGTATGGGATACTATTTGCAGGCGATCGAAGCCTACCTGTGAGAACAGATCTTTCCTCTCCATCCCACTGAAGAGGAGGTGATGCCTACAATGAACCATAGTAGTTACCAACCCAGCGCTGCGGCATCCCTCCTCGTAATTCGATAAGGGTGCCGCAGCGCGACAGCGAGCCGTCCGAAAGGGCGGCTTTCTGGTTTTTTATCCCAGACCGCACCATGACCAGCTCATTTCCCACAGCCGCTGTGCTTTCTGCTCGTCATAAGATTTATCGCTGGAGGGGATGCTTTTTCCATCAACGATGAACTTGCCGCCCATGCCCTCAAAACGCGGACCGACAGCAGCCGCGAGGTATGAGTCGGAAGCCTGATCCAGTGATCTTGCGAAGGGCATGCGTGCTAAAATCTGTTTGTAAAGAAAACGCTCTACCGGGTTCTTCCGGCGATCCGCAATGGCTTCCGGAACAAAGCCTGGGCATACAGCGTTCGAAGTCACGCCCGTGCCAGATAATCGGCGCTGCAGCTCATATGTGAACCACATATTTGCCAGCTTGGAATTCTTGTAGAACACACGCGAATCGTAATACTTTTCCCCCTTCAAGTTGTCATAATCGAAATCTGGCCCTGGACCAAACCCATAACCCTGTATATGCAGCTGAGAGGATACAGTGACTACTCTCGCCGGGGCGGATTGTATTAGGTTGTCCAATAACAAATTGGTGAGTAGAAAATGCCCGAGGTGATTTGTGGCAAAAGTCATCTCGAAACTATCCGGAGAAAAACTGGCTTGCTTGCCCGGAATTGATCCCCCAGCGTTGTTAATTAGTAGATGCAATGGATAATCCTTTGCCTGAAATGCCGCTGCGCATTGGCGGACGGAAGCAAAAGAAGCCAGGTCAAGAGGCATCGACTCCACGCTGGCATTCGGATTAAGCTGACAGATTCGGGCAATGGCTTGTACGCTGGCTTGCTGGTTGCGGGAAGCCAAGATGATGTGAAAACCATGTGCAGCTAATTTAGTGACGGTAGCGAATCCGATCCCGCTGTTTCCACCGGTTATCATTGCAACTCGCAGTTGATTTTTCAACATGCATTCTCCTGAGCTCGGTTTTTGTTTAAGCAGAAATTCTCAAAGAGATGAATTATAACCATTTTAGGTTCAGTGATAAATAGCTCACGGTCGATCACGGCGGAGTGCCTTCCTGTTGTCAGGTTTATTAGGACTATGCATTTCAGGTTACAATAGAATGATGATATCTCGCCAGAAAATTTTTACCATCACCTTGGCGGTCCTGGCACTGACGGCACTGGTTATCCTGGCTTCTGGGATTTCCACACTCGATTTGAACAATGGTCCGTTATACCTTTTGCCGGCCTCAGAGCAAGCTGTCCGGGCGCCTCTCCCCCCTAGGGTTGACCAAATTCCTACGAATTACCTTACTTTGTTAGGGCTGGTTTTCCTTGTACTCTTACCGTTTTCCGTCATTTATCTGCTGATTTCGCCTTCTGCCCGGCGGCGCTTTTTAATTCAATTAGCCCAGGTTTCAATGCTCGTGCTGTTCTTGTTCTTCTTATCGAAGAGTGTCGGGAAATTATTCCCAAAACTTGGTTTGAGCCTTTCAGGGAACTTAAAGGACGACCTGGCTGCTAATGGATTCGATGTGCGGTTTTTAGAACCCTTCAAGCCCCAAAACCCTGCCTGGCTAACGGAGCTGCTCAGCCTGGTACTGGCAGCCGGATTTGTATTATTTCTTGTTTGGCTCTGGAGCAGGTTGAGGCAAGTGGAGGTTCGCCGCCCATCTCCTGCCGAGAAATTGGTACGTTCTGCACAGACAGCGCTCCGGCGGATCGATGCCGGACAGAACCTGCGGGATGTGGTACTGCGCTGCTACCTTGAGATGACCCAGGCTGTGGCTGAAAGACGGCAGTTAACGCGCCCGGAACATGTGACCCCGCATGAATTTATTTACAGCCTGGAAGGGATTGGCTTACCTACAGAGCAAGTGCGCAGGTTGACAGCTTTGTTCGAAAGCGTGCGCTACGGGCATAAGACCCCTGGAGCTCCCGAAAGGGCTGAAGCGGTGGCTTGTCTCAATGCGATCGTCGAGAGGTTGGGTGGTGAGTTATGAAGCCAGCGCGTAGATTAAAACTTAGGCAGTCCGGTTTATCCCTTCGAAAGCTTGCCTATTTCTTGTTGGCGGCCTCCCTGGTCACTGTACTGGCTGGGTTGTTATTGGAGCCCGTACGAATTTATCTCGCACTGCCGTTGGAATTCATCGTTTGGTTGTTCAGGTCGCTGTATCTGCTTATCCCTCGGCACATTTTATGGGTGATTTTTCTGGTCTTGGCTTTTTGGATCGCGATAAACAGTTTGCAAAGCCGTTCTAAAGAATCTACGCAGGAATATACGCGTCTGCAAGAGCTGTATGGTGAGCCCCAGATTGCCCGGATTGCACGCTATATCAACTTGAGTTACCGCCCTTTTTATCGCCATCGGCTGAACCATACGCTGTCTGACATTTCCTTGCAGGTTTTCGCTTACCGCCTGCATATCAGCCAGCAGCAGGTCCGCCTGCTGCTCTCAAAAGATCAGCTTGACCTGCCAGAGGAATTTGCTGCAGATTTTAAAGCTGGGCTGCCTCCCTGGCCCGCGCAAACGAACCGGCAGGCTAACTTTCTGAGGCGCTGGGCATTGAGCAGGCAGGCGCAAGCGCAAGCCATTGAAGAGGGTGAAAAGGCTTTAGATTTCTTAGAAGCTTATCTGGAGGTGCCGCGTGAGCATTGAAATTTCTACGGTTGCCAGGAAGTGCCAGCAGGTGCTCGACGAAGTTGAACGAGCCGTGGTTGGAAAGCGCCTGGTCTTAGAAAAAATCCTGGCAGCAGCTTTATCTGCCGGGCATGTACTCCTGGAAGATTATCCTGGGTTGGGGAAGACGCTGATGGCGCGCAGTTTTGCGGCTACGCTTGGTCAGGATTTTAAACGCATCCAGTTTACCCCTGATTTGCTGCCGGCAGATATCACAGGCGGATACTTCTTTAACCGGGGGAACAGCCAGTTTGAGCTGCGCCAGGGACCTATCTTTACCAATATTGTGCTGGCTGATGAGATCAACCGCGCCTCACCCAAAACCCAATCAGCCTTGCTGGAGGCCATGCAGGAATACCAGGTAACCCTGGAGGGGGAAACGTTTAAATTGCCCCAGCCTTTCCTGGTGATCGCGACCCAAAATCCAATTGAGTATGAAGGTACGTTCCCGCTCCCCGAAGCGCAGCTCGACCGTTTCTTGATCAAGCTGAGCGTTGGCTACCCCTCACTGCAGGAAGAGCAAGAGATTTTACAGCGCAGGCAAGAGCGGCGCACAGAGGATGTGATGTTAAATATAATCATCCAACCCGGCGAATTTGAAGAGATGCGCCAGGTGGTTGAAACCGTTTATATTGATCCTGACCTGGAGCGGTATATCGTGCAGCTGGTTGCTGAAACCCGGCACGACCGGCGGGTGGCTGTGGGGGCCAGCCCGCGTGCCTCGTTGGCTCTGCTAAAACTTGGGCGTGCTCAGGCAGCCCTCCAGGGGAGAGAGTTCGTTTTGCCAGATGATATTAAGAACTTTATCCAGCCTGTTCTGATCCACCGGCTGATCTTACAGCCCGAATATTGGATGAAGCAGCAGGTGGCAGGTGAGGTGATTGAAAGCGCGCAGAGAACTGTGCCGGTGCCAGTCCGCACCGAGAGGAGTTGATCCTTCTTGAATCGCATTGTCCTGCTCAGCACCCTGGCGTTTGGCCTGATCTTGTTTGGGCTGGGCATGACGAACAGCGGTTTTCTGGTGCTGGCACTGCCCCTGGCGGTTTTTGTCCTGACCGGGCTGTTGTTTGGCTCGCCGTATCCCAGGGTAACCGCTGAGCGTTACCTGAGCGCCCGGCGCGTGGGAGTCGGGCTGCCCGTAACGGTGAGAATTACGTTGACAAACCAGGGTGACAAACTCGAACAGGTTTGGTCCAGCGATACTTTACCTGCTGACCTGGAAAAACTTTCTGGACAGACCAATTGCCTGGTTTCGCTGGAGCCCGGTGAGAGCACCTCTTTTGAATATACTGTCAGGGCCAGGCGCGGCACCTATTTCTTCCCCGCTCTGCATGCCACCACCAGCGATTACCTGGGATTGGTAAGACGTAATATTCCACTCGGGCGCAAGTGGTTCAATCGCGGTGCTGCCAGATATCCGGCGCATTCCAACCATCCCGATCCGCCCACAGCACACGCTCGGTTTTCCAGGTACCATCCCGGCGCGCGTTGGAGGGCCCGGATTGACATTTTTCGGTGTGCGCGAGTACCAGGTGGGTGACAGCATGCACCAGGTGAACTGGCATGCCAGTGCCAGGCATCCATATACCCTGTATAGCAATGATTTCGAGCAGGAACGCGTGGCTGATATTGGCTTGATCCTGGACTGCCGGGGGAGAGCTACCTGGCGATGGCCCAGCAAAGCATGTTTGAGTATGCCGTGATCGCTGCAGCTTCATTGGCGCAGTCATTCTTGGAGAATGGCAACCGGGTGGGATTGGTGCAGTATGGTCAGTATATCTCGTGGACCTTTCCGGGATACGGGAAAATTCAACGGGAGCGCATTTTGGCGGCGCTGGCGCAAGCTAACCCGGGTGCCAGCCTGGTTGATCATTTAGAATACTTGCCTGTGCGGTTTTTCCCACCTCGCTCGCAAATTATCCTGGTCAGCCCTATCCAAAATAAAGACTTGGAGGTGCTGTTCAACTTTCGTTCGCGTGGTTATGCTTTGATGGTGGTCAGCCCAAACCCAGTATCTTTTGAGCTTTCAACCTTGCCGGATCAGACTTCTGTACGCCTGGCCGGGCGCATTGCCCAGATCGAGAGGATTGTTCTACTGCGCCAGCTCCAACAGGCAGGCATCCGTGTCCTGGATTGGGATATTACCATTCCATTTGAACAAGCGGTTTTGGCACTGACGCGTGGGTCGGCCCGTTTTAATATGGGGGCTTGATGAAACTTGTCCGGCAGATCTTCTCTCTCTCCCTGGCACTAAGCCTGGTAAGCTTGACAGCCGCCTTTCTTGGAATGCTTGGGTGGGTTCCAATCCTCATTGGATTTTCGATTGGTCTCCAGTGGGCATTTATGGTTTGGAAGGGGCGGAAGACACTTTCTTTCAGTTTTTTGGGACTGCTGGCGCTCCTTGTTTATGGAGCGGCGCTCTATTTACCGGCAGGTTGGCTGTTGGGGAGCCTGGTGATGTTGTTGGTTGCCTGGGATCTGAGTGAATTTTCAGAGCACCTGGTAAGATTCGATCCGGATCGTGTGGACCCAAAGTTGGTGCACAACCACATCTTCAGGCTTTTCTATGTGGCTGGGATGGGCCTTGTGTTAGGAGGTCTGGCGCTGGCCATTAAAGTACGCCTGGGGTTTGGTCTTGCCGTATTGCTAGGGTTGTTGGTATTCGTGGGACTTGCGGGAGCGGTGAGATTTTTACGGAGATCCTTGTAAGCTGATATCATCGAGATATAAACTGCTGGCGGTATTCTCACCTGCGTCGGTTGTTGCCAGGAACTTGAGGTTCACTACCCGTCCTGAATAGG
This sequence comes from uncultured Chloroflexia bacterium, assembly GCA_963751425.1. Lineage (GTDB taxonomy): Bacteria > Chloroflexota > Anaerolineae > Anaerolineales > UBA4823 > CAVVUF01. The sequence continues at coordinate 119,453 of CAVVUF010000003.1, read as the reverse complement.
CGCTCAGATCTAACGTTTGCATTTCCCAGTTTAAGGTGTTGGCTGATTGGCAAAGATTGAAGTGCGATAGAACCAGAGCATCAATGAGCACCTCGGCCTCATCATTTGAGCAGTTTTGATCATCCGAGACGATCCACTGCCAGTATTGCAGGAATGGGCGAGCAGAAGACACGTAAATATTCTGGTCGATGGAAGCGGTTTCTCCGTCAAGTCCTCCAAGCCAGGCAGCCCAATGGCCGCTGTGGGGTGGTTTTTGTAACTCTCCGGGCGTTTGAAGGATGATGGGGTAATTTAGAAAAGAATATTCTTTCCAGGCTGTTGGACCGCTCTCAAAGTCTCCATTTGAAACCTGGTCTATATACTTGAGTAAAAGCGGCATGTAAATGCTGCAGCCTTCCGGCGGGCAGGCGGCTGCCCTGGCGGCTTCAGACGGACCAGGCAAAGGATAGAAAAGCACCAGGCTGAAAGAAAGCAGGAAAATAGGGAGGAGAAGAATCAGGAGCGATCGATAAAAGCGGGGCCGCATGAAATCCTCAAACCGGGGGATTTCTTTCCAGTATATCACTCTCCACGGTAGCGTTCATAGATGCCCAGGACCTTATCTGCATAAGAATAGCCAACATCTTGCGGGCCGTAGCGCATGAGAGCTTCGCGTATATCTTGATGACGTGAGAACAAACCAGCAAGCATGCGCGTGCCATATTCGATATTAAATTCGGGATCCTGAAGCTCTGCCGAGGCTGGGCGGCTGGCAAAGCAGGGACCATTGATGCACAAAAAGCTTGCAGCAATGCCATCGCGCGGCATGACTTGCATCAAGCCTACTGCCCCGCTGGCAGAATAAGCTAATGGATTTCCACCGCTTTCCTGCCAGATCAGGGCAGCGATCAAGCTGGGAGGCAGGCCATTTTCATCTGCATGTTGAGTGATGAGATCACACCACTGCAAGATGGATGCAGGGTACTGCTCATTGAGCTCGCAAGTGTTCAAAGATGATATCTCGTTCGAGGCTGAGCTGGCAGCCTGAACATTTGGAGCGTGGGATAGGTCGGCTGGTTCCGTGCTGGCGAGGGTGGCGCTGTTTGAGAGTGCCAGGCAGGCTAATACCATCAAAAAGCTCATCAATAGAGCGCCTCGAAAGGCAAGGGTGGGTAATGCTGTCATCCGTTCCTCCATTTTATCTGTTCCGATGTTATAATTATAGCACATATGTTCTATTTTAGAGGTTGATAGTTGGTGTTTGCCTGTGGTTATCATCAAAAGCGAAACTTGAGTATGAAAATGGAAAATTGGTACTTGACAAACAGAACAATCGTTCTATAATATATGCAAAGAACAAATGTTCTAGTATCCAATAAATTAGATCAATCATTCATCGACAATTTGGAGGAGATTATGAATACAGCCTTTCCCCTGAACCTGCCCAATATCCGCTTACGCAGAGGCCTTTTATTCGGCATCTTGATCATCGGTGCTTTGATCGCATTTGAAATGTTTAACTACAGCACTACTGAGTTTGCTCTGCTGGATTTGCTGGGTGATTTACGCTTCCTTGGGATTCGTTGGGCAACCATTCTTGCGATTGCATTCTGCGGCATTGACTTTGCCGGTATTGCCCGTTTGTTCACACCTGAACAGGGCAGGGATGAACCCAATGAAGTCTGGTACCTGTTCGGTGCCTGGCTGTTGGCGGCCACGATGAACGCCATGCTCACCTGGTGGGGTGTCTCGATTGCCATCTTGAATCACGAGACGCTTGGGAACGAAGTCATGGCACGTGAAACGATGATCAAGGTAGTGCCCGTCTTCGTAGCGATCATGGTCTGGCTGATCCGCATTTTGATCATCGGCACCTTCTCCGTTGCAGGTGACCGGCTGTTCTCACAGGCGGAGCGGCGCAGGAACCCTCGCATTGGCAATATCCTCCCGGCTTCCAACCGCCCAGCAACCCCTGTTCGACCTATGACTCAGCCAGCCTCGGCAACCTACCGGCCAGCCCCGAAAGCACCCATCCAGAGTGCCCACAGTTTTGGCAGACCCGAACCCACCTACCACCCGGTTTCAATGAATGGGAGCAACCCGAATCGCAATTCTGACCTGCCACGTTAGAAAATGAGCTGAACAATGGAAACGCTGCGGAGAAATCCGCAGCGTTTTTTATTAAAAGTGATGCCGGGCGTGGGGGGGACACGCCCGGCAATCTAAGGAGGGCCACCGGTAATTTAGCATGTTGGGGACACGCTGAATGTTTATCCGGCGGTAGACACCTGTGATACCAATAATAGGGAGGGCAGGTGTCAAGATTAATATACACCAAATTCATCCAATTAGTATTAAAATCTGATTAACATCTTTTTTTACTTACGGGTGCTCTTTTGCTCAGGTTGATCTCCCCCAAATGCCTTCAGCCACATTTCCAATTCTTCTGAAGTCATGGCTACTTCATCTGATGCAGTACCCTTCGCTGAAGTTTCTTGAAGTAAAACGGCATTAATCTCACGCGAGAATACATCTGAAGGGATAATACGCGCCCGGGCAGCGCGGGCGGCAGCCTGAATACTGGCATCTGAGCTGACCACACTCCATTCCCTGGCGCCACGACCTAATCGTGTTAAATGCTCTTTGATCTCTTCGTCGGCTGTTTTTCCAGGTCGGGCAAATTTCGCGGTCACTTGTCCATAACGCTGCAGGCGCGGGTGCCCTTGTGGGGCTTTATCAAAATAGCAATCGATTTCCACTCTGCGCAAACGGCAATAGTCTTGCAACAATTTAATCAAATTGATCTCATCATCCACGTCACTAAGGTCCAAGCCAGGGATCTTTGGGATCAGGTTGTGTCCGTCAACGATAATCGGCATACTTCCATTGTACCAACTTTTGGTTTATGCTATGATGGTAAAAATCTGGAAAGCGGATTGATTTGGCTGGAATGAACCGCCTTAAGCGTTTGTTCTATATCATCCTGATAAACAGTGTGATTGCGATAGCTACCACGCTGGCTGTATTGTATTTCTGGGAGCGGAACCGGGCGGAACCGACCGCTCAGGTCACTGTGGTCATGTTTGTGAATCCTACCCTCAATGCTGCCTTTGAGGCAGGTACACCGCTGGCAGCCCTCTTGACTGAGACACCCATGCCTGAGCTAACCCAGGAAGCGGGAACTCTTACGACGCCTGAACCGACCCAAATTATCGAATACCGGGTCAAGAGCGGCGATACGCTCAGCAAGATCGCCGTGAGCTTCGATGCCAGCATCGATGACATCCTGAGGTTAAATGGCTTGAGCGATCCTGATTTGATCTCTGTCGGAGAGATATTGTTTATCCCCACCGGCCCTCTGCCAACTTTCACCCCAGTACCTCCAACCACAGCCGCGCCAACCAGCACTTCCAGGCCGGTTACGCCAACCCCAAGCCTGACTCCGACCCCCTCGCCCTCCGGGAATCCTGCCAGGCCGGTGATTGAAAGTGTCACCGCTCCAGGTGACCTGGCGAACGAAAAAATCAAGATTGCGCGAAAGGGTCTGGGTGAACTAAGCTTATTGGGCTGGCTTATTGAGGATGGGAGTGGGCATGTCTATACTTTTCCTCGGCTGAACTTATTTGAAGGTGGGGCAGTTTTTTTGCATTCGACAAAAGGATTGGATTCCGCCACGGATCTATATTGGGGATTGGCGGAACCAGCCTGGCAGGCGGGTGAAATTCTGATCCTGCGGGATGGTAAAGGTCAGGAGCAAGCGCGCTATCAGGTGCCATAAGATGAGTGATATCGACGATCCAATCAAGAAAGCCATGCAAGATGGCCAGTTTGATGATTTGCCCGGGAAAGGTAAACCGCTTAACCTGGATGAAATCCTTTCGCTGACCCTGCATGGGAGCTTGCCCAGCATATGCTGAAAAGCAGCGGTTTTACTTTGCCCTGGATCGAGACCCGCCAGCAAATCGAAAAAGAGTTAGCAGAGGCGCGAGCAGATTTGAAGCGCGCCTGGGAATGGAGGCAGTCGGCAGCCGCACAAAACATAACTCCAGCGCAGGTGGAGCTGCAGTGGCAGCAGCGTTTAAGCGCTTTCCGTGAAAAAGTCCTTTCTCTGAATCAGCGCATCCGAGATTACAACCTGGAGGCGCCTTCGGATCGCTTCCACTTGCTGGTCTTGAATGCCGATAAAGAGATCGCCGCGCTTGTCTCAGCTTAGCCATGCTTTCTGTAAGTGCAAGCTGTCGATCAGGAAAGCATAATACAGAGCATCTTCGCGCAGGTGGTCAAAGCGTCCCGATGAGACGCCAGGCCCGGCTCCCAGGTTGACCACCAATCCCCTGTGAAAACTTTATAATTTTGAATCTGAGATTAGATGAAAATGCAGTAAAGGGATATCCTGGTTCTTACCCCCATTCATTACCAGACGGTATCCAACCTGGTCGAGGTTAAATTCGGTCACCAGGCTTTGCGCGGTTTGAAAAATCTCGATAAGCAATCCCTGGTCTTCCGGTGACAGATCCTGCAGACCAGCAAGGCTGCGCTTGGGGACGATCAGGATGTGCAGCGGGTAGGACGGCTGGGGATGGTGAAAAGCCAGCAAATTGGGGGTATCGCGCAGGCGCTGAACAGGGATTAGAAAATCCATTTTCGTAAATACCAGGGCGGTCAAACGCCGCCCGAAATGTGAACGTGCCAGCCTGAAAGAAAAGTTTGCCAGCATAAACGGGTCATAACGCGGCTAGCAGCTTCCCGCCAAATTCTTCGGGCTGGCTGCACTCAATCACCAGGTCATGCGCCTGGTGAAATGCCAGGAAGTCGCGCATGGCGCTGGCAACGCCGGCTACCAGCTCTTCCTCAGGCTGGAGGCCGGGTTCCAGGTACAAGGCTTTGAGGCGCAGGCGCTGCTCCTTGCGCTCCAGCTTGGGATCAAACCGCCCGACCAGGCGCTGGCGGTGCAAGATGGGCAGGCAGAAGTAGCCGTACACGCGCTTTGGGGCGGGGGTATAGGCTTCGATGGCTTTGCGGAAATTCCAAAGCTGGAGGTCGCGGCCTTGCGCCCAAAACAGGTTATCGAAAGGGCTGAGGAAGGTGGTGTGACCGGGAGACAGCACTCCATCGACAGCCTGTTCCAGAAAAGGTAGATTGCGCTGGTGGATGAGCATTTCATACTCTCGCCCATCTGCGAGCAGTGCCCGAACAGGCCTCAGCACACCCTCTGCAAGAAAGGACTGCAGGATGGGTTTCACCGGAGTCTGCTTCATGTAAAAGTACGTGGCCAGCTGTTCTGGGCGGCAGATGCCCAAGGCCAGGGCGGCTTTCTCTACAAAGTAGCGGTCTGCTTCATCCTGTGAAGGGAGGCTCTGATCGACCCAGCCAGGTAAGACGCGCTCGCGCAGGTCATAGACGCGCTGAAAGTTTTTACGCCCGGCGATCATCAATTCGCCTGTGTCATAAAGGTGCTCCAGGGCGCGCTTGGCAGGCTTCCAGTCCCACCAGGTGCCGCCCTTGCCCTCTGGTCTCTCGAAATCAGCAGCCCGCAGGGCGCCTTCGTTCTGGATGCGGGTGTAAGCTGCCTGCACCAATCCCTCGTTTCCACCCTGGCTAAGCTGGCGCAAATTCCAGGTATCCACTGCCTGTTTGCGCAAGAGCATGCTTGGAAGGTAGTAGCGATAGGCTTTCAAAGGGATGATCGAAGCAGCGTGCGCCCAATACTCAAACAAGCGGCGTTCCTGCGGTTCATAGACCAGCCGGTCAAAATCTCGGGCAGCATAGCTGCCCAGGCGGCTCCACAATGCCAGGTACTGCGAGCGGTGCACCATCTGCAAGGTGTCGATCTGGACGCAGCCGAGCTGCTCCACCTGGTTATAAATGGCTTCCTGCATGGAAAGAGGCGTCTGCCGAGGCGGAGCTGCCAGACCCTGCGCATGCAGCACTACCGATTGCACAGCCGAAAGCGGATAGACCGAGGCGGCCTCACCCATGAAAAACCGCCGAGTGACTGACGAGTTTATTGTCACGGTAGGTAAATTTTCCTGAGAAGAACCCGGGCTGGTCCAGCCAGGGTAAGAAGATCAAATCACCTTCCCACAGAAAGAGGTTCGGCAATTCATGATCATCGATCCAGTGCAAGTCCCCTTCGGGCAACTCAATCAGCTCTCCTTCGAATTCATTGACCACAAAAACAAAGGCATACCAGTCTTCATCATTCGAGAAGCCCGGGAAGGTCAGGAAGCCTTTCAAGATTGGGTTGTGGACAACCAGGCCTAATTCTTCGCGGACCTCGCGGATCACGCACTCTTCGGGGGTCTCTCCCGTCTCGAATTTACCTCCGAGCCCGTTCCAGCGCCCTTGATGCATATCGTTCGCTTTCTTGTTGCGGTGCACCATGAGGGTTTTTCCAGCGCGGCGTAGGTAGGCGAGGGTGGCCAGCTTCATGAATTTTCTCCTGAGAGGGGGGTAAAAGCCTTTTGGACCATAGAAATGAGTGTTTTTTCTTCTGACAAGATCCCTTCGCTCAGCCGCGCCGCGGCGACAACTGGGATCCAGGCCTCCAAATCCGCGGGGTTAAGCTTCGCCAGCTCGAAATAGCGCCGCCGGTAAGCATTATAGAAGGCACTTCGCCCCCAGCGCACTACCAATCCCAGGGGGCTGGCTGGAGGCGCGGCGCCAAAGCGGATTAAAACTCGCAGTCCGGGCAAAATCTCCCAGCGGGTGCCCGCTGGTGACGTCGATCCAATCGATCACCACCGGACCTTTGGCGGTCATGATAATGTTATCGGGGTGGAAGTCTCCATGGCACAGTTGTTCACCACCCGGCAGGGCAGCCAGGGCCTGCAGGGCGGCTTGCTTCAAACTTTCGGAAAGCGGCTTGGCTTCCTTGATCTTATTCTGCAAGCGCTCGCGCTGCGAATTGGGTTCGTGTGTGGAGATGGCGTGCATCTCAACCTGCAGCTCAGCGAACTGCCGCGCCAGGGCGGTGACTCGCCAGGGCTTTTTTTGAAAGATATGCAGCATGGTGAGGCCATCCAGGCGTTCGTAGACCAATCCCTGGCGCCCTGCCAGCGTGATAAGCTCGCCGGGTTTTGGCGCCGGGATGCCAGAAGCGTACACAGCCTTTGCGACCTGGGCTTCATACTCGATTGCAGAAGCAGGGAACCACTCATGAAAGAGCTTGAGCACCTGGCCTTCTTTCCAGGCATAGATTTCAGCCGTCCGTCCATAGGCAATCGGTTTTCCTAATTCCATGCTGCACGGTCCCTTCGATGGATGCTTTCAGTTATGTACAAAATAAAAAATACCTGGCAGCATTATACTGCCAGGTAAGTAGTATACGTAAGGTTTTTGAATTAACCGCCGGCTTTGCGGTGGCCCAGGTCGTGATCGAGCATCAAGACAGCCGTATCGTGAGCTTCGATCATTCCGAGGGATGCGATAATGTCGCTGGCATTCTTTTCCTCTTCAACCTGCTCAGTGATGAACCACTGCAGCATGAGCTGGGTGGGGTAATCGTTTTCCTTCAGCGCCAGCTCATAGAGCTTGTAGATCCAACCGGTGACTTTCTTTTCGTGCTCGAGCACCTGTTGGAAGACTTCCATATTCGTGCCGAAGCTGGAGGGGGGCTGGTCAATGGCTTTCAAAACCACCTTCCCGCCGCGCTCCTGGATATACGCCATAAACTTAAGGGCATGGCCTTGCTCTTCCTGGAACTGGACTTTCAGCCAGTTGGCGAAACCGCCCAGGTTCTTCTCTTCGTAATGATTGGCCATGGCCAGGTAAAGATAGGCCGAATACAGCTCGTTCTTGATCTGTTCGTTGATCGCGTCTTGCATGGCTTTCGATAACATAAGGTTTTTTTCTCCTTGGTAAATATATTGTCTAGTAATTTAGATGAATTTTAACCGAAAAGGTTACAGTTGTCTGAATTATACCAAAATAGGTCAGAACCCCAATTCCTTCAAATTTTGTTCCACGCTTCTTTTAGAGCTGCCCGCAGCACCCAACAGCTCCTCCCAAAAGAGCTTATCATACCGCCGCGAGCGCACCGGCAGCGGCATGGGCACCCCCCAGCCCAGCAGGAGCACCTCTTCCTTGGGCTGCAGGCGCGCCAGCATGCCGCGCAGCGCCTCCCGCCCAGCCAGGCCCGAGAGCACCGAGCGGATATCTTCCTCATCTCCCAGCCAGCCTGAGATGCGCGTGCCGAGCTGTGACATGACCTCATCGTAGATTTGCGAGGGACGCTGGTCGATGATCAGCAGGGTCACATAGTACTTGCGCATCTCGCGAGCGATGGTGCTGAAGGTGGTCTGCCCAGCCATCTCGCGGTTGAGCAGCTTATGGGCTTCCTCGAGCACGATCACGAGCTGGCGCGGTTCTTTCTCGCCGTGGGTGCGGAAGCGGTTGGTGCGCTTCTCCCAGGTCTCGCGGATGCGCCGGGTGAGCAGGTTGCTGACCAGCAGGTAATCCAGGTCGCTCTCATAGTCGCCGAAGGATAGGACCACATGCTGACCGGCTTCCAGGGCTTTGATGATCTCGCCGACCGAATCGGCAGCCGGTTTTTCCACCACATAGGGCAGGCGGAAGAGGCGACCCAGCTTGGAGTGCAAGCCTTCGGCGGCAAAGACATTGATCCCGGCCCGGTTTGCCCAGGCCGCCACGCTGCCGGGGGCGGGGATTTTCTTGCCGTCCTCGCTCTCGATCACTGCCCCGGCCTTCATTTCACGGAAGGCGCTGAACCAGCCCTCTTGCCCGAACTCATTCACCAGGGCATCCAGGGTAGTGGGGGTGGTTTCCTTCAGGTTCAGCTCACTCGTCAACAGCTCAACGTCGGCAGGCTGAATATCTTTCATGGCAATTTCCAGGTTGAAATCGGGCGTCTGCCCGCGGATTTGCGCACCCTGCCCCAGCCCCACCAGGCGCACCCGGCTGGAAAATTTCGCCTTCAGCCCGGTCACGCGTTCTCCGGTGTCGGAAGAGGTGTCATCCACGCCGTACTCACTGTGCATGTCGAAGACCAGGATCGAAGAGCGGTTGTGCTGGATCAGCCCGGCCAGCACGATGCGGGTCAGGAAGGATTTGCCGGTGCCAGTGGCGCCGAAGACGCCCGAAGAACGCTGCACGAACTTCTCCAGGTCCAGGCAGACCGGGTGTCCTTGCTCGCGCGTGTAGCCGATGACAAAGTTGCGCTCGTCTTCCACCTTGCCAAAGATCTCGGCGATGTCGCCGGCGCTGGCGTAGCGCACCTTGGCATGGTGAGGCGGGATGGTCTTGACCGGCATGGGGCGCGGCTCGGGCCGCTCGCCCCGATCGATCTCTGCACGCCATTTTGTATAGTCTGGCTGTGCCGAATTCCGGTCCTTTGTCGAGCATCAGGGCTGGCAGCACTTCCAGGTTGGTGTACAGCGTTTGCCCGTGCAGCAAGGAGGCAAGCTGGGGCGGAAAGCGCGTCTCGCTTTGCTCGTCCGCAAAGCGCGGGTCGGTAGCGCCCAGCTGCAGGTCGGTCACCAGCCCGTAGAAGAGCCAGTTCCCGCTCTCGACCACCACAAACCCGCCTTCCTGCACCTGGTTCGCCGGGATCGACAGCCGCACGCGCAGGTTTTCTTTCAGGCCCCCACCCACCACATAACCGATCGCTTTATTCATGTCATCCATAAGCTCCCCTATTCTTTGATTACGTCTCGTAAAGCGCTCAAGACGGCCATCAGCGTGGGATAGTCATCCCGCAGCAAGGTGATCAATTCCTGCATGGCAGCGGCGGTCCAGGTCTTATCACCGGCCTGTTGGTGGGCTGCCTGCGCCTGCTGGATGTGGGCAGCCAGCAGCTCGCCGACCGGCAGCTCCTGCGCACGCAGCACATGCCGGAAGTAGCCAAACCGCCCGGCGCTGGTAAACTGGCAGATTTCGCTCTCACCGCACAGGAAGATCTGGTCGAGGCTCAATGGAGGGCGCGGCGGCAGCAGGTGGAATATCTCACCAGCTTGCTTGTAGCCCACTGCCAGCACACTGATCTCCAGCGGCACATTGCGGTTGACCCGGTTATCGGCGATCACGCCTTCCTGCACGCCCTCGGCAGTGACCAGCTGGCGCACCAGGCCGTCATCGTCGATATGGATATCATGTACCAGGCCAAAAATCTCGTATCCGGCGTTTTGGGGCACGCTGACCAAAGCCCCGAAGGAAGGCGCCTCGACCTGCGACACCCGGCAGCCGACCACAAACCCGGCTGTACCGGCGCGCAGCAGGCGCCCGATCTCAATTCTTGTACGGTTGGCTGTCATTTGTAGCGTGTCCTTCCTGCCGTTTCTTTGGCTTCCTGTTTCTGAGAGCGCTCGCCCACCGCGGCGCCCCTGCGGCGCAGCTCCAGGACGATCATCTGTGTGACCTGCTCTTTGTCTTCGAAAGTGACCACCGCCGTCTCATGGGCGCGGTGCAAGAGATAAGGATAAAAGCGTCCGCCCATGATCCTGCACTGGTCGATCAGCACCGCCTGCAGCACATCCACCTGGTCCGCGTCGCGTGCCACCCAGGCGGGTATGTCGATGCGCGCCACCCAATGCCGCCCAGGACGGCCTACGTTCAGGTAGAAGAAATGCAGCGCCAGCTCATCTTTATAGAACTTGGCCGATGGGGAGCGCAGGGAAAAGATCGCTGACCTTTCACCGGGTTTTAAAAGCTCAGAGAAGATCTCGAAGTCCATTACTCCCTGGAGAGGGTGATGCTCCCCGATCTTTGCTAAATCATCATCCGACGCGCTGGCCACTTCCAGCAGGCGGGCGAGCGGGCTGGAAAAAGGTTTTTCCAGGTAGCCCGAGACGATCACGCCCTGCTGATGCAGCCGCCTTAGGGCCAGCCGGTACTCCTCCAGGAATTTCTGGAAGCCGGTTGTCGATTCTTCCCCGGCAGAAACCATCAGCTCCATCTGTCCATCGGTGAAGGTGATCACCGGTTTATCCAGGTTTTCAGCCAGGTCAGCCAGCTTGGTGCGCTCGTTGGTATCGCGCATCAGCGCCAGGGTGGCATCCGTGATCATGCCATGCGTGGTGAACAGCTCCTGGTTGTAGAGCAGCTTGCTGAAGATGATCGGCCTGGGCGGCTCGGCGGAATTAAGATTTCATCTGGATGGTTCCAACGTTGATCAGGCAGTACTGCACCTCGGCGTGGCGGTCCGGGGAGATCTGCGAGCCGTCCGCGGCCAGGATGGTCGCTTTACGCGGCAGCGCTGGGGTGGGGTAAGCCGAGTTCAGGGCTTCGGGAGGGGCGACTTCAGGGCTGAGCGGCAGGGCACAGCGCAAGGTTGGGTCGTTGTGCGCGGCTTGTTCGACCCTTTGCTGGAGGAAATCGAACTGCCGGGCAAACTTTTCCAGGAGCTGATCTGCGAGCTCTCGCTTTTTATCCAGGTCGCGCTGGCGTTCCAGGGCGGTTTCTCCGAGCTGGCGGACCTGATCTTGAACCTGTTGAAAATCCAGTGACATGGCTTGCCTTTTTTTTCTAATCCGCGGGTGAGATCATGCTTATTTGTCTCGCCAGCGAAGATAAACCTTGGTGAGCTCTTCTGAGATGGCTGGGATGAGCGCCAGGCCGAGCACAACACCCCATTCCCTGGCAGTCATGAAATGGGTATTGAAGATCGGCTGCAAGAAGGGCACGGATACCACCAGCAGCAGGAGGACGATGGATAAGCCGACTGCGTACTGCATATAACGGTTGGAGAAGAACCCCAGCCTGAAGACCGATACCCTTTCCGAGCGCACAGTGTAAGCCCGGAACAGCTCGCACAGCGAGAGGGTGACAAATGCCATCGTCTCGGCGGACTGCACGTCCACGCCGCGCCAGTCATGCTGGAGCAGGTAAGCCAGGGGATTCACCCCGGCAGGGATGACATCACCAGCCTGCAGGTGCCAGAGCAATCCCAGGACAAAGGCGGTCAGCACGGCGCCGGTTTGCGCGATGGTCTGGACGACGATACCCAGCTGCATCGGCCCATTGATGATCGGTTCTTTGGTTGGGCGGGGGTGGCGCTTCATGATCTCAGGGTCGCCCTTTTCCATGGCCAGGGCCAGGGCAGGAGCCCCATCGGTCAGCAGGTTCAGCCACAGGAGCTGGATGGCTGTCAGGGGCGTGGGCACGCCCGCCAGGGTGGCCAGGAAGATGATCATGATCTCGGCGACGTTGGAGGAGAGCAGGAAGAAAACGAACTTGCGGATGTTATCGTAAATGATACGACCCTGCTCGACAGCCGAGACGATGCTGGCGTAATTGTCGTCGGTCAGGACCATGTCGGCGCTCTCTTTGGCGACATCGGTGCCGGTGATGCCCATGGCCACGCCAATATCGGCGCGCTTGATGGAGGGGGCGTCGTTGACGCCGTCGCCGGTCATGGCTACCACTTCACCTTTGGCGCGCAAGGCCTCTACGATGCGCAGCTTATGCTCGGGCGAGACACGCGCGAAGACATCTGTGTACAGCACCTGTTCCTGAAGCTGTTCATCGCTCAAGCTGTCGAGCTCGTGGCCAGCCAGCACCTGGTGACCGGGACGCATAAGGCCGATCGATTCGGCAACTGCCCGGGCGGTGTTGGGAAAATCGCCGGTGATCATAATGGTGCGGATGCCGGCCTGGGCGGCCATCTTCAGGGCGGGAGCCACCTCCACGCGGGCTGGGTCGATCATGCCGACCAGCCCAACAAAGATCAGGTTGTTTTCCAGGCTGGCGACATCTTCGATATTTGGCAGCTCCTCCACCACCTTGAATGCCATGCCCAAGACACGCAGCGCAGCTTGAGTCATTTGGTCGTTCGCTGCCAGGATGCGCATGCGCTGGTTTTCATCCAGCGGGGCTGAGGTATCGTCCATGCGCTGGTAGCGGCTGCATAGGTCGAGCACCAGGTCCGGCGCACCTTTGACCGCCACCACGAATCCGTGATAGGGCTTCTCATCGTCGAAGGGGGAGATATCTTCGGGCTGGGGTGCCAAAATATGATGCACCGTGACCATACGCTTGCGTATCGAATCGAAGGGCACTTCTTGCACACGGGGGTAGGCCTGGTAGAGAGGGCGCGGCAGTGCGCCGGCTTTGGCGGAGGCCACAATCAAAGCGCCTTCGGTGGGGTCACCCGCCAGGCGGTAGGTTTGTTCTTCACTGGACGTGCCAGAGAGGTGCATCTCGGCATCGTTGTTCAGCGCGCCGACCCACAGCGTTGTCAGGATCGCCTGGTAATTTGCCAGGTTAACCACCTTGCCATCCTCCAGAAAATCGCCGCGCAATACCCGCCCCTGCCCGGTAATATCGATGAAAGTTCCATCTGCATAGATGTTGGTCAAGCTCATCTCGTTTTGGGTGAGCGTGCCGGTTTTATCGGAGCAGATCACGGTGGCGGAACCGAGCGTCTCAACCGATGACAGGCGGCGGATGAGGGCATGGCGGCGGATCATCTCGTTCATCCCCAGCGCCAGGCTGATGGTGACCACCGCCGGCAGGCCTTCGGGCACGGCGGCGATGGCCAGGCTGACGGCGATCATGAAAACTTCTACGATCTCAGCCCGGAAAGTTTTGAGATAGACAGCCAGCCCGCCGGCGGGAGCGGTAATTAAGGACAGGTCGGTGTTCCTGAAGACAGCTACCAGGAAGACGATCCCACAGATCGCCAGCGCGCCCCAGCCCAAGATCTTGCCCAGCTCATCCAGGCGGCGCTGCAAGGGGGTAGGCTCCTGCTCAACTGCCGAGAGCATCTCGGCGATCAAACCGATCTGCGTGCGCATGCCCGTCCCCACTACCACGCCTCGGCCGCGCCCGTAAGAAACCAGCGTGCCCATGAAGGCGGTGTTCTTGCGGTCGCCCAGGGGAATTTTCTCCTCCAGGCGGATGTTGGCGTCTTTCTGTACGGGAACAGACTCGCCTGTCAGGGCGGCTTCTTCGATGCGCAGGTTGACTGCTTCGAGCAGGCGGATATCGGCAGGGATGTAGTTGCCGGCTTCGACCAGCACAATGTCGCCCGGCACCAGCTGGCGCGCCGGAACAGCCTGGCGAAGCCCATCCCGCAGCACCTGAGCATCAGGTGCTGCTAATTCCCGCAGTGCAGCCAGTGCCTTCTCGGCGCGGCGGTTCTGGAGTACGCCCAGGGTGGCATTCAAGATCACAATTGCCAATATCGCGGCTGCCTCGATGTAGTCGCCCAATAAGGCAGAGATGATCGCAGCCACGATCAGCAGGATCACCAGAAAGCTGCTGAACTGCTCCAACAGCATCTGCCAGAAGGTGGTTCCGGGCGCTTCCTGAAGCTGGTTCGGACCGTACATCTGCAGCCGGTGGGCAGCTTCGCTCGATGAAAGCCCAGTTTCCTGCGGAGTAGCCAGTTGTTCCAGGATCTGGTGCCGAGACAGCGAATGCCAGCCGGCTTGCGAGGCGGCGCTTTCCGAAGGGGTCACCGGTTTATCCGTCATGCATATGCTCCGTTTGTGAGGTAATGAACCCATTATAGCATGGGGGAGGGAATCCGCTAATCTGCGCAAGTATGCGCTTCGCTAATCGGAGCGAATAGGGGATAAGGGCCGAAAACCACCGTTTGAGGCTGTTAAGGTGCGAGACAGGATAATATTAGAAAATTGCTTCTCAGTCTCAAAGGGCATTCAATCCTTTACGCAGTAGAGCATGGAGAAGCCAGGAAGAGGCTTTGGAAGCCTAGTGTAATTTGGCGGGCAAATCAGGCAGCATCTCAAGTGGATAAACTGAGATACACTTTTCGACCTGGTAAGATTCTTTCCCGGGATAGATGATCCACAAATGCGCCAGATCAAGATCATGGGAAGCAGCTTGCATGGAATGGGTTATTTCAGGCGCTTCATTGAACTTAACCTCCACGCCATACCGCTTCCCTTTGTAGAAAAACAATAGATCCAGCTCGACCCCATTATGGGTGGCCCAGAAATAAGTTTCAGCAGGCCGGATTATTTGAACAACCTGTTCAATTACAAACCCTTCCCAGGATGCCCCTACTTTCGGATGCCCCAGCAGATCATGTTTATCCTGGATGTTGAGCAGGCTGTGCAATAATCCGCTGTCACGCAGATAGATTTTAGGGGCGCGTACCTGTCGTTTACTCAGGTTTTGATACCAGGGTTGGAGCTGCCGGACCAAGAACGTACCCGTAAGGATATCAAGATAGCCGCGCACGGTTTTGTCCGAAAGCCCCATTGAACGACTGAGCTCGGATGCATTCCAAGTCTGGGCATGATAATGCGCCAGCATGGTCCAGAAACGCCGCATGGCTGTGCTCGGAAGCCTGAATTCCAAGCTGAGGAATATCCCGTTCCAGGAAGGTGCGGATGAATCCTTCCCGCCAGTTCAAGCTGTCGGTTTCGTTTCCGGCAAGGAAGGAACGCGGAAAGCCTCCTCGTACCCAGAGGGATTGCCAGGTTGAGCTGCCGACTTCGGAAAGATTGAACCCATTCAAAAAATTTAACCTTTGGGCTCTTCTTCAATCTCCCCCAAATATCCCATCTCCGCCAGCCCAGCCAGCACCTTATCCATGGCGCCGGTCTTGACGATGACGGCGGTGGGGCCCAGCGGCTCGCCCAAAAAGCGGGCCAGGCGGGAGCTGCGCACTGTTTGGAGCAGCTCGGGGGTGGAGAGGCGCAGGACGGAGAGGGTCTCCAGGCGCGCCTCCAGGCCGTTGCGCTCCCAGTGCTCGATGGCTTTGACCAGGCTGGGTGAGATGGTGGGGGCGTGACGGCGCAAGAGGGAGAGCAGGTGGTTGGTGGTCAGCCCCTGCTGGCGGGCGCGCAGCAGGGAGGCGGGGGTCAGGCGGTACTGGTAATGGTCTGGGGTTTCTTTTTCCCAAACCCCGAAGCGGGCTAACTGGTAGCGCAGGGCGCGGGGAGAAAGGCGCGGCACCACCAGGCGGGCATCCGAGCGCACCTGGAGCGCGGCTTCTTCCATGGGCAAGCCTTCGGGGGGCAGGCCTTTCAACAGCCTGGCAGCCCAGGCAGAATAGCGGAAGGCAGTGATGGGAGAGGCGGGGTCGTCGAGCGGACCGGCGGCAGCCAGGTCGAGGATGCCCAGCCAGTGCAGGGGACCGCAGACCAGGTAGCGGATCAGCCCGCCGTCGATGCGCTCCCAGTGCTCGAAGCCGCGCAGGAACTCGCCGCTGGAAAGGTCACGGATATACCAGGAGTTGTAGTCACCCGCCGGGCGCTGGAAGTCGGGATACTTCTGGCGCACAGCCTCCGTGAATGCATTCAGGCTCCAGAAGGGGCGCTCTTCTGCTGGTCCGCTGCCGGGGACGGTGGTGAGAAAATCGAGCACCGCCTGGCGGGCGAGCAGGGGGTCGTTCTGCCATTCTCCCTCGGCGCTCAGCCCGGGCAGCAGGCGCAGCTCATTGAGCTGCGTTGAAACCAACCAGAGGCGCGTGAGCTTTGCCAGGGCTTCAGCGCGGGGCGCCTCCAGGAATTCCCGCACCGGTTCCGGTAGGGGCAGTCCGCTGGCATCCAGCAGCCCAGCGCTGGATAACAGGCCCAGTAAGGCCTCGGGCACCAGCGGGGCGACTTGGGCTGCCACAGGCAGACTCCACTTCGCCGCACTGGCTGAAAGGATTTCTGCCTCCAGGCCCAGGCGTAAAGCGGCCAGCAGCGTGCAGGCGTGGTCGAGAAGGCGGTCGCTGGCCGGGAGCAGGTAGAGGCGCTCGCCGGGCGTGGCATGCCGCCCAAGGGCCTGGCTGCCCGCCTCTTGAGGATAGGGCAGGAGAGGAAGCAGGTCGTCTGGAATATAAGCTAATTCTTCAGGGCCGGCGGGGGTGTCAAAGAAGGAGCGCCCCACCAGCGCCCGGTACCAAAGCATCTCTGCCGGGGAGGCGGGGCTGCGCTGCGGCTGCAGGCGGTCTCTCCGCCCTGCGCCCATCTCGCGCACGATGCCGTAGCGGCGGGTGAAAGACTGCCAGGAGAGGCGTCCTTCGTTACGCTGCAGATCTTCCAGGGCGAGGCGGGCTTCGCTGGGCAGGTGGCTGACGATCTCTTCCACGGCTGCCCGGTGCAGCACAGCCTGCCCCAGGCGCGGCAGGGCCAGGCGGGCCTCCAGGTTTTCCAGGTCTATCCCCCACATCTCGGCGACGATGCGCAGGTGCCCCAGGTCGCGTCCCTGCAAGCTCTTGACGAAATCAGGCATAGGTTTTTCCTGTGTGGTTTCCCCAGGCCGCCAGGCAGGATTGGGGTTTCCTTTTGGTATGACGGGGCAAGCTAACCGCTTGCCCTACAATCAGACCATGATCTCCAGCGCCCCTGGCAGCAGCTCGATGGAAAGCTGGCGAACATCGGTGCCAAAACCGGCGTAGACCTCGCCATCCACGTGGATGACGAGCGACTCTTCAGACTTCAGCTCCAGCTTTTTGCACTGCCCCATGCGCACAGCCTTGAAGCGCCCGTGGGTGCCCCGCATCACTTCGGGGAGCAGGCGCAGCATCATCGGCCGCGAGATGTGACCGATAGCGGCATAATGGTAAATTCCATCATCGATGCGCGCTTCCGGCGCAACCAGGAAGCCGCCGCCCTCGCGTGGGCCGTTGCAGATCGTCAGCATCATGGTCTCATCCTCCCAGCTTTCTGCATCCGTTTGGATGTGCATCTTGGGAGCGTCATGGTTGAAGATAATAGTCTGGAGCACGGCGACGAAGTACATCATAAAGCCGTGCACATTGGAAAGCTGGTGGGAGCGGATGGTGACGGTGGCATCGAAGCCGATGCCGAGGGTGTTATTCATATATTCGGTACGCCCGTGCCCCTCGACCATCTTGCCGATGTCGATGCGCTTCGGCTTTCCGGTGAAAATCTGGCGTAAGGCCAGGGAGGGCTGCGGGTTCATTCCCACGGCATGGGAAAAGTCATTGCCGCTGCCCAGGGGAACAATACCCAGGCGCGGCCTGTGCTCGGGGGGCACCTGCATCAAGCCATTGATCACTTCGTGGGCGGTACCGTCGCCGCCCGCCGAGATGACCAGCTCATAACCTTCTTCCGCGGCCTGGCGAGCTAATTCGATGGCGTGCGTGGGGTAGACTGTGCCGGTCCAATCGGCGCCGCCAAACTCTTCTACGACGGGGCGCAGGTCCGCGGCATTACGCCAGGCCCGGCCCAAATCGGCATTGGGATTTACAATCAGCTTGACCTTGTGTTGGGGCATTGAACGACCTCTAGTAAGTACGTTTTAGCTCTGCCACCGGCAGAACAAGCTGCCCCTCCTGTGGGTCTCCCAGGAGCGTGATACCTTCTGGGTTCGAAGCCGCCAGCCTGGCTGAATAAGCTGCCACCAGCGCATCCAGTTGGGGTGTCGAATAAAGCTGGTCAAGAGGCAGCCGGCCCTGGAGCAAATTGTGACGGGTGATCTCGTCGAAGATATGCAGCGGGTCAGGGATGCGCAGACCCTCTTCGTAAAGGATCAGTTGGCGCTGGATGCGGCCTTCGAGGCTGGTCTTTGGAAAGGGCGCTCTTTCCAATAGAACACAGAAACTGGCGTAAGGATACACCTCAATATACTGCAGGTCAGACTCCGCTGGGAAAGCTTTGAACCCCAGACCTTCCAGTCGCCGGTATAGGGCAAACCCCATCTGCACCCACACTGGGCAGTCTTTCTCGCTGGAGGGCGTGCGATGGGAGCTGATATGGTGCTGACGGAGCTCATATTCAGCCAGTCGAAAGCCCCTCCAACGCCCGGGCCGCGGTGGAGGCGAAAGTTTCTCGCGCACTTCTGGTCGGTCCATCACGCCCTGGTTCGGGCGCTGCGGGGCGCTGACGGCTAACACCGCCTGGCTCAAGCCGCCAACAAAGGCCAGCACCTCGTTCATATCCCCTTTACCCAGGGCCAGCAGGCGCAGGTCATCGTCAAGGGCGGCGTAGGTGATGGGGCGCTGCCCGGCGGTAGGATCAATGCCGACAAAGGTTTTTCGAGAGGAGAACATCATGCATTAAGTCTTAGCGTAGAATTCCAGAAGATGCAACAGGGAAATCGGGATAGTTGTCATATTGTTTTACAGACTCCTTGGACTTGAAAAGCCGGGTAAAGTATACTAAGATAGTACCGTAGTCTATTCCATCCATTCACCCAAACCAACAAGGAGGTTCATTCGAATGGCTGAAAAATTCAAGCTCACTTATGCAACCATGTTCAATCCCCCAGAAGAGCTGCACATGCGCTTTGACGAGGCACTCAACAAGCTCAAAAGGAACCTGGGTAAGGAATATGGCTTGATCATCAACAATAAAGATGTCTTTGCGGCCGAGAAATTTGAAGACCGCTCCCCGGCGAATACGGATGTGGTGCTGGGCCTGTTCCAAAAAGGCACGCAAGCTGATGCGCAGGCGGCCCTGGCGGCGGCACGCAAGGCTTTTCCGGTCTGGAGCCACACGCCCTGGCAGGAACGTGTGGCTTTGCTGCGCAAGGCTGCCAGCTTGATCGAGGAGCGTATTTTCGAGATCGGCGCTGCCATGGCGATGGAAGTGGGGAAGAACCGCATGGAGTCTCTGGGCGATGTGCAGGAGACAGCCGACCTGGTTTATTATTCCTGCTACCAAATGGAAAAGAACAACGGCTATGTCGTCGAAATGGGCCGCGACCCGCTGGTGGGTTTCACTTCTACCAATTTCTCCGTCCTGCGACCTTATGGCGTCTGGCTGGTGATCAGCCCCTTCAACTTCCCAACGGCCCTCACCGGCGGCCCGGTAGGCGCCGCGCTGGTGACCGGCAACACGGTGGTGATGAAGCCTGCCACCGATACCCCCTGGGTGGTGCGCTTGCTGGCGGAGTGCTTCCGCGACGCGGGCCTGCCAGAGGGCGTGGTCAACTATGTCACCGGGCCTGGGCGCACGCTGGGCCAGGCGCTGATTGACAGCCCGGAGGTGAATGGGGTGACTTTCACGGGTTCCTTCGATGTGGGCATGAAGATCTTCCGAGATTTTGCCGGGGGCCGCTGGGTGCGCCCGACCGTGCTGGAGCTGGGTGGGAAAAACCCGGCGATCGTTTCTCGCAATGCTGACCTGGAACGCGCCGCCATCGGCATCGTACGCTCGGCGTTTGGCTTGCAGGGTCAGAAATGTTCGGCCTGCTCGCGCATCTTTGCTGAAGCGCCCATCTACGATAAGCTGGTCGCCAGGCTGGTGGAGCTGACCAATAAACTCACCATCGGCGATCCGACGGAACGCAGTGTTTACCTCGGGCCTGTGGTCAACAAGAGCTCGTACCAGGATTACCAGGACTTTGTAAGCGAGCTCCGCCAGGCGGGCACCATCCTGACCGGGGGTAAGACCCTGACCGATGGCGATTTTGCCAAGGGTTATTTCTGCGCCCCGACGATTGTAGCGGATGTGCCGCTTTCACACCGCCTGTGGCAGCAGGAAATGTTCCTGCCCATCAGCACGATTGCGAAGGTGAAGGACCTCGAAGAAGCGATGACATACGCCAATGAAGTGGATTATGGCCTGACAGCCGGCTTCTATGGCAGCGAAGAAGAAGTCGAGTGGTTCTTCGATAAGATCGAGGCGGGTGTGACCTATGCCAACCGGCCGCAGGGAGCCACGACCGGTGCCTGGCCGGGCTTCCAGCCTTTTGGTGGGTGGAAGGGCTCTGGCTCGACCGGGAAGAACGCCGGTGGGCAATATTACCTGCCCCTGTACATGCACGAACAAATCCATACCACGGTAAAGTAAGATGTGAGCGACAGATCTGGGAAGTTTCACTTCCCAGATCTGTCAACTTAAAATACACAAACGAAATGAAACGACGGGTTGGCGTGTTCCTGATTATCGTTGGGCTGATCATGTTGGTGGTTTTCTTCACCATCGACCAGAGCGAGAGATCCTTGCCGCTGTTGTTCTTCTCCGCGTTAGCCAGCTTGTTCCTGGGAGTGTTTATGGCCTGGCATTACCGGGAGCCTCCCCAGCCTAGCGAACGCTTCCGCTCTGTGCGGAAAGCTTTCCAGGAAAAGAGAATCCGAAAAAATAGAGAAGGAGACCGATGAGCAAAGTCATGGCTCTATCCGAGGCCATTGCACGCTACGTGTATGATGGCGATACGATTTATGCAGCCGGGTTTACCCACCTGATCCCTTTTGCGGCCGGGCATGAGATCATCCGCCAGGGGCGCAAGGACCTGGTGCTGGCACGCGCTACCCCCGACCTGTTGTATGATCAGATGGTGGCAGCTGGCTGCGCCGCGCAAGGTGATCTTTTCGTACATGGGCAACCCTGGGGTTGGCTCGCTGCGCATCGTGCGGTCAGCGATCGAGGCAGGCAGCCTGGAATGGGAGGAGTATTCTCATTTTGGGATGATCTCTCGGCTGCAAGCCGGCGCGACCGGGCTGCCCTTCATGCCGATGAATCCGACCGCGGCGGGCGACCTGGAGCAGGTAAACCAAAACCACCGCACGGTCATTGACCCGTACTCGGGTAACGCGGTGGTGGTGGTGCCGGCCTTGAAGCCCGATGTGGCCATTGTGCATGTGCAGCGTGTCGATGCGGATGGCAATGCCCAAATCTGGGGCATCATTGGCGAGCAGAAGGAGGCGGCTTTTGCAGCCGAGCATGTGATCCTGACGGCGGAGGAAATTGTAGATGAGGCGATCATCCGCTCAGACCCGAACCGCACGCTGATCCCAGGTTTTATTGTCGATGCGGTCTGTCAGGTGCCTTACTGTGCTCATCCTTCTTATACCCAGGGTTATTATGACCGGGACAACCCGTTCTACCTGGATTGGGATGAGGTCAGCAAGTCTCAGGAGAGCGTGCAGAAGTATCTCGATGAATGGGTTTATGGCGTCAAAGACCGGGCGGAGTACTGGGAAAAGCTTGGCCCTGAGACGCATGCCCGCCTGCGCATCGCCAGCCGCCCGAGCGAAGTGGTGGATTATGGGAAGTACTAAATCCGCTAATCTGCGCTAATCTCCACGAATAGGTCAACTTCTCAATAAAGACTCTGTTATATGAAAACGGAAAATGAATTAATCCTAAAAGAAGAAGTCTACACGATCATTGGCGCAGCGATGGATGTTTACAACGAATTGAAACCGGGTTTTCTTGGAGGCAGTCTATCAAGAAGCATTAACAATCGAATTTACCGAGCGTGGTATCCCATTCTCATCACAGCCGAGCTGCCTCTTTTTTACAAAAATCATGAGCTGAATAAGTACTACATCGGTGATTTCTTGGCTTACGGGCAGATAATCATCGAATTAAAAGCCCTGGATGTACTTACTTCACGAGAGGAAGCCCAGCTTCTCAACCAACTTAAAGCTGCCAAGGTACCATTAGGGCTTTTAATCAATTTTGGTCATCCTAACCAATTGGAGTGGAAGCGAATGGCATATACAAAATCATTAAAATATTCGCGTAAGATTTGCGTAGATTAGCGGATTCAAATGTCTGAGCAATCCAGCTACTCATCTTCTGAACTAATGACCATCAACGCAGCGAGGCTGCTGCGCGATGATGATGTGGTATTTGTGGGCGTGGGACTGCCCAACCTGGCCTGCAACCTGGCGCGGCGCACGCACGCCCCGAACCTGGTGATGATCTACGAGGCGGGTGTCATCGGCGCGCAGCCGGCCCGCCTGCCGCTTTCGATCGGGGACCCTACCCTGGTCAGCGGGGCGCTGGCGGTGTGCAGCATGTATGACATCTTTGCCTTCTACCTGCAGCGCGGCAATGTGGATGTGGGCTTCTTGGGCGGGGCGCAGATCGACCGATTCGGCAATATCAATGCGACGGTGATCGGCCCCTACGCACATCCCAAGGTACGCCTGCCGGGTTCCGGTGGCTCGATGGAGATTGCCGCCTGGGCGAACCGCTGTTATATCCTGACGCCGCACCAAAAGCGCCGCTTCCCAGAGAAACTGGATTTTCGCACTTCGGCGGGCTTTTTGAGCGGGCGGTCCGCACGCCAGGCTGCCAACCTGCGCGGTGGTGGTCCACAGGCCGTAGTGACCGACCTGGGCATAATGGAGCCAGATGAGACGGGCGAGCTGGTTATGACGGCGCTCCATCCAGGGGCTTCGCTCGAGCAGGCGCGCGAGAATACCGGCTGGGATTTGAAAGCCGCCTCAGCTCTGCGCCTGACCCCGCCGCCGGCCGAAGAAGAGCTGCGCATCCTGCGCCAGGAGCTCGACCCGAACGGGATTTATCTCAAAGGGGCGGCCTGAGGCCCGGCTCGATCCAGCATGGAACCCTCACCCAAGGCAGAGCGCTCTCTGCGAGCCAGGATATTTATCTCTCCAGAAGAGCCACGCTTGCGCGCCGGCTGGCGCCTGATCGGGCAGTTAGCCATGCTGATCTGCCTGCTGACTCTCTTTTCCTGCCCCTTTGTAATTTACCTTTCTCAGAATCCTTCAGAGGATATGCTCTTCATGGTCGATAAAATCGTGGGCATCTTCGCCATCACGGGCTCTGTCTTCTTGTCTCGCAGAATTTTCGACCGGCGCTCGATCACCAGCCTGGGATTGCAGCTCAAGCCTCGCCTATTTCTGGATGTTCTCGCCGGTATTTTGGTTGCCGGGGTGATGATGGGGCTCATCTATCTCCTGGAATGGAGCCTGGGCTGGTTGAAATTCGAAGGCTTTATTTGGCAAGTCAAGCCCGCCTCACAGGCAGTGCTGGAGATCTTGTTTTGGCTGCTGCTGTTTGCAGCGGTCGGTTGGCAAGAAGAGCTGCTGGCCAGGGGTTACTGGCTGCAGAACCTGGCTGACGGCCTGAACTTGTTCTGGGGAGTGCTGATCTCATCGGTCTTATTTTCCCTGGGGCACTTAATGAACCCGAATGTGTCCTGGACCGCAGTGTTAGGCCTGGTATTGGCGGGCCTGTTCCTGGCTTATGGCTACCTGCGCACGCGCCAGCTCTGGCTGCCCATTGGGCTGCATATTGGGTGGAACTTCTTTGAGGGCACGATTTTCGGCTTCCAGGTAAGCGGGCTGACCGATATGCCGGGCTTGATCCGCCAGACCGTGCAAGGACCGGAGCTGGTAACTGGGGGGCTTTTTGGCCCGGAGGCCGGGCTGGTGATCTTGCCGGCGATGGCTGTGGGCGTGCTGCTTATTTTTGGATATACGCGCAGCCGCAGGATCGATTAAGCTGGGGTAATTTGGGAAAAGTATTTGGAAAAATTCTTTGATAAATGAAGGAGCACGAGAAAAGTTATGCCAACACCCGCTTATAACCGACCCCGCCGGGCTGACCGGGCCATTACCGATGAAACCTGGTTAAGAACCATGCTGCACAAGGCGCCTTACGGCACCCTGGGAACGGAATGGCAAGGTCAGCCTTATGTCAAGCCTACATTATTCGCTTTTGATGAAACAAAGAACGCGATTTACTTCCATGGCGCAACGGAAGGTCACACACCGCTCAGTATTGAGGCGAACCCGCGCACCTGCTTTTGTGTTTCCGAGCTGGGGAGGCTGCTTCCCGCGGATTCAGCCATGGAGTTCGGCATCGAATATGCCAGCCTGGTTGCCCTTGGAAAAACCAGCTTTGTCCATGATCCAGAAGAAGCCCGGTATGGCTTGCAGCTTTTGCTGGATAAGTATTTCCCTCACCTGAAATCAGGCGAAGATTATCAACCGATCGTCCCAGAGGAGCTGAATATCACCCTGGTTTATCGTTTAGATATCGAAACCTGGAGCGGGAAGCAAGAGCGCGCCGCGCAGAATTTCCCCGGAGCGTTCACCTATACAGACAAGTCTTGATCCAAATGCAGAACGCTACCTCTATCATCGAATTATTTCGCGGCCAATTCCATTATTTTCCGACCATCCTTGCTCAGGCGCCTGGCAGGATCAACCTGGCTGGAGAGCATGTTGACTACAATGCGGGGATTGTGCTGCCGGCAGCTATCGACCGGGTCGTTCAAATTGCCGCGGCGCCAGCGGCAGGGAATATCGTGACGATCAGAGCCAACGCCTTGAACGAAACCGTCACCTTCCGTTTGGACCAGCTCGATCAGCATGTTGACCTGGATGGCAAACCCTTCCCGGCCTGGGCCTCCTACCCGGCCGGGGCAGCCTGGGCTTTACAAGAAGCCGGGTACCCTGTTGTAGGGATGCAGGCAGTGTTTACTTCGGATATCCCCATTGGGGCTGGCTTGAGCTCCTCGGCCGCGGTCGAAGTGGCCTTCGCTTTTACCTGGCAGGCCCTGGGGGGATGGCAAGCCGAGCCGCTGAGCATGGCGCAAGCCTGCCAGCGAGCAGAGAACCTTTATGTAGGGGTGAAGTGCGGCTTGATGGACCAGTTTGCCAGTGCGTGTGGAATCGCAGAGCATGTACTGATCTTCGATACGCGCAGCCTGGACTGGGAAGCCCTGCCACTGCCGCCTGAAACGGCCATTGTGGTCGCTGACACCGGCCTGAGGCGCAGCCTGGCGGCGATCGCCTATAACGAACGGAGGGCAGCTTGTGAGCAGGCGGTTGCGCTGCTGCAGCACTACCTTCCCAAAGTGAAATCACTGCGGGATATTTCTTCGGTGGAGTTCGCAGCTTACAGCGCTTTCCTACCCCCCGAAATTCGGAAGCGAGCTGAGCATGTAGTGGTTGAAATGGCACGCGTGAACCAGGCGATCAGCTGTCTGCGCAGGGGGGACATTCAATACTTCGGAGGGTTGATGTACGCCTCGCACCACAGCTTACGCGACCTGTACGAGGTGAGCTGCCCAGAAATTGATTATCTTGTGGAAGTATCGCGGAAGCTCCCCGGATGTTATGGGGCACGGCTTTCGGGGGCAGGGTTTGGCGGCTGCACCGTCAACCTGGTGGATGAAGCGCAAGCGCAGGAATTCATCAAGAAGCTGAAGGAAAAATACAAGCGGCATACTGGCCATGCAGCCGCGGTTTACCTTTGTCATGCCAGCAATGGGGCCAGTGTAAAGATCTTATAACCTATCCGAAAATCCTAGAGGCGATCCGGTTCTTGGATAGAACCTTAACCTGAGCTGGCAGAATGCTTTTGTCGAGAAGAGGACAGCTTACGGACCGGCCTCAGGGGTATAATTTTGTCCTTGGAATAGCTTTACTTCCCCATAATCGGCGGTCAAGCCCAAGCCGTGGACCTGCTGCCTATCCCCGCAGATGGTACAGATCACTGCGCAGGGTTTGAAAGCAGGGTCGCTGTAACGCTTCAATTCGGGAAAGGGGTAGATGTTTTCCAGCCGAAAACCACTTTGAGGAGCTTTTAATAGCTTCCAGAAGAGATATTCGCTGTCATGCGAATCGATTCGCAATCCAATCTCTTTACAACCTGAGCTGAGAATATCCGCAGCTATTGCCGTGTAAGGCTCACGCCACATCATGTTATTTGCAAATAAGATGGTCGTTTTGGGCTCTATTAAAATGCTGCCCACCATCGTACAACCGAAATGCCAGTCGCAGGGAATGGCAAACTTTTCTGGTTCTGTTTTCATGCCAATCAACGGACGCGAGCGGTTGAAAAAGACCCAGGGCAAAGCAGCCAATAGAAGCAAGAGAGTGGCCAATTGTACGAACCACCCTCGACTCAGCTTAGCAATCACCACTCCGAAAATGGGTGACCAGGCTACAAAAAACGGCAGTTGGAAACGCAACCCATATACATCGGGGTGGACCATCAGCCCGAGCATTTCATACATCCCCAGGCAGGCTGCCAGGTATGCCAACGTCCCTGTTCCCGAGAAGCGGCGCCAAAAGCAAAAGCTTAATACCGTGGTTACCAGCACAAGCAGCATATGCAGCGGGCTGCCAGCCAGGTCTTCATGGTTCCAACCCCAAATAAAATAGAAGTCAGCCAGGCTGGGATCACTTTTTTGAAATGCTTTTTGCAGCCCTTTCACCATTCGATCATTGACCTCCTCATAAGGGGTGACAAAATTCATCAGGAAATTGCGGGAGGCAGCCGAGACCAGAGAAGTGATTCCGCTGCTCTCGGTTGTCATGGTATTCACCCATCCTTTCGGTCCCAGCGGTCCTCCAAAGGAGATGGTATTACTCACCCAATAGCCCAGGTTCAACGCTACCACGATTAACAAAATGATCCCTGCTCGAACCAGGGTGCTTTTTGGGCTGCGCCTGAGTGAGCGGATAAACCAACCGATGAAGAGTAAGATCCCCAACGGCACAGCGTAGGGGTAGAAGGTGCCTTTGGTCAACATTCCTAACCCTAAGGCAGCTGCTATACTGATAATCTCAAGCCAGCCGGGTTCGCGCTTAATTGCCAGCAAGACAAAGATGCCCAAACAAATCAACCAGAGGGCAGCCACATAGTCGTTTTGTGTGCTGGTGGCTTGCAAGATGCCCATCGGAATGCTGGCTGCAAAGGCAATTGCAGCCCACTGACCTTTTCGTCCAACCCCCAGGATGCTAACCAGGCAGGAAATGCCCACAAAAGTAAATATCATTGCAAACCACTGCACCAGATTGGCAGCCTGATCATTCCCCCATAATAAGGTCAGGTTGAGGATCGAAAGCTCGGCCTCATAGGGGTGCGTCAGCTGGGGATAATACCCGGTTGGATAATGCCGGAGAGATCCGTTCTGAATCCAATGCGCCACCCGGCTCATATGATATTGTAAGGAATTTGTATTATTTGTGGGTGATAGCAAAGCGACGACCAGGAGCAAAAAAAGGATGATCCCGATAAAGGCGAAGAAGATGCCATCAAACCGGTCCAAGGCTAACTGATTTTGCCGGAGGCAGCGCCAGCCTATTTTTATCCAGCCTCGCTTCCACCCAAGCAAGGCGGCGATTAAGAAAAGAGTTACCCATGATAGGAATAACCAAGGTAAGGTTAATGCATTGAAGAGGCTTAGAAATTCCGCAATTAACGCCAGACCTGCTCCTAAAAACAAAACTGTTTGCAGGAAAGCGATCCGCCAATCTGGAATTTCATCGCTTCGCTGGCAATGCCAGGCCAGCAGGTCCAGAAAAACGACCGCGAACACACAAGGAAGGATTAAAATTAACATGATTTTCTACCGCAGGGTTGAAAAAATTATATCATGCAGCGAATTTGCTTCTACTTATTCCAAAGCCTCAAATTCCCATCCAGGCTGCCGGAGGCTAACAGCTCTCCATCTGGGCTGAACGCCAGGCTGGTCACTGCCCGTTCGTGTGCCCGAAAGTGCTGTACCACCCGTCCGGTATCCACTTCCCAAAGGGTGACCATCCCATCGCTGCCTCCGGCAGCCAGGCGGCTGCCATCAGGGCTGAATGCCAGCCCCCATAGGAAAATTTTTTCATCCCCTGCTTGCCCTCCTGACGCAGACCGTCTTTCAATTATTTCTCCGGTGGCCACATCCCACAAGCTCAAGGTATTTCCCATCTCGGCGGCTGCTAGCTGGCTGCCATCTGGGCTGAAAGCAATCCGGAAAATGGAGGTGTCCCCTCGCAGGGTCCGTACCAGGCGCTGCGTGGCCGGGTCGCGCAGGCGGATATCGTGAATATCTACCGATGCAACCAGGCTTCCATCTGGGCTGAAGCTGACATCTGGGATGGCATAGGCGCCTCCGATCATTTCAGCCAGGGCAGTCGGTTTCTCACTGGGCTTTTCAAGCAAAGCCTGCACCTCCCACAGGCGCACCATGGCATCCCCACCGCTGGAAGCTATATATACGCCGTCTGGGCTGAAAGCGACGCTTTTCGCCCCTTTTTGATGCGCTTCCCAAGCAGAAAGCGGTTTCCCACTGCTTGCATCCCACAGCTGCACCCTGCCGTCTTTGGAAGCTGCTGCCAGCAAATAGGGGATAATTGAATTTGGAGCCGGGCTGAACGCCAGGCGATCTGACCAGGAGCCGACTGGCAAGGTCTGCTGCAGATGGAAATTGCCCCCATCCAGGATGTAAACATGCTCCCCCGCCGCAGCGGCTAACAGCTTTCCATCTGGGCTCCAGGCTAAGGCCAAAACTTGCTCCCAACCGCCAAAAGACTGCTCAAACCGCCAGGGTGAGGGGGTGGAAGAGGGCAGGGGAGTAGAGGATATGGGGATGGGGGAAGAAGTTGTCAGAGGTGTAAGTGAGATGGGACGATGGCGTAGAGGGCAAGGGAGTAGGGGAGAGGGGAAAGGAGTGTCACTTGCCCTGGTAGGTACGGAAGCTTCCGGGGTATGCGCCGGGTCCAGCGAAGTGGATAAACATCCCCCTAGAAACATCCCAGCCAGCAGCGCTGCCCTTGCCAGCCATGTCAAAGGTAACCCAGGCGGGCTGATCTTCAATGCTCGCATGGCAGCTTTTGCCCGATCAAACGATCTCGTCTACTTTGACCTTCAGATCTTCCAGGCCGGTCTGGATCCGGCTCAGCTCTGCCTGGGTTTCAACAAGCTTGCCTTGCTCGGCGCGCACGAAGCGTGTGTAGGGAGCCATGGCTTCGTTAATTTTCTGAAGGCTGCGCTCGATCTCCCGTTCAAACTGAGACCGTAAAGCTTGCAGAAGCTGCTCCCGCATGGCGGCAATCTTTTCACGCATTTCGTTCTTCGCCTGACGTTTGCGAGCAGGGATAATGACCAACCCCAATAAGGCGATCAAGCTGGCAATTAAAATCCCGGTGGCATCCGCGGCTGCAGTGGTTGCCAGGATTGCCACGATAGCACCCAGGCTGACGGCACCGATCTCAACCGCTGCCAGGGCAGCTACCGCCGCCTGAGCGCCATCTGCGATAGCGGCTGCTTCCTGGACTTTGTCATAGGTTTCGACCACACGCTGCGCTTGTCGTCCGACCCCTTCGATTAATTGTTCGCGATCGTGATGGAAGCTGCCGATGCCCATGTCGCCCACAATCCGCTCCTGGTGTGTGCGCCGGCGATCTGCCAGGTGCTCGTTCACGGCCTGCCATTGGCGCAGGTCGGAATCCACCAGCCAGTCGATCAGCTCGTTTACCTTACGCTCAATGCGCTGAGGCACATCCGCTACAACCCGCTCGGTAAATTCCTTTTGAATCCGCTCGCGCTTGATCAAGTCAAACACGCGCGCCAGCCGGAGGGTTTCATCGAAGTAATCCTGACCGCGCTGTTCCATCTCATACAGGATATTTTCTATGTCAGACATGCGGAAGTTGAAATCGCGCTGCATGTCTTCTTTATATAAGGCTAATTGAGAATCTACGTCTTGCAGGCGGGAAAAGTCTTCTTTCAGCAGATCCAGCCTGCTGATCGTAATCTCGAGAAATTTATCCACCAGGTGCATCCCTACCCCCAGCGGATTAAGGAACTTGAGTCGCAGCCGGCTGCCCTCATCCAGAGTTTCTCGGATATAGCGCTCCAGGGCCTCAAAACGGCTGGACTGCCACAGGTCAGGTTCGCCTTGCTTGGCACGCAGGGCATTGCGTGTGCTGACCGGAAAAATCTCAGGTGTCAAGCCCAGGTGGGCTTGAAAATTCCCTGCTACAAACGCAAACACTTCCTGCAGATCGGCCTCGTTCTGCAGGATGTCGATTTTGTTGAGAACCACCACCACTTTCTTACCCCAGCTGCGAATCAAGCCTAAGAAAGTCCGCTCACTTTCGGTGAAGGGACGGTCCGAAGATGTGATGAACAAAACCAGGTCCGCACGCGGGACGAATTCTGAGGTGATGACTTCGTGCTCGCGGATCACCGCGTTTGTTCCGGGAGTATCGACGATATTGATCTCTTTTAGGAACTCGATTGGGGCGGTCAGGATGTGAATATGCTCATCCTCTACTCTGCGTTCCTCCGTTTCGGCATAGCGTAAAATGTTGATCTGGGTGGTGGTTGGGGTAACACCTTCCTTCAAAAGCTTTTGACCCAGGAGGGCGTTGATCAGGGCGCTTTTTCCGGCATTGAATTCCCCCACCACAACCAGGAGGAATAACTCTTCCAGTTGTTGGATCGATTGACCCAGAGTTTGCTGATCTTCTTGAGATGCGCCAAAAGGTCCCAAAGAGACGCGGCAGGTCATTTAACAGCCTGCGCTCATCATTAAGCAAACTCTCCTGGACATCGTTAAGTACGCGCATAATTTCGGCTCCCTTTGAATTTCCTTTATTCCAACTTCATCTGCATAGCCGATTCCATCGGCTCAAAACCAATCTTTTCATAGACAGGCCTGCCCATCGAGGTAGCCCGAAGCCAGATCCGCCGTGCGCCTCTGCTCCTGGCAAATTGTATCATGCGCTTGAGAATTTCCGAGGCGATCCCCAGGCGGCGGTATGCGGGATGGGTATACATGTTCATCACATAAGCTTCGCGGCTTGCCATGCCATGCATTCCAGGCATGCGGCTGTAGAACACCAGGCCGCTGCAAGCTACCCGCTGACCGTCTGCTTCGGCTACCCAGGCAAGGAACTCACCCGCCGGCATAGCCCACTGCAGGTATTGGCGGTTTGCTTCTGCTGCGCCTTCAGCGGGTGCGTCTGCAAATAGAGCGCCAATCTCGCGCTGCAATGCCAGGCGCATCTCTACCAAAACTTCGATATCCTCAACAGTAGCCCGGCGGATCACAACCTGAGAAGTGAAAACCTCAGCCGAGGGTTCTTGAAGAAAATTCTCTTGCTCCGGCTCCCTGGCGAGGGCAGCCTCGCGCAGCACTTCGACCACGGCCTTAATGCCTCGCAGGCTGGTTTCCAGGCTCATCGAAGGACCAGCGGGGCGTTGAACGGCCGCCTGCTCAGGCAGTCTGGGCAGGTGGATAAAACCCGCTGGAATATCCATCCCCTGGTGCACCAGGAAATTCAGCAGGGTATAGAAAACCTGGTTGCACAGGTAAGAGCCCGCACTCAATGAGATCTCTACCGGCACCTGGGCAGCTTTGACGGCTTCGCAGGCTTTCCGGACTGGCAGCGTGGCAAAATAAGCCGCTGGCCCGCCGGGGACGATCGGTTCGTCTTCCACCTGGACTCCCTGGTTATCAGGGATCGTAAAGTTCAGCAAGTTGACTGCCAGGCGCTCGATGGATAACACAGCCCGGGTGGAAGCCTCACCCAGGCATAATACGGCTTCTGGGTGATATTTTTCAATGAGCTGCAGCAGCTTCTCCGGCCCGCGCAGGTGATCGACCGGCAGGATGGCGGTTAACAGCTTAACCCCGGGCAATCCCTCAGCCTCCAGCCTTTCAACAATTTGTTGGGATGGATTGATCGGACTGCCATCAAAGGGCTCAAAGCCGGTCAGCAGGAGGCGCATGGCTCAGGAGATCATCCCGTAGCGCTTGAGGGCAGTATTCAGGATCATGTTAACCAGCTCAGTGTGGCCGATCCCTTCGGCTTTGGCTTCGATGGTCAGGTCGGAAATATCTGGCGAAAGCCCGGGCAGCGTGTTGATCTCTAAGATATATGGCTTGAGGTTGTCATGCATATCCAGGCGAAAATCGACCCGCGAGACATCCAAAGCACCTGTGACGCGGAAAACCGCCGCGGTCAGCCAATTCAGCTCATCCACCATATCCCGGTCCAGGGGCGCAGGCACAATGTAATTCAATTGGTCCGCCAGGTCCACTTTCAGGCGATTGCTGTAGACCGTATCGGTTTCCTGGTAGGGCTGCAGATCTACTTCCAGAGGCGGCAGGAAGCGCAAGCCAGCCTGGATGCGCGGCGCATCATCGTTCTCAGGCATGCGGCGGGAGACCGGGCCAACCAGGTTGCCCACCACGCCCACGGTGACTTCTCGCCCTTCAATATACTGTTCTACCAGGGCAGTTTGCTTATAGCGCTCATGGATAAAGGCAATCTGCTCGCGCAGCTCGACATCATTATTGACAATTGATTTTGCAGAGACCCCCATGCCGGTCCCTTCACGGCTGGGCTTGACGAACAGCGGGAATTTCATCTCTGGCGCCAGGTCTTCGTCGACACGCTCAAAGGATTGGAACAGCGGGGTAGGCAGGTCGTGATAGATCAGGACACGCTTGGTCATGGGTTTGTCCAAGGCCAGCGCCAACGTGAGCACCTTGGAGCCGGTGTAGGGGATGCGCAGCATCTCCAGGAACACCGGGATATGGGCTTCCCGTGCATCTCCAAAATGCCCCTCGCAAATATTAAAGCAAATATCCGGGCGATATTTCTGAATGGTATCGAACAAGGTGAGATCGCCTTCCAAAAACTCGCATTCATGCCCGCCAGCACGGATGGCTTCTACTAGGGCATTGGTGGTCTTTTC
Source organism: uncultured Chloroflexia bacterium (assembly GCA_963751425.1). Lineage (GTDB taxonomy): Bacteria > Chloroflexota > Anaerolineae > Anaerolineales > UBA4823 > CAVVUF01. The sequence continues at coordinate 86,394 of CAVVUF010000003.1, read as the reverse complement.
CGAATCGAGATCGTCCCAGAAATCATCCGGCATCCCATCGAAGTGGGGAGCGTTCTTCTTCAGGTTTGCAAGCACGGCAACACGAAATTTTTTCACGTCGGTCTCCTTTAAATCGATCACAGTATGTGAATCGGTGTGTATTATAAATCAGTCCCCCAAATAATGATAAACTATCGAAACAACCAAATTGATTTTATAAAGGTGCAACAAACGTTTAGCTCATAAAAAGATCATTTAGCTAATTTGAAAGTGCGTTGCACCTGGAAAATGGAATATATCGTCATGAAACACAGCGCTGATCTTTCTCGTCCGGATCCCTCGATCCTCTCTGGGCATTTAAAAATGGGCGGCTGCAACCCTCAGGGAATAGAAATTAATGCCAACAGCCGTTATCTGACGCTGAACGGAAACCCCTGGCTGCCCGTGATGGGTGAGTTTCATTTCTCGCGCTATCCGAACCAGCTCTGGCGCCAGGAGCTGCTCAAGATGAAAGCTGGTGGAATCACCATTGCTGCTTCGTATATCTTCTGGATCCATCATGAAGAGATCGAGGGCGAATACCGTTGGACTGGCGACTGCGACCTGCGCCGCTTTATTTCATTATGCGCTGACTTGGGTTTGTATGCCTACCCACGCATCGGCCCGTGGGCGCACGGAGAATGCCGCAACGGGGGTTTCCCAGATTGGGTGGTGGCAAAATGCGGCGCTCGGGTGCGGCAAGATGACCCGCAGTATCTTGCCTATGTGAAAAATTTTTACAGCCAGGTTTCTCTCCAATTGGCGGGATTGTTGTGGAAGGATGGCGGTCCGGTGATCGGCGTGCAGCTTGAAAATGAGCTGCTCCAAAACGCTGAGCATATTCTTACCCTCAAACACCTGGCGCGCCAGGTGGGGATCGATGTGCCGTTATATACCATGACAGGCTGGGGACCGGCCCAGGTGCCGCAAGACGAGGTGATCCCACTCTTCGGCGGATACCCGGATGCCTTCTGGGACCGGCAAGTGGATGGGTGGTCAAGGGGCAGCCGCAAACACTATTTCTTTTCGCGGCTGCGGGATGATAACACCATTGGGGCAGACCTGAATAAAGCTGAGAACATTGCTGACCTGTCTTACCTTGAGCGCTACCCCTTTGCTACCTGTGAGGTGGGCGGCGGCATGCAGGTCTCTTACCACCGCCGCCCCTATATTTTGCCAGATGATGTGGTCGTCCCCCCGCTGACAAAGGTGGGCAGCGGCAGCAACCTGCCAGGCTATTATATGTACCATGGCGGCTCTCACCCCCTCGGTCAGCTTTCCACACTGCAGGAATCGCAGGCAACCGGATATTGGAACGATGTACCGGTGATCAGCTACGACTTTCAAGCTGCGATCGGTGAGTACGGCCAACTGCGAGAACATTATCACGGCTTGCGCCTCTTGCATCTCTTTTAAACGATTTTGGCAGTCTTCTCGCTCCCATGCCGCCCGTTTTGCCAGAACAATTTCCCTCCAGCCTGGAGGACTGCCAAACCCTGCGCTGGGCAGCCCGTACGGATGGGTTGAGCGGTTTTGTATTCATTAACAACTACCAGCGCATCGAATCGCTGCCAGAACATAGCGATGTGCAGTTGGAGCTGCACCTGAAGGATGAAAGACTGGAGATTCCCGCTGCACCGGTGCAGATTGCGGGCGGCGCATATATGATCTGGCCTTTCAACCTGGATATGAATGGCATCCTTTTGCAATATGCTACAGCGCAGCTTGTCTGTCGTTTAGATGACGGCGACACCCCCTGTTATGTTTTTGCAGCCCTTGGCTGGGTCAGAGCTGAATTTGCCTTCGATGCCAGTACGTTGGCCACGGTTGATCGCCTCATCTTAGAGGAGAATCGTTTTTTACGCCAGATGACCGAGGGCAGCCTGGTTACCTTACGCAGTCAGCAAGGCCAGACGGTTCGCCTGATTTTATTAAGCCAGGAGCAATCCCGGCAGTGCTGGAAAGCGCATATTTGGGGCGAGGAGCGCATCTTTCTTTCTCCAGCAGATCTCACCTTTGATGGAGATATCCTGTCCCTCCGTTCTCGCTGCCCAGAAGATTTTTGGTTTTCGGTATATCCTGCCCCACCCCTGGCCTTGAATGTTCGTGGAAGGGCGGAGGGGGTTTTCACCCGCTATGCTCTGCCGGCAACTGAAAAGAAAATTCAAATAGAATATCACAAGATTCGAGCTGCCGGTCCTGCCAGGCAAGTCCCCTTGGGTCCGCTTGGGGTTGCCCAGGCACCTGAAGAGGCCGATTTTGAGGCGGCTGAGACCTGGGAGATCCATCTCCCTCCACAGGCATTGGATGGGGTGAATGAGCTCTTTCTGCGCGTGGATTATGTAGGGGATGCGGGGCGGCTGTACCTCGATGGGCAGCTCATTGCTGACGATTTTTATAACGGTAAGCCCTGGGAGATTGGGCTGAAGCGCTTTGCCCCCCAGATCCTCGAAAAGAGTTTGATATTGAAGCTTTTGCCACTGAGCAAGGATGCGCCTGTTTACATCGCACCCCAATATCGCCCAGATTTCCACGCTGCCAGCGAGGTGCTCGAGCTGCGCGGCATGCAAGCCGAAGCAGAATATGAAGGTCTCATTACCTTGCGTTGAATCTATGCCTCTTTCCAACTTGGAACTTCTTTGGAGAAATTAAATTATGAGCCACCCCGGAGAAATGGTTAATATCACGGTGGATGCCCACCAGATCTGCCAGACGATCGTTGGCTTTGGCGTCAATATCAATGCCAGGTATTGGAGCGCTGGTTTGCTGCCTGCCATGAACTTGCTCCGTTATGACCTGGGAGCCACCCTTTATCGCCTGGATATCTGGGGAAAATCGAACTGGATTGACCCCACTAGTGAATTGGGAACGGAGGCTTTGAAGGAAGACCATCTGGCTGAAATCTATTCGGGCGAAGTTTTCGGACGCGGCTGGAATATGCTGCGCTGGTTGAACGATGCAGGAGTACAACCTTACCTGACCGCCAGCGGGGATGTACCGAAATGGATGCTAGGGTCAGACGGCAAAACCTTGGTAGATTTCGAGGCTTTTACGGAGATGCTGACATCAATGATCGAATGGGCAAAGAAGCGCGAGAAGCTAAATTTTCGTCTCTTCGGGCCTATTAATGAAACTGATCTTGGCAGCCCTGAAGGTCCGACCATTAATCCCGAGAATTATGTCAAAATATGTGAGCTGCTGGTGGATAAATTGGACGCGCGCAAACTCACGGATGTTCAATTGGTTGTGCCTGAGGCTTCTGGATTCAACATCGGCTACCTGAGTGCGCTGGTACGCAGCCAAAAACTGCGTGGCCGGATCGGTGCCTTCGGGATGCATTCCTACGGTGATATTTTGTCCGAGCAATATCGAGAAGTGGTGGAGCTTGTAGAGGCCAGCATTTTTAAGGGGACACCCTTATGGATGAGTGAGTACGGCGACTTGGAGCAATCTGGGGAACGCGAGTGGTATGTGGCCTGGGTAATGGCCCGGCGCTTGTTTGATCACCTCGAAGGGGGGTTTCGAGGAGCCCTGGTTTGGGATGCTTACGATAATTATCACGATCATGACGAAGCCTGGACGATCTACGGTTTGCTGCGCACAGGTTTGCGCCTCTATACGCCTAAAAAGCGCTATTTTGCCAGCAAACAGGTGTTTCGTTTCGTGCTGCCCGGTTTTAAGAGGCTGGGTGTGATTAATCCATCCCCTTCACTGCGCATCTTGGCGTTTGTTGATCCGAGAGGTGAACAGGTCACCCTGGTTGGGATGAACGAGGGGATGGTTCCGCTGCGGTTAAATCTCCAATTGGCTGGTTTTTCGGAATCAATATTGAAGAGCAACTTCAATTACTACCGCACTAGCGAGCACGAGAGCTGCTATACCATCGGACAAATCCCTGCAGCCGGGAAGCATTGGCCCTTCACCGGTTTGGATGTTTGCGTCCCGGCTGCCAGTATCTTCACCTTGAGCACGCTTTAGCTGCGGTCAGATAGCAGTTTTGATTGCACAAACTCCATAAGGCCCAAGCTCTGCTATGCCAGACTGGAAGCTGCCCGTCAGAGCTTTCCCTTTCATGCCCAGCTCAAGGCGCACGGCCTGGGGGGTATGGTTAATGGCAAATACCACCTCTCCGCGGCGGATGACTTCCACAAATTCCGGTGTGCGTGGTCCTGGCGCAACGTTCGCATTCGAAAGCGCATAATCCAGCAGGCTGTTCGAAAGCCCTTCATCCAGCCGGAGCGCGCCGATAAAGATGGAGCATCCTTCCCCATGCTGCCGCTGCACCACGGCAGGCTGCCCGGCGTAAGTGTCAGAGGTGAATTGCAGCAGTATTTCTCCCCCGCAGTAAGTGAGGTCCGCTGCCCAACCCGAGGCCCTGCCCTCGACCGGCTTGCCCGCCAGGTTTCCAGAGACATTTACCTCCACCTGGCCTTTTTGGGGTGCTGGGACCCACAAGGCCTCGTCAGGGGCGACGAAGCTTCCCAGGTACATACCGCCTTCGATGTTAATCCCGAAAAGATCCTGCAGATGGTCGGGTCCAGGATAAGGGAGGTAGTTGTTGTTTGAGTCACGCATGCCAACCTGGCCGATGGCCAGCACCACACCACCTGAGCTGACGAAATCCGCCAGCCGGGTGGCGAAGCCCGGCGAAACCATCACAGTAGATGGCAGGATTACCAGGCGGTAGCCATGTAAGGTGCGCTCCAGGGGGATAAAATCAGCCACGATGTTGCGGTCGAAGAGCGCTTTATGCAAGCGATAGACCAGTCCCAGGTAATTGACATCCGCGCCAACCCGGGATAATTCGTAAGCCCACAGGGTCTGGTAGTCTTGGACGATGGCGACTGGGGCTTCCGGTAAGGGCAAATCTTTGAGCTCGTCCCATAAGTGTTTCAATTCCAGGAAACATTTTTTCACAGCCTGGTAGCGGTGGCGAGGGCTGCCCGAATGCTCTAGAATGCCTTGCAGCTCCTGTTCTTGCCCTGAAAGGCAAGTGCGCCAGCGGAAGACCAGGTGTGCTTCGGCTCCATGAGCCAGGCTGCTCCAGGCCCAGGCGCGGAACTGGTCAGGATGGGGGGGACGGTTATGGTCCAGCGCTCCTGAGCCGGTTTCCGTGATCCAATAACGCCTGCCGGGCTTGAGCGAGCGGAAGACATTCATAGCTGCCACATCCGCATCCAGAGTGGCAATATCGTAATAGAGGTCGTCGCAGGCGACGTCCAGCTTGCCGAACATCTCGTAATAATCGATGGGCTGGAAGATGGGCCCCATGCCATTGGTCGTTACCAGGGCCTGGGGATGGTTGCGCCGGATGATCTCGGCTTGCTGCAGGGCAAAGCTGATCATGCTGTCGCTCCAGAAGCGTTTGCTGTCCAGGATCCGGCTGGGGTAGAGCCAGGGATCACTGCCCAGGCGCACCTGGCGCCAGTCGGAGTAATCCATGCTCCAAAAAGCAGTCCCCCACAGGCGGTTCAGCTCCTGGATCGAGCCGTAGCGCTTCTTGAGCCAGGCCTGGAAGCGCGCCTGGCAGTTCTCACAGTGGCACCAGCTCATCTCTGGACCAAATTCATTGTCGAGCTGCCAGGCAACCACATTGGCATGCTGCGACATCTCTTGCGACAAGAAATCCGTGATCCTGGCGCTGAAGCGGCGGTAAGTATCGGATGTGCTGCAGTAATGCCTGCGCCTGCCGTGCTCGGCACGCTTCCCATCCGCGTAAACCAGGCAGGTATTCGGATAGGTTGTCGTCAGCCAGGCAGGTGGGGTGGCGGTGGGTGTGCACATTAAAACGGAAATCTCAAACTTACCCAAGGCTTCGACGCAGCTGTGCAGCCAGTCCAGTGTGAAGTGCCCATCTTCCGGTTCCATCTGGCTCCAGGCGAACTCACCAATGCGGACCAGGTTAATGCCCGCCTCCCTCATCAACATGGCGTCCAGCTCTACCCGCTCTGTTCCCCAATATTCGGGGTAGTACGCACAACCGAGATATTTCATAAATTACCTCCAGATCATTGCGATTTGATAGGGTGAATTTTCACATAACCGCTGCCGCCGTCGATTTCAAGCCAGGCGCCAGAGTGGATTTGCTCGATGGGAATGTGGTCAATGCACGGAATTTCGGCGATGATGCAGCCAACAGCCGTGATGGTCTCACATTCGGCGTTGATGATACCCACGGGCGCGGCGCCGTTTTTTTTCAGGCGGTAGAGGGTGTACGAGCCAACCGTCGAACCCTTTCCGGTGGGAAAGACCAATACTTTCCCCTGGATTGACTGCCCCTCCAATTCATGTCCCTTTTCGACGATCATACCATTCTCCGGATCGACCCCGCCGAAAAACGAGATGCCCATGTGGGTCACCAGGGCTTGCCCCTGGACATGGCCTTTGTAGATCGTGCGCCCCTGGAGTTTCATGCTGCACCCCTGCCCAGAGCCTCTTCGACCACCTGGTCAAAGGGTTTAAACACCGTCTTGAATTTATTCTTTGCATAGGCATAATAGCAGGCTTTGGCGCTGTCGGTCGCCAGGGTGTGGAAGCGTCCCTTGATCGGTGCCACCACACAGCAAGTATCCACAGCAAACTTCGCACCGCTGGCTTCGATGATCTCAGTATACCCCATTCTATCTGCAACCTGTTTGTTTGGGCGTGAGGTGGTGATCCAAAACTCCTTGACGACCTGCTTGCCTGCCAACAAACTGGCCAGGCGAGCAATCTCAGCCAACGAGAGGTGCGGGCAGCCCAGGCTGACAAAATCAATCTCTTCAGAAGTGCCATCGTTCAAAGCCTGGATGGCTGCTTCCAGGTCAGGTTCCGGTGATCTGGATTGTTTCTGAGGGGACCGCGGCTGAGGTAAACTCCGGTGTAACCCCTTCCATGTGGAACAATGCGGTGCCGCCATAAGTGGCAATACTGGCGCAAAAGGATTTCAGCTCTTCCAGGGTGGCTTGTTCAATCCCTTGGATGAATGGCACGGGCCTTAAGCCGCTGGCTGCCAGCTTTTCACCAATGACCCGCCCCAGCGCGCCGAAGAGGTGCGTGCGTGGTCCGCCGGCAACGGCTGCCAGGCCAGCCTTTACCTGTACGGTTACGACGGGCTGCCGTTCTGGATCCAGGTGCAGGCCATATTCGGGCGTGAATCCTGTCAGCGCGGCGGCCAGGGCGCTGGGGCCGCCTTCGCGGTTGGTGCGCGCCCCGATGACCGAATTGGCAAAACAGACGGCGCTGCTCTCTGCCCAGGCAATGTGCTCGCCAAAATGCGGCAGGTTGCCCGAAAGATAAGGTGTGCAGGTGCAGGTGGTGATGATTCCCATCGCGGAAAAGGCAGAAAGAACCCGGGTTTGATTTTCGGCAAAATCCGGGCTGATCCCCAGTGCCTGCCAATTCTCAATATCCATCCCGGCTGGGTTCAGGGTGGTCAATACCCGGGCTTTCCCGCCGTTTTCAGCCATTTCAGACAGGAACTCTAACCCAGCCTCGCCCAGGTTTTCGTAGGATACCCCAGCGATCTGGGCAGAGGTGACCGGGAGCATGCACTCGGCAGCATAGATCGTGCCCAGCGCTGCCAGGATCTCCATGGCTTTGCGGGTGGCTTTCCCATACTTGCCATCCAACATGGCTTGTTGTTCTTTAGTCAGTTTCATAAAATGCTTTTCACCGCAGAGCCGCGGAGCACGCGGAGAGAAACAAATTGAGAGGGAAGCCATCCCAAGAATGCAAGGTCCTTAGCGTATCTGAAGATTCTTGTCTTATCCATTAAGGAACTTCTTGAGATCTACGTCTGGGAAGGCTGCTTTCTCGAAGGCCTTGCCTTTGGTTTCCAGGGGCTTAGTCAGGTCAAAGCCAACTTTGGTAGTCAGGTGCGTGCCGGCCTCGGCGCTGGGGTCCAGGCTGGAGCCGCGCTCCCGGCCGATGATCACCAGGTCTGCATCTCCTTGAAAACGGGTGGCCATCGCCCATTCCACCGACATGGGATCGTAGATATCGATATCGCCATCCACCACGAAAACGTGTTTACAAGATGTGTGCCCAGCAAAAGCCGCCCGGATGGCTTTTTTGCCGTCCTCCTCGCTTTGCTTATCGATCTGGACGATGGCATGCAGCCAGGAGCAGCCGCCCGGGTTAACATTCACATCCAGGCAGCGCACGACTTCGTTTACCTTGCGGAAGATGGTTGGCTCGCGCGGCATGCCCATCAGCAGCTTGTGCTCCAGGGCTCCCGGCAGCAAGGCTTGCCAGATGGCGTCTTTGCGGTGTGTGATGGTCTTGACAACGAAGACCGGTTCTTGACGGACGACATCATAGGTCTCGGTCAGGTCGACAAAGGGGCCCTCGGCATGGCGGCGGTCAAGGAAAACGGTGCCTTCCAGCACGAACTCAGCCTCGGCCGGGACGAGGACATCCACGGTCCTGGCGCGCACTACCTGCAGGCCCTCCAGCGCGTTGGCAATCTCTAACTCATTCACGCCTTTTTCTACAGATGTGGCTGCCGCAGCCAGCACATTCGGCGGTGTCCCGATGCATACAGCGACATCCACCTGCCCCAATTCTTCCAGGTAGGCAGCGAAGTGCCGTCCTTTGACCACCCGCACGGCCATCTCGGTCTTCGAAAACTGCATGCAGCGGTGAAAATCGATGTTCTGGCCGTAGACCGGGTGATGGGCAACAAAAATGCCTGAGCTGATATAGCGCCCACCATCCTGCGCACAGTGCCGCAGGATGGGCAGGTCATCCAGGTCAGGTTCGGAAATGACCACTTCCTGGCAGGGAGACTTTTCAATGATCTGGCAGGGAGAACGCCGGTCGATAGCTTCTCGCAGGCTGGGGATGATCGCAGAGGTGGGAATGTTGAAATAATCAGCAAAAGAGGCTTTGCTTGGGAAGAGATTCCCAACCACGCGGAATTGGCAATCTTTAACATTTTCAAAGAGCACCGGAGCTGGCTCAAGCTCTTTGAGGACACCGGCGATCTCGTATTCTGCAGAGATAGGCTCTGAAACCTTAATCAGCTTCCCATCCCCCTCCAGCTTCTCTAAATATTTTCGAAAAGACATGTACTCTTCCTCCGCTGACCCTATTCGAAAATCTTCGTGAAGGTCCGATGATTTTGACAGTTTCAAAATTACTATACCATGAACCCCCCAAAAAGACGATGCAGATGCCTGGGGATAGAAAGAACAATTCCTCCCTTCACCTCGGCCCGGGCTGCCATACGAGATTTTTTGGAAGCCAATCAGCCGCAGGCGATGGCTGCGAAACCAATAAAAATTTCGCCAATCTGCGCCAATCGCTGCAATAAAAGATAGGGCTGCCCATTACTTTTTGGACAGCCCCATCTTTTTCGTTATGAGAGCGGACGATTAAGATCCGCCTTTTATAGGGTTAGAGTTATTTTAGGCTTTTAATCACCCACTGCGCATCTGTGATGAGCAAGTTCGCGGCCTCCACCGTGATGCCCTTGCCTGTCTGCGCTTTGACCAGGCTGATGAAAGCATTGAGAATGTTGATCTTTTCCTTAGTACTTGTTGTCTTCTCGGCAGCTATCAGCTTATTCATCAAGCCCTGATAAACATCCTTTTTGGTAATCTTGCCTTCGCTGTAGAGGCGATTGACGCTTGCCTTCAGGCTCGGGATGGTAGCAATTACCTTGAAGGTCACCGACTTGCTGGATTGGTTGCCAGCCTTATCGAGGGCATACACATACAAGGTGTGGTTGCCCAATGCCAGCGTGTGCAGATCGAGCACCAATCCGCTGGATACTGGATTATTCGTGATATCCAGGTATGCCCAAACGGCTTTCAAGCCTGCTGGTCCCACATCCACGGCGTTGAAATCGAGCGTCATGAAATCGGGGTGCAGGTAGTCTTTTGCTGTTGGGGAGTTGATCGTGATGGTCGGAGCATCGATATCGTAAATGAACTGCAGCCGGCCTTCGATTACGGGCGAGATGGTGCCCATAGCGGTGGCGTAGTCGATGACCGCATCGCGCACGTAGTACTGCGTGTCATCGACAATCTGGTTGAGCGGCCACAAGCTGACGCCACTATTGTTGAAGTTGCACGAGCCAGCCGCCAGGTAGTTGACCGTGGAAACTTTATAGTAGGTAGTAGCGTCTTCAAAGTTGACTTCATTGCCATCGAACACCAACGAGACCACATGGCTTACGTTCGGATCGTAGGCTGCGGGATAGAGATCGTTATAGGTGATCTGGCTCCCCGAGTTGGTGTCGATCATGCAGGTGGTGTAGTAGGAGTAACCGCCATAGCCCGGGACATACTTATAGTAGTAGTAGTTCCGGTAAGCGCGCTCCAAGACTGCCTTAAGCTGCGGCCCGTTCATGCGCATGGTCACCAGCGAGTTCTCATAGGGCATCAAGGTGAACATGTCAGAGACCTTCATCTGAGCAGGAGTAGAAGAAGTTGCTGTTGGGAACATGATCCAATTGGTCGGAGAGCTTGGTCGTGTCATAGCCCCGGACAGATGAAAATCGACATCATCAATGCCGTGCTTTGCCAGTTCAAAGATTGCTGCATCTGCCTGTAAATTGGCGGCATTGGTTTCTGCGACATACGCATTCGTTGTATCGATCGGTACGGCAGTTTTGCCTGCTAACGTGTTGTTGTAGACGTTCAGCTGCGTCACGTAAGGATCGACGATGGCCTTGATGGCAGGATCTTCAGCGGTGGACGTGGTTACACTGAGGTAGCGCCCGGTCTCACTTACCACTTCATAACCACCGCCAGTTTTGGCTCGCAAACCGATAACCACCTCTCCCAATGTGTTGTTGTAGCGGTAAGCCTGGTTGATGAGGACGGGCTTGCCGTCTGGTCCAGCAACAATGGTCGGCAAGTACTTGGTAGCACCGAAGCCTGTGGCAGGGTTGGTGTGGCTGTGAGAGCCGATGATGGCATCCAGGCCGCTGACGGTCATCGCCATGTTGGTATCGACGTTCTTGTCGACTTCGACGCTCTTGGGATCTTCCGTGAAGCCGATATGTGTCAGAGCGATCACCACATCGTTTGTCGATCTCAATTGAGTCGAAAGCTCCTGAGCTTTTACAAGGGGATCAGAGAAAGTCAAGCCAACGATGTTGCTGGGCAGCTCGTAGTTGGGAACACGGTGGTTGGTGATTCCCAGGATAGCCACTTTAACACCCCCGAGATCCTTCAGGAGATATGACTGGACTCCCTGACCACCAGGACCGACCTGGGAGAGACCATATGCGACCATCATCGGCAACATTGGCTCCCAAGATCGGGAACTGAGCCTGATTGAAGATGCCGGTGAAGGTGTCACTGCCATAGTTGAACTCGTGGTTGCCCAGGTCAAAGGCGTCATAATTCATAGCGTTCAACGCGGCGATCATGGGATTGGTCTGCAGGTTCGCTGGCAGTGGTGTGCCATCGGAGGCGTATCCAGAATAGGATGACTTGAAGTAGTACATCATGGAGTCGCCCTGGATCGCGTCGCCACCGTCGAGCAGCAGAGTGCGGCCCGGGTTATGCAGGCGTTCCTGCTTGATCAGCGTGGCAAGCTGGGTGTAGCCCACGAAAGAGCCTTTCGCCAGGTTGCCGTGCGAGTTGTTGTGGTGCAAGACGGTGAGCGGAACAATGCTGCCGCCGGCGTCATTGCCATCGCGGATAGATGCGCCCATCCAGCGTGCCATCGACCTTTGGGACCCTTGTAAGCTGTTTCGGGGGTGCCATAAGTGGTTGCGACATAGGCGTTGACGGCGTTGAGCATATCACCCCAATAGGTGATATTGGTCATGTACTTGAAGCCGCTGTAGCCATCGCCGCCCGCTGGCGCCAGGAATTCATTGGTGCCCACACTGTAGGTCTTTTTCAGATCCAGTGGATCGCAGGCTTTGGTGGTCTTGTTAACTACGCAAACATCGAAGGCACCCCAGGCATAGGGCTGCGGGCCGGGGTTCGCATCTTTGTATGAGTAGTATTTGTACTTGAGGCCAGCAGGCTGGATGACACCGGCCACGTTCGGCCCATAATTGACCACTTCCAGAATCTGGGCGCCGGTCATTTGGCCGACCACTGTTGCGTTCCCGAAGGGCAGAACGGTGAACATGTCGCCGTAGGTCAACAAGCCTGCAGTGTGTGTTCCAGCAACGCAACCCGTGTTGACCCAGTCAGACCCGTTCCAGCACCAGTCGGCGCGAATGCCACCGGCATTGTTGAAGAAGAGGTCAACATCGTTTTCGGGTTTGGCATCGGTATTCAGGTAATTGTAGATGGCATCGTCAATGAATGTGCCCATCATGTTGTCGCCGGTGTTGCTGCGCGGCAGGTCAACCGCTGAATAGCCGATGGGTGTGTTGACTAAGGCCAAATAATCAGGGTCAGTGGCCCATTTATTGATGAGTGCAACGATCTCTGGATCTTGGGGCCCCGAAGTGCTGACGGTCAGACTCTGCCATGCAACAGTAACGGCTCCAGCGGGAGTAACCACGATGTCGGCGCGGCCAACCCTACGTCCATTGTAATATGCTTGTACGATGGAAGTATTGCCTACCTTGGTTGCTGCTGCGAGGTTTGTATGGCTGTGGCCACCGATGATCAGGTTGGCGGGCTTGCCAGCCGTATTCAGCTTGGTTGCCAGGGTTTGATCGCCATAGACGGGGATGCCGTAGCCGTAACCGCCATCGGCGTAGCCGATGTGGCTGAGCACCACGATCACATCCGCGCCATCGGCTTTCATCTGATCGTAGTAATGCAGGATCGAATCAGCCGGATCCTTAAAACACAGGCCAGCAGTGGCGGTGGAGACGGTGATAATTGGTGTTTCAGTAGTGGTTACGCCGATGAAGGCCACTTTGACTGTATTCGGGGCTGTGCCAACCGTCTGGATCTGATACGGACCACCATCCGCGAATGACGGCGCCGTCCAGCCTGCCGTGGTGCAGTTGCCGGTGTCATTTACTACGATATTGGCGGTCACGTAGGGATAAGTAGCCTCACTGGTGCGGTTAGCTAAATTAACCTGGCCCCAGTCGAACTCGTGGTTGCCGAAGGTAGCCACATTGTAGCCCATCGCATTGTATACATCGATGGTTGGCTTACCCTTACCGGTGACTGTTCCGTCACCCAGGTTGGAGAGCAAGGAACCCTGCATCTCGTCGCCGGCATCTACCAGGAGCACATTTGCAGCGCCCACTGCAGTGCGCACGCTTTCGACAACTGCGGATACACGCGCCATGCCCGGGTTGCTGCCCGAAGGTTCCAACTGCCCGTGAAAATCATTGGTATGCAGGATGGTAAAAGCCACATCTGCTGCAGGAGCCGCGGCTGTCCTTACAGGCGCGGAAAAAGGTATCGCCATGCACAAAATAACGAGCAAGACGATGAGTTTGCGAAATTGATTCGTCATAGGTTTTTTCACCTTTTTTATAGATTGTAGAAAAATGGATTGGTTAATACAAATGGAAAAAGAACTTGTGGAAATTGTTGAAAATTAATTTACGAAGCATTCCCTCCTTTCTGATCTCGATGAACGGTCATTCAAAAAACCTTAGAATTCTGCGATTCGCTTCGATCCTCTTATAGTATACACTTTTCTTGAGATTGCTTCAACTACCATCCCGCGGCAGCGCGGCTTATCTCAAAGCGGATCGGTACCTTCCGGTGGGGTGCCTTAATTCGGTATGCTCCCTATAGTTTAAAACGAAAAGAGCGGCCTAAAAGAGTCGCTCCTTTCGAAACTGTAAAGTTTATTAATCTCTTCTTGCGCTATACTCTAAGATTTGCTGCTCTCAGCAGCATTTCCCACAGGTCTTTCTTTGGGCTCTTCGGTTTTGCCAAACTGTGCCAGAGTCTCTGCCAGTACTTTCAGGCGCTGATCAACACGGGCATTCACACTGCCCTCCTCGAAACTGCCATCGGGCAGGCGCTCGCCCCCTTTGACGCCGGTCAGTACCTCAATGCCCTCGTCGATCATCCGGATGGGCCAGATGCGGAACTGCCCATCTCTGACAGCCTGGACCACTTCCTCCTTGAGCATTAAGTCTGCCACATTGCTCTCAGGGATCATCACGCCTTGTTCTCCGGTCAGCCCCTTGGCCTGGCAGACGGCAAAGAAACCTTCGATCTTGTCGTTGACGCCCCCAATAGCCTGCACCTCGCCTTTCTGGTTGACCGAGCCGGTGACGGCGATCCCCTGCCGGATGGGCAGATCGGCCAGCGCTGAGAGGATCGCATACAGCTCTGTGCTGGAGGCGCTGTCACCATCCACACCTGAATAGCTCTGCTCAAAGACCAGGCGCGCCGAGAGGCTGAGCGGCTTGTCTTGGGCAAATTTCCAGGTCAGGTAGCCCGATAGGATCAGCACACCCTTGGTGTGGATCGCCCCCCCAGCTTGGCTTCTCGCTCGATATCGATCAAACCCTCCCGTCCCAGGCCAACGCTGACCGTGATACGGTTTGGCTGCCCAAAGGACAGGTCGCCCCACTAAATCACTGAAAGGCCGTTGACTTGCCCAACTTGCTTCCCGCTGACATCGATCTTGATAATTTCGCGCGCCATCATCTCTTTGATATGCTCATGTACCAGGCTGGAACGGTAATAGCGTTCTTCGATCGCTTTACGCACATGGGCTGCCTGAACGGCTTCCGCTTGTTCCAGGCTGGCGTAGTAACTGGCCTCGCGGATCACATCGGCAATCACGCCGAAGTGGGTTGACAGCTTTTCTTGGTCTTCAGCCAGCCGGGCACCGTGTTCAACCAACAAAGCCAGCGCGGCTGCGTCCAGGTGGTGGAGTTTTTCAGTCTCACAGATCATCGAGACAAAGGCAGCATACTGCTTTGCATTCTCGTCCGTCCATGGCATGGAAGTATCAAAATCTGCCTTGACCTTGAACAGCTCGCTGAAATTATCGTCATAGGCCAGCAGCGCCTGGTACACATCCAGCCTGCCGATCAAGATCACCTTGATCGAGAGCGGGATCGGCTCGGGGCGCAGGCTGCGGGAAGAGATCAGGCCGATCTTCTCTCCCACATCTTCGATGATGATTTCTTTATTCTCCAGGGCGCGCTTTAAGCTGTCCCAGGTGAGAGGGTTGCGCAGCACATCTTCCATGGGCAGCACCAGGTAACCGCCATTGGCACGGTGGAGTGAGCCGCTGCGGATGAGCGTAAAGTCAGTCACCAGGGTGCCGAACTGCGCCTCCTGCTCAACCCTTCCAAAGAGGTTGGCATAGGTGGGGTTGCGCTCCAGCACCACCGGCGCCCCTTTTTGACGGGAATTGTCAACCAAGACATTCACCTGGTATTTGCGGGTGGGCGCCTCTTTCGCGCCTCTCCCAGGCATGGGCAGGGCAGGCTGCTCTTCGGTCTGGGGTTTGAAGTCCGCCAGGTGATCCAGGATGTCGTTTTGGACATCATCCAGGAAGGTCAATACTTCATCCAGGCCGGCATATTTATCCTTCAAGTCGGCGAAGAAGTGGCGGATGGCATACGAACCTACCTGGCGATCCAGCTTCTGCATGGCCTCGACAGCGCTCTTGTCCAGCCCTTTCGCCTGGCGGATGGCGGCTTCGAGGGCAGTGTTGACCTGTTCCTGCCGCTTTCCAATTTCTTCCCGCACCTCTGGTTTTAAGGCCATGAAATCTTCTTCGCTCATCGGCTTGCCATTTTTAATGGGGATGGTCAGCAGACCGACTGCTGAGGGTTGGATAACAAAACCACTTTGGATCGCCTGTTCGTTGATTTGATTCAAGATGCCCTGCTTCTGCTGTTGGAAGGTCTTCAGTGTGCTGTCTCTTTGCAGTGCATATTCTTCGCTCTCGAAAGCGTTCGAGATCTCACGCACGGTCGATCCAACCAGGGATTCGATATCTGCCTTCAGCTCGACCCCTCGCCCCGGGGGCAGCTGGATGGCGTTTGGACGCGAGCTGTCACGGAATTGGTTGACATAACACCAGTCCGCGGGGGTGGACTCTCCCCTGGCAGCGGCTTCTAAAAAATTCTCCACGGCGGTGGTGCGGCCTGTGCCGGGCCGGCCGGCGACATAGACATTAAAGCCGCGTTCTTTGATGCCCAGGCCGAATTTCAAAGCCCGCACGGCTCTCTCCTGACCGATGATCGTGTTCAGCGGGCTTAACTCCGCGCTGCTTTCACAGCACAAGAGGTTCGGATCGCAAGTCCGGCGCAGTTTTTCGAGGGGAAGTTCCTGAATCATATTCGCTCCTTATTGATTCTGCTAATCTGAGATGTACTCATCTCAGATGCGTACATCTCCGCCAATCTTTCACTAATCTTTTCCAATTATTTGTGAAGATTAGCGAGGATTTTCGGAGTTAAAATTTTATCGGGTTGAAGTTTGTATCCCGGTCATAAAAATCTACTTCTTCGTGGCGCTTGAGCCAGCCCACCACCAGGTAAGTCAGCGGGGTCGCCAGGATCTCGTAAGCCACTTTGAAAGCCCATTGAGAAAGGATGGCTGTGCGCAAGTCGGCTGGTGAGAAGATACCGTAGAAAGCGATCGATATAAAGATCAGTGAATCGACTCCCTGACCCACCAGAGTGGAGGTGATCGTCCTGAGCCATAAGAACCGCCCTTGGGTTTTGACTTTCAGCTTCGCCAGCACAAAGGAGTTGAGGAACTCACCTGCCAGGTAAGCGATGAAGGAGGCGACCAGCAAGCGCGGCGTGAAGCCCAGGATGGCCTGGTAAGCCTGCTGGGCTTCCTGGGGAGAATGATAAACACCCGCCGTCCAGAAAGGAGCTGCGGGCAGGAGTCCTGCGATCCAGATGGCAGCCACGGCGATCAGGTTGCAGAAGAAACCGGTCCAGATCACCTGGCGGGCGCGCCCATAACCGTACACTTCGGTGAGCACGTCGCCGAAGATATAAGCCACAGGGAATAGGATCACCGCGGCGGGCAGGAACAGCGGGCCGATCTGCACGACCTTGACGGCGATGATATTGGAGATGATCAGGGTGGTGACAAACAGGGCCGTCACCAGAGGGAAATAGCGGTAAGCGGGCTTCGAAGTCATGCTTCGTTTTTCGCTTGGCACGCATGTTCGTGCCACGATTTATCGTGCCACGATTTATCGTGCCACTGCTTCCGCGCTTCAGGGGTGCGGGTGTGCTCCGCTTCCACGGTGATGCCGATGCCGCCGCGGATGTTGAAGATGCCTCTCACCAGGCACCAGTGCGGGTTCAAGACCTGCACCAGGTCATCCAGGATGCGGTTGACCACGTGCTCGTGGAAGGCGCCTTCGTTGCGATAGGACCACAAGTACAGCTTGAACGACTTCGACTCGACCACTTTTTCATCCGGAACATACTCCACGTGGATGGTGGCGAAATCGGGCTGCCCGGTCTTGGGGCACAGGCAGGTAAACTCGTCGGTCTCCAGGATAACCCGGTAATAGCGCCCGGGCGAGCGGTTGGGGAAAGCTTCCAGGTTTTTTGAGGGTTTGGCTTGCCCGCCCAAGAGGGTCAAGCCTTCCAGGTCTGAGGGGTCGGTAGACATGGTCATCATCTCCTTAACCTAATTATATCGTGATCGAGAAGATGCCCCCCCCAGGAATCCTGCCCTCAGTTCTATGGTGATCCATCACTTTTATTGGATTGGTTCGGACAAAAAAATAGAAAGAAAGACACGGAATAGCTGTGAAAAACAGAAGATGGAGATTGATCTTGTTAAGGCTGGCGGGTGATGGCGTGGGAAGTCATCACCAGATCCATCGCATCGCAAACACCTGCAATTTTGGAAAAGCTCAATTGGTTATCCTTGAGAGCCCAATAATAACGTCCAATTGCATTTAAGCACGAACAATCGGGACATACTTGGTCCACATAAAACTCGATCTCGTCGCCGCGGACTGTAAATTTGCCGTTAGCGACAAACTGCCCATCTTTTTCGGCGGTGAATTTTCCATCGTTGGTTAAGTTTATTTTCCATTCACCCTGGTTTACAGAAAAATTCGATTCGAGCGATTTTACCTTGCTGATATCCTCATCTTTGATAGAAGTGGTATAAACGCCTGCCAACATTTGCGCTCCCTCGGTAGGGCTAAGGGTGGGTGTCTTGCCGCCCGCGCTGCAGGCGGACAGGGCCATCAGGATGGCGAAAATAAAGACTGCTTTGAGGACAAATGTGGTTTTCACCTTAATTTCCTCCCGGTGCAAAGAAGAGTTATAAAACCAAATTTATCCTATTATAGCACAAATTATTCTCAAGAGCTTGAATGGATTAACAACAAGGTTTTGAGTCACGAATGCGATTGACGCAAAAGCGCGGTGAGACAAACACCGCGCTTTTAGAATAAATTAAGACAATATGGGCCCGGTAGGGTTCGAACCTACGACCAAACGGTTATGAGCCGTCCGCTCTGCCGCTGAGCTACGGGCCCTTGTTAAAGAACAATCAGCCTCTGTGATCAGCCGGTCGAAGTGCTTACATAGCTGAAGCTTGAAAGCTGATCTCTTCAGAGCGGCGGACGGGACTCGAACCCGCAACAGCTTGCTTGGAAGGCAAGAACTCTACCATTGAGTTACCGCCGCAAATTGCGGAGCTGCCAATTAACTTGGAAAGCTGCTGCCTTACCACTTGGCCACGCCCGCAGGTTTTTTCTGGGTCTGTATTTTATCACAATTCTACAGACCCAGAATTTTTAAACCGCTAAAAAATCTTACTTCCTGGTAAAAGGCAGGTGCAACTTGTATGGATACGGATCGATGATGATCGTGGCATCGCTCCAGGGACCTTGCTTGCTATCCTTGTCCACGATGGCGACTCGCCAATAATAGGTCTTCTTGGTGTCGTAACCCTTGGTGGGGATGTAACGCGTGTTGGGGGTGGTCACCTTTTCGCAGTTGACGGAATAGAACTGATCCTGG
Organism: uncultured Chloroflexia bacterium; assembly: GCA_963751425.1. Classification (GTDB taxonomy): domain Bacteria; phylum Chloroflexota; class Anaerolineae; order Anaerolineales; family UBA4823; genus CAVVUF01. Next base: position 67,523 of record CAVVUF010000003.1, on the reverse strand, counting down.
CAGATTTCAATCTTGTAATTAGCAGCCCCGAACACATAGGGCGTGATCCCGTCGGAGGCCGTCCATACGAAGGTGGGCGTCTCCGTGATCGTGCTGCCGCTGACTGGTGAGAGGGGCTTTGCCGTTGGGTACTGCTTGGTGAACTGGACAGATGCGCTGTATCCACCTACATTGCCACCGCCATCGATCATAGCAACCCGCCAGTAATAGGTGCCATCGTCATAGCCTTTGATTGAGGTCCAACATTTCTGCTCGGTGTCTTGGGTCTCATAGATGGTAGCGAAGTTTGGATCACCCTTACTCACCTGGAGGCGGTATTTGTAGGCAGCCAGGATCGGGTTTCCCACCGTCGGTACGATCAACGGCTGCCAGCAGAAGATCGGTGTGCTGGAGATGGGGCTGGGAAATTCCGGGTTGCCTAGCGTGAGGCCGGTGGGGGTGGGGTAGGTCAGCGTGAATGTCTGTACGCCGCTCCACTCGTTGGTCACACTGCCATGCCGCAGGACGCGCACTTTCCAATAATATGTCCCGCTGTCCAGGGTGCCAGTATGGGTGTAGGTGTTTTGCCCGGTGGTGACTGAAATTTCCCGCGACCCGAATCCGGGGTTGTTATCGACCCAGAGCTCATATTTTTCAGCGCCTTCGACCAGGTCCCAGGAGAAAGTGGGCGTGGCGAAATCGACGGAGGCCTGCAAATTTTGGGGAATGAAGCCGCGCCGCTCGAAACGCCCACCCTGCGACCATACACCGTAGACCGGCCCGGGCAGGTAGCGCGGCTGAATGCGCCAGTAATACGAGTTATCGCCGTTGATATCGTTCTCCCAAAAATGGCTCGTTGAGGCATAATAGGCAGCCGTTGAAGTCTGGATATATTCAGCCACCTGGGTGGTGAAGCCCGGGTCGAGGTAGACGCGCATGCGGGCCCCCGCCCAGGGGTTCGTGGGTGTCGCACCGGTTGGGTAATCCCAGTAAAAGGTCGGCACAAAGGGAACGGCTTCTGCCAGGTCGCCGGCGGCGTTGTTGGCGGGCAGCACCTGGTTCATGCGCTCTGACACACTGGTAAAGCGGCTGACCGGTGCGCTGCCGGGCACGTTGGGGTCGGAGGGCACGCTATCGCGCGGTTGCTGCCCGGTTCCAGATGGCAGGCTGAGCAGCGAGACGGCGTAGCTGCCGGTATCGTCCTGCATGCCGATCAAGGTGTTCGGGATGCGGAATTCGACATATCCACCGCTGTAAACCAGCCCGCCGCCAATGTCGCTGAGACGCTGCGGGGTGTTCCAGCCGATGCCGTTCCATTTGTATAGTTCGGTATCATCCACTGTCAGGGAAGCGCCAACCTGGTTGAGGTACAGCACATATTCAGGTCGGTGCGCGGCGATGGTGGTGATGAGGTTGCTGCGTGGATCGGTGTCACCCCCGGAGTTGTCCACATGGTTCACGTCCAGGTACAGCGCATAGGACATATTTTCAGCGGCTGTGGTAGCGCTGAAGCCAAAATACCAGTAGCCTGCATCCTGGGTGGCGTAGAGCGTGGTCAGCTCGTAATTGTTATCCGTGATATCATCTGGATCTGCAGCGATCTGGAGCCTGTTCTCTGCTGCTCCCAAGGTGCGCGTCCCCAATAGGATTTCAGATTGGGCTGCGATCTGGAAGCGCCTCGTCTCGCTCCAATCTCCCAGGGGGTTAGCGCCGCTGCGCGCCCGCACCCGCCAGTAGTAGGTGCCAAAATTGACCTTCCCCAGCAGGCGCTGTGCCAGGCTGGTGGTCGGCGAATAAGCCGGGTACGGCACGCTGCCAGTGTCGAGTGTCGTGCCAAACGCGGCATCGTCGCTGATCTGCACCTCGTAAGCGGTTGCCCCAGCCACCGGTTTCCATTCAAACATGGGCGTTGTCTCCACAATTTCAGACGCATTGGCTGGGCGGAGGAGCTGAGGTGGTGTGGAGGTGCCTCCGGAGGCAGGCAGCGTGATGCGGGTCTTCCAGATCTGGCTCCATGCGCCGATCTCTATACCTGAATTGTTGAGCGGGCGCACGCGCCAATAGTAATCCTGCCCGCTAACGGGAACGAAGGGATTGCCAATCGTGGGGGCAGCATGCGTGTTTTGAGTATCAGCCGTCCAGGCGATGCTGGTGAAGAGGGCGGTAGTGCTGACTTGAATGCGGTAAGCATACGCATAGGTACCCCCGGTTGGGTAGGGGACGGTGAGGCGGTGCCAGTAAAAGATCGGCCAGCTCACCGTGCGGTCCACATGCGGCTGCATTGCCACGCCTGTATCTGGGGCTGGGAAAGTATTGGGAGGATAATAGTAATATGGGAAGATCAGGTCGGGAGCGACAGAGTCGCTGCTGCCAGCGTATGAGGCCGTCTGGCTCACCTTGCCCATTTGACCTTTTGAATCGTAAGGCGTTACGCGCCAATACCAGGTCCGGGCAATACCTTCATACTTATTAGGCGTATAAAAATTGTTTGCCGTGTCTCCTTGAACGTAGGGATTTGCAAAGCTAATTTCTTCATCCAGCTCAAACTTATAATAGGCGGCGCCGGGCACAGGCGTCCAGGTGAAAGTCGGGAACCGCACATTCTGATAGCCATCTACCGGGGTGAGCAGGACAGGCTTGATGTACCACTGCTTTTGAAAAGTCCAAACCGGGCTCCAATCGGAGATAGGGTTGCCTGAATCCGTCCGGACTTTCCAATAGTATTGTTTGTCATTCTCCAGGGCGGTGATGGGAGTGTAGGATGTGTTCTGGGTCGAAACCGCCGTTCTGGCTGTAAACGTATTATCCGTTGAATACCATAATTCGTATGATTGAGCACCGCGCACCGCCGTCCAGCGGAAGGTGGGGGTGAAGGTGGGTGTGGAGAGGTTGGCTGGCTCCAAGAGCTGCGGGACCTGGTTGTAACCCATGGTGAAGCTGCGGCTGTCACTGGCTGTCCCTGCGCGTCCCTCCGGGTCGAGGGGGACCACCCGCCAATAATAGATGCCGTTGTTCGGTTTTGCAAGAGGCTGGTAGGTTGCAGCCAAAGTTGTGTAACTAGTGGGGGATGTAAACGTATTGGATGTGTCGATCTGAAACCGATAGGAGGCGGCTCCGATCACGGGCTGCCAACTGAAGATCGGGAGATCAAAGAATTGCAGGGTGACTCCGTCGGTTGGGGATGATAGGATTGGCTTGTTATTGGGGCTGGCCCACTGCTTGGTAAATGACGATGTGGTACTCCATCCCCCCACGGTAGGTGAATCCATGCGCACGCGCCAATACCAGGTGCCATCACTAAATGTATTTAAATTAGTTGGAATATACCTGATTAGGGGTGTTGTAGCTTCTGTTTTCGTGTTGAAAGTAATATCTTGGCTAAATTGAATGCGATATTTCGTTGCACCGGTGACGGGCTGCCAGGTGAATGTAGGCATTGCCACCGGAGGGTGGGCCTCACCAAAAGCCTCAGTTTTCGCTGTGATGGTGGCCGTATCGGCTGGGGTGAGCAGTACCGGTGTATCAACCGCGTATGCCGGAGGTTGGAAAACCGGGAGAACCAGGCTGGCAATGAGGGCGAAGATGAGGGCTAAAGAAAGGAAAAGATCGTTTTTTCGCCGGCGAGCTGTCGGTTGGCTCGCGCAGGTTGGCTGTTGTTCATGCATGGTAGCCTCCTATGATAAAGCATGCGGAAGAAAAGTTATCTGTTAGTTCCCCAGTCCTGAATAAGTCTGGTCTAATAAATTGCTTGGGACCGGTGCGAAGCAGCCTAAAATATCCACAATTTGATTAATTCTGAACACGGTTAACTTTATTTTAATCTAACGTTGTTGTTAGGAACAACTTGTTTGAAGGATGATCTATGGTAAACTCCGCCAGAGCTTCTAAAAATGATCCTGGCGCTCGTCTTCGATTTTGATGGTTTGATCCTGGAGACCGAAGGACCGATCTACCAGTCCTGGCGGGAGCTGTATGCTGCCTATGATATCCCGCTGCCTCTCGAAACCTGGGGGAAGATCATTGGCACATCCGATCATTTCGACGTGTTCGGTGAGCTGGAGCGGCAGGTGGGGCGGAAATTGGACCGGGAGGCACTCACGGCCCACCAGAAGGAGCGCGAGACTGCCCTGGTTTTACAGCAGACGGTGCGCCCGGGCGTGGAGCAGTACCTCAAAGACGCCCGGCGCCTGGGGTTGAAGGTGGGCCTGGCTTCCAGCTCTTCTTGCCATTGGGTTACCGGGCACCTGGAACGGCTGGGCTTGCTGCCCTATTTCGAGCGCATCTGTGCCCGCGACGATGTGCACCTTACCAAGCCCGACCCGGAGCTTTTCCAATTGGCGGTGCGCTGGCTGGGTGTGGAACCTGGCCAGGCAGTGGCGATCGAAGATTCCCCCAACGGTATCCTGGCGGCCAAGCGCGCCGGGCTGTACTGCCTGGCGGTGCCCAATGAGCTGACCCGCCAGCTTTCGCTGGACCTGGCGGACCTGCGCGTGGATTCCCTGGAGGCTCTGTCCCTGGAGCAGCTTTTAGATCAGTTACAAACCACAAAAAATTAATTTGACAAATTCCTGATATTCTTGTATGATATGAAAAGGATACCGGGAACGATACCGGTATTGTTATCGGAAAATTATCGGCCCTTTCGTTTTTCAACTTTAATCCATCCAGAAATAGGAGTTCCCTCGCATGAGGCGAACGCGCAGGTCAGCAACCATTCAAGATGTTGCCAAAGCCGCCGGGGTTTCGGTTTCGACTGTTTCACGCGTTTTGAATGATAAGGACGATGTGGCTCCTGAAACCTACCAAAAGGTTCAGGAGGTCATCGATGCCATGGGGTATACCTCCAGCCTGGCAGCGCGGGGCATGCGCAGCCACCGTACGCGGGTGATCGGGTTGATCATGCCGGATGTCTCCTCCGCATACTGTACCGAGATTTTGCGCGGCATTAACCAGGCCGTGGCGATCTCGGATTATGATTTGATCATCTATACCACGGGCGATGTGCGCAAATATCTTACTGCAGAACAGGAACGCAAGTATGTGAACCTGCTTAACGGGGGTATCACCGATGGCGTGATTGTGGTCACGCCCGCTGCCACCAGCTTTTCCACCGACGCACCGGTGGTAACCATTGACCCCAATAACGAAAGTCCTGACTGCCCGGGGATCATTGCCGCCAACCGGGAAGGAGCTTTGGCTGCCATGAGCTATCTGATGGGGCTGGGGCATAGGCGCATCGGTTTCATCACCGGCAGGCTGGAGCTGGTCAGTGCTTGCCACCGCCTGCAAGGTTATAAGGACGGCCTGGCTGCCGCGGGAATCCCGCTGGATGACGAGCTGATCCAGATTGGCGATTACACGACTGAGACGGCTTACATTTGCAGCCAGAAACTCTTTGATCTAGGTAATCCTCCAACCGCCATCTTTGCTTCCAATGATATGTCTGCGGTGGGTGTTTACCAGGCTGCCCACGAAGCTGGGTTAAGCGTCCCGGATGATGTATCGGTAGTGGGATTTGATAATCTGCAAGAGGCTACTTATCTCAAACCAGCCCTGACGACGATGGACCAATTCGTTTCTGAGATGGGAAAAATGGCGGTGGAATTGGTGGTTAAACTGGTCCAGGGCGATATTCCGGAGTGCAATTTGCATAAGGTTCCTACCCGGCTTGTCTTGCGGGATTTATGTGCACCTGTATAGGAATTTACATAAAGACTTCCTCTGGTATTTTCCAGGAGAAGATCGGGTTGTCGAAAAGGAGGTATGCGAAGAGAAGAAGACCTAACCAATTTGCTGTAACTCAAATTCTTGCAAGCTGTATCTCAAAACATTCAGAATATTTTGGAGGATGAAATGACTAAGAAAATAAATCGACGAGACTTCATGAAGGTTGCCGCCACCGGCGCCGCAGGAGTCGTCCTGGCTTCCTGTGCTCAAGGCCCGACCCCTACCCCAGAGACGATCACCGTCATCGAGACAGTGGAGGTTGTGAAAGAGGGGCAGACGGTTATTGAGACGGTGGAGGTTGTCAAAGAAGTCACGCCTACTCCGGCGCCTGTCGTTCAGGAAGCCGTTGCCGATGTATTGGGTACTTTCCCCCGCCGGGAGACCCTGATCGCCAGGATCCTCACCGGGCGTGTCGGTTCACCCGACAACTTCAACCTATGGGTTGGCTGGAAATGGCAAGACCGCGGCATGCAGAACCTGGCTGACGAGCCGCTCTGGTCGGTCGACTTTGCCACCGGCAAGATCATCAACGGCTTAGCGGACGGCGACCCGAAGTACAACGCAGATTTCACGAAGCCTTACGGTCCCGCTGCGCCAGGGCGTCGCCTGGTACTGACGGCGAGCCCTTCACCGCTGCCGATGTGGTCTATACGATCGAGACCCTGATGAAGTATGAGGGCTTCAACGCCCATAGCTTCTTTGTGGATAACGTCGCCTCGGTGACGGCTGTGGATGATTACACGGTCAAATTTGATGCTGAAGCAGGCCAACTCCCGCTTCCACACCACCTTCCTCGACCGCTGGGGCTGCACCAGGATCATGCCCAAGCACGTCTTCGAGAAGGAAGCCGATCCGGCTCTGTTTACCTTCAATCCATATGTAGGCTGCGGTCCATACAAGCTGCACAGCTTTGATCCCCAAGGGTTCTGGACAGCCTGGGAAAAACGCGAAGATTGGGACAAGAGCCCGACCGGCATCATGTATGGCGAACCGATAGCCCAAGTACATCATCTATCAGTACTTTGCCAATGAAGGCGCTCAAATCCTGTCGCAGTTGACGCACCAATTGGATGTGGCGGAACTCTCAGCCGATGGTCTCAAGGCGCTGTTAGCGCAGTCGAAGACCTCGCGCGCCTACCAGCCGACCTTCCCCTTCGTGGTCAACAACGACCCCTGCATCACCGGCATCCTCTTCAACACCGCCCGGAAGCCCTTCGATAACGTCGATGTCCGCTGGGCATTGACGCTGGCGATCGATATCGTCGAGTACACGAGCATCGCCGTCGATTCCTCGGGCACCTTGAGCCCGGTGCACGTCCCGCACCTTGGCCCATATCCCGCGGATTACATCGCGCCGATGCAGGACTGGCTGAAGGCCTTCACCATCGATGTGGGCAATGGCGAGACCTTTGCGCCTTATGACCCGGATGCGCCCAAGCGCGTGGCTGAATACGCCAAGGGCCGTGGGTATGTCTTCCCGGATACGCCGGAATTCCATGAGCAGGCCTTTGGGCTTGGGCTGGTACAAGTATGCCCCGGATGTGGCCACGAAGCTGCTGGTGAAGAACGGCTTCAAGAAGGATGCGGATGGCAAATGGCTGATCCCGATGGCACGCCCTGGAAGATCTCCTTACATGACGCGGCACTGTACTGACCAACCATGATTTCGCGCAATGCCGCGGCTGCCGTGCAGCAGTGGAAGAAGTTTGGCATCGATGCCGAGCATATATCCATCGGAAAATAATGATGGCGTGCAGGCCACCGGCGACTTCGATGTGAGCGGCAACTGGCCTGCTCAAGAGCCCTGGGGCGCGGGTCCTGACCTGTATCGCGTGCTCGACAGGTGGAACTCCGCCTATAAGAAGCCCCTTGGAGAGCGCACCCAAGGGATTTACTCGCGCTGGTCGAGTGATGCGATGGACGATATCATCAAGAAGCTGCGCGAGACGGATCCCTTCGATACTGAAGCCACCATCGCCATCGGCACCGAGGGCCTCAAGGAAGCGGTCAAGAACATGCCCGGCATCCCGACCTATGGGTATATCGGCTTTGTCGGCTGGGATGAATATTACTGGACCAACTGGCCTGGCAGCGAAAACGCCTATAATGAGCCTTATACCCACTGGCCCAACTTCAAGTACACGACTCCATTCCTGAAACCCACCGGAGCATAAGGCTGCAGGGTTGATTGCATCCAATTAGAAAAATTTACTTCATGTTACAATGCCCCTGGGCGGGCGCTCTGCCTCGCCCAGGATTTTCTTTCATGACAAGTGAGGTGATCGCGGTGGCATTCATAAAACGTTATCTCATCCCCCGGCTGATTCAATACTTTCTAGTGATCTGGCTGGGAATCACGCTGGTGTTTCTCATTCCCAGACTCACCCCGAATGACCCTGTCATGGCCATGATCGGTGTAATGAGGGCGCGCGGTTCAACCTTGGAACCGGGCGCGATGGACGGCATCATCCATGACCTGACCGAGATGTATGGCTTGGAAGGCTCCTGGCTCGATCAATACTGGGCTTTTTGGGGCCGGTTGTTCCGTGGGATTTCGGCGTTTCCTTCTTCCAATTCCCCACGCGGGTTAACCAGCTGATTGCCACAGCCTGCCCTTGGACGTTGGGATTATTGCTGACGACCACGGCTATCTCCTGGACATTGGGAAATATCCTGGGCGGGCTGGCCGGTTACTATTCGCGCAAGCCCTGGTCGCGCACCCTGGATGCCGTTGCCATGCTGATCCGCCCGCTGCCTTATTACATCTTCGCCTTTGCCCTGATCCTGGTCTTTGCTTATGTCGTGCGCTGGTTCCCGATCACCGGTGGGGCGCAGCTTGGGGCTATCCCCTCCTTGGAACTGGCGCTATATCAAGGATGTGCTCTGGCATTCGGTTTTGCCGGCCCTCTCGCTGATCATCCTGGGCGGGGCGGTCAACTTCCAGACGATGAAGCTGATCGTGCAGAACATCAATGCCGAAAGTTTCGTGCAGTACGCCAAGCTGGGCGGGGTCACCGAAGACCGCATTGTGGGGAAATACGTCATCCGCAACGCCATGCTGCCGCAGATCACCGGCCTGGCCCTTTCGCTTGGGCAAATCTTCAGCGGCGCCCTGATCACTGAGATTGTCTTTGGTTACCCCGGCCTGGGCTCGCTGCTCTATAATGCCATTGTCAGCGGCGACTATAACCTGATCATGGGCATCACCATTTTTTCCATCGTGGCTATCACCACGGCCATCCTGATCCTTGACCTGACCTATCCCCTCTTCGATCCGCAGGGTCAGGTACACATAAGGAGGCGCAGTGCATGAAAATCTTCAGAGATCTCTTCAAAGATTATCGCTTCGTAGTTCAGCTTCTGCGTCCTGTGCTGTGCTGTTGGGCATGGCCTTGCTCTCCTTCTTCTCGCCCTATGACCCAACCCTGTGGAATGTTGTCCCGAGAGATCTGAAGCCATCCGCGGAACACCTGCTCGGCACCGATTCGAACGGGCAGGATATCTTCTGGATGGCTCGCTTTGCGGTGCGCAATTCGCTGATCATTGCCCTCATCGCCGCCTTGGTTTCGCGGGTCATCGCCATCCTGGTCGGCATGGTCGCCGGTTACAAGGGCGGCACTGACCGACCGGGTGCTGATGTTCATCGGCGATAGCCTGCTGGTCATCCCGCTCTTCCTGATCCTGGTGCATGCTGGCCATGCTGGTGCGCCAATATATGAATCTGCTGGTCTTGGGGCTGCTGCTGGCGATCTTCGGCTGGGCCTGGGATGCGCGCCTGATCCGCTCGATGATCCTCAGCCTGCGCGAGCGCGAGTTTACCAAGACACGCCATCCTGTCAGGGACAGGCACCCTCAGCCTGGTCTTGAACGAATATATGCCCTTTACCATGCCGCTGATCTTCTCCACCCTGATCAACAATATGGCCTGGGCCATTGGCCTGGAGATCACCCTGGCTTTCCTTGGCCTGGTCAACATGACCATTCCCACCCTGGGCACCATGCTGTATTGGGCGATCAACTACCAGGCCATTCTGTTAGGGCGCTGGTGGTGGATCCTTACGCCAGTCGTTTTAGCCATCGTCGCTGTTCTATCGCCCTGTACTGGCTTTCGGTCAGCATCAGCGAATACCTCGATCCCCGCACGCGCATCCAGCGCGTGGGGGCAGGATGAGACTGCCATGAAGAATTCCATCCTGCGTACTGAGAATCTCAAAGCCTTCTACGTGCTCGACATGTCAGGGACTCAGAAGATCGTCAAGGCCGTTAACGAGGTGGACCTGGAGATCTATGAGAACGAGGTCTATCGGGATTGCCGGTGAAAGCGGCTGCGGAAAGACCACCCTGCTCAAAGCTCTCTTTGGACGCCATCGAGCCGCCGCTGCGCCTGATGGGCGGCAGCATTTATTATCACATCGATAACCTGGCTGTTGACATCACCACGCTCGACCCAGAAGAAAGACGGAAGCTGCGCATGGAGTACATCTCCTACGTCCCGCAAGGCTCGATGAGCGTGCTCAACCCGGTGATCCGGCTGAAAGATACCTACCGAGATTTCATTGGCAGCCACGCAACTGGGCAGTCGCGCCAGGATGCCTTCGAGCTGGCCCAACAGCATATCACCGAGCTGGGGCTGCCGCGTAACGTCCTGGACGCCTACCCGCACCAGCTCTCCGGCGGCATGCGCCAGCGCGTGACCATTGCCCTGGCTGCTCTGCTCAAGCCGCGCATCATCATCGCGGATGAACCCACCACCGCCCTGGACGTGGTCGTTCAGCGCGGGGTCATCCAGCTCCTTACGGATATTCAAAAGAAGCTCAAGAACACCATCATCCTGGTGACCCATGACATGGGCGTGCATGCCAACGTGGCCGACCGCATCGGCATCATGTATGCCGGCAAGATGGTCGAAGAAGCTCCCACCGACCTGATCTTCGGCAGCCCGCAGCACCCCTACACTCAGTTCCTGATCAACTCCCTACCCAAGTTTGGGGATAAATCCACCCGCAGCAGCGCGCCTGGCAGCCCGCCTTCGCTGGCTAACCTGCCGGATGGCTGCCCCTTCCACCCGCGCTGCCCGTTTGTCAAAGAGATCTGCACCCAAGAAATGCCTGCCATGCTTAATCTGTCCACGGATCATAAGGTTGCTTGCTGGCTGGTAGGAGAGAAATGACATGGAAAAGCTGCTTGAAATCGAGAACCTGACCAAAGTCTTCTCCTTGGGGAGCATCCTTTCGCGTGTGCATATCACGGCGGTGGATAATGTGTCTTTCTTCATCAAGCCGGCCGAGATCTTCACCCTGGCTGGGGAGAGCGGCTGCGGCAAGACGACCTCTGCCCGCATTGTCCTGGGTTTCGATTTTCCCACCTCTGGTGCGATTATTCACAGCGGCAAGAAGGAAGCAAAGAACGAAAAGGTATGGTTTACAGAAGGCGTCCAGGCCATCTTCCAGGACCCCTTTGCCACCTTCAATCCCTTGCGCACGGTGGACCGTTATTTCTTCGAGACGGTGAAGAATTACAAACTGGCAGATAATAAAGAAGAGGCCATCGAGTGGATCGATCAAAAGCTGAATGCGGTCGGGCTAACTTACACTGAATTAGCGGGCCGGTATCCGAGCGAGTTCTCCGGCGGGCAGCTCCAGCGCATTTCCATTGCCCGCGCCCTGCTCACCAACCCCACCTTGCTGATCGCCGATGAGCCAGTCTCGATGGTGGATGCCTCTCTACGGATGTCGATCGTGAATCTGTTCAAGAAGCTCAGAGACGAGATGGGTGTCAGTGTGCTGTATATCACCCACGACCTGGCGACAGCCTATTATGTGAGCGACCGGATCGCCATCATGTTCCGGGGGAATATTGTGGAGATGGGTACGGTGGAGCAGGTGTTGATGAACCCGCGCCATCCTTACACCCGGCTGCTGCGCGAATCCATCCCTGAGGCAGATCCCAAGAGACGCTGGACGACAACCGTGAACTTGACGGAATTAGAGCAAGAAGAATATTTGCGCAAAGGCTGCAAGTTCGCCGGTCGCTGTCCTCTCGTCATGGAGAAATGCAAAGTTGAAGTACCCGCGGACCTTATTGTAGAAGATACGCTGGTTAAGTGTCATAAGTACAGCGAATAGACATATGCTTAGGCGCAATGCACTTTTGGTATTTGGAGTGCATTTCACCTGATTACCTGGCAAGTTGACAGATTGCCAGGCTGCTTTTATAATCTCGTTAATATTGAAAACCGCTGACAGGGAACAAGCGCGGTTGCAGGACCAGAGAGCCGGGTGAGGTGGTGTGAGCCTGGTACCAAAGACAACCGTGTTCGCCGCCCTCGAGGTGCAGGCGTGAACGTGTCAAAGCTTGACACCCGTAATGTTTGCCGGGAGCTCCCGTTATTGAGTCAAACTAGTTTCAAGCGGTAAAAAGGCCGTCGAAGCTGGTTTTGAGGTTCATCTTGCCAGAGATGGCATCTCTATCGAGATGAATAAAGTGAGGTGGTACCACGGATTTTTATTCGTCCTCAGCATTGTCTGAGGATTTTCATTTTTAAGGAGAAGAAGCATGAATGCCAAACAATTACGCGAGACTTACCTGCAGTTTTTTGAAGAGTTCAACCACAAGCGTATTCCCTCCGCCCCGCTGCTGCCAGAAAATGACCCCACGGTTTTATTTACCACCGCCGGGATGCATCCCTTGGTACCTTATTTGTTAGGAGAGCCTCACCCGCAGGGTAAGCGCCTGGTCAACTTTCAGAAGTGCATCCGCACCAATGACATCGATGAAGTCGGTGATTCTTCTCACCTGACCTTCTTCGAGATGCTGGGCAACTGGTCGCTGGGCGATTATTTCAAGCAGGAATCGCTCACCTGGAGCTTTGAATTCCTCACACAGGCGCTGGGTTTAGACCCCGGCAAGCTGGCGGTGACGGTCTTTGCTGGGGATGCTGACGCGCCGCGCGATGAGGAATCCGCTTCAATCTGGCGAAAGTTAGGTATTCCAGATGAACACATCTTCTTCCTGCCCAAAACTGATAACTGGTGGGGACCGGCAGGCGCTACAGGACCCTGCGGCCCCGAACTCGGAGATCTTTTTTGACACTGGCCTTCCAGACCACTCCGGCTGCGGTCCCGGCTGCCACTGTGGGAAGTGGCTGGAGATCTGGAACAATGTCTTCATGGAATACAACAAGACTGCTGACGGAAAGTACCTGCGCCTGAAACAGCGCAATGTGGATACAGGGATGGGCGTCGAGCGTACCGTAGCCGTTTTGAACGGGTTGAGCGATATTTTCAAAGTTGAGACGATCGCCCCATTGGTAGAAGCGGTTGAGGCGTTATCAGGAAAACATTATGAAGATAACCCGGGGCCTTTCCGGATCATTGCCGACCACCTGCGCTCTGCCACTTTTGCCATTGCAGATGGCGCCGTCCCATCCAACGTGGAGGCTGGCTACGTGGTACGGCGCATGGTGCGCAGGGCGGTGCGCTACGGAGGTGAGCTGGGCATCCAGGAGAATTTCTGTGCCCGCCTGTCTGGAAGCGTGGTGGATACCCTCTCCGATGTGTACCCAGAGCTTTTAGAGCGCCGGGAGCAGATCGCGGCCTTGCTTGATCAGGAGGAGACGAAATTCAAGCGCACGCTGGAGCGCGGCCTGCACCAATATTTTAAGGTGATGGAGCGCTTGCGCCAGCATGGAGAGACCTTGATTGCGGGGGAAGAAGCTTTCGACCTTTTTGAAACTTATGGTTTCCCTTTACCGCTGACGGTTGAGCTGGCCCAGGAACATGGGTTTTCGGTGGATGAAGCCGGCTTTGAGGCCTGCTACCAGGCGCACAAGCAGCTCTCGCGCCAGCAAGCCGAGCAGTCAAAGTTCAAAGGCGGCCTGGCTGACCATGCCGAAGCCACCACCCGCCTGCATACTGCCACGCATCTGCTGCAGCAGGCCCTGAGACAGGTGCTGGGGACAGAGGTGCAGCAGAAGGGTTCCAACATCACCGTTGAGCGGCTGCGCTTCGATTTCACCCATCCAGAACGCCTCACCTCCCAGCAGCTTGCGGAGGTCGAGCAGATTGTCAACGCCCAAATCCAGAGGGATTTGCCTGTTTCGATGCAGGTCATGCCGATCAAACAAGCGCTCGAAAGCGGTGCCCTGGCTTTCTTCGGTGAGAAGTACGGCGAGCAGGTGAAGGTCTATTCGGTCGGCGATTTCTCGAAAGAAGTGTGCGGCGGTCCACATGTACCGCGGACGGGAGAGATGGGGCGCTTTAAGATCACCAAAGAGGAAGCGGTGGGGCAGGGTGTGCGGAGGATCAAGGCGGTGCTGGAATAAAATAGGGCAGCATGTAAGGGCTATTGTTTTCAGGCATATACCAAGCGACCTTTTGGCTGTGGTATAGGTCTTCCTAGTTCGCGCGCTGTTTCGATCCATTCCTGGATTATTAATTCGGCACTTGCTACTGCTTCTTGATATGTAGCCCCATCCGCCATACAGCCTAGGAGTTCTGGGACTTCAACGATAAAAGCTTTATCCTCTTGACTCCAGTAGATAATCATTTCATACTTGATCGTCATCACTGCCTCCGAGCCGGTATTTTAGAATGATTGCACGCACCTGCTTCACCTGATAGGGTTTAGCACTCGCACCTTTGGGTTGCAGGTTGATAATCTCCTGAATCCCATCTTTGGTGAAGATATGGTGGCTTCAGCGTACTCTTTCCTCAAAACCCAATTCAATCAACAAGCTTTGCAGATCGGTAAAAGAAATGTTGGCATCGGATGTGCCACGCAGGATTCTAATGAGTACCTTTTTGAACTGGGTCATTAGCTGAATTGTAGCATATATTTCATACTCGTCGGAGATGCCCGAATGGGACGCACCAAGATCACAAAGGAACAGGCGGTTGGGCAGGATGTGCGCAGGATCAAGGCGATTCTTGAATAAACGGATATATCAAACTAATACGGTCTAATTTATATAATATATGTTATACTTTTAGAAGCATAGGTTGATTTAATGGTTCTGACCACTCGCCTGGTGCATGGTAATTTCCATTATAAGAGGTGTAACGATGTTTAAAGCAGCCATTGTTGCCGTGGATGATGACAGTGCCGTGCTAAATGCTGTGGAACGCGACCTGCGCCAAAAGTACGGTCGTGATTACCGGATCATTAAATCGGGTTCGGGAGAGCAAGCCTTAGAGGTTCTGCACCAGCTAAAACAAAGGGGTGAGAGGGTCGCTTTGTATGTTGTTGACCAGCGTATGCCCCAGATGACGGGTATCCAATTTTTGGAACAAGCCAGGCTGGTTTTCCCGGAGGCGCGCAAGGTGCTGCTCACAGCCTATTCAGACACAGAAGCTGCTATCCAGGCGATTAACAAGATTGGTTTGGATTATTACCTGACGAAACCCTGGGATCCTCCTGAGGAGCACTTTTATCCTGTGCTGGATGGATTATTAGATGACTGGAAAGCAAATGTAAAGCAGCCTTATGAGGGCATTCGGGTCGCAGGCACTTTGTGGTCGTCTGCCTGCCATGAGGTTAAGGATTTCCTGGCTCGTAATTCGATCCCGTATCAATGGCTGGATGTCGAACACGATGAAGATGCCTCTCGTTTGGTGGAGTCTGCCTGCAAAGAGGCAACTCATACAATTCCTGTGTTATTCTTTCCAGATGGCAGTACATTAATATCACCAACTTATCATCAGCTGGCTGAAAAAGTAGGACTGCAGACCAGGGCTGAGAAACCCTTTTACGATGTCATTGTTATCGGTGGGGGTCCGGCCGGGCTTTCAGCTTCTGTGATTGCCAGCGCGGATGGGTTGAAAGTTTTGATGATCGAGCGCCAAGCTCCTGGTGGACAGGCTGGCAACAGTCCAAAAATCGAGAACTTTCTGGGATTCCCGAATGGGATTTCTGGAGGCGACTTGACCCGCCGGGCAGTCACCCAGGCTCGCCGCTTCGGAGCTGAGCTCCTTTCCACGCAGGAAGTCAAATGTATTCGCCTGGAAGGAAATACCAAGGTTGTGACTTTATCCGATGGGAGTGAAGTCTCGGCGAAGATCGTCCTTATTGCCACGGGAGCCTGGTTCCGAACTCTGGTTCTACCAGGCGCCGACCGCTGGAATGGGGCCGGTATTTATTATGGAGCTGCTCATACCGAGGCGGCCAATTACCTGGAGCAGGAAGTGATCGTTATTGGTGGGGCTAATTCAGCGGCCCAGGCTGTTCTTTTTTTGAGCAAATATGCCAGCAAGGTGACCGTATTAATGCGTGGTGCTGCGCCTACCTGGTCGCGTTATCTGGATGTAGACATCCGGTCAAATCCAAAAGTTCAAATTCTGTTTGATACAGAGCTTGTAGAAATTCACGGTGACGAGAAAATTCGTGAAATCAGGGTGAAAAGTAATCAAACCGATGAATTAATGGAACTGCCAGCCGCGGCCATTTTTGTTTTTATCGGGCAAAAACCTCAGAGTGATTTCGTGGCTGACTTATTACAACGCAGTGCCAGCGGGCATATTCTGACTGGTCCTGACCTGGTGAAGGCTGGCAAGCGCCCTCCAAACTGGCCAGTTGACCGTGATCCGATGCTGTTGGAGACGAGTGTGCCGGGTATCTTTGCCGCAGGCGATGTGCACAATGGCACGAAACATGGTGTCGCAGCTGCCACCGGGGACGGGAACACGGCTGTGTCGCTTTTCTGGCAGTATCTCTCAACCATCTAAAGGTATAACGGGTTATCATGGACAGGGATATTCTCAGGAGGAATGCTTTTTTCTCCGGTCTGCCTGACGAGCAGTTGGACCATCTGCTATGGAGTGGAGAACGCATCTTTCTTGAGGCTGGTGATATCTTGATGGCTGAGGGCAGTCTGCCAGATGCCTTCTATGTTGTCTTGGAGGGGGAAGTCGAAATTCTGAAACGTTCAGGCAATCGAGAAGTGGTGATTGCAATGAACGGTCCCTGTTCGATTCTGGGGGAAATGTCGCTGATCGAAGATGCCCCGCGTACGGCCAGTGTACGCGCTCCTCGACCATGCAAAGTCTTAAAAATCAGCCGAGAAACCTTCAATGATCTTGTGTTTGGAAACCCCACCGTAGCAGTTGCCTTATTACGCACGGTGATGAGACGGCTGCGAGAAACAGAAGGGATGTTAAGCCAACAAGAAAAGTTGGCCTCTTTGGGAACATTGGCAGCCGGGCTAGCGCATGAACTGAACAACCCGGCTGCGGCAGCCGGTCGAAGCTCAGCCCAACTGCGCCAGACAATTGACGAATGGTTAAGGGCGCGCAGCGATCTGGACACGCTGCATCTGGATGAAAGCTTGAATAACTTGGTAATGAATCGTCTGCGCGTAGATATCGTTCGTAACGATCTGGCTATCCAGGTTTCTGATCCATTAGAGCGCAGCGACCGTGAGCAAGAAGTTGAGAGTTGGCTAGAGGCTTATTCGATCGATGAAGCCTGGAAATATGCGCCTCTCCTGGTTTCTTTTGGCTGGCAGGTCCCTGATCTGGTTAAATGGTCAGCAGCTTTCGATGCGAAGCATTTTCCAATTATTCTGCGCTTGCTTGTGACAGGCTATAAAGTTTACAGCCTTTTGGGTGAGATCAATAACAGTATGGAACGGATCACCGAGATTGTCAGCGCCGTGAAGGATTATACCTACCTGGATCAAGCGCCCTTGAAGAAAATTGATTTGCACGCCGGTCTGGAGAGCACATTGGTCATCCTCAAACACAAGTTAAGACAAGGCATTACTGTAAAGCGCGATTATGCCCGGGACCTGCCTTTGATTGAAGCCTATGGCAGTGAGCTGAACCAGGTTTGGACGAACTTGATCGATAACGCCATCGACACGATGGCTGGAAATGGCGAACTGCGGCTGCAAACCTATCGGGAGGGCGCGCAGGTGGTGGTAGAGATAGGCGATAATGGTCCAGGCATTCCACAGGATGTGCTGCCGCGCCTTTTCGAGCCGTTCTTTACCACCAAGGAGCCGGGTAAGGGCACCGGTCTGGGGTTGAGCGTTTCATATAATATTATCCAGAAACACCGCGGCAAAATCGAAGTGACTTCAAAACCAGGTGACACGCGTTTCCTCGTTTGGCTTCCTCTGCAGTAATCTACACGAGTAGCCTCAGGAATTTCAGCATTATCGGATCCACATCCTGAGGCTTCTATTGAGGTCAAGAATCATTCGATTGGCTATTTCTTAGCTGTATTAATAACGCTTGACAACAATAACGCAAGGGGTTGTTATCCACTCGCGATGATCAAGAGCTTTGCTGACAAAGAAACAGAGAAGGTATTTCAACGTTTCTTTTCACGCCAACTGCCACCCAAAATACAAAAGATTGCCCGTAGAAAACTTGAAATCTTAGATGCGGCTGAAGCTATTTCAGATTTACTTATGCCTCCTTCCAATCATCTGGAAAAACTGTCGGGGAATAGGCAAAATCAACATAGTATTCGGATCAACGAACAATGGGTAATCTGCTTTGAGTGGCGAGAAGGTAACGCTTATCAAGTTGAGATAGTAGATTATCACTAGGAGACAGAAATGGCAGAGAAAAAGCTTCCCCCAATTCATCCCGGCGAAATCCTTTTGGAAGAGTTTTTAAAGCCAATGGGAATCAGCCAGTATAAATTAGCGAAAGATATCAGTGTACCTGCGCGGCGTATTAATGAGATCGTGCATGGTACACGAGCTATTTCACCTAATACAGCGCTGAGACTCTCCCGTTATTTCAGCCTTTCCGAACGGTTTTGGTTAAATTTGCAGGCACGCTATGATCTTGAGGTAGAAAAAGATCGGTTAAGCGATCGATTGGAAAAAGAAGTCCGCATCTTTGCAGGCATCCATTCGGGATAAGATACCCTTATAACTTTTATTGTGGGCAAAAACGATCCTAATCCATTGTCGAACCGCCAATTAAGAAAAATCGATTTCGGCCCATAGCTGAACTTCACCCAGAATATGCTACAATGAATCTACAAGAGACAGGAGGTTCTGTATGGACACGCGTGTCGATATCCGTCCATCCCCCATCGCTGGGCAGTGGTATTTAGGCGATGCTCGCCGTCTGGGTGAAAGTGTGGACGGTTACCTTGAGGCCGCCGGGCAGCAGAATATAGAGGGCGAGATCATCGCCATTATGGTGCCGCATGCCGGCCACATGTATTCTGGACCGGTGGCAGGTTATGCTTTTTCAGCTTTGCGCGGGTTGGCTCCAGAGCTGGTAGCGGTGGTATCTCCCATGCATTACCCTTATTACCAGGCTCTGCTTACCTCGGCGCATACTCATTATGCCACACCTCTGGGTCAAATCCAGGTGGATCGGGAGGCAGTTAAAACCCTTGATGAGCATCTGCATGCGGAATTGGGTAAAGGTTTGGCGTATATCAAGAATGATCGTGAGCATTCGCTGGAAATTGAGCTGCCTTTCTTACAGCGCAGCCTGAAGTCTGGTTTTGAACTGCTGCCGGTCATGGTTCTGGAACAGACAGTGCAGGTAGCCCAAGCACTTGGCTCAGCTTTGGCGAAGACCCTGGCAGGCAGGCAGGCGCTTCTGGTTGCCAGCACAGACCTTTCCCATTTCTATGATCAAGATACAGCCAATACCCTGGATGCGGAGGTGCTGCGCTGTGTCGAGGCCTTCGATCCTGTGGGCGTCATCCAGGTGGAAGAAGATGGGAAGGGGTTTGCCTGCGGGCGGGGTGCGCTGGCCGCGGTGATGTGGGCTGCCAAAGAGCTGGGGGCTAATCACGTTCAGGTACTGCATCATGCAACTTCAGGCGATGTGACCGGTGATTTTGACCGGGTTGTCGGTTATGGCTCGGCCGTTTTTACAGAAAAATAATGCCATTCTGGAACTTTGTTCTAATATTCGTCCTGGTTGCTCTGAACGCTTTCTTCGTCAGCGTTGAGTTTGCCGCGGTTGCTTCTCGCCGCACGCGGATTGAGCTGCTGGCAGAGGCTGGAAATTCCCCGGCCAAAATCGTCAAATCCTGGCTGGAGAATCCTGCCGCGCGCGACCACCTGATTGCTGCTTCGCAGCTGGGAATTACGATCGTCAGCCTGGCGCTGGGTGCGGTCGGAGAGAATGCTTTTGAGGCGGTACTGGAACCCTATTTTGCGAAATTAAGCATCCCTGCGAATTTTCAATTTTTAGCACCTGTCCTGGCTGTTTTACCGCTGGTAACTTCCTTGGTGATCATCACAAGCATTCATGTGGTGCTTGGTGAACAGGTCCCCAAAGTCGCCACCTTACACCAACCCGAGAAAGTTGCCCTGATTGCAGCTCGCCCCATGCAAGCCTTCAGCCGCGTTTTCAAGTGGTTCATTGACTTGCTCGATTGGGCTACTCGCAATATCCTTTCCTTGATGGGTATTAAAATGGTGGGGGAGCATTCGGTGGTTTACACCGTAGAAGAGATCAAACAAATTCTGGATGATTCTCAAGAAGGCGGAGTCATCCAATCTCCTGAACACGAGATGCTGCATGCCATTTTTGACCTGGGGGAGCTGTTGGTACGCCAGGTGATGATCCCTCGCACCGAGATACTGGCAGTAGAAGCTGATACACCCCTGGAAGAGCTGGTCCAAATGGTGACCAGTACGGCTTTTACCAAGTTTCCTGTTTATGAAGACAACCTGGATCAGATCATCGGGATACTGCATGTCAAAGATATCATACGGATCCTGAGTGCCCCCGACCCCGCGCAGTCTACGGCGCGGATGGTGGTGCGCGAGGCCATTTTTGTACCTGAGACGATTCCGGTCAATGAGCTGCTGCACCAATTTCGCCAGAACCGCCAGCATATTGCCATTATTCTGGATGAATATGGCGGTACCGCTGGCCTGGTTACTCTGGAAGATCTGCTGGAAGAGATTGTGGGTGAGGTCAGCGATCCCTTTGATAAGATCACCCCAGAGATCCAACGCCAGGCAGATGGCTCGGTAATTATCGACGGCATGACTCTCATCGAGGAAGTGAACGAGCAGCTTGGGCTAAACCTGCAAGACCCAAATTACGATACGATTGCCGGGTTCATGTTGGGTGGGCTGGGGCGCATCCCTAAAGTTGGCGATCTGATAGAAAGAGATGGTATGCGCTTACGGGTTGAGGCGATGGATGGGCTGCGCATTGCCAGCATTTCCCTCCTGCCATCTCTCCCAACCTCCCAGTGAGTCAAAGCCTATACCATGCCTGCTTTCGTAGAAATAGCCGTCAATGTTCCGCAGATCAACGAACTTTACGATTACCACCTGCCTCCTGAGCTGGAAGGCATCGTAAAACCTGGGCACCTGGTCGAGGTGCCTTTTGCTCACCAAACTGTGCAAGGTGTTGTGATCCGGAACATCCCAACACCTTCTGTACCAGAAACTCGCCCGGTCCACAGCTTGATTGATCCACAAGCCGTTTTAACCCAGGCGCAAATTTCCCTGGCGAAGAAGCTTGCCGAAGAGACTTTGGCTCCTTTGGCTGCTTGCATATCTTTGATGCTGCCCCCCGGCTTGAGCCAACAGGCAGATACGCTCTTTACCCTGCAGGGTCCTTCGTCAATTACTCCTTCCCATCCCAGGTTTGATTCACAGGGAAAATTGAGTGATACGCAGGCCAGGCTGGTTGGGCTGCTGGAAAAACGCGGCCCCATGCGCGGCCGCCAGATTGACCGGGTCCTTCAGCATGTTGATTGGCGCCGAGCGGCAGCTGCCCTGGTCCGCAGAGGGATGATCACCTCCCAATCTGTGCTCCCCCCTCCAGTCATGCGCCCCAGGCGTGTACGCACGGTGCAGTTGGCTTGCTCTGCTGATGCTGCCCGCCAGGCTTTGCCATCCCTGGGCAGTCAAGGCTCTGCGGCTCTCACCCGCCGGCAGGCGATCCTTGAGTTTCTTATCAAAGAGCCTGGCCCCGTGAATGTTTCCTGGGTTTATGCGGAAACCGGGGGGAACGCCGCTGACCTGACTAACCTGGCGGAACGAGGTCTGCTTCACCTCGGTGAAGTAGAGGAGTGGCGCGACCCGCTGGCAGACCTGGAATTTGTTGCTGCAGAACAGCCATCCCTCACGAGCGATCAGCAATCGGTTTATCGGATCATTGAAACAGGCTTGCGTGCTTCTGTGCATGGGGAAAAGGTTCCTCCCTTCTTACTGCACGGCGTCACAGGCTCCGGCAAGACCGAGATTTACCTGCGCGCAGTTTCAGAAACGTTGAACGCCGGTCGCTCAGCCATCCTGCTGGTGCCTGAGATCGCCATGACTCCGCAGACGATCCGCCGTGTGATGGCACGCTTTCCTGGGAGAGTTGGCTTGATCCATTCGCGCCTTTCGGAAGGTGAACGCTATGACACCTGGATGCGCGCGCGCCTTGGGCAATTGGATATCATCGTCGGGCCGCGCAGCGCTTTATTCTTGCCTCTGGCGAATATCGGTTTGATCGTGCTGGATGAATGCCATGACGATTCTTACTTTCAGGAAATGCCCGCACCTTACTACCATGCCCGCCAGGCAGCTGTGGATTATGCCCGGCTGGTAGGGGGGGTATGCATTCTTGGCTCTGCTACGCCAGATATCACCAGCCGGTATCGGGCTGAAAAGGGTGAGTGGACTTATCTCAGCCTGCCAGGTCGTATTTTGGCGCACCGGCAATCTGTGCAGAACCAGCTAAAAAAAATTTCTCAGTCAATTTCCTCACAAGTGGCAAGCCATCCATCAATTCCCCTCTCCCCCGGGGAGAGGGGCAGGGGTGAGGGAGTATCCTCTCATTACAAACCTCTCGACGGAGATGTGGAGATGACCGATCTCCCACCGGTGCAGGTGGTTGATATGCGTCAAGAGTTAAAGGCTGACAACCGATCAATCTTCAGCCGGGCGCTGCAAAATGCTCTGCGCAGGGTTTACGAGGCGGGAGAGCAGTCGATCCTCTTCTTGAACCGGCGCGGCACGGCAACCTATGTCTTCTGCCGCGCCTGCGGATATACGCTCAAGTGCCCGCGCTGTGATATCCCGCTCACGCTGCATACTGAAAGCTTGCAGTCAGCAGCCCAAACTTCCCCTTCTGGTTTCAACAATCTTCCTTCTGGATCACATTCGATTTTGCTCTGCCATCGCTGCCAGTATCAGCGCCAAATGCCCAAAGCGTGTCCGCAGTGCAGCAGTAAGCAGATCAGACAATTTGGCACCGGGACTGAAAAAGTGGAAGATGAGATCCAGGCATTGCTGCCAGGGGTCCGCACCTTGCGCTGGGATTTTGAAACGACGCGCCAAAAAGGAGCCCACGAGATCATTCTTGAGCATTTCAGCAGCCGGCGCGCGGATATCTTGATCGGCACCCAGATGGTTGCCAAAGGTCTTGATTTACCTTTTGTAACCCTGGTAGGGGCTGTCCTGGCAGATGTCAGTCTCAACCTGCCCGATTTCCGTGCGGCTGAGCGCGCCTTCCAATTGCTCACCCAGGTAGCCGGGCGCGCCGGGCGCAGCCCGCTGGGTGGGCGGGTGATTCTGCAGACCTTCCAGCCGGATCATTATGTCATTCAGTCCGCCGCCCGTCACGATTATGATTCTTTTTATCGACAAGAGTTGTCTTACCGGAAAACGCTCGGCTACCCACCCTTCAATCGTTTCGTCCGGTTGGAATACCACCATGCCAGGGCAGACCAAGCCGAGTCTGCAGCCCAAGCCCTGGCTGCCCAGATCAGGGGCTGGATTGAGAGCGAGGGCCTGGCTGCCACCTCGATCATCGGCCCGGCGCCATGCTATTTTGAGCGGGTGGGCGGCCTGTATCGCTGGCAGATTGTCCTGGTGGGACCTGATCCGCGGCAGGTCTTGCGAGCCCGATCCTTGAGCGATTGGCGCATCGAGGTCGATCCACCTTCTTTGTTATAATTGGGTTCTAAAATTCATCAGAAAAATTGGGAGAACGATATGGAAATGAGGCGAGAATTACTGACCTGGGATGATGTAGATCGCTTAATCCAGCACTTGCTGCCGCAATTCGATATGGAATTTGAGGCGATGGTGATGATCACGCGCGGTGGGATTATCCCTGGCGGCTTACTCGCCGAAGCGATGGGTTTAACCGCCATTTTGACGGCGGCGGTGGATTTTCCGGCTGAGATGGAAAGAGAACGCGCCGGTTTGTTTGCGTGGCCGCATTTCATCCAATTTCCTGAAGATGCCCAACTGCGCGGCAAACGTTGTTTGCTGGTGGATGATGTGTGGGGGTCTGGGCGCACGATCACTGCGGTTAAAAACCGGATCTCTGCGGCGGGTGGTTTTTCCTGGACCTGCGTCTTACACTTCAACCCCTATCGGAATCTGTTTGGTACACTGCGCCCCGATTACTATGCGGCGGTCACCGATGCACACATTGTTTACCCTTGGGAAATAGACCAGGGTAATGAGATGGTCCTGCGCGGTTAAACGGATGCAAAACATACCGGCTACAGCGGATGAGAAGCTGCAGGCGCTGCGGAAGTGTGCGTATTTCTCAAGCCTGGAAGAGATGATCCTGGTTGGACTGCTCCCGGGTGTAAACCTGGCGCACTTTGAAAGGAACGAGGCGCTCTTCTGGCAGGATGAGCCTTGCAAGGGGTTGTATATTCTAGAACGAGGGCATGTCAAGCTGTTCAAGATATCTCCACAGGGGCGCGAGTTCATCGTCAATACCCTGGCAGAGGGCAGCACATTCAGCGAAGTGCCTGTATTTGATCAGGGGCAAAACCCGGTCAATGCGGCAGCTCTGGAAGAAAGTTTGGTTTGGATTATCGATCCTGAAATCTTGCGCAGCGCCATGTACAGGTACCCCAGCATGTGCCAGTCAGTGGTGCTGAACTTGAGTCAAAACTTGCGTAAGATGATTGGGCTGATCGAGGAGCTCTCGTTTTTTCAGGTAACCCACCGCATGGCGCGCCTGCTCTGCCAGATGACTCCCGAACAACTCTGCGGTGAAGCTGGGACACGCCTGAGGCGTGATCAGCTGGCAGCCCGCCTGGGAACAGTGCGCGAAGTGGCCGCCCGGGCACTGCGGGAACTGGAGCGCAGCGGGGCGATCAGAGTTGACCGGCGTGGTATCCATATCCTGGATGACGAAATCCTGCGGCAGTGGGCGCAGGGACCGAATTGACGAATGTAGATTAGAAGACGTACGGATTTTGGTTCTAAAATCAAGAAATGAAATCCAGGAATTTCCTATTCCGCCGATAAGCCGCCGATAAGCCGCCGATATTCCGCCGATAAGCGATAGCGGCGAGACTTACGTGCTTTTTCACTAATTTCGAGCCACCCTTGATCTGTCCATTCATGCAATAGATCACGTGCTTGCCTCGCCGAAAGTCCCAAAACACGAGCGACTTCATTGGATGTGATCTCGTCTTGCTTTACAAACAATCCCAAAATCATCCGCCCTCGACGATCTAGTTTTTGTAAAAGGATATCCTCGGTTTTGATTCCGCGCACAGCACTATCCTTGACTTCTTGAGCCACAGTTTCGAAGATGGTTGTCATGCCTTTTAGAAAATAAGTCAGCCAGGGTGTGATATCGGCTCCAGCCCGTCCTTCATAATAATTATGATGAGGGTGAGTTACTAACGCTGCATAATATCCCTGTAAATCCTGAACGTAGAACTCTTCTAGCGAAAAAAATCTTCCAAGATCATATCCGCCCCGGTATAAAATCCAGGTTGCTAAGGCGCGCGCTGTTCGTCCATTACCATCGTAGAACGGGTGGATTGTAACGAACTGGTAATGGGCTATACCTGCGATGACCGGAATTGGCAACCCTCTTTCATTTATCTGAATCCAATCTACCAATTCTTTCATCAAGGTTGGAACATCCTGCGCTTCCGGAGGCAGGTAAACGATACCGCCTTGGCGATCACGGACCACATTTTGGCCATCACGGTAAGGTGTCGGCCTCGAGTGTTTACCTGAATAGAGGATAGCATGTAATTTGCGGATCCTTTCTTCGGTAACTTGGAATTTATCATCAACCCAAATTCCCATTAGTTCTAATGCCTGGAAGTAATGTTTGACTTCAAGTGTATCGCGCTCACGTCCAGGAAAAGCACCTCCATCGATAATGGCCTTTTCTGCTTCAGCCAGGGTTAGACGATTGCCTTCAATGCGCGTTGAAAAGTGAGTGGAACGCACTCGGGCGCGTAAGCGCAGGCTTTCAGCCAGAGCCACGGGCAAGACAGTCAATCCTACCTCAGCGCGAGCGCGTTCGATCGTTTGTAGACAACGAACGATTTCAACTGTAAAGTCATATCGAAAAGGCATGAAGGTAGTATAGCATGATAAAAATCCTGGAGAAAGAGATCGTCTCCAGGATTTTTAAATGTGTTATTTGAGTTTACTGCCCGCTGACTGGGATCACCGCAGGCGTCCCTGCTGCCTGGGCTGCCTTCAATTGTGCCTGGCGCGCCAGGTCTGTGGCCGCTGCCAGGATGCGCAGCGCCTCTTCGGGGTTGTGGAATCCCATGCTGTTCTCTGCAGCGATGAAATCCCAGCGCAGCTGCGCTTCGCGGTGCAGGTTGCGTGCTTCATCGAGCAGCTCTTTATTCACGCTCGGCAGGACTGCCGCCGCTTTGATGGTGGTGATAGCCTCGATGATCGCATCCTCCGTGGCAAGCATGGTGTCATTGACTTGCTTCTGGATCGTTGCCACGCGTGTAGTCACGTACCCAACGTCGGTGTGGCACTGCCCGCAGGCAGCTTCAGCATTCAATAGGGGGCTTTTGATATCGTGGGATGAATACTTGATGGCACCATCCCGTGTATAGGGCATATGGCAGTCTGCGCAGGCTACACCAGCTTTGTAATGTGTGCTGTCAGCGGTGAACATCTCGAAGTCAGGGTGCTGCATCTTGATCATGGCGGTTCCCGCCTCAGGATATTCCCAATCCTTGAAGCCCTCTTTCTGGTAATAAGCGGAAATATTTTCGATCCGGGTTCCGAGCGCCCATGGGAAGGTCAGGTATTTGTCATCGCCCTTGAAATAGTATTCCACATGGCAGTTGGCACATACCACCGTGCGCATCTCCTGGCGTGAGAAGGTTGTCCAATCCTTGCCTTGAGCTTTCAAGGCCTCTTCCAGGGCGGGATTGGTGACGATCAGGCGCATCGTATTGGCTTCGTGGCAGTTGGCACAGCCGATGGGGTTTGTGAGGTGAGGGCTCATATCGCTGAACATGGTGGCATCATATTCTGCCATGCCCATTTCATTCCATAACTGAGGGTTGTTGGAGCTTTTGCAGGAATAGCAGGTTGCATGCGTGGTCTCGTTCACGCGCTTGGTCGTGCGCACATCATCCAGCGCGTTCATGTGGCCGCGCTCCTCGTCGTAATCTTTGCTGAAAGGGTAGCCCGCAAACAGCGTCACCAGGCGAGGGTCTTTCTCTAGTTTAGAGTATGGCTCAGAACCGCCGAAGGCTGTAGCGGTATTGTTGTCTTTCGTCATGAGCATGGTATCGTATTGGTTGGGGTAATTAACCGCCCATTTCGAAGAATTTGGCTCCATGGCTGAGATTTCCACCAGCGGAGCGATGCCGCGCGTTTGCGGCGGCTGGTTTTTGAGATAGATCAAGACACCGATCAAACCCGCGGCTAGAATAATGATGATCCCAGTGGTTATCAATGCATAAGCCGAACGTTTCATTTGAAAGCCTCCTGATCTTGATAGGGTAACGATGAAAAGCCTCGGTCTCCGTGGGCTGTGTTGCGGTGACAGTCAAAGCAGTTGCGGTCGAACTCCTGCTCTCCGGCCATGATTGCAGTGACGGTCCCATCGTGGCAGCGGATGCAGTTTTCTTGCACAATCTTTTTTGTGGAGTCTTTGGCGCGGATGGCGGTCGGGATATTCCCGGTTGAGAAAGCAATGACATCATGAAGGCCTGATTGTGCTTTATATAGGTACTTTGGAATAAAAGCATGCGGGGTATGACAATCACTGCATACGGCTCTGTTATTATGCCCCGCGCTGTACCAGCCTTGATATTCTGTATCCATCACATGGCAGTTGTTGCAGGTTTGTGGGTCACTGCCCAGGTAAGCGGTGAAATTGGTAACGTACATTCCTACCCCGAGTACCGCAATCAGGGCCACCATACCTACTATAAAAGGGAGTTTCATTGGATCACCTTCATCAGGATTAAGCGCCAATCGGTCTGCAAGATAACATATTATATATTAATCTTCGCCTAATCTTAACATGTCTTCTTCCCCCCGTATGTGACTTAAGTTACATGCGCCTCACTTAAATCAAGCGCACCTGGCTTCCACGCGTTGTCTTTTCGACCTCGAGCCTGGCTGGGAAAACATCCTTCAGCTCATCAATGTGCGTGATGACCAGGATCTTGGCGAAATCGCCTTTCACCAGGTTGATGGCTTCCACCAGGCGCTGTCGTCCCTGGGTATCCTGGCTGCCAAAGCCTTCATCGATCACCAGCATACGCAGGCGTGCCCCGGCCCGCTGCGCCAGCACCTCGGATAATGCCAGGCGGATGGCGAAATTGACGCGAAAAGCCTCCCCTCCCGAGAATAATTCATAATCGCGCACCCCGGTTCCATCGCTGATCTGGATATCCAGGGTTTCGCGCAGGTCGTCGCGGTTCTTGTCTTTGTAGGCGGCCTGGGTGACAAAGCGCACCGACATACTGCCACCGCTCAAGCGGTCCAGGATGTTGTTGGCTTTTTCCTCGATCTGCGGCAGGGCTTGCTCGATCAAAACGGCCGGGATGCCATCTTTGCTGAAGGCGCGTTCCAGCTGTTTATACTGTCCTATCCGGCCAGATATCTCATCTCGTTCTGCTTCCAGGTTCTTTTGGCGGGCTTTCAAATCGTCCAAAACCAATACTTTCTGGCGCGCCGCTCCCACTTCCAAGCGTAAAGTGTTTTCTTGTTCTTGCAAGCGAAACAGTTCTTGCTCTACTGCAACCAGATCGGGCGCCTGAGCTTGAGCCGATTGCCAGCCGGCTTCCGCCGCCTGATACTCATCGTTTTGACGCTCAGCCTCCTGCCGGAGTAATGCCCCTTGTTCTTCCAGCTCAGCGATCTCACGTTCCAGCCCCGCCAGGGCTGCCAGGGCTTTTTCCAGGTCGCGCAGCTCTGCTTCGCTGGCCCTGCCTCTCAGTTCAGCTTGCCTGATGGCGTCATGTGCCGCAGCATCATAACCAATTTCTTTCAGCTCACGGTCGATTTCTGCCAGGTGCAGGCGCGCCTCTGGGCAGAAGGTTTCTTGCGCCAACAGAGGGTTCAATTCCTCCAGGCGCGGCTGCTGCTTCATCTCCCATTCCATCAGGACTTTCTCTATCTGCTGCACCCGGTTGGTAGACTGCTCAACTCGCCGGGTTTGTTCGCGCAGCTCGCGCTCTGCCTGGGAAAGCGCCTGGATTTGTTCCTTTTTCTCTCGTAAGAGCCCGTCGGCTTGTTCAAGCAAGCCGCGGTTTTGCCGGTACCGGTCCCCCATTTCTTTGCCTTGTTCAGTTAATGAGTTCGATCAAGGCCTGACGGTCTGGCGGCGAGAGCGGCTGGCCGCAGAGTGGGCACCTGGCTTCTTCCACCTCTGCGAGCTGGTCGATGCGGTTTTTAAGCTCATCCATGGCATCCTTCAGGTGTTGGTTATCCGCGCGTGCCTCCACCAGGCGCTGCTGCAATTCACGCAGCTCTTCTTCCAGGATGGTGCGCTCTTCAATCCGCTTTTCAACCAAAGCCATTTCTGCGTGCGCTGCTGCAAGCTGGTCGCGTAAGTCAGGCAGGCTCTCACGCTGTGCTTCAATTTCCACCAGCCGGTCCTGCAGGCTGGTTTGCTCCTGCTGCAGGCGCGCCCGCGCAGTATTGATTTCATCCAGGGGAGCCTGGCGGCGCTTTTCTTGCTCACGGAAGCGCTGCGCCGTGGCATCCCATTCTTCCAATTCCGCGCGCCTCTGCTGCCAGGCAGTATATGCCGCCCGAATTTCATCCTGGCGGGTAATCAAGTGCGTATAGGTTTCTTTCTCCTCCTGGCGCAAAGCCAGGCGCCCCTCTTGTTCTTTTACCCGTTGGGTGGCGGCCTCCGCTTGGCGAGCCAAAGCTTCCACGAGCCGGCGCTGCTCTGCCAGCGTGGTAACTACTTTTCGAATGCTGTCCAAGGTGGTTTCTTGGGCTACCCTTCTCTTCGCTGACCCTTTTAGCTGGACCTCCAGCTCACTCAAACGGGCCTTGCGGGTTTCCTCTTCGCTTAGCTCAGCGCTGATCTCGTTGAGGCGCCCGTCCATCCTTTGTAATTGTGCTTCGAGCTCCTTGCGCAACTCAGCAGTTTTTTTCTGGTACTGCTCCCAAATTTCCAACCCTAATATGCTGCCCAGGATATGCTTGCGGTCTCCTGGGCGCTGCTGCGTGAATTGGTCGGCCTTGCCTTGCAGGAAGAAAGAAGCATTGATAAAGGTATCATAATCCATGCGCAGGATCTTCTCGATTTTGGCTTGTGTTTCGCGCAGGGTGCGCTCGGTGAGCGGTTTCCAGGCCGGGTGCTGATCTTCTTTGCCATGCTGCAAGAGATGGAATTCCAGGAGGGTGGTTTTACCGCGTGGCAGCGTGCGCTGTATACGGTAAGTTGCCCCTTCATATTCGAATTGAAAAATGACTTCAGCCGCTTTGACATCTGGGTGCGAGTGGATCAGCGATTTGTCTCGCTTGCGCGCCTGCCCGAATAAAGCCCAGGTAATGGCATCTAATAACGATGATTTTCCTGCGCCGTTCTGTCCTGAGATGCAAGCCAGGTCAAAGGCGGTGAAATCAACCTCGACCGGGTCGCGGTAAGAAAGAAAGCCTGATAAAGAGAGCTTTTGTGGGATCATATAACCACATTGTACAGGATTATTCTAACTATGCGAGGTGTTTCCTCGTATCTTTTGAAGGATCATAGTAAAATTTTTCCATGGCTGGTTCTATATCTTCGCCGCATCCTCTTCGCCGCCTGGGCGCTGCTTTGGGCTGGACACGTCACAGCTCGGTGCTGCTGGGCGGGTTCCTGCTGACCGTACTGCTGATCGCTTATATCTGGTGGCCTCTGGCAGAAGAATATCTCGCGTATATCGACTGGAACGGACCCTGGTGGCTGTATATGGATTGGCTGCTGATCGGCATCTTCCTGTTCATGAGCCTGACGATTGTCGCCAAAGCCGATTTGCGCAGGGATGCCAAGATCGTCCTCATTGGTATGGTAGGTGGGTTGGCGATTGAAGGCTGGGGCACGCAGACGAACTTATGGTTCTACTATACCCAGGAACGCCCTCCTCTTTGGATCATCCCTGCCTGGCCCATTGCCAGCCTTTCGATCGACCGGCTGACGCGCTTGCTTAACCGCCTGCTGCCCAAAACACAGGCGCGATTTTTTTCGGGCAGCCTATTGGCTGACCTTTGGCGCTTTTTACCTCTTGATGCTGGTTTTCGTTTTTCCCACGCTCGACAAATCCCTCACCTGGTTATCGTTGATCTTATGTGCGCTGGTTATTCTGAGCGAAAGAGACCATCGAATGGGCTGGCTGGTGTTTATCGCCGGTTCAGGGCTGGGCTACTTCCTCGAGCGTTGGGGAACGACGCGTGAATGCTGGACTTATTACACCTTTCAGACTCCGCCGTTCTTTGCCGTTTTAGCGCACGGCATGGCTGCGGTAGTGTTTTGGAGGGTAGGGCAGTTAATGAAAGTAATGATGAGTTCCGATCTCTTTCGTTCCTTTCGTTATTGTGTAGCCCGGTTCCTTACTCATCTAAAAATGGTAAAATTGATTTAATGAATATCATATCCATAGACTTAAGGTTCAAGACAAAACTGGCAGGTATATTGTCTTCGTATCCCATCGTGGCAGCCTATCTCTTCGGTTCTGCTGCCGAAGGACGGGCTACACCATTAAGCGATGTCGATATCGCGCTGGTAATTGACCAAGTTAAATTTTCCAATTCCAATCGGCTGCAACTGGAATTGGAAATCGAAGACCAGATCAGCCAGGTGTGTAAGATCCCAAATGCGGATGTGCACATCATCAACGATGCCCCCCTGGTTATCCAGGGAGAGGTGCTTACCAATGGAATCTTGCTTTATAGCCATGATGAAGAAGCACGCGTTGATTATGAAACTCGCACCCGGATGGAGTATTTTGATTTCTTGCTACTTGCAGAATAACTTGGGGGATTTCGAGATCTTTGTCCGCTATATTCTGGATTTCTTATAAGAAACCTTAAAGCTACCCATTACCTTCCGCTTCTCCAATCACTTCTGCCGCCAGCTTATTCAGCGTTTCTCGTTCCTCTTCACCAACATGCTTGGAGAGCCAGTATAACTCCAGGATTTCCAATGGCGGCAGGCTTTCGAGCTGCTGCCCGCCCGGGATGCGGATGCGCGCTTGCATCTGCGGGTGCTTGACCAGGTGGAATTCAAAGGCTTCTGCGCTGTACTGGCGCAGTGCTCCTTCGTCGATTAATTCTTCCCATTCACGCGGGTATTCCAATGTAAGGCGGAAAATGGCGCCTTCGAGCTCATCTTGAGTGGGCAGGACCGCGAACACCCGCTCGCGTAAATTCAACCGGTCATCCTCGGTCTCCAGGGTTAACGAACGGTCGATGAATGGCCGAATGCCAGTCAGCTTGCGCCATTCAACCCGGGTTTGGCCGCGTTGGACATGCGCAATGACGAAAAATTTGTCATCGGCGGCCTCACCAAAATCCACGCGCTCGATCGAGCCTGGATAGACTACCGGCGGGTGAGCATTTTCATTTATGTTCTGGGGTTTATGGATATGCCCCAGCGCCACGTAGTCCAGGCGCGGGTCTTTTACAAGAGAGCCAGAAAGCACCAGGTCGCCTCCCAGCATCACCATGCGTTCTCCGCCATATTTCGCGCCCTGCACGGAGGCGTGGGCGGTCAAGATAATCGGCAGCACAGGATCTGCCTCACCCAGCCACTCTTCAATCAGGCCTTTTAAGCGCTCTTCGATCGCTTCATAGATCTGGCCTGGCTCAGCCGCGCTCAGCTCCAGGTTAGCCATCAAGCCCGAGCGTGAAATCCAGGGCAGGGCCAGGATCTGCAGCGGTAATCCTTCCAATTCATTGGGTCCCAGGAAAACAGGCTTGTCCAAGACGCGCACATGCGGCACTTGCAGAGTCTTGAATTCTTCCACGGCGTGGGCGCGGCCTATGGCGGGCGAGAGATCATGGTTTCCAACCAGCAGCAAAGTGGGAATCCCAGCTTGAGACAGGCGCATGATCCTTTTCCCCCATTCACGCTGGAAGGTCGGGGCTGGGGAGCGATCTTTGTAGGCATCTCCAGCAAACAAGACCAGGTCCACCTGTTCCGTGACGGCAGCATCAACGATGCTATCCAGCGATTTCAAGAAATCCATCACGCGTAACGGCAGGCCGGTTTCGGCATCGTGCCGTCCATAATTCGCCATATCGATATGCGCATCTGCAAAGTGGAGAATTTTCATGGCGATACCCCCATCTGTTGAAGCTGGTCCAGGCTCGGAGCAAAACCAGGATGCCATCTCAAGCTGTCACGAAAGTCACTGATGGCCCCTGAGGTGTCACCCAGGGCTGCCTTGGCCATCCCGCGCCAATACAGGCTTTCTTCCAGTACCGGCTCGCTGATTGTATCGATCAGCGTAGTGTTCGCCAGATTCACCACATCCTGGTATCGACCGGAATAATAATACGCCCAGTATGGACCGGTCTGGTACCACATCATGCGGAAAGGCCGCATCTCATCTTCAGACATGCTGGCATAAAGGCGGAAAGCTTCGTCGTAGGCTGAGGCGGCATCCTGATATTCTAGCAGCCCAACATGGCTGGAGCCAACGTTGAACCAGGCAAAAAACTGGTCAACCCCATCCAGGGTTTGCGCTTCGCTTTGGGCAGTCTCGAGGGCATGGCGATCGGCCCAATTGGCATCGGCATAATTTCCCAGCAGCGCCAGTACTTCGGCCTCACGTTCCTGCGGGTATGTGATCAGGAATATATTATTGAATGAGCGCCAGCCGTCTGCAAAATCTGCATAGGAAGTTTCATGGTTGGGACCATCCCGGTAGGTGTCCTGAACGACAAAAACGCCTTTGGCATCATCGTACCCGGTCACGTATTGGTAATGACCCATCCAGCCCAGCTTGCCGTTGTAATCGTATTCGTAATATCCCTTCTCGGTCAAAACCGGGAAGCCCGCCGCCACCATGCGCCGGATCAGGTCAATATCTCCACCTGAACGCAGGACTGCCTTCAGACCGGTGGTTTGCGTATCCACGAAATCTGCCATCTCATACGGCATCACATTCTTATCTTTATCTTCAGGCTTGACATATGCACCCACCACGTCACGGTTTCCATCCCAGCCCCAAAAGGTCAGCGCCATTGAGAGGTTAGCGGGGCCGCAGTAATTCCAGCGGTTGTGCTGGTCTTCGTATTTAACACCGGTTAACCGCACCAGGCTTGGGACTGGGGTGTCTGTGGGTGCCGGGGTGGGTGAAGTTGTCGCGGTTGGGGTAGGTCCTGGCAGGGTGGGGGCTGCCGTCGGGGTCAGGGTGGGCGTGGAGGTAGGTTGGTAGGCTTGCATGGTCTCTTGCACGGCTTCCGCAACCTGAGCCTGCGGCAAGAAAACCGCCTCCTCAGGAGGATTGAGCGCGTATTTAATTTGCGCCCGCCAGTTATCTACCCGCCAGGCCAGCCGCTCGTGGATGGGAGGAAAATCGTATAAAAACCTGCCAGCCACTACCAGGATGAGGCAAGCTAATGGGACCGCGATTAAGAAAACAGGTGAAAACCTGACTTTCACCGCTGGTACTCTCCGCCCACATACTCCGCCAGGAGCTGCTGCAGGTCGTTAAAAGCCTGCTCGACCATCTCTTTTCCACCGGGGTGCTGCGCCTCAATGGTGAAAAGGATTTCCTGCGTGCTTTCCTGGGCAGCGCTCTCGGCGCTCTGCCGCCAGCACCAGCGCCGGGCTACCACCAACTCAGCTTCATCGCTGAAGATCACCTCACCCGGTTCTGGATGCTCGGGGCTGCTTTCCTTTAACGGGATAAAATTCTCAGCTCCGGTCGCAAAATGGACGGTGATGGTACCCCGAACGAGGCGCAGATCGAAAGCTGCCGCCGGGAGCGCATAGCGGATGCTGACCAGGTTGCAGATATCCACCACGGCATTGATGCTGGGGATATCGCCTTTTTTGGTCAGCCGGCGCAGCAGGGCTTCCGCCGCGCTGCGGTACTGAGTCGGATCGACTCCGAACTGCCGGAAGGCTGCTCGCCAGCCCGCCAGGGTCTCGATCTCGCTCAGCGGGGTGGCGCCAATTTTCTCCAAAACCTTCTGCTGCTCTGCCAGGTAAGCCTGCTGCAAGCGCTCTGGCGCGGGCCCGTTGGTTATTGCCACCCCTAACATCGAGCCGCCCGCCAGGTTGGGAAAGCGTTTGAGGATCTCTGGATCATATTGAAAACGTATCATAGGAATTGATTATACCAGCCGGTAAACTTTCCCAGATCATAGGAACCTTAAAAACGCTTGCGGTGGAGGAAAAAATCTCATATACTACGAAAGCGTTTACTAAGATGCACTTCTCAAGAGGAGTTTCCTGTGCCTGGAGCCAACCAAACCCCTGAAACCGGGCAGAAAAAGGTGCCTTTTTTTCCTGCGCTGCGCCGCTTGCTGCAGCTTTCAGGACGGTATCGGACCTGGTTTTACGGCGCCCTGATCGTTGATCTGGGTTTGGCAGCCCTGGTGATCATCCAAAATGATCTATTACGGAGAATGTTCGATTCGGTTTCCGCACAAAACCAGGCCAGTTTCATTTCTTTAATGATCTTCAGCCTGGTCTTTTTCGCGGCCAGCATTCCATTATCTTATTTGCGCACGCGCAGCCTGGGCACCTTCAGCGAGCATACCTTAGCGAATATCCGTTTGCAATTGGCAGCCAGGTTCAACCAGCTGCCGGTGAGCTACCTGGAAGAACGGCACAGCGGCGATTTTCTATCCGTGGTGAATGCGGATATGGGAAAGGTCAAAACGCTCACCGGAAACGACCTGCTGGAGCTGGTGGGGCAGGTGACGCGCGGCCTGGCCGCTTTGGTGTATATCTTCTTGATTAGCTGGCAGCTTACCCTGGTGGCTTTGGTGGCGACCCCTTTGATGTTCCTTATTCTGGCAAAGTTGAGCAGCCCGATTTCCAAACGGGCAAATGAGATGCAAACCGAGATCGGCAGCCTCAACAGTGTGGCCCAGGATGGGCTGAATGGATTGCCAATCACGAAGTCCTTCAACCTGGTTAAGGTGTTGGATGAGCGTTTCAGCGTAGTGAACAAAAGCGTCATCCAAAAAGGGTTGGGTCTGGCCAAGCTGCGCAGCGGCATCGACAGCCTGTCTGGGGTGATTGGATTCACGCCGTTCTTAATCGCTTTGGGCTATGGGGGTTACCTCGCCATTACTGGAAAGATTACTTTCGGATCCATCTTTGCCTTTATCAACTTGTTGAACTATGTTGTGAATCCGCTTTCGAATATCCCGAGGTTGGTGGGCAGCCTCAGCGAATCGGTTGGCGCAGCCCAGCGTATTTTCGAATCCTTAGACCATGCCTCAGAACGCCAGGATGGCATTGCCAGGGAGCCCACCCTGGTCGCCGGTCCGATTATCCGTATTTGTGACCTGGATTTTTCATACCAGTCTGAAAAACGGATCTTACAAGGCATCAACCTGGAAATTTATCCTGGTGAAAAGGTCGCCATCGTAGGGCCCAGCGGCAGTGGAAAATCCACCTTGATTAAAGTGCTGCTTGGTTTTTATCCGGTAGAGGATGAGCGGGTGTTCTTGTACGGGGAGGACTTGAACCGCTGGCAGCTCTCGGCTGCGCGGCAGCAGATGGGATTCGTGGCTCAAGACACTTACTTGTTCCCGGTAAGTATTGGGGAGAATATCGCCGGCGGAAAACCAGGCGCCAGCCAGGCACACATCGAGCAGGCTGCCGCGGCAGCCAACCT
Source organism: uncultured Chloroflexia bacterium (assembly GCA_963751425.1). Classification (GTDB taxonomy): domain Bacteria; phylum Chloroflexota; class Anaerolineae; order Anaerolineales; family UBA4823; genus CAVVUF01. The sequence continues at coordinate 30,824 of CAVVUF010000003.1, read as the reverse complement.
GGTTGAGTTCATTCAAACCTTGCCTGAAGGCTACCGGACTCTGGTGGGTGAGCGCGGCACGCGCCTGTCGGGCGGTCAAAAGCAGCGCATCTCACTGGCGCGCGTCTTTCTGAAGGATGCGCCGATCCTCTTACTAGATGAACCGACCTCCGCCCTGGATTCTGAATCTGAGGCATTGGTGCAGGGAGCGTTGGATCGATTTATGGCCGGACACACCAGCTTGATCATTGCTCACCGTTTATCCACAATCAAGAATGCTGATCGCGTCCTGGTATTAGATGAAGGCAGAATTGTCGAACAGGGCACCCACGCGGAGCTGCTGCAAAAAGGCGGTCTTTACCAGAACCTGTACGAACGGCAGTTTGGGCTGGAACAAGCCCCTCCTGAAAAACCGGCTCTACCTGGCCAGGCAGGAGGTTTCCGATGAGCGCTGAACCAACCACGATCCGCAAGCCAGCCGTTCACCGCCAGCCCTTCACGAAGTCAACCCTTTGGCGGTTGTTTGGCTTTCTCAAGCCGAAACGGCTTCAATACTTTATCGGCTTGTTCTGTGTAGCTTCGATCAATGCCGCCGAGCGTCTATTCACAGCTTATATCGTGAAAAGCTTTGTCGACTCTATCACCGGAAAAGACCTGCAGCAGCTTTCTCGTACCACGTTGTATTGGCTTTTGTTCAATGCAGGCATGCTCATCATCCTGCCTTTGTTCTCATACTTGTGGCGCTCGAGCATCGTCTCAGGGATTGCGAACCTGCGCCAATCGGTATTCAGCCATATGCAGCACCTGCCCCTGGGATATTACGAGCTGCGCCACAGCGGTGAGGCGATGTCGTTGATGACGAATGACATTTCGGCTGCAGAGCTTGCTTTTCAAGATAACTTCTTAACGCTGGTCTCCGCCACGCTGCAAGGCATCTCTGGTGCCATCTTTATGCTCATGCTCCAATGGGACCTGGGATTACTCATCATCTTGACCGGTACAGTGCCTCTTATTGTCAATTCGCTTTATGCCAAACCCCTGCGCTTGATCGGTGAAGAGACCCAGCAGAAGCTGGCCGGGTTGAGCGAGCGTATGGGAGATCTCCTGGCCGGTTTCCAGGTAGTGCGCACCTTCAGCCTGGGAGAATGGATCTTGCAGCGTTTTTCAAACAGCAACGAGGCGGTTTTGGGCACCGGCCTGAAGCGGGTGCGCATCGAATCGAACCTGGCTGCTGCGAATGAATTCAGCGGTTTTCTATTGATCTTTCCTTATTTTGTGGCCATGTTCATGGTCATTCAAGGGAAGACGACCCTGGGCACGTTGATCGCCCTGGTCCAGCTCAACAACCAGATCCAATTTTTTATGTATTCGATGGGTGGGACAATCTCGCGCATCCAGGGATCGCTGGCAGCCGCTGACCGCATCCTGGCTGTTCTGGATGCTCCGGCAGAGCCGGAGCGTTACCCGGCTTTAGAAGCTGCGCAGGCTGTTCCGGTGCAACCTGATGCGCAGGTGGAATTTCAAGACGTGCACTTCCGCTACAGCGACGACCGCCCCACTTTGCAGGGCATCTCCTTCGCCGTTCAACCGGGGCAGTTATCTGCCTTTGTAGGTCCCAGCGGCAGCGGTAAGAGTACGATCTTCCGTTTGTTGATGGGGCATTATCCCTTTCAATCGGGTCAGATCACCGTTTTGGGGAAACAGATTCACGCTTACACGCTCTTGAGCTGCGAGAGCTGTTTGCTTTTGTGCCTCAAGACGCCTACCTTTATACCGGCACCATCTTCGAGAACATTCGTTACGGAAAAATGGATGCCAGTGAAGCGGAGATCAGCGCGGCTGCCCAAGCGGCGTATGCGCATGACTTTATTCAAGAGCTGCCTGATGGGTACCAGTCATTGGTTGGCGAGCGTGGGACACGGCTTTCGGGCGGGCAGCGCCAGCGCATTGCGATCGCTCGGGCACTGCTCAAAAATGCCCCGATCCTTCTGCTGGATGAAGCCACTTCAGCCTTAGATTCGGAGTTGGAGGAGCTGGTACAGCGCGCCCTGGCAGTGTTGATGCGCGGCCGCACCACGCTTGCCATTGCTCACCGTTTATCGACCATTGAGAATGCCAATATTATTTATGTGGTCGAAAAAGGCCGGGTTGTCGAGCAGGGAAAGCATCCGGATTTGATCAAGCAGGGAGGGCTGTACACGAATCTTTATGCGCTGCAGTTCAGGGAACCAACTGCTGCACAGGGCTCTGTTGGCTTAGCTGATCTTGATTAAACCCTAATACAAGCCCTAAAACAGGCTATAATCAATTTTAGAATGAAACGCATTTTGTTCTTAACCTTCCTCCTGTTTCAAATTCTCTTGTTCGCTGTGGTTCCCGCAGCGCGCTGCCCAGGAGACGACTCCTTTCGTCTACTTACTCACCTACGATGGGGCCGTGACTCCTTCGATGGTTGAATACATGCAGCGCGGCATCCGCTACGCTGAGCGGGATGGGGCAGAGGCGCTGATCTTCCAGCTGAACACGCCGGGAGGCAGTATCACTGTGATGAACGACATGGTGCAGAGCATGCGTGCCAGCCAGGTGCCGGTGGTTGTCTATGTCGCTCCGGCTGGCGCCATGGCTGCCAGCGCCGGCACGATCATTACCATGGCAGGGCATGCCTCCGCCATGGCTCCTGAGACCATCATCGGCGCGGCCAGCCCGATCGATGCTCAGGGACAGGATTTGACTGAAACCGCTGCCTCCAAAGAGAAAAATGCGCTGAAAGCCACCCTTGATTCGCTGATGGAAAGGCGCAGCCCGGAGGCCGTTCAGCTTGCCAAGGATACGGTCGAGAATGCTGCGGCGGTTTCAGCTACCCAGGCGCTGGAGATCGGTTTGATTGACTTTATCGCTACAGATCTGAATGATCTTCTGCGCCAGCTAGACGGTTTTACGGTGCACTTGCAGGGTGAAGAGGTGGTTCTCAACACCACCAATGCCGAAGTCAAGACCGTACAGCCCTCGATCATCGAGCAAATTTTGCAGATCCTTACCAACCCCAATATTGTCTTTCTGCTGATCACCATCGGCGTCCAGGCTATCCTGATCGAAATTTCCAGCCCGGGTGGCTGGGTGGCTGGTTTTATCGGGGTGGTCTGCCTGGCGCTGGCAACCTATGGGTTGGGTGTGCTCCCTGTGAACTGGTTCGGAATCATTTTCCTGGTCACGGCTTTTGTGCTGTTCCTCCTGGATATCAAGGCTCCTACCCACGGTGCGCTGACAGCCGCGGGGGTGGGGGCCCTGATTGTCGGCTCCCTCGTGCTGTTTAACTCACCCGGCACGCCTGAATTCCAGCGGGTTTCCGTTCCACTGGTGATTGTCGTCTCGATTGCTACCGCAGCCGTATTCTTTGTCATCTTGCTCATTGCGATACGGGCGCAGAAAGCCCCCATCCGCACCGGGCAGGAGAGCCTGGTGGGCAAGTTGGGCATCGCCCGCAACAATATCGCACCGCGTGGGAGCGCACAGTTAGCCGGAGAGCTGTGGTCGGCTGAGCTGGAGGAGGGAGAAGAACCTATTCTAAGAGGTGAGAAGGTGATTGTCGTGCGTGCAGAGGGCATTCGGGTATTTGTCAGGAAAGCCTCCTGAACCCGCTGCGTCATTGGCAGTGAAAGCATTACCCTTATTTTTCACGAAGCACAGCCTGTTATTCCAGTTTTTCCTGGCTTTTCTGGTCATCTTAGCGCTCATTTTTATCGTCCAGGTCGGCGTAAGCCCGGGCGTGAGCAGCATGTCGACGGACAGCGGGGTTTTTGCCTATTGTGGGCAGCAGATCCTGCATGGGGGCCTTCTCTATCGAGATTGTTGGGATAATAAGCCCCCGGCTGTCTATTATCTAAACGCCATTGGGGTAGCCCTGGGGGGCAACACCCCCGGCAGCCTGTGGTTGTTCCAGGCAGCCTGGATTGTCCTGACCGGCGTGGCCTTTTACCTGGTCCTACAAAAAATCTGGAAGAGCCCGCTGGTAATCTTTATTACCTTCTTCTTCCTGGCAAATGTGCTCTACCCTCCATATTACGAGGGTGGCAACCTGACTGAGACCTATGTGCTCTTGCCGGTTATCTTGCTGATGGGGATGTTTTTCAATTATCTATCAACAGGGAAGAAATCATTTCTCGTGGCGATCGGGCTTTTAGCTGCCTTTGCCTTCTTGCTGAAGCCCACCTACATCGCTGTCAGCCTGGCGGTGGCTTTGACTGTGCTTTACCTGGATGCAGCCCGGCGCAGCCTGCGCTCGCTGCTGGTGGATGCTGCATTCCTGCTTCTCAGCTTCCTCCTGCCGATCTTGCTGGTCGCTTCGTATTGGGCAGTCCAGGGCTCTTTTAAAGATCTTTGGTTCGCCAACTTCGCCCACAACTTCCAGTATACCCAGGAAGGTTTTACCCGGCAAAGTCTGGTTCTTTCCTTTCAGCTTTACTTCACCCTCAAGCCGATGGCGGTAGTGGTTTCCCTGGCTTTTATCTCAGGCGTGGTGTTTTTGTATGACCATTGGCGTAAAATCTTGCCCTGGCGTTTGAAAGGCGTAGAGGTTAAGCCGCAAGATTTCACCCCCAGGCAAATGGGAGAAGAAGGCGCCCGCCGCTGGTTCCTGTTCAGCCTGCTGCTTTCCATCCCGTTGGACTTTGTTTTTTTTGCCCTGTCTGGCAAGAATTTCGGGCACTACCTCATGGTTCCGCTGCCCGCATTAACCAGCCTTTGCCTGTATTCTTTGATCGTCTTGAGCGAGTTCCAGCAGCTTAAATCCACCAAGAAGCCCGTGTCGATCGAGAAATCGGTCTTCGTAATTGCCCTGGCTGCGCTGGTTTTGTTCTACGTCAACTGGTTTTCCAAGGTGGCAGGAGAAGAATTTCCTGAGCCTGCCAGGTTGGCCGCCTTCCTGAAGCAGCCGAATATTTTCACGCACCAAGTTACCGAGCTGGAGCAGTACGTCCTGGATCACAGCCAACCGGATGAAACAGTTTTGACCTGGTCAAGCGACCCCTACTTGAATTTCATCACCGGAAGGCGTTCTCCGACCCGCTATGTTTTTCCTTTGCACCTGCTGACGCCCACGCTGACGGACAGCCAGGGATTTGATGAGCTGATCAGAGAGCTGCAGGAGAATCCTCCGGCTGTGATCGCCGCGCAGCCCAACCCCGCTTCAGGGATGCCTTTCTTCGAGGGCAACGGCGATGTCTTCTGCCCCAACTGCTCGGAGGAAGCGAGTGCGGGTTTGCAGCGCTTGAAGACTTACCTCGAAAGTCACTATCGCTTCGATAAACAGATTTGGGATTGGTATCTTTATCTTCCTTTGAGGTAAACCTTTGGTGCCGTTTGATAGGATCGATCACTGTAAGTTTCCAACCCTCCCCGAGCCTTATGCTCAAGCGCTGCATGAGGCCGTCGAGTTCATCCTCTCAAGGGTCAACCCCATCGGCATCATTGCTGCTGGTACCATTCTAAGGGGGAACCCGGATCCAGCCAGCGACCTCGATCTGTATGTGATCCACCTTGAACCCTATCGCCAGCGCATCCAGAAATTCTTCAACGGCGTCCCGGCAGAAATCTTCATTAATCCACCTGAGCAGGTCAGGCGCTATTTGATGGATGAGCCAGCCGAATATACCCCCATCACCGCCCATATGTTAGCCACCGGCTTCCCGGTTTTGGAGCTTGACCCGGTGATCGCCGAGCTGCGCCAGCTTGCGCTCCAATCGCTGGGGGAGCCTCCCAGGCTTAGCCCAGAAAAAACGATATTCATGCGCTATATGGCGGCCAATTGGTTGGAAGATGCCGCGGACCTGGCCCGGCGCGATGAAGCCACCGCGAATTTATTCCTCTCGCAGGCGGTTCTCGAGATCATCCGCTTCCATTTCATTTCTTCAGGGATTTACCTGCCGCGCAACAAAGAGCTGATTTCCAGGCTCGAGGCGCTGACCCCTGAGCTGGGGGAGCTGGTGCGGCGTTTCTACCTCACCGCTGAGTGTGCCGCCCGCCTGGAGCTGGCTACTCAAATTGCTGAGCGCACGCTCCAGGAAGTTGGCTTTTTTGAGTGGGAGTCACTCCCAGAAAAGGTAGGATGAAAATGAAATCTAAGGACGAGATTGTTGCCAACTGGCTGCCGCGCTACACGGGGAGGGCGTTGGATGAATTTGCCGAATATATCTTGCTGGTAAACTTTCAAAATTATGTGCAGATGTTTGCCGATTGGCACCAGGTGCCTATCTGCGGCGAAGATAAACCCATGCCCAACGCCACTGCCGCCGGGATTACGATTATCAACTTTGGTATGGGCAGCGCCAACGCCGCCACGATCATGGACCTGCTCAGCAGCATCTCCCCCAAGGCCTGCCTGTTCCTGGGAAAGTGCGGTGGATTGAAGCCCAAGAGCCAGCTCGGCGATTTGATCCTGCCCATTGCCGCCATCCGCGGCGAGGGCACTTCCAACGATTACTTCCCTCCCGAGGTACCTGCCCTGCCAGCCTTTAACCTGCAAAAGGCCGTCTCGACCACCATCCGCAACTACCAGCGCGACTATTGGACCGGCACGGTCTATACCACCAACCGCCGGGTATGGGAGCATGATGAGGCGTTCAAAGAGTATCTCCTGCGCATCCGCTGCATGGCAGTCGATATGGAATCTGCCACGCTTTTCAGCGCTGGTTTCTATAACCGCATTTCTACCGGAGCGCTGCTGCTCATTTCAGACCAGCCCATGACGCCTGAGGGGATCAAGACCGCCGAAAGCGACAAGAAGATCACCAGCCAGTTTGCAGACCTCCACCTGCGCATCGGCATTGATTTGCTCAGTGAGCTGATCAACAACGGGCTGACGGTGAAACATTTGCGCTTTGAAGAGTAGGATTGGGTTACGTTCTTAATTTGACATAAACACTCCGAATACTTATAATAACCGGTATGTCATCGCTGCCTTCCGGAACGGTCACTTTTCTATATACTGACATTGAGGGCTCCAGCCGCTTGTGGGAACAGCAGCCAGAAGCGATGCGGCGCGCCCTGGAACGCCATGATGTGATTTTGCGCCAGGCGGTTGAAAACCAGGGCGGGATGATCTTTCGGACGGCAGGGGATGCGATCTGTGCCGCTTTCTCATCAGCTGCGGAGGGGCTGTCGGCTGCAGTCCAGGCCCAGCAGGTTTTGATTGCCCAGGATTGGCAGGCAGATGGAATTGGTTTGGACGCTCCTTTACGTGTACGCATTTCTCTGCACAGCGGGGCAGCCGAAGAGCAGAACGGAGATTATGTCGGCGGCAGCCTGAACCGCATCGGGCGTTTGCTGCCTGTCTGCCATGGCGGGCAGATCCTCCTGACTTAAGCGACAGAACAGTTGGGGCGAGATCATTTACCCGCTGGCGCCCGCCTACTCGACCTGGGTCAGCACCGTTTTCGTGACCTGGTGCACCCGGAGCGCGTCTTTCAGCTCATTGCCCCAGGACTTCCAGAATTATTCCCTCCTTTGAAAACCCTGGACAGCACCCCGAATAACTTGCCGCTGCAGCTGACCTCCTTCATTGGGCGGGAAGATGAGATTGCAGAATGCTGCAGCTTCCTTTTAGCTAATCGCTTGTTAACTCTGACCGGCCCTGGGGGCACCGGGAAGACGCGCCTGGCCCTCCAGGTGGCAGCCAATTTACTGGGCAGTTTTTCTGATGGCGCCTGGTCGGTGGAGCTGGCTCCGCTGGCTGACCCGGTGCTGATCCCGCAGGCGATTGCCTCGGCGCTCAACCTGCGCGAAAAGACAGGCATGCCTCTATTGGATGTGCTGGTCGAGCACTTGCGTCCGCGCAAAATCTTACTGGTTCTTGACAACTGCGAGCATCTGATTGATGCCAGCGCCCAGGTTGCCGACCGCCTGCTGCGCCAATGCCCGGATTTGAAGATCCTGGTCAGCAGCCGCGGAGTCATTGGGGATTGCCGGTGAAGTGAGCTACAGGGTGCCTGCGCTGGCCCTGCCGGAAACCCAGGTAAAGCCTGACGTCGAAGCACTGAATAAAGTGGAAGCAGTGCGCTTGTTCGTGGAACGCGCCCAGGCAGTGAAAACCCACTTCGTCCTTTCGTCTCAAAATGCCGCGGCAGTCGTTCAGATCTGCAGGCGGCTGGACGGCATACCGCTGGCTCTGGAGCTGGCGGCTGCCCGGATCAAGCTGTTCTCTGCCGAACAGATCGCCGCGCGCCTGGACGACCGCTTTATGCTGCTGACAGGCGGCAGCCGGACGGCGCTGCCGCGCCAGCAGACCCTGCAGGCGCTGATCGATTGGAGCTATGACCTGCTCTCTGACAAAGAAAAGGCGCTCTTTCGGCGTCTTTCGGTCTTCGCGGGAGGGTGGAGCTTTGATGCCGCTGAAGCGGTGTGCCTGCACCTCGCCGAAAACGACCTGGTTATCGCTCCACCTGAGCTGCTTGACCTGTTATCGCAGTTGGTGAACAAATCCTTGGTGCTGGCAGATGAACAGGGTGAAGAAGCTCGCTATAATTTTCTCGAGACTGTACGCCAGTATGCCAGCCAAAAGCTGTTCGAAGCAGGCGAGGCTGTTAGAGTGCGTGATAATCACGTAGCGTACTATGCAGCCAAGGCGAAGGAATCACACAGCTTCCGCTACCGCTTATTCCTGGAGCATTCCAATTGGTCAGCATGGGTCGAGCGCGAGCAAGCTAACCTGCGCCTGGCGCTTGAATGGGGCTTGGAGCATGATCCAGCCAAAACGCTGCGCATCGGTCAGTTCGCTCCTTTTGGTGCTCAATTTGGTTTAGGCAGTGAGTTTTTGAGAACCTTGCGCCAGGCGCGCCAGCGCCTCTCAGCCTTTCAGGAATATCAAGGCGAGCTTTCTGCTGAGCGCCAGGAGCTGCTGGCAGAGAGCTGGATAGCAGAAGGAGGGCTGCTGTTAGGCCTGGGGAAAATGCCCTCGCGATTGCAGCGCTGAAAGCCAGCCTGGTATTTTCCCGCAAAATCCAGTCGGATGAGCTGGTGGCTACCGCGGATGGTTTGCTCGTCACCGTTTATGGGGTCGATGGAAGTTTCAACCAAGAAGCCATGACAATCCTCGATGAAGGGATTCCCCTTGCCCTCCGTTTGAATGAACCCGGTCTGCTCTCAATGTTCACGATATTCAAGGCGCGTGTCACCCTGGCTGTTTCGGGTTATCCTGCCACGCGTGCAGAGCTGCTGCGGGCGATGGCAGCAACAGATCAGGGTGAAGATACATATGCGGTCGCCATGATGTGCATGACCCTGGCTTTCGTTGCCTATAACAGCCGCGAATTTTCCGATGCCCAACAGTACTTCGCTAAAAGCAATGCCATGTTTTCGAGATTTAACGACCGTAGGTTCATGGCTATTACTCGCGGCGGGCAGGCAGACGTTGCCCGGCAGACGGGAGATCTTGATCAGGCCGAATCCATCTACCTGGAAATCATCAAAGTGTGGGTGATGATTGGCAACCGCGGTGCCATCGCCCGGGTGTTGGAGTGCCTGGCAGCAGTTGCTTTGGTACGTGCCAGGGATTCTTCTGCTAACCAGGTGATTCTGCTCCTGCGCTCGGCAAACTTGTTCGGCGCTGCGGATGCGCTGCGCAAGGTCAGTAAATCGGATATGACCAACCAGGAAAAACCTGAATATGACGCCTGGTTGGACGAGCTTCGCCAAAACCTGGCCCCCGACCAATTCTCTTCTGCCTGGACCGCCGGGAGCAGGCTCAGCCAGGCGCAAGCCCTGGACTTAGCCAGCCAGCAGAGCGGCCTGCTCGGTTAATCGATTGCTCAAGACGCGCATCACCGCCAGGCTGACCTCTGGGCGCTGGCGCAAGACAGTTTCGAACTCCTTTTGTCCCACGCATAACAAGCGTACGTCTCCAACCGCCGTCAGGGTAGCCATGCGCGGTGCCTGGCTGATGATGGCCATATCGCCTACAAAATCGCCGCTCTGGCGCACCGCCAGCTCTTTTCCATTGGACGTCACCCGCACCTGCCCGCTGGCAATAATATAAAGCATATCTCCCGTCTCTCCCTGGCGGCAGATTACCGCGCTCGTCTAAGTGATAGCGTTCGGTGGCAATGGTCGCAATATGCTTCAAGTCCAGAGGGGGCAGCTCTGCGAACAAAGGGACTTTGCGTAAGAATAAAATGCGTTCCATTGTCGAAAGCGTTTGGAGGGTTTCCATTTTATTTTCTCCTAAATAGGCGGTTTGGCGGACCAGCTCATCTGGGTCGTTTTCAGCCAGCTCTGCTAAGCGCCCTGCGGTTTCAGGGTCGCGGTTTTCCCTGGCTGCGAATGCGGCGCAAGCCCGCAGCCAGGGATCGGGATCATTTAGCTCGGTGAAGATGGGGCTTTCACAAGGAGCGCTTGACTCCCTGGATTCCCATAATTCTAATAAAGGGCGGATCGCTTGGGAATTGCTGGCCGCATCTAAAGTTTCCAGGGCGTAGGCTTTTTGGCGTGGGTCGCTGCTTTGCATACTTTGGATCGCTAACTCGACTGGCGCCTTTGGATTGGCAATGCCAAAGGCCTGCAATCCTAGCACGGCCTGGTTTTGGCTGCGACGCTGCAGCGCTTCGACCAGCAAGCTGGTGCGCTCACTATAAGCTGCCAGGCAATCTTGCCAGAGGGCGTGGTCCTCCTGAGCTGATTTCACTTTGCGGGCAATGTACCCCATCATTACAGGTCCCAGATTGGCTGGCTCTGCTTGAGGAGCCAGCTCACTCAAGACCTCCAAGGCCCCCGCTTCTCTGGCGGGATCGTCCAGGGCTTTCAATACTTCTGGTAATCCGGCCTGCCCAAGCCGGACGAATGCTTTGACCGCAGAAGCGCGCACTTGCGTATCCTCGTCTTCCATTGCCTGAAAAAGCTTGGGGTTCATTTCAAGCGGTGGGTTTCCCAGGTTATCCAGCACTGTTTTACGGATGGCTGGCTGGGGGTCATCTAACCCTCTGAGAAGAAGTTCCCACACGCCTGGTAGATTTTTTTGGGGGGGCCTCCAAATCTCGCACAACGCAGCCAAAGCCTTGCAGCGCTCCTCAAGCCCAGGGCTGCCTGCCAGATCGGTCAGGATCGCCAGTGGAGTGCCCTCAAGCGGGTTTGAGGAGGATGGTTCAGTACCCATTTGGATTAACGCCTGGGCAGCTTGAATCTGTACAGCGGGTACGGTATCTCGCAAAAGGGGCTGAAGGTTTATCGATGTATTGGGTTCGTCTGGATGCAGCACCAGTAGGGTCTTGATGGCTTGCAGGCGCACATCCGGATCAGGATCAGACAGGCGTACACTCACGGCTTGAAACCCAGCCTGCTCATTCAAAAGGAGTTCCAGGTTTGCAGGCTGCTTTGTGAAGCTTGTTACCAGGGCAGCCAGGCAGGCCAGGCGTACCTCGGGCTCGGGGTCATCCAGGTGAGCGTATAATTCCACTGCAACCAGACCAGCGGGCAAATTGCCCATGATCTCAGCCGACAGCCTCCGCTGCCCAGGGTCATGATCAGCCAGCCCCGCTGTCAGGACTGCCAGGGCGGCCGGGTCATTCTTGAAGCCGCCGAAGGGTTCTTCTTCATCAAAAAACACAAGCGACTGTCCACTGACCAGAGCTTCTTTTAGCGCCTGAACATAAGCTTGCTTTGAACGCAGCAGCACCCAGGCACACAGGCCTGCCATCACCAATCCAACCCCAAATAACTGCTGCGGTCGAAGAGTTTGTTCTCCGATGACCAGGATCAGGCCGGAAAGCACAATGCCTGCCTGACCTGGCACGGCATTAATAAAACGCACGCGCCTGGTCGCGCCGCTCGGAAGGGATGGCATTGAAGGATGCTTGCCAGGCTGTTTCTGCCAGGCTTTGACCATAAGAAATCTGCATAAAGCGAACGATTACGATCAGCGCGAAACTTGGGTAAACTGCCAGAAAGGCAAATCCAACCAGGTAAATTAACGGGTAGATGACCAGGGTATTGATCACTCCGATGCGGTTGAATAAGCGGCTCGTGAGCAAGAGTGAGGCAAGCAGGGCTGCTGCTGTCCAGGCACCCTGGAAAAGGCCAAAAAAGGAAGCCAGCCGGTCTGCATCTGGGAATTGGCTGTTGGACAAGCGCGAAAAGGGCAGGAGCAGGGCAAACCATAGGACCGAAAAGAGCAGGCTGGCAAACGCGCTCCATCTCAGCAAGCTGGACGCGGTACATACCGATAGCCAATCTTGATCTCTTCTGTGAGACCGGCGATCCCAGTCTGTTTGTCAGAAATGCTGGTCTGAGCTTCCAGGCTGTGCCTGTTTCGTTGAATGAGGGTATAGCACAGCCAGGCTGTTATTCCCAGCGCCAGGCCCCAACCCACCAGCATTGCTTCAGCGCTAAAGACCTTGATCAGCAGCGGCATGCTAAAAGATCCCAGCATCGATCCAGCCAGCCCACCAGCAATGAATAAAGGGAACAAACGCTTGGATTGTCGAGCATCCAATAAGCTGCCTGCGAGCCCCCATAGAAAGACCCCTTGTAATGCATTCACTACTTCTTTACCAACAAATAATACTGGATAAACCCAGCGGAGGTTAAGGAACAAAAGCCCGCGCGCCGCCAATAGGACGCCAGCCAGGATGATTGGTAAGATCAGGTAAAGCCGTCTTTTGCTCGCCCGCCCAGCAATCCCGGCAATCAGGATTAGGTTCAGGAAATTGACGATCCCAAGAACGATGTACCAGCTTGGCAGACTTTGTACTCCATATTGGGCAAAAAAAAGTGCATCGATGCTGGCTCCGCCCATGGCGCTCCCCGCGGCTGTCAGCAGCATCATCCCACCCAATAAGGCAACCAGCTTATCCTCTCCAGGATAGATTTTTAGTAAAGAGGCCAGGTGGTTTTTCATTTAACTCCCTATCTCAGGGCCCGAAGACTGATGCTATAATCAAGATAAATTTTATCATAATTAATCGGGATAACAAGATGGATAGCTTAGGGTAAAATAGGTTTATGGTAAACACCTCACCTGACACTAAAGATTTGGGATATATCTTATATCCCCCCCGGCGCCCGCATGAGCCCGGCTACCCGCGCCTGGATGTGATCTTGCGCGCCACCCCCACTGGAAAGCACTTTGATCCATTCAGAGTGCATTTGGATGTCGTCGCGTCACAGCAAGATGTGACCTGCCTGGCCATTGAGTATCCCTGGTCGGACCTGGATGATTATACGGTGTGTGCCGGGATTGTGGATTTAATTGACCATAAGGGCAAGCATCTGGACGCCTTCACCTTTGGTGGGGCGCTCCATATCCAAAACGAAGAAAAGCATACGCTTTTGGTTCTGACATCTCCTGCTCCGATCCTCCTGCCTGCTGAATTGCCCCTTGACCAGCTCCTGGTTGATGAAGTGAAAATTGTCCTTGCCGAGCGCCAGGCGATACGGGAAGTTGAGCCTGGTCTTTTCGAAAAGCTTCTGATTGCCGCCCCGCCGCTCGAGCTGTACCACGCCATCAGTGCGGCTGTGTTAGAGCGCTATCACCGCCTGCATTCCAGCGATGATGAACTGGTTCTTGAAGCTCGAGCATACTTTGCGGGTTGAGATCGAAGCGGTAGCCGGGCAGCTTTCGATTATGAACCGCCGCCCGATCGATCGACTGTTGTAGAGCTGTATCGGAAAGTTAATATTATCTATGTCTTTCACACCAACCCGCGACCGGGTCGACCCGGAAAAAACCAATACAACCCCTGAACGCCGTCCGGAATGGATCAAGGTGCGCGCTCCCTCCGGTGAAACCTATGCATGGCTGCAAGGTTTGATGCGCTCCAAGGCTCTCCACACCGTGTGTGAAGAAGCCATGTGTCCTAACATGGGCGAGTGCTGGGGCTCTGGTACGGCTACCTTCTTGATGCTGGGCGATGTCTGCACGCGTTCTTGCGTCTTCTGTGACATCAAGCGCGGCCGCCCCTCGCCTCTGGACTGGCTGGAGCCGGAGCGCGTAGCCCAGGCGGTTAAAGCCATGGATCTCAAGCATGCTGTGATCACCAGCGTCAACCGGGATGACCGCCAGGACGGCGGCGCGCCCATTTTCGCCATGGTGATCCGCCGCATCCGTGAGCTGCACCCTGGCTGCTCCATCGAGGTGCTGATCCCCGATTTCAAGGGCAGCCTGGAAGCGCTCAAGATTGTCATGGATGCCCGCCCCGAGATCCTCAACCACAATGTTGAGACCGTGCCGCGCCTGTTCAAGACCGTTCAGCCGCAAGACCGCTATGCATGGGCGGCAGCCACCCTGACGCATGCCAAGCAGCTTGATGCCGAAGTGCTGACCAAATCTGGCATCATGCTCGGGCTAGGAGAGACGCTCGCTGAAGTCAAAGCCGTGATGCGCGACCAGCGCAGTTGGGGAGTGGATATCCTCACCATCGGGCAGTACCTGCAGCCCTCCAAAAAGCATCTGCCGATCTCCCGCTATTACACGCTGGAAGAGTTCGCCGAGCTGAGAGCCTATGGGCGCGAGATCGGCTTCAAGTGGGTTGAGAGCGCCCCCCTGGTGCGCTCCTCCTACCATGCCGCCGAGCAGGTGCGCGCGTTGAGCAGCGTGCATCGCAAGCTGTATGGAAGTTAAAATAGAGCCTCTAGCTGTTTTTTCAAACGTGCCTCAAGGCTTCAAATCCCATTCTTTGAGTTTCTTCGCCGCCGTGCCGAACGGGCCGAGCTGGTAAATGGCCGCGCCTGCGGGCGAGAAGGTGAAGGGCTCGAACGGTTCGACCAACATTTGGTCGAGATAGTCACGCGGGGCGACGCCGGTGGTGACGTGCGGGCTGAAGTGCTCGCCGGTCTGCTGCGGGACGAACGACGACACGTAGGCGATCAACTGCGCGTCAAATGCGGGATCGTCGTGCGCAGCGGTGAACGCGGCTATGTTTCCGGTTTCCACCGTGAACGGAGCGATGGCGGCAATGATGTCCTCTTGCAGCTTGAGCAGTGCGGGCGTCGGCTTCGCAACAATGCCCGCGAGGCCGATGACCCCGCTCGGGACGTAGTAGTATTTGAAGGCTTCCAGCTTCATGGCGTTCACGTTTGCGGCCGCGAGCACCTTGTGGGCGGTGGCATAGACCTGGTCGAGGTTCGCGGTGCGGACGAAACACTGCACCATCGTGATGTGCGGACGGTGCGTCGCATCCAGGGGGAACCCCTTCGGGAAGACTGCGAGCAGGCGGGCGTTGTTGGCTTCAGAATGCCGGAGCATTGTGGCATCCGGCTCCAGCAGGATATCAATGGCCGTGACCGGGGTCTGCTCGAAGGCGAAGACCTGCTTCCAATCGTCCTTCATGCTGACTACGGTCCAGCCACATTGCTTCGATTGTTCGTAAAGCGCCTGCGTGAAGGCACCCAGTTTTACGTCCGGCAATCCCAGCGCCGGACCGTAGGGGTATTCGCGCCGCGCATCGTCGTGCAGTACCAACAGCATGAACCGCGCCCCGCTGCCGCCCTGCGTGTATTCCAACATCTGCTGATCGCCATTGGAGTTACCGAACGCCATGAGGGGCCGGCGGCCGATGTGCTGGTGGATGGCGACAGGTTTGCCGTCTTTGTCGTTATTGAAGTTTAGCTCCGGCAGACGCACGAGGACGGGCTGGCCGTCGCGTATTTCAAACTTTGTCTTGATGCTGCTGCCGATGACCTGTTCCGGCGGAATGCCATAAACCTGCTCTGCCCACGGGCGCATGAACTCGATGCCGCCGCCGGAGACGATGAAGTTCTTGAAGCCGTTCGCGCGCAGGTAGGCGAGCAGTTCGAGCATCGGCTGATAAACACACTCGCTGTAGGGCTTGTTATATTTCGGATGCTTCGCAGTGGCGAGCCAGTCTTTGACGATCTGCTCAAATTCCACCGTGGTCATGCCCGCGTGGGTGGCCTTGAGGAGTTCGAGGAGCGCATGGTCACCGCCGGCGAGCGCCGTTTGTAAATCACCCTTCAGCAGCGAGGCGAACGGTTCCTGACCCTTCCATTCGGGATGCTGCGGCGCAAGCGCCTTTACGCGGTCGAGGGCGAAGAAGAATTGAACGGGTACCGGCTGCTCGCACCAGAGCGTGCCGTCGTTGTCGAATGTGGCGATACGTTCTGGCACCGGCACAAAGTCGGGACTGTCCGCTGTGGTCACTTTCGATACAAAGTTGAGTATGGCACTCTTGGCTGGGCCATCGTTCCATGATTCCAATAAATTTGGCATTTCCACGTCTCCTTATTTGATATGGATGCTGCCAAGCCGGTAACGTGGCTCGACGAAATGATCGCCATCCCGAATTCGGTGCGCAGCAGAGCGGGCCTTAACCCTCAAAAGAGGGCGAGACCGGGGATGAAGCGGGCAATGCCTTTGGTAGGTGGGGATGAGTTCTAATGGATTACCTCACTTTTTTTGGATTTCTTTATCAAGACTGTCCATTATCGAGGCCAGTGCTTCCTGGCGCTCCGCAGGTGCTGAAGAAAGGCCAGTTTGAATTAAACTGCGCACTGTGCTCGCCCCAGTGCGTAAAATTTCTTGAAGATTTTCATGATCGTATTGCGAGGATAGAAAATCCATGACGGCCTCTGTTGGGCCGAAAAAGATATCCTGTGCGCTGATCTTTTCCATGGCGCCCGCCTTTTCAAGCATCTGCCGCACCGGAGCAATTACGCGCGTAAGCATCAAGCGCACCTTTTGATTGTGCAGCTCTTCGCCCAGCTCAGTCAGCATATCGGCACTGGGCACATCCAGGTCAGTGGTTGCGCCCAGGTCAAACAGCACGGCTTTGACCGGCTCAGCGCTCGAGCTCAGCTCTGCAAGAATGGCATCCTTGAATGCCGCCGCGTTGGCGAAGAATAAACCGTTTTCTGGCCGCACGATCAAGAGACCGGGCAAGGTTTTGTTTTCTGGATGCCGGCGGATATCGTTGAATTCCAGACGATCGGGTACTCGACCCAACACAGCCAGCCCGGGTTGGCTGGCGCGCCAGACCAGGGCAAACAGGGAAACGATCACGGCGATGAGCAGCGCTTCGAGGGTCTCAAAGGTCAGCACGGCTAGCAGCGCCACCAACGCCAGGACGAAATCGGAGCGGCGCACGCGGGAAAGGTGCTTGAACTTTGCCACCTTGACCATGCCCGACACGGCTACGATGACGATCGCCCCCAGTGCTGCTTCGGGTAAAGCGTAGAAGAGCGGCGTGAAGAAGAGCGCCACCAAGACCGTGACAGCCGCGGCAATAATCCCGGACATTTGGGAATGCGCCCCGGCCCGGTCGTTGGCCGCCGATTTGGAAAGGCTCGAGCCAATGGGGAAGCCCTGGAATAACCCCGCGCCGAAGTTCGCCGCGCCCAGCCCGATCAGCTCCTGGTTGGCATCCATCTTATACTTATGCGCTGAGGCAAAGCTGCGCGAAGGGCCGATCGCTTCGGCGAAATTGACCAAAGCTATTCCCAACGCCCCCGGAAAAAGGAGCCACCAGTTTTGCAAGCCGACTGCTGGCCACTGCGGCCGCGCCAGCCCCGCCGGAATCTCTCCCACAATCTCCACACCGCGCGCTTCCAACCCAAAAATGACTGAAATAGCGATCCCGAAGACCAGCGCTACCAGCGCAGCGGGTATCTTATGGAAAAAGTGCTCCAATACAATCAAAAGGGCCAGGCATAATATGCCGGTGATCAAGGTGGCCAGATGGGTTTCTGGCAGGTGGATGATGACGTCATACAAACGCTCCCAGAAGTTCCCGCTCCCACCTTCAATCCCCAGTATTTTGGGAAGCTGTTTGACCATCACCGTCAGAGCCAGGCCGGTGATAAAACCCACCATCACCGACTCAGAGAAAAACTGCGCCACCCGCCCCAATTTAAGAAATCCTGCAAAAATGGAGATCAGCCCGGCCAATACCGCCAGGGCGGCAGTCATCAGGATGAACTCGGGTGTGTCCGGCGCCACGATTAAACTGACCGTGGCAAACGACATCGTGGCAATGATCGCTGACACTGCCACCACCAGCTGGCGTGAGGTGCCGAAGATGGCAAAGGCCAGCAGTCCAATCGGGGCGGCATAGAAGGCGGTCTGGGGAGGCATTCCGGCGATCTCGGCGTAAGCCATGCCCTCAGGGATCAATAAGGCCACCACCGTCAACCCGGCAATCAGGTCGGTGCGCAGCCAGGACCGCTCATATTTGGGCAGCCAGCCTAAGATCGGCAGGTAGCGAGTGAGAAGCTTCGGCTGTGTTTTGTTCTCCATAGGATCTCCTTAATCGGTTATTGTAGACGTATTTTACCAAACAAGCTGATCGCACAACGCAGGTCACGCCTCGGGCGATCAGCTTATTATAACCTTATGCTAAAGTTTGCAATCCTCTTTTCAATCCATTCAGGCCGCTGCCTCGCTCGCCTCAGCGCTTTTGCCCATGCGTTTGGCGATCGGTAAAAGGATCAGCAGCATAAGGACAGTCCCTACCAGCACAAACGGGAGGGTGTCCGTTCCGGAGAAGTTCTGGGTAGCACCAGCAGGGCTGCCGCGCCATTGCGGTTGGCCGTGCTGAGTCCCATGGCGCTGCGCACACCCGGATCACGCCCGCCGAACAGCAGGCCGATCGCCAGGGCTCCTACGATCAACAGCACCATCGCCCCGATCCCTCGTGTGCCAATAAAGCCGAGAATATTGGAGATGTTCAACCCCAGCCCTACCACCAGCAGGATGAGGATCGACATGCTGGAGGTCTTGTTCATCACCGGCGCCCAATGCTCCGCCACATCGGGTGAATGCGACTTGATCAGCATGCCGATCACCAGCGGGACCAGCATGGTCACAATCAGCGACTTGGCGATATCCCACGGGTTGACTTCAACACCGGGCAAAAGCAGCGGTAAGACGAAGGGCAGGTAGAAGATGGTGACCACCATGATCAGGAACATCAACCCAACTGCGTAGGCGACGTTCCCCTTGGCGCCTTGTACCAGCTTGGGGATGAAGGGTGCTCCGGCGGCTGTCCCCAGCAAGATCACCCCGATCTGCAGGGATTGCTCGAGGGGGATGATCTTTGTGATGGCAAAGGCCAGCAGCGGCACCAGCACAAAGTTCGCCAGCAGCGCCAGGATAACGAGGCGTACATTCTTAAGCGGTTGGGTCATCTGCTGAACACTCAGGCTGAGGCTCATCGCCAGCATGCTGGTCACCACAAACAGCAAGCCCGCTATGCCTGCAATGGCTGAGAAGAAATCATTGAGGGTCATGTTAAACCTCTTTCATCCCCGCCTCGGGGAAAATCGTTGGTATTTGATTAGCACCGGGTAAGCCCAATCAGGGCTTACTCGGCTCGCTGCCGTCAATTACTGCTGTAATTAAAGGCAGGTTTTTCATACGATCTCATTCCAGGTAAATGGCGGAAAGCCCCTAAACAAAGTTGCTACGCTTGTGCCTGCGGAGCGGCTGCTGCCTCAGCGCGCTTGCCCAGGAGCTTGGCGGACGGTAGAAGGATGAGTATCATTAAGACAAACCCGACCAGTAAAAATGGGAGGGTGTCCGTCCCGGAGAAGTTCTGGGTGGCGACCACCAGGGCCGCCGCGCCGTTGCGAGTGGCCGTGCTCAGTCCCATGGCGGTGCGGACACCCGGATCACGCCCGCCGAGCAGCAGGCCAATCGCCAGGGCTCCCACGATGAGCAGCGCCATGGCCCCGACGCCGAGCGTGCCAATGAAGTTAAGGATATTGGAGATGTTCAGCCCAAATCCTACCCCCCACACGATGAGGATCGAAACACTAGAGACCTTGGCCATCACTGGTTCCCAATGATCGGCAACGTCGGGGGAATGCGACTTGATCAACATGCCGATCACCAGCGGGATCAGCATGGTCACGATCAGCGACTTGGCGATATCCCACGGGTTGATCTCAACCCCAGGCAAAAGCAGCGGCAGGAAAACAGGCATGTAAATGATGGAGACAACCATGATCAGGAACATCAACCCAACCGAGGCAGGGACATTCCCCCTGGCACCCTGTACCAGTTTGGGAATGAAGGGTGACCCGGCTGCCGTCGCCAGCAATATCACCCCGATCTGCAGGGATTGATCGAGAGGGATCACCTTTATGATGGCTAAGGCAAGCAGCGGCACCAGCACAAAATTCGCCAGCAGCGCCAGGATCACGAGACGGATATCCTTAAGGGGTTGGGTCATCTGCTGAACGCTTAGCTTGAAGCTCAGCGCCAGCATGCTCGTCACCACGAACAGCAGGGCTGATATTTGGACAATGGATGAAAGAAACTCATTGAGGGTCATTTTTTCCTACATTTTCATAAATGAATGCGATGCAAAACGGCTCCGGATGGTGCATGTTCGCATGCACCATCCGATGCGCACCTTATTAATCGTTAGAAAACCAGATCAGATCCTGATTCATATTGTAGGTCCAGGGCAACCCGGAGTTCCTCCAGCCGTTTTTCATCCGCTTGCCGTGATAGAGGTTCTCAGGATCGTTGACTTTATCGCCTTCAAAGCCGTCGATGACGTTGTAAGCGTTTACAAACCCGCCGTTGGCAAGTATGTTGACCGCCAGGGCGCTTCTCTCGCCTGACCGGCAGGTAACCAGGATCGTATCGGTAGGGCTGTACACCTTCTTGGCGCTGGATAAGAACTCCTGGTTGGGTACAGCTAGGTACTCGTCCCTTTCAAAGTTCCACGTATATTTTACGAAGGCCAAAGGGATATTCCTTGCCATCTCCGCATGGCCAATCATCCAGTACTCTTCGGGTGAACGGACGTCGAGGATCTTGATCCGTTCAGGGTCAGCTTTCCACATCTCGTAAGCCTGCATGGAGGTCACATACAGCCCCAGGGTGGTTCGCCACTTCTCAGGCTTTTTGGGGGTAGATTTCTCATTATTGGTCATTAGTTCATCTCCTTGAATTATGAATAATCTCTTGATTTGATTGGGCGGTGTTGCCGCCCAATCAAATCAAAGAAAAACTTTTCGCTACCTGTTCCGTCACACTTTCGCCAGCAGCTCGTCTGTGGCGTCCACGCGCTCCCAGGCGAACTCCGGGCGGCCGAAGTGCCCGTACGCCGCTGTCTTTAGGTATACCGGCTCCCGTAGCTTCAGGTGGTCGATGATCCCATGCGGTGACAGCGGGAAGACCTTGCGCACGAGCTTCGACAAAGCTTCGTCGGAGAGCTTCCCGGTCTCGTAGCTGTTCACCATCACGGACACCGGATCCACCAGCCCGATGCAGTACCCGAACTGCACCAGGCACTCCTCCGCCAGTCCAGCCGCTACGAGGTTCTTCGCCACGTACCTCGCCATATACCCAGCCGAGCGGTCCACTTTCGTGGGGTCCTTACCGCTGAACGCCCCGCCTCCATGCACTGCCCAGCCGCCGTAGGTGTCCACGATGATCTTGCGGCCCGTCAGTCCCGTGTCGCCTTGCGGGCCGCTGACCAGGAACTTCCCAGTCCCGTTCACGGTGATCGTCGTCTGCTTGTCCAGCAGGTCCCCGACCACCGGGCGCACCACCTTAGCAATGATCTCCTGCTTGGCCTCATCGGTCGTGAACTTGCCGTCGGGCGTCACGACTTC
This sequence comes from uncultured Chloroflexia bacterium, assembly GCA_963751425.1. Classification (GTDB taxonomy): domain Bacteria; phylum Chloroflexota; class Anaerolineae; order Anaerolineales; family UBA4823; genus CAVVUF01. The sequence continues at coordinate 9,281 of CAVVUF010000003.1, read as the reverse complement.
GTCCGTGTGCGAGGCAGCGATCACCACGTAATCGACGCGCAGGGGCTTGCCGTCGCGATATTCCACGGTCACCTGGGTCTTCCCATCGGGACCGAGGTACGGCAGCACCTTCTGCTTGCGCACCTCGGCAAGCTTCATGGCCAACTGGTGCGCGAGCATGATCGGCAGCGGCATGAGCTCTTTGGTCTGACTGCACGCGTAGCCGAACATTATTCCCTGGTCGCCGGCCCCGATCTGCCCGCCTTCTCTGGTCACGCCCTGGCTGATATCGGGCGACTGGGCGTGAATGGTCCTGACGATGGCGGCGGTGTTGACGTCAAAACCGAACTTCTGCGAGGTGTAGCCGATCTCGTTGCCGACATCCCGCGCCACCTTGGCCACGTCAAACAGCGCCTTCGCCGTGATCTCGCCGCCGACGTTGAGCAAACCCATCGTCACGTAGCACTCGCAGGCGACGCGCGCCATGGGATCCTGCCTCAGGCATTCGTCCAGCACCGCGTCCGATACCTGGTCGCAGAACTTGTCCGGATGCCCTTCGGTCACCGATTCTGACGTGAAAAACATGTTCTTCGGATACATAGACATGGAATTTTTTCTCCTTTTCTCTTCGCAGAAGCGAAGTCATTTTATGATATTGGCTTTAGGGCCCTACCTTACTTCTCCTGCGCTGCCAGATACTCGAGACGCTTCTCTTCCCATCCAATGAAACTGGAAGCTACCTGAACCCATTCTTCTTCCGAAACAGGCTCCAGGTGAAGCGCACCCGACGGGCATCCCATGACCACAGGCTCCACATCCTACACACTTGTCCCTGTGGTAAACAGACCTCTTGCCATCTTCGGTTTTTTCCCACGTATGTGCAAAAAACTGGCAGCGCCTGACGCACTCGCCGCAGTTGGTGCATTTGTCATAATCCTTTACAACACGGTAGTTTGATCGCTCTACAGACTCGGTGAGGTTACCATTACGCCCTCCCTGCAATATGGTACAGCAACAGCCGCAGCAGTGACAGCCGCCGACGAACTGAGGTTCCTCGGCACCCATCGTGAACCCGTAGAATCCTTCTATGACCATGGTTCCCATTGCATCTAATTCATTCCAGAGTTTGATGGCCTCCTCTCTGCTTATTACGTTTTCAGAAAGAGGTACCACGGGTGGCATACCTGCAAATCCACACCTTTTAATAGGCATGTGGCAGCTATGGCCTTGAAAAGCAACTTTCTCTTTCTTGCACACACAATCAAGCACAAGGAAACGGTCATGCCTCTGGAAGTGGGCATCAATATCATTGTGTGGTTCCCGCTTGAACCATTCGGGTTTGAGCGAGCCGCGGTACGGAATGACACCCTGCGGGCCGGGACGCGGCGCAAAGATTTTTTCGCCCCCGCCCTCGATAACATATTGTTCGAATATCTTTGCAAATTCAGCACTTTCGGGTTTAATCTCCTGCAGGTACGATTCATACCAACCTACAAGGAAAGGAAAGAGCCGGTATTTCTTCACGGGCTCTTCTTTTGACTCACCGGGTTTTGCTTCTACTTTTCCAAGTCCTTTTACGCCTGTTTCAAGTGCAAGTGTGTCAGTTCTAACCATGCGACGGGGTATCATTCCCTCGAGTAACACGGTCACTTTATCTCAGGAAGGCCAAGCCGTTCAGCAATTTCGGCAGCAGTTTCGAGCTTGCGGCTCAATGTGCTGGCAATCAAGGCCTCTTCGGGTGTGAACACCATCTTGATCAGCTTTATTTCCAATTTGGAGGGTGTTCTGGTAAAGCCAGCGGGAAGTGCGTCCAGCGCATCCGCCAATCGTTCGTAAATATCTACGTTTGTGTCAGAATTGTTCATGGTTATGCTCCATTCTTATAAACGATTTCCAAGGTAGATGCCGAGCGACTGGGCGATCCTCATAAATTCGCTGTCGGTGGGCACAGTTCTCACTTTGTTGACCGCATCCGCAAGCGGCACGAACCTGATATCGGGAGGCATAAAAGCTACCATCACCCCGTTTTGACCGGCTTTCAACGCCTGCACAGCTCCCGCACCATATGCCATTCCCAATTGATGGTCGGTTGCGGTGGGATTTCCACCCCTGGCCCAGGAACCAATCACAAGCGGATAAATTTCTGTAGCAATCATCGGTTGCAGTTTAGCAGCCACTGTTCCGGCGACTTGACCTGCTGCTATTGTTTCCAGGGAATTTTCAACTGACTTATCATCCTGATCTGTCGGGTAATTAACAAACTTTGCCCCTTCGGCAACCACTACCAAACCATAAGGTCTCCGGATTGATATTTTGTCTTTTAACCTCGATGCCACATTTTTCAGATCGCAGGGAATCTCAGGTATCAGCACCGCATCGGCACGTACGGCAATACCTGCCTGAAGTGCAATCCATCCGGACTGTTCACCCGGGACCTCAACAACTGCTATCTTACTGGCAGATTTGGCAGCCTGATATGCCTTGTTAAGCATTTCGATGGTGATGCTGAGTGTGCTGTTGAACCCAAACGATACTGCAGTAATGGCAACATCGTTCTCTATTGACCGTGGAATACACACCGTATGCAGCCCTTTGTTGTGGAGCTTATGAAGAATACCAAGCCCCTGGCCACCCACGATGGAAATTAGTGCATCAATATCTTCTTCCTTTAGTCTTTTTAATATTTCATCGGAAAGATCAATCTCTCCTACATCTACAGAAGAGGTATGAAACGGATCAACCCTGGGCGCCTGTCCAAGGATACCTCCGGTGGCAGGATCGAGGTTCTCGATAAGCTCGGGGCTGAGGGTGATCAATCCTTCATTGGGATAACGTTCAGGATACAAAAGCCCTTCAAAACCATCCCGGATGCCAATCATTTCCCATCCTAATTTACCCCCGGCAATAGCTGCACCCATTACCACAGCATTTGTGCCAGGCACAAAGCCTGACCCCACATTGATGGCAACGCGCCTGTGCGTGCCGGCATGACCCAGTGATTTAATCATGATGTTTTCCTTTGTTATAGTTTTTTCGAAGCAAAGTCGTTTAGACGGATTGCGTGCGCATCTCAAGCATGCCGGGTTAGTTCACAAATCCGCACATATTTGCATTCTTGCCTTTCACAATCTCGATCCCAAAGCATTACTCAGCTGCAGGCACCATTTCAATTGCATTTGAGGGGCAAACGGAAACGCATTCCCCACACCCGTTACATTTATCCGGGTCCACCTCTGACTTTCCTGGCAACAATTCCGTGGCAAAACAAGTATTCGACGGCATCCGTTTGGGACCCTCGTAGATGGCATTTACCTCGCAAACCTTGATGCATTCACCGCTGACAGTACATTTGTTGGTATTGATTACCGCACGGTAGTTCAACCCTACTCGAGTTTCAGGAGAAGCGGAAACACTTTCTGATAAATCAATCGAATTGGACATGCTCAAACTCCTTTCAATTCCGTTGCATAATTCAGGAATAGGGGCGTTTCTGCGGGCAATGCCCATCGAGACGCCCCTGTTTTTCTCAACTGCGCAACCTATACAGTCATGGATTCTCCACTCCTGCCGAAGGCTTCGTCGATGATGGCCTGCAAGTGCTTGACTACTTCATCGGACGGCGTTCTGTAATCGTCCAGTTCATACACCTCGCCCAGCAGCAAGTACTTGCCCAGCCCAAAGCGGTGATACGGCAGCAGCTCATAATCAATTACGTTCTTATAAGGCTTGATGAATGCCAGTACGGCGCGGATGTGCTCCTCATCGGCATTTACGCCTGGGATCAGTGGTGTTCGCGTAATAAAGTCGATGTTGGGAAACGTTTCGTAAGCTTTTTTGAAGTTCGCCAGGATGCGCTCGTTGCCAACGCCGGTCCACTTTTTGTGCCGCTCTGAATTCATCAGTTTGTTATCGTGCAGCATCGTATCCACATGGGGCAATACTTTCTCCAGGAAAGACCATGGTGCATTGGACGCTGTTTCGATCGCCGTATTCATGCCACGATTGTGGGCTTCCTGCAGCAAAGCTGCAGCAAAGTCGGGTTGCAGCATCACCTCACCGCCACTGATGGTCATACCACCACCCGTATTGCGGTAGAAGCTGCTATCCTTCTCCACTTCGTCGAGCACCTCGCCAACCGTCATGGTTTTGCCGAACATTTCGAGCGCGCCTGTTGGGCAGAGCGAGGCCATTTCCTGGTCGCAGTCCATGGCCAGGTGCCAGTTGACACTCACTTTTTCATCGTCGCCATCCACAAAATAGAAGGCGCCTTCGGGGAAGGGTGACTTCAGGCAGACACTACATTTCTTACCGGTGCACTTTTTGGGGTCGTATGAAATTTCAGGCTTCTTCTGGATGCTTTCGGGATTGCCGCACCATTTGCAGCGCAAAGAGCAGCCTTTCAGGAAAACGGTGGTGCGGATGCCCGGACCATCATGGCTGCAATAGCGCTGGATATTCAGTACCGTGCCTGTCATATCCAATAGGTTGGTTGTTTGATTTGTCATGATTTTATTCTCCCTATTTCCCGCAATATATGCCGAGAGAATTGGCAATCTTCAGGAATTCGCTTTCAGCAGGAACTGTTCTGACTTTGTTGATCGCTTCTGCCAAAGGCACGAACTTTATTTCCGGAGGAACAAAAGCCACCATGACTCCGTTCTTCCCGGCTTTCAGCGCCTGCACAGCACCGGCTCCGTATACCATCCCCAGTTGACGGTCGACGGCAGATGGTGTTCCACCCCTGACCCAGGGACCAATCACGAGCGGATAGGTTTCTTCGGCGATCAGCAGCTGCAGCTCGGTTGCCACAGTTTCGGCCGCCTGACCAGAAGTCAGAATAACGTGTTCACTATTGGAATCGCCGCTTGCCAGCGGTGAAAGGGTGGCTTTGAGGGAGGATACAACCTCCTGTTTTTTAGCCTGATTGATAAATTTCGCTCCCTGGGCAACTACCACCAGCCCGTAGGACTTTCCGGCTGACATTTTGTCCTTTAATGTCTCTGCCGCATTTTTCAAATCAACAGGTATTTCAGGGATCATGATGACATCAGCACAAACCGCGATGCCGGCCTGTAGTGCAATCCATCCGGCCTGCTCTCCCTGAACCTCCACCACTGCAATTTTGCGGGCTGAGCGGGCTGACTGACGGGCACGGTCGAGCATTTCGATGGTTAATGTGAGGGCGCTATTGAAACCAAACGAAACCGAAGTAGAGGCGATATCGTTATCAATCGAGCGTGGGATGCACACCACATTGAGACCTTTGCGATGGAGCTTGTAAAGGATGGTCAGTCCCTGTCCGCCAACGACTGAGATCAGTCCGTCGATATTTTCTGTTTTGAGCCTTTTTAGAAGCTCATCCGACATATCCACTTCTTCCACCATCTCCAACTCGTTGATCTGGCGGACATGGAAGGGATCGACCCTGGGCGATTGGCCCAGGACTCCACCGGCGGACGGATCAAGATTTTCAATAAGCTCTGGGTTGAGTGTTACCAATCCGCCATTGGGGTATTTTTCGGGGTGCAACAAACCTTCAAAACCATCGCGGATGCCAACCAGCTCCCAACCCATTTTTCCAGCCGCGATGGCGGCGCCTGTAATGACGGCATTGATACCGGGGACATAACCTGCTCCCACCATGATGGCAATGCGTCGACTGTTAGTTTTCATAGCCTTGTACCTCCTTCGTTCTTACACTTTGTTTCTGGATTCATAGCCTTCCATCCTTGCCGTTCAATGGACTTCCGTTACGGCGTGACGGATGGCCACGCCGTAACGGTCCCCTTTAATACGCTCACTCACAACGCTGCATGGTCCGTTCGATGATCTCGTTCTGCACGCCCACATGCAGCTGGGTGAAGAAGGCGCTGAAACCAGCGACTCGGACCACGAGGTCGCGGTAGTTTTCAGGGTGCTTCTGGGCGTCTCTTAGCTTCTCGGTATCCAGCACGTTGAACTGAATGTGATAACCACCGTTATCGAACAGGGTCTTGATCAGACGCAGCACATTATCCCTGCCCTTGCGGGTCTCGAGCTGATCAGGCGGGAGTTTCATATTCATATGCGTTGCGCAATATGCAACTGGATCAATACCTTGTGCTGCAGACATCACCAACGCAGTCGGTCCGCTGACGTCGGTGCCCGGCATGGCCGAGAGACTTCCGTCGGTGAGCGCCACTCCGGCCTTCTTGCCGTTCGGCAGCGCCCCGGTCACCATACCAAAGGGGTTGTGGGCACTCTTGGTATAGGCATCGAGTGAGGTCTTGATATCCTTGCTGATGTAGTTGCCACCGCCATCCACACTGCTAAACGCGTGCAAGATGCTGTCGTAGACCCTGTGGACGAACCTGTTCACTTCGGGGATGTCGTTGCCGTGCTTGGGCGCTTCAAAGCACATCTTCCCGACATTCTCGATATTCCCCCTCGAAGTTGGCCGCCAGGGCTTTTTTCAGCTCGGCCATAGTCACCTTCTTGTCATCGAACACCAGTTTCTTGACGGCCATCAGCGAGTTGGCCGCATCCACGCCGCCGATGGAGATCTGGGCGACCGTGTAGTAGTTGGCCCCGCCGTCCCAGGTCTCGGTACCGGTCTCGATGCATCCGCCGGTCAGAACGGAGCGCCAGGCGCAGGGGAGGAAATCCGCCTGCAGGATGTTTGAAATCCAGGCTGAATGGCGAAGAGTGTCCTCGCAGAACTGAAGCTGCTTCTCGAATGCGGCGTACAATTCCTCAAAGTCCTTGAAATCCTCAGGATCGCCGGTCTTGGGACCGATCTGTTTTTTGGTGCGGGGATCGAAGCCATTGTTCATCGTTAACTCGATGATCTTGCCGAGGTTGGGCTGCCCCTCCACCGGGTGACCGGTCTCATACGGGATGTAGCTTCCCACACAGGCCCCGACGCAGGTGCGCCGGGCTTTCTCCAATGGGAGATAGCCGTTCCTTTCGGTCCAGCCCCAGAGGTTCAGGGCCCGCTTGAACATCACTTCGGCGTTCACGAACTGAGGCATGCCTACACCGGTGCCGATAACATCGAGGACCTTTTCCAGGAATTTGCCGCTCATCCGCTCCGTGTAGGCGCACGACAGCGGAGGTTGCGGCAGAGCAAGATAGGCTGCCGAATCCAAAATCACGTAGTCCATTTCCGCGGTGGCATCTTCACCATTCCCGGTATAGCCCCCGAGGGTGATGCTCTGTCCCAGATCGGCGGAGTTCTGCTTGGCGATTCTCTCGCCATAGTAGTAGCCGATCTCATTCAACTTGATGGTGAGGTTCTCGAACATGAAGACGGCGTCGTCATACGTGACAAGCCCGGCCGCCTTGTCGGCCTGATAGTAAGGCTCCAGGTTCTGTCCCAGATAGGCTTCAGAGTACCCGCAGCCGATCTGCTCGAGTTCTGCCACGAGGTGACAGAAGAAGTGACTCTGGATCGCTTCTCTCAGATTCCGGGCGGGATGCTCGGGAACCCATTCGCAGGTTTCCGCAATAGCGATCAGCTCTGCTTTTCGGGTTTCATTCTTCTCTTTAGCCGCCATCTCCCGGGCCAACTCGGCATAACGATGGGCAAACCGGATCGCTGCTCTCATCACGATGAGGGCTCCCTCATAGAAATAGAACTTGGGAACGTTCGGCAAACGCATCTCGAGAGACATCTGCCGCTCCTCTACCTCCTTGATCATGCTGGCAAGACCATTGTTGTACACCCTGTGGGTAGTTCAGATTGCCACCGCCGGCCGGCCAGTCAGAGAACGATCCAAAAAGGCCGGCATCGGTAGACAGCTTCGGGTCGTATCCATAGCGCTTCTGAAAGATCGCGTCGACCCGGGGTTTCATCGCACGTTTGCCCCAGTATTCGAGCGCCCACTGGTTGGCCTTCTTATCTTCCGGAGTCGGCGATTTTTCGACCGTCTTCTCTTCTATCATCCAATCCACCTGCCATTCGGGATAGGGGTACATGGCATTGGTCTTGCCTGCCATGGCACCGACAAAGAGGTTGTCGTCGATATACAGTTTCTTACGTTCCAGGACGGCTGCCAGGAATTTGGCACGTCTGAGTTGCTGATGTTCACCAGCGGTTTCCTCGTACATATCGTGCATGATCCTAACTCGCTCGAAGTCGAGTTCCGGCTTCGTGCTCCTGAGTTGTTCTTTCAGCCGGTCGATGCGTGCCGTATCGGCCTTGACACGACCGGTTGAAATTTTCGTTGTTTCTTGTTTTTCATTTCATTTTCTCCTTTATCAGTTTTGTTGTGCATCACCGGACCGGTGATGATGTTAGGGTTGTTGTTTCCCAGGCTCAGCCGCCTGGATGATTTCGGGTTTTCTTCGATTTGTCTTTTTATGCGCGCTTCCTCCTTTCCTTAGTTGATTGTGAACTCTCGGTTATATGTCATTAAACTGAATCACCACTTTGATGTCATCGGGCTGCCGCTCCAAGGCCTTTTTGAAATTCTCCGGCCTTTCCCGCCGGGTAATGAGGCGCTCCAACACCCTTTGATTTGCGCGGGCGAGGGCTTCGGTTGCCCTGTACCAGTGGCGCTTGTTGGCATTCACACTGCCGACGATGACATTATTCTGGAGCACGGCTGAGGCGGCCACATCGGCGATGGTTGCACCCACTAACGCACCGCCCTTGCCAACCCCGGTCAGACAGACTGTACCGCCGGCCCCTACCTTCTGGATGGATTCGGCGATGACTTGCCCCACCCCGGTGCATTCGATGATCATATCCGGCTCAAAATCCAAGCTTGCCACACTGGTCGAGTGATACGTTGCCCCGATCATTTTTACCAGGTCGACTTTCGGACCTGAAGTGACACGATCCAAAACGTGCACTTCCATGCCGCGCTGCACCCCTATGCCGGCAGCAAGCAGGCCAATCGGCCCTGCGCCGGTCACGAGCACATTCTTGGGTTCCCAGAAGGAGCGCTGTCCCACCGCCATGGCCATCTCCCAGGCCTTGACGACGACCGTGGTCGGCTCGAGCAGCACGCCGAGGAGGCCCAGGGTCGGGTCTACCTTGATGGCATACTCGGGCTCGATGCGCCAGCGCTCAGACATAAACCCATCGATCTGTTTGATGCCGCGCTCCGTGTATAGCCCATTGCGGCACATATCCCACTCCCCCACTGCGCAGTTCGGGCAGGGCACTGGATCTGGACGGCGGACGATCCCGACCACCAGGTCGCCCTTTTTGAGGGAGCTGCGTGGACCCGGGTCGATGACGCGGCCGAGGGATTCATGTCCCAGCACCAGGCGCGTTTTTCCCGGGGGTGCCCAGCCGTATTTCCCTTCGACGATCT
>CAVVUF010000002.1:0-2056790 GCA_963751425.1 uncultured Chloroflexia bacterium | reverse complement strand
CCGGATACCCCTCCCAGCCTGACCATCTCGATCCGCTTCATGTCATTGTCGATCCCCGCCAGTGCCCCCTTCAGCACCCCATCCACCCACAGGTTCAACACCCCATTGTTGAACCCCACTGCCGTGGACGCTTTCCACTCCATCTCGATATAGTGCGCAGCATCGCTGATGTTCAGCCAGCTCGTGTTCACCCAGGTCCCGGCATCCCCCAGCGCTCCCGCATATAACTGGTAGCTCTTGTTGTAGCCAAAGTAGATCCTCGCCACGATATTCCCTGCCCCATCATAGGCATAGAAGATGGTGTGGTAGTCTCCCATAGCCATGCTGATGCTGTTGGGGTCAAAGTAGAAGCGCATCCGGTAGCTGCTCTCAGCATTGGGCGTGTTGTCCGTCACATACAGGTTGTTGTTGTCGTTGATCACCGCCTGCAGTCCAGAGCTTCCCACCAGGGCTGCAGCGCTGCTCACACTCAGGTTCCTCCATCTATCGCATTCACTCCTAACCATTGGCTCAAATCTCCACTCTCGAACCCGTCCGCAAAGATTAGATCCGACAAGTGGATATATGCGGTCCGGGTGAGGATGTCAGCTTCTCCGTTCCGGGTCACCGTCAGCTTCACGGTGTAATTTCCGCTGGTCGTATAGGTATGCACCGGGTTGGCTATGGCACTCGTCCCTCCATCCCCAAACTCCCACAGGTAGGAAGTGATCTCGCCGGCCGGCGTCGATTGGCTCGTAAAGGATACGCTCAGCGGCGCCGAGCCTGTCGTCGGGCTGGCACTGAAGTCAGCCTTCACGGCTGGCCCGATATACAGCTGCCGCCCGGATACAAAGGCATCGAAGTAGTAGCTGCCACGCGTACCGGTGTCGATGCCGGTTACCCCTCCCAGCCTGACCATCTCGATCCTCTTCGTGTCATTGTCGATCCCCGCCAATGCTCCCTTCAGCACCCCATCCACCCACAGGTTCAGCACCCCATTGTTAGCTCCCCCTGCCGTGGACGCTTTCCACTCCATCTCGATATAGTGCGCAGCATCGCTGATGTTCAGCCAGCTCGTGTTCACCCAGGTCCCGGCATCCCCCAGCGCTCCCGCATATAACTGGTAGCTCTGGTTGTAGCCAAAGTAGATCCTCGCCACGATATTCCCTGCCCCATCATAGGCATAGAAGATGGTGTGGTAGTTCCCATTGACCATGCTGATGCTGTTGGGGTCAAAGTAGAAGCGCATCCGGTAGCTGCTCTCAGCGTTGGGTGTGTTGTCTGTCACATACCGGCTGGTATTGTCATGTGATGGCAACCTGCATCCCTTTCTCCCCCGTCAGCGCCGCGGCCGTGCTCACGCTCGGGTTCCCGCTCGGCACGCTCGCCCCCCATTTGTCCAGGTTCCCAGTCTCAAAATCGTCTGCAAAGATCAGGTCCGAGACATGGATGTAAGCGGTCTTGGTGAAGGTATCAGCTTCTCCGTTCCGGGTCACCGTCAGCTTCACGGTGTAATTTCCGCTGGTCGTATAGGTATGCACCGGGTTGGCTATGGCACTCGTCCCTCCATCCCCAAACTCCCACAGGTAGGAAGTGATCTCGCCGGCCGGCGTCGATTGGCTCGTAAAGGATACACTCAGCGGCGCCGAGCCTGTCGTCGGGCTGGCACTGAAGTCGGCCTTCACAACTGGCCCGATATACAGCTGCCGCCCGGATACAAAGGCATCGAAGTAGTAGCTGCCGCGCGTACCGGTGTCGATGCCGGTTACCCCTCCCAGCCTGACCATCTCGATCCGCTTCGTGTCATTGTCGATCCCCGCCAGTGCCCCCTTCAGCACCCCATCCACCCACAGGTTCAGCACACCATTGTTAGCTCCCCCTGCCGTGGACGCTCTCCACTCCATCTCGATATAGTGCGCAGCATCGCTGATGTTCAGCCAGCTCGTGTTCACCCAGGTCCCGGCATCCCCCAGCGCTCCCGCATATAACTGGTAGCTCTGGTTGTAGCCAAAGTAGATCCTCGCCACGATATTCCCTGCCCCATCATAGGCATAGAAGATGGTGTGGTAGTTCCCATTGACCATGCTGATGCTGTTGGGGTCAAAGTAGAAGCGCATCCGGTAGCTGCTCTCAGCGTTGGGATTGTTGTCCGTCACATACAGGTTGTTGTTGTCGTTGATCACCGCCTGCAGTCCAGAGCTGCCCACCAAGGCTGCGGTGCTGCTCACGCTCAGGTGGCCTCCATCTATCGCGTTCACTCCTAACCATTTGCTTAAGTCTCCACTCTCGAACCCGTCCGCAAAGATGGCATCCTGCACCACTTGCAGGCTCACCGTGGCAACATTCGACTCCAGTATCCCATCACTGGCTTTGTAGGTGAAGCTGTCTGCACCGCTGTAACCAGGTACAGGAGTGTAAGTGAAGGAGCCATCTGCATTCAGGGTCAGCGTGCCATGCGCCGGGCCTATCGCCAGGACGGCGCTCAGGAGGTTTGTGTTTGGGTCGGCATCATTGCTCAAGACGCCAGGCGCTGCCACTGCCAGAGCATGCCCTTCGACAGCGATATAGTTATCGGGGTTGGCAATTGGAGCACCGTTCGCTTGGGTCGGAGTACTGGTCGAAGTGCCCGTCCGCGTCGGCGTGGCTGTGGGCGTGCTGGTTGAGGTACTTATCTGCGTCGGTGTAGCAGTGGGCGTGCTGGTTAAAGGTACGTGTCTGCGTCGGCGTGGCTGTCGGTGATGCTATCGCAGTCGGTGTGGGTGTATTAGCCGGTATTGAGGTGCCTGTCTGTGTCGCTGTAGGGGTAGGTTCCGAACCACTCGGAACTACCAGAGCAAATGTGAGCATTTGGCTGCCGTTTATGGAGCTGATCAGCTGCCCATTCGAGACCACCGCATCCTCGATAGGAGTTTCAACGTGCGTGGTCCGCTTGGCGCTCGTAATCGCCCCGGGTGCATATGTCAGTGCCATGCTGCCCGCGTTGGACGACAGGTTCCACACCCGGGCAATGAGCCCGCTGCTGATGCCATCTTCAGCCGGCTTGAGCGCCCACAGCAAGACATTCGGATTATTGATCGTGAGAAGAGAGAAAGAAGCCTCGGGATACTGGCTTCCACCCGTCACCGGCGCCGTTACGAGTGGATTCTGATGTTCAAGTGCAAACTTCATTGCGGCGGTTTGGTCGTAGGCTCCGTGGGTTTGCAGCGCAAAACGCTGCAAGAATTGGCTGTCTCCTCCCTGGTTTTGGATCCCCAACCCGCTGCCATCCACCTGTCCCCCCGCCAGAACGGAGACCTGCGGAGTGGTCGTATCCAGGGTGTCCACGGTGCTGTTTCCCAGTTGGAAGAACTGCAGGTCAGCGTTCGACAAGGTGACACCAGTGCCATCGCTGCCGGTCATGTCGACAAAATGGTTCAATGTCAGCCAATCATGCCGGGCTAAGGAGGGAGCGTATTGACCGCCGTTCGCCAGCAGCTTCGCCCGGATCACTGCGCCTACCTCTTCGTGCCAGGTGTCCGGTGTGTTCAGGTTGAATCCAAACGCCCATGTGTAGCTTTCAAAGAAATTCTCGGTGATCTGGTTGCTGATCTCAATGCGGTTCAAATCCTTGAAAAGAGTGATACGCGTCGTATGGCTTTCTGGCGCTGAAGCAGTCGCCAGGATCGTTACGCTGACCGGACCAGCATTCTCCACTGCCAGGGTTCCGGTGCTGGTGCCCAGGTCATTGATCGTCCTTCCGTTGATCGAGCGGGCGAAATCTTTATTACTGCGGGTTTTATCGATTAAGCTGGTGATCGCTCCGTTCGCCGCCACGGTAACCTTGTAATAATCATTTTCAATGATCTTGTTCCCGCCCGAATTGCTGACGGTCGCCGCGTTCGAAAAACTCCCACCAACCCCAGGTACGATCTCATAGACCTTGTATCCCACTGCAGGGATATCCTTCGCCAGGAAGCGCAGCTTCTGCACCCCGCTCACGGTCACTATCTGGGAGGGCGTCTCCAGCCCCGTCGCCACCTCAATAACGTGCACCGTACTGCCCGGGTAGGCTACTTCAGCGATGTCGCTGCGCGCCCAACTGAGGGCATTGAAAGCATAGTAGCGCGGGTTCGTCCCACTCTTCTGGATCATCCCACCCAGGGCACTGCTGGCATCTATTTGCAGTGTGTCGACATAACTTCCGAAGGCGCTCGCCCGCTGCTTCAGCCAGTCGCTCACCGTTGTCCGGCTCAACGGTCCATCCGCTGTCCAATCGTGGATGAAATAGGATCCCAGGTCAACCCAAGCCTGCTCGCCGGCTGCCTTTCGGCTGTCCATAAAGGTTGGTGATTGCAGGCTGACCAGTGCCGCCAGCGCTTCGGCATTGCGCAGCTTTTCTACCGACCGTTTCACCTGCCCCGTCCGCTCCGCCATCGAAGCCTGGTACAGCTCCCATTCATTGCCGAAGCTGGCATTATAAGAAGGCAAGTTCGCCCCATAGGTATTTTCAAAATCCTGGAAAAAGTCGACTTCGTTCGAGACGATCACCTGGCGGTTGGCGGTTGTCTTACTGGCGGCAATTGTGACGAACTCATCAGTAAAGGTCTTGAGATTATCCCAACCCCTGCCAAAAGCTGCGGTGATGACATAGGGGTACCGTCGAGCGAAACACGCCATCGCTATCCATGTATTCTACAATCGGTCCTGGTGAGTACGCTTCCGCATATCCCCCCATCGACTGGTTGGTGACTAGTGAATTCCACTTGAGCAGGATCCGGCTGCCATCCGGACCCGTCCACCAGTATATCTCGTAGGGGCGTGTGCCACCTGTAAGACCGGACACCTTGGTGGCGCAGCTGCACACACCCTTCCAGGAGAATTTCCCACCCGCCCCAGCCCATAACATTCCCAGCCCATACGGCTGGGTCTGGTTTTCGTTCGCCATCACCAACGGAAAGGTCACGTTGTACTGCCGCTCGATCTGACCCGAGTAATACATCGAGCGCAAGACCGCTTCCGCCGGCATGCCCCCATACGTCAGCCCCGTCAGGTTGCGTGGGATAGTGATGTGCCCGTCCTGGATGCGGCTGATCAGGCGTTCGAACTCTGCGCTGGATTTCTTCGTCTGGTAGGCGCGCATCCACAGGCTGCCATCTGCCACGAAGCGGCTTTGGGTGGCAGGCGGGTTGCCCGCGGTCGAATCGGCCAGGTTGAGATAATAATCGAGCATCTCCACCCAGGCTTGCTCATAAGTGGCCTGGTCGGCTGACCACATATAATCATCGTGATCGTCATTGGCAATATAAATACGCTTGGGAAAAACGGTCGGCGTCGGCGTCGGCGCATCCCCCGCGGCAGTGGCCCGCTCCTCACCACCTTCGAAGAAAAGTGAGCTTGCCAGCAGGCACACCACCATCACCCATATCAAATTCGCCAACCCAAATTTCTTCTTCATAACGCCACTAAAATAAATCAGAAAATAAGTTTGATAAAAATATTCGCGAGGCTTACAGTCTCGCCCCTCTCCTTTATACCATATCCGGTCTCGTTTTTCCATAATTCTTAAGTACCGTCAGGCAAAGGGTACTTTTATGGTTCATCAAGATATTACATTTTCAAGGTGTACTTTGGCATCTTAACTCCACCACTTAGCCTAACAATAATGTAAACCCTGGGGTGAATAAATACTTTAACGACATTTTCTATATATAATAGAGATTGCACTGGTTTGGAGATCCAATTTGATCCCATCCTTGGCTCGATAATGCAAAGTGAGTGTATATGACAAGCTATTTAATCACCGGTGGAGCTGGATTTATAGGCAGCTACCTATCAAACTTATTACTGGAACAAGGTCACCAGGTTACAGCCATGGATGATTTATCAACGGGCAGCCTGGAGAATATTTCTCTCCTCAAACAACACCAAAATTATAAATTCGTGCGGGAAACAATTATGAACGCGCAGGTTCTTGACCGGCTTACCAGTCAAGTTGAGATAGTAGTTCACCTAGCTGCTACTGTCGGCGTCCGTCTCATTGTCGAAGACCCCGTGCGCACCATCGAAACCAATATCATGGGCAGCGAGACAATCCTCAAGACCGCCAATCGCTACGGCTGTAAAGTACTGATCGCCTCCTCCTCCGAAGTCTATGGCAAAGGCGTCAAAGTTCCCTTTTGTGAAGATGATGACCGTCTGATGGGCTCTACGCATCAGAGTTGTTGGTCTTACGCAACCTCCAAAGCAGTTGATGAATTCCTCGGACTCGCCTACCACCGTCAGTTTGGCCTCCCCGTTGTCATTATGCGCTTCTTCAACACCATCGGTCCTCGACAAACCGGTCGTTATGGTATGGTTGTACCCCGCCTTGTCCGCCAAGCTCTCTCCGCAGAGCCTTTGCAAGTGTATGGTGATGGACAGCAATCTCGCTGCTTTACAGATGTTCTTGATGTTGTTGATGCGGTTTATAAGCTATCTCAACACCCCCAAGCTGTCGGCGAAATATTTAATATTGGCAACACAGAAGAAATTACCATCTATAACTTAGCAGAGCGCATCATCTCAATGACTTCATCTCAATCTCCCATCCAGTTGGTCCCCTACGAGATCGCCTATACAAGTGGCTTCGAAGACATGCGCCGTCGTGTGCCTTGCTTAGATAAAATCCAAAGCTTGATTGATTACCAGCCAAAATTTAATCTGGGTGATACCTTAGCACGCATTATTCTTTTTGAAAAGGAAAAGCTTGGCGGGCAGCCATGAACCCATCATTTTCTACTGCTGTGGATAAAACTGATCCCACTGCCAAACAACCCAAAGTTGTCGTCCTCATTCCTGCTTTCAACGAAGAGCGCTTCATAGGAAGCGTCGTCATAAAATCCTTGAATTATGCTCGCCATGTGATTGTCGTAGATGATGGTTCCACAAACTCCACCATGGAAATAGCCGAGAAGGCCGGTGCAATTGTATTACATCACGAAGTGAACAAAGGTAAAGGGGCCTCTTTGAACACAGGTTTTGAAAAAGCCCGTGAATTGGATCCTGATGTTGTCGCTTTATTGGATGGCGATGGCCAACACCGGCCTGATGATATACCAGCGATGATTAAGCCTGTGCTCGAAGAAGGTATTGATATGGTGATTGGTTCCCGTTACCTCGCATCGAAGAGCGATATTCCGGGATACCGTAAACTGGGTCAAAAGACGGTTACTTTATTAACGAATATCACTTCTGGAACTCCATCCTCTGATTCCTGGAGTGGTTTTCGCGCTTTCTCAAAACGTGCCATTCAAACCATCCATTTTCGTGAGGGTGGTTGGGGGGTCGATCCCGAATTCCAGTTCCAGGCCCACGAACATGGCTTCAAAGTCGCTGAAGTTCCCATCATCGCCCTGTACGAAGAAAAAGCCAAACGTAACCCACTCCCCCATGCCATAAAAACCGTCAACGCCATCATCCGCATGGTCGGTCAGCATCGTCCATTGCTGTATTTCGGTGTCACTGGCTTTTTTTTGATCCTTATTGGCTTGGTTTCAGGTTTCTGGGTTATCGATCGTTACATAACCTCCGGACTGCTCGCCACAGGCATAGCCATTGTTGACAGCATCTTGCTTATCGTGGGAACATTGACCTTATTTGTAGGCATCATCCTGCACTCGGTCCGCTCTATGCTTCAAGACCTTCGCAATCCTCCCGGGGATTGATCTCAATGGTCGGTTCCAGTACTCGTACAACCTAACCCAGGTCTTTTAAATTGTGGGCAGGTCGATCTCTTTTACATATTCCGCTAATGCAAGCAGTTTTTCATATCCACCAAATGCACTACATACAATTTTATTAGGAACTTTTGTACGATTTTTCCTGTACATTTCCTTCTTTTGATCTACCCTCCGCTTACCTTTCCCAGGTCAGCCAGGCGCTCCTCTCACCCTTGCAGGTAGTCGATCTCATGCACGTCGCACTCGAGCGTAGCTATTCCTTAAATCCTCTTAGGAACAATCATTATAAAAAAATGGTCACAAGTTGAAATTGATTATTTGAGAAACAATTATCAGCAAAAAACGCAAAAAGAAATTGCCAATGTTCTTAATAGAAGTTTTGGATCTATAGCCGGCACGTCAAGTATTTTGGGTCTCAAAAAAGAAATTATCACCAGGCCAGGAAATCGTTTTTATAATGTAAATGAACAATTTTTTAAAATTCAAGACTCCCAATATGGCGTACGTTGTGGGTTTATTGCTCGCAGATGGAACCATAGAGCCTGGCCAACGCCACTTTTCCGTTTCGAGTTGCGATATAGAAGTTCTTGAAAAAATTCGAGATATAATGCAATCAACTCATCCTATCTACCTAAGACCAAATCATATTTACCGATTGCGAATTGGCAGTAAGATTATGGTCCATGATTTGCTTCGGATAGGTATCATCCCTCGCAAATCAAAAATTGCCAAATTGCCTGTTTTTCCTAATAATTTGTTCTTCCATTTGCTTAGAGGCTTTTTCGATGGAGATGGTGGAGTTTACCATCAAAAAGATTTTCATCTTAAATTCTCAAACTGCTCATATATTCTGCTCACTGAAATTTCCGAAATAATTTCTTACCTGCTAAAATGCGATCTACACACTGTAAAAGAGCATAATCAAATTAAGCGAGAGAAGCTAACAACTTGGTATTCTCTTTCGTATTTTGGGAGTACTGCTATCATTCTTGGTCAAGCTATGTATCAAAATGCTGGCTTCCTCTACCTAAATCGTAATAAACAAAGTTTTGATGAGCATTTAGCTCTTTAAAATCCATTCAATAGACACTTTTCCATATTCCGTCTCCAACGTTTTTTATTGCTAGAAACCCAACTTGGTGAGGTTAGAAAAATGCTTACATTAAAAGCTATATTCTCCAATGGGGAAGTATCATTTATCGATCCTGTCCCGTTTTCTGATAGGCATGAGGTATTTGTGACTTTCCTCCCTAATAATAATGAGATCACAAACGAACTCAAGAGTATTGTCAGAGATAAAGGCCGCATTTTATCAGAAAGAGAACTTGAAGTTCTTCGCCTCTACCAGGGTGGTAGCAAATCTCGAGAAATTGCACAGATCCTCAAGATAACTCCAGGAACAGTCCGCAATCATCTTACTAAAATTTATAAAGAACTTAGAGTTCAAAATAAATCAGAAGCAATTCAAAAGGCAATTCACCTTGGTTTTATTACCCCCTATGAAAACCTGTCTTATTGACTAATAAGAAGCATTTCCTCACATCACTCCTGCTAAGGTTACATAATTCTCTCTTTGTGTGATCCGGATCTTCGGGTTAATTCCAACTCTTTACAATATTAAGAATTCCCTCCATCTCCTCGGTCGTCAAAAGGTCATCCGCAACCTCCCCCAGTTCATCGTCCGTCCCCTGGTAACCAAAGATTGGTGGGAGAAGACCCTCGACCTGGTCGGGCAGATCAGCGGGGAAGTGCCCGTCTACCGCCTGCGCTTCGATCAGAGCGGCAAGGTCATCGATGTCCTCCGCTCCCTTCTCTGAGGATCCTTCGCAATACAGTTTACCAAAAAGCCAGAGCCTGATCTCGCAGGCTGTCTTGGTCGATCTGATCGGCGCCGTGTTCGTTCGCGGCCTTCCTTTCCGCTTTACAGCCCTTGGGTACAGCATGTCTCCCTTCATCCAGGATGGCGATATCATCACCCTCGCCCCTTTAGCCAATCAGCCCCTTTCCCTTGGCGAAGTCGTCGCCTACAGCATGCCAGGCAGAAACACCCTCGTCGTCCATCGTGTATTGGCAAAGTCCGCCTTATCCTGCCTCATCCAGGGGGATAACCATCCTTCGGGGCCCGATGGTGAAATCCCCTTTTCCAACCTCATCGGGCGTGTCATCCATGTCGAGCGCCAGGGTCGCCGTGACCGTGTCGGTCTCGGTCCCGAGCGCCGCCTCATCGCCCTCCTCTCTCGCCGTCGTCTCCTCGTGCCCCTGGTTCAACACCTTGTGCAGCTAAAACGGCTTCTATCGTGTGAATCTTGCCCCTTCCCTGTCTTCCAACTTCCAGCTTATCCTCGCCTGCCTTTCGCCCGGTCAAGAGCTTCACCCTTCCCTCCAGCAGCACATCCGGCCGGTACAAGATTGGGATGCCCTCATCCAGCTCAGCCTGCAGGTTAGCGTACTCCCCCTCGTTGCCAGCTGCCTCACCTCCCTGGATGAAATCACCCTTCCCTCAACTGTCAGCGCCCGCCTCCACGATCTTTTTCAGCGCTAACGCTCGCCGCAACCTCCACCTCGCCCGTCGTTTGGTGCAGGTTGTTGAGCTGCTCGCTCAAAATGGCATCCACAGCCTAGCTTACAAAGGCCCGTCTGCCTCCATCCAGGCTTACGGCGACCTTTCACTCCGTCAGTTCACCGATCTTGACCTGCTCATCCGCCCGCAGGATTTCCCCAAAACTTATGCTCTCCTCCTTCATGCCGGTTTCGTTCCCCACACCCCCCTCTCCCTCGCCCAGCAGCACCTCCTCGTGCAGACCCACGTTGAGTTCTCTTTTTACTCGCAGGGTGACATCCTCGAAATTCATTGGGGTCTCGCTCTTCCCGATTACCTTCACCCGTTGAAGACCTCCCTCTTCTGGGAAGATCTGCATACAGTTGAAATCCTCACTCGCCAGGTCCCGACCCTCTCCCCCCAAAAAGCCGTCTTCTTCACCTGCCATCACGCCACCAAGCACGCCTGGCAGTCCCTCAAGTGGGCCGCCGACCTCGCTCATTATTGCCTGGCTTACCCAAGCCCTCGATTGGCTTGCTCTTCTGGAAGACGCCCGTAAGCATGGCTTCCATCGCCTCGTCTGCCTCAGCCTCCTTCTTGCAGAAAAATTAGGCGGGGCGCAGTTGCCCCCCCTCGTCACTCAGCATATCGCTGCAGAACAGCAGGCCCAGCTTCTCGCCCAAGAGGTGATGAATCGAACCGCCTCTTCACAAGGCTCGCTCAGCGGCTTCCAACGTTTACACTTCTTTTTTCGCTCCCGCGAACGTCTCAGAGATCGTCTTTACATCATCTTGAGTTCAGCTCTTCGTCCCCAGGGAGATCGATTGGCGTACCATTCCCCTTCCCACCCCCCTCTTCCCACTCTATTATTTCCTCCGCCCCCTGCGCGTCCTCGTAAAATCGCTTAGCCTCATCCTCGCCAAAATCCGAAGGTCATGAGAAGATCAATGGCTATGCGAAATCATCCAAATCGCTTTCAATATTGCATATTTATTTTCCATGCCCCCTTTTACTCATTGCGCTCGCTATAGGATTACCAACTCTTGCCAGTATAGAACATTTAGGCTATTATTTCACTCGAAACTGCACCTTAACTTCAAACAAACAAAGAATAATCAAAAAAAAGCCGCTGGCGGTTTTCCTAAACAGGTCCACCAGCGGCTTTTTTTATTAAAGATCAGATCTGATACACTCCCGTCCTTACCGCCGGCAGCGAAAGCTTCCAGCCCTGCTCGGTCCGTCTCAAGCCATTTTCCACCCCCCACAGCCTGACTGGTTCTTCCAGGCCACTGGCTAACCGCTCTCCTGGGATGTCCACTTCCACCGGGTGATCGGACGGGTTGACCGCTACCAGGATGCGCTCATCGCCTCCCTGGCGCAGGTAAATAAAAGGATAGCGCCCAGGTTGGGCATGCACCACCTGAAAATCGCCGCGGTTGCCCAACGCCGGGTGCGCCTGGCGCAGCTTACACAGCTCCCGGATGACATTCAGCAGCCCATTAGGATCCTTTTCCTGGTCCGCGACCGTCCTCTGGTTCAGATCCGCCTCCACCGGCAGGTAGAGCTTCTCCGCCGCGGCAGAGGAAAAGCCTGCGTTATGGCTTCGATCCCACTGCATAGGCGTGCGCGCTTCCGTGCGCCAATAGCTGCCTTCCTTGGAGGGTAATCCCGGCACGCCCACCATGCCGATCTCATCGCCGTAATAAATCTTGGGCACGCCCGGCATGGTCAGCAGGAAGGTGAATGCCACGCCCAGGTCCTGAAAGCTGCGGCCCATGCCCAGGCGCGGACTGGTATCATGATTCCCCGAGAAGATGCAGATATACCCAGCCTTTTGAGTAGCCTTGAGCCGAGGCAGGTACTCATCCACGAATTCCATGATGTTGCCCAACCCGGCTGTATCGAAGAAGCTGAAGCCTCCTCCTGACCCGCCGAAAGGTCTCGCCACGTTCTTGCGGAACAGGGAGGTATAGCCATTGCCAGGCCCACCGCCCAGGTAGAAATCGATATGGAACCCGGCCTTGATCGCCCGCTCAGGCCTGCCCCATTCGGAGATCAGCACCGCTTCGGGGTAATCCCGGTCAAGCCAGGCGCGGATTTCCCGCCACAGCTCGATGGTCGCCCGCGAGCCGGGGTCCTCCTTCACCAGCGAGGCTGCCATATCCACCCGGAAGCCGCTGGCCCCCATGTCCAGCCAGAATTTCATGATCTTCCTCAGCTCAGCCCTCACCGCCTTTGGCCCCGGCGCATCCATGGACTGCTGCCAGGGCAGGTCGGGGTCCGGGTTGGCGAAGCCATAATTCAGAGCCGGCTGGAAGGGGAAGAAATTGGGCAGATAGCTGCCGTTGCGCTCTGTGGTTCCGCCAATAAATTGTTGGCGGCTGCCAGGCATCATCTGCGACCAGATGCTGTTCGTCCAGATGTACCAGTCGGAATATGCGTTGCGCTCATGCCTGCCGGACTGCTTGAACCATTCGCACTCAATAGAAGTATGCCCTGCCACCAGGTCGAGCAGGACCCGGATGCCGCGCTGGCGCGCCTCTACGAACAGGCGCCGCAGATCGTCGTTCGTGCCATAACGTGGCGCGACCTTGTAGAAATCGGAAATGTCATAGCCTGCATCGCCAAAGGGCGACTCGAAGCATGGGTTGAGCCAGATGGCGTTCGCCCCGATCGACTGCACGTAATCGAGCTTTTCGATGACCCCTGGCAGGTCACCGATGCCATCCCCGTTGGTGTCATAGAACGATTGGGGATAGATTTCGTAGATGATCGCCTGCTCCAGCCAGTCAGGATTATGGAATTCAGGCTGCACTTCCTCGGGTGGTGCTTTAAATGGGTTATAGAACATGGATTTTTCCTTTCTTGAGAAGATAGATTTTTAATATGATACACCCTATTAGGCGTCATAATGACTTCATTAGGATCGCTGCACTCTCCTGGAGGCGCGCTCGAAGGTCTCGGATAACTCCCATCCCCATTTCTGATAGAAAGCGATCGACCGCCTGTCGCGACCCATAGACAAGAATATCCGCGCTACTTGGCTCAAGCCTCGAGTGCTGCCATAAGCTGACCGCCGATCCCCATCCATCCTCTTATCCCACCGCCTCCGGCAGCACCTGCCCTTTGAACTGGCTCAGGTACAGGTGTGGTAAAAGCCTTTCTGCTCCAGCAGGCTGTCGTGCGTGCCGCGCTCGATGATCTCGCCGTCGTTGATCACCAGCACCTGGTCGGCATCGCGGATGGTGGAAAGCCGGTGGGCGATCACGAAGCTGGTGCGGCCTTTCATCAGGCGCAGCAGGGCTTCCTGCAGGTGTTTCTCGGTGCGCGTATCGACGTTGCTGGTGGCCTCGTCCAGGATCAGGATATCCGGGTCGGCCAGGATCGGCCCGGGCAATCGCCAGCAGCTGGCGCTGCCCCTGGCTCAGGTTGCTGCCGCGCTCGGTCAGCACGGTCTGGTAGCCATGCGGCAGGCGGTGGATGAACAGATCGGCGTTGGCCAGCCGGGCGGCGGCCATCACCTCTTCATCCGTCGCTTCCGGCCGCCGTAACGGATATTCTCCATCACCGTGTCGGCGAACAGGAAGTTATCTTGCAGCACCAGCCCCAGCTTGCGGCGCAGGTCGTCCTTTTTCACCTCGCGCACATCCTGCCCATCGACGCGGATCGAGCCGCTGTCCACATCGTAAAAGCGGGTCAGCAGGTTGGCGATGGTCGTCTTGCCCGCGCCGGTTGGCCCCACCAGGGCGATCATCTGCCCGGGCTCGCTTGCAGGCTGACATCTTTCAGCACTGGCACCCCCGCCTCATAGCTGAAATCGACATCTTCAAAGGCTACCTCTCCGTTGACATGTTCCAGGGCTTTCGCCTCAGGTGCATCCATTTCGGGCATCTGATCCATCAGGTCAAAGACACGTTCCGCGCCTGCCAGAGCCGATTGGATCGAGTTGAACAACTGGGCAATCTGTTCAACGGACGGCCGAAGCGTCCGGCATAGCTGATGAACGCTGCCATCTCTCCCACCGTCGCCAACCCTTGCACCGCCAGCCAGCCGCCCGAGCAGGCCACGATCGCCAGGCCCAAGTTGTTGACCATGTTCATCAGCGGTCCCATAAAACTGGCGATACACGCGTGCCCGCAAGGATACTTTCTTCAAGTGCTGGTTGACGTTGAGAAAATTCTTCGACAGCTTTCTGCTCACGCACAAATGCCTTCACCGTCCGCTCGCCGGTGACGGTCTCTTCGATGATCCCGTTGAGCTCAGCCCAGGCGCTTGTTGGGTTTCGCGGAAGCCATGCGCGGGTGCGCCGGGCGATGGCGCGGGTGAGGAGATAGGTCAGCGGCATGATCATCAGGTTAATGACCGCCAGGATTGGATTGAGCACAAACATGAAGATCACCACACCGACCAGGCTCAAGACGCTGGAAATGAGCTGGCTGAAGCTGGTCGCCAGGATGTTGCTGATATTTTCCACGTCGTTGGTCAGCCGGCTCATCAGGTCGCCGTGCGCGTGCTGGTCGAAAAAGCGCAACGGCAGGGTTTGCAGGCGGGCAAACAGGTCTGTGCGCATGTCGCGCACCGCGCGCTGCGCCACCCCGGCCATCAGGTATGTCTGCAGCCAGGTGCCCGCCGCAGCCACGATGTAGGTCACGATCATCAAGAGCAATAAGCGGCCAGGCCGGCCAGGTCGCCTTTGTTAATGTAAAGGATCGATGGCCATGCCCATCAGGTATGGCCCGAGCAGGTCGACGAGCGTGGTGACAATCACCAGGAAAGCTGTGCCGATCAGCACCCAGCTCTGGCGCTGCAAGTAACCCCACAGGCGCAGCAGCGTTGGCGCGGGTATTTTTCGATTTTTCCACTTCCCGGAACATGCCCATCGGACCTCCGCCGGGGCGGAAGCCCATCACCTGGCAGGCTGGAGTTGTTTCTGGCTTCGTTGTTTCGCTTCGGTGCGCTCATGTCTATGCCACTCCATTGCCAGCTGCGACTCGTAAATCTCGCGGTAAATCGGGCTGGATCTCATCAGCTCGCGGTGCGTGCCTTCGGCGGCAATCTGCCCGTCATCCAGCACCAGGATCTTGTCGGCTTTCAGCACCGTGCTGATGCGCTGGGCGATGACGAAGCTGGTGATGGGCCGATTCAGCTTTGCGCTTGTGCATGATCTCTTCCAGGCATCCTGGATTCGGCTTTCCGTCTCCACATCCACCGCGCTGGTGCTGTCATCCAGGATCAAGATGGCCGGTTTCAGCAGCAAGGCCCGGGCGATGGCAATGCGCTGTTTTTGCCCGCCGGAAAGGTTGACGCCGCGCTGCCCGAGCTGGGTGTCATAGCCATCCGGGAAGGATAGGATAAATTCGTGCGCCTGGGCTGCCTTGGCCGCCGCGATCACTTCCTCATCGGTCGCGTCCGGTCGCCCATAGCGGATGTTGTCGCGGATGGTGCCGCTGAACAGCACCACTTCCTGCAGGGCAATGCCGATATTGCGGCGCAGGATCTCCTGGTCCAGGTCGCGCACATCCACCCCATCCACCGTCACCCGGCCGGCAGTTACATCGTAAAAACGCGGGATGAGATGCACCAGGCTGGATTTTCCCGCCCCGGTGGTGCCCAACAGGGCCACCGTCTGCCCGGGTTCAGCCGTGAAGCTGACCCCTTTCAAGACCGGGTCGCCGCCGTCGCCGTCGTAACAAAAGGTCACATTTTCAAAAGCCACCCGGCCCTGCGGAGAGAGCACTTGTCTGCGCATCCGGCTGGTCCTGCACCTCGGGCTACTCTCGATCACTTCCTGGATGCGTTTGGCCGAGGCCTCAGCCCGGGCCAGCTGGATGACCAGCTGGCTGACCATCATCAGCGAAAACAGGGTGGTCATCAGGTAGTTGACAAAGGCAATGATCTGGCCAATCTGCATGGTCCCCTGCGTGACCGAACCTCCCGCCAAACCACAGCACTCCGACAATGCCCAGGTTCATGGTCAGCATCATGAAGGCAGGCATGATCGCCACGGTGCGCCCGGCCACGACGTTTTGGTCCGTCAGGTTTTGATTAGCTTTGCCAAAGCGGGTCTCTTCGTGCCGCGCCTCACAAAGGCTTTTACCACCCGCACCCCGGCCAGGTTCTCCTGCATCACCTCGTTCAGCACATCCAGGCGCTCCTGCACCCGGGTGAAAAGCGGAGTGGCCTTGGTGACGATCAGATACACCGCCAGCAGTTCGATCGGCATCAAAATGAGCGGCAAGAAGGCCAGCTGCGGGCAAGTGATGATCGCCATGACCAGGCTGCCCACCAGCAGCAGCGGCGCGCGCACCAGCATGCGCAGGATCATCACCATGGCTTCCTGCACCTGGGTCACATCATTGGTCAGGCGCGTGATCAGCTGCCCGGTTTCCAGCTCATCCAGGTTGCTGAAAGAAAAGGTCTGCACTTTGCGGAAGAGCGATTCCCGCAGGTCAGCCCCGAAACTCTGGGAAGTCATTTCAGCAAAGAGCCCGTTGCTCATGCCGCCCATCGCGCCGATCATGCCAGCCCCACCATCAATAGCCCAGTCTGGATGACCACAGTCATATCGAGTTTAGCGATGCCTTCATCGACGATGCGCTGGACCATGCGCGGCTGCATCAGGTCCATGGTCACTTCCAGCATCATCAAAAGCGGAGCCAGGACCGCCCAACGCCAGTAAGGCTTTACATATTTTGCCAGTTTCAAAGCTGAGTTCATGCTTTTTCTCCGGTTGATTGGAGTAGATTCTGGCGGATCTGCAGCAAAAAGCGGTGCAGCACCCCCTTTCTTCCGCTGTAAATTGTGCAAAGGTTTCTTCATCCATGATTTTCCAAACGGCTTCGACCTGGCTTTGAACAGCGTGACCGGCCTCGGTCAGGTAGACGCGTGAGATACGCTGGTCTTCTGCATCCGGCTTACGCTGTACAAATCCGGTTTTCTCCATGCGCTGCAGCATCTTCGTGATGGTAGCCGGTGCGATGCGCAGCTTCTCCGCCAGCTCGGTCTGGGTCTGCCCCTCCCGCTCCCACAAAGCAAAAAGGACAGGAGGCTGTCCACGGTAAAGACCAATGGCTTCGAAAAGCTGGTGGGCACGCATATGGTGCAGGTGGCAATTTTGTGCCATTAAGGAATTTAGGGTTTCAGGTTGCGGTTTTTGCATGTTTACCTCTAATTTACATTGTTTAGTCATATAATAGTTAGCCAACTAACATTTAGGCGACTAAATTATAATCCACTCCCTAAGGCTGTCAAGAGGAACCACAATTAAACGATCTGCATTGCCGATTATTCGAATTTTCGGTATGATTAACCAAATCAAGAGACCTACCTTACAAAATGAAAAAACTTGTCATCCTCCCCCTCTTGTTTGTCCTTCTTCTCTCCGCATGCGCCCCGGTTCAAACTGAAGTTTCAGCACAGCGCGAAGTATTCTATGCTGGTCCCGATGGTGGCGTGAAAACAGCTCTTTCACTGGCAGGCTACACGCTTGTCGACGATCCTACTACCGCTGAAGTCTTCGTTTTGAACGGCGAGTATCCTTCAGCACTAACCATCGCAGAGCGGGTGCAGGCTGGCGCTGGCCTGGTGCTGGTGCTGAGAGAAGGCACCTCCCCTGCAGATGTGCACACACTTCTGGGTCAGTCCGTCACGCTCAACACGGCGAAGGAGGCTGTCAGCCTGGTCAAGGCTGACGGTGTGAACGATCCCATCCTGGATGAAATTGTTTGGAACAGCGCACCGCAGGTGCGCGAACGTTCGATCATCCAAGAGCTGGATTCCGGTTCACAAGCGCTCGTCACGACCTACGATGGTGCTGAGGATATATTACTCCAGGTCTCCGGGAACACCTTTGTCTTTTCACCCTGGCTCTCGGACGGGGCAAACCCACAGATCCAGGAATGGGGCTATTTCAATTATTTGATCTACCATCTCGTGGAGCGCGCTGCAGGGGCTGAGCCTTTGTCCTTTGCTGATTATCCCGCCTCCCCCGTGCCCCACGCAGGCGATCGCAAAGTCCTATTTATCTTCTTGGCTGCCGAGCTGGTCTTCTTCTTCACCCTCTTCGTGGTGGTCAGGCGTTTCAGTCTCAAACATCCCGAGGCTTTGGATTCTCTCGTCGCGGACCGCGAGAAATTTGAGAAGCAGGAAGCCAGGACGGATTGGGAAAAGGTTGGCTTCCACCGTCCACTTTCAGGCTTGATGGTAGGGATGGGACTCGGCATCCTGCTTTTTATCCCATTGATCATTTACCAGAACCTGATCCTGCCCCAATTTATATTACCTTCCGCCCAGGCAATCGGTCTATGGGGACGTGTGACGCAGCTATTTGGGTGGGCTTGGGCAATCTTCGATATGGGCACCGCCATGGCATCGATGAAGTTCCTCAGCCAGTATCGTGTCAGCGATCCTCAGCGTGGTTTTAAGTATATGCAGGTATTTGTGTGGTGGCAGGCGCTTTCAGGAGCCATCCAGGTGGCACTGGTGGTAGCTTTCACCAGCCTGGGAGTTGTGCACACATCCTATGCCCTTTTATCCTGGAGCATCGTCGTGCATGCCCTCATCCAGATCCCTGGCTTTTATGGGGTATTCCGCAGTACACTGAATGCCTTACAGCGCAATGATTACGCTCGTTACATCGATGCCTCCTGGCTGATCTTCATGCCGACCCTATCTCAATTGGCGTTGGTACCGGTTTTCTATGCCTGGGGCAAAACGCACCCGGCGATCGGTCCAGCCATGGGCGGGCTTATCGGCTTAGGTGCGGCCGCCTACGCAATGGAATTCGGGCTGTTCCTGCTGGGCATGTGGCTCTATAAACGCCTCGGTTACAGAGCCAGTGTGCTCTTCATGGCGCATTTTGATTGGGGCATTATCAAGGAGACTTTCAGGTTTGGAGTTTTTGAAATGCTTGGCGGAGTGCTGGTGGCAGCCGGTGCCGCTATCGAAATCTGGGTAACGCAAAATAGCCTGGTTAACTACGCCGAGACCTGGGGGAATTGGATTATGGCAGGCAACTTCTTGATGGCTTTCACAGTATCCACCAATCTTTTCGATGGAGTCATGCCAGCAATTTCCGAAGCGCTCTCCAGCGGATACAAGAAGCTGAGCCAGTACTACAGCGTGCAGTCCTATAAATGGGGAGCTATCTCCAGCGCTGCCCTGGGTGCAATAATGCTGGTTGTCGCGCCCAAGTTCATCTTAGGCTCATCGGGGGAGGAATTCCAGCGAGCGGCACTGCTTGCCATCCCATTGACTATTTTCGGCACGATTCAATTTTTTGGTTGGCTGGGCGATGCCATCTTTTTAGGCTCGAACCGTCCGGGGTTGCGCGCCATCATGATCTTGGGTGAGCAGGTCATTCGCATCGGATTGTTAGTTACGCTGCTGCCGCGACTCCAAATTGAGGCGCTAATCATCGCCTATTTTGTGGGAATCCTGACACGTGGTGTTGTAGCATACTTTGTTGCTCACAAGTTCTGTTTTCCCCAGCGTTTTTATTTCTGGCAATCTCTGGCTGCGCCATTGTTGGCCGCAACATTACATTACCTTTTCTTGAGCCTGATCGCCAAATTTATATGGCACGGCGATGAGATTTCAAGCATTATTCTGTTCTTCATTGGGCTGGTACCCTGCATGCCGGTGTTCTTTTTCTTCTATGCACTGGCAGGAGGTTGGGACAATGCCGGGTTGAAAGAGACGGTCGAGGCTTACCAATTGGTCGGTTTCCTGCGCCCGGTAGTCAACGTCGTCTTCGTCCTGCCCAGTCAATGGGGCGCGAAAATCAGCCCTTTGCACAACCGCTTCCCGATCACCATGCGGCCAGAAGCTATGCTAGAAGCCAAGCTGCTGACAGAAGAACGGGTAAATCTTGTTAAGGGTTAAATCCCCAATAATTGATTCAACTCACGCTGGGCTTGAGCCTGAGAGATTGAGAACGAAAGCATCCACTCATTGACCAGAAAACTTTCCGCCCGCTCCAAAACGGAGCGATCGTCCACATTTAATTTTTTCGTAGTACCCAACAAGGTCAAGTCGCGGATAACCCGGCAGATGCCTTCTAATCCGCCATCTTTCATATTTTCGTAGAGCTGCGTCTTGCGTTGAAAGCGATCATTGGGCAGCGGTTCCCCAACACCTTGCAAAATCGCGAACAATTCTTCGAACTCATCTCGGGGAGTTGGCAACCGTAAGCTTGATTGATCGGTTTCTTCTGCCGGAACCCACATCGTCAGGTCTCGGATGCGTACCACATAACAGGAAGTTGGGCGGCCTGAGAATTCTTTCTCGTCCAGCTCGATGACCTCCCCCAGGCCATAGCGTTTATGAATAACCTTATCGCCTACCTGAAATACCATGCCGGGCCTCATTTCTAACGATAACAAATTTCTGGTGTGAAAAACCGCCACTCAAAACAGAATGGCGGCAATCGGTTCTTTCGCGAAATCTGGTGTTTAGATAGTTCTATTATACCACAAGAAGGGAGCATTCGCTTCTGATGGCATAGCTGATAAAAGAATTCGATGGTTGCTTATCTTTCATTGTATCCGGTTTCCTCCACTGCTGAATTCAATCCGCGATCTGATTAGAACCGATCTGATCTTTCTACAAAGAGCCCCACATTCTCCGAATTGATACGATTGAAAACATCTTTTGGAGGTAGAGTCGTACAGATGGGTGTATACTAGATTGGTCGATCCAGGAGGAAGCAATGTCAAGACTTCAAGAGCCCGTCCTTTCACAGTATTTGGCGTCCTTCGAAATGTTGAAGCAAGCTGTTCTCAAATGCCCGGAGGCGCTTTGGAACGACCCCGGAGATCGCAACCAGTTCTGGCATATCGCTTATCATGCTCTGTTTTACACCCACCTGTATGCACAAGAAAAGAGCGAGAAATTCACCGCCTGGGCGCAGCACCGCCTTCATTACGAGCAGATGGGGTCTTACCCCAAAACGTCCCAAGGCAAGCCCCAGATCGGTGAGCCGTATACCAAGGTAGAAATTCTTGAATACTTAGAGTTCTGTGTCCAGGATGTGAAAGAGAAATTCCCATCTCTCGACCTGGATTCTCAAACCTCTGGTTTTTCCTGGCTGCCCTTTGGCAAGCTGGAGCTGCAGATTTATAACATCCGCCATCTCCAGCACCATACCGGTGAGCTTATGGAACGTTTGGGAGAGCGCGCAAAGATCGATATCGATTGGGTCGGGATGAAATAAAGAAGATCTTTAGAATAACAAGACGCATTGTTAAACCAATGTTAATAATGATCTTTAACATTTTTTGGGGCAAGAAATTGATGAATTATATGTTTCATAGGTCAGCGATTTGAGCGATTTTATCTGGATCAACAAAAAAATATTCGTCTGTTCGTCAAAAAAAAGGAGTAATACCATGGACAACCTAACCCCTGAACCAACCGAAAACGAGCCGTCTGTCCCTCTCGAAGCTGAGACCCTTGAACCAGGACAATTCACCAAGGAAGTTATCGGTGAAAACCTTCAACTAGAAAGTAGCTTCGCGGTCAGCGCCAATGCCCAGGGCAATCTCAACCTCAACAATTCATTTGCCGCCATCGCTCGCGCCGAAGGTGATATACATATCCAGGATAGCGGTGCCATGACGATCGTGGCCGGCCGTGATATGCAGGTCACCAATGGCGGTGCACAGTTTATCATCACCGGTGGTAACAGCCAGATTTCCAACGGCGGTGCGCAGGTCATGGTCGTGGGCGGTGAAATGACTGCCCAGCAAACTTTTGTTGGCTTGGCTATCACCAACCAGCTCAACCTGAGTGAAGACAGCAAAGTCTTGCTCGATAAGCCTCAAGCCTTGCTCTTCGGCGCAGCTTTCGGTGCGGCCTTTGCCTTTTTTACCTGGCTATTAAGAAGACGAGGATAAAAAGGATAAAGTTGATACACAAAGAACGTGGAGAATTCTTAAAAAAAAATCTCGGCGCTCTCTGTTTCCCCACGCCAGGAGGTTATCATGCAAATCCTCACCAACCACATTGGGTACGATTCCATTGGGCCTAAGGCAGCAGTCATCCAGGGTAAAGCCACCGACCGGTGTGAATCTGTACGCTTGCTCGACCACGCCACCGGTAAAGAAATCCTCAATAACAAACCAGTGGCGGCCGGCGCGGTTCCCGGCTGGAAGGATTGGTTCTTTTGGACAGCTGACTTCTCCTCCATCACCCTTGAGAGCACCTACCGCTTGGAATGCAGCACCTCCCAGGGGATAATTTCATCAGCTCCCTTCTTGATCCAGGCTCAGGTGCTCGAACGCCAGGCACTCTCGAATGTTGTCGCCTATTTCAAATCCATGCGCTGTTCTGGTGCTAATGACAGAGCCGACCGCCGTATAACCTTTGAAAGCGACTCCTCCCATAAAGTGGTGGACGTCCACGGCGGCTGGTATGATGCCACGGCTGACTACGGCAAGCACCTCTCTCACCTGTGCTTCTCCACCTACTTCAACCCGCAGCAGCTCCCTATGGTCGCCTGGAGCCTGCTCCAGTCCATTCGAGAGCTGCACCATAAAGGGGATCCGAATTACCGCCAGCTCTTGCGCCGCATGCAAGATGAAGCCCTGTTCGGTGCCGATTACCTTGTGCGTATCCATAGACAAAGTGGCTCTTTCTATATCACTGTATCCGGTTTCGGACCTGAGAAACGCCCTGCAGACCGACGTCTGTCGCCAGCCATGCGCGGCTTTAAATTGGCAGATCCGGAAAAGAAAGATGCCTATGCTCCCACATCCAAAGCCACCCAGGCATCCCTTTATGAATCAAGCTTCCGTTCAGGTGCAGGCGTTAGCATCGCTGCTTTGGCAGCTGCCTCCACCTGCGGAGAACGCGGCGATTATGATTCACCGGACTATCTGGAAACCGCTGAAGATGCCTTCATTTTCCTAGAAAACCACAATTCAGAATTGACAAACGATGGCAGAGAGAACATCGTCGACGATTACTGTGCATTGCTGGCAGCTGCTGAACTGTTCAAAGCCAGCAATAAGGAGCTCTACCTTGCTTCAGCCTGCCGTCGTGCCCACAGCCTGATGGACCGCCTGGTCACATCCGAAATCTATGCGAATTTCTGGCGCGCGGATGACCATGATCGCCCATTCTTCCACGCCGCGGATGCAGGCTTTCCCCTCCTCAGCCTGCTGGCTTACCTGGGGATTGCCCCGGACCCGGAGAAACCTATTATCAAGGATGCTATCCAGCGCTCACTTCTCTTCGAGTTGTCTTTGACCTCTGAGGTGACCAATCCTTTCGGCTATGCCCGTCAACTCGTGCAAAATAAAGCCGGTGGAAAGCACACTGCCTTCTTCTTCCCCCACGATACTGAGACCGCCCCCTGGTGGCAGGGAGAGAACGCTCGTCTGGCCTCCCTGGCCTCGATTGCTCGCCTGGCTTCTCCTCATTTCAAATCCGACAAGCACTTATATAACCAACTCCAGGTCTTATGCCCAAAACCAGCTCAACTGGATTTTGGGCTTGAATCCCTACAACTCCTGCATGCTGCACGGCTCTGGCCGCAACAATCCCCCCTACCTGTTCTTTGACTCCTGGGAGTACGCTAACCTGCCAGGGGGCATCTGCAACGGCATCACCGGTGGTTTCTTTGACGAGGAGGGGATCGACTTCCAGGTGCCTCAGGCGCAGACCGGTCAGGATTCAGATTGGCGCTGGACTGAACAGTGGTTGCCCCACGCATCCTGGTTCCTCCTCGCTATATCTGCAGGTTAGAGTTTACCTCAGAGCCAAAGAAAGCACTGACTAATTTAATCATATTTATTCTCTCTACACTTCCCAGCACATCTGCGGTGAGAATTTAAACGAAGAGGCCGCAGCACCTCCGATGCCACAGCCTCTCGTCCAGCATATATTCAGTTTTTTTTTCTTTTTATCCCCTAGAAGTTCCAGCTCACGCTTGCCAGGGCAGGCTGTACGTTCATCAAAGCAGTTAGCAATCCCGAGGCAGCCAAGGCAGCCAGCAGAACGATTATGGTTTTCTTGAACATTTTTTGAGTTTTCATCATATCACCTCTCATCATCTCAGCATCGTCTGGTTGATTTCTCAACCCTTATTTATTTTTCCCGCCTCTGGTAGGTCCCCAGAAGACACCGTCCACTTCGACCGTGGAGTTCCATCCGACCGAGTTCCAGCCCACGCTATTCCAACCCACACTGTTCCAGCCCACCGAATTCCAACCTACACTGTTCCAGCCCACCGAGCCCCACGTGATGGGATTAGTGCCGGTGGAAAGCATCTGGCTGGCGGTCAGGCCAGTGTTGGCGCTGGCAGTCGAGTCTCCTTTGACAGCCGCGTACATATCTAGGTAAGGGAATTGCCCTTCGTCACCCAGGATTGTGCGACCTGAGATTTGTAGGCGATACTTTACCTGGTCAGGGGTCAAGTTGGGCTCATCCTGTAATAGCAAAGCCACCGCTCCGCTGACTATAGGAGCTGCCATCGAGGTGCCGCTCAAGCGGATGAAGTTTGTTTCTACCACCCGGTCCGGATGCTCCACTGCCCAGTTCGAATTGGGTGAGAGCGAACTGATCACATTGTATCCCGGTGCCAGGATATCCGGTTTGACGAAGCCATCTTGCGTAATGCCGTGGGAGGAAAACGGCGCCACGGTATCATCAGCCGGATTGGTATTGTCGTGCTCGTCGCTGGCACCTACAGTAATAATGAAAGGATCGTTTGCTGGAGCGGTCTTGATTGTATTGTACCCACCCGCCGGACCCTTGTTGCCTGCCGAAGCCACCACCACCACTCCATTGAACCATAGGATTTCGCATGCTGCATCCAGTGGACTGAGGTGATACGATAATTCCGCTGTCGAGTTCAGAGACAGGTTGACAACCCGGATATTGTATTGTGCTTTGTTAACATATACCCACTGCAAGGCACCTATGACCGTGGACTCGTAAGTCATGCCAAGGTTATCCGTCACATCCAGAGAGATCAAGTTGACGCCTTGCGCCACACCCCGGAAGGTCTTGAGGATGGCTCCATTACCTCCTATGATCCCGGCCACGTGCGTGCCGTGCCCAAAGTCATCCAGATCGGCAAAATTAGGCGCCAGAGTCACGCGCCCAGCCAGGTCGTTGGTGGCTGAGATGCCGCTGTCTACTACCGCCACTGTCATACCCTGACCGATCAAACCTTCAAATTGGAGTGAATCCGCACCGGTAGTGCCCAGGTAATAATTGGCCGTGGCAGGATAATCGAAGCTGAATTGGACACTGTCGAAATAAAAGTGTCCGTCTGTCTTACCATCTCCCAGAAAACGCAGCACCGTGTTCGAAGAGACATAATTGGTCACATCGAAAACTTGGTAAAGCTGATTGCTGTCTGAAACCTGGAGGTCATATGTCGCTAGGTTGGACCAACTAACACCCCCATTACCAGAGATTTGTACGCTGACGTTGGCAGTATTAGGTCCAGTCCAATTTCGCCTAAGACTGAAGGATAACGAGGCACTATTTGCACCGCTCAAGTTAGCAGCTCGGCTTAAGGAATAGCCAGCAATAGAGACCCCATTGCCCCCAAAATCAAAACAGTTGATATATGCACATTTCGCACTGTTACCGACGCGGAGTTTTCCTCTCGTATAACCGTCGTTCTCACCAACCTCCACCCAACTTCCCAGCCAGGCTTGCGTGCCTGTGCTTCCGCTGAAGGTAGAGCTTGCAAAGCTGTCGGCGACCGTTAAAGTCGTGAAAAACGCCGATCGTTTCATCATCCCATCCAAGGAGATGAAGCGCACGCCCGGAAATTTGGCCAGCGTCAGCACCGCACTTGCTGGCAGCTCTGCCGCGAAGGCGTTGATCATGCTCAGGTCCATCACGAGCATCCCGCCCAGGCTTGCCAGTCGTCTCTCCAGCCCAGAGGCAGCACCCGAGTACTGCACGATCACCCGTATTGTCTGCTCTGGGTCAACTCGAGCAGCTTGTAACAGGGCGGGTTGGACATTTTGATCTGCAACAACCACCGGAGGTGAAACTGGACCTGCCAGACTTAACAGCAGGATGGCAACGATGAGTGCATTAATATAAACAAATAAATTTTTTCATCCTTTTACTCCTTTCTCTAGATTTCTTTCGCATAGTATCGCATATACAAAAGAGGAACTCTATACGTAGTTCTACGTAGATTTCCTGCAATTTTCACGTATTTTCGGTGTTAAAGATCTGTTAAGGAACACCCTGAAGGTCTCGGATAATTTTAGGGCCTGGTGAAAGCCTTCAATTCCCCCAATGCTCGAAAAGCCTACTATTCCAGACGAATTGATCCTTTCATGTGCTCATCGAGAATACGACTTTCCGATCGCGCGCATCACCTTTCTCCCTCTCGGATATGACGTAAATACTGCCGTCTACCGCCTCGAGACACAGGATGGCGTACCCTATTTCCTCAAGCTCCGCAAAGGCCCCTTCGACGAGATTATCGTCTCCCTTCCGTATTATTTATATTCACAAGGTCAAACAGCCATCATCGCCCCGCTGAAGACACGTACAAATCACCTTTGGGGAGATCTGGGTGAATACAAGCTTACCCTTTATCCTTTCATCGATGGCCTGAACGGTTATGAAGCCTCTCTTTCCGCAGATCAATGGCATGCGTTTGGTGCTTCACTGCGAGCCATCCACACAACCCAGCTCCCAGCCTCCCTGATCTTCAGGATTCCCCGCGAAACTTACTCTCCCCTTTGGCGCGAGAGCCTCACTTCATTCCAGGTACAGGTGGAATCACAGACCTTCACGGATCCGTTGGCAGTCCGCTTAGCCGCGTTTATGCGCCAGCACCGACAAACGATCCACCAAGTCGTCGAGCGTGCCAGCCAGCTCGCCGCCAGCTTACAACATCGTCCTATAAATTTCACCCTCTGCCATTCTGATATCCACCCCGGCAACCTGCACATTACTCCAGGTGGCGCTATATACATCGTCGATTGGGATAACCCTCTCTTCGCCCCCAAAGAGCGCGATCTGAACCTTATCGGTGGTGGTGGTCTTGGTCCCTGGCGCAGCACCCATGAGGCTGAACTCTTTTACAAAGGCTACGGTTCCGCTGAAATCGATCACCAGGCACTGTCCTATTACCGCTACGAGCGCATCGTTGTCGACATGGCTGAATTCTGCAAGCAGCTTTTACTATCAACTGAAGGTGATGAAGATCGCGAGCAATCCTACCAATACTTCACCGGTCAATTTGAACCTGGTGCGGAAATCGAGACAGCCGTAAAGAACGATGTTAGAAAATAACTTGGAACCTCTTGGACCCTTATGGCAAGTCGGATGGATAATCTCCACATGCTTTCTCCGTACTTCCGTAGGGATATCTTTTTTACTCCACCCATGCTGTCGGAAAGTTCTTGGACACTTCGATCGAATTGAACCGCCGGCTCTGGCGCGCCCCATGCAGTTTTACCCAATCCGCCATGCGCCGCAATCCCTCACCTAAATCCACCGGCTCACGTTTCCCAAAAACAGCTTGCAGTTTGGTATGCGAGGCAACCATATTCTTCACCTCATTACGCGGCGGTAGGTAGCGGATATCTGGTTTCACTCCCATCGCGTGCGCCACTGATTGCGCCAGCTCGTTGATCGAATAAGTTTGGTCCGATCCAATGTTGAAAACCTCATTATATGCCATTGGGGTATCGATCGCCTCTGCCATGATTGGTGCAATATCGCTGATATAGCTGAAAGCCCTAATCTGGTTGCCATCGCCAAACACCGTCAGTGGCTTTTCCTGCAAGATCTCGTTCATAAAAATCCCCACAACATTCCGATACCGGTCCCCAATATTTTGCCTTTCTCCGTACACGCTGTGCGGGCGGAAAATGATGAAGTTCAAATCAAAAAAGCTCTTATTCACCCTCAGATCTTGTTCTATCGCCAGCTTGGCGATGCTGTAAGGGTCTTCGGGATGAGGCCGAGCATTTTCCGTCACCGGCAAGATTGGGCTAGCGCCGTACACGGTAACGGAAGAGGTAAATACGAAGCATTTAACCCCATGATTGATTGACGCATTGATCAGGTTCACGCTGCCGATCAGATTATTGGTATAGTTGAAGCGCTTGATGAAGTGGCTCAACCCGTCTGCCGCATAGGCGGCTAGATGGTAGACATATTGGAAACCGTGTTCATCAAAAAGTGAATTGATCAGTTCCACATCATTTACGTTCCCCTGCACGAACTCGATCCCCTCAACCACGTTTTCGCGAAAGCCACCGCTCAGGTCATCCAGTACCATCACCTGACACCCGCGCTTTAAAAGCGCCTCTACTAAATGTGAGCCAATGAAACCTGCCCCGCCTGTCACCAGGATCTTTGCCATACATCCTCCCTTACCAAAACTGCTATAACGTGCTTCAGCATCGTTAAAATTACCTCATTTTTCGTTTCATATACACTGATATTGCAATTAATGTGCCACCCCATCATCCTATCATTCACTTCCGCGTCACCCACTTGAAAATACTAATCGCCAGTGAATGGTTATTTGCCAGCCAGCGATCATCGAAAAGATTCGCATCGCCTACTGCCACCACCCGAATTTGCTCCCCATCTGAGACGGCAATTGCCCCACCACTCCCTGCATATGCCACCAATTGCATCTCTGTCCCGCTGACAGCGATCCCTCCCCCCTGCTCGAAAACAATCTGGCTGACCCCGTCGAGGATCGGATGATCGCTCCATGAGCTTAATTCTGTCGCCTCAGGTTCTAAAAACATCTCCAGCCCAAATTCTCCCGCCAGAGCCCCCAAGCGGTTTGCGAAGCCCGGTCTCTCCCCCAAGATCAACAGCCCGCCTCCGCTGTCCACAAAATTACGTACACACAGCACCTCGCCAGCTGAGAAATTGACCGTGAAGGCGGAGGTCGCTGCCACGACCAGCGCATCGTAACGGCTCAGCTCGCACGTGCCGATGGCATAATTGTTATCTTCCAAGGTAATGTGATTCGGAGAAGGAGGTCTGCCAGGTTTCCGTAGATCCCCGCCACTGAATAGATCCCATCTTGACCCTCTCGCGGTCCGTGAGAGGTGTCCCAGATCACCTTAGCCTCCTGCGCCTTAAGGTCCAATTCTACCTGCTCCTGTGAGGCTGGCACAGCTGGCACCTCACCTTGCCCGGCTGGACTCTCCCCGCTGGGTTCCTTCACGTCCGTAATGATCGCGATCGCTTCAGCCATGACTTCATAACAGTCTTGTAAAAGAGAGGTCGCTGTCGAATAATCTTTCAGGAGGATCAAATCCAAGGTGGAGTTCAAAAGTGTGAAGCTAAACAAAATTTTCTTATGCGCTTCAACCAAACAGGAAGGTGAGTTGATTTCCTCAGCAGCCTTCAATCTCAAGATAGCCCGATCCTTATAATTCAGAATTTTGCTTTCCTCGTTCAGCTGACCCATCTTTTGCGCTTCAAAGGCATCTAAAGTGTGCTCGTCTGTCAGAGGCAAGACAGTTTTTAGATAAGCCTTGATTTCTATTGGGGAGCAATCTTCTTTGCCTGGCAGGGGAGCCACAGTTGATGTAAGGGTTACCAGCAAAGTTGATGTCGGCTGTACAGTCACCATTCTATTTGAAGCGAGGGTTGATGTAGGTAGATTGCTCGGAAGCGGCATAGAGGGAGCTTGTAATGGTTCATCTGAAGGTTTCTGGGTAAAATTCGGTGTTGCCATGGACTCCAGGCTAAGATTTCCGCAGCCGGGAAGGAGCAGAATGAGGGTCGCTAAAATGAGGCTTTCCAGGCTAGAGTGCTTATTTCTCAGCATCGTTTCCGTATTCACTCCTTATTGATGAGTTTCCCTTTCGTCCCAACCGCTGGTAAGCTGCCCTACGGTTCTGCTTATCTCGCTCGTGCTCTTCGTGTGCCAGCTTGGCAGCCTCTTCCGCGATTTCCTGCGGCACCACGATCACCCCATCTCCATCAGCTACTACCATGTCACCCGGCCGTACCTGCACCCCACCCACACTGACCGGTATATCCTTCGCCTCGAATTCCAGCCTGCCCTGCACCATCGACTGGCTGCAAAATGCAGACCAGTAAGGGATGCCCTGTAAAATAATCTCATCGGTATCTCGCACCCCTCCGTTCGTCACCAAACCCCTGGTGCCCAGCTCCAGGCAACCTAACGTGTTCGCTGAGCCCATCAGACCGGCGTTGACCCCCGACTGATCGATCACAATGAAATCACCCACCTGGATATCGCTGATCCACGGATATGGGCAAACCTCCGCATAATACCGGGATACCCATTCCCAGTACTCCTCAGGTGAAAGATTTGGAATCGTTCCTCGGAAAGGCAGGTAGCGGCAGGTGCGAGCGATCCCGATCGCCCGTGTGCGGAACAACGGACGGATGTCCGGAGTCATCGACCCGTTATAATGATGCATCAGCGTATCCATCCCATCCCGCACGTCCGCCACTCGAAGGTCTGTAAACAATTCGAGTAGCTTTTCTCGTAAGTAATTATCCATCATAGGAACCTCCTTACCTGGTTAGTCCTTGCAAGCGAATTTTACATGGCAATCTATTAATTACTTCAATTTCATCCAACATCCTTTACTAGAAAACCTCCCGTACCATCTTCCTTCATTACCTCCGCTAGCTCGAATCCTAATCTCTGGTAGAACCGCAGCGCCCTTACATTCCCTTGGTTAATGCCAGCCAGTATCCTTCGAAAGCCATTCGCTCTAGCCCAAACGAACACAGCCTCCATCAAGGTTTCGGCAGCCCCTGTGCCTCGATATTCAGGCGATATCCATACCTGGATGAGCTCTCCTGTGTCGATGTTAATCAAGTCGCGATATAAAGCAGCAATTCCGATCGGTGCATCCTCCGAGAAGAGCAGGAAAGTTGCCCGGTCTGGTCCTTCAGCCGATTTGTCAGCTTGCTCCCGCCAACTTTCAGGAGTCCGCTTCAACGCTGATTTATAAGTGGACGAAAAGGCAGAAGGTGATTTGCCTAGCGAGATCAGCCTCATCTGTTTGAAGAGCTCACCTTCTCCCAACCGTAATCGCCGTACTGTTATCATCCTTCACCCCAATATAAATTGAGTCGAACCATCCGATCGAATATCAGTATAGCATCATATGCCAAAGACCTGACAGGTTTTTTCTTCATCACCCTATTACTCATGGATTTCCGAAAACCTGTCAGTTATAGTCATGCACTCCAATAAGATGGCTTGGTTATTTTGTCATACATCGATCGTGAAAATTATTCGATGTCGCGTTCTCAGCGGAATCCGATCGTGAGGTTGGCTGTATTGACAATCCTTTCCTCTCATGCTAATCTGATAGGGCACAGCAGTTTTAACGTTGTGCCCTAACACCTTTCCTAAGGAGCAGCTAAGCGCGATGCATTATAAAATCCTCGGAAGAACCGGTCTATGGGTCAGCGTGCTCGGCCTGGGTGGTGGCGGTTACAGCCGGCTGGGCACAAGCCAGGGCTGGGGCGATGAGAACGCGGTCGCGGTGGTGCGGCGAGCGCTTGAGCTCGGTGTGAACATCATTGATACAGCCGAGTCCTATAAAACGGAAGGGGTTGTGGGGCAGGCCATCAAAGGCCTGCCACGCGAAAGCTTGGTACTCTGCACCAAGACCGGTGCAGGGTCCATCGAACAGCTGCGCGACCCCAAGGATCTTTCCCGCAGCATCGAACAAAGCCTGCGCAACTTGGGCACCGACTACATCGATATTTACCAGCTCCACGGCGTTCAAGTCGAAGAATACAGCCATGTGGTCAACCATCTTGTCCCCGAGCTGCTCCGCCTCCGCTCCCAGGGTAAAATTCGCTTTATCGGTCTTACCGAGCGCTTTGAGACCGATACTGCCCACGCCATGCTTCAATTGGCATCTCACGATGCTTGCTGGGACAGCCTGATGGTAGGCTTTAACCTGCTGAATACCTCGGCGCGCCGCACCGTATTCCCCTACTCCCGCCAACATGGCATGGGGATCCTGAACATGTTCGCCGTGCGCAATGCGCTGATCAGCCAGGAGAACCTCCACCCTGCGCTCAAACGTCTGGTTGAGCTGGGACAGGTGCAGGCGGATGAGATTGACCTGGAGAATCCATTGGGATTTTTATTCGATGAAGCCGAGACCCTCCCAGAAGCTGCCTATCGCTACTGTTTGCACGATCCCGATCTTCACGTCGTGCTCAGTGGGACCGGGTCAATTACACATTTGGAAGAAAATATCCGGGCGGTTGAGAAAGGCCCACTCAGCCCAGCGGCCGTCGACCGGCTGGACAGGATTTTTTCGAGAGTCGACAGCGAATCCGGTAAACGGCCATCGAATCCACGGTAAAGTTAGTACCCATCTCTATTCAGGGCGATATGACCTCAAAAAAACTGTCCTCACGAAACAAGTGACCAAAAATCATCTCTAGCCTATCCTGCATATCCTGTTAATGCAAACAAGGAGGATCCCATGCAATATTATGAAACACCTTCTCAGCGAATACCCGCCCGTGAATGCGATGTAGTGGTTGCAGGTGGCGGTACTGGCGGCGTGATCGCTGCCATTGCTGCCAGCCGCACTGGCGCCAGGACCATCTTGGTGGAAGCCAAGGGATACCCGGGTGGGACGGCTGTCGAAGGCGGTACTGCATTGCACAGCTTCTTCAATCTTTATACCGCCTTTCCCGGTGTTCCAAAACGCCAGGTTGTGAAAGGCATACCTCAGGAATTGATCGACCGGCTGCTACAGGTAGGCGGCACTACCGGTCATGCACCTACCCTGCAAGGCACGGGTTATGATTTTTCTGTACCACCATCGACACGGAGCTGTATAAATGGATTGCCTTTGAAATGCTCGTAGAAGCTGGGGTGACCGTGCGCGTGAACACCCTGGTAACAGGCGCCATCCGCTCGGGTGATCGTCTCCTGGGTATCACCATTAGCAGCCACGCCGGTAAGGAAGCCATCTTCGGCAAATCCTTTATCGATGCCACTGGCTACGGGGATCTTTGTGCCTTTGCAGGGGCAGAATTCACCGAGCCCAACGATCACCCGGTCGCAAACAGTATCGGATTGGGCGGAGTAAGTATCGAGAAATATTATGCTTTCCTCAAAAAACACGATGCCATTTACGAGCTGGCGCGCAGCGACTACGATGGAAAATCTGACCAGATTGTGCGCTTGAGCGGCGACGAGCAAAAGTATCCGGAGGAGATGCGCCAAGCTCTCCACGCAATAGGCATGCACACCGTCACTACCACCTTGCATAACGATTATTTGATGTTTATTAAGCTCAATTTTAAAATGGAAGTGAGCCCAACCGAACCGTGATGCAGCCGCCCAAGCAGAACTAGAGCTTCGACGCCGCCAAGTTCAAGCTGTGGAGTGGTTCCGTAATTATGTCCCCGGGTGTGAAAATGCTTTCATCGCTCGTAGCAGCCCTTCCCTGTGCATCCGCCGTGGGCGTAGAATAGTATGTGATTATGATCTCTCCAATCAAGAGGTAATCGACGGCGCGCATTTCGACGACGACATCATGGCCTACGGCTTTCACGACTGTGCCCCTCGCCTTCAGATCAAGGATGGCAGCACCTACGGCATCCCCTACCGTGCCTTGCTGGTATCTGGGATTGACAATCTTTATGCCACCGGCATGATGATCACATCAAACTGGGAAGCACACATGTCAACGCGCAACACCGTCGCCTGCATGGGCCAGGGCCAAGCTGCCGGAACCGCCGCAGCTTTATGTGCCAAGAACACCGCCGGCTCGCGGGATTTACGTTATGATCTCCTGCGCAAGACCCTGCTCGCAGGCGGTGTAGTTTTAGATAATTGATCCATTTATACGAGGATGGCAGCACCATCACCTGTGCCCTATCCATCAAAAAAAACCTATACATCCTGTCGATCCTGTTTAGTCAAAAAAGGTATAAATGCCCAATTCTCTCACTTCCCCAGGACAATTCCTTATCGGCGCCAACTACTGGGCTTCCCACGCCGGCATGCATATGTGGTCTGATTGGCAGCCTGCGGTTGTCGAAGCCGATCTCAAGCAGCTCTCACAGATTGGTTTACAAATCTTGCGCGTCTTCCCTCTCTGGCCCGTCTTCCAGCCCTTCACCCAGCTCTACGGAGGTGGCGGTGCACCCCAAGAAATGCGCTTCGGCGAAGAGCCTTTAATTCCACTCACCTCTCCCCAGTCTTCCACCTCAAAATCTCCGCGTCTCCGCATCAGATTTGGATCTTCATGCCCTCCATTCGGGGCTCTCCCTCGAAGCGTTAAGCCGCTTCCAGACCTTCACCAACCTGGCTGAAAAATACCATCTCAAGCTCATCGTCGGCTTGCTCACCGGCTGGATGAGCGGTAGGCTCTTCGTCCCGCCCGCCCTGGAAGGTCGCAATGTGCTCACTGACCCACTCGCCATCCTGTGGGAGACGCGCTTCGTGCGCCATTTCGTGCGCCGCTTCAAAGATGTTCCTACTATCCTCGCCTGGGACCTGGGCAACGAGTGCAACTGTATGGCGCCCGTCCCCGGTCACTCGGCTGCCTGGGCCTGGACCTCTGCCATTAGCAATGCCATCCGGGTCGAAGACCCTTTCCGTCCGGTCGTTTCCGGTATGCACAGCCTGGATGAGCCCGACGAGAACGGCACCTGGCGCATCTGCGACCAGGCTGAGCTGACCGACCTGCTCACTACCCATCCCTACCCTTACTTCACCCCCCACTGTGACCAGGAACCCATCCACACCCTACGCAACGGTCTGCACGCCACTGCTCAAACTTGCTGGTATGCCGATATCGGCAGCGTGCCGGCCCTGGCAGAGGAGGTCGGTACTCTCGGCCCCATGTTCGCCAGCCCACCAGTCGCCGCAGCTTATGCCCGTATGGCGCTCTTCTCCCTGTGGGCGCATAACTGCCACGGCTTGCTGTGGTGGTGCGCCTACGACCAGGACAGGCTGGTCAATGCCCCCTACGATTGGACATCTATCGAGCGTGAGCTGGGACTGATCCGCTCAGACCGCAACCCCAAGCCCGTCAGTCAAACCTTCAGCGATTTCCGCAGCTTTATGGACAGCCTACCCATCCCCAGCCTGCCCCCCCGCCTGCGGGAAGCTGTTTGCATCCTCACCCACGGGCAGGAACAATGGGGCATCGCCTTCACCAGCTTCATCCTCGCCAAGCAAGCCGGCTTCGACCTTACCTTCCAGTACGCCGACCAACCCCTCAAAGACACTTCCCTTTACCTGCTGCCCTCCGTCTCCGGCGGAAGTCCCTTCTCGCGCCGCTTCTGGTACGCCCTGGATGAGCGCATCCAATCCGGTGCGACCCTCTACCTCTCCATGAACGATGCCCTTCTCTCTCCCTTCAAGGAACCATTCGGCCTCGAAGTTCAGACGCGTGAAAAGCGCAGCCTACCTGTTGAGTTCACAATCCCAAGCTTATCTGAGGAGCATAACTTTCACATCCCCGTCGGGGTAAAAT
Source organism: uncultured Chloroflexia bacterium (assembly GCA_963751425.1). Lineage (GTDB taxonomy): Bacteria > Chloroflexota > Anaerolineae > Anaerolineales > UBA4823 > CAVVUF01. The sequence goes on along the minus strand of CAVVUF010000002.1, from coordinate 2,021,106 downwards.
ACACCCTCACGTCAACCGGGGCCACTATCTTGGGAAGCGAGCCAGATGGCAACCCCGTATTCACCTGCCACGAATATGGCAAGGGGCAGGTCTACTTCCTCTCAGTACCCATCGAGCAGTACCTGACCTGCACACCGGGAGCTTTCGTTGACCCCGCCGCTCAGCCCTTCTGGCAGATCTACCATCGCATCGCCCTACCACACATCTCCAATCGCCTCGTCTCGAAAGATAATCCCCTGGTCGGCATCACAGAACACATCCTATCGGAAGATAAACGCCTGGTCGTACTCATCAACTACTGCCCAACCTCCCAAGATGTAAACCTGACCATCTCTCAGAGCTGGCAGCTTGCCGAAGCCTGGTATGGTGCTTTGCCCATAGAGAACCTGGTGCTTTTACCACCCAACGATGCCCAGGTTTTGTTAATGGAAAGATATAAGTAGGAATATGCAATTTGAGATTTCCCCTCTACGTCCATTTACCCTGCAAGATGTATTGCCGATCATCTCTGGATATGAAACCCAGGAGGTTTACACGGTTGAGAAGACCGAATCTGACTTTCAAACCATTTTCGACATTCACCTTGTCAATTTAAAAAACACTTACCGGGCTTCCTATTATGAAGATTTTAACCCTGAAGATCTGCAGCGTTATCAGGGCTTGGTATCGCAATCTGCGCTTTGATCCCAACTCACCTGAAGAAATCTGCCTATTTAATAATTCATCTCTTAGATCGACCAAAGTCTATTTGGAACACAAGTTCACGGTTCTAGATAGAGAACGAATTCGACAGCATTCACTCCCTTAGGAGACATCATTACGCTGATGAAAAACTTCACTGGACTCTGCCTGATCACGAAAGATGTCTTAAGACTTCAGTACATTCTATCGAGATTTACTGGGAGTGGAAATGCTAGGAGATCCCATCCACGTCAAGCTTTTCACCCAGGGGGCGGGGCTGTATATTTTTTCCGAGGCTCAGATGGATCTGATGGCTCCCGGCTTGATGCAGGGCGCCGGGCACGGCAGCTTCACAATCGAGTTCCAGGTAGACAATGTGGACATTGAATACGAGCGCCTCCTCAAAATGAGCGTCTCCGTCGTCAAGCAGCCAACCACCTATCCCTGGGGCAGGCGCGCCGTTTGGTTCCGAGACCCGGATGGAAATATTGTAAATTTCTATATGGTTGTAAAATAACCATGCGGCTTAATCCCTGGGTTTTCGTACCATCCACTTTCGATCTCCCCGGTATCTTCAAGAGCAGCTTAATCTATTTTCAATTGTGAAAAATTAGCGGTTTTTTAGAGTCCCCCTTATAACAAACGTCAAACCATGAACCCGAAAGAAAACGCTCTCCACATCATCCAATTCGATCAACCCGAGCGGATCATGACCGGTGTCCCTCAACATTCGATCTCCTATCTTGGCTGCAACCACGAAGGATACCACGGCGGAGGGCATCACCTGCCGGTCGGCTCCTCCTGGGTGGATATTTGGGGCACCACCTGGCGCCGCGAGCATCCCGGAGTGATGGGCTTCCCGGTCGGTAACCCGCTCTCGAACCTGGTGGAAGGTTTGCATGCTTTTCGCCCACCAAACCCAGACGATGAGCGCCTGTGCAGCTTAATTTACCAGCAAGCAGAAAGTTGGGATCCTCATTCGGCTTTCCTAACCGGTTCTCACCGTGACACGCTTTGGGAGAAGAGCTATATGCTGGTCGGCATGGAAAATATGCTGTGCTATTTCCTTTCTGAGCCTGAGGCTGTGCGCGAGCTGTTCCACTGTATTATGGATTTCCAGCTAGGGATTGCCCGCCATTATCTAGCGGCAGGTATCGAAATGGTGCAGCTCGGTGACGATCTGGGAACCCAGTCCAGGCTGCTGCTCTCCCCACGCCTCATCCATGAATTCCTGGTTCCTGAATACCAGCGTCTATGCGATCTTTACCGGGAACATGACATCCTGATTAACTTCCACTCCTGCGGTCACATCACCCCTCTGTTGGAAACCTTCATTGAGCTGGGTATCCACATCTTGAACCCAATCCAGGCTTCAGCAAATAACATGGCTGAAGTGCGCCGGATCACACAGGGGCGCATGGCGCTGCAAGGCGGTGTGCACTCAGCCACGCTCGTAAGTGGGCCAGTAGAGGCCATCCGTTCAGAAGCTATTGAGCGCATGTGGCAGCTAGGCAGGCAGGGCGGCTACTTCTGCTGCCCTGACCAAAGCATGCCCTGGCCTGAAGAACACTACCAGGCTCTGGAGGAAACCGTCGAGGAGCTGGGGCGGTATCCGCTGCCCGACCGATCCGTTTAAGTTTTCTCCCATTATTCGATCAGAGTAAATTGGCGTAGATTTGCGGATTTTTTTTCTTTACCCCAAAACCTGGCTGACTACCCCAGCCACCACCGCGAAAAGCAAGATGCAGCCGTAATAGAATATCCCGATGCGCTTCATCCTCGTCTCGCCTCCTTCATGGATCACCACAAAATCCATCCAGGTCTGCGTGAATTTTTCCGTTTTCACTCGATAGAGCATATGCAAGGCTGCTGCGAGGAATAAAAAGACTGCCAGGAAAATCAGAGTCTTTCGCCCACCGAACAACAGGGCATACCCCACCAGAAAACCGATCAAGATGAAAATCTTGGCGATCTTATACCACTTGGGCTGCAAAGTATGTGACTTGACAAAATGGACATCATAGCGAACTTCATTCCCCAGATTGGTCTTTGGCGATTTCAATTCTTCCTCCAACTTTTTCTCACGCGCTACCTTGCCCTTATCCGCATTACACTCTACAATTAGAGTACACCTTAATATAACCTGGCGCAAATTTTACCAAATGGTTTGTATATCTCAAAAAGGAGTCTCCATGAATGGCAAAACCCTCCGCCAATACCTTCACAAAGGCGCCTGCGTGTATGGTACCCTCATCACCGCTGCCTCCCCGCTGGTCACAAACTATAAGCGGTCTGGGACTCGACTTCGTCTTCATCGACAATGAGCATACCCCCTTCGACCGCCAGAACACCGCCTGGATGTGCCAGGTTTATGCCGCCCTCGGTTTAGCCCCCCTGGTGCGCATACCCAGTCCCGACCCCTTCCTCGCCTGCATGGCTCTCGATGGCGGTGCGCACGGAATCATTGCCCCCTATATTGAGAACCCTGCCCAGGTGCGTGCATTGGTCGGCTCCGTCAGGTATCGACCCCTTAAAGGCAAGCGTCTCCAGGAGCTGCTCGCAGGTACCTTCGAGCCCGACCCCGAGTTTAAGGCTTACTTGGATGATTACAACACCAATAACTTACTCGTTATCAACATCGAGAGCGTTCCCGCCCTGGAAAACTTGGAGGAAATCCTTTCTGTCGGAGGCCTCGACGCTGTGCTGATTGGCCCCCACGATCTCTCTATCAGCCTGGGTATCCCCGAACAGTATACCCACCCTAAGTTTCTGCAGGCGGTTGAAAAGATCATCACAACTGCCCGCCGTCATGGCTTAGGCGCTGGTCTGCATGCTACCTATATCAACGCCCTCGAGCAAGAAATTGTCTATGCGCAGATGGGAGCAAATCTATTTGTCCACCAGGGCGACCTCATGTCCATCCGCTATGCCTTGCGAAATGATATCGCCTGTCTCAAGCAAGCCACCCAAGACTTCAGTGCCGAACAATCCGGTTAATCAGACCCCAGAATCAATAGAAGTGCAGATTTGATAAAAGCGTAAAATTATACGAATTCTCTCTTTTTCTGCCTTTTCCGTGGCCTTCTTTTTCTGTCCAGATCTACTCCACGAATGTCACCAGGGCTGTCATCCCCCATTTCAAACGTGGATCAGTCTCCTCCAACTCAATCAGCACCGGGTAGGTGATATCGCCGCGGGTCTCATCGTATGCATCACCGATCGAAACAACTTTGCCAGTCAGCGTCAAATCCGGCAGCGCATCCACACTGACCTCCACATTCTGCCCAGCACTGATATTCACCACATCGATCTCGCTAAGGTCAGTGGTTTCGACCATTAGATTGTCAAGGTCTGCCAGTACCATGGCAGGCTGCCCCACCGTCACCCATTCACCCGGTTTAACTTCCACGGAAGTCACAATCCCATCAAAGGGCGCCTTAATTGTTAGCTTATCTAACTGCGCCTTCGCCAGGTCTAGGCGCGCTCTTGCCGCGTCCATTTTACTTTTCACCAGAGCAATCTGCTGCTCAACCGCTTGTGCATTAGCCAGGTCCAACAGCGCCTGAGCGTTGGCAATCTTTTCCTTTGCAAGCGCTACATCCGTCTCCGCCGGGCCGTCCTTTACCAGATCCAATTCCTTACTCGCAATATCTAACTGTGCCTGTGCTAAAACCAGCTTAGCCTCCGCTTCCGCCAGGTCTTGCTCGCTGTTCTTACCCAAGTACCAGTTCAAGGTTGCCAGCGCCTGGTCGCGCGCCTTTTGAGCGTTTGACTGGTCCAGGAGCTTTTTATTGCGCTCCGGATCATCCACAGGCAGGTCTCTCACATTGTTATATTCTTGCTTAGCCTTATCTAATTCTTCCTCCTTGAGCTCAAAGTTGGCCTTGGCTCCATCGATCGTGGTCTGGTTGGCTCTTGGATAATTCATATTCGTCCTTGCACGCTGAGCATCATTGAGCGCATCCTGAGCAGTTACTAGGGCAAGCTGAGCGCGCGCGGCCTGGAGTGAACCGTTCCGTTCCAGGTCAGACAGCGCATCCTGGGCTTGCAACAAAGCCAGTGTAGCAGCAGTGATATCCACCTGCTTCCTGGCGGGCTCTGCCGTCGGCGCCTGGTCATAATTGATTTGAGCAGCTGCCAGTTCTGCGTCTGCCTGCTGTACGTTTAGCTGTGCATCGGTGGTATCCAATAATGCCAACGTCTGCCCAGCCTTAACCTTTTCACCTTCATTTACCAGCACCTCTTTTACCTGACCGCCCATCGCAAACGACAGGCTTACATCTTCTTTTGGCACCAGTCGCCCCTCCGCCGTGACCATGCCCGTATCTTCGACCTGTCCAGTAGTTTCAGCCACCGCCTTTACTTCCGTTGCCCCAGGAGTTTTTGCCTGGCAGCCCGCCAATGCCAATAATCCCACCACAACGAGTCCGATTAAAATCCATTTTCGATTTGCCTTCATACACATTCCCTTTCATTTCCTTAGTAAAATTATATACTATCTTATCAATATATCTATATATTGTCAATGTTTTGTACAGTTATCCGCAAGGTTCCAAACAGCCCACGCCCTGCTCACTTCTATTCCTATTCATAATGGATTGCTTCTAAGATCCTCGTTTTCGCCGCCCGCCTTGCTGGTAAGAAAGCCGCCATTTGTGACACCACCACCGCCAGCAGCATACCCGCCAGCACCGCCCCAAATGGCAGGATGAATGAAATTTTGTAACCAGACATCGCCGTCATCGACCACAAGAAGATGCGCGTCAGCACAACCCCAAAAACCAAACCCAAAACGCCCCCCACCAGCCCCATCAACAGCGCCTCCGCCAGCACCATCACCTGCGTCTGCCCGCGTGTCAATCCGATGCTGCGCAGCATTCCGATCTCCTGTGTCCTCTCCAGTACATTCATCGTCAGGGTGTTTACCACCCCCAGCGCCCCAACCAGCAAGGCAATGATAGCCATGGCATCGAACATGCTGTATGCCTGGTTGAGCAGCGTGAGCACCTGGTCGATCACCGACCGGTTTGAGACCACCGAGAGGTTCTCCCGCTTTCCATAGGTATCTTGGATGGTTTTCTGCACCTGCTCCAGATCAGCCCCATCTTCAACCTTAACCAGGTAAGCATTCGCGTCGTCCGTTTTGAAATATCGCCGCATATCCTGCCAGCTCCCCTGGATGGTCAGCCCCTGGTTGAAGAAATTTACCACCACCGCAGCGATCTTAAAATCTTGATCGCCTCCTCGTGTGCGCAGGCGCATCATATCCCCCGCTTTCAAACCATACTTCTCTGCCAACACGCTGGAGATGAAGACCGCCCTTCCCCGCGCAAGCTGGTCGTAAGCCGCAAGCGCATCCACCCGGCTGTCGCTGTAAACGAAGGAAGTAACTTTATCATAAGTATCCGTATCCACCCCGGTGAAGACCAGACTCTCGTCGATCCCATCGGGCCTTTGCCAGGTCACTTCTACCGTGCGCATCGGTGTCACCGCCTGCACGCCGGGAACGGTCTCCAGCCTCTGCATCACCTGGCTGCGCATCGGTGTAGCAGAGCTCACCAGCAGATCCCCCCCCACGTAAGCATCGATCCAGATCTCCAGGTCGCCTCGGAACGAATCCGTCATGCCCCGCGTGACGATGATCATGGAGATGCCCACCATCAGTGCCGCTACGGTCAGGGTTGTGCGCAGCCGGTTGCGCTGGATATTGCTGCTGCCCAACTGTCCTGCCGCCCCATACAGCCAGCGCACGACCGGGCGGGTAGCTTTCTCCCAAAGCCCCACGCTCCCCGGGATCAGGAGTGTCCCACCGAAGAACAGCATCACCACGGTCAGGCTCCCCAGGCGGAACTGCACATCATATGGGAATGGGTTTGCCACCAGGATGACCGTCGCGATGGTAAGCAGCCCCAGACCTAGCTTCCATCCCTGGCGGATGAGCCAGCCTTCCTTTCGCACCCCGCGCACGCGCAGTGCCTCCAGCGGCGAGATACGCCCGGCCTGCCAGGCTGGCACAAATGCCGCAATAAGGGTCACGAATACGCCCACCACCACCCCCGTCAGAACCGTCCCCGCTGTGATCCGCAGCGCCATCGTGTCGAGCTCCAACAAATACGCCAGCAAACTGCTCGCCCCGCGCGCCAGCCAGATCCCCAGGAATGCCCCCACCAGAGATCCGCCCAGCCCTAATATAGCTGCCTCCGCAAACACCTGCCAGGTCACCTGCCTTCTTGTCAACCCCAGCGTGCGCAGCAGGCCGAATTCACGCGTACGTTCCACCACCGTCATCGAAAAAGCATTGTAGATCAGGTAGCCCCCCACGAACAGCGCCATCCCTGCCATGAAATTTAACCCGATCGTAAAGCCGTTCAGCATCTGGTTCACCCGCTCTCCTTGGGCTGCCGTCGTCGTCACAGCTGCATCGTCCCCCAAACGGTTTTGCAGGCTGACCTTGGCTGCCTCCAGCTTTTCCTTCAATTTATAGGTTGGCTTGAGGACGATGTCCACCTGGTCCAGCTCGCTGCTCCGGTTGAACAGGTCCTGTGCCACCCGCAGCGGGATCACCCCAAAGGTGCCATTATTAATCTGCCCGGCGCCTTCTTTTGCAAACAGCCCTACGACTTCGAATTCTTCCAGCCCGTTCGGCGTTACCAATTCCACCCGCTTCCCCACTGCCAAATTGTTGTCCTCTGCAAAGTTTTTCACCAGAACGATCTCTTGTTCATCGCTGCCCGTTTGCAGAAACTCACCCGCCTCCAGGGTGTAATCACGCACCATGCTGTCTACTGCCGGGTCAATCCCATACACCTGAAGGCCTCCCATATCGAAGCCCAGCATGCTTAAGGGCATATCGGCTTCTCCCGAGCCGCTCGCCAACGAGGTCTGAAGCTGTAAACTCGGCACAGCCGCTTCCACCTCGGGGCTGTCCGCAATCCGCCGCAAGATACGCTCTGGAAGTCCCTGCTCACCCTCACCGGTGTATGTCACGATCAGGTCTGTCCGACCTGCTGTGCCTGCAAAAAGCGCCAAAAGAGAATCCAACGCCGTCTGGTTCGTAATTTGGATCGCCAGCAGCCCCGCCACGCCTAACACGATCCCAAACAAACTCAACAGCGTGCGCAAAGGCCGCGTGCGCAGGGAACGCAACGTCACCCACCGGATCAGCAGCATATCAGGCTTCCGCCTCCAGCGTCTCAAAGGTCCTCGCCACCAGGCTCAAGCGCTCTGCCATACCCTGCTCCGGATTGAAGACCAGCTCGCTGACAATCTGCCCGTCGCGCAAAAAGACTACCCGATCCGCATAGGTCGCTGCCCGCGCATCATGCGTTACAGCAATCAGCGCCTGCTCCAGCTCATCGCAGGAGCGCCGCAGCAGCTCCATGATCAGCGTCCCGGTCTTCGAATCCAGGTTGCCAGTCGGCTCGTCTGCGAGCACAATCGCCGGCTCCGTCACCAGAGCGCGCGCCAGCGCCACCCGCTGCTGCTCCCCGCCCGAAAGCTGGTCTGGCTTGTGCCGCCTGCGGTCACTCAACCCCACAAGCTCCAGCAGATGATCTATGCGTTCCTGGTTATGGCGGAGGTTCTTCCCATCGATCACCAGCGGCAGGGCGATATTTTCCTCCGCCGTCAGGGTCGGAAGCAGGTTGAAGAACTGAAAAACGAAGCCAATATTATGCCGCCGCACCAGCGTAGCTTCCTTATCCCCCAGCACCGAAAGCCGCTGCCCTGCCAGTGTCACCTCACCTTCCGAGGGTTGGTCCAGACCGCCCATCAAGTGCAGCAGGGTCGACTTCCCGCTCCCCGAAGGTCCCATGATCGCGACGAACTCCCCTTTATGGACAGAAAAATCCACCCCCGCCAGTGCATCAACAGACACATCACCCATCTGGTATTTCTTACGCAAACCCTTTGCTTCCAGAACAACCATCCGCTGCCTCAGCCTTTCTTTGCCTTCTTTTTTGAAAACTTTGCTTTCATCGACTGCACCATACTTTCCAGGGTGAACGTATCCACCCGCTCGGTGCCATCCTCATGGATCACTCGCATCTCAGTTGCTCTCGAAAATTCGTCCAGCTTCCCGGCTCGCACGATTTTCCCATAACTCTTCAGCTCCGGCGCCATTGACCCCCAAAAGATCACATTCATCACGACCGCATACCCCACCAAGACCCAATCTTGCGTGCGCAGGATGAGCCAAGGGATCATCAAGATGATCCCAAAGCCTGTGATCACCAGCATATTGCGCATGGGAAAACCAATCAGAAAGCCGATGACGTTCGTCACCAGCACCCCCAGCCAATCCACCACCAGGAACCCCCCCAACACCGATGACAGCCCTCGCCCACCCTTGAAGCGATAGTAAATTGGCCAGTTATGCCCCACCAACGCCATCCCAGACGCTGCCAGGTATGCGTAGGAGTCCGGGTATAAAAGCTTGAAAATCAGCCCCGGCACCAAAGCCTTGAGGATATCGAAGATCCCCACCATGCAGCCGAACTTCGCCCCAAACTCCAGCCGCACCGTCGTAGCGCTCATTGCATCCGACTCCACATACTCATTTGTTCCTGGCACCTGCACCTTAATATCACCCACCTGCCTGCCCGGAGAGGCTATCCTCGAGACCAGCCTGGCAAAAGAAATCGAGCCTGTTAAATATCCGACCAGGCTTGCTAAAAAATAAATCCAAAGACCATTCATTCTGTACTCTAATTCTCAACGTTAAGTGTCTCGTTTAAAACCCTTTTTCAATAACGCAGGTGCACCATACTGATCTAAAAAGGAACCTAGCCTTTTCCCCATTGCCATATCGCCAGCCACCTCTGATTGTTTGCTAAGCCCGCCCTTCTTCAAGATCATCACAAACTGTTTGAGCTCCGAACTCATCGAACTCCAGTATACTAAGTTGAAAAAGACCGCATAAAGCACATACGCCGGCTCTTGTTTCGTTAGCCAGAACCACGGGATCAGCAGAACCAGGAACGACCAGCGTAGCACCAGCACATCTCCTACCAGCCAGCCAATAAGAAATCCCGCCAGGTTCGTCACCACTAATCCCAGTGGATCGATTGCCAGCATCCCACCCAAGATGGGAGACTCTCCGCGCCCACCTTTAAACCGGTAATAAATAGGCCAATCATGCCCAACTAATCCTGCAGCTGCGGTTACGAGAAAAAAAGGCATCTCAGGCTGCCAGAATCTGAAAGCCAGGGTAGGAAGCGTTACCTTCATTATATCGAGTATTGCCGTCAGGCAGCCATAACGCGTCCCCACATGGATGCGTACTGCCGAAGCGCTGATCAAGTCCGACTCAAACGTTATATCTGTATTCGGTATCGGCTGTTGAATGCTTGAAATATCTGTGCCCCTCGCGAAGATCCAGGTAACAATTCTGGCAAACGAGAGCGATCCTATCAAATACCCAATGACCGCCGCCAATAGATAACCCCAAAATTCATTCATCTCCATGCTCCTCATGCACAACCACCTCACCTCTAAACCCATCCACACTCACCAGCGCCCCCTCCGGCAAATGCATCGCCCCCGCCACCGACACCACCGCCGGGATCTGGTACTCGCGCGCCACAATCGAGCTGTGCGAAAGCATCCCGCCCAACTCAGCTCACCACCGCCCCAGCGCGGGCAAACAGCGGTGTCCAGCTCACATCCGAATACGGGATCACCACCACATCCCCTGCCCTCACCTTGCCGAAATCATCCAATCCTCTCACCACCCGCGCCCTCCCCTGGTAGTATCCGCGCGAAGTGGGCACCCCGCTCAGCTTCTCCCCGCCCCCCACCGCCAGCACCGGCGCCGTCTCTCCGTAGATTAAGGCTGGCAGTACCACCTCCCGGCAGCGCTCCATCTCAGCCTTGCGCTCCGCCACCACCTTCCGGTAATCCACCTCTTCGTCATTGCGCAAATCTCTCTCCGCCACCTTGTCATTGAGAGTGAGAGCTCTTTGCTCACGAAGCAATCCCAGTCCTCCCAACCTCTTCCCTGCTCAAATAAAAAACATCCTCCACCTCATCCAACAAACCCTCCAGCACAAAATGCCCCCCCAGCGCCAGGAAATAGGGCCTGAACATCCCATAGGCATAAGTATACAACGAGCTGATCTGCTCGCGGTACAGGCGGAACTGCTGCGCCCGCTTGTGCATCTTTCTCATCCAATAACCGCTCAGCCCGCCCAGTTTCACCTCCCCCAGACTGCGCTTTGCTCCCGCTGCCTCCCCCGCCTCATCTGCCTGCGTCACCAGCTTCAAGATCGTCTCCGGCTTCTCCCGCCAGGGCACGCTCGAAAAATCGTTCCCGCTCTCCGAAAGGTGCCCGAAGCGCAATAAGAAGCGCCTTACCTTTTCCTGAAATGCTTCCATCCCTTCCAGGCATTCGAACCCCAAGAACGAGCTGCTCTGGATGCGCTCTTGAAGCTCCCGGTCCAGCCCCGCATAATCCTCACGCAGCTCCCTCAAGCTAACCTGCGGATCGTAAGCCAGGTGCTCCGTCATCCCCTCCATCACATCAAACTGCATCAAGTCCAGGCCTGATTTTTTCAGCGCTCTTCCCAACAGCGCATTGTAAACCGTCGCCAGGATGGGCACATTGATATTGTAATACACCAGGCGCTGCACATCCTCGTACAGCCGGTCAATCACCCTCAGCAGCTCCCGCTCCCCCAACTCATCTGCACTCTGCCAATCATAAACCTCAAAGAGCGCCGCCAAGACCGGGTAATCGCGCTCGAAGCGCTCCCCTAGCTTCCACTTATTGCGCAAGAAGCCCAGCAGCTGGGGTGTCAATGCCAGCATACGCCCGTTCATCTTGAACATGCGCTGCCCCTCAGCCCGCGGCAGGAGTCCCATCATCATCTCCAGGCTCTCGCGCGGCATCCCCAGCCTCGCCCAGATGCGCCCAAACACGCTCAGGTTGAAATACGCCCGGTAATAAAAACTGCGCGCCATCTCATCCAGCTTCAGGTCGTTCTCTCCAACCAGCTCGGTCAGCACATCCACCCACACCTTGGTCACCAGCGGGATATTCACCGACCAGATCAGCGGCTTGATCATCCCAGGTAGCATCTCCCTGGAAAAACGGTTGGAATAAACTGTCAAGTCCTTCAATGAAGTGATCGCGCGCATCTGCACCCAATAGAATGTCTCCCCGTCATACACCCATTCCAGGTCCACGTCCAGCCGGAAGAGTTGCGCAATGCGCTGCGTCTCCTTCACCACCTCCTCAATCAATACTTCGGTAACGTAATCATCTTCCGCAGGCGGACGCGTCTTCCACTGCCCTGCCTGCCAGACCCAATGGAGCGGAGTCGCACCATCCTGCACCAGCGCCGTCCCCGGTCCCCTCACCGCCTCTACGATCACCTCATTCTCCCCCGTCAGGGGATTGCGTGAAAACGCCACCCCCGAAACCGCCGGCCTAACCATCTCCTGCACGATCACCCCCATGTGCAGCCCGCGCTTCTCCTGCGGCAGCTTATTCAGGTAAGCTTCCACCACTGGGCTGTGGGTCGACTCCCAGGTAGTTTTCACTGCCTCCTTCACCCGCTCAATGCCTCTCACCTCCAGCTCTGTCTTGAACTGCCCGGCGAAGGAGTGCTCCAAGGTATCCTCGATATTCGCCGACGAGCGTACCGCGTACGCCTTGGAGGGATCCAATCGTTCCGCCAGCTCCTTATGCACATCCTCCAACACCCCCACTTCCCCTTGCATGTAGCGGTCATACGCTTTCCAGGTGACCACCAAAGCCCACGGCACGCGCAGCCCCCTCTTCATCAGGCGATGCAGGTGAAGCGCCTTCCCGCCCGCCTCATCTGGTGGAGGCTTCTGATGGATCAAATAGACGTACCGCTCTCGCTGCTGCATTTATATCCTGTCTCACGCTGTAATCCACACTTTTAGGACAAGATTAATCTTGTCACAGTTGTAAGCAAAAATTTATATTGTGCCTGGTTGATCGTTTTCCAATAACCAATCCCTAAGAACGAATATCCAATTCCACCTCACCCATCAAAGGTTGGCACATACCAGCGGACTCACCCATCAGAGGTTGGCACACACCCGCGGACTCATCTGCCGCAGCGATCTTCTCCTTGATTGCCTGGATCACCAGCGGGTCATCGTTCCATCCCCCCAGGTTCACCAGCGGGAATCCCTCCGGCACCTTAGCCTTCTCCACTAGCTCAGGCACATCGTACTGGCTGTGGATCGAATCCGCGCTGATTGCCGCTGAGAAATACAGCACCTTCTCCACCCCGTTCTTCACGAATTGCTCGATCATCACCTTCGGTTTCGGCTTCTTAAACTCCATCCACGCCAGGCTCACGTTCTCGCTCCGGTAGCCATCTTCCACCAGCTGGTCCAGGATAGAGCGCCGGAAGGCAATCTCATGCTCCGTCTCAGTCGCAAACTCCCGGTCCCACTCGTCCGGCTGACCGTGCCCCACCAGCAGCACCCCCACCTTTGCTTTATCCATCCCCTCCAGGTTTGCATTCGCCCGCTCCACGAACATCCTGTGCAGCGTGGGCGAATCCCACAGCGGACCCGTATAGCAGACCGGCACCCCTAACGCCTCCACATGCAGCGCCTCGATCAAATTCTTCCCCTCCAGCGTGTGGTTCGAGACAGAGACGAACACCTCTGCCACCACGATCCGGCTCGCTCCCTCGTTTAGCGCCTGGATCACCGCCGCATCCGGTCTCGGGTTATCGTCTAAAAAGCTCAGGTAAAAGCGGGTCGTCTCATCCCCCTCCAGGCGGAAAGTTTCCTTCAGGCTGCAAAGCATGCGCTGGTGCATCTGGCGGTGCTTGCTCATCCCCACCTGCAGGTAGCTCTTGCGCAGCTTATACACAAAGAACGGCCGCGCCAGCTTGGGTACGAAGGCGATCTTCTGCTCGTCGAACTCCCGGAACTGGTTCAGCCACCCGATCGGGTCATAGGTCTCCGGCTCCCCATGGGTAAAATAGATCACTGCCGTGTGCCCCTTGCCCGCATCCCCCTTGATGCGCTTCAGCTCCGGCACATGTCGGGCATCCTCCCGCCGTAAGAACACCTCCGCCGCCAAGGCATACCCAGCCAACAAGAACGCTCCCCACAAGACCACCCCTAACCACGCCAACCCCACCACCTGTGGCTGAAAGAAAGCCACCCCGCTGGCAAATAAAAATATCCACATCAAGTTCAAGTGGATATTCATGCTCAAAGGGTGGACCGTTAAAAACTTCAAATAAAAGATACCCGTCAGAAACGAGAAAAAACATAATAATACCCAGCCCATATTCACCCTCAATTGTCACAGAGATAAATTGAAAATCGCCAATAAAATTGGTCAATCCTATCAGAATAACATTCAAGCGTCAATTACAGGATAAATATCTTCTAATTTTATTAACGTTGAAGGACCAATAGAGTGTCATTATCACATAAAGTGAACACAATGGACTTGACTCAAACATGTCACTATGCTATTATTATTTAGTATTACCTAAACTATTATTTAGCCTATGAAAAATATTAGCAGCAATACCCAGGATTACTTAAAAACGATCTACGCCTTGGTCAGCGAAGGAGGCGAAGCATCCACGATGGAGCTCGCCCGCCGGTTGGAGATTGCTCCAGCTTCGGTGACGGGCATGCTGCAGCGCATGGCTGTTTCTGACCCGCCGCTGGTGATCTATCGAAAGGGTCAAGGTGCCACACTAACTGTCGTGGGAGAGCGTAAAGCACTCGAGGTGATCCGTCACCACCGCCTGCTCGAGACCTACCTGGTGCGGGCGTTGGGCTATTCGTGGGATGCAGTACACGAGGAGGCCTGCCGTTTGGAGCATGTGATCTCAGAAGATTTCGAGCAGCGGATTGCAATGGCACTGGGAGATCCGTCGCGAGATCCTCACGGAGAGCTGATCCCCACGCCCGAGCTGGTGATGACTGCAAACTCTTCGTTACCACTAGCAGAGCTGAGACCTACCCAGCGGGCGGTCGTGGTGCGCGTGCAAGCAGATGACCAGAGCCTACTGCGTCACCTGGATGGGCTGAGATTGACGCCCGGAGCAAAACTGGAAGTGAGAGGCTACGCCCCCTTCGATGGGATCCTGACGCTCTCGGTGGAGGGCGGGGAAGAGATCGGCGTGGGACTGCCGGTGAGCAGCCGCATTTTCGTGGAGGTGACATGAACCGCGAAATACACGGAGTTCTTATTAAGTAAAATGATCAGAATAATGTTCGATATTTGGCGTAGTTTGTGGTTTGATCAGTAGATGGAGGCAATATGAATGGATTTGGATGGGTGATCTTGTTCATTGCGGTCGTAGCCGTGGCCGTATTCTTGCCGAAATATGGCCTGCTGAGGCGTAGTCGAGTCTGGCGGGAGGAGCGCAAGCGCGAGCAGGTGGAAGATGCGCTGAAGCACCTGCTGGACCGCGAGCAGCAAGGCCGGCATGCCTCGCCCGAATCGCTGGGTGGGGCGCTGCGCCTCTCGCCCGGGCGGGTGATGAAGCTGCTGGCCGAGATGGACGCTCTCGGTTATGTGCAGCACCAGGGCATGGAAGTGAGCCTCACTGAGGAGGGTGAGCGCTGGGCGTTGCACATCGTGCGCGCCCACCGGCTGTGGGAGCGCTACCTGGCAGATGAGGCGCGCATGCCCCTGGAGCAGATCCACGGTGAGGCGCACCGCCGCGAGCACGCCATGAGCGACATGGACCTGGATGCCATGGAAGCCGCCATGGGCTTTCCGACCACCGATCCGCACGGCGATCCGATCCCCAGCAGCGCTGGTCAGTTGCACAGTATAGAGGCCACACCGCTGACGAACTGGGAGAGTGCCGAAGCAGGTCGCATCGTGCACTTGGAAGATGAGCCGGTCATCGCTTACGAACAGATCCTAGCGGCGGGACTGCGGTTGGGGCAAGTAGTGCGCATCCTCTCAAAAAACCCCCAGGTGTATGTGTTGAGCGATGGCGAGAACGAGTACCGCCTGGCGCCCTCTGTGGCGGCTAACGTGCAGGTGGCCGCGCTTCCGGAGAGTGAGATGAAGCGCAAGGGAGCCATCCCACTTTGGCAGCTCGACCACAACCAGAAGGCCGAGATCATACTGCTGGATGAGGGGGTGCAGGGCTTTACCCGCCGGCGCTTCCTGGACCTGGGGCTAACGCCTGGGACGGTGGTCTCCCCGGAGCTGAAGAATTTCTTTGGAGACCCGCGCGGCTACCGCATCCGCGGCACTCTCATCGCCCTCCGCAAGGACCAGGCGGGCATGATCTGGGTCAAGCCGGTATAAAGATTTTCCGCTGAATAACAGAGTGCTCAGAGAAAAAATAGAAAAAAATGAAAAGAAATATCCAAAAAAAGATTTTATCAGCGTTCTCTGCAGCTCTGCGGTAAAAAGGATTGTAAGAGAAAGAGAAAAAAGACATGACTGAAAAGATCAAGATACAACTCCCCACCGAGAACTGCGAGACCTGCCCGGCTTATGCACACCTGGAGCAGATGGGGTTGACGGTGGATAATTTCGACCGGTTGGTGGCGCTGGCGGGCAACCCGAATACAGGCAAGTCCACGGTGTTCAACTCCCTGACCGGGCTCAAGCAGCATACGGGCAATTGGCCCGGCAAGACGGTGACCCGCGCCGAAGGCGGCTACCAGTTCAACGGGGTCCGCTACAAGCTGGTGGACCTGCCAGGTACCTACTCTTTACTTTCGGCGTCTCAGGATGAAGAAGTAGCCCGTGACTTCATCTTATTCGGACAGCCGGACTGCACCATCGTGGTCACTGATGCCACCGCCCTCGAACGTAACCTGAACCTGGTGATGCAGGTGATGGAGATCACCGACAAGGTGGTGGTAGCCGTCAACCTGATGGACGAGGCGCGGCGCAAAGGGCTGGAAGTGGATGCGCGCAGCATCAGCCGCGATCTGGGCGTGCCGGCTATCCCGATCACTGCCAGGACGGGCGAAGGGCTGCCGACGCTGCTGCAGACCGTGGAGGGTGTGATCAAAGGTGACATCCTTACCCAACCGCTGCGGGTGGGGGGGACCAGCGAGTTCCAGCATGCCATCGATGAGCTGGTTCCGATGATCGAGCAGGCCGTCCCGGGCATACCCAACGCCAGGTGGGTGGCGATCCGCCTGCTGGACGGCGACGCCCGCGTGCAGAAGGCATTGAGGGAGGGCGAGCTGCCTGAACTGATGGCCAGGCAGCGCCGGGCAGAGGTGAGTTTCAGCCGCAAGATGGCGGTGGAAGGCAGGCAGTAGCATGGTTGAAAATACGATCAACCCCAATGACATTTTAGCCAAGGCTGAGAACCTGCGCGGTAGCTTGAGCGTAGGCTTCCGCGATGAGGTCGTCAAGTCACTCTACAACGAGGCGGAGCGGGTCGCCCAGCGCGCCGTGAGGACTGGCACGGATAAAAAGTATGACCTGGACCAGCGCATCGACCGGCTGGTAACTTCACCGGTGTTCGGGCTGCCGATCATGCTTCTCATACTGATGGTGATTATCTGGGTGACGGTGGTGGTTGCGAACATCCCCTCGCAAATGATCGCCACGGCGCTGTTCTGGGTCGAAGAGCAGATGGCAGCGCTGTTTACCGCCCTGGGGATACCCTGGTGGATCACAGGCTTCATCTGGCATGGCGTGTACCGAGGGCTGGCGTGGGTGATCGCGGTGATGCTGCCGCCCATGGCGATCTTCTTCCCCATCTTCACCATCCTCGAAGACCTGGGCTACCTGCCTAGGGTGGCCTTCAACCTGGACTGGATGTATAAGAAGACTGGGGCGCACGGGAAACAGTCGCTGACGATGGCCATGGGTTTCGGCTGCAATGCCGCGGGGGTAATCTCCACCCGCATCATCGATTCGCCGAGGGAGCGGTTGATCGCCATCCTGACCAACAACTTCGTGCCCTGCAACGGGCGCTTCCCGACCTTGATCATGCTCGGGACTGTTTTTGTTGCGGCGGCTTTCCCGCCAGCCTTCGCATCCTTCGTAGCCGCGGGCTCGGTGGTTGCCGTGGTACTGATAGGGGTCGGGTTCACGCTGCTGATGTCGTGGTTGCTAACCAAGACGGTGCTTAAGGGAGAGGCCTCGGCTTTCACGCTGGAGCTGCCGCCTTACCGAAGGCCAAATGTCTCACGTATCCTGTACACATCCATCATCGATCGGACTCTTTTTGTGCTGTGGCGGGCCATCCAGACCGCGGCGCCAGCGGGAGGGATTATCTGGATCCTGGGTAACATCACAGTAAATGGGGCGAGCCTGGCAGACTACATAGCGGCATTTCTCAACCCCTTCGGTCTGCTGCTTGGGCTGGACGGGGTGATCCTGCTGGCGTATATCATCGCCATCCCGGCGAACGAGATCGTGGTGCCAACGATGATGATGGTCTACATGGGCACGGGGATGATGACGGACCTGCCTTCTTACGATACGCTGTACAACGTGCTGGTGACCCAGCATGGTTGGACAATGCTGACAGCGATTAACCTGATGCTGTTCAGCCTGCTGCACAACCCCTGTGCCACGACGATCATGACAATTTACAAAGAAACCAACAGCAAGCGTTGGGCAACTCTGAGTGTGGTTATCACACTGGGGACAGCTTTCCTGGTGACCTTCACAACTGCAACAGTAGCGAGGTGGTTGGGCTGGGTATAGCACTTTACATTTCCTTTCATAGGTTGTTTGGTTTTTCCTTCATCCTTTTGGTACAATATATGGTTGTACGGGCACGGTAGAAAATTCGCCGTGCTCCCTGAATTCCCTCCAAAGGAAGTATCCATGTCTCACCCCTATCTCGATCCATCCCTCCCCATCTCCGAACGCGTCACAGACCTGCTCTCCCGCCTCACCCTCTCCGAAAAAATCAGCCAGATGTGCAATGCTTGTGCAGCGATCCCTCGCTTGGGAATACCTGCCTATGATTACTGGTCCGAAGGTCTGCATGGTGTTGCCCGCAACGGCCGCGCCACCGTCTTTCCTCAGGTGATCGGCATGGCTTCCGCCTGGGACCCTGACCTCATCCAACGCCTTGGCTCTGCCGTCGGCGACGAAGGCCGCGCCAAATACCACGAAGCGCTGCGCCGTAACGGCGGCAACCTGATTTATCAAGGCCTCACTTTCTGGTCTCCAAATGTCAACATCTTCCGCGATCCTCGCTGGGGCCGCGGCCAAGAGACTTGGGGCGAAGATCCTTACTTGACCGGCGAGCTCGGCTCCGCCTTTGTTAGAGGTCTGCAAGGCAACCATCCCAGGTACCTGAAAGCCGCTGCCTGCGCCAAGCACTACGCTGTCCACTCCGGTCCTGAAAAAGACCGCCATACCTTCAACGTGCACGTTTCCCGCCGTGAGATGTTTACCACCTACCTGCCCGCCTTCCGCAAGCTCGTTCAGGAAGCGAAAGTCGAAGCTGTAATGGGTGCCTATAACCGAGTCAACGACGAACCCGCTTGTGGCTCCCAACTTTTACTAGTCGACATCTTGCGCGGCCAATGGGGTTTCAAGGGACATGTCGTCTCTGACTGCGGCGCCTTGAACGACTTCCACGAACATCACAAAGTC
Organism: uncultured Chloroflexia bacterium; assembly: GCA_963751425.1. Taxonomy (GTDB): domain Bacteria; phylum Chloroflexota; class Anaerolineae; order Anaerolineales; family UBA4823; genus CAVVUF01. The sequence goes on along the minus strand of CAVVUF010000002.1, from coordinate 2,001,863 downwards.
ACTACCACCCCAACCGAGTCCGCAGCCCTGGCGCTCAAGATGGGCTGCGACAACGCCTGCATCTGCACCTACGCGCACCTTGACGAAGCTGTTGAACAAGGCTTGGTAACCGAGGCCGATATTGACCGCTCGCTTGCCCGCACCCTCACCACCCGCTTCAAGCTCGGCATGTTCGATCCTCCTGAACAGGTCCCCTATGCATCCATCCCCATGAGCGTGGTAGGTTGCCAGGCGCACAAGGATCTGGCTTATGAAGCTGCCCTAAAATCCATCGTTCTGCTCAAGAACAGGAATAATATCCTGCCCATCAAGGCATCCACAAAAACCATCGAGCTGGTCGGGCCTAACGCCGCCAGCGTCGACTCTCTGCTGGGCAACTACTTCGGCCTCGCTGACCACATGACCACGCTGCTCGAAGGCATTATCGGTACACTCCCCGAGGGTATTAAATTGGAATACCATACCGGCTCCCAGCTCGTGCATCCCAACAAGTCTCCACTCGACTGGTCCATCTACACCGCCGGTGCTTCAGATCTCACCATCGCTTGCATGGGCATCAACCGTTGGATGGAAGGTGAAGAGGGAGAAGCGATCCTCGCCGCTGAAAATGGCGACCGGCGTGACATCGCCCTGCCCCAGACCCAGGTGGACTATATTCGGAAGCTTAACGAGGTTGGAGCCAAGATTATCCTGGTACTCTCCGGCGGAAGCCCCATCGCCCTCGGCGAGGTCGAAGACCTCGTAGAAGCCATCGTCTTCGTCTGGTACCCAGGTCAAGAAGGCGGCCGAGCCGTGGCAGATGTGCTCTTCGGAAATGCTGTCCCGTCTGGAAAGCTGCCGCTCACCTTCCCCAAATCGATGGCCCAGCTGCCTCCCTTCGAAGATTATTCGATGGTTGGACGAACCTACCGCTACATGACCGATGAACCGCTCTACCCCTTCGGCTTCGGGCTTAGCTATACGCAGTTCACCTACAGCGACCTGAAAGCCACCATCCAGGCCCAAAAAGGCCAGCCGCTCACTTTCTCCTTCAAACTAACCAACGTTGGAGAGGTTGCTTCCGAGGAGATCGTCCAGGTTTATGTCAGTGATCTGCAAGCTTCCCTTCCGGTCCCGCTGCAAAGCCTGATTGCTTTCCGCCGTGTGGCCCTGTTCCCCGGTGAGAGCCAGGTCGTCTCCTTCGAGATCTCCCCCGAGTCCCTCATGCTGGTCGATGAAGCCGGCGAGCTCGCCCTGGAGCCCGGGCAGTTCAAGCTCACCATCGGCGGCTGTTCACCATCAAAGCGCGGACTAGCTCTGGGAGCCCCCGAAATGCTGGAGATGATGTTCGAGTTAAATTAACCAAAACCTGACTGGTCTTTGAAAATTAATTTCAATCCACCAGAATTCCCTAAAGCCAGTCAGGTTTCTCTGTCACTTCCGCAAAAACGGCAGGTACACCTTCTTGTCAAGAACCAGCGGGGTTCTGGTTGGCGTGCTTGTCTGGGTCCTGGTCGGGGTGACCGTGTAGGTTGTCGTAACGGTCGCGGTTTGCGTGCGGGTAGGCGTCGGCGTGCTTGTTCGTGTCCCTGTTGGCGTGGTTGTGATGGTGCGGGTTAATGTAGCTGTCCTCGTTGCAGTGCTCGTTGGGGTCTTTGTGGCAGTCCCAGTCTGGGTCGGGGTACTCGTTATCGTCCTCGTAGCTGTAGCTGTACGGGTCAGTGTCGCAGTTCTCGTAGCAGTAGCTGTCTGTGTAGGCGTTCGGGTGGAGATTGATCCCTGGTAAATTGCGCTGAAAGTGTGTGTCCCTGCGCTCGTGCTGATAAACGCCATATCGACCCCATTGACCGGCTGGATGGTGAAATTCACCGGGCTGCCATCCACATTGACTGAGGCCAAGTCTCTGCCGTTATAAATCTTAGGAAGCAAGGTAGTCAGATTCGACGGGCAGCTCGGAGCGGATACCAGGTTGAAGGTTAGATTGCTTGTGGGGTCATTCCAGGCGATATCCGTATAGTTAGCATCGTGGCGGACTTCGGTGTAGGTCAAGAACGTATCCGCATTCCACTTGGGGATCCCCAGGCTGGTCGCATATTCCATGGTTCCGAGCAACCAAGGCTGCGTGGTACTGAAATAACCGACATGGAATTGGGCTGCCAAGGCCGCATAATCCCCCGCCTGGCTGGCATCGATCAGGCTTTTAGTCACATCCAGCGCCTGCGAATAGGTAAGCTGCTCATAACCCTCCCCTGCGCCGAACACCATCTGCTCATCCACGATTTCTGTCAATAACTGATAGTCATTGATAATGGTGCCACTCGCCTGGATGAATTTCATCGGCTGCCCGCTTCCAGTGATGTATCCGTGAGGCCAGCTCCCATCCCCCTTCTGCAGCCACGGCCCCCAATGATAAAAGTCCGTGTCCAGTGCGATGCCGTGTGCTACCTGCAAGTCGGCAGCGTCCGTCCATCCCAGCCAGGCGATCTGGTGGTTGCGCACCGTGCGCGACTTGGGGCTGGAATAGATGGTCGGCCACCAAGTGTCGTAGACCTCGTATCCTTGCGTGAGATTGGTGATGTTGTAAGGAGGATATGGATCGGGTCTGTTGGCATATGGATGGATGCCAAACTCGTGCCCCTGGGCTCGCCAGGTCTGCACGGAATTATTGGTCGGTTCGCTGGCAATCGAGAGATAGAAGGTCATTTTGGCGCCGTAGGGCTCCAGGGCGGTGATCTCTGCCTGATAGTTCCCAGTCACATCGGCATGTGCATCGGCGGTCAGGATCAGCATGGTCTTGGCTGTGCCGGGGAAGTACCACAGCTGAGGCAGTGGCTTGGCGCTGCTCACCATCAGGCGCACCAGGCGGGCAAAGAAGCGCTGCTGTTCATCTGCCTGGGGCGTGGGGATGAGCTCCCGGTCAACCCAGGGAGTGCCGCCCCCAGCGGTTTGGAACAGATCGATGGTGCGTAATATTTTATCACCGTCAACATCTACACCACCATTGGCGGGGTTACCTTGGCGAGTGTAGACAACATTGCGCGCCAGGTCGTAGAGGAAGGCAGCTGCTTTACCATCGGCCGAGCCAACGACCGCAGGATAACCCGCAGGGTTAGTGCGGTCCGTATACAGCTCTGCCAGCGTCACCGCCCCGCCCGACAGTGAATATCGGTTGGCTGTGCCATGGATCTGCAAAGCAGAAGTTGTGAGGCCCGCGCCTGGTAAGGAGCCATTCCAGGGAGCTGCCTGGTTGAGCTTCAAATATCCATTGGACAGGCTGCCAGCCGAAGCATTCAAACTAAACAGGCCAGCAATTTTGGCATCAGGTCGCATGGCGAGCAGCTTGCCTCCTCCCGACACATAGCTGTTCAGGAGACTGGCTTGCGCATCTGTCAGTGTTGTCTCTGCTAAAATGGTCAGTGTATGCTGAGACAGCTCTGCTTGCGTCAAGCCACCGAGGTTAACAACGGTGAAAGCATTCAGGCCTTCAGCTCGCAGGATTTCTCCTAGGTAGCGGTCAAAGTTATTGGCAGTATCAGCATCATTGACCACCAGCAGGATGGGATCCGGTACGGGTTCCGCCCGCGTGATGATACCTGGCAACGTCGACAGGAGGCACACGATTAAAATAATGGGAAGCACCCACTGCCTTGACTTAAAATATTTATGCATATAAAAACTCCTTGATTGAATAAAAGTCCCCGCGAACATGAAATAATTGCTGCTAAATGAATGAAAATATTGGGCTAAAATTGCGTGAGGAAAGGTTTTACACTCCCTCCCACCTGCTTTGGTTTGTCCCACAGATTATATATTTTAAATCATACCTGAAATGTCTCAAAGTTGCAAATTAAAATTAATCAAAAAGATCAGGTACATTCCCTTGGTCAAGACTTGCAATCCGAACAAATCAGAGTAAAATAACCTGCAATTTTATACGCTTAATGCTTCTAATCTTTTTGATCCAAAGTAAGTTTATGGAGATCTTGCAGGTTACCTCGACCAAACAGCTAGATGTTATCAAAACTCTCTTCTTAGAATACTTCGCCTGGATCGACCGGGAGCTTAAGTTCGACATGAGCTACCAGAGCATCGAAGGGGAGCTGAGCTCGCTGCCGGGAGCCTTTTCTCCACCAGCCGGCTGCTTGCTGATCGCAGAGCGCGGCGCGGAAGCGGCAGGATGCATCGCCTTGCGCCCACTAGGAGAAAATATTTGCGAGATGAAGCGTATGTATGTAAGGCCTAAATTTCGAGGAATGGGGTTAGGAAGGGCCTTATGCGAACGCTTGATTATCGAAGCCAAAATCAAAGACTACCTCCTCATGCGCCTGGACACAGAGGTCTCCCTGGCAGCTGCTCAAAACTTATACCTTTCTTTGGGATTCAAACGGATACAACCGTATTACGAAGTGCCTCCCGAGAACCTGAAGCGCTCGATCTTCATGGAGCTGGCTCTCTAACATCCAGAAGGAGTTTGCTATGACAAAAAAATTAACCTTAAAATCAATCTTCCCCATCATTCTGCTAGTTGTCCTCATCTCCTCTTGTGCGCCCACGAGCGAGCCTGTCGAGCTTCCCGCCACCCTCTCCCCCCTCACCATCACCAATAACCTGAGCTTGGTTGATTTATGCAGTGCCATCCCTATTGAGGATATCGAAGCTATTATGGGGCGCAAGCTTGCCAACCCACCTGAGTTCTTTTTTGTATTACGATACACCTGGTACGAATGGCTGCTACTATGATGGGGGCAAAGATTTTAACGGCAACGCAACCTTCGGCTATGTGGCTCTCACGCCCGGCTCTGTTTATGATGAACAGCCATTATCAAAAAATACCGCGGTCAGCGGGCTCGGCTCATCAGCCTATTTCAATAACGGCGCAGATGCCCGCCAGCTTTGGGTGAAAATCAATGACAACCTGGCTTTCGTCGTAGCCTTCGGTGATGAGCCAAACGAAGAAGGTGCCAAAGCCATCGCCCGCCTGGTGCTGGCGGCGTTTCAATAAAAATATTGGTCAACCATTTCTAGCCCATCCATCATACAGGCCTTTGGTTAGCTTCGACGCAAACCTATCTCCCTCCACTGGGTAAGCAAATCCCCAGTGCTGTGCTGTCTCGATTGCCAGCCAGCGGAAGAGCTCCATGCATGCCAGGAGACCACGCCAGGTGTCTTCCGCACCATAACGCGCAAGGACACTCCCGAGCGCCTGCACCGCACGCGGATCAGCCCATTCTTCCAGGAAGCGCCCGCGGAACCAGGTGTCATGGTCCAGTCCTTTTGTGGCACGCGCCTGCCATTCCATCATGTTGAAGAGCCGGTCCCTCAACCGACCGTTCAGCCCACTCCCACCCCACCACAGCTCACCGCGCCGCAGGTGCCGCGCTGTCCAGACAGTGTGATACCAGAAGTCCTGCACCACCTGCAAGAATTCTCCTTCGGAAGGCAGCCTAGGAGTTGGTGCCCGGTAGCGTATCGAAAGCTCTCCTAGACGATCTACCTGCCCTTCTTTATCCAGCAGAACCCGGACTCCGCGTCCGAATACATTGCTCATCTCCTCTACCACCTGTGCGAATACCTCTGGTTGGAGCATCATCTCGATTTTGTCATAGGGAATGACTGAAAAATCCACATCCAACCCATTATCAAACAGCACCCGGCGCTCCTTTTCACCTCCATTGGATGTGTCTTCGATGAAGGTCAAGACGGGTTTGCCAATTTCCTCCAGCCAATCGGGGTGCGCCAGCAGTCGCGCTGGGTCACGTGTCACCACAATCAAATCCAGGTCGGCCCACTCATCTGCCGGGTGATCTGTGCGTGCCCGCGAACCGATCACCACTGCCGATGTGATGGCGGTTTCTTTTTCAGCCCAGGCTACAAAGCTTCCGATCAGTTTTTCATAAGCCAGTGCCACTTCTTCCATATTAAATACTCCTTAGAAAATCAAATTTTAGACACGGAAAATGTAGGGAATCCTAAAAACAGATTTAAATTGGTCATATAAAGCTTTTCTCTTATTTCATTCGGTCTGTCTCCGTGATAAAAGATTTTCCTTAGCTCCTTCTCGGTTTTTTTCCGGGACTCTCCATATCGATGATGAATGGGTCATCCATAATCCTGAAAGAATTTCCAAATCTCTGCCCAGGGTTTGCGCAACCCTCGGCAGACATAGATGCTGGAATGATGCAGGTACTCTTCATTTGGAATATTATATAGGTTCGAAATCCTGCCTTCGATCCCGCATTCCTTAAAGAAGCTGTAGATCCTTGTATCATCGATTCCCAGCACAATCAAGGTTTGCGGAGGCGGGTCACCATAGCCGCGCAGCCAGAAGGAATTAACCCCGCTGATCACCTCCGGCAGCCCATACTCTGGGCCATAAAGATCCACCGCACCTGCTTCGCCATAATTTCCAGCCAGGATGCCTGTCACTGCTTTTTCTTCTTGCGGTAGCTTGGTATAGATCGTGGCGATTGATTCCACCAGCTCAGGCCAGCCCACCTGTTCCCGAAATTCCGTATTGATTCCACTCACTTTTACAAACATGTCTGAACCCACCGGTGCAATTGGCAGAGCAATCAGAGAAAAGCCCGCCCCGCTTAAGATGACCAACCCATAAGTAACCCCGGCTAGCACATGCTTGATGGTTTGCGGAAGGCGTTTTAGCCCCATTTCCCAGGCCACTGATCCCGCAGCCAGCAGAACCGGATAAACACCGGTCAGGTAATAACTGCGTCCTTGCAGATAATAGAAGATGCCGCACGGTATAAGGACCATCCAAGCTACCATTCGGAATGCTTTAGCAGATCGTGCAAGGAGGAAAAAAAATATAGCCGGCCATCCAGATGGGCACTGTGACCAGGTTTGTACATGCCCAAAACTGCTCGCTGAGAAAGCTCTCTCCGCGACCAATCCTGATATCCCGCGCATGGATAGATTGTAAAAAGTCTAGGGAGATGAAATTGTGCTGTACTTGCCAAATCAGGTTCGGCAAAAAGATCAGCAAAGAGATTCCCACTCCCACCCACAGCCAGGGACTGAGCAAATAGCGGCGCGCTTTGGTTAGCACGACTCCCACGAGAATCCCAATCACCAGGAATACCATCGAGTACTTACTCATCATTCCCAATCCGATCGCCGCACCGATCCCCAGCCACCAACGTGGGTCGTCTGTTTTTAGAAGGTGGACGATCAGATAAGTGACCACCACCCACCAAAAATAATCGTAGGTTTCGTACATTCCAATTCCACCATAAAGCAGTACATACGGCGCAATAGCGGTCGATAAAGCCGCCAGGATCTGAGCATTTCGCCCACCGCCCAGGTCACGCGCCATTAACCCAGCCAGTACCAGCGCCACGCTCATCGCTGCCGAGGAGATGAGGCGCAATCCCATTGGAGAAGGTCCAAATAAACTGTAAGCAAGCCGCATCAGGAAAGGTGTGAAAGGAGGGTATTCTACATAGCCCCATGCCAGGTGACGGGCATTTACAAGCGTATTCAGCTCATCACGATGAAAGCCATACCGCCCATTCAATAGGATGTGAATCAGGAGACTTGCCAGACCTAACAAGATCAGGAGGCCTGTATCGCTGGATAAGAATATTCGTAGTTTTTGAACTTTTGGCACGGAATTACTCCTTTATCTTATCAGCCATCGACTGGAACACCTGAGGCCAATTTACATCCGGCCCTTTTTCAGTGCCCAATCGGACAATAACGAGGTTTTGGTCAGGTCGGATGAAGATATATTCGTTCAAGTGGCCAATAGCCATATAATCATACAACCCTTTTTCTCGTAATTTTCCCCACCAATGATACTTATAATAACCCTGTTCCTGGCGAAAATCGTCGTAGATCAACCAAGGACGCTGATCAGTCGAATTTACCATGGTGGATTCCTTTACCCACGCCTCCGAAATGATCTGCTTCCCATTCCAATTGCCATTTTTCAAGAAAAGTTGTCCAAATTTTGCATAATCGATAGCACGCGCGTTGAAATCCGCTGACATCTTCTCGAACCCACTTGCCTGGCTGTCGATGCTGAAGCGCGCCGGGTACTCCATGCCGAGAGGCATCCAAATCTTCTCCTGTAAGTATGCGGAAACGGTCATGCCCGTCACCCGTTCCAGGATCAAGCCTTCAATGACGGGAGCGTAATCGTTATAAAGAAAGCAAGATCCCACTTCTTGCTTACCTGGACGGAGCTTCATCTGGATCAAAGCACGCAGGTCCGGGTAGTAATAAGCCTTGGCTTCATCGGACAAAAACGAAAGGGTGTAGAAATAGGATTCAGAGGTGGAAAACTGGTACCCACACGACATGGTCAGCAGATGTTTGATGGTCATCTTGTCCAGGCCGCGACCAGCCAATTCTGGCAGGTATTTGATAAAGGGGTCGTTGATGTCGTCGATCAAGCCCTCATCGACGGCAATACCCACCAGTGCCGAAATGAATGACTTAGCTGTTGAGAAAGAGGTAAACCAACCATCGCGTTGAAAACCGTTGAAGTAGTTCTCGTAGAGCAAGTTATCACCCTGGACAACGATGAAAGCCGTCGTGCCTGTGCGGGTCATGAAGTCCTCGAAATCCACTGACTGAACCTTCCCGCCTCGTTTGTACTCGATCGTCTGGAATAGGCTGGGAGTCAGCTTTTCATTGAAATGATATAGCGGCGATGCATTTAGGATTTCCCGGTAAGGGAATTTCTCATAATCGTAAATATCCGATTCATTCCACATCAGCTCCCGGTAAGCATATTCCCTTGGCTCGGTGAGGTACATGTAAGTTATCGGCAAGATGGTCACGCACAAGACCAAGATCAAGAGGGCAAGGATAATCCGAAAAATTGTTTTCTTTTTCATCGAAAGCTCCTTTCATTCGCTCTTCCCGTACTCGCTTGCGAATTGAAAAAACATGTTCCCCCATGTAGATCCTTCCCCTTCAAGTCCATACCGCTCTCCATTGCGCACGATGAGCAGGTTATTCGCTGGAGAAATATAAATGAACTGCCCCAGATTACCCCAAGCAAAATAATCATAATCCTTTTCGCCGCGCTTCATGCCCCACCAATAATATTTATAGTAAACATTCTCTTCCAACTCTATTGCTTCACTCGGGGTAGTCGATTTGCTATCCATTCTGCAGGAAGGATCTGGGTTCTGTTGAAAACACCTTGATGAAGGTACAGGCTGCCGAACTTGGCAAAGTCGATGGCACGCGGATTGATGCCGCTCTCCATTTTTTCATAGCCGGACCTCTGGCTGTCGAGGCTCCACGATCCCCCGTATTCCATCCCCAAGGGTGTCCAAAGCTTTTCTTGCAGATACTCCGTGACACTCTTTCCAGTTACACGCTCCAGGATTATGCCCATCACCAACGGATTATAGGGATTGTAGACAAACTCCCCAGGAAGGGCATCGATCTCGGTCATCTCCAAAGCCAAACGGCGCATATCCGGAAAGCGATAAGTGCGGTTGCCATCATCAAAAAATGGGATATCCTTTTCTACATAACGGATGCCCGAGTTCATTTCCACCAAATTGCGGATCGTAATCTGCTGGAAGCGCGCATCGCGTTCCGCCAGCTCTGGCAGGTAATCGGTGATGGGATCATCTAAGCTCTTGATGTACCCGTCGGCGATGGCAAAACCTACCAGAGCCGAATCGATCGATTTGGCTATCGAGAACGATGTTACCAGTGTGTCCCTTTGCGCTCCGTTGAAGTACTTCTCATAACGAATCACATCATCCTGGATAACGATGAAAGCCTGGCTGCCTGTAGAGGCTAGGAGTTCCTCCAGGTTTCCTACGTTCGGATTGGCTTCAAAAGCAGCTTTAACGCCAGCTTCATCAAAGTCGCTCTTGAAAGTATAAGTATTTGGACTGGCTTCCAGCTTACGTTCTGGAAAGATCTGGTAATCGTATACGGTCTCTTCTCCACTGAATAAACATCGCCGTACAAATTCCGGCGAATATAGAACACACATCGCCAGCAGAAATACAGCCAGGATCGCAGCAAGACTTCCCAACACCCATAATACGATTTTGCCTATTTTCTTGAAATTTTTCATCATACGCCTCCTTCTTCGATGTTTACAGTGTACAGTAAACCCGGAGGCTGTTCATGTATCAGAGGATACATTTGGGGTTTATTTTAAATTAATTCTATCTCTCTGGCTTTTGCTACGCACGCCGTGCGGTTTTGTACCCCCAATTTCCCGAAGATGTTGTTAAGATGGCGTTTGACTGTACCCACTGCAAGGAACAGCTCGCTGGCGATCTCCTGGTTTGTCTTCCCAGCAGCCACCATTCGCAGCACCTCCACCTCTCGGTCAGAAAGCGGCTCGATGAATCCACCCTGAACCGATCGAAAACCCTTGACTAATGGTTGGCTTGAATCCTCAGCGAATCCAAAGCTTGAAAGCAGTTCATCCAGATAGGCTCCCACCCAAGAATCCTTCACCTGGCTCTTTCCAAGAGTCTTGATTCTGAGTAAAAACTTTCCCATTGATTCCCCCTCGTCTAGAAATACACGTTGAAAACCTTCTGGCTGCGCCAATCTCAAGGCTCGTTCCAAAACCTCTTGAGCTTTTTCAAAATAGCCAGAATCGTTGAGTATTTTCGCTTGCAAGACCAGCAGGTAAATCACCCATCCCATCCTCCCTGCAAATTCAGCGGAGGCGGAGAGGCGGCTTAATAAAGACAGGGCTTCCTGGATCTCCCCTCGCTTTGCCGTAATCCGTACTAAACTGCGGTATTCTTGCTCACGTATATATGAAATTTCATCGCTTGTCTTCAAACCACTTTGTTCTGCCCATCGGAAAGCATCCACGGGAGCTTGGGCTAAAAGCAGGCGGGCGCGGTAGGCTTCCACCAGGCTGATCGTTGTGGCAGGGACAGAATATGCTTTCACCAAATTTTCCGCCTCTTGCATGGCTCGATTTGCCCCCTCCAGGTTACCTTGCGCCCCCTTCATACGGGATTCCATTACATGTCCAATGATTCGGTATTCCAGATCACCACTTTGCCGGCAAAGGTCAAGTCCTTCTTGGATAACTTGCCCAGCATATTGAAGATTATTCCATTCATACGGGATCTTGCTCATGCAGATCAAAGCCCTGCCGGCTGGGAGCCAACGTTTACCATCCGGGCGAGTGACTCTGTGCAGCGCTTCCTCATACTTTTCCATGGCTGTATGAAGGTGACCTTGACCCATCTGCAAGTCTCCCAGAGCTGTCAAGGCAGAGACTGCCATGGAAAGACTGCCGGTAGCCCGGGCCCATTCCGCAGCTTGGGTATTTGCTTGAATAGCTCCCGGTAGATCCCCGGTCCGGTTGCAAGCCTCACCCAAGATATGCGCTGCAATACTGCGCCCTGCCAGATTGTCAGGGGATAATTTCTCAAGAGCCTCCCGGCAATCGCCTACAGCAGTTCCAGCATCGCCATTAAAATATGCCATCAAGCCGTGCAAGGTGGATATTTCCCCAATAAGGTCTCTCTTTGACTCTGCATCCATCTCACGATCTTCTGCTGCCAGCCTTTCAATTTCGAGTAGCAAACCTCTCACAGGCTCCCAATGCCCTGTCAGGCTAAAAACCCAGGCTTGCAGCATCCCTAGAATTGGCCGTTGGTGAACTACATCACCAAGGGCTCGTAAATTATCCGCCAGATTCACCCACTCGCCTCGCGTCAACATAGGTCTTCCGTGCGCCTCGAGAAGCCGGGCTGCCGTTATCAGGTCTCCTGCAGCCAGAGCGTGGTTGAGAGCCTCGCTGGGCAGTTCATGCTGCTCCAGCCATGCAGATGCACGCTGGTGCAAGCCCGGGATGATCTCCGGTTCGGACTGCAGGAGCCGTCTTCTCAGCATATCAGCAAACAGCGTATGGTAGCGGAACCACTGTTGATGATCATCCAGCGGCTGCACGAATAGGTTGGCTCTATCCAAATAATCCAGGATTTGCATAGGGGAATTGGGACTGAGACCAGGTGATAAAGAATAGAGATTAGGGGCTTCCCCAATTGATTGTCTTCTTTCCCCTAAGATAAACTCACATAATTCTGCATTGAACCGCTCCAGAATTGATGTTCGCAAGAGAAAATCATGTACATGTTCGGGCTGTTGGTTGAGAACTTCTTCAACCAGATATTCAACGATGTAGTGGTGGCTGCCGGTAAAGGCGGAAACAAAGCTGTGCACGTCCTTTTGACCCTGCTCCACCGATCGAGCTTGCATAGCTGCGGCCGCCAGCCGAAGACCTGCCGCCCAACCTTCGATACGTTTTTCAAGAGCATCGATATCTTCACCTGAAAGGCCCAAACCCATGACTTCGTTAAAAAAGAATACGGTCTCTTGCAACGTAAATCGAAGATCAGCCGCTCTGACCTCAAGGAGCTGGGCGCGCCCGCGCATTCTTGAAAGAGGTAGCGGTGGGTCGAGGCGTGTCAAGATCACCAGGTGCATCTGCGGTGGTTGGTGCTCTAGTAAAAAAGTCATGCCAGCCTGCAGCGCTGGTGAGGTGATTGCGTGGTAGTCATCCAGAACCAGGGCAAAATCAGAAGGAAAGCCCGCCAGGTCGTTGATCAGTGAAGTAAGCACTGTCTCGATAGATTCCTGCTGCGGAGAGCGCAGTAAGAGCAATGTGTCGGTGACTAAACCGGCTCGCAAAGTCTCCAATGCTCTCGCCAGATAAGCCAGGAAGCGCCTTGGATCGTTATCCCCCGCGTCTAATGTCAGCCAGGCTGCCGGGTAACCGTCCCCTTCCCCGGCACGCCAGGCGCTCAGCAGTGTGGACTTTCCCGAACCTGCCGGCGCCGAGATCAGCGTTAGCGGCAAGCGCAGCCCTTGCTTGAGCTTCTCCACCAGGCGCGGCCTGCTCACCAGTCCTTCACGCAAGGGCGGGAAATAGGTTTTGGTAGTAAGCAGGGAAGGCAGCATCAGCGGAATAGGTGGGCTTAGGTTGTGTGCGGTCTCCAGATAACCGGCTCGCCATTGAGGTTTCCAAGCTCAATCCGCCACGGCGTGATCCTCAGCAAGCCGAAATATGGATGTGCAATGCTGCCATAATGCGGTTGGGGATCAAATCCTAACGGCGGTGGGGTTGTCCGGTGGAGATCCCATATCCGGTGTTTTTCATCAAGGTCATCTATCCATTCAGCAAAGCCATCCACATAGACTGGCTTTTCCTTATCTGGGATATATGCCAGGGAAACAGCAGGATTTTGGGCCAGATGCTTCGCTTTGTGCGACGCAGGCCACGAAATGACCCAGCCGATAGGACCATCCCAGATCGGGTGGAGCACGCGTGTCCGCGGACGGTTCTTACGATCGACGGTTGCCATCGTGCAGTACACCGCTTGGCTTACTCGCTTCATAAATTCCACCTGCATCTCCTCAAAATGTGCCACTTCCATTGAAGCAGGTTCCTTTCCATGGGTTATGAGCTGGGATATAGAAAGGCCGGATCCGATCACAGATCGGCTAACAAGATTATATAATGACTTCAGGAAAGAGGGGTTCCCCTTACCCCACGAAATAGGATTAAGGTGAGGGCAGCATCTCAAAATATAGACCAATAGATCTGTTTGGTCTTACGAAACCAAATCCGACTGAAAGAGTTTTCTTCAATCCAATCAGGTCTCAAAATGAGACCCGATTAACCTTCAACAATTTCATGTTCATGTCCCTGATCTTCGCCAGCAAGCCATGCAATGCTGCTTGGTCGGGCACACACCCCCTCAAAACAGCCTTACTAGAGTCTAGGTTAGTGATAGTCATCCCTTCGAACCAATCCGAACATCCTTCCTTGAGATGCCCCTCTACCCAAATCTCGTAAATTTCCCGACCTTCGTCTGGCAAACCGGAGGCGGGCAAATGCTCCACCTGGATGCCCTGCTTCAACAGATACTGAGTTACCTGGATCGGATCGCTCAAACCTTCGTCCAGGAATGCCTTATAAATGTAATATCCGCTGAACATTGGCGTACGGTTTTCAGTGGTAATCAGCGAGTCTTTGTAAAGGATAATCTGCTTACGGCACTCTGGCGTCATTTTCAGGCGTAAGCGTTCCATTTCTTGCTGCTTCTCTTCGATCAAAGCCGCACGAATTGACCAGATATCCAACTTCCAGGGACGCCCCCAATCCCCATATTCCACGCGCACTTTCAAATACAGACCATCCGGCAGGCTGGGCAAATCACCTTTCTCGAACACCACCTGCTGCACCAAAAGAGAAGCAGCCGCTTCAGCGCCAATTTGAAACATTTCTTCCTGAGGAACTTCCGCGACATACACATCCAAATCAGGATACACCATCGTGTCCATGAAATAACTGCCGGTAAAAGTCACGTTGCTGCGACGGGACAGGCTCCTCATCAAGCCGGTCTCTTGCATAATATAAACAGCCTCTTGCCGTAGAAGCACAGCGCGTTCGATGGGGGGATGGATAGTCATCGGGGGCATAGGAATCATTTCATTCCTTTCCATGTGTAATATTCCCAATATACCATTCCCAGAGCAAGCCGTCATCCATCAAAAGTTACATCCCAGGTTTATTTTTTACAAATAATTGCCCTGGGTATCGTCGCTTGCTAGAAAACCCCTAACTAGTTTTTTAGGGCCGGTCAAACGATTTGATCTATAGGGTATTATTCACTCTGCTTGCAATCACACTCTTGGGCAACTGCTTCAACAGATCGGTCATGTTAGTGGGCTTGTCGTTCATCTCCACGATGTTGCTCGCCCCGGTTTTAGGACCAAAAGCAGGTGTGTTTGTTGACCGATTGACTGAGCAATCCTCCCATCACTTTTTCAAGAATGGCAGGAACAACTGGTAAATCTGCACCTGCGTATTGGCTTTGAAGACACCCACTCCCTGCAGGTCTTCTGCGGCACCGCTCAGGGTGGCCTGACTTGTGACGGTAAAGACATTTTCGGTACCTAAACCTACTTTAACCTTATACTGAATATGAACCTTTTGCCCAACAGGGAGTTTACCCGTCCACTCGACCTGGCTGTTGGCAGAATTGTAGACTGCAATCCCATAATCGCAGTTGAGTGACGATGCCACATATGTCGTATGGGCAGGGATGGTACTCGTCAGAGCCAGGTTACCAGTCGCGAGCTGTCCATTATTTTCCAGGTATAGATCGTAAGTGAGCAGGCTGTCCAGACTGGCCTGAGTTTTGTCAACCTCCAGCCGGGAGGCACTCAGATCTGCTGGCTGGACAGCAATCGTTGCGCCACCCTTGATCGGGAACAAGCCGATATCCAGGTGCACCGGCCGGTTGATAACGGTGAGTACCTCGCTTTCGAAAGGCTGAAAGCCTGGGGCAAGTGCAATCAGCTTGTACTGTCCGGGCGGGGTCAAGAAGCTGAAGTAGCCGGCAGTCTTGACTTTGTCTTCGGTAGTCCCATCAGTCAATTGTGGATTGACCTGCCCATACAAGTTAGCCGGCCAGACCTCCCAATTTTCTCCCGTTTTAACGTAGGCCGTGATAATACCGTTGGTGAGGATCGACCCGGTGATGGGTGAGCCAGCCTCCACCTGCAGTTGATCGTACAGATAGCCATCGGGATCGATGAGAATGTAGACTAACAGCTCTCGCAGGGTAACGGCACCACACTCCCAGGCGATTTTGACGTTGTAAGTGCTGCGTGGCTCAGCCAGCCAGAAACGGAAGCCGGCTTTCCAGGCGCCTCCACCCTGGTCAAGCAGGCTGACCGGCGAGACGTTGTAGTTGAATAACCCATTCTCGTTGACTTCGAGTCGCGCGTTCGGCTGGGTGGCGCAGGGAAGGACTGCATCGATCTCCACCAGGCGATGCGACAGCATATACTGCTCCGCCGCGTACCACACCCGCGCTGAAATCCACACCATCGATCATGATATTGACCAGGTCCGGGTCAAGTGGGAGGTCATGATCCACCTGGATGGAGGCCGTATTCGAATATTCGCTATCCAGGCTGACCTTATTCGCCTTGGCTGCCAGCACATAAGATCCTTCAGCCAGGCTAAGGGGGATCTCGAAGGTGCCCGAAGCTGTAGCGGTTCCGCTGGCAAGCAGGACAGGGATCACAGGGTTGATGTCATAGATCGTCACCGTTGAATTCGATGGCGCCAGGCCTTTGACCGTGAGGGTGCCATCGGTTGTGCCTGCGGTTGGGCGCAGGATAACCGGAGCCAGGATACTATTGACATCTTCGACATGATTATCCTGGTTGTTGGCCAAATTCATTTCACCCGTGGCAGGTTGGACGCGAGCTATGTTGACCACTTGGCCCTTGTTGTCGATCTCAGCCGTCACAACGATTTGCCCGCCCCATTGGTCACCTTTTAACTCACCCAGGTTCCAGGTGAGTAAGCTGCCATTGACCACCGGAGTCGGGACGGCGCTGATCAGGCTGACTTGCGCGGGGAGCACATCCGTGATGACCACGCTAGCGGCTGGCGCTCCGCCCAGGTTGCCATACTCGATGTAGTAGGTGAACTTCTCACCTACGGCGGGCTGGCCAATGCCATGCTTTTCCAACCACAAGTCAATATCTTCGCGCACTTCTAGCTGGTATTCTGTGGCATTGTTCTCCGGGCGCGTATCGATCTGGTCAGAATACACCTGCACAAGGTTGGTGATCTTATCACCATGCACAGCAGTCAAGGGGATCTCCACCGAAACCTTGATGACCGGCAGCGCCTGCCCGGCAGGGATATCTCCCAGGTTCCAATACAGCTTGTTCCCAGTGATCGTCGTCGGTGCCGGAGTAGCGCCCTTATAAGTTACATTGCCAGGCAGTGTATCGAGCAGCGTAGCATGAGTCACACCGAAGAAGCCGGCATTATCCACGTTGAGGGCATAGATGATGATCGCGCCCGGCTGTAGAGCAGGGCTTTCAGGAGCCAGGGTCATGCGCACCCCCAGGTCATAAGGATTTGGGGGCAGGTACCACTCCGCCACATTCCAGGTGGCGGGGATCTTGGCTCCAGGTTTAAAGTTGACCAACGTAGGTAGAGCCAGGTCATATCGCAAGCCGTGAATCGTCGGCAGTGAAGGTACCTGGTCCGTGAAATTCTGGTTCCAGGTGGCATAAGCGCTCTTGAGTGCGCTGAAGCTCAATTGTCCATGTATAAGCTCAAGCAAGGCATCATTGGTAGCATTCTGCCAGCGCGTATAGTTCTGCAGCTCATAGCTGTTATAGGCTTTTGGAATGTTAATACTATAGAATAGGTTATACGCATCTGGATCAAAAGGATCTAATCCCCACATGCAGATGAACATATCGTATATACCGTGCGTCCCATTGTCGATCATCGTATTAAAATCACCTACCTGCACCAGGTTCAAGCGCACACCGATCTTGCCCAGGTCCTCCTGGAAGGTGGAAGCCAGGCGCATCCGACGGTCGTTCCCGGCTGGATAAGCGAAGGTGAAAACCATTTCCACTCCACCCTTGTCACGCGTCCCGTTGCCATTATGGTCCAGCCAGCCAGCCGCGGAGAGCAAATTGCCAGCTTGTGCCAGATCAAAGCTGTATTGAGTAAAGCCGCTGGAGTACATGGGGCTGCCGGGTGGGAAAAGATTGGCAGCCGGAATAAAAGAAGGCATGCCGGTCTTGCCATAATCAGCCAGGCGAGCCCGGTTCAAAGCCATCATGAATGCTTTCCGGACGCTGACATCCTGGAAGGCAGGTTTTTCATTGTTTAGATAGATGAATTCCGTCGAAGAATTCGTGGAGGATTTGACATTCAGGAAGCTCGTTGCACCCGATGGAATGAGGTTACCATCATCCAGTGCCACCGAAACCTGTGCCTGCCCGCTGGCAATCATTCCAAAAGCATTTCCGGAGTTGATCTGCCGGATGCGCTCGATTTTAGGCAAACCCAGGCTGCGTAAAACGTAATTGGGGTTAGCGTGCAAGATTACATAGCTGTCTGACAGGAACTCTTCTACGATATAGGGTCCATTGCCCACCGGGTTAGCCAGGTAAAATCGGCCCCACATGAAGGGGAACTGCCCCTGCAGGATATGTTTAGGAATGGGGTAAAGAATTGCATCGATGTAATTGGCAGTGATCTGGTCTTTATGGTAATAAGCCACCGCAGTGAGGGCATTTGGCGTCTCAACGCGCTCGATCAGGCTGACATGGGTGCCGCTGTTATTCCACCACATCGTCGGTGTGTTCAGGCGCTCGAAGGCATATTGAATATCCGCAGATGTCAAAGCCACCCCATCCGACCAGAGCAAGCCAGGCTTGAGCTGGTAGGTAACGATCATCTGGCTGTTGACCACCTGCACCCCTCCGTTCTCCACCGTTGGCACCTGCACCAGCAAGTTCGAAGTCCAGTTGCCCTGGTCGTCCAGCTTGACCAGGGGTTCGAAGAGCAGAGGCACATTCTGGTCATCAAAGATATTTTCTGGCAGGTAATCGGTGTCGTTCGATTTGATTGTGAAAGGTACCTGAGGAGTCACACCGGCAACCAGTTGGAAGTTCTCCACGTAAGCGCCGCCTTCGGCTACAGCGAGCTCTCTGGTCACCTTGCCATACTCCGGCGAGCCACAAGTGCCTGCCACTGTGATGCGGTACGTCTGACCCGGCCAGAAGGCTTCCAAAGCATAGGAGCCCGTTTCATCAGTGCACTGCGAGCTCGACCAGGCTGGCTCGTAGCCGCCAGACTGACCTCGCGTATTGACTTTCACAAAGATGCCGCCCAGAGGCTTGCCGCTGGCAGAGTCGGTAATCGTACCGGTAACCTTGGCTTTCTTATGGAAGTCGATATTAACGATTGCCGCTCCGTCCGGGTTATAAGCCGGCACGCTGACACTCGTTCCCCCCTCGTAGGTTTGCGAATAGGGATAGAAGGTGCCGAAGTAATCCACCCAGCTATCCTGCATGTAGAAAATTTTATAGCTTCCGACCGGCAGGTCAATGCTGTAGGTTCCATCCACCTGGCTCCAGCCCTGGTAATAACCCTTGTCACTCATCGCCACAACCTGGACTCCTTCGGTAGGCTTATGGGTAGTAAAATCTCGCACCAAACCGGTGATGCGACCCATCTTATGCATCTCTATATTCTTTCCGGTTTCCATTTCACCCACACTTAACCGGACCGGCGTGGCATATTCCCAATTCGGTCCGCCATAGTAGGTCGCTGAGTAATTTGGCCAATTATCGGCGCGCACCCGATAATCTCCCGGTGGCAGGTTGGTGATGCTGTAACAACCATCCGCGCCGATATTCGTACCATTATTCATCCATGAGCCTTCCACGTTGACATTTCCACTGGTCAATGGAATCCCGCCATCAGTCACACAGCCCTCTACTTTACCACCCGGCCCAAGGTTGAAATCAAATTTTGTTCCCTGGTTCAACCATACGCGGTGAGCCCATTCCAACTCCAGGTCGGTGCCCCAAGGGCGAACCGCAATCCCCCACATACTGTCATAGATGGGGGGGACGGGAATGGTGTAATTTCCCGATGCATCCGTCCGCCGTGATGCTCCATAATTATGGTCGAAGAGCCAGGTATCCACCTGGATATCAGCAGGTGAATACCCGTTGGGTACGGTCACCTTGCCGGTGATCCACACCCCTTTGCCCAAGACCATATTGATCCCAGAGGTCGTATTTCCAATGGTGACATTGACTTCCTGAGCATCATTAACAAAGTAAACATTGTTATAGTACTCGCTCACCAGGAGCTGCCCAGTACAATCAGCACAGGCATAGACTTTGTATACGCCAGCAGGTAATGGACCGATGAGATAGTTGCCCTGAGAATCGGTATTCGTATCACCAACCCACCAGGTACACCCATTGCACTGTGGATCGGGCACCTGAGCACCAACACGTAAATTACCGACCTGTGCGTTACCCAAATCTCCATCCGTCACTTTACCACTGATAAATCCGCCGTGTTCCAGGGTAAAGTTTATCCCAGTCACCGGGGTTGCGCTGTTCACCGCCACAGGGGTGCGATTCCAATAATAGATCTTTTCTAGGTATATCTCCTTCACATAGACCCCTGGCTGACCGAGACAATAATTATAGCCCCCCGAGCTGACTTCATAATCGCCATACGGTAAGCCGCGCAGCTCATAATATCCCTGGTCATCTGTGCAGGTCCCCACACCACCTGGCTGGTTGATCCGCCCGGAATTGACCGTCATCCTGGCAACCGGTAAGCCAGTCACCTGGTCTACTACGCGCCCACGGATTACACCGCCCGGCTCTAGAGCAAAGTCGATTCCCGTTAATTTAAGGGTCCCTGCAATATGCAGCGATTTTGCTGCGCTCCAGTCAACGGTGTGGTCATAGTATTGCTGTGCATAACCTGCTGGAATGCCATTCCCATCATCCACACGGACGCGATAATTGCCCTCGGGAAGACCTGTGACGGTATAAACACCGGTGGCATCCGTCCACATATTGCTCCAGTACCATTCATCATTATTAGTGTAAATACTGGCAGCCACATGAACATTCGCCAAGGGTTGTCCGCCCTGCTGGGCAGTTACTTTACCGGTGATCATCCCTCCCTTAAGCAGGCCGAAATCGGTGTTATTAAGAATGGGGGTTGTGCTGTTTACCTGCAACACAGTTGCCTGATCGTAACGCAGAGCATCGGAGAAATACTCGCGAATATAAGGTGAGAATGTAGTTCCACACCAACTCCAATCATTGCCACCTTGCAGTCGGTAACCTGCATAAGGAAGGGCACGCAGCTCATATTCACCATTACTGTTAGTGCAAGCGCTTATCCCCCAGCCCAGACCCGGATCTGCATTAACATTGATGTTGGGCAAGGGCAATCCGGTATCTTGATCCACCACCCGCCCCCGGATGATACCGCCTGGCTCGAGGGCGAAATCGATGTTAGAAATGGTGCCACCCGCTGGGACAGCGATGGGCTGCGCCAGGTCATAATTGGGGGTGTTGGGATAGAATTCCCGGGCATATCCATCGGGGATTCCCCACATATCGTCTATACGCACCCGGTAATCACCGGCGGGCAAGCCGGTGATCGTATATACACCGCTGGCTCCAGTGGTGAAATTCCCCCAATACCACTCATCATTATTCGTGTAAATACTGGCTGCCACGTGCACATTGGCTAAAGGCAAACCCGTTGCAGCGGAGTTCACGCGGCCTCGAACGGTTCCGCCGGTAGTCAATGTAAAATTGATCCCAGTCTTCAAGTCAGAGCCGGCAGAAATGGACAAAGCGGTTGCCTCGCTGAGCCGTATTTTCTCCTGGTAATATTCCCGGACATAAATGGAATATTTATTTTCGCACCAGTTCCAATCCCCACCTGCACGGATGTATTGGTCGCCATAAGGCACATTATCCATCGTAAAGTGACCTGAGGCATCCGTGCAGGTGCCATACCAACCCTGCTCCAGGTCAACATTGATATTCGGCAGCGGTGTGATCCCATCAGCCGCATACACGGTGCCTTCAATGCGCCCACCGGGATGCATGGTGAAATCTGCCGTGGAGAAGTCGCTCCCGCTGCTTATGGTGATGCTGTCCGCATCGTTTGCAGACTGCTTGTTGCTATAAAATTGCTGTGCATACGGATAACCAACCATGGCGCGCAGCACGTAGACATTGTCGGGCAATCCGCCGATGTAAAAACGTCCGTCACTAAGCACCCCATACCCGCCTTTACCTTCAAACCAATTATTCCCACGGTCAATAAAAATATCCGTCGAACCATTGGTAAGCGGTGTAACGCCATCTGCCTGGAACAAGCGCCCGCCGATCATCCCGTAATCAGGAGATGTAATCTGGGCTGTTAGCGGTTGGTCGCTGTAGATAACTGCTTTCCCAACAAAGTGATATCCCGTTGGGCTGGATAATAAATCATACACCCGGCTGCCTCCGGCTGCGATGTTAAATCCCCCATCCGTCGATTGCAGGGTATCGTTTGGCCAGTAGAAGTCGATGACGACATTGGCTTCTGTTCCGCCCTGATTATTAATCAAAAAAATCGAGCCGGTGCCAAAATTATCATTCCGGTGGAGGGTTTCCACAGTGATGGAATAAGCGGCAGGCTTGGGCAGCGGAGCGCTCTCTTGAGCAAGCCGGAAATCCTTTTGCAAACTCGCCGGGTTGACCATCGGATGAGCAGCTCGTGGAGCAGCAGCAGGTTCCTTCGATTGATATGCAGGCTGAGGAGAAACCTGTCTTCGGAAACCATTTATCATTCGGTCATGGTTCTGCATGATCTGAAAAGCCAGACGATTCTGTTCTTCCATTTCTTTTTCAGCATCAAACTGCGCCTGCTGAAACTGCTGGGGAGTTAACACCTGGTCAACTTGCCCGGCCAACTCAGGCACATATGGCGGTGCGGATGATTCGGGCTGAGTGGGCGTTGGTTGTTGAGAAGGCGTGGCTGCAGTCTCTACGACCTCCGGAACAGCAGAGATCGCTTTGGCGCTCCCATACGCTTGGGCGATAGAAACTAACCCAACTAACATAGAAATAGCAAGAAGGACAACCAGGGATAAAGACAGAAAACGACGCATAGCAAAGCCTCCTAGAGCCAAGTTAAAGGAAAATATTCAATTGGAATTACGATAGATCAAGGATAAATGGGAAAAATAGCACAAAACAAAAAAATTGATCAACAAACCCGTGAATACCAATAAATTATCCCTACCTGATAACAGCTTGATTATACTATCAATGAGGAGTCATTCGAAGATAGCGGATATTCCCGGTTTACATAATTGTTAGGTGAGAAAACCTGTTTAATATATATCTTTTCGCAGCCCAAAGACCGTGGTCTGGTCGGGCATCTGTTCTGGTCCGCTGACAATCTGGTACCCATGCTTCTGCCAAAACTTCACAGCCAGAGGGTTGTTCACCTGCACCCCCGCCAGGATCTCCATCACCTGGGCATCCTTCCTGATCTCATTTTCAACCGCCTCAACGACGGCTTTTCCAATCCCGCGGCTCCGGTAAGTTTTGGCAATCATAAGCAAGGAGAGGTAGGCTGATTGTGGTTCTCCTCTATAATGGCTGGGCACATAATCCACCACGCCGATCATATCATTATGTGCTGAAAAAATCCCGCAGAAAATGCCACCTTCCTCTTGAGAGATATCCATATCTTTCAAAACCATCTCCATCGATGCGGTAGCCACGGGGCCAAAAGCCAGGAAATCCTCGCACTGCCGGTATACGCTGAGGACCGCATCGAGATCATGCTGTGAGATTTCTCGTATTTCCAAAGAATGATCTCGAACAAAAATGGTTTTCACCCTATCCCCCGCCCGGGATGATCGATCCGATCGCCAGGAAAGCGAAGATCCATACATCCTGCAGGAAGTGGATGAACCAGGCCCAGAACAGGCCGCGCGTCTCCTGCATCGACTTCGCCAGGAGCCAGCCCATGAAGGCTGCCAGCAGCACACCGACCACGCCGTAGGGAATGCCGTAGTAATGTCCGAGGCCAAAATACACCGCCACCATATAGAGTGCCTGTCGCGGGCCTACCGGGTTTTCAAGCACCGACGAGGAAGGAGGCTTTGTAGGTGACTTCCTCGGTAAAGGCATTCAAGGCAGCCGCCAAAAGGATCGCCGGAAGGAACGGCAGCGCCCGGATGGCGATATCCAGCGGGGGACGCCCAGCAATGACCAGGAAAGTCAGGGTGCCCAGGCTGATGAAGACGGACAGCCAGATGCCAAATTTATTCCAGCGGTCGCCTTCCTTGACACCCAGCCAGCGGATGGGTTCAGCGGGAGCAGCGATGTCGCCCTTCGTCAGATAGAAATCCTTAGGCTTTTTCCCCATCAAGAGCAGCGCGCCGATCATCAGCAGCGTAACCACCAGGTTCAGCGACTGCTCTGCCAGCATGGAAACATTGAAGGAAGGGTGGTGGAGCCAGATTGGATATTTATACAGCGCGTCGATGCGGGTGTATACCAGCCATTGGCTGCCTACCAGTACCATGAATAAAGCCAGGAAAGGTCTCAGCGGGCGCAGCAGCCCCCAGATCAACGTCGCCAGCAGGGCAACCAGGATCACGCTGAGTGACATGACCGCCTGCTGGTCCGCAGAGACAGTTTGTCCGAAAATTTCTTGCAGGATCACCTTGGGCAGTGGAGAGGCGAGGATCAAAACGGTCCAGGCGACCAGTAGGGTGGACTTCGTGGGCTGGGAGGTATTCATAATTTTTTCCTTATTCGATCGAACAGAATGGAAAGGATATTCAGGATGATCGTTTTTCTGGCTCCCTAAAATTATATACGAACCGCCCAACATCAACAACTTTATCTAAAATCTTATTAAAGACAGAATATAACTTTACCACTTTTCCTATCCTGACCACCCCGCACCTGGCCTGGCGCCAGACCAACCCTGGTGATGCCGCGGAACCGCTCAACATGAACAGCAACCCTGAATAGCAGAAATACGATTTCGATCCGCCTATGAAAGATATCCCTGCCGCAGATGAGTATTAGTCTCTGCAAAGCCTCAAGAAAATGGATTCATGGATTAAAAACCGAAAGCAGAGCGGCGTAGCTGCAGAGAAGCACACCACGTGCTCAGCCCTCGCTACCTAATAAACTTTCAGGGAGCGAGGGCAATTTTTGAGTAAAAGCTTACATAAAAATAGATCTACCTTTTAACGTATAACCAATGGCAGAATTACGTGGTACGGATAATTGTAATAAAATGTTTCTGGGTGATAGGTGGACAGTCCATAGGTATCCCACCCGATCGGCACCTTGGCGGGCGGTAGGTTGCGTAAATGCTTATTGAACAGCAGCGGCGCCGGGCAATCCAGGACCAGCCCAATCTCCAGGGGGTTGTCTGCCAGCCAGTCCAAGATTTGCTGCCCATATTGGACGCGCTCGGTCTCGCTGAGTGTGGTCGTCATCTGGTCGAAATATCCGTACAAGGTTTGGATTGCCTGGGGGGGTACAATAAGATTGGGGTCCGAGCGATCCTCGGCTTGATACCACGCAACCCAGGCGGAGCAGGCTGTGCCTTGATTCCCATCGGCGGTCGGGATAAACCATTCGGGTTGAATGTGCCAGAGCATATCCGTACAGCGGTCAGCGGCCCAAATACCACAGTGCATCTGATAATTCAGCATATGCTGTTGATATGTTCCCTCGTCCACCTCTACAGCGGTGGCATCAATGCCCACCGCGCGCCAGTACTCCGCCACTTTTTCCGCATAAGCCGCGCAGGATAGACCAACACGCTCGCCTTCATGCTCAATATTAAAAGTGAGCCTCAACCCATCCGAGCGCAGTCGGTAGTTTTGGGGGTCGCGCTGATTCAATCCCATGTCGTCCAGGAGGGTGTTGGCCTGAGCCTCATTATATGTCGCCCAGGCTGTGCCGTAAGCAGCCTTGTAATATTTGGAATTCGGCATCACACTCATCTGCCCCATAGTCGCCAGGTTATAAAACAAGAACTGGTTGACCCAAGCGCGATCGATGGCTACCGAAAGTGCCTTGACAAAGTTGGGATGATTGACAATATCGGTCAGTACAGTATCACCGGCGACATAATGTTGGGGGAATAAGACGTAACGGTCGATCATACAAGACAGGTAATCACCGATAATATATTTTCCCTTCGCCTGGTTGGTTTGATAAAAAGCATAATCCGCCATGCTGACATCATGCTGACCGAGCAAGTCGATCTGCCCCTGGCTGAGCCGGGTCTTGACTTCCGCATCATTGCTGACCAGGTCGTAACGCAAGCCGCTGATGTAAGGAAGCTGGTTGCCGGCCAGGTCCACCTTCCAATAATAGGGGTTTCGCCCCCATTCATACACTCCCGTCTGTGGGTTGGACACAATATGCCAGGGACTCAGGACGGGGACTGTGGTTGGGTTTGCATCCACATGCCAGAAACCCTCTCCCCATTGGTTCATATGATTGAACAACTCCACCCAGTTTGTAAAGCCATACTGTTGGATTAACTGAGCCAACGCGGTCGGGTTGGCGTAATCTTTGTGAAATTGTTTCATATAGGTGCTGGGCAGCAGAACGCTGGTGAAGGGATGATAGCGGGTGAGATAGGTGGCAAAGTTGCCGAAAGGAGCCGCGAAAGTAAATTTGAAGGTGAGAGGGCCGACGATGGTGACTACCATCCTCGCTCCACCGATCCGAAATTCCTTCGGTACATACACAGCGAGCTCCGCATTGTTCATGACATCTTCCCACCAAAAGCGGATATCCTCGGAAGTAAGCAAAGAGCCATCCGACCACTTCATCCCGCTGCGCATTTGGAAGGTCCACTCCCTGGCATCCGGGCTGACCTGCCAGCTCTCGAAGATGTTCGCCACGATCGTGCTCAAGTCTTGGTCCGAGAATTGCAGGATGCGGTCAGCATTGAGATCGTAAGTACTGGTGAACCAGTTTGGGTTTTTAATGATTGCGCGGATCACACCCCCGTAAGTGCCGATCTCTTTTGCGGCGCTTACCACCAGGGGGTTTTCAGGCAGGCGCTGGTCGACAGGCGGCAGGACACCCTGGGCGACCCTTTCCTTCAATTCGGGAGCTTCGTGATAAAGCGAATACAATTCTTCATCCACGGGCGTGGCTGCCTTGTCGATAGAATCCTTTGCCTTTTCGGCCGTAGAGATAGCAAAATCTGTGGATGCACCCGCGGCTGCCATCGCCGCACCGATCACGCCAACTGTAGAAGCTTTGATGAATTCACGTCGATTTAGTTTATTTACGGACATTTTTCCTCCTATTTTTCATGTGACAAAAAATATAATAAACGACCCTCATGGCCGGTTTCGCTGTCAGCTCCCCAAAGGCTCGCTCGATAAATTCCGCGAAAGGCGACCAGTTAAAGTCCTTGGTTCAATGCTTCCATGGTTTATAGGACATTGGTTAAGAAGCGATTTATCCCGGCATAGACCTCCCCTTCAAAATATGCAGTTGTTGTGAGATGAACGTAGAAACCCTTAGGATGAAGTTCTGACCCACTGTAATAGAATTGCTTCGCTACTATTATTGCAAATATATAGCCTGAAGTCAATACCAATATGTGCAAACTTTCACGAACTTTTAATAGGAGAAAGCGATCCTGGTGGTTTGCACCAGCAAGTAACTTAAGTTATACTCTTTTCATGCGTACCTCAAAATCCATACTCACTCCCATCCTGGTCCTCATGCTGGTCATCCTGGCTTGTACCTCCACCGGACAAACCCAGATCCAAACCCAGGTCTCTCTCACCGGCAAAACCGCCCTGGCACAGGGTGGTGAGATCGCCAAAACCCAGGGTGCCAAACTTGAGAAGACCGCCATATCCATCGCCGAGACTCAAACCGATAAGCTGAAAGAGACCGCTGTTGCTGCCGCGGCAACCAAAGCCGATGACTTCCAAGAGACCGCCATTGCCGCCCTGAAGACACAGTTATCTGGAGGCGATTATCCAAGGCAGTTCCCCAATACTGCCAGGAATGACAGCATCTTGGTGGGTGCTTATTACTACCCCTGGTATGGACCGGACCGGAACCATTGGCAAGATGGCTATGCCGAACACCCCACCTTGGGAGAGTATGACTCCGCCGATAAGAAAGTTATCAACCAGCATATGGATTGGGCCGCAGGCCATGGGGTCGATTTCTTTGCCGTGAGCTGGTGGGGAATTGGCTCTCATGAAGATCAGGTTTTGAAAGAAGAACTCCTCAACAGCCCGATGATGTCTGAGATCCAGTTCGCTGTCTTGTATGAAAGCACCGGTCTCCTGCCTATTTCAAATAATGCGATCGACCTGGATTCTCCAGATACCCTTCAAAAGCTGTTGGATGACTTCAAATATATCCAGGATACCTATTTAATGATCCGCACTACTTGAAGATCGGTGACCGTCCTGTGGTTTTTATTTACCTGACGCGCATCTTCACCGGCGATGTGGGCGGAGCTTTTTCAGCGTTGCGCGGCGCCCTGCGTTCGCGCGGCAGCGAGGTTTACCTGGTTGGTGACGAAGTCTATTGGGGCAACGCACCGTCGCTAGGATCCAGCCACATCCAGGCTTTCGACGCCATCACCGCCTACAACATGCACACCTCCGACACCGATATTGCCGATAATTTCTCCCAAAAGGTTCAGAACGAATTCACAACCTGGAAAGCCACCGCCGACAGCCTGGGAGTAGCCTTTGTCCCCAACGCCTTGCCCGGCTTCGATGATACAAATGTCCATCCTGAGGCAAACCACCCACCTATCCCGCGCTCGGTGGGTTTATTCGAGCAGCAGATCGATATTGCCCTCAGCTTGCTCGACCCGCAGATCAACATGTTTATGATCACCTCCTGGAATGAATGGCACGAAGACACCTCCATCGAGCCCGCCCAGGAATATGGGTTAGAATATCTGGAGGCACTGCAAAGAAAATTGAATTCACAATAAAGGAATAATCAATCCCAGGAGAAAAAAATGAATGCTTCAAACAATCAACCTTACGACAACATCCTTTATAATTCCTTGAACCAGAAGGATACCCAGGAGCTGGTAAAGATCTGGCAGGAAAATAATTCATCAACCTGGACCCCAGAAACCTTTGCAGCCATAAGAGAAATCCTTCTAGAAAGACTGGGCAAAATTCCTGAACAGACTACCCTAGTCCCAGATACGGAGGATGATACGTACTCCGATCCAGAAAGGCTGGATAGAATTGCAGGCTGGGCACGCGTCCTTTCTTGGATTATCTTAATATTCTTTTTTGTGAAGCCTGTAATCGAGATCTATTTACTATGGGGTTATTCAAGCGCCTCGATCGGGGATCTATCAAGCTTTTTCCTGAACATATTATTATCGGGCAATCCATCCATCCTATCGGAATTCTTCTTAGGAGTGGTTCTTTTCGTTATTCTGCAAGCTCTGGGTGAGGGAATATATCTTTTCATGGATATCGAAGAGAATACCCGCAGCCGCTAGACGTTGTTATAAGTGAGATTAAATCCTAGACCATGCCAAAAGGTTCCAAGACCAGTCACTACGGCACCACCTCCCGGGTCAACCACGACGCCTCCGGGTACTATCACTCGCGCTTGAATTCCGAATTACCTTCCTCGGATCAGGAGCCCCTCCCAGACCAACCCTTCCCACCTGAGCTGGAAAATACAATCGTCCAGGGCAGCGCCGAGGATATGCATGCCATCCCCGACAGATCCCTGCACTTGATAGTCACCTCACCTCCCTATAACGTAACCAAAGAATATGACGAGAATTTATCACTTCAGGAATATTTGAAGCTGCTTCAAAAAGTGTTTGCTGAAACTTATCGCGTGCTGGTGGAAGGTGGTCGCGCGTGCGTGAACGTTGCCAACCTGGGCCGGAAGCCCTACCTTCCGCTTTCTGTTTTTGTATCGAACATCATGCTCGAGATCGGCTTCCAGATGCGTGGCGATATCATCTGGAACAAGGCTGCCGGGGCAGGAGTCTCCATGGCCTGGGGGAGCTGGCAGTCAGCCTCCAACCCCGTTCTGCGCGACACGCACGAATACATTCTCATCTTTTCAAAAGGCTCTTTTTCTCGAAAAAAATCTGAAGGTAAAGAGAACACCATCACCCGTGAGCAGTTCATGGAATGGACCAAATCCGTCTGGACCATGAACCCCAAATCAGCCCGCAAGGTTGGTCACCCGGCTCCCTTCCCAGTGGAGCTGCCCTTCCGGTTGATCCAGCTCTACACCTTCTCCGGGGATATCATCCTGGATCCCTTCTTGGGCAGCGGGACAACTGCAATCGCCGCGTTGAGAGCCGGTAGAAAATACATTGGATACGAAAATGATCCTGCTTATGCTCAACGCGCCGCGGAGCGCATCGCTCCTTTCACGATAAGAAACTTTCCAGAATAAATGATCCGAGTGTGTAGGGAAAAAATACCTCTCTGCGTTCTCCAAATCTCCGCATTGATCATTTTCCTCTCATCCCAAAGGAGCGCCTACGATGACCTTGATCAGCCGTTTAGTAGCCTGGAAATTCAAGCTTCCTCCCGCGGAAACTTATGCCATCTCCATCCAGCGCGATATCCCCATCACCATGCCCGATGGAGTGAATCTGCTGGCGGACCGGTATTACCCGACCCAAGACAGCCAATCTCCCACCATCTTGGTGCGCTCTCCCTACGGACGTTCGGGGTTCATTTTAGATGCAGTTTTCCGTATCTTCGCCGAACGGGGTTTTCAGGTATTGGTGCAGTCCTGCCGCGGTACCTTCGGCTCAGGAGGTGATTTCTACCCCTTCCATCATGAGCGTGAGGATGGCCTGGCGACAGTGGCCTGGCTCAAATCGCAGTCCTGGTTCTCCGGCGTATTTGCCATGTTCGGACCCAGTTATCTAAGCTATGTGCAGTGGGCGATTGCAGATTCTGCTGGTCCTGAGCTGAAAGCCATCGTTCCCATCGTCACCACTGCCGAATTCCGCAGCGTGACCTATCCTGGCGAAAGTTTTGCTATGGATACCATTCTTTTATGGGCACAAGAAATACAATTCCAGGAGACTCACTTCCTGCGCTTGCTCCTTTCCCGCCCCAAACTCATCCGGCAGTTAAAACAGGCTTTCAAGCATTTGCCCATAAACCAGGTAGATGTCATAGCGGCCAATCAAAAGGTGGATTTCTACCAGGATTGGCTTATGTATAACACCCCCGCCGATCCCTACTGGGAGCAATCCGACCACACCGCCAGGATAGTCCAGGTGACCGCTCCCGTGCTCATGATCGGCGGTTGGTATGATGTGCTCTTCCTACAGACGTTAGCATGCTATCAACGGCTACGCGCAGCAGGCCGAAATCCATACATGACCATTGGCCCTTGGACGCACGGTGCTTCCGGCATGCAGCCGGTGATGATGAATGAAAGCCTGGCCTGGTATCGTGCTTTCCTTATGAACGACCGAAGTGGTATGCGGAAGCGGCCCGTCAGGCTGTATGTGATGGGAGCGGAAGAGTGGCGGGAATTTGAGGAATGGCCTCCCAAGGGTTTTACCCCGCTGCATTGGCATCTGCACGCAGATGGGGTGCTCGGCGCCAACGAGCCTGCTGACTCTGCCCCAGACCGCTACCGCTATGATCCCGCCGACCCGACCCCCTCCGTGGGCGGCTCCAGCCTGTCTCCAAATTCCGGGGGACGGAATAACCGCAAGCTCGAAGCAAGGCAGGATGTTCTGGTCTACACCTCCACCCCACTAGAGCGCGACCTGGAGGTGGTCGGCCCTTTACGCGTGGAGCTGTTTGTCAAATCCAGCTTGCAGCACACCGACTTCTTTGCGAGGCTTTGCAGCGTCAATCCCACTGGCAAGTCGGTCAACCTGAGTGATGGCATCCTTCGGCTGATCCCTGGACGACCCATCGCCGCAAAAGACGGCGTCCTGAAGGTGCAGATCGAGCTGTGGCCTACCGCTTACTGCTTCAAGAAAGGTCACCGCATCCGGCTGCAAGTCTCCAGCGGCTCTCACCCACGCTTCACACGCAACCCTGGCAGCGGTGAGCCGTTAGCCACCGCCACGAAGCTGATCGCTGCCGATCAGCAGGTATTCCACGACCCGGCACATCCCTCGGCGATCATCCTACCGGTCAAAGACAGCCATTGATCCGCAAATTTGCAAAGATTTACTAAAATTTCTAATTCAAACCGTCAGGCTGGCAGGCACCAGGTCGGGTATGACCGTCTTAGAGTTGGGAGTAGGCACTGGGAACCTGGTGGAAATGTTTCTAAAAGTACACCGATGATGGCTCTCCAAAAATAAGAAAGCCCTGTCTTTCGACAGGGCTTCTCTAAGATGACTTCGATTGAAGCTATTAGCCTCCAGTGCCGAGACCAGAAATAATGCGGCTAAACACGTTCGAGATTTGGCTGCCTACCAGAGCAAGAACGATAATCAGAACGACTGCTACCAAAACGATAATTAATGCATATTCAACCATACCCTGACCTTTTTCTTTTCTCGAGAACAACATCGCCGTATTCCTCCTTTCTTCAAAAATTCCTATGATTCTTTCTTTATCAAGATTATACATGACCATAGGATCTAGTCAACCTACATATCCGTAAGGATAGGCAAATAGAAGGATATGCTTACTAAACTGTAAGGACTTCAAGGGGTTAAATTCCCCGGGTTTCACATAGCCACACTGTCGGTAGTGTTACTCCACACCAGGTTGTTACATCCAACGGGTTTAATAAGAAAGCCCTGGTTCTCGACAGGGCTTCGTAATAATGACTTCGATTATGAATTTTTAGCCTCCAGTGCCAAGACCAGAAATAATGCGGCTGAACACGTTGGAAATTTGGCTGCCTACCAGAGCAAGAACGATAATTAGAACAACTGCTACTAAAACGATGATCAAAGCATACTCAACCATACCCTGACCTTTTTCATTTCGTGAGAACAACATTTCGGTATTCCTCCTTTCTTCAAAAGTTAGCTGCGTTTATCACTTAGAAATAGTATACATTACCTTTTGGCATTTTCAACATACAGTTATGAAAGGATTGGCAGCAGCCAGTATATTCCCGGTCTGAACTGCGCTGCCTTTACAGGGTTATAATAGAAAAACTCAGTAAATAACTTTTATTCGTTAAAATATGAGGGTGATCTCCTAAGATAAAGCCAATTCCATGACGATGCACAAGGAGAGAGTTTATTAGTGGCAAAAGCAGAAATTTTTGCCGGTATTTGCGGATTCACCACCACCGTCCAGGCTTCAATGGAGGGAGATGTGTGCAAGTTAGCCATCGACAGCCAATGTGACGCCATACAGTGCATGGCTGCCGACCTCACCCAGGTTGAGCCATTCCGAGAGATCTCCTTCCGTCGGAATATGCCCCAAACCCTGGAAGCCGCAATCAAGCACTGTAAGCACGCTGCTTGTCCAGTCGCTGTGGGGATCATCAAAGCAGTAGAGGTGGAGGCCGGGCTCGCACTTCCCTCGGATGTGACAATTAAGGTTGAGAGGACATGAAAAGTTCCCAAACCTCCATCACCGCTCAGGGCATCGCCTTTGTGCGCGCCTATGAATCAAGCAAACCTGCAGACCAGCGCATCTGTTACGATCCCTTTGCTCGCAAATTGATCAGTCCTGCTTTCTACCTCCTCGGTCAGCTTTTTGTAAATTATGCTGAAAAGCGTGGTCCGGGTGTGGTGGGCTTCCTGGTTGCCCGTTGCAGGTATATCGACGATATTTTGCAGAAGCAACTTAGCAATGGGATCCAGCAGCTCATCATCCTCGGTGCAGGGCTCGATTCGCGCCCTTACCAATTCGATGCATTACATAAGATCAAGACTTATGAGGTCAATTCCCCCGCCACCCAGGCTGCCAAGCTGTCAAAAGTCGAGGCAGTTCTCGGTGAAGTTCCATCTCATGTCACCTATGTGCCGGTTGACTTTAACGAAGAAACGTTGGATAAAATTTTTAGATTTGGTTTTGACCCATCTCTAGATACGCTAATCATTTGGGAGGGAGTAACCTATTACCTTACCGCTGAAGCAGTCGACCGGACCTTAAATTTTGTCAAAAAAAACGCCTCCCCCTCCAGCTCAATCATATTCGATTACATCTACACCTCAGCATTGTCCTCAGCCCATAAACGGGCCGAAGTCGTCCGCATGCAGCGCTCCCAGCGCATTACCGGAGAGGGGCTGACTTTTAGCATTGAGGAGGGTTCGATTCAGTCCTTCTTGAAAGCGCGCGGCTTCAGGCTCATCGAGCACACGACCAGCCAGGATCTACATAGGGCTTATTTCAACGGAGACAACCAAAACCGTAGGGTTGCAGAAATCTACGCCATTGCCCAGGCTCGGCCTGATGATTAACCCGGATCAAACACGATCACCGTATACTGAAAGCTGCGTGGGCTGCCTCCAATCACTACATTGCTGACCGTCACCACGTAGGTGGAATCCGCATTAGGCTTCGGCCAAGAGGATCCATCGTTCACCCCAGTCCGGATCCACACCAATGTATTCTCCCCATACCCATTCACTGGGGTATAGCGCGTCACTGGCAGATTGGCCCCATTTTCTGTCATGCTGACCACCGAATTCGTAAAATCAGCTCCAGCGAACGAAAAAGACCAGCGTTGGTAGACCACAGTATAGGGGACATACCCGGGAGGAGGCCAGGCTACAAAGGCCTCACGCGTCGCAGGACGAGCGTCCCAAATATGGCTGTCAAAAACCCATAAGTCATTGGCTGCTGAATACCCGCTTCCGCCAGGAATATCCCCAGTGCCAAAATTCTGGGTTTGGGGATATAAAATCCAGCGCCGGTGTCCCGTTGCTGAGTTGCCCGACCCATAATCTTGCATATACATTCGCAAGGCATCCAAACCATACCCTCCCAAAGCCAGGTTCGAGCTCCCCGCCGCTTCATGCCCCTGGTCTGTATAGCATTTCCAATTCGTTGGAGGGTTATGCGAAAGAGCACTATTAGCGCTCATCATCAAGGCAGCCTGTTGAGCTTTTAGGTTATACGCATCCATCATTGTGACCTTCGCAGGCACACCGGCCATGGCGCGGAAATAATTGATGCGCTGCGCTACCGAGTTGTGAAAAGCCTGCGATGTAGTCCCTGGATTACAGGTAGACACATTTCCAGTCCAGCCTGGGCTTACGGTGCTCGTGAGATAATATTTCCGGTAGAAATCCAACGACTCCTGCCGGTTAGCTGGTTGCACCGACAGCTCCCCGCTCGAATAATAGATCTCTGGTAAATAAACGAATTTATTGAGAGTCGCCTGGGGCTCCAGCTCAATTCTAACAGAGGCTTCCCCCATACTTGGTTCCAGCTGACCGGATTGTTCTGGAAAAAGTGGGGGCTCGTTCAGTTCAATAAATGGATCACTTTTAACATCCAGCCCGCCGCGGGCAGCCTCTGTAATGACAAGAAAACTCACGCCCACAAGTACAAGGAAGGTCACTTCCCAGCCTGAGATCCTTCTGTGCTCTCGCTGGGTTCCTGGGCTCTCGTGAATTGAGTATTTAGCTTTCATCGATCACCTCCGATATTGGTTTTTACCGTATAATTGCCCTGCAAATACCAGCTGTTCATGCAATCCTTGTGCCGCTCATATATTTTTACCGCAAAATTGATAAACACCATTTTAATTGGTAATAATTTATGCAGACATCCCCCATAATGCCTAATTTTTCTGAGCTCATCCGCCACTTCATCTTTGAAGGGAGCTTCCTTTCCGCCCATCCTTTCGGCAATGGGCATATTCATGACACTTACGCAGCGACCTTTGAGACGAAACCTGGTCAGACGCACCGCTACATCCTTCAGAAAATGAACACCCATATTTTCACCCGTCCTGTGCAGGTGATGGAGAATATCCAAAAAATCACTTCCCACCTGCGAAGAGTGATCGAAGCGACCGGAGGTGATCCCCAGAGAGAAACGCTGACTTTGATCCCAGCCCAGGATGGTAAATTCTACTACCAGGAGGAAGATGGTTCCACCTGGCGGGCGATGCTGTTCATCGAGGGTGCCCAAACCTACCAGGCCGTCCTCGAGCCCGAACTGTATAACCGGGCTGCAGGAGCCTTTGGACGCTTTCAGGTGCTCCTGGCTGATTTCCCTGCCAGCGACCTGCATGTAACGATTCCCGATTTTCACAATACCCCCTGGCGATTGAGCAACTTCATGTTCGCTATTGAGAAAGACACAGCCAGGAGAGCAGGAACTACCCGGCCGGAGATTGATTTCCTTTTGCAGCGCCAGGATCAAGCCGGTCAGTTGATCGATCTCGAAAAAAAGGGTGATATCCCCTTGCGCGTGACTTACAACGATACCAAGCTGGATAATGTCATGATTGACGACCAGACCGGTGAGGCAATCTGCGTAATCGATCTGGATACGGTCATGCCCGGCCTGGCGCTCTACGATTTTGGTGATACGGTACGTTCCGCAGCCAACCTCGCCACAGAAGATGAGCCGGATCTTTCTAAGGTGTCCTTCAATCTGCCTATCTTCGAGCGCCTCGTGCGGGGTTATCTCGCGGAAGTTGGCTGTCTGTTGGCCGATGCAGAGCTGGAAAACCTGGCCTTTTCCGGCTGGCTGATCACCTACGAGCAGGCCTTGCGATTCTTAGGAGACTACCTGAACGGCGATACCTATTACAAAATTCACCGCCCCACACACAACCTTGACCGGGCGCGCACCCAGATCAAGCTCCTCCAGGGCATGGAAGCAAGCTTCGAACAGATGGAGAATATAGTGCAGCTCACAGGATAAAAAAAGACAACTGGGACACTCCGAAAAGACCTGAAATCATACAAACCTATGAGTACCCTGTATATTGAATCATTAGGCCAATTTTGCGACCTACAGCATAAAATATCGCATCTCCGCCTCTTTTAGAGAAGTCCTTCCCGATCGCCATTGCACAGGTGGATCAATTCCTGATATATGAGCCTAACCCATTCGGGGAGGGCTATTGCTTTACAAAGCATGCTGAGTTGCCTATGTCAATCCCAGAAGGTGTGCGCGCTGCTTTTCCACTCGAAGGTCTCGATAACCGCATAGCTTGCGTGGTTACTGGTGAGGTCTTCGATTCCTTGGATGGATTCGTGACCATTTTTCACGAGTTCATCCACTGCCAACAGTTTGAAACTTGTGAGGCAAAGCTCAAGGAGAAATTAGGAATTGCCCGCAGAGCCCAGGCTGTCCAAGATTTCATGTGGGAGCTTGACCATCCTTTTCCTTACCAATCTCCTGAATTCAGCAGCCTTTATCAATCCTTTCTAGATCAATCCAGCCTCAAAGACCTTGATGAGGTTTTATCATTACCTGAATCTCCATGAGAACCACACCGGTCAAGAAAGTCCCTTCTCACGCGTCTCCTTCTACGAAGGGGGACCCCGGTTCATCGAGAGATTAGAGCTTTTCGAGCCCGGAATAAGTTTTGAAATCAAAAACCTGTTTCAGCGCATGCTCCTGGAGGATGAGCATTAACCCATGGAATTGCTTGAAACAAGCTGGTCGGTTCCTCAAGCCCCAGAGGCGGCCTCCTCCAAAAGATTCCGATAATACACATAATTCTCATATGGCACATCCACCCGCACACGACCATCCAGTAGAGGAATAAAACCACCTTGAGCAAGCAGGTCGGGGACTTTTGCCATCTCTGCCAGGATCGCCTCTTTCCCAATCCGCAAGGCGTCTGCGTCAATCCCGCCGATCAGGCGCAACTCTTTTCCATAAATATTCCGCAGCTCCCGGAAATCCATCCCATCCTCTGGCGTCTCACACGCCCATAAACAATTCACTCCCAACTTGAACATGTCATCGAGGAGAGGGCGTGGATTGGCATAGGTGCGCATGATCACCAGCGGTACCTGGAAATTTCGGGCAACCTCCATAACAGGCTGGTAACTCCTCAAAACGATATCTTGGTACATACGTGGCGAGATAATCGGACCGTTATTCCCACCGATCGGCTCGGAGAAAAGCACTGCATCCACACTCACCTCTCCCATGATCCGCTCTGCCAGCCGGGCAGCAAAAACACCCTGTGCCTCCATCATCCCCTGCACCAGGGCTGGTTGGTCCTTGGTCAGGTAGATCACCTCGTAGAAGCGCTTCCAATCTCCCACTCCGAGCGTCAGGAAGAAACCCTGGTGTACATGCAAGATCAGTGGATAAGCATGCCTTTGCCAGGCTTTGACCTTTCTCTCCCAATTCTTCGGCAGCCTCCGGCGATCAAGAGGGTCGAGCCGGCTATTGAACCCTCCTAGATCCTCTGGCAGGCGTGGCCAGTGGCGTGGGTAAGGGCGCGGTTCAAGGTCTGGGTCGATCTCGTCCCTGGGATCGTAGTGGAATAGCTCGTTCAGATCGGCTTCATGCAATAAACCCTGGCTGTACCACTCCTCCAGCACCTCTTCCCGGATGCCTTCCTCGAGATAGGGGACGCGGTCGACCGATTGATAAGTAAGGGTGCGGAGGAAACGTTGCGTGGCGTCCACAAAATAAACCCTTTACAGCCCACGACCTCTAGGGATCCATTCTCTCGGGTAATCCCAATCGGTTGCCTTCCAGCGCATCTTCTCCGGACGTACCAGGGGTAGGATATCTTTGAAGAAAGCCAGGCGTTCTGCATCGCTCAGCGGTGTGAAGGCTTCAGCAATGGCCAGGTTTTGCTCCAGCTGCGCCATGCTCTCCATGCCCACGATCACTGTGCTCAGGGGCAGGCTGAAGGCATACCGTAGGGAGCGCTCAACATCATGCGTCAAGCTCCCAAAACCTAAGACCTTCATCCCGATCGTTGCCACCCCTTTCGCATTTGCCAGCGGCAGGAACTCTTCCGCAAAGCTGAGGATAAAGTGATCGAGTGCTGAAACGGCTATTAAAGCACTGTCAAACGGAAAACGGATCAAAGCTTCAACCAGGATTTGTGGATCGGTATGGCAGCTGATGCTGATATTCCGCACCAATCCCTCTTCCCGCGCCCGGATCGCCGCTTCCAACGCGCCGCCTTTGCCCGTGAATTCATTCAGGCGGGAAAAATCCCACACATTGTGCAGCCGCCATTCATCCACGTGATCGGTGTTCAGGCGTTCCAGGCTGGTTTCGAGCTGCCTACGCGCACCATCTTTCGTGGTATCCCAGGTCTTTGTAGCAATCCACATCTCCGCCCGGCGGTACTTGACCACCTTGCCCATGCGTGTCTCCGCCTGCCCTTGTGAGTAGATCCAGGCGGTATCGAAGTAGCGGATGCCACAGTCGATGGCTGTGTTGACGATCTGGATCGCTTGGTCTTCACTGCAGTGATGCTCATCGACGATGCGTTGGCCACCAAAGCTTAGGATCGGAAAGGACTGCCCGGTTTTGCCAAAAGTTCTGGTTTCCATAAGAATTCCTCCTAAAGAGAAAGTACGATGCACATTGACCATATTGATGACACCCCTATGAATATTATACATGAGAGAATAATTTCTCTTCCCTGTTATTTGGGATTACGATATGATCAATTTCTAGGCAGAGTTTCTTTTTTCAACCGAGTGTATAATTAATCCGTAATTGGTCAACTCCAATAATAAAGGCTCTTATTTGTGCCTCAAACAACCAAGATCACCTTTCCATCTTCATATCCAGATCCGTCAAAACCTCGCAAAAATATCACAAATCCATCCCAAGGCTTCTTAATTTCCTCACCTCTAATATTCTGAGGAAGATATGACACAATCTTCTAGACCTTCTGCCACCGAGCTTAACCACCAGCGTATGGGACATGCTTTCGCCTATCAAGAAAGCACCCTTCCCCGTCGCCTCGATCTGACCTTCTCCGAAGCCGTGGTACTCGGCCTGCTCAAGCAGGGTGTCAAAACCTTTTTCGCAGTGTTCGGTCACGGCTCGACCGAAGTTGGTGAGGTGCTGCGTCTCTACCAGGAGGCTGGATTGGTCAAGGTTTATGGCCTGCGCAGCGAGATCGAGGCTTCTCACGCTGCAGCAGCCCTGCGCTGGGTGACCGGGGAAAAAGCCGCCGTGATCACCTCCATCGGGCCGGGTGCACTGCAAGCTATGGCAGCCTCCCTCGTCCCTGCCTCGGATGGGATCGGTGTCTGGTACATCTTCGGTGATGAGACGACCGAAGACGAGGGTTTCAATATGCAGCAAATCCCTCGCCACGCACAGGATCTATTTCTTCAGCTCGCCTCGACCATGGGGCAAGCCTACAGCCTGCACACCCCTCTGGCGCTGCCCACTGCCCTGCAGCGCGGCGCGGCCACGGTGGACCATCCTTACCGCCCCGGACCCTTCTACCTGCTGCTGCCGATGAATATACAGGCTGCCTGGCTGCCAAATTTCAACCTGGATGAGCTCCCCGAAGCGCCGCATCTTTCGCTGGGAGCAGCAGACGGCGACTATGCGCAAGCTGCACGTTGGATTCAAGAGGCTGATCGAATTCTCATAAAGGTAGGTGGCGGCGGGCGTATGGCAGGACCGGAGCTGATCAAGCTCTTGGAGCTTTCCGGAGGCGTCCTGGTTCATACGCCAATCGCTACGGGATGCATCCCCTATGCTCATCCTCAAAACATGACCGTGGGTGGGTCGAAAGGCTCGCTGTGCGGAAACTATGCCATGGAAAACGCCGACCTGCTGATCGCGGTGGGCACACGCGCCGTGTGCCAGTCCGACAGCTCCCGCACCGGCTATCCGAATGTAAAACAAGTGATCAATATCAACGCCGACATAGAAGATGCCACCCACTATCATCATACCT
Organism: uncultured Chloroflexia bacterium; assembly: GCA_963751425.1. GTDB lineage: Bacteria > Chloroflexota > Anaerolineae > Anaerolineales > UBA4823 > CAVVUF01. The sequence continues at coordinate 1,961,681 of CAVVUF010000002.1, read as the reverse complement.
TAGCAATGGTCGGGGATGTGCGGAAAACTTTGGAAAAATTGAACCAGACCCTTATCCCAGGTGCTGCATCCAAAACACCCTGGCCTAAAGCCTGCGCCGAACAGAAATCCATTTGGCAAGCGTTCAAAGCCAAGCGAGAACACAATCCCATTTTGCACGATGATTATTGGGATACTTTGGTTTTGACCCAGCCCGCCGCCATTAAAATCACCCTTGATTGGGCAAAGGCTTTCGGAGCAGTCTGCTTTTTCGACGCTGGTGATGTGCAGGCGAACGGTTTCCAGATCGTTGAAGATGAGCACCCCGGCCAAACCTACACCGAAACCGGAGCTTCCTACATGGGCTTCGCGGTTTCCGCCCTAATGGCAACATGTGCTGCCTCTCAGCCCTTCTTTGCTCTCGCCCTAACCGGCGACGGATCATTCGCCATGAATCCCCAAATCCTGATCGACGGTGTCGAGCATGGGGCGCGGGGCTGCATCATGATCCTGGACAACGGGCGGATGGCCGCCATCTCCGGTTTACAGGAGGCTCAGTATGGGAAAGGATTTGCCACCAGTAACACCATAAAAATTGATTACTTGTCTTGGGCTCGATCAGTCCCAGGTTTACTGGTGTTGGACGGTGGTCGCAGCACTTCTTCTCTGAAAGCCGCCCTGGAGCAGGCTGGCAGCCATCTGGGTCTCGCACTTATCCATGTGCCGGTCTATTATGGCCCTGACCCGTTGGGAGGCATGGGGGTCTATGGTCGCTGGAATGTAGGTAACTGGTGCGATGAAGTTCAAGCACTACGCCATACCATCGGTTTATAAGGAGAAGATCGCCATGAAAATAGCAGTCATCAATGAAATCAGCGCCGCCGATAAGAACACCGACATCCTGCGAGCGTTGGAGGGTCGTGGCCACACCGTCTTGAACCTGGGCAACACCCGCAGCAGCGACTTGCCCTCCCTGCTCTATATCCACACCGGGCTGATGTCAGCCTTGCTCCTGCATCTGAAAGCGGTCGATTTTGTCATTGGCGGCTGTGGAACCGGGCTGGGCTACCTCAACTCCGTCATGCAGTATCCGGGTGTTTTCTGTGGGCACTTGCTTACCCCACTGGATGCGTTCCTCTTTGCCCGCATCAATGCCGGTAACTGTGTCTCGCTGGCGCTCAACCAGGGCTACGGTTGGGCTGGTGAGGTTAACCTGCGCTTGATTTTCGATGCCCTGTTCACTCCGGAGATTGGCAGCGGCTACCCAACCGCGCGCGCCGAGCCGCAGCGCCAGGGCAGGCACTTGCTCCAACAGGTCTCACAGGCTACCCATCGCCCCATGTCCGAGATCCTATCTGCACTGCCCGAGGAGGTCCTCCGTCCAGCGCTCTCCTTCCCTGCCTTCCGCCCAGTGTTTGAGGAAGCGATTAATCACGATCCGGAGTTACAAACCTCGATCAAGAACATTATTTAAAGGATCGCCAGAATAACTTTCTTTTTCAAACCTTCCTCATCTTTCGTGTCCTTTCTTTCAAATCTGTGATATCCGTATTGATCCTGTGAGTATTACAAATCCAAAACAAGGAGATTTCCATGGCTGACAACACTGGTAAATTGCGCACTCGCACCAAGATCTTTTACGGTATCGGCGACCTCGGTAATGCCCTGGTTAATTCAGCGATCCAGTTCTTTTTGATGAAGTTCTATACAGATGCCGCTCTAATTATGCCAGCCATGGCTGGAAATGCCCTGCTGATTGGCAAAATCTGGGATGCGATCAATGATCCCCTGTTTGGCTGGTTCACCGACCGGACTAAATCACGCTTCGGGAAACGGCGTGTTTTCATGCTGTTTGGAGCGATTCCACTGGCAATCTCCATTGCCCTGCTGTGGTATGTCCCCGTATCCAGCAGGATGTCAACCTTCGTCTGGATCGCATTCACATTCATCCTGTTCGATACGCTCTGGACACTGACCAATGTCCCTTATTATGCCTTGACCTCCGAGCTAACCGACGACTATGATGAGCGATCCAGCCTGACTACCTACCGTATGGTGATGGCTGTTCCAGCTTACCTGGTCGGTGCTGCTCTGACCCCTGCCATTGTAGGTCTATTCGCCCTCCAGCGCACCGGGTTTGCCTTCATTGGCATCGCTTATGGGTTCTTCGCCGCAGCAGCCCTGATCATCTCTGCCCTTGGAATCCGCGAGCGTACCGGGTTGGCAGTTTCCACACCCGAGCCATCGCCTTTCAAGTCCTTCATGGCATCGCTAAAGAACAAGCCCTTCATATGGTTGTGCGGGGTTTATTTCGTAATCAATATCTCCTTTGCCTTCATCAAAATCTTGATGGCTTATTACGTCGAATATCAATTGCTAATGAAAACCTCCATATCATTAGTAATGGGTTTGCTCTTAATCTGCGTCACCATTGCGCTCCCTTTCTGGCACTGGCTCAGCCGCAAGATGGACAAAGGTCCCGCTTACGCCTTGGGTATGCTGCTCGGTGCCCTGGCTGTGATGATCACCTTCTTCCTTCCACACAACTCGACACCGTTAATTTATCTTGTTTCTGTGCTGGCAGGTTTTGGTTTTTCAGCCCAGTGGATCTTCCCCTGGGCGATGGTGGCTGATGTGGCGGATTATGATCGCCTCGAGACCGGGCAGCAGCGCAGTGGTATGTACTACGGAGTTTGGGGGTTGGCTACAAAATTTTCCGAAGCGCTGGCCCTGGCTGCCGTTGGTTGGATCTTGACTGGGTTTGGATATGTTCCGAATGTTGAACAAACGCCGCAGGCTCTCCTCGGTATCCGCTTGTTCTTCGGGTTGATCCCTGCTTTCTTCATTCTCTTTGGCCTGCCTTTCTTGTTCTTATACCCCATCACCCGCCGGAGCCATGCCGAAGTGCGTCGTAAACTGGAAGAATTAGATCAAGCTTCTAAACAGGGATCGAAGGAGGAAATTCGATGAATCATATTCGGGTTGCCATTGTCGGCTGCGGCCGCATCTCTGACCTTCACCAGCTTGGTTACCGCAATCGGGAGGATGCCAAAATCGTGGCGGTTTGTGATACGAACAAAGCCCATGCCCGAAAAAAAGCCAAAGAATGGGGTGTGGAGAAAACCTATACAGACTACCAGCAGGTCCTCGAAGATAAAGAGGTTGACCTGGTCGAGCTCCTGACCCCGCACCATCTGCACTGCCCAATGACCGTGCAAGCTGCCCAAGCCAGGAAGCATATCTCGGTCCAAAAACCCATGGCCCTGACTGTCTCCGAAGCAGACGAGATGATCGCCGCTGCGAACCAGGCAGGGGTCATGTTGCGGGTTTATGAAAATTTTGTCTATTACGCCCCCGCGGTGCGCGCCCGGCAGATGATCGAAGCTGGTGAGATCGGTGAAGTGCGCGCGATCCGTCTGCATGTTTCCACGGGTACAGGTGATACCGCCTGGGAGGTGCCGTTTTCTGCCTGGCTGTGGCGTTTCAATGAGAAGAAATCCGGCGGTGGCCCCCTGGTCTTCGACCATGGCTACCATCTATTTTCAATAGCCTATTACCTTGGAGGGCCTGTCGAACGCGTCTATGCCTGGATTGACAAAACTCCTGTCTCGCAGGCGGCTGGGCTGGTCGATATCGACGCTCCAGCAGCCATCATGTTCCAATATAAAGCTCCACACCGTTATGGAGTCCTCGATATTGAGCACACCCCCAAGATGCGCATCCATTCACTTTATTATGCAGACGATGACCGCATCGAGGTGATTGGAGAAAAAGGCATTCTTTTCATCAATCGATATACTGCCAAGACCGTTGATTTGCCGGAGCTGATGCTTTTCAAGGATGGTAAGACCACCTCGATCTCGGTTGAAGGGGTAGAATGGCACGATTCCTTTATTGCCGCCACGCAAGACTGCGTCGAGAAGCTGAAAACCGGTCACCAACCCCGCCTGGATGGTCCTACTGGTAAGGCTGTCTTACAGTTCACCTTGGCAGCCCTTCAATCCTCCTCCTCGGGTCGCGAGGTAAAGCCAGAAGAAGTGAAATAAACCCGCAATTCAACCAGCTTAGTGATTGGCTGTCCTAACTAATTTTCTTTCTATAACCTGGATAATCCCCGCCACATCCACCTTCCCAAAATCTGTGGTCTCAACTTCGATATAATCCCCCTGCAAACCCAAAGGAGGTAGGCGCCCCAGTAAGCAGCGTCGGGCGCAGCTCTTCATAGGTCTCTGGATCGACATGCCCCGGGTGACGGATACCTGCCTCCCAGCGCTGACGATAGCGGTCTACAATGACTTCCCCATCTGCCACGCACTGGATCTCGATCGCTCGAAACCTGTAATTATCCTGTAATTTATGAAGTCTGGATCCATCGCGTTCAACAGAGAAGTTACTTTCCAGGATAAAAGACTTCCCTGCTTCCAAGAGCGCCTTAGTGAAGTAATACAAAAGACTATACGCAGCCGCCCCTACTTTTTTCGACCACTCTCGGTCGGACCAACCCAATGAATCGAACAGGGTTTCTTTGATTCCGTCTTTGTAAAGGTACGGGAGTGAGAAATGGTCGGCAATTTTCTTTCCAAGGGCAGTTTTTCCCGTACAAGGCAGCCCTGTAATGAACAGGACGACAGTATTAGTGTATCTGTCCTCATTCTTTTCAATTCGGTGGTTTTCAATCCCGGCCATGCTGGAATTCCTGTTCTAGCTCCAAATCCCTGTAAAATGTGTTCTCCACCACCCCCTCAAGCAGATTGTATACAGAGACACCGGTCCGATTTTCAAAGTACTTTTTGAGGGCAAAGTAAGCCTTCCAGCGTTGTACGGTACTCCCATTGAAACCATAGCGCATGGTTACATCTACAAAGCGTTTCTCCATCAAACAAAAACCGCTGGGCAGTGCCAGGCAGTCCATCAGCTGGATCAGGCGGTCATAGTCATCATACTCGAATGCAGCCAACCTGCCTTGGAAAAACAGAAAATCATCAGTGGTACCATCCCAGGCTGCCTGGGCTGGCAGGTTTTTATCTGGATAGGAGTGGGTCAGGCAGATCCGCCCAACTTCCGGGTAACCCTCTCTTTCCATAAAACGATATCCATCCAAGGCATGCCGCATATGAGAAGGTCCCTCGCGCCGGCCAATATCGTGCAGCAAACCCAAGATCAATGCCTTTTCGTTATCGAGACCTGGAACTTTTTCAGCGATCTGGCTGGCGCCTTTCGCTGCATAACGGGAATGCGCTACCCAAGGACCGGGATTGAGAGAGGCAGCCTCTAGAAGATAAGCTTCCGCCTGGGGAAGGCTGGGAATTTTCATCATTTAATTTTCACATCCAACCAGGCTGCCAATCTCCCTTTGCTGACCAACTCTCCCTCATGCACCTGAGGTGGAGGTTGCTGGAAAATCGGACTCCCGGGTTTCGTTTCTGCTGCCACGGTGACTGTGAAAGAATTTTTCTTTTCGCCACCCAGCCAATGACTCTTCCGCGTATGCGCTGAAAATTCAAGCGACCCAGATTTTCCTTCTTGAATCCGAAGCTTGCTTTCAGAAAGGGAAAAAACCAGCTCTTTATCCCGGTCGAAAAAAGTGATTATAAAAGTCTCAACAACATTGCCCAGGTTTTGAATAATTATCCTTCCTGTCTCGCCGCTTTTCAGCCTTTGTGGCTGGATCTGACTTGCATATTGGGTAAAAGCTAAAATAGTTAGTGCACACCGGGTATCAACAACTTCGTTTGGGTTGTTTTGTGATCTAACCCGAAGTATAAAAGGATATCGGGTAGCGCGGCTTTCCGGCTGCTGTGGAGGCTGGATCGGCAGTGTCACATCTTGTGTCTTCCCAGGCGGTAATGGTAGCAGTGCTGGGAGGTTTATAACCCAGCCATTTGGCAAGCCTTCAACGATAATCTGATACTGATCCACCTGGTTCCCCTGGTTGATCATTGAGAAAACAAGAGTTGCTGTTTTACCGGCCTCTACGATCAAATTCACCTGAGGAACTGCCACCCCAATCCACCCACTCCCTTGACTGCTTACCGCAGGCTTTAAATCCACTACAGTCCCCTCATTCTTGAATTCTATCGAATCATTCCATCCTTTCGCTCGTACCAATCTCAAATAGTGCTCTCCAATTCGTAAAGGTTTTTCAGGGTCCCAAGGTTCGTCGACCCCAGGTAAAAGACGCGTTTTTCCAAGAAAAGAGCCGTTGGTGCTGTTCAAGTCTGTCAACTTGTAATGGACGCCATCAAATTCAAGTCTGGCGTGCTTTCGCGATGCTTTGAGATCATCCAGGACAATATCTGAGCTTTCATCCCGCCCGATGATCAATTCTCCCTTTAGCAGTTTGACAACATGGCACTCTCCCCCTGGTAAAAAAACCTCCACGTGATCAAGATTTTGCTCTTCCGAAGGTGATTGGAACTTTTTCCAAATCGATGGATCGCGAGCTTCTTCCTTCGCGCCTGCCTCTCGCTTTGATCCTTTTGCTTCTTCTAAAATCCGTTCCAACTTCGTGGCAAAAGCCTGAGCGTTGGCTGGCCTGGCTTCTCGGTTGCGTTGGAGTGTCTGGGCTAAAAGGTCCGACAATGTTTTGGGTATCCCCGCTGGTAAAGGGGGCGGAACGGGTGGGGGCTCGTACATATGAAAGCGCACCGCATCTGAAACTGTTTTTAACGAGAAGGGCAGCCTGCCGCTAACCAGCTCATAGAGCAACACACCCAGCGCATAAATATCACTGCGCGCATCCGCAGCTTGCCCCAAAGCCTGCTCCGGTGCCATATATGCAGGTGTGCCCAAGGAGATCCCCGTCATCGTTTCTAACCCGCCAACCATCAGCTTTGCTAAGCCCAGGTCAGTCAATACCGGTCGGTAAGGTAGGCTTTCACCGGAAACTGGCTCAAGCAAGATATTGGCAGGTTTTATATCCCGGTGTAAAACTCCGCGCTCATGAGCATATCCCAAAGCAAGGCTTACCTGGCGCACCAGTTCAACGGCTTCTTCCACTGCCATAGTCTGGTTCTTTGTCCGCAACGCTTTTATGCGTGCAGTCAAGTTTTCACCTTCAATGAAGTCTTCGACAATAAATAAATAATCGTCTTCCTCACAAATATCATGCACCTGAACAATGCCGGGATGCTTCAATCGTGCTCCTGACTGAGCTTCTTGTAGGAAACGGTCGCGAAACTCCTGGTTATGCGCTAACGAGGGGTTCATGAGCTTTAACGCGACCTCCCTTTTTAGCTTCAAATCTTGAGCTTTATAGACCGCCCCCATCCCACCGGAACCTAGTTGGTGGAGGAGTTGGTAACGACCGATGATCTCTTGGGGAAATGCGTTCATATCACTGGAACAATTCCTTCTCCAACCTCATATGACAATATAGAAGAAACCGCTTCACGATGAATACCGGAAATGCTCTAAAAAAGCAATAAATCCTCAAAGCTTCTAATGAAAAATCTTTCCAAAAAAACCTATATGGACCACCTGTTCAAACGGTTTACGTTTTTTCTTCCCCTTACCGATCTCTTTTGCAGGATAGCCAAAGGGAAGGATCGCAAGCACATCAAGGGTTGCTGGAATTCCTAAGAGTGGCTTTATTCCGTCAATACCAACAAAGCCTACCCAGTTTGAACCAACCCCTTCTGACCAGGCAGTTAATAACATTGATTGGATCGCCCGGCTGCCGTCAGAAATGGCGAACCTCGAATTATCGATTACCACCACAATTGCCTGCGCCGCTTGTGCAATGTAAGGGCCAGATTTCACCAGTTCAGCAATTTTTATCAACATTTCTCGATCTTCGATAAGGATAAAATTCCAGGGTTGACTGTTCATGGCGCTTCCGGTCAACCAGCCCGCTTCTAAGATCCGTCGAACGACATCTTTCGGGATCGGCTCATGCCTGAATTGGCGTACTGCCAGGTTCGTTCTAACCGCATCAAATGTTTCCACTTTTCAATTCTCCTTCCTAATGGACAGAACCTTTCTCGAGTAATTTAATTCATTATACAATAGCTTTCTTCAACCTCTATTTATAAATTTATTCATGGTTTTTCAGATCGATTCGATCAGAGACCAACCTTGGTATAATACCTTCATGCCCATACCTATCCTCAGTGAGTTAATTCACACCGTTCAAAACGGCAACGCGCGCGAACAATATCAAGCAGCCCTGTTGCTTTCAGGATATCGCGAGCCTCAAGCAGTAGAAGCTTTGGGTTTGATCCTTAACAGTACCGCAAACTCCGCTTTACAAGATATCGCCATCAAATCTCTGGGACGTATGGGACCTCTGGCTTTCGATGAGCTTGCGCGGGCCTTGGGAGGGGATGGAAAACCCGGACATCCCCGCCATGTGGTCAGGGCACATGCGGCTGAAGCCTTAGGAAAGCAGGACAACCCCGCTGCGATCAACCCGCTTCTTCATGCACTCAAAGACGCGCACCCCGATGTGCGCAAACGAGCTGCTGGAGCATTGATTCACTATAAAGAAGATCGTTCTATAGAAGAACTAAAACAAGTATTGTTGAACGACCCTGATGCAGGTGTTCGCAACCGGGCTGCCAGTGTATTGCAAGCCATGGGCATCACCGCCCCAGTCAACATTCCCACCATCATCACTGTTTCCAAGCCAGTTTCAAAACCTCTACCACCGCCCCGCAGTGAAACATCGACAAAAGGAAAATAAGATGTCATCCTTTATATCGTTGTTACGCGGCATCAATGTCAGTGGACAAAAATCTATCCGTATGGCAGATATAACACACCTATACGAAACATTGGGTTTAAGTCATGTGCAGACTTATCTTCAAAGTGGTAACATCGTCTTCGAGAGTGATGAGATAGATGGGTCAATACTCGTTGATAATATTGAATCAAAAATCGAAAAATCCTTTGGCTACCATGTACCAGTCTTTATCCGAACGCTGGATGATTTCCAGCACATCGTCAACCACAATCCATTCCTCAGGGATCGAAAAGAAGATCCTGCCAGTCTTTATGTCACCTTCCTGTATTCTTTACCGAAAAAAGAAATGGTCAATCACCTGACGACTCAAGCAAGCGAAAAGGATGCATTTATTCCTGGGGAGAAAGTGATTTATCTCTTCTGTCTGAACGGATATGGAAAAACAAAACTTTCGAACAATTATTTCGAGAAAAAACTATCTGTGTCTGCCACTACCCGCAATTGGAATACGGTAACCTCGTTACTCAAAATGGCTAAAGCTTTAAATAATACCCCTTTACCACTGACAAAGCCAGGGTGGTGAGAACCTGACCTATAGATCATTAAGTCAATTCGCAGATAAAAGCGGCGTAGAACTGCACCATTCTTTGAAAATTTTCCACCCCAATCCGCTCATTCGTCCCATGCACCCGGCTCAAGTCTTCTGGCTTTATCCACAAAGGCGAAAAGCGATAGATGCTGGTAGATAATTCTGCATAATGACGGCTGTCGGTAGCTCCGGTAACAAGGCCTGGAGCAACCACAACACCTGGAAAGATGTTTGTTAGAGCTCGTTCCAGCGCTTGGAAGCTAATTGCATTCACTTGTGAAACCGTTGAAGCCTCGACTAAGAAGTCAGAAGCGGGCTTAACTGTTACACGCCGGTCAGCAATTGTTTTCTGCACATGTTCCAAAACACTTTCAGCAGTGTCTCCCTGCAGCAAGCGAAAATTTACCGCCCCACGTGCTTGAATAGGCAAGATGTTATCCTTAAATCCTGCGCTAAAAATCGTTGGAGCGGTTGTGGTCCGGAGCATGGCATTAATGGTATTCATCCCGCTTAATCGTTTCAGTAACAAGCCTTTGAATATCCACAGGTTAGCCATTACCAGGCGGAGGGAAAAAGGCATTTCTGGCGCCAGGTAAGCGAACATCTGGCTGGTAGGAGGTCCGAAACGCGCTGGCATTTGATGCTCTTCCAGGCGTAGCATCGCCCTACTGAGGATCCCAATCGCCGTTTCCTTTGGCGGCATAGCGGCGTGCCCTCCGCTGCTCTCCACATTCAATTCCACACTGAGATAACCCTTCTCTGCCACCCCTATCAAGGCAAAAGGCTTTTCGATCCCTGGCAAAATACCATCAATGATCGCTAAGCCCTCATCCAACACACACTCAAATTTAACGCCCTTGGATTTAAAAAGCGCTGCGATCTGGGCTGCACCCCTTCCTCCGATTTCCTCATCATGGCCAAAAGCCAGGTATATTGTCCGTTTAGGCTGGTACCTTTCTTTTAAAAGACCTTCGACGGCTTCGAGAACTCCCACGATTGCATTCTTGTCATCCATCGTACCCCGACCATACAGGAATCCATCCTGTACGATGCCTTCAAAAGGGGGACAAATCCAGTCTTTTTGTGTGCCATCCTCGATCGGTACGACATCCAAATGGCCCATAAGAAGAACGGGTTTAAGGCTTGCATCTTGTCCTTGCCAGGTATAAAGTAGACTATATTGATCCACAACTTCACGTGTGAGGGTTTTGTGAACCTGCGGAAAAGCCTGCTCAAGGAAATGATGAAGCTGAAGGAAAGCAGGATAATCGATCTGGCTCGCATCCAGGTGCGAGGCTGTCTGGATGCGTACGGCTCCTGCGAGATGCTGGATTGCTGCTTGAGGCTCAATGGGAATGGGTTGTATTGCACTTTTGTCTACCTGGCGAGGTTTTATCCGCAAGGCTCGCACAATCAGAACCATGAACAAGCTTCCTAAAACAAACAACCCAATGACAGCTAAAATCCAAAATATCATTCCTAAACTCCTAAGAAACCCTGCGATGTACCCTGCCACCCAAACGCAGCCACTCGATCGTGCCAGCTTCGCTACGTAAGAATTCGCCCCGGTTGCCCTTCATTGGCTCATCGAGCACCACCAAGCGGTCCTCCCCGCACAAAGCCGCTTTGACAGCCGGTGGATTCGGCATAGGTGGGGTATTAGGGGTTGGAAAACCTCCCTTGTTGTAGGTGTGAAGTACAAGTACACTCTCTTCTAACCTCAAATCCAGGATTTCGGCAAGGCTATCATACTTTCCAGTATATTCCATCAATTTTTCTGTTGAAACCTGGATCGGTTGCGCTTCGGGCATTTCCAGGTCAAGGAATAGCTGCAGGGCCTCACTCCAGGCGCTGCTGGTGATGGCATCACCATCTTCACCATTCGTCAGGACAATCATTGCAAAATGTTGGGCTGGCGAGATGCCCAGGAAAGTTACTTGCCCCTTGGTTCCTCCACCATGTGAGATCAAACGGTGATCATCAATGTCCATTACTCCCCAGCTCAAGCCAAAGGAACGGATTCCGGAGGCTGGTACGAGGGGAGCCTGCATTTCCGCCAATGTATCTGCCCGTAACAGGCGAATCCCATCTTGCGTAGTTCCATCGCCCATATGAAAGCGAGCATACCGGAACAAGTCGGGTAAATTTGTCACCAAGCCTCCGACAGGATGGATGGCACGCCCGACTGCCCAGGGGCGCGCCACAGTTGGCTTACCATCTTCCAAAGCATGCCCAACAGCAAAACGATAGGAAATAACTTCGTGTGCAAAGAAAAAAGAATGGTCCATTCCCAACGGAGAGAGGATTAACTCTTTCAATGCAGCTTCATAGGATAATCCGGTGACGACTTCGATTAGCCTGCCAACCAGGTAAAAACCTGCATTATTGTAGGACCACACATCACCAAGAGGGGTAAGCTGAGGTAAATCAACCAATTTGGCCACCATCTTCGCCAGTGCATCATCCCCTTGTCCAAAATCATTGAAATAATCACCTGCCCAACCTCCTGTATGCGTCAATAAGTGGCGCAAGGTGACCCGCTGCGCGACCGACTCATCAGCCAGCTTAAGATCCGGGATATAATGTCTTATAGGCTTGTCCAGGCGAAGCTTCTCCATCTCCACCAAGCGCATGGTAGCTGTCCCAGTAAATGTCTTGGTGATCGAACCGATTTGGAAGAGAGTCTCGGGGGTAACAATAAGCGGGTTCTCAATGCTGGTTACACCAAAGGAAGCAGTGAATTCCTGGTCGCCAATTAAGACTCCAACGGAAACACCAGGAATGGAGAATCGTTGCATTTTCGATAGGATTAAATCCGTGAGCTTCAAGAAAGCTTCTGAAGGTGTTTGTGGAGTATTCATAATTCTTCCTGGGGTCAAAGTGGATTTTAATGATTCTATCACCTGAAAGATTAAATCCACAAAAGATTCCCGTATTCCTGTATTCAAAAGTACCTGATCATTTACTGTTTTCATTAAGCTTGTATAATTTTATGAAGATTATGAAAACGATACATGCAGGATTTTCTGATCCCAAGGAATTCATCGGAAAAATCCTCACCATTAAGATCGATCGACCAATCGGTTCGCGACATCCACAATGGGGATTCATTTATCCTGTTAACTATGGATATGTCCCTGGGATTCTCGCTTCAGACGGTGAAGATCTGGACGCCTACGTGTTAGGGATCTTCGTACCATTGGAAGAATTCCGCGGTTGCTGTATCGCCATTCTCCACCGCCTGGATGATGATGATGAAAAGCTTGTCGTAGTACCAGAAGGTAAAAACTACACCGAAGCGCAGATCTACGCCCTGACCGAATTTCAAGAAAGATATTTCAAATCCATGATCCTACGCTAAAATTCATCTTTACGAAAGACCCTCAAGATGCATAAGAACTCATAGTATTTTTTAAGCAGAAAACTCACCCTCCGTAGAAAATTTCCTCTAAACCTGCCAGCTCTACTTTTCTTCTTGGTCTGCGCTGCTTGTGCTAAATCTCAAATAGCTGAGCTGACTCCCACATCAATTTTCCCTATTCTCGCCACACTCAGCCCCGCCCAAAGGGATGCCACCGAAGGTGCCATTCTGCAAGCTACCCGCCGTTTCCAGGCGACATTGGATGCCCAGGCAACCCGCGATAACCAGTCCGCCACTGCCACTGCCGATTGGTATCTACGACAACAAGCTACCGAAACTGCCCTCCTGGTGGCAAAAGCCCAGGAACTGGCTTTTGCCCAGGCTTCCTGGACGCCCATCCTAACCGACACTTTTACAAGTAATACCCTCGGTTGGCCAATTGGCAATCATGAGGATGATTATCTGGCAACCACTACGCGGATCTCGGATGGTAAATACTTATGGACAATTGCTGATCCAAAGCACAGCAACTCCTATTGGAATCTGACGCCAGCCTTGGGGCAAACCTTTACCAATTTTTACGCCAAAACCAAATTGGAATTCATCCAGGGTGAAGCCACTGGAGATTACGCTTTTGGACTTGTTTTCTGTCATCATAACGACGACTACGGATTCTTCGGCTTACGAAGTGATGGGCGCTTTCAGATATTAGCAGTTTTCGATACGAGCATCTATCAGGATATCGTAATGCACTCTTCGGCTATCTCCTTAAAGCAGCCCAATCAGCTTGGTGTGCGCGCCTCAGGTTCCGATTACATTTTCCTGATCAACGGCCGGCCTGTCTGGTACATGAATGAAGATTTCACCCCAGGGGAAATCGGCTTTGGCGTGGAAGTGATGGATAAAGGGGACAAAGCCCAGGCAGCCTTCACCGATTTTATCGTCTACGCCCCCAAATAACATTTGAAATAAGCTAAATGCCCTTGAGTTGGTCCTCTTTCCCTCACCTTTAACCCCAGCAGCATGCAATAGCGCACCCTTTGGGCATAAAAGCATTCTTTCCATCATCCTCTGAACTTAAGGATAAACCGAAAACGAGCATCTTCTTTGTACCACATGGGGAAATTGGTGCCCCATAAATTGTTGTAAAGCAGAAAATGCATCCCTTTTCGTAAAGGAGGCTGGCGGTTATTAAAATTCAATAGGGAGCGCTCACCCGGAGCGACTAATGGAGCATCCAAGGTCTCGATGGTCAGCCCGTTGCGCTCATCCTGATAATACACTCCTGTACCAAGCGCATGAAGTTTTCGATTACCGTTTCTAATCACTTCCAGCGGTGAAATGAGCTGGCCCAGCTTATCCATCTGCCAGTAGGATGAGCGTTTCGTACTTGGCACAAAAGAGAACCAGATAGCCTCAGGCAGACGGCAGGCTGCCTTGTCAAACCATTGGACGGTAAAATTTAACACGGGTTCATCGCACAAAGCCTCGATTTCGATGGCTACTTTCGCCGGGCAGCCGTACATCTCAACCGGTAATCCAGAATATTCCAATTGAAGCAAGAATCGGTCACTGAGATTAGATTGGCTATGATAAAGATCCTTTAGACAAGGCAGCCAGGTGCAATGTTCCGCACCGGCAGTCTCCATCCCCAGCTTTGTAAAGTCCGGAATAGCCCATGTCCAATTTTCTCTTTTATTTTTAATATACTGATGGTAATAACGGTCGTAATCAGATTGAGAGAAAGTTTCATATTGAAACAAACCGAGTGGTAAATCCACGCTAGCCCACCTGAAGAGCGTCTCTTTTACCTCCAGGTTTGTGATTGCACCGGTAGCCGGATCGAAACCCATGCGGAAATAGCTGGTATCGAAACCCTCTTCCGGGCTGGCAGCCTGCCCATAATTTCCTGCCAGTGGTCTTACAGGTTGAAGGGCATTCAGAGTTGCTCGAGCTTCATCCATCAAATCACTATCACCCAGTGCGTCCACTGCCCGGCGCACATATTCGCGCTGCTCATCCCATGAGGAAGCAAACTTGATGAAATTCGGTTGCCCACGCCTTGCTCGGAATTCATTTGCTGTGTAAGCTTCATAATCCGCCAGATGTTTCTTCACATCCATCCCCCAGGTATGCTCTGGAACCAGAAGCAAAGAATTTGATAAACCACGATAGAGAGGCGAATCCACCTTCAACCGCCCCTGTACCAGCCAGTTTTTACGCAGCCGGAGCAACTCACGGTATTGACTCACCTTACCAGGGTCGCTGCCTGCCCCATGGATCCAGGTATCTCCCAATTCTGCGGTAACCTGCGGCAGGCTGACCTTGACCTTCAACAAGCTTACTGCGAACGCATCCATGGTCGAAGCGATTAGTTCTACCCCAGGAAATCGCTGGCGGAACTCTGCAAACACCTCCCGGATTCCTTCCGCAGACTGCGGACCGCGGTTATCTCCGGTGTGGGCAAAAGCAATTGCTTCATCCAGACCAGGAACGGTCATCAAGTCACCATACGATCCTTTATGATACATCACCATGACATCCGACCCATCTGGGCTGAACCAGGTGAAAACAGGTGGGACATCTGGAGGTGTGGAGGCTGGGTTGACCCCGATATGTAGAAATTGGATCCCAGCTTCAGCCAGCAGAGGGACAATCCCACGCGTATGCCCAGGCACATCGGTCATCTTGGCTGCAATCGTCCGTCGCCCAAAACGCCGGTCAAGCTCAGCAGACAGGCTCAGGCCGAAGCGAAAAAGGTCAGGGTCAAGCAGCTCACTATGAGTCGTAAACGGCAGCCCATGCCAGGCGATATCCCCCGCCTCGATTGCCTTCTCCAGGCGCTTCTGATCTCTACCCCCAGCCCACTCCAGGTATTCATAAATTAGCCATGCGCCAGTCGTCCAGACAAAGCGTTCCGATCCACCAGCCCGGCGTAGCTCCTCAGCGGTAGAAAGAGCCTGTGGAATAAAGCTTGTAAAATAATTTTCAATAACATTCCGAGCATAATCGGTAAAGCCCACATCGAGGTGGGTCTTGAAGATTAAGTGAATTTTCCAAATCATTTTTCGCCTCCTGTTGGATCCAGTACAATCTACTGGATTGAGCAGTCACTAGATCGAGGGCAGATCACTGCGGCAGTTCCTTTACATGCGCTAAAGTTATAGTCATGTCGAATTGTGCGAGTAAGTAAATCGATACAAGATTCCCTTGTCATCTCGGTTGAAGTATGGGATTATGCAATCGCATAAAATAAAAAGTTTATTTTTCCAACACCGGAAACTCCGTGACTCTCAAATTCGTACAACCATAAGGAATTAACTCCACCGCTTCCAGTGGTTCATCCGATGACACTGGGCTGATGGGTGCATCTGCTGTGGATCCATTCTCCATTTTCCAATCAGGTAGCTTACGGCCTTTTACCCGTGCAATTACCGGGGCACCATCGGGTGAAAAAGGACAATCCCCCAAGTCATGGCTCTCGAATTCGATATCCTCTTCAAGTGATTTTTCACTAACAGCCAGGGCGTAGTTCCAGGAGGTCGTTGGGAAAACTTCCCAATCCGCGTGTGGGAGCTGCCGGAATGGGTTTTCTGTGTTCACCTGCTGCCAACGTTCGCCTATTTTGAGAGCATATACGAGAGGTCCTCTCTGGATAGACACTGCACCTCGAAATCCATCGAGCAGGCTTGGCCGCATCGGAAAATGCAGATTGATCTCTTTCTTCCCTTCCCATAATCGTTCCAGGCGGAAAAAACTGCCAGGCTCGGGCTGATAGGTAACACCGGCATAGAAAAGGCGTATGGAAGCACCTTTTGCCCAAGACGGGATGCGCAGGAGTAGCGGGAATTCGACAGGTTGGGCAACATCGATTGATAAATGCAAATCCTCTCTGAAAGGATAATCAGTTTCAAGTGTCACAGTGACAGGGACCCCTTTGATAAGCGTCTGCACCCGGCTGGGAGCATAAGCGATGGCAACCAATCCTCCCTTCTCCAGGCCCATCCACAAGTGTGCTGCAAACTTAGGCCAACCTTGGCTGAGATTGGCTGTACAGCAGCCAAAGTTCGGCTCCAGGCCAAACAGGTTCAATTCATTGTAATTCGAGTTCCAATCCCGCTCCCTGATAGAGCATTCCACCTGGTTGACCTGCTGATCATATTGGTGAGCCCACATATCTGATGAAAAAGTGGCTGGCAAGGCGTTGAAAATAATCTTTTCCAACCGGTCTCCGAACCTCGGATCTCCCATGATCGAGAGCAGCACCTCCAGGCTGTATGCATATTCAACCACCGCACACAGCTCCGTTCCCTGGGTGGGACGCTTGCCCGCCAGGCACTCATCGCCGGTAAAAACTCCGCTAACCATTCCATGGAAACGGTCAAGCTTCGCCATGATATCGTAAACAGCCTGGCGGTCGCTTTCGTCACCGGTCAGGCGCCCCCACAACCCTTGAGCCTTAATCGCCATGGCATTATTAACTACATGCCCAGCAAAGTTCCAGCGCCCCTTGGGGGTTGGCTGCGTAAGAGGCCAGCGGGCGAAGAAATTTCCCCAGTGGAAACCCTGGGCATGCAGCTTCACAACCAGGTCTAGCAGCCACTGCACTTCATCCGCATCCGCAACCAGGACATCTCCTCCGGGCCGCGGTAAGCTTTTCAAATCATAGAGCCAGTAAATGGGGATCAGGACTTCAAACCAACGGAATTGCCCCCAATCAAAAAGGGGAATGCGGTCGATATAGTTATCAATACATCTCAGGCTCTTCTCAACCACTTCTGGTACACGTTGATCTTGCGTAACATCATAAAACTGCACCAAGGCTTTTAGGATGAGGAATTGCGCCCAAAGATCATATTTAGGAATTTCTGTCCCGCCTCCATAGATAACCATCTTGCGCGGGCCAAGCCAGCCATCTTCAGCCTGGTGGTCCAAGATATATTCCACGTATGAATTCACCCTTGTGATCAGGTTAGAATCGTTAATCAAATAAGCCAGTGGGATAACGCCATCCAGCCAATATGGGAAACGCTCCCAGGCTTCAGCATTTCCACCGATCCAACGCAAATCTTTAACGTCCGGCCAAAATTCGTCCAAGTGGCCGGAGAGGCCATTCGCTTGCAGTCGAAGCTGGTTCTTAAGCCAACCAAGCGGAGTAATCGATCCTAGGGGAAAAGGGAGGAAATTGAGAGGAGCGAGGGGCATAGAGGATACCTCATCGAGAGTTTTTGGAATGTTTTTTTCTAAAATTGAAATTTTCATCCATTAAAGAACTCCGGTAGTAACCAGGATCGCCAATAAATTTGGAACAAGGATCATCCAACTCTTTAGACCTAATATTTTTTCACCCAGGTTATACGCAAAGTAACCCTTGAACAATTGGGGCAAACAGTAACTATAAATGGTTGAATAAGCAAAAGTTCCTAGGCTGCCGATATTGGGGAAAATTTCGTCAGGAACCTGGATGAACCCAGCCAGTGGAATAAACATTTGTGTGATTGAGATGATACCCAAGATAATTACCAATGGAAATAGCCGGCGTGGAACAAATACCAAAGGAATTGCAAGGAATGGGAGCATTGGGATTAGATGCCGGGGTCCAAAAGACGCCCCACCCCACCACATAAAGTAACCCGAATTGAGCAGTAGATAGAAAACAGATGAAAAGACGATGACCATCGCTTCTATACGATACTGCTTATCAATTAACATGTAGTAAATTCCAACAAATCCCAACAGCAGCACTGGGGACTGCCAGAATAAACCCTGTGCTGGGTGAAATGTCAGGTAGTAGAGAACAAGTAACCGGGGCCAATTGATCCCCATCAATCCCTGTGACATCGAAGCTTGAAACTCGTTACCCAGGTGTTCGTATCCGATCGTAAATGGACTGCCAAAAATGCGATTATTGTAAATCATCAAGATAACTATCGGAATTACTACGCCCAAAGTGGGCATAATCAACTTTATTAAATTCTCGGCCGGGGATTTTTTCTCCCATAGAAGATATACACAATAAACCACCAGTGGAAGGATCACGACCAAGGTCGTATACTCAACCAAAAAAGCGCAACCCAATAAGAAACCGATCCAGAATAAATAAAGAGGCTTATTTTTCAAATCAGTTTTGAGCCTGAGTTGGAAGATCAAGAAAAAACCGGAAAAAAGAAACGCCGCGGCGAGCTGGTGACCGAAGAAAATAGCGCTAAAAGGCAGGCACATCGTCCCTAACATGACGGATAGAGTTGCCACAAATGCTTTCATTTTACTTTTTGAAATCGTTTCACAAAGAATGTATAGAAGGCAACCAGTAATTGCCGAAGGCAGCCCAATCACCAGAAACGTCAAGATATATTTTAATTTGCCTGAGGTCCAGCTTGAAGGAGGTCAAATTCATCAGCCAATACATGGGCGCATAAAAAAATACGCCCAAAAGCGAGGTGCCGATGGCTTTATCAGAATAATAATGCCCGTTAAAAAAAGATTTATCGATAGTCTGGGTTCCTTCTTGATCGTGAAAAGAATCGATGGTCAGGCGCCCTTCTTGAACAATCGCAAAGGTCAGATCGAGACGCGAGTTCCCATTGGCTCCTGGATCATGAGAAAAATAACCATAGCTAAAAGCCAGGAGTAAAAAAACGAGAAGTGCTCTTTTTTGACCGTTTAGCATTGGCTTTGCCCAGCATTATGGCATAACAACCTGCGATAAGCAAGCATTTACTTCATCTCTTAAAAATAATAACTCGCTCCAACAACTCCTGGGATGAAAACTTCTCCCATCTCGTCAGCCAACCGGCATTGAGCCCGAAAGCCAGTACAATGGGATGGCACGATAAGCTTAGGTTGGAATTGTTTGAGCGCATCAACAGTCTTTTGTAATTCATCCTCATCTGCTCGTGCCAGGTGAAAACCTCCCATGACTGCCCAAATCTGCTCGATATCACTGATTTGCCTGGCCCGGTTGATGGTATTGACAATTCCTGAATGCGCACAGCCTGAGAGGATCACTAATCCTTTATCTTTCACATTCAGCACAAGAGCCTGGTCATCTTCGATATCGTCATGGATGAATTCCTCGTCTTGCCTGTAAAAGAGGGATGAAGATCTGCCAGATTTTTCAAAGCTCAAGTGCGGCACGGTTCCCGTTGTCCAGCACCCTCGTCCCAGTTGGTAGGGCTCATCTGAAAGGATCACTTCTGCGCCTAGAGCTTCCCATTCCGAGCGGGGTGGAGGTTGCATCGGTCCAAACTTTTTCCCATCTTTATCCACAAACCAACGCTCTCGAAAAGCTGTTGGTTGAGCGATCACCGGCAATCGGCTCATTGTTGACCAACCGCGTATCTCATCCATACTAGCCCCCACTCCCCATTCCTTGGGTTTGGGCCGGCGATCCATCCAACGCAGCAGATCCGCCAGCCCTGCTGTATGATCGTCGTGCCCATGACTGAGAGCGATCACACCAATGGTAGCTGGATCGATCTCCATTCGTTTCATGTTCTCGATCAAAACCAGGGGGGTCAATCCGGCATCCCAAAGAATACGTAAATGACTTTCAGGTAAATCAACCAGCGCAGCAAAACCGTGTTCCGCCAACAGCGGCTTTTTCGTAAAATACCGGATCTCGTCCGTCGATTTCACAATTAAATCAGCGTGGTTATCCACCAGAATTGTAATAATAACTTGTGCGGTGTTTCCAAAGGATTCATTCATAAGGGATCTCAAAGATATGAGATAAGAAAGCAAACACATCCGCCATTTCCTCGATAATCACTCGTGTGGGCTTGCCGAAACCGTGCCCTGCTTTGGTCTGGATGCGAATAAGCACCGGCGCCTCATTAGCCTGGGCTGCCTGGAGTGTCGCAGCGAATTTGAAGGAATGCCCGGGCACCACGCGGTCATCGTGGTCCGCGGTGGTGATCATTGTGGGTGGGTAATTTCGATCCGGTTTGAGGTTGTGCAGAGGCGAATAGGCATACAGTGTCTTGAAGAACTCTGGATCATCTGATGAGCCATAATCACTCACCCACGCCCAGCCGATCGTGAACTTATGGAAGCGCAGCATATCCATCACGCCTACCGCAGGTAGAGCCGCGCCGAATAAGTCCGGACGCTGTGTCATGCATGCTCCCACTAACAACCCACCGTTCGAGCCTCCCTGGATGGCCAATCTGGGTGTAGAAGTGATCTTTTCTTTAATCAACCACTCTGCACAGGCAATGAAATCATCAAAAACATTTTGCTTATTATGCAGCATGCCAGCCTGGTGCCATTCTTCACCGTATTCACCTCCGCCTCTCAGGCACGAGTATGCCAGCACCCCGCCGATCTCGAACCAGGCCAGCCGGCTGATGGAGAATACAGGTAGATTGGAAATTTTGAAACCACCATAACCATATAAAATCACCGGATTAGTCCCATCGCATTGGATATTTTTGCGGTGCACCAGGAATACAGGCACCTGAGTGCCATCTTTACTGGCTACAAAGACCTGGCGAGTTTCATAATGAGAAAAATCGAATTGAATGGGTGGTGACCAAAGGACCTGGCTTTCTCCCTTTGTGAAATCAAAACGGAAAACAGTCGGAGGGTAAACAAAGGAATTGAACGAATAGAAAAATTCCCGATCTCCTCTTTTCCCAGAAGGAAGCTCCAATAAAGAACCGAGCGTCGGCAGATCGATATCCCCGATATGAATTCCACCTGCTTCAAAACGTTTTAGCTGATGGCTTGCATCATGCACATAAAGGAGGATGAACTCATTGTTCGCCATAATCGCGGCTTCCAGGGTGTCGGAGGATTGTGACACCAGCGTTCGCCAGTTCTCCCTCTCTGGGTTAGATGTATCAATTGCGATTATCCGGCCTCTCGGTGTGCTCAGGTCAGTTTTAATATAAAAAATTGGTCCATCGTTACCGATAAATTCATAAGAGGCTTCTAGCTCAGGGATCAGCTCGACCACCGGACCGCCTGTCTGCAAATCCTGGTAGAACAGGCGGTTGCGCGTATCAGTACCCTGCCACACATTCAGGATCAGGTAGCAATCATCCTCAGTCACGATAGCACCAAAACCCCAATCTTTGTGATCAGTACGCTCATAGACCAGCTGATCGTGAGTCTGTTCAGTGCCCAGTTTGTGAAAGTAGAGCCGTTGATTGTAATTGGCTTCCAGGTATGTCTCCCCTTCCTTGGGAGCCGGGTACTGACAATAATAGAAGCCAGAGCAATCCTTACGCCAGGCTGCTCCAGAGAATTTGCTCCACTCTAAAGTCTCCGGCAGGTCTCCCCCAGTCTCCACATTTCGGATACGCCACTTTTGCCAGTCCGACCCACTGCTCGAGAGGGCATAAGCCAGCCATTTCCCATCTTCTGATACTTCCCAGGTATTGAGTGCTATCGTGCCATCTTCTGAGAGAATATTCGGGTCAAGGAGAAGTCTAGGCTCGGCCTCTATCCCATCCAGTACAAAGAGCACATTCTGGTTCTGCAGTCCAGAATTACGAAATTGGAAATAGCGTCCTCCGCGTTTCGTTGGCGCAGTCGCTTTCGGGTAATCCCACAATGCTGTCAGCCTTTTTCGAAATCGCTGGCGCGCCGGAATCTTTTCCAGGTAACCGAAGGTCAGCTCGTTCTGTTGTCTCACCCACTCAAAGGTTTCTGGGGAGTCGACATCTTCAAGCCAGCGAAAGGGATCCGGTACAAACGTACCATGGTAGTTATCGATTTGATCAGAATTGCGGGTTGCGGGATACTGTAGGGTCATTGAGGAACCTCTTAGGGGTAATTTAACAAGGAGACTTTTTGATTGTCACGAAAACTGGACAGGTGCTTCCAATAATTTTCTTTATCCTAGCATGTATGCTTCTATAAACCACTGACTTATTTCATCATCGATGTCTTCGCTGGAATATAATTCTAGGTGGTGGATGAATTTCCCTGGAACAGGCTCAACAATCTCCTTCCATCGTGGGGAGCCATCCCGTCTTGTCAAGGGGAGTGTGAAAACAAGCGGAGCTTGATTTCCGCCCAGGTACCTACCCGGTATCCATACCCAGGCAAAATTCTTCCTTCGTCGGAAGGCGATCTGACTTTTGGTTATACGCAATTCGTAAACTCCCGTATCGTGGATCACACGAACCAGAACATCAAAGAGAAGCTCGGATCTCTCGTATCCTTCAAAGAATTCATATAATGTCAATAATCGGTTCAATACTCAATTTTCCTTGCGTTAAATGTGATCGGAACCAGATATCTGACTTTCAATTTTTCAAAATCCTCGCAACGATGATGGCCTAACCAGGATCGGCACATGGTAATCCGCTTCAAAGCTTTCCGGTGTCATGCCAATATCTTTAATGCCTTCCTGATATTTTCGAATGTAGTCTTGCAGCCGTTCAGGGCTAACCTTATCTTCCACAATCGTTGCTTCTCCTAATAGAACCATCACATCCCCTCCATCGGGAGTGCTGTTCAGGTTTAACGCCACACACGGGTTGCCCTTGATATGCCTCACTTTGGCGCCTTCCGCCTGGCTGAATAAAAGCACCGTCTCGCCATCCCAATGGAACCACACCGGTCTAGGTTGTGGATTGCCCTTTGAATTGACAGTGGTAAACCAAATCACAGACTCGTGCTCTAATCGCTTCTGCACTCTTTGCCCAAAATTCGTATTAAAATCGATCACAATTTCCTCCTTACAATGAGATGTCTATTTTCCAGGTGGTCCCTGGCGGATATGTTTATAAAAGCGCTCAGCATTTTGCCTTTCCAGGTAGAAAGCCTCCAACCACCACGTGGTACCAGCCTTTTCAAATTCAGCTAACTTCTTCTGAGCAGCAGCACCCTTTCCCAATGATGGTTGCGAACCGATCACGGCTACATCGAAGCGATCTTCTGGGATGCGCAGCGGACGGATGAACGCCATGATTTCATCGATATCTTGTGGGCTAATCCAACCGTCATTTTTTAACGGGATCACGCCGTCCCAACGGGCAGCGCGGCGATAAGGCGGCTTATGCGGCCAGAATCCTCCCACCCACACTGGGATACGCGGTTTCTGAACCGGCACAGGAAGAAATGTGACTTTTTCCACCTTGTAGTGTTTGCCCTGGTAGCTGAAAGGTTTACCCCTCCACAGCCCTGCCAGGATGTCGAGTTCCCTCATCAAGTCGCTCTGCCCTGCCTTTGGGAGTAGGATCGTCCCCGAAGTACTCAAAATCGGCGTCAGGTGGCTCTCCCAAACCCACTCCCACCACCAACCTCCCGTTGGAGAGCTGGTCGAGTGAGACTGTCTCACGTGCCAGCTTCCAAGGACGGCGGCGTGCCACAGGCGTGACGGTTGTGCCCAGGTTTATGCGCTGCGTGACGGTTGCAATGCCAGCCAAAACAACCGTGGGATCAAAGACTTTCATCTTTTGGCTCTTGCTTGCCAACATATGATCCCACAAGAAGAAGCCATCCCAACCGTAAAACTCGGCTTCTTTAGCTAAATCGATCATCGTGCGTGGGTCTACCCCATCACCGAAGTTAGGTGTATAAATAGCATATTTCATAAGCACCTCGAGGATTTACTTGGTACACAAATATCAATAGGGATAACCGTATTATAACCAGGTTTCTGTCCCTAGCAAAAAGACGAATAACAAGATCATCATATCAAAAATTGATTATTCCACAATTAAGGAGGCACATCAAAATGGCTATTACACAAGATCATCCCTATTCAAATGCTCAATATTCTGTGGATATTCCTGTCCTTAACCTAGCACAAGCTTTCGACGAGGTGCTCTTGCCTGAACTACTGATTGAAGTTGAAGAGTTCCGTGAAGGAACCGACCGCAACCGGTCAAGCCGAAAAATCCCCGGGCTGACAAGGTACACCAACCTGGTCCTGAGGCGCGGCTTTGCTGGAATGCTCGATCTTTTCCAGTGGTGGAGGCTAGCAGCCATTGGCGATGCTGGGGCGCGGCAGACAATCGTGATTCACCTGTTGAACGATGAGCGCAATCCTGTGGCTTCCTGGAGATTGAACGGTGCTTTTCCAGTGCGCTATGCCTTCTCGCCGCTCAATGGGCTGGATGGCAGCCCATTGATTGAGACGCTGGAGGTGAGTTGTGATGCGGTCGAAATGGAATAAGACTGTGCCTTCTCCCCGCCTAGCTTATACTGACATACGCCCAAAACCTCCTGCCCAGGTTGAGCGCTCACTCATCGAGCGCCTGGCTGAAGAGCGTTTCCAATTCGTTTTCGAGCAGTTAAAGCAAGCCCGCAAAACCAGCATTTCCCAGTCTGCCCTCCTGCTGCTGCTCATCCTCGCCGAAAGCATTCTGCTGGCAGGCCTAGCGCTCACACCCGATAATATTTTTGGAGGCTCGAGCCTGATGAGCCTGATATTTCGCTTGGTTTATGCACTGGGGGCAGGGTTTGCCAGCTTGTTTCTGCTGGTTTCCATAGCGTTTGCAGTGCTAGGGGTGTTCGTTATCTGGAGAAATGGCCTCACCAGCAGCCTGCCCACTGGAGCACTCACGCACCAAAAGATGCTTAGTTTGGCGTTGGCTGACCTGCTTCAACTCCATCAGGCGCAGCAACGCACCCACCGGCATTTTCGCTGGGCTGCAATCCTTTTCCTTATCGCGCTGCTGCCCTATCTGGTGGCTCTGGCGGTCCTCATGCTGCAGGTCATCTGATCAATGTCAGGTTATGCCATATGGGCTCAGCCTAAAGTGGATGTCAGTGCCATACAGACGCCAGGTTCTGGTTGATCTTCATGAATTCTTCGCACATTGCATCGACCGCCTCTGGGCGATGACCAGCGCCAACCGGATCAGAATACCAGCGCGGGATGAATCCACCCTTCTGGCGTCCTAAGTAACGCACCATCGCCTGACAATAGAGGCGGATTTCATCCAAAGAGCCAATCGCCATTGTCTTCTGGATATCTACCGGTGCAAAAAATGTAATTCGTCCACCAAAACGCTTTCCTAACTGCTCAAGTCCCATGTTTTCTTGCTGATCCATATGGATGGCCTCAAGTCCAATCTCAATCAAATCATCGAGAATATCCACAATATAACCGCAAGAATGTAAGAAGGTGTGCAGTCCATGAGCATGCGCGGCTGCAAAGATACGCGGATAACGTGGTTTCCAGATCTTACGCCAATCAGTTGGCGAGATCATTAATCGGTTTTGCAAACCCCAATCATCAGGAAAGATCAAGCCATCAAATTCCAGTTCTGAGTAGCGCTGAATGGCAGCCAGGTTCATGTCCACCAACACATCAATTAAATGACCTAACTCCTCCGGTGCATCATGAATATCCATCCAGGTATTTTCCAACCCTCGGATATAATGCACACGTGCATAAATCGAGATACCATGCCCGAGCAAAAAACGATCCCCAGCTTTTTTACGGACTCCATCAAGACAAGTCCAGCGCCGAGGATCAGTAATGTCTGGGATTTTTAGGCAATCAAATTCCGACCAGCTCGTGAGCGGGAAATTTTTGACTTGTCCCAAGGTCATTGCACCGATATTTTCCCAAGTAGCTCCCCATTCATCCACGCCTGTCCTCGGCCTGGCATCCGGAGAGGGCTCCATCCCTGCCCAATAGAAATCAGACCCAAATTTTTCCGGGAAATCATAGGCCAAACGCTCAGGAAATTGAAACCGCAAAGTCTTTTCTACGATTTCTTTGCCTGTCGACATCTTCATTAGCCTACAGTCTGCTTAAAAAACTCCACTGTTTGTCTCAACCCTTCTTTCAATCCCGTCTTCGGCTCCCAATCAAGCTGTTCTTTTGCTTTTGCGCAATCGAAATAGGATAAATAGATATCCCCAGATCGTTTTGGAGCACGAACAATTTCGACATCATGGCCGATAATATCCGCAAGTCCACGATAAAGTGCATTGACGGAGGAGCCTTTACCTGTAGCAATACAATATGCTTCTCCAGATCCTTTGGTTAAAGCTGCCAGGTTTGCGCGAGCGACATCTCGCACATAAACATAATCCTTCTGTTGTTCGCCATCCCAGTCAATACGCACAGGAATCCCTAGCAAAATTTGGCGCGCAAAGATCGCAATCACCCCAGCCTCTCCAGTAGGATCCTGCCGTGGTCCAAACACATTTCCATACCTCAGAGCCGTGAAATCCAATCCGTAAAGCTCCTTCCAAAACCTCAGATAAAATTCACTGGCCATCTTGGTAATCCCGTAGGGAGATTTAGGGTTCCGTTCTGTACGTTCGTTAACGGGCATCTTTTCCACCGTACCATAGGTTGCCCCAGAGGAGGAGAAAATGACTTTACGTGCATCATAGCGCTTAGCGCACTGCAGCAGGTTGATCAGCCCAAGGATATTTACTTGAGCATCATGAACGGGATCATCGGTAGAAATTTTCACACTGTGTTGGGCTGCCAGGTGGCAAATCGCCTCTGGGCGCTCTTTGTCAAAAACTTCCGCCAAGATACCATCGCGTACATCCACCTTATAGAACGCTGCCTTCGGATTGACATTTTCCAGTCGACCGCCGCCCTTTTCCCACAAGTTATCGACAATACTGACCTGGTGTCCAGCTTCTAACATTACATCCACGACATGAGAGCCAATAAAACCCGCACCGCCCGTGACGAGAACTTTCATGATATGCCTCCAATTAGAAATTATTTCACTTCAGATTTTGCATGCTTCTTCAAAGCTTCCATTGTAGAAACTCCCTCTGAACCAGTCAGGAGCACCACTGTACTGCCTCCATGATTTTCCAATGTTTGCAATAGGCGCAGATGTGCTAGCTCAGGATTGTGCTGGAGAAGCTTAGAAGCGTTCGCCAGGTTGCGCAATGCAGCGCTTTCTCCCCGGGCGCGCTCTAACGCGGCCTGTCCTTCCTTTCGTGCTTTTACAACCTGGGCAAAGATGTTCTTTAACTCTCCTGGAAACATCACATCTTTAATATTAACGAAACCGAGGATTAATCCTAAAGCTTTGGCCTGGTCGCTTGAGCGTTTGAGCAGCTCCAGTCCAATCACCTGGCGTTTTTCAAGTACGTCATCAACAATATTCCCGCCAATAATATCGCGCAGGTTAACCTGTAAAAGCATATACAACGCTTCTTGGAAATTGTCTGATTCGTGCATGGCCTGGTAAGGATCACCAATCTTATAACTGGCAGCCAGGCTGATCTTCAAGCTGATATTATCTGCTGTAAGCAATTCTTGGCCAGGTACAGTAACGAATCGGTTACGCATATCCAGCTTTTGGATGCTGTGCCATCCATTCACATAGCCATGCTTACCCGGGGTCAGCATCCGCTTGAATTTCCCACCGCTGTAAAGCAGCCCACTTTCGTACTCCATTACCGTCACCTGACGGTAAAATATCGCAATTGCGGCGAGAAGAACAACGATCAGAAACGGTAATAACCATTCCATATGAAATCCCTTTCTGCCTGAAGACCCCTTGCCTCTCTCATATTTCTAGAAAACACCAGGCGATGGAGAATTTATCCTGCCCCAAGGAACCACAGGCATTCAGCGGAGGTCTTAACCTGCTGGGCCGTTTGCCATTTCTTTGGGTATCTCACCTCGGGTACAGCGCCTTGGAGCAGGATTGGAAATTGGGGTATGAGCCCCAGACCAGTGGTGGGGAAGCGATGCGCAGAACCGGGGAGGTGATGCCTTCCCGCTGCTTGCTTTACCCTCACTAATTATATATTAAAGATCGGTCTATTGCATTTAGGGTTTTCATTTCTTATTATCTCTATAAACTCTGCAAGTTTTCATTTCAAATCCCTTTCCTGGAAAAAGGGATTATCTACTTTCTCATCGAATCTAAACCTAACATACTGAAAATCTGATGTATAATACCCCCACTATTGAAAAGTAGAATAAGGAGAGAATATGATTCCGCGTTTAGGTCCAACTGAGTTAATCATCATCCTGGTCATCGTCATCCTCCTCTTCGGCGTTGGCCGGATCGGCAAGATTGCCGGCGAGTTAGGTAAAGGCATCCGCGAGTTCCGCCAGGGACTTAGCAGCGACGACGATCAGAAAAAAGACGACAAAACTGAAAAAACTGAAAAAAAGGAAGAAGAACCGAAATAATATCACCTATTGCCTGTAGGATTTTTTTATATACATTCCTGCAGGCAAGGTCAAGACCGAATCTTTTAGGTTAGGCATTGACTCATTACTGGTTCTATTCATCACTCGCCAGCCTGATGCTGGCGAGTTTTTAATACCCAAGGAATTGCCCCAAATGCCCACTGTCAAGCTTTCTGATGTAAACATTTGCTTTGAAGAGCACGGATCTGGTCCCCCGCTGCTTTTCATTCATGGTTTTCCGCTCCATCGCCAATTATGGGAAGGTCAATGGAACGCCCTTGCTGATGCAGCCCAGGTGATTGCCCCTGATCTGCGTGGGCATGGCGAATCTGAATCCGGTGTCGTTCCCCATACGATGCAGAATCTCGCTCAAGATTGTTTTGACCTCTTAGGAGAGCTGGGAATTTCAGCTCCCCTGTACGTTTGCGGTCTTTCCATGGGTGGTTATATTGCGATGGCTATGCTGCGGTTGCATCCTGAGCGCATTGCAGGACTGATCCTGACCGCCACCCGCTCTGCAGCCGACACACCCGAAGCAAGAACCAATCGAGATAAATCTATCTTGCTGGCGCAGACCCAGGGTCCCAGACCCATTATCGATAGCATGCTGCCTCGCCTGCTCTCCCCAAAGAGCCTTGCGGGTCGACCCGAAATTGTTCAAACTGCACATGAGATCATGTCTTCTATTTCAGTCAACACCATAATCAAGGATCTGCTGGGATTGAAGGAGCGGCCTGATTTACCTCCCTCTTGGCTGCTTCTACCCAACCCACGCTCATTATTCATGGTGCAGATGACCAGATTGTTCCTTTGGCTGAAGCTCAAGCCCTTCAACAGGCCATCCCAAATGCTCAGCTCACAATACTTCCTGATGCAGGGCATCTTCTCAATTTAGAGCAGCCAGGCTTATTCAACGCTGCTATCCGGTTATTTATTCAAAGGATCTCTAATGAATAAAAATGACATCTTGATCCAACTAGAAGAAAGCCGCGAGAAATTCTTGGATACACTCGAAGGTTTACCCTTAGACCATTGGAACATTCCCAGTGTTGGGGGAGAATGGTCCATCAAGGATATCCTTTCTCATCTCAGTCGCTGGGAAGCTGAGTTAGTCAAGCTGCTCTGGCAGGCGCGCCAGGGACAGCGCCCAACCACCATGCAGTTCACCCAAACGAATGTAGATGAGACGAACAATATCTGGTTTATCGAATCGCGTACTCGCTCCCTGGACCATGTTCTGGATGACTTTCACACGGTGCGTAACCAGACCATCCTCAGGGTCGAAAGCTTCTCAGACAAAGAGTTAACGGATCCGCAAAAATTTTCCTGGCTGGCTTCTCGTCCCTTATGGGAATGGATCGCCAGTGATAGCTTTGAGCATGAAGCTGAACATACTTCTCAAATCGTTGAATGGCGAAAAAAACTCGGCATCTAAAAACGTCCCAAGAATTTTTTCTTCAGCTCTATCCTCCTCAATCCACCCATGCCCTTCGAGCTAACCATTCCTGCCCGTATCAACATCCTTGGTAATCCCAGCGATGGCAATGAAGGCGACTTTGCTACGATATCTGCTGCGGTCAACCTTTTTGCAGGGATACGCGTGGAAGATGCTTCCTCCATCATTCTAAGAACAATCACTTCTCGCCCCAGCCCGGGTCTACTTTCGGTTGTAACGGAGCAGCTAGAATTTACGCCTTCCCAAATTCCACTCCCTTACGATGGCCGGATGGATCTGGTTAAGGCAGCCATTAACCGCCTCAACCAATACAGCCCTGAATTCAGAGAACACATTCACAAACGAGGGATCAGTCTCTCCCTTTGGAGCGAAGTTCCCAGGCAGAGCGGTTTGGGTGGGTCATCTCTTTTTGTTCTCCTCACCTTGGGAGCGCTAAGAGAATATTATGACCTGGATCGATATTTCCACAACGATTATGTTCTCTCTGAATTAACCCAAAGGGTTGAGTCATTGGAGTTGCACATCACATGTGGTTTTGCCGACCGTTACGTACCTCTTTTTGGAGGGATCGCCTATCTGGATTATCGCGGTAAGCTTCATCATCACCCCATCGCCTCAGAACCTTATACCACCTATGAACGGTTAGATCCCTGGGTAAAAGATTTACCGATCATAGCAGTCTCAACTGGCATTCAACACGACTCCGGCGATGTGCATGGTAAAATGAGACCCCGCTATCTTCTGGAGCACCAGGATTGGATTAATCATGGTGGCAGCACACCGCCGATGGTACAGTTCATGTCATCTGCTTGGGAAACAGCCTGGAAAGGGAAAATAGCGCTTCTAGCGAATGATCTTGAGAGTTTTGGGTCTCTCATGAACGAAAACCACCAGCTGGTTGACAAGATGATGCAGTATTGTGGGTTTGAAGATGGGGCAGGTTGGGCAAATAACCTCCTTATTAAAAGTGCATTGCAGAATGGAGCCTTAGGAGCCAAGCTAACCGGT
Organism: uncultured Chloroflexia bacterium; assembly: GCA_963751425.1. Taxonomy (GTDB): domain Bacteria; phylum Chloroflexota; class Anaerolineae; order Anaerolineales; family UBA4823; genus CAVVUF01. The sequence continues at coordinate 1,930,513 of CAVVUF010000002.1, read as the reverse complement.
GCAGGCAGTGGTGGATCCGTTTTCGCACTGACCCGTCCCGATCACGAAGAGCAGGTGATGCATGCCTGGGAGAAAGTGGTGTCTGAAGCAAACTTGACATCCGCCTGGATATACCGCCCAAAGATCTCACGAGAAGGGCTCACTTTGATGGATGTAGATTAGGATGCAAGCAGTCATCCTGGCAGCCGGGCGCGGTAAACGCCTGCACCCCATCACTTTCCAGCGTTCGAAGGCCATGCTTCCTGTTTTAGGCCAGCCAATCATTTCGAGGATTGTAGATTTAATCGCGTCCAATGCAGTCTCCGATTTTATTATTGTCACCAGCCCTGTTGATGAACGATTAACATCCTATTTTCAAGATAATCCTCTCCCTGAGATCAACATTCGTTTCGTGGAACAGTTCGAGCCAAGAGGTATGGCCCATGCCTTGATGTGTGCTAAGGATTGGATTGTTGGGGATTTCCTTCTCACTGCTTGCGACAGTCTCATCCCCCAAATCAGCTATACCAATATGATTACCTCCTGGTACTCCCAACCCCATACCGCAGCCTTGTTAGCTTTGAGGCTTGTCTCACCAGATAAAGTGCAACAAACTGCAGTTGTGCAGATCGAAAAGGAGCGCATTACCAGGATCACAGAGAAGCCGGTCTCATCAACAAATGGTTTCAAACATCGCCAGCCTGCCTATCTATATTTTCCAACCAGGTATCCTGGACGATCTGCCGCATATAAAACCGTCTCCGCGGGGTGAGTATGAGTTGCAAGATGCCATTCAGTCTCTCATCGACCAAGGAGAAACCGTCCGTGGTGTATTGATCGAAGAGCGATTAAACCTCACCTCGGCTCAAGATTTACTGGAAATTAATTTACACTTTCTTCAAATTGAAAAGCCACACTTTGTCGACGATTCGGTCACAATCGAAAAAAATGTTGTCCTGCACCCCCCTTATTGGATCGGCCCCCACTCTACAATCGGAGAACAATGCAGCATTGGACCGAATGTGTTTATCGAATCCGACTGCCTTATTGAACATCACTGCCAGATAACCAATACACTGCTCCTGAAAGGGTCCAGGTTGACCTCTTACCAGCACCTTAACCTTGAAATTATATATTGATTAGAGGTCAATCTTGATGGAAAAAGTTCGAGATCTGTAGCATTCCAAACTCTGAAAGCTGATGTTCGCGCAAAGAGCCCCAATCTCTTCTCCTACTCATTTTCGTCTTTCGACGATAAAACGCGCCAGGCTTTCCAGGCTCTGCCTTTCGAGGCAGTCTGAGAAGCCTGATAGGGCGTTTATTCCTCTCTCAACATATTGATGAGCGATCTGCATAGAAGCATCGATCGCTCCATCTTTTCGGATCGCTTCCACCAAGCGGTTTATCTCCACCTCGGTTGCCTCTCCATTGATAACTGACTTGATCAAGCTCTGTTTGGGATTGTGTTCATAATGAAGGAGAGCTGGCAGCGTTACTAATCCCTGCCTCAAATCATTGGCGACAGGTTTACCAATGGTTTCTTGTTCGCCCGTAAAATCCAAAATATCATCAACAATCTGGAAGGCCATCCCAATTTGATAGCCATATAACCTGGCATTTTCCCAGACAGCTTCATCCTGCGTGCTGAGGATCGCCGCGGATCGGCAAGCTGTCTCAAATAGAGATGCGGTTTTTGCATAGATACGCTGATCATATGCCGATCGGTCGATCAATTGATGTCTACCAAACATCTGGGTGATCTCACCATTGACAATGATCGCCAAGGTTTCAGCAAACAATATAATGATTGGTACAGAACCGGTCTCCGCTGCCAATTTGGCCGCCCTTGCAAAGATATAGTCACCGGTTAAAACCGTGGCCGCTGGAGACCAGTTCGCATTAAGTGTCGGTGTTCCTCGACGGATCAATGCTCCGTCGATTAAATCATCATGCACGAGGGTTGCTGTATGAAGCAGCTCAATCGCAGATGCTAAAGTAGTTAACCTTTCGGCATCTGCATTCAACATCCCGCCCATCAACAAGGTGACCGCAACCCTGATTCTTTTTCCACCGGAAGCAATTAATAGCCGCAGGGCAGCGGATAACTCTGGGTTCAGGCCTTCAGCTTGCCCAATCATTCGTCCTTCAACCCGTTGGATTCCTTCCTGAACGGGATCAAAAAATGGTACTTTACTCAAAAAGGTTCTCTCCAATGAAATAATCGGAATGCATTTTCAGTTGTAACCACAGCGACCTGCTCATAGGAAATCCCGCGTAGCTCTGCAATCTTTTCGGTGGTAATTTTTACATAAGAGGGTTCGTTCCGTTTACCTCTCATTGGATGAGGAGTTAGAAAAGGGGCATCTGTTTCAACCAATAAGCTTTCGAGCGGCAGAACGGTCACCAGTTTCTGCAGGTCGACGGCTTTCTTGAATGTCACCGGACCCGTGATCCCGATGAAGAATCCCATCTCAACCACATACAGAGCTTCTTCGATTGTACCCGAAAATGAGTGTAAAACACCGGGAATTTTTGCCAGATTAGGGTAGGCGGATTTTAATCCCGAATGCCAGGAAGTTAAGATGGATAAGGTGTCGTGGCTTGCCTCCCGATTATGCACTATAGCCGGCAGCCCTGCCTCAGCTGCAAACTGAAGCTGAATCTCAAAAGCTTTCATCTGGAGATTCTTAGGAGCTTTGTTCCAGTAATAATCTAGTCCAATCTCTCCTACGGCAGCCACTTTAGGAAGAGTCAATAAACCTTTCAGCTCCCCATCACGAAATACATCTAAAGAATGTAACTCATTGGGATGTATCCCGATCGCAGCATAAACCTCTGGAAAGATTGCTCCCAGCTCCAACACAAGCTTGCTGGTAGAGATATTAATCCCCGGATTGACAATCCGGATTACACCAGATTCTTTGGCGCGATCGACAACCTCTGCTCGATCAATATTAAAAACGTTAAAGTCCAAATGACAATGTGTATCAACCAACCAGTTTGCTGTCACAAACTATCTCAAGCCTGCCACGCGTAAACCATCTTCCAGGATATTCTGTACTTTATCCTGATGCATCGTCTCTGTATAGACGCGCAGTATCGGCTCGGTCCCTGAAAAACGGATCAATAAAAAACCACCATCTTCAAGCTTGAATTTAAAGCCGTCCGTGGTGTCCAACCCTAAAACCTTTAAGCCTCCCAGTGTATTAGGATTAGCCTCTAAAATCATCTTCTCTCGTGGAAGACGGTCCCCGCTAAATTGAGAATCAATCCGGTCATAATAATGATATCCGACCTTCTGAAAGAGAAGCTCCAATAACTGGGATGGCTTGGATTTTAATTTGACCATCATATCTAAGATATATAATCCTGCCACGATTCCATCGCGCTCAGGAACATGTCCTTGAAAAGCATATCCACCCAACTCTTCACCCCCAATGATCGCGTTCGTCTCCAATACTTTTGGAGCAACATATTTAAAACCGACCCCGGTCTCATAGACCGGTACGTTATACAACTTACCAAGCTTATTGAGCATGGTCGTTGTCGAAAGTGTCTTGACAATAGGTCCGCGCAGACCTCTGACTTCCAGTAAATAATATGCTAACAAACCAAACACGCGTAACTGATCAATAAACTGCCCATTCTCATCGCCCAAGCCTAAGCGGTCAGCATCTCCATCCGTCACAATCAACACATCTGCCTTACGCAGTACAGTTTCCCGGAGGCCGACATTGACATTTGGCGGGATAGGTTCCGGTCGAGACATTTCCGGAAAGATTGGATTCCGAAAGTTGTGAATTTCTTCTATCTGAGATTTGCCTCCCTGGAGAAGCCTGGGGAACCATCCGCACCCATTCCCCCACATCGGATCAATCAAGATCTTAAACCCTGCATTTTTGATTGGCTCAAGGTCCACAAGACGTTTTATTTGCTCGATGTATTCGGGAGCAGCATCAAAAACGTCCACCTTACCTTCGTTGATCGCCTCTTTGAGAGGCATCCTCTTGAGTTTCTCCTCTGAAACCGGGATCAAGCCTTCAATTTGCTTCAATCCTTCCGGATCAATCGCCCCACCATGGCTGTCTCTTACTTTGAAACCATTATCCGTCGGTGGATTGTGCGATGCAGTTATGTTCACTGCCCCAACGGCATTTTTATTCACGACCGAATAAGATATTGCCGGTGTTGGTGTAGGTTCCTGGGTAAGGTAGACATGAAAACCATTTCCAGCCAAGATTTCCGTAGCCGCAGCCGCAAAATTTTCTGAATGGAAACGCTGATCATAACCTACCACGACCCACTCACCCGCAAAATCTTTTTCGATTAGATAATTTGCAAATCCTTGTGTGCACCGGCGAAGATTAGCGAATGTATAATCATCTGCCAATCGACCGCGCCATCCATCTGTCCCAAAGTGGATTATTTCAGACATCTAGTCTCCGAATCGTGAGAATTTGAGATCAAGAATATTATATCAGGAAAGACTTTGCAGCGAAAAAAATTGACATGAGCCTCTTTTCCTGAGATATAATCAGCCCCATGAATTCTTCTAAGATATATCTTGATTATGCCGCCACCACCCCGGTTGATCAGCGGGTGCTGGGTCAGATGCTTCCTTACTTCAACCAAATTTTTGGTAATTCATCTTCGATTCACTCGTACGGTCAACAGGCAGAGGCGGCCCTCGAAAATGCTCGAGAACAAGTCGCCCAGGGCATGAATTGCCTTCCAGGTGAAGTTGTCTTTACAGCATGTGGCTCAGAAAGCGATAACCTTGCCCTGAGAGGTGCTGCTTTCGCCGCTCGGAAATTACGAGGTGCCAATACGATCCTGATCTCGCCTGTCGAACACCATGCTGTCTCTCACACTGCCAGGCAGTTAGCAGATGTATTTGGCTTTAACTTAGTCTCTCTACCTGTAAACCCATTGGGTGCTGTAGAACCAGAAAAAATTATCCCCTACCTTACTGCAGATGTTGCGATCGTATCAATTATCTATGCGAACAATGAGATCGGTACAATCAACCCGATTGCTGAAATAGGCGCCTTATGTAGGGAACGTGGGATTATTTTCCATACCGATGCTGTTCAGGCTGCTGCTTATCTTTCCCTCGATACAGAGCAACTTAAGGTCGACCTGCTCTCGATAGGAGCTCATAAATTTTATGGTCCCAAGGGTATTGGAGCCTTATATGTGCGGAAAGGAATCCCGATCATTCCCACCCAGACAGGCGGTGGACAAGAATTTGGCTTACGCTCCGGCACCCATAATATCCCCTATATCGTTGGGTTGGCAGAAGCTTTGAATATCGTTCAAGCAGAAAGAGTCTCAAGGGTTGAGCATCTTCTGCCGCTCCGTAACCGCCTGATTGGGCGAATTTTAGAGGAGATCCCCGATTCCCAGCTCACCGGTCACCCGCAGCAACGCCTGCCGAACCACGCCAGCTTTGTTTTTCGAGGTGTAAATGGTAATACACTTCTTATGCTCTTGGATAATTCTGGATTTCGCTTGTTCTTCTGGGTCAGCTTGCAAGACTGGCAGCCCAGAACCATCCGATGTGCTGCTCGCTCTCGGTTTGGAACGCGATTGGGCTATGGGATCGTTGCGCATCACCATAGGCACTGGTACAACACCTGTTGAGATTGACTATTTCTTAGATCAATTACCAAAGATCATCACAGAAGCCAGAAAAATGGAGCGTTAAACACTCGATGACATCGCCCGGTCACGTAGTCGTTGCGATGAGCGGTGGGGTAGACAGTTCAGTGGCTGCTGCCTTGCTTGTTCAACAAGGTTTCCAGGTAACTGGTATGATGCTGCGTCTTTGGAATGAGCCAGGCAGTGAAGCAGAGAACCGTTGTTGTACTCCCGATGCGATGCATATGGCTCGGCGTGTTGCCGGCAGACTTGGAATTCCCTTTTACACAATAGATGCCCAGGAAATTTTCAAACAGTACAGTTGTCGATACCTTTGTAAACGAATATGCCCGATCCATAACACCGAATCCCTGCCTGGTATGTAACCGGCACATTCGATGGGGTTTCCTTTTTCAGCGCGCTCTTGCGATAGGCGCAAATTTTATGGCGACCGGCCATTATGCCAGAGTACAACAGGTTGACCAGGGAAGCTGGCAGCTCCTACGTGCCATCGATCATCAGAAGGATCAATCATACGTATTGCATGTTCTTACAACAAGATCAACTTGCCCGATCAATTTTCCCGTTAGGCGAATATACGAAAACCCAGGTAAGGCAGCTTGCTCATCAGTTCAACTTACCGGTTGCCGAACGATCCGAGAGTCAGGATTTGTGTTTCCTGGGGAATGATGATTATCGAAATTTTCTCATCCGACATTCAGACAATATCCAGAATCCCGGCCCTATTTTAGACCGAAGCGGCGAGAAAATCGGAGAGCATCAAGGATTGGCTTTTTATACCATCGGACAGCGAAAAGGCATTCGCATTGCCTCACCCATTCCACTATATGTATTGGATAAAGACCCGATCCGAAACACTCTGATCGTTGGTCCCCTTGAAGAATTAGGAAAGGATGAATTGATCGCCAGCCAGGTAAATTGGATCTCTGGTAAATGTCCTGAACATCCTTTTGAAGCTAATATTAAAATTCGTTATAAAGCACAAGAAGTTGAAGCTGGCATAACCCCTTTATCCAATCAAAAAGTTCACATCAAATTTCAAACCAAATTACGCGATATAACCCCGGGGCAGGCTGCGGTGTTCTATGCTGACCAGGTTTGCCTTGGTGGTGGGATTATTCAACCAGATTGAGGTTATTTATGACACTCCCAATGCTTGTTCTCGGCTTTATCTTTTCTACGCTGATCGGTGCCTTATTTCATCTTTGGCGTGGAGGTGGTCCAGGTCGGCTGCTTTTTTATCTCTGCCTGAGCTGGTTTGGTTTTTGGATCGGTCAATGGGTTGCAACTAATTTTGGGTGGACCTTTGATAAATTCGGGTCAATTCATATTGGCGCTGCTTTAATCGGGAGCCTTCTCTTTTTATTTGTGGGGTATTGGCTTAGCCTGGCTCAAGTAGAGAAAAAAGGAAAGGAGAAAAAATGATGCTTAATAATGACATCTTAGCTCAGGAGGGCGATACAGCGCTCTTGGTAAGCGCTCAAAATAAGCGCTATATGCTTCGCTTAAGGGCAGGAGATCAGCTTCAGACCCACCGGGGTGTATTAAATCATGCTGATCTTATCGGCCTGCCCTGGGGTAGCAAAGTGTACAGTCACCTCGGCTCCAGCTATCTCCTACTCCAGCCATCGATTGCCGATTTGCTGATCGAAATCCGTCGCAATACTCAGATCATGTACCCCAAAGATGTTGGTTTTGTTTTAGTCACCCTCGGTATTGGTCCTGGGAAAAAAGTTTTAGAGGCAGGCACGGGCTCCGGCGCTCTGACAACTGCATTGGCCTTTTCAGTTGGCCCCACCGGTCATGTATATTCCTATGATAGCCGACCCGAGATGCAGCAGCTGGCCCAAAAGAATCTGGAGCGTGTCGGTCTGGCTGAGCAAGTTACTTTCAAAACCCGAGATATCATGGAAGGATTCGATGAGACAAATATTGATGCCTTATTCTTGGATGTTCCAAATCCCTATGACTATATCGTCCAGGTTCGCCAGGCTTTAAAACTTGGAGGGTTTTTTGGCTCAATCTTGCCTACAACCAACCAGGTTTCAAAACTGCTAATCGCCTTGCATCGCGAGAATTTTGCCTTTATAGACGTTTGCGAGGTCTTACTTCGTTACTATAAAGCAGTTCCAGAACGTTTACGTCCTACCGACCGCATGGTTGCCCATACAGGTTTTTTAATCTTCGCTCGATCGATTCAAGAAGGCGCACTTCCCTCGGAGGAAGACCTGATTGGATCGGACGATTCCGTTGAAAATATCGTAGTTCCTGATTCATAAAATGTTATCCAGGCAAGAATTAATCTCGCAGTTAACAAAAATTATCGTTTCAGAATCTTTACAGGAAAATTTCCACTTACGGTATCCAGCAGCTAAACCAGCCTCAGTTTTGATTCCAATTTTAAACGCAAGTGAAAATGAGCTGGCTCCCGAATGGCATCTTTTATTCACAAAACGAACTGACCTTGTTGCAGATCACAAAGGGCAGGTTTCTTTTCCAGGTGGGCGGGCAGATCCCACCGATCTCAACCCAGAAACAACGGCTCTTCGAGAAGCAAACGAGGAGATCGGTCTTGAGCCTGAAAAAGTTCAAGTGATAGGGAAATTGGAGCAAATCATCACTATTACCAATTATGTTGTAACTCCAGTCATAGGCCTGATCCCCTGGCCTACCTCTTTCACTCTTGAGCCTGAGGAAGTAAGCCATGTGTTCTCCATCCCGTTGGAATGGCTGGCGGACCAAACCAACCATGAAATCAGGCCTAGACCAGATTTACTTAACAGCGATTTTCCCCATTTACGAGATGTCATATATTTCAAGCCTTATCAAGAGGAGATTCTTTGGGGAGTCAGCGCAGAGATAACCGTCCGTTTTCTGACAAAATTACTTGACCAGAACTCGCTTAGAATAAAACGGCGCAGGAAAATCCTGCGCCGCAATAGGCTTGTGTAGTTTTCTTAAGAAAGAGTAAAAAAGCTTTAGGCTTCTTCTTCCTCTTCCTTCTTGCCTTTTTCGATCATTTCTGGCTCTTCTCCAACAACCTCAGCCACTTCAACAACTTCCTCTGCTTCTGGAGCAGTTACAACAACCAAAACAAGATCAAGATCCTCCAAAACAGTTACCTTCTCAGGTAGTGCAATGTCTCGGAGCATTATCGACTGCCCAATATTGGTTAACCCTGATACATCCACCACGATTCGTTCTGGCAAGTCACCAGGCAGCGCTTCGACTTCCAATTCGTCAACGTTTTGAACTAAGATACCGTTGAAGTTTTTCACTGCAGGAGCCTCACCGCGTATCTCAACAGAGACCTCGGTTCGAATCTTCTCTTTCATCGAAACAATCTGGAAATCAACATGGGTTATCGTTCCCGTAAGCACATCACGTTGCTTCTCGCGCACCAGAGAAACAAGATTATTACCTTCCAGATTGACAGCCACCAGTGCAGAGCCTGACAGCCGGTTCAAGGTATTACTGGCAGATTTTAGGTCTAACAATACCGGTGTAGGCTCAATCGTTGAACCGTATAAAATAGCTGGTATTTTGCCTTCTCTGCGCAGCGCTTTCACCTGCTTTCCGATCACCGATCGGCGTACTGCTTCAATAACTTCTCTTTCCATTTTACCCTTCCTTGAGCGCCTCTCACCTGGTATCCTCCAGGTTACCTTCACTCGATTGAAACGTCCGGTTTCCACCGGTAGGTAATAATTGCCGAAAATGCAGAATAAAATAAACAGACCTGCTTTTCAAGCGGGCTGAATTTTAGCCGTATTGTTCACTTTCGTCAATGGCTTGGTTTTATCCATTATAATTTAAATGAGAATAGCTAAGATTTACGGTTCATCATGAATATAACCAACTCACCCGATTACACAAATATCCAGGAATTTACCGGAAAGATTGCTGGTCGTTCCCTCACTTTCTGCACAAAGCCTGGCTTGCCTGAATGGAATCAAATAACCCCTTCTGCCTGCCTGCTTGCAGAAGCAATCCATCCGAAATCCTTAGGCCGAGTTATGAACATCGGCTGTCATCATGGAGCCTTATCAGTCATTCTGGGGTTTCAATTCCCAAAAGATAACCTCTATATTTTGGATATTGATCAGGTCGCCATCAACTGCACCGATAGAACCCTCCAGGTGAATGGGATCCATAATTATTTCATCTCAACGGAATTATCTTTACTTCCCCAAGCAGCCAATACATTTTCCCTGATTGCCCTGGACATACCGAAGGGGAGGAAATTAGCACGTCACTGGCTGGTCGAATCTTATTTCCTCTTAGAAACAGGTGGTGAATTGTACATCGCCGGAGCAAATGCCCAGGGGATTCAATCAATTATCAAAGATGCCCAAGAATTATTCGGCAATGCTGTTATTGTGGGTTATAAGAAAGGAAATCGGTGTGCTCTGGTGAGGAAAGAAGGAAATCGAGATAAGTTACCTGAGTGGTCGCTTGAACCAGGCGTTGCTCCAGGAACTTGGATTACGATTAATATTTCTATCAAAGGAAAAGAGCTCACCTTTTATAGCCTGCCTGGGATTTTCTCACACGATCGGCTGGATGAAGGAACGAGACTGCTTTTAGAAACCATCGATTTTCCTTTATCATCAAAAATTCTCGATGTTGGTTGTGGCTATGGCATCATTGGCATTTATGCAGCCGCCCAGGCACCTACATCTGAAATTGACCTGGTTGATTCAAACCGGTTGGCTATCACCGCCTCGCAAAAAAATCGAAGCGTCAACAAGCTCGAAAACGTTAATATCATCTCTAGTGATTTATTAGATCGCATTCCAAAAAATCATTATCACTTGATCGTATCAAACCCTCCATTCCACGCTGGGAAAGAAATTAATTACTCGATTACCGCTGCGTTGCTGAAACAGGCGTTCCAAGCCCTTGAGCCTGGTGGGAAACTAATGATTGTTGCCAACCAATTTATCCGCTATGATTACCTGATGAAAGAAGTGTTTGGAAATTCGCATAAGTTAGCTCAAACAAATCGTTTTCACATCTTGACTGCAACCAAACATGGCTGAAATTCCTGTAAATTCAGTTCAGTTTTCGAAAGAATTAATTCGTATCATCCGTTCCGCTACCCATATCCTGGTATTAACGGGTGCCGGGATATCTGCAGAAAGTGGCATTCCCACATTTCGCGAAGCACAAACGGGTTTATGGGCCAAGTACAATCCAGAGGATTTGGCCACACCAGAAGCCTTTCAGCGAAATCCCCGCCTTGTTTGGGAATGGTACACCTGGCGGCGAGATTTGATCCAAAAAGCAATCCCAAATCCCGGGCACCTGGCTCTTGCTGTCATGGAAAAGCTGGTACCAAATTTCCACTTAATTACCCAAAATGTTGATAACCTTCATCGCATCGCTGGCAGCCAGAATATCATCGAATTTCATGGCAATATTTTCCAAACCAAGTGCTCTTATGAAGATATCATCATAAAATCTTGGCCTGAGACAAGAGATATTCCTCCCCGGTGCCCGCGCTGCAATCATTTTTTACGTCCCAATGTCGTCTGGTTTGGAGAGTCCATCCCACAGCAAGCGATAACCTCTGCCTTCAATTGCATCCAAAACTGTGAGGTGTTCTTTTCAATCGGTACCTCTAGCCTGGTTGAACCATCCGCTTCTCTTCCACTCACCGCCCGGCAACAAGGGAGCGTTATAATAGAGATCAATCTAGAGCGCACCCCATTGACTTACTTAGCGGATTTTGTCTTAAAGGGACCTTCCGGAAAAATTCTTCCGGGGCTTATCGCCAATATTTGGCCACTATTTTATCCACAAAATTCCAACTTTTCTTCATCGAAATCGTAATCATATTATGGCAAGATTCATAACCAGCCTCCCCGCAGCTGTCCGCAGACCTCGTGCGGAAAATTATTTATTAATCATGCTGCTAAGTTTCGCAGCTTCAGTAACACTAACTCGCCTCTTCCTTGAAATAACGGGGTATCCCCAATTAGGCGGGAAAGATCTCCATGTTGCTCACATGCTTTGGGGTGGACTTTTCCTGTTCATTGCAGCCTTACTGCCTTTAGTTTTTGCAAATCGATGGGTATACATACTCACTGCTTTCCTATCAGGCATTGGGGTTGGTCTATTCATCGATGAGGTCGGAAAATTTATTACCCAGAATAATGATTACTTTTACCCTGCAGCAGCACCGATTATTTATGCCTTCTTTCTCCTTACCGTTCTGCTCTATGTGCGTGTACGCCGCCCGCCTGCATCCAATCCCCGTCAACAGCTCTATGAGATTCTAGAGGGGCTGGAAGAAGTCCTTGACCACGATTTGGATCAAGAAGAAAAAATTGAGTTAGCGAATAAGCTGCAGCAGATTAGTCAAAATAATTCAGATCAAGATTTTAGAACACTTGCCACAGCCTTGTTAGATTATGTCGAAAATGGCCAAATCAAGGTTCTTCCGGAGAAAAAAACGACCCTCAATGGTTGGATCCGCAAGCTTCGCGAATTTGAAAATAAATATATTCACAAATCTACGCTTCGAGCAGTATTAGCAGGGAGTCTCTTAGCTTTGGGAATCCATTCTCTATTGCAATTTATTCCCTTATTAGCTATCGGTATAAATTCACAACCTCTGCAAAAAATGATGGCAAATTTATTCCAATCCGGATTACTAACCACCTCAGGGAAACTCCACTGGTTTTCTGCCTGGCTGGCATTAGAAGGAGCGGTGGGTCTTCTTTTAATAATTTCTGCAATTTTCTTGATTTTTGGTGTAGATCGTCGTGGTCTAAACTTAAGTTTTGTCAGCCTACTGATATCGCTGACTGTTGTGGATATATTTCTTTTTTACTTCGATCAATTTTCGTCAATTCTAATCGCTTCTATTCAGTTCACCCTCTTGCTCGGGGTATTATATTACCGAAAAAGATTCTTATCACCTTCGTGAACAGCATACTTCAAGAAAGGATTTCTCCAATGAACCTGGTTCAAGAAAAAGTTCAACAAGCCATTCACCTTCTCAAGGAAAGTGATATTGACATCTGGTTGACTTTCGTTAGAGAGACAAGCGCTGGAGGAGACCCGGTTTTACCTCTCATATACGGTTTAGATTTAACCTGGGAAAGTGCGCTCATGATTAATAAATCAGGAGAGACCATAGCCATCGTAGGCCATTATGAAGCCGAGGCAGCTCGCCGGAATGGCGCTTATACCACCGTGATCCCATATCACCAATCTATTACACCAGAATTGCTCCAGGTTTTAAAGCGGATCAATCCAAATAGAATAGCGATTAACTTTTCTGAAAACGATGTGCAGGCAGATGGCCTGACAGTTGGCTTGTATCAGGTTTTATTGAAATATCTGGCAAATACCCCCTATCAGGAGAGGCTTTACTCTGCTGAAAAGATCATCCGAGCCCTACGGAGTCGTAAGACTTCGATGGAAGTACAACTGATCCGCTCAGCCATTCAGACGACTGAAAATATCTTTCTGGAAACGTATGCCTACATCCAAACTGGTATGTCCGAAATTCAAGTCAGCGAGTTCATGCATCAAAAAATGGTTGAATACGGGGTAAGTGAAGCCTGGGATTTCCAAAATTGCCCGATCGTGAACGCTGGACCTGATTCGAGCGTAGGCCATATTGGCCCAACCGACCTGAGGATCAAGCCTGGTCAGATTTTCCACATCGACTTCGGTGTAAAACAAAACGGGTTTTGCTCGGATCTTCAACGGGTGATTTATTTCCTTGCTCCTGGAGAAAAATATCCTCCCAAAGACGTTCAAAATGGCTTTAATACAGTCTCTTCTGCCATTCAGAATACAGTTGGGGCAATGCATCCTGGAATGACAGGATTCCAAATTGACCAACTGACCAGAAAAGCAATCATGGAAGCAGGCTACCCGGAATATATGTACGCCACTGGACACCATCTTGGCAGAAATGCTCACGATGGAGCTGGTGTACTCGGTCCCCTCTGGGAGCGCTACGGTGATACGCCCAATTATCTGCTCGAGCCAGGGCATGTCTATACGGTCGAGCCAGGAATCGCCTTACCAGGTTTTGGTTATATTGGCCTTGAGGAAGATGTCTTGGTAACAGAAAATGGCACTGAATTCTTAAGCACGCCTCAAATAGAACTGATGGTAAAATAGCCCGCTTTTTCAAATTATAGAGCTCTTTCCAAGATCTCTCCCATCTCTTCGTTAGTCAATTGGATCGGGTTGCCTTTCATGCTGCTCGATTTAGCTGCCAAATCAACAAGCTCAGGGATTGAATTGTGTGTGATTCCAAATTGATTTAATGAAGGAATGTGTAAATCTGCACACAGCTCCTCGATCCATCTCACCCCGTCAATGGGCTCAGCCCTTTCCGAACCAGTCACCATCCTGGCTATTTCCTGATACCGTTGGTGAGCAGAGCTGGCTTGCTGCCTCTCTTTAAAGCGCGCAGGTTCACCTCCATCACCACTGCCAGCAGCCTGGCACACACAGCCCCATGAGGAGCGGGAAAAATCCCGCCAATTGGACCTGCAAATCCATGTACCGCTCCTAGCTTCGCGTTCGCCAGAGCAAGTCCCCCGAACAAGCTCACAAGCGCCATGTTTTTGCGCGCCAATTGGTCCTGCCCATCCAAAAAAACCCTTCGCAAAGACTGGGCTGCTCTAGGGATTCCTTCTCTGCAAAGGGCATCGGTTACTGGATTCGCAGAAAGGGAAACAAAAGGCTCGATCAATTGTGTCAGAGCATCCAGGCCTGTGTAAGCTGTAACATCAGGCGGTAGAGAATAAGTCAATTCCGGGTCAACGATCGCGGCCTTCGGCAGCATCAAGGAGCTTCGCAAGCTAACTTTCACCCCATGTTCGGGAGAACCGATCACTGCATTGCGAGTGACTTCTGCGCCAGTTCCTGCTGTTGTTGGTAAAGCAATATTAGGAAGTCCAGGGATTTGAATCTCTTTCCCCCTGCCAATCACCTCCAGATAGTCAAGAACTTCACCCGGATTCGTCGCCATTACCGAAATTACCTTTCCCGTATCGATCGTACTGCCCCCTCCCAGGCTGAGCACCATATCACAAGCATTTCTTCTGGCAGTATCTAAACCGAGTATAATCGAATCGACCGTCGGCTCACTCACAACTTCAAAGGTAATAGGCTCGCACCCCTCCCCTCTCAAACGCTCATTCAGACGATCAACCAACGCTCCCTTTATGCCACACACAACCAGGATTCGCCGGCCCAACTGGCTGGCAAGCGCGGCCGTCTCGCGAAAAACGCCCTCTCCAAAGATGATCCTGGAAACAGTAGAAAATTCAAAACGTGTCATCGCAATGTTTAGGCTTTCGTAGGGTAAATCAGGAAATATTTTTCGCTTTTACGAGGCTCTACCATCATTTCAGCTACAGTATCTCGCCATTTTTTATAGTGAGCTGTTTCTTTATGGAAAGCAGAATCTTCTATGGATTTATAAATTTCAATTAAAAGAAACCGGTTGGGATCATCTTGCTGCTGTAGCAAATCGAATCGAGTCACTCCGGATTCTTGCAAGCTGTTTTGAGCATTCTCGATAGAGGCCTCTTTAAAGAGAGTAACAAATTCAGGCTTTACGTGAATATATACATGTACAATCATCATAAAGGCTCTCCTTTCGAATCATCCTTTTTTGCCAACACTGAAGCCGTCAGCAAGATCAATGAAATCCAAACCGATTCAGCCAACAGCAAATGGATAAGCTGCATCCAAACCGGTGCCAATAAGAAAACATTTAATAATCCAGCGCATAATTGGAGGATGAACAAGCCTCCTAAAGTGGCCGAAAACCTTCTTACCCAATAATCTTGGTTTGAATTCCACTCCCAATATGCGATAAAGCCAACATAAAAAGCTACCAGCACCGCAGTAATTGGATGCCATATCCTTAGCCGGATAAGGATATGGCCTGTACTAAGAAAATCCTGCCGTATCCCTTCGGCTAAAGAAGCAGATGGGAACAAAGTATCACCAAGTGCTGTGATTGCACCTGTAACCCCGATGAGCAGAACCCCAGCCAGGGCAGAGATTAATACCCAGCTTTTCTTTCCATTTCCTTTTATTTGAATAGGACTCCCTCCAGAAGCCCACCAGGCTGTTAGTGTTATCGATGCCAATAGTAAGAAGGTATTGACCAGGTGCACAGCAATTGAGATTACTCTCCCGGTCGAGGCATCTTGAGCAACCCATTTAAAAAGTACCAGGGCTGCACCGACCAGGGCTTCCGTGATGATGAAAAAGAAACTCAAGCTTGCACCTAGCCGAACTGGATGTTTTTTGGGGAAGATTTTCCATGCCCAAACAAATAAGATCACCACAAGAATCAAAGCCAAACCACTGCTCAAGCGGTGTGAAAATTCGATGATCGTGCCAATCTGCGGGGCGCGTGGAATTACCTCCCCATTACATAATGGCCAATGGGAACCACATCCTGCTCCCGATCCAGTAGCACGTACAAACGCCCCCCATAATACAACGAGCATATTAACAAATAGTACTGCCCAAGCAAAACGTGCAAAACTTTTTGTTTTTTCCATTAGAATAACCGACCTTGAATAATTTTTTCAGTTTCAACTGGGAATCCGAGGAGCTTCTTAAACTTTATACAGGTTCCAACTGCAAAACCTGCATAATCGTTGTTGAAAAATCCATAAATGGTATTTACTTTGTCCACATAGGATTGGACTTGTTCCTTCCACCAGATTAACTGGCTGGTTTTATCAACCATTTCGCGCGTATGCTGGTCATAAGTTCCATGTTGACCAATCCAACGCACATAGATAAAATCACAGGTTTGCTTCACTTGATTAGTTAATCCCGGGTACTCTGTAGTTGCCCAACAAACATTAAACCCACTGAGCAGATCCTGAGTTTTCTGCTTTTCCCATGATGCATGCCTGAACTCAACAGCAAATCTTATATCTTCCGGCAGAAGCTCGAGAAATTCCCCTAAAACTTTTTCTTCAGAAATCGTGAAACCTGGAGGCAATTGGATCAGGAGTACACCTAGCTTATTTCCAAGCATCCGCATAACATCCACAAATTCAATCAATTCTCTCTGAACGCCAATCAATCGCTTTTCATGGGTAATTTGCCGGGGGAATTTTGCACAGAAAAGAAACCCCTCCGGGACAGAAGCAATCCATTGATTGATCTTCGAAGACTTGGGAACTCCATAAAAAGTTGTATCCAACTCTACAGAATTGAAACTCCGGCTATAATAGGATAAATATTCCGATGTCCGGCAGCCTGCAGGATAAAAAACTCCCGACCAATCTTTATAACCGAAACCCATCGTTCCCAAGAACCAATTAGGCATATACCCTACCAAAGAATAATTATCATAATTGGAGAAACCCATGCTCAAAATCTACGGAACCAAGTGGTGCAGTGATTGTTATTTCGCCTTGAAGACGGTCCAGGCACAAAAGGTTGAATATGAGTGGATTGACATTGATAAAGATCCACATGCCGAACAATTTGTCATCCAGACTAATCATGGTTTTCGCAGTGTGCCTACAATTCTCTTTGAGGATGGCTCGATCCTGGTAGAACCTTCCCGGAACGAGTTGATGAAGAAACTCACCAATCGATTGACAATTGAAGGTCAATAGCTTATTCGACTGGTTATCAATTATTCAATTCGCCTTTATCTCCAGTGGACATGAAAATCACTTGCTCGGCAATATTGGTCACCCGATCAGCGATGCGTTCCAAATTGTGCCCACACCACATGAGATAAGTCGCACGGGCGATCAACTTCTTATTTTCCGCCATAATTTCCACGAGCTTTTCAAATACAGACCGATACATCCCGTCCATTTCTGAATCTTGAGCGGCGATTTCTCTTGCCCATTCAATATCACGCTTGACAAAAGCTTGCAAGCAATCCTGCAGCATCTTCTCACTCAAATCAGCCATCTTGATGATTTTCTTGAGCGTTTTCAACATCGGCTCTTCTGCCATCTTAACAACCGCTTTGGCGATCCCAGCCGCATGATCACCAATTCGTTCTAATTCAATCACAATATGCATCACGGCAATGACAGAACGAAGATCACTGGCTGTAGGTTGTTGTGTTGCGATCAAAACCAGGCAAGCCTCATCAATTTTGTATTGTAATTGGTTGATCTGTTCATCATTTGACATGACTTCCTTTGCAAGCGGAATATCTGTTTCTACAAGTGCCGTCATCGCCAGTTCGATGGCATTTTCAACTTTTTGACCCATCAAAACCAGGTCCTGGCAAATCATATCGTATTCACGATCGTATGTAGCACGTAAGCCCTGTGTCATCGAATTCCTCCAAAAATGAACATTACTTTCACGCTCATCCCATCCGTCCGGTTATGTAATCTTCAGTAAGCTGCTTCTCCGGACGTGTGAACATACGCTGCGTGGGTGAAACCTCTACCAATTCCCCTAACCAGAAAAAGCCAGTCAATTCAGATACTCTGGCAGCCTGTTGCATATTGTGCGTGACGATCACAATAGTAAATTCCTTCTTGAGCTCTTGAATTAAATCTTCAATTCTTAATGTGGCGATTGGATCGAGAGCCGATGCTGGCTCATCCATTAAAATTACTTCTGGTTTTACAGCGAGCAAACGTGCAATGCATAAACGCTGTTGTTGGCCTAAGGAAAGTGAGAGAGCATCATCCTCCAGATTATCTTTCACTTCATCCCAAAGTGCTGCTTTTTGTAAGCTCTCCTCAACAATTTCATCCAACTCAATCCGCCTTTTTGCAATTCCAACCATCCGAGGACCGTAAGCGACATTGGCATAGATAGATTTAGGAAAAGGGTTTGGCTTCTGGAAAACCATTCCAACACGTTGTCTTAAAAATGCAAGATCGACGGTCGGAGCATAAATATCCTCCCCATTGAGCAAAACCGAACCTTCTACCCGTGTTCCATGGATCGTATCATTCATGCGGTTCAAACACCTGACAAAAGTTGACTTTCCGCACCCTGAGGGCCCAATCAAAGCCGTGACTTGACGTGGGGTGATATCCATTGAAATATCATTCAGTGCTAAGGTTGTCCCATAATAAAAATTCAAGTGAGAGATTTTAAAAACAATAGAATCGGCATCCATGCTTCAATTTTACTCTCTTCGATTCATTTTGGGTATTATTAGGAATCTCCGGACTTACCTTGTTACCTCTGTTAATTAAAGCTATAATCTTGAAGATGAAACGAAACTTACTACTTGGATTAATCATACTGGTGCTCCTTTCAGCCTGCAAAACATCAGACTCATCCGAAGCAGCAAATACTGACAAGAATAAAACGGATTACATAGAAAACAAAGGGTCCGACACCATCGTCAACCTTGCTCTGGCATGGGCTGAACAATATCAATCATTGCACCCTGAAGTAAGCATATCGGTAACTGGTGGTGGTACTGGAACTGGAATTGCCGCCTTGATCAATAAAACTGTCGATATTGCCAATGCATCGCGCCAGATTAAATCAGAAGAGCTTCAAGCCGCCAAAGACAATGGCGTTGATCCAGTTGAGTTCGTTATCTCAAAAGATGCGATTGCCATTGTAGTGAATCCCGAGAATCCTGTCAATCAATTAACCATCCCGCAAATCTCTGATATTTACAGCGGAAAAATCAATAATTGGTCAGAGGTTGGCGGTGAGGACCGTCCAATCGTTCGCCTATCCAGAGAGACAAACTCTGGAACGCACGTTTATTTCCTCGAAAATGTTCTGCGCCTTGGTGAAAAAGATAACAAAACACTGTTTTCGACGGATACCCTCTTGCTCCCCTCATCACAAGGAATTACGACAGAGACCAGCCAGAACCCGAATGCCATTGGGTATGATGGTTTGGGATATGTCACCCCCGAATTGAAGGTTATTGCAGTTGCTGTGAATTCTGAAGGGCCTTTCGTGCTTCCATCCGCAGACACTGTCAACCAGGGGACATACCCGATCGCCCGCGACCTGTATATGTACACGGATGGTCAACCAATAGGCGTAAAAAAAGCTTATCTAGATTGGATCCGTGGTGCTGAGGGTCAGAAAATCGTCGAAGATCTTGGATTCGTTCCCATCAACTTTACGCCTTAATTATGAAAAACTCGAACACAAAATATGAATTCATCATCACCCCAATCATCAAAGCGATGGGGTATTCGGCTATTCTGTTTGTCGTCCTGATCTTTTATTTCTTAATCAGCGAAGGTATTGTCACCTTGGAAGAGGTGCCACTTAAAAATTTATTTAGTGCTCGATGGTACCCAATTGAAGACTACTTTGGGATATTACCTTTACTCGGTGGTTCGCTCATCGTCACGTTGGGGGCAATGCTTGTGGCTGTGCCAGTGGGAATATGTACCGCGATTTATATTTCCGAGATATCGTCCCGCCGGGCAAGAGAAATATTGAAACCCTTAGTAGAAATGCTGGGCGGCTTTCCCTCTGTTGTTTTAGGTTTCCTTGGAATTTTAATCCTTTCTCCGTATCTCAGGATTCTAATGAACTTATCCACCGGGTTAACCGCCCTGGCAGGTTCTCTCCTCCTGGCAGGGATAGCGCTGCCTACCATCGTATCAATCTCGGAAGATGCTCTGGATGCTGTGCCTCGCTCTTATCGAGACGCATCTCTGGCTCTTGGAGCCACGGATTGGCAGACAATCTGGCATGTCACCCTCCCAGCTGCTCGATCAGGGGTTTTAACGGCCATCATGCTCGGCATCGGTCGAGCTGTTGGTGAAACAATAGCCGTTATGATGGTTACTGGAAATGCTCCCGTTCTGCCGACTGGATTACGATATCTCTTCATGCCAGTACGTACCATGACTGCCACTATCGCCGCTGAAATGGGAGAAGTAGCCGAAGGCAGCACGCATTACCATGTGCTCTTCTTTATTGGGATTGTTCTGTTCTTAATCTCGCTCATTATCAATGTCTCAGCCTCTGCTCTTGTCTTTCGCTCACGCAAAAGGGCAGAACGGATCCTTTCATGAATAAGTCAAATTCATCTACCCGTTTAGCATATCAGAAAATCGGATACGGATTTTTAACGGTTATGACATTTCTGACGGTTATCCCAATTGTGCTGGTGCTTTTGTATATCTTAAAACAAGGCTTTTCGGCGATTTCATGGGAGTTTCTTACCGGTTTCCCTTCAGATGGAATGAAGGCAGGAGGCATCCTCCCAGCCATTGTGGGAACGATTTACTTAACCATCGGAACAGCCATATTCGCTGTACCACTGGGGATTGGTGCAGCGATCTATCTCTCAGAGTATGCTGGTGACAACAAACTGACCCGAATCATTCGGGTATCAATTATTAATCTGGCGGGGATTCCTTCAGTCGTTTATGGTCTCTTTGGATTAGGTCTCTTCGTAATATTTATGAAATTTGGGACAAGTATTCTGGCAGGCTCACTAACCCTGGCGATTATGACGATTCCAGTCATCATTTCAACTGCCGAAGAAGCTTTACGGTCAGTCCCGCAATCCTTCCGGATTGTAAGCATTTCTCTCGGAGCAACGCGTTGGCAGACTATTCGCCGAATTGTACTTCCCCAAGCCGTGTCAGGGATTTTAACAGGTGTGATTCTAGGTTTAGAGCGTGCCGCTGGAGAAACAGCTCCAATTCTGTTTACTGCCGCCGCTTTTTTCCTCCCACGTCTACCCACGTCCCCTTTCGATGCCACCATGGCGCTTCCTTATCATCTTTTCGTGATTTCTACCCAGGTGCCTGGAATGCCAATCGAGATCCAATACGGTACTGCTTTAGTTCTCATTTTCTTTGTATTGAGCATGAATATATTTGCAACCGTGATTCGTTCCCGAGCGCGCGCTCGCCGGCAGTGGTAAGAAAAGGTGATTTAACATGAATAACAAAATCATTGTCGATCATCTGTTTCTAAATTATTCGGATGGAACCGAATCCCTTAAGGACATCAACCTCGTTATTCCAGAACATGCTATTACAGTGTTATTTGGACCAGCTGGCGGTGGAAAATCATCTTTTCTGCGTGTGATAAACCGGTTGAATGAGTTGGCTGACGTGGTATTCCTTTCAGGGAAAGTGCTTCTGGATGGAGAAAATATTCTCGACCCGAAAATTGATATCAATCAACTTCGCCGCAGGATAGGTATGGTATTTGCCAGGCCAGTCGTTTTGCCGATGAGCATCCGGTCAAATCTCACTTATGGTTTGGAGATTGCAGGTGTGAAGAAGAAAAGTCTCTTTGATGAAGCGGTTGAACGCAGCTTAAAACAAGCCGCTTTATGGGAAGAAGTCAAAGATCGTCTCGATGACCCCGCGGTAGCACTCTCTGGAGGGCAACAGCAGCGGCTTTGTTTGGCTCGCAGCCTGGTTCTCCAACCTGAGGTGGTCTTATTAGATGAACCTACCTCAGGATTAGATCCTATTTCAACCGGTAAAGTAGAATCTTCTTTACAGGAGCTTAAACTTCTCTACACAATTGTTTTGGTCCCCCATTCTATCCAACAAGCTGCCCGCGTTGCCGATTATGCAGCCTTCTTCCTGCAAGGTGAGCTTGTTGAATATGCTCCTGGGAAAGAGATCTTCACGAAACCACAAGATAAACGCACTGAAGATTACATCGAAGGACGATTTGGCTAAATCAAGGTCATATATGTTTCTGCATAGGGAATCCGATGATGTCCGAAAAAGAAAAAGCAAAAGAACCAACCATGGTTGACCTCGATAATCAGCAGTTCTTTGTTAATCGAGAGCTTAGTATGCTTGAATTCCAACGGCGTGTGCTTGAAGAAGCAGAAGATGAAAATAATCTCTTGTTAGAACGGATCAAATTTTTATCGATTGTCAGCTCAAACCTTGATGAGTTTTTCATGGTTCGAGTATCAGGATTGAGAAAACAGATTGAGGCTGGCATTCATAACCCATCCTTCGATGGTTTGAGTCCTTCAGAAACCTTTGCCGAAATACGAAAAATTACGGACCAGATCATGACCCAGCAGCGTGATTGTTGGCGTGATCGCCTGATGCCAAAACTACGCGAAGCGGGGATCTTTGTGTTGAATTACTCGCAGCTCAATCAGCGTCAAAAGGATACACTCAAGAATTATTTTAATGATGTCATTTTTCCAGTCATAACCCCACTGGGATTTGACCCAGGACGACCATTCCCTCATATTTCTAACTTAAGCTTAAACCTGGCTGTCCTAATCAATGATAAAGCCGGAAATGAACACTTCGCCCGCCTCAAAGTACCCAACACCCTCCCGAGATTCGTACCTCTTAAGCGTTCCTCTGGAAGCAGTCGCAAAGATGGAACTATTCCATATAATCATTATTTTGTATGGCTGGAACAGCTTATCGCTGCCCATCTACCCTCCTTTTTTCCTGGCATGAAAGTTGTTGAATCTCACCCCTTTCGTGTCACCCGAGATGCCGACATGGTTATTCAAGAATTGGAAGCCTCTGACCTTCTTGAAACGATGGAGCAAAGTGTTCGTCAAAGACGTTTCGGTTCCGTTATCCGCATGGGTATTAATCCTGGTATGCCAGAAAGAATTCGTGACATACTCATAAAGAATCTAGAAATCCACCGAAATGATGTTTACTCCTTGGATGGGCCGTTAGGTTTCAGCGACTTGATGAGTCTCTATAATTCAATCGACCGCTATGATTTGAAAGAAATCCCCTTTAAACCTGCCATACAACCAGCTCTTTCTCGTTCAGACACGAACTCCAACATTTTTGAAGCTATTCGGCAAGGCGATATCTTGATTCACCATCCTTATGACTCGTTCACCCCGGTAGTTGATTTCCTCAAGACCGCTGCATGTGATCCCGACGTTTTGGCGATCAAACAAACTCTCTATCGAGTAGGGAAAAAACCACCTGTAGTAGAAGCCCTCTTGGAAGCTGCAGAAAATGGGAAACAGGTAGCTGTCCTTGTTGAATTGAAAGCTCGATTTGACGAGGAGAGTAATATCGGCTGGGCAAAGATGTTGGAGAAGGAAGGGGTGCACGTCATTTATGGCTTGCTGGGATTGAAAACCCATTCAAAAGTCACCATGGTTGTCCGCAGAGAAGGAGAAGGGATTCGCCGGTATATTCATCTTGCTACAGGGAACTATAACGCTGTAACTGCTCAGTTATACGAAGACCTGGGCATGTTCACCTGCGATGAGGAAATTGGAGCAGATGTTACCGATCTCTTTAATTACCTGACTGGTTATTCATCGAAACAAGATTACCGAAAATTATTGGTAGCTCCCATCAATTTGCGCACACGTATGGAATCCTTGATCGAGCGTGAAATTGATCACGTCAAAAAAGGGAAAAAGGCACATATCATGATCAAAGTAAATTCATTGGTTGATAAACCGATGATCAAATGCCTCTATAAAGCCTCTCAAAGTGGGGTAAAAGTCGATTTGATAGTTAGAGGCATGTGCTGTTTGAGACCTGGTGTTGAGGGGATCAGCGAGAACATCCGGGTAGTTAGTGTCGTAGGTCGCTTCCTCGAGCACAGCCGGATTTACTATTTCCTTAATGATGGCTCAGAAGAGATCTATTTAGGGAGCGCTGATCTTATGCCTCGCAACATTGATTGGCGTGTCGAAGTGTTATTTCCAATTCGAGAGCCGCACCTGATCCAACAGATCCGCGATGATATCTTGGCAATTTACTTGAAAGACAATCTGAAAGCACGCCTCATGCGGTCTGATGGAACTTACCAGCGTGCTAAACCCGAATCTGGACAACCTTTCCTCAATAGCCAGCTGCATTTTCTCAAGCAAAGGCAATAAAAAATGAACAATCTATCTCTATCAATTGAAGAACGGAATCAGTTAACAGCGAAGCTTGAGACCGCTCCCCTGATGCTGCAAAAAAGGATCAAGTTGATCCTATTTTATGATCAAGGATTACCTACTCATCTAGCAGCGCAGCAAGCTGGCTTTTCTCCCAGCCAGGCCCGGTTTTGGAAGCATCAATTCCTCCTGCAGAGATTGGAAATTATTAACCGGCATACCAAACAACAACAGGAACACGAGATTAAGGAAATTGCGAGTTTAGATATTTCACCAATCTTATCTCTGCCCGGGGTCTTTCCTGATGACCTTATGGATGAAGCAGGAAAAAAAATCCTTTACTTCCATTTTCAAGAAATGGTAAAACATGAAGCTGGCACCATGGCAGGCGAAGATATTGAGGAATTGCATGATATGCGGGTAGCAACTCGGCGAATGCGCGCGGCTTTTAATATTTTTGGCGTATTTTTTATCCCGAAGACAATTAATCCGTTTTTACAATCCTTGAAAACCACTGGAAAATCCTTGGGCGAAGTCCGCGATTTGGATGTTTCCTTAGAAAAGATCCGCTCCTATCTACAGCAACTGCCAATCGAACAGCAATCCGGGTTGGACCCTTTACTTAATTATAGGAATTCGATCATCGCGCGCGCCCGTCAAAGCTTATTAAGTCATCTGAACAGCCAGGAATACCTGGACTTTAAAGGCAATTTCCTTAATTTTTTACAAACCCCTGGCTTGGGATCAATGGCAGCCAAAAAGAGAGCTCCTCTTCAAACCACGGTACGCTTTCAAGCACCGACTTTAATATATTCTCGTCTCGCAAGTGTGATGGCTTTTGACTCCCTCCTGAATTCCGCCTCCTATGCACAACTACACGCATTACGCATCGAATTCAAAAAATTTCGTTACACCCTCGAATTTTTTAAGGAGGTACTTGGGGAAGAGTCAAAAAATCTCATCAACGAAATTAAGGATCTTCAAGATCACTTGGGTGAGTTGAATGACGCTAACGTCGCATGCCAGGCGATCACCCGCTTCTTGAAGAAATGGGATGATAATCAAAATGCTTTGCCTCTCCTGGATCGTTTAAACCCCGAGCCTGTCGTCAATTTCTTGGCTTACCGATACGCAGAAAGACATCAGTTAATGATCTCATTTCCTGAAAAATGGAATATATTTTAATCGCCCAGAGCTCCGGCAAAATCTAGCGAAAGCCGTTGCTTTTCTCTAATAGTAATAAAAAGCGATAAGCACTCGCATCTAAGACTGAGTCCTCAGTACTTAATTCTGATTGTTGATCCTTAACCGTTGTGTTATAGTTACCAAATGATTGATAATCGGAGATACTCTATATTTTTTCTCTTTTTGAGCAGTTAATGATATGAAGCGCCTATTTCAGAAGCATTATATTTACCGCCTAATCGTGACTTGGATTACACTGGTTTCTTGTGTGCCTGCCACTTCGGTTTCTGGAACGTCCAGGGGGGATATTCCGCTTCAACAGGCCCCGATTGCTTCATTGGCTGTTTCTACGCAAACATCAAAGGCGACCGAACCAATTGCATCGGCCCCAGGGGATTACCAAGTGTACCTGCCAACAGTGGCTGTCGAGGGGCTTCATTTTGATTCTATTTCATCTAACGTTGAGACCATCCCAGTCTACGACAAAATTGAGCTGACATTTTCTTTAAATAACTCGTTAGCTAGCCGTCCAGACTTTCCCTATGATCCTTCTCCCCCTCCAGGATTACCTGGTCGGACAGGGGTTACCGTTGATGCGCTCTTCCTGCCTCCTGGGCAAGTTGACTGGAATAAGGCGCAAGTACAACCTGGGTTTCGCTACCAACCCTTCCAGCGTATTATATCTGACGATGCTGAGGGGCTTTATCCAATTGGAGAACTAACTTGGATGGCTCGCTTTTCGCCTCAAATTATAGGCGATTGGAAGTTCAAGCTGCGCGCTCAGAGATTCATCAATCTGCTCATCGGGGGTAGCTCCTTGTCAGAATTGGGTTGAAAGTGCAGTAGGAAGCTTTAGGGTGTCGGCTCCCTTGCCAGGAAAGCACGGTTTTATACGTACCAGCCAGAAAGATTCTCGTTATTTCGAGTTCTCAGATGGGACACCCTTCATTGGTCAGGGTTTCCAATTTTCTTTTGGCTCGAATACTCAAGTCGAAACCATCTTTAATACATTCCAAGTCAATGGGATTAACTTCCTCCGTACCTGGATGAGTGCCACAGGTGTCTATAGTTTGGGTTTTCCCTTCTGGGATACCTGGGCTAACTCAAACCTTTCCTTCGCCCCGGTGTATCCTGGGAGCGATGTATCGGCTCAGATAATGAGTTCAGGGGACTCCCCTTGCATCTTTCAAGGCTTTGGCGAAGGAGCCAAGGCCTTCCTCAAAGGTGGAAAAACTTACACAATCGATATTCGCGTAAAAACAGTGAATTTTCAAGGCCCTCGTATTTCCGGGAAACCTTTTGGGCTGGTAGCCAAGTTCGGCTCCTGGCCCAAAGGAATTTGCGGGAACCCAGACAATGGCTTGCAAACGCTCTCACCCTATATAAGTGCGTCAAGTGACTGGACTGACCTGACTGCTACGTTTACATTACCCCAAGATGTGATCTTAGGGGATGGTCAATTCCTCACGATCGCGTTGGAAAATATGCTAGACGGACAAGCCTATATTGATCGAGTTACCGTTACAGAAAATACTGGAGGCCCTAATGTTCTTATTCATGGTGATATGAACTATCATCTATATTTCGATCAGGCCTCTTCGTGGCGCTGGGACTATATCTTGGATAAGGCTGCTGAGCGAAACATTTATTTGAAATTGGTTGCACTTGAAAAGCATGATGGTATCTTGAGTTATTTCCGCCCAGATGGCACTGTCGCTCCAGAACCAGATGATAATTATTTTTATGGGGTAAACCCAGCTGACCCAAACCAGCCTACTAAAACTCGTCGCCTCCAGGAGTACTTTTGGCGCTATCTATCAGCGCGTTGGGGTTACTCAACCGCGGTACATTCTTGGGAGCTTCTAAACGAAGGGGATCCTTTTAATGGTAATCATTACGATCAGGCAGAGGATTTCAGTCTGAAAATTCACACCACTGACCCTAACCAACATATGGCGACCACTTCTTTCTGGCATTCCTTCCCAGTCGAAGAATTTTGGGCTAATACAACCTATCCATCCCTGGATTACGCAGATTTTCACGCCTACATTGCTACCACATGGCTGCAAGCCCCAATGGACATTAAGGATCCCATCACAAAACAAACCTGTGGATCCGACCAGATATGTTATCTGACAGCCATGAAAAACGATACTGCTTTGTACCACAACGAACATAGCTTGAATGTCTGGATGTGGCATCCGGGAAAACCCGTTGTGCGCGGTGAGGCAGGAATCACAGAAATAACTTCCGATGCAAATCCAGATCCTGATTTAGAAAAAGATACATTGGGAATATGGCTTCATAAATTCCTTTTTTCCCAAATGGATTCTGGGGGGCTATACGAACTATATTGGTATTCGGATACGATCGTAAAGAATAACCTTTTCCCTGTTTATAAACGATATCGTGATTTTATGGCAGGCATCCCAATCAATTCAGGTCAATTCATAGATCTGGCAGCCAGCTCCACAAATCCTTCTATCCGCGTCTTGGGTCAAAAGGATCCAAGCAGCAACCGCGCTTTTTTATGGCTCGATAATCGCCAACAAACATGGCGCCACGTGGTTGATGGTGACAACATCCCAGCCATAAGCGGAGAAATTAAAATTAATGGCTTTCAACCCAACATCGCCCTGCCTGTGCAGTGGTGGAACACTTGTTCCGGGCAATCCCCATCAAGTTGCTCAGTACTGATTTCATATAATACCGTAGTCCAAACAGATAATACTGGCACAATCACCTTGCAGGTGCAAAACCTGGAAAATGACATCGCCTTAAAGATCGGAGCTTTTTCTACCGAAGGGCAATAAAAAGAGCTTTTGGGTTTATTGACGTCTTCTACGGTTCCGTCTATACTTAAATCATTCCCAGGCACCGGAGGGACTGCGTCTAATGCTCAAAGAAATGAGCTCTTCTGAGTTGATCTTTTCCCCAATTTTTCAAGCCAAAGATAAATATTCTGCCAAATTGGCCATCGAAAGTGTATTCAGCCAAGACTATGCGTTCTTGAGTTCAATATTACGCACCAGACTGGCCAGGATTCAATCGATTGAAGCAAAACCATCTTCTTAACCGCCAATGGCTTAAAGATGAAATAGAAGGCTACCTAAACGAGATGGATCGGGGGTTAATAATTATCGAAGGACCGGAAGGAACAGGGAAAACCACTTTCTTGAAACAATTAGCTTATGAGTGGTGTTCCATCCATCATTTTTTCGCTTTACCTCAAGGCTCAAAAGGTATCCAGCTTGCCAGGTCCAACCTTGGAGCACAAATTATCCGGGAAATGGAATTAGTGGATTGGATCACTCCTAATCGCTTTCAGGAGATTGTTCATTCCCCAAATTTTTTGAATGAGCTTCTTACAGAAGGATCGCGGCGGAGGAAATATTCTACATCTGACCAAAGAATTATCGTGATTTTGGATGGTTTAGAAGACACCGGAATCGTTTATGACCCAAATAGCCTGGGCATACCGGATGAGCTTCCAGAAAAAGTCTTTTTCATCATTTCTAAATCACTTGATCTGAACACCTTTAAATCACAGAAAGCAACGAAAAAAATCCGCCTGGATCAAGATTCGCCTGGGCATGCTGCAGATTTACATGCATATTGTCTAAAGAGCTTAGACGATACTTCATTTGATTTTTTACGGAACCAGGTTGATTTAGAACAATTGGTACCGGCGCTTCTTGAAAAATTGCAGGGGAATTGGCTTCTCTTGACCCAAGTGTTACAACAGCTAAAGGATATCAAGAGCTCAGAAATATCGATCGATGAGATAAAGGATCATTACCCAGATGATTTATTCTCTGCTTATTTACGAACATTCTTAAGCATAAAAGACAATGACCATGCAGAATGGTATCGTCATATCTTACCCATTCTTGGCGTTCTGGGCGCTTATCTAGAACCAATCTCAATAAACCAGCTGATCCAATTTGCCGGATTACCAAGGGATGTTCGCTTGATAAGTCATTTGTTAGATCAACGATTGTATCCAATTCTAGATTTTGATCTCCAAGAAAGGATTCAGTTCAATCATCCATCTCTTCAGAAATTTCTTTCAGGAAAGTTGCTCAACAAAGATTTATCTTTACAAGAAGATGCTTTCTCTCAAGAATTAATTGAAAACAGTAAGCAGTACCATCTTCGTTTTTCGCAGGATATCCTATCATCGTGGGGAAAAATTGATGAAAGGTTACCTGGGCTTAGAGGATTAAAACAGTTAACACCGAAAGATGAATATGGACTCCATTACCTGCCTGGGCATCTGGAAGGTTCTGGATCCATTGACGATCTGCAGAAATTATTATCAATGGAATGGGAAACTCAAAAGATCAATAGATCCCAATCTAATTTATTATTTCGAGATAGAAAAAAAGGAGGCAAAGGTCCAAGTAAGGAAGAAATATCGAAATTGACAAATGGATGGTACGACATAAAATTTTCTTATGGGGAGTTGGAAAGTTATTTAGATGATATTCAGCGAGCATGGAAAAACAGCCTTGGGGTAGAGGAACACATTTTCTATGCACTCATTACCTCCTCGATAATGACGCCGCAATCAATGGTTGATAAAACGGCTGTAATTAACGACCAAGAAGAGCAAGATCAATTGATATCCAGGTTGGCTGCCTGCCTGGCTGATCTAGGCGATCCAAGTGGTGCTCTGGCGACAGTTGAGTCGATCTCAATCGTCCGTTGGAAAAATCAAGCCTATGCTGAAGTTGTGCCTCACCTACCTTCCCAATCGCTTCCTTCCGTGTTGAGATATTGTCAACACATCGACGGTACCTGGGAAAAAGATCAGATCATCACAAATTGCGCTTTAAGATTGACAGAGCTGAGTAAACCAGTCCAGGCTTTAGAAATAGCCAGGCAGCTTTCCTCCAACTCCCTTCGGAATAAATTGCTCTCCCAATTAGTCAAAAATTTAATCGAGTCAAACCAAGTCGACATGGCTCTGGAAGCAATCCATGCCATAACGAATGAAGCAATTAAGACAGATTTATTAGTTGAATTTTCTAAAAACATGGATCGCGATGCACTGCAAATTTCAATTTCGATTATCCGGGCTTTCCAGGACCAAAACAAAAAGGCAACTGCGATTGCTGGCTTGGCTCCATATTTACCAAATGCTCTGCAAAGAGATTGCTTTCAATGGTTGTACCAACTTAACGAAGAAAGCCGAAGCAAAGCCTTGGTAGGTCTTATTCCACATTTGCGAGAAACGCTGCTGAAAGATGCGTTGTCAGCAGCACGAGAAATCAAAGATGAAACTTTACGGGCTCCTGTCCTGGTGGAACTATCGATTTGTACCGCTGCTACAGGTGAACCGGCAAAAGCCTTGAAGCTTATTCAAGCCATCCTGGGCGAAAATTTCAAAGCCTCAGCCATTCATGGCTTAGCCCCATTTCTTACCAATGAACAGCGCTACGAAGCTCTTGGAATTGTACAAACCTTCAAAGATTTGAACAGTCAAAATCGTGCTTACGAAGGTCTTATCCCTTTTCTGCATGATCCAATCCTTACCGAAATCCTGGATGAGGCTAACCTTCTGAAATCCGAAAGTTCGCAGTCCACAATTTTAAGAGCCGCAGCAAAACGCTTCCTGGAATTAGGAGAAACCACTCGATCGATTGAAATTCTCAGGAAATGTACTTCTCAGGAGCAACGTGCCAGGCTGTTAATAGATCTTACATCACTCTGGCCTGAGGCATTCAGAAGTGAAATATTAACCATGACTCTGGCGTTGGAAAAACCTGAATTCTTGACGAATGCACTTGCTGGCTTACTTCCCTATCTAGGACAAACTGCTTTACTGGATGCATTATATGTCGTTATCCAGCTTCCTGCTCAGGGACGGCTAGGGGTAAATCTCCGTGATGAAATTCTAATTCAGATAGGCTCCATCCTCGCACAGCGTGGAGACATTGACAAATCTCTTTCGATAATACGAGACCTCACGGATGATGATGAGATCGGAAAAGGATTGAAAAATATATTTCCTCATCTACCGGCTGAATCTCAAGACACTGCCCTCTCATTTATCCAATTGATCCAGGATCCTCTCAAAAGAGCCTCAACTTTAATCGCGCTGATACCGATGCTCTCCTTATCACAGATCGAAAATACCTTGGATTATCTCGACAATTTTCGAGAGGAAAAGTTGCGCCTCCCTGTGTTAATGAGCTTGGCCCCCAGGATACCTCCAGAAAAGTTCCAGAGCTTTTTGGAAAGCGTCTGTATATTCCAGGAGAAAAGCCTCCGCTCCCAGGCTTTCACCGCTTTAGTCTCACAGTGGCTTCTTCTCCCCGTATCTCAAAGTCTTAGTTTGTGGAAAGGATTGATCCAGGTTTTGTCACACCGATCTCGACCGGATCTCCTTCTGGATTTACAATCACTGGCTCCGGTGATCAGTGATCTCGGAGGTATCAGCGCAATTAACAGTATTCTCAAATCGGTTAAGGATATTGCCAGATGGTGGAATTGAACTCAAACTCGCAAACCCTCATTAAGAATACATTTCTAGGAACATCTGTTGACCGTGTCGGGCTGACCAATTCCCCTTGGAGCGATACATTGCTCCTTTGGGTACAGGAAGGTTACCCCACCCGTTGGGTGCATAAAAAGGTTGGCCAACAACGCTGGCGCAGTGATGACGGCCAGTGGGAGGAGGTCGCAGAAGAAGGAGATTACGAAGAACCAGTTCCACCCTGGCAGCACTTCCAATATGACATGGTTGGCATTGGCCCGTGGATGGATTATTTACCCCTTCGTGATTACGATGAGACCGTTCAGGAAACGAGCGCCTGGAAAATAACTCGAAATGGGGCTGGGGCCTCGTTTAAATTCTGGAAACACAAGATGGGCACTCCCGAGCATATTGATTTCCGCATGGTTTCCCGTGAAATCTGGGAATCCGAGTACAAGCCGTATTTACTTTATTTGGATCCATTGCGGATAGATCTCGAAGAATTGCGCACAAACCGAGAAGAAGCAGAAGCATCCCAAGTCTGGACCCATTATGGAAACATATTCCTTTGGGAGATCATGCGCCAAAGCATGGGAGATATTACCTTATACGAGAGTCTCCTGCTCGATCCGGGTTGGATCCATGACTTTGGAAAAGTTTATACCAAATTTTACAAACAGCACTTCGATTATATGTTTGCAAATGCCGGTCTCCCTGATGGCATATGGCTTTACGAGGATCTTGGATATAAAAACGGTTTATTCGCTTCACCAAAAGTTCTTCAGAACTTGATCTTTCCCTATTATCAAGAATTAGTCGCTTATTTTCATGAGAAAGGCTTGCCAGTAATCTTACATTCCTGCGGAAGCCAGGCGGCTGCTTTAGAATTAATTGTTGAAGCCGGATTTGATGGGTTAAATCCGATGGAACGAAAAGCGAAAGACAACGATCCATTCGCGTTTGCTGAGATTTATCATGACAAATTGGTTTTCATAGGCGGAATGGATATTCGAATTTTTGAGAGCAATGATAAGGAAATAATCAAAAAAGAGGTAGGTAATTATATCGATGGCATGAAAGCAAGAGGCGCCAGGTTATTATTTGCATCAGACCATTCCATCACCCCTAATGTACATTATGACACCTATCGGTATGTATTAGATGTGTATCGGGATCATATGGTTTACTAGAAGAGATTAGCGCACCATCTGCTCAACAAAAGCATGGTAGCAAAAATTGTCATGGCAAATCCCCCCAGCCCCAATCTTTATGATTTGCAATCGGATCCTTACGAGCTTTACAACCTAATTCAGCGAATTTCTCACCAGGAAGTGGCAAATTTGTTGCGGAAGCTACTAATCCAGTGCATGGTTCTTACCGGTGAGACCGCTCCAATCTCCGAGCCCGATCCCGATATCAACTCCAATCTGCTGCGTTTTTTCTATCCCGAGGAGACTGATACCTGAAATCATTCGTACCACAAAGATATAAAAAAAATGCTCAAACACCCTCTAATCCAATCACTATTAGATCTTAAGGGTAATCCGCGTGCTTGTGTTTACACAGAACCTATTTTCGGTATCCCTTATTTTCTTTACATTCCTTATGCCTCTCTTTTTATGGTCGCCTTGGGTCTATCGGATCAGAAAATTGGTCTAATCGCCAGCATAGGGATGGGATTTCAGATCATCACCGCCCTTCTGAGTGGTGCGATCACAGATAAGTTTGGCAGGAGGATGACCACCTTCTTCTCAGACCTCGTTTCCTGGAGTATTCCTGCCTTCATTTTAATTTTTGCCCAGAATTTTTGGTTTTTTCTGGCAGCCGCCATTTTCAATAGTTCATGGCGTATCTCGCATACCTCCTGGACCTGCTTAATGGTTGAAGATGCTGAACCAGATCAGATCGTTCCTATGTGGACCTGGATTTACATCGCGGGGTTAGTTGCAGCCTTTTTCGCGCCTTTATCCGGGAAATTAGTCGAACGGATCGACTTAGTCCCAGCTGTAAGAGCACTTTATCTATTTGCCTTTATCGTCCTTACAGCGAAGTTCATTATTTTACTGATATATTCCAAAGAAACACAGCATGGTAAGGAACGCATCCTTGAAACACAGGGTCAATCAATCTTTGATTTACTGAAAGAATATCGTGGAGTAGCCAAGCAAATCTTGCGCACACCGGCTACCATACTCACCTTGGGACTTTTGATTGTGGTTGGCATCTGCAGCACGGTTAGTGGGACATTTTGGGCAATCCTCGTCACCCAAAAATTGGGAATCCCTGCCGATAAGATCGCTCTTTTTCCGATGATTTGTTCGCTGGTGATGTTAGCCATGTTTTTCTTGATCACACCCCGGATCAATAAAAACCGTTTTCATTTGCCGATGATTGTCGGGTTTACCGGCTTAATTGCCAGCCAATGCCTGTTAATTTTCATGCCAAGCCAAAACTACCTCCTCTTGATCCTAACTGTGATGATCGATGCAGCCAGCCTCGCCCTGGTTAATCCCTTGGTTGACTTGCTGGTTTTTTTTACGGTTGACCCTCAAGAACGCGCTCGGATCAATGCTATTCTGTATGTCGTGGTGTTTATTTTTATTTCGCCTTTTGGTTGGATAGCAGGCAGCCTTTCTGGGATGAACAAAACCCTTCCCTTTGTTCTCAACCTGATTTTGTACTGCATTGGACTCAGTCTAGCTGTCATGACCAGTCGCTGGTCAAGTAAAGAAAAATCAGTGTGATCTTTAAATCGTCCGGAATTTATGATTACTTTTGCACACGAAAAAGAGATGCACCTTCCTGATCCACTGCTTTCTGCTAAAATCAATGCCTTAGGTGATAAGGTAGAGATCAATATCTCAGCTAAAACCCTGGCACTCTTTGTACACTTAAACTTCCCTGGAAAAGATGTTATTTTTAGTGATAATTTCTTCGACTTGCCGGCGGATCGTTTGTTGCGCATTACCTGTCCGAATCCAGGTGGCTGGTTTATAGAACAGGATCGCCAGGCCTTGCAAGTCCGCTCGCTTGACAATATAATTCCTGCTCAGTCCAATACGGCAGATGACATCAAGCAATATCGGAACGCGTAAGCAATTTTTTTACGAAAAACAGGTTATCCTGGATTGCCCTGGTTTAGAAAATATGAAAAGCGAGCGAAAAATGGAATTTTCTGAACGTGTCACCACATTGATGCCAGAGGGAGCTTATTTTATGCTCGCCAAAGCGCAAGCCCTGGAAGCCGCGGGCAAGAATATCATCCACCTCGAGCTCGGCCAACCCGATGCTCCCACCTTTGCCAATGTCGCTCAAGCAGGCATTCGCGCCATCCAGGCAGGGCATACCCGCTACACACCTTCCGCAGGGATGAAGAATTTGCGCCTGGCGCTTGCCCAGGATGCTGGAAAGCGGCGTGGGCTAAGCTTCACTGCCGATCAGGTGATCATTGGTCCTGGTGCAAAACCATTTCTCTTTTTCCCTACCCTGGCATTGATCCGGCCGGGTGACGAAGTCATTTATCCCGATCCAGGTTTTCCAACCTACAAAGCCATGATCGAAGTGGCTGGTGGGGTGCCAGTTCCTGTCCCTTTGCGAGAGGAGAATGATTTTTCTTTCGATTTGGAAATTTTCGATAAGCTGGTCAGTCCGCGCACGCGGATGGTGGTCATAAATTCTCCCAGCAACCCAACCGGAGGAGTCATGCCCTCAGCCTCCCTGGAACACATTGCTGCCTCCGCTATTCAGCATGGTTTTTGGGTTCTTTCAGATGAAATTTATGCCCGCCTGGTATACGAAACTCCAGCCCCTAGTATCGCATCTCTGCCTGGCATGGCAGAGCGCACCATCATCTGCGACGGATTTTCGAAAACGTATGCCATGACCGGTTGGCGCCTGGGTTTTGGTATCATGCCGGTTCCCCTGGCTGAACGCGTCGAGCTGCTGTTAACCCATTCCATTGGCTGCACCGCCAGCTTCACACAGATTGCCGGGCTCGAAGCCATCCAGGGGCCGCAGGAAAACGTTGAGACAGTGGTCGCCGAATATCGCCGCCGGCGCGATGTGTTGGTGGAGGGATTAAACCGCATACCGGGGGTGCACTGTCAGAAGCCCCAGGGCGCATTCTACGTTTTTCCCAATATTACACTGCTCAACCACCCATCCAACTACATTGCCGAATACCTCCTGGATCAGGTTGGTGTAGCCCTGCTGCCGGGCACTTCCTTTGGACAATACGGCGAAGGTTATTTACGCCTTTGCTTCGCCAATTCAATGGAAAATATCCAGGATGCGCTGGAACGTATGCAGCTTGCTTTGGCGAAACTCACTTCATAGGAATCTTGAAATCATCATATACGATTTTTTATAAGGTTGTATAATATTCTGTAATATCAAACAAGGTTCTATATAGCAGAAGATTGCTCAATAAACCACTGATAATCTCGACCACATCCAAATTAAGAGGAGTTTTGCATGAACGCCCCAATAACAAATTATTATAAAGATGATAAAGTCGTAATCAGCAGTACAGGAGCAACTTTAGGAGTTAATAATTTCGCGATCAGCAATATGGCATCCGTCTCGATTGTCGAAAAAAAACGGTCGCGGATACCCTGGATCATCTTGGCTTTAGTAGGGTTATTTGGTGGGTTGATTTTCCTTAGATATTACGGATACACCAATTTCGCTGTCTATATAGGTCTTGTGATATTTATCATCGGGGCTGCGATGGCAATATTTCAAAAGAATAAATTCATAATTAGGGTTGTCAGCTCTGGCATTGCTATAGATGGCTTGGAAACCACGGACCGCAAATATGCTCAGAAAATTGTCGATGCCATCAATCTGGCGCTTGAAAAAAGAGGCTGATATTTAGGTCGAAACTGAAGGATGTAAGTGGAAAAGGGGAAACCCCTGAAAATACTCAGGGGTTAGGATTTAGGTGGCGAGGGTGGGACTTGAACCCACAACCAATGGCTTATGAGTCCACTGCTCCACCATTGAGCTACCTCGCCAAGAGGGGATTTTGTTCAAGCGGGGGAATATTACTATGAGGTGGTCTTTTTGTCAACCAAAGATCAATCCTCTTGCTTCCGTTTTTGGTACCTGCGGAGATAAATTAATGGGACCAGAACAGCTGCACCACAAACCGGTAGCACTGGCTTAGTTGTAGCCGCAGTTTTTGTGGGGGAAGGTGACTCTGTCGGTGCTTGCGTGACATCTGCCGGTTTCTCGGTTAAAGTTGGTTTTGCTGGCTGAAGAGTGTAGGTCGGTTTTAAAGTAGGCACCTGGGTATCAGCCGGTTTTGGTGTGGCAGATGATCCAATTGTACTGGTCTGCGAAGGAACAATCGTTGGCGTTGCGGTCAGCAGAAGCAAGATGTATTGTCCGTTCTCTTCCTTTACAGCTTCAGGAACAGCATATCGGATGTTATCTAATATTAAGAGCGCCTTCTCATTCTTAGGAGAAAGCTGTAAAGACGCCTGCAAGAGCTGGAGAGCTTGAATCACTTCGGTGTAATCAGGTTTTTCCATGAACCATTGGCTGTAGTACCAATGCACCCATAGCAGGTCTGCAAAGCCTGCTTTCCAGAGCGCATCCTCCGGTAGCAAGGTGACTGCCTTTTGATAAGCTTCTTGGCTCAACTGGTAAAGCTCCTGACCGCCCGCATCTTCTCGATAGCCTTTTCTGTAAGAAGTAGATCTCCTTATAAAGCTTTCCCAGCCGTCCCCAAGCTTCGCCATCTTGTGAGTTTTTATGCAAGTTTTCCTTTTCTCTCAAGATCGCTCTCCACACAGATGGCATTACCAAAGAAATAGCAAAATTACTTGAGGTATCCGGTTCGAAATCCTCGAAATGCCAGCGGATTTCCTTTCCATCGATCGTTCCCCCAGGTGTCGTCGTTGACCATCCAATTTCGGTATCAAAAATTACATTCTGAGGGTTGACTTCATAGGGGAAACGTACGATCACATCCGCGCCGCCGACCGTGCCATTCCATCCAGAACCAGTTTCCAAGATATATTTAAAAGCAATAAAAGGATACTCCCCCATGCCATCCACATAATAACTTACTTCAACCTCTAAAACTTCGCCTGGAGGAAAGGTTACAGTAAATTCCGCCCATGGTCCTGCATAGCTCCCGGAGTAGTCCGAATCAATTTTATGGGTCGGCACGCTCCCACCGTTAACCTTAACCTTGAAATTGGCAATTTCCTTATTTCCATAATAAGTTCCATACTCACTTGTTAACGGAAAGCGTACTTCTAGTGTTTCAGACTCCTTGCCCATGTTTTGCATGGTAAATTTTACCGTCACTTTCGCCTGGCCTAAGGTCCCTTCAGGTGTTGTCGGGATCACATCGATCAAAACGGTTTCATTAACCATGCGCACTTGGGTGGTCTCCACCCCGGGGGCCGGGTTTCCCCCGGGTGGCTGTTCAGGGGGGGCAATATCTGCGAGACCTACTTGGAATTCTCCAAATAATAATGAAAAGATGATTAGGAAGCATCCGGTTAACTTGATCAATAAAATGCGTCTATCCATGAATGTCTCCTTTCTTATATCTTAAGCAGGTTGAGTTCTATAGGTGATCATCAAAAAGAAAATTGAAATAAAAAGCAATCCGACTCCCCCGCCGGCAAAGGCCAGCATACCAAAGCGGTCCACACAGACTCCTCCCCATATCTGTCCTAACGCACCACCCAAAGTAAAAGCCATGGTAGTCAATGCCTGTAACCGCGCCTGGTACGCCGGGTCTGCCACTAACCGTACCCGGCTCGTGTTCCAGACTGCTTGTGAAAAGAGGATAAATCCGATCACGGCTAAAGGCAAAGCGCTCATCAAACCCACTGGCAAAAAAGCGAAAAGAATTAATGCCTCCGGCTCCAACACATCCCCATAAAGCATATTGCCGTGTTGGATTATGACGATCTGCCTTCGAACCCGCGTAGATGGCTCCGCAAAAAGAGCCCAAGCTACCAGCCATACCCAGCATCCCCAGGCTTACTATCGTCCCGCCTTGCTTGTGGATCACAGCCGCCAGCAAACTTGAGGCCGGTCCTGTCATGCCCACAATAAATAATGTCATCAGAAGAGGATGAAATAAAGTAGGCTGTTTGATAAGATAAGTAACTCCATCCAGCAAATCTGTCAGAATTGCTCGAAACCGGAAGCTGCGGGTCTGAATGGTCGGTAATCGAATAGAACGATACAGCATGTAAAGACAAAAACCAGCGAATCCATAACTAAGAGCGTTCAGAAGAAAAGCAAGAGGTAAACCTAATCGCTGCAAGAGCAGGCTCCCCCCTCCAGTGACCAGCACTATAGCCAGCGTCTCCGTGATCGAGTTCAAGCCCACCGCCCCTCTGACTTCCTCTTTCGGAACTGATTCTGTCAGCACAACCTTGAAAGCTGGGCGAGAAACCAACCAGATCGTTCCAGCTAATAAAGCCCAACCGTAAATATGCCAGATCTTAATCCAATCATGAAAAACCAACAACCCAATTCCAGCTGCCGCTGCTGCTCCGACAATTTGGCAAACAATCATCAGCTTATACCGGTTGAGACGGTCAGCTACCGCGCCGCCTAAAGGCATCAAGAGCTGTGGTAGTGAGGCTAAGAAACCGATTCCCCCAACCGCCAATGCTGAAGATTGAGATAACCCAGCCACCAGCCAGGCTTGTGCCATTTCTTGCAGCCGATCACCCGCATAAGAAAGTCCCATCCCAATCCAAAGCCAACGGAAAGAGGATCTTCGGATAGGTATCAGGATCGCTGGGGTTTTTAAAGCCGGCATGTCGTAAGAAGCCTTTCGGCCTCCGAATACAACCACCTGAATTGTGAGCGCATTAATTCTATCTGCTCAGAAAAATCGTTTTCCTGTTCCGAAAAAGCTTGGACAAATGGTGGAGGATCAACCCCATCCAATAAGAAAGGCAATAACTCACTCAATGCCCCCAAAGCATATCGATATAGCCAGGTTGCCAGCAAGCAGAAGCGAACTTGATCCTCATCAACATTTCCTCCCACCTCTCTTATCCCCTCCAAATAACACACGAGGATTCGATCAATAAAAGATGAGATTTTTACTGGGGAAACATCTCCCTCAAAGATCGCCATCCCCACCAGAGGTGCCAATTCCTGTCCAATCGTCGCAATCCCCATATACGTCCAATCAATCCCTGAGATTTCTATTTCACCACTCTCCTTTTTCCGGAGAAAGAGATTTCTCTGAAATGCATCCTGATGGCAGAAGCACTTTGGTAAGCGAGCAATTGCATCCAGAAATTGATGGCGCATCTCCCAATATTGAGCATAATCCACCATAAGCTCATCAGGTAAGAACTTCTGGACAATTTCCCGCTCTCTTGTAAGGAAATCCCCGCCGAATACAGGAGCTGCTCCCTCGACATACTTTCTCAACCAATCCCGGCTAAGCCATGCCGCTCCAGGGATTGGCACAATTGTCAGATAGGCTCCATTGAAAACGCCAAGCTGACGCGCCACAAATGCATAATGTTCCTCGGACCATTTCCCATCAAATTCATCATGTAAATCCTCGATCCAGATCCAGGTTTCTTGCTCATTATTCTGCAAAACGCCATAACACGTTGGAGCAGAAAGGCCTTTGGGTAGATTTTCGAGGAATCTGTCTGATAAGCCAGGGCTTCTCGATTCCAGAAACGCACTCCTTCCGGATCGATTGACGCGCCCTCCCACCGTCTTCTTAATCTTAAGAATAACGGACACAGGGATACATTTTCTCGATACTAGTGTTTTCCCAGTTAAACGGTAAATTGACGAAGCCAGCTCTAATCCCCCCCGCACCGGTTGGCAATCCCACTCAAGGAGAGCAGCCTCATCACATCCCATTACTTCACAAAAGGATTTCTTCAATAGTTCCCTGTCGAAATGGTCCAGGAAATCATTCTTGATAAAATCCACTTTCTTTTACTCCACTTATTGATTGTTTCGCCAGGCAAATCTACCCCAGTATAAACTATTCTAAAAGTTCCGGCATCAATTTCCTGGGTTTCAGTCCACGGATTTCTGAGGTCGGGATAATGTTAATAAAGCTTTTATTGACGTACCTGCCCCTCTCGCTTATAATTTCTGCCCGCGGGGAAGTGCTGGAATTGGCAGACAGGCATGACTTAGGATCATGTGCCGCAAGGCGTGAGGGTTCAAGTCCCTCCTTCCCCATGCGATTAAACCCCCTCCGTGGAGGGGGTAGTTTATGAAGGGATATGACCTTGAAAATCGAAAAACAAATCACCGAAGACCATCAAGCAAGATTAACTGTCGAGTTAGAACCTCAAAATCTGGAGGAAGCAAAACATCGTGCCGCCCGCAAGATTTCCCAGAAGGTAAAAATCCCAGGCTTTCGGCCTGGCAAAGCCCCTTATCCGGTGGTATTACGAACCGTAGGTGAGGCTTCTATTCTGGATGAAGCCATGGATATTCTTGTCAACGAAAAATATCCGAAAATTATTGAAGAATCTGGCATTCAACCCTACGGGCCTGGCACCCTGGAAAATATCCAAAAGCTCGATCCGCCTACTTTGGAATTCCTTGTGCCTCTTGAAGCAGAAGTAACGCTGAGCGATTACCACAAAATCCGCTTCCCGTATGAGCTGAAATCCGTGACCGATGAAGAAGTGGATCACACCATCGAGGAACTGCAAGATCGTATGGCCATCCTGGAGCCTGTCGATCGCCCGGCACAAGAAGCCGATCAAGTCTTCGTTCACCTAAGTGCTGAACGTAAAGAAGTTAAAGAAGGGCAAAGCCTTACCTTGATCAAAGATCGCGAAGTGCCGGTCACCATCGATCCGGCAGATCAAGACAACAGCAAAGAATGGCCGTTCCCCGGATTTTCGCAGAAACCTTATTAGGCTTGCAGACTGGAGATGAGAAAGTCATCGAGTATACCTACCCAGAAGATGCCTTCCTGGAATCTCTGCGTGGCACATCTGCCATATTCCGAATCAAGGTAAGCGATATTAAATTACGGAAATTGCCCGAGCTTAACGATGAATTTGCGCAATCTGTCGGTGAGTATGAAACCCTGGAAGCGCTTCGCAAAGTCGTTCGTGAGAATTTGGAAGGACAATCTAAGAAAGAATATGATGAAAAATACGATAATCAAATTGTAGACGCTATCGTAAAAGATTTGTCCTTCAAGTATCCTCCCCAAATGCTCGAAAACGAAACGAATGCCCTGCTCAGGCAGCTCGAAAGCCGTCTTGCCGAGCAAAACCTGGATATGGCTGCTTACCTCAAAACTCGCCGCATGGAAGAAGCCGATTTGCGTAAAGAATTGGCACCTGCAGCCGAGCTGCGCATGACGCGCTCTCTTGTCCTTTTTGAGATCGCAAAACAAGAGAATATCAAGGTGGACCAGAACGAGCTGCAGAATGAAACCGTCCGTACCCTCGATTCCATTAACAGAATTTATTCACCGAAAGAATCCCGCAAGATGGTCACGGAACCCTTTATAAATAATATGATCAGCAGCATTGCGGCAGACCTAACTGTTACGCATACCCTTGAGCGCCTGCAAAGCATTGCCAAAGGCGAATTACCCCCCGCCGGCGAAGCAGCCTCCAGCGCCGAGCCCAAACCCAAACGAACGAAAAAAGCTGCTGCTAAAAAACAACCCGAGGCGGAATCAGAGACTGAAACCCCTTCGGAAGAAGCTGCACCTGCCGAAATTCCTGTGAGTGTAGAAGAACCAACCGCGGCTGCACCTGAAATTATCGCAAAACCAAAACGCGCAAAAAAAATTAAACCCGCTGAAACCAACATGGATAATTAATAGTATAAGTTTCGTTTTAGAAAAGGAAGAATTAAAATGATTTACCCCGATCCCTCAATGCTCGTCCCCATGGTCGTGGAATCCACTCCCCGTGGTGAACGCGCTTATGATATTTTTTCCCTCTTGCTTAGAAACCGGATTATCTTTCTGGGTACTCCGATCAATGATCAGATAGCCAACTTGATCATCGCTCAGCTGTTATTCTTGAATCAAGAAGATCGAGAGTCGCCAATCTCTATGTATATCAATAGTCCTGGTGGACAGGTATATTCTGGCTTGGCAATTTATGATACCATGCAAATGATCACAAATCCTGTGGCAACCTATGCCGTTGGGGTGACAGCCTCTTTCGGTACTTTGCTGCTCGCTGCTGGCGCCAAGGGGATGCGCTATGCCCTGCCGCACTCAACCATGCACATGCACCAGCCCTTGGGTGGTGCACAGGGTCAAGCAACGGATATCGAGATCCAGGCTCGCGAAATTCTTCGCCTAAAAGCACGCTTGAATGAAATCCTCGCATTCCATACTAACCGCAGCCTGGAAGATATTGAGCGTGACACCGACCGTGATTACTATATGGATGCCAGAGCCGCGGCTGATTATGGTCTTGTCGACCAGGTCCTGGAAGCACCCGAGGGAAAGTCACTTAAAGGATAACATTATCCATTGAATACCAAGACACGAAGACAGGCAAGGTTTCTATGCTTGCTTCGTGTCTTCTGGTTTAATGAACTATTCACCGCCAAAACCTAGAATACCAAACCGGAGCACGTCATGATTTTTCCCTCCACCTTTTCCATTGTAGCTTATGATCCCCAGGCGCAGGCTTGGGGAATCGCTGTTGCTTCCAAGTTCCTGGCAGTGGGTAGCGTTGTCCCCTGGGCAAAGGCTGGGGTTGGAGCAATCGCCACCCAATCTTATGCCAATACCTCTTATGGCCCACGCAGGCTTAGATTTTATGGAAGGGGGCTTATCAGCCAGCCAAGCCCTAGAAAGACTGCTTGCTGATGATCCCGAGAGAGAGCTCCGCCAGGTTGGGCTGGTTGATCGCCAGGGTGGGTCAGCGACCTTTACTGGAAAGTCCTGCTATTCTTGGGCAGGTGGGATTACCGGGCAGAATTTCGCCGCTCAAGGAAATATATTAGCTGGGGAACAAGTCGTTGCAGCCTTGGTGGAAACCTTTACAAACACAAATAAAGATCTGCCTCATCGCCTGCTGGCTGCATTATTGGCTGGGGATCGCGCCGGCGGTGATCGTCGTGGCAGGCAGTCCGCCGCCATTTATGTGGTCAAGCCAAATGGTGGTTATGGAGGCTTTAACGATCGTTGGGTAGATTACCGGGTTGATGACCATCCTGATCCCGTTCTTCGGTTGGGCGAGCTTCTCGCTCTGCATGATCTCTATTTTAGTAAAAGCGGTAAAAGTGATCAGGTTAAGCTAGAAGGAGATGTTCTTTCTCATTTGCAGATAATACTGTCTCGTTTAGGTTATTACCAAGATCAACCAAGTAATCAATACGATGAAAAGACTCGTACAGCCCTCGAAGCCTTCATGGGAAATGAGAACTTTGAAGAACGGGTCGACATAAAAAATGGTAAGATAGATAAGCCAGTATATGAACATATCATCCGTCAATTCTGGACTGAAAAATGAGCGTATTCACAATGCGCAACCTGCGTGGCTTGATCTTGGACATGGACGGCGTCTTGTGGAAAGAAAACGAGTCAATCGGTGATCTGAGATCCGTATTCCAAAAGATCGACAGCTTGGGTTTATCGACCGTTTTAGCAACG
Source organism: uncultured Chloroflexia bacterium (assembly GCA_963751425.1). Taxonomy (GTDB): domain Bacteria; phylum Chloroflexota; class Anaerolineae; order Anaerolineales; family UBA4823; genus CAVVUF01. The sequence continues at coordinate 1,885,795 of CAVVUF010000002.1, read as the reverse complement.
AATAACGCCACCCGTACTGTAGAGCAATACCAAGAGAAAGTTCAAGGGTTTGGAATTGAGCTGGAACCCTGGCAGTTCGTCAATTCAGCCCACGCTACAGTCAGTTATTTACAGAATACATACCCCGGTGGAGGCCCGATCTTTATAATTGGCTCAGAAGCTCTGATCAATACCTTGAACGATGCGGGTTATTATTATCATGAAGAGAATGTTCTGGCTGTTGTCGCTGGCATGGATCGGGTATTAACCTATGAAAAACTTCGCCGGGCTACCTTGTTGATTCGCTCAGGGATCCCTTTCATTGGAACAAATCCCGATAAAACTTTCCCTACCCCCGTAGGACTGACGCCCGGAACAGGCGCAATCTTAGCCGCCCTTCAGGCTTCCTGTGATCAAGAACCGATCATTTGTGGAAAGCCTGCTCCAGAAATGTATCGGGTAGCCATGAAACGGATGAACACCCGACCAGAGGAAACCCTGGTTGTTGGGGATCGGGCAGAAACTGATATCATCGGCGCTCAAGCCATCGGCTGCCGCTGCGCTCTTGTCTTATCGGGTGTAACCTCCGCAGAACAAGCCAAAGCCTGGGCGCCGCCTCCGGACATAATCGCATCTGACCTGAATGATGTGCTTGATCGGCTCATAAGTGAATGAACTCATCCTCTTTAATTTTTGACCTGGATCTTTTCGACCTGACCGAGCTTCTGGTGAGCTGGGGCGAACCGGTTTTTCGTTCTAAACAGATCTGGCAGGGCTTGTACCATCAGTTTTGGACTTCGCCCGATCAATTTACGGCGCTTCCTAAAAAGCTGCGTGAGAGGCTGGCGGAAACTTTCCAGCAAACCCAAATAGATTCACAGATTTCCTTTAGCTCTCTTTCTCCTACAACCATCCTCGAACTCGTCAGACGGAGAGACGCTCAAGACTTTATTTTTCCTGCCGGATCATCGCCCTATTGAAGCTGTCTTGATGAGATATTCAGATCGCCGGACATTGTGCATCTCAACACAATCGGGATGTGCGATGGGTTGTGTCTTCTGCGCCACCGGTCAAATGGGTTTTGGCCGGCACCTCCGCAGCGGGGAGATCGTTGAACAGGTTCTCTATTATGCACGCCTCTTGGCTGCACAAGGTGAAGTCGTTACGAACGTGGTTGTCATGGGCATGGGTGAGCCTTTTCATAATTTTGATGCGACTTTGACCGCACTGGAAAGGTTATCGAATCCAGAAGGGATGAATTTAGGTGCCCGGCGTTTTACCATTTCAACCGTCGGATTAACACCTGCAATACGGAAATTTGCAGCCAGGAAAAGCCAGATCAACCTGGCTGTCTCCTTGCATGCCGCCAATGATGAGCTGCGCTCCAGCATGCTGCCGATCAATAAAAAATACCCCTTGTCCGACCTCATCGATGCTTGCCGGGAATATATCTCGCTCACCCATCGACGCATTTCTTTCGAATGGGCACTCATCAGTGGAGTTAACGATACCCCCGATCAAGCTCGACAACTGGCTGCACTGCTCCAACCACTCAGGCTGTCTGGAACCCTCCTCGCCCACATTAACGCAATTCCGCTCAATCCTACCAGCCGCTTCAATCAACAGGCTGCCAGTCGCCAGAATGCATTAGCCTTCCAGAGAGAGCTTGAAAAATTAGGGATCCCCTGTACAATCCGTCTGCGCCGAGGTATTGACATCCAGGCTGGCTGTGGCCAATTGGCCGGTGCCAACCTCAATCCGCCTCGATCAGCTCAAAATCAAATTTTAAATACCTGACCCAGACAGCTTTTTGATGACATAGGTCAATGATTCCCTGCATCTCTGGCTGGTTACTAGACCCGGTGGAGGTGAAGATGATTCCTTCAATTTTCTTGTCATCGATCAGTGTATGCATTTTTTCACTCCCTCCTAGAATCTCAACACTGCTAATCGTTCGTCCCCACAAGCTTTGATCATCATCCACAAAACCAACCGGCCGGTAACCAATTTCTGGATTTCGTAATATCCATCTCAAAGCCATCTCCCCTTCATCGCCAGCCCCCACCAGAAGCACTCGATCCCCATCTGCTGCAACACGCTGGCGATAATAAAAACGATCTAAAATTACAAAAGTTGATCTGGACCCGCTCAAACCAAGGATAAGGAACACAGCAAACAAGAAAAAAACATCTAGGCTGTAAGCCCGCCCAGGATATAGTAGCAAAACCAGTAAGTAAGTGATGATTGCCGTTCCCGTCGCAGCCCCGACAAATCTCAGCAAATCATCAATGCCTTGGTATCGCCATACTCCCCGATAAACACCCACCAGGTAGAACATCAGGTATGCGCTGGCCAGCGCCACCGGCCAGGACTGCAGAAATAACGCCATGCTGGTGGAGGTCATATCTAATCCATTGCTCATCCAAAAAGCCAGGTAATAACTGGATGCCACCAAGACTAAATCAAGCATGATTTCTAACAATTTTCGCCGGTATGCAAGTTCAGTCATCCAACGTGAAATGTTTTTCGATGCAGGCTTTGCACTGGTCACGATTTTTAAGTTTCCTAGGTAAGCTGTCACCAAAGATAGCGTGATGAGAACAACAGGGATGAGTACCAGGCTGGTATCGTAATCAATTGCCTCTAAAGCGATTGCACTGCAGCCTCCGATAAGCGCAATCGCGTAAAGAATTAATAATGTTTGAACCTCAGTTAGCCCAAAAGATACTAAACGATGCGAGGTGTGATCTGTCCCGCCTTGCGTAGGTGACTGACCTCTGAGGAGACGTGTGATTGTAACCAGGGTTGTATCCAGGATAGGCAGTAAAAAAATCAAAATGGGTACTCCAAACACCGCCAATACCGACGAAGCCTGTGACCTTCTATAAACAGCTAGCGATGCAAGTAGAAAGCCGATAAACAAGCTTCCACTATCCCCCATGAATATTTTTGCTGGAGGAAAATTATAGATCAAGAATCCGATGAGTGCTCCTATCAAGGCTAGATCTACCTGTAAAAGAAAAAGATTCTGATCTCTCCAAAGAAAGACTCCGAGTAAGCTTGCTGCAATAATGGATACACCCGTCGCCAAACCATCGATGTTGTCAAGTAGGTTAATGGAATTCGTGATGCCAATCAACCATAAATAGGTCAACAAGATGTTAGCAATTGGCCATGGAAAGAATTTGATAATTTGGTTTCCAAAGAAAATAATAATGGTTGCCGCAACAATTTGACCTCCTAACTTAACCGGGGGTGTCAATGGATGCAAATCATCGATCAGTCCAACCATAAAGGCGAGCCCCGCTCCAAAAAGCAAAGATAAATAACTCCCCGAGTAGGATCCGGAGGCGATGAACGAGACAAACAATGCGCCCCAGAATGCAGCAAATATGGCAATACCGCCCAATGTTGGGGTTGGCTGGCGGTGCCAGCGATCCTGGCGGGGTTGTTTTACCTTACCCAGCTTGAAACTGAGCAGTCGCACCACGGGAACAATGGCTAAGCTTATGATAAAAGAAACCGCAGCCGTGAGGAATTGCATATCAAGGCATTGCTTGTATCTGCGCAAGAAAAGCTGTTAGGCTTTCCTTTTGATCATTTGGGGCTGCCTCTAAGGCTGCGTTGGCATGCGCCAGAGCATTGGTTTTATCAGATAATTGAATAAACAACCGCGATATTTGTTCTTCAATCCGGTAAAGATCGTTGGAAGATGGCTTAGCTTTCACAGCTTCCTGGTAGAAATTAATCGCTACTAGTATCAATTGAGGATCAAGATTTTCGGGATCTCTGCTGGCCCTTTCGACAAAAATATTTCCCAGAGAAACCAGATACCCGATCTTACTGGTATTTTCAGTTGACTTTGCAACTTTTACAGCCTGTTGGTAGTAATCGATTGCTTTGCTGAGATCAGCTTCTTTTTGCGATTCCTCTGCTTGGCTGTGTGCCGATTGTACATAGTAATCCCCCATTAAACCCAGTGTAAGACTGTAGGCGGGATCCAGCTCAATAGCATGTTCCAATTTTTGTCGAGCGGCTTCCGGTTGGTTGAGAATATCCATTAATAGAATTGCCCACTCTCCCCATAAGGTAGAGTTATTCGGGCTTAGGGTAGTTGCGCGTGCATAGAAATCAGATGAAATTTTGCCTCTCTCATCTCGGGTAGCAGGATCATCTGTTTTTGAAGCCCACCAGCTGTATAACCTTGCTAAATTGGCAGTATGATCGGTATTCAAGGGATTTATACTTTGGGCTTCCTGTAAATCACGTTTTGCTCTCTCAACCAAATCCTGCTTGCCGGCCTCATCCTGGATGGTTTTTGCATATTCAAGATAACTTCTACCCAAGAAGAGATAGTAATAATCTTCGTTAGGCGCCAGATCCAGCGCCCGACCATAAAGTAAAGTCGCCACCAACCATTGATTTGAGGCCGTAAATGGTTCCGCCATTTTATATGAAATATCTGCCTGGATCACCTTCAGATTTGTGGTGTAGGTCCCCCAAACCACCAGGATCAACCATAAAGGTGCAAACACCCACCCCCACTGGACAGGCCGGAAGGCTTGATCAAATCGATCAATAACCAGGAGAAGACCACAGGCAAGCACGATGAGAAAGACCCAAACATAATATTGTGTCAATAATCCACCGATTTTCGAAACCTTCGATAACAGCTCAACATCATTGACCGGTGAAAACGCCTCCAGTCTGGCTAAAGAATTGGCTTGCATCATTCCATTGAACAAGCTGATAGATGCAGAGACAGCCAATACAATCCCAAAAGACTTGAGCCAAGTTTTTTGGTCGTTGATTTCTGGCAGCTCAGCTGAAAATACAAGCGCCGAAAATAGCCAGGTGGTTAAGAACAATGCCAGGATACCATAAGAAAAAGCCCCCTCTCGCGTTGACAAACGCGTCAGAGATGACCAAAAGATAGACAAAGGTGAAGTGACATTCCCCGGATTAGAAATATAATCATAATTCAGAGAAATTAAGATCAAAGCTAAAAGCAACCCCGCCAGTATAGAAGTAAAAATCCATCCTTTTTCGCTTGCTTGCCATGCTTTCCCTGGCTTTTCATTCTTACGTCGTTTTGAACGAGTGCCTTTTTGCACTGGCATAATCACATCGTTTTCTCGCTCTTTCCCATTAGGAGAAACAATGTTCCCGTATTCTCCGTATGCTGGTAGAACCTTGCCCACCAAAATAATCATAGCGCAATACACCCAGAAATAGGTGCGGGTCACCCCAATCGCAATCCCAAAATTAATCTCTAAGAAATGAGCCAGGATCGCCGCGATCAGGATAATCAATGTTAAGGAACGCGTGGCCTCGCCTAGATTTTGAGGAGTCTCGTAACTTCCTGACAATGCAACAGAAATAAAATAAAGAATCATACCTACCGCGACCCCAAATGGGAGGCCCACTCCAAAGAATTCCATTCCTCCCCAAAGAGCCAGTAAGATTGCCCCAGCAATTCCACCGCCAAATACACAGATGTAAAAGAAAATCTGTTGGTTTTTCCCATGGATTAAGCCTAACCATTTCAGGCCATAATAGAAAATTGATAAAAATACCAACAGATATGCGATAAAGCCAAGCAAGCCTGTGATTACCAAAGAATCCCAGGTCTCATTATGCGATCGATCTGGAGATGCATTCCGTTTTTCCACTTGACCTAACATAGGCGGGTAGAAAGGATTGAATGCCACGTACATACTTTCAGGCCCATAACCAATCAGAGGTCGTAGAAAATTATAAGTATCTTTACTGCCATCTGGAAATTCGATGGGCTCATGCGGCGTAACTAAGTCAGCCGCTCCTTCCCAGATATATTTACGAACCAAAGCATTATTACTTTCAGAGTCTAAAATTCTCCCAAAACGACCAAGCACCGTGGATTGCTTCAGCGAGTCGAGTGGGCCATTTTTAACATTCAGGATCAACAAGAATCCAGCAATGGCCACCGCTGCACCAATCACACCAAAAGTTAACCATCGTTTACGCCATCTCAGGGAAAGTAAAAGAATCACAAAGAAAAGACTGGCCATCCAACCCAAGAAAGGACCTCGGCTTTGGGTCATATAAAGAGCAAATACCTGTATTCCTGCAATAAACATATAGATCGTGGCTTTAGCAACATTTAACCCAGTATGCGGTGCATCTCTCAAGATTAAATCAGATGCTTCGACAATCCTGCCAATGGTCAATGGAAAAACCATAATTAGATAAGCCGCAACAAAAATTGAATTCCCCATGTTTGCTGCAACTCGAACAGATACATTTCCTCCCCACGGAATAGGGTCGAGCTGATATCGTTGCAAGAAACCGTATAGAGCTACTGGCATGCTGGTCAGAATGATGGTGGTAATTAACCGATCCACCTGTTTGCGTTTGCGGAGGTTTAACAATAATGCCGCAAAAATTACAAGGTAAGAAAACGTCGTGTAGGTGCCTTGTAGGCGTTGATAAGACCCTAAAAAACTAGTGCGTGGTGTCACTGAAAAAAGGGTTGAAATTAAATATGAAAAGATCAGAAATAATACAGGGAAAAGCATCGGTGTAGTAAAGAATGTCTTGATCGCTGATTGCCCTGGTTCTTTATCCTCCAACCGAAGACTGCCCTCCTCCACAACCTTAACGAACCACGCCCCAAGAATCAATAATGCCAATGACCTCAAAATTGAGATCTTATCAGGCTCAAAGATGCGTGAAGAATATATATTGAAAAATATCGGGAGAATAATAATTGCCGCCAACCAGGCAGCTTCCATTAATCCTTCACAATACCGGCTCAGTTTTGTTGGCATAAAAAAGATTACTCCGTGTCTTTACATTCGCCCAAAGGTGATTTCGTGACCTAAATTGTACCACCAGCGATATTCACCCATCGATTTGAGTTATTAAAAAACCCTTATGTTAGAATTCAACTTATGTTTGATCGTTTCGTCCAAAATAGTAGACTGCTTGGCCAGAAAATCGTTTCATTTGCTCGATTGCAGACAAAAGATCCTCATTTTTGGCAAGAAAGTGGATTGCTCATCCTGGCGAATGTGATTGTTACCAGCCTGGGCCTGATCCGCACCCCACTGATCACTTGGATAATACCCAAAGATCAAGTCGGTATGCTCGGAGTTGTGGCCTCGTGGATGCCTTTTCTTCAGCTAGTTTCTCTAACTGGCCTCGACACAGCCTCATACCACTATACCAGCAAAGGTAAATCATGGTCATTTATTGTTAACGTCTCATATCGTCTTCGCTGGTCACTCTTGAGTGCAGCCGGATTTCTTGCTGGAGCTTTCTATTGGAACATACAAAATGAACCTGGTCTCGCCTGGCTTTTTGTGATCGCCGGGCTGAGCTTTCCATTGAGCAGCGGTCTATCTGCCGTTGCCGGAACAATCGGAGCATTGGAATTATATAAGACTCTTTTCTGGTATCGGATCTGGGAAAGCCTTACAGACTTCACGGGTTTCATTCCCTTAATGTTTTCAATTTGGTGGGTGAACAAAATTGTTACTTTTTACGGAGCCAACCAGCTGGCAACCGTGGTGATGCAAGTCGGATATAGTCTCTGGATGTTCAACCTCCTTAAGAAAATTAAGAACAACCGCCTTACTGTACAAGAAAAGGGTGAAATGATCAAATATGGGAAAAGCCAAACTGGTATAAACAGTATCAGTGTGATTAATAACCGGATAGATGCTGTCCTTGTCAGTATGTTTCTCCCTCTCAACACCATGGCAGATTATTCCATCGCACTTCTCGTTTACGAGCAGCTTCGCAGGCTTTGGAATATTTATATCACCATCCGCTACCCAAAGCTTGTCAGGATACCCTTCCGAAGGCTCTGGCAGCAGTTTGTGGTTGAGGGAACCATTGTCTTTTTGGGCTTCGCACTTGTTGGTTTAGTGATATCGTTACTCGTGTTTTTGTTTATTCCCATCATACTACCCCCTTCATATGCAACAAGCCTTCGTTATATTTTCTTATTAATTTTGGCTTTTCTAGCAGGTATCCCTGCTGGAATATCTGACACTTACTTTCGGACCCAACAAGATCCGCGACCACAATACTTCTTACGCCTGGTAGGTGCATTTACTGGTATTGCTGCCTCCTTACTGCTTCTTCCCAAATGGGGAGCGTCAGGAGTTGCTGCTGGAAGAATTTGCGCTTCTGTGGCACAATCAATCGTCGGAAGTATTCTATTTTTCAAAAAACGCTCAATAACTGAACCCAAATGAATAAGCTGACCATAATAAATAATAAAATAAAGGGATTATTAACTCAAAGAAGTATTTTTCCTGATCAGATACCCCAGGAATTACTAATTCGGCAGGCTGCGGAATTTTTTACTCTCAAAGAGGAAGATGTCCAGATACACTATAAAGAATATAAGCAGCTTCATATCGCAAAGCAATATGAAGCTCAATTAGGTGAAAGAAAAACCCTGTGTTTTGAAGAAGCCTTTCTTCTTTATCTTGCTGTTCTCAGGAATCAACCAAAACATGTGGTAGAAATTGGAACACAATACGGCAAATCCACCAGGCGAATTCTAGACATCCTGCAATTTACAGGTCTCAAAAGCAGTCAATTAACTTGCTTTGACATTGTCGATGAAGTGAAATACTTCTCAAAAGTTGAGGCAGTTCTAGAGCTTCATGATGTCACAACTTCTTTCCGAGATCACGTCTTGTTGAGATTAAAACCTGGCTTTAATCTATCTAGACGCTCACCCTTATTGGCTTCTTCGAAATGTGATCTCTGAATTTTTGGATTGGTCAAGGGGTAATTCATCCATTCTAGCAATTCATGATTGCAGTCCTTTAATGTATAAATCACACATGAAAATTGATAAAAATGATATAGAGTCAATAACCAGCCAGACCGGCGTCTGGGAGCGTCACGTTTTGAGCGAGTTATTTCAAACCCCAAATAATAGAATTGATGAACTCCAAACCCAGACCCACCGCATGAGAATTTTTTCTACCTCACATGGCCTGGCACTTATCATGCCGCTTCAAGGAAAAGATTAATTGTGATGAATGCCTGTGTTTGCCTGGTGGGATGGTATTTTCAACAAGAATTACTTGAAGCATTACAGAGCCTCTCCGGCATCCAACTTTACGTCATCTCGCACCAACAACCGAATGCTGTTCCTAAGAGCATTTTTCACATCTTGCCTGAAAACCATTTATACTTTGAAAGAAACATCGGTTACGATTGGGGAGCGTTCCAGCAGTTCATATCAAAGGGTATTTGGAAAAATTTCGAGACAGTGTTCTTCATGCACGATGATATAACTTTACTAGACTCATCCATTTTTCCGATTTGTCATGATACGATCCATTCTCATAACGGTACAATTGTGATCGGAAATGGTCGGAACTCCACAAAACGAGACTGGCCTTTAACCCACATTCAAAGTTATGCGCACTCTAAATGGAAGCCGCCGACATGGAATTTCGAGCACGATACAGTCCGAGGCTCATTTTTCGCCTTATCCAGGTCGGTTTTAAATCAAATAAATCAATTTGAGATTCTATGGGATCGAAGGCAATTGTTTGGGGTGGGAGCAGGCAACCATAGCTTACGCGCCACTTGTGGCAAAATTCAACATATTATTGGAGGCGAGCCATTTCTCTTTCTAAGCGAGTTCATATCGGCAAAGCTCATACCTCATTGAATTGGAACGAGGTCAGGAAGGGTTTACCGACAAGCATGTATCTCTGGCCTGGAAGGGGTTCAACAAAGCATTCGTATTATTCTCAAGAATGTTGATGAATAGGTACATGGATGCTGATCCAGATAACAAAAGAAGGTTAGCTGATTTCATGCAATGGATCTACCGTAAAATTTAGCCGATTACAAGAAATAATTGGTATGCTGATCGTTATATTGTATGAAGATAAGTATTTGGTTTAAAATTACTGATAAGCCGTGGGGAGGGGGGAACCAATTTTTACGCGCCTTATCAAGGAACTTAGAACTCCTCGGTCATGAAGTTATCGATCACCCAACCCCTTCCGCCGATGTTATTTTATTAAACTCACATAATCGAGGACCCAGCCTTTATCTAAATATTAATCAAGTTGCTCAATTGAGAAGTTTGGGTAGAATTACCTGGTGGGGAAAAATCGTCTCTCAAAAAATATGGGCGCACATTCCCAGAAAAGGTCCACCGCTTCTTCATCGGCTTAACGGTGTGGCTGCCTTGATTTGTGGGCATCGCACAAATGCAGATATATTACAGTTCGGTATTAATCCATTGTGTGACTACACGATTTTTCAAAGCGCATACAGCCAGGAAAGTTTCCTAAAGTTTGGAATCATCCCCTCAAAATCAAAGATTGTCCATAATGGAGTCGATGGAAATATTTTTTACCCGGCCCAATCGAAGAAAACGGGTCAGTATCCTCTCCGATTAACAGCAGTTTCATGGTCTCCTAACCTGCGTAAAGGATTTTCTACTCTTGCAGAAATTTCAAACCTTCCCAATGTAGAATTATCGTTCATTGGACATTGGTCACCAGAAATTGCCCCCAATAAGACCATCCTTCTCGGAGTAAAAAATTCCTCAGAGATCGCTGAAATATTGCGCCAATCCGATGCATTTGTACATGCGGGTGAAAATGAAAATTGTTCCAATGCGATTTTAGAGGCTTTGGCTTGCGCTCTTCCAGTTTTGTACAAGGATTTAGGCGGTAATCGTGAATTAGCGAATGACTATGGAATAGCTTTGACAAATAATTTGGATGAAAACATTTCTCAGTTATTTGACTCGTTTGATGATCTCCAAGATAAATTACGCCAGGATCATCCAATATTCTTGATTAATCATGCGGCCGAAGCTTACCTGAAGGCATTCGAGGAAGCCAAATAATTTGGATAACGAATTGGATCGTAAACGGTTGAAGGTTTGTTTGATAGGTGGTGATCACACGGGGTGGGCATTAGATTTAGAGCTGGCTCTCACCCGGCGCATGCTAAATTTTGTAGATTTCTCTAATTTGCTGTTTTGTAATGTGATTCACACAATTTTTTGGCCCGTCTTACTGCGGATACCGAAATTCCTTTTCATTGGGAAAAAGGTGATCAGTCACCTGACCCACGACCCATCGATCGCTTTCCAATTGCCGGGTTTTGAACAGGTATCAGCTCACGTCAATACATGGGTTGTGCGCTCTCAGCATGCTCTGCGGTTGATGCAGGAACGCGGATTGAAAGCCTGTCTAATTCCTTATGGAATTGATACAACGATTTTTTATCCAATCCCGAAATCCGACTTTCAGCTTCAGGAAATGGTTAAAACCTGGAATATTCCTTCCAACCATTACCTGGTAGGAAGCTTCCAAAGAGATACTGAAGGCAACGATTTAATATCACCGAAGCTCGTAAAAGGACCAGATCGATTCTTAGAAATCGTTATTCGTATTAATCAACAGGCTCCTTCGATTCATGTTGTACTGGCTGGTCCCAGGCGGTTCTGGCTCCGGCAGCAGCTTCTCGATGCCAGTATACCCTTTACTTACATTGGACAAGATTTTGCCGGTGATGATATTCAACAAAATACATTGTCACATCAAACGATGAATTTATTGTACAACCTGATTGACTTGTATATTGTTAGCAGTCGCATGGAAGGTGGACCTCAAGCCATTCTAGAAGCAGCTGCCACGCAATGTAAAATTATCAGCACCAGGGTGGGTCATGCTGAAGATGTGTTAGATCCTGGGTGCTTATATGATGATGTTTCTCAAGCGGTTACCATGGTACAGAATGATATGATTTCTGGTGAACTTTCACATACGCTTGAGGCAAATTGGCAAGCTGTTGATCGGCACCGTTTAGAGAATCTAACCCCAGAATGGCAGGCTCTTTATCGCACCCTTTATTAATACCAGCCTCCTGACAGAACAACTTTTCACGTCCTGATATTATGAAAATCAAAAAATTAATTCGTCATATGTTTCTAAACTTTATCGGGGTTTTTCCTCCCAAGAACCTTTTACAGTTCCTTTTTAGGATCGAAAATTTCTTATATTATCTGGAAGGTCAAACCGCGATCAATTATGGCAGGGGAGTACACCCCAAACATAGGTTAACCAACTATCATCGCTTTTTTACCAGCCGTATCCATTCCGGTGAAAGCGTTTTAGATGTCGGTTGTGGGATTGGATCATTATCTTTCGAAATTGCAGATCGATCTCAAGCCAATGTCTTAGGAATAGATATTAATCCTCTGAATATTTCGAAGGCGCAAAAACAATTTTCCCATCCAAGAGCCGAATACCTGGTTGGGGATGTTCTAAAAGATCTTCCTGATGGATTTTTTGATGTGATCGTCCTTTCGAATATATTAGAGCATCTCTCAGATAGAAAAGAATTCTTATCTGCTTTACAAAATAGAACCCATGCCAAACGTCTTCTAATCAGGGTACCCCTTTATGAAAGAGACTGGAGAGTGCCTCTGAAGCAAGAGCTAGGAGTCGAATGGCGCCTCGATCCCACTCATTGGATTGAATATACCCAGGAGACTTTTTTAAATGAGATCCAAGCTGCTCAGCTCAAAATCGATTATTTAGATGTGCGCTGGGGAGAAATTTGGTCGGAAGTCAGTCTTCTCGCAAAGAATTCATAATGCACCTGACACTTTTCTTCACACGTGGAAACTCATTAGCAAAGTGGCATTCGATTGGCTCTCTCGAAAGAGAGATTGCTCTTTATCAAGCTCTCCAGGATCAAGGTATTCAGGTAAGCTTGGTAACTTACGGGGTTCCTGGGGAGGAGAAATTCCTTTCAAAAATGCCTGGGGTAGAAATTTGCTATAACCGCTGGAAATTTCCGTTGGTTATTTATGAATGGATTATCCCGTGGTTGCATTCTAAAACGCTGAAAAAATCTGACTTGTATAAGACCAACCAGGTTAAGGGTGCCCATATAGCCTTGATTTCTGGCTTGATGTGGCATAAACCGGTCATGGTTCGGCAGGGATATTCCTGGTCAAAGACCTTATCCAAAGAAAAGCAATTCAAATTAAAGGCTGCTCTTGCCAGGCTTTATGAAAATTTAGTATATAAGAAGGCATACCAGGTTATCGTTACCACCCTGGCCATGCAAAGCAATATTGTTAAACGCTGTCCAGAGGTTGAGGGACGTATATCAGTCATCCCCAATTACGTAGACACCGATCTATTCAGGCCTGTTTCTGATCCAAAATCTTCCCAACACATAATCTATGTTGGACGTTTAGCAAAAGAGAAAAACCTTTTTGCTTTGATCAATGCGGCTTCTTCTACGGGAATTCCTCTTAAAATCATCGGCTCTGGTCCTCTGGAAGAAAATCTCAGGCAGCATGCTTTACAGTTAAAACATCCAATCTCCTTTCTTGGAACGGTTCCCAATCAGGCACTTCCTCAAGAATTGAACCAGGCCTCGATATTTGTGCTGCCGTCTTTTTATGAAGGGCAACCGAAAGTACTCCTTGAAGCGATGTCTTGCGGATTGGCAGTGATTGGTACAGATGTAGAGGGCATACGAGATCTGATCGAACATGGAGAAACCGGCTGGTTGTGCCAGGTTGATGCTGAGAGCATAAGAGAGGCCATTCAATACTTGTTAACTAATCCAGATCTCTGTAGACAACTGGGTAAAAATGCGCGTACTTTCGTATTGAATAATTTTTCCTTAGACAATATCCTGGTTCAGGAAATCGGACTTTATCACCGGCTCCTTTCTACAAAACCTGCTCATGAACCTACGGATTGATCCACCTCGTCTAGATACAAATATCCCTATCTTGTGCTTTTCGACCACCGACTGGCATGAGGTTTGGGGCAGTCGTCAGCAATTAATGCTGCGTATGGCTCAGCGCGGACACCCCGTCGTATTTATCGAAAGACAGGTTGGTCCTGAACAGCTTATCCGCGATCCTGCCTTGCGCCGCCGAAAAATTGATGCATGGAAATCAAACCGCCTGCGTCAGCCCATGCAAAACCTTTGGACCTGGCAGCCTCCCTTGCTTCTGCCAGGAAGATATTTCAACAACCATCTAAATCAATTGGGGCAAAGATTTCTTGTCAGTCAAGTACGCTCAATCTTGCATAAGCTTGGTTTGTTAGAACCCATTCTTTGGTTGTATCCTCCCCAATCAGATCCTCTGTTAGGCGAATTTAACGAATTATTATCACTCTACCACTGCATCGAAAACTTTTCTGGCAGCCAATCCGGTATTAAACGCCGTGTCATGCAATCTGAAGAACGCTGCCTTTTGCAGAATGTGGATCTTGTTTTTACGCACTCTGAAGGCTTATACCAACTTTACAGCGGGCTGACACGTCGTAAAATTACCCTTGTTCCCAGCGCGGCAGATGTGCCCTATTTTCAATCCATCTCCTCGACTGATCCGCTCGTTTCAAAAATTCCTCATCCCATCTTGGGTGTGGTTGGTACTTTAGATGCCAGAATAAACATCGAGTTATTAGAAAAAATAGTTCGCAGTCACCCCGATTGGCACCTGGTTTTAATCGGTCAATGGCGTTCTGAAAGGATTGACCTAAATAACCTGTTGAATTTCCCCACTGTCCATTACCTTGGGCCGCAGCCATACGAAAAGCTGCCATACATCCTAAATAGCTTGGATATTTATTTGATCCCATACGTTCTCAATGAAATGACCATTTATATCAGTCCAATAAAGCTGTACGAATACTTGGCCATCGGAAAACCGATTATCAGTACAGCGTTGCCAGAAGTAATGAAGTACAAAGATTTTGTTAGGATCGCTAATAACCCTCAAGAATTCATCAATCACATCCAGACAGCTTTGGAAGCAGAAACTGCGACCCAGGTTATTGCCAGGCGTAATTTTGCCGGGCAGCATTCTTGGGAATCCAGACTCGATAATATGCTAGAAGTAATTGTAGAAACAATGAGAGTGAAAATCGATGGTGCGCGTTGATTGGCTGGTCACAGAAATGAACGTATTGGGAGGGGCAGAAGTGTTCATTCGCAACGCTGCTCCTCGCTTACGCAAGCTGGGGTGGGATTTACAGTTGATCACTTTATCAGAAGGCGGTATTTTAGTGGACCAGTTACGCGCCGAATCTGTACCAGTGATCGAGCTCGGGGTAAATAAAACGAATTTCTTCTACATGATCCCCAAGCTTCTTTCCCTTTGGAAAAAAGAGAAACCTCAGATATTGCATACTCATCTTTACCATGCTGGGCTTATCGGTCGAATCCTCGGGAAAATGGCTGGCATCCACCCGATCTTTGTTCACCAAGCAGGTCCAGAGCTTTTCCGCAATAATATTCGCATTTTGCTCGATAAACACACTTCATCTTTGGTTACGCAATATGTGGTCACAAGCACATATGTCAACCAAATCTTGCAGACCAGGGAGCAGATACATCCAAATAAAATAATCATCATCCCAAATGGAATCGTCACACGCGAATACGAGCTATCACGAACCAGGCCAAAGGGTTGGCCTGATGTCGGACAAGGCCCTGTTCTGGGTACAGTTGGTCGCCTTGCTCCAGAAAAAGGTCATCTGCTCTTAATCGAAGCACTTTCAATCTTACGGCAGAATGGAGTTGTTTTTTATGCGCTCATGATCGGCGATGGTATTCTAAAAGATGAATTGATCCAAAAAACAAAAATCCAACACCTGGAAGATTGCATCTCTTGGGTCGGATCGCAAAACAATGTTCCAGATTGGCTCCCTTTCTTTGATCTTTTCGTCCTGCCTTCCCAATGGGAAGGCATCTCCCTGGCACTCCTGGAGGCCATGGCAGCCGGTTTACCTGTTATAGCCACTTCCGTTGGTGGAACCCCCGAAGTGATCAAAAATGGAGAGACTGGCTTATTAGTCCCACCTTCAAACCCTCATGCATTAGCTGCTGCCATCCAAAAAATGATCGAAAATCCCTCTTTAAGTAGGGAAATGGGTCAGGCAGGAAAACGCCATTGCCAACAGAATTATGATATTGATAGGATCGTAAAAGAGATCGATTCTATCTATCGCCAATACGTACCTTAACAGGGGTTTCCTGCTCGCTATGCTCGCACCCAACCAAGATCCCATGCACCCAATCCCCGTTCTGCATATCATCACTCGCTTAATCGTCGGCGGAGCGCAAGAAAATACGCTTTACACAGCCATGCTTTTGGACAGTAAAACCTATGCCGTAGAAGTTCTTTCAGGACCTCAAACCGGCAGCGAGGGCAGCTTAATCGAAGAAGGTCGTTCAAAAGGTGTAAGAATTACCATCCTGCCATCGCTGGTCCGGCAGGTGAATCCTTGGGTGGATTTGAAAGCTTTATTGCAAATGGTGGGCTACTTACGGAAAAATCAATACAGTATTGTTCATACCCACAGTTCCAAAGCCGGCATTTTGGGAAGGGTAGCGGCAAAAATTGCTGGCATCCCGGTGATTATCCATACTGTCCATGGATGGAGTTTTCATGATCACATGCCTTGGGTTACCAGGTTAGTTTATATAATGCTGGAACGTCTTTGTGCTCATTTTACAGATGCATTGATCGTAGTAACGGATCGAGATGAGCAAAAAGGTCTTCAAGCAGGCATTGGTAAAAGCAGGCAATATCATAAGATCAGAAGCGCAATTCCTTTACAGGATTTTGATCCTCTGAGAACAGATCGCCAGTTAATTCGTAAAGAATTAGACATACCCACCAATTCACTTGTCCTCGGTACAGTTGGAAGGTTTTCGGAACAAAAAAATCCTATCGATTGGGTCAACGTAGCTGAAAAAATAAGTGAAGAGATCCCAGATTGCAGGTTCCTGATGGTAGGTGATGGACCTCTGCTTCCTCAAGTGAAATCGATACTTCATGAGAAAAACCTTGATAAAAGGTTCATCCTACCCGGAATACAAAGAAATATTCCTCAAATGATGGCTGCGATGGATGTATTTTTGCTAACTTCGCTATGGGAGGGACTTCCCCGTGTTATCCCTCAAGCCATGAGTATGCGCTTACCAGTGATCGCCACTAGCGTGGATGGCTCCACAGAAATCATTGCGGATGGTTTGAACGGCTACCTCTGTCCTCCAGGCAATGTCAACTGTCTGGTCGATCGCTGTTTGAAATTACTTGAGGACTCTGACCTGCGCCAGTCAATCAGTCTGAAGGGCCGCGAAACTGCCGTTGAGAACTTCGATTTAAACCAAATGATCGCCCAGATCGATGACCTGTACAACAGTTTCTTGATCAAACGTCTAGCTTCAACTGGGAAATAGCAAACCCCAACCGTGCTTGGGCTAGTGTGTACTGCCAGCGCAGGAGTGAGTTTCCAGCCACTTCAAAAAATCTGCGCGCTGGATATTCACCAAGTCACGCAGTACTTCTGTCCCCTGTGAATATAATATGCAACCCAGTGAATATTGAGCTTCTCGATCAGTGGATCGGGTAAACTGGCATAACCAACTGCTAACTCCGCAACTTTCGGTAGATCAATTTCTCCATGGCTAGACATGTATTATGGAGCAGAATTTAATCGAATATTGCACAATTTACGAATATCCTATCCCCCATATTTCTTCTGCTAGCTCATCGAGAGTCGAAATATATTCTAAAAAAGGGCATCGACGAAAAAGGTCCATCAAAATATTTTCACCAAACCGATGAAGTAAAGTCATATTCATTGCTTTTTTTGAAAAATTTTTATCAGAGCTCATTTCAAATCCATAATTCTCCAAAAAGACCCTCAGCATCTGTTTTTCACCTTGAAAAAGATCTAAATGCAAAGCGATGAGCTCGTAAAATAAATTCCCAACTCTCGCATCCCCAAAATCAATCACCCCCAGTGTTTTCCATTTGCCATCCTTCACTTTTCCAAGGATATGATCTCGGGTAAGATCTGCGTGGATTAAATAAGGTTTCATTTCTAGTTCGATAAGTTGATCCAGCGGAAGGAGGAATGCATCCAATTGCTTCCAGAGTTGAAAAGGAAGCCAGCCGGAATTCTTCATGCTTTCTAATAAATTTGTTTGTTGGGTTTCTAAAAAATTCCGAAACGCATCCCAATTCGGGTCAAAATACCCGTTTTCTCCCAATGCGATCATATGGAGCGCGCCTACCATGTGCCCCATCTCACTGGAAACATCTTGCCTTTCGATCAACGATAAATCACCCCAGGCTTCTCCTATACTAATCCCGTCCAAATATTCATATATAAGATATGGCCATTTCCAATGATAATCTCCTTCGTAAAGTTTCCCCTGGGCAACCAGGGCAGGAATGGGAAATTCCACTTGCCTTTTCACCAACCCGTTTGCATACAGCTCTGCATAGAAAGAATTTTCACCATCGAATAACCTTCCATAGAATTTTATGACATAGGCATCATCGATGATAAAGGTAGGACAAGTTCCTGGATTTCCGCCGCGCATGACTTTATAGGGCAGCTTTACCTGTTCCATTGCCGAGGCGACATATGGCTCCCAGAAATCCGCATCCATAAAATATTTCCGGTAATTCTGGATTTCATCCAATAAATCTAAAGTCATTCGATGTCATCCTCTTAATACGTGTAATTCCGATTTTTTTACCAGCTACTTCTTCGGTGTCTGGTTCACCAGAAAGTTATTTGGGTATACCAGGTCCATCTGGTTTACCCGGTTCAACTCTTCTGTCACCGCAAGCCGCCGTTCCTACGTAAACTCAGGACATGCTTTTGGCGGAAAAGCAATCTTATCGATAATTTACCAATTGAATTGAGATTACCGTGCTGTAAAAGGTAGATAGGTTTTCAATTCTCCAGATAGGTTAATCCGGGCAATCACAGGATCATGATCCGTTGGACGCTGACTATCCAGGAACTCCGCATTCATGTGCACAATATCCACTATTGGTGAACTATACGCAGATATTCCAGGACTCACCAGGATATGGTCAATTGCCTGCGAATTCCCCTCGAAGAGATAGGTATATTGTTCCTCGGCTGGAAGCTCAGCCACCAGATTATTGAACACACCTCCTACCAGCGTCTCGAGTGTGATCGAAAACGGAAAGTCATTTAAATCACCCAACACAATGATCTTGGCGTTTGGGTCAAGTTGGAGTATCGAGTCTGTAAATTGATTGACAATTTGCGCCTGTTGGACGCGTTTTATCTCTGTAGTTAAAGATGGAGGTTGAAAACGCCCAAAAAGAGGATCATCCTCTTGCTTTGAATTAAAATGGTTCGCGATGACGAAAAACCGGTTCCCATTGAATAGGAATTCTCCTGCCATTGGTTTTCGACTGTCAGAAAATCCGCTGTCGGCTGGATCGATGCGCCCTGGGCTGTGAGAGAGTTGGATCCCCTCAGCTCCAATCACCGCGCTAACAGAAGTTGTGGCTGAGCCTCCAGATCTATCCACAAAGCTCAACCCCCGGTCCGTGCGAAATAAGAAAGCCTGGCGGATATTTCCTCCCGGATCACCGCCATCCGCGTTATTCACTGGATCGATCTGTCGGTAATCATACTGAACACCACCAACGCTTAGAATCGCCTGGATCAGCTTACTGAAGGTCAACGTGGCAGAAACAACCCCATCATTAACCGTCCCGCTGTTATCTTGCACTTCCTCAACCGCGATTAAATCTGGACCATCTAGATTAAAGGCGATCTCCCTTGCTATCCGATCAAATTTAAGCTGTGGATCAGTCGGATCAAGGTTCTCCAAGTTCAGCGTGGCGACCGTAATTTGGCTCGCAGTCCGCTCTAGGGTCAATGTCTCTGAAATTACTCCTCCGAATGGTGTTGGGAAGCTTGAAATATTGATAAATCGATAATTCCCATCGGCATAATCCATCACCCCTAAAAGAATTCCGCTAAAAACTGTCCCAACTAACACCTTGGGCTCATTCGAATAGATCACATCATCAACCAGGATTCGTTCTGGGTTCAAATCACCAGGTCTGACGACAATTCCACCACGTGGATTCAGTAATGCGGCATTTACACCTCCGTCCACCACAAGTGGGATCCTTCCATCTGCATCTGTTGGGCCTACCGCAATGGGATCTCGAATCTGCACTAGCATCCCCTCCAAGCTTTCATAAAAATCAATCCCATCGTTCGCCGGATCGAAAACCCCGCCGATTTCGACATCACCCTGCGCATCATCTTCGATCACCTGTCCAGGTAGAGCACGCCCGCTCTCCCCAAGAATTACCGGCTCAAGCAAAGGATTTGCAGATGAAAGGAAAAATATGGTAGGTGAGATCAACTCAGTAATCGTCAAGCCCACAGAGGTAACACCATCAGACCGATACTCTAAAACTCGCCCTTTCACAAACAAAGCATCTCCAACATTTACAATGGGTGCAATACCAGTTTCAACAAAGATCCCTTCCGAAGTTGAAAAATCTGCATCTGGAATCGGATCCTGCAAATAAAAACCATTCTTCCGAATAGCTGAGACAATGCCGAAAACCCTCGCTACTTCCAATCCATTGAGAGGTGATAAATGTCCAGCCCCTTGTATGCTGCGGATAAGTGTACGCCCTCCATCCACTGCTGTGACGAGCGGTGAGCCTCGCGTTGAGGTACTGAAATTGGTCGCTTGCACCGCATAATCTCGGTTCATAATATCAACGCCACCTACTTCGCTGGCGTAGACCCGAAAGCGGACCTGTGTCTGTCCTCGATCAGCCAAGGCTGGCACAACCCAGCTTACCACACCTCCAGCAAAAATCCCACCATCCAGCGCTTCTACAAAGGATACATAGGCCGGCAGTGTGTCTGTTATCACCACGCCAGCCAAATCGTTGCCCAGGAAATTAGATACTGTGATGGTATATGTAAAGAGCTGACCAGGTTGTACAAGCGCAGGTCCTTGCATACTGATCGGCAAGCAGTTTGGCAATCCGGGTGTGGGCACTGTCGTGGTGTAGGTATTCGTGTTTCGCCCCAATCCAGAACCATTTGGACAACGCTGGATCGATTCCTGGTCTCCAAGACGATGGACATTTTCATCGACCTGGGGCTGACCTGGATTAAGCAGCCCAAGCAGCCCAATATCATCCGCATCACCGGTGTCATACACAACAGCATCAATCAAATTATTCGTACCTATGGCAGTTCCATTGGGAAAATCACTGCCATTTCCCAGGTAAAGCGCTACTGCATCTGCACCATTTTGCAGGATATTGCTTGGGAATATCACATCGACCCCTGATACGCCTTCATTTCCCGCCAGGAAGTATCCTCCAAAATCCGTGTTATATCCATCCAGGTCAATGGCACGGTAAGAAGTATCTGTCGCTCCATTAAAAAATACCAACACCAATCCATTTAATGGAGTGCCGCCAACCCCTCCATCATATAGCTCAACAAACTCAGATGCATCATTGACCTGAATAGAAGGAGTATCCGAATCTAACTCGTTGATCTTGATCTGATCAACAACAGGGCTTTCCTCACTGGATACAGCAGCGGGTAGCCAGAGCAACCAAACCAGGATTGCCAGGCAAGCAGAAATGGCCCCCGAGAAAAGGTTTACTCGACGTTCTCCAAGGAAAGCATATTTTTCCATTCCAATGCTTCTTTTACAGCCTTAAGCGAGCTGTATCGCGGCCGGTAATCAATCATCTTTCTTGCTTTCTCAATCGAACAATTAGGACTATGCGCAATATGATCCCAGGTCGCTTGGGCATCTTCATCAGGCACCACCTGAGAGAACTGATCCCAGGGTAAGTACTTTAATTTTGCTTCGTGCCCATACCACCCAGCGACCGCCTCTGCATATCCACGTAAAGTCAGCGCGGCTGGTGACACAACATGAAAACTCTCTCCAACTGAGGAGCTCCAATACAGGATCGACTTGAAGAATGCCTGTGCTACATCTTCGGCGTGTACATGGTGCACGGTTTCCAATCCCAGGTTTGGAATAAGAAGCTCTTTACCATTCGATAGCTTTCGGTATACCTCAAGATTGAAGTTCCCCTGTGGATTGAGCGGGATCCAACCTGGTCCAACAATATGACCCGGATGTAAAACCGTCGCTGGAAAACCTCCCCGGCGGGCTTCATCCAGGAGATAGCTTTCAATCTTCGCCTTTTGGATACCGTACTCGCCAAATGGTTTGCGCGGTTGCACCTCAGTGGTAGGCACAAGGACACTCGGACCGTGGACCCAAATTGTCCCACAATGCAGGAAATGCTGCACCTTCCCTCGCAGCGCCTCCACCAACTGAGTGGCACTCTCTTCTGTAAAACAGATCAGGTCGATCACAATATCTGGCTTTGAAGCGGCAATTTGTAAGCCAAAAGTACCTGCCTTTTCCGCCTCCCCCCGGTCAATCCTCACCTGCTCTACTTGTCTCCAAGTTGAGTTCGCCTGGTAAGGTGCCCGTTCTTGGCGGCTGATATTCACTACCTGGTATCCTGCTTCGCTAAGCATCGGCACCAGATAAGTGCCAATATGTCCACTGCCTCCGATAATCACTGCACGCATAGAACCCTCCGTTATTTTGATTTTTCCTCTAGATAATTATACATGAACCAATCCGATTGCTTCTGAACCTGAAGTGAATCTCCTGAATAAATCGAATTCGAAATTTTGTTCGGATTCCCATCTTAGAATGCGAGCGCTCCCAAATCTGACCATTTTTATCCTTGACAGCCAATAGATCGCTTGCTATGATATATCGGTCTATACCTGTACATATCGGATTTGTCATTGTGAGTGTACCGACCGGACTCGTTGCAATTCAATGACCCTCCCCACCCAATCTGTCATCCCCCTCTACAGTCAGATAAAAGAAAGCCTCCTGAATAGAATCCTTCAGGGTCAGCTTCATCCTGGCGAGCAGCTTCCTTCGCAGCGCGAATTGTGCGAGCAGTTTGGAGCCAGCCACATGACCGTGCGGCGCGCCATTGAAGAGTT
This sequence comes from uncultured Chloroflexia bacterium, assembly GCA_963751425.1. Taxonomy (GTDB): domain Bacteria; phylum Chloroflexota; class Anaerolineae; order Anaerolineales; family UBA4823; genus CAVVUF01. The sequence goes on along the minus strand of CAVVUF010000002.1, from coordinate 1,862,915 downwards.
GGTAACCCTTGGTTACATCAAAGCCATCCCTGGCAAAGGCCTATATGTTGCCGCTGCTAAACCTGAACCTGAGATAAGCCCTCTCGTCAGCTTCACAGAAGACATCGAGCGGCGCGGTATGCATGCATCCAGCCGGGTACTCGACGCCTATAAGACAACCGCATCGACCATCCTGTCCAAGACTCTCGATATCCATGAAGATACCGCTCTGATTTACCTTCGCCGCTTGCGCCTGGGGGATGGCATTCCTATGGCCATTCAAACTTGCTACCTGGTTCATTCATTATGTCCGACATTATTGGAATATGATCTTGCTAGAGACTCCCTTTATCGCATCCTTCAGTGCGATTTCCACTTGCGGTTGAACGACTGCTCCGCTATGATCGAAACTGCCCTGGCCAGTGAGGAGGAAGCCCGTTTGCTTGAGCTGCCCATTCCCTCCCCGGTTCTGATCACCGAACAAATCACCTATACAGATAATGGCCGGCCTGTCGAATTCCTGCATGCCATATACCGCGGCGACCGGTACCGCTTCAGGTTGAAATGACTATGAAAATTGCAATCATTGGCGCTGGGAGCAGCTACACCCCCGAAATTATCGAAGAGTTGGTCAAGCTCAAAGATCGCTTGCCAGTTACTAGGATAGCTTTCATGGATATAGACGAACAACGCCTCGAAATCATGACTGGTTTCTGCCAGCGCTTCATGCAGCATCTCGGTCATCACATCCAAATCGAAGCCACAACTGACCAGCGCAGGGCGATTGAAGATTCCCGTTTTGTCCTGACCCAGATCCGGGTTGGCGGGAATGCCCAGCGTGTTTTGGATGAAAAAATTCCCCTCAAGTATGGTGTCATCGGTCAAGAGACCACCGGCCCGGGCGGGATGTTTAAAGCCCTGCGCACCATTCCCGTGATGCTGAAAATTGCCCGTGATGTGGAGGATGTTGCCCCCGATGCCTGGATCATCAATTACACCAACCCAACCGGTTTGATCGCTGAAGCGGTTAATAATTATACTGCTGTCACTATTGCTGGCCTTTGTGCAGGCGTCTATTTCCCCCGCAATGCCGTACAACACGCCTTAGGTGTACCCGGTTCATCCATCTATTACGATTACTTCGGTCTTAACCACCTGAACTACGGTTACAACATTCATGTCGAAGGTCAGCTCCTGAACGATCAAGACTGGTCGAAAATCTCTCAGGTTGCCACCTGGGGTTCGGTTAATGCTGAGCTGATCCGCCTGATGAAAGTGATCCCCAGTTCCTACCTCCAGTATTATTTCCACACCACTCAGTGCGTTGAACAAGCCAGAGCTAAAGTGCTGACCCGTGGCGAAACCGTCCAGCAGATCGAAGCTGAAGTCTTTCGCCATTACGCCGATCCTGCCCAGGCAACCAAACCCGAAGCACTCAGCAAGCGTGGCGGAGGGGGCTATTCCGAGATCGCCCTGAGTGTCATGGAAGCTGCTTACACCAATCAAGATAGAATCATCATCATCAATGTTCCAAACCGTGGCGCGGTTAGCGGTATGCCGGATGATGCTGTGCTGGAGATCCCCTGCCTGGTCAATGCCAGTGGTATTTTCCCCCTGCGCCAGCCCGAAGTCCCGCGGATCATGTGGGGGCTGATCAGTGCTGTTAAAACCTATGAACAATACACCGTCGAAGCTGCAGTGACGGGCAGCCGGGAGACGGCCCTGTTGGCGATGATGTCTCATCCTCTGGTGGGAGAATACGAGCTGGCAGTCCCTCTCCTGGATGAAATGCTCCATGCCAACCAGGCTTATTTACCGCAGTTCTTTGGATAACCCATGACGACGAATGTGGTTCTCGGCATCGATCAGGGCGGCAGCGGTACCCGCGCAGCCATCAGCGACTTACAAGGTCGCCTGCTTGGTTTCGGCGCAAGCTATGGCGGACAGCATTCCTTCCAGGGCATGGAATTTGCCATGGGCGCTGTCCGCGAAGCCTCTGAAAAAGCCCTGGCGCAAGCAGGTGTAACAGCCGACCAGATCGACTGTATCTATGGCGGTTTGACCGGCGTCGATTTCCCCGAAGAGTATCCCCTGGTAGCAGAGGGCATCCGCAGCTTAGGTCTCTGTTCGAATGTTTACACCACCAACGACTCGATGATTGCCTTGCGCGGCGGCACCGAGAAAACCTTATGGCGCTGTAATTATCGCCGGCTCTGGAGGCAACTGCGCCATCCGCACTCCCCAAGGCACTGAGTTCACCTATCATTATTATCACGACTCGGATCTACAAGGGGGCGGCGCCATCGGTCAGCGTGCCGTGAATGCCGTCTTACGCGCTCAGACTTTCCGTGAGCAGCCCACCAGCCTCACCCAGCGGTTGTTGGAGAAATTCCAGGTTCCTACAGTGGATGATTTCCTGCGTGCCATGGTACGTCAGGAATATCCTTGGGATGCCTTCAAAGAGCTTTGCCCGATCGTCTTCGAAGAAGCCTATGCTGGCGATGAGGTTGCTGCAAAAATCCTGCGGCAGTTTGGCGAAGGCTGTGCTGAAATGGTCACCGCGGGTCTGAAGCACTTTGCTATGACACATTTGGAGGTAGAAGTCGTCCTTTCGGGCAGTGTGTTCAAAGGTATTGGCCCCATTCTGACCGATACCCTCACAGCCTGCATCCACAGCGTTGCTCCAAAAGCCCGGATCGTTAATGCCCGTTTCGAGCCCGTTGTCGGCGCAGTCTTACTTGGCCTGGAAAAACAGGGCGTCCTAATGGATGACGCTGTGAAATCCAATCTCGAGGCCACCGCCCAACAGTTGGGCTTGATCCGCCAAAAAAAATAAGATCACAAAAGCAATGTATTGTATAATTAACCCAAGATTAATAAATCTTAAAAACAATCAGCCTCATTTCACCTTTTTATATCCATTTTTTAGCCTGAGGCTCAAAATCACAATAGGAGGTGCAACCGGAACAGATAAACAACACCAGATTTTCCCCAAAATGTAGATTATCAACAATTCCAAACCACATTCAAAAAATAGGAGGAGTTTATTATGAAATCCAAGCTTTGGATTTTTGTGACGATCCTGATCGTTGCCTCGATGGTTTTGACTGCGTGCACATCAGCTCAGCCAACCGCCGCTGTGGAGGAACAAGCTACAGCCGTACCCGCCGCCCAAGGTGTAACGAAAATCACCATCTTCGTCGGCTTCGGCACCGGCACCAGCCCCGAACAGATGGCCGTGCACCAACAAATTCAGGACCTCTACAACAGCACGCACACTGACATCCAAATTGAGTTCCTGACTGTTCCGTATGAAGAACGCATTACAAAATACGCCACTATGCTTGCTGCAGACCAGGTGCCCGATATGATGTTGCCTATTGGTGTGGGTGGTATCGCCAGCTTCTATAAAGGTTGGCTGGATCTATCTCCTTATATTTCTGCAGACAATTATGATATGACCCGCTTCGTCGGTGTAACGGGTGAAATGCACAACTATCCCGGTCAAGGTATGCTCGGTCTGCCGTTGTGCGTTTATCCACAGGCCATGTACTATAATGAGGATATCTTCGACGCAGCCGGCGTAGATTACCCACCTGCCAAGTACGGCGAGAAATATGCCGATGGAAGTACCTGGGATTTCACGAAGGTGCGCGAGATAGCCAAAAAGATGTCCCTGGATGCCAGTGGGAACGATGCCAACAGCAATGCCTTCGACCCTAAAAGCATCACCCAGGTTGGATGGCTTAACTGGGATTGGTACACCCCGATTGATTTCACCCGGCAATTTGGCGATCTACCCGGCGGCGGCGTTAGCGCAGACGGCACAAAATCTGTGCTCGCAGAGAAGCAATATATTGATGCCCTCACTTATTATAAGACCGCCATCTGGGATGATCATGTCTCCAACGACAGCGAACAAGCTGGAGCGATTCTAAGGATCGGCTGGTGATCCTTTTGGCGGTGGCAAAGCGGCCATGTGGGAAAATCACACCTGGATGAGCTATGCCTACGCGGGCTGGGATCAAGCGTTCAAGTGGAATGTTGGCGCTGTTCCCCAAGGCACGAACGGCAAAGTCACTGTTATTGTTGATGCAGATACCGCTGTTATACCTGCCCAAGCAAAGAATCCGGACGAATCCTGGGAAGTGATGAAGTGGTTGTTCGAGCCGGAGCAGTACAAGGTGCTCATCGACAACTATGGATGTCTCCCTGCTGATAAGGAGCTTGTTAAGACCTGGGTATCCGATATGACAGCCAAATATCCGGGAGTAAATTTCCAGATATTTGTCGATGGACTGGAATACCTCGAGACTTCCCCCAATCATGAAGCCTGGAAACCCGAGTACAACAAGATCAACGATATCATGACGAACGCGGTCGGCCAAATTCAAGCCGGTACTAACACCGATGTCCAGGCCGTCATGCAAGATGCCAATACACAGGTGCAAAAGCTTCTCGATGATTACTGGGCGGCTAATCCGTAATAATAGTTTCTAGAGTGGGATCGGTCAGTCTTGTCCCACCCCTCTCTTCTGTTCAAAGGGTGGCGAGGCTTATCACCTCGCCACCTGGCAATGCCAGAAAAGGAGAAAAATGTGACAACGACAACACAAGCAGCCTCCTTGACCACTAAATCGAAGAAGATGACTCCTTTGGCGCGCCGGGAAGCGCTTACCGCCTATTTGTTGATCAGCCCCTGGCTTGTCGGATTCGCTGTATTCACCCTTGGCCCGATGATAGCTTCTTTGATATTTTCATTTACGGACTATTCGATCGTCAATCCAACTCGCTTCGTAGGTTTTTCCAACTATATCGAAATGCTTTTCAAAGACTACCGCTTCTGGCATTCCTTGAAAGTAACCTTTACTTATGCTATTTTCGCCATCCCCTTGGGCCTGGTCTTTGGCTTGGCGCTGGCATTGCTCCTTAACGCCAAGGTGCCCGGCCTCGCCGTCTGGCGCACGGTTTACTACACCCCCTCCGTAGTCTCCGGCGTGGCAGTGGCAATCCTTTGGCTATATCTATTCAATCCCCAATATGGCGTGATCAACTGGTTATTAAGCCTGGTAAACATCAACGGCCCTGGGTGGTTGGGTTCACCTCAATGGGCTCTACCCGCCCTGATCATCATGAGCCTTTGGGGCGTGGGCGGCGGTATGATCATTTATCTGGCAGGATTACAGGGCATCCCCACAGCTTTCTATGAAGCGGCTGAAGTAGATGGCGCAAACACCATGCAGAAATTCTATAACATTACCTTACCGATGATCACGCCTGTCTTATTCTACAATCTGATCATTGGCATCATCAGCACCTTTCAAATATTTACCTCGGTTTACGTCATGACTTCTGGCGGACCGGTCGAATCTACCCTATTTTATAACTTAAACCTCTATAATTATGCCTTCCGATATCAACAGATGGGTTATGCCTCGGCCTTGGCTTGGGCGTTATTTGCAATCGTCCTGGTATTAACCCTGCTGGTTTTCCGCAGCTCAGCCATTTGGGTTTATTATGAAGGCGAGTTAAGAAGATAGGAGCGTAGCTATGGCAACCGATTTAATTACCGTTTCCAAACCCTCTGCCGTACCCGTTCTGCGCAAGAGCCGTATCGGAGTAAAGCTTTCGCGATTTTTTGGAAAAACCCTGGCGATTATGCTGCTTACTTTCGGTGCTCTCCTGGTCATGTTGCCCTTAGCTTGGATGTTAATTACCTCTTTGAAGGCCCGCGAAAATGCCACCGAATTTCCCCCCTCCTGGATTCCTAGAGAAAGTGTGAAAGTACCTTACAACGGTAGAGAATATTTTGTTTATGATTTACCTGTTAATGGTCAAAATGTGCGCTGGGGATTGTTGAAGAAACAACCTAGCGGCATGGCCATCTTCTTCAATCCAGAGAACCCCGAAGAGCAGGTGACCGCCAAGCTTGCCGATGCCAAACAGGTGAAGGAAACGAATATCCATTGGGAGAATTACAAGATCGGGCTCACTATGGTGCCTTTCGCCCGCTATGTCTGGAATACCCTGATTATCGTAATTACCACCACCATCGGGGTAATACTCTCGTGTACGCTGGTCGCCTACGGTTTCTCCCGCTTTCGAGCTCCATACCTCAACATTCTCTTCCTGATCTTACTCTCCACCATCATGCTGCCGGCCCAAGTCACCCTGATACCTACTTTCGTATTTTTCCAGAAGATCGGCTGGTATGATACTTTTTATCCCTTGATTGTGCCGGCTTTCTTTGCCAACGCCTGGGACGTCTTCTTGCTGCGCCAGTTTTTCATGACGGTGCCTATTGAGATGGATGAAGCCGCCCGCATCGATGGAGCCAACCCGCTGCAGGTTCTGATATATATCCTCGTTCCTCAATGTTGGCCTGCGATAGCCACCGTTTCCATTTTCCACTTCCTGTGGGCTTGGAACGATTTCTTCAATCCATTGATTTACATCCAGTCCAAAGAAAAATGGACCCTGGCTCTGGGTCTGCAATCATTCCAAGGCTTGTATTCTCAGCAGATCTCTTATATGATGGCTGCTGCCACCGTCACCATGCTGCCTTGCCTGATCATCTTCTTTATTGCCCAGAAGCTCTTTATTCAGGGTGTAGTTGTCTCAGGCGTAAAAGGATAGCATCATCACATCCTCTACGCATGCCTCACGAATACACGAACGACTATTCTAGATCGAGCCCATTCGTGTATTCGTGTTTTTTAATCGGGGATGGTCTTTTATGTATTAGTAATTTTTAATCGCCGAGGTTTTTTCTTAGATATTGGTAGAATACAAGTATGAGAAAGTTTTCACGAAGCCGTTGGTTTCAAATCCCAATTTCAATTTTTTTTGTCTTTGTGCTTTGCGCTCAAGCCATTCTCTCGGAAGTTAAAGCTGCCCCATCGCCATCCAGTGTTTCACGTCCCTTGGAAAATTCCACAATTGGGCTACCAGAACCCAGAGCCGTATTATGCTGAAATACTTCAGGAGTATAAGACGCAAGGATACACCTCTCCGGAGGGTGTTTGGATCGATCAGCCCGGTTTGAGTTATTCAGCTTCGTCAGAAGCGGATTTGAGCAGCCAGGAGAACATTGGTGATCATGTTGGCCCTGTCCTCACCTGGCAGGAAACCCTTGAAGAAGGTTGGGTCGAATGGACCTTCGCTGTTCCTCAAACCGGTTTGTACAATTTGGGTTTGGAATATTATCCCTTACCCGGCAAGCGCGCCACGATCCAGCGTGGCTTGATGATTGATGGAAAATTTCCCTTCAACGAAGCCCGCCGAGTTGTTTTCTACCGCAACTGGAAAGACGCTCATCCCCCTGAAAAAGATAACCAGGGCAACGAAATCCGCCCCCCTCAAGTTGAAGAGCCCCTGTGGCGCTTCGCTTTCATAGAAGATGCCCAATCCATGTACCGCGCCCCTTACCTCTTCTACCTGGAGGAGGGTAAACACACCGTTCGTTTGAGCTTGATCCGCGAACCGATTGCCATCGCCCGCATCAGCCTTTTCACCCCCCCATACGTACCGACTTATACCGAAGCCCTGAAGGATTATCAGGCCAAAGGTTACCAGTCCATTCAAACCACTCAGGTAGTCATGGAAGGTGAAGAGGCGGTCTATAAATCCACCCCCACCCTCACGCGCAATTACAGCCCCAACCCAGCCGCCAACCCACCCGCAGAAGGTAATTTCCTCTTGAATGTTTTTGGTGGTTGGAGATGGACGAAACCTTCTGAATCCGCTCTCTGGCGCTTTTCTGTGCCCGAAACGGGCTTGTACAAGATCGGCATCAAATTCTGGCATGGCGATTGGTCCAAGATGCCTGTCTTCCGCTCCATCAAAATTGATGGGCAGATTCCCTTTGATGAGCTGCGTGACTATCCCTTCCCCTACAATTGGCACTGGCAAACGGAAACCATCACGGACCATTCCAGCGGTGAGCCGATGCTATTCTACCTGACTCAAGGTGAACATACGCTAGAAATGCGTTCCGTAGTGGGGCCTGCTGCCGATACGGTGCGCGCTGTAGATGAGGTCACCCGCCGTATGTCTGATCTGGCTCGCCAGGTGATCTTGCTGACTGGCTCTGAACCAGATCCCAATATGGAATGGGACATGGAAAAAGAAATGCCCGATCTGGTTCCAGAGCTGCAATCAATGGCTGACAAGTTAGAGGCCGAGGCTGCTCACCTAACTCAGATTGCTGGTCATAAACCCACCAGTGCCGATACGCTCCTGGAAGTGGTTTCGCAGCTTCGCAATATGGCTGACAATCCCGACACAGTCCCCAACCGTCTCTTGCAGCTCAGTGAAACCCAGTCCATGCTGGGGTATTGGGCGCTAGATTTGCAGGAAGGTGAGTTTGAGGTAGACAGCCTCACTTTTTCTTCTCCCGATTCTAAAATGCCTTCTGGCGATGCTGGCATGTTAGCCCAGTGGCGCTTGACTGCCATAAATTTCCTGGCCTCCTTCCGCAAAGACTACACCGTCATTGGAGACGTCTATGATCCGCAAAAGCAGGATGAAGGCGTAATTCTCGAGGTATGGATGGCACGTGGCACCGAATGGGGAAAGATCATGAAGGAGATGATTGAGGAATCGTTCACTCCCAAGACTGGTATCCGAGTAAACCTCCATCTCGTGCCTCCAGGCTCGCTTTCCGCCGGCGATGCCAGCGTGCTCCTCCTGGCTGCTACGGCTGGCAAAGCTCCGGATGTTGCTGCGGCTGTCAACCCGAACTTACCGGTCGAATTTGCCATTCGCAATGCCCTGGTTCCCATGAGCGAGTTCGAGGATTATCCCGAGATCGCACAAAGGTTCCGCCCAGGCGCATTGATACCTTACTCCTACCAGGATCAGGTTTTTGCCCTTCCTGAGACGCAGAACTTCAGTATGATGTTCTATCGCACCGATATCCTGGATGCTCTGGGGCTTAAGCCGCCTCAGACCTGGGAAGAATTGTACGATATGCTGTGGATACTGCAGCAAAACGGTCTGGATTTTTATTACCCGCCTGGTTCCGAGGGCTTGACGCCCTTCTTGTTCCAGCATGGAGGAGATTATTACACCAAAGACGGCCTGAAATCAGCCCTTGACCAGCCCGAAGCCCTGGCAGCATTTCGTGAATGGACTGGACTTTACACCAACTACCGTATTCCTCAGTATGCGGATTTCTTCAATCGGTTTAAGACTGGGGAAATGCCTATCGGCATCGCCGATTACTGGATGTACGTACTTCTTTCCACGGCAGCGCGTGAGCTAACCGGTCGCTGGGAAATGTCCCCCATCCCTGGCAAGATGATGTCAGATGGTTCGATCAACCGGTCTACGGGAGGTAATGGTAACGCTGTTGTAATCTTCAAGCAGTCTGAGCACCCCAAAGAAGCTTGGGAATTTGTGAAGTGGTGGACTTCTACAGAGATCCAGCTCCAATATGGCGTTGAGCTGGAAGCCCTTTTAGGTGTCGAAGCCCGTTGGAACACCGCCAATGTAGAAGCCTTGCAAGGCATGGCTTGGCCGAAGCACGATATTGAAGCGATCACTGAACAATGGCAGTGGTTCCAGGAGCGCCCTGTCGTCCTGGGAGGCTACTATACTCCCCGGCATATTGCGAATGCCTGGAATGAAGTGGTCTTACAGGGTTCAAATTCCCGCGAAACATTGGAAGAAGCGATTAAGCAGATCAACCGCGAGCTGCGCAAGAAACAAGAAGAATTCGGCATTTTTGCCGAACCTTAATTCCCCACATGCCCCTTTCCCTTTATCCGCATAAAAGGAAATAGGGGCAGGGGTTTCGGAGTTTTTGATGGCTGAAGCCTTATCAATGCGCTGGAATGCAGCCAAACGTGCCTGGCATGAATACCACACCATGTATCTCTTTATGCTGCCTTTCACCATCTTGTTTATCATTTTTGTGATCGCCCCGGTCGCCACCTCCGTTTATCTCAGCTTCACATATTACAACATGCTCGAGCCGCCGCGTTGGATCGGGCTATCCAATTACCGCCTGCTCTTCTTGGAAGATGATGTTTTTATAACCGCCATCAAGAATACCCTGATCTTCGCCATCATCACTGGCCCTCTGGCATATACAACCTCATTTATTTTAGCCTGGCTGATCAATCGACTAAAGTTTCGCCAGGCATACACCCTGGCTTTTTACGCACCCTCGCTCACCAGCGGGATTGCCATCTCGGTGATCTGGCTGTATTTCTTTGCTAACGATCGTTATGGATTGCTTAAATTACTTACTGATCCAATCTGGCTTGATTACCGAACCTGTCGCCTGGCTCCAGGAACAGTCTACCATTCTGCCTGTAATCATCATCATTTCGTTGTGGATGAGCATGGGCACCAGCTTCCTGGTATTCCTGGCCGGTTTGCAGGCAGTGCCCGCTGAGCTTTATGAAGCTGGAATGGTGGATGGGATCTCGAGCAGCCTGCAAGAAATTTTTTACATTACCCTGCCCGTGATGAAACCCCAGCTCTTGTTTGGAGCTGTCATGGCGATCGTTAACTCCTTCGCCGTTTTCCAGATTGCCGCGCAGGTAGCCGGTGTTCCCAGCCCACTTTACGCCGGACATACTATCGTGGCTCACCTGTATATGCATGGGTTTATTCACTTCGAAATGGGCTACGCGGCCTCGATCGCCGTGGTTTTGTTTTTAATGACCTTCATTCTTGGTCGATTATCCATTCGATTATTCAGCGAAAGAGGCGCCTAACCGCATGGCAACCATTCATAGAAAAAGAGCAGGATTCACCCGTCTGATCAAGCGGCAAGCCTCACCTTCCGAATACATCGTTATGACCTTCCTGGCTGTGTTGACCATGCTGCCCATCGTTTACATGGTCTCTACCTCTTTCAAACCGCTGGAGGAAATGTTCCTGTATCCGCCACGTTTCCTTGTTCGCCACCCCACGCTGCGTAACTTTGCGGAGCTGGTCTTAGCCATCGACTCCTTTCAGGTTCCCTTTGCACGTTATTTATTCAACAGCTTATTCGTCTCCATAATCACTGCTGCCGGAACTGTCATTCTTTGCAGCCTGGCAGCTTATCCCTTGGCAAAATATCCCCGTATGCCGGGTGCCAAGTTCTTCTTCATCATGATTATTTCTGCCCTAATGTTTGCTCCCGAAGTAACCCAGATTCCTCGCTATCTGATCGTAGATCAGCTGAATATGATCGACACCTATTTTGGGTTGATCTTACCAGCCCTGGCAGGTACTTATGGCCTCTTTTTAATGAAACAGTTTATGGAGCAGCTTCCTACTGAGCTGATTGAAGCTGCCAAGGTGGATGGCGCTACAGAATGGCGTATCTTCTGGCGCATTATCATGCCTCTTGTGCGCCCTGCCTGGATCACCTTGATTATCTTCTCCTTCATCGGCACCTGGAACGATTTCTTCACCCCCCTGATCTTTACCCGCAGCGAGCAGATGAAAACCTTACCGCTTATGATGAGCAATATCGGTGGCGGTCCAGGTGTCGTCGCCCGGTGGGGTGCAGTCGCCGCCGCCAGTATGGTCATGATCCTGCCTACCCTGATCCTGTTCGTCTTTTTACAGCGATTTGTCATGGAAACCATGGCCTATTCCGGTATTAAGTCATAATTAGTTCAAAAATTATTAGCTAAGCATAATGATTTCGATCCAATCCTGTCCATTCTGTTCATCCCTTTTTATTTATATTAGGATTCTCGTATGAAAGAGAAAAGAAGATTTTTTTCCAATGGCCTGAGGATCACCATCATCGCTTGCGTCGTTTTCAGCCTGTTCATTTCTGTCTTTGAGCCCGCCTCTGCCGACGGCCCCTTGATCCCTGGATACACAATTCAAGATGGGCAACGAGTGCCTGCTCCGACTGGGTATGTCCAATCAGCTGTGTTCAGCGGTGAGAAGTTGCCATCAGGGACTTTTCTAAATCCCAAAGATATCTTTCTCGATACAACCACAGATCGCTTGCTGGTTGCCGATACAGGCAACAACCGCGTCGTTCTCCTGGATTCGCAAGGCAAGTATGTATTTGAAATTGGAGGAGAAGCCGCCGGGCTGAATGCGCCTGAAGGAGTTTTTGTGGATCAAAAGGGGGATATCTGGGTGGCTGATACCGGTAATCAACGCATCGCTGTCTTCTCTCCCGATGGCGCATTTAAGCAAGAACACAAGAAACCAAATTCTTCTTATCTTGATGATATAGAATTCACCCCTAGTAAACTCGTCGTTGATCAGCGAGGTTTTATTTATGTCGTTACCGGATCACAAAACAACCTGGGGGTTCTCGTCGTCGACGGGGCTGAGCGGTTTCGTGGCTTTTTTGGGCGCACTCGCATTAAATTCAACTTGCGCCGTCTTGTTACCCGAGTTTTTGCCACCAAAGTCCAGCGAAAAAGAATGCTTCTCGTCCAACCTGCCCCACTTGGTAATCTCTTCCTGGATCCGCAAGGTTTCATATATGCAGTGTCGCCCATTCTAAGTTTGGACCAAATCCAACGTTTGAACTCGGTCGGCGTCAATGTTTTTGGTGACATTGGCACGCGTACCGGTGCTGGAAAGTTGTGGGACAAATTGCTTGGCAAGGAAGGCATTTTCTTTGGAGAGAGCGAGTTAACCTGGAGCTGGAACAATGCTATGCGCATGTCAGTTCCGCAGCAGAAAAATCCGCAATTTCAAGATATTGCTGTTGATGAGCTGGGGATTGTTTCCGTCATCGACGAGCGCAATAAACAGATCTACCAGTTTGACCCCGCCGGGAACATGCTCACCATGTTCGGAGGCTCCGGTTCCAGTGCTGGATTTCTCCAGCAGCCTGTTAGCATTGTGTCTGGTAAAGATGGCTTGCTTTACATCCTAAATTCAGGTCGCGGAAACATTCAAGTCTTTCGTCCCACAGAATTGACGCACATGATCCACCAGGCTTCGTATGAATATTTTTCTGGCAGCTACGAGAAAGCCGCCCAGATTTGGTATGAAATTTCCCAGCGCAATACCAATTTTTCCTTGGCTCATACAGGATTGGGGAAAGCGTTAATGAGCCAGAAACACTATCGGGAAGCCATGCAGGAATACTATTACGCTGAAAATAAGGATGGCTATTCGAAGGCTTTTGGTGAGATCCGTTACTTATGGATGCGCAAGAATTTCGCTTTCCTTGGGATTGGGTTCATCGGCTTGGCTGCAGCCGGCGCATTTGCCTTTCGGAAAAACCAGGGTGCTTGGTCCAAACTATTGAATAATATCCATCATTTGCGTGACCGTATGGGTCTTTGGGCAGTGCCCATCTTGCTGGGTTTGACAATTTTCTCCTGGATGGTCAGCCTCTCTCTGCTCAGTTTCCAATATCGCACTCGGCGCCCGGAAGAGATCCGCTTACTCATCGAAAGCATCAAGATCATCGTCCCCTGGCTCTCCTGGTGCATTTCCGCTTCGATGGTCGGTGAGATCTTCTTTGGAGAAGGCACCCTGCGTAAAGTCATGATTGCCAGCGCTTGGGCTTTGTGGCCCCTGATCGTTTTTCCTATTCCACTAAATTTGTTAACCAACCTCATGACCCGGGATGAGCTTACTTTACATAATACAGCCTGGGCGTTGATTTGGGGATTGTTAGTTCTGCAATTCTTATTAGTGATCAAGAACGTTCATAACTTTGAGCTGGGACAAGCCATCTTCGTCATGCTCCTGACATTAGTTGGCATTCTTGTGCTCTGGGTACTGGTTGGGTTAGTTTACGCCTTGACGTCCGAAATCTTTCAGTTCATCAGCGACATCATCTTGGAAATATATGTTCGCCTTTATTAATGGAGATATCACAGTAATGAAGCCCCGCCTTTTTCAAGTTCTAAGCTTGTTCCTTCTGGCTTCATCGCTACTTGGTTGTGCCGGAACCGTTTCTGAAGAACATCTTACTCAAGCTCCCAATATCAACCCGTTTGTATCGCTTCCCGTTGCCCTGGATTCCTTTCCACAAATCGACACCCGGAATCCAGATGTCGAGCAGGATTACATACCGCTTGTCGAAAACGACCTGCTCCGCTTATACGCTAATGAAAAAACCTCTGCCATCATCATAGAAGATAAGCGCAGCCAGATTTTATGGCGTAGCAGCCCTGCAGATTTGCAGCAAGATGAATCCACCACGAATATCTGGAAAAAACAGATCGATTTTCCCATCTTAGTCTCCTATGTCGATGAAGACCGCTCTCAACCAAAGAATGTCAAACCAGGTGAATCGGTTCAGGATTATTCCCCTGTTCAAGAAGGGATGAAAGTTTCTTATCGTTTCCCGAACGATTTTTTAGCCTTCGATCTAATTTATACATTGCAGGATGGGTGTATGAATGTGATCCTACCCGGATCTTCGATTGTGGAAGACGGTGAAAATAGCCTGGTTTCCATCGAGATCCTCCCTTTCTTCGGTGCCACGCACGATGGTGATCCAGGTTTTATTGTTTATCCAGATGGCAGCGGGGCTCTCATGTATTTCACTACCCCGCATCCAGCCGATGTTCAGAAAATAGTAGGTGTAGTCTATGGCTCTGATGCTTCAGGCGGGCAGGCATCTGGCAGCAACGGATCGGGTGTTTTTCGTCAGTCAATCCCCATGCCAGTCTTTGGCCTGGTAAAAGATGAAGGCGGCTTTGTTGGCATGGTTACACAAGGCGATTTTGACTCCGGCATCAGCCTCGGACGGGCTGGTAAGGGCATCAATTACAACCACGTTTGGTCACAGTTTATTTATAGAAGGCAAGGTCGTTTTTCGATCACTGGTGGGCAGCCAGCCTTGCTCTACCAGCCAGACCGTATCCCTGGCGATCATGTTGTGCGCTATTGCTTTTTATATGGCAAGGATGCCAGTTATTCAGGCATGGCACAGCGTTATCGTGATTTTCTTACCAAAGAGCGTGGCGCAAAGCGTATCACAGAACGCATCCCACTTCTTAACTTGGGATTGTTCATGGGCATAGAGCGCCGGAATTGGATCCTGCGTGATATGGTCTCAACCACCACCTTCAGCCAGGCTCAAGAAATATTAGACGACCTGCACAATGCTGGGGTGTCCAACCTAGATGTTACCTTGTGGAATTGGGATGAAGGCAGCCTCAGTTCGCAAACTCCCCAAGCCTTCGCAGTCGATAAACGTCTGGGTGGAGAAGCCGGATTAGAGGCTCTGGCAGCAGATGCCCATCAACGCAGCCAACGTCTTTTCCTGACCAGGGATTACTTACCCATTTCTCCTGGTGCTAAGGGGGTGTTTCCTTACCTGGATGCCGTGCGCGGCGTGGATGGTTTACCTTTGGGCAGCAGTGAAACCGGCTACTTGCTCAATCCTCAGGTTGCCCTAGACCGTTATGTATCCAAAGATTTGCCAGAAATGAAGGAGCTTGGCATTGACGGTATGCAGCTCAATACCTTTGCCATGATTGCCTTGCCAGACAAGAATTCGCGCTATCCATTTACTCGAGAAGGTTTTGCTGGCACCTGGATGGAGATAGCCAAGCTTACAACGAATACACTCGGTGCCGCTACCATGACTGGGAGTAATATCTATGCTGCTTCCTATTCAGACTGCCTGGTCATGACGCCTTTAGACAGCACCCATTATGACATTTTTGATGAGACAATTCCACTCTATCAAATAGCCATACATGGTCTGGTCCAATATACCGGTGAACCGTTCAACTTGATCAGTGACTACCAACGTATGTACTTAAGGCAAATCGAATATGGGGCGATTTCCTACTTTATTTTGTCGAAAGAAAGCTCCTCTAATCTGGTGAGAACGCCTGCTGATGAGCTCTACAGCTCACAGTACACCTATTGGAAGAATGAAGTCATCAAGCAATACGAAAATATGCAAAGTCTCGCTTTCCTTCAATCCCAATTCATCACCGACCACTCCAGGCTGGCAGAAGGCGTCTACCAAACCACCTATGAAGATGGCACAAAAATCATCGTGAATTACACTACAGACAATTATTCGCTTGGAACCCTGGTCATTCCATCTATGCAATTTACCGTTGTGAAAGGAAATTGAAATGCATTTGACCTTGCGCCAGCGCAACGCCTTGAACGGATATCTCTTTATTGCTTTTTGGCTGTTCGGTTTGCTCGTTTTCTTCATGGTGCCCCTCTTTCAGAACTTTTACTTGAGCATGACCGATGCACAACTAAACACAATCCGTGAAAATTCTTATAAGATCATCGGAGTCCAAAATTATATTGAGGCTTTTTCGGTGGATATTGAGTTTGTTCCTTACCTAATCCAGACTTTCACAAACCTGCTCACCGATGTTCCTATTATCTTAGCCTTCTCTTTAGCGGTTGCCATGTTGGCCATCCAGAAAGTTCCCGGGAGTGTTCTGTTTCGCGCCATTTTTTTCCTGCCCGTCGTGATTGGATCATCCGTCGTCATTGGGCGCATGTTCGACCAGTTCGGGAACCAGCTCGTCCTATTTCGAGGCCAGGCTGCCCAAGAGTTTCTTTATGTCTACCTGGGCAATCAAATGCCCCTCTTTATGAATTTTCTTAGCCGCTCCGTCTTCGTTTTATGGCGTTCGGGGGTTCAAATCTTAATCTTTATCGCCGGTCTGAAAAGTATTGACCCCATGCTGTATGAAGTCGCCCAGGTCGATGGCGCTTCTAGTTGGAACCAATTTTGGAAGATCACCCTGCCCATGCTCTCACCCGTTATCTTGATCAATATTGTTTATACAATCATCGACTCTTTTACGGATTATTTCAACATGGTGCTTCGTTACATTCGTGTAGTTACTTTTAACATGACCCCCAATCGATTAGGTTATCCTTCAGCCTTGGGAAATATTTACTTCATCCTCATTTTCATCTTGGTGATCATCATCTTTATCGTCATCGGACGAATGACATTCTATCGGGGTGAGCGTGGATAAGAGGTGTCGCATGGAATATTCTACTTTACGAACGAAATTAGAAGCTGTAAGCCGCAAGACAAAGAACACCACCCTGGAAAGGTTACAGGGAAAACGGTTCCGCCAGGTTGTCTCCCGCTTTGTGATGTTAGTACTTCTCATCGACGTGGCCTTTATCTTTCTTCTGCCGATCATGCGCCTGGTGTCACAATCCCTCATGAATATCATGGATCTTTACGATCCAACTGTCTCATGGCTTCCACGCCGTGTGGCCTGGGAAAATTATCCTCAAGCTTTTGCTGCGCTGAATTTTTGGCCAGCCTTTAACAGAAGCCTCCTCGTTGCTGGAGGAGCGGCCGTTCTCCAAACTCTATCCTGTGCCATTGTCGGTTATGGCTTCGCGCGCTTCAAATTTCCGGGACGAGATCGATTGTTCTTGTTAGTGCTATTTGCCATGATTGTTCCTCCCCATGCCTTGATCATTCAAAATTTTATCCAGGTATCCCGATTTCATTGGTTGGAGACCTATTACCCCTTCCTCGTGCCATCAGCTTTTGGAATGGGTTTGCGTGGCGCGCTATTTATTTTTATTTATCGCCAATTTTTTAAAGGTCTTCCCTGGGAGCTGGAAGATGCTGCCATGATCGATGGCGCCGGCCCTTTCCGAATATTCTTCCGCGTTATGCTTCCCCTGGCTCAACCCGTAATCCTGGTGGTCTTTCTCTTTTCCCTGGTTTGGCATTGGAATGATACCCTCGAACCGTCTCTTTACCTGAGTCGTCCTGAACATTTCTTCCTCCCCCAACGGTTATCGATAGTTGAGAGTGCGCTCGAGTCTAATCAACTGCGGGGCATGTGGGGCACCGGCACGATCATGGCTGCTACGCTATTGGTCATCCTGCCCCTCATTATTCTTTACGCTTTTACCCAGCGTTATTTTGTCACCAGCATTGAGCGCACCGGGCTGATTGATTAATTCCGCTCAATAATTTCTGTGAAACCCTTGTTCATCCATATACCTCATTGAATCAAAAAGGAATTCTCAATGCATATCTCGGGCCATCCCTACCCTGTTCTCACTGAAAAAGAAGTTTACCTTATTCACACATCGGCTATGCGCATTCTGCAAGAAGTCGGCATGCAGATCCAA
Organism: uncultured Chloroflexia bacterium; assembly: GCA_963751425.1. Taxonomy (GTDB): domain Bacteria; phylum Chloroflexota; class Anaerolineae; order Anaerolineales; family UBA4823; genus CAVVUF01. The sequence continues at coordinate 1,844,897 of CAVVUF010000002.1, read as the reverse complement.
AACGAACCCCTGCTCCAGCGCTTAGCGGATTTCGGTTTGCGGGTAGATCTTCAGGCTGAAAGAGTCTACTTTTCTCAAGCAGTTGTCGATCGCTGGTTAGAAGCTTGCGATAAATACGATTGGGATTCCCACATTCCTACTGTCTCCTCTCAAGCAGGTGTCTACCACGGAAAATTCCATGACCCTCAAACCGGTAAGCTCCTGCCTTGGGACGAAGAGAAATTGATTTATTATTTCAAGCTTGCCCGTCGTCTCCCCAATGTCGGTTCTGCCCAAATGCTGGGCTGCCGCCTGCCTTGCCCTCCGAAACTAGAAGCCTTATATGAGCGCTTTTACTGCTGGAAATATGGAGCCACTCCAGGTTCATCCATCTATGAAGATGATATTTGTCCTCACTTGCTTGACCTTTATGAGCTGCGAGCCTCACAGCTGGGTGTACCCCTAAACGAGCTTTTTGATGGCACGGTATACTTACAACCTCCGCTTAAGCTCGGTCGTCACGAAGCTTACCAGGTCGCATGGTTCCTCGAAAAAGGGCTGCGGGTTGGCATTGGTGATATGTACGCCATGGGCGCTAGTGCTCCAGCCACTCTTGCTGGTGCTGTAACTCTCAATCTGGCTGAACAGTTTGCCCTCGCCATCGTGAACTGGGCTCTGTTTGGTGAAAAGCACTTTCATCTCCATTCCTCAATCGCTCCAATGGATATGCGCACGATGGTGCATGCATTTGGGCGCCCAGAGATGGCAGTTGCCAATGTAATGACCGTACAATTAGCTCGCCACTATCGTGCATCTTTCGCGGGGCATGCCGCACTGACAGATGCTAAGTTCCCCTCCCCCGAGTCTGGCGCCCAGAAAGCCATGACTGGCGCAGTGACCCTCTTAGCCGGCGGCAGCCTATGGGTAGACGCAGGTCTTCTTTCAATGGACGAAATATACTCCCCTATCCAGCTCATTTTGGATAACGAGCTGGTTTCTGCTCTGAAGCGTTTTGTAGTCGATTTCGAAGTCAGCGAGGAAAGTATTGGGCTAAATACGATTATCGAGACAGGACCGGCGCATCAATACTTGGATAAAGAACATACTGCCCAGCATTATCGTAAAGAGCATTGGCAGCCAAAAATGTGGACGCGTACCATGCTCGCTCCTTGGCTGGAAGAAGGCTCTCAACTAGATACCGACCGAGCGAGAGATTTTGCCCTGGCAGTCTGGGAAGAAAGTCCCGACCCCTCACAGCTATCCGAATCCGAAGAGAAAGAACTCCTCAGCCTGATTTCCAAAGCTGATAAGGCTCTTTTATAAAAAGAAGCTGGATCCTCGACAATTAGGAAACAACAGACCGGGCGTCATCACCGCCTGGTCTGTTATCTGGTATCGTCAAGTTTAGTTCAGCAACACCTTAAGCTGGCGCCCTACTCTATCGCTCGCCCGGATCAATGCCAGATTTATGACTAAAGCGCGGGGGATCACCTCGCTGATGTTAGCTGTATACTCATCCAGCCAGGGGTTAGCGCCAGCATTGTTTAACAGCTTACAGGCTTGCGTTTCATGGCAGTCTAAGCAGTCCGCGATCATGCCCACAGTATAAATCTTGTTATTCTTACAATCCCGCCCCTGGCTGGACAGGCTGCAGATCGGGCAATCGCCCTCGTTCTGTGTGCAATATGTCGGTTCCATCTTTCATCCTCTCAAAGCTAATTTTTTGCTTAATCAGTGCAGGAGGTGTTCAATCTAGCTTTACCCCCTCGTTGGCGATCTCAGCCTCCTGGATGTAGCGCAAGGGCATTTCCGGGCTGTTCCAACCACCCGCTTGCATAAGCCGATCCAGCGGGGTGCCGTTCCTGGCTGCCTTGGTTGCCCAAAAATGCCTGCAGTCGTGCGGGGAGAGACTAACAAGCCCAATGTCTTCACCCAATGCGCCGACACGTTTTGTGATCGCCCTGGGAGACATACCGCGCGCCTCCACCACCAGTTCGCCGCTTTTACTCTTGCGCGATTGGCACCAAAGATTACCCTCGATCGGTCCAACTTGCTCGAAGTATGCTCTGGCAGCCACCAGGGTATCCTCGGTTAAGTTATGCGTTTGGATCTTGTATACTTTCGGGCGGTAGAAGGTCATCGTTCCGTGTTCCAGGTTAAAGTCCTGCGCAGTCAAGCTGGATACTTCACCAGCTCGCAGTCCATGATCCAGAAGGATACACATGAGCAGTGCGTCCCGCTTACCCTTGGGGTTGTCAGGTTGCACCTTTAGCTGCCGCGCCTGGTCGCCGCCGATCTTGATTGCCGCCCATTTGCGGTTGGATAATGCGCCGTTCCTCCGTACGGAGCGGCGCGTTTCGATGCCTGCATCTTCCCGCTGTTTGTCTATGTGGGTGGCTTCCTTGTATGCGCAGCCTTTGACAAAGCGGATCATAGGTAGATCACTCTCGTGCAGCACACCTGCCTTAACTGCCAATGCCGCATAAACACGGGCAGTTGTCAGTCGAATATTGACTGTGCTAACCGCATAACCCTGTTGTAACATCCAGCGTTTGAAAGCTTCCAGCAATCCCCATGTCACACACTCCCATGCCTGCGGATCGGAAACCATGTCGCCGGGAGTTAAGTCGATACTTCGCAGGTAGTCTCCAAATACGTTCAGGTCGCTATATTGGCGCCTTCGGGTGTGCTTGGATAATCGCTCTCGATACTCTGAGAATACAACCTCGCGCGCCGCGTGGTTGGCTGCCTGTCCTGCCTGGTGCATCCGTTTAGGATTGAGATTAGCAAACCCTTGGTTTTGTGCTTCGCGCGTGGTTAGGGATTTCGTCATGTTTACGCCCAGTTATCTTTGGCCTTGTGTGCTTCTTCAACCGCGCGTTGCTTTTCCATAAGTTGACGCAAAAAAGGATTAATACTAGCAGGGCTAACACTAACGTTCACATCTCTTAATTTTTCTCTCAGAGGGTCAGCTTCATAGATAGCTTTTGCAACAGCATCATAAATTATGGTCGAAAATTCAGATTGGCTGTCCTCGTTTTCCAGGACCTTCTTGATCAAATCTATATCCCGGACGCTTCCCACAAAGGTTGTTGTAAATTGAATGGATGGCATTGTTTATTTTCCTTTCTTCTAAAAGATCTCTCACCGACCTTGTGGCTGTACCAGCAGCGCCGGGGTTTGGTTTGATAAAATTTCAAGGTTCTAGGACTTACTTTTCCAAATAATATGTACCTATTATACCTGTCTTTAAAGGTATTGTAAACAATACATTTATCCCACGCGTTTCTAGTGATATGTTTTTTCTTAATTCAATTCTCTTTTCATAGTTAGCCTTCTTATTCAGGGATAAAAGCAGGATGAAAAAGGCTGAGTTATAATTATCTTATCCTCCTTAGCCTCAATCGAATATCTGCGGAGCAGATCATGCATTCACCTACCTACATTCCACCTGCTGCCTGGTCTCGTCGCTTTGACGAAGAACCCTTGTTGAAAGCCTCTCCGATGAAGGTCAGCCTCAAATTACTCTGGGAATCGCTTCCCACGATCATGCGCATCGGGAAGCAAATCCAGGAAGACCGCAAACGAGGCATTCCTCCCGTCTTAGATACTTTCCATGGCATCCCTTTCCGCCCCGATAAGGGTATTCCTTTAGGAGGCCTGGGTGGTGGGACAATAACCCGTGGTTTTCGTGGCGATTTCAATCGTTGGCAGCTGCAACCCGGGATCACCCGCTTTGATAATGTCCAGGCAGATCAATTTTCCCTCTTTGCCCAGCGCCCTGGTAAATCAGCACAAACCCAGGTTCTCAATCCCAGGCAACCAAACAGTTCCTATCTCGATGCCTGGCAGTGGGGTTTACCCGCCCAAAAAGGCACCTATCATGCCTTGTTTCCCTTTGCCTGGACGGTATATGAGGATCCTCTGCCCGGGCTGCGCCTGACCAGTAAGCAGATATCCCCGTTCATCCCACACAATTACGACGTTTCATCAACCCCAGCCGGAGTTTTCGTATGGACCCTAGAGAATACTGCGGATACGCCGGTTACTGTGGCGCTGATGTTCTCATTCCAAAATGGCACAGGCACACCGAACGATCGGGCCGGCGGACATTCGAACCATGCTTTCCATCATCCGACATCTTCTGGCGATATGATTGGCATTGAGTTCCGGCACATCCATCGCCAGCCCAAGCCCCTTGAAGCAGGTCAAAAGCTGGCAGAGCAAGGTAAATTCGAAGATCCATTGACTTTCGCTATTTCCACTTTAGCCACAACAGGGGTAGAGGCCAGCTATCGGGCACGTTTCGTTACCAATACCTCAGGTCACGACGTATGGGATGATTTTTCAGTTGATGGAAACCTGGGAAATGTAGATGATGAAAGACCATCGACCCAGGATCTTTCGATAGGCGCGGCCATCTCAGTCCGCCTTCAAATTCCTGCCGGGGAGAAACGCCAGATCGTCTTTGCGCTCGCCTGGGATATGCCCATTGGGCGCTTTGGCTGGGGCAACGGTTGGTATCGCCGCTACACGAAGCATTACGGGAGAGAAGGAAATGCCGTTCAACGCATTTCTCTGGACGCACTCTTAAATTATCCCCAATGGGAAGCAGATATCAATGCCTGGCAAAAGCCAACCCTTGAAAATCCTTCCCTGCCTGACTGGTATAAAGCCATGCTTTTCAATGAAACATACTATCTCGTCGATGGCGGGACTATCTGGACGGCAGGCAGGGTAGGGGATGCTCCCACTGGAAAAGATGCCCTCCCCGAGCCCGAGATCGGTCACTTTGCATACTTGGAAAGTTACGAGTACAAAATGTACAACACATATGATGTGCATTTTTACTCATCTTTCGCCCTTGCCATGCTTTTCCCTGAGCTAGAGCTTTCACTTCAGCGAGATTATATACATGCTTTGCCTGTTGACCACCCTGATGTGCATGTGATGTTTCTTTCCGGTCAGAAGGCTCCCCGCAAGGTCAGCGGGGTTATTCCTCATGATTTGGGCAGCCCGCAAGAGGATCCCTGGCGCCAGGTAAATGCTTACCTGGCACAAGATGTCAGTCGTTGGAAAGACCTCAACTCTAAGTTTGTGCTGATGATCTACCGCGATTACATGCTCACGAAGGATCATCCATTTCTAGAAGAAGCTTGGCCTGCATGCCAAGAAGCTACTGAAAAATTGCGAGTATTCGACCGCGATGGCGATGGATTAATCGAGAATGACGGCTACCCCGATCAGACATATGATGCCTGGACAGCCACCGGTCCCAGCGCCTATTCGGGAGGCTTGTGGTTGGCCTGTTTGAACGCCATGGCCGGCATGGCTGAAGCGCTTGGGAAAGTTAACGAAGCTCACGAATACCGCAATCAGCTCAATAAAGCCCAATCCGCTTATGAAGACAGACTCTGGAATGGCGAATACTATAACTACAATTCGAGCCATAGTAAGCATCGCGATAGTATCATGGCCGACATGTTAGCCGGTCAATGGTTCAGCAAAGCCTGTGGTCTTCCCGATATTATTCCAACCGAACATGTGCGTAAGTCTTTGGAAAAAATATACTCTTACAATGTGCAGAAATTCAAAAATGGTGGGTGTGGTGCCATTAATGGTATGCGTTCAGATGGGATTGTCGATACATCCAGCATGCAATCCCGCGAGATGTGGATTGGTACCACTTTTGCCCTGGCAGCCTGTATGCTGCAAATGGAATTAAACGAAGCGGCTTTCACCACTGCGATAGGTATATATCAAACGATCTATCGGGACTATGGACTCTTCTTCCAAACCCCTGAAGCCATCAATGCAGAGGGAGTCTATCGAGCTATTGGCTACATGCGCCCTTTGGCGATCTGGGCTATGCAATGGGAGGTGGAGAAGCGCAAATAACCGGAATAAAATTACAATCTCGATGACAATAAGGAATATTGAATGAATGATCACATCATTATTCGGGTTATGCAGTCAAACGATCCACCGGTCATGGCAGCCTCTTTCCGTATGCAAGGTTGGAACAAACCTGAAAGTCAGTATCAACAATATCTGGAAGAACACCTATCCGGAGAGAGGACCGTTCTCCTCGCAGAGGTAGAACAACAGCCGACCCTTTTCGAGTTTTCTGGATACCTGACAATCGTGTGGGGATCAGAATACCCGCCCTTTAGAAAAGAGCAGATCCCTGAAATCGTCGATTTCAATGTATTGATCAAATATCGCCGGCAAGGGATTGGTAAGGCTTTGATGGATGAGGCAGAGAAGCAGATTGCATTGAGATCTCCAGTCGCCGGAATAGGTGTAGGCCTGACCCCTGATTACGGTCCAGCGCATATTTTGTATATCAAACGAGGTTATATTCCCGATGGGCGTGGTTTATTTTACAATAACCATCATCTTCAATGGGGTGAAACCTGTATTGTCAACGATGACTTAACCCTCAACTTCACGAAAGTATTACGACAAGAATGAAATTGAGAGGGATTATCGATTTTGGCGACCTGACATTAGACGATCCTACCAGTGATTTAAAGAATCTCCTTTCCGATTTTGGGGAGGAGATGCTCAGGGAAGTTTTGGCAGCTTATATGGACCATCTGATCAAAGGTTTATCGATCGGATGCGCCTGGCTATCAATGCGGAATCTCTTTTTGACGCTGCATATGATGTCCAATTAGGTTTTCTGGGTCGGTTAACTCATCACATCCGTGATATTGAAAACGCTTTTGGCAGGTAAAGTTCCATTCACCTAAAAAGGTTTTTCTCTATCCACTGCCTGACTTGATAAACGGTCCTTTCAAGCGGAACATTAGTAGTATTGATTAAATCGACTGGTGGAATTCCAATACTTCCTACCTCTGTGAACCAGCGGTTGTATTCTATCTGCTCTTGCACAAAATTTTCAGTAATTCCGCGCCACGTCGGGCGCTTTAACAATCGGTTTTTGAGCTCATATTCATCGCAGACCAATGCCAGATACTTAATATCAGAAAAATACCTGCGCTCAGCCAACATTTCTAGATTCTCTGGAACTCCAAAACCTGCACCAAAGATCACTACAGGCTGTCCCGATTGTCCGATATTAAAAGCAATTCTCAACCAGGTCTTAAAAAAATTTCGATATCCCAATTCGGGTTGATTGAACTCTTTTCTCCAAATGATATCGGATTCCAATAAAATCATAGAGTTAATTTTTCCTACGAGGTGTGAAAGCACAGCACTCTTGCCAGCTCCACTCGCACCTGAAACGACCAAAAGTGGTGAATAACGAAAAAGGTGTTTATATCCACATTCGGGGCAGATTGCAAAGGGCCCTTCCGGGTCGATAATTTTATCAACCCGGTATTCACCACATTGGTGACAAACATATAACATGATGAAATTTACGATCTTATGAAGGTGCCGGCTCGAAGATCGCTTAATGTCTGCTCGATTTCTTCACGCGTGTTCATCACAAACGGACCATAACGGAAAATCGGTTCGTGCATGGGTTTTCCCGACATAACAAGAAACCGCGCAAGCTCATCTATCGCATTTACTTTTAACGAGCTCCCCTTCACTTAATACCATCATTGCTGGAGAAAGAACAGTGCTATTTTCTGCTGATTGGTCGCTGCCAATAAAGGCTTTACCGCGATAGAGATAAATCAGAACTGTGTGATCTTGATCAATCTCATGCGAGAAAACTCCTCCCGCATCCAAGGATACATCAAGATATTGTGGATCTGCAGCAACACCCACTACAGGGCCTTTTTGACCAGCAACCGAGCCAGCAATAACTCAAATCCGCGCCCCATCTGAACTTTCAATCTCCGGAATTTCTCTCGAATTGATCTCCTGGTAATGCGGAGTTGTCATTTTCAAATTTGCCGGTAAATTTACCCATAATTGAAAACCTTCCATCTTCTTACCTTCATCAGGTTCCGGCATCTCCTCGTGGTAGATGCCTCGACCCGAAGTCATCCATTGGACATCGCCAGCTGTGATTTTCCCTGCATTTCCGATGCTATCGCGGTGACTCACCACTCCTGATAACATATACGTAACAGTTTCTATGCCGCGATGAGGATGCATTGGAAATCCGGGCAGGTAATCGGCTGGATCATCCGATCCAAAGTGGTCAAATAATAAGAAAGGATCAGGATAATCTAATACTCGAGTTGGAAAACTCCGTTTCAGCCTGACTCCAGCCCCTTCCAATACCGTTTGTGGCTGGACAAGTGATTGAATTCTTCGTACCGTTGTAGACATCTTTTTCTCCGTAAACAACTATTATTAAACTGAGATCCATTTGACAGCAGTCTTAATCCAAACCAATATGTCTATTTGATCCATATGGGATAAATTCTAATCCATTCCATCCAAGATTAACAGAGCATCTTCCCAATATTCCGGAACTGTGAAAGGTGTACGGACAAAGCCTTCTGGAAAAGCTTTCCCATTCGCATTCCCTGTTAGATAAATTCCACCGTCACGCTCTTCACCGGTTTGAGGGTTGACCCAGGTAACTTTTACTCTTCGAGTCAAAATCCGTTCCAGGTATAACTGTACATGACATTGGCTTGAGAGATAAACCATACCGCAGCTCGAGTCCATTTTCCGCACAGATGTATTCAACGTTCGTTCGCCGCTGATCCCATCTGCAAAAAATCCCTGGTCTGGAACCATATCCCACCAAGGTCGAGAATGGATGATTTTTTGGAAAAGATCCATTTGATGTGCCCCGGGAGATTCCAGGCAAGATAAGAAACCTGTTTCCATTCGCCAGTTCTGATTATGTCCATAGGTGAAATACCCTCCTGCCATGAAAGTCCACCAGGCTTGCCTGCGGATGATCAAAGGAGTGATGGGACCCAGCGGATATTCTGAACCATCTTCGTAAGCCGGCTCTCCGAGAACAACTGGTTTTACCGGAACCAGTCCATAATCGGACCGCACCGCCTCATACACTCTCACCCATTCGGTCCAGGTCTCAATCATGTTGAAATCAAGCCAATCCTCTTTATGGAAAAATTGTGAGGAATGCCGCCAACCACAGGGATGGTAAGTAATTAAGTGCGCACCATGATCACCAGCTCGCAAACCATGTGCCAGAGATCGATACACTTCCTCATATCCAGAAGGAATACGATCCCCTCCACTTACCCAAACCAGGTTTGGTCTTGATTGATAACGCTCACCCAGCCAATACCCATAGGAATACGCGTTTTCAATATTGAATGTCCCTGTATCGACAACGTAATAACCCCAGGTGGGTAACAGAGCCAACGTAACCCCTAGTGTCTCAGCTGCGGTCAGCAAATAATCAACATTCTCAAAATAATCCTGGTTAGGCTGTTCCGGGCTCCCCAACCAGGGTTGGTGCCCGGCATAATTAGGCCCAGGAAGCTTCGTTTCAAAACCCGTTCCCCCTCCCCACCCTAAAACTCCTTGAATAACTGAAAATCCTTTACGAGCTCGGTTTTCGATCCACTTCTCTGCTTCTTGGCGAGAATACTGCCCAAAAAGAGGCCAGGCTGTATCTCCAAGCCAGAAAAAGGGCTGTCCCTTGGTGTTGACAAAATATCTCCCATTTGGGCTAACACTGATCGCAAGTCTGGTTTTCATTGCACTCAAATCCTATGATCTGGCTAATCCATTTTCTTTTTCAAAAAACTCCGCTGTCAAGGTCGGGATGATCTGATCTTCTTTTACTGCCGCGAGATAACGCGCGAGCCCTTCCACTTCCAATCGGACGAGTTGCTTCCCTTTTTCAGCAGACGCCGTGCGCGCATCTCCAGCGTAATGCTCAGGATGATCTGCATACCACCAAATCCCATTATAGGTTGCCGGAAGGCTGCTCATACGACCTTTCGGATCACCAGGTTCAGCTGGAACTCGCTCCATATGCACTAGTTCAGGGTAATTTGCCAGAGTGACACTGGTCTCACACTCACAAGCATGTCCGTGGTATTCCGTGTCTAAGATCGCTTTCCATTGGGCACGGTCAAACAGATTGGTTGGGATATATAGGTGATATGGCTTCTCCTCCCAAAGAGCGCATTGTCCTAGAAAGCCCAATAGATGGTTATTTCCACCATGCGCATTAAAAAGAACGATTTCTTAAATCCATTCCGGGCGATTTCATCAAATACGTTCCACAGCACATCAAGAAGAAGGTTAGGTTTCAAATTTATCGTGCCAGGGAAACAGCGTGCTTCATATATTTGGCCAAAATAAAAGGGGGGAAACACAACCGCGGGTTCTTTCTCTGCAGCCAGGCAGGCAATCCGATGGCCGTTGAGGAAATCAGTTCCGAGGGGCAAGTGATCACTATGCCTCTCCACAACCCCCAAAGCAATAATACAAACCTGGGTTGCTTCCACAGCAGCTCTAAAATCATTGGAAGTTAAATTTTCCCATTGCATAGGAATCTCCTTATTGAAATATACGAAAAAGCCAATGCCAATATTAATTTTTTGCACTGTTCTCAAATTTGTCACAATTATATAGTTGTTTAATAATTCGTGTAACTGGAGAGTTGGATTTTCAAAAGAAAGAGATTGAATTAAGGAATCATGATGAATGAGTTCTTCCATTGAGATTTGAAACAACCCCTCATCACATGCTTTGAAGAAGATTATTCTTTATTTTACGACATCCATTGATCGGGATAGCGAGGTGGAATGGGGCAATTGATCTGGGAGGCATGCCATAGTTCTTGAGAATCATCAGAAAAAATCTCAGGGCTTTCTGCGATATGTGAAGCTGAACCTGTATTTTGGTATGGACTGTCTCTTCATCGTTTCGTACAGCGGTCTTTCGGTAATACAATCAATCCGGTCTGAAAGTGGTCCTGTTGGCATACCCACACCCTTCCTCTCGATCATTATGTAAGAACAAGGACGCAACAAACCGCGTCCTTGTTCTTACATTGCTACACATTAGAAAATACAAACAGGCGTGAGATTAACTGTGACAAAATCATTTCCGAAATTCATTACCTCACAAAACATTCGTTAAAGACTCGAAGATTACTCTGATTTTATATATTTAAATATTCCTGTCAAGAGGTTGTCGCCTATTTTCGTCATCATGTTCTTATTATTTGTCGAAATCCCACGTTATTTTAAAGATTTTTGCGCGAATCGGCAAATCAAGTAAAGTGAAATCAAGGTATTAGAAAAACCAATCCCAAAGCCTCTCAGGCTGGAAGTAATTCCAGTCGGGTCGACTCTGAAAAACTCAAAAGCTCTTCTTACATCAAGATTATATTATCTGAAACCTCTTTAATCATTTACGGTTGTTTTCCCACCTGCCTCGTTTGGCATGCCCATCGCAGTTCCTCCAGCTTTATCCTCCGGGATAAAGAAAGGTTCCATTGGTCGTTTTCGCCGGCCATCCAGAAACCATTCCACAGTGAAGTTCTTGGATATACTCACCCATACCAACAGCAAGATGAAGTAGGAAAAGAACCCCACAAATAGGCCAATTCCATATGCACCAAAAAGATCCGTGCGTTCAGGAAAAATTGCTAGGATAGCTCCACCACCTAATACGCCAATTAGCGTAACGAGATCATTAAGTGACACCTCACTCTTCCGATAACGATTGATATAGTAAACATACCAACCGATCAACGCGCCAAAACCTGCTGCGCCTACTAATTGGATTGTGGATGCTGATGGTTCCATAAGTATTACCTCCTGAAAATGAATGGATATGTCAACGACGGCGCAATTCTCTGCGCCACAATTTATGGATCAAGAACATGAAAAAACCACTGCAGAATGCAGCGACAGCTATCTGCCAGCCTGTAAACCAAACAATTTCAAGTAGGATCAACCCATTGGCAAATAAGATCGCTAACAACTGGCTAATACGAAGCCGTCTTGGTTCCAAGAGGCCAAGTAGCCACCCCATTACAGCTCCGATCCCAATACTACCTAAAATGTTTAGTATCGACACGATTACTCACATTTTAATGTGTAAGCCTGCCATCGTATAGGGGATATATACCAGCCCTAATGGATTGCTCTGTTTCAACAATGCCAGGCGAGACTGGCGGATCGCCTCTCCCACTTCAACACCCTGGCTGAAGGCCTGCAAGAAATTCTCTGCAAAGGCAGTTGCAATCGGTTCGAAGATTGTGATCTCTGTCCCGATAACTCCAGAAGCGCCAGCTACTTCTACAAAACCACTTACCAACTCAAAAGCTGACTCGGGTTCCAAGGCAGTTGTATGGCAGCCATTGATGAAAACCAAAGGTCGCGGATTTTCCCAGAATACACCCTTCGCACGCAAGTTATCGCGGGTAATGCCTCGCTCGTCCATTGAGCCGATTTGAATAAAGGGTACATTGCTGCTCGTTAACCCGCCATGGCAGTAGAAATAAACAAGAGCCGGTTGTGCAACCTTCATTGCATCAAAAGTGGCATCACGGCTGTCTGCCCTGGTCCACTGCACCTGCGTTAGCATATTTTTCAAACGGGTCTCATGCCCGGCTCGCATGGTGAAATTCGGATCGAGACACACAGCGATCACGTAATTGGGGCTGCCCTGCACAGTGATTTCTGTTGGCGCATCTGGCGCATCTGCCAATGACAGCGGCATCCCGAGATCCTGGCGAAAACCCCAGAAACCACTCGGGCATATCGTAAGATCATCTCCTTTCGAGGGGCATTTACCATCGAAACAGATACATTGATCTAAGGGTGTCGGGCCAGCCAAAGCCTTTAAAAATTCTGGGCATACTTGATAATCTTTGGAATCAGCTCCTGTGTCCAGGGGATAATCATAGATTAGAGCAGCGGGTATCACAAAACGCGCCGTTTGTTTCAACGCGATTTGCACAAGACCTCGCGCTCCCATTAACTCCGATAGTTTTCGAGTTTGAGCCTGGCCTCCGGCTAATTTGTTGATGATCTGATCGTATATTCGATATCCGCGGACAGCCAGGTTGCAAAGATCATCGCGGAAACGATTCAAATCTGGTGGACCGGCATAACGGTAAGCCTGACCAGAAAAATTTTTTTCATCTCCCCAAGCTGTCTTCCGAAATACAGCACGGGCATAATCGATCAACCCCTGCAGCTCCTGCCCATCGATGGATGCATCAGATTTGAATTCATCTTTTCCAAAGAAGCGGAAGCCATGCGTGCCATTTCCATTATCGTTTATCATCAAACTCAAGCGGTGTTCTTGAATACCCATCAAGTGCCCCGCAGCCATGCTCTGCGAGAGATTGTAATCCAACTCAGATACCAGTGCCGGATCTTCTCCACGATAATCCCCATTCGGAAACACCTGGGCACTAACTAAGCGAGATTGGACCAGGCATTGGTTGTAGTAAATATTACACCGCAGCCGTTTAAGGCCACTGAGCGCGGGTGTTTTAATTGGAAACTGCAGCCAGGGTATCTCTGGAGCAATCCTTGCATTACCAGGCTGTCGAACAATGCTTGCAGAGCCATCCTCTTGCAGCTCCAGAAGTCCAATGCTGGCTTGTGGATCAATCGACAACTCATCCTCAAAATCAAATAATACGACTTGCAGTAACGCATGGGCGGGAAGATGCTCAGGTAATGAGGTTGGGGTTTTTTCAATTGAACCAGTCAGTACCTCTCCAACCCCCAGGATAAAATAGTACTCGCCTGCCGGAGTCAAGGCTTTGGTTTTATCGAGCAAAGTCTTGGGGTCATCCCGAGTAGTAAAACCGGTATTGACAACATTGCGCTCTGCACGAGGCTTCGCAGATTTCGGTTCCCCGCTTTCAATCAATTCATTTGCCGAAGGAAACTGATTCTGGAAAGTTTGAAAAACTTCACCGAAAGATTTCCCCGGATAAACCGTCCGTCTGACTAGCCAAACATACCCGACCACGGCATCATTTTCCATCACAACCAAAAAACCCAAAGAATTTTTTTGAGCTAACTGCCTGGCGGCGTTTAGATTGGCTTCCGCCTGCTGTAGCACAGGCACATCGGTAAAGTCAGAGATTAATTCTCCTAACTTCTTGGTAAACAGTTCATTTTCTGGATAAAATTTCAAACGCAGCTTAAGTTTGCCAACCTGGCAAGCCTTGAAGGAAGCTACGTCAGTTTTCAAGAGTAAAAAACTATAATCATTTCCCCCTTGTTTCAATAACCGGTTTATCACAGATCCAAGGTATTCGCCTGGAGTAGCAAGAATAAAATCTCGACCCATTTCATTATCAGGAATTCCCATAAATATGCCTCCAGTATATACGGTTTATCAGGATAATATTTCTCTTAATTATAAGGTATATTTTATTTCCAATGTCATAATTTCACAAGTATTCTAACCGAAGGAAATCAACCTTGCATTTCGGAGAAGAATACTCTAAAATACAGATAGCTTAAGAATGAGAAAAACCGCAGCAGTGAAAAAGATTGGATTAGGAAGGCTTCCATGTCTAGTGATGTAAATTTCTTGCCTCAACGTCCAAAATCTCGGCAGCTCAATGTTTTTGCATTTGATCCAAGTCTAAACCTGGAGTTAGAAGCTGCAACGATCAATCAACTTTCACTAAATATCCCGTGGGAGGAATTAGACCCAGGACCCGTCGGTGAATACCTTGAAGTAGTCGATGTCGATCCACCATCCAATATGTTTTACCCACCGGTCAATCTAGATCACAAGTTTTTATTAGCACAAGGAGGCCTGACCCCTTCCGAAGGTACGCCTCAGTTCCACCAACAAATGGTTTATGCCGTAGCCAGTAGAACCATTGCGAACTTCGAAGAAGCCTTGAGCAGGCCTGTACTTTGGTCCCCTCAAGAGGTAAACGGTGAGGGGAAATATGTTCCCAGGCTGCGACTTTATCCACACGCATTACGGGAAGCGAATGCCTATTACAGCCCAGTGAAGAAGGCAATCTTGTTTGGGTATTTTCCCGCCTCCGGCGATATCGACAGCAAGATCTTACCTGGCAGCATTGTCTTCACGTGCCTATCCCACGATATCATTGCCCATGAGGTTACCCATGCTCTTCTAGATGGTATCCATCCAAATTTCAATACTCCAAGCAATACAGATGTCTTAGCCTTCCATGAAGCTTTTGCCGATCTCATTGCCCTGTTCCAGCATTTTTCATACCCCCAAGTGCTCTATCACCAAATTGCACGCACACGAGGAGACCTTTCCAGCGATAATTTACTTGCTGAGTTGGCGCAGCAATTCGGTCAGGCTATTGGCAACCGGCGAGCGCTACGAAGTGCAATCGGGGAAAAAGCCGATCCTTCACTGCTTTCCAAGACAATAGAGCCTCACCAACGCGGATCAATCCTTGTGGCAGCAATATTTGATGCCTTCCTGACTGTTTATAAAATTCGTATCGCCGATCTCCTACGTATTGCCACTGGAGGTACTGGGATCCTTCTTCCTGGTGCTATTCATCCTGACCTGGTCACCCGTATGGCTGAGGAAGCTGCGCAAATTTCACAGCACCTTCTTACAATGTGCATTCGCGCTCTGGATTATTCTCCCGTTGTCGATATCACTTTTGGAGAATACCTGCGCGCTTTAATGACAGCCGATTATGATGTCTCCCCTTCGGACCCTGATGGTTACCGGATTGCCTTGATGGAGTCTTTCCGCCGCTACGGTATATACCCTGATAAAGTACGCAGCCTATCTGAAGAAAGCTTGCTGTGGCGACCACCGAGTGGAGGCGGGGAATTAATCAGTGATTTCTTCTCTTCTCCCAAAATTTTACGGAAAATGCAGGAATATGAAACTGTAGCTCGTTCGAGTGTAAATCGATCCAGAGAAGACAGAGCAATTGAAATCCGAAAGCAGTTGTACGAAAGCAACTCTAGTTGCGCGAACCTGTTCCAAAGCTGGTTGAATAAAGACCTCTCAAATTATCTTAAATCTACTGCCAGGTTATCCACTGAGGATCTTTACAATTTCGAAGAATCGCTCCGTTTGGTACTCTGGCATCCTTCGCCAAGCCTTGTTCTTTATCCGGATGGTTTACCATTCAAAGTAAATTCTGTCCGCCTTGCTTATCGGGTCAGTCAAAACCAATACAGCCAGCCTGACCTTGTTGTTGAAGTAAGCCAGGCACGGCGTGGTTATATTGATCCAAACATACAGAACCAAGTGGAGGCCGGGAAAATCTCCCCACCCACCGCGGATTTTCTATTTCGAGGAGGAGTCACTTTCCTCATCTCGTTGGAAAGTGGTAAAGTTCGTTACGTGATCGGAAAATCGGTAACAAGCCAGAGACGACTTGAAGCTCTCCGTCGTTATATTTTAGAAGGAGGCCAAGTCCCTTCGCTCCAGGCCACCTACTTTGGTGATCCATACCGGAAGGCGTTGGGCGAAGTTTCAGAATCCTTTGAGATCTTTGCATTGCTTCACCGTGATGAAATGGAAGGAGAAAAGGAATGAGCAACCAGACATCATCCACAACACCCACTTCTTCTTCTAAATTGCAGGTTTCCATACGGATGTACCGTCCTGGATTGGGTGACTGTTTCTTATTAAAATTTAAGAAAGGCTCGATTACTCGGTATGTATTAATTGATTGTGGGGTTCTCCAGAAAACAGCGGGAGAAAAAGACCGCCTCGAGAAAATTGTCAAAGATATTCGGAGTACTACTCGCGGACGTCTGCATGTGCTCGCTGTAACTCATGAACACGCCGACCATCTTTCTGGATTTGTTTTCCATGAGAGCCTTTTTAAAAAGAATTTCAAGATTAACCAAGTTTGGATGCCTTGGACAGAAAATAAAGACGATCCAGATGTAAAAGAGACATTTCGGGCTTACTGGAAAATAGCCGCTCAAACTCTAGATATCGCTTTAGAGGAATTAAAAAAGAAAGGCGAGCAATACGAGAGTTATCAGGAGCTGCAAGATTTTCTAATACCCGGAGCCATGGATGTGGTGAAAGGCTGGGGAAATAAGCAGTTATACCTGGCTCCTCAACCAGATGTGAATGGCCCGACAACTGTTCTTCCTTTAGAAGGATTGGATGATGTACTGGTGCATGTCCTTGCTCCCCCCAAAGATCTTCAAGCGCTGAAACGTAGCGATCCGCCTAAGACTAAAAATCAGCTCGACCGTGGACAAGCTGTCAATCAATCAACCGCTTTCACCACTGCAGTTCTTCAATTAGGAAACCGAACCCAAAATGGAAGGCTTCCAGAAGGTTTGACTAAGAGTGATCTGAAAGAGTTAGTCAACTTAAGCCTGCCTTTTGATACTTCACTCGGCTTTCCAATAGATGACGTATCCCAAGATCCAACTCAAGTATTTTACAAAAATTATTATGGCACAGATACATCGCCAAATCCTGAGCTGGATTGGCGCCGGATTGATACGGATTGGTTAGGCGGAGCAGGTTCATTAGCGCTGGATCTTGATAATGATATCAACAACACAAGCCTGGTGCTTGCTTTTGAAATGCTTCCAAACAAGAAAATCTTACTTTTCGCGGCTGATGCACAATACGGTAACTGGAAATCTTGGACTGGATCTCCGACTGGAAAAGATATCCTGAATCGAACCACATTCTATAAGGTGGGTCATCACGGTAGTCACAATGCAACCCAATTAGAGGGTGGTTTATTAGCAATGAATGCGGATGATTTGATTGCGATGATCCCAGTAGACATAGAAAAAGCAAAAAGCAAGCATTGGAAGATGCCAGCCTCAATTCTTTCCCAGCTATTACAACAACGGACAAAAGGTCGGATCATTACCAACATTGAAGAACCATCTGGAAGTGGTCCTGATCCCAATGTTCCTCCCCAAGTCCCAGATATGCCTAAGGGCAATCTCATTTCAAATGACCAATGGAAAGCCTTTATAGGAGCGATCAAGGTAGACGACTCTCCAGATCATCTCTGGATCGAATATACACTTACGGCTTGACCTTAACGCCCAACCGGCATTTTTTGGGATACCGCCTATTTATGGAACAAGCTCAAGATGAATTGGAAAAGCTTTGGGATGCATTATTATCCCGCCAGGCCGACCTGATAGTTGAGGCATTTACTTCCCTCGATAAAGAAGGTAAAGAGGCTGTCATTAACCATTTAAGACGGATGAGTACTGAATTGGGGTGGCAACCAGAACAAGTCGCCTCAGCAAAATCAGCCTTAAATGTTCTCGAAATAAAAGGCTAACGATTTCTATTTTTACAATGTAAAAGCTTGCCAAAATAAATATCCTCTATTCAGCCTTAATTAAATTAATTCACCCCGGTGCTTCGACCGGGGTGATGTCATTTAGGTATAAGAAAATTTAAGGGATTAGCACCACGTTAGAAGCCTGCAGACCTTTGGGTCCATTCTCGACAGTGAACTCCACTTTTTGACCTTCTGCCAGAGTGCGATAACCCTGGGATTGAATTGCTGAGAAGTGGACAAAGACATCTGGACCATCTTCGCGAGACAGGAAACCATATCCTTTGCTGCTGTTGAACCATTTGACTGTACCGACGATACGTTCAGACATTTCCTTTTTAACTCCTTGTAAAATTGAATAATTCTTTGATGCTTACACGTCCCATCGGTGCAGCCAACGAAAACTAGCCCTTAGCAGATCGCTTTGGGCTTGTATTTAGTTCTTACTACATCCAACGGTAACACACTAGCATCCGACTGTAAAAATAGTACCAGGATTTTTCTAAATTGTCAACAATACCGTGCGTTAGTTTGTCAGCAAAACATAAAAAGTGAACTCACACCCTCATGACCAACACGGCCGCCTGCCCCGCTGCCAGGCTGCCAGGAGCGCCTGCCTGCCCGCTGGCTAAAACAACTTCCCACCTTCCCGGTGGGAGCTGGAAGCTGGCAGGAGCTTTTCCAAAGTTCACTGCCGCCAGCACGCTTTGCTCAGGGGTTTCACGCAGGAATGCCAGCACCTCCCGCGGCATACCATCCAGGAAGGCCAGATCCCCGCGGCACAGGGCAGGCAGCTCTTTGCGCAGAGCCAGCAGCTTCTTCGTGAAGTTGAACAGCGAGCCGGAGTCCTGGCGCTGCGCCTCCACATTGCGGGTGGTGTAATCAGAATGCACTGGCAGCCAGGGGCGGGCACTCGAGAAACCTCCATTAGGCGAGGCATCCCACTGCATCGGGGCGCGGCAGCCATCTCGTCCTTTGTAGAATGGCCAGAATTTCTTTCCGGGAGGATCCAGGATTTCGCTGCGCTTCAGGGAAATGTCGCGCATGCCGATCTCCTCGCCGTAATACAAGAAAGGCGTCCCGCGCAAAGTGAGCAGAAGGGTCATGGCGATGAAAGCCTGGGCGTCCTCCCCATCCTTTCCGTAACGGCTGGCAGCGCGTGGCAGGTCATGGTTGCTCATCACCGTCGTTGGCCAGGCACCGGTGGTACTGAAGACCTTTTCCCGGCTCAAGATCTTTTCCTTCACCCAGCTCGCCTTCCAGGGAAAAACCAAATTGGATGCAGTGAAATCGAAGCTGAAGGCCGCATGCAGCTTATCACCTCCACAGTAAGAAACCGTTTTCTCTGGGGACGCCAGGAAAGTTTCGCCCACCGCGTAGCGCTCCGGATAGGCATCCAACAGGCTGCGCAGCTCCTTTAGCAGCGGCATCATCTCCGGCTGGTCGATATCATAGAGGTGCCGCTGCCGCTGGAAGCCAACCAGCCCAAGCTTCGTCGGGTTATCCAGCAGATCGGGATGCTTGAAATAGGCATTGAACACATCCAGGCGGAAGCCGTCCGCACCGCGCTCCAACCAGAAGCGAAATACATCCAGCACGGTCCTCCGCACCTGCGGGTTACGCCAGTTCAAGTCCGGCTGTTCTGTCGTGAAGAGATGCAGGTAGTACTGGCCGGTCAAAGGATCGCATTCCCAGGCCGGTCCGCCAAAGACAGCCTGCCAATTATTGGGTTGGTCACGCCAGATGTACCAGTCACGGCGTGGGTCGGTCCGGCTGCGGCGTGCCTCCTGGAACCAGGGATGCTGGTTGGAGGTGTGGTTCAGCACCATATCCAACACCACCCGGATGCCGCGCTTGTGCGCCCCCTCCACCAGCCGGTCGAAGTCCTCCAGCGTCCCAAAGCGCGCGTCCACGGCTGTGTAATCGCTGATATCGTAGCCGAAGTCGTTATCAGGGGTGGGGTAGAAGGGTGAGAGCCAGATCGCATCTACACCCAGCTCCTGCAAATAATCCAGCCGCCCTAGAATCCCTGGCAGGTCGCCCAACCCATCCCCGTTCGTGTCCATAAACGAACGCGGGTAGATCTGGTAGATCACTCCATCCCGCCACCACAAAAAATCATCCATTAAGCCTCCTTTTGAGTCTCTACTGCCACCACAACCCGGTGCATTCTGGCAAAATGTTTCCTTGCAGCTTCTCCAGCATTTCTTCGCCGAAGAAGAAGGGGATCCGATCGCGCGCCTGCTGCAAGGATTCAAAGCGATAATCGGTGCGTACCCAATTCATCTTGAAACCACAGTCTTCCAAAAATTCCAGGTATTCGCGCAAGAGCAGCAGGCGCTGGGGCTCTTCAAAGCCGGTGCCCAGTGTCTCGATCACGATCAGCTTTCCCCTCCGTCGCAAGCAGCGCCGGAAACTGGCCAGCGTCTGCTTCAGCACGCTGCGCCACTCGGATCCCCTTTCCAGGTAGACATAGCACAGGCTCCAGCCCGCCAACAGCAGATCCGCACTCGCTTCCGCTGCGGGTAGATAGCGGTGGTCAGCAGCCGCGAGATGGACATGCTTGAAGCCATGTTCAGCTATACGCAAACGCGCCACCTTGAGCATGTGCAGCGAAAGATCAAAGGCGCATATGGTGTGTGCTTCTGGCGCCAGCAAACTCGTCAGCCGCCCTGTGCCCGCGCCCGTTTCTAGGATATCCAACCCTTCCAGTGGCAGGATGGCCTGGATGGCTGGCAGCAGATTGCCCTGGTAGTCCTCGCAAGCCACCATCTGCTGGTATAGGTCAGCCTTGTGATTGTAAATATACACAAAATCTGGCATCAGGAACCCTCGCCTTCTTTGTGAAGAATTATACAACAGAGCCACTCCTCATCCCCACGTCGAGTTTTCGGGATATAAAGATCCCCATCTCCCAGAATTGGAAGATGGGGATCGTGCATAACTCGTTTCGGGGGTGAAAGGTGAGATTTTCCCCTCTCCCAAACCTGGGAGAGGGGGATCGAGCAGCGCTCAATTCGGGGTGAGGGGTCAGGGGTGAGGGTCTTCTCACTTTACGGCATCGGTGCTGGGGTTTCTCCTGTTGCTGCTGGTTGTTCGCTCTTCGGCTGATTCTGCAGGCTCTGCTTGATCTGCTCACGCAGGGATTCCACCTCCGGCGAACGGGTAGTGCCAGCAGGGCTGTTAATATTGACGCCGGCTTTCTCAGAGAGCAGCATGGTCAACAACCCTTCCATGATGCTGCCGTTGGTTGTGCTGCCATCCTGGCTGCCTCCGCTCACCACCACGCGCGGCACCACATCCACGCCTGCCTGTTGGATGGCTTCTGCAAAGCGGTTCATCACCTGCTGGGTCACCTGGAACTGTGGGCCGCCGTAAGCGCGCACCTGTTCCTCGGTCGCCAGCGCCTGGGCGATACCCACGCGCGCCACCTTCTCCGCTTCCGCCTGGGCGAGCGCTTTGATCTGGGCTGCCTGCTGCAGGGCACGCTGGTACTCCGCCTTACCCTGGTTGGTCTGCACGGTAATGCTCAGCTCCGATTCGGTGATGCTGCGCTGTTGCTGGGCGCGCGCCTCTGCCTCGCGCAGCTCCCGCTCTTTGGTCGCGGCGCTCTGCTGGCGGTTGTAGGTTTCGATCTGCTCGACAGCGATCTGGCGCTGCCTGAGCTGCATCAGGATCGTCTCAATCGCCCGATCCCCCTCCGGTGAGGAAGGTGTGCCAATCAGCACTTCCTCGAGCTTCAAATTATAGTGCTCAAACTTCTCCTTCATCTCCTGGCTGGCTTGCGCCTGGATCTGGAAGCGCTCCTGGATGAGCTGGATCACGGTGCGCGTCTGCCCGATGTTCTTGAAGTACGCCGAAACCATCGGATCGAGGGTCTGTTCTACCAGGCGTTTTACATCTCCGAAGCGCTGGATCACCAGGGGAGCCTTTTGGTAATCAATGTGGATCACCACCGAAAGCGGCAGCGAGGGTTCGAAAGCATCCTTGGTGATCAAAGAGATCTCGCTTAAATTCTCGTCTAATTTATGAGAACCAATCTCTGCCCTGATCCACTTCAAGATGATGTTCGTAGTCGGCACAGTGATCACTTTTCCAGCATAAGTATTGAAAGCATACTTACCGGGCAGCAACGGCTCGCTCCACACGCCTTGCTTGCCGCGCTCCACCAGCTCACCGTGGCGGTAATCGGTCCCCGAAAGGTCCGCTCCCGCCCCACCAGTATATGACACCACCACACCCACCATACCCACATCGACCGTGGTCTTGGGGATCATTTCAACCGTCGCAAACAAGCGGTTGATGTAATAAGTGCCTTCGACCAGCACCTGCAGCTGGCGTCCACGGTTGCCTCCCGCCGCCAGGAAGTGGTCGGGATTCTGGAAATTATTATGGAAAGTCTCCGGATCAGCCGGATTCTCGCCCACGATCGGGGCGATGATCTCTCCCTGTGCCAGCGAAGGCCCGTCGTGGACCGTGACGATGCCAACCAGGTCATCGGTATCCTTGATCACCACGGCGCGGAAGCCCTTACGCTCGGCAATTACCTCCGCCATGCGCTGGATCACCTGTGCTTCGTCGCGGTTCATAGGCAGGCTGTATACCTTTTCCTCGGTGATCACCACGAAGTGCACCAGGTTGATGGCATAGGTGCCTTCACGCAGTACTCGCCGCTGCGGACCGCGCTGCCCGCCGTTTTTTAGAAAAGCCTCCACATCCTGAAAATCGCTCGCCTGCACGTTGGAAGCCAGGGTTTGGTCAGGTTCCAGGGGAGTCCCATCCCGTGCGAAGATGTAGCCAATCTTGCCCTGGGTAATCGTCACCAGCGGCTCGATGTGCACCACGTATTGGATCGGGGCCAGGTAGTGCAAACCGCCGCGAAGTAAATTGGGTTGGTAACCTGCCTCCCCTTTCAGGGCGATGAATCCGGATTTAAGCGATCCTTTCCCGCTGAAGCGCTTTTCAACTATGCCAATCCGATTGTTTGGGATGAAGCGGACGCCGATGAGGGTCGATAGAACCGCCAGCAGTGCCACGATCAATACCACAACGATGAGAAACTGCCACAACATAAACACCTCCTGATTAGTTCGATTGTCGATAGGTCTGAAAAAGATTAACGCTGTCACGCGGAGAAAACCGAGTTTTTCAAGATAAAACCCAGCATTCTCCGCGACTCCGCGTTATTCAATTTCCAGTTTGTGTGGATTCATAGTGTGACTGTCAATGAAAAGGGCATCGACAAGTTTGCTCTCTCTCCGTTATATTATACGTTTAAACCTCCCCCAGGTTTCGCCAATTCACACACACTCCCCAAAATCGCAGCGTTGATTCCCATTTGAGTCGGTATAGCGTTGGCAGTGTCCCGGATAACCGCAGCCGCGCGGGCATCTTACGCTGCATGGCGTGGTAGTGGAGCTGCTGTCCAAGGTTGTCGAGGACAAGGAGTCCTGCACGCTGGACAACTGGGCTGAGCTCCCCTCACTGCTCGAGGCGGCCTCGATCTCATCCAGGGCGCGACCCGCGGCCAGGAGCGAGGCTGCCCCAACCACCCCCATCAATTTCATGAAATCCCGCCGTCCGATCGAAAGCGTCTGAACTGACTGAGCGGGCCGTGGTTTGGGTGCCGCTTCCTGATAAACAAAGGTCGTCTTCCGGGCAGTCTGCATAATCATGCGCCAATGCGCCCCGATCTTCACCACGAGCAAGAACAGCACCGCTATGGAACTTAAAATGTGGACATTTTTCCAGGCAACATAGTTATCCATTGACAAAGAGAACCAAGTAGAGATCACCAGGCCGGTAGCCAGGATCAGGGCAAAACCTGACCCCAACCCAGCATCCAACAGGTAAAAGAGGCGCGCCTGCTGCGAGGTGCGCTTAAAGAACCGCTCCGTAACCGTTTTTACCCATTTCCAGTGGGTGACTAAGTGATAAACAACCAGCACTCCAATTGCCACTCCCAACCACTGGTGCAGCGCCACCCCCGTCAGGTCGAGCCAAAACATGATCATAAAACCGGCAAACAACCCGGCATCGATCAGCCATTTATTTTGATTTTTGTTTGTCTTCATGATGGTCAAATCCTTTGCATCGATCTGAAAACTCTTGAAGAGTTTTGGATCAGTAATTTGCACCATCATACCGGAGGGATTTAAAGAAAAAGTTCAGTTATCATGAAGAAATGATTTGTTTTTAATGTTGAGACTAAATTCCATAGGAGTTGAATTGATGAAGGAAAAACCACTAAACGGGATAATAACAATCTTTCTCGGCGGCGCTTGAACGCACCACTGCTGAACAAAGATTAACCCAGTTCGGGCAGAAAAGCCTGCCAAAAATCATCGACATGTACCAACATTTCGAGTAAACTTTCCATTGGATATTTTCTTGGTGACGCGTTCATTTTGTGGCAAAACCAGGCTTACCTCATTTGAAGTCCCTAATCCCTTATTCGTTTTATTCACGATAATTATCCACCAATATTTTACATAGATCTTTCATAATTTTCTGTCAGGGAGAATGCAATCATGACCTCATCAGGCATACCATCCTTGATTGTGCAAAAAGGATTGGCCAAGGAACAGGTGATCGACTTACAGGCTCCTGTCATGGTTATCGGACGCATGGCGCCGGCGGATATCATCCTGGATAATAAAGTAGTATCGCGCCAGCACGCACAGATCACCCTGGAAGGAGGCCAGTGTTACCTGGAGGACCTCAACAGCCTGAACGGTACGTTTGTCAACGGAGACCCGATCAAAGCGAAAGTTCCTATCAAGTCCGGCGATCAGATCTACCTCGGGGACCAGGTATTAATGGTTTTTCAAGAGGGTTTGCAGGAATCAGACCCTCCGAACCTAGAGGTTACCATTTCAGGCACTGCGACAAACCGCTACCCGCTGCGAAGTGACAGCATGACGATCGGCAGGGCAGACGATAATGATATCGTGATCTCCTCTGGGATCGTCTCGCGCCACCATGCCCGCCTGGAATTTGAGGGAGGCAATTATTACCTGGTTATCCTGTCTGGTGTCGCCAATGTCATGATCGTCAACGGCCAACCAGGTTCCGGACGGATCCTACTCCACGATGGGGATGAAATCCACATGGAAGGTCAAAGTAGTGCGCCTGCTGTGGCTATGATCGTGCACTTGCCATTGACATCAATTACCAAAACTCAAACGTCCCTTGAGGCCACAAATAGTGGATCTACGAACCTTGGATCTCTTGCAAAGCCACCCGATTTTGGGCAAACCATGCTCGAATCCCTGTCTTTAGGAAAAATGGAAGGTGTAAGTGAGCCTTCCAAGCTGGTTGTCACCATCGCCGGGCAAACCTCCCAGACATTCATTCTGGATCGCGAGCGCATGTCCATTGGCAGATCAGAGGATAACGATATCGTGATTCCATCTCCTCTCGTCTCCCGGCACCATGCTGAAATCGAGCGTTTAGCCAGCGGGTATGAATTGATCATCTCACCCGATGCGACCAATACCTTGACCTGCCAGGGGCGGGCAGTGACTGGGCGCAGGTCCCTCCAGCATGGGGATATTTTGCGGATTGACAGCCGTGAGCCAGGCATGATGGTATCGATTGCCTACCAATCAACGTCAGAAATGCAGGTCAGCCTGCAAGCACAAGCAATCCAATTTGGTCAGAAAGATAAATTAACCTTTGGACGAGACCCATCGAATGATGTAGTGCTGGATATGCCCACGATCTCGCGCTATCACGCTCAAGTCGAGCGAGTTGGAAAACGTTACTTCGTAACCGACCTGCAAAGTGCAAACGGGACCTTCGTCAACAATGAGCGCATTAGTAGGAAAACAGATCTCAATCCAAAAGATGCCCTTCGTATCGGTCAGTACCGGTTTATTCTAGGTCAAGATCAAATCGTCAAGTACGACGATACCAGCGGGCTGCAAGTTACCGCATTGGGATTGAATAAATGGGTGCGCAAGAACCTCAACATCCTGGCGAATATCTCGCTTGTCTTCCAACCGCGTGAGTTCATTGTGGTTGTCGGGCAGAGCGGCGGCGGGAAATCGACCCTGGTAGATGCCATCGCCGGGTACCGCCCAGCCACCCATGGCAAAGTGATTGTCAATGGCATCGATGTCTATCGGAACTTCGATGCGATCCGCAATGAGATTGGATTTGTCCCTCAGCGGGATATCATCCACATGGAGTTAACGGTGTACCAGGCTCTGAACTACGCCGCGAAACTGCGCATGCCTCGCGATACAACGAAGGCGGAACGCCATAAACGGATCATGGAAGTACTGGACGACCTCGACCTGGCACACCGAAAGGACAACCAGATCAGCTCCTTGAGCGGAGGACAGCAGAAACGGGTCTCAATCGGCGTCGAGCTGATCACCCGTCCCGGGTTATTCTTTCTGGATGAACCCACTTCTGGCCTGGACCCAGGCACTGAAACGGCTTTCATGCACCTGTGCCGCCGGTTAGCTGACCAGGGTCGCACCATTATTATGGTTACGCATGCTACCAAGAATGTCATGTTGGCAGATAAGGTCGTATTCCTGGCTCGTGGGGGCTACCTGGCATGGTTCGGTCCACCCGATGAAGCCCTGGCATATTTTGATCAATACCGTACAGAGCGTGAGCAGCGCTCCAGCACGATGGAATTTGACCAAATCTACGCCATCCTGGACGATCCATCGAAGGGTTCGGCACAGGATTGGGCCAAACGCTTTCAAGAATGCCCGGCATACCAGAAGTATATTGCAGAGCCTTTGAAACTTGACCAAAATGGTTTACCGCTGGCTGCCCAGGTTCAAACAAAAAAAGAAACCAAGCGCAAGAAACGCTCGAGAGCCAGGGTATCCTCGCTGCAACAGTTCATTGTATTATCCGCGAGAAATTTAAGGATCCTTTCGCGCGACCGTTCCAGTATGATTTTGATGATTTTCATTGCCCCAGCCGTTGGCATGTTAAGCCTCGTCATCGCGCCCTTGATGGGCAATAAACCCTTCGATTGGGTCAATGGCGACGCGAACAACGGAATCATTGCCTTTTTCCTTCTCACCTTGTACTGCTTGCTGGTCGGTGGATTGTCTCAAATGAGAGAATTTGTGAAGGAGACCGACATCTACAAACGAGAGCGGTTGGTGAACCTGAAAATCTTCCCTTACGTTGGATCGAAAATTTGGGTAGCAATTTTGTTGGCTCTGTTCCATGCGCTGGCATATACCGTGCTGCAATCCATCGCCTTTAAGATGCCAATTCACGGGCCTGAATATCTGCTGCTGTATATCACCCTATTCTTAGCGGTTTTATCGGGCATGATCTGTGGTTTGCTGGCCTCAGCAATATCTCCCGCCGCCAGCTCGGCTCCAATGATCATGATCATGTTTATCATCCCGCAGATCGTTTTGAGCGGCGTGCTGAGCCCCGTGCCATCCAAGATTAGCCAGATCGCTTCCATCCGCTGGGCATTAGAAGGTGTGGTGGGGATCTTAGGTGTTGGATCGGATGTAGCTGCAGACCCTTGCTGGAAGCTTGAGTTTGACATCAAAGATATCATGACTCTGGATCAAAAAGAGCAGTTCGGGTGCCGGTGCCTTGGATTGAATGTCTTTAAGCCGGGTTCGTGCGATTTTCCCGGGGTTGGTTCCTATTATGTCTCAGCAGTCGACGAAGCCGAGCCAGTCGAGCCGGCTGAGCTGGGATCAGAACCCCCTCGCCCAGAGTTTCCTCCACGACCCGAAAAACCAGAGGATCCGACCGATCAGGTTGCCATGGTCGGGTTCCTCAACGCCTTGGATTCGTATATGAAAGATGTGGACCAGATCCAGGCAGAATACGAAAGCCAAATCGATTTGTACAAAGCCCAGGGAGACGAATACCAGGCTAAAATGGCAAAGTATCAAGAAGATCTGGTCAGCTATGAAATCGAGAAGATCTGGCGCAGCGGAAAGAGCTGAGGGATTGATCGAGGGCGTCAGTGAGCAGTTTGGTTGGATCTGGGTCAATAAAGAAGATAAGTCCACTTATCTCCCCTGGCTCTTCGGCACTTGGCGCTCCCAATTGATCATTATCACTGTGTATATTGCCTTGATTCTGTTCCTGATCAAGCGGAAGGACATCCGCTGAGGAGAAGATATGAACACACCGATAAAGATGAAGATCCTCCTGCTCCCACCGCTCATCTTGTTTGGGTTGGTCATGCTCTCCTGCAATTTTTCCCGTCCAGATGCAGAGGCACAGCCGGACCTTACCTTAACCGCCATGAGCAGAGCCATTGTCGGAACCGCCACTGCCGATGCACTCAAAGGCGACCAGACATCTATTGACCTGGAAACTGCAGAAGCGCGTGCCACCGCTACCACACGGGCCATCCAAAGCACCCAGGCTGTGCGGGCGACCAGCGTGGATACCAACAAGAACGCCACAGCAACCGCTTCTGCGCCAATCCTGGCTGAGCTGGCTTTTTACAATGTTGACACCACCCTTGGTCATGTCGGCTGGATCACCACGACCCAGACTTTAACCGTCACAGGCTACCAGCAAACGAAAATTACCATGGCACCCGTTACTGCTGCCGATTTCGTCTTAGCCAGCGATGTTACCTGGGATTCCCGCTATGCCTCCGGCTGTGGGTTTATGTTTCGCCTGAATGGCGATCCCAATAAACCGGACGCCTATATGTTCATCATCAGCCGGGTTGCCACGGGTCACGCAGTATTTACCGCTCTAGTCAACGGCGAGCTGGCGAATATCCACGATTTTTATCCCAAAGATAACGATAAATCTTTCAATTCTGATAATGGGGCAACGAACCGGATTGCAGTTGTCGCCCGTGGAAATATTCTCGAGTTCTATTCTAACCAAGCCAAGATTGCAGAGGTGGATACCACCCAACCGCCAACCCCGATCCAAATGCCAGCGCCACCGGTCAAACCGCCCAGCAGCGAAGGCCAGGCGGCGATGGATCAATACCTTGAGCAGGCAGAACAATATAAGGATTACGTTAAGCAGATGCAAACTCAGTATAGCAATGCTTTAAATAACTATTCTCAGAATCAGGCCATTTTTACCAATGGATTTCTGGGACTCAGTGTATTGAGCGAAGCCGGGCTTTCTGAGTGCAAGTTTGATAATACGTGGCTGTGGGTCATCGACCAATAGTCTTGGAGTAACCAGATCCGACCCATATTCCCCCGGAGGCAACTATGTCTGAAATTCAATCCATCGATACTTTGTTGGCTGCCACCTACCCGCCCAACGGCCCTGGCGCTGCCGTTATCTTGGTCAAGGATGGCCAGGTCCTGCACCGCAAGGGTTACGGGCTGGCGAACGTAGAGTTAAATGTGCCAATCCAACCCGAGACGGTCTTCAAAGTCGGCTCGGTCACCAAGCAGTTCACCGCCGTCTCGATCCTCATGCTGGCAGAGGAAGGTAAGCTTGCCCTCAGCGATCCTATCGAGAAATTCCTGCCCGAATACCCCACACACGGGCATCGCATCACCATCGAGCACCTCCTCACCCATACTTCTGGCATCAAATCCTATACCAGCCTGCCCGAGTGGCCGCCCACCTTCGGCAAAGACTATACCGTCGCAGAATTAATTGAAAGCTTTAAATATAAGCCCATGGACTTCGCCCCCGGTATGCGTTACGCGTATAACAACTCAGCCTACTTCCTACTCGGCGCCATAATCGCCAAACTATCTGGTGGCACCTATGAAGAATTCCTGCAGAAGCACATCTTCGACCCGCTGGGGATGAGCCACACCTACGGCTATACTGCCCAACGCCTCATCCCCAGGCGCGCCAGCGGCTACAACAAGGATAAGGACGGCTATGCGAATTGCCCCGATTTTAAGCATGACCCACCCTGGTGGCGCCGGGGTGCTGTCTTCCACTGTGGATGACCTGGCACTCTGGGACGCAGCTCTGTATACCGATCGGCTGGTCAAGCCTGCCTCGCTTGCCCAAGCCTGGACGCCCTTTACCCTCAATGATGGCTCTTCCACCTACTACGGCTACGGCTGGGCAATCGAAGATTACGCCGGGCTAAAATGGATCCGCCACGACGGCGGTATACATGGATTTGTTTGTAGTGCTGTTCGCATCCCTCAGGAGCAGCTCTTCGTAGTTGTGCTGTCCAATAATACTGGCGCTGGTAAAAATACTGAAGAGCTCACTTTCCGCATTGTGCTGCACACCCTTGGCAAAGAGATCGCAGAACCTCAGCCTATCGAGCTGTCTCCTTTTGCCCTGGAGCGCCTGGTAGGGGTTTACGTGGTTCCACCCAATGAAGAACACCATTTCCGCGTCAAGGAAGGCGAGCTTTTCCATTGCATTCCGGAATATCAATTTGAAGAACAGGTTTTACCGGCTTCTGAGACAGAATGCTTCCCCAAGGATAATGTCCTCTACCACATCCGTTTTGTCACAGACTCTGCCGGGGCAGTCACTGCCTGCGAAGTCATCAACCCCTACGGGCGGGTGATTGATACTGCCAGGAAAACCGAAAAACCGCTGCCGGAATAATATGTACGAGCTACTCTTCCAACCACTGCAAATTAAAGGAAAAACCTTCCGCAACCGCATTGTCATGCCGCCCATGGTTGTCAACCGCGGCATCCACAAGCCCGCCGGCTGGGAGTGGTACGCACGCCATGCCCGCGGCGGCGTATCCCTCGTGATCGTTGAAGCCGCTGACAGTGTGCTGTTTGGAAAAGAATATACTGTCGAGAACCTCAAGCCCCTGGTCGAGGGTATCCACCAGGGCGGTGCCCTGGCTGCCATCCAGATCTTCCCGGGCTGGCGAGGCCAAAAAACTAAACCCGCTCACCTCAGCCTGGAGGATATCCACTCGCTGCTCGAGCAGTACCGGTTCGCGGCTGAGATGTGCCTGGCGGCTGGCTTCGACGGTCTCGAGCCGCACGGGGCGCATGGCTTCCTGCTCAACCAGTTCTTCTCCCCCGAGCAGAACCAACGCACGGATGCTTACGGCGGGACGCTCGAGGGGCGCATGCGCCTGGCGGTAGAGATATGTGATCTGCTCCAGCCGTTGGTTGCACAGGCTGGTGCGCTGCTGCTTTACCGCCACTCGCCTGTCCGGGCAGGTTACGGCATCCCGGAGAGCCTCGATCTGGCGACAGCTCTGATCGAGCGTGGCCTGGATATCCTCGATCTCTCGCCTTCCAGCAAGAGCGCCCCAGGCGACCGCGCCGCCCCCTTCATGGGGTTGGGCATCCCGGTCATCGCCGTCAACGAGCTGGACCAACCCGCCCGCGCCCTGGAGGTGCTGCGCGAAAAGCGCGCCGACCTGGTAGCCGTTGGCCGCGGGCTGATCGCCGACCCCGACTGGCCCCACAAGGTGCAGGAAGACCGCCTGGACGAGATCGTTCAATGCCAGTACTGCGATGACTGCTTCGCCTGCCTCGACCGCGGTGAAGAGGTGGCCTGCAGCGAGTGGCGTTGATCAGGGATGAGAGGTACGTAGGGGCAGGGTCTCCCTGCCTTACCCCTCGCCCACCGGGAGAGTGGCCAGGGGTGAGGGCAGTTACGGATACGTCACCCTCAGTGTATACGGGGTTGTGTTGAAATTCGAAACCGTATAGATTCGTAAATAATATAAACCGCCTGGTCGAGCTGGATAAGTGATTACACAAGAAGTTCCACCATCAGGCTTCTGACAAACTGGATCAACCCGCTGTGCAGTTGACTGATAATATAGAATCACCTGCACTCCATTACCGGTATGATTGCTCAAGTTAATCGCAATATCTCCGGTCGTACCCGTCGTAAAGCTAAAATAATCATTGACATCATCAGGGTATCCCTGGTAATCTTGTCCAGAGCGGATCGGTCCGTTTGCTTGTGTGTATTTGTTATTAGGTTCCAGCTCAAACGGACCCTCAAAAAAAGTTTTCGTTCTAAACGAAACGAATGGCAGGTAAGTGTATCGTTGGGAAGGATTCCAATAAAAATCATAACTCCAGATATTATCATTCTCGTTGGATTCCTGAACCTTTCCATTATCCACTCCCTCTAAATAATCTGCCTTGATTTTTAGAGTATGCCAGCCGATGGAGGGAGTAATGTTAATAACCCAGTCCGTTAAATAAAGATACCAATTGATCTCCAGCCCTTCACTTGTAGACCAACAGTTCAATAAGGAAGCATCCAGGAATAAACACGTGTCAAAAACGGGCGCCACGGCGCTGCCATTGTTGATCACGGCCCAGTCGATGTAGGTAGTTTTCGTGGTAAATAAATCGTTTACAGTGTTCGTTCCGCTTACAGAGCTGGGCACGATGGGAAAATCCCAATCGCGGGGCAATACGGCGTCAGGTTGGGTAAAAGCAGACCCACCCCATCATACCAGATCCATACTTCGAGATAATCGATGTTTCCGGTATCGCCTGGCACGCAGTCAAAGGCGAATAAATACCAGTCCTGGTTGACTGACTCGCCATCAAATGTCGTGTTGATAAGCCGGTGATTGAGATAAATATCATCATCATTCTCAACATCATCATCTTTTCCACCATCGTCCGATCCACCCAAGAAATCCCAGATAATCTCACTGTTATTCTGACTGCTGAGGTACAGCCGCAGATCGCTAGGCCAGGTGTGCAGCACACGGATACGATACTCAACGTAATCAACGGTCGCGCCAGTTGGCGCATCGCTGATGAGTTACGGATGAATTCAACGGAGCCACAAGTGGAGGTAGTCGAATCTGGTATATTGTAATCAGTATCATTTCCACCCGCTCTGTTGACTAATGCATCCGGCGCGTCGATGCCCGGATCGATCTGAACGGCTATCCCTTTGCGCAGGATTTCATATTTAAATCCAAACAATTTCAGCGTGGTTAGCGCGGCTTGGTCGATCTCTACTTCACACCCCTCCAATTTGTCGCATGCAAAACCCAATTCTTGCAGCGTATTCAATTTTTTGTTTGAGTTCGACTTCGATATGTACGAGTGAGATCGGAAAGGTCTCTGTGGGCAGGCCGAAATGGGCTGGAGGCGCTGCGTTTGTCTGAGGCGTCAGAAGTGAATTTTCCTCTTCAGGGAAATCCAAGGGATCTTGGTATTTTTTTTGGGGGAAATCCCCCGTCTGGCTGTGTGGAGATGCCATAACATGAATAGAAAAAAATCCACTGATTATCAACAAGACTGTCAGGCAGCGAAAAATGTATTTAAAATTCTTCATTTCAAAGCCTCCGGCGAAAAATAATAATGGCCTGGTGTGATTCGGGATAGCTTACTTTCAGGATTAGATTTTTGCTCGCACATCATCCCTGTTATAGTGAAAAAATTCGAATAGATTTTGTTACGGAGGCGGTGGCGTCCAGGTAGGCGGATTGGATGGTTGACCGGGTGACTGGTCGGATTTCACATCCGTGGGTTTCTTGGTTGGCACGATCGGTGTCGGGGGCGCCTGGACGGTTGGCAGCAGGTTGGCATCGAATCTGTAAAGGATCACTCTAGTAGCGATCCACCCGGTCTTGCCGTTTTCCAGCTCGACCACCAGCCAATCTCCCGCCGCGCTACGCCCAACCACCTCAAATACCGTGCCGCGCGGCATTGTAGCCAGGATATTGTAGACCGTACCAGGGCCAGTGCGGACATTGGCATTCTCGGTGTCTATCGTTAGCTCATAGCGTGGCGGGGTAGGCGTCAGGGTCGGGGTTAGCGAAGCAGTGACTGTTGGCAAAGCAGGAGGGCTGGGAGTAGCTGTTGGTTTAGGTAGGATGCCTCCAGCGGCGGTAGCAGTTGGCAGTGCTGTAAGAGCCATTTTGGTTGAGTCCAGGCTGCCTTCCTGATTCTCCGTAGCAGTTTGGTTGCCTTGTGAGGTCTCCTGACCTGGGCTCACCGATTTTTAGGCGTTTGCCTGGTAGCCAGGCTGACCGCTAACCCCCCACCGGCTAAAAGGCCTATGAACAAGAAAATCGCCCCGAAGATAATCCAGCGTAAACCCGGAATGCTCCTTTTTTCCGGGGCTTTTACAGTAGCGGCGGGCTTGGCAGGCATAGAGATTGGCGGGGATGTTATCGTCTGCTCAACAGGCGGTCTGACGAGTATAGGTTCCAGGAATGTGACTTCGTTCTCTGCTTTTTTCAGGGTTTCACCTAACTTTTCAGCAGAGGCTTTCCCCTCGGCGCCCATTCTCTCAAGCTCTTTGAGCGATTTCCGCGCCGCATCCCAATTTCTTTCAGAAATTTGCTTCTCGACCAACCCAGATTGACGATAAATTTGCGCTTTACGCTGCCCCACCTGCTGCTGGCTTTTCTCCAAAGCCTCCTGGAGCCTGGCAGCCTGAGCTTTTCCTTGTGTCCCGATGACCGATAAGGAAAGAATCAAAGCCTCGGCTTGAGAAAAATTCTCCTGTGCAATATTCTGCTCAGCCAGGTTCTTTAACCGGTTGATTTCAATTTGACGGAGAGTGATTTGCTGCCTGGATGTATCGATCGCAATCTGGAACTGGTTGGCGAGTGTGACGCCCTTCGGTCCAAGTTTTTTGAGCTGGAGCAGCATCTCTTCTGCTTTTGGGATATCCTCAGCCTCCAAAGCTTTTGGGAAGGCTAATCTGATATTCGAGATATCCGTATCTCGCTGGTGTGCTTTATTCCGAGCGTGTTCCAAGGTAACGCGCAGGCGGGCTCCAGACTGGCGGCCTTGTTCGCCAAGACTCTCGATGGTGGGGATTAAATTTTCAGCATCGTCGAAATCCTCAGCTGCCAGGCTTTCCTCCACCACCTTTTCCAGGCGGCTGATGCGGATCAGGAGTTTTCCGGTATCTTCTTCTGAAATGGGTCCTGTGCCTACTGGCTTGCCTGCGACGGCTTGTCCTGTCGTAAAAGCAGCCGCCTCCACCGCTTTGAGGGGCATCCACTTGCCAGGCTCGGTGGGGTACTCGGAAGCTAATTGCGAAAGAGCCTTGGCAAAGGCAACCATATCCGCATAACGATCATCCGGATTTTTTGCCAGGGCTTTATTGAGCACTTGTTCAGCAAACTCAGAAATGGTGGGGGTAAACTGCCTGGGATCGGGCAGTGGCTCATTCATGTGCTTGAGGACGATGGACATGGGCGTATCAGCCTGAAAAGGCCTTCGACCGGTGAGGATCTCATACAGAACAATCCCCAAAGCATAGATATCTGTGCGCGCATCCACCGCCTGCCCAAGGCCCTGTTCAGGTGCCATGTATTCGGGAGTGCCAATTCCCACGCCAGAGCCGGTTAAAGAATCACCCGTATGAGTTTCCAGGATCTTCGCGATACCAAAATCCGTCAGCATGGGCTCGTTCGTTTCGGTGAAAAGGATGTTGGAAGGTTTAACATCCCGGTGGACCACCCCACGGTGGTGGGCATAAGCCAGGGCGTGCGAAATTGGGATCAGCCATCCCACAGCCTCGTAGGTATTGATCTTCTCCTGAAGGCGTTGTTTGAGCGTTCCCCCTGAGAGAAATTCCATCACGAGATATGGAGAGTTCTCGTACTCGCCATAATCGATTACTTTGACGATATTCGGATGAGAAAGCTGAGCCAGTGATTTGGCCTCACGCTCGAAGCGCTTGAGCACCTGTTCGAGGACATTCGGGCTAAAATTTTCCTTGCGGATAATTTTAATCGCTACGTTCCGCTCCAGATGGGTATCGATAGCTTTAAAGATTGTAGCCATCCCCCCCTCATCCACCTGGGAAAGAATTTGATAATGTCCGAGCAATTTTCCTTCGAATGACTCCATCACATCCATCCCAAACGAATTAGGCTACTTAAGTATCTTATATTATTTTCAACCTTTAAGCAATGGGTTTTGAGGCTTGCTTTTCATATCATAAGCTCTCCCACCAAACGTAAGGGCAGGCGGTAGTACCGGCGTGCCTCTTTCAACACGATCAACCCTGGCTCCTGACTGCCTACTCTTCCCCCAATCTCTCCAGGTTGTCTTTGACAAGCCGTATATTTGGGTGACCGGCAGGCAGCTTTTCCTCAAAGATCTGCAGCGCCTGCTCGAAGAAAGGCTTCGCTCCGGCTGTGTCACCCATTGCCAGCAGCAGGTAGCCCAGGTTGTTCAAGCTGAAGGCAGTGTCGGGGTGCTTCTCCCCCAGCACCTCTCGACGGATTGCCAGCGCCTGCTCGTAGTAAGGTTTTGCCCCTGCATAATCACCCATCGCCCGCAGCAGCGCGCCCAGGTTGTTCAAGCTACGGGCAGTGTAGGGGTGCTTCTCCCCCAGCACCTCGCGGATGATATATAGCGCCTGCTCATAGTAAGGTTTCGCCCCGACATAATCGCCCATCGCTTGCAGCAGGTAGCCCAGGTTGTTCAAGCTGAATGCAGTGTCGGGATGCTTCTCCCCCAGCACCTCTCGGCGGATCGCCAGCGCCTGCTCGTAGTATGGCTTCGCCCCAGCATAGTCGCCCATGCTGTCCAACAAGGCACCCAGGTTGTTCAGGCTTGTGGCTGTGTCGGGGTGCTTCTCCCCCAGCAACTCCCGGTTGTTATATAGCGACTGCTCATAGTAGGATTTCGCCCCGGCATAATCGCCCATGACCTTCAGCAAGTAGCCCAGGTTGTTCAGGCTCCTGGCTGTGTCGGGGTGCTTCTCCCCCAGCACATCTCTACGGATTGCCAGAGCCTGCTCATAGTATGGCTTCGCCCCGGAGTAGTCGCCCATTTTATCCAATAAGGCACCCAGGTTGTTCAGGCTCCTGGCTGTGTCGGGGTGCTTCTCCCCCAAAACCTCCCGGCGGATTGCTAGCGCCTGCTCATAGTAAGGTTTCGCCTCGGCATATTCTGCAATGGAATCCAGGTAAAATCCCAGGTTATTGAACAGGCTTCCAGTATCTTCTTTCAAGGAGGCTTTTTCGGAATGTCTTGCGACTGCCTGCAAGTGGGGGTACAGCGGCTTGAAGTGGTCGGGTAAACTGCTATTGTTGGCCTGGTTACCCAGTTGAATTAGAATGTCTACCACGCTGGTCAGTATACTCTCATCTGCGTTCTTATCCTGCAAACGCGCAAACTCCTCCAGCAAGGGGTGCATCGTCGGTCCCTGCGGCTCCTTATTCAGCAGCCCCAAGGTATACAATCGTTGTAAGCCCAAATCCAGAAACAGTTCATCCTGGATAATCCCCTCTTTCAAAATCTCCCGCGGGATTGGGGTGTTGGCAGCACAGTACCCGCAGGCCAGGAAGATCTGCCTGGCTGCCTTAAGATCCTCCGCCTCCCCGTCCAGCTCCCGCCAGCTCAGCTCGAAGGTGGCTGCCAGGTTCCGTGCATGGCGGGTGGGGTTAGGGCCTAGCCAACTCTCCAGGTGATCCATTTGCAGTGCCCCGCCAGCCTGGTCGATCTTCTTCAAGTACTCCCCCAGTTGAAGCGCTTCCCGCAGAGCCAGGTATCTGCCTGCCAGGTCGAGGGCCAGGGGCAGATTTCCCAGTTTCTCCGCCGCTTTCCCCAACTCTGTCTGATCCAGGAATTCCAGTCGCGGCGCCAACTTCACCAGCAGATTCCGGCTTTCCTCCCCAGTCAGGACTCCCATCCGTTGCACCTGTACGCCCAGTCCTGGCGGCCAATCCTGCCGGCGAGAGGTCAGCAGCACGCAGGCATCCCCCAAACGCGGCAGCCATTCCCCCAGTGTTTCGGTGCTCTCCAGGTTATCCATCACCAACAGCCGCTGTGATGATTGGCGCCAGCTCCGCAAGGTCACCTCCACCTGCTCGGGCTGCGCCGATGGCCAGTAGGGTAATTCCATCTCAAATCCACAGGCTGCGATCTCCCCCGCAATGTCCTGATTCGCCTGGAGCCAGTGCACACCTGTAAAACAGTAACCATAACGGTAGCAAAACTCCACTGCCAGCTGCGTCTTGCCAATCCCGCCCATCCCCCCCACTACCTGGGTGACTCCCCACCCGCCTCCCACTGCCCTTCCTTTCCACCAATGCCTCTCGCAACACCTCCAGATCTGTCTCCCGTCCTGTGAAAACCTCATTCCGCCGGAATGGCAGCCGCGAACCTGGTGGCAGGGTGCCCGGCTCCACCGCCGGGTGTGTGGTCTCAACCGAAGCCCTCCCCTCAACAATCGTAATATGCTGGGTGATATTCTGCTCGATATTTCCCCCAGCGACATTCGTTGTGCCGCTGCCGGCAATGGCTTTGATATTAATCTCCACCTTTACAGGCTTTTTCTTGCTCATATGTGTTTCTTATATCAAGCCAGCCGCATCGTCTTTGGATCGATATGCGGGGCGATGAGCTGGGGGGTATCTTCTTCAGGGATCGATTCCAGGTCGATCTGGATGGTGCCCAGGTCGAAAGCGGTCTGCAGGTCTCGCCCGTAAGCCAGCGCCTGGTAAAAGGCTGC
The DNA here is from genome assembly GCA_963751425.1 of uncultured Chloroflexia bacterium. GTDB lineage: Bacteria > Chloroflexota > Anaerolineae > Anaerolineales > UBA4823 > CAVVUF01. The sequence continues at coordinate 1,806,427 of CAVVUF010000002.1, read as the reverse complement.
CGAAAAACTGATCGCGGCCTGGTCGCCAATCTCCTTCGACATGCCCACCACCGCATCGATGTGCTCGGCAATCACGTCCGCCTGGGTGCGTGAGTAGCAAGCGTTCAGCACCACGCAGCGGATATTGTCTTTTAATACAGCAAACAGCTTCCCCAGTGATTTTTCAGAGACCGGTTTGCTCATCCCATTGCTGTCCTGCAAGTAAATCTCTCCCACTTCGCTTCCGTGCCCGCTGAAATGCACGATGTGCGGCTTGAAACGCAGCAAACATTCCTGCAGGTCGCCCACGCGCACCGCCTGGAACTGCTCGAGCTCGAAGCGGTCGCGGAACTCTGCCCTGCGCAGACTCTGGTCAATTGCCCGGCTTTCCTCATCCAGGCGCAGGCGGTTCGTGTCGGTGGGGTTGGCGGTAAGGAACAGGATGCGGATTTTCTCAATAGAGGGGTCTGTTTTGGGCACCCTCATCGAGTCAGGAGCAGGTTCAGAGTTGGGTTGGTTAGCCGGACTGGTTTGGGCTTTCGACCCGGCGCTCCCTTTAGGAGCGAATTTCGCTGCTGCATTCTGCTCGACCCGACGTTTCCAGTCGCTAAACATTCCCTGGAATTCGCGCCCCGAGAGAGCGTCCTGGTTTAAAGGCACACTTTGCACATACCAATCATAACCCTGCTCCAGCAGTCCTTCAGCTTTTAACCCATTTTCAACGATCACTAGAAGCGGATGCCCCTTGGAATAAGCGATCGTTGCCTCAATTTGATTCCACACCGTTGGCAGCTTGAGGTCAGCGATCTGGCGCTCATCCTTACTGCCGCGCTTCTCAAAAGCCTGGATAATCTGGGTGCGCTCGAAAGCCAGGATGATCGAGCCGGCGCATTCATCCATCAATTCCATCACCGCCCTGAGCGGCTGCTGACTGGAAAAGTAGGTCCGCCCAACCGTCTGGGGAATAAATCCCTGGCTGGTCAAAAAACTTTCCAAGGTGGTCACAAAAATTTCTTGTTGGGGGGTGAAGGTACGTCCGACGCTCAGGAAGATCTTAGTGTTCATACTTGCCCTTTCGCTGAATTAGCTAAATTTCAGCCAGTATATCCGTTTATTGTCGTTCACGCAATGGGTTTACCTAACCTAAGGAAAAGGATAGGGATGAGAAATGTTTCCTTACACGTTTTCCACCATTGGCAAGAAGATCTCCACAATCTTGGGATCCAAATGCTTCCCGGCCTGCTCGTGCAAATACTTCAGCACCTTCCGGATCGGCCAGGCCTCGCGATAAGGCCGGTCGTGTGACAGCGCATCGTAAATATCCACCACAGCAAAGATGCGCGCTGCCAGCGGAATTTGATCCCCCTTCAGGCCGCGTGGGTAGCCCCGCCCATCCCAGCGCTCGTGATGGCAGTAAGGGATATCCAGAGCCTGCCGCAGGAAAGTGATCGGAGACAGCAAATCGTAGGCGTACTGCGGGTGCTTTTTCATTTCGACCCACTCATCATAATCCAGCGGTCCCGCTTTCTTCAAAACCTGGTCCGGCACCCCCATCTTACCAATATCGTGCAAGAGAACCCCGCGATGGATTTGGGCCATTTCAGCCGGTGGGATGCCAACTTTTAAGGCTAGCTGCTGGGTGAGCTCAGACACACGGCGCGAGTGCCCTTCAGTTTCTTTATCCCGCAGCTCTAGCGCTTTCGCCCAGCCCTCCAGGGTCTTGTCATACGCCTGGGCGATCTCTTCAGCCTGTACGACCGTTTGAGTGTGCAAGCTCATGCGCTGAATGGTATTCCCCACCATCTCGCCGAGAGCAATGAGCAGGTTGACCTCCTCAATCGTGATGGGCAAGCTGCCTTTCCGACCTACCCACAGCGTCCCGATGGGGTGGTGCTGTGATATGATCGGCACACATGCCACCACATTAAACCCTGCCAGCACCTCAGGCCGTACAACCAGGCCATCTGCGAACACATCGGAAGTGAGATAAGCTTTGCCGGTTGAGATCACGTAACCGCTCACCCCTTCACTCACCTTCGTTCGCAAACCATTTGAAGCCCTCCAAGGCCCTTCCGCCGCCACGGTCACAATTTCCTCACCGTTGGGCTCTAGCATCTCAATGCACGCGCTGCCAAAATTTAAGACGCTAATTAATTGATCCAAAATGATCGGGAAAGCCTGATCTGGGGTTTGCGCCATACGCAGCGCCGAAGCAATCCTCTGTAAAATCTCCAGCTCTGTCAGTCTCAGGCGGGTATCTTCGAATAAGCGCGCATTCTCAATGGCGATAGCTACCTGCTGGGCCAGGCTGGTCAGGAAATCGAGATCTTCCGAAGTGAATTCATTCCCTTCCCCCTCCCGCCAGACAGCAATCAACCCCGATAAATGGTCTCTCGAAAGGATCGGCACACCCATCAGGTGTTCCGCTGGGATGTTATCCGTACCTTTGATCGTGATCCCGCGCGGGTCATTGATGCTGTCGTTGACAATCTCACCCTCCCTTTGCAGGGCAATATTGCCAAGGATGCCCTCCCCAATTTGCAGCGGGTCCTGTTTGATCTCCTCCGCATCTGGCCCATTCGCCGCAATGGCATGCAGCACCGGGTTGGACGGTTCAGATAAATACACCGCGCTGGTCACTGAATGCAGCAGGGTCCTGGCATGCATGGCAATGCGTTCCAGCACCACATCGAGCTGCAAGGAGGCAGAGATATCCCTCCCCACTTCTACTATGGCTGCCGCTTCCTGGCGGCGGCGCTGTTCGAACTCAAGCAAGCGAGAATTCTCGATGGCAATGGCAGCCTGGTTGGCAAAGAGCGTCAAAATCCTTACATCCTGCGGTGTAAATACCCTCGTTTGAATGTTTTCGATGACATGGATCACACCGATCACCTGCTCCCGCCAGCGCATCGGGACCGTCAAAACGGAGCGGAAGGGCTGGTCTTGCTCAAACTCAGCTGCCCTCCCCTCCCAGGTGCGGTAATCTTCCACCACCAGGGGCTCCCCGGTTTCAGCCACGCGGCCCGCGGCGCCCTCGCCATATTTGAGCACCACGCCGGTAAAGTCACTCAAGGTTCGGTAGCTCACCACGCAGCGCACTTGCTGCTGCACGGGGTCGCACAGGTACAGGCCCCCTCCGGAGGTTTTCAATAAATCCACCGCCCTTTCAACGATGGTCTGCAGCAGCTCCGAAAGCTTCTGCTCAATCACCAGGTCATGCGTCGTCTCGTGCAGCGCCGTCATCTCTTCCGCTTTGCGGCGGATTTCTGCCTCTGCCAGCTTGAGCTCCGTGATGTCGCGGGTGATTGAGAGGATACAATTCTCAGTCTCAATCTGCATGGTCCGGGCAGACAACAGCCCCACTCGGGTCTGGCGATCCTTCCTGAAGAACACCAGGTCAAGGTTGATGACTTCCCCGTGTGCCTCTAACTCTTTGACCAGGCGGTCTTCAAATGCCGGGTCATCCCAAATACCGAGCTCAGCAGGTCCCTTCCCTTTCACTTCTTCTACACTGTACCCGGTCATCGTGCTAAAGCCAGCATTGATCTCCAGATATATGCCATCCGACAGGCGGTTGATCGTGATTGCATCGGGGGTGGTATGGAAGGCGCTGAAGAATTTTTGTTCCGAGGTGCGTACAGACTCGAACAATTGGGCGTTGTGAATGGCAATTGCTGCCTGTGCCGCCAGGGTCGAAAGGATCTGCAGGTCCTGCTGGTCAAAACGATCCACGATTTCGTAGTCCCAAGCTGTCAGAGCACCCAAAACTTTTTCATCTCCTACGATTGGAACGCATAACCAGGCCTTGGCTGCCTCTCCTGAAGGCTCAATCCCCCGCTTTTGACACTCGGCCAGGTAGTCAGCCGCCAAAATAGGTTTCTTTTCCTTTACAACCACACTGGTTAACCCCTCCCCAATCGGCAGGCTGAAGGGTTCTTTGCGCACCGTACGGTCAAGATAAAAGCTCCCTTCCAGGGAGTCCTTTTTATCGTTATAGATGATGACAGAGATATTCTCAGTACGCAGCAGCTGCCCGGCTCCAGTCCCCAACTGCTCGACAATGGCCTCTAAATCGTGGGTACCGGTCAAAATCTGCCCGATCGTGTTGAGAACTTCCAGCTCGCGCGCTTGCTGCCGGGCTTCCTGGAAAAGACGATTGATTTCATCCGCGGCCTGCTTGCGCTCCGAGATATCGTTGGCTAACACCAGGCGTGCTGGCCTGCCGTCAAATGGAAAATCATGCGAGAGCACCTCCACAAAGAAGGGGTCACCGGCTTTATTCACGTGCTGCCACGGTCCTGACCATTCTAATGCCCGGCGTTCTTGGGCCAGATTTTCCATCAGGGCAGGCAGCTCATCCGCCGGACGGATATCTTTTAGGGTCATGTGTAGAAATTCATCCCGCGAAAACCCATATTTCTCAACCGCCGCGTCATTGACCATCACGAACGCCAGCGATTCCAGGTCATAAACCCACATGGGGTGCGGGTTCGTCTCGAACAGCAGGCGGTAACGTTCTTCGCTGTCTTGCAGCGCTGCTTGCGCCATCTCACGTACGCTGATCTCCGCTTGCAGAGATTCATTTGCCTGGATTAAATTTGCCGTGCGTTCTTGAACCAATCCATTCATATCCCTGTAGAGAAGGCCGTAGCGATGCACCTGTATATAGCTGAAGAAGATCGCCACTGGCAGGTAGCTGAAGTCAGAAAGCCGGATCCAGGTTAAATTGAGAGCAAAAAGAAGCACATCATTCAAATTGCATAAAATCACAAACAGGAAACCCACCCCCATCAAAATATTCTCTCGGCGGTGGAGCGCCTTGGCACGAAATAACCGGATGGGTTGGATGGCTCCGATCACCAGAAGCAGCAGTCCCACTGGCAGATATAGAATCCCCCCCTGAACCCCATGGTATGTTCCACCAAGGGCAACCGTTCGGATCACAACCTGGTCGGTTAGGATGAGATTGCTAGTCCAAAGGAACAGGATCGGCACAGCGACGATCGTGATGAAAAGGAGGCGTTCCCGAGGCTTGGGGTGAAAGTTGAGGAATGAATTGGTAATCTCATACCCCAACCACACCAGCAAATAAACCGCGGTCATTAAGACGCGTGGTACAAGAACGTATAGCTGTTCGCTTAGAGAGGCATACTGCAGCAAGCGGCATAGAGCCATCACACCGCAAGCAGCCATCCACCCCATCATCCACACTGGGGTGCGGTCGTCGCGCTGCACGCGCCAGAATGCCAAGTTCAAGATACCCAGGAAGAACGCCAGGGTCAATACTGCCACCAATGCCAAAATGGAAAATGATGCGGTCACCCAGCACACCTCCTTTGGCTATTATAAAGGGATAACCTTTTTTCTCTACTGATAATAATGTAAGGTTTACCCCCAATACACCCCGAAAAGAAGGCGGTTTATGGCAATCATCCCTCCAACATCCAGGCTAGAGGAAAAGATCCATGATATCCGTAAACAGGAAGGTGACCGTGCCGGTGGGGAAAGTCTTCTCACTCACCCATTTCTTCTCTTGAAATGAGTGAAGGCCAGGGAAGGGGTCAGAGCAAGGGTCATTCATTTTATTCATCCAACGCTTGCACCTTTTCATCATCCCATTGTAGGATTTCACCGCTCCAATCATGCGGCGCTTCCATTGCTAATCGAACAGCCGCCAGGGCGGGTATTTCTGGAGGCAGCAGCTTCCTTTGCTCATACAGGTCAGTAAAATACTGATAAACTGCCTCAGGAGCGATCCCTTTGCTTTTCTCGCGGATTACGGTTTGCATGGGCGTGTCGGTCTCGCCTGGGATGAATAGAATGACCGTGATTTCAGGCTCTTCCGCGGCCAGCACTTTCGAAAAACGGTTCAAAGCGGCCTTCGAGGTGCTGTACGCGCTGCCGCCCGGAATCTCGATCTCAGCTGCATGGCTGGTGAGATTGATCACCCTGCCCCGGCTTTTTCGTAGGAATGGAATGGCTAACTGGCACAACCTCACCGGACCCAACAGATTGACCCTCAATTGATCCTCCCAAGCCTCGTAATTTACCTCAGAGATGCGCGCAAAGGGTTCGATCACCCCTGCGTTGTTGATGAGCGCGTCGACCCGTCCAAATTTTTGTAAGGTAACATCGATGATCTTTTGGCAGTCCTCATAGCGGCTGACATCTGCCGTTACAGCAAGTACTTTTCCCCCTTTCTGGATGATCTTTTGAGCCTGGCCATCAAGCGCTGAAGTATTCCTGGCTGCCAAAACAACCTGGGCGCCTTTCTCCGCGGCGAGGGAAGCGATGGCTGCACCTAATCCCTGGGAGGCTCCGGTGATAATGATGACTGGTTGCTCCATTCGATTTTTCCCTCTGAATGATGAACTGAACAAACTTCCTACAATGGCGATAATTATAACCGAATATATCCGCATTTTCCATCATTCCGCTTTTTCCGTGTATTCTTCCAAATTCTCGTCATCCGAAGCAATGTACTCATCGGACGATGTACTCATCGTAAAAATCCGTGCGCCTATCCGATTTAGAAAAATCCGCTCTTTCCTTTTTTCCGCCTTTTCCGTGTACTCTTTAAAAAATAACCCTACCCGCATACTCCTTTCAATTCTGTGAATTCCGCAATGTTGCACCCTTCGTAAGAATCTATGAGCTTATCGAATAACCTGATGTATAATCGCACCATGGCCTCCCCCGAAACCAACGATCTTAGCGAGCGCGAGCTGGGCATTCTGCGGTTGGTAGCCACGGGCCTCAGCAACAAAGAGATCGCCCAAAAGCTCTACATCAGCCCCAACACGGTCAAGGTCCACCTGCGCAACATTTTCGCCAAGATCGGCGTTCTCTCGCGCACCGAAGCTGCCCTGTACGCCATCAACCATGGACTGGTCAAAACCTCACCGACCGAACCATCACTCAGCCTCCCCATCTCCATCCCGGAACCCACCTTCGAAGAAGAGGCAGCCAAACCACCCCAACTCAAAACGAAGCCCAGTCCCGCTCTCAAATGGGTTTTGTTTGGAGGCGTAGGCCTGCTTCTCCTGGCGCTCCTGGTGCTCGGTTGGGTAGGGGTAGGCTTTTATCTCAATCCAAAGCCAACCTCTCCACCCACCCAGGCTGCGGCTGTCTTTCCCCTGCTCGTCTCGCCTTCCCCTACTCCCCAGCCTCGCTGGCAAGCCTTGCCCTCCATGCCAACCTCACGCAGCAAGCTGGCTGCAGTGGCCTTGAACAGCCTGGTGTACGCCATTGGTGGTGAGACCGCTCAAGGTGTGTCTGCCAGCCTCGAAGTTTTTGATCCTGCCAGCTCCACATGGAATGAAGGCAAACCCAAGCCCCTGCCTGTCTCTGAGATCCAGGCAGCTGTTTTAGGCGGGAAGATCTACGTCCCCGGTGGCAGGCAGGCGAATGGGAAAGCCTCCCAATCCCTTGAAATCTACGACCCGCTGCAAGATACCTGGGAGAGTGGTCCCGATCTGCCTTACCCGGTCAGCGCCTATGCCCTGGTCGCCTTTGAAGGCAAGCTCTACCTGTTCGGCGGGTGGGACGGGAAAACGATCTATGACCGGGTCCTGGAATATGATCCGACTCTGAAAACCTGGAGTGAACGCACCCCTTTGCTGTCGCCTCGCTATGCAGCGGCTGCCGCTGTGGCCGGTGGCAAGATCTACTTACTGGGCGGTTTTGATGGGCAGACCCCCCTTACACGCAACGAAACCTATATCCCAAGTCTAGAAGGCAGCGGTGCCTCCCCTTGGAGTACCGCCACCCCTCTCCCCGAAGGGCGTTACGCCATGGGGGCTGCCTCCATCGCCGATTCCATCCTGGTCATCGGCGGGGTGCCGCCTTCATCTTCCAGAGCTGCTTCTTATCAATTCTTCCCTTCCACAAGCACCTGGACCGAATTGGAACAGCCTAGCCCGCAGCCTTGGGCTTACCTGGCTTCCGTGCCTCTCGACCAAAACCTCCTCGCACTGGGAGGCCTGCAGAACGATCAAGTCAGCGGGGCTCTGAAAACTTACCAGGCTGTATATACCATTCTGATTCCGGTTGTAAGGTAATGAGCCTGCCCGACACTCCCTTCATCAGCGGCACCACGCCTGTCAAGCCCTACCCCCTGGCGCGCTTCCTTCCGCCCTACCTGGAGGGCAGCGCCAGCGCCTGGCTGAGGGAGGTGCTGCCGCTCCAGCCTGGGCAGGCGGATCCCCCTGGGTCATCGACCCCTTCGGCGCTTCACCGCGTGTCGATATCGAGGCGGCTCGTTCAGGCTATCGAATCCTTGTGGCGGCTAATAACCCCATCGCCCGCTTCCTGCTCGAAATGACCGCCCATCCGCCATCGGAGGCTGAGCTGCAAGCAGTTTTGGCAGAGCTGGCTGCTTCCAGCAAAGGTGACGAGCGCATGGAACCGCATATCCGCAGCCTTTACACCACCACCTGCGGCCAATGCGCTCAGACAGTGATGGTCGAAGCCTTTTTGTGGGAGAAAGGCGCTACGACGCCATTTGCAAGAATATATTCCTGCTCCAACTGTGGGTCTAATGGAGAGTTTCCTGCCACCACCGCGGATGCCGAAAAAGCGCACCATTTTGCCTCGGGCGGTCTGCACCGGGCGCGCGCCCTGGAGCGCATCGCCCCCGCCGATGACCCGGACCGCATCCACGCCGAAGAAGCGCTGTCAGTTTACCTGCCCAGGGCAGTCTATGCCCTCTTCACCCTGATCAACAAGCTCGATGGGCTGAACCTGCCGCATGTCCGCCGCAATATGCTGGCAGCCCTGCTCCTGGCAGCTTGCGACCAGGCGAATACGCTCTGGCAGTACCCTCCCCGCCGAGAACGCCCGCGCCAGCTCACCATCCCGCCAAAGTTCCGCGAGAATAATATCTGGCTGGCTTTGGAACACAGCCTCAGTTTATGGGCAACTGGCCAGCCCCCCGTGCCTCTCACACTGTGGCCTGAGCTCCCCCCCCCAGTGGTGGCATCTGTCTCTTCGAAGGCCGCCTGCGCGACCTGGAAGGCCTTGCCGCACATACCGAGAATCTGCAGAAGCACATCGGCGCGGTATTGGCTGTGCTGCCGCGCCAGAACCAGGCTTTCTGGACGCTGTCTGCCTTATGGTCCGGCTGGCTGTGGGGAAGCCAATCCGTTGGGCCTTTCAAAAGCGTCTTGCGCCGCCGCCGCTATGATTGGGCCTGGTACACCGCCGGGTTAACGGTCGCTTTCAACAGCCTGATCCCCATCTTAAGTCCCACGACCCCCATCTTAGGATTGATCAACGAAGCCGAAGCAGGCTTTCTTTCCGCAGCCTTGCTCAGCGCAGACCTGGCTGGATTGGAGCTGTGCGGCCTTGCACTGCGCTCAGACCCTGCCCAGGCTCAGGTGCACTGGCGGCTTTCTACCAACCCCACAGAGGCTTCCCTTCCTTTACCCGTAACTGCCCTGGCGGCGGTGGCACATCAGGCTGCCAGCCAATCAGCCCAGGAATTTTTACAGAACACTGGCCAACCGGCTCAATACCTGCCCATGCACACTGCTGCCCTCACCGGGATCGTCACAAGCCACACCTTCCGCCTTGGCGCTGCTATCCAACCTGCTACAGGAGCGGGCGGCCCGGACCAGCCCGAAAAAGAACCTTCCCCTGCAGAAAGTTTCAGCCTGGCGCAGTCTGCCATCCGTGATGTTCTCACCTACCGGGGAGGCTTTTTACGCCTGGAAGCTACCGAATCAGCCGAGACAGGTTATTGGTGGCTGAAAGACTCCAGCAGGGTCTCCTTGCCAGCCGCAGACCGTCTCGAAAAAGCCCTGGTAATTTACCTGCTCCGCCATCCAGGCTGTCAGTCCCTTGAGCTTGAAGATGCCCTGAACACCGCCTTCCCCGGCCTGCTTACCCCCGACCTTGAGCTGATCCACGTCTGCCTGGACTCTTATGCGGTAGAAGAGCCGCCTGGCAGCGACCAGTGGCGCCTGCGACCGCAGGAATCCCCGGCTGCCCGCCGCAGTGACATCGAAGCAGCTTACGAGCAGCTTGCCACCCTTGCCAAGCGCCTGGGGTACTCCATGGAAGGACAGCAGCCGGTCTGGGTGAATGAAAAAAGTCAGCCGCGCTTCTGGTTTTACCTGGTAGCCTCGGCCGTGATCGGTGAGATCATGCTCGGCAAAGCAGACAGCCCGCCCTCTCCACCCGCCAGCTCCATCATCGTCCTCCCCGGCGGGCGCGCCAACCTGCTAGCTTACAAGCTGCGCCATGACCCGCGCCTGAGGGCGCTCTGCGCGGGAGCAGAAAATTCCTCTGGCATAAACGCCTCTGCACCAGGTGCAGCGGCAGGCTGGCGCTTCTTGAAATTCCGTCACCTGCGGCAGATGCTCGATAACTTGCTGCTCCAGCGCAGTAATTTCGATGAAATTCTCGCCCAAGACGAGCTGACCTACACCGCCCCCCAAATGCGGTTGTTCTGAAAAAACAAACTCTGATGGTCTGTAATGTAAGGTGATGCAGTTCTTCTGATCAGGACATAAATCAGGTAAAATATCCCCAACGTTAGCTTTATTGGTATTTAACAGGTGCTTTGATGTTCTTCATCAGATCCTATCTTCGAAATTCTCAGCGGCTGCTTTTACTCCTCCCCATTTTGCTTCTTTTGCTGGCAGGCTGTTCCACCCGCCCCGCCATGCCCCCTGCCATGCCCGAGATCAGCCGCACCATCGGCCCCGCGCTGCCCGAAAACCCAACCCAGGCCGACTATGGAGCCGATTTATATTGGCGCATCTGCATGGCTTGCCATGGCAACAAAGGACAGGGACTGACCGACGAATGGCGCGAACAGTGGGGACCGCAAGAGATGAACTGCTGGCAGTCCCGTTGCCATGCTGCCAACCACCCCCCTGATGGCTTCGTATTTCCTAAAACCATCCCAGCTGTGATCGGGTCGGACACCTTGATCCGCTTTAAAACCGCCGAGGATCTCTACCTGTATATCAGAGAGACCATGCCCTGGTGGAAACCCGGTTCCCTCAGCGACGAGCAGGCCTGGGATACCACGGCTTACCTGCTGAAAGCGCGCGGCGCTTTGCCCGATGATGTGGTGTTGGACGAATCCAACGCTGCCATCTTTCCCGTGCACCAATCCGCTCCTGCCCCTAACGCTGACCGGCCTGCCTTACTAATCTTCGCCGGGGTGCTGGGCTTCGCCGCTTTCATCTTCATCATTTATCGCATCCGAGGCTGATCATTATTGGCACTATATCCATAACAGGGCTCACGTCTTGCTGAAGGTCCGCAAAAAAACTATGATGTATTATCCTGAGACGCGCCACAAAGGAGCTTCCCGTTCGCTGCGCTCAGGGTCAGCACGACAAACCCTTCATATCGTCCTGAGGAAGCGCTCTACCGATGTACGCATCGGTGCCGCCGAAGGAGCACCCAGAATCTGGTAAAAAGTTCATCGAGACCGTCGGTAGAACCTTCCCTGAATAATGTGAAGGATTAGCTGGTTCTGGCGTGCTACGATCCTGCTGCGATGCTCGTCTCCGTTGGTGTCGAGGTCGGCGTGTCGGTCGGCACTAACGTGGGCGTGGGTGTGACGGTCGCGGTGGGCTCCATGGTGGGGGTAAGCGTTGCTGTGGGCGTCAACGTGGGGGTTGGCGTCACAGTAGGGGTGCTGGTGGGCGTTGGGGTAGGGGTGGGCACCTGCAAATTGATGTGCACCTTCAGCACGACGGAGGTATCGCGGATGCTGAAGACCTCCAGCTTCACCGTTACCACTCCGCTAGGAATCCCATCTGGGAAAGCCTCCGTCAGGTTCCAGGTATACAGCTTCTCCGCCTGGCTGACGGGTTGGCTGCTCTCTTTGAGCAGCTTCCATTCCACCGGGTCATTCCCCATCCCATAGCTCAGGGTGTAGCTCTTAAAATCGGCCGTGGCATCTGCCTGCCCAAAGATATCCAGCGGGTTAATCGAGATCGCCTGCCCCTCGGTTGGCGAGCTGATTGACAGTGAGGCGCGCGGGTCATTCCCCGTGCAGTCGCGGCTTGGGACGAAGCGGAACGGCTTTTCGAATCCCATCTTCTCCGCCCAAGCCTGCCCGTCGGGGTTAGCCTGGATCCAGGCAATCGCCCAGGGATCGGTGACGTTGATCGCAAAATCTTCTTTCGTATAAGTTCCCGCAGATCACAGAGGCACGCAGGTTGGTATAAGTATCGAAGAGCACCTTGGACCACAGGTCCTGCTCCTTGGGCAAGGGCAGCTGGTCAGCAGCGAAGACCTCGCTGCGCTGCTCCGGGCACCACTGCGAAGGTTCAGCCCCCGAGATGGCGCAGATCACCCGGTCGACGATGGTCGCCGGACGGAAGAAAGATGAGGGGTTATTGCCGGTCAGCTTGGGCACCGCAACCTGCATGAACTCCGCCCAGATCGGTGCGGCTCCGGTCAAGCCGGTCGTATTCACCATGGGGGTATAATCGGCGTTCCCAACCCACACCCCGGTCACCAGATCGGGGGTATAACCGAGCGTCCAGTTATCGCGGAAATCGTTGGTTGTGCCGGTCTTGGCTGCCGCGGTGAAGGGCAGCGCCAGCACCGAGTTCGGGCCAAACATGGGCGCACGCGCGTTATTATCAGACAGGATTGAAGAGATTAAGTAAGCGTGCTCCGGCCGGATCGCCTGCTCGCTTGAAACGGTGTGCTCATACACCACCTTGCCGGTCATATCTTCGATCTTGGTGATGGCATAGGGCGCGAAACGCAGGCCTCCATTGGCGATCGTACCAAAAGCTGACGTCATCTCCAGCAGGCTGACCTCACCGCCGCCTAGTGTCAAGGACATCCCGTAATCGTCGCGCGTCAGCGAAGTGATCCCCAGGCGCTTCGCCATACCCACCAGGCCTTCTTGCTGTGTGGTGCTCGGGTCATCGAAGATGCCCGCAAACTGCAGCGTCTTGACAGCTGGCACGTTATACGAATTCGCCAATGCGGTGCGCACCGTCACAGGACCATGAAAGCGCCCATCATAGTTCACCGGTACATAGGGAGCACGTGGGTCATTGGCGTTGCCCGAAGGCGGGAACTCCGAAGGCACATCCCAGATCAAGGTGGCAGGTGTCCAGCCTTTCTCAAAAGCTGCCAGGTAAGTGAACGGCTTGATCGAAGATCCCGGTTGGCGGGTCGGTGAGGTGGCCATGTTCACCTGCCCCTGGATATCTTTATTGTTAAAATCCGCCGAGCCGACCATCGCCAGGATCTCACCGGTCGAGGGTTTGATGGCGGTCAGCGCTCCATTCGTGGCATGGTTCGCCGCCAGGTTCTCCACCTGTGCGCTCACGATCCGCTGCGCTTCTTCCTGCAGATCGGGGTCAAGAGTTGTATGGATGGTGAACCCTGATTTGTAGATTGTTTGAGCATCATAGAGGGCTTCGAGCTGGCTTTGAACAAAGGTGACCCAATGCGGGTAGCGCATGATGGCCTGTGGGGGGTTGAAGGAATATTTCTGGATTTCATCATACGCCGCCAGGGCGGTGGCGCTGTCGATGCAGATGGGCTGCGGGTTGTTGCTCACCCGGATGCAGCCCTGCTCCTTAGAAGCCTCATAGGTCAGCACCAGTGCCTGCTGCAGGCGCTTCAGGGTGGCTTCACGGTTCGTGAAGATATCATAAACCCCCGGTGCCTGCGGCAGCCCGGCCAGGAAAGCAGCCTGGCTGAAGGTCAGCTTGTCAGCCGTGGTGTTAAAGTATGTCTCTGCAGCGGCCTCAATGCCGTAGGCCCGGTTGCCGTAGAAAAATTCGTTCAGATACAGCTCAAGGATCTCATCCTTGGAGTAACGGCGGGTGATTTCGGCGGCAGCCAGGGCTTCGCGCACCTTGCGCCGGTAGGACTGCTCCACGCGCTCTTCAGGCGAGAAAAGCAGGTTGCGCGCCAACTGCTGCGTGATCGTGGAAGCCCCCGAGACCGTTTCCCCTTCATTCTGGAAGTTCTGCCAGAAAGCCCGTAAGATCGCCGTTGGGTCAAAACCGGGGTGGCTGTAAAAATTTTTATCCTCCGTGGCAATCGTTGCTGCCAGGACGTAAGGAGAGATTTTTCTGAGCGGCACATAGGTGCGCCTTCCGGCGTTCGGATCCGTAATCTCATAGAGCACATTGCCGTTGCGGTCCAGGATGCGCGTTGTTTCAAACTGAGAAGCGTGCATTTTGAGATCATCTACGCTTGGCAGGGTAGCCGCCACAGAATAATATTCATAAAGCACCACAGTTGCCCCCGTCAGCAGCAGGCAGATCGAGGTAAACAGCCCCAGAATAAACATGCGTACGAGGCAGCCCATTCCTTGGCGCCAGTCGGTCTTCTGCTTCGGCGGTTTGGTTTTAGGCGTCGCAGGTTTTTTATGCACCTGGCCTTGGGGCGGGTATTGGATGGGCTTCGAGACCGGGATTGGCCGCCCGGAGGCAGGCCGGTTGGAGCTCCTGGAAGGCGGCAGCGCGGACGGGGTTGCCCGCGTGGCGTCCATGTCAATCTCATCCACGTGGCGCGGCAGTGGCATCGCCTCGGTGCCCAGCGCCGGGGTGCGCTTGTGTGGGGTGGATCCCAGGGGCGGGGGCGGTGGGGTGTAAGCAGGTACGCTGCCTTTCAGAGGCGCCTGGGGGGGCTGATCTCCCACTGCTTTCTGGGCTGGCTTCTCAGGCTCTGATAAAATCCTCGCAGCAGCCGCGGCTCCCACCCAAGGTTCTACTTTGGATTCAGGTTTGGGTTCAGGTTCCATGGGCAGCACCGGCTGGGCAGTTGTCAAGCCAAAGAAAGCATCTTCGCTTTCTGGTTCCGGTTCTGTGGAAGACACATCGTCTTCAGCGAGGCTGTCATCCACCTCCCCCAACCATCGGATCGCGCCGAATTCTCCGGGCAGGTTAGCTTCCAGCAGGATCTCTGCATCCTCCGGTGCCGGTTCTTCTCTCCCCTCCGCAGGCTCTGGAGCTGACTGCTCCTCAGCCGCACCCACTACCTCAGGTGACTGTTCTTCTCTCCCTTCCAAGGGCTCTGGTGCTGGTTGCTCCTCCGCCGTACTTGCTTCAGCCTCTTCGCTTTGGATGGGCTTCTCATTTGAGGCTTCAGGTCCGAACTCCGACGGCAAGCTAGAATCAGAATTCGCCTCCTCGTCAGATGCATTCAACAGCCTCCGGAAGCGCTTGCTGGGGGGTTCTTCGGTTTGGTTTGAGGGCGGTTGTTCAGTCATAAAAACTTATTTGAATCATACCATTCTTTCTTCACCCAAAATATACATCTGCGCGCCTAAGTATGGTCCTTAAACTTTCCTTAACTTTCTATTCCAAAATAGGTTCCTACTTCACCTGATGAATTCCCAACTATAAGGATCACCGAGGTCCTTAAAGTCTTTTCTGCGCTGAAAAGGAGTTTTCTCTTAAGGTTTTGAAGCCACCAGCACCGTCCAGGCTCCCTTCATGACAGTCTCATTCTTCTGATTCTTCACATCCAAAGTGATCATCACCAGCCCACCGCCCAGTCTGGGCAGCGCCTTGGTCTCCGTCACTTCCAACACCACGTGCACCGTATCTCCGATAAACGTGGGCTTGGAGAATTTCCACTCATTGATCTCTCGGAATGCAAGAACTGTGCCTTCCAGTACTCCCGTCCGCATCGCCAGACCCGATGCAATCGCCAGCACCAGCAGCCCGTGGGCAATCCGCTGCCCGTAAGGTGTGCTCTTGCTGAACTCTGCATCCGTGTGGATCTGGTTATAATCCCCCGACACCCCTGCAAAAGTGACGATATCACCCTCCGTCACCGTTCGTGCCGGGGTGCCGATCTTCTGGCCCACCTCGAATTCCTCAAAATACCTTCCATGATTGGAATAAGTAATACTTTCCATCTGTAAATACCTCCAAGTAATTTTTCGGTCGTATTTGCAAGCCACCATTCCTTCGTAAACTCAAGACAAGCCTTTGGTGGCGGAGCAATCTCATATCTGTTAACCCAAGATGATGCGCCTCGAGGCGATTTCACCCCAGCATTTGATATCCATCTCTTAGCAGAATCATGCAATCCAATATTATATTCGAAAATTGCTTATTGACTCTGCCTCGAAAATATGGAATAATTAACATTGTTGAATGCTTTTCGCATTATGAAATAGGTTTATTGATTGCTCCTTTAGAAATTTTGACAGCCAAATTTAATCTCTTAGTGTTGCTGACAGGATCTTGGTTTTCATTCCATCTTTACTTGTGAGAAAGGAAAACCCTTGCCCCGATCCAACAACCTCATTCAATCTGTCGAACGATCCATCAAGATCCTGGACGTGCTCGCGCACAGCGGCACCAACGGTCTGTCCCTGGGGGATATGAGCAAACAGGTGGGCATCGGCCCTAGCACGGCTCATCATCTCATCAATACCCTCGTCACCTACCATATTGCCGAACAAGACTCCATCTCAAAGCGTTATCGCTTGGGCATTCACCTGATCGAGCTGGGAAATTCTGCCCTGGCTTCTACCTCGCTTGCCCGCATTGCCCGGCAGTCAGTCGAACAGCTTGCGCAGATCACCGGGCAGAGCTGTTCTTTGCTAGCTTTCAATGGGCTGTTCCGCATGGGGATTTTGGGCACGACCAGCCAGCAAATGCTCTCTGCTAAAGCCGCCCCGCTGGAAACTTCCACGCTGCATGCCACCGGTTCTGGCAAGCTCTTATTAGCTTTTCTCCCTGAGCAGGAGCTGCAAGATTACCTCAGCCGCACCCGCTTAGAACGCTTTACCGCCTCTACTCTTACTGACCCCGAGAAGCTGCTCCAGGAGCTGGCTCAAATCAGGCTGAACCGCTATGCGTTAGACCGGGAAGAATATGGTCCCGGCGTATCCTGCATCAGCGCCGCCGTGCAAGATGCCACTCAAAGTGTGGTGGGATGCCTGGACCTGGTTTTCCCGGTCTATCAAATCACGCCTGAACAAAGAACAGAATGGATCGATAAAACCCTTCAAACTGCCGCTGCTTAACCAAGCAGTTCCGTGACATTGGTGTAAAAATTTGATCCGAGAACCCTACCAACCGATGAGGCCACTCCCATGTCATTAATCAAAGCCAAAGCCATTGCATTTACCCGGCCACTGCACGCCGAGCTGTGTTCCAATGTATCCATGCCCAAAATGGATGACTACGGCGTCTTGATCCGTACCGAATACAGCACCATCAGCCGTGGCACCGAGCTGGATCTGTATACCGGTCAAATGCACGGGCGCGGCACCGACACGCAGTGGTATCCAATGCTCCCTGGCTACATGCCAGTCGGGATCGTTGAAGAAGTTGGTAAAAACATCCGCCACCTCCAGGTGGGCGACCGTGTCGTGGGGTCCAACCTGTTCACCGGGTTTGACAGCCGCTTCTGCCCCGCCTGGGCTGGGCACACTCAGTTCGTAGTCATTTCTAAAGCTAGCCACCCTTACCTGGGCGCCCTGCGTGCCGTCAAGGTCCCTGAAGGCCTGCCTCCCGATCAGGCTGGGTTAGCCATGCTGGCAGGGGTAGCCTGGCACGGCGTCAAAGAGAAAGTAAAGCCCAAGCCCGGAGACCTGGTCCTGGTAATCGGGCAGGGGGTGATTGGGATTTTTGCTGCCCAGCTCTGTAAAGCCTTTGGGGCGCACGTCATCGTTGCCGACCAATTCGAAAACCGGCTGGTGTTTGCGCGGGCAAATGGCCTGTCGGAAACCCTTCAATGCGAAAAAGACTCCCTCGTCAAGGCTTTCCTAGATTACTCAGGCGGTGAGCGCCCGAACGTCGTGATCGAGGTGACCGGTGAGCGAGAACCCCTCTGCCAGGCTTTTGAGCTGGTTCGGCCTTATGGAATCGTGCATGCTCAGGGAATGTACCTCGAAGCTGCCCCACCCGATGTGCTCCGCATGCTGTTTGGCAAGAACCTGACCCTCTCCTGCACGGTAGGCGAGACCCCCGAGCTGACCCAGGAGACGCTGACGATGATGGCGTCCCGCAAGATCACTATGCAGGGCTTGATCACCGAAGTGAGCGAGCCGGCCTTAGCGGGAGAAGTTTATGATGCGGTCTACCGTCACCCGGACCGCTATGTGACCTGTGCTTTTAAATGGAGTTGAGTAGCTTATTGTTCGTCTATACAAAAGGTTGAATGGAAAAACCATCGCAGGATCGCCAGGAACACCATTATCCACTCTCCCGCAGGCAGTTCTTAAAGTGGCTGGGGGTTTCTGGAGCCTCGCTCGGCCTGCTGGGCTTGGAAGCTTGCCAGGCGCCTGTGGAGGTCTTGCCCAGCAAAGCCCCGCCCATTGAAGTGACCCGCGTTGTCGAAGCCACCCGTATTGTTGAGATCACCGTAGAAGCCACCCGTATTCGTATGAGAATACCCCCGCACCCATTCCCACACAGGAGGAACCATCCATGATCTGGTATGTCGATATTGAACACGAAGATGCCCTGGCAGACCCGCTGCGCGCTCCCGATTTTGAGAAGGTTCGCAACCAGCGTGCCTGGGTGATGGAAGATGTTGCCGGAGTCACCTGCGAGCCTATCCTTTACCAGCAGGTGACCCCCGAGTTGGCAAAGCAGAAAAACGTCAAAGCCATTGCCATCAGCGGCAACACCACCGATTGGGAGTATTACGACTTTACCACTTTCGCACCCTTGTTTGAGATCATCAAGAGCGGCACGCTACCCGTGATTGGCCTGTGTGGTGGGCACCAATTGATCGGGTTGGCTTACAACGTTGAATGCGGTCCCCTGCGCAAGCTGAAGCCAGGTGAAGCTGAAGTCGGAGATTTTGCCCCCGGCTGGTTTAAAGAAGTTGGATTTTTACCCATCCGGGTAATCCAAGAAGACCCCATTTTTGCTGGGCTCGGGCAGCAGCCCGTCTTCTTCGAGAGCCACTACTGGGAGATCAAGCAGGCCCCCGCCGAATTTGAATTATTGGCCAGCACTGCTGAATGCAAAGTCCAAACCATACGTCACAAGCAGTTTCCCATTTACGGCACCCAGTTCCACCCGGAAGTGAATTCAGCGGAGAACCGGGATGGCCGGGCGCTCCTGGCAAATTTCTTCCGCATTGCCGGAGTCAAGCAAGACTGAAAATCGCCTTTGATAAGTCATTGCGAGTGAGCGTTTTTTGCGAGCGAAGCAATCTTATCATTTCATAAAGCCCATTTTAGGGCAACCAGCTTTACAAACCGATATCGCCATAGCTTTATAAACGGAGGTGGAAGGAGGATCCTAAACAAGAAGAAAATACGCCTGTCAACATATCAACCATCAGCCGCAGTTCCAATTCTTTTAAGGAGTAAGAAAATGAAAGAAAATAAAGATAAGCGCATCAGAGACGATCGTGTTCGTGATGCCTACAATCAGATGTTGCAGAACAAAATCAGCCGCCGTGAATTCCTCCGCTATGCCTCGGTCATGGGCGCCTCGCTGGCTGCTCTCGGAATGGGCGCTTGCGCCTCTCCCACTACAGAAGCCACCCAGGCCGCCCCAGAGGTGATTGAAAAAACCGTCGTCGTCGAAAAAGAAGTCCAGGTGACCCAGGTGGTTGAGAAATTGATCACCGCCACCCCCGAGCCCACCGTGCCCGGTGGCGTAAAGCGCGGCGGAAACGTAAATTCACAGCTCTTCTATTCCACCGAGCGTTTCAACGATCCCGCCATCATCAGCAGCTACTTTGTCAGCAACACGCTGCGCCAGGTGGCTGAATACATGGTGTACGTCGACCAGAATATGGTCGTCCAGCCCGCGCTGGCTACCAGCTGGACACCCTCCGCCGATGGGAAAGTCTGGGATATTGCGCTGCGCCAGGGTGTGAAGTTCAACCACGGCAAGGATTTCACCGCTGACGATGTGGTCTTCACCTTTGAGCGCCTGGTCGACCCGGCCACCGGCTCGGGCTTCACCGGCATCGCCAACTACCTCAAACCCGGCAGCATCGAAAAAGTGGATGATTACAATGTCAAGTTCCACTGCGACCGGGCGGTAGGTGATTTCCCCTACCACCTGTATGCCTACATGGCCGCCGTCTTGCCGACGGATTGGGGCGGTGATTTTTACACAGAGCCTTGGGGCACGGGGCCCTTTACCATCAAGGAATTCCTCCCAGACGAAAAGATCACCTTCCAGCGCCGTGAAGACTATTGGGATATTGGTGTGGATGGAAAACCCCTGCCCTATATCGACACCTTGGAAATCCGCAACTACCCCGATGATGCTTCCTACCTCGACGCCTTGAGCAAAGGCGAGATCCAGCTCACCGGCATCAGCATGGCCACCCTGCCCCAGGTAATTGGCATGGAGAACATCAAGCCCACCTATTACCAATCCGGTGGTTTCTTCAACGCCGTGTTGCATGTCAACGAGAAGCCCTTTGACGATGTGCGCGTGCGACAGGCGCTGAAGATCGCCGTCGATCGTGCCAAGTGGGTTCAGGCGGTTTACATGGGGTATGCCATCCCCGGCAACGATACACCCCTGGCCCCCATTTACGCAGATGCTCCCGATATTCCGCCCACCGTGCAGGATATCGAGCAAGCCAAGGCCCTGCTCGCCGAAGCCGGCTATCCCAATGGCATCGACATTATCGCCCGCTTCATCAACGATGAGCTCTCCACCCAATCTGCCACCTGGCTGGCCGCTTCTGCCAAGGAAGCCGGTTTCAACATTAAGCTGGAGCCAAATCCTGAATATTGGCAGACCTGGTTGGATGACTGGGGCCCGAACATCATCGGCGTTTCGAACTGGGGTATGCGCTCCACGCCCAGTGAGTACTTCAACATCGCCTACCAATCCAGTGCCGCCTGGAATGAGACCCATTGGAAGAACCCCACCTTTGATGAAAAACTCGCCTCATACGATGCTTCCACGGATCCAGCCGAGCGCAAGACCTTGCTCGCCGACCTGTGCACCCTGATCAAGGAAGACGGTGGCCTGCTGACTTGTGGTCATTACAAAGTCCTGTATGCCCAGTCAGACTTCTTGAAAGGTGTTGAGCTCAACCCGGTCGGATTCTTGAATTATTCCAGGTCGTGGCTGAACACGTAACCGACCCCTACGATGGCCCGACCTTATTAACGTTCTGGAGAGGCTGGCTGGTCCAGCCTCTCCGAACCACTCCCTGGAACAGGATTTCTTATGCTGCGTTACATCACCCGCCGCCTGTTATATATGCTGCTGACTTTGTTTGTCATCTCAGTCATCATTTTCATCATGGCCGAAGTGGTGCCGGTTGACCCGGCGCGTTCGATCCTGGGGGCGTATACCACCGATGCCAATGTCGCGGCTTTACGGCTAAAAATGGGGCTGGATAAACCCATCGTGGAACGATATGTCACCTGGTTAACCAAGGCAATGCGCGGTGATTTAGGCAAATCATTCCGCCTGGGGGTGGCCATTCGCCCCTTGTTAATGACCCGGTTGCGCAATTCACTTTACCTGGCGGTTCTCGCTTTGATCATCATGGTCCCGTTTTCACTGTTAGCCGGGATCTTATCTGGACTGAAAGAAGGGAGCTGGCCTGATACGGCCATCTCTACCGTCGGCCTTATTTTGACTTCACTGCCAGAATTTGTGACCGGCATTGTTTTGATTATTGTCTTCTCCTGGTGGTTGAACGTTCTCCCGGGCAACAGCCTGCCGGGCGGTGAGAACGGAAATCCCCTTGCCGAACCCTCCCGGCTTATCCTGCCCGCCCTGGTGATCGTCTTAGGCCAGTTCAGCTACATCACCCGCATCACCCGCGTCAGCGTTGCCAAAGTAATGCAATCAGCCTATGTGCGCACTGCGGTGTTGAAAGGCTTGCCCTTCCGGGTCGTGATCTTCCGACACGTGCTGCGCAACGCCTTGTTAGCCCCCATCACGGTCATCACGACCCAATTGGGCTGGATGATCGGAGGCTTGATTGTAGTGGAAAGCGTTTTCAGCTACCCGGGCCTGGGCAGGCTGTTCGCCGGCGCAGCGATTTTCAATGACATCCCCTTGCTTGAAGCCTCCGCTTTAATTGGAGTGATGTTTGCTGCCCTCTCTCAATTGACAGCCGATATTTTATATGCCTACTTAAATCCTCGGATTCGGTACAGTTAGCTTTGCCTAACGATCTCTATAAAAATCTATGAAATCCGTGTTCATCTGTGAGCAAAATTAGAGTGAATAAGGAAAAAATCGTGACGATAGCATCTGAAGCCAATGGATCCTTGAAGGAGACACCAGCTCCGAAAAAAGAAGCCCCTGCTCCATCGATCACCCGCCAGCGCGCAAGACTCACCCGTCGAAACCCAAAGGTCGTGATCGGTTCGGCAGTCGTATTGTTTTGGATCCTCCTGGCCCTCTTCGGCGGCTATTTACGCCCTTACACTTATGAAGATATGGTCGACCTGCCCTGGCAGTCACCTTCCAGCCAGTATTGGCTTGGCACCGACCGCATGGGCCGAGATATGTTCACACGCATTGCCTATGGCGCCCGGTTAATGCTGGTGCTTCCCACCACCGCTATCGCCATCAGCGTTTTGGCTGGCTCTTTCATCGGGCTGCTGACCGGCTACATCGGCGGGACGGTCGACGAAGTCGTCATGCGCATCATGGATATCCTGATGGCCTTCCCCATGCTCATGATCTACCTGCTGGTCATCTTCGCCATCGGGCCATCAGCGGTGAATGTGATCTGGGCCATTGCCATCGGCACCACGCCGGGCATTGCCCGGCTGGTGCGCGGGCTCACCATGGATATGCGCAGCCGAGAATTTGTCCTCGCCGCCAAGATGCGCGGTGAGAGCAACCTGTATATCATGTTTAAAGAAATACTCCCAAACATCACCGGCCCCGTGATCGTCGACGCCTGTATCCGCATTGCCTTCGCCATGTTTGCCACCGGCAGCCTGGGCTACCTGGGCTTGGGCGTACCGCCACCCTATCCCGATTGGGGAGTCATGATCGGCGAAGGCCGCACCTGGATTTTCCAATTCCCTTGGGCTCCCATCCCGCCCATCATAGCCATCAGCTCGCTGGTGGTTTCTCTCAACTTGATTGCCGATGGCTTGCGTGAAACCGGCTGG
Source organism: uncultured Chloroflexia bacterium (assembly GCA_963751425.1). GTDB lineage: Bacteria > Chloroflexota > Anaerolineae > Anaerolineales > UBA4823 > CAVVUF01. The sequence goes on along the minus strand of CAVVUF010000002.1, from coordinate 1,783,410 downwards.
GTGGATTAACATGGACTCCAGGTTAGATGACCCAACCGTAATCGATGTCAGCCATCTCTCGGTCGAATATGTCACCCAATTTACCCGCACCCCTGCGGTGCGCGACCTTTCATTCAAAATTCACGAACGCGAAGTCTATGGCTTGGTCGGCGAATCGGGCTGCGGAAAATCGACGGTTGCTCTGGCCTGCGTACGCTACCTGCCTGCCAAGACGGTCCTCCAGGGAGAGGTCAGCCTGCTCGGGCAGAACCTGCTTACCCTAAACGACCAGGACCTGCGCCGCTTGCGCGGCAACCGCGTGGCCATGGTCTACCAGGACCCCCAATCTGCCTTGAACCCCTCCATGACCATTATCTCGCAGATGGAAGAGATCCTGGTCGTGCATGAAAAGAGCTCTGGCAAGCAAGCCAACGCGCGCTGCCTGGAGCTCCTCGAAAAAGTCAACATCGCCGATCCAGTCGATGTCTCCAAACGCTATCCCCATCAATTGAGCGGGGGCATGCAGCAGCGCGTCATCATCGCCATGGCGCTGTTACTGAAACCCTCTCTGCTGATTATGGACGAACCCACCACCGGCCTGGATGTCACCATCGAAGCCGCTGTGCTCGATCTGGTGAACTCCCTCCGTCAAGAATTTAATACCGCCATCCTTTTCATCAGCCACAATATGGGCGTGATCGCCCGCCTGTGCGATCGAGTCGGCGTGATGTATGCAGGTGAGATGGTGGAAGAAGCCCCGGTGAGGGAGCTATTCACCGCGCCCCAACACCCCTATACCATCAGCCTGTTGCGCTGTATTCCGCGCAAAGTCAGCAGCAAAAACGAAAACCCGCTGTGGTCCATCCCGGGCCGCGTTCCGCCCTTAAATGACCTGCCAGACCACTGCATCTTTGCAGCCCGCTGTGGTATCGCCCAGGATGATTGCTTTCAAATCCAGCCTGATCTGCAGCAAACCGGGCCCTCTCGCAGCAGCCGGTGCCTGTATTGGAACAAGGACCTTCTCCAACAGATGAAACACGAAGCCTTGATCCCTGTCGAGCTGCCTTTCGCCTCCAACGAAAAGAAGGCAAAAGATGGTTTACAGGTGAAAGATCTCAAAGTCCATTTCAAGATCACCGGTAATATGTTCTCACTCAACCCAACCAAAGAAACCGTCAAAGCTTTGGATGGGATTACCTTCCAAATCCCGCCTGAGAATACGGTGGGTATCGTGGGTGAAAGCGGCTGCGGTAAGAGCACCCTGGCACGCGCCATTGCTGGCTTGCTGCCGCTGCAGAACGGAGTCATTTCGCTGAACCTGCAGGATCTCTCCAAGCCAGTAAATAAACGCTCCAAACCTGAGTTGAAAATGCTGCAGATGGTTTTCCAAAACCCTGATTCCACCCTCAACCCGCAGAAGACGGTCGAGCAGGAGCTGCGCCGCCCCATCCGCTTGTTCCAGATTGTGCCGCGCAGTGATGAAGACCACCTCATCGACCAGCTCCTAGAGGCGGTCAACCTGGACCAGACCTACCGCCAACGCTATCCGGCCCAGCTCAGCGGCGGCGAAAAACAAAGGGTCGCCATTGCGCGCGCTTTTGCGGGTGCCCCTCAATTAGTCTTATGCGATGAGCCTACCTCATCGCTAGATGTCTCCGTCCAATCGATGGTGTTGAATCTGCTGCAGACATTGCAGAAAGAGTTGGGCGTTTCCATCTTGTTCATCTCCCATGATTTGAGTGTGGTGCGCTACATCTCCGATTTTATCGGTGTGATCTACCTGGGGCAGTTCTCTGAATTCGGCCCGGTTGAAAAGGTGTTCACCAAGCCTTACCACCCCTATACCGAAGCCCTGCTTTCTGCCCTGCCCGAGCCTGACCCCACCATCCGCAAAAAGCGCATCAACCTGGAAGGCAGCGTACCCAGCGCCATCAATCCTCCCAAGGGCTGCCGCTTCCACACGCGCTGCCCGCGCAAGATCGGCGAGATCTGTGAGACAGTCACCCCACCCGCCTCGATCGATGGAGAACATGTCATCTTCTGCCATATCCCGGCCCAGGAGCTGGCTGCTATCCAGGAGAACCTGGCCTGAAGCAGAATGCCGCGGAGGGTACCCATGAGTGAAATGACCAAAGAAGAACGAGTTCTTTGCGCCTTGAGCCGCCAGGAGCCTGACCGGGTGCCGTTATATGACCTGGTCTCCTCCCGGGCCATGCTCGAGCATTTCGGCGGTGAGGTGCTTACACTGGAGAATGCCGGGCAGGTCATTCCCCGTGCCATGGATGCAGCCCTCGACACCACCCGCATCTTTTTGCCGGGTCCCCTCGAGACGCGCACCGATTTGCGCGGCTTTACCTACGAGCGCCGCGACTGGTTCAACGAGTGGATGGTGCGCCTGCCTTTCCATGATTTACCCGGTATGCTGCGCTACGTGCAGGGAGAGATCGAGCGCCTGGCAACCTGGCAGCCGCAAACCCCTCAAAAATTCCTGGATGACATGCTCCTTTGGAAGATGCGCTACGGTTCAACCGTTCTGCCCGCCAGCTGGGCGGGAGAGGCTCTGCAAGACTGCTATATTGAAGTGGGACTTGATTGGTTCGTCTGGCTCGATTCTGAAGAGCCTGCTCTCACTCAAACCTGGATCGAGGCGCGCCACGCCCAGCTCATGCGCCGCCTGGAGGCCGAATCCAACTGCCGGCAAATCTCTCCTGTGGCCTGGATCTTCGGCGACGTCGCCTATAAAGACCGCCTCATCTTTTCACCGGCTTTCCTCAAGCGGAATGGTTTTTTCAGGAATATCGCCGAAATCTGCGACCTGTACCACAGCTACCAGCTCAAAGTCATCTTCCACTCGGATGGCTTCATCACCCCCATCATCCCCGAATTGATCTCGGCGGGCGTGGATGCCATCGCTCCGGTGGATACCATGGCCGGGATGGACCTGGGAGGGCTCAAGCAGGCCTACGGAGACCGCCTTGCTTTCGTCGGTGGCATCGATGTCGAGAACATCCTGCGCAGGGGCAGCCCAGCCGATGTGCGTCACACTGCCCTGGAAGCCATGCGCCTCGCCGCTCCCGGCGGAGGCTTGATCCTGGGCTCTTCTTCCGAAGAGCTGTTCGATAACCTGCCTCTTGAGAATATATTGGCGCTGATCGAAACCACCTGGGAATGCGGCCGCTACCCCATCGGCTCGTATTTTCCAAAGAATATTTGAAACGAATTTTCATAAGTAATTATAAAGGTGCTTTCACGATGTGGTCTAAATAAAAAATGTAAGAAAAATCCGTGTTCATCGGTGTAATCCGTGAGCTTTATTACTCTAAATAAGGAGAAAGATTTATGGACCCAAAAGTAGAATTTTTATACCTCAGCCAGGAAGATGTGATCGCCGCGGGCGGTCTCGACATGGCTGAGACTGTCAAAACCATCGAGAAAAGCTTCACCCTGCACGCCTCCGGCGAGACCATCCTGCCGCATAAACCCGTATTGCGCTGGGGTGGACCCGAATCGGAGGAGGTTACCGGTCGCATCATGGCCATGCCTGCTTACCTGGGCGGCGATCTAAAGATTGCCGGCATCAAGTGGATCCCCTCCAAGCCCAGCAACCCGGTCAAGTACGGCATGCCGCGCGCCAATGCCCTCATTATCCTGAACGATCCCGAGACCCTCTTCCCGATAGCCGTGATGGATGGCACCATCGTCAGCGCCATGCGCACTGGGGCTGCCTCTGGCGTGGGCGCCAAGTACCTGGCCCTGCCCGGTTCAACCACCTTGGGCATGGTTGGTGCCGGTGTGCAGATGCGCACCCAGGCCATGGCCATGCACGCCGTGCTGCCGGACCTGAAAGAAGGGCGGGTCTTCGACCTCCTGCCCGAGAAAGCTGAGACCTTCGCCGCCGAGATGAGCAAAGAGCTTGGGTTTGCCATCCGGGCAGTGTCTTCTGCCGAGGAGGCCTGCGACGGAGCGGACGTCTTCGTCACCGCCACGATGAGCTCATTCCCCTATGTCAAAGCCGGCTGGTATAAGCCCGGCACCCTGCAATGCGAAGTCAGCTTTTGGGATACGCCTACCGAAGTGCTGAGTTCGCTTGATTTGGTCGTTTGTGACGACTATTCCGCGGTCGAGCACCACGGCGTCGATGTCGCCTTCCGTGCTGTGCGCGACCAGGTGATCCCGCGCGATAAGGTGAAAAACATCGGCGACATCATCATCAAGAAAACCCCCGGGCGTCAGAGTCCCCAGGATAAAATCATCTTCAACCCCATCGGCATGGGCATCCACGATGTCAGCGAGGCTTACCGCATCTACAAAGTCGCTCGGGAGCGCGGCATTGGGCGCGTCCTACCCTTGTGGGAAAGCCCCCATTGGAAATAAGGCCTAAGATGGACTCATCGTCGATGAACAGGCCAGCATCCGCAGGCGGTCAGTATCGCCCGCTTTCCGCATCCGATATTCAAACGATTCACGCGGCTTCCTTGCAGATCCTCGCCGAGACCGGCATCCAGGTCCCCAACCAGGCTGCCCTGGAGATCTTTCGCCAGGCCGGTGCCAGCCTTGACGGTGAAAGGGTGAGACTCAGCCGGAGCCTTATTGAGGATGGGCTGGCTGTCGTTCCGCACGAAGTGCTTCTGGCCGGTCGCGACAGTGCCCAGGATCTGCTCCTCTCCGGCCAACTTGTGCATTTCGGCACGGGCGGCTCGCCTTCCTTCGTCCTGCCGCCCGGTGCGAACCAGGCTCGCCAGGCCACCCTTCAAGATGTGGCTGACCTGGCTCTGCTGGCAGAGCGCCTAACCGATGTGGATTTCTTTGTGCTGCCCGTCACGCCCTCAGACCTCCCCCTGTCCGCCATTGCAGTCAACCGCTTCTATGCTGCCCTGGCACATACCCACAAGCATATCATGGGCGGGCTGATCGACCTGCAGGGTGCCCAGGATGTTTTTGAATTAGGCGTTCTCCTGGCTGGCAGTGCCGAATCCCTGCGTCAACGTCCTTTCATATCCTGCATGACCTCCTGGATGATCTCCCCACTGACCTTCGACCCGCATGTCACCGATATCTTGACTTTCTGGTCCCAGCAGGGTTTGCCGGTCGCCCTCTCTGCTGCGCCTATGGCGGGTTCCACCTCTCCCATCACCCTGGCTGGCACCCTCACACAGCTCAACGCCGAGCAGTTGGCCGGTATCGCCTATACGCAATTGGTCCGCAAAGGGGCTCCCGTCCTGGCTGGGTATATCCCCGGCCAGATGAACCTGCGCTCCGGCGGCTACCTGGGCGGAACACCCGAATTTGCCCTCATGCAGGCTGGGGCTGCCCAGCTCGCCCAGTTCTATGATGTGCCCATCTACTGTTCCGCCGGCATGACCGACTCCAAGCTCCCCGACGAGCAGGCCGGTTACGAGAAAATGCTCACCCTGCTGCTCACCGCTCTCAGCGGCGCCTCGTTCATCCATCACGCCGTGGGCATGCTGGAAAATATGAACCTAGTCTCCTATGAGCAGATGGTCCTGGATAACGACATTGTACAGATGGTCAAGCGCGTCCTGGCTGGGGTCGAAACTTCCCCCGCCCACCTGGCGGTCGAGGCCATCCAACGCGTTGGTCCGGGCGGTCATTACCTGGAAGATGAGCATACCTTGCAGTTCATGCGCCATGAATATATTAACCCCCGCCTCTCCGACCGCCAAAACCGCGCCAGTTGGAAAGAAGCCGGTGAGCTGGATTCACGTGCCAGGGCTGCTCAGTTCGTCGAGAAAATCCTGGGCGCAGATAAACCATCCCTTCTGGACTCGAACTTGGATCAACAAATCCGCCAGAGATTTGAGATCCACTTATGAACCCGTACGAATTCATCCATGCCCTCACCTGGGAAGACCTGCCCGTCGCCGTACGTGGGCAGGCGCGCCGCTGTTTGCTCGATACCGTCGGTACCGCCATTGCCGGTCGCAAGACACAAATGTCTCAAATCACCCACGCTTTTGCCGCCCTGGTATTCGGGGGCAGCGGCGCCTGGCTGTGGCAGGATGGCCGCCAGGTCTCCCCGCCCGGTGCTGCCCTGGCCAACGCCATGACCGTCGACTCTTTCGATATCCATGATGGGCACAAGCTGGTCAAAGGCCATGCCGGCGCGGCCGTCGTCCCAGCCATTTTTGCCACCCTTGCGTTAGAAGTAGGCCATACCCTCTCCGGCACAGAGCTCCTTACCAGCCTCGTCGTCGGCTACGAGATCGCCCTGCGCGCTGGCATCGCCCTGCACGCCACTGCCTGCGACTTCCATACCTCCGGCGCCTGGAACGCCTTGGGTTGCGCGGCCGTGACGAGCCGCCGCCTGCACCTGAGTCCTTCTCTGACCCGCGAGGCGCTTGGGCATCGCCGAATACCACGGTCCGCGCTCGCAGATGATGCGCGATATTGAATTTCCGACCATGGTCAAAGATGGCTCGGGCTGGGGCGCCATGGGCGGGGTCAGCGCCGGCCTGCTGGCCGCCGGTGGCTTTACGGGTGCCCCGGCCGTTACCATCGAAGGAGCGGATGTGGCGGAATACTGGGCCGACCTGGGCAGCCGCTGGCGCATCCTGGAGACTTATTTCAAGCCCTACGCCGTCTGCCGCTGGGCGCAGCCATCCATCGTGGCCGCCCTGGGCTTGATGAAGGAACATCACCTGGATGTCCGTCAGATCACCCGCATTCGCGTGCACTCTTTTTATGAAGCCACCTGTCTCGCCTGCCGCCGCCCCCAAAATACCGAAGAAGCCCAGTACAGCCTGCCCTTCCCGCTGGCCGCCGCCTTGTTCCACGGCAGGCTGGGCGTCGAAGAGCTGATCGGCGAAAATCTTCATGACCCTGCCGTCCTGGCTTTATCGGACTCGATCGAGCTGATCAATGACCCTGACCTGAGCGCACAGTTCCCTGCCCACCGCTTTGCCCGCGTCGAGCTGCATACCCGGTCCGGAGAAGTCTACACCTCCCAAGAAACGGAGCCCAAATGGGAGCCTACTGACCCACCATCTGACGAAGAGCTGCTCGCGAAGTTCCGCTGGCTGGCCGGGGCGCACGACACGGAACCAGAAATCCAGGCTTTCGAAGCGCTGTTATGGAACTGCGCGGACCTGCCCGACTGCCGCAAACTCGTTAATAAGATGCAATAGCCCAAGAATTAGAAATTAAACGCGGAGACGAAGAGAATTTTCTTCATAAAAAACTCCGCGCTCTCGGCTTCTCCGTGTTACAAAGAATATTCCTAAAAAGATAATTTCCAATCCCCCACTCTCATGGGTCCGAATTATGTCTTCTCAGCCCGTACACCCGTGCCGTCGGCAGCACCACCAGCAGCCCCGCATGGGGTTTCATCAAGTCGCCCACCACCCGCTCTGTAGCCGACACCACTTTGTCAACAGTGGCCTCGCTGTCCACCACCGAAAAAAGGGTGCGGCTGTATTTTTCCTCGTGCTCAAAGAGATCCTCCAGGCTGGGCATCAGCGGCAGGTCATCGCGCAGGCCGCCATCGCGCACCCGTCCCAGGCCGTAGCTGTGCAGGACCGTCACCCCCGGCACACCCGCCTCTTCCCAGGCGTCCAGCAGATCGTTCAGCTTCTCAAAATCATCCAGGACGAACAAAATCACATACATCGGATTTGCTCCTCATTCCTTTATCTCTGGGGAAACCTCTGCCTCTCCGCCGCTCTGCGGGAAAGGTTTTTCGATTGAAATGTCCTTATTGAAAGCCTGTTGAAGTTTTTCATCTTCTTTCTTCCTCAAGTGGTAGATATAGCGCAGCAGCGGGGGTGTCAGGATCGTCGTCACCACCACCATCAAGACGATCATCGAAAAGCCATCTTCCCCCATCAGCCCCTCCGAGATCCCCACCGAGGCAATGATCAGGCCCACCTCCCGCGCGAGATCATCCCTGCCCCCACCATCGCTGCCTCCAGGGGTGCATATCCCGCCAGCCGCGCCCCTCCGCCTGCCCCGAGCAGCTTGCCCAAGATCGCCACCAGCAAGATCACCAGCGTGATCCATAAGTTCTCCATGCGGAACTCGCCCAGGTTCACCGACAGCCCGATCCCGACAAAAAAGATCGGCACGAAAAGCCCGTAAGCCACTGCGCTCATGCTGCGTTCAAGCTGCTCCTTCTCCGGGCTGCGGGCAAACATCACCCCTGCCACGAAAGCGCCTGTGATGGCTGCCATCCCGCCGACGATCTCTGCCATGGCTGCATAGATAAAAGTGATCACCAGGCTGAAAGCCAGGATCCCCTGGCTGACCGGCAGGCGTGACACCTTCCGCACCGCCCACGGCAAGACCCAAATCCCAAAAGCCACCGAGCCAGCCAAAAAGATCAGCATGCGCAGGAACACCCACAAGATTGGCAAAAAGCCGCTCCCGCCCGAAGCCACCGCCAGTGTGATCGATAAGAAGAGGATCACCAGGATATCGTCGAAGACCGCCGCGCCCAGCATCCCCATCCCCACCTTGCTGCGCAAAATCTTCAGCTCCATCAGCGTCTGCGCCGAGATGCTCACCGAGGTCGCCCCTAATGTCAAGCCCAAGAAGAGGGCCGCCTCCGGCTGGCTGCCGAAAGCCAGCGCCGCCAGGAAGCCCAGCCCCACCGGCAGGACCACCCCCAGCGTCCCTGCCAGTACCGAAACCCGCCCGCTGCGGGCCAGGTCCTTCAGGTGCAGCTCCAGCCCAGCCACGAACATCAGCAGCACCACCCCGATCTCCGCTGTCTCCTTCACCAGCTCTTCCAGAAAGACGGCATTCTCCTGGAAAAAAAGCAGGTGCATCACATCGATCAGTGTCGGTCCGAGCAGCAGCCCCACCAGCAGCTCCCCCAACACCGAAGGCTGGTGCAGGCGCGTGCTCAGATAGCCCGCAGACTTGGCCGCCAGCAGGATGAGTGCGAAGAGCAGCAGGGATTGGATGAAAGGCGTCATTCTAAAACCAAGCCAAAGCGCTCCCTCCATACGCGTATCGCCCTGGCATGCATGGGATAATGACTGTACGTGTCCAGACGCAGCCTCCGTCGGAAGCGCTTCTCAAGAGCAATTTGCTCTTCTGGGATGCTATTAATATATTCGACCAGTCTTTGGTGAGTCTCAGCCGCTTCCTTTCGCACTTCGACGAGCGATAAAGAACGTTTTTGATCCCTCATCATAGTATTGAACGCGTCGATACCGCCATATAAAACCGAATAGCGCGGAGGCTTTTGACCTGACAAGATGTGTGGGAGATGCTTTAAGGCTTCCTCCTCCCACCAGCTCACATGGGCAAGCAAGTCTCGCACAGACCAGTCTCCAGTGACACCCGGTTCGAGCATTTGGGCATCCGTTAATCCCGCATACGATCCCTGGAAGTCTGCCCAGGCCTTCTCAAGTTTATAAAGGAGTTGCTGTTTGTTCATCCTGACCAGCCATCCACCATGCTCTCCAGAGTATATAATGATTCCCAATCCGGTGCAATCATTTATTTTATTTCAAATTTTGCATCCATTTTCTCTGTGTGCTCCTTGAGCTTTTAATCCACCTTTCTCTCTTTCAGACTTTTCCTTGCGCTTCTTTTTCGCTTTCGATTCACCTAAAAAAATCCGCCTTTTCCCACGATGTACCCATCGTCACTTTCCGATTTTTCCGTGTACTTATTAAAATCCGTGAAATCTGTGTTCATCCGTGAGCATTTAATCCGCCGCGTCCCTCTTTCTTTCTTTTTAGGTAGGTGTAAAATATACCTTATCACTCCTCACCCTCTTTCACCTGGAGGCAGCCTCATGTCAAACCCCTCCCATTCCAATGAACAGCACCGAGTTATCTTGCAGCGTATCGCCTACCGCGTCATGCTCGAACGCGGCCTGCTCCCCGATTTCTCGCCCGCAGTGCTGGCTGAGCTGGAACGTATTCAGCCAACTGAGGCAGCGCAAGCCGAGACCGTACGTGACCTGCGCAGCCTGCTGTGGTGCTCAATCGACAACGATGACTCCCGGGACCTGGACCAGCTCTCTGTTGCGCAAACCCTGCCAGGAAATAAGGTCAAAATCCTGGTCGCCATCGCCGATGTCGAGACCCTCGTCAAGCCCGGTTCCGCCATCGACGACCATGCCCAGCACAACACCACCTCGGTGTACACCGCCGCCCAAATCTTCCCCATGCTCCCCGAGAAGCTGTCTACTGACCTGACCTCCCTGAATTTTGCTGAAGACCGGCTGGCGTTCATCGTTGAAATGACGGTTGGTGCCGATGGCGGCTTGCAGGCTTCTACAGTCTACCGGGCGCTTGTGCATAATACCGCTAAGCTTGCCTACCACAGCGTAGCCGCCTGGCTGCAGGGAGCCGCCTCTATGCCCGAAGCCCTGGCTGTGGTCGAGGGGCTGGCGGATAACCTGCGCCTGCAAGACAAATCCGCCCAAGCCATGCACCGTTTCCGCCAAGCTAACGGCGCCTTGAGCCTCGAAACCATCCAATCCAGGCCCATTTTCGCTGGCGATATGCTCAGCACGCTCGAAGAAGAAGAGAAGAACCGTGCCAAGGAGATCATCGAAGATTTCATGATCGCCGCCAACGGCGTGACTGCCCGCTTCTTATCCGAGCAGGGCTACCCCACTCTGCGCCGTGTCGTACGCATCCCCAAGCGCTGGGATCGCATCGTAGCCATTGCCAAAGAGAAGGGCTTCCGTCTCTCCGACGACCCCGATTCAAAATCCCTGGAGACTTTCCTCGTCAAGCAGAAAGCCTCCAACCCGCAGAATTATCCCGACCTCTGCCTTACGGTGATCAAGCTCCTGGGTCCTGGCGAATATGCTGCCCAACCCGGCGGTGAGGTCGCCAAAAGCCATGCAGCCGGTGGGCACTTCGGCCTGGCGGTCAAAGATTACGGGCACTCAACTGCCCCCAACCGCCGTTATCCCGACCTGGTCACCCAGCGCCTGCTCTCGGCTGCCCTGCGCCGCCAGTCAGTCCCCTACCGGCTTGAAGACCTGGATGCCCTCGCCCAGCGCTGCACGAAAGCCGAAGATGCTGCCAACAAAGTTGAGCGCCAGGTGGGCAAGTCCGCCGCCGCCTTGCTGCTGGAAAGCCGCATCGGCGAGCAGTTCGACTCGATTGTCACGGGTGCAGCCTCCAAGGGCACCTGGGTGCGCCTGCTGAAGCTGCCCGTCGAAGGCAAATTGGTCGCGGGCTATCAAGGCGTCGACGTTGGCGACCACCTGCGCGTCCAGCTCGTCGAGACCGATGTCGAGCAAGGCTACATTGACTTTAGAAAAGTCTGAGTTAAAAGATTGTCGAGTTGACGCCCGTTAGCCTGAGCGTATAATCTAAACATCTGTTATCTTAGCATCTCATGGTGCAGAACAAACGAGTGAAGGAGTGCCATAATGCACGTAACGCTTATTGGAGCAGGAAATATGGGGCGCGGTATCGGGACCCGGCTGGTATCTGGCGGGCATTCGGTGACTTTCGTAGATGCCAATCCAGCGGCAGCCGAAAAGACCGCCGCTGATGTGAAAAAAGCCGCCCAGAGAAACGCCAAGGTCTTAACGGCCCCCTTGGACAGCGTTGAACTGGACGAGGTGGTGGTGCTGGCCGTTTGGTACGATATCAACCTGGAAATCGCCAGGCAGCTAGGTGCCAGGCTGGCAGGTAAAATCGTCGTCGATATTGCCAACCCGCTGTCTACCTTTGACGGTTTGGCTACCCCGCCGGATTCTTCCTCGGCTGAAGAGCTTGCTAAAATCGTGCCTCATGGTGCCCACGTGGTCAAAGCCTTCAATACCACCTTCGCCGGCACCCTGGTTGCCGGGCAAGTCGCAGGGCATCCGTTGGATGTCTTTATCGCCGGGGATGACGCCGAGGCCAAAGCCAAGGTGGCAAAGCTGGTCAAAGATGGCGGACTGCGCCCCATCGATACCGGCCCTTTGAGCCGTTCCCGCCAGCTCGAAGGCATGCAGGTTCTGCACATTATTCTGCAGAAAACGCTGGGCACAAACTATGGCAGCACCATCAAGATCCTGAGCTAGGTACTACTTCACCTCCAAGCCACCTAATTTACCCCCTTTCCACTTCCCTAAGATCCTTTTCACCACCCAAACACCAAGAAAAATTTCTTTCTAAGTGGATTCTTAGTGTCTGCAACGGCATGCGATGAATTTCATCTCGCCGCGTCAGCGTGTCCATGGTTCAAATCCCTACCTCCAAAGGGGGGTAAAACCCCTCTGGAGATTGGTCTGTTTACGCAACTTTACCCACCATCCTCCGTATGTAGTTCAGAACAAAGAACAGATCAAGAAAGGAAACTCAGAATGAACGCTCAAACCCCCAAGAAACCTATTTTTATCGTCGCCCTCTTTATCGCCTTCCTCGCCATCACCTCCCTGGCCTGCTCCTCCAACCCCGTCAGGATCAGCCCCATCCATATCAGCCCGATCTCGCCGACTATCGACATCACCCTCCCGCAGAGCCTGTTCGACAAAGCCTCCCAAAAGTCCGATTTCCATATGGGTGGCACCTTCGAGAATCTGCTGGACCGGATCACCAGCGTAGAGCTACACGATGGCTACATCCGCTTCATCGGGGAGAATGGTTCGGAGGATGGGAGCTTTGACCTGAGCCTCACTGCTGAAGATGGTATGCTAAAAGCCGAAGTGATCGCCATCGACATCCCCGGTTTCGAGCTTGGCGATGAAGTGGTCACCGAAGCCAACCGGGAGCTGGAAGAAGCCTTCACCGGCATGCTCGCAGATTTACATGGTGATTTCGTATTCAAAGAAGTCACCGTCATCGAAGGCGGCCTCAGGCTGAAAATCCAGGTCAATATCGACGAAACCACCATCCCCGAAATGGAAATCGATTTCAACTAGACATTAGCTGAGCTGTTCTTTGACCGGGTGCTTGTCAAAAAAGATGAGTAACCGGTTTTCTATTTATTGCTATCATCGCGGAAGAATTCCAATAAGATACGGTTGAACTGATCCGGCTGTTCCAATTGTGGGCCATGTTTGCAGTTATCAATCAGTTCTAGACGAGAATTCGATAAGCGCCTGGACGCCTCCAGCGCTTGACGATACGGTACGGTGTCATCTTGCTTTCCCCAAACAACCAGGGTTGGATTATGTATCCTGGATAAGTCATCCAGGAGAGGAAGATAAACACTTTTTTTAACCCCCCAAAGCGAGCAATGGTTTCGACACACTCTCGAGAAAAATTTACCGGTATTTGGCAAACGGTCAATTTCCCAAAAAATTTGAAGATCATCATCTTTTATCGTTGGTGAAGGTGACAAATTTCGTTTCTTAAAAAGACGCAAAATCAGCCGGAAAAATGAAATTGTATAGTATACTCCCTACCAATGGCGCTCCCAACAAACGAATAGGTAAAGCGATTTCTTTCCCCAGAAAACCAGCATCCACCAACACCAGGTGATCTACATATTGGGGAAAAAGGATTGCCATCTTGATAGCATCGACCCACCCATCGAATGCCCTACCAGGTGACAGTTTGAAATTAGCTTTGCCACAAGGAAATCCTTAACGAAGCCAGCAAAATTGTCTAGATCACAATCAAATTTCTTGGGTTTATCTGTACGTCCATGACCTAAGTAATCCAATGCAACTACCCTTTAGTGGGGCATTAGGGCTGGAATTGTCAAACACCAATACTCAATATGAAGAGATCCACCATGCAAGAGTAGTACAATCGGACCATCGCCCGCATCCCAATATCGGACGCGGCAGATCATTAATTACAATATATTGGTCAGGAAGTGTAAACATAGATCCTCCTCTTAGGTTCATTAATTTCCTGATTGTAGATATATTAACGAATATAGCATAATAATTGCAAAATTCTCAAACAATTTGATCTTTCCGCAATCCTCCCCTAAAAAAATGATCAAATCTAGGAGCTGGTGATTGGCCGAAGCGAGCCGCCCCTTTGACAATACCTGCCTCGGGGCACTGAGTTCCTAAGCGCCTTGTCGTCCTGGGCTGGTGCTCTTCCAGCGAAGGATCCCTTAAGCGCCGTATCCGCTGAGGTGTAGTGGAATGTAGCGCAGCGCCCCTTTGGCCAAGTCCCATGCTATAACCTGGGGAAGTTATACGAGGTTATCAAAGCGGATTTACCGGATTGTACAAGGGGGCTGCTGAACACCTGGAAAGAGATCATCGCCACACAAAAAAGCAGTCTGGCTTATTGTGATCAGTCTGATTTTTAGTTGACGAACTCTATAAACTAGATTATAAGTTAGTTAATAAAACCTCTCCCCGCGGTCTAGCACCGGAGTGTGGTCAAATCAGCGGGGCGGTCTGACAAGCAGGATCATATCATTTCTAACCGTCCACTTTGCAGACGGCTTTTTTATTGGAGGTGACAAGATGAGTAAAACAATTCAATTCGAAGTGAAAGCAAAACCGGAGATCATTGTATCCTGGCTGAAAGATTGGCTGGATGAGAAGAAGAAAAGTAAGTGGAATATCGTCGACCCTGACGATTTAGATGAAAAAAGAATATTAAGTTACGTATTAATCGAACCTGTTAACTATCCTATTTTTGATTGGAGATTTCCAGAAGACATCACCGAATTTAATTTTGAGGGAACAAAGGTTTTCGCAGATCGTGAACCAAGGATCACAGAATTGAACCGTGTTGGAAAGGTTATAGAGTTAAAATTAAAGCCCGTAGAAGAACATTCATTAGTAACTGCGCGGGTTAATAATTCAATTTTTGATGAGAAATTTACAGAGCTGGTTGAGGCGATCCAACAGGCTTTCGAATAAATTACGCCTAAAGCTGAATAGGCAATCGAGAGCAAGCCGGATTTCGCACAATTGAGGTACTCTCCATTCCATGGTCGATGTATCCGCAGGCAGTGTCGCATGCGAGAACATTGACTCCATTTGAAGGAGTTGTATTCAACGATCATCCCCTTAGATCATAAAAGGAATTCACCCATGGAAAAATCTACAAAAATCCCAGGTCCCTGGCCCACAGGGTTATTCGCCATCACCCTTTTCGTCGAAGACTTACCGGCTGCCAGGCAGTTCTATCTTCGAGTATTTGGCTTGCCAGTCGATTATGAAGATGAGAATTCGGCTGTGTTCAAATTCGGAAACACACTCATTAATCTGTTGAAGACCACCGCGGCACTTGCGCTCGTTGAGCCAGCACAAGTGGCAAGTCGTGAATTGGGGTCCCGCTTTGTCTTCACCATCCACGTGGAGGACGTAGATGCCATGTGCGCAGAGCTAACTGCCCGCGGCGTGGAGCTCCTAAACGGCCCGATGGATCGCCCCTGGGGTATCCGCACCGCCAGCTTCATCGATCCCGGAGGTTATATCTGGGAGATCGCGAAGTAGAAAAGAGTTCTGCCTTTCTCGTCAGACATTGTTTAGAAGGAAAGTGGATTGATCATAAAAGCAAACACCGATGATTTTTCAGAACCGCTCTTTCGTAAACTCGATTGCTACAGCCTGCCGGTTGAGAACCTCGATTTAGCGATCAATTTTTACGGAGCACTGGGGCATCAACTGATTTGGCGCGAAGGAGCTCATGCCGCAGGGCTGCGTCTTCCCGAATCAGATGCCGAGATTGTTTTACATACTGACAATCGTCCTATTGAAACCTATTTTCTAGTCCAGTCTGTCCCCAAAGCAATCGAACGCATTAAAAACGCAGGTGGTAAGCTGGTAACCGGGCCGTTAGAAATTCAAGTAGGCCTCTATGCCATGTTAAGTGATCCATGGAACAATCCATTGGTAATCCTTGACTTCTCCAAAGGGTTACTGGAAACCGATTTAGAGGGTAATGTTATTGGAAATCGTGATCCCGATTAATGGTAAAACGGGATATGTAATCATTGACCCGATGATTACATCGGGCCGATGTAATCATCGGCCAACTCTCAATTTTTTTAAATAAAACATTTGTTCTATTATACCTCCATCTCTCACTCCTTAACATCCCACATAGCCCAGCCCTTTCTTCTCCCCTATTCGCGGACATTAACAGATTCGATTTGACCATTCCTCATTCCTCCCCTACAATATAGATATGCTGGAATGGACCCTCAAGTCTGGTGACCCGGCTTTCCTCACTCTTGGAGCCGATATCCGGGTCAGCCCCGTCAGCTACACCAATGATCAAATCTGGGAGCTGGTGATCGGCCGCAGCGAGCCGCCCGCCATTGCCCTGCAGACCACCTTTGGTATGCGCGCCCGCAGCTTCAGGATCTTCCCGCGCTTTGGCGAGGGAGAGACCTTTGTGAACGACCCGGCTCTCTTCCAGACCCCCATCACCGTGCAGCGCTATTTCCCGAATTACGCTAGCCTTTCCTTTTCTCCATTGCCGGGCCTCTCGGTCTTGGCTGAATTTTGGATCCCCACCTCCCAATCGGCGCTCGGTCGCTTCACCTTGACCAATCTCACCTCCAACCCACGCAAGATCGACCTGGAGGTAGTCGGTATCCTCAGCCCCGGCCCACAGGGTACTCGCATCAGGCTGGAGGAATTCGAGGCCGCCATGCTTCTCACCGGTCAGACCGACGGACTTGTCCCAGTCATCTACCTGGTGGGCGGTGCCGGACCCTTCAGCGGCCCCCTTTCAAGCCTGGCAGCCCGGGTTGAGCTCCCATCCAGAGGCTCCCACAAGATCACCTGGGCTGAGGCAGCCCTGGAAGACGTTGCGGCTTCATTCAAGCAGGCTCGCCAGGCTGCTTCTCAGAATTGGGAAGCTGGCCTTGCCCGCCTGGATCAGCTCAACGCCGGTCTGGTCGAGATCCGCACCGGCGACCCAGCCTGGGACCACGTTTTCACCCGCTCGCAAATCCTGGCGCACGGCCTGCTGGTTGGGCCGACCCAGCACCTGCCTCACCCCTCCTTCACCCTCACCCGTCAGCCCGATCAGGGTTATTCGCTGCGCGGCGATGGGCAAGATTACCCGCACCTCTGGAATGGCCAAACACCACTGGATGCCTATTACCTGTGTGGACTGCTCCTCCCCGCCTCCCCCGACCTGGCCCGCGGCCTGCTGCTCAATTTTCTCTCTACCCAGGCCGAAAACGGCGAGATCGATCTTAAACCAGGCCTGGGAGGCCAGCGCAGTCAGTTAATGGCCAC
Source organism: uncultured Chloroflexia bacterium (assembly GCA_963751425.1). Classification (GTDB taxonomy): domain Bacteria; phylum Chloroflexota; class Anaerolineae; order Anaerolineales; family UBA4823; genus CAVVUF01. Next base: position 1,766,336 of record CAVVUF010000002.1, on the reverse strand, counting down.
CCCGCTCCTGGCGAGCCTGGCCTGGCGCATTTACGAAACCACCGAAGACCGGGGCTTGATTGAAGACTGTTACCCCAAGCTGCTGTCCTTTTTGAAGGCCTGGTTCCAATCCACAAACGACCGCGATCGCGATGGCATCCCTGAATGGGAGCAGGTCTTCCAGACCGGGCTCGATGATCACCCTCTCCTAGCTCATTATCACGCCTGGTCGCAGGGCATCGACCCTGCCATGGTAGAAAGCCCCGATCTGTGCGCCTGGCTGTACCGAGAATGCACCCTCCTGCACGAAATGGCTAAGTTGCTGAACAATAAAGAGGACTTCGATTACCTTCATACCACCGCCCTGCGCCTTGAGGCGGCTGTCGAATCCACCTGGCAAGAAAAAGATGCCTGCTATCATTACCGCGACCGTGATACTCATGAAACCACCGCTTATGAGCTGGTTGGGAGCCGGGATGGATCGGGTGATTTGCTCATTCATAAAGAATTTTCGGTGCCTGTCCGCATAGCCTTGCAGCTCGACTTTGGTGATGAATCCACCCGTCGGGTGCTCGTCTTCCTTCATGGCAGTAGCCCCAGCGGCGCCCACCGCATTGAGCGCGTCACATCTGAGAGCTTCACTTGGTTTGGAAAACATGCCCACGCTTCTACCGAAAGGACCTACATCACCCTGGAACGGGTCGAAATCCAGGGTTTGAAAGCTGGCGACCGGTTGACGATTGCCACGGCCGGCCTCTTCAACCGGGACCAAACAAACTTGCTGCCGCTGTGGGGGCACATCCCAAAGAAAGAACGCGCCGTAGAGCTCATCCAAAAGACCATCCTCAACACGTCTGGGTTCTACCAGCCTTATGGCTTGCAGATCTTCACAGATGAGCCGGCCGATCCCCAAAGCGGGTCTTTTCACCACATCCAGCTCCCCTGGAATGAGCTGATTGGCGAGGGCATGCTGGCTTATGGCTGTCGGTTGGAAACCGCCGCGTTGGTCGAGCGGCTGATGCAGGGGGTCATTATCGCCCTCGGGCAGAGCGGAGCCTTTCACCGCATTTACCAGGCAGAAAGTGGCGTGGGTGTGGGAGAGCGCAATGCGCTGCAGGGATTAGCGCCCTTTCGCCTCTTCCTGGATACCCTGGGAGTCAGAATCCTCTCTCCAAAACGGATATTCATCGAAGGATTTAACCCATTTCCTTGGCCAGTTACGGTAAAATATCGAGGTACTACGATCCTGCGCCAAAAAGATAAAACCACTGTTGTTTTTCCCGATGGGCAGACGCTGTCCACAGATAAGTCCACCCCATCCATCATCACCTTGCTGTAACCCTTTCTGAACCGACCGGAGGTAACAATGGAAGGAGAACCACAAGAGAAGAAGGTCAACCGTCTGATGGCGGTAGTCGTCCAAGAACAGGATGTCGAGGGGGCGGTGCGTGCCTTGCATAAAATGAGCCTGGCGGTCACCCGCTTGCCCTCCACCGGGGGATTCTTGGGCAGGCGCAGCACTACATTATTGATCGGTTTTACTGCGGGTCAAGAAGAGGCAACCGTCAAGACTCTGCAGAAAAACTGCCGGACACGTGTCGAATATGTCACCATTCCTCTGGAGGGCACTCCCCTGCCCATCCCAGCCCCAACGCCGATCACAGTCGGCGGCGCTACCATTTTTACCCTGGAAGTTGAACGCTACGAGGAGTTCTAACCATGAAATTAATCCTTGCCATTCTACGTGACGAAGATACTGAAGCGGTGTCCCAAGGGCTGATCGTAGCTGGATTTCCGCGTGACACGCATTGCTTCCACCGGTGGTTTCTTGCGCAGAGGCTATACCACCTTTATGGTCGGCGTTGACGACGAAAAAGTTGACCAGGCTTTTAAGGTGATGCATGAAAAGTGTACTCCTACCACCGATCCTAACGTCCATCGTGCCACGCTTTTCGTCCTTGATGTCGCACGCTTTGACCAGATATAACCGATCGGGAGGGCTATGATCAAACGAATTGACCCGGATGATGTACGGTTCTTCAGTGGGAGATCCCATCCTGAGTTAGCGCATAAAATCGCCAGCTACCTGGATGTTCCACTCGTCAAAACAACTTTCTCACGTTTCAGCAATGACAACCTGTTCATCCAGCTAGGCGCCACGGTGCGCAGCCGCTCCGTTTACATATTCCAATCCCTAATCCCGCCCGTCAGTGAAAACCTGATCGAGTTGTTCATCATGCTCGACATCGCTCGTAGTGCAGGCGCCAGCGAAGTGCACGCGGTGATCCCTTACTATTCTTATGCCCGCTCGGATAAAAAAGATGCCCCGCGCATCTCTATCACCGCCCGGCTGATGGCTGACTTGCTTCAGACGGCGGGTGCCACGCATGTGATGACCATGACGCTGCACTCGCCTCAGGTGCACGGTTTTTTCAGCGTTCCCACCGATCCACTCACCGCCCGAGACCTTTTTGTGTCTTACCTGAAGGACAAAGCAGCCACCTCAGGTGCGGCCTTCGATCCCACAAAAGTGGTTGTCATTGCACCCGACTTTGGGCGCGCCGGCTCGGCGGGCAGGCTGGCTGACAGCTTGGGGCTGCCAGCCCTCTCTGCAGAAAAAAGCCGCATCTCCGATACAGATGTAGTCATCAAAGATTTGATTATCAAACAGGTAGAAGGTTTCAAGAAAGCCATCATTTACGACGATGAGATCGCTACCGGCGGCTCGATGATCACGCTCTGCAGACTGCTGGTGCAAAGCGGTATCGAGGAAATTATCATTACTTGCACGCATGGCCTGCTGATCGGTGATGCCCTGGAGCGCATTCTGGCGATCCCCCAGGTGGTAGAGATCATCACCACCGATACAACGCCCTTCCCACCCGAAAAATGCCGTCCCCGCCTGACAGTCCTTTCGGTAGCCCCGGTCATCGGTGATGCGATCTGGAAGAATTACAACCGTCTCTCCATCGGCAGCCTATTCTCTTACGGCAACGACGAAGAAGACGAATTAGTCTAAGCTTCTACTCGTGGAACTCTTCAACTTGGTAGATCGAAACATCCAGCTTCTTATGCTGCCATAAATTGGGCGAGGTACCCATCTTATAACACAGGTGGGATAGGAATTCTTCAGGCGAATCGATTTTCTCCCATACCTGCGGGAGAAAGGTAGCCCGCCGCCAGCCGTCCCGCAAGATTACCCCGTCCACGTTTGGACGCAGCTTAAGCAGCAAGTCTGCGGCATCGCCATAGGCCAATGGGATAGGCTTGGTGAGGCGTGAAATTTCGATCTCGATCTCAGCCAGCTCCTCCGCTGTGACCGGAGGGAAGCGGTAATCCTGCAGCGCTGCAGCGGCGGCATGCTCGCAGACATCATCGACCAGCGGTTGGTAGGCTTCTAGAGTGCCAATACAGCCACGCAGTTCACCACGGCGGGTGAGGGTGACGAATACCGCCCCAGGCTCCAAGAAACTCGCTGGTAGCTCTTTGCGATCCAGCTCAGGGAAAGACTGGCTGCGCACCGCAGCTTCCAATGCCTGGCGGGCAATCTTCAATAGAGCTAATCGTTCAGCATCGCTTAATTGATCTGGCATCGTAATTGCACCTGAAAGATCGTCTTTTACCTTTCTCTAAATTCATCGGGAGTTTGAAAATTCCCATAATGAATATACAGCTTAGCGATAAACGAGTCAATAGCACTCTTGTCATCTTGATAAAGGTACGGTAATATCTATCCAAATGAACTCAAAGATATCATCTTCATCCGAAACATCCCCAGCAGCCGTCGATCCCAACCCAAAACCCTCTCGGAGTGGTCTTTTCAACAACATCAAGATCGTCTTAATCACAGGGATCATCCTGGCCACCCTTTTTACAGGTTGGACTGAGCCAGGATTGCTGCCCAGCAGTCTGGCAGATCGTTTCAACAGCGCCCTGCAGCCCGCTGAATCGGGTATCGAGGGGGTTTATCCCACTCCCACCGCCCGCAACCTGGAACATATTGGCATTGTGGCCGGGCATTCGGGCAACGACTCGGGGGCAGTCTGTCCAGAAGCTTTGGGAGGCATTCGCGAGGTAGATGTGAATCTGGATATTGCCGAGCGTGTGCGCAGCAGCCTCGAGAAAGAGGGATACCAGGTGGATTTGCTCACCGAATTTGACCCCTTGCTGCGAAATTACCGCGCCCTGGTGCTGGTTTCGATCCATGCTGACTCATGTCAATACATCAATGACCAGGCTACAGGCTACAAGGTTGCTGCAGCCATGTCAACCACATACCCCGAGCGTGCCCTGCGCTTGACGAACTGCCTGCGCACCCGCTACGCTGACGCGACCGGGCTGAGCTTCCACGCTGGCAGCGTGACAAATGATATGACGAACTACCACTCCTTTGAGGAGATCAACAGCAACACTCCAGCAGCTATTATCGAAACCGGTTTCTTGAACCTGGATCGCGATTTCCTGACGCAGAAACCGGATTTGGCGGCCGATGGGATCTCCAATGGCATCCTCTGCTACCTGCGCAATGAGGATATCCCAACCCAATCCGCCCCATGAACCATCCGCAAGCCCAAATCCGGCAATATCTCGCTGAAACCCGTAAAGCTTATCAAAGGGGAGATCACCCTGCCGTCCGCCATTGGGTACAGCAGGTTCTGGAGATTGACCCTCGCAACGAAGCGGCCTGGTTGTGGCTTGCGTCGGTTTCCAGCCCCAAAGCCAGCCTGGTTTACCTGAACAAAGCGTTGGAGATCAACCCCAACAGCAGCCGGGCGCGCAAAGGGATACATTGGGCTGTGCAGCGGCAGCGAAAAACGGCAACTCCAAGGGTTCAACCCCATAGGATCCCAGAGATTTCAGATGTCTCGTCAATAGAAAAAACTCAACCCATAAGGGTCTCAGAGAAACCGGATGTCTCATCCATAGAACAGACACAGCCCATTCGGATCACTCCTGGAGTAAATAACTCTCAAAAAAATAACCTCACACAATTGCGCCGTCCTTTGTTCGTGGCTACCCTCACCTGCCTGGCTTTCATCTGTGCCTGGCTTGTCTGGACCCCGCTCTCCATGGCGGGCAAAGGCAGCCGCTTTGGCAGCGAAGTCCTGCAGATCGCCGAGGTTGCCATCGGTAAAGCGACGCGCACCCCCACACCAACCCCCACCTTTACCCCAACTTCAACGCCCACAGCGACCCCCACGGCGACCCCCACTCCCCTGCCAACCGATACTCCGCTCCCCACGGAAACCCCTCTGCCCACGGAACCGCCTCCCACTGAAGAACCTCCGCCCGTAGAAGAAGAGCCTGCACCCCAGGCTTATGATGGTGGGCATTGGATCGATGTTAACCTGTCTGAACAGCGTCTATACGCATATGATGGAAATGATGTGGTTGAGTCCTTCGCTGTTTCTACCGGCACATACCTTCACCCCACCGTTACGGGAGCTTATAATATCTATGTCAAATATGTCTATGCCGATATGGCTGGACCGGGCTATTACCTGCCAAACGTACCCTATGTGATGTATTTTTATAAAGGATACGGGCTGCACGGTACCTATTGGCATAACAACTTCGGCACGCCGATGAGCCACGGCTGCGTTAATCTCTCCACGGAGGATGCAGGCTGGCTTTTCGATTTTGCCGATGTAGGCACTCTAGTCAATGTACATTATTAGGTATGCATAAGCAAGCAAAATTATCTTCTCACCATGATCTGACCCGACGGAACTTCCTTAAATTCACCGGTGCCAGCCTGTTTGGCTTATTCGTACCTTTCATACCTAACGCGCCTGCCAATCGAGTATCCTATCTTGATATTCGCGAAGATTGGCGGAGAACTTGTCCTGAACAAAGTGAAGGATTGGTGGATTCATCCTCTGCCCTGAATACTTCCCAGGCCTGGGTCACCGGACCCAGGCACTGGCAGGCGCTCAACGTCGACCAGGAAGATTTTCCAAAACAGGGACGCGTGCTCGACGCGTATGTGGCCCTTAACGAACAGCCCTCCTTCGATGCCACCCGGGTGAAATTCTTGTGGAAAGATGCGGTCATCCCCATCAGCGCGGCCGTTTACCGGGAGGACACCGACTCGCATAACCGGGTCTGGTACAAAGTAGGCGAAGAGGGCTACATTCACTCCGGGTCTGTCCAGCCAGTCCGCACCCAGCTCAATGAAGTGATCACCGGGTTGCCCGAAAGCGGCGCGCTGGCTGAGGTGACAGTGCCTTTCTCCGATGCACACTGGAATCCCGGCCTTGATGATTACGTTGCTTACCGCTTTTATTATGCCACCACCCATTGGGTCTCACATGTGAAATACGATAATCAAGGGCTGGCCTGGTATGCCGTCTTGGATGACAAGTGGGAATATATCTATTATGTGCAAGCCAGCCATATGCGCATCTTACCGCAAGAAGAGCTGACGCCCCTCTCACCAGATGTCCCGGCGGGCTTCAAGCGCCTGGAAGTGCATATCCCCGAGCAGGTTGTCGTTGCCTATGAGATGGATAAACCCGTGTTCATGGCGCGTGTGGCCTCGGGCGCCAAGTTCAGGAATGGGGATTTTTCCACCCAGCCCGGCAATTACATGACCTTCCACAAACGCCCCACCCGCCACATGGCAGCCGGCAACCTGGCAGCCAATGGCTACGACTTGCCCGGCGTGCCCTGGATCTGCTATTTCACGGAGAGCGGCATCTCTTTCCATGGCACTTACTGGCACAACAATTTTGGACACCCGCGCAGCCACGGCTGCATCAACCTCACCCCTCAGGCTGCCAAGTGGATCTACCGTTGGACCATGCCAGTCGTCCCACCTGGCGTCATCATGACCTATGAACGTTACGGCACTCCCATCCAGGTCATCGATCAGGAAACCTGGAAAACTGCATGAAGAAACCATTAATCTGCATTTACCTACTTAACGGTAAAATTGACAAACAGGTGTTTATCATTTTTGAGTGAGGTGATAGATTGACACGCGCCCCTTTATTTGCTGGATTAGTTTTTGACGAAAACGACCAGCTTGCTGAGACAGCTTACGTTGGCGATGAGCCATGCTACGTGGTCAATGATGCCGGTTTCCACCGCCACATCCCCTCCGAGCAGGTTGACTGCCAGGTGCTGCAAATTATGAAAGATTTGATCCAGGGCAGCGAAGGCCTGCTCGCTGAACAAGCTGCCAAGATGCTCGGTCAAGATGACATCTTCTCAAAAGCCATGCTCGAAACCCAGCTCAAAAATATCGAGAACCAATTCGACCAGGTATTAGATGCCGGCATACCCGAAGAAGGTCGGGCCTACCTGGGCATGGCGGGCTTCCGCATCACGATTAATGTCCATGGCGAAGTTCTGGATGTTCACCAGCCTGGGATCACCTCCGAAGGGGATGAATAACGCGTTACTCTCTAGAAGAGTTATTAGCTGAGAAAATCACTCCTCCACCGAAAACTCGGTGGAGGAGTTTTTCAAAATACCCCTCGTCCCAGTGGGACTGGGGTTGTGGCGATGGGAGAAATTATTTGTGTTAGTGGACAGCCAGATTTCCACCGTTTAAGATTTTCTCTAAGGTCTTCGAACCCCTCCACTCAGAGGAGAACAGAAGCTTGCTGCCATTCCAGAGCGTAACCGCGATAAAGTCGCTCAAGCCGGGCTCGCCTCGATCAGTCATGGTTACCTGCAGGGTGAGGTTGCCGCCCAGGGAAACCGGTGCGTTCGGGTTCGTCACATCCGTCAGGTTAGCCTTCGACCGGAAGTCAGCCACCCCAAAGCAGATAGAGCTCGGCGGGCCGCTGCACGCCTTTCCATTTGAAGTCTTCAGCGCGATCCCCAGCGAGTTAAGCGCCGTGCTCTTGATCTGATAGGTGTGACCATTGCTCCGGAAGATAATATTTACATGCCCCTGGAGACTCTTCATATTTTTATAGTTCACATTGAACCCGAAGTTCATCTTCGAGCCAGCGCCTGCCAGGTATGTGCCAGCTGAATTCGCCATCACCAGGTAACCGCCGCCGGTGACAAAGCTGCCATTCGGTTGAGCGACTTCGACAATGCCGTTGGCTGTGCCAACGTAGTAGTTGTTGACATAGATATCGATTTGATGCGCACCCAGGCTGAGCGAAACGGAACAGCTTGCCGTCCCGGTGGTCGTATCGCCGTTGATCAACGCAGCCGCTAGAGGCCCGCACAGCGTGGTTGTGCCCTCTTTGAAGGTCACGCTCGCGTTGCGGATATCACCTGGCTGCGTATCACTTGAACCAGATACGACTGAGCTGTCACGCACAGTGGCGCGCAGCACCACGGCAGCCGAAGAACCACCCGATGCTGTGAATGCCAGCATATCACCGGTGTAAGTGGCTTCTGCATCTTCCTGCGTCACGACGATCGTGAAGGATGTCGTCCCAGTGCCGCCTGTTTCGTCCATCACGGTAACCGTGACTGGGTAACTGCCCGGTGCAGCGGTCGTCGGTCCGGCAACCTTCCACGTCCGGCTTCCCGGCAGGGTTGAGTTGTCAGTGGTCGAGGTAACTTCCATCGACATTCCCGCTGGAAGTCCAGAGGCAGCCGCGCTCAGATTTTTGCCGAGCGAATTGACATCCATGGCGGTAACGGTCACATCAGGCGAGAGCGAGTCGCTGTACTGCACCACCTGGCTGCCGCCCTCGCCGAGCGAGTTGGTTACTTCCGGCAAGGCCTGGATAGTGAAGTTAGCATTAGAGAGGTCAAAGAATATATTCCCGACTGCCTCGATCTTAACTCTCGCTTTGGTTGTGCCGAGGTTTGGCATTGTCACCACTTCGGAGCCGTCATTCGGCGTGCTGACCGCCAGGATATACGGGAACGTTACCCCTCCATCAGTTGACAACGAGATCTTCACTTCTGCCGTACTAACTGGAGCCACATCGGTATTGGCCGGGTTCCAGGTTACGGTTTGGGTTGAGCCGCCCTTGTAGACGACCGCAGTGGTCGGAGAGGTGACCAGGAATGGGCCTGCATTGTTAGCCAGCAGCAGGGTTGTATCGCCGCTGCTGGTGCCGCCGCGGCCATCGCGTGCCGTGAAGCGGAAATGGAGCGAGAGCGGGCTGGCATTGACGCCTGCGAAGCCAACATAATCTGTGGTCGGGAGGAATTCAGAGAAGCACTCCGTCACAGTTAGCAGCACCGGCTGGGCGATCGGACCGATTGTGCAGGCACCCGTGTCGGCGTTCGTGTTGTTGTCCAGGATCTGCTGCAGGTCTGGGAACACGCGCTTCGGATCATCTGTGAGATGGTTCTCACCAGGTGAGTTGTACAGCAGCGAGTCGAGAGGCTGATCTGCCCAGACTTGGGGAACATGGCAAACAACGGTCCGTTGGTTTTCGTATTGCTGAGCAGCGAAGTGCCAGCCGAGCCGCCGCGGTCATTCTGCTCCCAACTATAGATCAAGGTGTCGCCGTCCGCGTCAGGGCGCTGCCAGTCAGGGAGAAGGGTGTGCGCAGCGGGATAGTATACCCGGCGGGAACGGTCACAGTTGGGATCGCATCGCCGGTGGGCGTGATGATGCCGCCCTTGTTGTCCACTGATCCGCCCTTGTCGGTCTCACCCACGAAGCCAGATGCGCCCGGCGTGAAGTCTTGCACCGCCAACAGCACCGGAACATTCGTTTGGGCAAGTGCCCCGGTGAAAGTCACCTGGAAGCCAGCGTTATTGAATGCGCCGTTGCCGAAGCCGGCGACCGTCGCAGTTGCGCCAGCAGGGAGGATCGGCGTTAGCGCTGCCAGGATTCCTGCCGCAGTGTAATTGACCCCATTGGTGATCGAGGCCGAAATGCTGCCGTTGTAATTGAGCGTGAACGAGTTGGTTACGCCGCCGTGGTTCGTTTCCTCAACCGAGGCGAAACAGCCATTACAATTCAGATTGACCAGCTCGATGCTCGGCACGTCAACCCCAGCCGAGGCGCCGCCATAGGTAACAGTGAATCCGGTCGATGCTGCACCGGTGACGGTGACAGCCCCGGCAAAGCCCGGGATCGCATTGATGGCTGCCTGGATGTTCACAGCATTATAGGGTAGGCCGCTGCCGCCGACCACTGCCGAATCATTCCCGCTGATCCTGACCTGGAAGGGCGAGAAGTACGTCGCCGAACCCCCACCGGAGTTAGCCAGGCCAGAGGCGGCCGTGGTGTACTGGAAGGTGCGCGGCGTCGGTATTGCTGTGATTGTGGAGGTGCCGTTATAGCCCGCTACGCCAACGCCCGAGATGGTGACCACATCACCCACCGAACGGCCGTGTGCCGCGGCGGTGCTGATTGTGACTGTGTTTCCAGACTCGGTCGCGCCTGGTGTGGCAAGCGTCACGATACCGCCCCCCGAAGTTGCCAAGCCAGATACTGGGTTCGTGAACTGGAAGGAGCGCGAGGTCGGCACTGCGCTGACCATCCAAGTGCCATTGTAGCCAGCCACACCCACGCCAGCGATCATCACGGTATCACCAACCTGGAGCGTGTGCGCACTTCCAGTGGCAATCGTGACGGTGTTGCCGTTCTCCTCGGCACCGCCGCGTGAGGTCGCGCTTGGTGCGGCGTTGATCGTCAGGCTCAGGGGTTGGATCGTGGCAGCTTGCGTGTAACCAGGGCCAAAGGTCACTACCTGCACCTCGTTACCGCCTCCGAAGTGCCGAAGTGAAACAGTTTCCACCTCATTGATGGCAGCCTGGCTGCTGGAAGTATAAGTGGATATCTCCTGCTGGCTGCGCTGCGAGAAGTACGGGTCGCTGTGCGCCTGCAGGTCATCCGTCAGGCAGATGCCTGCATACGCCATAACCGAGGAACCGCTGCCAGGCTCAACCGAGGTGCTCGCGTTGCGGTTGCCGCCGGAGCAGTTGAGCTGGTTGCCGTTGAAAGGATGGTTACCGCTGAACTGGTGACCCATCTCATGCGCCACGTAATCCACCGCGTAGAAGTCTCCCACCGGTGTCGGAATGCCGGTACAGCCACCCGCTTTATTTGAGCGTCCCACCACACCCAGGTTAGCCACACCACCGCCCGGCTGACCCAACGCCAGGTGTCCGATGTCGTAGTTGGAGGCACCGATGAGCTGCCCGATCACATAACGAGCGCGCGTCGTGCTGGAGCAGCCGGTGACCTGCGACTGCGTAAAGCAGCCCGCCGCGCCGCAAGGACCGTTCGGTCCAATCGCTTGCGCCCAGGTATCCAGGTTGAGCAAGTCGTTATTATTGACTAACACCATCGTGATTGAGAGGTCATCCTCATAAAGCTGGTCAACCCGGTTGATCAGCGTGACCTTGGCAGCTGTTACATTAGCAGAGCCGCCGAAGAAGGTTGCATAGCCCGGGTCAGTGATCAGGGCAAGTCGATAGGTTCGCAGAACATCGCCGGTGGGCGGGTCCGTGGTGGGGTCGTCGTCACGGATCACTTGGTAGCTCGTCCATCCCGAATCGGTGCCGTCGTTCGCTTCGACGATGTGGGTATCAAGGTTGCCGCTCGGATCAGCAATGAATTCGGCTTCGAAAGAGCCAAGCTCATCCGAGAATGCGCCTACCGTGCGCGAAGGAAAGTTTTCGGTAGGGTCTGAGATCGTGATCGTGATCTCCATGCTCGCTGCAAACCCACTCCCAAAAATGGCGACGGTATCAGCAGCATGATAATATCCATGGTCGACCGAGAGCTCAGGTGCTGCACCATCGCGTTCAACGAAGACCTGGTTCGGGCTTTCCGTCAGCTCGCGCCCGTAGTAGCTTGCGTACAGGCTGTCATCCAGCTGGTAGTATGGGTCAATGTACCAGGCGCCACGCGGTGAGCGCACCGAGGCGTGAAAGCCAAGCGGAGTCAGGTCAAAACGGATTGTGGCAGCAGGATCATCGATGCCTCTACCACGGTAGGTCTTAATATCCGGGTGCAAGGCAGCTAGCCCTGCTTCCATGACCGGCGACTCCTGGATGGCGAAATTTTGGAACTTGCCGTGCGGATCTGGCAGCGACAGAACCAGCGAGTTCTCACGCTTGAACTGACCTTTGCCATGCGGAGCTGTAGCCAAAAGGGCTTGCATACCCCCTCTGATCAATTTGTATCCGCTGAAATGGTTCGGTTTGACCGCAGGTTGAGCACCTGCCCGGGCAGGAGGTGGTGTGCCAGGAACTTTTACCCAAAGCTCCTTGCCATTCCCGTTTCCTTGCCCTACAGTATTGGATGCCAGCGAGGGAACCACGTTGGTTGCGGTCATGATCAGAATGACGATCAGAACCAGCAGAATTTGTAGTTTGTTTTTTATAGATGACATAGAATAATCCTTATTTGCAAACCTTTTCTTGATGAAAGATAATTCTCAATAATAGAACCCGAAAACGCGGATAAGAATCTGCTTTATTCGTTGTGGGGTCGCTATTTGATCGATCCAGGTTCATTCGCGCTCGTCTGCGTCCTATAGGATGGAATTGTCAGTGACATATAATTTTTTTAAAACGGAGTATGAAAGTGTAGGTCTATTAACCATTTTTAGTCAGATCGCACCTCCTATTTAGAAAAACAATGGAATAATAACTTTTCCCCCAAATCAGATATTATATACACTATATATCACATTACCTCGTTTGTCAATCAATAGATGATTAATTGGATCGTCAATTGGCTGCTCGGACTGCTCGGCCTAGGGATCTAGTTTCTTCGGGCACCTGAGCTTTTGAAGGACTCCCATATATTGATATAAAAAAAGTTTAGGGGTATTCTCAGCTAACAGTTTGGTTGTGAGTACCCTTTTTGGGGTTCACTCCTTTAGGTGAGAAAGTGTCGAGATAAACTACCTGGGTTAGAAAATAGACAAAAAGTAAGAAAAGGTTAGATTATTTCACACCTAACAAAATTATTGATAAAAAATTAACACTCCTGTAGTAAAATGATATCAAAGGACGGCAAAAATGGCTTCCGAAAATATCATGAATGTAACAGAAGCTGATTTTGAATACGAGGTAATTGCCTACTCCCGGCAAGTTCCGGTGGTTGTTGACTTTTGGGCGGAATGGTGCGCCCCCTGCAAGCAGCTCAGTCCCATCCTCGAGAACCTGGCATTGGAGGCCAACGGCGCTTTCCGCCTCGCCAAGGTGGATGTCGATTCCAACCCCAACCTTGCCCTGCGCTTCAGCGTGCGCAGCATCCCCAACGTCAAAGCCTTCCAGGATGGACAGGTGGTTGCCGAGTTTCTGGGCATACAGCCCGAACCGCGCATTCGGGAATTCATCCGTAAGTTGGCTCCCTCCGAACACGACCTGATCCTTGAAAAAGCCCTGGGCTTGCTGCTGCAGGGTGAAGCGAAGCAAGCCGAAGCTGCATTCCGCCAATTCCTGGTCAAAGCCCCAGAAAATCCTGCCGCGCTGCTGGGTTTGGCGCGCAGCCTGATGCTGCAGCGCAAGATCAAAGAGACCCGCCTGATCCTCGGCAGCTTCCCCGCCAGCAAGGAATATAACTCTGCCCAGCTCCTGACCCCGCTGGTGATTGCCCTCGTGCGCCTGCACGATGCCCCACCCTTCAGTGACGATCTTCTCGAAGCCGCTTATCTCAACGCCCTGCGCCTGGTGAGCCTGGGCAATTTTGAAGCTGCCATGGATGGCATGCTCGACGTGCTTCGCCAGGATAAGCATTACCACAACGATGAAGTACGCAAAGTGCTGCTGGGCATGTTCGAGATGCTCGGTGACGAAAACCCCCTCACCCGACAATACCGTAGCGAGCTGGCGTCAGTGTTGTTTTGACAAAATTGTTATTAATTCAAAAGCCTACGAACGCAATCGAAAATCGTTCGTAGGCTTTGAGAATAATTAAGGATCAGGCTTTTACAGGTGGTTCCTGATCTTTCTCTTTCTTTACCCAATCTGGGGCATGGCGTAACATCTCATCCTTGGGGACCTGCGTGGTCTTGCGGCAGTGAGGACACTTGGCGTTGAAATGGTGCAGCTCCTGCTCAGCCATTAAATCCAGCGCGGCATTGACAGTCTCCTTACTTAGGGCAAATGGTTTGTGGCACTGTTGGCAGCGTACTTGCATAAAAACTCCTTTTCTTTCTAAACCACAGGAGGTTCGAAAACCTCTGAGGGCTTCTATATTCAACATGTTGAACACAATAATTATATCCCACTTTCTATTTCTCCTCTGGTCCGATCGAAAACGTAAGAATTCAAAGAAAATCAAGACGAGTACACGGGTTTGGGTGTAAACTAACTTTACGATGAAAAAGCAGCTTGCTTTCGTTCTTTCGGGTGGAGGGTCGTGCGGGGCTCTGCAGGTAGGTGCCCTCCGGGCACTATTCGAGGCTGGCTTGCATCCAGACATCCTGGTTGGCACCTCTGTCGGCGCGATAAACGCTGCTTACCTGGCTTTAAATGGATTTAACCTGCACACCTTGGAGAAGTTGGCGATTGTCTGGCGGGAAGCAGCCCAAGCTGATCTTCTACCTCCCAACTATCTTTGGCTGACCGTGCGCACGCTTTTCAGGCGACCCGCTGCCTACCCTGCCCAACACATGCGCGATTTTTACATCGCACACGGCATATCTCCTGAGCTCAAGTTCAAAGATATCTTGGATATACGCCTGGTTCTGGTCGCCTCTGACTTGAACAGTGGCAAACCAGTTCTCTATGGGCTGGATGAGCAGGATCGTATTTTAGAAGGGCTTTTAGCCTCCACTGCCCTTCCACCCTGGGTGATCCCGTATGAAAGGGATAACTCGCTGTTGATGGATGGCGGGGTGGTCAGTAACTTGCCCATCGAGCCAGCAATGGCAGTGGGTGCGACCGAAGTCATCGCATTAGACCTGGCAGACCCTCCTCAAGAGTCCCTTTCTACAAACCGTGGTTTTGGACCTTTCTTGAATAAGTTAATCTTCACTGTCGAGCAGCGCCAGCAGGATCTGGAGCTAGCCCTGGCTGAAGCGCTGCGGGATACCCATCACTCACGTTCACTTGCAAAGCAAAGGGTCGGTTCCCTTATGGGACTTCCAGCATACCGAAAAGCTCATCGCTCAGGGTTATGAAATTACAGACCAAGAGATAAAAAAACAATCTGCTGGTCTGAGTTCAGTGTCAAGCAAAATTTCATCCAGATTTGCGAGTCTTATCAATGGCCTAAGATTAGGAAAAAAAGGCTGAACTTTTTCAGCTTCATCCAAGCATTGACTTCCCTTCCTGCTGTATAATACCCCTATGCCCACCTTCTACACAAAAACAGGCGACGATGGTTTCACAGGTCTGCTTGGAGAAGGGCGCGTGCCAAAAGAGGATCCCCGTCTCGAAGCGGTCGGCACGCTCGACGAAGCCACTGCCGCCCTTGGCCTGGCGAGGGCCAGCTGCCAGGATGCGCATAGCGCGCCTCTCCTGCTCCAGGTGCAGCGCGACCTTTACGGCCTGATGGCTGAGGTGGCTGCCACGCCCGAGAATGCTTCCCGCTTCCGCAGCATTGCTGCTGAGAAGGTTACCTGGTTGGAGAAGCAGGCCGACCAATTAAGCAGCCAGGTGGAGATGCCGAAGGAATTTCATTATCCCAGGTGACTCACCCGCTTCAGCTGCCTTGGCGTTAGCCCGCACCGTCGTACGCCGTGCCGAGCGCCGTGTGGCGCAGCTCGTGCATGCCGGTGAGCTGGAAAACCTGGATCTTCTGCGATACTTGAACCGCCTGTCATCGCTGTGTTTCACCCTCGAGCTGGTCGAAATCCAGGCTGCTGGAAAAACAAAACCTACCCTGGCAAAAGAATCGGATTAAACATGGTTGGGACGCTTCTCAACGTCGCGGCTGTGCTTGTGGGAGGCGTATTGGGTCTGCTTTTCGGCAGCCGCCTGCCTGAGCGCGTGCGCCAGACCGTCATCGCCGGATTAGGCCTCTTCACCGGCGCCCTCGGCTTGCAGATGTTCTTCAAGACGGAGAATGCCATCATCGTCCTGGGCAGCCTGCTGGTCGGTGGTTTACTGGGTGAGTGGTGGAAGATCGAAGATGGGCTGCGCGGCCTGGGTGCCTGGCTGGAGAAGCGCTTTATCCCCCAGAAATCAGGTGAAAGCCAGCCGGACCTGGAAGCTGCAGACCGCTCCCACTTCATCCAAGGCTTCCTGACAGCCTCGCTCGTTTTCTGCGTCGGTCCAATGACCATCCTTGGCTCCATCCAGGATGGCTTGACCGGCGATTACAACTTGCTGGCGATCAAATCGGTGCTGGATGGCTTTGCTGCCCTGGCTTTCGCCTCGACGCTGGGGGTGGGGGTGATCTTCTCAACCCTGGTCATCCTCTTTTACCAGGGCGGCATCACCCTCCTGGCGGCGCAGGTGCAGTCCATTGTCACCTCCGGTATGATGAATGAAATGACCGCCGTGGGCGGCATTATGCTGCTTGGCATCGCCGTCAGCAGCTTGTTGGAAATCAAGCCCATCCGGGTAGGTAACTTCCTGCCCGCCCTGGCAATTGCCCCGCTGTTGGTGTGGGTGCTCAGCCTATTTTAAACGGTAGTTCAAATTGCTGTGAAAAAACAATTCCTTGACCGCCATCCCTATAAACGCACCTTCCAGTTCTCAAGTTACACCTGGGGCGTCAAAGCCAGCCCCTCGCCCGTCGGGCCAGGACCGAATAACTTTTCAGACCTTGAAAGCGATGTCTTTGTTGATGCCAGCGGCAGGCTGCACTTGAAGATCGTCCAGCGTGATGGCGCCTGGTACGGAACCGAAATTGTCAACACCCAGTCGTTGGGCTATGGCACCTATACCTTCGTCCTGGCCAGCCCGGTCGACCAGCTCGACCCAAACGTGGTGCTGGGATTGTTTACCTGGGATGATCTCGCCCCGCAATTCAACTACCGCGAGATCGACATCGAATTCTCCCGCTGGGGAAATGCGCAGGCTGTGAACTCTCAGTACGTGATCCAGCCTTATACCCAATCCATGAATTTTATCCGCTTCGCAACCCTCCTGCAGGGCAATCTTACGACACACCTATTCGAGTGGCGCAAAGACCGCGTCCGTTTCCTCAGCCACCAGGGCACTCCCGTCAACTTTGGCAGCCTGATCGCGGCCTGGGATTACACCGGTCTCGACAACCCCCCACCCGGAGCAGAGAACACCCGCATCAACCTGTGGCTGTTGAACGGGTTACCGCCTTCCGATGGGAAGGAGATGGAGGTGGTGGTTAAGTCGTTCACTTTTACACCAGGGAATTAGAATTATTTCCCAATGGTAGCAAAGTGAATGAAATCAATTGCGATCCGTTAATTATCTTTAACATATTCACAGGAAATAAATATTGTCGGCTTAACATTTTCTGGAAAATTTATTTGGAATATCTCATCATGGAAACCACATGTTCCGTAAACGCATTCAACTTGGCTTGATCCACATGGCTGTTGCCATGACCCTGGTGCCTATCAACAGCACGCTCAACCGGGTGATGATCAAAGAGTTGGCCATCTCGGCTACCCTCGTGGCGTTGCTGGCCTCTTTGCCTTACCTGATCTCGCCTATTCAGGTCTTCATCGGCTCCTTTGCTGACCGCCATGCCATCTGGGGCTTTCGCCGCACCCCCTATATTGCCTTAGGCCTGCTGCTTTGCGTAGTCGGCGTCGTTTTTTCCCCTTATGTAGCCCTGCTGATCGCAGAGAACTTCTGGGCAGGGCTGGCCTTAGGTTTGCTCTCCTTTGGTGCTTGGGGGATGGGTTACAACCTGTCTGCTGTCTCATATCTTTCACTCGCCACCGAGATATCCGGCGAAAAAGGCCGTTCGCGTACCATCGCAGTCATGTTCTCCATGATGATCCTCGGCATCATCTTCACTGCCATCGCCCTCAGCCGCATGCTGGAAACCTTTACACCAGAAACCCTGATGCGCGCCTTTTCAACAGTCGGACTGGCTGCCCTAGTCTTGGGGACGCTGGGTTTGATCCGCCTGGAAAGCCGTTCGCCCCAAAGTCAGCAGCTTGCATCTGAAAATTACGCTTGGAGAGAGATGCTGGGGCTTGTTACAGGCAACCCCCAGGTAAAGATCTTCTTCCTATATCTCGTCATTTTGCTCTCAGCCATCCTGGGGCAGGATATCTTGCTTGAGCCTTTTGCTGCCGAAGCCTTTGGCATGCCGGTAAACGCTACCACGCGCATTACCTCCATCTGGGGGGTGTGTTTCCTGGCTGCCATGGGAATGACCGGCGCGCTGGAAGGCAAGACATCCAAGCGTACACTCGCACAGATTGGTGGCTGGGCAGCCCTCTCAGGCTTTGCGCTGATTGCCCTCAGCGGGGTGCTTGTCACAACTGGGGTCTTTTACACCGGCCTGGTCGTGTTGGGTGTCGGATCTGGGGTAGCGACGGTCTCCAACCTTTCTCTGATGCTCGATATGACCATTCCTTCCAGCATTGGGTTGTACATGGGCGCCTGGGGCATGGCGAATGCCACCTCTCGCCTGTTGGGCTCGCTGATCAGCGGCACGCTACGCGACATACTCAACCTGATCCTACGGAATCCGGTCATGGCCTACGTGGCTGTCTTTTCGGGCATGGCTCTCTTGATGCTTATATCGCTAATGATACTTAATCGTATCGATGTGAGTCTGTTCCGCAAGCAGGCAGAGCAGAAAGGCAGTGTGCTTGAAAACGCTGCCCTGGTTGATTAAAAAAGGGCTGTCTCAAAAGTAAGCCAAGTCAGCCCCATTGTTGACCAAAAGAGCACAAGAGGAAAAAGCAAAAAAAACTGGCGGTTACGAGACCGCCAGTTTTGCCATATTCTGGGCAATACAGAGCAGACCGAACTCTGTTTTCACCTTTTCAATCCCCCTGAGTAAGAATCTGCGGAAGCCCCAATCTTCCTTGAGCCTTCCAAACACACTTTCCACCTCCACTCCTCGTAACGAACGCAGCTTCTTTCCTTCTTCACTGGTCAGATTCTGTCTGGCTTGTTGCCTCCAAGCCTTCAACTGGAAGCTCAACTCGACCCAGCGGTTCCCCTTCGCTTTGGTGCATTGAGCTTTTAAGGGACAGTCTTGGCAGTCTTCGGCCTGGTAACAGCGTCTCTCGGTGCGGTAGCCATTCTCCGTTTTGGGATGGGAGGTATATTGGTACCTCAGGCGTTTTCCTGCTGGGCAGATCAACTCATCTTTCTCTGGGTCATATTTCATTTGGTTGGCAGCAAAGGCATTCGGTTTGTAGCGAGCTCGCTGCTCCTGACCGAAAGTGTTGTACTTCAGGTAATTTCCCACCTGTTCTTGTGCGAGATAAGCATAATTTTCTTCACTCCCATAGGCACTGTCAGCCATCACGTTCTTCGGCAATCGCCCTAACTTCTCCTTGACCCCTTGTAAGTGCGGCACCAAGCAGCCCGGGTCTCCTGGTCGTTGGTGGACGCTGAAACCGACCACAAACTGGCCTTCTGTCCCCATCTGCAGGTTATAACCTGGCTTCAATTGCCCGTTCTTCATGGGATCATCCTTCATACGCATGAAGGTGGCATCGACATCGGTCTTGGAATAGCTGTTGCGTCCAGCTAGTTTCCGCTCTTGGTCTTCATACTTCTTCTGGCGAGGCAGGCCGTCTGTTTCCAGCTTCTTCAAGGCAGCTTGGGCCTTCTCGAGCTTCGACTTCCCCCGACGACCTCGCTTCTTCTTGAGCGGGGTGGGCTGCGCTCCTGTCGGTTCCGCTTTGCCTGGTTGGATTGTTTCTGCTTGCGGCTCGGTTGGCTTTTCGGATTGAGCGTTCAGCCGCCGATTGAGTTCCTCGATCTTTTGCTCCAGCTTGTGGCTGTCCAAGGGCTCCTCCGGCCCCAGCTCTTCCAGGTCCCGCTCCCCATACTCAGCATTCTCGACCTCGTTCACCTGCTCAATCTCGTGGATCAGCTCCTTGACCTTCTCCTGCAGTTTCTGCCTGTAGCGCCGGGTACTCTTGGCCCACACCCAGGAGTACTTGTTGGCATTGGCTTCGATCTTGGTCCCATCCAGAAAGTAATTCTCCAGCTTGACATATCCTTCTTCCAGCAAGAGCTCCAAGACTGAAGTAAAGATATCTTCAATGACTGCTTTGACCACTTCCGACCGGAAGCGGTTGATCGTCCGAAAATCCGGCTGCTGGTTGCCCGACAGCCACATGAAGTATATATTCTCCCTCAGAGCCTTGGCGATCTTGCGGGAAGAATACAGCTGCTGGGTGTAGGCATACACCAGCACCTTCAAGAGCATCTTCGGGTGGTAGCTGGATGTCCCGCCCCCTTTGTATTGGACCAGCAATCTCGCCAAATTCATCTTCTCAATGGCGGTATTGACCACTCGCACCAGGTGTTTCGGTGGGATTTGCCCTTCTAGATCCGTGGGCAGTAGCATCACCTGCCCTTGAGTATATTCCTTGAATACCGGTGGGCTGCTTTTCTTTTTCATACCCCCTATTAAATCATATCTTCTTTAAACGCCGAAAGGGGCTGCCCTTTCTTTTTGGACAGCCCCTTTTTCTATTGGTTCAACGCCGCATCCACGGCAGCTCTGATTTCTTCAAAAGACGGCACCTGACCCGGCGCCACAATCTTGCCATTCACGAAGACCGATGGGGTTCCCTGGGCTCCCATGTCTTGTCCTGCTTGTAGATCAGCATTGATCTGATCTTTGAATTGGTTGGCCTTAAGAGCAGGTGTTGAATTTGTCCATATCCAGGCCTAAGGCTTCCGCAAAAGCTGTCAATCGCTTATCGCTTAAATTGCCTTCATTCTCCCCTTTCCAATTGGCATACAACATCTGGTGGTAATCCCAGAAGCGCCCCTGGTCTGCCGTGCACATGCTCGCATTGGCTGCCTGGTCTGATTCCTTGGTCGCAGCCCGGTCATCCAGGAAAGGGTAATTGTGAAAAACATAATATACCTTCCCAGTGGAGATCAAATTATCGATCACCTGATTCTCGATGTTTTCGGAATAATACTGGCAAGCCGGGCATTGGAAATCTTCGAATACATCGATCCGCACAGGTGCATTGGGATCCCCCATCGCCGTGCCGTTCACCTGGGGATGAACATCGGGAGTAATCACAGTAAAATCACCCACCGGCGCCGAGGATTTTAGAAAACCAGAAAGGACTATTATGCCCACCAGCAGCGCTACCCCACCGATTATCGCCAGGGTCGCCATCTGGCGCTGCTTCTGGCTCTGTTTTCTACGTTTATCTTTCATATCTTTGCGTAAGCTTGTCGACATCGTCTTATCCTATGTACAATTATTGGTCAGCAGAAGTTTCCCATTTTCCCATGCGAAGATGGGTTTGTCCAGAGATAAACACCTTCTGCAGATCAACTCTAATGCAAGATTAAGCATTGAAATGGACTCGGAATTTACAGGCTTCCGACCCAGCCCCCCGGCAAGACACTTCCTCAACCTCGAAGGCTCGGTTCGTAACGCTTTCCAAAGCACCCTGGATCAAACCCAACATCGTCCAGCAGACTGGTTCTCCTGTCGTGAGCTCGCTGATACCCAAACCAGAACAATCTGTGTAATAAAGATCCTGGCCTTGCTTGGTCACTTGCGTCCAGCTCCCAGGGTAGCACAATAACGTGCGCAATTGGTTCAATCCTAGCCTGGATTTATAAGAGAGGGGTAAATAGTTTATCAGATGCGATTGAATCGCCCGCTGCCAGGGCAGGTTCTTCGCCAAGATCTCCCATGTCCCGCGCCCGGCACGGATTAGCAGACCGCGCGCTCCGCGCCCATAATATTCTCGTAAGGCATGTTGAAAAAGCCCAAACTCAAACACAGATATCTGCGCAGTCTTTGGCAGGTCCTTCTCCCCTTCAATAAATTTTTCCAGCCCCGCCCTAACCAAGATCATATTGAGACTGTATACACTCATCTCCTGGGCGGCTGCCTGCCAAAAGCTCCGGATGAAAAGATCTGGCAAGAAAATCTGCATCTCTGCCTGGGTCATAACTTATTCCCTAAACCCCAGATGGGTTTGAGAACTCGGGGGTTTTAATATAGACTGGATAGCTTTCACCAGTCCTCTGAAAACCCACCTTCTCATACAGGCGGAGGGAGGCAAGATTATCAGACTGGGTATTGACGGTCACGTGGAAAATGCCTCGAAAAACAAACTGCCTGAGTACGTCATTCACCAGTGCATAACCGATCCGCCTGCCCTGGTAAGACGGCAATACAGCCAGGCGTGCCAGGTGCCCCCCCATTGAGCTGGTGGTGCTGATCTGGTAACCGATGATGCCTGTCTCGTCCTCTGCCAGCGTGGCGATCGACGACTGTTGATAAGCCAGCTCAAGAGAGGAGAGTGAGTTCTGCCACAATACCTTAAAAGCTCCTGCATCCACTCGCCAGACCTGTTCCAGCTCTCCTGGCTGAATGGGGCGGATGGTGACTGGCGGTCCAACAAACCGCTCAAGAGGCTGGTCATACCCCCACTGCAAAACCACGATCTCATTTGCCAGGGCAAAACCGTCTTGCTTGAGCAAGGTCACCAGCCAATCGTGCATCGGGATCGCTGCCAGGACCAATCCGTGCTGTGGTTCCAGCACACTCAACGCTTTCGACCATAACGGTTGCCAGATATCCGCAACCGGGCGGCCGGTGGAAGCCACAAAGAGCTGCAGCCAGGCTACCCCTTCGGGATCAACCGGGCATGCCAGCGCTCCTATAATACGTCCTTGTTCTTCTCCCACAATAAATGGAGAGCTCCCCAACCATTCCAGAGGTGTGCGCCAGTCCAGATGGCGGTGGACGCGTAGCTCGAAATGCAGCAGGTTAGATATTTTTTGCCGGTCTTCTTCATCTGCTTCACGGACTAAAAGCTGGGTTGCTGTCAGATCGGTGATCATAGACGCTAAAGGACGTGCAGGAGGACCTTGCTCTTCGACCAGAGATCTTCCAGGCGGTAATAATTGCGCCGGTCAGGAGAAAAGATGTGCACGACAACCTCACCATAATCTGCCAGAACCCAGCCATCCTGCGGGCGCCCTTCCAAGTGGGCATGCCGTTTGAACTTCAAGCTGATCTGCTCATCCACAGCATCCTGCAAGGCTTTCAGCATCCTTTCACTTGTTCCAGAACAGATAACAAAATAATCTGCGAAACTGGCTTGTTCCCGAATATCCATTAACAAGATGTTCTCCCCTTTTTTTCTTCCAAAGCCTCAACAATGGCACGCGCAAATTCAATTGTTTCCAGGTTTCACCTCTCGAAATAGTTTAGGACCTATCCGAAAAAAAAGAGAAGTAAAAATTTTCAAACAATTTTCAGATAAGTTCTTAGATTGCATATTTTACTAGAAAAAAGCTAATCTTTATTCTCGGTTAGCGGCGCAGTCAAGAGGCAAGTATAAACACTGCCGGTTGGCCGCAAGTCACTTTTGAACAGGCTCACCCCTTGCGCGCATACCAAACCTAAAAAACCTACCTTGACCGCTTGTAAGGCTTCTCCAATCTGGTGCGCTTCTGGTTTGGTGGTATTACGAGATACCCGCCCCAGCGTCAGGTGAGGCGAGAAGGGGCGCTCCTCTCGGCTGCAACCGAGCTTCTCCATCTTGCTCTCGATCGCTCTCTGCAGAGTCATCAGCTCTGGTGGAGCTTGCACACCCACCCACACCACACGCGGACTCTTTACGTTGGGGAAGGCACCCACACCACCTACACTGAACTCGAAACGAGGATTTGCTTTCACCTCGGTTAGCAGCATCTCCTCGAGCATGTCCAGGTTTGGCAGGGAGACCTCGCCCAGGAATTTAAGCGTCAGGTGAATATTTTCAACCGGCACCCAGCGTACAGCATCTTCCGGCAAAGTCTGCAGGCGGTGGCGGAGCTGGCGCATCACTTCCTCCAGGCTCTGCTGCACCTCGGCTGGCAGCTTGATGGCGATAAAGGCACGAATTACAGCCATGCCTCTAAAATAGCATAAGTTAGGTAAGATGGCAAGGTTTAATCCAAAGATGAATATTTTCAGCTCTTTTGATAATCTGGTAAAAGAGACAGACATATCCAGGTGGTTCGTGATGAACCATAAGGGATTTCAATACATCTCCTTGGCATTTTTAGGCAGCTGCCGCACATGCCTCAAGTGAGCACTGACACGCTGGTCATCACACTGCAGATATTCGAAGCCAAAATGGTCCGCCACTGTCACCGCCAACTTTCTAAACAGCTCCCCCATCCTATACAGCGCTTCCCAGGTATGATCGTAATCTGCATCTGCGTAAGTTTTCAAAAGCAGCTCCCACAGCTCTGCCTCCAGGTATTTTCGATAATATTTGCCCATCTTCCCAGGGTTAGTGGCAAATCCGGTTCGCACGCCGATATACCAATCCAGCATTTTCATGAGCTGCGAGCGAACCACTTCATCAAGCATGTACCGGGCATAAAGGAACTCTTCCCGCCATAATCCCTTGGCAACGTATGGGCTGACCCACCAAAACTCGTTGCAACAGTCGCCGAAGGCCTTGGCAGTAGGCGGAGGCGGGATGCCATCGCGGTCACTCGTTGGAGGTATCCATTTAAAAAGCCCGTCCTTATCCAAAAGCACCACGGTCAGGCTTTCGGGAACAAAATCTTTCAACCTGTGGAGAGGAAAAATCCCCAGATCAATGCGGTTGCCATCGCTGAACTGCATCAGGTATTGGAAATGATCTCCCTCCATCGGAGGCGGGTCTTCCATAAGGTCTGGCATTTGCAAGATCATCAGATCACCGAAACGGCTGATCCATTCCAGGTTTTCACTGTAAGGGGTTACATCGGTGACAAAATAGATTATGTCAAAATCTTGAAAGAAATCTCGCGGGGCGTTCGGGTTGACCCGCGAGCCGTTCAGATGGACGGCGCGAATGCGCTCATCCTCCTGGGCGGTTTTCATGATGAGGTCAAGCATTTCTTGTTCACTGCGCATATTTCTCCTATCGCGGTCTAAACCGCTCGTAATCTTCCGGTGTATCCAGATCCTGAATCACTGTTTCCGCCGTAACATCCAGGTATGAAATATCGGCTGCATGTGTATTGAAGAAATCGCGCAGCGTGGCTGGGGATGTCATCGAAAGAATCTCCCCCCACAATTCCCTGCTCACCACACCCGGGTGTCCACGCTGCATTTGGTAGCTCGGAATTAAAATCCTTGGCTGTCTCGTCGTATAAGCCCGCACAACCGACCGGACGACAGCCAGCTCCATTTGAGGCTGGTCTCCCAGAGCCAGCAGTGCGGCCTGACTTTCAACAGCCGCAGACTGTAAACCGACCTGGAAAGAAGACAGCATCTCACCCGAGGCATAATCCGGATTATGGGCCAACTTTACGCCTTGCTTTACGAATTCATCCGCACCCACGACAGGTTGCGCACCCATCACGAGGATGATCTCTTCCAACCCGGCTTCCAGGAGCGTTCCCACCACCCGCCCTAAAACAGTCTGCCTCCCCCAGGGCAAGTTGATCTTAGGCGAACCCATGCGCCGGGACTCCCCGGCAGCCAAAACAATCGCAGAGATCATATTAATTCTTTATAATCCTCTTGCGTATCCACATCCCACAGCAGCCTCTCATCCTCCCAGGGCAGCCAGGCAACCGGATAATTTTTAGGGCTGGCAAAGAGCACTCGTCCCCCCATATCTCCCTTCAATGCCAGCAAGTCCGGGAAGGTGACCCGGTCGAAGAGCACTGGATTTGCCCTGCGACCCTGGCACCGGGGAGCGGTCAGCGGTGCAAGAGTCTGGGCATGCAGATTGAACAGTCCTTGCAGCAGCTCAACCGGCACTTGAGGCTGGTCCACCAGTAAGAATAACGCTGCACCGGTCTCCTTTGGAAGCTCACGGATCCCCGTCTGCACCGAAGCTGCCTGCCCCTCCTGCCATTCCGGGTTCTCGACAATCTCAACCGGCAGACCCATCTAACGCTCTGCACACCTGCTCCGAAAAGGCTCCTACCACCACGCGCACCAGTCCACAGCCTGAGGCGAGCGCCAGTCTCGGCTACGTGCCTGACCAGCGGCTTCCCCTTCCAATCGATGAGCTGCTTGGGGCTGCCAAAGCGGCTGGAAGAGCCGGCAGCAAGCAGGATGATCGCGTTGGGTTCATAAACCGAAGCGATCAGGGGATAGGTGTTGGGGAAAAGGTTAAATTTCCCTCCCCCCGTGGGGGAGGAGCCAGGGGTGAGGGCTGCCACGATCACACTCTGAAACGTCCTCAGGCACTGTTCTGCAATCTCTTTCCCCGCGGTTTGCTGCTCCACGGTATCAGCCCAGTTCAACAGCAAAATACGTCTCGCCTCCGCTGGGATGCCCTTCAACCCACCTAGTGGATGAGTCAGAACCTTTGCTAATGCCTGGGATGTAATCATCTGTCCATCTTGCAAGCCAGCCAGCTCCGCGAAGAGCTCCGGTCGGTGCACCCACTCTCCAGAAAGCGGTTTTCCCAAGCCTGTCAACCCTGCCACCAAGACGACCGCATCAACAAAACCCGGTATAGCTGGCTCGTGCTCCGCAGGAGCTTTGAGAGGGCGCATCCGTGAGCCATCTGCCTCGATCAGCAGTGGGACATTTTCAAATTCCGATCTTTCATTCAGTACACTCAGAGCTTCGTCATACAGTCCTGCCAACCTACCGCCTGCCACTTCCCGCCCGCTGAATAAGGTCACCCCTTTTAGAGCGCTGGAAGGCAGCTCCGTAACTTTATCTATGCGCAAATGCCGATCTGCCAGCTTTGCCTGTTCTATATCTAAATGTGTGGTTGTGGTGACAAAAACCGCCTCAGTTCCTCCTTCAATCAAGGCTCGTGCCAGCGTGAACATCGCCGTCGTCTTCCCCCCTGCACCTATAAAAGCCAGGCGCGGGGGCTGTTTGAAAACCGCGCTCGACTCCCATATACCGCAGAGCCTGTGCCAGGGATATACCCTTCATTTCCAAATCAAAGGTCGCAGATCCACTGTCGAGAAGATCGCTTCTAAAACGCCACCTCCCACCGCCAGCGACTTATCGGATACCAACCGACATAAATCAGGGTCATCACGCGGATCCAGGTCGCCAATCTTCAATCCCTGCGATACATACATCCCTTCTGGCAGCAAACCGCGCAGCGCCCCCGTGAAAGGTGCCTTGATCACTTCACCACCCACCTTTGCCACCGCCTCCCCAGCCTCCAGGTGTGCCTGGATCTCGGTAAAGGTGTGCAGGATGCCATCCACTGGAGCCCGTAAAACACGTTCGCTGCGCCTTTCACCCACTGTTTCAGGCTGCCCGGTATCGTTCTCTGCCGTTCCATGCCAGATCACCCGTCCCAACCAGTGTCCGCGCTGCGTTTCGATCACCGCGCTGCAGTCTTTGGGTGCCGTAAAGCCCGGTCCTAAGCCGATATACAGGCGCGCTGTGTGGCGCAGCGGCTCCGGAGCACGCTTGAGCATGCGTCCATCCACGATCACTGAGGGATGCAGCGCCTGGGCAGCTTTTGCCTCAGGATCCACCAGCACCGGCACCTGCCCCTTCGAGAGGATCTGCAAGATGCGCAGCGAATCGGTCGGGTCGGCTACTTTGCGCCCTGTCACCCCCTCCACCGTCACCTCGCCGTTGTTTACCGCCTCCGCAAAGGAGACCAACCGCCGTACAGCCAAGGGTTGGGGCAGCTCAGCGATCACCACGCGCATCCCTGCCCGGTATAAGCGCAGCGCCACGCCCGTAGCTAAATCTCCACCTCCACGAATGAGGACAATCATAAATAGGATTATATCTTATTGTCTTCTCTGCGAGGCGAAATTTCCCAGTGCAGCCATAACCTGAGCCTGTGCGCAAGCGATGAGTTGAGGTGCGCTCACCCGCGTGTGACCGGCCCTGGTTAGAGATCAGCTCCACAAGACCTAAGAGGGAGGTCAACCACAAGAAGAGTTGGTTTTTCTTGTTGTACTCCGAGTTTGTGCGGTTCAACCATCCCTCAATACAAACACGCCAGCGTGTACAACCCCGCGGCTGCCGTCATCTCGAACAGCTGCTGATACTGCGCCAGGCTGACAGCCTCTCCGTCACCAGATGCCTGTAATACTGCCTTGCGCAGCCGGAGGGTGAACCCGACTGCCGTTTCGATCCGGTTATCCGCCTGGGCCAGGTCACCAAGGATGTGGTTGAACCTTCCAGAAAAGTTGGAAGGCGGGTTGATCCCTAGCTCTGCATGCAGCTCATCGACAACGACAGCAAGATCTCCTCCTACCGGCTTCTTTTTCGGATTTTCATTCAACAAGCCCTCGAATAAGACACAGCCCTTTAAGAGGTGCAGATAGAACGGCTCGAAAGTCCCATCCGAAGATCTCAATGAAAGTAGACCCTGGCGGAAATCCCACTCGAGCAAGAAACTGATCAGAGCAACCGCCAGCCTGCGCCAGCTCGGGTCATTCCTGCTCAAAGCCGGGCGCAAGAATTTCAATCTCAACCGCGGTAAAGACAGGTCCGGGAGCCAGGTGGGCTTTCCCGTCAATGATTTGTAGAACTCCAGGCATAATTGCAGCTTCGCTTCAGCCGCCTGGGCCAGCTTTTGAGCGTTCGGGTTGAGCTGGCTGCCTTCCAGCAGCAAGAATGACATAGCCGGAGTTGGTAACTTCTCTACCTCCACTCCCCACTTCAGATCCTCCGTGATGGTTGCATCCATGAAAAAATCGGCTGTCTGAAAGTCGTGCAGCAGAAATGCCGCAATCCCCAGCCAGTAATAAGGACTGCCCTTATGTATTTTGGGATAATCCACGGGTGCCAGGCTGCTGCATTTATTCAGCAGGTTTAGAAGTAAAACCTGGGCTTGCGCAACATTCCCTTCCCGAAGCAGGGAATTTGGATAATCTGTCACCGAGCGCCAAAATTGGTTGGCGGCTTCCCGGCTGGCAATCGCCCCTTGCATAGCCGAGGTCAGTTCCTCATCGGTGATCTTCTTGTACTGGGCTATTTCCGGAGTCATCGCTTATTCTCCTTTCAGCCTACCCGGCTGTGAATAAAATTCCCTCCCGGTCGGTCAAGACTTATCCAATATATCTGCGTCTAAAATTACACGATCCCCATTTGTTAATATCATACACTCCCTCTATTCAGAATGCAACGCATTCACCAGGCAGGTTTTGCCTCTTTTGGGTTTCTCCAAAAAGGTAACTGGGAGTAAAATGATCATGTTGTTTTCCAAACTCGAAAGGAGAGATTTGACTTATGAAATGGGTTACTCGTTCGCACGTTCATGTAGATCGCATCGCCTGCCCGTGGCTGATCACGCGCTTTATTGACAGTAATGCGGAGTTCTTGTTCGTCCCTGCCAGCCAGATTGAGCAGGTGGTCAAAGAGACCGGGGCGATCCCCTTCGATGCACCCGGTGTGGAACTGGGGCATCACGAGGGTCGCTGCTCCTTCGAGTCAATTATCCTGAAGTATGGGCTGAAAGAACCAGGCCTGCTGCGCCTGGCGCAAATCGTTCATGGGGCGGATGTTTCCGAAGATATCGATAAGGAGCCGATCGCCCGTGGCCTGGAAGCGATTGCTAGCGGTTACAGCTTGCGCTTTCCTGAGGACATGGAAAACCTGGACCACCAGATCGAAGTCTATGACGCCCTGTATGCCTGGTGCCGGCTGGACGTAGTTCGAAAATAAATAAAATGGTCGATATTCAAGAAATCATCCGCCAGATGTCTGTCAATGCCCTGGCCTTGCGCTGCCTGGTCGAGTCCATCTCCACTGAGCAAGCCCAATGGAAGCCGGATCCGGAGACCTGGTCGCTCCAAGAAGTCATGGAGCATTTCTATAACGAGGAACGCATATGATTTCCGCAAGCACTTGCAGGAAAT
The DNA here is from genome assembly GCA_963751425.1 of uncultured Chloroflexia bacterium. Classification (GTDB taxonomy): domain Bacteria; phylum Chloroflexota; class Anaerolineae; order Anaerolineales; family UBA4823; genus CAVVUF01. The sequence goes on along the minus strand of CAVVUF010000002.1, from coordinate 1,736,603 downwards.
GTTCAGCGACCCACCCCAACCCTGGGGGAGGTTCAATCCTGCAGATTATGTCACAGTCAAGAGCTGCCGCCAGGCGCTTGAAAGCTTCCTGACCGAGCGGGAAGCTTCGATGGCATGGCTCAAAGCCCTTCCGTCACCCAACTGGGATAAGACCTTACAGGCTTCGTTTAGCCCTGAGGATGAGGTGCTGATCCTTAGTGCCGGAGATGTCCTTGTTTCCTGGGTGGCACACGATTTCCTCCACCTGCGCCAGGTCAACGAGCTGCTGTACGCCTGGAATGAGAAACAGGCGGCTCCCTATTCGGTGCAATACGCGGGAGGGTGGTGAAGAGTCTAATTGTGTGCCCTCCTACGCAGTATGGCATCCACATCGTGCGAGTAGCTTTTTTACCAGTATGCTTGTTTTTGATTTGATCCCTGATTCCCTATTTTAGACCTCACTGCCCTCGTGGTCAACAGCGCATCACACATATACCGCTTTTTGATTTTCTATGTATTTCAGAATACAACAGCAGATCTAGACATTCCACTTGAAATATTTTTTCTGGCTGGAAAGATCGTCAGAATTGCGAGAAGTGTGATAATGAAACTCACGGAAAAATATCCTTGTCAAGCAGTGTATGAAAAACGCTTGTCTTGAGAAGAATGAAGGTAATTTTATGTTGACTTGGATTTCAGGGTAATGTATAATGCACGCTAAGATTTTTTCATTAATATTATTACTCTCTGTACTTATCAGAATGTCATTTTTTTTATTGCTTGAAAATTACAACACCAGCACATAAGCAGTTAAGGAGGAAGTATTGTCCAAGATAATATTTACCCACATCCGTGGAATACCCTTTACAATTCTCTTGTTCGGGGTAATTTTAGTTTCGAGTGTACTAAATTCTCCGGTCAGCGCATATACAGATTCCGAAAATCTGCAAAGCCTTTTGGCCGTTGCCAATGACGATTTTGACAATGCACTGGTCGTCACCGGGGTACCCTACACCAACGCGGAAGACATTATCTCTGCCACAGTCGCTTCCGATGATCCGAGCTTCCCTTGCATGAGCGGTCAAAGATACAATACAGTCTGGTATACCTTTTCACCAGCCGTCAGTGAGAGCCTGGTTTTCAGCACCGGCGGCAGCCAATACAGTTCAATTCTTGGCGTCTGGACTGGGACACGCGGGCAGCTTAACCAACCAGGCCTGCTCAACAGCATCTCAGGCAACCCTTATGGTGAACGCAGGAACAACCTACTTCATCGAAGTTGCCAGGAGCTCTGATACCATCATCCCTACGCCTACCAGTTACAATATCGTTTTTTCAATTTGGCCGGCGAGTACTTACCCTGACGCATTCAATAAGACTTCACCAACTGATGGCAATAACAGCCAATCCCTCCGGCCTATCTTACAGTGGAACAAAAGCACCTACGCTGCCAATTATGCTTATTGCTACGATACGACGAACGATAACAGTTGCGACACATCCTGGGTGACTACAACGGCTACCAGCGTTTCATTAACTGGATTGAGTTTGGGAACGCCGTATTATTGGCATGTGCGCGCTGTCAACAGCGCTGGGGAAACCTATGCTGACGCGAATACCTGGTGGTCCTTCACAACCGCCGCCGCCGCCGATCTAAACCATTGGACAGGTTTTGTGTCAGGTAGTTCTCGAGCTACATCCTTTGATGTTTTAACCGGTGGTGAGGAGTTTCTGAACATTTCTGTTCAGGTTCCTTACAATGGCTGTAACAAAACCGGCACGTCGACCATTCTTGTGGGAGGCCCTGGAGATATTACCAATCGCCATTTTTCCTACAACGACGGTAGTTTTCTATACTCAGGCACATTTCCAACCTTAACCACCGCAACCGGAACCTACCAACTGATCAATTACCCGATTTGTGTGTGGACACAACCAGGTTATTGTTGTTATGCATTCACTTCTGGTAGTGGCACCTGGACAGCTGGCGGTCCACCCTTGACGCCCGTCCATCCTATTTTTCTGCCTCTTTTGTTTAGGAATTAATCGTTACCGGTCTATTATGCCGGGTAAACCCAACCCTATTTGCCACCTTTTTTTCTAAATCAATTCTCAGCGCTCTGCGTCTCTGCGATGAGTCTTTTTTACCCTGTATTCCTCAAACCCGCTGCGATACCATTGATCGTCAGCAGTACGGCCTCGTGCAGTGCTTCCGCATCCTCTTCCTGCCCCTCCAGCCTGCGCAGGCGCTTGAGAAGCATCACCTGGATGTAATTGAGCGGGTCCACATAGGGGTTGCGCAGCAAGATTGACCGCTGCACGGTTGGCTCGTTCTCCATCAATTCCGTGTGCCCGGTCACCTTCAGGATCATCTCCCGCGTGCGCTCAAATTCCAGCTGGATGATCGCCAGGCACCGCATGGCCTGGTCAGGTTCTGGCGCCAAATCAGCATACAGCGCGGCGATCTGCATATCTGCCTTCACTAACGACATCTCGGCGTTATCCAGCAGGGCGCTGAAGAAAGGCCAGCGTGCATACATTTCCTGTAAAAGGGATAGATCATCCACTGCCCCCAGGCCGTTGCCCAAACCGAACCAGCCCGGCAGGTTGCCGCGGCTCTGCATCCACGAGAAGACCCAGGGGATTGCGCGGATTTTCTCCACCGAGTCAGCACCTGCCTGGCGGGCCGAAGGGCGCGACCCGATTTGCAGTCGCTTGATCTCATCCAAAGGCGTGGCAGCCTGCCAAAAAGTGGTGAAACCCTCGGTCTCAAAAACCAGGGCACGGTAAGCTTGATAGGCCATAGCGGACATGCGGTCCATCGCCTCTCGCCAGGTGGCGGGAAGGCTCTCTTGAGGCCGCCGAGGTGAGGAAGCCAACAAGACCGCATTGACCACCTGCTCCAGGTGGCGGTGGGCGATCTCCTGGTGGGAATAACGCGCACTGATCGTTTCTCCCTGCTCTGTCAAGCGGAAGCGTCCCTGGATTGAAGCCGGCGGCTGTGCCAGGATGGCGCGGTTGGTAGGGCCTCCGCCGCGCGCTGTAGTACCTCCCCGCCCATGGAATAGAGTCAGTTGGACATGCATCTCTTTACAAACCTGCGAGATGGCTTCCTGCGCCTGGTAGAGCGCCCAGTTCGCTGCCAGGTAGCCCCCATCCTTGTTGCTGTCCGAATAACCGATCATCACCATCTGCGCGTTGCCACAAGCAGCCAGGTGTTGGCAATAAACAGGCATGGCGAAGAGCTGCCTCAAGATACCCGCTGCGGCTTTCAGGTCTGCCAGCGTCTCGAACAAGGGCACAATGGAAAGACAATCCTCGCAGTCCGTCCACTTCGCCAGCAGCAGCACGGTCAGCACGTCCGCAGCCCCGCGCGTCATTGAGATGATAAAAGGACCCAACAGCTCAGCCCCATAGATCCTCTGCACCCGGCCCAGGAGCTGGAATAGCGCCCAGGTCTCAGCCGTCTCAGGGGTAACGCCCGGGTGTTCTGCCAGCGCAGGAGGTGCTTCGGAGAGGAGCTTCTCCAGCAAACTGAGGCGTGGAAGCTCGTCCATTCCTTCAAAGGAATCAGTAACCTGCAAGGCACGCAAGATCTCACCCAACGCCAGCCTGAGCTTGCCTGAGTCCTGCCGGATATCCAGCCGGGCCGCATGCAGCCCAAAGATCTGGAGCTGGCGGTCCACAATGCGGAACAGGTCTACCGTCAGGCTGTAGGGCACAGAGCAGCGGATGCTGTCCAGCGCTTCGATGTAGTGCGCAGCATGAAGCTGCTCGGGGCTCTCCGTCGAAGATAAAAGCCTTTCTGTTACATTATCCTGCGAAGCTTCTGCCAGATCCATCGCCAGCAGCGAAAGCGCCAGGCGATAAGGCTCCGCAGCGTAGCGGGTTTCCAGGTAAGCCACGTGAGATGGGAAGGGTCTGCGGCTCTCCAACCAGCCTTCCAGCTCTGGCGGAGGTGGGATGCGCCGGGAGCTGATGCTGAGCCTTCGCCCCAGCTCTTGGAAGCGTGGACGGTGCTTTTCCACAGCCAATCCCCGGTGCAGGCGTAGCGTCTCAGCAGTCACCGCCGTTGTCACATTCGGGTTTCCGTCCCGGTCGCCACCAATCCAGGAAGCCAGCCGCAGCCAGGTACGCTCTGCCTTCAACCCTGGGTAATGCTTTTCCAGGGCGCGGTCGAGCTCGCCATACAGTTCTGGCAGCAGCTCCCAGAACACTTCGTCGATAAAATATAAGCCTGTGCGGGCCTCGTCTGTTACTGTCGGGCGAAGGGTACGCGCCCGATCGGTCAGCCAGATGGCCGTAATATCGGCATAAATGGCCGCATGAAATGCCTCCACCTCGCGCGGCAGCAGATCTTGACGGTTGAGTGTATCCAGGGTGGCTGCAATGCGCCTGATCTTGGAAAGGATGGAACGGCGCTTGGCTTCGGTGGGATGGGCGGTCAGCACCATCTCAATCGAGAGGTCATGGATGAGCTCAGACATTTCCTCGCTAGTAACCCCGCTAGCCTTCAACCTGGCAACCGCTTCGGCAATCGATTCGGGCAACGGGTCGGGGTAGTTTTCCAATTCACGCTTACGCAGCATCTCAACGCGATAATGCTCCTCGGCCAGGTTGACCAGATCGAAATACAGGGTGAAAGCAGAAGCAACGGCACGTGCCTGGGCAGGTGAAAGCGCCTCCACCTCGGCTGTTAGTGCCGCAGCTGCGCCCACTTCCGCCTGGCGGCGCCCTTTGGCGAGCTGCCGGATGCGTTCAATGATCGCATAAATTTCCGGAGATTCCTGCTCTGCAATAACCCGCCCGAGCATATCTCCCAGCATGTGGATGGATGTTGATAGGTCCATCTCAGGCTGGTCGGCTTTCCAGCTTATTCAGCCCACGCAAGATGCGTTCGGGGGTGAGCGGGAACTCGTTGAACCAGATGCCGGTGGCATTACGCACTGCGGCAATCACCGCCGGCGCCAAAGGCAGGAAGGGCATCTCTGCCATGCCGCGTGCTCCCCATGGTCCGATGGGGTCGGGTAATTCCATTATCAGCGCATGTACCTGATCGGGTATGTCTAACACAGTTGGGATCAAGTAAGTGGAGAGGTGGCGGGTGAGCACCTTACCATTCATCTGCACAAAGTTCTCTAATACAGCATAACCAGCCGCCTGGACAACACCGCCCTCGATCTGCCCTTTGACCTGCTGTGGGTTGATCGCTTTACCCACATCGTTGGTCGAAATTACATCTAAAATGCGCACCAGGCCAGTTTCGGTATCCACTTCCACTTTGACAACCTGGGCCACATAGCCATAAGCGAAATTCGGCTCGGACTTGCCCGTCTGCGGATCGAGCGGGGTGGTGCGCGGCGGCAGGTATTGGTAGGTGGCAATGGCGGGGCGCTCCTCTGCCTTCCATTTTTCCAGCGCAGCCGCCACCGCGCCTTTGACAGCATTACCTGCCATAAAAGTCATCCGTGAGGCTGAGACGCTGCCAGAATTCTCAGTATAGGCAGTATCCGCGGTGATCAAGCTGACGCGCTGCGAACGGTACACCGGCAGCCTCAGCAGCCGCCTGGGCGATGACGGTGTGCGCGCCCTGCCCTACCTCTGCCGCTGCATGGCGAACGACGACGCGTTCGATCTCTCCGGTGCCGTGCAGCTCTACCGTCGCCCAGCAGTTCTCGGGTGCGCCGAAGGAAAACCCCACGTTCTTGAAGGCGCAGGCAAAACCCACCCCACGCTTTAAATGAAGGTCCTGATAAGGCTGGGTGAGGTCTTTGCGGCGCTGCCAGCCCAGAGCTGTCTTCTGCCAGCCGCCGGATTCAGCGCAGTGCTCGACGACCTGCGTGATGCTCACACCCTTCGGCAGCGGCGTGCCCACTGAAAGCAAAGCCCCTTCGATGAGCAGGTTGCGTGTACGGATTTCCACCGGGTCCATGCGCAGGGCTTCAGCCAGCTTGTTCATCTGCGTCTCGGCGGCAAAGGCTGCCTGCGGCCCACCGAAGCCGCGGAAAGCGCCGTTGGGTAGATTGTTGGTATATACCGCGCAGGAATCGACTTTGACATTCGGAATTTCATAAGGTCCGGTGCACATCAGCGTAGCATTGCCAAGCACCTTGGTAGAGGTGTAAGCATAAGCCCCGCCATCGGCGATCAGATCCACCTCGGCAGCCACCACCTTGCCATCCTTCGTGGCCCCCCACTTGGTGCGGATCAGGTAGGGATGCCGTTTGTGGTGCCCGACCATCAACTCTTCTCGTGACCACACGATCTTCACCGGACGGTCGATGCCGCGCTGGTGCAGCCGCCAGGCTGCAAGAGCCAGCACAATCTGCACAGACATATCTTCACGCCCGCCGAAGGCTCCCCCGATATTCGGATAGATGACGCGCACCTGCTCCAGCGGCAGCCCCAGGGCATGGGCGATCTGCTCCTGGTCTTCGTGGGTCCACTGCCCGCCCACAACCACGGTCACACGCCCCTCTTCATCGATATAACCCAACCCGGCTTCGGGCTGCAAAAAAGCATGTTCCTGGGCTGGGGTGCGGTACTCGCCTTCCACGATCACCTGCGCGGCGGCAAAACCTGCCTCCACCTCGCCTTTGCGGATGCGGTAGCGGACAAAGACATTGGAGTCCCGGTCTGGATGGAGCAGCGGCGCCCCTGCCTGCATGGCCTCTTCCACATCCGTAACCACGGGCAGGTCCTCGTATTCCACCTCAATCAGCTTGAGGGCTGCTGCGGCGATCTGCTCCGTTTCCGCCACCACGAGCGCCACCTGGTCGCCCTCGAAGCGCACCCGCTCCGAGTAGGGCTTGCTCGATCCCGGTCCACATAAGACGGGTTGGTCGGGCATGATCAAGCCGTATTCGTTGACGGGCACATCTATGGCGGTAAAGACGGCGATCACCCCCTCCAAGGCTTCGGCGGGCGACATATCGATGCGCCGGATGATGGCATGCGCCCTGCCTGCGAAGAGGATCTTCATGATCGCCTGGTCCGGTTTGTTGATGTCGCCCGGGAAGAGCGCTTCTCCGGTAACCTTGCTGACTGCATCCACACGCTGCACCGATTGGCCGACAATGGGCATAGAGTTGCTCCTTTTTGCTGAGAGACCTCAAGGGTTTGTAGTGACGTGCGATGAACTGCATCGTATACTTCGCAGACCCCTTGGGTCTCCTACGTGGATTATACACCGAGTGAGATGAGGAGGAATACAAAAAAAGCACACGGAAAGGGGGGAAAGAAAGAAAAGGCGGGTTCTCTGGTAATATGAAGCCTGGTAAGTTCACCAGGCTGCTTCATAATTGCAGCCAGGTATAAAAAACCTGCTTGAAGCAGGTTTTAGTTTATTAAAACGCCGATTTCAATCGTTGGCTAACCTCTCCACAGGTAATTACTCGATTAATCCATAAGGAGAAATAAATCGCAGCAAGCATCCCAGCGAAAGCGAGGAGGGCGAGTGTGGCTTGTGGATACCAATCCAGCTTCCTGATAACTTGTTCATCGGGCATGACGGTAAATTCTCATTGGATCACCCCTCGTCAAATCATCCACAGGTGGAACGGATAGGTGATCAACATGCCGGCCAGGGCTGCCAGGCTGAGGCTGCCCCACAGTGGCGGATAGGATAAGTCGAAACCGAACCAGGTTGTCCAGGGACTAAAGTATCGATTGATCAGCTCGATTAATGTGGGGTATGCACCCACCAACACCAGGAATGAGGAGCACATCTCAATAAGGAACGGGCAGTGGTAGGCAATCGAGAAGTGTTCAGCGGAGCGCGAGAGCCACCTGGATGCCGTAATGATCAACCTGTTGACGCAGAATGGCAAAAGGACCAACGTTGCAACCAGAAGAACTGGATTGTTCCCAAGCTCCGGCTGAACGTATAAAATGAGACCCAGCACCACAACCACTCCACATATGTTGCCAGCAGTCGCCCAGGCAGCTGAACCGAAGGCGCCACGGACAGGCGACATGGGCTCAGCGTATCTTGCAGCACGAGGCTGGCGATATGCGAGCCAGTAGGCAGCCAGCCCCAGCAGGCCCAAGAAGGCGGTAGCCAGGAACCACATGAGACCGGCGCCTTTTGGCACTTGGCGCGTCTGCCATAGGTCAAGAACCAGGAAAACCAGGCTGCCGGCTGTCAGCAGGAACCAGGCAACCAGGATAAACTTCAGGTAGGCTGGAAAAGTCATCCGGCAGCTTGCAATGCCGACGAGCTTACCGAGCCACTGAGCTTGATCTTTCATCGCCTGAGCGTTTAAACCATGACCTGCTTCATACCAGAGGATCGTTTTCGGCTGGCTGCCCGCCTGCTGGTAGCGCAGGGCGTCAGCAGGGCGCACCTGCGTATCCAGGGTCCCGTTCTGGAACAACAAGGCTGCAGGGGCGGCACAGCCCACGTAGTGGATCGGCTCGATCGGCCACATGGCAGCCAACCAATCCAGACGTACTTGCTTGGGCAATCCCATCACGTAAGCTCCATTGAAATGAGTTACCAGACCTCCGTCGCCGACCTCAAGCGCATATCCTTTTATACGGCTCTCCACGCCAGCTAGCAAGCCCCCCATAGCCCCACCATAGCTTGTGCCAATATATGCCAAACGCTGCGGGTCGACTTCCGGACGGCTGAGGAGCACATCGACGGCGCGACGCAGGTCTACGATGAGCTGGATCTGTTCAAGGCGATCTTTCTCCCGAAAAGTGAACGGGGCGTAATTGTCGTGCGCCGGTCGGGCAGAGGGACCACTGATCGTGATGGCGACCGCACCCAGCCTGGCATACGATTTCGCCACTTCGTCAAGGTCACCGCACGAACCTCCCGAACCGTGCATGAACACCAGGCCAGCGAAGGGCCCCTTGCCATCAGGAACGACGAGGACAGCAGGCACACGCCCGCCAAGCGGGCTGGCATAATTGAACTCGATCACCGTCAACCCACCATCGCGCTGGCGGTTTTCCTCTTGGATATCCAGGGGCGCCTGCGCGTCATAAGAAAACAAGCTGCCGATCTCCTCGCAGGATAGGGGTGCAACCGCCTCGATCCCTGGCGGAGGCTGCCATGGATCGATTATTTCCGGAGGCGGGACTCTGATAGGTGAGGCGCAAGCTGCCTCCACCAGGGCAATTGTCATCGCTAACCATATGAAACGCAAGGTAAGGTGTTTCATAACTAAGCTCCTCTTAATATTACCTTGTGGTGTTTTGGCGTCGCTGCTGTCAAAACACCACAAAGAAAAACCTTATTTTAGAACTCCTCCCGGCGAATGCGCCAGATGGCCACGCCGGTGAACAACACGCACCACAGCACCGTAGCAATGATTGGCACCACTGTGGGCAAATTTGCTCCTAGTGCCAGGTATCCAGCCAGAGGAGGTTCACCAAAACTCGATATCAGCTTCCAGGGAAGAATATTCTCCAGCCAGGGTACGTATTTCTCCATGGGTCTAGCAAGGATCTGCATTGGGCCTATCCAGGCGATCAAAAGCGAGATACCCAGCCCTGGAGCCCTATTATTGAACAGTGTAGCCAGCATCAATGCCAGCGTCATGTAGAAGAGCAGGTTGAGGAAACTCAAGCCAATCAACCCGATAAACCCGGGTATTGACAACCCTTCCCTACCGGCAGCGACGAGCTGGATATAAAAGATGATGTTTGGAATCAGCACCCAGTTCACGAGAAAGCCCAGCCCATAGGCGATCAGCTTGGAGAGGATGAAGGCTGGCCTTTGAAGAGGTTTCGAAAGAACCCAGGCGGTTGTTCCGGAGTGCCGCTCGCCGAGAATCGAATCCTGCGTCAGAATAACGATAAGAATCGGAACAAAGAGAGCGGACGTATTCAGGAAGTTTATCGCCTCGAGGTCAACATATATCCGCTGAGGATCCCTTAGATTCAAAGCCAGCGAGCCGTTCAAAATCAACACTGCAACCAAGATCTGGATCCACCAGCGGCGCGTTCGCCACCAGGCAAAATTTTCCTTTGCTAGCATATTCCGCAAGCCCATCCTCCAACCCAGGGTGCGGTTCGATATCAGGGATGTTTCATTAGTTGTCATGGTTATTCTCCTCTACAATGTTGATAAAGACTTCTTCAAGGTTTTGGGCTTTGCGCCCAAACTCGCAGACCGTGACGCCACCGCCGGCCAACGCCAGCGGCACCAGTTGGGCTTCAGCCAGGTCTGGATCGCTGACCCGGATCTGCCAACTGACCTTTCCGTTCTTTGAGATTGTGACAATACCTGTCACCCACGGTTGACTCTGCAGTCGATTTTCCACTGCTGCGCTATCCCCTTTTACAGTCAGAGTGAAGGTGGTTCCCTGACCACCAGCCAGCAGCTCCTCGATTGGACCCTGGGCGACCAGCACTCCTTTGTTTAGGATAACGACCGTATCGCTGACGCGCTGTACGTCGTCCAGGATGTGGGTCGAGTAAAAAATGGTGGTATGCTTACGCAACCTTTCCATCACTTCCAGCACATCCTTGCGCCCAATCGGGTCGAGCGAGGCAGCCGGCTCATCCAGGATCAGCAGGTCGGGGTAGTTGACCTGCGCCTGGGCGATCCCCAACCGCTGCCGCTCACCACCCGAGAAGCCTTTGATGGGGCGATCGGCCTTGTCGGAAAGACCTACCAGCTCGAGCGTCTCTTCAATCCGGTTTTCGATCTCTACCTTAGGTCCTTCATAGAAAAAACCGGCTGTAAAGCGCAGCGTTTGGCGGGCGGTCATATAATCGTAGTAGCGCGGGTCTTGAGAAAGATACCCGACTTTGCGGCGGATTAGATCGTTTTCCTTCTCGATATCCTTGCCAAACACAAGCGCACTGCCCCCGGTCGGTCGTGCTAATCCCAGTAACAGCTTGATGGTGGTGGTCTTGCCAGCACCATTGGGGCCCAGGAAGCCGCAGATCGAGTTCTGGCTGACATTGAGGTCCAATGGTTTGAGCGCTTGAACGTTCTTAAACGTCTTGCTCAGTGCATGGGTTTCGATAACAAGCGGTGTTTGTGCGTTCATAATTCACTCCTGTTTCAACAATCCAGATCGTGGTGTAATGCTGCATCTCGTTGAGATCATTCATCCATTCTGACAGTTCATCGACCTTCTCCAGCAACCGCCAGGTGCTTCCTGGTAAACAGCGCCAACATGAGCATCGCCACGATTGCAACCATCACAGACATCAGGCAGGTCTCTTGAAAGCGGGAACCCAGGATGAGGAACTGCACAGCGAGCACCGCCAGACCCGTCGCCGGGTACTTTGCCCAATCCGTAGGTTGGGTCTTGCGGAGCAGCCAAGGAACTCCAAATGTGACCGCCAAGCCCAAGAACAGCACCCAGCTATAAACGCCCCAATGAATGTATGGGGAAGTACAGGATAATCCTCCTGCGGGACCAGGATTACCAGCGCAACCACCAGGGAGAGGCTCGCAAAGATGCCACTTGGGATGATCGCCCACCAGTTCTTCATCGACCGGCTGGCAATGTAGATGAAGCACAGGGCACACATGGACAAAAAACCCATCCCCCGCACGTCGCTGCTGATAGAGCCTCCTCCCAGAAACAGCCCGCCTGCCAGGAGGAACAACACGACCCAGCTAATAGTCAAAATCTTGTTTTTCATTTTTCGCTCCTTATCACTTTGAGTTTTCGTTTTGATTTCGTTTTTATCGGTTATTTGAGGTTTTAGGTGGTATTCATACATTTCTCCTTATTGTTTGGGTTCAAGTTCGATCCATCTATCCATAGCATAGCGTAGTACGATATAATACACACGAGCCTGAAGGGAGGTTCTTTGTTCCCTCAGGATATATCTGGGAACCTATCTTGAGAGAGGCAGGGTTGCTCCCAGAGTATCCCGGATCATTGACTTTCGAGGGCATGTTGTTCATATCGAACTACCTTACCTGTCGCCGGAGGATCCAGCAGGCTCAGGCTTTGGCATCACCAGGTTCTTCGGGCCGAAGATCACCACGATGAGAATGACCACAAGCAGAAAAATTCCATAGAAGTACCAGAGCGAGGCATCTGTGGGCAATACGACCACAGGGGTATTGTATGACGCATGAAAGAGGCATACTGCAAGAACACTCCCTTAGGGTGATAAATTTAGTACTTACCACCGGTGTGGTAGGTGCTACAAACTAAGCGGCTATCTGTGCAAATCCCTGAGCCATTCTTCGATCATGTCCAGGTACCCCGGCGCATAGGGCCAGGCACTCAGCGGCGTGTGCTGTCCCGGTTCTCGCTGGAAAAGTGCCAGCAATTCGTCCTGAAGTCCGTACCCCTGTTCCTGCAGCACCTGATCGAATGTTGCGGCTTGATCATTGATGCAACTGGACTCCGAGGGAGCAACGAGATGGTCAACACCCGGGAGGAGTTCAACCCGGAAGTCCCGGTTGCCCGCCTGCTCCAACGCTTTCCTCCAGGCGTATGCCCCCTGCATCGGATCGGTATTCAAGTCCTTGTCCCAAAAGATGGTCAGGACCGGGATCCGGACCTGCTCAAGCGCTTCGACCGGATTCCACCGGCCCTCGGTCTCGGGATCGTTCTCCAGCCATGCTTCATCCTAGATGGCGCCTGACGTGCCTTGCGACAGCGCTTCGAGCAGCTTCTGGCGGTACGGGCTGATGTCCACAAACGCATCGAGCACCTCCCGGTAGTGCAGGTACTCCTCGTACGTTTCGAACGTCCAAACCTCCTCGAGTTCGGCGAAAAGGACTGTCCTTTGATCCGCGTCTTCCTCCAGGACATCCGCACAGAACATGGCAAAGGTGGTGATCATGTATGCCCCTAGGTCATGACCGGACATGCCTCCACAGGAGACGCAGATCATGAAGGCGACATCCTTGCTCTGCGTAAGCACGAGCGGCATCACATAGCTAGCCTGGCTAATTCCCCACAGGCCAATCCGCTGCGAGTCAATATCAGGGCGCGCCTGCATAACATCGATCGCGTCCAGGACGATTTGCGCCCGTTGATGGTATACGCGCCTTGCGCTAAGCCGGCCCGTGGATTCGCCATAGCCCGGTTTGTCCCAGGAGAAGACCGCGTAGCCGGCTCGAAGCATGCGCTCCATGACTGGCAGATAGTATCCGAACAAGGTGCGGTCGGCGTCACCGGAGCCGTGCACCAACAGGACGACCGGGAACGGGCCTGTTCCCGCTGGCAAGCGCAGATCGCCGACAAGGGTGAACTCCCCGGACTGGAAGGTGATCTCCTCGATCCTGGCCGGCTGGGGCTGCCTCGCGCAGGCAGGCACGAGCAGCACGATGACCAGGAAGAGGAAGGCCAGCTTGCGAGCCTCGAAGGCTTTCGCTTTGTATCCAACAGATTGAGTGTTCATCGTAAACTCCTTAATACACCAGAATACACACTTAATGGATCAGGATCAATCCCAGGATCACGCAGGCTGCCGCTGACAGGGCAGGGATGCGCAGATCCTTCCAGGTCAACAGGACGGTCTCTGACCTCAACCATGATGGAAGTCGAGGATAGATCAAGCGGAAAAGGGTGAAATAAATCACGGCTAACACTACTACATTCAGTAAATATCCCAGCATGTTTACCTCAGCTGACCAGATGACCACTGTTCCCTCGTGGTAGATAGTGTCGATAGGGGAACCTGGAACAACCAGGTGCGCCACGAGGATGCTCACTCCACCCCATAGCAAAAATCGCTGCGGGCAGCACCAGGAGCACACGCCAGTCTTTTGGGCTCAGGCCAAGCAACGGAAGGAGTGACAGGAAAAAGAAAATCCCGATGACAAGCATTACCAGGCCGGGGATAACAATCGCGGCTTCCGGCAACCCGGTGAGGCGGATGATCTGGTGGTAATCACCTGTCCACACGATGTTGCTAACAGATCCACCCGCGGAGATCGCCGCAAAGGGGAAGACCATGACCAGCGGGAGGAGAGCTGTGGAGCGGCGCTTCCACAACGGGATGAAAATTAGCAGGGGAACCAGCACCCCCATGACCGGTCCTGCGGCATGGTTGAGAACCTTATCCCTAAAGATCGGGCGGGCTAAGCCGGCGAAGGTGAATGGGTGAGCATACAAGACCTTGGTGACATTTCCATCGATCAAATCGGCCAGTGCATGTCCCCCTTCATGGAACAGAAGATTCCAAAAGTTCAGGGATATAAGCACGCAGAAGAACAGCAGGAAGGCTTGGATGACCGAAGTACGCACCTTACTCTCGGCTTTACTATCCTTTATCTCCTTTATAGGGTAAGAGTTTGTACTCATAATATCAGTTCCTTTCTATTTGTGAGCTCCCAACGGGTTGACTCACCGGCGGCAAGCCGAGTGGAGCGAGGCGAAGCCGTCTGGTGGAGCCGGTGTTGGGTGCTCTTCTCAGATATTTCCGCTTACAATAGCAGAAGCGGTTAAGACAACATCGCTCTTGCAAAACGTCCAGAGATGAACGCCAAGCCATTAAAAATCTGGAGGGTGGGGAAGAATAGGACCAAGCCCACGAAGAAACAGCCGATGGCTTTCCACAGGGTATCAATTTCGACAGAGTTTCAATACCGGTTACCCAGCGCTGGCTGCGCAGGCGAGTCTCTACCGCAGCGCCGTTCCCTTTGACGGTCAGGCTGAACACAGCCGCCTGCCCCCAGGCCAGGATCTCCTCGATCGGGCCCTGGGCCACCAGCGCGCCCTGGTTCAGGATGATGACCGTATCGCTGACCCGCTGCACATCGTCCAGGATGTGTGTGGAGTAGAAGATGGTGGTATGCTTACGCAGCCTTTCCATCACTTCCAGCACATCCGGCCGCCCGATCGGGTCGAGCGAGGCAGCCGGCTCATCCAGGATCAGCAGGTCGGGGTAGTTGATCTGTGCCTGGGCGATGCCCAGCCGCTGGCGCTCGCCGCCCGAGAAGCCCTTGATCGGGCGGTCGGCCTTGTCGGCCAGCCCGACCAGCTCCAGCGTCTCGGCAACTCGCTTTTCGATCTCCGTCCGGGGTCCTTCGTAGAAGAAGCGAGCAGTGAAGCGCAGGGTTTCGCGGGCGGTCATGTACTCGTAGTAGCGCGGGTCCTGCGCCAGGTAGCCGACCCGGCGCCGGATCTCGACGTTTTCCTTCACGATGTCCCTGCCGAACACCCGGGCACTCCGGCGGTCGGCTTTGCCAGCCCCAGCAGCAGCTTGATGGTGGTGGTCTTCCCGGCCCCGTTGGGTCCCAGGAAGCCAAAGATGGTGTTTTGGCTGACCTTCAAGTCCAATGATTTTAGCGCTTGGACGGCTTTGTAGACTTTGGTCAGACCGTGGGTTTCGATCACAGGGGGGATAGAGCCATTTGATAGTAAGCCCATCTTCAATCGAGGTGCGAGGATCGTATCCATCGTTTTTCCCCTGAGGCTTGATATCATTTCTTTTGAATACCTTACGTTTTTATACAGCGATCGGATAGCTGCGCTTCAGGCCTTGATATGAGGCGGTTGTTGACGTGATGGCAGGTGCAGCCTGGTAAACAGCGCCAGAACGAGCATCACCCCGATCGCGACCAAAAAAGACTCAGTCCAAATTTCCTGGAAACGGCTGCCCAGGATGAGGCACTGCACAGCGAGCACCGCCAGACCCATCGCCGGGTACTTCGCCCAGTCCGTTGGCTGGGTCTTACGGAGAAGCCAGAGGACTCCAAACGTGACCGCCAGGCCCAAGAACAGCACCCAGCTATAAACGCCCCAGTGCAATGTATGGGGAAGTACAGGATAATCCTCCTGCGGGACCAGGATTACCAGTGCAACCACCAGGGAGAGGCTGGCAAAGATGCCACCTGGGATGATCGCCCACCAGTTCTTCAGCGACCGGCTGGCAATGTAGATGAAGCACAGGGCACACATGGACAAAAAACCCATCCCCCGCACGTCGCTGCTGATCGAGCCTCCTCCCAGAAACAGCCCGCCTGCCAGGAGGAACAACACGACCCAGCTGATCGTTAAAATCTTGTTTTTCATTTTTCGCTCCTTATCACCTTGAGGTTTCATTTTGGTTTCATTTTTATCCGTTATTTGAGGTTTTGAGGTGGTATCCATACATTTCTCCTTATTGTTTGGGTTCAAGTTCGATCCGATCTTTCCAAAGCATAGCGTATTACGATATATTACACACGAGCCTGAAGGGAGGTTATTTGTTCCCTCAGGATATATCTGGGAACCCATCTTGAGAGAGGCAGGGTTCCTTCCAAAGTATCCCGGATCATTGACTTTCGAGGGCATGTTGTTCATCTTGAACTACCTTACCTGTCGCCGGAGTTCCAGCAGGCTCAGGCTTTGGCCTCACCAGGTTCTTCGGGCCGAAGATCACCACGATGAGAATGACCACAAGCAGAAAAATTCCATAGTAGTACCAGAGCGAGGCATCTGTGGGCAATACGACCACAGGGGTATTGTATGACGCATGAAAGAGGGATACTGCAAGAACGCTCCCTTTGGTATTGTTGAAGATCCATGTGTAGATGACTGACCCTAAGAGCATCAAGGGAACCCATTCCCAGAAATTTCTTTGGTAAAGTGGTAGGCCAGTGGATAAAAAAGGCTTGGATATGCCAGGAAGGCCAGATCAGGCCGAGGATAATGCTGGAAATTAGTGCATTCCATTTGGCCTGGAAACGGGGTAGCGCATAGCCGCGCCAACCGAATTCCTCACCCATGCCACTAGAAATAAAGGCTTGAATGAATAAAGGAATAATCGTCCAGATCGGATCAGGTAAGTCGACGATAGGATAAGCCTGGCCATCGATCGTGCGAGCGACAAGATTGGCGACCAACCACAATACATCGTAAAACAGCAAGATCACCAGCAGCCACTTGAGGCTCAAGTTACGGTTCCAAAAACGCCCCCATAGGGCTTTTACGCCAGTTTCCCTTCCGTGATCGCTGTCATTATAAATGCAGCCATCGTGGGTCCAAATGCTCCTGGCAGGGCACAAGAAACACAAAGGGAAAGGACTGGATCGGTAATGCTGGCAGGCGTTTTCAGGTCGAAGATGCCGAGAAGATACGGCCGAGATCCAGGTTAACCCAAAGGCGAGTAGAAAAAAGAAAACCAGGTTGCGAGGCTCGAACGCCTTCGCTTTGTATCCAACGGTTTGAGCAGTCATAGAAGTCTCCTTAGTACTGTTTTCTTCAGGTATTTTTTGGTTTAATTTTGGTTCTTTGTTCTTATTCATCTAATTCCTCTTTAGGTTCATTTTCAAGTTTTAGCATTTTTTGGTTTTCGTTTTCGATCTCACCAACCGACAGCACGGTAAAATTGAGATTCCAGAGCTGGTCCAGGAAACCGCGTAGAGCAGATTGGTCTGAGAATCGGACCGACCAGCAATGTCCCGCCATTCTCCAGAGGGATGAGGGTCAAGTTGCCGAACCAATTTGTGGTAGCAGTGTCCAAGTTTTCTTTAATTTTGATCTGATAAATATTTGGGTATCCCGAATTCCTGAAATTCCATATTCACCTCCAGAAGAATAGCCATAGAATTAGATTTATAGTGCACGTCTACATAATAAAAGAAAGGGCCTGAAAAATCAGGCCCTAAAAAGGGTATTGATGGGGTATTCGGATGGGGTATCTTTCGGAAAAAGGATTACAGCAATTTCAGCTCGCGGCCTCGGGCAACGGCTGCGGTACGGCTGTGCACATTCAGTTTTTCGTAAATATTCTTGAGGTGTTTGTGAACCGTTCCTCGGGAAATAACCAGGATTTCAGCAATCCGCTTATCGGCACAGCCCTGTGACAGGAGCTTTAACACTTCCAGCTCCCGCCCCGAGAGCGGTTCGATCAACCGAGTTACAAGGCCTGCTTCAGATGGTTGAACCTGATCTCCCTTCTCGACAAACGACAGCAGCTTGCTTACGTAATCCGGCATGATCCCGGCGAGGCGAGCTTGATGTAATAATGGGATCAGCTTTGTACCGATCCTCAATGAAGCTGCGCAGATAGCCTTCAGGAGCAGCAAGCGTCAGTGCACTCTTTAGTGAGGCGAGCGCCTGAGGTTCTTCTCTCAGCCCTTGAAATGCCAAAGCCTGCCATATGAGCACACGCACCAGCTGGTAACCAGAATTCTCTTTTTCTCAGTTCCTCAATAAGATCAGGTAACCAGTGTCAATGCTTTATCATATTGTTTTTGGGCGATATGGATCTGGACAAGGGTCAGAGGCAATTGTCGGAAATGTGGTTTGATGAAGGGTATTCGGTTAATTCTTCAATGTCAATCTGAGCTAAGCGTAAACGTTGTAAAGCCGCTTCCAGGTTATCCTGTGCCAGATACCATTCAACCTCTTGGGCAATTGTACTTTCCTCAAACCACGCCGAAGTGCGATGAGCGATCTGCCAGGCCTGGTGGTGAACGATAAACGCTTCTTCCACATCCCCAGTTGCGAATAACACGGTTCCCAGATTTTCATATGCAAAATGAAGCACGTCTGCTTGCTCCCAACGGCGAGCCAGGTCCACCGCTTGTCTGCCATAGCGTAGAGCTCCCTCAAGATCATTCCACTCCCACAGCACCGTACTCAGAATAACATAGATATGGCTCAGGGTCGGTAATGGCTGGTGAGAGGTGCGTAATTCAGCCAGCTCTAATCGCATCATTGCAGGCAGAATAGGCTTCACGCAGCCTGCCTTCGCTAAGGAGCATAAAGGCCCAGCAAGCATGTGCATAAATCGTGACATAGGAGAGCCTGGATCTCGCGGGCATACACCAGGGATAGTTTATGCGCTTGGATCGAACTCGCTGAAATCATCCACCGACAAACCCAACAGAGTGGCTGCCTGGCATCAAAACAAGCGTTCAGTTTCAGGCAGCCATTCGAGTGCCACTCACGCCAACCTCGCAGCGATATCCCGTTTATCCTCGATCCAGGCGGTATAAGCTCGTATCGCAGCAATATGTCCACCAAACATTTGCAGCTCATATTCACTATCCAAACTGCTGATCTCAGTTTCTAACTTCTCCAGAATCAATACGACAAAGCACAATTGCCCGGTGTAAGCTGCCAGCCAGGCACGTCCAATCGACAACCAGGGGCGGGCGCTGACTTTTTCGTGGGTCAGGTTTTCGAGCTGCCTCTCAACAGCGCTCAGCTCATTTTGCTCAAGCAGGGCAAATATATTGGCGCTGATCAACCGCACAACGCGTTCCAAGTCAGATGCAGCCAATGCGTGATGGATTGCCTCGGGTATGAACTCCTGCGCTTCGAACCAATGGCTGGCTCGAGTGTGCAGGATGGTCAATTGACCTGCGTAATTCTGTTGAAGATATCTCCGTAACAGCTCAGCAAACAAAGCGTGGTAGCGATAATAGCAATGCTCGTGATCCAAAGGTACGATAAATAGATTGGCGTGCTCAAGCTCACGTAAAATAATTGAAGCAGAACGTGTGGATAGAGAAGCGGCTTCCTCCGCGAGTAGGGCATCACACAAGGGTGCGATTAATCGATCGAGGATAGAGGTAAAAAGCAGGAATTGGCGAATTTCGAGGGATTGCTTTCCAAGGATTTCTTCAAGGAGATAATCAAGAATATATTGATCCCTGCCCATAAAAATAGAGATAAAACCGGATAGGTCGTTCGTGTGTGAATGGAGAGGGCAGCCATTTGTAATCCGGCAATCCAACCTTCGATACGCCTCGATATGCGAGCAACATCTCCAGGCGAGATTTTTAGCCCCATGGTATGACTTAGAAAATCTGAAGCTTCTTGATCCGTAAAACGCAAGTCGGCCTGGCGCAGCTCCAGCATTTCAGATCGTGCTCTCAATCTTGCTAGCGCCAGGGGCGGATCAGCTCGCGTGGCAATCGCCAGGTGCATGGGCCGCGGGCGGTGTTCCAGGAGGAATGCGATCACTTGATGGACCGTTTGGTTTTGGATCACGTGAAAGTCATCCAACACCAGGCAGAAAGGCTCCCCATGTTGCGCAATGTCATTCACAAGTGGGGTGAGCAATGTCTCAATTGCTGGCAGCGGAGGAAGCTTGCGGGGGGATCTCCATATTCTTGCCTATGGAGGGGTTGATGGTGCGCAGCCGCGGCTGCCAGGTAAGCCAGGAAACGGGCTGGGTCGTTGTCTCCTTCATCCAGGGACAGCCAGGTAGCGGTAAAATCCACCTGATCCAGCCAAGCTGTTAGCAAGGTGGTTTTGCCATACCCGGCGGGTGCAGAGACCAGCACAAACCCACATTCAAAACCCTGGTTCAGCTTTTCAATCAACCGAGGTCGCGCAATTAGCCTGGAGCGTAGAGGAGGAATAGAAAGCTTGGTAGATAGAAGCTGCACAGGCGCCCCACTTTCCTGAGGAAGGAAAACCTATCTATATCCTATCTCATTTTGGCTGCTCTGGCAATCATTAATACAAGCAACCGGGCTGCCAGCTTTGATGGAGCTGGCAGCCCGGCCAATGCGCTTTTCGGTCTTTACCTGCCAGGGTGCTAAGGTTACTTCCCTCCCGCACAATTTCTTCCCTGCAGGGCTTCAAAGCGTTTCAGATCTCCCATCCCAACATAGGGGTGGTCTCTTCCGGGATGCTCCGGCTTTCCGGATGGCTTCCTGCGCTTCATAACAGCGCAGGTCTCCCATCCCGACGTAAGAGTGGTTGATCCCGGGTGCTGCGGCATTCCGGTTGGATGCCTGCCATTCATAGCGGTGCACATCTCCCATCCCGACATAGCCTTTAGAGGCAGGCACGCTGGCCTCAGGATTGGCTGAGGATGTGTAAACCTGTAAAGCTACGACGGCGGCGATGATCAGTGCTGCGCTAAGAATGATTTTGGTGAGACGATTGATGTACATTTTAGCCTCCTTTGGTTTGTTTGTTCTTCTCATCTCTTTTCAACCCGATCGCTTGATCATGGTTGAGCTTGTTGCACATAGCATAGCGCAGGACAATGTGAAACACACGCGCCTGAAGAGAGGTTCTTCAGCTATTAAAGATGGTTTGTGAATCAGTTTTGAGAGCTATCAATCCCCCTCCCCAGTCATCCCCCTCGGCCCTCTGTAGAAATGCTCCGGGGTTAAAGCAGCAGGGCTGCCAGCTCCCAAAGGATTGCAGGCAACCCCGCTTTAACACGTCTGGATTTTCGCCTACCTATTCGCGGCGCACGATCCCTTCCTGCCAGGCATAGGCGGCTGCCTGGGTGCGGTCGACCAGGTGCAGCTTGCTGAGGATATTGCTGACATGCCCCTTTACCGTCCCCACGCTGATCACCAGCTGTTCGGCGATCTTTTCATTGGAAGAACCTTTGGCGATCAGCTTGAGCACTTCCATCTCTCGCTCTGTTAGTGTCGTGAAAGGGGTCGCTTCTTCAGGGTCCAGGCTGCGGAAAGTTTTGATCACTCGTGCGGCAATCCTCGGATGCAGGGTGGCCTCCCCCGGGCGGCGCGGCGGATGGCTTCCAGCAGCTCTGCTGGCTTTTACATCTTTGAGCAGGAACGAGATCGCCCCCGCCTGCAGGGCCGGAAAGATATATTCGTCTTGATGGAAAGAGGTCAGGATGATGATCTGCGTGCGTGGGCTGACGTTTTTCACCTTGCGTGTGGCTTCAACGCCGTCCATGCCCGGCATCACCAGGTCCATCAGAACCACATTCGGGACGAATTCTTGGGCTAACCGGACGGCCTCTTCACCTGAGCTGGCCTGCGCCACGACCGAGATATCCTCCTGGGCTTCCAGGTAGCTGCAAGCCCCCCGCCGCACCATTTCATGGTCATCCACGATCATGACTGTGATAGGATCCATTGAATCAGCCATAAATCACCTCCTCAACTTTCTACCGGCAAATTCACAACGATTTTTGTTCCCTGGCCTGGCGCACTTTCGATGAAAAACTTCCACCCAATCTTCGGCGCGTTCTCGCATCGAAGCCAGGCCAACGCCAGTATGAGAGTACACTCGGATCAAAGCCGCGGCCATTATCTTTGACGACCATTGTAACGCTGTTGGTACCCTATTCCAGGGATAATGTCCACACTGCTGGCAGAGCTGTGCCGGGCGACATTCGCCAGGGCTTCCTGGGCGATGCGGAACAAGCTTTCCCGGATCTCTAGTGGTAAGTTGCTGTCTCCTTCAATGCCGAAACTCAGCTCTATCCCACTGCGCTGCGCCCATTCCGTGGCGTACTCTCTCAGGATATCTGAAAAATCTTCCCCGTCTATGGCCTGGGGGCGCAGCTCATGCACCAGGTTGGTGAGCTCTTTGCGCACCGCATCCACCAGCGTGTCCGCCGCTTCCAAGTGTTTCTTTGCTTCTTGTGGTTCACGTTCGTACAAAGTGATGGCAGTCCCCAATTCCAGGGATGCCGCCAGGGCCTGCTGCTTGGCGCTGTCATGCAGGTCACGCGCCAGGCGGTTGCGCTCTTCCGAGACAGCCATCTCCTGCCGCCTGCGCAGCAGGCTCTGCAGTTGTTTGGCCATCTCGTTCAAATGCCCGCCAAATTGCGAAATCTCATCTCCTGAATTATCATCGATATATCTCGAAAAATCACCAGCACTCCAGAGATCGGTCGTTTCAGAGATGCTCCGAAAACGCTTTGTCATCCCTTTTGAGAAAAAAGCTCCGAAAATTGCTCCCATGATCGCTGTTCCAACCACAAAGAATATCAGGCTTCGCCCGGCGATATTCAGGATCTGCACAGGGATATCCTGTCGGGTTGGAAAAGAATCGAGCAAAAACACCATGACCCCAATCACCTGGTTTTTGTCCTCAACATCCTGGTTGAACGCTGGAATGGCAATGACATATTGTTGGTTCGGCACAACCACGGAGTACAAGTCTTTCGGATCCGTTTTCCCCGCCAAGGCAGCATTGAAAGGTCCTTCCAAACCCGGGATTTGCTTGGGATCAAAATAACTTCCAATGGTAGCATTAAATTTATATGCGCCAGATTCGGAGGTTCCTAACAAAGTACCATCTGTCCCTACGATCACCAACCGAACCCAAGCATTCGTCGTGATCCAGAGCCGGATTGTACCAATGCGCATTATTTCAGAGTTTGTGATGGTCGCCCCAGACTCGGAAACAAGCTGGTTGACCATTTTCGTATCCACTGGTGAATGAGAAAGGATGTGACACAATAATTTGTAATACTCACTGTTCATAACCTCTTCAATCACTTGCTCAAAATTCAAAAAATTTTCCGGGATAAATATCCGATTTAAAACCACCCCTCCCAAGATTAACAAAACCACAAGAAACGCGCTAACGGTAACAATCATATAACTCAAGGTCAATTTCCAGCGCAGTTGATGTAAGATTTTCATATTGACTCCTAAATTGTTTCCCTAGCATAGCACAAATCGGAATCGGAGGTACCTGTCTACAGTAAGGTTTTTTGCCTCACTTTGGGCAGGTATTACATTTGAGGGAACTAGGACTATATTGCGGAATTCAACGCAGTCCAGTGTAATTCGCAACTTCTATTCCGGCCTGCTCAAACCATTGGCGGATCTGCGCCAGCTCATCTCGAGAGGGCGGACTGCCCTGATCACCAACCCCCAGCCCGATATATCTTCCCGAGGAAGGATTATCGGTGATGGTCCAGATCGCAAATTGCTGCAGGCGGAATGAGCTGTCCTGGAATTCAGGCAATCCCAGCAGCTTACGCAGCTCCTCGGCAGGCGGCTCAATCTGAACAATGTAGGTTTCCCCACCCTCAGGGGCTTTCAGAGTCATGTTAGCGCATGCCACGTCAAGCTTCACCGACAATTCTCGCTTGGGGGTCAGGAACACGATCATTTCATCGCGCACCACCATCGTTTGTAAGTCAGGAGAAGGCGCCAGGAACATCGTCCCTGGGGCAATGCTTAACTCGATTGAATCTTCCAGGTCTGCAGAAACTTCGAATTCAACTTCAATGCGTTCTAGACTCATTCCACGCACCTCCGTGGTCAATAAACCCAGCTCGATGGCTTCCCGCAGATCAATCTTGCGTACCTTTTTCACCTGGTCCAAAGCGATTTCTAACGGCGCTGGGATCGGTGGATAGGGCGTAAAACGTAATTTGATCTCTTCAACGGTTTTTGGTACCGGGATGACGATCCGATCAGTGCCCATCTCATTCAAGGTGTATACACCACGATCATAAATCCAGTTCTGCAAAGGATAACGCTCCTTATAAACCTCCCCGGAATGATCTACTAAAGTAAATTTTTCGCCATCAATATTACCAGGCTCATCAATCGTGCGTTCTACGGTCACGTCCATACTGATGTAATCCCGGTCACCGGGACGATTTTGATAAGGATTTAGCTCGCGGGATCCAGAGATGAACGGAGCACATTACTCACGGTGATCGCCCACCCACCCCACTCCATACGCTCCCCCAACTTCCCTACAGAAGGCATTGGGGTGAGGGTTGGCTGTGGTGAAGGCGTGGGTAAAAGCTCGCCCACGATCTCGCTTACGGAACTGCAAGCAACCAAACTAACCAAAATTATGCATAGAAGAAAATGGCGTATAACTATCCATATTTTTGACATATACAGCCTTCTCTTTATTTTTTTGTTAGTAGGATTTTTAGGATCTTATAACAGGATTATACCCCGATCGAATGACTACCCAGACAATCATCGATATTTGTGAAATTACCGTCTTGCCAGGTCTAAATATAAGAGATGAGCACCTTCTGCATATTCACGCCCCATGATGATATTAACATCGCCACCTGTCATATCATAGACGATGGACCACTGCGTATTCGACCCCTCCTGGGGGTGATCTTGAGATACCTCCGCTAACAGGCTGAGCGCCTGCTGGATGGTGAGCTGGCCTCCCGTCTCTTCCAGCTTTTGGTTGATGCGGTCAAAACGCGGGCACTGGCCTTGCGGATCTCCATTCGTCGAGGCCACCAGGAAATTGGTGGCCAGCTGCCAGGGTTCCTCGTTGCGAAAAACCTGCATCTCGCCCTGGTAAAACTCCACCAACGCAGCTTCCCCGGAGGTGCTGGCAACCAGGTAGTGCAGCGGCACGTTGCCCATGTCGATGTTGTAGCCCGATAGGATCTCGACCGCCTCATCCACCGTAGCAGCATGGTCAAGGATTTCCCTGATTACCGCCAATTCGTCGATAGATTTTTTGCTCGGGTCCAGCTGCATATCGCCAGGTGGCACTGCTGCCATACCAACCGCCAGCCCCTGCGCGTTCATGCCATCAAAGGGCAAGGCTGGGGCATCTAATAATGCCTTCCGCTCACTCAGCGACAGGTCGAGCAGGCTCTTACTCCGGCTGCCATCAAAACCCAGGTATGCGATGTCGACCATCGAGACCGAAGCATAGCCATCCGGTGGATCGGTGAACAAGAGCAGCGCTGGACTGAAGCGCCAGTCGAAATTGCGCCCATACAGCCTCATCTCTGCATCGCCCAGCGCGGCAAACAGCGCGCAGCCCCAACCTGCCTGGCAGGCTTCAGAAACGCTCAGGTCAATCGATTCAGGTTGAGAAACATTTTCATCCGATGAGTGTAGGAGAAGCATATGCGCCCACATAGTGCATCGTATACAGCGGGTAATCATCAACTGCTCTAACGAGCTGAGCGTAGCAATTTCATCTGCCGATAAAGCCTGATCGGCGGGCGATAAAGTAATGGGTCGGAGCAGGCGATGGCTGGGATGGCGCCAGCCGGCAACCGGCCAAACCATTAGCGAGGATAAACCATCCGGTCAGAAGGATTATTTTCAAATTTCTTGATTGATGTTAAAAGAATGTGTTCATCTCCAGCGCAGCCTCCTTTCTCCTGTGAGGTTACTCCCCAAGCTCTGGCGCCAGGCGGAGAATCTCGCTGATCAGCTCATTTTCCGGCATTTTGCTCCTGCCTCTGATCCCAAGCTGGGCGGCAACCCCCATCACCTTGGCATGCGAGGGGTACTTGCGGCGGAAACGCCGGATGGGATTTTTTTGCTCCGCCAGCCAGGATTCCTTTGCGGCACCCCCAGCCTGATTCGCAGCTAACTTCGTGAGCAGCTCTACCAGCTGGTCGCGTGAGCCCTGGATAACGTTCATCGCCACGAGGCGCGATGAGACACCCGATTGGACGTGGAAGGCATGGATCAGCCAGTCGAGCAGCAGAATCTTCTCCTGTGAAGTGTGGGCGGCTGGGAAGCGCTCGAGAAACTCCTGAAAAAGCTCCGTGCGTGAGCCGGGCAGCATATCTTTTCCAGTATAGCTTTCGTAGAAATCCCCGCAGGTGGTCTGCCAACCGCACTGCTCGCAAACCAATGAGTTATTTTTATTGGGTCCGCCCATGACATAAGGTTGGGGAATGGACACCTTGCAGCTCCGGCATTTCACCCGTCCAGTTTTCTGAGCATCGCGCACCTCAAACATATCGCGGATCCGCACGTAAATGGTAACCATCACATGGGCTAACAGGTCTTCATCCAGCAAACCCTTCGCTTCCGATTCGTATAAGCGCTGGATATCTCTCCGGGACACTTTTCCCGCCCAGTGGAATTTTTCTTGATCCGGCATGTGTTCCTCTTATAACTACCAAATAAGGAATTGTTTCATATAAAATCAAAGAAAAACAAATCTGTGAAACCCGAACGATGTACTCATCGTAAGCATCTGTGGGCATTGCGGAATGAAGCTATAGCATCGTCGTAAAGATCGCGAAGAAATCACTTAATATTTACCACATCTTTCGAGAAGACGTTCAATATGGCTGACGGCTTCTGTCTCCACATTCCAGATGCTTAAGATGACCTGTGCGTAGATGCGGCGGAACTCAGGATCGTGGATGGCCTGCATGGCCTGCTCAGAGAAGTTATCGGCGATGAGGGCATCCATGCCATTTCTGATCCGAACCACCTCGCCAAAGCACTCGGCTGCCTGGGACAGCTCAGGTTGAAATTCAGGTAGGTCGATTATCGCCTGGCGGAGGAAGGGCTCTGCCAGGCAGTGGTCGCGCAGCATGGTCATATTGATCGCCGCGCTCACATAGCGCCTTCCGATGATTTCGTCATTTCCGATTGGGAAGTATTGCGCATCGATCATCTCGTCTGCCCACACCTGCAGCCCTCTCAGCCCAGTGGCTTTTTCCCCCATCTGCGGCATACGCATCAAGTAGACCGCCCATTTGAGCGCATCCAGGTAGACTATGCGCAAAGAAGGACGTGCCATCTTTTCACCGATCAAGATGTAACCGGGCAGGTGGTCATGCCAGCCCGGTTTGCGGAAGTAGCCGGTTCCGTCATGCGGGATGTTGTGGTCATCCGGGATATCTTGATAAGTGCTCCAGCCCAGCAGCACCTCACCCCCATCATCGTAGCCGGTGATGATGCAGCAATCCGAGGGGCCGACTACCCGGAATGCCAGCACCGGGACGCCTCGGTCGATACTGTCCATGATCCTGGCAGCATCCTCCTGAAAAGTACCCGGTTTTACGATGGTATAAGCATAACCAACAGCGGTGAAAGCCCGGCGGATGGGTTCATAGGGATCTGGGGAGATGTTTAAGATGCCGTAATTTCCAAACTCCCATTCTCCGGGGCTGAGGGTAAAGCGGAAAGCCACTCCCGAGGTGCCCATAACATAAGCATAAGGTATGTTTTCACCCAAGCATTCCAGGGCAGACACAAACGAGGAGGCGAATTCGCACATCTCGCCGGTATCCCAGGAAACTCTGCGTACCCCTGGAAGGAAAACTTTTAGGTTGTCTCTCTTGAGGGTTCTCATGCTGACCTCCATAACATATGAAGGACTTTGAGGTATTTAGAATTTATGTTCTAGTATTAATTATACCACATTTTACTTCATACGCTCTGATAAAGCGGCCTTGATGTCTTCCCTGGCAATAAAAACCCCGCGCACCCGGATTGACTCGACCACTTCTCCCGCTAATTCAGGGGTAATATCATCCTGCAGGTGGAGCATACCCATGATCGCGATGGTCAGTTTTTCACCCTTCTGCTTAATTTTTTCAAAATCGCTGCGATCATAGGAGAGCACACCGATAACATAGGAGTAGCGCCTCACAGACTGCTGGATCTCGAAGGCGTGTTTCTCTAACTGGGAGCGGATGGCTGTGCGGATAAAGTCCGTCCGGTTGGAGTATAAACCTTCCTGTACCAGCAGATCGACTTTCCCCAGGTCAACCGCAGATATGTTAATGGTGATTTTTTCAGAATCAGGCATTTAATTTCCTAAATTCCTTTCACCAAATATTCCTGGACATGTTCAAGCTCAACCTGCCATACAGCCGTAGCAAAGTAAGGGCGAAAACCCAATTCATGGTTGATCTTCAGCATAGCGGTATTGGCATCTGCGTTGCCAGTGCGCACGTATTTGACTTCAAGACGTTCTTTCAGTACTTTATCGAGCATGGCGGCCTTCATCCAGCGCCCGAGTCCCAGGCTGCGGAATTCGGGGAAGACCCCGGTCATATCCTGGCGCAAAATCTCGGGTCGGTTCGGATTCCAGACTGTCTCCGAATAACCTGCAAATCTGCCAGTCGCCTTTTCAATTACGTAGAAAGTCCAACGTTGGCTGCCGCGCGAAAAGAGCATCTGCTCCATCTGGCGCAACCGTTCGGGCGTCATATGGGTATCTTCGATTTCCAAATCGCCGATGGGCTGCTGGTTGGTTAGATCAAAGAGCTCGGCTACCGCAGCGAGCTGTTCTTCGGGGTAAGGACCCTCCCAAACCCCGAGATCAAATTCAGAAGAACGTTCCTGACCACGCTCCAGCCATCGACCGAGCAAGTCACGGTCAAGCTCGGCGAGGCGCAGCTGGTTTACATGACCCTCCAGGCCTTTTTGGCCCCCAATGCGCCCCAAAAATGCTTCACCACCTGGAACCCGGGTATTCGTCTCCGTGAGGAGCAGGCGGCGGTTATCCTGGCGGGCAGCCTCGGCGACCAGCCCCAGGAATTGGCGACCCAATCCCTGGCGGCGGTAATCGGGTTGTACAGCGATATCGAACTGCGCCAGGTGGCGGTTCTCATCCATCCGGATCAGCAAGATATTACACTGCCCAATCATCACCGCCTGCTCCCAGGCACACCACATTTTTAAGCTCGACGAATGGAGGAAGGTTCTGCATTTCCTGAATGGTTTCCTCCACAGGGATTGGAGGATCATCCGGCAAGCGCTCTCGGCGCATGACATTGTTTTGTCTGCTCAAGGCAGCATATTCAGCCTGGCTGGCTTCTTTGACATTGAAGGGATGGATTTGGATCGATTTTTTCATTTTTACTCCATATACCATCCATATAGATGGTATATGGATGGTATATAAATTATACAATAGGATTGTCATTTGTCAAGTGTCTGCGTCGGCGACGGATCATGTTTTGCGTGCGGTCTGGTCGCCCTCCGATGGAATTGCGCGACGGCCAGAAGTAAAACTTATGGCAACATCAGCACACTCCAGAACGCTAGGAACCAGGTGAAAGCCAGACCAGCCAGGGCGATGAAGGTGTAGTGCAGGCGGCCTGCAAAACTCCACCAACTTTTCCGCCAGGCGATGGCTGCCAGTGGTGTGACGCCCAAGGTGAGGACCACGATTACCCAGGCTAGGGTGCGGATCACTGGTTGATCTTCGTCCCCTATGTGCTGGATGAAGATGGCGGTGAAGGCTATGAAAACAAGGCAAAGCGTGAATGCCACACCGCGCGCCAGCCGTCTCAGCCATGATGAGTTCTCTCTTTCTTTCTGATTGCGCCGGGAGACGAAGTATACGATCGGCGCTGCGAAGACTGTCAGCAGGAAGATCAACCCACTGAAAGCGAGGATGCCAAAATGAAATACCTGCCCGCCGTACCAGGGCTGCTTGATAAAACTGTTTGGCTCACCGACGATCTGAAGATAACCCACTTCTCCTTGCTCGTCCGCCTTAAAGGCCGCTAGACCGCGCGTCTGAGTGTTCTGAAAGACCATCGGCTGGATCTCAACCCAATCATCTTCTGGCATGAAGCCTAGCAGATAACTGCGCTGCAAGGTACCATCCGAACCAGGGCGAATCCAGAACATCGAATAAAGCGCCTCAATTTTTTCCGGATTGTGGTACTTCAGGCGTGATATTGTGTAAAAGCCAGAGAAACGTCCGAGTTGGCTGTCATTTATGCCCGAGTCATATTCACCCCTGGCAGGATCGCTCACATCCTCCGGTGCAGGGAAGTACCGGTCCATGAACGCTGCCAGCAATCTGGTACGGGGATCCTCATCAATGCTTGAGGAGATATAGGCATTGTAGGATACATAGAAACCGACCTTTTCTTCGGGGATCAATTCCAGGAGAGTGGAAAAAAGGTGGTTACCGCCATGCCCGATCAAGCGCTGACCATTGATGGTCAACTCCTCGAAGCCGTGAGCCCAACCGGGAAGCGCAGGGTCAAAGGTATAGGACTGGGTGTGCATCTGGCGGGCCGTTTCCGGTTCCAGGATACGCGCCCCGTTGTACTCGCCATCCTGTAAATGCGCCAGCATGAACTTTCCCATGTCAGCCCCTGAGGCGCTTAAAGCACCCGACGGACTGGCTTGAATCCAATTAATCGGAAGGGACTCATACTGGCCATTGTAGAAATAACCCAAACACATTTTAGGGGCAAGTTGCACTGGCAAAGGTTGATGCATGGTGCTGTGTTCCATGCCGAGTGGTTTAAGAATGTGCGCCTCGATATATTGCTCGTATGGCTCACCAGAGACCTGCTCGACGATATAACCAGCTAATGCAGCCCCATAATTGGAGTAAGCCGTCACCTTCCCGGGCGGATAGACGCGCCGTGGCATGTACTCAGCCAGGTAAACTCCCAAGGAGGTTAGCTCCTCCGGTCTGGTTGTCAACAGACCCTGCGTGGTTTCCTCGAAACCCGGGGTATGTGCCATCAGGTCGAGCATGGTGATCGGCTGCGGAAAAGTGGCTGGAATTTGAAAGTCCGTTCAGGTAAGTATTCACATCAGCCTGCAAGTCGATTTTTCCTTGCTCGACGAGCTGCATAACCGCTGTCCAGGTGAAGAGTTTGGTGACCGAACCAGGGAGGAATATGGTGCGCTCGGCATCGACCAGGATATCTTTTTCAATATCAGCATATCCGTAACCTTTAGACAGAAGCACCTGGCCATCCTTGACGATAACCACCACTGCGCTAGCGATATGCATTTCTTCCAATTGTGTATTCACGACACTATTGATGAAGGTTTCCAGTTCTTGCGGATCACCGAGTGGAGCAGTGATGGCAGGGGGTGGTACGATTTTAGCGCTGGCGGGTCCATTACAAACCAACATACCGAGCGTACATAGCACCAACAGGCGCATCATCAGAGATGGGTTCAAGCATTGATGTTTATAAGTTAGAAGCGGGTACATCGTTAATCTCCTTCAGAAATTCACCCTAGGTGATAATGACCAATCCCAATATCACACTGATTGCGAATAGTAACCCAGGTAGGCGTAAATCTTTCCAGCTCAGGTTTATCGTTTCCATCCGCAATCCAGCAGGAAGCCTGGGGCGCACCCAGTGAAAGAGCGTGAGATAGAGCAAGGCGAAAATTATCCCGATGACAGCGTTCATGTAGTAATCATTTGTCCCAGGAACGATTTCCCATACCAAATCATACTTAATGGCATACGGCGAACCGGGCACAACCAGGTGAGCCACAAACATGGATGAGAACGCCCACAGGAACATCGCAGCGGGAACCACGAGGAAAGATTTTCTATCCCGTGAAGACAGCCCTAAAAGGGATAAGAGGGAAAAGAATAAGACCAGTCCTACGCCAGCAATAGAGCCACCCAGGACAATGAGGACAATACCCGGCAGCCCGGTGACCTGCATCAGATTGTGATAATCGCCCTGCCGCTGCAGCATATACATGCCATCATTGATCGCCACCCAGGGGAAGATCATCAGCAATGGCAGCGTAGAAAAAGAACGGTGTTTCCAAACCAGCAGAAAAATTAATAAGGCGGCCGGAATGGCAAAGGCTGATCCCGAGATATGCGTCCAAATACTGAAATCAACCATCGGCCTGGAATATCCCGAAAAAGCGAAAGGATGTACATACAGCGTCGCATCATATCCACGTATCAACTGATACAAGGCATGACCACCTTCATGCAGGATCAATCCCATAAAGCGCAGCGGGAAAAAGAGACAGGCCAGAAACAGCATGGATTGAAGCGCAGGCAGCCTCTCGACAGGATGATGGCGGAAGAAGAACCAGAACCCTATCAGGAAAGCCAGTCCCAGGCCAAGTCCAATAGCGAGTCCGTTGGTCGGAATGGAGATGGTATTTAACCCGAGAGGGATGCCCTTTTCAACACACGAGCAAGCCGACAACAGCGGGGGCAAGATGGATACGCATATGATGAAACATAAAGATTTTATAGTCATATTTACTCCATTTCTTGTATATTCCTGTAACTACTTATAATTTACGCGAAAAACCCCCCAGGCACATCGGACACCTGGGGGGTTTCATTGGTAGGCCTACAGGCTTATTTTCTTAATCCAGCCTCACCGGACCAGCTTGTTCTTGATCGCCAGGGAGATAGCTTCGGCGCGGTTGGAGACACCCAGCTTGGAGAGAATATTACTAATGTGCACTTTCACTGTCGCCCGGCTAATGAACAAGCAAGCGGCAATTTCTGGGTTGCTCATGCCTTTTACCAGCAATCCCAGCACCTCCTGCTCTCGCCTGGTCAGGTCGGCTGCCAGGCTTTCAGCCTCGGAAGGGGGCCGGATCAAAGCCTGGACAGCTTCCGGTGCCAGGGTTGGCCGCCCGGAATGCGCCTGCCGGATGGCTTCGGTCAGCTCTTCGCCGGAGACATTCTTCAGCAGGTAGCCAATCGCCCCCGCCTGGAGGGCGTCTTGCACCAGCTCCTTCTCCTGGAAGCTCGTCAGGGCAATCACCTGCACCCCTGGCCAGCGTTGATGGATGGTACGTGTGGCGGCCACCCCGCCCAATTCCGGCATGACCAGGTCCATCAGGATCACGTCAGGTTTTGTTTGTTCGCAGGCTTCGATTGCCTCCCGCCCGTCGCGCGCCTCGCCCACCAGCTCGAGTACTGGCTCGTTCTTCAAGAAGGAAATCAAACCTTTCCGCACCATGGCGTGGTCATCGACAATCAGCACCCGGATTGGTTGGTTCGTATTCATTTTACCTTCTCCTTCCACAAGACGGTAACCTGGGTGCCCTGCCCAGGTTGGCTGTCGATCTTTATTGATGCGCCGATCGCCTGAGCGCGCTCCTGCATGATCCCTAGCCCCAGGCGGTTGTGCGGCACCTGGGCTGGATCAAAGCCGCGGCCGTCATCACGGATCGTGAGCAAAAGGCTCAGCCCTGGTTCTTGGGACGACTCGATCCCATTCAGAACTACTGGAGCAACCGATTTTCCCTTTCTATAACAAAGCTGCACCACCACCTGGCATGCCCGGGCATGCTTGACCACATTATTCAGCGCTTCTTGAGTGATGCGGTAGAGGGCAATATGCACATCGGGAGGCAGATCCTCCTGCCCTTCCAACTGCACCTTAACCGGGTATACCCTCCCTGCCGCTGGCAGCCTCCCCTAATTGGTGCAGCAAGTCTCCCAGGGATGTCTCTAGCAAAGCGGCCGGGCGCAGCTCCAGGAGCAGCGTGCGCATCTCAGCCAACGCTCCCCGGCTCAGGCTGCGCAGCTCTTGCAGCAAGCCTCGGCCTTCTTGGGGGTCTTTCTCCCAGGTGACGGGCAGCGCTTCCGCCACCAGGCTGGCTGAGAAAAGCGTTTGGGTGACAGCGTCGTGTAATTCCCTGGCAAGGCGGCTGCGCTCTTCCAGGACGGCCAGCTCTTGGGCTTGTTGGTTCAGGCGGGCATTTTCAAGCAAGAGCGCCTCCAGCTCCTGACCCCGCTGCTCGATCTCCTGGGTGTGCTGCTCGAGCTCCAGGGTCTTTTGCTCCAACTCTCTTGTCCGCTCACTGACCTGTCTTTCCAAGTCGCGGCTGCGCTTTTCCAAACCCTTCAAGCGCAGGCGCACACCTCCAAAGACAGTTCCGGCTAATGCTAAGCCCAATAAACCAAAAAACCACCAGGTCTGCCACAAGGGAGGCGTGATGGTTATCTGCACCTCAGTCCCTTGCTCATTCCATACTCCGCTGTTGTTGGAAGCCTTCACCCGGAAGGTATAGGTACCCGGCTTGAGGTTTGGGTAGTCGGCGTGCCGGCGCGTGCCAGCCTCGACCCAGTCATCGTCCAATCCTTCCATTTGATAAGCGTATTGATTTTTTGCGGGTGCTGTGTAATCCAAAGCGGCAAAGTCGAAAGAAAGGTAATTCTCTCGATAAGACAGCTTGATTTCTTCATCGAGAGGCAGGTCAGTACGCAGAACCTGATTGCGTAGATTAAGCGCAGTTATTACCACTGGAGGCGGATGCGGGTTGTCTCGGATCTGCTCTGGGAAAAAGGTATTCAGCCCCACCAGGCTGCCGAAGAACATCTCACCCTCTTCGTTCTGAAAACACGCAGCCCCTTGATCAACCACCAGGCCATCTCGAGTATCAAAGTAATCAAAGGTCTCTCTGCGTGGGTCGAAGCGTGCCAGCCCAAAGGCAGTATTCATCCACAAGATGCCTTGAGCATCACCTTGAATACAGCCGATATATCTGGCAATGCCGGTGTTGGGATTGTAACGAGAAAATGTTTCCGTATCCCGGTCAAAACGCAGCAAGCCATCATTCACGCTGCCCATCCACAAGGTACCTTGTGAAGTCTTCATAAAAGCCCATAACTGGGCTAACTCCCGGACTCTTCGGAATCGTTGGAGACCTGAGGGAAATGGGTGATGGATAGTTTCGACCCATTTTCCGCAGGTGGGTCCACCCGGAAGAGGCCGGCATTTTGGGTGCTGATCCAAATGGATCCGGTTCGATCCACAACCATCTCTTGTACCCGGATGCTGGCTTGATTTTCACTGCCCAACGGGAAATCGACAAATTCCGAAGCACCTGGTGCGCGGCGCAAGACCCCTCCCCAAGTGCCAGCCCACAGGTTTCCCTGCTGATCTTCAACAACCGCCGCTACCAGGCGTCCCTGGGTTGGCTCCTCGACTTCAAATGTCCCAGTTTGGGGATTGAAACGATCCAGACCGCCAGTGGTGCCGATCCAAAATGTTCCAGCCTTATCTTCAAAGATGGCAACCACCTCACCATAAGTGAGGCTGGCTGCGTCCTCAAGGTTATGCCGGTAAACCGTAAGCTTTCCAGTCTTTCGGTCCAAGCGGTTCAATCCGCCGGAGGAAGTGCCCACCCACAGGACATCTTGGCGATCCTGATAAACCGAAAGCACCAGGTTATCGCTGAGCGAAGAAAACCTCTGCAGCTCAAGAACCCCCGCTTGCTGAGCTTCACCCTCCTGGCTGGGACCGCGACCGTAATGGGTGAAGAAGCTGGCTGTTTCATTCAGCTTACAAAATCCGCTTTGCGTGGCGAACCAAATCACCCCGGAGGCATCCTGATAAATGTGGTTGATTTCATCACCACTCAGGCTGTTCGAATTGCCAGGAATATCGTGATATGTGAAGAAACGCTCTGCCTTAGGGTCGAACAGGTTCAACCCATCCTCGGTTCCAACCCAGACCCTCCCCTGATTATCTTCCAGGATCGTCCAGACCCGGTTGCTGCTCAGGCTGGTTGGGTCTTCTGGATTATGAAGGAAGCGGGTGAACTTGCCTGTCTGAGGGTCAAGCCGGCTGAGACCGCCATACTGGGTGCCTGCCCATACCGCTCCTAAATGATCTTCGTAGACAGCATTGACAATATCATCGCTGAGGCTGGCGGGGTCTGCCGGGTCATTCTGATACTTCACCGGATTTGTCAGGGGCCATATCCCTTGACTGTAATACCACAATCCCTTTGAAGTCCCAAGCCAGGTTCCTCCCTGGCGAGAAGGATGGATACTGAGCACCCCCATGTCCATTAAATCACGTGCGAAGGTTCCGGTTGAACGGTCGAAGCGGTTCAACCCATAATTCGTTCCAATCCATAAGGCCCCCGAAGAGTCCTCTGCATAGGTGTTGATCCTGCCCGGCAGCAAGCTTTGGGGGTCGGTCGCGTCGGGTTTGAAGTGGATGAATTCCTTCGTTTTGCCATCGCGACGCACCAGGTCAGCCAGGGTTGATATCCATAGGTCACCCACCTGATCTTGAAAGAGCCCCGTAATATAATTGCCAGCCAGGACATCCTCGGTTGGTTCCAAAATAGAAATCGTGAAATTAAAGCCATCATACTGATTAAGCCCATAGCGCGTCCCAAACCACAGGTATCCTTGCTGATCCTGCAGGATGGACCTCCCTAAGCTGAAGGACAGCCCATCGGCGGAGGACAGGCAGTCAAAATGCAGGTCGGGATCTGGTTGAGACGCAAAGCTTGCGCTTGGTGAGTACACATAACCCAAGGCCGGCCTGGTTGAGGATAATCCACCCAAGATCGTCAGAAGAAGGACACAGGCAAAACACAAATTTGGTTTCTTCAATATCACCCACCCACAATTATCATAGCACAAGCAAACCAGCAATGCAAGAAGCACTCTAAAATAAAGCGGGGCTCAGTATATTTTCTCAACCAGCTCCTGGATTAACCGGAGTAGCTTCTCTGGAGGATCGGCTTTATAAGCAAAAACATCCGCGCCTGCTTGAAGAACGACCTGGCGAAGCTCGACATTACCGCTCATGAAAACCACCCGAAGGTATGGGCAAGCCTGGCGGATCTTTAGCAGCAAGTCTTGAGCGGGCATTCCAGGCAGCTCCCAATCGAGCAGCACCAGGTCTGGACAGCCGCAGGCGATGACCGCGAGCAGTGTCGGGGCGTCTTCGGCTTCACCAAACATGGTCCACCCGGGCTGCTGCTCCAATAATTTACGTAAACCGAAGCGCACCCTGGGCTGCGCATCTCCAATCAAGATTTTCAAGAGCGTACCATTCCTCTCATTTCGCATGGATAAAGGTTTCCCCCAGTGTATCGAAAAGCCCCCAGGCGTGCATCGGGCGTCGGGTGGGTTTGCGGTCTAAGCCAGGTGGCTTATTTTTCTAAGTCTGGTAGATAAGCTCACAGATAAAAAAAGGAGTACACGGAAAAATGATGCAAAATGTAGGAATAATGCTATACTAAATTGCATCCTTATAATCATCCATTACAGTTGAAAATCTTGTCAAATTTATTGCTACGTGGAATCCGGGTACAACAATGCAACATATCCGCTCTACTGAAACAGGAGGTCTTCACATGAACACGCGCTCACTACTTCTATCCGCCCTGGTTGCCGGGGCAGTGCTGGGCACCCTCGCCAATCTGCCAGTGCTGAACTTATTCAATTGCTTCCTATGCCTATGGATCTGGTTGGGTGGCATTTTTGCCGTCTACTTGTACAACCGCTACGAGCGCAAACGCACACAGACCGCTGAGGCAAGCGCAACCGTCGGGCAAGGCGCTGGCATTGGGGCTCTGGCAGGGGTGGTTGGTGTGGTGGTCGGCGCGGTGGTTTTTGCTGTGACCAGCTTCATCACCACGCCGATGATGAACCAGCTAGCCAAACTGCTGGAAATTGACATGGGCGGTCAGCAGCTTGAATTTTTGCCCATGTTCGGAGCTTTCCTGTGCGGCAACATGTTCTTCTACCCCATCTTTGGTGCCATCGGCGGTTTACTGGGCGCTGGAGTTTTCTGGAAGAAGCCGCAAGCTTAAGTCAACCATTTGCCCATGCTCTGAAATAGGCTTTGAAACCCATTTTCTGCCGGTAAACGGATTTTTAAGCCTGGGTAATCCCGCCATTCCATTCACCCCACCACGCCGATGATGATCAAAACGAGGGTAGTGAGGTTCATCACCCCGTGGACGAAAATCAACATCCAGGTGTTCTTGACCTTTTGCGCAGCATAGGCATACAGCAGGGAAAAAGGGAGCAAAACAGGCAGAGTCCACTTTTGGAAGAGGTGGTTCGCTCCCCACAGGGTACCATGAACCACCCAGGTCCATTTCCCGTGGGTCAGCTCCTGCCGCGGCAGCATGTAACCGCGCCACCAGAACTCTTCACCCAGGATATTGCATACCCACCCCAGGAAATACAGGAGCACGATCCACCACTTGCCTTTTAAGGCCATGCCCATAAACTCGCCTGGGATGAGCGCACTCGTCCCACCGGGTTGCAGCTCAGGCGGGAAGGAAGCTGGCATCGAGAGCCAGGGTATAGAAGCAAGCCATTTTCCAAGCAAACCCACTAGCAGGATACCGATCACTTGTGACACCAGGAGACCGACGGTCCACAGCCAATCCCTGCGGGTTAACCTGCGCAGCCTGTAGCGAGAGGCGAACCCCCGCAAGGTCAGGGGATTGCCTTCCAGCTTGTAAGCCACCAGCGAGACGATGAGGACCAACCCCATCCAGGTCATCCACCAGATCATGTAACCGGTGAAGAATGTACCTCCCGTACTTGCCAGCCGCGCGGGAACAAAATAATGAAGGGCGAGATAAGCCACCACTGCAGGGACCAAGGTGAGCAGCAGCGATTTCCAAAGGGCAAGGGGTTTGAGATTTTGTGTTTCTATCATTTCACTCCTCGATGACTCCTGCGTTCTTATCGAGAATATTTATTTAGCTTCACCCCATTCTGGCAGCGAGGGCGTGTTGATGTCTTCAAGATAAACCGCAAATGAATTGCGGTCTGCTATGTACAACCTGCTTAAGCAGGTTCTGTGATGTTTCAGGCGCCGATTTTTATCGGTGTCTGCTGGCCGGAATAGGCACCTACCTTACCCCATCCTGCGTATCCTTACCTCAATCCCCGGCTCGTTTTCCAACAGCTTTACGAGCTTCCCCGTATCCGTATCCCCAAAGTGGTATGGATACAAGATCTTGGGCTTGAGGATCCGGGCAGCCTCTGCCACCATCTCAGGCGTCATGGTATAGGGCAGGTTCATGGGCAGAAAAGCCACCGAAATATTCTTCAAGCCCATCATCTCGGGGATGTTCTCTGTATCGCCTGCAATATACAGGCGCAGGTCGCCCAATGTCAAGATGTAACCGTTTCCCGCCCCCTTGGGATGGAAGGGCTCCCCGTCCGGGCGCTTATGCACCAGGTTGTAAGCCGGAACAGCTTCGATCGGGATGCCAGCCGCCGTACCCGACTCGCCATTTTTCATGACGATGCCCCCCGGTACCTGCTTGGCACAGGCCGGCGTGACCACCAGGACGGTTTGTTCCGAGCGTAAAGCCGCCAGCGCCTGGGGGTCAAGATGGTCGAAGTGCTCATGGGTGATCAGCACCAGATCGGCCTTGGGCAGTCTTGTATAATCGGCGACCTTGCCGAAGGGGTCGATATAGATATACTTTCCCGCCGAAGCCAACAGCAGGCTGCCGTGGCCGAGGAAGGTGATCTTCAGGTCACCGGCAGAAGTATAAAAAATATCGGTTTCGAAAGGCTGTGAAGTTGACATCAATTTTTCCTTTCATTCGTCTTCTCTAAAGAATCCGCAAATCTACACGAAAAAGGCCATCATCCAGGTTTCTGCGCTGCCACCGTCAGCCAGGCCGGCAGACCGGCGCGCGGGTTGTTATGCCAATCCAGCAGGCGCTCATCGTTTCCGGGCTCATAAGAAAAGTCTTGCCAGAAGCGTGCTTTCGCAGAGGTTTCCGCCAGCTTACGGATCACCAGCCCGGACTCAAGCAGCGGATTGAGCAGGTCGCTGAGCCGCCAGTTGAACTCGAAGCTCACCTGCCCAGCCTCTTTATTTTCAAAAGGTCCGGTCTCTGCGTAGGGTTTCGCCATCTCGAGCGGAACAGCCTGGTCCTTCCAGGGCCGCTGAAAGGGATGGATATCATAAAATATATAAAACCCGCCCGGTTTCAGCACCCGGAAGACGTGCTGGAAGACAAGACTCGGTTTCGAGATCCAGACGAAAAAGCCATTGGAGGAACAGGCCAGGTCATACGCTCCATCTGGGAGCCCTTCCAGGCTGGCTGCATCGGCCTGGTGAAAGGTGATTTCTATCCCAAGGTTAGCTGCACGCTGGAGGGCGATCTCGAGCTGCTGTGTCGAAATATCCGTCGAGGTGACCTTTGCCCCCATGCCTGCCAGGGCAAAGGCCACGTAGTTATCCCCGCTGCCCACCACGATGGCCTGCTTCCCCTGCAAATCACCGGCAAATTGCCGGATCATTGCCAGGGCTTCGCCGTCGAAAGCCAGCTCAGGCTGCTGAGGGAGCATCTGCCAGATCCGGTCGCGATCGCGCAGCTCCCGCCAATCCCGGGCTATCCGGTCCCAATAGCGTTGGTTAGCTGTGTGCATTTCATCCATTCTCAAGTTCTACTTCAACAATCCGATCTCTTTTGCTCTTCTTATCGCCTCGCTCCGGCCGTGGACCCCGAGCTTCCCATAGATGCTTTTCATATGTGTCCTGACGGTGTTCACGGAGACAAATAGCTTTTGGGCAATCTCGACTGCCGACAAGTAACCGTTTAGATAACCCAAAACCTCCAGCTCCCTCGCGCTTAGGGGCTCGATGAGGGTTTCCCTGGCAGTGACAGGTTCAGCCTGGTATTTTCGATGGACTTTAAAGAATTCCAGCAAGCGCTGGACAAACCCCTTGTGGTTGGTCTTCCGCAGAGCGCTCGCCAGAAGCTTTTCCATCGCCTCGCCCTCGCGCACAAAGGTTGCCAGGCGGTTCTCCGGCTCAGCCAAAGAAAGAGCCTGTTCCAGCACAGCCAGAGCTTGGGGTATGTCTTTTTTATGGTAATGGGCCAGAGCTTGAAGCGCAACAATTCTTGCATTCTCATAGGAAGGATTCTGAACCGCTGCAAGGAGCATGCCTTCCAGCAGCCGCAGGGCTTCATCGGGATGGTTCTGTTTGAGAAGCAGCCTGGCCAGGATCTCATCTGGAACGTTGATCCCGACCGCTTGCTTGCGCTGCACTGCGAGCGCCAGCTCCGCCACCTCCAGCTTACCTGCATCCAGCAGCGCCTCCAGTTCCTGCACTTCCACGTTTAGCAGATGCCAGGGAGTTATTTTTAGCGCAAGCCGGCGCGCCCGTTGGAGCACCTGGGCAGCCCCCTCCGCCTCCCCAGCAAACGCCAGTGTTCTGGCCAGGTAGAGCAGGCAGACCATGATCGTATCGGCCTGTCCCCACTGCTCACTCAAAGCCAATCCTTTACGAGCAGCCTGGATGGCTTTATCCGTCTCACCCCATTCCGTGAGGACACGAGAAAGAAACGCATAAACACTTGCAGAGGCGGTGAGCGACCGGAGATTGCTGCGCTGGTATTCCTCGGCGATGGCAATCGCCTCTACGCAAGCTGCATGAGCCCGGTGAAAATAGCCCGATATCACGCAGGCATAAGCCAGGGCGGTGGCTGCCATCATGAACACGTGCGCTTGGCCAGATTGGCGGGCAAGCTGCATGGCCTGGGCGAGAACTTCAGTAGCCCGAGGTTCAGGGCCATATTGGCACAAAGCATTTCCAAGTGTGGTGATGTTGAGCGCCTGCATAGCAATTTCTTCCGGCGGGATCAAGCTGGCGGCTTCTTCTGCGTACGCCACTGCTTCGCGTTGGTCGCCATGCGACCATGCCAGGTAGGCTCTCACGGCAGTGATGTGCCCCCTCAACCGGCTGCGTTCTTCATTTGCCAATGGT
The DNA here is from genome assembly GCA_963751425.1 of uncultured Chloroflexia bacterium. Lineage (GTDB taxonomy): Bacteria > Chloroflexota > Anaerolineae > Anaerolineales > UBA4823 > CAVVUF01. The sequence continues at coordinate 1,695,047 of CAVVUF010000002.1, read as the reverse complement.
TCTACCGATTTTTCAGCCAGTGAAAGCTCCATACCGGCTGTTTCCATATGGCCGGCATAAGCCAGCCCCCAGGCATGCGCCACCGCCAGCCAGGGCAAAGAGGCGCGCCGCTCACGGGGTATCGATTCCATATTCAGCAAGATGGGTGTCAGCTCAGCGTGTTCTACCAATACCAGAACATTCGTAGAAACCATGCGCGCCGCTACCTCCATATCACCCGCCTCCAGGGCGTGATGCAGAGCTTCGGCCAGCATTCCCTGTGCCTCGTACCAAGAACTAGCCCGGCTGTGGAATTCTGCTAAAGAGTCTGGATAAGTCTGCTCCAATACTTTCTGCAGCAAACTGGAGAATAAGTGATGGTAGCGAAACCAGACGCGTTCATCTTCCAGGGGCACCAGGAAAAGATTATTGCGCTCCAGCAGATCGAGCAAGCCCGCGGCAGTCCCTCGCGTCCCCGCCACCACATCACACAGTGAGGGTGTCAAACGCTCCAGGATCGAGGTCCTGAGTAAGAATTCGCGCACCTCAGGAGGTTGGCGGTTGAGTACTTCTTCGAACAGGTAATCGAACACAAAACGATGGCTCCCTGCAAATGCAGCTACAAAGGCAGATCCGTCCTCTCGACCGCGCAACGAGATGGCAGCCATTTGCAGACCTGCCACCCAGCCTTCAGCCCGCTCGTTGAGCACAGCAATGTCCTCATCAGCCAGCCGGATTTCGCCACTCTTCTTCAGGAATTCTCCCGCTTCGCGATCCGAAAAACGCAGGTGTTCCATGCGCAGCTCTGCTAACTGACCTGCCACTCGCAAGCGCGCCAGCTCGAGGGGTGGGTCTGAGCGCGTCAACAAGACCAGGTGTAAAGGCGGGCAGGCATGGGTAAGCAAATCATCCACCAGGCTGTGGACTTCTTTATTTTGGATGAGATGATAATCATCCAGGATGAGGATCAAAGGCCGTTTGTAATTGATGATCCCACGGATGAAATCTCGCAGAATAGTTTCTACCTTTGCACCCTCATCGATTCTATTGGAAAGTAAAGCCGTATCGATGACTGTGCCCCATTCCTCCATGCAAGCCGCCAGGTATTCCAGGAAGAGCCCAGGGGCATTATCCCCCTGATCGAGAGACAGCCATCCAAAAGGCATCGCTCGGTAGCGCCTGGAATACACCCAGGCACCGACCAGCAAGGTCTTCCCAGCTCCCGCAGGGGCAGAAACGAGCGTCAGGCGGTGCGTCACTGCCTGGTCCAGCATATCCATCAGCTGCGGACGCGCCACAAATCCGCTCGGGAGGGGCGGGAGGTAAAATTTGGTCGGCAGCAGGATCGTCACAACTTGATTATACTCATAAGAACCCTACCGCTCAACCTGATTATGGGAATCCGATGCCCAGAAAACCCTAATTTCCTTGGGGTACATACCGGGTTGACCGATACCAAAGTCAACCCGCTGATCACGTATTTTCAGCAGCACACCGAACAGCTCCGCCTGGTCCCGGGCGATGCCGGAGATCAGGGACTCATCCCCTGCAACGGTCAGAGTAAATGGAGCGAAATGATCCTTCCATTTCTCATCCAGCACATCTCGAACATGAATTTCGTAGACGGCTGGACCGTTCATCTCAAATCTCTCCCCAAAAGATGAGAAGGCTCATCCCGCCAGCTCCTGTCAAGATGAAACCGATAAAACCAAGCAGGAACGAGACTGGAAGCACCCCGGCAGCCATCAACAGAGGGATGCTCAAGCCGCCAAGCAGCAGTGCCGTTGAAATGACGATGCTGCGGCGCGGTTTATTTCTCGCGACCAGCTTGACGCCCTCATTTTCGACGGTACGCTGAACAACAGAAACACGATTAGGTAGAACACGAACAGCCATTTATACCTCCAATTTTCAGATACCATCGTTAGGATACCTGAGAATGGGAGGTGAAGTCATCACCCAAATTGGGTGATACCTTCAATGAACGCCTGAGGCCGTGTTCCGGCGGGGGGCAGGCCGCTTCGGAGCGCTGGTTTCCAGACCATCGAGCAAGACCTGCAGCGCCGCGGAGACCTGGGCCACAGCCTGGTCGAAGGCGGCCTGGTTCAACCGAGAAGGCTTCTGATAGCCAGACACCTTGCGCACGAACTGGAGCGCGGCGTCTTCAATCTCTTGCGGGGTAGCGGGAGGGTCGATATTAAATAAAGGGCGGATGTTTCGGCACATGCTGAGATTCTAAGGGAAATACAGCTATTTGGGGAGGGGTTTACAAAAAATAAAATGCCTGAAGAAATATTTTCCGCAGGCATTTAAAAGTAACGGTCCGGTTGCTTAGCTTTTCAGCTCTGCCAACTGGCGTTTGAGGGCGGGCACTCTTAAGGCATTATAGAGCAGGTACAGGGGCATAATATTGACCAGCGACACAAAGGGGTTATATGCCCAAAGCAGCGCTGCGACGCCTCCCATGGACAAGATCGTGAAATCGAGAAACAGGGTTAAGAACCCAAACACACCCGATTCCGCGAAGCTCTGCCCACGGGCCAGCTTGACGACCAACCCCACCAGCAAATGGTTGCCGAAGACAAAGACCAGGTTGGCGAGAACCATGGCGATGGCGCCGTTAATACTGCTTACTGTTGCCCCCTGGCTGACGAATTGATATACCAATCCTGCCAGAAACACAGAGATGACATGGTTTCCGATGTTGAAACTTTGGATAAACCACGGGTATTTATGCCAGGCCCATTCCACCAGGTGAGCGATGACGATCACAAACATGGCAGCCGCAGGGCCGTAAGCGATTAAGGCAAACCCATACACGAACCAGGCAATGCTGTAATTGGTCTTATCGTTCGGGCCTTCCACCTTCAAGGTTTGCGCCACAGCCCCCAGGACTGCCAGCACATACAGGCCTAAGTTCGCCCACTCCAGGCTCACTGCCATCCAGCCGATCAAGCCAAGACCGATCAAGATGGTGCCCAAGATATAAACTTTCGCTGCGAAGGATAAATTTTTCATGTTATTCCCCTTCACCGACATCCCACGTGGATGTATTCCAACCCACACTGTTCCAGCCAACCGAATTCCAACCGACCGAGTTCCATCCCACGCTGTTCCAGCCGACCGAGTTCCATCCCACACTGTTCCAGCCAACCGAGTTCCAACCGACCGAGTTCCATCCCACGCTGTTCCAGCCGACGCTGTCGAAGGCTACGGCATTCTCACCTGTCGCCAGCATCTGGCTGGGAAAGATACCCTGGTTCGCATAATCAGCCGTAGTCCCGGTCACCGCCGCCAAGGCATCGACCACCCCGGCCCCAGCTTTGGTGGCGTTATAGCCTGTCCAGTTCTTGTTAGCCGAAGCCAGTAGGCGATACTTCACCTGGTCAGGGTTCAAGCCCGGCTCATCTTGCAGCAGCAGGGCGGTTACACCGGATACCACAGGCGCAGCCATGGAGGTGCCGGACATGCGGAAATAGTATTCATTCACCCGGTGCTTGAGCTGATCCAAGTAACCCTCAGCAGAAGTGCTAGCCAGCAAGCTGACCAGGTTTCTTCCCGGCGCCACCAGATCGGGTTTTGCAAAACCGTCTTCCGTGGTATTGTAGGCGGAGAAATCTCCCACCAAATCGTCATTCGTGTTGAGGGTACCGTAATCTTCCAAGGCACCGACAGTAATCACGAAGGGATCATTCGCCGGCGGATAAACAGTGGATGGTCCGGTGGCGGTACCGTTGTTTCCAACCGCTACCACCACGACAACGCCGTTGAACCATAACACTTCTACCGCTGCGTCCAATGGACTGACCTGGTAGGATTCGGGGGCAGTCGAATTGATCGAGATGTTGACCACCCGGATATTGTAGAGGGCTTTGTTATTGTAAATCCACTGCAATGCATCGATCAAATCCGAAGTGTATGTCAATCCGATGTCATTACTTACCCGGATATTGATCAGGTTCACTCCCGGAGCAATGCCTTTGTATTTGCCACTGGAGGCAACCCCGTTCCCGGCAATAATCCCCGCCACATGCGTGCCATGCACATATTCATCATTCGGGCTGGCATAATTGCCAAACACCAGGTTCTGGAAGACGCGTGAGCTGCTTCTGAGTGCCTGGGTTGGGTTGCTGGCATCGGTGTGCAGATCCATATGGTCCGTGACACCGCTGTCCACAACCGCCACCGTCACTCCCTGCCCATCCAGGTTGAGAGCGTCTGCGCCTACGATGGCCCGGTAGGGGCTCGGATTGGAATACTCGAAAACCAGGTTGTCGATATGGATCTGGGAATCCGTGGTTCCATACCCGACGAATCGGACGACGGTGTTTGCGCTGGCATAAGCAGCCAGGTCATATTGGGCAGTTTGAACCGCAGCATCCGTGGTATTCAACGGGATTGAATCCAGCATGGTCCAGCTCATGCCGCCATTAGCGGAAACCTGCAGCTGAACATTTCCGCTGGTTGTTCCAAGGATGCGCCAATATTTAAACGTGAGCGTGGTAGAGGCTGCCCCATTCAGATTGACCTGCCTGTAGACACCCCACGCGCTGGACTGGCTGCCTGAGAGCTCCAGGCAGTAACTGTTGACGCAATAAGTCGCTGTCTACCTTGACCCCTCCGTAGAACGGACCATCGGTTTCGCCAATCTCAATCCAGGGGGTCGCTGCCCAACTTTACGTGCCATTGCTGCCCTTGAAATGTTCTCATAGTTGAACTCATCCCGGAAGGTGTGCGTCCCGGGTTTTATGGCGGTGGAAACCATGGGGGCATCTGGAGAGATCCAGCGCACCTTAGGATTCTTGGCCAGCTTCTCGACTTCCTTGCCAGTCATTTCTGCTGAGAAGCTGAGGATCAGGTCGAGCTGCTTCCTGACCTGGCCTCCGCCACGGAGCACTTCATCTTCCAGCTCCATCGCTTTCAAATCCTTGTTCTTGGCATCCTTTTGTACGATGACTTTGAACGAGGCCTCCGGATATGCCTGGACCATTTTCAGGAAATCCGGATCCATTCGCGCCGGCTTATCCTGTTTTGCCAGGACCGAACCCGTCGATGTCGCCAGCAAGCTGAAGGTCAGGAAGAGGGTCATGAGGATATGAATAATATTTGTTTTTCTTGACATTAAAATCTCCTTTCAAAGAATAGCCTTGTCCTGAGCATATTATTGCATATAGACTTTTTGAAGTAACTACGTATTACTACGTAATTATGACTTCAGATACTACGTATTCTCACCACAGGTGCAGCGTGCCTTTGTCAGTTACCCTGAAAGATTTTAAAATTAACCAGGCCAAAAGTGAATAGCACCAACTGAGAAATTTTGAGTACAATATGTGATTGGATTCACAATAACCTAATTCAGGAGACATTCCATGCAAAAACGGATCGTTCTAATTGGCGCCGGAAGCGCCCAGTTCGGCTACGGCACCATCGGCGATATCTTGCAGAGCAAGGTATTAGAAGGCAGCCACATCGTGCTGCACGACATCAACCCGGTTACCCTCCAGGTCACCTACGACACCGGCAAGGCTTTCATTGAGGAGCACAAGCTGCCCTTCACCATCTCAGCCACTACCAGCCGCCCAGAAGCCTTCCAAGGCGCAGATTTCCTGGTCAGCTCGATCGAGGTAGGCAACCGCTTCGAGCTGTGGGAGCAAGATTGGCGCATCCCGCAGCAGTACGGCATCCAGCAGGTGTACGGCGAGAACGGCGGCCCTGGCGGGCTGTTCCACTCACTGCGCATCATCCCGCCCATCCTGGAGATTTGCGCCGACGCGCAGAAGATCTGCCCGGAAGCGTACTATCTTCAACTTCAGCAACCCTATGAGCCGCATCTGCACCACCGTGCAGCGTGCCTTCCCCGACCTGCGATTCATCGGCCTGTGCCACGAGATTGCCTCGCTGCCCAACTTCCTGCCGCAGATCCTGGGTGTTCCGTACGACGAATTAGACGTGCGAGCGGGCGGCTTGAACCACTTTAGCTGCGTGCTAACCGCCAAATATAAAGCCACCGGCAAAGATGCCTACCCCGATATCCGTGCCAAAGCTCCTGCTTTCTTTGGCGCCATGCCTTCTCTTTCGACAGAGTTCAAGTATTTCAAAGAGACCGGCATCTGGCCTGAAAAGCCCGAAGATTTCGCCGCCGTCGAGAAAGAACACTGGCCCGAGCGCAAGGTCTTCCAGGTGATCCTGGAGAAGTTCGGCCTCATGCCCATCACTTCCGACAGCCACTTCGGTGAATACATCCAGTGGGCTTACGATGTAACCGACCACAAGGGCATCCTGGATTTCTACACCTTCTACAAAGGCTACCTGTCCATGGTGCAGCCGCATCTCGAGCTGAGACTGAGTGAGCGCGTGGTACCGATCATCGAAGGCATCCTCACCGATGCGGGTTATGAAGAAGCGGCGGTCAACATCCCCAACGATGGCTTGATCAAGAACCTGCCAGAGTGGATCGCCGTCGAAGTGCCCGCCATTGTCGACAAAAACGGCCTGCATGGCATTCCGCTGGGCGAGCTGCCGCGCGGCTTCGCCGGGCTTTTGCTGAACCAGGCTGCTGTCCATGACCTGACCGCCGAAGCGGTGATCCATAAATCCAAAGCCGCCGCCTTGCAAGCGCTGCTGGTGGACCCGGTGGTCAACCAATACAGCCATGTCGAGGAGATGCTCGACACCATGATCGCCTACCAGGAGAAGTGGCTGGGGTATTTGAAGTAAGATAAGGCTATCCGCTTTTTCTGCCTTTTCACATTTTGCGTATACCTCGTTAAAAACACCACCCCTCCAGATACAGAGGGGTGGCAAGATCAGCCAATCTCGTGATGGTTTACCACACATTGTAGATCGTGATCATCACGTCGGTGGCGGGCCGGTCGGAGGGGATCATCAGGCGGGCGACATCCAGCCAGTCGCTGCCGTTGAATTCAGGCTGCACTCGGTAGGTCAGGATCTGGTTATCTGCATCGTAGAGCGGGGTGACTTCCATCACATAGCCCATGCGCGGCTTGCTCTCGCCCATAGCGAAGCCCTTCCACTCGCCGGGCTCCAGGTGCACCACGAACTCCGACTGGACGGGCAGGTCAGCCGGGGTCCGATAGACATTCACATTCACCCGCAAGGTAGGTTGGCTGGGGGGGATCTGGATGCGCAGCACATCGTACCAGTCACCGGGGAATTCGGGCTGTACGAAGAGGGTCTCGAAGGTGTCGCCCGCTTTGCCCAGGTCGAGCGGATCAACTTCGACCACGTAGCCAGCGCGGAAAGCCGCATCCTGGATGATGTAGCCTTGCAGCTCGCCAGGGATCAGCTCCAGCGTACCCTGGAAGGCTAACGGCCAATCGAGCGTGGAGAAGAGGTTCACTTTGACCTTGAGGGGCTCACTCCCCACAGGCTGCAGCATCCAGAGCACATCGTTCCACTGCTCGCCGTCAAACTCTGGGACGATCTTGTACTGGACATAAGCACCATCGGCAGTGGGGTGCATAGGTGAGATATCGACGACATAGCCACCCACTAATGAACTGGGACCAACCATCACCCTGCTCCACGCCCCGGGATTGAGGAAGGCAGTGAAATTGGCGTGAAACTGAGGCTTGGGCTGAGAAGCGAGGGCGGACTGGTAGTGGTATAAAGCACCGAGAACCATGAAAAAAGCTGGGATGAGAGAGAGTTTTAAAAGTTTGGCGTTCATTTTTTCATCTCCTATTTGATCTGATTTCAGTGTAGCAAAAAGGAGATGAAAGGTATTGATAACGCCTTGACAGACTGCTGACAAATCGTAAAACCAGGGTATACGGGTTAGCGAGGGGGAAAATGGATCATGTGCTTCAACCTAAGCGCTTCGTTCAGATGCACAAAATTATGCCGGGTGGGCGGCATGAGCAGCAAGCCCGCCGTGCTGCGGCCGCCCCAGTACTCGATCAAGCCCATGGCAGCCGGTTCAACAGCCCCCTCCGCCAGCACGCGCTGCAAACGCTCCGAGTCGACTTTCTTCTTCAGGTCCTCAGGACGCAGCCCTTGCACGATTTCGCGTGTGCGCCTCCCCACCGTCGTGCGGTAAGCTCGCAGCGCAGTAAGGTCGACCCGCGCGCTGATTTCCGCGATGCGCGGTTCGCTCATGGCATTCCCCGTATCCTTATCCGCTACGCCCAGGCGGCTCAGCCAATTTTCTGTTTCGAAAAGCTGCGGGCTGCCGGCCACAAGCAGGTTCATGGTGACATCCTCAATGCGCGCCAGGTGCCAGAAGTTCCAAGCAATGGAGTGCATGACTCCCTTTGGAATGGTCCGCGCGGCCGCCTCGCTCAATCCTTGCCAGATCTCATCCTCGAAGGTTGCGAAGCCTGCTTGTGCCATCTCAGCCGAGTGCAGCACGGCATGCTGGCTGAGGAAGAGCTCGATCGCCCTCGGGAAATCTTCTCCCTTGGTGAGCAAGCGCTGTAAAACCTGCTGCTGTTGGTTCCAGGTTTTTCGGTCGGGATTTGCCATAAAATTCCTTTTTCGTAAAATGATTGTCTTCGTATTTTACTCTCAAATAGAACAGTTCATTCAATGATGACCATATCTATGGTCGAGATTTTTCCTGGTCATCGTTGGGGCTGGGCCAATGCAGGGGATTTTCGTTTCTGTGAAAAGCATTCTCAAATGAATTAAGCATCAAGATGGACATTGAAATTGCCGAAGGGGATAGATTACAGAAAATGGAAACAATCGTTGTCGCGGCTGTATCCATCCGAAACCTGATCGGTCAACCTGGCGCCAACCTATCGGATATGATACTATTTCACACTTCTCGTAATAAGATAAAAAAGGTATAATTTATCATATTGTTTCCGAGATCCAATTAGTAGCTTACGAGGATTGTTGAATGAGCTGGTATCTTATTGTCAAGTTTATCCATATCCTTGCCGTAACGATCACCATTGGCGGGATGTTTGCCCGGCAGCTGGTGCGCGGCATAGCCAGTAAAAACAGCGATGTGAATACGGTTGCTTCGCTCACCCATGTGGCAACCCGCATCGATCGCACCATGGTCATTCCATGGAGCAATATCATTTTTCTAATGGGTATCGTACTGGCAGTAATGCTAAAGTGGCCCATCTTAGGATTTTTGCAAGGCGCTAGCCAAAACTGGCTGCTGGTATCCAACATCCTGCTTATTATGATGCTCGCACTGATCCCTACCGTGTTTATCCCACACAATAAAAAAGTGGAAGCGGTTCTGCAGGATGCAATTTCCAATGGAAACATAACGCCAGAATTGACCGCTTTACTGAATGACAAAAAGAATGCATTGGCTCACTATTCTGAAGATATCATCGTTCTCGCCATTACAGCCTTGATGGTGCTAAAACCTTTTTAGGATTCAACCAAATGACCGATTACAACTTTTCCCTTCGGGAATTGCAGCCTTCCGATAGTCCCGCCTTGGTCAAGCTGATTTCATCGTTTGATGGCGATATGACCACCCAATTCCAGGTAGATGCCTATTCTGCCTTGATCTTTGGAACTGAAAACCTGACCCTGGGTGTAGGTGTGGAATGCGCCGGAGTCGACGGTTTGGTAGGCATGGGTACAGTCAGATTTAGCCAGGTTTGTTTTAATGGAGAAAGCTTCCCTCTCGCCTTTCTGGATGGGTTAAAAGTGGGGAAAGACTTTCGCGGGCAAGGTCTTGGGCACCAGATTGCCAGCTGGCGAATTCAACGCGCTCGGGAAACCTGGGGAGAAGACTGCGTGATCGCTACTGGCTTGTTACGCAGCAATGCTGCCTCCCGGGCTGTTGCGCGTAAATGGTGCTGTGAGTTCATCGATATTGCCTTCCAGCCTTTGATCCTGCCTGTTCGCAACCGTCCGCCTAAACCCTTGAAGGGAGTACAGGTTCGCGAGCTCGCGCTGGATGAATGTGAACAATTTGCTTTTAGACAGAACGCGTATTACCAATCCTATAATCTTTACCCCTCAGTCGATGTCAGATTCCATGACTCACACCATGGAAGTCTCTGCGGAAGGGAAAAAACCTTATGGCTTCTTTGTTGCAGTGGATTCACTCGGCAACTTGCTCGCTGGGGTAAAGATCTGGCGCCGCGGTTTGCTGAAATCAGATTTCTTTTCCAAACCACCGAAGCCTGTCCGTCTTCTAAATAAAGTAACCCACATCCTCCCACCCGATTTTATTCTTCGCGACGTGGCGGTGATCGGCCTCTGGCATGAGCCTGACCAGGTTAAAACCGCCCAGTTTCTTATGGGAAACGCTGCGCTGGGAATTAAGAGAACAGGCTACCACCCTCGCCATCTCCCTCGATCCCCGAGACCCACTCCGCGAAGTTATTAGAACGAGGAACTTCTTCATGCCTCGTCTCGAGATCACCGTCGCCCTTCACAGTCCTACACCGATCGACCGCTCCAGATTTCTCTTTGGCTATGGGCGCGTCTGACCAATGATCATCCTCGACACACCTCGCCTAAGCCTCCGCCACCTTGTGCTGGAAGATTTGGACGACCTTTGGGCGCTGTACTGCGACCCCGAGATCACGCGCTATATCCCCGATGCGCCGAAGACCTATCTGGAAGCCCGCGCAGAATTGGAGTGGCACCGCAACGGCCACCCCCACCACCCAGACCTGGGACTGTGGGCTACTATCCACAAAGGTACCGGTCGTTTTATCGGTCGCTGCGGTTTGCTTCCTTGGACTATCGAAGATCAGCAAGAGATCGAAGTGGCTTACACGATCACTCGAGCCTTCTGGGGGCAGGGGTTGGCCAGCGAGGCTGCCAGCGCCATCCTCCAGTACGCTTTCAATACCTTGAAAATACACAGGCTGGTGTGCCTGATCGATCCAGATAATATCGCCTCGCAGCGCGTCGCCGAGAAGATCGGCATGTCTCCCGAAAGGTATATGGATGGCATGGACGGAGACGGCATCCCCTTTTGGATTTATTCGGTCGCGAAAGAATAGATTTGTTCGCAGAGATTGACCTCGATTGGCGAATATTTATAAAAAGAAACCGGCTGAAAGCGAATAATGGAGGTGCTTCCAGCCAGCTCTTTGCCCTGAAGGGGCCATCGAATAATGGGGATAAGTGAAATCTAGAAATACTGGCTCTGGATGCCGCGCGGCTCGCGTGAGCGTAGGTAGATCTCACCGATCTCTTCCAAGATTTCCTTGCGGCGCTGAGTAATATATTGATCGAGAATGCGGCGCTGCTTTCCGTTGGGGAACAGGCGCAGCCCAAGTTTGTCCACGTACTGCCCAACCCGCTGGCGGTACAAGATGCGGCCTTCCAGGTTCTCAAAGGGGGTTTCAGCCAGGTCGAACTCGAGGTGCACCCCCAGGCCAGGCTGGATATGGATCAGGCGTCCCACCTCGCTGCCAGCAAAAACTCCCATGCCAATCGCAGAGATATCTTCCATGCAAACGCGGGCTTCTTTATTCCGCCAATGCAGGGTCACATACACCGGATCCCTGGGTTGGACACGCTCCGATTGGCGCTCCTTCCAATCTTGGATCGAGAAATCTGCCAGGTGGAATATGCCATCCACATAGTTCATATTTTTCACCTGTCCGACGAGCGAGGTAGAAAAAGCTTTGCTGCGCAAGAAAACCGCGCCATCTAAGAGGGGGACAAGGGTCTTATCCGTCGCCTGGAGCACGGCACAATCCGGCCTGGCCTCCAGGAGGCGCACAGGCTGGCTGAGCTCCAGCCCCTTGAACTGCTTGGTCAGAGTCATGCTGCGCTCTGCCTCCGAACTCATATCCAACATGATAGCGCTGTCGTTATAAGAAGCCTGGAAATCGACGTACATGGGAGACCCTCCTACCCGTGAACCTGCTGCGATCTGGCGCCGGGTCGCTGGACCGCAGGTGAAAGAACCAGTTGACAGAAAAGGTGCAAGTAACGTGCCAGGGAACAAATAACCAAGCGCTCTCTGCGACTCCGCGTTAAAATATATCATTGGCCACACAGAATGATCTGATCTTTTATCCCGGATAGCCAGCCTATCCCTGTAAAAAAAGAAGGAGCAACCCTATGAAATTCACCGCTGGATACTGGAATATGCGCCCAGGAAATACCCCTTATTTCGCCTCTGAGGCCAGGGATATTGAAATTGACGAAAATTCCCTCACCGTTTACGCCCCCACCAGGCATATCCACCACCGCGGCGACACGCTCAACACTGCCACCCTGACCGTGCGTTTCTCCTCCCCCATGGAAAATGTCATCCGGGTGCAGCTAACCCACCACACAGGCGGCAAGCCCCGCCAGCCAAATTTCACGATCTACGAAGATCCACCTCGAGTGACCATCCATGAAGATTCCCAGGCTGCCGTGCTGACCAGCGGTCAGCTCAGCGTGCGGATCAGCAAGGCGGAGTGGCGCATCGACTTCCTGGATGGGGAGACACCCATCACGCACAGCGGCTCGAAGGGCATGGCAATGGTAGATACCCCGGAAGGACGTTTCATCCACGAGCAGCTTGGCCTGGGCGTGGGCGAATGCGTCTATGGCCTGGGAGAGCGCTTCACCCCCTTCGTCAAGAACGGGCAGGTGGTAGAGATGTGGAACGAAGACGGCGGCACGAGCAGTGAGATTGCCTATAAGAACATTCCCTTCTATATCACCAACCGCGGCTACGGCGTGCTGGTGAGCCATCCTGAGAAGGTCTCTTTTGAGGTCGGCTCCGAAAAGGTGGAGCGTGTGCAGTTCAGCGTACCCGGTGAATACCTGGAATATTTCCTCATCTACGGCCCCACCCCGCGGCAGGTGGTGGAGCGTTACACGGCCCTCACCGGACGCCCGGCGCTGCCGCCCCCCTGGTCCTTCGGGTTGTGGCTCTCGACCTCCTTTACGACGAACTACGATGAAGCCACCGTCACGAGCTTTATCGATGGCATGCAGGCACGAAATATCCCCGTGCATGTCTTTCACTTCGACTGCTTTTGGATGAAAGAGTTCCATTGGGTGAACTTCGAGTGGGATCCGGCAGTCTTCCCCGATCCAAAGGGTATGCTGGAGCGGCTCAAGAAGCGCGGCCTGCGCATCTGCGTTTGGATCAATCCTTACATAGCCCAACGCTCACAACTTTTTCATGAAGGATTGGCAGGCGGTTACCTGTTGAAAAGACCTGATGGGGGCGTCTATCAGACAGACCAGTGGCAGAGCGGGATGGGGCTGGTGGATTTCACCAACCCGGCTGCCTGCCGGTGGTTTGGCGAGAAATTGAGCGCGCTGCTGGAGATGGGCGTGGACTGCTTCAAGACCGATTTTGGAGAGCGCATCCCAACCGAGGTGGTCTACCACGATGGCTCAGACCCGGTCTTGATGCATAACTACTACACCTACCTTTACAACAAGACTGTCTTTGAAGTGCTGGAAGAGAAGTTTGGAAAAGGGAAAGCCACCGTCTTCGCCCGCTCGGCAACGGTGGGCGGGCAGCAGTTCCCGGTGCATTGGGGCGGCGACTTTACTGCTACCTTCGAGTTAATGGCGGAGAGCCTGCGCGGCGGGCTGTCGCTGAGCCTGTCGGGCTTTGGCTTCTGGAGCCACGATATCGGCGGCTTCGAGCAAACCGCCTCAGCCGACGTATATAAACGCTGGTGTGCCTTCGGCTTGCTCTCCTCTCACAGCCGCCTGCATGGCTCCACCTCTTACCGCGTCCCCTGGCTGTTCGATGAGGAAGCGGTGGATGTACTGCGTTTCTTCACGCATTTGAAATGCCGCTTGATGCCTTATCTGTATGCCGCTGCCCTCCAGGCGCACCGTCAAGGTCTGCCCGTTTTGCGCCCGATGCTGCTGGAATTCCCGGATGACCCGGCTTGCCACTATCTGGACCGCCAATATATGCTGGGCGACTCCTTGCTCGTGGCACCGGTCTTCAGCCATGATCACACTGTGGACTACTACGTTCCCAAAGGAAGCTGGACAAACCTGCTGAGCGGGCAGGTGGTCAAAGGTCCCGGCTGGCAGCATGAAACGCATTCCTTCTTGAGCCTGCCGCTGTTGGTGCGCCCCGGCTCCGTCATCCCGCTGGGTGAGGACGTCGAGCATCCCAGCTACACGTACAGCGATGGTGTTACACTGCAAGTCTATGAGCTGGAGGCTGGACAAACCATCCAGGTGGATATCCCCACCCTGGAAGGAGAAATCGAAACGGTTTTCACCTTCCACCGAGAGCAGGATGTGCTGCACGTGAAGAAGCAAGGCCCCTTGGGAAATTGGAAGGTGCTGCTCGTTAATGACCGCACCGCCACCGCCCCAGTTCCGGTTGAAAACACCCCCCAAGGCCGGCTGGTGAAGTTGGAAAGGAATGAGATCGAAATTCGGTTAAAATGAGCATCCATAACCACCCACGTTGGATCATTGGGCAATAAAGAAGATGAGCACAATCCAGGTTTGAAGGAGCCGGTTTATGCGAAAACTCATTGTTTGCAACCTTATCTCAATAGATGGCTATTACGAAGGGAAAGATCGAGATCTGAATGCGCTATTTGACTATCTCCATGAAGACTACCACGGTGACCAGAACTTAGATTACTATTATGCTGAACGGTTGCGTGCTGCCGATACCTTGCTGCTGAGCGGGCGGACTTCATTTTTAGGCAACAAGGATTATTGGACAGGTGTGCCGAACGACCCTAACGCCACTGCTATTAGACATGAATTTGCAGGGCTTATAAAATCCGTAGAGAAGATCGTTGTTTCAGATAAAATCAACCACAGACGAATTAGCACCTTGGGATGATAATACGCGGATCGTCAAAAGGGACGGATTTGTACAAAGAGATTGCCGCACTCAAACAGCAGCCCGGCAAAGATATCCTGGTATTGTTGAGCCGTATGCTCTGGAACGATCTGCTGGTTCATGATTTGGTAGACGAGCTGCACCTCACGATTTTTCCGGTGATCGCAGGCGCGGGTACACCGCTGTTCACAGGTCGCCCGCCAGTGTCCCTTAAACTCATCAGCACACGTACATGGCAAGGCTCAGGCAACATCCTTGCCTGTTATGCAGTCAGCCGCAAGATCTCGTAAATCGTTATCTTCGTGCAAGGCACCTAACGTATCATCAAAGGCAAATAGAGCTTCAGATAATTCACCGTGATCCTCACCACCTGTGAGGCTGAGAGCCCCGCGCCATCGGTGACCCGAAACGTGAAAGTATAAGTATCTTCAGGTTGAGCGGTCGGGACTACCCATCTGAAGAAACCAGTCTGGGCATTAAGGCTGGCCCCGTTTGGAAGTGCCTCGTCTACCGAGTAGGTCAAGATATCGCCATAGGTGAGATCCGGGTCAGCGGCTAGCACCCAAAACGTCAATGGATTGCCAACCAACACCGTCCTATCGGTGATTGGGCTCAAGACGGGTGGATTGTTGACGGGATTAATAACGATTGTAGCCGTGCAAGGTCCCGCAGGGGGGTGATAGCCATCGGATACCATAAATTGGAAGGTCACTGCACCGTTATAATACTGAACGGGCAAATACGAAAAGCTGCCATTGCCCGATAATAACAGTGTGCCCGCCGGCAAGCTGCCATAAAGGCTGAATACCTTTGTATAATTTGAAGTGGCATTGGTTATCTCTGCCGTGTAAAGCGTGCTTTCAATTGCATTATCGAAGCTTTGGTTGCTGCAGGTGGGCGGACCTTGAATAGTTTTAAAAGACCATTCGGAATTACCATTGGCATAGGTTATTGCGCCACCCACGTTGGCAACCGCGCGCACCTGCCAGTAGTAGGTGGTATTGTTAAGCAGCGGGGTCGTAATATGAATTGGGGTATTTTCAGCGATCGGTGTCCAAACGCCTCCTGGGCAGCCAGAACTGGCCTCAATACAGAATTGGTAAGTATTATCGCCTGGCGGTGTCCACCAATACAACCAGGGCGTCAATGACTGATCAATGGCTGCGTTGTCAGGAGAAACCTTCGAGAAATCGGACGGTTGAGAAGCGCTCGTTTTAAATTGGAACCAGGCGCCATTATCAGCCAGCAGTGTTCCCTGGCTGTTTTCAGCATATACCTGCCAATAATAGGTGACGTTATAAGCAAGGTTGAGATGTGTGGATTCGGTTGTAGCATTTTGAACCCAGCCCGTACCACACGTGTTGTCGTTATCTGGATGACTAACGGTATCTACGCAGTAGAAATATCCACTGGCACCAGCACTGGTACTCCATTGGAGGGTCGAATTTACCGACACATTATTCGTTCCAGTAGCTGCCGGGCTAAGCTTCCCGAACGGCTGCGGTGGAGCAGATTGGGTGGTAAATTGCCATACCGGCGAGGCATCATTGGCATTGGCATAAGTCATACCGGTGGAATTGACTGCCCGCACCTGCCAGAAGTATGTAGTCGCATATGCCAGTCCGCTGATATCCGCTGAAGTGCTCGTACCCGCCAGCAGCCACGTACTGGCAGGTGTACAAGCTGCAGCTCCAAAACAATATTCATATTGAACATTAGTGCCAGCGCTGGTACCCCAAGTTAAAGTTAGGCTGAGCGGTTGGTTCAGTGCATTACTTCCAGGGCTGTTCTTTCCAAAATCTTGCGGGAGAGCAATCTTGGTCGAGAAACTCCAATTGGTTCCGTTGTCCGCATAGACGGTCGCAGCCGTATTCACGGCTCGGACTTGCCAATAATAGGTGGTTCCATATTGTAGACCGGTGAGACTCACCGATAAGTTCGTGCCATTAGGGACCCACGTACTGGTGGGCGTACAGGAGATTGTTGTGATGCAGTATTCATAGGTGATCCCTGTACCGGCACTGGCTCCCCAGGAAAGGGTCATCCCGGTAGGCTGCTCGACAGACAGGTTTACGGGAGCGGATTTTCCAAACGCACCAGGAGGGGAAAGCTGGGTCGTAAAGGACCACCAGTCTCCCCCGTCAGCTTGGGTATTCCCGTTGGCGTTCACGGCGCGCACCTGCCAGTAATAAGTCGTATTGTTAGAGAGTCCACCCAAGCTGGCAGTGAGTAGACCAGTGCTTGTCCAGGTCGTATCACAGGTGCTGTTCGGGGTGGTATCATAGCAGTATTGGTAGCTGGTAGCCAGGCTGCTGGGGTTCCAGGTTAATCCCAGTCCATTGATTGGTTGGCTGGTGGCTGTGTCTGCAGGCGTGAGCTTATTAAAAGCTCCCGGTACGGTGGCATTTTGGAGGGTTGTAAACGTCCAATATGCACCACCATCTGCTTCTGTTTTGTTGCCCTGAGCATCGACGGCGCGTACCCACCAATAATACAAGGTGTTTGGAGTAAGTGACACTGGAACCGTAACTTGGGTGTAAGGTCCCACGGTGACCCATTTCGGTTCCGGGCATTTATTGCTCGTTCGCAGGCAGTATTGGTAGTTTACGCCTGCGCTGCTGGCATTCCATGCCAAGACGAGATTTGAGATCGGCTGATTGGTGGAGTTATTCCCGGGAGAAACTTTCGTAAAGGGAGCTGGCGCGGCAGGCGATGAAGCGTAATTAGAATCATTCGAGTCCTTCAAGGGTATATTTGCTTGCTGAGCTTGGGATTGATAGCTGGTTAGAGATAACAAAACCAAGAAGACGACCATTACAAGCGCAATACGAGATTTGTTCATCATTTACCTCTTGTCTAAATATTTTAATAACAGATGAGAATAATAGGAATCTGTCACCAGGATTCTATAACTCTCGATAAGAGCCCGATTTTTAATCCGGTATGATTCCTATATCCCCATATATTATCAAAAATATATAGGAAAAATCCGAATACTTACATTTTTGTTAGTATCCTTACAAATATACAGTAAACCATCTTCAGCCAAATAAAGCAAGCCCCGATGCTTGTTAATTTTCACGATTAGCAAGTAAATCGTATTTCTCCCCTGATTGGATCGATTCCACTTTAAAAAAATTCATCCTATTTGCTTAGAATTACCCGAAACGCACAAGCCCTGAATCGGCCTTGATGTATAATAATCTTCTCAATGCCCAATCCGACCCCGCTGATTGCCACGAAGTTCAATATCCCTTCCCAGCGCAGCGACCTGGTGCTGCGGGCGCGCCTGAGGGAATTGCTCGAGGAGGGCGCTCGCCATCCACTAACGCTCATCTCTGCACCTCCGGGGTTTGGGAAAACAATGCTAGCTGCACAGTGGGCCAGGTCACAAGCTGAATACCAGGTAGGCTGGCTTTCACTCGATGAAACCGACAGCCAGCCTACAGCTTTTTGGCGGTACGTGATCGGTGCACTTCTTCACTGCTGCCCCGGTTTGGCGGAGACAGCCCAGACCATGCTCACGGTACCAACGCCGCCTCCCATCGAAACGGTCCTGGCCTCACTGATCAATGAGATCGCCAACTTCGACAGGGCCCTTCTGCTGGTGCTTGACGATTACCACCTGGTCCAAAACCCCGAAGTCCACAGAGCTCTCATCTTCCTCCTGGACCACCTGCCTGAGAATCTTCATATATTCATCTTGACCCGTGAGGACCCACCCCTCAACCTGGCGCGCAGGCGGGCACGCGGCCAGATGATGGAAATCCGCGCCGTTGAGTTGCGTTTTAACACAGGCGAGACGATCTCTTTTCTTCATTCGATGGAATTGGTGCTCACTCCAGAGCAGATCGTTACCCTGGAACGAGCTACCGAGGGCTGGATTGCTGGCTTGCAAATGGCGGCGCTGTCGCTGCGCGGCCAGGATCCACAGGTATTTTTCCAATCATTCACAGGCGACGACCGCTATATTTCTGATTATCTGATCGAAGAAGTGTTGGAACGGCAGACAGACCAGGTGCGTGATTTCTTGCTGCGTACATCCATACTAGAAAGATTTAATGCCTCGATTTGCGAAGCCTTATTAAGGAATAAGGGAAAGGGGTCAGGGGACGAGCTGCTCCCCTTATCCCCTACCCCTTATCCCCTTTCTCCATCCAACATCTTGGAGTATCTGGATCGCGCCAACCTCTTTCTTATCCCGCTGGACAACCGGCGTGAGTGGTACCGCTACCACCATTTGTTCGCCGAGCTGTTACGCCAGCGTTTGAAAGAGAGCTTGCCCCCGGAAGCAATCGGCAACCTGCATCGGGCTGCCAGCCGGTGGTGCGAAGAGCATGGGGAGGTTTATGCTGCCATCCAGCACGCGCGGCAGATACCCGATGAAACACAAGTGGCTGCTTTGCTGAAGAAGTTTTCTGTCTTGTTCTTTATTCAGGGCGAGCTGCCGCAGCTCGTTGATTTTGCGAATGGTCTGCCAACAGACATCCAGGAAATCCACCCTGATCTCAACATGGCCATTGCCTGGGCAACCCTGGCTACTAATCAATCTCCTGACCCTTGGTTAGAAAATATCGAACGGCATTATGGGTTGAAAGCCACGGCTGCCGTCGATGAGCCTGCCCTCGAGCCAGCCGTTAGGGCTGCACTTTTGGAAGTGCTCATTGTTCGTCAGCAAGGGCCCTATGAACCTTTTACCGCTGAAAAACAGAAGCTTCTGGTTGCCATCCAGCAGCAGCTCACCAGCTTGCCAGACGACCAATTCTGCTTGTTCAATTCTGCTGCCAGCCTCAAGCCTGTGCTGTTTTTCGATCTTGGGCTGCATGCAGAGATAGACGGGGAAGCTAAATCCGCAGCCAGCTACTTTAGCGAGACAATCACCCTTTCACGCCAGGATAATAATTTCCACCTCCTGCACCTTGGCACAGGACACTTGGCGAACATCCAGCTTGCCCAGGGAAAGCTCCAAGCCGCGCACCAAACCTATGCGCAGGCCCTTGGGCTCCAGGCGGCTGGGGGGCAATCGCCGCATGCCAGCCTGGCACACGCCGGGCTGGGTGCCCTGAATTATGAATGGGGTAACCTTCCAGCGGCTGAGCAGCATTTCAAAGAAGGGTTGGCGCTGGCCAGGCTTTGGAACCTTTGGGAAGTCATTCTGATTAATCAAACCGGCCTGGCGCGTCTCCAACGCCGCCAGGGTCATTTTATAGAAGCCTTGGTCTGCCTGGAAGATCTCAAAGAACCTCCCGATGCTGCCATGCTCATCCCGGTCAAAGCGCTGCCGCGCTTTATGGCTGGCGCAAGATGGCAAGACAGAACCCGCGGCGGCCTGGCTGGAGACCAGTGGAATCACACCACAAACCCTTCCGCTGCCGTTCAATGAGCTGGTGCTGTTGGATGCAGCCAGGCTGATGAGCGTGTTGGGCAGAGGGGATGATGCGCTCGCCCTGGCCGGAAGAGTCATCCAAACCGCAGAAGCGTGTGGGCGCCTGCACACCGTCCTGCAGGGCAAGCTGGTGCTGGTAAAAACCTGCGCCCTGCTCAGGAATATCCCCGAGGCGCTAGCGGAGCTTGCCAAAGCCGTACACCTGGCAGAGCCCGAAGGTTATCTCAGCAGCTTCGTGGATGAAGGTGAACCGATGCGCCTCCTGCTGTCCCGCCTGGAAGGGGTCCCGTATGCCGATCAGATCCTGGCAGCCTTTCCTCCCCAGGTTGGTGCAGCTCAAAAGGCTTTTTCCTCTGCCTCTCAGGCTGCCTTGCTCAGCGAGCGCGAACGTGAAGTGATCCTATTGATTGCTGAAGGCTTATCCAACCAGGAAATTGCAGACCGCCTGTTCATCTCGTTGGCAACGGTCAAAACGCATATTAACAATATTTTCAACAAGCTCGGTGTCTCCAACCGCATGCAAGCCATTGCCCACCTCAAAGAATGGGGATTACTCCCTCGGCAGTAATACTCCACTGAGAAATCCACCCAGCCAATCCACCTTTTGGGTGATGCCGCTCAACCTGCAGGGGTCTATACTACAAGTATGGAACCCACCGATAAAATTCATCCCACCCTTCCAGCTCGCTACCAAGTCCGCCTGCAAGGTCAAATTTCTGCAGATTGGTCTGACTGGTTATCTGACCTGGATGTGATTGCAGAAGGGCAAAGCCCTGCTGCAGTCACCACTATCACCGGGACAGTCAAAGACCAGGCCGCATTATTCGGTCTGTTGAGCTTCATCCGTGACCTGGGTGTTGCTTTGATTTCGGTAACCTACTTGCCAGACCATGTCGATCAGGAGGAAAATGAACGCAGCAGCCATTTCCCACACTCCTGTAATCCAGGGTTATAAAAAGTCGATCCGTATTTTTCTCCGCTTGATCGTTTTGATCCTTTTGTATATGATCATCTTCACCCTAAGTGGGCAGCTGTTGGTGCCCTTTCTGCCAGACATCACGCCAGAACCTGGACCTTTCTCCTTCTTGGTTGGTTACCTGATCGTATGCACCACTACCGTGCTGGTCATCACACTGGCAATCTACAGCTCACGCTGGGTTGGCTGGAAGTTGATCCTCACTTTGTCGCTTGCATTCTACACCGTGGTGACAGTCGTCACCCAGCTCAATTCCTGGTTCTACCTGTACGGGATAACCATCGGTCCCGAGCTCATGCGGGGCTTGTTCCTGCAAGGATTTATTCTGGCTTTCACCTTCATCCCTCTGGCCGTGATGATTCTTCGGGCGCTTTCCTATTCCTGCCGGAGAAGGAAGTCATCCGTGAAACCCGTGTTCATCCGTGAGCTTTCTTCTTAACCACAGAACTTCTATCACAAAATATCGACAAGGAGAAAAAATGAAAAACGCCATCGAAGTTCAATCCATCTACAAAACCTTCGGCAACCTGCAGGCTGTGCAGGGAGCCAGTTTTTCTGCCGAAGAGGGTGAAGTGCTCAGCCTGCTCGGACCGAACGGGGCTGGTAAATCAACCACCATCTCGATGCTCTCCGGCCTGCTCGAGCCCACCCAGGGCGAAGCTGCAATCATGGGACACTCCATCCGCAGTGATGCCAGAAGCTGCCAAAGCCTGCCTGGGCGTTGTGCCGCAGGAGATTGCACTCTACCCTGACCTTTCGGCGCGTGAGAACCTGCTCTTCTGGGGCAAAATGTACGGTTTGCGCGGCGCGGCTTTGAACCAGCGGGTCAATGAAGTGCTTGAAATCATCGGGCTGGCTGATCGCCAGAAAGACCTGGTTCGGAAGTATTCCGGCGGGATGAAGCGCCGTGTCAACATCGGCGCAGCCCTGCTGCACAAGCCCTCTGTGATCATCATGGATGAGCCCACGGTGGGCATCGACCCGCAGAGCCGCCGCCACATCCTGGATAACGTTAAAGAGCTCAACCGCCAGGGCATGACCGTGCTCTACACCACGCACTACATGGAAGAAGCCGCTGAGCTTTCGAACCATATCGCCATCATGGACCAGGGCAAGGTTATCGCCTACGGAACACACGCCGAACTCATTCAGTTGGTCGGCGAGCAAACCACCATCGACCTTTCGCTGAACGTGGAAGGCGGGCAGATCGCCGAAAGCTGGAAGCGGGTGGAGGGCGTCTCGCATGCAAATAGCGAAGATGGCAAGGTGACCGTGCTGGTCGACGACAGCAACCGTGTGCTGCCGCGCCTCTTCGAGGCTGCCAATGCTGCCGGGGTGCGCATCACCGCCGTCGATATCCAGGAACCCAACCTGGAAGCGGTCTTCATGCACCTCACCGGCCGGGCGCTGCGCGACTGAAGGAGACGATCATGAAAATCCTCGACATTGCTCTTAAAGATTTGGTGCGCTCCACGCGCAATTTCTTCCTAGTCGGAATGGCTTTTGCTGCTCCGCTGCTATTAACCGGGCTGATCTATTTCGCCTTTGGCAGCCTGGTCAGCGGGGATGTGAGCCAGCTGGTGATCAAGGTTGGCGTCGTGAATTTAGATACACTCCCCGCAGATTCACCCCTTGAAGCGCCGATCGGCAAGAACATCCGCGACATGTTTTTCGATGACAGTGTGAAATCCTGGATCACTGCCAGCGACTACCCCGATGAAGCCGCGGCGCGACTTGCAGTGGATAACCAGGAGATCGGCGCAGCGGTCATCATCCCTGCCGGGTTCAGCGAGAAACTCCTGGCTGGTCAAACCGACATACCCATCCTGATCATCCAGGATCCCACCCTGTCCATTGCTCCCGGGGTCGTGAAAGAGATGCTGACCTCTTTACTGGATGGTGTGGCGGGAGGCGGGATTGCTTACCAGGTGATCAATGCCCGCCAGCAAGCTAATGGGATGGAGCTTGACCCTGCCAAGCTCCCAGTCGTTCTGGAAAAATATGCAGCCTGGTACGCGGATTTCCAGCGAGCGCTGTTTCCATACCCCCGAAAAAGCCGCCCTCGTCATCACCTCCCCCACCCAAAGCAATGATTCCTTACAGTCCATGATGGGAGCGGTGATGGCCGGTCAGCTGATCTTCTTCTCCTTTTTCACCGGCGCGTATGCGATGATGACCATCCTGCAGGAGGATGAGGAAGGCACCCTCAGCCGCCTCTTCACCACCCCCACCCGGCGCACCGCCATCCTGGCAGGCAAGTTCCTGTACGTATTCCTGATCGTCCTCCTCCAGGGGCTCGTGCTGACGATCATTGGGCACTTCCTATTCAGCATCGATTGGGGGCAGCCAGGTTCAGTCTTGCTCAGTCTGGCGGGGCAGATCAGTGCCGCGGTCGGGCTCGCAGTACTCCTGGTTTCCTTCTTGAAATCGAGCAAGCAGGCCGGTTTCGTCTTCGGAGGCGTGCTGACCGCCCTGGGTATGCTCAGCGGGCTGTTCACCGCCAACATCGATATGCCCGCCTCCTTTAACGCCATTGCCAAGTTCACACCGCAGGGCTGGGCGCTCAAAGCCTGGGAGCTTTCCTTAGCCGGCCAGCCTCCCAGCCAGCTGCTCCTGCCCTTCTTTGTCTTGCTGGGGATGGGTGTGGTGATGTTTGCCATCGGGGCAACCCTGTTCCGCAAACGTTATGCATAAAAGAGGTAATCCTATGCGCATTTTCGATATCGCCCTGAAAGATCTTTCTCAAATCTTCCGTGATAAACTCTCCCTGGTGTTCCTGATCGGGATGCCCATCGCCTTCACCCTCTTCATGGGCTTTGCCTACAAGAGCGGCACTGAGCCAACCAGGAGCCGACCCGCGCCTGGTTCTGGGTTGGGTGAACCAGGATCCCGAATGGCCCCATCACGCAGCAGCTTTATGAAACCCTATCCAACTCGACTCTCTCCGCCTGGTCGAGCTGAAGTTGGAAGATGTGGATAATTCCGTGCGCCAGCGGCGATGTGGCGGCAGTACTGGTGTCCCTGCGGACTTTAGCAGTTCAGCTTTGAAGATATCGGCGCAGCTTACCCTGGTTGCCGATCCGGCTTCGACGAACGGCCAATCTATTTTCCAACTCCTGCGCCCGGTCGTCACCCGGCTGATGAGCTCAGTCGAGATCGGGCAGCTCGGCGCCGAGATGGTCGATAAGCCTGGAGATGCCTCTGAAGAGCTGGCTGGCTTCAAGGCCGCCTCCCAGGCCTGGTCAAAAGCCAGCAGCGCTGCCCTGGTGAAAGTGGAAATGGCGGTTGCGAAAGAAGTGCCCGCCTGGTACGGCGATAATCCTTACAACCAGGCCTCCCCGGGCATCATCGTGATGTTCGTAATTTTTGGGCTGACCACTTCCGGTCAAATCCTGGTCACAGAGCGCAAGTCACACACCCTGCAGCGCATGATGACCACCTCGCTGCACTCCTGGCAGATCATCGCCGGGCACCTTTTGGCGATGTTCAGCGTAGTCTTGGTGCAGGAGCTCTTGCTGATCCTCTTCGGGCAGCTCGCCCTGGGCGTGAACTATGCCCGCCAGCCAATCGCCGTACTGCTCGTGGCAGTGGCGCTCGGCCTGTGGATCGCCTCGATGGGACTGCTCATCGGCGTGCTGGTCAAGGATGACTTGCAGGTGGTGGTCTTCTCGCTGATGGCGATGTTCATCTTCTCAGCCCTGGGCGGGGTGTGGTTCCCTCTCGAAGCCACCAGCGGTGGTTTTAGCGCCGTCAGCCGGCTGATGCCATCCGCCTGGGCGATGACCGGCTTCCAAAACATTCTCATCCGCGGGCAGGGTCTGGCATCTGTCTGGAAGTCCGTCGCCATCCTGCTGGCCTATGCGCTGGGCTTCTTCCTGCTGGCCGTTTGGCGCTTTAGGAAAACCGAAGTATAAAGAAACAACGCGGAGAGGCGATTAGGGGCGGGTAAACCCCGCCCCTACAATATCTGGCTCTCCTTGATTTCATTAAGATCGCTCTGCTACGGCTGTGCGAACCTCACTTCCGCGCTCATGCCCAGCAGCAAGCCTGACGGAACTTCATCCAGAGAGATTACCGTCTTATAGACCACATCCCCACCGAGGGTATCTGCCAGGGGCGACATCTCAATCACTTTCCCCGTCATGTTCAGGTTGAGCGCTTTGACATAAATCGTCGCTGCCTGCCCAATACTCACTTCGGACACATCCTTCTCGCTCAAATCAGTCGTCTCCACGCGCAGTTGACTCATATCCGCCAGGATCAGCACGGGCTGCCCGGCATTGATAAATTCATTCGGCTGAACCTCACGCGCAGCCACCACACCATCGAAGGGCGCTACCAGGGTGCTGTCTGCCAGGGAGGCCTTCGCCAGGTCCAGGCTGGCGCGCGCCGCATCGAGCTGCGCTCGAGACTGCTCGAGCTGCGCTTCCGCTGATTGGGCGTTGGCGACATCGAGGAGCGCCTGCGCCTGGGTCACCTTTTCTGTAGCCAGCGCCAGGTCCTTGGCAGCCGGTCCATCCTTCACATCTGCCCACTGCCTTTCGGCTGCCGCCAGCTGCTCCTTAGCCAGCGCCAGGGCTGCATCGGCTTCAGCCAGATCCTGCGCGCTGTTTTTGCCTTGATACCAATTCAGGGTGATCAGGGCTTTATCGCGCGCTTTTTGCGCATCGGTCAGATTGAGGAGAGCCCTGGCTCTTTCAGGGTTGTCGGCTGGCAAATCTCTGACGTTATTGTACGCCTGGTTGGCCTCTTCTAGATCATCTTGCTTTAGTTCATAGGCTGCCTTGGCGCCCTCGATGGTGGTCTGATTAGCGCGCGGGTAATTCAGGTTGGTGCGCACACGTTGAGCCTCATCCAATGCCTTTTGGGCCGTAGCTATACTGGACTGCGCTTCGGCAGCGGCCAGAGGGGCATTTTCTTGCAGATCCGTGAGCGCATTCTGCGCCTGCTGCAGCGCCAGGCTGGCTGAGGCTATATTGGCTGTGTGCTGGGCGGGGAGCGTGGCAGCCGCCAGGTCGTAGCTAGCCTGGGCTGCCGCCAGGTTGGCTTCCGCCTGCGCCACGGCCGCTTTCAGCTTGGTGTCGTCCAATGAAGCTAACACCTGCCCGGACTTGACAGCCTCGCCGAGTGCAGCCGTGATCGTCTGCACCTTCCCAGGCGAACCGAATGCCAGTTTGACCTGCTGTGCCGAGGTCACCGTTGCAGAAGCGGCTATCGCACCACCGGATGTTTGCGCCTGGGGCTGGCTGGTCGCAGCACTGCCCTGCTCTAACATGAGGGTCGGCAGTGGAGTAGGGGTGCTGCCTACCTTTCCGCTGCAGGCTGACAGAACCACAACCAACAATACAAATATTGATAAAACGAGCCTTCTTTTCATTAATACCTCATTCTCAAACAGGTGGTAAAGGTTCTAAGCATCCTTTGCATCTTAGAACCTTTGCACCTTTGTATTAATTTTATTTCGGCTAAACGGTAGCCTCGCCAGTATGATTCTCCACCACCACACCATCTCGCAGGGTGATGGTGCGCCGCGCATACTGGATGACGCGCGGGTCATGCGTGGCAAACACAAAGGTCACACCCGTCTCCTGGTTGAGGCGCGTCATGGTCTCCATGACCGCTTTCCCGTTCGGGGTATCCAGGTTCGCCGTGGGCTCGTCCGCCAGAATGAGAGCCGGTTTGGTAGCCAGAGAGCGCGCCACCGCCACGCGCTGCTGCTCACCACCGCTGAGCTGGTCGGGGCGGTGATGGGCGCGGTCCGCCAGGCCAACTGCTTCCAGGAGCTCCGTGACACGCTGGCGGCGCTCGGCAGCGCCTGTGCCCGTTAGCAGCAGCGGCATTTCTACGTTCTCATAGGCCGACAGGGTCGGGATGAGAGCGAAGAATTGAAAGATAAAACCGATCGTACCGCGGCGCATATCGGCGCGCTGGTTGCGGTTGAGGGTGCTGACATCTTTGCCGTTAATGAACACCTTCCCACTGGAGGGCTGGTCCAAACAGCCAATTAATTGTAAAAGAGTGGTCTTGCCCGATCCTGAAGGACCCACCAGGGCGGTAAACTCACCATTTTCGATCGATATACTGACCCCTCGCAAGGCCTGCGTTTCCAGCTGGCCAGTCTTATAAACACGGGTGACATTCTCAACACGAGTGACTTCCATCGTAATCTCCTATCTTCTTTTAGGACAAACTGTTAGTTTGTCCTTACAGGTTTCATTTTCCGCCGCGCAGTGCTTCGACGGGTTCCATATGAGACGCCAGCCAGGCAGGATAGATCCCCGCCAGCAGGGTGATGATCAACGCCAGCAAGCTTAAGTTGACGCTGTCTTTGAGGGTCAGCACTGGGTAAATACGGTCTCCAATCACAAAGCCAGTGATCTTCATCTGCCCAACCGGGAAGCCAACCTGCCCCAGCCAGGTTGATAAGATGATCCCCAGGATCAAACCCATGACGATGCCGCCCACTGCCAGCAGGGTCGATTCCGCCAGGAACATCCCCATGATCCGGCGGCTGCGCATGCCAATAGCAGTCAAGATGCCAATCTCGCGCGTCCGTTCGAAGACCGACATGATCAAGGTGTTGACCACCACCGTGGCAGAAATGCCCAGCACGATCAAATAAAAGAATACCATGTAAGAATTGGCAAGCTGTTCCACCTGTAGCAGCAGCTCGTTCATATTCTTCCAGGTCAGGACCTTCAACTGCGAGGACTGCAGCGCAGGCACCACCGCATCGATCTGATTCATATCCTTCAGCAGGATAAAGATCGTGCTGGCATGGTTTTCTGCTCCAGTAATCGCCTGGGCTTTCGCCAGCGGCAGGAGGGCGTTTGCGCTGTCGAAGGCGTAAGTCCCCGTGGAGAAAATACCTCGCAGTGTAAAAGTTTGCTCCGACACATCACCATTGGCGTTGTTGACCGACAGGCTGATTGGGTCGCCGACTTTCAATCCCAGCTTTTCCACCAGCGCCTTGCCGAGCAAAACTCCCTCCCGGTCATCCGCGATTCAGGAAATTCCCTTCCAAAAGCCCATCTTTGTAAGGTAGGCTGGCTTCAGAGGCAGGGTCTAATACCGATCACCCGCACGCCGGTGGTTTCATCTCCCACAGCCACGATCCCGCTGGCATACAGGCGCGGGGAGGCTACCTGAACTGGTTCCAAAGCTGCGATCTGGGCAGCGATCTGCTGAGGATTTTCCACCAGGTCAGCCCATTTCAAGCTGGTTTTCACTTCGTCATAAGTATTGGCGCGCACCTGGAGATGCCCGCTTATCAGGCGGATGGAAGTATCGATCGACGCTTTCATTTCCCCTTGAATAAAAGCCGCCAGGAAGAGCAGCAGCATCAATGCTAACCCCACCGCCAACGCTGAAAGGAAAGAGCGGCGGCGGTTGCGCCCCAGGTCACGCCAGGCCATTCGAATAATTTGGATCATTGTACACCTCACACAAAATGCAGCGCCCGGGCAGGGTCATGCCCGGCTGCTACGCGGGCAGGGAAGACGGCTGCCAGGGCAGCGATACCTGCCATCAACAGGCCGCGCCCGATCACCTTCTCCATGCCCCAGCTCGGATAAACTTTCCCGGTGATCAAGGCGGTATAGCTGGTCATGCCAGAGAAGGCAGTGAAATCCAAACCCACTGCCCTGAGCATGCCGTTAAATGCCAGCCCCATCACGATCCCGGCTGCTACGCCCACCAACCCGATCAGAGCGCCTTCGAGGATAAACAGCAGGGAGATCTGCCTTGGCTTGAAGCCTATCGCTCCCAGCACGCCGATCTCGCGGGTGCGCTCGTAAACCGCCATCAGCAGCAAGTTCAAAATGCCGATCGCCGCGATGATCATGATGACAATGCTGAATACGGTCATCGCGGTGCCCTTGGTGGTGAGCGCCTGGGCCAGCTCGGGATAACTTTCATCATACGATTTCATCTCGTAGTCGGGTAGCCCCGTCTTAAGGCCGGTGATCACCGATTTTTCCTCCCCAATCTGTTTGAGGACGATCGAAACCTCGGTGGACTGCCCGGTCAGGTTATACAGGTCCTGGGCTTCGGGCAGCGAGATATACACCATCTGTTTTTCGATATCGGGGATCCCCAGGTCAAAGACGCCGACAACGGTCATGGTGCGGTTGCGCATCTGCTGGTGAGCAGCGCGCCCCGCAACAGAGATACGGTCACCAACTTGCACGCCCATGGCATCTGCCAGCCCTTTGCCGATCAAGACATTGTCAGCATCTCCCGTTTGTAAGAACCGCCCTGCCACAATATTCTTGGCAGCCAGGTTCGTTTGTGCTTCTACATCCGGCTCGATGCCAAGGATGCTCACCCCAAAAGCCCCTTCCGGGCTGGTTACCAAGCCGCCGGTAATGATTCGGCGCAGGGCGGCTTCCACACGGGGGTCTGCCTCTGCGGCCTTCACGACTGCGCTGTCATCTGGTAGCGGCAGCAGGGGAGTCTGGCCGGTTTCTGCCTCATACCCCGGGGCATGCACCTGGATGTTCCCCCCCAACACCTTGATGGCGTTCCCATAAATCGCCTGGTTGAACCCTGTTACCAGCCCATCGTACATCATCATCATAGACAGGGTTAAGCCCATGGCAATAATGATGAGCAGTGTTCGCCGGCGGTGGCGCCAGACGTTGCGCCAGGCAAGACGTAAGTATAATTTCATTTTGCTTTCTCCTTTCTCAACCGACTTTAAAAATCTATTACAAAATACAAACCAATCCCACAAGCTAATCTCCGCCAATTTTGCACGACATCTTTGATCCATTGGCAAAGATTGGCGTTGATTAGCGGATTTTTTATGTTCTTACGGAGGCGGAAACCACTCCTCCAGCGTTTCCCGATCCATGAGATGCAAAGTTCCGCTGGGTGTGCCAAGAATACGCTCCAAAGTATCGGTATACGCTGCAAAAGCATTCTCAACATGTAGAATATCACCTCGGCTCCAACTTTTCCTTCATCAACGGCTCTATGAAGGTATCTCCCATGCTGTTCAGCATGTAGAAGGCAGCTTCTGAGATAGGCTCGGGATAATCCGTATGCATGGAACCTTCTCGGATGCCCTGCTGGATGACGCTGGCAAGCAATGGGGCAAAGCGCTTGATCATCATCTTGAACATTTTCTCGCGTACGATGGCATTCTCGTCCGCATACCATACCTTCAAGAGGGAAAGCAGGTAGTCCTTCCGGGCAGTCTTCCACCGTCCAGAGGCTACGAAGAAGCGCTCCAGTTTTTCAAGGGCTGGCAGCTCAGGATCATCCAAGATCGGCAGGATCACTTTTTCCGCCTCGTCTGACAGGCGGTCGATGAGCGCCTCCAACAGCGCCCCCTTGGAGGCAAAATAATGATAGAAGGCACCCTTGGAGATGTGCAGCTCATCCAGGATGTCCTGGATGGTCATCTGCTCG
This sequence comes from uncultured Chloroflexia bacterium, assembly GCA_963751425.1. Taxonomy (GTDB): domain Bacteria; phylum Chloroflexota; class Anaerolineae; order Anaerolineales; family UBA4823; genus CAVVUF01. Next base: position 1,664,552 of record CAVVUF010000002.1, on the reverse strand, counting down.
TAGCCCTTGGTGTACACCAACTTTTGGGCCACATCGAGGATCTCGCTGCGGCGAGAAGTAGATTCTTTGGCAGCTCTGGCCATAGAGATCATCCTTTGTTAAACCGACCGTCGGTCTGTAACTCGCAGGATTATACACCCACCCCAACGGGCTGTCAATAACCCTTCTATTAACTTTCTTTGCTGTGAGAGCCAATTCTGTTTAGTGGGTAAACCCATATCCCAGCGGGAACAAGGCACTCTTCTCCGCGCTCTCCGGATAAGCCGGCCCGAGCGGCAGCTGCTCATTGGATTCTGGCCAGGCATAAGGCAGCTTACCAGTGAAGGGTGTGTCGCCAAAGAGCCCATCGGCCACCCCTGCCCCCTCCGTGCCCGGCAGCCAGGCGACCACCAGCGCATCTGTCAGCTCCAAAGCTTTGCCCAGCACCAGCGGGCGCCCCGTGATCACCACCACGATCAGCTTATCCACACGCTCGCGCACCTTTGCCACCACCTGCTGATCATTCGCCGAGAGGTTCAGATCCCCTTGATCGCCCTGACCTTCTGCATAGGGGGTCTCACCCACCACCACAATACCCACCTCCGCCTTCAACGGGCTGCCATCGGCATTGGTGAGATCTTTGAAAACGCCGGTGCGATCAAACTCTACCTGGCTCCCCGCTGCCACAGCATTCTGGATGCCCTCCAAAACCGTGGTGCCTGAGGTGATCTTCCCCGATTCGCCCTGCCAGGTGATCGTCCAGCCGCCGCACTGGTTGCCGATGTTGTCCGCACTAACCCCTGCCACCAGGATCAGCGGGGTATCCTTTGCCACCGGCAGTGCCCCGTTCTCGTTCTTCAGCAGCACCAGCGATTTCGCCACCGCCTGCCGGGCCAGTGAGCGGTGTTCGTCAGAGCCGACCAGAGCGAGGTTCGCTGGGTCGGCATAGGGCTGCTCGAACAAGCCCAGCTCAAATTTCACGCGCAAAATCCGGCGCACCGCATCGTCGATGCGCTCCTGGGGGATGTCGCCCTTCTCGACCGCCTGCTTCAGGGTCGATAGGAAGCTTTTATAGTCATAAGGGATCATAATCATATCCAGGCCGGCATTGATCGAAGTAACCACGTCACTGTAGGCATCACCGGGAAGCGCGTCTATGCCTCCCCAGTCGGAAACCAGGAAACCCGTGTAGCCCAGCTCACCTTTGAGCACATCGCTCAAGAGATATTTCTGACCGTGCATCTTTTCGCCGTTCCAGCTTGAAAAAGACACCATGATGCTCCTGGCACCCACTGTAACGGCAGCCTGGTAAGGCGGCAAGAAATACTCCCGCACCACCGCCTCATCGAAACGCATATCCCCCGTGTCAATCTGGTAGCCGCCGGTGGTGGCGCTGCCCCAGGTGGTGGCGCCATCACCGATGTAGTGTTTGGGCGTGCCGATCACCGCCAGGGGATCGCTCAAACCGAACCCGCTGCCCGTCTCTTGCAGGCCCTTGAGATAAGCCATCGAAAGCGCAGTGACTAGCGCGGTATCCTCGCTGTAGCCCTCATAAGTTCGCCCCCAGCGGATATCCTGAACGACTGCCACGACCGGTCCAAAATTCCAGCGTACGCCCGTGGCTGCCATTTCCTCGGCTGTGGCCCGCCCGATCTGCTCCATCAAGGCCGGGTCGTTCGCTGCCCCCAGGCCGATGTTGTGCGGAAATATGGTCGCCCCGTAAAGGTTGTTATGCCCATGCACCGCATCCACCCCATAGAGTATGGGGATTCCCAGGCGGGTCGAGAGGGCGCTGGCTTGATAACCATCCACCATCTTCACCCAATTTTCTGCATTATTCGGTTCTGGAGATCCGCCGCCGCCGCTCAGCACCGATCCGATGAAATAATTACCGACATCAAAGGCTGGCATTGAGTTCTTTTCCACCTGTGCCATCTGCCCCAGCTTCTCATCCAGGGTCATGCGGCCCAACAAGTCCTCCACCCTCGCTTCAACCGGCTGCGAAGGATCCTGGTACAGTGCTTTTTCTATCTCATCCTCTGCCAGTCCTGGTATTGGAGAAGGAGAAGGTTTTTCCGCAATAGGCGTATCAGCGGCAGGCGAAACCTGGGTAGCGGTTTGCCCGCAAGCCGTACCAACCAGGCATACACCCAGTATTAAAATAGGGAATAACCGGTTCCACTTTAGAGCTTTCATAATATCTCCTCAATAACAGGCGCGCTTTCGATCATAAGAAATTATACCTTGAATGAAATCGATGCCTTCCTCTTGCTGGACCTGGCTGGTCTAAAAAAAAGAACAGCCCTGGGCTATTTATACCCAGGGCTGTAAATTCCCAACAAACCGCTTATCCAGCCGGTACTTTCCCAACTCCAACCGGCGTCCTTGGACCCAGAGGCGGATCAGGGTTGACCACCAGCCGCCGGTAGGTAAAAGTGACCACCCAGCCCATCAGGACAGCAGCAAAGATGCCCGGAGCCCAGGCGCCAAACTGCCCCAGCAAGTAGCCACCTACCGAAGGCGCGATCACCCGCGTGGTGCTCTCGACGGAAGATGCCAACCCCAGCGTGCCGCCGATCTCTTCCGGATAAACCGACTTGGTCAGCGCACTGCTCAAGACTGTATTCAACACGCCGCCGGACAACGAAAGCGGCATGAGCAAGACCAGCAGCACCCACAGGCTCGGCGCAAGCGCCCAACCCAGGAGAGACAGCCCCATGATGATCGTGCCGCTGAAGATCAGCTTTGTTTCCGAAAAACGCTTCGCCAGGCGTCCCACCCCCACACCTTGCACCAACACGGAGAGAAACCCTACATAAGCCAGGACGAACCCGGTCTGTTTTGCATCCAAACCAAGCCGGTATTGGGCATACAGGGCAAAGACCGACTGGAAAACGGCGAAAGCCAGACCGTAGAAGAAGCGGATGTGCAGGAGCGGACCGACACGCGGGCGATTGAGAGCACACCACAGCGCTTCCAGCGTGAATGGCGGTCTTTGAACCTGGGCAGCCAGTCGCTGGGCGCGCACCTCAGGCGTCAAGGACTCAGGCAGGAAGAAAGCTACCGAAAGGAAATTAATTGCCGCCAGTCCAGCCGCGACGAAAGCCGGCACCCCGTATCCATAGGTGCTAAGCAGGCCGCCCGTCACAGGGCCGAGGATAAAGCCCAAGCCAAAAGCCGCCCCGATCAACCCCAAACCTTTGGCGCGGTTGGATGCATCGGTGACATCCGTGATATACGCCTGGGCGACAGTAATATTCCCACCCGTAAGCCCATCCAGGATGCGGCTGAAAAAGAGCACCAGCAAAACACCCAGGTTGGGAGAAATACCAATCCAGCTAGCCAATGCCTTGCCCAGGGGATCCGCTAATCCCAGCAGCATAAAGCCCACCAGCGTGCCGGCGATGCTCACCAGCAAAACCGGTTTTCGCCCCACGCGGTCCGAAAGCCGCCCCAAGAGCGGTGCACCGATCAACTGCGCCGCGGCGTAAGAAGCGGTTAGCAATCCTACGATGAGCGGTGTGGCGCCGTACTGCTCCGCATAGTACGGCAACAGCGGCAAAATCAAGCCAAAACCAAGCAGGTCGATGAAGACGACCAGGAAGATAGAGAACAGGTTACTTTTTCGCATATAAACTCCTTCAATTCTATGGAACCAGGAGATTATACGCCCATATTGATATTATGTCAATATATTGTATAATTTATGCGTAGATCGCAAAACCGAAAAAGGTGATTGCCATCAGGATGAATAGCCAGTTTCGTTCCCCAGGCCGGTCAGCTTCTCCCAAACCCCAGGCCATACCAGCAGCACCAATAAGATCACGCAGGAAATCGGTGCCAGGGCAAACAGGGAGAACCTGCCTAGCTGCTGGGCGGTGACGACTGCTAGCGGGATGCCCACCGCCAGCTCCACGACGACAGCAACCAGGCCGGTCACACGCATCCATTCGTGAGGTTTCAACAAGATTCCAGCAGTGATCACCCCCAGGGCAATCGAAGATACCCAGTGCAGGCGCTCGACCAGGACAAAGATCGGGTCGCCGTGCGTGATGATCCGGCTGGTGCTGGAAACGCCGTTCATAAAGCAAAAAATATAGGCCATGCCAGTCAGCAGTGCCAGTAAAGTGGTTTTCCAGGGGATGCCTCCCACGCTGCGCATAAACAGGAAGTAGAGCAGCAGGTAGGGCCAAAACAGCGGAAAGTATACTGGAGGCAGGTGAGCGGCCATGTAGGGCACGTTGATAAACCAGGTGCTCAGCAGCGCCAGGATAATCCCGATTACGGATAGGGCAAAAGCCCAATTCTTACGGGTGAAGAAACCATAGGCACTCACCGCAAAGAACGCCCCGCCCAAGATGCCCAGGTCCGAGAGTGCCGGATGGATATACTTCAGCAAGATTTCGCACCCCGGCTCCGCCGAATCGGCTGACATACCGATGCGATACCAGGTCAGGAATAAGTAAATGTGACCGAAGATGCCCATCAGCGCCGCAATTACAGCCAGGAAACCTCCGAGATAATTCTTATTTTTCATTTTTCCCTCCGAAAATTATGGGGCAGCCACTTCGCCCGTATGACAGGAACAGCCGTTATAATAGGCTGAGTTGTTATGATCTGCTACATACACCACTGTACCCGGCTCAATGTTCAAGCTGCAATCCTTAAAGAAAAGCGGATTTTCCTGCCAGCGTAATACCTGGACATCGCAACCAACGTACACCATCCCCCACCAGGAGTCGTTGCACAAGGGACCTTCCACGATCTTATCTACAAGTATGTTCTTCCTGCCAATTGTTACCCAGGCAGGGGTCGGAGTTGGCTGTAGAGGACCTAGGCCTAGACCCATTTCGGGTAACGCGTCCAAGTACTGCGGGGTTCCTGTGACCTCCGGGCAAACAGTCCCTTCCGCCTGGCAGGCAGAACAAAACAAGATCAGGAACAGGATTAAGAGAAGCGCAGATCTATTCATATCGTGAAATATAGCGCAAGCCAGCTTAAAAGTCTTTGACAAAAGGCAAATACGGATGGAGAAAATGGATCCTCTTGGAAAAATTTCGCTCTTTGCATCGCTTCCCCCGACAGAACGACAGCAGTTGGCCAGCCGCGCCCTCACCCGGCATTACTCGGCTGGAGAATTTATCGTCCTTTCGGATGAAGCCTGGCCTTATCTCTTTTAATCCAATCAGGCAAAGTGACTGCCGTAAAAGAATCCTATGAAGGTCGCAGTCTGGTGCTAACGACCATTGGAGCAGGAGAGGTATTTTGGGGGCCGGCTTTTTTCATCGAAAATGTTCCCATGCCGGCTGGGCTGCTAGCTGAACTGGACTGCGAGCTGCTGCTCTGGTCACGCCAAATGATGCTCCCCTTTTTGCTCAAAGATGGGCGGCTAGCCTGGGAGCTGGCTCAAAAGGTTATGGGGAGGGTGCTGCTCGCCAGCGATATCGTCGAGAAATTAGCTTTTCAATCAGTGGCTGGGCGTTTGGCGAGTTTTCTGCTCGAACAATCTGACGAAAAGAAATCCGGGCCGATCTCGCGTGACCTGACGTTGGATGAAATGGCCGCCCGGGTTGGCTCAACGCGCGAGATGGTATGCCGCTTTTTACACCGCTTCGCCAGTGATGGGCTGATTGATATCACTCGCACCGAATTCAGCCTGATTGACCGCCCTCGGCTGGAAGAGCTGGCTAACAGCGTGAAAGGGTAAGCCGCTTACCCTGGGAAAAGCGGCCTGGCCCAGGGCATGGCTGCCAGGGTTAAGAGGATCGCCAGTCCGAAGCAGATTGCGGCTTGCTTATGACGGGTTTGATCGTCCTTGGCTTTCTTGGGCAGCAGGCTCCCCAGGTGGGCAAAGACGACGGCCAGGACCATGATCAAAGGATGCTCTATAGCAAACAGCCGCGTGGTCTCGTTCCCTAGCACCTGCCCCACCGGTTGAGTAAGGAAAGCATTCAGACCATAACTGCTGGAAAAGAAATACAGCAGGAACCCCAATAAGATCTGCATATCGAAGGCAGACGTGAAGGCCACCCCCAACATGCGGTCCGTTTTTTCCCAGGTTTTTTTCCCGAGCCAGCCCCACAGGGCGCGCACGAGGACCACGATCCCCAAGACCACCACCAACCAACGGACAACATTATGTAAAGCAAGCAAGATTTCGTGCACGGCTCATCTCCCATTCTGAAAGAGGCTGCAAGCTGTAAACAATCCTATCAGAGGCACAAAAGGCTGTCAACACCGGTAATAGGAAAACTGTCCGCTGTGATTACCCCATCCAGGTGCCAATACCACCCCCATTCCTAATTTTGCAAATCGTAGAGCTGCCCAACACGTGGTTGAGCGATAAACAAAGAATGCCAGTCTTAAAGACCTAGCATTCCATGCTCAGTTAACCTTCCGGATAAGTTTACGGCTTTAAGACCGCGGGTAAGAGAGTTCGATAGGCTATCTAAATCTTAACCGAATAAGTGGATGGGATTCCGAAGCTATCCTTGACCGTCAGGGTGATCTGGTGCGTACCGAATGACAGCAAATTTAAGGGCAGCGAAGGGCCAATGCCCAGGCTGCCTTGCACATCACTCGACCAGGTCAGCACATCGCCTGGCAGCGTCCCATCTTCCATATCGGTGCCGATGCCTTCCAGCACCACCAGTGACCCAGGCAGGAAGCTGCTGCCGTTTTCTGGGCTGAGGATTAGCGCCTGGGGAGCCTGGTTTGGGATGGTGATCGCCTGGTCTGTTTCGTCAAAGCCAGTATTCACCCCATCCGTTGCCACCACGCGGAAGCGTGTATCGCTGCCACCTGCCATCTCATCCGTGTTGATCAGGCGAGAGGTGCCGGTCAGCTCTAAATCGAACAAAATCCAGGTGTTACCTCCGTTATTACTGTAGAAGATCGAGTAAGTGAGCGGGTCGCCATCCTCATCAAATCCTTCCCAAGACAGCGTGTGGCTGCTTTTTGGCAGCCAGGTCTCCTGCTCAAGAGGACTGGTGATCTTTACCTGTGGGAGGTGCGCACTTACCAACCGAGAATCGATGACTTCGCCCAGGTGCGTCAGCACAATCTGGGTTGTCCCATCCACCCAAGGCATGATGAAGGAAACATCCTCCACTTTCGTCGGCTCAGGAGGGAAAGGCGGGGGAGAATCGGGGTCGGAGGGGCCACCATGACCATCGTACTCGCTCTCGAAGGTGACGGTAAAAGTCATACTGGAGAGGATTTGATCGGCCTGGTCACGCAGCTCGACACCATAGTCGCCCTGGGGCAGCGCATAGGCTACTCCACCCGGAAGTCGATACAGGTCACCCAAATTGCCCTGGGTGGGCGGATTATATAATGGGTTATTGATCGTAGCATTCACCTGTACAGAGTCAGTAGCATCTCCCTGGGTGAATACAAAGGGCGTAGGTGCACTTTGAATGGGTGTAAAGGGCGGTGGGATCAGCTTACTAAACATCTTGGTCCAGGTGAAGGGAGCAATCCAACCCTGCTTTGTGCCGCCCGATGGGCAGTAACTCATCAGGTCATGAGTGGTCGCCGGATTATAAATCTTACCGGTGATCGGGTTGAAGCCAAACTCCTGGATGCTGGAAGTACCATAGGGGAAATCTGAATTGCCGTCGTTCGAGCCGCAAGCATCCGCGGTGTTGGTATGGTACACGTTATAGTCATGGACCAATTCGTGTCCGAAGATCAATGCCCCAGAGCCGGGGTTGTCGGTACTCGTGCCAGCTGCATCACTGCCGATGCCCACCACGCCCAACCCACCCGCATGCGGATAAATGGGCATATCCGCATGCCCGCCGCTATAACCCGCGCTGGGTGCCCAACCATACACATGCCTGGCGCCGGTGAAGGCTCCCGAGAACCAGAATGAAAATGCATTTTCTAAGACCCACGTAAAATTCAAAGTTTTAATTAGATCATGTTGGTTATCGCCGCTGCTAAGCAACTGGGTATAGTCCAGGTACCCGCTGCGCACTGTATAATTTACACCGTTGTTGCGGATCGGGAGCACCTGCTCGAACCAGTCCGCCGCGCCTCCATTCACCGCCCAGCCGCCGGCATACTGCGTCCCACTGTAAATGGAAGGGTGGTAGCGCAGCCGGTCGCCGACGATGTTCAATGACCGGCGCGGGGTAAAGTTTAAGGTAATGTATCCAACCGCAGGGAAGCGGTTATTGCCTTCGTTGGATTCTGTCAGCAGGTTATTCGGATCAACTACGGCATAAAAATCAACCGCCACCGTACTGCCAAAATTCACATTGAAATAGACATTCGCGCTGTCTGTCACACCCTGATTGATTGCTGTCGTGGCTTTACCCGTGGTATCGACCTGGTACCAGACATTGTTGGCGCGCAGGTATAGGCGCACCGGAACGTTGTTCACCGAGCCGCTGCCAACCTTGAGATAAATTCGAGCTGCGGCATCCTTCTTGGTCACCAGCGGCACAGAATTATCCGCGCAGGAGGTCAATCCCAGGCTGGGATTGAAACATTGAATCCCTTCGGTAATTTCGATACCGTGGATCGAGTAATCGACGGACAGAAGGCCAATGGGAATATACAAGGATGGGGAGAGATAAGCCATCACCGGCACGACCGGGGTCGGAGTGGGTGTCGGTCCTGCGGTCGGCTTAGCCGTAGGTATGGGCGTCCAGGTTGGCAAGGGGGTACGGGTGGGCGCCAGCTTGTTGGGAGAAAAGGTAAAATCGTCGATCAATTCAGTTTGCGGGGATTGGCCATAATCAATTTTTATGGAAGAAATCCGCTGGTCAGGATCGGAAAAGCCGACAAACAGCGTATGATCCATGGGAACTTCAGCATAACGCGCCCTCGCAGATGATAGCCCCGCTCACATCGAGGACAGTTACCAGGGCAGAGGCCGGCGCAGCTGCAGCGCCATTTCCCAACCAAAACCCCACATGCGTCTTGGGAGAGTCGAACGTGATCAGCATGGGGATCGAGCTGTTGGTCGTATCGTTAATAGCCACGTTGGGTTTCGAATGCGGCAGGCTGGGACCGTCCCCATTGATACGCGCCAGGTTGGTCCGGGCATTCTCGAATATAGCCCCCTGGCTGAGCAAATAATTGTTGCCGATCACCGTTTTATTGGCTAATTCTTCGAAGGTGATGGTGGTTGGAGAGGGTATCTGCTTGGGATCCGTGATCTCAACGCACTGCGCCTGGGCTTCCACTGAGGTTACACCTGGCTTTTGCAAAAAAACAGCCTGGAGAACCCAGGCTAAAGCGCAGACGGTCAAAAGAACCAGTAGAAACGCTTGTAACCGACAATTTTTTGGACCCGTTCATAGGTTTCCTCCCGGCAAACGAAGGCGTTATGGATTTAAGATTAATATGACATTAATGGTGAATTATATACTATTTATCCAAAATTAGCTACCCTTTAATGCAAAGTCATCCCCCCATTTCCGTGTCCTTACCCCGAACGGGTTACGGAGGCTAAAATCATGCCTTTAGCGTGGTCGCATAACGCAGTGCCTCCATCATCTTATCCGGCTCGCGCTCATAATAGGGCGTCGAGCCCTGGATGTCGCTGAAGAGGAAGGGCACCGTGCCAGCGGAGAGCTACGATTTTAAATTTAGTACCCCTTTCAATCAATCTTTTATTATCTGATTAATTAAAGAGTTGAGATCTAATCTATCTTGGGATTGACGGTTCACCTCATCTGTTGTACAGTAAACCTGAGCTCATCAATGGTTTAAACGATGGGACTGAAAATGGCATTTTATACTTAAGAAATCCGTTTTTTCTCTTTTTCCGAATGTTCCGTGTACTCCTTTAGATATCCGTGTGATCTGTGTTCATCCGTGAGCAATATTCATAACAAAAGAGGTTCTATGTTTGATTTACCCAATTCCGATATCCTGCCCCTCTCCCTCGAGCACTCCTTCTGGACCTGGTCAGCCCAGGGCAAGGTTGCTCCCATCCCGGTGAAAAGCGCCAAGGGCGTCTACTTCTGGGACATTTCCGGCAAGCGCTATCTCGATTTCAACTCCATGACCATGTGTGTGAATATCGGTCACGGCAATGAACGCGTCATCGAAGCCATCGTCGCCCAGGCGCGCGAGCTGCCGTATGCCGGTCCCCCCATGACCACCAAACCGCGCGCCCTGCTGGGCAAGCTCCTGAGCGAGATCACGCCCGGCAAACTGAACCACTTCCTCTATACCCTGGGCGGCGCGGATGCCAACGAAAATGCCGTCAAGCTGGCACGCGCCTACACCGGCAAGCACAAGATCCTGGCGCGCTACCGCTCTTACCACGGCGCCAGCGCTGGAGCCATGGCACTCACCGGCGACCCGCGCCGCCTGGCCTGGGAACCGAACCTGATGGGCGGGGTGGTGCATTTCCTAGACCCCTACCGCTATCGCTCCACCTTCCATCGCACAAACCCGGAACTCTCCGAAGCCGAGTTCACTCAGGACTACCTCAACCACCTGGAGGAGATCATCCAGTACGAGGGTCCGCAGACCATCGCCGCCATCCTGATGGAGTCGGTCACCGGCACCAACGGCGTGATCATACCACCCGAGGGCTACCTGCAAGGCGTTCGACAGCTCTGCGACCGCTACGGCATCCTGATGATTTCGGACGAGGTGATGAGCGGATTCGGGCGCACGGGAGCCTGGTTTGCCGTCGACCACTGGGGTGTCATCCCCGACCTGATGACCATGGCGAAGGGCCTCACTTCCGCTTATGCTCCCTTGGGAGCGGTGGCTATGCAGCCCGAGATCGCCGAATTCTTCAAAGATAAGGTCTTCCAGTCCGGCTTGACCTACAACGCCCACCCCATCTCGCTGGCAGCCGCCATCGCCAACATCCAGGTGATGCAGGAAGACAACCTGGTGGAGCATGCCCGCCAAATGGGCGCGGTGCTGCACCGCAAGCTGGCCGACCTGGGCGAGCAGCACCCCTCCGTCGGCGAGGTGCGCTCGATCGGCTTGTTCGGCATCCTTGAGCTGGTCAAGGACCGCCGGACCAAGGAGCCTATGGCGCCTTTCGACGGTTCCAGCCCCGAGATGACCGCCTTCCGCAAACACATGCTCGACCACGGCGTGTATCTCTACACCCACTGGCACACGGTCTTGATCATCCCGCCCTTGATCATCACCGAGGAACAGCTCGAGGAGGGGTTTAAGGTATTGGATGAGGCGTTGAAGATCACGGATAGGTCAGTGAAGTCTTGATCAAAGACTACCTCCCCGTCTCCAATACGGATGCATCCATCTCCGAAACCGCCTTCATCGAAGACTTCTGGTCTCAGAAATGGGATCAGCACAGCCTGCCCTCAAACTTGGATGAAAGGATCGAGCACCACGAGGAATTCAAGTGCATGCAGCCCTTCCTGGCGAAATTACCTGCAGGCAGCCGGCTGTTGGACGGCGGCTGCGGGCTGGGGGAATGGACGCTGTACTTCGCTGTGCAGGGGTACCAGGTCGTTGGCTTGGATCTCAGCCAGGCCACGATCCAGAAGCTGAAGGAACACTTCCCCGATACCGACTTCATCGCTGGCGATATCCGGCAGACAGGTTTCGCAGAGGTGTCTTTGGATGCCTATTTTTCCTGGGGTGTCTTCGAGCACTTCGAAGCCGGGCTGGGAGCACCCTGGCCGAAGCCAGGCGCATCGTCAAACCAGGCGGGTATCTATTCATCAGTGTACCCTTTCAAAATGGACGGCATTCACGGCATATTAAGCAGCCCCTATCGAAATGGGACAAAAACTTCGACCCTCAGAATGGGTACGCCGCCAGCCACCGCTTCTACCAGTGGCGGTTGACGGAATCCGAGCTGAGGCGCGAGCTGGAGATGAACGGGTTTAAAACCCTCCAGGTTACACAAATCCATAAAAGGGTAGGTCTACGCAGGATGATCCAGCTTGACTTGCATCTCAACCCCCACTCCATCCCCGGCAAGGCTGCCCAGGTTTTGCTTTACCCCTTAATCCCAAAATCTTACATCGCACATATGCTATTCACCGCTGCCCAGAAGCGATAAAATATTGGATTAATTAAGGAGCCTGCCATGCCAGATACCCCTCTCAGACCCCCCTACTGCATCCAAACTCAGCGCACCATCATCCGCTGCTGGAACCCTGAAGATGCCGCCCTGCTGAACAAGGCTGTCAAAGAAAGCCAGGAACACCTCATCCCCTGGATGCCTTGGGCGAAGGAAGAAGGCCCCAGCCTGGAAGAGCGCACCGGCTGGCTGAGGCGCTGTCGGGGTAAGTTTGACCTGGACGAGGATTATGTGTTCGGCATCTTCAACCTCGAGCAGACGCGCGTCTTAGGCGGGACCGGGCTGCACACTCGCCTGGGTAAGGGTGCCTTGGAGATCGGCTATTGGATCCACAAAGATTTCATCAACCAGGGTTATGCCACCGAAGTGTCTGCCGCCCTGACCAAAGTGGCCTTCGAGATCATGCACGTAAACCGCGTCGAAATTCACTGTGATCCTCAGAATGTGCGCAGCGCCGCTGTCCCACGCAAGCTGGGCTACACCCTCGAAGCCATATTGAAGCAGCGCCTCGAGCTCGAAGATGGTGTCTGGCGTGACACCATGGTCTGGACCTTGCTGGCCTCAGAATACCCCCCCAGCCCATCAGCAGCAGCAAGGATCGAAGCCCGAGATGTGGGTGGTAAATTACTCCTTTCGTGAAACATGCTTTAGCATGTTTTTTCTACCAGGCCACAATTTATTTACAGCTCTTCGCAGCTCAAAAAGCATGGATCATTTAAATTGGACTCCCTGATACCTGGTCTCCCTCCCGACTACCTGACCCGCATGCAAGCCCTGCTCGGCGGTGAATTTCCGCAGTTTCTAGATATCTATACGCAGCCCGCCGTATCAGGCCTGCGCATCAACACGCTCAAGGTCTCCGTCGAGGAATTTATCCAATTCACCCCCTTCCCGCTAGAGACCCTGCCCTGGACGAATGAGGGTTTCCGCCTGCTGCCTACGGTCCCGCCTTTACAGCCCGGCAAACATCCCTACCACGCCGCCGGTCTGTACTACCTCCAGGACCCTTCCGCCATGGCAGTCGCAGCCCTGCTCGATCCCCAACCCGGCGAAAAGGTGCTCGACCTCTCTGCCGCCCCCGGTGGGAAATCAACCCACATCGCCAGCCGTATGGGTAACCAGGGTCTCCTGGTCGCCAACGAGATGCATCCCAGGCGCGCCTGGGACCTGGCGGAGAACCTGGAGCGCTGGGGGGCACGTCAGGCCGTTATCCTCAACGAAGAACCTCACCGCCTGGCAGACCATTTCGGCGCCTTCTTCGACCGAGTGCTTGTAGACGCGCCCTGTTCGGGCGAAGGGATGTTCCGTAAGAGCCAGCCCGCTCGCTCTGCCTGGTCACCTGCCCTTGTGCAGAGCTGCGCCTTACGCCAGCATCATATCCTCGCCCAGGCTGCCCGCCTGGTACGTCCGGGTGGAATCCTGGCTTACGCCACCTGCACCTTTTCACCGGAAGAAAATGAAGAAGTGATTGACCGCTTTTTGGAAAGCCATTCAGCCAGCAGAACGCCAGCCTTTGAGAAGCTGCAGCTCGTGCGCCTATGGCCTCACCGGGGTGCCCCGGAAGGTCATTGCGTGGCCATCTTGAAACGGATCGACGACGGTCCCCCTGCGGCCTTCAAGCCTTTCCAGGCGAAGCTTCCGCCCGCTGCGCGGGAAACCTTCCAGCACTTCTGTACAAAAAACCTGTCTGCTGCACTAGCAGATGAGATATTGCCAGAAATCCACCTGGAAGGCACCTACTTTTATGCCCGTCCCAGGTTATTGCCCTCCCTGGGAAGCTTGCATACCATTCACCCCGGCTGGTGGGTGGGAACGTTAAAAGCCGGGCGCTGCGAGCCTGCGCATGCTCTCGCCATGGCGATCCCGCCCGAAGGGGCGAAGCGGCAGGTACATTTGGGCTTGGATGAGCCTGCCCTACCAGCTTACCTGCATGGTGAAAGCATTAATATCTCCGGCGAAAGCGGCTGGGTTCTGGTATCGCTCGACGTGGATCCCAATAAGAAAGCATTCCCCTTGGGATGGGGAAAGCGTACCGGTGATGTGCTCAAGAACAGTTATCCGCGCGGCCTGCGTTGGAAGTGATTATCCGTACGGTCCCGGGCGATAGCGTTCTTCAACAGCCTCATAAGGGCTCTTCGGTGGGCCGAAGCTGCGGTACAAGAGAGCATACAGCAATGAAGCGATCCCAACTCCCAGGAAAACTAAGGCGAGAAACAGCAGGAAGTCTATATAATACAGCGGCATCCCAGGCAGCCACCGGATCAACACATTAAAATCAAAGAAGAACTGATTAAGCTGGACGGAAGGCAAGACGATGCGATTGTACATATTCTGCGGGATGAAATTGACACCCGTGGAGATATAGGTATTTTGCATGAAAGTTTGGAATTTGGGCATAAAAATGAGCCGGCGGGTAACCAACCAGGCCGCCGCATAAGCCATTACTGGCAGGATAACCAGCCAGATGCAGCCAATCCCGCGCCAGATCGGGTGGATTTTCCAGGGGCGTTCTTCCTTCTTTATCTTGGTTCTGTAATTGCTCATCTTATCGCTCCTAAAACAGCCTTCATTCTGGATGCAGGCTCAGCGCGCCTGAGTATTCGCTCCGGCTGTGCTCAACCGTGAGGCTTTTTCGATCGCTGAGACAATCTTATAATATCCGGTGCAGCGGCACAAATTCCCCGTGATCGCCTGCTTGATCTGCTCACTGTCGGGATGATCTTTTTCTTCCAAGAGCACCGCTGCAGACATCAAGAAGCCTGGCGTACAGTACCCGCACTGGACTGCGCCTTCATCAACAAACGCCTGCTGGACCGGGTGGAGCTGCCCAGCGTGGGCTAATCCCTCTACTGTGACGATCTCTGCACCGTGCGCCCGTGGGGCAGGCACCAGGCAGCTCATCACTGCCATCCCATCCAGGATCACCGTGCAAGCCCCGCACTCACCCTCCGCACAGCCTTCCTTGGTGCCGGTTAAGCCGGCATCTTCGCGCAGCAGAGCCAGGAGTGTCTTTTGGTGGGCATTCGCAAATGTATATTCCTTCCCATTGATCCGGGTGATAAGCGGGGTTTGTTCGCTTTCATTGCCAGACTCCCACACCGTTTGTTCCAACCTCACCGTTCCCTTGCGCTGGCGCTTGCGCAGGAGCACCGGTTGGGCAGGGAACCCCGTCCGTTCTTTCCCTTGTGCCAGGGAGCGCAGCCCGCGCAGCACCGCCACACGCACCATCTCCAACCGGTAGGCGGCAGAGCCGCGCACATCGCCGATCGGCCGTGCCGCTTCTTGCGCCAGGAGCGCCGCCTGAGCGATGGCTGCCTCATCCAGCACCTTTCCCACTAAGAATTCTTCCGCCCGAGCGGCATGGATGATAGTCGGCGCCACCGCCCCCAGAGTAATAATCGCCTTGCTGACCTTCCCATCTTCAATACGCAGCACCACGGCCGCGTTAACAATCGAAATCGCCTGGGCGCGCCGCAGGCCGATCTTGACAAACACCCCACGCTCATCAGTCTTCATAGCCGGCACGAGGATGTCAACCAGCATTTCGTCCGGGCGCATCACGGTTTTACGCACTCCGGTATAGAACTCGCCCAAGGGGACAACCCGTCTTCCATTCTTCGAGCGCAGCACCAGGCTGGCTCCCAGGGCAGTCAAGGGGGTAATGGTGTCATTCGCTGGCGAAGCCGTGATCAAGTTTCCAGCCACGGTGCCCCGGTTGCGGATTTGGGGGGCACCCACCTCCCAGGCTGCCTGTGCCAGTGGGAAAGCCCCTTCCACCACCTCCTTAGAAGCCACGCAGTCGTTATGCGTTGCCAACGGCGGGATATGGATTAGACCCATGCCATCCTGGTACACCTGGCTTAAACCCGGGACGCGAGTGATATCCACCAGCGTATCAATGCCGGTGCGCACCCCACGCTCCAGCTCCAGGATCAAATCCGTAGCCCCCGCCACGATGCGAGCAGCACTGCCCTGGCTGGCAAGCACTTGCAAAGCTTCATCAATTGTGACTGCATTGAGATAATTTTTCCACATTGCTTTAATCTTCTAAACCATCGGATCCCTGGGCGTTATTCAGAATTTCAAAGAGCTTATCAGAATGATACATCATAAAACATAGCGTTGCAAGGTTCGAGCCCAGAACAAGCCATAAGCCTGTTCACCATCCATCGAAGATCGATGCCTATTATAATTAGACAATTCATATCTTGACAGTCTAGATTATTTGTTCTAAAATATAGGCCAAAAGTTAAGACAGGGATGAAATGCTCGGTAAAGGGAAAGAGACCGGGGTTGGCGAAAATAAAAAAGGAGAAATTATGGAAGAAACAGGGTCTAAAATTGGTATAGCCCCTTCTCAGCTCATCACCAACCAAATTGCAGGGCTGCCTGACTGGCGCGGGAACTTGCTGGCCAGGCTGCGTGAGATCATCCAAGCAGCCTCCCCTGACATCGTTGAAGAATGGAAGTGGGAAACGGCAGTTTGGTCTCTAAAAGGAAATGTCGTGGCTGCCGGGGTTTTCAAGGATCATGTGAAGTTAAACTTCTTCAAAGGTGCCTCCCTGGCTGATCCGCAGGGTCTTTTCAACGCAGGGTTGGAAGCGAAGGCGACACGCGCCATTGATTTTTATGAAGGTGACTCTATCCAGGAAGCACCCTTGAAAGACCTGATTTACACCGCCGTCTCTTACAATTTATCGGGTGGTAAGCAGAAATAACCAAAAAGGGAAATGTCTCATGATAACGCAGCCAAAACTAGAACAACGTAGGGAACAGATTTATGTCGCCATTCGCACTGCAGTGCCCATTCCATTCGGTAAATACCTGCAGCCCTTATGGGCTGAAGTAGACCTCTGGTTGAGGAGTAAGGGTATCCCCAACACATCCTCTGGTCCGGCGATAATTCGGTTTCTCACCACAGACATGTCAAAAAAGTTGGATATCGATGTAGGCTTTACCATTGATAAAATCGTACCTGGTGATGACCGGGTCATCGTAGATGCCCTTCCCGCGGGGCAGTATGCCACCCTCTTATACACCGGTCCAGTCAAAGGGAAAGGCATCTACAATGCGACGGTGGCGCTCTTGGATTGGGCAAAAGCGAATTATATCGACTGGAATACATCCATAAAAAATGATGTCGAGTGGTGGAACGGACGTGTCGAATTCTACCTAACCGATCCTGCAAAAGAACCCGATCCCAAGAAATTCCAGACCGAGCTTGCCTTTCTGGTTAAAATAAGCGAGAAATGGATTTTACGACCCGCACGAGCCTGGAAAACCTTTGGTCTGCAGATCGAGAATTGCAGAATAAAGCTTTTTTCGATATTCTCGAAGCAACCGATCAACCCGTTGACTGGGCCTATGATGTGTGGGACGAGCTGGTGCCAAACCTGAGCCACACAGACAACCACAATCGAGCCATCGCGGCTCAAATACTTTGCAACCTTGCCAAAAGCGATCCTGAAAATAGAATACTCCAGGACTTTGACGCCCTATTAAACGTTACAAAAGATGAAAGATTTGTCACCGCCAGGCATTGCATGCAATCGTTTGGAAAGTTGGTGTTGCAGGAAAGCAGCAACAGGATTTATTCGTGAATGGTCTTGCAGAACGATTTAATGAGTGCCTGGAGGAAAAGAATTGCACCTTGATTTGCTTTGATATCCTTCAAAGCCTTAGGAATGTGTATGATGCAGTAAAGGATGAGATTATCAGAGAGAAGGCCTTGGAATTGATTGAGAGCGAAGAGAACCTCAAGTATCGCAAGAAGTATGCAAGTCTATGGAGAGTCCGTAAAAGCCTTGATTAAATCTTCAAATTCTTCTCCACCCACCGCACAAACAGCGCCAGTCCCAGGGTCATCACCAGGTAGAGCATGGCCGCGATGCTGTACGTGCCAAAGAAATTGAAGGTCGATGCGGCATACACCTTACCCAATTGGGTGATATCCTGCACGCCCAACACCGATACCAGCGCTGAATCTTTCAACATGGCGATAAACTCATTGCCCAGGGCGGGCAGCACATTGCGCACCGCCTGCGGGAGCAGGATGAAGCGCATCGTCTGCCAATAAGTGGCCCCCTCCGTCTGTGCGGCTTCGGTCTGCTGCTTATCGATCGATTTCGATCCCAGCCCGGAAAATTTCCGAGATGAATGCCCCATATCCGATCGATAAAGCCAACACCGCCCGGGCAGTAAAATTCACCTGGCGGATGTTGAGTGCATCGATCACCCCTGCCGAGATCAGGGGGCCTCCCATCCAGTTCAACATCGCCACCAGCGCCGGTGCGCCTACGAAGGAGATGTAATAGAGCAGCACCAGCATAGGAACGCCGCGCAGGATTTCCACAAAGAAAGAGGAGATCTCCTGCAGCATGCGGCTATGCGATACGCGCATCAAGCACCAGACCAGACCGGTAAAGAGCGCCAGGGTATAAGCAACAAACGAAACATAGATTGTCGTCCACATCCCTTTGCTGACTGCCGCAAAGATGACGCGGTAGTTCTCGTTGTTGGCTATCACCCAAAAGCCCATCACCCCCAGCAGAAGTGCTGCCAGCAGCCAATAGGGCAGCCTGGACAAACGGTCTGTGGCAGGGATGAGATGTGAGCGCGACGGCGGCACACCACCTGCACTGGTTTGTATTTGGCTCATTCCTGCCTCCGAGATATTATAAAAATCCCGGCAGGTTGTGCGCCTGCCGGGTTCGTTCAAAATCGCTTATTGGGTCGGGTCATACAGGAAGAACCAGCGCGTATTCAGGTGGTCGAGGAAGCCATCCTCCTTCATCGTCTGGATGGCTGCGTTGAATTGCGCCACCAGGGGGGAACCTTGCCTGAAGATAAAACCGAACTCTTCTGTACCCAGCGGGTCGCCAACCATCTTGAGCTTGTCGGGGTTCGCGCCGATATACCCCTTGCTAGAAGCTGCATCCATCAGCACCATGTCCACATCCCCACCGATCAGCGCCTGCACCGCCGCTCCGAAGTTCTCGAACAGCTTGATGCGCGGGTTCGCCTCGTCCCCATCCAGCACCTCGTACACCGCCGTATAGAAGTTCGTCGTGCCTGCCTGCGAGCCGATCAGCAGGTTCGGGTCTGCCGCAAACTCCTCCGGCGTGCTGAAGCGCTCTTCGTCTGCCCGCACCAGCATATACTGCTGCGATGTCATGTACGGGTCCGAGAAGTCCACCTGCCCCTTGCGCTCGTCTGTGATCGTGATCCCGTCCATGCCTACATCAAACTGCCCCTCCTGCACCGCCGCGATCATCGTGTCCCAGGCGGTCACCTGCCAGTCCACCGTGCAGTTCAGCCGCCGGCAGATCTCGTTCACCGCATCGTACTCCCAGCCCACCGCTTTCCCCGTCTGGGGGTCAACAAAGTTCAGCGGGGTATAATCGTTGCCCGTCACCGCCACCACCGGCAGCCCTCTGAGGTCAGGGAGTTTGTCATAGATATCTTCCGCATTGGGATCGGTCAGGAAGAACCAGCGGTTGTTCAGGTAATCCAGGTAGCCATCGGCTTTCATCTGGGCGATGGCTGCGTTGAATTGCGCCACCAGGGGGGAACCTTGCCTGAAGATAAAACCGAACTCTTCTGTCCCCAGCGGGTCGCCAACGATCTTGAGCTTGTCGGGGTTGGCGCCGATATACCCCTTGCTAGAAGCTGCATCCATCAGCACCATGTCCACATCCCCACCGATCAGCGCCTGCACCGCCGCTCCGAAGTTCTCGAACAGCTTGATGCGCGGGTTCGCCTCGTCCCCATCCAGCACCTCGTACACCGCCGTATAGAAGTTCGTCGTGCCTGCCTGCGAGCCGATCAGCAGGTTCGGGTCTGCCGCAAACTCCTCCGGCGTGCTGAAGCGCTCTTCGTCTGCCCGCACCAGCATATACTGCTGCGACACCATGTACGGGTCTGAGAAGTCCACCTGCCCCTTGCGCTCGTCTGTGATCGTGATCCCATCCATGCCTACGTCAAACTGCCCCTCCTGTACCGCCGCGATCATCGTGTCCCAGGCGGTCACCTGCCAGTCCACCGTGCAGTTCAGCCGCCGGCAGATCTCGTTCACCGCATCGTACTCCCAGCCCACCGCTTTCCCCGTCTGGGGGTCGACAAAGTTCAGCGGGGTATAATCGTTGCCCGTCACCGCCACCACCGGCAACCCTGCCAGGTCGGGCAGGCGCAGTGTCTTGGCTACACCGGCCTCTTCAACGGGAGCTGGAGTGGGAGCTTCTTCCGGCGCCGGGTAAGGGGTAGGTTCCAACACCTCTTCAGGGGCTGGGTAAGGGGTAGGTTCACTAACTACTACTTCTGGCCCCGGGTAAGCCGTTGGTTCCAAGGCGCTTGTCAGCGTAGGCGCAGGCGCCTCAGTCGCTTTTGGGGTGCACGCCCCCAGCATCAGGCTGAATAAGATCAATAAATAGAATACTTTTTTGGTCATCTCTTTCTTCTCCTTATCTGTCAGGCAGAATCAAACCATCTGCCAACGATTTGGCAGTATATCATAGAAAAATGTGCCTCACAAGTTCGTTTGAGCTACTCAGAACTTGCCAGACTGGAAGCGCGCTGAAGATATGCTTACCTTTGTTCAGCATGACAAAACGGGCACCCCCTTGATGCGCGTCGAATTATTAAAACCTTCTAAGCCGTTACGCCCCTTCCGGCATGGAAATTCCCAGCAAAGTGATGGAGTCAATCGCCTGCTTCCAGCCCAATCCTTCCAGTGCTTGCATCATCTTCATATTCGCTTCGATATTGGGATATGCATCGACTCCAAAATATGAATAGCCCTCATTGCACCAGTAGGAATTGCAGGTGATCACATTCACAACACCCAAATCCTTCATAATGGCATCATGTTTCTGCATGGTTTCAGCCATCTCCGCCTGAGACATTGTCCTCATCCTTGCCTCACCTGCCGGCGAAGTTTTCAGAATCCACAGCTTGTAGACCGGGTTTGGAATGGTCACTTTCAGCGGCTCGCTCTCAGAGGTGCCTAAGAGAGTGAATGCATCCATCCCTTCCAACCAGCCGATCTCCTGGAGGGTTTGCGTGTGCTTGATCCTCGCCTCCAGGTTAGGGAAGCGCTGCAATCCCCAATAGGGATGTTCTTCATCCGCCCAGGCACTGAAACAGCCCACGATCTGCCTTGCCCCTACGGCTTCAAGAGAAGCCACTTGCTTTTTATCCAGAGCGTTTCTTTGCTCATCGGAAAGCGCATGATAGGCTTGCCACATGGCAACATTATTTTTAATGATGTAAATTTGGTAAATTGGTGTGCTCATATTTCCTCCGTATTTTGTTATTGTGAATGATGTTTCTTTTTCCGATTTTATGCGGGTAACTCATGAATGTACTCGCCACTTCCAGAGCAAATAAATTAATCCTCTCAGCAGAACTTTTATCCCCAATACTGGATGAAAGCCGGGTAGCGCGGCAAATTAAGGGCGTCCATTAATGCCAGGTTCCAGCCAACGTGCAAGATATCATGGTCGCGCAAGAAGAAGAGCACATCGACGATGTTCATCTTGCCGCCCCAGGGGAGTTTTAATCGCCGAGATATCAACATGCATAATGCATACAAACCAATCCTAAGCAACTTCAGGCACAGGCTCGATTTTCTGAATCAAATCAACGATGACCCCGGCCGCATTTTCAACGTCGAGTTTGCCTGTATTGATGATCAGGTGATATAGGCTGGAATCCGACCAATCTACGTTATAGAAGCGCTTCAAGTAATCGGCTGAAGCAATGTCGCTTTTTTCGATCAGATCCTGGGCAATCCGGCGCGCTTCCACCGCATTTCCAAAACCACGCTTGGCAATCTCCGGATCGCTGCGCACACGCATGAGGCGTTCCTCCATGGGAGCTTCGACACGCACATGCAGCACATCCTGTCGATCATGGAGGATCGCCTGTCCTCCGCGCCCCACGATCACCATGTTGCCCATCTTATATGCGGCGACGATCGCTTTGCGAACAAACCCCAAGGCCTGCTCTTCACCAAGGCTCAACTGCTCAGTGATTCTTACTCCGCCTTTGTCTTCAACCCATGTGCTCATCTGAGCCACAGTCTTCGAGCGCCCGAACAAGCGGTCCAGGAAATTCTGGGCTTTGTATTGATCCTCAGAATAGTCAATGATTTCCTGGCTTGATAGACCGGCCTCATGGGCTGCTATTGCGAGAAGCTGTTTATCAAAAACCCGGTAACCGGTTTTTTTGCTGATGATCTCGGCAATTTCATCTCCACCACTGCCAAACTGTCGTGAAATGGTAATTACAGCCATCGTGATCCTCTCTTTCGTGATTGGTCCTAGAAACAAAAGCCCACCACAGGATATGGCGGGCAAGGAAAGGGATGCTGGCACAGTGTGATTCCCGCCTGCGGTGTAAAAGCGCAGGGATCATTCCACTATTTAGTTTTACTATAGCATATATTTGGCCAAAATCAACAACAATTTTACTTTTTTACAAGTCTTTCCCCTAACTGATACGCCTGCTCCATCAGCTCGGGATGTTTTTCCGCATCGCCGATATCACTCAGCGATCCATACACCCATCCTGCAATATCGGCTTGAAGGTAGCGGAACATGGACTCGAAAGTATGGATGGCGTTGATGGCTCCCGAAGTGTAGAGATCGGCATCCCCATAGGTGAGAATTACCGCAAATGGTTTCCCTTTGAAGGCCTCGGGCTTGAAGTTCAATAAGGCATACCAGCGGTCGATGCATATCTTGAGCTGTGCGGTGTAAGTAAACCAATAGATGGGACTGGCGAGCACAACCGCATCCGCAGCAAGCAGCTTTGTATAAATCGGCTGCATATCATCCTTGAGCACGCACATGCCGGTCTCTTTGCAGAAATCACACCCATCGCACGGCCGCAGGTCCAGCCCATGCAGAGCAATACTTTCCACTTGCGCCCCAGCCTTCTGTGCCCCTATCGCCACCTGATCTGCCAGTACCGAGCTGTTGCCTTCCTCCCGCGGACTGCCTTTTAAGATGAGTATTTTCATATCCGTCTTTTCCTTCGAAGATTTATGTCGACAATTTCCGCTCCAACAGTTTTTACTGGTTGTTTCCGCGTACTTTCTTTCTAATCCGTGTTTCTCCGTGATCATCCGTGAGCTTATTCTTGTTTTTCGTTCCGCACCAAGAGGATCTGAGCCATAATGCTCACCGCGATCTCTTCCGGCGTCTCGGCCTCGATCTCCAGCCCGATCGGCGAATGGATCTTATCCAGCACTTCTTCCGAAATCCCCTTCTCCGCCAACCCTTTGCGCGCCAACGCCCAGCGCCTCTGCGAACCGATAATACCGAGATACGCATAAGGCTCGCCCAGCAGCGCCGGCAGCCCTTCCACATCGACGTTCATCCCCCGCGTGGTCAAGACGATATAAGTCCAGGGCGTGATTTTCACCTTCTCCGGCAGCAAACGCATCGCCACAGCCTGGTATTCGTCGCCATCGGGGACAAATTCCGGCGTACAGAAATCTGGGCGGTCGTCGCTGACAATCACATAGAAGCCCAGCCACTTCGCCAGGTGCACCACCGCCTTGCCGACATGCCCCGCTCCGATCAGGAGCAAAACAGGATGAGGGATAATGGGTTCCACAAAGATCTCCAATTGGCCTCCACACACTCCCGGGTCGCCACGCCTGGGATCGGCCATATTATAAGTAAGCAGGCGCGGCCTGCCCTCGGCAATCACCTGCAGGGCTTCGGTGTGCACACGGTTCTCCACCTCTCCCCCTCCCACCGTCCCCAAGATGCGCCCATCGGGGTAAACCAGCATCTTGCTGGTGGTGTGGCGCGGCGTCGAGCCCTGGCTGCGCACGATCGTGCACAGTGCCGCTGTCTCATTTTTGGCTTCTATCTCAACAATCGCTTCGTAAATCGATTTCATATTTTAATTTATTGGTGGTTCGATGTTTACTCCTCCAATAACCCCAACACCGATGGCAAAAGCTGCTTCTTGCGGCTCACCACCCCCTCCGCCAGGAAAGTGCCATCCGCCTGGCGCGGATAGGGCAGATCATCCAGCAGCGGTGGGGCATTTACCGCCACCAGGCTGCTGCGGTTATACACCACATCCGTCACCATCAGCATGGCAAAGTCCAACCCCCTCTGCTGGCGCAGCTCGTTCAGTGCGCTGCGCAGCCCCTCCAGGTGCTCATTGAGCTGGACCAGGTTCGTCACCTCCACCTGTGCGATGGCGAACTTCACTCCCCCTGCTTCGTAGAGTTTCAGGTCCGTGCTGACAATCTCCTTCGGCTGGCGCGTCTGCAGTCCAGAGCCAGCGCCCAAGACTTGCTTTCCAAAGCTCGGCACGTTCTCTCCTGCCAGGGGACTGCTGCCCACAAAAGCCCAGCGTCCCAGGCGTTCTGCGGCGTGCCGGTCGCGCTCCGTTGTCGTTGGAGAGGTCAAGATCAAGGTATCAGAGAGCAAACCTGCCAGCAGCATACCCGCCAGCGCTGGCGGGGCGCTCAGCCCGGCATCCTCGATGCGCTCAGATACCAGCGTGCTCGTGCTGCCGACGATATCCACCGTGAAGCGGATCGGGATGTGCGTGGAGGCGTTTCCCAGCCGGTGGTGGTCGAGGATTTCGACCAGCTCCGCCTCTTCCAGCGCCCCAAGCGCCTGCCCGGGCTCGTTGTGGTCCACCAGGATCAGCCTCAGCCGCGGCGGGTTCAGCACATCCCGCTGCCGGCTGACGCCGATATAGCGCCCTTCTTCATCGACCACCAGGAAATCATTGTGTTCCTCGCGCAAAATCCGGTTCAATACATCGCGGATGCGTATGCTGTGCAAAAAGCGCGGCACATCGGTGTCGCAAGCTTCTTTGCAGGGCTCATCCAGGATTTCGCTGATCGTCAAATCCTGGCGGCTCAGGTGCCTGCCCACGAGCTGGTTCAAGTAGCGGTAGAGGCTGAAGCCATCAATTAAGCCGTAGGGTTTGCCGTCTTCGTGTACGATGGGTGCGATCCCACCCGTACGCGCTGTGATCGTCCAGGCATCGCGCAGGGGGCTGTCGGGGTGCGCTGTATCCAGGCGGCGCGTGACCGATTCGAAGCGCGGCGAGGCATCGGCCAGCAAGACCGGCGGCTCAAGCTCCAGGCGCTTCAGGACCCAGGTTGTCTGCGGGTTGATCGCCCCCGCCCTGGCCGCCACCGCATCTTCTTCAGCCTGCTCACGCAGCAGCCAGGCATAACCCATTGCCGCGGCGATCGAGATCGGTATCCGGGTTGACATGTCCGATGACGTAGAGGCGGCTCATTTCAGACCTGTCAGGCTCCGGGTACTCAGGCGCTCGCGCAGCTTGCGGACGCGGGCGGTTAAGGCATCGGCATCGCTGGCAGCCCCGCGCAAGCGGGCGGCTTCTGCAGCCATCTCAAAGTGCTGTACTGCCTCCACCAAGGCCCCGCCCAGCTCAAAATGCTCGGCTGCCATGATCTTGAAGTCCAGGTTCTCATGTTCTGACAGCCATAATGCCACCGCCAGGTGATAGCGCGTGCGGTTCTTCACCGGAATCAACCCGTAAGCCACCTCCCGCAGCAGTGAGTGCTTGAAGATAAATTCCTGCTCCTCTGAATAGGGAGTGTTCGCCTTGGGGAAGGCCAATTCTGCCCGGATCAGCTGGCGCAGCGAATCTTGGATCAAACGGTCGATGACCTCGTCGGGGATGGATACCAGCGGTCCCGTCCCCATACCTTCTGCCACACGCGCCGCGGCCACCACCGCACCTACCCAAAACACCCGCCCTGCCACCGCCGCCAAGAGGGCCACGGCACGCGCCTCGCGCGTCAGGCTGTCGAGGCGCGCCTGCAGCATTACCCGCAGCGACTTCAGGCGGGTTCGAGTGCAGACGGTTTAACATGTCTTCGGTAGATAGGCTTTCCTGGTTCATTCCAGCTTTCACCAGGCTTTTCGCCATCTCTTCCATAAAGTACGGGTTGCCATCCGCCCGGTCAGCGATCTCCAGCAGGACTTCGTCCGGCAGTGTGCGCAGGTCCGGGTAAGCCGCACCCACGATGCCAGGCTCCACGGGCAGTGGCTCGAGCTGCAAGATATAGGCAATATTCAAATACTGCGGGTGCTGGCGGGCGAACTCCAGCCGCGCCCCGCCCAATATCATCAACTGCAGGGCTAAATCCGCCGGCTCGAAGAGGTAGGCTAGCAGCTCCAGGCTGCTGTTGTCTGCCCACTGCAGGTCATCGAACAAGATCACCGTCGGGCGGTAAGCACAGATGCGCCGCAGCAATTCGCGCGTCAGCTCGAAAGCACGCTTCACCCTTCCCTGCGGATTGTTCTCGAAAGACATTAAAAAAGTGCTTTCTGGCCATGAAAGTCCGATCAGGCTGCCGATCAGGTGGGCAGCTTCGACCGAGGAGGCCGGGCCTAATTGAAAACCCCACAAACGCTGGACTTCTCGCATAAACTTCTCTCGAGCTACTTCCGAAGGGTCACTGTCCTGCAAGCCAAAGCGCAGGTACCACAGCGATTTCCACAAGAAGAACGGTACTTGCGAGGCCTGTGCCAGCGAGCGCGCTGACATGAGCGTTACGCCATTCTCATTGACCTCCAGTGAGCTGGTGAATTCCATCAGCAGGCGAGATTTTCCCAGGCCTGCTTCTCCCGTCACCAGCACCATGGTGGGCTGGTCCGACTGCACCGCCTGCTGGTACAGGCTGGTCAGGCGCTCCATTTCCACCTCACGCCCAACCATGCAGGTTTCCAGGCTGTCAGAGCTGCGGTAGCGCAGCCGGCTGGGCTGGGGCATGACCCCATCCACCAGGTAAGCCTGCACCGGCTCCGTCTTTCCCTTGAGCTGCAGCGGAGTTGCCAGCCGCCGCACCTGGAAGATGCCGCGCACCAGGCGGAAGGTGGCGTCGCTGATCACCACCGTGCCTGCCTCAGCAAAATTTTCCAGGCGGTTCGAGACATTCACCGTATCACCCATCACCGTATACTCGTTACGCAGTCCAACGTAACCCGAAAGCACCAGGCCAGTATTAATCCCCACCCTGATGCGCAGCTCACCCGCCCCCGGGCGTTCAAACTCTATGGCGAACTCCTTCATCGCCTCCTGCACCGCCAGGCCCGTCGTCACCGCCCGTTCCGCATCATTCTCCCCCGCATAAGGCGCTCCCCACACCGCCATCACTGCGTCGCCGATGTGCTTATCGATAAACCCGCCGTGCGCTTCGATCACCGTATCCAGCTTCAGCCAGACATCCTTGATCAGGTTGCTGAGGGTTTCAAAGTCATACTTTTCGGATAAAGCCGTAAAACCCTGCACATCGGCAAACAAGACAGTCGCATAGCGGCGCTCTTCAGGATAAAGGAAAGTGGGGAGTGGCGATGTCATGAGTTCTTCCTGGTTTCAATTGGTTTGTAAAGCCCGCCACACGCTCTCTGGTGTCAGCGGGTTTTCTCTAATATCCGCCCCGCACGCGTCCAGGACGGCGTTACCCACCGCGGGCGCCACGCCATCCATGGGGATCTCGGCTACAGCCTTAACCCCAAAGGGATGCGAAGGCTCGAAGGTCTCGACGAAGATCGTCTCTAAAACGGGCGTCTCATGGGCGCGGAAGATATGGTAATCGGTGAAGTCGCGCTCGCGTGCCTTGCCTGCCTCATCATACACCATTTCCTCGCAAACTGCATACCCCAAAGCCTGTACCATCCCGCCTTCGATCTGCCCAGAAGCCGTCAGCGGGTTGACAATCACGCCCAAATCCACCGCCATGACCAGCTTATCGACGGTTACCTGCCCGGTCTCAGTATCGACCGTCACTTCTGCAAACTGGGCCGCGAAGGGCGGCGGCGATACTGGAGACATATACGAAGCAGTAGCCATGATCTGCTCCTGGTCTGCATGGTGCAGGGCGTGGTGGGCGATCTTGCTCAACGCGAGCGTGCGCCCGTCTGGCGCCAGCGCCATGCGCTCCTTCAACCGGATTTCTTCTGGCTTAACAAGTTGCAGTTTTGGTGCCGCATCCTGCTCATTGAACAGGCGGCTGGCACGTTCTTTGATCCTTTGAGCCACCTGCTGGGCGGCACGCGTCACCGCAGTCCCGGAGATGTAGGTGGTCGATGAGGCATACGCCCCTTTATCGAAGGGGGTGAAGTCGGTATCCGAGGAATAGGTAATCACATCCTCCACCTCCACACCCAGCACCTCCGCCGCCATCTGCGCCAGGACGGTATCCGAGCCGGTCCCCAGGTCAGTGGCGCCGATCAGCAGGTTGAATGAACCGTCATCGTTCATCTTCAGGCTGGCAGCGCCCATATCCAGGTAGGGGATAGCCGTGCCCTGCATCACCAGCGCCGCCCCGATCCCCCGCCTGATGTAGGGGTGGGAGGCTCCTGCCCCTGCACCCGCATGCCACTCCGGGTTGTTGTATTTCTGGTCCCACCCAATCGCCGCCCTGCCCTGGCGTACACATTCCTCCAACCCGCAGGTCTGGATAATTTCCGGGCGCGGCTCACGACCTTCGCTCCAGGCGGTGCTGAAGGGGTGCAGCTCGCCCGCTCGCAGGGCATTCTTCAGGCGGAACTCCAACGGATCGAGCCCCAGCTTGCGGGCGATCCGTTCCATGTGCCGCTCCACCGGCCAATAACCCTGAGGCACGCCGTAGCCGCGGTACGCCCCGGCGGGCGGGTGGTTGGTATAGACCACGTGCGCCACGAATTGGATGTTCGGCTTCTCGCGGTAAGCTCCATCGCCCACGTACAGCGCCATAGCCTTGTGCCCGGTGTTGCCGGTCACAGTCAGGGCATGGCAGCCGTAAGCTCCCGTATCGGTCAGCACGTGCATGGCGTTGGCCGTCAGCGTGCCATCCTTGAGCACCCCGGTCTTCATATGGATGCGCATGGGGTGGCGCGAACGCGCCGCGATGAATTCTTCCTCGCGCGTCATCTCGTAGATCACCGGGCGGCGCGTGGCGATGGTCAGGTGAGCAGCCACGTCTTCGATCAGGATCTCCTGCTTGCCGCCGAAGCCGCCGCCGATGCGCGGCTTGATCACCCGGATGCGCTTGACCGGCAGCCCCAAGACGGGCGCCAGGATGCGCCTGGCATGGAAGGGCACTTGCGTGCTGGTGCGGATCACCAGGCGGTCGTCTTCATCCCAATAAGTGATTGTCACATGCGGCTCGATATGCGCCTGCTGCACCTTGGGCACTTCGTATTCTTCTTCGAAGATATAGTCCGCCTCTGCAAAGCCCTTCTCCACGTCGCCAATATCAATATGGATGTGTGCCGCCAGGTTGCGTTTCGGATCCGAGATCGGCAAAATTAACATATTCTGGCTCGTCGTGCAGCCGCGGCGCCCCCTCCTGCATGGCCTCCTGCGGGTCGAGCAGGGCTGGCAGCTCTTCGTACTCCACTTCGATCAGCTTCAAGGCCTGCTCGGCGATCGCCTCCGTCTCCGCCGCCACGAAGGCCACCCGGTCGCCCACGAAGCGCACCTTGTTGTCCAGCGAGAAGCTGTCCAGCGGCCCCGGGATGGGGTCGGACTGCCCGGCGGTTGAATACACCACGCGCGGGATATCCTGCCAGGTCAGCACCGCCGCCACACCTTCCAAGGCCCGTGCCCGGCTGGCATCGATCTTCTTGATGCGGGCGTGCGCCAATGGGCTGTGCAGCACCTTGGCATGCAGCAAGCCGCGCATCTCCACATCCGCTGTGAAAGCCGGCTTGCCCTGCACCAGCTTGACCGCGTCCACTTTGGGTTCAGGCTTGCCCACCCGCTCCATCTTCTCCGTCTGCGGAGCAACTACTATCTTTGGCATCACCCGTTGGGTCACTGTAGGAGGAGTTGTTAGCCCGTCCAAAATTTCCAACCCCTCACCCCACCCAGTCTCCAGCGGTCTCGTGCCAGGCGCCCCCGGATGGCTTGGAAATTCACCCAGCTCAAGCACCTCGTCACCCCGCAGCCAGGCTGCGGCGTGCAGCACCGCCTGCACCGGCTTGAGATATCCCGTGCAGCGGCACAGCACCCCCGAGAGCGCTTCGCGCACCTCCGCTTCTGAAGGGGCCGGGTTCTGCTCCAGGAGGGCTTTAGCCGCCAGGATCTGCGCCGGGGTGCAGTAACCGCACTGCACTGCCCCGCTCTCCACGAAAGCCCGCTGCAAGGCATGCAAGCCTGGGGTCTCCCGCCAGCCCTGCTGCGGATGCTCTCCCTGGGCTTCGATCGTTTGGAGGGTGTGCCCTTGCGCCTGGGCAGCCAGCAGCAAGCAGGCATTGACCGGCTTGCCGTCCAGCAGCAGCGTGCATGCCCCGCACTCGCCCGTCTCGCAGCCGTGCTTGACGCCGAAGTAGCCCTGCCCGCGCAGCACCTTCAACAGGCTGTCGCCGGGGTGGACCTCAAGTTCAAGAGATTGGTTGTTGACATTCAGAATTATGTTCATTCGTCCTCATTCTCGAAAAGCATACCATCTCATTATCCTATGTCATTTCGACCGAATTAAATCTTATCGCGCTGAGCGGTGTTCGTTCTTTGAACACCAGCGAAGCGCCCCTTATACCTTCCAACCACCGGTCCAAAATTGAGGCTCACAGTTTTCCTACGTCACATGGGTTCTTCATCTTCGCTCAGAACAACCATCCTTTTCTTTTATCTGCGACCAATTTCACCAATTTTTTTATCCGTTTTTTCTTTTTTTCAGCCTTTTCCGTTGCTCTTTTTTAATCCGTGTTTCTCTGTGTTCATCAGTGAGCAGATTTTTCCTTAAAAAATCCGCCTTTTCCATCTTTCTGCCTTTTCCGTGTACTCTTTTTTAATCTGCTCACTTCATCCGCGAGCTCATAATAATTTCTGGATGGTCAACCAGCCTTCCCGCTCCTGGTTAGCCGCTT
Organism: uncultured Chloroflexia bacterium; assembly: GCA_963751425.1. Lineage (GTDB taxonomy): Bacteria > Chloroflexota > Anaerolineae > Anaerolineales > UBA4823 > CAVVUF01. The sequence goes on along the minus strand of CAVVUF010000002.1, from coordinate 1,633,667 downwards.
GCAGCGCCTCCTGCGAGCCGACCACCACCACCTTACCAGATTGAATCACCTTCTCCAGCACACTTCCAAAGGCTTTGAAGTCCTCCATGGAAGCCCCCAGCACCTGGTCGCGGAAATGCTGGCGCATTTCATCATCCTCACCTACCAGGTAGCGCACCAGCGAGGTGAAGCCCTTGGCATCCGGGAGCTGGTAAGCATCCAGCGCGCCGATCGCTCCGATGATGCTCTTGGTCAGCTCAGCGGGGCTCAAGCGCTCCTCATCCACATTCATCAGATACGCAGCGGCTCCATCGTAATTCTCAATCGTCTTCAGCAGGTTGGGATCGCGGTAAGACAGGTAGGTAAAGACGCCCGAGCGAATGTCAAAGGAGGCGAACCCACCGTATGCCCCGCCCTGCACACGCACACGCTCCCACAGCCAGGTGGTGCGCAGGAAGTTGAGGATCACCTGCACCGAGCCGTTCAGCTTGTACCCCAGCTTGAAAAGGTCCGCACCCTTGCCCACGAAATTTACCTGCGCAGGGATGGAAAGACCCTCGTAGGGAATCGCCTCACCTCTCGTCCAGTGAACGGGCGCCTGGACTGAAGCCGGCAGAGCCTTCAGGAAGGCACCCAGCTTCGGCTGGATGGCTTTCCAGCTTTCCCGGTCCACGGTGACGTTGCAGATCACGCCCCTGCGGTTAATCATCACCCGGCGCATGTCTTCCAGGTCCGCCAGCACCCCCGCCCAATCCGTCTCCAGCCGCTCCGCCAGTTGCGCAAGAAGAACAGGTAGCTCGGCCCGTCGATCTGCTCGTTGGCCCAATCCGCCTCGTTGAACAGGGCGCGCAGGCGCAGATTGGTCACACCATGCCCCGCTGGCACCAGGCCTGCCTCCTGGTTGGCTTTCTCCTCCAGCACAATCTGCATGAAGCGCTCGGGGTTATCCAGCCTAGCTGTCAGCAAAACATCCTTGAGAATACCCAGCAGCTCATCCACCTGGGAGATGACCGCTTTGCCGCGCAGGAACAGCTTGACGAAACTCCCCTTTCCCCCGCTCTTCATCGAAGCCAAAGAGGTGGGCACGATCCCACCGGTGGTGCGGCCGATGTGCTGTGAGAGCTTGACATAATCTTCTTTCTCAGTGCCCATCTCCAGCAGGGCGCGCCCGAAGAGGGTCACATAGGGCAAGTATTTCTGCGGTAAGTTATGCAGGTCGAAGCCCAGGTCCAGGTACAGGATGCCGTTGGTGAACAGGTCATGGAACAGAACCGGGCTATCCTCCACCTTTTCCACCTCCAGCGGGATGGTCCTGACCTGCTTATCCAGGTCGCCGAGCTGCAAACCTGGGATGGTCGCCAGCGCTTCGGGCGAATCAGGCGCCACCTGCCTCTCTTTCAGCGCGGCGGTGTTCTCCAGGATCGCCTGCAGCTCCTCCTTTGACAGCCCCTCCCGCACCTTCGCCAGGCGCTGCGCCTCGGCTTCTTCTTTCTGTTTCCCCAATTCCGGGTCGGGCTTCAGCAGCACCGTCACGCGGTGGGTGTTTTTCAAGAAATACGTATCGATCAGGCCCTCGAAATAGCGCTTCCCCTGCTGCCAGCTCCGCTTTAATCGCCGCAAGCGGCGCTTCGAAAGCCAGTGATTTGAGCGGCTCATCATCATACATCCAGGTGCTCAGAGCAGAAAACATTAACACCAGGCCGCGTGGGAATGAGCCGAAATTGAGCTCACGCAGCCTGAACTCCATTGTATTCACCGCCGCTGCGATCATATCCGGATCGATGCCTTCTTCGACAAGCTTTTCCAGCGTCCTCAGCACCAGCGCTTCTACTTTGCCAGCATCTTCCAGGGCAATCCCCTTCAAGCCGGTGGAGAAGTAGGCCTGCCGCGTCTGGTCATCAAAGCCTCCGCCCGCCAGGTCTTCGCCCAGACCCGAATCGATCAGGGCTTTTCGCAGCGGGGAAGCCGGTGTGCCGATCAGGATGTCGGACAGGATTTGGAGCGCCAGGGAAAGCTGCGGATCGCTGATCTCATCCAGCATCCAGTTGGTCGTCAGCATGGCTTTCTTCGCAGCTGCCTCGCCTTCCTCCTGGCTGACATCGTAAGAGAATTCCAGCTTCTTCGGCGCTGAAAAACGCGGCTGCAAGGCCACATCAGAATCCACATTGATTGCCTCAAAATCTTTCAGCCAGCTGTCCATCAGGCGCAGGCGCTCCTCGGGATCATCATCGCCGTAGAAAAAGATATAAGAATTCGAAGGGTGGTAATAAGTCTGGTGGAAAGCCTTGAACTGCGCGTAGGTCAGGTCGGGGATGTGCACCGGGTCACCGCCGGCATCCCGTGAATATACACTGTCGGGGAAAAGCGATTCCTGAACATGCTTGCCAAGCAAATTATCTGGATCGGAATAATTCCCTTTCATCTCATTGAACACGATCCCCTTGTACGTCAAAGGAGCCTCCAGGCTGTCTAATTCATAATGCCAGCCCTCCTGCTGTAGAGTATGCGGGGCAAGCAGCGGGTAAAAGACCGCATCCAGGTAAACCTCCACCAGGTTATAAAAATCCTTCAGGTTCTGGCTGGCCACCGGGTACATCGTTTTATCATGCCCAGTTAATGCGTTCAGGAAGGTCTTCAGCGAGCCCTTGAGCAGCTCGACGAAGGGCTCTTTCACCGGGTAGCGCCGCGACCCTCCCAACACCGAATGCTCCATGATATGCGGCAGGCCGGTTGAATCCGGCGGCGGGGTGCGGAAGCTGATCCCGAAGACCTTGTTTTCTTCCTGATTTTCCAAGGAAAGCAGCCGCGCCCCGGTCTTCACGTGCCGGAACAGGCGTGCCTTCGTATTCAATTCATTGATAAACTGCTCTTTGACTAACTCAAAACCATGTTGCGATACCATTCTAATTTATCTCCTTCAATTGATTCCCATTTCCCGAAGGGGAAAAGGTTCAGGGATAAGGGAAAAACCGAATCCGCTAATCTACGCCAATCATTTCACATCGCATCTGTCGTTCTGAGCGAAGCGAAGAACCCCTATTTGCAAATAGTGTTTCCTTTTACATGGAATTCCATAAAAGACATTTTCCACAGGGATTCTTCGGTCGCGGCGGCTAAAGAACAGCCGGCGCTCCTCAGAATGACAGGTCGCTTTCCGATTTTTCCGTGTCCTTCTTTTTACACTCCGTATTCATCCGTGAGCAACTTCTCCAGGCATCTCTTTGCCAGCGTTGCCGCCGCATCACTGCGATAGGCTGCGCTCGCCCATTCATCCTCGGCTCCCATGCAAACTGCCCGCGCCGCAGCCTCCACCCCAGCCTCCTCCGGTCCATCCATCGCCAGGCTGGGCGCAGATCCGAAGCCACCCACCACCAGCCTTGTGCGCCCAGAAGCCCACTGCGACAGCGCCACGCACACAATCGGCAGGTCCGCCGGTGTGCGCGCCACCATCTCATAAGACAAGCGCACGTTCAGGGGGATCTTCACCTGCGTGATCAGCCTGCCGCGCAAGAGCCGCTTGCGCAGCGGCAGCAGTTCGCCCAGCCCCACCTTCTCCTGCTCCGGGGATGGCACCTCCCGGATGCGCACGCAGCTCCAGCTCCGCGTCCAGCGCCAGCAGCGCCGCTGCAAAACCCGAGCGCCCGTCCGCCGAGACCAGCACCCCTGCAGCAGTCGCCGCCTGGCGCAAGTTATAGTTCAGCTCCAAGTTGATCGCCTTGACCAGGGCGGGCTGTAAGCCAGGCTGCCTGGCAAACCGGTTCAGAGTGACTGCGGCCCCGACTACCAGGCTCTTCCCAGTGTTATGCAGGCCATCCAGGCCTAAAGCCTGCAAGTCCACAGCTGCTACCTTCTCGGGATCAGGACGGTTCAACACCGTGCCCCCGCCCAGCGGCAGCGTGCGCGGCTCCTGGCGAGCCAGCAGCTCCAAAGCTTCTTCTATTGTTGTTGGTCGATGATATTCGATGATCATCAATAAATCCGCCAATCTGCGCTAATCCTCGCAAATAAGAAAAAATCCGCCGTTTTCCTTTTTCCGTTCTTTCAGCTCTTTCCATGTGCGTTTTTGAAATCCGTGTTTTTCCGTGTTGATCCGTGAGCAATTTAATCCTTTAATCAATCGAAGTAACATCCTCCGGATAAACCTTCCACCCCAGCTCATCCAGCTGCTCCGGGGTCATCTCCAGGTCAGGGATATTCACCAGCAGCACCTCCGCCTCCGCCAGCAGCGTTCCATCTTCCAGGTAGAGCGCCGAGGTGGCTGTAGCTGTGCGCGCTTTCGCCTTGCCCACCCTGCCCACCAGGCGCAACGGCTGACCCACCGGCACATTCTGGCGGTAGCGCACCTCCAGGCGAGCGGTATACATAAAGCGCGGCTCGGTCCCGACCATGTGGGCGCGTCCCGCCGCTTCATCGAGCATGGCCGAGACAATTCCCCCGTGCACCACTCCCGGGTAGCCCTGGTACTGATCACCGATGTTCGTATCGGCGATCACCTCCCCCGGGGCGTTATCGTAGAAGCGCAGGTGCAGGCTGAAGGGGTTTGCCAGTCCGCAGACAAAGCAGTGGCGTGAGTTCGGTTGAGGGTGTCGCAAAGTAAAATTCTCCAATAGAAAGTTTCCCTTTATTATATTGTAATTCATTGAAAAATTCCTCGAAACTTTTGCTACAAGAAAATTATCTCTGCTTTATCGGTCGTTCTTTGACCGGCAGCGACTGAAGAACCCCTGATACATAACTCAACAAAGAAATGCCATGCCCGACTCCCAGGTCATACCTCAATCCCCTCCCTTCTGGAATACCGCTTTCCTGCTCAGCATGCTCTTTTTTGCCATTATGTCGTACGGCAGCTTTGTCGTATACGCCTACTCCGGCGGATGCGTATACACGATCCCGACCTATTTCAGCGTGATCCCTGTGGCTCTAGCGATTTTATTACTCAAACGGGTAGGAGCCGGTATGGTGGTATTCCTGCCTTTTTCCACCATCGGCCTCATCCCGGTCTACTTTTGGGATTACGCCACCAACCATGTCTTGCTCCAACACTGGGGCGTGCTGAGTTGGGGGGTGATGGGCCAGTTCACCGAACTGGCTGGCGACCTGACCTACAAATATCTACCCCGCTTGCTCCCCGAACGCTGGCAGGCAGCCCTCACCGGCGCGGTAATCGGCTTGTTCATCTCCCTGATCCCGCTGGTTTGTTTCACCTTTTTCTAGTCCCAGCCCAGCCTGGAGGTCACTACGATTTCTTCACAACTTATTGGTTCTTCAGCCTGCCGTGGAACATCGTCTGCGGTGGTTTCGCCGGCTACACCGCCCTGGCGATGGTAAAGAGGATTTAGAATCCCCCTATCCCTGATCCCCTTCCCCCTGCTCCTCTTTCATCTCCTCCACCAAAAACTTCACCATCTCCTCCAGGCTTGAAAAGCTGCGCTTCTCCCCCGTGTGCGGGCTGACCAGCGCGATGCGCAGAGCCGGAGCCCCCTCAGCTCCGGCTTCCCAAAGGCGCAGTAAATACGAACGGTAGTGCGTATGGTTCGAAAATTGAACAGGAGGGTCCATTTTTACCTCCCAAGTAACCGTTCCTTACGGATTGACCATCTTCATCAACCCGCCCTTTTGTCCAAAGATCCCCATGTACAGATCACCCTTGAAAACCGTCTGATCCGTGTTTAAGTGAGAGGTCCAATTGGATGGGTCACCCCAGCCCGGCTCGTTAGCCACCACCCAGTTTTTGCCGTCTTTGGTGCGATAAAGCATGCAGCCCTCATCCCAATTTAAGGAATAAGCATATAGATATTTTTGGAAAGCCACCAACCCGTCGATCTTTACGTTCTTGGGGTTTCCGAATCCATCCTCAACTACCGGCTCCCAGGTCACCCCGTCCTTGGTTCGCCAGATCTGGCCAATTCCACCCTCTTGAAAACTGCCGATGCCAGCATACAGGTAGCCATCGAAAGTCTCAAAAGCGCCTCCAGAGTCGTTTTTGGGGTTTCCAAAACCATCCGCAATAACCATTTTCCAGTTCTCCCCATCTTGGGACCGCCAGATTTGACTGGGTGAATTAGTTCCAGAGACTTCCTGATATACATCAGAGATCATATACAGCCAGTCTTTGAAGACCTCAAAAGTTCCTGGGAAATTCATACCTGGAAAAGCAGCCACAATTTTCCAGGAATTTCTATCCCCACTAGCGGAGCGCCAGACATGGCTGGTGAAGTCTTTTCCGGAGCTATTGACATACATCATACCCTTGAAATCCACAAATTGTGCGAAATTTTGGAAGCTAAAACCGATTGAATCAACACTTTCCCAATTGGTCCCATCCGTCGTGCGCAAGATAAGCGCTGGTTGTTGATTATCCCAGTCAGCCGGTATGATGTAAAGCTTATCCTGGAAGACGATTAAATCGCTAATATGGTCATAATTTCCCAGGTCAAACCCAAATTCGGTAACCGGTGTCCAGGTTTTCCCGTCGGGGGAACGAAAAATCAGCCCGTCCTTTGAACTTGAAAACGTGTTAGACCCGCTTGAAACCGTGGCGTAAAGCTGATCCTTGAAGACCTCGATCGTATAGGTTTGGTAATCATTCACAGTTTCAATTCCAGGGTCGAAAACCTTCTCCCAGGTGGGTATCGGATCTTCACCCCTGCAAGAGGCCATGCCCAGCACCAGGCTGAATAAGATCAAGATTCTGACAACATTTGAAAGCTTGGTAAACATAGTTCCTCCTAAATATGGTGAAATTTCATTGTTAGCCGCCGAAGGCGGTGAAGCAATCTTAATTTTTTTATCAGTGGTTTCATCCCGCCCGTCATCCTGGCAGGCAAAGACAGCCTGCTCAGGATCCCCGCTTCCTTAGCGTTTTTGGATCATGGAGGTGTGTGCCCCCTACCACACACCTCACCAAAAGAGATTAACTAATCCAGGTCTATTCTCCCAGGTATTCGCAGACCGCGTCCCAATCATTGGGGTTCAACATGCCAACATTCTTAACCTCTTCCGTCATTTCATAAATCTGCAATTCTTCATTCCATTGCCATATAAGAATGATCTGCCCTGCTGAACCCATGACAACCCCATATCCAGGGATCGTCATTATTCCACTTGCACCAAGAATAGTTTGAAAATGTCCGTTAGGGATCTGACTAAAATGAACGGGAGCCCCGTTCTGTATGTTGATCTCTTTCCCATTTGCAGACCAGGTCCCCTTTAATGAAACGTAAGTATCCTGAACACGGTTCTTGAGCCCGTTTTCATAAAACCAAAAAAATGTAGTTCTCACCGTTCCAGTGAAATGACCTGTAATTGGATAACCGCAGGGATTTTCGACTTCAAACGAAAAATCAATTGTCTCCTCGGTTCTGTCAGGTCCCACGGCGTTGGCTTGAAGGACTGGACTGAATGACAGCAGCAAGATCAAGAATGCAACGCTTAAACTAAAGAAAGTCAGCTTTTTCATTTTTTTCTCCTTTACGATGGGTTTTATGGATTTGTTTTTTCGGATGGAACCTTTCCACCTACCCTAACATACCACCTCATCGTAAAGAAATCGTAAACTTAGATTAAAATTTGTGAAAAATGTAACCAACCGAACGCAACCCGCGTTTTCACGGCCGAAGCATCTTAGCCATTGGCTGTCTGCACCTGACTTCGAGATGGATTTATCAGAAAATAGAAAATCAGCTATTTTATTGAAGCAGCGTATTCTTTACATATCTTAGATAATAAATTTCCTTTCTCAACGGACAATCCATAATTGGCAAGTCGCATGTATTGTTGTCATTGTTTGTATTCATCGGGATGACTTTCTTCGAACCAGGCTAACGCTTTATTTACAGTTCCCACATATTGCTTATAATCATCTGGATTGTCATGATCCCAGGTCATTTCACCAATTTTGTCCCCCACAATTTTGAAGCTCGCATCCCAATGATAGGCATCCATTCCAAAGCTTCGTGTGCAATCTTCTTCTGCTGCTAGTTTGCAGGTCACCTTGTCCGCAGAGTTTGTGCAATCCGTGAAGTGAACCTCCCCATTCGACCCAAACCAATTTTCAATAAACTCTTGCACCGAATCCTTCCCCATATATGAATCCCCATCTCGTGGTCTTCGAAGCGTAAACTCCTCAGTCAGCAAAGCCATCGTGGCAGCGATATCGTGTTTATTGAAGGCTTCTTCATAAGCTTTAACGATATCCAATGGACCCAGGGTTGGTGTTGGCGTTGGCACTTTCGGCGCGGCGGGGCTGCAAGCACTCACCAGCCCCAAGCCAGCTACCAGCAGAGCTGCAATAAAAAATAATTTAGCCTTCATATTTTCTTTCCTTTCATGAAATTTTCCATTCGTATATCCGTTATTCCTTTATTCGCTGGCGGTTTTTCTTTTGGGTGCAGCGTAGACTCCTGGGTCCGTTTGGCTGAGAGTTTGCGCTGCACCCATATCTTGAATCCCCCCAGTTGTAAGTGAAGTTATTTCAACTTCAAGTAGAGATCAAAATTATCTGGGTAATCGGTGTAGCCCCAGACTAACGCAGTCCAGGTGCCGGGGACGGGATTATCCAGGGTGCATCGCTCAGGAGCGTAAATATTCACCCCTTCCGTACTGACCAGGTTCCCATCCGGATCGAAGAGGTACAGGTCGATATCGCTGGTTGGGAACTTACTCCAATCGCGGTGAAATACCAGGTCAAAGACCGCCTGGCTGGTTCCAGCCGGGATCTGAACCGGGATGAACAGCATATCATCCTCGTTTAACCACCCCATTTCCAACCCGGTTCGTCCTGGGAGCGGCGTAGTTCTCGCGGGTGATGCGCACGTTGAAGGAAACCGGAGAATCGTTGACCATGTCGCCGCCAAGCGAGAGCTTCATCAGCCCCGTCTGCATCGGCTGGTTGGCGACCAGCAGGGGACCATAGGCCTGCGAATCCACGATCCACTGGCCATCTTCCACGATGATGGTAAAAGAATCCCCTTCCCAATACGGTCGCCAGTTCCACCAACCGATGGGCGGATATACACCCGACCGAGTGGCGCTACCCAAGTTGAACCACAGGCTGTTGGACCAAAATGTGGTGGCTGAATTATCAGGTACATCAATTCCGCTGACTTCAATTTTTACCCGGCTGGTATCCGGGCTAATCTCGAAAATGTAATCGGAGAATTGAGAAGGATTTATCGACACCAAGCCGCTGCTCCAGGTCTCGGTTTTTCCCTTGACCGGCTTGCCGAGGACATTCAGCTTTAGCTGGCTCAATTTCTTTTCGTTGAGCTTCAAATCTCCCGACTTCAAAACAGCCAGGGCTGCGGGGATATCCAAAACGCCGTAGCCCTGGTCCTCCGGGCGGCGCCATTCAGGCCCGACCTCGTTCGGATTGGCCCCTTTCAACAAGGCATTTTCCAGCGCAACCGGATCCGTGTCCCGTCCCTGGGATTCCCACCACGCATTTAATAAGGCTGCCCCGCCCGCCACAGTGGGAGAAGCAAAGGAAGTGCCGCTCCCCCAATCACAGTAGTTTTGATTACATCCAAAATTTAACCAGCCGAGGGCAGTAATCTCAGGCGCCAGGCGCCCATCGCTGAGGGGGCCGCGTGCAGAAAAAGCCGCCAGCCTGGTCTCGGAGGTCGGGCGCATGGCCATGCCCGTGCCGGCACCCAACCCGCTGATCAAGCCCAGGTATTCATAGAAAATGCGTGATGAAGCAGCATAATCCAGTGCGCCGACGGATAGGGCCGCATAAGAGGAAGCCGGATTCCCTACGGTGTTGGGGGTTGGGCCAAAGTTACCCGCCGCGACGACGACGAGGATATTGGCAGCCTGCGCCGCCTCTACAAACTCGTCCAGAAGATCTTTGCCATCACGGAAAGCGGGAAATGCCAGGCTCATATTGATGATATCGATATCCAGCGCGCCGCTCTTTTTCAATGTAATGACATGGTCCAGGCCCAATAGGACTTCCCACGTATAGGTATCCACGACCGGTGAGAACACCTTGACCGGGTAAATTTTCGCATCAGGCGCCTGTCCAAGCAGCGGGACATAGTCCATCGTGTATTGTGGCTGGTAAGCATGGATTGCCTGCCAGAGAGGATCGCTCTCATCTGTAAAGCTGAGAGCGCACGAAGCCGCCGCCACAAAGGATACAAAGGTGCCATGGTCATAATTTTGGGGGTCCGTTGGAGAAATGCCATCTCCGGTCGCATTGAATCCGTCGGGGAAGCCTGGCGCTCCGATGACAGCCTGCTCCAGGCAGGGGATGGGGGTCACGCCGGTATCGATGACGGCGATGATCGAGCCTGAGCCATGGTTGGTTTCTTGCCAGACCTGGTCCGCCCTGGTGAAAGTGGAATTCACAAAGCCGGCCGGAATGGAAGACGGCTTGATGGTCTGAGGCGCGATGGCTTTCACCTGCTCGGTGGCAGCCAGGGGAATCCGGGTCTCAACGCCGAAGCGCTCAAGCGGATCGGGCTCCAACCTCACCTGCACATTTCTTGTGATCGAAAGCACCCCGGGGAAGCTGGCGATCTCTCCAAGTTTCACCACTGGGACCGCAGCCGCCAAAGCGGGCACATTCTGGTATTTTGTCCGCACGACGCCTCCGTTCTTCTGGAGGTAAGCGGCCAGGGCGTCCGTCCCCCCGCTCATGGAAATAAGGACCTCTGTTTTGGCATGGTTATTCCCTGGCAGCGGACCGGCAGCGGACGCCGGAAGGACCGATGCCAGGATCATGGCAGCAATGACCAGAAATACAATTTTACGAAACATGTGATTACCTCCTGCTTGATTTGAATCGAAACTTCCATCTTTTTAAAGAGCAGCCAAAGTTCATTTGCAGGTACTGCACCAGCGCCAGATCTGCCCTGTATTGGTATTATTTTCCGAATCCCAATTGAAAGTGCCTACATACAGATCGCCTTTGAACTTTGCCATGGCAGTCGACCAGTGTGAAGCCCAGTTCGCTGGAGATCCAAAGCCTGGTTCATTAACCTGCTCCCAGGTCAGGCCATCAGGCGAGCCCCACAGGCCCATCCCACCCCAGCTGTTGGCGACCAGATAAAGGCTTCCATCGTATTCAAACGCCCCGTCGATCTTGAAGAAATCGGGGGTAACGATGGCGCTCAAATCCACCTGCTCCCAATCGAGGCCGTTATCAGTCTTCCATAGCTCCGCCATCCCCGCATTTTCCATTCCCAGGTAAAGGGAGTTTTTGAAGACCGCGAAGCCGCCCGGTGAGACGATATCAGGGTTGCCAAAGCCATCCGTGGTTACAGCCTGCCAGCTCAACCCATCCCGGCTGTACCATACCCTGACCGGAGTCGAATTGCCATCAACATCCCAGCCTTCCGCTGTGACAAACAGCATATCCTTGAACACCTCGAAGCCAGTGATCTGGGCGGTGTCTGAGTAGCCTAAGCCCATGTCGGCAACCATTTCCCAATCCGTGCCGTTAGGGCTGCGGTAGATAGAAAAGCCATCAAAGAAATTCGCAACCCCGGCATACAGCATGCCATTGAAAACGCTGAAGCCCACCACGCCTTCGTTCCCATGCACTCCAAATCCATCCGTAACGACGGCTTCCCAATCGGTGCCGTTGGAGGTGCGCCAAATCTCGCCCGGCAGCGGCTCCCATTCAGGCGCCACAGTGCTGTAGATCCACTGGTCATGACCGACATATAACTTTCCCTGGAACACGGTCATATCATAGATCAAGTCTTGATAAGCCCAATCTTCAGGAACCGGGAGTAGTTGGCCAAAAGCCGGTTGGGTCACCTGCGACCAATCTTTTCCATTGCCGGTCCTGAAAATGCTGGAGCCTACCCCCGTGGCATCATAACTGCCCGCATAAAGCTGGTCCTGGAACACTTCCAGCGCATTCAAAGCATAGTTGTTTTCCACCTGATAAGAGAAAACCCATTGGCGCTCGGGTTTTGCCATGCCCGCCGTAGGCGGAACCTGCACAGCCACCAACACAAGCAGCACAGCGATGATCAAAATTTTCGCCTTCATTTTTTCCTTCCTTTTTAAATAGTCTTTTCCCAAGTATCTGAGGAGGTGTGCGCCCCCTAGCACACACCTCACCAAAAGAGATTAACTAATCCAGGTCTATTCCCCAGGTATTCGCAGACCGCGTCCCAATCATTGGGATTTAACATGCCAACATTCTTAACCTCTTCCGTCATTTCATAAATCTGCAACTCTTCATTCCATTGCCATGTAAGAATGATCTGCCCTGCTGAACCCATGACAACCCCATATCCAGGGATCGTCATTATTCCACTTGCACCAAGAATAGTTTGAAAATGTCCGTTAGGGATCTGACTAAAATGAACGGGAGCCCCGTTCTGTATGTTGATCTCTTTCCCATTTGCAGACCAGGTCCCCTTCAATGAAACGTAAGTATCCTGAACACGGTTCTTGAGCCCGTTTTCATAAAACCAAAAAAATGTAGTTCTCACCGTTCCAGTGAAATGACCTGTAATTGGATAACCGCAGGGATTTTCGACTTCAAACGAAAAATCAATTGTCTCCTCGGTTCTGTCAGGTCCCACGGCGTTGGCTTGAAGGACTGGACTGAATGACAGCAGCAAGATCAAGAATGCAACGCTTAAACTAAAGAAAGTCAGCTTTTTCATTTTTTTCTCCTTTACGATGGGTTTTATGGATTTGTTTTTTCGGATGGAACCTTTCCACCTTTTCCTAACATACCACCTCATCGTAAAGAAATCGTAAACTAACATTAAAATTTATGAATTATGCTACAATCTCTCTATTGAGCATCGACGGCTGAAGACATTCTGGGGCAATCTTCCAGCGTACCTTGATAACAATCCCACCTTTTCAGCTTTTTCCGCCCTTTCCGCGTCCGTCTTTTCTCAGGGTCCTTCGTTTCGGGAGGGGAAACATGGCCCAGTTGGAATTGTCTTTTCTTGGCACATGCAGTGTCACGTTGGATGGCAAGCCCATTCACGGCTTCGCCAGCGACAAGGTGCGCCTCCTGCTGGCTTACCTGGCGGTCGAAGGGGGCCGTCCCTTTACTCGCGACCACCTGGTGGAGATCTTCTGGCCTGAGCACCCTCCCCAGGCCGCCCATGCCAGCCTGCGCAGCGCCCTCTCCAACCTGCGCCTCCTCCTCAAATCCAATCCAACCGGTGTCGCAGCGCTCGAAACCGACCGCGACACCGTCCAGCTCTACCTCTCCGATAACGGCCGCGTGGATGTCATCGCCTTCGAAGAAGAGATCAGCCAGGCCGAGTCCCTCCTGGCCCACACCGAAGACCTGCCCTCCGCCATAGCCCACTTCCAGTCCGCCGCCGACCTTTACCAGGGCGACTTCCTGCAAGGCTTCACCCTCAAAGACTGCCCGGTGTTCGACGACTGGGCTTACTTCGTGCGCGAGCGCCTGCGGCACAAGGCTTCGGCAGCCCTCCTGCAGCTGGCGGGCTGCTGCGAGTTCGCGCGGGAATATGAGCAGGCCATCCACTTCGCCCGCCGCTGGATCGAGCTGGAGCCCTGGCAAGAATCTGCCCACCGCCTCCTGATGCGCCTGCTGACGCTGGCTGGACGCCGCACCGAAGCCCTCGAGCAGTACCACCTGTGCTGCCAGGTGTTGGCCGATGAGCTGGATGTGCAGCCCGCTGCCGAGACGACCCGCCTCTACGAACAGATCAGGGATGAGAAAGTCGCCTCGCAGGAGAAACACACACCCGGCCTTTTACCCAGCTATCTCACTCCTTTCATTGGGCGTGAAAAAGAGCTCGCGGAGATCGCCGCCCTACTGCATGATCCTTCCTGCCGCATGCTCTCCCTCGTTGGTCCCGGCGGCAGCGGCAAGACCCGCCTGGCTGTCGAGACCGCCTCTCGCCAATCAGCCAGATTCCAGGATGGCGTTTTCTTCGTCCCCCTGGTCGCCGCCGAGAAAGTGAATGCCATCCTGCCCGCCATCCTGCACGCCCTGGGCCTCACCACCCCCTCCGCCGACCTCAAGCAGGCGCTGATCGACCACCTTCGTCATAAGGAGCTCCTGCTTGTGCTCGATAACTACGAGCAGCTTCTCCTCGAAGGCGCCGAGGTCCTGCCGGAGCTGTCCGAGCAGGCTCCGCGGCTAACCCTGCTGGTCACCTCCCGCGAGCGGCTGCACCTGGAATCTGAATGGATCTTCCGGGTGGAGGGTCTCAGCCTGCCTTCTCCCGCCCAGGCTGCCCAGGCGCGGGATTTTGACGCCATCCGCCTCTTCTCCCTCGCCGCTCAACACCAGCGCGCCTATCCCTTGTCAGACGAGGAGCTGCCAGATGCCATCCACATTTGCCGCCTGGTGAGCGGCATGCCCCTGGCCATCAAGATCGCCGCCAGCCTCACCCCTTCCCTCTCCTGCCGCGAGATCGCCACCGAGATCGAGCGCAGCCTGGGTTTCTTGCAGAGCGACACTCACGTGAATTACAGTCCCGCCACCGCAGTGTGCAGGCGGTTTTCGAATACACCTGGCGGATGCTCTCTCCCGAAGAGCAGGCGGTTTTCCCGCGCCTGTCCGTCTTCCGCGGCGGCTTCACCCGCCAGGCCGCCGGGCAGGTGGCAAGGGTGGACCTGCGCACACTGACGTCCCTGGTTGACAAGTGCCTGGTCACCCACCGTCCGAACGGGCGTTACGAGCTGCACGAGCTGCTGCGCCAGTTCGCCGCCGAGAAGCTAAGCAAAGACCCACAAGATGAAGTTCGCACCCGCACGGCGCACAGCCATTTCTTCCTTGACTACATCCGAAAATTAGATTTCATGGGCCCAGAGATGGCTGCCAATATTCCACTGGTGCAGGCTGACCTGGACAACCTGCGCACCGCCTGGTTTAGTGCCGCTGGCAGGGGGGATTACGCGGTGTTGGATGCCGCCTGCGACCCTTTATTTGATTTTTACATTGTGATGGTTTGGTACAGCCAGGCGCTGACCTTGCTCGAAGAAACCCTGTCGATCCTACCCGGTTCTCCTCCTGCGCATTTCTTGACCTGGCTGCTCACGAAGAAAGCCAGCCGTCTGATAACCCTTGGGAAGGAATCCGATGGATTGAAAATCCTGTTTCAAGCCCAGGAATTAGCCGATCGAAACAATCTGCGAGCGATAAAAGCGCGCATCCACAAAACCATGGCTTTGACACAATTCAACGATGACTTTCAGGAAAGCATCCATAATTATGAAAAGAGCAAGGCCATTGATCAGGAGTTTGAAGAACGAGGATCAATCGCCCACTCGATTATGTGGATGGGCATCGTCTGGTTTACCAAGGGCTTCCTTTCGAAAGGCGAGGCTTGCTTTTACGATAGTCTGAGGCTTTGTCGTGAGATCCATTTCCTGAACATGGAGCTGCACAATGTTCGCATGCTTGTGACCACCAGCCTGGTGAAAGGCGACCTCCTGGCTGCCGCCGCGCTGAACCAGGAGCTGCAAGAGATCGTCGCCAAGATTGGCGTCGCGGCCGTGGAGGCTTACCCCCTCTCCGCTCGCGGGCTTCTCGCCTGGAGGCAGAAAGATTTCACTTTAGCCAACTGCTCCCTCGAGCAGTGTCTCCAGATCCTCCAGCAGCAAGCCGATTTGGGAGAGAAGGGCTGGCTGCCGGTGAAAGCGCACTACCACATTCTGTATTGCCAGGTGTTGGAAGATGAAGGGGAGTATGCAGAAATGCACCTCCAGGCGCTGCAAGCCCTCGCGCTTTATCAGCGGGTGGGTTTCTACCATGAATGGTCCTATCCGCTTTTGGAACCTCTGAATCTGGCTGGGGCGCGCCGAGATGCATCTGGGCGACTTCGCCTCCGCCCGCCAGCACCTCATCCAGTTCATCCACGACTGCCTGGAGAACCGCTACACCGATTGGGCGCTCTTCGGATTGTATTTCTTTACCGACCTGCTGGTAAAGGAAGACCCCTCACGCAGAGCGCAAGACCCTGGCTCTCGAGCTGCTCAGCTTCGTGCTCAGCCACCCCCGCCTGGAGGGTACCGACTACCACCCCGCCATCCTCGGCAAGCCCGCCCTGCCCACCATCCACCAGGCTGCCGATGAGCTCGCCGCCTCTCTCACCACTGATGAGGCTGAGGCAGCTAAGGAGCGAGGCAGCCACCTGATGCTCGAAGAGGTATGTCGGCAACCTCATCGCAGGACGAGGGCAAGTATTGGGTAGAATGATGGGATGTGGTTCGTGTTCTTCATGGTTTTTCCCCTCCCCCTTATCCCCTGATCCCTTATAATTTCCCCCATGCCTTCCCTCCTCTTCCACAAGCCCTACGGCGTGCTCAGCAGCTTCACCGACCCTGAAGGCCACGAGACCCTCAAAGCCTATATCCCTGTGCCGGGCGTGTATGCTGCCGGTCGCCTCGATTACGACTCCGAAGGCCTGCTCCTGCTCACCGATGACGGCGCATTGATCAAGCGCCTGACAGACCCGCGCCACCACCTGCCCAAGACCTACTGGGTGCAGGTGGAGGGGCTCATCACGCCCAGAAGCACTGGATCAGCTATCGAAAGGGGTCACCATCCAGGGCTGGCGCACCCTTCCCTGCCAGGCAGCCGCCATCCCAGAGCCGGACCTGCCTCCCCGCCGCAAGCCCATCACCCCGCATGCCCCACCCTCCTGGATCGAGCTCACCCTCACCGAAGGTAAGAAGCGCCAGATCCGCCACATGACCGCCGCGGTCGGCTTCCCCACCCTGCGCCTGGTGCGCATCGCCATCGGTCCCCTCCGCCTGGGGAACCTCCAGCCCGGCGAGTGGCGCTGGCTGACCGAAAAAGAACTCAAGGATCTTACAAGAATCCGCTAATCTACACGAATAGGGGACAAGGGATCAGGGGAAATGGGATAGGGTAAATGAAACTCATTTTACCGATCCCAAAGGCTCTCATAACCCCTGGCCCATCTTTTCTCCCCTATTCCTTGCTCTTCCCCTTATCCCTTGCTTCCAAAGGTCTCGATCAGCAGCTTCACCTCGCCGCCCGCCGGGTACAGGATCGGGCAGGTGCAGCCGCGTTTCTTGTATTCCTCCACCTTCGCGCGCGCCTCCTCCGGCGTCCCCGAGGCCGTGATGCGCAGGATCAGCTCCTCCGGCACCAGGTGCTTGGCGCGCTGGATCTGCTCCTTGGTCGCCGGCCAGCCCAGGATGGATTGGATCTGCGCCACCACCTCCTGCGACACCCCCGAAGCCTTGGCGATGTGCGGCTGCTGCGCCAGGTACTGCGTGAGCAGCATCGCGCGAAGCATCGATAGCCCGGTCGTGGTCGTGCTCCACCGAACAGACGATTAGCTGCGGGCGGTCGATGTCCTCCAGCCTCCTGCCTGCCTTCCGCGCCCCCTTATCCAGCAGCTCCAGTGCTTTATCATTATATTCAGGCGGTACGCAGTAATTGAGCACCGCCCCATCGGCGATCTCACCCGTCAGCTCCATCATTTGGTCGCCCGTTGCCCCGATCATAATCGGCACCTTCCTTGGCTCTCGCCGCCCATGCACCACATCCAGCTCGATACCTTCCACGTTCACAAACTCCCCGTGGAAGGTGACGCGCTCCAGGTTAAGCAGCCGGCGCAGGATCGTTACCGTCTCGCGCATGGCGGTCAGCGGCTTCTTGCGCTCGATGCCCACGTTGTGCGCCAGCGGATCCCACCACGCCCCGATCCCGCAGATGATCCGGTCGGGTGCCAGGTCATCCAGCGTCAGGTAAGTGGCTGCCAGCAAACCGATATTGCGCGTCCAGTTATTGATCACCCCCG
This sequence comes from uncultured Chloroflexia bacterium, assembly GCA_963751425.1. Classification (GTDB taxonomy): domain Bacteria; phylum Chloroflexota; class Anaerolineae; order Anaerolineales; family UBA4823; genus CAVVUF01. The sequence goes on along the minus strand of CAVVUF010000002.1, from coordinate 1,615,950 downwards.
AGCCCACCTTGATACGCTCGGTCACCGCCGCGTAAGCCGCCATCGGTACGATGGCATCCCGTACCAGCCTCAATTCCGCCTGCCAAACCGCCTCGAAGCCGTGGGCTTCGGCGTAGCGGGCATATTCCAACCCGTCCCTCAGGTCATGTGCATCCTGTAAATAAAGCGCTACCCTTTCCGTCACAGCTGCCTCCTTAGTTTTCTTGCCTGAATAAACCACTAGATTACCCAGGACACACAATGATTCCTGTCATTCTGAGCGGCTGCGTATTTTGCAGCCGCGAAAATCCCTGCACATCACCTGTAATCTGTATAATTCAAAGCCTTTGATATTCTCCGCGTACGTCTTAACTCGGCAGTTCAAAACTTCCGTGCTCCTCCATGATCTCCGTAACTGGGTGGTTCAAAGTCTTGGTGCTTCTCCATGCCTTGTCGGTAAATCAATTCTCTCTGCGGTCTCAGCGTCTCAGCGGCAAAAAGAAATAAATCATTAAAATTAACCTGCGTGTCCAACCTTCTCAGATACTCCAGGTCGTCCGGTGTATCCAGGTCCACAGCCAGGCGCGGCAGCTCTGCCACCTCCAGGCGCACCTCCGAGCACAGCGCTTCCTGGCAGTGCGTGTGGAAGGAACCTCGCCCGAAAGCATAGCGCAGCGCACCGAGTGGGTTGACGACCAGTGCGTTCGTTCCGCGGCGGTGCCGGTCGGGGGCAATCACCACCACCGGTGGGTGCTCCGCCAGCGCCACCAGCTCCTGGATATCAGCTACATTGATGAGCGGCAGGTCCGCCGGCACTGCCAGCACGCTCTGCACCGCAAAGCTGCGTGCCAGCTGTGTCGCTTTATTGAGTGCTGTATTCAAGCCCCGGGTACCGCTCTCCTGCAGCGTACACGCTTTAAAGTCGCGTGCCAATGCCAGCACCTGCGGATCGCGGCTGATCACCAGCACCCGCTCCAGCTCTGGAACGGCCGTTAGCACCTGGAGTGTATTTTCTAGTAATTCCTGGTTCAACCTGAAGCGCTCATTCTCATCCAAAACACCCGCCAGCCGGGACTTTCCCAGGCGCAGCGGTTTAACCGGTAAGATCGCCCAGAAGGTCATCCTTGCACACCTCCAAAGAAACTCAATACCTCATCTGCCAGCCTGATCCGGTCAGCACTGGAGTTCATCAATGTATCGGTCGCCAGGGTCTGCATCCCCAAAACCCGGATCGCTTGTGCCTGCCCCTCATCCAGCCGGTCGAGCACGAACCCTGAGCAAAGCTCCCGGTAATGCTCTGCCACCGCCAGTGCAGAGGGAGTGATCCCCAGCTCGCTGAACATCTTGGCCGCCGGGCCCTTCACAGTCTTCCCCCCGATGATCGGAGAGATTGCCGCAACAGGCAGCTCACCGCGTTCGCGTTCATCCTGCAGCGTCCTGCGTACCCCCTCCAGCGCCAGGATGGGATCGATGCTCACCCAGGGGTTCGAGGGGCAGAAGACCACCAGGTCAGCCCTGTGCAGTGCCTCCAGCACACCCTGCGCCGGTCGGGCTTGTTCAATCCCCTCAAAGCGAAAGCCCATCACGGCAGGTTGGCACTGCCTGTGGACGAAATACTCCTGAAAGGGCAGCTCTCCTTCCGATGTCAGCACCACGGTGGGTGCCGGGTCATCCGTCATGGGCAGCACCTGCGCCTGCACTTTCCAGGCCTGGCAGAACGCCTCTGTCACCTGGCTTAAAGGCTCCCCCAGCTTCAAGCGGCGGGTTCGCTCCAGGTGCGTGCCCAGGTCGCGGTCGCCCACATGGAACCAGCCCGGTCCCCCCAGCGCCGCCAGGCTCTCCAGCGCCTGGAAGCTCTCATCTGCCAGCCCCCAACCGGTCTGCGGGTTTGCCATCCCAGCCAGGGTATAGCACACCGTATCCAGGTCCGGGCAGATGCGCAGCCCCAGGTGCTCGAAATCATCCCCAGTATTGACAATGATGGTCAGGTTGTCTGGCGGCAGCAGGCGGCTCAGCCCATCGGCAAACTTTGCACCACCTACCCCACCCGCCAATGCCACGACGCGTAATGATTGGACCAAATCCGTCCTAACCCCGCGTGCCGATCTTTTCTGGTTTGATCTTATAGATCACCCGGTCCACCCTGGGACCCGGGTATAGGTCGACGCCTCGGTATTTCTTGGCCAGGGTATCGATATGGGCGATTGCGCCCTCTTCGGTAATATCCACCACCTCACCGCGTACGCTCAAGTAGCGGTAGGGATCCTTCGGATCGGCGATCGCCAGCGCCACCTGCGGCCGCTTGCGCATATTGGTATCCTTCACCCGCCCTTTCGCCGAATTCACCAGGATATACTCACCGTCTGTGTTGAACCACACCGGCGTCACCTGCGGTGAGCCATCTTTCATCGTCGTCGCCAGGTATGCAAAAGCGCGCGTTTCATCTGCCAACAAATCAAGAAAATTTTCCGGAACATCTTTCAACATCATTAATCTCCTGAAATCTTACATCACTCTAATGTTATTAACGAATATCCGTACCCAAAAGTGACTTTTTCTAACTGAACTTCCGAAAATCTTTGCGATCCACGCCACTTTATGGGCGCTTTTCTAAAAATATCCGCTCTTTCCTTTTTTCCGCTTTTTCCGTGTCTTCCTTTTCTTTCACCCGTGTTTTTTCGTGTCATCCGTGAGCTTTATAAAATCCGCTCTTTCCCTATTTCCGCCTTTTCTTCCACCCGTGAGCCTTCTCACACCCCTCCAAATGGGAAGCGCAGCAGATCAAGCCCGCTCTCCAACCCCGCCTCTCCAATCACCGCCAGGTGGTCCACCTTCATCTCCCAGATGTAAGGCCGGCAGGCCAGCTCCCTCACCGCGCAGCTCAAATCTTCGGCTTCCAGCCCATCCAGCGCCAGTGTGATGTGCGGCACCCACTGCCCGGGCGAATAATATGGGCTCGCCCGCACCCCGATCCCATCTAACCGCTCCCACAACTGCTGATGGAACTGGATCAGGGTCGTGTCGGTGACCATCGAAATATACAAAACGCACTTCTCGGCTGTAAAAATCCCCAAACCCGCCGTCCTCACCCAAAAAGGCTGTGCCTTTGCGCAGGTTTCTTCCAAGATCGCAGCCAATTTTTTCTCCGGGTAAGTTTCTGCCACGTGCCACGAGAAATGCGGGATATCGGTCGCCTTGACGCTCGCCAGGCCGCAGACCGCATCCACATTCCTCCAGATGGTTTCGACCATCTCGTAAAAAGGCTCACCTAAGATCGTTACGACACCTTCCATCGCTTTACCTGAACAAATCCTGTTCTCTCGGGCGGAGCAGCTCCGTGAAAGAGCCCTCGCGCAGCGGGTAAGGAAAGCCGCGCACATGCACGACCGGTGTCCCCTCCGCCGCCTGCCCCATCAACAGCGAGGCGGCTGCCGCCAGCTCGTCGGCCGCTCCCACCTGCGTGATACGCAGCGTGTAATCGAACAAATCTGGGGTGCCGCGCAGGTCCACCAGCCCTGGCATCCCCGAAAGCCCAATCGCCGCCCCCACCGTCCCCTGCCGCCAGGCTCTCCCGTGCGAATCGATGATCATCACCCCCAGGCGCACCCCACAGGCTTCCTCCAACCCGCGGCGGATGCGCTGCGCCGACCCATCCGGATCCTCCGGCAGCAGCAGCACCCATTCTTCGTTCTCGTCTCCACTCCCAGCCACATTCGAATGGTCGATCCCCGCGTTGGCGCACACAAACCCCAGCCGGTGCTCTACAATGATCGTCCCCGGCCGCGTGCGCAGCACCTCCCGGCTCTCCTGCAGCACCAGCTCCACCAGCCTGGCGTCCTTATCGATCTGCGCACCCAGTTCGACTGCCCGTTCGGAGGCCTTCACCCCTGCCAGGTTCACCAGCCGCTCCTCCGCCTTCGAAACGATCTTCTGCGCCAGCACCAAGATATCCCCATCCTGCAGCGTGATGCCCGTCCTCGCCAAAGCGGTCTGGATCAAGTCCACCAGGTTGTCCCCAGGACGGATAATGGGGATGCCAGAAAGCGAGGTGATTGTCAACGGCATAATTTTATCTAATTATACTTTCGGTTCGGCCAAAAATCCACCCGCCTCCGCCCGGCTCAATACCGCCTGGATCGTCTCCACCAGCGTCCTGGCCGCCTCCACGCTCAGCTCCACCGCTACACGTGCCCCAGGGCCTTGCGCTTCGTTCACAAAATCGATGTTCAGCGCATGCTCGAAAGGCGCATCAAAGGGATGGTCGTAAGACACATCCACCTCGCGCAGCGCAAACCAGCCGCTCTTCCCCTTACCACTGCCCTCAATGTGGGCTTGTTGGGCAATCATTGTACACATGCTGTCAGCTCCTCAGATATTTATCAAGGAAGGCAAATACCTTATTCCAGCCATCCACCGCCTGTTCCTGCCTGTAGGCGGGACGGTTTTGATAGAAGAACCCATGCCCAGCCTCCGGGTAAACATGAAATTCATACACTTTGCCGAGCTGCTTGAGCACCTGCTCGTGCCGGCTCACCTGCTCCAGCGTGGGGCTCTGGTCTTCTGCGCCAAACACCCCCAACACGGGGCAGCTCAGGTTCTTGGTATAGTCTAACGGCGCCACCGGTTGGTTCGGCGAAAGGTCCGCCTCCGTCATCACCACCCGCCCGCCCCAGCAGTCCACCACCGCCTCGAAGATCGGCACCCGGCAGGCGGTCAGGTAAGCATGCCTCCCGCCGGAGCAGGTGCCGAAAATACCCACTTTGCCGTTGCTCGTCGGCAGTGCCATCAAGAACCTCGCCGCCGCGTCCAGGTCGCCCACCGCCTGGTCATCCGGCACCCCTCCCGCGGCGCGCGCCTTGGCAGCCACATCCTCCGGCGTGCCGTGCCCGGCCCGGAAATACAGGTTCGGGCAGAGCGTCGCATACCCCTGCCGGGCAAAGCGCAGGGTGATCTCTTTATACCATTCGTCCCAACCCGGCATATGGTGGGCCAACACCATTCCCCCAAAAGGCCCCGGCCCCAAAGGGCGGGCAAAATAAGCATTAAGGCTCTCTCCCTGAAAGCCCTGCAGCATCACGGTTTCGGCCAACAGTCCTTCGTACATATCGGTCTGATACATATCTCACGCTCCTCGAACCCTCGAATTCGGATTAATCTGCACCAATTTACTCTGGAATTATATTCCATCTTTGATAACCTGTAAGGGCGCACGGCCATGCGCCCTGCCTTACTTTCCCAACCTTGCAGAATCAGGGAAACATTCCTCGCTTATAATACATCGGTTCCTGAATTTCCTTCGCATCATCCGTGTTATCCGTGAGATCCGTGAGCCATTTCAATGTCTCCCAGGAGAACCTATGACCCTTAACATCGACCGTAAATGGTGGGTGCTCATCGCCATCGGCACCGGCTCCTTCATGTCTGCCCTGGATGCCAGCGTGGTCAACACCATTCTGCCCGTCGTGCGCACCGCCTTCCACAGCAGCGTCGCCTCCATCGAGTGGGTCGTCACCGTCTACCTGCTCGTCCTGAGCGGGCTGCTGCTCAGCTTCGGGCGCCTGGGCGACCTGCGCGGCCACAAATCCATCTACGTGTGGGGCTTCGGCATCTTCGTCTTCAGCTCCATCCTGTGCGGAGCCGCCTGGTCGGCCGCCGCCCTGGTCGTCTTCCGCGGCCTGCAAGCGGTCGGCGGCGCCATGCTCGCCTCCAACGCCCCCGCCATCGTCACCGGTAACTTCCCTCCCCAGCAGCGCGGCCGCGTCTTTGGCCTGGTCTCCACCATGACCTACCTCGGCCTCACCGTGGGCCCCTCGCTGGGCGGCTGGCTGACCCAGGCCCTCGGCTGGCGCTCCATCTTCTACATCAACGTGCCAGTAGGCGCCCTGGCGCTGGCCCTCAGCCTGGCCTTCATCCCCAAGGACCTCCCCGCCGTGAGCGGGCAGAAGTTCGACCTGCCCGGCGCCCTGGTCTTCCTGGCCGGTCTCACTGCCCTGCTGCTCGGCCTGAACAAAGGCGCTGACTGGGGCTGGAGCTCGGCGCCCACCCTGGTGCTGCTCGTCCTGGCGGCTCTCTTTCTGGTGGTCTTCATCCTCGTCGAGCGGCGCTCCTCCGCCCCCATGCTCGACCTGAGCCTGTTCCGTATCCCCCTCTTCTCCACCTCCGTGCTCAGCGCCGTGCTCAACTACATCTGCGTCTACTCCATCACCTTCTTGATGCCCTTCTACCTGATCCAGGGGCGCGGGCTGAACCCGGCCGCTGCCGGCCTGCTGCTCACCGCCCAGCCCATCCTCATGGCCATCACCGCCCCCGTCAGCGGGGCTTTCTCCGATAAGATCGGCTCGCGGTTGCCCGGCATGTTCGGCATGGCCGTGCTGGCAGTTGGCCTGTTCCTGCTCTCGCGCCTGGGAGCGACCACCACCCTGGCCTACGCCGCCGTGGCGCTGGCCGTCGCCGGGATGGGCACGGGCACCTTCATCTCCCCCAACACCAGCGCCCTGATGGGTTCTGCCCCCCGCTCGCACCAGGGCATCGCCTCGGGTGTGCTGGCAGCCGCCCGCAACGTGGGCATGGTGCTGGGCATCGGCCTGGCGGGGGCCATCTTCACCACCCACTTGGCGCAGAACACCCCCGCCGCCTTCTACCAGGGCATCGCCATGGGCTTTCTGGCCGCCGCCCTGGTGGCCGGGCTGGGCGTATTCGTCTCGGCGAGCAAGGAGAAGTGATTATTTCCCCTCACCCCTGTGATGCGGCTTTTTTCAAATTCTGACCCCGCCAATGATCGCCACCGCACCCACCAACGTCACCAGCAGCCAGAAAGCCAACAACCCCACCCCCACCACCTGCCGGGTTTTCGCACCCTGAATATAATCGAACAGCACCTGGCGCAAGCCGTTCACGCCGTGTGCAAAAGCAAACGCCAACAGAAGGAAATCATAGATCCGCCAACCGGTCATCGACCAGCGCAGGGCCACATAATCCAGGCCGATCGTGTGCCCCCCCACCAGCACATCCTGGATCAGCACATGCCCCCAGGCCAGCGGCACGAGCAAGATGGCGCTGTAGCGCATCCACTTCCACAGCGCGGCTTCGTATTTGGAAAGCATTGTCACGTGCGAGTCTTGGGTTGACATATCCGTCTCCTATGCGCCTCCCCAAAGCCCAAAGCCATATTTCAGCAGGTTGTAGCCCATCACTGCTGCGGTGGGCAGCCAGAGCAGGATGGCCACCACCAGGGTCGTCATCACCGCCTGCTCGGACTGCCTGGCTGCCAGCATTTGGGGCTTGAACAGATCGATATACGCTATGCGCATGCCGTTGGCCCCATGGTAGATCACACAAAAGACCAAAATGATCTCTGCCAGCATCACCGGCGGCCAGCGGAACATCTCCATCAGCCGGTTGTACCCGGTCGGGTAAAAATAGACCGTGGCCGTGCTGGTAACATGCACGCTCAGGAAGAGCAAGGTGCCCAAGCCAGTGACCCGGTGCAGTAAAAAAGACAAAAAACCTTTCCCGCCCTTATAAGCTGCATACCCCGCCAGTGTTTGCATAAATCTCGCATCCATGCACACCTCCATTGTAGAACTCATCCAGCATGAGTTCACAGAAATGACCCCACGTGCTCCTGGCTCAATTCCGCCACCAGCTCGGAATCCTGCATGGTCCGAACCATGCCGTGCAATGTACTGGCTAAAGAGCCGCCGATGAGATAACGAACCTTTAATTTTTCAAGAACAGCGGTCACTCTGGTAGTGATCAGAACGGGCTCAACCATCATCTTTTTGTGCCCCAAAAACATTTTGCGCCAGCTCAGGCCCAAGCAATAGGTCAGCCAACCGGCGGCGCAACTCAACCTCGCTTTCGTATGGGTAGCGCTAGCGTATGCCTGCCATTGCCAGCGTCCATGACCGAAGCATTCAAGCCTACCAGCATCTTAATCTTCTGACAGACAGGCGCAGAACGTAAAAGCTGGACCTGCAGAGCCTTTATTTCAGGATCGGTATCCGTATAATAAAGCGGCATTAGGAGAGTATAGCATAATCAACAAGAACGCTTTTACCACTCAGGGATTTTTCAAAGCCTGGTCGTGCCGGGCAACCACCCGCAGGATGAGCGTATCTTCTGCTTCTCGTTCGTAAGTCATCCGGTAATCAAGATCGACACGGGCTTCATAAATCCCCGCTGCGCCTTGGACCGGCTTCGTTTGCAGAGAAGGATGGCGAGGGTCAAGTGCCAGCAGAGCAATTTGCTTCTTGACCTTCTCTTGCTCAGCAGCCGGCAAACGTTTAAAGCTTTTCAGAAAACGCCCTGGTGAACTTAATCTTCGGCATCCGGGTCTGCGGAGAGCTCATCCAGGGCTGCCAAGGCCACCTTCACATCGGGATATTCCACCACCCGCCCTGCTTGCAGATCGGCCTGGGCCTCCCGCTCGAGGCGCTGCCAGCGCTCGCTCCAGAACCAGGCCTGCTCCGGGGAGAGGATCTGAGCGCGTGAGACCACCACACGCCCATTTTCATCGCATAAAAACAGCAGGTCGTCGCCTTCTTCGGCGCCCAAAAGGCTGCGAATCTCCGGCGGAACCGTGATCTGCCCTTTGTTACGCAGGCGAGTCTTGTAAATGGTCTTGTCCATTGGCTGCCTTTCCTTGTTAGAAATTCCAACTTTCCAACAATTATACCACAGGAAGAAACCAAACCACCATTGACACCGGCGATGTGCGATGAACTGCATCTTGCCGCATCGCAACCACCAAGAAAATCAAAATTAAATTATGAAATCCTTGGTGAACTTGGTGCCTTGGTGGTTCAAGGTTTTCCAAAAAAATAGTTTTCTCCGCCTCTCCAAGTTAATCTTTTTCCTCCACGCCCGCGACCTGGATGCTGGCTGTTTTGATCTTATAGTACCCGTTGATGGCGATCAGCAGCGCGGTCAGCCCCTCCACCGTCAGGGCATTATCCAGCCCCCCCGCGTAGTAGGCCCGCATCCCACCCCCCTGCGCCAGGGCCATCACCGCCTGCGCCGCGGCGAGGTCGTCGGCGCACACCAGCACATCCGCATCCAGGGGCTGGTCCAGGTCCCTCTTCAGCGCATGGGCGGGCACGTTCTGGAAAGCGGCTACCACGCGCACACCTGCCCCCAGCAGATCCTGCGCCTGGCGGGCAGCCGAGGGTGGCTCGGGCGGCTTTGGATTACGGAAGTCCACCCGGGCAGTGGCATCCACCAGGATCTTGCCCTGCAGCGCCTCCTTCACACTCAGCAGCGCCTCCTGGTGGGCAGCCTGCACCACGGTGAGCACGCTGATCTCGGCCAGGCGCGCCGCGGCGCCATTCTCCATCCCGCGCATGTTGTCGATCCCCAGCCTGACGTTGAGCTCCTGGGCGGTGGCCAGCGCCTTCTCCTCCTGCCTCGAGCCGATGATGACCGGGTAGCCCGCCTTCGCCCAGCGCAGCGCCAGCCCCGGGCCTTCTTTGCCGGTGCCGCCCAGGATGGCGAGTGTGGGGAGTGTATCCTCTGATGTCATAAGTCCTCCTATAGAATCCGCTGATTAAAAACTGGAATCCGCTAATCTACGCGAATGTTGCGCTAATCAAAACCAATTTTTTTATATTTAATTGCTTTTCTTTGTGTTTGCGATGTGAGACGATGCACTTCATCGCACATCGCCCGGTGCCTTCGTGGTTAATGGTTTTCCTAATAAATGGATTTCTCTGCGCTCTCAGCTTTTCTCAGCTTCTCTGCGTTAATCTTTTTTCTTCAATCTTTCACGTTCGCCCGATATCTTGCCCACACCCGCGTAGCAGCTTGCCGGGCGCGGGCGGCGATGTCGGCTTCATCCAGCTTCAGGAGCTGGCGGTCCTTCATCAGCACCTTCCCCGCCGCAATGGTGGTCGTGATCATGCTCTCGTGGAAGCCAAAGACAATGTGCCAGGGCAGGTTGCCGAAGGTGAACGGGGTGAAGGGGTGGTAGTCGACGAAGATCAGGTCGGCGCGTGCTCCCGGCTGGATCACCCCCAGCGGCGCCCCGGGGAAGAAGTGCCCCGCCAGGGCGGCGTTGTTGTAGACGGCCATCTGCACCACGTCCAGGGCGCTCATTCGGCGGGGGTCTCGCCGCCAGGCCTTATGCACCAGGTAAGCCGCCTTCCATTCTTCCCACATGGCATTCGAGAAGCCGTCGTTTCCCAGGCCTACCCGTACCCCCGCTCGCAGCATGGACTCGACTTCGCCGATGCCGACGGCGTTGTTCATATTCGAGCGCGGCTGGTGGGTCACCCAGGTGCCCGTCTCGGCCAGCAGGGCAATCTCCCTGGCGTCCACGTGCACGGCGTGCACGCAGATGCTGTCGGGGCCGAGGATGCCCAGGACGTGCAGCCTATCCACCACCCGCTCGCCCGACTTGGCCAGGCTGTCGTATTGGTCGACCTCCGCCTCGGCGACATGGATGTGGAAGCCGGTGCCCTGCGGAGCGGCCTCCCGGCAGGCTGCCAGGGTCTCATCGGAGAGGGTCAGGCTGGCGTGCAAGCCGAAAGTAGCCGCCACCCTACCCCCCTGGTTATTCTTGGCACTTCTTGATGAAGCGCAGGTTCTCGGCGATGCCCGCCCGCGCCCCGGCCTTCCCGTTGCGGTCGGTGACTTCGTAGCACAGCACAGCCCGCAGCCCGGCCTGCTCGACAGCCTCGGCGATGATATCCAGCGAGCCGGGGATGGCATTGGGCGAGGCGTGGTGGTCGAGCAGCGTGGTGGTGCCGTGGCGGATGGCATCCACCAGGCAGACGAGGGCCGAGTAGCGTACGGCTTCCTCGTCCAGCGCCAGGTCGAGCGGCCACCACAGCTTCTTGAGGATCTGCGGGAAGGCATCGGGCGCCGCGCCGGGGATAGCCAGGCCGCGCGCAAAGGCGCCGTAGAAGTGGGTGTGGGCGCAGATATTCCCGGGCATTACGTACTGGCCGCGCGCATCCAGCCTCTCCACAGCCGGGAAGCGCTCTTCCAGCGCCTTCGTAGGAGCCAGCTCCTGGATCAGCCCATCCCGCAGGAGCAGGGCGTGGCCCTCCAGGATGCGGTTGGGCTCTTCCCAGGTGATCAGGTTGGCGTGGGTAATGAGGAGATCTTGACCCATCGGTAAACTCCTTAAGCCCCTATTTCTTCTCGGCGCATAAAAAACGATTATTCGAGCAGCTTTTTTACCCGGTCGGGTCCCAAAAACCGGTTGACCAGGCTTTCATTCAACCAGGGACCATTCTGTGCCACTCTTACCACAAAATTATCACCTTCCAATTGATCCCTTGAGATATCTACATCTTCCCTAAAATCCTTATCGTGCAAGTGTACGAAGTGAATTTTCAATTTATCATAAAGCTCATAGTTATCTTCTTTTCTTGTCAGGAAAATGGGAGCCTTTTTCCCCGGTGTATCCGAAGTGTAAATGCCCCAATAAATGTCAAAATCATAACGCTCAATGGTTATATAGGGACAAAATCAATCAGCTTTATTGAAAGTGTGCCCATCGGATCAAACGTTCCATCTTGTTCCTTCGCATGGTTATAAATTTTGAGAATATTTTTATATAATGTCACGCAGGAACTCGAGGCTTGCATTTTGCCTTTTCTTTAATTCTTCTACAGATGACAAACCGTCTTCGAAAGCGCGCTGGTGCAAGAATTGGGAATTTGGATTTACAAACAATATTCTTACCCTGGTGTTTGCTTGATTTAAAATGTTCTTGATTAATCTTTTCTCTGGATCCTTGATGATTTCATTCAAGCAATCTGTCACGCTGACCCCAAGGATATCGATCTTGGTGGCTTTGTCCTTTCGATCATGGATTTTCGGATCCATCGTCATGCGCATTAAGGAAACGAATGAAACATCGGATGGTTTGGGCGATTCGGTCAATAGGCGGTCTAACAAGTTCACCCCCCCAGTCGCGATCAAGCCAGTGCCAACTGCCTCCAATATTGTCATCACCTTTTGAGAAGCGGAGGAAGCACCTAAAAATATAAGAGCGCATCCAACAGCGATTAAAACCAGGTTTATCAAAATAATCTTGGGTCTATCAAATTTAATCATCGAACCATCTCTTTCATATCACCTTTCCGCTTCGCTCTTTGAATTAAGAGGAAGGATTTTCCTTTCGAATTTCGAACTGCCTTTTACGGCTTTCTCGGCATACTGCATTACCCATTGTACTTGAGATTCCAATTCCACGGCGCCAGGGATGTAGGAGCGCACCCAGGCGATGGCTGTGTGGCCATCTAGCCCCAGCAGCTTGTGCGCCAGGCAGGCCATGAAGATCCCTGTGCGCCCGATCCCTGCCGAGCAGTGCACGACGGTGTGCAGCCCGAGGCGCGCCCGCTCTGCCACGGCGAGCAAAGCCTGCTCGAAGGGCTGTCTGGTGGGAGTGGCGTAATCGGGGATGGGGCAGTGGATCACTCCCAGCCCCAGCTCCCGGTAATCAGCCAGCAGGTCCCGGCCGGTCTTGCGCAGGCATTCCTCGGCCTCGGCAAGCACCACGACCGCGGAGATGGAGGCGGATACGTAGGCCTGGAGCAAGGTATGATCGGTATCGTAGGGGCCGAAGGGCATGGGGCTGCGGTAGATACGCCCCGGGGTGCCAAAATCCAGCTCGGTCAGAGCGCCAGGCTCGAAGGAGGAGAGGCTCATCAGTCGAACACCGTGGGGCAGGTGGGATCCTCCAGGGCAGCGAAGGCATCCAGGATGTGGCGAGGCTGGGTGCGCTCGCCGGAGAGGTGCTCGGGGATGGCGTCCCGCGGGAAGAAGGCCACCTCGGAGGTCTCGAAGCTGGGCGCCGCCTCACCGCTGAGCAGCTCACACAGGAAGACGATCTTGAAGGCATGGAAGAGCTCCAGCGGGCCGCTGCGGTTGGCATCATAGACGCCGATCACGCGCCTGGCCTTCACCTTGAAGCCGGCTTCTTCCCACACCTCCCGCTCCGCCGCTTCGGAGGGCACATTGCCCACGTCGGCCCAGCCGCCTGGCATGGTCCAGCCGCCGTCCTGGCGTTCGCGTACCATCAGCAGCTCGCCCTCCCGAAAGACGGCGCCGCGCACATCCACCTTGGGGGTGGCGTAGCCTTTCTGGCTGGGCATACAGAGCAGTCAGGTCATCCCCGGGCAGCCCGCTGTGCTCCTGGATGATCTCGACGGCGATCTCGGTCAGGCGCTCGTAGCGCTGGCGGTCATAGTCGCTGACGGCGTAGTGGCTGCCGCTCTGAGAGAGGGCCTGGATCTCGCGAGCCCAGTCCAGCCAGCGGGGGGAGAGCTTGGAGGGGTCGGTCATAAGGAAATCCTTAGATTCAACGGATCTTCACAAATCGAATAAAAGAACACGGAAAAAGGGAATGAAGGAAAAGGCGGATCATTATTATAAATCCGCGTCCATCCGCGTTTATCCGTGTCCCATTTGTAATTTCATGGCGATCTCCTCCTGGTCCACGGGGAGGTGGTCGATGCGCACACCGACGGCGTTGTAGATGGCATTGGTGATGGCGGGTGTGGTGGGAATACTGACCAGCTCACCAGCCCCCTTGGCACCATAAGGGCCTTCAGAGGTGGGGTGCTCAACCACGATGGAGATGATCTCTGGCGTTTGGGTGATGGAGGGGATGCGGTAGCGCGCCAGGCGGTCGGTGACCACGCGCCCATCCTCGACAATGAAGGCCTCCGTCAAGGCGTTGCCCAGGCCCATCACCACCCCACCCTCCACCTGCGCCTGCAAGCCCAGGGGGTTGAGGGCGCGCCCCACATCGTTGGCGGCAATCACGCGCAATACCCTGACCTCGCCAGTGGCTGTGTTCACCTCCACCTCGGCGGCTTGGGCTGCGAAGGAATAGGCGAAGTGCATATCGCCACCCTCGCCCAGGGGCTGGGTGGGGGGTGCCCAGTATTCATATAACACACGTGCTTCCCTGCCCTCCTGGCGCAGCAGCTCGACGATCTCGCCCAGGGGGAGGCTGTGCTCGCCTACCTGCACCAATCCTTCGACGAAGCGCACCTGCTCGGGCGGGAGGTCGTACTTTTCCGCCAGTGTCGCCGTCACTGCCTGGCGCAGGGTTTGGGCGGCATGGCGGGCGGCGTTGCCGGTGACAAAGGTCTGGCGGGAGGCGGTGGTCGGCCCACCGTCGGGTGTCAGGTCGGTGTCCATCACCAGCACACGCACACGCCCAGGTGACTGTTGAAACTCTTCTGCCACGATCATCTGCAACACAGTCACCAATCCCTGCCCCAGCTCGGCGGAGGAGGTGCGCACTTCGAGCGTGCCATCGGGAAAGAGCTCCACTTCAGCGCCGGCCTTATCCGGCGCACCGCCCCCCAGGCCGGTATTCTTATAAGCCGCGGCAAAGCCCCAGGCGCGCACGCAGCCCGGCAAGCCCGCCACAGGCTGAGGTTTGAAAGGTTCCTCGCCCGCCAGGCGGCGCATCTCCGCATCCACTTTATCGATGCACTCCAGCAGGCCCACGCTCTCCCACAGCACCTGCCCGGTATTGGTCATGCTGCCCTGCCTGAGGGCATTCAGCCTGCGCAGCACCACCGGATCCATGCCCAGGGTCTCTGCCAGCATATCGATCATGCTCTCTACGGCAAAGGCGGACTGGGTGACGCCGAAGCCGCGGAAGGCGCCGGCGGGCGGGTTGTTGGTGTACATGGCGTAGCAGTCGGCGCGTACGAAGGGGACCTCGTAGGGGCCGGAGGAATGGGTGGTGGCGCGGGTCAGCACCTTCTCGCCCAGAGAGGCATAGGCACCGGTGTCGCCATACAGCTCGCTTTCGACTGCCACAAGCTTCCCGTCTCGAGCGGCGCCCAGCTTGACCCGGATCTGGGTGGCATGCCGCTTGGGATGCACCAACAGGCTCTCCTGCCGGTCAAAGAGCAGCTTCACAGGGCGCCCGGTGACCTGCGCCAGAAGGGCGGCATGGATCTGCCCGGCGATATCTTCCTTACCGCCGAACCCACCGCCCATCAACTGCCCGATAACGCGCACGCGCTCATCAGGCCAGCCAAGGGCACGCGCTACCTGGTTGCGGTCGGAATAGGGGATCTGAGAGCCAACGTAGATCTCCATGCGCCCGTCGGGGGTTGGGTTGGCAATGCTGCACTCCGGCTCGATGAAGGCATGGTCGAGGCTGAGAGTTTGAAAGGTGTGCTCGAGGATCACTCCGGCTTGAGCGAACCCAGCCGAGATATCGCCCTTGCGCACCTTGATGTGCTTCAATAAATTACCCGCGGGGTGCAGGGAGGGTGTCTCGGGCTGCATGGCCTGCACGGGACCCGATACGACCGGCTGGAGGTCGAATTCCAATTCGATCAGCTCAAGGGCTTGCGAGGCGATCTCTCGCGTCTCGGCAGCTACGATAGCCAGGGCATCGCCCACGTAGCGCACACGCTCCCCCACCCCCACCAGTATCGGCCAGTCAGGGATGACCAGGCCGTGGCTGCGCTCGGCAGGCAGGTCCGCGGCGGTCAAAACTGCCACCACCCCCGGCAAGCGCTTTGCCTTTGAGACATCGAGGCGCTTCAGGAAGGCATGCGGCACCCCAGCGCGCTTGACACGCGCCTGCAGCATGCCCGCAAAGCTCAGGTCGTCGGTAAACTTTGCCCCTCCGGTCACCTTACCCAGCGCATCGGGGCGGGCCTGCTGCTTACCAATCACTTTATAAGGCAGCCGGGTTGGAGCCAGGTCGGGAGGCTGCACCGGCGCACCTGTGCGCAGCGCTTCAGCCGCAGCCTGGATAGAACGCTCGATCATGGGATAGCCGCCGCAGCGGCACAGGGTATCCTTGAGGGCTTGACGGATATCCGCCTGGCTGGGGTCCGGCTTCGCTTGGAGCAGGGCATAAGCCGTCATGATCTGGCCGGGGATGCAGAAGCCGCACTGCACTGCTCCATGAAGGACAAAAGCTTGTTGCAAAGGATGCAAAGATTCCAAATCCCCACTTTCCAGGGCGCCGGTCAGCCCTTCTATGGTCAGAATGTGCTGGCCCTGGGCGCGCTCTGCCGGGTAGTTGCAGGAGAGCACCGGCAGGCCGTCTACCAACACGGTACAGGCGCCGCATTCCGCCTCATTGCAGCCGATCTTCGTGCCAGTCAGTCCCAGGCGCTGACGCAGCAGGTCTGCCAGCATCTCGCCGGGCCGAGGTTCGATGGTTACAGGGTTACCATTAACGATGAAATTCATAGAATCCACCAATCCTTCATTTTATTCAGGACAAGATCTCCGCCAATCTTCACAAATCAAAGGAAACCATTAATTTACACGAACTTTCACAAATATAAATCATCTGCCTTTTCCGATTTTTCACTCATTCCGTGTACATCTTTCCCGCCTTCTCAGGATGACAAAGCATTGCTGCGAGCTATGGCAGCCTCCAGTGTTTGGCGCAGGAGCCAGGCGGCCAGGTGCTGGCGGTAGGCTGAAGAAGCACGATGTGGGCTGGTGCGGAAATGCACGCTTTCGAGAAGGATTTGACTGGCCTCCTGGAGCACCGCTTCGGTCAGTGCCTTCCCGATCAGCGCTTTTTCCACTTCCATGGCGCGGCAGGGTACCGCCCCGGCGGGACCGATGGCGAGGGCGAGGTCAACCAGACTCTCCCCTTCCCGTTGCAGCCAGACAGCCATATTCAAGATAGGAAGCGCTACCCCCTGCGGGCGCATCAAGCGTCTGAAAGCTGAGGCCTGCCGGGGAACATTTAATGGGATGTGGAACCCTACGAGAAGCTCTTGCCCCTGGAGGAGCGCCGACCGTCCGGGTCCAAGGAACAAGCTCTCGAGGGTCGCTTCGCGGCTCCCGCTCAAGCTGGCGATCTCGGCCTGGGCGCGCAGAGCCAGCAAGGCGACGCTTCCATCGCCGGCTGGAAGGGCGTGCGCCACATTGCCGCCCAGGGTGGCGGTATTGCGCACCTGCGGTCCGGCGATCAATCCACAGGCTTCCCACAGCGCCTGGGCATGCTCCTGGACGAGAGGGGAAGCCACTAACTGACTGAGCGGAATCGCTGCACCGATGAACAAGCGCTCGCCTCGCAATTCCAGGCAGGTCAATTCGGCGCAGCGGGTGACATCCACCAGGGTGTGCACAGGAGGGCAGCGCCCCTGCTGCAGGTCAAGCAGCAGGTCGGTGCCGCCGGCTACCAGGCGCGCCAGGCCTGCAGCGCCAGCCAGCGCCTGCAGCGCATCCGTTGTATTGACGGCGATATGGTACTTTTCCCATAAGGACATGGATCGGCGGAGCTCCTATCAATCTTTCAATACGGCGGCACTTTTCGACGGACCTTGCATCCGACGCCGCGGTAGGTTTTTCCTGCCGCGACCACCGATCCTTAGGTAATTATAATGGATTGTCCTCACAATGCGATTATAATATCTGGGTTCTATTCTGGACTTTACAGGTGTAATATGAGCAATCCTTTCCTTGAAAAACTCAAATCCGGGCAGGTCCTGGTCTCCGACGGGGCCACGGGCACGAACCTCTTTCAGCGCGGCCTGCCGCGCGGCCTCTCCGGTGAGAATTGGGTGCTAGATAAGCCGGAGGAAATCCTCCGCCTGGAGCGTGACTTCATTGAAGCAGGCGCGGATATCATCCTGACCTGCACCTTCAGTGCTTCGCCGCTGCGGTTGGAGGGCGGTGAGCTGGCGGGACGCGCCCTGGAGATCAACCAGAAAGCGGTGGTGCTGGCGCGCCAGGCCGTTGGCGACAAGCCTGTGCTGGTAGGCGGCTCCATCGGGCCGGCCGGCAAGCTGCTCAAGCCCTATGGACCCTTGGGCGAAGAAGAGGCCCTGCAAAACTTTGCAGAGCAAGCCCAGGCGCTGGATAAAGCCGGGGTGGACCTGCTGGTTGTCGAGACGCAGTTCGACCTGACCGAAGCCAAAGCGATCTTGAGCGGCATTCGACAGGTAAGCAGCCTGCCAGTGGTATGTTCCTTCAGCTTCGATCGCGGCACACGCACGATGATGGGCGTAAAACCGAGTCAGCTTGCCACCGCTCTGCAAGATTTGGATGTAACTGTGTTGGGGATTAACTGCGGGCGCAGCCTGACAGAGAACCTGGCCAACCTCAAAGAGCTGCGCCTCTCCACAGACCTACCCATCTGGTTCAAGCCCAACGCCGGATTACCCGAGGTGGATGCGCAGGGCAATCCCTTTTACGTCACCACGCCTGAGCAGATGGGAGCGCTTGCCCCCGAGTGGCTCGCAGCGGGTGCCCAGATCGTCGGCGGCTGCTGTGGCACCTCGCCCGATCACCTGCGCCAGGTTGCCCGCGCCGCCCATTGATGAGATTGCTTCGCCGCCATAGACTTGTCCTGAGTTTACAAAAGAACGGCGGTTCGCAATGACAGTTCGATTATTTAAGGAGATTTTATGACCGATCACCGTACGGCTGCCATTCATTACATTCACCAAAACCACAGCCGCTTCCTTGAGGAATTAAAAACCCTCGCTTCCTTCCCTTCCATCTCGACCAATCCTGCTTGCAAGCCCGATATCCAGAAGACTGCCGCATGGCTCGCCGATCACCTGCAGGGGCTGGGCATCGAAAAAGTGCAGATCTTCCAGACTGCCGGGCACCCAATTGTGTATGGAGAGTATCTCAAAGCCGGTAAGGCCGCACCGACGGTGCTGGTTTATGGTCATTACGATGTTCAGCCGGCAGAGCCGCTCGATTTATGGGTCAGTGGTGCCTTTGAACCCAGTGTGCGCGGCGAGCACATCTACGCACGCGGCGTCACCGATATGAAAGGTCAGGTGCTGGCCGTTTTTAACGCCATTGAAGGGATCTTGAAAACCAGCGCAATGCCGGTGAACCTGAAATTCCTGATCGAAGGCGAGGAGGAGATAGGCTCGCCCAACCTGGTGTCTTTCATCCGCGAACACAAAGAGTTGTTAGCCTGCGACCTGGCGCTCAATCCCGATTCAGGCATCCTGTCAGCCGACCAGCCCAGCATCGTATATGCACTGCGCGGGCTGGCTTACTTCGAGCTGCGCGTGCAGGGTCCCGACCATGACCTGCACTCGGGTTCATTCGGCGGTGTGGTGCATAACCCCGCCAATGCCCTGAGTCAGCTCATCGCCGGCATGCACGATGCCCAGGGGCGCGTCACCCTGCCAGGGTTTTACGACCGGGTCATCCCCATCAGTGCTGAAGAGCATGCGGAGTTAGCCCGCCTGCCCATGGATGAGCAGTATTATATTGAGCAGACCGGCGCTTCACACACCTGGGGCGACCCCGCCTACCTGCCGGTAGAGCGTGCAAGCGCCAGGCCTACCCTGGATGTGAACGGCCTGCTCTCCGGGTACACCGCCGAGGGCACCAAGACCGTGCTCCCTTCCTGGGCGATGGCGAAAATCTCCTGCCGCCTGGTCCCCGACCAGCAGCCCGAAGAAGTCCACCAGCAGATGATCCAGTATCTTGAGACCCATGCCCCCTCCACGATTCAATGGAGCTTGCATTTTTACGGTGGCAGCCCCGCCGCCGCCTCAGACCGGCATTCACCGGGCGTGAAAGCTCTAACGAAAGCCATGCAGACCGTGTGGGGCAAGCCGCCCATGTTCAAGCGCGAAGGCGGCTCGGTGCCCGTGGTGCTGCACTTCCGCCAGATCCTGGGCATCGAGTTGGTCAATACCGGCTTCGCCATGTCTGGTGACAACCTGCACAGCCCGAACGAAAAGCTGCACTTGCCCACCTGGTACCGCGGCACCGACATGCTCGTGCACTTCTTCTTCAACCTGGCTGAAGGGCAGGCTACATGAGCCCGACCCAAGCGAGAGTAGAACGCCTGCCGACCTATGGGGGGCAGGCGGTGATGGAAGGCGTGATGATGCGCGGCTCGCGCACTTGCGCCATCGCCATGCGCGCCCCCGATCAGCAGATTGTCATCCACCAGGAACCGCTGGGCAGCCTGTACAATAACAAAATTTCCAAGATCCCCTTCTTGCGCGGCCTGGTCATGCTCTGGGACTCCTTGGGACTGGGCATGCGCGCCCTGACGCTGTCCGCCAATGTCCAGACCGGTGAGGACGAGAAGCTGGAAGGCCCAGCCCTATACCTGACCCTGGGGATCTCCTTGACCTTCGGGATTGCCCTGTTCTTCCTGGCTCCCGCCGCAGTCGGCCAGCTCACCGAGTTCTTGCTGAATAAAACCAGCCTGTCTGGGACCGCCTGGTGGGGTAACCTGATGGAAGGCATCTTCCGGCTGGGTCTGCTGGTGGGGTACATCTGGGCCATCGGGCGCATCCCCGACATCGCCCGCGTCTTCGCCTATCACGGCGCTGAGCATAAGACCATCAACGCCTACGAAGGTCGCGCCGATCTCACCCCTGAAAACGTCGCCCGCTTCCCCTTGGAGCACCCACGCTGCGGGACATCCTTCCTGCTGACCCTGGTCGTTCTTTCGGTGTTGGTCTTCAGTCTGCTCGGACCGCTGCCCCTGGCCTGGCGTTTGCTCAGCCGCATCTTGCTGATCCCCGTATTAGCCATGCTTGCATATGAATACATCCGCCTCACTGCCCGCTACATGGACTCTCCGATCGTCCGCTGGTTGATGAAGCCCAACCTGGCTTTGCAGCGCCTCACCACCCGCCAACCGACCCTCGAAATGCTCGAAGTGGCAATCACGGCTTTCAAGACCATGCTCGAAAAGGAAAACGCTGAGCCAATCTCCAACCAGGCCGATGTCCAGGTCCCTTAGTTTTCTCTTCTCCGCCTGCCTTTTCACGGTCATCCTCTTGGGATCGGCTGGCTGCCAATTGACGCAGATGCGTACCCAGCCCGTTGGGTATAACGGAACTCCAACAAGCCCGTTTGAGGCAGTGGTTTCTCAGACTCTTGCGAGACAAATCCGAACCCCAACTCTGACCCAGATACCTACCCAAGCGCCTACGCCTACCAAAACACCACGTGTTTCGACCCCTGGGGTGATAGACGATGCAAAGCCTTCTCAAACTCCAGAGGTTGAAACCACCACCCCAGGAAGTCTCTAACGAAGTGATTGGGCTCTCCGTGGAGGGGCGTCCCCTGGAGATCTACACCTTTGGCAGCGGCGCAGACCAGCGCCTGATCATCGCCGGCATCCACGGCGGGTACGAGTGGAATTCCGCCGCCCTCGCGGATGAGCTGATCGCTTACTTGCAAGATAACCCACAAGCGATCCCTTCTGGCAAAACCCTCTACATCCTGCGGAACCTGAACCCCGATGGCGAAGCGCGCGCCCACGGACCTGACGGGCGGGCCAATGCCAACGGAGTCGACCTGAACCGCAACTTCCCCGCCAACTGGGAGAAAAACTACCGCCGCTCCGGCTGCTGGCAAGAACGCCCCATGACCGCCGGCTTGGCTCCAGCCTCCGAGCCAGAAACGCAAGCGGTGATCGCCTTCGTCACCGGTCACCCTGGCATCCAGGCTGCCATCAGCTACCATTCTGCCGCCCTGGGCATCTTCCCCGGCGGGCTGCCGCCAGACCAAGATGCCATCAACCTGGCCGAGACCCTGGCAGCCGTGAGCGGTTACGACTACCCGCCCATGGACATCGGCTGCATCTACACCGGCGAGATGGTGAACTGGCTTGCCATGCAGGGCATTCCCTCCGTCGATATCGAGCTGACCAACCACCGCGATACCGATGTCGAGATCAACTTGAAGGTTCTGGAGGCCTCTTTAAGCTGGGAACCCTCCAACCCGGCAGGTGGTGACTAACCGTGCTCCGCTTACCAGCTGCGGAAGGTCCTATTCTCCAATGATCTGGAGGACCAGCTCCCGCTTGCGCGGCCGGTTGTCGAAATCGATATAAATCACCTGCTGCCAGGTGCCCAGGGTCAGGTGCTGTGAAACAAAGGGCACGGTCAGGGATGGCCCCAGGACAGCCGCCCGCACATGGCTGTGACCGTTGCCATCATGCCAGGCTTCGTCGTGCTGGTATGGGATATTGGCAGGGATGAGCTCATCTAAGATACGGCGCAGGTCGTTCACCACCCCAGGCTCATATTCGATGGTCGTCACCGCGCTGGTCGAAGAAGGGCAAAAGATCGTCACCACCCCATTCTTCAGTCCGGCTTGCACCACTGCCTGCGAGATTTGACCGGTGATCTCGTAGATATCCGCGTTGCCGCGTGTGGAAAGATGAATATAGGAAGTAATCACGCTCATGGTGTGCTTGTTGCTTGCTCCTAAATGCCTGGGTCAGGGATTCGGCGGAAAGCCATCAATCCTGTGACCATCAGCATAACAACCGTTGGAAAAAAAGCGCGGTCGAACGATACGTCCAAAAATGCGACAAAATCCGGTTCGCTCAAGATAAAGAAAATCCCGATCACAAAACCAAATCCCGCCAGGGTCACGATCAGCAGCATCGGGATCAAGGGGCTGGGGTGGAGTACTTGACGGATCACTGCCACCAGAATGAGGAACACCCCCAGCGGCGTCAGGTACCGCCAATCCACCCCATGAAAAAGTTGATTGCCGATGAAGATCACCATCGTCTTGAGCGGACCTAAGTCGATCTGCCCGTTCAGCACCTGTTGCGATAAACCTTTCAGGGCGTCGCCCGCTTGATCTCCAGCAATGTATGTTGTGCCAAAAATCAGCCATGCACCTGTGATGATCAACAAAGGCAGCAGCCACCTTGCATGAAAATTCAGGGGCTGGCGGGTGACCCAGCGCCCAACCAGCAGCGCAACCACCAACACCAAAGCATAAGCTAATCCTTCAGGGCGCGTCCAACCTGCCATTGCCAGCAGCAGCCCGCCTAAAAGCAGCACCCTGGAATCGTCTTGCTCCAATCCTTCAAAACTCCACAAGGTTCCTAATACCAGGTAGCTGGTGAAAGGGATATTTGCAAAGCCAGACGTCCCGTAAAAAAAGATCGCCGGAGACGTCAGGATCAACAGCGTGCCTCCCGTGGCGATCAAAGGTGAAACGCCGTGCCGCCGGCAGAAGCGGTACACTCCCACGAGCAGTGCCAGGAATGCAAAAGGAAAGAAGAATTTTGAGCCGGGCAGCAGGTCGCCATCCAAGAGTGTAAAAACCGTCACCAGCAGTGGGATATTCAGCGGGTAAGCCAGGCCGTGGCCTCCCAGCAAGCGGCCGGCAAAAATGCTGCCTGCATAGGCCATCCCGTGGCCTTTCGCGCTCCAGATCACGATATCGTCAAACAGAGAATAAGATCTCCCGACTGTGATGACCAGTAGAATGGTCCAGGTCAGACCAACCACACACCAACCCACCAGGTTAATCCACTGGAAATCGGGGCCATGAAAATTCGGCAGGTGGAAGCGAAAATTCGTGCCCGTAAGCTTTGCCGCCCCCAGAATGGATAAACCGCAAGCCAGGTAACTCACAATGACGGTGAGGGGGGTGAGCGGAACCCCCGCCCAGGAGATTAAGAACAGCGCCCAGGTTATTATCCCTGTTCCAACCGGAACTGCCAGGCTTCCGGTCTCGACCAAGGATAAGCTGGGCACCATGAGATAGACGAGGGCGCCTCCGAACAGGCCCAGGGCTAACAAAATGGTCAAATCAACGATCAGCAGTCTCAAAAGATCGAAGGTGTGTTCCCTGAATGTCTTAGCTTCGCCGGGGCTTGCCTCCTGCACCGGGGCGTAAACGCCCAGGTAATAATCGGAATCAATCGCTGCTGGAAGATACTGCTTGATCCCGGCAAACAATTCTGCAGACAGCTCTGGCGGCGGGAACTGGCTGGTGACGGGGACATAACGATCAGGCTCCATGAGGCAGGCTTTACATGTCAACCCCAAGTCGCAGCTGCAGGCCACGATCGGACGCGGGAACAAGAAATACTGCAAGATCTCCTGGTGCGACAACTGCGCCGAGCGTTCTGCTACCACCACGGCTTGTTCCACCGGGATCGTTTCGTCAAGGAACCGCATGAACTTCGAACCGCTGTCCCCCAGATAGAAAGTTGCACTTCGCTCAAAAGCCGTCTGATCCCGGTTCCGCCAGATCCTTTTTAGCCATAATAAAGCGTAAGTATCGCCCACCTGAAAGAGCTGCAGCATACTGATCCCAAAAAGGATCACCGGCGCCCCCCAAATCAGCCGCTGCCAGTACTTCTGCATCAATTTCATAAGCTCTGGGTCGATAGCGCTGCCGTTACCGGTATTCTGGCAGCCAGCCCTGGTGTGCTTCCAGCAGGTCGTCCACCAGGCTCCAGATTTGCTCCAGGTCCAATTCCGCTGCCGTGTGCGGATCGAGCATGGCGGCGTGGTAGATGTGCTCCTTCTTCAGGCTCAACGCCGCCTCCACCGTCAAGGCCTGCACGTTGATATTGGTCTGCATCAGGGCTGCCAGTTGGGGCGGCAGCGCTCCCACCCGCGTGGGCTGGATGCCGCTCTTATCCACCAAGCAGGGCACCTCCACGCAGCAGCCCTGCGGCAGGTTATCGATCAACCCGCGATTCAGCACATTTCCATACACCACCCGCGGCGTCCCCGTCTCAAGGCTGTGGATGATCGAAGAGCCATACTCATGGCTGCGGTAGACCGCGTCCAGGTAATCAGAATTGGGATCCTCCATCTCCTTTTTGACAAACTCCCAGCCCGCAATTTGCAACTCACAGCGCCGGATGTACTCGTCTAGCGGCACGCCGTACTTCTCGATCAGGTCGGGGCGGTCGCGCTTGATGAACCAGGGCACGTATTCGCTGAAGTGCTCGCTCAACTCGGTCACAAAGTAGCCCAGGCGGGTGAGAGCCTCGTAGCGGACGCGGTTCCATTCCGGGATGCGCCCCTCCGTCACCACCTGGCGGATGCGCGGGTACAGGTCTTCCACCCCTTCGGGCGTCTTGCGCTCGAAGCGCAGGTAAAAAGCCATGTGGTTGATCCCCGCGCACAGGTAGTTAATCTCCTCGATCGGCACAGCGATATCATGAGCCAGCTGCTCCGCCGTCCCCTGCACGCTATGGCATAACCCCACCGTCTTGATCGCGCTGGCCCGGTTGATCGCCCAGGTGATCATCGCCATGGGGTTGACGTAGTTCAACAGCGTCGCCGACGGGCACAATGCTTCCATATCCCGGCACACCTCCAAAAAGACCGGGATGGTGCGCAAAGCGCGCATGATCCCACCGATGCCCAGCGTATCAGCGATCGTCTGGCGTAGCCCGTACTGCTTGGGTACCTCGAAGTCCACCACCGTGCCAGGCTTGTAGCCAGCGATCTGGAACATGCTGATGGCGTAATCCGCCCCGTCCAGCGATCTGCGCCGGTCGAGGGTGGCTTCGATGGTCGGTTTGGCGCCCAGCGTCTTGGCGATGCGCTGCGCTACGATTTCCGTGGTACGTAGGCGCTCGGGGTTGATGTCGTGCAGGCTGATGGTTGCCTCAGCCAGCTCGGGGTAGCTGAGGATATCTCCCAGCAGGTTCTTGGCGAACACGGTGCTTCCGGCGCCGAGGAATGATATTTTTGTCATACAAGTCTCCTTGATCAGCTAATCTACGCCAATCCAACGTTAATATTTTGGATTTGCGCCCCCATTATACATAACCAGCCGAAAGCGGGCAACTCATCTTTCCATCAACTCTTCCAGATGACGCTTGACCGCCTCCCACTCCCCCCTCAAGATGCTGTAGATGATCGACGAGCGCAGCGTGCCGTCCGGCAAAATCATGTGGTCGCGCAGCACCCCCTCGCGCACCGCCCCCAGGCGTTCGATGGCCTTCTGCGAGCGCAGGTTGCGCAAATCGGTGCGGAACTGCACGCGCAGGCAGCCCAGATTCTCGAAGGCATGCCCGAGCAGCAGGTACTTGCTTTCCGTGTTCACGCCCGTGCGTTGGAAAGCCGGCGCATACCAGGTGCCACCGATCTCCAAACCCCGGTTGGCAGGCTCGATATTCATAAAGCGCGTCATGCCGATGGCCCTGCCTCTCTCCTGGTGGATGACAGCAAAAGGCAAGTCCGTGCCGCGCGCCTGCCACTCCAAAAGCTGCCCCACCAAGCCGCGCATCTTCGCCTCCGTGGTCACCTGCCCGTAACGCATGTACTGCCACAGGCTCTCCTCTTTTCCGGCCTCCGCCAGGTCGGGAAAGTGCGTCAGGCTGAGCGGCTCCAGGCGGATGAGGCGCCCCGTCAGGGTGAGCGGCACGACGTTCATGCTTGCCCCCTCCGGTAAACCTGCTTCCGCAGCCTATACTTCTTCAGCATATCGCCGCGCACCCGGATCCCCAACCCAGGCTCCTGCGGCACCGTGAGCGTGCTGTCGGGGTTCAGGGCGAAGGGCGTCTCCACCAGGTCTTCGGCGTAGTAGCGGGCCGAGGCCGAGATATCGCCGGGCAGCGTGAAGCCCTCCAGCGAGGCCAGCGCCACGTTCGCCGCCCGCCCGATCCCGCTCTCCAGCATCCCGCCCATCCACACCGGGATCTGCCGCTCCCGGCAGTAGTCGTGGATCAGCCTCCCCTCGTACATGCCGCCCACCCGCCCCGGCTTGATGTTGATCACCCGGCAGGCGCCCAGCTCCAGCGCCCAGCGGGCATGCGTGGCCGAGAGGATCGACTCATCCAGGCACAGTGCGGTCTTGAGCTGCGGCTGGAGTTTGGCGTGGTCGAGGATGTCGTCTTCGGCGAGCGGCTGTTCGATCAGCAGCAGGTCGAATTGATCGAGGGCTTTCAGGTGCGGGGCGTCTTCCAGGCGGTAGACCGAGTTGCCGTCCACCTGCAGGAGCAGGTGCGGATGAGCCTGGCGAACGGCCGCCACGTCGCCCACATCGCGGCCGGGCTTGATCTTGAGCTTGATGCGCGTGTATCCTTGCGTCAGGTAGCCATCCACCGTCTCGAGCAGCGCTTGCGTGGTAGGCTGGATGCCGACCGAGACACCGACTTTCACCCGATCACGGGTGCCGCCGAGCAGCTTCTGCAGCGAGAGCCCCTGCCGCTGGGCGAAGAGGTCCCACAGCGCCATCTCCATGCCGGCCTTGGCCATCGGGTGCCCAGTCAGGTGGCTGATAGCCCCCCGGTAAGCGGGTACATCCGGTAAGTCATTGGCGAGCACGATGGGGACAAGGAAGTCTTCGAGGATGTGCCAGTTGGTCTTGGTGGTCTCGTAGGAGTAGGCGCAGTGCTGCGTGGCGGTGCACTCGCCCCAGGCTGTCAGGCCTTCGGACTCGAGCTGGACGATGACGAACTCGCGGTCCGTCTCGACCCACCGAGAGGTCTGGAAGGGGGTTACGTAGGGCATGCTCAGGTGGTGGAGGGTGATCTGTTCGATGGGCATAGGTGATTAAGGCTCACGGGTATACACGGATAACACGGGTATTAAAATTAAGGATACAGAAAAAGCAGTAAGTGCGGATAAAGATCATCGGGGGAAAAGACGGATTTTTATATCCATTTGGTACATAAGTTAAGAACTAAGTTCAGGTTCTGATGTAATCAAGCCCATTGTAGCCAGAAATGGGATTTAAGAGAAGGGACGATCGATACAATTTAGATTCAGCTATCCCTTAACGAACCACACCAGCGTATCCCCCGCCGACCTGGTCTTGACCGGCCTCTCCCGCAGGGCTGCCTCCAGCCTCTCCAGCCCTGCTTGATACTCTGCTTCGGGCAGCAAGCGCAGCATCGAGTAGCCCTTCTTTGTCACCAGCTCCAGGTAGCCAGCCCCCAGCCTCCAGGTCTTCGCCTTCGAACAAGATCTCTTGTTTCAAGAAACTCAGGCCTCCGAGCTGCCCCACCGCGACGATGGCGGGGATATCGGGGTAGCGTGCCTGGTCGATCGCCACCGTGCCCGGGAAGAACTGCGCCGTCGGCCGCAACGCAATCTGCCGGTGAGATTGGGTCACGATGCAAAGCTTGCCCTGCGGCTTCAGGACCCGCCGGATTTCCTGAATCATCTCGAGTATGTTGGGGACATGATGGATAACATCGGTTAAATACGCAAAGTCGAAAAAACCGTCTAGCATCGGGATGTGCGCCGCGCTGCCTTGCTGAAACAAAACCAGCGTGTTCTTCTGACGGGCTTTTGCGAGCATGCCCTCGGAGGGGTCAATGCCGTACACCCGCCAGCCCTGCGCCCGGGTGACTTTCTGAAAGAGGTCCGTGTAGTTGCCCGTCCCACAGCCGATATCCAGGGCCGCCAGCCCGCCCTGGGAGGGTAGCTCCTGTAGGAAATGGTTGATGAGGGTCACTTCCGCTTCCCGGACATCATCGTAGATTTTGCTGATCTCGTTATAGTCGACTGGCTGCATGGATGTCTCCAATGTTTACAAGATGGTTAGGATGGGGGATCAAGATCTTTATGGGTAAGAACCCCTCGCCCGGTGGGCGAGGGGTAGGGTGAGGGGATTTAACCCTACCCCCCACCCTCTATCGAACTGCCTCCGTGGTTCACTCTTTCAACGCCAGCACCTCCAGCACCTCTGGCAACAGCTTCTCGGTCGTGGCAAAGGCCTCCCCGCCATGCAGGGTGATGTTGCCCCGCCAGTCACCGAAGTAACCGCCCGCTTCGCTGAGGATGGGCGGGAAGGGGCCGCAGTCCCAGGGGCACATGAAGGGGTCAACAGCCAGCTCGATGCGCCCGGTGGCGACGAGCAGGTAACCGTAGGCGTCTGTCCAGCCGGCGCGGTAGCGGGTGGATTGGATGAGGCGGTCCCAGGCGTCGGTGCGTCCTTTCTTGACGAATTGGAGCGGGTCGGTGAAGGACAGGGTGGCCTCCTGCAGGCGGGAGACTGCGGAAACGTGCGCCCGCTTGCCGTTCCACCAGCAGCCCAAGCCGGTCGCGGCAGCGATCATCTCATCGAGGGCGGGGAAGTAGGCGGCGCCAACGGAGGGCAAGCCGTCGATCTCCAGCCCGAGCAGGACGGCGTACAGAGGGACTCCGTGGATAAAAGACTGCGTGCCGTCGATGGGATCGATATACCAGCGAAAGGCGGACTGTGTGCCTTCTTTATCGTCGAACTCTTCTCCGACGATGGCGTGCGCCGGGTAGCACTCTTCGATACGCTGGCGGATGAGCTGCTCTGAGAGCCGGTCAGCGACTGTTACGGGGGTATCGTTACTTTTGAGGTCGGGCAGCAGACCAGTCTGGTAGTAGCCGAGGGTCAGGCGGCCCGCCAGGTAGGCGGTTTGGACGGCAAATTCGTAGTATTCGTTGAGCTGCATGGGAAGTCCTTTATTCCTAACAGGGATAGCCGTTGTAACCAACGGACAGGATAAACAGGGTTTGAGAAAAGATCCTCAGAGAGATATTTTACCGCTGAGAGGCGTAGCGCGCGGAGAATAAAAGCAAAAGTATCCGCAAATAGGCGCAAGTATGCGCGGCGCTAATCTACGCCAAGTGGGAAAAAAGCTCTCGGATTTCACGGATGACACGGACAAGATCAAAAGAAACACACGGGAAAATCGAAAAAGAAAGAAAAAGCTGATCATTATAAAAGCCCACAGAAGATCCTTTTAAAAGTCTGTTGAATCCGTGTTCATCCGTGAACAAAAAACAAGACTGTGGATTTGAAGTTTATGAGGTAGACTTAGGCAGGAAGATCCCATCCAATGACTAACCCGGAGAAGTTAAATTTCAACGTGCGAGGAGCAGGGAAGGCGGTGGTGCTGGTGCACGGGCTGGCTTCGTCGCTGCACGAGTGGGATCTGTTGACCCCAGTGCTGACTGAGGCGGGCTGGCGCACCTATGCCTGCGACTTGCTGGACCACGGCGACAGCCCCAAGGAAGAGGAGCAGGCGTGCTGCCATCTGCCAGCGGTGTATGCCAGCCTGGTGCAGTGGATCGAGGGGCTGGGACTTGAGGAGCCCTTCGCGCTGGTGGGGCATTCGCTGGGGGGTTATCTCAGCTTGCAGCTCGCCCTGCAGTTCCCCCAAAAGCTGCGGGGATTGTTCCTGATCGACCCGCTGTTCAGCACCGAGCAGATCCCCGGAGCGGTGGTACGGGCGCCGCAGATGCTGGACATCGGTCAGAGAATGCTGCACGCCGCTCCGAAGAGGATGGTAGAGTCGGTGATCAACATGAGCTTCGAGCCGTATTCGCCCATGCCAGCCGACTCCCGGAGGCAGAAGGCCCACGATCTGCTGCGCGCCTCGCGGCAGGTGACGCGCCTGGTGCGCGGCGTGGAGGATCTGACGCCGTGCCTGGGAGAGATCCGGCAGCCAGCGGTGGTGGCCTGGGGCACGCGCGACCGGCTGCTGGCGCCGAAATCCTTCCCGAAGCTGGTGGCGTGCCTGCCGGGCGCCAGGGGCTACCCACTGGAAGGCTGCGGGCATCATCCGCACCTGGAAAAACCTGAGCAGGTGAACGGGGTGGTGCGGGAGTTTTTAAAAGCTCACGGATGAATTAAAACATGTACACGGAAAGAGCAGAAACAAAGAAAAGGCGGATTTAAAAGAAAAGGGCAAATTGGAGGAGCGTATTACAAGCCAATCTGAATTCTCAGAAGAAAGTTTAGAGAAAAAGGCTCCGCCGGAGGCAGACCAGCCGCCATCCAAACGGATGTGGGTGGCGTGGCTGCTGTTTTTCTTCCAATTCCTGGCGGTGGGGGCCTATTTCATTTACTTAAACGTGTATTACCGCCAGGCAGGTTTGAGCGGGACACAGATCGGGATCATCACGATGAGCAGCGCGATTATCGGGGTGGTGAGTGCCATTGCCTGGGGATATTTGAGCGACCGCACTGGAAAACCGAGGCTTTTGATTGCAGGAGGAGCAATCGGAGCGGTGATTGTGGCGCAGTTCTATCCGCTCGTACACACATTCTGGGCTTTCTACGGCCTTTCGTGCCTGGCAAGCATCATGGCCTCCGCACTGGGAACCCTGCTCGATGGCGTTACGCTGGCGATGCTGGGATCGAAAAGTGAGAATTACGGGCGCTACCGGATGGGTGGCTCTGTCGGCTATATCCTGGCAGCCAGCACGTCCGGTTTTATTTATGACCGCACAGGTCTTTCGCTGATCTTTCCAGTTTATGGCGTGATGATGGGGCTGTTTGCCCTGACAGCGCTACTGCTGCCGGACATCCCCGTGAGGCTGGAGAAGCGAGCCGCAGCCCAAATTGGGCGGATGATGCGCCAACCGGCATGGATGGTCTTCGCCGCCAGCATCTTCCTGATCTGGGTGGCCAATTACGCAAGCATTATGTACCAGGGAGTGGCGCTGCTGAGCTTGGGTGCCAGCCAAAGCTTGATCGGGCTGGCATCTACCTCAGGAGCGATCGTTGAGATCCCATTTTTGTTTTTCAGCGGTTGGTTCATCCGCAAAGCGGGGCTGGCCCGCCTGCTGATCGTGTCAATGATTTTAATGATTTTACGTTATGTGCTCTTATGGTGGATGCCTTCACCTGAATGGGCATTCTTTATCAATATTCTCAACGGCCCAGCTTACGGTCTTCTGGCAACGTGCAGCGTAGCCTATGCGAAAAAGTTAGCGCCACCCGCCCTCAACGCAACTTCGCAGGGGCTGCTAAATTCAACGATCAACCTGGCGGGGGTGGTGAGCGCCTTGCTGATGGGCGTATTGTTCGACCAGATCGGCGCACACGGGATCTTTTTAGCGATGGCTTTTTGCTGCGTGGCGGCTCTGATCCTGTTTGGAGCGAGCACTTTAGGGTCCCGAGCGAGACTGGCTGCAGATTAGGCTTGGAATGGAAAACTCGATCCAGATCAGGTACCGCAATCAAATTTATGAGCTCGAACCCGGCCTGACGCTGCTGGAGGCGCTGGAGAAGCTGGGCATCGATCCGGAGAGCGTGCTGGCGATCCGGGAGGGGGAGATGATTGGGGGATCGTATAGGCTGAAAGCGGGGGATGAGGTGAGGCTGGTGGCGGTGATTTCGGGAGGCTGACCGTCACCCCTTTGGAGAGGGGAAAAATTCGAAAGGGTTGTTGACAGGAAAAAAGTTATGGATGTATAGTGGGATGCAAATGTGGCGTACTTACAAAGCTCCAATTAAGAATGCAAGTACCTGAACAACCCCGTCAAACAAACATCCAATCGATAATCACGAGGAGCCAAAATGAAAAAGTCAACTTTTGCAGTATTTTTTGGGAACCGGGGTTTCTTCCCGGCTTCGTTAATTGCGGGCGCGCGCCAGGAAATGCAAACGCACCCTGAATGCCCTCGGGCACGAGGTGCTGATGCTGGATGAAGCTGCGACCCGCTACGGCGCGGTGGAAACCGTTCAGGAAGGCGAAGTATTTGCCAATTTCTTACACGCACAACCGCGGCAAGTTTGATGGGGTGATCTTGTGCCTGCCAAACTTCGGTGATGAAAACGGAGCCGTCACCGCCCTGCAAGAGGCAGGTGTACCGATCTTGATCCAGG
Organism: uncultured Chloroflexia bacterium; assembly: GCA_963751425.1. Lineage (GTDB taxonomy): Bacteria > Chloroflexota > Anaerolineae > Anaerolineales > UBA4823 > CAVVUF01. The sequence continues at coordinate 1,583,700 of CAVVUF010000002.1, read as the reverse complement.
CTTACCCCGATGATTACAACTTGATGGGGCCGGCTGACCGGCGCGATGCGTTCTGCGGCAAATTATCGATCATGGACGTGTTTCGCCAATACGGGGTCAAGTTCACCGCGTTGAAGCCGCACACTGTTCGCCCAGGGAGCGAGCGGTTTAAAGCCAATATCGATGAATTCGACCGGGTCTGCCAGGTGGTCAAGGGTATCAAAGGCATGGTGGTCGGGGCGATCGGGGCGCGCACCACACCGTTCAAGACGGTGCGCATTGACGAGGTGGCCCTGCAGCGGCACGGAGTGACGGTTGAAACCTTCGATATGTCGGATTTGTTCCAGCGCATGCGCTCGGTCAAGCCTTCCGAAGCGGTTTACAGCGGAAAAACCACCCAGCTGCGTGAAATGACCACCTGGGAGGAAGTACCCGCAGCGGCCTTCGACCAGCTTGTGCGCCTGGGCGTCGCCCTCGACCAGATGATCCAGGAAGCCCGGCTGGATGCTGTCGCCATCCGCTGCTGGACCGAAATCCAGGTGCAGATGGGCATCTCTCCCTGCGTAGCGATGGGCTCGCTCAACGACCTGGGACTGCCAGCTGCTTGTGAAGTCGACCTGGGCAATGCGGTGGCGATGAAAGCCCTGCACCTGGCCTCCTACCAGCCGGTGGGCTTGCTGGATTGGAATAATAACTATTACGATGAAGATGACAAATGCATCCTGTTCCACTGCGGTCCCATGCCTGCCAGCCTGATGGAAGGCAAAGGGAAGGTGATCGACCATGCCATCCTGATGAATTCGATCGGGGCAGGCAAAGCTTACGGATGCAACGTGGGACGGATCAAGCCGATGGAATTCACCTTTGGCAGCCTGATGACCGACGAAGGAAAGGTGAAAATGTACCTGGGTGAAGGCCGCTTCACGCAAGACCCGATCCCTGCCAATTTCTTCGGCGTGGCGGGTGTGGCTGAGATCCCTAACTTGCAGGATGTGCTGCTGCACATTGGGCGTGAACGGTCACCGCCACCACGTATCGATCGCGCCCGGTCATGTGAGCAAGCCGCTGGTAGAGGCGCTGGGTCATTACCTGGGATTCGATATTTCACTGCCTCAAGGCTGATATGAGCCACACGGGCACCCAGACCGGTATCCGTGAGATCCTCCAGAACGCCCACCGCCTCGGGCTGGCGATCCCGGCATTTAACATCCCTTACCTGCCCATGCTCGAGCCGGTTGTGCAAGCAGTGGTCGACCTGGACGCTTTCGGCCTGATCGCCACCGCCCGCTTGGAATGGATCAAGTTTGAAGCCGGGGGACTGGCCCAGGTAAAAAATGAGTTCGTGCGCTGGAGCAAACCGGACTACGTCAGGCTGCATCTTGACCATGTGCCGGTGATCGATGAAGATAACCTTTGGGTCGATACCATCCCCATCTTTCAGGAAGCCATCCAACTTGGGTATGAATCGCTGATGGTCGACGGCTCGCGGCTGAGGCTGGAGGAGAATATCCAGGCGGTGAAGCCGGTAGCAGCGCTAGCGCATAGGGCAGGCCTCCCGGTGGAGGCAGAACTGGGGGCGGTGCTGGGTCACGAGAGCGGCCCCATGCCCTCTTATGAGGAGCTGTACGTTTCGGGCGAAGGCTTCACGGACCCGGATGAGGCACGCCATTTTATGGCCGAAACAGGCTGTGACTGGCTCTCTGTGGCCATCGGCAATATCCACGGGGCGATTGCCGCCGGGCGCAAGGATCTCAAGAAGATCGAAGCGCACCTGAACCTGGAACGATTGGACCAGATCCACCAGGCGGCTGGCATTCCGCTGGTGCTGCACGGCGGGTCAGGGATCCAGGCGGAAGATGTGCGGGAGGCGATGAAGCTTGGCATTGCCAAGATCAACATCGGTACTGAGATCCGCCAGGCATATGAAGTGACCTTGAAGCAGACGAACAGCCTGCTCAAAGCCCAACAGGCAGTTTACGAACGCACGTGTTGGGTCATCGACGATTTCTTGGGTTTGGCAGGGATGCGCGGAAAGGTGGTAGGTGCAAATGAGCCTGTTAGGGATTGACGTAGGCACCAGCGGCTGCAAATCAGCAGTATTCACAGAAAGCGGCGATCTCCTGAGCCTGGCTTACGAAGAATACGATTACCAGCACCCACAGCCGGGCTGGGCAGAGCTGGATACGCCAAGGGTTTGGGCACAAGTGAAGCATACCATCCGCAAGGCAGCCGCGGGAGCGGGAGGAGACCCGGTGCGAGGCGTGTGTGTGTCTTCAATGGGTGAAGCGGTTGTACCGGTGACTGCCCGAGGCGAAATCCTGGGGCCTTCCCTGCTCAACTTTGACATTCGCGGCGATGAGTACCTGCCGGAGCTGGGGAGAAGCCTGGATCCAGAACGACTTTACCAGATCAACGGGAACACGCTGGGCAGTCCCTATTCCTTGACCAAGCTGAAATGGATCCAATCAAACCAGCCCGACCTTTACCACCGGGCAGATCTGTTCCTGCACTGGAGCGGGTTTGTTTCCTTTATGCTCGGGGCCGAACCCCACGTTGACTACAGCCTGGCCAACCGCACACTGCTGTTCGATATAGAACGAGAAGACTGGTCGGATGCGCTGCTGAGCTGGGCAGGCCTGGACCGAGAAAAGCTGCCCCCCACCCTCCCCTCCGGGCAGGTGGTCGGCGCCGTTTCGACAAGCAGTGCGGAAGAGCTGGGCCTCCCGGCCGGCATTCCGATTGTCAGCGGCGGGCATGACCAATGCTGCAACGCGATCGGCTGCGGGGTAATCGAGGTTGGGCGGGCCATGTATGGCATGGGCTCTTACTTGTGCATGGTACCGGTTTTCGCCAGGCGCCCCGAGGCACGGGCGATGATTGCGCTTGGGTTGAACACAGAGCACCACGCCGTTCCAGGACAGTTTGTTAGCTTTATCTACAACCAGGGAGGTGTGCTGGTCAAGTGGTTCCGAGATACCTTTGCTAGGGCGGAGCATCGGCAAACGATCGAACGAGGGGAGAGTCTTTACCCGGCGCTGTTCGCTGAAATCCCGGAATCCCCATCCGATATCCTGGTGCTGCCGCATTTCACCATCACCGGCCCACCGCATTTCATGGCTGACTCGAGCGGGGTGATCGCCGGCCTCAAACTGGGGACCAGCCGCGGGGAGATCCTTAAAGGGATCGTAGAGTCGGCCACTTATTACCTATGCGAATGTCTGGAGAAACTGCCTGGGGCAGGCATCTTGATCGACGAATTTACAGCGGCTGGCGGCGGCAGCCAGTCCGATGCCTGGGTGCAGCTCAGCGCAGATATCCTCGGAAAACCCTTTGTGCGCCTGCAGGTGCACGAGGCCGGCGCATTGGGCGCGGCCATCCTGGCCGGGACCGGCTCTGGGGTGTTCCCATCCCTGCGTGCCGGCGCAGACTCCATGGTGCACCTGGGGCAGCGCTTCGAACCGGACCCCAGCAAACAAAGGCTGTACGCAGAACGATTCGAACGTTATCAGTGTTTTGCCCGGGCGATGGAGAAAACGATGCGAGAACTCCGATGATGATGAATATCATTGATCAACAACCTGCCATCACCCTGCTCCTTGGTCTGGGACTCATCCTCCTCGTATTTTGTGTGATCATTGCCTGGACAATTAAGATCAGTTTCCGCATCAATAAGTTGGCACCGCCGGGTTCGAAGAACCTGTTTACGGCTGCGTTTCTCCAAATCTTGTTGGGCGTAATCACCTCATTAACCGTCAGAGCGATTAAGGATGAACCGCTTATTTCCATCGGCAGCGGTCTGGCAATCATATTGCTTTCGGGTTTGTTCTTAATCAAATGGATGTTCAAAAAAGACTGGAAGCATGCGCTGCGCCTTTGGGCTGTCGCCGCATTAATGCAGCTTGCGGCGCTGCCCGTGGGTTCGGTGGTCATGCTGGTGATCCTTGTGATGATCTTGAACTGGATCTACCCACCTCAGTATTAGACCAGTTGTGCAAGCTCTGGAAAACATCGGAACTATTCTCCACTCTACCAAAATATATATTGCTTATTTTTCAGATAGGAGACAAATAAATGAAAAAACAAATTTTTGATCAAGGTTGGGAATTTTCGGAAGCAGCAGGGTTGATGGCTATGTTCAACCCATCCGCTTGGCAGCCGGTGACCCTGCCGCATGACGCCATGATTTCGAAACCTCGCAGTGCCAGCAACCCAGCAGCAAGCAACGGCGGGTACTTCCCCGGCGGAATCGCAAACTACCGTAAGAAATTCACTGCCCCGGAGGAATGGCAAGGGGACGGACCTATGGGTCCGTTGAGCGTGCAGCTCGAATTCGAAGGCGTATACATGAATGCCGAGGTATCCGTCAATAACCAGCTCCTGCGCCTCCAGCCGTACGGCTATTCCAGCTTCATCGTCGATATCACCCCATACCTGGCGTATGGGAAGGAAAACGTCATCGGTGTGGTGGCGAACAACACTGCCCAGCCCAACAGCCGCTGGTATACAGGGACGGGCATCTACCGGCACGTCTGGCTGCGCGTAGGCGGAGCAGTCCACATCGAGCCGTGGGGCGTTTTCGTCTCCACTCCGGTGGTCGGTCGGGAGGCAGCGGTCGTACAGGTGACCACCGAGCTGGCAGGGTTGAACAGCCTGGAGGGGGCGCTGCTGCGCAGCACAATCCTGGATGCACAGGGAGCGGTGGCAGCCCAGGTAGAGACTGCGACCCGGCTTGCCTCGGTCCAGCAGACCTTGCTGGTGAAAGGGGCGAAGCTGTGGTCGGTGGAGGAACCGAACCTTTACACGCTGCTCAGTGAAGTGCTGGTGGGCGGCAGCGTAGTGGATACAGAGAAAACCACCTTCGGCATCCGCTCCATTACGATCGATGCTGAAAATGGGTTGCGCTTAAACGGCGTACCGATGAAGCTAAAGGGCGGCTGCATCCACCACGACCACGGCCCTCTGGGGGCGGCTGCCTTCGACCGCGCCGAGGAGCGCAAAGTGGAGCTGCTCAAATCAGCCGGTTACAACGCCCTGCGCTGCGCCCATAACCCGCCATCACCCGCCCTGCTGGAAGCTTGCGACAGGCTGGGATTTTTAGTGCTCGATGAAACCTTTGACGCGTGGACAGTCGCGAAAACCCCTAATGATTACCACTTGCAGTTCGAGGACTGGTGGCAGCGCGATACTGCCGCCATGGTGAAACGCGACCGCAACCACCCCTCAGTTTTCATGTGGTCGATTGGCAATGAGATTTTGGAAGGATTGGGCTCTCCCAGCGGGGCAGAGTGGTCCAAGCGCCAGGCTGATTTCGTGCGTTCGCTCGACAGCACTCGCCCAGTTACTTCTGCCCTGATGGGTGATTTCTTAGCGCTCATGGAAACCGGCGACATGAGCAAAATATTTGAGCTCCCGCCTGCGCAAGAAGATTTGCAGAAAGATCGCTGGGCGCAAATGACTGCAAACTTCTGCAAGGCTCTAGATGTGGTGGGGTATAACTACCAGCCCCAGCGCTACGCGGTGGATGGAAAAAAGTTTCCAGGGCGGGTGATCGCAGGGACGGAAACTTGGGGGCATATGTCGTACTACTTCTGGACCGAGACGGCGCGCCTGCCGCATGTGATCGGCGATTTTATCTGGATTGCGATGGATTACATTGGTGAGGCCGGGTTTGGGGCGGTATCCTTCGACGGCAAACCCAGCTTAGGGGCACCGTATCCATACCACCTGTATGGCTGCGGCGACTTCGACCTGTGCGGAATCAAGCGGCCCCAATCGTACTACCGCGAGCTGCTGTGGGGGGTACGCACCGCGCCGTTCATCTCTGTACTCAGCCCCGAGCTTTTTGGCAAAAACATCGCCTTCAACCCGTGGGCCTGGGAGCCAATGCTCGACACGTGGACCTTCCCTGGTCAAGAGGGCAAGCCCACCCAGGTGGATGTGTATTCCATCGATGAGGAGGTGGAGTTGTTCATCAACGGCGTTTCTGCGGGTCGCAAACCAGCTGGGGCTGCAGTCAAAAACATAGCCACCTTCAAAGTCACCTACCAGCCCGGCACGGTCGAAGCGGTCGGTTACAAGGGCGGCAAAGAGACCGGGCGCTTCAAGCTGGTGACGGCCTCTGCCCCAGCTGCGCTACACCTCACCCCTGACCAAACCGTGATCAAGGCGGACACTGGCAGCATTGCCTACGTCGATATTGCGATACAAGATCAGCTGGGCGTACTGGTAAAGCACATTGAGCCGGATATTACCGTAGAAGTCACTGGCGCCGGTGAATTATTCGCGGTGGGCACGGGCAACCCAATCTCGGAAGAGATGTACGTGGGAAACCACCGCAAAGCCTACCAAGGCCACCTACTGGCTGTCTTGCGCAGCTCCGGCCAGCCGGGCGAGATCACCCTGACCGCCCGGACGAAGGGGCTGCCGCCGGCGCAGGTTAAAATCCAAGCGAAATAGCGATTTAACCGGATGTAAGGGCGGGGTGATCTCGCCCTTACATCCGGTGATGGAAAAGGCGATGCGAGAATCCAGTCGTATATATGACCGAATGGGTCTGCCCGGAAGCCTCTAGTCTATTTCACATGATCATCCAGCCACTTGGTCAAATCTTTATGAACTTCGTCGCGGTTAATCTCGTTAAGCATCTCATGCCGGCCTTGGGAATACAGGATCACCTGCACATCCTGGATGCCCAGCTCTTTGTAACGCTGGCCCAGGGCGCGTACGCCGTTGTTCGCCCCAACCGGATCCATCTCACCAGAAACGAGGAGCACCGGCAGGTTTTTGGGGACGCGCTTCTGGTTCTCAGGGACAAGCATTTCCACCATACCCCGTGCCATCTCCAGGGTCATCCCATTAGAAAAGGCGAAGCCGCACCACGGATCATCAATGTACTTTTTCACTTCTGACTCATCGCGGCTGAGCCAGTCAAAGGGGGTCTTGGCCGGCTCAAAAGGTTGGTTGAGCGCAGCAAATAATCCAGGGCCAGTTGGGATCTGGTCGCGCAGCTCCCCCGCTGCAGCCTGCTCCATCATTGGCAGCGCCTCGGGGGGAATAATCGCCAGGCCGGTTGTGCCAGAGAGGATTACCCCCTCCAGTACGTTTCCCCAAAGCTGGATGTAGCGCTGGGCCAGGAAAGAGCCCATGCTGTGCCCAAACAGGAACAGCGGCAGCCCAGGATTTTCTTTCTTGATCAAATCGCTGAGCTGCTTCTCATCCTTAACCATCCCGTTCCAGCCATCTGGGCCAGCGATGCCTGCTTTGGACAGATCACCCGCAGTTTTGCCGTGGCCGCGGTGGTCATCGGCATAGACCACATAGCCAGCCTGGTTGAGGTATTTGGCAAAGCGCGCGTAACGAAGGGCATGCTCAGCCGCTCCATGCGCAATTTGCACAGCGGCCTTGGGCTTGGCTATATCAGGCGCCCATTTGTAGGTAAAAATGTGAAAATCATCTTTATCGGTGAACGCAAATGTGTTTGCACTCATCATTTTTCTCCTTTTAAATTATTTGTTGGGGTACACGGCTGTGAGCCCTTACACAGGATCTTTTTGCGTAGCCCAGACAGTATAAGCAGCTTATTTGATCGAGCTGTCATTACGGGTCGCCGGTGGATAGGTGTGAAGCAAAACCAGCGGAATCTCGCGTGAGGTGTTCTTCTCATAATCAGCATAAGCCGGGGCACTGGTGATCACTTGCTGCCACGCTTGGGCACGGGCATCGCCGGTTAACACCTCGGCGGTTACAGGGATAATCTTATCTAACACTTGCACGGTAACTTGAGGTTGGTTCTTTAGATTGTAATACCAGGCCGGATGCATAGGTGCACCACTGTTGGAAGCCACAATCAGGTAACTGCCTTGCCAATCAAATAAACCCAGCGGCACCGTGTAGAACTTTCCACTCTTGCGTCCGGTGGTGGTCAGCAAGAGCACGTTAAACCCACGCATCCTGCCTCCCAGCTTTCCCCCCGAAAGCCGGTACAGACCCACGTGAATTGTGATAAACAATTTCATTAGATACTTCAATGTGCACCTTTCCTGTTCAGAACCGACAGCCCTTTTGAGCGAATTAAGCGAAACAATCCGATTTTGTACTGCCGTAACCATCATCTTTTGGCGTAGCTAACATCGTTGGAGCAGTTCTTGAAAAACACAAAAGATCCTCGCCTTGTTTGTGGCGAGGTCAAACGATAACGCTGGACACACGATACACATCGAAGGAATGATCTTTATGATTATATGTCTAATTTATCAAAAGCGTAGCAGGGTAATCAAATAGGGGCGCCGTAACGGCACCCCTACAGGATGCATCAAAACAAATAACTGGCTTTGCCCACGCCTCACAGATCAGGCATTTTCGAGGTAGCGCTCGACTTCCCAGTCGGTGACTTTCATACGCGATTCTTCAACCTCAGCCCACTTGGCGCGAGCGAAGGCTTCGTAAAGAACCGGGCTGAGGGCATTCTTGACCACCTCATCCTTTTCCAGCTCCCGCAACGCTTCAGATAGCGAACCAGGCAGCTCGGCGATCTTCATGGCAGCCCGTTCTTCGGCGGTAAGGTGGTAGATGTTGATGTTGTTGAGCGGCTTGGGAGCAGGCAGGTGCTTATCGATGCCTTCCAGGGCTGCGGCTAACATGACTGTGAAAGCCAGGTAGGGGTTGGCAGAGGGATCGGGACAGCGCAGCTCGGCGCGCATGGCTTTGATGTTGCCGGTGGTGAAGCGCGGGATGCGGATAAGAGCCGACCGGTTGATCTGCGCCCAGCCAATGTAAACAGGGGCTTCATAACCGGGTACCAGGCGCTTGTAGGAGTTGATGGTGGGGGCGACAACGGCAGAGAAGGAGCGTGCATGGGCTAACTGCCCGGCGATGAAACCATAAGCGATGGGCGAGAGGTGGAAATCGTCTTGGGGATCGTAGAATAGGTTCTCACCCTTGGCATTGAAGAGCGACTGGTGGCAGTGCATGCCGGAGCCGTTGATGCCGAAAATGGGCTTGGGCATAAAGGAAGCTACCAGGCCATGCTGCGCGGCGATGGCTTTGACGGTGTACTTGAGGGTGAGGACGTTATCAGCAGTGCGCAAAGCATGATCGTACTGGAAGTCGATCTCATGCTGACCGATAGCAACTTCGTGGTGACCCATCTCGACGTTAAGACCCATACCCAAGAGAGCTTGCATCAGCTCGGTGCGCACGCGCACAGCTTCGTCATTCGCCGAAAAATCAAAGTAGCTGCCGACATCATGCGGCACCGGGTGAATGCCGTTGCCATCCGCGGGCTTGAACAGAAAGAACTCCGGTTCAGGTCCGATATAGTAGGTCCAGCCGCGCTTTTCGACCAAAGCAAGGACTCTCTTGAGGGCGCCGCGTGGATCGCCGGGGAATGGAGCGCCATCAGGTTGATAGATATCACAGAAGATGCGTGCTCGGCGGTATTCCTCCGGCGTCCAGGGCAAGACAGCATAAGTATCAATGTCCAAGATCAAACGCATGTCGCTCTCCTGGATACGGGAAAAGCCTTCAACAGAGGAGCCATCGAACCAGAACTCCATCTTCCAAGGCAATATCCAGGCGGTGGGCAGGGATATCGACCGATTTCACCGCACCGGTTACATCGGTGAACTGCAGTGAGATGAACTTTACATCATCTGCTTTTACTCTTTCGCGCAACTCCTTCTTATCCATATCAGCTCCTTTGGTTGTGTACCAGATAATATCTAATTTGGGTAATCTAAAGCGGGAATTATACCGCTGAATAAGGGATTAGGTATAAAGTGATTGATCATTTTTAACAAATCGGATGTACAATAATTTTATGGGGACACACTGATCTTCTTCGAATTTTCCGGTGAATAAAGCAATCCAATTTCACCATCGAAATGAGATTGTTTTATCGCTGGCTTTTACATTCATCGCTCCAGGCCCTCGTAATGACAATCTAAAATAAAAGAATAGCACTTGCGCGGATGGGTTTTTCGCAATGAAAGCTCAAGGAAACAAAAACTTGGGCGCTATTCCAGATTTGGAAAGGGTACCAGACCTTGCTCCAGATCTGGTCTGGCTGCTCGGAAATGACAGAGCCGAGGTCGAAGGACTTACCAGAACGCTGCTAAACGCGTATGGTAATCCCCTCAGCTACCTGGCAAGAGCTTACCTGGATGACCATGAGATGGCAGAGCGTGTCGTCCAGGCAATCATGATACAGATTCTGGCAGAAGGCAGGCATTTTGGTGGGAAGCAAGACGTCGATATTTGGATCTTCCGCCTGGCCTTCAAGAATTCTGATGGCTGCCCGCCGCAGACTGCAAATCCGGAACCATTTCCATGGAGCGCAAGAGCTCTTTGCAGGTGCAGAGCCTAAGGATGGCCCCGAGGCGGCGCTCTGGCTGGGATTCGATGAACTTGGAGGGCGGCCGCGCATGGCGGTCATGCTGAGGGCTCTGTATGGTTGGGGGATCAACGAGATTGCGGTGGTGATGGATGAAGAACCGAGACACGCACAGCAAATTATTAAAAAGCTGAAAAGCACATCCGATGGTTGGCTGGTCGACTGGGTTTTTCCTTCCAAAAGCTGCTCGAAGATGAGATCTCTCTGCAACTGGATCAAGCTTTGCGAAGGCGGTGGCAGGTAGAACCAGCCTTACAAAGCGAGTTAGAAACCAATGTTCCTAGCATACGAAACCAGGTAAAAGAGCGCAAACGACACAAGCAGGTGGCTGCTTATCTCCGGCAGACGGCATCTGTGGGTATTCCCCTGACAATGATCTTGTTGGTAATGCTGGCAATCCGTTGGATCGACCCATCCGATGAGCTCCAACATCTGATTAATCCCCCCACCCCAATACCAACCCTGGCACCGTCCATGTACTATTCTGCTAAAGAAGGCGACCAAGTGGAAGACCTTGCAGTTCTGCTGCACACAACTTCTGAGAGATTGATCAAAGGAAATCTACTAGAGGACACTACCCTGCACCTTGGGCAAGACTTGCTCATCCCAGTTCGAGCAGAGGAATGGCTGGAACCCACACCAACCCCGTTTCCGAACCCCCGCCTGCCGGTCAAGCCACTCTCTGACCGCTCCACAATTCAAGAAGTGCTATCGCGAATGCATGCCAGTAATGAAATTTGGCACACAGCCTGGATGGATCTATACTACCTGACCTTAGGACCAGCCGGCTATGCAGGGCCTCCCCAGCAAAACCATATCCAGTTATGGATCAGTCGACCGGGGAAGCTGTTCGTCATCTCACAAGACCCTTACTCTGATTTTGTCAGAAGCCAATTGGTGCGGGATGGATTATCGTTTGACTTTTATTACCCGGTCATCCAGGTACAGCGGGTAACAATGAGCGAGGATGATCCCTTTTCAGGTTGGTTATATAACCTTCTCAATAGTGACAATTTTTACAACCCCGAAGACTGGCAGGTGCTGCGCCTGGATAGGACAGCAGACAGACCGGTACTGGTGGTGGAGTGGAACCCGGATGAAACAGGAGATCACTTTTGGAAGACAAAATTCCTACGTTTTTGGATTGACACCGTCACTGGGATACCGCTGCGGCAGCAGGTCTATGAGCGCGACGATAATCCCACGCTGTACATGGATTTTATCGTACAGCAGGCTATGTTCGATACCAACCTGCCTGATACCATATTTAACCCACTCCAAGCAGCGCAAAGAAATTTCTCAAAGGATTACCTGGCAACGCCTGCAGAGTCGAAGGATCTCGAAGCGCAAACAAGGCAGATGATCCAGTATGCAAATGTCCCCGGGCACGAACAACACGAGCGGCAAGCGCCTCCCAAGGGTTTCGATCCATCGAAAGCGCGCCTGACCTTCCAATTTCCTAAAGAATTAAACCCAGCAGTAAATGTAAGCCAGCCAGTGGCGTTATTTGCTGAAAAATACTTCCTGGCGGAGCTGCCATATTTCGATCCCTGGAGCGTACGCTGTACACGCTCTGCAGATGGGTGGAAGATCGCCTATACCAACCCTGTCTTCAGGCAAGGTACGACAACCTGCAGCCAGGCGGGCTGGGTGGACCTGGCTCATCCAGAGCAGCTCAACAAATTTGCCAATGACCCGCAGATCAACGAGCTGGCTTTTTCGCCAGACAGCCGCTACCTGGCATATATCCAATCAAATTACCTCACCAATGGCAGTGTCTATATCCTTGATACAGAAACCGGAGAAATACGAAACCTCAGCCAGGTCCAATCTTCCTTCAGCCTGACATGGAGCCAAGACGGTAACTTTCTGGCTGTAGTCTCAGATCAATATAAGACGGATCTTGCGATGGTTATCGATGTTCAGACCGGTGACATCACCGACATAACCTCCATCCCCCGTAATGCAGCCAGGCAGCCTGTTTATTGGCCATCCAACGGCTGGCCCTGGGATGAGTGGAAGGGTCAATTCCCCGTGACAATGAAAGGCATCGACGGCTGCTATATGCCCTGACTACCAAATCACTTCGACGGGATCCCCAACTTTGACGCCCAGGCTTTGGGCGGCGCTGCCATTGACCACGCTGACGATGAGATAACCGGTGGAACCGTACAATGCCACCAGCTCGCCGGGCGGGCGCTCGCCAAAGGTATGCACAAGTCCGAGGATCTCTACCCCTGCCAGGCGCACGCGCAAGGCTTTAGGCTCGCCCAGGTGCTGGCGGCGGATGCTGGTGGAGAGGTTGCCGAAATGGTCGATGTGGATTACCTCCCCTCGCAGACCATGGTCGATCTGGGTAGGGGTGGGGAACTTCAAGCGCTGGGGATCGCGGATAGGCGTGCCCAGCTCTGTGAGCAGGGCGCCGTTGGCCAGGTGGGCAGCACAGGGAGCAAAGATGTCGCGACCGTGGAAGACATGGCTGACTTCAGGCAGCCAATATTGAGGCCGGTCGAGGTGAACGAGCTCCACGCTGTCGGAGGCAGCTTCCGCTTGCTCGAGCAGCAGGGTGATCAGGCCGTTATCGGGCAGGACGAAGAATTGGCTGCCCAGGCGTGCCGCGATGGGGCGCCGGATGGTGCCTACCCCCGGGTCGACCACCGCTACGTGGATGGTGCCGGGAGGGAAGTAGGGGGCGGAACGCGAGAGGATCAGCGCCCCCTCCTGCACATCCTGCGGTGGGATGAGGTGGCTCAGGTCGGCGATCTGTACTTCGGGGGCGATCTTCCAGATGACACCTTTCATCACGCCTACATTGCCGTCTTTGAGACCGAAGTCGGTTAACAGGGTCATGATGGACATAAGGGATCTCCTGGATAATTAGCTCACGGATTGCACGGGTTTCACGGATTTGAATCAATACAGTTGGGGAATTCGTTGCATTTGAATAATACCATGAATGAAAACTGCCAGGTTGGCTGCAGGTTTTCCTGCAATCGGATTACAGCCTGGTATGGGAACCATCCTTCTAGCGTGTTTCCTGCTGCCCGATGATCAAGGGTTTGTGCTACACTATAGCAATCGGCACTCCAATGAAAATCATATTTTGAGAGGTTTTAATGAGCGAAGAAAAACCGATTCACTTTGAAAATGCCACTCCGATCCTGCGGGTGGAGGATATGGCTGCGGCAGTAAAGTATTATGTAGAAGTGCTTGGATTCGAAGAGGCAGAATGGGGCAATGGCAATTTCTCCAATGTCTCCAGGGATAACGCAGGCATCTACCTGGTGCGGGGGGAGCAGGGGCACCCAGGTACCTGGGTCTGGGTAGGCGTTTCAGATGCGCAGGCGCTCTACGAGGAGTTTAAGGCGAAAGGCGCCCGCATCCACCACGCGCCGAGGAACTACTCCTGGGCACTCGAGATGCATGTGGAAGACCTGGATGGCAACATCTTGCGCTTTGGTTCCGATCCATTAAAAGACCGGCCGTACGAAGCATGGATGGTTTGAGATCAGGCTGAAGGTTCGACAAGCAAGACCGCATCTGCCCAACCGGACGGGGTTTCGAAGGCAGCCAGGCTGGAAATTGGATGCGTTCCAGCGGAGAAGCGCTCCCCGCTTGTGGGGTCGATCCACCAGGCTTGGGCAAAGGTAGATCCAACCAGGCTATCCAGGCGCAGGGAGATGCAACTAGGCTCGCTGAGGTAAGCGATGATCCAGCGCCCCGAGGCTGAGCGAGCGGCAGTATTGAGCGCAAACCCGCTGCCCAGGCCGGAGACGAAGAGGGATAGATCGGGGACCAGATCCCACCAGGCTGCGAGGGAAGTAATCACCTCTCGAAAGATCTGAAGGTGCGCGGCACCCGGGGCAGTCAGCCAGGTTTCCCAGGCAGCGGGAAAAGCCCAGGCATCGTTGTGCCCGTAGACGTGATGACCACCAGAGAGCTGCGTCCAATAGGCTTGCTTGCGGATGTGGTGAGGGGTTTGGAGGCGGTCAAATTCCTGGCCCTCATAACCGCCCTCCGCCATGACTACCGGCTTCGCAGGCATGAGGGCGTAATCCGCGCTGACGGTGGCGGGGATCTGGTCATAATCAATGCAGGTCTGGATCATGTTGAAAGCCAGCCAGGGATCGTGATGTAAAAAGCTGGAGGAGGCCACGGAAGGGTCAGGGTGTACGCAGATCAAGTGGCTGCCGCCATCGCCCTCTTGCAAGCCCGCCGCCAGCTCCCGGCAGACAGGGATGAACTCCGCAGAGGCGTTGGGGTACATACTCCAGATCAGATTCGGAACTTCACGGTAGCGCCTTGCGACCCAGCGTGCCCAGGGTCGCGCTTTCTCGAGGGTGATTACATTGGCATGCCATTTGTGGTAGATGCCCACAACGAGAGTTTGCCCGGTTTGCTCGCCAAGGCGGATGAGCGGATCAATGTGTTGAAAATAAGCTTCGATGGGCCGGAGGGGGTCATACCCGAGCCAGGGTACTTCCCCTTCCAGGTTGGTGTAGGAAAAGCTGCCAGCGGGGTCAAATTGGGAAATGTCCACCCCCGTGAGCATGACCAGGATGACATTGAAACCCTTAGCTTGCCGGTTATGCAGGATGCGCAGGGCGGTATCGGCATCAAAAAGGCGAAACAGCTCCCATTGGGTATCGCCGAGCCAGAAGGTGGGCCGGTTATCTCGATCGACGAAGTAGCGACCGTTTGGGCTGACCTGGAGGGGACTGAGGGGTGAAGTCATAAAGAATCCGCTAATCGACGCTATTGAGAATTTTAACGCAGAAGTCTGCCGAGTTCCGCGGAGTGATTTTATGGATAAAAATGAGGTGTACAATAAATGGGATGAACCACCAACACCATTTTGAAATCTGCGGGGACAAGTTATTGGAGGCGCTCGCTGACGGCGTAGACCTGAGCGGCTTGAAAAATGCGAACCTGGATAGCTGCGGATTGGCAGAGATACCCGTGGGAATCTTTCACCTGGTAAATCTCACCTCGTTGAGCCTGTACGATAACCAATTGACCCAGGTGCCAGAGGCAATCGCATCTCTGCCCCTCCTGCGCACGCTGAACTTAGGCGGCAACCGTTTGGCGCGCCTTCCAGAAAGCCTGGGTACGCTAGAGCAGCTCGAAATGCTCGACCTGGGCCATAACCAGCTTGTTGAAGTACCTGAATCCTTGGGGAATTTACATAAGCTTGTTTTTCTATATACCAGCAACAACCATTTACGAGAACTGCCTGACTCGCTTGAGGCGCTGGAGAATTTGCGCTATCTGAACCTCACCGACAACAAACTCGAGGAGCTGCCCTCCTGGATTGGTAAGCTGCGCAGCTTGATTGAGCTGCGGATTTACAATAACCAGCTCGCCGCCCTTTCGGACAAGATCGAAGGGCTGACGAACCTTGTGGAGCTGCATGCCCAAAACAACCTGATATCGGATTTGCCGGAGGGTATCGGAGGATTAAGCGCACTTCAGCGGCTCAACCTGCAGTCCAACCGGCTGACGGTGCTGCCTGACTCGATTGGCAGCCTGGCTCGCCTGACCGACCTGAATTTGAGATTCAACCACCTGTCTGCCCTGCCCCACAGCTTTGCGGAGCTGCGTTCTTTGGAATATCTGGATCTGCGCGCCAACGCACTGAAGGAGCTGCCAGAGAATTTAGAACACCTGCCAAGACTGCGCAAGCTTGACCTGCGCTGGAACCGGCTGGAAGAGAGGCCGGGCTGCCTGGAAGCGCTCGCCCGGAGAGGCTGTATTGTTTACGTGTGACCGTTCGTTATCTTGGAAGGAGGCACAGCATGCCAAAAGTAGGCTTGGTCAAAGGGGAAGATCGTTTTACAAACGTACTGCAAGCACTCGAAAACGCTGGGGACGATGTCCGGAAGAAAATCCAAGGCCGCGTGCTGATCAAGGTGAATACCGTGATGGGAGCTGGCTCGCTGGCCGATACGCATCCCGATGCGCTGCGGGCAGTTCTGGAATACCTCAAGCCGCTCCAGCCTGAGAGGGTGTGGGTGGGAGAATCGAGCGTGAACCCGAACCCGCTGGAGATCTTTGAGAATCACGGCTTTTTTGAGCTCAAGAAAGCCTACGCGGTGGAGTTCGTAGACTTTAACGAGCTGGAGGAGCAGCCCATCACGCTGCAAACCATCGAAAACACCACCTTTGAAGCCCCGCTCTGCCAGGCTTTCCGCGAGTGCGACTGCTTGATCTCCCTCTCCGTGCCCAAGGCGCACAGCGATGCGGTGGTGACGCTCTCAGGCAAGAATATGATGGGTTTCCTGGTGCACGGGCAGGAATGGCATATCCACGGGGTGCGCGAATTTGGCAGGGACGACAACCTCGTAGCCTGCACGCACACCATCCACAAGAACCTGCGCACCCTGTTAAGCCATGTCCAACCGGATGTGGCTGTCCTGGATGCCTTCCACTCCTTCGAAGCTGGCACCGTGCCGCAGTGCGCCAGGGGTGACCTGGTCTACCCGAAGTTCGCCGCTGCAGGAGCTGATTTTGTCGCCGTGGATACCCTCGCTACCACCCTGTTGGGATTCGACCCGCAGGAGGTCGGCTATCTTGTTTACGCCACCCAGGATGGCTACGGCTGCGGTGACCTGTCGAAAATTGAGGTGGTTGGTACACCCATTGATGAAGCACGCTTCCCCTTGAAACCACCGCCGCGGGTAGAGATTTTGAAACGGTGGAGGGAAGACCAAGGCTAATGTACTAAAATAACCGTTAACTTATCTATCAATTAAAATTTGGTTCTTTAGGAATTGGCGTGGTGGCCCCCGTATATAGGGGCAATTCCACGGTAACCCTCAATGAGCCTAAAATTTCGCCATCTTTCTTGAGAAACGCGTGGTATAATTATTCGGATAATTATAGGTAATATTATCCGAATTTTCTGTTAATTGGTGCCGTTACACCACTTCAGGAGGTGTACAAGCCAGAAAATAATCCCCGAGTTTACACACATTATCTATCCCATACATCGACACGCTCATCATGCTCAAATCCTGGGTGAGGCGACAGGGGCATCTCGAAAATTATTCATGAGATATAAACGTATAAGTATCAGGAGCAAAAAACGATGTTATCTACAGAAAATGTACAGCAATTAAAAGCCAGCTTCGCGGCGCGGTCATCCAACCTGGCGATGGAAGCTATGATCAAGCACGCAAGATCTATAATGGAATGATCGATAAGCATCCGGCCCTGATCGCCCAATGCCGCGACATTGCCGATGTGATCAGTGCAGTCAACTTTGGTCGTGATAACAAGTTGGATATCGCCATTCGCAGCGGCGGTCACCATGGAGCAGGCTTGAGCCTGGTGGATAACGGCTTGGTGATTGACCTGTCGCTGATGAAAGGCATCCGGGTTGACCCAAAAGCTAAAACTGTGCGAGCTCAAGCTGGCTGCACCCAGGGGGATGTAGACCACGCCACGCATGCCTTTGGCATGGCTACCCCTACCGGTATCGTTTCAACTACTGGAGTCGCTGGGTTGACCCTGGGAGGTGGGTCTGGTAATCTCACCCGCACCTATGGTTTGACGATTGACAACTTGCTGGAGGCGGATGTTGTGCTGGCAGACGGCAGCTTTGTGACTGCCAACGAGAAAATGAACCCCGATCTATTTTGGGCGCTGCGCGGCGGCGGCGGCAACTTTGGCGTCGTTACCTCGTTCCTTTACAAACTGCATCCGGTCAGCACCGTCTATGGCGGCCCCATGTTTTGGGAGCTGAAGGATACCGCTAAAATATGGCGCTCCTGGCAAGAATTCATCATGAGTGCACCAGAAAATATCAACGGTTATTTTGGCTTACATACTGTCCCGCCGGCATCCCCATTCCCAGAGGCACATTGGCTTAAGAAAATGGGGATGATCATGTGGAGCATCACCGGGGACTTGAGTAAGGCAGGAGCCATCGTACAACCTTTCCGCAGTCTGGTAACCCCAGCGATCGATATGACCGGACCAATACCCTTCCCAGCGCTGCAAACCATTTTTGATCCGTTGATGCCACCTGGTTTGCAATGGTATTGGAGCCACGATTTCTTCAACCAACTTTCAGACAAGGCCGTCGAAACCGCCTTAGAGCATTTTGCCCAATCACCCACGATGCTGTGTGGCATGCATTTTTATACCGTCAATGGGGCAGTCCACCGGGTTGGGAAAAACGAAACTGCCTGGAATTACCGCGAAGCGAACTTCTCTCAGGTGATCGTTGGCGTAGATCCTGATCCGGCGAACAAAGAAAAAATAACGAAGTGGTCAAAGGCATTCTGGCAGGCAATGCACCCCTATTCTGCTGGAGGCGCTTATATCAACATGATGATGGATGAAGGCCTGGACCGGGTGAAGGCATCTTATCGCGATAACTACCCGCGGCTGGCAGAGATCAAGAAGAAATATGATCCAAAAAACCTGTTCCATCTCAATCAGAACATCAAACCAGCATAACGTGCCCTGATAAATCTCCCGTGGATATGCCAGAAGATCTTGGAAAGCAGATAACACAAATTCATCAAACCATCGCCGCGCTGGAAAACCGAGCAGCGGCGTTCTGGATGATGGCGTAATCAACGCCTCGATCGCTGCTTTGCAGGAAAAATTATCCACTCTGGAAAGGAAGGACGAGCAGCCCGAGCAGCAGCGCAAGCTAGCCACGCTCCTATTTATGGACACTGTCGGTTCTACTCACCTTTACCAAGGACTCGACCCAGAGGAGACACGCGATATCCAGGATGGCATTCTGAAGCGCATGGCGGATATCGTGCATAAGCAAGGGGGGCATGTTACCCGGTATATGGGTGATGGATTCAAGGCGGTCTTTGGAATTCCGATTGCCAGAGAGAATGACCCTGAACGAGCCATCCGGGCTGGATTAGAGATCCTGGCAACCAGTAAAGAAATCGCCAGCGAGTTGGAGGGTCAGCGTCATATTGCGGGGTTCCAGATGCGGGTGGGGGTTGATACGGGCCTGGTAGCGGTCGGAGGAGTGACTGAAGCCGGAGACACGGTGATGGGTGCGCCAGTGAACTTGGCCAGCGCGCCTGGAGAGCGCTGCACCACCGGGTAGTACTCTTAATTTCACACGACACTTATCGCCATGTGGGAGGATTATTTGAGGTAGAACCACAACCGCCGCTGACTGCCAAGGGATTTGATGAACCGATAGCGGTCTTCCTGGTAAAACGTCTCAGACCCAGGGCTTTTCAAATGCCTGAGCGCGGGGTTGAGGGTGTGCAAACACGCCTGATCGGCCACGATATGGAAATCCAAATCCTCAAGGATACCTTACATCATATCCTGCAAAGCAGGGAGGGCCAGATCATTACAATCATCGGAGAAGCTGGGGTCGGGAAATCCAGGCTGCTGGCAGAATACCTGAATTGGGTTGGAACATTATCCGAGAACCTGATCATCTTCCCCGGACGCAGCGAGCAAGAGAAGCAGAACAAACCTTATGCTCTGCTGCTCAAGATGTTTTCCGACCATTTCTAACATCCAAGAAAGCGATCCTCCGGAGATCGCCCGAGTAAAGATGGAAAAAGGGATGGCTCAAAAAGTATCGACGAAGGCAGCCCATATCGCCGGGCAGTTGATAGGGTTTGACTTTAGCGGCAGCCCTCACCTGCCAGAAATTCTCGAAGACCCAAGACAGCTACGTGCTCGAGGAATCGAGGCGATCCAGAAATTTTTTCTGTCCACGGCTGAAGAGTTTCCTGTGCTGATCTGCCTGGAAGACATCCACTGGGCGGACGACAGCTCGCTGGATCTGATTAATTTAATCGGTCAAAACCTGCAAGAGAGGCGCCTGTTGATCGTTTTTTCAACCCGCAACAATCTCCTGGAAAGACGTCCCTTCTGGGGAGAAGGGCAGGATTTTCACAACCGTATCAAGCTGCAGCCATTAACCAAGTGGGACAGCCGTCTACTTGTAGAAGAAATATTGAGACAGGTAAAGCAGCTTCCTGCGGCACTGCGCGAGCTTGTGGTCAGCGGGGCTGAAGGCAATCCATTTTACATCGAAGAAATGATCAAAATGCTGATCGAACAAGGCGTGGTCAAAAAAGGTGAGGGACAACCTTCAGGCAGTTCCGTCTGGGTGGTTGAGCCTAGCCGATTGGTGAAAGCATATGTTCCTTCGACATTGACCGGTGTGCTCCAAGCTAGGTTGGACGGATTACCGGCATCGGAGCGCGAGGCGCTGCAACAAGCATCGGTGGTCGGGCGTTATTTTTGGGACCAGGCCATAGAGCATCTCTATCAAGCATCCAATTCCAAGCCAGGACTAGAAAATGTGGCTGTTTTATTGTCGTCTCTCCGCAGCCGGGAACTAATCTTTCGAAGGGAAAACTCCAGCATTGCCGGGGCACGAGAGTATCTTTTCAAGCATGAAGTACTCAGGGATGTGACTTACGAAAGCATCCCGTTGCGTATGCGGAGGGTGTATCATGATCTGGTCGCAGAATGGCTTATGGAGCATAGTGAAGAGCGCGCAGGGGAGTATGCTGGGCAGATCGCCGAACACCTTGAGCTGGCTGGACGGAAAGAAGAAGCAATCAACTGTTTGCTGCAAGCTGCTGATCAGGCGGCAAGTCGATTTGCCAACTCAGAAGCCATCCGGTATTACAACCGAGGTCTAGAGTTAGTAAGAGAGCTCCCAAAAACACCCGCACGGGATGAACAAGAGCTCGAATTATGGACTGCCTTGGGCGTTCCTCTCGTGATTCAAGAAGGTTATGGAGCGGCAGACACATTTCAGGCTTATCAAAAAGCCTACGACCTATGCCTGGACCTGGGCAAAGATCCAAGCCCACCCGTCCTACGCGGACTTATCATCGCCGGATTACTCCGTGGCGAGGTCGAGCAGAGCTACCAGTATGGAATCCGGCTTCTCAACCAGGCAGAAAAACAGCAAGATGCGATCCTTCTGACAGAGGCCCATTACACACTTGGGGTAACCTTCTTTTGGCAGGGGAATTTCACACAATCCAAAGAACACCTGGAGATGTCGCTGAAATTTTACGACCCTAAAAATCAACCCATCCATCTGAGGCGTTTTACACAAGATCCCAAAGTCATCTGTCTTGCGCACTTGGACTCTGCTTGTGGTTCCTCGGCTTCCCTGAGCAAGCGATGCAAAAAACTGCAGAAGGGATAGCTTATGCTCGAGAGATAGACCACGTGTTCAGCCTTGTTTATGCTTTGACCTTTTCTCAAATTTTAACCATGTTACTCTCGGACATCGAAACAACCCACAGATCTTCTAAAGAAGCGATAAAGTTGGGCGTCGAATATAAAGTTTCTAGCGGATCTGCCATCCCAGACCTGGTTGAGATCTGGGTTACGGCAACACCTGATACAAAAGAAACCAGCATCCAACGTTTTAAGGAAAAAATAGACAATTACAGCCAACACCAACCCAACAAAATCACTGACCCCCTTTATGGCGCAATGCTTGCCGACTTATTAGAGCGCGCCGGGAGCGGGGAAGCCGGATTGAAGGTGTTAGAGGTAGTATGGGAACGGGCGGATCAACAAGGAATTAACCGGTTTCAAGCGGAATTGTTGAGACTTCAAGGCGAGCTGTTACTGAAATTGGCTGAGAAACAATCGAACGCGGAGTCTTTATTTCCTACAGGCTATGCAAATTGCACAAAACCAGCGCTCCATTTCCTTGGAGCTGAGGGCGGCTTTGAGCCTGGGTACATTCTGGCAAGCACAAGGCAAATCCACGGAAGCCAGGAAATTGGTCAGGGAGATCTTATGGTAAATTTACCGAAGGGTTCAATACTCCCGATTTGCGCCGGGCTGCGGAATTTTTCCAATAATAGCAGTGATGATCAAAGGAGGTACTCGTCGGATCATCAAGGCCTGTTCTTCATCGCAGATATGATTTATGATGTTGATATCGAGTTGAATTAAGCCTGGCACGCAATGGTAGATGATAATCCAAGCCAGGCAGAAAAGACGCGCGTATCATCTTTTTGAAAAGGTTGGCGTTGGCAGCCAATGGAGATCACTGAACCATGCTTCAAATGCCCCCTCTCGAAACCATGCGCCTGCTGATCCGGCCTTTTGTCATGGAAGATCTGCAGGATATTTACCGCCTGTTGGATGTTGAGCTGGCTGAGGCGCACCTGGGTACCGATAAGTATGAAACCTTGAGTGAACGGACGGAATGGCTGCAATGGGCGGCGCTCAACCATACGCAGCTGGCAAAGCTCTACCAACCGCCCTACGGCGACCGGGCTGTGGTGCTCAAATCAACGGGACAGTTGATCGGCGCGTGCGGTTATGTACCCTGCCTGATGCCCTTCGAGCAGCTGCCCGGATTCGGCGGACCCACAGAACCACAGACCGAGGGGCTTAGCTCGACAGAGTTTGGACTGTATTACGCCATTTCCCCTGCACACCAGCACCAGGGATATGCCACTGAAGCTGCCCAGGCACTGGTGGATTATGCATTCAACGAATTAAAATTTAAGGCGGGTCATCGCCACAACGACCTATGACAATGCCGCTTCAATGGGGGTGATGCGCAAGCTAGGTATGCGCATCGAGAAGAATCCACTGCCTGAGCCGCCCTGGATGCAGGTGGTGGGGATCATTGAACAGAAATAGATAATAACAAATTTTTCACTTTCATCCTTGCTAAACCCATTCCTTTACGGTATGCTTAACCGCATTGTGGGAGTGGTTGAGTCCCGGTGGGTTCCCCGGTCTTCAAAACCGGTGGCGGGTCGCGTTGCGGGCCGCGGTGGGTTCGACTCCCATCCACTCCCGCCTGCATATGATTGCCGCGCGCAATGATGATTGTAAATGAAATACAGGTAGACTGAATGACCGACATCCAACCCGAAACTGAAGTACTTACTGATATTGTCAAACGCGTTCTCAATATTGAAGCCATTACCTTGGGAGATCCCAAGAGGGGTGAAATTGTCCGCTACCGCGGGAAATTGTACAACGAGGATACTGAAGCAGCTTACGACCAGCTAGCCGAGGCGCTGCGCCCGATGGACATCACCCCGCTCTTCCGCTGGGAAGAGAAGCAGCATGCCATCCTGCTGATGAAAGGGATTATCAAGCCGAAAGAGTCAAAGACCTGGGTGAACATCCTGCTCTTTGTCCTCACGGTGGTCTCTGTGATCCTGGCGGGGGCAATCAACGCTTACCAGGGGCCGGAACCCTCCGGCCCCACCGAGCTGGCGTACAACCTGCTGCTCAGCCTTTGGAGAGGGCTGCCGTTTGCGATCAGCCTGATGGCGATCTTGCTGGCGCACGAGTTCGGCCACTACCTGGCAGCGCGCCATCATAAGACGAAAGTCAGCCTGCCTTATTTTATCCCCTTCCCTCTGAGCATGTTTGGCACCATGGGCGCCTTTATCAATATCAAAGAGCTGCCACGCAACAGGCGCCACATGCTTGACATTGGATTGACTGGGCCCCTGGCAGGGCTGGTGGTCTGCATCCCGCTCCTTTTGTTGGGGATTGCACTCTCCCCGGTTGAACCGCTGCCCACTTCTGTGCCCGCACAGCAATCATTTATGCTAGAAGGCAATTCAGCGCTTTACCTGATGGCCAAGTTTGTCATCAAAGGGGAACTGCTGCCGCAGCCCGCCGTCCCGCCTGAACAACCGGTCTTATATTGGCTGCGCTATATTTTCACCGGTTCTCCCTTGCCCTGGGGCGGTCGGGATGTGATGATGCACCCAATTGCCTGGGCAGGTTGGGCTGGCCTGCTGGTGACCGCCCTCAACCTGATCCCCGCCGGACAGCTCGACGGCGGACATGTGATGTACACGTTGATGGGCAAAAAAGCAGCCCGCTTTGCGCCTTTCATCATAGTAGCCCTCTTCCTGCTCGGCTTCGCCTGGTCGGGATGGTGGCTGTGGGCATTCCTGATCCTCATCTTAGGACGCGTCTTTATGGAACCGTTGGACCTGATCACCCCTCTGGACCCACAGCGCAAACTGTTGGCGGTGGTGGGCGTGGTCATGTTCTTCCTGGTCTTCACGCCCGTGCCGCTGGTGCAGGTCTTTGGGGGGATGTAGAAGAGCAGGGAAAAGGGGTCAAGGGCGGGCTTCGACCAGGATCTCCACCCGCTCAATTGCAGGACCAAGGCTGTAGATTTCACCTTCGAAGGGAAGCTGGCTGCAGCCTGCTTCAGGCTCCGGCGTTCCCGCCTCCTGCGCGGCCGAGGCACAGGGGGAGACCAGCTCCCATTTACGCACCCCTACTATCAGGTCTTGGGCGTCATAAGCCACTCCTACCAACCAGATCACTTCTGCAGCCGGATCCCCTTGTGGCAGGATTACCTGCCCCGTCACGCGGGCGCTCAAGCCGTCTGCGCTGAGGGTGGTCTCGGCAGGCTGGAAGCTTGCCGGCAGGTAACGGGTATCCTCTTCGGGAACGGGCAAAGCGGAGAGCGGCCCGACCTGTGGGAAAACCTCCCCAGCTACCGGCGCTGGGAAGTAAGCCACCAGGGGAAGCGTTTCACCGGGGCGGAGCAGATCCAAAAGAGACGAGGCAAGCTGGCTGCCCAGGTTTTCTCCAGAGTTTGAAACCAGGCTGATGATCGCCGAAAGGCTCTCGACGGCCTGGGGTTGATCATTGGTCACAGGTAAAAAGCACCACATCCCGCCATCGGCCTGCAAGTAGCACAGCGGAGCAGTAGTCTGGAGGGGAAGCGAAGTTGGCTGGGGAACGGCGGTGGGCAGCTCACCCTGCAGGGGGATGATCAGCACAGTGCCTACCGAAAGCATGCGCGGCTGAACAGTAGGGTTGGCACCCAGGAGCTGGTCAAGTGAGAGCCCATAATTAAAGGCGATCCCACCCATCGTGTCGCCTTTCTTGACGGTATAAGTGAAGGGCGTTGGTGTAGGAGCCGGGGTCTCGGTGGGCGCGGGGAGGGTGAGGGCGAGAGTCGGGGTGAAGGTAACTGTTGGTGGGAAGTATGGGGTGAGGGCGCCTATCTTCAGCGCGGTTGCTGTGGGCAGGGCAGTCGGCGTTGGAGCACAGGCAGGTAAAGTTAAAACCACCAGCAGTATAAACCAGGTTTTTCGAACAGTTTTGATAGCTAGTAGAAGCATGGGTAGATTATACCTGGAACTTAAATCCACTCATCTGCACCGATCTGCACAAAAAGAACCTACCATTTCGATATTGAAGGCGTCAACTATCTGCGTGGTTTCGCAAAGCTCTACTTTTAACCGAATTGAACCCTGAATTTTCAGAATTTCCCCTAATTTGAACCCGGTGTATTAATCCATTTGCGGAGATTAATCCTGCAAATACCCAACTATAAGGCATCGCATAATAGTCCACGTTGAATCCCTCAACGATGAAAGCTACCAGGAACAGCTCACCTGCAAAAGCAATAACTTTCTGAATTGGCTGAACGCCGTGGGACGTTAATCTGGTTGATCTCCACAAAAGATATATCCAGGTTAAGATCGTCGTAAACCCCACCAATCCTGTTTCAGCCATAATCCGCAGCCACAAATTCTTGATATTCGGAAGGATATTTGGATCGTTGAGCAAGATACGGATTTCCGCGGAAGCCCATCCCATGGAAGGCATTTGCTCAAGCGCAAAGAAGCCTGAATTACCCAAACCCACACCGAACCAGGGATAAAGGTTAAAAACCCTCCACCCAAAAATCCAGGTAGCTGCCCGTTCCAGGAATGCCAGGCGATTTCCATATTCCAGTAAGATACTCTCTTTTAAACTCATTAGTTCCTTGATATCACCCATGGAAGGAATATTTTGGGTAACAAGCGCCAACCGCCAATCGCGTATGCTTCCCAGAGAAAATAAAACTATGAAAACAACCGAATAGACACTGAATAATAAAATTGAGATGATCGTTCTCAGAGATATACGAGTAAATCGAGATGGTTTCGGTCGAGTAATATTAACTTCCTCGGTCAGTTTGACAAGTCTGAGGTATATTTTTTTATTGAGGCGCACAAATAGGATGATAATGATCAGGAAAAAAGAAAGCAGACTAATGCGTGGGGAAGATAAAATAAACTCACAAAAAGCAATCACCAATAAAATGTTTTCGAGAGATAATCCGACAAAACGAAATTTGAAAACGGACTTTCTTTCATAAGTAGAAGCAATCCATAGAGGTAAATAGAACAATACGAGTTGATGGGCAAACCAGGCAGGTTCGTAAGTTAGCCCAATCACCCGGCGCGCTCCCAATGAGAAAACAGGCGAGCGGACTTCCAGCCAATCTTGAATTAGTACCATCCACCCTGGGAAATTAGCGGAATGCCAGAAGATAAAGTACCCCTGCAAGATTGTCCATAACACCATAAAGGCTCCGCCGATATGGATCCATTGGAGTGCTTTCTCAAGCTGCTCTGAACTCTTAAACCAGGCAGCAAAGATAAAGTAAAAAGAGATGCCAACCCCCAAACTAAAGAAGGCACGCAATCCTTGGGAGGCAACTGTCAGGTTCTTAACGCCCGGAATTTGGATGAAAAATGCCATCGTGCTGGATAGCAATGCTATGATTAGAAAAACGAAAATTGGTTTACTTTCGACTGGGAGCTCACCTTTTATGAGAATGTAAGGGATAAGCCAGAAGACCACCAGCACAAAAGCCGGAAGAAAAGAAAAGGGAGCGACGATGGATCGGAATAGTCTGGCTAACCATGGAAAAGAGGTGAGTGGTAAACCGACCAGGGTGATGATCCAGACCAGGTGAAGAATATACCCATAAGTAGTGGAGGTATTTTTCATTTGCCTAAATGAACAACAATTTCCGTCAAAAGAATCCCTGCTAGAAAACCCACTAGAAAACCAGCCAGCATGAGTTGATTAAGACCATAATTCACGGGCTGGAGTGGTAGACTAGCCAATGTGGGAGGGGTAAAGATCACATAATTAACTGCTTTGCCTGTTCTTGACCAGGTCAGCATCGTCTCATAGGCTTTTTCAGCCCACAGATTGGTGACAGATTGGGAAATCTGAGGTTCAGGGTGACGAAAGCGAAGTTCCCAAAAGGCATGTTTGCGTTCAATCGTGCTGTTGCTTAACAAATAATCTTTTGAAACAGAAATGTCTTGTTTAGAACTTTCCGCAACAAGGGTAGAAAGCAGCTCAGGTTCGACAAGGATGGTACCCGTGACATTTAAAGCTAAATCTTCATTATATTGGTATTGGTTGGCAGGCAGATTTAGCTTTTGTAAAGGTTCCAGGTTTAGGGTGACATAGAATTTGGCTGTGGATTTATACATTGAGGGATGAGAGCGATCAATAAAGTAACCAATACCTCCTCCGATCAAACCGCAAATAAGAATCAGCCACCAAAATTTAACCAACCTGTAGAATTGTTCGACGAGAATGAATTCATGCATAATTTCCCTTTCAGGATCAATCAAATTCTATTCGAAATACAGCCAGGGGCTGACCAGGTACAGGACAGCCCCTGAGCATTTCTAGAATTATGGTTATTTGGATACTTTAACAGGTAAGGATATGGCCTCATTATCCAACGACAAAGCATCCCGGTATCCTTGAATTGTCGCCACAGCGCAGGAAGGTGACTTTTTCCAGCACAGCATCGGCACTTGTGAATGTGTATTTATAGAGAAAATCTGTTGTACGGTTCGATGGACGGATCGGGACAGATTGCGTGGTGGTTCCCACAAACTGCCAACCATTCGGTGTGCTCACGTACAAATCCACGGTGACAGTTTCAGGATAACGAGTATTGCGCAAGCCAACCGTGATGGTACGACTTTGGTTGACTGCTGCGGATTGAGGAACATTAAACTTTGTAATCGCAACATCATGCGTTTTCACAGCGATGGCTTGGGTAGTGGAGGCAGAACGTCCATCAGGAGTGTATATATCCAGTTTAACTGTGTAATTCCCATCCCTCAAATAACGATGAGACGGATTCCAATCCACCGACGTAGAACCATCCCCAAAATCCCAACTCGTAGCGTTGATTCCCAACCCATATGGATCATAGGAATTGTTGTAGAAGAAAATATTCTCGAAGATAGTGGGGTCTGACGGCCAGTAGGAAAAGGAAACACTTGGGGGAGGCGTTTCCATCAGCTTAAAATTCACCGTGCCGTTATCATTCGGATTGGAGCTGCCTAACTGGATAAAATACTTCTTACCAGATTCAACCAGAAATGTAAGGCTTCCTCCCCAGTAGTCGTTGCGACAACTTACCTCGGTGAATTCACCCGGTAAATCTTCTTTATACACCGCCATAAAGGACCACCACCAGGCATATCCGGCGTCAGCAGTGAAGGCTTTTGACAGTTCGGGTGTGAAGGTATACCATACAGTCCGGTATGGATCGCCACAAGACGGTCTTCTTTCACCAATCTCTACGGTCGCAGCAAAAATATCGATCGGATCTTCATATGGCAAGTTAGTCATTTGCGTTGCATTTGCGAAATTGTCATTCGGAGGAGCCATCCTGAAAGAGAGATTTAGCAAAGCCCCTCCAGCAGCCCAATCGTAATTCACTCCGAGCTGAATGAAATAGGTGGTTCCACTCGAAACGGGAAAATCCACCCCGCCTCCCCAGCTGCTGCACCAGCTTGAGGTTAGTCCATTAAAACTGCTGCCTGTGTACACTCCCAAGAATGGATTGTTCCCTCCATAGCTTCCAGAAACACGGCCATTGTCTGCGGGGGTAAATGAATACCAAACCGTTCTATACACGCCATAGCTACAGCCTGGGTATGGCTCACCAGCCTCGGTCGTTGCAGCTGTGAGGTCGGGATTGACTGAAAATGGGGTGCTTTCATCCAGAGTGAAGAAAGCAGCATTGGCGAAGTTATCATTTGCTGGGGGAGGGGAAAAAGTTAAACTTATTGAGAGCCAGCCTGATGAATAAATATCCATCTCTCCAAGTTGGATGTAATAGGTAGTTCCACCCAAAACTGGGAAATTCACTTCACCACCTGCTCCGCACCAAGTTTGTATTACACTATCTATACTCGTTCCAGTATATACAGCTATGAATGGATAGTTTCCTGCGATGTTTCCAGAAACACTTCCACTAGATATGGGGGTGAATTTATACCATACCGTTCTATTTTTGGTTCCCCAACCACACTGCGGATTTGGCTCTTTATCTTCAATAGTCGCGTTAGTATTGTTAAGCCCGTCAGAGAAGGGTGTATTTTCATTCAGGTCAAAGGATTTAGCGTTAGCGAAGTCGTCGTTAGGAGGAGGTTGGATCAATGATAAACTGAGCGAAGCCCATCCAGATGACCGGTTAAACATTTCGCCAAGCTGAAGGTAGTAAGTTGTTCCGCTCACGACAGGAAATCCGACACTGCCCGCATAATTGCTGCACCATATCGAGGTCAGGTTATCCAGGCTGCTGCCGGTGTATACAGCCAGGAACGAGTAGTAACCTCCAAAATTACCTATCACCTTACCATTCTGCGCAGCATTATATACATACCATAACGTCCTATACTTGCCAGTATTGCAGCTCGGAGTGGGTTCCCCGGTTTCGATCGTTGCATATACATCGTTGTTCCCATCATAGTAGGATTGGTTTTCACCCAGGACAATTGTATTGGCATTGGCAAAGTCATCATTTGCAGGGCCTACCAGCTCTGTGATGTTCAGGTGCAGTGTACCGCCAGTAGCGACAGGGGAAGGATCAGCATAAGGCCCGCCTGTATAGGAGCTAACCCGGATATAATAAGTCGTACCAGCATCTAGAGCGATATCGAATTGGTTATTTGTTGTGCAATATTCTTCGGTCAGGTCGACATTTCTTTTTTCGACAATCCCTGTATAGACTGTAACCAATGTGGAGTAAGTGCTTTCGAGGGTGGAAAATCTCACATAACTGGTTTTAGCAGGCATGAATTTGTACCAGACTGTGACCGCTGGCTCATAACTACATGAAGGCAGGTCATAACGACCGGTTTTCGCTTGTGTGGTGTCGATGATATCACTGAATGGCAATCCCATAATTTCTGTAGCACTATAAATTTCATCATTGGGCGGGGCAGCCCCCATAGCAATATTCGCTGTACTAAGCAAGAGCGCCAGAACAATCGTCAAGCCGATTGTAAAAGCAGCAGGCTTCATTTTGTTCATTCGATCTCCTTTATTGAGTAAGAATTATCTCAACGAGTAGGGAAATTTTGCTTGGCTGGACAGCTGCTCCTTTCAAGCATAATTATTCCCTGGTATTTATTTCACATAAGAGTTGGTAAAAAATTAGCTTTATTTACCTCCCTTAAAAACGAAAACACCACACTCTTACTCTTGCAGGGAGCGTGGCGCAGTGGAGTTCCGGCTTCAGTGAAAACTGTATGTGCGATATTTTCTCTGCAATGGCAGAGTCTCTTAAGATCTGATTAATTTATAGATCAAGAATACCTAAATGTCAATAATGATTTTTCCCCAGCTCTCCCATAAAATTTCGTACTCTCGGGAGGGGAACGGTTGACCTTTTGAAAAATATCATTGCTGAATATGCACGTTTAACCCATTTCGGCGGCATAGCCTTTTCCGATCTGTTTATTAAATTGCGGCGATCATAGCGTAGAACATATTACTGCAGCAACCTCTCATTAGAGATTGCACAGTAAAAGACGGGGTGATTTGAGGGTAGTCGTTATTGGAATATGGATAAGCTGGTTTGGGTTCATGTGATCATCCGCGATTCAAAATCCACTCGCTCCGCAACAGAGCATACACACATTCGCTGCCCCAGCTGCCTTTGAACCAGATATTCTCGATAAAATGGGCTTCACGGCGCATGCCAACCCGCTCCAGCAGCCGGAACGAAGCGGTGTTCTCCGCATCGCAGGTGGCCGTGATACGGTGAAGGTTGAATTCTTCAAACAGGTAGTCCAGCAAGCCCTTCACGGCTTCAACTGCGTAGCCTTGCTTCCAGTGTTCTCGAGCAAGGGTGTAGCCGATCTGCGCCTGGAGGGGGTCATTGGACAGCACTTGAAAGGCGCAGTCGCCGATGATGCCGGGGGCAGATTGGCGCTCGATGGCAAAGACAAACCACTCGCCAGGCATGCCAGGCTGAGCGTGCTTCAGCTCTTCAAGATAAACTGCTGCCTGCGTGAGCGAGTAGGGAGCCTCCCAGGATTGGTAGCGCGCCACCTCTGGATCAGAACGATAGGCTGTAAAGGCTGCGAGATCGGGCTCTTGAAATGGACGCAGGATCAAACGAGAGGTTTTTAGAGGACACATGACCAATGGACCGGTGCTGGAACGCTTTAGCTCAAATCCTTTACCATGCGATGAAAGCCGCTGTACCCCATAAGTTTGCGTAAAGGCTCAATTTCGATCGTTTGGATCAATCTGAAGCCTGTCTGTTGATACAACGAACTCGCGCGGGTATTTTCCACATCAACAGTCAGGGCAAGCTTATGGAAGCCCAGCTCCATGGCCTTGTCCTCAACCTGCTGCAGTAAGAACTTGCCTAACCCGTGTCCTTGATGCTCTGGCAGGACAGCCAGGTTGCTGATGAAATATTCATCATTTTCCACTTCTTTGATGCCGAATAAAGGACTTGCGCGGCGGACGAAACGGAAAAATCCTAAGAGTCCATTGGATTGCACCAGGCGCAGGGCCATGGGAAGCTCAAGCGATTTCATCCTGCGGCCCGAATAGGTGATGACCAACCCAACCACTTTTTCTGATAAGGTAACCACTTGTGTATATTGATAGCTAAACCGGTTAGTCCCAGCTTGAAAGAGGCGGTTCAATAAACGGTGGGCTACCTTTGGCTCGCCTGACCCGAACAAGTAATTTGCCATTTTCCCCATGGTGAGGTAGATCAGAGCTGAGGCAACCGGAGCCATTTCGGGAGTAGCAGAAGTTAGTATGGGTAGCATGGGATCATCTCACCTTTCGACTGAGTAAAACGATAAGCTGGAATTTCTCTTATCATTATAACCTTTCCAGCCATATACCCTCATTAAGGCCTCTTTAGGGTTTCCCATGGAAATGTCCTTATATGGGGACCCATTTCAGAAATTCCTAAAAAACTTCACCAAGCTACAAATGGCTTCCGCCTGTTACCCGAAAGCAAAGCGCAGAGAGATTCAACTAACGCGCTGAAACCAATCAAAAGTCTTTTGAGAATAAAAGCAAATTAATTGAACCCCTGAGGATCATCCAGTGAAAAGGATTATGGATGATCCTCAGGGGCTAATACGCAAGAACTCTTTCTCTAACGACGGGCACGGATTTCCGGTAATGGGCAGATATATGCGGTAGCGTGTGCCATCACGATTACTTTTTATTTCTTGATAAAGGGCAGATATATGGTAGGCAAGCTAATGAAGGAATAGGTCTCCGGGTTGGTGATCGCGGGAAAAGGAACGATCCAAGGATTGACGAACCCGCCCAGGGTGAGCTGGTCTTTTCTGGGGACATTCTCCAGGTTCTTACTGACAATGATGATGCGAGGGTAGTTACCAACCGTGCCAATAAAGAAAGGACCCTGATTGAGATGGATGTCATCGATTTCCCAGACTTTTTGCATGCGGATGATCGCGTCGGGCTCAAGGATCGCCTGGTCGTAAAGCTGATGCAAGGTTTGCGCTGTGGAACCGGCGTATTGGGGATCAGTCGAGCAGTAACGCGGCGGGAGTGCGCGACCAGGGGTCGATGCCGCATTCGGTATTCTCCAGGGCTGTGCCTCTCACCTGGTAGGTCCGGCCGCACAAAGGCGCCCAACGTTCAGGCTCATTGGGGACAACCCAGGAGGCGTAAATCAAGTGGTCGGGGCCATCACCCACTTCCCAATTGGTACGGATCTCACCCTGACCATTCGTCCACAAAGAGACATAGTTCACCGGCAGGAATTGTGTTGGTCACGAATATTCAAGCCAATCGCTTGCCAATTCTGTTTAGCAATCGCTAATACATCCATACAATCCTGGGATGGGGCCGATCTGGATATGTCAATCCTGACTTCTAGTGGAGAACCGTCCGGATATTCACGCCAGCCATCTTTCGGCTCCACATCCACCACGCCAATGCTGTCGAGTAACGCATTCGCCTGGGTAGGGCTGTAGGTTGAATAGGCATCCCGGTAAGCAGCATAGCGGGTACGGGCCTCATCGTTATAGTTGAACTCAATTGCTTTCGGACTAACGGTCCCGGTTGTGATCGTTCCATAGCCTATATATACATTCAACTTGATCGTAGGGCGGTCAAGGGCCAAGGACATGGCTTGCTTGAATTTTGGATTGCGATACAAGGCCCGTTTTTTATCATCTGGATGATCATAGTTCCAATAGTACACCATCCCTGTGCCAGACCCACTATCCCAAAGGCGTACTTCGTAACCACCCGCGACCGCATTGCTGACCAAAGTTGAGATATCACCCAGACCGAAGCTATGAAAGTGAACGTGATCAACCTTCCGATTTGTGACCATATCCATTTCGGTCTGTTTATCCGTAACATTTGTCCATAATTGTGCACTAATATAAGGGAGCTGGTTGCCCACCGTGTCAATACAATAATAATAAGGATTTCGTTGCGCGGTTAAGACTCACTCCTTCTACATAATTTACAATCACCCAAGCGTTCAACGTAGGCATATCTGGATTTGTCCAGGTTACAGCTTTTTGATTGAACAGCGTAAAGTCTGTTACCGAAGAATTGTACTTGGGGTGGAACTGTTTGAGGTAGTGGGCAGGAGCAATCCAGCGCGGTCCAATATTCGCATTCACCCACATTGCCAAGCGTTTGGCAGTTAGAGGCGCGGGTGTGCCATAGATAAGCTTGAGGGTATAATTGATCCACTTTCGTGAATACCGCCAGATCACCAGCAAATCCCTTCCAAATTCAGGGACGGGATCAGGATAAGTCAGGATCACCTTGGACAGTCAAGTCATTCCACCAGAATAGGATGTCATCCACTGTGCAGGGCTGTCCATCGGACCATTTGAGGCCTTCGCGAAGGTGCAGAGTCCACTCACTGTTGTTAGCATTCGGAGACCAGGTATCGCAGGCGCCTGGAGCTAATGCTCATGCCATCATCGATCCAGCGAAGAGGCGAATGTCCGTATTGTGTTTCCTGAAAATACCCAGACCAACCGCCATTCCAATAAGTTCGCCATACCCCGCCATATTTGCCGATGGCGTTGATCGGCGTCAGCACCAACGGATTCACTGGAAGGCGGTCTACTAACGGAGGCAGCAGGCCTTCCTGGACCAAACTGGCCAATTCCGGGGCTTCGTTTTGAGGAGTGACCGGAATTTCCTGAGACGCTGGCGCCTTGGGAAGTTGGTTGACCTGCGTTTCGTCAGCCTTATTTCCCTGGGCAGCTTCTCCCCTGGCAACGACAGCACTCAAACAAACCGAGGCTGCGCCGAGGCCTGACATATACAAAAATTCACGTCGACTGACTTTACTGCGAGACATAATTCCTCCTGATTCTCTTTGTAAAATGGTTGATAAAAAATTAAAAAACTTTTCTCCCTTAAAACTATCCTGATTAAGAATACACCTTTTCAAAAAAGAAAGCAAGATACCTGGAATTGTTTTTTCAGAAAGCCAGTTCGAAGTAAAAAATAGAAGAGGTAATAACAGGATCGCAAAATAGGCGACAAGTGGCTTTCACTTGATATTCGAAACATGCTGGGAGCATAAACAAGTCTACGGAGTTCTCTGAAGCAGGGGTAAATAAACCGAATAATCCATCAACCTGATCCGTCTGACAAAGATGTCTTTCTTGCCATTCGTGTCATTCTCCACCAGGTTCGTGGCATTCGATTGGAAAGCAATCAGGTGTCCATCTGCGGAAATTGCCGGTCCGGCACAGCCACTATTGGGTTCTCCGCCAAGTAAAGCAAACGTGACGCGCATGGTGACGCCGGTCTGTTAGATCATGGACGAAGATATCGGAGGTATTGTTCGTATCGCCAGATACCAGGTTGCTGGAGGGGGAAGAAAATACGATATAGCGACCATCCGAAGTAATCGCCGGGCTTTGGGAATGTAAATTCCCTTGCTCCCCAGTGGAAGAGACCGAGACACGGGTCGTTTGGCCCGTCAGCATATCATGCACAAACATATCTTCCTGGGCGTTTGTATCGTTTCCAACCAGGTTGCTTGCCGTTGAGCTAAAGACGATGTACCGCCCGCTCGGATTCATCACGGGAACCATCGCCAGCCCAGAATCGGCATTGCCTTGTTCGCCGTCCGAAGCCACCGAGACGCGCACGGTGCTGATTTGTCCCGGCTCATCAAAGATTCCATCCCCATCGGCATCGCGGTCATGGCGGTAAACATCCACCTTGCCGTTGGTATCATCCGCTGCCAGATTGGCGGACGACGAAAAAGATATGTATCGACCATCCATTGACACCATTGGATATATACCATTTCCTTCGGAGCCATCCGAAGCAACCGAGACGCGAATCGTACTTGCGGTCTGCAGATCGTGGACAAAGACATCGCTGGCATCGTTTGTATCACCGCTGACGAGATTTGTGAATGCTGAATGAAAGGCGACGTATCTTTCGTTGGCAGAAATGGTTGGGACGGTAGGCATAAACAAAACCCCTCCGCTCCCTTGAACGCCATTCGAATCCACTGAGACCCTTTTCGTGCTGGTCCATCCAGGCTCGTCAAAAATGCCATCCTCATCCACATCACGATCATGGATAAAAACGTCCAAGTCATTGTTGGTGTCATTTACAACGAGATTGCTGGCGCGCGAAGAAAAAGCCACGTACCTGCCACTAGAGGAAATAAAAGGATAGTTCAACTCTCCATCCCCCTGGGTGCCATCCGAAGCGACCGAGACTTGCACCGTACTGCCCGTATACCGGTCATGCACAAAGACATCGATGCCATTGGTGTCGCCTTCCACCAGTGTGGTGCCTCCCGCGTTGAAAGCTACGTAACGACCGTCGGAGGATATCGAGGGGTTCTCTGAGGGGGCATCTCCTTGTACTCCAGCTGAAGACACAGACACCAACCGGTTGGTATCGACCGGTTGTGGGTCCACGGCGGGGAAGGCAGGGCTAGCGGCAAATATGAGAAACAAGCTAGCGAGAAAAGAAATGATCTTGAACAAATAAGAACCTCTCCTTCAGGAATAGAAACAAAAAGCTTATCTAATCGACAACCTCTCCAGCAGCTTCTCCGGCTGAAGCGCAAAGGTCTCCAAGGGCATCTCACCCCTCGCCAGGGAAGCAGGGTCTCGTTGAGCAGCCGGTTGACGGGTGTCTCCACGCCAACCTGAGCACCGAAGCGCACGACCGCGCCGTTGAGGTAGTCGACCTCGCTCTGTTTGCGCCCGGCAGTACAAGTCGATGTGGAAGGAGGGCATCTTTTCCCCGCGGCCCTTGCCCACAGCGCGCTGCAGCAGCGGGCGGGAGAGGAAGGCTGGGAGGGACTTTACAGCAAAGGCGAGCAGGCGCACGGGGGTGCCCGGCAGGCTCACCACATGGATGTCCAGCTTCTTCATCACGCTCAGTGCCTCGCGCAGCTGCCTCCGCTCCAGGTTGTAGAGCCCCGGGTGGGCAAAGATCTGGGCGGGGGTCAGGTTCAGGATGGCGGAAGAGGCGTTCGCCAGCAGGTTGGTGAGCATCTTCGACCACTTCATGTCCAACGGACGCGCATACAGGAGGGGAAAGATGCCGGCAGCCGTAAAGTCATCGAAGATGCGCTGCGAAAGGGGATGGCCCACCGCCACGCCGATGCCGCGCCGGCGTTCCAGGAGGATATCCCCGGCCCCCAAACGCCCAACCGCGCTGGTGACGGTGCCAGGGATGACCCGCCCTTTACCCAGGGTGGCTTCGAGAAGGACCTCATTTTCAACGCCGTTCTGCAGGCATAAGATAGGCGGCAGGCGGTCTGCCAGCGCTCCCAGGCCATCCAGGAAGGCCTGTGTATCGTAAGATTTTAGCGCCAAGATGGCGATATCAAAGGAACCCATCGCCAGGGCTTCAGCCAGCGAACCAGAGATTTTGGGATCAGGCAGCAAGTGGAGGGCACCATCCAGGTTCAAGCGCAGCCCCTGCTGGCGGACCTGCGCAGCAACCTCTGGGCGTTCGACGAATACAATCTGCTGCCCCTGGCGCTTCAAGAGGGCCAGGCTGCCGCCGACATACGTGCCGATGGCACCCGCACCGAATACCAGCCAGTTTAAGGAATTCACTTTACCTCCAGTCTTCCGTCCCACTGTTCGGGGCTGGTGAAACCGATCCACCGCCAGCGCAGGCTGGCATGGTCATAGGACAGGTGGGCATAGCTCAAGTTATCAAAGTGAAAGGTTGGGCTCCTGCCGTGCCCTTGCGGGGTGATGCCCAGGATCGCAAACATGGTTTTGTTGAGGATCGAGCCGTGAGCAACGATGAGATAACGCCCTTTTGGAAGATTGAGCAGCTTCTGCAGAGCCTGGCAGGCCCGCAGGTACAGGTCAACCTGCGATTCGCCGGTCTTGCCTACGCGGAAAAAGGGAGCTGAAAAATCAATCGGCGGCTGCACCAGGTTAATATCTGCAAAAGCCCTGCCTTCAAGCTCGCCAAAACTGCGCTCTTTCCAGAGGGGCTCAATTTCGATCTCCATGCCCAAGGCTTCGGCGATGAGAGAGGCAGTCTGGCGGGCGCGCAGGAGCGGGCTGCAGACGAGGTGATCAAAGGTGACATCCAGCGCTTTCCAGCGCTCTGCCAGCGAGGCTGCCTGGCTTTTTCCCCGTTCGCTTAAAGGAGAGTCGATCTGCCCCTGCAGATAGCCCTGGGCATTGCCCTCCGATTCGGCGTGGCGCAAAAAGACAAAATCGTACATATCAGGCCCGCTTCTCTTTCCAATGAGCATGGTCATTGACGCCCAGCACCGCCCATTTGTGCTCGTCGGGGCGGTAGGTCAGGGTGGCGAAGGCGGTATTGGCAAAGCGGAAGCGCGGTCCAGTGAAATTAGCCTGCGGGGCGATGCCCAGGATGGCATAGAAAGCCAGGTTCAAGATGCCCCCGTGCGAAACGACCAGGTAGCGACCGGGTGGGTTCTTGAGCAAGTTCTGCACAGCGCGGCCGGCGCGCAGGTACAGCTCCCACTGGCTCTCTCCCGTCTCTCCCACTGCCTGGTAAGGGTGCATGAAAACCGGGCGAGGTGCCACTTCAGCAGCTTCCTCAGGACGCAGCCCTCCCAACAAACCCACATCCCGTTCCATCCAATCCGGGTCGAGCTGCAAGGTGATTTCCAGTGCCTGGGCGATCAGCTCCGCCGTCTGGCTGGCGCGCTTGAGAGGGCTGGCAATGATCCGGTCAAAGGTCACCGCTTCCCGCTTCCAGCGCCGCAGCAGCGACTTGACTTGCGCTGCCCCCCTGGGCGTGAGGGCATAATCCACCTGCCCCTGGTGAAAGCCCTCCACGTTGCCCACCGACTCTCCGTGCCGCAGGAGAACGATGGTATAGAAAGGGGAGAGAGAAGAAGGAGGGGTGAACATGTGAGAGCAGGGGAAAAGTGGATAGGCAGGGGTTATGGGACAGGGGTCAAGGAATGAGCTCCATGAAGTGGAAAAATAAATTTCATATACCGGGGAGGGGATGGTCGCGGGCGGTCAGGTTGGCGAGGGATTCGCGCTCCTTAACCAGGTGGGCGTCGTGATCATCTAGCCAGAGGACGGCCGGGCGGCGCGCGCCGTTGTAGTTGCTGCCCATGCTGAGGTGGTAGGCCCCGCTGACCGGTACCGCCACCAGCTCTCCAGGGGCAATCTCCGGCAAGAGCAGGTTCTCGATGAGCACATCGCCGCTCTCACAGTAAGGCCCTGCCAGCCAGGTAGGTGCAGTGGGGGTGCGGTCCGGGTTGTGTACGGGCAGGGCTGCGTAGCGCGCCCCGTAGAGTGCCGGGCGGGGGTTATCGGCCATGCCACCATCCAGGAGCAGCCAGCGGCGGTTGGGGGTATGCTTGACCGCCCCAACGCGGTACAGGGCTACCCCTGCGCGCGCTACCAGGCTGCGCCCTGGCTCTACCTGCAGCCTGGGCAGAGGCAAGCGGCGTGCCGCACACAGCTCTTTCAGGTTATCTGCCAGGTAATGGATATAGCTGTCTACATTGGGATGAGGCAGGTCATCTTCGTGGTAAGGGACCCCCCACCCGCCGCCCACGCACAGCACCTGCGGTGACCAGCGCTGCTGAGATCCGGCAGCATAAATAAAGTCCAGCACGGTCATGAGTGCCAGGCGCAAGGGCGAAGGCTCGTGGAAATGCGAACCGAGGTGGAAGTGCAAGCCAGTGAGCGGCAGCCCTTCCTGCAGGCAGTGCTGCACCGCCTCGGGAGCTTCCTCCAGGTCCATGCCAAACTTGCTGTCCTGCTGCCCAGTCTGGGTATAGGCATGTGTATCGACGGCCATGCCGGGTTTGAGGCGCAGCCAGAGATCAGGGAAAGGGCGGACACCAGAGCGGTAAAGCGCCTCCAGGCGTCCCAGCTCGGTGAGGTTATCGACCACAATCGTCCCAGCCAACCTGACTGCCGCTGCCAGGTCTTGATCTGTTTTATTGACGCCGTGCACCAAGATGAGCGGACGAGGCAGCCCGGCTGTCTCGGCGATATACAGCTCGCCAGCGCCGGTGCAGTCGAGGGTGAGACCCTGCCCCTTGACCCACTGCGCCATGGCCGTGCACAGGAAGGCTTTCCCGGCATAGGTAATGCCTGCCTCGCCGGGATAGTAGCGCTTGAGGGAAAGGCGGTATTCGCGCAGGGCAGCCTCTAGAGAGGCCTGGTCATACAAGTAGAGGGGAGTGCCGTACTGCTCTGCCAGGGAAGCCAGGTCCTGAGAGGCGATGGTCAGCGCCGTGCCGCCCGCGCTGGGCTGGACGACGGTGCTGACAGGAAAAAGAAAGAGGCGCTTGGAAATTCTATCGTGCATAATGGACTTTTTTAGTATGTATGGTTATCCTGGCTATATAAAGTTTCAACGCGGAGCCTCTGAGAAACGGAGATTTATTGAGAAGAACATCAATAAGGCTTGTCTGGTTTTTCTTTCTCTTGCCAAAGAACTTTACTTCTCTGCTAATCAGCGCAAAAAAATGATTATGATAACTCATGTACTGATCCAAGCTCTTGCCCCTTGGAGAAACACTCTACCGGTCATGGGTTTCTTTCCAGCAGGCTGGACTTCATCCAGAACGAGGGTGCCCTCGGCGCAAGCCACCGCAGGAACACCCTGGAAGACAAGGCGGGTGCCAGGAAGGCCTCCCTCGTCCGCTACAGCCCGGGTGCGGTGGACCTTGAGCATTTGCTCCAGGTAGAAGGTATAAGCAGAGGGCCAGGGGTTGAAGGCTCGCACACGGCGTTCCAGCTCGATGGCAGGGAGCTGAAAATCCAGTCGACCGGCTTCTTTCTGCAGCATGGGCGCATAGGTAGCCAGGGTCTCATCCTGCGGCTGCAGCTGGAGGCTGCCAGACAGGTACTCAGGGAGGGTCTCGAGTAAAAGGCGTGCACCCAGCTCTGCCATCACAATGCTGAGCGAAGCTGCCGTTTCATCCGGCCGGATCGGGAGCGAGCGCTGGCTGAGCTGGGGACCAGTGTCGACGCCGGCGTCCATGCGCATGATGGTGATGCCTGTTTCGGTGTCGCCATTCAAAATGGCAGCCTGGAGTGGAGCCGCCCCGCGCCAGCGCGGCAGGAGCGAGCCATGCACGTTGAGGCAGCCGTAGTGCGGCAGGTCAAGGACTTCCTGGCGCAAGATCTGCCCAAAGGCAGCCACCACAATCAACTCAGGCTGCCAGTCGCGCAGCACCTGCATCGCCTCCGGGCGGCGCAGCCGCTCCGGCTGGAACAGGGGCAGCCCCAGCTCGAGTGCCAACTTCTTGACAGGCGGCGGGGTCAGCACCTTGCCGCGCCCAGAGGGCCGGTCAGGCTGGGTGATCACCCCCACCACAGGGTAGCTCTCGGCAAGCAGGCTCAGGGTGGGCAGGGCAAATTCGGGAGAACCCATGAAAACGAGGCGCGGCAGCATAGGATGATTTTAGCATAAAAAATAATCCGCGAATTGATGCTAATCTACAAAAAATGGGATCAAGGGAAAGGGGTTGGGGATAAAGCCCGATATTAAATCCCCCATCCCTGATTTGTGAGATAATTCAGGTATGAAAATCGATGAATCGTGGTATGTTCGGCCTCCTAAAGTAGGCGTGAGAACTTCGGCAGGAGGGGTCGTTGTGCGGATCGAGAAAGGGAAGGCACACGTTGCCCTCGTCATGGAACAGCCCTTTGGTATTTATGTTCTGCCTAAGGGAGGCGTTGAGCAGGGCGAAGATTCGCTCACTGCCGCCCAACGAGAGATCGAAGAGGAAGCTGGCTTGAGTGACCTGCAGCTCATCGAAAACCTGGGCACCCGCGAGCGCCTGACTTATGATAAGCGGAAATGGGTCACGACCCACTATTATCTATTTAAGACCGATCAGAAAGAGGGCAAACCCACCGATACAGAGCATGCCTATACCTGCGAGTGGTTCTCGCTGGACAGTTTACCCGAGATGCTGTGGCCCGAACAGCGTGAGCTGCTGGAGAGCTGCCGGGAGAAGATTGAGAAATTGAAAGCTTGATCAAAACCTGCTCAAGGATTCCACGGATCACACGGATGAAAATCTGGACACGGAAACTGCAGAGAAAAACCATCGGTACGGAAAGATGGAAAAACCTGGATATGACTGGCAACGGCAGGTTTATTTTGGCCTGCGTGGCGCTCACGCTTGATCACCACCAACATGCCAGCGCGATGCTGTAAAACGGCTTTGGGCAGATTGTGGTGTTCTCTCGATGGGTGAAGCCCACATCTACGCTACAACCAAAAGGACTCATAATATCGTACTGGGTTTTTAGTTCGTACCGCAACAGTTCAGCGGGGTGCGGGTCATGGGAGGACCGGATGTGGGTGGAGCAGCATTTTAGGCGCACATCGGCGGTTTATCTTTAGGGTGAGCACCGGATTGCTGGTCTCAGGTCAGCGCCTGATGGAAGAAAATGCACGCCGCTGTTAAAAATGGTATAATAAGAGTAGAATAGTGTAAATTAGTTCTTTTATAAAATGCAAGTAACTTATAACCCTTTTAAGCATTTTGTTCGTTAATAAATTAACCATCTTTCTATTTTTCATTTTTCCTGGAGTAAGACCATGAAACTATCATCTCATTATGCATTTTTTCGTTCGTCATCCAAAGCTGTGGTTGCAATTATCTCGATCTTGTCGATCTTCTTATCCTTGTTCCAGCCCGTATTTGTTGTCCAAGCTGCCGCGCCTCTTGACCAAAAAGCTGGGTTGGATACAGCCATCAGCCTGGCACCAACAGGCCCAGACGCCCCCGATTGGCCACCGATTTTCACTAAGAAGTTCAATCCCAATCCAATCTATGTTGGCGAGATTTCCACCCTCACCTTCACCATCGTAAACGAAGTTTGGATGAACCTAACAGGCGCAGCTTTCACTGACCCACTGCCTGCTGGCGTTCAGGTAGCTGCCGACCCAGCCGCCAGCACCACCTGCATTGATGCTGTCTTCAATCCAACTCCCGGTGCAACCGTCCTGAGTTTCTATGGAACCCTACCAGGTAGAGGGAGCTGCACAGCGCAGGTGAACGTGACTTCTTCTGTTCCAGGACAACATTTCAACATCACCAGTGAACTCACCACAGATACCGGGTTGATCGGCGCCCCAGCTTCAGACACATTGATCGTCCTGCCTCGTAAGGCCGACCTGGCGGTCACCAAGACCGATGGCGTGGACCAGGTGAATGCTGGCGAAGTAACTACCTACACCGTGCGCGTCACCAACAACGGACCCGATACAGTCACCGGTGCAATCCTGGTTGATACTGCCGGTCCAGGCTTGGAGCTAACCGCCGTGGCTTGTTCGACTGCCGTGGGCAACCAGTGTGTCACCTCTCCCCTGTTGGCTGAACTAACCGGTGCAGGTATCTCCCTGCCCACCCTCACCTCCGGGCAGTTCTACGAGATCAGGCTGACCGCAAGTGTCACAGCCACCTCCGGCACGGTCACCAACACCGCCACGGTCACGCCTCCCAAGAACATCATTGATACCAACCTGGATAATAACGTTGCCACGGATACGGATATCGTCATATCCACTCCAAAAGCCGACCTGGCGGTCACCAAGACTGACGGGGTAGACCAGGTTAATGCTGGCGGAGTGACTACCTATACCGTGCGCATTACCAACAACGGACCCAATACAGCCACCGGCGCAATCCTGATCGATATCGCCGGCATTGGCCTGGTGCCAACTGCCGTGGCTTGTTCGACTGCTGTGGGCAACCAGTGCGTTACCGCTCCCCTGCTGGCTGATCTGACCTCCACAGGTATCTCCCTGCCCACCCTCACCTCCGGGCAGTTCTACGAGATCAGGCTGACCGCAAGTGTCACAGCCACCTCCGGCACGGTCACCAACACCGCCACGGTCCTGCCTCCAAAGGATACAATTGATCCTGACCTAGAAAATAACGTTGCATCAGATACAGATACCGTTGTAGGCGAACTGGTCGCTGACCTGGAAGTCACCAAGACTGACGGGGTAGATATTATCCTTACTGGAGAAATAACGACTTACACCGTGCGTGTTACCAACAAGGGACCCGCTACGGTCATTGGCGCCAACCTTTACGATACAACCGACTCAGGTTTGACCCTCCTCGACGTAGTCTGCTCGACGGTAGCTGGAAACAAATGTGTTACTAAGCCTGATCTGGCACTTATGATGACCGATGGCATTATCCTGCCAACACTCGCCCCTGGGCAATTCTACGAGGTCAAGCTGATTGCCCGAGCAGCGGATTTCTCTTGCATTACAACCAACTCAGCAATTGTCACCCCTCCAGAGAATATCCCTGATCCTGACCTGAGCAACAATACTGCCGAGGATACCAATGAAGTCATCCCACCTCCCCAAGCCAATCTCGCAGTGACCAAGACTGATGGGGTGACCTTTGTGAATGCTAACAGTGTTACCACGTATACAATTCGTGTCACAAACATCGGACCAGACCCTGTAACCGGTGCAACACTTATCGACAGCGCGGGTATCGGATTATCGCTCACCGGTGTAACTTGTTCGACTGCAGTGGGAAACCAGTGTGTCACTCCACCTCAGCTAACCGACCTGACCAGCACTGGCGCGATTTTGCCGCTGCTCACTGCCGGACAGTTCTATGAAATCAGGCTGACCGCTAATATAACTGCCCTCTCTGGCTCGGTG
The DNA here is from genome assembly GCA_963751425.1 of uncultured Chloroflexia bacterium. Taxonomy (GTDB): domain Bacteria; phylum Chloroflexota; class Anaerolineae; order Anaerolineales; family UBA4823; genus CAVVUF01. The sequence continues at coordinate 1,539,110 of CAVVUF010000002.1, read as the reverse complement.
ATCAACACCACAACCGTCACGCCTCCCAAAGGGACGGCTGATCCTAACACTGATAATAATTATGCCTCTGATACAAATGTCGTTATCGCAGTTGGAACATTACCCTCAGACCTGGCTGTGACCAAGACGGATGGAGTGACCACTGTAGCTCCCAATGGCAGCACCACTTACACCGTGCGCGTCACCAATAACGGGCCAAATCCCGTTACAGGTGCGAAACTTGTCGACAACATTGGTACAGGCTTAACCCCCACTGCCTTAGCCTGCTCCACTACCTCAGGAAACCAATGCGTTACGCCCCCTCTACTGGCTGATCTGATTTCTTCGGGTATCTCACTGCCAATCTTAACCTCTGGGCAGTTCTACGAGATCAGGCTGACAGCAAATATCACGGTTGCCTCAGGCTCGGTCACCAACACTGCTACCGTCACCCCGCCTGCAAGCATTACAGATATCAACCCAGACAATAACACCGCCTCAGATATCAATACCATCACAACTACTCCACAAAATGACCTGTCGGTAACCAAAACCAACGGGGTAGAGACTGTGGTTGCTGGCAGTGTGACGAAGTATACCGTGCGCGTCACCAACTATGGAATAACTGCCCTCACAGGGGCAAACCTGGTTGACAGCGCTGGTGCGGGATTGGAACTTACTGCTGTAGCTTGTTCGTCAGCCTCGGGAAATCGGTGTGTCACTGCTCCTATACTGGCAGATTTGACCTCCACGGGTGTCTCCCTGCCCACCCTGGCTTCCGGGCAGTTCTATGAGATCGAGCTGACCGCCAGCGTAACCGCCACCTCTGGCTCAGTGACCAACACTGCTACCGTCACTCCACCCGCAGGCACAACCGATACCAACCTGTCCAACAACTCAGCCTCAGATACCGACACATTAATCCAATTACAATATCGTTATTACCTCCCTCTCGTCGTGAGTGAGCCTGCATTACCGCCTATCCGAAACTGGAATGGAATGCTTGGATATGAAGATCTTTCCCTCGTAACCGGTCAGAATGACTTCGATTACAATGACTGGGCTGTAGCGCTTAACGGAAGCTTCACGTTCACTTCGGAGACATCTAACTTGCTGGAGAGTTTTACATTGGTTTTCGACCCCCGCACTCGGGGTGCTACCTATGACCACAGCTTCATGATCTATTTTCCTGCCCAGACTTTTACCACCAATGGAACGGTCGTGATCAACTTGTACGATGGAGCCCAAAACCTAATCAGCAAAAAGGTGGAAACTTTTACCAGCAATACAGATAATACCTATGTGATCTTCACCAAAACTTCTGATGTCTTCCCAGGCTCGGTCGTCAATACCATTGAAGGTAATCCAACCGGTTTACCCCAAAGGTATGCAGATTTTTCCATCACTTTCGACACACCTACTGTGTTTAATTTTGATCCAAATGCCCTCTTCCAACCCCACGGGCAGAACTTATTCTTTGACCCCATTCTGCTGGTGCTCAACATTAGTGAATATATTCACCAAGGGGATGTGCGCCTGTTGAGTATCCCTTTCAGTGACTATCGATGGCCTGAGGAAGGTGTCCGCATAGACAGGGCTTACCCGTTGGTGAGTTACATTCCTATCACTCCACCCGATTTCTCGTTCCCAGATTCCTGGTGGACTGTATTCAACAACTGTGTTTACGACGGAGTGCCTTGCGGTACACCATGAGCTGATCCAGATTGAAGTACTGATTGCATAACCAAGAATACCCTAAGAGGATCATTTTAGGGTATTCTTGCATATTAAAGCCTTCTTCTTCAACCTTCTCCTCGAGGAGTAAGGGAAACCTAATCCGAAGGAGATGGTAAAATGTTGCTTAAAGAACTCATTTCCGAACCAGGATACAAGGAGGAATTGTGAACGAATGGCATAAACTCACTCCAGAACAAGCTGTCCAGCAGATCAAAAGCGATTTATCAAAGGGACTCACCTCTGCAGAGGCTGGCCGCCGGCTGGCAGAATATGGACCCAACGAGCTCATTGAGCGTGGAGGTAAAAGCCCCTGGGCAATTTTATTGGAGCAGTTCACGGGCATCATCATCATTATTCTGATTATCTCTGCAGTGATATCTGCTCTATTGGGTGAGACAATTGATGCGCTCGTGATCATGATCATTGTCGTCCTGAATGCCATCCTTGGCTTTACCCAGGAATATAAGGCTGAGAAAGCCATGGCAGCCCTCAAACGCATGGCTGTCCCGCATGTGCGTGTCCGGCGTGATGACCATTTACAAGAAATTTCCGCGCTTGAGCTGGTCCCTGGCGATATCATCCTCCTGGAAACAGGAAACACCATTCCGGCTGACGCCAGACTGCTCGAGATTGCCAACCTGCGAGTCCAAGAGTTGGTGCTGACTGGAGAATTGGAGGCGGTTGAGAAGGATCCCGCCCCACTGGTTGAGGAAAACCCTCCCTTAGGTGATCGGATCAATTCAATCTACATGGGAACAATCGTCACCTATGGGCGAGGCACAGCCCTGGTGACAGAAACAGGCATGCAGACGGAGCTGGGCAAGATCGCAGACATGCTCCAGTCCGTGGGCAGTGAAAAAACTCCTCTCCAGCGCCGGCTAGATCAGCTTGCCAGTGGATTGGCAGCCGTTGCGTTGGTTCTAGTGGCGATAGTCTTTATCTTGGGCTTGCTGCGGGGTGAGGATTGGGTAGAAATGTTTAGTATTTCTGTGGCCATGGCAGTGGCTGCAGTTCCGGAGGGACTGGTGGCTGTGGTCACCGTTGCTCTGGCACTCGGCGCCCAGCGCATGCTTAAACGCAACGCTTTGATCCGCAAACTGCATGCAGTCGAAACGCTTGGCTCTGTCACGGTCATATGCTCCGATAAAACCGGGACTCTCACTCAAAACCGCATGACGGTTACCTTTGTGGATGTAGCTGAGAATTCTTTCAATTTGAAGGAACGCTTGCGCAACTTCAGCCCAACCGTCAGTCATGAGGATCCTGTCGAGCCTTTGCTTCAGGAAAGTCCCGCGGTTGTTTTAACGCTGGCAGGCAGCGCATTGTGTAACGATGCCGTACTCGAAGCAATTGCGGGCGAACCGGGGTCCTTTTCCAGTGTTGGCGATCCTACCGAAGGTGCGCTGGTGATCGCCAGCGCCAAAGCGGGGTTATGGAAAACTGAGCTGGAAAAGGCTTTCCCACGCGTGGCGGAGCTGCCTTTCGATTCGGAACGAAAGCGCATGACGACGGTTCACCGCCCAAATCCCGACCTGGTCCCTGAGTTACTCAATCCCTACCAGGACAAACGCCCTGATTTTTTTGAGCCTGGATATTACCTGGTGATAACCAAGGGCGCCGTGGACGGCTTGCTCGAGGTATCAGATCGCGTTTGGTCGGGCGGGCTGACGGAACCGTTAGACGAGCACTGGCGCGAGCGCATTATGAAAGCCAATAACGACATGGCTCAGAATGGGATGCGCGTGTTAGGGCTAGCCTTCTGCCAGCGTGATCATCCAGAACCGGTTGAAAGCAATCTGATTTTCATTGGCATGGTTGGCATGATCGACCCAGCTCGTCCCGAGGTGCAGGAAGCTGTTCGTGAAGCGAAAACAGCTGGGATTCGCCCGGTAATGATTACGGGAGATCACCCACTCACTGCTGCTTACATTGCCGAAGAATTAGGAATCGCGCAGTCCAGAAAAACCCTCACCGGTCGTGAGCTGGATACGATGAGTCTTGAGCAGCTTGATGAAGTCGTTGAAGACGTGCCGGTTTACGCGCGCGTCTCTCCGGAGCACAAGCTCAAGCTGGTGCAAGCGTTACAGAACCGCGGGCATATCGTCGCCATGACTGGAGATGGCGTCAACGATGCCCCCGCCCTCAAGAAGGCCGAAATTGGTGTAGCCATGGGGATCACCGGCACAGATGTCTCCAAGGAAGCTGCCGATATGATCCTGCTCGATGACAATTTTGCCACCATTGTCACGTCTGTGAAAGAAGGCCGGCGGATTTACGACAATATCCGTAAGTTCATCAAATATGCGTTGACTTCCAATGCTGGAGAAATTTTGGTGATGCTGGTCGCCCCGTTCCTGGGGATGCCCATGCCGCTCACTTCGCTGCAAATCTTATGGATCAACCTGGTGACAGACGGTTTGCCCGGCCTGGCATTAGCCGTTGAACCCGAGGAGAGAAAAGTTATGCAGCGCCCACCTTATCCGCCCAACGAAAATATTTTTGGGCGCGGGATGGGGCGTGACATCTTGTGGATTGGACTGCTGCTGGGTTTCGTCTCCCTGGGCGCAGGCTTTCTGTATTATCAGATCGATCCATCTACGTCGCCAGCCGTATGGCAGACAGTCATCTTCACGACCCTGACGCTTTCCCAGATGGGAAATGCCCTGGCAACCCGCTCAGAGCAAGATTCCCTCTTTCGCATCGGCTTGTTATCCAACAAAGCCATGCTCGGATCCGTTCTGCTGACCTTTATCTTGCAGTTAGCTGTGATCTATCTCCCCTTCCTCAACCAGGCCTTTTCAACCACTCCGCTCAGCCTGCGCGATCTGCTGATCTGTTTTGGGTTCAGCTTGATTGTCTTTATTGCCGTCGAATTGGCAAAAGGATTCCGGAATTTATTGAAGAAAAGATCATCTGCCCAGTAAATCAACTTCTCATTAAGATGGACTCTTTTTCCAGGTTTCGTCGTCGATCAGAGTGACCACGCGGAAGGATTCCGCATAGCGCATCTCTTTCCCCTTGGCACTTTTGGCTGCCCATTCCTTAATCATCGGTTCGGGGTCCCAATCACCCATCTGGCTCTTGTGGGCACGCAGCGCGGCGACCTTGATTTTGATGGTTTTATCAATGCTGACATACTGATCAACATGCTCCCAGCTAGTCGCATATACCTTGCGGACTTTGTGGGCACAAAGCTCCTCAGCCTCCAGTTCCTGGAAGACATGCGGCTGCCCGGCAGCCGGGAAAACGGCATCGATCGCAGCCGTCGCTGCAGCGCGGTGGTCGGGGTGATTGATATAGTCTTCTCCTGACCAAAGCGAGGTTGGGTCTCCAGTGACAATCACTTCCGGCCTGTAGCGCCGGATCTCACGCACCAGGCGCTTGCGCAGCTCAAGGGTTGCGACGAGTAATCCATCGGGTTCGCGCAGGAAGACGATATCGCTTGCCCCTGCGATCTCCGCTGCCTGGCGCGACTCTGCTTCACGGATCTCGGTGGCTTGCTCACGGGTCATACCTGGTTTATCGATACCCACATCACCGCTGGTACATAACACATAGATAATGCGTGCACCCGCCTTCGCCCAACGCGCCAGCGTGCCCACGCAGGTAAATTCGATATCATCCGGATGCGCCATGATTGCCATGGCAGATTCAGGTACATAAAAAGTTTCAGACATACAATAACCTCAATTCCTCAGGATTTCATTGTTGCAAACGCCTATTATAAAAGAATCTGCTGATCTGCGCCAACCCTGGTTTTAGATTACATCGAAAACCAAGGCGATACAAACGAAAAGCTCCCGAGATTTGGTCGATCTCAGGAGCCATACAGTTTAATTAGATCGTTCGGCAAACATTATGCGGGATATTTGGCCTCTCCCCCTCCCAAATTGCCTGAAAAAGATCATTTGTCTACAAGCTGGCCATCAGGAGAAACCACGTACCACACGCCCCCGACATCTTGTCCGGTCGTATCGCCTGGCTTGGTATCTTTAAACCAGTAGTACAGCGGCATCTTGTTATAAGTCACGATCTTCGAGCCATCTGCCAGGGCGGCCGTGCCCACCAGCGAATCATCTACGCCATCACCCAAGACCGGGCTGCCCTGGGTCAGCAAGGGTGGCCATTTGACCAGGCAGTCGCCGGTGCAGTTCGATTGATCCGGACCATCCTTGGTGTAGATATACAACGTCATTCCCTTCCCATCAACCAGGATCTTGCCTAGCTTGGCATCCTCTACAACGTTAATAGACGCCTCATTCGCAGCTGACGAACTATAATCCTCTGCTCCAGCCGTCGGTGTTTCAGTGGGAGATACGCTCGATACAGCCTCATTGCCAACCACTTTCCCATCTGGTGAGACCACATACCACACGCTCCCAACACCTTGTCCGGTCGTATCACCTGGCTTGGTATCTTTAAACCAGTAGTACAGCGGCATCTTGTTATAAGTCACGATCTTCGAGCCGTCTGCCAGGGCGGCAGTGCCCACCAGGGATGCATCCACACCATCTCCCAACTTGGGATTGCCCTGCGTCAGCAAGGGTGGCCATTTGACCAGGCAGTCACCGGTGCAGTTCGATTGATCTGGAGCATCCTTTGTGAACATGTATAGGGTCATCCCGTTATCGCCCACCAGGATTTTACCCAGCTTGGCATCTTCAATAATGTTACAGAGGCTTCTTTTGCAGCACCAACTACCTTGCCGTCTGGGGAGACCACATACCACACATCGCCTACACCCTGACCGGAGGTATCGCCTGGCTTCATATCTTTGAACCAGTAGTACAGAGGCATCTTGTTATAAGTCACGATCTTCGAGCCGTCTGCCAGGGTGGCCGCGCCAACCAGAGAAGCATCTACACCATTACCCAACTTTGGGCTGCCCTGGGTCAGCAGTGGCGGCCATTTTACCAGGCAGTCGCCGGTGCAGTTTGATTGATCCGGACCATCCTTGGTGAACATGTACAGGGTCATCCCTTTGTCACCTACCAGGATATTGCCCAGTTTTGGATCTGCAACGACATTAATCACCGCTTCAGCAAAAGGTGCCATGGTAGGATTTGCTATCGGGGCAGTCGTTGCAGTAGGCGAATTGCTCTCTGAGACCGGGTTTTGGGCAGCCGCTGATTGACAGGCTGCCAGAACGAGCATCGCAATAACCAACAGGACAAGCTTCCATGCCGGATTCTTTACCAATGAAAGTAACATATTCTTGTTCATTATTAATTCTCCTATTTGAAATTTGTTAAACCTAAGGTAATATACGTAATAAGATCAAATTTAGATGTATTACTAGAAAAATTTAACCTAATCCAACCTGAATATTTCCATCGCTCGTAAAGTAATTAAAAAGAACGACCGTCATCCATGGCGGTCGTTACAATTTACTGGCAATCAGAGAAAAAGCTGTATGGCTTACAGCTCTCCCCCTAAGACTTTGGCGCCGGTCGGCAAAGGGCTGCCTCCAGCGGGCTCAATCGTAATCCCAACTGCCTGGTATTGATTAAGTGGCAGCGGCCCATAGATGGGCAAGGAAGCATAACCATCCGAATTAACGGAGAATACCCCTCCGCTGCTCCGCTTTCCATCGTTAATCAGCCAGAGCTGGTATTGGTGGTCGTTATCCAACGCCTCCAGATTGTCAACAATGAGTGTACCGTATTCGCCATTCTGACTGATGACCAGGCTGCCGCGTGCCTCAGGCGCGTTATCTGTACTCGCCAGTGCTACAATTCGCAGGGGTGCAGCGCTAGAAGGATTCATTTGCTGGAGACGACCCCAGAGGAAACCGCTTGCCACTGCCAGGACAATGAGCAATGCCAGTCCCCAGGCCGGAGCACTGCGGCGTACAAAGTGGAACCATCCCGGCCGTTGTGTCTGCTGAACAGGTGCAGCAGTTGGTTTTGGGCGGGATTTAATCTGCCTCATCAAGCTCGTCTTGACCGCCGGACGAGGTACAGACTGTACTGAGGCCAGCGCCAGCTCATCTGTCGTGACCTGATAGCCGCGTAACTCCGCCAGGCACTCTGGACACACCGCTAAGTGTTCCAATACCTGCTCCTTTTCCACCTCGGTCAAAATATCCAGGGCATATGCTGCAAGAAGATCTTTAACATGTTCTTCGTTCTTCAAAGAAAACCCCATTCTCCTCCTGATATACAATACGTAAAAAGGCACCGAATAGATCTATGATTTAACCCTCAACCTGTAATAGAACTCGAAGCTTCTCCATCGCCAGGCGGATGCGCGTCTTGACGGTTCCGAGAGGTTCTCCGAGCTTTTGAGCGATCTCTGGGTGAGTAAGTCCCTGGAAATACGCCAGGCTCAAAGCAGACCTTTGTTCTTCAGGGAGCTGGGCAACTGCCCAGCGGACATACTGGACACGCTGTGCCAAATCGACCTCTTCTTCAACATTTTGTGAAGCAGGCAAATCCAGGTTCTCTGCTGCTTCCCAAGAGGTATTCAGATTTGTATGGCGCGCCCGATTTTGCCTGAAAATGTCAATGGCCCGGTTGCGAGCAATGCTTGCCAGCCAGGTCGCTACACTCCCCTGCTCGTTTCGATAAGTACCTGCTCTTTCCCAGACACGTACAAAAACATCTTGCGTAATTTCTTCGGCAAGCGCCTGGTCTGACAGGGTATTCATTGCCACGCTGTAAATAAGCGCGCTATAACGATCATAAAGCTCGCTTAATGCGTCTTCCTGAGCATGTGAGATCAGGTTAAGCAAGATACCATCATCGAGAAGAGTAAGTTTCACACCCAAGATTATACAAAGATAAACCGTCGTGGTCAACTTGATCAGAATATATTTTTGCAATCCATCTTGCAATTAAGTGAAATTTAATATATGCTAATAACGTTACATAGAAAGGAGAAACGATCCATGCCTAAAATCATAGAAGTTGATAACCTGGTCAAGAAATTTGGCGAATTCCCTGCTGTAAAAGGGGTGAGTTTCAACGTTGACGCCGGAGAAATCTTCGGTTTGCTGGGACCGAACGGAGCCGGAAAGACGACTACGATCTCGATGCTGACCGGGATCCTGGAACCCACTTCTGGTTCGGCGCGCATCGGCGGTATCGACATCGGCAAGGATCCGATTAAGGTAAAGCACATGATCGGTTTAGTGCCGCAGGACCTGGCCCTCTATCCAACGCTCAGCGCCCGCGCCAACCTGAATTTCTTTGGCAGCCTGTACGGGTTGGGTGGGAAACAGCTCAAAGAGCGGGTGGATGATGTGCTGGAGGTGGTGGCACTGACCGACCGCCAGCACGACCCGATCGAGAAATTCTCGGGCGGAATGAAGCGGCGTGTGAACATCGCCGCGGGATTAGTCCATCAACCGCAGCTGCTCTTCTTGGATGAGCCCACCGTAGGCGTGGACCCGCAGAGTCGCAACCATATCTTCGAAAGCGTGCTCAAGCTGAACCGCGAGCGCGGCATGAGTATCATCTATACCAGCCACTACATGGAAGAGGTCGAGCTGCTCTGCAGCCGGGTAGCTATTATCGACCAGGGCTTGATCATCGCATTGGATACGATCAAGAATCTGGTGGCAATGCTGGGTGGCGGTATTATCCAGATAGGCCTGAAACAGGTGGATGAGAACTTGTTAGCCCAGCTCGGCCAGCTCGAAGCCGTCCAAAACGCCACCCTCAGCTCCCAACCCGTCGATGGGGAGGGAGAAGCGACCACCAGCGAGTCGAAAATTGTCAAGATCGAGGCCGAGAACAGCCGCAAGGCGATTGTCAATGTACTGGGCTACCTGAACGATCAAGATATCACCATCACCTCGTTGGACATCCTCGAGCCGAACCTTGAATCGGTCTTCTTACACCTGACCGGAAAGAAATTACGCGAGTAATCCGGAGGCAGTATGAAGAATATATGGAACATGACTAAGAAAGATTTGAAGATCTTCTTGAAAGACCGGGCAGCCATCACCTGGCTGTTCATCCTGCCGGTGGTCTTCATCACAATATTTTCCTTCCTAACCTACCTGGCTATGGGCGGCTCGAGCAGCCAGGAAACCGACACCCGCACGCGCCTCATTGTAGTGAATGAGGATCTGCAAGGCGAGCTAAGCGCACGCTTCCTGGACGATCTAGACCGGTCAGGCATCTTCCGGCTCGAGATCGCTTCGCAGGCAGCAGCCGATGAAAACCTTAAGTATCTTAAAGTCTCGCGCTACCTGGTGATCCCGGCAAATTTCAGTACCGACCTGGTGCGGGGCAAACCAGTGACCGTAACGGTAGTCGTCCACCCCGAAGGCAACCTGCCTGGCACAGACACGCTTTTGAAGGTGGTGAATGGGGTGGCGCGCGATATCTCATTGGAACTGCAGCTCCTGGATGGCATCCGGCAAATGGGCGAGATGCAAGCCGGCAACCCCACGGCGGAGGAAGCTTTTCCAGTGGAAAAGACCCTGGCACAAGCCAAGAGCCAGTTCGAGCATTCACAAACCGCGCCTTTGATCGCGGTCTCCTCCCGAACATTGGAGACGGGCGATCAAACCGGGGACACCTTCAATTTAAGCACTTCCGTCGTGCCCGGCATGACCGTGCTGTTTGTCTTTTTGGCCTCGACTGTGGTGGCGCGCGCCATCTACGAGGAACGCAAGACGGGCTGTTTGAGGCGCCTGGTATCAGCTCCGCTCAGGCGCAGCGAGCTGCTTTCGGGGAAGATGCTGCCCATTTGGCTGCTGACCCTGATCCAGATCGTGGTGATCTTTTTCTTCGGAGCCTTCATCCTCCCGCTCCTGGGCATCGGTACGCTGGGCGCTGGCATGAACATCTTTGCCTGGGCAGTGACCTCCATAATCATCGCCCTGTGCGCCACCAGCCTGGGGATCATGATCTCTTCGGTGGCTAAGACCGAGGGTCAAATCAGCGGCCTCAGCAACGCATTGCTGTGGGTGGCGGGCTTTCTGGGTGGGGCACTGATCCCGACCTTCCTGATCCAGCAAATTCCCATGCTGAATGTGCTCTCGCGGTTTGTCCCGCAATCCTATGCCACGCAGGCATACTACGACATCATGGCGCGCGGCGCCGGGCTGGTGGAGGTGCTGCCGGAGCTGGGTATGCTGCTGGTCTTTACGGGTATTTTCTTCTTTATCGGCCTGCGCCGTTTCAAGTTCGAATAGAGGCCCGACCATGAAACCAACCAATCCATTTCGCTCCATCATTTCTGTAGCCTGGAAAGACCTGCAGGTGATCTTCAAAGACCGGGGTTTCCTGGTGGTGGTGATCTTTCTGCCGTCGGTGTTTTCGATGCTCTTCGGCACCATCAACCAGAAAGCCATGGACAACTCCCGCAGCAGCATCACCTTGCCCATTGCTCTGGTCAACCAGGACAATGGAAGTTATGGGGAGCAAATCGCAAAAATCTTAGGAAACATCGAAGCTTTTAAAATCACCATCCTTGCGACACCCACGGAGGCCGAAGAGCAGGTGCGCAACAGCCAGGTGATGGCCGCGGTGCTGATCCCACCAGGCCTGACGCAGAATGTAAATACCTACCAACCCTCCGAGATCCAGGTGCTCCTGGATCCGACCCAGGAGGATTATGCGCGGGTCATCCCGGGAATATTGAAAGATGTTGTCTCGCCGGTAACGCTGGTGGGTGAGCTGTCTTACGGCATCCGCACCTTGCTCCAAGATTACGCCCCCTATCAGCAAGCTGATGAAGCGACCAAACGCGGCCTGGAAGCGCAGTCACTGGCAGTCAACATGGCGCAGGTGCAAAAGCAGCAAGCAGAGCCTTGGGTGAAGGTAGCGGCGATTACTTCAACGGGCAAAGACCTAGTGGTTGTGCCAGATAATATCTTCGCCATGGTGGTGCCCAGCTTCGTGGTGATGTTCGCCTTCTTCATCGTCGGCGCAATGGCCTCGGATTTGCTGAAGGAGCGGCAAGAAGGAACACTGCGCAGGCTGATGACCGCTCCTCTGCCGCGCTGGACGATCATCGCCGGCAAGATGTTGGCTTTCCTCGTGCTGGTTATGGCGCAAGTGACGCTCATCTTCGGCGGGGCAAACCTGATTTTTGATATGCCGCTGGGTAATTCTTTCATTGGGCTGGCGTTGGTGACCATCTCTATGGGCCTGGCAGCCACAGGATTGGGTATGCTCGTGGCCGCCCTCTCGAAGACCGACCGCCAGGCAGATACAATCGGAACCCTGCTGGGTTTCATTCTGGCAGGGCTGGGCGGCTGCTTTGCATTCGGCGCGGTGCCAATTTACAAGGGCGGTGGCGCAATGGAGCAGATTAGCAAGTTCATCCCGCACGCCCACGCCTTGCTCGGCTACGATGCTTTGCTCATCCAGGGCAAAGGGTTGGCAGCCGTGCTGCCAGAGGTGGGCTTCCTGCTGGGTTTCGCCCTGGTCTTCATGCTGGTGGCAGCCTGGAAGTTCAAGTACGAGTAGAATTTTTAAATTTTTGCGAACGCGGAGATCTCAACGCTGAGGCACAGAGAGCGGAGAGTGTTTTAAGATCTTTCGGTCAATGCAGACCATGATTGCCTGGACATACAGCGACCGAATCAATCCCTTTCAAGTCGTGATCACCCAGGCAACAGGTATTTTTTCAACGCCGCTATCTGCGACTGCCGAAAATCACGCACCACCTGAGCACCCAAGCCTGCTATATCGAAACCGTGGAATGCACCCGGAACGAGGTAAGTTTCACAAGGTACTCCACTTTCTGTGAGCCTTGTTCCATATTCAACATCTTCATCGTGGAACAGGTCCAAGGTTCCTACGCCGATCCAGGCCGGGGGCAGGCCGCTCAAATCTTCCGCCAGGGCTGGCACAGAGAAAAGTGGGGCTTTATCGGCACCACATTTTTTTCCCAGGTAAGCCTCCCACGCGAAGCGGTTGCTCTCCTGGCTCCAAACAAGGAAGTCTCGCTCTACCAGGTCGGTGCGCACACAGGTTCTGTCATCCAGCATAGGATAGACCAATAACTGGAAAAGCGGCTTAATTTCATTTTGCGCTCTCGCATACTGCACGAGGGCAGCCGCCAACCCCCCTCCCGCGCTGGCCCCTCCGATGGCAATGCGAGAGGCGTCCATGCCGAGCGACCCGCCGTGTGCATGCACCCACTTCAACGCTGTATAGCTGTCTTCCAGCGCGCTCGGAAAAGGATGCTCTGGGGCACTGCGGTAGTCCACCGAAACGACGATAATACCCAATTCATGCACATATTGGATGCAGGCAGAATCATCTTGTTCAGGCTTACCGATGATATACCCACCCCCATGCAGCCAGATCAAGACCGGAGCCAGGGAGGCCTGCGCTTTACAGCGATAAATCCGTAAGCGGACTGGCTTTGGATCCTCCTGCCTGGGTATCCAGATATTTTCGATGTGAATATCTTCAGGTATCTTTTGTCCCCGCTGGAAACGAGTTAAGAACCGCCAGAGCCAGAGATTCTTGGAGGTAAAAGTCATCTGTGGCATCATTTTCGCGAATCTTTGAAGCTCTGGGGTAACTGCATCAACTTGATTCTTCATCATACCTATCCTGCTAATCTCGTTCGTCTCGTGATTTATGCGCCTTCTAATCGCCAATCCGCGTCCTATTTGAAGCTTAGCCCCCACCCCGCAATCAAGGCTTACCCTCAACCCGAAACTGGTCGACAAACGCAATCCCTTTGAATTCCGCCAGCTCCGAATTTGCCGGCAGGCGCACCTCCAGCCCAATTTTCTGCGTTGAAGCCTGGGATGCGTCGGGGGTAAAGATGACCGCTTCCAGGTAGTTCCATGCGCCTGTTTGGATCACCTGGGTTGCGCTGAGGTTCCTGGTACCGCTGGTGGATTCCACAAAAAACTGAACTTCCAACGCAGCAGGCTGTGCTTCTGGGAAGATGTACACCCAGGCAGAGAGCTTCTGGATGCCTTCGAGGGGCTGGCTGGTGAGGTGCTCGAGGCGGGCGCGCGGCTCAAAGGGTAGTTGGACGAGATCCAAATCCAACGCCAGCGCCCGGCTGCCTTCTTGGGCAAGGTCGGTTGAGTTCCACAGCCTCAAGCCAAGGGCGGATCCTGCCTCGCTGCCGATCTGCCAGCAGCCCAGTGAGCCATCTTCAAAGGAATAAATGGTAGAGGCAGGCGGCGGGTTGTTGATCGACAGAGCGGCGATCTTCCACAAGCCGTTGCGCAGCTCAAACTGCCACTTCGTCCCCAAGATGTTTCCCTTGGCCACTTCGTCATTGCCCTGGCTTTTCTCAAGCCAACAGGCATCGGAAACCAAGACCAAGCGAGAGGAGGCGAATTCGACGATCGACAAGTTCTCGTGGCGATACAGGGTGAGGGTTGTACTGGACCGGGAATAGTAATCGCGGTAGCTCCACTGCTGCCCGTTGGAGGCATCGCTCACCTGGGCACCTTCCCAATAGAGTGCATCCATCGCGGACTCGGAGGGGTTCTTTGTCATCTCCAGGGCTGCTTCCTGAGTGATACGCTGCCTGACCTGGTATGGCAAGATCGGGCGTGGGGTGCTGGTAGGCGTGAGGGTTTGGGTAGGCGTAGTTGTCGGGGTGAATGTGGGTGTGGAGGTCAGCTCGGGGCTGGCGGTCAGGGTAGGTGTTGGCGTGGAGGTCGTTGTTCCTGTGGGGCCGGCGGTAGGTGTGAGTGTTTCGGTTGGGGGAGGTGTAGGCGAGGGTGTGCTGGTAGGTTCTGGCAGTGTAGGAGTCCAGGAGGGCTCAGGCGATGAAGTGGAGGTGGATGTAAAAGTTGAGGAAGGACTAAATAAGGTCGGTGTTGAGGTGGGCGGGAAGATCACCGGCTTCAGCAGGCCTATACTGAGCACGACGACCAGCAGCCCGAGCAGGAGGGCAAAGCCCCCCCACCGCGACCAATGGGTGCGCCCCCGAGATGCTTTCGGAGTCGCCTGCGCAGCAGTAGGCTTCCCACCAGAAGATGCCTTCTCAAAATTGAACAAGTTCTGATCTGGAGAGCGCATGAACAAGATCGGTGTGCCCCATTCAATATCGTTGCCGCTGGCGAAGATCGCCACACGCGCCTCTGCCAGGGCAGCATCCAACGAAAATCCAACCGCCAGAGCCGCATAAAACTCCCGCGCAAAGGTCAGGGCGGCGCCATCGGTGATGGGGTACTGCATGGCGATCACGGCAGGCAAACCTTGCTGAACCAGGTTGTGCGCCACCCCTGCAAACGGGTCTTCCTGCGAGGTACGCCCTCCCTCGCAAGCGTTCAACACTGCCAGGCGCAGGCTGGAATGGTTGTGCAAGATCGTCCCCAGGCGCTGGCCATTTACCATCTGAGCTGCTCCATTGGAATCCTCGAAGACCAGCAGACCATCCTGGTTCTGTTCATCGAAAGCCCCGTGACCGATGAAGTGCAATACATGGTAAGGTCCACCACTGCGCAGGCGCATCTGTAAAGCTTCCAAGCCCGGCTTTTCCAGGCGCTCCACTTTCACCTGGCCGCACTCCACCAGCGACGCCAGGGAGCTGTTCAAACGCTGCCACTCCCCTTCCGTATCCAGCAGGGGAAGATCCCGTGGATTGGCTATCACCACCAATACCTTAAGCGGCAGGGCAGCTTCTAGCGGACGGACTGGCTCGGGGATGTCAATACAGCGCACCACCGGCGTATCATTGCCTTGTGATAAGAAGCGGTTCAGGCCCGGGTTGTACAGGTATTCCCAGGGTAAGGAAGCCAGTCGGGCATCCTTGATGCGCAGCTGCAAGCGCAGCCCTTTCCCTTCCAACCGCGCCTGGTCGCTGCTAAGACGGAAGCCTGCATACACATCACCGCTAAAGACCGCCTCAAAAAGCCGCCTCCCATATTCTCTGGCCAGCTCCATCTCAGGAGAATCCACCCTGCGCATCCCCTTGCGCGCCTGCCCCACCCGCAGGTTGAAAATTTCCAGGTCTTTCCTGGTGAAAGGGATCTTGAAGATGGTCTCAACCTGGCCTGCTGGGGAATCCAACACCGCGGCGCGATAGCCCTTGGGGGCTTTCTCCAGGACCAATACAAAATTGAGATAGGTCAGGCTGGGCATCGTTGTTTTGCCTTATGCACTTTCCAACCTAATTCTACTCTGAGTGGTGTTGATCTGGGTAACAAACTTGTGACAATCCAATGACAATATAGAAAAATCTTGCGTAGATTATGGAAAAGTCAAGCAATTTCATAGCGCAATCCACTTGACAGCTATTGGAATCTCGATTAATCTTATTACCTAAGCAAGTTAGGTATATTACATCCCATGACACCCCGCGACCAGATGCGCAAAGGCAGCACCGAATTTTTAATCCTCAGCCTGCTGGCTGAAGGACCCATGTACGGCTACGAGATCAGCCAAAAGCTGGAGCAGCGCAGCGGTGGGTATTTCGAGATGAAAGAAGGGCTGCTTTACCCGGCTCTGCACCGCATGCAGCAGAACGGTTGGCTGACCTCCGAGTGGCAGGAGATTGATGGGCGGTCGCGCAAATACTATGCCCTGACCTCCCAGGGGCAAAAGGTGTTGGGGGAGCAGACTTCTGAATGGAAAACCTTTATCGAGCGGTTGGGAGCTGTGCTGGATTCGAGCGAATGATGAGCCAGCTGACGATCGACGATGTGCTCTTGAGGATCGCGGCAAACCTGCACTTGAGCAAGGAAACCGAACATGAAATGTTGACTGAAATCCGCACCCACCTGGAAGAGGCGGTCGCCGATGCGTTGAGCAAAGGAACCGATGAGCAGACCGCCTTGCTCAATGCCGCCGAGCAGTTCGGTGTGGAGGAGGCTGCAGCAGAGCTCCAGGAGGTGCACACCGGCTCTGAATTGCTCGATGCCATTGCCCTGGTTGCGGTCCCGGTTTTGTTCGCCCTGGTTCTGCGCTGGCTGGCATTCACGCCGGAGGGTTCCGCGCGCGACTGGCAGCAGCTCCTCACCCGCCCGGGATTTTGGATTATCGCCGCAACTTCGTTAATTTTTCCAGGATTGTGGTTCCGCCACAGGCGTTATGCCCTGGCAGGCTGGGTCTTCTTCTGGCTGCTGACGGTGATCTTCGTCATTTTTCCAAGCATCAACCAATGGTAAACAACCAAGAAATCCATGTTTATCCGTCATCATCATTGAGCATAATCGGTAAAAATCCCCTTTTACTAATTTTCTTTTTTTTCCTTAGCCGCTTTTAGCATCTGTAAAACCCGTATCCAGCTGTATGCTATTTTTGCAAATGAGGAAGTCCCATGTCTAACACAAAATCCACGTCTAACACGAAAACCACCTTTCCGTCACCGACAAAAATTGTGAGCGCACAAGATTTTGCCATCATCGAAAAAATATTACGCAACCGGTATGAATTTTTTACCGAAGTGCGTGAGGGCATCGACCTGACCACCAAGATCAAATCCATGATCGTTTCCAGCACGATCTTTTTCGCCATCTACGGGGCAGTGATGGGATCCACCCACAGCCTTTGGCAGACACTCAGCTCGGCTGCCAAGCTGCCAATCTTGTTCGTGGCAACCCTGTTGATCTGCGTGCCCAGCCTTTACTTCTTCAGCCTGCTCTTTGGCTCGAACCAGAGCCTGCGCCAAAACTTGACCGTGATCATGACAGCGATCAGCGTAACGGCGGTACTGCTGCTCTCCTTTGCGCCGATCACCCTCTTTTTCCTGCTCACCACCAGCCAGTACCAGTTCTTTAAATTGCTCAACGTGGGTGTTTTCGCCATCTCCGGGTTGATGGGGATCGTGTTCCTATACCAGGGGATGAAGGTTGTCTCGGGTCCAGAGACCGAGGGTGCCAACACGCGCCGGATGGTATTAATCCTGTGGATGTTCGTGTATGCCTTTGTAGGCAGCCAGATGGCATGGACAATCCGCCCCTTCATCGGCGCACCCAACACCACCTTCGAGCTCTTCCGGCAGCTCGGGGGAAATTTCTATACAAATGTCCTGCAGAGCATCGGGGAGATCTTGGGGTTCTTGATTGTAAGGTAAAAATGCTCTCTCATTTCCCTTAGAATTTTCCCTAATGCTTTAAAAATTTTCCAGATCGCCTGAGACGGCGGGTGCTGCTGCCCATCGGTACAACGCTGATTGAGCCATCAATCTCCAGTACCGCCATATCGACATCGTTCACTTCCTCAATGCCGTGCTCGCGGAAAGAAGCCTGCAATGTCTCTTCATCGATGCCCTCGCGGCGCAAATGCTCCTGAATCACTTCTCCGTGAAGCACCAGCACGGTAGGGGTACCCTCTACCAGGTGGCGCAGCCTGGTAGAACGCAAACGCAGGAGTGCGATCAAGGCATTCATAACGAGCAGCGTTACCGCTGCCAGCAGCCCTCCTAATAGTGAGGTATCCGAACCGACCATGGCGTTCTGCACCGCGTTGGCGATCAGCAGAAGGACCACCAGATCAAAGACGGTCATCTGCCCGATCTCACGCTTACCCGCCAGGCGCAGACCGAGCAGGATAACCAGGTAAACGACGACCGTACGCAAGACGATTTCAAGTGCAGTATATAATGTCAAGTTGAACATTTTATGCGTTCTCCGTAGATTCTACTTTCTGACAACAAAAGCATATATTTCTTAACTCAGGCTATTAACCGCTCACCACCAGTAGAACGCTGCATTAGGCAGGGCGACATTCAACGACGAAATAACCCGACGGCTGCAGACCAGCAGCAGATATCTCCAACCCGGCTTCCTGAGCAAGCAAACGGAATTCGCTCAGAGAGCGATGTTTGCCTCCCAAAAGGACCATCTCGATCATAATTCCCCTGGGTTCGTCGTCTGAAGAGACACTTTTTAGCACCACCACTTGACCATCGGGACGCGCCGCTTCTGTGCAGCGTTTCAAAATCGCCAGCGCTTCAGGATCAGGCCAGTCATTCAAGATCCCTCTTAACAAATATATGTCTGCACCGGCGGGCAGCGGATCGAAAAAGCTCTGCCCAACCGATGTGACACGCTCAATAACGCCAAATGACCGGAAGATATCCACAGCTCGAGATACCGTCTTCGGGAGATCGACGAGAATCCCTCGCACATGAGCGTGGAGCTGAAGGATCCCCGCCAGCATCCCGCCGGTACCTCCGCCTACATCAACAACCGTTTTGATTGAATCCCATCCACCTTGGATCTGAAAATCCGGGTTGGGAAAGCCATGTCCAGTCGGACCGATCAGGGCATCAAAGCTGGCTGCAACCTCTAAATGAGCCTCCAGGTCTTCCCAAAAGGGCAGACCAAAGACCTGCTGGTAAGCTGGAGCCCCCGTCTTGACATAGGTCAGGAGCGTACCCCAGGCATATGCCATCCGTCCCCCAATCCCTTCCAGGTCGAGGCCAAGGCGGCTGGTGGGATCGAGCAGCCCACGAGAAGGTTTGTTCAAAGTGAACCAGCCCGGCCTGGCTTCTTCGAACAAACCCTTGCCAACCAGATGGGTAAGCACACGGTGCAGAGCGTAGGGGTCGCAGCCTGCCTTTTTGGCAAGCTGGCTAATCGAATGGAACCCTTCATCGATATATTCAGCAATCCGCAAGGTTGCCACCACAAAAACACACCAGGGTGTGCATAGATCGGTTAACACTTCGATGTTCACATCCTTGTTTTCTGGCATGATTTACCTTTCTAACCTGAAATCGATTATCAATCACACGAGTGATTATGGATTATACTATTCACCAGACATCCTTCTACAGCCACAAGAACAGGAGGTTCGCCCGATGAAAAAGCGTTTCAGGTCTGCCCAACACACTCCAGGTACCGCCCCTGGCATCGAGCTCGATGAAATCACCCGCCTGCCTGGTGGAAAAGAACCCGTCCATATTACCTGCACCGACTATAACCCAAGCCAGTTTGTCATCCAGGAGATATCCGACCTGGAGCAATTCGTGGGAAAGCACCGCCCCGATTGGTCTGTTGTGCGCTGGATCTGCATGGACGGCTTATCGGATATGCATGCCATCCATTCCCTGGCAGCCAAGTACGATCTGCACCCGCTGACAATCGAGGATCTGCTCCACATCACCCAGCGCCCAAAGATTGAAACATACGGCGGTGAGGATAGTGATTACCTGGCTCGCTTGTTCATTGTTACGCACGCCCTGCAGATCAAGGAAGGCCGCTTGCAGAACCAGCAAGTCTCGATCTTCCTGGGACATAACACGGTCCTGACATTCCAGGATGGTCCCAGCAGCGAATGGGAACCCGTCCGCCAGCGCATTAAATCAAAGGGCTCGCGCCTGCGCAGTAATGATGCCAGCTTCCTGGCATATTCGCTGCTGGATGCCATCGTCGACAGCTGCTTTCCAATCCTGGAGATCTACAGCGATCGCGCCAATGAGCTCGAAATCCGGCTCCTCGATGAGTCCCACCCGAACTTGATCAACGAGATCCACCAGCTCAAACGTGACCTGCTCCTCCTGCGCTGGGTGGTCTGGCCGATGCGCGAGGTGGTTTCGACCATGCAGCGTGACCCACACGAATGCGTCAGCGATACCACGCGTGTTTACCTGCGTGACCTTTACGATCACGTGTTGTTAATCATCGACCTCATCGAAACCTATCGTGAGATCGCCAGCGACCTCACTGAGACGTATATGTCCTCGGTTTCGAACCGCATGAACGAGATTATGAAAGTGCTCACCGTGATCGGCACCATCTTTATCCCACTGACTTTCCTGGCTGGCGTGTATGGGATGAACTTCCACTACTTTCCAATATTAGACAAGGTGTGGGCATACCCGGCCTTCTGGGTCGTTTGCATCCTAACAGCAGTGGTAATGATCCTTTACTTTAAGAAACGGAACTGGTTGTAGAGGTCACCCGCGCCTCACCGAGATATTCGATATTTCTGAAGTGCAGAAGTGAGTTGATTGAGGTGGATCGCCCCTTCCACCATGACTGCGGCAAGGTAAGCAGAAATGCGCCACAAATCACGCCGTTCGTTGAAGCCCGGATCGATCGGCATGAGCTCCTGGTAGCCTAAGTAAACCTCCTCCGGCACAGGCTGAAAATAATCGACGTATGCCAGATCCATCTCTGGGTTCCCGTAGTGAACAGCTGGATCAATCACCATGGCTCCCATGGGTGTGCTGATAAAGTTGTTT
Source organism: uncultured Chloroflexia bacterium (assembly GCA_963751425.1). GTDB lineage: Bacteria > Chloroflexota > Anaerolineae > Anaerolineales > UBA4823 > CAVVUF01. The sequence goes on along the minus strand of CAVVUF010000002.1, from coordinate 1,518,317 downwards.
TGCTGGGCATCTCCGTGTAATAGCCGCGGCTCGCATTCTGGAATGTCCAGACCGGGCAGGTGGAGGATCAGTTTCTCGACTTGACGAATCATATCCGTGGGCAAGTTTCCCGAGTTGATGGCTCCCATCAAACGGGGCCAAAGCCGGCGCTCGATATAAAAAGTAAGCCAATCCTGAGTAGGACGGTTGTCCTGGTAAAGAGGCCCAAAGTAACCTTGCATATCCAGGCCGAAGTGATCTCCCCTGACCTGGTGAATGCGAGCGAGCGTGCGCCCAATTTCCCGCCAATGGTCGCCTCTCCTCTCCACGGCTTCAACCGCTTCTAAAACCATGATGACGCCCCCTGCAACAGGGACAATACCGATCGGAGAGGGGGTCAGCACGCCTGCCCATTCCGAGAGCAGCTGCAATCCTGCCAGCTCTACCTCGAACTGGTCAAGGCCATGCGCGGCTTCGCTGAGCTTGACAAACACAGAACGCTTGCCATCTGAAAGAATTGCTGAAGGATGAGAAGCAAAGTCGTGCATATCCTTAAAATCTTGGATGCACCATTTCCACCCAAAATGCTCAGAAACAGCTTTTTCTACAGGAAGGCGATAACGGTCGTTTAGCAGACGAGCAGACGGTGAGTTTATCTCCATTTGGGCACCTGATCTCCAAGCATCATATTATTCTACCCATGCGCATGTCTGGCTGAGAACGTCCAGGACCGGTTAGGCTTCCTTGATTAATCCCAACCACAACATCCCATATGGAGGCAATTCCAATAAGAGCTTCCCACCAGCCAGGGATTGGCCACTCAGCAAGTCGCTGGCTCCCCTAGCACCCAGGCTCACCAGGTCCAGTGTTATGGCCTGGGGGCCGCCAGAGACATTGTGCAGGCAGACCACCTGGCTGCCATCTGGGTCACCGCGCAAGTTGCAGAAAACGGCTGGTGATCGATCGAGGATGCGCTGAGCGGAATAAGGTGAAAATGCCTGGTGGGCACCGCGTGCCTGGAGTAAGGTCTTAATCCTATAAAAGACTCCCGCCCTCAGGGAGGTTGAAGAGGACAGCTCGCTTTCCAATTCCTTGCGATCCAGCTTCTGCCGGTTAATCGTGCGGTTGTGCCCTGTAGTATCCACTCCCTGCCTCCAGCTGCGCGAGCCGAAAAGGCTGTGGAAATAAATACCAGGCAACCCCACCAGGGACAGCATGCTGGCATGCGCCGTAATGAACCTGTCGATTTGGACATCAAGCGGCTCGTCAGATTGCGGGTCTGAAAGGGCGTCAAAGTAGCTAATATTCAGCTCGTAGGGGATCTGTGAGCCGTCTGGCATATTGCGGGAGGAGACCAATCCACCATGTGTGCGGACTTGTTCGACCAACCCCTCGATCTCCGCATCCGAAAGGATGCCGCGGGCAGGCGTTAGACCAATGCCATCGTGTGAAGCCAGGAAATTGAAGAAAGTCACCTGGCTGGAAGGCAGCCTCAACCCGGCAGCCCAGGCAGAGAGCCGCGTGGCGTCTCCCACCTTGAAGCTGTGCAGCACCAGGGGCGGCAGAGCAAAATTATATATTAGATGAGCTTCATTTTCTCCATTACCGAAATAAGAGATATTCTCCTGGTGCGGCACATTCGTTTCCGTGATCAGCTTCGTCCCAGGGGCGGCGATCTCGCAAAGGGCATGGATCAACTTGACCACCGTGTGGGTTTGGGGGAGATGGAGGCAGCGTGTGCCGATCTGTTTCCAAAGGAAAGCAATCGCATCCAAGCGGATGAAGCTCGCCTGGTTTGCCAGGTAGAACAGCAAGACATCCAGAATTTCCAGGAGCACCTGCGGATTCGCATAGTTCAAATCGACCTGGTCAGCGCTGAAGGTCGTCCAGACATGGCGCATCTCCTGCCCCACCTGGACTGCGGTCAGTAAAGGCAGGGCGCGCGGGCGAAAGACCTGCGAGAGATCCTGGTCAGGTTTGACCTCGATGAAATAGCCTGTATAGGGTGAGATTGCCTGTAAATAATTCTTGAACCAGGTGCTCTGGCTTGAGATGTGGTTGATAACGGCATCAAACATCAATCCGAAGCATTGGCTCAAGCGCCTGATGTCTTCCCAGGTGCCCAGCCGTTCATCTACACGCATATAATCGATTACCGAGAAACCATCGTCCGATGAATACGGGTAAAACGGCAAGATATGCAGGTTCGTCACCCAACCCTCGACCTGAGCCTCCAAGAATTCAGCCAGGCTGCGCAGCAAGGGGCGGCCAGCCTCTTTCACCTGGTCGCCATAGGTGATGAGCATGTTGTCGGCCTGGGTCAGTGGACGGGTGAAGGCAGGCTTTATCAGCTCGGGATGCAGCCGCGAAAAAAGATCCAGCTTCACCTGAAGCTCTTTCCAGACGCGCTGCGCAGTTTCAGCATCGTAAAGAAAAGCCAGATATTCTTGAAGGCGTGTTTCAGCCGGGTTCATAAAGCCGCTCCTTTCCTAACCAGGCTCCCTATCATAGGCAAGATACAGGTACCTGGCATGCAAACCCTCCTCAATTGCCTGCCGGACACCTTCCGCATCACCCAGCCGGTTTTCGTAAATTAACAAGTTCCCTTCAGCCTCGAAATATGGTTTCAACTCCAGCAGGATCGCTTTGCGCTGCACTGCCAAGGCATAATCCTGGGAAGTCAGATCCCAGGTCTGGTACACAAGCGCATTCGCCTGCAGTGCCTTTGCCAACGGCGTTTGGTCGGGTAGGATCGAGTTTTTCGAGAATTCATCGATGGGCACCCAGGGCTCGCGGCCCTGAGAATAGAGGAACGCCATCTGGCCGCCAGGGCGTAGCGCAGTCTTCAATGCGCTAAGGGTGAGAAGGTAATCCTGGCTGAAGTAGATGCTGTCGATTGAAATGATCACATCGAAAGCATCCTCTGAGAGCGCAAGCGCATTGATATCCCCCATGATGAACGAAAGGCGGTCTGCTTTTGAGGCCGTGCCCTCTTGAGCCTGGCGGATGGCTAAGGGAATGAAATCCAACCCGGTGATGTGCGCCCCGCTGCGGTCTGACAGGTATTCGGCGATCATCCCGTTCCCACAGCCCAGGTCGAGTGCCCGGTGAGTGGGACCCAGGCGGGTCACCTGCAGCAGAACCTCGAGCTGCTCGACACTGGCGAAACCGTGCTGGCAGAGATCAATGCCAAACACGCGCTCGCAAAAGACATGGTGTGCGAAGCTGTGCTCGATGGCTGAATAGAATGAAGTGTAAAATTCTTTCATTCGTCCGAGAGATAAACTCCGAAATGCATTTTGTCAAATCCTATTTAGATTGGTCATTATGAAGATATGCCCCATTCGAGAATCTGTGCAATAAAGATGACAGCATGCCAAAGTTCATGGCATTATGTTCCACCATGTTGGATCACAATCCTCAAAACCGATTGAGACGACTCGCTTCATAATTTCCAGGTAATAAGATGGCCTTGAGATTTTGACAAAATCCATATAGCTCTTTATCCTCGCAGGGAGTTGATTACAACTTTCTAAAGAGGCATAACCTGGTGGAGAGTTACCCGAATATCCGTTGAAGGTTGGCCAGCCCAAATCCTGAGCTAGCAACATGGCATCGATTGCTCTCCCCCAGGATGGTTCGGGTTGGTTCTCGGCCACGAACAGGATAGGATCTTCGGGAACCCTAGCTGGGATCTGCTCGCGCAGGTTGTCCAGGCGAACTTGTGCATCTTTTTTAACATAGGTAGCATGGGTATAGAAAACCGACTCTACCACCATTATCCCGGTAACCAGGTAAGCGGCTCCCCGCACCCACTGGTGTTGCCGGCTAAACTGCTGGATGAAGCCATCGATAGCCCAGGCTATGAAAAGAGAAAGAGGCCACATCACAACAAGTATGATGCGTGTTACCGCTCGGATGACGTTTAGTCCTGGGATCCACCAGATAAACTGATATAGAGAGGTCCCATGCACCTGCAGGGTGAGGGCTACCAAAACCAGCGCGGCGCTAAAATTCAGCCAGGCCAGCCTGCTGTTTTCGGTATGAAATCGGCCAGCGATGCCAACCAGCATCACCGCCATGGCTGCCAGGCCTGGAAACAACTGGTGTTCGTGACGTAAGGGCAAACCTGAAATATTACTAGAAATTGATTTGAACAACTGCGAATTGTCAGCCAGGAGATAACTCCTCCAACTGGGGAGCATCGTAGAGATTTCTTCCCATCCCCTGGAAAATCCATAATTTCTGGAAGCACGAAAATAAGGCAAAATCAGAGCTCCCATGCCCACAGCTAGAAAGGATACAGCAGCCAACCCCAAAATCCTCTCGGCGGTTCCAGCCTGACACCAAGATTTGATCAGACGCTTCGGCCAGACAAAGAATTGCTGCCAGAATTTTTGCACTGGGATAAAGAACGGCAACAATATCATAAGGATGCCTAGCAGGAGCAGCAAGAAGATCCCCATGTAAAAAGTTAGATAAAATTGCCACACAAGCCAAGCGCACAGGGAGACCAGCGTCCACAGCCGAGGCGCCTGGTAGAACCGCCAAAGCGAAAAACAAGCCAGTGGAATGCAAAAACGATAAAGTAGCTGGACATGGTTCTCCTGGGCCAGCAGCGGGAGTCCAAATGTGAAAAAGAAAGCCCCAGTTCCAACAGCCAATGGGATAAGTTTTAATCGCCACAGGACATAGCTTGCTGCAATATAATTAATTAAAGTAACCAAGCAGATACCAGCCCTGGAAGGCAGATTCCCTATCGAGACCCGTCCATCGGAACAGGGCATAGAGCGGCGCTGATCCGAGGAGGTTATCACTGAACGTAATCGTCTGATGGAACGGGAAGAAGAAAGGCGCATCCCAATAATCTCGAGTTAGTCCTGTTACCCAATGGAAAAAATGTTCCAAAACATAATTATTGAAACGCGCATCTCCCAGATCACCCGGAACGAGAGCCAGGTGAGGCCCAAGAGGCCGCAGTATGACCAGCCATAATCCCAGGAGAAAAAGGATCCATACCGGAGCATGGTCGATAATCTTCCGAATAAGCTTGTTGAGTTCACCTTTCATCAAATTCTCCACAAATCCCAAATCCTACCCTATATCTGCAGAAATTATAAAGTAAATACAGGTATAATTTTTAGAATTAAACGACTATTCGCATCGATTTATGTAGAAAGAATCTCTATATTTATTTTGCCAATTATAAAAGTAAATACCCATTCTATATCAAATTGTAGAATGATGAGGATGTGAAGGAACTATGCCGCGACCGGTTCGAAAAGATGCCTGGGTCATTTTTTGCCTCCTGGCTTTTGTTTATGCTTATTTTTATCAGGATGGCGGTTGGAATGGGAATTCAAGGATGGGTCTAATATTTGCTATCGTTCGAGAGGGTCGTCTTTCTATTGATAACTATTATAACGAAAAGGATACCTATACCGGTGACACGGCTTATTTCAATGGTCATTACTATTCGGATAAGGCCATCGGTCCTGCCTTGGTGGGGGCAATTTACTATCTTCCCTTGTATTGGGTGGAGAAATCAATCAACTTAAGTCAGTCTGCGGTGAAGAATATTCTGACTTTTCTAGTCATTGGACTTCCTTCTGCCATTACCGGAACTCTCATATTTATCTTGTGTTTTCATCTGTCAGGGAGTTGTTTCATGGCCTATCTAGTTACCCTGGCAATCACTTTGGGGACAATGTATTTACCTTACAGCGTCATCTTTTTCAGTCACCAATTTACTTCATCCCTACTCTTTAGCGCCTTCTTTATGATGTTCTTCTTAAAAGAGAACCCTGTGTTCAGGAAAGACTGGTATTTCTTCCTCATCGGGTTACTTTTAGGTCTGGCGTTGATTAGTGAGTATCCTACCACATTTATTATCTTAGCTTTGCTTTTCTATTACTTCTCAATTTTATTAAGAAATCCCATCTTCCGTCATTATCGTTTCATAGGCTTAACCATATTAGGCGGAGCTATTCCGGTAGTGCTACAGCTTGTATACAACAAGTTATGTTTTGGGAATATTTTTTCGACCGGATATTCATATCTCAGTGATCCGTATTTTGATTTGTCTATGGGACAAGGATTGATGGGTATCCATTGGCCTAACCTGAGGGTGCTTTTTTATATGACATTTCACCCTACAATGGGATTATTTTGGCAGTCACCTGTACTGCTTTTATCTATTATAGGAGCTTATTTTATATTGATAGATCGCCGATATCGTTTTGAAGCACTCTTAGTAATGGGGATTATCGGTTCTTATCTTGTTATCATGTCAGGATATTATATGTGGTGGGGTGGTTCATCTTTAGGTCCACGTCACATCATCCCGGTCCTGCCTTTCTTCTGCATACTTTTAATTTTTGTTCCCAAGCGACTCACATGGATGCTGGTGGTTCTGAGTCTGGTCTCAATCGGGCAGATGTTGATTGCTGCAGCGAGTGACGTTCAGGTTAACCCCACCATGGTGTTGAATATTCGCTCACTAGGTTTTTTTGATTATTCCCACATCTATGACTATTGTTTGAAGCAGCTCGAAGAAGGCAATTTCGCCTGGAATTTGGGAAATCGATTGTTAGGATTGAAATCCTGGAGCAGCCTCATTCCCTTCTTTATTATTTTCGGAGGGTTCACCTTCTTCTATTTTAGGAAATCAAATGAAATTTCAGCATCCTCGTGCCAAAAAAGTCAGTAAGGACTCCGCATCCGTCGCAATATGGTAATCTGGGAAGGTAAATAAAGATACTGCTTTATCATAAGGAATTTATTTGGAGGGTGGATATGAAGGCAAAAGTTTGGGATACACTGATTGGTAATCGAACTGCAGATCTATTATCGGCTGTTGGCATTCTCCTGTTTTCCATTCATCTAGTGATCAATGCCCACTTTCAGGTTCCCGTCCTGGATGAAGGACTGTACTTATATAAAGGACTGCTGTTTGTCAGCGGGCGCTATCAGCCATTCCAGGATTATGGACCGCTTACCAACCAGATGCCGTTTGCTTTTTTAATCCCTGGAGTTCGTGCAGTTTCTCTTCGGACCGGGTTTGAGAGCAGGACGGTATTTTGCAGTTCTATTGAGTTTATTCATGATCCTGGGATTATGGTTAATCAGCCGCCGCTTGACCAATCCCTGGCTGGCAGCTGGAGCCGTATGGGTCATTGCCACCATCCCTGCTGCGGCAAAAATATACAGCATGGCGATCTCCGAAGGATCAATCGCCTGCCTGCTTGTGTGGGTTTTATTTCTTACACTGGGCGATAAGCGTAAGCTCTGGCAGCTTGTGTGGGGATCGGTCTTGGCTGGATTGATTGTAATGATCCGCATAAATCTCCTGCCTCTGCTCCCGCTCTTAAGCTTGTACATCCTCTGGCAGAACGGTTGGAAATCCGCAGTCTGGGCAACCCTGGCATGCGCGCTTACGGTAGTTGTCAGCCACGCCTTCTACTGGCCAAATATCCTGCGCTTATGGGCTTACTGGCTGCCCGAAAGCCTCGTACCTTTCCTGAAGGCATGGTGCCCACCCTTAGACGCTCTTCCATTTTGGGATCCAACCGTGACCCTGGCAGTGCGCATCAGCAGCTTGATAGACGGGGTTCGTTTTAATTTTGTACCGATGATTGGCGCGTTGACAGCCTGGGCATTGTGGCCGCGCAAATCAACTTGGAAAAGCCCCGCCATCTACCGGATTGCTGTATTTCTCTCAGCTCTGTTTTTATCCCTTTTTGGCTTGCATGCCTGGGCTTCACTGGTTAAAAATTATTGCGTTTATTGCTTCCCAATTTATACATCGTTTTTCGCATCGATCGGTTTGCTACTGGTTGTAGTGACGATCTCATCCTGGCAAAACAGGCTTGATCGCTGGCGGCAGATCGCTGCTGGATTGGTCATAATCGCCGTCTTTGCTGGTATCGGTTTTAGCCTGATCCCCGCAGCCTTTATCGAAAAGGTAATGGAAATGCCTGTGCCACGCATCCGTTCCCTGCATTTTCTACCTGGGAAAGCAGAATTACAGCAGGTGATTGGCAATAAATTTCACCTGGAATTAGAGGCCCTTGTCCCCATCTTTTCTGTAGTCATTCCGGTTCTTTTTGGCATGCTGGGCTGCGGGATATGTTTATTGATCGCATCCTTGCTGCCGCGGCTGTTCAAACAGTCCCCCGCACAACCCTCCGCTGGTGCACGAGTTCTGGTTTTCATCCTTCTGACAGGCTGCATCCTTTCACCCACCGCCTGGTTAGGAAATGGTTATCACCGCTACGACTGTGCTGGGGATGTCCTCGCCGAGGATGAGCTGGCAGGCAAAGCTCTGCAAGCGGCGATCCCGCCTCAGGCGCAAATCTTCTGGCGAGGGATTTCTCCGGTTACCCTGCTCCACCTACCCCAGGCTTCAATATATCCTGCCCAACTCAATGGGGATTACTCCTTCCGCTTGGGCGGGGAGACTGATCAACTGCTTCGTTACGGGTGGTGGGACAAATCCCTCGGCCTTCAGTGGGCCAAGGAGGCAGATTATATCCTGGTCGCTCAAAAATATGATAAGGGCTGGCTGAAAGACACCCTGGATTCAGGAGATTATCAAGAGATAACCATCTTTCCAGGCAGCTCCAAGCGTGATGATTTAGGCTGCCTGGCAGATGTTTACCCACTGATTTTCACGAAGAAGCCTTAATCGACTTATCAACAAAATTCCGCAGGCTTTTCCCTGCAGAATCATTTCTTCAACCCTTAAAGTATTGATCTCTCTTTCAAGCGCCTCCGCCAGCGCCAGGTATTTCTCGTGCACGCCTTCGCCGGTCTCTTCGTGCTCTACACGCTCAAAGCCCTCCCACACCTCATCGTACTGTGCAGCAGGGATCACCCGGTCAGCCATCGGAAAGAGGATATTATCCTCTTTATAGATGTGCTGGCGGAGCAGAGTTACATACCCGCGGGCATTTTGAACGATCTTTTTGCTAGCCTCCAAATCTCCTGCCTGCAATTCCAAGGCGGCAGCGCGCAGCGCCCGCGTATACTGCCGTCCCTGCTCGTGTTCAGCGAGCATCACGCCCAGCGGTCCCCCCTGCACCGGGATTCCATTCGACTCCATGCGCTTGAATAAAACCCCTTCTTCTTTCTGGTGGTGGCAGCCATCTGCAAAGCCTTTGATGAAATCGGTAGCGAATAGGAAAAATTCCGGTCGTACTGCCTGCCCGCTATCTAACTTGCCAGCCCCAGCCTCTAATGTGTTCAGCACCCGCTCGATCACCCGGTGCTCTTCTGATAATACATTCGTCGCTTTCATGTCATTCTTTCCTTTCTCGATTTTTCTAATAAAACAAACTGTATAACATTCATCTTGTTTATGATACCCCCTCCCACCAAATCCCTCTTTGCGCCAGCGCAAAGAGGCCGGTTTACGATCCTGTGAATCTTGTATTTCTTGTTTAAAGAATCCAGGATAAAATTATCAACATGCAAAAGGACGCCCCCATCCCGCTGGCAGAGATCGCAAAAATCCCCCTATTCCAGGGTGTACCGCAGAGCGACCTCCAGGCACTGGTTCAGGCTGCTCACCGCAGGCAGCATTTGGCTGGGGAATTCTTCTTCCTGCAGGGCGACGAGGCCGATTGTATGTACGTGCTGTTGAAAGGGCGTGTCAAGCTCAGCCAGGTGGGTCCTGACGGGCAGCAAGCCCTGATCCGGGTGATCACCCCCGTCAGCCTGTTCGCCCTGGTCGCCCTCACCACCGCCAGCAGCTACCTGGTCACCGCCCAAGCCGCTGTAGACAGCCAGGCGCTCTACTGGACACGCGGTGAGCTGATGGACACCATCATTCGCGTCCCGACCATGGCAGTGAATGCCATGCGTATCATGGCAGAGCAGATCCAAGAGATCCAGGAGCGTTTCCGCCAGGCGACTACCGAGCCGGTCGAAAAGCGGCTGGCCCATACCCTGGTCCGCCTGGCCGCCCAAGCGGGCAAGCGCGTGGAAGAAGGCATATTGATCGACCTGACCCTCACTCGCCAGGACCTGGCAGAGATGTCTGGCACCACCCTCTTCACCGTCAGCCGCATACTCTCCCGCTGGGAAGAGCAGGGCCTCGTCATCGCCAGCCGCGAACAGGTTATCATCCGCGACCCGCACAGCCTGGCTCGCCTTGTTGAGGAGAACCCTTTATGAATCCCCGCCAGCGCATTCTAGCCGCCATCCGTCATGAAGAGGTCGACCGCTTCCCCACCGATATCTGGGCCACCCCAGAAGTCTGGGAGAAGCTCTACCGCCACTTCGCCATTCCCGGTCGCAGTCCCGCTGACCGCCTGGCATTGTATGATCAGATCGGCATTGACGGCATCATGGGCATTACCCCACCCTATATCGGGCCTGTGCTGCCGGTGAAAAATGGTATCCGCTACGATGAGTGGGGAATGGGCTACCGCATTCAGGACTACGGCAGCGGATCTTATGACGAGCAGGTGGTCTTCCCTCTCAACAAAGCCACAACCTTACAAGAACTCGAGGCTTTCCCCTGGCCTTCTCCAAGTTGGTACGACTACTCGGTCCTGCCAGATCTGGCTGCACAGTATCCTGAGCGTGCCATCGAGTGCGGTTACACGGCAATCTTCTACTGGCATAACCGTCTGCGCGGTCTCGAGCAGTCGCTGGTCGACCCGCTGCTCAACCCTGAGATGACCGAGTACCTCGTCCTGCGCGTATCCGACTTCTTCACCGAATATCACACGCGCTGCTTCGCTGCCCTGCAGGGGAAGCTCGATCTCACCCAGGTCACCGACGACTTTGGAGGCCAGTTCGGCCTGCTCATCAGTCCCAAGACCTTCGACCGCTTCTACCGCCAGCCCATCCAACGGGCGATCGACCTGGCGAAATCTTACCATTTACTCGTCTTTCACCACGATGACGGCGACTGCCGCTCGCTCATCCCCCGCCTGGTGGAGATGGGCATCGACGTGCTCAACCCCATCCAGTGGCGCTGCGGGAATTGGGACCTGGAGGCGCTTAAATCCCAGTTTGGCAGCCGGGTCTGCTTCCACTCCGCGGTCGACAACCAGCACACCCTCCCTTTTGGAACTCCAGAGGAGGTGCGCAGTGAGGTACGCTGGCTGAAGGAGAATTTGGGCCGCGACCGCACTGGCTTAATTTTAGCCCCCTGCCACAACTTGCAGCCCATCACCCCGGTTGAGAATATCCTGGCGCTGTATGAGGAAGCGAGGTTGATTTAAAACCTAATTTCACCAGGTCCATTGCACTTTCTTACCGAAGGACAAGGATACAGACTGTATATTTTGTCCGCTGAGCCTTCCCGATCGATTTTCAAGGTTACTACGAAAGTTAGAAACCTCTCACATAAACCAAATAAAGCCCAAATGCCATGATGATCATCGCAATGATCAAAAAGATCTGGTAATTCCGCTTTCGTCCGATAATCTTCTGGTCTCTCCGCCAGCGCAGGGTGGCTTGTTTCGCATCAGCTTCCCTGCCAGGCACGAAGTATTGCACATGCCGCCCTTTCACCTTGGGGTGAATCATGCAACGGCGGCTGGAGTTTAATGCCACAGCCGCTTTACAGCGCGGACAATAACCGATGGCATTGGCTTTCCCTGATTCGAGCATCTCTGTAATTTTTTCTGAAAGCTTTTTAGATCTTGGTTCCAGCCTCTGCATTACAGCCAATTTCCCAGCCATCACATCGTTGGGGATGACAAATTCCACCTCTTTTACTTTTTTCTTCGGGTGAGTTTGACAGTGCTGGTCGGTGTTCAACACCACGACATTATCACACTGCCGGCAGTATCCGACCGCTTTTGCCTTACCCGACTGGAGCAGTACAGAGATTTGCCCTGATACCATTCCAGACGAAATTGTTTCTGCATCCGCCCCAGTCAAGGCTGAAACCCACTCCCCCACATCCTTATAAGCACCGGTCGAAGTAGCCAAGGCCAGGTAATCACGCGCTGCATCATCGGCCAGTCCAAGCTTTTCATAGACCTTCGCTCGTTGTTTAATCAGGTTGCCCTGTTCCTTATCCTTAGCCAGATCCATGGCGCGGTTCAGATCGTCCAAGGCCTGCCAGGCATTGAGGTCCATATGCCGCTTGGCACGATTCTCGTATTTGACTTGGATGGGGGTCTTTCGAAATAACTGGACAAAAGCTGTGATGAAACCAATCAAAGCCCCTCCCGCCAGAGCCCCCACATTGCAGAAAACAATGTCTGGCGCCGTCCCGGGGTACTGGACATAAAACCGGTAGAACAAGTAACCTAAGAGGGCCGAGACGATGAGGAACCCGATAAAGGTTGTAAATCTTTGACCCAACCCTTCTGCAGGCAGGAGATTCGCATCACAATTCTGGCAGCGTAAAGCCGTCGGAGGGTTTTCCGATTTGCACTTTGGGCAATGGATTTTTGCATTGTAGATGGCAGGGTTTTGCTCTTTGCTTTCCTGGACAGGAATGACAGGTGGGGATTCGGTCGGATTGGTTGATTCGCTTTCGATAATCAAAACTTGGGGGGCAGTCCTCGACTCAATGGATCCATCGGGTTCAGATATTTCACCAGGATCAGGTTCGCTTTGCTCAGCTTGCCCGTCAGAGGCTGGTTGCTCCGAAATTGACATATTGGCCTCCTATTATTTAACCTCATACAGCCCACATCAGTAACCGCCCCCTTTTAATTTTCCTGATTTAGGATAGTGTAGCATAATCCGGTGAGCCCCGCCATAAAAAGTGAGAAGCACTTTTCAAACATATGATGAGCAGGTATCACAATTATGAAGTGCATTGCACCTGGCGCGCCTGCTTGCCATCACCAGTATAAAAAAAGTTACACTGTTTACGTTCCGATGGCTGTAATCCGTAACCAGTCGTATGAGGTTTCATCAACCCCGGGCACGTTGAGAAAGCCGATCTTCAATCCCCGGCCGATCTGGTAGTTATCAGCCCACAGCTGTATTTCACCAGGGCCAAACGGATGCATCTGGAACTGCCCGAAAGCTTGATCATCGATCCGGAACGCCACGCGCTGCGTATCTGGCTTAATCCATGACCACTTCATTTCGTAGACATGCCAACCCGTGATATCGACACCGCTGACGGTCTGCTTATCCTGGATCGACAAACCGAGCACCGTTTCAATGGCTAACCCGCGGATATAGGGATCCGAGGCCTCCCCGAGATAGGAAAACCCAAACGAGCGGAATGGCTTGACCATAATGCCCGTTTTCGGGTTGAAGGTTTTCGCTTCCTGCACCCAGATGCCCGTCGAGCCATGGAAGCCTGCGCTGATTTTCATGCGGCATTGGATAAGGATGGACTGGCTGGGAGTGGGCATGAACCCGCCCATACCGACCACATAAGCATTATTATATTTCTCGGCTGCGGCAGCCCACTTTTGCCACTTTGCCCCCTTCTTGCTAAAATTCGGATCGTTCCTCACCTGGAGCTTGAGGGTGCCATTTTGAACTACGACATCCCCAGCTTCGCCATGCCGAGGCAGATCCACATGACCAGAGCCATTGATGAAGGCAATCTCCCATAACGAATTCCTCGCAGGTACGATTGTGTCACCCTCAAGAAAATCCTCACACAGCAGGGCAGGATTCACCTGCTGCTCTGCCAACCGCCAGACTTCCCGCGCCTTGGCGCGATCCTTTCGATAATATAAGCGGGCCAGCTTTAGAGCGAGATTGTCGATGAACGGCGTTTTTGTCTCGGTCGTATATTTCATATTCATCCTTATTTATAAGGCCGTAAAATTTTACTTATTATGTTCCTGGTGTGCTTTGCTAATGAACGTGAACCTTACTTTATCTTATTATTATCCGCCTTTTCCGATTTTCAGCCTTTTCCATGTCCGCCTTGTAAATCCATGGAATCCGAAACGATGTACTCATCGTCAACGATGTACTCATCGTCAACGATGTACTCATCGTCAACGATGTACTCATCGTAAGTATCCGTGAGCTTGTTTTAACCGGCTCATCGTATTATTGCATGCACCCATCTGAGAGTCAAGCAGGCAGGAACAGAAATTCGTCCCAACCTGGCAGTCCGGCGGCAATGTAAAAGAAAAAATCAACAATTTAAAAAACAGATAAGCTGATAAAACGATTTCGCGTGAACAGGCTCCTGGTTTCTGAGAGTTTGGTCCCTCTCATAATTCCAGAAGCCTGCTTTTTTTGCCTGCTAACACACCCTCGAATCCGCTTATCGAGAGACGCGGGTTGGTGAGGCAATCGCCTCGTTATCTGCCCACCATGCTTCGCGCACATCCAGGGGGATGACCACCGCCCTGAAAGTCACCTTTCCATTGCGAGCATCTTCTGGGGTGAATGTGTAGCTGAAGTTGAAGGTGGTGGTCCGGTTCGCTGGACGGACAGGCACTTCCTGGATAAACGAGCCAACCAAGACGTCTCCATTTTTATACAGGTCAACTTGAACCCGTTCCGGATACCGGCTGTTGCGCAGGTTCACGGCAATTTGCCGGGTTTGGCCTGCTTTGGCACTCACCGGGGTGATAAATTTAGTGATTGCCACATCGTGTGTGCGGATGGAGACAATCCGGCTGGCAGTGACCACTTCTCCGAATTCATTAGTCACCTGCACGCTGACCGTGTAATCGCCATCTGCGCTGTACTGCTTTGCCTGGTCGACCCAACACAGGCTGTAGGTAGTCCCATCCCCAAAATCCCAGGTGCATTTCCACTCGGGAGGCGGGTAGTCGTACAGTCCAAACGAGAGCTTATCGTAGACTGTAGGATCATAGGGATAATTCCAAAAGTCGGTTGGAGGCCATAGTGTAGCTTGTGCACGCACCGGGAAAGTGGCCAACAAAGACCCTATGATTAGGCAAAGGACCAGTCCCAAGGTTTAAAGTTTTGCTCTTCATTCGATTTTCCTTTCTTTCTATAAATTTCTCAGGTAAAGTATTGAGCCCTCATGATCAGCCGCTCAATCGAGTTCCTTCTACCTGTTGTTATGTTAAATTTTAGGGTATGTTGGCTGAGTATCACCTCCTGATTTGATCGAGTTGTTGCAAGACCCTGCACTTTTTTCAGGGTCGAAGCGATGTACTCAGTTGTACTCAACTGCCATCACCGCAATCATCATCCATTTATGTGGCCTGCTCTTGTGCGAACAGCTTCTTACTATTAACATAGCATATAATGCTCCCTTAAGATTGACAATTCAATGACAAATCCTTGAATTGTTAGTGGGAGAAAAAAATATAAAAGATCCACTCGAAAAACTATAAAGGTCTTTCAAGTGAATCTTTTCTCGATGTGAACCCTCAATTTATTCCGGGCAATCCGGCAGCTTTATATAAAAATCCGCCTTTTCCGATTTTCAGCCTTTTCCATGTCCGCCTTGTAAAATCCTTGGAATCCGACAACAGATGTACTCATCGTAAGCATCCTTGAGCTCAATTATTAATCCGCTTTTTGCCTCTTTCAGATCTTCCCGTGTACTCTTTCTTTTTACTCATTTCCCAGTCAGCTTGCGGACGAAGCTCGTCCCGTATTCCGGCGGCACCAGCGCGAACAGCTCCGCCAGGGTAGCCGCCACGTCGCTGAAGGTTTTGCGAACCCCCAGGCTCGCATTTGCCGTCACCTGCGGACCAAAAACCAGCAATGGGATATACTCGCGCGAATGGTCTGTGCTCGGCGTGGTCGGGTCGACACCGTGGTCTGCCACAATCATCGCCAGATCGGTGGCTCTCATCCGCCTTTGGATCTCTGGCACATGCCGGTCAAAATCCTCCAGGGCGTTCGCATACCCGCGGGCATCGTTGCGGTGCCCGTAAATCATATCGAACTCGATCAGGTTGGCAAACAGCAGCCCCTCAAAGTCCTCCTCCAGCGCATCCACTAAAGCCAGCGAGCTGTCCTGGTTGGATACGGTATGCTTTCCCTTCGTAATTCCCCGGTGCCCGAAGATATCGTCAATCTTGCCGATCGAATAAACTGTCTTACCCGCCTTTTCCAGCAGGTCAAGCGTCGTATCTCCCTCTGGCAGCAAGGGATAATCTCTCCTGCGCTCGGTCCGTTTGAAATTCTCCGGGGCATCTCCCACGAACGGGCGCGCAATCACCCTTCCCACAGCGTGCTCGCCTGTGAGCATCGCTCGAGCCGTCTCGCACAGGTGGTAAAGCTCAGGAATTGGAATGATTGCCTCATGCGCAGCGACTTGAAAGACGCTGTCCGCCGAAGTATACACGATGGGCTTCCCCGTCTGCATGTGCTTCATACCCAGCTCGCGCAGGATCTCGGTGCCTGAAGCCGGTTTGTTCCCCAGCACATCTTTCCCCGTCAGGCGCTTAAACTCCGCCAGCACCTCTTCCGGGAAGCCGTGCGGGTAGGTCGGGAGTGCAGTCGGTAGATAGATCCCCATTAGCTCCCAGTGCCCCGAGATCGTATCCTTTCCCGCCGACTTGGGCTGCATCTTCCCGTAGCAGCCCTTGGGAAGCTCCTCCGGAGGCACGCCTTGGATCTCGGTGATATGCCCGACCCCCAGCGCCCCCATGTGCGGGAGGTGCAGACCGCCCACCGCCCTGGCCGTGTTGGCTAAAGAGTTACTCCCCACGTCGCCATAATCCGCCGCATCGGGGGCTTCTCCGGCTCCGACGCCGTCGAGGACAATCACGATCACGCGTTTGATATCCATTGGACCTCCAAGAATCTTTGATTTACTCAAGAAGATTATAGCCGCAATTTTGGCAAGAAAACGTTAGATTGGAGTTGTGATGATTGCACTTTGGGCATTCCCAGCTTCCCTCAGGTTCATCAACACCACCTGGCATATCATCAACTATTTTCGTTACGGAAGACGGCTTCTTTGGGCAGGTAAATAATTTCAGATAGGTAAAAAGTTAATTTTCGCTAGCGTGATAAAGGACTGTGCCATAAGCGTTACTGCAAGCACATAAAACAATACATTACTTTTGATTATTTTTGCCATGAAAAACGAGGCTGGAATTTGAAAGAAAACTGCCAGGTAAATCCATAAACGTGTAACTTCACCTCTATTGATGCCGAGTAACAAGATGATGATAAAGGTTAATAAAAGGCTCAAAACGAACAAGTCAATGGCTGACCAATAGAGAAGATTCTTTTTCATTGCCCTCCCCTGGCTAAGAATACTGAAGGCAAAGTATATGAATATCATCATGACGGGTAAGCCAGCCACATAAAAAAATTCTTTTAAGTTTTCTCCGATCCAAATCAGATAATTACGCTCACGCCTTATATTAAATTCCACTGCATCCTGAAAGATATACTGGAATGCTTGTTTTAGATCAAAAGAAAAAACGATTAAAAACAATAAATAGATCGCGACAAATGAAATTATGAGAATAAGCACCACGTTTAAGGTCTGCTTCATCGATATTCTCTTTTCACCAATCGCGTTCAATAAGATGCCAATAAATAGAATTCCAGTTACAAATGGGGAAGGTTCGAAAAGAAATAGGATATATAAAGCAATCCCTAAAAGTATTAGTAACCAGTTGTTTTTTGAATCTAGGTAGACTAAGAAAAGATACATACAACTCAAGATAAATACCGGGGTGACTGTATTAAGGGTTGGGAAAAAGAAAAGTTTACAAGGGATAAGGGCATATAACACAAATGAATAGAGGGCTAATGTCTTGTCCCGAAACAACCTTTTACATATTCCATAGAGAAATAACCCTCCTAATGTGGAAATTGAAATAATCATGTATCCCATTATTTGGGGGGATTCTGTAAATATATTTAACAATTGATAAAACAATATTTTCCCTGGCATGTTTGTTCTTGCATGTTTCGGGAATGATGGAGCCAAATCTAAGTATTGAGATATTATCTCGATTGGTGAGTATTGTAAGGCAGGAGTATAAAAAGAATTAGCCCCATCACTTATAACGATTTTACTCAAGGGGGTAGGGTATGCTCTATGAATGAGCACTTGTAGGGTAATGGCAACCAATAAGCATCCTAGTAAAGTCAATTTTTCGTGAGTTCGGATCAGGTTAGTGCCGATAAAAATAAACACTCCCAGCAGAAGTATGGAAATTATTGGGATCCAAAATGGAATACGATTTGTGGTCCCGAAATATTGATAAACCCAATTACCTTTTATTGAGCCAAAAATAAAATTTCGTGATAAAACCAGAAAGATAAACAAAGCACTGATCGAACAAAAAGTCAGGATTAAAGAAACCGCATGAGATTTAGGTAAACGTTCTAAAGATGATTGATTATCCATGTTGTTTACATCCATTTAGCTGACATCAATATCGAGATGATGCGGCCACTTCTTCAGAGTCAAGTAAATTACTAATAAAAGTACCGCGGAAATCATATGGGCAAAAAATACTTACGCCAGCTTCTTCGCCTCATTACATTGAAGGGATATCTCTGTTTTGTTCCTTTACAAAATAAATAGTTACCCACACGACTACACCCAAAACTGGAATGAGACTGTTCCAGTTTTTCAAGCCGAAAATTCGTTGACCGAGATTTTGGGTGAAATGACCTGCAATGAGCTCCTTTAAACCATAGCTGTATAGATTTGAATACTCGAAAAAACCTAAAGTATTTATTTTCTCTATCATCTTTTCAGGTACTAAAACGGTATTTGCTGCGCCGATAAACATCTGCCCGATCGAGATCAGGCAAAAAATTACCAGAGGCCAGGTGAGTCGCTTGGGAACAAAAGCGAATAAAACACAGAAATACGGCAGTATTGGAATGATGTGGCGCGGACCTAAAGCCCGACCTCCCCACCACATATAATAACCGGACATAATGACAAGATAGCTAACAATAATCCACACCACTAAGATTGCTTCACTTCTATAGCGATGCTCAATGAACATGACAACCGCTCCGGTAATCGAAAAAAGTAAAACGGGCGACTGCCAGAATATTCCCATAGTTGGATGGAGGGTCATATAGAAGAGCACCCGCAAATCAGGCCAATGGATACCCATCAATCCCTGGCTCATTGCTGAGTTAAAAATGGGTGAGTTTACATAGGTATACCCTGTTGAAAAAAAATTTCCAAAACACACTTTGTTATAGAACAGCTGGAGTACTACCGGAATAGATCCTCCCAAGATCGGCAAAATGAAAGAACGAAATCGAGGGTAGGTATGACTTCTCCAGACGATGGAAATGTAATAGATTGCCAGGGCAAAGATAATGATTGCGGTTGGAATCTCGCTGATCAGCGCCCAACCTGTGAGTAAGCCGATGACGAATAAATACCAATCTTGCCATAATTCAGGCTTCTCTTTAAGGAAAAAAATCATACAAAAGGCGATAAAGAGCAAAGAAGAAGAAAACTGGTGACTGAAGAAGATTATACTGTAAGGAAAAAATAGTGTACCCAAAGCGATCGCCAGTGTGATCACATAAGCGTGTAAACGCCTCTTCGATAAATACAAGCACAGAATATAAATGAGGCTCCCGGCAATTGCTGAAGGAAGTCCAATAACCAAGAAGGTTAAGATAATTTTTGCAGCAGGTTGACTGATAAGGTTGAAATTTCGCTTAATCCAATACAAGGGTGCGTATAAAACAGCCCCAACAATGGCTGGACCAATGACTTTATCCGAATAATAATGACCGTTGAAAAAAGATTTGTCACCAGTAACGGTACCCTCTTGATTATGGAAGGTATCGATCGTCAGGCGGCCTTCACGAACAATGGCAAATATCAAGCCGAACCGAGAATTACCATTCCACCCACTGTCCTGATAAAAATAACCATATACAAATGAGAGAAGGCAAAATATGATCAATGCATCTTTTTTATACTGTTGCCCCATAGACCATTTTAAAGCATAAATATCTTTGAAACACAAATGGAATAGCTTTTCATATTTAGGTTTCCTGGTCAAAATATTTTTCATCAACAATACAACTATTTTTTCTTCTATAAGGCACAAGTAATAAACCCGCCTCTTTACGTTTCGCCTCTTCTGGCCTACGGTCATAGCCCACAAAAGTCCTTCAAGAATCATGGGGCCTAAATTCACTAGCCTTAGATTCTACTACTCGCTTCTTAAGCATAGTATAGAACGCTGGATTGGTCAAATTATTGAGCACCAGCCATCGTTTCTCACGATGATGCTACAATTTGTGTGATAGAGTAAAACAAGGATTAAAAGGTAAAAGCTGAAAAATCAGCCTCCTGACCCCACTCTGTCATATGCTCTACTCTCTGGAGGACACTATGAGATTGACGCCGCATACCGAGGATTGGTACGCCTGGTTATCCAAAAAGCAGAAAGGCTATTATTATCCGGGGTGCAAGCTCCTTTCGCCGTGGCACGGCGATGACAATTTCCGCACGCTGGTGTTCGAGCACCTCAAGCCAGAGATGGACGTGCTGGAGGTGGCCTGTGCCCAGGGCGACCTGGCGCTGGCGATCGCCCCGCACGTGCGCTCTGTGCTGGCTTACGACGCTACGCCGGGCTACATCGACCTGGCCTGCCAGGCAGCCGAGAAGCTTGGCATTACCAACACCAAATTCCTGGTCCACAACTCGCGGGCGCAGTTCAACAGCGGTCATCCGCACATCCCCGCCGAGGTCCATTCCGTTGACCTGTGGGTGAACAGCTTAGGACCCTTTCATCCCATCCTGGACGCGCCGCGCGTGTGCCGCCCAGGTGCAGTGATGCTCATGCTGGTGCCGGGAGGCGGCGTGCCGTCAGGTGGCTTACCGCCTGTGTGGAATGGGCTTTTACCCGAGATATTGCAGGGTAATCCGAACCGGCCCGACCCGAACTGGGCCTACAAATCTATTGAGCAGAACCTGTCCGAAGCGGGGCTGTGCCTGCACAGCTGGTGGGACTTTGATGTACCCTATTACATCCCGAACCCCAGGGAGCTGTATATCGGGTTAACCTGGCCTTTTGAGGAGGATGAGGTTCCGTCCTACCAGGAAGTTGAGCCGCTGTTCGAGCGCATCTTTAAGGAGTTCGCCGGACCGCAGGGGTTGGAAAACCGCTGGCGGCGGTCCATCTGGAAAGCGGTGATAGCGGGGTAAATTGGGAAACGATATTGCCATTGGCAAACACAATATCACCAATGTTCGTAGCGCACCAATTCGGTCAGCGGTTTACGGATTTTGGAGCCAGGCAGGTCGGCCGGGTAGCCAAGCGGAGTGAAGATGACCGGCTCAGCCTCAGCAGGCAGCTGCAGCACCTCACGCGCCGCCTTCACATCAAACGCTGCAATCCAACACGTGCCCAGGCCCTGGTTGGCCGCCGCAAGAATCAGGTGGTCAGCCACAATGGCAGCATCGATCAAGCGGGCGTTGAAGCGATCACTTTCGCGCACCCAGGCTTGAGCAGAAATCGCGCAAACCGCAATCACCAACGGAGCCTGGACGAACCAGGGACGATGGTAAATGCGTCCGATCTCAGCCTCGCGCCCGGCGGTATGCATTACCACCAGCTGGATAGGCTGGCGGTTCGCTGCCGTCGGCGCCAGTCGAGCCGCTTCGAGAACCTGCAGCAATTTTTCATCTTCAACAAGATCCGGGCGGTAAGCCCGCACACTGTAGCGGCTGGCGATCAATTGTAAATATTCCATATCCTCTCCTAATTGTGATTAACTCCAATTCCTAATTTTGTGAATGCGGATAAAAGTTCGTGTGGTGCGTGTTGTTCGGGGTTAATCTCTCCCTCTCCAATGCAAATCCCGCAAGCTTTTGCCTGCGGGAATTGATGGGGCGAGTGGGAATCGAACCCACAAGGGTGTTTAGCCCGGAGGATTTTAAGTCCCCTGCGTCTGCCTAGTTCCGCCATCGCCCCGGCTGCTGCGCCTATTCTACACCAAAATCAGGAGGCGGAAAAGAGTCACTTTTTTCCACGCCTCCCCTTCACCCAGCGGGCATACACCGAGGCGAAATGCACCCACGCCGGAGAAAGCTTGCCACGAACCTGCGCCTCTTGGACTGCCTTCCGCAGCGAGATGGCATCCTCAAACTCCGGAAGGAGCAGGTGGGCTGCTCCGATCTCAAAGGCAGCATGTCCATCCGAGCCTGCCGTGCCCGCCAGGTGATGGGTATGGGCAAAATCATGCGCCTTACGGTTGAAATCAGCTTGCAGGCAGCGGGCGTTGAAGATCTCAATGGCATCTACCAGCGGGGCGATCTGCTCCAGGTCAGCCAGCTTCCAGGCTCCATTGCGGTTCCGGTCGAAGGGGTGCGACACGCTGATGAAGGCCCCTTGCTCTCTCAAGCGCTCGATCACCACCAGGGGAGACAGGCCACGCGGGATCTCTTCCTTCACGAAAGCCGCCAGGATCTCCCCCTGTTCGGTCATAATCTCCTCCCCTACGATCACCCGTCCCGGCTCAAGCGCCTGGGCTTCCAGGGCGCCGAGGATGGTGTTATGGTCGGTGATCACAACCTTGTCCAAACCCTTGCGCTGGCAGGCTTGCAGTAGGTCTGCGTAAGTGGTCAGGCTGTCTTTCGAACGCAGGGTGTGGCAGTGAAAATCGACGCGCAGCACGGACTTACGAGCCTTTACGGCGCTTACCCAGCAGCACGGCTGCCCCGGCGGCCAGGGTAGCCAGCACCGTAAGCCCCACCGCCGCCTGGACGACCGTCTTCGGCTCCATACCCGGCATCACCACCCGCCCGTCAGCATAGTTCTTGAAGAGCTTGCCCCACCTGGTTTGCATGGCGGCTTCCACACGCTTGCGCCCCACGAAGGGATACCAGTACACGTTATGATAGAAGTTGCTGGCGAAGTACGCCCAAGGCACCAGCGGGCTCTGCAGGAGCACTTTCTCAAAGGGTTTCAGGGGGCCGTGGTAGATCAGCTTCTGACCGCGGCTGGCTAAGGTATCTTCCTGAATGAAACCCCAGGGCTCTTCCTGGTTGATGTCGTAGCCGACGATCTCGATCTGCCGCGGGTCGCCAACCCCCAAATCCATCTCGTGCGCCTGGCGAATGAAGCGGATGTTCATGGGATCGAAACCTTGCAGTTTGGCAGAAACCGCATCGATCGCTACCTGGTCGGAGGAGGCCAGCAAAATATCCTTCTCATGCCAGCGCATGGCGCGCGGTCCAGGGCCATCTCCGGCGAAGGTTCCATCCATCACGGCGAAGATCCCGGGGTGGATGTCCTGCTGGATCATGAGCAGGTCAACCAGCGTATCGTGGATCACGGCGTGCGTCCAGTGGCGCTGGCGGTGCAGCAAGCCACCGAAAGCGTTCTTCATCGCCCCAGTGATAGTGGTAAAGACATGCGTTTTGACCGTGGGCAGGTGGATGATGTTCATCCCCACCAATGCCTTCGGGATGAAAACACCCTGCGGGTAGACCTTGTCCAGCACCAGGAAAGGCTTTTTGGGTTTATACTCGATCCACTCAAAATCCTGGTTGTAAAGGTACAGGCAAGGGATGTCATACAGGTCGGTGACAAAGCGATGCTTGTTGTTCTGCTCGGCGTTTTCGGTATTGACCACTACGGTATCGTTGTGCACACCTACCAGGTCCGTGTAACCGCCTTGCAGCAGGGTACGGATGACGCCTTCAAGCTGCCAGGGCTCTGTCGAGCACGCCGGATACCAGGTTTGCCAGGAGATGTTGATCTTCAAGCCGGTCCTGTTCCCTTTAGGAAGGGCGGCTTCGAAAGACGCCAGCTTCATCAGGCGCTCGTAATCGTCGAGGACGGTCTCGGGCGAAGTCTTTAGAACAGCAACTTTTCCTTTCCCAGGAAAATTGGGCATAATTACCTCCATGATCAAATTGCTGATTTATTGTAACACGGCCCAGGCGGGATTGGCAGACACGAATGATGAAGAACGGAGAAGAGGCGCCTTGCACCTTCCCGGCAGCTTATTCAACTTGACAATTTTTATATAGAACGTATATACTGAGTTAGATATGCCTGGCATGCTGTCGAAGAGATACTTCTATAAGAATCCCGGCTTTTGGCGCTGGGGGATTTCGATTGCCCTCATCGTCTTATTGGTCTTTTCATTCTGGAATGAACTGAGCTTCGTCAAGGATTGGGTTACCGGAGAGCAACCCCTGATGGTCACCGACCTGAGCCAGGTGCGGAACTTATTCATCCTGGCGGTCTCATTTGTTGGCTTCCTGGCGATACTTTACTTCTCGATGATGTTCGTATCCCAATTTGTGCTTCCGGTCCACACCGCCACCGATCGAAAGCGGGTCTTCGACCGTATGCTAAGATACCTCAGCCGTTCTCATGGTCCGGCGGTCTTCGTGCGCGAGGGGAGAGAGATCGCCAAGCCTGAAGAGCTGACCAGCTCACAGGCCGGAGTAGCCTTCGTGGACCTCTCCAGCGCCATCGTGTTGGAAAAGCAGTATTTTGCGGGCGGCTCTAAGACGGTTTCGGGGGCTGGGCTGATGGGAAAGATGGGAGGCTCTCGCAAGAAAAAAGCCAAAAAAGGGAAAGAGGCAGCCTCGAATGTGCAAAATGCCCGCGCCGCCGGCCCGGGGATTGTGTTCACTGGCAGCGGCGAGCGCATCCGCGGTGTGGTGAGCTTACGCAGGCAGTTCCGGCTGCGGACGAATGTCAAGGGGATTACCCGCGACGGCTTTGAAGTGTTTTCACATATCTTTACACTCTTCACACTAGGAGAGTCGCCCGAAGTGCTCAAGGTGACTTATACCGGAGAAGGTCCCGAGTTCATCCAGGTCATCCTCATCGACCAGAAGACGAATACAATTAAAGGCTTTACCGATGACCTGGACCAGGATGACAAGAATGAGATCCACCGCTGGTTCCAAAAGTATAAAAGTGAGCCTAATATGCCGGAGGTGCCTGCCAAGAAAACGAGTCCTGAGCAGCCTTTAGCACCGTATATCTTCGATCCTGAACGAGTCTTCAACGCTGTCTATGGCAACGCCCGGGTCATCAAAGAAGGGTTGATGGAGGATTGGACTGAGCTGCCTCTGAAGGTGGCAGTAGAAGCCTACCACGATATGGTCGCCATGGAAAATTATGATTCCCTATACCTGCCCGAGGACCCGGTGACATTCCCGTTTCGAGATGAGTTCCGTCCACGCTTTGCCAAACGGGTGCGCAACCTGGGTGTGCTTGGGTACCAGCTAATCCTGGGTCTTGACGGGCAGCCCCTGGAAAAAGGTCATCCCTTGGATGAAGGTTTTATCACTTCCTATCCCCCGCAGGCACTGCGCTCTTCCAAGATTCTTCGCGACCGCGGTATCCGCGTGATCGCGGCAGGCTTTGCTGAGCTGCGCCCATCCAACCCAGCGATCTTGCAGCAGCGCCTGGACCACTGGCGTGCCCGCTGGCAAAAAGAGTCAAACCTGACCATGGCAGAATTCGATTACAAAGAAATGAAAATCCGCTCCCACGCCCGTGCCCAGGCGCAGCAGGATATGGTGCAGGCGCTGTCGAACCTGCTCAAATCAAACGATCTGACCCGTGAAGCCGTAGCGATTCGGCTCTTTCAGGCCATGGAAGCTTTTGCCAAGGAACCACAAACGGAAAAATTGCTCCCGAAAGAGACGCTAAATGCGCTGTGGAGCCTGCACGAATGGCTGCTGCCTTCCGGCACGCAGCGCATCTTCCCCACCGAACATCCCGAAAAGGCATTCCCCGATGAGTAAGAACAAGGTGAGCATCTCCAAGAAACTTTCCAAACGCTTTTGGCAAACTGGTTACCTCTTCCAGGGCTTCCTGGAAGGCGACTTGTTCTGGGGAAAATTCCGCATCCTCGTCCTGGTGGGGTTGGTAGCCTTGTTTCTGCTGGTGGTCATCCTCACCGAAACGCTGGTCCTGAGCTTAGTGAATCACCTATCCATTTACGAGCTCCCGATCATTGGAGCTTCCGCACCTCAGATTTTAACCTATCTTTTTACAGCTACACTGCACTCCCTGCGCTTCATCCTGGTGCCGCTGGCCGCCTTTACGATCGCCATGCTGGTAGGCGCCCATTATGTTCAAGATATCTACGAATTAGACAGCTATTGGGTGGGTATGCGCTACCTGCTGGCGTGCGTCTTTGGCATTGGGTACCCACGTTTGCAGATCGATAATGGACGCAAGATGGTCAAGCCAGATGAGGTGAA
This sequence comes from uncultured Chloroflexia bacterium, assembly GCA_963751425.1. GTDB lineage: Bacteria > Chloroflexota > Anaerolineae > Anaerolineales > UBA4823 > CAVVUF01. Next base: position 1,492,261 of record CAVVUF010000002.1, on the reverse strand, counting down.
TACCCTGGCGACGATTGGCGGGCCGGGATATGTGATGATCAGGCCGGGGAACGCGGTGCTGTTCGAGCACCTCATGCATCCATCCAACGTGTTGGCTGCCGGGTGGCATTTCATCTCCAGGTTTGAGTTCGATCAAAGAGATTGTCGACCTGAACGACCAGCACGGGTACATCGAAAAAGCCACAGCAATGTCGAAGGATGGTATCCTGGTTAATGTGCACGACGTTCACTTCCGCTACCGGCTGTGGGGAAACCGGAAGGAGGGCGGAGGGACAGGCCGGTCTCCAGAAAACCCTTACCCGTTCTCGGTCCAATCGGTCTACAGCCTGGCCTATAACCGGGCAGTGCGCGGCGACGGCCTGACCACCTGGAATGCCGCGGTACAACTGGTGGTGGAGGGGGCAATCCTCGATTTCATCCGCGGAAACCAGGTAGATGCAGTGACCGCGCCAGCTAACGGCAGCGAAGACCCACGCAAGAAAATCCGCCAGAGGCTGCTCTCAACAGAAACCCGTTTGCGGTTGAAGGAAATGGGTGCGGAGCTGATCTGGTTCGATACCGGGCATTTCTCACTCGAAAAACCAGTCGATGACCAGCGGATCGAAACCTGGGGAGCTGAATGGGTGGGAGACGCCAAAGTGATCCAGGCTTACGGCTCCTCCCAAAGACAGGTCTTCCAGGAGCTGGGGCGGGCGGAAGCCCAGGCAGAGCTCTTGATGAGCATTATCCATTCCCTGAATACCTTGGAAATCCCTGAAGACCAGAAGAACCAAGCAGTAGCGAACATGTTCCTGATCCAAACCGCACAGGTACTGGAATCGATGAGCAAAGTATATGGTTCTGAAAACCAGCTCCCGAGCGGTGAAAGTGCACCTGCTCCGACTGAAGCATAACAGTTAAAAAGGTGAGACACGAGAGCGAGGCGACCATGACAGATGAATTTTCACCCACTCCCGAAGCACCTGTGCTGGTCATCGGTGCAGCCTGCGTAGATATCGTAGGCGTTCTGAAAGGCGAGATGCAGACGGGCACTTCAAACCCGGCTCAAATCCGCACTTCTTGCGGAGGCGTGGGGCGGAATGTGGCTGAAAACCTGGCGCGCCTGGGACAAGCAGTGAACCTGCTGACCGTAGTGGGGGAAGATCAGAATGGAGATCACCTGATCAAAACGATTGCTGAAGCGGGAGTGAATGTGGATGCGATCAAGCGGACATCCTTCCACCCCACCGGCACTTACCTGGGCGTGGTGAATACCAACGGTGAGCTGCAAATGGCGCTGGATGATATGCGGGCAATGACGCTGCTCTCGCCAGACTATTTACGACAAAACGAGCACTTGTTCCGCCAGGCTTCGCTGCTCTTTTTGGATGCGAACTTACCCAAAGAGTCGCTGCGCACGGCGATGTCTTTAGCGAAGGCTGCCCACCTGCCGGTGTGCGCTGACCCGACCTCGAGCGGGCTGGCAGTGAAACTGAAACCATACCTGAAAAAGCTCCGCATGATAACGCCAAACAGCGCCGAAGCAGCCATCTTGACCGACCAGGCTTTCAACTCTACGCGACGGAGAGATGTGCTACAAGCCGCCAAACACCTGGTGAGCCAGGGAGTGGATATCGTGATCGTGTCAATGGCAGCGTTTGGCGTGTGCTATGCTACATCGGAAACGAGCGGGTATATCCCTGCCATCCAGACCAAGATCGTTGACCCGATCGGAGCGGGAGATGCGATGACCGCCACAGTGCTGTTTGCGCTATTGAACGATATGCCGGTCGATGACGCAGTGCGGTTGGGTGTCTCGGCTGCTTCACTGACCCTTCGGCACCGCGGGACGGTGGTGCCTGACCTGTCGCTGGAAGAACTGTATAACGAGCTGGTATAAACCGCAGCCCGCCAATTGAAATCGAGCCTGAGATCGGAAAACCATCTAAAGTCGGTTCATGTTGAGCAAGAGGCTGTCGGATTAATTTGTAAAGTTCATAATAACGATGGCTATCTCGAATTAGTCCATAGGGAGACTAAGTTATGGATACACTTGCCTCAATCATCAAACTTTTGCCGAATGTCTTGCAGGCGTTGAAAAACAAGCAGCCGGTGGTGGCGCTTGAATCGACAGTCATCACCCACGGCTTACCTTATCCGCAAAACCTGACCCTGGCACGGGACATGGAAAAAGAGGTGTCTGCCAAGGGTGCCACTCCGGCGACGATCGCGGTCATCGAAGGGGTGGTGCATGTAGGCCTGACAGCGCATGAACTGGACAGTTTGTCGATGGGCAATGACCTGGTCAAGATCAGCACACGCGATTTCGCCCCGGCGATCCTTCAAAAACGCAGCGGTGGGACGACAGTGGCAGGAACCCTGGCGGTAGCTCAGCGAGTGGGCATCCGCGTGTTTGCAACAGGCGGCATCGGCGGAGTGCACCGAGGGTCCCCCTTCGATGTCTCGACGGATTTGATGTTACTGGCTGAAACGCGGGTGGTGGTGGTATGTGCAGGAGCCAAGGCGATCCTGGACCTTCCAGCCACGTTGGAGAAGCTGGAAACCCTGGGTGTGCCGGTGGTGGGCTACCAGACCGATGAGTTCCCGGCGTTCTACTCACGCTCGAGTGGGCTGCCAGTGAGTGTGAGGGTGGACTTGGCACAGGAGATCGTCGAGCTGGCAAGGTTCCACTGGGATTTAGGGATGAAGAGCGCCGTACTGGTGGTTCAGCCGCCACCGGAGGAGGCGGCTATCGAAGGGCAAGAGGTGGAGGATGCTATCCGAGAAGCGCTGGAGGAGAGCGAACGGAAGAAAATCCGCGGGCAGGCGGTGACGCCTTTCCTGCTGAAGCAGGTGAGCGACCTGACGCACGGCACAAGCCTGGAAGCCAACCTGGCGCTGCTGCTCAACAATGCCCGGTTAGCCGCGGAGGTAGCGAAGGCATTCCCGGCGGCGTGAGAAAATGGCTTACAAAGCAGCTCAAGGCTTGGGGGTATCCGTCGGCTGGTGAGTGTTGGTAGGTTTTACAGGCGAGGAGGTATAAGTAGGGGCGTGAGTGAAGGTGGCCGTAGGCGTTACGGGCGTATACGTGGGCATGCGGGTAAAGGTACTAGAGGGAGTTAAAGAAGGCGCCTTGGTCTTTGAAAGCGTGGGCGTGCTGGTAGGGGGAGACAAGGTGGATGTAGCCGAGGAGCCTGGAGTCTTTGTTGGGCTGGGACCGGGGGTGAAGGTTCCCGTGGCGGTTGGGCGGGGGGTGCGCGTGAAGGTGGCGGTGGGGAGGGGCGTCACTGTAAAGGTTGGGGTGGATGTGGGAGGGCGGAGTGGGCGCGTCGCCTTCTACGGTGAAGGTGCCGACGACTTTCCATTGGTGACCAACAAAGACCTGCACTTCATACAAGCCTGGCTGCCACTCATAAGGCTCAGGATTCCAATCGGTATAACCGATGCCACCGGTGCCACCATTCCAGGGGGCGGTCTCATAGTTCACGAGCTCGCTGCCGCGGTACCAGATGGCCGTCCACTGCGATCCAACCAGCATGCCATCGTAGGTGAATTGGGCATAAAGATGGCCAACCGGATTTTGGAATACGATGGCTGGATTGATGGGTACAAAGTTCTCATCGAGGGCTTGCGCAAACTGGAGCGGGCTGAAGATGGCTGAGGGGTTGGGGGTGACTACGCTGGTGAATTGAACCTCGATGGCGAGGGGGATATGCGGCGTAGGGCTGGGCGTGGGAGTATCGGTGACGGAGGGGGTGGAAGTAATGGTGGGGGTGAGGGTGATAGATGGCGTTAGCGTGATGGTGGGGGTGAGGGTGATGGTGGGCGTGGCGGTCAGCGTGGGCGTGGGTGGGTAGAAGCTGTAGATGACCGGCTCGGCAAAGCGGTTTAGGATGAAGGCAAGAATCACGAGCACAAAGGCGGCGAAGATCATGCGCCAGCCACCCACCATGCGATCGCGACGCATGCGGAAGAACTTCAGGGTGCGCGCTTTACGTATGGCTCGCACGCCAGCCCAAACAAATAAGATGGCAAAGCCAATCGACAGGACAAACCCGGTCAAGACCGCAGTATGAATATCGAGGTTCAGGTTGCTCATGAGGAGGTTCAGCCCGGGTGAGGTCCTTCAGCAGCGACAAGGTTATGCAGAGTCCCCAAGCGATCGATCTTGACATCGACCACATCACCGGGGAGCAGCGGGCCAACGCCGGCAGGCGTGCCCGTGAAGAGCAGGTCACCAGGCTCAAGGGTCATGACGCTGGAGGCAAAGGTGATGAGCTGGCTGACATCGAAGACCATATCTTGAGTGGAGGCCATTTGGCGCATCTCACCATTCACATGGCAGGTGACCAGGGCGTCGGCTGGGTCAAAGTCAGTCTCGATCCAGGGACCAAAGGAACAGAAGGTATCGAAGCCCTTGGCGCGCGTCCACTGCCCATCGCGGCGCTGCAGGTCTCGGGCGGTGACATCGTTGCCTACTGTGTAGCCAAAGATGAAAGAACGGGCTTCATTCAATGAGATCCAGCGCCCACGCTTGCCGATGACAACCACCAACTCGGCCTCATGCTCGACCTGCTGAGACTGCGGAGGGAGCAAGATGGTATCACCGGGACCGATGATGGAGGAAGGAGGTTTGAGGAAAATCAAGGGGATTTCGGGGATATCAGCACCATGTTCCTTGGCATGCGCAGCGTAGTTGCGCCCAACGCAGATGATCTTGGAGGGAAGGATCGGCGGGAGGAGCTGGACGGAGTCGAGGGGTAAATTCGCTTCTAAACGGCGGAATTCACCCAGGGGGCTGCCTTCAACCGGACCAACCTTCTCTTCTAAAAACCAGCCAAAGCCGGGGGCGCTTTTTTTGGTCTGATAACGGACGAATCGCATGATAACCTCTCAATAAGTATTTTTCAAGGGATATGCTCCTGGTACAGGCTGAGGAATTGCCTGGAAGCCTGTTCGGCCTCGGTGAAGCGGAGGGCATATTTGCTGCGCAGTGTTTCCAGGAGGACATACACCAGGATTTGCACCAGGAAAGCACCGGCAGAGGCGGATAGATGGGTATGCGCCGCCAAAACCAGATCCGCAGGACGGGCAGCAGGCAGCGAGGCCGTACTGACGAGGGCTGCAGTGGGAATGCCGCGCGAGCGAGCATCGATCAGGGCGTTGGCAATTGAAGGGGTTTCACCCTGGACTTCGAGGGCCAGGAGGAGGTCTGCGGTGGAGGCAGTGTAGAGCAGGCGGGCAAGGTCGATAGGTAAGGGGGAAGCCTCATCAACCAGGAAGCCAGCCTGGCGCAAGGCGTAAGCCAGGGTCTGGGCGGCAGGCTGGGCAGGCGGATCGGCGATGAGCAAGATGCGCCGGGAGGTGCCGAGCTGCTCGACAAGCTGCTCGAGGGCCAGGGTGTCGAGGGTGATGCGGGTCTGTTCGAGGTCTTTGGCAAGGTCGCGCAGGGAGGAGGCAGCAATGCCGGGGATGGACTGGCTGACCTCAGCCTGGCGCGGGCGGATGAGCAGGTCGTTCTTGACCTTTTGGCGGATCTCTTGCTGGAGCTGGGGGAAGCCCTTATAACCGAGCGCTTGAGCAAAACGCACCACGGTGGCAGCATCGAGGTTGAGAAGATGGGCCAGCTCGCTGGCAGTCATGAAGGAGGCTTCGGTGTAGGAATCAACCAGGAAGTCGGCCAGCTTGGCAAAGCTCTTCGACATGGTGGGGCGTTCGCGGCGGATTTGATCTTCGAAGGTCATAGGCAAATGATCGGTGAAGCTGGGAGTGAAAAACACAGCTTCTTACAAGAGTTTATCATGGGATGCGGAGAAAATGCAAATTAATTTGCGGATAAATACCCTTATCCCCTACCCCTTCTCCCGATGGGAGAAGGGGTAATATAGATCATTTGTTCTATTTCATCAAGGGTGCGCGGATAAAAGAGCGGGAAAATGGGCACTAAGAGGAAAAATTGGGGTATAATCATCCCGCCGGGCGCTTAGCTCAGTTGGTTAGAGCGCTTCGTTTACACCGAAGAAGTCGGGGGTTCGAGTCCCTCAGCGCCCACTGCCCTCACCCCCCTGTGCAGCTACGCTGCATGCCCCTCTCCCTAAGGCGAGGGGTTTTGTTTTCTAGTAAGCCCGATGGTTCGGTGGTTAAAAAAACACCTAGTCTTGTTTTGCCCACCTAAATAGATATATCAGGATTTTTCAGTTATAAAGTGTCGGTTTAGATGTAGGAGTTGAAAATACATCTAACGGGAATTTGGCGCAAGATAATGCATGGAAAATGATCAAGACCGGGGTGACAGCGATGCTCAACGGTATTCGTCAATGGCTTCAAACATAGCGACCACATTCTCGGGTGGAACATCTGGCAGAATATTGTGAATGGGGGTGAACACAAAACCACCCCCAGGCGCCAGGATTTCAATATTGCGGCGCACATCCTCTTTCACTTCATCAATCGTGCCGTAATTCAGTATGCGTCGAGTGTTAATTCCGCCACCCCAGAAGGTGATCTGGTCCCCAAATTCCTTTTTCAACCTAGCAGGTTCCATATCACGGGTCATGGTCTGAACCGGATTGATGATATCGTAACCTGCTTCAATCAGGTCGGGCAGCAGGCGATAGATTGATCCGCATGAATGCAGGAAAGTTTTCATCTGGCTGTGCTTTTTGACATAATTATTCAGCATGGTATGGCGCGGTTTGAAATAATGCTGGTAAGTTCTGGGTGAAAAAAAAGGTCCCTGGTCAGTTCCCAGGTCATCACCAAAACGGATGATATCGGCAATATCTCCCACCGATTCACACACTTTTTCAAGAGTGGCAAGGTGGGTTTCCATCAGGGCGTCTAACAGTCCTTCCACTTTTTCGGGTTCCGTGACGAGATCCATAAGAAAATTATCGATACGCCGCAAGAAAGTACCCCATTCAAACAGGTTACAGCCTGCCACGACCACCAGCGCCCTGTCTGTCTGGAGGCGCAGGGAGGATGCGCGCTGGCGGAGTGTCGCCCAAAACTCCAATTCGGAGGCATGGTCCCAGGGGCTGTGTACCAATCCAGACCAATGAACTTTGCCCATTGCCCAGGGAAGGTTGGCATAATTGTCAGGATATCCATCCAGATAAGGAAAATAAGTCTGGTCAAAAAAGTTAGCCCCAATGGGCATGGTGGCAATGCGGTCGCCTTCGGCATCAAAAGCTTCCCATGCTCCGTTGGGCTGCTTGATGGGTCTAAACCAGGAGGGTAGAAAAACCCGTTTTTCACTCGTGGGCAGTACATCCTCATACCAGTCCTCTTCACGGGTATTAAAGGTCCGACCAAGATCGACTGCGTCTATTCTAAAATCGTCGAGGAAGGCATCTTCGGGCTGTGCTAGCTGCTGCACAACATCATAAATCAGGGTACGGCTGTTCGCGCTGCTTAGGTGCTGGTTTAAATTGGAGTAAGCAACCGCTGAAATACCCGAACTGGGCGTGGCACCGATATCCACCGGCAGCCTATCTGGTTCGACATGGTTGATACTGGCTAAAACTCTTTCACGTGAATTCATGGCACGGTCCTTTTTTCCTCGAGTTTAGGCGAAAAACTTGCCAACTTCCTGGTTTCTCCCTCCAATCTTTATGAAACCTGAAGGTTATTTTCGATTTCACCAACGATCGTATGTTCCTTATAAAATGGTGGACAAGATAAACTCTAAAAGTATGCGATATTTATCCTATTGGATGGCTTTAAAATTGTTAAGTCCAAGCTGTACGATTATAATTGGATTCAACCCTACAGAAAGCCGGGGCCACCTAATTTTCATATCGGCGCAAAATATCTCATTTAGCTACGCCATTTGGCACAAGCATTGAGACCAGGTCAGGGGTAACCTTGGCGACCGGCCTGGTTTCTGGTCATGAGAATAGTGGAGGCGCGGCATAGGAGAAGAGATGTATGGATTATACAAGCTACGAACGTGTCTTAACCGCCCTGCAGCACAAAGAACCGGACCGGATTCCTTTCGATATGGGTGCAACCGCCGTCACGGCCATCAATGTGAATGCCCTACGGAATCTGAAACGTTATATGGGCATTCCGGGTGATGTCACACTGTGGGAAAAGATCACCCAAGTAGCCGTGACCGACAAAGAAACCTCCGCCCGATTGCAGGTGGATGTCGGAAGCGTGGGACCCAAAGCCCCCTCCAATCCCAACTACGCGAACGATCTTGGTTTAGAGGGTGACCACTACCGGCTGATCGACGAATGGGGTATCGGCTGGCAGATGCCTAAAGACGGCGGTCATTACTATGACCTTTACCTCCACCCTCTGGCAAATGCAGAAACGGTCAAAGATGTAGAGGCTTTTTCCTGGCCAGACCCATTGGATCCGGCCCGATTTGTCGGGATGCAGGCCACAGCACACAAGTTAGTTCACGAAGAGAAGAAGCTCTTCATTCTGGAGAGGATGAGCTCCGGGATGTGGGAGCATGCCATGTGGATGACGGGGTACGAGAAATTCTTCACGGCGATGATCGATAACAAGAAGCTGGTGCATGCCATCATGAGCAAGATCCTTGAGATCAAGATGGCCTATTGGGAAAAAGCCCTGGCGATGGTGGGCGATTACCCAGTGGTGGTCTCTGAGGCGGACGATCTGGGTCAGCAAGCCAGCCTGCTGGTCTCACTCCACATGTATCAGGAACTCATCTGGCCCTATCATAAACAGCTATTTGAATTTGTGAAGCGCAAGGCCAAAGGCAAGGTCTTCATCTTCTTTCATAATGATGGGGCCATTTATGAAACCATTCCTCTGCTCATCGAGGCGGGGGTCGATATCCTCAATCCCTGGCAGGTGAGCTGCAAGGGCATGGACGACACCGCGAAATTCAAACGCGAATACGGTAAGGACCTGACTATTTGGGGAGGGAGCTGTGATACGCAAAGGGTTTTGCCCTTTGGCACCCCGCAGGAGGTCAGAGACGAGACTCGGCGCCGCATTGAGGACCTGGCGCCCGGAGGGGGATTTATTTTCGCTCCGATCCATGTGATTCAAGGCCATGTGCCACCTGAAAACATTGTGGCCTGGTGGGAGACACTTCAAGAATATGGGAAGTACTAGGGAAAAGTCAAATCGCTGGATTAAGCAGTGGTCGTGATTAGCGAAGTTCTTCGCTGCTATAAGGGTTTGGCGGGAACTTTGCATCCAAACGAGATTGGATTTCAGCAGATGCCTGCGTGCTGCCAAGTCCACCACGCGTGCAGCGGAGAGATTGCGGGAGGGACTGGCCGATTTCGTAGATTGCATCAATCGTTTGTGACAAGGGAATGACCTGATCAAAATCTGCAAGTCCCATCGTTGCACTGGCGAGGGCATTGACTCCGGCCATAACGTTCTTGTTCAAACAAGGTGATTTTACACGACCGGCCACGGGATCGCACACCAAGCCGGTGATGCCCTGAAGGGCCATCGAGGCAGCCGCCAAGCACTTGGCGGGCTGTGCCGCCAAACAGCTCTGTTACCGCGGCGGCGGTCATACCGGAGGCTGCGCCGCATTCCACCTGGCATCCACCAACTTCTGCGGCAAAGGTAGCTTGATCGCAGAAAAATACACCAATTAATCCTGCTGACAGCAGCGCCCGGATGAGCACTTCACGCTCGGGCTGCAATCTCTCAGATAAAGCACAAAGTACACCAGCAAGGCATCCGCAGGCACCCGCTGTGGGCGCGGCAACGATAGGTCTCATAGCGCTTTTTGATTCCATGACGGCTGTGATACAGCGGACAACATCCGTGACGAGCTCCATGTGAGTTAAGGGGGTTTTCTGGTGGAGTCGATAAGCTTGAGACCCCAGCATTCTATTTTCGTATTTAACGATATCCTGTCCAGAAGCGCAGGCGCTTTCCATGACATGGAATATCTCATCGGCAAGTTTCAACACTGCATCACGGGTGATGCCCCCTCGTGCGCTTTCATAATCGAGAGCGAAGTCAGAGAGTGAGCGCACATCGCCATCTGCAATAAGGTCATAAAGCGCCGAACAGTTCGTAAATGGCAAATTATATATATCCTGCGAAAGAATAGGAACAACGGGCGTAAGAATGACAGACTTAATGGCTGTATATTCAGCAATGGCTTCTTTGGATGGGGGGATATCAAAGGAAAGCTCCACTAAGGCATGCTTATCATTTTCTTGAATGGTTGCTTTACAAGACATTCGAGCTGCTGCGGTTTGGGCAATAGCGATTGCTTCCTCGGGCTTACATAACAACAAAGCCACGTGATAATCCCCATAAAAATGCAGCGGTACTCCGCAGAATTCCCAAAGATCGATCATGCCGCCGCCAGTGGAGATGGCTTGAAAAGTCAGCTCATTTTCATTTGGTCGCAAAATCCGAACCAAATAGTTATTGGGGTGGGCGGCCAAACCATCCGTGATAACGAAGCGCAGTACAATGGAATCGGTTGCAAGACGCACAGCATCGGGTACACGCGCATCATCCATCGGTAAACCAATCAGCCCAGCGGCGAATCCCATATCGGAGCCATGACTGTGATATGTATATGCGAGAGCACTGTTTTGACAGAACTCAACCTGGACTTCGGTTGTATCCTGTGTGAGACAGCAAGCCGCGATGCGGCCAATGCGTGCGGCGGCGGCCACATGAGAACTGGAAGCGCCGACCATCACAGGCCCCAACACATCATTAAAGATACTTTTATAATTATCGGACAAAATTATCTCCTTTGATGAGATTGTTCAACATCTTTAGTAACATGTTCCAAATGTTCCAGCATGGCATCGCGCGCGCCGCATGCATCCCTTTCACGTATGGCATTAAGGATGCGGAAATGGTGAGTTATTTGAAGTTCATGCTTTGCCTCACCTGCTTTTGAAAACTCAACATATGCTTCATTAGCGGTAAGCAGCAACTCAAGGGTTTTTAACAGCGTATGATTGTTATTGATCCGCGCGATTTCAAGATGAAAATTGAGATTTTCCTCATTACCCACGAGACCCTGAGAAAGGGTGTATCTATGTGCAAATGCAAGATTCTCCAAATTGTAGATGTCTCGCTCGTTTGCGCGTTCTGCTGCGCCAGCGGCAGCAAACGGTTCGAGTAATTCGCGGATGCGAAGGATTTCGAGGAGCGTATCATCATCTCGATCGATAGAGAGATTGACAAGTTCTTTCGCCAGCTTGCTCTTACTGTAGTTAATGTCTTCTAATTTGAGGAAATTCGAGCCCTCAGGCGTAAGCACCCTGCCCTTGTTGCTGACCTTCCTCAAATATCCCTTTTTTTCAAGATAGACAAGCTGTCTTCCGATGGTTGCCTGAGAGGAGGATAAATTGTGATACAGGGATGAGGCGCCAACTGGACCTACTGACTTATCAATCTCTTTTAAAAGGGTAATAAGATCATTCTTGTCGGTCATATGGATTCTCTTAATTCCAGCATTTGATTAATTAATGATCAAAGATGAGCAATGATTTATCCATGTTAGCATACTTAAATTCACCTGTCAATTAGATTGCGGCTAGTGAACCCACGAAATAGCCGTATGGAATAGGGTAATTTGTGAAAATATTGCCTGAACACACACTGCTCAATATTTGTAATTGACGGCGAAATAGGCCGTTAACTTATTGACTCTCTCCAATAAATATGCTAGGATAAATCATTGCTCCAACCAGATTAAATACTAATCAAGTATGATCAACAGAATATTTATAACCTGAACTCAAGGTAAGAGTGTGCTGATGGAAAAAAGGTTATACGACCAGAATAGACGGAGAATAGCTGCACATATGACGGGGGGAGACGCCATGCTGTTTTTCAGCGGTGAAGGGGTGCGAAAGACCGCGGATGAGAATTACCCGTTTTTTACGAACCGAAACTTCCTTTATCTGACAGGCGTAAAACAGGAGCAGTCTGCATTGCTGCTGCAAAATAAAGATGGAATAATCAATGAGTGTCTGTTTGTACTTAAACCCGATCTTGCGCGTGAGATATGGACTGGCAGACGTTTCACGGATGAAGAGCTCACCGAAATCAGCGGAATTGAACGCATTGAAGATATCAATAACCTGAACAAGACATTAGATGTACTGCTCTCTTCCCAATACGTGAAGACCCTTTGGCTTTGCTTTGATGCGCTTGCGCCAGAACGTTCTTTCGATATTGAACGTGAATTTGCGAAGGGCATAAGGGACAGATATCCTCACATCGTGGTCAAGAACAGTTATCCGTATGTCTGTACAATGCGCAAGATCAAAACACCAGGCGAAATTGACGCCATCTGTAAAGGTATGCAGATCACCGAGGCGGGAATTCGCCGGATGATGCGGGTTGCGAAACCCGGCATGAAGGAATACGAGCTCGAGGCTGAGTTTCATGCTGAGCTGGCTGCACATGGACAACGCGATACCGCGTTTCCGTCCATCATCGCAGCAGGTGAGCGAATTTTTTATCTACATTACTCGCAACCATATGGCATGGTATCAGATGGCGAGTTAATCCTCACCGATGTAGGCGCAGCTTATGATGAATACTGTACAGATATATCGCGTGTTTTTCCCGCAAACGGCCATTTCAGTGAACGGCAGGCACAGATATACCGCATTGCATATGCAGCTAATCGAGCTATCATGGCGCAGGCGCGTCCAGGCGTACCGTTTAACCAGACAAACCGCATATGCCGTGAAGTTTCCTTCGAAGGGCTGAAAGCTTTAGGTTTATTGGATGACTTCGCTGATATTGGCAAGTATGTTTGGCATGGCACAACGCACCATATCGGACTGGATACGCATGATGTGGGCGGATATGAAGAGCCGATGGCTGAAAATATGGTGTTCACCGTGGATGCAGGCATTTATGTACGCGAGTGGGGCATCGGACTGCGTATTGAGGACAATGTGCTCGTGACTGCCAACGGATGCAAAAACCTTTCCGAATCGATCCCAGCAACTATTGAAGAAATTGAGAATTTTATGGCGCATAAACTTGAGTAACCGCAACTCTCCCAATAACGAATTGGAGACGAAGATGAGTTTACAGATCATGTTTGACAAACCCTCGACTAGGTTCGATGAGGGATTACCTATCGGAAATGGCAGGCTTGGGGGTCTGGTCGATGGCGGGGTGCAGGAAAAACAGATTATCCTCAATGAGGAGACGATATGGTACGGCGGTCCGAGAGATCGTAACAACCCGGATGCCATTCACTATATGAGCAAGATACGCACGTTGATGCGTGAAGGACGCATTCGAGAAGCACAACGGCTTGCGATGCTGGCGCTGACTGGGACACCCGAAACTCAAAGACATTATTCCACACTAGGCATACTGCTAATAGACTTTTTCAACCATGACGGCTATACAAAGGAATATAAACGCGTATTGGATTTGGATACTGCCGTTGTGACCGAAAGCTATGTAATGGATGGCGTATCCTATGAGCTCACCGCATTTGCAAGCTGTCCCGACGCGGTGATAGCAGTACGCATCTGCGCTTCAAAGCCGGTGCTGAATTTTTCAGCCGGAATTGAACGAGGCGAACGAGTAAGTAATTTTAGCTATGGTACGCATGAAGACGAAATTGTGCGCTATGCTCCCGCAGGACTGGTCATGCAAGGGACCTGCGGAGGTGAAAAAGGACTGCGTTTCAGAGGCGCATTATTTGGAACCGGCAATGGTAATACGGTCATTATCGGCGATAAACTCGTGTTTGAGAAAGCGAGCGAAGTAGTCTTATACTTTGCAGCCGGTACAAACTTTGAGAACGCCGATATAGAAGCAATTTGTGTGGCACGCTGTCAGGCAGCGATGGCAAAGGGATTCGATGCTTGCCGAGGGGATCATATTGCCGAATGGAGTGCTTTATATACAAACGTTTCGATTAGCCTAGAAAGCGCAGATGCTATCTCCAGGCCGTTGCCGATGAATAAGGTTTTTGAAGCTTTTGAAAAAGATGATCTGAGCGTGCTCGATGTACCTGCGAGCTGGCAGGCATTGGATGATTATCTTGTGTTGCTGCTTTTCTCCTTTGGCAGATACATATTGCTCAGCAGCAGTCGCAATTGCGTGCTTCCGGCCAATCTACAAGGCATATGGTGCCGTGATTTACTTCCGGTCTGGGACGGGAAATTTACAACGAATATCAATTTACAAATGGCATACTGGCCAGCAGATTCCGCTAACCTTTCCGTCTGTTTTGATCCGTACATTCAGCTCGCCGAGCGCATCAGACAAAACGGCTTAATCACTGCGCAGCGGATGTATGGATGCCGCGGCTTTGTACTGCATAACAACACTGATATTTGGGCCGATACGGCGGTACAGGATGCAGGAACACATTGTTCTTACTGGTTCCTCGGGGGGGTATGGATTGCGGCAGATATGTGGGAACATTATCGCTATACATTGGATACTGATTTTCTTGTGCGCGCCTGGCCAATTATGAAGGATGCCCTGCTCTTTGTCCTGGACTATATGGAGGAAATCGATGGGGAGCTTGTGATGGGGGTTACAACCTCTCCGGAAAACACCTATATTTCCAAAAATGGCGATAAAGTTTCCTTTTGCCGTATGTCTGCTATGGATGCCGAATTGATCGCTCTGCTGATGGGTGATTGCCTGGAGGCTATCGATGTTTTGCGATCGGCTGGCAGAACTGATGCGGAGATTCCCGATGGATTGGAAGAAGAAATCAGAACAGCTGCTGGAAAGCTTGCCCCTCCGCAGATCGGGGCGGATGGCACGATCCTGGAATGGGGATTTGAAGCGGAAGAAGCCGAACCAAGACACAGACACCAATCGCATGTGATCGGCGCATATCCGTATCATGCGATTACAGCCAGAGATGCGGAATTGTTTGCGGCTGTCCGCAAAAGTATCGAAAAGCGAATACGCAACGATGGCGCAAACACCGGATGGAGCCGCGCATGGGCAGGGGGTTTGATGGCAAGGCTTGGTGATGGTAATGCTGCGAGAGATCTGGTGGGCAGCATGGCACGTTATTCGGGCTTACCGAACCTCTTTAGCTGTTGTAATATCAAACAAGTGCCGAAGCTTTTGGAAGATAACAAGCCCATGCAGATCGATGGTAATATGGGAACCGTGCAGGCAGTGATCGAAATGCTGCTGCAAAGCCACGACGGTGAGATCGTAATCTTACCCGCGTTGCCCGAGAGCTGGAAAAAAGGGAGTTTCCGCGGGTTGGTTGCGCGCGGAAATGTTGTGATCGATGCGGAGTGGGAGGCAGGACGTCTTACGCGTGCCCGTGTAGCACCGCGCATCGATGGAGAAGTCGTGATTAGAACAGGACCAGGCTTTTGTCTGAAGGCAGACGATGGCACAGTTCTCGAGGATAGCGAAGGGTGTTTCCGAATTCGTTTAAGCAAAGATCAGATATATAGGATCGAGCGGAAAGAGGAGGAGAAAGAATGCTGAAATATATTGCCAAGCGCTTCGTAATGATGCTGATCACCATTGTTCATCATCATCACAGCTACTTTTTTCCTCATGCGGGCAATCCCGGGCGGTCCGTTCTCTTTTGACCGGGTGCTTCCACCCAGCGTAAAAGAAGCTCTCGAAGCAAAATACAATCTGGATAAACCCGTTATAGAACAGTATTTCGATTATCTTTACGGGATCATCCACTTCGATTTCGGTCCGTCCTATGTTTACTTTGGACAAACCGTGAACGAAATGATGGCGGATGGCTGGCCAGCATCGGCCAAACTGGCTGTCGCGGCCACGATCCTGATTATTTTGGTGGGGTTGCCGATGGGCATTATCGCTGCCCTCAACCGCAATAAACTTCCGGATCGTGTCAGTATGGTCATATCAACAATTGGCGTGGTGGTCCCTTCATTTGTGTTGGCCACCTTCCTGCTTTACTTCTTTTCGGTTAAAGTTGAGCTTTTGCCTACGTTCGGGGTGGAATCCTGGAAGGGTTATATTTTACCCGCTCTATGCCTCGCGGTTGGGCCGATATGCGGAATAGCAAGGCTGTCGCGTTCTAGTATGCTTGATACCCTCAATCAAGATTATATGCGGACTGCGGAATCTAAGGGACTTTCGCGCTCAAGAATTATCTTTGGACATGGGTTACGCAACTCACTCATCCCTGTGACTACTTCGCTGGGCATGACATTTGCCGCGCTTCTCACCGGGACCTTTGTGATTGAGAAAATTTTTGCCGTGCCCGGACTGGGTAGATATTTTGTCCAGTCTATAACGAACCGCGATTACACCGCTGTGATGGCTTTGACCATTCTAACTTCCGCTATCATGGTAGTGGCGGTATTTATCATTGATATCGTTTACATGATCCTCGATCCCCGCATCAAGCTCTACGATAAATAGAGCGGAGAAAACGCTATGAACGAGAACCATGACGGGCAGTTTGTTAAGGATTGGGCACCGCTGCAGAAGGATGAGAGGAATGCAGAAACCACCTCTGGTGTGACGGTCAGTTATTGGCAAGACGTTCTCCGCAGACTGCGGCAGAATAAATTGGCCGTCGGTTCGATTTTTGTGATTGCGATAATTCTGCTTGCATCCGCGTTTGGTCCGATGTTGACTGGTAAGGCCTATGAGACACAACAGCTCGCTCTCCGCAATATGCCCCCGCGGATCGAAATCCAAACGGCAACGGACGGCACAAACTTTTTTGTGCATCCCGATTTGAGAGTGTTTCTGGCGGAGGAGAATGGGTATGTGACTGAGGAGCTGAAACCGGTATCTGCAAAGCTGGCGGATAAGCAATTTATCTACGAATATAACGGCAAAACCTATTATCTCGTTTTTTCCGCAGAGGGCACCAGGCTGTTAGATGAAAACCAGGAACCTTTGCCGGAGAGCGAGACCGTCTGGAATAAGAACTACCTGCTTGGCACGGATTCGATCGGTAGAGATATGCTCACCAGGCTGCTTTATGGCGGACGCATCTCCTTGATGGTCGCTTTTATTGTGACGATTTGTACGCTGGTAATTGGCGTGCTCTATGGTGGTATATCGGGGTATTCTGGTAACAATACCGATATCTTCATGATGCGTGTGGTGGAGATCCTGATGGCCATACCGAGTGTGATCTATATCATCCTGTTGATGGTGTATTTCGGACAGGGTGTATTCAACATACTGATTGCCATGGCGATAACATCCTGGCTGGCCATGGCACAATTGGTCAGAGGGCAGGTCCTGTCACTGAAAGAGCAGGAATTCATTCTTGCAGCAAAATGCGCCGGCGTATCACCGATCAAAATCATTCTGCGGCATTTGCTGCCCAACAGCATCGGCCCGATTATTGTATTTGCGACACTCGCCATTCCGGCCGCAATAGCAACCGAAGCATTTATGAGCTTCATCGGCCTGGGCGTTAGACCACCAATGCCTTCCTGGGGTATTTTGAGCAACGAAGGTATCGGTGCGATTCGTTCTTCTCCATATCAGATACTATTACCCAGTATTGCAATTAGTCTTACGATGTTCGCGTTCAACTTTTTGGGCGATGGCTTGCGGGATGCGCTTGACCCGAGATTGCGTAAATAAGGAAGATGGCTGTGAGTGGTGATAAGCTGTTGGAGGTTAATCATCTCCGGACCTCATTTTTTACTTTTACGGGCGAGGTTCAGGCAGTTAGAAATATCAGTTTTAGCTTGATGCATGGAGAGATCGTCGGAATCGTGGGAGAGAGCGGTTCGGGCAAATCCGTGGCATGTCTGTCTGTCATACGCCTTCTGCAGGATCCGGGCAAGATCGTTGGGGGCGAGATCCTTTTTAATGGTGAAGATGTCCTCGGATGTCCAAAGTAGAGCTGCGCAAACTGCGAAACAATCAGATTGGCATGGTGTTTCAGGAACCCATGACGAGTTTAAATCCGACCATTCGCGTTGGTACCCAGATCGTGGAGCGCATCCAGTCTTTCAATAAAGGAATCAGTAAAAAGCAAGCCAGAGAGAAAGCTGAGAAACTGCTGGAAATCGTGAAGATCCCGGAGGCGAGACGTCAACTGGATGCATATCCGTGGGAAATGTCCGGCGGAATGCGCCAGCGCGTGATGTTTGCAATCGCCATCGCCTGCGACCCCAAGCTTCTGATAGCGGATGAACCAACTACAGCGCTGGATGTTACCATCCAGAATCAGATTCTGAAATTGATCCGCAATTTGCGGCACGAAACAAATGCTTCCATCATCCTGATTACCCATGATTTAGGCGTGGTGGCGGAAACCTGTGAGCGGGTCATCGTCATGTATGGCGGCATGATCATGGAGGAAGGGCTTGTGGATGAGATATTCTACGAGACCGCACATCCATACACCATTGGCTTAAAAAAGTCTATCCCCGATATTAATATTGCTGGTGGGGACCGCCTGTTTTCCATTGCCGGATCACCTCCCAGTCTGCTCGATCCACCCAAGGGCTGCCCGTTCTGTGCACGGTGCGATAAAGCCATGAAAGTGTGTCTCGAGCATTGTCCGCCTTATTTCCAGCTCAGTGCGACGCATCGGAGCATGTGCTGGCTCTTAGACCCTGAAATGCCCGAGCAATTGGGCAAAGGAGGGCCTTAGATGAGCCAACAAAATTTCATTGAGGTGAAAAACCTAAAGAAGTATTTTGGCGGCGGTGGGATCATCAAAAAGAAGCCGTTCGTTAAAGCAGTGGATGATATCTCGTTCTCGATCACCAAAGGGGAAACATTTGGACTTGTGGGTGAATCGGGCTGTGGCAAATCGACGGCAGCACGAACGATAATTCGCCTGTATCAACCCACTTCTGGCTCGGTGATCTTTGATGGAACCGACATTGCAAAGCTTAGCGAAAAAGAACTTAAGCCATATCGCCGTCGTATGCAGATGATTTTCCAGGATCCATATGCTTCACTTGACCCGCGCATGACGGTTCAACACATTGTGGCAGAACCACTTACCACGCTTAGCATCTCTGCCAGGTCGGAGAATGAAGAGCGCGTTGCGCAATGCCTGCGGATGGTGGGGCTTGAGCCAGGACATATGGAGAAATATCCACATGAGTTCTCGGGTGGTCAGCGGCAGCGTATCGGCATTGCCCGGGCACTAATTACCCAACCTGATTTCATCATTTGCGATGAACCTATCTCCGCCCTGGATGTCTCCATACAGGCGCAGGTGGTGAATATGCTTCAAGCGCTTCAAGAACAGTTGGGGCTGACCTATTTCTTCATTGCGCACGACCTTGCAATGGTTAAATACATCTCAAAGCGCATGGGGGTTATGTATGTGGGTCAGCTCGTGGAAGTATCACCAAGTGAGGAGTTATATAGAGCACCGCTCCATCCATATACAATTGGCCTGATGCGGGCAATTCCAATCGCCGATCCAAGACTAGCAAAATTGAAACAGGAGGTTTCAATTGAAGGTGAGATCCCAAGCCCATTCAATCCTCCGTCTGGATGTCGTTTCTCACCACGCTGTCCGCATGCAATGGAAATCTGCAGGGAGATAAGCCCTGTACTCAAAGAGGTCTCGCCGAACCACTTTGTTGCCTGCCACTTGTTTTAGACGGCCTTAGTCACGTGAATCCGCTGAAAAGCTGATCCAAAATATTCTTGTAATAATGAAAAGGAGAAATTGATGCTGGAAAAAATGTCAAAATATCAATAACACACAAGAAGAGGAGAAAACATCATGAAAAAACTGAACATATTGGTCAATAATAAAAATAAAAAAGGAGAAAACACAATGAAAAAAATAATCATGTTATTCGTAGCATCGATCATGATTCTTACAATGATCGCTGGCTGCGCCCAGACACCGACCGAGCAGGCAACCAGCCCCACATCTGAGCCTACGACTGCTCCCGTTGAACCTACGGCTGTGCCAGCCGAACCCACCGCAGCCCCCGTTGAACCAACGGCTACTGTTGTTGAACCTACGGCTGCTCCCGCTGAGCCAGTTAGCTTCCATTATTCTTATGATAATGAGCCCCCAGGAATCGACCCCGGAATTTCTCAAGGCTCAGTCCAATCCACATTCTATGCTGCACTTTATGATGGGCTTGTGAGTGTGGATGAAAATGGAAACATCATCCCGAGCTCAGCGACTAGCTGGGACATTAGTGAGGACGGTTTGGAGTACACCTTCCATCTCAGAGATGGAATTAAATGGTCCGATGGCAAACCGGTAACGGCAAAAGATTTTGAATATGCCTGGCTGCGCGTACTAAGACCGGAAACCGCTTCCACATATAGCTGGTTTGTCGAGATGTTCATTAAGAACGGTACCGAATATGCTAAGGGTGAAGTTGGGGCTGAAGAAGTCGGTGTAAAGGCAACGGATGATCAAACTTTGGTCGTTACGCTCAAATTCCCTGCTTCGTATTTCCTGCAAGCGCTGCTCACAGGCGTTTGGCTGCCTGTCCGCCAGGATGTCGTAGAAGCTGATCCTGAAAAGTGGGCTTACAATCCTGAAACTGCAATCTCTAATGGCCCATTCAAACTAACAGAATACAAAATCGGTTCATACCTCACTGCTGAGAAAAACGAGAACTACTGGGATGCTGAATCCGTCACGATCGATAACCTGAAGTTTTCCTTCATCACGGACGTCAACACTGCCTACTCTGCATTTTTAGCCGGTGATGTGGATGGGATCAACAGCGTTCCTCCCACCGAATTCGTCAATATCCTCACCACGGATGACAGGCTGCATACCTATGACCAGCTCAGGATCAGATTCCTGCGCCTGAACAATAAGTCTGCTGGTCTTGACAATCCAATGGTGAGAAGAGCCATCAACCTGGCATTTGATAGGGAGGGCTTTTTGGCTGGTCTGGGCATTATTACTGCACAGCCACTGCTAGGCTCCGTCCCCAGCGGTCTCTACCTGGACGGACAGGAATTCCGGGTGGTGTCTGGTGACAACGGCCTCGCCGCAACTGCTCAAATTGAAGAGGCGCAAAAAATGCTCGCCGACGCGGGTTATCCCAACGGCGAAGGCCTGCCTACCTACGTCCTACATTGTGCGGATAGTGCGGTTAAAGACGCTGAGATCGTTCAGCAGATGCTGCTAACCAACCTGGGGATTAAAACCGAGATCAAGCCGGTTGACTCCAAGCTCAACTTCCCCATGATGGTTGAGGGCAAATATGATATCGCCTTCGGCGGCTGGGGTGGCGACTATAATCATCCCATGACCTTCCTAGAGCTCTTCACCTCAACTGCATATGACAACGCCACTTTTTGGGCAAATGCGGAATATGATGATCTCATCGCGAAGGCTCGCATCGAAACCGATGAAGCGGTTGCGCTCGATCTGATGGTTAATGCTGAGCACCTTCTGATGGATGAAAGCCCAATCGTGCCCATTTCGGTTCCTTCTGGTGCGCTGATGATCCAGAATAATGTCACGAACTGGTTCATCACACCGTCTGATACACTGTATATCTCGAAAGCAGTAATCACGAAGTAAAGACATTTCCTTTGTTTGCGGCCGTTTCGTTTACCACAATCGGGACGGCCGCAACAATACTTCATTATTAAAAATGGTACGTCTGGTTGCTGTACTCGTCCGGCAAGAGGGGTCGTTTGTGCTGCCAGAGGTGCTAAATTTTATCAGTACTGGGTTTTCGTTTCAGGAAGAGAATAACAAGCATGAAGAGAATCAATACTGTTTTTTGCGCGGCGATAACGCCGATGAATGCAAATTATGCGGTGGATTATAAAGGCTTTGATGTCAATATTGAATGGTATATAAAAAATAACCTGGGTGGCATCTTGGTATGCGGCGGTACCGGCGAGTTTGTGAGCCTCACCGCGCGTGAGCGTATGAAGATCGTCGATTATGCGGCAAACAAGATTGCTGGACGCACCGGATTCATGGTTGGCTGCTCCGCTGAAACGACAGCTGATGCGGTTGCCTATGCAAAAGATGCTCAGGCAGCGGGCGCAGATGGGCTCCTGCTGATTTCATCGTATTATTTCAAACCGTCGGAGGAAGAACTGTATCAGCATTTCAAGGGGGTTGCAAATGCAGTGCAGATTCCCATTGTGCTTTACAACAACCCGGGCGCTTGCGGATCTGATTTGAGCCCTGGATTTATTAAGCGCATGAGCGCGGTTGAAAACATCAAGCATGTTAAGGAAGCAACCGGGGATTTGGTTCGAGCCCGAAAAGTTCGGGAAGCTTGCGGCAAAGATTTTAATGTGATGGTCGGTTGTGACGCGCTGGCATACGAGATGTTTAAGAATGGAGCCAGCGGCTGGATATCGATTACGGCTAACGCATTGGCAAGCCAATCGCAGAAAATATTCGAAAACATGATGATTGGGAACGATGCACTGGCATGGCAGGTCTATGAACAATATCTGCCGCTATACACAATTTGTGAGGAACCTTACAAAGCGATACAGACCATCAAATATATCATGGACCGCATCGGATGCTGCGGTGGTAAAAGCCGCTTGCCAAGGCTACCCTTGACCATGGATGAGAAAGCCCATGTTGATGTGCTCATGCGTAACAGCGGATTAATATAATCGCTATTGGTGCTTCTCACCCAATCTCTCGTTCAGAAAATAGCCGAGATTCTGTGACATTTTTATTAAGCCTATTGACTTAAAATTCGGTTTTGATATAATGTAACAAACCGGTTGCGTAACTGGTTGCGCAACCGGTTTGCTGTTTATTTTTTCCTTCTTCATTTTCTTTTATCATCCAATTCGATATTCCCCTCAAGGAAGGTCTCCCATGAACCAAGCGACCATTCAGGATGTGGCAGTCAGGGCAGGGGTCTCCAAAACCACCGTTTCGCATGTCATTAATGCCACACGCTTTGTTGAGGAAGAGACACGCCAACGAGTATTGCAGGCCATCCAGGAGCTCCAATACCGGCCGAGTGCTGCTGCGCGCAGCCTGACGACAGGGCGAACCGGGACGGTGGGTATTGTCGTTTCAGATACGTCTAACCCATTTTTTGGAGAACTTCTGCTGGGTGTTGAAGAGGTGCTTCGCCCTCAAAACTATGCTTTGATCATCTGCAATACCAACGAAACACTAGAATACGAGGCTCATTACCTTAACCTCCTGTTGAATCAAAGAGTGGACGGCATCATCACTGCAGCCACGAGCCAACCCTGGATTGAGTTATCCAAAGCGGAGGTCCAGCAAACGCCAGTTGTTTTCGTGGATCGGACTTTTGATAACCCAGATAGTTATTATGTTGGAGTTGATAACAAAGCCGGAGCGTACCAGGGAACGCA
This sequence comes from uncultured Chloroflexia bacterium, assembly GCA_963751425.1. Taxonomy (GTDB): domain Bacteria; phylum Chloroflexota; class Anaerolineae; order Anaerolineales; family UBA4823; genus CAVVUF01. Next base: position 1,469,059 of record CAVVUF010000002.1, on the reverse strand, counting down.
GCATCTGATTCTCTGTGGATATAAAGAAATTGGAATTTTGGCCGGATTGGACCGCTTATCTACGATGCGCGAACGGCTAGATGGATATTGCCAGGCTCTCCAAGATGCCGGACTTCCAGTAAATAAAGAATGGATCATTCCATCCAATTTAAGCGTAGATGGAGGCCGACAAGCGATGCGCACGTTATTTAGCCAACTGGACACCCCCGAGGCTGTATTTATCAATAATAACCTATTGACATTGGGCGCTTTGCTTGAGATGCGGGAGCTTGGTCTGGAATGCACTGAAGACATCGGCATCGTGAGTTTTGATGATCATCCATGGGCGGCAGTCTCATGCCCACCCCTCACAGTCGTACGGCAGCCCACCCGAAAACTAGGACAAGCCGCGGCAGAGATGATCCTTGCGCTTATAAACGATCACCCGGTGGCGGAAAGGCGCGTTATTTTAGATTGTGAAATCGTCAAACGACAGTCCTGTAGATCCAAAAAAAGTACTCAGGAACTTATAAAGTGAGAAGTTAAATGGAAAAAACAATCTCTATTCCTGTTAATGCAAAGATAACCTGGCTTAGGATCATTCGTAACTGGCAGCTGTACGTCATGATTGCACCTGCAATCATCTTGATATTTATCTTCAACTATATCCCCATGGCAGGGGCACAGATCGCTTTCCGTGACTACAACCCCATTGGGGGAATCTGGGGAAGCCCCTGGGTGGGATTGAAAAATTTTGATTGGTTTTTCTCCTTACCAGATGCCTGGCGGATGATCCGAAATACCATCGTGCTGAGTGGATTAGGGATCGCGCTTGGATTTACAGCTCCCATTATCCTGGCTTTAATGATTAATGAAATCCCGAACGAGCGTTTCAAAAGATATGTCCAGACGGTCACTTATGCGCCGAATTTTATCTCGGTTGTTGTCATGGTCTCGATCATCCTCACCCTTTTGAATCCAAGAATCGGGGTGGTCGGGCACCTTTTTAGCTGGTTAGGGCTGCCAGCGACCGATCTGATGGGCAAGGCTCAAGCTTTCCCATGGATTTATGTAATTTCTAATATTTGGCAATACGCTGGATTTGATACGATCGTGTATCTGGCAGCTTTATCAGCGATCAGCCCCGAACTCTACGAGGCAGCCAGAATGGATGGGGCTAGCCGCCTTCAAAAGATGCGGCATATAGATTTACCAGGTATTTTGCCTGTGATTGTGATCCTGTTAATCTTAGAAATGTCGAATATATTGGGCATTGGCTTTGAAAAAATCTTCCTGATGCAGAACCCTTTGAATTTACCGGTTTCAGAAGTGATTTCAACCTATGTATACAAAATGGGCTTGCTAAGGTCCGATTTTAGTTTTGGTACCGCGGTGGGTTTATTCAACTCGGTTGTAAATTTCATTTTATTGATTTCTGCTAACTGGATTGCAAAACGAACGCAGGAGGTAAGTTTATGGTAACCCAAACCCCCGGAAAAAAACTGTTCGCTCGTGAAACAAAAAGTGACATCGTTTTACTAATTACGCTTTATACAATGCTGATCATCGTGTCACTAGCTGTCCTTTATCCAATCATTTATGTCATCAGCTCATCCTTTAGTTCACCCAATGCGATCAATTCCGGAAAGGTGGTTCTTCTACCCGTTGAATTCTCCACCCTGGGATATGAACGGATCCTTCAATACAAACCCCTTTGGATGGGGTTTTGGAATAGTACAATTTACGCCCTTGGCAGTGGACTGCTAAGCACGACCTTGACACTTCTGGCTGGATATCCCCTTTCACGGAAGAATTTTGTCGGCAGGAACGCAATCATGATTTACATGGTTTTCACCATGTTCTTTGGGGGTGGTTTGATCCCATACTATTTGTTATTAAACAAACTGAACCTGATCGACACACGTTGGGTGATGATCATACCAGGAGCGGTGTCAGTATTCAATGTGATCATTGCCCGAACTTTTCTACAGGCAAATATTCCTGATGAATTATTCGATGCTGCCACAGTGGATGGGTGCAGTCATTTTCGGTTCTTTGGGAGTATCGTGCTTCCATTATCCAAACCCTTGATTGCCATATTATTCTTATTTGCAGCCGTAGGGGCTTGGAATTCCTACTTTAACGCCCTTGTCTTTCTGCGAAGTCAAGATCTGATGCCGATCCAGATCGTTCTACGTAATGTTTTGATCCAAAATCAATCATTTGGAAATTATGGGTTGGTTTCGGTCGAAATGCAAAAGTTAAAAAATGAACGATTTATTGAAGTTCGGCATGATCGTAATTGGCACCTTACCGTTAATGATCGCTTATCCCTTTGTACAAAAACATTTTGTTAAAGGCGTGATGATCGGTTCGATCAAGGGATGAAACCAGGAAAGGATTTGATCTAAAACCTGGAGCAGAAAAATAAAAAAGGAGGAGGTGAAATGGAATAGTAAAGTAAGATGAAAAACTGTCTTTAAAATGCATTGGAAAAATAAAAACCTACTTTGTTGTAAAGGAGAAAATCATGAAACACCTGAGAAAACTCGTGTTTGCCTTTATGCTTCTGGCCCTGCTCTTGAATGCTTGTGCCCAAAGCCAAACAGAACAAGCTGCGCCCACCGAAGCTGCGCCCGCCGAAGCGCAGACCGCCGAAGAGGTGCCTGCCGAAGCTGCGGCTCCCATCACCCTCCAAGTGTTTGTTGACACAGGAGAAGAGGATGCCGCATTTGTCACCGAGAGCCGCATGACAAAGTATCTGGAAGAAAAATTCAATGTCAAATTTGATTTTGTCACTGGGACAACTGCGGAATCACTTACTTTGATGCTGGCCAGCGGGGATTATCCCAAGCTCATTTATAAATCCTGGTACAGCATGCTCGAAGTGGTTAATTATGGCGAGCTGGGTATATTTGTTCCCTTGGAAGACTATATCGCCAAATATGCCCCGAATGTGACCAAAGCCTTCGATGAAAATCCCAATCTGAAAGCCGCAGTATATGCTCCAGATGGGCATATCTACATGATGCCTTTCTGGGAAGAATGCTATCACTGCTCCATGGCGATGAAGATGTGGATCAATACTGACTGGCTGGAGGCGGTTGGGATGGAAATGCCAACCACCACGGAAGAGTTTGAGAAAGTATTGATCGCCTTCCGGGATAAAGACCCCAATGGCAATGGTCAGAAAGATGAAATTCCATTGACGGGATTTATTCAGAGCTGGAACGGTGATCCCTGGGGCTTCCTGATGAATTCGTTCATTTACAACACAGGGACGGGCTCAGATTATACCTATATGGATGGGGATAAAGTCGCTTTCGCTCCGACACAACCAGAGTGGAAAGAAGGCCTGAAGTATATGAGAAGCTTATATGAGCAAGGCCTTTATGATCCTCAGGCATTTACGCAAAGCGCGGACCAATTCAAGAATTTAGCCCTAGGCGAGGAAGAGGTGGTTGGGACCTATGCTGCAGGCCACTTGGGAATGGGAGTAGACCCCTGGGTAAACGAGGAGCGCGCCAATAAATACGAACCTGTACCACCGCTTAAAGGACCCGCTGGTGAACAGGTAACCCCCTATTGGCCGAATCGAGGCATGTCTGGCAGTTATGCCATCACCAATAAAGCCACTGAAGAAGAAGCTATTGCCTTTATGGAACTGCTTGACTGGCATTATTCTCAGGAAGGCTCAGTTTCATCCTGGTTTGGTCCGATTGAGGAAGGTTGGACCTGGGCCTCTGCCGGGGACTTGGGTATCGATGGTAGACCTGCCATCTGGAAGGTGCTTGAAAGCTCCAGCGCAGACATTCAGACGGACCTGACCTGGGAGCCGATCTTTTATATGCCAGAAACGCTGTTCCTTGGCTGGGCATCGAGCCAGGATATCTATACAACCGATGGATATGAACGCAGGTTATACCTGGCGACCAAAGATTATTATGAACCGTATAAACCAGAAAATATCCCACCGACTGGTATGTACATGACCCAAGAGGATAGTGATACCTACTCCAAATTGGTTGTTTCAATCCAGAGCCAGGTTGAAACCAATACGGCTGCTTTCATTACAGGCGAAAAGGATATTGATGAGGAGTGGGATGCTTACGTGGCTGGATTTGATGATTTGCAGCTGGATGAGTACCTGGCGATCCTTCAAAAATATTACAAACCTTAACGGATTAACAACATAAATTGGTGAAAATAAAGGGACAGGCTATTGTCCTGAAAAGTGCAATAGCCTGCCCCAATTAACTTGGGATGAAGTTTTAAAAGGAAAAATCCGCTAATGCTCATCGAAAAATCCTTCCAATTAATTAATGGCGAAAAACAACTGCTGCGCAACCTGGCAAAGCAGTACCTAGAAATTTGCCAATCCGACCGAAACCAGAGTGCAAAATTACTCTGGAGAGAGCATAATAGTTTGAGGAAAACGCGGCCACCGGTGACGATCCACAGTTTTTGGCATACGGGACCTACAATCGATCGGTTTCTTGCCCCCAATGAAACGGAGGCTTTTGGATGGGTTGAAAATTGGCTTAAACGACAGATCTGGCAAGGAACCAACATCCAGGATGATACGGTCTTCTTACCCTGGTTTACAGTCAGAGCACCTTTCCAGCAGCCTTCTCGAGGGATATGGGGGTTCGATCTGGACATTGCAGCCGATAAAGTGAGTGGTGGACGACGTTATCTGCCCGTTGTGAAGGAGTTAGATCAACTCAACAAGCTTGAGGCTACCCCGCATAAAGTTATCGTTAAAGATGGCGAAACAACCTGTAATCTCCGCGATATATTTGGAGACATTCTGCCTGTTCACGAAGATAGAAGCACCTTTTATCCATTATGGGGCGGGACGGACTTATCAGAAGCGGCAGGCGCCTTATTTGGGCTGACTGAATTGATGTACCTGCTGTATGACAATCCTGAAATGGTGCATACTTTAATGGCTTTTATGAGAGACGCGGTGATCGTCAACCTCAAGCAGGGCGAAGCGATGGGGGATTGGTCACTCGCTGAACAAAATAATTATTTCATGCCTCCATTTGTCGATGATTTACCCGATCCGGCACCAAACTCATATGGTGCGAATTTAAAAAGTCTATGGTTCTTTACACACGCACAGGAATTTGAGGGGGTAAATGCCAAGCTGCACGAAGAATTTTTATTGAATTATCAGCTGCCAATCATGGAATTATTTGGATTGGTAGCTTATGGATGCTGCGAAACATTGGATAAGAAAATCGATATTTTACGAAAAATTCCGAATCTACGGCGGATTTGTATTGGGCCAACGGCCAATGTGGCTTTGAGCGCTGATCAAATTGGCAGAGATTACATTCTTTCCTGGCGACCGAATCCATCGATGGTAGGTCCGGGCTATGATTTAGAGAAGTGCCGAAAAATCGTTCGTCAAGGTTTTCAGGCCAGCAAAGCGTGCAATATTGAATTAATGTTAAAAGAAATGATGTCGATTGAAAATGATCCACAAAGATTAATCGATTTTGCACGGATGGCGATGCAAGAATCAGAGAATGTATAAATAAATTCTATGGAAGCTGGAAAATTGGACATGGATGAAATATTTACACTTAATTTCTATGTTTCACCAAATGGCAGCGATAAAAACCTGGGAACGAAAGAACAACCTTTTGCCACAATTTCAAGAGCAAAGGAAGCGGTTTTCCAGAGTAAACAGATGCATAAAGGGCCAGTAAATGTATGGATTCGAGGTGGAACAAATTACCTCAATGAGCCATTGGTTTTTGTATCGACCAATTCAGGCACTGAAGATGGAAAGGTCAGTTATGCTGCTTATCCTGGGGAGAAAGTGACAATATCGGGAGGCAAGAAACTGAATTGTAATTGGTACCCATACCAGGGGGGAATATGGCGGTGTGAATTGTCGGAAGCAAGGGAAGGCAAATTAGACTTTACTCAGCTTTTTGTTAACGGCAAACGCCAGATCCGGGCGCGTTATCCCAATTACGATCACTCAGACCCCAAGAACTACTCCGGGTATATCCGCGCCGCCGGTCCCCTACCCGATGATATCACCCAGCCTCAACCTTGACCCCAATGCAGACATGCCTTTTTCCAGCGGTGCACCGCGAGGTGTGCGCTTTGATCCCGCGACCTTCTCGAATAAACGCTGGAAAAAACCAGATGAAGCCATCCTTCATATTTATCAAGCCATGTATTGGGGCAATCTGCAGTGGCAAATCAAAGATATCGATTGGGATCAACATATCCTTTGGTTTGGCCACGGCGGCCAGCAGATGGGGGCTAAATGGCACGAAGATCCTTGTCGGGTTGACGAAGACTCCTTCTTTTTCATCGAAAACGTTTTCGAAGAATTAGATGCACCCGGTGAGTGGTATTTTGACAGAGAAACAGCCACCCTTTATTACCTGCCGCCCGATGAGGTAGACCTGGATACTGCTATCGTCGAAGTACCAGTTTTACAGCGGTTGGTTGAGTTTAGAGGCACCCAAGATAACCCGGTGCAGCATATCACGCTGCAAGGTTTTCGCTTCGCCCATACGAAGTCCACTTTTCTGGAAACCTACGAGGTTCCATCACTCAGCGATTGGTCCATCCACCGCGGCGGTACGGTCTACCTGCAAGGCGCGCACCACTGCACCATCTCAGAATGCTTCTTCGATGCTGTCGGCGGAAACGCCGTCTTTATGAACGAGCACAACCGGGGCAACCTGGTCACCGGCTGCAAGTTCACCGAGAGCGGCGACAGCGCCATCTGCTTTGTGGGCTCACTGGAACGCACTGTGGGTACTCAGCGCAACTTCCCTTATGAATGTTCGGCTGTCAACAACTTGATCCACGACTGCGGCGTCTTTGGCAAGCAGATTGCGGGGGTGTATATCTCGCGCGCCAAGCGCATCCGGGCTGCCCATAACGAAATCTACAATATGCCCCGCGCCGGAATCTGCATTGGCGATGGCACCTGGGGCGGACATATCATCGAATACAACTTTATCCACGAAACCTGCCGTGAGACCGGTGACCACGGACCCTTCAATGCCTGGGGGCGAGATAAGTATTGGTGCCTGGGACAATCGCATTTGCCTTATACCACCCACCGCAGCCATGACGCCGGGCTGGTTAAAATTGACGCCATGGAACCTGTCATCTTGCGGCACAACTTCTTCAAAGAGACTTCTGGTTGGGGATTGGACCTGGACGACGGCGCTTCAAATTACGAAATCTACAACAATCTGTGTGTGGGTGTCAGCATGAAGCTGCGCGAAGGCGCCTACCGCACAATCTACAACAATATTTGGGTCAACGGGGCGAATTCGCCCTGCTTCCATGTTGGCAACGAAAACAACCACGACCGGTACTTTCGCAATATCACCGTCATGTCGGTGGCGAATATGAAGCCTGAAAACGACTTAAATTTCGCAATGGGTGCCGCCTATGGCGAAATTTATACCTTAATTGCTCCGCCAGCACACACGGACTGGTTAGAAGAGGTAGATTTCAACTGCTTCTACAGCGACTTGGGCGAATTTGTAGCCCGCGTAACAAACCGTTCTGAGGGAATGTTCACGGAAGATTGGCGGTCGAAATCAAACCAAAGGAAAGCGCGCAAATACTCCCTGGCAGAGTGGCAAGCCTTGGGGTTCGACAGCCATTCGGTATTTGCTGATCCCCTATTCATCGACCCTAAGAATGGCGATTACCGCGTCCGACCCGAGTCACCTGCATTGAAACTCGGTTTTATTAACTTTGATGCGCGGGAAGCCGGCCTGACTGCCAGTTTTCCCAAACAATGGCTCGACCTTAATAAATAGAACATCTGATTAGCAGAAGACTATGTTAGGAACGTTACAATGAAAGGGCTGGATCCTCATTGAGGGCTTGTATCAACACGAACATAGTTGCTGAAAGAATCATTGAAAAACAAGGAGAAAGTAAAGATGGAAACCATGAAAAGAGCCGCGATTACAGGGGTGAAGCAGACGATGCTGCTGGATACTCCCATTCCCGAGCCAAAGGAAGACTGGGTGTTGGTGAAGGTTCATGCAGTACCGTTATGCACTGAGTACAAAGGCTGGCTCAACGGAAGTGAATATTCCGGTCATGAAGCAGCAGGAGAGGTTGTTAAAGTCGCCCAGCCCGGGAAAGTGAAGGTGGGAGACCGGGTGGTCGTCATGCCGGGCGCTCCCTGTGGTAAATGTGCCTATTGTATCTCGGGAGAATACATCCACTGCCAGCACATGGTCAACACCGCAGAATTTTCAGGCTTAAAACACGGCGCGGATACCCATGTCCAGTATCTCATCAAGCAAGATTGGCTGTTGGTGCCCATTCCAGATGGGATTTCCTACGAACGGGCTTCTTTGGCATGCTGCGGCTTGGGACCCACTTTCGGAGCCATGGAAAATATGAATGTGTCGGCATTTGATACGGTATTGATCACGGGTGGGGGTCCGGTTGGGTTAGGCGGGGTAGTCAATGCAAAGTACCGCGGAGCACGAACCCTATTGGTCGAGCGCATACCCTACCGGCAGCAAAAAGCCAAGGAGCTGGGCGCTGATCTGGTGCTGGATCCGGATGATCCTGACATCCGATCGAAAGTTATGCAATATACCGATTTCATCGGTGTGGATAAATGTCTTGAAACTGCGGGCGTCGTCGAGGCGCAAAGGTTGTGCATGGATGTTACCAGGCGGAAAGGTCAGATTGCCCTCATCGGAGAGTGCGGAGACGATTTAGCGATCAAAGCCAGTCCCGACTTTATCAGGAAAGGCATCGTCCTGATGGGTCAGTGGCATTACAACCTGAATGGTATCTTTAAGATCATGAAAGTGATCTGTGAGTCCCCTGTGGTAGAGAAGCTGATTACGCATGTATTTCCAATGGGCAGGATCCAGGAAGCATTGGAGCTCAGCGCGTCCCATGAGTGTGTCAAAAATCATCCTTAAACCCTGGGAAGACTGACGGGTAATCGAAAATCAAACGAATTACTAGCAAGGAGAGAAAAATGAGACTCGGTGGTCCTATTTTCAAAAAAGTGAACAGCTTCGAAGAGGAAGTGGCTTTGCACAAGAAGCTTGGTTTTGGCGCGGCCTACTGTAAATACATTGAAGATCCTTCTCAAAGAGAAGAGTATAAGCAGGCTTATGCTGAAGCCAATATCGTCCTGGCAGAATTTGGCGCATATGTCATTAATATCCTGGATACAGATAAGACCCTGCGCCAGAAGAATATCGATGAAATCTGCCGGCGGCTGGAACACGCCGATGAAATGGGTGCGCGCTGCTGCGTCATCCACGGCGGGTCTGTTGAGACAGGAGGGTGGGGAAATGCCAACCCGCTGAATATGTCGGAGAAAAGCATTGCTGAAACCGTGACCATCGTTCAAGGCATCCTCGACCGCGTAAAGCCCGAGACAACGAAGCTGGTCATGGAAACCGAATCATACCTGCTGCCCGACAGCCCGGAAGTTTATGCCCGGTTGATTGAAGCTATCGACCGGCCTGGTTTTGCGGTTCATCTTGATCCAGTCAATATTATTGCCAGCCCACGGAGATATTACTACAATGCCCAGTTTATTAAAAGGTGCTTTGCTTTATTGGGACCCTGGATCGTGAGCTGTCACGCCAAGGACCTGAACATGCCGCCTAAGCATGCAACGGTCCAAATTGATGAGACTTTTATCGGAGATGGCGTTCTGGATTACGACACGTATCTGAAAGAAATCGAGAAACTGAATCCTCCCCCAACGCTGATGATCGAGCACCTGAATGAAAGCCAGCTGATTAAGGGCTTAAGTTTATATTCAAGAAAGCCGAAGAGGCTGGAATCACATTCGAGGGCTCCGAGCACAGGGAGGAGTTATTGGATGTCACAGATTCCAGCGGGGAGTGGTTTGCGCCCCATCAATAAACGAAAAAAGAGCCATAAATCTTCATGTTTAAAACACTCACTTCACGAGAAAGGGTAATCCGTACCCTTAAGCGCCTTCCAGTGGATCGCTACCCGATTGACTTGGGCAGCCATATGTCCACCGGCATTTCTGCTTTCGCCTATTGGAATCTGCTCGAGAAAATGGGACTGCCCACCGATCACATCTGGGTGCCGGATGTCGTGCAGATGCTGGCGATGGTCGATGAGCCGGTGCGCAGGCGTTTCCATATTGACTGTATCTTGTTGGAGCCGCCCTGGGCAGAGACCGAGCGTTGGAATCCTTGGGGTAAATATCATTTCCAAATTCCCACCACCATGCAGCCCAAACGCAACCAGAATGGCGAGTGGCAAGTCTGGCAGAGAGAATCAACGATGCGCATGCCGGCGGGCGGCTACTTCTTCGACGGGGATTGGCTTTCCGACTGGTCGGACGAGGACGAGGATACCGCCATTAGCGGTTATGCAAAGGAGGCCAAGCGGATTTACGAGGAGACCGACTATGCCACCAATTTTGTGGGGTACAGCCGCGGCGAGGGTTTTAGCGCATTCTTCGGTGATTTCGAGCGCCAGGTGATCATGCTGCAAGACCCGCAGCAGGTGATGGATGAGAACCAGCTGCAGCTCAAACAGCACCTGCGCCGAGCAGGCAAGATCATCGATAAGATGGGAAATTACATCCAGCTATTGACCATCAGCGGCGATATGGGCACCCAGAATGGACCGATGTGCCGCCCGGCGCTCATCGAGAAATGCACAGCACCTTATATCAAGCAGTTCTGTGATTTCATCCACCGCAACAGCGACATTAAGGTTTTTCTACACTGCTGCGGCTCGATCAAAGCACTCATCCCCATGTTGATCGATAGCGGTGTGGATGTGCTTAACCCGGTGCAGATCTCGGCTAAAAACATGGACCCGGTTGAATTGAAGCGCGAGTTTGGTGAAAAGATCATCTTCTGGGGCGGCGGAGCGGATACCCAGCATGTGTTGGGGCAGGCAACCCCAGCAGAGGTGGTTGAACACGTTCGTTCGTTGGTGCGGGTGTTCAAGCCCGGAGGCGGGTTCGTCTTCAACCAGGTGCACAATATCCTGGGAAATGTCCCCCCCGAGAATATCATTGCCTTGCTGGATACGGCGTATGAAGAGAGTTTTTATGAGGAGGATCCAGGATGTAATGAGGCAATGAAAGTAACTGGTGTGTATTTTGCTGATATTTGTAAAACCGTGGAAAAGGTATTCCACTCTCTGAGCTTGCCAGACATATCCGCAAGCTTGGTTTCGAATGGATTGAGCTGCCCGTAAGACCAGGTTTCCCCTGCGAACCGGAAGCGATTGAGAAAACATTGCCAGAAGCCGTAAGGATTTTGAAGTGAGGAAGGCGTGAAAGTGTTAAACATTACGGCAGCCCTACCGCTCACCGATGAAAAGTTATATAACGGGAGCCTCAAAGCCGGGGTCAAGATGAACCGGATCATTTTGGATCGCGGAGAGGGAGAAAACTATTGGGAGGCCGAGAAGGCGCTCCGGAAAATGTTGGACGAAGCCTTACCTTTCTGCGAGAAGTATGGATACCAGATCGGCGTGCAAAACCATTACGGCAGGTGCGTGCCGGTCAATGCGATGGGGATGTATAACCTGCTCAAAGATTACGATCCGAAATTCGTCGGAGCCATCTGGGATCCGGCTCATAATGCTCTGGAGGGAGAAGATCCCGAACCCGCACTGGATATCGTCGCTTCCCATCTTTGCGTTGTTAATTTGAAAAACGCCTATTGGCAACGGGTGAATGGTCCCGAAGCTGAAACAGCCCAGTGGCAAGTATATTGGACAACCGGGCGGCATGGGCGTGCTTCGTGGTCGAGAGTAGCCGATAAGCTCAAGGAAATGAATTATAACGGACCGGTTTGCTTGAGCGGAGAATATAGTGTCGAAAAGGATGTCGACCGGTTCATCGTGGAAGACCTGGCATATGCAAAGGCATGTTTTTCGAAAAAGAGCTTTATATCAAATCCAATATGAGTTATTGAACAATATCTAGGAGAAACATGCCACAGGCAGCCTTTTTTTCTGATCAACCAAAAGGAATCGAACGCGTCTACGGTGGTGGGCGCAGAGAGCAGCTTCAGATCGAGTTGGATTTCTATCCAACCACCATCACTACGGAAAATTTCGACCATCTTGCACCTGATCTTGCCAACCTGGAATTTATCTTCTCAACGTGGGGGATGCCTCGCTTATCCACTGAACAGATCCAGCGAATGCCAGCATTGAAGGTTGTGTTCTATGCGGCTGGATCTGTGCACTCTTTCGCTCCACCCTTCTTGGAAAGAGGTGTTCAAGTTGTTTCCGCCTGGGAAGCGAACGGGCTGCCAGTGGCACAGTTCACGATGGCTCAAATTATCCTGGCGGCAAAAGGGTATTTTTCAGCAGAACGCGCCTGCCAAACGAGCTGCGGGACGGGAAAACTTTGTTTCTCGCTACCCTGGCCTGTTAGGGACAAATGTCTCCATCCTGGGGGCTGGAATGATTGGATCGAAAGTGATCGAATTGATAAAACCGCTTCAAATGGAGATATTCGTATTCGATCCCTTCCTAAACGAAAGTCGCGCGGCCTATCTCGGAGTCCAAAAAGTTTCTCTTGTTGAAGCTTTCGAAGGCGGCTTTGTAATCAGCAACCATATTGCCGATCTACCTGAGACAAAGAAATTGTTAACTCGTGATCTATTCGAACGCATGCAGCCTTATGCTACTTTTATAAACACAGGTAGAGGAGCAACTGTAGATGAGCAAGGAATGCTCGAAGTAATGGAAAAACGCCCCGATCTTACAGCGTTATTGGATGTTACTGATCCTGAGCCTCCCAGAAGTGATAGCCCAATCTACCGCTTAGCCAATGTTTTCTTATCTCCACATATTGCAAGCAACTTGGGAAATGAAATGCGTCGACAAGCAGATTGCGTATACAGGAATATCATCGTTTTAAATGAAAAGCTAACATCGAGATATGTCTATCTGGATCAGCATGTTGGAAACTGACGGGGTAAGTGCCGGAAATGATTTCGACAAAAATATCCTGGAATTCTAATAATCTAAATGAAATCGAAGCAAAAAAAGGAGCAAAATTATGGAGACACAAAAGCTTTATAAACCAACCTGGGATTCGCTCGTCAAACATCCTACCCCGCAGTGGTTTAAAGATGCCAAGTTTGGCATTTATACCCATTGGGGTGTTTACTGCGTGCCGGCCAAGGGCCCGAATGCGACCTGGTATCCCTACAATATGTATCGCGAGGGCACCTCACAATGGGAATACCACGTCAAGACCTATGGTGGGCCGGAGAAGTTCGGTTGGAAAGATTTTATTCCGATGTTTACAGCCGAAAAGTTTGACCCGGATGAGTGGGCGGAGCTGTTCAAGGAATCGGGCGCGCAGTATGCTGGCCCGGTCGGCGAACATCACGACGGTTTTACCATGTGGGACACGCAGTACAATGATTGGAACGCGGCCAGGATGGGGCCCAAAACGGATGTCGTTGGCCGTCTAGAGAAGGCTATCCGCAACCAGGGAATGCGCTTCCTGGTAGCTCTGCACCACGCAGAAAATTGGTGGTTCTACCCTCACTGGCGCAAGGAATTCGACACCTCTGATCCGCGTTATGATGGGTTATATGGCAAGGCCCACGACCTGGAGGGTAAAGTCGGTAAGTCATTTTTCGAGCAAGAGCGCCCCAGCAAGAAATTCATCGAGACCTGGAAAGCCAAGATCCTGGAAGTGATCGATAAATACGACCCGGATGTGCTCTGGTTTGATTTCGGGCTGCGCGGCTTGCCAGATAAACCCAAAGAGGAATTCCTGGCCTATTACTACAACAAGGCCATCGAGCGCGGCAAGGAAGTGGCGGTCACTTATAAAGATTACGACCTGGCTCCCGGCAGTGGCGTGGTCGACCTGGAGCTGGGCCGGATGGACAAGCTGACTTATAATGAGTGGATCACGGATACCACGGTGGATGACGGGCAGGGTTGGGGCTACCTCAAAGATACCCCCTACAAGACCACGACTGAGCTGGTGCACTACCTGATCGACAATGTCAGCAAGAATGGCTACCTGCTGCTCAATGTAGGCCCCAAACCGGATGGGACTTTGCCAGATGAAGCCAAAGAACTGCTGCGGGGCATGGGCAAGTGGCTGGCGGTCAACGGAGAGGCTATATACGGCACATCCAACTGGATCACCCATGGGGAAGGTCCAGCCCAGCTCAAGAAAGCCGGCGCTTTCAATGAAGACGAGAAGCCAGGATATGGTCGCAAAGATGTGCGCTTTACCTTGAAGGGCGAGGCACTGTATGCCACTGTGTTGGGTTGGCCGGGTGAATATGCGGTCATTGAAACGCTCAAGTGCCTGTACCCGGACGAGATCCAATCGGTCAAGATGCTGGGGGTGGATCAGGAGCTGGAGTGGAAGCTGACTTCCAATGCGCTGGTGATCAAGGTCCCCGATCAGAAACCCTGCGAGCACGCTTATGTCTTCAAGATTGTACGAGGACAACCCTATCGTTGATATTTAGTGAGGTCGTAGATGAATGCAAGCCTCAATGATTACTTAATAAGCTGCCCGCACTACATGGGCACGCAAAAAGATCTGACAAATATAATGGAAAAAGGCAAACTGACAGTTTGCCCTACAATCAAAGAAGGGAGATACTATGAAACAGGCAACCATGACCAACCCAGGTAAGATCGAATTTAGTGAAGTAGAGCGCCCACATCCGGCCGCCGACGAGGTGGTCCTTCAGGTGAAGCGCATTGGGGTGTGCGGATCGGATATCCATGTATTTCACGGCCTGCACCCTTACACCAGTTACCCGGTCGTTCAAGGCCACGAAATCGGAGCGGTAATCGCTGAAACCGGTGCTCAGGTGAACGGTTTTGCACCCGGCGACAAAGTGGTCTTTATGCCCCAGGTGACCTGCGGAGAATGTTATCCCTGCCGGCATGGGATGTACCATATCTGCGACAAACTTAAAGTGATGGGCTTCCAGACCGGCGGCGCGGCGCAAGAATATTTCGCCATCAAAGCGGAGATGGTCCTCAAGCTTCCTGATACCATGACCCTCGATGAAGCTGCTCTGATCGAGCCGGTCTCGGTAGCTGTGCATGCGCTATCACGCGCGGCAACGTGGAAGGGTTAAATGTACTTGTATTGGGCGCCGGTACGATCGGCAACCTGGTGGCGCAGGTGGCGCGGGCTTCCGGGGCAAAAGGTGTCATGATCACCGATGTCAGCGAATACAAGCTCGAGAAGGCGCGCGCCTGCGGTTTGCAGCATGTGGTTAACCCCCAAGAAGAAGACTTAGGCCAGGCCATTCTTAACGCATTTGGAGCGGATAAGGCTGACCTGATCCTGGAGTGCGTCGGCGTACAGGATACCATCACCCAGGCAGTTTCCAATGCGCGTAAAGGCAGCACGATTATTGTGGTTGGCGTATTTGGGAAGAAGCCTTTGGTCGATTTGGGTCTCGTGCAGGACCGCGAGCTCAGCCTGGTCGGCACGCTGATGTACCAGAAGAAGGATTATGCCCGGGCTATTGAACTGGTTGGGGCTGGCAAGTTATCCCTGGACCAGATGGTGACCCACCGGTTCGTCTTTCAAAGACTATCTAAAAGCATACGAGGCAATTGAAGCTTCGGGGGGAAATTACATGAAGGTAATGATCGATCTCTAAAAAGGGGTCGACCAGGAGGTGTGGATTATGGTAACCAGAAATATTTCCGCTGAAGTGAATTTTGACATGGTCATGGTAGCCAAGCATCGAAATAAGGTGTTCGTGTCCACAGAGGTTTCAACCACGGAAACATATGGAGATGCAGGATTGTCACCGTTGAATAATCGTGACCGTTTTAACCGCCTTTTCAGCGGCAAGAGCGTCGACAGGGCGCCTTTCCTCGATATGTTTGGCTTTTGGACCTCCAGCCTGGAACGGTGGAAGCAGGAGGGTCTGCCCCTGGATGCTACCCCAGCGACCGTGCGCCGCCTGGTAGGTTTTGATGGCCGGCGCGGATTTTACCTTCCGGTAAAGGCTTTTATCTGGCCTGAGTTCGAGCCGCAGGTGATTCGCCAGGATGGCCATAAGTTCTACACCCGCAATTGCTGGGGTGCGATCGAAGTGAATATTTCTGGTTCAGAGTTGATGCCGATCACGATCGAGGGGCCGGTGCAAGATCGCAAGAGCTGGGAACAAATCAAAGCGCGCCTTGATCCTGATACACCTGGCCGCCTGCCGCAAGACTGGCTGGATGTGTGCGCCCAGGCGCGGGAGAGCGGCGATCCGGTCTATACGGGAGACCTGCCGGTCGGTTTCTTTGGTGGGGTGCGCGAACTTCTGGGTTTCGAGCGCCAGGCAACCCTGTTCTACGAAGACCCCAGTTTGATGGAGGATATCCTGGATACCTTATGCGACTTGTGGATCAAAGTCTTCGCTCGGGTACAGCAAGATATCGTCCTGGATTGGTTCTACATTTGGGAGGATATGTGTTACAAGGGCGGTTCATTGATCAGCCCAGGTATATTCCGTCGCTTTTTACTGCCGCGCTACCAACGCCTGACTGAAGCTTTGCGGGGCGAGGGCTGCCTGCACATCGTGGTCGACAGCGACGGCGATGAGCGACCGCTGGTGCCTCTGTGGTTAGAGGGCGGGGTAAACGTCGTCTTCCCCTGGGAGACACAGTTTGGCCTGGATATAACCGCTGTACGCCGGCAGTACCCTATGCTTGGGATGATCGGTGGAATAAATAAATATGCCTTGGCTCTTGGGCGAGAAGCCATTAACAAAGAATTGGTCAAGCTGCCTTTTATGCTTGAGCAAGGTCGCTTCATTCCCAGTCTCGATCACAACGTGCCTAACGATGTCTCCTGGGAAAATTACTGCTATTTCTATGACCATTTGCACGAGCTGATCGATAAATATCCTCCAGTGTAAACGGTCCTTGGAACAACTTCAACTCATTGACCAGATCCAGACTTGAAGATAAACGACTTTAAAACCTTTCATATTTTCAACAAAGAAAAAGCCTGGTCGTATTGAAAGTGGTTTTGAGCCGTAGCAAAAACAACAAAACATCATAAAAGCATCAACCGTGAGGTAATTAATATGGACAAAGGAACAGTTTCAACAGAAGTGAATTTTGACAAGAACATCAAAGGCATAGACCCTGAAACCGTGCACAAGGTCAAGCTTGCCAGTGGAGCGGTTATGCCGATTGCCGCGTTCGGTACATTCCATTCTGATTGGGCACAAGCGTATATGAAGGATGCGACGATCGAGGCGATCCGGATTGGCTGGAGGCATATCGATACCGCCCGGGCCTATGAGAACGAAGACGTAGTGGGGGAGGCCATTCGCGAGGCCATCAGCCGGGGATACATCGCATCACGTAACGAGCTGTTCATTACCGCGAAGCTCTGGAACGGCCACATGAGTAAAAAAGATGTTGAACCGGCGCTGAATAATACGCTGCGCGCTTTGGGTGTGGAGAAGGTGGATATGTATCTCAATCACTGGCCCTGGCCCAATGTGCACACACCGGGCGCGGCAGGCCACTATCGCAATCCCCATGCCGTTCCCTACATTCATGAATTTTTCATGGAAACATGGGGGGAGATCGTCAGGCTCAAGAAGGCTGGAAAGATCGTGGATATCGGCACATCGAACCACACGGAAGCGACCCTGAAGCTGCTGTTAAGGGATACAGATGGTTTTTCGCGGCCGGTGCTGAATCAAATGGAGATGCATCCGCTGTTTCAGCAGACCCAGCTTCGCAGATACTATGGAAAGCCAGGGCATCACGTGCACCGGGTACATGTCTCTCGGCTCTCCGAACAGGCCGGGACGCGACCGGTTCAAAGAGCACAGAGCAGACATGCTGGATCCGGTTATTCAGTCGATTGCCAACCAGAACGGAATTTCACCTGCAAAGGTTTGTTTGAACTGGGCCTACATGCGGGAGAACAAGTCGGGGGGATATGTTGCCATGTCAACAAGAACGGATTGGATATTGGAAAACCTGATTGCCGCAACGAAGGATTTCCTGACGCCCGATCAGATGCTGGCGATATCGGGCGATGACTCGCCTGAGCATCCCGGGATTGATGTCAATAACAGGCTCATCTGGGGACAGGTGTTCTTATGGCCGGAAGCTTTGGGCGACTGGCGAGTGCTGTGGAACGACAGCCAAGTTTTTGAGACCAGGGCTGGCTATGAAAAATTCAAAAAATCGTTCTCAAAGCACTACACAGTCTGGAAAGAAACGGCTGTCCATGTGCCGGACCTATAGCTTCCTCCCATGAGCAATGATTCAAAAAAAGCCGATAAACGTGAAAAAGCACTCTACAGCCCTGTACTTCTGGATAATGGATCGAATCGATTGGTTATCCGGAAGAACTTGATGCCAACCTGATTAGCAGTTGCACGAGGTGCAAGATGAAAGAAACTGGATTGCTGAATTATGAAATTTCGGATGTAATCGCCCACTTGGGGCACATGGATGAGATGATCATTTGTGACGCTGGTTTTCCGATTCCCGTGGGCATCCGCGCCGTAGACATATCGCTTAAGGTCAACCAACCGACCACGCTGGAGGTATTGACCGAACTATTGCAGCATTTTTCGGTGGAAAAAATTGTGCTGGCCGAAGAAACACAAAAACACAGCCCGACCATGTATGCCCAATTGACCGGCTTGTTTGACAAAAGTGTGGCAGTGGAAACCATGCCCCACACCAATTTCAAGCAACACAGCCGGGGCGTAAAAGCTATTGTGCGCACCGGAGATTTCACAGCCTATTCCAATATTCTATTAGTCTCAGGTGCTGGATCGCGCTGGTTTATTGAGAAGGAATAAAAAACAGACCAGTAAAACGAGTCAGAATGGTGAGAGAGATCTAGCCGGTTTCGGTCTTGTTCAGTTTCTCAGCATAACCGGAATCAGCATATCAGTCTGACTTGATGAGGAGGGGGATGTACAGAAGGGCTCCGTTGAGGATGACAGTCGCAGACACAGTCCTAATCGGTAGCTGGCCGTTGTCAATGTCAGCAGAGTTAGTGACAGCCATTCTCTGATCGGTGTTGACTCGCACAGGAATGTGAATGGCACAAACACTTTCAACGGGTGGTGTTCCTGTGTATTTCACCTGCCGTATGGCATCGTCATAAGTCACCGTGCCGGGACAGGTGAGGGTGGCTGTCAGGTAAACCAACTGAGATGGCAAAGAATCTGTCACAGTGATTGGAGTGCTGTTGCCGAAAATGGTGATCGAATAAGTTATGATCTCGTCCATACGTGCAATGGTGGGAGTAGCCACTTTTCGATAGAAAGGGGATTCGTAAGCTCCAATGTCAAATCGAGATCCTTGGGGTCGAGGAATGCCAGCATAGTCATCCTTGGGTGTGCCGGTGGCCGAACCGGCATCGATCGCCGGTGAACCTGGCATCAAGTGAAAGTTAGCCATTTCCGGGTTAACGAACGATGGATCGCCAGTTACATAAGTGCTGCCATAAGTTTCTCCGTCATAACCCCGATAACCGTCGATCAAGTTGTGATCGATGGTCAAATTCTGGGGCTGAACCTTCGAGTCAATGTCGATCTGGAACGCAAGATTCTGACTGACCAGGTTGTTACGGATGATGGTTTCCTGAATATCGGGGTTGGCGACCTTGATACCTCCACCATACCCTATCCACCCATTATTGTAGATGGTGTTATTTGTTATCCAGATCGTCTTCAATGGGTGCTGTCCGAGACTATTGCCCGTACCCGCAGCGGACAGCAATATGCCACAATAGCGGTTGTCATGAATGATATTGTTATAAATGTGCACATTCTCCAACAGAGCGCCTTTCTCACTAGATAAGGCGATACCATTGTCATCGAAGATATCGTGAATCAAGTTTTGATATACGAATATGTTAAAAGTATGGTTAGCATACGCATCGACATAAATGCCAGCCGAAGTCGTATGATGCACATGGTTTCCAAATACCTTTCCATCTGACGAGCCGTCCTTGACATCAATCCCTTCAGCTCCACAATAGAGGATCTCGTTGTTACTCACCTGGAATGAGCTGGTGCCGGCTACTGTAAGACATTCCTGCCAACCGCTAGCATTCGTATGCTCCACACGGTTGTGATCAATCGTAATATTCTGACTTTCCCACACGCCAATACCTGAAGAGATCGTGTTATAAGCGTGATTGTTTTCAATAATGATATAGCTCGAACGTTTCACAACGAAACCGCCATTATTGGAATGAGCAGTAACATTAGCCACTCGCAGCCCAGAAACGCGGATGTAGCTCTTTCCTGACACATCAAACAAGCCGACCAGGCTATCCATTAGAGCGACACCATTCCCATCCAACGTGGGTATTTCTTCTGGATAGGCAGCATAAGTAATGTAGCTGCCCGAACTCCCCGAGTTCTTGGGCACAACCTGCTCACGATAAATTCCGTCTCGGATGTAGACTGTATCTCCGGCAACCATCGTCTTGGCTGCTTTCTGGATCGTCTGCCAAGGCTGTTCGATCGTCCCCGGTCCACTGTCGCTGCCTGTTGTCGCGACGTAGTAAATATTACTTTCTTGTGCAGCGCTGTGCGCCCAAAGCAGCTGGGCATTCATCCCACCTCGGCTAATGAGTAAGCTTAGTGCAAACCCGAGCAGGGCATTTTTCACCCAGCGCCACCAGGGATCAAGCTGACGTCTCACCTTAATACCTCCTTCACTAGCTACCCATAAGATCTGATGAAAGCTGCCTAGAACATTCAATTCCAAAACAATGAGGATCCATGACAATGCTCTTTAATTGAAGTGGAATATACCAACCAATTTCATTATACTTGGTTTGTTCAGATTTTAATTTTGTGGCCGTAAGGCTGCAAGATGTGTGGCAACTATTTCCATGTGCAAAGTTTATTTCCCCTGGACCATCGGCAAAAATGTTCTGAAATTAACCGTCACACTCAACTGGTACTGGATGCCCTGGAAAAAACGGCTCGCACTGCTCAACGAATGCGAGATCACTCCAGTACGAACGAACGGTTCCCCTGCCCCATCATCCACTGCACTGACCTGCACAGCCTGCGGAAGCTCCCAGTTCTCGGGCGTGAACACCAGGGTCGTTGGGGTGACGATAATCGGCCCAGCGGACCCCAGCGTCACCGACACCACCTCTTCCGGCTGTGATATCAGCCGCAGGGTATACTCACCCACACCACCCTCTCTCACGCTCATTCCGCCGGGCGGCAAGTTCAGCATCAGCCCAGTGTTGTAGGCAATCAACACATCCCGGCTGGAATGCGCCGGTACGGTGAGCTGTACTATGATCTGCCCATTCTGCACCTGGTAGGACATATCGACCCCATCGACCAGGACATGCAGCACGTAGGCAAAATTCTCCTCCCGCCGAACCTGGTAAGCCTGCACCTGCGCCTCCGGATTGTCCAGCCGGATGTGGTTTCCAACCATACGCACATCCATCGTTCCGTTATCATTCCGCTTCTCTTGATAAAGCGATTCGGCGATACCCTCCAGGCTCTGCCACGCCACATCCCCCGGCAACCCGTTGATTGCATCCGCATACGGGTTGAACCCATCGCTGCCGGCTGCCAATAGACTTGGAAGATCATACGAAGCATGTGTGTACACCATCACCGGCTGATCCCGGAAAAGGTCAAAGATATAGGTATAGGCGTCCAGCGGATAGTCATCGGTGTTCGCACGGGGCACGTTGGCAAAGTTGTTATACGCCAGCTCAGCCAGCCCCATCCGTCGATCCCAGGTATCGACCAGGGTCGCATCCATCGGTATTTCCACACCATTTGCCGTCACATTAAAATTGTACTTCTTCAGCAGGTCAAAGGTGACCAGCGCTGCGGCGTTACATGGGAAAACCATCACCCGGTCGAAAGGCAAGCCAAACAGGTTCTGATGCTGGCGCATCCGCCATAGCGCTTCCTGGATTGCTAGCTCCTGATTGTCGGCAGAGATCAGCGGTGAAAACTCGGGGCAGTTATCTGGTGAGGGCAGCCCGTTATCGTGGTTATTGCCATGCAGCGCTAGCGAGTAATTCTGCGGGTTCTGTTGGAACAGCGTCACAACTTCTGGCCTGGAGCGCAGATAATTCTTCGCGACCATGGCAATGGTCGTATGAAAGTTGTGCGTCCGCATCTCGTCCAGCAGCGCCTGCCAGTTCAAGTAATCCCAGGTGCAGTCTCCGGACGTGCTGTCGCAGCCCAGGTAAGGATCGTCTATAGTCAAGTTGGCTGTATCCTGGCTGCGGTGCCAGGCCTCTTCACCAGCAGTGGAGCGGAACGCCATCATCAGCGGTAAGATCTCGCTCAGGTAACGTGGGGTGTAGAGCGTGCGCATCGGAACATAGCCCGCCCCAATGCCAAGCTCCAGCTGTGCATTACGACCCTGCAACAGCACCTGCCCCGCCCCGGCTTGATAGGAAGCAAAGAGGGTGTAAACTTGCGCGGTATCATCCAGCGCCTGCACCAGCGGGATGATGTGCTCTGGAAGAACGCCGAACGTCAGAGCGTAATCCACTTGATCGTAAGCTGACAACCCGCCCAAGGTTTGCCCACTAAACTCGCGCGTTACCTCAGGCAGACTACTACTGATCACCCAGTCAAGTTGGCTGTCAACCGGCTGGGTGCTGCCGATCACTTCACCGCTGGTCAGGAACTCTACCGCTGGCGAACTGGCTGCGGCAAGATCATAAACAAGCAAGGTGACTGTTTGGGTCTGCAGCGCAGCACGCAGCAGCGTCAGCTCGCTGGCATCCAGCCAGTCCAGCGCGGCTTCACTGACGGCGATCAGCGGATAAGGAATTCCGTGACTATCCAGCAGATCGCTGACACTCAATGGGTGTTCTAACAGGTCGATGGCAGCGTATTTCAGCCCGTAATATCCTGCCAAGCGGCGGAATTTGGCGTCCATTGACTGACTGGCGTTTGGGTCTTTCAACAGGAGCGCATCCGCCAGGTCGCCCGGCTGTTCTTCAACCGATAGTTCAGGCGTGATGGACAAGTCGGAGCTGGAGATGGTAACATTATGTACCTGAAACGCCAGCACGTTATTTCCTTCCACGAGCAAGGTCAGGCAATCGGTCAGGTCAATCGTTTGTGGTTTGCCGGCATTCTGGAAGCCAAGAGCGTTCATGGTGTAGGGTACCGGGGAATGAGCAGGGCCCATGTTACGCCGGGCTACCTCGTGGCCGTTCAGGTATGCTACAAAACCATCATCATAATCTATGCGCAGCCAGATGTGCGCCACCGCCCCCGGATCGACGATGCTAAAACTATGCCGCAAATAGACGGCCAGATAATTGTTGGGCATGTCGGTCAATACCGTCCGGTTGTATTGGCTATACGCATCTCCATAGCCGATCCCGGTTGCCCCTGAAAACCATGCCGTATCATTGAAACCAACCTGCGTCCACTCCACCGGCGGCTCGGATTGACCCTTGAAAAAGCGCCACACATCTCCGGCAGCAATCAGCGTCCGGCTGCTTGAGACCGCCGAGTAGGCAGTCATCTGCGATGCGGGGATAAGATCAACTCCAGGCGCCGCAATCCCGGCGCCCTGTACGGTAAAACAAGTGACAAGGATTACGAGAGTTGTAAAAACGCAAAAGAAACGCTGCTGTCTCATTTTCTTCCCCTGAATACGTGTCAAACGATCCAAATTATCATTTATTGTTGAGTAAGTATAGCATTAACCCGACCTCATGCAAAATCCCATCGCTGAGATACTGAGTCGTCTGACTGATGGCGGGTATCCACATTGCATGGTGATTCATGTAAACAGGAGTGCGATCCATAGGTTGGTCCCAAGACAGCGATGGTGTGGCATTTTTACTGATCCGCCAAGAGGGCGACGTTGTATGGCTTGTGCAGCACTTTGTAAGATAGCGCCTCGTATTGTCGGGCTACAAGGTCCCAATTGTACCTTTGTTCTACGCGCTGGTATGCCAGCCGTCCGAACTGGGCAACCTCTTCAGGATTGTCCAGCGCATAACGCAGCTTAGCGCGGAGATCCTCAACATTCTCGCTTTCGAATGTCAGCGCGGCACCTTCGACGACCCCCAAGGTTTCAGGCAGGTCAGTCGAAACGATGCACTTACCCAGAGCCATGGCCTGAAGCAGAGCAGGCGATGTGCCGTCGACAATCAGTGGGTGCACATAGAGATAAGCATGCTGGACCACTCGCGATACCTTTCGCCATAGATGTAGCCTAGAAAACGGATCCGCTTGTCCTTTGTCGCCATCACTTTGGCCTTGTATTCTGTTTCATAGGGAGTATCGCCGACAATCATGAGTGGCAGGTCGGTCTCCAGTCGTTCATAGGCCTCAACCAGCACGTGAACGCCTTTATCCGGATGAAGGGCTGCTACCTGAATCAGATAATGACCAGGTTCCAGTCCCTGCCTTTCCAGCTCTCCGGTAGGTTCCACGGGCCTGGTGTTTGCACCATAGGTGATATATTCTGTTTTGCGCTCATATTGGTCTAGGAAGAGTTGTTGCACAGGATGGTTATCCGAGACGATTGCGTCCGCAAACCGCACAGCCATCGGAAACGAGCTGCGGAGCATCCTACGTGCCAAACTCCCCCATTTGGGACGGTTCCAGTCCGGTCCATCGACGACCAGAATAGTCCGGCTGCGCAAAGAACCTTAAGCGTTGGGAAAAGCAAAGCCGCGCCCACACCGTGGAAGTGTATGACATCTACCTTATGGAAAATAGCTGAATGCCAGATAGATAAAAAGGTGTAACTCAACATGTCTGTACCCTTTGTATTGATCGATGGCAATACAATGCGCTGCATGCCTTTGTACATCTTGGCATCGGTCTTGGAATTGTGCTTGCGGCAGTAGACAATGACCTCGTGTCCCATTTCCACCAGGCGTTGTCCAATCTCTTCGATCGCGGTCTCCGACCCGCCGAAACTGGCTGGAATGCCCCGATGGGCCATGATGGCTATTTTCATTGCTTCCCTCTCCTAAAGTGGTGTGGTTGCTGACTTTTCTCGCACAACACTTGCTCATAATTTGAAATGATCTGCTGATAATGAAATTCGGGATGGTTCAAGGTTTCTACCTGCCGGCGCGCATTCTGTCCCATCTCGGCCGCCTTTTCAGGATGGTCAGCCAGGAACCGTATCTTGCTCGCCAAGTCCTGCGGATCGCCCGGTTCGAACAGCAGGCCAGTCACACCATCCTGGATGATGCCCGGGATTGCGCCTATATTAGAGCCGATCACGGGTGTGCCACAGGCAAAGGACTCGATGATACTCATCGGATAGTTCTCGTACCATTCTGAAGGAAAGACTGTGAAAGCAGCACGCTGCAGCATCGGGATCAAGCTTTAACGTCGAGGTGACCCAGGAACGTGATGTTCGTAAGGCCGTGCTGTCGAGAAAACTGCTTCAGGCTTGCCTCAAGCTCGCCTTCTCCGGCGACATATAAGTGAATTGATGAGAGCACGTGGCTCATCGCCTCAACCAGTGTCTGAACCCCTTTTAATGCGACTAACCTCCCGAAAAAGATACAATAATTGGAAAATCCATAGACCGGCTGAAAGCGGTCCACATCGACGAAATTGGGCAGGTTTACCATCCTCCCCGTGAACCCGCTATCGGCCAACTTCTTCTGCAGAAATACACTGGGCACGAAGAAAAGATCGACGTTTTTCTCATAGATCCTGGAAAGATGCTGGTAGTATGTTTCCAAGCAGGCCAGCAGGCTGGCCATGCGCGAGTTTCTCTTGCATTTACGGAGAACTACCTGGTAATACGCACCCCTGGCACATCTTTCACACACTTCTCCCCGACAGTATAAGTTTGTGTTGGGACAGAGCAGTTTGAAATCGTGCAGGGTTTGAACCACCGGAATGCCGTATTTTCGAAATCGGTGGCAGGATCGACGGCGAGATCTCGTGATCGATCTCTTGCACATGGACGATATCGGGCCTCGTTTCCTCGAGAATACGCTCCATCTTATCCCTGGCTTCATGGGAATAGATCACACGCTCCACTACTTTCAACTTGGCCGCCAGCCCGGTCTTCTGCTGCAAAAGACTTGGAAAATCGATCTGGCTGACAAAGTAGCGGGCATATTCGGTTGGCTGATTTCTGGGATGCTGCATCGCAAAAGAGATGACCTCGTGGCCGTGCCTCGACAGCAGATCGGATAGATCAAAATAATACCGATCCACCCCTCCCCGCACGTGGTGAACGCTGTTACACATTAAGATTCGCATGCTGATCCTCCAGCCAACTGCGGTCCGGAACCAGGGTTCGCAAAATCCAAGCCTCCCCGGTGATAGGCAATCCGAACAATTTCGGCATTCGTGGGATACTCATCGGGCGATCGCGGAGCCTTCAGGAAACCTCGGACAGCGTTGAATGCAATCAAGGTGTGGAACAAGAAACTCTGGCCGAACTTGCGCAGACTGCGCTTTTTGATTAAATAGATTGAAAGAAACACGCCCACGATCAATACCCAGACGCCAAAATAGAGTATATCTTTGGAAAACAAAGTAAGCACCAGAGTCACGAAGGTGAGCAGCAGCCCGGCCAGGTACACAACGTATGATCCACGTTCTTTCAGATAGATCCAGAACAGGCTAGTACCCAGGTGATAACGCGGTATCTGCCCGAATCCCAAGAAGAGGTCCATTTTGACTCGCCTCAACTGGCCTGATAAGGACTTTTGTGGAATGCAATAGTGTCGAACCGCTGTGAAAGGCAGGGATGCCAGCTTGTGACCGGCATGACGCAAGCGAATACATAACTCGGGCTCTTCCTCGGAGACAAAAAAGGGGTTGAAACCACCCACTTGATCTAGAGCGGAGCGCTTGTAGAGCGCAACTCCACCGAAATGCTTAACCTGAACTGGGAGCTGGTTTGGATCGGACACCAGACCTTGAGTGCCAAGGATCTGACCATCTCGCACAAAGATGTCTTGAACTTGACCAGTGACCCCTGCAATATCGTCGTGGCTGAGAGAAAACAATATCGCCTGTTCTAACCACTCTCGATTTAATTCCATGTCTCCATCCAGATAAAGGATCAGAGTGCCCCGTGTGTAGTGTGTCCCGATGTATCGACCCGCTGAAGCCGACAAAAACCACGACTGGGGGAGGCGAACGATATTAATCGGGTACCAGCCAGCAATCTCCACTGTTTTGTCTGTCGACGCTGAATCGACCAAGATGATCTCAGTCGCCGAATATGGCTCCACCGCGTTAAGCACCGACTCGATGGCACGGGCAATATTTTTCTCTTCATTGCGAGCAATGATCACTATGGATAGATCAGGAGACGTAATCATCAGCTTTTCTGCTCGGATGAGGGTCGCAACACCTGGTGAAATAGGGTAATATCATCGGCTGCAATGCCCCTTAGCAACACAACCAAGAGCACATACACAGCTCCGGCCAATGGTACCAGAGCCCACAACGCGAGTTGGTCA
The DNA here is from genome assembly GCA_963751425.1 of uncultured Chloroflexia bacterium. Classification (GTDB taxonomy): domain Bacteria; phylum Chloroflexota; class Anaerolineae; order Anaerolineales; family UBA4823; genus CAVVUF01. Next base: position 1,441,614 of record CAVVUF010000002.1, on the reverse strand, counting down.
CGCAGAGCCCATGTGACAGCGCCCATAATTAGAGACGCCAACGCGAAACGCCAACCTAGATGGAAAAACCTTAGGTGAATGCCATCACGTCTGATATACATGGCCATCAAAAGGGTGTTAAGCAGCAGATTGGCTGAAGCACTAATCGCGGCACCGATGACTCCCAAACGCCAGATCAGCAGATATCCACCAACCAACCGGGTGATGAGGGTGACGATGCGCACCCACAACACTGAATTTTGCCGATTTCGCGCTGCCAGAACACGCCACAGCACAGCACTCACAAAGGCCGAAGGGATGCTCCACGCTAATATCTGCAGCAATAACACAGCAGATTCAAAGCCAGGTCCATAGGCAAGTTTCACAATCGGTTCAGCAGCCGCGACCAAGCCTACGGTGAGGGGCAGGGATATGGCCAACAGATACTTGATCGACTTGTCTTGGATGAATTGGAACTTTTGTTCAGCCAGGTGATAGGAGCGGCTGAGGATCGGATACACATTGGACATATACATTTGCGAGATCAAATACCAAAAGCCTACCAGCTTGAACGCTGCACTAAAGTAACCTATCTGCTCTTCGTCCTCTACAAAGGAGAGCATGATGACTTCTGGCTGGGTAAATAACGCTGACAGGATCGAGAGAGCAGCAAAAGTTCTCATCTCCCATACCAATTTCCCAGCAGAAACCAGGTCGAACTCCCAGTGTAACCTGACGATGTAACGGTTGATAAAGAAGAACAGGCAAAACATGATCACATACTCGCCCAATACGAAAGCGATCAGCAAGCTCACGATGCCGTACCCTTGAAGCAGCAGGAATAAAGACAGCCCAACGTTGACCACCGTACCGACGAAACGAGTATAGAGGATAAATTCAACACGCTGGTGAGCGACAAAGACAGCATTCTGGATCGTGTTAAGGGTACCGGGGATAATGGCCAGGATCACCACATATATTCCTGAAGTTAATTCGACCGAATAGTTTAGGTGAGGGAGAATCCCCGCAAAGATCACCATAGCCACGACTGCAGCCAGCGTTCCCATCATACTGGCTTGGATGACATAACGATTAGTTTTACCTCGCTCTCGAGCGATCTCACGCACCAAGAAATCCTGGGCACCCATCCCACTGGCCACGGCGAGCAGGCCATAATACGCAATAGCCGTGGAATAGATCCCCAGACCGCCAGCCTGGAGGATACGCGCAACCAGAAAAGACAGCACGATGTGACCAGCCCTGGTGACCAGGTCCGCCGAGGCCATTGCGGCAGTGTTCTTAAAAATCTGGCGTGGCTGATTCATGCTGGTTTCTCGTTTTCAGATGCCATCACTGGCTCTGGCGGCGGCTCGACCCAAAACGCCATAGCGGTTATCGTGCTCTTCTGATTCCTGCGGGTTCGCGATACAAGGTTTTTCACGGCCGCCAACACCAGACGAGGCAGTACGGGTTTCCTGTCTTGATCACTTATGAGAGAGCGAAGCAAGTACCTGCTCTTGGCCCGGAACCCATGGATGGAGAGCAGGCTGAGCAGAAAATAAAACAAAGCCTTGAACCCTTTATAGAGCCCGAGGGAGTCTGGTCCATAACGCGCCAGCTCCAGAACCCGTGGTTGTGGAACGGGGTCAGCGCACATGGCAAGAACCGTTGGAGGCAGCTGGTCCTTGCCAAGGATCTCGCTGGCTATGGACAACCCCTCACCAACAGCAGCGGCAACTCCACGTAAGCGGGCTTGATGAGCCACCTGCTGCCAGTCAATGGGTCCGGTATAGCTCCTAAAAAATTCGAGCAGGCTGGTCAGGCTAAAGAGACGATCCTGTTTTTGGCTGCCGAGAGGTGCGGCGAGACAGACCAGCAGATCTTCCGGTGAAAAGGCTACGATCTTGAGCTGGACCGAAACGCTGCCAGGCACCCCTCTACGACCCACAAGCTTATCCTTTAGCAATCTCAAACCAGATATCTTTTTGGATTCACCCGTATTTTTTTGAGGCTGGGCCAGGGCATCCAGGCCTGCAGCAACGCTGGCCTCCAAAACCATCCGGATTGGCTGATCAGCCAGGACAGGATCCTGGGAAACCACATCCCAGGCTTTCTTGTATCCTTCAAAGGCACGGTCGTGCACAACTTGAAAGCCGCAGTTTAACAAAACCTGGCACAGGTGCGGTAGACCCTGATCAAGGATCAAGAGGCGAATTTCCTGGAACGGTTCTAGCAACGGATCGGGGATTGTCCTGGGTGAAGGCGCCCCGTCCAAGATCAGCGAACTTTCGCCCTGGTTCGCAAAGGTGGAAGCGATGTAGTCGATTTCTCGGTAAAGATGCATTGCTGTAGTGGCCTGCAGGCGAACTGTAGCCTCGAAGCCGGTCATTACCTCGGGAGGCGGGCTTACAGATTGATGAATCTCGTCTAATAAAACGTGTAGGTTGGTAAGATTGCCAAACAAGGGCTGGAAGAGGCTGGCCTTCAGATAAGCCGGTCCAAGTTCCTGCCAAAGCTGCGAGGGAATGTCGACATTGAACAGCCGGTCTACAAGAAACAATACATAATAGATGGAAGACTCAATCCGATATTTGTGGGCTAAACTAACCAGGTAATGCCAGTCGAGCTTGCCCTCGTAGTGCAGTAGGAACTCGGCAATGTCACAAAACAAGATCCATTCAGCAAAATGGTGGCCTTCGAGGTGCAGGCAGAGATGGAATAGCATGTCTTCAGGCCGGGGTACCCAAATCCTGGAACCCTCAATACCCATTTCGACAGCGCCGCGCCACATTCTATCGATCTCGAAATTCAGACTGCCTTCTTCGTAAACATCCCATTCCAACTGGAGCACATTCCACTGCAGGTCAACCCACACATTGTCGGTAGGCCGCTGCCAGTAATGAGCCCAGGAATACTTCAGGGTATAAGGGATTTCCGGGCTGGGAAGCGGAACAAATCCCAGCGAGCGCATACACTCAGCAGAGCGGTTATAGTCTTGTTGATGGATCAAGAGATCCAGGTCACCCATCGGACGTAAACCGATGTCCGGATATACCTCACGAGCCAGTTGTATGTCTTTCAGACCCATCACCTGTATCCCTGCCTGCTTAAATGCCCCCACGATCTCTTGGAGCACCCGGTACAACCGTTGATTACGCAACTGGTTTCCATGATACAGATTCTGCAACTGCTGGTAAATTGATGATGGAATCAAGTTTTCCAGAGCCATGGTTTTGCTCATCTGGTTTAAACCTTGATAAAACAAGGGAGAAACGCCATGCCTGATCGAAGTCTCTAAGATGTATTCCCAATCCAGGCTTTGCGCCAACAAGCGAGAGGCCTCAACGACGGCCTCAGCACTCATACTCACCCTAGAGCACCGTATAATCAGCCGATCTTCTGGAGCAAAACCCATCTACTTACTCAACTTTCCACTCGACTGGGAGCTGCGGAACCCTGCTGCACTACATCCTGCTTCGAAGGAAAGATTAGCTGATCCAAAGCTACGATCATGGCGATCAAGAACCACATGATCTGCACATTGGCTCGAGACGAAAACGCTTCCGTGAGCATGTGGAAGGCATAACCCAGGAAGGCACCTAAAAGACTTGCTGCCAGAATGACAAGGTGCGGGGGCAGATTGGTCCGAAACAACCACCGCCTGGCAAGCCAGACAGTGGCCAGCAAGAGAAAGACAAAGGCCGCCAACCCTTGGGGACCTGTCTCAGCCCAAACCAACAAATACTTGTTGTGTACTACCATCAGATTACGCCCTACCCAATTGGGGTGTGCGTATTTGTCACTCATAATCTGATCATAGTTATTTTCACCGACGCCCATGGGGAAGGCACGGATGATGTTATATGCCATAAATGCCAATTCCTGGCGCGTGGTATCCGTCTTAACCGCTTCAAGCCGCACCCATATCTGTTGGCCAAAAAAAATACCGATAAATAAAGCACCGATCAAAAGGATCATGAGTGCTTTTTTGCCTGCCTTTGTCCAGAACACTTGTGATAACAAAATGAGCAAAGCCAGAACCAGGCTGGCCCAGGCAGCGCGCGAACCCGTAGCGAACAAAGCGACGATGCCAAGCGCGCAAGCCAGCAATGCCAGTGTCCGGTTTACCAGCCTGTCGCCCAGGTAAGCACCAAAAGCAATCAGTAAAGTGCAAACCAGGAAAGCCGCAGCCGAATTGGGACCTCCGAACGTTCCCCCCACCCGTGACCCGGCAAATCCCGCGCTCGCCCCTTCCTCCAAAGAAAAACTGCTGATTGCACCGAGGGACAGAGAAGCTCCTGTGAAATACTGCAACAGCATGAGCGCAGCCTGAAGCAGCAGACTGATCACAACGGTATTTACAACCAAACGGAAATCTTGCCAAGATCTCAAGTGGTTGGCAATGTAAAAGAACATCAAAAAAACCTGGCACTTGAGGAAAACTCCGAAAAGGCTGAGCTGCATGTTAACCGATTGGGGCAGCGAAAGGACTACCATAAACAGATAAATGAGGGCAGGAACCGTGATAACAGTAAAATAACGTGGCTTGGGCTCTCGCTCGACGATCCAGATCGCATAACCCACGATAAGTGCCACTGTCATTAAAGACACAATGTATCCTGATGGGCCACCTTGGTGACCGTCCTGGTACTGAAGAGCAATATCCAAGCCCAAAGAGATATCGATGACCATTGCGATGAGAACGAGTTTCCGGAGGTCATTGACCAGCAAAACAACAGCAGGAGTCGCGACAGCGAGCAGGATCACAACCATCCATTTGTTTGGGGCCTGATTGGCAATGACGGCCACCACGCCCATGCCTACGCCCACGAGCACAGCCAAGAACAGAGGCATGATCTTGGGAGTTTGCTCTTGAAGGAACTCAAAGCGGCTTTGATAGACAGAGCGCATAAAAATTCCTTCCTATCAACTCCAATCCTTATCGTTTTTCTTTACAAACACGATGCCTAACACGCGCCCCTGGGCTGCAATCAATTGCTTGAGTGCCTGATTTACCGTTTCACGCCTGGAAAGTGACTGCCAAACAACCAGGATGATGCCATCTACTTTAGGAGCCAGTACCGAAACATCTGCCACGCCCAGCACTGGAGGAGTATCGAGCACGATCACCTCACCTTGAGTTTTAAGGTAGGCGAGTAATTTCTCGAACGACGATGAGGCAAGCAGCGCCGTGGGATTGGTCACTTTGGGACCCTTCGTGACAATGAACAGGCCCGGTTGGTCTGCAGGGCAAACTAGTTTCGCTAGAGATGAATCATCGTCAGGAATAGGATCGACCAAGAGGTTGCCCAACCCTATTTGACCATCATTTCCGAATTTCTCGAAGAGAACCGGGTGCCGTAGATCGCTCTCCACCAGGAAGACCGGTTGACCTTGGTCAGCGAACGTTCGCGCTAGATTAACCGCTACCATCGATTTTCCCTCACTTGATGCAGCACTGGTGATCATGATCTTCTCGAGGTTCACCTGCTCCTGCTTCAGAAGCTGTTTCCGGGAGGCCATAAGATTGGTGCACAACAGGCGGTAGGCTTCTTTCACTCGTTTAATGGTGACTGGCGCATCTTCATTTTCAAGGTCCCCAGAAGCGAGGAACCCTCGCGGCACATTGCCCAGCACCGGTAAACCGGTCAAGCGCTCTAGCTGTTGTGAGCTGTGTATGTGCGTATCGAGGTTTTCCAGAACCAGGGCAAGGCCAATGCCGCCCATGAGTCCAATGACAAGAGCAAGCACTATTTCTTTAAGACCGAGCTTATTAGTCGGCAAAGGGGGCAGCGTTGCCGGGGCGATCACCGTAACACTGTTGGCACGCAAGGATTCGTTCAGGCGGGCGAGCTCGTAGCGATCCAGCAAACGGTTGTATGAGTCCTCTTCAAACCCGATCTGGCTATTGAGAGTTTCGATTTCGGTGATTCTGCCCCCACCTGCTAATAGAGCATCGCGCTTCACACGTTTCTTCTCCAGATCACTGGCCAAACTCGCCAACTGCTCCTCTAAAATCTGCTCCGTGTCTTTGCTGCTGCCAACAAACATTTCTTTGGAATAATCTGAAAGCAGTACGGAAAGCGTATTGGCCAGATCTGGAGCCAGTTTCTGATCTCGGCTCAGGACAGAAATGGTGAGCAATTCTGTGTTTGGAACCACTTCAACCGAAACGTCTTTGACCAGCGATGAGGAGGAAGCCGGCAAGGACAAGTGCTCAAGCGCCTTCGCCAGCATGGGCTCACCTTGCAGAACTTCAGCGTACGTGTTCAGCAGGCGTTTGATATAGTCTTCCCGCATGACAAAGTCGCTCACCCCTACATCCATGAGAATGCGAACCGTGCTCTGGGCTGCATACTCCTTTGGAAAAACAAACCAAGCAGCCACCACAATCAGCAGCGTCACGACTGTGACAATAAGGATCACCCAGGCACGCCGTTTTAGAATGTCAAGATACAGTTGTAGTTCCATAGTTTGCACCTTTCCTGCCAAATCATAATTTCACGAATCCGGGGCTGCTTCGATTAATTCAACCAGTGCATGGTACTGCCAGCTCGCTTTCAGCCCATTCATAGAGGATCCTTGGGGCGTAACTTACCACATCAGTCTGCTTGACCTACCAGTTCTTTACTTCTTCCTGCGCTACCCAACTTTCCAAATCCAGGTTTTGCTCCCGAACCCATTGGATGTATCGGTCCAGGCCCTCACTAATACCTATACTGGGCGCGAAGCCCAGTAATTTTTTAGCCTTGCTGCAGTCAGCTTGATGGCGTCTTACATCACCCGGTCGACCTTCTTCAAGGTAAATAGGCTTCAGATCCCGGCGTCCCAGCTTTTCCAGCACCAGGTCGCATACCATTGCAATGGTGACTTCCTCCGGACCTCCCAAGTGCACGCAGTCGCCGACAAGCTCATCGCACTCAGCGGCCTTGATAATGCCTCGAACAGAATCTTCCACATAGGTAAAGACGCGTGATTGCTGACCGGTGCCAAAGAGTACGGGTTGTAATCCCGCCATGACACGCAGGACGAACTTGGGGATGACCTCCCCCCGGACCCCCTCGGAATTCTCTCTCGGTCCGTAGGCATTGTAGAGCCGCACAACCACGGATGGTAAACCGTAGGCACGACTATACGCCAGCGCATAGAACTCCCCAGCAAGCTTGCTTGCGCCATACGCATTGGTCGGGTTGAAAGGATGCTTCTCATCCATGGGTACATATAATGCATCGCCATAAACCTCAGTCGAAGACGTGTAAATTAACCTTTGAACGCCATTAACCAAACTAGCCTGGCACATATTCACGGTGCCTGTTGCATTTACCTCATGTGAGTCCAACGGATGATTGAGAGAGGCGCGCACACAAGCGCAGGCCAAGTGGAACACGATGTCTACATGCTTGGTAAGACGGACCATCGCATCCAAGTCGCGGACATCTGCCTCCTCTACATGGACGTGGGCATTTGCCTTATGCTTCTCAATATTCTTCCATTTTCCGATTGAGAAATTATCGATGATGATGATTTCATTATTTGCGGCGAGCTCATCGACGATTTGACTACCAATAAACCCCGCACCACCAGTCACAACGATGCGCTTATTTTTCAATTCCATAATACTATCTCCTCGAGAAAAAAATTTGACTCTAAATCTTGTGTAAAACGTATCGCTGGGATGACTTTACCTGTTTATCACTCATGCAGCGCCTCTCCCAGATAGCGCAGCGGGGATTGTGAGAATAATGATCTTGAGATCTAACCCTAAGGATTGGCTGCGGACGTATTCAACATCCCAATGAACCATGTCGTCAAATGAGACTTGAGCACGCCCTTTTACCTGCCAGAGACCGGTAAGGCCTGGCAAAGCAGCCAGCCGTTCGTGATGCCACGGTTTGTATTTCTCTACGGAATAAGGCAGGTCGGGGCGCGGACCCACGATACTCATTTCTCCTTTGAGCACATTTACCAGTTGAGGCAGCTCATCCAGGCTGAGCTTACGCAGGATCCTACCGATCTTGGGTTACCCGAGGATCGCTAGTCGGCTTGAATTTCGTGCTGCCCGCGGCAGACGGCTCTCCCCCTCCATCCATCCAAGCCTTTACCATATGCTGATGCACAAGCGGATCGGCGTTCTGGACCATCGAGCGAAATTTGTAAAAGTCAAAAGTGGTCTGCTTCCAATAAGAATAACCTTCACGAGTTCATCGACGTGCGCCGACCCGTTTCTGGACAAAGATAATCGGCCCTGGAGAATCTAAAGCGATCAGCCCAGCAATTAAGACCATCAACGGAGACAAAATAACCAAGGCAAGAACAGCCACTGTCACATCCAGCGCGCGTTTGAAGAAAAAGTAACCAGTCCGATCTCTGGCCAAAGGACTAACGGCATGAGGGTCGAATCTCTTTAACAATTGAAGATTGATCTGTTGGTTTATTTGGGATCTCCCATCTATGGGCAAACGGCACTTATTCCCACTTTCAGTCCGGCTCAGGCTTGCGCGTATTACTTCGGCATTTGAGTAGGGGCAGCCAAGCTCCTGTTATGCCAATTTATTAATTATATATTAATTTAATAATTAAACGAGAAGCAAGCAAGAAAGGGTCATATTAATGGCATTATGTTGAGCGTTTGGTGCGAGGAAGCAGGACTGCGGAGCTTGCAGCTAAAATCAGATTTTTGCCTTATAATGAATAAGGATTTCGGTATGACTCCCGGCGAACCCGGAAAGCCACCATATGAATGTGGTTGAGCAATACACCTTTGATTTTGACTGAGGAGGTGAACAGGAAAGAAATTTTCATCTTCGAATAGGTTCAGCAAGCTCCCAAATCCAAAGAACCCATATTTTCACAGCTTAATACAATACAGATCAAAACGTTTTTTTCAATCAGAAATAATGAGGAGAAAAATGATGCTTTCCAAAAAGCTGCTGCTTAAGAGCCTGAGTTTTGTAATAATATCGACATTGGTACTATCCATGTTCGCATCAACTGCATCAGCAATATCAGGGGAGGCTGAAATAACACCTATTGAAAGTAATATCGCAATAAAGTTTTGGGTAACGTCTTCTGCGGACAGCGGTAGTCCTTCCGCCGCTTTCGCACACGATGATAAGTTAGATACTACGTGGGTAGCAGATAATCGGGCTGCTGGTCACTGGTTTATGCTCGACCTTGGTGGTGCATATGACAACTTGCGTAAAACTGAGGTCGTTTTCTCCGATCGCAATGCCGTCTACAAATACGTCGTTGAAGCTTCGACCGATGGAAGCGCTTGGGACGTCATTGTTGATAGAACCGCCAATGATGTCATGGGAGAAGGCTTTGTGGATTTATTTACCAGAACGGGTACCCGCTTTCTACGGCTGACCATCACTGAGGCTACCCCAGGAGCTACGATTGGGATTAAGGAGCTCAGAAGTCTTTAATTACCTGCGGGAGAATATTGTCAATGGCGCCGATATGTCCTACGTGGATCAGTATCAAAATCGGAGAACCTATTTAAATCCCAGTGCGAATTCAACCGATTGGGTCCGGGGCCAAACGCCCTTGACGTAGTCAAAGACCGGGGGATGAAGTTTATCCGGCTGCGCATCTGGAATGTGCCCAGAAGCGAGGGCTCGGGAAATCCAAGCAATCCCCCTTATAACAGCCCCGACCGCTCGGCAACCGTAGCTACGTGGATAAAAGATCGCGACATGCAACTTGGCATCGATTTCCACTACGCTGATTCATGGGCTGACCCGGGCAAGCAGCCCAAACCACAGGCTTGGGCTACCCTGGAATTTGACGATCTTGTTGTGGCAATGCATGATTTTACCTACGCCTACACCAAACGCCTCGTAGATCAAGGTACAACACCGGACAAAGTGGCTGTCGGCAACGAGATCATCAATGGCTTTTTATGGGGCAATGAGACGTTGGATATGGGTCTGAGTACGATCAATCCTGCTTATGTCAGGAACAACCAGGCTTTGTATTTATCGAAACCAGGTGGAGGGCTGTTGTGGCGATATTGGGGATCCACTGATCCGGTTGAGCAGCAGAAATACGACGAAGCCTGGGATCGCTTTTCCACTTTAGTTGCTGCAGGCATCCAGGCGGTCCGAGAGGCATCTCCTGAAACCCTGGTAGAGATCCACGTAATCAACGACCAAGGTAAACTGCCGAAAACTATGGAATTCTGGAGCCAACTGCTTACGCGTGTGAATGCCAAAGGCGCAGATCCAGATGTGCTTGCCATCTCTTATTATCCAGAATGGCATGGTACATACCTGGACCTTGAAGAAGCATTGTATAACATGGCTGCTACCTACCCACAGTATAAGATTGACATCCCAGAGACTGCGTACCCAGCCTGCTGCAGTTCTAACCCGCTGCCCAATAGTGACCAACCCCTTCACTGTTCAAGGACAAGCCAATATGCTCAAGCGAACCATCCAGGCTGCCAACGACATCATCAACAACAAAGGTACTGGGGTTTTAGTATGGGAGCCGCAGAGCTACCAGGCGATGTTCACGAATATCAGAATCAATAACGTTACCTATTACCAACCCTATGCTTCGATCGACGTGTATAACAAAGCCTTTGTCAAGAATATCTTGGAGCATAACATTTACAGAACTACATTCGAGAAAACGGCGCTTACTCTACCGGACACCGTTCAAATGCTTACGGTGAGCGATGGTTCCGTTATGCCGGTACCCGTAACTTGGGATTACATCGATCCAGCGATGGTAGAGTCACCGGGCAGCTTTACTGTTACCGGTGCCACTGATTATGGCAAGGTAACTGCCTGGGTTACCGTGATCTATCGGTTCTCTGGCTTCTTTCCGCCCATCAACCATCTTCCCGAGGTAAATATGGCAACGGCAGTGGAAGCTGTACCGGTGAAGTTTAGCTTAATCGGTGACCATGGCTTGAGCTTCCTCGCTGGCAGCTATCCAGCATCCCAGCAGATTGCATGCGACACGGGTGAATTGATCGGTGCAATTGTACCTACGAAAGCCGCTGAAAGTCTTATTTACAATCCAGTGGACGATCAATATAAATATGTCTGGAAGACTTCGAAGACATGGGCTGGCACCTGCCGCCAGCTGATCCTCAAGTTTGACGATGGCATGGAATACAGGGCTTACTTTATGTTCAAATAGCCTTTTTGTTGGACCTGAACTAGTGCTGGTTTTAGACCAGCACTAGTTCATATAAAATGCAGTTGGGTAAGGCCAGGAAAAAGGCGCGCCAGGGTTTTCCTGTGAAATGGTGTAGCAAGCATGCCTAAAGTGAAATACTTATCGAAAGCCATGGTCTGCATAGCGGCAGCACCAGGGATTGCCTGGCACAGGGGCTTACCAAAATTTTTACCCGGTTTTCGATGTGTATGCTATGATTAACAAAACAATAAAACTATGGCGAATAGTTCCTTGCTTTCAACGAAGTTCTTTATCCCTCCCGTTCGCCCCACGCTAATTTCTCGTCCACGCCTGCTCGAACGGCTGGCCCATGGATTGGACGGACCTCTTACCCTGATCTCCGCTCCTGCTGGTTACGGTAAAACGACGCTGTTCTCCGAGTGGCGTACAGGGCCTGGCGCCTCTATTCCGCTCGCCTGGCTTTCACTCGACGTTGAAGACAACGACCCACCCCGCTTCTATCAATATCTTCTGGCTTGCCTGGATTCTATCCGACCTGACGCAATGCAGGATCTCTTGCCAATCCTGCAATCTCCTGAACCACTCCATCATGAAGCTATTCTGACCCCCCTGGCGAATGCTCTAGCTGGTAACAAGCAGGACTTTGTACTGGCACTCGACGATTACCATGTCATCGAGGCAAATTCCATCCATAACGCGCTGACCTTCTTGCTCGATCACATTCCTCCCCACATGCACCTGGTAATCCTTTCCCGCACTGATCCACCCCTGCCACTGGCGCGTTTACGGGCACGCAGCCAATTGGTTGAGATCCGCGAGGCCGATCTGCGCTTTACACCGGGGGAAATTTCCGTTTTTTTGAACGAGGAGATGGGCTTAAGCCTCTGCCCTGAGGATCTGGCTGCCCTGGAAATCCGGACAGAAGGATGGATCGCCGGCTTACAATTGGCGGCTCTTTCGATGCAAGGCTGTCAAGACATTCACGATTTCGTTTCGGCGTTCACCGGCAGCCATCACTATATCATGGACTATCTGGCCGATGAAGTGCTCAAACTTCAGCCCAAGCAGGTGAGCACCTTCTTGCTGCGGACCTCAATCCTGGAGCGCCTGAGTGGACCGTTGTGTGAGGTTGTTGTCGCGACGGACCCGGCTGAACCAGTCGATGGGCAAGCAATGCTGGAGGCACTGGAAGAGAAGAACCTGTTTGTGATCCCATTGGATGACGAGCGGCATTGGTATCGCTATCACCATCTCTTCGCAGATGTCCTGAAGAAGCGCCTGGAAAACCAGTTTACACATTTGCTCCCCCAATTGCATCGAGGCGCTTCCCTGTGGTATGAGCAGAACGGGTTTATCTCCGAATTCCGTTCAACAGGCTATCTTAGCAGGGGACCAGGATCGCGCTGCTCAATTGATCGAGCAAAATGGTTGTTTTCTTCTCATCAGCGGCGAGGTGGCAACCCTTTTAAATTGGGCCAGCGCCATTGAGTTTCAATCAAAAGATCATCCATGGTTGGCCATTCAAAAAGCCTGGGCACTCGCCCTTACGGGTAATCTGGACCAGGTCGAGCCGACTTTATTGGGTCCTGAGCAGCTGCTAGCTCACCTTGAACCCACCATCGAGGTCAGGACATTGACGGGAACAATTGCAGCAGCTCGGGCTCAATGTGCAAACGCACAGGGGAATACCCACTCGGCTGCGGAATATGCTCAACAAGCCCTGGTGCAGCTGCCCGACTGCAGCTCCATCTCTCGAAGCATACGCAGTGTAGCTACAACAATCCTCGGGGATGCCAGCTGGATCAACGGAAATTTGGAGCAGGCAATGCATGCCTACCATGAAGCCATGCGCATTGGGCGAGAGGCCGACAATCTGCACATGGTTATAATAGCTAATTCGCATCTTGCCGATATTTTAATGGAACAGGGCCAACTCAACCGGGCAGCCAGCACATATTCTAAATCCCTGCAAATGGCAGTTCGCCCGGATGGGCAAAGATCGCCATTAGCGGGAAGCATCTACGCTGGCTTGGGCAGATTGTCTTATGAAAGCAATCGATTGAATGATGCGGAACTATACATACATCAGTGCATCGATCTTTGCCGAAAGTGGGGAGATCCTTCTCTTCAAGCGGCTGCCTACGCCTTGCTGGCGCGTCTGGAACAAGCCCGAGGCAATCAGAGGCAAGCCCAAGAAGCTATACGGGTAGCGGAGCAATTGGCCAGTGAGCAGCCTCTTTCTCCCAATTGGTCAATCCTGGTGCAGTCTGACCTGGCGCGCGTATGGCTGGCCGATGGAAATTTGGAAAGGCTATCGCAGCTCGTTCAAAAAAGCGGACTATCGATTGAGGATGAAATTCTCTATCAGCGACAGCCTGAATACATGATCCTGGTGCGAGTGCTCCTGGCTCGAAGCGATTATGAGGCTGCCCTCGCTTTATCCGAACGACTACTTCAACAAGCAGATGCAGCCGGGCGGATGGGATTGGTGATTGAAACCTTGATCCTCCAAGCGCTCACCTTCTGTGGGAAGAAAGAACCAGAACGCGCTCTGACGATCTTGGAAAGAGCCCTCACGCTAGCCCAGCCAGAGGGGTACATACGGATTTTCCTGGATGAAGGGGATGTGATGACGAGATTGCTCTGCCAGGTCCAATCACGCCAGGTTAGGAGTGGTTATGCGACCGAGCTGTTATCGAAGATAGGCAGAATTTCCGGCATGACCCAACCATCCATGCAGATCTTGATTGAGCCGTTAACCACGCGTGAATTGGAAGTGCTCAAGCTCATCGAAGCCGGTCATTCCAACCAGGAAATCTCGGAGAAATTGTTCATATCAATCACAACCGTAAAACGGCATATCAGCAATATCTACGCTAAGCTGGGAGTGAAGAGCCGGACACAGGCCATTGCCATCGGAAAAGAGTTAAACTCTTCGGGTGAATGGCCGCAAGCCGCTTGTTTAAAAGACCGACAGTGCATTGGGTCACTGCCGGTCTTTTCGTTTGTCACTTTAGGGGATAAGCCTTGGGGAAAATCAATAGCTTTGGTGGTCTAAAAAATACAACCCCAGATACAACCTTCAGACGATGAACCCGCGCGGGGAAACTGCTATATTAGAACCAAGAGGAAAAACAGCAAACATGAAAAATAAAACCGGCTATGACAATAAGAACGCACTTTCCACCGGCACTCACGGAAGGTACTTCGAGATCCATGTCAGAGGTCATCTCGATGACAGCTGGTCGGATTGGTTGGAAGGTCTGGAGGTGAAGTTATTAGAACCTGAAGAAATGATCCTTTTCGGGCACATCGGTGATCAAGCCGCTCTGATGGGTGTCCTAAACAAATTATACAGGCTGAACCTTACTTTACTCTCTTTGAGTGAAGTCAATCAAAAATAAATGATAAAAAAAGTATATAAGGAGATATCAAAAATGGAAAACATTCGTAAGTTAAACCCCGATCTTGAAGCAATTTCACGGAGCGCTTTCCTGATTGAAAAAGTGCATAGCTGCGCAGATTGCCCTATCCGGCAGCATGGCGATTAAGCGTCCGCGATCGATATTCGCACGGATCCACATCTGGCACAAGACCTGGTGGCCGGGTTGGAAAGCCCATCAGGCGAAAGCGTGTGCCTTGGCTGCCAGAGCAAGCCATGCCAAATGAGAATCAGATGAATTCTGGCCCAAAAATACTCATATACGGAGGATAAATGGAAGACACACGTAAGCTAAATCCTGGTTTTGAAACGATCGCATGGGGCGCGTTCTTTCTCGTGTGGGGGATCACAGAGATGTTCAAATTCTTGCCAGATGGCACAGGCGCGGTCGGCACCGGCTTGATCCTGCTCGGTTTGAACGCAATCCGATATTTCAATGGTATCCCCATCAGCGGCTTTACAACCACGCTGGGCATCCTGGCGCTCAGCGGGGGTGTTCTGGAATTGGTTGAGCCAGCCCTGAACTTACCATTCGAGCTGCCTATCTTTGAGATCTTGTTGATCGTACTTGGCGGGATTGTGCTGGCACGTGGACTGAAAGCAGTCAAATTTATTTAATAGTGGGCATGAAATAGTTGAAGGAGGCATCGATATGGAAACAATGCTTCAAGGAAATTGGCTGACGAGGCGGCATAATACACAAGCAACTCTCGCCAGAGGGATGGAATGGGGGTTGATCGGAGGCCTGGCTGGTACGATGGTCATGGATCTTGTCCTCATGGGAGGATTAACGGCGGCAGGGCTTCCACCCCTTTCTTGCTTCTCAATCGTTGGAGACACCGTAGCGCGTTTCTTTTCGATGCTGGGCATCGAGATGGCAGGCGGTGTTGCAACGGGCGCAGCGGCACACTATTTGATCGGTCCGGTGGTAGGCGCAATCTTTGGCATACTTTTGGCTCAGGTAGATGGTTTTCGATTGAATACTTTGAAGAAAAGCATATTCCTGGCGGTTGTGTATGTGGAGATCCTGAGTCAACCAATCCTGGCGACGACGCCCATCCTATTGAAGATGACGGCACCCCAGACGCTGCAGTGGTTCGGTTTATCCTTCGTGATGCATTTGATATTAGCTGTTGTTCTTGGCGCAGTCGTGGGTTACGGGCTGCGAAGGAGGATTATCTTATGAAAGTTTTGACAGTATTTGCTCACCCCAATCCCAAGTCCTTCTGCCGTGCTATTCTTGAGCAGTTCACCAAAGGACTTGAGGAGGCTGGTCATACCAGTGAAGTGGTTGATCTGTATGCCATCGGATTCGATCCGGTCTTTCGCACACAGGATTTTGCGTCGTATGTTCATGAAAACATGCCGCTGGAAATCCTCGAACAGATGGACCTGAAACAACATGTGCTCGAACTCTGCCGGGGGACCGATGCAACGGTTCATCGCCAAACGCTGGCTTAAAGATAAGGATTCCCAAGCGGTGGCGAAGTTCATCCACGACCACAGACCTAAAGATGCCAGAACTCAATGGGAGAAGGTTAATAATGCCCAGGGACTGGCGTTTATTGCGCCCGTCTTCTGGTGTCACTTTCCAGCGATTATGAAGGGCTGGTTCGAACGGGTCTTCTCCTATGGAGATGCTTATGCCCTGTCGCCAGAAGGCTGGCAGGGGGAAGTGAAAGGACGGGTCCCACTGCTTCAGCATGAAAAAGCCTTGATCATCAACACGACGCTCTTCAGCGAAGAAGACTATAAAGCCGGTTTGGAAAAACCGATGACTCAGATCATTGACAACTGGGGATTGCGTTATCCGGGGGTCAAAAAAGTGGAGCATGTTTATTTCTATCGCGTGCCTGTAGCAGATGATGAGACCAGGCAGGGTTATCTGGATCGGGCTTACCATCTGGGCAAAGATTTTGACAAATAAATTATTTAGGAGGATAGGATCATGTCTTTTGCTACCTGGTGGAAAGAGGCGCGCGGCGAGTGGTATGTAGTCGCCCATATGGCTTTGATCGCGCTGGTGTTCTTTGGTCCGCGCAATATCCCGGCATGGCCAAGCTGGAAACCTCCCTTTACCTGGCTGGGATGGATTGGGTGGGGGTACCGTCATCCCGTCAGCCGGCGTCATTCTGCTCGCCACGGCGAAATTCCGGCTGGGATCAAATTTGACACCTGTCCCTTATCCCAAAGACGAGGGGACACTGATCGAAACGGGGCCCTACCGGCTCGTGCGTCACCCGATGTACTGCGGCGTGATATTAATCGCCTTTGGATGGGCTTTTTTGGGATGGGGATTTTTATTGCTTTATCTATAGGGGTCTTGAGACCTGCAAGCCTAAATTTCTGTGACCGAGCGAAGCTCACCGATAAAGTTCTGAGACAGAACACCTTCTTTGAAGGCGGCTTTCACCAAAACAACCAGCTCTTTCTCTGTCAGACTGAGAGGGCGCGGCAGCAGCTTACCCTGGCTCCAGACCGAAAAACGGATCTGGTCTAGACCCTCTCCGTTGATCTGGAGTTTTTCAATCTTACCCACCTCGTTCCCCAGGCTGACGCTTGCAGAGACTGGCGTTTTCGCGCCCGTGGATTCTTTCATTCTTACCTCCAAAAAACGTTAATCTTCAAGATAGACTGAGTCGACGATCCCCACGATCACTGAGATCACGCAGGCATCCGGGTTCTTTAGCACCTGGCGAGCGCCATTTCCTTCGCGGTTCACCAGCACCGTATCCCCAATGCCTGCCTGGGTGTTATCCAGGGCGATAAAATCTTCCCCAGGAGCTTCGCCAGGCAAACCCAGGGGCTGAACCACCAGCAGCCGCCGGTTCTTGTAATCCCGATGGCTGATGGTGGTCACCACAGTCCCTAGAACTTTTCCTAGAATCATGCCTGCCTCTCAGGTAAAATGGTTCCAACCTGGCTGCAGGGTAAGGTCGAATGTATCCTCGGCAGCGACAGCCAGCTCATCCACAATTCCCACCAGGGCCAGGTCAATCGGCACAAATTTTACGTCCGGCATCGCCAGGGCGGCCTCACGCGAGCGCACCATCACACACAGGTCGCCAATTCCAGCATCCACCACATCCGCCGCCACCTGCAGCGCTCCTACCGGCTCCAACTTTTTATTCAAAGGCTGGACGACCAGCAGTTTCAAGCCTTCTGTGCCGGGATATTTGAGCGTACAAACCGCCGTGCCGTGAACCCTGCCCAATAACATCGGTTACTTGACCCCCGTGCTGTTGAGCACACGCTGGATGATCACATCCAAAAGAGCCGGGTCCACCTGGTTCCCCAGGCGGGCCACCACTGCGCTGCGGATGCGCTGGGCAAGATCGCTTCGGCGGCAGTGAGGCGGAGGCAGCCAACGCCAGGGGTGGCTTCGATTTGCCCCTGGGACATCTGCTGCGACAACATAAGGCCGCACCGGGGCGCCGGTGGATTTTCCGGTTTATCACGCACCAGCTTCATCCCCAGGCGGTTGGCTTTTTCATAGGCCAGGTCGGTCAGCACCACATTATCATTAATTTCCAACGACAGGATGCCGCGCTTGACCATGTCCTCAATGTCTCTTTCAGTATAGAAATCTTTGGGCATCGTTCTCTCCCTGGTAAACTCCAACAGGGCTCAGGCGCCCTCGCGTCCGTCCAGGCTTTCCAGCGCCCGGATGGCGGCATCGCTGGCGGTCAGAATCTCAGCTTCCGACCCGCTCAGCCACATGCGGCCAAAGCGACCCACCGAAGAGACGTGGACGATCTTGATGCTGGCCTTCTTTTCGGCTTCGTTGCAGGCATAGTTGATATAAGCCGCCGGCGCGCACTCCAACACCAGCATGGTTTCGCCAGGCACCAGCATGCTGCCCCGGCGGAAGCGGTTCAGCAGCTGGGACTGGTAGGGATCGATGCGGGTGATGACCTGGGTGGAAACCACCTGCGGGCGGATGCGGTCTTCTAGTCGCAAACCGAGCCGAGATAGCACCACATCGCCAGCTTCCAGCACCGCTGCCTGGCTGAGCGAATGCACCTCGAACATGCCAAACTCGCGTTCGACGATCTGCGCACCCGGCCGGGCTTCTGTGGCCTTAACGGCGATATCCACCACCCGGAAGACCTCATTGCCGGGCGCCATCTCCACATACAGCGCCGCCATGCCCTCGGTGGGCAGGTCGCCCTGGGTCACAGTGCCCACAAAGGCGGCATATTGGGGCTGCATCCGATCCAGGTAACAATAGCAGCGTAACGAAAAAGTATCGCTCATCATCTTCTCCGTATATCCACAGTTCCTTCAGGGGCTCGTGTAGGAACGTCCCCAGTGGGGTGACAAACACCGGGTGACTCACCACCCGGGTCGGAACCCGATCGGGATTCCGTTAACGGCTACTTCGAGCCTGCGGTGGTTCTCCCGCCGATGCTGCCTTTCGAACTCTGCGGCAGGATCATTTCAACATCGGAATGAGGGCGTGGGATCACGTGCACCGAAACCACCTCGCCCACCCGCTTGGCAGCCGCAGCGCCGGCATCTGTGGCAGCCTTCACCGCACCGACATCGCCGCGCACCATGACGGTGACGTAACCGCCGCCCACGTATTCCGAGCCGATCAGAATCACGTTGGCAGCCTTAACCATTGCATCGGCTGCTTCAATCGCACCGACCAGGCCGCGAGTTTCCACCATTCCAAGAGCAATTAGAGAAGTATCCAGTGCCATTTTTTTCCTTCCTTTTTCCTTTCAGTATTACGAATAGGTTTTTTTGCTTTCCAAAATTTCATTCACAACCTGCCGGACAACCCGTTCAATTTCTTCGGGCGATGGACCGGCTGGAAGTGGACCAGGCTGAAATGCTTCCAACGGAGGGCTGGACAGTTTCATAAGCCAGGCGTTTGATATTGATCAGGTGATAGGCAGTGATATTATCGCCGGTGATCGAACCGCCGACCCCGCCCGAGCCGAGGGTTAGCGAAGGCATCAAGCCGGTGGTCAGGCCGATTGCGCCCAGGGTGCCCATGGTATTGACCAGGATGCGGAATACCGGCTTTTCCAGACCAAAAGCCATGATCACCCGTTCATCGGTGGCATGGATAATCTGGGTGTGGCCGCGCCCGCCGGTATCGATCAGGGCTAATGAAGTATCGCAGCCCTGCTCCCAACCATCCGCCTCATACCAGCCCAAAACAGTGGTCAGTTTCTCGTGGGAAAGGGGTTCCTGTTTTCCCACCTTCGAGAGCGGAGTCACCAGGATGCGGGTTTCAGCGGGGACATTGAAACCCGCATACGCGGCGATATAAGGCGGCGGACTTGCCACCACCGCCGTGTTCATGCTGCCATCGGCATTGAAAACCAGGTGGCGCAAGGCACTCGGTCTCCTGCTCGCTGGTGAAGTAGGCGCCTTCCTGGCGCATAGTCGGCCAGGCGACGGGCAATCGGCCGGTCGGCAATCACGGCCTGTTCGGTGGCGCAGATGGTGGAGTAATCGAACGCTTTGGAAGCCACAATGTAGCGGGCTGCCTTTTCAATATCCGCGCTGCGGTCCACATAAACCGGCACATTTCCCGGTCCAACGCCATAAGCCGGTTTGCCGGTGGAGTGGGCTGCCCGCACCATCGGCGAGCCGCCGGTTGCCAGGATGAGGGCAGTCAGCCGGTGCGACATCAGCTCCTGAGTGCCCGGCAGACTAATCTGCTGCATGCAGCTGATCAGGCCCTTGGGGGCTCCGGCGTTCTCCGCCGCCACGGCCATGGTTTGGACCGCTTCATAGATGCAGCGCGCCGCTGAGGGATGGGGAGCGAAGACGATGGCGTTGCGAGCCTTTACGGCAATCAGCGCCTTGAAAAAAGCCGTGGAAGTGGGGTTGGTGGACGGAACCAGGGCAACGACCACGCCCATCGGCCAGGCGATCTCGTACAGGCGGCGGTCGGGATCGTGCCGGATCACGCCCACGGTTTTCAATTCGCGGATGCTCTCCCACACCAAGCGTGAACCAAACTCGTTCTTTATCTTCTTGTGAGCTGCCACCCCATAGCCGGTTTCTTCCTGCGCCAGGCGACCCAGGCGTTCGGCTGCCTGGTAACCGGCTTCAGCCATGGCTGCGCAAACCCGGTCCACTTCAGCCTGGGAGGCGTGGCTCCAGATTTTCCAGGCCTCATGTGCCTTTTGCGCCAGATCGCGTGCTTCTTGTATCGAAGAAAGATCCTTGTCCAGTGCCATGTGGGGTATTATCTTGATTTCCTGAATACAACCTCGCCGTCCACCTCC
Source organism: uncultured Chloroflexia bacterium (assembly GCA_963751425.1). Taxonomy (GTDB): domain Bacteria; phylum Chloroflexota; class Anaerolineae; order Anaerolineales; family UBA4823; genus CAVVUF01. The sequence continues at coordinate 1,420,788 of CAVVUF010000002.1, read as the reverse complement.
AGCGAATCAATGATCGCCATGATCACTGCATCCACCGGGGTATCTTTTGTGATCGCAGTCTGGCGGGCAGAAGAACCGGCGCAGGTCAGAACCAGGTCACCCACACCGGCATCGACGGTATCGACCGCCACGTAGGGTTTGCCAAACGCTTCGCCATGCTCATCCGTCTGGCGAACGATGAGCAATTTCTGCCCGGTTAATTTTGGGTCTTTGATGGTCGATACGGTGGTTCCAATCACTCTGGCGATCAACATGGTGCCACTCCTGAGATTAATAACTCTTACCGCTGAGCAGTGCTGGCGGCAGCCGGTTTACTGGCGCTGGGACCCTGCATGATCTTAACCCCGGCGCTGGCGCCAATGCGGGTGGCGCCGGCTTTGATCATGCTCTCGGCATCTTCATAAGTGCGCACGCCGCCCGATGCCTTGACCCCAATTTCGGGTCCCACCACCCGGCGCATCAGCGCCACATCGTGGACCGTGGCCCCTCCGCCGGCAAAGCCGGTGGAGGTTTTGACAAAATCGGCCCCGGCCTCTTTTGAAAGCAGGCAGGCGATCGTTTTCTCTTCATCGGTCAACAGCACAGTTTCCAAAATGACCTTGACGATCATGCCGCGGGAATGGGCGGCGTTGACCACGCCGCGGATATCCTGCGCCACCAATTCCAGGTCGCGGGCTTTCAGGGCGCCAATATTGATGACCATATCGATCTCGGTGGCGCCCTGATCGATGGCATTTTTGGCCTCAAAGGCCTTTACCTCGCTTGCAGTGGCCCCCAGGGGAAAGCCGATCACCGTGCAGACTTTGACCGGAGAGCCTTCGAGCAGCTGGGCACAGAGTTTTACCCAGGCGGGATTGACGCACACCGAGGCAAACCGTACTTTCGCGCTTCAAAGCAAAGCTGGGCAATCTGGTCTGGAGTTGCGTCCGGTTTGAGCAGCGTGTGGTCGATCATCTTTGCCAGGTTGGTATCTTGCGGGATCATGCCAATGGTGGATGAAAGCCGCTCTGCGCCCGCGCTCCACCACCTTCCCGGCCCGGTCGAAGCAAGTGCGCACGCACAGCCCATCGGCGCAGTTGAACTTGCACTGCCCGCCTTCGGGTACCGCTGCCCGCTGCTGCTGCTCAGCCATGGCGATCAGCACTTCGCGGGTGATAATTTCGACAAGTTGTTCAACGGTCTTCACATCGGGGTTCATTAAGCCTTCTTATGGAACCTGAAAAATGCTCACGGATTGCACTGATTTTCCAAATGTTGTACAAGCTTCTGCTTCAGCGATCTTGTTGATCCATGAGGTGGACCCACTTGGTATAAAGCTTTTCAATGATGATGATTTTATTCACTCTGCGTTCGTGGCGTCCACCGCCGAAAGGGGTTGTAAGCCACACCGTCACAATTTGTTTGGCAAGGTTCACGCCAATCAGCCCGGCGCCCAGGGTCAAGACATTGGTATCGTTGTGCTCACGACCATTGACTGCCGAAGCATAATCATAAGCCAGACCTGCGCGCACTCCCGGAACTTTATTAGCCACAATGCAGCTGCCAATCCCGGCGCCATCAATCATGATCCCGCGCCAGGCGCTGCCCGAGCTGACGGCGCGGGCGACTTCATGCGCCAGGTCAGGGTAATCCACCGGCTCTTTGCTGTGTGTGCCCACATCCATCACCTCATAGCCCAAGGCAGACACATCCTTTTTGAGGATCTCTTTCAGCTCATAACCGCCGTGGTCCGCGCCCATGGCAACGACTTTCGGGGCGACCGCTGTGGGCAGCAGACTGCCGCAGGAGCTTGCCCGGTTGGTTCAGGCATCTTTGGAGGCGTGCTCTCTTGTTTTGAAAGCCCCATTAGCTGGGCGACAACTCGCTGCACAATGGATTGAATTTCCTCGTCGGATTGTTCACTCATCCTGGGTCTCATATTCCGATTAACTTGCCTGAGGAGCGCTGGAATTGACTTTGACTAATTATCGACCCTTCCACCCCCTTTGTCAAGTTTGACCCTTGCTAGGGTGATATTGAGGATAACACTCGACAGTAAGGAAGTGGTGATTTCGTTATCGAATGAACAGGAATAAATCTAAGGTAATGCCTGGCTTGCCAAAGCCAGAATGTCGTCTGGGGGTTGGGGGAGGCGCTCTTCGAGGGCAATCTCCAGGCTGTCTTCCAGGGTAATGACACCTGCGTTAATCTGCCAAGTTTTGATCCAGCGCAAGGTGTGGCTATCGGGCTTTACCACAATTTCGTGGATCGTACGCCCATCCGAAAGGGTGTACTTATCACCCTGGTACCAACATTCTTTGTATAACAGGCTTTTATTAATGGTCTGCCCCTGGCTGACAAGCTGGGCGACAAGCACCGTAAGCCCGTAAGAGGGGTCAAAAGGGAGGGTGCTGCTGTTTGTGGAAAATCCCGCCATGGGCAGGTTCGTCCAGCTGCCACCTGATAAAAAAATAGAATTGACACCCTGGCTCTGATCATTCAGGAGGCGCTGGAATTTAGCCTGGACGCGTCCGTGATCATCCAAAGATAACCACTGCTCTAATTGGAGCGGCTCAGTAGATGTGCTCGAGGTTGTCAAGGAGGCAGCCTTCGTATGATATTGACGGAGGATGAGGTGCAGCCAGCCTGTTTTTCGGGGAACCAGGTCTGTTTGACGCTGGGCGGACAGATCCTGGATCTCTTTCAGCAGGGCTATGGCAGCAGCGTCGACCGGCGCCCCAGGCGAGGCGATGTTTGAACCCTGATCGCGTGACAAAACCTGACTGCCGCTGGGAGATAAAGCCTCAGCTTTGAACAGCTCGCCAGGCTGCTCTTTGGAAGAAGAACTCAGAATGGCTTTCTCTTCACCTATAGGAGAGGCCAGCTCCGGCGAAACGAGAAAGGGCTGATCTATGCCGGGCCGAAAGGCAGGTATGGATGGAAACCCTCTAGACTCTGAAAACGCGCCAGAGGTTTTTAGAAATAATACGCCGGTCAGAAAAAGGATCAGGAGACGTGTCACATGTTTCATACCAATAATCCAATCTGTAACGTCAAAATGAACCGATAAGCTAATTGTACTCCGACCACCTGGATCAATCACCTCAGGTTTATCGGAAAAAGGATCGATTGCTGGTGCATTGAAAAGCTGGTCGAGCGAGTCGATGCGAACTAGAATATCTGCTGCGGAGCTCATCGGGTAATAGCACTCCTCTCAATCTTCAGCTATTTCAGACAATAAACGTAGTAGGTGCCGTCTATATTTTCCACGCCGTGTGTTTCATGACTGAAACCGGGGAAACGGCTGTCCCAAGCTTGCAGGGCGCGCAGATAACCAATATACGGGCTGTCAGCGCTGCCAGCGTTTTCACCCGGCATGAGCATGGGGATCCCAGGAGGATAGGGCACGATGCCTGTGGCAAGAACACGATTGGTCATCTTATCCACTGGGACTAATTCTATCTCATTGTGAACCAGCCTGGAGTAGGTTTCGGCAGGAGTCAGCACGGGAAGTGGGAGCGCAGAGAATGCCTCTGCCTGCCACTTCAACAGATGCGAGCTTTTTATCTGTTCAAACATCTCGTCAGCCAGCTCTTGCAGGCCCATGCCTGCATACCGCTCTGGTGCGGTGGAAACAATCGAGTTCAGCACCTCAACAAGCGGCGTATTGGCATCGTAATCTTCTTTGAAGCGCAGCAGCGCATTGATCAGCGTGCCATACTTGCCTTTGGTCACGCCGATCGAGAAGAGGAGCAATATTGTGAAGTCGGTGGTTTTCTCCACTTCAATACCCCGCTCGTCGATATAAGCGGTAACCAAGGTGCAGGGATGCCTAATTTCTCAAAAGAGCCATCATTCGCCACCCCCGGTGTCACCACGGAAACCTTGATCGGATCGAGCATGCAATAGTCATCTTCGAGGTCCTTGAAGCCATGCCAAGCCTCACCAGCATGCAGCACCCAGCAATCGGGGTTCGTAATCAATAATTCATCTGGGGCATCGGGGAAGGCGATCTTCTTCCCGGTCGCCGGATCGGTCACTTCATCGGCATTCCAAGTTTTGAACAACCAATCACCCTCAGCTTGAGCAAAGCGATGGGCGCGGCAGATCGCTTTACGGAATGCCACTGCTTCTGTGATCGCTTCTGTGGTCAAAGTGCGCCCGCCGACGCCGTCCATCATGGCCATCGAGATTTCATTGGAGGCGATAATAGCATATTGGGGTGAGGTGGTGGCATGCATCATCATAAGATTCGTTAAAACGGGCGTGCTCCACCGGTTTCCGCCCATCGCGTACACTGATCAGAGAGGCTTGCGACAACGCAGCTAACAATTTGTGGGTGGAGGTGGTCGCGAATATGGTGGGCTTGTCGGCAGGATAGTCTTTTGGATCACCGTACATGGCGTGGCGATCCTTGTAGATCGGATTGAAACGAGCATAACCGTACCAGGCCTCATCGAAGTGAATGCGATCAACACTGGCATCGAGCAAGTCGATCACCCGCGGCACAAGATAGGTCAAGCCGTCATAGGTGGAGTTGGTGATAATGGTATGAACGGCTTTTTGTGATTTATCCTTGGCCAGCGGATTCGCCACAATCGAAGCTTTCACAGCTCAGGCGCGAAGGCGCTCGGGGTAGATCGGCCCGATAATGCCGAGGTGATTGCGCGAAGGCACCAAATACGTCGGGATCACGCCCGTCATGGTGAGGGCTTGCTCGGTCGATTTGTGAGCATTGCGATCACACAAGGCATAGTCGCCGCGCGTGACCGATGACATCATGATCACCCGATTGGACATTGAGGAACCATTGGTCACCGTATACGAGCGATGGGCGCCATAACACGCGCACAAAACTTCTCACTCTCCCCAATCGGCCCGCTGTGATCCAACAGCGATCCCAATTCACCGACCGAGATTGATAGGTCCGATCGGAACAGGTTTTCGCCAAAATAATCATAGAAAACGCTACCGACAGGCGACTTTCAGAAAGCTGTACCTCCTGCATGGCCGGGTGTGTGCCATGAATATTCATAACTTCATCGCAAATGCCAACAATGCCCTGGTCATCGGAGGCGCCAGGGCTTCGCGGTAGCGGCGCACAGCTGCCAAGATACGTAATTTAGCATTACACCTGGATCATCAAATTTCCAGATCTATTCTAATTTTATCGTAGATTTGTGTATGTTCAATCCCTCTTTTTCGGATCGAGCAATTTATGCTGGAGGCGGGTTCTACCAGAAAGCTTAACAGAACCTTAGAGAAATTGGGATATAATTTAAAGTTAGAAATCCATTCCGGTCGATGTTCCTCAGGAGGAGTAACGATGCTTGGTCCAATGATCTTCATTGTTCTGGGTGTGTTGGTGCTGGCGTTTGGGTCGCGGTTAGCTTTATTTGGAGCGGGGGTCGGGGCGCTGCTGGGTATTGGCATTCTAAGCATCTTGCCAGGAACGCAAGAGAGCTGGTTATGGCTGGTCGTACCGATTGGCCTGGCGATCCTGTTTGCATTTGGCGCAGGGATTGCCAAAAGCCTGGTTGGCCTGGTCACCCTGGCGCTTGGGGCACTGGCCGGCGGGGCGATCACGTTAGGCCTGCTCAACCTTTTTGGACTGGATTGGGGCCTGGTGAACTGGCTGCTGGCGCTGGTGGGAGCAGTCATTGGTGCGGGAGTGTTGTCGCGCTTCAAGGATTGGACAGTGATCGTCCTGGCGGCAGTGGTTGGAGCACTGCTCTGCACGCGTGGCTTGCAGATGCTGATCCCAGCGTTGAATGGGGCAATTGCCAGCCTGATTGGGCTGGTGCTGGCGGGAGTTGGGATCGCCTACCAAGGTGGGTTGTTTGGAAAGCAAAAGAAAGCCTAAAAATAAAAGAGGAGAAAAATTATGTCAAATGCGAAAGCTCTTGAAGAAGAAGTTGGTCTTCCCTGGTGGCTGGTACTCATTTCGGGGATGTCGGCCATCCTGCTCGGCTTGCTGCTGTTCACCAAGCCGGCGGCTACTTTACTCATCCTGATCCAGGTGCTGGGCGTCTACTGGCTGATCACCGGGGGGCTCTCCATCGTTTTCCTGGTTAAGGACCGCAGAGAGTGGGGCTGGAAATTGTTCAGCGGCATCTTGGGGATCCTGGCGGGAATCTTGATCATCCTTAACCCGCTGTGGAGCACGCTTTTGGTACCTACCTCGCTGGCGATATTGGTAGGGGCAATCGGCATCGTGCTCGGGTTCATGGAGCTCGTGTTTGCTTTCCGCGGAGGCGGCTGGGGGGTGGGGGTCTTGGGTGTGCTGAGCATCCTGCTTGGCCTGCTGCTTTTTTCCCGGCCGGTGATCGCCGGGCTGGCCCTGCCGTATGTGCTGGGCGGCTTATTTATTGGGGGAGGTATCCTGGCACTCATTTGGGCTTTCGGTTTGCAAGGCGCAGAAAGAAAGGCTAAAGAAGCCGCAGCCCTGGCAGCACCTCGCGCTCAAACGGTAAATGTTCCCAAAGAGGCTGCAGTGACGACAGCAGCCGTTAAGAGCGAAGCGGTCAGCGTCGCGGGAGAGGCAGTTGCAGTGGCAGCGACCCGCGCTCAGATGGTCGAGGCTCCCGAAGAGGTGGTGGAAACCTCAACTGCGGCCAAGAGCGCAGAGGCCGCCGTCATCGATGACGGTGTAGGAATGGCAGCAGCGGTGGGAGCTGCGGCTGCCGGAGTCATAGAAACCCGCTCAGTGGAACCTGCTCCTGCCGTGGTCGATAGCGCAGTGAGTGCTGTCCAAGAGACAAGCAAACCTGCTGAAGAATTGGAAGTAACACGATCTGAAGCGGTCTTGACCGGAAACGTAGATGCCACAGATGTCGAAGAAATAGGCAAGTTCAAGCATCCCCTGGAATACGTGGAGGGCATCGGCCCAGTTTATGCTGCGAAGCTCAAGGCCATTGGACTGGTGACCTGCCTGGACCTGCTCAAGGCTGGAGCATCGCGGAAAGGCCGGGAAGAGATCGCTTCAAAATCAGGGATTTCGGGCAGCTTGATCCTGAAGTGGGTCAACCATGTGGACCTGTACCGCATCAAGGGTGTCGGTTCCGAGTATGCTGACCTGCTGGAAGTAGCCGGAGTGGACACCGTGGTAGAGCTGGCACAGCGCAACCCCGGCAACCTGTTGGCAAAGATGACTGAGATCAATGTGACCAAGGAACTGGTGCGCAAAGTGCCGACAGCAGCCAATGTTGAGGACTGGGTCTCGCAGGCAAAAGGTCTGCCGCGGGTTGTCACGTATTAACCATTGTTGATATCCAGCTAATTATTCAAATATTGAAAACAGGAAATCCTTTCGGAGAAGATCGATAAATGCTGCCTAAATTTATCATCATCCTGGGGTTGTTGTTGGGAACTGCGGCTCAAACAGGCTGCGGAGGTCCTTCGGAGGAAGGATCGGTAAATGGAACCGCAACTTATCGGCAACGCATCGCCCTTCCTCCAGAGGCGGTCCTGACTGTGCAAATTGAGGATGTTTCCATAGCGGATGCCCCGGATGAGGTCGTCGGAGAACAGGTGATCAAGACCGAAGGTGTGCAGGTTCCGATCCCGTTTGGCGTTTCCTATGAGCCTGGGAAAATAAACGAAAATCATCGTTACGGCTTGCGCGTTCGGATTGAGGATGGTGCTGGGAGACTGCTGTTCATCAACAATACCAATTTGCCGGTGATCACAGGCGGGAATCCAACTCAAGATATCGACAATGGCCGATCGTAAATCCACGCTATTCCCGCTGGTGGAGCGCGGCGGGCACAACCCATTCTGCAACCACCGCTGCCCGCCCAACGTGCATCCGGACGAATATCTGTACTATTTGGATTTGAAAGAAAAATTTTCGGATTGAAAGGATAGAGACCCATGACCACACCGCGCGAGATCGTCTTTGACGCCATCCAGCACCGCCAGCCGGTAGAAGTACCCTACACCCTGGGCTTCGAGAGCGAGGACGACAAGCCCCTCAACGCAGACAGCGACGTGGAGAGGCGCCTGGACGAATACTACGGCGGACCGCACTGGCGCGAGCGCCTGAAACGCTACATGACCGGGGTCGGGGCAGTCGATACAGATAAAAAAGAAGCAATCAGCGCAGAGCGATGGCAAGATGCTTATGGGGGGATCTGGCGCACAGACCGCCTGCCCTGGCACCTTGAGACCCCACCCCTTAAAAAGCCTTCTTTTGAAGGCTATACCTTCCCTTCCCCGGAGGTCTTCTACCGTCCGGATTGGAAGGCAAACGCTTACCAGACGATCGAGGAGAACAAAGACACTTTCATCGTCGGCAACCTGGGCTGGGGGCTGTTCGAGCGCGCCTGGAACCTGCGCGGGTTCGAGAATATCTTGATGGATGCCATCGAAAATCCAGACTTCTTCGCAGAAGCCCTGGATAAGGTGATGAACCTGTACCTGAACTTTGTCGACTACACCTGTGAGCTGCCCATTGACAGCATCTTGTTCGGGGATGACTGGGGCGACCAGCGCGGGGTGATCATCGGTCCGAAGCGCTGGCGGCAGTTCCTCAAGCCGCGCTGGGCGCAGATCTATGGGCGCGTGCACCAGCACGGGAAGATTGTGATGCACCACTCCTGCGGGTCAGTGGCTTCCATCCTACCAGATATCATCGAGATCGGGGTAGATGTGCTGGAGAGCGTGCAGCCAGAGGCGGCCGGGATGAACCCTTACGAACTCAAGAAGAAGTTCGGTGACAAGATCACTTTTTGGGGCTGCCTGGGCAGCCAGAGTACAATCCCCTTTGGCAAGCCTGCCGAGGTGCGTGCAGAAATCCAGCGGCTGCGGAGCGAGATGGGCAAAGGAGGTGGGTATATTCTTTCACCAGCCAAGCCGCTGCGCTCCGAAACACCCACGGAAAATGCGGTGGCAATCGTGGAGGCGTTTGCTGAAGGCGGGTGAGGGAGTAGCGGCGTTCCAAATAAATTAGTATCAACAATTGTCGAGAGCTCGAAAGAAGATTTCCGTGTTTTGTTTAATCGGAGATCCTCAGGCTGCAGATGACAAACCGTGAAATGACCGCTATTCTTATAATGGCATAGATTTGTTTTAATGAGTGATCTCAGCATCGAAGGTCAAGAGCCAAGCGATCAAGAGGTCGCCATGCTCGAGGCGCAAGAGAATAAGAACCCATCCTTTTGAACCGAAAAAATCGATAAAGACTCGGATACCTACGACCTGGGCATCGATGTGCCGACTGGAGCTTCTTACAACTTCAGCATACCGATGATTGCGCCCTATACTACCGGCACCTACGGCGAGCTGTGGGAGATTGGTATGGGAAGCAAGGGGCTCTGCCAGTTCTATCTGATACATCCAGGTAAAATAACCGGACCTCAGTATGGTAGAATTATTGGCGATCTCATGCAGGGGAAGTAATTAAAGTGATGTGTATGGACAGGTGAAAGCCGTCCATACACACCTTTCAGCTCAAGTTTCAACAATTGTCGAAAATCAGGCAGCCAACCTCCGCTTTTCGTTTATTGGGAGATCATCAGCCTGACGATGACAAGCCGGATAATGATCGCTATGCTTAGCATAGCAACGATTCTAAAAAGAAAAGGAGCATTAAACACATGAGTGAAAAACAAGAAAAAGGGGTGGCGGCAGTTGGTTTTTTGGTGATGGCGTTTACAGACGAGAAGGCTGGTGACGAAGCCCTCAAAGCCATGAAAGAAGCCAAGAAGCAGAAGCAGTTCTACTTCGAAGACGCGGCTGTTATCCGCCAGGATGTGGAGGGCAAGGTCACTTTCAAGGAAACCGGTGACATGCGCTCCGGTAAAGGCGCGAAAGCGGGAGCGCTGATCGGCGGCATCATAGGCGTGTTGGGTGGCCCGGCAGGAGTGGTGGTTGGCTCGAGCACAGGCGCTGCCATCGGCGGGTTGGCTGCGAAAGGCGATGCCGGTTTCAGAGATGAGAGCCTCAAAATGGTTGGCTTCGGGTTGAAACCCGGAACATCCGCCGTAACAGCCATTACCAGCCACGCTTTTCTTAAGGCTGTCCAGAAGCAGGTCGATGTGGAGGATATCCGGCAGTTCGTAAGCAACCTGGCCTCTGAAATCTACACCAAACTTAATGAAGACAAGAGCGTTGCCCTGGGGATCATCCTGGCTGAAACCGGGTTGGCTTTCAAAGAGGTAGCAGTCGGTGAAGATTCCGCAGAGGTGATCGGAATGGCGATCACGGATGAAGCCGTAGTTGCCGGAGCGGCAGTGGTGACAGCAGATCGAGTGGATTATCGGATGGCTGGCGTTACTGCGGAAGGGGCAGTCGTTGAAGCAGGCGTTATCACAGAAGAAGGAGCATTGATTGTGGACAATGTGATTACCCCTGCAGGTGAAGTGACGGTTGCGACAGCCATCCTCCCGGAGCTGGCAGATGAAACCCCGGCAGAAGAAGATAAACCAGCCGAAGCTGGCGATGCAAAAGAAAAGCCTGCCAAAAAGTAAACGAACCTCTATGGTTTGAAATCGGTTAATCATCGTGACGAAAGACCTTGAACTGCTGTTCATCTCGGGAGCTGATGACAGCATGGTTCCACACAGAGCTTCTTCTCCCGAGTAAGAACACAGATGGAGGTGTTCAATACGATCATAATCGACGCATTTTATACGCCTGACATGCAGATGAAAGCCGAAAAACGGCTATATTTAAAAATTTGGAGGATGTTATGTGCTGTTTCTTTTTAACCTTGATGACTTTAGGACCCCGCTTCGGGTTGTTGATCTACTGGTTGATCCCCTACGGCCGCGTCCAGATCGCCGTGGCATTTAATACCTGGTTCTGGCCTCTTTTAGGCCTGATCTTTTTGCCATGGACCACACTTATGTATGTCCTGGTGTCCGGTGCCAACGGGATTGTCGGTTTCGACTGGGTATGGATTGGCCTGGCATTGGTAGGCGATATCGCTGCGTATTCCGGCAGTGCTTATAAGCGCAAAGAGATCCCCTATTACCCCACCACCGCTCCATAATCCGCAATACCGTTCGACCCCTTTGATGGGTCGAACGATTTCCTCGCATGTATAAGGTGTTTGATGGCGCAGCTTGCCATCAAACACCCAAACTCTCCTCGCCTTGCATCTGCTTCTTAGCCAAATTACCTTATCCAATATTATGTGTATAAATTCATTCATAAGCATTCGAAAGGGCCTATTATGTCTGATGAAAGCTTACCTCAATTAGAAAAAGCCCCCATCCCGCTGCAAACCCACACCTTGCGGTTGGAAGAGCGCCTGGCTAAGGGAAAAGCGCTGCGCGAAAAGGCTTCACGAAAAGCACAGGCGGAATGGCAAGCGCCTGCTAATCGCCGCGATCCGATCGACCTGCTGATCGAAAACAGCAAAGGTCGCGTGGAAGAGCTGATCCCAATCCGCTACGGCAGGATGATGGTGAGTCCATTCACTTTCTACCGCGGCGCAGCGGCGATCATGGCCTATGACTTATCGCACACCCCCTCCACTGGTCTGACCTTGATTGCAGATGGCGACTGCCACCTATTGAACTTCGGCGGTTTCGCCACCGCCGAACGAAAGCTCATCTTTGACATTAATGACTTCGATGAAGTCTCGATCGCTCCCTGGGAATGGGATGTCAAGCGCCTGGTGGCTAGCTTTTTCATCGCTGGACAAGCGAACGGCTTCGACCTGGCTGACTGCAAAGAGGCCGCCTGGCTGAGCGCGCAGAGCTATCGCCAGCGCATTGGCGGAATACGCTGAGATGCCGGTGCTGCAAGCTTGGAATGACACCTTCGATCTGGAGGCGATCATCGAGAGCATGCCCGATAAAGAGAGTAAGCGCTTTTATACCAAGAAACTGGGCAGCGCCCATGAACAGAGCGCCCACGAGAAGGAGTTTGCCAAGCTGACTTTCTCGGCAGGTGACACGCCGCGCATTGTTGACCACCCGCCGCTGATCTTCCACTACGGAGACCAACGCGATTCGGAATACCTGAAGGTTGCCATGTCTACACTGCAAGGATTGAAGAGGAACCTTAGCCTGGGAGTGAGTTTGCTGCTCGATCGATTTACGGTTGTGGATGTGGCTTTCAAGGTGGTTGGGGTGGGCAGCGTGGGCACTGCTTGCGGGATCATGTTATTGATGTCTGGTAGGGGTGATCCATTATTCCTACAGTTCAAGCAGGCGCGCCAGTCTGTGTTAGAGCCGTACTGCGGAGCCAATCCGTATGCACATCCCGGGCAGCGTGTGGTGATAGGCCAACGCGCCATGCAGGCGGCGGGGGATTTGTTCCTGGGATGGACGACCGGAACCGGGAAGCTGAAAACCCAATTTTACGTTCGCCAGCTCAGTGACGCCAAGATCAAGCCTGTGATCGAGATCATGAACCCGACCAGTTTGAAACTTTATGCTGGCTTGTGCGGCAAGGTGCTGGCACGCGCCCATGCCCGTAGCGGTGACCCGGCGATACTGACCGGTTACATGGGCAGGAGTACGGCTTTCGAAGATGCGTTAGCAGATTTCGGCACGGCTTACGCCGTTCAGAACGAGCGCGATCACACTGCCCTGCTGAACGCCATTCGCGCCGGGCGCCTGGAGGCGCGCACGACTGAATGAGATATTTTTTATCAGAAACTAATCTCTGATTAAGGTGTTACAATAGTTAGGGTCCAGATAATAACACCTCCTCGAGCCTTGCATTCTTCCGGACTCAGGAGAGAAATAGAAGTAAAGGAGGATATGAATCAGAACTAAAGAGCTTGATATTCGCATCATCTCGGGTGCAGAGGGCGGCGTGGTTCCCCGCACAGCATTCCCCGAGGCAATAAAATAACATGTAACCAATCAAAAAATCACATAGAGGAGAAATATAGTTATGAAAACTATCAAATCAGTCAGTGTTGGGTCGTTTGCCGCATACGGCGCTGTCCTGGCAGCTTTCTGGACCTTTGTCTTTGGCCTGTATTACTGGATCTTGGGCTGGCTCTTCGGCGCCCAATCCTGGTGGGTCGATATGAACCTGGGCAACTGGACCATGTATACGATGATGACATTTTGGTCCGTATTTGTGCGCGCCCTGCTGGCAGCGGCAGGCGGCGCATTAGCCGGGCTGGTTGTCGCCTTTGTCTACAACTTCGTAGCCGGCGTAATGGGCGGCATCAAGCTGAACGTAGACTAGGCTCTCTCTGGAGGAGAAAATGGGTACTGATTCATTCTTAGCTCTGGCTTGTGGCGGGCTGATCGTCTCGATCTTCGGCGCGCTGATGTGCTTCTTTGGCTACCGGTTGTTTTTGATCCTGCTGCCTCTGTGGGGCTTCTTCTTTGGGTTGATGCTGGGCGCCCAATCGATGCAAGCCCTTTTTGGCACTGGCTTCTTATCGACGGTGACCAGCTGGGTGGTAGGCTTCGTCGTCGGCCTGCTCTTCGCAGGGCTCTCTTACCTGTTCTATGCTGCAGCTGTGGCGATTATTGCTGGCTCGCTGGGCTATGCGGTGGCGGTTGGGGTCCTGCTGGCGATTGGGATGCAGATGGGCTTTTTGGTCTGGCTGATCGGTATCGTGGTGGCGGTGATCTTTGCCGTTGTCACCATGGTTTTGAACATCCAAAAGTGGGTGGTCATCATCGCCACATCGCTGGCTGGCGCGGCGGTTGTTTTTGGCGCCTATTTTGCCCTGTTCAATCCTTTCCCCAATTTAATAGAAAACCCGATCAAGGCTTTCCTGAATGCCTCACCTTTCTTTTTGATCATGGCATTCCTTTTAGCCGCGGCTGGGATAGTGTTCCAGTTTCGGAGCACGCGCAGCTATACGGTCGAGAGTTACGAGCACTGGTCTGAAGTCGGATAACCAGGCGAATTGAGAAACACGAACCCCCGCACCAAGCAATCAATGGAGCGGGGTTTTTTATTATGCGCCACATATGAATTGATATATAATGGATAGAAAATAAGGAGGATTATCCCATGACCATTGGCCCTTTACAACTCGTACTCGTCAAGTTCTCAGATGAAAAACAGACGCTGCCCGTCTCCCAAGCTCTCAGAGCAGCGCGCCAGAGCGGTGCCATCCGGCTGGTGGATTTATTGTATGTCTTTAAAGACACGGAAGGTGTCATTCACAGTAAAGAAGTCAGTGACCTGGCTGAGGCCAGTAAAGCCGAATATGGCATTATCTTGAAGGGGTTGCTAGGGATCCGCGCCGCGCACAAGACAGAAGGAGATATCGATAAAATCACCGCGGCCATGTCACTCACGGCGGGCGATTTTGGGCTTTCCAGTGAGCAGGTGCAGAAGATGGCGGAGGACCTGCCCAATGGAGGTTTAGCAATGCTCACCCTCTTCGAGCACATTTGGGCCGTCAAACTAAAGGAGGCCCTCTTGAATGCTGGGGGAGAGCTGATTGCACAGGGGCTGATCTCTCCAGAGGCGATGGCGCTGGGGGGGACAACGCTCGACGAGGCAATCGCTGCGGCGCAAAAAATTGAAGCAGAAGCCGAACAAAATGCGGCTGCCGGACTCGCCGACGCGGACGCGAAACTGGCCCAGGCAAAAATCGATGCCGAGGCAAAGCTTTTGGAAGCACAGCGCGTGCTGGATGAGGCCGAAGCCCAGGCAGCTTCCAGAATGGAGCAGGCCAAGCTGGTGGCGGCTGCGGCGATCGCTGCAGGCGTGCGCACGGCTGCAGGCCAAATGGAAGAAGCCGACCAGCACCTGGAACAAAGCAAACTGGAAGCAGAACAAGTCGTGGTTTTAGGGAAAGAACAAGCGGCTGCCGAAGTCCAAGCCGCGGAAGAACTCGCCAGGCAGAAAGTGGAAGAAGGGATCCAGGCTGCTAGAAAGATCAAAGAAGCCGCCACACTGGAAGCATTGAAAATCTTGGTGGAGGCGCGCTTAATCGAGCGGGAAGCTGCCAGGCAGGCCATATCTAAGCTAACCGATGCTTCGATGCTCGAGCAAGGATCTGAAGCGAAATCCTACAGAATGCTGTTTTCTGAGAGCGCTTTACCCGAATAGGAGCGCATGCTACCTGTCAATCACATATAGATCGAAGGCGCTGCTTGATTCCAGAAGCGGCGCCTGATTTTTTATCCTAAGAACAACAGCATCACCAAGCCAAAAGAAACCAGGTAGGTGATCGGGTAGATAAAATTAAATGGCGCTTCAAGGCGGTCAGCTTTGTCGCGCTCCCCTTTCTGCTCCAGCCACTTGAAGTAAACATTTAGCGCCACGACCAGGGTGTTGATGATAAACGTGATAGCCATGATTGCGTCCAGGAAGGTCAGGTAACCCATACGCGGGTAGTTTTCACCCAGGCTGAAACTGAAGGCAATGAACAGCAGCAGGTTGCCGGTGGCAATCTCGATACGCCTGGAGTAATCCTTGAGGAAAAAGGTGATATAAGAAACGCTGATGATCAGCAAGATGGGAACAAACAAGCGGAAGATATAATATATCCTGTGCCAGGACAAAGCCGAAGGGTAAAAGCAGGATACGAGATCGTGCATTGGCAGCTTTTGTGGTTCGTTCTCCAACAAGCTATCCAGAATAAGTCTATTACAAATTTTTGGAACGCCTATGAGGGGTTAGGAACTACCCCAGGAGCATGAACAGGGCACCCAAACAGGTAAAAAGGGTAGAAAGACAGCCAGGAGCGCTCACCCCGGCATAGGATGGCGATCAGGCTGGCCACACCACGGGCGAGGCAACAACACAGCATCAAGATGCCATGTCAAAACCGCAGCCGCCAGAACATGATGATTGTATCTGAATCGAGATCTAAAATGCATCAGATGAAAGTAACAGACTGTGCGATAATACGAGGAGAAAAGAAGCCCAACTATGGGTTGGGTATGGATGGCGAAAAAATGGTAGATATCTGCCGAGCCATTGCAGCGAAGGTTAAGACTGATTGCGCGGCTGGCAGCCTCGTTTTTGACATAACGGGGTTGGTATATTCTGAGAACCTGGGGGATTTCATCACTGAGAAAGTAAGAGAATGCAAAAAAATAACCCGAGACCATCCCATTCGACATTTTTTATCGACCTGCCCCTAAGCCGGTTGAATATCCTGCGCGCAGGTCAGGGTGAGCCCTTAATCATGCTGCCAGCCACGATTTCCAAGTTGGAAAATTGGTACGAGCTGGTGGATTTTACGGCGCAATGGTTCGAAGTATACTTCTTCGAGCTGCCAGGACACGGGGAATCCAGCCCATTTCAACAGCCTTTCACAACCGCGCTCATCGGACCCTTGGTTGAACAATTGGTGGATGCGATGGGAATACAGCGCTTCAGCCTGATGGGATTTTCCTTTGGAGGCATCCTGGCCATGCAAGTATTCTCGCGTTTGCAGAAGCGGATTGATAACCTGGTACTGCTCTCCCCCTGCCTGACCTGGCGCGCGATCCAAGTATCAGCGCTGCGGAGGGAGGTGCTCTTGAAAATGGTGGCTCTGCTTAAGCATACCAGCGTAAGGCATAAGCTGTATCATATCCTGCATGACCCTCCTTACCTACCCTACAGCGCCTCTCTTTTACGCCGCATAGGCAACATTGAGGCGACCATCCCGGTTGATGAAGTTCTAAAGAAGATCCAACCCACAACGCTCGAAATATTGACAGCCCAAATCTTTGAATCCCTTAAGTTTGAAATCCCCCCACCACAAGAGCTTTATTCCACACCCTGCTACCTGGCAATGTCTGTTAATGACCCCCTGATCGATTTCAATGTCACTATAGCTACCTTGCAGCGGTTTTTTGCTCAACCGGAGATCATCCAATTGGACTACCCATTCCACCAACCGCCAAAACCGTTCACATTTGATGAATTAAACGAGAAATTCGGGGCGACGGTCGAGGCATTTTTGGCGGCGAGGTGGGAGGGCATCCGCTGAAATTCTTGCCGATCATCGGGTACGAGGAAAAAAGATGAGTGAACTTATGGACTTCGGAATGCCTCTCGATGAGGCCTTGGAAACACAGCGGGCAATCCGCCGGTTAAAACCCGACCCGGTGGACGATGAAATCGTCCTGCGCTTGATTGAACTGGCATTAAAAGCACCAACCGGGAGTAATGGTCAGAAATGGGAGTTTATCGTCGTTAAAGATCCAAAAGTAAAAAAAGGGCTCGCCAGGATCAACCGACAGGTGTGGGGACTCTATGGCTTGATTGGACGACGGGTTACTCTTCACGACCCAAGGCGGCGGAAGATCTTGGAGGCTGTGCAGTGGCAGGCAGACCACTTCGAGGAAGTCCCGGTCATTGTGGTCGCCTGCCTGAAGGGCCACTACATCCCATTCATACATCTCTCGGCAAGCACTTACTTCGGCTCCATCTATCCCGCCGTGCAAAACTTGCTCCTGGCCGCGCGCGCCATCAACCTGGGTGCAGCTTTGACAACGATCCCGATCTGGAACATGTTCGCTGCGAGACGGGTGCTCGGCCTGCCCTGGAGCATTACCCCCTGCGCGGTGATCCCTCTGGGCTGGCCGATGGGGCACTATGGCCCTACGACCCGAAAACCCGTGCACGAGGTGGTGTCTTTCGACCAGTATGGAAACCGCACTGCAGTCGATAAAAAAACCAGAGAGTGAATCCATGAACCACGACCAGCACCGGAAATTGCAGCAGGAAATAGTCAACCAGGTATTGACGATCTTAAAAAATGACGAACATGTACTTGGCTGCGTTTTAGCAGGCTCTTTAGCCCGAGGAGAGCAAGATGCCTTTTCTGATTTGGATCTGGCTTGCTATTTACACGACGAAAAACGAACTGGGCGAGAAGAAATCTTCGATCAGGTCGGGAGAATTGCGCCTACCCTTTGGCAATTGTGGATTTACGATATCCATGCTTTGTATTTGTTCGAAAACGGAGTCCGCCTGGATTTGGATTTCTGCAAACCATCTGATTTATCCAATCCATCCGAAGTGTACACAGACATAGTTATCGCATACGACCCAGATGGAGTCCTTTGCCAGTTAATCCCCAAGGTGCCTATTCTCCAACCAGCGGAACATCCCAAATGGTTTGAACCCGGAGATGCGGCGATGATCGATTGGTTTTTTTGGATGTTCCGCCAGGTGGTATGCTGGGCGAAACGAGGCGCACAGAACGATCTTCGAGCTTTTGACAAGCTGACGAATGCGATGAACTCGCTGGCAGAAATTCGCACGCGGTTGGTCGAGATGCGGTTGTGGACGCTGGGGTTCAAGGATTATCTTGGTCGTGCAGATCCAAACCTTGCTTTGCGGATTGCAAAAACGTATCCCCATTTTGAGGTTAGTGAAATCATCCACTGCGCAAAATTGTTGCTTGCCGAGTACGAAATCGTCTGCCCGGCCTACTGCCAAAAAGCGCATTCGAACTATCCGGCTAGGAAGGTGGAGATTATGCACCAACTCATTCACGAATTCGAACAGCTTGATTAAGGGAGGAGAAAATGGACTTTCCACAAAGCATTTCTTTCACAATTACCAATGCGTGCAATTTGCGCTGCCGCATGTGCGGTCAATGGAGCCAAGAAGGTTATATCCATAACCGGGTGAAGGATCCTACCTCACCCCTGAAATTAGAGGATTGGAAGGGGTTGGTTGATGAAATCGCTGGTCACCATGCTCCGTTTATTCTGCTGAGGGGTGGAGAACCTTTTCTCTTTCCGGGAATCCTTTCTCTCCTGGAATATATCCATCAGAAAGGGATTTTTATCTCCATAGACACCAATGGGACATTGGTGGAAAAGTTTGCGAAAGAACTCCTCCAGATCGGGAATATGCATCTCACCTTTTCTGTGGATGGGCCAGAAGAAATCCATGATTACGTACGCAGCGTGAAAGGGAGTTTTCAGAAGATCAAAGCAGCCATCGCTGCTTTAAATGAGTTGGAGAAGAGCAGTGAAAATAAAATCAGTAAAAGCATCTGCTTTACGATCAGCCCCTATTCCTACAAAGGTTTGGGGGAGATGCCCGCTGTAGCCCGAGGCATGGGCATCTCTTCCATCAATATTGTGCCCTACTATTACTTTCCGACTGCGGTTGGCGAAAAATACGAAGAGGAGCTAAGAGAGCATTTCAACTGCACCGCGTTTTCCTGGAAAGGCTTTCATCATGATGATTCCGGAATTGATATCAGCGTCTTTCGGGAAGAATATCGAAAATACCTGGCGGACCTGAGGGAGATTATTGATTTTCCTTACATGAAACTCACCGAGGAGGAATACAATGTTTGGTTCAGCGATCCACTCACCTCGGTTGGAGCCCTGGCATGCCATAACGTGGAGAGACTCATCGATATCCAACCGGATGGCGAGGCGAATTTCTGCGTTGATTTCCCGGATTATTCCATCGGAAACGTGAAGCATGCCTCTATCGAAGCGCTCTGGAATGGATCGCGGGCAGTCCAATTCCGCAGCTACAGGCGGGAGAATCCTTTGGCAGTATGCTACCGGTGCGGATCGAAGTACATGTCTGAATTTTAATCACTGTCCTCGGAGGTTCAATAAATCCACTAAAATCGGATCAGCCAGTGGTTATGTTGTGTGATAAAATAATTTGGATATATAAGGTCTTTTAAGTTTTCAAAGGGAGAAAAAAGTTTGGATAATAAACAACCTCAGGTTTGGCATCATGGCCTGGTCGCTCGAGATTGGGGTGAATTTTCAACAGATAAGGGTAAAGAGGGGCTTTATTTCAAGAAACTTATCGAGGCATCTGGGCAGCCTGCCCTCGACCTCGGCTGCGGCAGCGGACGATTATTAATTCCCTTACTGCACGAGGGATTAGATGTGGACGGCTGTGAATATTCAAAAGATATGCTCGGGCAGTGCCAGGAACGCGCAACAAGGGAAGGACTCTCTCCCCTGCTCTACCATCAAGCCATGCATGAGCTGGACCTGCCGCGCCGCTACAGAACCATATTTGCTTGCGGAGTGATTGGCTTAGGAGGCGAGCGGCAGCTTACGATGCAAGGGATGCAGCGCTGTTATGAGCATCTGCGGCCTGGAGGCATCTTTGCATTCGATTTCACACCACGATGGAACGACCCACCCGCTTATTTGAGCCGGCTGCCTGAAAATAGACATGCTCTACCCGAGGAATGGCCAGAGTCCTCTGAGCGCAAGCGCCTGGCTGACGGCAATGAGTTGGAAATCACTGCCAGAACCGTATCGGTGAATCCCTTGGAGGAGAGCCAAACCCGCCAACTGCGCGCCCGCTTGTGGCGCAACGGAGAGCTGCTTGAGGAACAGATTCAAACCCAAAGATACGAAGAATACGGTATGAATGAGCTTATCTTGATGCTGGAACGCGCTGGCTTTAGCGATATCAAGATCTACGGAGATTACAGCGAGGAACCAGCCACGGCAGATCACGGGGAACTGGTCTTCGTAGCCAGAAAATAAGAAGAAGAATTTTATTTTAGAACAAATGTTTGACAATTTTGATCTTGTTTGGTAGAATTATTCTATTCGAGAAAGGCATCGGAAGATGAATTCAGCAGGTGAGGTCAAAATATACCTGGAGATCGGTAAAAGTCGTTAAATAAGGAGGTTCGTATGAGTAGTGTTCGTCTTTTAGTCGGTACCCGCAAGGGTGCCTTTATCCTGACCGCAGATGGGAAGCGTAATCATTGGGAAGTGAGCGGACCGCACTTTGCGGGTTGGGAGATTTATCATCTTAAGGGATCGCCTGCTGACCCAGAGCGGATTTACGCTTCACAATCGACAGGCTGGTTCGGGCAGGTGATGCAGCGGTCAGATGACGGCGGGCAGACCTGGGCCACGGTCGGCAACCAATTTGTTTACGAGGGCAACCCGGGCACCCACCAATTTTACGACGGTTCGCAGCACCCCTGGGAGTTCAAACGCGTGTGGAAGCTTGAGCCTTCTCCCAGCGATCCGGACACGGTGTACGCAGGAGTTGAAGACGCAGCTCTGTTCCGCTCACAAGACGGCGGGAGGACCTGGCAAGAGCTGGCTGGGCTGCGGGATGTAAAAGGAAATCTCTGGCAGCCAGGCGCGGGTGGGATGTGCCTGCATACCATCCTGCTCGATCCGCGCAACCCCAAGCGCATCTTCGCCGCCATCTCAGCGGCCGGCGCGTTCCGCAGCGATGATGAGGGCCAGACCTGGAAGGCAATCACGCGCGGACTGTTATCTAATTTTGAGCTGCCCGATCCCTCGGCTGAGGTGGGGCACTGCGTGCACAGCATTGCCTTCCACCCTTCCCGCCCGAACATACTCTTTATGCAAAAACACTGGGATGTCATGCGCAGCGATGACAGCGGAGACAATTGGCACGAGGTCAGTGATAATCTGCCATCAGACTTCGGGTTCCCCATAGCAGTGCACGCACACGAGCCGGAAACGATCTATGTTATCCCAATCAAGAGCGATTCGGAACACTACCCACCAGAGGGCAAGCTGCGCGTTTACCGCAGCCGGACGGGAGGCAATGCCTGGGAGGCGCTGACAAACGGTCTGCCGCAAGAAAATTGCTATGTTAACGTATTACGCAGCGCCTTATCTGTCGATGCACTAGACCCCTGCGGGGTGTACTTTGGCACTACCGGCGGGCAGGTATACGCTTCAGCGGATAATGGAGACCATTGGACAGCGATTGTACATGATCTGCCAGCAGTCCTGTCCGTCGAAGCCCAGGTGCTGGCATGATCCGCGCCATCCTCCCAACCCACTTGGGGAGGCTAGCCAGCGTGGGGCGGGAGATTGAACTGAACGTTGAAGAGCCAGTGACGATCAACGCGGTGCTGGATGCACTAGAGAAACAGTATCCGATGCTGCGCGGGACGTTACGCGATCCGTTGACGAAGGAGCGGAGAGATTTCATCCGCTTCTTCGCCTGCGGAGAGGATTGGTCCTTAGAGCCGCCTGATGCACCACTGCCCGAAGCGGTAGTGAAAGGCATAGATCGATTACGGATCGTGGGGGCAATGGCAGGCGGGTAATAGGAGGAAATTGGCTTTTCTCCAAGGCGTATCGATTTGATCCAAATTTTACGCTCGGAAAAGTATGATTCGTATCCAACCGATTGAGCCACAGCAGGTCTTAGAGGCCAAGTGGGTCATTATATCTGTGGCGCGGAACATCTTTCGATGGCAAGGAACCCTCGAAGAGATAAGCTTACAATTTGACGCACGAGGCGAACTGCGTGACGTTGATGAATACCAAACGAACTATCTTGACCGAAAGGGTCAATTCCTGGTAGCGATGGATCAAGATCGAGTAATAGGCACCGGCGCGATACGCGGTCTTGACCACGATATGGCTGAATTGAAGCGATTGTGGCTGCTTGAGTCCTATCATGGGCAGGGTATCGGGTACAGATTGGTACAGAACCTCTTCAGCTTTGCAAAGAAGTCAGGCTTCAGACGTGTCCGCTTATTGACCGACCGCAGGCAGGAACGAGCGATCCACTTCTATCATCAGGTAGGATTTCAATCTACCAATGACCAGCCAGAAGATCCAAACGATCTCTATTTGGAAATGGGGTTATAAATTCCGTTATAATAGCCGCATGCGTTTGAAAGCTAGAGCCCTGTGGCTAATCAGTATCCTCTTAATTGCCAACTGCCTGTTTCTCACAGAGAGAGCGGAAGCTGGCCCACCCATCTCACCACCCCATCAATCGAGCGAAGTGACGGCGTATGACCTGATCATAGCGATGAATACGATGCGCGTTTCGTACGGCCTGCCGGCGCTGATCGAAGATCCGATCATCAATGCGGTGGCTCAATCAACGGCAAACATCATGGCGGCAAACAATATGTCCTGGCATATTGGAGATGTACGTGGGCGGCTCCAGTCGGCAGGATACGGCGGGGGCGCTAAAGTATGGGCCACCGAGAACTTCGCAGTGGGCAATATGAGCATCGACGAGATCATGCTGGTGTGGTCTGATTCAGAACATATGCGCCCGGCGACCATCCCGTCTTACTGCAACGTGGGGGCAGGGGTAGCCCAGACCGCCGATGGGCAGTATTATTACGTCTTGCAGGCAGCCTATACCACCAATAAATCGTGCGGAGAATACAAGTCTGTCGTACCGACCAATGAATCAGGAGAAGCAAGCACAGCCCCAATCGCGCCGGTTTCGCAGTTAATCATCCCCGTGAAGATCGCCGAACCCGACGCTGACGGCAAGACCTACCATGTGGTCGAGGCGGGGCAGTCGTTCTGGGCGATTGCGATCGCTTACAAGGTTACCATCAAAGACATCGAGGCATGGAACAACTTATCCAGGAACACACCGCTGCGCACCGGGCAGCGCCTATTCATCCCTGGTCTAAACACAGTGGGTTTTGCCACCCCCACGCCGGTGGGCATGATCGTGCCCAGCACGCCCGACGCGGAGGGGAAGATCATCCATGAAGTGCAGTATTACCAGGCGCTGATCCCCATCGCCGCAGCTTATGGAGTGACGGTGGAGACGATTTTAAACCTTAACGGGCTTCAAGTCGATTGGCCGCTGCAGATCGGTCAGAAGCTGCTCATCTCACCCGGCAATGTCACCCCCAGCCCCACCCCGCGCCCCTTGACGCCGGTCGAAAAACTCACCCCCTCCAGCGACGGCAATTACTACCACACCGTGCAGAGTGGGGAGACGCTGTCTTGGATCGCGGGGTTGTACAGCATCACCCTCAACAACCTGATGGCCTGGAATGGGATGAACAATAATTCGATCATCCATCCGGGAGATAAGCTGCTCCTGCAAGTTACACCGCCCGCCACACTCACCCCCACGCCCGGGCCGCCCACCCTCACACTCACGGCTACACGCACTCCTAACCCTCCCACCAGCACGCTGACGCCCAGCCTAACGCCTCTCAGCCCGACCGCCACCTCCACGCCAGCCGCACCGCTCAGCAGAAATCCGGTGGGATGGCTGGGTTTGGGGATTTTGGTGGTTGCAGGAGGGATTGCGGTTGGGGTGATGGTGGTGCATAGGAAAAAGCCAGGGGAATAAGCAGATCTGTTCCGGAAACCTGGCATGTTTTTCTCCCAAACTCGATAAGCCTGAAGTGATGGAGAACGGAAGCGCAGGCAAGCAGCTGCATCAAAAAACGATCAGGTCTTGGTTTTCTGGTTGAAGTATTTGACAGCCTCCTCCAAGGATATCGCCTGTGCCTGCTTGGCGTATGCGATGGCCTGCTCGATGGACATCGCCTGACCTTCCTCCCAGGCAGCGGTGAAAGCCTCTTCCCCCAGGGTTTGCTGGAGAAAGGCAAGGGCATTTTTCCGCATCGCATGCTCCTTCGAGGTGCGCCTGTATTGGTTCTTCTGGTGCCAGGCTTGCGTGGCTCCCAGCAAGAGGGCAGCACGAACGTAACCGTCTTGGGCAGCTTCCACATAAGCCAAAGCTTCGAGGATGCCCGGTATATTCCTGGGGTGCATAGCTTGTTGAAGCGCAAGCGAAGCATCAAAAAATCCTCTGGCTCGATCATATTCGCCTTGAGCAAAAGAGGTCCTGCCGAAACCAAACAGTGCTTCTGTTTCGAATTCGTTACTACCCAACTTTCGGAGCAAGGTCAACATTTCATCTAGTTTCTGTTCTGCATCCTTAAAATCTCCTTTTTCCCAGGCCAGGCTGCCCAAATCACCCAGGGAAAAGGCGACAAGCGTGGAGTGAGCGTACTTGAGCATGAATTCCAGGTTCTGTTCAAACATCTCAGCGGCGCGTGCATAATCTCCCTGGATAAGCGCCAGATAACCCAGGCTAGCTAAAGCCGTTTGGAGCATGGATACATCCCCTTGCCGACGTGCCAAGTCTACGGCTAACTGGTAATACTGAGCAGCCTGGTCATAGATTCCTTGTAGGCAATACATATTTCCTAAAATTATGAGCAAATTAATATAATAATAACTTTTATTTTTTGCCTTTAGAAATAAGACTCGGCTTTCTTCATATAGGAATTTGGATCGTTCCCAATCATTTTGTGATAAAGCAATTCCACCCAAGAATTGAAGGGTGTTGGCCATCCCGGTCAGATCGCCAATCTTTTTACGAAAAGCCAGGTCTTCCTCTAAAGTTAGCTTGGCGAGTTCGAAATCGTGGTTGAGCATCTCTTTGAGCCCCGTACAGAAGCGGCACTCATTTTCCTGAATAGGGTCTCCGACTTCTTTGAAAATGGCTGCGGCTTCAGCCAGTAAAGTCTCCATGGGTAAGTCAAAATTACCACCTTGTCCAAGCCACCCCAAGTTTTCCAGTGCCAACGCATAACCCCGCCTGCCTTCCGAGCCAAGCTCTCTGAACAGGTCGCGGCTCTCTTCAGACATCCTCAAGGCTTTGTCATAGTCTCTCAGCCAGATCGCTTGAGAGCCAGCTGCCTGCAGAGCCTTGGCGCGCCATTTTGCTCTTTGAGGGGAGAGAGGCTGCCCATCGCGCTGCTCAGCTTCTAAAACAAGATATAGCTCCAGCCATTGAAAACCTTCATCCAAACGACCGCTATAGTCCCAGTAGTCACTTAGAGCCGAGGCCAGGTGCAGCCCAGGTTCGAGATTCCAGATTGGGTTGCTTCCTTTATCCAGGCACCACCTCAAAGCAAGGCGGATGTTATCCAACTCATTTTCAATGAGCTCGTTGGTGGCAGTCTGTTCGGGTCCGTGGAATTTGAATTCGATCTTTTCAGAAAGCTCCACATAATACATCAGGTGACGGCTGCGGGCTGCCGCCTCTTTTCCACTCTCGATTAACTTCGCGTGCGCATATTGGCGGATGGTCTCGAGCATGCGATAGCGTGTCTCGGGTGCAGCGCCAGCTTCAACCGATACCAGCGATTTGTTGACCAATTGGGAGAGTAAATCGAGGACATCGCAGGAGTCAATGCCCTCTCCACAACCGACATACTCTGCGGCCTCTAGCACCCAGCTTCCGGCGAAGACAGACAGGCACTGCAGCAAGGATCTCTCGGCTGGAGAGAGCAAGTTGTAGCTCCAGTCGATGGAGGCACGCAGAGTCTGGTAGCGCGGCAGGGCTGTCCGGCTGCCGCCGGTGAGCAGGCGAAAGCGGTCGGAGAAGTCTTAAGGCAATTTCATCAACTGCCAGCATCTTGAGGCGTGCGGCTGCCAGCTCGATCGCCAAAGGAATACCGTCCAGGCGCTGGCAGATTTGGACAATCACAGGCGCATTCTCCAAATTGACCTGAAAGCCAGGCGAAGCCGCTTCAGCACGCACGACAAACAGGCGGATCGCTGCATATTCATCCAGTTTCTCCAGGGAGGGCAATTCCCCAGGTTCAGGAAAAGGAAGCGGCGGGATGCGGTAAAAGGATTCCCCCTCAATCCCCAAAGTCTCACGGCTGGTAGCCAGGATGACCAGGCGCGGACAAGCTGTTAACAGTGCATTCGCCAATCGAGCGCAAGCCTCGATCAGGTGCTCGCAGTTATCGAGGACGAGCAGCGATTGTTTGGGCTGCAGGTAGTCTTGCAGGAAAGACAAAGCCTGAGGGTTCGAAGCGAGCTGCATCCCCACGGCGTTGCCAGCGGTCTGCACGACCAGAGCCGGATCGGTCAGGGGGGCGAGCTCAGCCAGCCAGGCGCCATCGAGAAATGCGCTCATGGATCTCTCGGCAACCTGCAGAGCCAGGCGGGATTTTCCTGTTCCGCCTGCACCTGTAAGGGTAACCAGGCGATGGGTTTCGAGCAGGTTTTTTACCTGTTCGATCTCGTTCTCGCGGCCAATAAAGCTGGTGAGCTGGGCAGGCAGGTTATGAAGGCGGGGGGTTTCCTGTGTGGCAGCGCTGATCTTTCCATCCCGAATGCTCTCGTACAGGCAGATCGTTTCAACTGAAGGCTCGATGTCTAACTCAGCTATCAATCTGCGCTTACAAACTTCATACTGTTCCAGGGCGGCCGTACGCTGACCACTGATCGCCAACAGGCGGATCAGCTGACAGTGACTGGCTTCTTGCCAGGGTTCCAACTCTATGCGCCGGCGAGCGTAATTAATCGCCTGTTCGTAATCTCTGCGGGTTTCGTAGAAATCTGCCAACTGCATGAGAGCGGCGGAAGCCTGATTCCGCAAACGCTCACGGATGAAATAGCACCAATCATCGAACTCTCGGCAGTCCTTGAGTGTAAATCCTTCCAAAAATTCACCCCGATATAGGCTGACTGCCCGCTCTAACTGGTCGATCTCTGCTGGCTTACTGGTTAAAGCAAAGAAATTCCTTACATCCAGCGAATAGTTACCATCGCTGTTGAACTGGACTAAGTCATGGATTATTTTCAAGTAAGGAGTCTGAGCCTGGCGGTCGCCAAGGAGGAGGCGCAGGTCCGCCAGAGCGTTGCGCAGATAGGTCATGGCGGTTTGCTGGGGATAATCGGGCCATAAAAGAGAGGCAAGCGATTCCCGCCTGTGCGGGAGGTCGGCTTCCACCGCAAGATAAGCTAAAAGCGCCCGGACTTTATTGGACTCAAACGCAGTGAGCGGTACTCCATCCATTACCACCCTGTAGGAACCAAGCAGCGAGAGCCCCAATCGCGCCATTGTATCCGTAACTGTCTAAGAATAATTGAAGGTCATAAATCATTATACAGGAAAAACCGAGCGAATCAACAGGGAATTTTTGAAAAAACTACGATTTCACTACGCGGGCGTGCTACAGTAAGGTAGGGCAAACAAAAGAACCTGAGCGGTCCAAATTAAAATCCATATGACAAGTCGAAAAGAAAAGGAAGGAAAAAATGAATAAGATTATCAGAATCATCACCCTCCTGGCATTGGTTGGAGCGATCCTGGGATCGATAACGATCCCGGCATCCGCCAATACCAAGGAGACCTTCACCACAACATACTACTGGTACAACCCGGATGGCGGCATCTGCAGCAATGGCCAGCATGTTGTTGAAGACAGCATCGGCATCGTGGTCACGACGATCCACCGCAATGCCGAGGGTAAACTTTTCATACAGGAAGAAGATGTCACGATGATTGGCGGGTTTTACCTTTTGGACCAGCCATGGAAGCGGCTGGATTACGACAACGCGCATTGGAAAAACTTTATCAAACCGAGTGGATTATCTCCTTCGAGTGGCGTGGTTGTTAAAGTGATCGTGCCAGGATACGGCATTCTTGTGAAGGATATTGGTCATATTGTGTTTGAATGGGATACAACCCTTGGGTACTGGGTACCCATCCGGTTTGCGGGAGAGCATGACCTGGTTCCCAGTTGGAACTTCAGTTTTATGTGCGATTACCTGACTTCACTGCCTTGAGAGGTTTGTAAAGAACTGTCCACATAAAAGTGTATGTCAACTGGACTGAAGGGTGTTCTGATTTCGAGACGCAAGACGCCCAGACCTGGGAGGCAGTGAACCAGCCCAGGTTGGGGCTACCCCGACTTCTGGGCTTCACACCAAACCGCCGATCAAGTGGTCTTCAAGGACGAATTGTACAGGGGTGTGTTCGGTTGGAACGGTGTGCTGCTTAAGATAGCGCACCCGGATAAGTAAGGGGGGGATAGTTCGAGAGGGCCGTCTATGTGCTCAGGATAGACGGCCCAATTGGTTTAAACCACTCTGTCCCACCAATTCATCTGCGTGACCGGATCCCTTTTACCGCCATCGAAGACGTTGTACAGCAGATAGCGAGTCATTTTCATCCAAACCGAATCATTCTTTTCGGTTCATATGCCTACGGAAACCCACAACCGGAAAGTGATGTGGATTTGCTGGTGGTGATGGATACCTCCATGGGGGAGACTTGCCAGGGAGTTGAAATTCTCAAAGGGATAACCTATCGCTTTGGGTTGGACGTGCTTGTTTATACACCGCAGCGACTGGCTCAAAGGCTAGAATGGGGAGATTCCTTTGTGCGCGAAATTGTGACCCAAGGCAAGGTTCTATATGAATCCTCTGACCGCTGAGTGGGTGAAAAAAGCTGAAGGTGACCTTGTAACCGCCCGAAGAGAGCGATATGCGCGGCGCGCCCCCAATTACGATGCAGCTTGTTTTCATACACACAAATGGCTGAGAAGTACCTAAAAGCTTTTATCCAAGAAAGTCAACTGCCATTACCACGCACGCACGATCTGGTTGAATTACTAGTGCTTTGCCAACCTTTCGAGGCAACTTTTATTCTGATCGAAACCGAAAAAAAAGCTTGAATGGCTACGCAGTGAGTGTCCGGTATCCTGGGCAAACTGTCATCAAAGATGATGCAGTACAAGCTGTTCGCCAGGCGAGCGTCGTGCGAAGGTTTGTACGTGAGAAATTGGGATTATCCATTTAAAATCTCAAAAATTATATAACATCCAACTTCACACTCTCCTCTCCCACCCGGATCTCCAACGGCTCACCTGCCAATAACTTAAACTCCGCCCCCGCTTTCGTTACGCGCACACCGATAAGGCGGCCCTGGTAGCACACCTTGAAAGCATAAGAACGCCACTGCGCAGGGATTACAGGATTGAAGGACAGCCCATCTTTTGCGCGCATACCGGCAAAGCCGTAGACGATCCCCTGCCAGGTGCCCGCCATGTTGGCGGCATGGATGCCAGCCTGGGTATTGCTGTGCTTATTTTCCAGGTCAAGGGTGGCGGTCTCAGCAAAGTAGCGGTAGGCTTTCTCGACATCGCCCAGCTCGGCGGCTAAAATGCCGAAGATTGCGCCGGAGAGGGAGGAGTCATGGGTGGTGAGAGGCTCGTAGAAGGCATAATCGCGCTGTTTTTGAGCGAGGTCGAACTGGTCATGCAGCAGGAATTCCGCCAGGAGGGCGTCAGCTTGCTTGCAGACCTGGTAGCGCATCACGACCAGGGGATGGTAGTGCAGCAGCAGCGGATAATTCTCCTTGGGGGTGCCCGCGAAATCCCAGGCGGGCTTGCCCAGGAAGGTATCATCCTGGGGGATAATGCCACGCTCGGCATCATAGGGAATGTTCATACATTCGGCGGCTTTCCGCCAGGCAGCCGGCTCATCTTCCTGCAAGTCAATCCTGGCAGCCAGGGACTGGTAAGCACCCGGGGAGGTTTCTTTGAGGAGGGCGAGGGTTTCACAGGCGAAACGCAGGTTCTGGCGCGCCATCAGGTTGGTGTAGGCGTTGTTGTTAACCAGGATCTGGTATTCATCTGGCCCCGTGACGCCGTTGATGCAGAAGCGATTCCCCTTGGCGGGGATGTAAGCACCCACGTCCACCCACAGGCGAGCCGTCTCGCACAGGATCTCCGCACCGCAGCGCTGCATGAAATCCAGGTCATGGGTGGCATCGTAATAGCGCCAGATGGCAAAGGCGATATCGGCATTGATATGATATTGGGCGGTGCCGGTAGGGAAGTTGGCAGAGCATTCTTCGCCGTTGATCGAGCGCCAGGAGTATAGAGCGCCGCGCAGGTGCGACATCTGGCGGGCGCGCTGGCGGGCTTTGTCGAGGATGTGGTAGCGGTATTCTAGCAGCTTCCGGGCAATCTCAGGCCGGGTATAGAGGAAGAAAGGCAAGATGTAGACTTCGGTATCCCAGAAATAGTGGCCTTCGTAGCCCAGGCCAGTGAGACCTTTGGCGGCGATGTTGGTACGTCCATCTTGCCCGGTGCCCTGCAGTAAATGGAACAGGTTGAAGCGGATGCCGCGCTGCAAGAGCTCGTCGCCTTCGATGACGATATCTGCCACATCCCAAAAATCCTTCATGTAACGGGTCTGCTCGAGACACAAGGCCTCATAACCCGCGGCTGCCGCCTCGTTCAGCTCAGCAAGAACGACTGGAAGGACCTGACCAGGTTCGCTATCCAGGGAGGTGGCGTAAGCAATGAATTTATCCAGGGTGACCGGCACGCCGCGCTGTGCATCTATCTGATAAACAAATCCGATCGATTCCTCAGCGTTGTACGGCTTGCAGACGGCGGGGGTATCAATCAGGTTGCGCATCCCGCAACCAACCGCGAATTGGGTCGTTACCGTGCGATGAAGCATCAGCGCCAAATCGCTGGCAAATTCTTGTTTTTCCAGGCGCAACACTGTCCCTTTAAATTGAGTCCCCAGGCGAGGGTCATCTTCGGCGTGCTCGCTCTGGCGGATGGCACCATCGATGAGGGAAGTGAGCGCTAGCGTACCATCGAAGTTTAGCGGAGTCAGGCGGTAGCGGATCAAGGCAACATGGCGGCGCGTGTGGAGCACAAGGCGTTCCACCTCCAGCTGGATCTGCTTGCCCTGGGGAGATTCCCAGCGCAGGCTGCGGCGCAGGATTCCCTGGCGTAGATCGAGCGAACGCTGGTAGGAGAGGAGCTTGCCGGTGAGCAGGTTGAAGTCTTCTCCTTCCAGTGAGAGGCGGATCACCTTCGCATTGGCCAGGTTTAGGATGGTCTGTTTGTTCTCGGCGTAGCCGATGAACTTCTCGCCGTAGATAATCGGAGCGCTTTCATAAAAGCCATTAATGTACGTGCCCTCTACGGAACCACGCCCCAGCCCTTCTTCGAAGGTGCCGCGCAGGCCCAAATAGCCGTTGCCCAAGGCGAAGAGGGTCTCGTAATGCTGGGTGTCTTCCAGGCGGAATTCAGGCTCGACGATCTGCCAGTTTTCGGGATCGGGATTATTGTATACCATGCCTACTCCTTGTCTAATCGAACAGGATGTACAGGATTTTCAGGATAAAAAGACAGACAAATGATGCACATGGAAAGAAGGAAAAATCGGAAAATGCAGATTTTTTTTATTCCTCAACTATAACTGCCCAATTTCTTGGCGCGTTCCACGATGCAGCGAAAATCCTCCAGGCTGACACTGGAGGGTACCGAGTGGTCGGAAGAGAAGATATACCCGCCGTTTTCCTTCATCGTCGGGATGACACGCTCCATCTCTGCCTGGATCTCCTCGGGCTGATCCCACAGCACCGCGTTCACTCCACCATGGAATACCAGCTCGCCTCCGAACTGCCTCTTGAGCTGGATTGGGTCCATACCCGCTTTCACCTCCAGGGGGTTGAGGGCATCCAGGCCCATGCCCACCAGTTCTGGCACAAATGGGCGTACGTCTCCACACGAATGCAGATGGGCTTTGATCCCCTTGGCATGCGCCCAGTCGATTGCCCGCTGATGGAAAGGCTTAAGCAAATTCCGGTACATGCGCAGGGAAAAGAACTGGTTGTATTTATAACCCATATCGTCAAACCATAAAATACTGTCAAAAGTGTAGCCGGCCTCCCAAACCATATCCAGCAGGGTCAGCTCTGTCTCCAGCTCGGTATTCCACATATCCACCAACCAATCGGGGTCTTCAACCAGCGCCAGCAGGACCCGCTCGGTGCCCACCATCCAGGCATGAGTCACATCGAAGCCGAACCAAACGATCGGTACAATCCAGGCATCCTGCTCTTTCCAATGCTTATACTCTCTCTTTAGCAAATCCCAATTCACCCGGTCACGGCTGGGCGTGATGCGCTCCTTGGCTTTACGCCAGGTATCGGCATCCACGATGGTATGGCTCAGAAATTCAGGGGTGGATGAGGCATGCTTCCACTGGCGCATGGTCACCCCCCAATCGCTTATGTAAGTTTTATCGGTCTCTGTCTCCGACAGGGTCTGGACAGGATACTGAGGTGAATTATCGGTCAGCTTGACTTGGACCATTTTATCCAAACCGAAATAGTCTACAAAGCTCTGACCGACGGGCATGCCTTCGCGCTGCCAGCGCTCGATGGTGGCTTCCCAAGGGCTGTCAATGATGGGAATGCGGTCAGCATCCTGGTGGGCAAACATTCGCTGGAAGCGATCGTGTGAGGTCAATGTTTTCATAATTAAATCACCCTTAATCAAACAGGATTTACAGGATAAACAGGATAAGATTGGGGGATCATTGTGCTTGATCCTCTCCAGTGAGAATCGCATTTCGAGGCTGCAGGCGCAGCAGGACAAAAGCGGCAGCAGCGGTGAGCAGGCAGAAAAGCAGGTTCAGACTGAAGCCGAATTTGATCCCACCGAGATCACTGGCAACCCCCACCAGCCAGGGTCCAAAAAGACCCCCAAATCCGGCGAAGGTAAACAGTAAGCCAAGCAAGCTGTTAAGATTGACATGGTAAGTACTGGAGAGGGAAGCGGTGATGGTTGGGAAGATGATGGAAAGGAAGAACCCGCTGGCCGGCAGCAGCCAGAAGAATTGGGCTGGACCAAACAGGCTGAGGCCAATGCAGGCGCTGGCTGCCAGGGCAGCAAACAGGACGGAGCGGAGATAACCAAGCTTTTCCACAAAAAAGCTGCCCACAAATCGGCCAACCATAATCAGACCAAAAAAGATGGAGAGCGCTAAGGTGCTCTGGCTGACGCTTTGACCGTGCACTTTTTGAAGAAATTCCACCATCCAGGATGCGATCCCAATTTCGACGGCGACGTAAAAAGCATCCGCAAAATAAAAGGTCAGCATAATGGGCGAAACAGCGGTTTTGCCGATGTGCTTGAAATCGATTTTTTCGCTTGAGCCTGCTGGCCGGCTTGGGAAGGGCACCAACACGAAGAAGACCATGAGCAAGAGGATCAAAACCAGGTCCCAACGATAGACAAAGCGCCACGAGCTGTTCGCAGCCAGCAGAAAGCCAGCATAGAGCGGGGCCAACATGGAGCCCAGGCCATGCATCACTGCCAACAAATTCAGGTAACGGCCTTTATCAGCGGGATGCAAAAAGACAATGAGGGAATTTGCACCCAGCTCGATACATCCCAAGCCGAAGCCAAGCACTACCATGCTGGCGATGAGTAAGAGGGGAGCGCTGAAAGCTGCAAAACCGATCACCCCGATGGCCAGGCACACCCCGGCCAAAACCAGGACCGCTTTTTGCCCGAGGGCATCTGCCAGGAAACCTGTGGAGAGGGTGGCAGCCATGAAGCCCAGGTAAATACCCAGCAGGATCGTCCCGCCAAGCGTGTAGCTCAATTGCAGATCGTCTAAAAGGGCCGGAAGCGTGGGACCTTTAAGATTATCTGTGAAGCCAAAAATGAAAAAGGCGAAGAATGCACCCGCGGTGAGTAGCCAGATAGAGTTTTTTGTTTGAGTGGTCATGTAGGTATTAAAACGGTTATTCCCTGATGTCTCGATGAATTCAAATGATCCAGTCGGAAAATGGGTTTGCGTCGACCCAACCAGCTGGCTGGTTTTTAAACTGCTTGGACTATAACATAAAAAACAGATCAGAGAACAAAAAGCGAAGAAAAAAAGTGCACCAAGGAGGAGACAATCCTGGTAAGATATGTTCTCAGAAGTTCTATGAATTAACACGGTCTTATAATGACCAGATAACCTTGGCGCTCAAACCAAATCAAATCAACAATTTCATTTCCCAGGAGACAAAGCATGGACATTGATTTTTCAACAGCCAGGTGGTTGAACCAACCTAAATTATTTGAAATTTCGGACCGTCTGGTGAAGATCAAAACGGATCCTGGAACCGATTTTTGGCAGCGCAGCTATTACGGATTCCGGAACGATAATGCCCCTGCTTTGCTTGTGGAGAGCATAGATAACTTTACCTTTACCGTCAAGGCGTCCTTTGCGTATCGGAACAAATATGACCAGTGCGGCCTGATCATCTATCTCAACTCTTCAAACTGGTTTAAAGCTTCCATCGAATATGAAAGCGAGGAATTCTCACGCCTGGGCAGCGTGGTGACGAACCTTGGTTATTCGGATTGGGCAACCACCGATATCCCCACGCCGACAGCGATGTGGTACCGTCTCAGCCGGCGCGGACCTGATTTCCTGATCGAGGCTTCACCCACCGGGACAGATTTCAAGCAGATGCGCGTCTTCCACCTGCACAGCCTGGGCGAAACGACACCGGAAATGGGCAAGGTGGATCCTCCCATACCAGCCGGTCAGCCGATCCCCTTTGGCCTGTACGCGTGCAGCCCCTTGAATTCGTCCTTTGAAGCCAGGTTTGAGAACTGGACGCTCGAACCTTGCTTGTGGATGGCGCATCAATAAAGCTGGACACAGATGTAATACCAGAAAGGAAGGCCGGTATGTTGAACACACACAGTCTTAGCGCAACCATTAACGCTGTGAACGAAGCCGCGTTATTCTCTACCAGGGTTTCTGAGCCCACGGCAAAACAAATCTCCGAGTTCATCGCCGGGCGGCAGGGGCTCCCGCACAGCTATTGGGGGCTGTTTGCGCCGCTAGACGATGAGGTGAAGAAACCGTTTACCTTGTTTACAGGAGAGACCATCCGCTCGGATGCCTCGGCGCGGCACATCTTGGGCGAGGAATCCTTGCGCATCCTAAAAGTGCTTGGGGATCCCTCACCCTCCGTACAGCAGGCGATCTACCGTGCGCAGGAGAATTTTGGGCAGAAGCTCATGGACAACAAGGAGCGCGGCGATGGGATGGGTACGTACTGCTGCGGCAACTGTACGGTCTCCTATTGGCGGGCGCTGACGACTGACTGGATCCCAGATGCTGAACAGCGGCTGGAAATGGGCATGAAAGATTTGAAAAATGAGAGGCAAGCAGGTAAATGGAGGCGCTTCCCGTTTTACTATACCGTTCTTTGTCTCAGCGAGTTAGGAAAAGACATTGCTGGGGAGGAGATCCGATACATCCAACCAAGCTGCGAACGAGCGATAAAATATCTGCGATCGAATGACCCTCATTATCGACAGAAATCGGCTATCATAATGAAACTACTCGAGACCGTCTAGGGAAAGGAACCGCGATGCATCTATTCTTTTTAGGGACAGGGGCGGCGGAGGGGTATCCGGGCATCTTTTGCCAGTGCGACCACTGCCAAACTGCACGCAGGCTGGGTGGGAAGAACCTGCGCTACCGCAGCGCCATGCTGGTGAACACGGACCTGCTGATCGATTTCGGTCCAGACCTGCTGGCAGCCGCGCAGCGCTTCAACCTGAGCTTGTGGGGGGTGAAGATCGGGTTAGTGACGCACGCGCACGAGGATCACCTTCACCCCCCTAGCTTTGGAATGCGGGCAGATCCCTTCACGGGGAAGCTGCCACCTCCCACTTTGAGCCTGTATGGATCGCAGGATGTCGCCGAAATCATAGAGAAAACCTACCCGGACCCTGCTGCGCTGCACCTGGAGGTGCACACAGTGCAGGCCTTCGACTCCTGGAAATGCGGTAGATACACTTTTACGGCTTTCAGGGCTTACCATGCAGTAGAGTACCTGAAAGCGCTCTTCTACAGCGTGGATGACGGAAAGCATGCCTTTCTATACGCGACCGATACGGGAAGATTTCCACCGGAGACCCGGCAGGCGCTGGCTGGGCGTTCTTTCGACGCGATCATCCTGGAGGAGACGTTGGGGGAAGGGAAGTATGACCAGCATCTGGGCTTTGACTTGTTTTTAGAAGAGGTCCAGTGGATACGCTCGGAAGGACTGCTGCGACCCGGTGGGCGGGTGTTCGCCCACCATTTTTCGCATTCTGGGAACCCATCCCACGCGGAGCTGGAAGCATTTTTCAGACCGCACGGGGTGGAAGCAGCCTATGATGGACTAAAGGTCACGCTGTGAGATGTAAATGTATAACCTTTATCCCTACCTGGTCAATATATTCTGGATCAACCATTCTGTATAGACCTGTGCACCTGGGAGGGTCAGGTGATCGGCGGTCTGCAGCTGGGTGGCGGGAAAGGTCTTGATCTCGGGGATCAGGTGAACGAATTGGCTCTCACCGACGATAGAATTGATCTGCCCGTGAAGCTCTGCCAGGTAAGCCTGGAAACCATCGTCTGCGGATAAACCCTCATACAAGGGGCTGTTCACCAGGTAGATGGGCAGCTGATAGGCATCCGCAATTTCGACAAGTCTTTCCAGGGCTTGCTGATTGATCGAAGATACGGAAGGCTCATTTTCACGCACAAACTGCATGTGATCCTGCCCATCCTGGATAGCGATCTCAGGCTGAGCCTGTTCGCCGCTCAGAAAGCCAAATTCATCCATACGCCAACCGGGCTTAAAGGGGATCAGCTTGCCAAACATGAACGAGCGCAGAAGCGAGGTCAGCGTCAACCGCTGAGAGAGGAGCGGTACATAACGTTCCTGGAATAATTGGGAGCGGATTTCGGGGTTACCCAACAAATCACTGCCCAAGGTGTGCTCTTTCCAGAAATTCCATGGGCGTGGGATTTGACCTAGAATCAACGGCTCGAGATCGCGCGGCCAGACATCATAGACATGCCCGATTACCACCCCTTTTGGCGGACCGAAGCGCTGGATATATTCTTCCAGCATCCAAACATCATTTAGCGCGGTCACACTGCCTATGGTACATAAATTGATGGCAGTCTCACCCAGCTGTTCCTGGATGAGCGCTGGAGACACACCCTGGTTGCAGCTTGAGTTGCCCAGGATCAGCCAATCCACCGGCTCATCCATTTTCCCCAGCACAGCCCACTTCTGATGGAGGGTCCAATACCCATAATTCGGCGAATAATTTCCCAGGTACCACAGTGCAAAGGAATTCAACAGCACCAAAACCACCAGGCTGCCCAGCACCTCCAAGGCAAAGGTACCCAATATGGCCAAAGGCGACTTTTCACGAAAGGCGTCTGGCAGGGTTGGCGATATTCTCAGAACTGGACATAGATAAACTCGGTTGCCTGGCGCGCATTCAACAGCACGATGCCTGCCAGCAGGGTGCCATTGAACAGAAGGCGTGCCGCAAAGGGTAAACGCACGAAAAGCAAAAGATCCTTGCGGGCGTAGGTGAGCACTTCGACCAGGCACCAGGGCGCAGTGAAGAAGACCAGGTCGTAGAAAAAATCCAAGCTTTGAGCGGAGGGGGTCAGCGACAAGTTCCCAAGCAAATAGCCAGCCTGGCTCAGGGAGCTGCTCCGGAAAATGATCCAACCCACCATCGTCAGGAGGAACATCAAGACGAGGCGCAGGACCACCCAGGGATAGGCCTGGCCGCTTTTCCAGGGATCCTGGTGGATAGGCTTCTTTTCAAACAGGCGATACACGATGATCAGACAGGCATGATACACTCCCCAAAGCACGAAAGTCCAACTTGCACCATGCCAAAGCCCGCTTAGACTCATGGTCACCAGGGGAGGAAGCACCAACCCCAGGATGGGAGGGGTATTTTTCCAACGCAGCACAGCCCGGCGAGCAGGAAAGAACACATAATCGCGCAGCCATTCTGAGAAGGAGATGTGCCAGCGCTGCCAGAAGTCGGTCGGGTTGAATGAAAAATAAGGCCAGCGAAAGTTCAGGGCGGTATCAAAGCCCAGGAGGAGGGCAGCCCCACGGGCGATATCGGTATACCCTGAAAAATCTCCGTAGAGCTGGAAGGTAAAAGCCAAACCGGCTAATAGGATATCCAACCCATGATATTCTGGGGAATTGCTAAAAACCGGGTTGACAATGCGCACTGCCAGGTTATCGGCGATCACCAGCTTTTTGAAAAAACCCACCAGAATCAGGTGCAGCCCAATTTTGAGCTGCTCGGGTGTCAGGCGGCGCGGGGCAGCGATCTGCGGCAGCAACTTACGCGCCCGATCCAGGGGACCGGCTAGAAGGGTAGGGAAAAAAGCGAGGAACAAAGCGTAGTCCACCAGGCTTCGCACCGGCTCCTGTCGATTTTGATAGACGTCGATCGTGTAGCTCATCGACTTGAGCGTCCAAAAGCTGATCCCCAGCGGCACAATGAGACTGAGGGTGGGCGCATCCAGGCTCAGGTGCAGCGCATTGAACGCCACCTGCAAATTTTCTGTAAAGAAATTGTAATATTTAAATACCCCCAAGATGGTGAGGTTGCCAAGAATGGAAACTGCCAGCAGCAGCTTACGCAGCCAGGCTGTCCTCCCCAAACGATCAACCAGGCTCCCCAGCAGCCTCCCAATCGAATAATCCATCAGGGTAGGTACCAGCAGCAGAAGGACCCAACGCCCCCCGCCCAGGCTGTAGAAGAGATAACTGGCGGCCAGGAGAAGCAGGTTCTGCAGTTTACACCAGCGCATCGTCAAAAAGTATAAAATCAGAACGACGGCCAGGAAATAGATGAACGAAAAAGAATTAAACTGCATGGTTCGGTTAAGAGCAATTTCCTTCAAAACACTGCAAGACAGGTAGCAAATTTTAGCATAGATCATCCCCTGAAAAGTTTAGCGAGTAATGAGAAGGTTATAATTGAACCTGCAATCCTATGCCTGAACTCTCAATCCAAACCTGATCGGTGTCGCTGGAACACTTCTGCTCCCCCTCCTGGGATCGGAATGTCCCCAGTTCACGCTTTCGGATGTCTTGGAAGCCGCGAGCGTTTTCGCAGAGGCACTCATCGATGAAGCGCATCCATCTTTTTGAGTTTACCGATCTATCCTGGTATCCGCAGATCTTCCGGCAGATGCAAACCGATTACCTGCAGTTCGCGGCGACTATGGGGGCTGGGCACAAGAACCTGGTCCCTCTCTTTCAAAAAGCGCTGCAGCATGCCGACACGCTGGAGATTGTAGATCTCTGCTCCGGAGGGACAGGCCCCTGGATCCGGCTGCAGGAGCAACTGAGACAAGCTGGTTTACCGGTCACGGTCAAGCTCACCGATAAATACCCCCATCCAGAAGCCATCCAGGCCTGGGGGATTGAAGACCGCCTGGGGATCCAATACTTGGCAGAACCAGTTGATGCCATGCAAGTGCCCGTGCACCTGAAGGGGATGCGCACGATGTTCGAAGGTTTCCATCATTTCAAGCCCGCGCAGGCCCGGGCGATTCTGCAGGATGCAGCTGAGAAAAAGGCAGCCATCGGGATCTTCGAAGCCAGCTTTTCAATGCCCTTCGGGATCATCCTCCTGGTTTTATCGCCCGTGATCACTTTCCTCACCTATCTGCTGGTCACCCCTTTCCTCAAGCCGCGCACCTGGCAGCGTTTTTTCTGGACTTACCTGGTGCCCATTGTTCCCCTTGCCACCTGTTGGGATGGAGTCATCTCGATGCTGAGGGGGTATTCTCCCCAAGCTTTGAATGAGCTGACCAGCGAAATCCATGTAAAAGACTACACCTGGGAAGCTGGCTATGCCTCGACCGGAACACCCATGTTTGAATTTACAACCTTGATCGGGTATCCAGCAACGTGATATAAATTCATGAATAGAAAGAGAGGCAAAACTATGATCGTGCGAATTTGGCATGGATGGACGACACCTGGCAATGCAGACCGGTATAAGGCATTGCTGGAAGAAGAAATTTTCACCGGCATCCAAGACCGGCACATTCACGGCTTTAAAGGGATAAAGCTGCTACGGCGCGTCTCAGTAGATGAAGTCGAATTCGTTACGATCATGACATTTGAATCCTTGGAGGCTGTGCGAGCGTTTGCGGGGGAGGATTACGAAGCTGCGGTCGTCCCAGCGAAGGCAAGGGCCGTGCTTTCCCACTTCGATGAGCGGTCGCAGCACTATGAAGTCATAGAAGAAAGAAGCGGGGAGGTATGTATGACAACCGTACAGGTAAGGTTGATTGAGATAGGCTTATTTTTACTCTTTATGTTCTTATCCGGCTTCTGGCTGAGCCGTGCGGGAAAGCCTTATCCGGGTGGCAAATTCAACCTGCATAAATTCATCGGGCTGGGGACCGGCGCCTTCTTGATCGTGATGGTCTACCGGACCCACCAGGCAGCTCCGCTCTCTGCTGAGCAGGTGGCAGCGGTGGCAATCACCGCCCTGCTTTTTATCATCAACGTCATTGCGGGAGGATTGGTGAGCCTTTCCAAGCCCATGCCGGGAGCGGCGAGCTGATCCATAAAGTGTTTCCCTATTTGTGCGCCATCGCCGCGGGGGTGACAATATATTTTCTGCTATCTCCGTAACGACGAGCGCCAGGCTCGGCGATTAAAATAAGCGATGCTCTCGCCTTCCCACTTACCCGGCTCAGTGGTGGTAAATCCCAATTTATGATGCAGCGTACTGCTTCTCGCGAGCAAGCCTTGAGGGTGAGTTCAAAGCGCATTGCGTCTGGACTGTCCATTTACCTAATCAAATTCCAACGAAAGAACGATATCCGCTAATTAGATATACATGATATAATATATCTAATTATTAGGGTAGAAACCTTATGAAACGAAGAAATTGTCCGTTTAGGGGGGGATCTTACCCGCCCAACTGTAAAGGAGGTGGACAGGGAAAACTTTACAATTCCTTTCACACAACCGAGAATACGCAAAAAACCCTATCAGGGTCAGTCAGCATCATTGAAAGCCTAAAAAAACTTATTGTTAGCGTTCGAAAGGAGCTTTAATGTCACGTAAACCCTCGTTACAAAGGACATTTTCCGTTCTCATCATCGCTGCTGTCCTTTTCTCTCTTTTCCCCGCTTCGGGGCTGGCCTCCAGCACAATGCCAGCGTCCCTCAGCGCCAAACCCAATGAAAAAGTTATCTTCTTTGTCGCGGATGGGATGCGCCAGGACCTGGCAGAGGCGTATGCCAGCCAGGGTTTGATGCCCACCGTGGATAAATTGCTGCGCTCCGGCGCCAAGGCCGCCGACGGCGGACTGCTCACCCAGGCGCCGCCCAATACGGGCGCAGGCTGGTACAGCCTGGCAACCGGAGCCTGGTCGGGCGTGCACGGCTCGACGAATAATACGTTCACGATCAACGGCCAACCCATGGGCAACCGCACCGCGGCTTTTGACGCAGGTGTGCTGCAAGCCGAGACCCTGGCGCAGGCTGCCGAGCGCGGCGGCAAGCGCGTCGCCCAGATTGAATGGGCGGGTGGGCGCGTAGGTGCCATCAACGGGCCGACCGTTGATTACCTCAGCTTTTTCTCCGGGCGCGGCGTCGCCACCAACTACATCAGTCCCGACCGATGACGCTGCTTTCGTGGCTTCCTTTGGCCTGCAGTTCGACCACCCCGCCGGCTTTGCCGGACAGGCTGCCTTCGCCGGTGCGGCCCCAGTCGATGCCAGCGGCTGGACGAACACCCCCAGAACCTACAGCCCAGCCAAAGAGATGCGCCTGCGCATCCTGGATTTTGGCACGGATAAATATGGCTTCAACGCTTTCATCTTCGACTCGACGAACGACAAAGTGGTTAACTATGACCGCGTCCTGTTTTCACCCAGCAAGGATGGTGCGAATGCCGTTGCGACTCTTGAAACGCGGCCAATGGGCTGACGTCAAGGTGAAGATCAGTGGTGGAGCGCTGGATGGGAAGACCGCCGGCGTGCTGCTCAAAGTAGAAGAGCTGAATGGCGACCTGAGCAAGGTACGCCTTTTCCATACCTCCGTTGCGCGTGCCAATGCCTCCTGGGTCTGGATGGAGTGAGCCTGGCTTCAGCGGAGATTTCGCCGAGTACATTGCCCAGAAGTTTCCCTCTGCCACCGCAGCCGATTTCGCCGTCCTGGAAGCTGGCATCGTCAGCGAAGAGACATATGCTGAGCAAGGGCTGTACTGGGAGAAAGGACATTTCCCCATCATTACCTACATCCTCAAAACCTACCAGCCCGACCTGGTGATGGCGGGTTACCCCACCACAGATGAGTTCCAGCACCAGTTCCTGGGTTTGATCTCCCCCACGCTGCCGAACGGCGCATCCCAACCCGGCCTATGATGATGTGCAGGTGAACGGCACACCGGATGGGCGCGTGGCTCAGCGCACCGCTTTCATCCAGCGCGCCTACCAGGGCGCCGACACCACCCTGGCACTCGTCCAGTCGCTGATGCCCGATAATATATCCACCTTTGTCTCCTCCGACCATGGCTTCGCCCCGCAGTTCCTGGCGATCGATGCCAGCAAGGTGCTGGTCGACCTGGGCCTGCTCTCCAAGCCGCAGACCTCCAACTGCCGCCTAGCCAACCGGCGAGACGATCGGCAAAGCCAAGGCCTGCTGGGCAGGCGGGACAGTGCAGATTTATTTGAACCTGGCGGGGCGCGAGCCGGTTGCCGCCGGCTTGCAGCAGGTGCCCGCCAACCAGGAAGCAGCCACGGTCGCCCAGATCAAAGCCGCCTTCCTGGCGCTGGCTGACCCCAACGATTGGACAGGCGACAGCCAGCCCGAAGGCTGGATGATGATCGACCGCGCCTTTACCAAGGCGGAAGCACGCTACATCCCCAACGGCCCCGACAGCACCGCCGATATGGCGCACCCCACGCGCACCGGCGACCTGGTCGTCTTTGCTTATCCCCCCTACCAGTTTGATGCAGCTACCCCGGGCACGCTGGTAGCCCGCTCGGCTTTCTTCGGGCAGCACGGCTATGTGCCGGACGTGCAAAACTTGGACGCGAATATTAACATGCGCGCGACTTTCATTGCCGGCGGCGGTGAAGTGCTGCCGAATGTGGTTGCCAGCGGCTTGCGCACCATCGATCTCGCCCCCACCATCGCTTACATTCTGGGTATCCCAGAGCCGCAGCAATCCCAGGGCACCGTGCGCCTGGACCTGCTGCGCGGCGGCGAAGCCCGCACCCTGGTGCCGATCATTGGGCTGACCGATTTCCACGGACAGCTCGAACAGTCCACATCACCATCGACGGCAGAAACGTCTCGGTAGGCGGGGCAGCCCAATTGGCGACGCTCTTCGACCAGGAAGCCGCCCAGCTCCCCGGAAGCTCCTTCCTGTTCGCCTCGGGTGATAATGTGGGCGCTTCACCGGCCAACTCCGGGCTGCTGGAGGATATGCCCGCCATCGATGTCGAGAATGCCTGGGGGCTGATGGCTACCTCCTACGGCAACCACGAATTCGATTACGGCGTAGCCCGGCTGCTGCAGCACCAGGCGCGGGCCAACTTCCCCTTCCTGGGCGCCAATATTGTCGATGAAACCACCCTGCAGAACCCCGATTGGGTGCAAGGCACGCACGTCTTCGACTATGGCAACCTGCGCATCGGTGTCATCGGCATCGAGCTTAAGGAAACCCCGGAGCTGGTCAGCGCGGGCGCCACGGCTGGCTTGAAGTTCCTGGACGAAGTGGAAACGATCCGCAAGGAATCTGAAAACCTGCGCCAGCAAGGCGTTAGGGTGCAGATCGTGCTGATCCACCAGGGGACGGCCGTGGGTTCGAATGCCGTGGACGGAACGCTGCGGTGCCTTGGGCAGGGCCGATCATGACCATTGTCCAGGGTATCCAGGATACGAGTGTGGATGTAGTCCTGGCAGGTCACACGCACCGGGTCTCGAACCTGATGGTCGGCAACATCCTGGTGGCGGAGGGCATTAACGCCGGCGCCAGCTACTCGGTGGTGCAGATGGTCGTCCAGGGTGGCGACGTGGAATGGGCTGGAGCAGCCACGCGCATCGCCAAGAACCTGGGCGTCGCCCAACGAGCGGATGTGAAAGCGATCGTCGATGACGCCAACGCCCAGACAGCCGTGCTGCGCAACCAGGTGATCGGCTCTCAGCAGTTCGATATCAAGCGCGCCCCCTCCCGCCTGTTTGAGTCAGCCATGGGCAACCTGGTGGCGGATGCGATGCGCCTTAAGTATCCTGGCGTGGACGCGGCTTACACCAACTCCGGCGGCCTGCGTGCAGATTTGAACTGCGCCCCACCCAGCGCTGGCGAACAGAACTGCCAGATCACCTGGGGTGAGATGTTCAGCGTCTTACCCTTTGGCAACCGCACCGTCATCTTGACCCTGACCGGCGCCCAGATGGAACAGGCTTTCCTGAACGGCTTTTCTCCGTTCTGCAATGTTGCCATTGCCACCGGGCGGTTCCCGCAGATCTCCGGCCTCAAGGCTACCTTCACCTGCAACGGCACCACACCCGTCGTCACGGGCATGTGGAAGACGCCGCAGGGCATTAGCGGTCCGCAGACCCCCATCGGGCCAACCGACTCCGTGCGCTTCGTCACCAATGACTTCATGTATACCGGCGGAGACGGGTACACCGTTTTCGCCCAGGGCACCAACGTTCTCCAGCCAGGTGATGACCTGCTGCAGGTGGCCGTTGACTACGTTGCAGCCAACTCGCCCGTAGGACCCGTGGTGGAAGGCCGTATCGTCGGTCCGTAAACATAACTTTCGCTGTTTCGATTGAACCAGGGAGGGCTGCCCATAAGACCGGGCGGCTCTCTTTTTTA
Organism: uncultured Chloroflexia bacterium; assembly: GCA_963751425.1. Lineage (GTDB taxonomy): Bacteria > Chloroflexota > Anaerolineae > Anaerolineales > UBA4823 > CAVVUF01. The sequence goes on along the minus strand of CAVVUF010000002.1, from coordinate 1,375,881 downwards.
TGGAAATTCGTGAAAACCGAGTTAACCTGACTTATTTCCGCGGAGGTTTGAGTTAGAATTAACGAATGGTATCCAAGCTGATCATCTACAACCCGGCAGCCGGAAGTGGGCGTGGTGCGTGGTGCTCGAATTGAAAACATCGCTGCCCGTGGAAGCAGATGTAGAAATTCCTTACATAGGAACGCAGTGGGTTGAAGCAGAGATCTTACCAGAGAAAGATTGTTCGCCAGTCAATTCCTTGTTTTTGACTTTTTTCTAGAATTAGCATATATCGGAGTTCCGGGTTATTCAACCAGAAAACTACCTGGAGTTTGTTCTCCTTTAACTACAAGACACTGAAGGGATTGATGATTTTGATCCCTTTAATCTACCGATCAGCCTGTAAATCTTCTGAATATAAAATGGCATAACCTACCTATAGTGCCCCAGCCAGGATGTGCGAGTCGAAGAATGAATATCCGACAATATTTTTCATACTCGTCTCATCCCAAACTTTCCTTTGGCTGGTAAAATCAGCCCCAGAAAGGATCAAGTTCAATGGAACAAATTATGATGAAAAAGCGCTCTCTCGGAGCGACGGGGATCCAGGTTACGCCGGTTGGCCTGGGGGTGATGCAGTTTTCGGGTGGGGCAGGGTTGATGGGGAAAGCCTTCCCGGTGATGAGCCAGGAGGAGAAGACCTCCCTGGTGAAGGCCGCCCTGGATGGGGGCATCAGCTGGTTTGATACCGCCGAGTTATACGGCTTCGGGCAGTCGGAGCGCAACCTATCGGCGGCGCTGCAGAGCCTGGGCATCCAGGCTGGCCAAGTGGTGGTGGCGACCAAGTGGTGGCCGCTCTTCAGGACCGCCAGCCACATACTAAAAAGCATCGACGAGCGCCTGGACTGCCTCAAGCCCTACCCTATCGACCTGTATTACATCCACCAGCCCTTCAGCTTTTCATCACCGGAAGCGGAGATGGAAGCGATGGCAAAGCTGGCAGAGGCGGGCAAGATCCGCTCGGTGGGGGTCAGCAACTTCAATGCCAAGAATATGCACCGTGCCCACGCAGCCCTGACGAAAGTTGGTTTGAAGCTGGCTGCCAACCAGGTGCATTACAGCCTGGCCCACCGCCAGATCGAATCGGATGGGACGCTGCAGGCAGCCAAAGAGCTGGGTGTTTCCATCGTGGCCTATACCCCTTTGGAATACGGCTTGCTGACGGGCATCTACCATAAGAACCCAGACTTATTGACGCAGAAGTCATTCTACTACCGGCGCAGGCTGCAGGGCAGGATCGAAGCCACCCGCCCGCTGGTGACGGCGATGGAAAAGATGGCCGAAAAATATTCCGCTTCAGTTGGGCAGGTGGCGTTGAACTGGCTGGTCAGCTTCCACGGCGAGACCGTCCTGACGATCCCCGGGGCAACGAAGGTCCGCCAGGTGGAGCAAAATGCCGGAGCGATGAAGTTTCAATTGGCGCCGGAGGAGCTGGACCAATTAGACCGGCTGTCGAAGGCATTTCTTTGAACCAATCCAAGTTGGTCGATCAGGAGGAAAAGAAGAAAAATCGTTTTGCGATTGCATAACGATTTTTTTATTTAGTGCGATAATTGGATTTGTGGCAGGCCACAAAATGGTGTTTCCGACTGAAAAATCCCCTTGAGATATGTGAGTTCAAAAATAAGGTATGGCAAACAAGCCTATAAGCAAGTTCATCGTCTTACATCCCCTCTTTTTTGCGGTATATCCAATCCTTTATCTCATGGCGGTAAACCGGCATGAGCGAATCCCTTTATTAGATTTCATCCGCCCATTATCATATAGCCTGTTCGTCTCGTTAATCATTTTTGTATGCTTGTGGGCAATATTGAAAAATTGGGATAAAGCTGGTTTACTGACGACTTTATATCTGTTATTGTACTATTTTTATGGTCATATTTATTTCTCCATAGCAAGCTGGAAAATTGGAACCATATCCATCGGACGTCCCGATTACCTAGCTGCAGCGTGGTCGGTCGTTTTCATCCTTGGGACTTATGGGATTATCCGGATATTAAAAAATGCTCGACCACTCTCCACCTATCTCAATTGGGTGGGCTTACTTCTTATCATCTGGCCGAGCATTCAAGTCTTTTCATACTTTCTGAACGCAAATCACGAAAGCAGAGCGGCATCTTCTTTACCAAGCATCGACCAACCGATTGTCAAAAATAATGACCCCATCCGGGAGAAACCCGATATTTACTATTTCATTTTGGATGGTTATGGTCGCTCAGATGTATTAGCGAAACGATATGGGATTGATAACAGTCCGTTTATACAGGCATTAGAGGGGAGGGGGTTTCAAATCGCGCAAGAAAGTTATACCAATTATCCCAAAACCATATATTCTCTCGCCTCTTCGTTGAACTTCGTTTATCTAGATGGTTTGTCAGCAAGCGAAAACGAACAGCCCGACGATTTTTTCATCTTGCACCAGTTCTTAAATACTACACCGCTGCTGCAATTTCTACGCAGCCAGGGATACAGCACTGTTGCAGTCGAAGACGATTATGGACTCACCCAATTGGACAGCGCCGATAAGCTGATCCCAATCCCAAGCCAATCGAACTACTTTGAATATATCCTGGCAGGCACAACCCTGTCGGTGTTATGGAATAATGACGCATTAGCGGTTTCAAACCTGGTAGGCAAACCGGTTTTACAGCAGCTCAAAGCCCTGGAGGGTATCGTTTCGCAGCCTTCACCTAAGTTCGTCTATGCTCACATCTTGATTCCACACCCGCCCTTTGTTTTAGATGAAAATGGGAATTTAATCCCTGCGACAGGGATTAAGAATACAGGCTGGATCTTCACAGGTAGGGAGGAAGAGTACAGACAAGGTTACACAAAACAAATCCAGTATGCGAACAAGCGCATATTAGGAATTATCGATAACATTTTAGAAAATTCACAAACAAAGCCAATTATCATTATCCAAGGGGATCATGGCCCTAATGCTGTGCTCGATGGATCAGATCAGAGTTGCTATAAGGCCCGCTTTGCGATCTTAAATGCTTATTATCTGCCCTATCCTGTCGTGGAGTCGAACTTCTATGAAAAAATTTCCCCAGTTAATTCTTTTCGAATGGTCTTGAACACGGTTTTTCATACTGACTTACCATTCCTGGAGGACCGTTCCTTTATGCCAACAGGAAGCGGTTTCGTTTTCAAAGATATTACACAGGTTGTCGATACCTGTTATGCAGAACCATAATCAATCCTTTTCGTACAAATGTAATTAGGAGGTACTATGAAACATATCGAAGGCATGTTCAATAACGCACAAAAGGTTTGTATCTATTACCAGGGTTGGCTGCCGGAGGGAGAGGCGCAGGCTGTGCTGTTCATCGTCCATGGTCTGGGCGAACACTCTGGTCGCTATATGAACGTGGTGAACCACTTCGTTCCGCTGGGTTACGCCGTCTATGGACTCGACCACCTGGGGCACGGAAAGTCGGAAGGCGGGCGAGAAGAGGTGCAGCGCTTCGAAGATTATACAGACCCACTCACAACTTACTACAACATGGTCAAAGGCTGGCAGGCGGGTAAGCCCATTTTCATCCTGGGACACAGCCTGGGCGGGCTGATCACCACCTTTTATTTACTCGATAACCAGGAGAAGTTCAAGGGTGCCATCATCTCTGCCCCTGCGATCAAGATCAGCGAGAACATCTCTTCCATGACGATCACGATGAGCAAAATCCTTTCAAAGGTTGCACCTAAAGCAGGGGTGCTGGCGCTTGATGCCTCGATGATTTCCCGCGACCCGGAAGTGGTAAAAGTGTATAACAGCGACCCGCTGGTCTTCCATGGCAAAACGCCAGCGCGCCTGGCATCAGAGATGCTCAAATCGATGCTGCGCGTGAAGGCAGAGGTGAGTAAAATTTCTTTGCCGTTCATCACCGTGCAGGGCAGCCAGGATAAACTGGTCGACCCGGGCGGTGCGCAGATGCTGTATGAGGGAGCCAGCTCAAGGGATAAAACAATCAAGATTTATGAGGGGTTTTACCACGAGGTGTTCAACGAGCCGGAGCGGGAAGTGGTGCTCAAGGATGTGGAGACCTGGCTGACAGCGCGTTTATAACGGGGCTAGCCTCCTGGGAAACTTACCGCCTTGTTCTGTTTTCGAACAACCTCAATGGATCTAACCGGGTCAGGCTATCCACCTTGTCGAAGTGCTCATCTGTTGAGATAATCTCTTTGATGGCATTGTTCTGCATAACAGCAATATGGATCACGTCGCGTGCGGTTATGCCGCCCCTGGCATATTGCTCAAATAACAAGACCGATAGGCGCGCTTCCACCTGAGTGACGGGTAATACGACAGGGATGATATCCAAAACAGCCGCTGCCATGCTTATCGCCAGGTCCCAACGTTTTAGGGCACCATACCGATAAAAGATTTCTTGAACGATCTCGACATCGATGACTGCTGAAATCTGACCAAAGGCAATCTCCTGCATGATCCATGTGCAGGATTCTTTATATGCATGCGGCTGTCCCGCTGCGTACATGGGAATATTGACATCCATGAACACAGGTTGGGATGTCATTCTACAGCCCCGCGTTGGATCTCTTCTTCCATCTCAGACCAGGAGGCAACCGGTGCATCCAGCCCTAAAAGGCGGCCCAAGGCGGCCTGGCGGCGATCGAGATCTATTCTCTCAAAATAAACCTTTTCAACCGCTTCACGCACCAAAAGGCTGACCGGTTGGCCTGATTTTTCAGCCAGCTCGCGCAGCATTTCGTACTGTTCTTCGGTTAAAACTGCTTGGACCCGGTGTGTGTAGATTGCCATACATATCTCCTGCTGATAATATCATTTTGATACTATATTAATTATACTACTATATATATAATAATGATTACCAGATTCGCTTTTGGAATCATTGGTCTATTTATGTTAATCCAGGAAAAATTATGTCGTCGATATCGCCCCCGATCTCTTGAAAATGCTATAGAATATTAACAAAAATGACACAGAGAAGGGAAAATATGGCTTCTCCGTTCATCACCCTAACAGGAGCAGTATATGTCTGACATAAAAAGAATTCCAACCCCCTACAGTTATTCCCTGGCGGTCGAGGCGGGAGATTATGTGTTCCTGGGCTTGCACCGCGGTTCCGGAGATACTTTTGCCGAACAATTGGATCATACCATGGAGTACATGCAGGAGACCCTCGGCAAGCTGGGATTGAGCTTCGAAAACCTGGTGAAGGTGAACGTATGGCTTAAGCATATCCAGGACCTGCCGGAGATGGAGAAGCGTTTCGATGCTTACTTCGAGAAGGACCACTTCCCAGCCCGGATGACCTCCACCACCGAGTTCATCGACGAAGACTGCCTGGTGATGGTGGAGGGAACTGCGTATAAGAAGTAAAGGGAACCCTATGCGTGAAAAATTGAATATCCTGGGTGCCATCGTTGCCGTAACTTTCTTTATTTCAGCGATCCTGGTGTTCATCTTTCGACTGTGGGGAAAACCTCAGGTTGAACATTGGATCGGGATTTTCGAGCTGCTCCTGGCCATCCCGCTGGTCTACCTGCTCATTAAAGCCCCCCAGGTGGGCAGGCCGCCGCTTTACTACATCCAGATCGGCTGCATGCTGGCCTGGTTGTTCGTGGAGCTGCTGCTGGATTATGTATTGAAAATCGATTTTCGCCAGGTGCGCTGGATGGTGATCGGCTACGTCACGCTGTTCTTCGCCGGCAGCGGAGGATTGCTGGGGTTGGCCTCACTGGCCGGCAGGGGCTGGACGATCCTCGCGGCGGCCTTATTCCTGAGCATGGCGGTGCTAGCCTTCGTGCAGCGCGGCGTAACCGGGATGTGAGACAAGCCATGTCATCTGTGATCCGAGTCAGCCATCTGCGTAAGACCTATGGGAAGACGATTGCGGTCGATGACTTGTCGCTGGAGGTGAACGAAGGGGAGATCTTCGGGATGGTCGGACCCAACGGCGCTGGAAAGACGACCACGATCGAGTGCCTGGAAGGGCTGCGTACCTTCGACAGCGGTGAAGTGTCTGTGCTGGGGTTTGACCCGGTGCGCCAGGAGCGCAGCCTGCGCCTGGTGATCGGGACCCAACTTCAGAAAGCCCAGCTGCCAGACCGCCTTAAAGTCGGAGAAGCCCTGGACCTGTTTGCCTCGTTCTACCCGAACCCGGCAGACTGGCACAGCTTATTGGAACGCCTCGGGCTGACTGAGAAAGAATCGGCTTACATCTCGCAGCTTTCGGGCGGCCAGCAGCAGCGCCTGTTCATCGCCCTGGCATTGATCAACCACCCGCGGCTGGTCTTTTTTGACGAGCTGACCACCGGCCTCGACCCGCAGGCGCGCCAGACGATCTGGGAGCTGCTGCGCGAGATCCGCTCCGAGGGACGCACCGTCTTCCTGACGACTCACTTGATGGAGGAAGCTGAGAAGCTGTGCGATCGCGTGGCGATCGTGGACTACGGGCGCGTGGTCGCCCTGGATACGCCGTCCTCCCTGGTGAGCAGCCTGGGTGCAGAGAGCCGCGTGATCTTAACCATCCAAAACAGCTACGACCCCCAAACCCTGAAAGCCTTGGACTGCGTGACCCGTGTGGAGCAGGATGGGCAGCAAATCATCGTGTATGGCCGCGCCGCACAACCAGGCCAGCCCCCCTTGATCACGGAGGTGGTCAACCTGTTCGCCGCGCAGGGAGTCAAATTCAACGAAATCCGGATGGAAATACCTACTCTCGAAGATGTCTTCCTGCATTTGACTGGGCGAGCGATGCGAGATTGAACGAGAGAAGGATAAATGCGCGGTTTTTGGAAGCTTACCCTGATCGAAATTAAACTATACTTCCGGTTTCCGATCATGGCTTTCTTCACCCTGGTGGTGCCGCTGATGCTGCTGTTCTTATTCGGTGCTATCTTCGGCAACGAGCCATCCCCTGAACACGGAGGGTATGGCACCGTGGATGCCTCGGTGCCAGCCTACACGGCGCTGATCATTGGGCTCAGCGCGCTGATCTCCCTGCCCATTACCCTGGCGAACTACCGCGAGCGGGGCATCTTGAAACGTTTCCGAGCCACTCCGGTAAGCCCGGCAAGCGTGTTGGGAGCCCAACTGGTGATGCAATTTCTGATGACCTTGGCGGGGATGGGACTGCTCATCCTGGCGGGCAAGCTGTTTTATGGGCTGCGGTTTGATGGGAATGCTTTGAGCGTCCTGGCTGCTTTTGTGCTGAGCTGCCTGAGCTTCTTTGCAGTGGGGATGCTGCTGGCAGGCTTGATGCCGAATGTGCGCACGGCTAGCATTGTAGGCAATGTGCTGCTCTACCCGATGATCTACCTATCCGGGGCGACGATTCCCATGGAGATCATGCCCGCCGGAATGCGTGCCATTGCACGTTTCATCCCGCTGACGTATGTCGTGACCCTGCTCCAGGGACTGTGGAAAGGTGAAACCTGGGCGGCGCACCGGTTGGAGCTGGTCGTGCTCAGCCTGCTCCTGGTATTATCAAGCATCTTGGCAGTAAAATTCTTCCGGTGGGAATAGGATTCTGATCACGATGCTTGCTATTCACAAATCTTGAGCGTGCACGAAAGGACTCTTGGACTGGTTGGCGATGACCATGGAGAGGGGATCTGATTAATGCCGGAGGAACGCAGAGCCTATCCGGTATGACTGGACATAATATGCATGGCAAGACCCTGAAATAAGCGCTTCAATTCAACCGGGTCGCACGCCACCAGCATCTTGACCGGCCAGCGTTCGATCTCATCCGGAAATTTCTCGGTCCGGTTCAGGGCAACGGCGAACCAGTACAGATCAAAGCCAGTATCTTTTTGGCGGGCCAGTTCTGCCAGATCGTCAAAACGGGTATTTTGCAGCAAAAAATATAAATCAATCGCGTCTCGAGGTTCAGCCCGGCCAAAGAATGCCAGAGTTTTATCGGCCTTGATATCCTGAAAATCATTGATCATCACTCCGACATCACCTAGTTCAGTTGGAGCAAGGCGAAAAGGTGAATCAAGCGCAATATCAACTTTGAGAACAACTTCACCATGGCTGACCTGAAATTCGACAAAGCTGGCGAAGCGGCGCATAACCTTCATGTGAAAACCAGTAGCATGGGCAGCCTGTTCCACCCGGTACGAGAATGGAAGAATAAGATCGGTTTCACTTGTGAATAAATCCAGGTCAAACGAAAGCCGATGGCCTAGGTAATATTCTGCTAAAGCCGTACCTCCGGTCAGGTAAAAATGTTCCTGATCAGGCAGGCCGGCGAAAAGTTTTAAAAAAGACTTCTGAAAATTCGAGAGTATACCCTTACCCTTGAGCATGGCGTCTCTCCAAAAATCGCTGCCAGAGGGCGCGCACATCATCCGGTAGGATGATGGCATCTAGCACATGCAGCAATCTCATCCAAATTCAAGCGGCGTACATCCTCGATCCGGCCATGAGTCAGCACCTGTTGGATATACCAGCGATGCTGAAAGGGGTCGGACAGATCAATTTGGTCCGTGCTCCAAACGATGTAGGCAGGTGGACGGTCAGTGGTCATCGGCTTTCCCAACCAAATTATAACCCTTTTACCCAGGGCGTGAGTACGGTAGTGCCTTCCACTCCATCGATCATTTCGACGATCTCCTTGACCAAGATCGGGGGACCCTAAAAACCTTCTTTAATCTGCCTTCCGGCAGGTAGATTTGGGATTTTACAAGTCAGTCACAACACCTATAATTTAGCCTCCCGTCTCAGCTCTCACCCCACGTCAGCCACACAGGATGGGTGAGTTGTGGAATTGTTCAACGCTGGAACGGGAGGCCAGGATCGATCTGTTGATAGAAATTATATCCCTTGCGGCTGCGCTTGAGGCAGCAGCCCAAGCTGCGCCAACAGAGCGAAGCGGTCGGGTACACCCCAGTGTTCGACAATCTTGCCATCCTCAAACCGGCAGATATCGATGACGGTGATTTGGATGGACTTGCCGTTGGGTGGGCCCATGAACCCGCCCAGGTTCGTGCCGCGGGCGGTCATGCGCACCCAGACCTGATCTCCCTGGGCAAGCAAATCTTCAATGGAGAGGGTGAAATCGGGGAAGGCCGTGCGCAGGAATTGAATATCACCCTGCATGCCTTCGATGGTAGGATGCAGACCATACTGGTGCTCAACAAAATTTGGATTGAAAATTTCGCGCAGGACAGCATAGTTGCCTTTGTTGAAGGCTTCTTCGATCACCTGGCGTAAAGCGGTTTTATTTTCTTCGGTTGACATTCGAGACTCCTTATTTACCTGTAAATTTTGGTTGTGTTGGTTGAAATTATCGGTTAAACTTATTCTAATTGACAGCCATATTCAATAATGTTATACTGTATTGAATACAGATATATTACATCCAATTAGTCAGAATGTCAAGAGGAAATGTCATCTCAAACTAAACGTGCATACAATTCCACCCGCCGCCAGGCGCAAGCGCAAGAGACCCGCCGCCAAATCCTGGAGGCAGCGAGACAGATCTTCCTGGAACGCGGCTACAGCGGAGCCAGCATAGGTGCCATCGCCGAAGCAGCTGGCGTGGCGCCAGAGACGGTCTTTGCGATCTTTGGTAATAAACGCACCATCCTGACCAGCCTGATTGACATTGCCGTGGGAGGCGACGAGCAGCCCATTCCCCTGCTGGAGAGGCCCGGTCCCCAAGCAGTGCTCCATGAAGCGGATCCTGTCCGCCAGCTGCACCGGTTTGCTCAGGATATCTCGCCCATCCTGGAGCGCGTGGCGCCGCTTTTTGAGGTCATACGCCTGGCAGCCAAGACCGAACCGGAGATCGCCGCGCTGCTGAAGAATATCCTCCAGAATCGTATGCGGAATATGAAGGCATTCACGGCAAGCCTCGCTGCGCATGGTCCTTTGCGAGCAGGGCTGGACGAGAAACAGGCAGCGGAGATCGTGTGGGCGATCACCAGCCCTGAGCTTTTCAACCTGCTGAGGAGCGAGGGCGGCTGGTCGAGGGAGCGTTATGTGGCGTGGTTGGATGATACCCTGTCGAGGCTGCTTCTGCCATAATTATCCAGAAAGACAATCCGATGAATCAAGATCAACCAAATTTGAATTCCAAGGATTTCACATACTATCCCCTTACACCGGAGCGCTGGCTGGATTTCGAGCGTCTGTTCGAGGAACACGGCGTCCAGAATGGCTGCTGGTGCATGTACTGGCGGACCCGGCGGGCGGACTGCCAGCGTGGTTACGGCGACGGCAATAAAGGAGCTTTCAAGGCCATCGTGAAGGGTGGAAAGATCCCCGGCATCCTGGCATACGATGCGCATCGGACTGTAGCCTGGTGCTCCATCGCCCCACGCGATGACTATCCCGTGCTGGAACGCTCCCGCACGCTCAAGCGCGTGGACAACCAGCCGGTCTGGTCGATCACCTGCTTCTTTGTCTCACAGGACTACCGGCGCAAAGGCATGACGGAGCTCTTGATCCAGGCGGCTATTGGCTATGCGCAGTCGAAAGGGGCAAGGATCATAGAGAGCTACCCACTGAGGACCGAGATCACCAAGCTGCTCCCCTACGAGCGCTATATGGGCATCCAATCGACCTATGAAAGACTCGGTTTCCAGGTGGTCGCCAGACGGTCGGAGCGCCGTCCGGTGATGCGGTATATAATTGAATCTGGGAAAGGAAAAGAAAATGACTCATCAATGGTTTGAAGACGACATCACTGTCAACAAGGTAAACATCCACTACACCCGTACTGGCCGCGGCGATAAGCCGCCGCTGGTACTCTTGCACGGCTTCTCTGACAACGGAAAATGCTGGACGCCGGTGGCGCATGATCTGGAAGCCGATTATGACCTGATCCTGCCGGATGCACGCGGCCATGGACTCTCGGCTCGGATTCAACCCGGCGAGGCGATCGACATGGCGGCTGACACGGCCGCGTTGATCGAGGCGCTGCGGCTGGAGCAGCCAGTGGTGGGCGGGCATTCGATGGGCGCCAGCGTGACCGCCGAGCTGGGCGGGCGCTTTGCCGGGCTGGCGCGGGCCCTGATCCTGGAGGACCCTGCCTGGCGGGTTGAACCGCCGACTGAGGAAAAAGAGCAAGCGGAAAAAAGCACCAATCCTTTCCGGGAATGGCTCCTGGAGATACAGAACATGAGCGTGGAAGAATTGATGGACAAGTGCCGCCACGACAGCCCCACCTGGCAGGAAGCCGAGCTGCGCCCGTGGGCCGAATCTAAGCAACAGCTCGATTACAACTTCATCCAAGCGCTGCCGCCGATCCGTTTCGAGTGGAAAGAGGTCGTGCGCGGGATCGTTCGATCAACACTGCTGATCACCGCTGAACCCGAGAAAGGTGCCATCGTGACGCCGGAGATTGCCAAGAAAGCGGCGAAGATGAACAACTATATCCGGGTGGCACACCTGAGCGGGGCAGGCCACAACATCCGCAGGGAAAACTATGCGGAGTATCTGCGGGTCGTGCGGGGCTTTCTAAAGGATATCGGCTGGTAAAGATGGTTGAAGAAGAATTAAGCGGGGGTAATATGAGCCGGGTTACCCGCCTGGGTGATACAGTGCGCCGTGGAACGGGGTCCTGGACCAAACAAGTCCACTGGCTTCTAGAACACTTGAGAGCCAAGGGGATCCAGGAGGTCCCAGCTCCGCTCGGGTATGATGAGCAGGGACGGGAGGTGCTGAGTTACATCCCGGGTCTGGTAGGTCATTATCCGCTGCCTGAAGCACTGCGTTCCGACGAAATATTGATCTCGGCCGCGCGGCTCCTGCGCCGCCTGCATGATGCGACGGAAGACATCGCTCAAATCCAGCAAACGGGCTGGCAGGCTCCTACGCGAGAACCCATTGAGGTGGTTTGCCACGGTGATTTTGCTCCCTACAACTGTATATTTGACAAAGGGAAACTGGTGGGCGTGATCGATTTTGACCACGCCCATCCCGGACCGCGCCTCTGGGACATCGCCTACGCCATCTACCGGTTTGCCCCGGCAACCGCTCCCTCTAACCCGGAGGGTTTCGGAACCTTCACGGACCAAGCCCGCAGGGTGCGACTTTTCTGTGAAGCCTACGGTTTGCAAGATCGCTCTCCAGTGGTGACAGCGATCGCCCAGCGGGTGAAGTTCATGGCGGATATGCTGCTGGCTGGCGCAGCACAGGGCGATGCCCGGATGCAAGCCAACATCGCTGCCGGGCACTTATCGATCTACCAAACGGACGCGGCATACCTGGAGGAGAACCAGGTGTGGCTCGAATTGGCACTCGGTTCATCTTTGTAGGGAAACCCAGCGTTTAAAACACAGGGATCAAGAAAAAGGCAGTCTGGTGGATGCCATCTTTCTAAGCGCATTGAGGGAAGCCTGGCGTTCCTAGGTAAATATCTACTAGAGAGATGAGTAAACGATCATTCACGGAAGATGATCTTTCCTCGCAATTTGTGGTACAATGGTATAGACAAATTCCAGATCAGCGTTTAATCGATAAAGCCGCCATTCTGTTTTGAATGGTGGCTTTTTTTTATACCGATCCTGGAATATCATTCAACGACTGCCATTCTGAGAAGCAGTGGATGGTCGAACCAATACAAAGGAAATGGATAAAAATGGAAACAAAGTTATATGTAGGAAATTTATCTTATGATACTACCGAGGATGGGGTACGGACATTGTTCGCCAAGGCTGGAACGGTGGTCTCTGTAGATATCATCAAAGATCGCGACACAGGCCGCATGAAGGGTTTCGCCTTCGTAACTATGAACAGCGATGAAGAGGCACAGAATGCAATCAAGATCCTGAATGAAAAAATGCTGGATGATCGAGCGATTCGAGTGAACATCGCTAAACCACGCGAAGAGCAACCGCGCCGCAGCTCGGATAACAGGCGTTATTAAATGATATAGAAAGATCTCCAGGCCTGTGCTTCTTGTGGTGCTCGCCTGGGGACCTTCACTTTTTTCCCCGGAGAGAGGTGCAAAATGGGCTTCGAGATTGGCGATAAAGTGATCCACTGGAACTTCGGTGTGGGTGAGATCGTGAAAATTGAGGATAGACCCGTCCACGGTTTTCTTACCAAGTGCTACGTTGTACGCACATCGGATCTGACGATCTGGATTCCGATTAATGATCTCCAGCAGCCCAGCCTGCGCGTGCCCACCCCGCCGGAGGAGTTTGTGAAGTTATCGGCTATTCTTACGAACCCGAGCGAGATGTTACTGGAGGACCGGCTGCTGCGCAAAGACCAGCTGTTGGCGCGGATGAATCAGGGAAAGTTATCGTCAATCTGCCGAGTGGTGCGCGATCTGACGAATTTCAAGCGCAGTACCAGGTTAACCCTTCAGGAAAAATCGATCCTAGAAAAGGCGATGAACTCGTTGCTAGCCGAATGGACTTATTCGCTGGGGATGCCTCTGAGCCAGGCGCGCCTGGCGATGACGGACATGCTGGAGGTTTGATTAGACGGGTAATGCATAAAGAATTTTTGGGGGAAAGTCAACGAACTAGCTTTTATGAGTAAACGATGGTTCATCTTCTTGAGGTACCTCATAATCACCCAAGATAGCTGCAATCGAATGGATGGATAAAAACACCAGGATTTCTTGATCAAGCAGCCTCACAGGATCGCAGTACCAGCAAGATCGGATTGACGCGTCCGACCATCGCAAGGGCATTGGCAGGCCATCGGCGGCTGTTTTATGACAGTACCAATGCAGTGAAGGAAAATGATCTATTTCCGTTTTTGAAATGGGGGAATAAAGCCATGAATTCCAATTCTTGAGTTGAGAAGATACCTATTTGGACCTTGAATATTATCGGCTGTACGATCGAAATGATGAAATGAGTTCAAAACGAATTATGGTATAATCTAGACAGTCTAGACACAAGGAGTTTGAATGAGCAAGGATATCTGGCAGTTACAGGAAGCTAAAAACCGGTTCAGTGAAGTGGTCAAAAAAGCCTTAAACGAAGGGCCCCAAACGGTGACCCGCCATGGTGAGGAAGCTGTGGTGATCATATCGAAGGGGGAGTATGACCGCCTGGTAAAATCGAAAACCAGCTTGTTAGATTTCTTCCGCCAATCTCCCCTGGTTGGCATCGAGCTCGATTTATCACGAGACCAAAGCTTGCCTAGGAATGTTGACCTGTGAATTTCATTCTCGATACCAATGTTATCTCGGAGCTGGTGGCAGCGCGGCCCAACCTCAAGGTCATTGAATGGATCCAGGCGACCGATGCTGACCGGATCTTTTTGAGCGTGATTTCGATTGGTGAAATCAAGAAGGAGATCGAAAAGCTGCCTAACTCAGATCGAAAGGTGATCTTGGATCACTGGCTGCAGGAAGATCTATTGGCGCAATTCACAGACCAGATATTAAGCATTGACGTCCAGACGATGCTGATCTGGGGAAAGCTGGTCTCCCAGCTCGAAAAGCTTGGACGACCCATCTCTGCCATTGATGCATTATTGGCAGCAACGGCTCAGCAGTGGGGATTTACCTTGGTGACCAGGAATACTGTTCATTTCCAAGATACAGGGATTAAATCTTCTCAACCCATGGGGATAAGTAGAATGAGCATCTTTATAAAAGCCGCTATTTCTCTTTCCCATGTTCTCTTTTAAGCTCTTCTAGGGGAGCTTCCGTAAAATGCCCTCGCTGTCTTGATGATTCCCACTTCAGATTGATTTAAGCAGTGGGAATGAGCAGGTGATTCGACCCCACCAGCATGGCAACAGCGCGCTTCCAGGCATCCCCTTCGGGGCCGAAGGCTTCATCGCGGTAGCGATAATCGTTCTTGCGGATTATTTCAGCCAGCTCAAGATGCAAGGCTGATAGTTTGTCGCGGCTGGTGGTAAGCAGGACATCCAAGGCAAGCGGGTCCCGTATTTCTTCCAGCACCTGGCGCAGATGAGGCATGCACAAGCCAAAAGAGGCTTTGAACGCTTCGGTGAAGGCCGGGTCATTCAGTGCGGAGGCCATCACGTTGACCGCGGCGCGGCTCGAGTGCTCTCCTCCTGCTCGCAGGCCGGGCAAAGATGGCGGGGCGAAAGGGCTTCCAGAGCCTGCTCAAGCAGGATTTTCAGGCTGGAAGGCAGCTTACGCCACATGCGAACAGAGTTTTTCTGATTTGATACGGATGAATCTTGGGGGAGGTGCTTCAGCAGGCTGCCCACCAAGTCATGGTAGATAATCGCCATACCCAGGGCATCCCCGATACGGGCGTCCACCAGCAGCCAGGCATGCCGCTTGCAGAAGCCCAAGCTCCGGCGCAAGCGGTGCCGTACGCCCGGATCGGTAACCGACTCATAGAAGAGATGAGACAGGGAGCGCTCGACGGCCCTTTGTATCTGTCGGCAGAGCGGACAGCCGGGCTGGGTGAAGGCTTCAAGCAGCTCATAATAAACAGGGTTGTTCATAGACCGCTCAGAGTTTAATGCCGGAGGGCAATGCGTCAAGAAGCCCTCATCATCATTTACGCAACCGTTTCTCTTGTATAATTATTCCATTCAGAACACACCCCAGGAGCTCAAAGATGACCAGGCTGCCAGAAAACGATTACCCCACCAGTTTCGATCTCGATTTCCTTACCGGGCAGGGAACACATCTTGACAATAAGCTCCAACGCAGAGCCAGCGACATGCAGTCCGCCTTCTACGACCAGCAAGCCCTCCAAGAGGCAATCCTGGGTGGGGACCCGCTCATCTACGAATTCTACAACGCCAAGTTCCTTACCTCCACCTCGGATATGTCCATCGCCATCACGCGGCCTCTTCCCTGGAAAGATCGGGGATGAGTATTACATGACGAAGGGCCACCTGCACGAGCGCAATGATCAGCCGGAGATGTACATCTGCCTAGCGGGAAGCGGCTATCTGCTGTTGGATACGCTGGACGGCGAGTTCCGGGCGGAGGCGTGGCAGACTGGCACGATCACCCACATCCCAGCGATCTGGGCGCACCGTGTTGCCAACACCGGTACGGAGATCATGGTGTATATCGGTGTATACCACGCCGCAGCAGGCCACAACTACGCCCTGGTGGAAGAAAAGGGATTCGCCGCAGGTGGTCGTGGAACGCCAAGGCAAAGCCTGCCTTGTACCTCATCCCCCAACCCTAGAGTAATCCCCTCGAGCAAATAGAGTCCCTAACCTAAACGAGAGGCACCTACTTCCATAAAATCCTGTACCTTACAGTATTATGAGGGCCACCTCGGTCATTTTCCATTAGAATCGGATGGAAAGCTGAAATTCAATCCCCAAGCGGGGGCTCCTTGGTGAAAAACCCAGGCTGATGGGCCAAATCTTGCACATCAGATGAATGACAGGTAGACCGGTGGACGTTTTACAACGCGCAGAAAAAGTACAGGCTGCCCTCTATCGCATCTCAGAGGCAGCCCAGACCTCCGAAGATCTGGATGAGCTTTACCGGCTGATCCACTCAGTTATCGGGGAGCTGATGCCTGCCGAAAATCTTTACATCGCCCTTTACGACGACGAGACGGAACTGCTCAGCTTCCCCTACTACATGGATGAGTTCGATAGCGCCCCCTTTCCCCAAAAACCTGGCAGGGGGTTGACCGAATATGTACTGCGCAGCGGTCTGCCGCTGCTGGCCACACCCGAGGTCTACGAACGGCTTCTGGCTGAGGGACAGGTGGATCTCATCGGCTCCCCATCTCTCGATTGGCTGGGTGCCCCACTCAAGACTGCCAAGAAGACCATCGGTATGATGGCAATCCAAACCTATTCCGACCAGGTGCGCTACAGCCACGCCGACCTGGACGTTTTAGCTTTCGTTTCCTCTCAGGCCGCTATGGCCATCGAGCGCAAACAGGCCGAAGCAGCCCTGCGCGACAGCGAAAGCCGCTACCGGCTGCTCTTCGAGAGCGCCCCAGTGGGCACCCTGCTGGTCAATGCGCAGGGGCAGATCGTAGATCTCAACCCGACGGCGCTCATGATCTTGGGCTCCCCCTCCATTGAGGCGACGCAGCAGATTAACGTGCTGGATTTCCCCCCCCTGATCGAGGTGGGTTTCTCCGCCCATGTGCAGCGCTGCCTGGAAAGCGGGCAAACCATCATCGCCGAGTGTCCCTATACAAGCAAATGGGGGAAGACATCCTACGTGCAGTACTTCCTGACCCCGATCATCAACGGCAATGGGCGCGCCGGGCAGGTGCAGGTAATCCTTGAGGATATCACCGAGCGCAAAGGCAACGAGGAGCAGATTCGTAAACTGAATCGCATGCTGCAGGTGAGCAGCCAGGTGAACCAGGTGCTGGTGCATGAGACCGATGAGACCGCGCTGATGCAGCAGGTCTGCCAGATCCTGGTCGAGGTAGGCGGCTACCGGCTGGCATGGATCGGTCTGGCCGAACAAAACGATGGCAAGCGGGTACAACTGGTAGCCGCAGCAGGCACAGAATTGAACTACATCCAAGATATTCAGATCACCTATGATGATTCCCCCTATGGAAGCGGTCCGACCGGCACAGCTATCCGGACAGGAAGGCCTGCCCTCAGCCGGAACATCCTGACCGATCCGAATTTCGGACCCTGGCGGGAAACCGCTCTGGAGTGCGGCTATGCCTCTTCGATCGCCCTGCCGCTGCTCTCAGATGGAAAAGCCTTCGGATCGGCGCAAGTTTATGCGGACCAACCAGAGGCTTTTGACGAGGCAGAGATCCAGCTGCTTACAGAGATGTCGAACGACCTGGCGTACGGCATCCTGGGTTTGCGGGAGCGCGCCAGACGCCAACAGGCGGAAGAGACCCTGCGCGCCTCGGAGGAAAAATTCTCCAAAGCCTTCCACACTTCTCCCGACGCAATCAATATCAACCGCCTCTCGGATGGGTTATTCATCGAGATCAACAGCGGCTTTACGGAGATCACTGGCTACACCCCCGAAGATGTTCAAGGCAAGACTTCCCTGGAGATCCAAATTTGGGACGATCCGGCTGACCGCGAGCGCCTGGTAGCAGGCTTGCGTGCCTCCGGCGAGGTGGTCAATATGGAGGCTGGATTCCGGCTAAAGGATGGCCGGACGAAGACGGGCTTGATGTCAGCCCGCATCATCCAAATCAATGGGGAAGCCTGCATCCTATCGATTACACGCGATATCTCAGAGCGCGTACAGATCGATCTCGAACGCGCCCAACGCCTGGTGGAGCTGGAAGCCGTCAACCGCATCTCAACTGCGCTGCGAACGGTCCAAACGCTGGATGAGATGCTCCCCCGCCTCTTGGACGAGACCCTGGAGATGCTGGAGATTGGGGATGCAGCCATCTGGCTGTATGATGAGAACAGCCGAGCGCTGCTCCCGAGCGTAGCGCGTGGGTGGTTTACCGGATTGGATCCGGCACCCATCCAGCCAGGTGAAGGAATTGGCGGCTGGGTATTTACAACAGGCCAGGTTTACCGGGTCGAAGATTTTGCCACGGATGAACAGACCTTAGAAGCCCACCGCTCCCACGCACTCTCTGGTTGGGGAGGCGTATGCCTCCCGATCAAAACCGCCGTTGAAACGATCGGCGTTTTCTATGTTTCCACACATCTGCCGCGTAAACTGACCTCCGAGGAAGTACACCTGCTGACTATCTTGTCGGAGATCGCCGGCAATGCTGTCCACCGCATGCGCCTTCACGAGCAGACTGAGCTGCACGTGAAGCGTTTGAATTCCTTGCGTACCGTGGATATGACTATCACTTCCAGCCTGGACCTGCGCATCACTCTCGATATCCTGCTGGAGCAGGTGATCAACCAGCTGCAGGTAGATGCGGCAGATGTGCTTCTCTACCGCGAACCGGTGCACATGCTAGAATTTTCAGCCGGGCGGGGCTGGCACGGCAGTGGCGTCCGGCGCACCCGCATGCACCTGGATGAAGGCCAGGCCGCCAGGGTGGCCGCTGAAAGGAAGTTGATCCACATCCCAGATCTCAGCAGCCCAGAGAATGGATCTTGGGGGAGTGGGTTCGTGAAGGAAGAAGGATTCTTGTGTTACTTCGGAGTGCCCCTGATCGCCAAAGGCAGCGTCAAAGGCGTCTTGGAGCTGTTCCACCGCAACACCTTCACTCCCGATACTGAATGGTTAGAGTTCCTCGAGACGCTTGCCAGCCAGGCTGCGATCGCCATCGATGATACCCAGCTTTTTGACCACCTCCAGCGTTCGAATGCCGAACTGACTGTAGCGTATGACACCACCATCGAAGGGTGGTCGCGGGCATTAGAGCTGCGCGATCGGGAGACCGAGGGCCATACCCGGCGGGTGACTGAGATTACGCTGGAGCTGGCTAGGTCGATGGGAGCCTTCGGAGAAGATCGACTGGTGCACATCCTCCGGGGAGCACTGCTGCACGATATCGGAAAGATGGCCATCCCCGACAATATCCTCTTCAAGCAAAGCCCGCTGACCGAAGAAGAGTGGCAGGTTATGCACTTGCACCCCACTTATGCCTACGATATGCTGTCGCGCATCGCCTATCTCCACCCAGCCCTGGCCATCCCGCTGTACCATCACGAAAGATGGGACGGCACGGGGTATCCGAAGGGTTTAAAGGGAGAACAGATCCCCGTCGAAGCGCGCATTTTTGCGGTGGTGGATGTGTGGGATGCGCTGATCATCAAGCGTCCATACCGGGAAGCCTGGTCTTTGGAAAAAGCCCGGGATTACATCCTCTCGAATTCCGGGACACATTTCGACCCCAAAGTGGTGGAGGCCTTCATGAGGCTCCTGGATTCCGGCTTTTTACACCGAGAAGAATGAACCTCCCCAACGACACCTATGCCTCGATTTTGATGTTTATCGCCGCCCTCCTGGCTGGGTTGGTGATCGTGCTGGCCTGGCGCAAGCGGTTTGTCCCGGGCAGTCCAAGCTTCATCTCCTTAATGGCAGCGGCTGGGGTTTATGCATTCTGCGCGGCTTTGGGTCTCTCCGCCACTTCAGAACCGCTGAAGATCATCTGGACCAAGCTGAGCTACCTGGGGATCGTGAACCTGGCGCCTTTCTGGCTCTTGTTTGCCATCCAATACTCAAGCCCCCAGAACCGGGTTAACTGGCGTTGGGCTGCCTGGCTGTGGCTCGTTCCGCTCGTGACCCTGGGATTGGTAGCCACCAGCAGATGGCATCACCTGATCTGGACTTCAGTCACCTATGCTTCTGGAGTTCCAGGTGCCCGCTTGATCTACACGCACGGCCCCTTTTTTTGGATTCACACCGCCTATGCCTATTTCCTGATACTCATCGGTACGATCCTGCTCATCCGCTCGGCCCGGCATGCCCCCCATCTTTTCCGCTGGCAGGTGGCGCTGATCATCCTTGCCAGCTTGATCCCTTGGGTCGGAAGCATGCTCTACATTTTCAATCTGGTGCCCTGGCAAGGGCTGGACCTGACCCCAGTCGCCTTCGTGGTCAGCGGCTTGCTTCTGGCAGAAGGACTGTACCGCTTCCGCACCTTCGACCTGGTGCCGGTGGCGCGTGAGGTAGTCTTCAACAGCCTGGGAGCGGGTGTGCTGGTCATCGATAACCAAAACCGGTTGGTCGATATCAATCCCATCGCCCGTAAATGGACCGGCTTGGGGAATGAGGCGATCGGTAAAAATTTATTTGAGATCCTACCACAAGTCGAAGCCGTGCGGCAGTTCGAGCAGACCCCCGAAGTACAGACCATCCTCGAGATCAGCGAAGGCGGACAACGCGAATTTTATAACATGACGGTCTCTCCCATCCAAAATGAGCTCGGCCAGCTGCAAGGGCGCGTCGCCTTAATTTACGATACCAGCCGCGAACACGAGCTGCTCGAAGCCCAGCACCGCCGCAACGCGCAGCTGACCGCCCTGCAGTCTGTCAATCAGGCGGTGACCTCTTCCCTGGATCTGAACCAGATTTTCGAGACGGTGGTGAACGTGTTGAACCAGACCTTCGGCTACCGCTACGTCTCCATTTATTTGCTCTATGGTGATAAGCTCCAACTGGGAGCGCAGGTAGGCTACCCGGAGGAGATGCTCCTCAGAGAGATTCCCGTCGAACGGGGTGTGATGGGGCGCACTGTGCGCACCCGGCAGGCGCAGTGGATTGCAGATGTGGCGGTTGACCGAGATTTCCTGCGCGCCACCTATGAGACGGGCAGCGAGATCTGCGTGCCGCTCACGAAAGATCAGACCGTGCTGGGCACACTGAACATCGAATCGCCGGTTGAATTCCCCCTGACAGAAGCCGATTTGCAGCTCTTGAACACCTTCGCCGGGCAAGTGGCAGTGGCAATCGACAACGCCAACCTGTTCAATGCCGAATGCAAACAGCGCAAGCTGGCTGAAGCCCTGCGCGAGATGGGTAATGCTTTAAGCGAAAGCCTTAACCTGGAGTCGGTGCTGAGCCGCCTATTGGATGAAGTAAGGCCGGTGGTGGTCTATGACCGGGCCAGCGTGCTGCTGGTCGACGAAGAGCGCCAGCGCGCCCGCATCACCCACCTGCGCAGCCTGCAGTCGGAGATGCAGAACGCGGAGAAAAAGACTCTGGTGCTCGAGTTCGAGATCGCCAGCGCCACCAACCTGCGTACTATGATGCAGACCGCCAAGCCCATGGTCGTACCCGACACCTCCGCAGCGCCCGGGTGGTCGAACGATCCCAGCGCCCACGACTTTCACTCCTGGGCGGGAGCGCCCATCCTCCTGCACGGGGAGGTGATCGGCTTTCTTTCCCTGGACAAGGACGAGACGAATTACTATCAAGTCGAGCACGGCGCCATCCTGGCCGCCTTCGCCGGGCAGGCCGCGGTTGCCATCGAGAATGCGCGCATCTTCACCGAGATGCAGAAAGGCGTCGAAAAAGAACGCCTGCTCGTTGCTGCGGTGAACGATTTCACAGCCGGCCTGGATACGGAAGCCGTCCTGCAGGCCATCGTCCGCCATATGATCAAGGCCTTGAAAGTGGATGGCTGTGCGGTGTCGCGTTGGGACCCGGTCCGCGACTGTCTGGTGACCCTCCTGGACTACGACACCGACCCGGATGTGCCACCAGCACCTCCCGGAAGCACTTACCTCCTGGCCGATTACCCCCTGACGCAGGCGGTGATCAATAAACAACAGCCGGTTTTCATCAACCTGGAAGATCCGGGGGTTGATCCAGCCGAAATCCACCTTGATGAGAAAGTTCCAGAACGAAGCCCTCCTGATGCTGCCGCTGATCGTTGGCAGGGAGAAGGAAGTCTTCGGCATGGTGGAGCTGTTTCGAAAAGAGCGCGGCATCCCATTTACCAAGGCCGAGCTGGAGCTGGCACAGAGCTTTGTGGCCCAAGCTGCCATCGCCATCGAGAATGCCCGCCTGTATGCAGAAACCCAACACCGGGCAGTGGTGGATGAGCTGACAGGGTTGTATAACCGGCGCGGGTTATTCGAGCTGGGCAAGCGCGAGCTGGAAAGGTCAATCCGCTTCAACCACCCGCTGGTGGCGCTCTTCCTGGATATCGATCATTTCAAGGTGTTCAACGACACCTACAGCTACGCGGTAGGCGACCAGGTGCTGCGCCTGTTCGCCAGCTGCCTGCGACTGCACCTACGCGAATTCGACCTGGTCGGGCGCTATGGAGGGGAGGAATTCGTCGTACTCCTGCCGGAGGCAGACCTGCACGCCGCCAACGAAGTGGCGGAGCGCGTGCGCAGCTCGGTGGAAACCCTGCGGGTACAGACCGAACAGGGCGAGACCAGCATCACGGTCAGCATCGGAGTGTGCGCCAAGACCCCGCAGCTCCTCGACCTGGAAACCCTGATCGATCGCGCCGGGCAGGCCTTGCATCTCTCCAAGCAGCAGGGGCGAAACCAGGTGGTGGTGATGGAAGGGTAGCTGTCGGGAGAGGAGGGGGAAGACTTAGAAATCCCATGTCGAGAAAGCCAGTTGTCCGCTGAACAAATCCTGGAAAGAAGTATAGGAAGAAGGTCGCTGGGTTTAATTGTACCGGACGATAGCATGAACGGCTGGAAGCGCTCCGGCAGGATGGTGAACCATCCTGATTTTGAAGTCAGTGCTCCTTCTCCCGAACCTTGTGGCAGGGCAAGGGAGCGTAAGCGGCAAGAATGACTTCCCGCTTACGCCCTGCTGACGTGCCGCTGACGTGCCGCTAACTTGCCCGCTTACGTCGGTTCGTCAAGAAGCCTGTAGAAGGGGCTTTTTGGTATAAAATGATATATCGGTCAATATGGATAAACTCATCTGAAGAAGTGGCTCCAGAGGTTGCTGGGCTGAAAAGAATATCACTGACAATATTCTGAGGATGAAATAAGAAGAAGTTGGATAAACTCCGCCCTCCACGAGTACACGGCTGGATCACAATTCCACAATGGAGGAAGGATGCCTGATCACCCGTTGGTGTGAATTGAGAAAGGTAGCGGTCCTCAGATGAAATGAAGCTTGAAAGTCAATGCGCTGTCTTCGAAGTACTCCTCCAGTAACTGCCTTGCTTTTCTGTTGGCAACTCTTCCGGAAACACCCATTGGTATCGCTTTCCTCCAGCAGGGGAAAAAGCGGATTAAGGCAAATCCCCCTACGGGTAAGCTTTAATCTGCTGGATAGAGATGGAAGCTAAAATGTGGAACTAAAAGCGAGCTTCGAGAGGCAAAGGAAGACCCAGTTCCGGGTCTTTTCACGTGAATCGGTTGGTTCTACCAGCGGAAACTCTTTTCTCCTAGCCAGTTCCATTCTCCACCCGCCCGGTTACCAGGAAGGCTACAGATTAAAGCTGGTCCATAAGGGGCCTTGCCTTAATCTGCTGGCTCCCCACCAACTGCGGCGGCCCGAACTCAGTTTGCCGGTTCAGTTACATGGATGAAGCGAGTAAAGAAAGAGCTGGCAGGGAAAAATTTTCTACCTGCTCTTTGAGGTTTGATGCAAGAAATAAAAATAGATATTTGTAACTCCCCTCGAAATGAGTGTTCCTATAACTATGGCCCCTTCACTCCAAACAACTCTTGTAGCTGTTGGGCTTCGGCATCCAGGTCCCTGAAATGCATTGATTCATCCTCCCAATAGAGGATCTCGTCAATCGCAGGCTCTTTCATGACGATCTGGTTCCTTGGCACGAGCCTGACTAAACAACCCAGGGAGGTCATTTGCACCAATCTCAGGTCAGTCACCACATTTTCTTTATAGACTGAATAAAGTTCAATAATTTTCAAGAGAATTGCGGGATTCATCAACGCTTTACGCAGGCTTTCCAGAACTACATTCTGGCGCGACAGGCGTACGAATTCTCCCCCCCTACTCTCAATGACCGATACATATGCATGCAGCATTTCCCCATCGAAATGCTGTAATCCGGCTTTGAGTACCTGGCCATTATATATTGAATTCTCGGGCATAGGGAAAATTTTCAGGCAGCTCCACATCAATGCCACCAAAAGCATCCACAGCCTCCATAACGACGTGTCATCAATGGTCATGTAGTGATCGGCAGGAATTCCAAAGCTATCCAGGATCACTTGAGCCAGCGCCTGAGTGGCTTTGAAATCGGCGCCATCACTCTCCCCAGCTGCTCTCACAATCTTTGGGAAAATATCTTCCAGATACGAGTACTTGATGTTGTAGTCCTTGATCAGCCCGGTTGTGTCCAACGCCAAATCGGGAGGGATCGAATAAATACGCGCTCTTTTTTGATCGAAATCCACCTTGACTAAGCGAATGGACTTCGTACCCCCGGGCTGGGTATGCATGGAGCGGCCTACTACCATGACAATCCAGGCCCCGGTCTGCCCACATACACCAGCCGCCTGGGGAGGAGTTGGCGTCGTTGTTGTGGGTATCAGCGTTGGCTTCAGGCTGGAGGGTGATGGGTAACCAGCCTTGGATGGTGTGACCGTGCCTGACCAGTTAATTGGAACCTGGAACGAGTAGTTACCTGAGCCATCCGCCGTAATCGTTTTGGGGGCGCCATCCGTGAAGCTGAGGGTTGCACCAGCAACTCCCGCGTTTCTAGAAATGGTATAGGCAGTCACGTTAATGCTCACCGTGGCAGGTGCACTATCCGCCATTCCATCATTTGCTTTGAGGGTGAAGCTTTCTGACCCTGAGAAGTCTGGATAGGCGATGTACGTCTGGTTTGCACCGCTGCCTCTAAGACTGCCATGCGCCGGATTGTCCACAATGCTGAAAGTTTAGGGGCTGCCTTCCACATCCGAGCCGGTCAGGACAAAATTGATGGACATGTTCCAGGACAGGCTGACCGATTGGGCATCGGCAATAGGCGCATCATTCACTTGATTGACCGTCAACAGGAAGGTGTCACTGACGGTGACATTCCCATCATTGACCGAAACCGTGATGGTGGCGCTGCCGCTTTGGTTGGCGGCAGGCAAGATATCGATCGCGCGGTTTGCACCGCTGACTCCCAGCGAAATGTTCCCAGCTGGCACCAATGCCAGGACCGACGAGGTGGCTGTGACACTTAGGAAAGCTGGGTTGAGCTCCACATCTCCCACGGTGAAGGGGATGCCACCTGTGGCGGTATCCTCATTGGTGGTTGTATCAGGTATGTCACTGATCGTCGGAGGTGTATTTAATTTCGAAAAGGTATGGCTCCAGACGGGTTCAGTTGTTTCATATACGTATTTGTAAAAGTTAACCGTAAACGAGAGGCCATTTACATTGACCGTTGCATAGGCCACGTCATCCTCAGCCATATTAGTATATGTATAATCCACCCTTTCTGGCATTATAGTTGAGCTATACGACGAGGCGCCAGATGGGGAGGTACCAAATTCCTCATAGCTGCGGGTTAAGCCAGATACCCGGGTGTTATCCATATGGGTCCAATATAGGACATGTTCGTGCTCGTGGAAGGTAGCAGACACAATGGGATGGTTGTTGATAACTTCCATCAACGAAGGAAGGGAACAAGCTGAGTTATTCCTCTGCGCGCATGAACAATGATTTGATTCCGTACAATATTAAAATCGTGGTAAACGGAGGCGAGTATATCTGGTTTGCGAAGGGCAATCAATCGCAGATGGAAGAAGATATTCGGCTCTGGTTTGAGCCGGACGTTCAACTCATCCCTGGTATGGGCAGTCTCCCCAAAAATTTCGAGACAGCTCAGAATACGAACAAAGGTCACGGGCGCCTGGAAACCCGTACGCTCACCGTGAGTAGCCAACTCAAGGATTTCCTGGATTAGCCTTTTCTGGAACAGGTTTTCAAACTGCAGCGGCGCTGCGTTTCTCTCAAGACTGGTGAAATCCAGCAGCAGGTCGAATATGGTTTCACCAGTTTGATGCGGGAAGAAATCGATCCCCGTCAATTACTCGCCAAGATCCGCTCCTATTGGGTCATCGAGAATGGCCTGCATTATCGCCGCGATGTGACCTTGAGAGAAGATTACACGCACTTGACCAAGGGAAGAGAGGGACAAGCCATGGCTTGCTTGAACAACCTGATCCTGGGCATCCTGCTCTCCAAAAAGAAGTACCGTTCTATTCCGACTTCCAGACGATATTTCAATGCTCATCCGACCGATGCTTTAAACTTGGTTTTGCGACTTTAAGAACGCCCTGATTAACACCTAGTTTTGATTCAATAAGTGGCGATATCCGTTATAGGATACGTCGTGACCAGCATCACAAACCCTATAACAGGTATTGTTAAATATTTAGAGGAGCGCTTCTAAACTGCTGCAACCACCTCATTAACAAAGCTTTGGGTTAACGAGGCAACCCGTTCTACCTGTTCTGAAGTAATCCCACCATACATCGGAAGCGACAGAATTTCATTTGAAACTGCTTCAGTCACCGGTAAGCTGCCTGAAGAATATCCTAGATCTTTGAAAGACTGCTGCAGATGGTTGGGTACCGGATAGTGGATTCCAGTACCAACCCCATTGTCCGCCAAAAACTTCCGCAGAACATCTCGATGAGGGGTACGGATCACATAAAGATGGTAGACATGAAGATTAAAGGGGGCTTCAAAGGGGGCAATCAAGTCCAGTGATTTGAATGCTTCCGTGTATTGCTGAGCAGCTTCACGGCGTTGGGCATTCCATTCATCCAAGTGAGGCAGTTTTATACGCAGTACTGCCGCTTGCAGCTCGTCCAGACGAGCATTCCAACCTAAACACTCATGATAATAACGTTTCTCAGAACCATGATCACGCAACAAGCGCACCTTTCTGGCGAGATCATCACTACTGGTGGTCACCATACCTCCTTCGCCATAAGCACCCAGATTCTTAGTAAAATAAAAACTGAACGCGGCAATGTGACCCAAGCTGCCTGCTTTACGACCTTTGTACTCAGCGCCATGTGCCTGGCAAGCATCTTCAATGACAAACAAATTATGTTTACGAGCAATCTCCATCAAAGGATCCATATCGACACATTGCCCATAGAGATGCACCGGCAGAATCGCGCGAGTTTTTGGGGTGATCCGATTCTCCACCTGGCTGACATCGATCGCAAAAGTATCTGGATTAATATCCACAAACACAGGTGTGGCTCCCGCCAGCAGGATCGCTTCGGTGGTGGCGATGAATGTATAGGACACAGTAATTACTTCATCGCCAGGACCAATGCCACAGGCCCGCAACGCCAGGTGAACTGCGTTGGTGCCATCGCTAACTCCAATAGCGTGGCTCACGCCGCAGTATTTTGAGAAATCCTGCTCAAATGCCTGCACATTCGGTCCCAGGAACAGACGCATACCTCCCAGCGCTTCTTCCCAGGCTTTAAATATTTGCTCCTTGAGCGGTTCATAGGAAACTTTCAAATCGACTAAGGGAATCTGATCCATAATAACTCCTTAAGATGGGAAATAAAATAATTAAGGCTGATCGTTCAAGCTTTCGAATTTACGTTTTTCAGATAAGTTGGCATCAAGATTTTTGTTTGTGTTTTGGTTCTTTTTTCTGGGATATCCAAAATTGAGCCGATGAGGGATTTTTTTGTCGGTGCGGCACCGGTAATCCTCACCCCCTTGCAGCATGGACTATGGGTCTGGATGGCGAAAAGCATTTCCAGAACTACCACCGAGTGCTGAACCGAGCTCCGTGGTCGAATCTGGAAGTGAGTGAGTTGTTGTTTGCCTGGTTGGTAAAGGCATTCATCTGGGATCCCAAAGGTAACTTCAAACCACAAGCCCTGCTTTGTACGGATCCGCCAATCCGGCCAGAGCAAATCGTGAAGTGGTTCGTGATACGTTGGCGAGTGGAAGTAACTTTCCATGAAGTGCGCACTCATCCGGGAGTGGAACCACAGCGCCAATGGTCGGACTTGTCGATTGCCCGCTCCACACCGATCTTGTTGGGATTGTTTTCGTCGGTTACCCAGCTGGCTCAAACACATGCTCGGCGCAACAAACTGCCGGTGCGGCAAACAACCTGGTATAACAAGCCATTGCCAATCTTCTCTGTTGCACTTGCGGTTGTTAGACAGAATTTTTAGTACCATTTGTATTTTCAGCCGTCGCGTTTTCAGGGTGAAGTTCGAAGAATCCCGGCAAAAACCCTGGAGTGCCTTAGAAATGACGTGTGTTTCACGGTTTGAGTAGTATCATATGGATACACTCTCCCTTACGACTAAACAATCTTTCTTAAGAAACTCATCGTAATCAAACACTTTAAATACAAAAATATCCATAAATGGCTATCAATATTAAAACGTAAATAAGCCCGATTAAGAGTCGATGACCAGCTTATTCTCAACCGGATCTTTAACCCAACGCAAAAAGCGCGCTCGGATTCCCAGCCACAATGGCGTTATCGGGCACATCGTGTGTGACCACACTGCCGGCTCCCACAATGGCATTTTCACCGATCGTCACGCCGCACAGGATCGTCGAGCTGGTGCCGATCGAAGCTCGTCGTTTAACAAGCGTACATTCCAGACTCCAATCGGCATCGGTCTGGATTTGACCCTCCTCCGTGGTCGAGCGGGGATAGCGGTCATTGATGAACGAGACATTATGACCGACAAAAACCTCGTCTTCGATGGTAACACCTTCACAAATGAAAGTATGACTGGAAACCTTCACCCTTTTACCAATTCGCGCTCCCCGCTGGATCTCCACAAACGTACCGATCTTGCTTTCATCACCAATCGTACAACCATAAAGATTGACAAAAGCATAGATTTTGACATCATTGCCCAATTTGACATCGGACGAAATCCGCTTATAATCACCGTTTACCATAGGACTTCCTCTCTACATCCACCATTCATCAATGATTTTTGCGCTGTCTCCAGAATCTGGACGACTTTCAAGCCCTCCTGCCCGTCAGTGCGCGGGGTTTTGCCTGTCCGGATACAATCCAAGAAATGCAAACACTCCAATTTCAAAGGCTCATCCCACACCAGAGGGTAAGGAATCCCTTCTCCATGCCGGTAAGCCATGTGGAACTCTTCTAATGTATCGGTATAGGGCGGTAAATCGACACCCTTATCGTAGACGAGCACCTTTTTCTCGGCTTCGATATCGTCATAGACCAACATCTTCTTGCTGCCCACGACTCGTGATGCGGCGGATCTTGCACGGATCCAGCCAGCTCACGCGTACATCCGCCAGGGTGCCGCCAGGGAAATTCAAGGTCAGGTAAGCCACATCATGCACTCCCGGTTTCACATACATTCCACCACGGGCGCTGGCAGAGATCGGGTCTACACCGAGGATATAAAGCAAGATTGATACATCGTGGGGGGCCAAGTCCCAGACCACGTTGATATCTGGCTGGTACAATCCCAGGTTGACACGCGTGCAATTGATGTAAAAAATATGCCCAAGCTCACCATTCTCGATGATTTCTTTGACAGCATTCACCGCCGGGTTATAGAGAAATGTATGCCCGGTCATGATCTTTTTATCGACGCGTTGGCTGATCTCGATGAGTTCTTTACCTTCATCACTACAGCAGACCAAGCGGTTTCTCAACCATGATATGCTTTTCGGCCATCAAGCAATCCTTAGCAAGCCGGTAATGAGTCGAAACAGGCGTGGCAATCACCACTGCTTCGATATCGGATTCGAGCAAGTCCAGGTAGTTGCGGGTAGTTTTTATGCCGGGAAAACGATTTTGAATATGCTCAAGCCTCTGCGTATTGAGATCACATACCATTTGGAGCTCTGCTTCAGGAAGCTGATAAAAATTCCGGATCAAGTTAGGTCCCCAATATCCTGCACCGATAACTCCTACTTTTATGGGTTTCATATTGGCCCGTTCCCTTCTATAATTGAAAATTAGATAATGAACACTATTCAGACATAATATAAGAAAGATGTAAAAAATAATTTGACTTTGAGTGGAACCATCTCTTTAGGGTTTTCAAATTATTTTCCAAAGTTAATTCCATGCTCCGCCCCTCCGACATACTTTCGTGTCGAATGGTATTTTTTTATGTAACCGAGCTTTCGGAAAGTAGTAGTCGAAAACATCAGTATAGGTTTTTTTCAATTTCGATGAGCACCCATAAAATAAAACCGAACAAACCGATAAAAGTAGTTACTAACCCTGAGACAAATCTGTAGCAAACCTGAGATGCTAAAATATCTCCCCTTTTTCAAACCTTGCCACGTGTTTGTTCTGAAGAAATTCTCGGAAAAATAAAAAAATGATAGCGTGCATAATAAAAATCCATCTTCTCTAACAGAACATCAACACGATGGTAGATTTTGAAAGAGCAAATCAAGATATCTTAGTCAAATAATAAATAAACCTCCTTCTGATTTATTAACGAAAACCAACCTATAAAAGGTCGGTTTC
This sequence comes from uncultured Chloroflexia bacterium, assembly GCA_963751425.1. Lineage (GTDB taxonomy): Bacteria > Chloroflexota > Anaerolineae > Anaerolineales > UBA4823 > CAVVUF01. The sequence goes on along the minus strand of CAVVUF010000002.1, from coordinate 1,345,143 downwards.
GCTATTGGCTCCTCGAAAACCTGCCTTCAACCGAAAGGCAAAGCGCCCAAGTAGGGTCTTCAATTCATCGCGTCCTTTATTACCTTGTGATTTCTCCATTAGTTATCGTCCCTACCACCACTAAACCCACTAATAATAAATTAATTATAACAATATATGTAGAATGTGTCAAACGAGAGAAAAGTTGTATAGACATTAACTCAAACACAATCTTATCTTTGTTTACTACCGGTTTATTCCATGTCCAGCTTCCACACCTCCCAAACCTTGCCCACCAGGTCCGGCCCAGGCTTGAGCGTGAGCTTACCCGGTTCCCAGCCAGCCGGGGTGGCCTCTTTGCCGCCCGAAGCCCGCACCAGCTGGAAAGCCTGGATCTGCCTTACCAACTCGGCGAAGCGTCTTCCAACGGGAGGCGTAAGACATTCCATCGCCTGGATCACCCCATCCGGATCGATGATAAAGCGCCTGCGCAGCTCGATCCCCTGATTCTCATCCCACACACCGTAGGCGCGTCCCACGTTCCTGGCCTGGTTGGAAGCCATGTGGCAGGGCACGCCCCCCTTGACCATCTTGCTCAGCTCGTGGTCATTCCACATCTTGTGCACGATGTGGCTATCTACGCTGACCGAGATCACTTCCACACCCAAGCCTTGCAGCACAGGATATTTGTCGGCGACCGCTGACACTTCCGTCGCTCAGCTAAAGGTGAAATCTCCCGGAGAGAAGCACAGCAGTACCCACTTGCCTGCAAAATATGACAGTTTCACGGGGGTAAAGCCGCCCCGGTAGTATGAAGGGGCGGTGAAATCGGGGGCATTCTGTCCAACACGTGCAGTCATCATTGCTTTCTTTCTGTTAGGGGAAGAAGTCCTGGTTCTGGAGTTATCGGGGGCTTGTCTCCGACAACAGAGCCCGTTACTGGCGCACATCCTGTAATTTCCGCCATAAGGTTATCTCCTTTCTAGAAATAATATCGTACGAACGAGCAGAGAAGTCAATCGACGTAGTTGGAAATTCGGGATTAATTCAAGTTTTTTTTCATAATTCGTTAAATTATAAAGCGGCGGGCGACCGCCGCTTTATAAATCTATTCAGTTATTTTTATCTAGGGTCTGCCACCCCGATAACCGCCACCCTGACCTGCGCTGCTCCCTCCATTCCCGGAAGCGGAGCCAATGCCGTTCTGAGAAGCCGCAGCGCCAGAATATTGTCCCTGGTAGGTTTCGCCGGTTTGATTGCTCAAGGTCCGGGTGAAGGCGCGCAGGTGGTTGTTCGAGCCTTGCAGCAAGTTGTTGAACACCTGCTGGATATCAGCGTTGTCCGTCTGCGCCAGGCGTTCCTGCAAATCGAGGATGTCGAGCTCTTCGATGGCCACCGCAACCTTCAGCGCCTCCGCCAGCGACTGGCTCCCGCGGGTTACCAGGTCGGTGTAGAGGGCTTGGAGCTCAGGATTGTTGAAGGTGCCAACTGTTCCGGTGGCAGGATCAGCCACGCCATAACGTTCCAGGAGGGCTTTGACGGCCTCAGTATGCACCTGCTCGCTCTGGCTGATATTCTGGAAAACCGGCAGCCCCCACTGCGCGTACAGGGTGACGTAGACATCGTGGGCCAGCTTCTCTTCCTCGCGCATGTATTGCAAAGCCTCGACTTCAGCAGCACTCAGGTCGCCTGAGTCAGCCGGAGGCAGGTAGGTCCCTACGCCCTGCTCGCCCGCGCCGCCACCTTGACCCCCTCGGCGCCCCTGCCCGCCGTTCCCCTGCCCGTTTTCAACCACAGGGAGTTCCGAGGTCACAACAGCATCTGAATTCCCTTGCCCGTAACCTCCCAGGCTCGCGCTTTCATTACTGCTCTTGGCCTGGGTGCGGTTGACTGCACCGAAGACCAGGGTTCCGATCACCAGGATCAGGAGGGAGATGGATAAGATTTTTTTGAACATGAGATTTTTCCTTTCGTTTTTATGTTTGGTTATTGGTTTAATTGTTATCGTGAATGCCTCAGCGGTCCGTCGCCGACGCTGGCTGCAGGAGCCCGCGCCTGGGAAGCACTTGCTGAGCCATTTTTCTCGTCACCTTGGTGACCCACTTCCAATGGATGGCGAAGTAAATCAGCGCAGCGGCGGTTAGTGTCACCCCCGCCCAGGTATGGATCAGATCCCAGGTAGTGCGGGAGAAGAGCAAACCCGGGTCTGCTGCCCAGCGCCCGCCGGGGACGAACAAGAAATAAACTCCACTGAGGGCCGTCAGGATAAAACTGACCGCTACCAGTGAATTCACGAACAGGTTCCAGCGCCCACCTCCGTTCATGCCTCCACCCTTGCTGGTCAGCCCTTTCCAGGTACGCCGCGCCATACTAACCACCCAGGGCCAGTGGATCGCCAAATGGATGATGGCGGCAGCGATCATGGCGACGCCGCCCCAAGTATGCAGGTCGTCCCAGGTTGAGCGCGAGAACAAGATTGTGACGTTGTAGAGCGGATTGCGCCCGCCCTGGTAGCCACCCGATGGCAGGAAAAGAAAATAGATCCCTGATAGGGCTGCCGTGATCGCGCTGGTAAAGAGCGCCGCATCAATCCACCAGTTCTTCTGGGTTTGTTTGGATATCGTTTGTGTAGACATTTTTCCTTCTTTCTGGTTGTGTGGTTCTGATCTAACCTGATGATATCCAATAGATGTGAAGAACTGGTGAAGAAGAAGCACAGGATTTGTGAATTTCATCACCAAGATCTTGTAACCTTTTACAAGGTGTCGCATCTAAGCTCTCAGACACATAATCATTCAGTCAAAAATCAAGGAGATGAGATCATGAAGGTAAACGAAGGGAAATGGGATCGGATTGTGCGTGTGGTGCTAGGGATCGTGCTGCTCTACCTGGCATTAGGCGGTGTGGTGGCAGGTACCTTGGGAATCGTTTTGGGTATCTTAGGGGTTATCCTCTTTGTGACCGGTCTGGTGGGTTTTTGCCCACTTTACGCGCTGCTCAAGACCAGCACCAAGAAGGCCTGATTCAGCAATTTTGAAGAGAATGATTCCGGGGGTGAGTGGACCGCACCCCCGGAATATCCCATTTATACGGAATAGAGACTAACCCATGAGTGAAAAAGATTTTTTCGAGCGTTTGAAACAGAACTCCCACCCAGTGGTGGTGGATTTCTGGGCGCCGTGGTGCGGCCCCTGCCGCATGATCGACCCGATCATGAAGAGGCTGGGGGAATCCTACACCGGCCGCGTGGATGTCTGGAAGATCAACGCCGATGAGCAGCCCGAGCTGCTGCAGAAGCTGCGCATTTACGGCATCCCTACCCTGGTCGCTTTCCATCAGGGCGAGGAGGTCAGCCGGCGCACCGGGGTCGCCTCACAGGAGATGCTTGCCACATTATTCGAAGCCGCTCTGTCGGGTGAAAAGCCCGTCCAAATGGGACCCGCCCCGCTGGATCGTATTCTGCGCCTTCTGGCGGGGTCAGCGCTCTTCGTGCTGGCGGTCGTCAACAATTTTTCTGGCTGGTACCTGCTCCTGGCAGGTGTCGGCGGTGTGATTACCTTCAGCGCCATCTACGATCGCTGCCCGATTTACAAAGCCGTAACCGGGCGGCTCAAAACCCTGCTGGGGAAATCTCCGTCTGGGCAGACCAAGCCTTGAGCATCCGGGAGATCGAATGCACGAAAAGCAGTTTGATGGCTCTATAGAGCGGTTGCGCTTTCCCGAAAGGGTGGCGCGGCTGGAAGTAGAGCGTGTGACAGGCTTATGCCTGGAAGCGGGCAATTTCAAGACTGTCCTGGATGTGGGGGTTGGATCAGGCTTGTTTTCCGAAGCCTTTTACCAGCGTGGGCTGAAAGTATCTGGCGTGGATATCAATCCACACATGCTGCCTGCCGCAAGGCAGTTCGTGCCTCAAGGAAATTTTCAAGAGGCAAGTGCCGAAGTGCTTCCTTTCCCCGATGTCATGTTTGATCTGGTCTTTATGGGTCTCGTATTGCACGAATCGGATGAGCCGCTCAAGGCACTGCAAGAAGCCCGGCGAGTAGCCCGAAAGCGGGTGTGCATCCTGGAATGGCCTTACCTGCAAAGTGAGTTCGGGCCGCCTCTGGCGCATCGCCTGAATTCCGCAGACATTACGGATATGGCACAGAAAGCCGGGTTTACCCATCTAGAAAATATCCAACTCACCCACCTGTCTTTTTACCGCTTATCAATTTGATAAGACTGAATAGGGAAACTGCTTCCCTTGCCTATTCCCACATTGGGACGAGCTTCAAGATCCAGCGCGTCATGTAAACACCTGCCAGTGAAGAAGCGCTTACCACCAGCACCATCACCACCCAGGCGCGCCAGTCCAGCGGCACGATCCCAAACAGATTGCCTAAGGGCGTGTACAAGACCAGGAGCTGCAAAACGACCGCGACCAGGTAGCTGGCCAGCAGGTAGCGGTTCGACCAGAGCGAGAGGTCATCCAGCTGCCGCACGACCATGACGCGCGTAAAAGCATGCAGGACGATGCTGGTAAAGAGCATGGTGCGCGCATAAGTCACATCACCAAACTGCAAGCCCACCCAGAAAATCAAGCCGTAGGCGATCAGTGTGCGGAAGATACTTCCCACGATGGTGGCATAGATGGCCTTGTTCAAGATCGGCTCATCGTGCCGGCGCGGACGGCGCTTCATCACATGCGGCACAGCCGGGTCTGCTGCCAATGCGCTGGCCGGCATAAGGTCAGTGACCACATTTACCCAAAGGAGCATGATAGCAGAAAGGGGGAAATACCCAAAAATGGAAAGCATTAATACAACGAAAACCTCTCCCAGGCTGGTACTGAGCAGGTAATTGGTGAACTTACGGATGTTGTCAAAGATACGCCGACCCTCTTGTACTGCCGTTATGATGGTCGCAAAATTATCGTCCAGCAGCACCATGGCAGCCGACTCTTTAGCGATATCGGTGCCGCGCAGGCCCATCGCCACGCCTACATCGGACTGCTTCAGTGCCGTGGCGTCATTCACACCGTCTCCGGTCATGGCGACGAAATGACCACCTTCCTGAAGCGCCTGGAGAACCTGCTGCTTGGTTTGGGGGGTGGCGCGCGCCACGATATCCACCTCTTTCATCCGTTCTACCAGTTCTTGAAGTGATAGTCCCTCTAGTTGACGGGATTCCATCACCCGCGTCCCGATCCCGAGCTGCCCGGCGATCGCCTGGGCTGTCAGGCCATTGTCGCCGGTGATCATGACCACCCGGATGCCAGCTCCCTGGGCTTGGGAAATTGCCTCAGATGCCTGCGGGCGAGGTGGATCGATCAGCGCCAGCAGGCCCAGGAAAGTCAGCCCCTGCTCCACTTGGTCAATCGGGAGATCGGCAGGTATCTCCCTGCGAGCCAGCCCCAACACATACATGCCCTGGCTCTGCAGTTGGGTGATGGTCTGGCGGATGGATTGGCAGTGCTGATCCGCCAGCGGTAATTCCCTGTCTGCTTCACAGCAGGTGAGGCAGCGCTCCAACACCACGCCCGGTGCGCCTTTGGTATAAACAATCCGCTGACCATGATTATCATGGATAGTCGTCATCATCTTGCGCTCTGAACTGAAGGGGATTTCGTTGACCATCGGTTGCTCAGCCCGTATGCTTAGCACGTTCAACCCGGCCTCTTGGGCAGCCCTGAGCAGGGCAGTATCCACCGGATCGCCAATGAGCTTGGATTCTGGCCCATCTTCGATGACGGCTTCGTTGCACAACACCGCGGCACGGAGTAAATTTGCCAGGCTTTCCTGTTTGACGCTCTCTTGGGGAGTCCCCCAGATCTGGCTGCCCGCATATAATTTTTGGACGGTCATCCGGTTTTGAGTCAGTGTACCGGTCTTATCGGTGCAGATTGTATCCACCGAGCCCAGGGACTCTACGACCGAAAGCCGGCGGACAACGGCCTTACGCTGAGCCATCTGCCTGGCTCCCAGCGCCAGGGCAAAGGTCAGGACGATCGGCAGGCTTTCTGGGATGGTAGCCACCGCCAGGCTCAGCGTGTTAAGGGCTACATCTACCAGCGGTTCGTGAAGCACGAAGAGTAAGATAAAAGCCACAATCACGGCCAGCACGGCGACGATGATGGTCATCTGGCGCGCCATCTTCTGCACTTCCTGCTGAAATGGCGTCGGGCGCTCAGCCATCTGCTGCAGGGTCGTCGCAATCCGGCCAACCTCAGTCGCCATGCCCGTCTGGACAATCACCGCCAGTCCTGAACCATGCGTAACGAAGGTTGAGCCGTAGACCATGCTGGTACGCTCAGACAGAGGTAGCGTCGGACCGGTTTGCCCCCGGCGACTTGTCCACACCTACGCTCTCGCCAGTCAGGGCTAATTCATCCGTGCGCAGGCTGTGCGCTTCGATCACGCGCCCATCGGCAGGCACCTTCTGCCCATGCGTCAGCACGCAGATATCTCCTGGCACGACCTCGGAGGCCTCGACTTCTCTTTTTATCCCCTCCCGCAAAACGGTAGTCTTGAACACCAGCAGCTTATCCAGCGCATCCAGCTCAATTTGGGCGCGGTACTCCTCAAAAAAACTCAAAAGGACGCTGAAGATGGCAATCCCCAGGATGAAGAAAGCGGTCAGACGGCGGTCGCTTTCCCCAGGCAAAAAACTGACCGCATAGGCCAGGATGCCGGCAAATAAGAGGACCAGGACGAAGTAATTGGTAAACTGCTTGAGCAATAATTTGAGCGGCGAGACCGGCTTGCGACGAACGATCTCATTCCGTCCGAAATGTTCGAGGCGGTCAGCTGCCTCAACCGCGCTCAACCCCTCAGGATGGGCTTCCAGCAGCTTGAAGACTTCTTCAGAGCTTTCTGTATGCCAATCACTCATCTTACCCTCCGTGGTTATGGACTAATTATAAAACCACAATCCTTGATCAGGGGATCGCGAATGGTCAAATAACACCATGGCCGAGTCAATTCCTGAACCCATAAAAAAACGCTCCAACTCACTGGCAAGCAGAGAGCTGAAGCGGATTGTTATTCGTTTTTCGGTCTAGAAAGGCTTTTAGTGAGCGCTAACCAACTGCGGCTCGTTTTCTAATGTTCCTGAAAGGTATGCTTATACAAAAGCGTCGATGGATAGCTGCCTGGTTGTAGGCTGGATTTCCCCAAGCCCCTACAAATGGGCACCTGGCAGTCGGATATTCCATCGATACTTTGCTCTTCGGGGTAAACACCTTCTGGGTGTGAATGATCCCCATGTTGGTGGCTTGCCTTTTCGCGCAGCTCTGAGCGTGCAACCTGGCCATTTTCCAGAGAAATTACCTGAAAATATTTTGCCTGGCCGAAATGGTGTTGAAACTGCCAGCTCAGCTGTCATGAGACAATTGTCTCCTCTCGAGCCTTTAGCATTAATTCACAGAGTCTGTGGTCTCCAAGAAACGGTCCAAAACCTGGCGAAGCATCGGTTCCGGCAGAGCTCCTACCTGCCTGTGAATCACCTTGCCATTGGAAATGAACAGCATGGTCGGAATTCCCTGAACACCATATTTCATCGCCCATTGAGCGTTTTCGTCCGTATTGACTTTAGCGACAAGCAGTTTACCAGATTGCTCTTTCGCGATCTTATCCAGAACGGGAGCGACCATCTTGCATGGTCCGCACCACGGAGCCCAGAAATCAACCACCACAGGCAGCATTGACTTCAAGACTACTTTCTCAAAAGCAGCGTCGGTTACGTGAATAGGTTCGTTCATGTTCATATCTCCATTTTCATTTATCAATAATTGTTTTCCAGATAATTAGATGCGCTTGGATTGCAAAGGTTACACGTTTCCAATTTTTTCTAGGTGGAATTCTGTATCTTTTTGCCTGCTTTTGCATCTAAAAGAAGAATAAATCGAAACCAGGAGTTAAATCATGGATCTATTAGCACAAATCTTCAATCGACCAGCCATTAACCAGGTGGAGCCCACTCAAGTCCAAGAGTTGCTGGCACAAGCTCCCCGTCCCTACCTTCTGGATGTGCGCACGCCTGAGGAATATAAACAAGGACATGTCAGCGGAGCAGAACTCATTCCGCTCAATGAGCTGACCGCAAAACAAAGCCGGATCCCCAAAGATCGGGAAGTGATCTGCATCTGCGCATCTGGAAGCCGCAGCAGCGCAGCAGCTCGCCAATTAAGCTCCCAGGGATATAAAGTCAGCAATCTGCGGGGTGGCATGAACCGCTGGGTTCATGCTGGGTTACCGGTGAAATCAGGAATGGCTAAATAACTTTAACGATTAAAACCCACTCGGAAGGATCGCTGCATAGCTCAGGTCGGTCAAGACTTCATCAGCAGGATTCCCGGAGGCATCCTCTTCTGTATACGTAGCCAGGACAACCCAGTTATTGGCGACCAGCTTGCCAGCATACCAAACTCCGCCGCCCGAATCCCCAGGATGAATAGGCTGGTTGTCCAGCCTGTGCAGCTTGAAAATTGGCTCACCCTTATAAGCCCGGGTCTCTTCTACCGCTGCATCGTGGATAGCCGCCTTGCCCCAGATGGGGGCGTCAAGAACCACCAATTGAACGATATCACCCGCTTTCAAATCTGCTGCACAGACCAGGCTGGCAGGCGTCAACGCCTCGGCTAACCCGGCTGGTGCACGCAACACGAGCGTGCCAGGATCCTGGTAAACAATCAGGCTCTTGAATTCCGACCCATACATCGGCATGATCATGTGGTTGTCGGCGTCACGCAGACCCACGATGGTCATATCCTGCAAGAGCTCTCCCCAGTGGTTATGCGTCACCAGGTAATTCTCCCCCTGGACCTGCGCCAAAGTCCCCATGCCGCTCCCCAAAGCGACCCCCGTCGCCGTCGGCAGCTCCATATGGATCAAGACGGTAGCCTGCTTGATCTGCTCCAGGTCGACTGGAACGACAGCCATTTGGTCGACCTCGGGGGCAGCTTGCAGACTTAATCCTGTGAGGCATGGGTTTCCGACTCGACTGAAATCGTGGGGCTTAGCATGGGAGAAGCCTGGCAGGCACTGGCGAGCAGGGCAATCACGATGATGGAGAAGAGCAGGTTGGTTTTCATGGGGTCCTTTCCTTTCGTTTTCCTTGGGTCAACTTCCTGCTCTCAGATTAGCAAGCAGGCGTTTAAGGAAAGGACCGGCGGCATAAAACCACCGTAAAACCAGCGTAAAAGGATTGCAAAATATCAGTTGGTGCTATAATGATTTATAGCTACCGAATCAATCCCTCATCGCAGCAGCCATTGATTTAACTGGAGCACCGTCATCGCACACTTATCACTGTCCTTCTTAGGGGGGTTCGAAGCCAGGCTGGATAAGACACCCCTCATCGGCTTCAAGACCGACAAGGTCCGCCTCATGCTCGCCTACCTGGCGGTAGAGCAGGCCCATCCCCACCGCCGGGAAGCCCTGGCGGGATTGTTCTGGCCTGGCTTCATGGAAAGCTCAGCGCGCGCCAGCCTGCGCCACAGCCTGGCCAACCTGCGCCAGGTCCTGGCTGAAGAAAGCCATCTCACCCCCTTCCTGGAAGTCGAAGGAGAAGTCATCGGTTTCAACCCGGCCAGCGACTATTGGCTGGATGTGAAAACCTTTCGTTCCCTCATCGAAGAAGAACAGCCGGGCAAGACCCCTATCCAGCGGCTGGAAGAAGCCGTACAGCTCTACCAGGGCGCTTTTCTGGAAGGCTTCGCACTCAAAGACAGCCCCGAATTCGATAACTGGCTGTCCATCCAGCGCGAGAATTTGCAGCAGTTGGCGCTCTCCGCCCTCTACCGGCTGGCAGAGGAAATTGCCGCGCAGGGGGAGCTGGAAAAGGCCTACAAGTTCGCCCGCCGGCAGCTCGAGCTGGACGCCAGCCGCGAAGAAGCCCACCAGCAGCTGATGCGCCTGCAGGCGCAAAACGGGCAGCGCGCCGCCGCCCTGGCTCAATACGAGACCTGCCGGCATATCCTGAAAATAGAGCTGGACGTTGAGCCCTCGCCAGCCACCACCTTGCTCTGCGAGCAGGTCCGCTCTGGCGAGATCGGCCCACCCGCCTCACCTCAATCGCCAGAAGCGGAGCAGCACCCTATTTCAATTATTCAGCTTCAGCCGAGGCATAACCTGCCCGCCCAACTGACCAGCTTCATCGGGAGAGAGAAGGAGATCGCCCAGGTCAAAGAGCTGCTCGCCGCCCACCGCCTGGTGACCCTTACAGGCGCAGGCGGGGTAGGCAAGACGCGCCTGGCAATCCAGGTGGCTGAAGGTTTGTTGAACCAATACCCGGATGGCGTTTGGCTGGCGAACCTGGCGCTCATTTCTGACCCGGAACAGCTCGTTTCAACCACGGGGCGGGCGCTGGGCCTCCAAGCAGACGCAGGCCCGCAAGCTCAGGAGAAGCTGATCGAATACCTGCAGCACCGCCAGCTCCTGCTGGTGCTGGATAACTGCGAGCACCTGGTGGACGCCTGCGCGGACCTGGCTGAAGCGCTCCTGCAAGCCTGCCCGAGGGTAAAAATCCTGGCCACCAGCCGGGAAAGGTTGGGCATCCCTGGCGAGCTGCAATATTACCTGCCCTCCCTCTCCATCCCCAACATGGAAGAACAGCCTGCCCTGGAGCAGGTTTCGCAGTCTGAAGCCGTACAGCTTTTCGTCGAACGCGCGGCGCTGTGCCAGCCCGGTTTCAGCCTGACGGCTCAAAACGCCCAGGTGATCGGGCGCCTGTGCGCCCAATTGGACGGCATCCCGCTGGCGCTCGAGCTGGCGGCAGGCTGGGTAAGGGTATTACCGGTGGAGCAGATCAGCCGGCGCTTGAAAGAGAACCTCGACTTCCTGCGCGGCAGCGTCCGCACGGCCCTGCCCCGCAGCCAGACCCTGCGCGGCTGCCTGGACTGGAGCTATGCCCTGCTCTCACCGGGAGAGCAGGAGCTTCTTGCAAGCCTTGTCTGTCTTCGTTGGCGGCTGGACGCTGGAGGCCGCCGAGGCGGTGTGTGCCGGCAGCGGCACTTCCGAGATGGATATCTTGAATCTGCTCGACCAGCTTGCTGGCAAAAGCCTGGTGGTGGTTGAGCAGGATCGCAGAGACGGAGCTGCGCTACCGCCTGCTGGAACCGGTGCGCCAGTATGCCCAGGAGAAGCTCTTCCAGGCTGGGAAAACGGAGACCCTGCGCGACCGCCACCAAAGCTATTTTCAGGAGCTGGCTGCCCAGGCTGCCCCGCACCTGCGTACTCACCAGCAGATCACCTGGATGCGGCGCCTGGAACGCGAGCTGCCCAACCTGCGCCTGGCGCTGGAGTGGGCGTATACCGAAGACGGCCCTCTAGATCGTTTGGAGCGCGGCCTGCGCTTGATGACAGATGTGGTTTTCTTCTGGAAAGGACGCAATCGAGTGATGGAAGGGAGGCAGTGGTTTACACGGCTTCTTGATTTAGAAAAGCTGCGCCGCGACGACCAGCCCCTGGCAGATCCCATGCACCTGGTACGCGCCAATGCTTTGTTAGGATTAGTGACCCTTAACGATTTCCTATTGGGTTACGACAACACCCTTTGCCTGGAAGAAAGTGAGACATTGTTCCGTCAATCTGGTGGAGCCAGACGACTTGGTATTGCACGCATTCGATATGATCAAATAATCAATTTTTCCAAAGGGAAATTATGGGTTTTACTCAAGCCAATTTTAGCCGAATTCGAAGCGCTTGATGACAAATTCTGGATGGCTGAATGCCTGTTGTATATGGGAGATAGCTCTGCACGAGAGCATGAATTCCAGCTTGCTGAAATGTACTTGCAAAGATCCCTGGAGATCAGCCTGGAAGCAGGCGATTGGGATATTATTCCCTTTCAGAAGGTTAGTTTGGGAAAAATTGCCTTCGATCAGGGCAAGCCTGAACAAGCCAGGGATTGGGCTATACAAGCCCGGGAAAGCCTGGCAGGGATTGAGACCGATTTATTGTTTTCAGCTTTGGTAAATCACCTTTTCTTAGGTGACCTTGCCTGGCTGATGGGAGATTTCACTCAAGCCGAGAGGGACTTTCAAGCATCGATCGCGGCTGGCGAAAGATTCCAATTTCAAACTTATCGTGGCGGTTCACGTCTTTACAGGTTCTGGCTCTCCCAAGGTGAATATGCGAAAGCCAGAACACTCATCAATGAGCTCATCCAATCGTTTTCGGAAAGCAAGGGTATACCAATTCAAACTCATTTATGTGATTTAGCAGACCTTGAATGGGGAAACGGAAATTATTCCCAGTCTCGAAAAATGTTAATGAGATACTCCGATCACCTGTTCTACCGATATCACTCAAAGTCGCAACCATATGGGGTATGGCAAAAGTTGCCCTATCTGAGGGGCGCGGGCAGGAAGCCGCCCAGCAGCTTGACGAAGCCCTTAAGCTTCAGATACAAACCCTTTATATTACCAACGGCGTTTACGAAGATAATTACACCGGCATTACCTTGACAGCCATTTTAGCCCTTTCACAAGGGCACCCGGATATTGCCGCCAGGCTTTTTGGGGCAGGCGATGCTTCCTATCAAAAGTACCGGCTGACTTTCCCGCTCTACCGGCGGGAGTTTTACGAGCAGGCGATGCAGGCTGCCCGAGCCGCACTCAACGAGGATGATTATTCAAAAGCCTGGGAGGAAGGCCAGTTGCTGGACCTCAAGCAGGCGCTGGAATATGCTTTGCAAGTAGTGAAAGAACTGACTACTGTTATAGAATCTCAAAATCGGTCGTGATCTCTGCCGTAGCGCAGATTGTGGCAGCGACCGAGCAGTATTTTTCATGAGAAAGCAGAATCGCCTGCCTCACGGCTTTCTCGGTGAGGTCCTTCCCGCTCAGATTGAAATGCAGGTGGATCTTACGGAAGGTCCAGGGCGGGTCGGCATCCTGCTCCCCGCTGGAGGTGATCTCCAGGAGGGTTAAGGGCATGCGCTTCTTCTCCAGGATCCCCACCACATCCACCGCTGTGCAGGCTGCCACGGCGATAAGCAGCAGGTCGGAGGGCTTGACCCCGATGCCTTCGTCAACCGAGGAGAGCACGACCGAGTGGTTCGTCGAGTTCGATCCCGATAAATTTCTTACCATCAATCCATTTAACTGTCGTGGTTCCCATCTTTTCCTCCCGTTAAGGCGCCTTGTCCAGCAAGGCGATCATATCCTGGATGATCCTCTGGCGCTTTTCGCGCTGGTCAGCCCCAGGGGTTGTTTGCACGGTCTCGTCCATTTCGACCAGGCAGGCGGAGGCATATTCCTGTAGGAAGATGCGGCTGGCACCCTGCACGGCGGAATGGATGGCGGCCAACTGCTGCATGATCTCCCGGCAGTCGCGCTCCTCATCCAGCATCCCCTGCACGCCGCGCACCTGCCCCTCGATTCGCCGCAGGCGCTGGACAAGCTTCTGCTTGGCTTCCTGGTTTTGAATTATCATAGGAATCTTTCCTGAAATTGGTTGTTCGGGCAGGATAACCCTGCCCCTACGGATTTTTCCACGGGCGGGATGCCCCCGCTTTAACGGGCTGGGAGACCCAGCCCCTACCCGTTAATAATACACCCATTCGTGAACCGGCCCACGGCCGGTAGGATTAGCTGGCTCAGCTAAAGCCGCCGCGCGAGCCGCAGCTGCTGCTGGAGGACGAGAGGCTGGCGCTGCCCAGCGAGGCAGAGAACGAAGCCACGGCAGAGATCTTCTTCTTCGTATCCCCGCTCTGGCAAGACGGGCAGGCTGGGCTGAGGTCCGCTTCGGAGAAGCGCACCATTTTCTCAAAGTCTTCGCTGCAAGCGTTGCAATGGTATTCGTAAAGAGGCATGGTGTGGTCTCACCTTTCCGGCAAAAATATACTATACCCCAGTATAGCATATTTGTGCCCCATGTCAAGGAAAGCCCTGTCAAGTCAGCCGATTGGGCTTGGGGAGAAGCTCACACATTCTCCTTGACAATTCGTACCTTGTGTTTTATACTTATATATGTAATTTACATCTAAGAGAGTTTAACAAATATGTGCGATCAAACGAAATCAGGCGAATGTCATTGCAAAGTGGAGCGGGTACCCAACTTCGCCCTGCCGCGCTTGCTGCTTGAGCTGGCTAAGAAAACATCTCATGGATATGAGCTGATCGAGCGCTTAAGCCAGGAAGGCAGTGCTGCCCCCGACCCCGGCAACTTCTACCGGATGCTGCGTTCGCTCGAAGAAGATGGGCTGGTCTGTTCCACCTGGGAACCACAGAACAGCGGCCCGGCGCGGCGCGTGTACGAATTAACAGACCAGGGCAAGGAATTTTTGCATGCCTGGGCAGCGACTATTCATCAGACCCATCAAGCGTTAGATCGATTTCTATCGGATTACGAGACCTTGTTTCCAAAATAAAGGAGAAATGCAATGTGTAAACAGTGTGGTTGTGAATCAGAGCAAGGGTGCAGCTGTGGCAGCGCTGGCGGCTGTGGTTGTGAATGCGGCGGACACGCCGGGCACTTCGAGAGGCGCTATCAGACGAAAGCCGAGCAGATCGCAGAATTGGAAGCCTATTTGGAAGAGCTGAAAACTGAAGTGCAGGCAGTCGAAGAGCATTTGGCAGATTTACGCAAGTAAGCAGAGGCGGCAAGAGTAATTTTGAAACATGGGTGAGCATTCGCTTTGATTGTCAAGCATGCCACCCATGTTTTAATTCTTCCTGGAAATTTCAGTGTTGATTGCTGGTAAGATGATGTCATATTAAGTGACATGCCCTCCCTCACACAACCCACCTTATTTGAATTATTCCGTTCTTTTTTTCGCCTGGGCTTGACCGCCTTTGGCGGACCATCCATGGTGGCCTATATCCGCAAGATGGCAGTCGATCAGAAAAGCTGGCTGGACAAGGAGACCTTCAACCAGGGAGTAGCCCTATGCCAAATGATCCCTGGCGCCACTGCCATGCAGACGACAGCCTATGTTGGATTACGGACCAGAGGTGTGGCTGGAGCAGCGGTCAGCTTTATCGGCTTTGGTTTGCCTGCTTTTCTGATGATGATGGCCGCTGCGGCTGCTTATCTCTATGCCCAGAATATGCCCGTGGTGATTTCGGCCTTCTCCGGGCTTCAGGCGATCATCGTGGCCCTCATTGCGAATGCCACCCTTTTATTCGGAAGAACTACCTTGAAAAGTTGGAGGCATTTCGCCATTGCAGGGGCAGCGGCAGCCCTGTTTGGTTTGAATGTCAATCCGGTCATCGTCATCCTGGCGGCTGCGGTCGGGGGATTGGTTCTCATGCGACCGGAATCGAAACAGCCTGCTGCTGATCCAGACCCTCCTCCAGCGCATGTCCAATCCACAACCGGGCCTGTCGTGTGGATCGTAAGCGCAGTGGTTCTGGGTTTAGCACTGCTTTTCTTCTTCCAACGCGCTTGGTTCAATCTGGCCACGCTCTTTTTACGGATCGACCTGTTTGCTTTTGGGGGCGGCTTTGCTTCAATTCCTCTGATGTATCATGAAGTTGTGGAAGTACGCCAATGGATGGACAGTGCAACTTTCCTCAATGGCATCGCCTTGGGGCAGGTAACCCCAGGCCCCATCGTCATTACGGCCACCTTCATCGGTTACCTGCTGTACGGACCGTGGGGAGGCATTCTCGCCACGATTAGTATTTTCCTGCCATCTTTTATCCTTGTTGTAGGAATCGCCCCTTATTTTGATAAGTTGCGTTCCTCGGCTTATTTCAATCAAGTGATCCAGGGAGTGCTGTGCTCATTTGTTGGGTTGCTTTTCACAGTAACCCTCCGTTTCGCCGGGAACGTGCACTGGGACATCCCCCACATTCTGCTGGCTGCGGCTGCTTTGATTGCTTTGCTGTTAAAAACGGATATTCTCTGGGTGGTTATCGCCGGGATCTTATTCTCGGTTGTTCTGCTCAGATAAGAAAATATTGTCAGGTTGTCTACCGTTCATCACAAACGAACATGCACCGTGGGCGCTGGACGAAGCCACTGCGGATATTTTCTTTTTCATATCCAGGCTCTGGCCAGCCAGACAGGCTGGGGTGTGGTCATCCCCATGGATATTCATCCACTGGATGACCACACCCATAGGGAAGCTCTGCTACCTGATCTTATCGACTTCCGTTTGCAGCGCCGCTTTTACCTCTGAGAAAGGCTTCCCTTGCTGGGTGACATGATCTTTGACCAGGGTAGTCAGAGGTGGCAGGTCGCCGCCGATCACCTGCCGGATGACCTCTTCTTCCATTCCCCAATCGAGCAGGTCCTGGAAGGTGGTTTTTCCAGTGATGGTTTTATCGGGAGCGACATGCTCAGTTGACTCTAGGGTTGCAGTCGGTTCAGCAGGTGCCGCGGCTGGCGTGGGAGTCGGTTCTTGAGTGGGTTCTACGTACTTCTCCGGCTGAGCGGGTAGAGATCGAGACTGCAGCCATTCCCGCAAACCTTCCACCGAAAAAGTATCACTCTCCAGGTCTTTCACCGCTGTAGCGGCAGGCGTATCAGCCGGCAGGTTGAAGGCCGCCAGGAGCTCATTCAGCGGGACATCGAAAGCCGTTGAGACCTGCTCGAGCGTCATCCAGCCCTTGATCGAATTGACATCCTCCGCAGAGGGCTGCACAGCCTTTCCATCGCTGGCGACCTTGCCCGAAACCGACCAGATGCCAGCCCTTTGAAAACCCAGGATCAAGCCTTCAAAAATTACCAGCACCAGGATACCGAAAATAATTGGTTTGATGGTCATTTCATGCTCCTCTTACTTGCCCACCAGGGGCAGGCTCAACTTGACTTCCAAGGCGCCCTGGCGCGGGCAGGCGCCCACGCACTCCAGGCAGGCGATACAGTCGGCGCTCTTGATCGTATCCGCCGTGTGCACCGGCAATCCCATCGGGCAAGCGGTGGTGCAAACCTTACACACCTTGCAGGCGCTCTCCTCCCGCTTCAGGTAGACCGGGCTGAACTTGCCCAGCAAGCCGCTGGCAGCCCCCAGGGGGCAGGCATAGCGGCACCAGGGCCGTTCTACAAAGAACGCTCCCACCAGCGTCACTCCCAGGACAATCAAACCCGGGGTGAAGCTGAACTCGGCGATATTGATCAGGGCCGACCAGGGATCGTAATCGCGGAAGACCATCACGCCGTAGACTGCCGCACCCACCACCGCCCAGATGAGCACACCGTATTTGATCAGGCGCAGGTAGCGGTCCAGGAAAGAAAGCGGCGCCAGGCGAGTTTTCAGGCTCCTCATGCCGCGCTTGTAGAACGGGAAATGCTTGCCCAGGAAGGCGCTAAAGCGGCTGACCATTTCCTGGATGAAACCCAGGGGGCAGATCCAGCCGCAGAAGGCAGAGCGCAGCAGCAGGGCCGTTACCAGCACCGCCACCAGCATCACCATGTTCGAGAGGTGCGTGTGGGGCACGGTGCTCCCGCCGCTGACGATGAATTTATACAGCGATTCCAGCCCGCCAAAGGGGCAGTAAGCTTCTGGCGAGGCGGTGACGTTCGTACTGCCCTCGCCAGCCGTCACATGCTGGACGGTGATGAATAAGATGAATCCCGCAAAATAGAGCTGCATCAGGCGGCGGAATGTCCGGTGGGTGAAAAGAGCTTTCCAGCCGCGCAAGCGCGGCTTGACCAGGCTGCGGTTGGGCGGCACAGGTTGAGATGTCATGGTGGAACTCCTCCAAGGTAAGAGTGTGTGATTGGCCGAAGGTGACCTTAAAGAATTTGACGAAAATTCGCCAATCACTTTGTGCAAACCGCCCTGGATATTGCCGGATTCATAAAATGAGTTATGGCAGTTTGCAAACCTAAGGATAGCTGCAAGATGTGTATAAATGATGGATAAGTTGTGAAGATTTGGTGAAGATCGAACCTAAGCAATCGATTTCAGCAGCAACACGAAAATAGGTGCCTCAATCTCCCATTTTAGCGCGACAATAGGATATCTGTGAACCTCGTGTTCATCGGTAAGGTTTGTAAGGTCAGATGAGGAGGCAAACCATCCAATGAGCATCTCTCCTCTTGAGTCCTTCGTGATCCTGTACCATCCAGACATGACCGCCGCGCGCGCTTTCTACGAGGGCAAGCTCGGCCTGGAGCTGCGCGAAGTGACCTACGACTGGTTTGTGGGCTACTGGATCAGCAGCAAACACGAGATGACCCTGTGTATCAGCAGCAGCCCGGAAGAATGTGCCCGTTGGGGGGCGAAAGGCAAGGGTGTGATGGTCGATTTCGTGGTCGCAGATGTGGATGCAGCTTACCAACAGCTCCTCAGTCAGGGTGTCGAATTCCTCGAGCCTCCGACCGACATGCCCTGGAGGCTGCGCACGGCAGCATTCCTCGACCCGGCCGGTTATGCCCTCACGATTACATCCTATCCGAGCAATCGAAAGAGAGATCAAAAATAATTTCATGGACATCACCTACCATACCATCGGCACCATCCACAGCCCCTTCAAAGATCTGTCCGGCATGCCCATCCAGCCCAGCGGGGAAGCCAGCGCGGCGGGCACGGTAGAAATCCTGCCTGAGCTCAGCGTGGGATTGAAAGACCTGGAGGGGTTTTCACACCTGATCCTGCTCTACCACCTCCACAAGGTCGAACGCATTTCGCTGACTGTCACGCCCTTTCTGGGCTCGGAGACGCACGGCCTCTTCGCCACGCGTGCTCCCCACGTGCCCCAATCCGATCGGGCTGTCGGTCGTGGCACTGGTCAAGATCGAAGGCAACCTCCTCTCAGTGGAGAATCTGGACATCCTGGACGGAACCCCGCTGCTGGATATCAAACCTTATGTGCCGGAGTTTGATGAACACCCCCAGGCTCGCATTGGGTGGCTGGAAAATGTACTTGAGAAAATCCGCTCGACGCGCTCGGACGAGCGCTTTATCGAAAAGGATAACTTGCCAGGAAAACCAAGTCAATCGGAAAAAAAAGGGAGATGAAGGAATTCTTCCAGATCAAGGTGTTTGTCCGGGAAGTACGGGCAAGGGTATAATCGTCCCAGGAGGAAACTTGAAGATCTTGCCACGTGCCTATTCCGGCGAAGCCGATAAAAAAAGGATGGCCTCCCTGGCGCAGGCCTTCCCAGCCAACCACCTGCACACGGTCGACCTGCCCTACCGCCTCTCCTCCTGGGGATTGGATACGCCGGAGAATACCCGGTTGTGGGAGACGGAAAAGGGTGAGCTGATGGGCTGGGCAGTTCTGCAGACCCCCTTCTGGACGATCGATTACGCCTGCCATCCCGAGGCAGCAAGCAAGCTCTTTGCGGAATTGCTGGCCTGGGCGGACCCGCTTGCCGAGGAGATCATTGAGAGTCCTTATGGTCACCCTGCCTGGTATGTAAATGTCTTTGCCTCTCAAACGGAGCACATCCGGGTGCTGGAAGAAGCTGGCTTCACTGACCAGGGGGAGATGGGCGAGGATTCCTGGAGCAAGGTGCTGATGCAGCGGGACGCCCAGGAGCCCATCCGCCAGTACCCGATCCCAAAGGGCTTCACGGTGCGCCCGCTGGCCGGGGAGGGCGAGATCGCCGCCTACGTAGCGCTGCACCAGGAGACCTTCGAGACCAAGAACATGACGTTGGCCTGGCGCTTCCGCACCCTGCAGCATCCCGCATATACCCCAGACCTGGATATCGTGATCGCTGCTCCCGATGGGCGGCTGGGAGCGTTTTGCATCGGCTGGCTGATGCGGGAGGTGGGCGGGGATCTGATTGGGCAGATCGAGCCGCTGGGCTGCCACCCAGATTTCCGCCGCTACGCCCTGGGACGCCTGGCGCTGGCAGAGGTGCTGCACCGCATGCAGGCGCTGGGGATCAGCTCGATCTTCGTTGAGACCGACAACGATAGGAAAACCGCCCTGGCTTTGTACGAGTCGCTGGGCTTTCAAGTGATCCAGGATGTGCGCGTGTTCCGCAAGAATTACGGAGGCACAGCATGAAAGAGAATTTATTGGCTCTCGTCCAATACAACACCTGGGCAAACACGCGCCTGCTCCAGGCCGCCGCCCACCTCACCCCAGAACAGCTCACCGCCCCCAGCTGGTTGAGCCAGAACAGCGTTTTCAGTACGCTCCTTCACACGCTCGATGCGCAGTGGTACTGGCACCTGGGCTGCCAGGAAGGCGAGCTCCCCATTCACCACCTCTCCGAGGCAGAGCTCCCAGACCTGGCCAGGCTGCGCCTATATTGGAAAGAGGAAGATAAGCGCCTGGAGACCTATGTCAAAACCCTCAGCATCGAACAGGCGGCTGGTGAGGTACTCTACCGCTGGCCGCGGGCTCGCTACCGTTCCCGCCCGCTCTGGCACATTATTATCCACATTGTCAACCACGGGACGCACCACCGCAGTGAGATCGGGCAGTACCTGGGAACGCTCGGGCATTCCCCCGGCGACCTGGACTTCATTAAGTTCATCACCAAGCAGCATCCTGGCTCGTAACCACAAATTCTTTTTTCTCACCAGATCCGTGAAATCCGCGTTGATCCGTGAGCTTACTTAGAGTAATCGGTTCGATCTCAACCATTTTAAGGCTGGAAAATCTCCTCGATCTGCATCTCGAACAGGCGTGCGATCTTGAAAGCCAGGTCCAGGCTGGGATCATACCTCCCGGTCTCCAGGGCGTTGATCGTCTGGCGGGAGACCCCCAGCTTCTCAGCCAGAAGCGCTTGCGACCAGTCTCGCTCGGCACGCAAGACTTTCAGGCGATTCTTCACTGGTATTTCCCGCTGAAAAACAGCTTCCCCGCCAGCCACATCACGACCATAAACAGGCTGATATAAACGGTATTCGGCTGGGGGAGGCCAGCCATACTCAGCAAGCCCAGGCTGAGGGTCAAAATCAAGGTAAAGAAGAAGCTGACCGACATGCCCTCCAAAAGGATCTTCTGCGCCAGTTCATCCAGCCTGCGGATGGCACGTAAGATCCCGAGGGCGATGAAGATCCCCGGCAGCATCGGTGCCAGCGCAACCAGGTAGCGCCAGGCGGAGTCGGGATGGGACTGCAGCCAGTTCAGCGACCAGACTAACAGTCCTATATAAAGCAACACCGGGATAAGCAGCGGGCGGATGAGTGGAAAACGTTCTTTAGCTCTTTCGATCATCGGGACTCCTAATGCTTGTTAATTGGTCGCTTGAGATGCTTTACCTGGGTTAGGAAGAACAGGTTGCCCACCATGGCAAAACCGGTCAGCATGCCGATCAAGAATGGCACCTGGTCCTCAAAAAAGTGCCCCAGGATACCACTGGCAGCCATCGAAATCTGCGCCAGGGCAAAGATATACCAGATGAAAGGCTCACGTTTTTCAGGGGATAATTTCAGTAGGATCATCGTCACCTCCTGTATTCTGTATCGAATACTTGACTAAGTGTAAAGTGTGCTTTACATTTTGTCAAGGGTTATTTCCATTATTTCTCATCAATTTTCCATTCTAAGGAGCGGATATTAATTTACGGTCGAATTTATCACCATCCCTCCCTTACGAATATCCCCCCCATTTTCACTAAATCTTGCACGCAAGAAAGCCTGCCAGGCCTGTGGAACCGGCGGGAATAAAAGGGGCTGCTTGACCCTGCCATACGCGCAGGCTATAATGCCTCAAGATTTGGAGGCAGATATGTTGATGAGACTTTCTTCTTGGCTGCGCAGAGTTTCAAAGGGCTGGGTAGCACTCGTTGGGCTGCTCATCTTCCTGCTTTTCACAGCCCTGGTGCTGCCAGGCCAGTCGCAGAAGGCGATACAGATCTCGGGGGAGGCCGGTTCTCCCGATACCTCCTTCTTCTACTCTCCCGCTGACCTAGCCAGGATGGCCGAGGCCTACGGTGAGCAGGGACGCCAGGCCTACGTGCGAGCCAGGTTCACCTTTGACCTGGTCTTCCCTATCGTCTACGCCTTCTTCCTGGCTACCTCGGTCAGCTGGGTCTTTGGGAAGAGCTTTCCAGCCTCCAGCCGCTGGCAGCTTGCCAACCTCGTCCCGCTCCTGGGCATGCTCTGCGATTACCTGGAAAACATTAGCGCCTCCCTCGTAATGCTGCGCTACCCAAATCCAATGCCTCTCATTTCCGCCCTGGCTCCCGTTTTCACCCTGCTGAAATGGAGCTTCATTGGCTTGAGCTTCGGGCTGCTGGTCATCGGAATCCTGGCAGGCTTATGGAAGTGGGGAAAACGAAGATTGGGGAAAAACAATCCAGCATGACGCAAATCGTCGCACGCCCATCCAAATCCCTTCCTGGAAACTGGGGTGATCTACTCCTGGCTCTAGGTGTGGGAGGCTGCGCGCTGGCAGTGTATGTACGCACCCTAGCCCCTGGCGTCCTATATTCTGACAGTGCCGAATTCCAGAGCATGGCTTATTCCCTGGGGGTAACCCATCCCTCAGGCTACCCCATCTATATCCTGCTGGCGAAACTGTTCACTTTCTTACCCATTCAAAACATCGCCTGGCGGGTTAATTTCGTCTCAGCTCTTTGCGCCGCGTTAACTTTGGTGGGAGTCGCTTTATTGGTCAGGCAGCAAACGCGCAGCTATATCGGAGCCGTGTTGGGGAGTCTGATCCTGGGGATCGGATATACCTTTTGGTCACAGGCAATCATCGCCGAAGTCTATACCCCGACCACATTCTTGATTGTGCTGACCATGCTGCTGGTATGGCGCTGGCATGGCGACCCTGCCCGGCGAGGGCAGGTTTTATTCCTGGCCTGCCTTCTGGTCGGTTTGGGGGTGCACATTACGTTGCTGATCATGATCCCTGCCATCGTGATCTTTGTCTTCTGGAACCTGGCTGCTTTACGGGTATCTGCGCCTACTTGGCTGCGCTCGATCCTTTGGGCGAGCGCTGGTGCTGTGACGGGGGCGCTGATTTTCTTCCTGGCTTTCATCCTCCTGGATTCGATCAATCCACCGAACAGCTATCTCAATGTCACCCTCCTTCCATCCCGCTCAGCCTTTGGACTGACCCTGGCGGATTTGGACTCCCCCTTCGAGCGGTTTTTGGCAACCGCGTTCAGCCGGCAGTGGCAGAAATCGATGTTCTCCGGGAATCTTCTGTTTATGATCGGCCAGCTCAAGAATTATGTCAAATGGGCTTTGCGGTACGACCTGAGCGTGTGGGTTGTCTTATTGGCTTTGTTGGGAATCCTGGCGGTATTACGACGGCGTCCACGCTGGGGGAGTTTCTTGCTCATTTACGGCGCTGTTCTTCTGTTCCTGATCCTAAACTATGAGGGACCGGGCAAGTTTGTTTTTTATCCCGCCACCTATCTTCTGATTGCCATCGCGGCAGGCGTTGGAACCGGCACGCTGTTAGAATGGCTGCGCCAATCTACCCGAAACAGATCAAAAACAGCAGCCTCACTCCTTATCCTGGCAGCTTGCCTTTTGATCCTCTGGGTGTTGGTGGCACCCTACTGGAATACACGCTGGCAAGCGCTCCAGGCCGGCGCGGCTACTTTTTTTGATGACGAGAACACCTACCCGATCTATAACCTGCAAGAGCCTCAGCAGCTTGCGGAGCAGCGCCTCAGCCAGGTCGAAGAGGAGGCCGTATTACTCCTGGAATGGAGGACGCTCTACGCCAGCGCATATGTTGCCGCGGTCGAATATGACAACACCGCGATCCGTTTTCTGGAAAATTGTATCAACCGGGACGATCAGCGGCTGGCAAACTCGTTGATCGAAGAAATCAAACAAGAACTGTTGAATGGCCGCCCGGTTTATTCGGACCGCGTCTATCCTTATCTTGAGGAGACTTTCAATTTTGCAGCAAGCGAGGGAACGGATTTGTTTCGGATGACCTTGAAATAAGGTTGGATACCCCTGTTATAATGAACAGGGCATTCGACCGGACCAATCGAATATCCAAGGATTTTTCCTTGAACCATCCAAATCCCACACACCTGCCTGACCCCCACTTCCAAAAACGAACCCGATTCTTCTGGCTGCTGCTCTCGTTTTCCCTGGCCTGCCCGGCGCTGCTGGCAGCCTCCTGCCGTGGAAATCCTCAAGCAGTCGTTCCAGATAACACTCCCATCTCCCTCCTGCCCATCCCCACCGCCACACTGGTGGTCATCCTCCCGCCCACCCAGGCAGTGACCACACCCTCCCCCACCGCCCCCGGAGACACTCCACCCACCCCGGACCCCACTGTCGTCCTACCCCAGCCCGATCCCTGGGATGGCAAAGGCCGGGTCACGCTCTTGCTGCTGGGCTTAGATTATGCCGATTGGGAGTTTACCGACCGGGTCGGGCCGCCGCGCTCCGATACCATGATCCTGCTGACCGTCGATCCGGTGGGCAAAACGGCCGGGATGCTCTCCATCCCGCGCGACCTGTGGGTCAGCCTACCGGGCTTTGAAGGCGAGTACAAGATCAACACCGCCCACCGCTTCGGCGAGATTTACCAGGTGCCTGGCGGCGGCCCGGGCTTGGCTATGCGCACCGTGGAAGGGCTGTTAGGGGTGCCAGTAAACTACTATGCCCGCGTGGATTTCAAAGCCTTCCAAGAATTCATCGACGAGCTGGGTGGGATCGAGCTCGATATCCCCTCCCAAATCAAAGTCGACCCCACCGGCCCGGGCAACACCGTCATGCTCGAGCCGGGCAGGCAGACCCTGGACGGTGCCACCGCCCTGGCCTATGCCCGCAACCGCTACACCGCTAATGACGACTTCGACCGCAGTGAGCGCCAGCAGCAGGTGATCTTGGCGGTACGCGAGAAAGCTCTGCATCCGGGCAGCCTGGCACGCCTAGTCGCCAGAGCCCCGGCACTGTATCAGAAATTCAGTACCGGCATCCAGACTAACCTGACCCTGCGCCAAATCATCCAGCTCGCCTGGCTGGCCCAGGAAATCCCTGCGGAGGACATCCAGCAGCTCCAGATCGGGAATGACGCTGTGACCAACGCCACCTCGCCAGAGGGAGAGTCGATCTATATCCCGATCCCAGAGCGCATCCAACAACTGCGTGATAAAATCTTCACCTCCTCCGTCCCAGGTCAGGGGAGCATGCTCCCCTCGGAGCTGGTGGCGGGGGAGTTGGTGCGCATTCAGCTCATCAACCAGACCGGCGACGCAAACCTGGGTAAGAAGACAGCGGAGTACCTGAAGGCGCAGGGCCTGGACGTGATCGAAACTGTCGAAGGCCAGGAGACCCGCCCGCTGACGCGCCTGGTCGACCTGGCCAGCAACCCCTACACCCTGCGCTCCCTGATCGACCTCCTGCAGGTCTCGCCCAGCGAAATCTATATCAGCCTGGACTTGTCGCAGGAGGCGGAGATGCTGGTCTACCTGGGGGAGGATTGGATGGAGAAAAATCTGCTAAAATAAACACAGAGAAGTTGAACACACCCCCCTGATCTAGAAAATTATTAAGACGAATGATATAATACGGACGTATGTGATCAATAATATCATTTTTCGGAGTACAAATGCGGAAAGCCTCACCCAGAGATCACATCCAGCCGGGAAAGGAGTGAGACAAACAACCAGGCAATCCATTCCACATCTACATTCATTTGACAGCACTTATCTCAATTCACAGTTCATCCAAAGGAGAATCGTATGAATCAATTTGGTTTTAAAGTGTTTTCAGTACTCACCATCCTGGCCTTAATCCTGATGGCTGTGCCGATCCAGAGCGCACAGGCGGCTGGGGGTGGCTCTGGATCGGTTAATCTGATTACCCTGGGAAGTGCATATACTCAAAACTTTGATACTCTAGCTAATTCAGGGACAACGAATAACCCCACCATCAACGGCTGGTATTTGAATGAGGCAGGGTCCAGCACAAGAAACAATGGGCAGTATGCTGCGGGCACCGGCTCTGATAATACTGGGGATGCCTATAGCTTTGGCGCTACCTCCACCACGGAGCGCGCCTTCGGTGGTTTGTTGAGTGGTACATTAAATCCTACCATCGGTGCCCAATTCACGAACAACACTGGCGGCAATGTAACCTCGATTTATGTTTCCTATACCGGTGAGATGTGGCGGGCGGGCGCAACAAACCGCAATGCCGCTGACCGGCTCGACTTTCAGCTCAGCACGAATGCGACCAGCCTCACGACCGGCACCTGGGTGGACTACAACAGCCTCGATTTCAACAGCCCCAATATTAACGCAACTGCGGGCGCATTGAACGGTAATTCAGCGGGAAACCAGACAGCGATTAGTGTTTCAATCACGGGCTTAAGCATTCCAAATGGCGCCTCCTTCTGGATCCGCTGGTTAGATTCTGATATCAGCTCATCTGATGATGGCCTGGCAGTGGATAATTTTTCGATCACGCCCAACACCAGCGCTGTCCTGCCCGACCTAACCATCACAGATGTCTCTGCCACCGAAGGCAATGCCGGCACCACGTCCTTCGATTTCGCTGTGAATCTCTCTTCCCCAGCGGGTGCGGGTGGCGTGACATTTGACGTTGCCACGCAAGATGATACTGCCATTTCGCCCAGTGACTTCACAGCCATTTCATTGACGGGTCAAACCATCCCTGCTGGGAGTTCCAGCTACGCTTTCAGCGTTCTGGTCAATGGTGATATCGTCAGCGAAGCGGATGAGACCTTCTTCGTCAACGTCACCAATGTGACCGGCGCTGCGGTTGTTGATGCGCAGGGGACCGGAACCATCCTCAATGACGATGTTGCCGATGCCGCCCCCGAGGTTGCCAGCACCTTCCCTGTCAACGGTGCTACAAACTTCCCGGTTGGGTCTAACCTTACAGTCACATTTAGTGAGCCGGTCAACGTGACCTCAGCTCCTGGTTTTCATTAGCTTGTTCCACAAGTGGAACATGTTGACAACAGCCTTCAGCGGTGGACCGACCACCTTTACCCTCGACCCTGGTGTCACGCTTGTTAACGGCGAAACCTGTACACTGACCGTGCTGGCAAACCAGGTCAGCGATCAGGATGGAAACGACCCGCCGGACAACATGGTTTTCAATTTTATCGTTGGCTTCACAGCTTACGATATTTGTTCCGACTACACTCCTACCTATTCCATTCAAGGACCCGGGCTTTCTGCTGCCGTTACTGGCAACGTCTCCACCAAAGGCGTTGTGGTCGGTGATTTTGAAGGGACAGCCGCCGCCTCTGGCTTCTACATTCAAGATTTGACCGGCGATGGCGATCCAGCCACTTCGGATGGCATCTTTGTATTCACCGGCTCATCCAACCTGGTCAGTGTGGGACAAGTGGTGCGCGTGACTGGCTTTGCCCGCGAGCGCTTCAATCAGACCACGCTCAACGGCTCGAACAGCAACACCGCCGCAGTACCTGCCGCGAATATCGTGCAGTGCGGCACCGGTTTGGTCATGCCGACCGATGTAACCCTGCCCCTGAACAACCTTAATGATTTTGAACGCTACGAGGGCATGCTGGTACGCTTCCCGCAGTCTCTGGTCATCGCGGAATACTTCAACTACGACCGTTTTGGTGAAATCGTGCTGGCCCAGCCGCTGGCTGGCGAGACCCGTCCCTTCACTGGGACAGCCATTGACGAACCCGGCGCGGCGGCGAATGCCCGTACCGCCGCCAATGCCCTCAGCCGCATCACGCTGGACGATGCACAGAGCGCACAAAACCCACCAACGCTTCGGCACCCGAACGGACTTCCGTTCTCGCTCAGCAACCTCTTCCGCGGCGGCGATACGGTCACGAACGCGATCGGTGTGCTCGGCTACGACTTCAGCCTCTATCGCCTCGTCCCGACTGGACCAGCAGATTACACCGCCGCAAACCCGCGCCTGGCTTCCCCCGAACCAGTGGGCGGTACCGTCCGCGTAGCGGCGATGAACACGCTCAACTTCTTCGTCACTGCCGATTACCCATCGGGTGTGCTGGATAATAAATGCGGTCCGCTCAATAACGTGGAATGCCGCGGTTGGGACAGCGACCAGGCTACCGAATTCACCCGCCAGCGCGATAAACTCCTGCAAGCGCTATCCGGCTTGAATGCCGACATCATCGGCCTGAACGAACTTGAGAACTCCACCGGCGTTGAGCCGTTGGCCAGCATCGTGTCTGGTTTGCCGGGCTACGCTTACATTGCCACCGGCACCATCGGCACCGATGCGATTAAAGTCGGCATGATCTACCGCCCAGCCGTTGTTACCCCTCTCGGCGATTTCAAACTGCTCACATCAGCGGTCGACCCGCGCTTCCTCGACACCAAGAGCCGCCCGTCGCTGGCGCAGACTTTTATAGTCAATGCCACCGGGGCACGTTTTACAGTAGTGGTCAATCACTTCAAATCCAAAGGCTCTGACTGCCTCGATATCGGCGACCCCGATCTGGGTGATGGTCAGGGCAACTGCAGCCAGACCCGCCGCGCTGCGGCAGAAGCCCTGGTCGACTGGCTTGCCACCGACCCGACGGGCAGCGGCGACCCCGACTTCCTGATCATGGGTGACTTGAACTCCTATGCTCGGGAAGATACGATCACTGAGATAAAAGCTGGTTCTGATGACACCGCCGGTACGAGCGACGATTTCACCAACCTGATCTCTCAGTTCCAAGGATCCTATGCCTACTCCTACACCTTCGATGGGCAGGCTGGTTATCTCGACCATGCCCTGGCGAATGTAAGCCTATTGGAACAAGTGACCGGCGCAGCAGATTGGCACATCAATTCTGACGAGCCAGACGTGCTGGATTATGACACCTCCTTCAAGCCTGCTGCACAAGATGCGCTCTACGAACCAAATGCGTACCGCACATCGGACCACGACCCGGTTGTGGTTGGGTTGAACCCGGTCAACTATCCACCCGAATTGGGCGACATCACCGTGTCTTCCAACCTGGTTCCTGTTGGCACAACTGTCAACGCGAGTGTCCCCTTTACCGACCCGGATAAACTCGATACCCACACGGCAGCCTGGGATTGGGGCGATGCGAATACTTCAACCGGAACAGTCACCGAGGCCAATGGCTCAGGCACGATTACCGGATCGCAAACTTATTTCATTCCCGGTGTCTATAGGATCACGGTCACTGTGAACGATGGTTTTGGCAACACCGATCAAGCCATTTATGAATTTGTCGTCGTATACGATCCCAACGGCGGATTCGTGACTGGCGGTGGCTGGATCAACTCGCCTGCCGGTGCATATCTAGTCGACCCATCCCTGACGGGTAAGGCAACCTTCGGCTTTGTGGCAAAGTATAAGAAGGGCGCCACCGCCCCCGATGGCAACACTCAATTCCAATTCCATGCCGGAAATCTGAACTTCAATTCCACCAGCTATGAGTGGTTGGTCGTAGCGGGTTCCAAAGCGCAGTTCAAGGGAACAGGCACGATCAACGGCGAAGGCAGCTTCATGTTCATACTTTCTGCAGCAGATGGCAGTCCAGATACTTTCCGTATCAAGATCTGGTATGAAGATACGACCGGAGAGCATATCGTTTATGATAATGGACCGCAGCAGGCTCTAGGAGGCGGCAGCATTTCAATCAAGAAATAAGGTTCGTTTACCAGATCCTAAGAGTCTTAATGACCCTTAGGATCTGGAATAAGTAAATGAACCCCCTCCGACACTTTAGAGCATCTTTGATCGTTATTATCATAAATGTCGCCTTTTTTTGCTGCGGCAACCTAACAAAAATGCAAGGTTAAGGTATAATAAAGTCATCTTGGACGGTCTTATTCTTTATGCATGAAATTCAGTTGTCATTGAGGCCATCGATCACAAGAGCATGAGACGATCCGGAAGCCCATTTCCGGTAATTTAAAGCGTCTCAGGCTCTTTTTTTATCATTCAACTTGTCCAAGAATTTCCGATTGGAGAGGAGGTGGTCAATCCGCATTAATTTCTCATTCTGGTTCATTCCTGGGTACAACCAATATAACCATACACTACCAAAGGAGTTTTAAAGAAATGAAAAAGTTTTTTACGATCCTCATCTTAATCGCTCTACTATCCTCGACCTTCACCGTCCTGGCGCAAGGACCCGATAATCCAGACGGTGCCAAGGTCAACAACGGCCAGGCCAAGAAAGCTGGTAACGGCGTTTATATCGTCCAAATGATCGATCAACCAGTCGTCGCTTACACCGGCGGCGTCAAAGGCTATGCGGCCACCAAGCCCGCTAAGGGTATGAAGATTGATCCATATTCGGCTAAAGTCGTCAGCTACGCCGGTTACCTGACCTCTAAACACGACAAAGCCCTGCAGGCGGCTGGCGGCGGTCAAAAGCTGTATAGTTATGTTTATAGCTACAATGGCTTTGCCGCGAAATTGACCCCCGAGCAGGCCGCCTTCATGAAGACGGAGGATGATGTTGTCTCGGTAACCGAAGACTCTTTAGGTTACCTGGATACCTCCTCTACCCCCGCCTTCCTGGGATTAAATGCTCCTGGCGGCTTATGGGAGCAGCTCGGCGGCGTGGGCAGAGCGGGTGAGAATATCATCATCGGCGATGTCGACGGCGGCATCTGGCCTGAGCACCCCAGCTTCACCGACCGCACCGGCCTGAACGGCAACGGCACACAGGATGGCAAGCTGGATTACCAGCAGATCCCTGGATGGCACGGTAGATGTGTTCCCGGCGAAGAATTCAACGCCTCCATGTGCAGCCAGAAGATCATTGGCGCCCAGTACTTCAACGCTGGTTGGGGTGGCAACGCCGGCATCGACGCCCAGCTCCCCTGGGAGTACAACTCGCCGCGCGATTTCGGTGGTCATGGCACGCACACCGCCTCCACCATAGCTGGCAACAATGGTGTCCCGGCTACAGGTGCAGCGGCTGTGTTCGGTACCATCAGTGGTATTGCCCCTCGCGCTCGCATTGCAGCCTATAAAGTCTGCTGGCAAACTCCCACAGGTGGAAGCTGCTTCAGCTCAGACAGTGTTGCCGCCATTGACCAGGCGGTCGCTGACGGTGTGGATGTGATCAACTTCTCCATCAGCGGTTCCACAACCAATTTCCTCGACCCGGTCGAAGTTGCCTTCCTATATGCGGCAGATGCTGGCGTGTTCGTGGCGGCTTCGGCAGGCAACAGCGGTCCCACCACCTCTACCGTCGCCCACCCGGGTCCCTGGCTGACCACCGTAGCGGCTGGCACGCACAACCGCGATGGCCAAGGTTCTGTCACCCTGGGCAACAGCGTCACCTACTATGGCGCATCGGTTGCAACACCCGTCGGACCAGCACCCTTGATCGACTCAACTGCCGCTGGCTTGCCCGGCGCAGATCCGACAGCCTTAGCCCTGTGCTTCGCGGCTGTAGATAACGGCGGAACGCCCGTCTTAGATCCTGCCAAAGTCACCGGCAAGATCGTGGTATGCGATCGAGGCGTCACCGCGCGTGTCAACAAGAGCCTGGCAGTCCAGGAAGCGGGTGGTGTGGGTATGATCCTGATTAACACCTCGGTCAACTCGATCAACGCTGACTTCCACTTCGTCCCCACCGTTCACCTGCAATCCACTGACCGCGCCGCTGTCAAGGCTTACGCGGCCACCGCAGGCGCCACGGCGACCATCAACCAGGCGACCATCGTTTACAATGCGGGCGCCCCATTCACCGCTTCCTTCTCCTCCCGTGGACCGCTGCGCGCTGGCGCCGGCGATCTGCTAAAGCCGGATGTGATCGCTCCCGGACAGGATATCCTGGCTGCCGTGGCGCCTCCAGGAAATTCGGGGCGCTTGTTCGACCTCTACAGCGGTACCTCCATGTCCAGCCCGCACGTGGCCGGTTTGGCAGCCCTGCTCAAGAACCTGCACCCCGATTGGACCCCCATGATGATCAAGTCGGCGCTGATGACCTCCGCTTACGATGTCTTGGATGGCCCGAATACCAACCCGCTGGTGATCTTCCGCCAGGGCGCAGGGCACGTTCAGCCCAACAAAGCGGCTGATCCGGGCCTGGTTTACAACGCTACCTGGAATAACTGGCTGGCCTTCCTGTGCGGAACGACCACTGGTGTTGGTGAAAGCACCTGCAATACCCTTAAAGACATGGGCTACTCGACTGATCCCAGCGATTTGAATGTAGCCTCCATCGCCATCGGCGACCTGGCAGGTGTTCAGACGGTTACCCGCAAGGTTACCAATGTGGGCAGTAA
The DNA here is from genome assembly GCA_963751425.1 of uncultured Chloroflexia bacterium. Lineage (GTDB taxonomy): Bacteria > Chloroflexota > Anaerolineae > Anaerolineales > UBA4823 > CAVVUF01. Next base: position 1,313,152 of record CAVVUF010000002.1, on the reverse strand, counting down.
GGCAGCCACTTACACTGCTTCTAACACTGGTATGGCTGGTTTCACGGTTGAAATCCTCCCGGCTTCGCTGACGATCGACAAAGGCAAGACAGGAACCTTCACTGTCAAATTCACCCGCACCACCGCGACCTTGAATGCCTATTCTGGTGGGCAGCTAACCTGGACGGATGGTTCGCATAATGTGCGCATCCCCATGGTTGTGCGACCTGTGGCGTTAGCCGCTCCGGCGCAAGTAGCCGGCAGCTACAATGTAACCTTCGGTTACGACTGGCGCCTTTCTCTGCCACCCCACGCGGCCTGGTGCCAGCAGTTGTCACCCCTGGCACCGTTGCCGATGACCCAACCGACAGCGCCTGCTCGCTGACTTCGCCGAATGCCCAGTTGATCCCGGTAGTGGTTCCCGCTGGCATCACTTACGCCCGCTTCTCCTTGTTCGATGCCGATGTCAATCCCGGCACGGACATGGACCTGTGTGTGTTCAATAGTGCTAGTGCCCTCGTCGGTTCAAGTGGCTCAGGCACCTCCGCTGAAGAAGTCAACTTGCTCAGCCCGGCTGCCGGCAATTACACGGTTGTCGTTCAGGGATGGGGTGTAGCAGGTTCATCCCCGTTCAAGCTCCATACCTGGCTGCTTGACTCAGCCTCGGCTGGCAACATGGCAGTCTCTGCTCCTGCAGTGGCGACCATCGGCGGTACTGGCGCAATCAGCCTGACCTTCAGCGGTCTTGCAGCCGGCACCAAGTACCTGGGTTCCGTGGTTTACGGCGGTGCGGCAGGTTTGCCGAGCCCGACCATTGTGCGGGTTGATGTTCCCTAAGCTTTAACCCTTTTTCAAAACCTAGCATCACAAAAATCCTTCCCCCGTCTGGGGGGAGGATTTTTTTACCAAGCCAATTGTCATCCTAGCCGGTGATCGCTGATGAGTGCACCGGAGCCAGCGAAAGATCCCTTTTACGCCCACCCTGCTAAAATTCTGATAGGAGCAAGCTCACAGGGGGTCGGCGATGGCGTTGAGTACAACGAGTGCATCGCACCGTTTCACTCAGGACGGCAGCGGGAGGTGTCTTCCTGAGCTGGAGACTAATCTCCGGTTTTTGTGTGATCTTACTCACTATCCCCAATCCTCAATTCACGGTAAACTAACCCACAGAACAAGTAGGATATTTTCTTGGAGGGCACATGGCAGGGGTTCTACTGATCCTGGGTGGTTTAGCACTGTTCATGTACGGTATCCGCATGCTCAGCGCAGGCATGGAAAAGCTGGCAGGCGACCAGATCCAGAAATGGCTCGACCGCGTCACGAGCAGCAAGCTGAAGAGCGCCACCTTCGGAGCAGCGTCGACCGCCATCATCCAGAGCAGCGGGCTCCTGATGGTCACCATGATTGGGCTGATCAACGCCAACTTGATGACGGTTGAGCAGTCCATCGGTGTCATGCTGGGGCAGGAGATCGGCACCACGATCACAGCCCAGATTGTGGCCTTCGATATTGGCTTCTACCGGCTGATCCTGGTCATCCTGGGATTCATCCTTCTAGAATTTTTCCCGAACAGAGATTGGAAGAAATACGGCGAGATCCTGATGGGGCTGGGGATCGTCTTCGTGGGCATGAGCTACATGTCGAACGCCCTGGCACTGCTGGTGGAGATTCCCTGGATCAAACAATTGCTGGTGCAAATGAGCCTGCATCCGATGGTTGGGGTGCTGGCAGGACTGCTCATGACCTCGGTGACCCAGAGCAGCACCGCCGTGACGAGCATGGCGGTGGCGATGGGCATCAGCCAGGTGATCACCCTGCAAGGCGCCATTGGCATCATCCTGGGAGCCAACATCGGCTCCTGCATCACCGGTCTGATCGCCTCCCTGCCCCTCTCCCGGACCGCCCGCCAGGCTTCCATTGCCCAAATCTTGATCAATGTATTTGGTGTCTTGCTCTTCCTCCCATTTATTCCCCAATTCGCAGAGCTTGTCAGCCGTACTTCCGATGATCTGCCCCGCCAGATTGCCAATGCCCATACGATCTTTAATGTAACGGTCAGTGTCATTTTGTTCCCCTTCGTCAAGCAGGTAGCCCAAATCTCCGCCTGGCTGGTGCCCGAAGGTCACAAAGAAGAAAAGCTCAAAGTGACTGCCTATATCGATGAGATGCAATACAGTGTTCCCGCTGTAGCGCTGACCGAGGCGGCGCGTGAGTTTATCCGCCTGGGTGAGGTGACCGCCGCGATGCTCGAAGACAGCTGCCATGCCCTGGTAGAGAAGTCCATGGAGTTCGCCCAGCGTGTCTTGGTGCAGGAGGAGAAAGTCGTCGACCCCGTCTTTAAAGAGCTGAGCCAATTCATTGATGTTCTGATGCGCGCAGACCTCAGCCAGGGGCAGCAGAAGCGCTGTTTCCAGATCCTCAGCCTGCTGACCGACCTGGAAAGGGTTGGCGATATGGCAGAAGATATCGCCGAGTATGCCATCGAGCGCATAGATAACGATGTGATCTTCAGCGACCAGGCAGCCGAGGACCTGGAAACGCTTTGGACCCACGCCCATAAAACCTACTCGCTGGCCATCCAGGCTTTTCAAGACGGAAACCATGACCAGGCCCAGGAGGTTTGCCGGCTCGAAGCCGAGTTTGACCGCATGTATTGGCACACCCGGGCGCTGCACATTGAGCGGCTTGAAAAAGGCATCTGCACGGCTGAAGCGGATGTGATCTTTACCGAGACGCTGCGCAACCTGGAGCGTATCAGCGACCATGCCGATAACCTGGGGGTCAGTGTCATCCGGAACTGAACGCTAGGTTAGCGAAAAAAGACTTCTAACCCGTTCAGGATGTTAATACCATCTCTCCCAGATGCCGCACCAGCACTGTAACGAGCGGCACAAACACAGAAACGAACAAAGGCGCAGCATGATGGTGTTTTACGGCCAGGTGCGCACAGTCAGCAGACGCTGTTCATACTGGATCATGAAGGGCGATCTGGGAAAGCCCTGCAGCTTCCTGACCGGTGAGAAAACCAGCCACAAGCCGCCCAGCGAGATCCCAACCATGGCGATGAACAGGGTCGCCTGCACACCCAGGCTTTGCCCGAGTAAGCCGCCCACCAGCGCCCCTAAGGGGCCGGCCCCTGCTGTTAGCAGCTCGATGCTGGCATTGACACGTCCCTGCAAGCGAGTCGGGGTGATCGTCTGGCGCAAGCTCAAGGTATGAATCATATAAATCGTTCCAAAAATATCGCCACACTGCGAGATGAGCAAAAATCCCAGCCCCAAGGACGGAAAGCTGGCAGCCAAGGGAATCAAGAAAGCAAACAGCTTATCAATAAAAAACAAGCGTATCAGCAAGGGACCTAATCCTCGATTCCGAAGGGCGCTTTCCGCCAGGAGTGCACCGATCAGACTGCTCGCACCGCCCACCCCGATGGTGATCCCAATCGCCGCCGGGCTGAGCTCCAGCTCCCTTATCGCATAAAGGGCATACAGAACCCCGATGAAATTTCCGAAGAAACTGCTGGTGGCTGCCTCAGCAGTTAAAGCCAGCAGCACCGGTTGGTGGAGCAGCGTGCTCATACCCAGGCGAGCCTCATGGACCATCGACTGACGCTCCTCAGGTAGAGCAGGAGGCGGCTCTGGCTTGCGGATGACAGCCAGGGTAACAGCCGAGAACAGAAAGGAAAGCGCATCGAAAAGGATGGCAATCGGCGCGGTGATAGTCTGCACCAGCACACCTGTCAGACCCGGTCCAACCACCTCAGCGGCTGATTCGCTCAAGCTGAGCTTGGCATTGCCTTCGACAATTTTATCTTGATCAACCAGAGAAGGCAGATAAGCCCGGTAAGCCGTGTTGAACAGGACGGTCAAAATCCCTGCCAATGCGATGACGATGTAGATCTGGCCCATGCTCAGCCACCCGAAAGCTGCTGCCAGGGGAATCGTCGCCAGAATGACAGCCCTTCCCAGGTCTGCCGCGATCATCACCGGTCGGCGCCGCAGCCGGTCCACCCACACCCCGGCTGCCAGGCTGAAGAGCAGTATGGGAGCACTGCCGATGGCTTGCAAGAGCCCCATTTGAAACGGCGTCGATTGTAGAGTGATCAAAGCCAGCAGCGGCAAGCCGCCGGCAGTGATGTGCGAGCCCAGGGTTGAGACCGTCTGCCCAGCCCATAACTTCAAAAAATTTGGGTTACCCCACAGTCCACTGAAACGGTGTCTTTTAGGGTCGATTTGTTCCAATGTTTGGGCTTTATTTCACTGCCAGCCACACGGCTGTTAATGCTTCCAGGCCTGTAGAACGGTGGCGCTCCAATCCTTCTTCACTTAAATAAATCTCACCCAAGAACTCTTCCCCCTTCTTAACCCCCACCCCGTGATTGGGGAGGTCCGAGACCGCCGCATAAAAATTCCACAAGGGCACGTGATACTCAAGCGCCAGCAAAGCCGTTTCCTGGTTCAGACGGCCGTCCAGCTCGCGGTTATCCGCCTTGGTGGTCAAGATGGGCACGATGCCCTGCTGGGTCAGCCTATCCAAGATTTTCCGCAGGTAGGTGATATTGCGGGTCTCGTAGTGTGTACCCAGGTTGATGATCACGATCGAAGGCTTGTTCAGGCGCAGCTCGCAGTCCAGAGGCGTCTCATTCGGCTGGCAAGTAAATTTATTCTCATGCCATTCGCTCCACAGCGCCGCTCCGGCTGTCGTCCCACCCTTGACCGTTGGGCTTGGGCGGTCGAACGAGCCGGAGAAATTGGCTACTGCCGCCTGCAGCTCGGGCGCCAGGCTGGCAGTTAAGTTCAGGATCGGTCTCGTAAACGCCTAAAAATGTCTCTGGCAGGCTCTGGCAATCGCCGATGATGGAAAAAGCGTGCGGGTTGTTGCCCAGCGCCAATCCCTTCTGGTAAAGCGCACGAGCAGCTTTCAGGCACCTGGGGGATGACCGGCCATTTCTGCCACTCATCCGCAGTCAGGTGGATGGCATCCACCAGGGCGGAAGTCGGTGTGGGGGTCAGGGTGAGTCTTTCTTTCGTGGAGGCAGACGTGGCAGTCGCCGGAAGGGCAGTCGGGAGGCTGTCTGCGGAAAGGGTGGGCGAGGCGGTTGAGGTGATCGTCGCTGAGGGTAAAGATGTGGAAAGTAATGGCGTGATTGCCTCAGATACGGCAGATGTCGTCAAGGCGGCTGCAGCCGTCCCAGGCTGGCAGGCGCTTAAAAGCAATGCCAGAGCTGCCAGGAGAATGGCTGGCAGCCAGCGGCGGCTGGCAGGTGCGGTTACTCCCCGCATACCAGCCAGTCGCCTCCTTGATTGATAACCTGGAACGTTTTCTCGCTCAAATCAAACTGCTGGTCTTCCGTTCCATAAGTTGCCAGGATCTGCCCCTGGCAGGTCACCTTGGCGGTGTCATCCTGCGCCTGTGCCTGGCAGTCCAGTCCATCCAGCTTCGTCTTGACCAGGCTGAAGGAGTCCAATTGCAGCAAGGCATCGGATTCAAAGTCTGGGCAGGTCAGGCTGACCAGGCGGGCTTCATCCTTATCCACCAGGGCTTGTAGATAATCTTCCACGGCAACTGCCGCGGGGTGCTTGGCAGAGGCGCAGGCTGCTAACAAGCCACCCACGATTAAGAGGGCAGCCAGCCCCCAAGGGATGAGCCTGGGGGCTTTGAGTCCATTAACCTTTTCCAAAATCAAGACCAGTAATCCCTTCATGCCTTCTTAATTTCCGCAGGGCGACACATTGCGCCAGTTCGGAACCGTGTCGTTGACGGTCTGCATGCCGTTGCTGCCGTAGGACAAAGTTAGCTGGCGGTTGGCAATTTCACCGCAGGCATTATCTTTCTCCACATGTTCCCAATCACCCAGCGTGTACTTATACTCGATCTGGGTCGTCTCATATCCCGTCAGGGTGATCGTCCAGGTTGTGGCATCCACGCGGGTCAACACCACTCCGCTCGCGTTCCACTGCGGCAAGCCGCCATTCAGGCGGTCCAGGAAACCAGCAATATACACCGAGCGCCCAGTCCCGTCCGTCGAGGCAGGCACGGTGACATTAAAGGTAAGCGTCACAATGCGCAGCGCCGCAGTAGCTGACACCTCACTCGAATAGCCTGAGCGGTTGAAGGAGTTGTCCACAGCACGTACTACATAGTAGTACGTTGCCCCTTCCATCACTGAGAGGTCATCATAGCTGCTGCCGGTCAGGCGGGCGACCATCGTATAAGGTCCACTGCTCGTATCACTGCGTTCCACCTCGTAGCCGTACAAGGACGGGTCACCTGAAAGGTCATCCCAGTCCAGGCTGATCTTAGCCGGCGAGAAGGAAACCACCTTTAAGCCCGTAGGAACCGCCGGGACGGTGGTATCGCTGCCAGGATTTACGGTCAGCTTGCCAGGGTTGGAAGGTAAAGCTCCCGGTGCAACCAGACCGTTCAGATCAGCGTAGATCCAGGTACGGCTATCTGTAGTCGTGTAGCGGTACAGGTAATCGAAGCTGCCCACACCCTCCGGCAGCAGGCTGGCCATGAATTCATCGTTGCTGCCCGCATCCACATTGAACGAAGCCTCCACCCAGGTCCATTCAGGGCTGAGAACCGGATCGCTGCCAATGGGTCCAAAGCCGAGCTGGGCGCGCAGGGTGGGGGTCTGCCCCACCTGGTTGGTGACGCCATCAATCCACACCTGTCCATAAGCCGTATCCGTGCGGCTTACAGCACTGATCGTATGCGTCAAGGTGGGTGGCCACTGCAAGTTCGCCCAGCCGATGGCCAGGTACGGCATGGCAGATGCTTCGTTCGAATAGCCTGAAGAATTGCCTACCCCATCCAGGGCAGTTACTACGTAATGATAAAGCCTGGCGTTCTGCAAGCCGCTATCGGTGAAGGTGTTTCCATTCAGCGGTGCAGCATTGACCTTTTCATACCCTCCGCCACTCACCGGGCTGCGGTACAGGTTGTAGCTCACCGCTCCCTGCGAGAGGTTCCAAGCCAGCGAGACTGTTCCATTGCCCTCGCTGGTCACCATCAAACCGGTCGGAGCTGGCGGCGCCAGCAAGTCAGTCCCAGCGCTGAGCAGGATCACTGCGCTCAACGGACCAATCGTCCCATCGAGCAATCCGTTTACAACGGTCACAGTGCTTGCCCCACCACTGCCAACCGTGTAAGCTGGCTTCAGGGTCACACCATCTGGCAGATACCCGGCAACGGGGATCGAGCCTGCTTGAGCGGTACTGCCGCGGTTGATGATCACCACGGCTGCCTGGCTGGATGTCTTGCGCCCGTAAGCGACTACGCCGGAGGTATCATCGGCGAGCAGCACTTTGAGGTCGCCATCTGTCAGGACCGCGTTGGCCTTGCGCAGCTTTGCCAGCGCCTGGTAGTGGCTGAACATAGCGGTGTCAGGCTTGCCGCCCAGGTCTGCCCAGGGATACGTGCGCCGGTCATCGGGATCGGTGTCACCGTTCAGGCTGACTTCGTCACCGTAGTAAACCGTGGGAGCGCCAGGTAATGTGAACTGGATAAGGGAGGCGATGCGCAGACGCTGCTTGCCTTCTGCCAGATTGGTCGCGTTCAGCTCTTTTGCAGCCGTGGTTGCACTGCCCGGGGTCAGCGTCCACAGGATGCGCTCGGTGTCGTGGGAGTCCACCAGGTTCATCAGGGCGTAGAACACTCCTTGAGGGTAATCTTCCTGGATGGAGGACAGGCGGGAGGCAAACTCTGTAGGAGCAATAATACGCCCGCTGTCAGCAAAGCCTTTCGAATCAAAGGGCTGCGGTGCCAGCAAGCCCAGCACGGCGTCGCGCAATCGGTAGTTCATGGTCGAGTCCGCCCGGTCACCGCGCAAGAAGCGCAGGAGCGTGCTGTCCTTCTGCCACAGCTCGCCGATGATCAGCGCATCCGCCTTGGTCGACTTCACAGTGCTGCGGAAGGTTTCCCAATAGCCGGTGGGGAATGTGGAATCACCCATCACATCCAGGCGCCAGGCGCTGGCACCCTGCTTCAGCCAGTAGCTGGTGACGTTGTTCTTGCTTGTCAGGAAGTAAGCCTGCACTGCAGGAAGCGATTTGTTGATGACGGGTATGCTGTCGAAGCCGAACCAGCCATCGTAGGTGGCAGAGTTGGCTCCAGCGCTACCGAAGCAGGTACCCGTACCGGCTGCCACATCGTGGAAGTAGAACCAGCTCCGGTAGGGCGAGGTGACTGACTCGCATGCCCCAACGCTGGCAAAGTGGTGGTAGCGGTCAAAGAAGGGACTGTCGGAAGACAGGTGGTTGAACACCCCATCCAGCACAATGCGGATGCCGAGCTGATTGGCATGCTTGACCAGGTTCTCCCAATCTTTCTGGGTGCCGAAATAGGGGTCGATCTTCATATAATCCTGGGTGTCATAGCCGTGGTTCGAGGCCGAGTCGAAGACCGGGTTGAAATACAGCGTGTTCACACCCAGGGATTTGAGATAATCCAGGTATTGGTCGACACCTTTCAAGTCACCGCCCATGTAGTCGCGGCCGCGCGGCTGCTCTAAAGTATCAGCAGGCTGATTCTTGTCAAAGCGCCAGGGGCAGGTCTGGGGGGTAGCGCCGAAGTAATTGCGGCAGTAGCCCTCCGGCAGCGTGCCCCAGGCCAAACTGAGCACAGGGTCGCTGTAACGCAGGTCGCCCGTCTTGGCGTTGTTATCCTTGCGCCCGTCGCGGAAGCGGTCGGGGAAGATCTGGTAGATCACGGCGTTCTTTGCCCAGGCGGGGACCGTGAAGGCCGGGTCGTAGACCATCAGCGCGAAGCTGTTGTCGATTGCATTGTCGCTGGGGCTGCCCAGGCCTCCATCTAAAGCAGCGGTATTATCCGCATAATAAACAGTCTTGGTACCATCTGTGACGATGAAGCGATACCACAAGTTATTAGGCGAGGCTTCGTTAACGGTCGCTTGCCAAAAATCGCAGGTAAACTGGTCCAGGTCAGCCTGGTAGCAGGAGACATCCGTGGCTGCGAGGGTCATCTTGACAATCTTCTGAGCGCTGAGGTTGATATCGTACACCCGCAGGGATACGCCGGTCACATCGTTGTGGAAAGTCCTGAAACGGACGAGTACCGGGGTACCAGCGGGCACGGCCCCGCCAGGGGAGCGATACAGCAGGTCGCGCGAGTCGTGTCGCAAGCCATCCCAGGCAATATCGTTGTCTGGCATAAACCCAGACAGGATGGTGAGTACATGGGTAGCAGCGACGTATTTGAATGAGACTTTAGCATTATTGAATGGCACGAAGAAAGAAATGTTCGCGCCGCCCGGAACCCCCCCCTGACCATAGTTCACATCCCAGCCCTCGTTAAGCGCCGCCTTGCCTTCATAAGAACCAGCCGGTAGGGCAGTCGTCTCTAAGGTATATACGCCATCGCCATCGATATCCTGCAGCCAGGAGCGCAGGCAGCCAGGATCCCAATCGCCTGAGCAGCCCAGCTCGGATTGGAAGCTGCCGGGTGCCACTACAATCACGGAGCTCTTGCTGTCGGTGACCCAGTGCGACTTGGGATCGAAATAGAACTTGACCGAGCTGTCATCTGCAGCAAGCGGGATATTAGCGCCTCCAAGTTGAGCATGCAATCCATAGCTTACATCCCAGTTATCATTGAGAGCGGCCTTGTATTCATAACTGCCCGCTGGAACTGTCCAGGTACCCTGCCAGACATCATCGTTGGCATCAAAGGTCATGTGCGTGGCAGCACAGGCTGGGTCCCAATCGCCCGCGCAGCCCAATTCGGATTGCAGACTGCCCACCAGGGTGACGGTAGGTTCAGCCGGAGCGAGGACCTGAATATCCAGAACATGCGTGGCAGCGGTGTATAAGAACTTTACCGTGGAACCACTCACTGCAACGCTAAAGGGGATATTCGCCCCATTTGGCACACCGCCCGCGCCGTAGTTCTCACTCCAGCCCTCATTGATCGCCACCTTGCCTTGATAGTCTCCTAATGGCAGGGCTGTAGTCTCGAAGGTATACACGCCATCGCCATCCGGATCCTGCAGCCAGGAGCGTAAACAGGAGGGGTCCCAATCCCCTCCACAGCCCAGCTCAGACTGGAAGTCGCCGGGCGCGACCGCAATCACCGAAGTCTGATTTTCAGTCACCCAGTGAGATTTATGATCGTAATAGAATTTGACGCTGGTGGAAGCTGCCAGGTTCAACGGGATGTTCGCACCACCCGCTGCTGCATGCAAGCCATAATTTTCGGTCCAGCCGTCGTTGAGAGCCGCCTTGTATTCATAGGCGCCCGCTGGAATTGTCCAGGTACCTTGCCAGACGTCATCACCGAGATCATAAGTCAGGTGCGAGGCCGCGCATTCAGGCTGCCAATCACCAGGGCAGCTCAGCTCGCTCTGCAGGCTGCCCACAATAGTCACACTGGTTGGATCGGTTGCATAATCCCCCCTCCCCAACGCTGGGATGGAGAGCGAGCCAAAGAGCAAAGAAAGAACGCTGATGAATGAAAGGAAACGGAACAATGGATTGTGAAGACGAGAATTGAACACAGTGACCTCCTTCGAAAGAAAAAGAACGATCCTATGGATTGAATTGGGCTGCCAATTCGGGGTGGGTTAGGCAGCTTTCGAACAGATTAATCAAGTAATAATATCATTTCAACAGGCGTCAATAAAGATTTTATTAAATTCGTTTACCTGCTTCTTTAATCCTAACATTTTTTACCAAAGTGGTCAACGAGTTTTTACATGTCCTACCAAGCTGCCCTATCAATATAACGAATTAGTCATGAGGGAAGAGCCGCTGGCACCCCCAACAAGAATCCTGAAGGAGGCTGCCTCATTCTTCTAAGACAGTTGCACTGATTATTCGTATGGCCAGTTCAAATCGAATGTAGGAGGGTCCATTGAAAAATCTTAATCTTAAGTACTATCTAAAGCGTTAGTTTGCACTATTGAAAGCTTTTTTTATTGACATTGGAACATTTTTTGGCTACAGTAGAGAAAGAATCAGGCACTTTCTATGATAACAATCCTTCTCATAATTCTCACCTTTATTGTAGCCCCTGTGGTATTAATCGGACTGGCTTTGTGCAGATCTGCGGCTCTTGCCGATCAGAAGATGGAAAATCTGCGTTCGGGAATTTTGTCTGATTACAGCATTAAACATAAGCGATCAGAGATGGACATACCAACAGTTCCTATCCGCAGCAAACCACAGGCCTCATAAAACCTCCATAAGCTTTTATTCTCCCGGCCCAATCGAAGCCTGCCCCAGCAGTGAACGGGCAAACAGCGCATCGAACCAAACCTGCGCCAGCCTGCGCGCCTGTTCTCCGCGTTCAAGTCCACCTCCAACCACCTGGTCAAACGCTGCCCAACCCGCTTGACTTCCCCGCCTGGGCGTGCTTTAATCATCTGCGAGGAGGACTCATTTATGATTCATAATCCCGTCATCGATACTTTGATGAACCGCAAATCGATCCGCAAATTCACCTCCCAGCAGCCCACTGACGAGGTGCTGCACACCATCGTGCGCGCCGGACAGCAGGCGCCCTTCGCCTACCAGCTCTGCTCTGTTTTGCTCTCGCGTAAAGCCGAGGAGAATCCCTTCAATGCCCCCCTGTCATTCATTATATGCGTCGATGCCCACCGCTTCGAGCTGATCATGGCGCGCCGGGGCTGGAAGATTGGCTCCAACGACCTGTCGTTGCTTTTGCTGGGCATCCAGGATGCTGCCCTGCTGGCAGAAAATATGGTCACTGCCGCCGAAAGCCTGGGGTTGGGAAGCTGCTTCCTGGGGGCGATCCCCAATTACGCCGCAGAGATCATCCAGCAGTACAAGCTCCCCAAGCGCGTTTTCCCTCTGGTGGGTCTGGCGATGGGCTACCCGGTCGGAAACCCACCCACCCGGCCGCGCTACCCGCTGGAATTCACCCTGTTCGAGAACGAATATCCAGAATTTGATGAGGCTGCCGTTCAAGAAGCCATGCAAGTGATGGATGAAGGCTACCTGGCACAGGATTACTACCGCAAGGCTAACTACATCATCCCGCTCAAAGGCGAACGGTTAGAGACCTATACATTTGAAAACTATTCCTGGACAGAGCATATCTCGCGCAAGCTTGGGTTGTGGCAGAAGTCTCCCAACCGGATCCTAACAGCTTTCGAACAATGCGGCTTTCATATCCCCAGTTTAAGACCGGAGGCAGTTGAAGAAGATGAAGATTAGCTGTGTCACTGCCAGTTATGTAGCCGATCTGCTCGGCTACCCAGGCTCGATCGATTGGGGGCTCGCCGAGCAGAAGATCATCCAGGCTCCCCTCCTAGAGACTATCGATGGAATGCTTACCCGCCTCGCCGCAGCCCGCCTGGAGGGGATCGAGTTCTGGTTCCCCCACACCTGGCCCGAAAAGATCACCCCCGTCAGCGCCGGAAAGATCTTGAAGATGCTGCACGAGCGCCGCTTGGTTTGCGCAGCCTGCGCCGGCGGCGTGGATGATCCTGCCAAAGATCCCTACGGCGCTTCGGCCACTTACCAAACCACGCGCCTGCTCGAAGCCTCCTTGATCGCCGGGCACTTCGAGCCCTCCGCCGTGCCAGGCTTGGGCATACTGGGCGAGAAGTACGGTGTGCTGGCAGCCTTCGAGAACGGCGGTGAGAAGAGCGTGGAGGAGATCCAGGCGGCTATTCGCGGCGGCAACGCGTGGATCGCCGCCAACCTGGACACCGGCAACCTGGCAGCCCAGGGAGGCGACCCGGTGAAGGCGGTGCGGGTACTGGGGAGGCAGATCAAGCACGTACACTTCAAAGACGTGCCCGCGGTCGGCTTGCACGACTGTGTCGCCATCGGCAGCGGGATCGTAGATGTCAAAGGCATGCTCAAAGAGCTCAAGGCCTGCGGCTTTACGAGGCTGGCTGAGTATCGAGATCGAGACCGCTGACCACGATCCCACCGATGAGATCATCCAAAGCGCAGAAAGAATTCGAGCGCTCTTGTAACAACCATTTACCACCAAAGCATAAGTGCACCAAGATATCAAATTTTTTTGTTTTTCCTGGTGCTCGTCGTGTCTTGGCTGAAAAAATATTTAGGGAGAATTATGAATCCAATTACTCAAAACCGTTGGTACGGCATCCACCTCCTCATGCGCTCCAACGAGGAGATGCTCGCCCTGGTGGAAGAGACCCCCCGCCTGGCAGCCATGGGCATCAACGTACTCTTCCCCGAAATGAACTACGACTTCGCATACGACTCGCACCCCGAGCTGCGCTCTGCCAACGCCATCACCAAAGCCAATGCCCGCAAGCTGGTGCAGGTCTGCCGGAAGCACCAGGTGCGCCTGATCCCCCAGTTCCAGTGCCTGGGGCACCAATCCTGGGCAGAGACCACCTTCCCGCTCCTCGTCCAGTACCCCGAACTCGACGAGACTCCCGGAATGTTCCCGGATAACAAAGGCATCTACTGCCGGAGCTGGTGCACGCAGCATCCCGGGGTCAACCCGCTCATCTTTGCCCTCTTCGATGAGCTGTTGGAGACCTTTGAAGCAGATGCACTGCACGTGGGGCTGGACGAGGTCTTCCTGATCGGCTCGCAGCACTGCCCGCGCTGCCAGGGGCAGGACCCCGCCATGCTCTTCGCCAGGGCAGTGAACGATTACTACGCTCACCTGGTGAAGAAGCGCGGCGTGGAAATGCTCATGTGGGGTGATCGCTTGCTTGACGGCACTGCCACTGGCTATGGTGAATGGGAAGCCGCCTTGAACGGCACCCACCCCGCCGTGGACCTGATCCCCAAGGATATTATCCAGGTGGACTGGCATTACACCAAACGTCTCGAATATCCCTCGATCCCCTTTTTCTTAGAGAAAGGCTTTAGGGTGCTGCCCGGTGGTTGGCGGGAGGTCGAAGCCACCCAGTCGTTATACAGCTATGCGCATGGTTTTACTGATCCGCGCCTGCTCGGTCACCTGTTCACTACCTGGGGCTCGGTCAAGCCAGGCCACCTGGCAGATTGGCCTCCCATCAAAACGATGCTTGGCTGATTGCTGACTGGGCTAAGTGGACTGTCAAAACGGTTCCTGACCAGCTGCCGCCTTACGGTAAGGGGTCTCCTGCGCCCGATAAAGTTGGGCATAGCGCCCGCTCTGGCGCAGCAGCTCAGTATGCGTGCCCTGCTCCACGATGCGCCCCCCTTCCAGCACGTAGATGCGGTCGGCAGCCTGGACGGTCGGGAAGCGGTGACTGATCAGCACCGCGCTGCGCCCATCTAACAAATCCCGAAAATGCTCGAACAGGGTGGCTTCTGCCAGCGGATCGAGTGAGCTGGCGGGTTCATCGAGGATGAAAACCTTCGCCTTGCGCCAGAACAGGCGGGCCAGGGCTACCTTCTGCCATTCACCGGTAGATAGCTCATGCCCCTGGTAAAAATAATTGCCTAAGGGTGTGTCATATTCCTTCGGCAGGCGCTGGATGACAGCGTCTGCGCCGGTCTTTTGCGCTGCCAGGCGGATCTGTCCCAGCTCGGGCTCCTGCCCGGCATCTCCCAACCAGATGTTCTCCCAAGCGGTTAAGAAATAATGGGCATAATCCTGGAAGATCACGCTGAACTGCCGCACCCAATCGTCGGGCGCGAAACACTCCTGGGATGTCCCATCCAGGGTGATCTGCCCGCGGGAAGGCCGGTAGAGCTGACACAGCAGCTTGACGAGGGTGGTCTTGCCGGAGCCATTTTCACCGACCAGGGCAATCACCTCACCGGGTTTAAGAGACAGGTTGATCTCTTGCAGGGCAGGCTTTTCTTGGCCAGGATATGTAAAGCTGACGTTTTCGAAGCAGATCCCGTTCCTAGGCTGCTCCGGAACCGGAAGGGGATGCTCGGGCGGCTGGATGGCTGGCTTTAGCGCCAGGAACTGGTAAAAATTGTCAAGGAAGAGGTTGTTTTCATACAGCTCCGCCAGCCCCCATAAGATCCCTTGCAGCGCTCCAAGGCCGGTCTGGAAGCCCAGGAAGATCACCATCAAATCGCCCACGGTGATCTGTCCGAGCAGTGCCTGGTAGGCGGCAATGCCCACCGTCAGATAGACCATCACCGTGGAAAGGCTTTGGACAATGATGTCTGCCAGCGCCCTCCGGTTAGCGAGGTCGATCTGGCTTTGGCGCAGGTCCCCCTGTAAGCCGCGGTAGCGCTGGCGGAAAAAATCACCCAGGCGGAAAAGGCGCAGCTCCTTGGCAAAATCACGGTCGATCAACAGCCAGTGGTAATACCAGGCCTTACGCTCTCCTTCGGTTTGCTTGAGCTGCAGATCAAAACGCTTCTGGGCATGTAAAAAGCGCACGACCGTTCCAGGAAGCACAGCCGCCAGCAGGATCAGTCCCAGCAGGGCATTGAAGCGCAACAACATGAACAGGATTCCGGCTAAAGAAATGCTGTTGCGTGCCGCCTCGATCATGCCCCAAATGATCTGCATCGGCCGCCAGGGGGCATCCTGCTGGGCGCGGTGCAGGGTGTCGTAGTACTGCGGGTCTTCATAGTATCCCAAGTCCACCGCAACCGATTGGGCATGCAAAATGTCAGAGACGGCATCAGTCACGCGCATCGACTGTATTTCCTTGACAAGGTTGGAGAGGGTATTCGAGAGGGCTGCTAAAAGCGCGGTGAGGGCTGCCAGGCTGACCCAAAATAAGGTTTCTTTCACGGTTTGAGGGAGATTTCCGGAGGAAACTCCGAGCGTCACCGTGTCAACGATGCGCTTGGTCAGGTAAAGCGAGGCCAAAGGCAGAAGCCCTTGCACCACTACCAAGCCCAATTGCGCCAGCATCCATCCGGGAGCGCTCGTCCAAACCAGGCGCACCGCCCGGTCCAGGCTCAGGATCTGTTTGAACACGTTCCGGATGGTCAATTTTTCAGACATACAACATTACAATATTGAAGCCTTTTCGTTTATGAGATCTGATTTAAACTGTTGGTCAATTACAGCCAGTATATTTCGTTTGTCTTTAGGTGTAATCAAATTGCTGGAGCAAATACCCGCGATTAAATCCTTCCTTAACATTATTCCTTTCATATAATAACGCTTATATAAAGGAACAAGCTCGTGAGTAATGGCTCTGACATTCTCATAGGTTAATCTTCTAAGCGCACCTACATCGGGGATCAAATCTGGTTCTACTATCCATTCTTGATACTGGTCCGCAAGTAAGTTGAAATCGTCATCCGGATTAGCCACCTTGAATTCTCTCACATGACCAGTGGCAACATCCAAGAGAGCGACATCAAGCTCCCCGTTGGCAAGTATTTGTAACCGTCCTACTGAAGCAACCAATTGTCTGGTGAAATAACTTCCAGATGATAACGCCCCTGGGTTAATCAATAACATATCGCCATACCGGTAGATCATTGGCACATGCGTATGACCATAAACCACAATTTTGGCGTTGACTTCGCGACCACGCACAGCAATTCGATCTAGCTTGGGCCCCCAGGCGCCTTTACGCTTGGCTTTTTCCTCTTCTAGATCAGGATAGTGACTATGCCATAACAAGATGCGGAAACCGTTAATCGCAACAATCTGCTGGTAAGGAAGCTCTTTTATTACCTCATCTGGTTCATCGTTCCCATGCACAGCAATAACAGGCGCAAACTTGCTGAGGAGATCCAAAACGCTTAACTCGCCAATATCACCCGCGTGAAGAATAAGGTCAATATTTGTCCAAACATCAGGCAGACCTGGAGGTAAAGCAAACAAGCGATCTTGGTAGTGTGTATCAGAAATCAAACCTATTGAAGCAATGATCTGCTTTTTCACCACGACTCTATTCGTCAAGCCTGGTCTTTACCAGCCGTGAAACGCTCGAGGCGCTCCTCCCAATCGCTCACTTCCCAGGCGTTTTCCCCTTCAGAAAGCAGCCCCAGCCGCCGCGCCTGGGCGTGCGCCAGTTGGCAAAAATATTCCACCGGCGTATCCAGTGTGCCGTGTTCACCCCAAGATTTTGCCGGGCACTGCTCGCACAGACCGTGCAAGAAACAAACGGCGCAGCGCTCCAGGTACTCCGGGTTGGCAGCCCGGAGGGTTGGCAGACGGGTATTCATTTCTTCAAGCGCCTCCTGCAGGCTGGTCGAACGCAGGTCATAAGCCTGGTCAGGGTCTCGCAGCAGCATACAGGGCTGCAGCTTGCCGTAAGCGTCGATGGTAACAGACTTACCTGACCCGCAGCCAAAGAGGGCCGTGCCCGCCGGTCCAATGAACCGCCCACAGAACTGGCGCATTTCCTTCCGGTAAGCCTCACCTCTTTTTCGAGGATATCCACGGTCTCATCTGGAAAGAGGCGCAAACTCTGGATCAGGCGGTTGCGGGTTTGTGAATCTCGCCGGCTGCGCAGCTCGAAATTCATGGTAAATCCCAGGGGATCTTCCATCCATGGCAGGCTGGCAGCCCAGGCTTCAAGCTCTTCCTTCTCGCTGCGGTTCGGGGGCAAGAGTGCTCCTTTCACAATGAACGGCACACCCCTCTCCAGGAGCAGCTCTACCCCACGGTGGAACTCAGCGTAGCCTCCCGGAGCACAGGCTGCTGCATCGTAAAACTCGGGGTGCATTCCATAAACGGTAATCTCGATCTTCTCAAGCGGCGGGATGCGCACAAATAGATCGGCGACCTCAGGCGTGATGCAGCGGGCATTGGTGAAAAGCCGCACCTTCATCCCCAATCTCCGGGCAAAGGTATAGATTTCAGTAAAATCCTGACGCAGCAGCGGCTCGCCACCGGTGATGCGCAGGTTGAGCACCCCCAGGTTCGCAGCCTGCCTCAGGAGAGCCTGCCACTCAGCAGCCGTCAGCTCTAAGGCTTGTGCTTTAGCGTCATTCGCCGGCAGGTTGATATAGCAGTGCAGGCAGGCGTTGTTGCAGCGCTCGGTCAGCTCGATATCCAAGTCCGTCAGGGGAGGCTGCCCTTTTGCCCACAAAACATGCCTCTCGAAAGAATGTTTCGCCACATACTCAGAATCTGTCATACCAATAAATCCTTTTTTCTCAATACCACTCAGCATGCTCGGCGTTTCCGCGTTGAAATCATCAGTCTAGAAGTCGAATCCCAGATCAATTGAGCTTTATGATCGGATCACCTCATAAAACAGCGGCAAAGGCTGGACCGGTTTATCGCTCCAGATATGCGCTTCGAGCAGGGTCCGGCGGGCTTCACCCATCTGCAGGGCATCACTGGCATGGATGGTAAAGAGCGGCTGCCCACCCTGCACCCAGTCACCTACTTTGTGATGCACCACCACGCCGACAGCCGGGTCGATCGGGTCACCCTTTTTCGTCCGCCCAGCTCCCAGCATCACCGCTGTTTCACCAACCAGGCGGGCATGCACTTTCGCCAGGTAAGCGCTGCGCGGCGCAGGTGTCGTCTCAATCCAGCGCGCCTTTGGAAGCTGCTCTGGATAGTCAACCGCATCCAGATCGCCTCCCTGCACATCCACCAGGATGCGGAAATAGTCCCAGGCCTTTCCGCTCTCCAACGCGTCAACAGCCAGTGCCAGCCCATCTTCCTCACGGCTGGCTCTCCCACCCAAAACCAGCATGTGCGCCGCGATCGTCAGGCAGTGCTCTTTGAAATCCGCCGGTCCCTTCCCTTGCAAGGTATCAATGGCTTCTTTGACTTCCAGAGCATTCCCCACCGCACAGCCCAAGGGCTGGTTCATATCGGAGAGCAACGCTACGGCTTTCCGGCCTGCCAGTCGGGCAATACTGACCATCGTCTCAGCCAAGGTCCGTCCCTCATCCAGGTTTTCCATAAAGGCGCCCAGGCCAATCTTAACATCCAATACGATCGCCTGCGCCCCAGCAGCTATCTTCTTCGACATGATCGAAGAAGCGATCAAAGGGATCGAAGGAACTGTACCGGTCACATCGCGCAGCGCATAGAGCTTGCCATCTGCCGGAGCCAGGTCAACACTCTGGCCAGCCAATACCAGGCCTACTGTGCGGAGCTGGTAGATGAACTCTTCGATCGTCAGGTCCGTCCGGAACCCCGGGATCAATTCCATCTTATCGAGGGTGCCGCCGCTGAATCCCAGGCCGCGTCCCGACATCTTTCCCACCGGTAAACCACAAGCCGCCACCAGCGGCTCAACCACCAGGGTCGTCTTATCCCCCACCCCACCGGTCGAATGCTTATCCAGGGCAATGGGCACTACCTCGCCCAAGTCGATCATCTGCCCAGAGGCCGCCATCGCCAGGGTCAGGTCGGTGATCTCCCTCAGGTTCATTCCCTTTAAAAGCACCGCCATCGCCCAGGCGGAAGCCTGGTAGTCAGGGATCGCACCGCTTGCAAAACCCTTGATGAAGTACTCGATCTCGGCCTTGGTAAGCTCTTGCCCGTCTCGTTTTTTGATAATAATATCGACTGCGCGCATATTAACTCCCTTTAGATTATAATTCAGGAATTGCATCTATGTCATCCGTACGCGTGATTAATCAATTAAGGAGCGCATTAAATGACGGATACTCCAGCCCTAAAACCCACCCACCTGGCTGCCGACGAAAAACTTACCCCGGTAATGATCTATACCATCAATTCATTGATCCGCGCCAGCGTCATCACCAAGGAGAATATCCGCGTCAGCATCTGGCTGCGCATGGCGGGTGCACCTGAATTCATCCACCTGGTAAACGCCAATGTCTTGGTCTTCGGCACATCCTTGCAATCACAGAATTATAGCGATTATTTCCTTTCCACCCAACAGGTGCTGGCTTTTCACCTTCTCCCACCTGCGGTTGAACCCGTCGACTACGATGAAACTGAGGTTAATCGGAAAATGGAACCACTGACAGTGATGGTGGGATCTTTCCGCTTCAATGGGCATACACGCATGTCGACCCAGACCGATCTGGCAACTCACCTCTCCATTGTGCAGAGTCCCCTGCTCTCTATTTACGATATCGATATCACCAATCCAAATCTGCAAGCCATGGGCGTCCTTAAAGGTTCCCTTTACGCTGGTACGGACCAACCAGGTGACTTTCGGAGCGCATTCGGTTTAGCGCCCCCATCTCAGCTCATAAGATCAGCATTGCGTCCCCAAAAGAATAAAAGCGGTAGCCCTCTTTCTTGGCAGTCTCATAGGCTTGCAAGATGCGCTCGCGCCCTGCAAAGGCGCTCACCAGCATGATCAGGGTCGAGCGCGGCAGATGAAAATTGGTCACCATCCCATCTACCGCCAGGAAGCGATGTCCGGGCAGGATGAACAAATCGGTGGCACCTTCATATGCCTGCAGGCGCTCTTTATCGCCTGGCCTTGCTTGAAATTGCGCTCGCGCTGCTGCTTCGAGGCTGCGCACGCTGGTCGTACCCACCGCAATCACCCGCCCTCCCTGTCTGGCTGAGATGGTTAATGGTTTCTGCCGCCTGCGAAGGCACCTGGCACCATTCTGTATGGATTTGGTGTTCCTCTGGGTCGGCTTCGTTCACAGGGGCAAAAGTATCCAGCCCAACGTGCAGGGTGATCTGCACAAGCGCTATCCCCTGCTTTTCCAAGGAAGTCAAGAGAGCAGGGGTGAAGTGCAGCCCGGCCGTGGGAGCCGCTGCTGAGCCCGGCTGGTGAGCATAGACCGTCTGGTAGCGCTCGGGATCAGCCAGGGAGGTATGGATATAGGGAGGCAGCGGCACATGCCCGATCTTCTCCAGGTAAGGCTCGATTCTTTCCGCGAAGCGTACCAAGCGGCGCGGTCCTTCCAAGACGGCAGTCACCTCAGCCTGAGGACCTGCCTCGACCTGCACTCGCCTCCCAACCGACAGCCCCTTCCCTCCCACCAGCACTTCCCAGGTCAGGTCATCTTGCGGGTGGAGCAGGAGCAGCTCTATCCTCCCGCCAGATGGGACTTTCCATCCGTATAGCCTGGCAGGGATGACGCGCGTCTGGTTGAGCACCAACACATCCCCCGGGCGTAAATACTTCCCCAGATCATAGAAATGGGCATGCTGTAACCGATCATTTTGCCGGTCGACCACCAGCAAGCGTGAGGCATCCCGCGGCTCTGTGGGTGTCTGCGCAATGAATTCAGGAGGCAGGTCGTAATCAAAATCGGAGGTTTTCAAGGGATTACTTCCGGTTCATAAGCCGCAAAATCACGTTGAGCAGCACAGACAAGACAATCGAAACCAGGATCATGGTGGTTATCGGAAAAAAGCAGGCGAAGTTTTCTCGTACGATGCGGATATCGCCCGGCAAGTGGCCCAACGGCAGGTTCAAGCGCCCCAACAGGTAGGCTACCCCGCCCGCCAGGATCAGCACCACGCCGGCAATCACCAGGAAGCGCGCCAGCGTGTTCATGCCCAGACTTGCCTCCGGCTAGAATAAGGGCGGCTGGTTGTTGTTCTGCGGATATTCATAATGCAGGTGCTCATAAGCGCGCAGCGTGGCAACCCTGCCCTGCGAGGTGCGCTCCAAGAAACCCAGCTGCAGCAGGTAAGGTTCGACCACATCCATGATCGTATCAGGCTCCTCGCTGATCGAGGCGGCAATGGTGCTCAAGCCCACCGGACCGCCGCGGTATTTCTCGATCACCGTTTGCAGCACGCGCCGGTCGATGTCATCCAACCCCAGGGGTCCACATTCAGTAAGTCGAGGGCCTGCCGGGAAATTTCCCGGGTGATCACGCCATCCGCGCGCACCTGGGCAAAGTCACGCACTCTCCGCAGCAGGCGCAGCGCCACACGCGGTGTGCCCCGCCCCCGACGGGAGATCTCATCAATACCCTCGGCGTCTGCTTCCACGCCCAAGACACCCGCTGCCCGGTTGACAATGCGCTGCATGGCGGGCAGGTCATAGAAATCCAGGCGGTAGACTGCCCCGAAGCGTGAGCGCAGCGGGGCGGTGACCAATGCCAGGCGGGTGGTCGCACCGATCACCGTGAAGCGCGGCAGCTTCAAACGAATCGAGCGCGCCGAAGGGCCCTTGCCAATGATGATATCCAGGGCGAAGTCTTCCATTGCCGGGTATAGGATCTCTTCTACCGCTCTTCCCAGGCGGTGAACTTCGTCAATGAAAAGGATATCTCCTGCCCTCAAGTTGGTCAGCAGGGCTGCCAGGTCTCCCGCCCGCTCGATAGCTGGACCCGAAGTCACCTTGATATTGACGCCCATCTCATTCGCCAGTATGTGCGCCAGGGTGGTCTTGCCCAGCCCAGGCGGGCCGTAGAACAAGACATGGTCCAAAGGATCGCCGCGCTGGCGCGCCGCCGCGATCAAGATTTCCAAGTTCTCTTTCACCCGATCTTGCCCGATCAGGTCGGCCAGCAGCTTAGGGCGCAGGGCCTGGTCCAGGCGGTCGTCAGGTTGGTGTTCTGGATTTACCAAACGGTTTGGCTGTTCACTCATGGAGATGATTATAAATGAATCCGCAAATCTGCGCCAATCTTGATCTAAGGTTCACAGGAGCCACCATGGTTCATCAACACTTTACAGAATCGTAATGAGCCGAAAAACTCGCTGTGAGTTTTAAAGAACAGGCTATAATTAACCGCAGGTAAAATACTACCTCGCTATGCAATGATCCATAGGAGTAACTCTATGCCCAATGTCTTCCCTTCTCAACATCCCCTGGTTGCGCATAAATTAGCGCGCCTGCGAGACAAGGATACCGAGCCCAAGAAATTTCGCGAGCTTGTCCGTGAGATTGCGGCCTTGTTAACCTACGAAACCACCGAAGATCTGCTGCTCTCGCCGGTGGAGGTGCCAACGCCTCTCGAAACGACCACTGGCATGCAGCTCCAAGAGAAAGTTGGCCTGGTTCCGATCTTGCGCGCTGGGTTGGGTATGGTGGAAGGGGTCTGGGAGCTGCTGCCTTCATCCGAAGTTTGGCATATCGGGCTGTACCGGGATGAGCGCACACTGAAACCCGTCCAATACTATAATAAGCTGCCCATCGCACCTACGGTTACGGTGTGCTTGATCCTCGACCCGATGCTGGCTACCGGAGGGTCGGCGGTTGCCACTGTGGATATTCTGAAGAAATGGGGCGTCAGCAAGATCAAGTTCATGGGCATCATCGGCGCTCCTGAAGGGATTGCCCTGCTCCAGAAGACTCATCCAGATGTCCCAATCCACCTGGCTGCCATCGACCGCCAATTGAACGAGCATGGCTATATCTTACCCGGCCTGGGGGATGCCGGCGACCGCCAGTTCGGGACAGGTTAAATTTATGTCAGCCCAAAAATTTGGCCGCTATGTCATCAAATCTGAGATCGGTCGCGGCGGGATGGCAACAGTATTCCATGCCTATGACCCACGCTTCGAACGCGATGTTGCTATCAAAGTTCTACCGAAAGAATTCCTCCATGACCCGCAGTTTAGAGCCCGTTTCGAGCGCGAAGCCAAGACTATTGCCCTGTTAGAGCATCCTGCCATCGTGCCTGTGTACGACTTTGGAGAAGAAGAAGGCCAGCCCTTTATCGTCATGCGCTACATGTCGGGTGGCTCAATGTCCGAGCGCATTCAGCAGGGACCGATCTCGCTCGAAGAAACCGTGCAGCTCTTCAACCGCCTGGCGCCTGCCCTCGATGCCGCCCACGCCAAGGGTATTGTTCACCGGGATATGAAGCCAGGAAACATCCTGTTCGACCAGTATGGAAATGCCTTCCTTTCGGATTTTGGCATCGCCCGCCTGGCGCAGGCTAGCGGAACAACCCTGACGGGCGGGAATATCTTGGGTACCCCGGCTTACATGAGCCCTGAGCAGATTCAGGGGGAAAAGGATGTTGACGGGCGCAGTGACATTTACTCGATGGGTGTGATCTTGTTCCAGATGCTGACAGGCAACGCACCATACCAGTCTACGACCCCAGTCAAGGTGATGATGATGCACATCACCGAGCCGATCCCGCAAATCTTGCAAGCGAAAAAAGATCTGCCTGTTGCCATTCAAGACGTGCTCAATAAAGCCATGGCCAAGGAACCGGCAGACCGCTACAACAGCACCGCAGAAATGGCCTCCACCCTGGATGGGATTTTATTCGGTACGACCCCTCCCCGAGGCTCTGCCACCATGATCTCGCCTGGCCTTTCGAAGGCAGGGATGGAAAAAACACATGCCGAGCGGCGCGCCGCCCAAACGGTGATCGGGGCCCCACCAGTGGCTGCGCCGAAGAAAAAAGGCTTCCCGGTCATCGGAGTGATCTTGATTGGCCTGATCTTGGTTGGGATTTTCGGCATCCTGGCTGGAGGCGGGTATTATCTATTTTCGAACTCGAACAAGCCCACCCAAACCCTTGCAGCGGTTGCGGAGGTCAGCACACCCACAGCAAAACCCACGGACACAAGCTTCCCCCCAACGGATACACAAGCCCCCTCACCCATCCCAGATACCGATACCCCTGCGCCATTACCCACCGAAACGCTCACCCCTGAGCCTTCCGTCCTTCCCACCGATAGCCCTGAGCCTACCCTGGCTTTAGTGATCGTGGGGGGCGCAGATAAGATGGCGTTCATCAACAGCAACGAAATCTGGACAGCTAATGTAGATGGCAGCGATCTGAAGCAGGTCACCTCAGACGGCACGGTGAAGACCAGGCTGCAGTGGCTTCCGCCTGACTTTACCGAGATTATCTTCATTACCGGCAAGTGCATCAAGATGGTAAACGCTGAGACGACCAAGGTCGATCTCATCACTTGCTTCGAATCCGCCGCCTACCTGGAGGATTTCAAGGTTTCTCCGGATGCCAAACAAGTCGCCATCAGCATCGATCACGAACAAATTTATATTGTGCCGTTCAACCTCGAAGCCCTGAAGCAGGTCAAGTCCCGTAAAGACCTGGCCCCGATGGGTGAATGCAAGTACTTTTCTCCTTATGGGCCTGTGTTGGCGAAGACCCTGGCCTGGTCAAAGGATGGGAAAGCCCTGGCTTATGTTTTCGAAGCACCCGTCAATGGACGGCGCGAAGATAATATCCGCGAGATCTCGGTGGCCGACTGCGTTGATCCTCAAGTACGCATTGGTGTAGACTTCCCTGCCCAATTCTTCGACATCAAAGGCTATAACGTTACCCCCACCATCCAAAACTTCGGCTTTGATGGCGAGGCCTTGTTCTCTTTAAACGGTATCATTCGCAACGGTGGCTATGGCGACCTGTACTTCTGGAACAACGAAACCAACCGCCCCGATCTGATGGTTAACCCGCTCGGCACTTGCTGCTACCGCGACTCTGCTTACAGCCCTGATGGGCGTTACCTGATCTTTGCTTACCAGGAGATCGCCGCATCCAATAAAATTCAGCTCTACTATATCCCCCTGGGCACCATCGGTACCGGAGAGCGCTATTCGCCCATTCCACTGCCTGATGATTTCTTCGCCAACCGGTCCGACAGTCCGCAGCCGGTGCTCCGGCCGACGAAATAACGGAGACAATGAATAGTACGATCAATGTTGAGGCTCTCAAACGGTACCAGGCACAAGCTTATCGTATCCAGCCAGGGCAGCGCATCCATTCAAAGGAAGAAGCGGTCGAGTTCGTTAATCAGCGCGGCTTTATCTTCTTCTGGCCGATCAAGGAGATCATCCTGCCCAGCCTGTGGAGTGCGGTAGCCGGAGACCGGCCAGTGGCGGATGCGCATGATGACCCCGGACACATCACTTGGGGTTGGAAAGATGAGCTCCTTGGACAGCGCTTCTGGTACTACGCCAAGGTGCTGCGCAAGCGCGCCACAATCATTTCCTGGGAGGCCGCTCCGTACTTTTACGCCCTCTCTGAAAATTATGGCTCTCCCGAAGAAGATTATCTGACACTTTACGAACAAGGCCGCCTTACGCTTGAAGCAAAAAGCGTATATGAAGCCCTTCTCGATAAAGGTCCGCTGGACACCCTGGCACTGCGAAAGGCTGCACATCTCACCTCCCGAGACAGCGACGCACGCTTCAATAAAGCCATTACCGACCTGCAAGCCGACTTCAAGATCGTGCCGGTAGGCGTGGCACAGGTGGGAGCCTGGAACTATGCTTTCAAGTATGAAATCGTTGCCCGCCAGTACCCAGAGCTGCCAGAGTTGGCGCATAAAATTTCCGAGCGCCAGGCGCGTCACTCGCTGGCAGAGCTATACTTTCGTTCTGTCGGTGCCGCTGGGCGGGGAGACCTGAGCAAGCTCTTCGGTTGGTTCCCAACCCCCATCGAGCACACCTTGAACTCTCTGGAAAAAGATGGCGTGGTGCGCCGCGGTTTGGAGATGCCCTCCCGCCGCGGCGAGTGGATCGCCCTGCCTGAATTGGTTTCGGAGATTTCAAGTACAATAGTCGATATCGGAAAGGAGGCTGGATGATCGAAACATTTTTCAAACCCACTTCCGTGGCGGTGATCGGCGCATCCACCAACCCAGCGAAATTGGGGTATGCGGTGGTCAAGAACCTGGTGGACTGCGGTTATACGAAAGCAGGAACCGTCTATCCCATCAACCCCGGCGCATCCGAGATCCTTGGGCTGCCAGCATACGCGAGTGTCGCCCAGGTCCCCGGCTCCATAGACCTGGCTGTGATGGTGATTCCCTACACCCACGTGCCCGCAGCCCTGCGCGAATGTGGTGAAAAGGGCATCCCTTCGGTGATCGTGATCAGCGCCGGGTTTCGGGAAGCCGGGAAAGAAGGCCTGGAACGCGAGCTGGAGCTGATCAAGATCGCTCATGAGTACAACCTGCGCCTGGTCGGTCCGAACTGCCTGGGGGTCATCGATACGCATACCCCCTTGAATGCCTCCTTTGCGGCTGGCACTCCCCCCACTGGGCCGATGGCCTTTATGTCGCAGTCCGGAGCACTGGGCACTGCAGTGCTGGACATCGCCCTGGCAGGCAGGCTGGGGCTCTCCAAGTTCGTCAGCCTGGGAAATAAGGCTGATGTAAGCGAGATCGATCTGCTGCGAGCTTGGGAAAACGATGAGGATTCAAGGGTAATCCTGATCTACAGCGAAGGCATGCCGAACGGGCAGGAGTTCCTTAAAGTCGCTCGCCAGGTAACGCGCAAAAAGCCCGTGGTGGCGATCAAATCAGGAGTCACCCAGGCAGGCTCGCGGGCAGTCTCTTCGCATACCGGCTCGCTGGCTGGCTCAGAACAAGCATACAAGGCCGCTTTCCAGCAGGCAGGCATCCTGCGTGCTGAATCGATGGAAGTTCTGTTTGACACTGCCCTGGCCCTCGGCTACCAGCCGCCCTTGAAAGATGACCGTATTGCCATCCTCACCAACGCCGGCGGTCCGGGCATCTTGGCTACCGATTCCTTGGAGCGCTCCGGAATGTCACTGGCGCGTCTTGATCCGGATACAATTCATAAGCTGGAGGAATACCTGCCCGATGCAGCCAGCACAGCTAACCCGGTAGATGTCTTGGGTGATGCACACGCAGACCGCTACCGCTTTGCATTGGAAAAAGTAGCTGCCGACCCGAACGTGGACGGTGTGCTGGTGGTCTTGACCCCGCAGGCAATGACGGAAATTGATGACACAGCTCGGGCTGTCTGTGAAATTGCAGGCAAGCTCGACAAGCCTGTGCTGGCTTGCTTTATGGGTGAAGCCCGCGTGACGAACGGGATCGAGATCTTTAACAAAGAACGGTGTTCCTAATTACCCCTTCCCTGAGCGGGCAGCGCGGGCCTTTAGGGCTATGGCCGATTACCGGCAGATCAAGACCCGCCCCCAGCCCGAGTTCGTAAATTATGATGTTGACCGCCAGGCTGTACGCCAGACTCTGGAACGTGTGGGCTCCGAAGGCCGTTCCTCGATCGGCGACTCAGAAGCGCGCCGCATCTTACAAGCATATCAGATGAAGATCCCACGCTCTGAGCTGGCTAGCACCCCCGACCAAGCGGGCGAGATCGCCCGGCAGATCGGCTATCCGGTGGTGCTCAAGATCGCCTCGCCCGATATCTTGCATAAGACCGATGTGGGCGGCGTCAAAATCAACCTGAGAAACGCCAGTGAGGTGCGTGATGCTTTCGAGCTGATGGTTTATCGCGCACAACGTTACGTGCCTGATGCCACCATTTGGGGCTGCCTGGTGCAAGAAATGGCTCCCCCAGGTGGTGTCGAGGTCCTGGTCGGCATGAACCGCGACCCGCAGTTCGGTCCTCTGGTGACCTTTGGATTGGGCGGGATCTATGTTGAAACGCTCAAAGATGTCACCTTCAGGTTAGCTCCTTTCTCTCCAGACGAGGCAATGCAAATGCTGGATGAGATCCGAGCGCACGCGATCTTGGATGGGGTGCGCGGTCAGCCGCCCGCCGATAAGGATGCCATCGTCGATATCTTGCTGCGCATCGGGCAATTGGTACAGGATTTTCCCGAGATTGCCGAGCTGGATATTAATCCCGTGATCGTCTATCCCCAGGGACAGGGTGCCCTGGCCATCGATATGCGCCTGGTGCTTTCCAGGGACAGTTTTCACCCCCTTTCCGCAACCCAGGAGGAGAATACCTGATGAAATCTCTTTATGTTACTTCAGTAGAACGCTTTTCCGGCAAAACAGCCACCTGCCTGGCATTGGGCATGCGTTTTCAGGCCGATGGGTACCAGGTTGGTTACCTCAAACCGCTCAGTATGCAGCCATATCGCATCACCGACCCGAAGACCGGAGAGATCCATATCGCCGATGAAGATGCTGCTTTTGTGAAAGAAATCCTGGAGCTGCCCGTTGAGCCCTGGGAGCTTTCTCCGGTTGTCCTCACGCCCGAATTTCTTTCAGACAGTCTGAAGTCTGGCAAAATCCCCGAGCTGATGAGCAAAGTGAAAGCCGCTTACGCTGAGGGAATTATTGGTAAAGATATCCTGCTTTTGGAGGGCGGGGGCAGCCTGCGCGAGGGTTATGTGGCAGGCTTACCCACCCCCGAAGTCGCCAAGCAGCTCACCAGCCAGGTGCTGGTTGTGGTACGCTACCGCGGCGAGGTACAGACCCTGGATGATGTGCTGGCGGCGCAGTTCCGGCTGGCCAGCGAGCTGTGCGGCGTGATTTTGAATCGCGTCCCTGCCGAAGCCAGGCGCTTTGTCACCGAAACCGCTCTTCCCTATATCGAAAAACGCGGCATCCCAGTCTTTGGCGTCCTGCCAGATTTGAAGAGCCTCTCCGCACTCACCGTCAGTGAGCTGATCAAGGTCCTGGATGCTGAGGTGCTGACGCGCCTGACCCGCCAGCAGGCGATGGTCGAAAACCTGACCGTAGGCGCCATGACCGCTGATACGGCCTTAAGCCGCTTCCGTAAATACTCCAACAAAGCCGTGATCACCGGCGGTGACCGGACGGACATCCAGCTTGCTGCGCTGGAGACTTCCACCACCTGCCTGGTGCTGACCGGCAACTTACGCCCCAGCCCATTGGTCGTCAAGCAGGCGGAGGAGTTCGGCGTAGCCGTCTTGCTGGTGCGCACGAACACGATGGAGACCATCGAAGCCATCGAGCGCGTCTTTGGTAAAACCCGCCTGGGCGAGAAAGCCAAACTCAAGCAGTTCCAGGCGCTGATGGACGAGAGCTGCGATTACGAAAAGTTGTATAAAGCGATCGGGATGAAGAAATAATTAGAGGTTGCGATGACCCAAATTACCTTTGGCTGGCGCGTACCCGACTTTCCAGAAGGTGGGGCAGATCCGGTTGTATTTCGCTCACAGATCTTCAACTTTATGGATGCACTCCAATCCGGCGGGCTTGATTCTGCCTGGGTAGGCGACCATTTCTTCCCCTGGCCCAGTGAGCAGGATCAAGCCTTGGATACCATCGAGGCCTGGACAACCATCATCTACCTTCTTTCCCGTTACGAAAAAATGCGCATGGGCACCATCGTCCTCAGCCAGGGTTATCGCTCTCCAGCACTGCTGGCAAAGATGGCTGCCAACGCCCAGTGGCTTTCGAGCGGACGGTTCATCCTTGGCATCGGCGCAGGCTGGAAAGAAAACGAATACCGCGCCTATGGGTACGACTTTCCACCCGACCGCGTGCGCCTCGACCAGCTCGAAGAAGCTGTCCAGGTTATCCGGGCTATGTGGAGCAGCGCGAAGCCCACCTTCCAGGGCAAGTATTACCATATCCAGGAGGCCTTCTGCAACCCCTGTCCGGTTCCTCCGCCGCTCTTAATCGGAGGGTCTGGTCCCAAGCGCACCTTGCGCATGGTGGCGAAGTACGCGGACTGGTGCAACTTGAACAATGCACCGCATGAAGCCTGCCGGGAAAGTCTGGATATCCTCCGCCAACACTGCCAGGCGGTTGGGCGTAATTATGATGAAATCAAGAAAACCTTCTCGTGCGATAACGTAGCTGTCGCCCGCAGCCACACCGAGGCCGAAGCCATGCGCCAGGCCAGCTTCTTTGGGAATATCTTGTCATTCAATGGCACACCAGATGAGGTCGCCGCAGCCATCCAGCCCTACGCTGACTTGGGCATCACCCACTTCATCTTGCGCTGGGTGGATTTCCCCAGCACAAAAGGGGCTGAATTGTTTATAAAGGAAGTAATGCCGCGGTTTTTATAAGGATTAATCGTCCATCTTCTTAGATTTTACTGCCTCGGGCAGTACAAACCCCACCCGCAAACCTCCCTCGGGGAGATTCTCCGCAAACAGCGTGCCTCCCTGCGCCTCGATCATCTGCCTGGCAATCGCCAAGCCCAACCCGCTTCCGCCATAAGCCCTGGAGCGGGATTTTTCTGCCCGCCAAAAGCGGTCAAAAATATGGGGTAAATCAGCTTCGGGCACGCCTGGCCCGTTATCGCTCACACTTACCCGCACACCTTCGGAAACAGCTTCAACGCTTATGTCGATCTTTCCGCCAGGGAGTGTAAAACCCAGGGCATTACTGAGCAAATTGCTGGTGACCTGTTCAACGCGCTGAGGGTCAGCCATCACAAGGGACGGGCTTCCACCTACTTGAACCGTCAAAGTTACCTGGCTCTCCACCGCCTGGGCATCGAACATTTCCACTGCACAGCGCGCCAGGTCTCCCAGATCCACCTCTTTTAGGTCAAAATGCAGCTGCCCGGTCTCAGCCAGGGTCAGCAGGCGTAGATCATCCACCAACCGCTCCAGGAGGTAGGTCTCCTCCAAGGCGGGGGCAATATGGATTTCATCCGCCGGATACACCCCATCCAAGATACCTTCCAGGCGGCCGCGGATCACCGTCAGGGGAGTGCGCAGCTCGTGCGCCACATCTGCCAGCAGGTTCCGGCGTTCCTGCTCATTATGCTGCAGAGCGTCTGCCATGTGATTAAAGCTGTCGCTCAGGGCGCGCAGATCATCCGGTCCTTGCACCTGGACGCGCCTGGATAGATCTCCACTGGCAACTGCCTGCGCTGCAGCAATCACCTCCGCCAGGGGCGTGATGACTCGCCTCATGAGAAGCAAGCCAATGATCAACGTTAGCAGTCCCAAGAAGATCGAGATACCCGCTACCGGAAAAAGCATCCCAACCACGACCCGCCAGGCAGCAGGGTAATGCAGGCGGTCGTAGATCAGCTCTCCCACTTTTATCCCTTTATCAATGAGTGTGATGCGAACCTCACCCGCCTGGGAGGTGTAAACCTGGTTTTCAGAAGGAGGGATGACTTTCCCATAGGATAGGATGATCCGGTTATCAGCATCGACCAATACAGTGTGTTGGAGCTGCCACAGCGCCTCCGCCTGCCTTTCCAGCGAGTTATCCTGGAATAAGTTTTCCACCCCCTCCCAGCTTCCTTTACCCGTATGATAGGCCTCCAGCAGTGACGGCAGGGGCATGACAAACATGGATGATTGGTCCGCAATCCGGCTGATATAGAGGCCCGTCAGACCCAATAAGAGCCCGGTCGTCAGCAGGACCACAATTGCGAACGCGCGCACGAGCAGCATGAAGAGGCGCAGGCGGGTGGAACGGATGAGGGGTTGGGTGGTATGGTTCATTCGACAAACTTGTAACCCACGCCATAGATCGTAACGATATAGCGCGGCTCATCTTCCAAGACTTCCAGCTTCCGACGAAGGTTGCGGATATGGGAATCAATGGCTCGCTCGTAGCTGGCGAAAGCCACCCCATGCACCGCGTTCAAGAGCTGAGAGCGAGTGAAAATGCGCCCCGGCTGGCTGGCCAGCGTAAAGAGGATCTCGAACTCGGTGGGGGTCAGGGTCTCCTCCCGCCCTGGCAAGATCACCACATAACGCTCCCGGTCAAGGGTCAGCTCACCCACGCGCAGCACATCCAGGGTTGCCCCGCCCCCGGCGCGGCGCAAGACAGTGCGCACGCGTGCCACAAGCTCGCGGGGCTGAATGGCTTGGTGATGTAATCATCAGCCCCTAGCTCGAGACCTACCAGCTTGTCTGCTTCGTCGACCCTGGCAGTCAGCATGATCACCGGCACATTACTCTCCTTGCGCAGCTGGCGGCACAGGTCCAACCCATCCATCCCCGGCAGCATCAAGTCCAAGACGATCAGGTCGGGCTTCTCCCGCCGGATGGCAGAAAGCCCATTTGGTCCGTCGGCCGCGGAGACCACCTCGTAACCACCGGCTTTCAGATAATCACGGCAGATTTCAACAATCTTCGGCTCATCGTCAATCACAAGAATTTTTTTCGCCATGAGCACTTCCCTGAAAAACCGACCTCAATCACGGATAAAAATATTTACTCGTAACGCAAGGCGTCGATCGGGCGCAGCCTGGCTGCGCGCATGGCCGGGTAGATACCGAAGAATAGACCCACTGCTGCAGAAAAGGTGAATGCCAGTAGGATAGAATTGAGGGTCAGCTGTGAAGTGATCACACCGGTGGCCGTGACAATCGCCCCGATCCCCGCGCCCAGGGCTATCCCTAACAGCCCTCCCAGAACACTCATTGTGACGCTCTCGATCAAGAACTGCAGGAGGATATGAATGCGTTTGGCGCCCACCGCTTTGCGCAAACCGATCTCACGCGTGCGCTCTGTCACCGAAACCAGCGAGATATTCATGATGCCGATGCCGCCCACTAACAGGGAAATGGCCGCGATGGCCCCCAGGAAAGCTGTCAAGGTTTTGGTAATGCTGGTCGCAATCGAAAGGATATCGTTCTGGCTCATGATCGTCAGGTCTGTATCTTCGCCCGGCTTGATGCCGTGCTGGTTGCGCAGAACACGCTCCACCTGAGACATCAGGGGATTCACCGTATCGGGACTGGAAGCAGACAAGGAGATCATAGAAAGTATATTTTTACTTCCATCAGCAGCCGCTGAGCCAAACAACCGGCGGTAGCCAGTCTCCAAAGGCACCAGCACCAGGTCATCCTGACTGCCAAACCCAGATGAGCCTTTCGATTCCAGCACCCCAATCACATCGAAAGGCACCCCGCCTACTTTTATCTTGCGCCCAATTGGGTCTACTCCCCCGAATAGATCTGTAGCGGTTTGAGAGCCCAAAACGGCCACACGCGCTTCCGCTTTGCGATCGCTTTCGTTAATGAAGCGTCCCTGGGCAACTTTCCAGGCGTTCACGATCGCGTAATCGGGCGTAACCCCCGACACACTGGTCTGCAGGCTTTGACCCCCATATTTAACAGACAGAGAAGTCTGGTAAATCGGGGCTAGTGCTGCGATATTGGTCTTGAAACTCTGTAATGCCTGATAATCATCGTAATATAATTTTGTCATACGCGCCTGGCCTTGGTTTCCGAACTGACGCATGGGAATGACCATCACCAGGTTTGAGCCAGCGCTTTCAATCTGGCTGGTAATGCTGCTCGTGGCTCCCTGACCGATCGCCATCAGCGCCACCACCGCCCCTACCCCAATAATAATACCCAGCATGGTCAGCGCTGAACGCAGCTTATTCGCCGTTAGCGCCCGCAAGGCAACCCGAAAATTCTCAGTAAAAATCATCGCTTATTCCTCCGGTCTAGGTGTACCCGCCTGGATAGGCTGCTCAATGCGCTCATCGTGATGTACCGTACCATCGATCAGGCGGATGATGCGCCCGGTGTGACGAGCAATGAACGGATCATGCGTCACATAGATCACAGTTTGCCCCAGCTCGCGATGCAGCTGTTGGAAAAGGCCAATAATCTCCGCGCCGGTCTTCGTATCTAATGCACCAGTCGGCTCGTCTGCCAGTAAGATGGCTGGCTCATTGACCAGCGCCCGCGCAATGGCAACGCGCTGCTGCTGACCACCCGAAAGCTCGTTCGGGCGATGGTACATCCGATCGCTCAAGCCGACTTTTTCCAAGGCAGCCTCAGCCTTCATGCGCCGCTGCTTGCCAGATACGCCTGCGTAAATCAAAGGCAGCATAACGTTGTCCAGGGCGCTGGTGCGTGCCAGCAGGTTGAACTGCTGGAATACAAATCCGATCTTTCGATTGCGAATCTCTGCCAGCTCGTTGTCGTCCAAGTTTTCAATGGCTTCCCCATCCAGTCGATACGATCCGCTAGTGGGGCTGTCGAGGCAGCCCAGGATCGCCATGAGCGTGCTCTTCCCAGATCCTGAGGGTCCCATGATGGCAGCCATCTCTCCTGCCTGGATGTTCAAGTTTACTCCACACAGGGCTTGCACCCGTTCACCATCCATGGCATATACTTTGGTAATGTCTTCGATCTCAATCATTCTAAAACTCCCAGATCTTAGCGGCCAAAAGGTCCGCCTTGCATTCCTTGCAAACCCTGGCTGACGGTATTAATGATTACCTTGTCGCCTGCTTGAAGGTCTCCCGAGACAACTACTTTGTCGCCTACGATTGCGCCGCTGGTAACGTCTATTCGCACGGGCTTTCCATCCAGCCCCTGCTTCATTACATACTCCCCAGTAGAGTCGTTCTGCACCGCATTGATCGGCACAACCAGCTTTTCGGAGGGGGTTCCAATTTGGATGGCCACATCAGCCGTTGAGCCCAGGAGCATATTCTGAGGTGAGTCATCCAAATCGACACGCACGGCATATTTCACCAGGTTTGCTATGTTAGCCCCAACGGGATTGATGGTAGACACATGACCTTTCATAGGAGTATCCGGCATGACATCCACACTGATTTCAGCCGGGTCACCGTTCTTTACAGAAGCGATATCCGACTCATCCACCTGGACTTCCACATACAGGTTTTTCCGGTTGGCGATCATCGTAGCGATTTCACCGGCATTGACCACGTCTCCAGCCATATTGTTCAAAACCAGCACCTCCCCATCGAAGGGTGCCGTGATCCTCAAGGAATTAAGGGTTGCCTGAGCAGCGGCGATGCGCGCCTCTAAGGTAGCGATATCGGTCGGATTCGGACCATCTTTAATCTGCGCGTACGACCGTTTTGCATCAGCTAACTGTGCTTCCAAAAGCCCTACTTCTGCCTGGCTTAAGCCAGCTTTCAGATTCTCCATATCCAGCTTGGCTTGCTCGAGCTGAGCTTTAGCCTGGGCCAACTTGGCATCTGCCAGCGCCAAGTCTTCCTCGCTGTTCTTCCCCAGGTACCAGTTCAAGGTCGCCAGCGCCTTGTCGCGCGCTTTTTGCGCATCCGACTGTTGCATGAGCCTTATATTCCGTTCCGGATCATCGGCGGGCAGGTCGCGCACATTGTTGTATTCTTGCTTAGCCTTCTTTAAATCCTCTTCCTTCAGCTCGTAGAATGACTTTGCCCCATCGATCGTGGTCTGGTTGGCGCGTGGGTAGTTCATATTCGTCCGGTCGCGCTGGGCATCGTTGAGCACCTTTTGAGCATTGACCAGGGCAACTTCTGCCTGGGCCAGCTTGAGTGACTGGTTTAGATCACGGTTATCATATGCTTTTTGGGCGTCTTCCACAGCTTTCAAGGCCTGCGCCTGGGCAGTTTGAGAATTCTTCAGATCATCCAGGGATTTTTGGGCATTGATCAGGTCCGATTGGGCGGAGATGATATTCGCTGGTGTGGTCGTCGGATCTAGCTCCATAAGCACATCCCCGGCTTTCACCTGGTCGCCCACTTTCACATACACCTTCGCCACCGTTCCAGTGGTTTTCCAAGGTAGTGAGTCCGACTGAACAGGTTGGATCGAGCCAGAAGCTTCGACTTTATCGGTTACGGTCAGCCTGGTTACCTTATCAGTCTCAACACTTGCGGCCTGCACCATCCCAGGAGGTGTAACCCCCAGGCGTGGCAGAATCAGAAAAGCTCCCACCCCTATGACCAGCACCACGGGAACCACAATCCACCACCATTTACGAGAAGACTTCTTTTTTTCCATTTGAATACCCTTTCTAAAATCACAGAGCCAGTGCATGGCTCTGTTTAATTTACACCATGTTTATTTTTAATCCAGGTATGATCATACCAATGGATTATGTAGAAAATATGGAGATTTTTCAAAGGGAAATAAAATGGAAATTTCCGGATTAGCCAAATCTGGAATCCCAATTTCTAAATTGAATATCAAAACCTTTTCCGCCGGCGGGGATAAGACTGGAAAGGCGTACGTGGCTCAAGGCTGAGCCAATCTCCCGTCGCATCTAGCCCTAAGAGTGATTTTAAGATATCGAATGTCAGCCAGCGCCTAAT
This sequence comes from uncultured Chloroflexia bacterium, assembly GCA_963751425.1. Lineage (GTDB taxonomy): Bacteria > Chloroflexota > Anaerolineae > Anaerolineales > UBA4823 > CAVVUF01. Next base: position 1,276,744 of record CAVVUF010000002.1, on the reverse strand, counting down.
CTGAGGCCGGTTGGCATAATCCCACAAGCCATATTCACCTTGCTGGCTGCGGATAAACCCCACCAGGCAATTCAGGCGCTCATCTTCCATGGAAACCCCCACCTGGCTGCACAGGCTGAGCATTAAAGCCAGGTCATAACGCGCAAAAAAAGTGATGAACCCATGCACACGCTCCGCCCCCACCAGCCGAGCTACTTCACAACCGAGTGTGCTTTCCTCCTGGGTTTCACGTCCCAAGAGCAGGTCCAGTGCACGCCGCGCCTCAGCACTGTGACGGCGCTGCGGGTGCAGTGCCAGGCAGATGAGAGCACCCGTGGTATTGGACCGGCAGCCCCAGCGGGAATGTGCAATCCGGCGGTAGCCCGCCACATATCCATAAACACCAGAGGCGATGCCTGTGGGCCAGGTACCATCCACCAACCGCTGCGCCAGCAGCCAATCAAAGGCTTTTTCAGCGTGTGGGTCGGTTGCATACCCACAGGCAGCCAGACCGCGCAGCGGAAAAGCGGTCTGCAGCGGCATCAATGAATATCCTTCCCTGCTGGAGATCTCTTCACCTTCTTCGGTTAACCTCACTTCAACAGGTAAAGGCCAGGAGCCATCTTCGCGCTGCTGTGTAAAGAGATAGGCTGCCCCGCTCCTAACCGCCATATGGTGTTGATCAAAGCCCAGGAATCCCAGGCGGGCCAACGCAAAACTAGTGGATAAGATCCGGTTGGTCCCTGCTCGCCCTTCGGAGAGCAAAAAAGGCTTCCAGGAGCCATCGGCTTCCTGAAAGGAGAGAATTTCCTTGACCAGCGGGTCGCTTTCTCGCAGACCAGCCAGCTCAATCACTTCAGGGTGGTCCTCAGGATATTGAAAAAGGTAATGCAGGACCAGCCAGCGTAAACAGGGTGAAGGATCAGACAATAAGAGCGGTGTCCAGGTCATGCAGCTGCCTCCAAGACTTCACGCAGGTAAGGAGCAATGGGTGTCTGTCCGACAGCCAGGCTTTCCGGCGGCCCACTGGCAATCACCGTCCCGCCATCAGGTCCGCCCCCTGGGCCTAGCTCCAATAACCAATCGCAAGCTGCCAATAGATGAGGATGGTGTTCGACTACATAAACAGAGTTGAAGCCTCTTCCTTCCTGGCCCGGCTTCTCTTCCGAGCCTGCCTCCACCAACTTTTGCAGCACGCCCACCAAGCGCTGGACATCTTCCAGATGCTGACCCACCGTCGGCTCATCCAGGATATACAAGCCATGCGAAGTCGACTTACGCAGCAGCTCTTGAGCGATCTTCAGGCGCTGCACCTCACCCCCCGATAAAGCATACCCCGGCTGGCGCATCACCAGGTAGCCCAGGCCCACCTGCCGGGCTGCCGTAAGGGGTTTCCGCAAGCGTTCATCCTCTCCAAACAAATCGTATATCTGATCAATCGTCATCCCAAGCGCTTCGGGGAGGGAAAGTCCTTTAAGCCGCACCTGCCAGGCTTCCAGAAGATAGCCCGTCCCCTGGCAGGTCTCGCAGGGCAAGTGCACATCCGGTAGAAAAGTCATATCGAAGGTGATCACCCCGCTTCCCCCGCAGGCAGAACAAGAGTTGGAGAGCTGTTCTGCGGTGATGCCCAACGCCCGCGCATCAGCGCTCTCCGCGAACATCGAGCGCAGCACTGTGTTTAGGTTTAGAAAGGCAGCCGGATTGCTCACCCCATGGCGCGCCTGGTCGACCAATACTGCACGCTGCGGCGCACCTTCGATGCGATCATGCGCGCCCGGATCGACGGGCTCGTATGCCACGGAGGTAGTCTGCTTCCTGGGCACCAGGGCGCGCCCCAAAGTATCCATCATCAGCGTACTCTTTCCTGAGCCCGATACCCCACACACCCCCAGGAGCACACCCAATGGCAGAGCGATGGTTTCCCCTTTTAAATTATTGGCACGCGCCCCCACAATTTTCATCCACCCCTGCGGCTGCCGGCGGGGGTGTTCGCAAGTGGATCCTAACCGCGCCGCGCAGCCAGCCAGCCGTAACCGATTTAGAGCCAGCCACCTGTTCCGGCGTACCCTGCGACACCACTTCCCCACCCAGGTGACCTGCACCCGGCCCCATATCCACCAGGTAGTCTGCCGACCGGATCACCTGCAAATCATGCTCTACCAGGATAACCGTATTACCTTCATCCCGCAGCCTGGCGAGGGCTGCGATCAGTGCATCCACCTCCGCTGGGTGCAGGCCGCGGGTAGGTTCATCCACCAGTAAGGTCAGCGAAGTCAGCCCGCTTCCCAGCAAGCTGGCTAACCGCACACGCTGTACTTCTCCGGCTGAGAGCGTGCCCGTCTCACGATCCAGGTGCAGGTAGCTTAGTCCAACCTGGTTGAGAAATTGCAAGCGCTCTTTGATCTTCAGCAGGCTGTTCCGTACGTAGGCGAATTCAATCCCATTCATCGGGATCCCCACTATCACTTCTGCCAGTTGTCGGAAAGTGCTCTGGCTCATTCGGTACATATCGTATCCCTGAAGGGTCACCGCCAGGTATTCTTTTCTCAAGCGTCTCCCCTGGCATTCCGGGCAAGGGACGGTATCTGTATAAGTCCCACCCACATCCCAGTCGCGGATGAAGCCGTAAAATCCCGGAAATTTTAACCGGCGGCGCGTCACGTGGCCCGTGCGAGAATAGAAAGTTACATCCAGATCTTCCTGGCTTCCGAACAAGAACGCTTGCTGGGCATCGAGAGACATGTCTTCCCAAGGGGTGACTGCTGGATCAAAATTGTAGAATTTAGCCAACGCCTGCAACTCATCATAACCCCCATTGTTTGGCTTGCCCAAATAGCCATCGGGGAAGAAGCCCGGCGAATACATGGCCCCGTTGATCAGCGGTTTCTCTGGATGGATGATCAACTTATCCGGTTGGGGTTTCTGTAACGAACCCACACCATTGCACTTCAGGCAGGCAGAGGCATAGGTTGAGGATATGAAATGATGCGCCTTCGCCATGGGGGCCTTGCAGTGGCAAGTTGGGCAAGACCAGCCTTCAGCCCCACGCTGCATCTGCCCGTCACATTCCAGGCAGCGACGCTCCCCGAGCACGGCAAAAAGCACTGCCAGGTGGTGGGTGATCTCGGTGGCGCTGCCCACCGTGGCGCGCCGTGAATAAACCAATCGTTCAGGCGCTACCGTCAGCGCCACGCCCAAACCAGAGATTGAGCCGACATCCGCCTCGGGTCCTTCGTGGGTCCCCTGCCTCTCATACAACGAAAGAGTTTCCAAGAACCGGCGCCGCGCCTCAGCTTCCAGCACATCGTGAACCAGCGAAGATTTTCCCGAGCCCGAAAGCCCCGTCACCACGCTGAGCTTGCCTTTCGGAAAATCCACATCTACATTCTTCAGGTTGTGGACGCGTGCCTGGCGCAGCATGATATGCGTCGATCTGGAATAACCTTCCCTGCTTTCTGTTGGGAGAGGCTGAAGCGCTTCCTCGGCTAACAACGCCTTTCCGGTCAAAGATTCTTCCACAGCCGTTAGACCAGCCGGTGGTCCTGCATAGAGCAGCCGCCCACCTGCCGGTCCAGCCCCAGGTCCCAGGTCGATCACCCAATCTGCCAGGCGGATGATATCGGTGTTGTGCTCGACGATCACAATGGTTGCCCCTGCCCTCACGAGCCTGCGCAGCACATTTAGCAATCCTGCCAGATCCTGCGGGTGCAATCCGGTGGAGGGTTCATCCAAGACAAGCAACTGGTGGGTAAGTGCTTTCCCTCCCAGGTAGCGCGCCAACTTGACCCGCTGCGCCTCCCCTCCAGAAAGCGTTGGGGAGGGCTGTCCCAGCCTCAAATAGCCTACACCGATATCCTGCAAAGCTTGTAGAATGCGAAGGGCAGTTTGGTTGTTGGAGGTCTGGCAGCCACTCTTCTACACAGAAAATTGAAAGCGCTTGAGAAACGGTTAGATCGAAGAATTCGGCGATCGAAAGCTGCTGCTCCCCAAACTGCACCCGGGCAGATAAGACATCTTCGGAGAAGCGCTCACCACCGCAGTCTACGCACGGCGTCCAAGTGGGCGGCAGGTAGCGCATGGCAATCTCCACCGCGCCCAATCCATGGCAGGTGGGGCAGGCGCCTTCGGGGCGGTTGAATGAAAAATGAGAAGCAGAAAGTCCAGATGCCGCAGCAAACAGGTCTCGGATCAGGTCTGCCAGCTTGGTATAAGTCGCCGGATTCGAGCGCGGGTTGCGCCCGATGGGACTTTGGTCGACCATCACCGCCTTGAGCCCAGGTCCATCCATTGTCCTACAACCAATCGGCTGCCCCTCTGCCAGGCTGGCGACCAGCACATCTTCCACCAGAGTACTCTTGCCCGACCCCGACACACCGGTTACCACCGTCAGGCGTTCCAGCGGGATGGTTACATCGATACCGCACAGGTTTCTTAATTGGGCCTCACGCACAATCAGAAACCGGTTCGGGGCAGAAATCGGCTCGAGAGGCTGCAGGCGTTCGCGCAGGCTGAAGCAGCGGCCTGTGGCCGTATCAGCTTGCCAAAGCGCACCTGGCTTTCCCTGGAATACAACTTCCCCTCCCTGCCAGCCTGCGCCAGGTCCCAGGTCGATCGCCCAATCCGCATCGGCAGCAGCCTGGCGGTCGTGCTCCACAAAGACCACCGGGCCAGCCAGCTCACGGAATGCTGGTAGTAAACGCCGTACATCCGCCGGGTGCTGCCCAATGGTTGGCTCATCCAGGATGTGCAGCATATCCTCCAGCCGGCTGATCAGGGTCAACGCCAGGCGCACACGCTGGGCTTCCCCACGCGAGAGCGTTGGTACAGGCCGGTTGAGGCTGATATATCCCAGCCCCACCTTCTGCAAAGCAGACAAACGGCGCTCAATTTCAATTCGAAGGCGGTCCGCTTGCGATGGCAGCTCCATCCTGGATAAGATTAAGCAGGCCTGGTCAACCTCCAGCGCCAAAAGCTCCGTGAAACGCAAGCCTCCCAGCCGCACGAAAGCCGCCTGCGGTTCCATCCCGCTTTCCAGGCAGGCCGGGCAGCCTTTCCCAGCGCAGTGCGGGCAGGGAGCATTGAAATGTACTGGTCGGAGATCTCCAAACCAGCGCCCGCATCCCACGCACACAGGTGCCATTGCCAGCACATGCACTGCCTCTCCCGTGGAAGCCTTCAGCGCGGTACTGCCCAAAGCAGCCGCCTCCTGGACCAGCTTCCTTAAATCCTGGGGTAAGAATGCAGAGTCAGTCTCTTGGAGGATCACCTCAATATCGTGAGCGACCTGGGGATCCAAAGCCTGCCCCTGCCAGGCCGCACCATCGATGAGGAGTGCCTCGGTTGGGAACTGCCCCATCAGCAGCTCGAGCAGCGTCCGGTGGCTGCCCTGGGATCTATTGAGCAGCGGCGCAGATACGCTGACCGGATGCTGCTTTACCAGCGCCTCCAGGCGGTCAACCAGCTCATCTTCAGAATAAACGTACAACCTTTCACCGCAGGTGGGGCAGGTCCGCTCCCCGAAGTGGGCAAACAGCAAACGCAGAAAGGGGTGTAAACCCGCCGCGGTTGCCAGCGTGGAATTGGGGTTGCGGTTCAGCAAATTCTGGCCTACGGCCACCGCCGGTCCGAGCCCAGTGATGGCATCCACACTCGCCGGTGAAAGACGGTTCGTGGCGGAGCCAATCGAATAAATATCGAGAAAACGCCTGCGCGCCTCGTGATAGAGCGTGTCAAATACCAATGAGGTCTTGCCCGAACCGGAAACTCCCGTAACCACGGTTAAGCCGGGCTCGATATCAAGAGAGATGTTTCTGAGGTTATGTTCCCGAGCACCCCGGATGGAGATTGGCACAAGCGCCTTCCCAGGTTAATTTACCTTGATCGCCACCAAGGTAATATCATCACTCTGTACCCTCGAATTACGATAGGCAGATAATTCATCAAATATCTGATTGCAAATTGTCTGGGCTGGCTGCTGCTGGAGTTGGACGACGACCTCCTCCAGCCGCTGTGAGCCAAAGGACCTCTCCTTAGAATCCTTCTCTTCCGTCACGCCATCCGTAAACAAGAGCAGCAAGGCTCCGCTTTCCAAGTAACAGCTCTGCTCATCTAATTCCGGTTCTGGAAGTATGCCCAAAGGCTGCCCGTTCTGCGGAATTGGGTTGTGAACTTGTCCCGAGGCGGTGATTAGCAAAGGTTGTTCGTGTCCTGCACGGACATAATGAAATTCCCTTGTGTCTGGATGAAGCACACCATACAATAGGGTTGCAAACAAACCTTCGGTATTCATCTCCAGGAGCAGGTCGTTCACCCTGCGCAAGACTTCCACCGGAGCCAGGCAGCGGCTGGCTTCTGCGCGCACCAAACTGCGCACCACTGCCATGAAGATCGCCGCAGGGACGCCCTTATCGGTCACGTCGGCAACGGCAATCCCCAGCTTGCCATCCGACAAGGGCACAAAGTCAAAGAAATCGCCCCCCACCATGCGAGAAGGTGTCATCAGCATACCAAACTCAAAGCCTTCCAGGTCCGGTTTGCTGGAAGGCAAGATACTTTGCTGGATGCGGCGGGCAAAAGCCATCTCACGGTCCATGACAGCTTTCTCAATGATCTGCGCCTGCGCTTCCTGCAACTCAAGATAAGCTTGTGAAAGCCGCGCATTCTTCTCTCGTAATTCACGGATCGTGGTGTTCTCAGCGTCCCGCAAGCGGGAGCTGAGCACGCGCATCATTCCGTAGGCCAGGTTCGGCACCCGGTGCAGGAGCTCATCGAATTCTGTGTGGGTCATCTCCAACAAGCGCAGCGGCGTGTTCGCCCGCACCGCAGCAGTCCGTTTCTGATCTTCGCTGAAAAGGCTCATCTCTCCCAGGAACGAACCTGACCCGCGGGTTCCCAGCAGGCGTTCTTCGGGGCTTCCTAGGGCTTTAACAATATCCACCTCGCCCTCCAGGAGGACGTAAAATCGCTCTGCATTATCACCCTCGAAAAAAAGCACCTCCCCTTGAGGATAATCAACCTCGCGCAGTGAACTGGCCAGCAGATCGATCTCCTCGTCGGGTAAAGAGACGAATAGAGGCACTTTCCGTAACAAATCCGAAAACATGGATGGATTATACTATCTATGCCATTAACAATCAGAAATTATTAGAAAAAATCCACCTTTTCCCCCGATGCTCTTCAACCATACTTTACGGCTTATCTATAACCTAATTTTTCTCTGTCGAGCTCTTTATCCGGCACTGCCCTCATCATCATCTCAACTGGCATTTGAATAGGGACAGGCCAGGCAGACTGCAATGCCGGTGAAGATCAAATGCGTCAAGAATCATTTGACGATCTGATCGATTCTCTGCTATATTCAGGGGGTCATGTTCAACTTGAAAGATTTCTTCCATTTGCCTGTCCTGGATACCGCCCTCGATCAGATCACCGAGGAAGCCCTACCGGGGGTTATCCTGGTGGCAGGTGTCGATACCCACGCGGCTGCTCCGCTAGAGAACAATCATCTTCTGACCAGCGGCCGGTCGGTTTTCTTCGACACCTTTATGCAGGCTTACCTGGGTCGTCACAAAGAATACACAGCCGTCCTGGTAGCCCAAGACAAAGCCCTCACCCGGCTGCCTCGCGGCCTGGACAAGCGTATCAACGTCCACTATTGCCTCTCATCGAATGTTTACAACCGCCATATCGCCGGTGCCATCCAGTCTCGCCCCGATGTGCTCATCGTTGACCGCCTAGATCAGGAGACCGCCGGGGCGATCTTCGAGGCAGCGCAAGCTGGCTTACGCATCCTGACGCAAATGGATACCATCATGTCCGGGGTAGAGATCCCTCACCAGCTTATGACGTTGGGAGTCGGAAATCAGCAGATCGACACTTTGAGCTGGGTCATCTCACTCCAGCACCTGCCGTGTCTATGCCCAAAATGCAAGCGCCCTGCTCTGCCGGTGCCTGGCTGGATCGAGGTGCTGTGCCAGCGCTATCCGCAGCTTGCTGAACAAATCTATGCTTTCAATGGCACCTTCTACCAGGCTCCTGGATGTGCCAGCTGCCACCAGGCTGGGCGATCTGGTCATGTGACAATCTTCGACGTGTACCAGGTGCACATCCACGGACAAAGCAAGCTCCTGCCCGCCAGCCTGCTGCCCAGAGAGAGCTATATGTTACAGCTCGCAGCCCAAGGGTATCTAGCGCTGGAGGATGTCTTGTATTCCGAAGCCGACCAAATGGAAAGGCTCTATCGCTTATTCAGCGCCAGCCAGCAATCCCTGACCGAAAAGACCGGCAGCTTGAACCGTAAGCTGGCTGAGCTTGAAGCAGCCAACCAGGTCTTACTCAAACGCACCGAAGTGCTCATCTCGCTGCAAGACACCCTGCAAATGCTCACCTCTTCATCTAACTTGGCTGACCTGGCTGCCAGGGTCTGCCGCAGAGCGCGCGAGATGTGCGGCGCAGAGCGAGCGATCCTATATTACCTCCCCAGCGCAGAAGAAGGCGGGGTGAAAGCCGAAGTATTGGCCGTTTCGGGATGGAACCCGGACCTGCTCAACCAGCAGTTCGATGCCAGCCTGATCCTGTCACCGAACATCCGTAGTGGTCCCAGCCCGCTCAATGTGGCCTCAACCGCTGGTCTGCCACCGTCTTATAAGGATGAAATCGCCCAGTTCCGTGCTGCCCTGCAGGTCCCCCTGGTTGCCCAAGAACAGCGTATCGGTTTAATGTTCATCCATGCCACCCAAAAAAGAGCCTTCACCCCTGGCGAAACTTCCCTGCTCCAGACTTTCGCCAACCAGGCTGCGTTGGCCATCCAGCGCGCCGGCTTGATCGAAGAACTGTGGGGGAAGATCGCTCAATTGGAAGCAGCCCAGGTTGAGCTGGTGGGCAAGGAGCGCCTGGAACGTGAGCTGGAGCTGGCGCGCCAGGTCCAGCAGAGCGTGCTGCCCAAGGTGTTTCCCGACCTGCCTGGTTTTATCTTTGCTGCCCGCAACGAGCCTGCCCGGCAGGTGGGCGGTGATTTTTACGATGTGATCACCCTCGATGCGGATCACTTTGGCTTGATCATCGCGGATGTGTCCGATAAAGGCATGCCAGCCGCATTATATATGGCCCTGACGCGCAGCCTAATCCTGGCTGAAGCGCGCCGCTCCACCTCGCCATTGGAAGTCTTGAAGAATGTCAACCGCCTCTTGCTCGAGCTAGGCCAATCTCACCAGTTTGTATCGGTGTTTTATGGAGTTGTCAACTGCCAGACTCGCCAGCTGGTATATGCCCGGGCTGGGCACGACCGTCCGCTGCTCTTGCGCCAGAAAGAGATCATCCCCTTGGGAGGCGGCGGGATGGTATTGGGAATTTTCGCTGAGTTGCCCTTTCATTTGACTGAAGAAATCCTTTCCCTGCAAGCTGGCGACCGACTCGTGCTCTATACCGATGGACTCACCGATACAACTTCCCCTGAAGGCCAATTCTACAGCCTGGAACGCCTGGTGCAGCAGCTGCATACCTGCTGCGACCTGCTCCCTGCCGACCTCTGTGGGGCCATATTCAGTGATTTAAAGGATTACCAATCCGACTCTGAGCAGTTCGATGATATGACCATGCTGGTGATGGAATATCATACCTGAGAGAGAATCATGTCCAGAATGAGATCTTCACGGTTTCGAATGATCAGTATGTATTTGGCAGAAACTGATGAAAACCCCACCCCATCTGCAGAAGTCAAAGGCAGATTGTTATTGGATCCAGACAGCATTATCCGAATTTGTGTGTCTTCAATGACTCTCGACCAATATCTCAAGCAGGGAGGAAAGGCGATTTTTTCCGAGCAGTTTGATCGGAACCGTACTTTAGAGCCTTTTGTGCAATAGCGCATTTTCTCGCAGCTATTGAAAGCACAATTGGTGTAAAATTTAGTGGATAAAAATCTGAACTCGATCTCTGAGTGATTGAAATATGATTGGAGTAAAAAAATGATCTACCGTCAGCTCGGCCGCACAGGTCTCACCGTCTCGCAGTTAGGGTTTGGCGCCATGCGCCTCCCCATGATCGATGTCAATGGCAGCCAGGTCGTTAACCGTGAGCTGGCTATCCCCATGTTCCAACGCGCCTTCGATGCCGGACTTAACTACGTAGATACGGCGGTGGGATATTGCAATCAAGACAGCCAGCGAGTGGTCGGCGAAGCCCTGCGGAGCTGGACTGGTCGCGGAAAGGCACAGCACCCGATCGTCATCTCTACCAAGAATCCCTATTATGGCGAAGATGAAAATGAATGGTGGACCAATCTGGAGAACAGCCTGGAGCGGCTGGGCTTGGACTTCATCGACATCTACAACCACCATGGCATCAACTGGGAGCGCTACACCAAAGACGTCGAGCCGCATATGAGCCAGTGGATGCTGAAAGCCAGGGATCAAGGATTGATCAAGCACATCTGCTGCTCCTTCCACGACAGCAACGCTGCCCTGGTGAGCCTGATCGACACGGGCTACGTCGAGTTGATCACCCTGCAGTACAACCTGCTCAACCGAGAGCTTGAACCGGGTATCGCCCATGCACAGGAAAAGAATGTCGGCATTGTGGTCATGGGGCCTGTCGCAGGGGGACGCTTAGGCGCTGCCTCCCAGGTGCTCACCGGCCTGGTACCCGGCATTGAGCGTGTGCCTGAGCTGGCTTTGCGCTTCGTGCTTTCCAACCCCGGTGTTACGGTCGCTTTATCGGGGATGAGCACCTTGCAGCAGGTTGAGGAGAACCTTGACACCGCCTCCGACCGGGTCAGTCTCTCTCCAGAGGATGTAGCAGCCATCCGCCAACACGTGGACCGCCTGGCAGAGATGGCCAACCTGTACTGCACCGGCTGCAAGTACTGCATGCCCTGCACCCAGGAAGTAAACATCCCCTATATCTTCGAGATGTACAACCTGGGACAGGTGTATGGGCTGTGGGACGTTGCGCGTGAGAATTACGAAAAATTCCCCGATTCGCCCTGGATCGGCGGGAAACGCGCCGATGAATGCATCGAATGCGGAGACTGCGAAGAGAAATGCCCGCAGCGCATCCAGATTCGAGAGCAGCTCAAGACCGCCCATGCTGCGTTGATGGTGAAGTAGGGCGAGACTCACCCTAAACCCTGCATTTTTCAAGCGGATCCTCCGCCATCGACCACGATCGCCTCGACCTGTTGGCAGCCTCTTCCAGGCTGCCTGCTTCAGATTATCCCAACTGATGGGCTTCAAAGCACAGCAGGGGCATATCCACATCACCCGGGAAAATGCAGTTGACTTGGATATTATCCAAGCCCTATTCAATCGCCATTCATTCATATCTATCACTCCCTCCGGATCAGCCGCGTTGGTTTCCACCTCATCCACCCTCCAGATGGTCCGGACGTTGTAGAAATTTTACTTTCTTGGCACTTTGATAATTTCTTGACTATCTAGACAGCTTCCTTGATGATGCATTGATAATGAATTGAGTATAGTCAGCCTGGTTCAATCTATTATTGAAATGGAGGTTCCTAATGAGAAAGATTTACATTTCACTCACTCGACAGCTGTTGATTAACCGTTTCCTGGCTATTTTATTAGTTGCAGCAACGACTTTTATTCTGTTTATCATCGGACGCGATACACTGGGCGAGGCCGTGATCGCCTTACTGTACCTGGTGCCGGTGGCATGGAGCGCCAGCCGTTGGGGGCAATGGCCTGGCAGGATTGCCGCCTTAGCAGCTGCCCTGGCATTCGATTTCCTCTTCATCCCGCCTTTTTACACCTTCGCTGTAGCTCGGCTGGAAGGTTGGCTGGTGCTCGTTATTTTCTTGGTTGTGGCCATCGTCGTTGTCGGTCGCATTCAGGACAGTCTGACAAAAGCTCACGAAGCGGTCTTTTTGTACGAATTAACTTCCGCTCTGGCCTCCCAACGCACTCCGCAGGCCGTCGCCCACACGTCTGCCCGCCAACTTCAACAATTGTTCCAGGCTAATTTGGTGCAGGTAATTTATCAGTCTTCGAAGACCTCTGAGAGCATCTCTGCCCGAGAGCCATTAGACGGCTTGGTGGAAGGCAAGCCCGATCGCATTCTACCCTTGTTAAATTCCTGGGGATTGGTCGGTGAAATCCAGATCTGGGGCAACCCCAATGTTGAATTACCCCCTGTTGAAAGTCGACTACTACAGGCATTTGCTGCCCAGACCGCCCAGGCACTCGATCGAACCCATCAGGTTAATATCGAGAATTCAGAAGTGACTTAACACCTCAGTCACCTGCCCCGAAAAGGTAAATATGCCTTCTCCCATCCGTCCTGCCTTCGACGTCCCAACTATTTCTAGGGGCATCATTCCATATCCTTGAGACACTTTTCCTCTCAAGGCGCAAGATTCTTGCCCGCTTTGGCGGACTACAGGATCTTTAGGTTTTCTTGAAGTTTTCAGCCCATTCCTTGTGATCTCCTTGATAAGCAAGCAGTTACAATGCGAGGCTGAAATAAGAGGTTACCTGGAGGTTATACTATGAGCGATATCTTCTTTATTCTTCTGACCCTGGTTTTTTTAGCACTCAGTTGGGGTTTTGTCATCGTATGTGATTGGCTGAGGGAGGGCAGGTCATGAATCCGCTCTATCTCATCACCGGCTTGATTGCATTTGGCCTGTTCGTTTACCTTGTGCTTGCGCTTCTTAAACCGGAATGGTTCGAATGAACCCATTTAGCTGGCTTCAACTTATTCTTTATATCGGCATTCTGCTGGCACTCTCCAAACCGCTGGGTGCTTACATAGCGCGCGTCTTCCAGGACGAGCACACATTTCTCGATCCGCTGCTGCACCCCGTCGAGCGCTTGATCTACCGTTTGAGTGGAGTAAAGCCGGAGGAGGAGATGGATTGGAAAGTTTACGCCATCGCCATGCTGTTTTTCAACGGATTGGGCTTACTGGCGGTATACGCCTTTCAGCGCTTGCAGGGAGCTTTGCCGCTCAACCCGCAGGGCCTGGGCGCGGTCAGCCCCGACTTATCCTGGAATACGGCGGTCAGCTTCGCCACCAATACCAACTGGCAGGGTTACGGCGGTGAAGTGACGATGAGTTATCTTACCCAGATGCTGGGGCTGGCTGTTCAGAACTTCGTCTCAGCGGCTACAGGCATGGCGGTGTTGGTAGCTTTGATCCGAGGGATTGCCCGCCATACAGGCAAAGGCATTGGCAATTTCTGGGTGGATCTGACGCGCTCAACCCTGTATATCCTGCTGCCAATGTCATTTGGGCTGGCGCTGATCCTCGTTTCACAGGGCGTGGTGCAAACCTTTAGCCCATCCCAGACCGTCAGTCTACTACAGCCGGCAATCGATGGAAACGGGAACACAGTCACTCAGCAAGTGCTACCCCTTGGGCCGGCCGCCTCGCAGATTGCCATCAAACAGTTGGGCACCAACGGCGGGGGCTTCTTCAACGTTAACTCGGCGCACCCATTCGAAAACCCCACCCCGCTTTCCAATTTCCTTGAGATGCTGGCTATCTTGCTTATCCCCGCCGCATTATGCTATACCTACGGCAAAATGGTGGGCGACACACGCCAGGGATGGGCCATCCTCATTACAATGACGATCATCCTCGTCGCCTTTCTGGCGCTGGCTGTGTGGGCGGAGCAAAGTGGCAACCCGGCCTTCGAAGCCATGGGCGTCGACCAGACCCAGACCGGCGTGAATCCGGGTGGGAACATGGAAGGCAAGGAAGTTCGTTTCGGCATTGCCAGCTCAGCCTTGTGGGCTACGGTGACCACCGCGGCCTCCAACGGATCGGTCAATGCCATGCACGACTTGTTCATGCCGCTGGGCGGTCTGGTGCCGCTCTTCCTGATGCAGTTGGGTGAGATCATCTTTGGCGGCGTCGGCTCAGGGTTGTATGGCATGTTGGCCTTCGTCATCGTGGCGGTCTTTGTGGCCGGGTTGATGGTGGGGCGCACGCCCGAATACCTGGGCAAGAAAATCGAAGCCTACGAGATGAAGATGGCCTCACTGATCCTGTTGATCCCGATCCTGTTTGCGAAAGTCGGCACGGCCATTGCCGTAGTCGTTCCAGCTGGACTTGCCACGATTTGGAACACAGGCGGACCGCATGGGTTTAGTGAAGTACTGTATGCCTTTTCATCGGCAGCGGGCAACAACGGCTCAGCCTTTGCCGGCCTTGGCGCCAACACTCCCTTCTATAACACCGCCCTCGGGATTGTCATGTTCTTCTCTCGTTATTGGCTGGCCATTCCGGCCCTGGCCATCGCCGGCTCGTTGGTACGTAAAAAGAAAGTCCCAGCCAGCGCTGGCACCCTACCCACGCACACTCCTTTGTTCATCGCCTGGACGATTGGCGTGATCATGATCGTCGGCGCGTTGAGCTTCATCCCCGCCCTGTCTCTCGGACCGATTGTAGAACACTTAATGTTAGGACATTAAACCTATGACTTCTCATCTCATGAAACAAACCTCCTACCGCCGTGAGATATACCAACGCGCTGTCTGGGAATCCTTCAAAAAACTTGATCCACGCATAGAAGTGCGCAACCCGGTGATGTTCGTGGTGGAAGTCGGCAGTTTACTAACCACAATCTTGTGGGTGCAGGCACTCTTTGGGCATGGCGAGGCACCGGCCAGATTCATCGGGGCAGTGGCGTTGTGGCTGTGGTTCACCGTGCTGTTTGCCAATTTCGCCGAGGCTGTAGCCGAAGGGCGCGGCAAAGCTCAGGCTGAAGCACTGCGCCGCACACGCAAAGAAACCCAGACCAAGAAACTCAAAGCCGCCAAACACGAGGCAGCTTATGAGCTGCTGCCCTCCACAGCACTTCGTAAAGGTGACATCTTCCTGGTTGAATCCGGTGACACCATCCCGGCTGATGGCGAGATCATCGAAGGCGTCGCCTCTGTGGACGAAAGTGCCATTACCGGCGAAAGTGCCCCAGTGATCCGTGAGTCGGGAGGGGACCGGAGCGCGGTCACGGGGGGCACGCGCCTGCTCTCTGACTGGCTGATCGTGCGCGTGAGCGCCAACCCCGGCGAAGGCTTTCTCGACCGCATGATCAACCTTGTGGAAGGCGCCAAGCGACAGAAGACCCCCAATGAGATCGCCCTCAACATCTTGCTGGCCGGATTCACGATCATCTTTCTCGTGGTGTGCACCACATTGCTACCGTATTCCATTTACAGTGTCCAGGCTGCCGGAAAGGGTATCGCGATCACGATCACGGTGCTGGTGGCCCTGCTGGTCTGCCTGATCCCCACCACGATCGGCGGGCTGCTCTCGGCCATCGGAATTGCGGGGATGGATCGCATGATCCAACACAACGTGATTGCGCTGTCGGGACGGGCGGTGGAAGCTGCTGGCGATGTGGACGTGCTCCTGCTGGATAAGACAGGGACCATCACACTTGGCAATCGCCAGGCCGTGGAGTTCATCCCGGTGAGCACGACCTCTGCAGAAGAGTTAGCCGAGGCGGCACAGTTATCCTCGCTAGCCGACGAGACCCCCGAGGGGCGGAGTATCGTGGTGCTGGCGAAAGAAAAATATGGGTTACGTGGCCGCCCGGTGGCGGCGGATGATGAAGCGCACCGGGTCGGAATGCATTTTATCCCCTTCACCGCCCAAACCCGTATGAGCGGTGTGGATATGAATGGCACGAGCATCCGTAAAGGAGCGCCAGATACCATCTTGAACCTGATTTAATCCAGTGGCAAGTTGATCCCTGCCGATCTCCAAACGACTGTGGAATTAATCGCTCAGGCTGGCGGTACCCCACTGGTTGTGGAACGCGATGGTCGGGCATTGGGGGTCATTCACCTCAAGGATATAGTGAAGGGCGGGATTAAGGATCGTTTTTTACACTTGCGCAGGATGGGCATCAAGACCGTGATGATCACCGGTGATAATCCGCTCACTGCGGCTTCTATCGCCGCTGAGTTAGGCGTGGACGATTTCCTGGCTCAGGCTACCCCTGAGACCAAGCTCAAATTGATCCGTGAATATCAGACTGGCGGACGCCTGGTGGCCATGACTGGAGACGGCACCAATGACGCCCCTGCTCTGGCGCAAGCCGATGTGGCGGTTGCCATGAATACGGGTACCCAACCCGCCCGTGAGGCCGCTAATATGGTTGACCTGGACAGCAACCCAACAAAGCTGATTGAGATCGTGGAGATTGGCAAGCAGCTGCTGATGACGCGCGGCGCGCTGACTACTTTCAGCATCGCCAACGATGTAGCTAAGTATTTCGCCATCATCCCAGCAGCCTTTGCTTCGACCTATCCGGCTCTCAACGCATTGAATTTCATGCACCTGGCCACACCGGAAAGCGCGATCCTTTCAGCAGTGATCTTCAATGCGTTGATCATCATCGCTTTGATCCCGTTGGCGCTGCGCGGTGTGCCGTATCGCCCGTTGGGTGCGGCACGAATTTTACGAGACAACTTGTTGATCTACGGTGTGGGAGGGCCTGATCGCGCCCTTTGTCGGGATCAAGTTGATAGACATGTTGTTGGTCGCTCTGCGGCTGGTGTAATTCTGACGAGAAATCTTTATTTTTTGAAGCACGAATTAGAGGAACCTATGCGCACATACTTAAGACCCGCTCTTGTTTCGCTGACGGTGTTCACCCTGATCACTGGCGTGATTTATCCCCTGGTTGTCACCGGGATCGCACAGCTTGTTTTTCCGGCGCAAGCCAATGGCAGCCTGATCGTTAAAAACGGCCAGACCATCGGCTCGGATTTGATCGGCCAATCGTTCGACGCCCCCAAATATTTTTGGGGCCGCCTTTCGGCGACCAGCACGTTTCCCTACAACGCTTTCAACGCCGAGAACCTTACCGCCTCGTCCGGCTCTAATTACGGACCGTTGAATCCCGCACTCATGGAGGCTGCCCAGGCGCGCCTGGATGCGCTCAGGGCCGCCGATCCCGGCAACGACGTTATCATCCCGGTGGATCTGGTCACGGCTTCAGGTAGTGGTCTCGATCCACACATCAGCTTGGCAGCGGCTTTGTACCAGGTGCCGCGTGTGGCGCGCGAGCGTGGGATGAGCGAAGATGCAGTTCGTGCGCTGGTAGACAAGTATACAGAAGGGCGCCAGCTCGGAATCCTGGGAGAGCCGCGCTGTTAATGTTCTCAAACTCAATCTAGCACTGGATGAAATAAAATAGTAATATAGTGATATGGCTATAGAACCTTCCCGACTTGATCCAGACGAGCTCTTATCCCATGTCCAGTCCGAGGAGCAGCAAAATAAACGCGGCCGCTTGAAAATATTCCTGGGTTACGCGGCCGGAGTTGGAAAAACGTACGCCATGCTCGAGGCAGCTCACCAAAGAAAAGCGGAAGGGGTGGATGTAGTGGTGGGCTATGTGGAAACGCATGGGCGAGAGGAAACCCAGGCTCTGCTGGTCGATCTCGAAGTCATACCCCACAGTCAGGTCATTTACCGTGGCATTCAACTTCCCGAGATGGATATCGATGCTATTTTGCAGCGCATGCCCCAGCTTGCCCTGGTAGATGAATTGGCACACTCCAATGTGCCGGGCTCACGCCATGCCAAGCGATACCAGGATATCGAGGAGCTGCTTAATGCCGGTATCGATATCTACACAACCCTCAACATCCAGCATATTGAAAGCTTAAATGATGTGATCACCCAGATCACTGGAATTGTTGTACGTGAGACAATCCCCGACAGCGTGATCGATGACGTCACCGACATTGAGCTGGTTGACCTGCCCCCCGATGAGCTGATCAACCGGCTGCAAGAAGGCAAAGTGTATATCCCTGACCAGGCTCAACGCGCCATTCAAAAATTCTTCCGTAAAGGAAACTTGACCGCTTTACGCGAGCTGAGCATGCGCCGGGCGGCCGAAAGGGTCGATGACCAGATGCGCGCTTATATGCAGACGCGCGCCATCCAAGGCCCCTGGCCGGTCAGCGAACACTTGTTGGTTGCCATCAGCCCCGGGGCATTGGGTGAGCGCCTCGTCCGCACCGGTCGCCGCCTGGCTGACGAATTGAAAGCCGAATGGATTGTGCTTTACGTTGAAACCCCCGACCAGGCTAACCTGCCACAGGCGCAGCTTGACAAGGTAGCCAGTCTGCTTAAGCTGGCAGATGAGCTCGGCGCCAGGACCATCACACTTCCCGGGCAGTCCGTGGCAGAAACAGTGATGGAGTACGCACATCGCCACAACATCACCAAAGTCATTGTTGGCAAACCGATCCAACCTCCCTGGCGAGATCTGCTGCGCGGGTCCGTCGTCAATCAGCTCATCCGCTTGAGTAAGGCCATCGATATCTATGTCATCAGCAGCGAGGCAGAACCCGAGTCAGGACAATTCGGTAAAACCATCCGCTCGCACCAACCCTGGTACCGGTATTTTGGCGCTATTCTGCTTGTTCTGGTCGCTGCATTATTCAGTACATTGATTATTCCTTTTATATCCCCCACCAATCTGGTGGTAATCTTCCTCCTGATGGTTGTCATCGCCGCGGTTTATCTGGGTCGAGGACCTGCCATCTTAGCCTCCATCCTGGGCGTTTTAGTATTCGATTTCTTCTTTGTACCACCCTATCTTACCCTGGCGGTTTCCGACACCGAATACTTGCTGACTTTTATCGGCCTGCTGTCTGTAAGTTTGGTGATCAGCACCTTGATGGCCACGGTACGAGAACAGGCTAATGCCGCTCAACGCCGGGAAATCCAGACCGTCGCCTTATACGAGCTCAGTCGTGATCTTACCATCACCACCGGTTTGGAAAATGTGGCTCAAGCAGTGATCTCGCGCATCGGTAGTACTTTCGACCGCGCTGGTGCCATCTTTCTGCCCATAGGAGGTGTCTTGAAAGATTATGCCGCCAGCCCTGAGCTGGTTATCTCGGAGGATGAGCTGGCAGTTGCCAGTTGGGCATTCAAACAGGGTCAGGTGGCTGGACGAGGCACAAGTACCCTGCCTGAAGCATCCATGCGTTACCAGCCGCTGAAAACCCGGCGTGGTGTGGTGGGGATTTTGGGTGTTCAATCCACTCCCCCAAATCCAGCCTTGAATCGTGATCAATCTCGTACATTGGATGCCTTCGCCAACCAGATTGCCCTGGCCATCGAGCGGGCGAGGTTAGATGAACAGGCTCGCCAGGCCGAATTATTACAGATCACAGACAAACTCCAATCCGCACTGCTCAACTCCATTTCGCATGACTTGCGCACCCCTCTGGCTTCGATCACAGGCGCTTTGAGCAGCCTGCTGGAAGAAGAAGTGACCCTGGATGACCATGCCCGGCGGAGTTTGATCGAGACCGCCAGTGAAGAAGCTGACCGCCTGAACCGGTTGGTGGGCAATCTGCTCGATATGACCCGCCTGGAAGCTGGAGCAATTCACGTCAAAAGCGAAGATTGTGATATCCAGGATGTGATTGGGGTTACTCTGGAAGAACTGGGATTACGCCTTGCGGACCGATCCGTAAAGATAGACATCCCTCCTGACTTGCCTCTCATACCGATGGACTTTGTATTGATTGAGCGTGTTCTAAGTAATGTGATTGACAATGCTTTGAAATACTCCCCATCTGAAACTCCGATCGAGATCTCAGTTCGAATGGTTGGTGGAACCATGAAAATAATGGTGATCGATCAAGGAGTGGGAATCCCGCCTGAGGATTTTGAGCGCGTTTTTGACAAATTCTATCGCGTACAGCGTCCAGGAAATGTCAGCGGCACTGGGCTAGGCCTGGCAATTAGCAAAGGGATCGTAGAAGCGCATGGCGGGACAATTTCCGCCGAGAATAATCCCGGCGGAGGCACACTCATCACGATCGCTCTTCCTCAGGAGGAAAGAAAATGAGTGAAACCCATGTTCGTCTCCTGGTGGTAGACGACGAGCGCCCAATCCGAAAATTCTTAAGGGCCGCTTTGGAAGGACAGTTTGATGTTAGTGAAGCCGTTAACGGCGAAGAAGCTCTGGCAGCCGTGGTCTCCTTCCGCCCTGATATTATTATCCTGGATTTGGGTTTACCTGACCTGGATGGTGTAGAGATCACACGCCGCTTGCGTGAATGGACGCAGATACCGATCATCGTGATCTCTGTCCGTGAACAAGAGCAAGAGAAAATTGCTGCCCTGGATGCGGGTGCCGATGATTATCTGACCAAACCCTTTGGTGTAGGGGAGTTGGTGGCCCGCCTGCGGGCAGCTTTAAGGCGGTCTACCCATACCGAGACTGAACCGGTTTTCACCAACGGCTCCTTAATAGTCGATTTATCCAAACGGGAAGTTCAAGTAGATGGTAAATTGGTTTCCTTAACCCCGACGGAATATGATTTATTAAAAACATTCATCAAATATGCAGGAAAAGTACTCACCCACACCCAGCTGCTGCGTCTCATTTGGGGAACCGCCTACGAAAGCGAGACGCACATGCTGCAGGTCAATATCAGCAACTTGCGCCGCAAGATCGAGCCCGATCCCGTGCGTCCCAGCTTTATTATCACAGAGCCGGGCGTTGGGTACCGATTAAAAATCTCCTAGACGAAAAAATATAATTGCACGAATCCGGACCTTTACGTGAGGTGCTTTACAATAACCCTCCAGTAAACAGGTTGATATCCCTATTCCCAGCATCGGTTTTCTTGACGATTTCTTGACCGAAATAAGCTATTTCTTGTCATGCCCTTGATGGGATTGAACATACAATCCTGCCTGATGTCTTGACATAATCTTGACATTAAGAGCGGCCTGATGGAAAGAAAAGGGATCTCAAGAAACTTAAAGTCTGTAATCAGGGTATTGCCCCTGATTGCGATCATTATTGCTTCGGTCATTCCCGCTTTTCACCTCAGTCAGCAAATTACGATCTTGTTTGTTCTTTTATGGATCCAGGCATTTTTTATTTTTGACTGTTTCCATGTGAAAAGATGAAGTGTAATAATGGCTCAAGAAAAAAATTCACCCCGCATACTGGTTGTCGACGACGAGCGTTCGATAAGACGTTTCTTGAACGCGTCTTTGAATGGTCAATTTTTCTTGCTTGAAGCCTCCACTGGGGCAGAAGCCCTGGCAGAGACCATATCAGGCCATCCTGATGCAATTCTTCTGGATCTCGGACTGCCTGATATGGATGGGATCGAGGTAACTCGCCGCTTGCGAGAGTGGACTCAGATCCCAATTATTATTATCTCGGTAAGAGGTCAGGAAGAAGATAAGGTGACTGCTTTGGATGCCGGCGCCGATGATTACCTGACCAAACCATTCAGTGCCAACGAGCTGAAAGCACGCCTAAGAGTTGCTTTACGCCGCCTCTCCCCTCCTGAATACAAGCCTGTGTACCAGGTGGATGGCTTGATGGTGAATCTGGCGCGGCGTATCGTGAAAGTAAACGGTCAGATCATTGAGATCACCCCCACGGAATACGATATTTTACGCGTATTGGTGCAAAACCCCGGGAAAGTGATCACCCATCAACATCTGATCAGCGCGGTTTGGGGTCACGAAAGTAAAGCCGACCTGCATTTGCTCAGGGTCAATATCAGCAATCTGCGCCAAAAAATCGAAGCCGACCCTTCCCGTCCTGCTCACCTTTTTACAGAGCCGGGCATCGGTTATCGCCTCATTTCCGAGGAAGATATTCCTTAGGAATTTTCGTTAAAGAATATAGGAAAAGAATGATATTTTCAATTGGCTTATTAATTGTAATTATTTACCTGGCATTCCGCATTGCGCCAGTGGAGAAAAAAGAACATGCCCACATTCATGGCGCAGGTCAAATTGGCCTGCTGGCGGCGGTGGCCTTATTTGGCGTAGATTACTTTACGTCCTATTTCTACGCCACTGGTGAAATGATGAGTGCCCTGCATCCCTATGGCTTGCAAAAATACGCCTGGATCGCGGTCGTGATCATCGCAGTGGCAAATGCCGTTTTCGGTTTGCTATATATGTATTCTCTTGGCGTGTTTAACGAGGGAGGCGGCTCGTATACAGCCTCGATGCGCTACCTGGCACCTGGGTTAAGCCTGGTGGTTGCAGTGGTATTGTTACAGGACTATATTTTCACCATCGTGGTCTCCAGCCTCTCCGGAGTGGACCAGCTCTTATCCCTGACCAATTCTTATAACATCTCCTGGTTGATCCGCGTGGCTTTAGGCATCGGCCTTGTCACCATTACCTGGTGGCTGACCATTCGCGGCCGCGGTGAATCAGCCCGGGTCGTCTTCACGATGTTGGGTATCTTCGTCATGCTCACGGTCACCATGGCAATTGGTTTGTTCTTGGCGAAAGCCAACGGAGCCCCCGCGCTTCCTTACGAGCAAACCGGGATACCCCCATCGATCTGGATGGTTATGTACCACATGCTTACTGCCTCCATGAAGGGATTGGTGGCATTAAGCGGTCTGGAAGCCATGTCCAACGGGATTCAGTTCGTCATTAACGAAGATTCTGGGCTAGTCAAATGGGGTAAACAGCACCTGCCTCGCCTCAGGGGTCTCTGGGAGTTTTACAGTGGTAAGTCCGGCATCGGGCGCCTGGTGCAAACTTCCTTCCTCTTTTATGGTGGCATCACCACAGCCTTCCTGACTTACTTTGCGATCCATTTCAATGCCTTTGATGGCACGGCCGGGCGCTCCTTGGTAGCCAACTTATCCTTTATCGCTTTTTCTCAATTTCCTGGGGGTACCGTTCTTTACTGGACTTACCAGATTCTTGCGGTTGGCCTCCTGGCATCCGCCTCGATGACCGCTTTCCAGGATCTACAGGCTACCGAATGGCGCGACGTAGCCATCGGCGAGATCCCAGAAATCATCGTCTATCGTGATAAGCGCGGCACTTTCACCCGCTCAGTAACGATCGCATACATTTTAGTGATTATTATTACCTTCATCATTCGAGGGAAGACAGCCCTAGGAATACCTTATTACGGCATCGGGGTGTTCATGCCCATTATGATGATGGGCTTTGCCGTCCGTCGTCACATCTTGAAAACCTACCCTGCCGGTAAAAAACGAACCTGGGGCAGCCTGGGCGCCGGTTTTGCTGCGATTCTGTCTGGAATTCGTTTTCGTGGGTCAGATCGTTGGCAAGTGGACCGAAGGCGGATGGGTTGTTTTGATTTCGTTTTCGATCCTGGTTCTCGTTGCCAATCTTGTTCTGATTTCACCGATCGGTCACCGTGAGCCAAAACAAATCCACCGCATCGTCCGCGATAAGGCGCGGGTTCAAGGTGCGATGGCCTCCATTGTGGAATGGCAATCGTTGAAGATGCAGGAATATCGCTACAGCGTGCTCGTTACCATCGCTCGTTTCTTCGAGCTGTTCGGAATCCGCCGTCCACGAAACTTTGAGCCACCTGTACCGGCTGGTGATTATGATCACGCCCTGCACGTTGACCATCCTGAGGCTCCCTCTCTCCTACAACAGTATCTCGATAATAATCCGGAAGAACCCAAGCTGGGCGGCGCTCCTAAACAAACTGCGGGTGGTAAAGAAGGAATCATGTGATAACCTGCCACTCAGTAATTTATGAATAACTCAGCACTTCAATTACCCTAAAAAAAACCGCTCCTGGTTGAATTCAACCAGGAGTGTGTTTTCTCATAATATCTTAACCCAAAATCCATAATATTAGTATACAATATGTGTACAATAAATAAACGTTGGCTTATATTCAATTCGGACAGCAATTGAAATTTCTGTATCAGTATAGGCTTTTTAACAAAACAACTTCTAAAAAAATCGAGGAATCAACATGAAAGACACCCTGCGTCAAATCTCTGTCGTACTGACTGTGATTGGTACGATCTTAATCAACATACTGGCCAACGCCCTGCCGCTCAACGGACTGAACACCGGGCAAATTTCGGACAGCTTCCAGGTCTACTTTGTTCCGGCGGGTTATGTATTTTCGATCTGGGGTTTGATCTACCTGGGTCTGATCGCTTTAGCCATCTTCC
The DNA here is from genome assembly GCA_963751425.1 of uncultured Chloroflexia bacterium. GTDB lineage: Bacteria > Chloroflexota > Anaerolineae > Anaerolineales > UBA4823 > CAVVUF01. The sequence goes on along the minus strand of CAVVUF010000002.1, from coordinate 1,252,820 downwards.
AGGCCCTGCCCTCCCAGAAAGAGAATCCCCGCATGCGCAGCACCGGCTGGTGGATTTCACTTGGCGGCCTGGCAAACATCGCCTGGATCTTCCTCTGGCACTACCAGCAGTTCCCGCTCACCCTGGTCGCCATGCTAACCCTGCTCGCCACCCTCATTGTCACCTACCTGCGCCTGGGGATTGGCAAGACGAGCGTCCCGGTTGCTGAGAAGTGGTCTGTGCGTGTGCCCATCAGCATTTACCTGGGTTGGATCACGGTAGCCACGGTCGCCAATGTGACCTCTCTGCTCGATTACTTGAATTGGAACGGTTTCGGCCTGGCCCCTGAAATTTGGATGGTCATTGTACTGGCGGCAGTCCTGGTCATTGCTGAGTTGGTCATCTTCACTCGCCGTGATATCGCTTATACGCTCGTCATCCTGTGGGCATTGGCCGGCATCGCTATCAAGTTCGCGGCTGTTCCGGCAGTCGCCATCCCTACCTGGATCACCTTCGGGTTGGTCGCCCTGACCCTGCTGGTAGTCATTTTACAGAAGAAGTCCAGCAAAGTGCAGGCGCCGGCGATCTCTTCGGAAGTTGAAACACGGTGATTTTTTGGTCACTAGGTTTGATGTGAGGTAAGAAACAAACGCACCGCTCTAGCACAGCTTTGGTGTAGGAGCAGTGTGAATGATTCCGAGTGATTTACTGCCCGTGGTAGAACTCGTTTGGGTGGATGAGGTACGATAGTAATGTATGAAGGACTATCTCAACACGACTGGCCCCTGTCAAGTCAAAAGAAAATGTTACGAAAAGGGAAACTAACCGAGCTTGACAGGTCGTTTGACCTGAGATTCTGGCAAGCCCAGCCAGCCAACCTGCGCTTTCAAGCAGCTTGGGAGCTTGTTCAACACGCCTGAAAAGTCAAGGGAAACGATGTTCGTCAACTCCGACTTCAGCGATCTGTTGAATCTTTTCAACGCCAACAACGTTAAGTAACGGATTTTTAATCCAACAAAGATCTTTTTCCTTCGGCTTGAACCGCCAATGCCTTTTCTGGCTGACCGCCCAATTCATAGGCTCGGCTTAATAGTACGTAAAGATCCTGCAAATCCGCTTTGCCTGGCATTTCTGATGGCGAGGCATCTCGCACAAGCATGCGGGCGCGCTCACAATGAACGATGGCCTCACTCACTGCCGAGATGCGCAGCGCTTGTCGCCCGGCATCCAGGCTGTGACGGAAGGCGGCGTGTGTCAAACCCGCAGCCAGCGCATGGTGAGCCAGCACCGCCGCAGAGTCTCCGGTCGCTTGAAGGGTTTCCAGTGCCCGCTTGTGAAAAAGCCGCCGCCGCGCATCTCCAGCTTCGGTATATACCACATCGCGCAGCATATCGTTGGCGAAAGTGTACGCGCTGGCCGCGCCCGGCAGCACCGCTTCCAGCAAGAGCCGGCTGCTGAGCAATTCATCCAGGGCTGGTAAAGCAAGGTCTTCGTTCACGTTAGAGATAGCGCACAGGCGCTCGAACGTGATCTGATGTTCGAGCACAGCTCCACCCGCCAGCAGATTGAACGCATTCGGGCTGAGGCGGTTCAAACGTGAGCGGATCACAATATGCACGGTGGATGGGACGCGTACCGCTTGACCCAGATCGTGTTCAGCATCTACTGAAAAGGTCCAATGCCCCTCCGACCGTCTTTTGGGATGCAGGACACGGCGTTCGAGCAAATCTTTCATCGTCTGGATCAAGTAGAAGGGCTGCCCATGCGTTTCAGCGTACAGCCATTCGGCGAAGTCAGCGGTGGGAGGTGCCAAAATGGACAACACCATTTGCACTGTCTCACTTTCCGCTAACGGCGCCAGCTCGATATGGACCGGCGCCAGCTCACGCCCCACACGATCCAGCCACCGGCCCAAGCCCTGCGGACCGCCCGCTTGTTGGGGTTGGGTCATCGGGTGCAAAGCTTCTGACCACAGGCTGACCAACAGCAAGACCCGAGCGCTGGAAGACTGCGCAGCACTACCTCGCCAGCGCCGGACGGCATAATGCAGCAGATCCAGCGTCGCACTGTCCACCCACTGCAGATCGTCCACGAAGATCACCAGCGGTACCCGTTGGGATAATGCCATCGTTAATTGCGTAAATGGCTCGAAGAGCTGCGTTTGGCTTACTTCCGCTTCGAGAACATCGCCATCCTTTGCAGTTTGAGGCAAACCCGGGTCGCTTATGCGCAATTCTGGCAGCAGTTGACTCAGCGGAGACAACCACGCTTCATCAAGTAGATCTCGGGACGAATTTTCGCCTTCGAGTTGCAGCCTGAGTGCCTCAACCAGGGGCTGAAACGGCAAATGGCTGCCGCTCTCAAAGGCACTGCCTTGCAGCAACTCGCCCCCCTGCGCGCTGACCCAGGTTAAGAATTTCGTGGCCAGGCAGGTCTTACCTATCCCCGCTTCGCCGCGCAGCACCACGAGCTGAGGCTGGCCTGCAGCGGCGCGCTCGTAGCAATTCACGAGCGTCTGATACTCGCGGATGCGCCCGGCAAAAAGGTTTCCCAGAAAAGCAACCGAAGTGTCTGGTTGGCGTGGCAGAGAGGCAGCGCGATGAATATGAGCATGGGCAGGAGGGGCTTGGGTGCGTATGCGCTCTGCCAGTACAGAAGTATCCGGCTCTGGCTCGATGCCCAATTCAACCGCTAACATCGTACGACAGGCCTCATAAGTTTGCAGCGCTTGTCCGCGCTCACCGGCCGCAAAGTGCGCCCGCATCTTACGGCGATAGGCGATTTCGTTCAGCGCATCCAGGGTAATCCAATGCGAGGCGGTCTCCGTGGCGCTGGAAAACTCGCCGTGCGCAAACTGGATTTCGGACAGCCGGTCGAGGATCAAGCCGAGGCGGCGATGCCAGACTTCGCGCTGGATGGCCGCCCAGTCGTCGAAGCCGGGTGCATCGCCCAGCGAAAATCCGGGTAGAAAATCGCCGCGCTGGCAGGCAGCTGCTGATATTAGTAAAGGTAAACTGTCCGAACCTTCTGGCAGCGTTCGGTTCGATCGGTCGAGGCGCGCCTGTTCGTAGGCTTGTTCTACTGTATGCAGGTCAAAGTCGATATCGGCGTCTGGATTCAAGCCCAGCGATTGATGGGTGATGGAAAGGTAGGAAGGTTGGGCCTGGCCGCTCGCCTGGCGCAACGTCGTTTGTAGATGGCCGAGGGTGTTGCGCAGGCTGGCGTAGCTGCGCTCTGGGTTTGCTTCTGGCCACAGCAGTGCAGCCAGGTGCTCGCGCGGCTGCATACCTCCCTCAATCGCCAGGTAGATCAACAGCGCCAGTGTTTTGCGCGTAGGAAAAGACAGCTGGTTTTCGCCCAGGCGTACTTCGGGCGGTCCGAGGGCGAAAATGTGCAATGTCATGGTTCGATCAGCCACAACATGTCTCCTTGAGACGCTTTTGAGACTCTATCTAATTATACTAAGATGAAGGGTAAAGATAAAGATTAATAGAGTGCTTTACCCCGAAAGAGGTCCCCAATGTCTGGTATGGTTCTCACATTTCCCATTCTATCCGGTAAAGTAGAAGCCTGGCGGAGGTTTTGCCAGGAGTTATCCGGTTGTCGACGAAAGCCGTACGAAGCCTCACGCCAGCGGCTGGGCATCACGCGCGAGCAGTTGGCATTGGTGGATACTGCTTTCGGGGCGACGGCCGTGACCACTTTGGAAGCCCCCGATGTGGCGCAGGCGTTAGGGCAGATCATTGCATCGGATCTCCCTTTTGACGTCTGGTATCGGGAGCGGCTGCAGGAGCTGCACGGCGTCAACTTGGCCGGGTATGAGCTATTCGCGCAGCGGGCGCCGCCGCCGCTAAATCAAGAGGTGCATTTTGAGTGGTCGATGAATTCCAGTGGTAGCGGATGATATCCGCCCATGGCAACCAATGAACCCTGGCTAAAACCAGGACAGCTTAATGAAAGGATCAGGAGGATCAAACGATGAACCAAGACATTTTCGAAGGCAAGTGGAAACAAATCCATGGTGAGGCCAAAGCCTGGTGGGGCAAACTCACCGACGATGACCTGGAGCGAGCTTCTGGTAAGTACGAAGTCTTTATCGGCTTGCTTCAAGAAAAATATGGCTACACCCGCCAGCAAGCAGCCGATGAAATCGATCAGCGCGTGACGGAGTTTGAAACCAACATGAAAAAGAACACTGTGCCCGCTCCCGATAAATGATCAGAGTGGCGCTTTGATCACTCCTTCACCAGGAAGGAGTGATCAAGCAAAAAATATTGTATTCTGTGCAACCCAAACATTCACATAGGAGAGAAAAATGTCCATCCTTATATACCTTATCGTTGCAGCAGTCATCGGCTGGGTGGCGACTGAAATCATGCATGACCGCTCAAACTTGCTGATTAACATCGTTGTAGCCATCGTTGGCGCATTCCTGGCTGGCTTCTTCATCAGCCCGATCCTCAATATCGGGACGATCAATGATGCGATCACCATTCCGACCATGCTGGTCACATTGCTTGGATCCATCATCCTGCTGGCGATCGTCAACCTGATCCGCCGCAGACGCTAGCCGCAGCAGATTTTCCTTGCTGCTTCTGACCGAAATCAGTTTAACAAAGACTGATGCCCTCCAAACACAATCATGGCGAAAGCCAGAAAAGGATTTTTACAAGATGAATGATAATCGATTTGAAGATAACGTAAGCCAGGCCGCTGGCAAAGCCAAGGAAGATCTAACCACTTGGGTGGGAGATAGTGCCTCTCAATTAGGCGAAGGCTTTGAAAAATGGACAGGGGACGCACGGGAAACCTTGGTTGACGCTGTGGCAACAGTGAAGAAGGATGTTAGACATGGTTTGAGCCAATACAACGCTAAAGCCCAGGAAATTGCAGACGGAGTTCCAGGCGGCTTCGGTGAGAAGGCTGCCAGATACCCCTGGGTGGTGGTCACGCTATCTTTGGCGGTTGGTCTACTCCTGGGTAATATACTCAAACCCGCACGGAAACCTTCTGGGTAGACCTGATCCTGAAAGGAGGAAGGAAATGAAACTGATCAATTTCATCGTATGGCTCTCCGCTGGGGCTGTGATCGGCTGGTTTGCCCAAAGGATGATTCATGGGAACACAAGTGGACCCACAAACCAATGCCTGACAAGGATTCCAGCTCTGAGGAGAGCTAAGCCCTGCTGGTCCAAGTACTGTAAGGCGCAATTTTTGCGCATAACTTATTAACCTTAGGTAACAGAAATAACAATTGGAGGATTATCATGGGAATACTATCGTGGGCTGTTGTTGGTTTGATTGCTGGATTTTTAGCAGGACAGGTCATGCGGGGGGGCGGTTATGGTGTGATTGGTGACATCATCGTCGGTGTGCTTGGTGGATTACTGGGAGGCTGGATTGCTTTCTACTTCTTCGATGTCGGTGACACGATGACGGGGATCAACCTGGTATCGATCCTGGTTGCATTCGCCGGAGCGATGCTCTTGATCCTGATATTGCGTATGATAGGCGGTAGAGGGCGGTTCAGAACGAATAATTAAAGAAAGGATCAGGATAAAGACACGGAATTTTCATTTTACTAAACCGTTAGGTCAACTGCCATTCGGTCAACCGACCGGTGGCTTCTAACGGAAGGTTCAACAGACATCCTTAAGGAGAAATCTCATGTTGTGGACGATCATCTTAATTCTCGTCATCCTGTGGCTGCTCGGCTTTTTCGGGCGGAATATCAGTTCCAGCTTCCCGAAAACGGGCAGTTGGATCCACGCCCTGATCGTTATCGCGGTCATACTCATCATATTGAAACTCCTTGGGTTGATCAACATCTAGCGCTGCCAGCCTGAGGTTTCGCTTTGGAGACCGGCTATTGATCCCGGTCTCCAAAGCGTCGTATATACTGTTGTTGAATATGTATAGTTTGAAGGGCTTCCCGATGAACAAGCGGCGTGTCGCGACGATGTTGAGATTGACTTTTATCGTTTTGGCGCTTGCAGCGTGTGAAAACATGCCTACACCTGTGTCAGGCTATAACGAAACGCCACAACTCGCGTACGCTGCCGCTCAGGCCACGCTGGATTATGGCCAGAGCCAGATCGAGGAGTTGGATCATCAGGCCACTGTGGTCGGTCTGGATATGGCCCAGGCTGCTCAGGCTGCGGCGCAGAGCACCCTGGATTATAACCAACGCCAGTTGATGGAGCTGTCCATCCAGGCCACCGAGGTCAGCCTGAACATGGCTCGGGCTGCCGCCACGCAGCAGTTCGTCTCCGAACAAACCCAGGCGGTGGGGGATGCTGCAGCCACCTCACAGAGCCAGGTTACCACAGCCACGTATTCTGCCTACATCCTAAGTGTCACACAGACCGCACAAGCCCTGGCAATACTGGACGTTCAACGCACGCGTTCTGCCCAGGCGCGTGATACCCTGAGAGCTGATTCGTTGACGGCCACACCGCGGGCTGCACTCCAGGCTGAAATCGTCCGCACCCGGAATGTATCCAATCGACGAGCCTGGTGGGGAGAGTTTGTCGTCACCCCTTTGACAGTTATCCTCATAATCCTGGTAGTTGTCCTGCTGATTGTAGGCGGGGTGCTGGCATACCAACGGCTTATGCCGGTGCTTGAGCTTCGCTTGCGTACCATTTGGCAAGAGAACGACAACCCCTTGCTCCTAATGGATGGGATGATCGTCGATCCCGCGCCTCCGCACCGCCGGTTATTGCAGCGGGGATTACATCTGCTTAAACCTCCTCGACTTCCGAGTGATCATACAGTTCAAGTGGAAATCGTCGACCCTTCTGAGCCATCCGTTATCAATTGGATTACCGAAGCCGAGCAGAAATTACGCTCCGATGGATGGATACAACCATGAGTGTTTCCCATTACCTTCCAGCAGCCCGTTATGTTGCCCAGGCAATTCCAGATATTCTAGCCCAACGCGGGTTGAAACCGTTTATCAGCCGCATTGTTCTAACCGAAACCCAGCAAGGTAACGTCTGGCTGTTTGTTGTTCTGGAGGTCAGCCCTGTGAACTACCCAGAAGATTATGCCGCTGCCGAGGTGTGTCACGACCTCTCCAGAGCGTTACATGGGCTTCCCGTAGTGATCAGTGAATCCTACGGCTTGCGGTACGCTGTGCTTCTCAGTTCACCAGATTCGGTGGTGAAGACTAACTGGCTCTAAGAAACGGATAGAAAGTATGGCACTCCCTCCTCCTTCACAACCTTATCAATGGACGTTTCGGCGCGTCATGGAGGCGACTCTCGTCCTCGTTTTAATTGCCCTCAGCTTCTGGCTTCTCTACCGGTTCTACCAGGTTGTTTTCATCTTGTTTTTCACCATCGTGATGGGCACTGTGATCAGGCCAATCGTAACCTGGCTGCACCGGCGCGGGCTCCCTCGGTTAGCGGGAGTGATTCTGGTCTACCTCTTGCTGCTCGCCCTGCTCACCGGTTTCGTTCTGTTGTTATTCCCATTGATTGTAGAGCAAGGTTCAACGATTGCTGCTGCAGTGCCGGGTTACTACCAAAGCCTGCGTGAGTGGATGGGTAATTATCCCAATCAATTAATCGTACGCTTGAGTGAGTTCCTCCCAGCAGTACTTCCAGGCCTGGCGCCGATACAACAAACGGGCCAACAGATGCTGGCTTCTGCAGGGCAAGCGCTGGGTTACGTGGCAGTATTGGCTAAAGTCATCTTTTTGGCCACAGCTATTCTGCTGTTGACCTTACACTGGACGCTCGATGGACCACGCACCATTCAATCATTGTTGCTGCTGGTTCCAAAGGACCAGCGTGAGAGCATCCGGGAAGTGATTTCAGCCATGGAGACCAAAGTGGGTTTCTACCTTGCCGGACAAGGCGTTCTTTGCCTGGTCATCGGCAGCATGGCGCTGGTTGCCTACCTGTTCATTGGCTTGCCCAATGCCTTGGTGCTGGCACTCTTGGCGGGCGTGATGGAGGCCGTACCGTTGGTTGGCCCGCTACTCGGCGCCATTCCTGCGGCGCTGGTTGCCCTTTCGATAGCACCTGCCAAGCTGGTCTGGGTGATCGTCGCCACGATTATTATTCAACAGCTAGAAAACAGTGTGTTGGTGCCGCGCGTCATGCGTAAGGCGGTGGGGATCAATCCATTCGTCTCACTGCTGGCGATTTTTGCCTTTAGCTCTTTGTTCGGCATTGCCGGCGCGCTCATGGCAATCCCCATCGCAGCTATGCTGCAGATCTTATTCGATCGCTTCCTCTTTCATCCAGGCACAATGGGAGCGGAGGTTTCGACTGGGCGTGACTATGCCAGCCGGCTGCGCTATGAAGCTCAAGACCTGGCCCAAGACCTGCGCAAGCAGGCGCGCCTCAAGAAAGGGGGCTCGGACTTAAGCGTCAAGCAGACCGATCAGGTGATGGATGAGATTGAGGCCATTACGACCGACCTTGATGCTCTGCTAGCCCAGGCCAGTAATTTGGAGACACCATGACGAAACAAGTGGTTAGATTCGGTACGGCGGTCATGACCACGCTGCTGGTTCTGGTGGTGTTGTGGCAGTTCCGTATGGTCGTCGTTTACGTGCTGATCTCGTTAGCCCTTGCGGCAGCGCTGCGACCTTTAGTTAGCCGGTTGGTCGGTCGAGGCTTCATGGTGCGCCTGGCTTGGATCCTGCTTTACCTGGTGGTCCTGGGGAGTTTCGCCATATTGCTTTTCTTTACCGTTGAGACCGCGATCCAGGAGATCCAACAGTTGGCTCAGACTGTATCAGTACAGGATGAGTGGAAGCTGCCAGTATGGTTGGAGGGCAGCTCATTCCAACAGGCGTTGGTGGCACGGCTGCCCCCGCCAGGGAAACTTTTCGAAGCCGCTACTGGCGACCAGGGGCAGCTTGTGCTGCCGGCCTTGCTCGGCTTCACGCAGGGCATCGGCAAGATTGTAAGCGGCTTCGCCATTATTCTGTTTTTAAGCATTTATTGGAGCATCAATCAAATTCACTTTGAACGTCTCTGGCTCTCACTGCTTCCATCTGGCCAACGCAAACAAGCGCGGGGTATATGGCGGACAGTCGAGCCCGACCTCGGCGCCTACATACGCGGCGAAATCCTCCAAAGTCTCCTGGCCGGGCTGCTGTTTGGCTTGGGTTACTGGCTGCTCGGATCCCCATACCCTGCTCTCCTGGCGCTGGCTGGCGCTCTGGCATGCCTGATCCCCGTGGTTGGGGCGGCCTTGGTGGTCATTCCAGTACTTTTGGTAGGTCTGCTGACCAGTGTTCAGCTTAGCCTGTTTACAGCGCTCTATGCGCTGGTTGTCTTGATTGCCTTGGGTATATGGGTCAAGCCACGGCTTTTCAAGCGCAAATGGGATAATCCCATTCTGACCGTTGTGCTGCTCATTGCCATGGCTGATGCATTTGGGCTTGTCGGACTTATCATAGCCCCACCGATCTCCGTTGTTTGCCAAATCCTATGGAGCCGCCTGGTCAGCCGCCGTGCGGTCTCAGGAGCGGCAGACCAGGTTTCAGACCTCAAAGAGCGGCAAGCTCGAGTGTGGGACACCATAAGGGCGATGGATGAACCGCCTCTGGCATTGGTGACCAGCAGCATGGAGCGCCTCACCCATCTGATTGAGAAAGCCGAGCCAATTCTACAAGCCAACCTGCCGGCTGAACCTTCCGAGTCATTATTACCTATTTCACCCCAGCCCGAGCAGCAAGAATAGAATGATCACGACTTAATAGACTAGAGATATCAAACAGCGTATCGTGGTCAAAAAGCCTCGGCGCCAATAAAAAAACAGGGACTAAGTCTTAATTTAAAATTAGGTCGATAAATGGAGGATTAGCTTATGAAAGAGATCGGGTTCAGCTTCGATAAAGCAAAGCAAATCGGCGATTCTTTAGGTGTAAACTGGAATAAGTTTAGCATCGAACAATTCCGGATTGGACTCGAAGTGGAGCTCGAACATGGAGCCAGAGATCCAGAAACGAATATTACCAATGATGACCCCCTTCTCACCGGAAAGATTGCCTTAGCACATCTCAAAGAAATTCCGGACTATTACACGCGTCTGCAAAAAATGGAAAAAGAGTCCGATGAATCTTGGGCGAAAGGATAGCGCTGCATGGAAGAAATCCCTGACCAGAGGCCTCGTTCCATAAAAAAACGCTCTATGCGGGCTAAGCTCATCTTTAATCCTGGTTCAGGGGCGACCGGTGACTTGCCCGTACAGCTCATGGATGTGATCAGCGCAATGCAGACCTGGAAGCTTGTGCCGGAGGCCTACCTGGTCGAACCAGGCTGCGATCTGCCCGCTGTGGTCCAGAGGGCTCTTACGGATGGGATCCGTTTGTTTGTAGTATGCGGGGGCGACGGCACCATTGATGTCATGGCTGGAGCCCTAGCCGGCACAAACGCCACCCTGGGAATTATACCCACCGGTACGCAGAACAATGTAGCCCTCAGCCTGGGGATTCCGGCGGATATCCAGGCTGCCATCGCCATCCTGCGAACGGGCCAGCGCATCAAAGTAGATATGGGAGTTGTTTCTTGCGGAGAAGTGAAACGACCTTTCCTGGAAGTTTGCTCGGTGGGTCTGCTTTCGACCCTTTTCCCGGCAGCCGACGATATCCAGCACGGTAACCTGACACGGATCGGCGATTTCCTGGCAGCCTTGGTGGCTTCCCCGCCCGCCGAGATGCACCTGACCCTGGATGGCAAGCAGGAGATCAACACAATGTGTCATGTGGTTCTGATCTCCAATATGCCCTACATCGGCCCACATTTCCAGGTTGGTACCCCTGCTTCGATGAATGACGGCTTGCTCGATGTGCTGCTCTTCGCCGACCTGTCCAAGATGGACCTGCTGGGCTATGCCGTCCAGGCAGCCAGGGATGGGGACGGACCGGAAGACGAACGCATTCAGCACTTCCACGTGCACAAGGTGGATATCGAGACCAAGCCTGCCATGCCGGTCATGGCAGATGGATTGCCATTACAAGAAGGGCTGCTGCGTATCGGTGTGCAGCGGCACGTTCTGGCGGTCATGGTCGGTGGGCCGGTGCCTGCGGTGCTGCCTGTCCAGGACTAATCCTTGATGAGCCAATCCGAAAATCAACACAACGAAAAGACTTTTCCTGAAGTGGTAAATCCCAGTACCTGGGAACGCCTGATCCTTGCCATACGAAAATATCGCCCGGTTGCCTGGCTGGTGTTCCTCACAGCCAGCCTGGTTCTGTTCCTGGCATGGATGCCTTCCCAGATGCGGATGTTGATTTGGCACGGCCTGGCAGCCCGGGGAATCCTGTCGAGTATGCTGCTGGTTTTCAGCATCCTGGCAGTCTCGCTGGTGTGGTCCGTTGGCCAGCGCGTAGATGTCTGGGCTTTCCTGTTCTTTAACCTGAGTGGGTCGCGCCCAGTTTGGTTGGACAGGACAATGTTGGGTTTTACCCAGATCGGCAGCGGGTTGGCTGCCCTGGCGATTGGGTTGATTTTGTTTTTGACCGGTAATCGCCTGGTGGCGTACGAACTCATTCTGGGAACTTTAACGTTATGGATCGTGGTGGAGCTGGTGAAAGCCCTGGTGCGCCGTCCACGACCTATTGTCCGGGTGACACAGGCGCGCATTGTTGGCTTCCGGGCTGGCGGGCGATCTTTCCCAAGCGGGCATACCAGCCAGGCCTTCTTCATGGCAACGCTGTTGGCCCAGCATTTCCACGCCAGCGCCTGGGTGGTGCTTTTGCTGTACGCCATTGCCCTGTTGGTGGGCATCACGCGCATGTATGTGGGAGCGCACTACCCACGCGACGTGCTGGCGGGGGCTATCCTGGGCAGCGCCTGGGGACTTCTGGGAGTGCTTGTCGACGGGTATGTGCTGAACGGAATTAGTTAAGCGAGCCAGGTTGTAGTTTGAATGGTAATCTATGGAATACACCCAGGCGACGTGTTGTGACGCTTTTGAGACTCTATGTCATTATACTTAGATTAATTGCGTAGAGGATATGAATCCTTCGCATGGTCACAATAGATAAATCTATTACCTGACCGCTAGGTCAACTGCCATTCGGTCAAATGACCAATTGGCTACCAATAGAACATTCAAAAGGAGATGTTTTGTGAATACTACATATATTATTATCATCATCGTTTTTCTGGTATTGGTGGTTATAGGCGCCATCATTAGGTCTGGTTTTTTCTCGCCGTAAACGTTCGGAGCAGCTCCATGATCAATTCGGACCCGAGTATGATCATACTGTGCAGACCATGGGTAACGAGAAGAAAGCCCAAACAGAGCTGGATGAACGGCAGAAGCATGTTGAAGCTTTGGATATTCGTCCACTTTACTGTTAGCGAGCGCGAGCGTTATCTGGCTGATTGGGCTGCTGTCCAATCCAAATTTGTTGACGAACCGGGACAGGCGATCGTAGATGCCGACCGCCTGATCATGGAAGTCATGAAGGTGCGTGCCTATCCAGTATCTGATTTTGAGCAGCGGGCAGCCGATATCTCGGTCAATTATCCTGCTTTGGTGAGTAATTACCGCGCCGCGCGCGAGATCGCGCTCAAAAATGAACAGCACCAGGCCAGATACGGAAGAATTAAGGCAGGCCATGATTTATTACCGGTCTCTGTTCGAGGAACTTCTCGGAACAGAGACCGTCGTTGTAAAGGAGAAATAGAGATGAATGAACAATATTTTGGAGAACAGTTATAATACCTCAGATACCGTTGAGAGAACCGATGATAAGACGAACAGTCCGGTAGAAAATTTGGATCCTTTTGCTCGACAAGGTCCCGGTGGATGCGGCTCTTATCCACGAGATGCCGATGGGCGAGACTGTTCTTCAGTTGACCCGATGGACGAGCCCCTATCCAACGAGGTCCAAACGATTGAACTCCTATCCAGGAGATCCCAATGGGGGGAACCGTTGCTGTTGGTAGCCCGATGGATGAGACGGTTGTCCACGAGAATCCAATGGGTGAGACAATTCCCCACGAAGCCCCTGTCGGCACGAATGCTGGATCATCGGCGGCTCTGCTTAACCGTGAGGAATCAGAGCATTTCCGCACGCGCTGGAATGAGATCCAGGGTAAGTTTGTGGACGAACCACGCTCTGCTGTCCAGCAAGCGGATGTGCTGGTATCAGAGGTGGTCGAGCAAATCACCCAGATGTTTGCCAACGAACACAGCTTGTTGGAAGGCCAGTGGAAGCAGGGCAATGATGTCTCTACTGAAGATCTCCGCAAGGCCTTGCAGCGCTACCGCTCCTTCTTCAATCGCCTGGTGGTTTGAATGCAGACAGCGTTTATACAAAGACCTTTATAATATTCGCGATTGTAAAATGGCCTGACCCGCAATACCAGGGGCCAGGCCATTCTTAAAAGAATGATATTCAAGAGGCCTGAGCGAGATATTGGACATCCACTACTCGATGTAGATGCTTTGGTTTCACCCTAAAACCTAAAGTTTCTTACATGATTGATATAGTTCTACGGCGACTTTGGCGATTTATTGGTAAAAAGGAGAACATTTTATGGATGCCACACATAGCAAGGTAATCAAAGCAGATATGAAAAGGACAGGCAATCAGGCAGCATTTAGTCCTTTTATGAAGGCCATGAGGCGCTTTGGTTTTGGTGGACGCGGACAGATTTACATCATCGTGGGTCTATTAGCGTTCCAGATTCTTTTCATTACCACTTTCGGAGTTGAAGCAGCGATAACCGTCCTCGTGGGGGATACAAATATAGAGGCCAATATGGATTATAACGCTGCGGGAATGGCAGAGGCATTTCAATTTACTGCTACGAACAGCGGAACTGTTAATAAAATATATGTCTTCATTGATGGGAGCAGCACAGCGACGCAGGTCGTGATGGGTCTGTATTCGGATGTGAATAACAACCCAGGCAGTTTATTGACACAAGGCATCATTTTGAATCCAACCAAGAGCGCCTGGAATTCGGTTGCGGTTCCCCCGGCAGGTGTCTTACAGAGCAGCCGGTATTGGATTGCGATCTTGGGACCTGCAAGCAACGGTGAAGTGAGATTTAGGGACTTGCAAACGGGGGGTGCAGCTCAAACCAGCGCTCAATCAAATTTAACCACTCTGCCTGTCACCTGGTCAAAAGGTAATAGTTGGACAAATTCTCCTATTTCCGCTTATGCTGTTGAGGAAACATCAATATCTACCCCAACCTCAAGTGCAACAACCATCACCACAATAACCCTCACACCGTCGCCCTCGGCCACGGCTACCGGGACCCCCACCACCACCCCACTACTCTCACCCACGGCTACCGGAACCTCTACCGCCACGTTACAGCCCTCATCCACAGCTACCTGGACCCCCACCGCCACCTCGCTCCCGACCACCGAGGGGGTGCCAATCTCATCTACGTTTTTTTCAATAGGCAGTGGATTCACGGATGTCATTCCACACCAGATTGTTCGTGCAAACACAGACCGGTTGTATGTCTTTTCAGGACAGGCAAATTCTACATTCATATTTTGCTATTGGACAGCTCAACCTGGATTGCCAGGCTCGATGAGCGATTTTACCTTAGCTGCCCAGTTGACAGCCAGTGATGTGCCAATCTCCATCGAAACGGTCTACGATGGGGCAAGCACCATCCATGTGCTGGCGAATTTTCGATCCAGCGGGTTAAAAGATTATCCTTTCAATATCGCCACGAACACTTTCTCCAATCCCATAATCCTGGCTGCGGACAGTGGAACGGTAACAGGGGATTATTTAGGAACCAGTGGTGTTTCGGGGATGATCGATTTAAACGGTTTGATGCATGTTGTATATTGGAACAGGACAAACCATATTATTCACCTGGCATATTCATACAATCAGGCGGCAAACACACTGACACAGGTTGGAAATTCAGTTCAGGTGGATATCGCTGGCAATGCCAACCATCCCGTGGCAGCGGTATCACCCCTGGACAATTCTTTAAACTGTGGCCTGGATCTCAGAAGCCACCAGTCCAGTACGCATCTTATCTCGCACCCGGACGCAACAGGGGATTTGGGGCAGCATCGAAACTGTCAGTACAGCTCCGATATGGATTTCACCGTATTTTGGGATCAATATTGACCAGGGACCCAGTCTGCTGATCAGCCTGGATGGCACAAAGCATCTAGCCTATATTGAGGATCGGGATAGCTCAGGAAACTATGGGCGCATTCATTATGTTTCTAATCATGGAACTGGCTGGGTGGACCAGGCATTGAATGCTTATTCCCATGACCCAGCCCTGGCATGGAATAATGCGGGTGAGTTGTATATTATCGGGCATGGTCACCCTCAGAACAGCTCCTGCAAATCCGAAAATGAGATGTGTGTAATCAAGCAAGCGGGAGATGGGACTTGGGGACTTCCGCAGCTATTTGCAGCTCCTCCCGGTTCTTCATCTTTTGACACCAGCCCCATCGGTTAATATGGTCTGTAATAGGGTTCAACCGTCCTGAGACCATTAAATTCTTATTCTTTTCCACACCTTATCAAAATCCCACGCTTTATTATGGTCGACTTGCATCTATACTACCGATCTTAACGCCCACCAGCACATCTACAGCAGGTCCCTTCATAACATCGACCGCCACGGCAACGTTGACACCCAGTCACACCGCCACCCCGACCCCTACCAACCAGGTGGGACCCACGTTCACAGCTACCGCAACCAAGACACTAACACCCACATCCACAGCGACTGTGGCAAGTACCAATACACCTATGTTTACTCAAACTCCCACCCACACAGCCACTGCGACGATTACCCGCACTGCCACCGCAACACCAACCCAAACCTCCAGCCCTTCTCTTACACCCACGCGTATCCCAATTATCTTGATCGGAACTACCAGCCTGGGGCCAAGACAGGAACTGAGTGCGGGGGTAGGGCCGAGGCTTTTCAATACACTTCCAGCAGCAGTGGTCAGGTCACTCGCTTGTATGTCTATATCGACAGCTTGAACAGTGCAGCCAGTGTGGTTGTTGGGTTGTATACAAATACAGGGACTGATAACCCAGGAACGCTCATGATCAAGGGAACGATTATCAATCCGGTCAGGGGAGCCTGGAATTCTGTGACCCTCCCAGCAACAAATCTCACAGGGGGAACCAAATATTGGATCGTGATCCTGTCCCCCTATCGAGCAGGAACGGTACGGTATCGCGATATTTCGTCTGGTGGCAAATCGCAGCTCAGCTCGCAAAACAACCTGACGACCCTTCCGTCCGTGTGGTCATTAGGTAGAAATTCGACTAACTCGCCTTTATCGGCTTACGGAGTTCAAGATTGATTTCAGCAGGTATTACAGCGTACATGCCTCCGGGTGAGCTGTTCATGATGTGTCCAGGTGGAGAGGTGTTTCGAGGTTCAAGTAATCACCAACCAGTTACGCAGATCCTCCCCCACTTTGAGGTTGTGCAAGCGAATTTAATGGTGAATGATATGATTTAATTTAATCTTGACAACTCCGATAAATCAGCATAATATCCACAATTGATTCGGATTCCCTCGCGTCATTGATAACTTTAGGCCTCACAGCTTGCCCAATTTTGTGAGAAACACCGTGTTGATTAGATCCCCAATCTGAGGGTGGACTTACGAGATCGATTATTTTACCACCCAGGAGATTGTGTCATGACAAGGCAAGCGATACCTGCCAGCCCCCAGCCAAAAACAGCCGAAGAATCTGACCAAATCACCGGGTTGGAAGAAATGCCGTCCCCTGTCAGCGATGATAACACCGCCCCCGGTGGCGCTGAGTGCCCCTTCCCTATTGTCGGCATCGGTGCTTCGGCTGGCGGGTTGGAAGCGCTCGAAATATTCTTGAAGAACGTACCGCCCGAGCTGCGGCATGGCTTTTGTGATCGTTCAACACCTCGACCCGAACTCACAAAGGGCATCATGGTCGAACTGCTGCAGCGTAGCCACCCCCATGCGGATCGTTCAGGTCAAGGATCGCCTTAAGGTCGAACCGAACACAGTCTACGTGATCCCGCCCAATAAGGATATGTCGATCCTGCACGGCGTACTGCACCTGCTCGCTCCGGTGGCGCCGCGCGGGCTGCGCCTGCCGATTGACTTCTTCTTCCGCTCCCTGGCGGATGACCAGCAGGAACGCAGTGTCGGCGTCATCCTCTCGGGGATGGGCTCGGATGGCACGCTCGGCCTGCGCGCCATCAAGGAAAAAGCCGGGGCGGTCTTTGTGCAGGCGCCGGCATCGGCCAAATTCGACGGCATGCCGCGCAGCGCCATTGATGCCGGGTTGGCGGATGTGGTCGCCACGGTCGAGGAACTGCCCGGCAAGATCATCGCTTACCTCCAGCACACCGCCCTTGCTGCACTCACCCTGACTCTGACGCTGGAGAGATAAAGCCCAGAGCGCCCTCGAAAAGATTTTCATCTTGCTGCGCGTTGCAGACCGGCCACGACTTTTCGCTGTACAAAAAGAGCACCATCTACCGCCGCATCGAACGGCGCATGGGCAATCCACCAGATTGACCGGATCGTGAATTACGTGCGTTTATCTGCAGGAGAACCCTCAGGAAATCGAGCTGCTCTTCAAGGAACTTTTGATCGGGGTGACCAGCTTCTTCCGCGACCCGGCTGCCTGGGAGCAATTTAAAAACGAGATTATTCCCTGCCTTGCTGGCAGCCCGAGCCGTCCGGTAGGACGCTGCGCGCCTGGATCGCCGGTTGCTCGACCGGCGAGGAAGCCTATTCGCTGGCTATGATCTTTAAAGAAGCGCTCGAGCAGGTCAGGCCGGCACGAGACCTTTTCACTCTGCAGATCTTTGCCACCGACCTCGACCAGGATGCGGTCGACAAAGCCCGCCAGGGCATCTATCCGGCCAATATTGCCGCGGATGTCTCGCCGGAACGCCTGCGCCGCTTCTTTATCAAGGAAGAGCACGGCTACCGGGTCAACAAAGAAATCCGCGAGATGGTGATCTTTGCTCCGCAGAACCTGGTTATGGATCCACCCTTTACCCAGCTTGACCTTCTGGTCTGCCGCAACCTGCTGATTTATCTGGACGCCGAGTTGCAAAAAAAGCTTCATCCCGCTCTTTCATTACAGTCTCAACCCCAGCGGCATTCTCTTTCTGGGCAGTGCCGAGACCATCGGCAGTTTTAGCAATCTCTTTACCGCCACTTCACGGGAAACTGCGGCTTTACCGGCGGATCGATTCCGCTCTGCCGGCTGAGCGAATCGATTTTCCCGCCACATTTTATCCCTGCCTTGCCACTGGTCAGAGCCGGATGCTGCTACCCAATTCAAAGCTCAGGGCGCCAACCCCGAACCTCCAGGCGCTGGCCGACCAACTGATCCTGCAGCGCTTTGCCCCGCCCGCCGTACTGATCAACAACAAGGGCGACATCCTTTACATCAGCGGGCGAACGGGCAAATACCTTGAGCCAGCCGCTGGCAAGGCCAACTGGAATATCTTTGCTATGGCGCGTGAAGGGCTGCGTTACGAACTGGACAGCGCCTTTCAAAAAGCGCTCCGTGAAAAAACCGCCGTACCCTCAAAAATCTGGTCGTGGGCACCAACGGCGGCAGCCAAATGGTGAACCTCACCCTCCAACCGCTGACAGAACCGGAGGCGCTGCAGGGGATGGTGATGATCGTCTTCAGCGATGTGCCAGCGCCCGCCCGCAGCCAAAGCGCCGGACAAGACCCGGCAAGCATCCGGCCAGCCAGCGCCTACCAAGCCCAATTGGAGCAGGAGCTCCAGCACTCTCAGCGAGGAGCTGCAGACCACTCGCGAAGAGATGCAAACCTCGCAAGAAGAGCTTAAATCGGCCAATGAGGAACTCCAATCTACCAACGAGGAATTGCAGAGCACCAATGAAGAGCTGACCACCTCTAAAGAAGAGATGCAGTCGCTCAACGAAGAAATGCAGACCGTCAACCATGAACTTCAAGCCAGGGTGGACGAGCTGTCGCAGGCCAACAATGACATGAAAAATTTATTGAACAGCACCGATATTGCCACACTTTTTCTGGATGAGGCGCTCCATATCCGGCGCTTCACCAACCAGGCATCTAAAATCATCAAACTGATCCCGGGCGATGTTGGCCGACCGTTCACCGATATTGCCTCCGATCTGTTTTACCCTGAGCTGAGCGAGGATGTACAGGAGGTGCTGCGCACCCTGGTCTTTAAGGAAAAGCCGGTTAACACCCGCGACTGGGCGCTGGTTTATCGGTCCGGATCATGCCCTACCGCACCCTGGATAACCGCATCGATGGGGTGGTAATTACCTTTACGGACATCAGCGTTGCCAAAAAGCTGGAGGCGGTCCTGCGTGAAAGCGAACGAGAGATGAAAGCACTCTTCAAGCATATGACCAATGCCTTTGCACTGTTTGAATCCGTGTTTGACGAGGATGGCATTCTCGTAAGCTGCCGGTTTGTCTTCATGAACGATGCTTTTGAACGGATCATGGATGTTAAAGAATGAGAAAGTGCAGGGTAAGACCATCCATCAGGTCTGGCCTAGCATCGAACCGAGTTGGATCAAGGCCTTCGGACAAGTTGTATCATAAGCGGGGTGCCAGACAGCTTCGAGATGGATCATGCTCCGACCGGAAAACGATACCGCTGCTATGTTTACCGCCCGGGCGAAAGCCAGGAACGCTTTTGCGTAATTTTCGAGGATACCAATAGGCGCAGAAAGCGCACGACCCACTCAAAATCGGAATAAGGAGGAATTTTATGAAAAAAAGCCTGACCCTTCAACCGAATTCGCCGAGCTGCGCCGCTTAGCCGAAGCGAATTACACCCAGAGCCACACTCAAGAGAGCCCTCCCCTAACCGATGCAGATATCCAACGACTTGTCCACGAACTGCAAGTTCACCAGATCGAGCTGGAGATGCAAAACGAAGAATTGCGACGGGCACGAACTGAGGTGGAGACCTGGTTAAAACGCTACACCGACCTGTATGACTTCGCCCCAGTAGGCTATTTTACGCTGAAGGACGCGATGGGACGGTAAGTCAGGTCAATCTAAACGGGGCGTGTCTGCTGGGAGTAGAGCGAGCCCAGTTGGTGGGCATGCGGTTCGGCAGAGTGTTGCAAATGGTGACCTGCTCGCTTTCCACACTTTTCTCGAGCAGGTATTCGAAGAGCATGTCAAACAATCTTGTGAAGTGATCCTGCAAAAGAGGGCAATGGAGCCTTTTGGGTACAAATTGAAGCTATTGCAGTTGAAGAAGGGCAAGAATGCCGCACCGTGGTGATGGACATCCAAGGCGCGCAAACAAGCGGAAATCAAACTGCAACACTTGAGCCTGCACGATGCATTGACTGGATTATATAATCGCGCCTTTTTTATAAAATCTATGGAGCGGCTCGAACGCGGGCGCCGTTACCCCATCAGTATCTTGATGGTAGATGTGGACCGTTTGAAGATGATAAACGACCGACAGGGTCATGCTGCTGGGGATAACATGCTCAAACGCGTCGCTAAGGTGCTGACCATCACCTTCCGTGTCGAGGACGTGATCGCACGCATCGGTGGGGATGAGTTTGCTGTACTCCTTCCCGATACCAGTGCAAAAGCAGCCGAATTTGTTCTGCCCAGGTTGTACAATTTCCTCCAAGAACACAATACCAACTACCCAACAGAAAACCCCCTGCAAATTTCGATCGGTATTTCAACTGCCGAATATGGCAATTTATTAAAGGAAACGCTCAAAGAAGCAGATGCAGCCATGTATCTCCAGAAACGAAGAAAAGTGATGTCAACGGCTGCCAAGAAAAATCCAGAGAATCCACTGGAAATCGATGAGCTGTGACACCGAGCTAAACCACAGTAAAGCCTAAATCAGGTCGAGTAAGAGCCTTCCTGGATGACGGTTTTTGGATACCCCGTTAGGTGCAAATATTCTTTCCATAGCCAGAAACTCGAGTGGAAGGCAGCCTGGAATAATCGTATAAGACACCCGTACTGGTTACTTTACCTATCCGGATAGGAAAAGCAGCCAAGATATGGTACCGGCAAAGTCACGTAAAGTATTAAGGTCCGTCGTCATTACTTCAATTTAACCCAATACTGACATCTTACCAACTCTGAACTGGGCTAGACTTGCTTTCCATCTTTCATGCCCGCTGCAACACCGGTAACACGGTTTGAAAAATATGGACGTAATGGGGACTTTTGGAAATACTTGTCGATAGGAAGGTAACCCGACAAACACACCCGCTGGCGTGTTGTGACGCTTTTGAACTCTATGCCGCTATACTTAAAGTTAGGCGGTTCAGACTGGCTATATCAACAACCCCTGGAAGACCTATCCATCTTGTTAAGCCGTCATGCGAAGAGGCTACACCCTTCGCATGACATCAAATAATAAACCTTTTATAAAAGAAACGGAGATTAGAATGGAAATTCCTTTAAACGCTCAAGTTGAGTGTACCGACGGTATCTGTGGACACTCAGTGTATGTGCTGATCAACCCGGTTATCGACAAGGTAACCCATCTGGTGGTGAAAGAGGATTCGTCACCCAATACAGAGTACATTGTACCGGTTGATTTTGTGTCCGAAACGATAGACGATACAATTCGACTGCGCTGCAGCAAGGCAGAACTGGAGAAGATGGATCCGTTTGTCAAAACGAAGTTCATCGAAGAGAAGGTGCCTGATTATGTATGGATATGGCGGTAGAATGTATGGAATGGGATCATACTACTACTTGCCCTATGTTACGCCTAAAATAACCGTACAAGTGCCCGTGGAAGCATCAACAGATCCCGCCGGGAGAACTGGCTGTGCGCCGTGGTACCCGCGTAGAGGCGACGGATGGTTATGTTGGTCATGTTGACGAATTCGTGGTCAACCCGAAGAACGGCCACATCACCCATCTGGTGATGCGCGAAGGGCATCTGTGGGGACAGAAGGATGTGATCATCCCCCTTTCAGCGATGGGTGATACACGGGACGATACCGTGTTCCTGAAGCTCGATAAGCATCAGATCGAGTCTCTGCCGACCTTCCCGGTGCGCAGGCGCTGGTCCTGAGTTGGGATTGGTTGAGCAACCTACCTTGGACGGTGCAGCTGTCGGAGATGCAAAAGACGAAAACCAGGCAGGATCACATATTTACGATTTTACCCACGATCCGCATCGATGGATATATGCAACCGGTGATGGTGATTGACAAAGGAGTACAACATGAAGGATCGCCAAACCTGGAAATTCACCTGCAAAAAATGCGGCGATCATAGAATTAATTGTCACTCATATTTGGACCATCCTGGCTGGACCTGAGAGTGAAAGCTGGCAAGAATGGGGACCGCTTGAAGCTTATCATCACTGGCATTACGAATTTAAAGAAAAGGGTGGAGGAAAAACCAGACAAAGAAGTTGAGAGAGGAGACTTCGGCGAATATGCGGAAGATCATTCTGCTTCTGAACCAGAAGAGTACGAAATATTCGAGTCGGAGAACAACCCAGAAAGTGACGAGTTTTATGTGAACTGCGCCAACTGCGATCAGGAGATCGAATTTGGCTGGACACAACCTAACCGGGGTGGGTGCATATTTCCCGTGGAAGGTTCAGACTTCATTCCAGAGGAATTCTGGCCGGAACCCCGATATTTGGATGCCTGGCAGCAGAAGCACTGGCTCCGAACAGGAGATGATCAGCCATAACAAATGACTGGATCGATCTTCTCAACGCCAATTATTCGCACTTGCTCATGAACCACGAGAAAGCGAACGTTTTTGCTTGAGGGTAGAAAGTCAAGCCCAGCGGCGTTAGACCTGGGCATTCCGGGAGATGTATGTCCGAAAATAAAAATGGTCGAGATGCATGGCTGCATCGTATGCGGCAGAATAACCAACATCCTTGCCGTGTATGCCCCGGACGGCAGGCTGGTGGGTTGTACCGTGACCAGCCCCGGCGGGCATTGCGTGCCAGATAAGCAACGACCGCTGGTCGCATGCGATACCCATACAGCAGAGGAAATTGAGGTAGCCTATAAAAAATGGCGGGCTAAGGAAAGCGAAGAGGAAGATAGCGAAATAGGATGATCTCCCCGAGGAATTAGGAAACATGCCAAAAGGTGATCCCATGTTAAAGAAAACGAAAAGCAGGAGGTAATCTTGAATATCCACGACAACTCAGATGATCTTGAATATCTTACGGCTATGGAACTGCAGATGCGCCACATTTCAGACGAGCAATTTCTCAAGTTTGAAGGTTATGCTGCAGAAATCTTTTTCTGCATTTGGAATGGATATAAATACACCAGCAACAAAAAGATACTCCACGACGATTTATTAAAGCAACTTAATCCAACTGAAGGATACGATGGTGATCCCAAGCTCCTACGGATTTTTGAGACAGAGTGCCGTGGTGAGCCAGACTGCAGGATCAGCCAGGTCATTGAAGGACCGATCAACTTTTTCGCTCTGTGTGAACACCATGCCCTTCCGTTCTACGGCATGGCTTACGTAGGTTACATTGCTCACGAGAACATCATCGGTATATCCAAGCTCACCCGGATGATGCGGCTTTTTTCGAAGCGTTTTTCTGTCCAGGAACGAATAGGCCAGCAAATTGCGGATACATTGGAAACCATGCTTCATCCGCACGGTGTGGCTGTTTTTCTTGAAGCACACCATTTGTGTATGGAAATGCGAGGCGTACGAGAAACAGCGCCGATGACACGCACCACCGTTTGGCGTGGCTACTACGCCAACGATGCAGCGCTACGATCTGAGTTCTTTACCGCCTGTGGTATGCAACGAAATGAGCGGTAAGTGGAATCATCAGAGTCACTGATTGGGAACGTAAAAAGCCACAGGAAATCTTGATCAACCTCAGAAGAAATGGCATGAAACAAGCCTTGCATCACGTCTCCCTACTCCTGGGATCGAATATCCAGCCCGAGAAAAATATTCCTCTGGCAGTTAGTCTTTTGCAAAAGCAGTTGACAATATTACAAACTTCCTCTGTTTGGAAATCCAAGGCTGTAGGATCTGACGGTGCCAATATTCTCAACGCCGCTTTGTTGGTTTCAACCGCACTCGAGGCGGAAAGTATTAAAGAGCAGGTGCTCCATCCCTTGGAGGCACAACTGGCACACATAAGTACCAGGGATAAAAATTCTCCGCGTACGATAGATATTGACATCCTTCTCTTTGATCAACAATTGCAGGATCTGAACCTGTGGCATTATGCCTATCGCGCTGTACCTTTGGCACAAATACTACCTGATTACCAGTCGGAGACCGAGGAATATCTCAAAGATGCAGCTTCACGTTTGGCACAGACGACACCTATTTGGGTGAGGAAGGATGTCACTATTCATCCTATTCAATTTGTACAATAAAATATTGGCAAAAATAAGTCCCCAGGATCTCATCAAAACCAGTCGAAGAACTGTGACGCTTTTGAGAAATTATACTCCACTATACTTAAAATTCCTCGGTTCAAGCCTGGTTATCACATCTTCCCCAATAAGGGCTAAGCCTTTTTATTGAAACAGTCATGTAAAGGGTATATACCCTTTGTATGACGTCGGTTAATAAACCTGAGATAGAAGAGAAAGAATAGATATGACCCATTATAAATACTTGATCATTGGCGCTGGCATGACTGCAGATGCTGCAGTACAAGGTATCCGCGAGCTGGATCCAAAGGGCAGTATCGCTCTAATTGGAGAAGATCACGATCCACCCTATGACCGCCCACCCCTATCCAAAGCCCTTTGGAAGGGAAAGCCGCTTGACAGCATTTGGCGTAAGACAGAAGAACGTACAGCAGAACTAATTCTCGGACGAACGGTCAGATTAATCGAGCCACAAAAGAAGCAAGTACAGGATGACCGTAGAGTGAGTTATACCTATGAAAAACTGCTTTTGGCAACCGGCGGAAAACCACGCAAACTGCCCTTCGCAGGAGAGGACATCATTAAATACCGCACCCTACAAGATTATCGGCGTTTAGCAGAGGTGCGGGCAAAGCGAGCACTTTGGAGTGATTGGCGCGGGCTTTATTGGCTCAGAGAATGCTTCAGCCATGACTATGGTCGGAAAAAAGTGACCATGCTGTTTCCCGAAGAAGGAATTGGAGTACGCATTTTCCCTCGCAGACTGCCCCTTTATCTAAACAATTATTTCCGCGAGAAGGGGGTGAAGGTGCTTGCGGGTGAGAATGTGAAAGACCTGAGGAAGAGTAAAGTTTCATATTACCTTATAACTGTCCTGGGACATCAAGTTCAGGTTGACGGTGTGATCGCCGGAATCGGGATCCTGCCGAATGTTGAGCTGGCCCAATCTGCTGGGCTTAAGGTCGGCAACGGGATACTTGTGGACGAAATGCTGCGCACCGACCACCCGGATATCTTCGCCGCCGGGGATGTGGCTGAATTCTACCAGCCCACCCTGGGGAAACGCCTGCGGGTTGAACACGAAGACAACGCTAATACGATGGGCAAACAGGCCGGACGCAACATGGCCGATGCCAACGAACTTTACCAACACCTGTCCTATTTTTATTCGGATTTATTTGAGCATGGATATGAGGCGGTTGGCGAGCTCGATCCCCGTCTAGAGACTTTTGTGGATTGGTATGATCCCTTCAAAAAAGGTGTGGTCTACTATTTGGCCGATGGGAGAGTACGAGGTGTGCTGCTATGGAATGTTTGGGACACTGTGCCGGCAGCGCGTGCTCTGATCGCCGAACCAGGTCCGTTCAAGGCGACAGACCTGAAAAACCGGCTGCCTTAAGGATAGGATCATGGAATGGAGAAAAGTGACAGTCACCTTGTGGACCCGCAAAATTAAAGATCTACACCAGAACGACTTTATCATGGCTGAGAAAACTGACCAACTTTATGAAAGAGCTCAAAACTCGTTTTTTTCGCGAAAGTACCTTCCCAAAAAATAAATTTGAATCAGGTCGTATGAATGAGGTGATCTTTACGGTTGGTCATTCAACTCATCCAATCGATGAGTTCATCCGTATGCTTGTTAAGTTAGGATTGAGCAAATCGTCGATGTACGCTCAAATTCCAAGATCTCGCCATAACCCGCAATTCAATGAAGAAGAGCTGAGGGAAGAATTACAGCAAGCAGGCCATCGAATATTTCTGGCTTGAAGGACTTGGCGGGCTGCGACATACGACAAAAACATCCATCAACTCCGCCTGGAAGGTACCCTTCCGTTGATATGCCGATTATATGCAAACTCCCAATTTGCTAGGGCAATGGGCGAGTTGATCGACCTTGCAAAAGAAAAACAAATCGCCATCATGTGTGCAGAAGCAGTGCCATGGCGATGTCACCGGTCACTGATCGGTGATGCTTTATTAATTCGAAATATAAAAGTGGAAGACATCTTCAACGAGAAAACCAGCAAACCCCACCTGTTAACCCCGTCAGCGAAAAGTGGACAAAATAAGATCACTTATCCCGGACCGACATCAGAGTGATTACCGTCATTGCCAGGATAAAAAGGGACTCGTCTCATTAAGTACCGTTCGTTCTTTACCTGGCGAGCTGCACCCGGTTTGGTTAGCCAAATCGGCATCAGCATAACAACGCTGACACCTCACATTTCCATGCTCCGTCTCGGTGATGTTTTTGCTGTACGACATTGCCCAGCTAGAGAGTATCAGAGAACACAACCAGGCAACGTGTTGTGACGCTTTTGAGACGCTACGTCATTATACTTAATAATTATAGGTAACTGCATCCATACTCCATGGTGGAAGCAATACCAAATGTAATGCTAGTATCGATAACGCGTGTGTTTGAAAAAGTAGAGAGAACAATATGGTTAATTATTTCATTTGGCTTCTCGCTGGTGCTGTCATCGGCGGACTGGCTACTTTTAATCGTCCAACGCCGACGTCCGGTCCTCCTCATCAATATCGTTGTGGGCAGCGTTGGCGCTTTCGTGGTTGGTTACTACTGTACCCATGTTGCATATCAACACGACCAGCTTTAGCTTACCATGCCTGTTGGTGTCGTTGGGGGGTGCCATTGTCCTGTTACTGGTGGTCAATTTCTTTATTAGAGAACACTCCGTACCAAACATACTTATGGAAGGGCATTGGGACATGGTACAGCGTAAAATCCACTCCCGGTGGAGCAAAATTACCGAGGCAGAAGCTGGTCAGCTCAATGGCAATCCCGAACAGCTGGTTACACAGCTTCTCCAAGAGTTGATGGAATTGCCAAGACCAGGATGAAGATCAATTACAAAAATTTCTAAGGGCTTTGATTTACTGAGTAGCATGGCCTTGTTTTTACACAATTGCGCACAGGATTTACATCCTGCGCTTATTCGAAACCGTTACACCTAAATAAAAATAGTTGGAGATTAGAATGGGAATACTTTCTTGGATTGTGGTTGGTTTGATTGCCGGTTTTTTGGCTGGAGTGGTCGTGAAAGGGGGCGGCTATGGTTGTATTGGTGACATCGTCGTCGGCGTGATAGGTGGATTCTTGGGAGGTTGGATTGCTTCCCATTTCTTCCACATCGGTGATCCAATTTCAGGAAATCAACCTGCCGTCGATCCTAATCGCATTCGGTGGGGCGGTACTGCTGCTTTTCCTGCTGCGCCTGCTGGGTGGGAGAAGGGTTTTCCGACGCTAAAGTCAGCCTAATCACCCCACAGCGTCGCTGCTATGAATTGAATTTGGCGGCTCCATTTCTGGACTCTGTTCCGCCGCCCTCGGCTGTTCCCTATAGCAAACACCCTGACCAGCATGGGCTTCCATTTTCGCCAGGTAGCCGAGCTGCATATCAGGTGAAGCGCATCCTGGGCGATTTCAAATCTAAATAACCCCAAAAGAATAAGGAGAAAACAAAAATGGCAACCAAGGAAACGAAGAATAACACCAAACGATTATCCAAAAGCCAGCGCACACATGTGCGGCGGTTGAAGCAAGAGGCTGGTAAGACGGGGCCTGTTCAAAAGTAGCAGCCCTTTGGCCCAGGAGGAGAACTGCATTGTCGCCTATACCAGAAACTCACCTTTTCGTAGATAATATTTTGCAGCCGGTAATCCCAGTCTAACCGAGGACCTTATCCCGTAAGCACATGCCTGGCCAAAGAATTTCGTTCAAATCCGATAAAGCTGAACGTAACCGGGCTGAGGATGCCCTCAATAATTCCGAAACTCGTTATCGCCGGCTTTTCGAAACTGCCAAGGATGGCATCTTGATCCTTGATGCCGTCTCAGGACCCATCACCGATGTCAATCCCTTTCTCATTGAGCTGTTAGGCTATACTCACGCAGAAATATTAGGGAAGAAGCTTTGGGAAATCGGTCCCTTCAAGGATATTGTTGTCAGCCAGGCT
The DNA here is from genome assembly GCA_963751425.1 of uncultured Chloroflexia bacterium. Taxonomy (GTDB): domain Bacteria; phylum Chloroflexota; class Anaerolineae; order Anaerolineales; family UBA4823; genus CAVVUF01. Next base: position 1,224,515 of record CAVVUF010000002.1, on the reverse strand, counting down.
GCATTTCGAGAATTGCAGCAAAAAAAATATATTCGTTATAAGAGTTACCCCTGAGACACACGACGGGAAGCGCTTCGAGGTGGAGTTTGTATCCAATCTCTATGAAGTCGATGGCAAGCAGGTGATTCAATGCACATCCACGCTATATCTGAGCGCATGCGAAACAAAGTTAGCTTACGCAAAACCTATGATAGAATTATCGGCTTTGGTCGCCTAATTACAGAAACATGACCGTGAAATGAGTCTGCTTAACCCGCATGTATAATTTGCTTCAGGCTTGCAAGACGCAAGATGAGGCTTATCATGTGATTTCGCTGGCGATGGGGGACCTGTTTAACGGCCTGAGCGGAGGTACGGCCATCCAACGCGATTCCGGCCAATACCTTGAGACGGTTGCGCGCTGGGGGACGATTCGTTGTTGATTTCCGTCTTTTCCCTGGAGGATTGCTGGGCGATGCGGCGGGGGCAGCCTCATGAGGTGGCCTTTCCGCAGGCCGGCGTCGTCTGCCATCATTTCATTCGATCCCTCACCTCGGGGTACCTGTGCCTGCCAATGGTAGTTCGAGGCGATACCCTGGGATTGATTCAGCTGGAAATGCCGGTGGTGAGCAACGAAGACGCCCTCCGGTGGAGGCAGCTGGTCGTTTCCGTCGGTGAAGGGATTAAGTTGTCCTTAGCCAACTTGAAAATGCGGGAGATCATGTCGGTACAGGCAACCCATGATTCCCTCACCGGCCTTTTCAACCGGCGCTATATGGGAGACACTCTTCCCAGGGAGCTATGCCAAGCCCGGCGACAATACAGATCGGAAAAATTGCCATGGTGGATATAGACCATTTTAAGCACTTCAACGACACCTATGGCCACGAAGCCGGTGATCTGATATTGAGTGAGCTGGGGAAAGCTTTTCGGGAGAATACCCGTGAGAGCGATATTGTTTGTCGTTTCGGAGGAGAGGAGTTCGTGCTCGATTTTATCGATTCCCCGTGGAAGCCAGCCGTCAGCACCTGGAAAGGATCTGCATGAATGTTAAAAAGAGGAAGATATGGTATGGGGGACAACTGCTGGGTGACATAACCTTGTCCGTCGGCCTGGTAGAAGCGCCGCAGGAGGATGTCTCTGCCTATGGACTTCTCCGTGCCGCGGATGAAGCTCTGTATGCCGCCAAACGATGCGGTCGGGACCACATCGTTGCCCACTGTGATCTTGAAAAAATAAGAGAAAACGAGCCACCCAAATCCAGCGATGACCCTACGAAGAGGAGAGAAGGTAATCCGATGAAATCATAATCAGCGCCATCGCACGATCCTACGATATTGCCCGAAGAGCCATGTATAAAGAGGCTGTCTCCCGTTCTTAATACTGGCGTGTTTGCCGAACTTAGCGAGATTCAGGCACCATAGGTTGCTAGGCAGCCCCTCCTTCTGACCTGCGGAACCTTTTTGGGCTTCCATTGACAACGATACTCGCGTGATCTGGATCAGTTGACGGTTGCCGAGGCCATGCCCGCTGGCAAAGTCAAGATTCTGGTTGCCATTGCGGATGTGGACTGCCCTCGTTTAAGACGGATCAGCCATCGATGAACATGCCCGTCACAATACCACCTCGGTTTATACCGCCGCCGAGATTTTCCCGATGCTTCCTGAAAAACTTTCCACCGATTTCACCTCACTGAATCTCAACGAGGATCGTCTGGCGCTTGTCATTGAAATGGAGATTGATGTAGACGGATCCTTGCCGGATTCTGATATTTACAGGGCATGGGTCCGCAACCATGCCAAACTCGCTTATAACAGCATCGCGGCCTGGCTGGATGGAAATGGAGCAATTCCTGAGGCGTTGCTGTCCGTGAAGGGTTGGAGGAAAACCTGCGTTTGCAGGATCAAACCGCCCAAAGCATGAAGGAGCTTCGTCACATTCAGGGGGCGCTGAGTTTGGAAACCATTGAAGCCAAACCGGTATTCGACGGCGACCAGATCCGTTCGCTCGAAATCGATGAAAAGAACCGCGCCAAGGAGATCATTGAGGACTTCATGATCGCGGCCAACGGCGTGACGGCCCGCTATCTCTCCGCCAATAGATTTCCCTTCGATCCGCCGCGTAGTCCGCACACCCAAACGTTGGGAGCGGATTGTTGAAATCGCCGCCGACACGGGAGCATGCTGCCCGGAACGCCGGATTCAAAAGCGCTGGAGGAGTTTCTCGTCCAGCAAAAAGCCGCAGATCCGTTGCGCTTCCCGGACTTATCCCTGGCGGTGATCAAGCTTCTGGCAGCGGCGAATATATTGCCGAACTTCCTGATGGAGATGCCCCGGGCCACTTTGGCCTGGCCGTCAAAGACTATGCCTCACTCCACCGCTCCGAATCGCCGCTATCCCGATCTGCTTACCCAACGCCTGTTGAAAGCGGCCTTAGAGGATAAGCCTGTACCCTATAGCAAAGATGAACTGGATGATTTGGCAGCGCATTGCACCGAAGCAGAAGATGCGGCCAACAAAGTGGAACGGCGGGTCGAAAAATCCGCCGCGGCGCTTCTGCTTGAATCGAGGATCGGTGAGCAGTTTGATTCGATCGTCACGGGCGCTTCCGACAAAGGGACCTGGGTCCGGCTTCTCAGCATCCCGGTTGAAGGCAAACTTGTGCAGGGATTTGAAGGCATGGATGTTGGCGACCGGCTACGTGTGCAGTTAATTGGAATAGATGTTCAGCAAGGGTTTATTGATTTCAAGAAAGTGAACGGATCCAGATATTGAAGGAGAAAATATTATGTTACCGATTGGTGATGATAATAGTGCTCGCAGAATTGTTCCACTGGTCACCTATGCTTTGATCGCCCTGAATGTTCTGTTCTTCTTCGTGGAACTGGGCGGTGGTGACGCTTTTATCCAGACGTGGGCTTTTGTCCCCAGCCGCTTCCTTGCCAATCCCGGCACCGATTTTTTGACGCTATTCACTTCCATGTTCATGCATGCCGGATGGGTCCACCTGGGAGGCAATATGCTTTACCTATGGATCTTCGGCGACAATGTGGAAGACCGTTTTGGTCACATCAAGTTCACAATCTTCTACCTGCTCTGCGGGCTTGCGGCAACTTTTGCACAATTGACTGTTCAGACCGGATCAAACATCCCGAATTTGGGAGCCTCAGGAGCGATCGCAGGTGTGCTCGGCGCTTACATTTTGCTGTTCCCACAGGGGAGGGTCAGAGTATTGCAGGGCCAACAAGTGATTCAAGTGCCTGCGCTGATCGTCATTGGGTTTTGGATCGTCCTGCAGTTTTTTAGCCAAGTTCGGTTCCATTGCCGATACAGCACACACGGGAGGCGTGGCGTATATGGCGCATGTTGGCGGATTTGTCGCGGGGTTTGTGCTGACCTTTTTGTTTAGGAGTTATACAAGATTTCACATCGAAAATGAATTTTACATTTTCTGAACAAGCGCACATCCTCATCAATTGACCCCGATTTTCGCGAGCCAGGCTTTAAAGTAATTTCAGAAAGCAAGGAATAATGAACATCTCCGATGCCATCCGTCTCAAGCGCGCCGTGCGTGAATTCACTCCCGAGCCCCTCCCTGAGGCAACCATCCTCGCCATCCTAAACGCCGGGCGGCGGGCGCAGTCTTCCAAGAACACCCAGCCCTGGCACTTCGTTGCCATTACCGATCAGTCCATCCTCCAGCAGCTCTCCGAATGTGGAGAATGGGCAGGACATTTAGCTGGAGCTTCCCTGGGCGTGGCACTCATCCACCCCAATCCTGCTGAAAAGTTCCAAACCATGTTCGACGTGGCCAGGCGGCTGCCTACATGCAGCTCGCCGCCTGGGAGCTGGGCGTAGGGTCATGCCTGGCCTCGATATACGAAACCGAGCGCGCCCGCCAGATCCTGGGTTTCCCCGTCGAGCTCCACCTGCACATTGCCATCTCCTTCGGTTACCCGGCTGACGAGGAGAAATTGATTGCCCCGCCCCGCCAAGGCGGCCGCAAACAGCTCAATGAAATGCTGCACTGGAATCATTGGTAAAGTAACCGAAAGAGAAATTTACTCCTCCGCGAAACACCAAGCTGCTCCGAGAAACTTTTTTATCTTTTAAACGTAAATCAAAGTGAATACTCAAGTTAGAAAAAGAAATTCGAGAGCAACAGGTTTTCTTTGATTACTTTTCTGGGCTCTCTGTGTCTCAGCAGTGATCTATTGAAAGGAGTAATTATGAATAACGCAACTACGAAAACCTTGCGCCGTTCCCGCCGCAGCCGCATCTTTGCCGGTGTGTGTGGTGGTTTGGGAGAATTCTTTGGCCTGAGTGCATTCTGGTTCCGCCTAGCGTTCTTATTAGCGCTGATCCCCGGCGGAATTCCGGGTTTCCTGGTCTACATTCTCGCCTGGCTCATCATCCCCTCAGATTAAGACGCCTCTACTTAATAAACTGTACAGCCGCCGCGAAGCGATAACTTCGGGCGGCTATTTTTATGTCTAGGTTAAATTTTCAGAAAACTCCTTGGCCATCTGAATGCGCTTACCCAGGGCGGGGTGCGAATATAACAGGAACTCCTCCCACCGCTCCGGATCCACATCTGCCAGGTTTTGGTTAGCCAGTCGCACCAGTGCGGAAGCATATGCCTCCCCTTTTCGGGTTGCTTTCAGAGCGTAAGCATCTGCTCTGCGCTCGCGCCAGCGTGAATAGCCATTTTCCAGCGGCATGGTCACCAGCCCATACAGCGCCATCACCAGCCCAAAGAGTGGGAAGGCCGCAATATCGGCTGGGCTTTCGAAGCCAAAAGCTTCCACTCCCCACTCCAAGCCCAACGAAGCCAGGTAAAGCCCGACCATGGTCACCAGGCTGCTGAAGAGTATTCCCAGCGGAATATCCCGATTCACATGGTGCCCAAGCTCATGGGCAATCACCGTCTCAATTTCATCGCTGGTGAACTCGCTCAGCAAAGTATCTCCCAGCACTATCCGCCTTGTTTTGCCCAACCCCATCAAGGCCGCGTTGGCTTGCTTCGTCTTGCTGCTCATATCGAACTGGAACACCCCCTGCACCTGGGTATGCGCCTCCTCTGCCAGCTTCTTCAACCGCTCCACCAGCCCTTGATGATCTTCTCCAAGCGGCTTAACTTTATAGAATATCGGGAAGAGCAGCACCGGCGCCAGACTCGAGAGCAGCACATTGAAAAGCAAAAGCAAGATTCCGACCCACAGCCACCAGGTCTCAGGCGCTGCCCGCAGCACGGCATAGATTACTTCCAGCACCAGGAATCCCAGGATTCCCCCTACCAGGATGCCCTTTACCTGGTCGACCACCCACCTGGAAAAGCTTTGGGTAGAAAGCTCATATTGGTGCGGCAGGACATACCCAGAATAATAGGAGAGCGGCAGATCGATGAGAAAATACCCCGCCGCGAAAATAAACCCAAATCCTGCCACCAGCAGCCAATCGTTTGTCGTGAACCCCACCAGGTAATCTTTTAACGCTTGCGACCAGCCCAGAAACAGCCATGCCAGCAGGTAAAGCCCTCCCAGGACCAGGTCGACCACCATCAAGCGGCGGTGGAGGCGGGCATATTGCTTTGCTTTTTTTTGACGTTCAGGATCGAGTGTATTCGGTTCGCTCATTTACAGGTACGGGTCAATCCACTTCCAGGAATTTTAGCAGCGCGTAAACCAGGTACGCCGGCCAGAAGAGCCCTTTGAAAAATCCCTTTACGCGCTCCCGGGGAGTGGTGGCGCGGCCGATGTAATAAACCCAGGCCCCAATGAGACCCAGTCCATAGACAGTTTCTGAAGAGCCCTGAACCCTCATCTGGACTTTCTGATCTCCCTGCTCACTAGTTTCGATTTCAGCAGTCATTTTTAAACTCCTTTTTTCTTGGCAATATCACAGCGACTGAATAATAACATCTTTTACCCTAATCTGGCAGCTTCCCACGCTTCGCGCTACAATTGGGCGTCTGGGAGGAACTCTTGTTATCGTTACGCCGTATTTTTTCAACCTGGTGGCCCCTGGCAGCCAGCTGGCTGCTGATGAGTGTCGAGCTGCCCGCGATGAGCGCTTTTGTGGCGCGCATGCCAGATGCCGAGATCAACCTGGCAGCCTATGGCGGCATCGTCTTTCCGCTGGCGCTGATCATTGAATCTCCTATCCTCATGCTCCTTGCTGCCTCCACTGCTCTGAGCAAGGATTGGGGATCCTATCTCTTGGTGCGCCGTTTCATGATGATCACCAGCGCCATCATGACCTTTGTGCATTTCCTAATCGCCTTCACCCCGCTGTATGACTGGATCGTCATCAACATCCTGGGAGCTCCAGCCGAGATCATTGAGGCAGGTCGGGTCGGCTTGCAGATCATGCTCCCCTGGACCTGGGCTATCGCCTATCGGCGCTTCCACCAAGGCGTGCTCATCCGTTTTGAACATTCCCGCGTCATCGGCATCGGCACCGGCATCCGCATCAGCGCCAACCTGGTCGTGCTGACCCTTGGGTATCTCGCCGGGAATATTTCCGGCATCGTGATCGCCACCAGTGCAGTGATCTGCGGTGTGGTGATCGAGGCTATTTACGTGGGGATCGTAGTGCGCCCGGTTTTGAAAAACGAGCTAAAGCTGGCCCCGCCCTTGGAAGTCCCACTCACCTTTGCCGTTTTCATGGATTTTTATATCCCCTTGGCGCTCACTTCCCTGCTCAACCTGCTCGTGCAGCCCATCGGCAGCGCCGCCGTCAGCCGCATGCCGCGCCCGATCGAATCCCTGGCTGCCTGGTCGGTTGTCTCTGGGCTGATCTTTATGCTGCGCAGCGGCGGCATCGCTTATAACGAAGTCGTCGTGGCGCTCCTCGACCGGCCGCGTTCTTCAGCTCCGCTTTGGCGTTTCGCCGTCATCCTGATCACTGCCTCAAGCCTTCTGCTCCTCTTGATCACCATCACCCCCCTGGCCTGGCTGTGGTTCTCTGGGGTCTCGGGGCTCAGCACTGAGCTGGCAAAGCTGGCCACCACCAGCCTTTGGCTGGCTTTGCCGGGTCCGGCCCTGGCTGTCTTGCAGAGCTGGTACCAGGGTACCATGCTGCATGACCGCCGCACGCGCGGCATCACCGTGGCTGTTGTCATTTATCTCAGCGTTAGCACGGCGGTATTATGGATAGGCGCTGCCTGGGGTGGCGTTCCGGGTCTATATGTTGCCCTGGCTGCCTTCATCATCGCGGCCCTTGCCCAAACCATTTGGCTCTGGCATGCCAGCCGACCCGCCATACGAACGGTTCGCCAGAGAGATGCATTACCTATCACCATAACGAACGAGTTATAACAGTCTGCTCTCAGTCCGTTTTATGTTCCTCTAAAGGAAATTTTCTGCACGGGCTTTTTCGTGAGCCATTTTTCCTCCACCTGTAAATACTGCTTGTTAAAGCATTAACCCCATCACTTTGCTTTATAATATTACGAATTCGATCTTCAAAGAATTTGTGAAATCCATGTATTTCCGTTAGCTTTATCAGGCCTCTCAGGAGAAACTATGTCCGACTCACTTACTTTTCAGCAATTCGTCAAAGCACCTCCCGCCGAGGTTTACCACGCCCTGACGAACTCCACCCGCCTGCGCGAGTGGATGTGCGACCTGGCCACCACCGATCCTAAAGACAACGGCCGTGTCTATTTTGCCTGGTTCCCAGGCTTCTATGGTGCCGGTCATTTCACCGCCCTCGAGCCAGAAAAAACGGTCGCCTACACCTGGTTTGGGCGGGGCGAGATCACCTCGACCCTGGTCACCTACACGCTCACCGCGCAAGAGGCTGGCACCCTTGTCACTCTCGTGCACAGCGGTTTAGGCGAGGGCGAAGATTGGGAGCGCATTCGTAAAAATTTTCAATACAGCTGGCAAAGTGCCCTCGAAAACCTGGCATCCATAATGGATACTGGGCAAGATCTGCGCATCATACGGCGGCCTATGCTGGGAATTCTCATCAACGACTTCAGTCCTGAGATCGCTAAGAAAATGGGGCTGCCCATCACAGATGGCATCCGCCTGGGCGGCGTGGTCGATGGCATGGGCGCTCAGGCAGCCGGCTTACAGGCTGACGATGTCATCGTGCGCATTGGAAAGTTCGAAACCAAGGATGTTGGCAGGCTGGGTTACATCATCGGAGCCTATAAAGCCGGCGACCTGGTCGAGGTAGAGTTCTACCGCAAAGGGGAGAAAAAATTCCTCCAGATGAAGCTCTCTGGTCGCCATATACCCGAAATCCCTCCCACCCCGCAAGATCTCTCAAAAATTGTCTCTGCTAGCTATGCCAGGATTCGGGAAGATCTCTCTAGCCTGTTAGCTCCTGTCTCTGAAACTGCCGCTTCTCAAAAATCATCTCCAGAGGAATGGAGCGCCAAGGAGACTCTGGCACACCTGATCCACGCCGAGCGCGGCTTCCAAACCTTTATCCAAGATATTGTCGGCAGCTACGAGCCCATCTATGATGATGGCGCTAACCTGCCTGCCCGCATCGCCGCTACGCTGCAGGTTTTCCCCTCCCTAAAAGACCTCCTGGATGAGCTTTATCGTTTATTGGATGAAACAGCCGCCCTGGTTTCCAACATCCCGCCCGAATTTGCCTCTCGCAAAAGCAGCTACTGGCGCCTGGGATACCAGCTGACGCAGGTTTCCCTCCATATCGACAGCCACATGGATCAAATTAAATCCGCCCTCCAGGGTGCTTCTTCTTAAAAACGCTGCCTCTCCGCGTTGAGATTTTTCCCTATACCAATTCGACCCTGGCATCGCAGTCAACCATGAGAACGCAATCCATAATCCGCCTGAACAGCAAAATCCTGCCCATTCTCCTGGTGGTGTTTTTCATCATGCAGATCCTCGACGCTTCAAAAGTCTGGGTGGCCCTGTTGGTCGGGTTAGGTTTGGCTTTTTTGGTCAGCTTTCTGTGGATCTCCTCCCTTGCCCAACACTTAAGCCTTGTGCGCGAGATGCGTTTTGGCTGGGCGCAGGTTGGCGACCGCCTCGAAGAGCGTTTCACGCTGGAAAATCATGGCTGGGCTTCCTGCCTGTGGGTTGAAATCGAAGACCAATCGAATCTACCTGGCTACCAGGCGAACCTGGTGACCGGGGTCGAGGGGCGCTCCCATACTGAGTGGCGGACCGAATCCGTCTGTTCTCACCGCGGCCTGTTTACCATCGGCCCCACCCGCCTGACCACAGGCGACCCTTTTGGCATTTTCACCCTCCAAATCCAGGATCCAGCCTCGCGCCTGGTAATCGTCGTGCCGCCTATTGTACCCCTTCCTGCCATCGAGGTGGCTCCCGGCGGGCGCAGCGGGTCAGGCCGCCCGCGCCAAAACGCCCCCGAGCGTACTGTCAGCGCCAGCACCGTTCGCCAGTACGTCCCCGGCGATAACCTGCATACCATCCACTGGAAGACCACCGCCCGCCGCGACAGCCTCTTTGTGCACATCTTCGATGGCACCCCCACCGGTGACTGGCGCATTATTCTCGACCTCGATCAAGCGGTGCAAGCTGGTGAAGCCTGGGATTCGACTGAAGAACATGGGGTAGTTCTGGCCGCCTCCCTCGCTGACCGCGGCCTGCGGATGCATCGTTCCGTTGGGTTGGCAGTCAACGGCAGTGAGACTATCTGGCTGCCCCCCCAGTCGGGCGACAACCAGCGCTGGGATATTCTGCGCGCCCTGGCGGTCGTCCATCCCGGCGAGCGCTCCCTGGATGATTTCCTGCGCCTGGTCGAGCAGGATATCCGTGCCAACACCAGCCTGGTGCTGATCACCCCCTCCCTCGATGAAAGCTGGTTCCGAGCTCTCCTGCCCCTCTTGTGGCGGGGTGTCATCCCCACCGTTTTACTGCTGGATAAAGATTCTTTTGCTCCTCCCTCCAAGCCAACTTCACCCGAGATTAATGTATTGCCTAAAGGTCTTCACACGCAACTGTCGAACTTCGGCGTGAATTACTACCTCATCACCCGCGACCTGCTCGAAAAAGCTGAAGCCCATCCCGGACGGGCAGGCCGGTGGGAGTGGAAAGTGACTCCCCGCGGCCGGGCTGTACCAGTTAACCAGCCCGCCGACCTGGATTGGAGGTCGCTGGCATGATCAGGCAGCTCAGGCGGGTTGTGTTCAATCGCACCTGGCTCTTGCTTCTATTCTTGATCGTAGCCCTCTCCAGTGCCTTCTTCGGCTTATCGAAGGTCATTTCTGGAATGGAGAAAGTACCCTGGGTGCTGATATTGAGCCTCGGCATCTTGGTTGGCTGGGCTCTAGCAGCTACCCGTTTAAAAACCCCCTGGGCTATCCTCCTCATCGTCCTCCTGGGCATCTTCTTCTCCACCATCTTTTTTGCCCAGTTAGGAAAACCGGTGCTGGCCTTCCTGCGCTCTAGCCTGCTCTTCAGCAAAGAGCTTTGGTATTGGAACAGGAGCTCTCTGCCCGAATCCCAATCCCTGTTTTTAGCCTGGCAGGAGATCTGGATGAGCCTCAGCGTGCTCTTCTTCCACCTGCAGCGTTGGGCCGCCTCTGCTGTGCGCAGCGAATGGATCGTCAATCCCATTGCGACCGGCTTGCTCTGGAGCCTCTTATTTTGGCTGGCTGCAGCCTGGGCAGCCTGGGCTGTGCGCCGCTACCGCCATCCCCTGGCTGGCCTGGCACCCATCGGCTTGCTCTTAGCCTTCCTGCTGAACTACACCGGCAGCGACACGCTTTCCCTGCTCTCCTTCATTGGAGCCCTGTTGTTTCTCATGGCTTTTACCCACCTGGATGCCAACGAGCTTCGCTGGGTCAGACAGAAAACCGACTTTGCCTCCGATATCAGTTTTGACCTGGGGGTGACAGCTCTCCTCCTCACCTTCGTCGTCGTCATGCTGGCTGCCGCGGCCACGATCCTGCCTACCGCCACGCTCGATTTGATCGAAGACTTGACAAATCGCTGGCGCTACGGCAGCAGCGAAGACAATTCCTCCATCGCCCGCTCCCTGGGCATCGAGCCCCACCCCGAAAAAGCCATAGCGATGAGTCAATGGGTCAAAGGCGGTTTGCCGCGCGAGCACCTGCTCGGTTCCGGCCCTGAGCTGTCACAGCGTGTCGTCATGTCTGTGAAGGTCTTAGGTCAACCAGCCCGCACAGGTGCTTCCAGCGAAACCACCCCTCCCCATTATTATTGGCGCTCGCTGACTTACGACCAGTATAACCTGCAGGGCTGGAGTGCAAGCTTTTCTGAGGAAACCGCCCACCTGCCGAAATCTCCACTCACCAACATCGCTGACCAAGTGGGCAGCCCGGTAACTGTAGAAGTCAGTGCGGTAGAGGACCTGGGCGGCCTTCTTTATGCCCCTGGTGAGCTGGTCACAACCGATCACAACTTCATCGTGGCTAAACGACCTATCCCACAGCCCAGAGATGGCATGCCCTATGCGCGTGGGAACTCCGTTATCGATATCTTTGGCGCCAAGATCACCTCCTCAACCTACCAGGTTGATGCGCTCGTGAACACCCCCTCCATCATCCGCCTGCGCACCACCTCCTCTGGCTACCCAGATTGGATCCGCCAGCGCTACCTGACCTTACCCACTACCCTGCCAGACCGGGTCATCTCCCTGGCGCTTGAGCTGACCAGGGATGCCTACAACCCCTACGACAAAGCTGTCGCCATTGAGACTTACCTGCGCACCATCCCCTATTCGCTGGATATTCCGGCTCCCCCCTTGGGGCGTCGACGTCGTCGATTACTTCCTTTTCGATCTCAAAAAGGGTTACTGCGATTATTATGCTACCTCCATGGCCATCCTGGCGCGTGCCGCCGGCCTGCCTTCCCGCCTGGTGGTGGGATATGCCAGCGGCAGTTATGACCCCGCCAACAACCGCTATGTGGTCACTGAAGCCAACGCCCATTCCTGGGTCGAAATCTACTTCACCGGCCGCGGCTGGGTCGAGTTCGAGCCTACCGCCTCCCTGCCTCTCATCCAGCTCCCCGAAGACACAGGTGATGAGCTGCAAGCGGGCCTCACCGGAACTCTTGAAACCAACCCTCAGAAGGTCATCGATTGGCCGCTTATCCTGAACAAAGCCGGCTTGAGCCTGGTCCTGGTTGTTGTGCTCATCCTGCTTTTCCAGCAGATCGACAGCCTGCGCCTCAAGCGCATGCCTCCCCAGGCCGCCATCCACCAGATTTATCACCGTCTCTATCGCCGCAGCCGCCCGCTCACCGGTCAGGTCGCCCCCAGCCTCACCCCCAATGAGTTCGCCGACCTCCTGCAAGAGCGCGTGCAAGAAGCCTCTCGGGCTGCCTACCTCAAGGATGCCTTGTTTCCCGTCACCAGTAAAGCCAGGGGTCTCACCAAGATCTACAACCAGGCCCTCTACAGCCTGAACATGCCCTCTCGCCTTGAGATCAAAACCGCCCTCCAGAGCTGGCGCGACCTGCGCTGGCGCCTCTGGCTCGCCCGCTTCAAACCCAAGCGTAAACCGTAGGGGCAGGGCTGGCACAGGCTGGGATCATTTGGGCGGGTCTGGTACGGGCAGGTCTGGTACGGGCAGGTCTCAGACCTGCCCCTCCTGTGGATTCTCCCGATCATCTTTCCAACGCCTAGGATTCTCGCGGATATACATCTGGATCCGCTCCCATTCGGCCTCATTCCGCACGATATGCTCATAATAATTGCGCTGCCAAACCGGAATCCCTGGGGTATTTCGTAAAACATTGATCCGCCGCGCCGAAAACGATTTGAATGCCCGCACGATTTCCGGCAGGTAGGGGCGGGTCTTTCTACTATTCTGCCCGACTTCAATGGATTCCGCAGACCCGCCCCTACCACACCTATCATCCACCAACACAATAATCCCGTGCACATGGTTCGGCATAATACAAAATGCATCTAATTGGATTCCCGTGTAATGTAGCGGCAAATCAAACCATGCCCTTTGCACAATCAATCCGGATGGTGACAACCTCATCTCCATGCCTGCCACCTCCCCCAACAAAGGCTCCCGTCCCTGGGTCACGATCGTTAAAAAATACGCTCCCGGTTGAGAATAAATGTACCCTTTCAAACGGATCGATCGCCGGTGATAAGTCGCTGGATCATAAGGCATGCATCGCCTCCAAATGTCCTCTTTTTTCTACCTCTCCAGTCATCCAACCTCGCGCCTAAAAACCATCAGACCAAGATATGACGAAATCAAGCGATAGACACGAAAAATCTCCCGAGAACGTTTCACATCTTTCGCCACCTTTACACATTATTCGGTCGAACTGTCATTGCAAGCCGCCGTTCTTTGGCGGCGAAGCAATATCATCCCTTTGCGAGATCCGTCCAGTGCGAGCAGCTTTTGGCGATCAAATACCTTTATCATGGATCATTATCTTCAAACTTTCTATGCCTTCTGTGCATAGCCTATGATGCGCCAGGCGATTAAATAAACCAATTAGGAAGGTGTGCTTAAGCTTTCCCTATCTTTATCGCGATGATCTATGAAGTCAAAATTATGGTTGACATGAAGGAGTGGCAATTCTAGCAGACCGAAATCAACCAGTGCCTCTCGCTTGGCCTGGATCACAGCCTCCACGACTTCTACCTCACGCAGCTCATGTTTTCTTCCGCCCCCATCGCTTCATCCCTAGCAGCTTATTCATCCTTGCGCACTAAACCCTTGAACCGCGAAGCTTATTCACCCATTCCTCCTTCGGGTCAAGCTCAATGGCACTATTCAGGTCAGCAATCGCAAGATCCCGTTGGCCTTTTAGCCAATACGCATCACTCCGCGTAGCGTACGACCAAGCATCCACTGGATTAAGCTCAATGGCTTTATTCAGATCAGCAATCGCAAAATCAAGTAGAAATTTTCGCAAATACGCATCACCCCGATAGGCATACGCCCAGGCACCACTTGGATCAAGCTCAATGGATTTACTCAGGTCCGCAATTGCAAGATCAAGTTCATCTTTTTGATAGTACGCCTCACCCCGTTTATAATACATAAAGGCATTGGGCTTGGGATCAAGCGTGAAGGCTTTATTCAGGTCAGCAATTGCCAGACTAGGGTCACCACTCTCCAGATACACACATCCCCGGTAAAAATAAGCATGGGATTTTTGTGGATCAAGCTCAATAGCTTTATTCAGGAGAACAATCGCTTGAGCGAAATCCCGATTTAGCCCGTGCGCATAACCTTGCCAAACATATATCTCTGCCAATGTTGGATTAACCTCAGCAGCTAACCCTCGATCAAGCTCAATAGCCCTATTTAAATTAGACACCGCCTGATCAGCTTGGCCACTCTTTTGGTTGTATACAAGGCCCCGCCAAGCATATGCCCAGGCATATTGGGGATCAAGCTCTATTGCCTTATTCAAGTCCACAATCGCTCGATCATAATCCCCCTTTAGCCGGAAAGCCTCACCACGATGAGCGTATGCTTGGGCATCCTTGGGATCAAGTTCTATCGCCTTATTCAGGTTAATAATTGCCTGATCATAGTCACCTTTTTCTCGATGAGCCACCCCTTCGACAACCATACACCCACCCGGCAGAATACTTGGGATCAAGTTCCATACCTTTACTCAGGTCAATAATTGCTTGATCATAGTCGCTTTTTTCAAGGTAAATTTGGCCTCGACTGACATACGCCCGCGCAAGTTTGGGATTAAGCTCTATCACCTTATTCAAGTCCACAATTGCAAGGTCATACTCTCCCTTCTCCATGTAGGCATCACTTCGGCCTTCATAATACAAATCCCTGGGATCAAGCTCTATCAACTTATTTAGGTTCATAATCGCCAAGTCATAGTCCCCTTTTTGTCGTTAAATATTGGCCCGTTGAGCGTATGAAAAAACATGCTTGGGATCAAGCTCTATCGCCTTATTCAGGTCAACAATCGCCCGGTCATAATCACCCTTTAATTCATAAGCAGAACCCCTTACAGCATAAAAATAAGTAAACCTTGGGTCCAATTGAACCCCTTCGGTACAGAGGCGAATTTTCTCATCCAAATCCTCCTCATCCTCCACCTGGTTGACCAGCCTTCGCAAATCCTCCGGTAAACGGCGGATGGGTTGTTTGGAAATTTTCCCGGTAGCTTTACTGATCTTTGAAATTTGGCTTATATTGGGTCTGGACGTAAATGTTGAGCTCGTATCAGCCAAATTTGCATGCATCTTCAGTAGATCAGCCACCTCTGCCCCATCCCATGGCCTCTGCTGTGGATCGTTTGCCAGCATCTTTCCTAGCAAATCCTCCAACCATACAGGCACATCATCGCGCAGTGAATGCAATGTGGTGCCTGGACGCAGACTTTTATACATCCGTCCCGTCAAGAGCTCAAACAGCACCAACCCCAGAGCATAAATATCGGAAGCAGGAGTAAGATAAACTGTGATGTCTCGCTGCTCCGGGCTCATATAGGCCGGCGTGCCTGGGTGCGCTGCGTTCTGATTAATGGTTGAACGCCCTGTCAGATGTGGAAACTGCACCAATCCAAAATCCGATACCTTTGCTCTATCCTGCCCATCCAGCAAGATATTTCCCGGCTTTATGTCTCGATGCACTAGATCCATCTGGTGTAAAGCCTCCAGCCCCTCCGCAGCTTCGCGGACATATCGTACAGCCTCATCCACATGAACAGGTTCTCTCTGCTTTCGAGCACGTTCGATCAGATACGCTAGGTTGCCCCCAAGGGCATACTCCATAACCAACATTAACGTATCCTCAAACTGCTCAAAGTCGTACACCCGGATCGTATGGGGGTGTTCCAGTTGTGCCCCAAGCTGCGCTTCCAGTTGAAAGCGCTGGAGATATTGGTTATAGATATTGCTGTCAACTCCCGCATTATTCCGCTGTAAAATCTTTAATGCGCGCAGCGCATTCAACTGCACATGGGTGGCTTTATAGACTTTGCCAAAACCGCCTTCTCCGATCAGCGCTTCAATTCGGTACTTATTCAAAATGACTTGTCCAATCATATACTTCCCTTAGTCTTTGATTGAATTCGGATTTCCCCGCCCTCGACGCTGATAGAAATAGTTTCTCCAGATCTAACTTGCCCGGAAAGGATTGCTTTTCCCAATGGCTGCACAATCAAACGCTGAATGGCGCGTTCCATCTCCCTCGCCCCATAAGTTGCATTGTATCCTTCCTGCATCAAAATGTCGTATACAGCATCACTGATTTCAATTGTCATTTGCTGATCTTTCAGTTGTTTCTGAGAAAGAGCTAAGATCTTGTCAATGACCTTCCTGATATCATCACAACTCAGCGGGTAAAAAAGGACAATATTTGAGATACGATTGACCAATTCTGGCCGTAAATTGAGGCGAATAGCATCCATTATTTGTTTCTTATAGGCCTCGCGGTCAAATGACTTGCTTACAGGAAATGGTTGATTATCGCCCGAAAATAGATGGGAGATTGTGTCTGATAAAGGTAAACTCCCTGCTCCGAGGTCAGTTGTCATAACAACGACTGTCTCCGAGAAAGAAACCCGGCGGCCTTTTGTATCCGTCAATCGTCCTTCGTCAAAAATCTGGAGCATGATATTTAACACATCTGGATGTGCTTTTTCAATCT
The DNA here is from genome assembly GCA_963751425.1 of uncultured Chloroflexia bacterium. Taxonomy (GTDB): domain Bacteria; phylum Chloroflexota; class Anaerolineae; order Anaerolineales; family UBA4823; genus CAVVUF01. Next base: position 1,207,961 of record CAVVUF010000002.1, on the reverse strand, counting down.
CGTCGAAAAGTACAACGCTGTATGGGTGAGTGCGCACAGGACCGGTGAGCTGCCCTTCCTCGTCATAACCAATGTAACCTGGAGGTGCTCCGATGAGGCGTGATACAGCGTACTTCTCCATGTACTCGGACATATCAATTCGGATCAATCTATCTTCGTCGTCAAATAGAAATTCTGCCAACGCTTTAGCCAGTTCGGTTTTTCCTGTACCAGTGCTGCCTGCAAAGAGAAACACCCCTACCGGTCGGTTGGGTGGTTTAACCCCGCTCGAGCGGTACGAATTGCTTCTGCGACCGTTTGAATAGCGTCATCCTGTCCAATTACCCGCTTACATAGGTGATCTTCAATTTTAAGCAAGCGTTCTGTTTCGTCTTCTGTTAAACGTTCAGCCGGAATACGGCAGCGTTTCGCTACGACTTCCGCGATTTCCCTGCGATGGATTGAAATAGCTGCCTGCTGTTTTCGCGGAGTAAATGAAACCAGGCGAGCTGCTGCGCAAGCATGGTCAATTAAATCAATCCCTTTATCGGGCAGATAAAAATCTACCAGGTACCTCTGTGAAAGCTCTACAGCGGCCCGAATTGCTTCTTCGGTTATCTGAACGTCGTGGTGTTTTTCAAGCCGGGATCGCAAGCCCAGCAAAATTTCAACCGCTTCTTCGCGGGTTGGTTCGTCTACCCATACAACCTGGAAACGCCGTTCGAACGCGGGATCCTTCTCAATATACTTTCTGTATTCAGCAATGGTTGTCGCCCCAATACAGCCAAACTCCCCGCGAGCTAGAGCGTGTTTGAGAATATTGGCTGCGTCGCTGGCTCCATCTCCACCCGCTTCCATACATATGTATCTCATCGATAAATAAGATGATGTCACCATTCTGGGCAACCTCAGAAATTATCGCCCGTATTCGTTCTTCAAACTCACCCCTGTATTTTGCTCCAGCCAATAAGCCCGACATGGAGATTTCGATAATCCTTTTTTCTTTCAGATCCGGTGGTACATTCCCACTAGCTATTTTCTGTGCCAGACCTTCCACAATACAGGTCTTTCCAACCCCTGCTTCACCTAACAATAATGGGTTATTTTTTCTCTTCTGGAGTAAAACCTGGCCGAGAGTTCGAAGCTCATCTTTTCGTCCAATTAAAGGATCCAATTTATCCTGCCGGGCAAGGGCTGTCAAGTAGCGTCCATACTGGTTAAGTGTAGGTGTACGCGCTTTCTTCTTGTTAGCTTCACCGTTTTGAGCAGGTACGTCAATTTCTGTTTTTAAGATAGCTAATAATTTTCCAAGGCCAGATCCTTCTATAAAGGATGATAATGACGGATCGAGCGCTTCCAAAACCGCTAAAAGCAATATCTGGAAGGGTAAGGTTTGTAGGTTTTTCGTTTGTGTGATATTTTCGGCCCGTTCGAAAACCACCCGACTTCGGGTGCTGCGGTGAAAGGTATTCGGCGGCTGGAATGTTCCCGAATGCTTGAGAATTAGCTTTCTTAATCCCCGCCTCACTTGGATCGGATCCAGCTCTCTGATACAACGAGTTTAATTCTGCAATATCGTTCTCTAAACTTTCTCTTTCACTAGAACTCGACTGGATTGGTTCCGGCAAAAATATCGTCTAGGTTAACTTCGCTCAACTTTAAAAACCCTAACAGAATGTGTTCTGGATCAATTTCTATGGAGCATCCGTTTTGGGCCTCATAAGCGGAGATGTTCCAAACCGTTATTACACTGAATGAATACTTCGCCATACGAGTTTCTCTTTTTCTATTTCTCCATCGTTCGCAAACCGGACTGGTTACGAACTCAAATGGTGCTGCTTATCCACAGTGGTAGCTCCTATCCTCTTATGATAGGGTCTTATGCAACACCTGGATGTGGGAGAGTAAGCTTTAACCAGTATACCAATAAAGGATTGTTTTGGGCAACGAGACAACCTGTCTTTCGAGTTTTTTTGCTGACGGGATAACGGTACTAGGATTTTCGGTATCAAGAGTTATTTTAGAAACCCAGTTTTGTTTTCTTGATTGGTTCACTCCTCCGTGTGAAGGTGAAGTAGGTACCCAATTCACGGGAGTAAAGCTTTGTTAGATTATCTGCTGTGGCCCTACCGGTTTGTGCGTTTGGTAAGAGACGTCTGTTGGAAATATACCAGTTTATTTCCTGATAAATCTTAAATCCCGTAATTCCCGATCCCTCTCCCTACCTCTCCAGCCATTCAACCTGCACCAATCCCTCTACTTCCTTGAATTCCGGATCCCCGGTAATCACCACCTCGTTCTCGCTCAAGGCAACTACTGCAGCAAACGCATCGGCGTATGCAATCGGATAGTTCGCCTTGATATGGGCAGCTTCTAGTAACGCCTGGCACTGCCTCCACCAACCGGTCCGAGATTTCCTTACTCGTGCCAAAACCTCCCTCGCCAGCTTCAAACCCCTCTCACGCTCAACGATATACATCACCTCTCCCAGGTTGATCCACGATAAAAACACCCGGCATTCATTCCCCTCCGCAGTTTCTAAAACTTCTTTTACCCGTTGCATGCCCGCTTCTCCCTGTAAAAAAGCCAGTAGGGCAAAGCTGTCCAGTAATAGCATTGACTAGCGCTCATGATCCATATTTTCGCATGCTCCGCCATTAAAACTTGTACCAAAAAATCTCCCCCCTTCAGCATGCCCGCGGCTGCCTCGACTGGCTCGTCTACCGCAGGGACGAGGCCTAATTGCCCGCCATAATCCACCACCTGCAAACACTTCCCAGGCTTTAACCCATATTTCTTCCGCAGCGCTGCTGGGATCACCACCCACCCCTTCCGAGAAACTGTTACGTTCATAAAAACCTCGCTTTCGTTATACAAAACTACGATTTAGTATAACATAATCTGACTACTTTTTAACCAGTTCGCATTCTACTACTTCCCCCTACCCCTTGCCCCTTATTTACGGGGACAGGCGGATTCGCTTGAATTCAATTATTTTATTTTTCCCCGGATCTATTCTCATCATTGACATTCCCTACCCTCATGCTAACCTTCACGCCAAATTCACAACGACGAAAGGATAAAAATGGACTACCGCAATCTCGGCAGAACTGGACTGAAAGTCTCCGAGCTGTGCATGGGCACCATGCAGTTCGGCTGGACCTGCGACGAAGCGCAGGCTTACGAAATCTTGACTGCCTCCTTTGAGGCTGGCCTCAACTTTCTCGATACCGCCGATATCTACTCGGTGTGGGCGGAGGGCAACCCCGGTGGGGTAGCTGAGACCATCATCGGCAAATGGCTGAAGAAGACCGGCATCCCCCGCGAGCAGGTGGTGATCGCTACCAAGGTGCGCGGCCGCATGGGCAAGGGTCCGAATGATGAGGGCCTTTCACGCCTGCATATCCTACAAGCTGCTGAAGCCTCCTTGCGCCGCCTGGACACAGACTATATTGATCTTTACCAGACCCACTTTTACGATGAGGCTACACCCATCGAAGAGACCCTCTCCGCTATGGATGATCTGGTACGGCAGGGTAAGGTGCGCTACATCGGCTGTTCCAATTACCCTGCCTGGCGCTTGATGCAAGCTTTGTGGGCTTCAGACCGCCTGAACCTGGCGCGTTTCGACTCCTTGCAGCCGCATTATCACCTGCTCGGCAGGCAGGAGTTTGAGCAAGAGCTGGCGGAGGTCTGTCTCAACTACGGCATCGGCGTGATCCCTTACAGCCCACTGGCGGGAGGTTTTCTCACCGGCAAGTACCGCCGCGGCCAGGAAGCTGAGAGCGCCCGCCGCGAAGGTCTGCGCCACCTCTTCACCGAGCAAAACTGGACGCTTCTCGACCAGATGGAAGCTATGGGCAAAGCGAAGGGCGGCAAATCGATCTCGCAAATCGCCCTCGCCTGGCTGCTGACCAATCCTGTGATCACCAGCCCCATCATCGGGCCGCGCTCCATGGAGCAGCTCAAAGACAACCTGGGCGCTGCGGGGCTCAGGCTTTCTCCCGATGAGAAGAAGCTCCTTGACGAAGCCACGCGTTGGGAAAGCGAAGACGACTAAGCTCTCATAACCCCCAGAAGAAGTGCAGCCCCGCCAAGATCGTAAAAAAGAGGAGTACGGTTAGCGGTCCACCGATGCGCAGGAAATCGCGCATCTTATACCCTCCCGGTCCCATGATCATCACATTCACGGGGTGCCCATAAGGCGTCAGGAAAGCCAGCGAACATCCCAGCGCCACTGCCATGCCCATGCCGCGCGCATCTGCCCCAGAAGCCAGGGCAGCCGACAGCGCCAGCGGTGCGAGGATCAGCGAGGCTACCTGCCCGCCCACCAGCTGAGTGACGCCCAGTGTAAGAATGAGTAAGATCCCTGCCAGGCCCAAGGATGAGACATCCGCGAAGACCCGGGTGATTGCACTCACGATCAAGTCTGCCAAGCCGCTGGTTTGGATGGCGGTGCTGAGCGGCCACATGCCCGCGATCACAAAGATCGCTTTCCATTCGATCGAGCGGTAGGCATCGTCCATCCCCAGGCAGCCAGTCAGCAGCATGAGGAGCGCCCCAGCAAAGACCACCTGCGCCACCGGCAGCCAGCCCGTCGATGCGATGACCAGGGTGATCAGGGTAATGATGATGGCGGCACGGGCGCGGCGCGGGTTTAGCACCGGATCAGGATCCTCCTCTAGAACGATGAAGTCCCGTTCTTCGCGCAGCATCCGTAGGCGCATGGCTGGTCCCTGAACCAGAAGCGCATCCCCAAAACGCAAAGGCAGGTCGGGGAGATCCTCCTTTAGTGCCTCGCCATCGCGCCAGATGGCGAGTACATTAAAACCATACTTCTCGCGGAAATGGATCACTCGCAGGCTGTTCCCCGCCAGCTTGGTGTGCGGCGAGAGGACTAATTCAGCCAAAACCACCGCCTCATCCACCACTTTCAAGGGTACGGTGGGTTTTTCCAGGCGCAGTCCAAAATAGCGCAGCACATCGGCATCCGGGTTCCCCTGGGCAATCACAATATCCCCTTCATAGACCAGCTCATCTCGCCCCGGTGCAACCCGCAAGTTTCCCATATGGATCAGCCCCACGACAGATAGGTTGAAGCGCTGGTACCAGCCACCAGCCTGCAGGCTTTGACCAGCCACGAACGAACCGGGTAAAACCAAGACATAACAGATGTTCTTTTCCAGGTCATACATCTTAGCCAGGTTTGCTCCCAGGTGCGGGATGCGCATCTCTTCCAATCCGGAAGGACGGTTGGTAAGTAAACGCCTGCCCCATAACAGCATGTAGATGACCCCTACCAAGATCACCGGGATGCCCACCGGCAAGAAATCCAGCAGCCCAAAGGGAGTATACCCCGCATCTTTCAGAGCTCCACTGACGATGATATTTGAAGTTGTCAGCAAGGTTGCCATGCCCCCCAACAAGGTTCCAAAAGCTAGGGGCATCATTAGCTTTGAAGGGGATTGGTCCGTCTGGCGCGCCAGGGTCATGACGGCTGGAAGCAAGACCCCCACCGCGGCGATGTTATTCATCAGCATGGATAGACCAGCCGAAGCCAGCATGGTCACCAGGATCAGGCGAACTTCGTTTTGCCCAGCAATGCGCCGCATCCACTGTCCCATCCAATGCGTGACGCCGGTGGCATGTAAACCTTCTGAAATGATGGAAACTGCCAGGATCGTCATGACCGCTGATCCGCTGAAACCCGCAAAAGTCTCCGGAGGCGTGACCAGCCCGCTCAAACCCAGAACCACCAGGACCAGCAAAGCCACCAGGTCAGGGCGCAGCCGTTCCGTTATCAGCAGCGTGGCGGCAATCAATGTGATGGCGAGGACAAAGAGGGCTGGCAACATGAAAAATCTTTAAGCTGCTAAGCTTGACGAATTTATATTATATTGATAAACTTGATCGACATTTATCAAAAGGATCCCTACAGTGGTTTCAACGCATTGCTCAATCTTATTCTATGGAGTAAAGCATGGACAACACAACAACCCTTGAACAAACCGAACAAATTTCCTTGACCCCTTCTGCTGCCCAGGCAGTGAGCGACCTGCTCGCCAACCGAAACCTGGTCGATTATTCCCTGCGAGTTTTTGTCCAGGGTGGCGGATGCTCGGGTTTTCAGTACGGCATGGCGCTTGACAATCGAGTGCGCGATACAGATTTGATCCTCGAGCAGCATGGGGTAAAAATATTGGTCGATGAAGTGTCGATCCAATATTTGGATGGCGCTACCATCGATTATGTCGAGGATCCGAGCGGCAGTGGATTCAAGATCACCAACCCGAACGCCGTTTCTTCCTGCGGCTGCGGGCAGTCTTCTACTTCTTCTGAGGGCGAAGGCGATGCTTGTGGCTGCGGTGGGAACTGTCATTAATCCACCAAATCCTTGATCCTGGCCTGGAGCGATCCAATCGCTCCAGGTTTTTTTTATTTACCTCTTAATAGTGAGATCAGCATCCCAAAGATACCCACCACTCCCATACCGATGATCACAAATCCCATCGGGACTCCTGCCGTACCCTGGTTGACAGGCGAAGCTGTAAAGGTGGGGATAATAAGCGCTGGGGGAGGTGTAAAGGTAGGCAGGCGCGTAGGGGCAATCTCAATGACAAATTGGGATGCCAAAGTAGGATCAATCGTAGGTGTCACCTGGGGTGTTGGTGTGGGTGGCGGCTCAACGATCGGCACATTACCCTCCAATTTGACCAGGTAAGAATATACCCAGGCGGTACCCCCCGGCACTCCCGGATATGCAATCTGCACCCAGCTTCCTCCAGCCGTACGTCCCAGCGCAGTCACATGCTGACCAGCGACAAGCACACCCACAATCGGATAAATATTATTATCGGGTCCAGAGCGAATATTAATCTGATCGTACTCCGAGGTAACAATCGCAATCGGCCCACTGGGGCTGCTGGTGACTGTGGGGATTGAGCCAGTCGGCTGCTGCCGCAGCTGGCCAGCCTGTACAGCAGGTGCATAACTCAATCCGAAAGAGAAGATTAATAGAAATAGCCCGATACAAATAAGCAGTTTAACTTTAAGCATTCAAAACCAGATCCTTTAATTTACGTACATCATTTTGAGGGCTTGACCTCGCAGCAAGCCCATATCAGAAAGAAAGCTCCAGCGCTTTAGTTTCTGATCAAAGGCGATTATAATCTATAGCAGATGCAATAAGCAGTTCGATGGGTTAATCTAATTATTTGTTAAGGCACCTCCTGCGAATTGCAGATCGACTTGACGGGAGCAAAGTAAATGGAACCTCGCATCTATCATGGAAACATCACCCCAGCAGATTTTGCCAGGGCATTGGTGGCGAAATTCAACTACGGAAATTTACGCGCTCAGCAATTAGGAGGTGGCAATAAAGTGATCGTACAGATCACTACCAGCCAAATGGCCCGATCGGGAGGCAACACAGCGTTAAGTGTGATCCTGCAATCGGTAGAAGACGGTGTGGCTGTGACCATCGGCAGCCAGGCCTGGTTAGGAGTAGCTGCCAGCCTGGGACAGACTGCCATGGCAGCCTTACATAACCCCTTCAACTTACTGGGCAGGTTGGATGACATTGCCCAGGATATTGAAAGTTTGCAGATGTCTGACCAGGTTTGGGAGGCGGTTGAATCGGTTGCTCACCAGGCGGCTGCCTCGACAGAACTTTCTCAACGACTGCGCCGCATGGTCTGTGAGTACTGTTTAACGGCAAACCCGGTGGGAGAGCCAGCCTGCATTGCCTGTGGAGCTCCCCTGGGCGAGGTTCAACCGCATACCTGCTTAAACTGTGGCTTCGTCGTTACCATTAACGAAAAAATTTGCCCGAATTGTAAGAAACCTCTCTAAGAACCGATCATATAATTCTAAGAAGGTTTTATTTTATTTCGAGTAGTTCTTAAGGCGCCCGCAGTGAGGCAAGTGCCTGCTGGACGATTGGAAGGATTTCTTCTTCATCCGCTGAAGAACTTTGTGCAAAAGACATCGCCTGTTGTCCGTTCACACGCGCCTCCAGGCGGGTTTCAAGCCGTTCCAAAGCCGGAATCCCATCCAGGTAGCCGACCAGGCTAACAAAGTGGACTGCTTTCTTACGGATGCTCTGCGCATTGGCACGATCGTTGCATATTTCTACCAGGTGCTCGCCAGCGAAAGGGCAAGCATTGAACAGCCTGGCAATATTTGCATCTGCATCTGTATATTTCTCAGCCACCTGTAATAATGAAAATACCAGGCGAGTACGCATCTGCGACAGGTATGCTGTGAGATATTGACTCACTTTATCGTCCAGCGTGCGACCGTCTTGATCCACCTTAAATAGCTCCCCCAGCACCATCACTACCTGGTGACGCATCTCCATATCAGGATCCGCCAGGCGCGTGGCAATCAAATAAGCCACTAAAGGCGAGAGGCGTTGAGCGTTCATTTCTGAAAGCTGTGAGAGCGCCTCTTGGCGAGTCCTCGCCTCGGGATTAGCCAGGCCCTCCAGGGCACTCCAAACTGCTGGAAAAAGCTCCACTTCTCCTGTAGAGGCTCCAAGTTGCTCAAATAATGCGGGTTGCGTTATGGTCGGCATTTAACCCAATCTCCACTCCAAGGTTCCAGAGTTATAGAAAGTATATCTTGCGCTATCGAGTATTCTACACCATTCAGCAAACTAGATGGATGGAATTCCGTCGACCAGCCCATCTCTTTCAAAGATATTTGCGTTTTACGAGTCTCTGGGCTGGGATTCATGATCACCAATACACACTCTGCCTGGTATTTCCGGATGAAAGCTAAACAGCCTGATGTCGGATTGGAACAAACCCACTCCAACTCCCCTTTACAAAGTTCTGGATTTTCCCGTCGCAAAGTGATCAGGTTCTTCACCCATAGGCGCAGAGAAGGATCCCAGTTCTTTTCATCCCAGGGAAAAGCTGCCCGGCACTCAGGGTCTTTACCCCCAACCAGCCCGATTTCATCACCATAATAGATTGCGGGAGCACCCGGGAATGCAAATTGGAACAAGAAGGCCAGCTGCGCTTTTTTTACATTACCGCCCAAAACCGATAACAAACGTTCCGTGTCGTGAGAGCCAAGTGGTACATACATGGCATGCAGATTCTCTGCCGGGTAAAGCTGGAGCAAGCTATCTAACTTGGATTTAAAATGAGGAATATCCAACGTCCCCGTTTGCAGAAGGCGCAAAACAGCATCTCTGATGGGGTAATTCATCAGACCATCAAAATGTCCTTCACCCACCCAGCGGGGATCAGCAGTCCAGATCTCTCCCAGGATATAAGCTTCAGGATTAGCAGATTTAACAACAGATCGGAACTCAGCCCAAAAATCATCATCATCAATTTCATTCGGCACATCTAAACGCCAACCATCCACCCCCTGTTCGATCCAGTAACGCGCTACATCCAACAAGTACTGCCGGACGGCTGGATTGTTCGTATTGAACTTTGGCAAGCTCTTGATATTCCACCAAGCCAGGTAATCGCGTGCATCTCCCAGAGAATAGGCATCCACAGGAAAATTCGTGACGTGAAACCAATTCAAGTACGGTGAATGCTCCTGGTTCTCTAAAATATCATTGAATGCAAAAAATCCTCTTCCACAGTGGTTGAAGACTCCGTCGATGATCACATGAAATCTGTGACGATGCGCCAGGTCGAGGAAAGCATGGAAGGTTTTCAGATCGCCAAGTTTTGGGTCAACCTTGAAATAATCGCTGGTGTTATAACGGTGAGTGGAAGAAGCCAGGAATATCGGATTCAGGTAAAGCGCGTTTACCCCTAAATCAACCAGGTAATCGAAATGTTGGATGATCCCTTGGAAGTCACCGCCTTGGAAGCCCCAGATCGTCGGAGCAGAACCCCAATGCTGCACGTTTGCAGGATCATTACTCAAGTCGCCATTGGCAAAACGGTCAGGAAATATTTGATAAAAAACGGCGTCATTCACCCAATCCGGTACACTCATCACATTACGATCTCCTCGATCATTGACTGCCAGACCGAATTTCACTCAACCGCTTCTGGATTGCCTCAAAGGCCGCTTTTAAGGCAGCTTGTGGATCCTTCCCCTGATCCATAACCTCTGCTACCGCCCCGTCCAGGGCAGTAAAATAGACCTGGCGAATCGTTTCGTCAAATTCAGCAGGATACGCTGTTCCACCCTGGAAAGCGAGCATCGCCTGGCGTGTAAGTGGGTCCGAGGGCTGCGCATTGATCAGAGTTGGGATGATGCCGGCTTCAGCTAACCGGTTCTGCATCGGGGAAGTGAGAAAATATCCCATAAATTTTAAGGCAGCTTGATGATCCAGCGTTGAAAGCTCACGGGTATTGGAGTTCAGATACATACAGTCAGACTGGACATAGCCTGAAAGATGACCACCTTGATAAGAAGGCCACGGGTCGATAACAAGGTTTTTTGGACCAATTGCCTGGGCGAGCGCATCTTTATTCCAGCTTCCTTCTATGAGGAATCCAGATTTGCCATCTTTAAAAAGCTGCAAATCCTTGTCACCGTTCAATTCCAGGGCTCCAGTTTGTTTCATCACCTTCAATAGATTCATCCAGGACAAGGCAACGCGGTATTGGTCTCGATCAAATAGAGGGTTTGCATCGCGATCGAGAAGCTGTCCGCCAAGCCCAGCTAAATTACCTAGAGAGAAATAGCTGCCTCCCTCAAAATACACGCCCAGGGTTCCTACTCCACTTACCGTTTGAGCCAGGGTAACCAATTGCTCGAAGGACTTGGGTGATTCAGGGACTAGCGATTTATTCCGATATAAAAGAACCCCTCTTAGATCATAAGGCAGGCAGGCTTGGAGCCCTTTGTATTGCCCGGTCTGCATAGCAACCGGGTTGAATATTTCTCGGAAAGATGCAGAGATATAAGGGGTTAGATCTTCTGCCAGTTCCTGGCTGGAAAGGGCAGAACGCCAATCCGAAGACCCCAACAAGAGGTCAGGGCCCGCTCCGTTATAAGCAACCTGCGTATAACGTTCCCGTAGATCTGACTGGGGAATATAGGTCAGATCGAAAGTAATATTAGGATAAGACTCCTGAAAGCTTTGGATAATCTGCATCAAAGCATCAAATTTTGAACCCGTCCAAGAATGGTAAATGCTAATCTTACCTGCTGAAGGGGTAACCTCCAGGCCAAAGGGCTGTGGTACATGCTCGGTGGCGGTCAGCCCTGACGTCGGCGTGGGGCTGACCATGGCGGTCGCTTGAACCGTACCAGAGGCCAGCGTTGGAGTTTGGGTAAAGATTTGCATCCCTTCTCCCTGCTGAGGTGCTGGGTATACATCTGCACCAGACTGATCTATCGGTACAGGGTATGCATTTGCACCAGGTTGATCTTGAGGCCCCGGATAAGCCCCAGAAGGAGTAGGCGTGTCTTCAAGTGCAGGGGCTGGAGAAGTGGGCGACGATCTGAGCTGAACGGGGGTCGGCGTAGTGGATGGGAGCTCACGAGATGGGGGAAGCGTGGGGGTATTGGTTTGAGTCGTCTTTTGCGTTGCGGCAGGGAAGAGCTGGGTTGGCTGAGCGGCGGGTGAAGGTGTCCGCTTACAACCAGAAGCGCTCGAAACAATTACCAACAGGATTACAAACCAGAAACAGGGCTTTTTCTGCATTCCCTATTTCACCTCTTGTAGCTGAATAACCAGGCTGGCATATGCCGGTAAAGACACACCCTCCGGCAAGGGCATATAATTCTCAAAACCGCCATCAGAGGAGATCACCGGTGCCAGGAGTTGGTCCTTTTTATCCAAGAATTGTGCGCCGAATAACGGCACAGCTCGATATTCTCCAGATAAAGGACCTCGCGTTTAAGGTCAAGCCATATTCGCTGAGAGGCTCCTTCCCCAGGTTGTGGATTACCAGAACTGTCTCATCTTTAGAGACCCGCAAGAAAGCCAGGATTTGGCTCGCGTTCAATTCGACAGGCACGTACTCGCCCACTCGCATGGCAGCATGTTCATTGCGCAGTTGAACCAGATTCCGGTAACGGGAGAGCAAGGAGTTTGGAGCCTCGGTTTGAGCCGCGACATTGACCGTCTGATAATCATCGTGGACCAGCCTCCACGGGAATTCAGCAGTTGTGAATCCAGCGTTAGCATCCGCCGACCACTGCATCGGGCTGCGCAGATTTTCATCTGGTTTCACACCTGTCATACCAATTTCCTCGCCATAATAAATGAAGGGTGCTCCAGGTAATGTCAACAAGGACGATGCTGCCACCTTGGCTTTTTCAACATCCTCACCTAAGCGAGACATGGTGCGATTTTGATCATGATTGGTGAGGAAGGTGGCAAATTGGCTGGGAGGAATGGTTCGACTGCTCGAATCGATCGTGGTGCGAATCGTGAATGCGCTCTCGCCCGAAACACCCTTCAGAACCGCTTCTGCCAGGTCGAAGTTGAAGGCCAGGTCCAGCTCGTCACCTTCCAGGTATTTGGCAACCTGGTCGGTCGATGACCAAACTTCACCCACTGCCAAAGATTGGGGATTAGTTGCTTTAAAAACCTTCCGAAATTCCTCCCACCAGGTGTGATTGGCTTCCGTATTCTCCTGTACCTGCCCCTCTTCGACTATATGCTTGGCAGCATCCAACCGGAAGCCATCCACTCCAACATCATCTAACCAGAACCTGGCAACCTTTTCCATCTCTGTCCTGACTTCCGGATTAGTATAGTTCAAGTCGGGCATTCCCTGCTCAAAGATCCCATAATAATAGCTCTTACCATTGGGATGCCAGACTTCTTCTCCCCAGGGGCCATTGTACCCCGGGTTAGCCTCTGACCAAATATACCAATTCCGGCGTGGAGAAGCAGGATCAGTGGATTCCTGGAACCAGGGGTGGCTTACGGAAGTATGGTTCATCACCAAGTCGACGATAACCCGGATACCCCGCTTATGGGCTTCATCGAGCAAGCGTTTGAAATCGTCTAATGTGCCATATTGTGGATTGATCGCATAATAATCTGTGACATCATAGCCATGATAGGAAGGTGAAGGGGAGACTGGCATCAGCCAAAGCCCCGTGACTCCCAGGTCAGTCGTTGACTCAGGCTTTCCATCGTTCAAATAATCCAATTTACTGATCAATCCATTAATATCGCCGATCCCATCTCCATTGCTATCCGCGTAGGAACGTACGAAGATTTCATAAAACACTGTATCGTTCCACCAGGGATAACTATCCGTACCTTGAGGTAATCCAGTGATAGGGGCTACCGGGATTGGAGTCGGCCTTACAGAACAGGCTGAAAGAAGAAAAACGATGGTAAGGAACAAGCAAGAGAGTGAGAAAAGATGTTTTAAAAAATAAGATGAAGATTTTTGATTAATATTCATGCGGCTCTTTCAGCATCCTTTACCAGTACACAAAATATGGCTATTTTTGCTGAGGTAAGTATAACACTGAAAGATTGGAGGATTCAGCGCCGAGGATTGCTTTACACCAAAAACAATGAAGTGCTATTATACTTGTGCACATACGTATCATCCAAACTACTATCACCTGATTATCGAGTTGGAAAGAAGGGCTAATATGAAAACAGTGCTTTTAGGGAATACCGGGGTACAGGTCAGCGCTTTATGCCTGGGAGCCATGTATTTTGGCACCCGAAATGACGAAGCGACCTCTTTTCGATTGTTGGACCAGTATGTCGAGGCTGGAGGATCCTTCATCGACACGGCGAATATCTACGCCCATTGGGTGAAAGGTTTCAAAGGCCGTGAAAGCGAGGCACTTTTGGGTCGCTGGATGAAAAGCCGGAAAAATCGGTCAAAGTTGTTCATTGCTTCCAAGGTCGGGTTCGAAATCCCCCCATTGGGAGTGCCGCGCAGCCTCAGTGCTGGCTGGATCGAGAGCGAATGCGAGAAAAGCCTTCAGCTCCTGGGCTGCGAAGCCATCGACCTTTATTATGCCCATACCGATGACCGCAGCACGCCGGTGGAAGAAACCTTAGGAGCATTTGAAAAACTGGTAAAAGCTGGAAAAGTACGCTTTATCGGCGCCAGCAATTTCACCGCCTGGCGGTTGGAAGAAGCACGCTGGACCAGCGCGAACCATGGGTGGAGTGAATACTGCTGCGTTCAACAAAGGCATACCTATCTCCGCCCAAAACCGGGCGCCAGTTTTTCTCCCCAGTTAGCGGCGAACGAAGATCTTTTTGATTACTGCCGGAATCGGAGGATTACCCTGTTGGCTTATTCTGCGCTCTTAAGCGGCGGTTATACACGCTCAGATCGAGAGATTGGTGAACAATATGCCGGAGCCGATTCTCAAGCCCGGATGAGAAACTTGAGAGCTGTAGCAGAAGAAAAAGGTTGCACGGTCAATCAAGCGATCCTGGCCTGGATGCTGCACGGGAATCCCTCAGTGCTGCCTTTGATCGCCGCCAGCACCGAGGCCCAGTTAACCGAGAACCTGGAAGCATTGGAGATTAACCTTACTCCTTCAGATATGGACCGCCTAGACAAAGCTGGAGGTTAGTCAAATGAAACTGCAAAGGCATTCTGTCAATCCTATCCTTATGCCTGACCCTACCTCGGACTGGGAATGTTATAACGTTTTTAACCCAGGTGTCCTTTACCATCAAGGTCTCTTCCACATGTATTACCGCGCCCAGGGATTGGATTGGGTTAGCCGGATCGGTTACGCTACCAGCCCTGATGGGGTGCACTGGAACCGGATGCGCCAGCCCGTCCTGGCGCCGAGTGATGGAAGCGACTCACGCGGCGTTGAAGATGCGCGCGTCGTGGAAATCGAAGGCCGCTTTTACATGACCTACACCGCCTATGGACGGGAAGCTTTCAACAAGGGTGAGTCTTACACTTTCTTCGGTGGCGGCATCACCCCCGTGATCGCCTCCAGCGAAAACCTGTTAACCTGGAAGTCTGTGGGAGCGATTGTGCATGGAGAAGATAATAAAGATCACGTGCTCTTTCCGCGCAAGATCCATGGACAGTTTGCGGCCTTTCACCGCCGCAGACCGCATGTGTGGATCGCCTATTCCACCGATCTGGAGACCTGGAAGGAAGCGGATATGGCGCCCATCTACAGTCCGCGAGAGGAAAATTGGTGGGACAATCACAGCGTCGGCAGCAACGGAGTACCCATCGAGACCCCTTACGGCTGGGTATGCATCAACCACGCCTATGACAAGCAGTCCACCTACCGCCTGGGCGTAATCTTGTTAGATTTAGACGACCCGACCAAAATCATCCACCGCCCCAAGGAGCCCATCTTCTGGCCGGAAGAGATATGGGAAATGCGTGGGGATGTGCCGCGGGTAGTCTTCTCCTGTGCCAATCCAGTTGTGGATGGAACTGTGTATGTGTTTTATGGAGGCGCCGACCACGTGATTGGCCTGGCAACCTGTCCACTCAATGAATTAATTGAGTATGCCCGGTCTGGATAAAAATTAAGGTAAAGCGGCTGCCTGGCTGATCTGGCGATGCAGGTGAATCTCCAAGAAAGTCTTACGGTAAGGGCTGGAGGCTGGGATCATTTCATACTTACGCATCATCTCGCCATAGCTGCGCTCCACCATTTCCCTGGCTTCCACTTTACGGTGGTTGGCAGCTAAAGCCTGGCTGTGCCGGTAGAATATTTCTTCAGCGCTGCATTCGATGATCTGCAAGAAACCGAATTGGTTGAAAAGATCCAGAGAGTGCTGTGAGCTATCAATTGCCTGCCGCAGCTGATCCTCCCGAACGCTTTCAGCTTCGCTCAGGGCAGCCAACCCCAGGTGAGCAATACTGGCTGAGCATGCCGCGCCAATCGCATACTGGCGAGATACCTTCTCGCTGTTCACCAACTCAAATACCTGGTTGGTAATGTCAACAACTCTAGTGAAATTTTCTTCCCCGCCGATTGTATTGAAAAGAATCGAAGCCACCAGGGAATAACCTGCTCTGCCAATATAATTGACTGCCTGCTCCGAGATCGGACGCGCCACTTCCAGGTTTGTCAAGGCGTCATCATATTTCCCCATCTCTACCTGGATTTGCGTAAGCCTGAGCAGAGGATACAGCCTGGAAGTCAGGTTCTCAGTGATCCGGAGCGATTCTTCCACTTCAACCAGGCCAGCCGAATAATCTCCCAGGTAGAGGGCTCTGATCTGCCCGCAGTGCATTAGTGCAAATCCTTCTTCGATGCGATCCCCAATTTGGCGGCTGATGGCGAGGCGAGGCTGTTCGAACTCTGTCAACCAGCGGTAATAATCGCCATTGCGCTCAAACTGGTCACCGAACACGCCCAAGAGGCGCAGCTCGGTGCGCTTATCATCCAATTTCTGCGAGACCTTCATCGCCGCCTGCAGGTATTCCATATTTCGGTCAAGGCTGTCGATCCCATAGGCAGAGCCAATTGCGATTAAAAGGTTAGCCTCAGCCCGGGTATCGCCCAAGGCGCGGCTCAATTCCAGGGCTTTATCCCAGGTCTCCTGCCAGCGGTGATCCTGTTTGACCAACTGCAGGCTGCCGATGGCCATCAGGCTGTTCATTTCGCGATGTTTATCGCCAAGCTGTAATGCCAGGGCTAATGCCTGCTCTGCCAAAGCGGATCCCTGATCGAGTGTGTCCTTGCTCTCAAAACGACGCACTTCGGGTTGTACCAATAACGCATCCACCAGCCAGGCAGGGTCATCCTTCATTTTTTCTGCCAAGGCGAGGAGGGCCTTGGCGTCGGCATCTCCAGCCTCCATATTTCCCAGCACATAATACAAAAGATGGCGCATCTTCAGGACTTCGAACCGCTGGGTCAGGATCACATAGCGTGCATCATCATTCTTGGATCTGTCATCCATCTCATCCAATAACATCAGGGCACGCTGGCAGTGATCGAGCGCCTCTGCATTCGCGTACACTTCAATTGCCCTTTCAGCAGCGCGCATGGTGTAGAACAGCTCTTTATTAGGATTTCCCGCCCTCCGGTAATGAAAGGCGATGAACCCTTCATATTGCTTCTGGAGCAAAGGATCTAATTCCTGCTCAAAATACTCCGCAACCAGCAGATGATAAGCGCTGAGCTGTGTGCTCAAGAGTCCTTCATAAGCGGCATCTCGCACCAGCTTAGTATTAAATGAATACTCCATACCGAGCTGCTGCACACGGCCGCGCTCGAAGACCAGGTTCGCGCGCTGCAAAGCAGACAGGTGCTGCTTTAAGGGAAAAGCAGGCGCAACCAGGGACTCGAGCACATTGAACCAAAAGGTCGTCCCGATCACCGAAGCGAGCTGCAGTACATGGCGCTCATCCGTCCGCAAACCATCAATGCGCGCCTGGAGCAAACCATGCAGGCTGGCAGGTACATTTAAATTTGTCAACGCAGAGGCCATCTTCCAGCATCCGCTCTCACTGTCATGGACAAGCGAGCCATTTTCAATGAGCGAGCGCAGCAGCTCGAGGATATAGTAAGGGTTTCCTTCAGAGTTTCTATAAATCAGCAGCTGGGTCTCTTCGGGTAAAGCCTGCTTTCCAAAAATGGTAGTGATAAAGGATTGGCACTGCGCGTAATCTAAGGGAGCTAACTCAAGCATGGTCAAGCGGTGTGGGTACTGCGTCTCCACATAATGCTGGAACTCCCAGGCTGGTGAAGCCCGGTCTGGACGGTAGGTGAGCACCCAAAGTACGGGTGCGTCGTCCGTCAAAGGCAAACAGTGCTTCAGCAATTCCATTGAGGTCGAATCAGCCCACTGCATATCCGAAAGAACGATGACGATTGGCTTGATCGCCGCCCTGGCTGCCAGCCAGCTGCGGATGGTGCGAAAAAACTGGCGCTGCAATCCCTCCGCGCCGAGGTGCTTGACTTTCTCTGCATACACATCTTCGAGCGGCAAGGATAGAATGGTTGCCAGGTATGGGTAATAATCGCCAACCTGATCGCCAAACAAGGTGGAAAATTCACGGTACAACCCCTCCTGCATCGCCTCAACCGAATCAGGAGCATAATTCCCCAGCCAGTTCTGCAAGAGATCATTCCACACCGAGAAGGGTGATTCAGAGTAATAGGAACGGCAGCGCCCTTGCAGCCAGGCCAAAGAGGTATCCGGTCCTTCCGTGCTTTCTTTCGAAGCAGCCAGAATAGCCCCCTGGCGCAAGTAATAGTGATGCGCTTCGTTGATTAAAAAGGATTTCCCAATCCCAGCCTCACCACTCATCAGCACCAGCGCCCCGCGATCCTCGTAGAGGCCTTCAATGGCTTTCCGCAAAACGTCAAATTCGTATTCCCGTCCGATCATCGGGATGGCGGTTTCCAGAGAGCCAAGGATATAGAGCTGGTTCGCCTCCCTTGCCAGGGGAGCAAGCGGCCGGTAAACCGCGATGGGCTGGCTGACACCTTTGACCATGATCTCCCCAAACGTCTTCCAGGTAAACGATCCTGCTACCAATTGGTATGTATACTCGCTGACCAAGACCGTCCCCGGCTCAGCCGAAGTCTCCATGCGCGAAGCGACCGAGATCGCCGCTCCCATAGCGGTATCTTCGCCGTGATGATCTCCAACGCCATCCATCAAGATCACTTCACCGGTATTGATCCCCACGCGCAGCTGGAGGGCAATCCCTTGTAAACCAGTCCGTTTTTCCAGGTAATCTTGCACAGCCGGGTGCATGGAGAGCCCTGCCAGGATGGCACGCTCGGGGTCGTCCTCGTGGGCTACACCCGCGCCGAAGAAGGCTACCAACCCGTCACCGCGGAACTGGTCCACCTTTCCGCCAAAGCGCTCGACCTCTCGCTCCTGAATATATAAAACCTGGTTCATCAGCTCCACCCAGGTCTCGTTGCCCACTTGCTCCAGTAGGTTCGTGGAGCTCGTCACATCGGTCATGACCACCGTCACCACCTTGCGTTCCCCATCCAGGCGCGGCGGGTTAGCGAACACTACTTTTCCTGCTTCAGAAACCAGGCCATTAGTTGGCCCTGGAACAGAGCTGGTCGCTTCTGGGGCAAGCCTCTCCGCTGCACTCACTTCTCCAGCGGAGAAAGGTGTACCGCACTTCCCACAAAAACGAAATGAGATTGGGTTCGAAGCGCCACAATTGGCGCAGACTTGCACGATCCGCTCACCGCACATGCCGCAGAAATTCATCCCAGCCGGGTTTTCAAAGCCGCAATTTGGACATTGGATAGACATTTCTATCATTATACAACGCGGACGCAGGGATCATAGCAGAAAAATCTCTACGAATAAGCCAAATTTACTGCTATAATTGCCGTTCGACAATCTCAAATCCAGGAAAATATCGACTTCCTGAAAATTTATTAAAGCAGGATGAGGTCATCATGAAAGAGATAGATAGAAGTAAACCGCCCGTTTATACCGGCGAGAAAAAATATTGGGACCACGAAGCCGGGTATGCCGTCTGGCTGCCCAGTGATTGGCGGCAGATCGACATGGTCAAGGGTAAGCGAGGATGGATTTTCACCCCCTATAAAGACAATTTCGATACTTGCTTTGTGTCAGAGAAAATCGTACTGAAATACCCGGTGGAACCGAAAGATGCCGATATCCTCATGCAGGGATTATTAGATGGTGTCAACAGCCTTTCAGATCCTGTGATTCTGGAAACAAAAAAGGATACCGGGCAAAAGGTTGTGCTGCTCGAGGTCAAGTTCACCTTTGTTGAAAACGGGCAGCGCCGCAAACGCTGGGTGAAGAGTATGTATTGGGGTAATTCCAATCTCGTGTTGATTGCCCAGGGTGCGACGGAAGAAGATTACAAATATTGGGAAGGCATGTTGTTCAATACGATGTCTACATACGAAATTAATTAAAATAGATGAAAAACGGCAGTCCGCCTGAAATCCAATTCGAGCCAGAACCAGAACCGGTGGTATGTCCGTTCTGTGCTACAGAAATCGATCATGAACCCTGGCCGCAAGTCTGTCCAAACTGTAGGCGCCCCATCGATCTGCAGGCACAGTTTGCCTACTGCCGGGGGCACAACGCTTTTACGGTGGGGCAGGAATTGGTGGTAAAAGCCTATCGGGGTAAAAAACCGAAGTACGTAGCCATCGCAAAGGAGAATGAAGGCATCCAATATTATCTCCAAGCTTTCACCGCCTTGCAGAGGGCATTTCAAGGCAGGCTGGCCGAAAGTCAACGGCAGCTTGGGATCCGCATGATGGCTGCCATCGCGCAGGTCCTCCAACACAATACCATGATCTCTCCCCTCGAAGCCACGTATTGGAATACGTTATTGACGGAACTGAACGCACAGCAAGAATTGGCTTCCCTGAAAGAGAAACTGGCAGGAGATCAAAACCGCAGCTTGGTCCATTACCCAAAACGCTGGCGCTGGCAGAACCGCCAGCACCAGCTCGAAAAGGGTTTGGATACTTTGAATAATAAGCTAAACGTGCTGGAACATCAGATCGGGTTCACCGAGAAGATAAACGCGCGTCAAAGAGCCAATGAGCCTGTCAGACAACGTTTATAATAATTAAGCTGATGAAGATAACAGCCACTTCAATCCCCAACACCAGCCCAATGCGCTGCCATAACTTGCCCTTTTCCTTCCCACGCCGGAAATAAACTTCGATCCCGATTGCCAGCCCCGCCGCCACGATCGCACCCACAAAGATAATGCTCATGTCGATCGCCCTCATCGTAAAACCAGTATCTAATAGGGTTTTACCTGCTTCTCCTGCGGCGCTTGCAGCAACTTGCCGCACCTGAATGGCCCTCATGATACTTATTGTGGCTTCATGGAACACCAGGAGGCCAACGATTAACAATATTGAACAGATCAACCACGCCAATAGATAGACAATATTGGCAGACCAATGACTTTTTTGTTCCATATAACCTAACCTTCGCAATCACACTGCTTTGATTGCTATTTATCCCATCACGCCTCTCAGCTTAAGTTCGCCAGCGAAGTGACAGGCTGAAAAGTGTAAGGGTTCCACTTCGATCAGCGGTGGGGCTTCTGTCGAGCAGATATCTTTGGCGTAGCGGCAGCGCGGGTGGAAATAGCACCCTGATGGCGGGTTCGCCGGGCTGGCCACTTCACCGGGCAGCTTGATCGGGCGGTCGCGCCTGCGCGGGTCGGGCTTGGGTACGGCTGCCATCAGTGCTTCTGTATAGGGGTGCTTGGGGCTGTAATAAAGCGCTTCGGTATCGGCCAACTTCTACCAGTCTGCCCAACGTACATCACCGCCACGCGGTCCGAGATGTGCTCTACCACGCTCAAATCGTGGGCGACGAAGATATAGGTCAGGTTGAGGTCGCGCTGCAGGTCCTCCAGGAGGTTGAGCACCTGCGCCTGGATGGAAACATCCAAGGCAGACACCGGCTCATCGCAGATGATCAGCTTGGGGTTCAAAGCCAGGGCGCGGGCAATGCCGATGCGCTGGCGCTGTCCGCCTGAAAAGGCGTGCGGGTAGCGGCTGCGGATATTCCGGGCGCATGCCCACCATGCGCAGCAATTCGGCGACTCGTATCGTGCAGCTCCTCGCCCCTGGCGATCTTATTGATCACCAGAGGCTCGCTGATGATGCGTTCAACAGTCATGCGCGGATCCAGCGAAGAGAAGGGGTCCTGGAAGATGATCTGCATGTTGGACCGCACGGTGAACATTTGCTTGCGATCCATTTTCGCCAGGTCAATCCAGCCTTGTTTCGGGTCATTGAAGAGGATCTCCCCGCCGGTGGGTTCCAGCAAGCGCATGATCGTACGCCCGGCGGTCGTCTTGCCGCAGCCGCTTTCGCCCACCAGCCCCAGCGTTTCACCTTTTTTCACAAACAAATTCACCCCATCCACAGCTTTGACGGTGCCTGAAGTCTTTTTGATGGTTCCCCGCCGGATCGGCGAAATACTTTTTCAGGTCTTTTACTTCCAGAAGCAGCTCGTCTTTATTGAGGTGGCTGATTTCACTAAGCATAGGATTCCTCCACATCATCAGAATGCAAGAAGCAGCGTACAGTATGGCTCACCCCAACATTGGTCAAGCCCGGAACGTTCACATCGCATGTGCCAGGGATGGCCTGGTCGCAGCGCGGGTGGAAGGGACAGCCGTTGATCTTGGAATAGGGATCGGGCACTACCCCGCGGATCGGCTGCAAGCGCTCCTTTTGGCTGCTGCCCACGTGGGGGATGGAGCGCAAAAGGGAGCTGGTGTAAGGGTGCTTGGGGTTGTAGAAAATATCATCGATCGGTGCCTGCTCCACCACCCGTCCCAGGTACATCACCGCGACATAATCACACATCTGCGCCACCACACCCAGGTTGTGGGTGATGAAGACGATGGTCATGTTGATGCTGGCTCTGCAGCTCGCGCATCAAGTCCAGGATCTGGGCCTCGGTGGTCACATCCAGGGCGGTGGTCGGCTCATCGGCGAACAGGATCGAGGGCTTGCAGGAAAGCGCCAGGGAGATCATGGCCCGCTGGCGCATCCCGCCGCTCAGCTCGTGCGGGTAGCGCTTGACTACCAGCTGCGGGTTCGCCATCCCGACCCGATCCAGGATGGCGATGGCGCGCTTTTCGGCTTCCACCTTATCCACCTTCTGGTGCAAGATAATGCCCTCCATGATCTGGTCGCCGATGGTGTAGGAGGGGTTGAGGGAGGTCATGGGTTCCTGGAAGATCATCGCCATCTCTGCGCCGCGCAGGCTGCGCATCTCAGAGCCCATGGGTTCCAGCTTGGTGAGGTCGATTTCATCGACAATACTTTTATTCTGCCGGTCCTGGCGGTATAAAGTGATCTCGCCCCTCACAATCTTGCCCGGCTTGGTGACCATGCGCATGATGGAAAGGGCTGTCACGCTTTTACCGCAGCCGCTCTCGCCCACCATGCCCATCACCTTGCCGCGCGGGATATCGAAGTTGACCCCATTCAAGGCTCGAGCGATGCCAATATCGGTGAAGAAATAAGTGTGCAGGTTGCGCACTTTTAGAATAATATCTTCATCTGGAAAGATGGAGACGGTCGATTTACGATACAGACCCGGAAGTTTCATTCTCATTTTTTAGCCTGCCTTTCGGGTTAGATCGAGTAGGGATCGACGGCATCGCGCAGACCGTCGCCAATCAAGCTGAACAACAGCACCGTAATAATTACCGCCGCAGCCGGGATGAGCAGCCAGGGGTGATTCGACCACCACACTCACCTGCTGCGCTTCGCGCAGCAGGGAACCCCAGCTGACCGCCGGCGGCAGGATGCCCAGGCCCAGGAAGCTCAGGGCGGTTTCACCCAGGATCATGCCCGGGATGCTAGGGCGGCGATGACGATGATGTGGCTGGCGCCGTTGGGGATCATGTGGGAGAAGATGATGCGCCAATCCGTCGCGCCGGCTGCCAGGGCTGCCTGGCGTGAAATCGGCCCCGCGGTAGGACATCACCTTGGCGCGCAGCTGGCGCGCCAGACCGGTCCAGCTAACTATCGAAAGCACGACCGTGATCAGGAAGTAGCGGTGCACCACCGTAAAATCTTCCGAAATGGGCGGCATGGCAGCCGCCAGGGCAGCCCACAAAGGGACCGTCGGGAAAGCGCCCAGCACTTCGATGATACGCTGCATGACATCATCGATCCAGCCCCCCCAGTAGCCAGAAGCCGTGCCCAGGACGGTGCCGAAGATAATGCTCAAGGCCACGCCAAACAAGCCAACGGTGGTAGAAATCTGCCCGCCCTTCAAGGTCCGGGCAAACATATCCCGCCCCAGGCCATCCGCGCCGAATACGTAAAAGCGCTGCGTGGTATTTTCCAGCCCAAACAGGTGCAATGTAATCGTTTGTCCGAATACTTGAACGGGATCACCTTGCACAAAGAAGCTGATCGGCACCATGTCTTAGTATCAACGACAAATTCGAACTGGAAAGTATCCGGGTTGAGGACGGTGGTGGTGGCATACGTATAAGGTCGTAAACCCAACCTGCCATTGGGACCTTTAAAGGTGATCGGGCTGGGCGGACCATAGATATATTCCGTATCCTGGAACTGGTACCAGTTGGGGGCAATGAATTCGCCCAGGAACACGATGATATAGGTCAGGATGATGCCAATCAGACCGACCATCGCCAGCTTGTTTTTGCGCGAAGCGGATGCGCATCAGCTGCCTTTGAGACAGGTCGCCGACGTCGCTGACCGGCTCATCTATGAAAGTCTGGCGTTCTGGAACGGGCTGAGGGATAGGTTGGACGGCTTCAGTCATAGTTCACCTCTCTCGGTTACTCGTAACGAATGCGCGGATCGACCCAGGCCAGGGCGATATCCGCCAGCAGGTTGCCGATCAGGCCCAGCATCGCCAGGAACATCAGGAAGGTGATCGCCAGGTACAGGTCCTGGTTGAGCTGGGCATTAAAGTACATCGGGCCGACGGTGGGGATGTTCATCACCAGGGCGATGATGGTCTCGCCGGAAATCAGACCCGGCAGCGACCCGCCCAGGATCATGATCAGGGGGTGCATGGCATTGCGCACGGCGTGCTTCCAGATGACGGTGCGCTCTGTCAGACCTTTGGAACGCGCCGTCTGCACGTACTGCATGTTGAGCATATCCAGCAGGTTGGCGCGCATGATGCGGCTGAGGCCAGCCGTGCCGCCAAACACGATCACCACGATCGGGATCCACAAGTGCTGCATCAGGTCGCCAAACTTTGCCAGCGCTCATCGGGGCATTCTGGAACTCATCTGAGTATAAACCGCCCACCTGCTGCCCCAAGACCTGCTGGGCAAAAAGCATCAGCACCAGCGCCAGCAAAAAGCCCGGAATCGACAGGCCCACAAACTGCAGCACAGTGATAATATAATCCGGGATCGTGTTGCGGTGCGTGGCGGAATACACCCCCAGCGGCACCGCCACGGCCCAGGCGAGAAACAGGGCAAAGACCGAGATGGCGATCGTCAGTCCCAGCCTGTCAAAGATCAGGTCACGCACAGGCAGGCGATATTGGAAGGACTCGCCAAAATCGCCGCGCACAAAACCGGTGATCCATTTCCAAAAGCGGTAATACATCGGCCTATCCAGGCCGTAGCGGATTTCCAGCGTCTTGATCTGATCTGCGCCCACATTCCCACCCTGCTGGCGCAGGCGGGCGATCTCGAACTCCACATAGGAACCGGGCGGCAGCTCGACGATCATGTAGCCAAGATGCATATAATGACCAAAGTAACCATCATGTAGCCGATGCGGCGGATAATGTAATTGATCATTGGATCCTCCTCTCTAGAGATTACCTGGATTCATCTGCTGCGCCGTAGTCTTCGTATAAGAACTTGTCAATCTAAAGCTCGGTACACGATAAATCCTACACACACCTGCGCTCAAAAACCAGAGCGTTAAGCAAAAAAATAATGCAATCTCAGCCATTCCCCCATTTTCGAAGTGGGAGGAGGGAAAATCCCTCCTCCCAAATTTATATCTGGTTCTAGACGTTGGTGAAAGACATGGTTTCGGGGTTGGTCACCGCCGGGGTAGGGGATGATCCAGGGGTTGCAGAAGCCGCCCAGCTTGAGCTGATCACGGGTGGGTACGTTGATCAGGTTCTTGCTGACGATGATGATGCGCGGTGTGTTGCCGACGGTGCCCAGGAAGTACGGGCCGTCGGTCATGTGGATGTCGTTCATCTGCCACACCAGCTCCATACGCTTGATCTCATCCACCTCGAAGATGGCCTGGTCATAGAGGGCGTGCAGCTTCTCGATGGCGGTGCCTTTGTACTGCGGGTCGTTCACGTTGAAGCGCGGCGGCTGGCGATCCCAGGGGTTCACATCAGCCTCGGTGTTCTCCAGCTCGGTGCCCTTGACAATGCGCAGCTGACCGCACAGGGGCGCCCAGCGCTCGGTCTCATCCGGCACAACCCAGGAGGGGTAGAGCAGGTGGTCGGGGCCATCGCCCACTTCCCAGGCGGTGCGGAACTCGAGCTGCCCTGCACGCCAGGAGGGACCGAAATCGGACGGTGGGATCGGTTGATGATCACGTTCAAACCGACATCTTTCCAGTTCTTCTGGGTGATCTCCAGAACCTTGATGGCCTCCCCAGCGGCGTCAGCGCCGATATCGACACGGAGGTCAAGCTTAGAGCCATCCGGGCATGGTGCGGATGCCATCGGCGCCTTTCTTGCAGCCGATCTCATCCAACAGCGCTTTGGCCTTGGCAGGATCGTAATCCACGCACAGGCTGCGGAACTTCTCATAATGCGCCTGGGCGTCGGCGTTGAAGTTGAACTCGAAGGCCTTGGGGCTCATCGTGCCGGTGGTCAGGATGCCGGTATCGTAGTACACGATGCGCTTGATGGTCGGGCGGTCAATGGCGTAGGACATGGCCTGCTTGAACTTGGGGTTGCGGTACAGCTCGCGCTTTACATCGTCCTTGATATCGTGGTTCCAGAAATACATCATGCCTGTGCCGGAGCCGGTATCCCAGAAGCGCACTTCATAGTTACCCTTTGCTTCGTTCTCCTTCAGCGGAGCAACATCGCCCAGGGTGAGCTGGTAGGTGTGCACTTCATAATCCACACTGCCCTGGATGATTTGCAGGAGCAGGTACTGGGCATCGGGGGAGGGCTTATCATCGATGCCGTCGATGTAAGGCAGCTGGTTGCCGGCCGTGTCCACGCAGTAGTAATACGGGTTGCGGTCGTAGGTGGAAGATACGCCTTGCTTCGTACTCTGACCAGCATCCAGGAGTTCAGCACAGGGCATTCTGGATTGTTTTGGAGTCTATCTTGCGATCGTGCTCAACGAAATCCGCGTAGTCAGGATTGGCTCCCATTTCTGCCTTTGTTCCATCAGTGCTGTACTTGGGATTGAACTTCTTCAAATATGCGGAGGGGAGAACCCACATTGGACCGATATCTGCAGGACCATTGACCCACATGGCCAGGCGCTTGGCGGTCAGCGGGGCGGGCTTGACGTAGGTGATCGTCAGGGTGTAATCATCCACCGCAGTGAACTCAGGCAGCACGCCGTCGATGGCGCTGAACTCGGCCGGGGGCAGCTGCGGGTGATCTGTATCGAGCACCATGTCACGCCACCAATACATGGTGTCTTCGGTGGTGCAGGGTGAGCCATCCGACCACTTGAGGCCTTCGCGGAAATTAAAGGTCCAGACAGTGGCATCTTCGTTGGATGACCAGGACTCGCACATGCCGGGGGCTAAACCGAGACCGTCATCCACGAAGCGGATCGCAGAGTGACCATACATCTTGGCCTGGATGCCGCCATCCTGCCACCAGGAAGCCATCTTCAACCGGCCGCCGTACTTGCCGATCTCGTCGACTGGCGAAAGGGTCAGCGGGACCTTGGGAAGACGATCTGCCAGGGGAGGCAGCTCGCCAGAATCGACCTTGGCCTGCAGAATGGGGGGTTCGACGGATTGTGCTTCTGCCGTGGGGACCGGCGTGGCGGTTGCATCTTCTATCACTCTTTGAGTGGGGGTTGCTTCAGCGGCTTTCGGGGCCTCGGTCGGCTTAGCAGTTGCGGCAGGGGCGGCGGTTTCCTGGGCGCAAGCGGCCAGGACGACGCCTGCAGCAGAAACGGCTGAAAGGCGAAGGAACTCGCGGCGACTTTAATTTTTTTGTTTGAGACATCTTTATCCTCCAGAAATTTGTTTTAATTTGTTGAAATTTAATCGGTGTTCGATTTTAAAGCTTTAGAAAATCTATTTCTTGGATGCCACCTCCTTTCAAGGTTTCCCTTATTTTAGATCAAACCAGCCTGTTCTGGCAAGTCGGTGAGCCAATTAGCAAGGTCTCAATGTCCGCGCAAACACCTCTTCAACATAAATCCACGTTGAAGAGGACTGTTCCTGCAGGGGGATCCTCTTTTATTCTCTCCGGTACCATGTAAGGGTTTTCGACGTTATTCTCAGGCATGTTTCTAATAAGAAAGACTTGCCTATCTATCAACATAATACTGTTTGATTTAATCACAGCATTGAGGCATTGTCAAGTAGGGTAGGTTTGAGAGAGGGATTAATACCTTTTAACTGGTGACAATTGTCACATAAAAACTTCCATTGTAGAGATACATCTGTTGTCATGAAAACCTTTTTGTCTTTATGAGCGAAGCGAAGAACCCCCGCAATGTAGGTATTAGAATCCTCTAACCCACCAAGATGACTTCCTAGTCAAGTCAAAAGGGTGCTTCACTGCGTTCAGCACGACACAAGGCCGATTGTCGTTCTGAAGCGGCGTACTTTGCCGCTGAAGAACCCCTGTTGCGCGACCATCCAAGCCGTTATTCCTGCCAAGGAAATTTCTAGAGTCAGGTCAAAGGGGTCGGCGATGGCGTTGAGTACAACAAGTCCATCGCACCACTGCGTTCAGCACGACAAACCCGCGTGTCGTCCTGAGGAGGCGGTCTACCGATGTACTCATCGGCGCCGACGAAGGACCCCTGTTGCGCGGGCATTAGAGTCCTCTAGCCCGCCAGAATGGCTTCCAGAGTCTCTTCACAGGGGTGCTTCCCCTTCGCTACGCTCAGGGTCAGCACGACAAACAATTTGATGGCCACCCCAAATCCACGCCACGTCCCCGCAAATAATCTTGAAACTTGTGCAGCTCTTCCAGTCTTTCCCACACTCGCGCCGGTGACAGGTGGCTGCTCACAGCACCAGGCTGCCAGGGAACCGGACGCCTCGCCGATCGACCACTCCACCGGGTGCAGGCGGAAGGCGCCGTTGGTGATATGCGTGGTGCTGATGTTCTTACACGCAGCCAGCAAGTTATCACACCCTACCGGAATGAGCGCTCCCAACGGAATCTGGTACGGCAGCGTGGGAGCGTATAGGGAGCGCTCATCTCCCACGCAAGGATGCAGATCCATCGAGTACCAGCCGATCCCACAGGTATCCGGGAAAGCTGCCTGGTCAAGGCCTTCGTTCCCTATGGAGCTGATATCCTGCTCCACGATACGCCTCAAGCCTTTGATCCGGCGGGCTTCCCGGATATAAGGCGCCATGGATAACCCCGAACGTGTGCCGACCGCTTCAGGCATCAAGCGCAGCTCTGGGTAACCAAAGCCCGCCCCATCGTCACGCGGCGCTTCGGTCTGCAGCCAGTACAGGAAACCCAAGGAAAGGCGCCGGGCTTCATCCAGGAGGATCGCACGGACATGCGGCGGTTTATCGATGATATTCCCCCAACGATAATCGTTGGAAGCCCAATTGATCAAGGCCATATCGTGCATGCCTCCTGAAGGATCAAGCAGCTTCCCATCCATCACGCGCCGGTAGGTCCAGAAAGGCAGCGGGCTTTCGGGTGTAGATTTAAAGAAGTGAAAAGGAATCGCCTCCCCTTTGTGCCCAACCAGGGTCAGGCTGTAAGGCTGCTCGACTTTAAACCGCTCATAGCCGCGCGGTTTGCGGATGGTATGGTCCTCTCCTGGGCGAAATTCTACGATGAAGCAGAACGTGAAGCTCTGCACCCTGCCCGGGCGCGGCCCATCCTGGCTGGCATGCGCCTCGCCGGTATCTTCCACCGCTTCAGCACCCGTGATATAAGGCACACCTGCCAAAGGCAGCAAGTCGCCCAGCTCGGTGGCGTCCAGGAACAACCGGGCGCGCACCAACGCCTGCCTCCCACTTTGGGAGGTGAGCTGGACACCCTTGAGATGTGCCGCGTCGCCTTCACAGGCTGTGGGGCGGTATCGCAGCAGCAGTCGTAGCTTTCCACTTCGGCGATGAGGTTCCAGCATCTCCTGGATGACCTGCAAGCCCACGCGCGGCTCGAAACACAAGCGGCTGACCCAACCATTCCCGGGGTTGAGCGGCGAGCCATCGGGCATCAGCACCGGCAAATGGAACTCTTCCTGGTAATGCCTGCGAATTTTTTCTCGAAAAGCTTTGTAAGTGCGCGTGCCGCTGACCGTTTCGATCCGCTCGTGTTCATCCAGCGCTGAGACAGCCTGGCTGGTAACCTGCCCGCCCAGCCAGGCTGTTTCCTCGGTCAAAACCACCTTCCAGCCCGCTTCACAAGCTGCCAGGGCGGCTGCCACCCCGCCCAGCCCCCCGCCGATGATGGCGATATCGGTTTCGATGGTTAGAGGACTCATCCGTGCGATCCGTGGAATCCTTGAGCTTTATTTGACCAGCTCAAGCTCAAAATCAACCTCAAACAGCCTGTCCCAGGGCAGGTGCAGGCTGCTCTCTACCAGGCGATACTTTCCAGCAAAACCGGGAAGCTGGTCCAGGCGCTTTTGCAGTCCCCTGTAAATGAAAGACAGCACCTGCGGATAGTTCTTAGCGGTAACGGAATGCGATTTAAATTTCCCATCCATCCACTGGCGGGTTTCCTCGCGCACTGCCTGCTGGTAGCCCCAATCCTCGAGGAAGCGGTGCAGCAAGAAGCGCTGCTGAGCTTCACGCTTTTCAGGCAATTCGGCCCAATGGGCGGCACAAGCCTGCGCCAGGGCGGTGCCAATCGTGTTCCCAGCCGTGTTCCAGGCCCCATAGGCAGCCAATTGGGTGATATCAATTGAATTCAACAGCAGCTCGATGAGCAAAGGGTCCGCCCCGTTCGGGTAAGCCACATCTGCGACAATCACCGCTTGCCCAACTGCCAGGCGTCTCTTGATTTCGTCGACCATCATTTGCAGGTATGGCAATCGTTCCCGGCGCTCCGCCTCTGCAAAGCCCGCCTCCCATTCCGTCCGGCGCGGCGAAGGTGGATTGACAGCCACCCAGAAATCTCCCCCCTTATCGACTACCTTCCCACCCACAGCCCTGATCTGCCTCTCCAGGGTAACACTGACCGGGCTGTCTTCATAGGGTGCCACAATATCATTCCCACCTGGAACAGCATACGAGATTTTAAAACCTGGCTGGTAGCCATGCGCTTCATTGATCGCCCGCGCCAGCAGTGCGCAGCCGACTTCATCTGCTCCCGGGTACATCAATAAACGACCTGCCAGGTCAACATGCCTCACCCACTGCGCCAAAGCCCGCTTCTCGCTCGAGGATAACCCATAAGGGCTGGTGTCATCTGAGCTCAGCACCAGGTCCTCCAGGTCGCCGTTCAGCAGCATCTGGATGGCTGCCAGGTTGATCGTGTGGTTGCGCAGCCGGCGCATTAGAAAATCCTGTACGTGAGCAGGTGACAGGAGCCGGTTGATCTTCTCTAATTCACGGGTTACCTCCTGTCCCTGCGCCTGGCGGTCGACCAGCTGGGAGAATTGAAAGAACAGCATCCCCTCCGTGGCCCAATATTCCGGTTCTTCCACAGCCGAGTTTGCATTCGAGATGCGCATGATCAAATTAAAACCAATGATCTTCAGAGCAGGGCTGCGCCGCTTAATCTCGTGCAGGATCTGCAGCCTTGAAATGATCGCATCCACAGGTTCTCGGCTGATGCGAGAAGAGATCAGGCTGCCATAACCCAACATTTCATACGAGGCTACGAGATAATCCAGTTGTGGGGCAATCTCCTCCAACCACCGGCTTAGTTTTTTCGAATATGCCGGTATTCGGAAGCGGCTGAGCACTTGAGTCGGCGGCAGATAGAGCTCAACGCCAGCAATCTGGGCAATCATCTGAGGATAACGGGTATTGACGGGCCGCTCATCGAGAGGGATTAGTCCAATTTTCATATAAATCATCCTGAGAAAAAAGAAATGGTGCAAAGGAGCACATTTCGCAAGCCTTGTTTGTCCTGCCGTTATATTTACAGATTATAATACAGCCGAGACCCCTGGGGTCTATCTCGGCGCAGGGAGAAATATATGTGGTTGCAGGTTAAAAAATGGCTGCCGCGGCTGGCACTGGTCCTGGCGGTAGTGGTGATCGCCTGGTCGCTCGGACGCTCGCTGTGGATGTACCTGGAATATAACTGGAAGACGGTAACCTTTCCATATCCTGTCGATTATGGCGAAGGACCAGTCCTGGACCAGGTCATGCGTATGGCCAAGTTCCAGAATATTTACCTCCCCAATCCAACGCAGATACCCTATACCATCTCAAATTATCCTCCCCTTTACCACATCTTACAGACCCCTTTCGCCTGGATCTTCGGTCCTGCTTACTGGTATGGACGTGGAATTTCCTTTTTAAGCATCCTGGCAGCGGCGGTTTTCATCGTCCTGACCCTCCAGGCGATCACAAAAGATTGGCTGGCATCCGTGATCGGTGGGGCAACCCTCCTGGCGATTCCATATATCCTGTACTGGTCGCCTTTCTGCCGGGTGGATTCGCTGGCGTTAGGCGTAAGCTGGGCGGGGCTTTTTGTGATTGTGCGCTGGCCCAATAACCGTAAAGCCTTGATCGCCGGCGCCGCCTTGCTGACCGCGGCGATCTTCACGCGCCAATCCTATGCGCTGGCGGCGCCTTTCGCGGCCTTCGTCTGGCTGATCAGCCTGAAACCCCGCCTGCAGGCCTTCAAGCTGGCAGCCTGGGTGGCAGGCATGGGATTGGCTGCCTTCCTGGTGCTCATGCTGCTTTCGAAAGGCGGTTTCTATTTCAATATCGTTACCTCGAATGTGAACCAGTTCTATTGGAATACCGTCAAAGACTACGCCAAAGGAATCTGGGAACATATGCCTTACCTGGTGATCAGCAGCAGCTTGTTTATCGTGCTGGCTGCCTTCTTCCATGTACGCAGCTGGTGGCTGGCAGCCCCTTATCTCCTGGCAGCCACTGCTTCGGCAGTGACGATCGGAAAAGCTGGCTCGAACGTCAATTACCTGCTCGAGTTCTCGGCGGGGCTGGCTTTCATGGCTGGGGCAATCCTGGCAGCAGCTGGAAAGAAATGGTGGGCGAAGTCCATCCTGATACTGCTCCTGGCAGTCCAGGTTGCTTATATCTACCCGTGGACGAAGGATAATTGGTACCAATGGGTGATGGGGCGAGTGGAGAATGAAGGCGGCGCCATTGGTTTGCTGCAAGATTATGTGCACGAGGCGGAGGGACCCGTGCTGGCCGATGAGTTCATGGGGCTGGTGGTATTAGATCACCGCCAGCTGGTCTACCAGCCTTTTGAATTCAAGCAGCTTTCCATCGCTGAAGTTTGGGACGAAACACCCTTCATTCAGGATCTCAACGCGAAGAAATTTGACTTGATCTTGCTGTACGCTCCTGCCACCTGGGATTCGCGGCATGAGCGTTGGACACAGAACCAGCTTGACGCCATCGCATATAATTACAGGCAAGTCGGCATCATAGCACAGACGCTTGTTCTCAAACCAAAGAAATAACCATAATCCTATGCTCTATGGAATAAAGGATTATGGATCATATCTTGATCAATAATTGGAGGAAGGTTCAATGGCACTAAATGAAGAATGGCAAAGAAGGGTTGATGAATGGCAAGAAGTCTTGTGGAAAGATCTCTACCGTTCCTTGGGAGAGATAAATTTCAGCGGGTTTGTTACCAAAGAGCAGCTTTCAGCCCAGGAAGCCATGCAGCGAAAGTTCTCCCCCATGCCCGCCGGAACAGCCTGGGGAGGTAAGTGGGAGTATGCCTGGCTGAAGGGTGAAGTAGTCCTGCCCAAGGAGGCTGCCGGAAAGCGTATCAACCTGCGCCTGGCTACTGGCGGGATCGAAAGCCTGGTTTGGGCGAACGGTAATGAAATCGGCTCGGTGGGCGGTTGGGCTGAGCGCGAGCTGACCCTCACTTCCAAGGCAAAGCCTGGCGAAAAGATCGAGATCCTGATCGAATCTTATGCCGGGCATGGTCGGACCTATTGGGGCAATGGGCCGGTCCTATATGGGATAGAAACGATACCAGAACCGCCACCCACCCAAGCCGTGATGGGAAAGAGCACATACGGAATCTGGTTGGAAGAGGTCTACCAGTTAGCGTTGGACTTCACCACATTGCGCGAGCTAAGGGATCATCTCGACCCGCTCTCACTGCGCGTGGCTGAGATCGATGAAGCCTTGATGCAAGCCTCAGTGGTGGTCGATGTGGAAGTGCCAGATGAGGAGATGCTTGAGACGGTAAAAGCCGGTCGGAAGCTGCTCAAGCCCTTATTGGATAAGAAGAATGGCCCCACCATGCCAACCCTGCATGCCTTCGGGCATGCTCACCTGGACGTAGCCTGGCTGTGGCCCTGGCAAGAAACCGAGCGCAAGATGGCGCGCACCATTGCGAATACCCTCGCATTGATCGATGAATATCCCCATTACAAATTCCTGCAGAGCCAGGCACACCTGTACTACATGCTCCAAGAACACTATCCGGAGCTGTATCAGCGCTTCGAAGCCGCCATCAAATCTGGGCATATCATCGTGGATGGAGCCATGTGGGTTGAAGCCGATACGAACCTCTCTGGCGGCGAGGCCTTAATCCGCCAGGTGATGTATGGGCAAAAATTCTTCCGCGAAAAGTTTGGTGTGGAAAGCAAGGTGCTGTGGTTGCCCGATGTGTTCGGCTATTCTGGCGCGGTGCCGCAGATCTTGAAAGGCTGCGGGTGCGTAGGTTTTGCCACTCAAAAGATCACCTGGGCTTACAACGGCGGAGAGAAATTCCCCTACAACACCTTCTGGTGGGAAGGCATCGATGGCTCAGCCATCCCAGCCCATATCTATACCGATTACAACAGCCAGACCCATCCCAACAATATCTTCGAGCGTTGGAATACACGCTTGCAGAAGAACGGCATCGACACGATGATCTTATCCTTTGGGTGGGGGGATGGCGGTGGCGGTCCAACCCGCGACCACCTGGAGTATATCGCCCGTTCCAAAGACCTGGAAGGATTACCCCGGGTAAAGATTTCGACCCCGGCAGCTTTCTTCGAGGATTTGAAGAAAAAAGGCCTGCCCAAAGAACGTTATGTGGGCGAGCTGTACTTCCAGGGACATCGCGGCACCTATACCTCTCAGGCGAAGACGAAGAAAGGCAACCGCCGCAGCGAGTTTGCTCTGCGTGAAGCTGAGCTGTGGGGCACGGCTGCCCGCGCCCTGAAAGGTTTTTCATTCACCCCCACCAGCCTGGAAGATCCATGGCGGCGCCTGATGCTGAACCAGTTCCATGATGTGCTGCCCGGTTCCTCTATCCAGCGGGTTTACCAGGAAGCCGAAGTTGAGTTTGACAAAGTCATCCAGGCCGCCCAAAACTCAACCCTGGCTGCCCTTTCCAGCTTGACCCAAAAGGCTGAGGCTGTGACGGTTTTCAATTCCCTGTCCTGGCCGCGCAAAGCCCTGGTAGAGCTGCCCCACGGCGTGGCCGAGGTGACCGTGCCTGCTTGCGGTTGGACAACTGTGAATGCAGCTGAAAAACCAAAAGAAACGCCCGGATCGAGAGAAGTAAAAGCCACGCGGCGCTCGCTCGAGAACGAGCTATTGCGCGCCGAGTTCAATGCCCGCGGCGAGATTTCCAGCTTGCTGGACAAGGAGACCGGGCGCGAAATCATGGCAGGACCAGGCAACCGCTTCCACCTGTACAAGGATGCCCCGACAGCCTGGGATGCCTGGGACATCGACAGCCTGGCAGAGAAATCACCGGTCGAAACCAATGAGCCTGTAAAGCTGGAAGTTCTATCCAGCGGTCCGCTGACCGCTCAACTCCGCCTGACCCGCAAGCTGAATAACTCAAAACTGTCGCAGATCATCACCCTGCATAGTGGAAGCCGGCGCATTGACTTTGCTACCACGGTAGATTGGCAGGAAAGCCACCGATTGCTGAAAGTCTCTTTCCCGGTGGATATTTATACCCAAGAAGCCATCCACGAGATCCAGTTTGGACACCTGCGCCGCCCGAACCATCGCTCGCGCGTGTACGACCAGGATCGCTTCGAAGTATGCAACCATAAGTGGTCTGCACTGGCAGAGGAGAACCGCGGCGTGGCAGTGCTGAATGACAGCAAGTACGGTTTAAGTGTGCTGGGCAACAGCATCAACCTGACCCTGCTCAAATCTGCCCTGGCGCCAGACATGTACGCTGATAAAGGCATCCAGACCTTCACTTATGCTCTGTATCCCTGGAATGGCACGCCTGGCGGAAAGCGATGTGGTACGCGAAGCTTACGAGCTGAACGTGCCTGTGCTGGTGCTCCCAGGCGCGGGCGGCGAGCAGTCGCTTTTCAGCCTGGACGCAGCCAACGTGATCATCGAAGCTGTAAAGCCCGCCGAAGACGGGTCGCAGGATATCATCGTCCGGCTGTACGAAGCCAAGCGCATGTCCACTCGCTGCACCCTCACCACCTCCCTGCCGGTGAAATCCGCCGCAGAAACGGATCTGGTCGAGAATTTCGTCAGCAATCTATCCTGTAAAGATGGTCAGGTTAACCTAAGCTTCAGGCCTTTCGAGATCAAGACGGTGCGGCTGACACGGTAGTTATTTACAGTTTAGTAGAAACGAAGGTGAAGGGATGTCAAAACACCTTCACCTTCGTTTTCGTATCTTTATGATCCTGGCATAACAACCTTCAATTTTTTTATTGAGGAGTTGTTATGGAGTTTTCCTACCGCCGTCTGAGAGACTCGGGCGATTTCGGATTCTGGGGTTTTTGCACATCGTCCGATTTCACGATTGTGGGAGGATTGGCATACGCTGACCAACCAACAACCGAGGCGGCTTCTTTCACCACAACGGGAGCGTTGGCATAAGCAGACCAGCCAGCAACTGAGGCGGGTGCAAAATTTCGCTGTTGCGACAAAGCAAACTCGCGCACTGAACTGGGCATCGAGGCAGCCGAGCTGACACTAGCGGGTCCAAAATTCCGCTGTTGTGACGAAGCAAACTCGCGCACAGAACTGGGCATAGAGGCAGCCGAGCTCACCCTGACAGAAGCGTTGGCATAAGCTGACCAACCGGCAACCGAGGCGGCTTCTTGCAAGCCAAGAGTATGGTTAGCATATGAGCCGGCAACCGAGGCTGCCACTTTGCCTGCTGGAACGTCGAGTTTATTAGCTTTCACTTCAAGACTGGGTCCGGCTGGAAATGGCTTGAAAAGAAAGTACACTCCCGCGACGAGTGCTACCAGTCCAAAAGCCAGGATTAAATTGAGGGTATGCCTGGAAAAAAGAATAGATTTTGTTTTAGGGTACATTTAAGTCTCCGATTGAATTCTTTCACTGAATAGGTTTTATTAAGTATGCTCCGAGTATAAAGTGTGGGTCTGAATTATCCCTTAATTTACACTTATTATTACCTTATTTATCCCAATTTCCAGGATTATCTTGGCTTTTAAGACAAGTAAACGTATATAAGAGTGCTATGATCATAATTATCCACTATGAGGTATAATCAACAATATCGCCGCCAACTTCATCGTTACTGTCCAGTATTTTCTGAGTAAAGAGTTGCAGGTTCGATGAGTAATCCAGTGATAAAAACGATCAGTTCTCAGGCTCAAGTGAAGATAAACCCTGAAGAAGGCTTGCACATCTTCATGTTGGGGGGTTTTCGACTGCAACACAAAGGTAAAACCATTGGACCAGAGCACTTTCGCCTGCGTAAAGCTTGCGATCTAATAAAACTCTTGGCGTTGGCTCCCAGGCACCGCCTGGCACGCGATCAGATCCTGGAATGGTTATGGCCCGATCGTTCTCCTGAAGCATCTGCCAACAGTCTGTACCAGGCGCTGCATTCTGCCCGCCCGGTGCTGGATGCATTAATGCCACCTGTTTACATCCACTTCGAAGACGAGTACCTTACCCTACAATCCAATCCGACGCTGAGGGTAGATGTCGAAGCCTTCGAAGCTGCCGCAGCCCAGGCACGCCAGAGCCAGGACCCTGTCAGCTACCAAGCTGCCCTGGGCTTGTACACCGGAGAGCTACTCCCCGAGGACCGCTACGAAGACTGGACAATCCAGCGGCGAGAAGCCCTCCAACAAACCTATCTCGGCCTGCTCCATGAATTAGCCCGCCTGCATGAAGCCCAAGGAGATTATTCCTCCGCCGTCACAGCCTACCTGCGTCTCATTGCTGTGGATCCTCTGCAGGAAGAGGCGCAAACTGGATTAATGCGTTCATACGCCCTCTCCGGGCAGCGCTCGCAGGCTCTGCGCCAGTATCAGATTTTGCAGGACACCCTTTACAAGGAACTACAAGCCGAGCCTGACCCTGCTACAAAAAGACTTTATCAGCAGATCCTGGAAGGCAAATACCCTCCCCAAGATTCTCTCACCCAGGCTGTTACCATTCCTACTCACTCCCAGGAAGCCGGGTTACACAACTTGCCTAATCACCTGACCTCCTTCATCGGCCGCCAACAGGAGATCATACAGGTCAAGGGGCTGCTTGCGGAACACCGCCTGGTGACGCTGACTGGCTCCGGAGGAGTGGGCAAGACACGCCTGGCATGCAAGGTTGCAGAAGATTTGTTGGAGTCTTTCCCAAATGGGATCTGGTTGATTGAACTGGCATCGATTTCCGATCCGGAGCAGGTACCACAGATCTGTGCTCAGGCAATGAGTATCTTCGAAAAGCCAGATGTCCCCCCGCTCACCCGGCTGGTCCAATACCTTGAGAAGAAGCAGCTCCTGCTGGTGCTCGACAATTGCGAGCACATGATCAGCGCCTGTGCCCTCCTGGCGGATTCCCTACTGAAAGCCTGCCCTCGATTGCACATCCTGGCTACGAGCCGGGAGAACCTGTCCTTGCCCGGCGAAGCCCTCTTTCGAGTTCCCACGCTAACCTTCCCTGACCCGCATAGCTGGCCTCCGCTGGAGATGCTGGGCCAGTTCGAAGCGGTGCACCTGTTCGTCGACCGCGCTGCTCAAGTCTCACAGGGGATGACTCTTAATGATAAGAACGCCGGGGCTGTCGTGCGGATCTGCCAACG
Organism: uncultured Chloroflexia bacterium; assembly: GCA_963751425.1. GTDB lineage: Bacteria > Chloroflexota > Anaerolineae > Anaerolineales > UBA4823 > CAVVUF01. The sequence goes on along the minus strand of CAVVUF010000002.1, from coordinate 1,169,305 downwards.
TCTGGACGGAATCCCGTTGGCAATCGAGCTGGCCGCGGCACGCGCTGCGAATGATGTCAGTCGAGCAGATCTCGGACCGATTAGAAGATGCCTTGCACCTGTTGACCAATGGAAGCCCGGCAGCCCTGCCACGCCAAAAGACACTGCGGGCCTCCATAGAATGGAGCTACAACTTACTCTCACCCCAAGAGCAGCAGCTCTTGCAGCGCCTGTCGGTCTTCGCAGGGGGCTGGACCCTGGATGCCGCTGAAGCAATGTCGGCTGATACCCCTGGCGGATCTGGATTTATGGAATCCAACCTATTAACCCCACCCAGCATCCTTGACTGTCTGGCACAGTTAGTCGACAAATCCCTGGTGGTGATTGAGAACACTCCCAACCAACCGCGCTACCGTCTTCTGGATACAATCCAGCAGTATGCATTGGAGAAGCTGCGAGAAACAGGCGGCGAAGCTGCGAGGCGAGACCAACACCTAGATTATTTCACTTGCCTGTCAAAGCAAGTCTCGCCGCATTTGCGCTCCAAAGGGATGGTCGAGTGGCTGGATCGCCTGGAACCTGACCTGGATAACCTGCGTAATGCCATGGAATGGTCAATGGAACCGGGGAGTCGTCCTGGAAAGATCGAACAGGGACTGCAGATTGCCGCGGACCTGCTGTTCTTCTGGTGGGTACGCGGCTTCTCCATCAAACCCATCGAACTGCTCAGACGGCTGCTGGCCACCGAAGCGGACGAGCGCGGCGATCAGCCTATAGAAGGCAATCGCAGCTTGCAAAGGGCCAGGGCGCTTCGCATTCTCTATCATTTAGGCTTTGACCTCATCGAAAATACAGAACCCTTGATACAGGAGAGCGTGAGTCTCTTACGCAGCCTCGGACCTTCAAACCGGCGTGAGCTGGGGATTTCATTATTTTATACGTGGTATTTATCAGACAGCCGACAACTGGAAATTGAACAGGAATTCCTGGAAATTTTTCACCAGGAGCATGAAACTTTTTATCTTTCTGAATATCTTTATTACCTGGGCAGCCGTCCCACTGGTAATGAGGAAATTCTGGAAGCGATAAGGTATATGGAAGAGAGCCTGGCCATGAGCTGCCAGATCGAAGATATCGATGGCATGGCGTTACGAACCTTAAGCTTGAGCGAGTTCGCCTTATTTGAAGGAGATTACCCGCGCGCCAGGGTTTTAGTTCAGGAGGCCTTTGAATTAAACCGGGGGCTTAAACACTGGTGGTTTGAAGGTTATGGTCGAATCTATCTACTGGAAATTGCATGTGCCGAGGGCAAGTATGCTGAGGCATCCCAATATGCCGGAGAGGCTTTATCCCTTTTTCACGATATCAATTGGAAAGATGGCATCCGCCGGGTACTCCGGTTGGAGGCGGAGAAAAACTGGAGTATGGGCGATTTTGAAACCGCCAAGACGATCACTCAGGAACTGATGGGGATGTCCGAGGGGATTCCAGATTACCTGTGTATCGGCTCGTACTTGCTTGGTAGAATTGCCTTGACGCTTGGTGGGGCTGATAAAGCAGAAATGCTGCTAAAACAGGCATTTTCGATGATCGGTGAAAGTAAATGGTGGTACGAGACGGCAACACTCCTGGCGGGGATTGTGGTGCTGTACGGCAAACAGGACAAGATGCGTGAGGCAGCCCGCTTGGCTGGGAAAATCGACGCCACACTCCGGAGCGTCTTTCCAAGATTGACCCCACGCGAGCGAGATGAGTATGAGGCGGCATTGGCTTCAGCACGCGCCGCGCTGAAGGAAGAAATCTTTACCACCGCTTGGGAGGCAGGCAAAGCCATGCACCTGGAGCAAGCTATCCAGGAACTAATCAATAAACCAGCTTGAGCTTCAAGCCCTTCAAGATCAAGACGGTACTCCTGATCATATAATTTTTCGAAAGCTTTAAAACAAGACACCTCCCGAACAATAATTCAGGAGGTGGCTTGTTTATTACCCGATTTGTTATGGAGCTGGTACGATCTCCCCACGGCTTCCCGAACCCATGACCAACATGTAACCGCTGCCAATGTCAATCTGCTTGAGATAATCAACACCGGAGGCTGTAGCTGCTATTTCCAGCAGGGCGTTCGGCGCCACAATCCGGCTGCCTTGTGCACTGTTCTCGAGCACATAACCATTGCCAATATCAAGTCTCTGGGTTGGGGAAGCAGCAACCGCAGGAGCAACGACTAATGGAGCACTCGGTGCAATGATCCTGGTGTTTGACCGGCTGTTCTCAAGAACATAACCGTTGCCAATTTCGAGCCTCTGAATAGAAGGGGCGGGTGAGGCCGAAAGTTCGGAGGTAAAACCCAGCTCTGCATGCGAGCTGACCTCGAGCACGAAGCTGGGGACAAGACCAGGCTCCTGGACAGAGGCAGTATCGTAAACCCTGGCAGGCACATAACCCTGCTTATCCTGGGTGCTGACCTCGAGCACGAAGCTGGGGACGAGAGCAGGTTCCTGAGCAGCGAACGCTGAGGCTTGAGTGAGCGGGGCGATGATCCTGCTGCCCTGTGAGCTGTTCTCGAGCACGTTACCTGCACCGATGTCGAGCCTCTGGATTGAAGCAGATACGGGCGATTGTGATTGCTGTAAGTCATCCACTTTCACCACGGTGGGAGGATTGGCATATGCGCTCCAGCCGTTTACTGAAGCTGCCTCTTTGACACCAGGCACCTTAGCCGCCGCTTCTAAACTCGGGCCTGCTGGAAAGGGTCTGAAGAGAAAGTATACACCGGCGACCAATGCAACAATTACCAAACCGACTGTTATACGAATGTTGCGTTTGGACATTAGATCGTTTTTATTACGAGCGTTCATTGAGGACCTCCTGATCCTGTATCACTAAATTTAGTGGATGTTTCCCACCGGACGAATTTATTTTTAAACTGAACTTGTGTTGAGAAAGCATTATTTACTCCTGATCGTAGTGAATTGTTATCCGGTGGATTCTTTCCACTGGACAGGGTTATTGATGAAACTTCGTCTCGGCATAATATGCATAGGCTCCTCCTGATCCTGTTGCAATGGTGTCCAATAAATTCTCCTACTGGACTTTTTTTATCATGTCAGCAGTATACAGGTCAGTCCTGATCTGATACGGATTTATCGTTGATTTTCAACTTATTTTTACCTTATTTATCCATTTTGGTAAGCAAAGATCTCCCCAATATACACTTGAGTTCATTCATCCGAACAAATCCGACTAAAATAGTCTAATCTATCGTATAATCATATAGAGATAATCCAGCCAGCCTCCAAAAAATTTCTGGCGTTTTTTCTCTGAAGGTAATCATATGAAGTAGCAAGTCAAAAGTAAAAAAATGGCTGACCCAGAAAAGCTTGAGAAGATCGGTTTGGAAGCAGGTCTGCGCATCTCCCTGTTGGGTGGTTTTCAGATCCATCAGGCGGAGGATTCCTTAGGTCCCGAGTGTTTTCGCCTGCGAAAAGCTCGCGACCTGGTCAAGCTCCTGGCTCTGGCTCCCAGGCACCGCCTGCAGCGCGACCAGCTTCTCGAATGGCTGTGGCCTGATTCCCGCCCTGAAGCATCAGCCGACAGCCTGTACCAGACCCTGCACTCTGCCCGCCAGGTTCTAGAAGCCCTGCAGCCTCCCAGCTATATCCGCTTCGAAGGTGATTTCGTTTGCCTGCAGGCCGATCCCTCCCTGTGGGTCGATGTTGAAGCCTTTGAAGCTGCCGCAGCCCTATCGCAACAACATAACGACCCCTCTTTCTATCAGGCTGCTTTGAAGCTGTATGCTGGAGAGCTGCTACCGGAAGACCGCTATGAGGAGTGGGCTATCAAGAGGCGCACAGCCCTTCAGCAAACCTATCTCGACCTACTCATAAACCTGGCTCGCTTGTACGAAGCTCAAGGTGAGCACCAGCCCGCCATCGCTGCCTACCTCCTAGCAACAGCAACTGATCCACTGCTAGAAGATGCCCACGCCGGGCTAATACGCCTCTATGCCCTTTCCGGGCAGCGCACGCAGTCCCTGCGCCAATATCAGCTCCTCCAGGATACCTTATCCAAAGAGCTGGGCGCCGAGCCAGATCCCCACACAAAGAACTTATTCCAGGAGATTCAAACTGGTCGCTACCCCCCACAGGTTATCCCTGCCCCCATTTCAGCCCGAGAGTCTCCCCGTCACAACCTGCCCGCCCAGCTCAGCCGCTTCATCGGACGTGAACAAGAAATCAGCCAGGTCCAGGAGCTGCTGGCAGATAACCGCCTGGTGACCCTGACCGGCTCCGGTGGAGTGGGCAAGACTCGCCTGGCGTTCAAAGTAGGTGAGGCATCGCTGGAAGCCTACCTCAACGGCGTCTGGCTTGTTGAGCTCGCCACGCAAGCGGATCCTGATCTGGTTCCAAGGACTTGCGCACACGCATTAGGGATTCTCGAGTCACCTGACGTTCCACTCCAAGACTCCCTGGCGGGATTCCTGGAGAAAAAGCACCTGCTGCTCATCTTAGACAACTGCGAGCATGTAATCGCTGCCTGCGCCCACCTGGTGAATGAAATGCTCAAAGCCTGTCCAAAGCTTCACATCCTGGCAACCAGCCGTGAGATCATGGGGTTGTTCGGCGAAACCGCCTTCCGCGTGCCCCCACTCTCCTACCCTGATCCTGGCAGCCTGCCTCCGCTAGACCAATTGGCTCATTTCGAATCTGTGCGACTGTTTATAGAGCGAGCCTTAACGATCTCACCTGGTTTTTCGCTGACCCCAGCCAACACCGCAGCCATCGCCCACATTTGTCAACGGCTCGACGGCATCCCCCTGGCCATCGAGCTGGCGGCAGTGCGAATTCGTATGTTGAGCCCCGAACAGATTGCTGCCCGCCTGGATGATGCCTTCCACCTGCTCGACAGCGGAACCCGAACAGAGCTGCCGCGCCACCAGACCTTGCGCGCCTCCATCGATTGGTCCTGTAACCTACTCTCTGAAAAAGAACGCCTTCTGCTCTTCCGGCTCTCTGTCTTTGCCGGGGGATGGGCGTTGGAGGCCGCCGAACAGGTCTGTTCAGATGGAAAGATTTACGATCAGCCGTCAAATTCTGAAAAATCCTGCCAGGAGGCTCGGTTGGAGCATTCAGAGGTGATGGAGCTGCTCGCACAGTTGGTGGATAAATCTCTCGTCGCGGTCGAGCAAGGAGAGGGCGCCACCCGCTTTAGGCTGCACGAGACGATCCGCCAATACACACTAGACCGGCTGCAAGAGACGGGCTGCTGGGAACAGCTGCGCAGCCGCCACTTAGCTTACTTTGCTCAACTGACCGGTGAGGCCGAACCTCACCTGCGCGCCAGGGGGCAGGTCCAATGGCTGGACCGCCTGGAAGAGGAGCTGGACAACCTGCGCGGGGCAATGGATTGGTCCCTTATAAATCATGAGAATGCCACGGATATCGAGCTGGGGTTGAAGATCGCCGCGGATCTGCTCTGGCTCTGGCATATCCGAGGTTTATACAACGAAGGGTTGTCGCGGCTGGAGCAGCTTCTCCAGGCCGAAGCCGCAGAGCGCCATGACCGGCAGCCAGAAGGCAACCGCTGCTCTGCAGCGAGCCAGGGCGCTGCGCTGTCTCATTTGGATATGGAGTCTTACCTACTACACATGGGAATATTCTCCTGATCTCAAACGCCACAATCCTGCCTCTGTCATCGCAGAAAGCGTGGCTCTGCTGCGGAACATTAGGCCCATCCGCTCGAAATGAGCTGGGAATCTCTTTATTTTGTTCCTTAGATTGGATCGATGCCAGAGCAGCGTCCTAGCGTCACCCAGGAAATGCTGGATATCTTCCACCAGGAGAATAACGTTTTTGTTCTCGCCGAACATCTTTTTATTTTGGCGAACGATGCAGAATCACGTGGGGATTTCCACGAGGAAAAAGTATATTTGGAAAATAGCCTGGCAATGTCCAGGGAAATCGAAGATTTGGATGGAATCTCCGGCCGTTTAACCCACTTGGGTTGGGTTGCATTATTCGAGGGAGATTACCAAAGCGCAGCCTCCCTGGTCGAGCAGGGGCTCGAAATATCCAAAATAAACGGGAACCGGTGGGTGGAGGGCTATGCCTACTCCTATTTATTGATAATCAACCTGGCCCAGGGGAATTATGCCGAAGCCATCCAGTACGGGGAGCAGGCGTTAGCGATTTACCCCGAGGGATCCGGTCAGCGTGGTTCATTTGTCCTTACATATCTCCAAAGGGCCACCTGGTCTCAAGGAGATTACGCATATTCAGCCCGCCTGGGTTGGAAACTACTCGAAGTGCTGCATGATTTCCCGGGTTTCAAGAGAATATATCCCCGGATCTGCCTTGGTCGCGTGGCTTTGTCTCAGGATAACCTCGCGGAGGCAGAAGACCAGCTCAAACAGGCGTTATCTGTGATGGATACAGTCTTCAAGTCATCTAAATATGCAGATTTGGTCAACTTGATCGATTTTATACAACCTTTCATCGTGTTATTCCGAAAACAGGGGAAGTTGCTGCAGGCAGCCCGCCTGTTGGGAGCGACGGATGCTGTTTTCGAGAAAATCCGGCTTGGTCTGTCTCCGCGTGAGCGCAGCGAGCATGATGAGGCAGTCTCTGCCGCGCGGGCTGAACTGGGCGATAAAGCCTTTACTGCCGCCTGGGAGGCAGGCAAAGCCATCACCCCAAAGCAGGCTATCCAGGAGCTCCTGGTAAACCCTGGATAGTAAAATAAGCATCCCAGTGCACTCGATCAGGGTTTTAGCTCTGATCCAATCGCAAAAATCTCTGTTTCTGCCTGGTTCATGGTCATGGCACGCCCCTCAGACCAGGCTGCTTTAAAGAGCTCTTCACTTAATTGCGACCGCACCCTCAAAGTATCCCGGTCGCACTCTGCCTGTTCAATTGAATCCAATACCATATCCAAGGATTTAAGCTGCACCTCTTCAGCTCCCAGCAAAATGGCGGCGCGGCGGGGTTGTCCTGTTTCAGCGGCGATGCCTGCCATTAAGCCCAGGGTCATGATCTTGCCGTGGACATCATCTATTTTCTCAATCAACGGTAAGGTTTCCATTAGACAAGCTGCTGCCTGATGATAATTCTGTTGACGCTTTGCAGCGATCCCGCATTGGCGTAACGAAAAGATTGTCCCCCCTTTAAGACCGAGTTCCCGAAACAAAGCCAGTACTTCTTGAAAAGAAACCGCCATTCGGTTGAAATCATTTTGAGAATAAGCAGAGAACCCCATCAGAATATATGCGTTTGCAATACCAATTTTATGCTCACTCTTCCGAGCCAATTCCAGCATCTCTTCGGAGTATCCTAGAGCAGTCTCGTAATCTCCCAAGCTCCTTGAAAGATGGCCCAATCGATCGAGCGCATCAATCATTCTCCACTTGTTTCCCTTTTCTTGAGAAAGGATCAGGCTTTCTTCAGCAAACGCCCGGGCAGCCTTTTCATCCTCACTGATTGTCGCTTTACTTTGAAGAACTGAAGCCAAAATATCCGAATCCCCTGCTTCACGCGCCAGGTTCAATGCTTCGTCAATCAAAGGATGATATTTTTTCAATTCAGCAGGTCTGGTATGGCTTACCGAATCCACTAAACGGCACAAAGCCTGGGAGAGACCGGCTTTATCACCGCTCTTCCGGTAGAGTGCAACACTCTTCTCAAGAATTTGAGTGTGTGCTCCAGTGTGAAGGTCATGATTAATCACGCCAAACGCGCAGAGTGCCTTTGCCTGGAGAGTGGTCGAAAGCATTTCTCCTTGGTCCGTCAACTCCAATCCCTTCTTTAGCCACTCATACCCTTCACTGATTAAGCCATAATATTCCCAAAATCCCAGGAGCGCACTCGCCATCCGCAAGCCTTCTACAGCTAGAGGCCCTTGGGTTTCTATCAAGGACCAGCTCAGGGCTCTCCGCAGGTTAGCTTGCTCCCTTCTTAGTTGTTTCATACATCCGGCTTGTTCTGCAGTTGCCAATTTCGGCTCAATTTCTTCGGCGAGGTGGAGGAAATAAGCCAGATGACGGTTGCACAAGCTCACCCATTCCTCCGTCCCCTCGATTTTAGCAGCTGCATATTGGCGAATCGTTTCTAAAAGGCGATAGCGCGTCTCATGTCCAGGTTTGTATCCTACTACGACCAGGGATTTATTGATCAGCTGACTGAGCAAGTCGAGGATATCCGCCTGAAGAAGGGCAGAATCTGCACACACCCTCTCGGCTGCAGCCAGATCCCAACCACCAGCAAAGACCGACAACCTGCAGAAGAGAGCCCGTTCGGCTTCGGAGAGTAAATCGTAGCTCCAGTCAATCGAGGCTTGAAGAGTCTGCTGCCTGGGTAAGGTGGTCCGGCTGCCGCCGGTCAGCAGTCGAAAACTTTCATCCAGTCTAATTGCAATCTGCTCGGCGCTTAATATTCGAGTCCGGGCGGCTGCCAGCTCGAGTGCCAGGGGGATGCCGTCCAGTTGTTGGCAGATCTGTACAATGCTGGGTGCATTCTCTTCAGTGATTATGAAGGCAGGCTGCATGCTTTGAGCAGTCTCTACGAATAATCGCACAGCCTCGAATTGTGTGAGCGCTGAAGCATCATCCAGGTTGCTTGCATCAGGAAAAGACAATGTCGGTACTTGATAAATGATCTCACCTGTGATTCCTAGCGCCTCCCGGCTGGTGGTAAGTATATGAAGGTTAGGGCAAGCCTGCAAAAGCGTCTCGACGAGTCTGGCGCATGCCTCCATCAAGTGTTCGCAGTTGTCCAAAACCATCAGAAGATTTTTGGTGCATATGGATTCCATCAAGTTTTCCAGCACCGTACCATCTTGATCTTCGCTCACCCCAAAGACCCCCGCAACCGCATAAGGCACAAGCTGCGCTTTTGAAAGGGAATCCAGCTCTACCAGCCAGACCCCATCAACAAAATCCATCAGCAGAACTTCAGCTACCCGTATGGCAAGACTCGTCTTGCCAACACCGCCTGACCCGGTGAGAGTCACCAGGCGTGAGCTGGTCATTAGAACCTTAACCTGCTCCATATCTTTCCCCCGCCCAACAAATGTACTCAACGGGCTGGGCAGATTATGGCGTGGTGAGGGTTGGGTATAGGTTCGTAAAACAATTTTTGAGGCAGGAAAGCGACCGGAAAGGATTTCCTGGTACATGAGGGTGCTTTGCAGACTTGGTTCAGCGCCTAATTCTTTCTGGAGAACTTTTTGCAGTGTTCGGAACTGGCTTAGAGCTTGAGTTCGTTGACCAGACATGGCATAGGCGTGCATCAGGTTGGTATGAGCTTCCTCTTGAAGCGGGTCGCTTGCTAATATTTTTCGAAAAGTCTCAATGGCACGAGGGAATTCCTCTCTCAATTCTAAGAGCTTGCCATAATCAAAAAGCAGTTGGATATATTCCTGGCGCAGCTTTTCTCGCCGGCTGATTGCCCAATCCTCGTAGAGATCCTCGGGCAAAAGGTCGCCAGTGTAAAGAGCCAGGGCAACCTGATAAGATTCTGGATCACGGCTTCGTGTTACCTCTATTGCTGCAGCCTCAAAAGCCTCCACATCAATCCACAACGGCACATCGGGACATAGGCTGACCATCTCGTTTTCGAATTGGATGTAGAGCCGAGGATTGCTGCAATAGGGTTTAAGATTACTGCGGAGGGTATGCAGCGTCTGATGTAAACTATCCGTGGCTGCTTGAAGATCGGCTTCTGGCCATAACGAGTCCATCAGCTTTTCCCTGTGCAGTCGGTGATGCGGAGCCAGGGCTAAAAGTTTGATTAGCGTTTTGGCTTTACGAAGCTTCCAATGGTTTGCCTCAAGTGATTTTTCCCCAATGCAGACATCGAAGTCACCGAAGAGATGAATCCTAAATATTTCTGGTTGGTTAGGAGTGGCATTGATTGTCATGCACACATTCCTTTGTGAATCAGTTAGAGCTGGGATTAGAATTTTTTACCTATTTGGATAATAAATCTCTTTTATTCACCTGTCAAGGAACGAACTCCGATGATCTGCTCAAATGCAATCTCCTTCCCATCCAGTACTACGCAGCCCGAAGAATCTCCCCAGGCTAGGAGTAAAGCAGCACAATCTTCCGCTTCCGGCTGCCCGGTGAGAATCCCATCCAGTGCAGCAATCAACCGCTCATCCGTTTGCCCTTCGGCCGCGCAGGCATTCAAATTTGCACTGAGCAGCTTAGTCCGGTTGAAAGCCATCCTCACCACTTCCTGGCTCAACATCCGGATATCCGCTAAAGGTAAGACCCTGTGACCCCAGCGCTTGAGGGTTAGCAGGCAGCCAGGATGATATCATCGCCTGCGGGTGTCAAACCTCTTCCCGCCCCAGGAGAGCCTGTAAACCCTCCCCAAGCTGATCCAATCGTATGTTGATCGGATGTAGATCGGGGATGTGTGACAAAAGTCACTCGGGAATGATAACAAATGCCAGTTGAGGCCTAATTTGTAAAAAAACGATAATAGCTATATACTGAATGCTAATAGTCTTTGTACAACAATTTTCTAGTAAAATCTGTTAATCCTCTCCATCCTGTCAAAATCTTTAAGGAGTTAAAGTGACCCCATGAGCATAACTCCGCACCCCTCCCTTCCTGAATTCGATTATATTCATCCCATGACCCTCGCGGAAGCCAGCGATTTCCTGGCGCGCCACCCGGACGACGCCCGCCCATTATTGGGAGGCACCGATCTCCTGGTGCGTATGCGCGATGGATTTCTGCATCCGCGCTACCTGGTGGATGTTAAGCACCTGGACGGGACTCAACTCCTACACTTCAATCCTGGAGAAGAGAGCCCGACCGAGCCAGGCTTAACGATCGGGGCGGCTGTTAACATGAACGCTATCATCGCCTCACCAGAGGTGCAGGCGCACTACCCGCTGCTTGCTGAAGCCTGCCGGTCTGTAGCCAGCTACCAGCTGCGCACACGTGCCACCCTGACCGGCAACTTGTGCAACGCCTCGCCTGCCGGAGATACGATCGGAGCCTGTCTGGTTTTCCAGGGTAGTCTGAATGTACACGGAACACATGGCCTCCGGCAAGAGCCAATCTCATCCTTCTTCCTCGGTCCTGGGAAGACCAGGCTGCAGCCGGGAGATATCGTCACCTCCCTCCATTTCCCACTGCCACCCCCGCAGAGCAGGGGTATCTATCTTAAGCTGGGGCGCAATAAGCTCAGTGACCTGGCGATCGTTGGCGTAACCGTGCTGGGCTATCCTGATGCCAGCGCAGGTTCCGGTTTTCGTTTCCGCATTGCGCTTGCCTCGGTGGCACCGGTTCCACTGCTCACCTCGCAGGCTGAAACCTACCTGGCAGAGCATGCTCTCAACCCAGAAACTCTTCTCCAGGCTGCCCGGCTGGCTGCAGACGCTTGTACGCCAATCGACGATGTGCGCGGCAGCGCCCGTTACCGCAGAGCCATGGTCCGCAACCTGACCCACCGAGGATTAGAAGCGGTGTCCAGGCAGCTTTCCCATGCAGATTCACTTCCATGAGCCGGAGGAACCTATGACTGATCATCACATCACTTTGAAAATCAACGGCTCTTCAGAACAGTTAGTGGTACCCTCCAACCTGACACTCCTGCAGCTCCTGCGCGAAAAACTGGCTCTCACTGGCACAAAAAATGGCTGTAATGCGGGCGAATGCGGCGCATGCACTGTGATCCTGAACGGCGAGGCGGTCAACAGCTGCATGGTCCTGGCGGTTGAGTGCGAAGGGGCAGAGGTGTTAACCGTCGAAGGTCTGGCGCAGGCAGGTGTGCTAAACCCGATCCAGGAAGCTTTGATGGATGCAGGAGGTGTGCAGTGCGGCTTTTGCACGCCTGGCATTTTGATGTCAGCCTATGCCCTCCTGAAGCGCAACCCGCGCCCGTCTGAAGCGGAAGTACGCGAAGCCCTGGTAGGTAACCTATGCCGCTGCACTGGTTACCTGAGCATCTTTTCAGCGGTTCAGAAAGCCAGTAAAAAAATCGCAGCCAGCTCAGGTGGAGGTGTCGCATGAACGCTAAAGTTCACCAAAATTTCCCCCACCCCATCGGAGAGAACGTACCCCGCGTGGATGCCCGTGAAAAGGTCACCGGAGCAGCTATCTACGCCGATGATATCCAGTTCGGGCCAGGGCTGCTTTTTGCGCGTATCAAGCGCAGCCCACACCCGCATGCCCTGATCAAGAATATCGATATATCCAAAGCCCTCCAGCTTCCAGGTGTGAAGGCCGTGGTCACCGGCGAGGATTTTCCCGGCTACCTGGGGCTGTACATCCAGGACCGCTTCATCTTCTGCCGCGATCGTGTGCGCTACATTGGCGATCCGGTAGCGGGAGTAGCAGCCGTGAGTGAAGAGATCGCCGAAAAAGCACTCGACCTGATTGAGGTCGATTATGAACTGCTGCCAGGCGTGTTCGATCCGATATACGGAGCTTCTAAAGAAGCCCCGCTGCTGCATCCCGACCTCGGGAAATACGAAGTGATGAACTTTATCTTCCCAGTGCCAGGCACGAACATCTCCAACCATTTCAAGCTGCGCCGCGGCGACCCAGAATCGGCCTGGAAGGATTGTGCCGCAATCGTGGAGCGCAGCTACCGCATTCCACATATCCAGCATGTGCCCATCGAGCCGCACATCGCGATCGCCCGCGTCGATGAAGACGGCAAGATCAAGCTGTGGGGAAGCTCGCAGTCGCCCTTCGCCCAGCGCAACCTGATCGCCAAGGCACTGCACACCTCTCAATCCGATGTGCAGGTCATCGCTCCCTTCGTAGGGGGCGGATTTGGGAGTAAAGCCGGGGTGAGCATGGAAGCCCTGGCGGTCGCCATTGCCAGCAAAGTGCGCGGCCGACCGGTAAAACTGCGCCTGACCCGCGAAGAAGAGTTCTATACCGCCTTTGTGCGCCAGGCGATGGTGGCGCACTTCAAGATGGGCTGCGACAGTGCGGGTCGTCTCCTCGCTATGGAGAACAGCTATTATTGGGATGGCGGTGCTTACACCGAATACGGTGTCAATATAACCCGCGCCTCCGGGTACAGCTGCACGGGACCTTATAACGTACCGAATGTGCATGCTGACTCCTACTGCATTTATACCAACCACCCGGTTGGAGGTCCGATGCGCGGCTTCGGCATGCCTGAGATGCACGCCGGGCTGGAGCAGTGCATCGATGAGCTGGCGGAGCAGATCAGCATGGATAAGGTTGCTTTCCGCAAGCTGAACTGCATCAAGACCGGCGACACAGTGGTCACCGGCATGACCATGCATCCCACAGGGTTGGAGCAGTGTATCACCAAAGCTGCTGAGGCCATCGGCTGGGGCCAAAAAGATCCTCCCAGCGCCGCCAATAAACGCCGCGGCAAGGGCATCGCCCTGATGTGGAAAGCCCCTGCCATGCCGCCTAACGCCGGCTCGAGCTCCGAGGTGCTCCTGAACGAAGACGGCAGCGTGACAGTTAAGGTAGGCGGTCAGGAGATCGGGCAAGGATCATTTACCATCGCTGCCCAGATCGCTGCTGCCTCTCTCGGTGTTCCCTATGATTGGGTGCGCGTCACTGGGCCCCTGGATACCGATACCAGCCCCTATGAATGGCAGACCGTTGCCAGCCGCCTGACCTGGAGCATGGGCAACGCTGTGGCAGCCGCGGCGCGCGATGCCCGCCAGCAGATCCTGGATATGGTTGCCGAAAGCTGGGGAGAAAATGCCACGAGACCTGGATATCGTCAATGGCAACGTAATCTCTTATAAATCCGAAGAGTCACTCCCGCTCAAGAATATCGTCATCTATGGCCTGCCCAAGCCGAACGACCAGGGTTGGATTGGTGGGCCAATCGTCGGGCGCGGCAATTTCATGCCCACTTACGTGACCGGGTTGGATGCCCAGACCGGACAAGGGCCGCGGGCCGTGGTCCACTACACCACTGGCGCTCAAGCTGTTGAAGTGGAAGTCGATCTGGATACCGGGCGGGTGGAAGTGCTGCGCGGCGTAACCGCCTTCGATGTTGGAAAAGCGATCAACCCCGAGATGGTGCGGGCGCAGATGGAAGGGGGCTTTGTTCAAGGGGTAAGTACCGCTCTGTTCGAGGCCTTGCAGCTCAAAGACGGCGTGGTACAGAATCCCAGCTTCGTCGATTACCGCATTGCGACCAGCGCCGACGCCCCTGGAGAGGTGCAGGCTATTATTGTTGAAGTCCCGCAGGATGACGGCCCTTGGGGGGCGCGCGGCATCGGCGAGCATCCCATGGTCCCCACTGTGCCGGCCATCGCCAACGCCATTTATGATGCGATCGGTATTCGCCCCGGCGCCCCGCCCTATTCTTCAGAAAAGATCTACTTGCTCATGCAGGATGCTGGCCTGGTGGAGTAAACATGGCAGCTTTGACCGTTAAAAGCCTGATAAAACCCAGTGAATATCATGACTCAGTCACCTTGATGCTGGTGGCGCGGGAGGTATCTCACCTGGAAGGGGTTAAAGATGCTGCAGTCGTTATGGCAACCGAAGCCAATAAAGGCTTACTGAAGAACGCTGGGCTGCTAACCCCGGATATCGAAACAGCCTCGCCCAATGACCTGGTATTGGCGGTGAGGGGCGTAGATAATGCCGTCGATCAAGCGCTGGCCGAGGCTGAGAAGCTTTTGAATAAAAAACAGGCTTCCGAAACAACCAGTGGAACATTCCGCCCAAAAACCCTGCGCAGCGCATTGAACAGCAACCCAGCTGCCAACCTGGCGGTGATCTCGGTGGCGGGGCGCTATGCGGCAGATGAAGCCTGGGAGGCCCTCCACCAAGGGCTGCACGTGCTGTTGTTCAGCGATAATGTCTCCCTGGATGACGAGATTGCCCTCAAGCGCTATGCTGTCGAGCATGGGTTGCTGTTAATGGGTCCTGGTGCGGGTACAGCCATCCTCAATGGGACAGCGCTGGGCTTTGCCAACGTTCTACCGCGTGGCCCGGTGGGAATTGTCTCAGCGGCGGGCACGGGCCTGCAGGAAGTCAGCACATTGTTAGCCAGGCAGGGCGTGGGGATTTCGCAGGGCATTGGCACCGGAGGGCGCGATCTCAAGGAAGAAGTGGGTGGGTTGATGATGCTGGCAGGCTTGAAAGCCCTGCAGCAAGACCCGGATACCCAATTGATCATCTTGATCAGCAAGCCACCTGCCGCCTCCGTGGCTGCCCGGGTGCTTGAACAAGCAGTCATCAGCCAGAAGCCAACCGTTGTATGCTTTTTAGGAAGTCGTACCAAAGCCCTTGGGGGGGGGAAACCCCAGGAGTCCACTATGCTTACACCCTGGAGCAAGCTGCCCACTTAACCGCCGGTTATCTAAAAACGGGCAGCTGGAATACGCTCCCCCCCATCCAGACAAAACAACCTGCTGCCTTTCAGTTGCACTTGCAGCCCAGTCAGCGCTATTTGCGGGGGCTCTTTTCCGGCGGAACGCTGTGCTACGAAGCGCAAGTGGTCTGGAGAGACCTGCTGACGGAACCGGTCCTCTCCAATGCACCGCTGGAAGAGGCGGACCGGCTGCCCGATTCACTCCACAGCCAGGGTCACTGTGCCCTCGACCTGGGGGAGGAGGAGTTCACCGTGGGCAGGCCGCACCCCATGATCGACAACGATCTGCGCATCCGCCGTTTACTGCAGGAGGCCTCCGATCCACAGGTTTCCGTTATCATGCTGGATGTGGTGTTGGGCTACGGTGCCCACCCCGACCCAGCTTCCGAGCTCGCACCCGCCATCCACCAGGCACGCCAGGCAGCCCTAAATCGAGGGCCGCGAGCTTATGGTGGTCGCTTCGGTAACCGGCACTGAGGGCGATCCACAGGATCTCAAAAAGCAGGTGAGTGCGCTCGAAGCTGCCGGGGTGGAGGCATGCGAAAGCAATGCTGCGGCTGCTCGCAGGGTTGTCGAAATCCTGAAATTCAATGAAATCCGCGAATTCTCGCTAATCCTTATTAAACAAATTGATGAGCCTAAGATTGGCGAAGATTAGCGGATGGTTTTTGGGAAAATTATATGAAAGAGCCTATGATCGAAGATATTTTCGGAAAGCCGCTCAACGTCATCAACTTGGGGTTGGCGAGCATGGCGCAATCCGTGCGCAACCAGGGCATTCCAGTTGTTGAGCTGGATTGGAAACCCCCAGCCGTACCGCATCTGCGCACAACCCACGGTGGAGTGGACATTGACGAAGCCAACCGGGAAGTGTGCCGTCGCATCCAGCAGGGAAGACCCGTTTTAGTGGGCATGGGTATCGCCAGCCAGGTTATCCCTGGCATGCACGCCCGCCTGATCTTGCACGCTGGACCTCCTATCACCTGGGAGCGCATGTGCGGCCCGCAGCGCGGTGCGGTGATCGGCGCATTGATCTATGAAGGCTTGGCGCACGACGAGAATGAAGCCGCTCAAATGGCTGCTGCTGGCGCGGTGGAGTTCTCGCCCTGCCATCACCACCATGCCGTCGGTCCCATGGCTGGTGTGGTCTCCCCTTCCATGCCTGTGTTCATCCTGGAGAACAAGACCTTCGGCAACAAGGCCTACTGTACCCAGAACGAAGGCCTGGGCAAGGTGCTGCGCTACGGCGGCATGGGACCGGAGGTCACCGCCCGCCTGAAATGGATGGAGACCGATCTCTACCCCGCCCTCGACCGGGCTTTGCAGACCCTGCCAGACGGCATCGATATCAAAAGCCTGATCGCCCAGGCACTGCATATGGGGGACGAATGTCACAACCGCAACCGGGCAGCCACCTCGCTCTTCCTACGGGCGATTGCTCCTGCCCTGGCGCGCACCAGCCAAGAGAACGAGACTCTGGCGAGGGTGATCGAGTTCATTGATCGCAACGATCATTTCTTCCTGAACCTGAGCATGCCGGCTGGTAAAGCCCTGCTCGAGCCGGCTGAAGGGATCCCAGGCAGCACCATTGTCACCGTTATGGCACGCAACGGCACCGATTTCGGCATCCGCCTGTCTTGCCAACCGGAGCGCTGGTTCACCGCCCCGGCGGGGCAGGTGCAGGGCTTGTACTTCCCGCAGTTCACCGAGAAAGACGCCAACCCCGATATCGGTGACAGCACCATCACCGAAACCGCCGGCTACGGCGGCATGGCCATGGCTGCCGCGCCTGCCATCGTCAAATTCGTAGGCGGCAGTCCGCAAATGTCACTCCAGGCCACCCTGGAAATGTACGAGATCACCTTCAGCGAGCACGAAAATCTGACCATCCCGGCGCTCAATTTCCGCGGCACACCCCTGGGCATCGATGTGCGCAAGGTGATGGAAACGGGCATCCTGCCGCAGATCAATACCGGCATCGCCCACAAGGATCCCGGCGTTGGGATGGTAGGCGCGGGGATTTTGAGGGCGCCGGAGAAGTGCTTTAGAGAGGCATTTGAGAGTCTGGCCAATCTATAAGGAAAATCCGATGTCTGTCTTGATTAAACTTGCCTGTGCCCAGAATCGCCGTGATGAAGTGCCTAATCAGAAATTGGCCCAAGAGCTGGTACAGAACGGGGATACCGCCGGCATCCGCGAAATTGCTGAAAATCTTTGGAATAAAGATACCGATATACAATCGGACTGCATCAAAGTTATATACGAGATTGGTTATCTCAAGCCGGAGCTAATCGCGGCTTACACTCCCGACTTCCTCAAGCTGCTTAAGAGCCGGGAGAACCGCCTGGTATGGGGAGGGATGCTGTCACTATCCACCGTGGCAGCCATTAAAGCCGATGAGTTATTCCCGCATGCTGGGGAGATTCAACATGCCATGGAGAAAGGCTCGGTCATCACCGAGGATAATGGCGTGGGGACTCTGGCAGCCATCGCTTCTACAAAGCAAGAGTACAACCAGGTCATCTTCCCCTATTTATGCAATCACCTGGCTACCTGCCGCCCCAAGAGTGTCCCTCAGCACGCTGAGAAAACCCTGGTTGCTGTGAATGGGAATAACAAATCTGTTTTTATCCAGGTGCTAGAGAAGAAGCTGGAGGATTTACAGGGAGGGCAAGTGACCAGGGTCAAGAAGGTAATCCGAGATGCCGAAAAGAATTAATGTGAAAAAATCCGCCTTTTCCGCTTTTTCCGTCTTTCCGTGTGCTTCTTTTAATCCGTGTGACCCGTGTAATCCGTGAGCATAATTTAAAATCTAACAAGGAGACCAACTTATGAAATTCATTGACCTGACCATTCCCCTCGGCATCGCCACCCCGCCCTGGCCCACCTATGAGCCGCTGCAGGTGAAATACTTCAAACGCCTGGCGCCCAACGGAGCCAACGGGCAGGTGGTCACCCACTCAAACCACCTCGGCACACACCTGGATGGTGAGATCCACTTCCACACCCCTGGCAAGGATATCGCCTCGCTGGATATGGACTTCCTGGTGCACGATGCCGCCGTGGTCGACCTGAGCGATATTTGCGGCGACTACGATGTTTACACCAGCCAGATGGTCGAAGAGCGCGTCGAGGTGCGCGAAGGCGACATCCTGATCATCCATACCGGCTACCACCATTTCGGCTGGGATATGCCCACCGCCGACGAGGTGCGCTACATGGTCAAGCACCCGGGACCTGACCGGGAGTTTGCCATTTGGGCGAAGAAGAAGAAGCTGCGCTGGATCGGCGTGGACTGCGGCAGTGCCGACCACCCCATGAACACCATCATCCGGGATTGGATGCCGCGCCAGGCACGTGAGGCTGAGAAGGTGTTCAAGAAGAAATATGGCATGCCCCTGGCAGACTTCTTCGATGACAGCAAATACCAGCTGATGCACCTGGAGATGTTCCCCTACGGCATCATTCACGCCGAGTGCATCGGCGGCGAGATCGACCTGTTCGTCAACCAGCGTGTTACCGTGGGCTTCTTCCCCTGGCGCTTCGTGGACGGTGAGTTGTGCATCGGGCGCTGCGTGGCAATGGTTGAGGACGATAGGTATGAAGCGTTAACGGCGAAGAAAGTTGCCCTACCCAAGACAAAATTTGGAGACTTTTACGATCCCAAGCACGCGGATACCATCAACAAGCTCAGCCTGGCCAACTTGAGCTGAGAGAAAGGAAAAAATAATATGCCAATTGACATGGAACTAGAAGCTGTCTTGCGGCCCACGCAATATCCCATGCCCCCCTACCCCCCTAAGGTGATCACCCTGGCGAATGGCAAGAAAATGGTCGTGCGCCAGGCAGAGCGCGAGGATGTGCCGGTGATCCTCAAATCGGTGCACCCCTGCCTGTTCATCGAGCGCGACTATTATGATATCGTCAGCGCGCGCTTGTATGGCGAGCTGTTGGCCTGGTACCGCCACCGCGTCAAGAGCGAATACTGCTTGATGGGACAGGTGGATGGCTACCTGGTAGGAGTAGTGAACGGGCGCCTGGAGAATGAAAAAGTGGGCATGAGCTACCACACCCTGGCCATCGACCGCGGCCTGCGCATCGGCTCGCACCTCTTCGCCGCCAAGATGGAATATCACATGGAATACCTGGGACAAGAAGAAATCCTGATTGTGGCAGAAAGCCCGATCGGTTTCCGGCGCTGGATGATCGAATATCCCCTGGAGAAGACGGACATCCCACATGAGCTGGGCGGAGGCGATTCATACCGCCTGACGCGCGAGATTTACTTCAAAGCCAAACCGCGCCTGGTGGTTGGTGACCGGCCTGTGCCACCTGACCTGTGGGAAGTCGCCACGCAAGAGATCCTCTTTGCGGATGAGGCCGCCATTCACGAGCGCATCGCCGGGCTGAAAGGAAGATGACACCATGAGAGATGTAGCAATTATCGGCGCCGGCATGATCCCCTTTGGCCGGCGCGATGAAGATACCTTGATGGAAATGCTGGCCTATGCTTCGCTGAAGGCTCTGGATGACGCCGGGCTAGGAGATGGTACAGTCGATGCGGTCTACTTGGGGAATATGGGTGGCGGCATCATCCAACACCAAACCTCGATCGCCAGTTCCTTGGTCGACCGGTTGAGCCTTTTGCCCGCTGCGGCTGAGACGGTAGAGAACGGCCCCGCCTCGGGTGGCTCGGCATTGAAGAACGGTCTGCTGGCGGTGGCTTCGGGATATTACGACTATGTTCTGGTCGTGGGTGGTGAAAAATGCGCGAGGTCACCGGCTGGCGGGCTACCGATTTTGTTGCCACGATGACCCACCCCCAGGTTGAATATCCTTACGGCATTACCCTGCCGGGCATGGCGGGCATGTTCACCCGCCTGTATATGGAAAAGTACGGAGTGACCCGCGAAATGCTTGTAGAGGTGGCCCTCAAAAACCAGGAAATGGGCGCCTTGAACCCCTATGCCCACGTTGAGATGGCGCTCAGCCGGGAGGGGATCTATGAAAGCCCCCATGCCATTGTTAATAACCCCACCGTCGCTGACCCCCTGCACCTGTATGATGCCTGCCCGGTGAGTGATGGCGCTGCCGCGGTCGTCTTGTGCCCCTTGGAAATGGCGAAGAAATCGGGCAAACCTTGCGTGGCGATTGCTGGTTTTGGTCAAGCCACCGATACCCATACGCTGCAAGAGCGCGATGATCCCACCGACCTTAAAGCGGTCAGCCTGGCTGCCGCACAAGCCCTCGAGCGCGCCAAGCTCAAGCCATCTGACATCCACGTGGCTGAGCTGCACGATGCCTTCACCATCCTGGAGATTGCCGAGAGCGAGCACATCGGCTTTTTCAAGAAGGGCGAAGGAGGCAAGGCTGCCGAAGCCGGTAAGACCCGCCTGGGAGGTCAGATTCCGATTAACGTCTCCGGTGGGTTGAAGGCACGCGGACATCCTGTAGGCGCAACGGGTGTCGCCCAGGCAGTAGAGATTGTTTTCCAACTGCGTCATGAGCTGCCCAAAACCCGCCAGGTAAAAAATGCCGAAACCGGCCTGTCGATCAACTTTGGTGGGTTTGGAAACAATGTTTTGTGCTTCATATACCGGAGGGTGCAGCCATGAAGAAGATCGCCATCACAGCATTCCAATGCAAAAAATGTGGGCGCATCCATTATCCCTTCCATGACCGCTGCCTGTCTTGTAAGGGCAGAGATTTCGTCGAAATCCAACCGCAGGGAAATGTCAAACTGCTCACCTTTACCACCATCTACAACCTCCCCTGGGGCTTCGATCAGCGCTATCTTGTCATCGGCATTGCTGAATTTGAGAATGGGGTCAAAGCCATGGGACAGATCAAGGCCGATTCTGCAGATCCGTTGTGCATCGGGATGACTCTCAAAGCCTCTTGGGAACCAGTGCGGGTAAAGGATGGCGAGGATGTTTATGGATTGAAGTTCGAGCCAGTTTAAAAAAATATTTGCAAGCAGGCGCTGTTCGCCTGCTTGCAAATATATATTTATAAAAAAACCTAAAACTTTACAACACGTCGAGAGCAATGCGGAAACGCTTGGCCATCTCTTGCAAGATTTCGATGGCCATCTCGACGTCTTCTTTTAGGACAGCAACAAAATCCCAGCGAGTCAGCACCAGGCATTTCGAGTCTTCGGTCGCAGATACCGTAGCTGTGCGCAGCCCAGTTTCATCCAGGAGAGCCAGCTCACCGAAGAAATCACCCGTCTCGAAATTGTTAACCACAATCTTCTCGCCATCCGAGCGCTCGCGAACCGCCTGGCACTTTCCGGAAACGACCACAAAGAAACCCTCTCCCCCCTGGCCCTGGGTGACAATCACTTTACCAGCAGGGTAACTGCGTTCTACGAAACGCTTTGCCATTGTTTCTAATTGGCGGTTCTTCAACGAATGGAATAGAGGCACCCTGTGCAAGAAACCTACGATTGTTTTGATATCTTCCATTTGAATCTCCTTGAAAAGAAAAATCTAGGTTTGGGAAAAGTTATGCGAAATATGCTTTAATTAATTTTACATCAATTTTGTTTTATACGGTAGCAATTTGAAAAGATCATTTATAATCTACCCATGCAAACTTCACAACGAATAAATGGAGTCTTTGCGGCAGCATTGACACCCCTTAATAATGAGGACTTTTCAATCCAGGTAGAAGCCCTGCCTGGATTGCTACATTTTTTAGCGCAGCGCGGCTGTCATGGCGTACTGCTTTTTGGGACGACCGGGGAAGGACCTTCTTTTTCAGCCAAAGAGCGTCTCAGCGTTTTCCGGGCGGTTTCCACTTTTCGTCAAGACCTTCCTGGATTTAAACTGCTCGCCGGCACCGGTACACCCAGCCTGGATGATACCATTCATCTCACGCGTGCGGCTTTCGAGCATGGTTTCGATGGTGTTGTTGTTCTGCCGCCATATTACTTCCGCAAAGCAACCGATGAAGGCTTATTTGCCTGGTACCAAAATGTTATCCAAAAATCCGTTCCGAGCGATGGCGTGCTGCTGGGCTATCATATTCCGACTATATCGGGTGTATCGCTCTCCATTGACTTGCTCGCTCGTCTAAAAGATGCTTTTCCACAGCAGTTTGGCGGGCTGAAGGATTTATCTGGCGAATCCGAGTATAGCCAACAGCTCGGTCAGCGTTTTGGAGAGGATTTAATTGTCTTGACCGGTAGTGACGGACTCTTTGGACAGGCGCTTGAAAAGCATGCCAGCGGTTGCATCACCGCCATGGCCAACCTCTTTTCTCCCCTACTCCGGGAGGTCTGGGACTCTTTCCATGTCGGGAAGCCATATACACAAGCCCAGGCTCAGCTCATTGTGCGTCGAAACATTTTGTCCACCTATGCTCCGAACGCTTCCATCCTCAAAGCTCTGCTGCCTCGCCTGCATAACCTGCCTGCCTGGCCTGTACGGCCTCCTCTAATCCCCACCAGGCCAGACCTGGTCGAAAAAGCCCTGCAGGAGCTTGCTGCTCTCGAATGATGACAGCATCCATAAAAAGGAATACTTCCACAGTTTAATCCCAAATGCCAGCGCCAGACTTAAAGTCATCCTCAAAGCAGCCTTTCATCAGCCGGTATACTATCTTCATGGTCCTGCTGTTGATCCTGATTCTCCTGGCTACTGGCTGGTGGGCGGTCAGCTCCTACCAGCCCCCAGAGCTGCCCACCGCGGTGGTTTACCGTCCCAGCGCCACGCTGACTCCCACCATCACCGCCACCTCCACGCTTACCCCTACCCCCACCCGCACCCCCCGGCCTACCTGGACAATCCGCCCCAGGCTGACCGATACGGCCACTGTCACCCCTACTCCCACCCTGACTCCCACACCTACCCGCCTGCCGACCATCACACGAGCTGTGCCGGTACGATTCAATGACCGGTACCAGCTCATCCCCTGGACGGCTGACCTGGCGGATCAGGCTGCCCAAATGGCCGATGAATATCCCGATGTTACTTTCCCAACCACCGAGGAAAAATCGAAATCAGCCTACCACGCGGCATTCAGAGCCTCTGCAGATGCTTATCGGGAAGCCCTGCTGCGTTTTCCAGATGACCCGCGTGCCAGCAATTGGCAGTGGAAGCTGGCTTATGCCCTTGCGCAGGTTGGCGATCCGGCGGCTGCACAACTCTACGCGGGTTTCATCCAGGGAGCTCTGAAAAAAGGTGATCTGCGAGTAGAAGACCTGCCTGAATGGTTCCACCGCCAAGAGCCAAGATTAACCTTGCAGATCGATAATATTCCCGCTGAACCCGGCCAGTTAAACCAGGATTTGATCGAGATCGTCGAGGGGGGCGTTTTTCTATGGCTGCTGGAAACGCCAGCCAACCTTCAAGTCACGCCCATCACCGAGGTTTTTAATTTCAACGCTCCTGCAGAAACGGTTCACCTTTTGGGAGATCTGACAGGGGATGGAAAAACAGAAGTATCGATCTACCAACCTGATCCTGACCAGCCGACCATCCTGGCTGAGCCGCGCATTTTTAGCCTCTCGGGCACTGAGCCACAAGAACAGTCCGTACAGCCTTCCTCAGCTATTGATCTGCAGACAGGTTTCTCTGCCAGCCTGGAAACTACCCGGGAGAACCAGTTAGCAGTCAAAGCCAGCCTCTTCCCGGCATGCCCGGTCACGATCACCCAAGCCTATGCCTGGGATCAAACTCAGTTCGTGCCAGCCCCTGCTGAGATTCAAGTTTCACCGCAGGCTTCCTACTTACAATATTGCGAACCCGTTTTGAAACACGCCCTCAGCTCCTGGTCTGCCTCCGACAACCTGGCACTGATCGAAACTCTGCTCCCACTTTGGCCTCCCAAAAAAGACCTGGATGAGCAGCCCTACCCGGCAGATGCCAGGGATGAGCTGCGCTACAGGCAGGGGATCTTCCAGGCCCTCACGGGGCAGTCTGACCAGGCAGTTAAGACCCTGCAGGATTTAATCAATGCCCCCACAGTCTCTGAGAGTTCGTGGGTGGCTGCGGCTGGACAATTCTTGAAGAATTACCAGTCTCCAGAAGACCTTTATCGCGCCTGCCAGGCAGTGCCTTCCTGTGATCTACGCTCTGCGTTGGACAAAATCATCCGCTCCAGTGGGGTGACCGACCTCACCCAGGTGTATGAAACGCTGCGCAAGTTGGGCGTTTCCATGCGTGCCACAGGGCTCTTCGATTTCGACCAGGATGGAAAGCCCGAGCGCTGGGTCACCATCCAGCCGCGCACCGGTCAGAGCCTGGAATTTTGGATCCTGGCTTCTGCATCGGATGGCGTGCGACCGTTATTTGTCGACCTGGTAACCCGCGACCGGCCAGCGCCATTTTACAATGAACCGGCGGCTGCAACACCTCCCGTTTTCCAAATCGACAGCCAGAAAGGCTATCAGCTCAAACGCATCCCTGGGGGTGGAGAGCCTTATCTTGTTCCTGCAGCGGTAGTTTCACCGATCACCACGTATACACGCGACACACTCCTGGAAAATCAAGATGCGCTCCTCTCCGGAGTTGATCCAACCCTGGTGCGAGACAGCTTGCTGGATGTACTGAATTCCGGTCGTTTCAACTGTCTCAACCACCGCATCTGTGACCGCTTCTACTATAACCTGGGGTTAGCCTACGAGCTCTCAGGAAATGTTCGGGAGGCCATCGACACCTACATCAAACTTTGGTGGGAGAACGGCCAGAGTCCTTTCACGAAGATCGCCCGTTTAAAAATTGGTTTGATCACCCCCACCCCTTCTCCAACCCGCGCGGTCACCACCACCGGCAATCCAGGTTTGACTTTGACTGCCACCGCGCCAAATCCTTATCCTGGTCCAGGATCAGAGCCAGAGTCAACTCCAAATCCTTATCCATAGAACTCTGCGAAACCTGAAATGATGCCATCCACCTTCGCTCTCAGCTCATGGAGATTGATCAAGACTGCCCCAGCCCACGGCGCCTGGAATATGGCTTTGGATGAGGCGCTCCTCGAAGGCATGCATGCCGAGAATGCACTGCCTGTCCTGCGCCTGTATGCCTGGGAGCCGCCCTGCCTTTCCCTGGGAGTGGCACAGCCAGCTGCCGATGTGAATGTCCCAGAGCTGCAAGCCCACGGCTGGGAGCTGGTGCGCCGCCCTACCGGGGGGCGTGCCATCCTGCACACCGACGAGCTGACTTACTCCGTGATCGGTCCGCACACCGAGGCGCGCCTAGCCGGCAGCGTTCTGGAAAGCTACCAGCGCCTGTCTTTGGCTCTCCTTGAAGCGCTGCACCGGCTCGCCGTGCCGGCGCGTTCAGAAGCTGAGCCGCTCCTGCCACCATCGAGCAATCGCAAAGGACCTGTCTGTTTCGAGGTGCCCTCCAATTACGAAATCACCATCAACGGGAAAAAATTGATCGGCAGCGCCCAGGCTCGGCGGAAAGAAGGCATCTTGCAGCACGGCTCGCTGCCGCTTTACGGCGACCTGCGGCGCATTACTCAGGTTCTCAACTTTGATCCTGAGCAGGATTCCACAGGCGCCTCCGCACAAGCCGCAGCCGCTGAAAGGCTGCTGGAACGTGCCACAACCGTTGAAGCTTGCCTGGGAGTTGCCCTATCCTGGGAAGCAGCCGCCGAGGCTTTCGTCACCGCTTTTCAGAATGTTTTAAACCTGGAATCTCATCCCCTCTGAGCCTTCCAGTTCGGAGCAGCAGCGCGCTGAAGACCTGGTGCGTGAGAAATACGCCCACCCCTCCTGGACGAAGCGGATCTAAGGTACTGGGGTTGGCTCAGGTTTGACGAAGATTACTTCTGGATAACCCAGGTCGCGCAGCAGGCGATACATAAAACTCTCAGCGTTTTTTCCAGCCTGGTCTAAGATGCCATCTTCGATAGCGGCTTTTTCAATCTCTTCTTCTGCAGCGCGCCGGGCGGTGGTTTCCAGGTTGACATCCCCGTGTGTCAACAGCCCAGTGGTACGGTCATAGACATACGACTTATCGTTATCCAGGGTGGCGATAAAGAGCTCTGGCTCCGGCAGGCGTACATATAAAACGCCATCTTCTACCCACATATCCTTAGGACCCAGCTTTTCCAGGTCTATCCCAGCAATGACGACCCCGTGGGCCACGAATAAGAGCTTATCACCAAATAAAATCGCCAGCGCTCCCTGCCCATTCTCCGCACTGATCACTTTTTCCACTGAGTATTGGATGGTTTCCAGCCGCGCCAGCGAGCGCACCTGGTTGATCACCGTCACTGGGTCAGGCACAACCGTAGGTGTGGGATGCAGCACGAGTGCAATCTGAGTGCTCAAACCGTTCGTCACTTCGTTGACCGGCGCAACCGCTTGCTGCACACGTTGGTATGAGGCGCGCAGCAGCAAGATGAAGGCGAGGGAAAAAAAGCCCATGATCAATAATATCCCACCAACCAAAACCCAGGCTCGAATTTGAGAGTCTCTTGCGTTATTCATGTTTTTTATTATACTTGAGATTGACCATGTCCTTAGGACTGCTTACCCTGCAAATCCAACTCCCTGGCTGCAGCTCACTGAAAGAGAAGCGCAGCCGCCTGAAGCCCCTCCTGGTGCGCCTGCATAAGGAATTTAACATCTCGACCGCGGAGATCGGTCGCCTGGATGCCTGGCAGGAGGCGGTGTTGGGCTGCGCCCTGGTGAGCAACGACCCGGCCTACACCCAGCGTGCCTTATCGGAAATACCCCGCTGGATCGAAAGAAACTGGCCCGATGTAAGCCTGGAAGAGAACAGATTGGAATTATTTTAGGTAACTTCACGAGATTAAATCCATTATTTTTGGAAGTATTATTCGTGTTTCTTGTGTAATCCGTGAGCTTTATTACCACCAGGAGAAAACGACCATGAATTTAGGCCTCAAAGATAAAATCGCCCTCGTCACTGGCGCCAGCCGTGGGTTGGGATACGCCACTGCCCACCTCTTGTCTCAGGAAGGCGCATGCGTAGCCCTCAACAGCCGCGACCCCGAGAAATTAACCAAAGCCGCTGCCGCCCTTCAAGTAGAAAGCGGCAGCCCCGTGATCGCCTGCCCCGGTGATGTGACCGACCCCGCCCTGCCAGAGAAACTGGTTGCCCAAACCGTGCAAGCCTTCGGCGGTCTGGATCTGCTGGTTACCAATGCCGGTGGACCGCCGCCAGGACAATTCGAGTCTTTCGATGACGCCACCTGGAACAAAGCGGTGGAGCTCTCTTTGATGAGCCACGTGCGACTGATCCGGGCGGCTCTCCCCTACCTGCGCCAATCAAAAGCTGCCAGCGTTCTGGCAATTACCTCCTTTTCTGTCAAACAACCCATCGCCAACCTGGTGCTGTCTAACAGCGTGCGCCTCGCCACGGTGGGCTTGATCAAATCCCTGGCCTTGGAGCTTGGCTCTGAAGGCATCCGCTTCAACGCCATCCTGCCAGCCTGGACAGAAACCGAAAGAGTACAGGAATTGATGGCGGCGCGTGCCAGGGCAAACCAGACCACCATCTTGGAAGAGACCCAAAAGCAAGCCAAAGAAAGCCCCCTCGGGCGCTTGGGCCAGCCTGAAGAGTTTGCTAATGCCGCTGTTTTCTTGCTCTCACCAGCCGCATCTTACATCACCGGCGTGATGCTGAGTGTGGATGGCGGTATGTACAAAGGAACTCTATAGGGTAATTTCCAGCAGCACTTCCCCTACCGAGCGCAGCTTCTCTACTGACAACTGGCTCAGGCGCAGTGCCAGCTCAAGGTAAGGGCGGTTGACCTGCTTTGAGACAAAATCCTGCATTTCCGGAGAAAGATTCTGGAAGGCTTTGAGCGCATCTTCCTGGGCAAACCACAAGCCAACCGGTCCGCGCTTATCTTGAAAATCCTTGACCGTACTCCCCAATGCAAAGGCAATGGCATCTAGCTCCGGAACGGGCACGGGGCGCTCCCCCAGCTCATAAGCTTCCAATACCGCTGGTGCAACCCCAGTTGTCTCTGATAGGCTTTCGAGGCTCAAGTTGGCTTCTTTACGCGCCTTGCGGATCAGGGTGCCGACCATGCGCTGCCTGAGACCGATGAGAACCTCAAGATCAACATTTTCTTTAAAGCGATGGTTCCGCTCGAGCAGTTGGTTACCATAAAAATGCTCTAAAGGAACTCCGAAATAATAAGACAGCAGCTCAAGCTCCGGCAAGGAAGGCGATTGCTCGCCCATTTCATAAGCTTCATAAGCAGCCTGCGGTAAACCCAGGGTTTCCGCGCATTCAGAGAGACTCCGGCAGGCAAAGGTGCGTGCATCACGGATCAAAACGCCTAACTTCTTCGCTCTCAAATTTTCGCTGTTGGATTGGTAAACATTTTATTCTCCTTCCAGTTACCTGGTACGCCGCCGGCTTGAAGACAAGAATATCCGCAACGCTGGCGCCAAATACCTCAGGTCCAAGCTTGAAACCTGCTGCTTCCAGCCTTGTAGTAAACAGCGGTCGGATGCCGGTAGGTTTTAACTCGCCGATCACTTTTCCGTCAGATGTGACCGTGGTTTGTTCAAATTTAAAGATATCGGTCATCACCACCGTATCACCTTCCATGCCTGCCACCTCTGTGATTGCCGTTACTTTTCTCGAGCCATCTTTGATGCGGGACTGCTGGACGATCACATCGATCGCCGAGGCAATTTGCTCTCGGACAACCTTGAGGGGCAGGTCCATCCCTGACATTAAACACATCGTTTCCAGGCGCGAGAGCGCATCACGGGGAGAGTTAGCATGCAGAGTGGTCAAAGAGCCATCATGACCAGTGTTCATCGCCTGCAGCATATCCAACGCCTCACCGCCGCGGCACTTCACCGACCACGATCCGGTCAGGGCGCATACGCAGCGAATTTTTCACCAGGTCGCGCGTGGTTACCTGCCCTCGCCCATCCAGGTTGGCAACCTTAGTTTCCAACCGCACAATATGATCCTGCTGCAAACGAAGCTCTGCGGCATCCTCAATGGTTACGATCCGGTCTTCCTCAGGGATGTAGCTAGACAATATGTTGAGTAACGTGGTTTTACCAGAACCAGTACCGCCAGAAATAATAATATTTAATTTCGATATGACACAAGCTCGCAGGAATTCAGCCATTTGTGCGGTGATCGAGCCGAGATCGATCAACTGCTGGATGGTCAGCTTGTCCTTCGCAAATTTTCGGATGGTAATCGAAGGTCCATCCAGTGCGACTGGAGGGATGACTGCATTAACACGCGAGCCATCTGGCAGGCGTGCGTCCACCGAGGGGCTGTCGGCGTCCACGCGTCTCCCTAAAGGTAAGATGATCCGGTCAATGATGCGCATCACGTGCTCGTCACTTTCAAAAGTGACATTGGTCTTGATCAGCTTACCCTTACGCTCGATATAAATCTTGTTATATCCGTTGACCATTACCTCAGTGATCGTCGGGTCTTCCAGCAAAGGCTGGATCGGCCCATACCCCAACAAATCGTCCTGGATATCATGGAATAGCTGCTGTCTTAAGCTTTCCGGCAGGTTGACCCGTGTCTGCTGGTAAGCCTTAACCAGGTTTTCCTGGATCACTTTTTGACGCTCGGATAATACAGGCGGATCAGCTTCCATCTCCCGAGTGATGGCATTGATCAAAAAAGCCTTTAATTTTGCCATGTCCGCAGGCTGTAAATTCGTGGGCGGAACTCGGTTCGGATTATTCACTACCACTCTCTCCTGTTCCCTCATCCCCTGGATGGGTAGCTTCTTCTGGCATGATCCAGACAATATGATCCCGGTTCACCGTTATGAAATCGCACTTATAAGACAATTCGCCCTCGCCGTCAAAGATCGACGCATCCGTTACAGCTAAAAACTTATCCAACTCGTTCAGCTCATCGCTCACACGCTCACCAACGCGGATAAAGATTTTTCCAGTGATGCGGTGAGTAATTGTCTGGATGATCGCATTTACAGCATTCTTCGAAACATACTCAGTATAAAACTTGCCTTTATCGTCATAATGTAATGTCATGCATAACCCCCCTACTGCACCGGCATAACGTAACCAAGCCCTGAACGAGTGACAATATGCCGCGGATCCTTGGGATCAATCTCTAATTTTTGTCTCAGTCTCGAAATACTCACCCATAAGATCTCTTTATCTTCGCTGTACTCCGGCCCCCACACATCCGCCAGGAGCTGTTCAGAGGGTAAAACCTGTCCCAGGTTGTGAGCAAGCTGGAGGAGCAGGCGGTACTCTGTAGCCGAAAGATAAACCATTTTACCGTCTACAAAAACTTCAGCCCGGGCAAAATCGATCGTCAGGCTCCCATGATGAAAGATCGATTCTTTAGAAGTCGTCACAGCTTTCTTGGACCGGCGGAGTACAGCCCTGACCCGCGCCAGGAGCTCTGTTGCCGAAAATGGTTTGACGATGTAATCATCAGCGCCCAGATCCAGTCCGCGCACACGGCTTTGCTCTTCGCCCTTCG
Organism: uncultured Chloroflexia bacterium; assembly: GCA_963751425.1. Lineage (GTDB taxonomy): Bacteria > Chloroflexota > Anaerolineae > Anaerolineales > UBA4823 > CAVVUF01. The sequence goes on along the minus strand of CAVVUF010000002.1, from coordinate 1,138,548 downwards.
CGGTAATGATAATGATCGGCACATCAGAAAAACCGCGAATCCGCTCGCAGGCACCAAACCCATCCAAGACAGGCATCATCAAGTCCAGGAGAACCAGATCTGGTTTTTGTTCAACCACAGCATTAACAGCCTGCAGTCCATCATACGCTTTCAGCACCTGGTATCCTTCTGTGATGAGGTTCGCCTCCATTAAACGGACGTAGCGTGGTTCATCGTCAACTATCAGTATGCGTTCATTCATAGCAAGTCTCCCCGGTGTGTCTCAGAATGATCCTCTTGCGGGATCACAGGTAAGAAAATATGGAAGGCTGTGCCTTCACCCAATTTTGATTCTACAGTAATTCTTCCTTTATGCGCAGCAATTATTTCCTGGCAAATATAAAGTCCCAGGCCTGTCCCATGGACATTGCTGTTTGGATCAGGAACCCGGTAAAAACGCTCAAAGAGGTGACTCAAATGTTCCTCAGAAATGCCCGGTCCTTGATCTCGAATAGTAATCTGACTCTCCAGTTCATCGGACACCAATGAGATAAAAATTTGTGAGCCTGGAGCATATTTTATCGCATTACTGACCAAATTATCGAAGACCTGGACAAAACGCAGTGGGTCAACTTGCACAATGACTTTTTCACTTGGTCCATACTGCATTTTCACCTCTCTGAAACGAGAGGCTGCCCTGGCACAAGCTTCACCAATTAGCTCATTCAAAGCCAGAAGCTGAAAGCGCATTCTCAAGGTACCTGCCTGAAGACGAGATGAATCAAGCATGTTATCGATCAGCTCTCTTAGTCGGTCAGTTTCCTCATCAATAATCGTCAAGAACTCCTTGCGCGTACTTTCATCCCAATTTGTGTCTTCTCTCAACAACGTGGTGGCATAACCCTTAATAAAACCAAGTGGGGTGCAAAGCTCATGCGATATAGTGGCGACAAAGTTATCTTGAAGCTGCTGCAAACGCCGCCCCGCCTCCAGGTTAGCGATCCTTTCTACCAATTTTTGCCGGACCAACAACTGACTGACATGTGCGGCAATGAAACCCGCCAAGTTCACTTGATCCGGTGAATATGCTGGACCTCCAAATCGGCCAAAAACCAGGGCACCCAACTTGCCCTCAGCAGAGCGCAAGGGCAAACCCAATAAAAGCCGGTAACTTAACCGGTTATTTTCCCAATCTTCCAATTTCTCAAGCTGCACCTGGGTATCACCGGTCGCAAAGACATCGTTCGCAATTGTCCCACCCCAAGCTAACTCTGCCTCTGCTGTGCGTCCTCTCCCAATTACTCGAGCATACATAGGCTCCAAAAAATTCCCCTCTTTTTTGAGGTATAAAACCATATTATCGAAAATAAAGACCGGTCTCGCCAGGGTGATGATTTCGTCCAAGGCATTATCAATGTCGACAGACTGGGCAACTGCACTGCTGATCGCATACACCGCCTCCAATTCCTGCGGTCTTAATGTCCCAGCAGCAGAGGCTTCATCCGAAATTATTGGATCGATAAGGGGGTAAAGTGAATTCAAAGCGTGAACCTTCTCCGATTTTCGATTGAACTTTGATGATCGCACCATGCGCATCGATGATCTTCTTCACCAATGCCAGACCTAATCCTGTTCCACCGTAACTGCGAGAATCAGAACTGTCCAGCTGGTGGAAAGGCTCGAAAATTTCTTCTGTTCGATCCGTTGCAATGCCTATGCCAGTATCCGTTACACCAACCGTAACCAATCCGCCATCGAAAAAGGCCTCCACAATAACATGCCCCCCTTGAGGCGTGAACTTGATGGCATTATCCTGAAGCTGCAAGAGCACCCAGGAGATCTTCTCGCCGTCTGCACGCACAAGCGGTAAATTTTTGGCAAGGTTTACCTTCAGAGCGACATTCCTGGCTTGAGCCAGCTTGGCTGCCCGACCGGTTGTCGTTGCAACCAGGTCCTTCACACTGATTGGCTTTAAGTTCAAGGATAACTCACCTCGAGAAACCAGCGAAAACTGAATCAGATCCTCAATCAATTGCTCCAGGCGCATCTCAGAACGCTGCAGAACATCCAAAGCCACTTTCTGTTCTTCCTCCAAAGGCCCTAAGGAACCATCCGTCAGGAGGTTAAGGTACCCTTTCATATGGGTAAGGGGTGTGCGCAGCTCATGGGAGATGTTCGAGATAAAATTCGATTTCAACTCGCTCAGCTCCGAAAGCTTGGTCAGGGCATTTTGCAAATCGATTGTTCTATCTTTGACTCTCTGCTCCAACTGCAGGTTTGAAGCCTGTAAAGCCTGTTGGAGTTGAAAAATTTGCTCTGTGACAACCTGGTCTAAGATTTCCTGGTTCACTAATCCCAACTCCAGTAACAGCTTGCCAAACAGGCATGGCTTACCGGAATTAGCTAATTGTGTATGCCGATCAAGAGCTGATTGAAGCTGTGCATGGGTTAAACCCCCCTCTCCAGGAGGATCTCCCCTAAACGAGGCACCAAGATTTCTGGTGCTACCGGTAAGAATGGATGGAAAGGAAAACCTTCTGTCAAGGCACGCTCAGCGAGTCCAGCAGCCAGAGCAAGGTTTACGCCACAGTTCGGACATTCGCGGTCTTGCCCTTCGACCAGCAATCCGCATTGAGGACAAAGCAGAGTGGTTTCCACGTCGAACCTTGTATCTCCTGTTTGGTAATATCATATCGTACTTTTCCCAGGATGCAAGCCTGAAAACTGCAGTTTTTATCAAAACGAGAGCCTAAAAAATATGTAAAGTGTTTGTAAGGTTCACGCACCATAAATTGAGGCATAATGATCATACGAAGAAAATGAGAGACGAACCGCAGATGAACCTATCACTGCACATGTATACGAATAAAAAGACCTTGCACAAGACCCGTGTCCTGTTAATAGAAAATGGTTTACATGAAAATGAAACCTTGAAAATTACGCTAGAGTCCCGCGGTCTTCAGGTTCACTCAGTTTCATACACCCAGAGAGAATTATTAGAAGCCCACACGCCTGAACCAGATATCATAATCCTTGATCCAGGAAACCAAATCATCGATTGTTCTGAAATGCTTCAAGCTATCCGGAAAATCAGTCCCGTCCCGCTGCTGGTTCTCTCTACTTCTGACCAGCCCAATATCATAGCCCAAACTTTGGATAGTGGTGCAGACGATTTCTTAACCAAACCCGTTTCTGTCGATGTATTAATGGCGTCAATCAATAAACTCACCCGCCGCGCTCGCTCAAACAAGAAGCATGAATTTCCTGGCGTTTAATACGCCTCCATTAGCTTTTCCCTTTTTTCATTTCAGATTCTCGGTTAAAATCAAGGCTGGTTTATCCTTTTAAATAACCAACTATTTAAATTACAGCTATCGTCTCAAGACCTCGGGAGACACTGTAGGAGGCAGGTCACTATCATGGCAGAAACCGAAACCAAAGCATTGGTCAATCCCTCCATCCATCAACCACATCGATCTGAGATGGATTGGGAATCGACAAGCGCTGCGCAATCACTTGAGCGCATGCAAGCCAACTCGCGGGTTAAATATATTGTGATTATTGCACCCGCAGAAGCCTGCCCAGCTTGCCAGCAATTAGCCGGAACCTATCAGAAGGACCAAGTACCCAAACTCCCCCTTGAGCTGTGCTCACACCCACTGGGATGCAGGGCGTACTATATGCCATACCTTGACGATATTTACCCTTGATCGAGAAGCTGCCCGATAAAAATTAGCGCTTCTTCCAAAGAAGTCACTTGCCCAATTGCCTGCGCCTCCCTCAGGGCCTCTAACAGCTCCCCAATTTTCGGTCCTGGTTGAAGGTCAAACCTGCTCATCACCTCGTGTCCATCTATTAGAGGAGCAGGACTGATCTTCTCTTCTGGCTTTTCCCAATAGGCCTCCCATAAAGAGCCCACGACATCTAACAGCCTGGTCCAGGTCTCCTGAGGCAAGCTCGTTCCATAGGTAGCCAGCGTGTCAGCCAGTGAAAGCAAGCAAATATCGATACCAGAAGGACCGAGGTCTCGAAAGTATCGATAGATTGCGCGGGGAGTTGGCTGGTCGGCAGCCTGAGCAAGCAAAAGGGGGCGCATGTGGCCGCGCACAATCATTTCCAGTCGAGTGATTTCATCACTGCTCAAGCGCAAATTTGTGCCGCGTTGGTGTGCCAACTCTGCTCCTCGCTGGTCGTGCTGCAAAAAGCGGATCCGACCGCGGTCATCTTCCTGGCGCGTTCCAGGCTTGGCAGAGTCGTGATAAAGGGCTGCCAGGAAAAGCAGAGGGCGCAGGGATCGGTCTGGGGTGAAATGCGTTTCTAGATGATCGGATACTTTCTGCCTGAAACGCCCCAAGCGGAGCACCGCCAGGCCTAGCATCAGGTTTGCTGATCGGTCGGGGTCGTATTCTCGCTCCAGGATATTCAAAACCATCTCCAGCTTAGCCATAGTATCCAGGGTGTGGTTCCATACATCCAATTGATGTGGCGGAGATTGGTCCACACCTTTCAATGTGACCAGCTCTGGAAAGACATAAGGTAAGGCTCCTAAAGCCTCTAGCAGCCGCAAGGCAGTGGCTGGGTTAGGACCGCCCAGCATCTTGAAAACTTCATCTCTGATCCGTTCCAGAGATACAACCGGCAGCAGCGGGGCAGCATTGCGCAACAAAGGAAGCATCTCAGGCACGATCTTCAAGGAAAAACTCACTGCTATACGGATGGCACGTAAGACACGCACTGGATCATCAGACAGCGATGTCTGGGAACAAGGAAGCAGGCGTTTCGCATGCAGGTCTGCAGCACCTCTCAAAGGATCGATCAGAACCTGAGGATGGCGTAAATCGATTACGATCGCGTTCACTGTAAAATCGCGACTGCGCAAGTCAGCTTCCAGGCTCCCATCCTTGATAGGCGCGAAATCGAGGATAAATTGAGCATTCTCAGGCGTAGTGAGGATAACTCGCGCAAAACAACGCTCCTTATCCAAAGGAAAAAAAGCCCCTCCCAGAACATCCGCTGCTCTGCGAGATAGGGCCATCACATCTCCCATGAGCAAAAAATCCAGGTCGTGAGGCTCACGGCCAACAAGAATATCTCGTACCGCGCCACCCACCAGGTAAACCGGCACCTCCTCAGGCAGCGCTGCCAGCACCTTATCGATTGGAATTGGTAAATTGACTAATGGCGAAAAAGACACTCAACCGCCTGATGTACCGCTCACTCACCGGGCCGGTATTTTTGGGTGTTTACAGTTCCGATGAAAGGCAAGTTGCGATAGTACTCATCGATATCCAGTCCATAGCCAAAAACAAATTTATCTGGAATTGAAAATCCCAGGTAGTCCACCGGTACAGGAGTCTTCACGCCGGTTAGCTTTATCAATCAATGTGCAGACTCGCAAGCTTTTTGGCTGCCGGGTGCTAAGGAAATCCAGGACCGCGCGGATGGTATGCCCGCTGTCAACGATATCTTCAATAATCAGCACATTCCGATTGCGAATATCGGTATTGACATCCAGGTTGATACGCGGCTGTCCACTGGATTGGCGCGCTCCAACCCCATAAGAAGAGACCGCCATGAATTCCAAAGTATGGCGAACGGTAATATGCCGCATCAAATCGGTTAAAAAGAGCACCCCGCCACGTAAGATGCAAACCAAGATCAGCTCCTGCCCCTGGTAATCTTGGCTGATCTGTTGGCCTAATTCTCTGATCCGCTTCTGTATATCAGGCTCAGAGATCAGGATTTCATCCAAAAATTCATGATAATCTTGCATAGCGTCAACCTCCTGCTCAATCGCGGGGACTTCATGATGCTGTCGGCAGCGGGCCTCATACATCTCGGCTGCTCCAACAATCACAACCGGGTCATGGAAATGTGCGGGGTGTCCATTGACCAGACGCTGGGTACGGCAAGCCGGTTCTCCGCACACCATACAGATTGCCTGCAGCTTATCGACTTTCTCAGCTTGCGCCATCAAAACAGGCATCGGGCCAAAAGGCTCTCCGCGGAAATCCATATCCAACCCAGCTACGATCACCCGCAGCCCTCGATCAGCAAGCTTGCGCACAACGGAAATGATCTCATCATCGAAAAATTGAGCTTCGTCTACAGCAACAACGGTGGTATCTTTATCCATACGATGGAGGATCTCGTTCGACTTTTGAATCGGGATCGCCTCATAATTACTGCCCGCGTGAGAGGTCACCATTTGTTCTGCATAGCGTGTATCGATGGCAGGCTTGAAAACCTGCACCTTTTGGCGCGCAATCGACGCCCTCCGTAAACGTCGGATCAGCTCATCCGTCTTTCCACAGAACATCGACCCAGTAATTACCTCAACCAGACCATCATGATGTTTCATCTTTACCACCTCTGAACAAGAGAAACGATATGCCGCTTTATGAAAAGCAACAGGCAGACATTGGAATGTCTGCCTGTTAAGTTTACCTGATATTGCTTGCGATGCAAGCCCCTGATTGGGTCGAAAATAACTAGACAACGACCTCACTGGCGGCTTCGGGCAGTTCATATCCCATCTGGCGCAGTTTTTTCTTTAAATCAGCCATCGACTTGCGACCGAACCCATCCAGAGCCAGTATAGTGGCTTCGCCCTCAGCCAGTTTTTCAAGCACCTGTCCGACATTCGCTATTCCACCTTTGATCAAAGCATCGGTTGCTTTCGTGCCTAATCCCAATTCTTCAATTGGACGAGTAGGTGATGTGCGTGCAGAATCGCGAGTTTCTTTTTCACGCATGTAATCTTGGCGGACCTGCAGCTTCTTGTAGAACCGGTCAACCTGTCCCTCAGTGTCAACAATGCGCTGCTCGCCCGTATAGAAGGGATGGCACTTTGAGCACACATCCGTTCGAATTAATTTTTGTGTAGATCCTGTTGTCCAGGTATTGCCACAAGAGCAAATCACCTGGGCATCAACATAATACGTAGGGTGAATACCTTTTTTCATCTCAAAATCCTTTCCGTTAAAAACCCGGATACCGTTATTTTTCCGCGACTGCTTCTTGGACGGGCATCACGTGCACACACTTGCGATCGTCACGGATCACTTCATACACAACTACCCCGTCAATCTGGGCAAAAAGTGTAAAATCCGTGCCAACACCAACGTTCAAACCCGGTTTGATGTGGGTGCCATGCTGGCGAACGAGAATATTGCCTGATCTTACGTGCTCACCACCATACTTTTTCACACCCAGGCGCTGTCCCTGGCTGTCACGACCATTGCGGCTGGAGCCGCCACCTTTTTTATGTGCCATATCGTCCTCCTACTCCATCACAATCGATTCGATACGCAAACGAGTGTACTGCTGGCGATGCCCTCGCTTGAGGCGAAAGCGCTTCTTTGGCGAGTACCTGAAAACGATCACTTTTGGGGCTTTAATCTGAGCGACCACAGTTGCCTGTACCTTCGCTCCCGCCACCAGGGGAGTACCAACTTCAACCTGATCTTCATCTGCAACCAGAAGGACTCGTTCAAGATCAATGGTCTCACCAGTCTCTGAAGGGAAATGATCCACTTCAATCGTGCTGCCGATGACGGCTTTGTACTGTTTGCCGCCATCCTCTACAATGGCATACTTCATAATTTTTCTCCAATCTTCACTTCGCCAGAGACCCCGCGCCTCTTACCTGACATTAGTCAGATGCGCCGTGTTCTGGGGAAGTTGGGGTTATGTTTGCCAGCAGAAAAGCTCATCCTAAAGGCAAATAGTTCAACAAAAGATTGCCCCAGCGAACTTCTGCTGGGACAGAGCGGGCTGTATTATAAACGGGTTCTCCTGCAATGTCAACGGCTTTTTAACAAGTTGTTTAGAGCATCACTGCCGGATATCATTCAATTCCCTCTGTCTCAGCCAATTAATCTCCTCCTGCAAGAATCGAACGCTTTCTTGAAAAAAACAGATCAACAGGTTTAAATCATCCTCCTGATAATTTTCAAGGAGCGGAAGATAACGTTGCTGAAAATGAGTAAAGATTGGACCGAGATCCTGGGCTACTTTTTCCAGGGCAGGCTGGACGATCACTCGCCTCCGATCGCTCGGGTCTCGTTCTCGTTGTACATAACCAGCTTTTTCTAATCTGTCGATCACACCGGTGATAGCTCCAGTGGTCAACCCTGTGATATCTGCCAGCCGTCCGGCCGCTAACGGTCCATGCTGGTTAAGGATGTCAAGGCATTTTTGGTCTGTAACGTTCAAATCAACCTGCTCAGCAATGGCGCTGTGGAACAACACCGTCCAGGTGCTCATCTGGCGCATTTCTTCGTCCAGCTGCTTCAAAAATTTTTCCCGACCAATGATTTTTTCTGCCATAATGAGCTCCCTTTATTTGCCTATGTGGTGATTATATCCTCAAATATCTGTTAGGATTGACAGAAAGATAAATTTGCTTATAATCTAATTATCTTTTAAACTAAGATAATTAGATTATAACATATTCAATAGGTCATAATTAAAAAGAGACAATATGGATACTAATCGCCCAAGCATGCTTGTAAAAATTGATCAAAGTCCTTCAAAACGAGGACTTCCCTTTATTTTCATAACCATGTTCCTCGACATCATGGGATCCACCCTGCTGCTACCAATCTTACCTTACATCGTTCGCCAGTACAATTTAAATGCACTCACAGTAGGTTTACTTTCTTCTACTTACTCTGCAGCCGCATTTCTGGCTGCGCCTGCTTTAGGCAAAATTTCAGACCGGTTGGGTAGACGTCCTGTTCTTTTATTCAGTGTGCTGGGCTCGGCGGTTGGATATGTAATTTTTGGCCTTGGCGGTGCACTTTGGATTTTATTCCTCTCCCGCTTGATTGATGGTTTCACAAGTGGGAACATCGCCACTGCCATGGCATATATTGCAGATTCCACCCAACCCAAAGAGCGGGCTAAGTACTTCGCTTTTGGCGGTATTGCATTTGGCCTTGGATTTATCTTCGGACCAATTATCGCTGGCTTGCTCAGCGGAATCAGCATCGCCGCGCCAGCTTTCGCAGCGGGTGTGCTTTCATTCGCAAGCTTCCTGTTCGGTTTCTTCTTCCTGCCCGAATCGCTCCCACCAGAAAAGAGATCCAGAGAAGCCTTTCGCCTTTCGCAAGTGAATCCTTTTAGTATCATTAACGAGATCCGCCGGCTGCCTAATTTGAGCTTGCTTCTCTCAGCAATCTTTCTGATCTACCTGGCATACAGCGGTTTATTCAGTTACATTACAGTTTATACATTGGAACATTTCTCTGCCACCCCGCAGTCCAATTCCTATTTATTTTTTATGGTTGGAGTAAGCCAAATGATTGGACAAGGCGTGATCGTTTACCGGTTGACGCCTCATTTCGGGGAAAAAAGGATTGCTATCTCAGGATTGATTCTTCAGGCAATAGCCTATCCCCTGTTTGTTTTCGTCCCTGTCTTTGGTCTTCTATACCCACTTGCTATACTCAGCGCTCTAGGCAACGCATTCACCCGTCCAACCCTAGACGCCCTGGTTGCCAATAATGTGCCGCAACACGAACAAGGTCGCGCCCAGGGAACAACCTCAGGGCTGTATAGCCTGACCAATATATTGGGACCGTTACTCGCCGGTTTTGCTTTTGTCTATATTTCACCCGCATCGGTCTTTGTAGGAGGTGGTTTACTCCTCGCTCTGGCATGCTTCTTTGTCTGGCGAACAAAAATTGTTCAGAGTGAATCATCCCGATTCCAAAAAACAACGCCTCACTATAAGAGAAAAAATCTTGACACCAGTCTATTTTACATGGTAAACTCAACCCATAAAGGAAATTAACCCGATGAACCAGGCAGTCTTCCACATTCAAATGAGCACGAGGGCAGGCGGTGTTAGCTTGTCCTTCTTGGAGTGCGCCTGTTGAGTCTACTGCTATACGCATAAGTCCCCGGCCACGGCGCACTCCAGCCCGTGGCCGTTTTATTTGCCATCGGAACCCTGCTTAGGCAGCTCCTGGGCACAGCCATCCAACCGGCTACGGGCAGATCGCCTGGTCGGTTAAATATTACCAAGGGCGGCGGCCCTCTCAATTACTGGAGCAAGCTATGTCTATTCTAAATGTTGAAAATATCGGTCTTTCGTTTGGTGCCTTCGATCTCTTCCGCGGCATCTCTGTAAACGTTCCAAATGACGGAAAAATTGGGTTGATTGGCCCGAATGGCATCGGCAAGACTTCGCTGCTGCTGATCCTGGCAGGGATAAATCCACCTACCAGAGGGCAAATCCACTTAGCGCGCGGCCGCAGGCTAGGCTATCTACGCCAGGAGGCTGTAGAAGCCTTCGCTGACCGCGAAAATACCGTGTATGCAGAGATGCTCACCGTCTTCTCAGGTTTACAAGCGCGGCAGGAGGAATTGACCCTCTTGGAAACCGAGATGGCTAACGGGAATTCCGCCCAGGCTTTACTCGAGAAATACGGCGAGCTGCAGCAGGCTTTCGAACATGCCGGCGGCTATGATTATGAAGTGCGCATCCAGCGGACATTGGATGGGTTAGGATTGGGAAAAAGCACCTGGAACCAGCCGCTGCGCCAGCTGAGTGGCGGTCAAAAGACACGGGCTTTACTAGCACGCTTGCTCCTTGAGAAACCTGACCTGCTCATGCTGGATGAGCCGACCAATCATTTGGATATTGAGGCCGTTGAATGGCTCGAGCATGCCCTTCAAGAATGGGAAGGTGCGGTGATCATCGTCAGCCACGACCGCTATTTCCTGGATAACACCGTAAATACCATCTGGGAGATGAGCCGGCGCGGCATCGAGGCTTACTCAGGCAACTACAGTGCGTACCTGCTCCAGCGCGAGGCGCGCTGGGAATATTACGACCGTGTTTTTCAAGAAGAAAAAACTCGTCTGCTCAACGAGGTGGACTTCATCCAGCGCAACTGGGTGCGCGCTTCCACGCATGCGCGTGCCTTAGGCCTGCTGCGCCGCTTGAGTCACGATATCGCCATTGTTCAAGGTTATGGCGTCCTGGCGTTGCGGGATGGGCGCAAATGGCATGAAACAGGTTTTCGCGCTGATAAGCCTCTGGATGTGATCGAAGCCGTGCGAGCTGTCAACGCCATCCAGCCGGAGATCGACCGCCCTCTCTACCTGCGCCCGCGCCTCAGCCCAGCCAGCACGGGCGGAAACCTGGTGCTGCGCGCTGATAAAGTCACCATTGGCTATCCTGGCAATGCCCTCTTCACCATCCACGAGCTGGAGCTGCGCCGAGGCGAGTGCGCCGCGCTGATTGGCCCAAATGGCAGCGGAAAGACCACCTTTCTGAAGGTCCTGCTTGGGCAGCTGGATCCCCTCAAAGGCAAGCTAAATCCTGGTGCGGGCTTGAAAATTGGATATTTCGCTCAAGCGCATGACAGCCTGAACATGGATTGCTCTGTCTTGGATGAGCTGCTCCGGCACAAAGCCATGGACCCCGGAGCAGCGCGCACTCACCTGGCGCGCTACTTGTTTCGGGGTGATGATGTCTTTAAGCAAATTTCGCTGCTTTCGGGTGGAGAGCGCGCTCGCCTGGCGTTGGCGATCCTTTCTCTCGAAGAATCCAACTTCCTGCTGTTGGATGAGCCCACCAACCACCTGGATATTCCCGCCCGCGAGGCCCTGGAAGCGGTGCTGAAAGAATTCTCCGGCACCATTTTACTCGTCTCGCACGACCGGTATTTAATTGACCAGCTTGGCACTCAAATTTGGGAGCTGCGTGATGGCAAGCTGCATACCTTCAAAGGCACCTATCGAGAGTATATCTTGCGCGGGGCAATGCGCCCAGGTTCCAAACCAGCCTCTCAGATCTTGCTGCGTCCGAAGCCGATGGTGCGTGACAACAGCCAGGAAACCCGCCGCAGGCAGCAAGCCTTAGAGCTGGTCGAAGGACGTATCCGAGAACAAGAGAATCTCCTCAAGCGCCTGTCTAAAGAGCTGCAGGTTGCGGGGCCGAAACAATCGTATGAAGTAGTCCACCAATTGAGCAATCAGGTTGCCCAGGCGCAGGCGGTGCTAGATAATCTGATGAACGAGTGGGAGAGATTAACCACCTGAAAGGAAGCTGGCACACAACCGCCACGAATTGAAACCCCAATTTAACAGCCACCATCTGATTGATGATGGCTGTTAAATTCCTCAAGCAACTGCTTGAATGGCAAAACCCCTAAGATAGGCTTCACGATTCGTTCGCCGTAAGCTTGATCTCAGGGGTGCTGATTGTGTTCAGCCAGTTTAGTGGTAAAGATTAATACGAACGCCGGGTGGTTTTCTTTCCGCGAGGTGAGTTGTAGTTGCTTTTACGGGGAGAGTCAGAATACCAACCACCCCCACCCTGGGGACGTTCTTCACGCGGTCGGGCAATGCTCACTTTTAGCTGCCGGCTGTCGAGACTATAGCCATTGAACGCCTTGATTGCGCTCTCTACTTCCGCCTGGGTGCTCATTTCCACAAATGCAAAACCTTTCGATCGACCACTATCGCGATCCTTGATTACTTCCACAGACTTAACCGTTCCAGATTGGGTGAATAAGACGCGCAGGTCCTCATCTGTGGTGTTATACGACAAATTACCAACGTACAGTTTCGTTTCCATTTCCTCTTTCCTTACTTGCTCGTAGATTTTTGAAGCAGATCCATGGCGGCAAACAAATACCGTCATTCCCTTAACCGGAATGGCGGCAAACGAACACACACAAATCTGGCCTAAGTTTTTTAATTTTATCATAGATTTGCATTTTAAGTGTTTTTCAATCCTGTAACTACCTTACAGATGCTTTTTAGGCGGATCGATTATGATAAAATAAAGGACTTCGTTGATCAAATTATGTATATTTCCTCAAGCTCACAGAATTCCATCGTGTAGAGAAAGGTCATTGTCTGATGAATAAAGTATGGCAAATTTTAAAAAATAAAGGCAGTCAAGTGTGGACGATTTCTCAAGATGCAACAGTTCTGGAGGCTTTGAAACTGCTGGCGGAAAAACAGATCGGTTCACTCGTTGTGATGGATGACAAGAAAGTCGTCGGAATATTTTCCGAAAGAGATCACGCACGCAAGGGTGTAATCATTGGGAAGCAACCCGAAGTAACCAAGATTGCTGAGGTGATGACAAAAGATCTTATCACGGTGAATCCGAACCAATCTATCAACGAGTGCATGGCTTTAATGACCGAGCGGCACATCCGCCATCTGCCCGTTTTCGAGGGCGATCAACTGGTTGGATTGATCTCGATTGGCGATATCGTTAAGGATATGATTGAGGAATTAGAATTCATGGTCAATCAGCTTGAAAAATACATAACCGGATTTCGTTGATCTCCCTAAATAGTGATGTTGACAATGTGACAAATAGTACGTGACTCAGGAGCTTAAATTTGTAATAATATATGAAATATGATGTGATTGACCGGAAGGAAATATAAAACTCAGCATTGCAAAAACGGTAAATCACCCAAGTAATTTACCAGCTTGGCATTTTATCTTTGCAATGAAACTTTCGGCGATACACCTAATTTCATGGAGTATGATAAGCCAAGCCTTGCAGATATAAGGCGAGGCGAGGGGGGAATGATGAATATGTTTAAGCCATATGCGGGGTGGATTATTCTGGTAGTGATTCTAGGTTTCTACACCTGGTTTCAAATCTCACTCTGGGATTACCCAAGGTATGAAATCGATATGGTTTATCTTTACCAGGATGGCAACCGGATTCTGAATGGTGAGAATCCTTATTCTCGCATCTTGCAAAGCGATATGCGAGAAAATAAAAAATACACCACTTTTTTCCCTGCTTTTATTGAACTTTCCTATCTATCACAAAAGCTCAGGTACAATTATTACGAAGCCTGGTTGTATTTTTGGCAGCGTGTTCTGCTCGTAGTAAATTCATGTATTACTGGGCTGATCTTTTTTATTTTTTCAAAGAAAAAAACCCTCGGTTTAGCGGTCTTTTTTTCCCTGCTATGGGCTTTGAACCGCTGGACCTTGTACATGGTCCAGGTAAGGGATATCGGTTTTATCGCCATCTTCTTCCTGCTCCTTTCATTCTTGCTCCTACCCAAGCATCGCTGGTTGGCGCTGCTAAGCTTCAGCTTATCCCTGGCGATAAAACAGATCGCCATTTTCCTACTGCCTCTATATTTGATCCATATATACCATGCATCTCCCAGCAAGAAATGGAAGCAGGTAATTCTGGCGATGGCAGTCATTATCAGCATCCCTTTAATCACCTCGCTCCCTTTCATCGTCTGGGACGTAAAAGGATTGGCCCTCTCCATCATTTTCTCAGCAACCCGCGACCAGTGGCAGCATCTTCCTACTGCCTATTCATTTGATATGTTGATGCATCTTTCCGGCTTTCCCGCGCGCATTCCAATGTTATTCTTGATGCTGGTGCTCTTTACTGTAGCCTGGAAAAAGAAGATCAAATTTTACCTTGCCTCGATGCTTGTGATGGCAACCTTCGTTTGTTTCAACTCGATCCTCTTTAACCAATATATGCCCTGGTTCATCATCACCCTGCCTTTAATCGTTTACGAGCCTTTAATCACAGACCAGGCAGCATAAATATCCTTGAGAGTACCTCCGACGCAGATCCTGATCCGCCCTATAGTCACATCCAATAGGTGCTCATCACCCGATCTGCAAATCAAGGTAGACGATCCGAGATTTTAAGTCATTCGGCTTAATCTAGCATGACAGTTAGCACTAGTAATCGTCAGACAAGTTAAGCATAATAAGGGTGAATCTATCCGATTTATTCATTTCTACCTACACATTCTAGAGAAGGAGGTTTTCGAATGCCCATTAAGGGATGGATTGAGGTGAGTGATCTTTACTGCAAAGGGTGCGAGCTGTGCGTCGATGCCTGCGCCCAGCATGTTCTTTCCATAAATATGGAACGGTTAACTCCCAAGGGTTATCATCCAGTAGAGCTGTCCGGTGAAGGTTGTACAGGCTGTGGCGTATGCGCTATCATGTGCCCAGAAGCTGCCCTGACCGTTTACCGTGAAGCACCTGTCCGCACACCGCGGGTTACATCCCCAGCTTAGGAGGCAAAATATGGCTCGTGAGCTGTTAGAAGGAAATTTTGCGATGGCTGAGGCAGCCGTTCGGGCTGGCTGCGAGGCTTATTTTGGTTACCCCATCACTCCTCAGACGGAATTGCTGGAATGGATGTCGCACCGTATGCCCGAATTGGGGCGCACTTTTTTGCAGGCTGAAAGTGAAGTGGCCGCGATTAACATGGTGTATGGAGCCGCCTGCACCGGAGTCAAGGTGATGTCATCTTCCTCCAGCCCGGGCGTCAGCCTGATGTTGGAAGGCATGTCTTATATCGCAGGCACCGAAGTACCCTGTGTGCTGGTCGACGTGGTGCGCGGTGGGCCCGGTCTGGGGAACATCGCCCCATCGCAGGGAGACTATAACCAGATCGTGCATGGCGGCGGGCATGGTGACTATCACCCCATCGTTCTGGCGCCTGCCTCGGTGCAAGAAGCCATCGATCTGACTGTCCTGGCTTTCGACCTGGCAGAAAAATACCGCGCCATCGCCGTGGTCATGGCAGATGGCAGCATCGGGCAAATGATGGAGCCGGCTGAGCTCCCGGAAATGCGCCCTCTGAGTAAGGTCAAACCCGATTGGGCAGTCACCGGCGCCGAGGGTCGGGAGCGGCGTTTTCTCTCTTCGATTTACCTCATTCCTGACCAGGAAGAGATCGCCAACCTGCGCCTTGCAGAGCGCCAGTATCTCATTGCCAAGAACGAGGTGCGCTATAAAGAGTACTACCTGGACGATGCAGAGATCGTAATCGTCGGCTTTGGGACTGCCGGGCGTGTTTCGCTTTCAGCGGTACGCGCCGCGCGGGAAGAAGGCATCAAGGTTGGTCTCTTCCGCCCAATCTCCCTCAATCCCTTCCCCACCACGCAGATTACGGAGATCTCCCGGCACGCCCAGTCTGTGCTGGTCGTGGAAATGAACACCGGGCAGATGCTCAATGATGTCCGCCTGGCGGTCGAGAACCGCCTACCCGTAGAATTCTACGGCCGCCCAGGAGGCATGGTGCCTTACCCCGAAGAGGTCTTGGGCGAGATCCGGCGCATCGCAAGCCAAACGCCTCCGCTCGGCGGGGACCCTCGCCTGCGCTGGCTGCAGCGCCTCAACCTGGCGATGAATTAACGGTAAAGGAGCCTTACAAATTATGGATACTGTCGTTCAAACTCAAACTGTTTACATCCGCCCTGCCTCGCTCACCGACACCCCCACACACTACTGCCCGGGCTGCACCCACGGCATAGCACACCGCTTGATCGCCGAGGTATTGGATGAGATGGGCATCCGTGAGCAGACCATCGGCGTGGCGCCCGTGGGCTGCTCGGTTTTCGCCTACAACTATTACGACTTTGATTTTGTCGAAGCCGCCCATGGCCGCGCCCCGGCCATGGCAACCGGCATCAAGCGCGTCCTGCCAAACCGTGTTGTTTTCGCTTACCAGGGTGATGGGGACCTGGCTTCGATCGGTATGGCTGAGATCATGCACGCTGCCGGGCGCGGGGAAAACATCACCGTCATCTTCCTGAACAACGCCATCTACGGCATGACCGGCGGGCAGATGGCTCCCACAACCCTCCCAGGTCAGAAAACCACTTCCTCCCCCAACGGGCGAGATGTGGAGCAGCAAGGCTTCCCCCTGCATATGTCGGAGGTGATGTCAAAGCTAGACGGGCCTAGCTACATCGTCCGCCGCAGCTTGCATGACCCCAAGAACATCCGCCAGGCCAAGAAAGCCATCCGCACCGCCTTCGAAGCGCAAGTGCGCGGCATGGGCTTCTCGATGGTCGAGCTGCTCTCCACCTGCCCCACCAATTGGGGCGTCACCCCGGTGGAGGCTCTGCACTGGCTGGAAGAGCACATGGTGCCCGTCTATCCGCTGGAAGACTTCAAAGTCTCTCCAGAATTGGCCGGGTTGAAATTCTAAGACATCTACAACCCGAAGGATTTGCGATGTACCCATCGCCGAGATCTTTGAGTTATCAAGGAATGGAGCGTCCTTATGCAAGCTGAAGTGATCATTGCAGGTTTTGGTGGGCAGGGCGTCTTGTTTGCCGGGCAGATCCTGGCTTTTGCGGGCATGGACCAGGGAAAGGAAGTTACCTGGATGCCCTCTTACGGTCCAGAGATGCGCGGCGGGACGGCGAACTGCACCGTGATCATCGCCGATGAAGAGATCGGCTCGCCCACCGTGCGCAATCCGAAAGGGGTCCTGGTCTTGAACCTGCCTTCCTTGGAAAAGTATGAGCCGCAGGTTTCTCCTGGCGGTGTCTTGATCATCAACTCTTCCCTGGTCAACCGCGGCGCCGCGCGTACGGACATCGATGCACTTCTGATCCCCGCTCAGGAGATCGCCGAGACAATCGGCAACAAGCGGCTGATGAATATCGTCATGCTCGGCGCGCTGCTGCAGAAGCTGCCCATCCTGACCCTCGAGCACATCGAGCAAGCCCTCGACAGTCACCTGCCCGAGCGCCACCGCCGTCTCTTACCTTCCAATATCCAGGCCCTGCGCCAGGGAGCCGCCTTCGCCAGGGGGGAGCTGGTAGTGGAGGGGCTGAATAAATCATAAAACCGGGCAATTTCTTGCCAGAAACAACTCTTTAACAACGCCGCCTGCGAAACCAGTTCGCAGGCGTTTTCATTAAAATAGCGCCATCTGGAGCAGACCTTGAGCTTCTGGTTCCTCGGTTTCAGCATTGGCAAGCTCATTCAACCAGACCCCCGACTGCGCCCTGGAATAACCCAGGAAGGCAGATTCAGGATCGTGGTAGCGATAAGCCGCTTTGGCAAAATCCTGGTTCGCGTTCGAATAACAAATGTAGGACGAGCTTCAGCTTGTCCACCTGCTCGATTAAATAAACTACAGGGTAATTGTATATTCATCGACGCGATAATAAAGAGATTCCAACAAAAAGTGACATTCGACACTTGAAAATATAATAAGTAACCTCTATGATATTGCAATGGGGATCAAAAAAGGTAACCCCAAAAGAAAATCTCACACCATTCCATAATTGGTTCCACAGGAGGAAAGTATGAACCGCAGAAGCATTTATTTGATTACAGTTATATTCTTGGCCGTTTTGAGCCTGGCGACTGGCATCATCTTTGTATCTGCCCAGGCGCCAAAGGAGGCAGATGCACCTGCCCAGCCCGAATTAGTGGTTGGGCAGCCCGGAACGAGTTACCGGTATGTGAAGACGCTTGGCACGTTGAGAGTGCCTTATTTTGCCGATACAACCCACTTCAACCGACCGCTGGGGCTCTTCATCGACAATAGTGACAATTTCTTCATGACCGAAGATCCTGGAAACCGAGTTCTAAAATTCAATGCCGCAAAAACCAATCTGTTCGCCCTGGGCATTGCAGGAGTCTGCGATACATTTTGTTCACCAAGGGATATTGCCACGGATAAAAATGGCAATTTTTGGGTCGTTGATTACAATCGGGCTGTCCAATACAGCCCTGCAGGTGCCTTTTTACAAGAATACCCCCCCATTGACTCTTGGATGTCAGGGAATACAAACGATCGCTTCGAAGAACCCACCGGCATCGCTTTTGATTCCACTGGCCGCATGTATATCTCCGACAGTCAGAACCAGCGCATCCAGGTCTTCGACCTGACCACCGGATCCCCTGTATACAGCTCCACCATTGGCTATACGGATGTGATCAGCAGCACCCCAGGTTATTTTGATCGACCTATGCGCATTGCCATCGACTCGACAGATCGTCTATATGTTACCGAAATCAACAATAACCGCCTCCAACGCTGCACTTACACCGCCGGTTGGACCTGCTCGGTAGTGGATTCCGGGTATAACGGCGCCCAAGGCATCGCCATCGACAGCAGCAATAATGTTTATATTACCGACACCTGGAATTACAGTATCCACAAGTGCACCCCGTCGGGCACATGTACAACCTGGGCAACGGATACTCGCGGACACTATGACCTGGCGGCTGACTCAGCCGGCAATATCTATGGCTCTGCACCCTGGAATGGTGTTGTCGAAAAATATAACAACAGCGGTGTTTACCAGGGTATTTACCTGGGAGTCGAGTTTGTCCCTTATCAGACAGATGGTTATCATTATTTTCATCCACGAGTTGCTATCGATCATGCGGATAACCTTATCATCGTTGAGGAGGTCGGCCAACGCCTGATCAAGCTGGATACGAACGGAAATCTGCTGTGGACGGTTGGAACCCCAGGTGTCGACATGGGTTGGACCAATGATCACTTCAGTAATCCGCACGGTGTGGCGGTGGATAAGAACAACGCTATTTATGTAGCCGATGGCTGCCGGGTACAAATATTCAGCCCGGCAGGCTCCTATCAAAGTACACTCGGGGGCCCAGACTGCGGAACAGGTAATAATCAATTCAACTGGGCTACCGGCGTCGATGTGGATCTCAATGGCAATATCTATGTGGTTGATTACCCAAGCCACCGGGTGATGATCTATGACAGCAGCAAGACCTATATTGGGCAAATCGGAGTAACTGGAGAGTGCAGCACTGCCAACGATCACCTGTGCACTCCGATCGCCGTTGATACAGACGCAGCGGGCAATATCTATGTCACCGATGCAGGCAACGCCCGCGTGCAAAAATTCAACAGCAGCCGCGCCTGGCAGATGACCATCGGCACTGGTGGTGGAGATCAATTTGATCAGTTCAACTTTGCAGAAGATATCGCGGTTGATGCACAAGGGAAAATATTTGTTACGGATTGGAACAATGAACGTGTGCAGGTTTATGACTCAACAGGAAAATATTTAACTACCATTGGAGGCGCATGGGGCACAAACTCCAGCCAGTTTATTGGCGTTCCAGGCGTGGATGTCGACTCAAAAGGGAATGTGTATGTGGCGGATTGGGATAACGCTCGCATCCAGGTTTTCTCCCCCGGCGTACCCGGCTGGAAGCAGGCCAATATCAATGGGTTTGGGAACAAGTATCTCCAAGCCGGAGCCTTGGAGGTTTTCAATGGGCAGTTGTATGCCGGGACGACTGATTGGAATAATTTAAATGCCATCTATCGCTCCAGTGATGGAAAAACCTGGGAACAGGTCAAGGATCTCGGCTATCGCGGCAGCGTGATCGACATGACAGTTTTCAATGGGCAGCTATATGCCAGCACCGGATGGGGGGTGGATAACACTGCTGCTCGAGTTTACCGCACCAGTGACGGGATTACCTGGAATGAAGTTGTTTCGGCCGGTTTTGGGAATACAGACAAGCATTTGCCATGGATTTCCTGGCGGTCTTTCAGAACAAAATCTATGTCACAGTGGCGTACCAGTGATAGTAGTCCCAACGGTGTTTCCATCTGGCGCAGTGATAGCGGTGATGCCGGCAGCTGGACAGCAGTCGTGACTGACGGGAAGGGTGACACCAATAATCACGAGATTTCTGCCATGATTGAGTACAACGGTTATCTCTATGCAGGAATAGGTAATATAGTCACAGGCACACGCATCTGGCGAACATCCGACGGAATTACCTGGAATCAAGTGAACACGGATGGATTTGGTGATGCGAGAAACATCGAAACCATCACATTTGCGTTGTATAAAGGAAACCTGTATGCTGGAATTTGGACGAATCAAGTTTCCAATGGTCAAATCTGGCGGTCATCCAATGGAACCACCTGGAACCCGGTGATAACCGATGGGTTTGGCGATCCGAACAAGCCTGATATCCTCGGGCTGTATGTCTTCGAGAACCGGTTATATGCTACCGCCAATAATAACGTCACCGGCACCGAAGTATGGGCTACCTCGGACGGCGATCACTGGTCTCAGGTGAACATCGATGGCTGGGGAGATAGCAATAATGGCTTCAGCTTACGAGGCAATGCCGGAGCCAATTTTAATAACAATCTTTACATAAGTGTCTGGAATTCCGCCAACGGCGGAGAGATCTGGCAGATGCTGCACCAGGTCTACCTGCCGTTCACGAAGAAGTAAAGAACCTTGTGCAACCCTGGCAGGTCTAAAAGTAAGATCTGCCAGAATTTTCATTTGATAATGAGTTTCTTGTATATTCATCCCAACCTGAGTTATACTCAATTTGGAGATGTTTTTCAACCCGACTTGGAGATCCATATGGACATGGCTTCGTTTGGCATAAAAAAAGAAACCATTATTGTATTTTGTCAAAAATGGAAAATCAGCGAGTTTTCCTTTTTTGGATCCATTTTGCGCGAGGATTTTCATTCAAAGAGTGATATCGACGTTTTGGTAACCTTTCAGCCGCAAACGAAATACAGCGTACTAGATTTGGGTGAAATGCAGATGGAATTATCAGAATTGTTTGGCAAGCCGGTCGATCTGGTTGAGAAATCCAGTTTGGTCAATCCTTTCCGGCGGAAAGATATTCTTCAGACTGCGGAGGTAGTGTATGCAACCTGAAGAAAGAGATATTGCCTTACTCTGGGACATGAGGAAAGCTGCTCAGGAGATCATTGATTTTATCGATGGTAAAACATTTAGACAGTTCTCAGATAATAAAGTATTACGCTATGCTGTTGAGAGACAGCTATTGGTGATCGGAGAAGCCGCGAATCATGTTTCAGAGAGCTTTCAAACTAGCCACCCAGAAATTCCTTGGACAGGTATTATTGGTCAGCGGAATATTTTAGCGCATGAATATGGTGAAATCCTCGTGGAACGAATCTGGTTAGCCGCATCCGAGAGGATCCCTGAATTGGTAGAACTTTTGAATCCTCTGATTCCAAAGGAATCTGATTAAAATTTCTGTTCCCTGACAACCTTCATATTTCAGGTGATTTATCACTTCATCCTCACCAGCCGGTACACCGTCACATCGTTCTCCATTCCCTTGAACTGCTGCCCGGGCACGGCCTCCATTTCCACCCGTCCTTGAGCAGGTCGTAGGTGCGCTGGCTGACCAGGATCTCACCGCCCTCAGCGCTGGCGCAGATGCGCGCCCCCAGGTTAACGGCGCGGCCAATGACCGTATATTCTGCCCGTTGCGGACCGCCCATCTCACCGGCGATCATGCTGCCGGTGGAAATGCCGATGCCGACCGGTGGGATGTGCAAACCTTTTGCTCTCCACCGCTGGCGAACCTTCTCGAAGGCAGCCTGCATGGCTACTGCCGCCTGGATGCTGCGCAGGGCGTGTTCTGGCTGCGGGATCGGCGCGCCGAAGAGCGCCATCACTTCGTCGCCCACGAACTTATCCACCGTGCCTTCGTACAGGAAGATGACCTCGGTCATCTCGCTGAAGTAATCCTTGATGAATTCGACCAGCCGCTCCGGCTCGGTATTTTCCGCCAATTGGGTCGAGCCGCGCAGGTCAGCAAAGAGCACGCTCAGCTCCAGCAGCTCCCCTTTCATGAAGTCCACATCCGGGTTGGTCAGCAAGCGCTCCATCACCCGTGGGTCCACCGAGCGCCCCAGCACGCGGCGCAGCAGCCTGATCTCGTTGCGCTCGTAGATGGCCGTATCGATCTGGCTGCCGATGGCAGTCAGGAAGCGCGCATCCGCCTGGCTGAACCCGCAGCGTCCCAGGCGGTTGGCCATACCCAGCACACCGATGATGCGCTCGTTCAAGATGAGCGGCAGGCACATCATGCAGCTCACCCCTCCTGGAAGCCCATTGCGCATGATCAGGTGACCGGCCAGTAAGGCCTCGTCAGCCACCTGTTGGATGGTGTCGTAATAGGGGAGCATGGGGATTAAATTTTGCGGTGCAGAGGCGCGGATTTCGAGCTGTTTGCCGGTCAGGTCGTAGAGCATAATAAATCCCATCTCCGCTTCCACCGTCTTCGTCAACTCACCGATCACCGCGTTCAACATCTGGTCGAAGGGCAGGTTCTGGTCACGGATGCGGTCGATGCGGAAAATAGTTTCCAGCTCCTTGGCATACTGCTGCATGCGCTCCGCCGAGTAGCCCTGGATGAGCAGCGAATCGATCTGGTTCTCTGCCGATTTCATCAGGTAGACATCATTTTCACCAAAACTTGCGCCTGACCTGGCTAAAAGCAGCCCCCCCAAGCGTTCATTGACCCCCAGGATGATGGGGACTCCCATCAGGTGCAGGTCAGCGAGGGCGCCTTCTAAAGCCGCACCAGGCAGCACATCCTGAGCCGACCACAGCGTGATCTGATCGAGGTGAGTCACCCGCTCTGCCAGCTCTGCAGGGATGGCTTTCTCCAGCCAGGAGGCTCTTTCGCCGCGCACACGTGCCGCCTTCAGCTCTGAGATACCCGTCTCCCGATCGATCAAAAAGAGCATGCACAGGTCCACTTTGAACCAATCAGCCAGGAAATCGACCGTCGAGACCAGGAGCGCCCCCGGCTCGGAAATTTCATCTCGGATTTTGTCAATCGCCTGGAGCAGATCGAGCTCCATTTTCTTTAACTTCAGCTCCTCTTGCATGGTTTTAATCTGGGAGTTGTCCATCGAGGTCTCTCCTGTGAAATTCCTATCAAGAAGCAATCATCTGATCATTCCGCTATCAGTTTATTAGAATATCTTCCATAAGTCAAGGCAAGTTCAGAATGCAAGCGTTAAGCAGCCGCCTGGGAAATCACCCATGGTTCAACTTGATGATGATGTTGAATCACCTAGATACACATAAACTATGATGGAATTACTCCATCCACACCGTCCGGTCTTCAAAGGTTGGGCGTTCTGGGGCTTTTAACTCGCCATCGGGGTAGCCGATATAAAGAAAGCCAATCAGAGGCTGGTCGGGGGTAAAACCCAGGAAAGCCTTGACCTGCGGATCCAGCGCGGCAGGGCCCGTGCGCCACATCGCGCCCAGCCCGAGCGCATGCGCTGCCAGGAGCAAGTTCTGGCAAGCCGCGGCCGCGGCGCATACATTTTCGATTTCAAGCACTTTCGGATCAGAGGGTTTATCCACACCCACCGCAATGAGCAGCGGGGCGCGCCGCGGCTTGGAACGCTCAATTGCCAAGGCTTCGTCTAGAATATCTGGGTTCCGGTTTTTGAGGGAATCAGACATCACTTCTCCCAGGCGTTCACGTGCTTTCCCTTGCAGCACCACAAAGCGCCAGGGCCGCACCCGGTGGTGGTTGGGCGCCTGCACGGCTGCAGTGAGCAGCTTTTCGATCATGACTTTGGAGATGGGGTCTGGCTTTACTTTAGGGATTGAATGACGGGTGTGGATCAGCTCTAGAAGTTCCAATTTGCCTCCATATATCCAGAAAAATTTAGGTCTTCAACTTTTTTTAAAATAAAATTCCCAATTTGCCATAAATCACTTCATAAAAAACTGCCATGCGAAACGAACAAAAAATGCCGCCAGAACAAGCCAGATCAGCAGGATGATTGCCCCAGCCACCCAATTGACCGGTTTTTTCTGCTGCAGCCTCTCTCCAGCTTTGATGCGGGAATCGACTATGACATCAGGCGGAATCATTTTCAATGCCAGCCAGATCCCCAACGGGATGATGATCAGGTCGTCCAGGTAACCCAAGACCGGAATGGGATCGGGGATCAAGTCAATGGGACTGAAGGCGTAGCCGACTACGCAGGCTGCAAAAATACGCGGATATAGAGGCACGCGTGGATCTTTGTAAGCAAAATAAAGGGCATAAATTTCAACCTTAAGCTGCATGGCGCGCTGTTTTATAGTATCCAAGAAGGAATGCATCTCTCTATCTTACTATTTATCTTCTTCGGATTCAAGCATGAGAATCTGTTATCGCAGGAGAAGGGCTCTTTTTTGCTTGCTTGCGTTGGGATGTATAATCTTATTACACTTCATCATCAGGAGACCCCATGCCCAAACCTACATTACCCCCCTTCGGGCTTTTCAACACAGAAGCTAGAATTTTCCACTCCAATTGTCTGAACCAGGATTTTCAAATTGGGGTCTGGTTCCCGTTCAGCTACTTCAGCTCGGACCGGTGCTTCCCGGTTTTATTTGTTCCAGATGGAGAGTATGCTTTCCCGGCCGTGGCAGGCTTGATACCCACCCTGATGGGGGCAGGCGAAGTCCCCGAGATGCTCGTCGTGGGGATTGCCTATCACGGCATCTCGGGCTGGCAGGAATTTGGAGGGCTGCGCGACCGGGACTTTTGCCCGCAGCAGTTCCAATCCCCTACGAACAAATCGCGTCATGCGCAATATATACGCTTCTTTCAAGAGGAGCTGTTCCCCCTGGTCGAAAGCCATTACCGGGTGGACACCGGGGAGCGGGCCCTGTTCGGTTTTTCGAGTGCGGGCTTCTTCACGCTGCACATGCTGATTACTCAGCCCGGGATGTTCCGCAGGCACATTGCAGCCAGCTGCACCTGGCCCGGAGCCGGTGAATATTTACTGGAATGCGCTCAGCGATAAGCCGAAGGACCAGCTGCCCCGCCTAGCGATCTTTACCTGGCGGTGGGCAGCCGCGACGAAGAGCAGCTGCCCGGTTTTCACCAGCTCATCGAATATCTTTCCAGCGGAAAGCTCTCAAACTTGCGTCTGAACAGCCAGGTTTTCGAAGGCGAAGGTCACACCGCCGGGGTGATCGGAAAAACCATCTTGGTTGGTCTCAAGGCAGTCTTTAAGGATTAATCCTTAGGGCGCTGCTGCCGGCTGGGTCTCCGGAAGGTTTGCACCCAGATCGATCACGGGCAGCGTCCCACCGCTGGTGATGATCCATTTACTGTTCTCGCGCAATTCCTGGGCGAGGAGCACCTGGATATATTTTTCCGCCAGTGTGCCTTTCCCTTCCAGCTCCTGCAGAACCGCCCGCAGAGCATCTTTCTGCGCCTCTGAGGTCAAGTTGATGCGCGTGGCATCTGCCTCAGCCAGCGTGGTAATCTGGTAAGCTTCCCCATCCGCCTTCTTCTGGGCAGTATAAAATTCGCTGTCTGCCAGGGTGCGCGCTTGCGTGGCCTCCGATGTGGATTTTTGCTGGTTTTGCTCAGCAACCATGCGCTCTTTGATCGCATCGACCACCTCTACGGGCGGCGAGGCGCTCTGGATTTGAACCAGGACAAATTCGACACCATATTGATCTTCTTTTTCCTGCAAGGTATCAAATACTTGCTGATTGATCTCAGAGCGGCTGTGCATGACCTCATCCATCTTGCGAGTATTGACGACATCTCTCAACGTGCCTTGGACGAAACCGGCGACAATCTCCTCTGGCCTGATCACCTCCAGAGCATAACGTACCGGATCAAGGATCCGATACGTATAAAGCAGCGATACATCCATGGTCACATCGTCAGCCGTCATGGCAGAGAGTGAATTGATCGTGCCTGGGCGTTCGACGATTTCCACCCCGATGGTGGTATCCACAAAGGGGATGCGGATATGCCAGCCAGGCTGGTCGATGCCAATGAACCGCCCTCCGCGCAGGTGCAGGCCGCGTTCGTAGGGTCGGATTTTATAAATAGCACTCCTTGCTAACGAAAATGTGACCACTCCGACAACGATGATGATCAGGATTAAAAGAGCGTTGCGATAGAGTTTATCGAGGCAGCCGCGCGCCGCCGGGTTTTTGACAACATCTTCCAGGGGATTGGGCTCAGATTTGGAATTTTGGGACATGAGAACCTCCATACTTGTTCAAAATATTTATTTAAGATGAAAGCAAAACATGAAAAGAACTTTATAATTGGATTTCAATACCTAAGTATCTTAGGTATAAGATAACTCTAAAAAGGGAAGATGTCAAGAGGGGATTCTTAATAAAA
Organism: uncultured Chloroflexia bacterium; assembly: GCA_963751425.1. Lineage (GTDB taxonomy): Bacteria > Chloroflexota > Anaerolineae > Anaerolineales > UBA4823 > CAVVUF01. The sequence continues at coordinate 1,111,824 of CAVVUF010000002.1, read as the reverse complement.
AACAGCCCTGCTTCCAAGGGTGGAAACAGGGCTGTTAACAACCAGAGATCAACTACTTATCTTCAGCGATCTTCACACCTTTGTGCTTCAAGGCTGAATGGGCAGCCGCCAGGCGGGCGATGGGCACGCGGAACGGCGAGCAGCTCACGTAGTTGTTTCCTACGATGTGGCAGAACTCGATCGAGTCGGGGTCACCACCATGTTCACCGCAGATGCCGACTTCCAGCTCGGGGCGGGTCTTGCGCCCTTCCTGCACTGACATCTGCATCAGGCGTCCTACGCCATCGCGGTCAATGGTCTGGAAGGGATTTACGGGCAGGATACCCTCTGCAACATAGGTGACGAGGAAGTTGCGCTCGGCATCGTCACGGCTGTACCCGAAGGTCATCTGGGTCAGGTCATTGGTTCCGAAGGAGAAGAACTCAGCCAGACCGGCGATCTCACCAGCGGTGACAGCGGCACGCGGGATTTCGATCATCGTGCCGAACTTGTAATGGAAATCAACTTTCTTCTCTTCCATCACAGCCTTGGCAATACGCACCAGGCGAGGCTGGATCCATTCCAATTCTTTCACGGTTCCGGTCAACGGGATCATCACCTCGGGCTTGACCACGATACCACGCTTGGCACAATCAGCCGCAGCTTCGAAGATGGCACGCACCTGCATCTCCACGATCTCGGGCATGTAAATGCTCAGGCGAACACCGCGCAAACCCATCATGGGGTTGCTTTCGTGCATGGCGCGGATGGAGGCGAGCAAGGCTTCTTTCTCTTTCAAACCCTTGGTCTCACCCTTAACACGCATCGTCACCACTTCTTCGAAGAGCTTCTCTTCGTCAGGCATGAACTCATGCAGCGGGGGGTCGATCAGGCGGATGATCACCGGATAACCATCCATCGCTGCGAACAAGCCATCGAAGTCAGAGCGCTGGAAGGGCAGCAAGTCATTCAGGGCTGCCGTACGCTCAGCGCTGGTCTCAGCCAGGATCATCTTCTGCACGGTCGGCAGACGTTCCGGCTCAAAGAACATGTGCTCGGTGCGGCACAAACCGATACCTACCGCCCCGTAAGCGCGGGCGCGGCGGGCATCGCGGGGATAATCGGCGTTTGCCCATACCTGCAAACCGCGGGTTGGCCAACCGGCGGGGGCTTTGCGGATACCGGGCTGGGCGCAGATTTCATCTGCCCAACCGAGCAGGGTAAGCAAGTCTTTCTGTTCCTCGATCTCGACCTCGATGGTCGGAATCTTGCCGATGAAGACTTCGCCGGTCGTGCCGTCGACGGAGATCCAGTCGCCTTCTTTGACAACCATCTCGCCGACAGCCATCTGGCGTTTTTCCAGATTAATCTTGATGGCAGAGGCGCCGACAATGCAGGGGATGCCGAATTGGCGGGCAACTACTGCGGCATGCGATGTTGCTCCACCCTCGCTGGTCAGCACACCCTTCGAGGCAACCATACCCTTGACATCATCGGGCTTGGTGAAGGGGCGCACCATGATGACGGCTTTCTTCTGCTCTTTACCCATCTGATCAGCGGTGTTAGCGTCAAAATACACCTGACCAACTGCCGCGCCGGGCGAGGCGTTCACACCCTTGGCATAGAACTTACCTTCTTTTTCTGCTTGCTTCTTGGCTTTGTCATCGAACTGCGGGTGCAGCAGGGTATCGACATCCTTGGGGGTGACGCGCAGGATCGCTTCTTCCTTGGAAATCAGGCCTTCATTGCCCATGTCCACAGCGATCTTGACCGCGGCGCGCGCCGTGCGCTTGCCGTTGCGGGTCTGCAGCATCCAGAGCTTGCCGCGCTCGATGGTGAACTCAACATCCTGCATTTCACGGTAGTGTTTTTCGAGGCGACCAGTGATCTCCATGAACTGCTTGTAGACTGCCGGCATTTCCTTATCCATGGCAGAGATCGGCTCGGTGTTGCGGATGCCTGCGACCACATCTTCACCCTGGGCATTAAGCAGGTAATCACCGAACATAACCTTTTCGCCGGTCGACGGGTCGCGGGTGAAAGCCACACCGGTGCCCGAGTCGTTGCCCATATTACCGAAGACCATGGTCACAATGTTAACAGCGGTGCCCAGGTCATCAGGGATGTTGGTCTGGCGGCGATAAACCACAGCGCGCTCGCCATTCCAAGATTTGAAGACCGCTTCGGTAGCCAGTTCAAGCTGCTTGAGAGGATCTTGCGGGAAATCAAAGCCTTTTTCCTTCTTGGTCACGGCTTTAAAGACATCCACCAGGGCTTTCCAATCCTCGGCTTTCATCTCTGTGTCGAGCTTATAACCCTTTTTCGCTTTGTATTCAGCCATCGGCTCTTCGAAAGCTTCATCGGCGATATTTAAAACCACAGTGCCGAACATTTCAACCAGGCGGCGGTAGGAGTCATACACAAAGCGCGGGTTGCCGGTGAGCTTGATCATGCCCTCGGCGGTCTTGTCGGTCAAACCGATGTTCAACACGGTGTCCATCATCCCGGGCATGGAAAACTTGGCGCCCGAGCGGCAGGAAACCAAGAGCGGGTTGGTGGGATCGCCAAACTTTTTGCCGGTTTTCTTTTCCGTTACAGCCAGGGCTGCCAGCTCCTGCTCCCACATTCCAGCGGGGAATTTTCCCGCTGCCTGGTAAGCGTTGCAGGCTTCGGTGGTCACCGTGAACCCCGGCGGCACCGGCACGCCGGCACGCGTCATATCTGCCAGCCCGGAGCCTTTCCCACCCAGGAGAGAGCGCACGCCATCCCAGCTCCCGCCCACATACTTTTCTGCTTCTGCTACCTCATCAAAGGTATAAACCCATTTTTTTTCAGCCATTTTTTGCCTCCAATTGAATTTGCGCAAAATATATTTCCCTGAGGAAATCTTTTAACGAATGTGCAGATCAGCTTATAGGAGCTAACCAATCGTATAGTTTACCACAATGAAGCCAGGTTGAAATAATTTGTTGGTGAATTTATTCGTGATATTTGTCACTTGTTTTGCAGACATTTTCCAGATACCCTTAATGAGTATGAATTGAGCCCCCTCTCACAGAATTTGAAGGAAACTAGACCGATCAGATCGAAAATTTGACTTTAGATGACTTAATTCACTTTTTTGAAGGAGAAATAATTTATGAGCAATGAAGTACATATCGACGCTCTGCTGCCTGCAGAAATGGCGCGGCGGGCTGAGCTAACCGGCGTCCGCAAATCAGAGGCACCCGCCTTTACTTTGTTGAGCCTGGCCGTTTTGGCTGGCGCTTTCATCGCCCTGGGGGCCATCTTTGCTACCACGGTGTCAGCCGGCACCGCGGGCACCTGGCCTTTCGGTGTAACCCGCCTTCTGGCTGGGCTGGTCTTCTGCCTGGGACTGATCCTGGTGGTTGTGGGCGGCGCTGAGCTCTTTACCGGCAACAACCTGATCGTAATGGCCTGGGCAAACAAAAAGGTTACCACTTACGCCCTAATGAGGAATTGGGTCATCGTTTACCTTGGGAACTTCATCGGTTCGGTTGGGACCGCCGCACTGCTTTTCTACAGCGGTCAATACAAGTTTGGGGGTGGGGCTGTGGGACAAACCGCCCTCAGCATTGCTAACACCAAGGTTCACCTGGGATTTATCCAGGCGATCGCCCTGGGTATCCTGTGCAACGCGCTGGTTTGCCTGGCAGTTTGGATGACCTACAGCGCCCGCAGTACAATCGACAAAATCGCAGCGATCATCTTTCCCATCTCCGCCTTTGTGGCTGCCAGCTTCGAGCACAGTGTCGCCAACATGTATTTCATCCCCATCGGCCTGTTTATCAAGGATTTTGATCCCACTTTCACTGCGAAAATTGTGGCGGATACAGGTTTAGATTTAACCGGTCTCACCTGGGGAACGTTCCTGTTCAACAACTTGCTGCCAGTAACAATCGGGAATATCATTGGGGGGGCTGTCCTCGTCGCAGCCATCTACTGGTCCATCTTTTTACGCAATAAAGATTAGTGATAGAAAGGATACGGCACGATGAAAGCTTACGTACTGATCAATATCCGCGCTGGAGAACTGCGGGATGTCATTCGCCAGCTCAAAAAAGTACCCGGCGTGGTTGACGCCAACATGACTTTCGGACCTTACGATGCGGTGGCGGTGATCGAGGCTGAAAATATCAACCAGATCGGGAAGATGATCTCCGCAGAGATCCAACCGATCCCCGGGGTGACGCAAACGCTGACCTGCCTGGCGGTCGAAGCCTGATAAAACAATTTATTCCTGGGTCTCTCTTCGCAGCGATTATTATTATTGGCTGTGGAACTAAAAAACACCCTGGTGTATTTCATTTTATTCATATATTTTCGACGCAATCCGGACCGCGCCTCTAAAATCAATGACTGGCTGCTGAGGGATGAAAATCGGATCCCAATACTGCTGCTTGGAGTCTTCATAATTGGAGTGGTCGTATTCGTGGGGCTGGTACTTTACAAACCCAATGTTGTGTTAATCTTAGAAAACAGGTCATGCTCATGTTGATTGATCTATTTCGCCAGCCCGGAAAATTTTTGGATTGAAACCGATCATCCAAGTAAATAGTTTGACGAACAATTTTAATCGAGCACGAAAACATCATAATCATTTGAAATAACGATTAATCTTAATCTTAATTCATTATCGTATACTTAAGAGTAAGGTTAGCAATCCGCCACTCCAACGTAATATCGGTTGAATTGCAGGTCGATTGTCAGAGCCATGAAACAGAAGGGCGATAGGATATAGTAGCAATGCAGCAACAATACCGAAAAGATGCATTTATCATATTTTGTCTTCTTGCATTTGTCTACGCTTATTTTTATCAGGACGGTGGTTGGAATGGAAATTCCCGGTTTGGTCTGATATTTGCCATTGTTCGAGAAAGACGTCTCACGATTGATTCTTTCTATGACGCTGGGGGCACCGTAACTGGTGATAAGGCGTATTTTAATGGTCATTATTATTCAGATAAAGCCATTGGTCCGTCAGTGGTAGGGGCAATAATATATCTGCCCCTTTATTGGATCAAGGACATCATCACGTACCAAGATACAGTTAAAAATATCTTGACCTTCCTGGTTGTTGGCATTCCTTCGGCTATGGCTGGAAGTCTCATGTACGTGCTGTGCTTATATTTGTCCAAAAGTCGTTTCCTGGCTTATTTGGTTACATTGACAATCGCTTTGGGGACAATGTATTTACCTTATAGTGTGGTCTTCTTCAGCCACCAATTCACCTCATCGCTACTCTTTAGCGCCTTCGTTATGATTTTCTTTCTAAAAGAGAAGCCTGAGTTATGGAAGAACTGGTATCTGTTTCTCATCGGTTCACTCATGGGTTGGGCACTGGTTAGCGAGTATCCTGCCGTAGTTATTATCCTGGCCTTGATTTTCTATTATTTTTCTGTCGTTTGGAAAAATCCAGCTTTCCATCATCTGCGTTCTATATTCTTGCCTCTGGTAGGTGGGTCTATCCCAGTAATGCTCCAATTGCTATACAATAAGCTGAGTTTTGGTAATTTTCTCTCGATAGGATATGCAAATCTCAACGACCCATATTTTAGTTCGGCTATGGGACAGGGCATCATGGGGATCCATTGGCCTAACTTGAGTAACCTTTACTATATGACGTTTCATCCAACTTTAGGGTTATTTTGGGAGTCGCCCGTTCTACTTCTTTCAATTATTGGAGCGAGTGTTTTTTTCTTCAAACACCCATATCGCTCTGAAGCGATCTTAGCAACATGGATTATTGGTTCCTATCTTTTCATCATGTCAGGTTATTATATGTGGTGGGGGGAGGAGCCTTGGGTCCACGCCACATCATTCCGATATTGCCTTTCTTCTGTATTTTATTAGTTTTTGTTCCTAAGCGATTTAGCTGGCTATTCATCCTCCTGAGCACAGTTTCGATCGGACAGATGATGATTGCAGCAGCCAGCACTGTATTGGTTCCAGATGCGTTGGTGAGTGATCTCGGGACAATGGGCTTTTTCGAATATTCCAATATCTATAGCTTTGAGTTGAAGGAACTCTTAAGGGGTAACTTCACCCGAAATTTAGGTATTCAATTCTTGGGTTTAAATTCTTGGAGCAGTATCATTCCCTTGTTGGTCGTGATAGCGGTAATCACATTCTTCTTTTTTGTGGACATCAGGAAGATATCCCAACGTCGAAACTCTCAATTCATTAATTTCTAACCCCCGGCAAAATCACAGTCTGTTTCTAGCCAATCGTTTTACTGCCGAATATTTTCGCTTTTTATTAGAAATTCATCGTTAATCCTCCTCTTAATTCAGTATTGTATACTTAGGACTCAGATCAGATAGTATTTTCCCAAAGGTTGGATAATCTTTTTCTATAGGTTATCATGACCTTTCTTAATGGATGGATCAATGAAAACAAAACCTTTGAATATTCAAAACCACTCTACCTTGCTCCAGCCACTAGCCTGGGTGATGGGCATGATTACGCTTTTTTCACTCCTAAGCGCTCAACCCGCGCAAGCCACCACACCGCTTGAGAATGCCTCCAGCACGGTCTTATGCCTGCCGGGAGTTTACCTGGTTGACCCAGAAGACTGCCTGGTGGAGGGACCAGCTTCCTACCTGACAGACATGGCGAAGGAAAATATATTCTTTCCGGTCCAACCACTGGCAGCTTCCAAACCGGATATCAACCTGGTCAATTACCCCTTCTTATATGCCCGCTTGAATGAGACCGCTGATGTTCCGCTTTACACTTCCATGGAAGATGCTTTGGAAGGGGTCAACCCGGCCAAATACATCGAAGCCGGGAAATTACGGTATGTCTCTTATGTGCAAGAATTCATTGTGCGCCCCGACCGCACCAAGCCAGATGTTTTTCTCCTAAAAACGGGGGATTGGGTGGCGGCGCGCGACATCGCCCGCCGTGAGAACGCTATCCCACAATTCCAGGGCTTGACTTTCAAAGAGACGCCCAGGCAAACCTTTGGCTGGGTCCTGCCGATCCACGCTACAAACAAAACCAAGCGCACCCCGGGTTATGCAAACAAGGATTACAACACCCGCGAGCTTACCGAATACGAAGTTGTGCAAGTTTATGACACTCAGAAAGTAGGGGATGAGGATTGGTACCTGGTTGGGCCGGATGAATGGATCGAAGGACGTTTTGTTGGCAGGGTCATCCCGAACCCGGTACCACCGGAGGGTGTTACCAACGGGCGCTGGATTGAGGTGAACCTGTTCGATCAAACCCTTTCTGTTTACGACCAGAACAAATTGGTTTATGCAACTTTAATTGCCAGCGGGGTCGAGCCCTTCTATACCCGCCCAGGTCTATTCCCGATCTATAATAAACTCGAAAGTACTGCCATGCGCGGCTCCTTCGAGGCTGACCGCTCCGATTTTTATTATCTGGAAGATGTGCCCTGGACGATGTACTATGACCAGGCGCGCGCTTTGCATGGAGCTTATTGGCGGACGCGCTTTGGAATTGCGCAGTCGCATGGCTGTGTCAACCTTTCTCCAGGCGACGCCCACTGGCTGTTTGATTGGGCGAAAGAGGGCGACTGGGTTTACATTTGGGATCCCTCCGGGAAAACCCCGACCGATCCTGCGGCTTATGGTGAAGGAGGCGCTTAAGGGGTGAAGCGCTCCTGGCTGGTTCGGACCATCCTGCTGCTCTCGGTCGGCTTGCTGGCATGCCAGGTATCAATCCGCGTGCCTGCCTGGATAGTGCCAGTTCCCACGCCCACGGCAACCTACGAAGCACGCGCTAAATGGCTGCCAGCCCAGCGCAAGACGGCGACCCCTACCCCAACCCTGACCCACACACCGCTGCCGCCTACTTCCACACCCTCGCCGACCGCCACTCCATCTGCCACACCAACCCAAGAAATTTCAGAAAACGCCACCCCGCTGCCGCAATCGGTCCAGCTCGATATCTTCAATGAACTTTGGATGACAATTAATGAGGACTATCTCTACGAAGATTTCAACGGCCTGGATTGGATTGAAATCCGTATCGAATATCAACAGCGCATCGAATCCGGGCTGACGGATGACGAGTTTTACGATGCCATGGATGAGGTGGTTATGCGCCTGGGTGACGATCACTCAGTATTTCTCCGCCCAACCCAGGTCTCCGAAGAGGATGAGGAATTCCAGGGCAACTATGATTATGTTGGCATAGGCGTGATGCTCTCTGCCGTGCCTGACCGGCAGCGCGCAGTCATCATCGTAACCTTCCCTGGCTCCCCTGCTGAGACAGCCGGTTTACAGCCGCGCGACAACCTCCTGGCAGTGAACGGGGAGCCGATCTTGGACGAGGAGGGGTTCTTGAGAGATATTGTGCGCGGCCCGGCAGGCTCCGAGGTGATCCTCACGGTCGAAACCCCCGGGCAAGCGCAGCGCCAGGTGACCTTTAACCGCCAGCAGATCACCTCTTCGCTGCCTGTCCCTTACCAAATTCTAAAATCGCCGGAAGGAAAACGGATTGGTTATATCTTGCTGACCACCTTCGCTGATAAGGGCATCGACGAGAAGGTTGGAGAGGCCCTGCAAGCCATGGCAGTTGAAGGGAAGCTAGATGGACTGATCATCGATAACACCAAAAATGGAGGTGGAGTCGATACGATCGTGCGACCTACCCTGGCTTATTTTACCGAGGGGATCCTGGGATATTTCGTCAGCCGTGATAGCAAGCGTCCGTTCGATGTTGGCGATGGCGTGGATATCAACGGATCGCAGCAGGTGCCGATGGTTGTGCTGGTCGGCTTAGATACAGTCAGTTTTGGCGAAGTATTTGCCGGCGTGCTCAAGGATATTGGTCGCGCTTATATCATTGGCGAGACGACCGGCGGAAATGTTGAGTCGCTGTGGGGTTACGGCTTCGAAGACGGCTCGCGCGCCTGGATTGCCCACGATTCATTCCGCCCCATCAAACACCCTGACCAGGATTGGGAGGTCACCGGCATCATCCCAGATCAAACCGTATTGGCGCATTGGGATGAATACACCGTTGCTGATGACCCGTTGGTTATTGCCGCCCTAAACCATTTTGACAATCCATAAAATCTGGTAAACTTAATGTAACAGAAAATTCTATTCAAGCTGTCATCCTGAGATTCGTTTATGACGCCGGCAGCGTCATCCGATGGGAACATGACAATTATGTCATGAGTAGGGAGGGCTGCGGTCGTTTTCTGACTGCAAGCGACCGAAGGATCTCTTGTGGATAAGCAACGATATTAAGATTTATTCAAAATAACAGAAAACAGAAAGGATTTTTTCCATGAGCGCATATGATGTTGTCGTCGTCGGTGCCGGGCCAGCAGGTTACGTGGCAGCCATTAGAGCCGCCCAACTGAAATTGAAGACCACCATCGTTGATAAACAGTGGATGGGAGGCGTCTGTTTGAACGTCGGCTGCATCCCTTCGAAATCACTGCTCAAGAACGCCGAAGTCGCCTCGATCTTGCGCGAAGGCAGCAAGGAATTCGGCTTCTCCTTTGAGAACTTGCACCTGGATTACAGCGTGGCTGTCAAACGCAGCCGCCAGGTCTCCAACCGCCTGACCAAAGGGGTAGGCTTTTTGATGAAGAAAAACGGTGTCGACGTACACATGGGCACGGCCCGTCTCACCGGGCGGGATACTGTCGTAGTGACCGATGCAGAGGGAAAACAAACCCAGCTCACCGCCAGCAATATCATCGTCGCCACCGGCGCCAGTGCGGCGGTGCCGCCTGCCTGGAAGATTGATGGGGAGAAAGTGGTCACCTACTGGGAGGCTATCTTGCAAGAAAAGCTGCCCAAGTCGGTTATCGTGATCGGCTCCGGCGCCATCGGTGCGGAATTTTCCACCATCTGGCGCGCTTATGGCACGGAAGTGACCGTGGTCGAGATGCTGCCCAGGTTAGTGCCATTGGAAGATGAGGAAGTCAGCGCGGAGCTGGCGAAGGCCTTCCAACGCAAGGGCATTAAAGCCCTCACCGGGCACAAAGTCCAATCTGTAGAGGCCACCGAGACGGGTGTACGCGTGGTAGTTTTGGGTGAGGCGGGCGAGAAGACCCTGGAGGCCGAGCAAGCTTTGGTGGCGATCGGCTTCCGTCCCAACAGCCGGAACCTGGGCTTGGAAGAGCTGGGAGTCACGATCTCGGAACGCGGTTTTGTGGAGATCGACGAGCGCATGGCGACAAACGTGCCAGGGATCTGGGCGATCGGCGACGTGACCGGCAAGCTCATGTTGGCGCATGTCGGCTCAGCCCAGGGCATCGTCTGCGCTGAGAATATTGCCGGTGTGGAAACGGTCACGCTGAACTACGAGATGATGCCGCGCGCCACCTACTGCCAGCCGCAGATCGCTTCCTTCGGCCTGACCGAAGCCCAGGCCAAAGAGCGCGGGTACACGGCCAAGATCGGACGCTTCCCCTTCCAGGCGAACGGAAAAGCCCTCGGATTAGGCGAATCGAGCGGCTGGGTCAAGCTTGTCACTGGAGAGCACGGCGAGCTGCTGGGCGCGCACCTGATCGGACCCGAAGTGACCGAGCTGCTGCCCGAGCTGACCATTGCTCAGATGATGGAGCTGACTACCGAGGAGATTGCGCGCAACGTGCACGCCCACCCCACCCTCAGCGAGACCCTGATGGAAGCTGCCCATGCGGCTGAAGGGATGCCGATCCATATCTAATCTCAAAGGTCAAAAAAAAGAGCCTTTGTATTGTAGGCTAAATTATTGGGTAATTTATAGGGCAGATTCCTGGCGAGTGAAACCATGAAGAAATATAAACCTGTGATGAGCTTTGACGAGGACGTTGCAGAAGACTATGATGACTTAGCGATACGTGGGGATGAGACAGCGACTGTTGCATTCTTGGAACGGCTGGCGCAAGGGGGTCCTGCACTTGAACTTGCAATCGGCACCGGGCGGATCGCAATACCCTTATCGGAGCGGGGAATCCGCGTCGATGGCATTGATTTCTCGTCTGCGATGGTTGCTAAATTACAGGCGAAACCAGGTGCTGACAAGATCGCGATCACAATGGGCAATTTCGCTGAGGTTGCGGTTCCCAATACCTATCGCCTGATCTACGTGGTCTTCAACACACTGTTCAACCTGTTGACCCAAGATGAGCAGGTCCGCTGCTTCAAGAACGTTGCGGCGCATCTCACTGACGACGGAGTGTTTGTGGTAGAGGGGGGAGTGCCAGCCGAGTGGTATGGCTTGCGTAATAATCAATACGTGGACCTGGAAGCAATCGAAGTTGGCAAGGTGCGTCTTGATGTGGCTCAGTATGATCCCGTGAAACAACTGCTTGAGGAAACGCATGTGGTCTTAGCGAGTACAGGTGTGCGATTGAAGCCAATCGTTATGCGATATGCATGGCCGTCTGAACTTGATCTCATGGCGCGCATCGCCGAGCTGCAACTGAAAGAACGGTGGGGCGGTTGGAGCCGAGAACCCTTTACGGGGACCAGTAGAAACTGCGTTTCCGTTTTTGGACGATGAGTAAGCTCTTCCCATACGATTATCAATAACCCCCAACAATTTTCCGATAAAATCCCTCTGCCTCTCGCATCACCTTCCCATATTCAGCTCGCTCGGCCACCAGGGCAAGGTTATGAGCAGCAGCCTTTTGCCTCAATTCAATATCAGCCAACCCCTCGCACACCGCCTCTGCCAGCGCCCGCTCATCTCCAGGATCGACCAAGGCGCCGTTCACACTGGGCGTGATCCACTCGCGTAACGCTTCGATATCCCCCACCACCGGGTAGCAGCCGCACGCCATCGCCTCCAAGAGGGTATTGGGCGTGCCGTCGTGGGTGCTGGGCGAGACGACCACCTGGGCTGACTGGAACAATGCCGCCATCTCCGTTCGCGTCTGGCGGGGCAATAAATCGACCGCCTGCTCGATCCCTAACTCAGCCGTCCAGCGCAGCGCCTGCGACTCTCCCGCCATGGTGGTGCAGATGAAGCGCGCCGCAGGGAACTTTTCCAATACCTTGGGGATGGATTTGAAAAAGGTATCATTGCGCACGTAAGCCCGCACACCGCGCGGGTTGATGACCACCGGTTTTCTCAGCTCTTCGCGGAAGGGCGGGCAAAACAGGTCCATCTGGATCCCACCGCCGCCTGGCAGTACCACTGCTGGTCTATCTTCCTGGAAGCCCCCTTGGTAGGCCAATCGCTGGTCGCGGTAGCAGTCCGTATGCAGCGCTGAGGCTCTCTCTAAAGATCTGCGAGTGTAGGCCGCCATCCAGGGGTTCGAGGCGGCGTGCAGCGTGAAATCATTGCCCCACACCGAAATGAGCAGCGGCGGCTGTGGCAGTGGAAGCTGCTCCAAAGCCAGGGAGGCGATGATGCCCTCGTAAGGGATGCGCATGGCGTGGATGAGATCCGGCTTGACCTGCTCGGACCACCTCGGCCAGGCGCCGTCCCGCCTTTGGAAAAGTCAGCGGACCCAGCCACTGCCTGACCTGAGTGCGAAAGCCCACCAACCCCGCACTCCACAATAGGCTCTTTCCAGCAGGCTTTTCCCCCTCGCCCCGGGGGAGAGGAGCTTGTCCTGAGTGTAACGAAGGAGATAGGGGTGAGGGCTTTTTCGCCGCGCTGAAGGCTACTGGCGTCACATGGAACGAGGCAATCCCCTCAGGTGGGTCACAAGGAAAGGTGGAGGCCAGGTGCACTTCGTGCTCCCCACCGGTGAAATAGCTAATCCAGTTGAGGGCGATCGGCGAGCGCCCATCTACGACGAATAAGAGGCGCATGCTTCCAGGTCTTTGAGCACCTGCTCCAGGTGCAGCCCTTCAAGGTTGGGATAGACCACGTCGGCCTCTCCGACCCGCTCGCGCGGTCCCAGGCCCACAGCATAAAAGCCGCCCGCCTTGGCGGCTGCCACCCCGGCAGCGGCATCTTCGACAACCACGCATTCGTGCGGATCGAGACCGAGCTGCGCGGCGGCGTGCAAGAACAGATCAGGAGCAGGTTTCTGGCGCTCCACGCTGTGTCCGTCGGAGATCGCGTCCAGTAAGGAACCGATCTCCAGGCGCTCAATAACTTCCGGGGCATTCTTGCTGGCGGAACCCAGGGCGGCTTTGATACCAGCAGCACGCAGCTCCTGTAAAAACTCCACAGCACCTGGAAGCAGGTCAGAGGGTTTGATCTCGTGGATTAACTCCAGATAGTAGTTATTTTTACGCGCCATCATCTCCTGCAGCTTCTCTTCGGACACCTGCTTATCCTTCAGGATCAGCAGCAGCAACTCTCGGCGTGCCACCCCGCGCAGCGCCTCATTATCTTCGCGGGTAAAGGGCAGACCCTCTTCATCCGCCAGCCGCTTCCAGCCGCGGAAATGATATTCGGCGGTATCGGTCAAAACGCCATCCAGGTCAAAAATAAATCCTTTTATCGCAGTGTTGGTGATCTCCACGCTGTGCATCTGACCACGCTGGAAGAACTTGAAAGCCACCCGCTTCCAATGCTTGGGCAGGCGCGGATGGACACTCCAGCCATCGGCAGTCAGCCGCAGCCCAGCGAATCCGAACACAATCGCCTGCCACAGACCTCCTGCCGAGGCGGCATGGATGCCGTCACCGGCGTTCCCGCGCACATCGCGCAGGTCAGCCCGGGCAGCGCGGATGAAGTGTTCGTAAGCATCTTCTTGCTTGCCCACCTCGCATGCCATGATCGATTGGATCGAGGGTCCCAGCGAAGAACCGTAGGTATGGTCGGTGCGCGGGGTATAGTAATCATAATTCACCCGCACCTGTTCCAGGGTATAGTAATCACGCAGCACATGGAAGGCCATCAGCACATCTGGCTGCTTGAGCACCTGGGTTTCGTTCGTCCCCTCGATCCCGAAGATAGTCTGCACCGACCGGTCACGCGGTTCCATAGCTGCCAGGTCGACAAACTTGCGCTGAAAATAACCTTCAAACTGCTCGACCACACCCGACGGTTCGATATGGAGATAGATTTTGGCAATCACATCCCGCCATTTCGCCAGCCGCTCAGGCGATAAGTCCAGCCGCAGCACCAGCTCGGAGTACTTTTCGGGGGCATGCTGCTTCAGCCAATCCAGTACCTCGAAAGCCAGCTGCAGGTTCCACTGTGCCATGCGGTTCGTATAGAAATTGTTATCTACATGCTCATGGTATTCATCGGGGCCGATCACATCGGTATACTCGTAGCGGTTCTCGGCCGGGTTCCACTCGGCACGCGCAGCCCAGAATTTCGCTGTATCCAGGACCAGCTCCGCCCCTTTTCCGATGAACCAGGCGTCATCACCGGTGACATGCCAGTATTGGTAGACCGCATACGCCACATCGGCGGAGATATGGATCTCGATATCGCCTGTCCAGATGCGCACCATCTTTGTGGGATCGGCGTAATGGGGCACCCAGGTGGGAGTCACCTCCTTGCCGGTATCAGCCGATTCCCAGGGGAACTGCGCCCCCTCGCAGCCATTGCCCTGCGCCTTCTCACGCGCCCCTGCCAGGTTGTTATACCGGTAAGCCAGCAAATTGCGGGCAATGTGCGGAGCGGTATAGATGAACAGCGGCAGCATGAAGATCTCGGTATCCCAAAAAGAATGCCCCCGGTAGCCGAACCCGGAGAGAGTTCTTGGCGCCAATGTTCACCCGATCATCGTGCCGCGGTGCAGCGATCAGCATCTGGAACAAGTTGAAGCGGATGGCGATCTGTGCTTCATCATCTCCTTCGATGAGGACATCGGTGCGCTCCCATTCCTTCTCCCAGGCTTCCGTGTGGGCTTTCAAACAGGTCTCCCAATCTTGAACACCTTTGACGTGCCGAACAGCTTCCGAGATCACATCGGTTGCGTCGCGTGCTGTAGCAATTGCCACAACTTTTTCCACCACCAGGGTTTTGCCAGGTTCGGCAGCCATCTTCAGCGTGCGCATGGGCGCATTTTCCACATCACAATAGGCTTCTTCCAGGCATACACCCGCCACGCTCTTGACCAACATGGCACTGGCGAGCTCAACCTTGCTGGTCCGCGTCCGGTTGAGCAGGCCGACAACCCCGTCCTGGAATTTTTGCGAAACCCAGGTCCAGTGGGCCAACCCTTCATTATCCATATCCCCCTTTAACGACAGGCGGAGCTCCACTACACCAGCGAACTCAGGGTTGACGCTGCAGCGGATCAGGCCAAGGTGTTCATCTGCCAGGGAAGCAAAGCGCTCCAGGGTGATCGTCGCAGTCAAACCCGAAGGCGACTGCCAACGCACCGTGCGGGTCAGCACGCCGGTCTTCAAGTCAAGCGCGCGCCGGTAAGCTAAAACTCTTCCCTGGTCCATAGAAAAGCGTTCATCTTGCAGGTAAACCGTCAGCGGCAGCCAATCAGGAATATTGGCAAGCTCCGAGACCGAGATCGGCACCGCATCGAACACCCCGTGCACAAAGGTGGCGCGCCGGTCCCCAGCAAAGCCTTCTTCAAAGGCGCCGCGGGTGCAAAAATAGCCGTTCCCAATCGTAAATATGGTCTCTTTATGATGCTGTTTGGCTGGGGTAAAATCTTCTTCGGTAATCTTCCAAAGCTGGTCTTCTGACATATCCACCTCGAAAATTTTTGTTATCCAGGTCCCCACGAGGGCTTCGCCTCAACGGGAAATTTTTATCACCCATCGCGGTTGGTATTTCTATCCTAATCGAAAATCGTGTTTTTTCAAAGAGGAAAACCTGACATCCTACCCTTAGGCACTCGAGTGCTTGACGCTAAGGTAATACGAAAGTATTCTTATCGTATCATAGGGTAAGTCTAATGGCTGCGCTTTTCCATCCATCATAGGCTTGCTCTGGTAAACCAACTTCTAGTTGGTTTCGAGTAAGCTTACCCGAAACACAGAAAGGTTGTTTCCTATGGATTATTTAAACGAAATTCGTACCCACGCCCAGGATCCCCAGCAAATCGAGGATCTCTTCCAGAATGCTCAGAGGACTGGCAAAGCCTCCGATTTCGAAAAAGCTGTCCAGGCCAGCTTCGAGGCGGATCCCCAGAATTTACTCTTCGCGGCCTGGTACTACCGCCTGAAAAAGCTGCCCCCTCCAGCCAGGAAAAATCCAAAGGCATCTCAGTCTGGCTCCTGGCTCTGCCTCTGGCTGTGCTGAATGGTTTGGTCTTTTGGGCTTTATCAGATCAGGACTTGTTGTTCGTTAATATCGCACCTTACATACTCATCTTCGGAGCTCCGATCGCGGCCTTGTTCATGATCGCCTTTCTGGTATGGGCTTCAGGCCGTGGCCTCAAACAAGCTCTGGCAGCCGGAGGCGGGCTGGTTGCACTCTGCCTGTATGTACTGCTGATTGTGCCCACTCAACCCACCTGGTATCAATCACCCACAGCCTTAATGATGATGATCCACCTGGCGCTCATGGCCTGGGTTGCCGTAGGGATTACAGTCTTAGGCTTCCGGTCGACTTTTGAGGAGCGTTTCCCCTTCCTGATCAAATCCCTGGAAGTGTTCATCACCGGCGGCCTATACCTGATCGCTGGGGATAGCCTTCGGTATGATCACGTAGGGATGTTCCAGGCTTTAGGCATCCAGCTCCCTGATACGATCATGCGCCTGATCGCCGCCGGAGGTGCGGGGCTGCTCCCGGTGATCGGCCTGGCAAGCGTCTATGATCCGCGCCTGAAGCCTTCTGAACAAGATTTCCGGCAGGGTTTGAGCAAGTTCATTGCCACCATGATGCGCCTGCTCCTGCCGTTGACCTTGATCATCCTGGTGATTTACATCGTGGTCATTCCCTTCAATTTCATGCAGCCTTTCAATAACCGCGATGTGCTCATCGTTTATAATGCGATGCTGTTTGGTATTATCGCCTTGTTGGTGGGCGTAACCCCGGTGCGCACAGAGGATATCTCTCCTCGCTTACAGAAAGCCCTCCGATCGGGCATCCTGGCAGTATCCATCCTGGCAATCCTCGTCAGCCTGTATGCGCTCTCAGCAATCCTATACCGGACTGTGGATGGAGGCATCACCATTAATCGCATGGCGGTCATCGGCTGGAATACCCTCAACACAGGGCTGTTGATCTGGTTGGTGTACCGCCTTCTGCGCAACAAGAGCGGCCGTTGGGAACAGGAGCTGCAGATGGTTTTCAGCAAAGGAGCGGCGGGGTATGCCTTCTGGGGATTGTTCATTATCCTGGCGGTGCCACTGCTCTTCAGGTAGAATCAATCGAACTTTGATTCTATGATCAGTCTTCTCATCGTCGAAGATAACCTCAAGCTACGCGGCGCCTTGAAATCCGGGCTGGAAGCCACCGGTGAAGTCCGGGTTCTCTCGGCCTGCACCAGCGGTGAAGAAGCGCTGGAATACTGCCTGGGGAACGGTCCGGAGTCCAATTCCAAAGATAGAACCAACGATACTGATAAGCCATTCGTTGGAGTGATCTTGATGGATGTTCAGCTATCCGGCAAGCTGAACGGCATCCAGGCTGCCGCAGCGATCCGGCGAGAATTTCCCCGCCTGCCTGTGGTATTCTATTCTATCCAAGACGACGAAGCTTTTTACCGTGATTTTCGCCGCTCGGGTATCTTGAGCCACTATGCCTACGTGCGCAAATCAAACTACCTGCTGCCCCATATGATCCTGCCGCTGCTGCGCGATGCCCTGGCGGGGCGCAGCTTCATCGACCCGGAGATCGAGACCCGCGTCCAGGAGGTACGCCATAAAGATGAAAATGACCCGATGGCGATTTTAGAGCCTAACGAGCAGGTGGTAGCGCGCCTCCTGGCGCAGGGGATGACCAACGAGCAGATTGCCGCTCAGATGGGTTTTCGAGACAAACGCACCATCAGCCGCACGAACGGTCAAATCTACGCCGCCTGGGGGTTGGATTTGACCACAACGGATGAGAAGGTGGCGCGCACCCGTGCCGCCATTATCGTACAAAACCGGCAGCTGATCGCCTGGGATGAGGCAGGTAATGCCAGCGTGATGAACGAGCGCGGTGATTGGATGCCGTTTGAGCTCTGAAAGCAACCTAGATCGAGTCATGCAATGAGCGGTGATTTTCTGCTGGATTGGGCTGCCCTGGCGATATCGCTGCTAAATGCCATCCTGCTGCTCTGGCTGGGTCTCACCGTGCTTTTGAACGCTGAACGGCGCACCTGGGGCACCTGGCTGGCAGGTGCGGCCTTGCTGGCAGGTTTTCTATTTTTTATCAGCCATACCATCCTGCTTAGCTATGGATTCGAGCTGCCTGCCGGGGCATTGAACTTCTGGTGGCAGATCGGGTGGATCCCTCTGATCGGCATCCCGCTGGCTTGGTATGCTATTATCCTTTGGTACGGCAGCCATTGGGAATCCACCGATTCATCCACCCCCAATTTTCGCCGCTCCTCTTTCTGGCTGGTGCTCGTGATTGCCGTGTTCATCGCTGGAGCGCTGCTGGTAGCCAGCCCACTGCCGGAACCTTCCCAGATCAGCGGACCTGACTATGTCACCAATCCATCCTTACATGGCTTTCCGGTACTAGTATTGTTCTATCCGCTGTATGCCTTGCTCTGCATCGGTTTATCCATCGAGGCTTTGCTGCATCCCGCCCCGGCGCGGCGCGTGATGGGCGAATTTGCCCGGCAGCGGGCGCGGCCGTGGCTGGTCTATTCATCGATTGCTCTGCTGCTTATCAGCCTGCTGGTTGCCTGGGTGGTAGGTTGGCTTTTATTGTTTGTCCCTTCAAACCTCTACCAGCCGCAAATCATTCACTCCCTGGTCTGGTTTGACCTGATCATCGCGGCACTAATCACCCTGACAATCCTGTTTGTAGGCCAGGCTATCGTTTCTTACGAAGTCTTTACCGGTAAAATACTGCCTCGCCAGGGGCTGCTAAATGCCTGGTACCGGATGGTCATCCTGGCTGCAGGTTTCAGCCTGGTGATGAGCTGGGGGGTGCTTATCCCCCTGCGCCCAATCTACAATTTACTGCTCAGCGTTGTGCTGATCACGATCTTCTTTGCCCTGCTGAGCTGGCGCTCTTACACGGAACGCGAGAAGACAATCGACAACTTGCGTCCCTTTGTCACCAGCCAGCGCATGTTCGACCATCTCATCAGCCAGTCTGACAACCTCCCACCTCCCATAGAAACAGAGCTCCCTTTTCAAATGCTCTGCGCTCAGGTATTGGACACCAGGAAAGCCCTCCTGGTCCCGCTGGGACCCTTCGCTGCCCTGGTCGGCCCGCCGCTCGCCTATCCTGCGGCCGATCCTCCCGCAATCCCAGCCCTGGATGACCTGTTGGCAGAAATGGGCAGCTCCAGACCGCTCTGCCTGCCTGTGCCTCCCAAATCTTCGCCTGGGTTAAGCTGGGCGGTACCCTTGTGGAGTGAGCGCGGCCTTACGGGGATTTTTTTGTTAGGCGAAAAACGCCTGGGAAGCCTGTATACCCAGGAAGAGATCGAGATCGCCCGCACAGTCGGTGAGCGGCTGATCGACATCCATGCCAGCGCCGAGATGGCACGGCGTTTAATGGCCCTGCAGCGCCAGCACCTTGTCGAAAGCCAGGTCATCGACCGGCGCACCCGCCGCAGCTTGCACGATGATATCCTTCCCGAGCTTCACTCGGCAATCCTGGCGTTGAGCGGCCCTGCATCAGAAGATGTTCAGGTGGCAGAAGTCGTCAACAGTCTGAGCCAGCTTCACACGCAGATCGCCGACCTGCTGACAGATCTTCCGTCCGTTATCGAGCCAGAAATTTCCCGCCTGGGACTGGTAGGTGCGCTGCAGCAAACCCTGGAAAGGGAGTTTAAAGGTGAGTTTGACCAGGTCGATTGGCAAATCGCCGGCCAGGCAGATCAGCAGAGCCGCAGCCTGCCCCCCATGCACGGCGAGGTTTTTTACTATGCTGCCCGTGAAGCCATCCGCAATGCCGCGCAGCATGGGCGCGGGCCAAGCCAAAACCTGCCTCTGCAGCTCAGTCTGCGGGTATCCTGGGAAGAAGGTTTCCGATTGATCATCGAAGATAACGGGGTTGGGATCCAGATAACACCCTCTGAAGAAGGAGATGGGAAACACCTCAACAGCGGTCGTGGTTTAGCCCTGCATTCGACACTGATGGCGGTCATCGGGGGTTCATTAACCTTGGAAAGCAGCCCAGGGCTCTTCACACGCGTGACTTTATTCCTACCCGAAACGCAGGCCTAGAGGAAATGGTGTGCCAGCCCCTGCCCCTGCAATTCCCAAAGCTCCCTGGCAAACCCCTCAATAATGCCATACGATTTCGATAATTGTTGTACAGTTAGCATACATGCCCTTAGAAAAACGAAAACCACAGTGGTTATTTTTCACCGCTCACAACCCTCAACGCATCCAGGAAGACTCGCACCATAGCCTCGAGATTGACTTCCTCCGCCACCACCCGGTAAGCTTCGTTTCCCATCCGGCGCAGGCGGGCAGAGTCAGAGAGCGCCAGCTTCAAGGCATCTTTCAAAGCCTCCAGGTCATCCGGAGCGATCTGCCAGCCGTTCCCCGGGCGCACCAGGTCGTCCTGGGTACCATCGCCGCGCGCCACGACTACTGGAAGGGCGTGCGCCATGGCTTGCTGCACGGCCAACCCACCTGTGCCTGGCAGCACGAAGAGGTCTGCTGCGGTGAAAAAGGGTTCCAGGTCCGCCCCGTGTTTTGCTCCCAGGAACTCCGCAGCCGGATAGACTTCCCCGGCCAGGGCTTGCAGCTTCTCCCGCTCCGGTCCATCCCCGGCGATCAGCAGGCGCGGCTGCATCTCAAGGGGCAAGGCAGCGCAGGCCACCAGCAGGTGATCGAGACGCTTGCGTTCCTGCAGTCGCCCCACGAAGAGCACCGTTAATGGGTAGTCAGCAACGTAGTTTTTCTCAGCAGGCGGCTGGCTGGGACGGGGGGCAACCGCGTTGGAAGCCACAAACACCCTCTCGGTTGGCAAACCCAGGTCACGGTACTGCTCTGCCCCGCGGCGGCTGTAGGCGACAACCGCATCCAGCGAGCGCAGCAGGCTCAAGCGCTCCCAGCGGCGCAAGGCGGCCAGGGCTCCTGCCAGCGGCGGCGCTCCCAAGCCCCACCCCACCACGGGCTTGGCGTGCCGGTGCATCCAGCGCACCGCCAGCCTGGTCGCCAGGTTGCGCGGGTTCGCTTCCACGATCAGCGCCTCAGGCTGGGTCTCTTCCAGCCAGCGCGTGAACCCCTTCTGCCAGCACAGGAAAAGCTTGGAAGATGGATCACGGAAGCACAGGTTCCGCGCCTGGGTCAGGTGGGCAGCTTGCAGGCTTGCGGCCGGCTCGATCCCCTCCACTTCTAGCGGCTGCCCGGCAAAGACATATAGTCCATCTCCACAGGCTTCCGCCAGTCTCTCGACAAAAGCTGTACGGTAGCGCGGCAGCACGCGCTGCTGCAAAGCTAACCTGCCGGGAAACTTCTCTGCGTCATTCAACGATCTACCTCGAATAATCCTGCTTATATATTTATTTTAAGCTAAAACTTTCAACACGGAGCCGCTGGGTTGCCCTGAGAATTCTAAATAAAACTCTGCGTTCTCCGCTTCTCAGCGTAAGATCTTTTTTTACGAGCTCGACTGTGTATTCCGTGAGTAGATTTACCCCTCCAGCGCCTGGAGATACCCTTCCACCATGCGGTCCAACCCAAAAGACTCTTCGGCTCTCTGGCGCGCCCCCTGGCGGAAGCGCTCCTGGTCCTGGCAGACCTGAGCCGCGGCTCTGGACAACGCAGCGATATCCGGCGCATCCATCTTCCAGGGATCGCCGCCGTAGGGCACAATGACGCCAGCCTCCCCCTGCACCAGCTCGGGCAGCGCGCCGGTATCGAAGGAAACTACCGGCAGCCCGCAAGCTAAGGCCTCAATCACCGAGTTGGGGCAGGCGGCGTTGATATCGGCAGCGAAGAGCACCTGCGCTGAGCGATCCACTTCTGGGATGGCATCTCGAGGTAACAATCCTTTGAAAATTAACGAGAAGCGCGTCCGTCCCTGCCAGGCAGCTTGTAACGCAGGCGAAGCTCGCCCAACCACCTGAACTTCGAGCGGCTGACCATAATCTATGCGCAATTTCTCGGCCATCTGTACCGCCGTCTCCAGCCCGCTCTCATAACCGCCGCCCAGGCTGCCCTCCACCAGCAAGATCCGCCAGAGTCCTTCCGGGCGGCTGTGCGCTCCAACAGGAGAATAGGCAGACAAATCCACCCCATTGTAGACCACCTGCCAGGGAATACGCGTCTTTCCATAACGCCGCTCCCACCACTGGCGGGAGAAATTACTCTGGTAAACGATGCGAGTCGCCAACCGTCTGCGGATGAAGGATAAGAGCAGGTTGCCGTATTCAGAGCGCAGGTAATGCCGCCAACCCGTACGGCGCAGGCGGTGCAGCCAGTTCATGCCGTTCAAGCGCTGCACCACCGGGATGCCTTCCCGTCGAGCACGCCATAAACCTGCCAGGCTGCGCGTCCCCCCAATCACCAAGACAGCCTGGTAAGGTTTGTCCTCCAGTCTGAAGCAGGTCTCGATGCCGCGTTCTTCCAGGCCTCCCGCCAGCTTGGCCTGGAAGGAAACCATACCTCCCACGCCGCTCATCTTCGGCACCAGGCAAACCCGCTTTAGCTTCATTCCGAGGCGTCTCGTTTCCCAACACAATGAGCCGGCATACCCGCCCACAGCTCTCCCTCGCCGGTCGACTGCAGCAATACGGCATTTGCACCGATCACCGTACCCTTGCGCACGATCAGCACACCTTCTTTGCACAGGACCTTCGCCCCCGGGCATAAAATTGCTTCATCTTCAATCACCACCCCCTCGAAACGGGAGGCGTTCATTGGGCGGTAAATATCTGCCCTACCCACCGTCACCCCCGGATACACTTTCACCCGCCTGCCGATGCGCGTTTTGGAGTGGATCACCACCCCGAAACCGCCATGCTCAAGCTGGAATCCTTCGCCGATCTGCACCGAGCGGGGGATCTCGGCTCCAAGCAGCTTCAAAAGATAATACGCCAGCTTGCCCAGGATGGGCCAGTTTCGGGCATAAACGAGGGAGGTGTGAAAGTCACGAGGCATTATGGTTTCATATCCGCCAATTTCTACAAATCGATTTTGTTTTTTTCCTCACCAAAAATTCGCGTTGAGTGGCGGATTCTTTTTATACGCCTGGTTTCGATTTGGTATCACCCAGCCGGTAGACCTGGAAGCCGGCTGCCTGCCATTGGGTGGGATTGGCCGCCCCCACTGTATCCACCAAGACCGCCTTGCGCAGCAGGGGTTTGAGCTGCCCTGGATTGATCTCTTTGAAGACCTGGTGAGCCGCCAACAGCACGACTGCATCCGCACCACGAATAGCTTCTTCCAAACTGGGAACGCTGTGGATCCCGTCAATCTGGGCATCTTTTTTGAAGGGCTCGTAAGCCTTCACCTCAGCTCCCGCCCCGGTCAACAGGTGCGCCACTTCGAGCGCCGGACTTTCACGCAGGTCATCTACATCGGGTTTGTAAGATAATCCCAGGCAGGCTACCTTGAATCCAGCCAAGCTTTTTTCCGCCTCGCCCACCTCCAATGCCCGCTGCACGAGCCGGAGCACGTAATGCGGCTGGGCATCGTTCACCTTGCGGCTGGTCAGGATCAGGGGCGTCAGGTCAGGCGCGGCCTCCACCAGGAACCAGGGATCAACGCTGATGCAGTGCCCGCCCACACCCGGTCCTGGGCGCAAGATGTTGATGCGCGGGTGACGGTTCGCCAGGGAGATTGCCTCCCACACATCTACCCCGAAGCGTTCCGCCAGACGGCTGAACTCATTCGCCAGGGCAATGTTCACATCCCGGCAGGTATTCTCCATCAGCTTGACCATCTCGGCTGTGGTGGCATCGGTTGGAATGATCTCGCCCTTCACAAAGATCGCATACAGATCATGTGCTGCCTCTGAAGAGGCCAGGTTGACCCCACCCACCACGCGGGCATTCTCGATCAGCTCGCGCAGGATCTGCCCCGGCAGGACGCGCTCGGGCGAATAAGCCAGGTAGAAATCTTCCCCGGCGCGCAGCCCAGATTTCTCCAGGATCGGCTTGAGCAAGTCGACCGTTGTACGCGGCGGAGAAGTCGATTCGAGGAGAACCAGGTTGCCCTTTCTCAGATAGGGTACGATCGCCTCGGTCGCCGAGGTCACGGCGCGCATATCAGCACGCTTGTCATCATAGAAGGGGGTTGGCACAGCGATGATGAATGCATCGGCCTGCTCAGGCTTCCCGCTGACTGTCAGGTTTCCCGAGCCCAGCGCCGCTTGCACCAGCGTACGCAGCCCCGGCTCGTGGATATGCAAGCCGCCGTTGCGCAGTGTGGATATCACCTGTGGGTTCACATCTACCCCCACCACTCGCAATCCATACGTGGCAAAGGTACTGGCTGTAGGCAGGCCAATGTAGCCCAGCCCCATCACACAAATTTTCTCAAAATTCATTCGAGACTCCTTATTAAAATCCTTTTGTTTTTTTAGAACACCTAAAGTCTACATGATCGCATGGTTCGAACCTACCTTTTGTAATTTCACTTGATTACACCTGTAAGACTTAATCCGGGCTGGTTGTATCTGCTCCAGCTAGCCAGCAGGTATTACTTTTTGCGAATCCGGTCCGTAGCCTTAGGGATTCCATTCTGGACTACTTGCCAGATCCCTTGATGGAAGACTTCATACTCTCGAAAGCAACATAGTATACCTTGTGATTGGCACGGATCTTGTTGGTCCATTAGCTGGAAGTGCAAGTGTGGAGCTGTGCTGTTTCCAGAATGACCAACATTGGCAAGATGCTGGCCTGTGACCACTTGATCACGTAGAGAGACTTTGATCGAGCCAGTCTGTGCATGGGCATAGACCGCGTATCCGCCACTTGTCTCGATGATGATGTGGTTGCCAGCCAAATACCAGAAGGCACTTGATTGTTTGGCATCGAAAGTCCAGGCACTCTTGAATAGAATGGCGAGATCTCTGGCAGGGTGGACAGGATTCCGTTCGGGCAAGCCATCTTCGACCCATACTACAACACCAGGCGCAGCAGCATAGATAGGCTGGCCCCAACCAAAGCAATCCTTCAATCGGACACCGAGGGTTAGGTACTGGAGGGGACTGGGACGGTAGAAACG
Organism: uncultured Chloroflexia bacterium; assembly: GCA_963751425.1. GTDB lineage: Bacteria > Chloroflexota > Anaerolineae > Anaerolineales > UBA4823 > CAVVUF01. Next base: position 1,086,721 of record CAVVUF010000002.1, on the reverse strand, counting down.
CGTGCCTTTTGACTGCGGTTCTATGCCGACAAAATCGTACGCGTATCGTTGGCCCAGCATGTCAGTCCCGTGGCTAGGGATTTTTTTGCCAGGTGTGTTGGGGGCAAACCATTCTCCCCTGAGGGGAAAGTCTACGATAACTGGATTACCCATGCAAAATACTCGCTACCGATGATGTTGAGAATCGGATTCGTCCTCTTTGCGGATTAGCTCAACCTCTAAATCCAATTAATTCTCATTACCTGAATTTACAGTTTGATCCCTTCCGAATTATGCCACAGGTACGCAGCATCGAGAAGGACAAAGAAAAGCCAGACATCCCTTCAACCAGACAGAGACTTGAGAAGTTGTGCTAAACTTAATTTATTCCTCTGATTGCGATCATTAGGATGAAATGATTTGTCTTTTGTATAAAAGGAGTTCTCCCCTATGCCCCCTTCCTTCTCCCTCGCCCGTCAATTCATGCTTACCCAGGCGCGCCTTTTAGAGCGACTGCTCTTTGCTGTCCAGTTCGAACAGGCCGACCCTGCTTCCGTGGGTCGCCTTATCTCATCCTATCAAAACCCCGATGGTGGCCTGGGGCATGCCCTGGAACCCGACCTGCGCTGCCCCGAGTCCCAGCCCCTCTTCGTTGAGGTCGGCTTATCTGCCCTGCGCGAGGCCGGTTGGCGCGATGAGCAGCTCAGCCTCTCGATCTGCTCTTTCCTGGAGAGCGTCAGCGACTCAAACGGTCTAGTCCCCACCATCCTCCCCAACGCCCTCCTCTCGCCCCGCGCCTCCCACTGGTCCTCAGCCGGGACACCTGATCTAAACCCCACGGCGGGCATCTGCGGTCTACTGCACTTCCAGGGCATCCAGCACCCCTGGCTGGAACGTGCCACGCAGCGCTGCAGCCAGCTCCTACTCGAAGCCCCTCCCTCCGAAGCGCACACGCTGGTCTCAGCCACTTACCTGGCGGAGTATCACCCCGATCCACAGGTGCGTGAGCGGATCGCGGAGCAGATTGCGGCCAGTCTCCCGCAAGCCCGCTTTTTCATCCCCACTGCCCCGGTGCAGGAATACGGCCTTACGCCCCTGCACTTCGCCCGCACGCCTGGCTCCCGCTGGCGCAGATTGTTTACAGATCAGCAGATCGAAGGCCACCTGGATGAGCTGGCGGAAAAACAGCAAACTGATGGCGGTTGGCCCATCTCATGGGAAGCTCCCGGCTCGGCAGCGGTCTGCGAATGGAGAGGCCGCTGGACCTGGGAAGCGGTTTCGATCCTGGCCGCCTATGGCCGGTTGAAACAGTGAGCGAGGCGCCCTCTGACCAGTACCGTGATCCTCAGACCTTGGATCAACTGAGAAAGATCGCCGCTGCTATCTTTGATCAACACGGTATCAACTTCGCCGCAGCAAAACGGGCTGGCGGCTGGACCAATCTCACCTGGCTGGCAGGCGGGTTGGCGCTGCGCCTGTCAGTTCGACCAGGGCAGGACAAAATCCGGCGTGAAGCAAAGCTGGCGGCCCTCCTGCCTCCCGCAGTCGGTTTTCCCCTTATCCTTGAAACCGGGGCAACGGAGGGGTACGAATGGAGTCTTTCGCAGGAGATCCCTGGCAAGAACCTGGGAGAGGTATGGAACGATCTGACCTGGGATGAGCGCACAAACGCCCTGCGCCAGCTGTGGGAAAAGGTTCTGGCTGTACACAGCGTAGATGTTATTGCAGCCGTTGAGCTGGTCCGCGAAAAACCCTGGTTCAACGCTGCCGATACCCAGGCAGCCGAAGCCAGCCTTTCCTACCTGGTAAGGCAACAAATTATGTCTTCTCTCCAGGCAGGCATTCTCAGAGCTGCGTTGGATCGTTTTTGGACGGCATTGCCTGCCGCAGCCTGTGTCCTCAACCACGGCGACCTGACCATTGAAAATGCCCTCTGGCATGCTGGAAAGGTGGTCTCGCTGCTGGATTTTGAATTCGCGGTCATCGCCCCAGCCGAGCTGGACCTGAATGAGCTGGTAAAATGTGCCTTCGCACCTGGCGAACGGCATGAATCGCTCCCTGATCCTGAGATGGCTGGCTTGCCGAAGATGCAAAAGGTAGTGGCCGAGTTGGCAAAGCCGGTGATCGCTCACCCAGGCGGCAAAGACCTGCTCATGGGCTATGCGGTCCTGCTGGAGCTGTGGATGCTCGAGGATTGGCTGGCGCATCCGGAAGGAGAAGGGCCTCTCGAGCAGTGGCAGCCTTATCGTATGCTCCTTTCCCTGGCTGATGGGCAGGCAGGCTATCTCGCCCCGCTCCTGGCTTAGGAGATTGCTACACCGGGATTGTTATATAAGATCATTTTTTCGGAAATTCTTGGAAATTACTCAAAATTTCCCCTTGACAAAGAACATATGTTCAAGTATATTTATTCTTAGAACAATTATTCTTCTTCTTGGACCGTTCCCCGGCTTTAGCTGGGAAGGAGGCATTTATGATGGCACGAAAACGGAAAGCAGGCTTAACGGATCCCCAAATCCGTGTCTTGGAAGTTTTGGACCGCTTCCAGCGCAAAGCGGGTTATCCACCCTCCATCCGGGAGATCAAAGATAAAGCCCAGCTTTCATCTACCTCGGTTGTTAATTATTACCTGGACCAGCTCGAGGAAATGGGTTACATTGAACGCGACGAGCATGTCTCACGCGGCATTCGCCTGGTCAAATCCTTGGCTGAGATCATCCCCACTGCTACCAGCAAGGCTCGCCAGGCTGTCAACGATACCTTCGCCATCCCTGTCATCGGGCGCATCTTCGCCAGCGAGCCAGTGCCGGTACCTGCCAGCAACTTCTCGTACATGGATTTTGAAAACACCGTTGACGTGGCGTTAAGCATGCTGCCCGAACGAGAAGTCGACAAGCTGTTTGCCCTGGAAGTGCGTGGGGACTCGATGATCGATGCCATGGTCTATGAAGGCGATATCGTCATCATGAAACCCACCAAGGATGTGCGCAACGGCGACATGGTGGCGATCTGGTTGGACGACCGTGATGAGACGACTTTAAAATACTTTTACCTGGAGAACGGGCGCGTCCGGCTGCAGCCCGCCAACCCCACCATGAAAGCCATTTACATCGATAACCCTGAAACCGTCCAGGTGCAGGGCAAGGTTGTCATGGTCATTCGCTCCATGAAAGAAGGCATCAAGCAATAAATTCCTAAATCTTGAAAGAGATGTTCTTGGAAGGGCACAGCAAGAATGAAACGCAATCAACCGCGTTCTTAATAAGCTGTGCCTTTCTGTTCATACAGCCTGTGACTCTTTAAGCCGCCGTTTTCAGTGGTAGAATTTCACCCGTGACGGCCAACGCAGACCCTCCCCGCATTCCCATTTCAAAACGAGTCTTCGATCTATGCCTGGCGCTGCCTCTGCTGGTGTTGGTTTCGCCAATCCTGGGCATAGTCGCCATCCTGGTCAGGGTGAACCTGGGCGCGCCGGTCTTATTCCGCCAGGTCCGCCCGGGCTTCATGGGGCGACCCTTTGTCAACCTCAAATTCCGCACCATGCGTGATGCGGTTAACGCCCAAGGCCGGCCCTTACCCGATACAGTCCGCTTGACGAGCCTGGGCAGATTCCTACGCTCGCTCAGCCTGGATGAGCTGCCTGAGCTGTTCAACGTCCTGCAAGGAGAGATGAGCCTGGTGGGACCTCGTCCGCTGCTGATGCAGTACCTGGAGCGCTACTCACCCGAGCAAGCCCGCCGCCAGCATGTCCTGCCCGGCATCACAGGCTGGGCGCAGATCAACGGCCGGAATGCTCTCTCATGGGAGGATAAATTCCGTCTGGATGTATGGTACGTGGACCACTGGTCGCTCTGGCTGGATGTGCGCATCTTGGCGCTGACCCCGTGGAAAGCGCTCAAACGCGAAGGCATCAGCCAGCCGGGGCATGCCACTGCAGAAGAATTCTTGGGCACCCCCTCTTCAAGGAGCGCCGCCCATAAAAACGGTGATAACCTAGGATGAAGCCAGAAGAAAAAACTCTCAGCGCTCTCCGCGTCTCCGCGGTAAAAAAAGAAACCATCATTTCACTTTACAGCTCCCTTTACCTCATCCGCCGCTTCGAAGAAACGGTGCTGGAGAACTTCCCCAAGGGAGTCTTTTTTGGCACAACCCACACCTATCTCGGTCAAGAGGCAGATGCGGTCGGTGTCTTGAGCCACCTGCAAGAGGACGATATTGTCTTCAGCAATCACCGCTGCCATGGGCATTTCCTGGCTTACGGTGGAGACCCGCGGGCTCTGTTTGCCGAGCTGATGGGCAGGGTCACGGGGGTGTGCGGCGGGCGCGGCGGTTCTCAGCACCTGCACTGGCGCAATTTCTACTCCAACGGTGTGCAGGGCGGCATTGTTCCAGTAGCCACCGGCATGGCGCTGGCGGAGAAGTTCAAAGACAGCTCGTCACTGGTGGTGGCGTTCCTGGGAGATGGCACACTGGGTGAAGGAGTTGTTTACGAGTCCTTGAATATGGCTGCTCTTTGGAGAGTTCCTATTCTATACGTGGTCGAAAACAACCGCATCGCCCAAACCACCCCCATCGAACAGGCCGCCGCAGGCAGCCTGGCCGGGCGTTTTTCCGCCTTTGGACTGCCCGTGATCGAGCTGGACACCAGTGATGTGCTGCAGATCAGCACGGCCGCCCAGGCTATCCTTTCGGAAGTGCGCCAGAATAGCGCTCCGCAGGCATTGATCTTGAACACTGAACGCTTCGGGCCGCATTCCAAAGGTGACGACACCCGCTCTCCCGAGCTCCTGGACCGCTTGCGGGCAGAGCGTGACCCGCTCGTGATACATGGCAGTCGCCTAAAAACTGCTGAACGCACCGAGATAGAACACGATATCAACCGCTGGATCGAAGCTGCCTACCAGCAGGCGCTGCAGGATCCTTTCCCGGTCCTCGACCTGCAGGGAAGCGCATGACCACCGTTTTGGATTCCTTGAATGCCGGCTTACACCAGGCTTTTGCTGCCGATGAGCGCGTGATCCTGCTCGGCGAAGACCTGCTCGATCCGTATGGCGGCGCCTTCAAAGTGACGCGTGGGCTTTCGACCGCGTATCCCAAACGTATCTTAACCTCTCCCATCTCCGAAGCGGGCCTGGTGGGCGTTGCCGCCGGGATGGCGCTGCGCGGCCTGCGTCCGGTGGTTGAGATCATGTTCGGTGATTTTCTCACCCTGGCTGCCGACCAGATCATCAACCATGCCGCCAAGTTCCGCTGGATGTACAACGACCAGGTCCGTGTACCCATGCTCATCCGCACCCCCATGGGCGGGAGGCGCGGCTACGGTCCCACTCACAGCCAGACCCTGGAAAAATACTTCCTCGGCGTGCCCGGGTTGCAAGTGCTGGCGCCTTGCGCTTTGTGCTCCTCAGGACCATCCACCACCTCACAGACTTTGCCACCCGGCAGCCCAGGCGAGCTGCTCTACCGGGCCATCTTGACCACGGAAGGACCGATCTTATTCATTGAAAACAAGCTCCTCTACCTCCAGCTAATCCAGGATGAATCCAGCTTGAGTGAATTTGAGGTAAATTTCCATCCCGAAGAAGATGGCCTTCCCCTTTCACCCTCCTTTACCCTTTCGCTGAAGGATGCGCCTCCCCCCAGCCTGACTCTCTTGGCCTATGGCTATATGGCAGAGCTGGCGCGCCAGGCGATCTACCAACTTGCGTATGAGCAGGAGATCTTCTGCGAGCTGGTCATCTCCACACTCCTGGCTCCCTTTTCCATCCAGCCAGTAATGGATTCGCTCAAACGAACCGGGCGATTGCTGGTGGTTGAAGAAGGTACACTCACTTTGGGTTGGGGGGCAGAGGTCCTGGCACGTACCTCCGAAGCTCTCGGACCGGTCCTCAAGGCATGTGGGCGGATCGCAGCCCGGGAGGTACCGGTGCCAGCCTCCGGTCCATTGGAAAACCAGGTGCTTCCCGGTGTTGCCGATATCGCAGCTGCAGCAGTCCGGCTGAATTCGTTTATAATCAGGCCTATGTCTGAACCAACCCCAGTTCTGATTCCATTGATCAATCCCAATGAGCCTGAAGCGCAGGTAGCGGCCGTCCTGGTGAAGGAAGGGCAAGCTGTTTCCAGAGGGGAAGTTTTGTGCACCCTCGAGACAACCAAATCCGCCGCCGACCTGGTTGCAGAAGCAGCGGGTTTTGTCGCTGGATTGCGCCTCAACCCAGGAGATACAGCCCAAGCGGGCGAGATCTTGTGTTATCTTTCAGAAAGCCCAGGTTGGAAGCCGCCCACCGTCCTCCCGCCCACTCAATCCGCAGGGCAGAGGAAAATCTCAGACGTAATACCGGCCGGACTGCGCATCTCGCAAAAGGCGCTTACCCTGGCTCAAGATCAAGGTCTCGATTTAAACCTCCTACCGCTCGACACTTTCATTACGGAGAAACTGGTGCTCTCTGCCATCGAAAAATCGCAAACGTCCAAGGAATCGGTTCTCCCGAGCCTGGAATTTTCCCAGGCTGCCTTCGATCCCACTGCCATTGTTGTCTACGGCGGTGGCGGGCACGGCAAATCCTTGATCGACCTGCTGCGCCTCCTGCGGATTTATCGCATTGTGGGTGTCATCGATGATGGCATCGACCCCGGGGAACAGTCTACAATCATGGGAGTGCCTGTTTTGGGTGATGCGCAGGTGCTGCCGGTTCTCTACGCACAGGGGGTGCACCTGGCGGTCAATGCCGTGGGAGGCATCGGCAATATCGCCGTGCGCATCAAAGTCTTCGAGCGGCTGGCAGAGGCTGGCTTTACCTGTCCCGCGGTGGTGCATCCTTCCGCCGTGGTCGAACCCAGTGCCTTCCTTAATGCGGGCGTTCAGGTCTTCCCGCTCGCTTACGTGGGCAGCGAGGCGCGCATCGGGTACGGCGCCATCATCAACACCGGCGCCATCGTCTCGCACGACTGCCAGGTAGGCAACTATGCCAACCTATCTCCGGGTGCCATCCTGGCAGGAGAGGTGCAGGTCGGTGCAGCCGCCCTGGTCGGTATGTCTGCTACGGTCAACCTGCGCACACATATTGGTGAAAATGCCCGCATTGGCAACGGTGCCACGATTAAATCGGATGTACCAGATGGCAGCGTGGTGCGCGCTGGCACGATCTGGCCACAATAACTTAACGATGGTAATTCTTATATGCAAACCCCTTTAGACATTCCCATGTCTTCTCCCGACCTGACGGAGGCCGAGCGCCAGGCGATTGCTGCTGTGATGCAGACCCCCACCTTGAGCATGGGCGAGGAGATCAAGGCTTTCGAAGCAGCTTTCAGCAGCTACACCGGCAGCCGGAATGCCATTGGGGTCAATTCAGGCACCGCCGGGCTGCACCTGTGCGTGCGCGCCGCGGGATCACGGATGGCGACCTGGTCATCACCACCCCCTTTTCCTTCGTCGCCTCTTCGAATGTGCTGCTCTTCGAGCGCGCCGTGCCCATTTTTGTCGATGTCGACCCACTCACCGGGAATATCGCTCCTGACCTGGTGCACCAGGCAGCTATTGACCTGAGCCAGGGCGGTCAAGCCGCCCGGCGGTGGCTGCCCCGGAAAGGGGCGGGGAAGAATGCCCGATTGAAAGCCATTCTGCCAGTGGATGTGTTCGGGCAGCCGGCCGACATGGACCCGATCCTGGAAACCGCCCGTACCCTGGGCTTGAAAGTGATTGAAGATTCCTGCGAATCCCTGGGCGCAGCATACAAAGGCCGGCTGGCAGGCACTCTGGGGGATTACGGCGTCTTCGCCTTTTACCCGAACAAGCAAATCACTACCGGCGAGGGGGGGATGGTCGTGACCGATGATGAACAAGCCGCCTCCTTGATGCGCGCCTTGCGCAACCAGGGCCGCGCCCCGGCGATACCTGGCTCCAGCACACCCACCTGGGATACAACTACCGCCTGGATGAGCTGAGCGCTGCCCTGGGCCGGGTGCAGATGGGGCGACTGCCAGAGCTGCTCGACCGGCGGGAGCAGGTTGCAGCCTGGTATAACGAGCGTTTACCTGAGATTCCTGGCGTCGAAGCGCCGCAGTTGGATCCAAACACAACCCGCCCGAGCTGGTTTGTGTATGTGGTGCGCTTTGACCCTGCCATCGACCGGGACAAAATCGCCTCCCGCCTCGGGCAAGCCGGCATCCCGGCCCGGCCGTACTTCTTGCCCATCCACCTGCAGCCTTATATGGTCGAGCGCTTCGGCTACCGGCCAGGAGACTTCCCGGTCACCGAAGACCTTGGCCAGCGTGGCTTGGCGCTGCCCTTCTCTGGAGTGATGAGCGAAGCCCAGGTCGATCAGGTCTGCAGGACCTTACAGAAAGTTTTGGTAGCATCCTGAGCTTTCTCTTTTAATCGTGACCAATCTGGCCATATTGGGGTTAATTTATCGGTTAAAATGATCATCTTAATGAGGAGTATAGAAAAACTATGAACTTTTCGATGTGGAAAAAAGCTTTACAGGTAATCCCACATGTCAGCAAGGAAGAATGGCAGAAACTGGATGTCATCTCCAAATGGCTGATCGCCACCCGCGCTGCGGTGCTGGTGATGACCTTTTTATCTGCCGCCATCGCCGGCATCCTGGCTGCCCAGGCAGGCAAGTTCAATTTTGGGTACTGGCTCTTGCTTACGATCGGGCTGATCTTCGCCCATGCCACGAACAACCTGCTCAACGACTACACCGATTATGTGCGAGGCGTTGACAAGGATAATTACTACCGCAGCCAATATGGTCCCCAGCCCCTGGTGCATGGCTTATGGAACAAGCGCCAGCTCCTCACCTATGCTGCGGTAACGGGGTTGATCGCCCTGGTCTGCGGTGGGGCGCTGGTCTGGCTGCGTGGCGGTTACACGCTGCTCTTGCTCGGCCTGGGCGTATTCTTCGTCTTGTTCTATACCTGGCCGCTCAAGTACATCGCCCTGGGGGAGATCGCCGTGCTCATCGTTTGGGGACCTCTGATGATCGGGGGCGGGTATTACGTGATCACCGGCGACTGGAGCTGGAACGCAGTCATCGCCAGCCTGCCTTACGCATTGGGTGTAACGGGCGTGATCTTCGGCAAGCACATTGACAAATACGAGATGGATAAAGCCAAGCGCATCCACACCTTGCCGGTCTTGCTGGGTGAGAAAATCTCCCGCTACAGCGTGCTTGGGATGTTGGTGCTGCAGTATGTCTCGGTCGTGTACCTGATTATCATCGGCTACTTCACACCGGTGCTGCTGATCGTCTTCCTGGCACTGCGCGCTTTCCGCCAGATCCTGCCGATGTTCCGCAAGCCCAAGCCCGACGAGAAGCCCGAGGGTTACCCGGATGTCTGGCCGAACTACTTTGTAGCCGGTGCCTTTGTCCATAACCGGGAGTTCGGCGCCTGGTTCCTGCTTGGATTGATCCTGGATACGGTGATCAAGGCTATCTTATAAAGCGCAAAAACATGCGCCTCCCAATGTCGTCTTGAGCCTGATGATCGAAATCGGTCAGTAAAAACGTCAATTGAGTTGTTGGTTACGCAACTCCCGCATTGAACAAAGACTCAAAGTTGTATTCGGGCTGATAGCCCAACATTTTTTGCGCCTTCCCAATCGCATAAACCCGGTCGATCGACTTTGGCAGTTGCCAACCTCGCTGGGCGAACTCAAATTCCACCCAGGGAAAATACTTGAGAATGACGCTGCCAGCATTCGAGAGAAGGTCCCTTGTATCCTCTGGCAGGAATGGCGTAGCCGCCGAAATATTGAATCTTTGAAATCCCTTAAGATTAGATGATAAAGCCAGAGCGTGCGCCTGCACGACATCGCGTGCGTCGACACCTCGATATAGACGATAAATCGCCATCAGGTTTTCGGATTCTGGAAAACACCGGGATATGCGCAGGCTTATGCAGGACAAACCGGTCTGAGCTGCTTTGGCACATTCTTCTTCAGCCGCAAGCTTCGTTTCGTCGTAGATATCGCGGGCTTTAGGCACAAGCTCTTCGGTGACCCAAACAGCTCTGTCTTGTGGAATCATTGCCTGCCCATAAAGTGAGGTTGAACTTGTGTAAATAAAACGTTTTACTGAGCCTCGCATGCTTCCGCGGAGCAATACTTGAGTTCCGATGACATTCGTTTGACGGAAATCACTATCGGGCAAGATTTCAACGTGTGGGGCATGTAGAGCCGCCGTATGAATTACAGCGTCGACTCTCCCACATAGATGAGTAACGAGTTGCCTGTCGGTGATACTGCCGATCACAGTCGTGTAAGGTCCACCCATGATGTCAAGACCAGTGACATCATGATCCTGAACGAACTTCTCTGCAATCCTACTGCCAATCCTTCCAGACGCGCCTGTGATGAGAACTCGCATGGGGCCCTTTGCTTTATTTCCTGAGGGGTTTCGAGGTTTGTAGTTAAGGGATTTTAGACAGAACTACTCGTTAAAAACCAAGTCCTCTTTGCCTGACAGCCGGTCCTGGATGCGCTGGACGACGATATCCAGGTGCTGAGGTTTGTGAACAAAATCCAGGTCATCGGTGCGGATGGTCAGCACCGGGCACAGGTCGAAGGACCCCATCCAATCGTCGTAATAAGACTCCAGCAGCCCCAGGTACTCGGCGGTGATACCCGTTTCGATTGACCTTCCCCGGCTTTGGATGCGTTTCATTAAAATTGAAACGGGAGCTCGCAAGTAAATCAACAAGTCAGGCGGAGGCAGGTGGTCTACCACCAGGCTGAAGACCCGCCGGTAGGCCACGTAATCGCGCTCTGTCAAATTATTCATTGAATATAAGGCGCGGGCGAAGATATAAGCATCCTCGTAAATGCTGCGGTCCAGGATCACCGACTGCGGGTCATTGGCAATTTCCAGGTACTGGCTGGCGCGGTGCCCCAAGAAAAAGACCTGCAGGTGAAAAGCCCAGCTTCTCATATCCGCGTAAAAATCAGACAGGTAGGGGTTGTCGGAGACGGACTCAAAAGCCGATTTCCATCCCAGGCGTGAGCCGATCCGCTCCGCCAGCGAGGTCTTACCTGCACCGATATTCCCAGCTACCACGATCAATCGTTTGGGCATATGTTACTCCTAAAATTAGCGCAATTCGCTCTGATGAACAGATTCATCCCTTTAATTTAGCCCCATATACGAGTAGATTTATTTCATTCTCATTATATAAAATACATATCCATACCATTCCGAATATTTCCGGAACATCTCGACCTCTTCCTGGTGTCCATCCAGATCCTTCTGCACCGCTTCGTCCCCTCTGTATTTCTCGCGCAGCATGCCGATCCTTTTTTCAATCGGGTGATAATAGTAATCCCACCAGCTCGAATCCGGTAGGATAAAATGGCTGATAGCGGTATATCCTGCATCCACCGCAGTTTGTAGATTTTCTGCGATTGTCCGTATCCCCGGGTAGTTCTCTTTCCAGTATGCCACAATCTCTGCAGGTGGGTTGGTTTTGATCCACGAAAGCTCCGTCACGGCGATACAGCCATCCTCTTTTAGCAGTCGCCGCCAGGTCCGCAGCCCCTCCCCGAAACCGATGATGAAAATCGCCCCCTCACACCACAGCAGGTCGAAGCTGTGCTCAGGGAACTGTAGATCGAACATGGAGGCTTGCTGGATGTGGATGTGTTCAGTCACGCCTTCTGCAGCCGCACTGCGGCGCAGTGCCTCCAGGAACGGCAGGTGTAAATCGACTGCAACAAGCGTACCCCCTGATATCTTTGCCAGCTCAACCGTTTGCATGCCCGGTCCGCAGCCAATATCCAGGATGCGCGGCTTGGGTGGTAAACCTTTCAATAAGGAGTAGGCCTTGCGCGTCGAAGCATTATCCCCTGGTCCCTCACGCGGCAGGTCACAGTGCACCTCAAAGAAAATATCCATCACACACTTTCCTTTACAGCCGCTTCCAGGCTCTCTTCCAACAGCCGAACATCTTCCTTCATGATTTCCGCCTGCTTCTCTTGATAGATACCCACGCACACCGCGTCGTTCACCCGCATCTTGGAAGCTGCATAGATAAACGCCTCTTTCGGCGTATTGCGCCCCGCCGCCATGATTTTATAATGCACTACCGGCTTCGAGAGCTTCTGAATCAAGTCCGTCATCGATTTGCGGTCTTCCTCCAGGTACTGCTCAGCCAGGTTGGGGTCATGCGCCGCATGGGTATCGCGCGGCGTTGGGTTGTAATAACAGCAAAGGTAATAGTCCAGGTCCAGGTGCTCCTCTGCCCATTCGATCACCCGGTGGTTGTGAGCGGCAATACCCGCCAGCATGCCCTTTTCGCGGATCAGATCGAGGGCTGGCTGGACGTCATCTAACTTACCCTGCGCAAATGCATAATCCATCACCCCACCGTGCAGGTGGCAGGCGGTTGCCCCAAAGCCGGCAGCACGATGGATGCAGGTGACATGATCACCTACCTCTGGGCAGGTCTGCGCAAACCACTGTAACTTTCCACCCTCATCGTGATACTCCATCCACATGCGCATCACGTGAAAATCGGAACGGGCGATAAAAGTATTGACTCCCAGCGTTTCAGCTTCTCGCAGCGTGTCCTTGATCCGGGCGGTGGTGAAATAATGCCGCATTGCCCAATCCATTTCCGTGCTTTGGTGTGAAAATCCGCTGAAGGGGTTGCTGCCTAAGATGAAGCGGCTGACCTTAATATCCTTAAATTGAACGTATTGCATGGATGCCTCCTTAATGGATATGAAACGATTATAGCCGAGAACCCCTTACCCCCTATGATCTTCGCTCAAGAATTCTTCTTCCAATATCTGCACGATCCCGCTTTCCCCGTCCACGCGCACGCGCTGACCGCTTATCAGGCGGCTGGTCGCCTGCGCCACACCCACCACCGCTGGGATGCCGTATTCGCGTGCCACCACTGCCCCATGCGTCATCATCCCGCCCACTTCCATCACCAATCCCCCCGCGACCAGGAAGAGCGGCGTCCAGGCTGGGTCAGTGCCCGGGCAGACCAGGATCTCGCCCGGCTGCAGGGCTGTATCATGCGGTGAGAACACCACCCGCACCTTTCCTTCCACGATCCCCGGCGACACCCCGCTGCCGCTGAGGTTACCCTCTCCTCCAGCCGCAGCTGCCCCCGGCGCGCCGTAGAAGGCTCTCCCATCGCTCATCAAAATTGAGGGGATCTGCTTGCGCAGTTTCTCACGTGCGTTACTTCTGCGGTGCTGAGCCACAAGTGCCTTCCAATCCATATTTTCCTGCCTGGATAACGCCTCCAGTTCTTCCACATTCAAGAAAAAGATATCCTCAGGGTCATCCAGAATTCTCATCTCCGCCAGCTCAATCCCACTTTCCTGAAGAGCCTTTCGCATGATTCCCATTACCCGGATGATGAAAAATTTTGGACTCTCGCGCAAGCCCACCAAACCCCGCGCTCGGCGCGTGGCGAAACGATACATCCGCTTTTTCAGCCAGCCCCCGCGGGTTTTCCCAATCTGCGCTTCTATAACGGTGATGGCTTTTTCAGCCTCTTCTGCATTCTTCCGAAAAATAGAGTCCGGGGCTTTGCTCTCATCTGAAATATTCAAATAGCTGATCAATACCTTCACAATCTGCAGTGGTTCTTCCCGCCAGCGCCTCCTGCCCAGGTCGATCTCTCCTACACCGCGCATCCCATACCGCTCCATAAACAATCCCACTGCCTCCTGCGCGGCGGCAGGCAAAGCTTTCTCCAGGTAAGCATGGGCGACCTCCTCCGGTTCCTTTTCTCGAAAGAACCGGCTTGAGGCCGGGTCGCTGCGGATTTTCTGCGCCGTCTCCCACAAGAATAGATCCATCTCGGTCGTCACGTTATACGGCACGCCGCGCGTCAATTCCAGCATCACCTGCTGCATCCCAGCCAGGTCCCCAGCCGTCGTACCCAGGAAGCGCTTGAGGAGCTGGTTGACCAGGTTCAAGGAAGCCATCCCCGCTGCCAGAGGCGCTACGAAATAGGCTGGCAAATAACGTGGAAAATAATAGGTCGTTCGTCTTAAGAACTTCAGCCGTTCGCCCAGCCGGGTGTAGGGATCGTTGCCAGTAACTTGGGCTTCTGCCTGCGCTTCTTCCAGGGCACGGTTGGCAATCTGGATGCCGCGCTCTCGGCGTGCATTTGGAAATGCGATCGCCAGGAGTACCCGGCTTGCAATGGGCAGGACAGCCCTTATAATGGTTAACCGCGTGCCTAGCGAAACACCCCCCTGAGCCTTCAATTCTGGCTCTTCCATCACCGGCTTCAAATGGTAGCCAATAGTAGGCTCAACAAAGCTCATGATCCCTGTGATCAGCTTCCGCCCCAATGGATTCTTGACCAGTGTCGTGAATCCTAACCACAACCTATCCGCGGCAACCTGGAGTAACCCAGGGTCGCGATAGTCGGTTTTATAACCAAAAAAAGCCTGCAAACCAGTCAATGCCAGCCGAATCCCATCCAGCCCCAACGGGGTGAGTGGATCCAGGATGCCCTGGACCGCCGCGAAGGAAAACATCACCCGCAGCGGGTAAAAGGGCACGCCAGCAGGAGTAGGAAACAGGGTAGTGATGGAACGCGCCTGCAGCAGGTACAGCCGGTTTCCTGCCCAAGCCCATTCGATATCCTGAGGGGCGTCATATTCTTCTGCCACGCGCTGACACAAATCTACCAGCTTCAAAATCTGCTCATCCAAAAGTGCCGGCACTTGGCCTTCTTCACCTATCCGTTCAACCGTCCCACCACCAGTTCGACCCTCGATCACCAACGCTTTCGATCCAAGCTGCTTGTGGGTGATCTGCCGCGAGCGCATGTCCACCACATAGTGATCGGGATCCACCTTCCCCGAGACCAGCGCTTCTCCCAGCCCCAACGTGGCATCGATGACCATCTCCGTACGCCGCCCGCTTAGCGGATTGGCTGTGAAAGCCACCCCCGAGGCCTGGCTGGGCACCATCACCTGCACAATCACCGCCAGCCCTAAGCCTGCCTGGTCCATGCCGTTGCGATGGCGGTAACCAATCGCCCGCGCTGTCCACAGGCTGCTCCAACACTTCACCACCGCCTCTAATAAGGCTTCCTCTCCGATCACATTCAAGAAGGTATCCTGCTGTCCAGCAAAAGAGGCCTCTGGCAAATCCTCTGCAGTTGCCGAGGAGCGCACTGCCACAGCACCACTCCCCAAGTTATGGTAAGCAATCAGGATACCATCTGCCAGGTTCGAGGGTAGATCTCCCTCCGAAAACCAGCCCCGGATGGTAGTTGATCGTATTTCCAAAGAAGCTGGATCGTCAAAGACTGCATTTGCCAGCACATGGGCTATCTTCACAGGAAGCTCATTTGTTTCCACGAACTGCTGGTAAGCAGCCACTGGAATTAGAAAGCCGTCCGGTACCGGGAAACCCGCTCGCATCAAACGGGCCAGGTTTAATCCTTTTCCACCCGCCGTTTCCAGGCTGGCGTTCGAATCGTTCAAGGGGAGAAGCGGTATAATCGACATAGGCTTTAATTCTAGCCACATTTGCAGCCCGGTCAAGCCTGCTTTATTGTGTTTTCCACTCTTTTTTCGTGTGGTTCTGTATTTCGTGGTTGCTTTTTTTATCTTTCGCTATGAATTTTCTTCGCCTGCCCATATGCCTCACGTGCCAGCGGGAAAATAGACCGCCGCATTGTCTCCGTCCAGAAATCGTACATCTCCCTCGACTCCTTAATCACCTCGCCTGGCGAATCCGGGCTGTTGTTCTCATCCAACAAAGATAGAAATCCAAAGCGGATTGTGCCAATGGTATAACGCAGTGCTGAAGAGGCGGCATAACCGAGGCGCACCAGGGCAGCATCCCCCTTCCATCCCACCTCGCGCAGACCTTCCATGTAACCGGAAAATATGCCATCTTCCAGCTCCTTGAATCTTCCCTCATCCACTTCACGCCACAAATATGTAGCCTGCACCAGCGGCGTTAATTCCTCGCCCACCGCCCCGATCCCTGCATACGCCCAATCGATTAAGATCGTTTCCCCCTGCCGGTCCATTAAATTGCGTCCAAATACATCCCGGTGGCAGAAAACCTGCGGCAGGTTTTCAAGCGCCTGGCAGAAAACCCCCCGCTCCTCCCAGGCCCACAGCATCTCATGCAATTTATCCTCTGGATAAACATAGCGCACCCAGGGCTTCTCTTGCGAGCGTTTCAAGAGCTCCAGCGTCGCTGCGTTCTCCTCTACGAAATCTCGGTTCCAGCCGCTCGGCGTCAGCCAAACTCCTTGGGGTAAAGGTTTTCCCACCAGGTACTGCCCCTGCCATCTCCCCAGCAGCCGTGCCGTCTCTACATATCGGTTCAAGGTCCAGGCTTCCTGCAGCTTCTTTACTTTTTCCATCCACAACCAGACAGTTCCATCGGGTTGGTCAGACACTTCATAACAGATCGGCGCGCTCAAGCCTGGCGTCAGGTGCTCCAACAAGCCCGAAGCCAGCGCCTCCGCCTCGCGTCTCCAATAGGCAAACCCATCCGGAGTATGTACCGCCCGCGTAGACAGGTCTCCCGGCGGGACCAGGATTTTCAAGATCAGCGACCAATCAACCGTTACGCCTTGATCGTTTCCGCTGCCAGACACGCAGAAAATTCCCTGTGAGCCTTCCCCAGTGCCGCCAGCCAGCCGCTCAATGCTAAAATCGTTGATCTCAAGCTTGGGCCGACCGGCAGCCTGGCGCGGCAAGTTTTTGTAGGTGGTCTCTTATAAGGGTTGGAAAAGAATTAAACATATGGGGCGAGGAATCAATCTTAACGCAGGAAGGGTCTCCCGTCAAATCAAAAACCCTCCCCCCGCTCAATCTGCTCCTCTAATCCGATGTCTGGTCATCCAATCACCCTTGACTTTTCTGTTAACATATGTTATTAATAACATATGTTCGCAATCATCCCTTCACACACAAAATCAGTTTATTCCTTCTTTCTGCACTTTCCGGGTGCCTTTTCTCTCCGCGTCTACCTTTGTTCATCTTTACGATCCGTAATCTTTTCAGTTAGGTAGATCCTATGACCTCCACACGACTTAACTACTTCATCGCCCTCGGCATTTCGGGTAAGCCCGAAGACATTGATCTACTCATGCATGCCCTGGTTATCCAAGACGACCTGGCTACCTATAAGCTCGTTGATTTTGCCCTCAGCCACGTGAGCACAGCTGAAGGGGTGCAGCGCCTCCGCTATTACCTCTTTAACGGTCTTCGCCCGCAGCGCAATTACGCAGCCCTATACTTCAAACGCCGCCGCTTTACCGATACACTTCAAGAAGCGCTGTCCCAGGGCAAAATCGATTGGGACCAGGGATTCGCTGAATAATAAAACGCCGGGCTGGAATTTCCACCAGCCCGGCTGCCCCAGTCTTTAAATCATTGCTAATCGATCTGCTAACACTCGCTATACCCGCAGGCATAGCACTTCCGGCAGCCCTCCTCATTCACCACCGCCGCCTCACCGCATTCCGGGCACAGGTCACCGATGCGGGTCTGCGGCTGCGGTTCAAGCAGGTCTGGCACAGCCGGGAAGATTTCCAAGGTCTCCTGTAAAATTTTATGCCCATTTCCATTCTGAGGCACTTCAGCCTCGCGCATGGCCGGGTTGGTTTCCTCCAAGTATTCGGTCAGCGCCTGGGCTACCCCATCTGGCAGCGAGCGCACCCGGTTCGGACCAAAGCCCAAGGAATGCCCCCCGCCAATCCCCTCAAGTTGGTTGATCACTTCATGCAGCCGCTCGCGCGGCACGATCGGCGAGGCCAGGCGCAAAACAAAAGAGATCAAGCGACCGATGGCTTCGGAGACTGCCGCGGTTTCAGAACCTGCCTTGGCTGTATTGATGAAAACCTCGAAGGGTTGGCGTCCGCCGTTCTCATTGATTGTAATGAAAGCCTTTCCCTAGTGGGGTGCCAATGTTGTAAGTATACCCTGGCAGGCGCTTGGGACGCGGCTTCTTCCCTTCCGCCAGCATGGTTAGCTGTTCGATCTTCGGTGCAGTCTTCAACTCAATCTCCGCTTTCAACCGCTCTTCGGTTACGCTTTCAGGTTCAACCTTCTTCTTCGCGGTCTCCTTGGTCTCCAACACCACCACCTGGCGGCTGCCGGTGACATACACTGTGATTCCCTTGCAGCCCAACTTCCAGGCCAATTGGTAGGCTTTCGCCACATCCTCAACTTCAGCATCGGCCGAGAAATTAACCGTCTTACTCAAGCTGTTATCCACAAAAGCCTGCATGGCGGCCTGCATACGTACATGCTCATCAGCGGTAATATCCTGCGAGACCACAAACACATTCCGCAGGGATTCCGGTACATCCTCTATTGCCTGGCAGGAGCCAACTTCCATCACCTGTTCAACAATCGATTCTCGGTCTCTCTTCTTCAATCCCAGCCTGGATCAAAGCTTCCTCAAAGAGCGGGCTGGTATAGTTAAGCTGTAAATCTTTGCCATTATCGTTGACATGCCGAATGTAAGCCAATGCAAACACCGGCTCACACCCATAACCCTCGCAGCCCGCCACGGTCGCAATCGTGCCGGTCGGTGCCACGGTGGTCTGGGCAGCGTTGCGAATGCCATACTCCTGGATGCCGCTCACCACCTCATTCCAATCCACCTGCGGTCTACCCCAATCATGCCGGTATGGCAAGATCGGCTCGGGAGGTGCCCACTGGAGATTTTCCGGATCATAGATACTGCCCTTGATCGCCGGGAAAGCACCCCGCTCCTCCGCCAGTTTAACGCTGGTGCACATAGCATGATAGCGTACGAACTCCATCACTTGCGAGGCAAACTCCTGGCCCTCTTCAGAGCCATAGCGGATGCCCACATGGTACATCAGGTCACTCAACCCCATGATCCCCAGCCCAATCCGGCGGGCGCGGTGGGCGCTTTCTTTGAGCTGTGCCACCGCCGGTACATAGGCATTCGCCTCCACCACATCATCCAGGAAAAGCGTAGAAAGCACCACGCTCTGGCGCAGCCCCTCCCAATCTACACTGTGGTCAGAGCCGATATGCTGGGCCAGGTTTACTGAGCCCAGGCAGCAATTTTCATAAGGCCCCAACCACTGCTCGCCGCAGGGGTTTGTGGCTTCCAGGCTGTATAAGTGCGGTACCGGGTTGGACCGGTTCGCTGCATCCAGGAAGAGCACACCCGGTTCGCCGTTATGGTGCGCCTGGGTGACAATCTTATCGAACAGGTCACGGGCGCGCATCTTGCGGTGCGTGAGGATCGGCACGTTCTCCGCCTCGGCCTGCTCCAGGGTGCCGCGGAACTGGCGGTAATCGGGCGATCTTACATCCGGAAAACGCAGCTCCCAATCCTCATCCTTTTCTACAGCTTCCATGAAGGCATCGGTGATGCCAACCGAGATGTTGAAATTGGTGATTGCGTTTTCGTCCGTCTTGCAGGTGATAAAATCTTCAATATCCGGATGGTCAACGCGCAGCACCGCCATATTGGCCCCTCTGCGTGTGCCTCCCTGCGCAATTTCCCCAAAAGCCTTGTCATACACCCGCAAGAATCCCACCGGTCCAGTTGCTTGCCCGGCGGAGGAGTGTACCAGCGTATTCTTGGGGCGCAGGCGCGAGAAGGAAAAACCATTTCCACCGCCTGTCTGCTGGATCAAAGCCGCATCACGCAGTGTTTGGAAGATACCCGCCGAATCACGACCCATATCATCTGAGATGGGTAAAACGAAGCAGGCTGCCAGCTGCCCCAGGGGAGTGCCCGCCCCGGTAAAAGTCGGTGAGTTGGGAAAAAACTTCTTACTTGTCAGAAGCTCATAATAATCCTTTGCCCTACCTAAGGTATCCTCACCCCACTTCTCTTCAACTGCGGCGATATGGTAGGCCACGCGCCAGAACATCTCCTCAACGCTCTCGACAGGTTTGCCATCCTGCCCGCGCCTTACATACCGGCGCACCAAAATCTGGCGGGCATTCTCTGTCAGGTTGACTTCTGGAGCATCTACTGGAATCGCTGGGGTTGGTAACAAGCCATGTTTTTCAGTTTTAACTCGGGGTTCCTGCAACATTAAAATAACCTCCTCGACCCGGTAGGTCGGTAATAGAACCCATCAAACATCAGGGCTGATGGACTGCTGGATTTATACTTCTAACAGCCGGTCAATCTCGTGTCGAATTGACCTCAAATCATCTAATCCAAGATAAACAATAGCGTAACGAATATATGCAATCTGGTCCATATTTTTGAGACCAGCAATAACCATATCACCCACAACCCGCGACGAAACCTCGGCGCGTCCCATAGTTTGTAAAGCCGACTCGATCTCTCCTACCAACCGCTCGATATCTGCAGCAGATACCGGACGCTTGGCACAGGATATGCGGATACCTCGGATGAGCTTCTCGCGGTCAAATTCCTCGCGGGTACCATCTTGCTTGACGATCAATGGCGTCGCCAGGATCGGTCTTTCATAGGTGCTAAAACGCTGTCCGCAACCTTCGCATTCCCGCCGCCGCCGCACACCCCCACGTGTATCGTGGGCTGTGTCGATGACCCGAGAATTCTCATTTTTGCAATACGGACAGCGCATTTCTACTCCTCATGATTATAATAACATCACCCCCCATATATGGGGGGCAAGCCGCACTGCTCCCCCACAGGTGGGTATTAATAGCCAGATTTTAGCATAATATTAGAACATGCGTCAAGAGTTTTATGAGTAGAAAATCTTAAAATATTCGGTTTATTTGAAAATTTAAGACAGCCTCCAATATAGCCTGCTTCTCCCCACGCAAAGGCAGACATGGGGAAAAGCAGGCGACCCTGGACTACCGTGAGGAGGATTTCGGCAGTCCAGGGAATTATCCATGATGGATCGAGCGCTTTCCAGCGCAGTGCGTTCACTTCATTCGGTTGCGCAGGAAGGTTGGAACATCCAGGTCTTCAGTGTTCACCTTGCGAGGCTCGAAGGTCTGAGTGGCCTGGGAGACCGAAACATACTCTCGGGTGTCACGTGTCTCCCTCACTTCGTTTGGGCGCGGCGTCTTTATTTCTGTGCGCGGTGCAACCGCTTCGATCCTTCTCGGCATTCCTGTTCTTTCGAACCCGGTAGCAATCACAGTGATGCGGACCTCGTCGCCCATGTTCTGGTCGATCACCGCACCGAAGATCAGGTTGACGTCTGGATGAGCGGTTTCCTTGATGATTGCGGCAGCCTGGTTGACCTCGAACAGGGTCATATCGGGACCGCCGGTTACGTTGAACAAGATGCCTCTCGCACCGTCGATTGTGATATCCAAGAGCTGGCTGGAGATCGCCTGCTCAGCCGCCATCCGGGCGCGATCCTCGCCTGTTGCACTGCCCACAGCCATCAACGCCGCACCGCCTTCCGACATGATCGTGCGCACATCGGCGAAGTCCAGGTTGATCAAACCTGGCACCGTGATCAGCTCCGAAATCCCTTGCACGCCCTGCCGCAGGACATCATCTGCAATCCGGAAAGCTTCCTGCAAATTGGAACGTTTATCCACAATTTGCAGCAGCCGGTCGTTGGGGATGACGATCAGGGTATCGGCCTGCTCCTTAAGCTTGGCAATCCCCGATTCGGCAGACTGGATGCGCCGCGATCCTTCAAAGGTGAAAGGCCGCGTAACCACGCCGATTGTCAAGGCGCCACTTTCCTTAGCAACCTGAGCCACAATCGGGCAGGCACCAGTGCCGGTCCCACCGCCCATACCTGAGGTGATAAAGACCATATCTGCACCCTTGAGCACTTGATACAGTTCCTCGCCGGACTCCTCGGCCGCCTTGCGACCCTGCTCAGGATTGCCACCCGACCCCAGGCCGCGCGTCAGCTTCTCACCGATCCGCACCCGGATAGGCGCGTTGGAAAGCTGAAGCGCCTGCGCGTCGGTATTGATGGCAATAAACTCGACACCGGTTAAGCCTTCTTTGATCATCCGGTCAACAGCATTGCAGCCGCCGCCGCCTACACCCACGACCTTGATGTGGGCAAAGGCTTCTACTTGGTTATTTGCATTGGTATTACTTGGCATTTTGATCCTCCTCAAAAGGTTTTATTTTTAATATTGATAAATTACAGTTTAAGAATGATATTTTGCTCCAGGAAATCATAATCAATGTCTCTCATTCATCATGGAAGCAGCCTCCTTAAAAAGTCCTTAATTGAATCCCATTGCCCTGCTTCTCTAACATCTTCTCTTGCAGTCGAAGAAACCTGGGCGCGCTTGCGCACCGGTCTGCTAGAGGTAACATCGTTCATGAGCACTGCCCAACGCAGTAAACCCACCGAGGTTGAATAAGCTGGCGATAAAAGTTTATCTGTCATCCCGATTAAATTTTCGGGCTGGGCAATCCGCACCGGCACACCCAACACCTGGCTGGCTAACGAACGTATCCCTGGCAAAGCGCTTGATCCGCCTGTCAAAACCATTCCAGCTGGCAGCAGCCCATCATACCCGGAGCGCTTGATTTCCTGCAGCACCAGGCTGAAGATCTCTTCCACACGCGCTTCGATGATCGTGGTTAGCTCCTGGCGGTTGATCTGCGCTGGTTTTTCCTCACCAAAGGGATGGATCGTAAAATATTCATCCGGGCTTACTTCCGATTTAAGGGCATGCCCGTGCTGCAGCTTGATCTCCTCAGCTTGTGAGACAGGCAGCCGCAAGCCGTGGGCAATATCCGAGGTGATGTGATTGCCTCCAACAGCTAAAACGCTCGTATGCCAGATATCACCGTCGATATAAATGGCAATGTCCGTGGTGCCACCGCCCATATCGCATACCAGGGCTCCCATGTTCCGCTCGGTCTCGTTCAACACTACTTCCCCAGAAGCAAGTGGATTCAGCACAAACTGTGAAATCTCCACACCTGAAGCCGACACACACTGGCGCAAGTTTTCCATAGTTGCTGCTGCAGCGGTGATGATGTGAGTTTCCACTTCAAGGCGATATCCATGCATTCCCAACGGAGTGCGGATCCCTTCTTGACCATCGATCGTAAAACCACGCTGGATTACATGCACAACTTCACGGTTGTGCGGCACGGCGATGGCCCTGGCCGACTCAACTGCCCGGGAGACATCATCGACATCAATCGTCCTGCCGGTGATCGCCACCACCCCTTTGCTGTTGACAGACGAGACATGCGACCCCGCCAGGCTCACCAGCGCTGAATTAATCTCCAGACCCGAGGTGCGTTCTGCCTTCTCAACCGAACGCGCAATCGATTGAGAAGCCGCTGCCATATCCACCACAGTGCCTTTGCGAATGCCCATTGATGGCTCAATTCCTACGCCCAAAATGCGCATCTCGTTGGGCCTTTCTTCTCGGGCTACCAGGGTACAGATTTTTGTCGTGCCGATGTCAATTCCTACGATAATCGGTGCATCCATAAAATCACCGCTCCGTCCGGTAAAAAGGTGCGTGCACAAATTCCACGCTGATCATACTTGGCTCGATCCCTTGATCATCCAGGTTCTCCACAAGCTTTTGATAAACAAGCAGCTTCTGGCTTATCTCTGCCAGGCTCTTCCCAAAATACACCTGCCAACCACCAGGGTCATTCCAACCGAAGCCATGTTCTGCACTGAAGAGAATTGGTGTACCCTCCGGCACACTCTTGCCCATCGCCTGCAAGGTAGAGATCAGCTCAGCCGAGAGCATGGGCCTTGTGGTTACAGCTTGGGCTTGTTTAGATTCATCGGAACCATTCTCAGTAGTGTCTTGAGTCAGCCCATCCATGCCTAAGGTACCGTCAGCCTCCACCCTGATCAGGTTTCCCGCCTCACCGCGGGGCGAGAAAGCGATCCCCTCCTGGTCGATCCACTTCTCCTCAGTATTTCCATTGCTGCTTTTCTCTACCCATGAAATGATGGGAGCACGCTCAACTACTTTTACCTTGACCCTGGCAGGTAAACTTATTTTCACCTGGACCGAAGACAGCTCCGGAAATGCTGCTTGCAGTTCAGCTTGCAGGCTTCCTGGGTCAACTTTAACGATCGCTTCGCCGGAAATGTCGAGGGCGGAATTGATATCGTCGAATGTCAGGCGCTGCAATCCTTCCACCTCCAAAACATCCACCTGAAAAGCCGGGGTATACAATAACATATACACGCTCAAAGCCATCAGGACCACCAGCAGGCTTGATGCAACCCGCCAGCCAAACCGTATCGCCGGCACTGATGGCAGCCTGACTTCAGCTCCGGGGATATTCAACGCCACATCATACCGCTGGCGAGGCTGTGTATGCTTGCGGGTGGGCACAGCCATATCTTGAATCACGCCGCGTGCCATCACCGGGGGCGGTGCATAAGTTTGCCGCCTGGGTTTCTTGGTGGAATCTTTCCTGCTGCTCCGTGAAACCAAGCCACCAGTTACCACCAGCTTATTGAGAACCGAGCCGCTTGATCGCCGCCTTCTCCGCTCGAGAGGTGCTTCGGTTCTATTCACTGGCGCTGAGCGCCTGGTACGTGTAATGCCTGCCATTTTGATTGATCCCTTTATCGATATTTTCTTACAGTCCGATCATTGTCTGCTTTTCTCTCCAAAGCCAGCTCAATTAACCGGTCCACAAGCTCTGAATAAGCCAGACCACTGGCTTCCCAGAGTTTCGGATACATGCTAATCTTGGTAAAACCTGGAATGGTATTGATCTCACCCAGGTACAATTCTCCTGAATCTCGATCCAATAAGAAATCGACCCGCGCCATTCCTGCGCAATCTACCGCTCGGTAAGCTCGTACTGCCAGGTCGCGGGCTTTTTCAGTGATTTCACTGGACAGATGTGCCGGGATGATCAATTCTGAGCTCCCATCCAGGTATTTCGCTTCATACGAATAAAATTCTCGGCTTGGGATCACCTCACCCGGTACGGAAGCCGCTGGAGCATCGTTCCCGAGCACACTGACCTCAATCTCGCGCGGGTTTATCCCTTTCTCCACCAGCACTCGCCGGTCGAAACGACAGGCTTCCATCAGCCCTTCCAAAAGGTCTGAACGGTTTTGGCATTTGCTAATCCCTACCGAAGAGCCCATGTTCACCGGCTTGACGAATAAGGGGTAACCACCCAGTTTTTCTACTTCAGCGATCACTTCCTGAGGCGTTTTTTCAATCTCGCTGCGCAGGACCACAATATATGGAAGCACCGGGATATGGTGGGAGACCATCACATCTTTAAATAAAGCTTTATCCATCCCCACCGAGGAGCCCAGCACACCCGCTCCCACGTATGCAACCCCAGCCATTTCCAACAGCCCCTGCAGGGTGCCGTCTTCGCCGAAGCTGCCGTGCAGCACTGGAAAGACCACATCCAGCTCCCCTAACCACTTAAACTGGCCTCCAGCATCCCCAGGCTGGAGCCAGTAAAGCCCCCGCAGCGAAGGATCGGGCAAGATCACCCCTGGCACCAGCTCAGAGGTAGGCCCGTTTTCCAGCATGCTCAATACATCTGGGCTGGTGCCTGGACGGCTGACCAGCCACTCGCCCGCGTAGGTAATGCCAATTTGGACCACCTCGTACTTCTCGGCCGCGAAGGCACACAACACGGAACGCGCTGACATCAGGGAGACTTCATGCTCTCCTGATCGCCCTCCGAAGATGACACCCACACGCAGCTTGTGATCCATTTTCATACCGACTCGTCCCATTCGCCTACAAGCTCAATTTCTAACTCCAGGTTCACACCAGTTTTTTCAGCCACTTTCCGATGCGCCAGGCGGATCAAAGCATAAATATCAGCAGCAGTGGCCTTCCCGCAGTTTATGAAAAAATTCGCGTGCTGTGCGCTGATTTGTGCATCACCAATGCGCTTGCCCTTCAAGCCTACCGCTTCGATCAACCGCCCAGCATAATCTCCTGGAGGGTTTTTGAACATCGAACCCATGCTGGCGCCAGGGGGTTGTGTGCGGCGGCGAAGCTCGGCATATTCATCCATTTTCGCTTGGACTGCTTGCGGTGTGCTTTTCTCCAGCTTCAGCAGAGCTACCAATACCACCGCCTGAAGGGTCTTCTGCTTAAGAATACTATCGCGGTATTGGTAGGCGAACTGCTCGACAGGCCAGGTTTCCTTGAAAAATTCGGGAGTGCTGCCAGCACCGGCCAGGTAGTTTGCCCGCGCGGTGGTGTCTTCACTGGTTCTCATCAAGGGATTAAGATGCAAGATTTCTGCCACCATCAGGTTGCTGCTCATATCTTTGCCGTGCGCCCCTGCATTCCCGATGATCGCACCACCCACAGTACCGGGGATGCCCGTTGCCCACTCCAAGCTTGATAGTCCTCGCGTGGCAGCCTGCCTTGCCAACAACCCAAAATTAGCCCCAGTTTCAGCCCACACTGTTGGAGGATCGCCTTCCTCATCAAACCGGATCTGGCGTGCCTGGTTGAGCAGCACCACTCCCCGCACCCCCGCATCACTCACCAGAGTATTCGAGCCTCCACCCAAAACGATGAACGGCAGTCCCCTCTGCCATAAGTAGAAAGCCATTTCTGCCAGCTCTTCGGTCGTATGCGCCTCTAAAAGCACATCTGCCGGTCCACCCACCCGCGCAGAAGTATAGCGCTTCAGAGATTCGTTTTCCCTGAGCCGTGTGCCGAAGGCAGCTTTCAGGTCAATAACTGGTAGAGAGAGGGTCATCGTTGTGTAAGTCATTTATATCGTTTTGATAAAATCGATCAAATGCCGGATCAGCTCTGGCGATTGTTTAGGATCCTGGCAAAAAGCCGTCAATTCATCGTCTGAAAGATCATCTTTGGGATCTGGGGCTGCAATCAGTCGTAAAGACATTAAGCCAGCCATGTCGGACTCGTATGTCCTCTCCTGGTTTTCATGATAATTTTTTTGTTTAGACATGCAATCCTTTCCTTTCTGTCAAAGCTTTCAGCACTTGTGTACTAATCTGGTCTGCATCACCCGCAGACATCACTACCATAACATCATCTGGGCGTAAATTATCAAGTAAAAATTTAACCGCTTGCTCAATACGAGGGGTGAAAGCAGCCTTCTTGTGGGGCATGGCATCGACTACCTGCCTGGCAGAGAATGTCCCAGCCTGCGAGGCTTCGCGCGCGGCGTATACTTCTGTAACTACCACGCCATCTGCATCATCGAAAGCGCTTGCAAAGGCATCAAAGAGAGTTCTGGGTGCGAGAATAAGTGTGCGGCTGCCAGATTGCCCAAAGCCTTTTTTGAGGATAACGGCTGCGCGCAGCCGAAAGGGTGGCCCGAATTTCGGTAGGGTGGTGAGCATAATCATCAATGACGGTGATCCCATCCACAACTCCGCGCACCTCAAAGCGCCTGCCGGTCCCCTCAAATTCATTCAAAGCTTGCCTGGCGAGCGCCATGGGCAGCTCCATCTGGTGGGCAATGACCAGCACTGCCAGAGCATTATTCACATTGTGCAATCCGGGCACGCGTAGATCCACTTTCCCTAAGGAGTTCCCCTGGTAGGCGGCCGTGAAGCTGAACCCACCGCGTGAGTTCGGATGCATGCTCTGCGCCGTATAATCTGCCCGGGCTGGTCCAGATCCAAAGGTCAGCACCCGGTAACCTTCCAGGCGGACCTCTTCTGCCAGCCTGGATGCCCCCTGGTCATCTCCACATGCCACCAACCAGCCTTGAGGAGCCAGGCCGCGGGCGAAATCATGAAAAGCCTGGTAGAACTGCTCTGCCGTGGGGTAGCAATCGGGATGGTCATGTTCGATATTCGTGACAATGGCGGTCTTTGGATGCAGCCCCAGGAACATGCGATCGTATTCATCCGCTTCGATCACAAAAAATGGACCATTTCCGGCGTGGGCATTATTACCCAGGTTCACCGAGACACCGCCGATAATATACGAAGGATCCTGTTTCATTACGGTCAGCATCCAGGCTGCCATTGCTGTGGTCGTAGTCTTACCGTGCGTGCCAGCAATGGCAATCCCAACTTGCTTTTCCATCAGCTTGCCCAGGAAGTCAGAGCGCTTCAACACTGGAATGCCAGCAGCCAGCGCCGCCTGGACTTCAACGTTATCATCCCGGATTGCCGAAGATCGGATAACGAGCCTGGCGCCATGGATATTCTCTGCGCGGTGACCCTCATACACCGTAATGCCAGCCTCCTGAAGGCTGCGCGCCAGTGCTGAAAGCGTCTGGTCTGAGCCGCTGACCGTGCAGCCGCTCTCCTTCAGCAAACGCGCAATCGCCGACAGGCCTGTGCCGCCGATGCCGATCAGATGTACCGCAGAGAATTCTTCAGAAACCATACACATCCTATAGGAATACCACAATCACAAAAACGAAAGCCAACGCCACTGCAATGTAGAGCGTATTTCCCTTCAACCAGGCTGGTGCCAGCCAGGGGTACAACCGGAAAGCACTATCTGTGAATGGGTCACCGGGGATTGGGGCGCGGATCTGGTTGGGGAATGGATATCCAGCCTCTTTCATGTAATACCACAGCGCTCCCGCAATCAGAAAACCATTTAATGCTCCCAAGAACAGTCCCAAAAGAACATCCTGCAGGCGCTCACGTGCAAACCGCTGCCCGGCGATCTTCGGGATGTTAGGCGTTTGGTAACCAAAAAATACCAGGATCAAAAGGATCCCCGCTCGCAGCCAGAAATAAGCCGCCGTGCCTTGCGGGGTGAGGCTGTTCATCAAACCCGGTATGATGCCTTCCAAAATATAAATAATAAAGATGGCCAGGATCACGCTGAAAGTGACCATCATCTCCTTCGACCATCCCCGGAGCGAGCCAATGATTGCGAAAATTCCGATCAATAAAAAGAAGATAAATGTCAATGTAGACATAATTAGTTCCTCTAGCTCGCCTCTGCTCCCATGCCCGATAATATGTTTGCTATCGAACTGGCAGCCTCAGGATGCGCCAATTTTTGCATGGCTTTACCCATCTCTAACCTCTGAGATGTATCGGCAATCAAAGATCTCACAAGCGGGGTTAATCCATTTTCCAAATCAGCATCATTTAACATCACCGCCGCTTCCCTGCTCACCAGGTATTCCGCATTCACCCGCTGGTAACGCCAGGCATGCGGATAGGGCACCAGGATTACCGGCAGCCCAAAGATGGGCAGCTCTCCCAGGCTCGAAGCCCCTGCACGTGTCATGGCCAGGTCTGCCGCCGAATAAGCTGCTCCCATTTCATCATGCAGATAAGGGAATACGCGGTACCGCTCCAATTGCTCTGGGGATAAAGCCTGGCGGTTCTGCTCAACTTCCTGCCAATCGAGCTGCCCGCTAAGATGAATCACCTGCATTTCCGCTAAAAGCTGCGGCAGGGAAGCTTGCAGGGCCCTGTTGATCGAACGCGCCCCCTTGCTTCCTCCCACAACCAGGAAAACCGGCAAATTGTTATCCAGCCCAAAAGAACGGCGGGCTTCTGAGCGGTCAACCTTCCTCAATCCAGCTCGCACTGGGTAACCAGTGATGGTCACTTTCGCCCTACGAGGCAGGTAGTGCTGCGTGTCCTCCACACTCACTGCGATGCGGTCTGCCAACCGGACCAAGAGTTTCAGTGCCAGCCCTGGTTCGATATCCGGCACATAGATCAACCGCTTCGGGCGCGGCAAGCCCTTCAACGGCAGTAAAGCAGCCAGCGCCATTGGAACCCCCACGTACCCACCCGTGAAGAACAGAACCTCAGGGCGGAATTGGCTCAAGATCTGCCGCGAAGAACGGAAGCCCAACGCCAGTTTCCTCAGGTTCCCTGGTAAAGCGCGTATCCCCACGCCGTGAACACCCGCCGCGGGAATCGCTTCAAAAGGTACACCTTCTCGTCTTAGCAAGTCAACTTCCATACCTCTCTCACCGCCGATCCATAGAACCGAAAGAGAAGATCCGGATACAGGCTCGGAATTGAAGCGAGATTCCTGCTTCGCTTCCTCAACCTGATCCTTCAACTCATCTCCGGCTTGTAGGGCTTGTAGGACGGACAGAGCGGGATACACGCCGCCGCCTGTCCCTCCCGCGCAAATCAACAACCGCACTGAATGATCTCTCCTCTACTTCTTTTTTCATCACAGATTGCCTGGCGACATTGGTGATGATCCCAACCGCACACATCATCATCACCAAGCTTGAACCACCTGAACTAATAAACGGCAGCGCATTTCCTGCAAAGGGCATCAAGCCCACCATCACTGCCATGTTGATCGTCGCTTCCGTGGCCAACCAGAACGCCAACCCACCAGCCAACAGCTTTCCCAGCCGGTCAGGGGCTCTTCTCGAAATGGCCAAACCACGCCACACGACCCCCACGTACAAAAGGATCAAGAAAGCTGCGCCTGTGACCCCAGTCTCTTCTCCCAGCACCGCAAAGATGCTGTCGGTATGCGGGAAGGGTAAACCGGTCATCTTGGTCGTCGACTTCCCGATCCCAACTCCAAACCAACCGCCCTTGGCAAATGCTTCCAGGGAACGTTTTACATGGTCAGAGGATTGCATAAGATCCTTGAAACCCCTCACAAAATCATTAATTCGTTCTTGTCCTGTGGGAAAGATCGGCAGAACGTAAACCAGGAAAATCATAAATAGGCCGAATGCGATGATGAACACAATCTGCTTCAGGTCGCCGCCTGCCAGAAAGAACATCATTCCGCCCAAAATGAAGACCGTCATAACAGCGCTCAAGTCAGGCTGCAGCAAGATCAATGCACCGATAATTCCCAAGATAAAACCGAGCGGCACGAGGCCAAAAGATACCTTTCTCAGATGGTCTCGATGGTTATCCAACCACACCGCCAGGTAAAGGATCAAAATCAGTTTCGCCAGCTCAGATGGCTGAATTGAGCCACCGACCAGGCCGCGCGAAGCCCCCAGGCGAGTATTACCGAGGGCCAATACGGCGATCAACAAGGCCACCGTGACGACCATGGCACCAACCACTAACTTCTTCCACAACCGGTAATCGAAAAAAGCAAGTGATACCGCAACGATCGTTCCGATAGCCAACCACATTAACTGCCGCTTAAACATATAGGTTGGCTCTCCGGTTGCCCGGTAAGCAAAATCCCAGCTTGCAGAATAAACCATCACCAGCCCAAATATAATCAGCGTAATGACCAGGAGGAGCAACGGTACATCCAGGCCTAAATTTACCTGCCTGCGCCCCTTATCCTCCGGCAGATTGATACCAAACCGCTCAGCAAAATCAATTAGAGTTCGAGAACCCATTTCCTATAAGCCTCCCCGCGCTCTTCGAAGTCGCGGAATTCATCAAAACTTGTTCCACCCGGTGAAAGTAACACCACGTCACCGATCTCCACCTGTTCAGCTGCCGCTCTCACTGCCTCCTGCAACCCCTTGCACACCCGTAAAGAAAATGGCCTGCCGCCTGCTTTGAGAGGACCAACCGCCTCGCGGATTTTCTTTGCTGCTTCACCAAACAATACCAGGTGATCCACCCGCTGGTTGACCAGGTTTGCAAAATCTTCCCAGGGCAAGTCTTTATCCCTCCCACCCGCTAACAGCACGATCGGACCCTCGAAGGAGCGAATAGCCGCCATGCTTTCCTCGGGAGAGGTGGCTTTCGAGTCGTTAAACCAGTGGGCGCCTCGCCAGGTGCGGATAAACTCCAGGCGGTGTGACACGCCCATAAAGCCCACGATCCCCGCTCGCATGGCTTCGATAGGCAAACCTGCTGCAGCCGAGATAGTACAGGCTGCCAGTACATTGAGCAGGTTGTGGTCTCCGCGCAGGTGCACTTCAGATACGTGTAAAACGCGTTCTTCTGATTGCCCATTCCATAAGATCACCCAGTTCCGTTCAACAAAAGCCCCTGGGTAATCCAGCTGCCGATCCAGCCCAAAGCTCCACACCTTTCCATGGGCTCTGCTTGCCAGCTCCCATGCACCGGGGTCCTGCCTCCCCAAGATAACCTGGTCCTCTTCACCCTGGTAATCCAGGATATGGGCCTTGGC
This sequence comes from uncultured Chloroflexia bacterium, assembly GCA_963751425.1. GTDB lineage: Bacteria > Chloroflexota > Anaerolineae > Anaerolineales > UBA4823 > CAVVUF01. The sequence continues at coordinate 1,054,830 of CAVVUF010000002.1, read as the reverse complement.
TGTGGCATACGCTTCCATGGTCACATGCCGATCCAGGTGATTTGGGGTAATATTCAAGACTGCCGCCACCTGTGGAGAACGTGACATGATCTCAAGCTGGAAGCTCGATAACTCCAGGATGGCTAAATCATCGGGCTTCATCTCACCCAAGGCATTGATCAGCGGGTTACCGATATTCCCACCCACCCAGGCTTTGGTCGGATAAGCTTTTCCCGCCGCCAGCTGGCTGGCTTGCTGCGCCATACGCCCCACCAAGGTGGTCGTGGTAGTTTTCCCCGCCGACCCTGTGATGCCTATCACTCGGCAGGGAGCTGACTCCAAAAAAATCTGCGAGTCATTTGAAACAGGTATGCCTCGCCTTAGGGCTTCTTGCACCAAAGGCAGGTTGAGCGAAACGCCGCCCGAAGGGCAGACACAATCTGCCCCATCCAAGACGCTGAACGGGTGACCGCCAACAATCCATTCAATCGATAAATCAGCTAACATTTCTTGGGCAGTCTGCAATTGAATCGGCGGGCGTATATCGGTGATCACCACTCGCGCGCCTCGTTCAGCCAGGTAGCGCGCCAGCGCAGTCCCCTGCCGAGCGGCGCCGATCACGATCACCCGCTTTCCCTTCCAAGAATTACCCTGCTGATCCAATATACTCATCGTAAGTCTCTCAACCTGATGCTCAAATTTTTATCCAACTGCCATCGCCACACCGATCATGGCTGCTAACAAACCAATCAACCAGAAACGCTGCACAATCTGCGTCTCACTGAGCCCCGAAAGCTCAAAATGATAATGCAGGGGCGCCATCTTAAAAATCCGCTTTCCTTTCGTAATCTTGAAATATCCGATTTGTAGAACATCACTGACTGCTTCGCTGACAGGAATAATGGCGATGACCGGCAAGAGCAGCCACTGCCCGGTCATCAGCGCCACAACTGCTAATGTGGCCCCCAATGCCAGGGCACCGGTATCTCCCATGATCAATTCTGCCGGATGCACGTTAAACCACAAAAAGCCGAAAAGAGCTCCCACCAGAGTAAAGCAAAAGCGTCCCAAGAAGACTTGTCCCTGGAACAAAGCGATGGTTCCATAAGCCGCAAAGGCTGTCGCACAGATCAAGCCTGCCAGGCCGTCCATTCCGTCGGTAAAATTGACTGCATTGATCAAGCTCACGATAATAAAGGCAGCCACAGGGATATACCAGAACCCCAGGCTCAGCTCTGCACCGGTGACCGGGATGACCATTTCCGGTGCATCCAGCACATACCGCAGCCCGATCGAGATCACCACGGCTAACAAAACCTGCAGGATGAATTTGGTCCGCGGGCGCATCCCCTCACCTTTTTTCCCGCGCAGCTTCTGCCAATCATCTACCGCCCCCAAAAGAGCGTAGAGTACCATCGTTCCTAAAGGAAGCAGCACTGAACGCCCGGTCACTGATAAACCCAACAGCGAAACCGCATTCAACAGCCCCGTCACCAGAAGGACTGGCAGGATGATCAGCACCCCTCCCATGGTCGGCTTGCCCATTTTGGTCATGAAACGATCCCGCAGTTCCAGGCGGATTGTATCCCCGAACTTCAGGTAACGGAGCACGCGGATCAAGGGAGGTCCCCAAATCACCGTCAGCATAAAGCTGATACCCGACAAAGCCAGTGCGAAAGATTGGCTCATTAGCGACGGTGCTCCAAAGCCGCGACAATCTGTTCCATATGCATTCCACGTGAACCCTTGATCAACGCCACATCACCTGTTTGTAAGATCTCCTTGAGTAAATCGATGGCTTGCTGGTTCGTCTCTAATTCCGTGATCACCTGGGCAGGCAAGCCTGCCCGGCAGGCAGACGCAGCAATCATACGACCACGTTCTCCGATCGTGATTAACCGGTCCACCACCTCAGCCGTCCGGATGCCGACCATTTCATGCCCCTGCCACTCATACTGTCCCAATTCCAACATATCGCCTAAAACGCCGATCTTGTGTCCGTCCAGCTCATGCAGCAAATTGAGTGCAGCCAGCATCGAATCAGGGGAAGCGTTATAGGTATCATCGAGGATGAGCGCCCCACTCTCGGTACGCACAGCCATGAGGCGCAGCTGCGTCGTACCAGACCGCAGTCCATTGACAATCTCATCCCAGCTCAACCCCTCGACCAACCCCACGGCTGTCGCTCGCAGCGCAGTCTGAACGGAATGCCGGCCGATCAATGGAACTCTCAGGTGAAGAACCTCACCCTGGTAATGCAAACGAAACCGGATGCCGTCCAGTCCTAAGCCCTCTACATCATCAGCCCATAAATCTGCCTCTGGACTTAACCCATAAAATAGGATGTGCGCTTTGGTAAACTCGGCCATTCCTTTGACCAGTAGATCGTCGTAATTTAATATCGCCGTTCCTTCAGGTGGAAGAAATTGCACCAGCTCGGTTTTTCCACGGGCGATCTCTTCAATCGAGCCCGCGCGCTCCGCATGGACTGTGCCAATATTCGTCACCACTCCTACCTGCGGCAGCGCCAAATCGCACAAAAAGGTGATCTCCCCGGGCACAAAGAAACCCATCTCCAATACGGCTCGCTCGTGCCCTTCGCTCAGGCTTAGCAGCGTCAGGGGCAATCCGATCTCATTATTTAGATTGCCTACATTTTTCAAAGTGCGGTAGCGCTGGCTGAGCACCTCTGCAATCAATTCCTTCGTCGTGGATTTGCCTACGCTGCCCGTAATTCCGACCACGCGCACATCCAGCTTTCTGCGCCAGTAGCGAGAGATTTGCTGCAGTGCTTTCAGGCTGTCGTCTACTCGCAAGACTAGCGGACATTCTGTATTCGAGTCAAAATCTGCTGGCGCTTTCCCTGCCCTCAAATCAAGGATTTGGAACTGATCTCCCAGGTCTTTTTCAACCAAAGCATACTCGGCGCCCCGCTTGAAAGCATCTTCAACATAGTCGTGACCATCCACATGCTCACCCGCTAAAGCGACAAACAAAGCCCCCGGTATTGCTTGCCGGGAGTCAATGCAAGCCTCGGTGATCACATGTTCCAGACGCGGCGCTACTTCCTGGCGAGCTCCAACCAAAGCGCTGCTGCCCGCCAGAGGAGTCTCAGTTTCGGCGGTTTGCAAAAGCGCTTCAAAGACATCAGCCAAGGTCAGCATAATCCTCTCTCAAGGTACCCATCATTCCCATCACCACGCTCATTGTCCGTTCAAGCTTGCTAGCACATCATCCGGCGGCAGGTTGGTCAGACGGGCCGCTTCTTTGTACACCTCAGAAAAGACTGGCGCTGCTACCACAGAACCCCAGGGGGAAGAGGTGGGTTTTTCCAGCCACACGTACACTAACAGTTTCGGGTCGTCCACTGGTCCCCACCCGGCAAACGATGCATTCGTCATGCTGCTGGTATAACCTGAAGGTGTCGCGATTTCAGCCGTGCCGGTTTTCCCAGCTACGTTGTAGCCTTCTACCAATGCAACCGATGACTCATCTTTTAATGACTCATACAACATCTGGGTTAAGGTGTGAGCTGTATCGGTAGAAATTGGCTGTCCAACGATCGACCGTGTAGGTGTGAATTGGCGGCCATTATCAACCATCGACTGCAAAATATGCGGTGAAACCATCTTGCCATCGTTCGCCACAGCCGAGATAGCCATCAGCATCTGCACCGGGGTGACCGTGACACCCTGTCCAAATGAATTTGTGCCCAGGTCCGATTCGAACCAGTCATTATCACCGGGTTGTTTCAGGCGCCCCGGTGCCTCGCCAGCGATATCGATCCCGGTCAGGTGCCCGAGGCCAAAATTCTTCATATAGGAGTAAAAACGCTCAGTCCCCAATTCCATGGCGACATGGGTCAGGCATACATTCAACGAGTGCTGCATACATCCCAACATCGTCTGCGGACCCCAGGCGCCATAATTCCAGTTGTGGATCCAGATCCCGCCGATCTCGATCTGCCCCGTATCTACAAAGACTGTATCTGGTTCCACGGCTCCTGCGTCCAAGGCAGCAGCCATAGTTAAGATCTTGAATACCGACCCGGGTTCATAGTCAACGCTAACTGCTCGATTAAGGGGGGTTGAGCTGCTCAGAATTTCGTCATATTTCCAGAACTGATTCAAGTTCATACGCGGAGTCGAAGCCATAGCCAGGATTTCTCCGTTTTCCGGGTTCATCACGACAATCGTGCCTGCTTCTGACCCGCTCGTCTCAAGTGCCTGGTCCAAGATGCGCTCGACCGCGGCTTGCAGCTCACGATCGATCGTTAATACCAAATCTACCCCATCTTTGACATTGGGCATCTGTCCGGCCTGGTAGGGATCAACACTTACCCAAAAGGTTTGGGGGTCTCCACTCAGGAGATCGTTGAATTCTTCCTCCACGCCGTAAATTCCCACGCCACCCCAGTTGACAAATCCTAAGATCGGCGAGGCTAAATCATTCTCTGGATAAATACGCTGCAAACGCGGACGATAGACCAACCCCCTCAAACTCGGAGCAATCTCATCTTTCTTGGTGCGGTAAGTCGTATTGGCATAACGCAGCGCCCAATCTGAAAGCTGCTTCAGCTCATCTTGAGAAACAAAATCTGCAACAACCACATAGTCGGTGTTTGTGACCTGCACTCCGCTGGCAACCCGGTATACAAAGTCGTAATACCCCGGGGTATTATATCCAATATGATTTGCCAGCACCTTGCTCACAGAGAATGCAATCGTCTCAGGATTACGGACCAGGTTCAAATCGACTGCTACCTCGTAGACCCGCTTGCTGCCAGCCAACACATTTCCATACCGGTCGTAGATTGCTCCCCGGCGCGGGTAATATACATGCAGAGCCTTCGCATACAGCTTACCAATCTTGCGGAACTCATCCGCTTCAGAGCCAAGCTGAATGCGGATGATTTGTGCCACAATCAAGACTGCCACCACTGAAAACAGCAGTGCCAAAAGCTGGTACCGCCATCCATTTTCATTACCAGATGAGCCCGATGTATTGGCGGGCATCTCGGGAGCATTCGATGTTCGCATCCCAGATGCACGTTTGCCAGATGTACGCATCCCAGATGTATTCATCGCCATTACTTCACCTCCTCCGACTTACCAGGCAGCCAGCTGCGTGAAACGAGATTCACCTGGTGCCCCAACCAATCGATCAGTGATTCTTGGTAAGCTGGAGCCAGCGCCGTTGAACTGACCGTGACAGGTGCAGGTGGAGGCGCTAATTTTGCCAGAGGCCGACCCTGATAACCGGGGACTTTATAATAAAACATTTCATCCTGGTTGGATTGAACGAAACCCATTCCTTCAGCTTTCTCATTCATCACAGCCGCTGACATATTCGTCGCCAACTGACCTTGCAAATCTGCGATCTCAATCCGGATTTGCTCGATCGGCACCATTTCGACCAGGTTGACATCTTCCTCAGGCGTCAGGTCGAGGCGCGTCGATCCCTCCATGTTGATCTGCATATCTTGGATCTGCCTTCCCAAGGTTGCAGCTTGGGATGTAACGCCCAGATAAATGCCTGCTACAACTGCCGCTGATACAACCACCAGCAGGAACGCCACAATACCCTGGAGCTGCTTTCGCCAAGGTGTCTGTGAGTAAGCTTGTGTAATTTGCTTGACTTGTTCCAATGTTCGCATTGACATCGTTTCCTCAATGATCTCTTCCGAATTTCGTTGATAATCCGGTGATCCTGCTGATGACAAAACTTTCGCAGGAGCCTCCGGTTCCTGTCTGAAAAGTTTGCAAGTGTTGTGCCATTAAATTAAGACGGGGTTAGTTTTTCTGCCACTCTCAGTCGGGCACTGCGCGCTCGGGGATTTTCATGGATCTCTTCCTCCCCTGGCTCGATCGGGTGGCGGGTGATTTCTTGGATGGATGCCTTATGACCGCAAGTGCACACAGGTTGGCGTGGTGGGCACAGACAGTCCCGGCTTTCCTTGCGCATGAACTGCTTGACAGTGCGGTCCTCCAGGGAGTGGAAGGAAATTACGGCCAGCCTCCCCCCAGGAGCAAGCACCTCAACCGCCTGCGGAAGGGCTTTCTCGAGCGCCTCCAGCTCTTGGTTTACGGCGATCCTAAGGGCCTGGAAAGTCCGTGTAGCCGGGTGCATCCCATGCTTTCCACTGCCCGTCACTTTTGCCACAATGCCCGCCAGCTCTCTGGTCGTGGAGATCGGTCGTGCTCTCACGATCGCCCTGGCCACCTGATAAGCTCGCCGCTCCTCGCCGTACTGGTAAAGAATATCCGCCAGCTCCTGCTCTGAGAGAGAATTCACCAGATCTGCTGCCCTTACCGGGTTATCTGGATCAAAACGCATATCCAGGGGTGCATCTTCTCGAAAGGAAAAACCTCGCTCTACGGTATCGAACTGCATCGACGAGGCTCCCAGATCAAAAAGAATCCCCTGGACCTTTGACCAACCCACAGCTCGCAGCTGCTCGGCAAGCGTGACATACGATGCCTTGCGAATAATGACACGCTCTCCGAAAATAAATAACCGCTTGCTAGCTAGCGCGAGCGCCTGGGGATCAACATCCAGTCCCAGTAGCCTTCCGTCTGGGCTGGAAGCTTCCAAGATCCCCCTGGCGTGCCCGCCAGCCCCCAGGGTCCCATCGACAAAATATCCTTCCCGTCGTGGCTGTAAAACATTTATGATTTCATTGTAAAGTACAGGGCGATGAGGGTTCTCTTCACTCATCTGGAGTTACTCAACGAGGCTATTCCCAACCGGAAAGTTCAACGGCGGAAGCCGCTGCACATTCGTTTCAATATCCAGGAGTTTGGTGCTTTGCTCTTCCCAAAGCTCATTTGACCAGATTTCGAAAAACTTTCCGGCCCCTACCAGGACTACCTCATTGCTTAAACCGGCAGCTTTCTTCAAAAATCCAGGAACCAAAATACGCCCTGCTTTGTCTACATCGACCCATTCAGCAGTGGCAAAGAATAATCGGCGCATCAGGCGCGCATCGGTATTTGTCAGGTCAGTACCATCGACTTGTTGTGATAGAATCTCAAAGTGATCTTTCGTAAAGACCATCAAGTTATGATCAAAGCCCTGGAAAACAAATACCCCCTCGCCTACCAGCTCGCGGAACTTGGCGGGGATGGTCATTCGGTCTTTGCTATCTAGAGTGTGATGATACTGTCCGTAAAACATATGTTCTAATAGCCTCTTAATGAACGGAACGCCAGGAAATGATCCTAGCGCTCCACTTTCACCCACTTCGTCCCACGAATATACACATTTTACATTAATACCAGTTAAAAAGCAAGGGCCTAACAAAAATATTAGGACTTTTTTTGTCTTTTAATCTTTCCTCTTCGAGTTGGATTCGCTGCTTGCTCATAAATTAAGCCTCTTCCCCCATCAAGCATTGCATTGCACATGCAAATCCAACTTCCTTCTGGTACAATCTGCTTCGTTGGTTTACCTGTCTCTTCATGCTCCGTGAACTCCGGCTCAAATCACAACAATCGGTGTGACCCGTGGAATTTGTGAGCATCATTTTCTCAAGAAGGATAGACATGTCATATCAAGCCCCCACCATGACCTACCGCTCCCTTTTCGTTGGCCTGGATGCCCAGGTCCCCCTCCTGAATGGCAGCCACCAAACCTACATCAACCTGGATAACGCCGCTTCCACCCCGGCCCTCAAAGCCGTTCAGCAAACCGTGGACCGGTTCCTGGAATATTACAGCAGCGTTCACCGGGGAACCGGCTTTAAAAGCCAGCTTGCTACCCATGCTTACGAGGAAGCCCGCCAGGTCACTTTGCGTTTTCTGGGCGCCGACCCTGCGGAGCACACCTGTATCTTCATTAAAAATACAACTGAAGCCGTCAATAAGCTTGCCAGGCGCTTTCCTTTTACCCCTGAAAGAAATATCGTCCTCTCCAGCGGCATGGAACACCATTCGAATGACCTGCCCTGGCGCAGTGCAGCCGAGACGATCCACGTTCACCTCACGCCCGAAGGTTACCTGGATGAAGCTAATTTTGACCTCCTGCTAAATCAATACGGCCCTCGCCTGGCTCTCGTAGCCATCACCGGCGCCAGCAATGTCACCGGCATTTTGAACCCTATCCACCGCCTGGCTGAGAAAACCCACCGGGCTGGGGCCCTGATTTTTGTGGACTGCGCCCAGCTAGCTCCGCATCGAAAAGTGGAGATGCTGCCCCTGGCTGACCCCGCCCACCTGGATTTTATCGCCATCTCCGCCCATAAAATGTATGCCCCCTTCGGCACAGGTGCCCTGGTAGGACGGGAAGACATCTTTTTAGCCGGCGATCCCGATCAGCGCGGTGGCGGCACCGTCGAGATTGTCACTCTCGACGATGTGGTCTGGGCTGGACCTCCGGATAAAGAAGAAGCTGGCAGCCCCAACACTGTAGGCGCTATTGCCCTCGCTGCAGCCATCACCCAGCTCGAACAGATCAGCATGCCTTCGGTTGCTGCCCACGAAGCCGAGCTGACCGCTTACGCCCTCGAAAAACTCCCTGCTGTGCCAGGGATTCAGATCTTTGGAAATGCCGATCCCAGCAGAGCCTCTGAGCGCCTGGGTGTAATCCCCCTGGCTCTTGAGAATGTTCCTCACTTTCTGGTCGCCGCCATCTTAGGTCACGAGTTCGGCATCGGTGTGCGTTCCGGCTGTTTCTGTGCGCACCCTTACATCTTGCACCTGCTCAAACTTACTCCCCAGGAATCCCAAGGAGTACGCAGCCGCATGTTAGCTGGCGATCGCTCCGAGATGCCCGGTATGATCCGGGCCTCTTTTGGCCTCTATAACACCATTGAGGAAGTTGATGCCTTTATAACCGCCATCGATTGCATCGCCCGCGGCCATTATTCTGGGAAGTATACCCAGGTCAAGTCCTCCGGTGAGTTCATTCCTGCCGGCTGGCAGCCAGATTTCAAGCATTATTTCTCTTTAACCCCGTATCGCAATACTAAAAACGGAGAGGTGTACTTTTGTTGTCTAGTCCACCTCTCCGTTCGCTCAATATACCAATTTCCTTCAATTAACTTAATCGCGCACAACGTGATTTTGAATAAAAATCCGCCTTTTCAATCTTTCTGCTTTTTCCGTGTGCGCTTTTTTTCTAAATGATCTCCATGCATTCTCCGCGGCTCAGCGATGAAATCTCTTAATCCTTTTCCCTCTTCGCCGCCTCGATGGCCGCTACCGCCGCGATATTGACAATATCGCGCACCTCTGCCCCGGTCTGCAGCACATGTACCGGCGCCCCCATTCCCAGCAAGATCGGGCCAATCGCCTGGGCGTTCCCCAGCCGTGCCAGCAGCTTATAGGCAATATTCGCCGCCTCCAGAGATGGGAATACCAGCACATTCGCATCTTTCACCTGGCTGAATGGATAGCGCTCTTCCACGATTTCCGTTCCCACCGCCGTATCGGCTTGCATCTCGCCGTCCACCGGGAAATCCGGGCAGCGTTCGCGGATGATCTGCAAAGCTTTCTGTACCTTCGCAGAGAGTGGATGGGGGGTGCTGCCAAAGTTAGAGAAAGACAGCAGCGCTACCCGCGGCTCTAACCCCAGCTCCCGCGCAAAGTTTGCTGACAGGCAGGCAATCTCCGCCAGGTTCTCCGGTGAAGGATCGATATTCACCGTCGCATCGGTGAACAAGTAAACCTTTCCACCCGCGATCATGATATAAACCCCTGCTGCTCGCCTGGCTCCTGGCGCCGTATGGTGAATTTGCAGAGCCGGGCGGATCACATCCGGATAATCGTAGGTCAACCCCGATATGAAGGCATCCCCATCGCCCATGCGCACCATCATCGGACCGAACACATTCGGCTCACGCACGTGCTTGTATGCGTCTTGCAGCGTCAAACCCTTACGCTGCCGCATTTCGTAATAAGCCTGCGCATACGCATCGATACGCTCGAATTCCGCCGGGTTGACGATCTCGACACCACTTTCTATTCCCAGGTTCTTGACCTGCGCTCCAATCACCTCCGGGCGTCCCACCAGCACCGGAATTCCAATCCCCTCATCCACCATCTGGGCTGCGGCTCGGATGATCTTCGTCTCCTCGCCTTCCGCAAAGACGATGCGCTTTTTTACAGGCAGGTTGCGCGCCTTGTTGGTAAAGAAGAAGCGGATCTGTTCGCCCATTCCCTGCCGAAAAGCGAGCTGCTTCCGGTAATCGTCCAGATCCACCTGCACCCTCGCTACCCCCGTCTCCATGGCAGCCTTCGCCACTGCCGGAGATTCCCACAGCATCACGCGAGGGTCAAGCGGCTTGGGAATGATGTAATCCGTCGCCAAACTTCAGCCGGTCCACACCATAAGCGCGCAGCACACTGTCGGGCACATCCTCTTTTGTAAGGGCTGCCAGCGCGTAAGCTGCCGCAACCTTCATCTCTTCATTGATCGCCCTGGCGCGCACATCCAGCGCCCCCCGGAAGATGAATGGAAAGCCCAAGCACATTATTGATCTGGTTTGGATAGTCGGAGCGCCCTGTCGCCACGATCGCATCCGGGCGGGCTTCCTTGGCCACCTCATAGCGGATCTCAGGGTCAGGGTTCGCCATGGCAAAGATCAGCGGCCGTTCTGCCATCGTTTTGACCATCTCCGGCTTCAAGATATCCTTCACTGACAGCCCGTAGAACACATCTGCCCCGCGCACCGCCTCTGCCAGCGTACGCCTCTCAGTGTCAACCGCCAGGCGGTCCTTGTAGGGGTTCATCCCTTCCGTGCGCCCCCGGTAGACCACGCCCTTGGTATCCACCAGCATCACATGCTCGCGCTTCACGCCCAAGCGGATCATCAGCTCCGAACAGGCAATCGCCGAAGCCCCCGCACCCGAAACCACGATCCTGATCTCATCGATACGCTTGCCGATCAACTCCAACGTATTGAGCAGGGCTGCACAGGAAATGATCGCCGTGCCATGCTGGTCATCGTGGAAGACCGGGATATCCAGCATGCGCTTCAACGTCTCTTCGACCTGGAAGCACTCCGGAGCTTTGATATCCTCCAGGTTAATCCCGCCGAAGGTCGGCGCAATTGCCGCCACCACGCGAATGAGCTCATCTGGGTCGTGTGTATTGACTTCGATATCGAAGACATCCACATCTGCGAACTTCTTGAACAGCACCCCCTTGCCTTCCATCACCGGCTTGCTCGCCAGCGCCCCGCGGTCTCCCAACCCCAAGATAGCTGTCCCATTCGAGACCACCGCCACCAGGTTGCCCTTTGAGGTGTATTCATAAGCGGTTTCAGGATCCTTCTCGATCTCCAGCACCGGCTCCGCCACTCCCGGCGTATAAGCCAGCCCCAGGTCGCGCTGGGTTTCCATCGGCTTGGTCGGCACAACAGAAATCTTGCCCGGCTTGCCTCCCAGGTGGTGATACTCCAGCGCATCTTCACGTGTGATTTTCGCCATTTAATCCTCTCCTTTCAAAAAAATAAGAAGAACTCTATGCCATCTCCGATCGAGGTCTTTGCTTTCAGGTTTTATCATCGCTGCTTGGCCTGATTTCCCAAAAAAATATCTCAACATGCTTATTTTATCCGAGTTTACGACACTTTGAAATCCTTCCCACCATTCCCACAATTCATGTATAATGTGTTCATCAAGTTACATGTACGACCTGCGGCGCGGTTTTTTCTTTTTCTTCATTTTCCGCGCTGCCTCGGCTTTGCAAATAATGCTTTTCCAGTGATTGTATCGGTTTGGTGATATTTCGCCTGCACTTCTGCGGACCTGGTTTTATGACGATTGATTGGATTGACTTCCCCAAAATCTGTTTGACCGCTGTTCAGCAGCCGGCAGGCTTATTGAAACCTCGTTCTGGATCATTAAGGATAAAGAGTCCATAGCGATCTTCAGCCTAAACCTCCGTTGAACACCTTCAACTGGGATTAGCAGCGCCAGAATTTTCGGCGATGCCAGTTTATTTGCCCAGCCGTGGCCTCAGCAAGCAGGATCACGGTACCTTCGCGTTGGAGGCTTTCATTCATTCGGATGAGTGGGCAAATTACCGCTCTCAAGGTTCAAACTCGCAATCCCAACCGCGTCAACATCTACCTTGACGGAGAATTTGCCTTTGGACTCGAGCGCCTCACAGCCGCCTGGCTGAGAGTAGGTCAGGTGTTGAGTGACGATAAAATCTCCGAGCTGAAGGACCAGGATGAGCAGGAAGTTGTCTATCAAAAAGCCCTGCGTCTCTTAGAACACCGCCCGCGTGCCGAAGAAGAAATCCGCCGCAAGCTGGTAGGTAAAGGAATATCCGAGGAAGCCATCAACCATGTCATTGAGCGCTTGCACCGCAATAACCTGGTCAATGATGATCAGTTCGCCCAGGCCTGGGTAGAAAACCGCTCTGCCTTTCGCCCGCGCAGCCGTAAAGCGCTGCAGTACGAAATGCGCCAGAAAGGGGTATCTGCCCCAGCCATCGAACAGGCCCTCGCCAACCTAGAAATCGATGAGGAGGAACTCGCATACCAGGCTGCTTTGAAGCAGTCTCGAAAACTAAACCACCTGGAAAAAATAGATTTCCGGCGCAAGCTCTCGGCATTCCTGGCCCGCCGTGGCTTCGGTTACGAGACTATTGCACCGGTTGTTGAACGCATCTGGAATGAAAATAACGAATTAATGGAATAGAGGTAAACAAAATGGGAACTGGAAACATTCTAATAACATTGTTCGTCGCGATTTTTACACTGGCGCTTGGCGTTGCCATCGGCTACGGCATTAAACACATGCTTGTCCAACGCACAACCGAGAAACACCGTGACGAAGCCACTCAGATTCTCAACGCCGCCCGGGAAGAAGCGCAGAAAGTGGAGCTGCAAGCCAGGGATAAAGCTCTGCAAACCCGCCAGTCCGCCGACAGCGAGGTTGCCCGCCGCCGCTCTGAGCTTACCAAAGAAGAAGATCGCCTTCAAAAACGGCGTGAGGAGTTGGATATCCGCCTCGACCGCCTTGAAAAGCGTGAGCAGGCTCTCAACAAGCGCCAGTCCGCTGTTGACCGACGTGCCAATGAGGTCGAAAAACTGCACGAAGAAGAAATGGCTGAGCTGAACCGCATCTCTCAAATGACCACGGATGAAGCCCGCCAGATCCTGCTGGCAGAGGTTGAAAAAGATGCTCGCGCTGATATGGCGCGCATCATCCGCCAGGTTGAGACCGAGGCCCGGGAGGAAGGCGATCGGAGGGCACGCGGCCTCATCGTCACCGCCATCCAACGCGTGGCATCTGAGCATGTTGCTGAAGTCACCACCTCCACCGTCACCATCCCCTCGGACGAGATGAAGGGGCGCATCATCGGTCGCAACGGTCGCAACATTCATGCCTTCGAGCAGGCCGCCGGCGTCGATGTCATCGTCGATGATACCCCCGAAGCCGTCACTATCTCCTGCTTTGACCCCGTCCGCCGAGAGATCGCCCGACGTGCCCTGCAAAAACTGGTCGTCGATGGCCGCATCCATCCTGCCCACGTTGAGAAAGTGCTTGAAAAAGAGCAGAAAGAAGTCGAGCACATCATCAACGAAGCCGGTGACCAAGCTGCCTTTGATGCCGGGGTCACCGGTCTGCACCCCGAAGTGATCAAGATGCTCGGGCGGCTGAAATTCCGCACCTCTTACGGCCAAAACCAGCTTTCGCATGCCGTCGAAGTGGCTAAACTGGCGACCGTGATCGCCTCCGAGCTGGGTGCAGATGTCGAAGTTGCCAAAGCAGCCGGTTTGCTTCACGATCTGGGCAAAGCCATGGATCATAATGTGGAAGGCACACACGCCATGCTGGGTGCTGAATTTGCCAAACGCTTTGGAGTCAATGCGCAGGTAGTCAATGCGATCGCCGGTCACCACCACGAAGTTGAGCAGGAGTCCGTCGAAGCCGTCATCGCCGAAGCTGCTGACGCCATCTCAGGCGCCCGCCCCGGTGCCCGCCGCGAGGGTCTGGAGCAGTACATCAAGCGCGTCAAAGCCCTTGAAGATATCGCCAACTCCTACAAAGGTGTCAACCAGAGCTACGCCCTCCAGGCTGGCCGTGAAGTGCGCATTTTCGTCAAACCCGAAGAGATCGATGACCTCGACTCGATCCGCCTGGCACGTGACATCGCCAAAAAGATCGAAGAGAGCATGCAGTACCCCGGGCAGATCAAGGTCACTGTCATCCGCGAAACCCGCACCGTCGACTACGCTAAATAGCTCAATCCCCCTAGGATCCGTAGGGGCAGGGAGACCCTGCCCTTCTTCTCCCCTTCCCGCCTCGGGAAGGGGGGCCGGGGGGTTAGGTTATTCAAAAAACGGGTTATAGACTTTCTCAATCCCCGCGGTCGTCTCCGGTCCGTGTCCTGATAGCAAGCGTGTTTCCTCAGGCAGGCTGAAGATCTGCTCGCGTATGCTGGTCATCAGCGTCTCGTAATCCCCACCCGGCAGGTCCGTCCTTCCGATCCCGCCGCGGAAGATTACATCCCCGCAAAAAGCCACCCCCTCACCCGAACAGTAGAACACCACATGCCCGGGAGTATGTCCCGGGGTGTGGCGCACCTCGAACGCATACTTTCCAACTCGCAGCGCCTGTCCATGCACTAACACAACCTTGGGCTGGGGAGGCGTTTCGATGTGCATGCCAAAAAGCATTGCCCCGCCTTTCATTTGCCAGAGAGGCACATCCTCTAGGTGCAGTGCCACCTCAGGGGTCGGGTCGCATCTTCGCAGCACTGCTGCTGCCCCGCCGAGATGATCAAAATGCGCGTGCGTTACCCACACCTGCCCAACCTTCCAGCCTCGTTTTTCAGCTTCCTTCACGATCAGCTCCCCATCCCAGGCAGGGTCAATCACGACCGCCTCTTGCGACTCCCCATCCGCCGCCAGGTAAGCATTCGTCTGCACAGGCCCCAATACCAGTGTCACAATCTCCAACATATTGCTTATTATACTCAGGTGCAATGCACTTTTATTCCACAAAATTAGTATTATCTTGCCATGAAGTGCATTGCACTTGTTAGAGAAAATCAAAATGAGAACTGCTGACATGCATCACCCTCTTTACCTGATAACCATGACTGGTAAGCAGCTTTACGATATGCTAAACTGATCAAAATTCGTGACAATTAGTGCAGATTAGTGGAATCAACAGGAGATCCCCATGCCCACCTATCCCCCCGAACCCTTCCGCATCAAAATGGTCGAGCCCATCCGCCTCATCGACCGTGCTGCGCGTGAAGCCGCCCTCCAACAAGCCGGCTTCAACGTCTTCGGTTTGCGTGCTGAAGATGTGTTTATCGACTTGCTGACCGACTCAGGCACCGGCGCTATGAGCCAGCACCAGTGGGCCGCCATCATGCAGGGCGACGAATCCTATGCCGGGGCGCGTTCCTACTTCCGCCTGGAAGAAGCTGTCAAAGCCATCTTCGGCTTCAATTACTTTGTCCCCACCCACCAGGGCCGCGCCGCCGAGAACATCCTTACCGCCCTGCTGGTCAAAGAGGGGCAGTATATCCCCTCCAACATGCACTTCGACACCACCTATGCTAACATCCGCGCCCGAGGCGGTCGCCCGGCTAACCTGGTCATCGACGAAGCTTCCGACCCCACGGACTGCCATCCCTTCAAGGGAAACATGGATATCCAGAAGCTGCGTACTTTCATCCAGGATGTCGGCCCGGCAAACATCCCCTTCGGCATGATCACCATCACCAACAACGCCGGAGGCGGCCAACCCGTCTCGCTGGAAAACCTGCGTGCAGTCGCCAGCACCTACAAACAATTCGGCATCCCCTTCTTCATCGACGCCTGCCGCTTCGCTGAGAATGCCTACTTTATCAAGCTGCGCGAGCCTGGCTGCTCCGAGAAAACTACCCTTGAAATTGCCCGCGAGATCTTCGCCCTTGCCGACGGCGCCACCATGAGTGCCAAGAAAGACGCCATCGTCAACATCGGCGGCTTCCTGGCTATGAACGACGAATCCCTCTTCCAGCGCGCCTGCAACGAGCTCATCCTGCGCGAGGGCTTCCCCACCTACGGCGGTCTCGCCGGCCGCGACCTGGATGCCATCGCCACCGGTTTATGGGAAGGCCTGGACGAAGACTACCTTTCCTACCGCCTCGGTCAGACTGCTTACCTTGCAGAAAGACTGCTCGAAGCGGGAATTCCCATCATCGAGCCCCCTGGCGGCCACGCCGTCTACCTGGATGCCGGGCGTTTGCTCCCCCACATCCCCCAATCTGCCTTCCCCGGGCAGGCTTTATCCGTCGAGCTTTATCGTGAGGGCGCCATCCGTGCCGTCGAGATCGGCTCTGTCATGTTCGCGGCCCCCTCCCCCGAGACTGGCGTCATGGTCTATCCACAGCTCGAGCTGGTGCGCCTTGCCATCCCGCGCCGCGTCTACACCCAATCGCACCTAGATTATGTCGCTGAGACCCTGGTCAAGATCGCCGCCCGGCGCAAGGATATCCGCGGGTATAGATTTACCTACGCCCCGAAATTATTGAGGCATTTTACGGCGAAGTTCGAGCCGGTAAACTAACCCCACCTCTACGCCAACCCGCCCCCATCCACCACCAGCGCCGCCCCGGTCACATAGCTGGAGGCCTCGCTGGCCAGGTAGAGCACCGCCTGGGCAATCTCGACCGGCTGCGCATAGCGCCCCAGAGGGCGCTGGGCTGATTCAGCCAGGAACTTTTCTTCCACTTCACCAAGCTGCTTGGCTTCATTGCGCAGCATGGGTGTGTCCGTGTCGCCCGGGCAAATGGCGTTAACGCGGATATTCTGTTTTCCGTGGTCGATGGCCATCGCCCGGGTCATATTAGTGACCGCCCCTTTCGAGGCGCAGTATGAGACTGCGTTGCCGCCGCCTTTCAGCCCCCACCCGGAGCTGGTATTGATGATCGAACCACCGCCCGCCTTTTCCATGTAAGGAATGACGTATTTGCTCATCAGAAAAATGGATTTGACATTCACCGCCATCACCCGGTCCCATTCCTCCTCGGTCGTGGAGAGTACATTGGCGCGCCGGATGATCCCGGCATTGTTGAACAGGATATGCACGCCGCCGAAGGCAGCCACGGTCTGCTCAACCGCCTTCTGGCAGTCCTCTGCCCGGGCGACATTGCAGGCAGCGAAAATCGCCTTGCCGCCTGCGGCTTCGATCTCCGCCACGGCAGCTTGGCCTTGCTCAGCGTTGATATCCAGGATGGCGACAGCCGCGCCTTCCTGCGCAAATAACACTGCCGTAGCACGCCCGATGCCAGAAGCTCCGCCAGTGATGATGGCGACTTTATTCTTAAGTGCGTTCATCATTTCTCCTTCATTTTTCAAGATGCGGCCCGGTACACAACCCGCTCTCGGTACCCGACGATAATATTCCAATAACCTGCCAGCATTGCATCTACATCCGGATCACCGGTATCCACCAGGAGCGGCTCGCCCTGCAAAGCGTTCAATTTTTCTGCCAGGCTGACCACCAGGATATTTTCTCTTCCAACCCTGCGCAGCACTTCCGGGCTGATCTGCTGGTTGCCGCGCCCGAAGATGAATCCCTGCCCCCCAATGGGGGTCACGATGATCTTCGCTGGTTTGTCCTTCAGCAGCTCAAGCAAGCGCCCCTCACTCACATCCAGCTCAATAACGCCTTCTCGGGTGTACACATCCACGCCCACCAGCGTCTTGGGGCATCCCAGCCGGTCGGCGATAACGCGCGTGGTCGTGCCAGGCCCCAGCACATAGAACCAGCCCGGCTCCATTGCCTCGTTTACCGCGGCTGCAATGGCCTCCAGGCGGGCTGAATCTGCAGCCAGCGAGGGAGCTTTCCGGTTTTGGAGCATGTGCGGGCGATAGGGGACAGAAAGATATCCGTACAGCCGGGTGGCTACCTTCCCCGTCCCGGTATGCTTCTTCATCCAGGTCAACCACCTCCCCCTCGCGCAAATAAATGCGCTCCTCGCGCAGAGTTGCCGCAGCAATTTCTCCAGCATTCCTGGGGTGGGTGGCGAAGACCGCCGAATGGATCTTGACTCCGGCTGGGATGCCCAGGATTGGGAGGTTTGTGCCCACAGCCGAATAAATGTCGCGCGCTGTGCCATCTCCTCCGGCAAATAAGAGCAGCGCTGCAGAGAGCCTGGCCATTTCGATCGCCGCGTTCGCTGTATCGCGGGCGCTGGTCGCCTGCCCCTCCAGCTTGCCTGCTACACGCGGCGAGAACCCTAACTGCCTCGCCAGGTCTTCCCCCATCACACCCGGCGCAGTGACCAGCTCCAGCCTCTCTTTAAGGGGCAGAAGAACCTCAAGCGCCTGCGCGGCGCGCTGCTGAGCCTGCGGTTCTGCCCCACGCTTGAAGGCCTCGCGCTGGATCGCTTCGGTGTCGCTGCCTTTTAACCCCACCCGCCCACCGATCCCGGCAATTGGGTTGATGATTAAACCCAAGATCACTTTGCCTTCCGCTGGTATGCCCTCCAGGTCACCGCCCATTCGTCGGGTTTATCGAACGGCTCGTGGTGTATTTTATGCCCGGTGCTGTTGTGCGGTGCAGTGTGAACCGTCTCCGGCAAGTCATAAGCCTCGTCTGCAATTTTTTTCAAGATCGCCGCATATTCATCCAGATCATCTTTGGAATAAGATTCGGTTGGCTCTAGCGTCATCGGCTCTGGGACAACATAAGGATGGTGGCTGGTCCAATAATGGGTGCCGTAATCTGCAGCGCGGAAACCGATCTCCTCCGAGTGCACCCCAGTCTCCTGGCTGAGCTGCTCCCAACTGTAGCGCACCTGTTCGATGCGCCGCTTGCCTTTCGCATAAGGAGCGCTGGCCCCGCGGATTTCCAGCACCTTTTTGAGCAGGTAATTATTGTTGAGCACGGCTGTCTCGGCTACTTCGCGCAAGCCATCTGCCCCCAGCGCCATGATCCAGGCATACGCCTTGAGGATATTCTGCGCCACACCATACCACGGGCGGATTTTCCCGATGCTCTGCGGGCGGTCAAAATCCAGGAAATATCGCTGTCCGTCGAATTCGACGGTCGGCTTCGGCAAGAACCGGGCGAGCTCAGCGGACACCCCGCTGGCGCCTGCCGCCGGGCCTCCGCAGCCGTGTGGGGTGGAGAAAGTCTTGTGCAGGTTGAAGTGGCACAGATCAAAGCCGGCTTCGCGGGCACGGGTGATGCCCAGGATACCGTTGGCGTTGGCCTGGTCATAAACGCACAGCCCGCCCGCATCGTGCACCGTCTGGACAAACTGCTCGATCCGGGGGTTGAAGATGCCCGTATCTTCAGGGTTGGTAATAAACAGCGCTGCGGTCCGTTCGGATACCGCCGCCTGAAGTGCTCCCAGGTCAGGATAGCCGTCCGCATCCGGGTAGATGGTGACGATCTCGTACCCTGCCACCTTGGCGCAGGCTGCATTAGATGGGTGCGAGAAGATCGTCGTGATCACCTGGTCGCGCTGGGCGCTTTCCCCACGTGCTTCGTGATATGCCCGCACCATGGCTACGTTGGTATAGATCGCCGCTGAGCCCGCCCCCGGCTGCAGGCTGAAGCGGTCCATCCCTGAGATTTCTTTCAGGAACTGCTCCAGCTTCCACATCACTTCGAGAATGCCCTGCACGGTTGACTCATCCTGCAAGGGATGCAGGTCTGCCAGCTTGGGCGAGCGCGCCAGCTGGTCGTTGACCTTGGGGCTGTATTTCATTGTGCAGGTGCCCTGACCGATATCGATATTCAGGTCCACGCCCAGGTTCTCCTGCGAGAGCCGCGCATAATGCCGCAGCACGTGCATCTGCGCCATTTCTGGAAGTGCCGGGGCTGTTTTCCGGCGCAGACCCTCCGGCAGCCGGGCTGCCACATCCCCCACTTCATCGATAATACCCGCCTCGACCTGCGGAACGAGCACGCCGCGCGCCCTGGTTGGCTTAGCTCAAAGATTACCGGCTCATCCCAGCTAGCCTGGTGGAAGCGTCTCGGCATGGGTTTCGGGGATACGCGGCTTCATCGCAGCACCTCCTGCAGGGTCGCCGCCAGCCGGTCGATATCCACCTGCTTGTGGATTTCTGTCACCGCATACAACGCGCACTGACCGAGCTCAGGGAATTCTGCGCTCAGATCCTTGCCGCCGAAGATCCCTTGTTCCAATAATTTCTGATGGATTGCTGCTACAGTTTGCCTGGTTTCGTTAAAATCGACCACAAATTCTTTAAAGCTGATCCCCTCAAATCGGATTGTTACCCCAGGCATCTGTTTCAACTTTCTCTGCACATACTCTGCCCGCTGCAGGATGCCCTCGCCCATCGCCACCATGCCCTGCGGTCCCATCAGCGCCAGGTACACCCCCGCCGTGATCCCCCACAGCGCCGAAGCCGTGCCCACCCACTCCTTGCCTGCCTCGCGCAGGGCAAAGGAGGTGCGCTCATAAGCCACATCTCCGAACCCGTATTCTCCCTCCACCACCGTGGAAGATACTCCGAACAGCCGCGACGGGATATTCCATGACGAGCTGCGGGTCATCCTGGGTGGCAATATACCCGCCATGCCCGCCTCCATACCACATGTGCATCCCCAAGGGCTGAATATCTCCGCAAACAATGTCACCGCCATATTCTACTGGCGGGTTGATCACGCCCAGTGAGCTCGGGTCGGCATATACCACGCACAGCGCCCCCTGTTCGTGTGCAATTTGAGCAATTTCTTCTGCCTGCGTTTCTACAAATCCCAGGTAGGCAGGGTTTTCGAAGAATACCGCGGCAGTTTTCTGGGATATTTTCTGCTTAAGGTCAGCCAAGTCCATCAGCCCCGATTCCGCGAGCATACTTGATCAATATGGGCTCGAGGTGAGGTTTGACATAGTCCTGCACCTTCGAGAGCTTATCCTTGCTGATCGTGCCGCAGATCAATACCTCGGAGCGGCCGGTAAGGCGCCCTGCCATCAAGAGGGCGGTGCCTGCCGCCTGGAACCCATCATAATTGGGGACGTTGACCACCTCCATATTGAGCAGCTCGCCCATCATCGATTCATACTCAAACAGGGCCTGGAAGCGTCCCTTATCTTCGTAGGGCTCACCTGCGTAAGCGGTCAAAAACTCGCCTCTTGAGTTGATCTCGTCGCACACCGCCGGGACATAGTGCTGCCAGCAGCCCGCTCCCAGGAAGCTCAAGAGCTCGCGGGCGCTGGTGTTCTTCCCCAGCAGCCCCTCGACATGCCGCACCAGGTCCGCCTCTGCCAAAAACGGCTCGGGCAGGTTGAGCTTGCCCTTGAAGCGGATGCTCTCCGGGATATCCGCGTAGAAGTCTTCGACACTTTGAGCGTGGACCGCCCGCAGCATCGCCTCCTTCGTTGCTGGAATGGAGTTTGGGATGTAAGGGTAAACAATGTTTTTCTTATGGCTCATCAAGATTTTCCGGTGAAGGCTTTGCCTTCAAAAAAAAACCGCTGGCTATTCCTTGATACCCGTCATTGAAATGCCCTCAATGAAGGTCTTCTGCCCGAAAAAGAACATGATCAAGATTGGCAGCACAACGATCGTACTGATCGCCATCAAGTAAGGATAAGCATTACTGATCGTGCTGTTGAACATCATCGACCGGCGCATGTTTTCAACACCCAGCGCCAATACCAGCTTTAAATTATTATGGACGTAAATCATCGGACCCAGGTAATCATTCCAGGCATCGATGAAGGCGAACAACGCCACCACGGTTAAGGCCGGTTTGGAAAGCGGCAAGACAATCCGGAATAAGATACCAAATTCGTTCGCCCCATCAATGCGCGCCGCCTCCGAAAGCTCAATCGGCAGGGTCATGAAGAATTGACGAAGCATGAAAATGTAAAACGGGCTGCCAAAGAATGCCGGGACCACCAAGGGCCTGAAGCTGTCAATCCATCCCAAGTTTTTGAAAATGATGAACAAAGGCACCATCTGCACCTGGAAGGGCACCATCATGGTTGCCAGGCAAAGGTAAAAAAGGGTGTCGCGCCCCTTCCATCTCAAGCGGCTGAAGCCGTAAGCAACGATAGAAGAAGAAAGTACCATTCCCACGGCGACGGGTATGGCGTAGAGAAAGACGGTGTTGAATAAGTATCGGTTGAAAGGCTGGCTGTTCCAGGCATTCTTGAAATTCTCCCAGAAGGCCGGATTCGGGATCCAGATGGGTGGGACGACATACACTTGGGCATCATTTTTCAGCGCCGAAGTAAACATCCAGAAAAAAGGCAGCACGTAGGTGATGGTTAAAATAATCAGGGCGACATATTTCGCTATCTCTTGCACCCAGCCGAGTGGGGTTAATTTACGCAGGCGCTCCATTTCACTCGAAGCGCCTTGGGTGGAAATTTTCACTGGCATATGTATATTCATACTATCCTCCCATCATCTCTCACCGCCGTAATATACCCAGCGGGCTGATGTCCTGAACAGGATAAATGTAAAAATTACGATGACGATAAATAGTATCCATGCCATTGCCGATGCATAACCCATGCGCAGGTATGAAAATGCGTTGCGATAAAGGTAAAGCGCATAAAGTTCCGTCGAGCTGCTTGGACCGCCGCCGGTCAGCAGCCACGGCAGGGTAAAATTTTGGAAACCGTAAATAAATCCCATAATCAGGTTGAACAGGATGACCGGCGTACACATCGGGATCGTAATATGCAAGAATTTCTGCAGCCAATTCGCGCCATCCACCACCGCCGCTTCATAAAGTTGGCGGGGCACATCTTGCAGAGTCGCCAAAAAGATCACGATGGCATTCCCCTGTGCCCACATATAGATCATGATCAACGACGGTTTCGCCAGGGCGGTGCTGGTTAAGAAGGGAATGACGGGCAGCCCTAACCCCTGCAGCACCGAGTTGATCGCCCCAAACTGGATATTGAGCAGGAACTGCCAGACCACCGCCACGACCACCGTCGGCACAATCGCTGGAAAGAAAAAAATCGCCCTGAAGACCGGTCGCATCGCAATTCTGGTGTTGAGCAGGGCTGCCATCAGAAAAGCGGATATGACCCCCAACGGTGCGCTCAAGAGCACATAATAGAGCGTGTTGAAAGCGACGGTTACAAACATCGAGTCGTCGGTGAACAACTCGATATAGTTATCGAGCCCAATCCAGACGGGTGGGCGTAACAAATCATAACGGGTGAAACTGTAATACAGGGACGAAGCCAGGGGCAAGGCTGTCCATAAGAAGAAGCCAATCAACCAGGGAGAAACAAACAGCAGCCCCATGAGCTGATCCCTCTGCGCGAGCTTGGAAACCCTCATATTAACTCCTGTCACTACCCCACCTAATCTTCGAATGGAGGTTCCGAGTGTAAAGTGTTTGCACTCGGAACCTCCCAATGGATTTGCGATCTCGCAGCGTCCTTCGTTTTTTTTGCTGCGTGTCTTTAAAGTTTATGCGCCAAATCCAGCAGCTTTATAGGCTTTCTCGCATTGATCCTGGAACTCAACGGATGCATCCTTGCCTCGCATTTGCCCGCGATTGACCTGGTCGGAAAGTTGTTCATAGGTCGTCTGCACGAAACTCGTGATCGGGCAGGCAATCGCTGGCTGCATATCCGTGGCCTCTGTCACAGACTTGAAGTAGAAATCCAAACCTGGGTAGGCGTTCGGGTCAGCCGTATCAAGATAAGGCTGATAGGCTGGCAGCCAGCCTAATTCTTTGAAGATCTTGTCGCACAATTCATTTGTGGTCAGGAACTCTGTGAAATTAAAGCCGGCCTCGATATTCTTGGCGCCTTTAAAGTAAACCACATAGTGCCCGCCTGTGCCCTGCACCTTTTCGTCTCGGCGTGCCTCGGGCACCGGGACCCAGGTCGCGCGGTTGTATTGGGCAACATCCGGCTTTTGGGCCTGGGTTTCGCCTGGATGCCAGTAACCTTCAATGATCATCGCCTGCACCTCAGCATTATACGAACCTCCCCAGGTTTCGTTGGCTGCCACCTAGCGCATGCCCGACATCTTTTCTGGTCCAGCGATTTGGTAGAACCGGGCGTAGGTTTCAAAGGCATCTGTCATCAATTCATTCGCCAGGTTGAAATGGCCCGTATCGGGGTTGAACCACTTGAAGCCCCACGAGCGCGCCGCCAGAAAGCCATCCCCAACCGCGCTGCCTTCAGCGTCCAGCGGATCGAGGCCGATGGTCAGCAGGTTGCCAGCATCATCAAACGTGGTTAAGACGGTATGCCAGGCAATGACCTCATCCCAGGTGGTGGGCGGTTTAGTGGGGTCAAGTCCGGCTTTTTCGAGCATGTTAGCGTTATAGTTCAATCCATACCTCACAAAGCATTCCAGGGTTGGAACGCCGTACTGCATGCCTTTGTAGAAACCGCCCTCCCAGTTGCCAGGGATGAAATCTTCTTTCTTGATGTAGGTGCTCTTCGCCACCAGGTCCGCTACATCCACGCACACCTCGCGCGAGAACAGATCCAGGTAGGAAACATTCGAAGCAATGTCTGGCGGAGTGCCGGCTGCCAGCGCCGTGAACAGCACTTCATCATTGATGCTGGGCTTCATTTCAACATCGGTATCGCCCATGATCTCTTTGTATTTATCCATCTGCTTGATGCTGTCCCACAGGGGTACCAATTCACCCCACCCCACCCACCATTGCACAGCATTCGGACTTGATGTGGGAGGCACAGTCGGTTGGACCTCGTTGCCTGTGGTTGCCCCACCCTCGGGTGTAACCGGTTGGGGTGTTCCGCAAGCTGCCAGGATCCCGGCTCCAATGGGCACCGCGGCGAATTTCAGAAAATCACGGCGGCTGATCGATTTACCTGCTTGTTTTTCCATATTCTCTCCTTATTATTGAACGAATTGAAACTTTTGGGGTGTGCTTGATTGACGTTAATCGGCGATCCTCTTTGCGATTTCGTTAGCACATGGCGATGAATTTGTGATATATTTATAACATATTATAAAACGGTTGCCCAATTTGTCAATATTTTCTAAGGTACTGCTGCGCGATCACTTTTCACCCACTTCACAGGAAACTTAGTTGAGCACAATCACTTAAGAAATTCAGGATCTTATGGCGCCGCGAACCACAAAAAAATCATACATATACGAACAAATCAAGCAAGCGATCATCTCAGGCAGCATCAAACCGGGGGAATTTTTGAATGAAGCCGACCTGGCTCGAAAATTTAACATTGGAAAAACACCTACCCGTGAAGCCTTGTTACTGCTTACCCACGAGAATCTTCTGGAATCCATGCCGCGCGTGGGGTATGTGGTGACCCGCCTGACCACCAAGGATTTTCTTGAAATCTATTCGCTGCGTGTCCTTTTAGAATCAGAAGCGATCGGCCTGGCTGTCGAGCGTATCACGCCAGAAGAGCTTGCCCGCCTGGAACAGAACAACCTGGAGGAAGCGCAATTATTTGCCCAGAGCGGCAATCGCCTGACCAGTCAAGCATACCGGTTGAATTACGAATTTCACATGCTGATCGCCCAGGCCTCAGGGAACGCCCGCCTGGCGAAAATTATCGGCGACCTGATCAATGACCTGGAACGCGCCCTATCCTCCGACCCATATCTGGCCGATTCAAACCAGCACGTGGAAATCATTAACAGCCTCAAAGCACGCGATAAAATCCGCGCCCAGGAGGCCATGAAAGCACACCTGGGAGAAACCAGGCTGCACATCCTGAATATGTTCTAAGAGCTCAGCTGCTCGCCCCGCTGTACACCCTCACCCACCGCTTAGCTCGCCGCTCCTCCGCTCATCTTCGCCCCCACCACCACCTCTCCTGCCGTAATACCAAAGTTCACCCTGCACAGCCTGGACATCCCGGTATTTGCGCTTGAAAAAGCTGCGTACCGACGATTTTAACCCCCTCCCGCTCTGGCACCTGGTAAACCTTGATCAACCCCTCGACCTTGATCGCCTCTTGTCTTCCATTCACTTGCCCATACTCCCATTATTCTCAATCCCGTCCGAAAAACCGATTATAACAGTAATCTAGAGTAATTTTGTCCATTATTAAAAAAAGCACAGGCTTTATGCGCCTGTGCTTTTATCTTGTTTGAGATCAAAGATCTCAAATTCACTTCTGCGGATCTTTTTCCGGCGGTGTGAATAAGGCTTTATCTTCCCCAATCTCCGCAGCAATCAGCGCATTGAGTTTTTGGTTCATGGTCGATAACAATTCTTCGCTGTACTTGGGATTGGTCGGGTTGGCCAGATTATTCATTTCCTCAGGATCCAGTAACAGATCGTAGAGAGCGGTATCATTATCGGCCAGCAGCTGCTTAACCGATATCGGCAAGTTGTAATGACCCAACCCAAAGTAACGCACCAGCTTGTATCGACCATCGTAAACACACCGGAATATCTCTCGTTTTTCCAGGTTTGGCACGCCAACCTCATCCAGCATGCCTATAAACGACTCCAGACCGCGATGGAACTCCTGGCCAGCCTGAGCAGCGGCCTGCGTCAAACACCTTGGGGCATTGCGGTTAAGCCATTCTGCGTCGATGGTGGCGATCATATCGTAGGTCAGCAGACAGCCCTTGCCAGGTTCCGCGCTGCTGCCGCGCGGTCCGGCGGAGGCGGGATTTTCCACCACGCCCGAGAGATCATGTCCTACTAGGAATGGATAGCGCTGCCGCAGTTCGGCCTCCGGCAGGCCAGCATAAGCCAGGATGGTGGGAGCCAGGTCGAGATGAGAACCGACTGCATCTGTCCTGCCTTTGCCAGGATGCCGCGGATCGACAATCACCAATGGCACGTTGACGGTTTCCTTGAAAGCCACGCTGCCTTTTTGGCGCAGGTGATGGGCGCCTCCCATTTCGCCGTGATCGGCGGTAAAAATGATGACCGTGTTATCAGCCTGTCCGGACGCTTCCAGGGCATCCAGCACCGCCCCGATGTGCCGGTCGACGTCGAGCAGGCAGTTGAGGTAGTAGTTGACATGGTTGTGCCACATATCCCGGCGGTCCATCGGAATCCGGCCGTAGGCTACGTCGCACAGGCGTTTATAATTGCGGACTGCCGGCGGCTGTCCCTCCATATCGTCAAAGAAGGAGCCCGGTAGAGTTGTCTGCCATTTTTGGTTGTATAGCGGCGTATCGGGCGCGCTAAAAATCGGCATCATGCCCTTAACTTGAACCATCTCTTCGGCATCGGTATCGAAAAACATGATATCGTGAGGATTGACGAAGTTCACGGTCATGTACCAGGGTTGAGCGGCAGCAACAGCAGGGGCGCGCTTCGTCAGCCAATCGACGGCCTCATTCGCAATCAACGGATCTTTCCGAAGTCCATCCAATGGCGCACCTTGCGCATCGCCCCAATCCTGGTAGTCCGAAAAGCCGTAGGGTTCCATAGCTTCCCGGGTGTCCCCAGCCGGAAACTCGGAGAGGTGCCACTTCCCTTTATAGACGGTATAGTACCCCTGATCACGCAGCAGATGACCGATAGTGGGCAAGGCTTCAGGATCAGCCCGCATATCATCGATCCAGGCGAAATTGGTATTGTCAAACATTCGTGTGAGCGGCGTATGTTGGCCAGTGTATATCGCCGAGCGAGAAGGGGTGCATACTGTGGTGGTAGCATGGTGATTGTCAAAGGTGACTCCCCTGGCACGAAGACGATCCCGGCTAGGTAATACAAAACCCGCTGGCAAAGGCTGGTGGGCATATTCCTGATCGGTCACGATCATTAAGATATTGGGGCGGCTAGGCATAATTTAATTTCCTCCGTAATTAGATTTCCTTGAGAGTAATCGTATATCCACAATCTTAGCAGGTGAGGCAGGATAACTACTAAAATAATCGATAAATGTAGCTCAGATAGTCCAGTGGATTCTGTTCATCATGAATTATAGATTGTTTTTCTGAATAAAGGAAGCCTCCAGATGGAGGGTTAAGGAGGTTTACATAATTTCAACAAATTCGATAATAATTCCATCGGGATCTCGTATCACAGCAATCCTACCTCCTGGTTTGCTCTCCAGTTCCTGGATTTCGAAAGGGACAGCATTATTCTGAAATTCCTTACAAACCTTGAAAAAATAGAACATTAGTGCTATGTATTTCTACGCGCACGCAACTACCAAGCAACATTCCATTGTCAGCCCTCCCCCTATCCCTTATCCCCTGTCTCTAAAGGGTTGACGTTTCTAGCCTTTACACTTAAGATACCTTCTGCTTACAGCGTACCGCTAAAACCTAAAAGCAAAACCCCCTGGAGTTCCTCATGGAAGTTGGCCTCGTCCGTTCTATCGATATCGACCACGAGATGCAGCAAGCCTACCTCGATTACGCCATGAGCGTCATTGTGGCCCGCGCTTTGCCCGATGCCCGGGATGGCATGAAACCCGTCCACCGCCGCATCCTGTATGCCATGTACGATATGGGCCTGCGTCCCGATTCAGACTACAAGAAGTCCGCCCGCATCGTCGGCGAAGTCCTCGGCAAGTACCACCCTCATGGCGATTTGGCCGTGTATGAAGCCATGGCGCGCATGGCGCAGGACTTCTCGATGCGCTACATGCTCGTGCAGGGTCAGGGCAACTTCGGCAGCGTCGATGGCGACCCGCCCGCCGCCATGCGCTACACCGAAGCCCGCCTGGCTGGTCCGGCCACAGATATGCTGGCTGATATCCGCAAGAACACCGTCAACTTCTCCGACAACTTCGATGGCTCGCTCACCGAGCCCGATGTCCTCCCCGCCGCGCTGCCAAACCTGCTGCTCAACGGCGCCACCGGCATCGCCGTGGGTATGTCCACCAACATTCCTCCCCACAACTTGAGTGAAACCATCGATGCCCTTGTGTACATGCTTGAGAACTGGGAAAAACTGGATGATATCAACGTTGAAGACCTGATGCGTTTCATAAAAGGTCCCGATTTCCCCACTGGCGGAATCATTATCCAGGCTGCTGAAGACGAAGATCTTGAAGCAGCTTATGGTAGCGGGCGCGGCAAGGTCACCGTCCAGGCGCGTGCCCATATCGAGGAGATGGAACGCGGCCGCAGCCGCATCATCGTCACCGAGCTGCCTTACATGACCAACAAGTCTTCCCTCATCGAGCGCATCGCTGAGTTATCCCGCGAAGGTCGTCTGGAAGGTCTATCTGACCTGCGCGACGAATCGGACCGCCAGGGATTACGCATTGTCATCGAGCTCAGCAAGTCTGCTAACCCAGAGCCGGTGCTGCAGGAGCTTTATCGCCTCACCCCCTTGCGCAGCACGTTCGGCATCATCATGTTAGCCCTGGTCGATGGCGAGCCGCGCATGCTCAGCCTGAAGCAAGCTCTGCGGGTATATCTGGATCACCGTCTCACCGTCATCCGCCGCCGAGCGGAGTTTGACCTGGAGCGTGCCCGCCAGCGCATCCACATACTGGAAGGGCTGCGCATCGCCCTTAAACACCTCGATGAAGTCATCGCTTTAATCCGCAATGCACCTGATGTCGATGTCGCTCGCACACGCCTGATGAAGCGCTTCAAGCTCAGCGAGGTCCAGGCGCAGTCGATCCTCGATATGCAGCTTCGCCGGCTGGCAGCCCTCGAACGCAAGAAGATCGAAGAAGAGTATAAAGAAATTCTTGCGCAGATTAAAGGCCTCGAAGCCTTGCTGCGCTCATCGCTCAAAATGCGCCAGATGGCTGCTGAAGAGCTCCGTGCGGTTAAGGAAGCCTACGGTGATCGCCGCCGCACTCAAATCCTCCGCCTGGGTGAAGGTGCCAAGGCTACTACCATGCTCACCGCCACCGACATGCTCCCCGAAAAAGTCACCTGGGTTTCGGCGATGCCGAATGGCGTCCTCTCCCGCTCTCTGGAAGACAAGCCCCCCCGCCTGAGTGGAATGGCTTCCCCAAAGTGGTCCATCCGCGTCCATACCCGTGACACTCTATACTTGGTCTCAGAACTGGGCGATGCTGCCGCGGTGCTGGTACATTCGCTGCCTGAAACCGAGAATCCTGCCGAAGGCAGCCCTCTGCACAAAGCCTGCGCGCTCCCCGAAGGCAGCCAATTGACCGCCCTGTTTGCCCTGCCCCCCAAGGAAGAGCGCCCTGAAGGTTGGTTCGTGCTGGCTGCCACCCGTCTGGGTATGATCAAGAAAACCGCTGTGGCAGAGTTCCCAGGCCCATCCACCAGGACCTTCAGTTTGGTCAAGGTAAGTGAAGAAGACACCTTTGGCTGGGTGCGACTGACGGATGGGAAAGCCGAGATCCTCATGGCAACCGCTGACGGCATGGCCATCCGCTTCTCTGAAGATGATGTGCGTCCCATGGGCATGGTCGCCGGCGGCGTCGGCGGTATCAAGCTGCAAGGCCGCGATGAGGTGGTTGGCATGGAGATCTTCCCCCACGCAGGCGAAATTCTGCTTATCTCTGCCGATGGCAAGGGTAAGCGCCTGGCCCCTGACCAATTCCCCCGCCAGGGGCGCTATGGTCTGGGCGTAATGGCTTGGAAGCTCCCCCGCACCACCCAACTCGCTGGCCTTGCCTCTGGAAAGGGCAGCGACCATGTCACCCTGGTGATGAATAAGCTAGCTCCCAAGGCTCTCCGTTTCGATGAAGTACCCCTCCAAACACGCGCCGCCCAAGGTAAGTCGATCCTTGACTTGAAGTCCGGTGACCGGGTGATTGACCTGATCACCCCCTGGGAAGCTCCCTATGTTGCCGGCAGCCAAACCGCAGCAAAAGAACCTACCCGTAAAAGGGCTCCCAGAGGGACCACGGGAAAGGAAGCAACCAAGGAAGTCGTGACTGAAGCACCCGCCTCGGAGAAAACTGCCCAGGGAAAATCGAAGACCGCAGAAAAGCCCGTCACGAAGAAAAAGGCAGCTGCCAAACTGCCCAAGGCACCTGCCGAGAAAGGTAAAGCAGCTCCGAAACCATCTGCCAAAAAACCAGCCACCCAGCCGGAGAAAGCCGTCAAGACAAAGTCTTCTGCTGCAGCTCCCAAAACATCCACCCGTTCTGCAGCGAAAAAGGTAGAAAAGGCGGTCGTTGAAACGAAAGCACCCAAAGCCAAGCCGAAAAAGGCTGAAAGCGCTGCTCCGCCAACCGCCAAACCAGTTAAAAAAGAAGCCTCAGCAGGCAAATCTTCCACCAGTGTAAAGAAAACAGCTAAAACCGAGCAAGTCAGCTTTGAGGAGCTGCTTGAACAACAGCCCACAAAAACAGTACAGAAAGTGGAAAAAGCTCCCCTTACAACTGAGCCAAAAGCGAGTCCAGGCAAGAAACCCGCCAGTAAGAAGCCGGCTTCAAGTGCATGATCTTGTAGGATCAGAAAAATTACATTTTCATATGCGCAGAGATTAGCAGAAATTTTCTACTTTTCTGGAAGCACATCTTCCAGCGGTGACAGCTCTCCCCCGCAGTAGGTACGGTAATACTCCGCCTCGCTTGGGTAGCTCTCAACAGCCGACTCCCTGGCTTTATCGCCCACCTGCGCTGCCCAATCCAGGTTCACACCCAGGGCTGTGCTCCAGCCGCGTGGTAAAACCATGAGGGGATCACCAATCGCTTGCTCCGCCGTTCCCAATGGAACCCAGTTGAACATGACGGCTCCGTTCGAATTAGCGGTGAATCCCAGCTTGAAGCCTGCCTGGCGCGCTACTTGTACAGCCAAGGACGTATAATTCCCTCCCGGCCAGATGAAGGCCTCTGGTCGCTGCCCAAAATGCTGCTCCAAGATCGGGATTGAGGCTGTGATTTCCTCCTTTACCTCATCTTCGCTCATCTCCGGAGTGATATAGCGGTGCAGGTATCCGTGCGATTGAACATCCAGCAGCCCCGTGGCTGCCATCGCCTCCATGCGCTTCCACATAGCTTCATTCGTATCGCCAATAATCCAACCCAGCGTTGCCGTCCATTGGTTCTCTTTCAAGACTGGTAAAAAATAGGTTTCCACTGTTCCAGGGCGCCGGTCATCGATGATCATCACCATCGAGCGGGCGGGGATGGCTGCATTCCGTTCGAGGAACTGAATCAGCTGCGCAGTGGTGATCGTTTGAAAACCCAGGTATTTGGCATATTGAACAAAATCACGAAACTGCTCCTCCGTGATGGTGGTGTTGTCACTCACCGGTTTTCCGCTCTCGCGGATACCATGAAACATCACTGGGATCACCACGGTACCCGGCGGGCTGCCTTCTGGCGACCAGCGCATTTTCAAATAGGTGCAAGTATCTGTAATATAGGCCTGCGGAGCAATTCCTGGTCGGATTAGCTTCGTTGTGAATATCGGAAGCGGCTGGGGGGTCAGGGTAGGTGTAGAGGTTTCGGTAGGTGTCGCTGTATGGGTTGGCGTAAATGTCAGGGTAGGTGTTGGAGTGATTGAAGGTTCTTGGGTTGGCGTGGAGGTCTGGCTGAGGGGCGTTTTTGCAGCTGCCTGTTCCGCCTCCTCCAGGTGGGCCTGCGGGCTGCTTTGGGCAGGTTCACAGGCAGTTATAAAGAGAAATAATCCAAAGATGAGTAAAAGCGTTCGTTGCTTACAAAGGTTTCGCAGTGAAGAATTGATAATGATAAGCAATTTTCCCATTCACCAATCCAAGTGTGTCGTTCCCATTCTGAACCACAGCGATATTCGAGGCAGCTGCCCAGTTAAAATGGCGGGTCGACCCCGTTCCTGAGTATCCGGTCAGCGTAAATGCAGCATTCGGCAGAATCTGGTTGAAGACCGAAGTATACCATTGCTTGATCGCTTCGCTGCCTTGGATCGTACGCGCTGCAGTGATATGCACTGCCATCGGTGTATAAAAGCTCGCCAGCTTGTTAGAATCGTGCTGGTTTAAGGCAGCAATCATTTCTTGGCAAATATCGAGTGGCAAGGGTTCGCCAAACCAACTGAAATCACGGATCGTTTCCCACCCCCCCAGGATCACACTGCTGCGTGCTTCCGCCCATTCCCAGAAATTAACAGCAGGCAGGTTCGCGTCCTTGGCTTTTTTTAAGAACTCCAGAATCTCGCCAGCCGTTGGCTGCCAGCCGTGCTCCCGAAAAGCAGCTCCAGTTGGAATGATCGTCCGAAAGGGTGTCATCGCCTGGAATTCGCGCAGACAGCGCGCCAATTGCGCCCCAGGATTGTGTGCTTGCATCCAATACACCTGCGGCATATTGTAGTCACACTTCTCCAAGAACTCTTTCCAAGGGAGCTGTGGATGCAGCGATGGATACCGGTAAGAGCTTAATGCGATCGGGAAATTTGGCAGCACCGCACGCAGCTCAGCCATGAACCTGCGCGCCGCTTCTTTTTTGCTGGTTTTCGAATATTGTCCTTCTGCGTCAATCACATAAGCATCTACCTGCAGCTGCTTGATCCTCCGGAGGGCTACACGTGCCTCACCGGAGGGATCATCACCGTAAACAAAATGCCAACCCCAAGCCTGGATGCCTTGGGCATGCAGCGCACTGACAACTGCGGGCACGTAATCAATAGTAGCCCCCCAATCTCCATTATAGGGAAGCGTGCCATCTGCGATTTTAAGCAATACATGACTCAACCGAGCACTCTTCGCGACAGCTGCCAAGCCTGCCGCATCGCCGTTCTCACACCTGGGGAGCTTCCAGGTGAACATCCCTTTAC
Organism: uncultured Chloroflexia bacterium; assembly: GCA_963751425.1. Taxonomy (GTDB): domain Bacteria; phylum Chloroflexota; class Anaerolineae; order Anaerolineales; family UBA4823; genus CAVVUF01. The sequence continues at coordinate 1,021,322 of CAVVUF010000002.1, read as the reverse complement.
CTTCGATTGTCATGTCAGATCTCCGAGAGAAGATTTCCTCAGATTCTTTGCTTCTATTATTATTTATGGACTGTTGAGAGCCTGACGCATCACTTCTATAACCGCATCGCGAACCGGCATCAACACCTGGGCTCCACTATAATTGATCCAATCATAAACTTGTCCACTCCCAATTGCATAGCGATGGATGTTTGATCCATCGCCTAACTTTGCAGCCAGAGGCAGCAGCGGGGTGATATCCTCCAGATTGAGGTCGGTTGTGACGTTCTGGATATAAGCCTGGTACAGCTCGGGAGCGCGGTTGACAGCATCCAGGCTCAGCAGCTTTTGAAAGATTGCTTCAAGCACTTCCTGTTGGCGCCGGTTGCGCACAATATCATTTGAAGAATACCGTGACCGTGCATACCAGAGTGCCGTCTCTCCATCCATATGCACATTTCCAGCATCCACAGTGTAATATCCATAATGGTTACGCCAATCGGTCAAGGGCTGCGCCACCTGCACATCAATCCCATCCAGGCTATCAACTACATCCTTGAAAGCATTCATCTCGATCATTACGTAATGATCCGGGTGTACGCCGAAATTATATTCAAAGGTCATCTGGGTAAGGGGAAAGCCCCCATAAACCTGGGCTGTATTCAGGCGCTGCACCGTCCAACCGGGAATATAGGCATAATAATCTCTTGGAAATGAGGTCAAATTGACTGTTCCTAGATCCGGGTTCAAGGTTGCCAGGATCATCGCATCTGTCCGAAATCCTCCATCATTTGGGCGTTGATCTGAACCCAAGATCAATATATTAACCTGGCCTGCTGGTTGAGGCAAAATACCTACGGGATTTGGAATGGCGATATCTGGCCAAACGACAGGACCTGGATAATCGGCCCAAGTTTTTTCCTGCCCTTCGATGATCTCAGAAGGCGATTGGGCTGAAGAATCGTCGGGAGGCGGTGGAACTGAAGGTATGTCAGTAGGTGCTGGGGTAGGGGTCGGAAATTCCGTTGGAAGGTAGGTTGGCGTAGGAGAAATGGGCTGGAAAGGCGTTGGGGTTGGACTGCCATTGGCGGCTGCCATGACAATGACTGGAGTTTTAACACCAACCCCTGGAATTTGAGCATATTCATAGCCGGGTAAGTTACAGGAAACCAACAATAGGCTGCCAAGCCAAAACAAGATGAACTTACAAACGAACTTACTCACGGTACAACAGGCCCTCCTGTGGGTTCCAGATTTGGGGAAGTCGTAGGCATCTCCGTAGGGAGCGGTGTTACAGTAAGAGTGGTTGTAGGTAGATTAGTTGGTGTAGACGTCAAAGTAATGGTTGGCGTGGGGGTAGAGGTATCCTCAGGCACTGGCGATACTGTCGGGGTAGTTGTCTGGCTGGGCAGAATCGATTGGGTAGGCGTCCAAGACGCTGCAACCCATGAGGTTGGCGTCGCAGGATACGGTGTTTGAGATGGTACAGGAGTTGGCAGTGTTCACCGGGGTTGGCGTGGAGGTCATGGCACTGGCTGGCACAAAGGGTACATACAAGCGCTGTCCAGCGCGAATATCGGTTTGCCCTACCATGCAGTTGGCAAGCTGCAATTCAGTTATTGAAGCACCCACCATCTGGCTGATACTGTAAAGCGTATCCCCATACTGTACGGTATAGTAGACCCACCCAGGTGGTGGACCACAGGTCTCTTCGGGGGTTGTGGTTGGCGCCGCAGGTACATAGAGGATCATGCCAGCGATCAGATTATTGATTACAAGGCAATTCCCCTGGACCAACAATTCCGTCGTTGTTCCATAGGCAATGGCCAAGGTGTCTAATGTGTCCCCCATTTGAACTGTAATTTTAAACCATCCCGCTGGAAATGCACATGCTACCACCTCAGGAGGTGCCGTCTCCGAAATTACAGGACTCGTTTCTTCTACAATCAAGGGGGCAGCAGTTGATGTCATACCAAGCAGCGGAACAGATGTCAAAGGCAGCATTTGTGTCGGGAAAGGGTTTACCGGTTCGGTGAGCTGCAAGGCCACTTTCACCATCCCACCTTCAGTAAAAGCGATCGAAAAACTTCCCAACACCAAGAAAATCGATAACAGCGCTGCCCCAAAACCGAGAATTACCTGGCGGAAATTTTTCATAACTACCCGTCCCTTGCATCTTGCGGGACAAGCTGTTCAACAAAAGCCGGTAGGAGAACGCTAAAAGTAGCCCCTCTTCCCATCACCGAATCGACCCATATCCTTCCACCATGCGCTTCAACGAGTGATTTGACGACGGATAACCCCACATCAGTCTCCCCTACCCCTGGAATAATTGTATTATCTGCCCGGTACAAACGAGAAAAGACGCGCGGCAATTCCTCCGCGGGTATGCCTCCACCCGAATCTGTTACCTGGATCAAAACAAAAACCGGCTCATTTTCTTTGACTTCCACCTGAGCGCTTAAAGCGACCTCGCCCTCTTGAGGAGATATATCACCAGCATTTTGTAATAAGTGAACAAGAATCTGCTGTAAAGCATCCCGGTCAGCCTGGAGAGACGGCAACTGGTCGGGGACATCCAAGCGCAAGATGACATTCCGCTTTCGCAACTTGCCCATCGCCTGTGCCACTGCCACATCAATCACATCATTCAGATCGACCTTTTCAGGAGTAAGTGCCCGACCCTGGTTATCCATCACCATCTGGATCAGATCATCCGCTAATCCTTCCATCCGCTCAACAGAAGCTTTAATCCGCTCAACAAACTTACGCTGGGTAGCGCCTAAAATGCCCACCAACTCACCTAACAAAAGGTCAGTATAGACCACAATTGAAGATAATGGCTGACGAAGCTCCTGTACAATCGTCGCAGTCACCTCCGATTGGACGAGCGGAGACGCTGTTAGGATTTCATCAGAACTCAAATTAAGCAGCTTTTGATCAGCATCCACCAAAGCATTATTCAGGCGCGCAATTTCCTCTAACGCCAGGCGTAACTCGATACTCAAACTTTCGGCCTCTTCACCATTTTTTCCGGGGCTTACTTTTAGCAAATACTGCAGATTTGTCATTTCCGCATTGATTTGGTGTGTTTTTTGTTGAAAGCCGTCGCTGCTGGCAATCATTAGCGCCAGGCTCTCAGCGCGGGATCGCTCCTGAGCAAGCTGTTTGCGAAGTTCTTCTAACTCGCTGGGATGATCCCGATTCTCTTCCAGCGGTTCATTGAAGTCAGGTAAAGGCTCAGTCCGGCTGGCGGTACCATGCTCTGCTTCTTCGCGCAGGCGGTAGAGTTCTTCTTTCTGGGATAAAATTAAGGCCAAGGATTCGCTCAACCGGATCAAATGAGCCTGATCTTCGATTGTCCAACCACGATTTGAATAAGGTAAGAGCAGAATAATGCCCATGAGCGGCTGCAAACCCTGGGCAACAACCGGGGCAGCTAACAAATGCCCCGAACGCCCCAATTTGAGAGCCTGGGCAAGGCTGGCCAAATCTTGGGATGTGCTGCTAGAAGGCAGGCGTACATGCCGGCCGCGCCGCATCGCGCTGGATAAGATCGGGGTCGTATGACTGTCAAGGTTGAATCCTTCGATTGGAACTTGTTTTATGAGATCATAACCGCAGGAGATCACCAATGCTCCAGATGTATCTGGGGGTGCGGCAAGCAAACAAATATCAGAAACCATTAGCTCTGAAACGAGCCTGGTGATCGTTTGACCGGCTTGATCAGGAGAAGCATTCGCTGCCAGGCTCAAAAAATCATTCACTAGAGCCGGGTCTACTCGATACCGGCGAACTTCTTTCGTCGTAATCGGGGCAGCCGTTTGCACAATTTCCGCTGGTACATTGAACCGCTGCGGCAAGTAAAGCAGCAGTGGAAATGCCATCATTTGGGAGAGGCGGATCACACCTACATAATCGCTTCCAAGCTGAGGAAGCCAAAACCAAGCCAGATACCCACCCATCAGGATAAAATTCATTGCCAGCCCAAATCCCCAGCCATTCGGACGCCGGATGAGCATGAGCAGGCTGCTTAGCCCAAGCAAGACTAAGCCAAATATAACACTTGCAAAATCTGCCCAACTTCTGTTGAAAGTTAATTCAGGAGGCTGATTTCCCCACCAGGCGAGTGAAATGAAAAAAAAGACCAAGATTAATAAACCAATAAATAAAGTGGCAACGTCTGCGATCAGATCTGGCTCTGGAAACAGCCAGAGCCATGCCACCACCAAAATGATCAAGAGACCGATGGCGCGTTCCAGTGGTGGTAAAACTGAACTCAAAGGAGCCAGGTTCTGCCATACCAGGATTGCTAGAGTAAATTGAATGATCTGCACCAACAGCAATATTCCCAGCCCAATCACCATCCTCCGCCCTTGAGGAAATCCGGTGCGGCGCCATTGATTAATCGAGAGCTGGAAAGCAGCGGTTATGGTAAAAGCAACAACCAAAAAATAAACCAGGTTGCCCGGAGGGCTGGTCAATATCGAAAGAATCTGTTCAATAAAGGAAACCATTCTGCCTCAAAACTGCCTGGTACGCATTATAGCACGTCCTTACGGGTAACATCGATGCAAGGAATGCGCCAATTGAGCCCATTCAAATAGGCCCACTGATCCCATGCCCTGAAATTTCCGCGCCGTCCAATCCGGAAGAGATTGACAAACATGGGATATAAGGTAAAATAAGCCGCGCAAGCCGAAGTGGCGGAATTGGCAGACGCGCTACGTTCAGGGCGTAGTGGGCGTACGCTCGTGTGGGTTCAAATCCCACCTTCGGCACTCCAGCCTGTTGAAATATCAGCAGGCTGTTTTATTTTTAACTGGCACACAAGTTGCAGCGAACCATGTCAAGATTACCTCTTGCAGCGTAAAGCAGGCTGCGGTAAGATGGAAATATGCGGAAGAAAACGGATCTTTGGAAGTATATCATCGCTGTTATTGGACTTTTCGCTCTGGTTATGCTCGTCCGAGATTTCAACAGCCGGATGGCAGACTTACGTCGCCTGACAGCAGACAAAGCCTCTGTCGCTGCTCAATTAACCGAGCTGGTGGCTACAAAGCAGTCCCTCGAGACGCAGGTGGCATATTCAGTGACAGATGATGCTGTTCGAGAATATGCATATGAGAAAGCCAGCATGCAGCAGCCAGATGATCACCTGGCGATCCCCATCCCCGCTCCAGGTGATAGCCCCGAACCAACCCCTCAAGTTATCTTAGCTGAAGAACCGGTTCAGAATTGGCAGCTCTGGCTGGCTTTGTTCGTAGACCCCAAACCAGTAGCCCAAAAACCATAACCTGAGATGCCTGTGCATTCGCCTTGACGCTGACGGTTGCCCGTGCTATAATTCCGCCCGCCTGGAAACAGGTCAAAATGATGCGAGGTGGAGCAGTGGCAGCTCGTCGGGCTCATAACCCGAAGGTCCTTGGTTCGAATCCAAGCCTCGCTACTAAAAACCATTGTCCCTGTGACAATGGTTTTTTTTACACCAATATCGTAATTCGATGGGTGATTCCGTTGCGAAACCCAAAAAATTGATTATACTTATCTCTGTACTCCAATCAAAACGAAATCGCTCCTCAGGAAGGACCCATCTATGAACCAAAAACGTATTCTCCTTGTCGATGATGATCCAGATCAACGCTTGACACTCCGGCTGCCTTTAGAAAATGCTGGCTACGCCATCTCCGAAGCCACAAGCTTGGATGAAGGCTTGCAAGCAGTTACAAAGTTCAAGCCCGATTTAGTCATCTTGGATGTGATGATGGACACTACAACAGCCGGCTTTCAGTTCGCGCTGACCCTTCACAGCAACGATCCTAAATCTCCCTATAAAGATTTCTGCAAAACGCCCATCCTCATGCTGACAGCCATTCACAGCACAACTCCCATGCGTTTTCGGCCTGATGAAGATTACCTGCCCGTTGACGAATTCTTGGAGAAACCTGTCGAGCCAGAGGTCCTGCTTGAAACCGTTCGCAAGCATCTCGTCGCGTGATCAAACCAGGACAGCGATAGCCCAGTTTGACGCTGCCCTAAAAATTACCGGTCACGCCAAACGCCTCGAAGTTTATTATCTGTGAAACCCGTGTTCATGCGTGAGCTTATTCCCTGTATAAGGATTCCGTGAGCCGCGAACCATCGGAACAAAGGACAAAGTCTCTGGTCGAAGCCGAATGGATCGAAAGCTTCGGCTGGCTGATTCGCCTGCGCTGGCTGGCTGGCGCAGGCGTTCTTCTGATCACCCTATTGATCGGTCCTCTCTTGGGAATACAAGTCCCGGTTCAGCCGCTTTTCATCATCGGCGCAGCGATCCTTTCTTACAACCTGCTCTTCTTCCTCATTGAACGTAATTTAAAAGAAAAACCAGTCTCCTCCCGAAGCTTACCTCAATCCGGGCCTTTGGCAGGTTGCTTTAGACTGGCTGGCGATGACCCTCCTGATCCATTTTTCTGGAGGCATTGAAAGCCCAGCCATTTTCTTTTTTATCTTTCATATCGTCATTGTCTCCTCGCTCTACCCTCCACGCGTTGCCTTTTCTTTCTCAGTTTTGGCTGTCGTTCTCTTATCAAGCATAGCCCTGTTGGAATACCTTAAAATCCTACCCCACGAAGCTATCGTTGGGTATCTACCTGTACCCTTGTTCGACAATCCATATTATGTTGCCGCCATCCTTTTTTTCTTCAACAGCACCGCCTTGATCGTCGCTTACCTGGTGAGCACAATCTCGGAGCGCCTACGCCGCCGCGAGCGGGAAGTGGTGCGGTTGACCGGAAATCTTCAACGTGCTACCGCTCGCCTGCAAGCGTTGAATGAAGGTGCCCTCACAGTCAACTCCACCCTGGAGCTCTCTCAGGTGCTTAACAGCCTGGTGAGGAGCGCGGCTCAAGTCATGGATGTGCGCGCTTGTTCAATCCGGCTGCTGGATAAAGAGCGCCGGAAGCTAGATCCGGTGGCCACCTATGGCCTCAGCCAGGCTTACCTGGAAAAAGGACCTATCGACCTGGAGAGCAACCCTCTGGCGCGCGAAGTGTTGGCTGGCAAGATCGTCCATGTGCCAGATGTCCGCCAGACCACCTTACTGCAATACCCCAATTGGGCTGTCCAGGAGGGCATCGCCTCCATGCTGTCAGCGCCTCTGGCAGGCAAGAATGGGACATTGGGGATCTTACGAGCCTATTCTGAAGAGCAGAATCATTTCACCACCGATGATGAGACCTTCCTGGCAGCCATCGCCGCCCAGGGCAGTACCGCCATCGAAAACGCCCTGGCTTACCAGGCGATCGAAGACCTGGATGCCAATAAAAGCACTTTCGTGCGCATGGTCACCCACGAGCTGCGCTCCCCGGTCAGCGTGACGCGCAGCCTGCTGCGTACCATCACCGCCGGTTATGCCGGTGAGATCACCCCGCAGCAAAAGGATATCCTGGAACGCGCCAGCCGCCGCGCCGATTACCTCCAAAAGCTGATCGATGATCTACTCGATATGGCGGCCGGGAAAATGAAGACCATTGACCAGCGCAATCTCGAACCCGTCGTGCTGGATGAGGTAGTTCAAAGGGTCGTCAACCGCTTCTCTGTCCCTGCTCAAGAAAAACAACTCACCCTCGCTTATCACAATAAAACTGGTGGAAACAACGTACTCGTTTTAGCAATCCCAGAAGATTTAGACCGCCTCCTCAACAACCTGATCTCGAATGCAGTCAAATATACCCTGCCCGGAGGAAAAGCAACGATTACGCTCTCTCTGAACCAGGAAGAAGCCCAAGTTACGGTCGAAGACACCGGCATCGGCATCTCTGAGGATGCCATGCAGCACCTATTTGAAGAATTTTACCGCGCTCCAAACGCTAAAGAGATGGAACGCGAAGGCACAGGCTTGGGTTTGACCATTGTCAAAGACATCGTCACACGCTTCAACGGTCAAATCGCCGTACGCAGCCAGCCTGGGCAGGGCACTTGTTTTACCGTCACCCTGCCAATCATCATGCAACCCTAAATGTTCGCTATAAGAAAGGATTTTTACAAATGACCGGATATGTTGGACCCATTGAAGACGAAACCTTAGCAAACAACTTTTTTCGCAAGGTCTTGTTCACCGGGAAACACTGCCAGCTCGTTGTCATGTGCCTGCAGCCAGGTGAGGAAATCGGCGACGAAATCCACCCAGATGTAGACCAGTTTTTCCGCATCGAACAAGGCAAAGCAAAATTTGTTTTCAATAATTCTGAGGAGCATATCGTTAAAAACGGCGAAGCGGTTGTAGTGCCGGCAGGCACTTACCACAATGTGATCAATGCCTTAAAAACCAAATCGCTGAAGCTTTATACCGTATATTCTCCTCCAAACCACCCTGACGGTACCATCCACAAAACGAAAGCTGAAGCCGAAGAGGCGGAAAAACACGCCCACCATTAAGCCTTACCCCAGGTTGCTTATCATCTCCTCAGCGAACCAGGAGCTGCTGGCGGTCTGCCAAAATTCATAACCATCAGCAGGTTTGATCAGTTCCGCGTCTCGCCAGGTTATGGTCCTCACCGCACAACTTAGACATCATCACCAGAACTAGGATCATGCATCATGAATACCTGCGCTTTCTGGCGCTTTGTTTGCCACTCAGCGCCTGAAACCGAGCATACAGACTCCCACTTGTGATAGGTTTCAAAGAATTGCGCCCTGCCCAAATGGCGGTGATGGGATAGATTTATGGCAGTCGAGGGCCATCCGATTGGGTCAAACCATTCGATAGAGGTGTACATTGCAGCGCGGAGGAACCTGCCTGAGCAGCCACCGAGGAAGTGCAATAGAAGCTATAACTCCAGGTACTTCCAAAGTAGTCAGAATCACTCATGGATCCGCAGCAGGCTGAGGCAGCCCACCTATAATTTCCAACCGTGAAAGAGCCATAAAATATACTCCCAGCGGTGGAAAAACATTTTTGACCAATTCCGGTGTCGAAGACTTCAAAGCACAGAGTACAGCCGGTATCATTTTCTATGTAGACATTGCTTCGAGGAGGGACCACTGTGGTCGACTGAACATTACTCCAGGTACTATCTGCCGAGGAGTTACGCGCTTTGACACGGTAGTAATACGTTCCCACCGCACGATTCGATGCCGACCAGGATGTGGAAGCTCCGTTATAAATGATCACTGGACTGGAAAAAGCCCCGTTGTCATCTTCTTCCAGCACATACGAGGTTGCAAGATTGACTGAAGTCCAACTTACAGTGAAGTTGGACTCACCATTTGGATTGCTGATCGGGGATAGCACAGGGGGAGGGAGAGGTTTAGAGATGATGGGCAGGTAAAAAAGGTACCCGGAGGTCCCGGTGGTTGTTCCATAGGCACGAATCATCCAGTTTCCAGGAAAACCCAAATCATCGATAATGTTAAAGGCTTGTGGGTCAAGGAAAGAATAACCCACCCATGATCGCTGCTGAGAATTATTCGTGTCAATGGAGGCCGGGTAGTAACTGGTACCTGGAGTTTCAAGGGCTTCTAAGCCAATCAATAGATCTCCGGGCCCTTCTATCACCAAAGGGTCCGCCAAAACCGGTACATATTCATTCCATGAATCGAGTGCTTTGATCGTAATGGGATAATTAAGTAGGAGTGTCGCACCATTCGCCGGGTTGCTGTCAGCATCCTCATATACGAATAAATTAAGTTCATCGCCTACGGTTACACCCGGTGCACTTTGGAAATAAACCTGATAACTTGTCAGTTCAAAAGGAAATCGCGATGGATCGGGAGTGAAGCGATTAAAGAAAATAAACGAACTGGTCCCTCCTACTCCAATTGCATCTTCAGTAGATCCATCGTCTAAAACAAGCGATATTTCTTCCGCCGGTGAGTAGATTATCTGGTCTAAGCGACTTTCTGACAGGATATCCAATTTTGTAGTTAATGACGCGCTTGCTGCTGAATGATTCCCGTTTAAGAATATGAAGATGATCAATGCCACAACAAACATTGCAATAAACTCATATCGCCCACTAATTTTCATACTGCACTCCTTGAGTATTGAGATGATATTGCTCTGGTAGGTTTTGAAATTCCAGGAGGGCTTTCTTTGATCACCCAGTTTTATTGTCACAACCTGTTCCTGCTATTTCAGTGTAATATCACAGGGAAATTATCTTATCGTATTATGGCACTTTTTCGATTGTGAGTCACGTACTATTTGTCACCAGTAAAGGTGTTCTTAAAGCCAGAGAAGGGTTATGAAAAGCGACCATCCTCGTTTAAGTCTTGTATTTGGCACAAGCTAAGGAAGATCACCATGGAGTCTGGCACATAACAATGGATTATCAACGATGTCGACAGTCATTAAGCACAATATCAAGTTATGAGAGAATAATTGCTTGATTTTAAGAAGGCCGTATCAAAATATCATAGACACCTCAATACCTCCATGATAAAATAACACCCGCTGTTGGGGGCTCGTCCAATGGCAGGACTGCAAACTCTGGATCTGCCTATAGAGGTTCGAATCCTCTGCCCCCAGCCTTCTGGATTAAGCACCCTGCTCACCTTCCAGGGTGTTTTCTCTATATAAGGAAAATCATCATGACAGACGAGACTTCCCCTACCCCCACTAACTTTATCCGCGAAGCAGTCGAAGAAGATCTCAGAACTGGGCGCTTCCAAGGGGTGCGCACGCGCTTTCCTCCCGAGCCGAACGGCTACCTGCACATTGGGCACGCCAAAGCCATTTGCATCGATTTCGGCACTGCCCAGGCTTTTGGCGGCGCGACCAACCTGCGTTTCGATGACACCAACCCCGTCAAAGAAGATGTGGAATACGTGGAGGCTATTAAAGAGGATATCCACTGGCTGGGTTACGAGTGGGCAGGTAAAGAGCTGTATGCCTCTGATTATTTTGAACAGCTCTATGAGTTTGCTGTCAAATTGATCCGCAAGGGAAAAGCCTATATCGACGATCTCAGCGCCGACCAGATCCGGGAGTACCGCGGCACCCTCACCGAGCCTGGCAAGGAGAGCCCCTACCGCAACCGCACAGTGGAGGAGAACCTGGACCTCTTTGAGCGTATGCGCAAAGGCGAATTCCCCGATGGTGCCTGTGTGCTGCGCGCCAAGATTGATATGGCCTCTGGCAACATGAACCTGCGCGACCCGGTGATGTACCGCATCCTCCACGCCTCCCACCACCGCACCGGCGACCAGTGGTGCATCTACCCCATGTACGACTTTGCCCACGGTCAATCCGACTCGTTGGAAGGTGTCACCCACTCGCTCTGCGACCTGGCATACGAAGATCACCGCCCGCTCTACGAATGGTTTCTGAACGAGCTGGATATCTTCCGCAGCCGCCAGATTGAGTTTTCGCGCCTGAACGTCACCTATACCATCCTCAGCAAGCGCTTCCTCAAGCAGCTCGTCGACCAGGGTACCGTGCGCGGCTGGGATGATCCGCGCATGCCCACCCTGTGCGGGATGCGCCGCCGCGGCTATCCAGCCGATGCTGTACGCAATTTCATCGATATGACCGGCGTCTCGAAAAAAGAGAACCTGGTCGATGTGGCCCTGCTGGAGTTCAATGTGCGTGAGGTTCTCAACCGGACCGCCCCACGCGTGATGGGCGTGCTGGAGCCGCTAAAAGTGGTGCTCACCAATTTCCCTGAAGGCAAGGTCGAGGATCTCGAAGCGATCAACAACCCCGAGGATCCTTCAGCCGGTACACGCCAGATACCTCTCACGCGCGAGATCTATATCGAGAAAGATGATTTCCGCGTCGAACCGCCGCCCAAGTACTTCCGCCTTGCTCCGGGGCGCGAGGTGCGCTTGCGCTATGGTTATATTATCAAGTGTGAAGACTACGTGAAGAACCCCCTCACCGGTGAAGTCGAGGAAGTTCACTGCACCTTCGATCCCCAAACCCGCGGCGCGAACGCACCCGATGGGCGCAAAGTACAGGGCACTATTCACTGGGTCTCCGCCCAGCTCGCCCTGAATGCTGAAGTGCGCCTGTACGATCGTCTCTTCAATGTGCCGAATCCGAACCGCCCCGAAGAAGGCAAGTCCTTCTTCGATTATCTAAATCACAATTCACTCAAGGTGCTGACCGATTGCAAGGTGGAGCCCAGCCTGGCAGGTGCCAAGGCAGGGATGTCCTGCCAGTTCGAGCGTAAAGGTTTCTTCTGCGTCGATTTAGATACCTCAGAATCTAGCCTGGTCTTCAATATGACCTTGCCTCTGAGAGATACCTGGGCTAAGATCGACCCCGGCAAGAAAGCATAAGATGTTCGTTTTTTGACGACTTCTCCCATTTTTCGGATAAAACCTTATTCCTGTTTCAGATTTTTCGAAATAACGAGCGTGCTTTCTAAAAGCTGTTCCGGAGCCGCTGCCGGTGTGGCAGCTCCCGTCCCCATTACCACGCTGCCCTCCATCCCCCGGATATAAAATCCCATGATGGTCCCCCCGAACTGGATCACATCGCCATGCTGGAGTATCACTGGGCCGGTGATCTTTTGACCATTCACTACCGTACCGTTCGAGCTTCCCAGGTCAATCAGCATGTATTCGCCAGAGACCGCATTGATGGAGGCGTGCCGCCGAGATACGTGCTCATCCGGCAGGATGTGCCCCTCTGCCCTGCCAAAGATATTCGCTCCCGGGTCAACAGGAATGACAATACCCGCTAAAGGCCCCCGCTGCACGTGTAGATAAGCATCGGAGTGCGTGGTTTCGTTTCCTTCGCTCATCGGCTCTGCTTGTCCCATTGCAGCGAAGATTGTAATCCAGGGTATTCTACTGTCAAGGGAGGCTCCTCTGCAAATAATCTATACGCAACCTATTAAACCTTAAATCTCCTACTCTCAAGTGCAATTTCTGAGCCAATCGCACCCCTTACCCCTCCCCTACCCATAATCCGGCTGCCGAGTCCCATTCCCAGCCAGGCTCTTCCAGCCTCAACACATGACGCTGCCAGCCAGACTTCACACGCGCTTCTGTATCTTCCCAGGAGCAGATCCCGCTCAAGGCATCCATGGCCTCTACGTTGCACGCCCCAACTGCCACTGCCATAGTCATGGCTTCGGCTGGAGTGAGGCCGCGCAGCAGCCCGCTCAAGAAACCGGCGATGGTAGCGTCCCCTGCACCGGTCGTGCCAGCCACCTGCACCTGGAAACAGGGCGCCCAAAGCTCTTTCCCATTCCAGGTAGAAATATCCAGGCTGCCTGCCAGCGGTTTCAAGCTCTCAAGGGTGGCGGTACGCAGATAGAGCCCACGCTCACCCAGCTTGATCGCCACAATCTTAACCCCCATCTCGATCAGCTCACTGCTCAATTGGTACAGAAGGCCAGGTGATGCGGCTTCCGGCAGATTACCTGCTCCAAAGCCCCTGACAAGCTCATCGTACTGCTCCCGGTGCAGCATGTATAACAACTCTTCGAGGCTGGGCAGGAAGACATCGACATGCGGCAGCACCCTTTTCATAATCAGGCGCCAGTCGGCTTGACCTCCAGGAGTTGCCGGATCGGGGAAAGCCATATCCAACGAAGTGAGAAGATTTTCCACCACGCTGGCTTCCTTAGCCCGCTGGAAGACTGTCTCCAGCTCGAAGCCCCCGTCTACATACATTCTGCGCATCACGGGAGGGTAACCGAAGTGGAACAGGTCTGCCCGGGAGACCACATCATAGTCGATATCCTCAGCCCCATAGGTGTCGCTGGCTCCTGGGTTTCCCATGAAGACGCGGTCTGCACCCGGAAAACTCAGGATAATGGTATAAGCCGTGCTGGTGCCCGGGTCAATCCGCATATCGGCTGCCAGCTCTGGGGCATATGCGCCAATAAGATCTCGGACGGCATCCCCAAATAAATCCGTACCGATCTTGCACAGCAAACGGGTCGGGATGCCCAGCTGGTGGAGGGCTATCCCTGTATTCGAGACAGGACCACCCGTTGCAAAAAAAGCTTTACCGATTCTTAATAACTGACCTGTTTCAAACAGCTTGCTGATCCCACCTGGAGGTAGATGATCAAGCTCGGGGAAAATGTCCAGGCAGATGTGACCGGCAACAACGGCGCACTTATTAATCATCACACCTGCTTTGCCAGGTGGTAGTAGCGAGGGTAATCATTGCACAGCAAATACAGCGGCGGCTCATCCTCTTCAATCGCCGGAAAACGGCCTGGAGCATCGTAAAAGTAATTATCAGCGTCATCATCATTGACCGAAGAGACCTCTCCCGCCAGCACGGGGGCATCCTCAGCCCAAAAGCGGTGGTACAAGCCCCGCGTCAAGGTAATGCTCTCCCCTGGCGTTAGAAAAACCTGGCTGCCTGCCGGCAGGCGGTGTTGGACGCCATCCAGCGAGACAGACACCTCTGCAGCGCGGTCCAAACCTCCATCCGGTAAAAACTCATAAAGCTCAATCCCCAGCCTGCCTCCAGACCGGTTGATAATATCTTCCATTTTGCTGGCGTGGTAATGCGTGGGAGTTACCTGACCAACCCGGATTATCAACAACTTCTCTGCATACAATTTACCCTGCAGGGTTTTCAGGTTCTCTGGCCTGCCGTTTCGCATCGTAAACAGGAAAAGGCCAATCCGTTCGAAATCTCCACTGCCAAAGTCGGTAATATCCCAGCCCAGCTTGCGATCTACAATTTCACGCACTTCATCCCCTTTCGTCCCCCACGCTTCCGGAGTCCAGTATGCAAACGGAGGCAAGGCAAAGTGTTGATCGTGAATAAATTGAATGGCAGAACGCAGGATGGTATTAATCTCAGAGCGTTTCATGATCGTTGTCTCCTTTAAAATACCTCGACCTCTAGCTTGTAGGTTCGTTTCTCTTGCGGAGCAAGCATCGGCAGCGTGCCCATCTCTCGCTCCTGGCAGCGCCCGCCGACATGGCAGTTGGCAGGCTCCAAACCGACAACATACAGACCTTCGCCCATCATCTTCCACTCGATAAAAATCGGGTAATCTGCTTTTGCATAGCGCAGAGCAACACCAAGGCCTCGACCATGCTCAAATGTGGGGTTCTCAAATCGGACTTCCACCTGCCCACTTCCATCGGGCTGTAGATCATGGTAAAAAACCTGCTCCAGATAACCAGGGACCGGATCTGAAAACTCACAGCAGCTTTCCAGACCTGGTTGGGCGGCTTCATCCCTGGGCTGGGTGGTATGGGTGGGCAGCACCAGGCGGGCGGTCTCATCGACAATTGGGTAGCCCAGGTTGATGTGCTGTAGAAACATATGCGGGGCCGGGGAAAATCCCTGGTTTTCAACGCGATCCTCAATCCAAAAAGTGGCGCTGTCCAGCGTCGTCCAGATGCGGCGATGCAATATCAGGTTCTCACCAAACACCGCGGTCTCCCGTACCTTACCTTCCACCCACAGCACATACCGATCTCCTTGCCACTCCGCCCCCCAGGAAACCTGGCGCGCCGGGATCTGAGCCACGCGTCCATGCAGGCCCAGCTCTTCGTTACCATCCAGGCAGGGAGAGCCAACTTGCGTCAGCCCGCAGGGGGTCAGGAAACCCGCCGGCCAGGTGCGCAGCCAGCCCAACCCGCGCCGCTCAGCAAAAGCCGGGTGCGCTGTTCCCACCGGGCTGAGGAGCGGCAGCGGTACGCCGCGGTAAGCCAAGCGGGTCACTGCCATACCGCGGTCGGGCACAACCATCAATTCCAGGCCGGCGGCATTATAGAGGCTCACCGCACGCACACCGCGTTCATTACCATCAACGAGTTCAAGCGGCTGCACCCCTGCCACCTGGCTCATATCACCAAGGCGGCGGAGTAAGTCTTGGGGTGATAAATCCTTGCCAAAGAGCTGCACCATCTTCATCCTCCTGAAATACACCATGATTCAAAAGACCACTCTGGAAAACCTTGATGAGCTCCAGTTATTGGATAGGCTGTACGAAACGATATACTCATCGTCCACAGCTTACACTCAATAACAAGCCTCTTGCAATTTTCGGATCGATACATTAGACAACGGAATAATTATATACCTGCCTGGAGAAGGTTGCGAATAACAATCGAGTATACTTGGCTTTGAAACCAAGATTCAAATAACCTCATCCGGGAGACATTCCAATGCCGAATTTTCTGAGCGAAACCGATCTGGAAAAAATTGTCGTCGAAGGGCTGGACAGCCTCGCACTAAAAGGCAAAAGAGTTCTGGTGATCGTACCCGATCCGACGCGCACAATGCCTGTTCCGCTGTTCTTCAAGCTGCTGACCCGGCATCTCAAAGGCTCTGTGCAGAGGCTTGATTTCCTGGTCGCCCTCGGCACCCATCCCCCACTCGACGAGCCAACCATACTGAAACACTTCGGAATCACAGCGGAGGAGCGCACGGGGGCGTATCGGGATATCTCGATCTTCAACCATGCCTGGAAGGATCCCGCGGCCCTCACCTACCTGGGTACCATCTCGGCCCAAGAGATGGCAGAGCTCACTGAAGCTCGCTTAGCCATGGATGTGGAAGTGCAGTTGAACCGCTTGGTCCTGGATTACGACCACCTGATCATTTGCGGGCCGGTTTTTCCGCATGAGGTGGTCGGTTTTTCTGGAGGGAATAAATATTTCTTCCCGGGGATCGCCGGATCTGAGATCATCGACTTTACCCATTGGTTAGGCGCCTTGATCACCTGCCATACGATTATTGGCACACGCGACACGCCCGTGCGCAAAGTGATTGACCGCGCTGCAGCGCTGATCCCCACACCCCGACACGCCTTTTGCTGTGTTGTCATGCACGAAGGGATTGCTGGATGCTTTTTCGGCACGCCAGAAGAAGCTTTTTTGGATGCAGCAGGCCTTTCCGCCCAAGTGCACATCCGCTGGGTGGAAAAACCTTACCACCAGGTGCTTTCTGTTTTGCCAGAGATGTACCAGGAAGTTTGGGTGGGAGGCAAGGGTATGTATAAGCTGGAGCCGGTGGTTGCGGATGGTGGGGAGCTGATCCTCTACGCACCTCATATTCATGAAATCAGCCAAACGCATGGGAAAGTAATCCGGAAGATCGGCTATCATGTGCTCGATTATTTCGTCACCCAGTGGGACCAGTTCAAGCACCTGCCTTGGGGGGTGCTGGGGCATTCCACTCAGCTGCGCGGTATCGGGGAATACGATTTAAAAACAGGCATCGAAGCCCCTCGCATCCAGGTTACCCTGGCAACAAGCCTCCCTGAGGAGCTCTGCCGGTCGATCAACCTGGGATACCGCGACCCAAAGCTGATTGACCCCTCCGAATGGGAAGCCAGGAATGACCCAGACTTGCTGGTGGTGCGCCGTGCCGGAGAATATCTTTACCGGCTATCTACCCTTGAAAAGCCAGGATAATTTCTCCATCCAGCGTATAGTATTCGCCCAGCGCGCTGACTGACAGGCAGGAATGCGCCGGGATAATTAATAGATATATCACCTAGCGATACCTGGCTCAAATATGGCTCGGGCAGGTGCACAACCCCATGCTCCTGGGATAAACGTGCCACGTATCCGCCCGGCACGGGCGCACCCCAACCCTTCTCGCCAGGCAAAGCCACCAGGCCGTAAACGGGTTTACCCTGATCAATCACCGTGTCTTTTGAGAGGTGAATGGCACCGCCATAAATAACGACCTCGCCTCTGGCAGGATACTTCGCAACCACGGGGCAAGCCAGGATAACCCCGATATCTTCGGGTTGGCAGGAACCTAAGCGGAGCTGTTGGGCATCATAGAAAACAAAATTGCCCGGCCTGATCTCATCCACCTTGCCCAGGTCAGACACCAGGCTGCAGCCCGGCGTATCCCCAATCGATACTTCGCATCCCTCAACCGAATTGGTTAATAAGAAATCACGGACCTGGTTCAGGCGTTGGACCGTCTGGGTATATACGTTCTCGATCTCACCGACCGTGCTGGAGCTATAAATCCTGCCAGCATGGGTCAGCAGACCTTTAAACTGGTGATGGGAGGACTGGCGAATTTGTTCAGCAAGATGCAGTAAAGTATTTGTGTCATCCCAGGGTACACCAGAACGACCAGAGCCTTCATCCACTTCAATCCAGAGATTGACCGGAACACTCAAGTTCTTTTCCAGCCAATCCACCGATTCAATGGATTCAACTAATAACCCCAGCCGGGTAGATTTCGCCAGGGACCAATATTTTTCCAACTGCCTCCAGTTTACTGGAAAAGCGATGGTGATATCCTGCCATCCGCAGTCTGCAAAATACAGGGCCATATCCACCGAGGAAACGGTAATGGCGCTAACGCCCTGCTCGCGGAACCACTCACCGATTTGTTCGGATTGGTGGGTTTTAAAATGCGGGCGAAAACGGATCCCCTGTGCGCGAGCTTTTTCAGCCATGCGTTTAATATTCATTTGTACTCGGGAGGGGTCTAGCAGGAGGGTGGGTTTTTCAATGGTGGGTAGTTTCATAGTAGAATTTGGGCGTGAAAGAATGGTTATTGACTTCCAGGTCAGAAGCCTGGACCAGATCTGGAGATTTACACCAGTTGGATTGGAGCGACCTTCCGGTGCTATCACCTTTCATCCTGGCAGATGGCAGCCGAGAGGCCAGGCAGCAAACAACGGTGCGTCTCTGCCACACTTCTCAGTTCCTGTTTGTCCGTTTTGACTGCCAGGATCGAGATATCTGGGGGAATTATACCCGCAGAGATGACCCAATCTATAACGAAGAAGCCGTCGAAGTTTTCATTGCCCCTACGGATGTTGACCCAACCGAATATTATGAATTTGAAGTCAGCCCGAATGGCGTTCTTTTCGATGCGCGCATCCACAATCCAGAGGGTCGAAATACCCCGCAAATGACCGGGGACTTAACCTGGAACTGCCCCGGAATTAAATGGGATGCGTGGCGCGACGATCATCTCCAACAGTGGTGGGCAATGTTAGCCATTCCCTGGCAATCGCTAACCAGCAGCACTAACCTACCCAAAACCTGGCGGGCGAATTTCTACCGCATCGAACGCCCGCATGACGAGGCTGCCGAGTTCAGCTGCTGGTCACCAGTTATGACCCCGGTGCCAGACTTTCATCGCCCAGCCCATTTTGGCATCTTACGTATTACTCAAGAATAGAACAGGTTCTAATTCAAGGTTTATTAAGAGAGAAAGGAAATTTATGTTCGATCGCATGTCCGTAATCCAAACGATCCTCGACACGGGGTTAGTTCCGCTGTTCTTCCATCCTGACATGGAAGTTGCCCGGCAAACCGTTGCCGCCTGCGCAGATGGGGGGGCCAAAGTGGTGGAGTTCACCAACCGAGGAGAAGGCGCCCTGGCGGTGTTCTCAGTTCTCGTTGAAAAATTTCGCCATACACACCCTTCTTTAATCCTGGGAATCGGTTCTGTCCTGGATGCACCGACAGCCGCTTTGTTTATTGCCCATGGGGCAAAGTTTATCGTCGCCCCCACCTTCAACCCTGAGGTCGCCTGGCTGTGCAACCGGCGCAAAATTCCCTACATCCCTGGATGCGCAACCCCCACCGAAATCTCAAAAGCCGAAGAAGCTGGCGCAGAAATAGTAAAAGTATTTCCTCCCTCCCCTGAGCTGATCAAAGCCGTGCTTGGACCCATGCCCTGGTCTCGGCTCATGCCGGCAGGTGGCGTAGAGACCACGCCAGAAAGTGTGCGTACCTGGATCAAAGCTGGGGCTTGCGGGCTGGGCGTTGGCAGCCAGCTCATCAGCCAAAAATCCCTGGCCTCTGGCGATTATGACTCGATACGCCTAGGTGTAACCCATATGTTAGGATGGATTCAAGAAGCACGCGGGATGAAGTGAGGCAAAGATAGAATCATTCTTTGTCCTTTTGTTCGTTTTCCCATTTTTCAATGCCATCCGGGTCATAATCTCCCCACTTCCCGCTGAACGAAGCTGCAAAAGCGGCGGCATTGCGCTTTTCAAAATCTAGCAAGTGCCTGGCGATATTCAGCTTCACGCTGGGATGCAGCCTCATAATTGGTATCTGAAACCACTGGGCGAACAACCAGGATACGCACCTTGACAATATCGTCTAAACGATATGGGACCTCTTCTTCTACCGTTCTACCCATCAAAGCTTTCGCCAGTGGAGTGCCTTCTCCTAACAGGTGATGGGCGTAGTCAGCAAATTTATCCGGAACAATAACGAATACCTGGCGTTCAGCTATTGCCATCCAGATCGACAAGATCAATCTCCACCTGAGCACCAGTTCTAATTTTTATTATGGTCATGATCATCTCCATCATCGAATTGTGAGATGGGTTTTTATATGTTTTGCTTAGATTATACATCTGTAACCTAAAAACCATCTCTTTTATCAGTTGCCATAAGACCAAATTCAGAGTAAAACTATGTCGGGCTAGAACGCCATCCAATCGATTTGACTTACAGGCGATAAGCCATTCGTTACCAAGATCGTTTAAGGAAAATGATGACCGCTCAAAATATTTTAATGAAGATTGGCAACGGTACCATGAGGTTCTTGTTGCGCAGTCCATTTCACAAGCTGGTCAGCGGGAATACGATGTTGGTCACGGTGAAGGGACGCAAGAGTGGAAAGACTTATACAACGCCTGTCAATTACATCCAGGATCAACGTGTTGTTTACGTAACCAGCCTAAAGGAGCGTACCTGGTGGAAGAACCTACGCGGTGGATCCGAAGCAGACCTGCGGTTAAGGGGCCAAAATATAAGAGTGCCAGGAGAAGTTGTGGAGGATGAAACAGGTGTGGTCACACAGCTGGCAGCCTACCTGACGAAAGTGCCACAATACGCCCGTTATTTTGGCGTCTCGCTCGATGGAGAAGGCAAGATAAACCTCGAGGACGTAGCGAAAGCCGCAAAAAACCGGGTATGCATCCTCTTTAAAATTCCTGGTTAGGTTCAGGTGATGATGATAAAACAAGCCGAAATCCATCTAAAGATTGCCTATATCGGGGGAGGCAGCCGCGGCTGGGCGCATATTCTGATGAATGACCTGGCATTATGCGCTGACCTCAGCGGCGAAGTGGCCCTATACGACATTGACCTGGAGGCAGCCCGGTTGAATGAGAAGTTGGGCAATTGGCTGCAGAACCAGCCAGGAGTGCTTTCGAAGTGGAATTACCGGGCTGTTGAAACCCTTCCAGAAGCCCTTCAAGGCGCTGATTTTGTATTCATCTCTATCCAGCCTGGACCCTTGGAGATGATGGCACATGAAGTAGCCGTGGCAGAAAAATATGGCATGTTCTATCCTGTTGGAGATACCACGGGAGCACCAGGTTTGATGCGCGGCCTGCGCTCAGCCATTACATACGAATGTTTCGCCCATGCCATCGCCAATCACTGCCCAGAAGCCTGGGTAATCAATTACTCCAACCCCATGAGCATCTGCACGCGCACCCTGACGAAAGTGGAGCCTGGCTTGAAAGTCTTTGGATGCTGCCATGAAGTATTCGGAACCCAACACTTACTGGCAGACCTGGCGCAAGAAACCCTTGGCCTGGAGGAAACTCCCAAGCGGGATGATATTCGGGTAAACGTTTTTGGCATCAACCATTTCACCTGGATCGACCGCGCCGATTTTCAAGGGCATGACCTGTTATCGATCGCCCACCGGCACTATGGAAAAGCCAGGAGTACTGCGGGTCTATACCCAGGAGGAAGTTGAAAAAAACGGAGATTGGTTCCAGGATCATCACCAGATCAAGTTCGAGCTGCTCAAACGCTTCGGCATCCTGGCAGCGGCTGGCGACCGGCACCTCTCGGAGTTTGTGCCCGGCTTCACCCATTCTCCCGAAGAGTTGTTCCGCTGGGGGATCATTCGCACGCCGGTTGCCTGGCGCATCGAGCGCTGGAAGATCGCCCCGCAGATCGTACAAAACTATCTCGATGGCTTGTTGAGTTGGGAACCCCAGGATTTTGGTGAAGAGGCTTTGCGGCAAATTCGCGCCCTCTTGGGATTGGAGGATTTCATCACCAATGTCAATACCGAAAACACCGGACAAGTCTCCAATTTGCCGATCCATGCAGTGGTCGAAACGAACGCTCATTTCAGCCGAAACCGAGTGACACCTTTGACAGCTGGTGCGCTGCCCCCGGGAGTGCTGGGGCTGGTCTCCAGGCATGTGGCAAACCAGGAGATGATCATCGAAGCTGCTCTGAAAAGAGATCAAGATTTGGCGTTCCAGGCGGTGTTCAACGATCCAACCACCCGCCTGCCCATCGATAAAGCCTGGGCAATGTTCAATGAAATTGGGCTGCCCGAAGGTTTCTGGTAGACTACCAGAAAGATCAGGCAACTGCCAGGAGGCAACCATGAATCCTCTTCAGGCGCAGCATGGCGCTGCAAACCCTCCGTATATTCTTGCACTCGATATTGGCACTTCCCACGCCCGGGCACTGCTTTTTGACAGGCATGGAAATGCAGTACCAGGAATCGAAGGCCGCCAACCCTACCAGTTCACCATCCTGCCGGAGGGAGGCATCGAAGCAGATGCGGAAGCGCTGTTGAACCAGGTATTCCGCAGCATCGATCTGGCGATCCAACAATCTGGCAGCCTGGCTGGACAAATTGTTGGCGTTGCAGCCTGCACATTCGTGAGCAATATACTGGGGATAAACCAAAACGGAACCGCAGTCACACCCCTGTTCCCTTATTCTGATACCCGTCCCAAAGTTGAAACTCATCTTTTACGTAACCAATTTGATGAAGAAACCGTCCACCAACGCTTGGGGTGTTATTTTCATTCCAGCTATCTCCCCGCCCGGTTACTCTGGCTGCACCGCATATATCCCGATGTTTTTGAAAAAGCCATACGCTGGGTTTCGTTGGGTGAATATATATGGCTTAAATTGTTTGGAAACGCAGCTGTCAGCTATTCGGCAGCTTCGTGGACGGGTCTTTTGGATCGAAAGCACCTGGTTTGGGATGAGGAATTATTGGAACTCCTGCCGGTCAAGGCTAACAACCTTTCACCGTTATGTGATATCGACCAACCCAACCAGGGCTTACAAGCGGATTTTCGGCAGCGCTGGCCTACCCTGGCCGAGATCCCCTGGTTCCCTGCCATCGGGGATGGAGCAGCGGCTAACATTGGCAGCGGGTGTACCTCCTCAGAACGGGTCACGATCTCAATCGGGAGCACCAGCGCAGTTCGCGCAGTCTTTAAGAATGAGATAGAACACATTCCAGCAGGCTTGTGGTGCTACCGTGTGGACCGGGGTCGCGCTTTACTGGGTGGAGCACTGACCGAAGGCGGCAACCTTTTCAACTGGCTGAAAAAGCTCATCCGCATTGACCCCATCCCTGATTTAGAAACCGCCCTGCTCCAGACAACCCCTGGCGCTCACGGTCTCACCTTTCTGCCTCTAATCGCCGGGGAACGCAGCCCCGGTTGGGCAGATGATGCTGCTGGTTCAATAACCGGATTAACCTTAGCAACTACGCCTCTCGACTTGGTGCAAGCCGGGCTGGAGGGGGTGATATGCCGTATTGCGCAAGTTTATGAGCTCTTGATGCAGGCGCTCCCCTCGCAGCCTCAAATCATCGCCAGCGGAGGAGCGGCAATGCATTCACCGTTTATGCTCTCCAGGCTGGCAGATGCCCTGGGACAGCCAGTTTATCCATCCAGGATGGGAGAGGTTTCAGCCCGAGGGGCAGCGCTGCTGGCCATGGAAACGCTTGGGATCATCCAGGAAGTGGGTGATTTTCTTCCCTGTGTCGGAGAAGCTTACCATCCAGATGCTGAGAGGCACCGGCGCTTGCAAGCCATGCTCCGCTCCCAAAAAGAATTCTACAGGCAGGTGTTCAGCGCCTAAAGCCTGACAATTTCCTTGTTATAATGATTTTATGCCTCGCCCAAGCGCTGAAGTTCGCAATTTGACACGCCCGTCTCATCTTCCTTTCATCGTTTTAATCCTGGTCAATCTCAGCATTGGCATCCTTACCTTCCAGGTATACGGAGCTTCATGGGACGAACCTGGGTTTTATCGTTATGCTTCCACGATTCCCTATGCATACTCGATCCAGGAACGCCTGAACGGGCAGTTTCAGATTGAAAAAGCCTTTGGACCACCCCAAGAAGGCAACAAAATGTACGGCCCGGCTTACCTTTTAATGGCGGGAGCACTGGTTAAGATCCTGACTTCCATATTTCAATTGGCCTGGTATCCAAGCTGGCACCTGATCAACTTTCTCTCTTTTCAAGCCGGGATCATTTTTTTCTACCTGCTGTGTTTACGCTGGATGAGCAAGAGAGCCGCTTTCGCCGCAGCGCTGTTATTCTCCACCCAGCCTATTCTGTGGGGTCATGCCTTTATCAACCCGAAGGATATCCCCTTCATGAGCTTCTTCCTGGCAGCCATCTACTTCGGCTACTGGAGCATCGATCGACTGGGGAAAGAAAAGGTTCGCCCTCAGAAATTCACTACCCGGCTTGCAGGTCTATTCCTGGACGTGCTGCCAGCAGGGATTGCCCTCGGGCTGCTGGCTTCAATCCGCATGCTGGGACCATTCGCCGGCGTCCTCATCGCCCTCTATGCACTAATAAAATATGGCCGGAGGTCGATCCCGCATTTGGGGATAATGGTCTTCATTACCATCCTGGTCAATTACCTGACCTGGCCTTATTTATGGGATAACCCGATCACAAGATATCTCGAGGTTTTTCAATACATGTCCAAAAACCCCGTCATTGTCTCGGTGCTTTTCCAGGGGGTTTTCTACCGCTCAAACCACCTGCCTTCCACCTATTTTCCAGTGATGGTTTTCATCAATTTCACCGAGGTCGTCTGGCTGCTCTTCTTCGCCGGCCTGGCTGCGCTGGCCTGGAAGAAATCTTACAAAAAGATTGATTGGCAGTCCCTTTTACCCGTGTTTCTTTGGTTCTTGCTGCCCTTTTTTTATGTGATCATCTACAAGCCTCCGCTTTACGATGGTCTGAGACATTTTATATTTATCTTGCCTCCCATCTTTATCTTCACCGGGTTTGCCTTTGAGCGCCTCTTCACCTGGGTGAGAAATACCTGGATGCAGGTGATCCTGGTCACGGTGATGGTATTTCTCTGGGGTCTTTGGCATCCTCAAGTTATTTCCTTACGAATATACATATTACAACAGCTTTGTGGGCGGAACTGGCGGCGCATTCCGGCGCTTTGAAACTGACTTCTGGTTGACATGCTATAAAGAAGCCCTCAAAGAGATTCAGAATACCCGGCCTGAAGTGAACAAAGTTTATGTATTGCGAAACCCAGATCTGGCAGCCGAAGATGCCAGTCATTCGCTCACTATTGAAGATCTATGGCCGGTCAAAGACCAGGTACCTGAGGGAAGCATCATGCTCTTTTCCACCCGTTTTGATGATGATCTAAACATTCGTTATTATGAACCTCTCGTCTTAAGCGTTGGAAGAGACGGAGCTGATTTCTGTATTGTTCGGCGGATTGGGGAATAAATTGGAAAGGAGATAAGTCATGCCACCTACTCCCAACCCACGTTATTACCTGGAAAAGAAAGCTCGCCGACAGGAGGCTGAATATCCTGTTGCTACCATTGCATATTATGGTCCAGATAATCTTTTTGCATCGAAGGTGGTTGTAGGAATCATCTTGACCGGAAAAGATGAATATGAAGCTGAACTCAAGACTTGGTTCACAACAGGAGGCGATGTTCGTCAAGATGAGAGCATCAACCAGGAGATCCTCGATTTCATTCAAAGCATAGGTGTTAGGCGAGTTACTATGGTAGATCGCATCATCGGCTGCCCGCATGAAGAAGGGATCGATTATCCTGAAGGAGAAACTTGCCAACAATGCTCCTACTGGAAGAATAGAGATCCTTGGACTGGAAAAATACTCAATTAACGAAACTTCAAAATGAAACCTAGAGCTGATCTTGTCATTGGTATCGACTGCAGTACAACCGGCGTCAAGACCATCGCCTGGGATCGGGAGGGGAATGCAGCCGCTTCGGGACGCTGCAGCCTGTCACTGCTGAGGCCGCGGCCCGATTGGCACGAGCAGAACGCAGAAGATTGGTGGAGGGCGACCGCTGCAGCACTGCGGCAGGTGGTAGAAAAGGTCAATCCAGAACGGATTGCCGCCATCTCAATCTCTCACCAGCGTGAGACCTTCGTGCCTGTAGATGGGAAAAACCAACCTCTGCGCAATGCCATCTTGTGGATGGATGAGCGCGCCCGCCCTCTCATACCTGGACTGAGGCAGAAATTCGGTTTCGAACGCTTTCACGCCATCACTGGCAAGCCGCTCTCTGGAAATTTAAGCATCGCCAAGATCGCCTGGCTGCAGGAATTTGAGCCAGAAGTCATCAAGCAGGCTGCTTCTTTTCTGGATGTGCATGCCTACCTGGTGCAGCGGATGACCGGAAAGGTCCTGACCGGATGGGGCTGCGCAGACCCGATGGGATTGTTCGACATCAAATTGAATGAATGGTCGCAGGAGCTGGTCACCGGTATTGGATTAAAGCTAGAGCAGCTTCCGAAAGCTTTTCCACCCGGAGCGATCTTGGGGGAATTAACTCCCCAGGCAGCAAATGAAAGTGGATTAAAGCCAGGTGTTCTGTTAGCAGCCGGGTTGGGAGATGGGCAGGCAGCCGGGTTGGGAGCCAACATCACCCGGCAGGATGAAGCCTACCTGAGTATGGGCACCAGCTTCATCTCGGGTGTTTTCAGCGAAAAATACCAGGTTGATCCAGCCTTCCGCACCCTGTATGCCGGCATCCCCGGGACCTATTTCATCGAGACAGCCATCCTGGGCGGATCTTATATCATTCGCTGGTTCATTGAGAATTTTGGCAGCCTGGATGAGCAAGTGCAAGGAATTTCCCTCGAGGCGTCCTTTGAGGCAGAAGCCAGCAAAATCCCACCCGGGTCGCTCGGCTTGCTGCTGGTGCCCTATTGGAACAGCGCCATGGGACCCTATTGGGATGCTTCCGCCAGCGGGATCGTAGTCGGCTGGCGCGGTGCCCATGGGCGCGCTCACTTGTATCGCGCCATCCTGGAAGGAATTGCCTTCGAGCAGTGCTTAAATACACGCGGGGTCGAGCGTGTGTTGGGAACCCGCACCCGGCGCTTTATCGCCGCAGGCGGCGGAGCGCAGAATGACCTATGGCGCCAGATTGTCGCGGATATCACGGGCATCCCGGTCTTCCGTTCCACATCACAAGAATGCGCTGCCCTGGGAGCAGGCATCCTGGCAGCCAGTGCAGCGGGGCTGCACCCCAACACCCGCCAGGCCGCCCTGGCCATGGCACACACCGAAGTGCAAGGAACCGAGCCAGACCGCAGCCGGCAGGCCTACTACCAGCAGATCTACGAGGAAGTCTATGTAAACCTGTTCCCGGCATTACAGAAATACCTGAGGTAGACTGACGGAGTTGACAGAGAATAGATCACAATAAATCCACCGATCTACACCAATCTTCACGAATAGAAAAGGGCCACAAAGAGTTTAATGTGAGAAAGTCAAAATGAATGACGCAAATATTCTCCAGCAGATAAAAGGTTTTATCTTCGACCTGGATGGCACACTCTATTTAGGGGAGAAGGCGCTGCCCTATGCTATCGAAACCATCCAGGCGATCCGGAAGCAAGGCAAGCGCATCCTTTTTATCTCGAACAAGCCGCTGGAACCACCTCAGAGCTATGCTGCCAAGCTCACCCGCCTGGGGATTACCGCTTCTGCTGACGAGGTGATCACCTCGGGATACGTGCTGGGTACCTACCTCTCGCAGCATTTCCCGGACCTGGCTTATTACGTGGTGGGCGAGGAGAACTTAAAAGCGGAGCTGAGGGCTTTCGGATTGAAGGTGCGGGAGGAGCTCTGGGATCAAGACGAGAAATCTGTCATCGAACCGAGCGGGATCGATGCAGTGGTGGTCGCCTTTGACCGCACACTGGATTACCGCAAGCTGAACACTGCCTACCAGGCGCTAAAACGTGGGGCGCGCTTCTTTGCCACCAATCCCGATAAAACCTGCCCCATGCCTGGGGGGGGCATCCCCGACGCCGGAGCGACATTGGCAGCCCTGGAGCACCTGACCGGACGCAAGGTAGAGGTGTTGGCAGGCAAGCCCGCACGGGTGATGATGGAAGTGGCCATGCAGTGCTTAGACTTAGCGCCTGAGCGCTGCCTGGTGATTGGCGACCGGCTGGAAACGGACGTGAAGATGGGAATTGAGGCTGGCATGCATACAGCCGTGGTTTTAACCGGGGCATCAAGCCGCGAACAAGCTGAAGAGGCCATACCAGCGCCGCACCTGATCTTGGAAAACCTGGGAGAGCTGCTGAGGCTGCTTCGAGTAGGAGGAGGGTCTGAAGGGATTTAAGAGGCGAGGATTTTTAGGTAAAAATATTTGAAATCCATTCTGAACAACTGGTTCTTGGTGGGGAGTGCTCGGTAATTCGTTATTGGTTGCTACGGTACAAGTAGTAGTACAAATATAGAGTATATGTTCTAAATAATCACCGGGTATCGATAACTGGAATACGAAAGCATGAACAGGGTCAAAAAAAGGACGACGCGAATGAACACCAATAAAATCTATAACTACATCAAAGTGAATGATCAGCTCATCACCGGCGGGCAGCCGACGGAGGAGCAGCTGAAGGCAGCAGCTGAAGAAGGCTTCGAGGCAGTAATCAACCTGGCAACGCTCGACCGGCAGTATTCGCTGGCAGACGAGGCGGGATTGGTGGTGTCGCTCGGTATGGACTATATCCATATTCCGGTGGATTGGGAAAATCCCAAGGAAAGCGATTTTGAGGCTTTTGACCAGAGCATGAAAGAATTAAAGGCAAGAAAAGTCCTGCTCCACTGCGCAGCGAATTATCGGGCAACGGCCTTTTACTCACTTTACGCGCAAAAAAACCTGGGCTGGACCGAAGAACAGGCAGAGGCCTTTCGGGCGCAGATTTGGAAGGGCAGCCACTACCCGGTATGGGAAGGGCTTATCGGGAGAATGCGGTTGAAAATCAACAAGGAAAAGTAAGCTTGTGGTCATATTTTGTGGTAATGAGATGCAACCATGTCAAATACCCATCTACGGAATAACAATCAATAACATCCCATATGCACGCATCGGCAAAGGGAAAAAGAACCTGCTGCTGCTCACGGGCGGACCAGGAAACAGCATCCCCATGGGGATGGGCTTCGATATGATGATCGGGAGCTTGACACGTTTTCTTAGCGAATATACCATCTATATGGTCAGCCGCAAATCAGACCTTCCAAAGGGGTACACAACCCGAGATATGGCGGATGATTTTGCTGAGCTCATCCAGAAGCAATTCGCCGGGCATGTGGAGGTTGTGATTGGGATGTCTTATGGGGGGACCATCGCTCAACACTTCGCAGCCGATCACGCCGATCTTTGCGACCATGTGGTCATTGCCATGGCCACCCACCAAATTTCGGAGCCGGGCAAGCTGCTGGATACCCGGTATGCTGAGCTGCTCAGCCAGGGAAAAAGCCGGGAGGCGGCAGCCTTGATCGTTCAAGTGCTATACCGGCCTGGGCTCATCCGCTGGATCATGCGAGGGGTCGTATGGCTGCTCGGAGGCGCACTGCTCGGCATACCCAGCCCGACTTTTCGACAGGATGTGTTGGTCGAAATCCAGGCGGAACTAAACCACAACGCCACTGAGAGCTTAAAACGGATCAAGATTCCGGTGCTCATCTTGATCGGTGGGAATGATTATTACTTCGAAGCAGATTCAGCCAAGGAGATGGCGGCCATGATCCCAGAGGGCGCGGCTCAAGATTTATCCAGGCAAGGGGCACGAGATCATGGGTGAGAAGGAGTTCGCGCGGGATATCGCAGAGTTCATTGGGCGGAATGAGGGTCAGCTCGAATTGGGCAGTAAATGAATTACGGCCTGCTATTGCAGGATGAATAAAACAAAGTGCATCACTACTTTTATTCGCCCTGATCCAATTTCACCATATCCTCCGGTCCGATGAAACCATCTGCTGAGGAGGTGACCGTGAAATTACACTCATGAACTTCGCTGGTCTCCTTACCATCCGCATCGGTGCTGGTGACCTCGATAAAGATATCCATGGTGTTCACCTCTTGCCCTTCATATAGCTTCCAGGTCAGGCCCTCTACAGCTTCTCCTCCTGGAACAACCGCAGAGGCAGGTGCATCAGGATCAATATACTCAAGCTTATTGAAGGTAATGGTGCCTTCAAAATTACCATAAATTCCAAATCCAACACAGCCTGACAGCCAGACCGCTCCAACCAGGAGCGCCAGAGACAACAGGGCTGTGCTTCCGAAGCGCATCACCCTGGGCAAGAAAGCTGGGTGACATTCCTGATAGGCCTTGAGCCTGGGTGTCCCCACCAGCCAAATCAAAACTAGCAGCAGGGAACCAGCCATTACCACAATACCTACCGGTCTGCCTGGCAAGCCCCTCAGCCAGCCCCCAGGCTGCATACGAGGCGGCCAGGTCTGCCCAAACTTAGGCCCTAACCAGGGCGGCAGCAGCCCCTCGCTGTCTGGTTTTGGGATGTCGATCCGGTATTTGACTTCAATCACTTCAGGCTTGATGGTAATATCCGATTCGGCAGTAGCCCCCTCTGGCAGGGTACCCTGCCAGATCAGGTGAGACCCATCACTCACCGCAGGGTCGGCGGCATAGGTCCCGTATCCACTTAAGATCGACAGCATCTCCAATTTGTTGACTTCACTGGTATCAAAGCCGTTTTCACTGTCATCGTCCGTTGATGAAGGACAGTTGATGATATTGACGGAGGGGCTGCTGAGCTGCGCAACCCAATCTCCGCTCAAGTCAACAGGCATGACCTTGGCGCTGAAGGTGGCTGCGGCATCCGGCGCGATTGCCACCAACCTGACCAGGCCGGTACCCAGCTTATCAGACAGCGGACCCAGAGTCAGCTCCTTACCACCATCGTGGAAGACCGCCTCGCCAGAGTCCAATTCATACCAGAGCTTGGTGCCAGCATCGATCTTCAGCATGGCAGGCAGGGAGGTATATCCCTCACGGGGATTTCCTGGCTGCCCCCTTGCCGTTGCTCACCCACAGGGGATATTCGCCGCCTTGGGCGATGGAGGCATTGACCGCGGCCTCCATGCTGCCGGTTGACTGTATCTGTTTGCCGTTATCGCTGACCTCGATCTTGGGAGCTGGGACAGCCTTCAGGTAGATATATTCAGCAAAAGCGCCGCCCTCCTTGGTGGACGGTGGAAGATGAGCGGAGGTGTTTGCCTCTGCTGGGGGTTTACCCAATAAGAACAGGCCCATATCCTTGGCGCTGCGCTGGTAGGCGCTGAGCACGCCCGCATCATCAAAGGGATAGCTGCCTCCGTTGATTGCGGCTACAAACTGGTCCTGGCTCATGGCGCAGTTTGCGCCACCTGAACACAGGCTGACATAGACCTGCAAAGCCTGGATATAGCGCGCCCCCTCTTTCCGGTTCCACACCAGGGACTCTGACTGAAGAGGCAGCAGATTGTCGTTGGTGACCGCCCGCCCATAAGTCTCCAAATTGCGATCGATGCAAGCTGAATCGATCATGAAGGAACCGTTCTCAGCCGCCATTTCCAGCCACCAGGCTTTGCTGTTCGACACAGCGGCCGCGTTCATCGTATAAGCGCTATCTTCGGTCCAGTGCATCAGCTCATGTGCCAGGGCACAGTGGTTTTCCTGGCTGGAGATCGAACCGACCACACTCCAGTTCAGGTAAACATTACCGGTTTTCTGGCTGTAGGTGGGTTCGGGCTCACTCGGGTCGATGATGATATAGACCGGGTTGCTCTTGCTGATCGCCGCATTGCTAAAATGAAAATCCTGGTTGTACTGGCGCATAATCTCTTCAACGGCTTTGATCATATCCTCAATGCGCAGGTATTCGGTGTCCTTGAGGCCAGCAGGCACATTATTCTCCCAGAAAACGTACACCGTACCGGCTTGATTTCGCCAGCAGTGGCTTTGCAGCCAGAATTCCGTGATGCACGACTTCCCACCCTGGTCCTCCGCCTGCATGGAGAAGCTGATCCGCTAGGTTGTTACCTTGCGATGGGATTGAAGCGCCGGTTTTGGGAGTAACAACAAAATAGCGGTTAGAGGCGATGAATTGAGTCTCCGTTGGGGCGCTGCTGGCTTGCAGTGGTGCGCCGAGGAAAAGATCCAACTGCAGCAGGCCATTTTGCGGCTCGAGAGTCCAACACACCGGTATATTTGTCGTCAACCAGCACCGCCAGGCGTGAATCAGCCGAAGGGGCTGGCAAGCTCAACTTAACCTGCCCCATACCATCCTGGTCAGCAGCCGCCACGCTGTATGCCAGGCTGTCAACCGTATAAGCTTTTTCAAGCTTCTGCTGCATTGCCTGGCTGAAACTGGCCGATTCCAGGCTGGCAGACTGACCGGCTGGGAGCACCGAGGCCGGAATTTCTACGGAAACACCGTAGCTGTCTTGCACCGCTGGGCCACCCGCGCTGATGGGCAGCGTCTCTACCGTCTGCGGCGGGGTCAAAGGTTCCGCGCTTGGGGTGGGTACAGCCTCTTGAGATTGAGTTTGAGCGGTCTGGCCAGGAAGGAGGCCAGCCAACTTTGGGTAATACTTCCAGGCTGCCACGCCCGCGGATGCGGCCAGGCACACACATACAGCAACCCCAAACACACCCAAGACCGGCAGCCATTTATTTTTCCGGGGAGCCTGAGAAGCAGGCTGGGCTGGCTTGACTGGCTGGGAGGCAAGCTCCAGGCGCAGTGTGCTCTGCCCGATATTGACGGTTGCGCCTCCGGGCAGCAGAACCCACTGCCCGGGTTGGATGCGCGCATTATTGATCAACACGCCGTTCGACGAGTTGAGATCCATGACCCACACGCCGCGTCCATCCAGGTGCAGGCGGGCATGCTGGCGCGAAACCAGCGAGTTGTCCAATACCAGGTCGTTATCACCCGTACGCCCGATAGAAAGATCCTGACGATTTAGCGGAAAACGATCCCATTGTTGAGAGGTGGTGTTATAGATCAGCAATTTCGGATTAGACATAAATTCTCCCTGGATTCAGCCGGTGGGGATCAAGAAGCGCACAATGCATCTTTGGGAATCCTATATTACACTTTGTGATTTTATAAAACAGAGTATAAAACTATTTTTTCGAGAACCCAAGAAAAGGAGGGTGTAGCTTTCACTTTTGTAAACTTATCTAAAAAAGTGGTATAACCTGACACCAATGAAACCACAAAAACAAATCCTGGGACATCTCGCTGCCTTTTTCACCATCTTTGTATGGGGAATTACTTTTATTTCGATCAAAGTGCTGCTGGTCCCCTTTTCACCGGTAGAGATCATGTTCTACCGATTGATCCTGGCAGTGGTCGCGCTGCTGATTGTCAGCCCGCCGCGCCTATCCAAGGTCAAGTTGGACCGACTTACGCTCCGGGACGAGTGGAAAACCATGGCTGCAGGTTTGTGTGGTGTGACCCTCTATTTCTTGTTTCAGAATATAGCCTTGTCCTACACCCTGGCAGCCAATGTCAGCGTACTGATTTCGGTAGCCCCGTTATTCACCGCCCTGGTAAGCCGTCTCTTTTTGAATGAAAAGCTCAAAGCCAACTTCTTCCTCGGTTTCACGGCAGCGATCACAGGCATCATCCTGATCGCATTTAACGGCAGTGTTGTTTTAAAACTAAATCCCCTGGGTGATCTGCTCTCGATCCTGGCAGCGCTGGTGTGGGCGTGCTACAGCGTGTTGATCAAGAAAATCAGCGCCCAGCAAAGCTCGATGCTGACCGTAACAGCCAAGGTATTCTTCTATGGGTTTCTTTTCTTGCTTCCAACCCTACCTTTTTTCGACTTCCACCTGGGGTTAGAGCGCCTGGCCATTCTGCCAAACCTGTTCAACTTGATCTTCCTGGGCGTTGTGGCTTCTGCGATTTGCTTTTTCACCTGGAATTATGCGGTCCATCTTCTCGGCCCAGTCAAGACCAGCGTATATATTTACATCGTGCCAATCATCACCATTACTGCGTCGGTACTGGTGCTGCACGAGACCGTAACGTTGGTGGCCGGGATCGGCATGACGCTGATTTTGATCGGGATGGTGCTCTCGGAGAGGGAAAAGGCAAGTTAATTTATTTCAAGCAGCTACCGCAAATGAATTGCGGTTAGGCAGGATAGAGAAGGTCTGAAAGATAAAAAGAATCGGACATTGATATAATCGATGCCATTCAATCCTTGGCCCGCAGCAAGTGTTGGTATACTCAAAAAAATGTCATCTTTCGTTTGTCCCACCATCTCCGATGTCGAGCGGATTTCTTTGCAACCTGATCCGGTGCTGCGCAACCTGCAAATTACACAATGCTATCATGAACTGGCGCTAGCGATGGCAGTACGCACCGGCGGAAGCGCTAGCTGGTGCACCTTTGCCACCTGGGCATCCAAACAAGCCGGGCAGACAATTCGGAAAGAAGATCTGATCCGATCGCTGGAAGCTGCTACAGGATCAGAAACTGCTGCCATCCAGATCATCGAAAAAATTCGGACATCCATTCAGCAATTAGGGATTCCTCTGGAGTTGGAAAAGGCTCTTGAAATCCTTTGGAAAGCCTACGATGTTCCGGCAGCTTTCGAACGATCGAGTGCGGCGGTGGCCAGAGGCAATCTGAAGGTTTTCGCCGAGATTGGAGTTGAATTCGCCCGCTTTTGCGCAGACTGCATGTCCGAACCTGTAAACAAATCAGAGACTATTGCTCGCTTTATCGAAGGACTGCGTTTGGGTGACCCACCAGATGGTCAGCGATATCTGCGCCAGGCTTTTCAACGCTACTACCAGGTGCTCTTCGAAGAGAATGACAAGGCTCGTGCCGAGCTCCTATTATTAGCCAATCTCGAAATTGGCTACCATGAACAAACTCGACTTCAGCCCGAGATCAACGAAGCGCTTAACGCGCCAATCCTTTCCACGCGGGTGTTTGCGCGCAACTTGCTGAAGATATTGATTCCAGAAGGTGGGTGGATAACCGAATTAGGATGGTTTCTGCTGCAATTTTTTGGATGGTTCACCGAACTGGACACTACCATTAAAGCGTACAGACTGGGTTAAAAACGAGACACAATTCCTGGTTACTGAAACACTGATGACCATCAAGTTACCACCATCCACACGGCTGCGATTGGGCGATGACCTGACCGCCAGTTTTCCACCCGAACTGGAACACATTTCCAATCCCGACCTCCTGGCTATGCTAACGCAGATTGACCCTACGCCAGATAGCACGCGCAAATCAGGCGCAGATTATTGGGGCGATCTTAGCGACCGGATCCATTTCATCGCAGATATGTTCCGCTGCTTCCAGGTCTCTCCAAATCTGCTCCTACCACCATTTAGTGAAGATCAAACTAAAGCATTGAAAGAAGGCCGCCTGCCACAGGGTCGTCTGTGAACAAGTCAATTTAATCGAGCCTCATCCTTTAAATAAAAAAATGTCGAGCATCACCTTCATAATATTTCCATGGGCATTTACAATCTTATGATAAGCCTCTAAGTATTGGGCGAAAGGGAAGTGGTCAGACACCAGGACATCCAGGCTCAGCTCGCGGTCCTGGACCAATCCCAGGTCAACCTGGGGTTTTGACTGAAGACACCCACAACAACAATGGACGAGCCTTTTTGTATGCGCTGACATCGGTCATGAGCACTTTCCGCGCCCCAAGGGCTTTGGCCACCTGACCAACGAGATTACCGATGGTACCGGCACCAAAGACGAGCACCTGCTTCCCAGCAACTTCGCCGGGGCGGCCCAGGGCATATACAGCCACCGAGACGGGCTCAACCATGGCAGCCTGGTCGTAGGAAAGTACCCTCGTCCCAAACCCCTCTACTCCTCTCCTGAGGGGTGAGGAGTTTGGACAAAGGGAAAGATGGTGATACGCAGCTTGGAGCAGCCGTACGGAACCAGGGTAACCATTTCTACCTGCTTACCCAGGCGCTGCGCAATCCCATCAGGGTTGGGAAGCTGGGGGGTGAAGACAAAGCTGCCTTTCATGCGCTTCGTCACCCTGCCAAAAGAGGTGAGGATGCCGGTCTTTTTCTGCAATCTCCAACCGACGAGGCGGCGGGCAGGCACCTGCAGAGTGAGCGGGGCGGCGGCAATACTCCAGGGATGGTCCGAGTATTCTCCCTGGATGACTTTCACCTCTTTCTCGAGGTTCTCCGGGTCGAGTGCCAGGGCATAATTCCAGGTGGAAGCAGGGTAAAGGTCCCAGGCAGGAAAGTCTGGCGTCGAGCGTAGGTCTTCGGTATCAATGCGCCAATCCTCCTCAATGCGCAGCGAAAAGACTAGCGGACCGCGTTCCAGGCTGACCCCGGCACGCGGCCAATGCTGCATGCGTAAAGGCATCGGCAGCACAAGGGTAATGCAGTCGCTATCCTTAAAGCGGCGCTCCAGGGTGACAAAACGCCCCGGAGAGAGGGTCATTTTGAGAGGCTGACCATTGAGCATGAGCTCAGCCGCCTTACACCAGCCAGGAATGCGGAATGAAAGCGGAAATTCAACCGGCTCTGGAACCCGGATTTGGAAATCGATGCGCTCAGAAAAGGGATAGGTGGTGTCTTCAAGGATGATCACCTCTTGCGCAGCCGCGCCCAGGCGCGCTGTCACCTGGCTGGGGCCATACAGCGCCGCCACCAAGCCGCCTTGTCCATCAGAGAGCCACATACGCGAGATGTAATTGGGCATGATGCGGTTGACCTCGCCCGGGCAGCATTCCGTACCCGGATTTGGCCGGTACGACATCCAGGAGCTGCCGTGAAAATATTTATTATGATTGGAGGCGCGGGTGGCAACCACCTGGTTTGGGCAGGAGAAATACTGCAGCCCTTTGAAATCGCTGCGCACAGCACCCGGGGCAGCATTGAAACAGGCGCGTTCGATCTTGTCGGCGTAATCAGCTGCTCCCAGGGCCAGCAAAAGATAGCCTACCCCCCAGGTGTAATCGGCTATATCGCAGGTTTCATGGCTGTCGAGGGGATCCTTACCGCGCAAGGCTTCTGTGGAACTGTTGACGCCATCGACAAGCATCTGATCGAGATCAAGCTTGCGGTAGGCGTTCACCGTGGAATCCAGGTACATCTGGTTGCCAGTATACCGATACAAGACCGCGCCCAGCTTGCCAATCTCGTTGAAGGTAACCCCATGGACTGTGGCGCGCTTGTCAGAGAGCAGCTCAGCCAGCGAAGTGTCTGGCAGTGGCTTCCCCTGGTTATACTCAATAAAGGCACTCTTTGCCAATTCAAGTAAGCGGTCATCACCGGTGCGGTCATAGGCCCACAGAATCGTCTCCACATTGGTTACATCGCGCGCTTCAGAGTGAGGGCTGGTCTCTGAAAGATAATGGCGCCTCACCGCCTTTGCGAGACGGTCCCCGCCAAGGTACTGGTCATAGGCGATCAGCGCCCTGAAGAAAATGGTATGCGGCCAGCGATTGTTGCTCCCCCAACGCTCTCCAGCGAGGGGCTGCTTCATAAAAGCAGGTCCAAGGTAACCGTCGGAATCGGCGTGCTGCAAGGTATATTCGATGGGCTGGCGAGCTTTCTCGATCAGGAAGGGATCATTCAGCAAGATTCCGCAACGCACCATCCCATCCAACCAATAACCAGTCTGCTCATAAGGCCACCAGGTGGAGCCGGATTGGTGGCTGATCGCATGGTTCGCCCAGCCACCCTGATCGAAAGGGAAACCAGCGGCTTCCAGGTGCCCGGTCAGGCCATCACGTTGGGTTTCCAGGTAGGCGCGCAGCCAGCCGTGCGGCTGGATAGAAGTGATAGGGAGCTCGTAAAATTTCGAATATGTTTTGACCATCAGAATATATCCCGTTTTGATTTAAAGTAGCTCACAGACGGACACAGATTTTTTATAAAGATTCTTTACGTCTAAGAGCCTTAACCTGGGATTCAATCCAGGGGTAAGTCTGGGCAATGCCATCCCTCAAGAGATATTTTGCTTGCCAGCCTAAGGATGCAATGCGGGCGTTGCTGAAGTTGCGTGACTGCACTCCCACCGGGCCAGCGATATGCTTTACATGGATAGTTTTTCCAGCCACATCCGCAACGGTGCGGACCAGCTCCTCGACGGTGACATACTGCGGGCAGCCGATATTCGCCGCGCCTTCCAGGTCTGAGTGCATCAAGCGAAAGATCCCATCGACCATATCCGCCACATAGGTGTAAGAACGGATCGCTGAGCCATCACCCCACACTTCGATCGTCCCACCATCATCCACCTCGGCAATTTTACGACAGATGGCAGCCGGGGCTTTTTCACGCCCACCCCGCCAGGTCCCGTAAGGACCATAACAGTTCTGGAAGCGGGCGATCCTGACTTGCAACCCATACCGGCGGGCATAGGCCAAGGCAACGCGCTCCGAATAGAGCTTTTCCCAGCCGTATTCGTTGTCCGGGTGGGCGGGGATAGCCTGGGCTTCGGTCAACTCTGGCTCACCGGGCTGCATATCGCGGTAGACACACACCGAGGAGGAAAAGAAGTAGCGCGGGATGCCCATCTCTGCGGCGTGGTGAGTCATGTGGATGTTGATCAAGGCGCTGTTGTGCATGATCTCACACTCGGCAGAATGGATAAATCCCATCCCTCCCATGTCGGCTGCCAGCTGATACACTTCGTCCAGCTTCCCTCCTGAGAGGGTCAGGGCAGCCTGGCAGTTCTGGGGCTCGCGCAAATCTAGACACAAGAATTCATCGGCATGGGTGACCTCAAATTCA
Organism: uncultured Chloroflexia bacterium; assembly: GCA_963751425.1. Classification (GTDB taxonomy): domain Bacteria; phylum Chloroflexota; class Anaerolineae; order Anaerolineales; family UBA4823; genus CAVVUF01. The sequence goes on along the minus strand of CAVVUF010000002.1, from coordinate 982,614 downwards.
TGCTCCTTAATGTCCACTCCACGTACCCAATAACCTTCCTGTTTAAGTTTCTTAACCAGGTGACCTCCAATGAAACCACCTGCACCACAAACCAATGCTCTTTTCATAATTTCACCTCGATTCAGAATTTTTCTTTTCAATCTTTACGACGGATGAGGATATGGATAGCGTTTTCGATCGGCCGATCGGAAACGAGGATCAAATACCCGCCCCCTCCCGCTCCAGACAGCTTCCAACCCAAAGCCTGGGAACGGTACTGCTCGATTAACTCAACAACCATATCATTCATCATATTGGGAAACATGGCAATCTGACCTTCAAAGGCTTTACGAAAGTAAAACCCGAATTGGACAACATCCCGGCGAAGGATGGCATCCCAGCAGCCTTCGGCAGCAACCGACAAATCTTTGGCGCGTGACCGGTCAATGCAGGTGTTGCTCAGAACGCTGAAACCGGAGGCACGCGGAGCCAAGGGAACAAGGTTCAAGGATTTTTCAATGAACTGTAAGGTAAGCTCATCCTGGACGGACTCGATATGGGATGGCCAATACTCGCCTTCATACCAGGATTTATTCAAACCCGGGAAGACAATCCCAATGGCATCTTGAGAGCCGGAAATTTCCTGCGTTCCGGGGGGATTATCATAACAAAATAAGATCTTCGCCAATTTCTCCGGGTCGCCGGTCGGCAGGCGAGGCCCCCACAAGTCAATGGCACTGCGGCGCGTGCTGGAAGCCATGCCGCTGCGATCGTTAAAATCCACCGTTGGCTCGAGGGAGATCGTGATGACCGGACCGGGATAATATTTTGACACAAAGGGCTGGTCAAGCCACCCCCCTGCCACATCGATGCGAAAGGGGATGGTGTTGATGTTGCGCAGCGAGGTCGTCGAGCGGGGGACCAGTCCAGCATGTGGCTCCCGCCTCAAGATCTTGTATTCAATCCCCAGCTCATCGCACAGCTTTTTCTTCTCCAGGAGGTTGCCATCCTCGTTGACAATAAAATAATCCGGCTTGATTTGCTTCAGCTCTTCAAGAAAATCCAGCATCCCTGAACCCTGAGAGATAAAAGCGTCTTTTACGCAAGCCACCGACTTAACCATGAAAAGACGCTCTGTCTCGCTGTTAACAGGTACACGCCCCTTTAGATCATATACGGTCTTATCCGAACCCAAGGCTACATAAACGTCGCCAAATTTGGCAGCTTCCTGAAAGAACTCCACATGACCGCTGTGTAATAAATCGTAACACCCGCTGACGAATACTTTCTTAGGCATGATTAATCCTCAAAAGGAGAATATAACACGAAGATTTTACCAGTTTTTCAGGATGCTTTCTTGAGCCTCAGGTAGGTGCTGTAAGCTGCTTCCCAGGCGTGATGATCCCTGGGCGGGTAATGCACAACATCGAATGAATGCCGCACCACAGCCCGCGCCTCAGAAAGGGAAGAGAACAATCCTAAGCCTAAAGCCTGGACGAGCAGGTTACCGATGGCAGTGGCTTCAACCGGCCCAGCAATCACCTCACGCCCGGTAGCATCGGCGGTGAGCTGGTTCAGCAGGAAATTTTGCGAGCCACCTCCTATAATATGGATGACAGGCAGGGAACGCCCGAGAAGCTTTTCCAGGCTCTCGGCAACCCAGCGGTATTCGAGCGCCAGGCTTTCCAGGCAGCAGCGGACGAGCGCCGAGGGTGTTTCAGGGACAAATTGGCCGGTCTCCCGGCAATAATCTTGCAGGCGAGAAACCATATCGCCGGGATGTAGGAAGCGCGCATCGCCTGTGTCGACAAAAGCCACGAAGGCTGGCGCCGCGGAGGCCATGGCGGTCAGCTCATTGTAGGTATAAGATAAACCTACCCGCGCCCAATCGCGGCGGCATTCCTGCACCAACCAGAGTCCCATGATATTCTTCAAGAAACGGATGGTACCGCAAACACCTCCCTCATTGGTGAAATTATAAGCCAGGGATTCGGGAGTGATGAGAGGCCAGTTCAGCTCCACCCCCATCAAAGACCAGGTACCAGAGCTGAGATAGATATAATCGGGAGTCATGGCAGGCACAGCCGCGACGGCTGAACCTGTATCGTGCGTGGCGGGAGCCATCACAGGAATTTGGGGGCAGCCGCATTCTTCTGCAACCGCCTGGCGCAGCTTGCCGACGATGGTGCCGGGCTGAATGACCTCGCCAAAGAGATGCGTGGGGATATCCAGCTTCCGGAGCATCTCCCAGGCCCAATCTCCCTGATTTGGGTTAAAACACTGGGTGGTCGTGGCATTGCTGAACTCATTCACCTTGCGGCCGGTGAGCCAAAAGTTGAATAAATCGGGCATAGTTAAGAGGCGCCTGGCGATCTGCAAGGCCGGGGCACGGCTTTTCACCATCGCCAACAGTTGGAAAAGGCTGTTCAACTGCATGAACTGGATGCCAGTCGCCTGGTAAATCTCCTGACGAGGCAATCGTTGGAAGGCCCATTCCACCATCCCATCTGTACGGCTGTCGCGGTAATGGTAGGGGTTGCCGATCAGGGTATCATCCTCAGCCAACAAGCCAAAATCAACCCCCCAGGTATCCACCCCCAATCCGCGCAGATCACCCCCACAAGACTGCGCAGCCAGCTTCAGACCCTGCTGAATTTGACTCCATAGCTGCAGAACATCCCAGTGCAGGCTGCCTTGAACCTGCACTGGATTATTCGGGAAACGGTGAATTTCTTCCAACTTGAGTATATCTTCTCGGAAGTGCCCGAGGATGGCTCGCCCGCTCTCAGCCCCCAAGTCGAAAGCCAACAGGTGTGCTTTTTCAGAGCTCATGCTCACTTTCCATAGAGAGGTCCAAAATTGGCACAAGCGCGGTAATCGGCTCCCGTTGGATCCTGGGCTCCAAAAGCATTCCATACACTGGGACGGAAGACCTTCTCTTCTGAAACATTGTGCATGGTGACCGGAATCCGTAAAAGAGAAGCCAGGGAGAGCATGTCCGCGCCGATATGACCATAGCTTAACGCACCGTGGTTGGCGCCCCAGTGATTCATTACGGAATACACATCTCGGAAAGGACCGCTGCCAGTAAGACGAGGCACAAACCAATGCGTAGGCCAGGTGGGATCGGTACGCTCATTTAATTTCTGGTAAACATCTTCGGGCAAATCAACCGTATAACCTTCGGCAAGCTGTAAAACCGGGCCAAGACCCTTGACCAGGTTCAGACGCGACATGGTGACGGGCATTTGACCGCGGGTCAGGAAACCGGAAGAGTACCCGCCGCCGCGGAAATATTCGGTGCGGGCTGGATACCAGTTTGTAGCCTCCAGGCACTGGGCGACTTCATCTGCGGTGATCTCCCAATAGGGTTTCATGACCGGCTCCCCCTCCCGCTTGAGCATCCCCGTAGCATCCAGGGTGGCCGCGCCTGAGTTGATCAAGTGGATAAAACCGTTCTGTGCCAGACCAGAGAGCTGGTAACCCGTGACACGCTGGACAGCCTCTGGACTCCAATATGTGCGAACATCGGCGAATACCTGGGCGGTATTGGAAAGCAGATGTCCAAAGAGCATTGTAGCGCCGTTTAAGCTGTCATTTTCCGTCGCCAAGACGAAAGGCTCACGAATGCCGTTCCAATCAAAGGATGAGTTCAAGATGGCTTCCATAAAATCGCCGTTGGGAAAATGGTCAGTCCACTGGCGCTGCCCCTGGAAGCCGCCAACCAGAGCATTATGTCCCAGGGCCTCTTCGCCAAAATCCATCTCTGCCAGGCGCGGGCTGCCGATCATCAGATCGCGGGCAATCATGGTCATTTTAACGACGAATTCCCAATCATTGTCCTTATGAGCGCGGTTGCGCTGCATGGCAGGCGGATTATATTCGCGGCCTTCTTTGCAGTATCCCTTGACCCACTTGAGGGCGCGCTGGTATTCATCAGGATCGTAAATCGTCTCGTGGATACGGCGGATGAACTCACTCTCATCGATGACTTCAACGCGCATGCCCAGGTAGCTCTCGAAGAAATCCTGGTTGACGATCGAGCCGGCGATGCCCATTGAGACGCCACCCATCGAGAGATATGATTTTCCCTTCATTGTAGCTACAGCCAGGCCGGCGCGGGCAAAGCGCAGCAGCTTCTCCTGCACATCGGCAGGGATGGAAGTGTCTCCGGCATCCTGCACATCATGTCCATAGATGCCAAAGGCGGGCAGGCCTTTTTGATTGTGGGCAGCCAGCACAGCAGCCAGGTAAACTGCCCCAGGGCGCTCGGTGCCGTTGAAACCCCACACAGCCTTCGGAATCAGCGGATCCATATCCATCGTTTCAGAACCATAACACCAGGCGGGAGTTACGGTCAGGGACACACCCACGCCCAGGCGAGCAAATTTCTCCGCAGATTGAGCCGCCTCTGCCACGCCCCCGATGCAGGTATCGGATATAACACATTCGACTGGCAGGCCGTTGGAATGGCGCAGATTGGCACTCAAGAAATCGGCTGTGGTGCGAGCAAGAGCCATGACTTGATCCTCGAGGGACTCGCGGACCCCCTTGCGCCGCCCGTCGATAGCGGGGCGGATGCCAAGCTTGGGCATTTCGCCGATCAAGCGGTTAACAGGTGGAAGTGGCTGAAAATTTTTGATATCGAACATCTTTTGCTCCTTGTAAGCAGTTTACTTTTGGCTGTAAGCACTAAACTTTACGTTGAGATTGGTTGGTAAACCATCGAATAAGTAATGATCCAGGGTTGCTGTTTACGAACGCAAGATGTGGTCAATTTTGGCTTGCATTTCTTTGGCCTGGAAAGGTTCGAGAGCACCCACCAGCATTTCACAGGTGAATTGACCGCGTGGTGGAATAGTTTTTAGGTTGCCTTTGGATTTTTCGGCCAGGTAACCTTCAGGCTCAGCCGTGGCTGGCAGGACAATTCCGATGGCATCCTGATCGGCAGTACGGCAGATCCAGCGCACACCTTTGTCCAGCTGATCCGGTTGATGGGCGACATAATCGGCGCTGCCATCGGGATGTACCTGCAGAGTATGCGCCCAACCCTTGTCATCGGCAAGATACTCGATGGTGAAAACGACCTCCGGGTCGAACATCAGGTCGGGTGACAGAACATGATGTTTTTCAGGATGGCTCTTGAGCTCCTGTAGGAATTCTGCATAACCCGGGCCAGGGCGGATATGGGAGGGGATGCTGCCGCGCACACGCACCGTTTCTGGAGTACAGAGGGCACTGTAAACCAGGCGGCCATTTACAACGGGACAGAAGTTGATATGCGCCAGGTACATCAGCTCCATGGGCGAATTTTTGAGGTTGGTGATGGTGAGAGCAACCGAGAAGACCGATGAAGCGGCATACAGCTTCACCAGAGGCTCAGCCAGGTAGTTATGGTTGAAGGCCACCGTATAGCGATAACGGCCTCCTAAACCAAGGTAAGGGCCGCGCGCATCTTCTCCAAGAACCAGGAAAGCCTCATCATAGGGAGCATTGGGAAGCTCGCCGTGAAGCGGATGAGTGTCTTGAGCGGTAGGCACACCCATCGCAGTCGCCCCGCAGTGAAGCAAAAATCCGCCATAATTCTCCAAATAGACTCGGGTAGGATGAGGCCCTTCGAACATGGATTTCATGGTCAGGTTTCGACCACCAAATTCGGCCGTCCAGATCTGCTGACCCTGAAAGGGAAGCATCACTAGAGCGCCCTGCTCATTTTTCATGCGCAAGGCACACACACCGGATGGAAAACGAAAAACCGAGGCGGTGAAGGGAGCAGCAGAGAGAACAACTTTTTCTTTTTCGGAAAAGACTTCTGGGTAGAGATAATTAATTTGCTCTGTCATATATCCTTCCTTTACACTGTTCGGATTTATTTTAGATGATATAAGGGTGCACGTCAACAAGAATTCGCATTAGGATGCGTGTTTAATTCAGGTCGAATTTGCACGCACCCTGGATTGGGGGAAATTGGGGTTCTTCCCTTCTGACTCAGAACGGATAGTCACTCTTGCATTACGCAAAGACAATGCACCAAAACAGAGTATTTTGGTCGAATTTGGGTCTTGCATTTCTCCACGATTCCTGCTAAAGTGTTAAGCAAAGGAGACAATCAAATGAGCGACCTAATTCCTTATTATCAATGTATTATTCCGCCCTACATGCTGCGGAATATTGTAGAGAACGGCTCACCCCAACAAAAAGGGCGGGCCCTGGAATCTTTATCGATTTCCGGACAGTTCCGAGGCCAGCGTCAGGCTCACACCGAAATGCCAAAATTTGGGCCACCGGCTGCTGCCGGACCAGCGGTTAAACAACGCACCATTTACGACGCGGGTACAGGGACGACGCTGCCTGGCGTAAAAGTTCGTGAAGAAGGTGCGCCTCCATCTTCCGATGTGGCAGTGAATGAGGCTTATGATGGCTCTGGTTATACGTTTGACCTCTTCCTGGATGCTTACCAGCGAAACTCGATCGATGGCAACGGGCTGCGGCTGGATTCCACGGTTCATTATGGCAAAGGCTATGACAACGCCTTTTGGAATGGGAAACAGATGGTTTATGGAGACGGGGATGAGGATATCCCCGCGGACCAGCGGCTGTTCAACCGGTTTACAATCTCTATCGATGTAATCGGTCATGAGCTGTCACATGGCGTCACTCAATACGAAGCCGCCCTGGCTTACCAGGGACAACCAGGGGCATTGAACGAGTTGATGTCTGATGTGTTTGGCGCATTGGTCAAGCAGAAAAGCCTGAACCAGACAGCTCAAGAAGCAGATTGGATCATCGGGGCGGGTCTTTTCACCAGCCGGGTTAACGGCGTGGGCATCCGCTCGATGAAGGCGCCTGGAACAGCTTATGATGACCCCGTTTTGGGTAAAGATCCTCAACCCGCACATATGAAAGATTATGTCAGTACCTATGAGGACAATGGTGGTGTGCACATCAATTCTGGGATCCCAAACCGTGCATTCTATATCGCTGCCACCGAGATCGGTGGGTACGCCTGGGAAAAAGCGGGGCGGATCTGGTATGTGACACTGCGCGACAAGCTGTCTTCCAGCTCCAATTTTATAGCAGCAGCACAAGCCACTTACCAGGCCGCCGGCGAGCTGTATGGAGAAGGCAGTGCGGAGCAAAAAGCCGTGGAAAAAGGCTGGAGTACCGTAGGAATCCAGATTGGCTCTGGAACCAGCGATAACCAGGGCTGCCTGGCGGCGCCAGTGACCATGGTCAAATCCCTGTTCAAGCCGAAAGAAGCTGCGAAAAAATAAAAGAATCTGCGTTCTCACCAATCTACGCTTTTAAAAACACTTGCGGAGAAGGAAGAAATTATGCGTATCAATTTTGAGCGGACGGGAGGCTTTCTTGGAATGCGCCTGGCGGTGGAGATGCTGACGGAAACTTTACCACCGGCGGAGGCTGATGAATTGGATGCTCTGGTCGAAGGCGCACATTTTTTTGACCTACCGCCGGTTTTGAAACCTCAGATGGAGGGCGTAGACCGATTTCAATATAAATTGACAGTGGAGAGAGGCGACCAGATCCACACGGTGGAAACCAGCGAAAGCGCCGCGCCGGAACATCTGCAGCCTTTAATCGACCTCCTGACAGACACGGCACGCACCCAGCGGATTACCCGGTAGCTTCTCCGTATTTTCAGGGTGGAGAGGCGTTACTCAGGTATTTTCGGGCTGACAGAAAATAGCCCCCAGGCAGAAGCGAGGAGGATAACCAGGACTGCCAAACCGACCAGCACTGCCCCGCTCCAAAAGAGGGCCGGACCGCCAGCCAGGTCGTAAACCAAACCAGAAAGCGGTGCAGCGATAAGCGGGATCAATCCCCAGGCACCGGCCTGCATGATCGCCTGCGTGGTCGAGGACCACTCTTCGGGCACGCGCTCATCGATCAGGCGGACGGTGACCGAGAAAAACAAGCCAAAACCCGCCCCGCGCAGCGAAGTGGAAGCCAACAAGGCCCAAGGAGTAGCAGCCAGGGCTTGCCCAATCACACCCGTGGCGGTTAAAAAATAGGCAAACAGCAATGCACCTGGGCCTCCGAATCGCAACCGCAGGGCGGAATTGAAGTACATCCCGGGCATCTCCGCCAGCGCAGACAGGCCATAGAATAGACCCACCATCCACAAACCGCCCCCTAAAAATCCATGTAAACGCCCCCAAACACACCGGTAACAAACAAAGCCGCTTCGACCAGGAAAGTCGCCAGCAAGATTGCAATCAGCCCAAAATCATGCCAAATCTCGCGGATTGGACGTTGATGTTGCTTCTCTTTCTTGGGATCCTCCTCAAGCCCCCGGGCAACAAAGATCACTGGGATGAGCAGTAATCCAGCGAGAGGGAACATGGCAGCCAGACCAACTTGATCCCACAGCGCTCCACATGCCACTGCAACCACCGAAAAACTTAAAGATCCCCACTGGCGCAGCCTTCCATAATCCAGGTTATAGCGCAGACACATGCGCACGATCAAGCTGTCGGCAATTGGGAGAATGGGACTGCGGAAGAAACCATAGAGCGCGACCAGGGGCAGCAAAGTTTTAAACCCGTTGGGAAGTTTCATGAACATCAAAACCCCAGCCGTCCCAAGCAGAGCTAGGCCGAGAAGGCGCACCCTCCAGGCATTCCGATCACCCAGGGCAGAGAAAGTGGGTGCGAAAACCATCACCATCAGCGGGAAAAAGGCAGACAGTAGGCCAATCTCCCGCCCATTCAAACCCAGGCGGGAGAAATATACATTCACGAAGGGTTCGAAGACCCCCATGATGCCCCAGAAGGCCGTATAGAAGAGCGCCCCTCGATAGGCTGGGGTGAGAGAGCGGATCATGAAAGCTGGTAAACGCCGCCTGAGACGCCTGGCAAACACAGGATCCAATCGTCTCCGTCTTGCGAGAAAGCGCCAGGATGCCCATACAAAACCTGGGGCTTCTTTTTAACCAGGTCAGCAGACAAACGCACTTCCACCGGATCGCTCGCAGGATTGAGGGCAACCAGTAAATCTTCAGGAGCCTCGGTGCGGCGATAAACAAACAGGCTGTGACCTGCCTCTGCAAACACCGGCTCGAAGAGACCGCGGGCGCACAGCGCAGGATGGGCTTTGCGCAGCTCAATCAGCTTACGGACCGTGTTGAGAAGAGAAGCCGGATCGGACTGCTGCGAAGCGACATCCGGGCGACCGGGGAGGCCATCGATGGGGAGATACAGGTGCTCTGCTGGGGCAGTAGAGAAGCCCGCGTTCGGCGTCTCATCCCACTGCATAGGGGTGCGGCTGCCGGTCCGGTAATAAGAACCCTCTTTGGAAGGCAATCCTTCAACAAAGCGCATGCCAATCTCGTCGCCATAATAGATATAGGGCACGCCGGGCATCGTGAGCAGGAATAAGAAGGCCACCTTCAAATCTTGCACGGAACGGCCGTTTGCCAGGCGAGGCGAGATATCGTGATTGCCCGAAGGAATGCAGATATACCCTTGATCTTTCGTTTTTTGGTAATGCGGCAAGTACTCGTCCAGGAACTGGCGGATATTGCCGTGTCCGGAGGCATCAAAATAACTCCACCCGTAGCGATCACCACCCTGGAAGGAGCTGCGGAAAGGCTTGCGGAACAAGCCGGTGTAGCCCGCCATGCCGAAGTGCAGGGTGAAATCCATATGAAAACCAGCGGGGATGGCCTCACTCGGGTTGGACCACTCGGAAACCAGGGCTGCCTGGGGATATTGTTGGTCGAGCCACTGGCGCACATCCTGCCAGAATTTTGCAGTCATACGGTGCCCGGGGTCCAGCTTGACCAGGGAGGCGGCCATATCGACGCGGAACCCGTCAGCGCCCATATCCAACCAGAATTTCATGATATTCTTCATCTCCTGGCGGACTGCCTGAGGTCCGGGAGCGTCCACGGGCTGCTGCCAGGGGAAGCGGGGATCAGGGTTTGCAAAACCATAATTCAAGGCTGGCTGCATGTAGAAGAAATTCACGATATAAGCGCCATCCCGTTCTGCAAAGCCGCGCACGTTCTGCAGTTCGGGCAGGGGAGGAGTCCAGACGGAATCGGTCCAGATGAACCAATCGCTGTATTGATTCTTCTCCGCTTTGCAGGACTCTTTGAACCAGGCATTCTCGATGGAGGTGTGCCCGGCTACCAGGTCAAGCAGAACCCGGATACCGCGTTGGTGGGCAGCCTCGAACAGGCGGCGTAGATCGTCATTGGTACCGTAGCGCGGGGCAACTTTGTAATAATCGGCAACATCATAACCGGCATCACCGAAGGGCGAAACGAAGCAAGGATTTAACCACAGGGCATTCGTTCCCAACGAGACCAGGTAATCGAGCTTCTGGATAATCCCGGGTAAATCGCCGATACCATCGCCGTTTAAATCATAGAAGGTTTGAGGATAAATTTCATAAAAAACGGCCGTCTCCAGCCAAGCAGGATTTTTGGATTGCATAGAATTCTCCAGATAAGGTGATATTCGTTTGATTTCATTTACTACCGCAAATGAATTGCGGCCTGGCACAGAAAACACGCTGAAGCGTGTCCCAAGAACCGCCTGATTTTATCATCAAGGCAAAAATCCCCCAAGGCTGTGAATGAATTACAGCCTGTTGCTGCAGATTGAACCTGTTCTAATTGTTAAGCTTGGACTTCGTGGCAGGCGACCCAATGACCAGGGAGGATTTCACGCCATTCGGGTGTCACCTGTGAACAGTGTTCCATAATTTCTTTGCTTTTCTGGGCAACAGGACAACGCGGGTGAAAACGGCAGCCCGAGGGAGGGTTAATGGGGCTAGGCACATCCCCGGTGAGGATGATGCGCTGGCGGTTTCGGTTTAGCTTGGGGTTGGGGATCGGAACAGCAGAGAGTAAAGATATGTTGTAAGGATGGAGCGGGTTCTCATACAGCTCATCGCGGTCGCCCAATTCAACAATAATCCCCAAATACATGACTGCCACCCGGTCACAAATATGCCGCACCATGGACAGGTCATGGGCGATGAAAAGGTAGGTCAGGTTCGATTCGGTTTGTAAATCTTCAAGCAAGTTAACGACTTGAGCCTGGATGGACACATCCAGGTTGGAGATGGGTTCATCACACACAATAAAATCTGGATTCGAAGCCAGGGCACGGGCAACACCGATACGCTGGCGCTGCCCACCAGAGAACTCATGTGGATAGCGGTTGATCAGCCTGGGGCTGAGCCCAACTTTCAGCATCAGCTCGCGGACCCTCTCAGTTTGGGAAGCCTTATCTGGTACCAGCTTGTGCACATGCAGCGGCTCGCCGATAATGGCATTCACCGTCCAACGAGGGTTTAACGAAGAATAAGGATCCTGGAAGATCATCTGTGCCTTGCGGCGCAGGAGCTGGATATGTTCTTTACTGGCGCCGATGAGCTCGATCCCTGAAATGAGCACGGACCCACTGGTGGGAGGGTACAGCCCCAGGATCGTACGCCCGGCTGTCGTTTTTCCGCAGCCGCTCTCCCCCACCAGTCCCAGCGTCTCTCCACGGTGGATGTCGAAGGTAATCCCATCCAAAGCCTTGACGGAGCCAACTTCTTTCTCGAAGATCAAGCCCTGGCGGATCGGAAAGTGCTTAACGAGATTTCGTACCTGTATCAGGGGTCCGTGGGCAGCTAGAGGCGTAGATTGGGCATCTTCCAAAGCATGACTCCTGAAGTTAGCGTGGCTTTCCAGTGGATAAATCGAACCAACAAGCGCACTGATGGTTGGGACCCACCTGGATCAAAGGGGGCATTTCAGCCAGGCAATGCTCAAAAACATATTCGCAGCGGGCGGCAAAAGGGCAGCCCTTGGGCTCAATTAGCAAGTTGGGGGGTGCCCCGGGGATTGAACGCAGGCGCTGGTCTCTGCGCTGTTCAATGCGCGGCAGGGCCCCCAACAACGCCTGAGTATAGGGATGACGGGGTTCTTCGTATAAATCATCGACCAGTGCTTCTTCGACGATGTAACCAGCGTACATCACGATGACGCGCTCTGCAATTTCAGCGACCACACCGAGGTCATGCGTGATCCAGATCACGGACATATTCAACTTTTCGCGCAGGTGCTCGACAAGCTCAATGATCTGCGCCTGGATGGTCACATCCAGCGCGGTGGTCGGCTCGTCGGCAATCAGCAAGCTGGGCTCGCAAGCCAACGCCATGGCAATCATGACACGCTGGCGCATGCCCCCAGAGTACTGGTGAGGGTAGTCGTTCAGCCGGCGAGCAGGATCAGAGATGCCAACCAGCTCGAGGAGCTCGATGGCGCGCTGGCGGGCTTTTTGCTTATCCAACCCCAGGTGAGTTTGCAAAGGTTCTGTTAGCTGGCGCCCGATGGTTAGTACCGGGTTCAGCGAGGTCATTGAATCCTGAAAAACCATGGCGATCTCTTTGCCCCGAATATGCTCCATTTCTGCTTCTGGAAGCTTGAACAAATCGCGCCCGAGGTAGAGCGCCTCTCCAGAGGCAATCTCGCCAGGGGGAATTGCGATCAAACGCAACACCGACAGCATCGTCACGGACTTTCCACAGCCGCTCTCCCCCACAACAGCAATCGTTTCACCTTGATGGATGGAAAGCGAGATGCCATTGACCGCATAAACCGTCCCTTCAGCAACGTGAAATCGAGTTTGGAGATTTTTTACTTCGAGGAGAAGCTCAGAAGTCATGTGTATTTCGATCCTTGATTATACGGCGCGGCTGTGCGGATCCAGCGCGTCCCGCAAACCATCACCCAAGAAATTGATGCTCAAGACAGTTAAGGCAATCAACAGCCCAGGGAAGAACCACAACCACCAGGCGGACTGAACATATTTATAGGCGCCTTCCAGCATGTTCCCCCAAGTAGCAGTCGGAGGGCGCACCCCCAATCCCAAGAAACTAATATACGCCTCCAGGGTAATGGCGGCGGCAACACTGAGCGTGGCAGAGACAATGATGGGGGCGATGCTGTTCGGCAGGATATGCCGGAAGATAATCTCACGCGTTGAGGTTCCGGTGGCACGCGCCGCCAGAACAAAATCATTCTCTTTGATCGAGAGGAACTGCGAGCGAACGATACGCGCCAGGTAGGGCCAGCTCGTGATACCGATCACGACGACGATGACCAGTACACTGCCGCTAAAAGTGCGACCTAAGAATTCGAATATTCGGGATCGATTGAGCAAAATATTTAGCCATCACCAAGAGCAGGAAAATTTGGGGGATGACCAATACGGCTTCTGTCATTCGCATGAGGACGCTATCGACCCAACCGCCCAAGAACCCTGTCAAAGCTCCAATTGAGACACCGATGATGAGCTCTACCAGCATGGCTGTCAAGCCGATGATGAGTCGAGATCTGCCCACCATATATGGTGCGAATCATGATATCACGCCCGATGGTATCCGTGCCAAAGGGGTGTTCAAGCGAGGGAGGCTGCAAGCGGTCACTTGTATCATTAAAGTTGGCATCGGCTTCACTAAAGACGAGCATCCCACCAAAGCAATACAAGAAGATCAAGATGATCATGATCGTGCCAAAAATGGCCATCTTATGCCGGCGAAAACGCCGCCAGGCCAGCTGCCCAAGAGAGAGAGGCGGCGTTTCCAACTCATCTAAACGAGGTTGGATCACATTGGAGGGAGAATTCCGCCAGGCTGCTCATTTATATCGAATCCTTGGATCCAACCAGGCATAGGTAACATCGGCCAGGATTTGGAAGAAAATCACCGCCACAGCGATCATCATCAAGATGCCCATGACCACCGGAGTATCCGAGCGGGAGACATGATCTAAAAACAACCTTCCCATACCAGGCCAACCGAAGATGCGCTCGGTGACAATGGCACCTCCTAACAAGAAGGGCAGGTCCAGGGCAATGAGGGTGACAATCGGCAGGGCTGCATTTTTGAGGGCGTGCAGGTAAACGATCTGCCGCCTGGGCAACCCCTTGGAGCGCGCCGTACGGATATAATCTTGACCCATGGCTTCCAACATGGTGCTGCGGATATACCGGCTGTAGCCAGCGATAAAACCAAAGGAAAGCGTGGCAACGGGCAGAACCATGTGCCACATCACCTGGCCTAAGGTCTGACCAGCTTCAGGCTCAAACATGCCAACCGTCGGTAAGTAAGGCAATCCCCATTTTTTAAAATTGACAGAAAAGATATACATGGTCAGCAAAGCAAAGAAGAAAACCGGCATGGAATACAACACAAAAGTTATGGTTGTGATGGTATTATCCATCACTGAATATTGGTGCAAGGCAGAATAAATGCCGATCAGGAGAGCTGAAAGGATGACAACAATTTCAGCTGTTATCATCAGCAGCAAGGTGTTTGGCAAACGCTCGCCGATCACCTCGGTGACGGGCTGTCTATTGACCAGTGAGATGCCCCAATCGCCGCGCAGCACGCCTTTACGCACTCCGGGGGTTTCTGCCACGCCATCCCCATCCATGTCTGTTTTTGTCCAGTCATTGCCAACCAACCAAAACACATATTGGAGGTAGGATCGGTTTATCCAGCCCAAGCTGGCGTTCCAGGCGGATGCGATCTTCTTTGCGCGTCACCTTGCGCCCCCCCATGGTGGCCACAGGATCACCCATATTCTGCATCAGAATGAACAAAACCAGGCTGATGAGAAACAACAGAGGGATGGCTTGCAGCAAGCGGCGAACGATATAACGGGATCATGGATTCTTCATCAGGCAGATGGTGTGCACGGTGTTACCGAAAACGTCTGCTGCACCCCATCTTATAGGTAAGATCTACTTATTTGGTCAGCTCCCACTCAGCGATATTGAAGAAGGGGGTAGCACCAGACATCTTGACATTCTGCACGCGATCACTGAAACCGAACAAATCAGGATCCTGCCAAATACCCAGCCAGAAGACCTGCTCGAAGATGCGCTTGGTAATCTGGTACATGGTTTGCTGGCGTTCAGCAAAGTCAACCTGGGTGGCCTGCTTCTGGAACAGGCCGTCGAGCTCCTCATCACACAAACCCGTTGGGCTGACGCCAACCGGGTTTTCATCCGAGGGAATTTCCGAGCACAGCCAGACGACGGCGTTGGGATCGGGAAAGTCTGGTGAGTCCGAGTACTCGATGAGATCCAACGAGAAGTTCGCTGAGGGACCATTCTCAGAATAAGAGGAGAAGAAGAGATCCAAATTCGTAGCTCTGCAGGTCCAGCTTGATGCCCACCTGTGCCAGATCCTGCTGGCATTACCGCCTGGGTATCCTGGCGCACTTCGCGGTTGGTGGTACCGTACTTCAACTCCAGCTCAACCCCATCTTTATCAACCGTTCCATCACCGTTGGTATCCTCCCAACCCGCTTCTTTGAGAAGGGCTTTAGCCTTTTCTGGATCATAAGGCCAGGGCGTGATGCTCGGCTCAACCCAGGGGGAGTTATCCCAATCGGTGGCAGCCACTCCCGTAAGCCCGAGCAGGAGGTCCTGCACCAATTTCTCGCGATTGAAAGCCAGGGCGATCGCCTGGCGGACTTTGACATCCTTCAAAGCCGGATTGCCTTTCTCGGGATGCTGATTGAAGTAGATGCCTTCATTGTAACCGGAGAAGGAGTTTATGATTTTTACACCAGCCGCTTCCAGCTCAGGGACTTCGCTATAATCGAAGAAGGTACCTACATCACCATCGCCAGCCACCAGGGCAGCCACTTGCGAGGCATAATCGGGCACAAAGCGGAAGAAAAGCTCGTCCATTTTTGGCCGCCCAAGCCAGTAATTATCGTTGGCGACAAAGCGGGCAAACCCGCCCGATTCCCATTCTTCAAAGACAAAGGGACCACAGCCAACCGTAGGAGCTTTATTCCATTCGGCGGTGTCGATCGTGCCTTCTGCATCGAAGACCGGCTTTAAAATGTGCTCGGGGATAATGGTCTGCCCGCTCTGTCCAGCAAAGAGCCTGGCCAGCCAGGGAGCATAAGGCTCCGCGAAGGTGACTACAACCGTGCGCTCATCGGGGGTCTCAAGTGATACGACCAGGTCCATCGGGCTGCGCGAGCTCACCGTGTTGGAATCGGCCATGGTCATGTCATAGGTGAATTTGAAATCGGCCGAGGTGATCGGTGTGCCGTCAGACCAGACGATATCATCGCGCAGCTTGAGGGTGATGGTCTTCCCATCTTCCGAAATGCCGCCATTATCAAGCGTCGGGATTTCCTTGACCAGGTTCGGCAAAGCTTCATTATTTTCGTCGAACCACCAGGCCTGGCATGCGTAGATCGGGTACAGCACCGTCACGAACCACATGTTGGTGTAGAGAGAATTCAGGGTATCAAATTCCTCCAGCCAGATAAAGGTCGCCACCTTTTTCTCGGCGGGTGGCTGAGTGGGTTCGGCAGTTGGTTCCTCAACTGTTTCCTGGGTCGGTTCCACAGCTGTTTCCTGGGTGGGTTCCACAGCCGCCCCTTGATCTTCGGTTGCCACGACAGTCTCGGAAGCAGGCTGGCAAGCAGATAAAACCATGCTCATTGCTACCAAAACTGCCATGCTAATCCAAACGAACCGTTTTGCTTTCATACGATACTCCTCCTTGAATTGAATTGGATATGGTTGAACTGCTCGGCGAAAAGCAAAGGGTATTGCGCTTCAGAAGAATCGCAATACCCTCAACAACACAATATCATCCCATGAGCCCGAAAGCGTCAGAATGAAGTTCAGGATCATTCCCTGTAATCTTACTTGCTGGATAGTCGTCGTCTGATTGCATCGAGTAAGAGAGGCAAGTATAATTATTTCACACTTGTAGTCTTATTATATATCGAACCCCGAGAATGTAAATAGAATCAGCCGAATCAGAACAAGTTCTTCGTTTGAACCATATACCCAAATCCATCCCATCTCTCATCTCGAACCCCTCACCCGGAGAGAGAGGGAACAGACATGACTCCTAAGGAGGAAACTTGGCAACTTTTACCTCACTCGGAAAGATCAAAGCAAAGCCGGGCAGCATCACCTATGGTAAATGGGAAGCCCTGCAACACCCAACCGGCACGGTCGAATTCTTGCCAGTGATCATCGCACAAGGAAAGCAGGATGGCCCTTGCCTGTGGCTGACCGCGGGTATTCACGGCCCAGAACAAACGGGGCCTCTGGTGATCTACAAATTGATCACCCAGGAGCTGGTGGAGAAACTGAAGGGTACAATCGTAGCGATCCCAGCCCTAAACCCGGCTGGTCTGCGCACGATGCGGCGCGAGCCTTATCACGCTCCAACCGATCCAAACCGGCTGTGGCCGGATGGCAAACCCAAACCCAAGCCAAATCCCTATAAAGACCCACCTTCCTCGTTGGAACAGGCTTATCGGAAATTGTTCGATAAAATCATTGATCAAGTGGATGTCATGATCGATTATCACAATGCCTGGACGGGCTCGCTTTCGTTTGGATTCCGCGACCGGGTGCTGTACCGGTCTGACCGGGACGAAGAGAAGAACAAGGCTGAGGCGGAAGCCCTCTCCGCACAGCAGCTTGAAATGCTGAAAGCGTACGGGCATACCATTATCACAGAGATGCCCGCGGAGACGATTATCGATGAAGATTTACACCGCTCAACCTCGGCAGCAGTTTTGCTCCTGAAACGCGTTCCAGCCATCACCGTCGAGCTGGGTACCGGGCATATGCCAGACCCAGCCATTATTAACGCAGCGATTGCCGGCACGCGCAATATTCTGCGCTGGGCGGGAATGCTTGACGGAACGATGGAAAAGATCAACGCCATCCAGGTAGTTGACCCTGGATATCCGGTTAGGCGCTGCCCAACCCCGCGTGTTAAAGAGGCCTGCGTGGTGGTACACCTGGCGCAGCCGGGAGATTTTGTGAAACCCGGCGAAGTGATCGCTGAAATCCGGGATATCTGGGGCAAGCCGCTGGGCGAGGGGGTCCTGCGCAGCGAGTTTGAAGGTTTCGTGATTGGACGTGCCCACGGAATTTTCTTTTATCCAGGCGATGCGGTCTATACGCTGGCTGTGCGCGACGACCAGTCGCCGGTTGGCCCTTATCCTGAGAAGTACTTCGAACCCAAATTATGATTTACAACATCATTTCCCCCGACGAAGTTGAGGCGATCCACCTGGCCAGCCTGCGCGTGCTTTCAGAGACAGGCATTTTGATCGATGATCCAGAAGGACGGGAGCTGCTTTTCGAGCATGGCGGCCATGAAATTAAGGGGCGCGTTTGCATCCCGCCTGAGCTGGTGGAAACCTGCTTGAAACAATGCCCAGATCGGGTCATCCTGAAAGGGCGCGGGCACGAAGTAGCGCTGGGAGACGGGAGTTTACACGTTCACAATATGGGCGGGGCGCGCGATGTAATTGATCCCGTTCAAAACCAGCTCCGTCCAGCGACAACGGCCGATGTGGCGGAGAGCACCAGGGTTTTAGACGCCTTGGAAAATATAACCACAATCACCCCACTGTACACGCCTCGGGATGTCCCTTCCGAATGGATGGTGTTGAGCATGTTTGACCAGGCGGTGCGCAATACTCTCAAACCGATCAATGGACCGGGAGTGCGTGACCGGTCCGAGCTGCTCCGACTGGTGGAGATGATGAAAGTGGTTTTTGGGGACCATCCCGCGGTATCGGTGGGTGTCTCACCCGTCAGCCCACTAAACTTCTTGGGAGAGGTAACTCAAGTATTGATTGAGGCGGCCCGGCAGGGATTAATAGTTGGCCCCCTGCCTTGCCCTAGCACCGGATTTACCGCGCCGATGTCACTGGCTGGCTCGCTGGTGCAGCAGAATGCAGAGAGCCTGGCAGCAATCGTCCTCATACAGCTAACCCGGCCTGGGCTGCCCGTGGTGTACTGCGGCAGGCTTTCCGTTCTGAACATGCGCAGCGGCTCTCCGATCTGGGGAAACCCTGAAGTGGGGATGATGTCAGCGGCCTCCGTCCAGCTTGGGCACCGCTACCACCTGCCGGTAAACGTCTATGGGTTGGCCGATTCAGGATTCGCTACGGACATCCAGAGCGGATACGAGCGCGCCATGAATGCCCTGGTGCCAGCCCTGGCAGGCGCTGACGAGCTTTCGGGGGTGGGTGAGATGGCTGGGGGTGTTTGCTCGTGCAACGAGCAAATGGTGATCGACAACGATATCTTCGGCATGGTCCAGCGCGTGCGGCGTGGTTTTTCTGTGGATGAAGACAGCCTGGCGATTGAGGTGATTGCTCATGCCATGGATACTTCACACAACTTTCTCAAAGAAGCGCACACGCGGAAATACTTGCGCTCTGGTGAGGTCTGGCATGGAAGGTTGGGAGTTCAGGAAACCGGCTGGGAAATGTGGCTGGCAGCCGGCAGCCCAACCGTTTTGGAGCGCGCCCGGCAAGAGGCGGGACGAATCCTGGCAGAGCATGAAGTTCCCCCGCTTGAAGATGAGCAAGATCGAGAGCTGAAGAAGTTTTTTCAGTAATCCAGCTGTTAATATGCCCACAATGAACAAATGTTGGCACAGGCAGCAGCAGCGAATGAATTGCTACCTACTACGGCAGCAATTCATTCGCTGAAACATGCTAAAGCATGTTCGAGGTTGAAATTAAGGTAAAATGGTTTGATCTTTATCGAACTCAGGTAAAAAATTAATCAATGGTCATGGTCAATAAATGCCGTTAATTAGGGATTGGGAACTTTCAATAACTACCGACCAGGTATTACGCGCCCAGGGGGCTGATCCAGAGGTGATCCGTTCCCGCAGGCCAAGCCTGGTAAGCACGGCTGACTGGGCTTTGACGGAGGGCATGCCTTTACTGGCACCCGCGGCAATATATCTCTCGCTGCCTGTGCGAGAGCTGCGCCACGAGCGGGTCTATCTGGACATTCCAGGAAGTGATTTAAAAAACAGCTACCTTTCGAGCGCCCTGTTAGCCAATCACCTGGGGGGAGCTGAACGGGTTGCGATCGTGGTGTGTACCATCGGTGAGGCGGTTGAATCCATCGCTGCCGAGGTTATGAATGAGGATCTCGTCAAAGGATTGGCACTCGACGCGGTGGGGTCGGCAGCCGTCGAAGCCCTGGCAAATGCCGTCTGTGCAAGCCTTGAAACCCAGGCAGAGAAAGAAGGGCTGCAAGCCACTTTACCACTCAGCCCCGGGATGATCGAATGGCCGGTTTCAGAGGGACAGCCGCAGATCTTCCAGGCTCTGGAACCAGAACAAAAAAAATTCCCAGAGTATCAAATTCGACTTTCAGCCAGTTATGTGATGCTGCCGCGCAAATCTGTATCTTTTGTGATGGGCTTCGGTACCCAGGTAAACAAGCAGGGACGAACCTGCGATTTCTGTGCGATGAAGGAAACTTGCCGGTACCAACAACACTATGCCTGAAACCAAACCCTCTCAAGAATTTTCCGTCAGCCTACAGCCAGTGGGGAGGCGGTCAGTGGTTTCACCCGGTCAATCAATCTTGAACGCTGCACAACAAAGCGGCGTAGAGCTGATGTCACTTTGCGGGGGTGTGGGGGCTTGCGACAGCTGCAAAGTACGCTTAGTGAAGGGAAAGCTCACTGAGCACACCCTGGAAGAACAGGCACTTTTTAGCCCAGCCGAGCTAGAGGCCGGATACCGCTTAGCCTGCCAGGCGATGCCCTTGAGTGATGTCGTGATCGACATCCCGCCCGAATCGCTGACGACACCCCAGCGCTTGCAAGTGGAGGGGGTGGAGGTCGAAATTCCACTGGAGCCGGCGGTCCAACCCTTCGATCTCAAGCTAGCTCCTCCCGATATCCACGATCTACGCTCTGACACCACCCGCATAATAGACGCCTTGCTGCTGGTTATGCCTGAAAATTCCATCCAGGCTCCCTGCACACGGCTGCCGCATTTCAACCATGCCGTACTGTCAACCTTATCCGAAAAGGTGCGCCACCTGGAATGGGCAATGCGCCTGGCTGTGCGCGGGAACGAAGTGGTTGCCGTGCTGCCTCCCACGAACGGGGAGGGCAAGGTTACACCCCTACTCGGCCTGGCGGTAGACGTTGGCACGACCAAAGTGGCGGCTTACCTGCTGGATCTATCGAATGGAAAAACCATTGCCAAAACTGGGGCAATGAACCCGCAGATTGCCTTTGGTGAGGATGTTGTCAGCCGCATCGCTTATGCAAATGCCCACAAAGACGGCGCCAAAACATTACAATCTCGCCTGGTAGAAACCTTGAACAGCATGGTGAGGGATCTATGCGCGGAAGCCAGGCAAAATGGCATCTCGGCCGCGCCGGAGTTGGTCGTGGATGCGGTGGTGGTGGGCAACACAGCCATGCACCACCTGTTCGCTGGACTGCCGGTGGCTCAATTGGGAGCCGCCCCCTATGTACCGGCGGTAGGTGAGGCTTTGGATATCCAGGCCCGCCAGGTCGGATTGGAGCTGGCACCCGGGGCTTATGTGCATTTGCCGCCAAATATTGCCGGATATGTAGGCGCAGACCATGTCGCGATGCTGCTGGCAACCGGCGTGGCGTATAAAAAAGATCGCACGGTGGTAGCCCTGGACATCGGCACAAACACGGAGATCACGCTGGCGCATCGGGGGCGCATGGTGAGCTGCTCCTGCGCTTCAGGCCCAGCCTTCGAGGGTGCCCATATCCACGACGGCATGCGCGCCGCACCAGGAGCCATCGAACGCGTCCAGATCTACGGCGACGAAGTGCGTATTCATACCATCAACCACCAACCCGCCGTAGGGATCTGCGGATCAGGCATCCTGGATGCCATCAGCGAGATGATCGCAGGCGGGATTGTGGACCAACGAGGTGCCATCCACAAAAACCATCCGTCAATCCGGATCGCGAACGGGCGCAGCGAATTGGTTCTGGCGCATGGAGAGCAATCTGGGCATGGCAAGGATGTAGTGGTCACCCGTAAAGATGTCAACGAAATCCAACTCGCTAAAGGCGCTATTCGGGCGGGGGTGGAAATCTTGCTGGAAGTGGTTGGGTTGGCAGGGGATGAGATGGCGATCGATGAATTCATCGTGGCGGGTGCCTTTGGCACGTATATCGACCTGGAAAGCGCCATTCGCGTGGGCATGTTCCCGGATATTCCCATCGAACGCTTCCAACAGGTGGGCAACGCGGCCGGTACGGGAGCGCGCCAGATGCTGGTTTCGACAGAGCAGCGTCGTTTTGCACAGGTAATGGTAGGTGAGCTGGAGTATGTCGAGCTTTCAGCACACCCAGACTTCATCAATGCGTTTTCACATGCTCTATTCTTTTACAAGGCTGAATAATAAGGGCTCTCCCCATATAGTAAATCTTAAAGAACCAAATCTGAAATGAGAGGCTTATGCGACCGAAACTAAATATTCTAGACCCCGAGCTGGTAGAACAAATCAAAGAAGAAGCCTTCGGTTTACTGCTTGACCCGGGTGTGCGCGTGCACAATCGCGAGGCACTGACCTTGCTGGCAGAGGCTGGCGCGCAGGTAGATTTTGAGAAACAGATCGCCGCCATCCCTGAAAGCATCGTCTACCGGGCGCTTTCCAGCGCCCCAAAGGAATTCTATCTTTATGACCTGGACGGCCGGGCTGTGGTGCATTACGGTGGGGACAGTGTTCAATTCGACCCCGGTTCAGCGGGAGTTTCGATATTGGATAACCTTTCAGGTGCGCGGCGTTCTCCGATTACAGCAGATTATATCAAGTTCACCAAGCTGGTTGAAACCCTGCCTCAATACGACGCCCAGAGCACAGCATTTGTGTGCCGGGATATTCCTGAAGGGATCGGCGACCTGTACCGGCTCTATCTGGCGCTTAATTTCATGCGCAAACCCATCGTGACCGGAGCGTTTGGGATTAAGACCTGGTGGACGATGTGGGAGCTGCTGGTTACGGTGGCAGGCTCTGAGGCAGACCTGGCGGAAAAACCATTAGCGGTTTTTGATGTGTGCCCGTCGCCTCCCCTGCTGTGGAGTGATTTGACCTCCCAGAACCTGATCGACTGCGCCCGCAAAGGCGTACCCGCTGAGCTGATCTCGATGCCGCTGGCAGGCGCCACCTCTCCGATCACCCTGGCGGCCGCGGTCGTCCAACACACAGCCGAAAGTTTCAGCGGGGTCGCCATCCACCAGCTTGCGAAAGAAGGTGCGCCGGTGGTGTGGGGTGGAGCGCCAGCCGCCTTTGACATGCGCGAGGGTACCACGCCGATGGGCGATGTGAACACCTGGCTGATCGATTGCGCGTATATCCAGGTCGGGAAGAGCCTGGGGCTGCCCACGCATACCTACATGGGCTCTTCCGATTCGAAGCTGCTGGATATGCAAAGCGGGTTGGAGTCCGCGGGAGGTACTTTACTGGCAGCACTGGCTGGCGCCAACATGGTTTCGGGAGGCGGCATGATCGACTTCTTACGCTGCCAGAGCTATGAGAAGCTGGTGATCGACGCGGAGATCATCGGCATGGCGAAGCGGCTGATCGCAGGGATCGAAGTGCGCGACCATCCCATTGCCCTGGAATACATGCGCCAATCCGCCCACAAGGCGAACTTCTTATCGCAACCGCACACGCACAAATGGTTCAAGAAGGAATTGTATATCCCCTCGGCCGTGATCGACCGCGGCTCCTTGGATGCCTGGCAGAAGAAGGGGGCCCATTCATCCGAGGAACGCGCCGCAGAGCGGGTGGAACAGCTGCTTAAGACCTACCAGCCCAACCCGCTTAGTGATGAGACCCGCAAAGAGCTGCGGAGAATTACGCAGCACTCAGCCCAGGAATACGGCATGCCAGAGCTGCCGCCCCTGGCTTAGTATTTCCCAGGTGATTACCAATCATCATTCAGCAATACGCCCGATACCCATCTAAACGAAAGGAACCCAGTATGTCCAAAGAAATTTTCGAAAAATTGACCAACAGCATCATCATGGGTGAACCGGAGATTACGGTAGAAGTCACAAAAGAGGCCTTATCTGCCGGGATTGAACCCATGGACATTATCCGCCAGGGCTTGGTGCCGGGGATGAACGTGGTAGGCGAAAAATTTTCCAGTGGAGAATACTTCCTGCCCGACTTGATTATCGCCGCAGATGGTATGCAGCAAGCCATGGAGCTGCTCGAGCCAGAGCTGCGCCTCCGACAGCAAACCTTAGAATCGGCTGGGATCATAGTGATTGGCACAGTCAAAGGTGATATCCACGAGATTGGCAAATCGCTGGTAGCTACCATGCTCTCAGCCAATGGATTTAAGGTTATCGACCTGGGAGTTGATGTGCCGACCCAGAAATTCGTCGACAAGGTTAAAGAAACCGGGGCGGATATTGTGGGACTGTCTGCACTGCTCACCACCACCATGACGGTACAGCGAGAGGTCATCCAGGCCCTTACTGTGGCAGGCTTGCGGGAAAAGGTTAAAGTGATCGTCGGTGGTGCGCCCGTAACGCGCGGCTGGGCAAAGGATATCGGTGCAGATGGCTTTGCTGAGGATGCAATGGGAGCTGTGGCGGTAGCCAAGCAGTTGATGGGGAAAGCATAATATGGCGCAAACCATTAAAAGTATCCACAACCCTAAAGTGAGTTTAAACATCTTAAGCGAAGTGGAGGTGAAGCAGATCCACACCGCCACGCTCGAGGTGATGGAATCGGTAGGAGTCAGGTTTCCTTCGCATAAAGCTTTGGATATCTTGGAGGCGCATGGAGCACAAGTTGAACGGCAGTCCATGGTAGCGAAAATCCCCGGTCACCTTGTTGAAGAATACCTGGCTAAGGCTCCCCCCACCTATACCCTGGCTGCCCTCGACCCGACCCTTGACCTGCCATTGGATGGAACTTACAGCCACCTGGGAACAGATGGCTGCGGCGTGGAAATCCTGGATGCCTTTAACGGAGAGCGCCGCACGACAACCAAGCAAGATGTGCAGGATGTGGCACGCGTCGCTGATTACCTGGAGGCAATCGCCTTCCACTGGGTACCCATTTCAGCGCAAGACTGCCCTCCGCAAAGCCGTGGACTGCATGAGCTCGAAGCGGTCTGGAGCGTAAGCAAGAAGCACGTGCAAACCGAAACGATCGTCAGCGAGCGGGAGATGCACGCTGCCATCGAAATGGCAGCCGCCCTGGTCGGCGGCCGCGAAGCTCTGCGGAGACGCCCTGTGCTATCCATAATGCAGTGCACGCTCAGCCCATTGGGGCAAGATGGCGGCAGCCTGGAAGCAGGCCTGGTAGCTGCCGAAGCAGGTTTGCCGGTAGGCTATATGACCATGGCCTCCTGCGCTTCGTCTGGACCGGTGACCCTGGCAGGAAACCTGGTGGTAGGGAATGCAGAAGTACTGGGGGCGCTGACTTTGATGCAGATGGCATCTCCAGGCTGCCCGGTGTATTATGCCGCCGCCCAAACAGCCACTGATTTGCGCACGGGCGCCTACACCGGCGGCGGTCCGGAGGACTTTTTATTTGGGGCAGCGACCAATGTACTGGCCGATTTCTATAAAGTGCCGCTCTCCATGGGCGCGTTCGCCACAGGCGCCAAGGAACCCGATTGGCAGGCCGCCGTCGATAACAGCCTGTCCGCTTTTATGGCTGTATCGACGCTTTCGGATATGCTCTTAGGAGCTGGGCTGCTGCATGGATCCCGCATTCTCTCTTATGAGATGCTGTTGATGGATTCGGAGATCTGGAGCATTTTACACGCCCTGTACCAGGGAATCACGGTCAATGAGGTGACGTTAGCCATGGATGCGATCCGCGAAGTCGGGCCTGGGGGAAGCTTCCTGGCTCACAAGCACACGCGCCACAACATGCGTGAGCGCTGGCAGCCAACCCTGATCGACCGCCGTCCTTACAATATCTGGGAAGAAAAACGCGATGGGGCGCGCCAGTGGGCGCGGGAGAAGGCGCAGCAGATCCTAAAAGATTACCACCCTGATCCGCTGGAACCTGGGTTAAAGAAAGAGCTGCAGAAGATCGTTAAGAGCGCGGAATAAGCGAATAGCCTAGGTTACATGCAGAAGTCCGGCGATGGCTACCAGAACTCGGGTAGAAGCTTTGCGCTTGCCGGATTCGATCTGAGAGAGGTAAGGAGTGCTGATTCCTGCTGCCAATGCCAACTGCGCCTGGGTAAAACCCCGGTACTCTCGCCAAACCTTGATCGGATTTTCACCATCTACCAATGCGTATGCAACATCAGCGGGTATCCTTTCTTCGTCCCCGTTTTCAACCTCAGCTTTTATCCGGTCATAATCGCGTAAATCCTGCAGCATGTCCGCCTGCTCAACCAATAGTAAATAGTCTGCGTAAGGAAGCACAGCATATTCCGGCTTCCCATTGTTTTCAATTACTTGTACGCTCATCGATATACCTCACCACGTGTCGCCACTTTCAGCACCATAATAATTAATTTTTCATGTTGAAGATCATAGTTCGCCACTGAGCCCATCGATCATCAGTGAACCAAGCTCCCTGATCAATTCAGGGTGGTGGTAAAACCGCTGCTGAAGCTCAGGGTCAATAAACACGTCCATGAAGGCTGTAAAGTAAATGCGCAGGGCTTCTTCAGATAAATCAGGGTTGACTTGACCTTGCTGCTTCCCTTCTTGGATCAACCCCAACAACAAGCCTGACATCTTTTCCTGGGCTGCCATGCGGATCCTCCTGATCTCCGGGTCATTTTGAAGATCCAAACTGCTGGTAAAGAACGCACGGTCTGTGGGTGCAGGGCTGCCGCTCGCCACCATATCAGAGATGAAATGGAAAAAAGCTGCCATTTTATCCCGGTACAGCGCTTGGGGGGTCAATATCGCCTGGACTCGGTCTACCAGTTGATCAACCGCGGCGGTCACAAATTCGCGGACCAGGGCTTCTTTACTGCCAAAATTGTTGTAGATCGTGGCTTGTGATACACCTGCTTTCCGAGCGATATCTGCAATACTCACCTTGTCGACCCCAAACTGGCTGAAAAGCTCCCAGGCGGCCTTGCGAATATCATCCTTGCTCTGTTCTTTGCGGCGGGCAAATCCGTCCATATTCAAACTCCTTTTTGCGCATTCCCAGACAGCCAGGTCATGACGCCTTTCTTACCATTTTATTAGAAATCCTAGACTATTGTGCGTTGACAATTCTAAAATTCTGGCTATAATCAAATTCTATAATTTCTATAGCATTATATTATAAGATTATAGAATTTACCATTAGAGCCAAGGCAATGACAACGATTTTTTCGTTTACTTCACATGAACTTCCTCATTTGGAACAGGCAGGCGGAAAAGCGTTAGCTTTGATCCAAATGACCCACTTGGGCATGCCAGTCCCGTCTGGATTTGTGTTGACTGTGCAGTTTTTTGAACCATGGAGCCACATCCTTCAAACATCCCCTGCCTGGGTAGAATTAACCAAAGGTAAAAACGAAAGCATTCGCCAGTTAGCAAAAAAACTTCAAGAGTCCTGCAGCAATTTCCAATTCAATGAGCAGCAGAAAGACGAACTCGAGAATGCTTTGAAACCCTTCCGGGAACGCAATCACGTGCATTTGTACGCTGTACGCTCGTCATCTCCAGAGGAAGATTTGGAAAGTGCCTCCTTTGCGGGCGTGTACGAAACTACTCTGGGGGTTACAGTGGATGCCATCGAAGCAGCCATCTTGCATTCGTTCATATCCAGCTTCGCTGAGCGGGTCTTGCTTTACAAAAAAGAGCATGGGGTTCAGCTTGACCAGCCCCGTATCGCAGTGATTGTCCAGGAGCAAGTGGATGCAGAAAGCGCCGGGGTGGCCTTTTCGCTCAATCCGCTGAATAACTGCTACGATGAGGCGGTCATCAACGCCAATTATGGATTGGGCGAGTCGGTTGTATCTGGGGATGTAGATCCAGATGTTTATGTGGTAGACAAGCTTAAGCAGGAGATCATCGAAACCCGCTTCGGTCGTAAACAGGTGGTTATCAAGCTAAATTCTGCAGGTGGAACTACCCAATCCACTCGACCTGACCACCAGGCAGCTTCCATTACTACCGCCCAGGTTTTGGAGCTAACCGGGCTGCTAGAAAAGATTGAAGCTTATTACCAAAAACCGGTCGATATCGAATGGGCGATTGAAGGCGGAAAGATTTTCCTGCTCCAGGCGCGCCCGATTACAACCTACCTGCCTCTCCCTGATGAAATGATCACTGCACCCGGAGAACCCAAACGCCTGTATGCCAATTCCACCTTGATCGAACAGGGACTGCAGGAACCCTTGTCCGTATTGGGAACAGATTTCCTGGCTTATGTGCTGAATAAGGTGGGTGGGCCAGTGGCTGAGGGGGCGATCGGTCTTGACGGGGTCACTTTTACAGCCAGCGGCGGTTACTATATGAATATCTCCTATGCACTGAAGCTGGGCATGAGCAATGCTGCCCTGGCTCCAGGAAGTTTCGGGGACCCCCGGGTAAAGGCAATCCTGGATACCATTGATATGAAACAATACCTGGACTGCGAGATTCCCAAAAAATTAAAAGCCATGCAAGGCAAAATGATTTTCAAAATGCTGCCGATGGCAAGATCAGCCCTCGCAGCATATCTCAGGCCAAATGATATCCTGCGAAGATACCAGGCCGCCTTGCCCCAAGAAAACCAACGCCTCAAAACATTTTCCGCTAATGGCCTTTCATTACATACGCAAGCCATCGAATTAACTGAGCTCCTGCAGTTCTTTTATGGCGATTTCGGGATCCCGATGATCTTGGGAGCACAGATTGCCCAGCAGCGCATCAAGAACCTGTTCAAACAGGAAGCCAGCCTGGTGCAAGACCACCTGGTCAACCTGGGTGTAGCGCTGCCGGGCAATAAGACCTCAGAGATGGGAAAATTGATGTATGCCCTGGCTTCAGCGGAAGAAATTAAACGTTATGAATCCGCGGCAGGCTTCATGGCTGACCTGAAGGGGAAAAAGCTGTCAGTAGAATTTCTGCAGATGTGGGAGCATTTCATGGAGGAGTTTGGGATGCGCTGCCCACGCGAAATCGACCCTGCCACTCCGCGCCCGTGGGAACAGCCCGCCCTGCTTTTTGAGCAGCTTAAAAACATGTCCCTGGTCATTCAGGGTAGGGATGATAACTGGTCATTTTTTGAGGAAGCGTGTCTGAAACGCGAAATCGCTTCTCAAGCCTTATATGAGATTGCGCTTAAAAAGGGTAAAAACAAGGCCAGGTCCTTCGAAAAATATTATAAAACCTGGCTGACCCTGGGGGGATATAGGGAAACGCCCAAACATTATGTAATCAAAATCATCGATCTATTCCGCCGCCAGGCACTTGAGATTGCCCAAGCCTTTATAACAGAAGGAAGGTTGGACTGTCTTGAGCAAATTTTTGACCTGACCATCGCAGATATTGACCAGGCGCGAAACGACCCTACGCTTGACCTGCGGGCTCTCGCACTAGAGCGCTCAGTGCTTATCAACAAAATCAGGAAGGTCAAACGCGCGGTGCGAGTCATCGATTCGCGCGGCAAAATCTATGATCCGCCGCGTAAAGCCGCCGCAGGTGGCGAGCTGAGCGGCGTACCCATCTCCCCGGGTGTCGTGCAGGGGCTGGTCAAAGTGTTCCAGTATGCCAGTGAAAAGAAACTGCTCCCCGGAGAAATCCTGGTCGCCAGAGCCACCGACCCCGGCTGGACACCCTTGTTCCTCAACGCCAGGGGGATTATCCTGGAAATCGGCGGTGCACTGCAGCACGGCGCGGTCGTGGCGCGGGAATATGGCATCCCTTGCGTTTCTGGGCTGGATGACGCCACCAATTTGTTGAAGGATGGGCAATTAGTCGAGGTGGATGGCTCGAACGGCATTGTTCGAATTTTGAATCTAGAATAATCTCAACTGTTCGTTCTTTTGAGGCGTAAATTGGGGGATAGCCATCTGTAAACCGACCTCCTGGCATAGGTTATGAAAATAAGCCCCTAGCTCGGGTAAATTACGCGCGGGTGCGAAATACTGGTTCCCAAAGCGCTGCTCGTAATCCTTTCTCAAGCCAGGGAAATGCTGGTCGAGCTTGGCATAGTAATATTCACGCTGCCGGTCGCGCAGGGTAACCCCAAAAGAGGGGATGATGTATGAAGCGCCAGATCCCCTGGCAAGGGTGACGACCTGGGTAATATTCTCTTGGGTATCTTCGATGAAAGGCAAAATGGGCATCATGGTCACGCCGGTCAAGATGCCGCGCTTGGCTAGTTCTTGCATGGCTCGCAGGCGAGCAGAGGGAGGTGGGGCGCCAGGCTCGAGCTTTTTTGCCAGGCTGTCATCAGCCGTGGTGATCGTAAAAGTAACGGCAGCATACACCTGGCTGATCTGCTGCAAAACCTCCAGGTCACGCAGCACCAGGTCGCTCTTAGTGATGATATGTACCGGGAAATGGTGGGCAGCGATCACCTGCAGCGCCTGCCCGGTCAGGTCTCGCTGGGCCTCCAAAGGCAAATATGGATCGCTCATCGAACCGGTGCCGATGGTACCTTTCACCCGTTTACGCGGCAGCTCCTTACGTAAAAGATCAATGGCATTTACCTTTACTAACACATCATTGAAATTCTCGATCTGGTAGCACTCGCTGCGCGAATCGCAGTAGATGCATTGGTGCTGGCAGCCTCGGTAGATGTTCATGTTGTACTTCAAGCCGAACCAGGGTTCGGGTTGGTGAACATGGGCAAGCAGGACTTTGGCCTGGATTTCGTGTATCATTCCAAGTTCATTTTACAACCATACAGGATGGTTGTCATGAGGAAAATATGACACGCTTGCATTGACAGGGTAAGGCACCCTGGCTACAATCATATTCGTAATTTCGAATATGATTTAGTTGGTTTAAACAGAGAAAAAAATGGATCCTTATCAAAACTTTTCCGAACTGTTTAAAGTGTTAAGTCATCCCGTTCGGCTGGCTGTCCTTGCTATCCTAAGAGATGGCGAGCAATGCGTCTGCCACCTGGAAGCCAGATTGGGGCTGCGCCAGGCTTATATCTCCCAGCAGCTCATGGTGCTGCGAGAGGCAGGTCTCATCGAAGTCCGCCGAGAGGGTTGGAACAGTTATTACCGGGTGATTAAGCCTGAGATTTACAGGATCCTGGACCAGGCTGGGGTGATTTTGGGAGAGCAGTTTCGTTTCGCATCATCAGATACCCAACCATCTAAATGTCCATGCCCGAAGTGCAATCTCCCGGAAGAAGCCATTGTGTCAACAGAACAGGTCATGGTGAAACAATAAAACTGGTTCGTTTACGGTTTGGATCAAACCTGAATGACCGGGCAGCATAAAGCGACAGATCAGGGTTGGACAGGCTGTCCTAGATTATCAACAAAAAGATTATGGAGGTTAAGATGCTAACAATTAAAGTGCTTGGATCCGGCTGCCCCAACTGCAAGAAGGTGGAAGCCATTGCGCGTGAAGCAGCAGAGACAATGGGTTTGCAGGCCGAATTCGTCAAAGTAACCGATACTAACGAGATCAAGAAGTACAACATCCTTTCCACACCAGGATTGGTGGTTAATGAAAAGCTGGTCTGTGCAGGGCGAATCCCCAACCCGGCCGAAGTGACTACCTGGCTGACCAATGCCTTAGATATTGCCTGATACCAGTCGATTCGGATGCAATAGCCTATTAGGAGTGTTTCGTGACTGAATTCTTGGAAATCACTGTGGATAAATTTATCTTCCGGGTCGCCACGGACCGTTTTTACAACAGCGAGGGCGTCTGGGCGAAAGAGGAAAACGGAGCGCGTGCGCATCGGCCTCTCTGATTTCGTGCAGCAGCGCAGCGGTGACGTGGCTTTCGCCGAGATCAAGCCCATTGGAACAATCTTTGGCTTTTGAGGACGAGGTAGCGATGATCGAAACCATCAAAGTGAATATCGCTTATTCGTCGCCTGTGTCTGGGAAAGTCGTGGAAGTCAACCCGGCGATGGCGGAAGCCCCCGAGGTGATCAATCAAGATCCCTTCGGAGCAGGGTGGCTGGCAGTGATCGAGCCTGTAGATTGGGCTGCAGACCGTGAACGTCTGCTGGATCCCCAGGCATATCTTGCCCGGATGAAGACAGAGGCCGAAGAGGAAGCTAAAAAATGATGAGCGGAAACACGAACAATAAGAACACCACAAGAGTTGTGATCGTCCCCTGCAGCGGGATTGGTAAAACCTACGGCTCTGTCAGCCGAGAGGCCGCTTACGATCTGATCGAAGACCTACGCCCAGAGACTGCCCAACTTGTGCCGCTGTCCCTGCTGGTGCTGGGCGACCAGGCTGCCCGCCAGGCGGTAGCTGGCTGCCCAGCGATCACCATTGACGGCTGCAAGCTGGCCTGCGCTACGAAAATGGTGCAGGAGAGCGGCGGCACAGTGGCGCAAGACTTTGCCGTGCTGGATGTGTACCGGCGCTACCGCCAGTTCAAGCCTCAGGGCATCGCCGAGTTGAACGAGGGCGGTGAAAAACTGGCGCGCGCCCTGGCTGAGGAAGCGGCTGAAGTCGTTGACGGGCTAATCGCAGGAGGCCAGAATGGTTGATCTGCCGAAGAAGAAAGTAGGTATTGTATCTTGCTCCGGGGAAGAATTGGCCGAAGGCACGGTGACGCGCCTGGCAGCCTTGAAGGTGTTGGAGCAGCTGCGCCCAAACGACACGGTGACGATCTGCCTGCCGCTCTTCCTGGCTGGCGGTGAGGGCGACCGGGCCTTTGCTCGCTTTTACCCCACCATCGCCGTGGATGGCTGCGCAGAACGCTGCGCGGCGCGGGCTACCGAGCTCTATTCCGGTAAGCCAGCTGCCAGCCTGGTGGTCAGCGACCTGGTGGCGGAAAGCGGACTGGAAAAGCCCCAGGGCTGCCGGCGCTTGAACCAGGCCGGGCTTCAGGCTGTTGAGCTCACCGCTGACCGGATCGCAGACCTGGTGGATGAGCTGCTGGACAGACGTTGGAACCGCCGCACTGGCGAATTCATCGAAATCAGGACCGAGAGTGCAGCTGAGCCTGAAGAAACGAAACAGGCCACCTGTTCCTGCGGATCGGGCATCCCTGTTCAGGAAATTCAAGTTGACGGACAGGCTGTCACGCTCGTGGCCCTGCCGCTCATCTTTGCCAAACTACACGCGGATGGCAAAACACCATCTGATGCCACCGAGCAAGAACTACTTGAATTGGTCAGAATTTACAACCCCATCCCAGATGAAGCAGATGAGATCTACAGCGCCGCTTTGCTAAGGGAATACCAGGCATATTACCAGCAGCAGGAGAATCGCTGGATGAGCCGCACCGCCACTTACCATACCACCGTGGCCTGGAAAGGCGAGCATTGGGGGCACATTTCCATGGGCAACGGCCCCGAGATGGATTTTTCCGCCCCACCGGATGCCCAAGGGCACCCGGGTGTGCTCACTCCCGAGGACGCTTTTGTGGCCGCAGCCAACACCTGCATCATGATGATGTTCATCTGGGCCGCCGAGCGCTATAAACTTCAAGCTGCTTTCTTACGACTGCCGGGCTGAGGGGACCAAGCTGATCGAGCTGGACCGCACCGAGATTTTCACCCACCTGCACCTGTTTCCATTGATCCGCATCGCCGCTGGCGAAGAAGATCCAAAGGTCGTTGAAGCCCGCACCCGCAAGGCGCTCCAGTCGGCGCAGAAATACAGCCTGGTGGCCAACTCAGTAAAGTCCGAGGTGGTGGTCGAACCGCAGATTGAAATCGTGACCTGAACTCTCGGTTTTGGAGGAACTAACTCATGTCGATAATTACTGCATCACAACCCTCTGCTGGAAGCCTGACCAAAAAACTCTCGTTCCTCGACCGGTACCTGACACTGTGGATTTTCCTGGCCATGGCAATAGGAGTGGGGATTGGCTTTCTATTCCCGGAAGCAGTCAATCGTTTTAATGATGCTGTCTCTGTGGGGACAACCAACATCCCGATCGCCATCGGATTGATCCTGATGATGTACCCACCCTTTACCAAAGTGAAATATGAGGAATTGGGAGATGTTTTTCGCAACAAAAAAGTGCTCACTCTATCTTTGGTCCAAAACTGGGTGATCGGCCCAATCTTGATGTTCATCCTGGCAGTGGTTTTCCTGAGCGACTACCCAGCCTATATGAACGGTTTGATCCTGATCGGACTGGCGCGCTGCATCGCCATGGTGATTGTGTGGAACGAGCTGGCGCGCGGTGACACTGAATATGCGGCAGGATTGGTGGCCTTCAACAGTGTGTTTCAGGTGCTCTTTTACAGCGTATATGCCTATATCTTCCTCACGGTGCTGCCGACCCGGCTGGGGATGACCGGTTCGACCGTGGATATTACGATGGCGGAAATTGCCAAAAGTGTGTTCATTTACCTTGGAATTCCGTTCATCGCTGGTTTTCTAACGCGCTTTGTGCTTTTGCGGGTAAAAGGCAAGGAATGGTATGAGAAGGAATTCATCCCAAAAATCAGCCCGCTGACGCTAATCGCCTTGCTGTTCACCATTGTGGTCATGTTCAGCCTGAAAGGCAACCTGATCGTACAGATTCCGCTGGATGTGATACGCATCGCCATTCCCTTGCTGATCTATTTTGTGGTCATGTTCCTGGTCAGTTTCTGGATGGGACATCGCATCGGAGCAGATTATTCGAAAACCACCACCCTCTCCTTCACGGCTGCCAGCAACAACTTTGAGCTGGCAATTGCGGTAGCAGTGGCGGTGTTTGGCATCAACAGCGGGGAGGCTTTTGCGGCTGTAATTGGCCCGCTGGTGGAAGTGCCGGTGATGATTGGGTTGGTGAACGTGGCCTTCTGGTTGAAAAAACGCATGTTTTCACAAGTCTTGGTTGAAGGTCGACAAAGTCAAGATGCCACCTAACCCCTCTTTTTACCTCGGCATCGACACCGGTGGGACGTACACCGATGGTGTGCTTTTCGACCCGCAAAGCCAGCAGGTGGTGAAATCGGTCAAAGTTTTGACCAGCCACCACGACCTGCGCCTGTGCATTGAGAATGTGCTGGATTTAATCCTGGCAGAATTCAATGCGCATATTTCACTGGTTTCGCTTTCCACCACCCTGGCAACCAATGCCATTGCAGAGGGCAAGCGTAAACCGGTGGCGCTTTTCTTGCTGGGATACGACTCGGAGCTGGTGCATAATTTCAATTTTCAGGACCAGTTCGGCACACCCGATTACTTCTTCATCACTGGCCGGCACGATTTGAACGGGATCGAGCAGGAACCCTTGGATCGAGAGGCGGTAAGCAAGCTCAGCCGCCAGGTGAATGAGCGGGTCGATGCCATTGCCATCTCTTCGTATTGCGGCCCGATGAACTCCGAGCACGAGGAAGCCGCCAGCGCCATCGCTGCGCAGACGACCGGCAAACCCATTGTCCAGGCGCATCATTTATCAAACGAGCTCGATTCGATCCGCAGAGCCACTACCGCCAGCCTGAACGCCTCCCTGCTTTCCAATGCCCAAGACTTTTTGCAGGCGGTTGAACAGATGCTGCATCAAAAGGGGATCCAAGCACCGGTCATGATCGTCCGTGGCGATGGCTCTTTGGTCAAAGCAGACTTTGCCCGCCACCGCCCCGTCGAGATCATCCATTCTGGGCCGGCAACCAGCACCATTGGAGGCCAGTACCTGGCAGGGGTAAATTCTGCACTGGTGATCGATATCGGTGGGACCACAACCGATCTCGCCCTGATCGACCAGGGCAAAATCCAGGTCATGGAAAAAGCTGCCACGGTAGGACCCTACCGCACTTGCGTCCGGACGATCAAAACCAGGTCGTTTGGGCTGGGAGGCGACAGCCTGCTGCGTTTTGACCGCTGGCGGAGATTGTCGGTCGGGCCAGAACGGGTGATCCCACTGGCGCGCTTGTGCGCCGAATATCCAGCACTCAAAAGCGAGCTGAGCGCCTGGTTGTTCCAGAAAGGGGGCATTTTTTATTCAGATGTCCTTGAATTTTGGATATTGAGACGTGAACCAGCCCAACCCTTGAAAGATGAACGCACCCGGAAGGTAATCGAAGCCCTGCGCGAGGGGCCGCAGCTAATGCAGAAGGTGCTCAAAAAGGTAGGGGCGCTGTCACCTATCCAGGTGTCTGCCCATGACCTGGTGCAGCAAGACATCATCGAGCGCGCCGGCTTGACGCCGACCGATCTGCTGCACGTCACTGGAGAATTTTCCCCCTGGGATGTCGAGGCAGCCGAAATCGCGGCGCAGGCAGCTGCGAAGTTATGGGATGAGAGCCAGGTGGATTTCGCCAGGCGCGTTAAAGAAGCTATGACCGCCAAAATCCTCACTGAAATTATTTCATTCACAACCGAGAAACAACTCTCGGAGCCCGTTTTTGGGCTGTTGAACACCAGCCTGGACCGGTGGATGTTCGAAGAAAACCTATCTCCCCGCCACCCTTACCTGGGATGTAAAATCAACCTGAAAGTCCCCTTGATCGGTATCGGTGCACCAGCCAAAGCCTTCCTCCCCCCTGTGGCTGAGGCATTGGGAACCACCTTCCTTCTGCCTGAACATTACGAAGTAGCCAACGCGGTCGGCACTGTGGTTGGAAATGTGATGGTTGCCCAGGATGGGGAGGTCATCCCGCGCATGATCGGAGCTGCTGCCTCGGGCTATTACGCCAGAGTGGCCAACCTGCAGCAGTGGTTCAGAAAATACGAAGAAGCCGTGGCTTATGCACAAGAAACGTTAACTGACCAGGTGGCGCAGGAAGCCAGGGAGGCTGGCTCGCACAAGGCAGTCGTCCACTGCGAGGTGAGCGAAATTATGGATGGCATTGCCTCGCTGCACGCCTGGGCAATCGGCAAGCCTGACCTGGATGGCTCAGGAAGGTAAACGGATTTTTAGGGTTTTAGTTAAGCGGTTGAACTAAAATGACCCCCGAGAGGCTTATTCCAACCGCCGCAGGGCAGGGAAGAACAGCATAATCAGAAGCGTAAATACCAGTAAAAGGACTGCGCAAAGGCTGACCGTGACCGGCTCTCCCAGGCGGGAAGCCAATGTACCCGCCAGGAGCGCCCCGACTGGCATCGCCCCAAAGAAGATCAAGGTATAGACACCCATCACCCTGCCGCGCAGCTCATCTTGAACTTGAGTCTGCACCAGCGCATTCGTGGTATTGGCAGCCAACATAAAACCCAAACCCATCCCTACCATTGCCAGAAGGGATAAGGGCAGCCAGCGAACAAATGAGAAGAAGATCATCGTGATCGGCAAGCCCAGGCTGCCATAAGTAAGCAGCCTCCCGCGGAAATTGAAACGACCCAGTGAGGCAATCAACAGAGCACTCATCAGAGAACCAATCCCGCGTGCCGAAAGCAGTAAGCCGTTCGTCTTGGCATCTCCCCCCAGCACATCCACCGACCAGGCTGGCAGCAAAGTAATGATTCCCAAGCTTAGCAGAGAGATCGCCCCCAAATTTAAAATCAGAATGCGGATCACCCGATGACCCAGCACATACTTCAAACCCTCCTTCAGGTCGTTCCACGAGGTGGTTTTCATCGCACGGGGAGGGAGTGGTCTTAATTTCATCAAGACCAGAGCTGTGATCACGGCAATAAACGAAAGTCCATTCAGCATGAAACACCAGCCGGGGCCAACGGCAGCATAAGCCAACCCACCGAGGGCGGGGCCAATCACCATGGCAGAAGTAAACATCGCCGAATTGAGGGCAATGGCATTGGTCAAATCCTGGCGCTCCACCAACTCAAGGGTAAAAGACTGCCGGGCAGGGGCATCAAAAGCATTTGCGATCCCCAACAGGAAAGCCAAAACCAGGATATGCCAGGGCTGAACGAGCTTTGTAAAAGTCAAGACCGCCAAGATAAATGCCAGGATCATCATCAAAGTCTGGGTAATGATCAGCAGCTTGCGGCGCGGGATACGATCGGCTATAACCCCGGCATAAAGGGTGAAGAACCAGGAGGGCAGACCTCCGACAAAGCCAACGTATCCCAACATGGCTGAGGATTGGGTAAGCTCATACATTAAGTAGCCCTGGGCAGTTGATTGCATCCAGGTGCCGGCGAGAGAAACAAGCTGCCCGGTAAAATACAAGCGGTAATTGGGGTAACGCAGTGAAGCAAAGGTTTGCGAAAGATAAAGGTTTAATTTATTCGCTGAAGTCGTTATGGTTCATCCTCCTCCGATGCAGCTAACCATTGAGAAGCAGATGGAAGGCTCACCAGCATCAACAGGGTTATGATCACCGCTGAGGACAGGCACCAGATACATACCGCTTTGATCACAAACAATTCCAGATAAGTCAAGTATACCGAAAATAAGGTCCCAAAAATCCCCATGCCAAAGATAGCCAAAGGCATATAAGCTGCCAATTTCCCCGAGCTGATTTTACCCCATAGCCAGGCAGCCAGGATCCCCAGGTAACCCAAAGCCCCCAACACACCAACCGGGATCACGCCAAATACACGCGAATAGGGACTCTGCTGAACGGTGTTGCAATCGCCGATCGGCCCGCAGATAGCAGGAATTGATGTTATTTCAATAACCATCAGATA
The DNA here is from genome assembly GCA_963751425.1 of uncultured Chloroflexia bacterium. Classification (GTDB taxonomy): domain Bacteria; phylum Chloroflexota; class Anaerolineae; order Anaerolineales; family UBA4823; genus CAVVUF01. The sequence continues at coordinate 944,189 of CAVVUF010000002.1, read as the reverse complement.
AATCGCCACACCCAGGCCAATGACCGCAAGGACCGGGATCGCCAGGTTGAACCAGCCGGACTTCGCGGTAAGCGGTTGGCCTTGAAACGCCCTGGCCACCACCCAACCCGTGACAACGAGAGAACTCAGCATGCCAACCATGATAATAGCGGCCAAGGTTAGGCCGTTGGAAGAGCTTGTCTGAGGAGAGGTTTCTGATGAGGATGCCTCAGCAGCGAGAGGCAGGTTTTCCAGGTCAGGAAAATCAGCACCGCCTGATTGTAAATTTTTCTCCACTAATTTTTCTAAACCGGATGAAATCTCTTGAGAACCAACCAGCACTTTATCACTCACCAAGAGCAAAGGAACACCCGTTTTCGCCCTAGGCAATCCATATGCTGAACCAACCTGGAATAATTTTTCTACATCTTCAGTTGTGACAACTTCAACCAAACGGATGTCTAACTGGCTGCCATATTGTGCCTGGATGCCAGGTAAGAAACCTTCCAGCACTTCTGTGCAGTTTGGGCAGCCTCGCATCCAAAATAACACAGCATGCACAACTGGCGCCTGGGTTTGAAATTGGGAAAGTGGGAAAAGGGCTGGCTCACGAAGCGGGTTCACATGCCAGGCAAGTTGGAATATGGAAAGTAAGGAAAACAAGACACCGGTAAAGACATTCGGCATTATTGCCTCCGATCAGAAATGATAGAAATTTCGTGCCTGCGAAAAACAGTGCAAACACGAAATTTTGCTTCACAGTTGCTGATTATATCGTTAATCGATTATGGAGCGGGGGTTTCGATGGAGATTTCGATGTAAATCGGGTCGCCAAAGGCTTCGCCCTCGGGCGTATAAGCCTGCCAGGCACTGCGCTGCGAACCAGGCTCGGCTGGAGCAGTAAACAATATCCGGATCACTGCCTGCGTCCCACCGCGCGCCGGGTAGAGGGCCTGCTCTTCTGAAACGCCTAAGGGAAGACCCGAGAACAGCTTCAGACGATAATTCTCATTCCAATTGCACGAACCGTTATTTTGGATGAGCCAACGCTTGTCAAGGCTTTCTCCAGGGCGAACAACCGTCCCATCGGGAATTGTCAGGTCTTCCAGGTAAGTGAGGAGATTCGAGCACTGTGGAGTGGGCACCGGGAGAATTTCCATAGTAGGCACGGGCGTAGGAGAGGGTTGAACAAGAGAAACAGAACCAGCCTCCAGGGTAGGGGGCTGAAAAGACTTGGGCTGACCTGCCAGCCCAGGAAAGCCATTCGGCATCCCCGAACAAGAAGCCAGCCCAAGAATTAAGACGAAAAAGGTTGAATACCAGGATTTAAGTTTCTTCATCTCCCTGGCCTTCACCTTCATCTGCAACGCCGCCTCCCAAGGACAAGGGTATCTCACCGCTGGCGGCTTGCTGGCGAACGGCAGCTTCGATCTCTACAGAAAGCTTGGGATTCTGCTTGATATAATCCTTGGCATTTTCGCGACCCTGACCAAGGCGAAGATCGCCATAAGAATAAAATGAGCCACGCTTGGTGACAATTTCCAGCTCTGTTGCCAGGTCGAGCAGATCGCCAGATTTTGAAATCCCCTCGTTATACATGATATCAAACTCAGCCGTCCGGAAGGGTGGGGCAACCTTATTCTTAACCACCCGGACGCGGGTGCGGTTGCCGATGATTTCGGCACCCAGCTTGATGGATTGGATCCGGCGCACATCCAGGCGCACGGAGGCATAAAACTTAAGCGCCATGCCGCCAGTGGTGGTCTCGGGATTGCCAAACATCACCCCGATCTTTTGGCGGAGCTGGTTGGTAAAGATCACGGCGGTATTCGTCTGCTTGATAGCGCCCGACAGCTTGCGGCAAGCCTGCGACATCAGGCGGGCTTGCATACCCATGGTGGCATCGCCCATGTCGCCTTCAATCTCGGCGCGAGGTACCAAGGCAGCCACCGAGTCAATGACAATCACCTCGACTGCTCCCGAGCGAACGAGGGTTTCCGCAATTTCCAGAGCCTGCTCACCCATGTCGGGCTGCGAGATGAGCAGATTATCCACATCGACACCGCAGCGGGCTGCGTAAGTCGGGTCAAGGGCATGCTCCATATCAATATAAGCGCATGTACCGCCCATTTTCTGCGCCTCGGCAACAATGTGCTGGCAGAGGGTGGTTTTCCCAGAGGCTTCGGGACCGTAAATCTCCGTAATCCGCCCGCGGGGAATGCCTCCCACGCCTAAAGCCAGGTCCAAGGAAAGGGATCCGGTTGGAATTGCTTCAACGATCATATGCTGGGCTTCTCCCAGGCGCATGATCGATCCGTCCCCATACCGCTTGGCGATATCTCCCAGGGCTTTATCCAGGGCAGCCTGGCGGGATTGGTTGATGATCATGTTTTCAGGTGGAACATTGGATGGTGCACTCTTTTTAGCCATTTAAATACTCCTTGTAATTTTCCGATCCAATTTAAGTCATGTACCCCAAGTTTAGCACGAATGTTCTAGTTGTCAAGGGATTTCGCTGCGGAGGCGAGCCAAGCTCAAAGCCTCCTTTTCCATAAAAATAAAAGTAACTCACCAATCCAGCCTGAATCTCAATCTTCTGAGTGAAATATAACCCCGCATAGGCAACTCGGAGTGTGTACGTGCCAGCAGGTAAATCTCCGATGACCAGGTTTTCCTGGTAATAAGGGTCGCTGTTCACCGCTTCTAAGCCATACGAACGTCCGAACCAATTCTGGTTATTGGCCAAAGAGGTGACGATGAGGGGAAGCTGGGGTACCAACTGCCCATTCGAATCCATCACCCTCCCTGCCAAAATCCCCCAGCCGATCGGCGGCGCAACCCACAGCTCGGGATTACGAGTGCTGTAATAGTCGTTATTCCCCAGGCGTACCTCAAAATGTAAATGGGGACCGGTAACCCGGCCAGTCTTACCCACCAGCCCCAGGCGGTCACCGGTTTCTACATGCTGCCCCACCGCCACATCCACCTGGTTCATGTGTCCATACACGGTATACAGCGGTTGGTCCTGGTAGCCAAAATCATGCCGGATGGTGACTGCCAGGCCATAAGGGTCGGTGGGATCATTCCCTCCACGGTAAACACCATATCCCGCCCAAACAACCTTTCCTGGTCCCGCAGCTAAGACGGGAGTCCCCTCCGGAGCAGGAATATCCACCCCAGTATGGATGACATCTTCAAAAAACTCGCCCCCATAGCGGTAATTCTGTGAAGGCCAATTGATCTCATCTGCGGCGATCGGGCGAGAAAAATAAAAATGGTCATAAATGGTTGGCGCCCAGGGTACAGGGTATAAAGGCGGTCTCCAGGCTGAAACCGGAGGAGGGGCAGGTGTAGGGAAAACAAAACGCAGTGGATCTGGAACAGGCGTTGGCAAGACCAGAGTGAGCGGTACGCTGGAATCTTCTTTTTGGCTGGGGATAAATACTGCTGTCGTTGTCGCAGTAAGAGTGGAGGTCGGCAAGATCACCGATCCTGAGACCGAAGGTGTCACGGAAACATTCTTCTCAAACGCCGGCAGGGTGACCGTCGGTTGGCAGGCAGCCAACAGAAGGACCATCAAACTCAAAAAAACACGCCCGAACCAATTTCCTGTTAAATACTTATCCATAAGTTATGGGGTAACGGTCGGCGTAGCAGTCCTGACATCTTCATCCGGGGCGAGGGCTGCAGAAGGTGTGGGAGTGCTGGTTAGAACCGGTCGGCGGGTGGTGCTAGGGATGGGAGTATGGGTTTGGGTGGCGGTAAAGGATAGGGTTGGTGAATACGGGTGTGAAGGTTGGGCGGAAGGTCGCCGTGAAGGTCGGTGTAGGAGATTGGTACCAGCGCGGGGTGGGTGTGAGGGTGCGCGTGGGGGGAACGATGGGAGTGGGAACCAATAATGCTTCTGGTGGATACAGCTCTAACATTGCAGATCGCCAGTCCAAACCATTGGTGAGAACAAACTCGCTGAACCTGGCTGCTGGGTATGAAGCTCTCCAAATCGGTAAAGCTGGCAAGCGCTCCCAGCCATAGGCTGCCGCTAACCGGGTAAAATCCAGCCAATAGCCAGTCGGGGTGGTAGATTGGAAAGCACCACCCATCTCATAGGCATCTGTATCGCCGCTAAAGCGTGACGTGAAATCCCAGGGTAAAGTATTCAAAGGCATCCCGGCGGAACCATCCTGGAACCGGACCCTTACAAACACCCGCCAGTAAGTCTGGTCGCCGTAATCTTCACGCACCACAGCCATCCAACCGGCTCTAAGCGGGATGGTGACCACTTGAAAAGCTCGCCCTGTATACAACCAATCCCCAGCCATACCAGGATCAAGCGGCGTCGTTAGGGGAACATAGGCATTATCCAAGGTTGAGAGGAAATCCCATCCAAGCCTGGGTGAAACCTGACTGCGCAAAGCTTGAAAAGACTCATCTACCATATCGTGCAAGTAAGGGACAGGTGCTTGAACTCCTTCGAGTAAGACGACCCCATAACGGCCTTGAGGCATATCGGGGGCCGGCGTCAGGGCGGGTATATAGAGAGGGGTCGGGGTGAGCTGAGCCACCTGTTGATAATAGTCATTTAAAGGCAGCGGTCCCGATACTGCACCCCAATCCAAGCCCATAACGAAGCCGGGTAGATCTATGGGCGGCAGTACCACTCCCGGTACTGCCAGAGGATAGGCGGTCAAATAATGCCGGTTAGGATCATATAAGGCTGTCAATAGGGTATCCCCAGTGGGACTCCAAATTGGCCAGTCTCCACTGCCGGTACTGCGAGGGGTCTGTTCAGGTTGAGCTATGCTCCATTGGTAAACCTTATGGAAACCATTTTCCACACTGGCCCAAGCTAAAACGGTCCCGTCTGGAGACCAGGCCGGGTGAGACTCCTCACCGGTTGTGCTGTGGCTGATATTCTGAAAAAGGCTCTCGTCTGCCTGGTCAAGATCCGCGACCCACACATCCGAGGAACCACTGCGCGTGGAGATAAAGGCAATCTTACGCCCATCCGGCGACCACGCCGGGGCAGTATCTGCTGCAGGGTGACTGGTCAGGCGGATGGGTGCTTGTGAAAGATCTGACGGACGGATAAAAATATCCAGGTTTTCATCCACATAAGACTCATAAGCCAGCCAAAGTCCATCTGGCGACCAGGTAGGGTAACCATCATATTCGAGGCTGTCCGTCAGCCGCGATACCAATCCGGTTGAAAGCTCCAAGAGATAAATATCCCAATAACCATTGCGGTTCGAAACGAAAGCCAGCTCCTTCCCATCAGGGCTAAAGGCAGGCTGAATGTCATCCCAAGGGCCGTTTGTTAACCTGGTGAGCGGCAGTCCCATGCTCCACTCACTGATTTCAGGCTGGTAAGCAAAGAGATGCGCTCGATCACCCTCCGTCAGTGAAAGCACCATCAAGCCTGTATTCAAAAATGCCATGGGAGTCGGCGTTTCCTGCGTGATTTTGGGTATAGGGGTAGCCGAGGCAGGGAGGCTGGTGGGTGTCAGGGTTAGAGAGGGTATACCAGAAGGTGTGAGCGAGGCGGTAGGAAAGACCAAGGCCTGCCTGGTATAGACCGGAGCCAGCCAGGCTGGCGTTTTACCACCCAACCTGATTTGGATCAGCGGCCAGGCCAAAATCCCCAAGATAGCCATGTTGAACAGCACCAGCAGCAGTAAACCTGCCGGAGTGAAGCGAATACTCCAGGCAGATCGGCGCCGGTGAGGACGCTGTCGAGGGGTTTCTGGGATAGGCTGCTCGGGAGAAATCACTGCTTAATCCTCGAATCCAGTTCGGTATAGCTGGTAATAGATGCCTCCCGTTGACAAAAGCTGCGTATGGGTGCCTTGCTCCTTTATTTCTCCATCCTGGATAACGACAATGTAATCGGCATTAACCACCGTCGAAAGGCGATGGGCGATGACAAAGGAAGTCCGGCCTTTGAGCAGGCGCACCAGGGCTTGTTGGATAAGCCGTTCCGTCTGTGTATCAACACTCGAGGTGGCCTCGTCCAGGATCAGAATGCGCGGGTCTGCCAATAAAGCGCGGGCAAAGGAGATCAGCTGCCGCTGACCTACGGAAAGCATCACTCCACCTTCTTCAACCGGTGTATTATATCCCAGGCGCAGTTTGAGGATAAAATCATGCGCCCCCACGGCCTGGGCAGCAGCGAACACCTCCGCATCTGAGGCATCCAGACGGCCGAAACGGATATTTTCCATCACAGAGCCATTGAACAAGAACGGATCTTGCAATACGATCCCCATTTGGCTGCGCAGACTGCTTTGAGTCACCCTCCGTAAATCGATCCCATCAATCAGCAAAGCCCCCTGTGTGGGATCATGGAAGCGGCTGAGCAGCTTGACCAGGGTGGATTTTCCGGCACCAGTCTCGCCCACCAGCGCTACCGTCTGACCTGCCTGGACGAGCAAATTGATTTCCTTCAACACCAGGGTATCATCATCTGAGTAATGAAATGAAACCTGATCAAAACGGACTTCACCTTGGATCACAGGCATGGCGATGGCATCAGGAGCGTCCTGGATCTCAACCGGGTTGTCAAGCAGGCCAAAGATGCGCTCGCTGGCGGCCATGGTCGTCTGGAATAAGTCATAACGATTGCTGAGGTCACGAATTGGCTCAAAGAAGCGCTCGATGTACAGAATAAAAGCAACCAGCACACCGGGAGTAATGGTATTGGAAGTGCCCTGCCCTAGAACCGCCTGTCCACCGATATAGACCACGATCGCCACCGCGGTAGTGCCCAGGAAATCAATCACTGAGGGGAAAAGTGATGCCACCCAGGCTGTTTTGAGGTTCATCACCAGATTATTATGGTTCACTTCCTTTTGGAAAACCTCATAATTCTTCTGCTGGCGAGAAAAAGCCTGGACAACGCGCACGCCATTGATATTTTCCGCCAGGACTGAGTTCACCCAGCTGATGGCTGCGCGTACGTTCCGATAATTACCCCGGGCTTGTTTCTAAAAAGGATCGTAAACCCAACCATGAAAGGTAAGATGAGGAATGTCAGCAATGAAAGCCGCACATCCATGGCAAACATGGCGACCATAATAAAAACCAGGGTAAACAGGTCGCGGGCAATAGCCAGGAGAGTCCATACGATAAATTCTCGCAAGACGCCCACATCGTTGATCACACGCACGATCACCCGGCCAACACTGTAGCGGCTGAAGAAACTCAACGAGAGCTTCTGTAAGTGCTCAAACAGGCTGGCGCGCATATCATAAATCATGGATTGGCCGATACGCGCCATGATATTGACGCGGCCATAAATCGCGGCCCATTGGACGCAAGCCACCACAATGTATACAAGAACCGTATTCCTTAAGACTGTCAACGATCCGGCTGCCAGGCCGTCATCCAGGGCGATTTTAACGAGATAAGGACCAAGGGCAGCAGCGCCAGAGCTTATAAACATCAACACCAAAGAAACGAAAAGCCCCGCCCGGTAGGGAAGCGCAAAAGAGGCCAATCGGCGGGTTAGCTTGGGGTCATAACTCTTGAGCAAAACTTCATCGAGAGCAGGAGCTTGAGCCATGGCTTAATCCATCTCCTCTGTCTGAAGTTCTTTGACCGGTTCTTCTACCTTAAGTGCATCCATCTCCTCCCGGAACTGCTCCTGGTCGCGTAGCTGAAGCTCATAAATTTGCCGGTAAAGGCCATCTGCGGCCAACAGCTGGCGGTTCGTGCCGCGCTCAATGATCCGCCCGCCTTCCAAAACCAGGATGAGGTCAGCACGCCGTACCGTTGACAGGCGGTGAGCGATCACAAATGTGGTGCGTCCTTCCATCAGGTGTTCCAAGGCTTGTTGGATGAGCCGCTCTGTCTGAGTATCGACACTGGAGGTTGAATCATCCAGGATTAAGATGCGTGGGTTCATGAGCAAGGCCCGCGCAATGGCCACACGTTGGCGCTGTCCTCCTGAAAGGGTAATACCGCGCTCGCCAACCACCGTATCATAACCCTCTGAAAGCTCCATAATGAAATCATGCGCCTGGGCAGCTTTTGCAGCCGCGATGACCTCTTCCAGGCTGGCTTCAGGGCGGCCATAGGCGATATTTTCCCTGACGGATGTCGAGAACAAGAGCGAGGTTTGCAGCACAATCCCAATCTGTCTGCGCAGCGTCACCAGGTCAACACCCCGCACATCCTGCCCATCAATTCTTACAGCTCCCTCAGCCACATCATAGAAACGCGGGATCAAATTCACCAGGCTGGTCTTGCCTGAACCCGTTGGACCGATAAGCGCCACCACCTGGTTGGGTTCGACCACCAGGTCAATATCTTCCAAAGCCGCCACGTTCTCACCACCATACCGGAAACAAACCTGCTCAAACTGCACACGCCCGGTCAGCACAGGAAGCTGAACGGCATTTTCAGGAGTGGCGATAGCCGGAGGTGTATCCAGCACTTCATAAGTACGCTGCACTCCGGCGCTAGCCTCTCCAGCCGAATTAACCAACCAGGTGATCTGCTGGGTTGGGCCAGCAAGCAGCATCACATACGTATTGAAAGCAACCAGCTCCCCCAGGGTGAGGGTGCCATTCAGTACCATCTGACCACCAAACCAGAGGATCAAAATCGTCCCGGCAATCACCAGTAAGTTCGTCGTAGGCATCACCTTGGAAAATTGGTTCGTCACTCCTACCTGGGCTTTATATAACTCGCGGTTCGTTTCATCAAACCGTTTGATCTCATAGGGCTCCCGAGCAAAGGCGCGCACCACTTGGGCACCTGTGACATTCTCCTGCAAACGCGATGAAAGCTCCCCCTGAATATTATCCACATTAAAGAACATTCTACCTACCCGCTTACCAAAGGAAAGGGTAACCCAGATCATAGGGATCAGCGGAAGCAAGGAAATAGCCGCCAACCCGGCATGCTGGGTAAATAAAATTGTCGTTATTCCAACCAACAGCAGCCCAACCCGGATGATCTCCGTCATACCAAAACCCGTGAACCGCTCGATGGCGCGCACATCTTCAATCGTTCGGCTGATTAATTGGCCAGATTGCGCATGGTCATGGTACGAAAACGGCAAATATTGGATATGGTTGTACATGCGGTTGCGCAAGTCATAACCTACATGGGCGGCAATCCACTCGCTGAGGTAGCGTACCCCAAAGGGCAAGATCGCCCTCAGAACAGCAATCCCCATGATGATTAGAGCAGCTTTGAGCAGAAAATCGGCTTGCTGCTGCACCAATCCATAATCGATGATCTGTTGGATCACCTTAGGGATCACCAGATTTAGAGCGGTCATTCCCAACAGTAAGACAAGCGCCAGACTTACCTGCCATAGATATGGACGGATTAACTGCCTTATTTTCCAAAGGTGTTTCATACGTTCTCAGTTACAGGATTCGAACCATCCGAGGATGTAAGCATAAAAGAAACCTGGCGGTGGTCGACCACTTTGGGAGGTGGATATTCAACCGGCGATTCTACCGGCTCGGGTGTAGGCGCATCTTGATAATATAGTAAACAGTGGAAGGTATATTCTCCACCTGGCTGCTCTTCACGCAGATGCATGGTCATTTCGAACGTGCGAGTCATCGTCTCGATCACGCGTGCCTGCGCTAACGGTTCCGCTTGGGCATTCAGGATGGTCATCTCTAGACTGGGACGCTTTTGGAATGGATCAACCTCAATTTGCACGCGCACCCGCTTGCCATCTGGATAGGGTTTGGCGCTCACCTCTCGAATGCGTACTTCCTCGGGTGGTAAAGGAATAACGGTAGGATCCTGGAAGAAAAGGTCCATCAGATAATTTGCCTGGCTTCCATGTAAAATCGTTTTTCTTTGGCTTCACCCATCGAGAAAGTCTTGCGAGGCAAAACCCCATCCAAGATAACCGTTTTGAACAGATCGCTCTTGGGCATGGGCGGCAGGTAAAATCCTGCATTGCCCGCCTGACTCCCAAACTGACTGAGCACCTCTTCACCATGCACATAATCGATCTTGCCAGCGCCTCCGTGATCCATAAAGAAATCCAAGAAGGCCTGCAGTGTGCCGACCGGCAGGTTCGAGGCCGGGTGGGTGAACTGCAGGAGGTGAACCGTCCCATCCACTATCAGGCCAACTGCCTGCCCAAGGCCTTGAAAGCCATCTACGCGGGCTGCCAGCTCTTGAAATGAGGCGCAAGGAGCGCTTAACACTTTACCCTGGAAAAAAGACTGCAGTGCTGGTAATAAAGGTATTTGCAGGTCGAACAGAAGGCGGTGGATGGGCTTGAACTGCAAGGCTGAATCGTGAACATTTTCGATTTCCACCAGTGCATAACGGGAGGGGTGATCCATCCCCACCTGGGATTTTATCTCTTCCCAGATCGCCTTGGCGGTAGCCAGGGAATGGTTGCCGTCGCCCATGGCAAAGAGCAAAACTGGCTGCTCCTCCTCCAGCTCATATTTGCGATTAAATTCCTGAGATGAAGCCAGGAAATTTAACGCCCGCAGAACCTGCTGTTCGATGCCAGGCTCTTGAACTAACCAGGCCGATAAATGCCCACTTTCGAACATCAAATCAAAATCATATAAGGGAAATAAGCGAGGTTTCAGGTTCGCCAAGGGCTCGATCACACTTTGCTGTGGATCATCGATCAAGACCAAGATATGCGGAAGCTCGAGCGGTGCCCCCCGCCGGATATGCATGCGCGGGGGTAAGCGCTCCAGGATGGTGCCCTCCGTAGCCCGGATCAAGCTCTGAGCGCCAGCGTGAAAATCATATTTCTCCAGGTCCAGGCAGAGCAATAAGCCATGCCGAACAGACGATCCAACCAGGCGCTCAACGTAAACCAGCCCTTCAAAAGCTTCCAGTAATCCCTGGTCGAGGTATGCTTTCATTTCTGCTTGGATCCGCCGGATACGTTTGTCCTTACCCGGACCGGTAAGGTAAACCTCAGGAAAAACCAGTTTCAGGGTCGAAGGTGCTTCGCCAACAAAGCGTTCGACCTGTGCCCAATATTCTGGCTGAGAAGTAAACTGGTCACAGGCAACCACAGCCCATTTGGTCAAATCCAGCCCCTGCTCCGGCAGGAGGACACGCGGGATTTGCACACCAAGATTTTCAAAGTTCATCATGGATAGATGGCTCCTCGATTTTTCTAAGTATTCTTTATTGTACCAATAAAAAAGTGCGGTTAGGCGTTTCAACCCAACCGCACTCGACAAATCGAAAGTACTGCCTCAGCCTTCTACCATCCAACAGATGCCTATCGTGCCAGGTCCCACATGCGTGCCGATCACCGGGCTGACATCGGTCACTAGACCTTCAGTAACTTGGTAGGAACTCTTTGCCAATGCGAGTGTAGATTCGGCATCCTCCCGTGAATTGGCATGCAGGACAGCAATCTGCATCGGCTTCTGTCCACCCGTGCGCTCACCCACCAGCTCAACCAGCCGCGCTAGAGCCTTGCGACGCGTCCGAACTTTTTCAATCCCCTCCAGCTTGCCTTCGGTCACCTCAATGATCGGCTTGATATTCAAGGCGGTTGCCAGAAATTTCTGCGCTCCACCAATGCGACCACCGCGGTGCAAGAATTCTAGGGTCTCCACCGTGATGATCACACCGGTGCGCGGCTGAGCGGCTTCGGCAATCGCCATACACTCCGCCAAGCTGGCTCCCTGGCTGGCAGCTTTGGCGGCTGCCAACACCTGATAACCCATCGCCATAGCGGTGGTATTTGAATCGACCAGCTTGATTGGCTGCCCATCCAAAGCTGCTTTGGCCTGGATGGCAGAAGCCATGGTTCCGGAGAGCAGGTTGGAGAGTGTAATTGCCAGGACTTCATATCCCTGAGACAACAAAGTCTTGAAAGCCTTTTCAAAATCGGCCGGCGAGACCTGCGAAGTAGAGGGCATCACGGTGGCTTTTGCCAGGCGGGTGTAAAATTCGACCGGCTGGATATCTACACCATCCCGAAAAGTCTCCTCTCCCCAAATCAGAACCTGCGGGAGAACGGTAATCGGGTATCGTTTTAGCATTTCCTGCGGGATGTATGCGGTGCTATCCGTAACGATGGCAACATTAGACATAGAAGATCTCCTGAAGAGTAAAGATTTAGAATGAGGTAAAGGTAACCTTGTCATCATAACACAGAAAAAATTTAAAAGTTGCGGTGATCATTCGTGATAAAGACTATCCTTCCAAATGATTGACAAGCAACGCTGCCTTTAAAAAAGTTCTAAAGGCAGCGTTCAAATTGTTAGAAAAACAAGAATCTATAATCAAATGTCTTGACCAATTGCCCCATACAGGCTAAAATGCTATGCCGTGTTTGAGAACCTGTCGCAGCGCCTGGATGTGATTTTTAAACAGCTTCGGAGGCGAGGTAAGCTTTCGGAAGCCGACGTGGATGCTGCCATGCGCGAGGTGCGGTTAGCCTTGCTGGATGCGGATGTCAACTACGGCGTTGTCAAGGATTTCATCGCCCGCGTGCGCACCCGTTCCATTGGTGTCGAAGTCTCGAAGGCTTTGAATCCAGGCCAGATGGTGATCAAGATCGTCAATGAAGAGCTGATCGCCACGCTGGGAGAGCCAGAACGCCTGAACCTGAGCGGGCCGCGCCCGAGGGTGTTGATGCTGGTAGGACTGCAAGGCTCGGGCAAGACCACCTTCGCTGGCAAGCTGGCACAGGTGCTGCGCTCGCAGGGAGAGCGGGTGATGCTGGTAGCGGCGGACCCCTACCGCCCGGCAGCCGTCAAGCAATTGCAAACTCTGGGTGAGCGCTTGACCGTACCGGTTTATTATGAAGCCGGTCTGAAACCGCCCGAGCTGGCTGCCCAGGCTCACGACAAGGCGGAAAAGGGCAGCTTTACCATCTTAATTCTGGATACGGCTGGCCGCTCTCAGCTTGACCAGGCCCTGATGGATGAGTTGACCGCCATCAACAAGCGTGTCCAACCGGTGGAGATCCTGCTGGTCGTCGATTCAATGGTCGGCCAGGAAGCGGTCAATGTTGCAAAAGGTTTCAAAGAAGCCATCCCGCTCACCGGTTTGATCCTGACGAAAATGGATGGTGACTCACGGGGCGGGGCAGCCATCTCGATCCGCTCCGTCACCGGCGTACCGATCAAGTACCTGGGCACCGGCGAAAACCTGGATGCGATCGAAGCCTACGATCCAACTCGCCTTTCTTCCCGAATTCTGGGGATGGGCGATGTGCTGGGGTTGATCGAAAAGGCTGAAGCGAGTTTCGATCAGGAAGTGGCAGCAAAACAAGCCGAGAAGTTGATGGCCGGTGAATTCACCCTGGAGGATTTTGCCGACCAGCTTCGCCAGCTGCGCAAAATGGGACCGATCGCTCAAATTTTGGAAATGCTCCCCGGTGGGTTGGGGCAGATGGCCAAGCAGATCTCGCCTCAAGAGGCTGAGAAATCGCTCAAGAGCACCGAGGCAATCATCAACTCGATGACACCGAGAGAGCGCCGCAAACCCGATATCTTGAATGCCAGCCGCCGCCGCCGCATCGCGCGTGGCTCAGGGATGGAAGTCCAGGATGTCAACCGCCTCATCAAGCAGTACCGCGAGGCGCAGAAATTGTTCAAAACGCTGAAGAAAACAGGCGGGCGAGGCATGCCGCGCTTGTTCGGAATGTAAATAATGGCATATTCAAATATTGAAGGAGTTTGATCCATGGTTCGTCTTCGTTTACGCCGTGTTGGCGCCAAAAAACAGCCTAGCTATCGCCTGGTAGCCACTGATAGAGAAATGCCGCGGGATGGTCGTTTTCTTGAAATTTTAGGGAACTACAACCCCCGCACTGAACCAGCTACCATCCACCTGGAAGAAGACCGGATTTTTGATTGGATTAGTAAAGGCGCACAGCCCAGCGAATCCGTCTTGAAAATTTTCAAAGTTGCTGGCACGATGGACCGCTATGCCCGCTTTAAAGCCGGCGAAGATGTGCAGGTACTGGTGGCCGAGGCGAAAGCTGCTGAGGAAAAGCGCACACCCAGCCAGAAAACCAGCTTGTAGAAGGGATCAAGCACAAGCTTGATCCGCACGATATTAATCACCGGGACTCCGTCTCGGCGTTTATGGTTTTTAGGAGGTGGCTGTGAAAGAATTAATCGAATATATTGCTCGCAATCTGGTAGATGACCCCGAACAGGTAGAAGTTACCCAAAGCCGGAGAGGTCCTGAAATTGTCTTTAAGCTGCACGTGGCCAAAGAAGATATGGGGCGTGTGATTGGTAAACAAGGCCGGATCGCCAATTCCATCCGCGCCCTGGTCAATGTTTCCGCAGCGCGGAACGGTAAGACAGTCAATCTGGACATTGAAGATCCTCGATGAGCCTGCCTGAGGCAAAAATGGAAGCGGCTGGCGGGGAAAGCCAGCCTTCCGACCGACAGCCCTCTTATCTCGTGGTTGGAAAACTACACCGCCCGCACGGCGTGCATGGTGAGATGATCTTGGAAGTTCTCACCGATTTTCCCGAGAGACTGCATGAGGGTGTAACCCTGTATGTGGGAGAAAAACAGGCTCCCATGCGGCTGGTTAAAGTCCGCCAGCATAACAAAGGCCTGCTGGTCAGCTTCCAAGGCTGCTCAACCCCTGAGGCTGCTGGAGAGCTGCGCAACCAGTTTGTGCATGTTCCGGCTGCAGACCGGCCCCCCTTACCCGAAGGTGACTATTACCACCACCAGATCATCGGCTTACATGTTCTTTCGGATCAGGGAGAACCTTTGGGAATTGTCAGCGAAATCCTGGAAACAGGCGCCAACGATGTCTTTGTCATTCGGCCGAAGAATGGCCCTGAGATCTTGGTACCTGATACGGATGAAGTGATTTTAAGGATCGACCTAATGAAAGGGGAAATGGTCATCCATCTGCTCCCAGGCTTGCTTCCTCCGGAAGCAGGATCGTAAGGCGTTTTACTCAAGGGAAAACCCCAAAGACATTCTTTCATTAATATTGCCTGTCTCCTAATTTAATGGTATAAGGGAGGCCAGATTTTCGGAATAAAATTCATGGTCCCCATCCCTACCCGACCCGTCCTCGATGATCCCAGGCTTTATTGGATCGGATTCAATTTCGTAAAAGGTATCGGCGCAGTGCGCTTCAAAGCACTGCTGGATTTCTTTGGCGATCCGGCTGTAGCCTGGAATGCGCCAGCAGAAGCCTTGATGGAAGCCGGGCTGTCGGCAAAGATCGTAGAAAACCTGAATAGGGTGCGCACCCAGGTCAACCTGGAAAAAGTCTATGAGCGCATGCAAGCGCAAGGCATTCGCTGCCTGACCTGGAACGATGCGAACTACCCCCGCCACTTAAAAAATATTGATCAGCCCCCTCCAGTCATCTATGTGCGCGGGGAATTGCTCCCCGAAGATGATTGGGCCGTGGCGATCGTGGGCACACGCAAAGTGACC
The DNA here is from genome assembly GCA_963751425.1 of uncultured Chloroflexia bacterium. Taxonomy (GTDB): domain Bacteria; phylum Chloroflexota; class Anaerolineae; order Anaerolineales; family UBA4823; genus CAVVUF01. Next base: position 928,820 of record CAVVUF010000002.1, on the reverse strand, counting down.
AGCTATGGCAGGCAGGTAGCGGAGGAAGTTGCCACATTCCTGGCACAAAACCGTTTAACGGTAGTCAGTGGGCTGGCGCGCGGCGTCGATGCGATTGCTCACCAATCTGCTCTCAAAGCTGGAGGGCGTACCATTGCCGTGTTGGGTAGCGGCGTAGATCGAATTTACCCGCCCGAAAACCGCCGCCTGGCAGAAGAAATGATCGCCCAAGGGGCCCTGGTTAGCGATTACCCCCCTGGAACTGCTCCAGACGGAACAAATTTTCCCCCCGAAACCGAATCATCTCAGGATTAGCCCTGGCGGTTGTCATTGTTGAGGCTGGCGTAACCAGCGGCGCGCTGATCACCGCGAACTTCGCTGCAGAGCAAGGGCGCGAAGTCTTCGCTGTACCGGGGAGTATCCTGGCTTTACAAAGCAAGGGCACCAACCGCTTGATCCAAGATGGGGCACAGCCTCTCTTAGACCCACAAGAAATCTTGGAAGTCTTGAACCTGACCCAGGTGACTGAGCAGCAGGCAGCCCGGCGGATTTTACCAACCGATCCCATCGAAATGCGTTTATTCAATACGTTAGGTCCTGAGCCGATGCATGTGGATGAGATCCGGACCCAAACAAATCTGCCAATCGAACAGGTTTCTGCTACCCTGGCCATGATGGAACTGAAAGGTATGGTCAGGCAGGTAGGTGGGATGAATTATGTAGCACTGCGAGAATCTAAGGAAGAATACGAGGTCGAGTGAACCGAAGATGTTAGATCATTATTATGCCGTGATCATGGCTGGCGGAGGCGGGACGCGCCTGTGGCCTCTTTCACGCCAATTCCGCCCCAAGCAGATGCTCAAACTGGCAGGCTCAGACAGCCTGTTCAGAACTGCATTTTGCCGCCTGCAAGGGCTGTTTTCCAGCGAAAATATCCTGGTGGTGACGACTCAAGAACAGGCCAGCCAGCTCATGACACAATGTCCGGAGATTCCCAGAGAGAATTACCTGCTCGAACCCCAACCGCGTGGAACGGCCTCGGTAGTGGGCCTGGCAGCCGTCGCCTTGCAGCAGCGCGACCCACAAGCAGTCATGGCAGTATTGACATCCGACCATCACATCGCCAATAAAGAAAAATTCTTACAATTACTCGAAACAGCCTATGACATTGCCAGACAAGATTACCTGGTAACGCTAGGGATTTCTCCCACTTACCCTGCTACGGGGTACGGATATATCCAAAGTGGAGAAAAGCTGGGTACTTTTCATGGGCTGGAAGCCTACCAGGTGAAACGCTTTAAAGAAAAACCGGACCTGGAACAAGCCCAGGCCATGCTGGCAAGCGGAGATCATGCCTGGAATTCTGGAATGTTCGCCTGGCAGGTCAAAGATATCATGCAAGAATTTAGACGGCAGATGCCCACTCTGCACGGCCATCTACAGACGATTGCCCGCGCCTGGGATACTTCAGACAGTCAGGCCGTTCTCCAGGCAACCTGGCCTCTGCTCGAAGTGATCACCATCGATTATGGTGTCATGGAAGGGGCTGAAAAGGTAGCCGTCATCCCGGCAGCCGGGCTGGGCTGGAACGATATTGGCAGCTGGGAATCGATTTTCGAGATATTCCCTCAAGACGAAAATGGAAATATCACGGTAAATGGGCAGCCCATTTTTTTAGATACGCACAATACCTTAATATACTCCACCTCACCTGAGCGGATGGCTGTCGCCATCGGTGTTGAAGATCTTGTGATTGTGGATACAGGCGATGTCCTGCTCATCTGCAAGCGGGAGCAGGCTCAGCAAGTGCGTCAAGTAGTTAACCAGCTCAAGCAAACGAATCCGAAATATTTATAGGAGGTACATTTTGGAAGCCTATTGTGTGAAATGTAAAACCAAACGGGAGATCCTCGATCCGCAGCCCGTTTTTACAGATAACGGAACACCTGCCACGCGTGGCAAATGCCCGGAATGCGGTACAACCATGTTCCGCATGGGTGCATCTGAAGCGCATGAGGGCATGCAGCGACCTGCCAAGGGCGCGAACCGCAAAGGCAAGCTGGTGATCGTCGAATCACCAGCCAAAGCAAAAACAGTAGGGCGCTTTTTAGGGAAAGGTTTCACGGTCAAGGCCTCCGTCGGTCATGTCAGAGACCTGCTGCGCTCACAGCTTTCCGTCGATGTGGATAACAATTTTTTACCCAAGTATCGCGTCCCCAAAGAGAAGAAACTGGTGGTGGATGAGCTAAAAATCCTGGCAAAAGGCGCAGCAGAGATTTTCCTGGCGACTGACCCTGACCGTGAAGGCGAGGCGATTGCCTGGCACCTGGTTGAGGCAGCAAAAATTGACCCCAAGATCACACAGCGAGTCGTCTTTCATGAGATCACCGAGCCAGCCATCAATGACGCCTTCGCCCACCCGCGCGAGATCAACATGGATCTGGTGGATGCACAACAAGCGCGCCGCGTTTTGGACCGCCTGGTAGGTTACAGTTTAAGCCCGCTGCTGTGGCGAAAAGTGCGCCCGCGCCTCTCAGCCGGGCGGGTGCAATCCGTGGCCTTACGCCTGGTGGTTGAGCGCGAGCGAGAGATCGATGCATTCGTGCCGGTGGAATACTGGTCGATCGGTGCAGAGTTCCGTCCTGAAGGGTTAAAGGAAACCTTCATTACCAAGCTGGCACGCATTGACAGCGAGGAACCCGTTTTGGGCAGCGAGGCGGAGGTCAAACCAGTACTGGAAGGCCTGGGAAAAGCCGCCTATACCATCACCCGTATCAAGAAAAGCGAGCGCCGCCGGAAACCCACCCCGCCGTTCACCACAAGCACCTTGCAGCAGGAAGCCTCCAGGCGCCTAGGGTATACGGCCCGGCGCACGATGGCTCTGGCTCAGCAGCTCTATGAAGGGATTGACCTGGGAGATGGCAGCATAGGCCTGATCACCTATATGCGTACAGACTCCACCAATGTGGCTGAACAGGCCCAGCAAGAAGCGCGACAATTCATCGGAGAACGGTATGGTCAAAGCTTTTTGCCTCCCACCGCACCGATCTACCCAACAAAAACCCGTGGGGCTCAGGAAGCCCATGAGGCCATCCGGCCCACTTCTGTAATGCGCCAACCGCAAGCGATTAAAGAATTCCTCAACCGAGACCAGTTCCGCCTGTACCAGCTAATCTGGCAGCGCTTCATGGCTTCGCAAATGGAATCTGCGGTATTCGATACGATTTCTGTGGATGTGACTGGCACTGCTGATGGGCGGGAATATCTCTTCCGCGCCTCAGGCTCGACTGTGAAATTCCTGGGATTCCTGGTTGTTTATGAAGAAGCGAAAGACGAAGACCAGGCCGCGGAAGAAGAGGAAGAGACGCGCATCCCGGCAGGGATCGAGGAAGGACAGAAGCAGGCCCTGGTGCAGCTACTGCCAGAACAGCACTTTACCCAACCCCCACCGCGGTTTTCCGAAGCGACATTGGTAAAGATATTAGAAGAGAATGGCATTGGGAGACCTTCTACCTATGCTCCAATCATGGGCACGCTGCAGGAACGCGGTTACGTAATACGCGAAAATAAACGTCTCACCCCAACCGAGACGGGTATCTTGGTAAATGACATGATCAGCGAACATTTCCCAAATATCGTTGATATCGATTTCACAGCGCGTATGGAGGAAGACCTGGATAAGATCGCCTCTGGAGATGAGAAATGGGTGAACTCAATCCGCCGGTTTTACACCCCCTTTGCAGAGCAGGTCATTCGCGCTGAAGCTGAAATGCCCGAGATGAAGACCGGTCCTGAACCGATTGGGAGAGCTTGCCCGGAATGCGGCAAGGAGCTGGTTATCCGCTGGGGGCGGTATGGGAAATTCATCAGCTGCAGCGGATTCCCAGACTGCCGGCATACCGAAGCCCTGCTTGAAAAGATCGGCGTGATCTGCCCGAAAGATGGCGGCGACATTGTGATACGCAAGACACGCAAAGGGAGGATCTTTTATGCCTGCGGGAATTATCCCACCTGTGATTTCACTTCGTGGAAGCTGCCCATGCCCACCCCCTGCCCTGCCTGTGGAGGTCTCCTGGTGATCGCCAACAAAAGGGAGGCGCAGTGCCTGAAGTGCGAGGAGCAGTTCGTATTAGATAACCTGAGTGTTGAAGAATCTGTTTAATGGCATAACTCTTGCACCCAAAAGCACAACGATATCACACGAAAATGACCAAGGTAGTTGCGTATTTTCGAAGGATAGTCTACAATATAGAACAGGTAAGCGAAGATGTAAGCACGCAATCCTTGCTCATCGCTCGGTTGTTATTCGGAATCTACGATCGGAGAAATTAAAATGGACGATGTCAGCGAACAAACACAAATGGATGAAGTCAGCGTTCAACCCCAAAAGGACTATGTCAGCGGACAATCAAAAAATCCTATACTATATAGTTTAGTCGCTGTAGGTATCGGAGTGGTCATCGGACTGGCAATCGGCTTGCTGATGGGCTGGGTTATCTGGCCGGTGCAATGGACTGATGCTTCACCGGACCTTCTGCACCCTGATTACCAGGAAGAGTGGTTGACAATGGCCATCGACTCCTACTCGGTAAATCAAGATGCAACCTTGGCTACCCGGCGCTACGAGGACTTAGGAGCATATGGTCCTGAAACTTTGGCCAAGATCGAATTAGAAGCCATGCCGAACCAGGTAGCGGCGATCGATGCCTATAAGGCTGCAACCGGTGCTACGACTGAAATCCCTCTGCCTGGAATGGAAACCACGGAAGTAGTTCCAACAGAGACAGATGCGGGAACAGGAAGATCTCCTATCCTGATCGTGCTGTTCATTATGTGCGGTCTGACGGTATTGGTGGGCATCATTTTCGCTGTGATCTACTTTTTACGCAACCGCAGCAGCACCCCCAAAACCGTCACTCCAGCCATGCAAGCGCAAGAGGCAGCCCGCCAGGCAGAATGGACTGATTTTTCTGCAGAAGGGAACGAGCCTCCTATCGCCCAGTTCATGGCCTCCTACAAGGTTGGAGATGACCTGTTCGATGACTCCTTCAGCATCGACTCACCTAACGGTGAATTCCTGGGCGAATGCGGCGTTGGTATTTCAGAGACCATCGGCGTTGGCGATCCCAAGAAGGTGACTGCATTTGAGGTGTGGTTGTTTGACAAGAACGATATTCAGACGATCACCAAGGTGTTGATGAGCGCACATGCTATGAACGACGAAGCCACTTTACAGCGCTTATCTGCCAAGGGCGAGCCGGTGTTGGCTGAACCGGGAAGCCAAGCAGTCCTGGACACAGCCACGTTGAAGCTGAGCGCCAGGATCGTGGACATGAATTATGGCGAAGGAGCTTTGCCTGAAAACAGCTTCTTTGACAGTATGATCTTAGAGATTGCTGTCTGGCAAAAACAAGCTTAAGTAAAAAAACACCCCTGGAGTTTTTGAAACTCCAGGGGTGTTTTTTTAAAGAGATTATTCAATTTTTAGGATTTTAAAACGGATCGAGCCATTCGGCGTAACTGCTTCAGCCGTTTCGCCAACTTTCTTTCCGATCAGTGCTTTACCAATGGGGGATTCGTTTGAAATGCGCCCATTGCCCGGATCGGCCTCTTTAATACCCACCAGAAAATAAGTCTCTGGAGGGAAATCTTCTTCTTGGATGGTGACGCGCGCTCCCACCTGAACAGTTTCAAGATCAAGCGCATTGGTATCAATGATCTCAGCATTTTTAAGGATAAACTCTAATTCTTGAATTTTTCCTTCCAAAAATGACTGATCTTCCTTTGCTTTATGGTAATCAGCATTTTCTGAAAGGTCCCCCATCTGGATAGCGTCGCGCAGACGTTTCGCAATTGCCAGGCGCTCAGGGCCTTTGAGATGATCTAATTCTGTGCGCATGTTGGCCGCACCGTCCGGTGTCAGATAATGTTGCCCATTCATAAGGATCTCCTATCCAATTCGTGTCGCGAATTTTACCGCGAATTGGCTCATTTTCATCTATGGTTTTGTTAGTGGATCAAAGATTTTCTCATGTTCTTCGATTGCATATCGATCGGTCATCCCAGCGATATAATCACAGATCACCCGCTCCAAGCCACGTTCCTCCACCAAATCCTGGAACTGCCTTGGAAGGATCGGAGGATCCAGGTGATATGCCTGGAAGAGATCGCTGATGATGCGCTCAGCTTTAACCGCCATGCGCACCACCCGGTAATGCCGGTACAGGTTATTATATAAGAAATCCTTCAGTTGGCGGTTCCACCGGTGCATATCTTCTGAAAAACCAATTACGTTCAATGACAACCGCTGTAAATCATCGACTGAGCGAACGTTATTCTCGCGCAGCCGCTGATCAGTAGCTTGCACCAGGTCGGTGACTTCAAGGCTGATTAACCGGCGGATCAAACGATGCCGGGTAAGATCATCCAAAACTGAGCCGCGCCATCCTACGCTTTCCTGCAGAATGCCCCATAGCGTGATGCCTTCCAACATCACAGCAGAAATCATTCCCGAACGCAGCCCATCGTCCAGGTCGTGGGCGGTGTAAGCCAGCTCATCGGCAGCATTGGCAATCTGCGCCTCCAAAGGTCCACGCAATGCAGGGTTGTAATCGGTGGCATCCGCCACATCGTACTCTGATTCATGCTTGACAATCCCCTCCCGCACCTCCCAGGTCAGGTTCAATCCTGGAAATTCTGGGTAACGACGCTCCAGCAAGGTGACAATCCGCAAGGTTTGCTTATTATGATCGAAGCCTCCATTGTCTCTCATTAAGCGCGCCAGGGCCACTTCACCCGAATGCCCGAAAGCTGGATGCCCAAGGTCATGGGCCAGGCAGATGGATTCAGTCAGGTCTTCGTTCGCTCCCAAGGCGCGCGCCACGGTGCGGCCAATTTGAGCCACCTCCAGGGTATGGGTTAACCGGGTACGGTAGTAATCCCCCTCGTAGTTAAAGAACACCTGGGTCTTGTACTTCAGACGGCGGAAAGCGGTGGTATGGATGATCCGGTCGCGATCCCTTTGAAAAGAGGTGCGGTATTCCGGCTCCTCATCTGGATACGCACGCCCCCGAGAATTCATACTACGCAGCCCGTAGGGCGCTAAATTACGGTCTTCAATTGCATCGAGTTCAGCTCGTGAGAAAATCATACTCAGCCTTCCACACTAGATCATATCGGTTCGAATCCAAGATTGAAGAATTGGTTTGGGTTATTGAACAGCCAATCCTTGGCCAGCTGGATAGCATCTTCTTCCTCCAGCCAACCGCCCTCCATTAGTCCCGTCAAAGCGGCAGCAATGTTCTGGCGTGCCATTTGCAGGTGGGCAGCTGCAAATTCTGGCATGTCGCCAAAATCACCGCCAAAGGCATGCAGCTTGCTGGCTGGCATGGTCAGGACCGCCCGCTCTAGCAGCTCGATAGAGTAAGCCGGATCAATGATATGCAGCCAACACAGATCGAGGGCTACGTTCGGGTAATTTTTTCCCAGGTAAAGCAAATCCCCCAGGTAAGGCCAGTTGCCGTGGAAGAGGTCAAAACGCACATCACGGTGCAGCTCCAAAACTGAAGCCAGGTACGCTGCATTGGTCTTATCGACCCGGTTATAGATCCCCGCCATGTGTCCGGTGTGAATCTGTACAGGCAGCTTCAGCTCGCGGGCAAAACGCATGAACTGATGGAAAAGGAAGTCGCAGAGAGGTTTGCTCTCGGGCCATCCCAACCCATTACGTGGGTCAACCAGCAAACGGTTGAAGTATTTTTCCGCTTCTGCCTGAGGTACCAGGTCATAATCCAGGATGCGCTCATATGCTGATTGATCTTTTATACCCACCGCACCCTTCTCGATGCAGCGCTGGAAGATGGTAAAGACTGCTTCAAGGTACTCGTCCAGCGAAGTGATCTGGCGGTCCACCAAGACCCCGGTCGATTGGATCGTCTCCCAGGAAGGCTTGACCGGGTGAAAGCCAGGTAGGGAGATAAGCGGGCGCCACTTCGCCGGGAAGGTTTTTTTCCCATCCAGAAAGCTGCCCAGGCCCTGCGGCAGCCAACCCAGCACATCCACTAACATAGCCTGGATATTGGCTTCATCGATGGTGCGGAAATAGGCAGCTTCATCCATCTGCGCCAGCTTTTCGCCGACGCGATCCACAGCAGAGCGGGTCATTTCCTTTTCGCCATAGGTGTTTTCCAGCACTAGTTTCGTCATACGTGCATAAGCGGTGTGTTCCACGCGCTGCCAAAGCTTTTCAAAGAGCGGCCATTTTTCAGAAGTCGAGACTTCCTCATCCCACAGTTTCGAGACCTCTTTCCAGTGAATATCAGCGGCAGCCGATTTAAGATCATGCTGGATATACCCCGGAATGAGGGCCGCGATCGGTTCTTTGTATTTAGGCCGGGCCTCAGGACCCATCATGTGCTCGTGGCAGTCGATCACAGGCAGGGATTGCACCTGGTCTAATAAACGCTGGTAAACGGGAGATTTGGGGTATAGCATAGTGGTTACCTTCCTTAAAAAAACAACAAAGAGAAGTTATTCTGAAATTCGTGTGCCGATACTCTTTCCAGAAAGCGCTTGAAAAACGTTCCCAGGGTTCTCACCCGAAAAGATCCATATCTCTAAACCCGGAATTACTTCCACCAGGCTCAACATCTGTCTAACCTTGGTCTCCATACCACCGGTCACATCTGCCGAAGCTGACCCACCTAAAGCCTGCGAAATTGACGCATAATTATGTGGCGTAATATCGGTAATGAGCTGCCGGCGAGCCGGGTAATCTGCCCAGACACCCTCCTCGAGCCCAGACAACAGCAAACGCTGTGGATGAATCTGCTGAGCAAGGTACTGGAACAGATCCTCCGTCGATAAGATCGTCCCGCCGCGCACCCGGTCAAAAACCACATCGCCATAGATCACAGGCAGCAAACCCGCCTCCAAGGCTGAGACGAGTGGAGCCAGGTTCCAGACAGATACCTGGCCATCAGAAGCCACCAGGCTGGCAGAGGCCGGCAGAGCGATCACGGGCAGCCCTGCTGAGAAAAGCGCATCTACAACAATGTGGTTGAGCGCGGCAGCTTCTTTCCACACTTCGATAAAACCTCGCCATTCTTCGGAGGTTTGCACACCCTGACGGGTGCCATATTTCCTGGCCGGGATATGCCCGAAGGAGCCGGAGCCGTGCCCGAGGACCAATTTCATGGCAGGATTCTCTTGCCGAGCCGCTGCGATCTCGCCAGCCAGCCGGGACAGCACCTCAAGGCGCGGGGTATGGGGGAGGGATTTATCGGTAATCAGTGACCCACCCAGCTTAAGAAAACAACAATTTTGCACGTTATCTTACCCTTGTTGTAATCGTAGAAACCGCACCTGCTGCTCGCAGCGCCTGGACAACAGACGCGGCCTGTGCTTCGTCAACCAGGGCGATCATATTCCCGCCCCGTCCTCCACCTGATAGCTTCGCACCCCAAGCTCCAGCTCCTTCTGCTGCAAAGACCAGGCGGTCTAGAGCCTCACAGGATACCCCAATCTTTTGGAGCAGGGCATGGTTCTCCCGCATCAGTTGACCCATGGGTTGGATCGACTGAGTCTCAATACAACGGCGCGCCCGCTCTACAATCTCGCCAATGGATGAAAAATATGCCTGGTAACGTTCTGGTTCAGCCTGCAAGGCCAAGCGCACATCACCAACCGATTGAGAGGTGGAGCTGGAGATGCCCGTATTGCCGATCACAATACTGAAGGGCAGCGGGACAAGGAAGCGCTGGATCGGCTGGCCTTTAACAAAATAAACCGGAGCAGCGTAGGTAATCACGGTGTTATCGATGCCAGAGGGTGTGCCGTGGTGAATTATTTCCACCTCAAAAGCCAGTGCACTGACGCGCTCATCCGACAAAGGCCGCCCGAGGAAAGCTGAAAAAGCGCGCAGCAAGGCTACTGAAACCGCTGCGCCGGAACCCAGCCCTGATGCAACCGGAATTGTAGAAGACACCCGCACTGTGCAGGCAGGACAGCGCTCGATCTTCAGCTCAGACAAGACAAGCTGGAGTGCGACGACAAGAGGCTGGTCAGCAGGCAGCTCATCCAGCCAGGCATCGAGCTGGATATCTTTCGCAATGATCCGCAGCGTGCCCGGCTGGCCGCGCGGCTGCGGATCTACCACAACCCGCACCCGCACTTGTTCCACTGGCACAGCGATAGCAGGTTGTCCGAAGACAACCGCATGCTCACCAAACAGGATGATCTTACCAGGGGCGGAAGCGGTGAAAGCAGGCATTATTTAAACAGGTACATTACAACCAAAACAGCCAAACCCCACAATAAGATGTCAACTTGCAGGGGACGGTCGGTGAATAAAACATCTTCAGGAGCGCCGCCGCTTTTCTTGATTTCGATCAGGTACAGATAACGAAAAACACCGTAGATCACAAAGGGGATGGTGAGCATCATGGTGTGGTTAGCCGGCAGGTTCGGAGCCGAGAAGGTATACAAACTGTAGGTCACAATCGTCACCGTAACGACGATCATGATCATCTGGTCCAGCAGCGGGATGGAATAACCTTCCAAAACCTTGCGGTGCGTATTTGCACCCTCGGCAAGCAGGGTCATCTCGGCGCGCCGCTTTCCCACTCCCAAGAAAAGCGACAGGAAAGTGGTGAATACATACAGCCAGGGAGAAAAACGCGCCACCTGGATCAGCACCACTCCGGCTGCCACGCGCAGCACATAAAAGCTCGCCAGAGCAAACACATCCAGGATCGGAATATGCTTGAGGTACACCGAATAGGCCAGGTTGAGCAAGAAGTACACCAGGACAATCACGGCGAAGTATGGGGATAACAAGTAAGCCAGCGGAAGGACAACCATGAGGATCACCCCCACGGCGAGACGCGCCACCGATATGGGCAGCTTGCCGGAAGCGATGGGGCGCAGCCGTTTGGTGGGATGGTTGCGGTCGGCTTCGATATCCATCACATCGTTGATTATATACACCGCGCTGGAGATCAGGCAAAACAAGATGAAACCAGCCAGGGTATGCAAAAAAGCCACTGGATTCGTCAGCTGGCGGTCAAAAATAAGAGCTACAAAGATCAGGGCGTTTTTGGGCCACTGCTTGGGGCGCATAGACTTGAGTAGGGCGAGCAGCATAGCCTAATGATAGCATAATTTTCATAAGTGCCAGGCTCAAGCTCCATAACCTGTGTTAGACTAATTCTGTGAAAAATAAGGAGCGCCTAGACAGCCTGCTTGTAAACCGGGGCTTGAGTGACAGCCAAGACCTGGCTCAGCGCCTGGTGATGGCTGGGGAGGTGCGCGTGGATGATCAGGTGGTGCTGCAGCCCGGTATGCTGGTCTCAACAGAGGCTGAGATCACGCTCGCAACCAGCCCACGTTTCGTCTCTCGGGGCGGTGAGAAGCTGGAGGGAGCCCTGCAGGCTTTCGCGGTTCAGGTAAGTGGGCGGACTTGCGCGGATGTCGGCGCCTCGACGGGTGGGTTCACCGATTGCCTGCTGCAGCATGGGGCTGCCAGGGTGTATGCGATCGATGTAGGTAAAGGCATCTTGGATTGGAAACTGCGCCAGGAGCCGCGCGTGGTGGTGATGGAAGAGACCAATGCACGCAGCCTGGAGCGGCTGCCAGAGCCGGTCAGCCTGGTTACCATTGACGTTTCGTTTATCTCACTCAAGGTCCTGCTGCCCATCGTGCGTGGCTGGCTGAAAAATGGGACAGCCTACGATATCATCGCCCTGATCAAACCGCAGTTCGAAGCCGGGCGCGAGCAAGTTGGCCGTGGCAAGGGGGTGATCCGCGATCCAGAAATTCACCGAAATGTGCTCCTGGAAGTTCTGCGCTTTGCCAAAAAAGAGGGTTTCAGTGTATTGGGCTTAATCTGCTCGCCGCTCCTCGGACCTAAGGGGAACCAGGAATTCCTGGTATGGCTGGGAGATCCAGTTCATAGCGAGAGCAGCCATGAGACTAATCGTCTGGAAGATCTGATCCAAAACGTAACACACAGATAAGAACACGGGCTCCGAAATGGTCTGGAATTCGGCAAAGATACTACCATCAGGGAAGTTTTGGCAATCTGGGCGGCTGCCAGGACTGTGGAGAAAGAGCTTATTTCTTCCCTAAAACAATAGGTTTCTGATTCAAAATTTTAACGTGATCCAGGTGATTGTCTGAAAATCGGTTATACTTACTTCCCGATTATGGCATCGAATATTCGCAACTTTTGCATTATCGCTCATATCGATCACGGCAAATCTACACTGGCAGACCGGCTCCTGCAGATGACGGGCACCATCTCCGATCGAGAGATGACCGAGCAGGTTTTGGACTCGATGGACCTGGAACGCGAGAAGGGCGTGACCATCAAAGCCTCGGCAGTGCGGATGAGCTATACGGCCAAAGATGGCATTACCTATGAGCTGAACCTGATCGACACCCCCGGGCATGTGGACTTTGGATATGAGGTCAGCCGCGCCCTGAACGCCTGCGAGGGTGCTCTGTTGGTTGTGGATGCAACCCAGGGTATCGAAGCGCAGACCCTGGCGAATCTGTACATGGCACTGGAGGCAGACCTGGAAATTATCCCGGTGATCAACAAGATCGACCTGCCATCCGCCCACCCAGATGAAGTGGCTCAAGAAATTACAAATTTATTGGGAACTCCGACTGACCAAATCTTGCGCATCTCTGCAAAAGTGGGGATCAACATTGACAAGGTTTTGGAAGAAATTATCAAACAAGTCCCGCCTCCGAAAGGCGACTCGTCGGAAGCGCTGCGCGCCCTGATTTTCGACTCACATTATGACCCCTATAAGGGCGTGGTTGCATATGTTCGGGTGATGGAAGGGGCTTTCACCTCCGCTGACCCGCTCTACCTGATGGCTACCGGTTTCACGGTGAAACCGGTCGAGATCGGCATCTTTGCTCCCGATCTGCGCCCTACCCCGCGATTGGCTGCAGGAGAGGTTGGTTATGTGGCCACAGGCTTGAAAACCGTGCATGAATGCCGGGTGGGCGATACCATTACCCTGGCAGGTAACCCTGCCCAGGCACCATTACCCGGTTACCGCAAAGCCAAACCCATGGTATATGCCGGGATATACCCGGTTGAAGGGGAAGATTACTCCAATTTGAAAGAAGCCCTGGAGAAGCTCCAGCTCAACGATGCCTCCCTCGACTTTCAACCGGAGACATCTCAGGCGCTGAATTTTGGCTTCCGCTGCGGCTTCCTGGGCATGTTCCATATGGAAATCATCCAGGAACGGTTGGAACGCGAATATGACCTGGATATCATCGTCACCTCTCCCACGGTTGAATATGAGGTCCTCATGCAGACCGGGGAAGTACGGCGCATCGATTTACCGGCTGACTTGCCTGGCGAGGAAGAGATTGCTGAGATCCGCGAGCCCTGGATGACCATTGAGATCTTCACCCCCACGGAGTTTTATGGGGCCATCATGGATATGACCACAAAGCGCCGCGGCATCTTCACCAGCCAAGATTACCCCGCCTCCAACCGGGTGCAGTTGAACTTCGATATCCCCCTGTCCGAATTAATTGTGGATTTTTTTGACATCCTGAAATCTCGCACGAAAGGGTATGCCTCATTAGATTACCAGTTTAAAGAATACCGCGCCGATGACCTGGTGAAGCTGGAAATTTTGGTGAATGAAGTGCCGGTGGATGCCCTGGCCACCATCGTACATCGCGAAGCTGCCTATCACAAAGGGCAGCGTATTATAACCATATTAAAAGATTTGATCCCGCGCCAACTATTTGTAGTTCCGATCCAGGCTTATGCGGCAGGGCGGGTAATTTCGCGCGCCAATGTCAAAGCTATGCGTAAAGATGTGCTGGCAAAATGCTACGGCGGAGACATTAGTCGAAAAAAGAAGCTCCTGGAAAAACAAAAGCGCGGCAAGCGGCGCATGAAGATGGTCGGTGATGTAGAAATCCCGCAAGAAGCCTTCCTGGCGGTCTTGCGTATCGAGGAGGAATAACATAACTACTCAAGATCCCCCCAAAAAGAATAAAGATTGGGTCAAGATCCTTCCAGGTCTGCTCATCAGCGTGATCGCCCTAGGGATTGTCTTATCCCTGGTTGACTTCCAACAGCTAAAAATCGCGATTCAACACGCCAATTACTGGCTGGTGGCCTCCTGTTTTATCGCCACGCTGCTCTGGCTGTTAGTGCGCGCCATGTATTGGCGTACCCTGCTGCAAGAGAGAGCCAGCTACCGGGATGTTTTCTTTGCCATCAATGAAGGATACCTGCTGAATAACCTCTTGCCTTTCCGGCTGGGTGAATTGGCCAGGGCGTTCCTATTAGGGCGCAAATCTGATCCCGAAGGGAAACAAATCGGTTTTTGGTTTGTTTTTTCCAGCATCCTGGTTGAGCGCATCCTGGACATGGCCTTTGGCGTTGCGATCCTGGTTATCAGCCTGATCTTCGTAGTAGGAGGCTCCTGGGCAGTACCAGCAGCTGTGTTTACAGGCATTGTGGTTTTGGTAGGGTTGATTGTCATGTACATCCTGGCGCGCAACCAGGATTGGGCAATCGCGCAGTTAAACCGCTTTGGGCAGCGCTGGCCGATCCTGCTCAAGCTGGGCGGGGGTATACTGCCAGCATTTCTTTCAGGCTTGTCGGTATTTACAGATGGGAAGCGTTTTCTAAAGGCGATTGGTTGGGCATCCGTGAATTGGGCGATCTCGCTTACCCAATATTACCTGATGCTGAATGCGTTCATCCCCGGTGCCAAGCTGAGCTGGGCTTTGTTTGCCTTGGGTATCGCAGCCCTGGGTGTAGCGGTGCCTTCATCGCCCGGAAATATTGGCGTTCTGGAGGGGGCGCTTGTGGCAGCCCTGGCAGTGTTCAAGGTGGATTTCGCCTCGGCATTTGCCTTCGCTTTTACCCTTCACATCATCCAATATACCCTGTCAATCATCTTAGGCGCATACGGCCTCTCTCGTGAAGGAGAGACTTTGCTTGGGCTCTACCAACAGCTGCGTAATACCAAAAGACCCACCGCACAAGAATAATCCTTTTCTTGGAGAAGTTGAATGTCGCAGAAATTTTTTATTACTGGAGGGGCAGGCTTTATCGGCTCGAACTACGTCAGCCGCCTGCTTGCCCGCGGAGAAACTGTCACAATTTATGACAATCTTTCCAGGGCAGGCGCGCCGCTGAACCTCAAATGGCTGCGAGAAACCTACGGAAAATCTTCCTTCGAATTGATCGTTGGGGATGTGCGAGATGCGGATTTGCTCACAAAAAGCCTCCAGGAGGCAGATGTCGTTGTCCACCTGGCCAGCCAGGTGGCGGTAACTACCTCCGTCATCCAGCCGCGTGAAGATTTTGAGATCAATGCGCAGGGGACCTTCAACGTGATTGAAGCGGTCCGTTTGTCCAAAAAAGATCCGGTGATCTTATATGCTTCAACCAACAAAGTATATGGAGAGATGGAAGAAGTAGCGGTCGTTGAGAAAGCCACCCGCTACGAGTATGTGGACCTGCCCCTGGGAGCGCCGGAAACTCAACCCCTCGACTTTCATTCCCCTTACGGCTGTTCGAAAGGCGCTGGAGACCAGTATGTGCGCGATTACAGCCGTATTTATGGTTTGCGCAGCGTGGTGCTGCGCCAATCATGCATTTTTGGTCCACGCCAGTTTGGGATTGAAGACCAGGGTTGGGTAGCCTGGTTTATCATCGCAGCGATCACCGACCGTCCCATTGCCATTTGCGGCAACGGGAAACAAGTACGCGACCTGCTCTATGTGGATGATCTGCTGGATGCTTATGATGCCGCCATTGCGAATATCGACATCGCTGCCGGTCAAGTTTACAATGTTGGGGGTGGTCCACAAAACACCATTTCGATCTGGTGCGAATTTAGCCCCCTCTTGCGCCGCCTGCTCAACAAGGAAATTCCCGTGAGCTGGGGCAATTGGCGTCCTGGGGATCAGCGTATCTTTATTGCCGATACACGCAAAGCGCTCCAACAGCTAGACTGGCAGCCCAAGGTGAGTGTTGAAGAAGGGGTGCAGAAGCTGGTGGATTGGGTCGTGACCAACCGCCACCTGTTTTAATCTATGCGAATACTTACAGTTCTGACTTATTACCGCCCGCATACCAGCGGTTTGACCATCTATGCGGAACGCCTGGCGCGGGCTCTGGTAAAGCGCGGGCATGAAGTGACCGTCTTCACATCTCAATATGACCCATCCCTACCGCTGGTAGAAAAATTGGATGGCGTTCACATCATCCGCATCCCGGTGGCCTTTCGCTTGAACAAAGGTGTGATTATGCCCAGCTTTGGGTGGAAAATCTCCCGCCAGGTGGCTGAACACGATGTGATCTTACTGCACCTGCCCCAGTTCGATGCCGCCGGGGTCGCTTTGCGCGGCCGCTTGCTCAAGAAACCAACCGTGATCCTTTACCATTCAGATATCGTTCTACCGCCCGGTTTCACCAACCGGCTGATCAATTTCGTTGTGGATGTGATGAACAACCTGGCGGGTTTGTTCGCTCACAAAATCGTCGCTTACACCGAAGATTTCGCCAGGCACGCTTCCTATCTCATCCGCCACGCTAAAAAGGTAAAGGTAATCCTGCCAAATGTCCAACTCCCATCGGCAGATCAGGAAGCCATCGCTGCCTTTAAAGATAAACACAATCCGAATAACCGAAAAGTGATCGGAATGGCAACCCGCTTCGCTGCCGAGAAAGGCATCGAGACCCTGCTGGAGGCATTACCCATCGTTCAGGAAACGCATCCAGATGTCAAAGTCCTGTTTGCCGGTCAGTTCGAAGGTGTGTGGGGAGAAGAAGCGTATGCGGCCCGCTTGAAACCTTTAATTGCAAAATACCAGCAGGAGGGCAGTTGGGAATTTTTAGGGATCCTGCCCATGCAAGAAATGGCAGCTTTTTTTCAGAACCTGGATCTTCTGGTCGTCCCCAGCTTGAATTCAACAGAAACCTTCGGATTTGTACAGGTTGAAGCGATGATGAGCGGAACTCCCTGTATCGCCTCTGACTTGCCCGGCGTGCGCCAGCCAGTCACCATGACGGGCATGGGCAAGGTCATCCCGGTTGGCGATGCACAAGCCCTCGCCAAAGCCATTCTGGAGATCATCGACCAGCCTGAGAAGTTCCAGGGGGACCCGGCGCGCGTTGTCCAGATGTTCCATCCCGACACCAATGCAGCCGCATTTGAGGCTTTATTTCGCGAGTTGTTGGAGGCAAAGCCATAAGCGACGTGCTTTTGGCTGCCATCGATAAAAATGGATCAGGTAAATTTAGAAAAAAACCACCATAAGTCAAAAGATTATCTATGGCTGCACTTGCGCGACCTGCCCTATTTTCGCGCTATGCTGCGCGCCATCGAAGCCGCATTCTACCAGGGGATCGATCTCCCCGGACCCACGCTTGACCTGGGATGTGGAGATGGTCACTTTGCCTCGCTTGCCTTTGATCATCCCCTGGATATCGGCATCGACCCTTGGACTGGCCCTATCCATGAAGCGAAACAATACCGGATCTACAAGGTCTTAATCCAGGCAAACGGGGCGAAAATGCCTTTCCCGGAGGCCTATTTTAACAGTGCAGTCAGCAACTCGGTCCTGGAGCATATCCCGAATATCGAAGAAGTATTGAAAGAAACCGGGCGGGTGCTGAAGCCAGGAGCAATTTTTGTTTTTTGCAGCCCAAATCACAATTTTCTGCCCAGTCTGTCAGTGGGCAGGGCTCTGGATCAGCTTCGGATGCACAAGCTGGGAAACAGGTATCGGGCTTTTTTCAACCGTATTTCCCGCCACCATCACTGCGACTCTCCTGAGGTCTGGCAAAAACGGCTGGAGGAGGCTGGCTTCACCTTGGAGAAGCATTGGAATTACTTTCCACCGGAGGCGATCCGCGTTTTTGAGTGGGGGCACTACCTGGGCTTGCCTTCCCTAATTTGGCGAAAGTTGACCGGGCGCTGGAACCTGGTGAAAGCGCGCTGGAATTTTGCTCTCATTGAGCCCATTGTCCGAAAATATTATTCCCTGGAACCTAACCAGGCTGGCACAATGACATTCTTTGTTGCCAGGCGAAAATAATCTTGCCCAACCCTTGGGTATCCGATACAATTCACCCGATTATGGAAGAGCTGAACCCACCCCCCACCCCGCCCGATGAACCCAGCGTCCTGGATTATTTAAAATCAAAATTATCTCCTCGGAAGCATCCTGCTATCTCTATCCCCTCTCTCAATAGCTCCTCATCTACCGGTCCAGAGCTGCCAATCCCTGAAGCTGAGAGCTCAACAACAGAAATCTCCCGTTCCAGAATTTCTTTCGACCACCTGCCCTGGCGCACCCTGGTTGCACTGGCCCTGGCCTTGCTGGCGCAATTCAGCCTGGAACCCCGCCTGAACCGCGATTGGAAAGCAGGCGCGTTCCTGTACGCTTTCTCTTTGGCCTGGCTGATCTGGGCGGTTTGGAAAGATGAATTAGCATTGGCTCCCTACAAGGAAGAGGATGACATTCACCAGCCTGATACGGGTAATTTACGACTGGCTCCCCTGATTGCCTGCGGTATTTTTTCGCTCTTAGCCTTCCTCGATTTCAAAGGGAACCTGTTCACCGCCACCAATATTCTCCTATGGATAGCCGCCATCATTTCCTTCCTGTTCGCTTTTTGGACGGATCTGGGCAGCTTGAACAACTGGTGGATCCGGTTCAAAGGGAACATCAAGAAACCAGCCTGGAATTTCACCCTCACAAGAGATGCACTTCTATTGGCAGGGTTATGCCTGGTCATCGTTTTGTTCAGGGCATCCCAGATAAACCAGGTGCCTCCAGAAATGATCAGCGACCATGCGGAGAAGCTCCTGGATGTCCAGGATGTTCTTGATGGTCAAACGCACATCTTCTTCCCGCGCAACACCGGACGGGAAGCCTTTCAATTTTATTTGATCGCGCTCACCATCAAACTGTTCGGTACGGGTGTGTCATTCTTAAGTATGAAAATCGGCACAATCCTGTTTGGCTTATTGACGCTGCCTTTCATCTATCTCCTGGGAAAAGAGCTCGGCGGAAAACGCGTGGGAATTTTAGCGGCAGCCTTCGCTGGCATCGCATACTGGCCCAACGTGATTGCCCGGTTGGCTTTGCGCTTCACCTTCTATCCATTTTTTGTGGCGCCAACCTTGTATTTCCTGATCCGTGGTTTGCGGAGATCCAGCAGGAATGACATCATTTTGGCTGGCATCTCGCTGGGGCTGGGGCTGCATTCTTATACGCCCATCCGCATCTTGCCACTGGTTGTCCTGGTGGCATTCGTCTTATACCTCATACACCGCCAGTCAAAGGGTGCCAGGGAAACCACGCTTTACCATTTCGCCATCCTGGTCCTGGCTGCCCTGGTGCTCTTTCTGCCTCTCCTGCGGTATGCGATCGAAGACCCAACCATGTTTGCGCTGCGATCCTTCACGCGTCTTTCCACCTGGGAACGGCCTCTCCCCGGGCCTGCCTGGATTATCTTCCTGAAAAACCTTTGGAACGCAATGATCATGTTCGGTTGGAATAATGGGAATGTATGGGCTTCTTCAATCCCTTACCGGCCAGCACTAGATGTCATCTCAGCCGCCTTCTTTTACACCGGTTTCGCGCTCCTCACAATCCGGTATTTCATGCGCCGCCACTGGCTGGATCTCTTCCTGGTGCTTTCCGTCCCAATGTTGATGCTGCCATCGATCCTATCACTGGCTTTCCCTGAAGAAAATCCTAACCTGAGCCGGACCGGAGGGGCGATTGTGGTGGTTTTCATCATCATTGGCCTCAGTATGGATGCCTTTATGAACAGCATCACGAAGAAGCTTCCTACGGTGGCTGGTAAGCGCCTGGCTTGGGGGTTTGTAACCGGTTTATTTGTCTTGGCTGCGCTGCAGAATTACAACCTGGTTTTCAAACAATACCGCCTCATTTTTGAAACATCATCCTGGAACACGACCGAAATGGGCGAAGTTGTCCAAGCATTTTCGCAGTCGATGGGAAGCCCGGATAATGTCTGGGTCATGGCTTATCCTTACTGGGTAGATACCCGCCTGGTAGGGATCAACTCTGGCTTTCCGAGAAAAGATTATGGGATTTGGCCTGAGAATTTATCTCAAACCGAAAACTTAAGCGGAGCCAAGCTGTTTTTAATCAATCCATCCGATAATAATGCCATCAGTCTCCTCCAGCAAATGTATCCAGCGGGTTGGCTGCAGACCTATGATTCCTCTAGAGAAGGGAAAGATTTTTTGGTCTACCTTGTGCCTCCCCAATAACCTGCCTGGGTGCAGCTTATGGGAATTACCAATGACACAGAGACCGAGCCATTTAGAATGATTAGCGAAGAAACTACCACTACACAACCGCAAAAAAATCCGAAGCGGATCCGGAATTTCATTTTTGATATTCTGTTGATTGTCATCTTGCTGGCAGGAGCAGCTTTACGCCTTGTCGGATCCTATTGGGGTGAATACACCTACATGCACCCTGATGAGCGCTTTCTACTTTGGGTTGGTGCCGACATTTCACCTGTAAACCAAGTGCCCAATCCAGATGCAACCTCAGCAGAAGATCAGTATAAGAAGGAATGGCTTAGCTTCTCAGAGTATTTTGATACTGCCAATTCTCCTTTAAACCCGCACAACCGTGGGCATGGTTTCTATGTATACGGCACCCTCCCGATGTTCCTGACGCGGGCAGCTGTTGAGCTGATCAAAGGACACTCGGGGTTCCAAGAAATGCTCGATATCGGGCGGCCCCTTTCAGCGTTGGCCGATTTGATTACCGTCTTCCTGGTTTACCTGGTGGCAGTGAAACTCTATGACCGGAGGGTGGGGTTGCTGGCCGCCGCTTTCTCAGCCGCGGCTGTGCTGCAGATTCAGCAGTCTCACTTTTTCACCATGGACACGTTCATTGTCATGTTCACCTTCCTGGCTTTTTATTTTGCCGTCAGGGTTAGCGTGGGTGAAGGTGCAGAAACCTGGGAAAGAGAGAACACCCCAGCAGAAACGGAGACAGGCCAACCAGCTCCGCGGCGAGGCGCCAAGGATATCATCCTGGATTTTATCCGCCATCCGTACTTCTGGCTCAGCCTGGCTTTTGGGATTGCGCTGGGGATGGCAGTCGCCTCCAAGTTGAACGCTGTGTTGATGGCATTGGCACTTCCTGCTGCTATGCTGATGCGTTTGATCAGCCTGCCCCCTAAGAAGCGGCAGGCAGCCATCTTACCAATGTTTTTCTACCTGTGCCTGGCTGGCGCAGCCAGCCTCATCACCTTCCGCATTGGGCAGCCCTACGCCTTCAGTGGGCCGGGGATCTTGGGCCTCAAGCCCAATCCGTTATGGGTTGAAAACATCAAGTCTCTCATGGCCCAAACCAGTGGTGATGTCGATTTTCCGCCCGCTTTGCAATGGGCACGGCGCTCAGTTTTGTTTTCTGGTCAAAACCTCACACTTTGGGGGCTAGGACTTCCCCTTGGCATATTAGCCTGGGCAGGATTCCTGACAGCCGGATGGCGCATTTTGAGGGGAGAATGGCAGCGGCACGCCCTGATTTGGGGTTGGACGGCTGCCTATTTTTCCTGGCAGTCGCTGGCTTTCAACCCCACCATGCGCTACCAGCTTCCAGTTTACCCAACCCTGGTGATCTTTGCAGCCTGGCTGGTTTTTTACATTTATGATTATCGTAAACGGGCAGCCGCGCACCAGCCATCTACCAGGCGGGCTTTCCCATGGAATAGAGTTATTGCCCCCCTGGTCGGCGGCATCGTACTGGTAGGCACCTACGCCTGGGCGGTTGCCTTTACTGGGATTTATACCCGACCCTTCACACGTGTGGCTGGCTCGCGGTGGATTTTCCAGAATGTCCCAGGTCCCATCAACCTGCACGTTCAAACGGAGGAGGGCGTTCAAAACCAGCCTGTTCCCGTTCCGAATCAATATACCATTCGGAATGGATTTCCTCTACAGACCAGTTTCACGGCCAACTTCACTGGTGTATTAAATGAAATCTACTTGGGACACGTGCTGGACAGTAACCTGACCAACAGCGCGAACGAATTGAAGCTATCTGTTTCAGCGCTGCCCAATGGCGAGATGCCCCTGGGATCCGGAACCTTGCGCATCATTCCATCCCAGAATCCCCAGACTGAAGGCTTTGGTTTTATTGTTGACCTCGATTCGACCATTCCTCTTTCAAAAGATAACACCTATTACTTGACCTTCTTCGACCCGCTTGGAAATAGAGCCTGGGATTTATGCGGGGAATTCACTGCTTTTCTCCAAGTAGATCAAAGCCTGGAGGAAGTCCCAATTACTGCCCCAGAAATATGTACAATCCCGGCGGGAGGGTCTCTCTCCTTGTCCTTCCAGGCTCCCGAAGATGCCAGCCTTTTTGAAGTATATCTATCCAGGGCGAATACCGAGGCGGCTCCAATAGGAGAAAAAACGCTGCAGGTGAGTGTCTCTCCCGTTGTACCCAACGCCAACGACCAGAGTCCATCTACGACATCGGGAATCATTACTGGGAAGTTTGTTGAGGGTAAAGAAGGATACGGTGATGGGTACCTGGTCAAGCTTGGCCAATCCCTTCAAATTGAAAAGGGCCAGGTTTACAACCTGAGCGCTGCTCTGGTCGACGGGGTAGGTGATCTCACCCTGCGGGGATCTGCCGTTGCCAATGAAGGGGAATGGGACGACAGCCTGCCTTTACGTATGGACGGCTATGATCCGTTTGGAGGGCTGTACACCTCTGATCTCAATTTTAATATGTATTGGGATGACAATCCTGAAAAACTGGCGCGCTTCACGAAAATTCTGGATGAAGCCGAATACCTCACGATTTCCTCGAACCGCCAGTGGGGAACCCTGCCGCGCCTGCCAGAGCGCTTCCCGATGTCTACGACGTACTATCGAAATTTATTGGGCTGCCCGGCAGATAAAACGATCGAATGGTGTTACCGGGTAGCCAAACCGGGTATGTTTGACGGAAACTTAGGGTTTGAGCTGGTAGAAACCATCCAATCTGACCCAAGCATCGGAAATATTTCGATCAACACCCAGTTCGCCGAGGAAGCTTTCACGGTTTACGATCATCCCAAGGTGTTGATCTTCAAAAAGACCGATGCCTATGACTCTCAGAAGGTGCGTGAACTCTTAGGTGCGGTAGATTTTTCGAAGATCATCCACCTCACGCCCAAGAAAGCCGATTCCTATCCTGGAGACCTGATGCTGCCAACGGATCAGTTGACAGAACAGCAGGAAGGCGGCACATGGTCAGAGCTGTTTAATCCCAATGCTTTACAAAACCGTTCACAGCCAGTAGGTGTGATCCTTTGGTACCTGGCCATTACATTACTGGGTTGGGCGGTGTACCCTGCCTTGCGCCTGGCGCTGCCAGGATTATCGGACCATGGCTATCCATTGGCGCGCACGGCTGGAATGCTGGCGCTCTCTTATTTTGCCTGGCTGGCAGGTTCTTTTCGTATTCCTTACAGCCGGCTTTCTATCGGTGTGATCTTTGCAGCGCTGCTCCTATTTGGGCTTTTTCTTGCTTACCGGCAGCGCAAAGAAATCAGGCAAGAGCTGGGCAGTGGATGGAAGTATTTCCTCTTGATTGAGGCGATATGCTTGTTATTCTTCCTCGCCTTTCTGCTTGTGCGCCTGGGCAACAGCGATCTATGGCATCCGTACTTCGGTGGAGAAAAGCCCATGGATTTCTCGTACTTCAACGCCATCCTCAAGAGCTCTTCCTTTCCCCCATACGACCCATGGTACGCGGGTGGTTACCTGAATTATTACTACTATGGATTTGTCTTTGCAGGTACCCTGGTGAAGCTCCTGGGGATTGTCCCTTCGTTTGCCTATAACTTGATCTTACCGGCAATGTTCAGCATGATTGCCCTCGGGGCCTTCTCAGGAGCCTGGAACTTGGTGAACAGCCAGCGGTCAGCCGACCACGAGCCGTCCGCCGATCATGGGGAGCCGCTTCCAGACCCAGAAGTACGTAAATCGTCTTTCGGACGGCTGTCTTCTTATTCGGTATTTGCTGGTATTTCTGCTGCTGTTTTAATGCTGGTTTTTGGAAACCTGGGCACGCTGCGCATGATTTTTCGCGGGTATGCCACCTTGGGTCTGCATGGTCAAGCTTATGAAGAAGTTGGCCTGGTAGAGCGCTGGAAAGCCGCTGGTGATGGGTTAGGGCAGGTAGTATCTGGTGCCAGTCTGCCTTATGGAATTGGAGATTGGTATTGGACCCCCAGCCGGTTGATGCCATCTGGCGATAATGCAATTACAGAATTTCCTGCCTTTACCTTCCTTTACGCTGATCCGCATGCTCATCTCTTCGCCCTGCCAATTGCCTTGTTATGCTTGGGGTGGGCCTTCTCGGCTGCCCTCAGCCGGGCGCGTTGGAGCAGCCTTTGGGCTGCCCTTTTGGGTTTTTTCCTGGGAGCCCTGGCGATCGGTTCTTTACGTCCTACCAATACCTGGGATTTTCCCACCTACCTGGCCTTGGGCTGTGTAGCGCTGGCTTTTGGAATCTGGCAGAACAACCTGGATGAAACCTTTGTACGCTACCGGATTCTTCATCCGCTGGCAGGCTTTCCACAGGTAAGCAAGCGCATAATTTTGACCCTTTTAAGTGTGGCAATCCTGGTAGGCCTGTCAGTGCTCCTCTATAAACCGTACACCCAATGGTATGGGCAAGCCTACTCCTCGATCGAAGCCTGGAAGGGTCCAATCACACCCTTCAGCGCTTACTTCACGCATTGGGGTTTATACCTGTTCATCATCGTCACCTGGATGATCTGGGAAACGCGTGAATGGCTGGCCAGCACCCCGGTGTCTTCTCTCCAAAAATTAACCCCCTACCTGGAAGTCATCGGCGCAGGGATCGTTGTTTTGCTCGTTCTCATCGTCCTGTTGGTAATCAAATTTCCCATCGCGGCTGATGGGACCCAATCGGGCAACCTGCCGGTCGGCAGGGGTATATTGACCGCCATCATTTCGCTGCCCCTGGCCGCCTGGGCGGGCGTTCTGCTTCTGCGCCCCAAGCTGCCGGCTGCCAAGCGGATCGTCCTTTTCATGGTGGGTACCTGCCTGGTGATCACCCTGTTCGTCGAGGTGTATGTTTTACGCGGCGATATCGGACGGCAAAATACGGTTTTCAAGCTGTACCTGCAAGCCTGGACAATGTACGCTATTTGCGCCGGAGCCAGCCTGGCCTGGTTGTATGCGTCTTTCCGCAAATGGTCCAATGGTTGGTATTATGTCTGGCAGGCAGCCTTCGCCTTCCTGGCTTTTTCGGCGTTATTGTTCCCCCTCCTGGCTACGACGGCAAAAATCAAGGACCGCATGGTGCCTGAAGCCCCCCGCACCCTCGATGGCATGGATTATATGAAATATGCCTCGTATAGCTGGTTGAACCAAACAATGGATTTGAGCCAGGATTACCGGGCAATCCGCTGGATGCAGGATCATATCCAAGGCTCACCGGTGATCCTCGAAGCAAATTCTCGCAATCTTTACCGCTGGTATGACCGGTTCACCATCTATACCGGCTTACCGAATGTCGTCGGATGGGAATGGCACCAACAGCAGCAGCGTGCGGTCAACCCAGGCACCTGGGTCAGCGAGCGCATCAATGAGGTCGACGAATTCTATAACACGATCGACCCTGAGCTTGCCTCGGCCTTCCTGAAGAAGTACAATGTAAAATATTTTGTGCTAGGACAGCTCGAACAGGCCACCTATCCTGGACCGGGCTTGACTAAATTTGCTGCGAATGTCGGTAAATTATGGCAGTTGGTCTATCAAGATCAAGATACAAGCATCTATGAGGTGATCGCACCTTAGCGCTCAGGATTAGATTGAAAGAAATCGAAACAATACTCGTTTTTAACTCAAGGTGAACGCTCCAAATATGGTTTATTTTTTACTTTGGTGGATCATCGTCGAAATCATTGGCTGGCTGGCGCTGCCCATTGCCATGCGCGTTTTACGCTGGCTCCCAGACCGGGGTTATATCTTTTCAAAATCCATCGGGATCTTAGTCGCCAGCTATATTCTCTGGTTAGGTGCCTCAACCCACCTCCTTAGCAATAACCTGGGCGGTATCCTGGCTGCAATATTGATCATGGCAGGCGTTTCTGCCGCATTTTATCTTCATTCAAAACGGAAGAATAATGAAACGATTCTGTCCTTCCTGAAAGAGAATAAAAAACTGGTGCTTACCGTGGAAATCCTGTTCACGGTATCCTTCGCGGCTTGGGCAATTCTGCGCGCCTATGCGCCCGATAAGATTATGAATGCGGGCGGTGAAAAGTTCATGGAAATTGCTTTCCTGAATGCGATACTGAACAGCCGGTTTTTCCCACCCCTCGATCCCTGGCTGTCGGGATTTGCGATTTCCTATTATTACTACGGTTATGTGATGATGGCCTTCCTGACGCGTCTATCAGGGGTTCCAGCCGGAATCGGCTTTGACTTGTATGACTCTCTGCTCTTCGCCTTGACGGCTGTAGGCGCGTTTGGTGTGGTGTATAACCTGGTCAGTGCCGCCCGTGCCAGGAAAACCCAACTAACCTCTGTGCGTCCTGGCAGCCAGGCTTTAGGTTTTGGCCTTCTGGGCGGGCTGCTAGTGGCCATCATGGGCAACCTGGAAGGCCTCCTGGAAGTGTTGTACTCGGCAAAAGCTTTGCCTGATGGCTTCTGGAAGTGGATCAACATCCCTGATCTGGCTGCTTCAGCAGCCACCGGAAAATGGATCCCTCCGGGGTATTGGTGGCAGGTATGGTGGCATGCCTCGCGGGTATTGCAGGATCTCAACCTGGATAACAACCCGGCGCCGGTATCACCGATCACCGAATTTCCATCATTCAGCTTCATCTTGGGAGATAACCACCCGCACGTCTTGGCGCTGCCCTTCGTTCTCCTGGCGATTGTGCTGGCCCTGGCAGTCTTACTGAGGACCAAGAGCCTAAAGGAGGGGGCAGCCAGCCTTCGCTTGCCGGACCAGAAGGATGCCGGGGTGGAGTTACCCAGCCAAACCCAACCAGACCAGGTTGATCAAGACCCAACAGGCGGCAGCCAACCGAAAATCTTTGGCTTACCGCGTAATATGCTGCTTCCCTTTGACTTAGATTGGGTGTTGTTCACCTTCTCGGCTCTCGTTTTAGGAGGGCTGGCATTTTTAAACACCTGGGATTTCCCAATCTACCTGGGTGTGCTCCTGCTGGCATATATTGCCGGGCAGGCGCTGAGACAGAATGGATTCAATTTCAACATTCTCATACAAACCGCCATACTCGCCGTGGAGCTGCTGGTTGCTTCCATTTTGCTCTACATCTTTTTCTATGTCGGGTTTAGCTCGCAAGCTGGAGGGATTTTACCTTACGTCTTGCCTCCTACACGCCTGCCGCAATACCTGGTGATGTTTGGTACTTTTATTTTTATCTTGTTTTCCTTCCTGGGCGTTTATGCCTTTGCTCAAAGACAACCCGCAGAGGAAAAGAAAGCTGTCCTCAAGTCTTTGTTGGGCACCTGGGGATGGATCATCCTGGTCTGCGCCCTCATCTTTGGGGTCATTTTACTGGCAGTCTCTCTCAGCGGATTTGGACGACAATTAATCAGCGGGCAGCCCATTGACTCAAGCATCCAAAGTTTGCTGGGAGAGGGAAGCTTCGGTCAAATCTTGACGAATATACTCTTTGCACGCCTGCTCAATCCATGGCTGCTGCTGGTTCTCTCCGCCCTGGTTGCCCTGACCATTCTCGGCACCTTGAAAGCCCTACAAAACACAACCGAAGTAGATGTGTTCGTTTTTATCCTGATCTTCGTAGGTGTTGTGCTGACGCTCAGCGTAGAATTCTTCTACTTGCGCGACAGTTTTGGTTTGCGGATGAACACGGTTTTTA
Organism: uncultured Chloroflexia bacterium; assembly: GCA_963751425.1. Lineage (GTDB taxonomy): Bacteria > Chloroflexota > Anaerolineae > Anaerolineales > UBA4823 > CAVVUF01. Next base: position 900,892 of record CAVVUF010000002.1, on the reverse strand, counting down.
AATTCTATTACCAGGGCTGGGTCATGATGGGTCTGGCCAGTGCTTATGGGCTGTGGTGGCTGGCGAATGCGAGCCAAAAAGCCTTGAGCAAGGCCGCGCGCTCCGTGATTCTTACATTTTCAGGGCTGCTGATCCTGGCGGGCATGCTTTACCCGGTATTATCAGGATTGAACCGTGTGCGGAATTTTACAAGTGAGCCAAACCTGGATGGCGCCAGTGGGATTGCCGCTTCAAATCCAGAGGATTGGGCTGCGATCCAATGGCTGCTTAAAAATGCCCGCTCAGAAGATACCCCGCCTCCGGTCATCCTTGAAGCGCCGGGTGGGTCTTATAATTACGAAGGCCGGATCAGTGCCTTTTCTGGTTTTCCGGCTGTCTTGGGTTGGGCAGTACACGAAAGCCAGTGGCGAGGCAGTTACGACGAACAAGGAAAGCGTGAGCCAGATATTGCCACGATCTATACCACCAGCGACTCAAACTTGACGCGTGAGCTGCTCAAGAGATGGAATGTCGAGTATGTCATTTTAGGCCCAACCGAACACAGCTATATCCAGCGCCTTTGCCTGGATCAAAGCCGCCGCTGCAGTCTGGCGACGGTGCTGCGAAATTTTGACCAAACCCTGACCCCGGTCTTCAACCAGGGACTGATGACGATCTACCAGGTGCCATAAGGGAAAAAACGCAAATGGCCGAAAAAAATCAACTCAAGTCCTTCCTCACCAGCGAGACTATGCTCTATCTCTTGGCTTTTGCCTTGGCGCTGGTGCTGCGGTTATTCCGACTGGAGGCTGCACCCTTAACAGATTTCGAAGCCAAATGGGCTCTCCAAGCCTGGGACACGATCCAGGGGAGTAAGCCCATTCTAGGCCCGCAGCCAGCTTATGTGATCATCACCGGCGGGCTGTTCTACCTTTATGCAGGATTGAATGCACTTGCCCGCCTGTTACCGGCGGTCGCTGGCAGCCTGCTGGTCTTTTTGCCCTGGCTCCTCAAACCTTATACAGCCGGTTCGCTTCAGCTCAAACGGGCTGGCGTGATCCTGGCTTTCTTCCTTGCGCTTGATCCGGGATTGGTGGCGCTTTCTCGCACGGCCGGCAGCCCCATGACCGCGCTAAGCTTTGGATTATTGACCCTGGGATGCCTGGCGGCTCGGAAACCCAAACTTGCAGGCATCTTGGGCGCGCTAGCCCTTCTTTCTGGGCCAGCCCTGCTCGAAGGACTGCTTGGGCTCGGGTTAGCCTGGCTGGCTGCCCGGCTGCTCACTCAAGCCGGTTGGTTGAACCCGCCCGAAACCATGCAACAAACTGATTCCGGCGCGTCTCCCTTTGCCTGGAAAGAAATGCTCTTATTCGGCCTGGGGACATTCTTGATCGTAGGTACTGGGCTATTAATTGTGCCGCAAGGTTTGGCGGCTTTCGCTTCAACAATCTCTGCTTATATAACGGGTTGGGTCACCCCCTCCGGAGTACCCACCCTACGCATCCTCAGCGCCCTGGTATTCTACCAACCCCTGGCGATCGTGTTTGGGCTGGCAGGAGCGCTGATCGCCTGGATAAACCTTAACAAGCCTCAACCTGGGTTCTACTTTGGCAGGCTTCTCAGCCTGTGGGCTTTAATGGCCTTGTTTGCAGCCATCATTTACCCAGGTCACGAGGTATCCTCGGCAGCATGGGCTTTGATCCCGCTGTGGGGCCTGGCTTCCTTGAGCCTGGCAGGTCTTTTCCCGGAGGATGAAGAAAATTTCTCGTTTGCTGCTGCCCTGGGACATGCCGGTTTGACAGCATTTTTCCTGTTACTGGTCGGGCATAACCTGCTGCGCCTGGAAAGCTTGAGCGCCAGCCCAATCTTGTACGCTGCCGTGGTTGGGGGTATCTTCCTGATGGGTGCCATCGTGACTGTTCTGGTCGTCGCGGGTTGGTCCCTAAAAACAGCCCTCTGGGGGCTATCCTGGGGGATTACCACAGTGTTATTGGTGGTGATGTTCTCCTTTACCTGGAAAGCAGCCATCCTCTACCCGAATGGCGCAAATGAGCTCTGGACCACCGGTCCTGCCGCCGGGCAGATGAACGAGCTGGTTGATACCGTGACTGACCTGTCTTGGTGGAACAAAAGCCAGCCGCACGAGCTGGATGTTGTCGTTACATCCAATGCGCCATCGCTGCGCTGGGCTTTACGATCCTTTCAAAATGCTCAGTACAAAACAGCGGTTTCGTCGGCTGACGCACCCTCTATCATTATTACCGATGGCAGCCAGCAGTCTCTATCCCTGCCTTCCAGCTATCGCGGGCAAGACCTGGTGCTAAGAAAAACACCCGCCTGGACCAGCGCTGTCCCAGCCAGTCTGATCCGCTGGTTTGCATTTCGCCAGGCGCCCAGCACCAGCGAGACGCTCATTTTATGGGCCAGAAATGATCTTTTTCCCGGGGGCAGCGCCGCGGAAACCAGCACGAACACCCCATAGCGATCCATATTATTTTTTTGGAGATTTCATGCCCATCCCTTCAGTCATCGCCATCGATGGTCCCGCAGCCTCAGGTAAATCAACTCTGGGATTAAGACTTGCTCGAGAGTTTGGCTACCTGTTTTTCGATACAGGAGTCATGTACCGGGCAGTTACCTGGGCGGTGCTGCAGCGCCAGATACCGGTGACGGATGAAGAGACCATTACCGACCTGTCAGAACAAATCAACATTGATGTTCGCCCGGCAAGCGCCTCAGATGGAAGAACATCAGACATCCTGGTAGATGGACAAGATGTAACTTGGGATATCCGCCAAACAGAGGTGGAGGCAAATGTTTCCGTGATTTCTGCTTACCCTGGTGTGCGGCGCGCCCTGACTATCTCCCAGAGGCGGATCGGGCAGCGCGGCAGGGTGGTTATGGTTGGACGTGACATTGGTACAGTGGTGCTGCCTGAAGCCGATTTGAAGATTTACTTGGATGCTTCGGCGGAAGAACGCGCCCGCAGGCGTTATGCGGAACTGCGCCAGCGTGGTGAAAATGCCGATTATGATAAAATCCTGGCCGCTATGCGCGAGCGCGATCGCATCAATTCCACGCGGCAAGTCGCCCCCCTGCGCCCTGCCCCAGATGCCATCATCCTGAACTCAACCGAACTGGATGCCGACCAGGTTATTACGAAAGTCAAGGAATGGATGAGGTAATGGTAGAGAAAAGCTACACGGTTCCTAAAATTACCCAGTTCAACCGTTTGTGGCTTCGTCCAGCTTTTCGGGGGCTGTTCCATCTTTTAGGCCCGGTGCAGATATTCGGGAAGGAATATATCCCAGCCAAAGGCCCTTACCTTGTGGCCATCAATCATCTATCGATCATCGAACCGCCTTTCGCTGTAGCCTTTTGGCCAACCCCCCTGGAACCAGTTGGCGCGATCGAAATTTGGTCGAAACCTGGACAGGGGCAGTTAGCCAAACTTTACGGTGGGATCCCGGTACATCGTGGTGAGTACGACCGAGAGCTGATTGATCAGATGATGTCTGCATTGCAAGCCGGGCGTTCAATGCTGATTGCTCCTGAGGGTGGACGGTCGCATGCACCTGGCTTACGCAGAGGGAAACCTGGGGTGGCTTACATTGTCAATAAAATGAATATTCCAGTCATCCCGGTAGGGATTGTCGGCTCCACCGACGATTACGTGAACAAAGCTTTGCATGCCAAAAGACCCAGGTTAGAAATGCATATTGGGAAGCCGCTGTTGTTTTCGGCAATCACCGGAAAAGGAGCCGAGAAACGCCTCTCGCTGCAGCGAAACACAGATCAAATCATGCTCGCCATTGCTGAGATGCTGCCTTTTGAATACCGCGGCGTATATGCCAATCCGGACCTTGACTCCCTGGATTTGGGATGAAAATCCACATTGTCTGCGCTAGAATTAATACCAGAGATCCAAAAGAATTATTAGATCGTTCAGATTTCAATATAATAAAGTGAGCTTCTATCATTTACATGTTAAACGAAAGAATTTATAATTATGATATCTCATATTTATGAATTTTATAGGAGCTTCCGATGACCGATCCAGTTCTTCAAATACGGAGCAATGGTCAAATTACCTTACCTGTTGAAGTACGCCGGCAGGCTAATTTGAAAGAAGGTGATCTTTTAGAAGTTGCTGTAGAACCCGATGGAACTCTACGTCTGACTCCAAAAATCGCAATTGACCGTTCTCAAGCATATTTCTGGACAAACCGTTGGCAACAAGGTGAAATTGAAGTTGAAAATGATTTAAAGCTTGGGCATTACCAGGATTTCGATAACATTGAAGAAATGATCCACGACCTTGAGAATGAGGCTGCGGAATGATCTTCCGGCGTACTGCGCGGTTTAAAAAAGCTTACCAAACTCTGCCGAAAGAAATCCAACAAAAAGCAGTTCGAATTTTTTACTTATTGAAAGAAGATCCTTCGCACCCGTCGATAGGGATTAAAAAAATTAAGGGGATGGAAGGGATTTGGGAAGGTCGAATAAACCGCTCTTATCGCTTTACTTTTCATTACGAAAAGGAACCGCAAACCGAAGAGGTGGTCTGTGTATTTCGGAACATTGACAATCACATCGAATGCTTAAAGAATCCATAGGATATGTAACCGCCATGACCGTTCAAAGCCTGGAAAAAGAAGATTACAAACCCTCCCGCTACGACCACAGCCGCTGGGAAACCCGCCGCCGCATCTTGCGCTTTCTACTCCGCACCATCGGTTTTACCTTATTTGCGAAGGTTGACCATGTTGAAGGCCTGGAGAATATTCCAGCCGAGGGACCAGCGATTCTGATGATCAATCATATTAACTTCATCGACCCGATCGCCGTGTTGCATGTGATTCCTCGGCGCAATATCGTCCCCATGGCAAAGATTGAAGTCTATACTTATCCCTTTGTGGGCATCTTCCCCCGCCTGTATGGAGTCATCCCAGTCCGCCGCGAAGAAGTTGACCGGCGCGCCATCCAATCCGCTTTTGAGATCCTTCGGGCCGGCGAAATCATCCTGTTAGCGCCTGAAGCCCACCGTCACCCCGAGCTGCAGCGCGGCAAAGAAGGCGCAGCCTATATAAGCAGCCGCTCTGGAGCGCCAATTATCCCGGTAGCAATCGACAATACGATTGGCATGCCCACCATTCGCTTTTCAAAGCGCTGGTCAGAACCCGGAGCATCTATTCAATTTGGCCGCCCATTCCAATTTCGTTCCGATCTCAAACGTGCTAACCGGGAACAATTACACCAGATGACCGAAGAGGCCATGTATATCCTGGCAAAAATGCTGCCAGAATACCGCAGGGGCGTTTACAGCGACCTTTCCCTGGCTACCCAAGAAACAATCGAATACCTGCCTGATTAAGATCCGTTTTCCCTCAGTAAAGTCCGGTCAATCACCCCGCGTTCGGGAAACGTAAACAACCCGAAAGCGGCACCAACCTCGTTATACTTAAAGAACCAGCATTCAATAACGTGCTATAATTTTGGCATACCTATTGCAACTATTCAATTGACATGACTTTTGAATTTACCCTCCTTACCAATCCGCCCTACGTAGACCTGCCACAGGGTTTTTTCGGTTGGCTCGGTTGGGTATTGCTGCTTGGGTTCCTCGCAGCCGTCTCTTATCAGCAATGGCTGTCAGATAAAAAACGGCCCCGCCAGACGACTTTTAACTGGCGAACAGCGGTATTTGTCATCCTTCTCCTGGCGATTCCTTTCACCAGCTTGCTTTTGGTGGTGCGCCTGCCGGTAGGGAATGCGCTCCCACCTCCAGGCAGGCCCATTGAACCCTTGGGGCCAGCTCTGATTTTCTTCGTCATGCTGCCCATTTTCCTTTCAGCAGGAACGTTGACCACACTGCCAACTGTGATCATCGGAGCGGTGGTTGGCATCTTCCTGGCTCTATGGGAGACACACAGCTTTTTTAGCCCCCTCGAATATGCCTTGTATGCCATCGTCTTATATGGCAGCTTCCAGCAAAGGTATCGCACAAAACTCTTTCAATTCCTGCGTTCTCCTTTACCAGCCGCAGCTCTGTTAGCCCTCATCTTCCCAGTGGTGATGCTTTATTCCACGGTCTTCCTGGCGCAAGGAAGCCTGGCAACCCGCCTCGATTACGCCTTTACACGCCTGTTTTATAGCACATTAGCGATGTGGGGCGAATTACTGATTGCCGGGCTATTCGCATCGTTGGTGCCGATCGCCTTCCCCAAGGTGTGGGGGAATACGGCCCCCCTGGAACCTTCTCCGGCTGAGCGCAGCCTTGCCGCGCGGTTCTTATTCAGCCTGGCTCCCCTGGCTGTTGCGATGGTGATCACGCTGATGATCATCAGTTGGAAAGTTGCCGGTGATGTGGCACAAGAAATGCTCCGCAGCCGGATGGAGAATGCTGCCCAAACGGGGGCTTCGGTCATACCGTTTTTTATGGAGACGGGACAAAACCTGATCCAGCAGATATCTCGCGATCCACGCTGGTTCAATGCCTCTGCGACTGAACAAGTAGAAGCATTACAACAAGATCTGCGTGCAGTACCTTACTTTACCCAGTTCATCCTCCTGGACGCGGAGGGGAATACCGTTGCCAGTTATCCCTATTTAGACTACGAAAATTCAGCCATCCCCCCTGAAGAACAAGAAGGTCTAAAATATGCCCTGGCTGGGGTCCCCTTCCAAACTTATACGATTCCCCCTCTGGAAAGCCAGCAAGCTGCCATGGTATCCTTCATTGCCTCCGTTGTCGATGAAACAACCCAGCAGGTTGAGGGCGTTCTGATTGGTAGGACGGACCTGATTAACAACCCCTTCATGTTGTCGATGCAGATCAGCTTGAACAGCATGAATGAATTCGATGGCAGTGGGATGCTGATCGATGAAAACCAACGCATTCTTTACCATTCGAACTACACCGGCTTGATGGATACCTATCAGGGCCCGACTTCAGATAAGCCTTTCTTCGTGGAAACTGAAGGACCAGATGGTACCCGCCAGCTGCTCTATTACCAGCCCACCTTGGGACATCCCTGGGCAATTGTGATGAACGTGCCTTCCAGGGAAGCCCAGCAGATCGCCTTAAATATTGCGGCCCCGCTTTTAGCAATGATCCTGGTGCTCTTTATCATTGCAGCCGTGATCCTGCGCTTCAGCCTGCGTAAACTGACCGGCTCATTACAGAACCTGGCGCAGCAAGCTGATTTGATCGCCCGCGGGAACCTGGATCAGCCTCTTTCTGAGTTTGGAGAAGATGAAGCAGGAAAGCTCAGGCATTCTTTCGAGCAGATGCGAGTTGGCTTAAAGGCGCGCCTTGATGAATTGAACCGCCTGTTGGTGGTCAGCCAGGGTGTGGCTGCCAGCCTGGACATGGAAGAAGCAGTCAAGCCCGTCTTAGAATCTGCCCTGGCCATCGGTGCCTGCGCCGCCCGGGTCGTGCTATCTCCCACCACCTTCCCGGAAATCAAAGGGGATTCACCTCACCCCACCCGCTTTGGTATGGGACCGTGCAATAACCTGTACAGCAACCTGGATGAACAGATCATGTCTCTCACCCAACAGCAAAGCCGGGTAGTGTTGAACAACCTGAGCCGGGTGCGGCTGCTGTCCTTCCCACCCGGAACACCCCGCCCCGAAGCCTTGCTGGCTCTGGCCTTGCGCCACGAGGACCTCTATTACGGCGCTCTATGGCTTGTTTTTGATAAACCACATCAGTTCACTGAAGATGAAATCCGTTTCATGGAGACCCTGGATCGCCAGACGGAAATGGCGGCCACCAATTCCCGTTTATTCTTAACCGCCGAAGTCGGGCGCCAGCAGCTCGCCGGGATCCTGGACTCTACTCCCGACCCAGTGATCGTGACCGATCACCAAAACCGCTTTGTCAGAGCCAACCCAGCAGCCTGGCAGGCTTTGGATATGAGCGGTGATCAAGGAGAAGGCCAACCCCTCGAAAAGGTGTTCCGCAATAAAGAGCTGATCCAATTATTGAGCACTCCCACCGAAAGCAAGCTGTCGGCAGAAGTGATTCTTTCAGATGGGCGCACCTACCTGGCCATGGCCTCTCCTCTCATGGCGGGTGACCGCCGGGTAGGGAGAGTGTGCATCTTGCGTGATGTAACCCACTTTAAAGAGCTGGATGCCTTGAAATCCGAATTTGTGGCCACCGTCAGCCACGACCTCCGCTCACCTCTCACCCTCATCCGCGGCTATTCCACTATGCTGGAGATGGTAGGCGAGCTTAACGAACAGCAGGATAATTATGTCAAGAAGATCGTCGGCAGCGTAGAGACCATGGCACGGTTGGTAAATAACCTGCTCGACCTCGGCCGGATCGAAGCTGGCGTTGGGTTGCAGCTTGAAATGGTGCCTTTACGCGAAGTGCTGGAAAAAGTGATCGGTTCTCTCCAATTAGTCGCGGCCCAAAAACAGATCCAGCTCACCCTAGAAGACGCCAGCCATACCACTCCCCTGATCGAAGCTGACCAGGCCCTCCTCCAACAGGCGCTTTCGAATGTGGTCGAAAATGCCATCAAGTATACGAACCCAGGCGGGAAAGTGAATGTGCGCACCCTGATTCGCGCGACAACAACGTGATCTTTGAGATCAGCGATACGGGCATCGGCATCGCCCCGGTAGACCAGCCGCGCCTGTTTGAGAAATTCTTCCGCGGTGTGCAGCGCGATACCCGCAAGCAGCAGGGCAGCGGCCTGGGGCTGGCGATCGTCAAATCCATCGTCGAGCGGCATGGCGGTAAGGTATGGGTGGAAAGCCAGCTCGGCAAGGGCAGCACCTTCTCGATCTTGATCCCTATCCGGCAGCCAACCCGCGAAAAATAAAATGGCGGCGTCTTATCTGCGCAGGTAACATCTGAAAGACCCGAGAAGACCATTTCACAATACTGGATTCATCTCAACGAAAAAGCTGATTGATCCCCAGAAACCTGGAAACCATTGAAACGTATATAGCATAGACAGCAGATAGAAAATTGCAACCCAGAATGTAAGCACGCGAGGAGGCGTCTATGTCAACCGAACGTAAACCCATCCAGGTGGAAGTGGGAGGCCTGGTCGGAATCATCTGGTTCATCGGCTACCTATTCACCCTGGCTTTTGCCCAGTTGGTCTGGTGGCAAGCCTTAGCAGCGATATTGATTTGGCCTTATTACCTGGGCCTGGCGGCCAGATAAATGATCCGGACCTTCAAATATTAGAAATTCGTGAATATATTGACTCAAGCATCAACAATTTGATATAATAACTGGACGTATACTTGTCGAAACTTACCCCAGTAAACTAGGCGCTTGCGAGAAGATTCTCAAGCGCAGACTTTTGTGCGTTAATCGTGGAAAACTCAGGAGGCATTTGAGTGGAAACCAAAGGGTTGACTTCGTTAAGAATCAGTCTGGCATCGCCGGAAACCATTCGCAGCTGGTCGTATGGAGAGGTGTTGAAACCCGAAACCATCAACTACCGGCGGTTGCGGCCCGAAAAAGATGGGCTTTTTTGTGAAGCTATCTTCGGGCCCACCCGTGATTGGCAGTGCTACTGCGGGAAATATAAAAATATTCGTTATAAAGGCATTATCTGTGATAAGTGCGGCGTTGAAGTAACCCGCTCATCGGTTCGCCGGGAGCGCATGGGGCACATCGAGCTTTCTGCGCCGGTTGCCCATGTCTGGTATACCCGCCGCATCCCTTCCTATCTTGGCTTGCTGCTGGATATCTCACGCCGCAACCTGGATCGTGTGCTCTATTTTGCTCAATATGTCGTCACCTATGTTGACGAAGAGGCTCGCCAAAAAGCACTTAAGCGCATGGAAGATAAGATCGTCATGGCGGAGCGCGAGCAAGGTACGCGCATCAATGCGATGATCGCCGAGACCAAGGCCGCCCGCGACCGCAAAGTTGCCGAACAGGGCATGCTCACCGCCCAGGTGGAGCACCAGTATGAAGAACTGGTTGCCTCCCGCCTTGAGCCGATCATCCAGGAAGGGCAGCACCTGGAAAGACTGCTGCAAGAAAACGTGAGCACCCCCGCCCGCACTCCCATCCTCTTCACCGATACCGGAACCGTTATCGTTGAGGCCGGTGAAACGATCACCAAGCAGCATCTATCCAAGGTGCAGCGCATTGTCAAAGATCGCCTGGATGAGATGGAAGCAGAGCTAAAGGGTCAGAAACAGCGTGAGATCGAGCACATCGCCCTGGACATCGAAACCTACCGCGCCCAGGCTGACCAGCAGATGGAAGACCTGCGCAACGAGCTTGAAGACCAGTCCACCGTGGTGCGCGATGAAAACTCTCGCCTGCGCGATGAGCTGATGGAGCTGCGTCCGCTGACCTTCATGGGCGAAACCCGCTACCGAGAATTGAAATCTCGCTGGGGGCAGGTATTCCGCGCCGATATGGGCGCCGAAGCCTTCTATGACATCCTTAAACGCGTCGACCTGGACAAATTAGCCCAGGAGCTTTGGCTGGAGCTGCGCACTTCGAAGAGCAAGCAGAAGCGCAAAAAAGCCACCAAGCGTTTGAAGGTCGTCGAAGCCTTCCGCCGTTCCGGCAACCGCCCGGAGTGGATGGTGCTGACCGTTCTGCCGGTTATCCCGCCCGATCTGCGCCCGATGGTGCAGCTCGATGGTGGGCGCTTTGCCACCTCTGATCTGAACGATCTCTACCGCCGCGTGATCAACCGCAACAATCGACTGAAGAGGCTTCTTGAGCTGGGCGCGCCGGATGTGATCGTCCGCAACGAAAAGCGCATGCTCCAGGAAGCGGTTGACTCCTTGATCGACAACTCGCAGCGCGGCAAGGCCCTCTCACGCCGCGGCCGCCGCGAGCTGAAATCGCTTTCAGACATGCTCAAAGGTAAGAAAGGCCGTTTCCGCCGCAACCTGCTGGGTAAGCGTGTCGATTACTCGGGCCGTTCGGTCATCGTGGTTGGCCCCAAGCTGAAGCTGTATCAGTGCGGTCTACCCAAGACCATGGCTCTGGAGCTTTACCGCCCCTTCGTCATCTCCCGCCTGGTTTCCCACAATTACGCTGCCAACGTCAAAGGCGCCAAGCGTTTTATCGAACGCAACCGCCCCGAAGTCTGGGAAGTGCTCGAAGAGGTCATTAAAGACCGCCCGGTTCTCCTGAACCGCGCCCCCACCCTGCACCGCCTGGGCATCCAGGCTTTCGAGCCGATCCTGATCGAAGGCAGTGCCATTCAACTGCATCCCCTGGTAACCACCGCTTTCAACGCCGACTTCGATGGCGACCAGATGGCTGTGCATGTCCCGCTGTCCCAAAAAGCCGTGGTGGAAGCCCGCACGTTGATGCTTTCATCTCGAAACCTGCTTAAACCCGCTGACGGTGAGCCCATTATCAGCCCTTCAAAAGATATGGTTTTGGGCGTCTACTACCTGACCAACGCCGATAAGCTCAATCCTCACAAGGGCGATGGACGCGCCTTCGCCGATATGTTCGAAGTCGATCTGGCTTACCAATTAGGGCAGCTGGAAGTCCATACCAACATTTTATTGAATACCCAAACCTGGTATGACGATAAAGAAACCCGCCTGCCTCAACCCGAGGTGCGCCTGATTGAGACCACCGTCGGTAGGGCTCTGTTCAACATGATCCTGCCCGATGAAATCAAATTCGTCAACCGCTCACTCGAAAAAGGCGGCTTGAAAGACCTGATCGCAGAGATTTATGAAGTGGGCGGCGAAGACCAAACCCAAGATGTTGCCGACCGGATCAAGGATATTGGCTTCCAGTACGCCACCCGTTCTGGCTACAGCATCGCCGTTTCCGATATCACCGTCCCGCCTGAGAAGGAGGGAATCATCAACCAATCCCTCGCAGGAAGCCGAAACGATCCAGCGTGATTTCCGCCGCGGCCTGCTCACCGAGCAGGAGCAGAACGAACGCGTGATCGCCATCTGGCAGCGCACCACTAATGAAGTAGCGAATGCGGTCAAGCGCTATATGGATCCGCAGGGCAACCTGGCTACCATGGCCAACTCAGGCGCCACCAAAGGCGGCTTTGGCCCCATCTCGCAGCTGGCCGGCATGCGCGGCTTGATGGCTGACCCCTCCGGGCGCATCATCCCGCTCCCCATCCGTTCGAACTTCCGCGAAGGTCTGACCGCTCTGGAGTACTTCATCTCCACCCACGGCGCCCGAAAAGGTCTGGCAGATACCGCTCTGCGTACTGCAGATGCCGGTTACCTGACCCGCCGCCTGGTGGATATTGCCCAGGATATTATCATCAACGAAGAAGACTGCGGTACAGAAGAAGGCTTGATCATTAACAAAAGTGACGATATCGCCGGGCAGGCCATGGGCAGCCGCCTCTTCGGGCGCATCGTGGCCCAGCGCGTCATCGACCCGTTAACCGGCGAGATCGTCGCTGAGCGCGGCGAAACCATCGATCGCGAGCTGACCCGCCGCATCACGGCCTCCGGGGTAACCTCGGTCAAGGTGCGCTCACCGCTCACCTGCGAGCTGGTGCACGGTATCTGCGCCAAGTGCTACGGCATGGATCTGGGACGCGGCAAGATCGTCGATATCGGCGCGGCCGTGGGTATCGTGGCCGCCCAATCCATCGGCGAGCCTGGCACCCAGCTCACCCTGCGTACATTCCACACCGGCGGTGTGGCGGCTGGCGGTGACATCACCACCGGTCTGCCGCGCGTTGAAGAATTGGTTGAAGCCCGCCGCATGCCGAAAGGTGAAGCGGTGGTCTCCGAGATCGCTGGCACGGTCTCCATCTTGCAGTCCGACCGCTACAGCGACCTGCGCGTGGTGCGCGTGGAGCACAGCGAAATGGTCGGCGATGAATATGACATCCCCGAAGGCTGGCAGGTGGTTACCGAAGACGCCACCGAAATCGCCGTCAATGGGGTCGTCGCCCAAATGGAGACTGCCACCATCACCTCGCAGCACGCCGGGCGTGTGCGCATCGAAGACCAGCGCGCTGAAAGTGGCAAGCTGAAGATCGTCGTATCTTACGAAGTGCGCCAGGAAGCTGAATACGAAATCCCCAGCAACGCCCGCCTGTTGGCCAAGGACGGGGAGCACGTTGAGCCCGGGCAGCCGATCACCGAAGGCTCGCTGAACCCGCACCGCATCCTGCGCATCTCAGGGCCGCCAGGCCTGCCAGATGTATCTGCTCATAGAAACGCAGAAGGTTTACCGCTCCCAAGGACAAAACATCAACGACAAGCACTTCGAGGTGATCATCCGCAAGATGCTGTCGAAGGTGCAGGTGATCCGCCCCGGCGACACCAACTACCTACCCGGTGACCTGGTGGACCTGCTGGAGATGAAAAAGGTCAACGAGGACCTGCTGGCAGAAGGCAAGCGCCCTGCCCGCTTCCTGGAAGTCTTGCTGGGCATCACCAAGGCCTCTTTGAGCACCGACTCCTTCCTGTCTGCCTCCTCCTTCCAGCACACCATCAAGGTGCTGGCTGGCGCGGCGATCGCCTCGGCGGAAGACCCGCTCTTCGGTCTCAAGGAAAACGTGATCATCGGCAAGCTCATCCCGGCTGGCACGGGCTTTGTGCATGGTCGCTTCAACGATAACAAGAGCGGCCGCCCAGAAGTCTTCAAGTCAGACGCAGTGGGTGGGATCGGTGACGACTACAACACCGACACATCGATGATGGACTAACCCATTAACGTTAATCAAAAAACGCAGGCAAGGTTTTTCTCTTGCCTGCGTTTTTTGATGTCATTGCAAAACCAGTGTTTTGTGCTGGTTGAAGCAATCTATGTCCCTTCTTCCCACGAATTCAGATAGGTCACCTGCTCCGGGGTCAGCGCATCGATCTTGACCCCCATGCCTGCCAGCTTCAGGCGGGCGATCTCCTGGTCGATATCGGCGGGCACGCTGTAGACGGTCTTCTGCAGCTCAGCGGCATGCTTGACCATATATTCCACGCACAAGGCCTGGTTGGCGAAGGACATATCCATCACGCTGGCGGGATGCCCCTCGGCGGAGGCCAGGTTGATCAGGCGGCCTTCGCCCAAAATGTTGATATGGCGCCCGTCGGGCATCAAGTACTGCTCAACAAAGGGCCGCACCAGGCGCTTCTCGGAGGCCAGTGTTTCCAGGGCAGGGATGTTGATCTCCACGTTGAAGTGACCCGAGTTCGCCACGATAGCGCCGTCTTTCATCACCTCGAAATGGTGTTTGTCAATGACATTGATGTCGCCGGTCACGGTGACGAAGATGTCGCCGATGCGGGCCGCTTCTTCCATGGGCATCACCCGGAAGCCGTCCATCACAGCTTCCAGGGCCGGCAGCGGGTTGACTTCGGTGACGATCACATTAGAGCCCATGCCGCGCGCCCGCATCGCCAGGCCGCGCCCGCACCAGCCGTAGCCCGCCACGACAAAGTTCCTGCCCGCCAGCAGGATGTTGGTGGCGCGCACGATGCCGTCGATGGTGGACTGCCCCGTCCCGTAGCGGTTGTCAAAGAAGTGCTTGGTGGTGGCGTCGTTGACCGCGATGACCGGGAATAACAGCGCCCCGTCCGCTGCCATGGCGCGCAGGCGGATCACGCCGGTGGTGGTCTCTTCTGTACCGCCGATCACGCCTGGGAGCGCATCGCGGCGGGTCTTGTGCAGCGTGCTCACCAGGTCGGCCCCGTCGTCCATCGTCACGTGCGGCTTGTGGTCCAGGGCGGCGTTGATGTGCTTGTAATACGTGACATTGTCCTCACCCTTGATGGCAAAGGTGGGGATCTCGAACTGCGACACCAGCGCGGCTGCCACATCATCCTGCGTGGAGAGGGGGTTCGAGGCCGTCAGGACCAGGTCCGCCCCGCCCGCCTGGAGGGTGTAAGCCAGGTTGGCTGTCTCGGTGGTGACGTGCAGGCAGGCCGAAAGGCGCATGCCTTTCAGCGGGCGCTCCTTGGCAAAGCGCTCGCGGATCTGGCGCAGCACGGGCATCTCCCGCTCCGCCCACTCGATCCGCCGCCGCCCGCCCTCAGCCAGTTTTACATCTTTTACATCATATTTTTCCATATGCTTGTCTCCAATTTTCAAATAAAGAATCCGCTCATCATCGCGAATTTTCGCTAATCTAAATCAAAAGAATCCACTAATCAACACAAATTTACACTAATCTTTTCTTATAATACTCCGCGCTCTCCGCTTCTCAGCGTTAAGATTTATTTTTGCTCTTTCTCTGTGTTACTCTGTGATCTCAGCGGCTCTGCGGTGAAGCTCCACACAGCGCATCAAGTGTACCATGATCATCAAAGGATTCCCTGAAACGTGTCACAAACTCCGCCGGCGTGTAGCTGTGCCCCTGCGGACCGGGCTGCTCCAGGCAGTAAGTCGCCGCCAGCGCGCCCATCTGCCCGCACAGCTCCAAGTCCCAGCCGCAGTTGTAACCGGTCAGGAAGCCGCCGCGGAAGGCATCCCCCACGCCGGTGGGGTCGACGATCTGCGCCGCCGGGACGACCGGCACATGCACTTCGCCCTGGGGGGTGTAGAGCGTCGAACCCTCTTCGCCGCGCGTCACCACCATGAACTGCACCGACCCCAGGATATCCGCTGGTTTCATTGCAGTCAAGCGCTCGATCATGCCCAGCTCGTAGTCGTTGACGAACAGGGCGCGCGCATTCTCGATCCCGAAGCGCACTGCCACCGGGTCGAGACGGGCTAGCTGTTGAGAAGGGTCATAGAAATAGGGGATGCCCAGCTCACGGCACTCGCGCACGTAATGGTCCATGGCACCTGGGTCGTTGGGCGAGATGAGCACCAGATCGGGCTTGCTCGCCAGGTCGTGGAAGGATAATTCGGCGGCGTGCGCCATGGCTCCGGGGTAGAAGCTGGCGATCTGGGCATTGGAGCGGTCGGTGTTGGCGAAGAAAGAGGCCGTGAACACCCCTTCGATGAGGCGCGCCAGGGAGGTATCGATGCCCCTGCCTTCCAGGTAGGTCCGGTAATTCTCGAAGTCCACGCCCACGGTGGCCATCAGGCGCGGCCTTCCGCCCAGCAGCGCCAGCGTGTAGCAGATATTGGGCGCCACCCCGCCGCGCTGCACCGTCATCGACTCCACCAGGAAGGAGAGGCTGATGTGGTCGAGCTTATCGGGCAGGAAATGGTCGCGGAAGTAGCCGGGGAACTTCATCAGGTAGTCGAAGGCGACCGAGCCGGTGATCACGATGTCCATAGTGTGTCCTTTTCGCAAGAAAAGACGCCCTCAGGTGGAGAGCGCCATCTGTGTCGAGCGGCTAGAGTTTAACATGGGAGGCGCGGATTGTCAAAGGAAAAAGATGCCCCTTATCCCTTGCATTTCACCCCTATCCCCTGAATTTCCTCAATGCGTCGCGCAGGCGATGCAGGGATCGAAAGCGCGCACCACGCGTCCCACTGCCCGGTCGAGCTCCAGGTTGATGCGTTCGGTGTTGATGTAGCGGTTAGCCGCCACCATCAAGGCGCGCTCGATGGCCATCAGGTTATGCACGGTGGGGATGATAAACTCCGCCTTTTCCACCAGGCCGTTCTCGATCACATAGTGATGGATCAGCGGGCCGCGCGGCGCTTCCACCAGCCCGTAGCCCTCCCCGTCGCACGGAGTGTGGGGGACGGCGGCCGGGCCATCGTTCAGAGGTTGGTTCAGGATTTCGATCGCCCGCTCGAGGGCATACACCAGCTCGATCCCCCGGCACATATCGTAGAGCAAGATGGCGTGGGCCGGAAAGCCGAAGGCCTGCCGGAAGTTCGACAGGTACTTATCTGCCAGGGGGGTGCCCATCGTGCGCACGATGTTCATGCGTGCCAGGCTGTTCGCTCGCAGCACTTCGCCGTTCACGCTGCTGCGCCCGGCGTAGCTGTAGTCGCTTTCGGCATAGGTCAGGTAATCACGAAAGCTGCGCGCCGGGAAGCTGCTGCGCACCTCGCCGTCCGGCCCCATCAAACGCAAAATGTCGCTGTCAAAGGTGGGGAAGGAGGTCCCGGTGGAGGCCAGGTAGTAAGCCGGCTGGTCGTCTCCCCAGGTGCCGATGCGCTCGCGCAGCCGGAAGGAAAGCTCCCAATACAGGTCGAACAGCTCGCAGGCCACCGGCAGCGCCTTGAGCAGCTTCTGGCGCATTTGCTGAGCCGCCTCGTCGGGGATGCCGCTCGTCATCCCACCCACGATGGCTTTGACCGGGTGGATGAACTGCCCGCCCGCGGTGGTGATCAGATTGGTGCCCGCCTGCCGGACGCGCAGGGCATGCGCCGTCAGGTTGGTGATCTCCAGGTCGTCCGCATACTCCTGGTTGACGCTGTCAAAGATGCTGCTCAGCCCCATCCGGTCGGGCATGGTGAAGATGAACAGCGAAGTGGCCTGGTTTTGGATGAGCTGTCCCAGCAGGAGCAGCTCGCGGATCCTGGATGCCAGCGGCGGTGGAATGACATTGTAGGCATCTTCCAGGGTTTTCACGGCGGCCACATGGTGGGCGGTTGCACACACCCCACAGATGCGCGGCACTACCACAGGCATTTGTTTCGCCGGGATCCCCTGCACAAAGTGCTCGAAACCGCGCAGCTCGGTAGCCTGGAAGCGCGCCGAGACCACCCGCCCGTTGACCTCTTCGATGGAGACCTGGGCATGTCCTTCAATCCGGCTGAGGGGAAAGATCAGCGTGGTCATTACAGCACCGCTTCTTTAGCCCGCGGGGCGTGGTTGTACTCGTCGTAATCGCTGAACTGGAACAGGAACATGGCGTACTGCGCCGAGTGCAGCCCTTCCGTGATCTCTTCCGGCGGGATGTCGGTCATCGTGGTAAAAACCTTGACGATGGAGCTCATCCAGGCCGTCGACTCTTTCTCGATGAAGGCGTTGGAGGGGCCGCGGCAGCCCACGCACGGGTGACCGGGCTTGGTGCATAGGGCATTGCAGCCGCCGCGCGTCGAGGCGCCGATGCACAGGAAGCCCTGGTTGACCAGGCAAATGCTTGGATCCACCTCGCCGCTCTGGAAACCGGTCAGGTGCGCCGGGCGGATGGTTTTATCCTTGATCCGACCGCACTCGATGCATACGCTCGCAGCCGGCTTGAGGGCCTCGTTTTCGCCCAGCACCGCCATGAACAGCTCCGGGGTCGGCGGGCAGCCCGGCAGGAACCGGTCGACCTTGACGATCGCGTCCACCGGGTGCGATTTGGGCAGCATGCGCGGCACATGCCTGCGTTCGTGCTGCTCCAGGAATAATTGGCGTATATCGTCGCGGTCCCCTAAGTGTGCCAGCCCACCCGAGGTGGCGCAGATGCCGACGGCGATGACCTCTTTCGCCTTGCGCACAGCCCTGCGCAGGTTGTACAAGTCTTCGTCACTCTGCACGCTCCCACTGACCAGGAGCACGTCCACTTCTGGCATGCGGTGAGCGGAAATCACCAGCGGCATGTACGTCAGGGCGATTTTTTCGACCCAATCGGAGGCGTTGAGCAGGGACACCTCGCACCCCGCGCACCCAGACAATTGTAAGACCGCAAAGGATTTCATATGTCAATCTCCTACTTGAGATTATACAATCCTTTTGCCAGATCGATGCCGTATTCCTGAGGTGAAACGTTGGTTGCAATGAAAGCTGCCCCCCTCCCGCTAAGTTCCCCACCACTGAGCCATTCTTAGCGTATTGTTAAGGCGAAGGGTGTGAACTTGACGCTCCCTGGTTTATCGTTTATAGTGGCACGCATGCGGAAAGCATTTTTCTTGATCCTGTTGATCGCCAGCCTATCCCTGGCCTGCAAAGCCAGCAGCATCTGGGGATCTTCGCCCATCGTGCAGGCAATCCTGCCGCCCAGCGCCACCCCCCTGCCCCCCACGCCTACCCCCACCCCCACGCTGACGCCCACGCCGCTCCCCACACCCACGCCTCTGCCCGGTATGCGCATTGCCGAGGGCGACCTGGCTTTGTTCAACGGCGACTGGGAGTCAGCCAAAAACGCCTTCCAGATGGCGCAGGCTGGCAGCCCGGACGCTGAAATCCAGATCGCCGCGCTGACCGGGCTGGGCAAGACCTACCAGATGAGCGGCGATGACCTGAATGCGCTGAACACGCTGCGCGGGCTGGTGGAAGCTTACCCGACTTCGCAGGACACGGCGGAAGGTTTCTTCTTACTGGGGCTGGTTTATCAAAACTTACAGCGCCCGTCGGATGCGGCCGCGGCTTACCAGAGCTATCTGGACCTGCGCCCGGGCGTTTTGGATGCCTATGTACAGGAGCAGCGGGGTGACGCCCTGCTGGAGGCCGGTGATTACAATGAAGCGCTGTCGGCTTACCTGGCTTCACTGGCTGCACCCAGGCAAGATGCGAGCCTGCCGCTGGAGATCAAGATCGCCCAAACATACGCTTACCTGGCAGATTACCCGACTGCACTGCTGATGTACGACGATATCTACCAGCGTGCAAATTCTGACTACACTAAGGCTCAGGTCGATCTTTTGAAAGGCAGGACCGCTCAAGCAGCCGGGCAGCCAGACACGGCTTATGCGGCTTTCCAGGATGCCGTTTCGAATTTTCCCTTACTCTACGCTGGTTACCTATCCCTGGTGGAGCTGGTGAACGCCGGGCAGCCGATCGACGAGCTGCAGCGCGGCATCGTGGATTTTTATGCAGGCGAATACGGGGTGGCCCTGGCCGCCATCGACCGCTACCTGGCGGAGGCCCCCGTTGACCCGGCTACCGCCCATTATTACCGCGGCCTGATCCTGCGTTCCTCAGAAGACTACCCTGGAGCGCTGGAGGAATGGAACCAGGTGATCCAAAATTACCCCGAGAGCGCCTTATGGGACGAAGCCTGGGAGCAGAAAGCTTATACGCAGTGGGCATACCAGGATGATTACGAAGCGGGCCGCCAAACTCTGGAAGACTTCGTTACTGCTGCGCCCAACCATCCCCGCGCCGCGGAGTTCCTCTTCGATGCCGCCCAGGCCGCCGAACGGGGCGGGAACCTGGACCAGGCTGCCCTCTTGTGGCGCAAGGTAGGTTTCGACTTTCTCACCTCCTCCTACGCTCAGCGCGGCTTCTTCTTATCCGGAATCACAGATTTCCGGCGAGGTGATTACCCCACCGCTTTAGATGACTTCAACCGCGCCCTGGCCAATGCGGTGGAGGTCGAGGACCGCGCCGCGGCAATGCTGTGGATCGGCAAAACGCAGCAAGCGCTGGGCAATCCTGAGGAAGCCCAGATTACCTGGCAGAATGCCGCCGCGCTGGACCCAACGGGCTATTACAGCGAGCGCGCCCGCGAGCTGAGTGAAGGCAAAGCCCCCTTTGCGGCACCCGAAAATTATGCCCTGAGCCGCGACCTGAGCGCCGAACGAGCCCAGGCTGAGGCCTGGATGCGTTCCACGTTCAGCCTGCCTCCAGAAACAGACCTCTCGACAACCGGGAATTTAGCGAGCGATGAACGCTTCCAGCGAGGGAATGAGTTTTTTCGCCTGGGCTTGTATGAGCAGGCCAGTGCGGAGTTCGAGAGCCTGCGCATATCGCTGGCAGCCAGCCCGGCGGATACTTATCGCCTGGCGAACTACCTGGTTGAGCTGGGCTTGTATCGCCCGGCGATCTTAGCCGCCCGGCAGGTGCTGGACCAGGCCGGCCTGGCTGACGCGGCCACGCTGACCGCGCCGGACCTCTTCAGCCACATCCGCTTCGGCACCTACTACCCTGACCTGGTGACCTCAGTCGCGCAAGAGAATGGCTACCACCCCCTGCTGGTCTGGAGCCTGATCCGCCAGGAAAGCTTTTTCGAGAGGAACGCAGAGTCATCGGCAGGGGCGCGCGGCTTGATGCAGATCATGCCTGCCACGGGGGAAGAGATGGCGGGGCGCATGGGCTGGCCGGAGGGTTTCACCACAGCGGACCTGGACCGCCCGCTGGTGAGCATTACCATGGGGCTGAGCTACCTGCGGCGGCAGCAAGATTACCTGGACGGAGATCTGCTGGCAGCGCTGGCGGCCTATAATGGCGGGGCAGGCAACGCCAGCCTGTGGGTGAGCCTGGCGAACGGCGACCCTGACCTGTTCTTAGAGGTGATCCGCCTGGAGGAACCGCGCAATTATATCCGCCGGATTTACGAAAATTACCAGATCTACCAGAAGTTATATGCGCACACCCAGTAACAATAAAGGAGAACTGTATATGTCTAAAACGCTGCAATCTATCGCAAAGATGATCGACCATTCGCTGCTGCATCCGATGCTGACCGACCAGGAGCTGATCGATGGCTGCCTGGTAGCAATCAAGCACCAGGTTGCCTCGGTATGCATCAAGCCTTATGCCGTGCCGCTGGCAAAGGAAATTCTGGCCGGCTCGGATGTCAAAGTCGGCACTGTGATCGGCTTTCCCCACGGAAGCAGCAAGACCGCTATCAAACTCAAAGAGGCGCGCATGGCGCTGGATGATGGGGCGGTGGAGCTGGATATGGTGGTCAATACCGGCAAAGTATTGAGCCAGGATTGGTCTTACGTGGCGAGCGAGATCCGCAAGGTCAACAAGGTGGCTGCCAGCCGGGGAGCATTGCTAAAAGTGATCTTCGAGAACGACTTCCTGGTGGATGACAGCCTCAAGATCAAACTTTGCGAGATTTGCAGCCAGGTCGCGGTGGCTTTTGTGAAAACTTCCACTGGATACGGCTTTGTGAAACTCGAAAATGGCTTCTACACCTATGCAGGTGCAACAGACCATGACTTAGCTCTGATGCGACAGCATTCCATCCCCTCGGTGCAGGTCAAGGCGGCAGGCGGTGTGCGCACGTTGGATGATATTCTACGCGTCAAGGCCTTGGGTGTGACCCGTGTGGGCGCGACGGCGACCGAGGCGATCCTGGCAGAGGCGCAGAAGCGCGGGTACAAGTAACAACAATCAGAAGCTTGTGGGCTGAGCGATGATAAGCGGTCCCCAACCAATTACACCTCAACAGCGCAGGCTGACAATGCAAACCATTGTACAGGCGCTGCAGAACCATTACCAAGATCAGCTAATCGCCCTGGGGGTCTACGGCTCACTGGCGCGGGGCACGGACGGACCTTTCTCGGACATTGAAATGCACTGTATTATTCAAGGTGAAGAGATCGATTATGCCTATGAATGGTCGACTGGTCCCTGGAAGGCTGAAGTGGATGTCTACAGTCCAGAAGTGATCCTTGCGCAAGCCAGGGAGGTGGATGGAGATTGGTCGATCACCCATGGAGCCTTCGTGCGCGTCTTGCCTTTGTTTGACCCGCAGGATTTCTTTGTGCGTTTGAAAGAGACTGCTTTATCCCAACCGGAGGAACGCTTCCAATACCGGATCAAAGAGGTGATTGTCGGAGACCTGTATGAGCTGGTCGGAAAGGTACGCAATGCCTGGACGGCACAAAACAGCGCTTGTCTGCCAGAGTACGCCTTGCAGTTGGCAAAAGGTACGGCCTGCCTGGTTGGGCTGGCGCAACGCCATTTGTACCATGGCGCAGGCGATCTTTTCCAGGAAGCCCTGGCGCTGCCCGATGCCCCGCAGGGATTTGCAGCTCTGTGTCGCAGGGTGATGAGCGGACGGCTTTCCAGCCCCAGAGCTATCGTGCGAGAGGTGGATGTGCTTTGGGAAGGAATTGAAGCCTGGGCTTTGAGGCGCAGTATTGTGCTTGAGGATCAATTAGATGAGCTTCTAGACAAGGAGACGAAATGACATTTATAACCATCGCTGATCTACCCGAAAAAGAGGTGGTAGCAGGATTCCGGGCGCGCTTTATCCACTCAGAGCACATGACGCTGGCATTCTGGCAGGTGGAAGCTGGAGCTGCCCTGCCTGAACACAATCATCCCCACGAACAGGTGACTACGGTACTGGAAGGCGAGTTCGAGCTGAATATTGCAGGGGAAGCCCATGTCTTGAAGCCTGGCATGGCCGCGGTGGTCCCATCGAATACCCGCCACAAAGGCAGGGCGCTCACCGCCTGCCGCTTGATCGATGCCTTTTACCCTGTACGTGAAGAATACCGAGGCAAATAAGCGATGTTCCAAGACTTCGAAAAGGCTCGCTAATTCGTGACGACCATCACATTCTATTATTCGATGTGTGAAAACAACTTTGGGCTGGCTTAGCCCCTGGCGATCAATTCCTGGTAAACCGCCCAGGTGGCTTCATTAACACTCGTATCAGTGAACTGCTCTAAAACAAGGTGGCGGCTGGCGAGTTCCATTTTCTTCCGCAAGCTCGAATTGATGATTAACTTCTCCAGTGCATCTGCCAGGGCTTGATGATCATGGACCGGCACCAAAAAACCATTGATGCCATCTTTGACGATTGCCCGGCAGCCGGGGATATCCGTAGCAACCAAAGGCTTACCACAGGCAGCCGCCTCTAATAAAGCTGTCGGAACACCTTCATACAAAGAGGGCAGTGTGACAATATGACTCTGCTGATAGACCGCCTTCATATCTTCTTTCCAACCCCAGTATTCCACCAGCTTTTCCTGTTGCCAACGGCGCAGCATGGCTTCATCTATAGAAGTCGGGTTGCCGGGATCAGGCATGCCCACTAGAACGATCCGCACCTTTTGCCGGGTATGCAGGAGGCGAGCAGCCTCGACGAGGACGCCCACGCCCTTATCCCACAACATACGCGCTGGGAATAAGACCACCGGCGGTTCAGCAGGTTCCGGGAAGACGGTAAAGTGGTCCACATCAACGCCAACCCCAGCGATCAGGTGAGATTTCCTTGCCTGAACCAGCCGGTTCTTCAAGAAATATCCCCGATCCCCCTCGTTCTCGAAAATCACCCGGCAGTTGGAGGCGCGCAAGGTTAGCCAATAGAGGCTCTTTGCCAGGGGACGGATCAGGCGCGCCTTGAGATCGGTGGAGAGGAAAATATATCCTAGCCCAGTGATGCAGTTAACGATACCTTTGACATTTGCCAGCCGGGCAGCAATCGAGCCGTACAGAACCGGTTTCACGGTAAAGTGATGTACCAGGTCAGGTTTCTCTCGGAGATAAATCTCTCTCAGGTTGTTTAGGGCGGCCAGCTCTTTGAATGGGGCGAGGGTCTGGCGCCCTACTTCCCACTTGACCCAACGGTAGCCCAGCTTTTCCAGGCCAGAAGTATAGGACCCCGAAGGTGAAACCATCACGATTTCCCAACCCTGGCTGAATAAAAAGCGCGCCAGTGAACGGCGGAAGTTATACAGGTACCAGTCTGTATTGGCAACGAAGAGAATTTTCATACCATCACCAAATTCCCCCGACAGGTGTATCATCAGGATTCCCATATCCAATGGGAGGAATGGGATTGGGAAATGCGCAGTAAATATTATTCGGGCGCAGCGACCATTGACCTTCCTTGACGAAAGCTAAGGTATCACGACCAAATCCATACCAATCAGCGGCAACCGGTATTGCTCCCACATCGGTTTGATAAGCCCAAGTGAAGCTGCCGTTTGGAGATAGCGCACTCATCAAATAAACCTCACCTGTCGATGGAAGGTAATAACCAAAAGTATCGTATCCATCGGCATTCCAATCGCCTGAAAGAGGAATGAGACCTGGTGCCCCCGGAATGGTAACTGCGAAGTCGTCTCCCCCGGTTTTATTCTCATTTCGAAGGTGCCAGGTTGAATCAGAAGGCCGGTAATATCCTGGTGTGTCTACGCCATCTCCATTCCAATCCCCTATGAGGGCAACATCTCCCCACTCCATCGTCGATAACATGAAACTTAGGTCAGGTTTTCCATCAAAATCCAGGTCATATAAAAATTTGTTCTCATCAGGCCTGAAAAGACCAATCTCTGTCCGTCCATCTCCATTAAAATCCCCGGCAAGGGGTATATCACCGGATAAACCAAATTTTGAAACAGTTCTTTCGCCTTTGGGGGTAGCCAAATTCCATTCACCAGCGCCGTTGTATCCCCCAGGAAAAGCCATTTGTGATGGATCTATCTGAAATTCATAAACCTGCCAGCCGTATTCCATAACTTTAGTTTCAAAGAAAGGACGATCTTCTATACTAAAACTGTATTTGTCTTCAAGGCCTATCAGTCCCAGAAGCCGGTTTGCACCGAAATCCACCCAACGGAGGTTTTGCTTGCCATCGTAAACTGGAGAGGAATTCCTGGAAGTCAAGGATGCATTCAGGCATTGATCCCAGGTAAGAACTCCTTTCTCGTGCAATGAATTCCGTACAGAGGGAAGAGGCGCATTGATCATTATGGGGTTGACGACAAAATAATGAACGGGTTCAGAACCCTCGGGACGCTGATACGAGAAATAATTGACATTAAGATCATTCCGATTCCGAAATACGTTCAGATGCAAGCCGGTTTCTACGACATATTCAGTATATGGAGTGTTGAAAAGAAAAACACTGTTTGGTTCACTCTTCGCCAGGAATTTGACCATGCGATTATTTACCTGGTCATAGAAAAGCTGCACCCTGGCAGTGGAAATACTGTTCACGATAGTAAATTGTGCAAAAAACAAGACAACGATGAATACCAGGCTCAAAAATATCCGGTCTCGCTTTTCACCCTCAACAATGTATACCTGCAAGGCTGCGCCCGCACAAGTACCCGAAACTACAGCAACTCCGACAGCAAAAGGTAAAGTGTGAAAAGATTCGAGCACATTCCACGGCAAAAAAATGATCACCCAGCCAACCATCCAAACCAATCCATCGAGCAGCA
The DNA here is from genome assembly GCA_963751425.1 of uncultured Chloroflexia bacterium. Taxonomy (GTDB): domain Bacteria; phylum Chloroflexota; class Anaerolineae; order Anaerolineales; family UBA4823; genus CAVVUF01. The sequence goes on along the minus strand of CAVVUF010000002.1, from coordinate 875,271 downwards.
GACGTTTATTGACAAGGTTCCAAACTTTTCGATTAAATAAAACCAATAATATAGGTAGGATGAACAAAAAATCTCGTAAAAACCTACCCAACCAGCGGAGCAATTGAGCACTCATCGAGTTAGAGCTTAGCTGGTAATTAGAAGAATAAGAACCAGCAAGTGGATTGACAGGTACAAAATAAAAACGGAGCAATAAATATATGATTAACGAAACCATGACTAAGAAAAAGAAGGATCTGCTGGCTGAAAAATCAAAAAGATCCTCTGGAGCCTTCCGGAAGAGCCGCGCTAAAATGAACCAACCGAAAGCAATGCAGATTAATATGACAGCTGGCTCCTTTGTGCCAAACGCCATCCCAATTGAAAACACAGCTCCCAATATAAAACAAATTTTTAGCCAATTCCTTCTGCTGTGCTGACCCCTCGATGCCAATAGAATTCCCCAAATCATCCAGGATGTCATGATCAGATCGGGCTTTGAAAGGGTGTAATAAGCTTCGATAACAGGGGCAGAAAAACAAAAGAAAAGTCCTGCCAAAAGAGCTTGGATGAGTGATCCGCCTCGGTAACGAACAATCCAGAAAATTGCGAGCGTATCTAGCACTAAAACCAAAACATTAAATATAAAACCAACGCAAAGAGGATATCTCAGCCCATTGATAAATCAATATTTCAGAGAACCAATAGGATGGTAAGAATTTGCCAGCCGCTTTCATAAAAGTAAATGCTTTGATTGGATCTCGGGAAAGTAACTGGGCCATTTTTACCGTGACACCATCATCGAGCAAACCAAACTGAGTTGATCTCAGGCGCGGTAGCATGACGATAATGCAAGCCAGTGTCAGGATCAATAACATCCCGAGCGTTCGGGAATGTCGGCGGAACAGAAGTATTAAATTCTGCGGGTGAAACGTATCCTTAAGGGAGGTAAAAGCGTTGTGCATTCAACGGATTATACAATAACTTGCTTTATAATTTCCGCTGCCTTATAATAACCTGACTTTGTCAATTCTGTTTACAATTTCTCCTCTTTTATGAAACCAGGGACAGTAATCTCATCACCTCTGAAAATGATGCGTGATCTTTGGAAGCATCGCGATTTAATAGGCGAGCTCATTAAACGAGAGCTCAATCAAAGATACCGCGGTTCGTACCTGGGAACTGCATGGGCTGTGATTACTCCGTTGATCATGTTGGTGGTTTACACCTTCGTATTTTCAGTCTTTCTCAAAGTGCGCTGGCAAACCGCGGGAGAGCAAACAACCACCCGAGAGTTCGCACTGATCATTTTTTCCGGACTGATCCCTTTTAATGTGTTTTCAGAGGTGCTCAATAGATCTACTACACTCATTATTAGTATCCCCAATTATGTTAAAAAGGTGGTTTTCCCGCTCGAAATCTATCCCGTAGTTCTGTTTGGAGCTGCATTCATGACTTCTCTGATCGGGGTCATCTTGGTGTTGATTGCTAACCTGGTGCTCATGGGAACCGTATCAAAAACAATTTACCTCTTACCGTTGGCATACTTACCCCTGCTCTTTCTCAGCCTGGGTCTTGGTTGGTTTTTTGCATCGCTCAGTGTCTATGTGCGCGATATTGCCCAGGGCATATCTGTTATGATTCAAATCCTTTTGTTCATGAGCTCAATTTTCTACCCGGCTTCAGCAGCTCCTTCCTCAGTAAGGTTCATCTTCGTTCTGAATCCTCTTACGACCATTGTCGAAAGTTTCCGGCAGGTATTATTATGGGGCAATCCTCTGCCCTGGCTAGCCTGGGGAATTTGGACCGGGATCACTGCAATCCTGGCACTGGCGGGGTATTACTGGTTTATCTCCACAAAGAAGGGATTTGCAGATATTCTCTGATCTCCATGAATAATCCACGATGAATACTACTCCGAGCGAACGCCTAACTCTTAAAGATCAACAGGATAACAATCGTGTATCCCCGAACCAGGATAATATCATTGCCAGAGTTCACCATCTCGGGAAGATGTATCATTTGTACAGCAAACAAATGGACCGTCTTAAACAAATCCTGTTTGGGCGATCGGGGAGAAGTTATGGAAGGCCATTTTGGGCTTTGAATGATATTTCCTTTGAAATTAAAAAAGGAGAAACTTTTGGGATCATCGGACGGAATGGTTCAGGGAAAAGCACCCTGCTTCAGATCATGGCCGGGATCCTTCAACCTACCACCGGAGAAGTCGCGATAAAGGGACGGATAGCCGCACTCCTGGAACTTGGATCAGGCTTCAATCCAGAGTTTACAGGCCGAGAAAATGTTATTCTTAATGGGATGATCTTAGGACTCACTCGAGCAGAGATCGAGGCGAAATCCCAGAGTATTGTTGAATTTGCCGATATTGGAGATTTTATTGATCAGCCAGTCAAGCTGTACTCCAGCGGTATGTTTGTCCGCCTTGCTTTTGCAGTGGCGGCAGGTATTGACGCCGATCTTGTGTTAATTGACGAAGCATTAGCTGTAGGAGATATTTTCTTCCGGCAAAAATGTTATCGCCGCCTGCAAGAACTACGCGAAAAAGGTTCCTCGATCGTGCTTGTTTCACACGCAATGAATGAGGTAGAACAATTTTGTGAGCGCGCCTTGCTATTACATAACAGTCAAATGGTTTATCTGGGTTCAGCCGTGGAGGCCGTGAAACGATATTATTTCCTTCAGCAAACAGGAAGCATGTATTCACAAGTTCTCGCCAAAAATGATATAAATAAAACCGAAGCCAAATACCATGACAATGAAGACTTCGAGTGGCCCAGACCAGAAGCCTTCATAGACTTAACCAACTTTCAACAAGTTTCTACACAACAGGCGAGCTGTACTGCGGTTGCCCTTTGCAGCCAAAACGGCGAAGCCAGTTTGGTGTTCCAACAAGGAGAGCTTGCATCTTTCTTTTACGAGTTTTCGGCTGAGGAAGATATCGAAGTACCCATTGGCGGAGTGGAAATCATCACTGAGAAAGGCATCATAGTGCACGGCAAAAACAGCCTTCTATATGGAAGCCAAGCGCCAGCATATGTCTCTAAGGATGAACGAGTCCGTTTTCGCCAGGATATCAAACTGGACGTAGCCGCGGGTGAATACACCTTCAATATCGGTTTCTCTACCATCAGCCAGCAAGATTATGCATCCAAGAGGGACCTACCTCATCCAGAATTGGATGCCAGGATCAAAGTATTAAGCATCTTGCCCAAGGCAGGAACGTTCGCCGTCGTTCACCGTTTAGATGGCGAGCCGGTTCAATTATTGCACTTTGGAGCTGCTAATCTCCCTGGGCGGTGCCAGGTGACAGTTATCCAAACTGCCAACCCATAAAAGAATTGGTGACAATGACCGAAAATCTATCCTGTTGGTGCGGGAATACCCAATTTATACCTTTTTCTGAAGATTACCTGAAATGTCCTGATTGTTTATCACTGGTTTGGAAAGGGAAATGCAGCGTTTCCACAGACACAGGCAGTTCACTAGACTTCGATTATTATGGACGGGAATACTGGTTCAGCCACCAAACGAACGATCTGGGTCTTCAAGATATTCAAGACCGGTCACGCCTAGATCTACCAGAACGCTGCCTTTACTGGCTTAGAACTATCATGAAATACCGCTTGCCTCCAGCAAAGGTTCTCGAATTAGGAAGTAGTCATGGTGCGCTTGTAGCTCTTCTGAAAAAGTCTGGTTATGAAGCCGCCGGATTGGAGATCGATGAATGGATTGTCAATTACTCTTGCGAAACATTCGATATAAATGTCTACCAAGGTCCAATTGAGAACCAGACGATTCAACCTACCTCGCTCGACATCGTTGTACTCATGGATGTTCTAGAGCACCTATACGATCCCCAGGATACTCTGGAAAAATGCTTGAACTCCTCAAACCAGATGGCATCCTTGTGATGCAAACCCCTATGCTCCCAGAGACAAACACTTATCATGAGTTACGCAACGTGACACACCCCTTCTTGAGAATGTTAATTCCCAAAGAACATATCCACCTGTTCAGTAAAAAGGGGATCATTGAGCTTTATACCCGATTGCAATTACAAGCATTCGTTTTTGAGCCGGCATATTTCGAGAAACAAGATATGTTTACAATCGCCAGCCGTAGTTCCTTGATTCCAAACCCGCTAGATGGATTTGAGAAACACCTGCTCAACAGCGCTGACGGACGATTTGTTTTGGCGTTATTGGATCTCGACGATCAATTATCGAAACTCAAAGGCACCCTGGAAACTGTAAAAGGCACCCTGGAAACTGTAGAAGCTGACCGAGCTGCCAGGCTGGAATTAATCAACCACCTCGACAAGATAATCCATAAACAGAACCGCATCCTGGATTGGCTACCTCAGAATATTTTACGGCGAGTTTTACGCCGTTTTAGTTCACGCAATCATTTGCCAGACAAACAGGCATAAATTTAGAAAGACTAGAAAATTGTGACTATGGCTGCCGCGAAGTATTGGCCAAAAATTTCGATTATTACCCCCTCCTTCAACCAAGGCATCTACCTGGAAGATTGTATTCAATCCATCCTGGGCCAAGATTACCCCAATCTCGAATATTTCATCATCGATGGCGGTTCAAAGGATCAAAGTATCCGTATTATCAAAAAATATGAGGCGCAATTGAGTGGATGGGTCAGCGAGCCAGATCAGGGACAATCGGATGCTATCAACAAAGGTATGCAGAGAGCCAGCGGTGATCTGATCGCCTGGCTGAACGCAGACGATTATTACCTGCCTGGCGTTCTACAAACAATTGCCGAGTTGTATCAGCAACACCCTGAAGCCCCTTTTTATTTTGGCAACGGGTTGCGCGTGGATGAGCATAAGTCGAAATCAACGCAATTCTTCCAAACAGGGATTGTATCTTTCGACCGTCTTGCACTGATTTTTGGACTGAATTACATTTTGCAACCTGCTACATTCATCCGCCGGGCAAGCCTTGAAAAAGTCGGATATTTGGATGTCAATCTGCATTACGCCATGGATACAGACCTCTGGCTCAGGCTCTCTGAGGAGGCTGAGCCCGTGCCAGTACAGGCCATACTGGCAGCCTCACGCGAACACGGAAGCACAAAGACCGCCACCGGTTCTTTTAAGCGGCTGGATGAGCTACGTTTGGTCGCAGAAAAACACAGTGGCACACCCATTACACCGGGATACCTGTGTTATTTTCTCGACACCCTCGAACGCTTCACCAGAGAACATGAAGACATATATCCACCTGCCTATCGAAAACAACTCGTTGAATTTTGGGCATCGACCGGAAACTTGCTAGCCCAATACAATGCCAGACCGGATGGTTTTCCTATTCATCCAACAACAAATAGAAAGCCTAATAGCGCAAAGATAGCAAACCTGGCAAGAAGTTTGAAAAATAAGTTAATTAATTGGATACGCTCTAAAAAAGCCTGATATGAAAATAGGTATTGAATTACGCCATGTAACCCTGGGGTCAAGTGGTGGGGTTGCGCTACTTTTGCAGAATATATTAGGGACTCTATTCCGGCTTTACCCTGAAGATGAATTCCATGTATTCTGCACAATCTATAACCGCAATCTATTATCTGCTGATCTGACAAATGTACATTTTTACAGTCTACCTACGACAAGCTTTTTCTCTGAATTGGAAAAGCATTTGAATGAAAAGAAGATCGAGGTTTTATTCCGCAGTTTTCCAACCCAGGACACACTAAATTTTTCGATGTCCAGTCAGATTTTTACAATCCCCGATCTCCAGCATGAGGAATACCCGCAATTCTTTTCTCCGGAAACCCTTGAAGCGCGCCGTTCAGCTTTTAACCGGGTGATGAGCCGCGCGGGAGCAATTGGCACACTGACACAATTCACCCGAAAGACCATTTTAGACCACCCTGAAAACCGGTGCGAGGATATTTTTTTACTCCCGCCAGCCTTAGTCGGGGAGAACCAATTTCAAGATGAGACCAAATTTCTGCCGGATGAAGAAGCCATCCTTCCACGTGTAAGCTACTTTTATTATCCCGCCAATTTATGGCCGCATAAAAATCATCACCGGGTGATTGAGGCATTTCGGCTTTTTTTGGACCGGACTCATTCGAATATTGAATTGGTTCTGAGCGGTCATCCCGAAGGATGGGAAACAATCAAGAAGGAGTATGGCACGATACCCGTGCGCCACCTGGGTTTCGTTCGCCCAGAAATTGTTCACTACCTATACCAACATGCAATCGCCTTAGCATTCTTCTCTTTATACGAAGGTTTTGGGATGCCGCTCCTGGAGGCATTTGCAGCGGGCGCACCGGTGATCTGCAGCAATACAACCAGTCTGCCAGAAGTTGGCGGTGAGGCTATCTTGTCTTGTGACCCATTTGATATTGAAGCGATGAGCAGTTTGATGGTGCAGATCAGTCAGGATCAGGATTTAAGAATAGAATTGACCAGACGCGGCAAAGAACGATTGGCGTTGTTCTCCTGGGAGCATTCAGCCCGAAACCTTAGAGAGGCTTTCCAGCGAGTATCACTACGTCAAATACCTCCTTCCAGTAAAGATGACCCGCTCGTTTCGATTGTCACTCCATCTTATAACCAGGGCCGTTTTTTGCAAAGGACGATCGAAAGTGTTTTGAACCAGACTTACCCCAAGATAGAATATATGGTGATGGACGGCGGATCATCAGATGAATCCGTTGAGATCCTCAGAAGTTACGGAGACCGGTTTCACTGGGTTTCCGAAAAAGATGAGGGGCAAACCGATGCGATCAATAAAGGTTTTTCACGGTCACATGGCGAAATTCTTGCTTACTTGAATTCTGATGACGTGCTCCAGCCTGAAGCAGTAGAGAAAATCGTTAATTTTCTGTCAAACCACCCAGAGGTCGATTTGGTATATGGTGATGCCTACTATATTGATCAGGACGATCGTGTAACGGGCATGTACCGCACAAGGGAATATTCTTTTAGGTGCCTGACCGGGGAGGATTTCATTTGCCAACCGGCCTCATTCTGGCGCAGGCGTATCGCGGAACGCGTGGGACCGTTTGATAACAGCCTATATATCGTCATGGACTATGACTACTGGTTGCGGATAGCAATAGCTGGGGGAACGATTGTCCATCTCAATGAAATTTTGGCATCCTCACGTCTGTATCCTGAAACGAAAACCCTCTCAGCACGGGAAAGGGTTTTTTCGGAAATCATAAAGATTAGCAAAAAGCACATCGGCTTTGTTCATCACAACTACTTTTTGGGTCTATGGAACCATAGGATTTGGGAGAGAGGTGATGGCATTTATCGGATCATGCAGCATATCCGAGGCTCCCTTAAAATAACGGCACTTTTTCATAACCTGTATATCAACAGGGTATATTATTTCCATTCGATCACACCCGGCAGGCTCAAACAACAAGCAAGTCACCTGTTGAAATCCAACCTGGGAATTCTTCGCCCCTTCATTCGCAAACTCCGTACGCTCCGGTATGTGGTGAACGAGCACAAGGCGGTCTTTGGTCTCTGGAGTGATAATTGGCTGGGTCCCGTGGCGCAAATATATCTTAAGCGGAAAAATCCAGGGCAAAAATTCTACCTGGCCGGGTTAGCCGGGGTAGATATGAAACTTAAAAATTAAAATCGACAGCCAGAGAGGTTTCATTTTATTTCTACATCAAAATGAACTGACGAGAATTGAATTAAATGCGGATGCTGGTCAGAAAATCTTGCTCGAGTTTTCAAAATCCTTCCGCGATCCGGCTGGACGCTATAAAACCTTTCTCATAACCGATACCAATCTATTTGCAGAGCATGATGTGCCCTATGCATAAATTCATGCAAAACAATTCATGCACACCTTAATTGACCTGCGTTGGATGGTTCCAGGCTATACCGGTGGTATCGAAGTCATGGCTCGCTCCATGCTCAATACCATGATCCAGATGGATAGAAGCAACCAATACACTGTGATGCTTCCATCTGTTACGCGTTACGATTTTAACCTTGAGGGACAAGACAATTTTCATCTGCAATTGTGTGATGGGGTAGGTTACTACCTGGCTAAACTGAGCCTACTCCTGCAAACCAATCTGCTAGGAAAGACATTTCAGAAAGATGAAACCTGGGTACAAGCAAGAAGAGCAAACGCTCAAATTGCCTTATCCCCTTCGGGAATTATCTACCCAGATCTGTACCAATTTAAAAATCTATTGATATTACCTGATCTACAGCATGAATATTTCCCCGAATTTTTTACTCCTCAAGAAGTTGAGAACCGCCGCAAGTACTATACCGCTTCCATTAATCACGCAGATCAAATCATTACGATCTCCGAATTTACACGCCAGACAGTTATTGACCGCATGCACATTCCTCCAGAGCGGATTTCGACTGCTCATCTGGGAGTTGACCAGCGCTTCAAAGGATCCGCTTTACACTCAGACGAAGTATTGAATAAGTATAATTTAGAAAAAAATCGATATTTATACTTTCCCGCCAATACCTGGCCTCATAAAAATCACCGCACAGCGCTTCAAGCTTTACACTATCTCAAGAAAAAACACGATCTCAGACCTCTTCTCATTTGCACTGGTGTTCCAAAAGAAGCACATCCTGAGTTAATTGCACTTAGCCTCCAACTGGATTTACAGGATCAATTCCGTTTCCTGGGTTATTGTCCTCCTGAAGACCTTCCAGCGTTCTACCAAGAAGCAGCGGCCTTGGTTTTTCCTTCTCTGTTCGAGGGATTTGGTATGCCCGTATTAGAAGCAATGGGATTAGATTGCCCCGTGATCTGTAGCAATACAACCAGCCTGCCTGAGATTGCTGGCGATGCGGCTTTGTTAATCGATCCCAAAGACCCCGAGATGCTGGCAGAGGCAATATTTCAGGTAATGACCGATTCTTCTTTGCGCCAGCGATTAATCCAACGCGGCAGGCAGCAAGTCAAGAATTTTTCGTGGCTGAGCTTCACGAGTGAAGTATTACGTTCCCTTGACCAGTTGGGAGGTGGGGAAAGAAAGGATGATGCTTGGCAAGATTATGGTAGGATGAACCTGGCTGATCAGTCTCGCAAGCTCAACCGTCAAGAACGAGCTCAAAGTCTCCTACATCAAGTTACTGATGATTGCAGGCATGAAAAAAGATTCCGGGCAATGGGAAAATCCCTGAAGGCTTTTGTTCTGGCTCCTGAAGTAGTTTTTACTACATCTCTTTTCCCTATTTCAGAGACAGGGTCTTGCGAAAGATTTTCAAGTGGTTTGCATTATAATTTCTTAATGCTTCTGTTGATTGTTAACTTAAATTATTTATGATCATTCTGGCTATCATTTTCCTGATTGTATTCGCCCTGTTCTTGAGTTCTTCTCTGGGCCTGAGGCATAAGCTTGCTTTCTTGGTCAGCATGTTTTTATTGACTTATGCCAATCTCGTGATCGTGAGCGAGGCAGCCAGTTTGCTGCACCAGATGAACAAATCCTTCTTTCTATTTGCGCACGGTATCTTGGCTCTTGCGGCATGGCTCGTTTGGAAACGCAGAGGGAAACCCAATTTATTGGGACCTTTTCGTGATCTTCCTTATTACAAATGGAACTTCTCGGTTTTTTCTAAAAATGCCGACTTATCAATCCTGGGGATCATCGTCGGTTTAGTTTATCTAGCCGGAATTTTCTTGATTCTGTTCACGCCGCAAAATAATTTTGACAGCATGACCTATCACCTCTCCCGGGTAGGCTACTGGTTACAACATCAATCACTTTTCCCATGGAACTCACCCAACCCACGGCAAACTTCATTTCCAATCAATGCTGAGCTTGGCTTACTTTGGACAATCGTCTTCTGGGGGTCGGATCAATTAACAGGCTTTGTCCAGTGGAGCGCATTTCTGGTCATCAGCATAACAATTTTCGGATTTTCCAAACTCCTTGGCGCATCACGGAAACAAGGTATTTTCGCCGCTTTGATCTGGGCAACTTTTCCTCAGATCTTTTTACAGTCTACCACTACCATGAATGATCTGGTTGTAACAGCTTTCTTTTCCAGCGCTATCTACCTGGGTTTTCTGGGACTGCGAGAAAATAATCGCAATTACTTGATCCTGGCCGGGTTAGGCATTGGATTGGCGATGGGAACTAAATCTACTGCATTCATACTCCTACCGTCCTTTGTCATTGGAATGGGATTGGTCTTGATCCTAAATTGGAAAGTAAATATAAAGAACCTACTGATCTGGGGAATTGCCAGCCTGGTTGCTTTCGGCCTGGTAGGTTCGTTGGGGTACATTCAAAATGATATTTACTATCACAATCCATTTTCAGTGTCACAATGGACGGAGGGTTTGGTAAATGCGCAAACATCACGATTTGAGTTTTTATTCGAGAATTCTCTGCTCTATTTCAACCAAGCTATCGATTGGACAGGTTTACCACCATTCATTTCCCAACCGCTAGCTCAATTTCAAGCAAAAATCGTGCAGAAGTTCATTTCATACTTACCTTTTGCAAATGCCGATTGGTTTATCGATGGTCGGCAAAATTTAAACTTTATTTTATATTCCCCAAAAATTATCCATGAAGACTTGGCCTGGTTTGGTCCCCTTTTTCTTCTTTTAGCCATACCCACCAGTTTGTATCACCTGATCATAGGAATTAAAAGAAGAGACGGCCAGCGATTAGCTCTCCTCATTCTGACTTGGGGATTCGTCTTAACGATGTGTCTTTTAATGAGCTGGACACCTTATAAGGGACGGTATTTCACGCTAGCGATCACTTTTTGCGCCCCATTGCTGGCTGTGCTTTACCAATCTTCGAAAAGATGGTTTCTTCCCCGCTGGATAATCGTCCTTTTGGCTGCATCCATACTGAGCTTTACGTTCCTTTATAATCAATCAAAACCAATCCTGGGAGAGAGATCAATATTTGGAAAAGACCCTCTAACAGTGCGAACAATCAACAACCGAGGCATGGAGCCTGTGCTTAGAATGGTTGAAAGGAATGTACCCGCCGAGAGCCGCATGGCAACAAAATTGAGTGTTAACAGTTGGGATTATCCTTTGTTTGAAAATTATTTTCAACGCACCATCATCCAAGTCGATCCATTTTCAACCAGCATCGATCCAGAATGGATAAGAGAACAAGCGATTGATTACCTTTTAATAGAACCGAAAGAAAGATTCTCGCTGGCAGTTCCACCTGGATTTAAGTTGATCGATAGCGCCAATGGCTGGACACTTTATACGCTCTGTTCCGAAGCTCAATGCCAGCCAAATCCTGAGATAGCCAGTCAACTAATCGGAGCAAGCGATAAAGATCGCCTATTAACGATTGCTCCTGAGCTGGTTGGAGATGTTGGAGTACTTGAGTTACGACCTAACGCATGGGGCATCGAGCAATTGGACGGGCAAGGGATACTTTGGTTAGGTGAAGGACCTTTACACGGCTTGACCGGATATCTATGGGCTGAAACTCCTCAATCTGTCCAAATCTTGGTTGAGGTTGAGCCAGGCCCATCTAAGGCAAACCCAGAATCTACTTTGAAGTTTTCTCTGTATCCGGTCATAGGCTATGAATATAATTTCCAAGATCGTACCCTAGAAGAACGCCAATTCGATAAGCCCACCACGCTTGCCTTTTCTGTCCATCTAAACCAGGGATTGAATGAATTTCAACTCAGCTCCAGGGATCTCGCTGATTTCAGGAATTCTGCCAATGGAGACACAAGACCTTTATTAATCCTGGTCAAGCACATCACTGTGGAAGAATTGCCATAATCCTTTATGTCAACCAAACCTCCTTCACAAATCCCTATCATCACGATCATCACACCAACTTTGAATCAAGGAATTTATATTAAAGACACGATCGATTCGGTTTTATACCAAAATTATCCTGCCCTGGATTACCAGGTGTGGGATGGTGGTTCAACAGACCAGACCCATTCGATCTTGCGAGCTTATGGAGAGAATCTTTGCTGGTTTTCAGAACCCGATACTGGACAATCGAACGCGATCAATAAAGGCTGGCGCAAATCCCAAGGCGATATTGTTGCCTGGCTCAATTCTGATGACTGCCTGTATCCAGGGGCGTTGCAACACATTGGCGCCTTCTTCAGTCAACATCCCGAAGTAGATGTACTTTATGGGGACTGTGAAATCATCGATCAGGCAGGCAAATTCTTACAGTTTTATCCAACCCAACCTTTTAATTTCGAGAAACTTATCCTTGTCGCAGAGAATTTCATTCCCCAGCCAGCAACTTTTATCCGCAGGAAAGTTCTCGAAGATATCGGTTATCTAGATGAAACTTTACATTTCGTAATGGATTTTGACTACTGGCTGCGAGCCGGGAAAGCCCACCGGATTGCTTTTATTAAAGAACGACTTGCCCGCCTAAGGACACACAACCAAGCAAAATCAATTACTAGCTTGGGGAATTTTGGAAAGGAACTGGTGCTTATCTACGAGAAGTTTTTTTCGACATCCGATTTGCCCGATCATATCCGACCATTAAAACAAAAAGCTATGTCAAACATTTACTACCGGGCTGCCGATTGTTCATTCTGGGGAGGAGAGCTGGCTGATGCACGTCGATTCGCATTGAAGTCATGGCAATTTTATCCAACCAGGTTAAGAAGATTATGGCTATATCTCGCTCTTGGGAATTTTGGTCGTAAACTTGCAGAAGAAAGATTTCATAATCCATATATAATTCGGGACCAATCTGAACGCGTGAGTACTGACCGATGAAGAGGATTGCTTTCATTTACAATGGGGAACTAGATTTTGGAGGAGTTGAAACCCACCTCTTATCCATTTTCAAGAATCTTGATAAGATCAAATACTCCCCCATCTTAGTTTCGCCCACGTCCAAGAGATATCGTGAAAGAGCCGTCGAAGCAGGCGCTCGGATTGTCCCCAGTCTCCCGCTTAAACCGCTTAGCCTCAAGGCAATTTGGCAATTAATTCATATTTTTCGTCAGGAAAAAATTGACCTGGTTCATATCCACAGCCCCATTGCAGCCATACCTGCCAGGATTGCTGCAAAGATTACAGGGTTACCTGCCATAGTCACAGTGCACATCGCATCAACGGGATTTTTCGGAAATCTTCAAACCATCCGGGCAGTTGCTGGACGAATGCTTTACATCTTAATAGATCGAATTTTGAACTACACCATGACTGAAAGGCTAGTATATGTCTCAAAAACCATTTGCGAAGAATCTTTGAAGAATCGACTTTCGCCGACACGAATTTCAACGGTTATTTCAAATGGAATTGACCTATCTAAATATACCTCCAGCAGTAATTCTTTAAAAATTAGAAGTGAATACGTAGTAGATGCAAACACGAAAGTGATTTGTTTTGCAGGACGCTTATCTGAGCAAAAAGGGATCGATATTTTACTCGATTCAATAGCAGTTTTGAAAAAAATTAATCCGCAAGCAAAAATAGCTTTATGGATTATTGGAGATGGTGCGTTAAAAACGGATTTGAAGGAAAGAACTAGATCCTTAGGGATTGAGGAAATTGTCCTTTTCGTTGGTTATCAAATAGATATTTCTGATTATCTGCATGCCAGCGACATTTTCGTTTTACCATCTCGTTATGAAGCTATGTCGATTGTCCTATTAGAAGCCATGGCATGTGGTTTACCCTGCATTGTGACGGATGTGGGTGAAAACGCTGAAGTGATTGAAAATGGTGTTCAAGGTTTTGTCATTCCTCCTAACCAAACCGGAGACCTAACCAAAGCACTGGATACTTTACTTAACAATCCTTCTTTGTGCGAGACGATGAAGGTTAATGCGCTTGAACGTGCAAAGAATTACAGTGACCTTAGGATGATAGAAACCTTACAGCAACTCTATAAAGAAATTCTCGGCGAATAATCCCCTGCCCTTAATTTTCAGTCTTTTAGATCTTTAGTAAGCTCGCATACAATTCGAGCAGCCTCTCTTCCATCTTTTCCCAACTATAAGTCAACTCATACATTTTTCTACCATTTTGTCCCAACTTTGACCGCAGCTCAGCATCTTTTGCCAACCGGTCGAGAGCGGCCTCCAACTCATCAACAATCCCATAATTGACAACCAAACCACATTGATATTGTTCAACCATGAGATCCATGTTTGTTCCACGCGCCACGATGATGGGCTTGGCAAGCATCATTGCTTCAAAAACTTTATTTGCACTGGCGTGACGGTAATTTGGCACAATCGGATCACAAGTTGAAAACAGAACATCGGCAGACCTGCTCAATGCGATCGTTTTATCATAGGGAATCCTGCCATGCCAGGTTATATTTGACAGCTCCAAGGTCCTGTTTACAATCGCAAACTCATCACCACCAAAGCCCGCCAGGTCAAAATGCCAGGGGGGGTGTCTCCGCATGACTTCCATCATTTCTAATAAACCACGCTCGAGCTGCAAGATTCCAATGTAGGCGACGCGCAAGTTGATTGAAGGATCGCTCTCTGAAATCACTTTCGGAAAGGGCATCTACAGGAGTGTTATAAATGATAACCAGCTTAGGCGGAATGAAACCATCAAGCTGGCTAAGCTGGGCTTCGGTCACCAAAATTACAGCATCAGCTAAATTAACGGCTTTCAGATCCACCCGCCGAATGAGGCGCCGAAGCCATTCTGGCGTGTTCCGGATATGATCAGCATAAAAATCGAAAATATCATAAATGACTTTGCATCCAAAAAGAAGCTTACCGAACAAAGCCGGGAGAACCGTATCAAAATCGCAGGCATGGATCGCCTGATAAGATCGGCCAAAACGTAATACCCATGAAATTAGAAAGGTTTGCCAACCAAACAGTTGAAAGAGATTCTTTATACCCGAGCCAAAGGGAGATGACCGCGTATAGAGCTCTAAAATATAATGGGGGGTTTCTTGAGGGGTTTTTAGGGTTCCAGTTCGATCCCAACCTACTACGTGAACCGAATAAGCTTTTGAGAGTCCAAAAGCGATTTTTTCTACTCGCGGATCCGGCGCAATCGGGTTCGAACGAAATATGACTACTCGAGGCAAGAGCCCTGAATCACCCTGATTCTCTTTCATGCTAAAAGCCTCAAATTCGTAAGATCCTTATAGAGCATTAGTAGCCGTTCCTGCATAATGGTCCAATGATAAGTATTTTCATAAGCTTTACGGGCTTGCCTCCCGTACTCCTGCCGGGCAACCGGGTGATGCTGCAAAAAAGCCAGAGATGCTTCTAATGCATCTTGATCACCATATTCAATAACAATCCCACAATTTTCTTGCTCAACAATCTGATCAATGTTCGAACCGCGTGCCACGATTACAGGTTTTCCCAGCATCATAGCTTCGAATAGTTTGTTGGGGCTAGAAAACCGATGGTTTGGAATTTGGGGACTATAAGTCGCAATAATTACATCAGCATTTGAATTTAATTCCATCGCTCTTTGATAAGAAACCCCCCCGTGCCAGGTAACATTGGGCACCTTCTCAGCAGCAGATTGAATCATAGCTTCATCACCCCCGTAACCCGCCAGGTCCAAATGCCAAGCTGAATTTTTACCCAATACGTCGATCAGTTCCAGAAGACCTCGCTCGACCTGCATTGCCCCTACATAGGCAATACGGAGGTTCTCGCTTTCAAAACCATCATCCCAATTTGCATTCAAGGTCGAAGTTTGATCCTCTGGGCTGTTATAAATTACTTCCAGGCGGCGTGGGTGTGACCCTGAAATCTGCTGCCGTCGCGAATCATCTGCCAGGATTACCGCATCCACTCGATTAATGACTTGCAAGTCAATACTTCGAATTACTTTTTTTATCGCTTTAGGGGTAAAGCGAAGCATATCGGCATAAAAATCAAAGATATCATAGACGAGTTTTTTTTGCCAAATGTACTTTATTAGCAAGGCTGGTAACACTGTATCAAAATCGCAAGCATGCACGACATCATAAGAATTTCGTTTTCGAATCAACCACCTCAAGAGAGCAGCTTGCCAGCGCAGCTCATACCATAAATTCCATAACCCCCGCACTCGTTTTAAGGGCACCCTGCAGCGCTGGTAAGGAATACCAGCCAACTCCCCTTGCAGAGGAAGCTGCCCAGTATTATCCCAGCCAAGCAGCTGGACGGAGTACCCTCCATCAACCAGGGCATGTGCAATTTTCTCCACCCGAGGATCAGGGGAAATTGGATTGGATCGGCAGATCAAAACACGCACGATCATTTGCCCTTGGATTATGGCGCTGGTGTCTGCGTTACCGGTGCTTCGGTTTCCAATCCAGTTGTGCGCTTGGTAACCAGGAACCAATCACTGATCGTGTCGAAGCGGTCGCTGGAGTCGTACAGTGATCCTATCCGTACACCCTGGACTGCCTCATTAATGCCGTAGCGGTATACGGAATAAAATAATGGCAAAGAAGGCAGCTCTTGCGCAAAACGCACCTGGAAGTTCCGGTATAGGCGGGAGCGCTCGCCTATATCAACCGTGACTCTTGCCTGCTCAAGAAATTCACTCGCCTGGCGATCATCCCATTGTGAATAGTTTTGACCTCCAGAGATTTGGGATTGATGCCAAAATGGATACGGATCAGGATCAGGCGTGCGGGACGGGTATAGGTCCACCAAGGCAGTTTGATATGTGCGTTGATCAAGGTTCGCAATCAACTCATCAAAGGATTGAGGCTTTAGAAGTACCTCAACACCCAATTTTCCCCAATCCCTTGAAATCGCCTCTGCGAGAGATTGGTAAGTGGGGTCATCTGGATAAGCAAATTCAAGTGATAACTTTTGTCCAGAGGAATTTTCGCGTACACTCCCACCACCAAGAGGGAGTGTGTAACCGGCCTGCTTGAGTAATTCCACCGCTTCTTCAGAATTGTAATCCAAATGGTCTACCCCACCATAATAAGCCCAGCTCCCCGGGAAGATGGGGCCATCAGCAGCAACTGCCTGGCCGCCTAAGATTCGATCGATCATCCACTGCCGGTTCAAACCTAACATCAAGGCTCGGCGGACTTGAGGATCCTTCAAAGACTCCACTTGAGGATTATTTAAATTCAAAAAAAGCATCGATAACTCAGGAATCTGGCTGGTATGGACGTTCAATTCCGGAATTTGAAGTGCCTGCGATAATATATCTTGTGGAATGATGTTGATACCCTGCGTGTCACCCTGCTGATAGGCATTCAAAGCGGTTTGGGCATCTGGATAGTACCGGAAAACAATTTGCTCGATGAAAGGGACTTTGCCGTAATAATCTTTATTCGCTGACAGAACCAAACCGGTAATCTTTTCGTCTTCAACATTGAGCTGGTCAAAACGATAGGGACCACTGCCAACCGGCTGCAGGTTAAATGGCGAATCAATAATTTCGGTGAGCGATAGATCGCCTAAAAGATGTTCGGGGACGACTCCAAATGTCAGGTAATCCAAGAAAGGAGCAAATGCTTCAGGCAGCCGGAACTGTATCATTTTGTCATCCAGGCGTTTCACTTCGACTTGCTTCCAAAATGCTCTCAGATCGTCAGGTATAGGAGAGCCATCTTCCCGCAAACGCTCTATGGTAAAAATGACATCATCACTGGTAACCGGGGCACCATCGTGCCAGTTCGCGTTTTGACGGATAGAGAAATTATAAACCGTGCCATCTTGCGAGATGCCCCATGAATCCGCCAGGTCGCCTACTGGATAGCCGCGATCATCAAAACGTACCAGCCCCGAAAAGAGAAGGTGATCTACATCACGATCGACATTATTGTAATAATCTAACAATGGGTTCAATCGAAGCATGGAGCCGATCAAGCCCTCAGCATACACTCCCCCTGTTGCGGGCTCAACCACCGGCTCAACCGGTTTCAAGATGGGCTGCTGACTGGTCAAGAGAAAACCGATGGCAACCAAAGCCAGCAGAACAATTAGGAGAGGCCAGCGTAACTTGCGTAACATAATAAATTAAAAGAGCGCTCTGGCTCGAACCATCAGCTTGTCACCTAAAACAAAACTGATGACTCCTTTACCAGGCAGCGCCCTAGACAGTGTCTAAATCTTCACCAGGTAAGTAGCGACCGTCAATGTAAAGAAAAGGACGCTCAAGCCCACGGTTACCCAGAAAAGGATCTTTTCAATCCCTCTGCGGGCAGTAAAGATACCACCTGTATCTGCTCCTGTCAGACCCCCCAAACCGGCGCCTTTGCTCTGCAAGATCACGCTAGCAATCAGAGCAATTGACGTTATAATCAAAGCTACATCAAAAAATACTTCCACAACCAGCCTCCAAATGGATAAAACAACTCCAGGGAGTGAGACTTCTTTTCTTTAGAGCCGTTCCCCAGGCTTGCGGATTATACCTTTCGTTTCGGAAAACGTCAAATGGAACAGACTGAATTAATGGTAAACCTGCATATGCACACGCGGTACTCCGACGGTTATGGGAATCACCAAGACATCGCTCAGGCGGCCTTGCGCAGCGGGTTGGATGCAGTGATCGTTACGGACCACAATGTGTGGGTAGAAGGGATCGAAGGGTATTTCCAGGAAGATGATAAACGAGTACTTCTGATGGTTGGTGAAGAAATCCACGACCAAGGACGAAACCCTCAAAAAAACCACCTGCTGGTCTTCGGAGCCCGCAAAGAGCTGGCGCCGCTGGCACCCAACCCCCAACATTTGCTCGATGGGGTTGCCAGCGCTGGAGGCTTGAGCTTTTTTGCCCATCCGGTTGATCCAGCAGCGCCAGCCGTCGGTGAGGGAGATATTTCTTGGGTTGATTGGAATGTACAGGGTTTTACGGGTATTGAGCTTTGGAATGGTTTTTCGGAGTACAAATCGCTGCTCAAGAGCAAATTGCACGCCATTTATTATGCTTATAACCCTCGCCAAATTGCCCATGGTCCCTTGCCTGAGACACTCAAGAGATGGAATGAGCTGCTCGCCGCCGGGCAGCGGGTAGTAGCGATAGGTGGTTCAGATGCCCACGCCGTACCTGCAAACTTGGGGCCGCTGCACAGGATACTTTTCCCTTATGAGTTCCATTTCAAGGCGGTCAATACCCATGTCTTGGTGCCCCGGCCTCTCAATGGTGATGCTTACGAGGACAGCCGCATGATCCTGGAGGCACTCTCGCAAGGTCATGCTTTTGTTGGATATGATTTCCCTGCTCCCACGCGCGGGTTTCGCTTTACCGCCCAGGGGATGGATAAGACGGCCTGGATGGGAGATGAAATCTCAGCTCAAAATGGGGTAACCTTCCAAATCCACCTGCCTAACAAAACCGAATGTTTGCTTTTGAAAGACGGCAAAACGGTTCGATCTTGGCGCAACCGAGAGAACTGCACCTATATCGCCACCGAGCCCGGGGTTTACCGTGTTGAAGTGTATATCCATTATTTAGGGCGCCGCAGGGGATGGATTTTCAGCAACCCAATTTACATGAGAGGATAAGTATACATGGACTTTCAGCTCAAAGCTCCTTTCCAGCCCACGGGAGATCAACCTGAAGCGATCCGGCAGCTGGTCGAGGGAATTCAGAAAAACTACAAGCACCAGGTTTTACTCGGCGCCACTGCCACCGGAAAAACCTACACCATCGCCAACATCATTGCTCAGGTTAATAAACCCGCCCTGGTGATGGCACATAACAAGACATTAGCAGCCCAACTTTACGCCGAATTCCGTGATTTCTTTCCTGACAACGCCGTCGAATATTTCGTCTCTTACTACGATTACTACCAGCCAGAAGCTTACGTGCCGCGGCACGATCTATATATTGAAAAAGAAACAGATATTAACGAGGAAATTGAAAGGTTAAGGCTGGCGGCCACAACTGCGCTGATGTCGCGAAAGGATGTGATCATCGTTGCCTCCGTTTCGTGTATTTATGGATTGGGCAGCCCAGAAGCTTATGGACGCGTGGTGATCAACCTTGAGACGGGCAGCCTCTTCCGTCGCAACGCACTCCTTCGCCAACTGGTAGAGAGCCAATACGAGCGCAACGATATGGAGCTCCGCCCGGGAACCTTTAGAGTGCGCGGGGATACATTGGAGATCATCCCGGCTTACCAGGACCGCTTCGGATACCGGATCACCTTTTTTGGAGATGAAGTTGAGCGGATCGTTGAATTCGATGCTGTGACAGGCGAACTGCGGCATGAATTGGATACGGTAGCCATCTACCCTGCCAAACACTTCATCGCCGATGAAGATAAATTAAAGCAGGCGATTGCAAACATCGAAACGGAGTTAACTGATCGGATCGACACCTTTAAAGCCGAAAATAAGCTCCTGGAAGCTCAGCGGATCGAGCAGCGCACGATGTATGATCTGGAAATGCTGCGCGAGATCGGCTACTGCTCGGGGATCGAAAACTACTCGCGCCACTTGGACTTGCGCGCAGCCGGCACGCCTCCCTGGACCCTGATCGACTATTTACCCAGCGATTACCTGTTGTTCATCGATGAATCGCACATGACCGTTCCGCAGATCAGAGGCATGTATAACGGCGACCGCTCACGCAAAGAGACCCTGGTGAACTATGGCTTCCGCCTTCCTTCGGCCCTGGATAACCGCCCGCTCACTTTCCAGGAATTCGAAGAGCACATGGGCCTCACCATCTACACTTCTGCCACGCCCGGTCCCTACGAGCTGCAACGTGCCGACCAGGTAGTCGAACAGATTATCCGTCCTACCGGGTTAGTCGATCCAGAAGTAGAGGTGCGCCCTGTGGAGGGCCAGGTAGATGACCTGATCAAAGAAATCCGCAAGCGGACTGAGCTGGGGCAGCGCGTGCTGGTCACCACACTGACCAAGCGCATGGCTGAAAAGCTGGCTGATTACCTGATGGAATTAGGTATCAAGGTGCATTACCTGCACTCTGAAGTGGAAACGCTCGAACGCATTGGCATCTTGCGCGACCTGCGCCTGGGGGTGTTCGATGTGATCGTCGGCATTAACCTGCTGCGCGAAGGCCTGGACCTGCCCGAGGTTTCATTAGTAGCAATCCTGGACGCGGACAAAGAGGGCTTTCTGCGCTCCGGAACAGCCCTGATCCAGACGATCGGCCGCGCCGCCCGGCACGTGGAAGGCAAGGTGATCATGTATGCCGATAAAATGACCAACTCGATGAAGCGCGCAATCGACGAGACCAACCGGCGCAGAGCCAAGCAGATGGCCTTTAACCAGGAGCACAACATCCAGCCAGTCAGCATCTTCAAGGCTGTGCGCGACCTGACGGACCAGTTATCCGCTCATGCCGTTGCTGAGTCACGCGCCGATTACAGCACATCAAAAGGAACAACCGGTCTGGCAAAGTCTGAGATCCAGCGCGTAATCAGCGAGCTGGAAAAACAGATGAAAGACGCCGCTAAGAACCTGGAGTTCGAGAAAGCCGCCGTATTGAGGGACCAGGTCTTCGAGCTGCGCAGTATCCTGGCTGAAGAATCAAAGCTCCCCCCTTGGGATAAAGTACGATTAATGGCGGGAGAAGAGTGATCCACCATCCCCGGAGTGATGCCGAACCATTCCGGGGATTTCGTTTAATTCACAACTCCTGAGAAACTTCTTCACAACTTCTTCACAAGTTTTCGTTATGATAAAGATCAGAACGGTGGCAGGAGTAAATAAGCCACAAAATCAATAAACAGGAGAAAATCAAATGAAGAAGTCGTTACTGGTAATTGGTATCAGTGTAGCCATCCTGGCAGCCCTGACCGTAGCAGGGTTTGCCTTTGCCCAAAAACCCACCCCCACAGCGCCTTATAATGGATATGGCATGATGGGCGGCAGAGGTGGCGGGATGATGGGCGGCTTGCGCGACGAAGATGGTTATGGACCTATGCATGAGGTTATGCAAGCTGCCATGGCTGAAGCGTTGGGGATCACACACGATGAGCTGGAAGAACGCTATGCAGCCGGTGATACCGCCTGGACGATCGCCCAGGAAAAGGGATTGACCCAGGAAGAGTTCACCACGCTGATGAGCGAGGCGCGCAGCAAAGCCTTTGATCAGCTCGTAGCGGATGGCACTCTCACTCAGGAGCAGGCCGACTGGATGGGGGATCGTATGGGCAACATGATGCAGAACGGCTACGGTGATGGAACGGGCGGCTGTATGGGTAATGGGATCAATGGTGGACGCCGCGGCCCAGGTCGCTGGAATACCCAACCCTAAACAATAAACAACTTTTCAATCCTCTGAACACAGCAGTGGGTGGTGAATAACTGCCCACTGTTGCTGTATAATCAGCTAAAACACGGAAAACAAAACCATGTCAACGGTCTTGATCATTGAAGATGAACCGGAGCTGGTCCGGGTTCTGCGCTCTTACCTGGAGCAGGCCGGCTTCAGTGTGCTAACAGCCTACCGCGGGGATACTGGATTGAGCACCTGGGAGAACCGCCAGCCTGACCTGGTGATCCTGGATCTAAACCTGCCGGGGATGGATGGCCTGGATGTGGCGCGTGCCATCCGGCACAGCAAAACCGGCAACTCCAATACCCCAATTCTGATGCTGACCGCGCGCGTCGAAGAGATTGACCAGCTGCTTGGTCTGGAGATCGGCGCTGACGATTATGTGACCAAGCCCTATTCCCCGCGCCTGGTTGTGTCCAGGGTGCGCGCCATCTTACGACGTGTGGAAACCAATGCAAAACCAGCCGAGCTGCTGCATGCCGCCGATCTGGAGATTGGTTTGCAAGATCATCGGATTACCCGTGCAGGACAGGTGATCGACCTGACTCCGACCGAATTTACTCTCTTAGCCATCCTAGCTGCTCAACCCGGGCGCACTTACAGCCGGCTTCAGCTCCTGGAACAGATGCAGGGTGTTGCTTTCGAAGGCTATGAGCGCACCATCGATGCTCACATTAAAAACTTGCGTCTCAAAATTGAGATGGATCCGAAAAAGCCGCGCTACATAGAAACCGTCTTTGGGATCGGTTACCGGTTCAAAAAGGTATAAATGCGCATAAAACTGCTTATCTCTTTTGTGTTATTGGTCTTTGTTTCTGTCAGCGTGGTGATCATCCTGGCTTATCGGGGCGTGGCGAACGAAGTGCGTTCTTTCATGTTCCGTGGCAGCATGGTACGCGCCCAAGAGATTGTTACATCTCTTGAGGAATATTACCAGGTGAACCAGACCTGGCAGGGAGCCGAGGCGCTTCTCAGCCTAACCGGAGCCAACGCGGGAATGATGGGGCGCGGACCCGGCGCCGGGCAGGGAATGATGGGGAATATGATGAACCAACGTCTGAGATTGGCGAATGCTGAAGGAAGAATCTTATATGACACCTCCACCGTCCAGGCAGAAGGGAGCCTGACTGCAGAGGAGCTCTCCCAAGCCATCCAGCTTAAAAATGACGGGATGATCGTTGGTTATTTGCTCCCAGAGTTGGCAATGTTGTACAGTGCATCCGATGAGCAGTTCTTGCTTTCCCGTCTGACGCGTGCGGCTCTGACTGCCGGTCTGCTAGGAGCGGGTTTATCGCTGCTCCTGGCATTTTTTCTGGCTTATCAGCTCATGCGTCCGGTGCGTGCATTAACTCAGGCAGTGAAGATGGTAGAGAAAGGTGATTTTTCCCAGCGGGTGCCTGTGCATGGTAATGATGAATTAGCGCAGCTAAGCATTACATTTAACAATATGGCAAATTCGCTGCAGAAATCCCAGGAGAGCCGGAGAGCAATGACCGCCGATATCGCTCACGAGCTTCGCACGCCGCTGGCAGTTCAGATGGCTCACTTGGAAGCCCTACAAGACGGCATCTACCCTCTCATACCAGAAAATTTAGTACCCATTCTGGAACAAAACCAAATGCTCAACCACCTGGTGGAAGATCTGCGCACCCTGACCTTGGCTGACGCTGGGCAGTTAAAATTAGATCTCGTAACGACGGATATTAAATCCCTGGTAGAGCGGGTAGTGGTACGCTTTAAACCCCAAGCCTCTTCCAGGCAGGTAGCTATCCAAATGACCGCCCCACCTGGCTGCCCCTCCATCATGATTGATCCAGCACGCATCGAACAAATCTTGAACAACCTGCTCTCCAATGCACTAAGATTCACGCCTGATGGCGGTAAGATTGAAGTTGCCCTGAAGGCTGATGGGGAAAAAATGCTGGTATCTGTCCATGACAATGGACCTGGTATTTCTGAAGAGGCTTTGCCGTACATCTTCGAACGTTTCTACCGGGCAGATCGATCGCGCAGCCGGTCAGAAGGTGGCAGCGGACTCGGCCTGGCCATCGCTTTGCAGATTGCAGTACTGCACGGAGGCACACTGACAGCCAGGAACGACCCGCAGGGAGGCGCTATTTTTACCCTCTCTTTACCTGATTAGAATGGTTAGCGACAGCTCATGATCAAAAACAATGTCACCCGCTTGCTCGATGCACGAAAAATTTCTTACACGGTTTTCGAGCTGCCCGCCGAGAAATTAGGCGCACTGGAAACCGCACGGCTTTTGAGCATACCGGCAGAACAGGTCTTCAAATCCATCGTTGTTACCCGTGAAGGCAAGGGCAAGCCTATCCTGGCAATCGTCCCTGGTACAGGTGAAGTGGATTTAAAAGCCCTGGCGCGCGCCCTGGGCGAGAAAAAGTTGTTTCTACCGACCGAACGCGAGGCTGAAAAACTTACTGGCTTGCAAGCCGGGGGCATTTCCCCACTGGCCCTTTTAAACCACGGCTTTCAAATGGTATTAGATACCTCAGCAGAAATGTTTGAGAGCATTCACGTCTCTGGCGGCCAGCGCGGCTTAAATATCTGTCTGCCGGTCAGCGCGCTGGTGGATCTGATTCATCCAGCGCTCGCTGATATCTGCCTCTTTTAGTATAAAAACTGGTCGAAATTTGACCGATTTACCAGGTGAACATCACTTTCAGGATAAGCAGTGGTAAATATCAAAGGCGTTTTCCAACGCTCACCAACCCATTTACATTCATATCCGACCAACCGCCCACTCTCTTCTTCCAAATAGTCAATTTCCTTCCCATCATAAGTTCTCCAAAAGAACATATTCGGGTGCTGGCGTTGATTATGAACTGCCTTGATCCGTTCACTGATAAAATAATTCTCCCATAACTGCCCGATATCTTGACGCAGTTCAAGAGGGTTAAAATTACTTGATTAATGCATTACGGACTCCCAAATCGTAGAAGAAAATTTTTCGCTGTTTGCCCAATTCTTTTCGCAAATTTCGGCTAAAGGGGGATAGGTGAAAAATAACAAAACCCTGTTCTAGCAGTGAAATATAGCGCGCTACTGTGATTTTATCAATTCCGAGCAAGGTGCCCAACTCATTGTAAGAGACTTCACTACCAATTTGTAATGCTAAGGCTTGTAATAACTTTCGTAATAGATCTGGATTCTTGACCACCTGAAATTCTAGAAGATCTTTATAAAGATAACTTTTTGATATTTCAAGCAGTGCTTCAGCAGGATCATCACTGGAGATAACTCCTGGATACATCCCAAAACGAAGGTGGTATTCTAGCGATCGTTGTAGTTCATTTCCCTCTGGCTGAGAATACCTTTCTTTTACTGATAGAGGATAAAGAAAAAATTCCTTTTTCCGGCCAGTTAATGGCTCTGTTATACTATTTGAAAGGTCAAAAGAAGACGATCCTGTTGCAATAACCTGGATATCCGGAAAGTTTTCAACCAAAAGTTTGAGTGTCAAACCGATATTTTTGACACGTTGTGCTTCATCGATCAAAATAAGCTGTTTTCTTCCTAATAAATGCCCTAACTCAGTTGAAGTTTTATCGCTCAAAGCACTACGAATATCAGGTTCGTCACAGTTCAGGTATAACGCATCATGTGCATAGTTTTCCTGGATGGAACGGATCAGGGTGGTTTTACCAACCTGCCTAGCCCCATACAAGACAATTACTTTTCCCTTGAACATGGATTGTTCGATAATCGATTGAATAGTTCGAGTATATCTGATCACTCAATTTTCCTTTATTTAAGTGAGTTCTACTCTCTTAATTTATCATAAAATAGGTGAATTGCGAAGTAAATTCCAGCCCCGGGTCAATTCATTATCCCTTGATCACCGCCAGAGGCACCAGCCGGGCTACTTTTCTCGCAATCCCTGCCCCACTCACGGTTTGAACCACGCTGTCAACATCCTTGTAGGCTTTAGGTGCTTCTTCTGCCAGGCCAGACAACGAGCCGGCTCGAATATGGATGCCCTGTGCTTCCAGCTCCCTTTTGAGGGTCTCACCGCGCACTTGCCGTTTGGCTTCATGGCGGCTCATCATCCGTCCCGCGCCGTGGCAGGTGGATCCGAAGGACTGCAGCATACTCGCTTGCGTGCCTGCCAGCACCCAGGAGCTCGTGCCCATACTGCCTGGCACCAGGACCGGCTGGCCAATTTCTTGATATTCTGGCGGCAGCTCTGGTGAGCCAGGACCAAAGGCGCGCGTGGCGCCTTTGCGATGGACACAAACCTTGATCTGTTTTCCGTCGATCAGGTGAGTTTCGATCTTACCCATGTTGTGAGCAATATCATATACCTGGTGGAGATCCCTGTTCTTGACCTTGCCAGCAAAAACTTCTTCAAAAGCAATCCGGATGCTGTGAGCTAAAATTTGGCGGTTGGCAAAAGCATAATTAGCAGCACAGCGCATCGCCGCCAGGTAATTCAACCCCTCGGGAGAATTGAGCGGCGCGCAAACCAGCTCCCGGTCGGGCAGCTCGATTTGGTAGCGCCGTACCGCGGCCTGGAAGTCATCGACATAATCGCTGCACACCTGGTGACCGAAACCGCGCGAGCCGCAGTGTACCTGAACCACCAGGTTGCCCTCGGCTAAGCCCATCACCTTTGAGGCTTCCTGATCGAACACCTGGTCGATTAGATCAACTTCGATAAAATGGTTTCCAGCCCCCAATGAGCCCAATTGAGGCCTGCCGCGCTCCTTGGCGCGTTTGCTGACTTTCGTGGGGTCAGCACCCTCCAACCGACCTCCCTCTTCTGTGCGGCGCAGGTCTTCTTCATTGGCAAAGCCGCGCTTAAGAGCCCAACGCGACCCATCGCGGCATACCTGGTCCAGCTCAACCTCAGAAACTTTGAGAGCCCCATCTTCACCTACTCCGCTGGGGCAGTAATGATTTAGCGCAGAAGCCAGGCTGTCAAGAAAAGGTTCGGCCTGGTCGACCGGAATTTGCGAAGCCAACAGCCGTACGCCGCAGTTGATATCGTATCCAATCGCACCCGGTGAAATGACGCCTTCTGGGTAACGGGTAGCTGCCACACCGCCGATCGGGAAACCATATCCCTGGTGCATATCTGGCATGACCACTACATGCCCCACCAAACCAGGTAAGGTAGCCGCATTCACAGCCTGCTCCAAGGATTTGTCATCCATGATATCTTCAAGCATTTTTTGTGTGGCAAACAGGCGCACGGGGACGCGCATATCTTTGCGATATGTCATAGGGATTTCCCATTCATACTCGTTGATGCGCTTCAAATCTTTGAGGTTAACCATTCTGATGCCTCCTGTTAAACATCAAAAACGATATTTACCACTAACCCTTCATTAGTCTCTCGTATACACAGATTATGATAGGTCACTGCTTTGATTTCTTTATCTTGGGAGGTAATGGGAGCGCCTTCCATCCCAACGCTAAGCCAGTCACCCTCCAAAGCGAACTGATAAACATCAAATCCCAAATGCTCCTGTTCGCCCAGGTTCATCAGTTCGGCCAGGAACCTGACCAACATACTTTCCCTGTCAAGCGCGGTTAAAAGGATTTCCCGTTCTTGACGCAACTCTTCTTTCAGGCGGATGCCTGAAATGGAATACATCCCTAGGGCAGCTTGTGCAAGCAGCCCTAGGAAATCTGGCGCCCAAACCTCCAGCTCCCAGTCTGCGGTATGTTCTCGCTCAGAAAAACCTGCTTTCGGTCTCATAAAATGAGTATAATCCATTTTCCCATCGAGAGAGATAACGTTCTTACGCAATTCGTTTGGAGATAGAGCCAGCATCGATTTCCTGAAGGCTCTAAGAAGGGTCCAACTAGCGTTATAATAACCACAATGATCTGGATCAAATGGCTAACCTGCTAAACCAAACCCTTCAAAGCCTGGAAAAACACCTGCAAAATTTAATTGAAGGCAGTTCGGCGCGCCTTTTTCCGGCTTATGACTTCCAAAAAGAATTGAGCACCCAGTTAATTAAGGCCATGCAAAGTGAGATCCGTCCTGCCCCCGATGGCAGTTTGATAGCCCCGAACCTTTTCACGGTCTTTTTACCCTTAGAGCAGGCCAAAATTTTCCAAGATCAGCCAGAGCTGCTGGATGGCTTAGCCAACTGCCTGCTCCAAGCCTGCCAGGATGCTCAGGTCCGGTTTGTAGCTGAACCCATCATCAAGATCGTTCCGAATCCCGAACAAGATCATCCTGGCATCCAGATTGTTGCACAATTTAGCTTAACGCAGAAAGAAGAGACTTCTACTCTAGAACCTTTGGGGTTTCCGCTTGGGGAGGAACCAGACCAGCGAGCATTCTTGATCGTTGATGGAGAAGAAATTTTTGCATTGGATGGAAAGATCGTGCGGATTGGGCAAAATAAAGAAAATGACCTGGTAATCAATCATCCCCAGATCAGCCAGGAACACGCTCAATTGCGTCTCGTCAATGGACTATATACGATCTTTGATCTAAATTCAACAGAGGGAACCTTTGTAAACGGTGTAAAAGTCTCGCAGAGCTTACTTTCACCCGGCGATGTAATTTCTCTGGGAGGGCTCCCGGTGATCTTTGGTATTGAAAATCACCCTGGTCAGGATGAGACGCAAGAAATCACACCTGGGTCTGAACTAATCTCATGAGCGCAATCATTCTGCTCATTCTGCGGTTCGCCCTGGCGGCCTCCCTGTATGCCTTCCTGGGTTGGGCTCTGATTACAATCTGGCGAGGGATGAAAAGCCAGGAGGCTCAATTAGCTGTCAGCCAGGCTGTTCCAATCCAGTTAACCTTTCTGGAGGATGAAAAAGTCAAAGAAATCCGCCTGACAAAATCCGAGGTATTCCTTGGGCGAGATCCGGGCTGTGACTGCATCTTGAACGATAAAACGGTCTCGAACAAGCACGCCTACCTTTCTTTTCACCACCAATTGTGGTGGTTAGAAGACCTTGGTTCAACGAATGGAACCTCTCTCAATCAGGAGCTGATCTCATCCCCAATGGTGGTAACCAATGGAGACAAAATTACCTGCGGAAAGATCATCCTTACGATCTCGCTTGAAAATCAACCGCAAAAGAATTCCGATTTTTTGCCCACATAGGAGTATCAAATTATGGATCGAAAACCTGTACTGGCTGTCATCGGTGGATCGGGTTTATACCAGATGGCTGGGCTGGAAAACATTCGGGAATATAACCCGGAAACACCCTTTGGCAAGGCCAGCACCCCACTCGTGGTTGGCGAGCTGGCTGGTGAATGTGTGGTATTCCTAGCCCGGCACGGCATCGGTCACCACATATCTCCGAGTGAGATAAATTACCGAGCCAACATCTACGCACTCAAAATGTCAGGCGCTGAGCGAATCGTGAGTATCAGTGCCTGCGGTTCGCTGCGCGAAGATTATGCACCTGGGGATATTGTCATACCCGACCAGCTCTTTGATTTCACCCGCGGGCGCGAGCGCTCCTTCTTCGGACAAGGCCTGGTAGCTCATATCGGCGCAGCAGACCCTTATTGCCCTGCACTCTCGCAGCAGGTCTCCCAAGCCACCCGACAAACCGGGGTCCGTGTGCACCAAGGGGGAGCCTTGATCGTGATCGAGGGGCCGCGTTTTTCGACCAGGGCCGAGTCGAATACTTACCGCCTCTGGGGGATGTCGATCATAGGCATGACTGCTTGCCCTGAAGCCTTCCTGGCGCGAGAGGCAGAGATGTGTTACGCAACGATGGGACACGTAACTGACTATGACGTTTGGCGCCAAAGCGAGGAGCCGGTCAGCGTGGAGGCCGTCGTCGCTGTATTGAACCGTAATACCCAGATCGCTCAGCAGGCGCTTGTCAACCTGGTGAAAAATCTTAAACGTACCCGGGCATGTGACTGTTCAAAAGCCCTGGCATCTGCACTGATCACCAATCCAACTGTGATACCGGCAGAAACCCGAGAGCGCGTGGATTTGTTGGTTGGAAAGTACTTAAAATAACAGGTTTGTCTAAACTGCCTCAATCTCCCATCGAAAAGCTGCAAAGCCGCCTGTTCATCCTGGCCGCAATCTTTCTAGGTATTTATGCCGTCACGATCACCCTGGCTCCTGCGGCGCGCTATCGTTCCTGGCAGGTGAGCTATCCCTGGACACACTGGCTCGGATATCTCATTTGGTTGGTCTTATTCACTTTGATACATAAACGGACAAAGCTTTCTTTGCCAGAGCGCGACCCCTATCTGCTGCCGATGGCGGGATTGCTCAGTGGCTGGGGAGTGCTTACCATCAGCCGGTTGGCGAGTTCCTTTGGGCTGCGGCAGAGCGCCTGGTTGCTGGTTGCATTGATCCTTCTGCTGTTAGGCTTGCGACTTCCCGGAGATCTGCGATTTCTCCAACGCTACAAATACTTATGGTTGACGAGCGGTTTGCTGCTAACTGCTCTCACGCTCTTTTTTGGCACGAACCCCCTTGGGAGCGGTCCGCGCCTTTGGCTGGGCTGCTGTGGAATTTACCTACAGCCTTCGGAACCTTTGAAGCTGCTCTTAATTATTTACCTCTCAGCTTACATGGCTGACCGCCAACTATATTTATTAGCCTTGAAGAAAGACAATCGTTCTCCTACAGA
This sequence comes from uncultured Chloroflexia bacterium, assembly GCA_963751425.1. GTDB lineage: Bacteria > Chloroflexota > Anaerolineae > Anaerolineales > UBA4823 > CAVVUF01. The sequence continues at coordinate 844,516 of CAVVUF010000002.1, read as the reverse complement.
GAAACGCCGTTTCGTTTTGTTCCCCTTGTTGATGCCAAGCATAATCATGACCGGCCTCGCCATTCTGCTCCTGATTGTACAGCGCGACCTGGGAACAGCCTCAGTTTTTATCTTTCTGTATGCCACGATCGTTTACCTGGCTTCAGGCCTACGGCGGGTCCTTTGGACCAGCCTTGCCGTTCTGCTCCTGGCTGGAGTGATCGGGTATTTCTTATTTGATGTCGTTCAACTGCGCGTGGATGCCTGGCTAATCCGTGGGTCGATCCCAGTGGGCGGTCGTACCAGATCGTACAATCGTTGTTAGCCACCGCGAGCGGAGGTCTATTCGGACGCGGGCCAGGAATGGGAAATCCTGGCCTGGTTCCAGTCCCTCACTCCGATTTTATCTTTGTAGCAATCACAGAAGAAGCCGGCTTAATCGGTGCTCTGGCCTTAATCGGTGTGCTGGCGGTGCTGCTTGGGCGGGGTATCAATACAGCCTTGAAAGCTACCTCCACTTTCCATCGACTGCTGGCGGCTGGCTTGACAGCCTACCTGGTGGGGCAAAGCATTTTGATCATCGGAGGCAACCTGCGCTTATTACCACTGACCGGTGTCACCTTGCCTTTCGTATCGTATGGTGGGTCCTCTTTAGTAACTTCTTACCTATCCCTGCTGCTCCTGTTGATGATCAGCAACCAAACTGGTAAAAAACCGGTAACCCAATTCTACACAAAACCATATCTGAACCTGGGCATCTTTTTGATTTTGGGCCTGGCAGGCCTCGCCGTTGTGGCTGGGTGGTGGGGAGTTCAGCGTGGCCCCGATCTGCTGACGCGTACGGATAACGCCAGGCGAGCCATTGCGGACCGGTTTGTTCGACGCGGCTCACTTTTCGCCCGCGATAACCAGGTGCTAGCTGAAACAACCGGCCAACCCGGAAGCCTGTCTCGCCAGGTGCTCTATCCGGCTCTTGGAGCCACAATCGGCTATACGCATCCTATTTATGGCCAGGCCGGCCTGGAAGCCTCCCTGGATCCTTACCTGCGCGGTACTCAGGGCAACCCTGGTTTGCGCGTATGGTGGGATCACCTGCTTTATGGACAGCCACCGCCTGGCTTGGACACCCGCTTGAGCCTGGACCTGGGCTTGCAGCAGAAAGTCGATGAGCTGCTTGACGATCATCCTGGTGGATTGGTTTTGCTGGATGCCAAAAGCGGCGATATCCTGGCGATGGCATCTCATCCAACTTTTAATGCGAACCAGTTAGATCAAACCTGGTCAGACCTGGTCAGCAATCCCAATTCCCCCTTGCTCAATCGAGCCACTCAAGGTCTTTACCCAACCGGTGCAGCCTTGGGGCCCATCCTCCTGGCGCGCAGCCAAGAGGCTGGGGCACTCCCTTCCTTACCTGAAGACCTGGACTACGATTTTGGAAACTTCCTTTGGTCGTGTACGAACCTGGATGAGCAGTACGACCAGCCAACCAATTGGGGAAAAGCGATTTCTGCCGGATGCCCAGGAGCAGTCGCCTCCCTAGGCCGCTCACTCGGCACAGAGGAGCTGTCTCAGCTATTCTCCACATCTGGATTTTTCGATGCGCCGCAGCTCAAACTGCCAACCCTATCCCAAAATGCTCCTGCGTCGCTTTCAGATGCCGGTCAAGCTGCGTTGGGCATCTTAGGAACCAGCTCTGAACCAAGTGCCTCCTTGCGGGTCAGTCCTCTTCAGATGAGCCTGGCAGTGGCCGCGCTCAGCAACCAGGGCAAAAGCCCTGCTCCACGCCTGGTATCGGCAGTGAACACTCCTCAAGCCGGCTGGGTGATCTTACCTTCCGAGGAAGAAGCAAAAACGATTCTCTCATCCGCAGCAGCGAATGCGGCTGCAGAGCAGTTGGTCATCTCGGGAACACCTTTTTGGATGAGTGTTGCCAGGGTGCCGAATGGTACCGATCCAGAAGCTCCGGTATTTACCTGGGTCACCGGTGGCACCACCTCGGCCTGGCCTGGATCTCCTCTGGCGCTGGCTTTCATTTTAGAAGAAGATAATCCAGATTTGGCCTACGATATCGGGTTGCAGCTCTTAAAATCGACCATCAAACCCTGATCGAGCGCCGCGACTTTCCAATCAAGAAAGCGTATATAAAACAAACCCCACCTTTCAAGAATGGTTCCCTCAAAAATCGGCTCCATTCGCAAAGCAGGTAAGAATCGCTATTTCTGGAGGATAATATGTACAAAAAACACTTACTAGCCGCTTTTCTCGTATTAGCCTTGGTTACGATGGCTTGCGGAGTAAATTTCAACCTCCCCGTAACCGAGGTCAAGACTGGTCCTAAACAAACCGATGAGATCTCGGTGCCCGTACCAGATACAAAATCCACAATCGATCTGACCCTCTCTTTTGGAGCTGGCGAGCTTTCGGTTCAACCCGCCGTTCAAGATGTATTGGTCTCAGGAACTGCCACTTATAATGTGTCCGATTTCAAACCCATCATCGAATTGAGCGGCAGCCAGGTTGAAATCAAACAAGGTAACCTGGAGATCAATGGTATTCCCAATTTCGAAAAAAATATCAAGAATGTATGGGATTTGAAAATCAACAGAGCTAATCCCCTCAATCTCAATGTCAAGGCAGGCGCATATTCAGGAAAATATGAGCTCGGCGGTCTCTCGCTCGAGAACCTGGATATCACCGATGGCGCTTCGGACGTGAATGTGAACTTCAGCGAGCCGAACCCATCGGATATGACGAAATTTAGCTACAATACAGGTGCTTCGAATGTAACGCTAGAAGGGTTAGGGAATGCCAATTTTGAAACGATGGTCTTCAAAGGCGGCGCAGGAAGCTACCGGCTAGCATTTGATGGCGAGATCAAACAAGATGCGGTGGTCAGCATCGAATCGGGTATCAGCACAGTCACCCTTGTCATACCCCAAGGGGTACCGGCTCAGGTCACTTTTGAGGGCGGGCTTTCGAGCGTGCAAACCTTTGGCGAATGGACCCAATCGGGAGACTCATATTCTATGGAAGGTACGGGCTCAAAATTGACCATTACCGTCAAAATGGGAGCCGGGACGCTTGAGCTTCGCAACAAGTAAAGAAAACGAATGGAAAACAAAAGAGCCTCGCATCTTACCGAGGCTCTTTTTCATCCTATTCACTAAGCGTTAACCGAGTGCTTTGTAACCGGGACCAGATTTGAAATAATCATAATTGGGTTGGATGTCTTCAGTCAAATCCACTACCTCGCCCGCAGCCAACTTTTTGACGCAATCCAAAACGACTTCATCGCCATGATGGTTGGTCCCTTTGTAATGACCGGTCAAGCCAAGTTTGCTGATGAACTCGCCACCTTTGGCAGTATAAGCCGAAGGAACCTCATCTTCAGGGAAGATCGCTTCGTAAGGGCATTCAGGAATGCAGGCGCCGCAGTCTATGCAGGTATCTGGATCGATGTAATACCAGGGCCATTCAGCAACCGGTTTTCCGGGGATGATGCACTCTACCGGGCAAACTTCCACACAACCCCCATCTCGCAAACAAAGACTGGTAATAATATGTGTCATGGTTTATTCCTCCTGGAAATTTAGTCACAAGTGAATTTGGCGGATGGCTTATTCAGTGAGCAAGCATCCATAAAAAGATTTTAGCCCCGCCAGCATACTTTGTCAAGAAAATAACCCGCTTATAATCTTGACAATCCTACTCTTTATTATTATGATCAATCCAAGAGAACTACTACTCATTAAATCAAATCTAACATTTCCATCAGGAGGAACCGATGATTTACAAGCTATTTGAAACACTCGACAAAGTTTTCGTAATTGAAGAAGTTAAAGCACATTGCGATATTCCTTGCGGAATCTATGATCCAATCACCGCTCAGATCGCCGCACTGACTGTCGTGCGCATGATCGACCTGGCGACCGACCTGGAGAAGAACACAGCTGATAAGGGGCTGGCATATCTGAACACGGTCAGCCGGTATGTCGCAGTAAAGGAAGAGCATGCCGAAAAAGTGAAGCATGAAGTACGCGTCATCTGGGGTGATTACCTGAAAGCCCAGCATCTGGAAAAATACCCCAATGCCCATGCCCTGGTGCATAAAATTATGAGCCTGGGGTCGAAATCTCGCCAGACGATGGACCGCGAAACCGCAGTGCAATTGGTTGAAGCTCTGAACGAGTTCGCCCAGATCTTCTGGGAAACCAAAGGCGTAGCAACCAAACGCGCCAAAGCACCATACAATCCCCAGCTGGAATTGGTGTACCCTGCCCTCTAATTTTTCGTACTGACCACTGCCTCCCGCAGATTCAAGTAATCTGCGGGAGGTTTTACAATGAGCCTACATTATTTAAAGTAACCGAACAAAGCTTGACTCCTGATTTCCAGGAGGAGATTTCGTCATCACTCTCAAAGTTCCTCTCCTATTTGATCATTATAAAGAAGGTGATGTGATTGTCTTTGACCAAGCCTCCTACGGTAGGATGATTAAACGTGTGAAGGCAGTCTCACCGGAGGATAATTCGCTCTTCGTCTTGGGTTCCCACCCAAACAGCATTGACAGCCGGGAATTTGGGGCTGTCCAAACCCAGTCTGTGCTCGGAAAAGTGATTTGGCATATCTCCAAAAAGGCCTCTTCATGAGTGCCCGTCCCAGGCACCCTAAGGTCAACCCTTTCCTGGCAATCTTCTTCGGCATCCTGGCGGTCTCCACAGCTTCAATATTTATTCGCTATGCACAAGCTTATGCCCCTTCTCTGGTGATCGCCGCCTGGAGGCTTTCATTGGCAACCCTGGTGCTCACGCCGGCGGCCTTGACACGCTTCAGACCCGAGCTGAAACGTATGACTGGTTATGAGCTGGCGTTGGGTGTATTATCCGGAATTTTCCTGGCAGCCCATTTTGCGACCTGGATTTCCTCGCTGGAATACACCACGGTAGCCAGCTCGGCGGTCTTGGTCAGTACAAGCCCGTTATTTGTTGCCCTGCTGGCGCCAATCTTCTTGAAAGAAGGCATCTCCAGGCAAGTCATCGTCGGGTTCGTTTTCGCACTGGCGGGTATCCTCGTTGTAGCGATCAGCGACACCTGCTCCTGGCAGAATGCCCACCTGGCCTGCCCGTCATTCAACGAATTCCTGCTAGGAAAAGCTTTCCTCGGCGACTTGTTGGCCCTCGCCGGCGCCCTGGCTGGAGCATGTTACCTGATCATTGGGCGAAAAATGCGCGGGGGTATCTCAGTTGTTAGCTATATTTTTATCGTATACGGCATGGCAGCCGTGGTTCTTGTGCTGGTCATGCTGTCTGCTGGACAGAGCGCGTGGGGATATCCACCGATTGCCTATGTATGGTTCATGCTTCTTGCACTAGTACCGCAGCTGCTGGGACACTCAACCTTCAACTGGGCCTTAGGCTACCTTTCCGCAGCGTTTGTCTCCTTAACGCTCCTGGGGGAGCCAATCGGATCAACGATCCTGGCATATTTTCTGCTGGACGAAACTCCCACAGCTTTGAAAGTGATTGGTGCTATACTTATCCTGGCTGGGATACTAATCGCTTCACGCAGCGAAAAGATGGGTTAACCCGTCTTGTTTTGCAGTTAAAATCCTTTACAGGATTGGAAAGATGAACACAGCAAAAAATCCAAGGGAGCCATCGAAGAAACCTCCGCTCACAGAACCAAGCTCAGGATCAGGTTGGGTTGTTGCGCTGAACCTATTGGCACGCTTCCAACGTTTCTTACGCGATATCGGCGGCATTTTACTGTTAGCCCTTTCGACCATGACCTTGCTTGCCATCCTTGCTCCGGAGCTGGCTGGTGGATCTTTATTGATGGGCTGGAGGAATTCCTTAAACCGCTGGCTGGGGTTGGGGAGTTTTTTCATCGTCATTGGGCTGGGTATTCCTGGGCTGCTCTTGCTGCGCAGGCAAAATAAGCCGTTTATTGAGCAAAAAACCGGTCTGCAACCCCTCCCCGGAAGCCAGCCAACAGAAAAAATACAGCCCCCAATTCCCTGGATGCGGCTGTTTGCGCTTGAAATTGGCGCTTTTACTGGCCTGGCAATGCTGGCAGCGCTGGGTGGAAATTCTTTGGAGCGCGCTGAACAAGGGTTAGATGGTGGGCGGATCGGATGGGGGCTGGCGGAGCTGGCACACTCGGCGCTTGCCTGGTTGGGAATGGATGGAAGAGGCTGGCAAGTGCTCCTCTTCGGAGGCATTTTCTTGGTGTGCATTTTCTATGGATTGAAACTCATCCCGACCATCCAGGCTTTTTTCGGTAAATGGTTAAAAAAACGCCAACCGGTTGTTTTACCGGAGAATGAGCCTATCGTATCGATGGCTCCTGAAGTAAGCCCAGAACAGGCAGCCGCCGCCTCCAACGCGGCCCGGCGCAAACAACCGCTTCCTTCTGAATTTCGAAAGAAATTTCGTGTCCCAGCAGCCGAAGAGAAAAACACTCCCCCTCCCATGCGCGATGAACGCCTGCCCCCCTTAGACATTCTGGTCACCGAACAAAGTTTCCGCCCCGATGAGCGCAATATTAATCTCACGGCAGGTTTGATCGAAAAGACGCTGTCAGAATTTGGCATCCCCGCCAAGGTGATCGGTTTTCGGGTGGGACCTACGGTAACCCAGTTTGCAGTTGAACCTGGTTTCCTGGATAAAGCAGGGTCTGAAGAAGATGCCACCAAGCAGAAGGTGCGTGTTGCGCAGATCGCCTCCCTACGGCGCGACCTGGCGTTGGCGCTTTCAGCTGAACGCCTACGCATCGAAGCACCCGTGCCTGGGCGCCCTTACATCGGCATCGAAGTGCCTAACGTGCGCACTTCCATCGTGCGTTTGAGGGCGATCCTGGAATTGGAAGCCTTTTACCGGATCAGCTCCCCCCTGGCAATTGTGCTGGGGCGAGATGTTTCTGGTAATCCGGTGGTTGCGGACCTGGCTTCAATGCCGCACCTGCTTATCGGTGGGACAACCGGCTCGGGCAAATCCATCTGTATTGCTGCCCTGACAACCTGCCTGGTCATGAACAACACACCGGCCGAGCTGCGCCTGGTAATGATCGACCCAAAGATGGTCGAGCTGGTGCGCTTCAACGGGCTGCCCCACCTATACGGGAAAGTGGAGACGAAGATCGAACGAATTGAGGGTGTGCTGCGCTGGATCGTGGCTGAAATGGATCGCCGCTACAAATTATTGGAAGAAATGCGCGCCAGGCATATCGATTCTTATAACCGCAAAGTCCACCGGCGAAAAGGCTACGAACCGCTGCCGCGCATTGTTGTGATGATCGATGAATTGGCCGACCTGATGATGACCGCACCAGAAGAGACCGAGCATACCTTGGTGCGCCTGGCGCAGCTCGCCCGTGCCACCGGCATCCACCTGGTGGTAGCCACGCAGCGTCCCAGCACTCGAGGTTATCACCGGTTTGATTAAGGCAAACTTCCCTGCGCGCATCTCTTTTGCGGTTGCATCTTCAGTGGATTCAAGAGTCATCCTCGATACCGTGGGCGCCGAATCCTTGTTAGGGCATGGCGACATGCTCTTCTTGCCACCCGAAGCTCCCGCCCCCTTGCGCTGCCAGGGTGTTATGGTATCGGACCAGGAGGTGGAAAAAGTGATCACTTTCTGGCAGCAGTCGCATGGAACAGATGAGGTGACTGAGCCTCCCTGGGAGACCATGCTGGCTGAAGAAGTAGTGACCGCAGACAGAGATAACCTGGTTGAAAAGGCCATTGCGGTGGTAAGGGAGACTCAAAAAGCCAGCACGTCCTTAATCCAACGCCGCCTGCGCATCGGCTACCCGCGCGCTGCCCGCTTGATGGATGAGCTTGAAGAATTGGGAATTGTCGGTCCTACCCAGGGAGGCGGGCGCGAGCGCGAGGTCTTGATTGGTCCAGAAGAAGAGGCCGACGAAACTTAAGTTCCCAGATGTTGTTTCAGGAGCGGAAAAAGAGGGTTAGCTTGTAGCGTGCGGCGATCAATAATTCCTTGACGGTCGGGACCCGGATCACAAGCAATGCCAGCAGGATCCAGATCGCTAGAAGCGGTAGTTGAATACCCGCTTTGACCGCCCAAAAGTAGTGAAGAACGACGAGACCGCCCGCGAAATATACCAGGCGATGCAATCTTTTCCAGTTCTTACGCAAACGCTTCTTCCACCAATCAAACGATGTCACTGCCAGCGCAAGTAGGATCAGCCCTGCAAATAACCCGAGTACAATAAAACGCTTCTCAACCAGGGTATCCCAGATCAAATCCCACCGGAAGGTGTAATCCAGGCCAACGAAAATCAGGATGTGCAAGGCTGCATAAAAAAACGCATAGAGACCCAGCGTGCGGCGATACCGGATGGCTTCTTTGATCCCCAGGATAGAGGCTGCCGGAGTACATGCCAGCGAGAGCAGGAGCATCACCAAGGCAATATCGCCCGTCCGTTGGGAGGCAGCCTGAATTGGGTTTACCGTCAGGTTGCCAGTAAAGAACCTCCACACCAATACACCCAAGGGCACCAGGGCTCCAATATGAAGCCATAAACGGAAATGGTCCTGACAGAACCTGAGGAAAGGAATCCCAAAGCCCTGTTTCTGAACTGATGGCTGCTTCGAACTTAATTCCATCGCTTTGCTCTATAGTTAGAAATTTTCCTTCAAATCCATCCCGGCATAAAGAGAGGCCACTTCCTCTTCGTAACCATTAAACATCAATGTTTCTCGCCGGCTTAATTCGCCGATGCGCCGTTCGGTAGCCTGAGACCAACGTGGGTGAGGCACCTGCGGATTAACATTAGCATAAAAGCCATACTCATTCGGTGAGGCATCCATCCACAAAGAGACAGGCATTTCAGAGACCAGGTCGATCTTGACAATAGATTTGATGCTCTTAAAGCCATATTTCCACGGAACTACCAGACGAACCGGCGCGCCATCTTGGGGAGGTAACGGTTGACCATACAACCCGGTAGCCAGGATCGTAAGATCATGCATCGCTTCATCTAGGCGCAAGCCTTCAACATAAGGCCATGCAAAATATTTACTCTTTTGCTCCGGCAACTGCGAGGGATCATACAGCGTTTCGAAGCGCACATATTTCGCATCTGAAGTGGGCTCCACCTCCTTGAGCAAGCTGGCGAGAGGAAAACCCTGCCATGGGATCACCATTGACCAGCCCTCCACACATCTCAAACGGTAGATGCGTTCTTGCTGCTCAAACTCCAAGATTTGATCTAAATCGTAGGTTTTGGGTTTATTTACCAGACCGCCCACCTGCACCTGCCAGGGAGAGGTTTTAAAATCCTTCGCCAAACCTGCGACACTGGATTTATCCATTGAAAACTCGTAAAAGTTATTATAAGTTGTGATCTCCGTATAAGAGTTAACCGGATTACCCAATTCGTCAGTCTTGCCATTCGCTTCCGGAGGAGGGAAAAGCTCATTCTCATTGAGCTCAGCGGCAGGGACATTTCCCCGGCAGGCTGCCAGAGTTAAAGCGCCCAGGGTCAGGGCACCAATGCCTTTCATAAACTCTCGCCGGCGCAGATAAATATGCTCGGGAGTGATTTCGGAGGGATGAATTTTAACCATAAGCTGCCTTCTTTCAAGGATCTACATCGAATAAGAGTAATCTTATCAGAATTTTAGCAAGCCAACCTTACAGGAATATTAAACGGACATGATCAAATTTATCGCAACTTTCATCTTATGTTGACGTATATCTTATAAATGATCGGAGGAAATATGGTAAATTTAAAAAAAACACCCTGGTATTTTTGGCCCTTTGCGGCAATCTGGAACCTGGTTGCATATATTGTCATGCTGACCGGACGACTGTTGGCAGTGATTTTGGGATTTGTATTTATAATCCTGGGTGTGATTTTGACGGTTACGGTAATCGGAGCGATCATCGGTATCCCTCTCGGGGTCATCGGTGTTTTGATGATTATCCGCGGTCTGTGGTAAGTAACAAGCCATATCACAAAATGCACCGCCGTTTTTCCAACCGGCGGTGCATTTTATTTTTATGAACAGAGTCTCAATCTTGGGTTGCTTCTGAGGCGGCTGGCAAAGGAATTGGTGGAGGTACACCCTTTCTTTGCTTGGGATGCCCTTCCTCAAAATGCACGACTGCTGGGATCGAGAACATCGTCAGCGCCATGATTACCGTAACCACACCTCCAATCAGGAACCAGGTTTGCACACCCAGGTGATCGGCGACCGGTCCGGCAGCGATCAAGCCCAGCGGTGACATGGCACTGGCAACACTGCCAATCAAGGTGAAGATGCGGCCTTGCATTTCTGGATCTACCGAGGCTTGCAGAGCAGCAAACAAGGGGCCGTTAGCAATTGGCTGGGAGAAGCCAGACAGGAACAACGCCCCCACTGCCAGGGGAAAGGCCGTGGGGGGCAACAGGCCAACGATGAGACTGGCGATGCCGATCCCCAAGACACCCACAAACGAAGTATACATACGGCGTTTAACCCGCCCCACACACTGAGGAGCAAACCGCCCAACAAAACCCCGACACCAAAAGCAGATTCCATCCAGGCTAATTGCAATGCCCCTCCGCTGAAGTGCTTGGTAACCAGGATTGGCATGAGCGAAAAGGCTGGCGTGAGCAGGAAGTTGATCAGGGTTGCCATGATCCCGATGATCAACAGACCGGGCCAGGAGAAGGCATATCGAATACCCTGGCGCAGCTCTGACCAAACCGAGGTCTTTGCAGATGCACCTTCAACAGCTTGGGCACGCACAGGCTGGGGAATCGCGAAGAAAAACAAAGGGATAATCGCGACCAGGGCTGTGGTGACATCAATAGCCAAAACGCCTTGAAGTGGGAGCACCTCTAACAGCAGTGCACCGAGGGGCGCGGAGATGATGTTCATGCCGCCATTGAGCATCTGGTTCATCCCCTGGATGCGTGACAGGTGTTCCTTGGGCACCATCAACGAGGTCGAGGCTTGCATGGATGCATAATGAAAACCACCCGCCACAGAACGGATGAACATCAGGACATAAACATGCCAAAACTGCACATGCCCTAGCCAAAAAAGCACTGCCAGCGCCAGGGTCGCCAGGGCAATGATGCTGTCAGCGAGGATCATGACGATACGCCGGTTCCAACGATCCACCAGCGTCCCCACCAACGGTCCCAGGATCACCTGAGGAAGCAAACCCACCAGGGAAGCAGTCGCCAGAATTGTGGCAGAACCGGTCGTTTTCGTCAGCCACCAGATGAGCGCAAAGCCAACCAGCTGGCTGCCCAGTAAGGAGACAGCTTGACCTGCCCAGATGGTGAAGAAACGGAATTTCCAGTTTATCTTTGTATCCACGATTTCAACAGAAGTCATATGGCTCTCCAATTAATACAACATGGATATTGGATTTTATTAATTAATTATAACTGTATATTTAATTTTGTCAACTATTAGTTAATTATATTAATGGTGATATTAATCGCAATAAACGCTTCCGATAAATACCTGTTCCAATTGCATGAGGGTAATTAGGTGACCTTTTGGTGCAACCCAATCCGAAGAGTGAACTCTTTAATGATGCTATTGATGCCGAAGTAGCGCATCTCTTTGCCTGTCACCTGGTGACTCTAGGTCATAAGCAGCAGACACGTGCGTCAGTTGTCCTAAAAACTATTCCCCCGCTAAGGTACCGCTTTCGTCCGAATTCTCCTGAACAGCGTTTGTACGCTCTATCGCATACAACATTACCCCAGCCGCTACAGCCAGATTGAGAGAGGTCGCCCTGCCGTGCATAGGCAAGCGCAGCAGCTGGTCGCAGGCCTGCCTTTGTTCCGGTGAAAGTCCCTCTCGTTCGCTGCCTAAAAGTAAAATGAGCGGGAAGTGAACCTTCTCAACCAGGCGGTAATCGCGGCTGTCATGTGCCGAAGTGCCGTACAGTGTATAAGATTTCTCTTTTGACCATTGCAAAAAATCGGTAAACGAAGCCTGGATGACTGGAACCCAGAATAAAGCCCCCATGCTGGCACGCACTGCGTTGGGGTGATAAGGGTCAGCGCTGTTCTCCAAGAGAAGCAGCCCGCTGGCGCCCACCGCATCGATGGTCCTTAAGATGGTGCCGATATTCCCTGGATCTTGGGGAGCTACCAGCGCAACGCCCCATGGAAAATTGCCAGGATGGAGCTGGTTGAGCGCCCAGGCCGGTTTACGAACGACCGCCAGGATCCCCTGAGGATTCTCTTTATCAGCCAATGAAGTGAATGTCGCGGTTTCAAGAGCCAGGCAGGTGGTTCCCCTGGCTTGCTGCTGCGCCAACAGCTCCAGCGCATATGCGCTGGACAAGAGGTCTGGGGCGTAGCACAAGCTGTCGATCTGCATCCCCGCTTCCACAGCCTCCCCAATATGCCGGATGCCTTCTACGATGAACAACCCAGTTTCATCCCTCCCTTTCCGCTGGCGCAGGCTTCGGATTTGTTTGATCTTCGGGTTGTTCCGGCTGACAATTACTGGCGAGCGGTCTTTCATAACAAAGATGCCGGGTCACTTCGACGCACAGGCACCCAGGCCAGAACGGTCGTGCCAATCCCTGGCTCAGAGGTAATTTCCACATCGCCGCCAACCTTGCGGGCGCGGGTGTGCATATTCGAAAGGCCATGACCCAGTGTAACACTCATCTTGCTGAGATCAAAACCTTGCCCATCGTCCGATATTTCCAAAAGAATCCGCTCAGGTGCTTTCCAAAGCTGAATCGAAGTGTGCCGGGCATGGGCGTGCTTGGCTACATTGGCCAGCGCCTCCTGGCATATATGAAAAAGCGTGGTCGCATGGGCAGGCGGAAGGTTGATCACCCCGTCATCCGGTCCAACCAGGCTAGCCTCGCTCAAAGTGTTGGAGCGATATTCATCCAGCAGGCGCCTGAGACCATCCATCAAATCCTCGCCTCTAAACTGGCGCGGTCGTAAATCCAGGATATACGAGCGGATATCACGGATCGTGCTGTTCAAGCCCTCGATCGATTGTGTAATTTTTTCGCGTGTCGTATCCGCATCTTCATCCAACGACATCCGCCCGTACTCTAATGCCAAGCCGACGGCATAAATGGATTGAATAATCCCATCGTGAAGGTCCATACCAATACGCTCGCGCTCTTCCATCACAGCCAGGCGGCGAGTTTGGTGGTTTAAATACGAATTTTCCACCGCAATCCCAGCCAGCTTTCCCACGGAGGAGAGTAAATTTAACTCCCGATCCTCCAGGAAGCGCTCCCGGCGTGTGGCAACCCCCATCACCCCCATCGTCCGTCCACGGGCGGAGAGTGGGATGCATGCAATACAGCGGAATCCGGCTTCTACCACAGCTTGGCGGATATAGCGGTGATCATCTTGCGCAGTGGAGGTGACCAGCGGAAGGCCAGATTCAGCCACAATGCCGACGAATCCCTCCCCTGGAGCAAACCGATCCTTCGTCCAAAAAGCATCCGCCGCTTCTCCGTGGTGTAAAGCCAGGACCATTTCATCCCCTTCTTCTTCGCGCAAAAAGATCTCTCCGGCTTCTACATCCAGGTAATTCATCACTCGGGTCAGGGTCTGCTCCAAGATATCAGAGATTTCGGTTGAACCCGCCAAGGCAGACGCGACATCATTCAGCAGAGCCAGATCACTGTTGCGCTGTGTCAGCTTTTGATCTCGATCTATAAGCCCCTCATACATACGCGCATTGGAAATAGCCACGGCGGCATAGGCTGCCAAAGTTTCGATGACTCTGGCATCCTCTTCTGTAAAGTGGGGATAATCTTCTTTATCGGTGAGGTAAATCTGTCCAAAGAGCAGATCCCCCTGCATGATCGGCACACCCAGAAAGGATTGCATGGGAGGGTGATGAGGAGGGAAACCCACCGCGCGTGCATCCTGATTGATCTCAGAGACGCGGATCGTACGGCGCTCGTGTTGAATAGCGCCAATTAAACCCAAACCCTTGGGAGGGTGGTCCATCCGTTGGATTTCCTGGGACGACATCCCCACCGGGATGAATTTCACCAACTCCCCCTTCTCATTAATGACACCTAAGGCTGCATACCTGGCACCGGCTTGCTCGCGTGCCAGGCTCACAATCCGCTCCAGCACAGACTCTAGAGACAGGTTGCTCACTAATTCCAGGCTGGCCCGGTGGAGTGCGACCAGCCTTTCCTCAATTTGCTCTCGACTAAGCACCACCTCGAAACCTCACCACAGCCTTATTGTACCAAAGAGTAACATTTTTGTATAATCGGATGACATTACACCAGATTCTCCCGTATCTCTCCGAAAAAATGAAAGAAGGCAGATGTCTTCACGAATCTTCGGATAGATTGATAGGTTTTGCCAGAGGCAAGCGGCTATATTACGCTTGTGCATAGAAAAAAAGATGGAAGGCAGTAGGAAATGAATGAGAAAACGAAAGGTTCGCGCCTGCCTGGCTTCTATAACCTGAGCTTGCAGGAACGCCAAAAGATCATCCAAGAAACTGGGCGGCTCTCCGACGAAGAAATCTGCATGCTGAGTGGAGAGGCCGGCCTCAGCGCTGAGCAAGCCGATCACATGGTGGAAAACGTTATCGGAACTTATGCCCTACCGCTGGGGCTGGGTTTGAACTTCGTGGTCAACGGGCAAGAGGTGTTGGTGCCGATGGCAATCGAGGAACCCTCGGTAGTTGCGGGCGCATCCTTCATGGCCCGCCTGGTGCGCCAGGGCGGGGGCTTTCTTGCCCATACAACGCCTCCAGAAATGATTGGGCAGATGCAAGTATTGGATATATCTGACCTGGCCTCAGCACGCCTGGCGCTTCTCGAGGCCTCCGCGGACTTGCTAACCGAGGCTGCTGAGCTCGACCCGGTATTAAAAAGCTTGGCGGAGGGCCGCGCGATTTGCAGGTGCGCATCATCGAGGCATCCCCAATTGGGCCCTTCCTGGTGGTGCACCTGATTTATGATGTGCGCGATGCCATGGGAGCAAACGCTGTGAACACGGCTTGCGAAAAGCTGGCGCCGCGCATTGAAACCCTGTCGGGCGGGCGGGTGCATCTGCGCATCTTATCAAACCTGGCCGACCAACGCCTTGCGCGGGTGCGATGTACGATCCCGTTGGCGGAACTGGCTTTTGGCGAATACAGCGCCGAAGAGGTGCGCGATGGGATTATTGCCGCCTGGGCTTTTGCAGCCGCCGATCCTTACCGGGCTGCCACGCACAATAAAGGCATTATGAACGGCGTCGACGCAGTGGTCATCGCCACCGGCAATGACTGGCGCGCCATCGAGGCCGGCGCGCATGCTTATGCAGCTCGCTCGGGACGCTACACCTCTTTGAGCACCTGGAACCGAGATGCCAGCGGGAACCTGGTGGGTACGCTGGAGATGCCCATGGCTGTCGGGACGATCGGAGGCGCCACCAAGGTCCATCCTTCTGCCCGGCTCGCTCTGAAGCTGATGGGTGTAGAATCAGCTAGCCAGCTCGCCGAGATCATCGTCTCGGTCGGCCTGGCCCAAAACCTGGCTGCCCTACGCGCCCTGGCCACCGAAGGCATCCAGCGCGGCCACATGAGCCTGCATGCCCGCCAGGTAGCGATTGCTGCCGGAGCTCAAGGCGACCAGATCAACCGGCTGGCAGAACAGCTTGTCATTGAGAAGACAGTCCGCATCGACCGGGCTGAAGCGATATTAAAAGAATGGAACCTTGGGAAACCCTGTTGAGCATCCTTCCCAATTCTTGGAGAAACCTATGAACGAACCGATCAATGCATATCCAAAAATCCTCAAACCATCCAAGCCAGTGGGCATCATCGGCTATGGTGCTTATGTGCCGCGCTACCGGCTGCCCGCAAAAGAAGTGGCGCGTGTTTGGACCGGCGGCGAGGGCGGGCTGCCAATCAAAGAGAAAGCCGTCCCCGGATTGGATGAGGATGTGGTCACCATGTCCATCGAAGCCGCCCGCAATGCCCTGAAACGGGCCGATATCTCACCAACTGAGATCCACGCGGTGTGGGTTGGCTCCGAATCGCATCCCTATGCTGTGAAGCCTACCTCAACCCTGGTAGCCGAGGCGATTGGGGCTGTCCCACACGTGCAGGCCGGAGACTGGGAATTTGCCTGCAAAGCTGGTACGGAAGCCATGGTAGCCGCCATGGGCTTCGTCGGGTCAGGAATGGCGCACTACGCCCTGGCCATCGGCATGGACACCGCCCAGGGGCGCCCGGGCGACCAGCTCGAATACACTGCCGGGGCAGGCGGTGCTGCTTACCTGCTTGGTCCTGCCGAAGAAGCTTTAGCAGAAATCCTGTGCTCCTACTCTTACGTGACCGACACGCCCGATTTCTGGCGGCGCGAATACCAAAGATATCCCGAGCACGGGCAGCGCTTTACCGGGGAACCGGCCTATTTTAAGCACATCACAGAGGCTGGGAAGGCTTTGATGGAAGAGACCCATACCACACCCGCCGATTACAAGTATGCCATCTTCCACCAACCCAATACCAAGTTCCCGCAGCGCGTGGCCTCCATGCTGGGATTCAGCAAGGAGCAGATTGCCCCCGGCTTGCTTGTGCCAGTCATCGGGAATACCTACGCCGGCGCGGCCATGATCGGTTTGACGGCTGTACTTGATATCGCTGAACCGGGTGACAACATCCTGATGGTTTCCTTTGGCTCGGGGGCTGGCTCTGATGCCTTTGCCTTGCACGTCACAGAAGCTATTCACGAAAGACAGGGGCGCGCCTATAAGACCCAAGATTACATCTCCCGGCGCACTGAGATTGACTATGGAACCTATGTGCGCCTGCGCGGCAAGCTGGCGATGAAGTAAAGGGAGAGAGAATGACAGAAGTATTCATCGCAGGTATCGGACAGACCCCGGTTGGGGAATTGTGGGAAATTTCCTTACGCGACCTGGCTGTCAAGGCCATTGTGGCCGCTCGAGATGATGCTGGTGGGCTCAAGCCGGAGGCCATGTACGTGGGCAATATGCTGGCGCCGCTGCTCTCAGACCAGGCCCACCTGGGCTCCTTGATCTCAGACCATGCCGGTTTGAAAGGCATTGAAGCCGCCGTCATCGAGGCGGGAGGTGCCTCGGGTGGGGCAGCCCTGCGCCAGGGAACCATGGCGGTAGCCTCTGGGGAGGTCGAAGTAGCCTTGGTGTTGGGGGTCGAAAAATTTACCGACCGGCTTGGTCCAAAAGTCGAAGCTGCCCTGCAGACCGCCACAGACAGCGATTATGAGGCGGTGCAAGGGCTCACCCCCACCGCTCAAGCTGGGCTGCTCATGCGGCGTTATATGTATCAATATCAAGCCCCCCGGCTCGCCTTTGCGGGCTTCCCGGTGACGGCACACGCCAACGGGGCCACCAATCCACTGGCCATGTTCCATAACCTGATCAGCATCGAAGCCTATGAGAAAGCCGGCATGCTCAACGATCCGCTCAACCTGTTCGACGCTGCCCCCGGTGCCGATGGCGCGGCTGCGCTGCTCCTCACGCGGCGGGAGCTCTTGCCCAAGCAAATGCTCACTCCTCCCATCCGCATCTCCGGATCAAGCATGGCCAATGACCGGTTGGCGCTGCATGACCGCCCCGACCCGCTGGAATGGACCGCTGTGCGCCTCTCCGTTGAGCGCGCCTGCCGCCAGGCGGGCATCCGGCCGCAAGATGTCGATCTCTTTGAGCTGTTTGATGCCTATTCGATTTTCGCAGCCCTTTCCCTGGAAGCAGCCGGTTTTGCCGAGCGCGGCCAGGGCTGGAAGCTGGCGGAGGCCGGGCAGACCGGCTTGACCGGCAAGCTGCCCATCGCCACCTTCGGCGGCTTGAAGGCCCGCGGCCACCCTGGCGGGGCCACGGGCGTTTACCAGGCGGTAGAAGCCGTCCTCCAACTGCGCGGCCTGGCTGGCAAGAACCAGGTGAGCGGCGCCCGGCGCGCCATGGTCCAATGCCTGGGCGGTCCCGCTGCCACAGCAGTGACGCATATCTTGGAAAGAGTGTAAGAGCAGGGGGGAGGGGTTAAGGGAGAGAGAGGATCAGAGCTATGGAAGTGATCAACATCGCTCAAAAATTCCAATTGATAGCGGATCACTGGCAGCCAAGGATTACGGGCGAGCTGAACGACTTTATATCAAATTCGCCAAGCTCAAGGGTGAATTCATCTGGCATAAACACGAGACCGAAGATGAGCTGTTCCTAGTCATCAACGGGAATCTGCGGATCCTATTGCGTGACAGCGAATTGTCCATCGCTGAGGGAGAATTTGTGATTATCCCACACGGAGAGGAGCACAAGCCAATAGCCGATGAGGAAGTACACGTGATCTTGCTTGAGCCAAAGTCCACTGTGAACACTGGGAATGTACACAGCGAGCGAACCTTCCAATCGCAGTGGATCTAAACTCACCTGTTTATACCCACTATCAAAACCTATCATCTCCGAAAGGTGCTCAGAAACAGCCTTTCTGATAGTTCCTGATAGCCTCTCATCACTAGAATCCAGGCTGTAAGATCATCATCAGGAATCATTAGGAGATTTATTTATGGAAATACCTCGCCATTGGCGGCTCAAAAAACAACGTTACAGCTTAATGGGTGAAGTCTGCCCGCACTGTGATGCGAAGATCTTCCCCCCGCGTGACATCTGCCCCGAGTGCGGTAAAGATGCCAAGACTAGCTTTGCCTTCAGCGGTCGCGGGGAAGTTTATTCCTATACCACGATTTACGATGCCCCAGCCGGTTACGAAGCCACTGCCCCTTACACCGTGGCCCTGGTTAAGCTGGAAGAGGGTCCCATCATCACTGCCCAGCTGACCGATCTGGGTGAGGAGGCCGTTGAGATCGGCATGCCGGTCGAGATGGTCACCCGCCGCCTGCGCCAGGATGGCGACGAGCGGGGGTTGCTGGTATATGGGTATAAGTTCCGGCCGTTATTTCATTAAGAGTGTTAGTAAGATTATAAAGCGCTCTCCAGAAATGGAGGGCGCTTTTGGTTGTATAGATAAGGGAGAGTAGATATAATGAGTTGGAAAGGAATCATCTTCATGAAAACCCAAACATTATGTTTCTTGTTGTTGATTTTACTGGTATTCAGCTTGTTAACCCCTTCCTCAATCGCCCGCTCCGCGGGGATTTTTTACGTCAAACCCGACGGAATAGGCGATTGCTCCAGTTGGGCGAATGCCTGCATGCTGCAAACCGCATTAACCAATGCGGTCAGCGGCGATGAGATCTGGGTTGCGGCAGGGACACACAAACCGACTGTGGGAACCGACCGCAGCGCCACATTCCAACTCAAGAACGGCGTGGTACTCTACGGTGGATTCGCCGGGACAGAGACGGTACTCACCCAGCGCAACCCCAAGGTTAATGTCACTATTTTGAGCGGCGACCTAAATGGGGATGATGTGGGCTTAACGAACAATTCTGAAAACGTCTACCATGTAGTCTATGGGGCAAGCGGTGCAACTCTGGATGGTTTCACCATCAGAGGGGGTAATGCCAATAGCAGTTGGCCTGATGATTACGGCGGCGGAATGTATAATGGTTATGCCAGCCCGACAATTACGAACGTCACTTTTGACGGTAATTGGGGGATAAAGGGAGGCGGAATAGGTAACTACTACAGCAGTCCGACGATAACAAACGTCACCTTCATCGGTAACTCGGGTAACTCCGGCGGCGGAATATACAATTATCACGGCAGTCTAACGCTAACGGATGTCACCTTCAGCAGTAACTCAGCAACCTCCGGCGGCGGGATGGCAAGTTACTTATCCGACGATCCGCTGTTATTGACAAATGTCACTTTCAACGCTAACTCGGCATCCAATGGCGGTGGGATTTGGAATTCCTGGGTTTACGATTTTTCATTGAAAAATGGTACCTTCAGCGGCAATTCTGCGGACTACGGCGGTGGTATCTACAGCGGTTACAGCTACCAAGGTATCCAAAACACGATTTTCTGGGAGAATACTGCTGCTGTTTCTGGACCTCAGATTTATCTGAGTTATTATACCGTCAGCGTGTATGATAGTGTTGTGCAGGGTGGCTGCCCTGAAGGAACTGGTTGCTCGAATATCATCACCGGCGACCCCCTGCTTGGCCCGCTCGGCGATTACGGCGGTTTCACCCAGACCATCCCTCTCTTGACTGGTTCCTCCGCGATTGACGCAGGCAATAACGCTACCTGCGCCACCACCGATCAGCGCGGCGTCACCCGTCCGCAAGGCGCGTACTGCGACATAGGCGCGTACGAAGTTTTAGATACCATAGCGCCAATCGTCTCTTCAATTACGCGTGTCAATCCAAGTTCCACCAGCCTCGCCAGCGTGGATTTCACGGTCACCTTCTCCAAAACAGTCACCGGCGTGGATACGGACGACTTCACCCTGACGGCAAGCGGCGTGACGGGGGCATCTATCACGAGCGTCAGTGGTGGTCCGATCATCTACACGGTATCAGTCAACACAGGCAGCGGCTCCGGCACAATCCGCCTGGATGTGCCCGCCAGCGCAGCTATAAGCGACCTATCCGGAAACCCGCTGGCTGATCTGCCATATACGAGCGGTGAAACTTACACCGTGCGTATCTACCGGACCTACCTCCCGTTGGTCATTAAGTAGGCACCCACTGCCTTAATTCAAGCCGCCCAACAAGGCACTCAAGCCAACCCGCCTGGTTGGGCGGCATTGTTGTAAGCCTCGCATGCCCAGCGATTGCCCCGGTTCGCGAGGATGCCCTGCCAGAACCAGAGGACGGTTCAACTTGGGCATGACACTGCCGCTCTCACATCCCCAGCGCGGACCGAGTTGTATATATGGGTACAAGTTTAGCCCGGCGGTTCAAGCCTAGAACAAAGGAAATATGAGCACTCTCCAGAAGAGGCTGGTGCTTTTTTCTTCAACAACCAATTCCCTGCCCTTCGCGAACAATTGTTATTGGGCGACCTATGGAACCAGCTTGTTGGGAAATCATAGGATTCCGGTATGTTTTTCGTCAAGCAAAACCAGCCCTTTTATGATATCACTGAGAAACCTTATCAGAGAAAGGAAAAATCCAACCATGATACTCAAAATGAAAGCAGTTTGGAATGTAATTCCAGTCCTCGTTGCGCTCTGTATTTCATCCTGCAGCCCCTCATCTGGATTACCAGAAACTGAAGAAGTGAATACAGTTGCACCATCGCAACCGATCTTGAAAACGACGATGGGGGACTTTGTGATTACTTCAGCTCGCCTGGTTGACGAAGTTCACGATCAAAAATCTCGACCTGGAGAAAAATTCCTTTTATTGATCTTAACCCAACCCGACCTGGAGAATTTAGTCCCCGGAGAGTTTTCGCTTGATAATTTTCAAAAAATGATCCAAGATAGCAACGGTCAGATTTACGTGTCAGGGAAAGATGGTTCCCAGTTTATATCAACGATGGCGGGATGGGTTCAGGATGAATTCACGATGGGCTTCACAGTACCTAATGTGGAATCCTACACCTTACACTGGCCGGGGAACTTCCCAATTGAACTTAGTCTGGAGGGGCAATAGCAGGATTGATCGACGAAAAAAAGGCTACTCAATAATGGTTGTTCATTACGTAACCGCTGCATCTGAGCCATTTCGTTAGGTTTTTATACTTATCACCACCAGGATTTTTGTCATAACAAAAATACGTGTTTGAATTCCGACCTGAAGTTCGAGCTTAAGACAAAGAATGTGAATTTGACCTGCTCTCCAGAGATGGCGGCGCTTTTTGAGTTCTTTAATTGATGGAGTTATAATTATCCAAGTCCATTAGTTTTCTAACGATGTAATGAATATTTTTTCATAAAGGTATGCCATGATCGATAATTTCGATCTGCTCCAAAATCTGCTCTTCAATAAGCTAATCGCTCTTGAAAATGCCCACTTTCTGACTGTTATCCCGGACAAGTTACCTGAAGATTGGAACTACGAACGCGTTGAAGGGATGCTTTTGGGGCTGGCAATTGGCGATGCATTAGGAAATACAACAGAGTCACTTCTCCCTCAAGAACGACGAAGTAAATATGGGGAAATTCGCGAATATCTACCAAATCGGTACGCTGAAATGCGCCGAGTTGGCCTCCCGTCAGATGATACCCAAATGGCTTTCTGGACGCTGGAGCAGCTAATTGCCGATGATGGACTGGTTCCAGATCGCTTGGCAACGAAATTTACCAAATCCAATATTTTTGGGATCGGTAGAACAGTCAAAGATTTTTTGAGAACGTACAAAGATATGGGGCAGTCCTGGGTATCGGCAGGTCGTCGTTCGGCTGGGAATGGGGCGCTAATGCGTATTGCACCTGTTCTCATTCCATATTTACAGCAGCCATCTCAGGCTCTTTGGGCTGATGCTGCTTTAGCAGGTATGATCACCCACAATGATCGAGCTTCTATATCCTGTTGCATAGCCCTCACTCATATTCTTTGGGAATGCCTACTTCTAAAACAAGTACCTGAATCAATATGGTGGGTCGAGAAATTTACATCAGTAGCTAGCCAGCTCGAAGGGGATACCAGCTATGCGCCCCGTCAAAGTGGAATCTTTTACTCAGGACCACTCTGGAAGTATACTGAACGAGAAGTTCGACGAGCGACAAAGGAAGGCTGGACTTCCTTGGAAGCTTGTGAGCGATGGCACTCAGGGGCATATCTTCTTGAAACGATGCCATGTGTCCTATACATTCTTTCTCGCTATGCTGAAAACCCGGAAGAAGCAATAGTTCGAGCAGTCAATGATACGAAAGATAATGATACAGTAGCGGCCATAGTGGGTGCAATTGTTGGAGCGCTGCATGGTCGGGTGGGTCTACCGACGCGTTGGATTAGTGAACTGCTCGGACGGATAGATGAGAATGACGATTGGCACATTTTTGAGCTAATCGAGGATGCAAAACAAGTTTTCTGGCAGAAAGATCAACAACTCAGCCAGTCAGAGCTAAATGAAATACTTAATTTCCTACCAGTTTTTGAACAACCTGATTACAAACCAGGTCAATGGAATTCTCCAGAGAAGGCATTCCCTTACTATGGTTACTCTTCAGAGGTGCTTGCCTTCTTGGAGGTGCTTTATAAATATAACTTCATCCTTCCTTTTGACTGGACAAATTGGGCAGAGGGGAAAAGGTTAGTAGAAGATCCTACTTTGATACAAAAATCAAACATGCAAACATTGCGAAAACTACTCACCGCGCATGTACGCGCGACCGATTTTCAGAAGGCCATCTTGCAAGTGTTTTTGAGACAGGCGGAATAGTAATGATTCTAAAACGGTTAGCAGAAATTCTCAAATGGAGCCTTATAATAAATTCTTAAATCAATTTCCGTAAAACCTTGTGCGCAAACCTAAATAACCATTATGGAACCGAACGGTCAGACTACCCAGATTTCATCACGCTGCCGCGTACGCGCCTTGGGGTTGGCGCCAGGAATATTACCGACCGGACCGTTCAATGCCATCACCGATGTTCAAGGGGTGCGGGTAGGGCATTTCACTTTGATTGAGGGGAAAGAGATTCGCACCGGCGCAACCGCCATTCTGCCCCATGCTGGCAACCTGTTCCAGGATAAAGTTCCTGCGGGCGTGGTGGTGGGAAATGGCTTTGGCAAACTGATAGGCAGCACCCAGATCATGGAATTGGGCGAGATCGAGACGCCAATTCTGTTGACGAATACGTTATCCGCGCCGCGCGCCGCAGAAGCACTGCTCGACTATACGCTTTCCCGCCCGGGCAACGAAGCAGTTGGGTCAGTGAATGGGGTGGTCGGTGAGACCAATGACGGTTGGTTGAATCAAATCCGCCTCCGCCGGTTGTCCAGCGCGCAGATCTATTCCGCCATTGAAAACGCCGGTGATGGTGAAGTGATCGAGGGCGCGGTTGGTGCGGGGACCGGAACGATCGCTTTTGGCTGGAAGGGCGGGATCGGCACTAGCTCACGGGTTCTCCCAAAGACGCTGGGCGGGTACACGCTGGGGGTGTTGGTGCAATCCAATTACGGTGGGGTGCTGCAAATGGCAGGTTTCCCGATTGGGCAGGCGCTTGGGAAGTATTACTTGAAGGACAGGCTCAGTTCCGGAGCGGATGGCTCGATCATGATCGTCCTGGCTACCGATGCCCCGCTTTCCGACCGCAACCTGACCCGCCTGGCGCGGCGCGCCCTGGCCGGGCTGGCGCGCACAGGAGCAGCCCTCTCCGATGGTTCAGGGGATTATGTGCTGGCTTTCTCCACCGCTGAAGGTGTGCGCCGGACTGCAGAACGACGTGGACAAGAGACATATTACCCGGAGCTGCCCAACGGGCTGATGTCACCGTTATTTGAGGCCGCCATCGAGGCCACCGAGGAAGCGATTTATAATTCCCTGTGCATGGCCGAGACGATGACAGGCTTCCGTGGGACGGTAGAAGCTCTGCCGCTCGAACAGGTCAAAGCAATCATTTCGAAGAAAATAAAAGTTCTCCGATCTAAAGAATAAAGCCGACTGTCAGAGCATCATCCGGCAGCCGATATTTGAAAATGGAGTTTCCAGAATATCTCATTAGAATCAAAACCTTCTCCCCGCGGCGAATATCTGATGTAAAGGTATAAATCTAGGCCAGTGTCGCGATAAGGTTTTTAAAAATTGATGAAGCACTCTTCAGAAATGGAAGGCGCTATTTTACCCATGATATAATTTTGACAGAGGGGAAAAGAATTCTAGGCTGATCCGTTCCATTCAAAGGAGCGTATATGTATCGAGGTACTCATGCTGCCATTGCGGATGAACGCAATGCAAATGTTTTGATCTATATCAACGGTGAGCTGGTGCCCCGAAGCGAAGCCAAAGTCTCTGTCTTCGACAGCGGTTTCTTGATCGGGGATGGAATTTGGGAAGGCCTGCGCCTGCATCACGGCGTCTTTGCCTTTCTCGATGAACATCTCGATCGTCTTTTCCAGGGCGCCGCTGCAATATCGTTGAATATCAGAATGACCCGGGAGGAAATTAAGGAAGCACTCTATCGGACCGTGCGTGCTAATGCCATGACTGACGGTGTCCATGTGCGTCTGATGGTCACGCGGGGGGTTAAGAAAACCCCCTCACAGGATCCGCGCCTAACAGTGGGATCACCCACTATGGTGATCATTGCCGAATACAAACAGGCGAACCCAGAGATTCTAGAACAGGGCATCCGCTTGTTCACCTCCACCATCCGCCGCCCGCCTCCCGATACCCTCGATCCCAAATTAAATTGCCACAGCAAACTGCATGAGGTCATCGCCTTGAACCAAGCCATTCAGGTTGGCGCTGACGAAGCCTTGATGCTCGATGTTCACGGCGCGGTCAGCACCTGCAATTCGACAAACTTCTTTATTGTCGTCAAGGGACAAGTATGGACATCTACAGGCCAGCACTGCTTGAACGGGATCACGCGCAAAAAAGTGATTGAAATCTGCCGAGCGCAAAATATCCCGGTGAATGAAAAAGATTTTTCCCTGACCGATGTTTACGCCGCCAATGAAGCCTTTGTCACCGGCACTTTTGGCGGGCTGACGCCGGTTGTGAACGTGGACGGTCATTTGATCGGCGCCGGCAAGCCCGGCGAACTCACCGCACGTTTGCGGGAGTTGTATCTAGGCGAAGTTGAACGGTACACAAAAGTATAAATTCTGTACAAATTAGCAATTGAATTGTAGATTTGTTCAAGACTTTACTTACAACCACTTCCACTTCTGCCTCCCTAACGGCCGGTCCTTCCAGGTTAACCGCCCCGTCAGGCTGGAGAACAGGGATTGGAACGCCACCACTTCGTTTGCCAGGATGGTGACCGGGTAAAGCAACCCCAGGTACAGGGGAATCCCCAGCTCCATATATGGGATGAGCCACAGGAGCAGTGAAAGGCTGATGCACACCACCAGCTGATCCAGGCGGGCAAAAGGGGCAAACCCAAAGCTATAAACGGCTAAAACGATTATTGGCGTCCAATACTGGACCATCAACCACAGGAAAACAAACAAAAAGATCAACAGGCGAAAATCAAATGCTGCAAATAGATTCTTTTGAAAACCGTTGGCTGCCTCCCATCCCCCGTGGTACATCCGGCAGGAGATGAGGTCCGATACACGCACTACCCTCCAACGCAGGCCTGCTTTTTTCACCTTCCTGGTGAGCATCAAGTCATCGACGATCGCCGTACCCAGGGCGGCATGACCGCCGATCTTCTGATATGCTTCGCGTCGAAATACCATCAACTGTCCCACTGCGGCTGCCAGCGTCGGTTGACGCACCTGGTATGCCAGCCACCAAGGGATATAACACATTAGCGCCCACGGGAAGAAAGGCACCAGCAGCCGTTCTCCCCAGGTCAGCACCTGCTGGCGCGGGAAGCCCGTTATCAGATCAGCTTTCTCTCCGATGATAGCAGTAACAATGGATTGCAGCGTACGTGGCTGGTGAATGGTATCGGCATCGGTGAAGAACAGCAGCTCACCCTGCGCCTGGCGCGCTAGCTGGCTGCAAGCCCAATTCTTTCCTAACAGGTCCTCCGGCGTCGGCTGACCTTCCAGGACCTTCAACTTCGGATGGAGGTAGGCTAACTGTGTGAGGATCGCCAGCGTGCCATCGCTAGATTGGTCATCGAGTACCAAGATTTCAAATGAAGGATAATCCTGCTCCAGCAAGGATTGCAGGCACGCTCCGATATTCCTTTCCTCATTGCGCGCCGGGACCAAGATGGAAACCATAGGATATTCATCCGGTGGCTTGTGCTTCCTCGAACGGTGCAGGAGAAGAAGGTTGCTCAATACTACCCCAAGCACTACCACCTGGAAAAGGATGATGTGGAGGATCAGGTCATGCGGCAGGTAGGTTTCCATCATTTAAAATTTATGATCTCTCACTATTGAGGTACTGCCAAATCTGCATGGCGGCATTCCGTCCACTCGCAGCTGCCACAACAACGCTGGTTCCGTTCTCCACGTACTCATCCCCCACAAAAACCCCGGGGCGGTTTTCAGCACTGGCTGTGGTCAAATATACCGCCCGGAATTGATTTTGCAGTGCCGCTAAATTCAGCTCCTCTCCAGAACGCACCTGGTAGGTGAGCCCGCTGGAAAGGAGGCCTTCGATATCGCGTTGAATGGCCGGCTGCAGCGCTGGGCTTGTATTGGCTTTCCTCCACAGCATGCCTCCTGGGCGTTCTTCTTCACCAAAAACCGTCACCCGGCAGCCTACCAGGCTCAGGTAATAAGCACAGCTCAAGGCTGAAGGTCCCCCGCCGATGACAGCAACTTTCGATCCACTGGGAGGCAGATTGAGCTTCAACCAGCCTTTCTCACCGGCCGCGGCGCACACCCAGCGCTGCAGCTCCGCAATGCGCACTGGCTTACCAGTGAAGTCGTGCCGGTAGCAAGCCCGCTGGCATAATTGACCGGCACTGCAGGTCCAGCCGCATACTTCCCCAAAGGGGTTCTTCTCGCGGATCAGGCGAGCAGCTCCCGCATAGTTCTTCGCTTCCATGCGCCGCATGAATCCGGGGATATCAATACATGCCGGGCAGTCAACCATACACTGCGGTTCCAGGCAGCCCTGACATTGAGCTGCAGCGAGATAGGCATTCTTTTCCGAAATTTCCTCGCTCGAGTCAAAGGCCGGTCTTGTGTAGGGTTGGTCAACGAAGTTCACATATTGCTTGGGAAATTGACGCACATCGTAATCAGGCAGGTGCAGTTCGCGTAAAATCACATTCGCCGCCCCGACCCCTGAGACCGCCGTGGCGGGTTGGCCAGTACCCATGACGGTGGAATCACCGCAAAAATACAAGCGCTTCCACTCGCTGCGTGCGTGCAGCCGGTTCAACATTTCCTGCCCAATCTGGTTTTTAGGCCCGCCCACCGCGCCGCCGTTCTTCAGTAAAAAACGTTCGATCGTCGATGGGGTACCAATGATAAGCTCCCGAATTTGCTGCCGGAACCCCGGGATATGCATCTCAATTTGGTCAAGCATTTTTTCGGCTTCACGCTGCTTCTGAGCTTCGTAATCTTCCGAGCGGTAAACCGGATCATCCGGATGCGGCCATGTGCACATGTTCGGCGAGATGGCCATCACCACCAGGTGCTCCGGCGGGCAAAGAGTCGCATCAACCAGTGAATTGATATACAGGGTCAGGTCGGAAGAATCGATCTCTTTCCGGTTCTCAATATAAATTTCCCAGGGGAACACGCCTTCAGGGAAACCTTCCCGATCCACCACCATGTACAGGGTCATGCTTGGAAACGTAGGGATTAAAGATTGCGCCCATTTCAACCGCTCCGGGGCGATATGCTCCGGCCGGATCAGCTTGCCATAGATATTCCACACTGTGGCATTGGCAATGACCCGCTCGGCCCGGATTTCCATCCCGTTCTGCAGACGCACGCCATAGGCTTGACCATCTCGGATGAGGATTTCATCCACCTTCTGCCGGTAGAGCACCTGACCGCCATGGCGCTCGAAAGCTTTTTCGATGATATTCGGGAACATCTGCGCCCCACCGGCCGGGAAATAGACCCCGCCGATATGATTATCGATGAACATCGTCGCCGCCAATACAGCCGGGGTTTCTGCCGCGGTGGTATAAGAATATGCCGAACACAGCTTATCAAAGAAATCGACGATATCTGGGGAGCGGAAATACTTCTGCATGAGGTCCTTAGTACTGGTCGAAAGCAGTTTCTGCATTTTGATGATCGTCAGTGGGTCGCTGAGCAGCCTGCGCAAACCCTGGCGCGGCGAGAATTCCGAAGGCGGTGAGATTATTTCATTCTTGATGACAATATTTTCATACTTCTTGTACAAATCATCATAAAACGCCCGCAGGTTATCCTTTTCTTCGGGGAATAAGGGATAAAGCTCTTCTAGGAAGCGGTCGATATCCGGCCAGAAGATGATCTCATGCCCCTCGAAAGTCATACGTGCCAGGGTCTTATGTGCCACCATATCGATGGGTTCTTCAAGCTCATTCAGCAGGAAGCGGAACGGGCGGAAGCCTTTTTCACCAAACCCATACAGCATGGCCGCGCCCACATCGAAAACATGATCTTCACGTTTGAAGGAGGTGCATGCCCCACCCGGTTTATTCTGCTGTTCAATCATCAGCACCGACAATCCGCGTTTCGCCAGCAAGCTGGCAGCCGTCATGCCTCCCATGCCTGCCCCAACCACAATCACATCATAAACATCTTGCAGAACCGTGCCGTCCAATAAATTCATCTAGTTTCTCCGTATTTAAAGCTTTCGAGAAAGAATTATAATGGATGCACTGCCAGTCTGCCAACCACATGAACAATCCGAAATCATCCCCCTCTAACAATCTAAATGCCTCGCCGATCTGGCGTAAGATCATGAAGTTTTATACGGTCTTAAAGCCGGGGATCGCAGCCATGCGCATCCCTTTGCTCGGACCTGTCCTGCAAAATAACTTCATCAAAGAGAAGACTGACTCGAATTGGTTTATCCCAATCAGCGAAGCAGTTCCCCAAGGCAAGAGCTGCCCGCTGCCTGGCGCTTTGGTTGCCGATCTGCTGCGCCAAGCAGATGGAATCTTTGCCATGTCCGCTTGCCCCTGCCGGACAGCCTTCCACTGCCAGGCACACCCGGTAGACTTAGGCTGCCTGCATTTAGGCCCCGCCGTCCGGCAGATCCCGGAGGGGGTTGGTCGGCTGTTAACCTTGGAAGAAGCCCTGGCGCATCTTGACCGGGCACTAGCAAGCGGCTTGATCCCAACCATCTTGCACCAAGAATCGGAAGCCGGAATTTTTGGCGTGGAAAAGAGGCGCCTGCTCTCGCTGTGCTTTTGCTGCGAGTGCTGCTGCGATGTGCGCTTGCTGCTCAAGCAAGGACCGCAGCGCTATTGGGATTTTTACAACCACCGCCTGCCTGGCTTGAGCATCGTTGTTGGTGATCACTGCACGCTGTGCGAGGCGTGTGTAAGTACCTGTTATGGCGGTGAGACTGTCATCAAAATGGGGCCGTACAAAGCCGAAATCGATGAGCGCTGTATCGTCTGCGGACGCTGCATCCCGGCTTGTCCGGAGGGGACGCTCTCCCTTCACATTGATCCAAACACCGACTTGATGGAAAGCCTGCTTGAACGAATCTCTGACCGGGTGAGCATTCAGGCTTTGCAATGAGTTAACAGGGATCCCCCTCCCGTTTATTGAAATACATACGAAATGGAGCATCAACAATGGCTGACATAAAATTTGAAATCGTCAAAAAGATCGGCATTCTATCCAAATCTGACAAAGGGTGGGCAAAAGAGCTCAACTTGATCCGTTGGAACGATCGAGAGCCCAAGTATGATATCCGGGATTGGTCGCCTGATGGCAAAACAATGGGTAAGGGGGTTACCCTATCGGCACAAGAACTGGCAGCTCTAAGAGAATTACTGAATAAAATAGAAGGATAAGCTGTGCATACTTTCGCTGCCTATCAAGGATCAGTAGCAACCATTGCTACGTGATTCCTTGCATCGAAGTGATCTCATGTCCATTAAAAAAATGCATACTCACGAGGTAGAAACCGATCCAGCACTGGTGAGGCGGCTGCTTGCCATGCAGTTCCCCCAGTGGGCTGATCTCCCGATCGAGCCGGTCCCATCTGCTGGCACCGATAATGCTCTCTACCGTCTCGGCGATGACATGGTCGTGCGGCTGCCCCGCATCCATTGGGCTGCCGGGCAGGTGGACAAAGAGTACACGTGGCTGCCCAGGCTTGCCCCTCACCTGCCCCTGGCCGTCCCTATCTCACTCGCCAAAGGAGCGCCCGGCGAAGGTTACCCTTATCCTTGGGCTGTCTGCTGCTGGCTTGAAGGCGAGAACGCCACCCTTGAACGACTTTCCGACCCATCCCAAGCGGCAGTAGACCTGGCGCAGTTCATCCTTGCCCTGCAGCAGATTGATCCAACAAATGGGCTGCTCCCCGATGAGCACGATCTCGCGCGTGGCAAGCCCTTGGTCTTGCGCGATCCCTACACCCGTCAGGCGATTACTTCGCTGGAGGGGATGCTCGATACCAGGGCAGTCACCGCCGCCTGGGAGGCTGCCCTCCTGGCATCTCCATGGGACAAAGCTCCCATCTGGATCCATGGCGACCTAATGCCTGGAAACCTGCTGGCACAGAATGGCCGGCTCAGTGCGGTGATCGATTTCGGGTGCCTGGCGGTGGGCGATCCTGCTTATGATGTGATGGCCGCCTGGCTTTACCTGCCTGCTGAAGCCCGGGCTGTGTTTCGAGAAGCATTGCAGGTTGATGACGCCACCTGGGACCGCGCCCGCGGCCTGGCTTTGTCCGTCGGGCTGATCGCTCTCCCCTACTATAAGGAAACCAATCCTGCGCTCGCCGCGGCCTCCCGAAGAACCATTGAGGCAGTCCTGGCAGACCATCGTGCTCAAAGGTGAAAGTGAATGACCATGGCGACAGTTCACTCCATCTCCGATCCCAGCTATGTCGCCGCCCAATACCAGGATGCCTCGAACTTGAGTGCGCGCATCCGCCTGCACCAGAAATTCAGCACCAATCCATACGGGTGGCAGCGCTGGCTCTTTGACCAATTCAAATTTCCCCCTCAAAGCCATGCTCTAGAGATTAGGCTGCGGTGCAGGCAATTTATGGCTTGAAAATAGCGGCAGGATTCCATCCAGGCTGGAAATCGTCCTATCCGACTTATCAGCCGGCATGGCAGCCCAGGCCAGGTCCAACCTGAAAGGCTCCACATCCTTCCACCAGTTCGCCATCATTGACGCCCAATCCATCCCTTTCCCAGACGGATGCTTCGACGTTGTGATCGCCAACCACATGCTCTATCACTTGCCCGATATTGGGAAAGCCTTATTAGAAATCCAACGTGTGCTCAAACCGGCGGGGCGTTTTTATGCCTCCACGGTAGGGCAAAGACACTTGCAAGAGCTGTCAGACCTGGTTATCAGGTTTGATTCCCAGCTCGCTGCCTGGGGATCCATACCTGCGGATTTATTTACGCTTGAAAATGGTTTCGCAGTACTGAACAGTTATTTCTCAGAGATTTCGCTGCACCGGTATATCGATTTTCTCATTGTGACGGAAGTAGGCCCGCTGGTCGATTACATCTTGTCGGGGCGGATTGATATAGAAGTCTGACCTGAGATTGAAACTGGTAGAATTTTCGTGGAACTGAGCCTTGAATAGAAAACGGTGGTCGGTTTTTGATCACCAAAGACTCAGGTGTTTTTGAGGCAAACAATATAAAGCAGGCATAAAACATGGATCAAAAGATTACGATGAAAGTAATTCCAAGTGGAAATCCTCATAATCATCCTGTTTACCATATCGACTGCTGGCTGTGCGAAAGGTCCAAATCCTACGTTAAAACAGGCGGTACCAGTCGTTACCAAGATTCTGGTCCCATCGCCTACGCTCACGCCCACGCAGGATGTCACGCCCCTTTCGCCTTCGCTCACACCTGAATTATCGGATTACGCCTTTCCCGGTTCAATCGATTCCACAAAACGATATCTTTTCTACTTGCACGGGAAGATCATCGAAGACCAGGGGCTCCCAGCCATCAGTCCTGACTTCGGCGAATATGAATACGTGGCGATCCTTCAGAAGCTGAGGGAATATGGCTTCGTGGTGATCAGTGAGCAGAGGGCAAAGAAATACCGACAGCCTGGAATATGCAAAAAGAGTTGCTGGACAGATAACCCAATTATTGGAGGCAGGCGTGCCAGACCAAAATATCACTGTCCTAGGTGCATCAAAAGGCGCTGGCATAGCTATCGATGTCTCACACTTGCTAGAAAATCCCGAAATTAATTTCGTCATCCTCGCCATCTGTGCCCCAGAAACTGTCCAGGAGTTCATCCAAAGCCAGGTCACATTGTACGGGAATGTCTTATCGATCTATGACTTCAGTGATTCGCTGGCGGGCTCCTGCCAGGATTTGTTCACTTTTTCAGAAGGCAAGGGTCTCGCCCAGCATAATGAGATTGTCTTGAGTATCGGCACCGGGCACGGCATT
Organism: uncultured Chloroflexia bacterium; assembly: GCA_963751425.1. GTDB lineage: Bacteria > Chloroflexota > Anaerolineae > Anaerolineales > UBA4823 > CAVVUF01. The sequence goes on along the minus strand of CAVVUF010000002.1, from coordinate 811,530 downwards.
TTGTACAAGCCACTCGATGCTTGGATCGTACCCACGATACAATGGGCCCAAAAACCATGAGGGGTTCTTCGTTTCACAACCTCCTTCCGCGCGAAACGCGGATTGCGGTAATATGATCTAGTTTATGCCCCAACCATCGAAGTCCTCATTATCCTGGCTGTTGCTCTTCATCCAAACCATCCTGTCAATCTATGCTTACTTGTTCATGGAATGGCTGTTCTTTGCCACCAAGCCATCCTTCATGGATGCGATGTCCTTTGGCTATAAGCTGGAGATCCTCCTGCTGGCTGGCTTTGTACTGGTTGAGCTCACCATTCCCCTACTGGTCATCCTGCGAATTCTCGGCTTGATCCCTGGTCCAACCCAGAAATGGCAGGTCTTTCAATTTATCGGCGCTGCGCTGCCCGCGTTTCTCTACGCTATCACCTGCCTGCTGTTGATCGATAACTTCACCTACACCCTGTTCAAGTTCGGGATCGTCACATCCATAGGGGTCTTCCGGGGTGGCTACGCCATCCTATTGATCATCCTGTTCGCAGTTTGGTACCGGCAGGTGATCCGGATGATAAGAACCTCCTCTGTCTCCACACCTGGTGAAATCGCTCCAAATTCCAAACCCAAAGCTTATTCCTGGCAGCGTTTTCAAGTATGGCTTGCAATTTCCCTGCTGGTGTTATCCCTCGGTTTTGGCTTGGTGCGTATCGGCGAGAAGATCAGACCAACGGATGAGGCAGCCGGCCTCATCAAGCGTCAGCCCAATATTATCCTCCTGGGTGGAGAGGGCGTGACCGCCAAGCATATGTCGTTGTATGGTTATGACCGAGATACCACCCCTCGCCTCCGCCAGTTAGCTGAGACAGGCTTGCTGGCCCAAAACAACTTCACCAATGCCTCCCATACCACCGGCTCAGTTTTCTCGATCTTGAGCGGCAAATATCCAGCCCAGACGCGCGTTCTTTATTCGCCCAACATCTTTCAAGGTGAAGACGCTTACCAGCACCTCCCCGGAATCCTGGAACGCTCCGGGTATCTCACCTATCAAATCACTTTCCCCTACTACATCGATGCTTATGATTTGAACATGCAGGAGGGATTTGACCAAGTCAACGGCAGATCCATTAATCAAAACAAGATCTTTCTGCAAGCGTGGCGCTTGCACCTTGAGGAAGTCGGGTATTTCTTACCGCGGCTTTATGAAAGGATTTCCAGCCGGCTCCTGCACATTTTCTATCTCCGCAGCATGCCCGATCCTTACAGCTACGTGATCCAGGCGGTCAACCCCGACCGGCAGCCTCAGCTCAACGACCAGGAGCGCATCCGCCAATTGACCCACCTGCTGCTGAGGAGCGACCAGCCTGTCTTTGTCCATGTCCACATGATGGGAACACACGGCGGGCAGTTTTACCCCCGTAAAAGAGTGTTCTCCGTTGGAGAAAACCAGTCGGCAGAATGGATGGCGGATTTCTATGACGACGCAGTCCTGGATTTCGATGCCTATATCGGCGAGCTGCTGACTGCATTAAAGAACAATGACCTGATGGATCAAACGATCATCGTCATTTATTCAGATCATGCCGATCAGTGGCGTTCCAACGATAAAATCCCGCTGCTGTTTCATTTTCCCAATGGTGAATACGCCAGCAGGATAAAAAACAACACCCAAAACCTGGATATCGCTCCCACACTGCTGGACTACCTGGGCCTGGAAAAACCTGGCTGGATGCCAGGGCAGTCGCTCCTGCAGGGCGAGCCTCCCCTGCTGCGTCCCATCCTCAGCGCCAGGTATGTTGGCGAAGTATGCGAGGGTGGTGGTGTATACTCGATTCTCGCCTGGTCCGCCCGCCCTTTTACCAGTTCGGCTCCATCCAGCTTGTCGTTTGCCAGGAAATGTATACGCTGAACCTGATCACTCAAATCTTGTCAGAGGCTGAAATCGATGGGCATACCGCCCCGTGCGCAGCAGATCAAATCCTCACAGAATCTGAGGCGCGTGAAATCATCAAGGAACATCTCCAGACCTATGGCTTTGATGGTTCCTCTATCAAATAATATAACCGGGAAAAAAAACCACCCCAAGGATAAAACTATGGACGAGATCAACAAAACGAACCGCGAGCGCTGGAATGCCCTTGCACACCTCAATGTTGAATATACCCTACCATTTCTAGAGCTCACTCCCGCAGATGCTCAGCGCGATATCGGGCGGCATGGCATCCTTCAAGATGTCTCCGAGAAAAAAGTGCTCTGCCTGGCCAGCGGGGGAGGGCAGGACTCGGCTGCCTTCGGAATCTTAGGAGCTGATGTCACGGTATTGGACCTCTCCGATATCCAGTTGGAACGTGACCAGCAGGCGGCTGCCCATCATGGTTATACGGTCAAGACTTACCAGGGAGATATGCGCGACCTTTCGATTTTCCCCTCCGATACCTTCGATATTATCTGGCAGGTTTATTCGCTAAACTTCGTCCCAGCGGTAGAGCCTGTTTTTCGGGGAGTTCAACGTGTGCTCAAAACGGGCGGGGTCTATCTTGCGCAATTCGCCAACCCTTTCGTGATGACCGTGGATGAGGAAGCCTGGGACGGCAAAGCCTATCCTCTCAAACACCTGTATACCGATGGTGAGAACATCAACCAATATTATCCTTATTGGGATGTCACCCAGCCTGACGGCACGCCGGGAAAGGTTCTTGGTCCCCTAGAATTCCGCCACACGCTCAGCACCGTGCTGAATACCCTGGTTGCCCTGGATTTCATCTTTCTCGGGCTTTGGGAATGGATCCGGCCTGACCCAGCTCCCGAGCCGGGTTCCTGGGCTCATTTCACCCAGGTTGCTCCCCCATACCTGGAAACCTTCTGGCGTTTGGAGAAATAAAAATTAACTCTCTATTCATCGCCAATCGGTATTTCTATAGATTTGGAAGATGATTTGCGTTTCTTTGTTTTACTGCTGGCGGCTGTTTTGTTCCCTGTGGATGTTTTCCGCTTTTGAGGTTTGGCAGCGGCAGGCTTCTTGCTCTCCGAAGTTATTTTCTTTTTCGGTTTACTGCTTGAGGATGGCTTCGTACTTGAAGAGGTTTTTCGCTTTTTCGGTTTGCTGGTTGACGTACTGGCTTTTTTCTTGCGCGGGCGCTTCGGTTTTGCAGCCTCCTCTTCGCCGGTTAGCTTGCTGATGGAAGGGAATATTTTCACGATCAGTGCGGCCAATGTGTTCGCCATGGTAGCGGGCAGATTAAAGGCTTCCTTCAAAAACACAGCCACTTCCTTTGAGGCTGAGCTGCCGCTGCGTACCACGGCTGAACGGGTGGTCTCTAACAAGCTGCCTCTCCCGTTAAGGAACTCGTTCACCTCTTTACCAACCCCTTCACCCGACTGCCCGGCGAAGATTTTCAGGCTTTCAACCAAAATATTCTCTTGCTCACCAGGCGGCTTTTCCCCTGAAGAAGATTCCTTCCCGACTTCCTTTGAGATTAACCCCGCCAAATCATCAAACAGCGATTTATTACCCATCGATCTCATTCCTTTTCCTAAAATACCAACTTCTTTAACGTGACCCTCAAACAGCCGAATTTAACCAAAAGAACACCCCCTGGAAAGCAATTCAGGGGGTGTTCTTTGATCTAAGCTTTCTTTGTTACGGTTGTGGATACAGTTGATGCTGGAGCAGGCGTCTTGCTATTTTTCTTTTCCTGCTGTTTCTTCTTTCTTTTTTCTTTATTCTTCGGACTCTTGTCTCCCATAAGTTCCTCCTTCTTTTACAAATAAAAGAAACTGATTGAGCCGATATTCTCTTTCGGCAGATGCTTACCTACATAACATAAGTTAGGGGATAAGCTTCTTAAGATTAACACAAAAGTTTAGAAAAAACAAGATTTCAGCCCTAATTACAAGCAATTTCATCGCCTTATCGAACATTTAAACGGTTAGAACACATCAGGATGACTGCCAGGCTGATTGCCACGCATCCGATCAGGAACAGGATTTGATAGCTGAGGTTGTTCTCTGCCCCAAAAGCAATGACAACCGTCGCCCCCACCCAGGGCATGATAAGCTGCGGCAACGTAGAAGCGATGTTGATCACCCCCAGGTCTTTGCCGCGGTTTGAGGCCCAGGGCAGCTTTTGCGTGATCATCGCTACTCCCAAGCTGTAAAAGATCCAAAAACTTGCCCCAATCAGCACACTGGCGACCATGACCATCCACCAGCCCGAGAATACGACCAAAATCGCCAGGCCAATCCCCATCCCAATGATCCCCACCAGAACGAAGGGTTTCCGCCGCAAGTAGCGGTCTGAAACGACGCCAGCCACCATCATCAGCGGCACTCCAACCACAATTTGGAGCATCTGCAATATGGCGACGCCTTCTTTCACCGCATGCCCAGCAAAGATGTCTTCATAGCGCGTGATGTTCTTGACAAATAGAAAAAAGTAACCTCCCGTGCCCAGGTTATAGCCCGTCCAGGCTAGCAGCCAGATGAGCCATAGCAGACCAAAGCTAGGATATTTGCGTGGACTGACCCACAAAGAAGCCAGGAAAGCCCTGAGTCGAAAAGGTGGCAGCAGACCTTTCGGAAGCTGTGGCTCTTTATAAAACCAGACAAAAAGCAGGGTTAAGATGAACTGGATGGCAATGAGCGGATAATAGGCGGCGTGGAAATTATCTACCAGGGTAAAGAGCAGGTCACTCAAGACAATTGCGATGGGTGAAGAGATCCCGATGATCGCCTGGGTGGCGCCACGCTGGCGAGCAGGCACATGGTCCGGCAGGATCGAACCATAGGAAGATAAAAGCATGTTCCCGAAGAACTGCACGATAAACCAGGCTGCCGCCAGGTGGGCGATCGAGCGGCTGTTTGCACACAAGACCAACCCCGAACAAGCACCCACCATCCCAATCAACAGCCAGGGTCGCCGCCGGCCCAAGCGGGAGGTTGTACGATCGCTCAATGCGCCAGACAGTGGATTACCGACCAGGGCTCCTGTGGCGCCGAGCATCAATACCAGGGCCAGGCTGGTAGCGGCGTGAAGTGGGTCGATCTGGGTGACCTGCGCCGGGATGAGAACAATCAGGACCGGGAGCAGAGAAACCGATGCACCTGCATTCGCCAACCCTAATAGAACCTGGAATCCCAAATTTACCGGTTCAACGGGTTCCCGCAGAGCTTCAGCTTGATATTCCATTAGGGAAACCGAACTGCTCAGGATGCTTTGTAAGGGGTTCCAACGCCGAACAGGTCTGCAAGGCTGGCTTTGGGGTCGATCACTGGCTCGATCAGCGGCGTAGCGCAGGTCATCAGCGTGGTCACGCCCGGGCCATGCCCGGCCAGCATGCAGTCGCTGTGCACCACTACACCGATCGAGATCGCGCCTTTGTGAAAATCCCTACCATAGCGGTTATCATGGTCCAGCAGAGCCACAAAATCGCCAAAGCGCAGTTTATCGAGGTGATAGGCTTGCATCGTATCTGGGTCGCCGGTCATGATATCGTAATCACCCTTAGCCACGTGGGGCGCTCCGGTACCCGAGCCCATGCAGGAAGCCGGCACGAGCGTTGTCACCGGCACCTGCAGCTTCTTCCCGGCCCTCTTAACGTCCATCTTCTTCAACAGGTCAGGGTCCAGGTTGAACAATGCGACATCAGGGTAATCGGTCAGGCTCAAACCCTGTCCCCTGGCAAAGATCACAAGCTTATCATCGTAAGTAAGTTTTTCCTTGACCTCCCGCGGGAAATCGATGATCACATGCTCCGAACCGCCGTGGTGACCGAGGACCACCCCTTCGGCGCCCTTGGCGTCTCCTGAAATTACGCGCGCTTTATTGCCAACGCAGGCAAACAATTGCAGCGCATTATTAGGGTGCTCGTAGGGCTTGCTGGAGTCGGCCTGGCAGCTTACGCCCGGCTCGATATGGTCACCTGCCCAGCCGAAAACCGAGTCGCCCACCTGGACGTTCAAGGTGATCCCGCCAATCCCAGGCATAATAAAGGGCTTTCCATTTCGATCTACCTTCCACTGCCCACTTGAGCGCGGAAACCCCGGCTGGCACTGCAGGATAAACTCGATAACGGAACTTTCATTCGTCTTGATCATTGGTTCTCCTTGTAGTGGATCATTTTATTTATATGTATGGTGGATGAAAAAGCGCCACACTCCTGCAATTCTAATCCAAAGTAATCAAATGGGGCTACCCTCTGGTCGAACAAGTATAATTCAACTCGGAAAGATGCTTTAGAAAGCCGGGTATATGCTAAGACAAGCCGTAGGCGCATTGATCATCCAGGGTGATGCATATCTCCTGGTGCACAAAGTTAAAGATGATGGATGGTAAAGCTGGCATCGAGCAGATCGAAGGCGTTTGGGATTTTCCAAAGGGCGGCGTGAAAGCCCAGGATGCCAGCCCTGAGCAAGCCCTCTTTCGGGAGCTGACCGAAGAAACCGGCTCCTTCCGCTACCGTATCATGCACGCCTTCGAAGAGAAGATCCGCTTTTCCTTCCTTCCCGAAGACCAGCTCAAGCTCGGCTTCGAAGGCCAAGAGACGACCCTATTCCTGGCAGCCTACGAAGGCGACGGCTCTGACCTGCAGCCACAGGATGAAGAGATCGACCAGGTCTGCTTCGTGCCCCGCTCCAGGATGCTCGAAACCCTGGCTCACCCCGAAAGCCGGGCATTCTTTGCTCGCCACCCCACTCCATATCCAGGCATCAACGCGCTTTTGCAGGATCTGAAAGCTGGAACGCAATCCATCCTGGGGGATCAGTGGGTAGGCTTATACCTGTCAGGCTCGCTGGCTGCCGGTGCGTTCGACCCCCAGCGCAGCGACATCGATTTCGTCATCGCTACGGCTGGTGAGCTGTCTCCTGCCCTGGTCCAGTCAATCGCCGCACTGCACACCCAGCTGCTCGACCAGCATCCGGCCTGGGGAATCAAGCTTGAGGGTCCCTACATCCCCCTCCAGGCGCTGCGCCAGTATGATCCCACTCCTGCCTATTTTCCTTCAGCGCGTACGGGAGGCAGTTTTGGCGTCGACCAACAGGGCATCGATGGGATCATTCACCGCTCCATTCTGAGAGAATACGGCCTCGCCATCGCCGGCCCCGCCCCGCGTGATCTGGTCGACCCGGTCTCACCCGGAGACCTGCGCCGCGCCCTCCGCCGGCATCTTGCAGGCGTGGTGGCTGCCGCAGCTTCAAGATCAGCACCGCCTGCTAGAACGTGAATACCAGGCTTATGCCGTCCTGACCATGTGCCGCATCCTTTACACCATTGCATTCGGTGAGGTGGTCCCCAAGCCGCGCGCTGCCCGCTGGGCGCAGGCGTCCCTGGAGAAGCGCTGGTCTGGGCTAATTGAGCGTGCCCAGACCTGGCAGCTCGGCGATGGTGTCGATGACCTGGGCGAAACCCTTGATTTTATTCGTTACACACTTACACACAGCGTGTGAAGCGTCCTAAGAGCGCCTCACACGCTGCCAGGCTTTCAATTGAATTATCTCGTCGTGCTATTCGGAAAGTTCCTTCTCCAAACGGCGCTTGCCTAAATAGGCCACCAGCGAGTAGAACCCCAGCACCACTGCCATGCCAATAAAGGGATACAGCACCTGGTGCCATTGTGAAGGAGAGGGCCAGCCTACAATCAAATAGGTTGGGATCCAGATCATTGCCACACCGACGAAGTAAATCACCAACAGTTTCTTGAATGAGATCACCGGCAGGATCCCGCTGAAATACAGCCGCAACGCCCAATAACCGCCCATCGACAAGCCCATGATTACACTCAATTCAGCATATGTTTCCTCGGGCAGTTTCAACACATAAGCTTTATAAACGATCACCACCGCCAAGGCGAGGTGAAGTCAACATCAGTACATAGAACGACACCAAGCCGTTGATCCTTTCGGTACGTTCATCCATCATGCGTTTCATCTTACTTTTCTCCTTTGACCCAGAACAGGTCATCCAGGCTCTTTCCAGTTACCCTCGCCAGCATCAAGCACAGCTTGAGGGTCGGGTTATATTTCCCTGCCTCGATCAAGCCGATCGTCTGGCGGGTCACCCCAATCCGGTCGGCCAGCTCTTCTTGAGTTAAACCTTTCTCAACCCGTGCCAGCTTCACACGGTTCTCATACTCTAGTTCTTCCATATTCAATACTCCACTTCGTAACTCCTAAGAAACCAAGTCCGATGATCATCAATATAATTGTAATCTATAATTGCCATTATGTCAAGTATATATTGCATTTTGCAAGTTATATCTGTCATAAAAACTAAAAACTTCAACCTCCCGCAATAGCAGGTCGAAGTTTCAGGATAGAGATCGGTAATTGATTAAAGAGGAAAATCCCTGGAGTGTGAAACCCCTTTCAAACGTACAGCGGCGGGGGACCTTGCTTGATGCGGGCCTTGATCTCCTCAGTGGAGCCCATCCACAGCCCCTCAATCCACCAAGTAACACCCACCTCGACCCAGGGAGCGAGGTTATCCTGCGCCTGGGCAGGGCTGAGACCGCCGGTCTGCCCCTCCTTGATGATATCGAAGGGCGTCGTCAGCATGCGGTTGGCATCGATGAAGGCCTTCATTTCACGCATGTCCTGCGGAGTTACGTCAACGGGCTTCCCCTCGCTGTCGCGCTTCTCGGGCAGCAGGCCGTCGCACTTCAAGATGCGCCGCATCGATTTCATGTGCGGCCAGATACCCGGCACCCACAGCGGGATGCGCGGCTGCTGCACGGGTTTGGGCGGGTAATGCTGCTCATCCACCAGCGTCAGCTTGAGGTGGTAGTGCTTGCCGTCAAAGTCGAACTGCTTGCGCTGGTAGAGCAGCGTCAGGATGTCGATGCTCTCATCCAGCATCTCAGCCCTGGCTTTGGTGTCGGTGACCTCATCCGGATAGCCCTGCCAGCCCATCCACACCGCCCCCGCCCCCAAACCCAAGATCAGCCTGCCGCCGGAGAGGTTATCCAGTGCGGCTGACTCGCTGGCGATCTTCCAGGGACGGCGCAGTGGGACGGGGATGACCATGGTGCCCAGGCGGATGCGGCTGGTGACCATGGCTGCGGCAGTGAGCGAGATCATGGGGTCCACGCACCAGATGGCATCGCCGATGAAAAGCCCGTCCCACCCCGCCTCCTCCGCCAGCCGGGCACACTCCGCAGTATCGCGAGCGCTGCCATAATAAGAGCTGATACCGAACTTAATCTGAGACATATTCCCTCCCATTTCATCAACGGCTTATATGCTTAAGTTCAATAGAATCCAGATGATTATATACCCGGCGGGGAAATTGACCTCGTTGGAACCTCTTCTTTATTTAACGAACATGTCAGTTCCGTGCGTACATCGAAACCGTTCCTGGCAAAAGCCGCCTCCTAAGAAACTCAGCTGCGCGTGGAAGCTCCGGCTCAGTCAGAAACGCCTCAGCGGCTCGCTGATACTGTTTAGGAGAGGGCTTGGTAATGAAGCACAACCACGCCAGAATGGAAAGTCTGTGTGTCGATCAACTTCAAGGGGACTCTGGCGCGGAGATCTTTAAATAACGGCTTGCCTCTGCTGTAAATGACCGGGTGAATCAAGAACCAATATTCGTCAACCAGGCCCAAATCTACAAAAGTTGAAGCAAAACTTAGGCCGCCGATAAACAGGTCCTTGCCGGGCTGCGCTTTCAGCTTCAATACTTCTTCCACCGCATTACCTTTTACCAGCCGGGTATTATCCCAATCTACTTTTTCTAGCGTTTTTGAAAAAACATACCTTTGGGATACGATTGATTGCATTGGCAAACTCAATCTCGCTGTGGGTGCTGGAGGGATTATCCGCGGCGGTGGGCCAGTAGCTGGCCATCAGCTCGTAGACCACCCGCCCATACAAGAGGGCGCCGGTGGAGTGCAGCATAGTGGTGAAAAAGTCATGCAGCTCCTCATCGGCAATCCCCGCCTCGTGGTCTGCGAATCCGTCCAGGGTACTGTTGATGGCGTAAACCAGTTTTCGCATATCTCCTTTTTTGACCGAATGGGCAAGCTGACAGTTGCCCTACAACTACCTACATCTAATGTGCGAGCACTTTTATCTTGCTAAGGCGCCTCAGGCTGGCTGGTAATAAAGGATGACGTTACCGTTCTGCATAACTCCTGGTTTTCAAAAGCTTCAACTCCAGCCGTCTCGGGAGGCCGTGTAAAATGGTTTTGCCGCTGCCCAGGATGAGCGGATTCACCATCAAGCGGTATTCATCGATCAAGCCCGCTTGGGCTAAAGAGACCGAGAGGTCCGAGCTGCCGAAGATGATCATGTCTTTGCCGGGCTGTCCTTTTCAATTTCAAAATCTCATCAGAGACATTCTCTTTCACCAGGCGGGTATTGTTCCAGTCCACTTTATCCAGGGTCTTCGAAAAGACAAGCTTGGCTTTCGAGTTCATCTTTTCAGCAACGATGGGATCGTCCTTGAGAGCCATTCGGTAGGCCAGTAGCTGGCCATCAACTCATAGGTTAGGCGACCGAATAAAAGCATGTCTACAGAATCGAGCTGGTGGATGGCAAACTCATTAAATTCTTCATCGACATTATGCCAATCAATCTCCTGGTTTGGTCCTTCAAAGAAACCATCGATGGTGATCATGTTGAAAAAAATAAGTTTTCTCGTCATGTCAATTTTCATCCACATGCAGGATACTTAACTAAATTATATCGTATTTATCCTATTATAGCCCACTTGTTCTATTCGGATCAATGGGAGAGGGAAAATTTCTCCTATTCTAGCCATCACCCTGTCCCCTCTCCCATATTGGCGAGAGGGAGTGAACACCGTTATTCCATCTCGGGACCTTTGGTATGGATCAGGCGGTGAGGGGCTTGCTCGACGGGGATGCGCTGGATGCCCAGCTCGAGGATTAAATCCTTGATCTCTGGGTCGAGGAGGAGCCTCTGGTCGAGCGCACGGAAGGGACGCGCCCAATCACGGGCGAAGAAATCCGCGGCTGCACAGTTCATCGAGGGAGGGGTGGTCGAGGGCAGCATGCACCATCCACAAGTGATAGCCCGGCCCCATAGCTTTCAACTTCCCCACCAGGTGGGCCTTGCGTGCGGCATAGTCGAGCTCCCAGTCGCTGGAGAAGAAGGCCGAGTCCCAGACGTAGGCTTCGACCGGGGCGGCCTGCGGATCGGAGTCGCCGGCCGGGTGCACCAGGCGCATGGGTCCGACGCGCCCGAAGCCGATCTGCCCCAGGATGCGCATCAGGCGACCGTGACCATCGGTGCCCATGTGATAGCTGGAATGGGTGATGTGCAGCCCCTCCGCCTCAATGGCCTGCACCTGGGCGGTCAGCTCGGCCAGGACTTCGTCATCTTTGGCACCTTCCCAGGCCAGGCTGACCAGGTATTTGAAATTTTCCTCGGGCGTGACGAGGGAAGGGGCCTGCGTGAGCGGCCCCCAGAAGTAGCGGTCCCAATCGCAGGTGAGGGTGGCGTGGAAGCCAACGGGGAGATGGAGGTCACGTGCCAGGGCGGCGGCCCCCTTGAAGGCCGGGCAGGGGGCCATGAGGTTGGCGTCGGTGAGCAGGCCTTCGGTAAAGGCCTGGGCGATGCCGTCGTTGACGGCGGGGTGCATGCCGAAGTCGTCGGACATGACACAGAGGTGGATGGGAGAGTGCATAGGGAGGCTCCTTTCTAGATCAGCTCACGAATGACACGGATGGAAAAGAGGAACACAGAAAAAGCATAAAGAGGGAAAAGACGGATTTTTTAAATTTTAATCCAGTTCTTTGTTTTTGTAGGTTTTTTTGGAATTTTTCTCTTTGTGATAGAATAATTTAAAGATAAAAGAAGAGTTTACTGCATAAATGCAGGGGGATTGATGCAGATTGATCATTCTTACTCTGGGAGGGAGTAAAAACCAATGAAAAAATTCTCAATTATTTCTATCATTATTTTCCTGGGATCTGCACTGCTGTTCAGCGGAATACAGAATTTTCCCAAAATCCAAAATGCCCTCGCCGCCAAAGCGAGCTCTGCCCAAGGGCCTGCGGCGCCGGATCTCAATTACCGCGTCTGGGAGTGCTACGATGACGGCACGATCGACCCTTGCCATAACAGCCTGAATGCCGTGGAAGTGCTGTCGGGGACCTCGGCTTGGGCGGTCGGGAATGGCGGCTTGATCTTGAATTGGGATGGGACAACCTGGACCAAGGTGACCAGCCCAACCAGCTTGAACCTGAACGCCCTGGAGATGAGTTCAGCTACAGATGGCTGGGCAGTTGGCGAATCGGGTACGATCCTGCATTGGGATGGGGGAGCGTGGACCTCGGCTGCCAGCCCAACCGGGTCCACGCTCAACGATCTATCGGCGGTTTCGAACACGAATATTTGGGGGGTGGGAAATTCGGGTACCATTATCCACTGGGACGGCATCTCCTGGTCAAGCGTTACCAGTCCGGTGTTAAATCGAACATTCTACGGAATTTCCATGGTTTCTGCCACCGATGGCTGGATCTCTGGCTCGAGCGGAACACTGCTGCACCTGGAAGGAGGCAACTGGACCAGCAAAACGAGCGGCACGACTTATGCTCTGTATGACGTCTCGATGCTTTCAGCGACAGACGGCTGGATCGTAGGGGATCGCAACATCTTCTGGCGCTGGAATGGCAGTACCTGGACTCAAGCAGCCAACAGCCCATTCTCGTCCATCTCATCAGTGTACATGGTCCAGGCTTTTGGGACGAACGATGCGTGGGTGGCTGGTTTTGATAACGGCTATACAGAACTGTATCATTTCAATGGCTCGACCTGGAATTTAATCACGGGAAACATCAGCATCATTAACTATAACGAGATCGAGCCGATCCCCGGCTCGGTTAGCATGGAAGCCTGGGTGGTGGGGGATGTGACAACACTCATCCACTGGACGGGGAGCGTCATGAATACCATCAACCAGGGGAAGTGGGCTGAGGCTGGGTTCAGGGATTTAGCGTTTGCCAGCCCAGGGAACGGATGGGCAGCCGGCTGCATGTTCCCCTTCAGCCAAGGCCGGAATGCGAATTGGGATGGCAGCCAATGGCAGACGGGAGGTAACGACTGCTCGTATAGCATCGACTTCGTGCCGGGCTCGAACGGCAGCCAGGCATGGGCGGTGGGAACCTTTGGCGACCTGCGCTACTGGAACGGATCCACCTGGACGGACGTGACCAGCCCTGTGGGTGCAGACCTGCTCTCTGTCAGCATGCTTTCTGCCAGCGAGGGCTGGGCGGTCGGCGGAGGGTATGATCTCTCTGCTGGATCAAACCAGAGCGTGATCATCCGCTACCAGGGTGGGGCATGGAATAAGGTTACCAACCCCACGACGAACAACCTCACCGGCGTTGCGATAGTGTCCGCCAGCGATGGCTGGGCGGTCGGCGCAGCAGGCACCATTTTACACTGGAACGGCAGCGCCTGGGCAACCTTCACCAGCCCGGTTACCAAGGAATTGAATTCCATTTTCATGGTTTCCAGCACAGATGGCTGGGCAGTCGGGGCTACAGGCACGATCCTGCACTGGAACGGCAGCGCCTGGTCAATTGTCTCCAGCCCCACCACCCAAGGGTTAACCAATGTCACGATGTATTCTGCAAAAAAAGGCTGGGCTGTCGGTTATAACGGAACGATCCTTCGATGGGATGGAACAAACTGGAGCCTGGTGCCCAGTCCAACCAAAAACTACTTAGAGGCGGTAGCATTTGCGGACTGGAACGAGGTCTGGATCGCGGGCGGCTCGAACTTGCTGCGCTACCGTGAACCGCCGGCTGCGCTGACGATCAACTACACCACCGGCGCGGCCGGGAGCAAGTTCACCCTGAGCGGGGTGGATTTCCCGGCGGAAAGCACGGTGCTCGTTTTCGTCAACGGACAGCAGGTGGGCAGCCTGCAAACCGATATCAATGGAGGCTTTACCTTCCTCCTGGACTCCACAGGCGCTGAAGATGGCTTTTACCTGGTGACGGTCTCGGTAAACCCAAGCGCCAGCGTGCGCTTTGACCTCAACGCGGCCGAGCCGGTGCGAGATGGGAGTGGAGAGATGGTCTTCACCATCCCACCCAACAGCGCCTTTCATAATTCCGTCCAGCTGCCTTTTATCAAAAGGTGAGTTGCGGTAAGAACGAGAAATAAAATAAGACACCTCCTGAAAGACCATTTCGGGAGGTGTTCTAAATCATTGATGAACACGGGTGACAAGGATACATAAGGAGGATACGGAATAGGCAGAATGGTTCCTTGTCATTGACCTTAACCTTCTGCCGTCTGCCGGCGGGGCTGTCTCAAATGAAAGAATCCAAACAGCACTGTGAGGCACAGATAGCCAATGGCGATGGGCGAGAAAGACAGGCCAATCTGCGCAGCGTGAATCAGCCCAACGAGGGAGAGTAAAAAGGCAATGAAGCTGAAGAACATGGCTTTGCGCAGGTCGGCATCAATGATACAAGCCACCATAGACCCCCACAGCAAGCCGGTGATGATGGCGCCGTGAGAGAGCAGGGCATAGCTCTGGAAGTAAACCCCCTGGTTTTGAGCCAGCCTGGAAGTCAGCTCCGACGTCACGGACCCCTGCTGCAGCACCTCTAGAAGGGTACCATCCAACTGCTTCTTAAGCAGATCAGCAATGTGCGGCACCAGGGCAATGGCGATGGCCGCACCATAAGCCGGAGTGGACTGGAAAGCATATTGACACATCACAATCCCCACAAAAACAAGTAGGGGCGCCACCGCAGCCGCCGGAATGAGGTGCTGCAAAAAGGCAAATAAGCCAACCAGGCTGGCAAACCAAAGCAGAAGACCGGTAGCAAAAGCATAGTTGAGGCGCGCTCCCATTTGCTTGTAAGCGGGATGCCCCAGGTAAATGGTGGTTGGGAAGGGTGATCCGAATAAGGCCCCCACACAGGTCCCCAAGCCATCCACCCAGACGGAGGTGCGCATATTGTAATTGTCACCGGCAGCCTGCGCGCTTTTGACATTGCCGATGGATTCAATAAAGTTGTAGATTTCGATAGGGATCAGTATGGCAAACAGCTCCGGTGAACGAAAGATCAACTGCAGCCCGACCCAAAGGTTTCCCAAAACAGGGATGGGGGGATAAAATCCGGCGTCCGCAAAATTGATGGTCGCATCACCCGTAAAAAAGCCCAGGAACACCCCGAGGCCAATGGCCACAAGGCCAGTCGGCAAGCGGAAGGGGAATTGGTAACTCCCTAAAAAGCCGAGCAGCACCACAAAAAGAACGGGCAAGCCAATGATTGGTCTCGTAAAGATAATAGCGCTTGGAACCATCGCAATCCACACAATCGCCACGCCAGCCATGGTACCCAGCAGCCCGGCGCGGGGGATGACTCTTTCGAGCCACGGCCCGATGAATGCACCGCCCATCTTGATCAGGCCGCTCAGAAAAGCGGCTCCTAAGCCAATCTGATAGGCAGGTAAGGGATCCTTACCTGCAAAATAGACTGGGCCCATGATGGCAAATAAGTAAACAAACATGGCCGGGGTCGAAATCCCGTAGGGCAGCGCAGTGACATCGGTGCGCCGCTCCGTTTTGGCCAGTTTCATGCCCAGGTAGGTAAACATACTCAGGCCGACAAACAAGCCCAATCCGATACCTGGCAAAATCCGGCCAAAGACAAGCTCGGGTGCAAAATGAAAGGTGCCGATCAAGATAATGGGGAGGAGGACAATCTTGGCCAGATTGTCGGTAACCAATGTCAGGAGGCCATTCCAATCACCCTTACTGAACTGAATGTTTATTCCTGCAAAGTTTGTTTGTCCTAACTTGTCCATGATTTTCTCCCGGCTGAGTCAGTTAAGCCAAAACAGCGAAGCCTGATGATTAATTATACGGCGAGTTTGCAGTTTATTCGGTTAATATGGGTGGTTTTTTGTTCCATCACCCGAGGCGAGCTTCGCTCGATCGCTTTCACCCCCGACCCCTCTCCCGGAGGGCGACGATGAGAACATCGGGGAGGGAAGACAACAATCACCGCCCTATGCTATAATCTCCTGAGCAGGCGGGGTTTGGACCATCCACAAGCATCTTCTAAGGAGACGAAACCATGAACAAAGAATTATTCGACGCAGGTTGGGAATTTTCTGAAGCGCAGGGGATGGCGGCGGCTTTGTTCGCGCAGTGGCAGCCGGTGATGCTGCCGCACGACGCTTCCATTACCAGGCCGCGCAGCCAGCAGCATTCCACGGGTAGCGGCGGCGGGTTCGCCTGGAGCGGGGTGATTTCCTACCGCAAGAAGTTCCAGGTACCGGAAGCGTGGCAGGGGCGCAGCGTGCAGATGGAGTTCGAAGGCGCATATATGAACGCCAAGGTATCAGTCAACGGCAGCGTGGCGGCCTTCCACCCCTACGGCTACACCAGCTTTCTGGTGGATATCCAGCCTTATTTGAAATACGGCGCAGAAAATGAAGTCAGCGTGGTGGTGAACAACAGCGCCCAGCCTAATTCGCGCTGGTACACGGGCACCGGGCTTTACCGGCACGTCTGGCTGCGCCTGGGCGGGGCTGTACATATTGCACCCTGGGGAATATTTGTGACCACGCCGAAGGTTTCTTCAGCAGAGGCGAAGGTGAAGGTCTCGACGGAGCTGGCCAACGATGCGGCCGCTCCGACCAAAGTGGTGCTGCGAACAACGGTGCTGGAGGCAGGCGGGAAGCAGGTGGGGCAGGTGGAAACCGCACTGCAAGTGCCGGCTGAGGGAATTCTCAATACTGAGCAGGAGCTGAGCCTGGCCGCCGCCCGGCTTTGGTCGCTGGAAGATCCTTATCTTTACAGCCTGACCAGCGAGGTGCTGGCGGAAGACCAGGTACTAGATGCAGAGATGACAACCTTTGGCATCCGCTCGATTTCTGTAGATCCACAGCAGGGCTTCCGCTTGAACGGTGTATCGATGAAGCTCAAGGGCGGCTGCGTGCACCATGACAACGGCCTGCTCGGCGCAGCCAGCTACGACCGGGCCGAGGAGCGCAAGATCGAGCTGATGAAGGCAGCCGGGTTCAACGCCATCCGCTGCGCGCACAACCCACCCGCTCCAGCCATGCTGGAGGCCTGCGACCGGCTGGGCATGCTGGTGATCGACGAGACTTTCGACTGCTGGCGCATGGGCAAAAACCCCAACGATTATCACCTGTGGTTCGATGACTGGTGGCAGCGCGATACCGAAGCGATGGTGAAGCGCGACCGGAACCACCCTTCGATCATCATGTGGTCGATCGGCAATGAAGTGCCTGAGCGCACCGGCGTCTCGGACGGGTATGCCTGGTGCCGGAAGCAAGCGGCATTTGTGCGCCTTCTGGACAATACCCGCCTGGTGATTTCAGCCGTGCCAGCCCTGTTTGAAGAGATGATGGCGAACCCGGAGGTCGACCTGGCGAAGCTGGAAAACTTATGGGACTGGATGAACGGTACTCCCACAGACCCCAAAAAGGACCGCTGGGGGATCGTCACGCGCCCATTTTTCATCCCCCTGGATGTGGGCGGCTATAACTACCTCAATAACCGGTATGCATTTGACAGCCAGCAGTTCCAGGAGCGGGTGATCTGCGGTACCGAGACCTGGCCGCACCAGGCTTTTGCCTTCTGGCAGAGCACCGAAAGCCTGCCGAATGTGATCGGCGACTTCGTGTGGACCGCGCTGGATTACCTGGGCGAATCAGGGATCGGCAAGGTGACCTTCGACGCCCCCGGCGGGCTGTTCTTTGCCCAGGACCCCTGGCCCTACCACCTGGCCAACTGCGGGGATATCGATATCTGCGGCTTCAAGCGCCCGCAGTCTTACTACCGCGACATCTTGTGGGGCGTGCGCCAGGAGCCTTTCATTGCGGTGCACAACCCGCAGAATTATGAGAAGAAGGCCAGCTTTAACCCGTGGGGATGGGAGCCGGTGAGCGACAGCTGGACCTTCCCAGGCTGCGAAGGCCAGCCCACCCGGGTGGAAGTCTATTCTGCCGACGAGGAGGTTGAGCTGCAGATCAACGGCGTCTCCTTTGGCCGCAAGCCAGCCGGCGCACCGCAGAAGAACAAGGCGGTTTTCGAAGTGATCTACCAGCCCGGCAGGATTGAGGCGGTTGGGTACTCGCAGGGGAAGGAGACCGGGCGGGCATCTCTGGTAAGCGCCTCCGCCCCGGCAGCCCTGCGCTTGACCCCGGATCGACCGGCGATCCAGAGCGCATTTGGCGACCTGGCTTACGTCACGGTGGAGGTGGTGGATGCCAAGGGCGTGGCAAACAAAGCGTCTGAGCTGGAGGTGTCGTTGGAGGTCTCGGGAGCCGGAGAGCTGATCTCGGTCGGGACAGCGAACCCAGTTTCGGAGGAGCTGTACGTGGGCAGCAAGCGCAAAGCTTTTGAAGGACGCCTGATGGTGGTGGTGCGCAGCACCGGGCAGGCGGGCGAGATCACAGTGAAAGCATCGGCGGAAGGCCTGGCAGGTGCTGGACGCGGGTAACAGCAGGATAGGAAGAGATTGCTTCGACAGACCCGCTGTACCCATACACCTATTGCACTCGATCTTCTATTTCTGAAATTGGTGTAGAATTAAACTCACGAGAAATATGAATTTGGTGTGAGGCCCAATACAACTCACACTGTTTACCCTTCGCAAATATCCGCTATAGAAAGTCTTTTACTAGGAATTGTTATGTCTGTTATTGCCGCATCAATTCTAGACGCCGATTATGGAAATATTAAATTCGAGATAGAAGAAGTTGATCATGCTGGCGTCGATTTGTTCACAATTGATGTCATGGATAATACCTTTATTCCAAGAATAACTTTTGGAGATTATGAAGTAGCTCGCATTAGAGAGTGGACTGATTTACCAGTCGATGTCCATTTAATGACCTTGAATCCAATAAACTGGATTGAAAAAATGTATAATGCTGGAGCAGATATAATCACTTTTCATCTAAAATCAACGGATAGCCCCCTCGATGTGATAGAACGAATAAAAAGTTATAACCTTTTACCTGGAATTGCTGTTAATTTTGAGACACCTGCTTATAAATTATTCCCATTTCTTGACAAGATTGCTCTGGCAAATTTAATGGCAGTCCCTACCGGCTTTGGAGGGCAGCCGTTACAATCAAAAGTTATAGAAAAAATAGAAGAATTAAAAGGAAAGCTAACGGAGATTAATGCAAATGTTGCGATTGAAGTTGATGGTGGTGTCAAGGAAAATAATATTCGAGAAGTTGCTTTAGCAGGAGCCGATATACTTACTGTTGGAACAGGGATTTACCACACCGAAGACCGACTAGCAACAGTATCCCGACTTAAAACAATTCTCTTGAACAGTATACCCGAAGGGGAAAATGAAAAATTTATAAGCCTACTTACTCCCAGGAATCTTGCCAGAAATCGAACCGAAGATCAAGTAAAACGCCTTAAGGAATTACGAGATTCTCTAGATATCGATCCATCTATTTGGGAGCCAAGAGGTTCAGCAAATGGATAACAACTTAGTGGGAACTCACCATGATAGCAAATGCAATGATTAATTCAACTAATGTAAGGAGGCCTTTATGTTATTCACCACACTCAATTTGAAACCGCCTAAGGAGGCGGTGGTGCTTTTCGATGGCAAGTCGTTCGAGAACTGGACAAAGATGGATGGAGAGAAGGTGGAGTGGCTGCTGGTGGATGGAGCCATGCAGGTGGTGCCCAAGACAGGCGATATCTGCACCAAGCAACTCTTCACCGATTTCTACCTGCACCTCGAGTTCCGGCTCTCGGATATGCCCGATAAGACGGGGCAGCAGAAATCGAACAGCGGAGTTTTCCTTCAGGGACGCTACGAGATCCAGGTGCTCGACTCTTCCGGCTGGGATGTCCCCGGCCTGGGCGACTGCGGCGGGATCTACGACCAGTATGCCCCGCTGACGAACGCCTGCAAAAAGGCGTTGGAGTGGCAAACCTATGATGTGTTCTTCCGGGCGCCGCGCTGCGAGGGCAAGGTGGTCAAAGAGCAGACCCGCCTGACGGTGGTGCACAACGGCAGCGTGGTGCAGAACAACGTAGAGCTGCCTGGGGTGACCGGCGCGCCGACAGATTTGAACGTACAGCTCCCAGGGCACCTGCGCTTGCAGGACCACGGCGATATCGTTTGGTACCGCAATATCTGGGCGGTACCGCTGCCAAAAGAGGGCGCCAACGAATACGGGCCACGGATGAAGTAAGATCGATCAACTGGTTATACAGGATCGGCAGGATTTGAGCGAAAGATCCTTTTGCGTGATCCATGCAATGTGACCAATCCATTTTCCAGAGGGAGAACAACGATGAACCTTATTCGAGAATTTCTCACCTGAAGCCTTGAAAGCCAAGGGCTTGAGTTGGACGCACCTTCCGGCTAAGGTAGAGCCTTTGGCCGGCGGCGGTGCCCGCGTAACAGCCCCCGAACGGGTGGACTACTTCCAGGATCCCACCGGCAAGCACGTCAAGGATGATGCCCCCTATCTGTGGCTGAAGGTGAGCGGGAATTTTGTTGCCCGAGCGCACGTGCACCCGCCGAACACCCGCTCCGGCGGAGATGCAGCGGCGCTGCTTGTGCGGCAGGATGCCCAACACTGGGGCAAGCTGTGCTATGAATATACCGACCTGGGCAACCTGGCAGCGGTGAGTGTGGTGACGAACGGGGTTTCGGACGATGCGAACGGAGCAGACCTGGCGGCACCAGACGTGTGGCTGCAAGCCTGCCGGGTTGGCGATGTGTTCGGCTTTCATTACTCGCTGGACGGGAAAAGCTGGCGCCTGGTGCGCTTCTTCAAACTAGTTCTGGTAGACCCAGTCCAGGTGGGGCTGGTGGCGCAGTGCCCCGGCGGCCCCGGCACGACGGTGGAGTGGCTGGAGTTCTCGGTAGATCCGCGGACAGTGAAGGATCTGCGCAGTGGGGTGTGACCCCGCCCCTACTAGCCGGGTGAGGCTAAACGAACAGGTAAAATAGAGAGAAATTAAGCGCTAAATCTGATATAATTACTCTTGTAATTCACTCAAAAACACCATTTTATGGTGCGTGGTTTTTGAGTGAGATTGGGTAAAAAAGATCAAACCTATCTTATCTTTCAGACTGGAGGAAATACGATGGAATACATGGGTTATTGTGTCAAGTGCAAGAAGAAAGTGGCGATGAAGAACGCGAAAGTTGTCACCAGTGAAAATGGGCGCAGGATGGCAAAGGGCGTCTGCCCAAACTGCGGCACAAAGGTGAACCTGTTCCTGCCGAAGGAAGCGTAAAGAACGCAAAAAACCGCTCGACCATACAGGTCGGGCGGTTTTTTTATTTTCCTTGCAGGAGCAGATCCTGCACCTTTCGGTCACGGGTGCGTCCCTGGCAGACAGTGTGTCTGAAAAAGGAGCAGCTGCTGTCTTGTAATCTAATTCTGTTCTGCTTCTTCGCGTACGATCTGAACCCAACGAATGGCACGCTGGGGATCGTGGCGGAGGGTGGTGACATCTTTCATAATCACTTCAACCCGGCAATCCCGGGTGATCGCCAGGTCTTCACGGATCTCAGAACGGATGCGCGCCTCATCGAAGTATTCCATCGCCAAGTCAGCCGGCTTCGGCTTGAGGGAGTAGATATAACGATCTTCGAGATTGGCTGCCATCTTGGCCCGGTTTGCCCACGGCGAAATGGACACCCGCCGCAGCCGGGGAAACTGTTTAACGATATTCCAGCGCTTATCGAGTGGCTCACAGCAGCCATAGCAGTTCAACCCAAAGCGCTCCAGGATGGGAAGCTGGTAAGGGAAGATAAATTCTTCGAACATGCGAGGAGAGATGCCGACCGTTTCCTGGCTCTCAGCAAAGCCCCACATGTCGAAAGTCCTGACCTTGCCACAGAAATCGGGTTGGGGCAGGTCATCGATCAAGCCAAAGCCGCCCGAACCCACATAAGAGGTATCGTAATTGGGGCTCAACAGACCTTTGGCTTCCAATTCATCCAGCATGGCCAGGGTGCCATCCCGCAGCAGGCTCATCAGGCGGTGAATCAGCTGCGGACGGTCTGACATATCGTACATGATCTGCTCCAAGCCACGCAGGTGCGCCAGGGTATCCGACAATCCCAGGGTCCACCACCAATGATACCTGGCTTGAACGGGAAGCAAATCCCCGAAAATGGCGTTTAACTGCTCCACCAACTTCTGATGACCGTCAAAATCCACCTGGATGATGGGTGATGCAGTTTTTGGAGGTCTTCTTCGCCCTTGACCGGAGATTCCCAGACGTAGGAGCCACCGTCTTCGCCACCATGCCTGATTTCTTTAAGGCCCCAGAAGGGCGGCTCTGAGAAGCAAGGCAGCGCCAAGTAAGGGTCAATGGGGCGATCATCGAGCATGTCTGTGCCCCAAAACACAATCATGCGCAGGTAGCGCTCTACCCGGCGCGCCAGGGGGTTCTGGCATTGAAGGGCATCCTCGCGGACAATCTCTCCCCAGCCCACCTCGGGATCACAGAAAACCACGGGGCGAGTTGGCTGAAGAGCATTATGCGCCTTCCAAATCAGGCGTTTCTCTGCTTCGACAGGCAGGGCAGCCAGCGAAGCCACCTCACCAGCCAAGTCACGCAGAACCTGCTGGTCAGGAGCCAGGATATCGAACAATTCAGGTGGGATGAGGGGAGTGTTGCCAATCATAGAAACCATCGATTCGTGTATAAAAATCAGAGCATGCCAGATTATGAAAACAGGCACTTGACAACGTTATTTATCGTAAGAAAGTGTACAAACTGACTTTAATTTTACCCTAATCCCTTTATCGGTAAGCAGCCCATCCTTTCGGTGTTTGGTTTAACAGTTATGGAATTGCCAGGTTTTTAGCTGACAAATCAAGCCATAAGAATAGGAAGGGATGGTAGTCCATTTCGCCATGCTATAATTTATAAAAATAAACCTGATCTATTCCATTCAGTTTGGGAGGGATGTATGACTAACCAATCGATCCTTATCATCGGCGCGGGGATGGCAGGGCTTTCAGCGGGCTGCTACGCTCAGATGAATGGGTACGACTCACAAATTTATGAGATGGGCAGCCTGCCGGGAGGGCTGTGCACAAGCTGGAAGCGCAAAGGTTACACGATTGATGGGTGCATCCACTGGCTGGTGGGCTCGTCACCGAAATCGCCTTTCTACCGCTACTGGCAGGAAGTGGGCGTGGTGCAAAACCGGCAGTTCATCGACTTTGATGAATACGCGCGTTTCGAAGGCAGCGATGGGCGCACGCTGGTGCTGTATGCCGATCCGCAGCGCCTGGAAAAACACCTGCTCGAGCTGTCACCCGAAGATGAAGCGGTGATCAAGGAATTCACCGAGGGAGTGCGCTTCTGCCTGAAGTTCAACCCACCCTCCGAGGATGCCCATGGTCTCAAACGAACGGTGGAAATGCTGCGGTATATGGCCGTGCTCTTGCCAGGGATGAAGAAGATTCGGAAATATATGCAGACTACCATTCAGGAATTCGCCAACCAGATAAAGAGTCCCTTGCTGCGGGAGGCCTTCCTGGAAATGTGGTTCCCGGAGTTCTCGCTGTTCTTCATGATGTTCACCTTTGCCTACATGAAGCAAAAGATCGCCGGGTACCCCATCGGCGGATCCATGCCAATGTCGAAGGCGATCGAGAAACGTTACCTGGATCTGGGCGGGAAGATCCATTACAACCAGCGGGTAAAGAAGATCCTGGTGGAGGAGGGCAAGGCGGTCGGCATCCACTTGGAGGATGGCGGCGAAGTGCGAGCGGATGTGGTCATTTCGGCAGCAGATGGGCACGCCACAATCTACGATATGCTGGAAGGAAAGTTTGTCGATGATACGATCCAGGGATACTATGAGAAGTTCCCGTTGTTTCCGCCGCTGATCTTCGTCGGGATCGGGGTAAAACGGACGTTCGACGACCTACCCAAAACAGTCAGCGGGATCAGCTTCCCGCTCGAAGCCCCCGTGGAGATCGGCGAAAAGACCCGCAGCCGGCTGCCAGTGCACGTTTTCAACCACGACCCAACCCTGGCACCAGAGGGAAAAACAACATTGGTGGTAATGCTGAACAGCGAATATGATTACTGGAAGAAGCTGCACGAGGATCCGGCCGCATACGAAGAAAAGAAGGATCAGATTGCTCGGGAGATCGTGGTACAGCTCGATAAACGCTTCCCTGGCCTGGCAGGATTGGTTGAAATGACGGATGTTGCAACGCCGATCACTTTCGAGCGTTATACAGGAAACTGGAAGGGGTCCTTCGAAGGTTTCTTAGCCACGCCGGAAAACGCCATGCTGCGCATGAAAAACACGCTGCCGGGACTGGAGAATTTTTACATGGCGGGGCAGTGGGTGATGCCGGGAGGCGGGCTGCCTACAGCGGTGCAGTCAGGGCGAGACACGCTGAAGCAGATCTGCAAGCAAGACGGGAAGAAGTTCACCACGAGTGTTGAGAATGAAAAACGAAATACAAATCATTCCATTTCGTGAAGAATTCTTGGATGAGGCGGCAGCGCTGTTTATCGCCAACTACCGAAAACAGCGCCAGGCGATCCCGATCTTGCCTGAGAGAATGGAAGACCATCAACTCAACGTAAAAATGCTAACGGAAATATTTCATTCCACACCCGGACTAGCTGCACTGCAGAATGGGCGGCTGGTTGGATACATGGGTTGGTACCTGATCGATCATTTTCGTAATACGGATCGAAAAAGCGCTTATTGCCCGGAATGGGGACATGCGGTCTTAGAAGGTGCAGCGGGGTCTATTTACCAGGTGATATACCGGGAGGCAGCAGCACAATGGCGTAAAGACGGATGCCAGGCCTATGCGATCACACTGCTGGCAGACGATCAACCCGCTGAGAGATTTTGGTTCTGGAATGGGTTTGGGATGATCGTTGTGGACGCCATCCGGTCGATAACGCCAGTTAATATCCCAAATCCGAGCAGCCTGTTCATCCGCACGGCCCAAATTGATGATGCAGAGGTGATTGCGATGCTCGAGGCAGAGCATTACCGGCATTATTCTGAGCCACCGATCTCGATGGCGCCGCAACCACCGGAAGATGCCGCGGCATATCGAAAGTTGCTCAGCCAGCCTCACAACAATGTCTGGTTGGCGTGGGAGGGCAGCAAACCGGCGGGATACATGCGTTTCGAGCCGAAATCATTTGGGGCAGCAGATATCGTCTATTCGGAATCAACCATAGCTATTTCAGCGGCCTATACGCGCCCCGAATACCGCGGCCAGAAAGTTGCCCCAGCCATGCTTGTGGCCGGTCTGCGGTATTATGCCAAGAAGGGATATGAGCGCTGCTCGGTGGATTTCGAATCGATTAATCCAGAAGCGAGTTATTTTTGGATGAAATACTTTGAGCCAGTGTGCATTTCCTTGATGCGGCTTGCAGAGGCGTAGGAAAAACCCTGAAAGCTGCGTGCAGCAGGGCATCACAATAATAAAAGAGGGGATTGCTTTGAATAAATTGCTTGCAGTGACGGATCAAAAAGTGATATAATTGGACTGTATTTATCCAATTAACGGTTTGTGGTCGGCACGAGGAAAAATGGAAGGAAACAAGTACCTCGATTTTGACCTATCCATCGAGCGCATGGCGGAAAACACTTACCGGGCGCGCGTGCTGGCCTCCCCGGCCGGACTGGCCAAGACTGAATTTTTACTCCCACTCTCCCCCATGGAAATTGAGAATTTCGTTCTCAGAGTGGGTCGGATGCGGCGCACTACGCGGCGGGTCGAATCTCCGGAGATGCAGGCTGCCAAGGATTTTGGCAGTAAATTATATAAAGCCGTCTTCAGTGACGAAGTGCAATCAGCGCTACGGTCGAGTTTGGATCAGGCGCGTTCGCAGAGCTCCGGTTTGCGCATCCGTTTGCGCCTGAACGAGGCGCCCGAACTGGTGGATATCCCCTGGGAATACCTATACAACCCCTCACTCAACCGATTCTTAGCTCTATCGGTCAATACTCCCATCGTTCGCTACTTGGAAATGCCCGAGAATATTCAGCCGCTGGCAGTTAAGCCGCCTCTACGGGTTTTAGTGATGATCGCTAACCCCAAAGATTACCCGGTTTTGGATGTTGAGAACGAGTGGCTGAACCTGAAGAAAGCTGTCAGTGACTTGGAAGAGCGCGGCTTGTTGATCCTGGAAAGGTTAGAGACCGCGACCCCGGTGGCGCTTCAATACCGCTTGCGGCGCGAAGATTTTCATGTTTTTCATTTCATTGGGCATGGCGGGTTCGATGAGGGCGCACAAGATGGCTTGCTGATGCTAGAGAACGAAAATGGCCTAGGAAAGGCTCTTTCAGGCCAATACCTGGGTACGATCTTACACGATGAAGACAGCTTAAGGCTGGTGGTGTTGAACGCCTGCGAAGGCGCCCGAACTGGTAAGAATGATCCCTTTGCTGGCACTGCACAGAGCCTGGTCCAACAAGGCCTGCCGGCCGTCATCGCCATGCAGTTCGAGGTTTCTGATCAGGCAGCCATCACGTTTGCTCACGAATTCTATGCAGCCCTGGCAGATGGTTACCCTGTCGATGCAGCTCTCGCTGAGGCACGGAAAATCATCTTTTCATCTGGGAACGAAATTGAATGGGGCACACCTGTGCTTTATTTACGTGCTGCGGATGGGCAGATTTTTGATATCACTCGGTCAACCAGCATTCTTCAAGATGAAAAAACCATCTCATCCCAACCTGCCTATCCCATTCCAGCAATATCACCAATCAAGTCCCAAAAAGAACCGGTTGAGCAAGAAAAGCCTGCTGGTACTGAAGCAGTAAAAAGAATCATCCCGCTCCTTCCCAAAATACAGGTTAATTGGCTGGCTGTTGCATGCGTTATCTTGGGTATAGGGATCGGTTGGATGCTGCTCTTATACTGGGCTGATAATTTCATTTGGGAGAAGTTTTTCCTTTGCGCTTCTTTTTGGGGCAGGTGGCGGTCTGGCAGTTGGCCTGGGGATGAGTTTGGCAATCCGCAGTCTTGGCATCCACCAGGGTCGAAAAAATATAATCACGTGCTTATTGGCCTGGATGGTCGGTTTTGGAATCATGTTTTTGCTGCTCAGATCTATCTATGAATTTGTAGACACTTCTGACAGCTTGCTTATGTTCTTGATGGTATTGATATTATTTACGATTGCCATCCTGCCCGGCACGCTGACTCTCGTTGCAGGGCTGCAAACCAGCCAATCTGGATTTAGGTGGAGTACCGCATGGCAGCTTTCAGCAGGCTGGCTTGTGGGAATCTTGGTAACGATTGCAATCCTATACCTGTACAACCAAAACGCAGATTTAGCGAATGCCATCGTCTTTTATTTTGGAGGGGGGCTCATAGGACTGGTTGTGGGGGTATGGACGCAGAGGGTGTTAAGAAAAACGATGAAACCCTGGATGAATACCAAAGAGAAGATTGCTTCGTAAACGCAAATATTGACTTCGCTCAATCCCTCCCCTGGTTTCATGGTTCACACTGGGGAGGGATATTTTTTTAGCTAAACTTTGAGCCTTGAGAAGTGCTCTTTCGCATATAATTAGGATATATTGAACCTGCACATGACTATCTCAGGGAGCTGTCCTAAGACATTTTAGCCACCAAATTCCAAAAGAGGATTTCGATGAGCTCACATTTAAAAAAAATTTGGGTTTGCCCGGTATGCGGGTATGTACATGAGGGAGATGAACCACCAGATGAGTGCCCGGTTTGTGGAGCGATGGGGGAATCTGTTCGAGCTCCAGACGGTTACGCAACCAGCCCAGGCAAAAGCAAAACCAACCCAATGGCGCTGCCCGATATGCGGTTATATTCATGATGGAACAGAACCGCCGGAGGAGTGCCCGATATGCGGCTCGCCAGGAGATATTTTCGAAGCAGTTGAAGACAGCGAAGTTGCTTTCCAGGCTTTCAGCGACCTAAAAAAAGTCGTCATCGCAGGCGCGGGAATTGCCGGGGTATCTGCGGCAGAAGCGCTTCGGAAAGCCGCTCCACAGGTTGAGATCGACCTGCTTTCGCGCGAGCCTCACCTCCCATATTACCGGCTGAACCTGACGCGCTACCTGGCAGGTGAAATCACTGCTGACCAGCTCGACCTATATCCGGAGAGCTGGTATGTTGAGAAGGGGATCAACCTGCTGAGAAATACCGAGCTAGCTGGCATCAACCTTGAGAAAAAAGAAGCCGTTCTCAAGGATGCACAGCGGATTCCGTTTGATAAACTCATCCTGACCGTGGGCGCCAATCCTTTCGTGCCTCCCTTTCAAGGAGCAAGCCGAAAAAATGTTAAGACCTTGCGCACACGGCAGGATGCTGACGATATTCTGTCTGCCTGCCAGGGGAACAAAGCCTGTGTATGTATTGGTGGAGGCTTGTTAGGATTAGAGACCGCCGGAGCACTGGCACGCCGGGGGGTGAAGGTGACTGTTCTGGAGAACCAGCCCTGGCTGCTGCCCCGCCAGCTCAACGAACAGGCCGCCAGGATATTCGAAGAGCAGGTAAAGGCAATAGGAATTTCTGTACGAGTTGGTGCTCAGACGAAAGAACTGGTTGGCGACGAGAGCGTGCGCGGGGTGCTCCTGGAGGATGGAGCATTGATCCCTGCGGACGTGGTGATCATCAGCGTGGGGATACGCTCGCAGGTGGAGTTAGCCCGCCAGGCGGGGCTGGATGTTAAACAAGGCATTCTGGTGGATGATACCCTTCAGACATCACACCCAGATGTGTTCGCGGCGGGGGATGTGGCTGAGCATCAGGGCATGTTATACGGCATCTGGGGACCTTCTCAAGCACAGGGGACCACGGCAGGGATGAATGCGGCGGGGCAAAAGATTGCGTTCGCCAGATTGCCGCGCTCCAACACTTTAAAAGTGCTGGGGGTCAACCTTTTCAGCATCGGGCGTATCGCTCCTGAAGCCGGATTGGACCAGGTCATTGAAGACGAAATCGAAGGGAAATATACCTGCTTTGTATTCCGAGAAGGTCACCTGGCTGGAGCAATTCTCTTGGGAGACACCAGGCTGGCGTCTAAGGTTAAACATGCGGTCGAAAACCAAACCGATTTAGCAGACCTGCTGCAGGCAAAGCCCGGGGTACAAGAGGTTCAGAACTACTTCCAGGAAATTGAGTGAGGCAGTACGATTACGAAAATGACCAGTGAGCTGAACACAATCAAAATTTCTCCAACATTTTTTGAAAAGCAAGGGGCTACGTTGCTGACCTGGCTGGGCATGGCAGGTGTGCTGGTCAACGCGCAAGGAACGATCATGTTAATTGACCCGCTGCTTATATCCGTTGAAAGGGACGGCAGACAAGTCAGCTCAGTGGGATATCCATTGAAAATTCCCCTGCCGATCCAAGCCAAA
Source organism: uncultured Chloroflexia bacterium (assembly GCA_963751425.1). Classification (GTDB taxonomy): domain Bacteria; phylum Chloroflexota; class Anaerolineae; order Anaerolineales; family UBA4823; genus CAVVUF01. The sequence continues at coordinate 782,176 of CAVVUF010000002.1, read as the reverse complement.
GCGGTTCCCAGGGCTGACCTGGTGATGTATACACACGCAGATGACGACCATTTCGATCCCCAGACAGCCAAAACGCTGGCGAAAAGGACCCAATGCCGCTTCCTGGCACCTGAGCCGGTCTACCAAAGGCTAATAGAGCTTGGCATCGAACAAGAAAGACTGATCAAAGCGGTTGATGATGCAACCATCGGGCAAGATGGCGTCGAGGTCCGGGTAACACCAGCCCTGCACGACTGGCAGGAGGTGAATCCCTGGAAGCGCGGTGACTGCTGCGGATACGTGATCAAATGTCAAGACGGGGCGATCTGGCACCCAGGAGACACGCGGCTGATCGACGAATTGCTGAACGTGAAAGATATCGATCTTTTATTCTTCGATGTAGCTGCAGTCGAATTACATTTGGGGCCAGAGGGGTCGGCACGCCTGGGTGCAAGCTGCGGAGCCAAAATACTGGTCGCCTATCATTACGGCACTTTCGACCTGCCGCCCGGCAGCTTTGCGAACTGCGACCCGGACGATGCCCTACCGTATCTCAAAAATATGTCAGCGCAATATTTAAGACCGCAGCCTGGAGAAGTGATTTCTCTTGCAAACCAATAAGCGAATCCCCTTCTGCACGAAAATCTCGCCTGCGGAATAATGCTCATACTAAAAGGAACCTATGACAGAAACACTCAAACTCATCCAACCAAAATTCATCCCCCCACTCGAGCCAAATTTCCGCCCGGCAGCGCTGGTAAACCGGTCGTTCAGGCAGGAGGCCGCCATTACAGGCATTCCCCTGGTCATTGGGCTGGAACGCAACAAAGGAGAGGTCTCACGTGTGGAGACCAGGGTTTTCCCGGAGGGGCATCCACGCGCCGGTGGGAACCTGGAATATATTGAACGGATGGTAAAGTTCTTACTCTGGCAGCGCGGCGGCTGGAAAGTGTATATTGGTGGTCCGCGCAGGATTGGGGAAACCATAAAAGAGAATTACTCGCCGGAGGGCAAGCGCAAGTTCGACTATCATTTCATGGGCGAACAGGTGTATGAACAAACTTTTACCGTCGTACCCTGTGATCCGGAAGATGTGCCTCCAGTGCATGAGACTGGCCAAAACCTGGGCCGCCACCTGGAGGGCTGCCGCATCGGCTTTGACCTGGGCGCATCCGACCGCAAGGTGAGCGCGGTTATCGACGGGGAAGCCATTTACAGCGAAGAAGTGGTATGGGAACCGCGCAAACAGGCGGACCCGCATTACCACTACACCGAGATTATGGCAGCCTTGAAAAGCGCGGCAGCAAAAATGCCACGCGTAGATGCCATCGGGGGCAGCTCAGCGGGCATCATCATCGATAACCGCCCCATGGTGGCATCCCTTTTCCGGTCCGTCCCGCCAGGGCAATTCCACGAAGTCAGGAGCCTGTTCTTGCGGATCGAGGCGGAGATGGGGGTCCCGCTGGTGGTGATCAACGATGGGGATGTGACCGCCCTGGCCGGGGCGATGTCGCTGGAAGATAACGGGATATTGGGAATTGCCATGGGGTCGAGCGAGGCGGCGGGTTATGTGAACATGCAGGGGCACATCATGGATTGGCTGAGCGAGCTGGCTTTTGCACCCATCGATTACAACCCGGGGGCACCCAGCGATGAATGGTCCGGAGACCTGGGCGGCGGGGCGCTGTATTTTTCGCAGCAGTGTGTTTTCAGGCTGGCGCCTAAAGCGGGCATCGCAGTGCCGGGCGGTATTACGGACGCCGAGAAGCTCAAGTATGTACAGGAAAAACTGGAAGCCGGGCACCCAGGAGCTCAAAAAATCTGGCAAAGTATGGGCATTTTCCTGGGCTACGGCCTGGCGCACTACGCTGAATTCTATGATATCAAACACGTGCTGATCCTGGGGCGCTGCACGTCAGGAAGCGGCGGTAATCTGATCCTGGATCAGGCTCAAATGGTTTTGCGAGAGGAATTCCCTGAGCTGGCCTCGCAGATGCATGTGCAGCTCCCCGATGAAAAAAGCCGCCGCGTGGGGCAATCCATTGCAGCAGCCAGCCTGCCAGAAATTAGGAATTAGGAGATCAACATGCACTTCCAACTCAATACTGCTGAAATTTTTATACCGGATGGTCTGCCCGAAGAACAAGCCCTGGCGAGGACGACTCACATGGCAATTGCCGCTCACCAGGATGATATTGAAATTATGGCTGCCGGGCCGATCCTGGAATGCTTCCAGCAGCCGGAGAAATGGTTCACGGGAGTCGTGGCGACCGATGGGCGCGGCTCGCCGCGCGACGACCTTTATAAGAACTACACAGATGAAGAAATGCGCACTGTGCGCTTCAAAGAGCAGAAGAAAGCCGCCATCGTAGGTGAATACGCCGCCCAGGTGCTGCTGGATTATCCCAGCAAGATCATCAAGGATGGGAAAAACCTGCAGCCTGTCGAAGATCTCTTGAGCTTACTAAAAACTGCGCAGCCCGAGTTCGTTTACACCCACAACCTGGCGGATAAGCACGATACGCACGTCAGCGTGGCGCTGAGGGTCATCGCAGCCATCCGCAGCCTGCCGGAGAGCGAGAGACCGAAGAAGCTCTTTGGCTGTGAAGTTTGGCGAGACCTGGATTGGATGATGGACAGCGACAAGATATCCTTTGACCTGACCAAACACGAAAACCTGCAGGCAGCCTTGCTGGGGGTCTTTGACTCGCAAATCTGCGGTGGAAAGCGCTACGACCTGGCATCGATGGGACGCCGGCGCGCCAACGCCACCTACTTCGAATCGCATGGCGTGGACGTTACGCTGGGGATGTCTTATGCAATGGATCTAACCCCGCTGGTAACCGACCCTGGCAAGGATGTCAGCGCCTACGTGCAGGAATTCATCGACCGGTTCGCGAAGGATGTAGGTGGTAGGCTGATGAAGTTCGGGTAAAGATCGGATTCAAGCCAATGGAATTATAATTTAGCAAAAGGGTTTCTTCTCGGTATCAGGATTGGGTCTTCAGGAGCTGCCGTGATGGAAAAATCTGAAACAAAACAAGCTCAAAACATTCAAGAGGCTTCTGAGCTGCCCAAACAGATCGCTGAACAAGAGTTGACTGAGCTAGAACGAAAAGGCTCTGAACAAGTTCAAGCTGCCATATACCGAATCTCTGAGTCAGCCCAATCTGCGCAGAACCTGGATGAGCTTTACCGCTCCATTCATGCCACGATTGCCAAGCTGATGCCCGCCAGGAATTTCTACATCACGTTATATGACGAGGCGGCAGATCTATTCACAGTACCCTACCTGGTCGATGAATATGACGAGTATTGGCCGCCTTATAAGCCTGGGAAAGGGCTCGGGGCTTATATTATGCGGACAGGGAAATCCGCTCCTGGCAACACCCGAAAAATTTGCAGAATTAGAAAAATCTGGAGAAGCTGAGATTATCAGCCGGCGCATGGTGGACTGGTTAGGTGTGCCCCTGAAAACCCAGCATGGGAAAACGATCGGTGTGATGGCAGTGCAGACCTACGATGAGGAACATCGCCTGGTGGATTCCGATCAAGATGTCTTGATGTTCGTATCCACCCAGGTGGCGATGGCAATTGAACGGAAGCAGGCTGAACAAGCACTTCAACAACAAGCCCAGGAGCTGGCGATGCTCAACGTCCTTGGGCAGAAGGTGAATGCCTCCCTGCTCCTTGACCAGGTAGTGAAAGCAGCCATTGAAAATGTGTTTGCGTTGAAGCGCTACGACCTGGTGCTCTTTTACCTGCACGAGGGTGACCAGCTGGTTCTTCAAGGTACCAGCCCCGAAACAACAATCGGATTTTACAGCAATACACAATCTCATGCAGAATGCCTAACCGGGCTGGCCGTCCAAACGAGCAAGCCAATCTTTTCCATCAATATTACTGCCGATCCACGCTGCACACGAACCGAAGTTAAAGAGGCGGGGTTGCGGTCCTTTGCTGCCATGCCTTTGAGGAGCGGAGAAGAGATCATCGGCGTTTTGGGATTGGCCACCCGCCACGAGCATGATTTCAGCCTGGAATCCACCTTCCTGGAGACGATGGCAAACCAGATCGCAACCGCCACCCAAAACGCGCTTTTGCACTCCGAGGTGCAAGAATACGCCAGTGACCTTGAACGGAGAGTGAAACAACGGACGGCCCAATTGGAGAATACCAATAAAGAGCTAGAAGCATTTGCTTACTCTGTCTCACACGACCTGAGGGGTCCATTACGCGCCATTGATGGTTACGGCAACATCTTGTTGGAGGATTATGGCAGCCGGTTGGATGAAGAAGGGCGAGACTTTCTCCAGCGTTTGAAGCAATCCAGCCAGCATATGGGCCAACTGATCGATGACCTGCTCAAGCTTTCCCGCCTGACACGCCAAGAGATGACCCGGGAAAAAGTTGACCTGGGCGCATTAGCGGTTGAGGTGTTTCATGAGCTGAACAGCCTTGAGACGGATCGTAAGATCGTTTTTACGGTTGGAGATGAACTAACCGCCCTTGCGGATGCCCGGTTGATGCAAGTAGCCCTGGCAAACTTGGTCAGCAACGCCATCAAGTTCACACGGAAAGTGCCTCAGGCGAAAATCGAATTCGATGCACGGATCGAAAATGGAGAAAAAATCTTCTTTATGCGCGACAACGGCGCCGGGTTCGACATGCGCTATGCAAATAAGTTATTCGCTGTATTTGAAAGATTGCACAGTGCCAATGAATTTGAAGGGACTGGGATTGGCCTGGCTACAGTACAACGGATCATCAACCGCCACGGAGGGCGTTTGTGGGCTGAAGGCGCAACTCTCCAGGGGGCAACTTTCTTCTTCACCCTGGACAGCCAGTAATAAAGCAGCTTAGGAAATTACCCAGATATGTTGGAAATCCGTCCCCTCACTTTCATTGATCTCAAAGCGGCAGACCAGGTATTGATGTCTGCATACCAGGTAGCCTCGCGGCAGGTTGAATTAGAGCGCTGGATGCACCTGGAGGGGACAACCTGGCTGGCCGGGCAGGAAGGTGACCGGTTGGTCGGGATGGTAGGTGCAATCGACTACGGACCCTTTGCATATATTGGATTGATGGGGGTGCATGCGGACTTTCAAAGACGCGGCTACGGAAAAGCCTTGATGCTCGCCTTAATTGATAGACTAGAGCAAGCCTGTCAGCCCTGCACTCTATTGGATGCGACGGCGGCTGGCGCGGGGCTTTACGAGCAAATTGGGTACCAGGACCTCAGCCTGGCGTACGTTTACAAGCAAACGGATACCCGGGAGGTTCAATCCACAGGGCTGCGGGTTGAACGATTGGGGGTGGAATCCCTCTCAGAGCTGGCGGCTTTCGATCGACATTATTTTGGAGCCGACCGGAGCCAGGTCCTGCGGTCTTACCTGGCGGCTTTTCCAGGACGCATGATAGGAGCACGCGACGAAAGTGGGAAGCTGCTCGGATACGCGCTTGCACAATCTAAGCGCCTCGGACCCTGGGCAGCCACCGCTCCACAAGCTGCCGCAGCTTTAATGGAGGCAGCAAGGCAATTGGATTTTACAGAACCGCCCGAAATCCTGCTCCCATCGCCCAACCTGGCAGGAGGCGAGCTGCTTAAATCGGCTGGCTTCACCCGGCAGCGCACACTTCGCCATATGCGGCGCGGGAGCAGCAGATCGGCAAGGAGCTTAGAACATATTTACGGCCAGAGCAGTTTTATGCTGGGGTGACCGATTATGAGATATATACAGTCCGTTCTCCATCCTGAGGCTTATCACGGTTTTGACAAAAAAGGACCCTTTTTTGAAGGGTGGTACTTCAAATTAATCGATCCAAGCGAAGAGCAGCGCTGGTGCATTATTCCCGGGATCTATATCGCCAAGAATCGGACCGACAGCCATGCATTTATCCAGGTGATGAACGGCGTCACGGGTCAAAGCATCTACCAATCCTTCGATTTCAACTCGTTCCAAGCAAAACCAGGCAAGTTCGAAGTCCAGATTGCCGATAACCTGTTCACAGCCAACCTGATCCGCGTCAATATCCCTCATCCAGAACTGCATGTGGTCGGAGAATTTCACTTCGAGGGCATCACACCTTGGCCAGTGTCGCTGGTCTCACCGGGGATCATGGGTTGGTATGGCTGGGTTCCAGGGATGGAGTGCTACCACGGCGTAGTAAGCTTGAACCATCGAATCAAGGGCTGGTTAGAGATCGATCACGAAAGGATCGACTTCAGCGATGGATTGGGATATATCGAAAAAGACTGGGGTAAATCCTTTCCGAAGGCCTGGGTATGGATGCAAACCAACCATTTCGACCAACCCGGTACCAGCCTGACCGCTTCGGCAGCCATCATCCCCTGGGGCAAGCGGACCTTCGATGGTTTCATTGCCGGACTATGGACAGGCGGGCACCTTTACCGTTTTGCCACCTACACCGGCGCCCGGCTGGAGGCATATGCGCTGACCGATCATGAAGTAAGCCTGGTTTTTGCAGATCGCTTGCATCGCTTGGAGGTAACCGCCAGGCGAGTTCAAGGCGGGCTGCTCCAGGCTCCAACGGTGACGCAAATGGATCGACGCATCATGGAAACGATCTCGGCGCAGGTGCGAGTCAAGCTCATGAGACGAAAAGGGGATGTATGGAACTCCGTATTCGAAGGCACCGGCAGGCATGCCGGGCTCGAGGTTACAGGAAAGCTAAATCGCTCATGAGAAAAACTTGATTTTTCACGCATTCGAACTTACCCTATTTCCCAACGGAAAAACCTGGTGCGGATGGCTGACCTGATCTATCCACAAGCCGATATGTCGGAATATAACAACCCTGACCTTGACGCGGTTGCAAAGAAGATTGTGGAAGCCCGCCAATCTGGAAAACAGATCATTTGGATGATGGGGGCGCATGTGATCAAATGCGGGCTTTCACCGCTGCTGATCGACTTGATGGAAAAAGGCTATATCACCCACATTGCAGGCAATGGGGCGATCTCGATCCATGATTTTGAGCTGAGCCTGATCGGGGAAACGAGCGAAGATGTGCCGCACGGCCTGGAAGATGGTACATTTGGCATGGCGGAGGAGACGGGAGCCTGGATGCTACGTGCCATCCGAGAGGGATACGCGATAGATTGGGATACGGCGCAGCCATTGGGAAGTTCATCACAGAAAACGCGGCGCTCTTTCCTTACCGGCAGGTGGGCATCCTTTACAATGCTTACCGGTTGGGCATCCCAGCGACCATCCACATCACCATCGGCGCAGATATCATCCACCAGCATCCGAGGGCCGATTTTGCCGCATTAGGAGCCGCCAGCGGGGAAGATTTTCAGCACTTCACGGCGTCTGTCAGCGAGCTGGAAGGGGGCGTTTTTCTAAACTTAGGCTCGGCGGTCACAGGTCCTGAAGTGTTTCTGAAAGCCCTGACGATTGTGCGAAACCTGGGTTATCCGGTTTTCCACATCACAACGGCGAACTTCGATCTGCGCCCCTTGCCCGATTACCGGGCACCGGTAAAAGCTACAGTACCCGATTATTATTACAGGCCGCGGAAGAATATCATCAACCGCCCGACTGCCAAAGGAGGCATGGGCTATCATATTGAAGGAGATCACCGGGTGACGATCCCCAACCTGCACAAAAGATTGGTCATGGCATTCGACAATCTTGAAGGGTCTCAGGGCAAAGCAGGGAGCTCCGTTCAGGTTTCTGCCTCAAAAATTTCAGCAGATCAAGAGACCGGACTACCAGCTGAATATGAGGAGATCCTGGCGGGATTGATCGTGCGCCAGCCAAAGTTAGAAGGCATTCTCTCTGAAATTCGAAAAGCGTACCGCGAAATCAGCTTATGCTTCAAACGCGGCGGGACGCTCTTTTTGGCTGGTAACGGCGGGAGCATGGCAGACGCACTGCACATCTCAGCGGAGCTGCTCAAATCCTATGCCCGGCCGCGCCCCCTGCCCGAGGGAGTGGAGAAACAGTTGTCCAAACAGCCGGATGGGGATCTACTGAGGCGCAACCTGCAGCCGGGAATGCGGGCGGTGGTGCTGGGAGCCAACCTTTCGCTCTCCAGCGCGGTGGCGAACGATATGCCCGACCGCGATGTCAACCTGGCTCAAGAGCTGCTGGCACTGGCCCACCCCGGGGATGTTTTCTGGGGGATCAGCACGAGCGGGAAGGCGCGTAACGTCTGCCTGGCGGCGCAGACCGCCCGCGCCCTGGGTTTGCCGGTGATCGCCCTGACGGGACAGGCTGGTGGGAAATTAGCAGAGCTGGCCGACATTCGCCATACGTGTGCCAGCCCAAGAGACAGCCCGCGTCCAGGAGCTGCACATCCAGGTTTACCATGCGCTGTGCGAAATGCTGGAAGAGGAATTGATCGCCTCACTGGCTGATTGAGCAGCTTAATTATTTTGAAAACGAAAATCATAACGCGGAGATGGCGTGAGAAAACCCCAGGTTTCGGATTATGAAAATCTCTCAAATTCTATCTAGAGAGAAGCTCGTTGAGATTTTCGGTAGGATCAGCCAGGTGAGGGCGGGAGTGATCGGCGACTTCGCCCTGGACGCCTACTGGCTTGTGGATATGAAGCGCTCGCGCCTCTCGCGAGAGACCCCTCACTTCTCACGCCCGGTGGTCCATGAAACATACTCCCCTGGAGCAGGAGGAAACGTCTCCCAAAACCTGGCAGTATTGGGGGTGAGGGAGACAGCAGCTTTTTCTGTAATCGGCGAGGATGCGTGGGGAGCGATCCTTTCAGATCGGCTGGCAAAGCAAAAAATATCCCTCCATGGGCTGCTCAGGCAGACTGACCGGCATACCCCGGCGTATATCAAACCCATCTTGATGGGCTATGACTTACGCCAGGAGGAGGCCCGGTTGGATTTTGAGAACCTGGAGCCTTTATCTTCCCAGGCAGAAGAGGCGCTGCTGAAAGCCTTCGAAGACCAGCTTGATGTATTGGATGCGGTGCTGATCTCAGACCAATTGGAGGAAAACGGGACCATCACTCCACGCGTGCGCCAGCGGCTTTGCGAATTGGCGGACCGGCACCCGCGCATACCGCTTTCTCGTCGATTCCAGGCAGCGCATTGGACTCTTCCAGCATATGATCTTGAAGCCCAACCGCATGGAGGCGCTGGCCGAATTCAAGCCGGGCAGCGCCTCCAGCCAGGCCAGCGCAGCTGAGCTCGAAGAAGCCGGGCGAGCTTTCAGCCGGCAGACCGGCCAACCAGTTTTCCTGACGCTGGGTGAGGCGGGCGTGCTGGTTTGCTCTCAAGACGAACACCAGCTCATCGCTGCTGCACCGGTGCGCGGTCCTTTGGATATCGCCGGCGCGGGGGACGCATTTTTCGCGGTGCTGGCTGCCAGCCTGGCTGCGGGATGCAGCGCCTGGGAAGCGGGCGCGATCGCCAACCTGGCCGCGGCGGTGACGGTCGAGAAGCTGGACCAGACTGGCACGGCCACACCAGAAGAGATCGTGGAGCGGTTTGAAATGGCAGCGATTGTTCATAGAAGATAATCTAGCTCATGGATAAAGCACGGCAGAGACACGAATTCGTATGAGTACACGGAATAATCCGACGGACAACGAGGAAAGAGCGGATTCTTATCTATGAAAATAATGCTAAATGACGCTTATTCCTGGTTAGAAGTCGTCAACCCTGAAGTAAAGGTGGGAGAGGTGCGTTATGCGCTGTTCGATTTTGATGGGACGCTGTCGGTGATCCGCCAGGGATGGGAAAAGATCATGGTGGCGGTGATGCTGGAAAGCATCTGCGAAGACCAGCCTCCCACACCGGAGATCGAAGCGGAAGTCACCAGATACGTGGACCAATCGACCGGCATCCTGACCATCAAGCAGATGAAATGGCTGGAAGAAGCCGTGAACCGGCATGGGATCGCCATAAATAAAAGGACAGCTTCAGCCTATAAACGCATCTACCTAGACAGGCTGCTGCAGCCGGTCCACGAGCGGCTGGGGCAGATCGATGACAGCCAGGCAGGCAGCCAGAGCTGGATGGTGGCAGGAGCCAGCGACTTCCTGCTCCGCTTGACCCAACGCAGGGTGAGGCTCTTCCTGGCCAGCGGCACCGACCAGGAATATGTTCTGAAAGAAGCGGAAGCCTTGGGAGTCGCCCGATTTTTTCCAGGGGCAGGTCTATGGGGCGCAGGGAGATTTGGAAGACGATTTTAAAGAGATCATCATCCAGCGCATCCTGGCGGAGCACAACTTGTCTGGAAAGGAGCTGGTGGTGGTCGGAGATGGGCCGGTCGAAATCCAATCTGCCCGGCAGGCTGGCGCAGTGGCTTTAGGAGTTGCCTGCAACGAGACTGACCGGACCAGCCTGGATGCGCGCAAACGCCAGCGCCTGCTCCAGGCAGGGGCGGATCTCCTCATCAGCAATTTCAACCACGCCGCCGAATTGGTGAGATTGCTGTGTGGTGATTGACTCAGGCGCATTGCGTGCTATAATCCGGAAATTAATTCCAAACCGGATTGAGGCAAGCATGAATTTCGTTTTTCTATCCCCACATTTTCCTCCGAACTATTACCAGTTCTGCGTCCACCTGCGCCAGCTGGGAGCCAACGTGCTGGGAATTGCAGACGCCTCTTTCGACGCGCTGCGACCTGAGCTGAAGTCTGCCCTGACAGAGTACTACCGGGTCAGTGATATGTCCAATTATGATGAGCTGCTGCGCGCACTGGGCTACTTCACCCAGCGCTACGGCAAGCTGGACCGGCTCGATTCTCATAATGAATACTGGCTGGAAATTGAAGGGCGCCTGCGAACAGATTTCAATATTTTCGGATTGAGGACACCTGATCTGCCGAAGATCAAGCAAAAATCGGAAATGAAACGCGTCTTCAATAAAGCTGGGATCAACACAGCACGCGGAATGATCACCCGCGACTTGCAAACCGCCCGGCAATTCATTGAGGAAGTGGGCTACCCGGTGATCGCCAAACCCGATATCGGCGTGGGAGCCAATAAGACTTATAAAATAGAAAACGACCGCGACCTCAAACGCTTCTTCGCCGAGAAACCATCGGACGATTATTTCATGGAAGAATTTATCGAGGGCACCATCGTCACCTTCGATGGTCTGACAGACCGGACAGGAAAACCGGTATTCATATTCCTCGATGGAATACTGCGGCGGGATAATGGAAGCAGTCAATGAGGATACCGACTTCTACTATTACACCGTGCGAAAAATTCCATCCGATTTGGTCAAGGCAGGTAAGAAAACACTGCATGCCTTTGGCGTGCGGGAACGCTTCTTCCACTTCGAATTCTTCCGCAAGCCCGATGGAAGCCTGGTGGGGCTGGAGGTCAACATCCGCCCACCCGGAGGGTTAACCATGGACATGTTCAACTATGCGAATGATATCGACATGTACCGCGAGTGGGCGAATGTCGTGGTTAATAACCACTTCGAGGCGCATTATTCGCGCCCCTATTACTGCGGCTACATCGGGCGCAAGACGAACAAACGCTACGTCTTGAGCCACGAACAGGTGCTGACACTTTATCCAGATCATCTGATCCACCACCAACCCATCGAGGGCGTGTTCAGCGCCGCTTTGGGAAATTATGGATACCTGGTCCGTTCTCCAGACCTGGATGAGGTCATCCAAATCTCGCATGAAGTGCTGGAGAAGCTGCCATGAACGTCGAATACCACCACTTTTGGTCCTCCTGCCTGAACCAGGAGATGGAATTCAAGCTCTATGGGCACGCCGGCAAGCCAATCCTGGTCTTCCCAGCCCAGGGAGGGCGGTTCTTCGAGTTCGAAGATTTTGGGATGGTCGAGGCAGCCCGCTGGTTCATCGATGAGGGCAAAATCCGCCTGGTGACGCCTGAGAGCCTGGATTACCAGACCTGGGCGAACGGCAACGCCCACCCGGCTGAGCGTGCCCGGCGGCACCAGGATTATGACCGCTATATCTGCAGCGAGCTGGTGCCTTCTGTCAAAGGTCACATCGGATCGGACGAGAAATGGATGACGACGGGCGTCTCGATGGGCGGGTATCACTGCGCCAACTTTTTCTTCCGCCATCCCGACCTGTTCGATGGGACGATCAGCCTGAGCGGGCTGATGAGCTTGAACATGTTTGTCGGGGATTACGTGGACGATAACGTGTATTTCAATTCCCCGCTGCTCTACCTGCCGGACCTGGAAGACCCCTGGTACCTGGAGCAGTACCGCAAGAGCCAGATTATCGTTTGCACTGGGCAGGGCGCCTGGGAAGAACCGATGATCGCGGATGCGCGTGCCTTGCAAGACATTCTGCAAAGGAAGGATATCCCCTGCTGGATCGACTTTTGGGGCCACGATGTCAACCACGACTGGCCCTGGTGGCGCAAGATGTGGCCGTACTTCCTGTCAAAACTGTTCTCATAGATCGGTTGTGGCAAGTACGGTCGTATTTCCTTTCAAAGCTGTTCTCTTAAGTGTTGGCAGCAAATACGGTCGTATTTATTCGCAAAGCTTTTCTCCTAAGACTGATGCTAAAAAACGGCAGCCCAAAATGACCGATAAAAAATGAGGAGTTGGATGCAAAGTAAAGCCCAAGATGTAACCACTTATCTTCAGGAAGCTACCGCAGAGCGCCAGGTGTACCTGACGAAGCTGCGTGAGCTGTGCCTGGAAGTGCTGACCGGTTATGAAGAGGGGATGGAGTATGGCATGCCAGGTTACAAGAAGAACAGCACCGTCGAGGTAGGGTTCGCCAACCAAAAGAATTATATTTCACTGTATATCTTGAAAGAAGATGTGGTGCAAGCGAACCGAGCACGGCTGAAAGGGTTGAGTGTGGGCAAAGGCTGCATTCGATTTTCGAATCTAAAGAAAATGGATATGGACGTGATCCGGAAGCTGCTTGAGGATACCGTAAATTTAAAAAGTAAACCTTGCTAAAACATTTATAGCATTTCGAGCGTCTTGTGGATATGCAGGACAGGCAGCTCGGCGTGGAAAGACCCCACCTGCAGTACTTGGATCAGGATCAAACGAACAATGGCCGAATCCCATAAACTTGGCAATCTCATTTGATGGGACGCTGATGAGCGCAGATGAACGCGGAAAAACCAATTGTTCAGCAATTACCTCAGAATCATGTTCTAATCCGCGTTTTCCGTATTCATCCACGTCCAATTTTTAATTGATCAGGCCGCTAAATTATGCTGGACCAATTTTAATCGAAGAGTCATAACAACTTTTTCATAGGAAATTGGGACTTTAATCTGGAAGGCATCGAACACAAATGACCCGCACGGAAGAAATGGTTGGGCTGATCCACAGGGCACAATCCGGCGATCGGGGAGCTTACGAGGAAATTGTGCGCAGATTCCAGGATATGGCTTACGGTTACGCTTACACATATCATCAACGATTTCCAACTGGCGCAAGATGCAGCGCAGGAAGCCTTTATCGAAGCCTACGCCTGCCTGCCGGACCTGCGAGAGGCATATGCCTTTCCAGTCTGGCTCAAGCGCATTGTATTCAAGCACTGTGACCGGCTGACCCGCCGAAAGCACTTCACGTTCACATCACTGGAGAGGGTCACCGAAGTTGCGTCGCCTCTTCCAAGTCCTGAGATCGTCACCGAGCAGCGCGAATTCGAAAACCAGGTACAAAACGCCATCCAAAGTCTGCCGGAAAATGAGCGGGTGGTCACGACCCTCTTCTATATCAACGGCTATTCCCAACGAGAGATCGCTAATTTTCTCGATCTGCCCCCCAAGACAGTCAAAAGCCGCCTGCACGCTTCCCGGCAGCGGCTCAAGGAAAGGATGCTGGATATGGTTCAAGACGAGCTTAAAGCGAACGCCCTGCCGGGCAGCTTCACCCAGGAAACCTTGGAACAAGCGATCCTGCGGGCGGGAGATTTTAACAAAGCACGCCAATTCGAGCAAGCCGAGGTGCTGCTGCGCCAGGTGTTGGCGCAATCGCCGGGTCATCCGGAGGCGCTCAAAGAGCTCAACCGCACGCTGATGTGGGGAGGCGTGTACGGGCAGGGGCGCTGGGACTTGCTGCCCGAGCTGGTGAGGCAGGCAGAGCTCATCCTGGAGTCCGCCGACGATGAGTCCGTTTACAGGGAGCTGGCAAGAACGCTGCTGGCAGTGCCAGCCATGTCGGATGCGATCACCTTCCTCAAGAAATGGATCGACAAGAAAGGACCCAGCCTGGAGCGCCTGGGGATGCTGGCCTGGGCAGAGGGCTGTGCCGCAGATTATGAAGCAGCAGATGAGACCTGGCAGGAGCTTGTCAGGTTGATGCAGCAGTCAGAACCAACGACGGTCATGCAGTTCTTACCCTTCGCTTGCTACACCCTGGTGGACTGCTTCTCGGCTGCAGGAGAGCTGAGGCGGGCCCAGCAGATCGCCCAACAGGCCTGGGAGCTGTGCAGACCTCTCGAGCCGCTGCCTGAACCGGGCGAGCTGCAGAGAGACAGCGGCTGGCTGATGATCTTCCACCAGGCTAAGCTGGATTACAAAGAAATTGCCCAATACCTGCTGAAACGTTATGAATATTCGACCGACCCTGATGCGCATACAGCCTGCTTGTGTTTAAGACCTGGGTGGACGAGCCCCAAAAGGTGGTTGAAAGTTGGCTGGAATGGGCGCAGGAAAGGATCAATTCGGGACAATGGGCGTCGTTGGAGCAGGTTCGCCTGACGATCCTGGGGACGCTGCGCAGGCGCTGCAGCTGGGCAGAGGCTAACGGTCTGGCGCAGGCGATCTGGGAAAAGTTGGGCGAACTCAGCGGCGCCGGAGGCAGTAAAAGCCAGTGTTCCGTGGGACTGGGAACGCTTCAACCCACTCGGCTATATCCAGAGCCAGGATTGGGAAGCGGCAGAGGTGATCTCGCAGAGAGAGCTGAAGGAGCGCGGCCTGCAGGCGGGCGGTCCCTGGGCGATCGTGATCGCGGCGGGAAAAGGTGCACCAACCCCACCTGAGCTGGTGGAGGCGGTTGAGAAGGATGGCATCCAAAGCGTGGATGAATATGGGCTGTTCGGCTGGTACCTGGTGGCACGCGAGGCAGCCGCGGCAGGCGAGGAAGCCAAGGCCTTCGAGGCTTTACGAAACGCACTGGCTTACTGGTCCAATGCGCCGTATGGGTACGATGGTATCTGGGAGAATGATCGCCGCTGGGGAAATTTACGGGACCATCCCGAATTCAAGCGGGCTTTCGCAGAGAAACGAGAGCGGATCGGGCCGATCTACGGGCATTTACATTATTTCCCGGGATGGTAAAAATGCTCACGGAAGGATACGGGTTTTTATGGTGTGTATCAATTCTTCCCCTGAAACCTGGTTCAGTTAAGGGCTGAGTTTTTAGGATCTGTTGTCTCTTACATCCTCACGATTGTGGGTTAGCGAAAACGATATAAACCTTATGTAAGTGCCGTCCAAAAGATCCGCGGAAGTTTCCAAAGGTTGGGTCTGGCCATTAGATCAACCAGTAACGGTGCTAACCGGCGTAATACTTTACCGCGGAAACGAAACCGATCGGTTTTGGCGTTTCATGAAATTTTGCATACATCACAGTCTTTTGTGGCTTTGAGAACATCAAAGTATTGTGCACAAAGCTATTTCCGGACTGAATATCGTAAATGCTTGAGCCAGGGAATGCTCCCCAAGGTGTAGTCATCAATACCCAGCTGAGTCCAGCTGAGCAGTTAATACCGATTGTTCCATAGCGCAGTTGCTCAATGGCTGTTTCGACTGCAACTTTAACTTGAGGGTCTTTCATCGAGATTGGATGAACACATAATCCTGCTGAGAGCGTTCCCCACAGTGTTTCATTGGAGAAAGCAACCGCGCGTTCCATATACTCCGGGATGCTGGTTGCGGAAATCATCGCAATAGCAACCACACTGCAAAAAGCTTCTGTTGTGAAACAGGTATCCACTCGATTCTGGATGTTGACATCCGTGATCATCGTCCATGGGAGTTCGCCATCTTTGGGTTCTCCAATTTTTTCTACACCTGAATGGGTATCTAAATAGGACTGATATCGCTGTTGACTGCCCGGATAGTAGGCAAATCGCAAGGGAGTGCGGGAAAAAACTCGCCGGAGCGCATCCAGGAAATCGTTGCGTTGCGGCCAGTCAGCATGGAGAATGATCACCCGCGGATTATTGCATGCGCAACTGGCATGGGTTGCGATCCAAGAAACGATGCTCTCCGCCTGGTAGTCCAAATCAGCTTGGCCCCATTTTCCCGGCACGACGATGACCGGAGTTACATTTCCCAGCTCACCATTAACGGTTTTTTTCAATAAGGGCTGGTGTTCGATTTTCCGGCGTGTGCCTGACTCTCCAGGACCGAAAACAATCGTATCAAAGGTTTTATCAGAACCGGTGATGAAGATTTCATCTACACCAGGGTGTTGGCACAGATAAGCTCCTTCACTTGCTCCGCCATAAGCAATCTGCATATATCCTGCCTCGATCAGACAGTCGAACCCCCCTTCGAGCAATGACCCAATGTAATCATTGACCGGGTTCATTTTCAATAGTACAACCTGATTTTGGATAAAGAGCTTATCAAGAACATCGGTAACCGGAATTCCTGGAAGGTTTCCAGCTCCTAAAACCAGGGCGACTTTTCCCGACGGTGCTGGTTTGGAATAACTCAAAGCCTGCGTCTTTGGAAGGTCTTCAAGCGCGACCTCCGGCTCCATCCACACCTCAACCCGATAACCGCTGAATAATAACTGGTCGTAGGCAGTTTGCGGAAATACCTGGGCGGAAACCTGCCGGTTGGTACGAGTAACAACGGGGCCAGGAATTTTAGGAATACCGTCCGATTGAATATCAAGCAATGCTCTCTTCAAGCCTTGCAAATTTCGCAGAACGGAATAGGGTCCCGCCATACATTCTATGCCAACTGCAAAATCATCTCCCTCAATTCGTTCAGCCAAGGTTACTTGTTCCACCCATCGGTCTGCAAGAGCGGAAAAATCGTGGATCATCCTTTCCAGGTAACCCAGACGAACCTTAATGGATTCCCCATTCCATTTGTCCTTATGGCTACGAAGCCTGTGAACCATCTTATCCATTTCTTCGATTGTTGAGGCTGGTATCACGCCACTTGTAGAAGGATAAACAAAGGAACCGGATGTTACAGAATGAGTCTGGTTCATGCTTATTTTCTTCCTTTATGGTGAATTGAGTGAATATGGTGTTTTATCAGAAATAAATACGCTGCCCAACAATTAATTCTACGGACTGCGAGATCAGGAGCGCATCCGTGCTGACTGCCAGCAGGGTGTAACCCTGGGCTCTGAGATCGGCCGCCCGCTCTATGTTGGCGGTAAAAATCCCCAGGGGTATGCCGTGCGCCTGGCAGACCTGGCGCACATGCTCAATAGCCGCCTGCACGTCCGGATGCTCGACCTGCCCCACCAGCCCCATGCTGTTGGAAAGATCATAGGGACCCACTAAGATGGCATCGATGCCTTCGACAGCTACCAGCGCTTCGATATTCTGCACCGCCAGGATGTGCTCTGCCTGGATCACCACGACCACCTCAGCATTGGCGCGCGTGAGGTAACCCTGCAAGTCAGCCCCGTAGCCGTGGGCGCGCGCCAGCCCGACGCTGCGCTCGCCCTGGGGAGGGTAGCGGCTGAAGCGCACCACACGCTCCGCCTCCTCGACGGTATTCACTTGAGGCACAATGATCCCGGTCGCGCCGGTATCCAGGGTCTTCTTGATCCAGACTTCATCGTTGAGCGGAACACGGATCAGGCAGTCTAACCGCCCCGCTACGGCCTGCAAAATGGCTTGGGCGGCTGCGGCATCCATGGTGGAATGCTCCAGGTCAACGAACAACCAATCCAACCCCGTCAGGGCAAGCACTTCTGCCAGGTCCGGGGAGGGCAGGGTGAGCAATGTACCGAGGAGGGTTTCTTTTTGAGCTAAGCGTTTGCGGAATGAATCATTTGTCATGCTGAAATGATACACCCATCTTGAAAAATCCACACCTTCTCTTGACCTTCCGGAAGCCGCATGATATAGTTACGCCCAATGTACTCCCGGAATCTGACTACCACCACAACTACCACTACCCAGACTCATCTTCTGGGCTTTGGTGTGTTGGGAGTTGGTTAAGAAACCCTTATTTACTGGAAATCAAACCCAAAAAACGCCCCAAGCCCGGGGCGTTTTTGATTTAGTTGAACGTGGAGGAAAGAATGCATTATACGGGTATATTCGATCGCTATCACCACCTGATGGACATCCCCTCCCATACGAGGCGGGTCAGCCTGCTCGAAGGCAATACGCCGCTGATCCCTCTGCCTCGCCTGGCGGAGGCTTTGGGAGGCGGCTGCGAGCTGTACGCCAAATATGAAGGGGTGAACCCTACCGGCTCTTTCAAGGACCGCGGCATGACCATCGCCATTGGCGAGGCGGCTGGTAGAGGAATGGCAACCGTGATCTGCGCCTCCACAGGCAATACAGCGGCCTCGGCAGCGGCTTACGCAGCCCGGGCTGGGCTGAGCTGCATCGTGATCATCCCGGAGGGCAAGGTGGCGGCGGGAAAATTAGCCGGGGCGGTGGCCTACGGAGCGCAGGTGATCCAGATCAGCGGTTCTTTCGACGATGCCCTGGCACTGGTGGTGGCGCTGGCACACAAGCACCCGATTGCCCTGGTGAATTCGCTGAACCCCTACCGCCTGGAAGGGCAGAAAACCGCCGCGTTCGAGATCTGCGAAGACCTGGGCGCTGCGCCCGACCTGCTGTGCCTGCCGGTAGGGAACGCGGGAAATATCACGGCCTACTGGATGGGTTTTCGGCAGCTTCACCAGCTCAAAGGCTCCGGGCTGCCCAAACTGTTGGGAGTCCAGGCGGAAGGCGCAGCCCCACTTGTTTTGGGCAAGCCGGTCGAAAAACCCGAAACGATGGCCTCCGCCATCCGGATTGGCAAACCCGCCCGCGGTGAGCAAGCCCTGCAGGCTGCGGAAGAATCGGGGGGAAGCATCGTGGCAGTCAGCGACGCTGAAATCCTGGCCATGCAGCGCAGGCTGGCGGCAGAGGGCGTGTGGGTAGAGCCAGCTTCCGCGGCAGGATTAGCCGGCCTGGCCGCCGAAGCAGCAGCAGGGAGGCTGAGCCTGAGCGGCAAGCGCGTGGTGGGAGTCTGCACCGGCCACGGCTTGAAAGACCCGGAGATTGTGGCGAGGTCAATGCCCAAGCCAGCCCTCTTACCCGCCAGGATCGAAGAGATTGAAACTTTTATCCTCCAATCCAGTGAACTCAATAGTTCGTTCCCACAGTATTCTATGGAAAAGAGCCTATGAACCCCAACCAAGCCACTCAACAACCCAAAACATTGGTGATGAAATTCGGCGGTACCTCGGTTGGCACCGCCCAGGCTATGGCGCAGACCGTCGCGATCGTCCAGGAGGCTTCAAAAGAATGGCCGCGTATAGTGGTGATCACCTCGGCGCTAGCGCAGGTGACGAATATCTTGCTGGAAAGCGCCAACCAGGCGGCCCACGGAAACATCCAACTCCTCAAGGAAAATGAAGAACGCTTGCAGAAGATGCACTACACCATCGCCGAAGCTCTGGTCCCGGAACAAGTAGCACTTTCACAGGTCAAGTGGGAAGTGGACCACCTGATCGCAGAATTCAGCAGCCTGTGCCGGGCGATCAGTGTGCTGGGCGAGGCTACCCCGCGCGCCCTGGATGCGGTCGCTTCACTGGGCGAGCGTATGTGTGTGAGGGTATTAACCGCAAGCCTGGAAGGTCGCGGGGTTCCAGCACAGTGCGTCGAGTCGACCCGCCTGATTATCACCGACGACCGCTTTCAAAATGCACACCCCGATTTTGCAGCCACAACCGCCAAAACTCACCAGGTGCTCGAGCCCCTCTTAGCCCAAGGGATCGTACCGGTGGTGACTGGCTTTATGGGGGCTACCCAGGCTGGCGCCACCACCACGCTGGGGCGCGGCGGCAGCGATTACACCGCCGGTATCCTGGGTGCCGTCCTGCCGGCCGACGAGGTTTGGATCTGGACGGACGTGGATGGGGTGATGAGCGCAGACCCGCGCGTGGTGCCGAATGCCAAGACCATCGCCGAGATCAGCTACCGGGAGATCGCCGAGCTGGCTTATTTTGGCGCCAAGGTCCTGCACCCCAAGACCATCCGGCCACTGGTCGAGGCGGGGCTGCGGAACGAGAAGGCAGGAAAAGCGGGTATCGGCTTGCGCATCTGCAACACCTTCAATCCACAGCATCCCGGCACACGCCTGGTCGCTGATGCCCCGGGTAAAAATGGCAATGGCAGCGATAGCTGGCACAATAGCGTTCGCAGTGGCGGACAGAACGGGAAAGATATCGCTAAAGCCGTCACCGCCATCCGCGGGCAGAGCCTGGTGACCATCGAAGGGAGGGGCATGCTGGGGGTTCCGGGCGTGGCAGCGCGCACCTTTGAGGCGGTGGCCTCCACCGGTACCAGCGTGGCGCTTATCTCGCAGGCTTCCTCAGAGCAGTCGATCTGTTTCGCCATCCCCAGCGAAGCAGTCAAGTGCGTCCTGACCGCCCTTGAAAAGGCCTTTGCCGTCGAATTAATGGACCGAGATATCGACCGCATCTGGGCGACGGAAGAGACCGCCATCATTACGGTGGTAGGTGCGGGCATGATCCACACGCCGGGCGTCGCAGGCAGGATTTTCTCCGTCTTGGGAGAGCACAATGTGAATGTGATTGCCATTGCGCAGGGGTCATCGGAAGTATCGATCAGCCTGATGGTCGCCAACCCGGAGGCTGAGGAGGCTGTGAAAGCTGTGCATGAGCTGATTATCAGCACTTGATTCCAATTCCTTCAACAAGGTTAATCAGGATTAGGACAAAGCATCAGCGTATCTTCCATATAATACTTAGAGCTTATCTCCCGGTAATTCGGTATAATTGAGCTTGTGAAATAAACCATTTACTGAGGAGCATGAGATGCAGCCGCAAAACTTTAACCGAACCTGGCAGTTCTACCTGGAGGAGGGCAAACGGAAGCACTGGTTAATCCCGCAGAGATCCAATGGCGCGATCTCGATCTACCCCACGATTGGAGCATTGAGATGGAACGGTCTGCGCAGAACCCCAGCAAGGCCGCAGGCGGTTTCTTCCCGATGGGCCGCGGCGAATACCGCAAAACCTTTCTGGTTCCGGATGAATGGCGCGGCAAGAAGGTCTTCATTGAATTTGAAGGCGTTTATATGAACGCCGAAATCCGGCTGAACGAGCATTTCATCGACCGGCACCCGTATGGGTATACCAGCTTCCTGATCGATTTAACCCCCTATCTCAAGTTCAATGAGGAAAATGTGCTGCGCGTGGTAGTGGACAATGCCGCCCAGCTCAACAGCCGCTGGTACTCAGGCTCAGGCATTTACCGGCCGGTCTGGCTGATCGTCGCCGAACCTGTGCACGTGGCGCATTGGGGAGTTTACGTGACGACACCGGTGGTCTCGCGTGAAAAAGCCCAGGTGCGCCTGCATACCAAGATCCAAAATGAAACCGAAAAGGACTGTGAGGTCACCCTCCATTCGCGCCTGATCGCTCCGGATGGATCGGCAGCGGGAAGCGTAAAGAGCAGCGCAGCCGTCCCGGCGAATGGACAGTTTGAATTCTCTCAAAATGTTAAGCTGACCAATCCAGCTTTATGGTCGCTCGAAACGCCAGCGCTGTACCGCCTGGAGACCGAGGTCGTGTGTGGAGGCAGGGTGCTCGACACAGCCTGCACCACCTTTGGCATCCGCAGCCTGCAGTTCAGCGCCGAGAAGGGGTTCTTCTTAAATGACAAACCGCTGAAGCTAAAGGGCGGGTGCGTCCACCACGACAACGGCATCTTGGGCGCTGAATCGTATGCCCGCTCCGAGGAACGCAAGGTTGAGATCCACAAAGCCAGCGGTTATAACGCCATCCGCTGCGCCCACAACCCCCCCGCGCCCGCCTTCCTGGAAGCCTGTGACCGGCTGGGAATGCTGGTCATCGACGAAGCCTTTGACTGCTGGCGAGATGGCAAGAATCCTTACGATTATCATATCTCCTTCGACGCCTGGTGGCAGCGGGATATCGAGAGCATGCTGTACCGGGACCGCAACCATCCCAGCATCATCCTGTGGAGCATCGGCAACGAGCTCATGGAAAGGGATGGCCGCTCCAAAGGAGGGCAGATCGCCCGCATGCTGGCCGGGCACGTCCACAACATCGACCCAAGCCGCCCGGTGACTGCCGCGATGTGCGGCAGCTGGGACCCGAACAACCAGGATTGGTCGAAGACGGATGAAGTCTTCGCCACGCTGGATGTGGGCGGTTATAACTACCAGTGGCGGCAGTACGTAACCGATCACGATATCCATCCCAAGCGCATGATGGTGGGAACGGAATCCTTCCCCGGAGAAGCCTTTGATAACTGGATGGGCGGTCCTGGATAACAGCTATGTGTTAGGCGATTTTGTGTGGACTTCTTTAGACTACCTGGGAGAATCCGGGATCGGCCGGACATTCGTGGGCGAGATGGAAGATTTCCTGGGCGCCTATCCGTGGCACCAGGCAAACTGCGGGGATCTGGATCTATGTGGATTTCAAACGACCCCAGTCTTATTACCGCGATATCCTGTGGGAAAATCAAACCAGGCTGTACATCGCCGTACACCCGCCTGTGCCAGAGGGCAAACCGTGACGGTCTCCATGTGGGGCTGGCCGGATGTGTGGCCGAACTGGACCTGGCCCGGCGAGGAAGGAAAAACCTTCAAAATTGACGTTTATTCTGCCTGCGAAAAGGTCGAGCTCTTCCTGAACGGGCAGTCGCTGGGAGTCAAGCCCACGACAAAAGCAGAACGCTTCATAGCCAGCTTCGAAGCCCTTTACGCGGCCGGAGAGCTGAAAGCTGTCGGGTATGTAGATGAAAAACCGGCTGCAGAGTTTGTTGTAAAGACCTCTCCTGCACCATCCCAGATCCGGCTGACCCCTGACCGGACTGCGATCCAGGCGGAGGCAGGCGATTTGTGCTACGTCACCGTGGAGATCGTGGACCAGGATGGAGCGGTGCACCCGACCGCCGACCGCCCGGTGTATTTCACCGTGAAAGGTGAGGGTAGGCTGGCAGCGGTTGGTAACGCCAACCCGGTCAGTACCGAGCGCTACCGCGGCAACCAGCGCCAGACCTACCGTGGGCGCTGCCTGGTGGTGCTCAAATCGACTGGGAAAGCGGGCGAAATCCACCTGCGTGCCCAGGCGGATGGGCTGGACGGGGCTGAAGTCGTGGTAAAGGTTAACTAATCATGGAGCGGCTCTCAATCCCTTTCGAGAAATGGACTACTAGAACCTATGGCTTATGGGATAAGCAGTGGTTCCTGCTGACCTGCGGCGATTTTACAAGTGCAGATTTCAACTGCATGACAGTCTCGTGGGGCAGTCTGGGGGTGATGTGGAACAAGCCCTTCGCCCAGGTGGTCGTGCGCCCAGTGCGATACACCTACCAGTTCATGGAAAAGTATCCCACCTTCACGCTGTGTGCTTTCCCGAAGACCTACCGGAAAGCACTGAACTTGCTGGGGACACTCTCCGGGCGGGATGGAGATAAGATCGCCAAAGCTGGGCTGACGCCCGAAGCGGCTACCCAGGTGGCGGCGCCGGTGTACACACAGGCGGAGCTGGCGCTCGAATGCCGCAAGATCTACTGGCAGGACTTCGACCCGAGCCATTTCATCGAACAGGGGATCGATAAGAACTATCCGAAGAAGGATTACCACCGGATATACTTCGGCGAAATTGTCGCCGTTACTGGGATTGGCCAATACCTGGATTAAAAAAGGACTCGGAAAAGCTGTGAAAAATCGGAAAATGCGGATCTTTTTAGAAAGTATCCGCATTTTCTATTCATTCTGATTCTTCCGTGTCCATGCTTTATGGTCAATCTGTGAAATCCGTGTTGATCCGTGAGCAAATTTGTTCCAGTCAGGAGACCCTTTCTATGCTCGAAGCAAAATGGATTTGGAAGCGGCAGGCCTCTTATAAGGCTTACAACCAGACCGTCCTCTTTCGAAAAGAGCTCAAACTTGATACCAAACCGATTGAGGCGCTCTTATGTATCACCGCTGACAGCTGGTACCGCCTGTTCGTCAACGGGGTATGGGTAAATGATGGACCCTGCCGGAGCTGGCCGGAGCACTACCAGTATGACGAAATCGACCTGGCGCCTTACCTGGAAGAGGGGAAAAACGAGCTGAGGGTAATCGCCAAGTATTGGGGGACGGGCACCTTCCATACCGTCCCGCAGCAGGCAGGATTCTTGGCCCAGCTCGCGCTGGGGTTTTCATCCGGAGAAAGACACCTCCTCTTCACCGATGAGACCTGGGAAGCAGCAGCTCTGCCAGCCTGGAAAGCCAACACCCCCAAGGTGAGCATCCAGATGGAACCCCAGGAATTTTACGATGCCCGGCTGGAAGGTGAGCCTGCCTGTGAGCCCGCTGTGGTCCTCTACGAAGCAGGTCAGGGACCCTGGCAGGATCTGCACCCGCGCGATGTTCCCCTGCTGACACGCCTCCCCTTCCAACCATGCTCCATCCTGGCAGCTCATCCGGTGCCAAAACCTGAGGGCTGGCGGTTCTGCATCCCGGCAGCGCAATTGGTATTTCCTGAAGGGGTTGAGGCGAATATGAATGTGCTCCTGGCTGGAGGGGTCGCCAGCCTGCTCAAGCTTCCCCAAGAGGCAGAGGTGTACTTCAAAGAAGGTGGCATGACGGTTTTTATCGATGGGGAACATGCAGAAGATGGCAAGTATCGTTTAGAGGAGGGCGAGCATCTCCTCCTGATCTTCATCACCCAGACTGTCGGTCACAACAAGGAGAAAGATTTTCATATTACCATCCCTTGCGGGATGGAGCTCCAGCTGGAAAATCCGCTGGACCCGGGCGATGCAAACCCCTGGTGCTGGCTGGACTTCTCCGAATACGCCTGTCGGATGGATGATCTGCACTGGCCGTATACCAGCCTGCCCCAGGCACTTCTAGAAAGGACAGAAAGCTATCTTAAAACAGTGGGGGCGTTGGGAAAACAGATCACCTCTCGGGAGGCTTTCAGAGCAGAAATGGGCAGGAGGGTGAGATCCGTCAACGAGGAAGCGCTGTTCGCCACAGACACCCACTGGCGTTTCATGAGCCATCAAGAAATGGATCAAACCACCAACCTGGAGAAGGATGCAGCAGAAAACCTGGTGATCCACCCCCAGCCAGAGCATGATTTCGAGCTGGTCTACGACCTGGGGGAGCAAGCGATTGGGTATTATGATTTCTCCTTGGAAGCTGAGGCAGGGGTTGAGATCGATATTTACGAGGTCGAATACATCACGCCGGACGGTGTCATCCAGCATACTGGCGGCAATCGCAACGGTTTGACCTACATCACCCACCAGGGCTTGAACCACTTTACATCCACCAAGCGGCGCTCCGGGCGCTACATCTTCTTGACATTCCGAAACCTGAAAGCCCCCCTCCTCCTGAAAAGCTTCCAGCTGATCAAATCCACTTACCCGGTTCAGCCGGTCGGTGCATTCCGCTGCAGCGATGCAAGGCTGGATCAGATCTGGGAAATCTCAGCCCGGACCTTGAAGCTGTGCATGGAGGATACGTTCACGGACTGCCCGCTCTACGAGCAGACCCTATGGGTCGGCGACGCGCGCAATGAGGCGGCTTTTGCTTACCCGGTCTTCGGGTCGGCCGACATCGGCGCCCGCTGCATCCGCCTGGCAGGGCAGTCGCTGGAACGCTACCCGATCGCAGGCTGCCAGGTGCCTTCGGCCTGGGAGGTGCTTCTGCCGGCCTGGAGCTTCTTGTGGGGGATATCCGTTTGGGATTATTACTTCTATACAGGCGATGAAGCGTTTCTGCGCTCAGTTTGGCCCTGGGTGCTGGCGAACCTGAGAGGGCGCAGAGAAACTGTGCCCCTCGCAGGGCTTATTCAGCGGACCGTTCTGGAACATGTTCGACTGGTCTGGCATCGATGATCGGCATCACACCGTTTTACACAACAGCATGCTGCTGGTGGGTGCCATCGAGGCGGCTCAAAAATGCGCCAAGGTATTGGCTGAAGCCAGCCAGGCGGAATGGTTGGCAGATTTTCGACGGCAGCTGCACTTCAGCCTGAACTGCCTCTGGGACCCGGAGAAAGGGGTTTATCCTGACAGCTTGCTCGATGACGGCAGCCCCAGCCCCTCGACTTGCCAGCATACCAGCTTCCTGGGGCTGCTGTATGACATTGTGGAGCCTCCCAATCGCCAGAAAGCGCTGGAGAATGTGCTGCAGCCTCCAGAAGACATGGTGCGCGTAGGATCGCCGTTTGCGAGCATGTACCTGTACGAGATGCTGGAGAAAGAGGGCCTGCCGGAGGCCATCCTGGGATCCATCTACGCCTCTTACCTGCCCATGCTGGAAGCGGGTGCAACCACGGTTTGGGAGGTCTTCCCAGCCAGTGCGGCGCGCCCGGGAGGCTTCCCGACGCGCAGCCACTGCCATGCCTGGTCCTCTGCACCGCTGTATTTCTTGCCGCGGTTAGTGCTCGGCTTGCGCCAGGTCGAGGCGGGTGGGACGGCCTTTGAATTCAGCCCGCGGGTAAAAGGTTTTACTTGGGCAGAAGGAACAGTAGCCACCGCCCACGGCCCTCTGCACGCCGCCTGGCGTAAAGAGGGCGAGGCGCTAAAAATCGATATACAGGCTCCGCAGGGAGTCACCGTGCGGCTTGTGGAGAATGAGACTTTGAGAGGATTCAAAATCTCTTTTGAAGAATAAGAAAATACCGGAATGGCCCACAGATTGAAATCGGTGTCTGGTATGGGAAAACTGACTGAAAGTCGGTTCGAGGTAAACAAGCCCCAAAACGATGATTGCTGCAATCCAAAATCGAATTGCTTCTCTTCGCTCACGATGACCGATTAATACGGTCACATGCCGCGCAAGCCGCGCACCTCGCGCCAGGAGATCAGCTTGATCCCGGCGTTCTCAATAGCTAGTTTAACAACCGGATCCTTTGCCAAACGGTATTCCCAGACACGCTTGCGCCACTGCGGGTTGATGGCACGCAGCTCGGGAGTGTCCTTGGCAGGATGAATATAAAGCTCGTGGATCCCTTCTGGAAGGCGTGAGAACTTGGCACAGACCGATTCCCGGAACGATTCATAGGTTTCACCCGGGAGCACTTCAAAGGGATGCGCCAGCAGAATATCGAGGATGGGCACGTTAAGCTGTTTTGCTGCCTGCGCGACCCGCGCGGCCCCAGTTTTAACATCCTCCAACAGGTAATCACCAATCGCATCCCCCGGAAGGTAAGCAGTCGGAAAGCGGAAAGGCAAGCCCAGCTCTGAGCAAATCTGCAGTACTACAGGCATATGCGACTGCACCCCATACAGCCCATATACCGTCCCCATGTGGTTGTCCAGGTGGGTCGGAGATACCCCAAACGCCTGAGCCAGTGCTACCTGGGCACGGATCTCACGTTCTACTTCTTCGGGGATGGAGTTCTTCTCAACCGTCAGAACATCGGGAGGGAAGAAGCCATCTACCATTAACGAAGCGGCACCGGTGCGGCCCACCGGTCCCCAGCGATAAAGCTGCCATTCACTAGTCAAGGTGGTATGCACCCCGATGCATTTTTCCGGGTGGCTGCGGGCATACGCCGCGGCCTCGGGGAACCAGGGGCAGGGCACCATGATGCTGGCAGAGGTGATCGATCCATATTCGAGCAGCTCAATGGTGGCTTCGTTATGAGCATGGCACATGCCGAAATCATCGGCGTGAAGGATTAAGTATTTGCCTGGCATGGTAAAGATCCCTTTCAGATTTTTTCTTTATAATATCCCAAAATCATATGGAGTAGTAAAAATATATCGAGTCGATAGCGTATAATAAATCAAGGAAATATAAGTCTATCACAAGAAGAAATTAATCGCAGTGGTTATAAGCTCCAAGCAGCTCCCGTGGATTCCTGGCGTATTTATGATGAAGAAAATCCAATGCCTGGTTACTTTCAATTTGATTGGCTAAGCAGCAGGCATCCAGATCTTTATCATAAATTTGCTTTGTCAACTGTCGGTCTTATGAATAAACTGCACACAATGATTGACTTAACTGGCTGTGATGTCATCGATATTGGAGCAGGAACTGGTCGTTCTGCTATAGAAGCAGCAAAAAAAGCAAAAAAGGTATTTGCGGTTGATCTCTACGAATCAGTTGTATCTTTTGGTAAAAACCAATCATTACTAACCAACACAACGAATGTCCACTATATAAACGGTGATAGAGAACATTTACCCTTAAAAGATAATCGTATCGATGTTGCCATTAACGCCTGGGCCGAGTTAAATCCTCATGAAGCCTATCGAGTATTAAAACCTGATGGGTTACTCATCCAACTAGGTGCTGTTCCAAATGCTCTATGCGGAGAACTCACATCCGAAATCGGCCCCGATTACCCATGGGTGCCTCAGGATTATGCTCCAGAAGAAGTATTTCAACCAGACTATCCTGAAACACAATGTACCGCTGATAATTCAATTTGGAATGGCATACCCGTTACAGGTCAGATCAACATCCATCAGTTTACTTATATAGTGGATTATAAGGATTACTCCGAAACTGCCTCTATCGCTGGGCGCCTGTATGGACCAAAAGCGAAACACTATTTTTTAACAAAAAAGCAATCCACATTTTCATGGCGATTACAGATCATCATCGGGCAAGTAAGTAAATTATCCAATGACCTTTGACAATCTAATCGGATAATGGAAGGAGAGAGGCTTTTGAAGATCAGCTAATACAGCATTTCTTACCTTGGCAACTGGTATGCGGATCCAATCGTGGACCTTGAGGCGTTCCAAAAGTGTGAAAAAGATTTCATGAGCAGGTTGTTCAAGTGACCCAACAATGGCTAAAAGTTTGTTCAAACCTATTCCTGGGGTTCGTTCTGCTGCTGGGCGGCTGCTCTCTAGGTGAAACCCCGCCGCTTTCAGAAATGGAGCCGAATATGACACCCGTAAACTCACCCTCTCCTTTCCGGATTATCGGCTATGCCCCCGAATGGGATACAGTGGTGCAAGAAATCCAGTTCGATAAACTCACCCATATCAATTATGCCTTCCTGCTGCCCAAACCGGACGGTTCTTTTGAAGACCTGGAACATCTTGAAAAGCTGAAAGACCTTGTGACGGAAGCACACAATCACGGCGTGAAGGTGCTCATCTCGATCGGGGGATGGGGATATGATGAGCAGTTCGAGACCCTGGCGGCTGATCCTGACAGCCGCGCTGCCTTTGTGCAGAAAGCCGGTCAATTTGCACAGGATTATGCATTGGATGGAATCGACATCGATTGGGAATATCCTGATGAGGGGGAATCCTCGCAGAATTACCTGAAGCTGATGCAAGCACTGCGCGGGATTCTGCCGGAAGGCAAGCTGCTGACCTCAGCCGTGGTTTCTCAGGGAGCACTCGCTGAAGGCATCCCTGCGGAAGTTTTTCCGGTTGTGGACTTCTTGAATATCATGGTTTATGACGAATCAGAGACGGACCACTCTCCTTACTGGTCGGCCGAAGAAGCTTTAGACTACTGGCAGGGACGCGGCTTGCCCCCCGAGAAAACCGTCCTGGGGGTGCCTTTCTACGGCCGCCCTGAAGGGATTGCCTATCGCAAGCTGGTACAGGCCGACCCGAGCGCGGCTGACGGGGATGTAAGTGAATATGAGGGAAAAAAGATTTACTACAACGGTATGGCCACCATGCAGCGCAAAACCGAGCTGGCAATGCAGCGCGCTTCAGGCATTATGATCTGGGAGCTGGCGCACGATACCCTCAACTCTACTTCTCTGCTGGGCGTGATCAGCCGGACTGCGACAATATTGAAATGAATATGCTAAAATAAGTCAAAAGGAGCACTACCCATGATTGATCTCGAAAAATACGAAGTTTGGTTCGTTACAGGCAGCCAGCACCTATACGGTCCCGAAGCCCTGGAAAAAGTGGCGGAGAACGCCCGCAAGATCGCACTTTACCTTTCATCCAACAAGAATATCCCTGTCAAAGTAGTCTTTAAGCCAGTCTTGACCACACCTGAAAGCATTTATGATTTATGCCTGGAAGCCAATGCGGCGAAGAGCTGTGTGGGCTTAATCACCTGGATGCACACCTTTTCTCCAGCGAAAATGTGGATCGCCGGGCTGAGCAGCTTAAAAAAGCCATTTGCCCACCTGCACACCCAGTTCAACCGCGAAATCCCCTGGTCGGGGATCGACATGGATTTCATGAACCTGAACCAATCCGCGCATGGCGACCGGGAGTATGGCTTCATCGGCAGCCGGATGCGCTTGAACCGCAAGATCATCGTTGGCTTTTGGCAAGATGAGGATGTCATCAGCGAGCTGGCGACCTGGATGCGGGCGGCCTGCGCCTGGCAGGATTGGCAAGGTGCCAAGGTGGCGCGCTTTGGAGATAATATGCGCTACGTAGCTGTCACCGAAGGTGATAAAGTGGAGGCGCAAATCCGCTTTGGTTATGCGGTAAATGGATACGGCATCGGGGACCTGGTGAAATTTGTCAACCAGGTCACGGATGCGGAGGTCGATCGACTGGTAGCTGAATACGACCAACGCTATCGCGTGGCGAAAACCCTGGCGCCCGGTGGGGAACAGCGCAAGTCTTTGCGCGAGGCAGCCAGGATTGAGCTTGGAATGCGCGCCTTTTTGGCAACCGACAACTTCACAGCTTTCACCACCACCTTCGAAGATCTGCACGGACTGGCTCAGCTCCCTGGGCTGGCCGTACAGCGCTTGATGGCGGATGGATATGGCTTCGGCGCAGAAGGCGACTGGAAAACATCTGCCCTGGTACGCGCCATGAAGGTGATGGGCAGCGGGCTGGATGGGGGAGCCACCTTTATGGAAGATTACACCTATCACCTGAGCGAGAAGGGGATGAAAGTACTCGGGGCGCACATGCTGGAGGTATGCGAAACGATCTCCGACCAAAAACCATCCCTGGAAATCCACCCCTTATCCATCGGCGGTAAGGACGACCCGGCGCGGCTGGTGTTCGATGCCCGGCCGGGCTCGGCGATCAATGCCACTATCATTGACCTCGGCAACCGCTTCCGCATGATCACTAACGAAGTCGATGTGGTGACAGCCGATGCGCCCTTGCCCTATCTTCCCGTAGCACGCGCTTTGTGGATCCCCAAACCTAACTTGAAAGTCGCCGCCGGAGCCTGGATCATGGCTGGAGGGGCTCACCATACCTGTTTCAGCCAGGTAGTCAGCGCAGAACAACTGGAAGACTTTGCCGACATGGCTGGGATTGAATTCTTGAACATCGGTGCAGAAACAAATCTTTCGGAATTCAAGAAAGAGATCCGCTGGAACGAGGTTTATTACCATATCGAAAAAGGGTCCTGATCAACGCTAATGGAAGCCATCAAACTTCTACAACCTGCTTATCAGTCTGTCACCCAGCCTTTCCAAGAACACCCCTGGCCTGCTCAAGACCTGGCAATAACAAGCCAGTTCACCTTTGATCGCAGCCAACCTCGCCCTGTGGAATTCGCTTGGGAAAGACCCTTCATTGAGGGCAACTCCCTACGTTATGACCTGGTGATCTCGAAACACCCAGAATTTCACGATCCCATCCTCATCAGGAACCTTTCTGAACCGATGACCCGCGTTTGGAACCTGGAAATTGGGGAGCGGTATTACTGGAAAGTGGTTGCCAGGCGCAACACACACATGCTGGCAAGCTCCACGGTCAGTGAATTTACTACCCACCCCCAGGCTCCGCGCTGGCTTTATATCCCCGGAATCACCAATGTCCGGGATGTTGGTGGCTGGCCTCTGCCTGGAAGGAAAAAGATCCGCCAGGGAATGATTTACCGCAGCTCGGAGATGAACAGCCATCTCGAGCTAACCGCCCAGGGGAAAGATATCCTGCTCAACCACCTTAAAATAAGCACGGATATCGACCTGCGCGGCGAAGAAGAGGTGCGGAAGCCGGCGCTGAAAAATATCCGTTATATCAATGCCCCCATCCAACCCTATGCCAATATCCTTGAATCGCAATACCAGCCCTTTTACCAGCAGATCTTCAAGGTCTTTGCTGATCAATCCGCCTACCCAATCATCGTGCACTGCTGGGGTGGAGCTGACCGGACTGGTACGGTTTTTTATTTACTAGAGGCGCTGCTGGGAGTCGAAAAAAAGTGGCTGGTCCTGGATTATGAATTGACTTCGCTCTCGATCTGGGGAGAAAGGAAACATACATCGGAAGATTTCAGTGCCTTCCTGGAGAGCCTATCCCAGTTTGGAAAAAATGAACAGGAACAAGCAGAAAATTACCTGACATCGATTGGAGTACTTAAGGATGATATTTCCGCCATCCGAAAAGCGCTTATCTCTACGGAATGAAATCAAGAATGGAACCCAGTGTCGAAATAAAAACGATCAAAAACTTGTCACAGGTAGAACAAGATGAGGTATATCAGCTGCTGACGGTTGTTTTCGAAGCCGATATCAGCCAGTGGACGTGGTCTCAGGATGACTACCGCCTGCTGGTGCGCATGGACGACTGCATCGTCTCACATGTTGCCATGATCGAGAGAACCTGCCTGGTGAACGAGCAGCCCGTAAAAGTCGGCGGTGTGGGCGGCGTGGGTACGCTTCCTGAATGGAGAGGCCGGGGCCTGGCATCGCTGGCGATGCGGCAAACGGCTGATTTCTTAATAAATCAGCTCAAAGTCGAATACGGCATGCTCTTCTGCGCCAATGAAATGGTACCGTACTACCAGCGTTTAGGCTGGAGGATGGTCGATGCTCCGGTAACCTTCGAAGAACATGCCGGCAAGATGCAGTGTAACTGCCCGGTGATGTACCTGCCCTGCAAAAAGCTGTATTGGCCGGCAGGAGACGTGGATGTTTGCGGTACGCTTTGGTAAGGTTAATTAAGATCGACGACGCGATGCTCCTTGCGCGCCCGTTCGGCCGCGAAAACCATCTGGTGCGTCTCCAAAGACTCATCCACGCCGGATAAGATGAAGCTGGGATCATTTCTTGCCACCGCGGTCACGAAGCGATCCATCAATCCATAATCGCCACCCCCGTGCCCGCCCAGGATGCTGGCGTCAGCGGACTCAGTAGAGATCACGCGTGTCTCATCGGTCATAAAATCATAGTGCTCGATCGTATCGCCATTGCCATAGAGCTCGCCCCGGGTACCAAAAATGCGCGTCTTGCGGTGGCTGGCCTGATTGAAAGCCGTCATGGTGAAGGTGGCCGTTTTTTCGTGCTCAAACCACAGGCTGACCACCTGGTGATCGACCACGTCGTTATCACATTCGTAAACACAGCGCCCATAAGGACCGGTTTCCAGGGCGGCAGTCACCGAGGCAAGCGTTGGCTCGGGAGTCACCACATCCACAGGCCAGCCGGTATAACCTCTGCTTACATTGCCCAGGTAGATTTTCTTGGCCGAGTAAGGGCAGTTGGGCTCATAAGGGCAGCTCAAACAACGTGTGGCACTGCCTGCCTCTATGGGTTTTTGGGATTTTTTAAAGTGCTTGAGGGCGCCAAACGAAGAGACGGACAAGCAGCGCTCTCCCATGATGTAGCGAATCCAATCCAGGTCGTGGCATGACTTGGACAGCAGCATGAAGGAGGATTCTTTTTCATTCCGCCAGTTCCCGCGCACAAAGGAATGCGCCTGGTGCCAATAACCTACCGGTTCCAGGTGCTGCAGGCTGACAATCTCTCCAATCACACCTGAATCGACCAGGTTCTTGAGCGTTTGAGTGTAGGCAGTATAGCGTAATACGTGACAAACAGCAAAAAGCACCTGCGCCTCTTGAGCGGCTTGAGCAATGCGCACGCAATCTCCTTCATTCGGCGCCATAGGCTTTTCCAACAAAATGGCATAGCCTTGCTTCGCAAAAGCAATAGCTGGTTCTACATGCATGGCATCTTGGGTGGCTATAATTGCCGCGTCCGCCAGGCGCGGTCTCTGCGCTAAGGCGTGCCAATCTTTGAATACATTCTCGATGGGAAGGTGGTGGGTATCAACCATCCAATTCCGGTTGAAATCTTTCGGCTCTGCTGCGCCAACGATCTTCAACCGCTCAGGGAATTCCTTGGCAAAAATCGAATAACCCATGCCGCGACCACCTGCGCCTACCACAACTGCGGTTACTGTTTTGTCCTTGTGTGTCATGATTGTCTCCTTTTATTTCGATCTTCATCATCAAGATCCTTCGTTTTCCGAGAAGGAAGCGACGCTTTGTCCTCTGCCACAGGCTTACCGAGAAATCCATGAAAGAAGTACCCATCCTAAACCTGCTAAACCTGCCAAGCTCCATATCCAAAGATACTTCGCGTAGCTCAAGCTAAAGACCGGATGGCCTAGAGCGACCAATGAATGCACGTTGTTTGTTGTCAGCGAGTCGACACCTGCCAGCCAAGCCCGGGAAAACAACCAGGGTTCATCCACCACATACAGATTGACTTTAAGACCGGCTTGCTGATCTTTTAGGACTCTCTCAAGTGGAAGACCATATTCTACATTAAGAATCTGATACCCTAGTTCAACCAGCTTTTGCGCAACAGGTGGGTTTCTATAATCTGCGCCGTAGACGAGGATCATACCCGGTGCGGAAGAGGCAATTAACGCTTTTTCCTCCCCTTTCGCCAGGAACCAGATGCGTGAGTCGAGGCCAGCCTGATGGATCTGAGAAAAGCAAATATCAAAGAACTGCGCAGAAAAAGGATGTTCGGGCGGAGGGCTGAGCAAATCGAAGAGGAAAACGAGGTGGTTTTCTCGCAAGAAATCTAATATTTCAGCCAGCGTAGCGATACGAGCCCGGGTCATTTCTGGAATCGCGGTCGGACTGACCAGGCCTTTGGCAATCGTTTGATAAGGATCAGCGCCTATAAACCACTCGCCGGCATTGAGCTGTTTTAATTCGGCCAGGGTGAAGTTTTCAGGGCGGTCACCAGCCCGCTCGGGGAAAACAGACGCCACATCCGTGGTTCGCTGCAGGCTGCTGTCGTGCATCAAGAACGGGATGCCGTCCAAGCTGATGCGAATATCGACTTCCAGGCCATCTGCGCCGAGAGCTTGCGCTTGCCTGGCTGCAGAAAGGGTATTTTCTGGAGCAAGCATCGCGGCGCCGCGGTGGGCAATGAGGCGGGGCTTGGAAGGTAAGCGATTCTTGTAGACCGAACCTGGGGGAAAAATTAAGGGCAAGCTCCAAAAAAAGATGTAGGATGACAAGCAAATGATCCCAAAGATGATTTTTTGCGAATCCCAATCCAAATACCTCGTCCCAACTGCTCGCATGATATAAACCAAACCTACCAAAAGGATTAAATCGAGGATCAAGCGAAAATACCCTACTATCCTCAAAATGCGCACCCACTGAACTGGGGCCTGGCTGAACAAAAACCAAAAGCTTCCATAGAAAAAGAAAAAGTAAAAAGTGATGGCAACCAGATAGAGCCAGGCGCCCCAGCCCGGCTTATACCCCTTCTGCAAGACAAGAGCCAATAGAACAATGCTCCATACGAGCATAAATATTGATATCGACTGAACCAGGCGGATATAATCCAGCCGCTTGCCCAATTTTGAAAACAGGAAATTGTTCACATCCGCATAGTACAAGCCATTAATGAGCCAATACGAGATAAAGGCTGTAGTATGCAGCAATCCCAGGATCGATATGAGTAATAGAAAAATGGATGATGGAGTACGCACAATGGATATGCAATATTATACTCCGGCCAGGCAAAATTCGAAGCAGGCAGGCCGTTCTTCTCTGTGAAAGAACCACGGACTATACGAACCAAAGACAGGGTAAGCAATACTTCACAAAAAATACCGTTCGCTATGACAGGATTATGAAGTGAATATATAATTCAACCAATGAAAAAGGAGTGTAGGATGGAAAAATATCACGTCAGCCCGAAAGATAAGATCAAATTAAAAGATTGGGATCCGAATGAATGCAGCGAGTTTTCAGGAGACAAAGCCGCTGCTAAAGAACACCTGGTGAAACTCAATCAGGAGCTGGAGGCGCTTCAGGAGCTGCTCTACGCTGAAGGAAAGCACAAGGTCTTGATCGTGCTGCAAGGCATGGATACCAGCGGGAAGGATGGAACGATCCGTTCTGTTTTCGAAGGGGTGAATCCGCAGGGAGTAAAGGTAGCTGCTTTCAAAGTGCCAACAGCAGAAGAATTGGCACATGATTATCTCTGGCGCGCCCATAAAGTGGTCCCTGGCAAAGGCGAGATCGTGATTTTCAATCGCAGCCATTACGAGGATGTTCTCGTTGTGCGCGTCCATGACCTGGTTCCAAAGGAAACCTGGAAGAAACGCTATGAGCAGATCAACGCTTTCGAACGCATGTTAGTCAGATGAAGGGACACTGATTCTGAAATTCTTCCTGTACATTGACCTGGAAGAACAGAAGCAGCGCCTGACTGAACGACTGCAGGATAAAACCAAACAGTGGAAGTTCAGCGTCGGCGACCTGGGTGAAAGAAAGCTCTGGCCTGCCTATATGAAAGCTTATGAAGAGCTGCTCAACCGAACCAGCAAATCCTGGGCGCCGTGGTATATCGTGCCCGCCAACCGGAAGTGGTACCGCAACCTGGTGATCGCAGAAGTTCTGGTGGATGCGCTCAAAGGCTTGAAGATGAGCTACCCTGAACCCAAAGAGGATTTAAGCAGCGTGGTGATCGAATAAGAACAGGAGTTTGGTATGTCTCGACCTGACATTGAAACAACCCATACCGACGATGACCGGCATGGATTACCTTACATCAAGGATTACCGGGTATTCCAGGTAACCACCCACGGACACGACCGCCCCATCGGCGGGCTCCTGCCCTCCTGGAAAGAATTCGCAAGCGAAATGCACCGCGATAATGTCCCCATCCCTCCAGGTGAAAGCTGGGCTTTCGATGAGATGAAAGGACCAGGCAAGATCATCAATTTCTGGTGGACGGGGATGCCCGCAGTTGATTTCAACTTGAACGAAGGAAAGATAACCCCAAGTGCCCTGCTACGTAACTTTAGTGCGGTCCGGCACCTGCTCAGCTTCGACCAGTTCTGGGGACTATTGAAAAATGTCTGGCTGCAGATCTTCTTCGATGATGAGCCAAACCCTTCTGTCAATGCACCTTTGGGTGATTTCTTCGGGGTGGGCTTTGGCGAATATAAACCCTTCACTTCGCGGTACCTGATGATGACTGCAGGCGGATATGTCTGCCAGTTCCACATGCCATTCCATAAGAAAGCCCGTGTGGTCCTGGTCAACAAGAATGAAAAGCATTGGATACCGGCTTTTTATGGAGCAGTTACCTATCTCCAATACCGAGATGAAAGCCCGCTTGAAAACCAGGGATATTTCCACGCCGCCTACCACGAGGAATTCCCTACCACGCGCGGGCACCCATACCTGATCCTGGACACTCCGTCGATGGGGCTGCCAGGCAAACCTGGGCATTACGTGGGCGTGGTGCTCAACACAGCAGGCGCAGATAAAAGCGCGGGGTTTTATTTCCTGGAGGGCAACACGAAGATTTGGGTGGATGGTGAAAAAGAACAAAGCCTGGAATACACAGGCCTGGAAGATTATTACCAGGGCGCCTGGTACTATACCAAAACGCGCCATCGCTCAAAGACCGAGTTCAGCGCTCCTTACCATGGATTGACGGTGAAAACCCTCTCCCGCTTCGGACTGGTGGGCAGCATGCTCTGGGCGAAATCCAAACCGATGCGCCTCAGCCAGTACCGCTTTCATCCTGAGGGGATTCCCTTCAAAGAATCAATTCACATCACAGTCCACCACGGCGAATTCGATGAGATTGCCTCGAATTTCTCATCCGTGGCATACTGGTATCAGAAACATTAGTCTATAATCCTACATGGCACACCTCTGCTGTAACATGCCGGAGTGTGCCATGTAAGTGAAGTCATTTCTCCCATCCCCTTTACCCCCATCCCTTTGGGAAGGAGGGATTATACTCTTGCGCCGACGACCAGATTTCCACTGGTTTGCGGGTCGAAAGGCGCACCCGCTAAATTTCCATATAAAGTAATGTCTCGAAAGCCTGCGGCAGCCAAGGCCTGCGAAAGCTCCACCTGCCGCAGGGGATATAGCAAAGATTCGACCGCCGACTGTGTCCAGGCAGCCTGATCTTCTCGCTGAAGGGTGAGAATATTAAAACCCAAAAGGCCATTGGGGAGAAAATCATAGAAGCGTAAAAATATCCATTCCTGGCCCCCCTCACGGTGAGATTGGGGCTCCATCCAACGCTCCTGCCGGGAAAGAACGGCATCGAAGTTTCGGTTTTGGGTCAAAAGCAGCCCGCCCGGCTTAAGGCAAGCCGCAAAATCAGCCAGGGCAGCCGCCAGATCACTCAGCGATAAAAGATGCGGCAGTGAATTTCCCAGGCAGAGCACAGCATCAAATGCATGCTTGCCAAATACAGCTGCCAACCCTCCAAAGCCTATTGCCTCGAAACGCACAGCTAAGCTCTCCTCCTGCGCATTGAGGCGCGCTTTCTGAATCATCCCGGCGCTCAGATCGGCGCCTGCCGCCAAGACACCCAGCTTTGCCAGGGCAATGGCGTGCATACCGGTTCCACAGGCAGCATCCAAAACGGACACATCCCCATTTTGGGACGAGTTGACTAACCTGAGCTGCTGCTGGATGAAAGGCAATTCCATCGACAGGCGCCCAGGCCAGTTGACGAAACGGTCATAGTTCGCGCTGAAAGAATCGTACATGGCTCAGGATAAAGCAGTTGTATGATCTGTTTCCTGTCGAGAAACGGTAAACTTTCGAATGAGCTTCTTCAACGGAGAGGTAAACAGCAGTAGCACCCCAAGCAGTCCCAGCGCCCAACCTAGCAGGGTTAGCTGGGTATGCCAGGCATCCGCATAATTGACTCCATCCATCATATGGGTCGGGCCAGCCCAGACCTGTACGGTCAGTGTGAGCAGGCTGGAAAACAAGAGAGTGATGGCAGCCGCGTTCCTTGGGAGATCCTGGTCAGGAGAGGGTTTTTCGAAATTTACTGCCTGCCAAATGGCCGGTATACGAAAGACCAGAAACACCACCAGGGTCAAAACGGTCATATAAACTACCCCATCCACTGGCATCGAGCTGCCGCGCAGGCTGCGGGATACCGCCATGTGGATTACACCTACCAAGGTACCCAGAGCCAGGGTAGTGATCGTAAAGCGATAGGCATTCGGGCGACCCTTGATCAATAGGATCACAGCCCGGACTCCCATGACTCCAACCGCCAGGGTAACCAGGACGAAGAGGATATACAACCATTTGTAGGGAGCCAACGGGGCCATCCGTTCACCGAATTTCTCAGCAGCCAGGGCCACACAGGTGGTTCCCTGCGCCGCCCATCAAGGTGAAAGCGGCCGTAATGCCCATTAAAACAATGCCCACAATCCGTAAAACCTTCCCAAAAACGCTGTTCCTTGCCATCGAATCCTCCTTCTAAATTTAGTTATTTTTTTACCAACACAAACCCAGCCACGAAGGCTGCAGTTGTCAACAAAAGCAGAACCGGAAAAAGCTTGAGGATCACATCTTTTGAAAGTAGAGGGCTGCCGGTGCGCATAAAAAAAAGCAGCAAGCCCCCCAAGCCAATCAGAGCACCACCTAATCCTACTAGAATGAAACCAGGCGGGGTGATTCCATTCATTGTCAGATAGATCGGCAATCCAAAGATCACCAAACCGGCGATCCCATGCACAACTGCCAGGACAAGGACGGATAAATTGCTGCGCATCACCGTCCGAGTTAGAATAATGGCCAGCAAGCCCAATCCAGAAAAAACCAGGTAAACTGGCAGCCAAGCAGGAAAGAATTCCGAGACTAGTCCAATTGACAGGCTGAGGGGGATGATCGTGGATAAGATCACCACCAGGGGGCTTTCCAGCACATCAAACCCCAAGATGATCATCAACAAGCAAGCCACCAGGATGACCCCAAAACCCACCGTGTAGCACAAAATGGTGAAAGAACTTAATCCTTCAATACCAACTACCACCTGGTAAGCGGCTAACAGGCTGGCGCCGAACAGAAATATCCGGTCGAGGGCAGAGATTTTCATCCAGTCCCAAAAGCCAGCACCAGCATAGAGCACAGCATGAATAAAGAGGCATACTTGAACAGCCCAAAATTGATCTTCTCTGAGGGATGCATCCAGGTGGTCAAAGCCAGGAGCAGAAGCCCTGAGCTCAAGACTACCATGAGGCGCAGGGCGCCAGCCGTGGTACCAATCCAAACAGCCGCGCCACCCATCGCCAGAGCAGCCAGAAGGCTGGAAGCGGCAATGATTTTACGGGTGGCGTCAAATCCATAAACCGAGGGAAAGGTGGGCACCCCGGCAGCCTGGTAATCCTCGAAATAGCGCATGTTGAAAGTCAAGATATGAGTCGGAATCCAGAAGAGTACAGCTGCCATCAGCAATATTCCGATCCAATCGACATGTCCCACTGCCAGGACGCGTCCAGCCAGGATGGGCATACCCCCTGAAATTCCTCCCCACACAATTGACCAGGCGGTCAGACGTTTGAGCCAGATAGTATAAACGACGACATCCAAGAACAAACCGGCAAAAACCACCAACCCGTAAGACGGAGAGATGAACAGAGCCCAACCAACCCCC
Source organism: uncultured Chloroflexia bacterium (assembly GCA_963751425.1). GTDB lineage: Bacteria > Chloroflexota > Anaerolineae > Anaerolineales > UBA4823 > CAVVUF01. The sequence continues at coordinate 741,472 of CAVVUF010000002.1, read as the reverse complement.
AAGCAAGAAAGCACCAATCCCAAACGGAGAACCTCACCCGGGGTGACAAGGCCTTTCGGAAGCGGGCGGCTGCAGGTGCGGCGCATTTTGGCATCAATATCGCGGTCGTACCACATATTCAACACTGTGCTGCCGCTGATTGCTAAAAACAAGCTGGCGCATAGGCCCAGAAAGATTCCCCAATGGATAGGCGCATGGCTGGCACTCAGGTAGCCCGCCATCCCCGTGGAGAGCAGCAAAGCGGTCTGCCAGCTTTTGATCAGGCGCCAGTATAGGCGGGGTTTGGCTGAAAAAGCACTCATTGCGCACACCTGAAGCCTACTCCGGGACTGACGTATGTTGGTGTGGCATTGTTACGCACCCACAATCTCAAATCCATATCATAGGTATCTTTCGAGCCGCCGCGGAGGAAGCGGTAGTGCATTCCTTCGTAAACATTCCCGGTCCACTGCCAAACGTTCCCCGCCATGTCATATAATCCATAAGGCGAGGCTGAGTCGAGGGTGGTATAGCCGGCGTAGGTGTTACCATTGTAAAAGCCGACCGGCGTGGTGCGAGAGCCATAGGTGCTCATATCTTCGAAAGGATCGCGGCTGGCATAAAAATTGGCGTTTTCGCGCAGCATTTCATCGCCCCATGGGAAAGGACGCGTATCTGCACCGCGTCCGGCCTTTTCCCATTCCAATTCGGTCGGCAGACGCCAGCCATAATAACCACAGTAGCCCCAGGCACCGAACCAACTCACCATAGTCATTGGGTGATTTTCATAACCTCCTTGGACAGTAAAGGTCGCACCATCCCACTGGATGCGCTGGGAGGGGTCATTTAATGGGATGAAGGACCAATCACCAGCGTCTATCCGCTCTTCATGCTTGGAACCGTGGAATTCGTCGCCGGGATAGAAGCCCACAACTTGATCACCATCTACCTGGATATAACCTGCTGCCAACGCTTCATTCAAAAAGTTGGCGTATTGAGCGGTGGTCACGTCTGTAATCATGATCTCGTAAGCAGCGGTAGTTTCATATTTTTCATGTTGACCAGCATAAAATTCTCCTGCAGGGATCTGCGCCCAGGTGTTTGGGTCCACACCGGTATCGAAGGTTGGAGGCGCAGCGTTCAAATCTACTGGAGCGCACGAAGCCAGGAAAACAGCCAGCAGCAAGATGGTCGGGAGGATGCACCTCGTTTAACACCTCCTGCGAGAGTTCATGATCCATTTCTTCCGTCCAACGCCCCTTTTTCTTGAAAAGATCGCTCAAGCGCCAGACCATCACAACCGCCAATAAAAGCAGCAACATGGCAAGGCCAAAATCCATGATGTACATCAGCACATTAACCAGCGGCTGCTGCTCAGCCTCACTGATGAACAGGCGCTTCATCTCGAAAACCGTCACAGATGCAAAGGCGATGTTTGAAAGGACGATGATGCCCCAGCCGTAGAATTGGCGGAGCTTGCCTTTGAGACCGAGCATATCTCCATAGTACAACAAGATGATTGTGGCAATGATCGCCGAGAGCACGTGCCAGTGACCGGTCAATTCGATCCGTTCTTCACGCGCCGGCCAAACCCGGAAGATTTCATCCAGTTTGACTGCCATGAATATACCGATCCCGCTGGTGGTAAAGTTCATGAAGAGCATTTGCCAGGTCGGACCGAATTTAAGCGGGTCGCGCAGCAAGGCACTGATCTTTTGGCTGAAAGTGGGTTTCTGGAGGTGCGCCGTACCGGTGCGAATCAGCATGCCCCAGCTCCAGATGAGAAGTAATAGAGCCGCGAGCATGGAAGGGGTTGCCCCAACATAAATGATCATGTGAGCAATGGGTTCAAGTGGGGTCACCACGCCCCACACACCGAGGTTCAGCACAATGGTGCCAAGAATCATGAGCGGCATGGCAATCTTGTGCAAGATGCCTTTAAAATTCAACCAACGACCAATAATGAGCGTGATCATGACGGCGATCAGCGCCAGCATGATGTGCAGGTGACCGATGACGGAATATTCCATGGTCGTTTTTTCAGGATAGCGGATGATATTTTCTGCCAGGAAGACTTCAAAGCCATTGCCGAAGTAGGAACCTGGGATGGCGCCAAATAAGGCTGAGATAACGGTGGTAACGGCGGTGGCAAAGAAAGCCAGGCGCTCCAGATCCAAGCCCGACTTGAGGCGCGCATAAGCTTTATCGGGCTGGTAATACGCTTTGTTCCACGGCCAGAGGGCAATTACCAGCAGCACACCGGCGAAGAATATCAATGACAAGCCAAAGATGTACAGCCCATGAAAAGCCCAGTTGTGACCAAAATAAGCGAAGCTTAGCCCAAAGATCATTGTAACGATATAGCCAACCGTGATGAGGATTTTGACAGCAGTCTTGAGAAAGGGCTTCACCATCAACAGGCTGGTGATCATATACACTTCAATGGCAATAACAGCCATGGCGATGGAATGGTACAGAATGATGATGCGGCCTTCGCGATCGGCTTGCACCATATCCATGCCCAGGAGTTTAACAACCACCTCACGCACGCCCATTTCAGCCATGGGACCAGAGAGCATACCCCACACAGCTGTGACGATCGCGATCATGGCAATAGCCACCAGGATCAAACCCTTGGTAGAGCTGAAAAGATAATTCAATCTTTGATTAATTGCTTGCATAAAGACTCCCTACTTGACGAGGTCGGTTTCAAACCGCTTATCGTATAAGATATCACAAATCCAAGAGCATGGCTTTGCTTTTTGACAAAAACAAGAAAATGGGTCTTTAGGAATTGCGGTGGTGGACCCCTTTATTTTGGGGTGCGTGCGTACGCACGCACCCCAAAATACGGACAATTCCACGGTAACTCCCAATGTGCCAAGAAAATGCCTTGTGTTGCAAGCAAGGCATTTTGAGGCAATTTAAAAAATTTGACTTGCACGAATATCGTTCACAAAGCCCCAGGCAAATGCTAAAGTCATCAATAGCAACAACGAAGCTAAAATTGCCATCACCAAATCCGCGCTGAAGAAAAGGAATTGAGAGCCAGAGGTTAAAAATGCCAGCGCAATCCCCCCCAGCCCGATCAAAGCGCCGCCAACCCCCACCCACCAGAAGTTTTTAGACGATTTCTTATCCATTGAAGCTTTAATGGGACCCAAAAAGATAATCAATCCAGCCACACCGTGGAATAATGGCACCGCAATTTTCTTCAATTCCAGACCAGCAATACTGGTAATAGCAATTGCCAGAAAACCAACCAGGGCAAACCAGGCATAAGCCTTTTTCCAAGGTTTGTAATATTGGTTCATGATCCCCAATGAAATGCCTAAGGGAATCAGGCTGGCTACCGTTAACACGAAAGGCGATTGCAGAATATCATAGCCCAAGAAGATCAGCAGTAAACCGGAGACTAACAAGACCAAGAAGCCCAGCATATAATACACATCATATAACCCCTTTTCCTTAGCGTACCTTCTGTAAAACAAGATTACCAAATAAAGGGCAACAAGACCGGTGACAAGCAATACGATTTTATCGAAAATTGTCATGTTATTCTCCTTGGGAAATCAGGTTGAATAAAAACCAACTAACATCATATCAAAACTACGGTGCAAAGTATGTGATAAAAGTCACAATACCCTTTTTGCCTTACAAACTGGTATACTTTACAGTGATACTAAATCTTCTGACCTCAATATGAAAAAATTAATCAATCTAGATCGAGACATCTCCTGGCTGCCCACCCCAGGAGAAGGACGTTTATATATCACCGATGAGCTGCCGCCCCTGGAATTGTGCCGGACAGCCTTTGGTTTGGCGTTTAATGGGGACCAGGTGCTCATGACGCGCTTAAAGAACCGGGATTGGGATATCCCTGGCGGAAAGATCGATGTGGGTGAAACCCCACAGCAAACTGTCGTGCGAGAAGTGCTGGAAGAAACCTTCGTACAGGTGGAAATCGTTGAACTGGTTGGGATTCAAGAAATAGAGCTGTTTGGGCCGCGCCCTGAAAATTTACAATGGACTTATCCTTTATCGATTTAAGTGTACTTCCTATGCCGGATCAGCAAATTGATGCCATTTAGAAAGAATAAGGAAAGTTTTGAAAGAGGCTTTTTGGACCCAGACTATGCTCGTGAAATTCCCACCATGAGGAATTACGAAGGAATTTACGAAGAAGCGTTAAGGAGAATATCACGCGTATGACACAGGTTAAAAAAGTTCGCCTCGGAATAATCGGTGTTGGCACGATGGGAAGCTGCCATGCCAGAGATTTACAATACACACCAAACGCTGAGCTGGCGGCGGTGTGCGATATCGACCCGCAGCGCGCTGACCTGATCGGCAGCCTGTATGAGGCGCCGGTCTTCTACGATTACCAGGAGATGTTGGCGAAAACCAGCCTGGACGCGGTGATCATCGCCACGCCGCACTACTTCCATACGCCGATCAGCATCGACTGCCTGGGACGTGGCATGCATGTGCTGTGCGAAAAACCGCTGGCAGTGCACGTTAAAGATGGGAAAAAGATGATCGCAGCTTACGAGGCGGCAAAGGTTAAAAAACCTGACCTGGTCTTTGCGATCATGTTCCAGCAGCGCACGCTCGGTTTCTGGCGCAAGATCAAAGAGATGCTGGACGCGGGTCGGTTGGGAAAGCTGGTTCGAGCCACCTGGATCATTACCGATTGGTTCCGCACCCAAACCTATTACAACAACGGCGGCTGGCGCGCCACCTGGAAAGGGGAAGGCGGTGGGGTTTTGCTCAACCAATGCCCCCACAACCTGGACCTTTACCAGTGGTTCTTCGGCATGCCCAAGCGTGTGGCGGGCTTCGCTTCGATCGGTAAATATCACCAGATCGAGGTGGAAGACGAAGTCACGGGCTATTTCGAGCACGAAAACGGCATGGTCGGGCACTTCATCACTACCACGGCTGAATCCCCCGGCACCAACCGGTTGGAGATCGTCGGCGAGCTGGGCAAGCTGGTCTTCGAAGAGGGCAAGCTGACTTTCTTCCAAAACGAGACTTCGATGGTCGAGTTTATCAAGACCTCTCCGGCAGCGTGGGACCGCGTCGAATACCAGACCCAGGAGATCTCCTATGAAGACAGCAGCGAGGCGGGGCATATCCTGGTTACTACGGCGTTTGCCGAGGCAATCCTTAACGGGAAACCGCTGATCGCCCAGGCCGTGGAGGGCATCCGCTCGCTGACCTTGGGGAATGCCATCATGCTCTCATCTTTCCAGCGGCAGCCAGTTGCGATTCCAATCGATGAGGAAGCGTATGAGGCGAAACTATTGGAATTGATCCGCGCTTCCACTTTTCAAAAAGAAGTGAAAATCGGCGGTATGGAAGATTTCAATAAATCTTTCGGATTTTTGCAGAAGTAGAGGGTTTATGAAGATCAGCTTCATGACGTTGGGATGTCCAAACTGGGATCTGAATACCATTTGCGCCAGAGGGAAAGAATACGGTTTTCATGGCGTGGATTTCCGCGGCTACCTGGATGCGCTCGATATCACCCTCCTACCCGAGTTTACCACCCAGGCAGCCTCCACCTTACGCCGGTTGAACGAGGCCGGTCTGGAGGTCAGCGCCATCAGCTCCAGCATCCAGGTGTGCGTGTCCGAGAGTCTCTGAAAACAACCTGGAGGAAGCCAGGCGAACGATCGCTGTAGCGCATGACCTGCACTGCACGAACGTGCGCATCTACGGGGGCGGAGATATATCCAAACATAGCAGGAAAGTGCTTGCCCAAATCGGGAGCTGCTGCCTGGAAAAGATCCTCCGATTGGATGGTGCCAAAGACATGCATTGGCTCTTTGAAACACACGATATCTGGGTGAAAGCCGGTGACTGCCGCCTGCTCCTGGAGAGCATTCCAGACCCAGCCTTCGGGGTGCTGTGGGACATGGGACACACCTATCGCATTGGAGGCGAACAGCCCCAAAATACCCTGGCTGCCCTGAGCGGAAGGGTCGGCTACACGCATATCAAAGACGCCGTCTATGATCCCAAGCATGCGCTAGCCATGGAAGACGGCTGGCATTATGTGCTGCCTGGCACAGGGCAGCTGCCCCTGGCCGAATTGATCAACCTGCTCAAACAAGCAGGATATGACGGTTGGCTGCAGTTCGAGCACGAAAAGCGCTGGCACCCAAACCTGGTCGAACCGGAAATTATCTTCCCGGCGTTTGTAAAGTGGGTGCAAGCCTTTTTGTAAGGGTGCGAATGCCTTTTGGGTGAGGGCAAAGAGACTTCACCCCAAGGCGGGGAGACCCCGCCCCTACGATCGACCGCTGAGAGCCTCCAGCAGCAAGCGCCGCGCTTCCTGGTAATCCTGCGGGTCAAGTGAATACAACTCGACCGCATTGACGTGGTCAACGTCTGCAAATGCCTGGGGAGATTGGGCGCGCAGGATGCAGCGGAGTGCTTTTTCAATTACAGCTTTGGCTTCGTCAGCGGGCAGCTTCTGCTCGACCATCTTCAACAGCTCAAAATCCTGGATGCCAAGGCGTAAAGCCTCATAGCGCAAGGTCTCTACTGGAAAGCCATCTTTGCCCGGCAGCACAAAATACATATCCCCGGCGTGCCAGTCCGGCGCCCGCCAGCTAACCCGCTTCCAGGGATCGGCAGGCCAGAGACAGAACGCCCAGCGGATAAACCCATCTACCTGGAAATAATGCGTCAACCAGCCATGCAGCACACCTTCTACCAGGGGTGAATGCAGAAATGTATTGGGAATGGGAGGCCAGCAGCAGACATACCAGAGCATCTTACCGCCCTTTTCGTGCAACTTTTCCACCAAGGATTTGGATAGTTCAAGGTCTCGGGCGAGGAGCGGTAAAACAGGGACACAATCCACCACTTCAGGAGGAGCTTCCTCTAGAAATTCGAAATGGTTAATGAAGACGATATGCTTGAAGCCAGGAGCTGACTGGCGGATGAAAGCCACACTGGCCTGGTATTTCTGCAAGTCAGAAGGCTCATCAGCGCAGATGCGCACGCGTTCCAGCAAGCCGCGCTGGGCAAAGAAATCGTGCAGTGAGCGGATGAAGGCACTTAATTCGCTGGCCTTGCGCAAATAAACGATATGTCCTGAGACTTGGTCATAGCAGCGCACCCGCACCGCATCTGGGGCGTCAGGAATGACTTTCCCAAAACCATAAACCTCGTCCAACCAGATATTCGCCAGGCCGAATACATCGATCTCCTGGTCAATGCCATGCCGGGCAGCCAGGTCGAGAAGCTTCTCCAGCTTGCTGTAATCGAACAGAAGCTCTCCAGCAGCGTTCCGGCTGACATCGATCATGGCATGCTCGAACAGGTAAGAGGGATATTCGGGGTCGCGGAAACAACGCTGGCCCGACCAGGGGATTTCCGTGGCAATCACACTGACCGCTTTCTGTCCCAGGCGAGACAGACTGTTGTAATAACGATCGATCAAAGCGAAGTGCGCTTCACTCCACAAGTGCACATGGTGGAAGCGGGCGATCGAAGTGCAGTGCTGCCACAGGTTTAAGTGGAACTTCCAATCTTTTACATCGGGTAAGGTGACATCTGCTACTTGGAGATGGACAATCCCCTGCCAGGCCAGCGTCTCCTCTTCGAAGCCGAACTGTGAATATACGCGCACCGCCCCCTCATAGACCCCGGCTGCCAGGTCTCGGGGCAGCGTTAGGCGCACATATACCGACTGTGGCTTCCCAGCCAGGGCTTCGGCATAACCAGCGCGGTCGAGAAATTCCATCCATTGGCGGTGGTCATCCCCCTCCGTATAGCCTACCGAAAAGGTTTCCACCGCCCCCGCAGGCAGGGAGGGGAAAACCACCTCAAGGCGCAGGCGGGGTTTAAAACCCAGGGCATGCAGCCAATTGGCATGATCCAGGGTCAAAACGAAATCATGCGGAGAGATAAAACGAACCTGAAAGCCGAGCACCTCATTGCGCGCGCCTGTAAGGCTGAGCTCACTGACACCGGCGGTGTATTCCGGGCGCCACTCTAAGGCGCCCCAGCTCAATTTGCTCATGGCAGGCTGCAAACCAATTTGAACAGGTTGATCAAGCATAGCCTTCCTCCAGTAACTTCTATGTAAAACAAATCTGATCCACTAGCCTACAAGAATATTCACTAATCTTTTTAGGATGAACAGGTAAATGATTTTAAACATTCAATATTCTAAATGAGATTATAGATGTGGGCGAACCACGGTTGGTTCTGATTTCAATACCAGGCGGGCTGAGTGCAAACCATCTGATTCGGCCGTCAGGATCAGCTCTCCCGGCTGACCGGTCACCTGGACGAGCACCTGGCACAAGCCAGCAAAGGCGGAACGCTGCGAGGCTTTATCCGGCTCGTGGCAGCTCGGGTTGCCATTACCCACGCCCAAGATTTTGCCATTTCCGCTCAGCATAAAGCGCACCAGGTTATCCGCTATGGGCACGACCAGACCGGCATCGTCTTGAACCGACACATTGACCACCGCCAGGTCCTCTCCGTCGGCAGCCAGGGTGGTGCAATCAACTTCCAAGGAAATTTTGGCCGGGGCGGTGGTCGTTTTGCGCTCAGTGAAAGCCACTTCTTGCCCGGCAAGAAAGCCTCGAGCGGCCAGCACACCCGGAGCATAAGGCACCTGCCACTCAACAAATGAATAGCGAGGCACGCTCTTCGTCCCCAGGCTTTCACCATTCAGCAGCAGCTCCACCACCTCGCAGTTGGTGAGGGCCCGTACGAGAATCAACTCACCCTCGCGGCCTGCCCAATTCCAATGGGGCTGCAGGTGCAAGACCGTCTTGCTGCTCCACCAGGCCTGGTAGTAATAAAAATGATCTTTGGGGAAGCCGCAAGTATCCATAAGTCCAAAATGCGAATTGACGCACGGCCAAAGGTAAGGGGTTGGCTCACCCCGGTAATCAAAGCCCGTCCAAACGAAGGTCCCGGCGATGAAGGCTCTCTCCTCCGAGGCCTTTAACGTATCTTCAGCGCTGGCTGTCCAGGGCAGCTCATTGTGATCATAAGCGCTCACATATCCTTTTTCGGGGTCACGCGCATAAATACCGCGTGTACCCACCGTGCTGCCGCTTTCGGTGACGATAACGGGTTTACGAGGAAATTTTTCATGAAACGGATCGTATTCTTTGATGTTGTAATTAAAGCCCTGTACATCAAGAACATCCGTTGTCGCACTGCCCCAGCCGCCGTTCATTGCCAGCGTCACCTGGCGGGTGGGATCCAAGCTGCAGGCCAGGTTTTTCATGGTAGCGATCATACGCGCGCCAGCCTCCGTGCGCTGGATCGGCTCCTCGTTCCCCAATGACCATAAGATCACACTGGGGTGGTTTCGGTCGCGCCGTATCAGGCTTTCGAGCTGAGCCAATCCCGCCGGGCTGCTGTCCAGGTGGCGCGTTTCATCCAAAACAAGCATGCCCAAGCGATCACAGGCCTCCAGCAGCTCAGGCGCAGGTGGGTTATGGGCGCAGCGGTAAGCATTGCTGCCCATCTCCAGCAGCCGCTTCACCCGATATTCAAACAGCCGGTCTGGGATGGCCACACCGACCCCGGCATGGTCCTGGTGATTGCAGGTGCCCCGCAGCTTCACCGGTTTTTCATTCAAGAAAAAACCCAGGTCGGGGTCGAAGCGGAGAGTACGAAAGCCGAAGGGGGTTTCGCATGCATCGACCAGAGAGCCTCCCAACCAAACCCTGGTAAGCACACGGTAGCGATCAGGCGACTCCAGAGACCAGAGCATGGGAGCAGCTACTTGAACGTGCTGTTGAACGGAGGCTGATGCTCCAACCGCCAGGGACTGCTCGGCCTTGACCGAAATCACCTCAACGCCAAACTTATCCAGCATCACCGATTCGACAGTGACGACCGTCCCATGATCTGTGCGGTTGATCAGCTCCGTATCGATCTTCACCTCCCAATCCTTCAAGCTCTTCTGCGCTTGAGGCTGGACAAAGACTCCCCAAGGAGCAACATGCACCTGAGAAACCTTGAGCAGCCAGGCATGCCGGTATAAGCCAGCCCCCTCATACCACCAACCCTCGAACTGCGCAGCATCCAGTCGGACAGCGATGACATTTCTGCCCCCGTAATTCAGCACATCGCTGACATCGTAACGAAAACTGGCATATCCACTCGGCTGATTGCCCATGCGATATCCGTTCACCCACACTGTGCTGTCGCGAAAAGCTCCATCAAACTCCAGGTAAATTCTTCGATCCTTGTCGGTCTCAGGAAGGTCGAAAGTTTTCCGATACCAGCCTACTCCCACAGGAAGGAAGCCATGCCAGGGATTTGCCCGCGGATCAAAGCTGCCTTCCACAGCCCAGTCATGTGGTAAATCGACGATACGCCAGTCGCGATCATCAAAATCGGGGTTGGCAGCCCCACCGGCAATATGCGTGCCGGCATTCGGGAAGTGATCAGCCTTTTCATCCGTACTGGCAAGAACGGGAAGCTCGCCCAAGTAAAAGCGCCAGCCCCGATCAAACAACAGCCGCTGGCGAGGAGAATCCTTGGCCAAGTTTATTTGTTCGCTCATTGTCTGCTCCTTGTTTGAAATCAAGCTCACTGAATAACACGGATTTTTATATTGGGATCTTTTTCCGATGTCAACTCTCATGCAACCGATTTACAAATATAAGAATGAGATAGCTTTGGCAGAACCCAATTGCAATAACACTTGGATCAATTTACCCGAATCACGAAATATGGTTATTAAGAATTGTAGCAAAATTCTCCACCCCACTTTGAGATTATAACATTCCGGGGTCGAGGAGCACATGCTTGATCCGGCGGCGTTTCCAGGTATAGGTGATGTGCACCAATCCATCTTGGGATTGAATAACTGCCGGATAGGAGTATTCGCCGCGCTGGTCTTCTAAAGTCAGAATTTCACGCCATTGGCGGCCAGCCTCGGAAACAGCAACAGACAGAGGCGTACGCCCTCGGATGGTTGGGTTATAGACCAGGAGCGCACGGCCATCTTGAAGCTGAAGGGCATCGATCCCGCTGTCAGGGTTAGGCAAATCGGTGAGATGCATGGGCTGCCAGCTTACTCCACCATCTTCTGACCAGGCTTCCGCGATCCGCTTCTGTTTGCTGCGGCATAAAATTTGGATTTTTTCACGGCTGTGCACCAGGATCGCTGGCTGGATCACTGCAAACTGATCCGGATCATTCAATGGGCCTTGGGAAGACCAGGTCTGCCCACCATCGCTGGTAAGGTCGAGATGAACCTGCCACTTTCCCCCTGTTTCAGTGCTTGAAGGACAAATCAGAAGGTTAGTATCTAACAATACCGGCTTATTCTTTACAGGCCCAATCACTTCATCTGGCAGCCGGATGGGCTCTGACCAGGTCACGCCCCCATTCGATGAGTTCATCAGCATCCCCCACCATGCTTTTGGAGAGGGACCGACCTTGTAGAATAAAACCAAATCCCCGTGAGGATATTGAAACAGCACCGGATTCCAGCAAGGGTAGCGCGTTCCATCTACCTGAAGCCCGTTTGCCACTTCAATTGGGGAGGTCCAACCCGCAATCGCACTCCAATGGGCAAGCCAGATCGCCACATCCGGGCAGCCCTCGCCGGTTCCAGCAAACCAGGCCGTTACCAAGCCATCAGGCGTTTCTTCAATGGTTGAGGCATGGCAGGAATGGAAAGGGGCGGATAAGAAGACCCATTCGGTAGATTTTCGAATTGGATCGTGATGAAGCGCCTCCATACTCCTGATTGTATACCCTTTCTCTGTATACGGTCTCAATACCCAAAAGCTGCATACCGGGGTAAAATGGGCAGGGGTACGGGTTTAAGAACCACAAAACTAAAGGAAAACCGTTGACATCTCATCCTCTTTTCACTTTTCTGCGCGGGGTTAAAGGAAATGCGCGCGGCTGCATCGTGACGGAACCGCTGTGGGGTATCCCCTTTTTCCTGTATGCCCCCTATGTATCGGTTTACATGCTGGCGATCGGTCTCGATGACAGCCAGGTCGGGTTGATCGCCAGCATCGGCTTGGCTTTCCAGGCCCTGTCAGCTTTATTGAGCGGTGTGATCACCGATAAGCTGGGCCGTAAACGCGCCACATTCATTTTTGATTTGATTTCCTGGAGCATTCCCTGCCTGATCTGGGCAGTTGCACAAAATTTCACCTATTTTCTGATCGCGGCGATCATCAACAGCTTGTGGCGGGTCACCCATAACTCATGGAGCTGTCTTTTAGTCGAAGATACAGACCAGGATTCCCTGCTGGATATTTATACCTGGATTTACATTGCGGGTTTGTTGGCAGCTTTCTTTGCTCCGCTGGCAAGCATTTTAATCAACCGCTATTCCCTGATTCCCACCGTGCGAGGGCTGTATATTTTCGCCTTTGTTATGATGACTGCCAAGTTCTTGATCATGAACGCCATGGTTACAGAGACCAAACATGGTGTGCTGCGGATGGAACAAACCCGCCATCAAAATGTACTCGCCCTCTTAGGCGAATACCGAGGTGTTTTCCGACAAATCCTGGGCACACGCAGGACGGTTTATACGCTGGGCGTCATGCTGGTGATGAGCACCTGCTGGATGATCAACAACATTTTCTGGTCGATCTACGTCACAGAAAACCTGTCTATCCCGCCCGAACACCTGGCTCTCTATCCTTTTGCACGGTCGATCACCATGCTGTTTTTCTTTTTCCTGGTCATGCCCAGGATCAGAGGCCTGGATTTCAGAAACCCCATGTTGATTGGACTGGCAGGATATATCGTCAGCGTGCTGATCCTGATTGCCAGCCCAGTAAAGGGCTACCTGCCTTTATTGGTCAGCACGCTGATCGAGGCGGTTAGCTATGCTACCGTCAGCACCCTTCTCGATAAGATGGTCGTAGTCACTGTAGAACCAAAGGAACGCGCCCGCATCCTGGCGATCCTTTACGTGATTGTGATACTGTTTACGACGCCCTTCGGATGGATCGCAGGGAGGCTTTCGGAGGTGAACAGGATGCTGCCGTTTTTGTTGAATATCGTATTCTTTGCGATTGGAGGGGTGTTGGTGTACGTGGCGGGGAGAGCCTCAGCAGAAAATTAATCAATGGAAATCCTCTTTACCTGCGGGCGAGAACCTGAATACCCGCGTAATGTCTCTTAAAATCCATTTTAGCAGATCATTACTCGATAACTTCACTTACGGATTCGTCAAAAGGTTATGGAAAAAAATTCCTGCAGATTTATCTGCAGCTGATTTTTCTGCGAAACCGAAAATTTGACCTAGCTTTCATCGGCTTCCTGGGGCAGCCGATCGTTCCGCTGCTCAAAACATTCTACAAGAACCCGATATTATTGGATGCATACCTTTCAATTTTCGACACGCTGTGTTTTGATCGAAAAAAATTTAGACCCGGGTCTCTTCCCGGGAGGCTGGCTTTTGGGCTTGATAAGACAGCCTGCAAGCTTGCAGATCACATCCTGCTAGACACCCAAGCACACATTGAATACTTTACACAGACTTTTCAATTACCAAGGGAAAAATTCTCTTCCATCTTTGTAGGATGTGATGATGCATTGTTCTTTCCACGAGAAAGACATAATCCACAATTTACCGTTCTCTTCTACGGCTCCTTTTTACCATTGCATGGTATCGACATCATTGTGCGAGCCAGTAAATTGCTGGAAAAAGAGTCCGACATCAAGTTCAAAATCATTGGGAAGAGTTCCGAGTCAGATCAGGTGAAGCGTCTTTCAAAGAAAATTGGATTAGGCCAGAATATTGAATTCCAGCCTCCCATACCACTGCAAAACCTTCCTGTTGAAATATCTCAAGCATCCCTCTGTTTAGGAGGACACTTTGGTCCCAGCGAGAAAGCTGGCCGGGTGATCGCTGGAAAAACCTTTCAATGTATCGCCATGGAAAAGCCCACCATTGTTGGAGATAATCCAGCAAACCGAGAATTGCTCACGCACGGCTACGATGCCTGGTTTTGCATGATGAATGAGCCAGAGGCCCTGGCTGAATCCATTCTACAGCTATCGCGCGATGCCTCTCTACGCGAACACCTAGGGAAAAACGCTCGGAAAACCTTTCTCAAATCTGCCAGCACACCCGTCATCGCTCAGCAGCTTATCCAGATCGTCGAACGGATTTTAGCTAACTCGGCTGAAAGCAAACGGACCTCCTAAAAACGAACCGGTTGAAAGTAGAGGATGGGAAAAAAATACATCCCACCTTTTCATAGGCAGGATGTATTTTCTTTTTATTTCTGGCTAATCACAGATTATTCGTTTCCACCCATTTCATTCGTGACAAGCGTAAGTTATTGAACCGGGATACCGTTGTAATCCTCACCGACCGAGCCACCCGGGACATAGGTTTCAATACGCACAATGACAGCAAGCTGGCTACCATCGGGGCCTTCCACAATCGCGCCGCCACCGGTCGAAGTCCCTATATACCCAAATTCAGTTTGGCCAATTTGCGTTGGATTTGAGTTGATCTTCTTACCAACCCCAAGAGCCGAAGCGATCGTATGGGTACCTAGCAGGGTACCAGCCTTATCATAATACTTTACGGTAACACTTCCAGCAGGTAATTCGGCTGTCCCAATATTCTGAATGGCGATATTCGCACGCTGGCGAGTCCCATCGGTCCAATGCGTTTCGGTCCAGCGGACATAAGGAAGAGAAATCTTCTTGGAGCCACTGACGACACCCAGGAAAGCTGTGCTCAAACCATTCCCAAATATTTTTGCGATAGCAGCAATCTCTCCACCAACCGACTCAACAGTGGCTGCACCGATGTAGGCTGCCGGATTCAAAGTACCGGATACGCCACAACCAGGAAAGCTCTGCTTTTTCCCAGGCGTGATCGTGTACGGACCATCCACGTTGCCATTGCTATAAGTTACGGAGACACTTGCATCCGTCGTAGTACTGACGTTTTGAACTGCATAGGACGAGTTGGTTGCACCTCCGATGCCGAATTTACAAAAAGCGGAGGGCATATAAACTTTATTGCCAACCTGTGAGGCGCCTTCAAAGGCATAAGCACCCGTTCCGTTCGTCGACAGCTCCATGGAAGTTGCAACCACTGAGCCGTCCGTTTGAGTACCGGTCTTCTTGGCAGTAATGGTCACAGAGCCATTGAAGGTTGTTCCTAGCTGCGTCATTTGACCCAGGTCAAAATATTTTGCCGATCCTGCAGGGAGGTTTACGACGGTCATCGGGACGGGGGTGCCGCTGACGGGATTGAAATTCACTGTCAGATCTGCACCCACGCTGTCGGCATTCTGAATCGAGAAGATGGAATTTGAATTAAATGTAGCTTTAAGTACAGTTGGGATCACCACATAGGCAGCGCCGCCAGAGAATCCATTCGACAATGGGCGGTTCTTTATTTCACTGCCAGAAGGAGGTACCTGCACCAACGTGGCGACAAGGGGTTGGTCAGAACTCATCACGGCCGAGCCCTTGAAGGGTGAAGCAATTTGGCTCAAGCTTCCCACGTAAACCGATGAGCTGGCACCCGGGTTAAGAGCTGCCATGGGAATAGAGATGGGCGTGGCACTAGACTCTGCATAAAAATCAATCACAATAGTCGCAGCAGCAGTGCCCACGTTTTGATAGGTAATTGAGGTAACGAAGGATGTGCCGTAAGCTGCCGCCTGAGCTGGTGCTGTTCCAACCATGCTTAGAAGAATAGCCATGACACTAAAAAGAGCAAACAACTTAGTTTTCATTATAAACTTCTCCTTTGCTTTCGAGTATAATCTTGGTTAACGATAAGCTAATTATATCCAAAGCCTCACCAGATGCAATAATTCGTTTGGGTTAATCTTCTATGGTAAACGACAAAAGACGCGTGTTTTTCTTAGATTTACTCTTAATCTGTGTTATTTTGTTAACTGGCTGCCAGCCCAGCCAAGCGACATCTTCACCAACACAAGCACCCACACAATCCCCGACATCCATACCGCTCCCAGAGCCAGATAAAGCCACGGTAATCGGTCAGGTTGTTTCACAGGAGGATCGTTCACCTATTCGAGATACGGTCGTGCACCTGGCGGCGGTATACCGCCAGGGAGAAGAAGGGGCTTATGTGATCGACAGCGCCAACAGCCCAGGGGCTTTTACCGATCAAGAGGGCAGGTTCGTGATCGAGAACATCGCGCCTGGCGAATTTGTGCTCGTCATTGGTGATCCCATGACCAATTATGCGGTAGTCTCGGATGAGGAAGGAAAAGTAAAAACCTGGGCTGCTGCCTCGAATCAGATCCTGGATATGGAACAAATCCGCACGGATTTCACGCCCTGATCGGATAGATTTAGGAATTGCAGAAAAGCTGTAGATGAGATTTTAATGAATCATCCAATTCATTTTCCAAATAATTCTCTACACGCGTAAATCAAGATATAAAGCTCGATACTGCCTGGCTACCTGCGTTATTGAAAATCGATCCAATCCAATTTTAGCTTGCTGGGAAAATGCCTCTCTTTTCTCCGGTGAATGATAGGCATCCAAAATGGCTTGGTGAAGAGTAATTGTATCAGCGGGATTGACTAACCAACCGTTAACTTGATCCTGGATAATCTCTCTCGTCCCTGGAATACCGGTCGCAATAACCGGGATGTGACAGGCCATGCTCTCCAAAATGACTGTAGATAGACCTTCCATTAAAGATGGCAACACAAATAGATCCATTTCACAGAGTAAATCTAAGATGTCCGAACGCTTTCCCAGAAACTTAACCCAATCGGTGATACCCAGTTGTTTAGACTTTTCCTCAAGTTTGGGGCGCAACTCGCCTTCGCCGATGATCACGCAGAATAGCTGGGGAATCTCGTCTTTCAAGCTCGGTAGGACATCTAATAGATATTCATAACCCTTCCCTTTGACCAACCGACCAACACTCCCCATGACAAACTTTTCTCCTGGGAAATTTACCCTTCGTTTAGGTTGGACACCTTGCCTTGCCTGGTCTATGAACTCGGGTGAAAGAGCATTAAAGATTTTTAGGGGCTGTTTACCGCTCAAACGACTGCCAGGGCGCTTCTTAAGCTGATTGACAATCGATTCCGACACACCGACCTCAGCGTCAAAGACGAACGGGTAAACCCAATTCGTGAATATCAAACGAGCAACCCAGGCAACTGCGCCTCGGCCCCATTCCAGCGGGGTATGTGCAGTCCGGATCACATGCCGGGCAGCCCCAGTGAGTTTAAGAGCAGCCACCACCAGGCTGGCTACCTGGAAATGGCTGTGGACGATCTGTATGTGGTTTTTTCGGCAGTATTCTTGAAGAAGTTTATAGCTATGCCAGAGATTTAGCTTGCGCCCATCACTGGCAAATATCACCGGAATCCCCTGCCCGATCAACCTCGAATACCATTCCTCCTCCAGCTCAGTCTGGTACCGGTAAAAGGAACACACAGCTATTTGGCCTCCCTCTTTTGCGAGCTGCTGGCTGAGGTTGATCCCAAAATTTTCCGCTCCGCCGAGAGGCCCGCCAATATCAAAGCCCTTGATGATCTGTAAAACCTTTAAGCTCTTACGATCCATCATAAGCCTCTCACTTATTACCGGCAGCGATCTTTTGGTAAAGAGCCTGGTATTGAGTTGCGATTGAGGTTATGGAAAAACGATCGACGATCTTCAAAGCATCCTGGCTGACCCTCAGGCGCTCGGCGGGGTTTTTCAAAACCCAGATCATCACTTTTGCCAATGAAGGAGGGTCTTTTGGCTCAACCAACCAGCCGGTCTTACCATCCACGATCATTTCCCGCGTTCCGGGGATATCGGTTGCCAGGACGGGAACACCTTGAGACATGCTCTCAATGATCACGGTGGGCAACCCTTCCCAAAGGGAGGGCAAGACAAACAGGTCGCTCTGCTTCAACAAGTCCATAACGTCGTTTCGCTTTCCTAAAAATTTTACATGATCTTGAACGCCCAATCTCTTACTCTGTCCTTCCAACTCTCCTCTTTAATTCCCCATCTCCGATCAGCCAGAATACAATTTGCGGAAATTCGCGGACAATTTCTGGGACCGCCTCGATCAAGTACCGGTAGCCCTTTTGCTCGGATAGCCTGCCAACTGAGGCGACAACCTTTGGCTCAGACCGAGAATCACGGGAGACTGCATCGCTTTGAATAGGGGTAAGCGGGATCGCATTATAGATCAAGACAGGCTGGTGTTTGGACAATCTTGCCCCCCAATGCTTGACCATGCGGTCCACCGCTGCCTGAGACACACCAACTTCTGCATCAAGCATAATAGGATACAAACAGCCTGAAAATAATTTATCCAGGAGCCATCCAACCCAATTTGGATCCCATTCAAACCAACCATGTGCGGTGCGCACTCCATGGGGAACAGCACCCATCATCTTCATGAAAACAGTCGAAACGGTACCCAACTGGCAGTGGCTGTGACAAAGATCAACCCGCCAATCCAGCAATACCTGATGCAATTTTCGAACACCCTGCCACAACGTGGAGAATTTACCTTTTCCGGATTGTTCTGTTAAAAAAATGATGGGGATCTCTTCAGATTTTAACAAATTCAACCAATAGGATTCTGCCGGGGTATGATGTTGGAAGAACGCGCAAATGGCTGGCGCGAACTGGCTCCGGTCCAGGTTGCGAGCCAGCTCGATGCCGAACCGGTCCGAGCCCCCGTTGGCGCCTCCGATGTCAAAGCCTCTAATGATTTGAACGAGGTGTATTTTCCTGCTGGTACTGCTCATAATCCTTAGAAATCCATGTACTAATATCAAGAACTGATTTTTTAAGAGGAGGAAGTATTTCTTGCAGCCTGGCTGCATAGGCCTCTTTTTCCAACCAGGAGGTTTGGAGTCTTTCCCAAAGCTTAGCCTCATCTAAAAAAGAAAAGTCTACCACCCAATTCTCCAGTCCAATTGCCTCCATCACACCGCGGGTCTTCGTTAGGAACCCGATAAACAAGGTAGGAACGCCCATCGATAACGCAAAAATCCCTGAGTGCAGGCGCGAGGCAATGAAGAGCTGCATCTGCCCATAACAAGCGCTCAACAAAGCTGGAGAGAGGGTTTCGTTAACCCAGCTCACACGTTTCAAATCCCCAGGGATCCTGGCAAGCAATTTTTCTACTGCCAAGCGGTCGTCTTCGATTGCCGTGGGACCTGTCACCTGGTTGAAAAGGAAAATACGCACCTGATACTCTGAAGCCAGTCGGTCAAGAGCCCTGGCTACGGTGGTGTAGTAGTTTTCTAGTCTCTCCGGGTTGAGAAAGTGGCCCATGGGTGAAATGATCGTCGCGCCAATATTATGGCCATCGTTTTTATATCCATAGCGAGCCAGAAAGGCCAGCGCTTCTGTCTGGTTTTCAACCGGTAAAGCAAAAGCTGGATCCGGCGCAAAAGACACTTTCTCTCCAGGAAGTCCAAGTTCCTCCGCTAACGCGCAATGATACCTGGTCGCGCAAGAATACCTGCCTGGCTCGCCCATAGATCGAACGTAATAACTTTCGTTCCCAGTTCCTCTTCAAAGGACCAATCGATTGAGGCAGTACATAGAAGGGCTTTCGAAACCAATGCGCTAACTCAACTGATAAAGCTCCTGTCAGAAAAGGCCACCCGAACTTTCCAGTTGACAAGAATATATTCCCCGAAACACCGACGATTAAATCCGCATCCCGATATGCCTGGAATAGACGGTTCCAGCCAGGTCCGCCAATCCGCGTGGATAACCCATGAAAACCACGCGCCTCAAGCCAACCAGCCAGGCTGCCTCTTAAAATTCCCAAGGCTTGCTTCCATTTTGAGCGATTAGTTGCCCCCCCTACCAAAGCCAATGGGGAAGGAAAAGTCTCAAAACCGTCCGCCTGCTTGAAATAAGGCTCATCGGGCCAATTCACCGACACCAGCAGCCGTGGTTTTCCAAATGCCATCCGGAGAATCATAAATGCTGATTCAAGGAGCGCCTGATCCCCAATATTTCGGGACGAGTGAACATTGGCAATCAAAACTGTCTTTGGGTTATCTTCCATCTCAAATCTTCACCTTAATGGATGTTCTCATCCACTTGAAAGCAAGGTAACCATATCCCAACATGAGAATCAACTCGCTTATGTCATAAACCACAGCCACCCCAACCACCCCAAACAAAGGGATGGCAAGCAGATTTAAACCAATATTTGCTCCAGCAGAAATCCCCTGCGGAATAAGACGGAGTTTTTGCCAACCAACGGCCACAAATACTGCGGCAAATAAATATTCCAATGATTTCATAAGCAAAATCGGGCTTAGAATAACCAACAAGGTGCCGGTCATATGAAACTCGCTGCCCAATAAAATCTCGATAATCCATTCTCCCCCCAATCCCACCACCGTCATCATCGCAAAACCCAGCAACAAAAAACCCAAACCCCAGCGAAGAACTACAGGTCTAATCCGAGATGAATTTTGTACTGATAAAACCGACAGGCGCGGAACAGCCAAAAGAAACCCGGCATTTGGGATCACAAACAAAGCATTGATTAACCCTGAAGCAGGTGCGTAAATGCCCACAGCAGCTTTACCTGCCATAATTGTCAATAAGGTAACATCCGCTTGAGCATAAACCAGCGCCAAGAACTCGGATATGCCAAACGGGAATGTTTTACGGAGAATTTCGAAAGATCGAATACGCAGGGTACCGCGGAATTTGGGTCGTAAAACCAGGGCAGCCAGAACCATGCCGAAGACAGTTGCTGAACATCGGGCAAGGGCAAAATAAAAAGGGGATATGATCCCAACGACAATAACCAAAATCGTGCCCAACAAACGGCCGCCTCGTGAAACCAAAACGAGGCGTGAGATGAATGGGATTTTGTTCTGAACATTGAGTGCGGTTACTTGCGTATTGAAGCAGCTGTCACTCCAAACATCCACCACACACACCAACATCAACCAGGGCGAAAAAAGATCAGGGCGAATAGATGGAACCATCACTACTAGAACGAAGCCCCAAACCAACCCAATCTTCGCCTTGATTTTAATGATATTCCCGCTGAGCTCTGCTGGACTATAGGAATGAGAGGCTTCGCGCAACAGCCAGGTATCCATACCGAAACTGATCACAAAGGCGCTTAAACCCGCAAGCGCATAACTCCCTGCAAAAACCCCATATCCTTCTGGGCCAAGCATCCGGGCAAGAAGGATTGCATTCAACATCATGAGGAATTGAGCAAATCCAGTACTTCCGCCATACAGGAACAGGCTATGAACAAATTCGCTCCGTCTGATGCCTAGAATGTACTCCCAGCCGAGACGCAGCCTCTGAATTCGTATGTGTCCCACACCAACTTTAAGATGATTAACTATCAAGGCCAGATTTTCGCTTAGATTCAGTAGAAGATGAGGTAGAGCACATCTCATCGGTTTGCATCAGCCTAATTCGGAACAACATCTCTTCCAAAATCTTCCGGTTAAATGCGATCAAATCTGCCAACAGGCCGATCAATAAGGTTTGGAATCCTACGATCGACAAGACTGCAGCAAGGATTAGGGACTGAACATGCCCGCCTCCCACCCCTCGCAGGTAATAAATCAGAAAACGCACCCCCAGGGCAAAACCTAGCCCTAAGAATAAAATCCCAATCGAGGTGAACACCCGCAGCGGGCGGTACATGGCATAAGAGCGCACGATGGTGATAGTGGAATTCTTTAAGTAATCGGCGGTGCCGCGCATCAAGCGAGAAGGCCGGCGCGGTGGGTTGGTATGGATGGGGACAAAGACCACTCTGGTATGCTGGTGACCGGCCTGGATCAAAGTTTCCAGCGTGTAAGAATATTCACTCAGCACCATGGTGCGTAAAGCCACTTCACGCGTCAGCGCCCGAAAACCACTGGTGGCATCAGGGATCCCCAATCCGGCGGCCTGCGAGACCACCCGGCTGCCGATCGACTGCAGCTTGCGCTTGAGGGGCGAAAAATTCTCCAACGTCGCCACCCCCCGGTCGCCGACCACCAGCTCAGCCTGTCCCGATAAGATCGGCTCCACAAGCAGGGGGATATCGCCAGCGTCATACTGGTTATCCGCATCGGTGTTCACGATCACATCCGCGCCCAGCTTCAGGCTGGCATTCAACCCGGTGGTAAAAGCCACGGCTAACCCGGCATGGTGAGGCATGCGGGCAATATGGTGCGCCCCTGCCGCCCGCGCCACCTCCACTGTCGCATCGGTACTGCCATCATCAATGATCAGGTACTCAATCTGGTCGAAGCCGTCGATCTGGCGCGGCAGGAGGGACAGGGTATGAGCGATCGACTCGGCTTCATTGTAACAAGGGATCTGGATAATCAGTTTCATCGCCATTAAGCTGGGAAAAGCAGGTTTTTTTTCGACTGCGGAAAGTATACCACGCCCAATTGTTCCTTACACCGGAAGGTGCAGTGCCTGGAGTATAATGACTCCATGACCCAAAAAATATTCATCCTACTCTTCGGTTTGATGATCCTGACAGGGTGCAGCATGAAACCTCCAGCCCCCACCACATCCTCCATTCCAAATTCGTCCCTGCCTCTCGCCTCCCCCACTCCAGCTCCTCAACTCACATCCTCTCGCAAAGGGCCAGACGCATTTGAGCAAAATAAGCGGTTAGGCCGGGGAGTCAACCTGGGGAATGCCCTGGAAGCCCCCAAAGAAGGCGAATGGGGAGTCACCTTACAGGAGGAATATTTCAACCTGATCCAATCGGCTGGCTTCGACAGCGTGCGCATCCCAATCCGCTGGTCAACCCATGCCAGCCAGGCTTCCCCTTACACGATTGAAGCAGCCTTCTTCGAGCGGGTAGATTGGGCCGTAGACCAGTCCATTCAGAACAACCTGCAAGTCGTGATCAATATGCATCATTATGAGGAGATCTTCACAGACCCAGCGGAGCACCAGGAGCGCTACCTGGCGCTGTGGAAACAGATCGCCGCACACTACAAAGATTACCCGGATAACCTGGTCTTCGAAATCTTGAACGAGCCGCACGACAAGCTGACAGCCCCGCTGTGGAACGACCTGCTGGTGAAAGCACTGGCGGTGGTCCGTCAAACCAATCCGGAACGCAATGTGATCATCGGACCGGCTGAATGGAACAGCCTGTATAAGCTCTCCGACCTGAGGCTGCCAGAGGATGACCGGCAACTGATTGTGACATTTCATTATTACCAGCCTTTTCAATTCACCCACCAGGGCGCAGAGTGGGCAGACGGCTCCGAAGCCTGGTTAGGTACCACCTGGATGGGTACACCAGCACAGGAAAAAGCGCTCGAACGCGACCTGGACCTGGCTGCAGGGTGGGCGGAGAAGAATAACCGCCCCTTGTACCTGGGTGAGTTCGGAGCATACAACAAGGCAGATATGGACTCGCGTGCCCGCTGGACGGCAGCGGTAGCCCGGCAGGCAGAAAAAAGAGGCATGAGCTGGGCTTACTGGGAATTCTGCGCGGGGTTTGGAGTCTATGATCCACAGCTACAGGTCTGGATCAATCCACTGCTCAACGCCCTCATCCCACCTCAATAAGCTGTTTTGAAGCGCCAAGATATGATCGATCCCGAAAACCAGCTAGAACAAGCCAGGCAGCTCACCTCACGCCTGGAACGCCTATCCGCCGATTCGATTTGGGCGCGGCGTGCCAGCGGCTACCGCGCCTCGCTGCTGAAGTCAATCGAGAAAATCGAAGAGCTCAAAAGCCAGCAAAATCACACAGAAAACCCGGTTGAAATGGAGCAAGCGCTTGAGCACCTGGAGGGGCTGCTCGAGCAGGGACAACAGATCCTGGAGCTGGCTGCCAGGGATTTGATCCGCAACCGGACAAAAAAGAGAGATTAAGCGGACCCGGCTTGATCCTGGATGATCCCCACCAGCGCCTGCAAGCCCAACAAGTAGGAGCGCCAGCCAAAACCGGTGATCTTCCCCAAGCATACTGGCGAGATCAGCGAGCGCTGGCGGAATTCCTCGCGGGCGTAAACATTGGAAAGGTGCACCTCCACCACCGGGATGCCGATGGCAGCCACCGCATCGCGCAGCGCCACCGAAGTATGGGTATACCCGCCCGGGTTAAAGACTACCCCGCTGGCCCAGCCGCGCGCCTCGTGCAGGGCATCGATCAGGGCACCTTCGCTGTTGGATTGGTAACTGCGCACCTCCAACCCCATTGCCCTTCCTGCCTCTTGCAGCCGCTGGTCGATGTCTTCCAAAGTCAGCTTGCCATAAACCTCCGGCTCACGCGCGCCGAGCAAATTCAAATTGGGTCCATGCAAAACAAGAATTTCTTTCATATATCTGATCCAATCATCTTTTCTAAGATCTTCAAATCACCCCCTGAAACCTTCACGCCCAACCCGCACCCGGCCAATTTCCACTGGCAAGGCAAAACGCAGCTCTCCCGCAACATTTTTCTTATCCACCCGCATGCCTGCCAGGACAGCAGCCGGGGCCAATCCAGCAGGAATCCCAACCGGCAGGTCAAAGCTCGCGCAGCACAGCCGAAATTCGCTGCGCCAGTCCATATCTGGCCAGGCCGAGGTCCTCCGCCAGGCGCGCTTCGACGACCAACCCAATGGCCACCGCCTCGCCATGCGACAGCCGGTAGCCGGAGACCAGCTCCAAAGCATGCCCCACCGTATGCCCCAGGTTCAAGGCGGCGCGTCGACCCTTTTCATAAGGATCCGCCTGGATCAGGTCCACCTTCACCGCCATTCCCCGGCTGATGATCTCCCCCATTCGATCCCGGACGGTTTCCCAACCTTGCGAACAAAGCTCGAACAAGGCCGGATCGGCAATGATGCCAGTTTTGATCACCTCTGCCATGCCTGAGCGCAGCTCGGCAGCCGGCAGCGTATCCAACGTGAGGGGATCGGCAAGGACCAGAGCGCGGCGAGTAAAATGCGCCCACCAGGTTCTTACCCTGCTTCAGGTCAAAGCCGGTCTTGCCGCCCAGGCTGGCATCCACCATCGCCAAAAGTGTTGTAGGCACAGCCACCCAGGATATGCCGCGCAGGTAGGTAGCCGCAGCAAAACCCGCCAGGTCGCCCGTAACCCCGCCTCCCAAGGCAACGACGGTGCTGCCGCGCTCCAGCCCAAAATGGATGAAGCGATCCCACAAATCCGCAGCCGTCTCCAGGTTCTTGCGCAGCTCACCGGCGGAATCTCCACCAAAACAGGCGAAAAACCACAAGCCAGCAGCACCTGGCATACCCGTTCACCATAAATGGCAGAGACATTTGTGTCGCTGACAACCGCAACCCGACCCTGCATACCTCGTTCAGCCAGCAGCTCGGCAAGCTCTCCAACCCACCCGGCCTTACCAGCACATCATATCCGGCATGCATGCCGCGCACGTGAAACTCGCCCAAGCTGATCAGAACCTGCCTGGCGATTTCATCCAGGGATTGATCGTCCGTGGTGACCTGAATGGAAAAGGAGGCATAATGATCACCTCTTTCTGCCAACAGCTTCTGCAGGCGGAGCGGCGCATCACCTGCCAGGAGCGGCGCTGGTACCGGGCTCAGCTTCCAGGCGCTGGAGGAGCTGATCCATTGAAGCAGACAGGCACACAACCTTACCACACCCTTCAACCTGCCGCTGGTTTTCAGGATCGAGGAGCGTCCCACCGCCTAAGGCAACCACCTGGCGTTTTCCCTCCAACACCCGGTTCAGGACCGACTTTTCAACTTGTCGGAAACCGGCCTCACCATGCTGGGTAAAAATATCCGGGATATCCAACCCTGAATGAGAGGATATCTCCTGGTCCAGATCGAGAAAAGGCAGGTTGAGGCGTTCAGCCACAACCCGACCCAGAGAAGTTTTTCCGGAACCGGAGGGTCCATAAAGAAAGAGCATTCCCTTTGACAACTTATTCCTCCGGCCAAAAGATGTGTGGCTGGCTCTCGGGCGCCATGTGCAGGTCCGAAAGCCGGGGCTGACGCAATGCCTTAAAACGCGGCAGCATCTCATCCAATGAATCCCCACCCAATTTTTCCAGGAGAGCCTCCGCCAGCACAAAAGCCAGCATACCTTCCAAGATCGGTACGGCACGCGGCACCGGGCAGAAATCAGAGCGCTCGTACTGCGTTTTCACTTCTTCTCCCCTGGCCAGGTCGACAGAGGCCTGGGGTGTCAGCGTGGTGGCGATCGGTTTCATCGCCGCCCGCAGCCAGATTGGCTGCCCGGTGGTAACACCCCCCTCCAAGCCGCCATTCCGCAGGCTCGAACGAACCAAATCCTCCCCATCCAGGTAGATGCCATCCTGCGCCTGCGTACCGGGCAGAGCGGCGTTCTCAAAAGCAGGGCCGATCTCCACACCCTTCACAGCCTGCACGCTGAGCAGCGCTGCCCCCAGGCGGGCGTCCAGGCGCCGGTCCCACTGCACGAACGAGCCTAAGCCAGCCGGCACCCCCCAGGCAACCACCTCGATCACGCCGCCCAGAGTGTCTTTCTCCTGCATCACCTGCCTGATGCGAGCGGTCATCTTCTCACTCGAAGACGGGTCGGGGCAGCGCACCTCACTTTGCTCGCCAAGGGCTGGGCGCTCCAGGAGGGGAACGTCACTCAACTCAGCATCGATACCTCCAATAGCCGAAACGTATCCCCCAACCCAGATATCGAACTGCGCCAGCAGATGCTTGCACACAGCTCCCACGACCACACGGGCAGCCGTTTCGCGTGCCGAGGCTCGTTCCAGGGCGGGACGCAGGTCAGCGTAGCCATATTTAACCGCCCCGCTTAAATCAGCATGCCCTGGGCGGGGGATGGTGAAGGGCTCCACCTTTTTGCCACGCCATTTTACATGGTCACGGTTCTCGATCAGCACAGCCAAAGGAGCACCGGTCGTTTTCCCCTCCATCACCCCCGCCATGAGGCGGGCATGATCTTGCTCGATCTTCATGCGTGGACCAGCCCCCACGCCCACCTGGCGGCGCCTCAGGTCGAGATCGATCACGGATGCGTCCAGTAAGAGCCCAGCGGGCAGTCCTTCCAGGATGGCGACCAATGCGGGTCCGTGGAACTCGCCGGCAGTAAAAAATCGCAGACTCATCTTGACCTCCTCAGCGTGTGCTTCATACGCTGCACGGCTTCGGTAAGCCTTTCAAAAGGCTGCGTGAAAGACAGGCGAGCATAGCCCTGCCCATTCTTCCCGAAGATCGCGCCGGGCACCAGGCTGACATGCGCTTCTTCCAGCATTATTTGCGTGAAATCTTGCTCTGTCCACCCAGAGGGAGTTTTGAACCAACCATAAAAAGATGCTTGAGGTACCAGCGGGTCTAAGCCCGCCTCCCGTAAACCCCGGATGACCAGGTCACGCCGCTGCTCGTAAATGCGATTGCGTTCTTCAAGCCATTCCTGCTCTCCGGTCAGGGCTGCGACAGCTGCATCTAAGATTGGGCGGAAATGACCATTATCTACATTGACTTTAATTTTATAGAGGGCTGCCAGCGCCTGGCGGTTACCCAGGGCTGCACCCACGCGCCAGCCAGCCATGTTATACCATTTAGACAATGTATTGAATTCCACGGCAGTGTCCACCGCGCCTGCCACCTGGAGCAAACTGGGAGCCTGGTAGCCATCGAATGTGATTTGGGCATAGGCGGCATCATGGCAAACCAAAATATCGTGAGCCCTTGCAAATTCTACCACCTCAGCAAAAAAATCCAGCGAGGCTGTCGCTGCGGTCGGGTTGTTGGGATAATTAAGCCACATCAGCTTTGCGCGTCGCAGAATATCCTGCGGGATAGCTGAAAAATCGGGTAAGTACCCCCTTTCGGGGAGCAGTGTCATGGGAAAGACTTCCCCTCCCGCAATTACCGCACTGCGCGTATAGGTCATATAGCCAGGATCAGGCACCAGGACCACATCCCCATCTTGCACGAAAGCCAGGGTGAGATTAACGATCCCTTCCCTGGACCCCATCAAAGGCAGCACTTCGGTCTCAGCCTCTAAAGCCACCTGAAACGAACGCCGGTAAGCCTCTGACCCAGGCACTGCGGAGGGCGAGAGTGCCGTTATATGGTTGGTAGCCATGCGCAGCCGGGTCACTGACAGAATGCTTCAAGGCCTCCAGGATATGCGGAGCAGGGGGCAGATCCGGTGTGCCCGCGTCCAGGCGGATCACATCCACACCCGCGGCGTTCAGGCGCGCCAGCTTTTGATTGAGCTCAGAAAAAAAGTGCCCGCTCAGATCTGAGATACGGTATGAAGGCTTAATCATTCGGATTCACCTTGTAAAGCTTCAGATAATGTTTCTATGGAGGGGCGGATACCCGTCCACAGCTCGAAGGATAGGACAGCTTGTTCTAACAACATCCCCAGGCCGTTCACCGCCTCCAGCCCTGCCTGGCGAGCTTGCTGCACCAGGGGGGTTACTGGAGGGTTGTAAACCAGGTCATAGACGAAAGCCTGTCCCGGGAAAATCCAGGTCCGCAGGCCAGGGAGAGGCAGGTTGGTGGGTATGCATCCCGAGAGGCGTCGTATTCACGATCAGGCGAATAGGTTTTTCGGAGAGCAAATCCGACAAAGTTGAACGGCTTAATTCACAACCCAAAACGCTCACTTCAAGCTTAGAGAATTCTTCAGCCAGCGCCTGGGCCTGCTCCACCCGCCGGGAGGCGATGGAAACATTCCAACCAGCCCGGCAAAGCGCAAAAACAACCGCCCTGGCGGAGCCGCCCGCCCCCAAAACAAGCGCGGCGCGGGGAAGCAGGCTCGCATCCTGGTCAATCCCTGTGGAATCATATACCTTATGGCCAATCACGGAGAACTTCTTGGCCAGGTCAGCCCAAAAACCAGCCACGTCCGTATTATCTCCCACCAGCTCACCATCCTGGTAGAAAATCGTGTTGACCGCCCTGACTGCCTGGGCTGTCGGGCTCAAACGGTCCATAAAGGGCAGCACGGTTTGCTTATGCGGGATGGTCACGTTCAAACCCTGCAGCTCCCCCCTGCGGAGGTCGTACAGCAAACCCTGCAAGGTTTCCAATCCCCCTTCTGCCGGGTCAACCGGATATAAACGATATTCTCCCTCGAAACCACTCGCCTGCAAGGCAGCCTGGTGCAAGCGGGGGGATAGGCTGTGCCCCAAGGGATAACCGATCAGACCCAGAGAGAAATAAGCCGTGGGCATGGCTCAAGGCTCCAACAGCAGGTCTGCGCCAAAGGACTGCAAAACGCTGACAAATTCAGGGAATGACTCGTTGATCACCTCTGCTCCCAAGACGGTCACCGGACGACTGGAGGCCATACCAACCAACCCAAGCGCCATCGCCAGGCGGTGGTCTCCATGGGAGTCTACCTCTCCCCCATCCGGCTGTTCACCCCCCGTTACCGTAAACCCATCTGAGGCTTCCTGAATACGAATACCCAATCGGTTAAACTCCTGGCGTAAGGCTGAAATCCGGTCCGATTCTTTGTAGCGCAGCTCTTCAGCCTGAGAGACAACCGTCTCGCCCTCGGCAAAGGCGGCCGCAACAGCAAAAGCCGGGAATTCATCGATCATGCGCACAACCAGGGGACCAGCGACTTGCGTTCCATAGAGCCGGGAGCTGCGGATGAGCAAATCGCCGCAGGGTTCGCCAGGCCCCGATGTGGGATTAAGAACCTTGATATCCGCTTCCATCGCCCACAGCGCATCCAGCAGGCCAGTACGGGTAGGGTTCAAGCCGACATTCCGGAGGAGGACCTCAGACCCAGGCACAACCAGGGCAGCGACAATCAAGAAGGCGGCGGAGGAAATATCACCTGGGATCGACATATTCAACGGCAGCAGCGAATGCCCCATCAACGGGTCCAGCCGGGTAATATATTGTGCTTTGTCTTCCCCTTGAGCATATTCGATCCAAGAACGAAGCTCTACCCCCATCGCCTGCAGCAACCGCTCGGTATGGTCACGCGAGGGACCGGGTTCGCGCAGGAACACCGGCCCATCGGCAGACAAGGCTGCCAGGAGCAGGCAAGATTTCACCTGCGCGCTCGCCACCGGCAGGCGATAATCCACCGCCTTTAGAGGGAGAGCGGCGGGGATGATTTGCAAAGGGGCGCATCCCGATGAACCGGTGATCTTCACGCCCATCTGGCACAGCGGGGAAAGGATGCGCTCCATGGGCCGGCGGCGCAGCCCATCCGAGCCATCCAGGGTGGCAGGAAGATTGGCGGCTGCCAGGGCGCCGGCGAGCAAACGCAACGTGGTAGCAGAATTCCCACAGTCCAATACTGCCTGGGGAGGCTTCAAACCGGAGAAGCCTTTTCCCATCACCATCAATTGATCATCTTCCAGCTCCCAATCGACTCCTATTGCAATCAGAGCGCTTAGCATGGCTTGCGTGACACCTGACACCAGGAAATTCGAAATGCAGCTCTGCCCTTCCGCCAGCGCGGCAAACAAAGCCAGTCGATGCGAGAGCGATTTATCCCCAGGCAAGCGGTATTCTCCATGCAGGGAGCGACCAGGAAGGGTTTTTAATTTCAGAGATGGATGATCTGTCATCTTCCTCCTCGTGAAACTAAAACCTCATGCTGGTGAGTGCTCCTCCTAAGGATATCCTCCAATGCCTCAAAATCTTCTCTCCCCAGGCAAAGCTCGATTTCATCCAAACAGCTCCGGAAGATTCCAAGGGCCTCGAGGATATTCTGCCGGTTCGTCTGAAGCACATCCAGCATCATCGGCGCATAACTGCCCGCCAAGCGGCTGGTGCTGAGAAAGCCAGGCCCTACCAGGGGAGCCGCGTCGAGGGGTGTTGCCAGGGTTAGAGCATGCGCCAGCAGATAAGGGAGGTGGCTTGTTTTGGCTGCCCAGCGATCGTGCGAGGCGGGGTCCAACCAAAGTTCCTGTGCCCCGATGCCCTTCACCAGCTCCTGAACCAGCTTCTTTGCCCGCAGCGAAGTACGCGGCAGGGGGGTCAGAACAAAGACCGCCCCTCGAAACATTTCCTGATCAGCATTGACCAGCGAGGCCTTTTCTTTACCACACATGGGGTGGCCTCCCAAGGGATCGAACCGCTCTGGGAGGGAGGCCATCGCCGCTGCAACCTGGGTTTTGGTAGAGCCGAGATCCAAAACAACCGCTGGATCAGGATGGAGCGAGTCCAGGTGATTCAACAAATCCAGGATGGCTAAGACGGGCGCCGCCAGCACAACCAGGTCTGATCCTGGCAAAACCTCACCCAGGTCGGATGAAGCCTGGTCTATCACCTGCTGCAGATTTGCCAGGGATACGACTTGCGGATCAGGGTCGTAACCTACCAGCGATGCACACTGCCCGTGCAGCGCCAGCGCCAGCGAGCCGCCCATCAAGCCCAGGCCGATCACCGCCACACGTGTCTCAGCCAGACCGGTAAACTCCGTAAAGCCATCTTCATTCATAGGGTCAGGCTCTCAGCAAAACTGGGGTTGAGCGCCTGGTAATGGTTCGGCGCGACGCTGCGCCCAATTGCCGCAGCAATCCCGCGCACCTGCCGCACCAGCTCTGCAAACCGTTCCGGCTTCAAGCTCTGCCCCCCATCTGACATGGCTTGGTCAGGATTGGGGTGCACTTCGATGATCAAACCATCTGCACCTGCAGCAATACCGGCGCGGGCGATCGCCTCGACAAACTGCCAGTTCCCAGTGCTGTGACTCGGGTCGAGGACGACCGGCAGATGGGTCAGCGACTTAAGCACGGGTATGGCATTGATATCGGTCGTATTGCGGGTGGCAGTCTCAAACGTGCGAATGCCCCTCTCGCACAAAATCACCCGCCGGTTGCCCTGCGAGAGGATATATTCTGCAGCCATCAGCAAATCTTCCACCGTCGCTGACATGCCACGCTTGAGCAGCACCGGACGTTGGCTGGCGCCGGCTGCATTAAGCAGATTATAGTTCTGCATATTGCGGGCGCCAATCTGGATCACATCGGCATATTTCGCTACCAAAGGCACCTGTTCGACAGCCATCGCCTCGGTGACGGTGGGCAAGCCAACTACCTCGCGCACTTCCGCCAGCAGCTCTAACCCCTCTTCGCCCAAGCCCTGGAAAGCATAAGGCGAAGTGCGCGGCTTGTAAGCGCCTCCACGTAAAGCATGCGCCCCAGCCTCACGCACCGCGTACGCCGTCTCCATGAGCTGGCTGCGGCTCTCAATAGAACAGGGACCAGCAATAATCACGATGCTATCCCCGCCCATTTGTACGCCATCCAATGGGAATTTACTATTTTCTGAGATGAACTCCCGCGAAGCTAATTTATAGGGCCGCGAGATCGGCACAATCCGGTCCACACCGGTCATATAGGCAAACTGATCCTGCAAGCTGTAGGGGCGTCCATCACCTACCACGCCGATCACCGTACGCTCCTCGCCTTGGGAGAGGTGGGCTTTCAGTCCAAAATGCTCTACCTTAAGCACCACTTCCGCGATCTGAGTTCTTTGTAGCATCGGTACGCATAATGATCATCATATGAACTCTAACTCTCCTTTCAAAAAACCGATAATCGTTGGTTGTTCCTGGTTACTTAATGCGCTGAAGGAGCCTGTAAGTCGGGCCTCAATGAAACGGCACCGCGCAGGTACACATGCCTGACTTCCGCTTGCTCCAAGTCGGTATTCCAATGCAGCAAGACCCGCACGCAGCGCGGCAGCCCACCAGGAACCTGGATCTCACGCGCACACATCAGCGGAACATTCCCCCAGCCCATCTGGCGGGCAGCCTGGGCGGGATAGACGGATTGTAAGTCATCTGTGACGGTAAACAAAACGCTCGCCAAATCCGCCGGTTTTAAAGCGGGATTGGCGAGCAGGATTGCCTCCAGCAGCTCACGCGCCGCTGCCAGGACTGCCTCTGGTTGGTCATTCATCACATCGATTGCACCACGGATCCCACGTACAGGCATGGCTGTTCTCCTTTGAAAACGAAAAGTGCGAGGCCGCTGGCCTCGCACTCTGGGACTGTCGCTACTCTCCCGCTTAAGCGCCACCAACGGCGACCTGGGTCAGGTTACCGTAATAATAATAGGCGTAAAACGAGCGAGAGGTTTTCATAATCTGGTTTAAATTTGAGCAAGTTTATCGCGGAGCACCCAAATCGTCAAGGAGTTCGCGTTAGTTCGCGTTTACTTTCTTTTTTGCTTCCAATGCGGTGACCAGTTCATCTTTTCGCGCCTTTCTTCCAGGTTCTATCGGGTACCGGGTGTGCTGCTGGGTTATAAGATAGGTGATCCAAGAAACAACCACGAAATCCAGGTGCCCCCTGATCAGGTTGATCCCGACCAGGCGCCGTGTCGGTCCGCTAGTTAGAATATAGTGGAAACCATGGATCAAGCCATCGATGGCCAACATTTCTATCGATTTGGCGTTAAAATGTCAGAGAATCACCAATCTGTAGGATAAAATAAGCTGATCGCAAACCACGAGCATCCCACTGCCTGGGAAATGCAAAAAATATGAGATTGCTTCGTTTGCGGTAAAGAGCCCAGCCGCGAAGTGCGCTCATTTGCAATGACTGATCCATTAAGGACGGGTAAAAAAGATGACATTGATCTCTGAAATCCACGAACAAGCGGATGTATTAGAAAATTTACTCGTCAACCAGGCTGCCCAGATCGAGAGCATCGGCCGTGCCATCTTGAAAGCAGCCCCACAGTTTGTTTTCCTGGCGGCGCGCGGGACTTCGGATAATGCCGGTCGCTACGCGAACTACGTGTGGGGATCGATGAACCGTCTGCCTGTCGCCCTGGCAACGCCATCTTTATTCAGCGTTTACCAGAAACCGCCCAGTCTGAAGGGCGCCCTGGTGGTAGGCATCTCACAATCGGGGCAGTCGCCAGATATTGTCAGCGTGCTGGAAGAAGGACGCAGGCAAGGCAGCCCAACTCTGGCGATCACCAACGAACCTGACTCGCCCCTTGCCCAGACCGCAGATTGGGTCATCGATATCCAGGCCGGTGTGGAGGCTGCCGTAGCAGCTACTAAAACCTATACCGCAGAATTGATGGCGATTGCCATGCTGGCCTCCGCCATGCTCAACGAGCCAGAAGCCCGCTATCCCCTGGCGCAGGTGCCTGGCTGGGTGCGCCAGGTGCTGAAGCGAGCAGAGCACATCGCCCAACTGGCTGAGCGCTACCGCTACATGGAGCGCTGCGTGGTATTGGGGCGCGGCTTCAATTACGCCACAGCCTTTGAGTGGTCGCTCAAGCTGAAAGAGCTCACCTATGTGACCGCCGAGCCCTATTCCTCAGCCGATTTTCAGCATGGACCCATTGCCATCATTGAGACAGGCTTTCCGGTGATGGTCATCAACCCAGCGGGAAAGATTTACGATAATTTCCTACCGCTGCTGCGCCAGCTGCGTGAGAAGCAGAATGCTGAGCTGGTGATGATCTCCGATCAAGCGGAGGCGCTGGCTCTGGCGCAATCACCCATGCCGCTGCCCGCCGGTATCCCGGAATGGCTGACGCCGCTGGTGGCGATCATCCCGGCGCAACTCTTCACGCACGCGCTGAACGCGCATCAAAGGGTGGAATACCGAAGCGCCGCGCAGCATCCACAAAGTGACTGAGACGCAGTAGCGTTTGGATCATCAAGGTTCCGAATAGCCCAACAAGCGCATAGGATCGACCAGGCGGAAAACTCCCCGCACCCGCCAGGTGCAGTAATTATCCATCTCTTCCAGGGTGGCGCTGTTATCATAATGCGCCAGGCTGTTAAAGCGCACCCCCGATGGTCCAAGCCTGACTTCCAGGTGCAGGTGAGGGTTGAGGGCATTCCCGCTGTCACCGACAATTCCAATCGCTTGACCGCAGGTAACTGGATCGCCGGGCTGGAAGGTGGGAGCCTGTTGAAGGTGAGCGTAAAGCAGGTAGAGGGATTGACCCGCTTTGCAATTCTTCTGGACGA
This sequence comes from uncultured Chloroflexia bacterium, assembly GCA_963751425.1. Classification (GTDB taxonomy): domain Bacteria; phylum Chloroflexota; class Anaerolineae; order Anaerolineales; family UBA4823; genus CAVVUF01. The sequence continues at coordinate 706,627 of CAVVUF010000002.1, read as the reverse complement.
CATCCGGGCAGTTCAGGGCCAGGTTGGGGATAGGCGTTGACGCTGGCTCGGTCAGCCCGAGCGCGGCCGGCAGATCGTTTGGCAGCCCTTCCAAAGGCGTTTCCACCAGCAGGGCATTCCCATACGGAAAACGATCCCTGATCACCGCAGCCACACTCCCCCCCAGCACCGCCTGCACCACCCGGCCTGCCAGTGCAATCTGGCTGTCCGGCTGCCGATCCGCCAGGTCGACAGCCTGGTGGGGGTCATCTGAGCCGGGGGGTGGAGGGTGAAAGGGGTTGCTTACCAGGCCAGCCATCTGGTCGAGGGAATAGCCTTCCAAGGGGGAACAGATGGAGAGAGCTGGAGTGGGTGTAGCTGTGGGCGGGATAATAGTGCTGGTACCGGTGGGAGTGAAGCTGGGGCTGGCTGTTTCCGTTGGGATGGCAGTGGCTGTCAATGGAGCGCTCGATGGCAGGGAAGTCGGCCTGCTCTCCTGTACCGTGGCGGTAACAGGCTGGCAGCCTGCCAGGACAAAGCCAACCACCCACACCCAACCTAACAGCGAAAAACGAAGCTTCATAGACCGGAGATTGCTTACCCGACCAGCTCTTTTTGAGCTCTTTCCCAGCCGAACATGGCCATCTTGCGAGGTGTACCATACAGGTAATTCCCAAACCAGCCATCTTTGCGGATCACCCGGTGGCAGGGGATGACCACCGCCAGGGGGTTATGCCCAACCGCATTCCCAACCGCCCTCGAAGCCCGGGGCAAGCCAATCGAAAGGGCAACATCCTGGTAAGTAACCACCGTACCTGAGGGAATGCGCAGAAGCGCCTCCCACACCTTGATCTGGAAGTTCGTGCCGCGCAAGAAAATGGGCAAAGGTTCTTGCTGAATGCCGGCAAAAGCCATGGCAGCCAATTTTTGCGTTCCAGCCTGGTTCTCTGCGAAAGCAGCGCGCTGCCAACGGGCTTCTAATTCAGTTAAGGCTGACCCCTCTCCGCCCGGTTCAACAAACATCAAGCTGCAGATGCCGCGCGAGGTGCTTGCCAGCAGGCATTCACCGAAAGGAGTGGGATGGAAGCCATACTCGATGAGAAGGCCTTCACCCTGGGTTTTATATTCGCCAGGGGTGACTGCCTCGCAGGTGACCAGCAGATCGTGCAGCCTGCCGGGGCTAGAAAGCCCGCTCTCGAAAGTGGCCTCTAGAATATTGTGAGATTCCTGCAGCAGCTCGCCGACATATTCCTTGGTGAGAAACTGGAGGAAGCGTTTCGGGCTGATCCCAACCCAGCGGGTGAACAGGCGCTGGAAGTGGTATTCACTCAATCCCAGGTGCGCAGCAATTTCGCCCAGGCTGGGCTGGCGGCGAAAATTTTCCTCAAGGTATTGAATGGCTTGCTCAATGCGAGCGTAATCTTGTGAAAGCTGATCGTTCGTGGTGAGATAAGTATTCATAGCGCATATTATAGGCGCGGGCGGAGAAATTTCCACCCGATTCTTGCGCAGTTGAGCGCCACCGCAGCTCAGCTGCCCACCTGGGGAGCTTCTTGAGAGGCAAGCACGGCAGTATCGTGATCCGGCAGGATTGCTTCCGCATCCCGGATTACTGGGATCAAGTAGCCCGCCAGGCCGACCAGGCTCGCCAGAATGCCGCACACTACGAAAATCACCGATATCCCTGAACCTGGACCCGTGCCAACCCAGGGGCCAAAGACCGCTGCCAGGGTGCCCCCGCTTTGCATCGCGGGCTCCAAAACCTTATCTGCCAACGGTCCAGCGATCAGCATCGCCAGCGGGCTGACAAACCAGGCGATCAACCTGCGGATCGAAAACACCCTCCCTTGAATATCAGGGGCTACCTTGGACTGCCAAATGGCCTGGTTGGAGCCATTGATGAAGGGCACCAGGAAAGCGCCGATGAAACTGGCAACCGCCCAAACCACCAGCCCGCTTCCCAACCCCATCAAGGTCGTTCCGAGGAAACCACTCAAAGCCCAGCCGGCTAACACCCCGTGCACGCGCCGCTTGGGACCTCCCCAGGCGCTCATCACCACTCCTCCAACCAGCCCTCCGATGGCGCCGACCGTATTGACCGTTCCAAAGGCTAGCTCATTGTTCCCGCTGCGCGCCAGGATCAGAGCCGCGTAAATGGCAGCGGGAATACTAATAAAAAAATTTCCGATCAGGAAGACAAGCTGCAGGCCTAACAAGCTGGGCCGCTTGAGGATATACCAAAAGCCATAAACCGCCTCTTTGAGCAGGCTGCCCTGTCCTTTTTGCCCTTCGGCAGTGACGGGTGTACTCGGGATTTCAACCAAAAGGAGCGCACCGATGGCAAAACAAAAGGTGACGACGTCGATCAAGAGAATACCCTGCAGCCCAATCAAGCCAATCAAAGCACCAGCCATCAAGGGAGCAAAAATCCCCGGCCCTGTTTCAACCAACGACATCATCCCATTGGCTCTGCCGTACTGTTCTTTGGGGAGCATGGTGGTGATAGCTGCCGAATAGGCGGGCCACTGAAATCCCTGGAAAATCCCCTGGAAGGCACTGGTGATGAAAAGATGCCAGATCTCCAATTTCCCCAGGGCGATCAGGGCCAGGATGGCAAGGGTGGCTATCCCTGAAGCCAGATCGCTAACCATCATCATCAGCTTGCGGTTATAACGATCAACAATCGCACCCGCAAAGGGACTGAAGATCAGCATGGGAGCGACAAAGAAAAAGCCAAGCAGGGAAAGGGAGGTGGCAGAGCCGGTTTTTTCGTAAGCCCAAATTGTAACTCCGAACCCGGTCATGTTCGTTCCTAAAAGCGAAACGAGCTGACCCAACCAGACAATTGAGAAACCCACCATTCCACGCGGGCGATTGAGGGGCATGCTCTTTTTCTCCAATCTGAGCTGAAGATAAAAAAGTGTGTTGAGCTGACCGGGTCAGCCCAACACACTTTATTTTACAACAATCTTAAGGAAAATTCTCCGGATCTTATCGGGAGTATGGCACTCACCCAATACCCGGACAAGCTTTATGCTAATTTTTCGAGGGCTTTCAAACCTTCGTCTACAGACATCTCGCCTCTCTCAATGCGGTCCAGGATCACAGCCCGATCTAAAACTGGCTCAGGCGGTTGGGTGGGGAGCGGCGGAACAGGGGGTTGAGGAGGCGCCGGAGAAAGCTCCGTAAAGGACTGCTCGTCATCTTCAACAGTGTCGTTTGGAATCGATTCCTGGGAAATACCTGCCGATGATTCGACATACAGACCGCCGGACACGCTGTTGGCGGTCACCCGCACCCCTCCTCCCTGGACATCATAAGAGTAATGCCTTCCGCCAATTTTCTGGCGGGTTACAGGAAGATTAACATGCACGCCTCCGCTGATACTTTGCAGCTCCAGACTGCAGTGCGTGTCGGCTGGCACAGAGAGCCAGACCGCACCGGAGACTGAATGGAAGCGATAAGGTCCTTCGGTCAGCTTGGTTTGCAGGCGGATTTCACCGCTAACCGTGGTCAGGTCGGCGGAGGTAAGCGCCGAGTCGACCAGGCGCACTTCGCCCGATACGGTATTCAAATGCAGCACACCAGATAACCTGCTGCCGCCCGTCTCGCCACTTACCCCAGAGAGCTTGATCTCACCGGAGAGGTTTTCCAATCTTATCTCGCCGCTGACCGTCGAAAGCTTGAACTTTCCATCCAGTCCACTCACTGCCAGCAAGCTGGAAACACAAGATGCATCCACCTCACAGGTGGGAGGGATGTGAACCTGGTAATCCACTTTACAGGGCTTGGAAAAGCTGAAAAATCCCCACCAGGCATCCTGGTAACGTGTCTCAACGGTCACCAACCCATCTGAAGACTGGTTCATGGCGATCTTTGTCCTGGAAACATCTCCGTATTCGGAGGACTTGGTAGCCGTCACGGTCAAGATGCCAGGCTCTCCCGGCAGGATATCCACCGAGCCGCGGATATTTGACAGCTTCAGGCGCGCCGGACTTCCAACGTTAAACGTTTGTTCTAGGGTTTCGGATGACATGGTAACCTCTCAATCAATGAAGACCTCAACATGCTCGCCGTCTTCTTCGTCATATACATCGACAATCTTGCCCTCGATATTCCCGGACTTAATCGCCTCGGCGATCTGGTTGAGATCAATATCTGGAGCAAACTGCGTGGCGATATTCATACCAGCATCGACCAGCCCTAAGGGCAGGTTGACATTGACCTTCGTTCGTCCGGTCGCCATATCTGTCACGCGCACGCGCAGCCAACCTTGCCCACCAGGCCGGTTGGCAGGTACGGATGATCGCGGGGCAATCGGGCGGGCTTCGCGCAGCGCTGCCAGCAGCTTGGCACCCTCATCTGCAGTGATCTTGCCTTCCTGAATCATTTTAAGAATACGCATTCGTTCATCTGATGTAACCATATTTGCCTCCTGAGTGGATCTCACCCAATATAAACTTCTACTCGTTCGCCATCTTCTCCTTCATTAACTTCCACGTAGAAAGGAGCATCTGGATTTGTCGCTTCTAAAGCCATTATCAGCTCATCGATGCCAGTGTTGCCCATCTGGGGGATATGCCCTTTGAAGGTGCGGAAGAACCAGGCTGACAGGCGCAGCGGGATCGGCATGCTGATGGCTATATTCTGGGGTTTTTCTCCCGGCTGCTGGTGGATGCGAACATGCAGCCAGCGGGCAGTCCGGCTGGCATAGGCTAAAGCCATTACCGCCACGCCCAGCATAAACGGGAACCATGTGCAGGCAAACCAAAAACTGAAGCCGCCTGCAAACCAGGCATAATACATCAAAGCAGCACTGATGATCGTGATCCCAACCCCCACCCAAAACGGAATCCACCAATACCCTTTCCATTTACGCATGTTCTGATCAATTTGCGGTGAGGTGAATTGTTCTTCGATAGGCGGTTCGGGCTCAGGGGCATGGACTTTCTCTGCACCCGGGTAGGATTCCTCATAGAAATTGGTGGCAGATCCAGCCTGTGAAGCTGCACGCTCCTCAAAACCGGCCTCAACGCTGGTTACTGTCTCAGATGGAAATTTTGAGGCTGGGGGAGGATGCAGAAAAAATCACCTCTCCACTTTTCGATGCCAGGTCAGAGCCCAACGAAGGTTCTTCGAGAGAGCCGGAACTTGCGCCTGGTTCGGCTTGTCTTTGATCCAAAGCTTTCAGCAGGCTCACGCCTTCATCTACGGAGATTAAGCCGTTATCGATCATTTCCAGGATTTTCAGGCGCTCACTTTCGTATGACATATCAGCCTATCCTTCCTTGCCTTCCAATGCCGATAGCAAAGTCTCAGCTTCTTCGAGGGTGATCCTCTTCTGCTCCAGAAGGCGCAGCACCGTCAAGCGCTCTTCATCGGACACTGGCTCATTCAGCGGGCTGGTTGGCTCTACTGGAGCAATCGGCCAACCGACTCCCGGGGAGCGGTGCTCCTGGCGGCGGGCACGCGCTTCAGCCACGCGGGCTTTTTGTTCGATGCGCTGCTGGGTAGCTGCCATGCGGCGTTCGAGCCTCTCCTGAGCCTGGCGCATCTTTTCCTCCGCACGCTCTGAAGCGCGTTGGCTGGCTTCACGAGCGCGTTGGTTAATGCGTTCCACCTGCTCCGGAGTTAATCCTGAGGCACTCAGGTTCATGGTCATATTAGAAATTTCCGTATTGAGCTGTTCCTCCAGCATTTGCATCTGTGCTTCAATTTGCGCCTCGATCTGCTGACCGATGGCATCACCCATCCCCTCGAAGGTGCGCTCAAATTCGGCATCAAAATCAGGGATCTCAAACTCTGGCATCTGACCGGAGACTACAATATTTCCACCTGCAGAAAGCGTCATCAGCGCATCCCCTTCATTGATGGTTTGCTGATAAGGCGCTTTGACATTTTTGGCATTTTCAACCCCGGCAATGTTGATCGTGATCCGGCCGCCAGCTTTAGGGATATCCAGTGCGAGGCTGGCGTCTTCCGGCACTTTGCAGGCAATATTGCCTTTTGCGGTAAAGGAATAATGATCGCTCGAGGTCGGGTCGAGGTTTATGCTGATATTCCCGTCCGCGCTGGCCTCAACACTGCCATCCACGTCAAAAACTTGCAGGTTACCGTGGATTGTTTTGGCAAACAGATCACCCTGCACATCCCGCAAGGTCACATTTCCGTCTACGCGTTGAATTTCGAGGCTGCCTTCCACATTCTTGGCTTCCAGGTTTCCCTTTACCAAATCCAGCATGGCGGGACCAATGCTGCGCAGAGTCAGGTTTCCATGGATTTCCTTGACGCTCAGCTCCCCCTCAAAAGCTTTCAAAACCGTTTCACCGTGGATTTCGATCACCTGCACCTGGGCTTCACGCGGCACTTTTATGTCACAGTTGGAGCGTGCCCGGATTGTCACAGTATCTCCATCTTGTTCTAACGTGACTGCATTGGGGTCAGATGATTTTACGGATACTTGGGTTTCATCCGTCCCCTTCAAGGTCAAATTACCGCGTACATCTAAAATCACTTTCGGATTTTCACTCGTGACAACAAATTGCTTTTCCATCTTACGCCTCGCTTTCCTGCAGCAGCCGCATGGCTTCTTCGTAATTAATCCGCCCAGCTTCCAGGTCTTCCAAAATAACGCGCCGCTTCTCTTCGGTGTTGGCACCTAACGGCTCATCAAGCTCTGGCTCATAGCCCAGGGCGCGGATCGCTTCGTTCAGGCGGTTTCGGATGGTTGGATAGGAAAGCCCAAGCTCTGCCTCCATACGCTTGATCCGGCCTTCGCAGCGCACAAAAGTCTCCACCAGGGCTAACTGATCTGGGGAGAGCTTTCCCACAAAACGCTCCACAAAAGCCACCTGTTCAGGCTTTAACGAGGCTGTCGCTCCAGCCAGAAAGCGTCCTTCGATGTGCGTATCACATTCCCGGCAATAAATATGGGTAACATAAACTTCGCCACCGCAGAATGGACAGACCGTGGGAATTGTGTTCATAGATTAGCCAACCTCCTGATATTCATCAACTTCTATCTTATGATCCTAAATTTATTATAACAAAATTCTAGCAAATGTCAATACCATTTTGAATATTATTAAGTCTATTATTGATAATTTCAATATTATCGAGGGATGTTTCTTTAATTTTACGCTAATTTTTCAAAAAGAATTCATATAAAGGATCAAAAATGCCCTCAGGAGAGGGCACTTTTACGAAACAGCGGTTTCAGCACAGTTCCGAACCGTTCAGTCCTCTGGGCTGCCCTTGGCTACTGCCATAAACACATCCTCCAGGGTGGGATCAACCTGCTCCACCAGGCGGACGGTGATCCCCATCTGCGATAAAATGGTCCCCAACTCAGCCGCTCCCACCTCCTTGAGCATGATGGCCCGCAGGTGATCGCCAGCCAGGCCGGCGCGCAAGATAAAGGGGCACTGTTCCAGCACGGACAGCGTTTGCATAAGCGGTTCAGCAAACACATCCCAGGCCAGCCCAGGCAAAGCATTTTCTTTGAGCACCGAAGGAGTATCCAGTGCCAGGAGCTTGCCCAGGCGCATAATACCTACCCGACCGCAGTATTCCGCCTCATCCATATAATGTGTGGTGACCAGGACGGTCACACCTTCGGCAACCACAGCATAGATCAGGTCCCAAAAGGCCCGCCGGGCGTTGGGATCGACCCCGCTGGTGGGCTCGTCCAGGAACAGCAGGCTGGGACGGTGGACAATGGCGGTGCCCAAAGCCAGGCGCTGCCGCCAGCCTGCAGAGATTTGACCCGCGCGCATTTTTTCCAGGCCCTGCAGTCCCAGCAACTCTATCACCTCCTCCAGGCGAGAACGCTGGGTGACACCATACACGCCCGCGTAAAAAGCCAGGTTTTCGATGACGGTCAATTCATTATATAAAGCGAACTTTTGAGACATATAGCCGACTTCTTGACGGATCTGCTCCGTCTCGCGGCAAATATCATAGCCCAACACGCTGCCCTCGCCCTCGCTGGGGCGCAGCAGGCCGAGCAGCATACGAATGGTGGTCGTTTTGCCAGAGCCATTCGGTCCCAGGTAGCCCACCACCTCACCGGCCTTTACATCGAAGGAGATGTGATCAACGGCAGTAAAGTCGCCGAAGCGCTTGGTCAGGCCGCGCACTCGAATCACGGTTGAATCTTCACTCATAGGTGAGACTCCACCAGGGCAATAAAAACATCCTCGAGCTGAGGTTGAACCAAGCGCAGGCGCGTGATCTGCCCGCCTCTGGATGGGATGGCCTGGGTCAGCCGGGCAATCACGCTCTCCGCTGTGCCTTTCTGCACCCGCAAATGCAGCCGGTCACCGAACATTTGGACCTCTTCCACCTGCGGGTCGGCACTGGCTGCCAGGCGCAATACCGAAAGAGGCTGGCCGCGCAGCTCAACCACACGATCGTTCAGGTTTTGGCGCAGCTCAGCCGGTGTACCTTCAACAATCATGCGCCCTTTTTGCATAAAACCCACCCGGCTGCAGCGCGATGCCTCATCCATGTATGGCGTGCTGACCAGGAGCGCCACATCTTCTTCTGCCACCAGCCGGATGATCAGCTGCCAGAAGTCCTGGCGGGTGACCGGATCGACGCCGCTGGTCGGCTCATCCAGCAAAAGTACTTTCGGGCGGTGCACCAAGGCGGCAGCCAGGCCAAGCTTTTGCTTCATGCCTCCCGAGAGCTGCCCAGCCCGCCGGTTGACGAAAGAATCCAGGCCTACAAAAGACAAGATCTCCGTGCAGCGCGGCTTCCAGTTCTCCGAAGGCAAACCGCGCACCTCGGCAAAGAAACGCAAGTTTTCCATCACCGTCAGCTCTTCATATAAAGAGAAACGCTGTGGAAGGTAGCCAATTTGAGCGCGCGCCTGTTCGGTGTGCCGCAGCACGTCGAAACCCCCGATCTTGACCACGATCGTTTCTCCCCCAGGGGCTGGCGAAGGGAGGAGTGCCCCACACACCAGGCGGATGGTGGTGGTTTTCCCGGCTCCATCGGGCCCCACCAACCCATAAATTTCTCCCGGTGCAACGCTCAGCGCCAGTCCATCGACAGCCATCACAGATCCGAACTGTTTATAGAGGTTGCAAACTTCAATCATCCTGATCACTCAACGAGGACGGAGGAAATGGAAAGCCTGGAATTATGGAAAAACGACATCTGCCGGCATGCCTGGCTTGAGCTGGCTGTCAGCATTGTTGATCGAAAGCTCAATGGCAAAATAGGTGGTCTTACGCCCTTCTTCCGTCTGCACATTCCGGGGGGTAAATTCCGCTTTATCGGCAATGCGGGTGACCGTGGCTTTAAAATACCTTCCCAGGGAATGAATCGACAGAGACATCTGCCTCATCCGATAGATTGACCTCGCCGTAACGGTCTTCGGGCAGGTAAACCGTGATTTTCAAGTTATCCAATTGTCCCAGAGTCAGCGCCGCGGCACCAGCCTGGAGCAGCTCACCCGGTTCCAGCGCGCGCACCAGGACCACACCGCTGACCGGGGCATAGACCGTGTAGCGGTCGAGCTGCAAGCCAAGCAGGTCTAGCTCCGCCTGAGCCTGGGCAACCACCGCGCCCGCCTGGGTAAGGCTGGCTTCTGCCTGGGCGACACTGGCCTCAGACCGCTGCAAGCCGGCCTGCGCCTGTGCCAGGTTAGCCGCAGCCTGCTGGCGGGTTGTATCCGCAACCTGCACATCCAAGGACTGGTCACCAGTTAGCAGCTGGGTGTACTGGTCCAGCGCAAGATCGTACTGACCCTGGGCAACCGCCAGGCGCGCCCTTGCCTCGAGCAGGTCAGTTTTCTCTTTATCAGATAAGAGGCTGTTGTAATCCTCCTGAGCTGATTTCAAAGTGGCATCGGCAGCGTCAAAGAGCTGCTGAGCGTAATTTTCCATATCCGCCCCATCCGCAGCCAGTTTGGCCTGATCCAGCAACTGCTGAGCCACCAGGAAAGCCTGCTCAGCCTCTGCCAAGCGCTTTTCAGCGTTGATCAGCTCCTCGCCGCCTGCATCTGCGACCACATCCGCCAGGTTCTCCTGTTCGACCTTCAAAACCGCAGCGGCATCGTCGCGGCTGACCTGGGCAGCGGCAAGGTTTTCTGACTTTTGAAAATACCAGACCGGCAGGGTAAATTCACTCGGCTGGCTGGCCTGCCAGGCTTCTTCGCGGATGGGCAGCTCCACCTGCCGCGCCGCGTTCAAAGTGCGCTGGTACTGCAGCTCCGCCAGTTCCACGCCAGCCTGAGCGGTATCTACCTGGGCTTGCGCCAGGTCACGCCCAGACTGGGCAGCCTGGAGGGCTTCTTGGGCAGTCTTCTGATTTGCCTGGGCCGCCTCCAATCCCGCCTGCGCCTTCTGGCGCTGAGCCAGGAGCAGCTCATCTTCAATGCGCAGCAGGGGAGCACCAGCCTCCACGGCATCCCCCTCGGCAGCCAGGATTTCAACCACCTTGCCGCTCACTTCCGAAGCGACGGAGACTTCAACAGCTTCGATCGTTCCAGACGCTTCTAATGAAGTGGTTTGGGCTTGATTTACTTGAAGCAGGTACCAGGCGCCATAAGCAATCAGTCCAAGGACAATCAGAATTGGGATAAAAATCGGTTTACCTTTATACATCAGAACCCTCCGTAAGAGCTAATCCAGCCTTTTCTTAAAACGAAGTGAAGCAATCGTCAGAAAGGCAAAGCCAAAAATCATTAAAGCAATGATCTCATCCTGCAAGCCAATCAGGCCATTTTCCTTCAGCATTAGACTGCGGATGATAGTCAGGTAATAGCGCAGCGGTAGAAATAATGAAACCCACTGCAAGATCTGCGGCATCGATTGGATCGGAAAAAAGAAACCAGAGAGGAAGATGGCTGGCAAGAGCGTCATCCATACCAGGAGCATAGCTTCCTGCTGGGTGTTTGCAAAGGTTGATGCCAGCAGTCCAATCCCCAGGCTGGAAAGCAAGAACAAGCCCGAAAGGAGCAAAATGATCCACAAATCGCTGCGCACCGGCACCTTGAACCAGTAGTGGCCCAACGCTAACACTTCCAAGGTATTTAATAGTGCCAGGATGACGTAAGGCAGCATCTTGCCGACCACCAGCTCCCAAGAGCGGATGGGGGTCACGATGAGCTGCTCGATCGTGCCGCGCTCACGCTCGCGAACAATGGCTGTGGCAGTCAGGATCGAGGTGAGGGCGAAGAGGATCATACCGATCACGCCAGGGATCATATAGTATGTACTGAGCAGGTCGGGGTTGTACCAGACCTGGGTGCGAACATCTACCGGAGCGGTCATGCTGGAGGCCTGACCGCGGCTGGAGAGGCGTTCGATGATGATCTGGGTGGATAGCGACTGCCCGATTAGCTTGGCTGAAGAGAGGGCCGTGGAAGCGACCGATGGATCTGAGCCGTCAAAGATGAACACCACCTGTCCCACCCCTCCGCTGCGCAGCTGCTCGGTATAATCCGGCGGGATGATCAGCCCGACGCGCGCCTCCCCGCCGTCGATCAGGTCGCTTAACTCTTGCTCCGTTTGCACATCGTAAGCCACGAGGAAGTAATCGGAGGCCCGGTAAGCCTCCAGAAGCTCGCGCGCCGCTGGGCCGCGGTCCTGGTCGAAGACCACCAGGGGCACTTCGCGGATATCGTTGGTAGCGGCATAACCCAGGAGGAAGAGCTGCATGATGGGCATCACCAGCACAAGCACGAGCGTGCGCGGATCGCGCAGGATTTGGATGAATTCCTTACGAATGATCGAACGTAAACGCGAATTGAACATAAGCTTAACCTTCTGCCAGGATACCATGCAGATAAATATCGATAAAACGATCGAGCGTTTTTTCTCCGACATCCGGAGAAGCTTGCTCCCCGATCATCAGCCCGGTAATTACATAAGAAATAAACAATCCCAGGAAGGAACGCAAGAGCAGCACAGGCGGGACCGATCGCAAGCCCCCCTTTGCCTGGTAAACGCGCTCGATGAAGGGCATCACCTGCGGCAGCACCATGCCAAACATATCGGGGAGATGGCAGGCGTCGAACTCAACCAGCTCGATGAAGATCAGGTTGATGAAATCCATGCGCTTCCCCAGGGTCTCCACGAGCAGGCGGGCCGCGTCATGTACCAGGGCTTCCACCGTTTCGCCTTGCGAGGCATTCAGCGCCGGGACGATCTCCTTTACCGGGTGACGCTCCAGCAAGATCGCCACAAACAAGGCTTCTTTGCTGGGGAAGTGGTTGTAAATCCCGCCCAGGGCGATGCCGGCTTCCTGGGCCACCTGGCGCATGGAGGTGCCATGGTAGCCCTGCCGGATGAAGAGATGCGTGGCTGCCGCGATGATCTGCAGGCGGGTTTGCTCGCCGCGAGGTGGAGATTCGTCCAATAAGAGAGGTTGCAGAGGGTTCGGTCGGTTGAGAGAGCATAAGCGAAAATAGAAATGAATATGAACGAACGTTCGTTCATATTATACTGCAAGCCATCTCCTCGTCAAGAGGGCTGGATGAACACTCTAGCGGATTATAAGAGGCAAATAGATATACCGCTTAGGAGTAGCCGGCGGGATCTGTAAAGCCCATAGAGCTGGACCGGCCAGGTCATCGCTAGCCGAAAAGAACAGCCAATCCCCTGCCAGCGTCAGGTAATCTGCCGATCCGGTAGGTGGTCCGGGTAAGGTATCGTGCACCATGGTTGTCGTATCAAAGGTGACATCGCTGACCCACAGCTCTCTGCCGTGCAAGCCATCGTTGGCCGCGAAAAATACCAGGTCGTTGGCATACACGAATGGCGTTGTTCGCCGTTGACTGAGAGCTGGCTCCCGGCCAGATATCCTTCACCAGCACTGTACCTGCCAAGGTGCCATCGCTCTTCCAGGGCTCGTAACCATGCACGCCATCATCCGCCCAAAAGTAAAGAACATGTCCAGCCGCAGCAAGACCGGTTGGATTCGATAAGTCGCTCCCTGAGCGGATATTCTTGACCAACGTTGTCCCTGCCCGGGTTCCATCACTCACCCATACCTCCTTGCCAGATGCGCCGTCGTCAGCCACGAAATAAACTTTCCCATCCAGCGGGGTTAGTTGATCTATTTTCGAAGAACAGGAATTCAGGCAAAGATCCGTAACCCGTGATGTTCCAGCTGACGTTCCGTCGCTGTTCCACAATTCCAGTCCGTTCACCGTGTCATCGGCTGCGAAATAAATCAAATTTCCCGACACCACCAGGCCTATGGGGCCCGCCGGGCCGGGATCGTAAACTTTGTATGTTCCCGTAACAGTGCCATCGCTACGCCACAAGCCTGCCGCCCAGGTATCATCTCTAGCGGAAAAATATAAGATCTCGTTCAGAATTACCATGTAGCGGGGCAAGGCATCGCCACGCGAGTTCATCTCTTTGATCATAACTGTATTCGTCACCGTACCATCGCTCTTCCACAGCTCAATCCCATGCACACCGTCATTTGCGGCGAAATAAGCCCAGCCGTTTAAATTGACCATCTCCTCGCGCTCGATATAACTTTGAAACGCCGCGGCGCTCCCTGGGTTGATATCTTTGACCAGGTAAGTCCCGGCCTCTGTGCCATCGCTGCGCCAAAGCTCATCTCCATGTACGCCATCGTTTGCAACAAAGAATAGTTTGCCCTGGATATCGCCCATGACACGTGGGGAAGATGTAGATTGTCCAGGATTGATATCTTTTACCAAGAGCGTGTCGTTCAAATGTCCGCTGCTTTTCCAGAGCTCCGGCCCACTGAAGCCATCATAAGCAGCCAGGAAGAGCGTGCCGCCGACATTCGTCAGGTGGTCCATGACAGAGCCTCCCAAATAAAAGGGATTGATATCACGGACGAGCTGGGTGCCGCTAGGTGTGCCGTCCGATTTCCATAGTTCCATTCCTTTTACACCATCGTTTGCGCTGAAAACCAACCGGTCGCCCAATACTGCCATGATAACCCGGCGAGGAATTTCCAGATCCCGGGTTGATATCACTCACCATTTGCAGTCCCGGACTGGCTACCATCTATTTTCCACAGTTCCGATCCATTGATGTCATCGTTGGCATTGAAATAAACCAATCCGTTCGATGCTGTCAACAGGCTTCTTGGATAAGAACCGGCATAACCTGTGATAAAAATCACTTGACCAGTATCTGTCCCGTTCAGAGTTCCATCCGTCTTCCACAGCTCTTTTCCGTGTACGCCATCATCAGCGCTGAAGTACAGGGCAGCCGTTATAGACAGCCAAATATTCTGGGGATGCGCCATCGGTGCCTGTATAAATGTCCCTGACCATAACGGTACCAGCAGCGGTGCCATCGCTCTTCCACATTTCATTGCCATGTGCACCATCATTCGCACTGAAGAAAAGGGAATTGTTGAAAACCATGAGATAATCTGGCCAGGCGGTGCCAGTACCCGTGTAGATGTCTTTGACCAAAACAGTACCCGCCTCGGTGCCGTTGCTTTTCCAAAGCTCGCGGCCTAAGGCATTATCGGTTACTGCCAAGTAAAGCGTACCATTGAACTCGGTCAGGTTGCTGGAGGGCTGGGTGCTCGAGTTAAATACTTTAACCTGCACTGTATCTGCCTCTGTGCCATCGGTTTTCCACAGCTCATTAGGCCCACTTCCATCAACCGTGAAATAGATCGAGCCGTTCACCTTTGTAAAATTACAGGGATTTGAAGATTGGAAAGTGGGGATATCGGGGCGGATATTTTTTAACAACACGGTGCCAGCCTCGGTTCCGTCGCTCTTCCAGAGCTCTCTCCCATCGGCTCCATCCATGGCGTTGAAATAAAGCACCCCGTCGATCGCCCCTAAACAAGATGGTGACGAACTCAAAGGGTCAGGTCCACTAAAACCGGGCCAGATATCCTCTACCAGTTAAGGTTCCTCCAGCAGTCCCATCGCTTTTCCACATCTCTTCCCCGTGCACACCGTCATTGGCAGCGAAGAAGAGGACACCATTCATCACTGTCAGGGAATGTACCGATGAACCTTTTGATCCGGGATTGAAATCTTTGACTAAAATTGTCCCGGCCAAAGTACCGTCACTCTTCCACAATTCCAGCCCATGGATGTTATCATCTGCCGTAAAATACAAGGCTCCATTCATATATACCTTGGTTCCAGGGCTTGAATCCAGGCTGAGAGGGTTGATATCTTTCACCATATAAGGAGCCAAAACAGGCAAGCTTTTTTGCGACTGCACCCCTTTTGTAGCTGCCGCTGAAGCGTGCAATACCAGCATCCATCCCAACAGGATAATTCCTCCCATCATCGGCACCAGGACAAGAAATGCACACCGTTTTAAAATAGATTTTAATTGTCATGAGAAAACCCTCCCACCGAAAATGGCACGGTGAATTTTGTTTCGTGTTCCCCCTGAAAAACGAGATCTTTCTAATGTAATTAACGCTTAACAAAGGCTAAATAGACCTTTTTCCGGATATCCTGCAGGTTGACCGCCCACGGCTCCGGACCGGTTAGACCGTCGTTGGCACTGAAGAACAGGCGGATATTAGATGTTGTCAGGTAATTGATCGACGAGGTCTCCGACCCTGGCCAGATATCTCCCAGCAACAGCGTACCGGCCTCGCTGCCATCGCTGATCCACAGCTCCTTGCCATGCACCCCATCATCGGCAGTGAAGTAAAACCGATCACCCCAGACAATGAAATTACTACCGGGGTTTGTTTGCGGCTCGGTGCCGGGCCAGATATCCTTTACCATCTGTGTGCCAGTCAGAGTACCATCACTCTTCCAAAGTTCAATACCATGGACTCCATCGGTAGCCCTGAAATAGAGGCTGTGACCCATTGTTACGATATACGTAATGTACGATGGGTCAATCCCCGGACGGATGTCTTTGACTAAAGTCGTTCCCGGGAAAGTGCCATCACTCACCCACAACTCATTCCCCGTTGAGCCATCGTTGGCGTTGAAATAAACCTTCCCAGCCAGAGCTGTGGTCCCCCCTACCTTGGATGAGCAGGCATCGGGGCAGATATCCGAAACCCTGACCGTGCCGGAAATCGTGCCGTCGCTTTTCCACAGCTCCCTGCCGTACTCATTGTCAGAGGCGCCGAAGTACAGAGTTCCATTGACTTCAATGGGAATGCTTGCATCGCTCTTGAAGAGATAAGTCCCCGCGATTGTGCCATCGCTTCGCCACAAATCAAACGGAGGAGTGCCCATCTGCTGCGCCAAAAAATATAAAGCCCCATCGACAACGGTCAAAGCCACCGGCGTGGAATTACCACTCGGATTAATATCCATGAAAAGCACGGTGTTCGCTGCGGTGCCGTCACTCCTCCAAAGCTCGACCCCGTGCACGCCATCATTGGCGGCGAAATAAGCCCAGCCGTTCATGTTCACCATTTGATCGATGGCATACGAGCCGGTGATACCTGGATTGATGTCTTTGACAAGGGATGTACCCGGTGAGGTCCCATCGCTGCGCCACAGCTCGTCTCCAGAGGCCCCATCATTAGCAAAGAAAAAGAGCTTTCCATTGATGTTCCCCATGGCGTGCGGAGAGGCACTGCCGTTGAGGCGGATATCCTTGACCAATGTCGTACCTCCCAAAGTGCCATTGCTCTTCCACAGCTCCTTGCCGTTAACGCCATCATCAGCGGCAAAGAAGAGTGTGTTATTGACGTCCACGAGGTTGGCTGGGCTGGAGCCCGGCAGGGGATTAATGTCGCGCACCAACAGAGTACCTCCTGGCATGCCATCCGATTTCCACAGCTCCGTACTGCGTATCCCGTCGTTGGCTGAAAAGATTACCCCGCTGCCGAAAGCTCTCAGGTTCGAGGGCGAAGAAGAGCGGAAATCTTCCTGGATATCCGCGACCAACAGCGTACCGGTTGGAGTGCCGTCCGTCTTCCACAGCTCTTTACCGGTGGTTTCCTCCCCTGCTGAAAAATACACCCCGGTGGCTGTGAGGACGAAGCCGCCTGGGGAGGAAGCTATCGTCCCAGAATAAATATCTTTGACCAGGACGGTATTCCCCTGGGTGCCATCGCTTTTCCACAGCTCAGCACCAGCAACCCCATCGTCGGCGCTGAAGAGCAGCCCGCTGCTGGCGTTGATCAATTGTGAGGGATATGAGGAGGATATCCCGGCGACGATATCTTTGACTAAAACTGTGCCAGCCAGGGTGCCATCGCTTTTCCACAATTCTGTGCCGTGCACACCATCGTTAGCGCTGAAGTACAAAGTACCATTGTAAACAGCCAGGTAGTCTGGTGATGCACTGCTCGTGCCGGTGAAAATGTCCTTGACCATCACCGTGCCCGTAATGGTACCGTCGCTTTTCCAAAGCTCGCGACCCGTTATTCCATCATCCAATGCCATATATAGCGTATCGTTCATCACAGTCAGGTTGTCAGGTCCATCCATGTAACCCGTCGCCAGCAGTTTGACCTGCACAGTCCCACCAAGCGTGCCATCTGTTTTCCATAATTCGATGGTCGGATTACTCATACCAAAAGCGAAAAACAAAGTCACACCATTGACCTTTGTAAACTGGCATGGGTTTAAGCTCCGCCCTGGATAATCGATCACCACAGTGCCTGCTTCCGTCCCATCACTGATCCAAAGTTCAAAGTTCGCTTGAGGCGAAGACGCATTGAAATACAGCTTGCCATCGATCGCTGCCAGGCAAGCAGCGCCAGAGCCGAGGTTCCCAGGCCAGATATCCTTCACTAATTGCGTCCCGGCTGTAGTGCCATCGCTCTTCCACAGCTCCGAGCCGTTCACCCCATCCTCCGCAATGAAGAACAGGGTCCCATTCACATCCGTCAGCGAGTAGATATTGGAAGGAAAATTCTTCCCTGGGTAAATATCCTTGACCAGCAATGTCCCCGCCTGCGTGCCGTCGCTCTTCCACAGCTCAACGCCGCGCACGCCGTCATCGGCTATGAAATAGGTCACGCCATTGATCACGAGCAGCTTCGTGGGCGTTGAAGCTAAGGTGTAAGGGCTGATATCTTTCACCAGGTATGGAGTCGAACTCGGCGGCGGCTTCAGGCTGCTGATCATTATGAATTACTTCAGCAGAAACCCGAGTGATATTCACCCAACCCCAAAGCAAGAGCCCGACCAAACCAAGCGACAACGCAAAAATTCCACACTTTCGAATGAATGGTTTTGTGATCATCCTCTCGCCCTCCCACTTTACCAAAACCTGCCCGGAGCGCGGCGCTTCGGGCAGGAAGGTTATTCAGTCATTTAACTTCCCCGGAAAAAACCGAAAGGTTTACTTGCCTTCCCCCAACATCGCCACCGAGCGCAGCAGACCCAAGACCAGCACACCCAGCTTGACCCCGTCGCCCGCGCTCAGCTCAGGCTTGGTCTCATCTTTTTCGGCGCGCTGGATCATTAAATAAGCTGCCAGCAAGCCGGTCATTAAACCAATCGCCCCACCAATTGCTAACACTTTGGGTTTCCAATTGTCTTCTGGGATAATTTCCAATTCTTCTTCCATATCCTATCCTTTCTTGGGCTTTTGCCAAAGGGCTTCCGCTCCAGCTTTGAAGCTGCGCAGCTTGAGAAATGGCTCGACGATCTGGTTAGCGATCTTTTTCGAGCGTACCTGGAACAGATGAAAATAATCTTGCGTTAACCGGGCATAACCGGGGAGGACTCCCAACAGCCGGGTGACCAGGTAAATGAAACCAATCACAGCAAAGAACGAGATCAGCGTGAGGATAATTGCTGGGATTAAGAGCCAGATCAAAGAGATATCTGCCCAGCGGCTGATATCACCCAAGCCCTTTACCCCCGCCAGGATCACCCCCGTCACCATGCAAAGGATGAGCAGCAAGGCAATTGCTAGCGGAAAGGTGATCTGCCAGAAGACCTCGCGGCGGTGGATGGCATACGTGGAAGGATTCCGTTCGGGCACCTGAAACTTCGGCTTGTTTTCCATAGATAATCTATTGTAGCATAAAAACCGAAAATGCTTCAGCCATGATTACTGTCAAGCGAAAAACACAAAATAAAAGTCTTTTCTACAAGGTTTCTTTACTGCTGCAAGATCAGGCGGAGAGTGTGTAAGCAACCCCAACCAAGCCTGCACCGGAATGCACCGAAAGCCCCGGTGTTAATTCTCCATAAAAGATCGTTTCAGGACAGGCCAGGTTGGCGCGGAGAATCGTCTCGAACTGCTTCGCTTCGCTCAAGGCATTCACATGCACGATCGCCATGCGCTCGAAGCTGCGCCCGCCGGCTGACTGAGCGACCAACTCAATCACCCGCCCCCAGGCTTTTGAGCGCGTGCGCACCTTTTCCAGGAGGTCAAGCTTTCCATTCCGAATGGTCAGGATAGGTTTCACATTCAGCAAATTGGCCATCCCCGCGGCCAGGTGGCCTACCCTACCGCTCATCGCCAGGTATTTCAACGTGGCTAAAGCCGCATAAAGATATGTCCGCTCACCCACCTGCGTGGCTTGTTGGATGATTTCTGCTTTCGAAGCCCCTGAGGCAGCGGCCTCTGCAGCCGCCAGCGCCATGAAGCCCTGTGCAAGCGACAAACTGCGCGTATCGAGCACGGTAATATCTTTATCGGGGACCAGGTCGCGGGCAGTGAGCGCGGCCGCATACGTAGCGCTGATCTCGCTGCTGACACACAGGCAGACGATTGCCTGGGCGCCTTGATCGAAAGCGGCCTGGTAAGCCTTCGCAAAAGCCCCTGGAGAGGGCGCAGCCGTCGTCGGCAGCCTGCCTTCCCGGTCGATCCGCGCAAATACCTGCGCATCATCGATATCGTAACCCGTTTGCAGGGACTCTTGACCGAATTGGATAGTGATAGGAACCAGGCGGATTTGGTATTTTTCTGCCAGCTCGAATTGAAGAGAGCTGTCGGTATCTGTGATAATGGCAACCTTGGACATGGAAAATCCTTTCCCTTTGCGGGCAATTCTAGACTAACCAGGTATAACCCCTGGATGCCGAAATGGAGGCGAGGGGTTATTTTCTCCGGAATATTACCGGCTTTCTCCACACCATTTCCACTGGCCGTCTTCCTCAATGACGCGGTAGGCATTTAGAGGAAATTCGGTTTGTTCCGCGCCATAAGAGGCGACAATCTTTCCCTGGCAGCGGACAACAGACTGCACTTCTTCCCAGGTGCAGCTCAGATCATCGATCCTGGCATCGCTGACCGTCTCAAAGGTGTGCGTCTCACGCTCAAGATAGGTTTCCATTTCAGAGCACAGCAGCTTCTGGATGGTATCGGTATCACGGTTGATTTTCGCCTGCAAATAATCCTCGACCACGGCTTTCGGGTTATTACGGTCTTCCCCCTTACAGCCAGCCAGGAAAAGCAACACAATCGTTGAAATGAGCAAGGGCACGATGGTGCTTGCGGCGATGGCGTTGAGAACAACGAGTATATCGCTACGCTGCCAAGAAACAGCGGCTCGCAATGGCACGCGACCATTTAAGTTATTCGATGACTTTAGGGAGCGGTAGGAAGGTTTCGCCATAGTTCGTAAAGCATCATCAAAGCGGTTATATTATGAACGCCATAACCAGTCTGCAAAGCATATGGCAAGGTGTAATCATGCGCATAAAAAGTCGTAAGGTGCACACCATCTACATCCATCCCCCGCCCCGGGAGGGTATCTGCGATCCGGTCGAAATCCCAAAGCGGCACATCATAATTCTCAGCCATCTCACGCAGCATCTCATTGTTAATATTGCTCCCCTCGTTGCGATCTGCCTTGGTACCGATGATGGGGATCACGCCTCGTTCAAAACACAGCTCGATCAGCTGGGTCATATTCTGACGGAAGAGATCTGAACGCCCAACATCGTTAGAGCCGACCCGGATGAAGACCAGGCTGGGATGCTGTAAGCGAAACTCACAGTCAATCGGAGTCTCATTGGGGTCGCAAAATTCCGGGTCAGCCCAGGCCGGGTCGAACATGCTCCAGGTATGCAGCCCGCGGTAGACCGCTCTACCCTGGCGGGTAAAAGAGCCTGCGTAATAATCGATCACCTTCTGCAGGTATGCAAATTCCCCCAGGTTATAAGGCCCATCATCAAAGCGGTCCAGGAAAAATGGACTCTCAATGGTGCTGTCTCCAATTTTGGAGAAAGCGTGCGGATTATTGCCTAAAGACTGGCCGGTGGCGTAAATCTCGCGTACGGTCCGGAGGGTTTCTTCTGGCAACACAATAATTTCGGAGATTGGGACATCGTTTAGTGCTGGAGTAAAATCCCCAAGCGGCTCGGCAGAGTTTATCACACCAGACCCTTCGGCCGCTATCACCCCACTGGCAGGCTCTAGGATGGGTGATGCAGGGTAGGGAACCCCCGTTTCAGGAGAAGGTGGCGGTCCACCAACAGCGGGTAGATAAAATTGATAACGAGATTGTAAATTAAGGGAACGCTGTCCTGATTTATTGCAGCCCCATAAACCACTGAGGGACAATACCAGACAGCCCACGATGCAGCGTTGAAACCACAGGCTTAATGCTCCTGCCTCGCAATAAACGCCTCTCCAGGTAATTTTCAAATCATTCTATCTTTCCCCACACAAACTGTCAAGAAAGGCTCCGTTAGGAGGCTCTTTATACTCGCTGGTCAGGAAAGAGCGCCGGTACTTCTCTTTTAGCGAAAATATGGGTCGAGCGGCTCAAATGAGCAGCTCTCTGCTCCAAATATTCGCCAGTCGCTTCCGATTGGTAGCAAGGCAAAAGCTCGGCGACAGGTACAGCGGCGTGTGCAAATTTCCAAACGTTTGCATCGACAATATCCGCGTCCCAGGCCACGATATCGATATCGATCGTTCGAGGCGCATTCTTATCGATCGTCCTCACCCGACCCAGGCGGGCTTCAAAGGGACGCAAGAAACCGTCTTTGAGCTGCTGGGGCTTCAAGGATGTGCGGATAATCACCGCGGCGTTCAAGAAATTTGGGCCATCCGAGCCTACCGCAGCAGACTCCCAAACCCCGGATACTTGCTCGACCGGAAAGTTTTGGCGCAGTAAATGAACTGCCTTGCGCAAGTTTTCCTCCGGCTGTATGTTGGAGCCCAGCAGAAGGCAGGCGCGGTGCTGCTGAGCTGGGATTGGCGTGGCTCTCACCGAAAATCCTCTCGACTGCGCTCGATCTCTACACCCACCGAGCGGGCAAAGCGCACTGCGCCGGGTTTTTCAAGACGGATACGCACCTTCTGAACACCGGGTTCCTCCAGGCAGAGGCGGGCAATATCCGTCGCCAGAGCTTCAACCGTAAGCCTCCCGGCAGTTTCGGCGTGTGCCATGGCTTTTTTCGCTACAGTGCGGTAATTCACGCTGTAAGCCAGGTCATCGGTTTCGCCCGCTTTATGGATATCGGTAAACAAGGCGATGTTGATGAGAATCTCTTGAGGTTTTTCGCGCTCCCAATCATTCAAGCCAATGATGCCGCGCGCGACCAGGTCTGTGATTAAAATTTGATCCATATTACCTCCGAAGCAGGGGTTGCCATCTATTCTACCTTTTAAACCAGGTGCCGCCCACCATCTACATGGAGGATTTCGCCGGTAATGTAGGCTGGACCCGCCAGCAAGAATAATAATGCCTCATCGACCTCATGCAGTCCGGCCCAACGCTGAGCCGGCACGGATTGGATGATATCCACTGCATCCCCGCCATCGCTGGGCGGCAAGATGGCACCCAGCGCCAGGGCGTTCACAGTGATCCGCGGTGCCAGGGCGACTGCCAGGGATTGGGTGAGCGCCGCCAGGGATGATTTACTGATCGTATAAGGCAAATGGTCGGGACCTGGGCGTAATGCTCGCCAATCCAATATGTTGACAATCCGCCCAGGCATCTCTTGCGGGAGAGCCCGCGCAAAAGCCTGGCTAAGCAGGAAAGGCGCGGTCAGGTTCACCATCAAATGGCGGTTCCAATCCTCCAGACGGGTCTTTTCCAAATCTAAAGACTCAAAGATGGATGCATTATTTACCAACCCATTTACAGGACCCAATGCAGCCGCTTGCTCGAAGAGCCTTTTTACAGAAGCTGGGTCAGCCAGGTCAGCCTGGATGAGCTGCGCAGTTCGACCGAAAGAGCTGATCTCCTCCTGCAGGCTTTCTGCTTCGCGCAGCGAAGTCCCATAATGGATCAGCACATTTCCTCCGGAGCGGGCAACCGCTAGAGCCAGGCTGCGTCCCACGCGACGGGCCGCCCCGGTGATCAGAATTGTTTTATCCTTCAAATCCAGCAACATTGTGACCCATGCTTTCGCAAATCATGAAATACAGCTTATCCAACAGGCTACTTGCCATTCACCTGAGCCAGGAATTCAGCCCGCAGATCCTTATCCTCTTTAAAGGCACCCAAGAATACGTTCGTGGTCATGGTTGCATCCGGCTTCTTAACGCCGCGCATCATGGAGCACATATGCGAGCCTTCCACAAAGACCGCAACGCCGCGCGGCTGGAGAACCTGGTCAATGAATTGAGCAATCTCAGTCGTCATGCGCTCTTGCACCTGCAGGCGACGGGCGAACATCTCGACAATGCGCGGGATTTTGCTCAGGCCGATCACCTTGCCACTGGGTATATAGGCCACATAAGCCTTGCCAAAGAAGGGCAGCATGTGGTGCTCACACAGGGAATAAAATTCGATATCTTTTACAAGAACCATTTCATCGTATTCCACATCGAACAGAGCGCCATTAATAAGCTTCACTGGGTCGGTGCGGTAGCCGGCGGTCAGCTCGTCATACATGCGCCGGACACGCTCGGGAGTCTTTTGCAGCCCCTGGCGGGTGGGGTCTTCGCCGATCGTCACCAGGATATCATGCACCGCGCAGTCGATCAGCGAGACTGGCTCAGAGGAAACTTCAGGCAAGATAAACAGATCTTGTAAGGGTTCAGCAACCTGGGTGAAAACTTTTTCTTCGTTCATGTTAGGGTTTTTCCTTTACAATAAAATTAGCCGCTTTTACGTGAGCAGCAGTCAATCATTGAAAACATTTTAATACATAGTACTATATTTGTCAATGTTTTGTACAATAATTGTATTGTTTTTCGGATCTGTAGTGAGCTTTTTTATGGTTTGATATGTCGAGCATACGATGCAGATCCTTATTTTAGACTATTATACTATAATTTATTATATTTGTCATATTATTCATAAATATTCTCCATCCTCACCCGGAGGTAGGTCAGGTGGATTAACCCTCGATGGTATAATGCAACACGATGCCAACCCGACGTCCATCTGCGAAAAAATTAATCTTCTCCTTTCCAGTAGCTGAAATCATCCTGCTGATCCTGGTATCAGCCATCGTGTATCTGCCAAATGCCACCCGGGCCACCCATTATCGAGATGACTGGTATTACATGATCGACCGCCTGAAAGGGGGCGAAGGCCTTTACCAAGAGATGTTCCGCATCGACCGCCCGGCGCGCGCCCCTCTCTTCGAGACGCTCTACCAATTATTCGGGATTCAACCCCTGCCCTACCAATTGACGAGTTATGCCTGGAGGCTGCTCAGCGGCCTGGCTGCTCTCTGGCTCTTCCACCTCTTATGGCCCAGGCAGCGGCAGGGGGCTTTCTATATCGCAGTCTTAGTAACCCTCTATCCAGGTTATGTGCGCTGGATGGAAGGGATCGAGAACCAGCCGCGCATGCTCAGCCTCTTCCTCGAAATCATCTCCATCGCCATGACCTTGCAGGCCATTAAGACTGCCCGGACTGTGCCCAAGATTTTGCTGACACTGGGTGCCATCCTGACCGGCTGGTGCTACCTGGCGCTTTTGGATTTTGCCTTCGGCATGGAGGCTTTTCGGTTTCTGTGCATTTTCGTCTTTATAAACCACGCTCCCGGTTTCAATTCTTATCTTAAAAAAGGGCTGGCAGCGCTGCGCTTGTGGGCAATTTACGCCTTGATCCCCTTGGGCTACCTCTTTTGGAGATTCTTTATCTTTCATAATGAGCGCTCTGAAACAGATGTCGGCCTGCAGGTGAGCTACTTATTCACTTCTCCCATCCTCAAAGGGCTGTGGTGGCTGATTGCCTGGTTTCAGAGCACATTGAACACTGCTGTGCTGGCCTGGGGAGTCCCTTTTTACAAATATGTTTTCGGCAACCGGCTGCGCGACATCCTGGTTGGGCTGGGAATTGCCGCCCTTACGGTGGGGTTGATTTGGGTTTTCAATTCGATTACCAAAAAAGATCAGGAAAACGAGGTGGCACAAGCGCCTGCCCCCTCCGGTCAGGTGCCCTGGCAAATGGAAGCGATCTGGATGGGATTGATCGGGGTTGTGATCGGCGTGGGACCGGTGATCATTGCCAACCGCAAGGTGATCTTTGAAGCCTACTCCCATTACGCCCTGCCCGCTTCATTAGCTGCAGCCACGCTGGTCATCGGGTTGATCTTCAGCCTCAAGTCGCACACCCTGCGCATGGTGGTTTTATCTGTGGTTGTAGGCCTGGCTGCCATGACCCATTACGCCATCTCCTTGCAAACAGTGTACGAGGAAGAAACCATCAAAGCATTTTGGTGGCAGGTAGCCTGGCGTGCCCCCGGCTTGAACAAAGGAACCACCTTATTCGTAAAGTATCCAACCTTTGAATACTTCGCGGATGGCGATGTGGTCACCGGACCAGCCAACCTGATCTATGATCCTGAGATCACCAACCAAATCCCCGTCACCTATACCCTGGGAACTTTGGCTTTCATTAAAGAAGAAGCTCAAGATATCTTGATCCAGGCTCCAGACAAGCCAGGCGGCTATCGCACACACGTGTGGACCAAGCATTATGATAATGTGCTGGTGATGAGCCAGCCCGCTGAGGGCGCCTGTGTGCATGTTTTTGATGGACAATGGCCCAGGTATTCGGTGGACGATGTTGACCGCATTCAATTAGTTGGGGATTATTCTAAAATTCAAAATGTATTGACCGATGTCCAGCCAGCCCAACCACCCGCAGATCTCTTCGGGGCCGAACCTGCCCACAAGTGGTGCTACTACTTTGAAAAAGCCGAGCTAGCGCTGCAAAATGGGGAATGGGAAAAAATCGTCTCAGCTTGGTGATGAAGCCATCCAGCAAAGTGAATATCCGATTGACCGGGTGGAGTGGATGCCTTTCCTGCAGGCTTATGCTCACCTGGGCGACGAACAAAAGCTGCGCGAAACTGCACCCAGGATCAACGAATTTCCATTCCTGAAAAAGCAGGCTTGCAGCACCTTGCAGAAGATGGAAGAGCTTGGCCTGGTTGAAAAGCCGCAAATCCAAGAGCTCATCAAAGAATTATTCTGTTCTTAGAGAGCAAGCTCCCGCCATGAAAAAAATTTTCTCTTTGAAAGGATACCTCGGCTTGCTTGGCCTGGCATGCTTAATCGCCTCAGCCTGGAACAACGCCTACAGCCAGGCAGCGCTTCTTCCGGATCCGGGCACCCTGGAGCCCAGCGTATATCTTCCCCTGGTACTTAACCAGGGGATCAAACCGCCAACTCTAAAATGGCAGGGAGGGGGGTGTCACAGCACGTGGTGCGAGACGGGTTGGTATTCTTCGCCGGCTGTGGCGAATATCGATACTGACCCGCAAGCTGAAATCATCAGCGGGTCTTATGACCTGGTCGCATTGGATGGCGTGACCGGCATCTTGCAGTGGCGGAGTGAAAACGACAGCCGGGTCTGGCCGGGCATCGCCCTGGCAGACTTGACCGGAGATGGCTCGCTGGAGATCATCGTAGGGCGCAGCGGAGATCAGCTCACCGTCTATAACACCTCGGGAGGCGTGGTCTGGACGGACAACCCGTTCGGAAGCGGCGAAATCCGCACGCTGGGGGTCTCTGACCTGGAAAATGACGGCCTGATCGAGATTATCGTAGGGCGCGCCAGCGGAGGCGAAACCAGGCAGCTCAGCGTTTATGAACCTGATGGCGCGCTGCGCCCAGGTTGGCCGAGCGCGGCACGCTAACGAGCCCGGTTATGGCTGGGGCATGTACAACCAGAATATGGCGGTAGGCGACGTGAATAACGATGGCTACAAGGAAATCATCGGCCCCACCGATACACATTACATTACTGCCCTTGACCGAGGTGGGAACCAGCTTTCCACAAACGCCATGTACAATGCTTCCAATCCCGCGGGACCCAAAGTGTGGTCGCAGGTCGGCGTGCACGTGGATCACCTGGTCGATCTACGCGGCTATGCCAACTGCGGCACCGAACACCGCCCCAATTTCGCGGATTCAGCGCCTGTGATTGCAGATGTGGATAACAACGGCAGCCGCGAAATCATTGTGGTCGGCAACGTATACAACTGTGGAACCAACCCATATACCAGCCTTTACCAGATGCCCTTCATCTTCAACGCAGACCGCAGCCGCTGGAAAGCCTCTGGCTTTGACTGGACTGCCATCCCTCTCCCCGACCCTGCCGATGCCCCGCTCAGCGAAAATTATGAGGTCATTGAAACCGCAGAGCCCAACCCAGCCCTGGCTGACCTGGACGGGGATGGGTTCCAGGAAATTCTGTATGCCTCTTATGATGGACGAGTGCACGCTTATTGGTTAGACAAAACCGAACACGGAAACTGGCCCTACAGTGTCTACAAACCTGCAGAGGGCTTTCTGCGCTTCGCTTCCGAGCCGGTCATCGCAGACTTGAATAATGATGGAAAAGCAGAAGTGCTTTTCACCTCCTGGGTGCAGAAAGGCACATCCCGCACCGGAAAAATCCACATCCTGAACTACCTGGGAAATCCTATTTACGAGCTCGATCTACCAGCTGCGGTCGGTGAAGATTGGAACGGCGCCATGGCTGCGCCAACCCTGGCGAATATCGATACGGATGCGGACCTGGAGCTGGTCGTACTAACCGCCAATTCTGGTATCGTGGCCTATGATTTACCCGGTACCGCGAGCGCCAGGGTCCTGTGGGGCACCGGGCGTGGGGGATATCTTCGCAGCGGATCGAAATGATATTCAGATAGCCTCGATTAGAGGACACAAATTTTAAGTCAATGGATTTGGAGTAAAATAAGTGCCACTAAAAATGTGGAGACTACGCCAATGACTAATACCGACACAACATCACCGCTTTCCTTGCCAATCTTGCTCCTCAACCTCACCCTGGGGTTGTGCGTTTCATTGGTTGTTGCAGGTTATTATGTAAAATATGGAAAGTCGCTGTCAAACCGTGCCCAATTTGCTGCGATCATCCCTCTCCTGACCCTGATCACCTTACTGGTGATTTCTGTTGTGAAATCGTCATTAGCGTTATCGTTGGGGTTGGTAGGGGCGCTTTCGATTGTGCGTTTTCGGACGGCGATCAAGGATCCTGAGGAATTAATCTTCTTATTTTTCGCGATCGCCGTTGGCTTGGGGATGGGTGCCGATCAGCGCATCCCGACCCTGGCAGCGTCTGCCTTCATGCTGCTTTATTTGTTGGGGCGTGTGCTGCTCACAAGAAAGAAGAAAACCTCCCACAACCTATTCTTAAATATCCAGGTAACCAGTGAACAAGCCGGCAGCAACCTGTTTGCCGAGATCAACCAGCTTCTTCTCAAGGAATTTTCCGACCTGGATCTCCGCCGGATGGACCACGCGGGAACTCGCCTGCAGATGACTTATTACATCAATGTGCGCAACGAAGAAACGCTGATGAGGGTAATGGATAACCTGCGCAGCGCGTATCCCTCCAGCACCATTGCTCTTGTTGAACAAAGCAACTTGCTCGGAGGATAGGTGCTTTGAAAATAAAGCGAGAGGAAGCAATATCTTCCCCTAGTCTCTATAAACGCTTGACCGGCTCCATCTACTTAAAAATCGGTCTTCTGCTCCTGGCCTTTCTGGCTGGGGCAATCGTCTACCGATCGGGGATCATCCGGCCAGCCACCCTCCTTATCCGCCAGATTATCACCGGCAAATCATACGGTGTAGAAATCCCGCCTTCCGTGGTGGAGGTCCAAAAGAACATCCAAGATGAGATGCGCCTCTATCAAAACAACGGCCTGCCAACCCTGTATATCGACTTGAAATTCAAGAATTACCAAAAGCTGCTTGAGAAACGGAACGAAGCGCTGAAAATCGGCGTTTTACAAACTACAGACGAAGATTTCGTGCCCGCTACAATCCACCTGCAAGCCGAGCCAGAATTAGACGCGAAAATGCGCCTTAAGGGTGATTGGACTGACCACCTCCAAGGAGATAAATGGTCTTTTCGCATTCACCTCAAGGAAGATGGACAAATCCTAAATTTTCGACAGTTTTCGATCCAAACACCCGAAGCAAGGACTTTCCTCGATGAATGGGCTTTTCATCGCAACCTGGAGCAAGAGGGAATCCTCACTCCACGCTATGACTTCATCAATGTGCTGCTCAATGGGAAACTGCTGGGCGTTTATGCGATCGAAGAAAACTTCGCTACAGAAATGATCGAGGGTCAAGGCCGCCGCCAGGGAGTCATCCTTCGCTTCAATGAGGACACCTTCTGGAATAACATCGCCAATTTTTGGGGGGAGGGAATCCATGCGGACGGCGGCACCTGGATGGTGACCAATGAAGATAGCGCGGATATTACCCCCTTCCAGGTTAATAAGATCAGCGCCGATCCAAACCTGACCGCGGAAGCCCAGACAGCCAAGGATTTGCTGCGCGCTTTCCAAACCGGGGAGCGCCCGGCCTCGGAAGTATTCGATGTAAACTTGATGGGGCGCTTTCTTGCCCTCAGTGACCTTTGGAACGCCTGTCATGGGGTTACCTGGCACAATTTACGTTTCTATTACAACCCGGTTACCGGCCTATTAGAACCAGTGGCTTACGACAGCGAGCCTTTCCGGTGGTGCGAAGGAACTGCATCGAACGCGCAGCGCTTCATCGACAACGGTCTATTTAATGACCCGGAAATTCGCATAGCATATGCCAGGGAATTAAAGCGCATTACCCAGGCAGGTTATCTTGAAAGGTTTCAGAATTCACTTGGTGATGAACCCCAAAAATTGGATGCTGCTCTAGAAGTAGAATTTCCTGATGACGAGTTGGGAGTCAGCTGGTCGAAGTTAAGCGAGCGCCAAAAGAGCCTGGCTCTCGAGCTGCAGCCTGCCCAACCCGTGCGAGGGTCCTACCAGGCTATGGGTGTCACGGCAGGCGACTCTGCTACTTCCCCTGAGCTTCAGGTCGATTTAGTTAACCTGATGATCCTTCCGGTGGAAGTGCTCGGATTTGAGATCAACGATGAAGCGGTCATGCCATCCGAAGCACAAAGGGTATTATCTCCAGTGATGGACCCAAAAACAGATTCATTTATTCCTACAAGGTTCACGGTTCCTATCCATGACCTGAGCCTATGGAACGGCGCTGAGCTTCCCCAAGTGAATGCAGTTGTCCGCCTGAAAGGGCAGACCGACGAGTTCAAGGTACTCCTTGAGGGCGCCACGACCCCGGAAAGCCTGATGATCGGTCCACTTCCCCAAACCCCTACCCTAGATGAGGTTTTGAAACAACATCCCTTCCTGTCGCTTTCTCCTGATGGACAGATCCTCCTGGCCAGTGAGGGGATCTGGAATGTCACCGGAGATTTAATCGTTCCCGAAGGAGTCACCTTACAGGTAGCCCCAGGAACCGTGTTAAAGTTTGAGCCAGGAGCGATCGTATTGGCGCGCGGGGCGGTAAATCTCGGGGGAGCTCCCGATGCACCGGTGATCCTTACTGCACAGCAAGATCTCTGGGGCGGTATCATCGTCCTCAATTCACAAAAAGAATCGCTGTGGAAATATGCGGCGGTAGAGCAAACGGGCGGGATCAGCCGAAATGGATGGATCCTGACGGGCGGGATTACTTTCTACCAGAGCGATATCCGCCTGGAAAATGTTTTCATAGGCAATAACCAAACAGAGGATGCCATCAATGTCATCCATGGGAATTTCAATTTTGTCGATTTCGAGTTTGCGAACACCCTTGCCGACGCCTTTGACGGTGATTTTTCAAAAGGTGAGGTCAGCGGGTGTTATTTCCATGAGATCACCGGGGATGCGGTGGATGTCAGCGGTACAACAGCCACCATCAAGGGCTCCAAGATGGAGCGCATCACCGATAAGGGCGTTTCTGTCGGCGAAAAAAGCACCGTGACCCTTCAGAATGTCCAAATGGATACCGTGGGGATCGGCGCCGCCAGCAAGGATCTTTCGAAAACCTATGTGTATACGACCACCATATCCCACGCCCGGTACGCAGCCCTGGCAGCATATATAAAAAAAACGGTTTATGGACCGGCCTACCTTGAAGCCCCTGATGTAGTGATTACCGATACACCCACAGAAGCCGTCGCACAAACCGGCAGTACCATCTTGCTGCACGGTGAGGAAGTTCCCACCGTTGAGATGGATGTCGATAAACTGTATAAAGAAGGCATTTTGGGAAACTGATGCCTGAAAATGTTTCTTTCGCCCGGTATGAGCTAAAGATCGTTTATCCTCATACCTGGATTTCAGAAGTGCAAGGCTTGATCACGGGCCATCCTGCGGGCTTCATCACAGCTTATCCGCCGCGTTGGGTGAATAGCTTCTATTTTGACACCCCTGACCTCGACAGTTTTAATGATCACCTGGCGGGGGTGCCAGAGCGGCGCAAGCTGCGTTTCCGCTGGTACGGTGAGTTGCTTCAGGTAGGACGCGGGCAAATGGAGGTTAAAAACAAAACAGAGCGGGCAGGCTGGAAAGAGACCCAACCCATTGCACATACTTTCGATTTTGAGAAAATGGATTGGAGTCAAACCTTAACGGAGCTGCAGCAGCAGTCTGGCGGCATCATCCGAGAGCTGCTTTCTGTCGTCCGGCCAACCCTCCTGACTGTTTACTGGCGCGACTATTATGTTTCCAGTGATGGAGCCGTGCGCTTGACGCTCGATTCCAACTTGCGCGCTTTCGACCAGCGTTTTACCGCTCAGCCAAACTTATGGTTTCGCCAGCCTCTGGAGGATGACATCATCGTCGAGCTGAAAAGCGATGTCGCCAATGCTCCCGTCCTGGCCGATAGCTTGACCTATTTCCCCAACCGGACAGAGCGGCGCTCGAAGTATGTAGATGCCCTGGAAAAAATGATGGGGTTTTAGATGAAGCGGCGCTGGTTCTGGATCGGATCGATCGCAGTTATCGTCTTAGCGGTTTGCGTAGCGGTTGGCGCAGCCTTCAAGTGGCACAGCCTAGTGGGAAAGCTTTACCGGCAGTTGTTTCCCAAGCCTTTAGCCGGCGAAACCCGGGCAGAAAAGGTAAAGGGGATCAACGGCGCGGGCTTCAGCGATCTAAAACCGGAGGATTTCTCCTTTTTCGTGGTAGGACACCTTTATGGTACCACAGAGCAAGATGACCGCTTGCCGGACCAGGCTCTTTTATCGGCTATCCCCACCATCAACCACGCTCAACCTGCTTTTATGGTATCGCTGGGGGATATGGTGATGCATCAAGATCCAGAAGATTTTTTGCTATTGAACCAGACCCTGCTTAAAAATTTTACCTTCCCCTTTTTTAATACGGTTGGCAACCATGACGTTTTAGACCGCAGTTATTACGAGACTACCTTTGGACCAACTTTTTTTACCTTCGATTACGGGTCTGCCCGCCTGGTTTTCTTAGACACCGAAAAAAAAGATTGCGACCTGAGCTCCCAGCAAGTGAACATGATCAAAGGGTCGGTACAGAAGGCCTTGCGCAACCATAACATCCGCTATATCTTTATCTTCATGCACAAAACCTTCTTCTTTAAGAACGACACTTTGGCTGCCAAAAGAGATCGCCAGGCCAGCCCCAACAGCTGGCGCTGTTATGGTCAGGGAAGTTTTGGTGACCTTCTGGAAAACACCTTGCTGCCTGTAGCACAGGAAAAACCGGTCTATTTATTTGCAGGAGACGTGGGCGCCTGGGGCAACCTGACTCCATTCTACGAACGTAATCCCGAATCTGATCTGACAATGATCATGACTGGTCTGGGCGATACAAGCCAGGATAATATGATCCAGGTACACGTAGATGATCAAAAAGTTGAACTCGAAGCTATCTTTCTGAAGGATTTCTCTTCACACCCCCTCGCAGAATTTACTCCTTCCTACTGGGAACAAATTGCTAACGGGGAGATTGAGAAAAGTCCTTAGCAAACGTGATCAACCCAGGCCAAGCTGAATTATAATTATCTACAAAACAAGAATCCCTTTGACCCACCGGTCAAACTCATCACTTCATTAAACGGAGGATCACCCCATGGACTGGAAAGTACCCTACAGCGGAATATCAAACCAGCTCGGATTAGAAGAAGCTGAAGCCCTGGTAAAAGTCATTCAGCAAGATCAGCTGAGCAAAGGACCGACCGCGAGAGAATTTGAAAATGCTTTCTGCGCCAAGATCGGCGCCAAACACGCCCTGGCGATGAACTCTTGCACCTCGGCACTCTTCCTCTCCGGGCAAATCCTGGGACTTAAAGAAGGCGATGAAGTGATCTGC
Source organism: uncultured Chloroflexia bacterium (assembly GCA_963751425.1). Classification (GTDB taxonomy): domain Bacteria; phylum Chloroflexota; class Anaerolineae; order Anaerolineales; family UBA4823; genus CAVVUF01. The sequence continues at coordinate 673,215 of CAVVUF010000002.1, read as the reverse complement.
ACGCCGCAGACTTTTTGGGTAACCACATGGCCTATGCTAGTACGCAAGTGCACAATCCGCTTCGCAGATATCGAGGCCAACAGCCTGAACATCGACCCTTCCAAGATCGAACCCTTGGTGAACGAAAAAACGAAGGCTATTTATGTGGTCCATCATGGCGGGCAGGCTGTGGATATGGACCCCTTGCTCGAAGTCGCCCGTAAATACAACCTGCGCGTGGTGGAAGACTGCGCCCATGCCCCGGGGGCGCTATATAAGGGGAAACCCGTTGGCACCTTGGGTGATGTGGGCACCTTCAGCTTCCATTCCCTCAAGAACATGACCACTGGCGAGGGCGGCATGCTGGTGACCAATGATGATGAGCTGTATGAATTTGCCGAGCCGCTGGGTACTATTCACATGTACGGGCGCATGCACGAACGGACAGATAAACGCATCGGTCCCTATACCGAGCCGAATTATTATAAAGATTGGCATGCCAAGCAGTCCTTCAACAAAGATTACGATAACGAAGCGTTTGAGGTTGGAAACAACTACCGCATGAGCGAACTGCAAGCCGCCGTGGGACTGGTGCAGCTTACCAAGCTGGAGCAGCTCAACAACCGCCGGCGCGAGATCGCCAAACGGTTGAATGAGGGCCTCGCCGGCATTCCGGGGGTGACCCTCCAGATCGAGCAGCCCTACGCCCACCACATCTACCACCTGTTCACCTTCTTCTACGATCCAAAGGTGGTCGGTGCCAGCAAAGATGATTTTATCCGCTACATGGAGCAGGTGGAGCGTATCAACATCGCTATCCGCTACTTCCCCGTGCACCTGCTGGCTGAGTTCCGTGCCCTGGGTCACCAGTATGGCGAATGTCCGGTGGCGGAGGAGCAGTATTTCGAACGCCAGATTCAGCTCCCCATCTACGGTCACCTGACCGACGAGCAGATCGAGCATATGATCGGGGCCGTGCGCAGGGCGGTGCAGAAGCTTGGGCGAGCGTAAATATCGATTGCCTTCTCGCTCACTCCTCGATTGGAGGGAACCTTTCCAGCAAATCTTTTAATCCTGCCAGCACCTGCACAATGCACGAGGCGCTAAAATCATCCAGAACCTTCGCCATCTCTGCCGGATTTGATTCCTTGAGTACTAAAGCATTCTGTACCACCGCCGGCAGCTGGGCTGAAAAGATTCGTTCAAGTTCATCAAACCTGGCTCGCACCTGGGGATTGCGTTCGGCATAACAACCGGGCAGGCTTTTCACCGGATCTCCTTTCACCTGGTCATTCAATTGACGGAATAGCCACCAATAGGAAGCGGAGGAGAAAGAATCTTTGCCAACCTGGTCAGCCGGGATCACCTTTTGGCCCTTTTGGCCCGCCACCGAAACGATCTCCGGCAGCTTACTGCCTTGAGGGAAAAAGGGAACGTAACAGCCATTGCAGGGTGGACCGGGTGTCCACCAAAAGACAGGCAAGTCGCCGGCCTCTTTCGGTAGAACCGCCACGCAGGAACTGGCAGTATTTCCCCAGGTAAAATCTGCTGGGGAAACGTGCATGCACAGCGAGAGGAAATCGGGGTTGGCAGCGTCGAAGTACGGCCCCTGTAAGAAGGTATCCTCGTAATGGTCTCGAGCGATGTGCATCATCCACTGCGGGGTAATCTTTCCACGACGCTCTTCCAGAAGGTGGCGAGAGCGCATCGCCCGCATATGCGACACCTGGCGGGAAGTATTTTCGTCAACGTAAGCCTGGGCAAAATCAAAGGCTAAGGGAGGGTTCCCTCGCACTGGTTCCGGCCACCAGCCTTTCTGACGAGCATATGACTCCAAATCGGGGCTGCCCAGATGCCAATCTGTGCGGATGGTTGGTTCATTGGAAATGGATATCAGGCCTTGCGAAAAACGCCTGGCTGCCCAACGCTGTCCAACTGCTTCAAGAACCCAGGCTTCAACCGGATCAGCAATCATGAAGGCGTTATCGTAACTTCCCAGGTCATGCACCTTGCCAGGGTTTCCTGACCCAAACTGCCCATATTGCTCGACTAACTGCCCAATCAATTCCACAGCCTGACCCGATGTCTGGCAGCGCTCTAAAGCGATGCGAACCAAGTCCATTCCCAGCAAACCAGGCTGAATGCGCTTGCCCTGTTGAAAATTTTTCACGGTCTCGCGCAGTGGCTTTGTATAAATCGCTTCGTTCCCGATCACCACTCCCCATTCATTAATTCCTTCCTCATAGCCCCAGCACCAATAGGGACTCGAACCCAGGTGAGCATAAGTCACTTTCGACTGCGCCAGCTCAGTGTACCCGGTGTGTATGCTGCCCCCCACAGGCGGATGCTGCCTGGGACGCAGCAGCAGTGGTTGGCAGTCAAAGATCGGGCGGTCGCTGTTTTTCGTAAAAATGACCCTGCCCTCCGAACTGGCATCTTTCAACGCGACCCAGGTATCACACATGGGCAAATCCTTTCTGTAAGACGGTATTCAGGTATTTCTCCTATTATATCTGGGCCTGGATAATCGGTAATATGCACGACTCCCCCAGAATGAGTGGCTTTGATCCATTCAATTGCAACCATTATGATATTATTAGATTGAAATTGTCTGGATTTATGTAAGGATCCGGCCATAACGAGAAGATACGTTAGCCTTTAGGCAAAGGAGGATGGTCAAATGGTCGTACAAAAAAAGGAAGTCATCGTGCGATGGTTCCTGGACGAGGCCTACAACAAGAGAAACCTGGCCATAGGTGACGAGCTGCTGGCAGACTACTGCGTTTTTCACGCCCTCCCTAAAGCAATCCAGGGGATTGCGGGGTGGAAACTGTATGCAACGGCGTTTCTCACTGCCTTCCCCGACGACTTGCAAGTTACTGTGGATGACTTATTCACCAACGCGGATAAAGTCGCCGTGCGCTGGACAGCCCAGGGCACACATAGAGGCCCCTTGCGAGGCATTGCCCCGACTGGCAAGCAGGTGAAATGGTTAGGCGTAGCCTTATACTATTTCGCGGGTGGCAAGATCAAGGAAGTATGGGGGCTGAACAACGCGTTGGGCATGTTGCAGCAGATCGGAGCAATACCATCTAATTAAACTTCTCAGGGGTTCGTTCATCCTGGGGATTACAAACGACACATGACTTTAGATGGGTAATGTGATATTCTAAATTGAGACAGGAAACGATGAGGAACTTGGTGATGCCAGGTGTGGTCTGGATGAATGAGCACAAGCGTGTCTGGCGAGTGACCGGGTTGATTTTGCTGCTGGTGGCAATCATCGGCCCCTGGACCTTCGATAAAATTTATGTGCCGTCAAAATACGTATGTTCCTCCCCCATTGTCCGGCTGGAAGGTGATTATTGTGGGATGCCGTTATCGGGAATAAAGCTTCTTTCGATGATGGCGGGCGGTTTCACCAATATCGTTGTGGGGATGGTCACAGGCACAACAGTTCTAATAGATCGTCTTGGCGAATTCGCTTTCTGTCTACTTGGAATCTTGCTCATACTCCCCTATTTCAGCATACTATTCATGACCCTTCGTGAAGGCAGCCCGGGCTGGTTCGTATTTCATGTTGCGGCATTAAGCCTGGCTTTTGGCGCGAGTCTGCTGTTCGCTACGTTTAATTATCCGAAACTGTTCTGGGAGTTATGGGGCATCTGGTTGTATGTCTGGATTAACAGCCAGCGTGTTGATCCTTGAGTTGGTCTTGCTAACCGCGAGAAGAAGATGAGAAGCATCAACGAGCTAAAAGCCACTCTAAGAGAAGTCGACCGATCGGAATACCCCGAATTGAACAGCTACACAAAAGACGACATATGGAGAGACATCGGCCCAGGAGGGCTTTATCTCGTATCACTTTTGGCGGAGTCAGTTGAGTTTGCGACCTAACGCATTCGTTCTTGATCTGGGTTGTGGGTCTGCGGAATCATCGATCTACCTGGCAGAAAAGTTCAAAGTGAAAGTGATCGCGGCAGATCTGTGGAGAGATCCAACTGATAACGCACGAAGAATCGAAAGCCGAGGATATAGAGAGAGCATCATTCCCTTGAAATTAGATGCGTCAAAACCCATGCCATTTGCAGAAGAATTTTTTGATGCCATTTTGTGTGTAAACAACCTCAATTTCTATGGGACCGATATCGCTGTAATTGATCAGATTGCCCGGCATCTCAAGAAAGATGGCGTGTTCTGTTCGGGTGGAGAATGCCTGAATGAGGAATTCACACCAGAACAAATAGCCAATCCACCCGATGTATACCACTTTGCAGAGCCAGTTTGGAAGGATGATTTTCTTACTACTCATTCACCGGGCTGGTGGGCGGAGCATATAGCACGGTCGAAAAAGTTACAGCTCGTGGCCTGCAAAGAATTGGAGGATGGCCAGCGGTTCTATGAGGAGCAAGCGCTGTTGACCGAGCCAGAAGGATACTTCGGCCTGAGTGCTCTCCAAGCCAGAGAGCTAGAAATCCGGCAGATAGAATACGGGAGAGAGCACAGGCCTTATATGACAGTCTACCGGCTGGTAGCGAAGCGCAAGTGATCATAAAGCCACAGTTGAGTTAATTTGCGATCTTTGGCACAGTGACGCCTAACACAACAAGCAGCGGGCGATAGGGATCAGGCTCGTAATTAAGTGGTTACACTTTTATTTCTTAGTGGGTTATTCAGTATTTCTTGCCGGTATAAAGAAAAATCGAAATCCTTATAACAGGCTAATCCTTCATCCAGTAATAATAATCCGCAAACCTCAACGTGTCGCCCACCAGTGTTAACCAACTCATCACAAGTTGGCTTAATTCGCCCACCGCTGAAAGTTTGTAACATTGCTTGCGAAACACTAAAGACAACACGCGAAACACCAGCCCATTTTATTGCCCCGGAACACATCACACAGGGTTCCGCGCAAGTATAAATCGTCGCACCTGTCAAATCGAAATGCCCACTTTTTTGGCAATAAGCGCTAATCAACCGTAATTCAGCGTGAGCAGTTGGGTCATGTAAAGCACTACATTGGTCCTGTGCTTCAGCAACTACTTTACCATCTAAAACGAGCACCGCACCGAACGGGCGCTCACCAGCCTGGCGGGCTTGATGGGCGAGTGTAATTGCCTGGCGGAGATAGTTTTCATCTTGTGTAATCACATTGCACTCTAGCCATCCGGCGAAGCTGCGCTGATTCACTGTAATAGCGGTTCTGTATCTGTCAGAGCGCTGGTCGCCCAGAGCTTTACATCGGCACAATAAACTTCGGGATTATCTAATCGGATACCGACGATCGACCGCGTCCAGATAACTTCATCGAATCCACAGAATTTTACACCTTTCGTGATACTCCATTTTCGATGCCTACTACCAAACCTTGTACGATTCCGTTTTCGCATTTCGACTGGTGTAATTCCTTCATACATGAATTTTACAATCATGCTTCTGGCTTCTAGCTATGCATTGAGTGCACTTCTGCATCATTTCAGACATCTCCGATTTTCGAGATAGCTGGTAACGATGGACTCTATAGAAAAGGAATTCTATTTTTCAGGATAACATATTATATTCGTTTCCTAAACTGCCGTAATTAGATTTAGAATCAGAGTGTTATCTACCAATTTCAAATAGACCAACCTGGGTAATTCATGAACAAAAAGTACTCAAAGATCCATTCAAGATTAAGCAAGGAAAGACTCGGTATCGTGAAAAATCCCGAATACGAATGGATCAACAGCGTAGAAAACGATGAGGTGAACTAGTGGCAGATATATCAGAGATAATCAAAGGTATTGATAACCAAATCGAAGAAGCCTTATGGGCTCTGGAAGTACATGATGAGATTGATAAAGCCCTTGAAGCTTATCAAGATGCTGAGTCAAAAATCACTGCATTGGCACTACCCTTGGAACATCCTGCCTTTGCAGAACAGCAGCGCGTACTGGCTTACTGCCTGATGCGTCAAAGCAACCTTCTGAGACAAATGGATAAGCCAGAGGAAGCCTTTGCGCTGAGCGAGCGAGAATTGACAGCGGCGCGCCTTTCTGGTGATGAGATCACGCTAGCTCGCAGCCTGATGTCCAACGGTGCAAACTACATTGTCGCCAGAGATATTGAGAAAGGGATGAACCTGTTAGAAGAAGCCCGTGCATTGTTTGAAGGTGGTGATAGCTATGACCACCAACAAGGATTGGGATGGTATTGGATCCTACAAGCTGACCTGGTGAATGCTGGGATCGTCGAGAAAACATCAGCGGAAGTCATCGAAAGCGCGGACCGCGCCTTGGAAATCCTAAAGCTCATCGAGAATTGGCCAGGGGTAGCAAGAGCCTATGCTGCCCGCGCAAAAGTACATGAAAGCACAGGAAACCAGGATGCCGCAGCCCAAGACCGTAAAGAACAACAGGTTTATGAGAGTAAGGTTGAATCAGGAAAAAGACCATGAAAAAGAATCCTTTCCTCTATGTGGGGATGCTGCTGATCCTGTTGGCTCTGGCTGCGACTGCTTGTGCAAAGCAGATAAATGCTACGGAAATTATCACCCTAGCTCCTACCGCGAACCCAGCCCCAGCACAAAAGAGCTATGCTGATCCTTTTGAGTTCTGCGCTGCAGTTGGCACGCTGGATACGCCAGATGACCGCTACACAGGCCCGCAGATCAGCGATGCGATTATCAACGGCTTCAAATCAGCGGCCGGCCTGGAAGACAGTACGGAGCCAATGGACATGTTCAAGAAAACCACCATCTGGCGCTGCATGGACAGTAAGGTATTTGCCTGTAATTTTGGCGCCAACCTGCCCTGTGACTCAAAAGCCGATACAGAAAAGACCCCTTCTCCAGAGATGGAAGATTATTGTAAAGCCAACCCGGAACTTGATTTTATTCCGATGAGCGTGACCGGCCATACCACTATTTACAGCTGGCATTGTGTCAAAGCTTCCCCTGAGCTCCTAGAGCAGATTGACAAAGTGGATGACGCTGGCTATCTGGCGAGTATATGGTATCCAATCTCACCCAACTCAAGCCCGAAAACGGAGGTTCGTTTTACGCCAACCGCTGAGCCAAGCGCTACATCCACCAGCCTCCCAACAATCATTCCCACTCCATTAGGGGGCAGCACGGCGATCCTTTTTGCATCGAACCGCGGCGGCGCTTATGCTGATCTTTACTTGCTTGATCTGACCAGCTCAAAAATCACCCGCCTAACTCAGGGCGATTCCAACACTTTTCCCGGATCGTTCTCTCCCGATGGCAGCCAGATCCTTTTTACCGGCTATGGGTTAGTCCACAGCTACGTGGGTGTGATGAATGCTTATGGCAGCGAGCCGCACGACCTCTCTCAGAGCCCGAATACAGACGAGGGCTTCCCAGCCTGGTCACCGGATGGCAAAACCATCGCCTTTACCTCTCGGAGAGATGGCAATAACGAGATCTATATTATGAATGCAGATGGTTCACAACCCAGGCGCTTGACGAATAATCCCAGGGACGATTTCGCTCCCACCTGGTCTCCGGATGGGCACCAGATTGCCTTTGTCTCAGACCGTGATCAGGCAGACGGAATTTATTCAATCTATGTGGTCAATGCCGACGGGTCAAAGGTGAGGAGGCTGACGAACGATCCAGGCAGCGACTACACACCCAGCTGGTCGCCAGATGGGAAGCAGATTGCGTTTCGCTCTAGCCTCAACGGGTCTTCTGATATTTATGTCATTAATCTAGATGGAAGCGGTTTGAGAAATTTGACCGACAATCAAGCCGAAGATTGGTCCCCCTCCTGGTCGCCAGATGGCAGGCTTATCGCTTTTCAGACGGAGCGCGATGGCAATTGGGAGATCTACACTATGAACGATGATGGCACGGAGCCTCAAAACATCACCAACAACCCAGCCGAAGACCAAATGCCCTCCTGGAGATAAAACAACTCAGCATTTTTTCAATCTCAAGCGTTTGTGTTATATAATACAGAGCGGTTTTCTCAAACAATCCACTTCTTAACGGTGGTTAGAAAAAAAATGGATCATAACGTAACGCACGAAGAAAAACTTCTGCTGGAACCTCTGACAATTGAAAAGATCCGAGAGCTCTGGGCCAAGACCTATAACCAGGAGGGCAAGCCGGATTGGTCTCACCTCTTCCCTTTTTACCACGATGATATCGTTTTCGAAGACAGCGTTCAAAGGATCGAGGGCAAAGCCGAATTCATGGCCTTGTGCAGCCGGCTGGCTGAGCGCTGCGAGCAACTGAATATGGATATCCTTTCGATTGTCATGGATACCCATATCGTCTTCTTCCAGTGGAAAATGGTGATGACCTTCAAAAAATTTCCCAGCACTGCTCTCTATGGCTGCACGAAGCTCACCATCGGCGAAGACAACCGGATTATCGAGCAGCGTGATTATTTCGATCTCTGGGGAACCATTCTCAACGGCATTCCCTTGCTCCGCAAATCGTATTGGAAATTCATGCGCCGGTACTTTGGTTAGCGGGTGGACTCAGATGAAACTTCCTGAAGAGCTGCAGTTCATTACCAATGCCCGCCTGCCCCAAAAAACCACCTCTGCGCGGCTGGATGGGCGCCTCTGCATCCTCACCGGCGCCACCGATGGGGTGGGCTACCTGGCTGCCAAACGGCTGGCCCAGGGAGGAGCCCAGCTCGTGATGGTCTGCCGCAATCGTGAAAAGGCTGCCCGGGTTCAAGAAGAATTAATGGGTGCAACTGCCGCTCAGGTGGATGTTATTCAGGCGGATTTTTCTCGGCTGAATGAAGTGCGCGAAGCTGCTGGGACGATATTAGCCAATTATCCCCGCATCGATGTGCTCATCAACAATGCCGGGGTGCATTATACCCGGCGTGTATTGACCAGCGACCGTTTGGAAATGGTTTTTTGCGTGAACCACCTGGCCTCTTTCCTGCTCACCTGCCTCCTTCTCGAGCGGATCCTCGCCAGCGCACCGGCGCGCATTATCCAGGTTAATTCACAGGGACACCGCTTCAGCGGTCTGGACCTGGATGATCTCAGCTGGGAGAAGCGGCGTTACAATGGGTACAAAGCCTACGGTGCTTCCAAGGTAGCCCAGCTTCTTACAGTCTGGGAGCTAGCCGATCAGCTTAAGGGCAGCGGTGTGACGATCAACGCCATGCACCCTGGCGAGGTCAGGAGCAACATTGGCATGAATAACGGCCTGCTCTACCGCTGGTACCAGCGTTACTTCCTCTGGTGGTTTCTGAAGGATCCGATCATTTCTGGAAATGCCATTTATTACCTGGCAGCCGCCCCGGAGATGGCCGAAGTGAGCGGTAAATTCTTCAACCAGACGATTGACGAGGTACCGGCTCGACATGCCCTGGATCGCTCCCTGGGAAAGCGCGTCTGGGCAATTAGTGAAGAGCTCACCGGTCTCGCTTGATCGGGTAAAATATATAAGCTAAAGGGAAAAATTTTGTACAGATCGGTGCGATCCAAGTTATGAACGAACTAGTGCTACCATCATCAAAGGGTTGTCAGTCGAGGAACAATTATGGATTATGATGTCATCATCGTCGGGGGCGGAATCGCCGGTTTAACCGCCGCAGCCTATCTTTCAAAAGCCGGCCTATCCACCCTGCTCTGCGAGAAGGAGCCCATCGTCGGAGGACTCGTGAATACCTTTGAACGAGATGGCTTCGTTTTTGATGGCGGTGTGCGGGCGATCGAGAGCTCCGGGGTGTTCCTGCCCATGCTCAGGCACCTGGGGCTGGAGATCGAGCTGGTCAAGAATCACATCTCCATTGGCGTCGAGGAGAAGGTGATTCGCATTAATTCTGAAGAAAATATCTCCGACTACCAAGCCCTGCTCAACGACCTTTACCCGAGCAGCACGGATCAAATTAGCGAAATCATCGCCCAGATCCGCAAGATCATGCATTACATGGATGTTTTATACGGCATCGACAACCCCATCTTTCTGGATATGAAGAAAGATCGGGATTACATGATAAAAGTCATCCTTCCCTGGATGCTGAAATATGCCCTAACTGCCCCCAAGATCACCGCTCTCAACAAGCCGGTTGTCGATTTCTTAAGGGGGTACACCCAAAATCAAAGTTTATTGGACAACATCACCCAGCATTTCTTCCACGAAACCCCGGCTTTCTTTGCCCTCAGCTACCTGAAGCTCTACCTCGATTACTATTACCCCCTGGGGGGCACTGGGAAGCTTATTGAAAAAATGGTCGCTTTGATTGAGAAACACCACGGTCAGATCCGGACTAAGACAGAAATCCGGTCCGTTGATCCAGAGAAACGGCTTGTGATCGATACACAGGGGAACGAATATTCGTACCGGCGATTGATCTGGGCTGCCGATCTGAAAACCTTCTACCGCTTCGTCAACCTGGAGGGCTTCGCAGATGGATCGGTTAAGAATGCGATCACAGCCCGCCAGGAAGAGGTTGCCAAACACGTGGGCAATGATTCGATCTACACCCTCTTCCTGGCTGTGGACCAGGCACCAAGCTACTTTGCGAACATCGCCAGCGAGCACTTCTTTTACACACCTAGCCGGGCGGGGCAATCGCTGGCTGGGCCGGTACCCTATTATTCAGAGCGCGGCATTATCGAAAAATGGCTGGAAACCTTCTTCTCTTTGACCACCTACGAGATTTCAATCCCTGCCCTGCGCGATCCATCCTTAGCTCCCACCGGGAAAACCGGCCTTATGGTGAGCCTCCTGTTTGACTACCAACTTACCAAGCAGATCGAAGAGATGGGTTGGTATGATAATTTCAAAGCCTTTTGCGAACAGTGCATCCTCAACACGCTAGATGCATCCATCTACCCAGGTCTCAAGAACGCCATCATGCAGAAATTCTCCTCCACCCCAGTGACCATGGCAAAGTATGCCGGCAACTCGGAGGGCGCCATCACCGGCTGGGCCTTCAGCAACCACCCCATGCCCGCAGAAAGCCGGCTGCCCAAAATCACGAACGCCATCACGACCCCTGTTCCGGGCGTATTTCAGGCTGGGCAGTGGACCTACAGCCCTTCCGGACTGCCAACCTCCATCTTGACGGGTAAATTAGCTGCGGACCGAGTGATCAAAGAGCTGAAGAAGACCTAAACAAAAAGCTGCACCCACTGCTGTTCCGTGAAAAGGCGCACAATGTGCGTCTCAACAAGTTAAAGGAACCCTATGGCAAAAATCGAATATATCCATCCGGAAAAAGAAAAAACTCCCTCTTCTACAGAGACCATCGAAGTGCGCGCCTGGGACCTGGGTGGCACAAAAGCCCAGGCTTTCTATATCGGCAGTGGGGCGAATTTCCAGGCCAGCGGAAATATCTGGCTGGAAATTAAATACACCATTGAAGATGCTCAAATCTTCTATACCCGCACCTTTCTCCACACGGAATATTTTGACGCGGCAGCGCGAAATAAACACCTAGATGAGCTGGTTCAAAAAGGGGAAGGACGCTTCGGCTTTGGATCCATGCTGCCTGAAACCGGCCTGATGTTCACAGTCGAAAAAAAGAGCTACCAAACTGGAATAGACGAGAGCGTAACCCAAACCTATACACAAATCACGCTTGAAATCTCGGTGGACACCGGGGCTGTATTTGGGTTTTCTGCACCCGGTGAGCGTTTTGTCAACATTGTGCTGAAAGAAATCGAACTAAATGAAGGTGTTCGTTTTATGCGCGAGCTGACCAACGAGATCGACGCGGTTTACCAGGGGAAGCACCCCGACCCCGCCAGCCTGCCGCCCGGCTCAAGCGAATGGCCGCTGGTCTGGCAGCTCAATCAAAAAGCCTACAACGGCCTGGTCGACAGCTATCAGGAAAATTACTTCAAGAACCCCCTGCTCGCCGAAGCTTTCGACGACTGGCTGAGCGGACTGCCGCCCGGTGGGAAGGTCCTAGATGCGGGCTGCGGGCACGGCGATCCGGTGATTTCCAGGCTGCTAGAAAAGAGCTTCCAGGTCACCGGCGCGGATTTTAGCTCAGAAATGCTGCGCAAAGCCAGCCAAAAATACCCACAGGTTGAATTCGTGCATCAGGCTTCGACCCAGCTCATTTATGAGACTGTCTTTGATGGGGCTTGTTCTTTCTCCTCGCTGCTCTACCTGGACCCGATCGATTTTTACCACGCGGTTTACCGGCTTGCCTGTGCCATCAAGCCGGGCGGTATCTTATTCTTATATGCGTTTGACTCGGGTCCCGACTGGCGCGGCGTGCCGTTTCACATCGTGATGGGACGCTGGATGTGGTCATGGCATTATGGCATGGAAGAAGCGGCTGGCAGGCTGGCAGAGCACGGTTATTTCAAGGTCCTCGAAATGAAACGGGTAGAAATCGACGCTAAAGAAGAGAAGCGGTTCGCCCGGAAGATCAAAAACGAGGAGAAGAAAAAAGAAGCCTATTACCGGCAAAAAGCAGAAAGCCACGAGGAATTTTATTTGCCTTATCCCCCACCCTCCTATGATCGACCGCCGTATGCGTATGTCATCGCCGCGCGGAGGGACGGGTGATTTGACGGCAAGGAAAAACAGGAGCTCTCTTTCAGATGATCTGTATGATGATTCAGGATAGGGCTAATCATCCTCGACGCTTCATCTAGGTCTGGATAGTCTTAAAACTCACGTAAGCCTTTCGGGTGCAGATGTGATTGGCTCTGGGGAAAGGAACAACAGCGCGCTGTCGTGAGAGGCCAGCGTGACCGGTAAGGCATCCACCGCCTCGGGCCAAGGCCGGTTCGCGGTCCAGTCATAGACACACAGCGGTCCCTTCAGCCCGAGCAGCGCCAACGGGTAAGATCTTTGGACAGGCTGCTCCCCGCTATTGAAGAACAGCGCCGCTGCAATGGTGCGAGGGCCGGTTTGGGGGTCGGGAGAGCGATGAAGATCGCGCACCTGCACCAACACCGGGTCGTTCGGCACCGGCTTCAGCGCCTGCCGCCCGGAGGCCGCATCCAACTGGGTGAGGTAGCTGGTGGTCGTCTGACCGAGCAGCGGGAAGCGGCAGGTGCGGCGGGCAGGGTTTAAAATCAGCTTCCAAAGCCGGAGGCGTTCGGCTCCCAGGTCGCCCAAATCGTCGGAGGTCATGATCACGCCAGCAGACATCCCAGCGTAGAGCGCCAGCGAGCGCACCTCAGTATCGATCAGATTGTGAAAACGTTCGCGCAGCAGCACGCTGTCTGGGTCGATCTGCCATAAAATGTGGTTGGCGAAGTTGCGGGTAGCCTGACTGCGCAGCAGCGATTGGGCCGAGAACCCGATCCCATCCCAATCCACGCCGATATCCCCGCTGATGCGGATGCCGTCCACATACCCGACGGTCGGCCACAGCGGGCAGCCGCAGCCCAGCCAGGGGGTATCGGCACCGATCTCTTCGCGGATCATCTTCAGCACGCTGAGGAATATTTCGACCCGCGTCATCCCGGGCGTGTGGTGGACCACCTGGTCAGGGCCAAACCCAGCTCCCCAGAACATCCCGTCCGTTTTGAAATAATCCACGCCCCACGCATGCCGGTAGGTATGGAAGACCTGACGCAAATAAGCGAAAGCCTCAGGGTGGGTGGCATCCAGGATGTAATAATCTTCCGAGCGCTTGTGCCAGCGGAACTCCCCGTACAAATGCCAGACCACAAACGGCTTGCCAGTCTGGGCATCCAGCACCACCCAATCCGGATGGTCGCGGTACAGGTGGGAGCGGTTCCCCACCATAAAGGGCGCTACCCACAGGCCGGGGATGAAACCGGCGGAGCGGATTTCGTCGAGCAAGTATTTCATGCCATGAGGAAATTCAGGCCTGATCTCCAGCCAATCGCCGGCCTCGAAGATGAAACCATCGTCAATCTGAAAGACGCGCATCGGCAGGTCAGCGCTTTGCGCCACGTGTGCGGCGTTGTTCACCTGCTCAAGCAGGATCTCCTCGGTGACGGTGGCATACAGGTTATACCACGACGACCAGCCAGTGATGCCCGGTCCAGAGATCCGCGGCGGCAGGGGCGATGCATCGGCGACAAGTTTTGCCCAGAGGTGCAGCGCCTCCTCGACCTGGGGATGGGCATAGACCACCAAGCGCTCCGCGGCACAGCGCCGGCCGGCAGGCTGCTTGCGATCCCAGAAGGTCTGGATGGTGAGAGCCATTGGCTGCTGGCGGGTTTCATGCATGAAGGTGTGTTGGAAGCGGTCATGGCGGTCGAATCCCAGCACGACAGAGCCTTCTCCGAAGCGAGGGATGAGCTGGGTCATCGCGTACCCCAGCTCCGCCCGGTCAGCGTTTCCCTGCGGCATGGCTTCCGGCTCCTGGTAGGCAGAGCCATCCCAGCAGGTATACCCCATGGGCAGGTAAGCACGCAGGTTTTCGATTGCAGCAAAGCGCAGCCCGAAGGAATCGAGCACAAAACCTGGGGGAAGGTCATCCAGCCAGCAGAAGATTTCCAACGGGTCTGCGCTGGCCCCTTCGATCAGCCCAGGATGGGGAGCGACCGTCAAGCCAAACGCGCCCTGACCGAGAGATGGGGCGGTCACACGCAGGCTGATTCCGGTTTCGGACTGTTTCACAATTTCGACCTGCCCGCCTTTCAGCGGTATGCCGTTCACCACCGGCCAGCCTCCGCGCAAAACGATCGGGCCGATTTGGAGATTGAGCGTTTTTTGGATGTCATCGATTGAAAAAGATGGGAGCATGGCGGCCTCCTACACGACTTATGCCTATGAAGCGATGATGATCTGCCTGAGCTCAGCCCAGGAGAAGCTGAGGATAGTCGAATTGGGATGGTTGTCCAGACTGGTAAAGTTAAACATCAAAGACGTTGGTGCGGTTTTAACTTTGCCTTTTTAGACTCAGCTTCTTCCTTCGCCAGCCAGAGTGGAAGTGCCTGGCCCTGGGCGTGCAAATGACTGGAATACAAAAAACGATATACATCATAAATATAGAATTGAAAGAAGCGCTTGGTGGGAAACACATCGTACAGCCGCTTGACGAGGTTGTGCGCGGCAGCATTATCGATCCCCGAGGCGAGCTCATAATCGAAATAGATGGCGAGGTCGAGCTCTGGCTTTTCAAGGATGCGCCGGACGCCGAACCGGGCTGGATCGAGATAGACGGGCGAATAACGTTCCAAAACAAATTCACCTGGCGAAGCCGAGTGGATCGAATCGTGATGAGCGCTGATGAAATTGAGCGTGGCTTGCGCATCTTCCAGCGTCTCGGTCGGGAAGCCGAAAAAGTAGAAGGAGTGATTCCAGATACCAACCTGCGCACATTCTTTCAGGATGCGGCTCATCGTCTCGCGCTGCGTGCCCTTGACCATTTGTTCAATCATGCGCTCGGAGGCCGTCTCGAGTCCGAAGAACAGCATCCGGCCACCGCCAGCTGAGATATCGTTTCAAGCAATCGCTTTGTAAGCGTCTCCTCGAAGCGCGCACAGCCGCACCAGTCAATGGGTGCGCCTTGGGCAGCCAGCCGCTCCGAAAGCAGTCGCAGGGTGCGCGGAGGGATCGCTTCGTCGGAAAAGAAAATGTGGCGCACCCCATATTTTTGCCGCAGCGTTCCGATTTGATCAAGCACCTGCTCTACTGGCAGCGGATAGAAACCTTTACCGCCTCCGTAACCCACATTGCAGAAGGCGCATTGGCCATGATAGCAGCCGTGGGCCGTGATCAGCGGCAGCACCAGCTCGGGGGCGAGGTAGCGGTCGAGAGGCAAGCCATCGAAATCGGGCGAGCTGCCTGTTTCGCCGTGGCGCTGATGCGGCAGCGGGCTGGCCGGATTAACAAGGATCTGATCCCCGGCCTTGTAGATTAAATTGGGGACGCCGCTCAAGTCGCCCTTACCGCCCAGCGCCTCGGTTAAGCGCAGCAGCGGAAGCTCTCCATCAAACACGATGGCGCTGTCAATCAAGCTAAATAATGCCGGCACGCGCGGCAGCTGGTCTCGCAGCATGCTGATCTGCGGCCCGCCCACCGTGACATGACACTGCAGACCGGCTTGTTTGATGAGATGCGCCAAGGTCATGCCTGCCAGCATCTGTCCACCAGACGGGATCGAGATGCCGACCAGGTCTGGGTTTTCGCGTATAAGATCCGGCAAAATCAAGCGTTTAAAAAGATCGATGAAAAGGTTGTGCTGCCGATCTTGCACGCCCTGAAGCAAGCTTTGGCTGCTGTCTACAGGCGAAGTCGCCACGAACTTGAACAAATCGAGCTGCGCTGGCGTGAATGGCAGGGAGGCCAGCTCAAGTGCCTGCCCGATGATGCCGAAGGCTGCCAGGCTGGTTTCACCATCGTAAAACGCCGGGCTGCGAAAGATCGCCTTGGCTTGCTCAACCTGCGCCGCTAAGCCTTTCTTTTGCTCAAGCGCCTGTCTGAAATTTTCCGGCAGGCCGCGCGGATACACCTTGTTGAACCCGGTGCGGAGACGCTCGATCACCTGCTCAAGATGAGCGCGGCTCAAAATGTAATCATAGGTTTCGAGGTTCAAATCGCGCTGGATGACCTGCACCCCGTGTGAGCGTAAATAACCGCTGAGCACGGGCAGCGCCAGGTGCGGCATGGCAGGTATCCATTGAGGTGGGAAAATCAAAAAAACATTCATAAACGTTCGTCCGTAAGATTTTACAGCTTTCTGGAAAATCCCACAACCCCAACTGCCTCGCCGGTCAAGCGCCTGCTCCCCGCACCACACGATCAGCCATGCGGGATTGTATGAACGATATTCCTGGTTACATTCGTGAGTCGACTGAGTTTTTTCTTGGGGCTAGGATATGAACCATGATATGATTCTGATTTGAATGGCTGTGATGGTGAAAAATAAGGAGGATGTCATGATGGAATATACCGTGATCTGCATATCACATCACAAATATATTGAAGAATTTATTGAAAAGGTAAACCAGTATATACAAGAAGGCTGGCAGCCTTTGGGGGGTATCGCTGTGGGAGATGGCTGGTGGTCTCAAGCCATGATCAGAAGTAAAGCATAATGCCGGTATGATGCTATACCGGCAGAACAGCGCCTTATTCACATGCCGACTCATAACGCGCGGTTATTTACTTGGCCAGGGAATTCAAATTATCCCTTCCATGACCTATCCTCCCCCACCTTGACAATTCACGCCTGCGCCTCTAAACTTACCTCATGTTAGCGCGTGTCTATTCTTGTGCTGTGATCGGCCTGGACGGCGTGATCGTCGAAGTGGAAGTCGACACCGCCCAGGGACTGCCCGGCATGGACATCGTTGGTCTCCCAGACGCCGCCGTGCAGGAGAGCAAGCAGCGCGTCCAGGCAGCCATCAAGAATACCGGCTTCGAATACCCGCGCAAGCGCATCGTGGTCAACCTGGCACCTGCCACGGTGCGCAAGGAAGGCCCCGCTTACGACCTGCCGATCGCCCTGGGGGTGCTGGTGATGAGCCACCTGCTGCCGCCTGCCTCAACCGAGGGAACGCTGGTGGTCGGGGAATTATCGCTGGACGGCTCCGTGCGCCACGCCCGCGGCGTGCTGCCCATGGCGGCCGTGGCACGCCAGCAGGGTTTCAAGCGCATCTTCGTGCCGTCGACTGACGCAGCAGAAGCAGCCCTGGTTCCCGACCTGGAAGTAATCCCGGTTGAATCCCTTGCAAACCTATGCGCATATTTGCGCGGCGAGGCCGATATCACGCCGCAGCCCAACTTATCCCCCGAAGACATCCCGCCGGAAGTGCTGGTGGATTTCCAGGAAGTCAAGGGACAGGAGCACGTCAAGCGGGCGCTGGAAGTGGCCGCAGCAGGCTCGCACAACGTCATCATGTTATGGACAACAACCTGTCGCATTCTCTTTAATCTTGGCTGATGCTCTCTTTTCGAAAATAACCTCGAATAAAACTGACCTTCAACCTGTGAGTATACCAAGATAATACATTGTTATAAGAGACAATATTCGTGGGTCTGATGTACCAACGATGTCCATGCGCGGTACAAAAGACCTTAACTTTTTCATTGACCTTGGCGAGCTTGCGGTTCGCACAGGCAATTGAAAAGAGGCATGTTTAGGTGAATGCTCAGTCAGAAACTAAGACCTCGGAGTTATATACTTTTAATGACAATAGATCAATTGGCTCTTTCAGCCTCTAGATAAGCCAGGCCATATGTCAACGCCTGCTTGAATGACAGCTTTTTTCCCTCTTCCCAATAATGTTCAAACCCTTCTTCACCCAGCGCTTGACGTGCCCGCAGGGTATCAGAGATGCGAAATTGATGCTCAATTTTCAACAGCATGTGACGGTGCTGATGGTACCAGCTCTCCGAGGCGCCCAGCAGGATTGCAGCGGTCTTCCATTCCTGGCGGGTAGCAGCCAGATTTTCGATACCATCGATGTATGAATTGAGATCCCAAATGAAATATGAATTGAGGTCCCAATTGAAAAAAGTACCGTATAGCTTCTTCCGAACGGCTTCTCTCAAAAAAGGCCGAGAAGCTTCGATATCACCGCGGTAAATTGCCATTTTCCCCAGCCAGTATTCCGCGGATATTTTAACTTTTTCAAGTTCCTTACCCTGACCTATTTTGATAACATCTTGAAGCTGTCTTTCCGCCAGGGCATAATCCCCTTCAGAAAAAAGAGTAAACCCATCGCATAAGTAGACCAGCCTGTCCATAAAGGTATCTTATTCTCCTGCATATGCCGGACATTTTCAGTTAATAGTGCTTTAGCTTCCGGAAATTCACCCAAGATGATCGATAAATACCCATGATAATATCTGGCAAGGTACATCCCTTCCAGATGGCCTTGTTTTTGAGCCACGAAGAACACTTTACTAAAGTTATCCTTAGCTGCCAGGAAATCCCCATTTTGCCAATCCAAATAACCCAAAACTATAAAACAATTGTTGATGTAATTCACATTACCTGTTTTACTCAGTATCTCCAGCCTCTCCTCTACCAGCTGCCGGGTTTTTTGAGTGTTTCCGAGTATGTATTCAACGACTTCGATTTCTCCAAGAATTCCATGCATATTGGGTTTGATCTCCGATTTCTTTATTCAAAATCTTGCTCTCTTCGAAAAATTGGATGGCGCGGGCATACTCGCCTCGCTCCGAAGCAATTTTCCCAATTTGGGTGGTATATGTCGATTGAAGCCATAAATGACCGGCCTGGCGAGAAATCCTTAGCCCCTCTGTAAACATAACTTCGATTTGATCCGTCTCATGTTTATTCATCGCCAGACAACCCGCATTCAGGAGCCAGTAAGCATAATCACTGCCCTCCAATTGCCCAAGCCTCTGGAAAGATCCCCCAGGCTGCGGGTTAGGAAAGCTGAAGACTCGTCATTCTTAAAGAGCTGCAGGGCAAGATCGCCAGCTCGCGTCAAAGCCCGGGCAAATATTAGCTCTTCATCTGGTGATGGCAAGCTGGTGGCTTGCATAACATCAACAGCTTTTATCAAGCGCTCGAGCCAGACCAGGCCTTCCAATAAACGACCACGATAACACCAAAAGAAGACCAGGGCAGAAGCTATAAGAATACCGGGATAGGGATCTCTAGGCTCTTCTCCGGCATCTTCGATGGACCACTCCATTGCCAGGTGGATGTTATCCAGCTCTGCCTCCAATAGCATCAAAAGGGCGGCCTGGTCACTGCCCCACACTTGATCTACTCGCTCTGCCAAGCCAACATAGTAATCCTGGTGCTGGCTGCGAGCAATGCCTGCCCACCCAGATTCCACCAACTTTTCTTGAGCATATTGACGCACTGTTTCCAACAGCCCGTAGCGCGTCCTGGTCTCCTCCCCAACCTCCACCTTCACAAGCGACTTATTCACCAACTGGCTCAACAGGTCAAGCACATCACAAGAATCGATCCCCTCTCCGCATCCAACTGCTTCTGCGGCTTCCAGCGTCCACCCGCCAGCAAACACCGACAGGCGCTCCAGCAGCTTCTTCTCAGCCTCTGAGAGCATGGCATAGCTCCAGTCCAGCGAAGCGCGTAAAGTCTGGTATCTTGGCAAAGCCGCCTTGCTGCCTCCTGTCAGCAGCCTGAAGCGGTCATTTAGTCGCCTGGCGATTTCATCAGCACTCAGGATTTTCAGCCGCGCCGCCGCTAGCTCGATCGCCAGCGGGATGCCATCCAACCGCTCGCAAATTTGCGCCACCGCAGGCGCATTCTTCTCCGTCAGATTGAAAGATGGCGAGGCTGTTACCCCTCGCTCCACGAACAGCTGGATGGAATCGTACTGTCCCAGATCATCAACTGCGGGCAGCTGCGCCAAATCCGGCAGGCTGAGTGGGGGCACCAGCATGGGGGCTTCCCCCTCAATCCCCAGTGCTTCGCGGCTGCTCAACAGCACGGATAAAGACGGGCAGGCGTGCAGCAGACCATGGATCACCCCGGAACAGGCAGCGATCAGGTGCTCGCAGTTATCA
Organism: uncultured Chloroflexia bacterium; assembly: GCA_963751425.1. Taxonomy (GTDB): domain Bacteria; phylum Chloroflexota; class Anaerolineae; order Anaerolineales; family UBA4823; genus CAVVUF01. Next base: position 652,856 of record CAVVUF010000002.1, on the reverse strand, counting down.
AAGATCAGCAAGCACTGCCTAGGTTTCAGGTAATCGATCACGACGGATAAAGTTTGCGGCGAAGTAGAAAGCTGTATGCCCAAAGCGCGCGCGGCGGTCTGCGTCACCAGCTCCGGGTCCGAGAGCGATCCTAACTCCACCAACCAAACACCATCCTCATATTGCTCCAGCATCTTTCTGCCGGCTTGAATTGCGAGGCGTGTCTTGCCCGTCCCACCTGGACCCGTCAGAGTCACAAATCGCCCTTTCTTAAAGAGATCCCCGATGTGGGCGATTTCCTTCTCTTCGACCAATGAAACTCGTGAGCTGCACCGGCAAGTTATGCTTGGGCTCTGCTTGCGTCCGCAATGGAGGAAAGCTCCCCACCAGGTCGGGAGCAGATACTTGATAAAAATGTTCGGGGTCCTTCCAATTACGAATATGGTGCTCGCCTAAATCTTTTAAGACCACGCTCTCTGGCAAGCTGCGTTGGCATAGGTCTGCGCTCTCCTGTGAAATCAGGATTTGCCCGCCATTCGCAGCTTCCATCACCCGATGACCGCGATTCTTCGTATGGGATACGGCATATTCATCCCCAGAATCGTCCAGGTATGCCACTCCAGTGTGGATGCCCATGCGCACTTCCATCGGTCCCAGTTCGTTCCAGAGGGCAGCGGCCAGGTTTCGCTGCGCTTGCAAAGCTGCCCGAAGCGCTTGTGGTGCAGTGGAGAAAGCCACCTGGAACTCATCACCGACGGTCTTGAAGACCACTCCGCCATTGGTCTGGATGGCTTGACGAAGGATTGCGTTATGGATTTCAATGGCAGCTTCCATTGCTACAGGATCACGCTCCCACAAAGTAGTGCTGCCTACAATGTCAGTAAAGAGGAAAGTAACCGTGCCGGTGGGGAGCGGTTGCATAGGATTGGAACCAGGCTGATTGGACTCGGTAGGTAAAATGAGCCGTTCGGGTGCAGATTTGATGAGGCCCAATTCGCAGGCACGGTTTATAGCTTGCCGTTTTCCATTGACACCCAGTTTTCCATAAATCTGCTGAACATACCAGCGCACGGAACTGACGGCCAAGGTCAGGCGTTCAGCTATCTCTTTGCTTGTTAGCCCTTCGGCTAACAAGTCCAGGATCTCGAGTTCTCGCCGGGTAAGCCGTTCAAACAACGGTTTCTCGGGATTATTCATCGCCAACACAGTTCATATCTCACCTAACGACCGATAAACCCAAAAAAGTGGAAGACAGATTCATTATACATCGAAAAAATTGTACCTTCTACATAAATTCCCTTCATAAACCCCTCAATTTCCCCTGCATTCTTGCAGGTGCCTTTATTGAGGCTAACAGGTATGCTTAGATTAGAACGACCAAGCAGATGAAAATCGATTCGCAAAAAGGAAAGCAAGGAAAAAATGATCAGCAATACAATGGATTTCTCACTAAGTTCAAACAATAGAAGTTTAGGGAACTATAACCTGGTAACCTTATTCAATAAATCTTGGGCTGCTGGTCGTACCCGCAAGATTATCTCCGCAATCACCCACCACTCGAATCACCTTCTGGATTTGGGGAGCTATGCAACCGAAAGGAGATGTGGGCATTATGCAGGTAAACAGGAAGTGCCCTTGGACAAGATCCGCGGGACGGAAGGCCGCCTGAATGACTTCGATAACCAATTCCACCCTCTGACCGATCGAACCCAGCAGCGCTGGCTGAGTGTTGCCATGGCGAACGAACAAGGGATTGATTTACCTCCTGTCGAGCTGATCCAAGTCGGTGATATCTATTTCGTGCGCGATGGGCATCACCGGATTTCGGTAGCCAGAGCGTTCAGTCAAACCACGATTTGTGCTCGTGTGACTGTTTATTAGGAGTGACACCAGGATTAACTTGAATGACCCAGAATCCGAGCTTTCGCCAATCCAGGACAGGTGCAGGTTCTTCCCACCAATCCTCAAACCATGGCTGCTGCATAGGCAGAGGCCACAGTCGTATCAGGTCTGTCCTGGGGCATGCCAGCACCAAAGTGGTTATGGGTTGAAGCCTAGTATCGAAGAGAATAAGCTTGCAACTTCCTGCCAGTTCTATAGAAGTAGCGCCTGAGACAATATCTCTTGTTCTAGTTGCCAAGAGGGCGTAACCTAAGGCAAGACTAATGATGAAGGAGATGAAGAACGCAATAACCGTGTAACTTCGAATCTGATCTTTATACATTCAGCAGTTGACATACTTTACAGGGTTTTGCGCTCCAACTTTGGTATACATCTCAACAGAACCACCAACATAATGCTGCATCTCTTGAGCGACTTCCCCTTCAAATCTCCAACGTCTATGTGTCTTCTGTTCCTTAAGAGTAGTAATGACCGGGAACCATTTGTGAATAAGATAGACCTCTTTGACGATCCCCTTATAAACTGAAAAAGCATACTCAGCTTTATTGCGACGCTCCCCGAGAACCCAAGCCCCTCGAGTAATCTCATATAGCTTTTCGGGACTGATGATGGGTTCATAAGTTTTATTGACACTGAAGAGAATAACAGGTTCTTGGATATCCATTATGCAATCTCCTTTAGGTTATGTGCATCCACTCGGGTTATATTTCAACAACTGGCTTACTCGCATACCCAACAATGGTCTGGTGGAGCTAACTCTGTCGCAATCGTGGCCAGCCCCACTTCTTCTAACATTTTCCGCTTAGACCTTATAGTCATCGAATACACCCCAGGTTTCAGACTTGTTTAGTTTCTTCTCCCTAGCATGAAAATGCACGATAATCGGTGCCTTCGCCATTTGGGGGTAAATTTCGATTAGTCTCTTGTCGCCGTACCAGAAAGCCTCTAAAACCATTCGCAGGTGATATCTGAATATCGAGTACCGCCATTTTGCTGGCCCAAAGACCAAGCCTCCGCTCACATGGCAATTGACGTGCAGGGTTAACTGTTCATTTGCCTCCCATTCAGCCAACACTTCATCACGCATTAGACGGGTGTAAATTCCAGATATCTGAGGAAGATTGTTGTGCAGGCCAATGGAAAGAAATAAATCCCCAGTCGAATCAGAATGAGTCAGTGTGTATGCTCTTGGTGTGATGGGCCCATCAGCATTGGCACCGCCAATAAAATTCACGTGTAGTTTCTCAGGGTTAAGATGTGTCATATTCTAAAATAAAGACCTGTTTCAACTTTGGATTAGACCGCTCTCCCCATCCAAATCCGTTCGCATCGTGACCTTTATTTGGATTTGATCAGAAAGCTTCATTCCTCGCACACCCAACAATGATCTGGTGGAGCCATCTCAGTTGCAGTCTGATCAAGCACTACCACCTCTTTCATCTCAAGCTGCTTGCCATGCTCTTGGCAAAGCGGTAATCCATTCTTGCCTGAAATGGGATAATCGTACAAAGAGAATATCTGGTTTGGGGTGAGGTCAAGATACCAAGCAAATTGTGGTGAGTTAATGTGGGACATATCGGGTTACATATTCTATCCTTACGGTGAGGCGGCACAACGAAAACCGAGGTCGAAGTCGGTACTCTCTGGAAAGCCAGCGGGGAAGCGGTATGCGGCGCGTAAGTAGGTAGCACCGCCGGGATAGAACCACCCGTTTCCACGCTTCACCTTCCATGAGCCCGATGCTGGTCCAGGAGGATTAGCATAAGGCGAGATGCTGTAGTAATCGCTCTGGTGCCAATCGTTGACCCACTCCCAGACGTTGCCAGCCATATCCAGTACACCGAACGCGCTGGCTCCAGTCGGATAACTGCCAACCTGGCTGGTATCACCCACGCAGTAGCCATTGATGTTGCCGTTTACCATTGTACAGTTCGGTGCCTCGTCACCCCATGGATAGGCGTGTATTGTAGTGCCGCGGGCTGCTTTCTCCCATTCAGCTTCGGTGGGCAGGCGCTTACCTGCCCAGGTGCAATAATCTCGGGCGTTGTACCACGAAACTAAAATCACTGGGTAGTTTGCATAGGTCGGATTGTCGTAGTATGATGGACGGGTGTATGAGCTGATAGACTCTGGCGGCGCGGCAAACTCCCGCAGTCACGCATTGGGCGTACTTTGAGTTGGTAACTTCGTACCTGTCAATTAAATAAGCATTCAGGTAAACCATGTGAAGGGGCAGTTCTGCTGAGTTGCAAGAATATCCTCCATTGTGCGCCGGGTCGCAGCCCATCTGAAACTCGCCTGCGGGGACGAGAACCATCTCTACAATATTCTTCATGATCAAAGGTAGGTACACATCGGATTGGATCGTGGGTGTCAATACTTCCCCAAGAGTTTGAATATCATTTGATTTATCTTTCAAGGATAAAAAGGTATCTGAATGGTCGCTGAGATTGGATTGAGTATCTAATGTTGCTGCAATAACTTTCGGGGATAACGAGTTGTTGTCCGCAGTCAGCAAGAAAAGACTCAATACGAACGTTATTGGAATAAGAGCCATAATTCGGTTTTTCATTTCTTTCTCCTTTCACGAAGTCGGCATTGAGAATAAACTAAGTGCTTCTAAGCTATTGGAGCTTGTATGTGAAGTAAGTCAAGCACCTTATGTCTTATGACTCTATATTTAAAAATTCATAGTCCTTGAAATAATGAGATTGGTTCACGGCGAGGTTGCACAACGGAAACCAAGGTTACTATAATTGCTGTTGGGCCAATCTGCAGCCCGATGGGAAGTACGCGCATACCAAGTCCTCTGTACTGCGGCACCCCCGCGCAACACGTGCAAAATGCCAGACATAGGTCCTGTAGGATTAGTAGATGGTGAAATAGAATAGTAATTTTCCAAGTAAAAGTCAGCAACCCATTCATTGACATTTCCAGACATATCAAGAGCGCCAGACGGACTGGCCCCTTTTGAAAATACACCGACATCCGATACCCCAGGATAGCCATCATTGTAAGTGGGATCTCTTTCAGCTTCATAAGGACAACTTTCGTCACACAGGTTCGCAAAGGAACCATTCGGAGCTTGGTTTCCCCAGGGAAACATCAATCCTTTCGAGCCACGAGCGGCTTTTTCCCATTCTGCCTCGGTTGGCAATCGTCTCTCTGCCCAGGTGCAATAGTCTACAGCATCATCCCATGAAACATAAATAACCGGATATTGATCAAAAAGTGGATTCCCATAATAATAATCCGTCACTGGAGGGGCGTTTGTTTTCTGTGGCAGGTGACAGGCGCCTGCAGTTACACAAAGTGAGTACATGGCATTCGTCACTTCGGTTTGATCAATCCAAAAATCATTTAGAAAAACTGTATGTTGCGGGTACTCATCTTCGTCAGCCCCTTCATCAGAGGGATCAGCTCCCATCAGAAATTCCCCTTGTGGTACAAAAACCATTACCATCCCGTCTTTGTTCGATATTTGGGTTGATCCGATACCCAAAGTTGGTGAGAGAATTATCGTAGGAGAAGGCGCTATCGTTGCTGTTGGAGGAACTGTTGTCTGGGTTGAATTATAAGTTGGTTCTGTATTCTCTCCTGTTGCCTGCGATAAATCCGTTCTCGCGAGAGCCGATTGGGTGTTATTCGCAAAGACTTCTTGCTGTTTTTCATAATATTTTATTCCCCAAAAAATCGCGAATGTTGTGGTTCCTGCCAGAAAAACTATTCCAATTAATATCAATGCTATAGGCAGACGGCCTAGCCCGTTTCTTTTCTTTCGTTCTTCACCATCCTTTGCGATTACAGTTTGCTCATCACTAATAGGTAATCCTTGTTCCAAAGTCCCAACCTCACTTGAAATTAGCTTTTCCAAAGCCTGGGCAAACGCACCCATATCTGAATAGCGATCCTGGGGTTGCTTTGCTAGTGCTTTGAACAGCACTTGTTCAACTGCATCTGGTAAATCCGGAACAAATTCTCGGGGCCTTGGCAAAGGATCATTCATGTGTTTCAGCAACACTGCCAGTGGCGTATCGGCTATATAAGGACGTCTACCTGTAACCAGCTCGTAAAGAACTACACCAAGTGAATACACATCTGCGCGTCCATCGACTTCTCCACCCTTACCTTGCTCTGGTGCCATGTACTCTGGGGTGCCAATTCCAACCCCCGTGCCAGTCAAAGTTGTTAAAGCAGTATTCTCCAAAATCTTGGCTATGCCAAAATCAGACAAAATCGGTTCACCCCTCGATGTGATCAAGATATTCCCAGGCTTGATATCGCGGTGAATTATCTTCTCATCGTGTGCATACTTCAAAGCCCCGGCAACCGGAAGTAGAAGCCGAACTGCCTCGCGCCAGGAGATTGCCTTTCCAGTGCGGTTTTTCAGCGTTCCTCCGGGAATATATTCCATTACAAGGAAAGGCGATCCCTCATACTCACCGTAGTCATACACTTTGACAATGTAAGGATGCGAAAGCTGCGCCAGGGCCTTGGCCTCCCGTTCGAACCGAGCCAATACCATACTGAATATTTCTTGGCTGAAGGCCTCTTGCCGGATCACTTTTATCGCAACTGGCCGCTCAAGGTGAGTATCGAAGGCTTTGTAAACTGTAGCCATTCCCCCTTCACCAAGCTGCTCGATGATATGGTAGTGGTTAATTGTTTGACCTATCAAATTAGCCATAACTTACCCCAAAACGATGCCCCAATTTCAAGACGGCTCAGGATTCTCTTCTCCCATCTTGTTATTAGTATAGATCAATTTTGTAATTAAGAGCAATACACCTAAAGGTTACCCCTCTTTTCCCCCCTAATTCACCCGCGTGGGGATTGTTTTTGCTTTCTGATCCTGATATCTTGATAGTCCATAATGGTAACCAATCAGGTTCAGCAAATGGAGGTATATGGCATATGGATATCTACACAGCATTTCTTGCAGGCGTTTTGGTGGGACATTGGGTGCTGCTCTTTGCGATATGGCGAGCGGTCACCAAGTTGATAAGGCTAATTGATGCACTTGAAACTGAGAGAGAAGTAAATTCTTCACGTACAAATTCGGGAAAAGTAGAATTGCTTGAAGATAGGAGTGGTTATGAAAGAGAGCGATATAAGTGGTAGAGGAGTTGACGGAATGGGGAAAACAAATCTACTTGTTTCACCCGAGTCGCTTGAGGAGAGTAAGAGCTATCTGCTTAGGTCGCGAAATTTGACTAAAAATGGCGGTAGTATTCTGATCCTCAACCAAGTCACATTTATCGGCTTCACTTCAAGCTCGCGATTGTTGTTGTACAAGATGCAAGGGAAGAATGGTTGAGGTGCAGCAGAGAAGATTTGTTTAGCTTCAAACAAGGCGGATGAGATTTTTGGTACAAAACTTAGATTGCATTTAGAATATGATTGTTATGTACTGATTTTATACAGATCAAGCAGAGTGATTTACATAAAAACTTGAGAACAAGTCCGTATAAAACATTGAATGGATATATAAACAGAAATTTTCTATATACTCATTATTGGGCAGGCAAAATAAGGAGGTCAAGAGATGAAGGATACAACTTTTCGTGAAAATGTTGTGATCATTACAGGCGCATCCTTTGGAATTGGGCAGCAATTAGCATTGCAGCTTGCAGGCTATGGGGCATGGCTTGTTCTTGCAGCGCGTAATGTCGAGAAATTAGAAGATGTATCAAAGCAATGTAGCCAGCAGGGAGGCAGGGTTATCGTTATTCCTACGGATGTTGCCGATCCAACACAGTGTCATAACTTAATTGAACGTACCGTTGCAGAGTATGGACGGATTGATACAGTGATCAACAACGCAGGGATCGGTATGGCATCAAGATTTGACGAGTTGCGGGATCTCGCTTTATTTGAAAAAGTATTCCGAGTGAATTTTTTCGGAAGTGTCTATTGCACGCATTATGCATTACCCTACTTGAAGAAAACTCGTGGGAGATTGGTAGGTATTTCGAGCCTCAGAGGAAAATACCCATCAGCCACAGCAGATGCTTATACACCTAGCAAGCATGCAATGGCTGGTTTCTTCGACTCCCTTCGGATTGAATTAGCCAACAGTGGAATCAGTGTGACAATGATATACCCAGGATGGGTGAGTACGGGTATAAGCAGTCGTGCACTGTGGGCAGATGGCACTCTAACGGGTAAACTATCGAAACATGAAAAAAATGCAATGCCAGTTGATGTATGTGCTCGAATGATTCTTGATGCTGCCGCTAAGCGCAAGCGGGAGATTGTGATGACATTTCAAGGCAAAGTTGGATTATGGTTAAGGCTTATCGCACCGAAATATGTTGATGAAGTAGCCCGCAAGGGTTCCGAGGAATAATCCATTATTTGTTTCAATAAAAACTCTGCCTGCCCAACAAAGCGTGGTGTATCCTGAAAAGTCATCGTCTGCTTGCTGGTGAAAGTCCAGTCCTGGTAAGGGTCAGGCCGCCAGGTACCAGGCAATGTTGGTTGCGAGTCGGATGCCATATGCTCAACATTAGTATATACCGACTTGGCTGGATCCATTCACATAACTGAGGAAAATCTACAACTTGGTTTTGGATTGACGAAATAACATATCAGGGGAGTGCACAGTAGCTCATACCCCCGTGAACATCTAATGCCCCTATTTTGCGATATTTTCAGGAATGCTGTCTGACCCTGTCTAACTCTCCCACTTCAACCACAATCTGTCCTGATGCTATATCTCGCTCTCGATCGTAATCGTCCTCTCCGTCGCCGTGAGGCGTGATGTCGCTCTGCGCAATGTCGGGCCTCGCTTGAGAAAATCCGCAGCCTCTCTCTCGACACCGTTATCGATTTGCAAGCTCTGGGTCAGCTCATCCAGCAACTTGTTCAACGTGTTGTATATCGCCAAGCGGTCTTTTGGCTTTGTGGTATCCGCAAACCCATCTGAGATGACCTTCTGGAGTATCTCTGTCTTATGCGAGAGGATGAGCCCCAACTGCTGTTGTGCATTGGCTTCGATAATCTCCTGGACTTTAGCGACTGCTTCAGGGTTGCGCTTGCAGATGTCATTGAAGGTGCTGCGTGGGAACCAACTTCACGGCATGCATCAACGATGGTCATGCCATTGTTCATAGGTTGGATGATCTGGATGGCTGTGTTGATGCAGAGGCTCGGGTGAGAGACTTTCATGACTCTTTTATGCCATGAGAAAGCCCAATCTGGTAGGATGCGGGGTTGATAAATCCTGTGTGGTTCTACGTTCGGGTAAAAACCATCCACGGATGGAGGATGAGTATCGAAAAAATCGATTATTTACCCCCCAGGAGGTTCATGCGATGCAAGTAAAACCAACCCCCTGGGGCTTTTCTTATCGGCGATCCTCGCCAGCGCAAGCTAAGGCTTGTGGATACCTGGTCCTCCTCCCATTGAACTTCTTTTTACGGGTGCCGCTTGACTTTGCGAAATCACCGGGGCAGCCGCGTTGATACAAGAGCCTGTGTACAAAGCAAAGTTGTCGAAGCGACCATCAAAGGATGCCGAATATGCATCTGACGCCATCCCCAGCTCAGTGCCGCGGTATGTGCCATCATAGATTGTAGTAAGCAACTGTCCGTTGGCATAAAGCGTGATGTTGTCTCCGCTGCGCGCCACCTTCAGACGGTTTGTCTGGTTCCCGCCGCGGATAGCCGATGAAGCTGTCCAATCTACAAGCGTCGTCCAGGTCCATGGGCCAGAAGCGATACGCCAAAGGCCATACTCGCCATTGCTAATCTCGAACACGTAGAACCCATCATTGTTTAGGCCAAACATCAGCCCCACGCCGCCGCCCAACTGACCTGCCGCTCGGGCATCCACCTCGACCCGGTAATCACTTAAACCGAAATCTAACGTCGACCAGGCGATCCAGCCGGGGTTGACCGTAATACGGTATTCGCCGTTCAGGTATTCCATCGAATAGTCGTCGCCGCTTTCGGTCCACCAACCGCTGGCAGGGTTGGAGAAGTTGTCGGAGAAAGAGGGCAGGCAAGGGTTGGATATACAGGGTAAATATGTATAATATTTATCAACAACCTGCACCGAAGCTGAACGGTTTAAGACTTCACCACTGCTTGTGATTATTGCAGTGTTGGTTATGGTACCGGTTATTGTGCCTACATTCACCTGATATTGAATCAATATCGGTTGACCTGCTTCGATGGATCCGCTCCAGGAGATTACACCTTTCTCCAACGCAACATTACCGCTGCTTGCCAAGAGTGAATTAGGGATATATGTGAATCTAACCGGCAGCTCGTTCGTTACCTGTACATCCGAGATGACAGCTGCACTGTTATTGACCAGGTTGATCTTATAGGTGACCAATGTATCCGTGTGGGGTTGATTATGATCAACTGTAAAAGTTGAAAACCCAATCGGCTGTAGCTCATATGCGCCGATATCGCAGAGGCCAAAACGGGGTTTCCCACGCATATCGGTATTAAGCAGGTTCCCAACGCTATCATGACAGCCGGATGGGTCCCCATGATCGATTGCTGGACTGGTAGGATATAGAGGTGCATAGGGTGGCCACCCTTCCAGGGGATAAACACCTGTCTGAACACCGATTATATTGCCAGGGCCATCAGAACCGCCAATTGGAGAAATAATACTTCCGATCATGTTATATCCATCTAGAAAGGGCATATTAAGAGCATCTCCAGAGGTATTCTTAATCATTATCGTGTTTTGAAGGTGGACATTGGCGTCACCATCTGCAACCAATCCATACCCCTGGTTTGCAACAACCGAGCAATTGGATAAGGTTAAAGATTTTCCTGGGTTGTAGATACCACCATATAAATCACTGGCAGAATTTTCTGCAATAGTTGTATTGATCATCTCGACGACACTGCTATTTTCAATTCCTCCTCCAATTCCAGCGTCGTTTGCCCAGATTGTACTGTTCTTAATCACCACTGTGCTGGTTTTATATTGATTGCCGTTATATACACCACCTGCATTGGAAGCATTGTTATGATCGATTGAGCTGTCAAGGATGGTCATATCACCTTCATTGTAGATACCTCCGCCATAATATGCATCGTAGTTATGGTCTATAGAACATTCAGAAATGGTCATGGTTCCTGAGTTGAAGATACCACTTCCCATAAAACCTGAATTATTCGTAATAACGCAGTGTGTAAGAATTAGATCCCCCCTATTTTGAACTCCAGACCCCTGTGAACGGGAATTCTGCACCTTAAAGTACTCGATCTGAGCTGTGATCCCCTCGTTGACACCAATACCTATTTTGGACCATACAAAAGCGAGATCAATTGTAGTCATCCCATCTTGGCTGGAAAACGTAGCATCCCATCCTCCAGACATGATAAGATCTTTTGAGAGAGTAACACCATCGGAAAATGAGTTGCTAGCCGCCAGGACTGTATCGCCTGCGGCGGCTTTATCCACAACTGCCTGGATTGTAGCGCATGGTTGGGTAGGGCTATTACATGAATCTGCATCATTTCCACCTAGAGCTACATACCACGTGTTGGTTGCGGCATTGGCGAGGTTGTTCTGCCGTGAAACAATGAGTACCAGCCATGTTGAACAGAATAAAAAGGTTACGAACAGCATACGTTGACGATTGTGTTTTGAAGCCTCAGTCATGGTATCTCCTCTATTTTCTCTAATTAGAGTGAAGTCAGAATAGTAAAAACCGACCATCATGGCCGGTTTCGCTATTAGCTCCTCAAAGATCCCCCATATAATATAAATATTCGTCATTATAGGGTAAGCGACCAAATTAGATCTTTGGCTCATCGCTTCCAACATCTAAATCCGAAAATAAAGATTACCTAGATATTATCCCAATAGGCTCCTCCCTTCTCGTATGACACCCTGCATTTATTATTGTTCTAAAAAAATTCCAAGTCAAGTAATAAATGTCATATCCCCAAAACATTCGATGTTTAACCCCCGCTTTCGATCCTAATTGTTGTCTCCGTCGTTGCGAGGCGTGATCTTGCCCTGTGCAATGTCGGCCTTCGGCTGAGAAAGGCCGCAGCCTCTCTCTCGACACCTTATCAATATCCAGGCTTTGGGTCAACTCATCCAGTATTTGCCTATTTCCACAGACGGGACAATATCTCAGCACTATCCATAATCCCCTCTGCCTCGAGCTCCTGCCTCAACTCGTTGCTATAAGCAGCATACAACTCTTTCACACGTTGTGCTTGGGCTACAACAATCTCTCGGAGTATAGCGAAGATTTCAGGATTTTCCTCGCATACCTTCTCAAACGTGCTTTGACGTATACCAACGAGACGGAATGCTTGAGTGATATCTTTTCCCTTTTTCATATGCCGGATAACCTGAAGAGCCTTGTTGATACGTTCTGCTTGGGTATTAGCATTCATAACTCATCCTCTTCCATTTCGTCCACTTCCCAATCAGTAAGAATGCGCCCTCTATCTGCACCTTTGACAATCTTGTTCACTCCCCCTTCTCGATGGATGACAACATCAGCATCTAGCACCGAGTAATTCCGATAATCATGAGCATCGATATCCTCTGGATGTTTGTGCAATGCCCAGCTTGTCAGATCGTCTCTTCCGGTTATCTTGACCCCGCTCGAACCAGTAAATGTTCCAGTTCGACCATAAGGTTTGTTGGACTTACCCGAGATAGACTGCACGATATACAGGACTATGACGACTCCCATCGTAATCGCAACAACGCATCCAAGCTCCATAGTTCCCTCCCAGTTGCCAACCTTGGTCAAACAGTTCTGTCCAGCCCTGTCCAATTCCTCTTATTCTTCAGTCTCAATCGTGACAGTCTGAGTATGCGTGAAGCTGGACTTCGCCTTCATCGTCTTAGGTCCAGTCAGAAGTATCTCTTGTGCCTGCCTCTCGCTTTCACTCTCTCTTCGCAATTTCTGTCCCATGTCCTCTTCGATCTCATTCAACTTGTCGAAGATCGCCAGGCGGTCCCTAGGTTTGGTTTCCTCAGCTAAGCCAGATTTGATGACCTTGCGGAGAATCTCGTTTTTGCTCATCAGGATCAGGCCAAGCTGTTCACGTTTATTGGCATCGATTATTGCCTGTATTTCAGCTATCGCTTCTGGGTTGTTCTCTATGAAATAATAGAACGAACTACGGGGCATTCCCACCAAGCGGCAAGCCTCGACCACACTCATGCCATTATTCATGTGCTGGATGACTTGAAGGGCGGTGTTGATCCGAGAGGCTTTAGTGATTGCATGCATAAATCCATTCTATCACAAATAGAAAATACGTTCTAGTTATCAGCTGGCATAGCCAAAACCTTGTGATTATTACTCTAAAAAATTGGAGATAATTTTACGATTAAATTTTCATTCGTTACCGAATTGTCGCCCCTGGAATCATCGGTTGTTCAAAAGGTTTATTGGTCTCCTGGGTTCTAACAAGGGCCTAAGGATTGCGCTTGCAGATGTCATAGGACATACAGCGAGGAACACCGACCCCTCGACATGCATCGACGATGGTCATACCGTTGTTCATTAGCTGGATGACTTGTAAAGCCGTATTGACCCGAGAGGCTTTGGTTAAGGCTTTCATGGACTCTTTTATACCATGATAAAGCACAATTCGGGAGGATGAGGGGATTATGAATTTTCACTTGATTCTAAACTCTGGAGCCCCATCCACGGATGGAGGAATAAAAGTCAATAATCCTAAATAGTGGTCACTATTCTATTACTTGTACTCTCTACCGACCGCCCTGCTCAGTCTTTCTTCCATAGCTTAACAGCAAACTTCCCGACCAAGGATTTGCCTTCTCCCAAATCCGACAGGCATTGATGCAGCCACGTGCTGTACCATCCCAGAAAGGTTGGCAGGGGCGAAAGATCAGGCCCATTCTTGTTCAGCAGAGTGCCCGCGATAGCGAATGATGCCTGGGGCTGTGGAGCAAGGTTCCACAGAAACTCGTCCGCATTACAAGACCACACGCCACCCATACAGTATTATTTCTCACCTTCGTATTCATAGGACCCGTCTGGATGCAAGATGGGCCTGGGATTTTTGCCGTCTCCTATGCCATCACAAGTTACTTAAGGGCTGTCTGATCGTTATATCCAGACAGCCCTTATCTTCAGGCTTTGGTCATCAGGAAATATGGCTGGTGATCGTTTGCACGATCTCGATCGGCCAATACACAAGGCTTCCGTCAATGACGTAGCTTAAATTTCCGGATTCTGCTATATCCCTGCTGTCGATACACCACCAGCTCAACCAGCTCTGGGGCCCCTGAGCTCAAGTTTTTCGCCACCTCAGGTATCAGGTACCGTATTGTAGATGGGCGATCTTCAGCCACGCCCCGTTGCAGAATTGCAGTTGCGTCTTCAAGACATATATCCTCCATTGCTTGCTGGAGCGAGGTCAAATCTGCACCTGCGAAGCATTCATGTTTCGACAATCCGATTCGAGTAGGTTTTAGGTCCAGGGTGTCGCCGCTGGTATATAGAGTTAGACACAACTCCGGCAGCCACATATTGCCAGTCTTTTGGAAACCCAAGCGGAGATCGTTCGAGAATAAGAAATTCGCTTCCAGCAAAACGGCAATCACATGTTCGGTGTAATACGAATGATACTGCCCTTCCGGTGGTTCGATCACCACTGCAGCACCGCCTCCGCCAGTTGGCGCTGGAGCGTAAAAAGACCCTGGCATCCCTCCTCCGCCCTGAAATCCTCTTGCACCGGGTACGCCGCCGCCCAGATCAGGGATCCATCCTGGACCGTGTTCGATCTCCCGCTGTACTGTCCCGGAATCTTTGATGTTTCTACCACGCGTGTCCGGCCGCGCTCGACCACGCCAATTTCGGTATGTCTTAGCTTGACAACCACTTCGAGGGTGAGGGTCAAATGAATCTCTGCCGTACCGCTAGCAGCGCTTTGGCCGTTAGTGGGCAAATTAACCACAGGTGCAAATCGGTGAATGCGCGTGCGGTAATATCGACTCAATTCGCTAACTGAGGTTCCGTCCACATTTTCGGTTAGGTTCTCAGGTATAGCGAACACGGCGATATCTGGCAGCGTCACTCCAAACTGCTCTTGCCAGTTGATTTCAAGAATGCGGTCGGCCATGTACTCACCCAATAGATTGCGAAGCCAGGCAGTCAGGTATTGCCGTGACACAACGAAACCTGCCATTGACGCTTTGGCGAAATTCGCTGCGCTGCTACTCTCCGGGAGGTCTGCCGGGTTCGTCACCAGCTGTCCTTTCAGGGTTCGCAGGGAGTGGCCCACGCCGTCAGAAACGACGGGTGGTCCGTTTCGAGCGTGCCAGAAAGCTGGCCATCCCAATGCGGGCTGGCTACATATTTTCGTCGCCGCCTGGTTCACGATATCGAGTACCATCGGTTTCCACAATTCCAGCCAATAAGCCAGGGTAGAATAAACGCCAGCCAGGATATCCTCAACCAGGTTCACTCCATACAAAGCTGCGATCGCGTGCACCTGGCTGTGATCCGTATCCACTTGCACCTGGAAGGTGGTTGCGCCACCTTGTTGGATGGCGCCAATCCGCAAGGCGATTTTCACATTGATCGCCGAAAAGGCCCCATAGCCATAGTTGAAAAGCACAGGCGCCAGGACGATGCTCTTTAACGAGCCGTTGGGTTTCGTCCAGAACTGGAAGTCCATCTTGAAGAGTGGAATCTTGAGCACCAGTTCGATCACCCCTGTGCCAAAGCTCAAGTCTTGGAAGATCGGCTGGTTAGCCAGGTGGATTTCGGTGTCAAAATCCCACAGCTTTATATCAAACAAATTCATAACATCGTTTTTACGCCAGGATTTGACAGGCTCGCCATCTCTCTTGAATTCCAGACAGACAGGTTTGGTTAGTTCCAGGAAATTGATTTCCATCAACTCATTCACACGGGCAGAAGAGGACATACTCCAGAATTGCACTATTCGTTTCCAACCCACATTTGATGCCAAGATTTGCTCATAGGTTTCTTGTTCCTGTGCGTTCATTCCCGCCAGTACAAGCCCTTCCATTACCCGGTAGGCTAACCACATGGTTTCCAACGCCCGCATTGCTCCGTCCTTGTTGTTGAAGACCAATTTCTTGTCCAGGTCTTTCCACCAGTCAACCAATACGTGCATAGGTTTGTTTCCGCCTTCTCCATCCCCTTCGAAGCAGTCGAACACGCTGGAAATCTTGTTGACAACCTCTTTCGCTTGCGCCAGGATGGGTTCGCGAGCCATCCACGCCAGGTCATCGCCCTGTCCACTCAAAATGCCTTCCAGCGCTGCAGCCGTGTTGGATCGCGCAAAAAAACCCTCCTCGTGGGTCTTCATTGGCAACCCAACTATCTTCGCCAAGTCCTTGGCATCGGGTGGTTTGGTGACGGGTTCCTTGTAATCGGCAGGCGCCTGCAGGGGATCCGGCTCTTTCTCAGAAGAAGTGTACTCCAGCAACTTCCATCGCAGTAAGATGTCATGATGAGATTTGGCGTCGGTGATCTCTAGTACTAATGGGATACCTAAACTGGCGGTTTCGACGCTGCTGCCAGGCGCCAACAGCATCCAAAGCATCTGCGTAGCCGGACGAAAGTCGAGCACTGGTTGGGCAATCCAAGCCTCAATCGTCACAAGCTTCCCCACCAGGTGCATATGTTGGGCAATCAAATTCAAACCAGTGACTTCGAACTGCTTGCTGGCGGCGCTCTGCTCGATTTGCCAGGCGCCATCCTTGCTTTTCACTAGCTTGAGAAACTCAGGGGTCTGATCCAGGATGAGCTTCTCTTTCATTGCATGATCGATCCAGGTGCGCCTTCCATTGTGCAGTTCCAGCGCCAAGATCCTTTGGTTGCCTTCACCATACTCAAAGCGGATTTCTTGCGTTGCGAGTGTGATACGAAGACTTAGCTTGCCATCTTGCATACCCAGGCGTTTCAAGCATTTCATATCCTCACCGGCCAGCAGTGTACTCGAGCCTTCTGGCGGCTCTAATTGATAATGCAAAACGATGGAACTCATTTCTTTACTCCTTTCACCTCAAGAACAAAAAGACCCATTTAAACTTCCTCCTTTTAAGTTCTAATACAAAGAGTTTGTTCCGTACTGCATGGCTATTACAAAGGCCGCCCAACGATTTAGGATTGATGTGGCGACTAGAGCCAATACCGAAGCCCGGTTCAACACGCCGCCACATCAAACCGAGATAAACTTGCCCGTCTTGGGAACGATGAAATATGAAACCCAATCTCTGATATGAGTATAGAGTATCTTGCTTATGAATGCAACATCAGTTCCCTAGATTTTCTCCCCAAAAATATCCCCTCCGGCAGTTACTCAACAATATATAAGGTAAGAAATCACCAAAAGTGAAACACTAGGATGGATACAACCGCTGCGAGGGAGTAGGTTGCTCCTGTGTATGATAGGGTAACCCTATATACCATCAACAGCCATAATGACTATGTTCATATGCTGGATGACCTGGAGGGCCGTGTTGAGGCGGAAGGCTATCTAGACCATTAGGCACATAACTTAGCCTCCTCGAAAGGTATGTACATTATAAGGTTTCTGGTTACTCTTTGGGTCTACATCCTTTTCGTCTCGATACCGAGTAAGGTAACATAGCTGAGAAACAATAAGAGTGTGATCCATTCAAGCACATAAGCGATCGGAAAGATACTCGTCAAAATGACCATCATGGCTGTTGAAACACCCAGGATCAACAGCCATCTTGGAACCCTTTTATGGTATCTCAGCATAGCTACTGAAAATATAAAAGCTGTTGATAGCATAATATACAAAGAAGAGGACCAGAACGAGTGGATCGTAAATATATTGATAGGGAATATAGCACTCATAATCATACAAAATGCTCCCAATATTCCAAATACTTGTGTCAATCGGAGCATGATGATCTGCACTCTATTGTCTTCGATCTTCCACACAAACAAACCCAGAAAGAATACGATCAGCAACAATGCAGTTGAGATGATCCCTATATTGTAGAAAATAGCCCCTTGTGGATTGTTGTTGGGATTGCCCAAGTCACTGAGCCAATTACTTTTCGGGGAGTAGGGTAATAAATAGCGACTGTAGGCTAATATAGTGAACGCTAAATAACATAGTACCACAAGATTACCAGCGATGAAACTAATGTATTGGTACCTTTTCATGAGACCATTTTCCAGTAAACTTCTCAAATAGTTAGAATCTACCACCTACTGATATCTTTTTTGAGTCGGAATTGGAGTAGTTGGTATCTCCCCCAATGACTGTGGGATGGGGTTACACTAGGCTGGTGGAGTAGGTTGTTATGAATTGGTTATACTCAATACCCTTCTGAATAGAATAGCGAGTAATAAGCTCGATATTGGCATGATGATATCCCAGACGATCAATCCTCCAAGTAAGATATTCATGCTCCATTCAAGTGCATAACCAATCATTCCTCCAATACCCAGGATACCATTGATGATAAACAGCCATCGAATTCCATTTTCCAATTTACCGTCTGTAAATATAAAAGCTGCTGATAGTGTCGCCAATCCCATAAATCCATATCCGAGCACTTCAATAATCCACATGATGGATTGCGGATCATCCATAGCGAACACATCAGAGTAAAGGTTATCTCGCACTAGCGTCAATTGCAGGTAGTAATTGAAACCTATCAGAACTGCGTATCCGATCGAAAAAAGCAGACCAAGCCGACTGAAGATTTTCTTGTCTGCAGGGGCATACTCATGGATGCAAGCCATCATGAGAATGAAAATAGGGATGAGGATGATGCCAGAGACCAATGATGGTATTTTCATTGCCGTGGTTGCTGTAATTCCCGAGAATATTACTGCAATAGTCATAATAATTGCTGACCAGAAGCCTAAAGATGCAATCCTTCGATCCATCTCTTTGTTTCTATTTATTGATTCGCTCTTCGACATGATCCACCTCCATCATTATCTATCGGGTAGTTATCAATCGTGATTCCTCTCAGGAATTATCTCCAGTATACAGAAGAATCCTTTACAGAGCAACATCCTTCACGTTTTTTGTAACCCCCAGGGCGAAAAATCCTCTGTCCGGCAGTCATTCGATAATATATAAGGTAAGTGAGCACTAAAAGTGACCACGGGATAGATACAACTGCTGCGTGGGAGTAGGTTCCTCCTGTGTAGGAAAAGGTAACCCCATATACAATCAACAGCCATAATGACTATGTTTGCTTTGGGATTTTGCACCCGTCTTTGCTGAGTATATCCAATTTTCATGGCTTTTTCCAACCTATTTTTGGGGCTAGGTTTCGGAGGGTAGGAGAAAATGGGAGAGGATTGAGCGTCCTGTTTTAGGGTTGGATTGTTTTACACGTCTGTCATAAACACAAAATAGCTCTTTGGCTCTCTGAGAAATTCAATGCTATACTTTCATGGGCGACAAAATTCCACCCTGTCCATCCTCGCAACTTTTCAGTGGAACGAAGGAGAATGATTATGTCCGACAAAGTTTTACAATCGAAATCCATCCTGGATCGTTTCCGTCTGGATGGCCGGGTAGCCTTGGTTACCGGGGGTGGGCAAGGAATTGGGCGCGCTTTTGCGCATGCCCTGGGAGAAGCTGGGGCAGCTGTAGCCGTAGACGATATCATTTTTCCCAGGGCCGAGCAAGTTGCCGCGGAATTAAAGGCCAAGGGAATCGATGCACTGGCAATCGATGCGGATGTGCGACAGGCCAACCAAGTACAAAAGATGATCGCTGCTGTGCTAGAACGGTGGGGTCATCTGACGATCGGTGTAAATAATGCTGGAATTGGCGCCTGGATATCCGCTGAAACCGAAACTGAAAACGAATGGTTCCAGATGATGGAAGTCAATCTCAAAGGCGTCTTTTTATGCGCCCAAGCCGAGGCTCAGGTGATGCTGAAAGCTGGTTATGGGAAAATTATCAATACTGCCTCGATGTCGGGTCATATCGTCAACAAGCCCCAAAATCAAGCGGTTTATAACATCTCCAAAGCAGGTGTTCTGCATTTAACTCGTAGCCTGGCGGCTGAATGGGCCTCACGCGGGATCAGAGTTCAATAGTATCAGCCCCGGCTACACCCGTACCCCCCTGGTGGATGATCTGCTCCAGTCTCCCCAAGGCAAAGAGATGATGCCGCACTGGCTATCCCTCACCCCGGCCGGGCGTTTGGCCGAAGTTACGGATCTGCAAGGCGCGGTTGTTTACCTGGCTTCTGAAGTCTCAGATTTCATGACCGGCAGCGATCTGGTAATCGATGGCGGTTACTGCGCTTGGTGAGACACAGCTTTGTAAACCCCTCATTCGGTTCTAAAGTTGGCTTTTTACGCGACTGACTTCGCTGTGGAACAGGTCAGCTTTCGCGGGGGTGGGTTGGTTACTGTTTTTTTGTTCTTTCTTCCAAGCGATCTATAGAGCCATAAATACCCACGTCAAGAAAATCAACAAGAAGCCCCATATATAGGATAGTTTTGGTAGTTGTTCCTGTTTCATTTTTCGTAAAAGCATGTTGGCAAACATCATGGAAAGTGGTAACCCTATCAAAGCCATCCCGATCCCAGCCAGGACATCACTTACATAATGAGCACCGAGTACAATCCGGCTGAAACAAACACCGCCTGCTATCAATCCGATCACGATTTTAACCCCCTTGTGAAGATTTTTCGAATGACTCACCAGCAAGATGAATGGCAGGACCAAAGCAATGCTCTTGGTGGCATGCCCGGATGGAATCGCAGGTGTTAATGATTGACTCAATGCCAGGATTTCACTACCGTATGTGGCTGCTGGCCTTGGACGCGCAAAAACCTCTTTCAATAGATCACCTGCGATCCCACTCAATCCAAACGAGCATATCGTATAGAAATACACCGTCAAGGGTGCATCGAAAGATTTGAGCTTTTTAGAAACGAGCAGATAAACCACAAAGAGGAACGTGATGGCAGCCATGCCATTGGATGAGAGCCATTTCGACAAGACGACAATTGGATCCATCGCGATTCGCATTGGGTTGAAATAGAATAAGACAGCTTCATCAATCCCCCCCTGTGCCCATAAAATCAACCCAATGATCCAAAACACAGCTCCTAAAACAAAGCAAGCGATCCAAGTCCTTTTTGTATCGGGCAAAAGGATCGGTGTCCCTTTATCCTTATTGGCATCTTTGAAGATTTTCACATTCGCTCATCCTTGGTGTTTAAGGTATTTTATCCTTACGGATATACTTTAGAGCTCGCCTGTCCTAATTCGTAATTATGTATTCTGTCCTTTATGCAATCGGCTTAACGGTTTGGCTCGCCTGCCGCCGCGTACCCGCCCCGAAGGCGGTCAGATGGAGCCGGTGTTAGGCCACCTCCTATCAGCCAAAAACCGACATGATCAATAATATCGTTGATAGCAGATTAAGTATGCTATGAGCCAGGATGCCCAGATAGATGTTGCGCTTTTTAAAAACGAGATATGCCTGTGGAAGCACTCCCAGTATGATGAAAGGCTGCTGCCAGGGTGTAAGGAAATGCTGCAACGCAAAAAGCACAGTATTGACCAACGGCGCCCAACCTTTTAAGCGAGAGAGTCTCGGCATTAGATACCCACGAAAATAGAGTTCCTCCACTATAGCCGCCGAAACATTCGCAATTCCATATACTGTCACCATTACAACCAGGATGATCCTTGATGTTCCGCTGTTGTCCGAATATATAAACCAGGCGGGTAGCCAGGAGAACACCGTTTTGATAAGAAAATCTCCAAATGGGGATAAGAGTAAAGCCCAAATACTGGACCAAACGACAAGCAAGGGAACCCAGAGAAAATATTGCCACAAGGGGATCCTTTCTCGATAAACAACGACCCCTCTTAGTGAGAACCTGCCATTTCGTTTCTTTCCCTCATAGAACAGGACTCCCAGTTCGAATGGAGTAAGAACCAGGAATACGCCCAGCATGGCTGCAAAGCGGAGGGGAAGACCCAAGTGGTCAACAAAGGGTACAGCCATGACAAAGAAAACGAGAAGCAATACACCCGGTAATAAATGCAATAGGAGCGATTGCCAAACAGAATGCGGTTGTATATCTTGTTCTGAAACAGGCTGTGATTTCATAGGAAAGAATTCCTAACAATTAATTTGAGATCGTTTTCAAGTACTACGATCACCTAACGGCAAGGTCGCCATTTCTTTTGTATCTTGGTTGTGTTTGGTGGCCTAACGATTTAAGGTTTGATGTGGTGGAAAGGGCGAAAGTCCAAACTTCGGCGCATTACGCCGCCTCATCTGTCCGAGTTGAACAAAGTTTTTAGAATGGACAAGCTCGGCTGCCAGGGAAAAAATGTTCACCTCTATTGTCGCGCCATTTCTGGTAAAACGTGATGAGACTGGCGGTGGAAGGATATCGAGCGCAGGTAACCGTAAAGTAATGGGGGAATTTTAATAATCGTCGAAAAAGGTTAGCAATAACAACACGGGTGAGTTGTTAGTAAGTGGAACAATCACCTACGAGATTCTAACTAGCTTTGGAGGCTGACAACCTTCCAAAACTGGGAAAATCCCCACCAATCAGCTCCTCCTGGTTGTTGGGCGGTACCTCCCTGCTATTTGTGTGCCAAAAGTGCAAACGGCACTCACACTGAGCCCAGGACTGTTCACCCACTATCGAACGATCAGCGGAAGATAAAGTTTTTCGGGCAGCGTAACCAATAGTTTTGCAACAAAAGCATCGCCACTGCCCATATAGGAGCGGATGGGAAAGCCCCAGGTGGAGCCGCTCGTGCCTGCCACGTACACGTTCCCTTTCCCGTCCGAGGCGATGGCATAGCCGTATCCGCTCCCGCCCAGGAATGTGTTCCAACTCAAGTTGCCGCTGCTGTTCAACCCAGCGATAAAGGCATTAGGTGCGATCGTGAAGGGGTAGGAGGGCAAACCCCCAGGTAGCCCGGCTGTATCCCACCACGTATGTGTTCCCGCTTCCATCTGCTGTAATTTCGTAGCCATAATCGTTCTCGCTTCCCCCGAGAAAGGTATGCCAAGTCAAATTGCCACTGTTGTCCAACCTGGCGGCAAAGGCATCGTCCTTCCCCACGTAAGTACGCACGGGTGAACCCCAGGGTTTCGGGCTATATCCCACCACGTGCACATTACCACTTCCGTCCACGGCAATAGCTTCAGCGTTATCACCATCTTCACTACAACCGAGAAAGGTGTTCCACGCCAGGGAACCGTTGCTACCCAGCTTGGCGGCAAACCCATCGCACCAGCCCGCGTAGGCGCGCACGGGCGACCCCCAGGAGCCGCAGGCCTCTCCCGCCACGTACGAGTTCCCGCTTCCGTCCACAGCGATGCCCCAGCCAAAATCATCCCCGCCCGAGCCAAGGAAGGTGTTCCATGCGAGGTTGCCGCTGCCATCCAGCTTGGCTGCAAAGGCATCGCGAGAGTTGGTGTAAGCACGGATGGGCGACCCCCAGGTGTCATTGCTGTACCCAGTGACGTATACGTTTCCGCTCCCATCCACAGCGATAGCGTGGCCGATGTCACCCTTGTTCGGGTTGACCTTATCGCTCCCGCCCAAGAAGGTGTTCCAGGTCAAATTCCCGCTACCATCCAGCTCGGCGGCAAAGGCATCGTAATCGCCCAAATAAGCGCGCACGGGTGCTCCCCAGGTAGCATCGCTGTATCCTGCTACATACACATTCCCGTTCCCGTCCACAGCAATCGCATGGCCCACATCTTGCCCGCTCCCACCCAGGAAGGTGTTCCACATCAGGTTGCCGCTGCCATCCAGCTTGGCGGCGAATAAATCGCCATTGCCCCCCGAGTAACCTCGGATGGGCGAACCCCAGGTGGCCTGACTCACACCTGCCACGTATATGTTGTCGCTCTCATCTACCGCGATGCCATAGCCATTATCACTCGAGGTTCCACCGAGGAAGGTATTCCAAGTCAGGGTTGGATCAATATATAAAGGGAGTAAATGGTCATACGTTCCGGCTTCAAACCCTACTTCGTGCTCGCTGATGCGCGTGAACGCTACCTCTACGGGTACCTGTCCACCATTCGACAGCTCTTGCCACGCTTTCGGAGCGCTTTCGCGCAACACACCTGCCGTATAGCGGATCGCAAGCCCCCCGTCCGGCTCGACCGTGATAGGCGCATTGTAGCGTAGCCGGATCAGCGTCACATCGGCACTTGGTTCAATCCGATACGCACTGCGCAGGATCCCAATCGCAGGTGCATCATATGTCAGTGTCACCCCCTGCCACAGGTTCGGATAGGTCACTTGCGTCAACGGTGTGGCGCGTGCAGTCTCATGTGCGGGCGAGCTGGAGATTGGTCCGGTCGTGTGGGCGTTAACAAATTCGACACGCAACGCGTGGTTGCCATCAGCGACATAGACACTGTCCTGGGCAAAGCCCAGCACATGCCCGCTGTAGGTAAATTGGACCAATTTAGAAACGGCGCGTTGGGTGGAAGTTGTCGCCAAGTTCCCTGGCACGTCCAACAGGACGACCAACGACAGTACCGCGAGTAAAATCAAGCTACTCCAATGTCTTAGGCTCATAGTTTTCCCCTATGTTTCTGGTAAATCTGATGGAAGCGAACCTTTTTTGGAGGAAGACCATCTCGTCACCTTGCTTTGTGGATCACGCAAGATCATATCAACTGCGATAATTTCACAAATTTACAGTAAGTGTTATATAAGAGTAGTCTTCGAAATCTAATTCTATGATTGATTTCTGTTGACAAATTTCTATGGGATAGATCCCACCTAATCATTGTTGCATTTATATTGTCGCCTGTCAAGCACCTTTTGTCCAAGTATCTGTCCCAGAATGTTTGGTGAATTTTCAGGGACAAGAAAGCTGAATAATTATCTGCTCCAATCACGTTAGATCAGCAAACCCCCAAGCTAATGATCGTAAAGGCAATAAGTAAAATATTTTATGGGCCATCATCTAAGCGCCTGGTACCACAAAAAGACACCTCGCACCCGTTGCTTAATTGTTCCAATCTCCAAGATCGTCATTCGCGGCAAGAACATGGTGACACACCTCAATCCAGAAGAGAAGTATTACTGGATGAAGAACAAGACACGCGGTTCGATCGAATATGCTGAAGCTATCATGGTGGATGGTTTTTCGTGATTAAATTAATCTCTTGTAATTTGACAAAAATATTCATATTCTAAAATTACTCAATAATTCCTTCTTTTTCTAAGGCTTTTCGAAGCAAAGGTTACATTCTGTAATGCCACTCCCCAGCCACCATCCATATAGTAAATAGATGTCCAATTCCTTTATCATCTCGAAGCCCTTCAGTATATTACCCTAACACCCAAAGCTCCAAACACACCTGCCATCTGGGCTCTAGTCCGATTCATTGCCGTCGCTATCTCTGTAATTGACAAACCTACATCACCCGCATTATATAAAGCTTTATATAACTCCATCAGACCAGTAGGAGTTGGCACTCCGGTCAACATTCTCTGAACCGCATCCAACTCGGCTCCATCGATATCGACTAACTAAGATGAAGTAAATTGTGTACTTTCTTGAGAGGGTTTTTCAGGAGCGACCCAGATGCTGGTAGCTAATTTGGCTAAGTATTCTCC
Organism: uncultured Chloroflexia bacterium; assembly: GCA_963751425.1. Classification (GTDB taxonomy): domain Bacteria; phylum Chloroflexota; class Anaerolineae; order Anaerolineales; family UBA4823; genus CAVVUF01. Next base: position 627,385 of record CAVVUF010000002.1, on the reverse strand, counting down.
TCGAGATACGATCTCAGGTTTCGTCCACTTTTCATAATCGGCGAGTTTTTTGGTGATGTTCACTTTGCTTTTGGCATACTACTCCCAGCAAAACATCCTTCTTGAAAAAGCCACATACTTTAGTATTCCATATTTTCGTTAAAGCGACATTCTGCTATAATGGATCAATAACCAGGGGGATTATTGTTTGTCTTGGTCAAAATCCTAAAAGGGAGGCAAGTCGTCATGAAACCCAAGCGTATCCTGTTTGTTTTAGTCGTATTCTTCACATTATTCAGTTTAGTTATAAGCTCAGTTGGCGTACAGGCGCAAGATGAGGAATCCCCTGTGGAAATGCCCGTATCCGAGCTTATGTTTCAAAGTGAGTTGCTCAATCCGCGTGACATATCGGATGCCAGAACTGATACCAGGCAAAGCAGCATGATCGCCTTCTTGACGAGAAAATATATTCCCAGTCTCCTGAAGCGACTGGTGGTCCCGATGAGTATGGATACATCTGGAATGATTCGGATACCTACTCCTGGGTGGATGCCAAAGCCTTAGGCTCAAATTCAGGATTATATGGCGGCGATGTCTATTCCGATCCGGTTAATATCGGCTTCACATTCCCATTTTATGAAAATTCATATACACAGCTTTACTTCAGTACCAAAGGCATGGTCACCTTTGGTTCAGGAAGTTCTTATTGGTATTCTCCGCGGCTTCCACTGGCAACGCTTCCCAATAATTTCATTGCTGCACTATGGGGAAACTTCGGAATGTACAAAGATATCCGGCCAAACTCAGGCATTTATGTCTACCAAGGTGGCTTGGCCCCAAACCGTTTTATGGTTATTGAGTGGTATCGATTGAACGATGATTATCCTGCAGGTGGTTCCCAGGATTTAACTTTTGAGATAACCTTGCATGAGAATGGGGATATTGTTACACAGTATCAGACGCTGATAACTACCAATGCCACCAGCCCCATAGTGGGAATCGAAGACAGCCTGGGGATGGATGGCATGCAATATCAATATGGCTCGACCATATCTTCCCTGGTTGGCAAAGCTATTCGCTTTTACCGCCCAACAAACATGGCTCGGGTGAAAGCTTATCCACTTTACCAGGGCAAGTTCACTTCTGTTGGGGAAAAGGTCTCTTTCCCTCTCACCGTAACCAACACCGGCAGCCTGGGTGTCGATACATATGACTTCATTCCAATCTCTTCTTGGCCTCTCAGCATCTATGATAACAGTGGTCTGCTGTTGACTGATACGAATAATAATGGTCTGGTCGACACGGGTCCAATCGGGCAAAGTACGATGAAAGCGATTGATGTTAAAGTGACATCACCGGCAATCGCTTCTGTGGGCGATAACAATGTAGCCACAATCACGATCCGTTCATCCAATGATTCTAACAAGAGTAAAATCGCGGAGTTACGTTCGACTGTTCCTGCGCCGTTCGCTCAGGTCTATTCTGATGAAAGTGAAAATGCCATGAGCCTTTACCTGGTTAAGCCAGACCAACAAATTCTTAAACAAGCTGGCGTGTTCATTTATGGTCAAGACTTGACTGTAGCAGAAGCTCCCAATGGTAATTTGATCTATGCTTGGTCAGATAATCGCTGCGTAGATCTTCCCCACCTTATTTGTGTGAATGAAATATTTTATGCCATTTTCGACCACAACGGGAACCTGCTTCTTCCCGTTGGAAAGTTGGTGGATCATAGCTCTGTCAGTATGCCTACCTATGACCAGGTGTTATCTGTTGCTGTGGACCCCTCGGGCAATATTGGGTTCGCCTGGATCAGGACGGTATTTAACGGCTATATAAACCAATCTAATTATAATGTCTATTTCGCAGCTCTTGACTTTTCTGGAAGCCTGGTTTTTGATCCAATCAACCTGACCAATAATAATGCTTTCCGAGGGGAAGAAACAATGGGAGTACCAGAATTTTTTGACACCCGCTTGGTAGCAACCAGTGATAATACCTTCTTCCTATCCTGGCAGCGTGAAAGTGAAGATATCTTAGGATCGTTGCAAGATATCTATTATACTGTTCGAGATCAGAATGGAATCCAGGTGAAACCCATATCGAAGTTTACTGATGGAACAGCTGGTAATGATATTATTTTTCCTGGTGGTCTTGCCTCGCTTGCTTCAGGACTTGTCTGGATGGGTTGGGGGCAGATTGTCAACGGTATCTATTCTACCAACTATGTCATATTTGATTCCAGCGGAAACTTGGTAAAACCATCTACATCTTTAGGAATTGGATATAGCTCCGATATTGATGCTGTCCAGCTTTCAGATGGGCGCGTACTGGTAGGAATGTTAACAACCGGCATCTATTTTGCAATACTGGATTCTACAACCTATGATATTCTTATTAACCCCACCCGCATGCAAACACCTTCTGGAGTCCTTAGATGTTATAGCATTTCAGTTTCAGCTGATCAGTCTGGACACGGTATTTTAATTTGTGTAGGTATCGATTATTTAGGGGTAAATCCCTATCTGATTTACGCATTAGTGGACAGTAACGGTTCTACCCTGACTTCACCGATGATATTTATAGAAGCTGCTCAGGCGACCGAGCCGTATCTTGATACCAGTTATCTTGGTTACGGCAACACTGCCTATTCAATCCCTCCCTCCACTCCAAATGTGGATACCTTTGTCACATCCTCAGCCTTGATCATGGTGCCCCCATCAGGTAATCAGAGGATCGGTGTCAATTTCGGCAACTCGGGCGCAACGACGGCTACATCGATCGTGGTTAAAGCCAACCTCGACCCAAGCCTGACCTACTTAAGCGATACTTCAGGTATCAGTCCCTCCGTGAACGGTAATGAATACACCTGGACCTTTCCCCAGAGCATGCCCTTCATGAGCAAGGGTTATTTCGAGATTGTCGTCGGTGTGCCAGGTGCTGCTCCCGGAACGCAATATCCCGTGACCCTCACTATTAGCTCATTCAGTGCGGAGGCTAATCCCGCAGATAACACTTACAACCTTGTTATAATGGTTATCCAGAAGATCTTCTTACCAGCTGTCAGCCATTAAGCTATTAATGATAAAGTGACTCTTCCATTGTCGCGCCATTTCGGCAAAACGCCCGTCGTTTGCGAGTGGCGAAATCGATGTCCGTCGGCAGGACAGGGATGCGTTCGAGCAGTTGTTCGAGCGAGTTATCAGGCTAACCTAAACCGATCTGAGGATTGATATCTTCAGTCATCGCCATGCAATAGTGCCGATCCTCAAGACCCTCATCCGCGGCAAGAACATGGTGGCGCTCCTCATGCCAGAAGAGCAGTATTGCCGGGTGAGAAACGAGACCGTGGCTCAAGTGAAAACCCGCCATCAATTGTGAGACATCTGCGGAATATTACAAAGCTCGATGTTGATGATGAGTTTTAGGATCGTCGAAATCCGTCAGATATAACGGATTGGCGCACCTGCCGATGTCTCTGGCGCGTCAACTTTCCAAACCAGAACCTAACTTACCTCATAGCCTCTGCGTATCCGCGCCGAAGGCGGTCGGCTTGCAAGCGACTGTTGGGCTACCACGGCAAAGACTACAAGCCTTCTTGTTAAATCGCTTGATATATGACATCCAACGATCCAACAGGTAATGTGCGCAACAACTCTTGAAAATACTGCTCAAAACTTTGCTCGCGCGGCTTCGGATGTTGTTTGAAGGCTCGAAATAGAACAACTGACAACTTGTGTGATCCCTCATCATGATTGGCAAAATAGCTCAGCGGGTCTTTCTCTAAACCTAACTTGACGGCAACGAATACCGCCATTGCTTCAACAATGTTCTCTTCGATAAAGCCAAACATCGTTGGATACCCATATTGGGGTTTCTTCGTGCGGAAAAATTCTTTGACCAGCGGGTCATTCTCAAGTACGCTCCCGTCCTTTTGAAGATGCTGGCGATCATACGGCGGGTGAAACATCTCGTGAATGAGATTGCCAAATACGACCTCGTTCGAATTACTTACACCCGTTATGAAGCGTAGGCCGCTGATTCTGATCCCATGCGGTTCGGTAAGCCCACACAAGTAAAGGGTTATGCTCTCAGGCGCCCGACCCAACCCCAATATGGATTCTATTTCACTATCGAGTTCATACTGGATCAGCCAGCGGGATAATTCAACTATTCGCACCTAAATCTTGGGTAAATATTGCTTTTCCCAGTAATCCCCGAAATCATGCATTTCAACTTCCCGCGCCACAACTGCTATCAGTTTCAGCCCTATCGCCGTCCGAAGCCACGCTTTCCATTTGCTTTCGAGTTGATCGTGTTGGGAAAGGTATCGCCACAAAGTTTTTGTATCTTTCAATAGGTCGGACATTTTGCCCGACTCGAAATCGGGCACAGTCGAAACTATCCAGGTTGCCCATGCACTGATCATATTGCTATGGCTAACCGTTGTCACCATCTTCAGGCATAGCCTCGATGCAAAAGACAAGGTTTTGCCAAAGTGTTGGAAAGCCTGTTCATGGAATGAGATATACCACGGATCGCCCGTTAGCACATTCATCAAGCACAGCAGGTCCAAGTTAGGTGAGGAACGAACTTCAAGTTTCATCACTTTGCCATTCCTATAGTAAGGTTATCTCCCAGCGGGCCAATATATAAGTAAATTGATCTCACCCATATATCCCTCGAAATCAGGAACCTTATTATTTGATCCGGTTTTTTGGTCTTTCTGCCTACTCATCACATTTCTAATTACAAGTATAACATTCGAGCCTTTCGACATCGAAACCTAACCGACTGTAGCTAGATCACTGGACGATACGCCGCACCTATCGCATGAATTTGCCAACCTCCAAGCCCTTCATCCGCGTCAAGAACATGGTGACGCACCTCATGCCAAAGAATAGCCGATTCTCCGATAGAGAAGAATAACAAGAAAAGTTGAGCCTTGCTAGTGATCTTGCGTAAAAAAAACCGCAAGGTTTCCCTATCAATTAATAAATTTCTCAACTTTTTATTCCATGTTCCTTCTTTAATTAGCCCATTACGTTCTTGGAGAACGTTAAATAGCTTGATTTCGTCATCGAGCATCGCACAGGTAGGTTTCTGTGCAGCATAGGCATCACTATGAGAATGTGCGTCTATATATCGCGATAACCTACCGATATTCTCGATTACCTCATCCCTAATCCCTACGTCAATATATACATTTTTTAACCTATCTCCACTAACACGCTCTTCAAATCTAGTAACCACTTCAGCAAACAATTCTCTCATTACAAAGACTTCATATGTAGTTCTTAAAGCGCCAAATCCAGCCCCGAGAAATACTTGTTCTTCATTTGCATCTCTTAGGCCAGCCTGTTTTGCTCTGTCCAAGTACTCTTTTGCCTTAGTGGACTTGCGATATTCTTTTTCTGTAATCGGGCTATTATCTAAATAAACCCATCCTGGTATGTTATCTCTCTTTTGAATCCAATGACTACGTAAAGTGACCTTTTCCTCCTCTGCAATCTTTTTCAGAAGGTGTAAAAAGTGTAAATCGTGGGTGAAAACAATGGCTTGTTGGCGTTTTGCTTCATCGACCACCTGTAGAGCCATTATTTCTTTCCAGTCAAAATCCAGGGAAGAAACCGGATCATCCAGAAGGATTCCGGCACTGTTTTCATCTAATGCCACTTCGGTTAAGAAATTCTGCTAGAGCCACTGCGCGTTGTTCCCCTCACTGAGCACTTGATCGGGGGATGTTCCAGAGATTATTAGCTCATCTTCGCGTTTGAGTGCAATTTGCTTCCATGTTTCGCCTTTGCTACCGTGAGTCGCGATCTTAACCCCCAACGGGCACTTGAGCTTTGTTAGGGTGTCTTCAAACAGGTGCACATATTCCTGGGAGATGAGTTGTTCGAATAGATCATTATACTTTTTCGTGATGTGTTTCGTGCTGCGTCGGACTTTAGGTGCGTTGGCCTGCTTAATCCACTTTGCATCAGAGACAAATTTCAAGATGCCATCTAGATGCTTTGAAAGCAACCTACGGTGTTCTAACTCGTGTTTTTCCTTCTCTAATTCTCTTATCTCTTCCTCAACCTTTTTATTCTCCAGCAATTCTTTCTCGGCCTGTAATGTCTCAATCAAGCTACTTACTAAACCTAAACTACTATCCGGCAATTCAACAGTCGGGTAAGTTTGATGATTGATAATCGCCTGAGTGATCCCATTCCTGCGAATTTCACAAGCTTTAATGAAAGCCATGATTTTAGCGAGCAATTCAGGTTTATCAGCGGATAAATGCCGGTAAGATACAGTTTGATCATCCAGAATACCAAAATCTAAATTCCTAAGGTTGTTTACATATTTTTGTAGTTCTTTTTCTGTTTGATCTAACTTTTCTTGGGCTTCGCTTTGCAGGTACTCCCACACACGTAGAAGTAAACCTCTGGCCTCAGTCGTGAGAGGTTGGTGGCAAAGCAAGCACTGATCCCCTTCTGCTGGATAAACCACTAACTCAGCCTTTCCTAAAGCATAGGCTGCCCGAATGAATTGGTCCCATATTTCACTCCCGGTCTGGGTGAAAGCTTCATCCCGGAAATTATCCACGCTGGTAGTCTGCGAAAGAGTCTTGGCTTCTCCCCAGGCGGTTATTGAAGCATTGATAGTCGAGATCGTCTCAGTAGATACCGCTTTGGCTATGGTATTTAATCCGGCTTCCAGAAGAAGCAAGTCTGCGATTTTTTGATCGAGTTCTTAAATCTGCTCAGCAATTTTTTGATTCCTGAGCTCAGCTATGGCAAGCTCTCTGGTAGCAATACCCTTCCTTTCTTCATCCGTTAATTGAGCTAGCTTACATAAAACATCGACTTCTGTTGCTGCGCCCAAATCAGTTACGAGTGCTTGGACCTGCAATTCACCAATGAACAGAGGCTCATAGATGTTCACAGTTTGTTTCTTTTCGCATTCCGATTGCAAGCGTTTTCGCACCTGATCTGTAACCTCCGATAAACGGGTGAGTACCTCTAACCCGCCAGGTGAAAAGCTCATCGGGTTTTCCTTGGTAAGATGATTTTTGACGCTGGTGCTATCAAATACATAGAAGGAACGCAGCTGAGGACAGGTCTCACCGACGACATAGTGAATAGGTATCGTTTTATCACCGTAAAGTAACTCGATGTCTGCACAGAGGGGATCCTGGGGTGCTTGAGTCTTGGTGACATCTGGCAGGATTTCCTTATCGCCACGGGTAAATGCTGCGCACCCGATCACGCGCGCATAGCCTGATTTCCCGGAGCCGTTAGCCCCAAAGATGACAGTAAGCTGTGGTCCGAAGGTCAATTCCTGATTAGGCACCAGGGCATTGATATTTTTAAGGTTGTAGATTCGCTTAAGCAGCGGCTTTTCGCTGGAAAGGATGATCTCTTCAGCGTCCGATTGCAGGTTACACAGAGTGGGTCTCTCAACAGATGGCAAGCCGTCTAATCCCAAATCTTCTAGTAGGTAGTGAAATAATTCCTCGACCACCTCATCTGTGATCTCAACACCACCGATGATCTTGTCCAGAGCTACCTGCTCCCAATAGGGAAGGTCCTCAGCCCATTTCGCTATTTCTTGGATTACGCTTATCATATTGATCCCTGTCCTTTTTTGGAGTAATTAAAATTCCCATTCGTCCCATGATAAAGCTTGATACAACGATTGGTACATATGATAGCGTCTATTTTCAGCAGCACGCCGAAAAGCTGCAAAACGCTCAGCGTCCTTCCAATCCCAAACATTCTTTCCACTCTTAGCTGCAATCTCCCAATCCTGAAGACTTTCTTCATCTACCAAACTAGCTCGGCGCACATCACCAATTGAAGATAATCCAAATTGGTTTAAGTCCTCACTCACAGGTACTGTTTCCTGGCCAAGGATGAATTTAGCGTCCAGATTTTTATCCTGATTGGCCTTGTTAATTGAACCAGGCCAATAACGCAGATTACCGGCCCAATCTTTTACTCTGTATCTTATCCATATATCTTGCATACTGGGATGGCAAAACTTCTGAAGCGGTGTCGGTCCAGTGAATTTAAGATAAGACGCTGGTAAGATATGATCCAAATCGTACGGTTTCTAAGTCATTTTCCAGTAAATTTCCTGGTTATGCTTTCCAAACCACCGATTAAAATATTCCCGCTGTGCCCAGACTAATAAACAGTCAACTTCAAAATGTAATTGGAACCAGGTTGGCGTTGTTAATTCAGGTTTCATTTCTTGATAGTATTTATCTGGCGTCAAGATTTTGAAAGGTTTATTCCGATCCTCCATCAGGCCTTTATACATCTGATAAATTAACACGCCTGGAAATACCCGGCTATCTATGAGGTTAAACCGAGGCTCTCTATCTAGACTTCCAAAGCTGGCATTCATCATAAAAGGTCCACGATCTTTCGGATCCAGGTATAGCATATCAAACATTGCATATCGGAGCATCTCAAGCCTGTTCAACTCCGTTACCCCTTCGGGATGATGTGCTATCCAATAAACAATCGTATGCCATATCCTAGGTCTCAACCGCATTATCAAAGGAGGAGGAAAACCAAGATCACCTGGTAGTTGGTTGTACTCGAGTGCTTTCCGCGCCCAAAGCAGGTATCGGTGGATAGGGCTGATAGGCTCGTCCCGGGTGTAATTCAATAAGGTTTTTAATTGATTCTCGTGTTCATTTACCAAGCGATCAAAACGATCCAGGTTCAATTCCAAGGTGGATGGCGAGACGATCCGAACAGCTAAATGAGTGATCTCAGTAGGACTTAGAAATTTACCCGTCTTATGGTCTTCATAAATCTCACTCACCAAGTTATTCGCCGGTGGCCAACGCAATTTCAATGCCGAGAAGAACAACTCGGCGGGTCCAGGAGTGACACCTTGAGTATTTAGTCGCTCAAAAATACTGCCTAATTTCTTCTTATCTAAATTTTCGGCTATGATAAATGGAATTTTATATTCTCCATTCAGCACACGGCTTCGGATTATGTCAAAAACAGTATCCAAATCGGTTCTGCAAGAAGCGCCCCTTTTGGATGGTGGTATTAGAATAGAAATTTCCTCATCAGGAGGGTAAATACCACTAGGATAACGCTTCAACAATTGACACAATTCCACGAAAGGTACTGGGCATTTTGCTCGGATAGGCCATGTCTGATCAGGTAATGGACTGTTGAGATCAAACTCTTCAGAGCCTATTTGCTTAAGAGCATTTCTTTGGCCGTCCTGACTGACATCTGACCCCCATGGATTATCTCTGGTGCACAAATAAAAATCATAAAAGCGTTTATCCCGATTGGCAGGTTCAGCCAGATCCAACCATAATCGGGCATGTGGAATTTGATCCACACCAAATACGCCAAGGCTAATCGAATCTAATCGTTGCTGGCCGTCAACGATAATATACTGAACCTCAGCAGTGGCATCTTCAGTCTTTGGGAGTGCTCCGCTTTTGGTGATTTGGAGGTCTCGAGTTCCCAATGTCCTCAAGATCATTCTCATGAAGCGGGCTTAGCAAAAGAGCTCCAATGGGGAAGTTCGATAAGATTGAGTCCCATAGCAACTCAATTTTGGATTCTTTCCAAACAGAGTTGCGCTGGAATCCGGGCAATTTCATTTCCGTGTTAAGTTTCTTAGCTAGCTCCGGGATTGAATAAGATTTTAATTTTTCCATAAAATTCATTGTCTTTGTGAGCAGATTTAACAATCAGTGATTACCTGTAACAGTTGCCCATGATTGTCCTTAACTTGTTATCCAAATGATGGTCGCGTTGCTGGTGTACTAAGATCAATCATAAATTCTTAAATCAATAAATTGCGATCCTTTTTGATTCAATTATTTGTTCCGATTCAATATGGAAAATCTTTTAAGTCGCTACTTCCATTATAATTTGCGTTTTAGAGCTTCTCTGAACAATAAAGTATACAAATGTGTAAGGTATGAGAAATTACTTTTCTCATTTTAGTTTACATTAGGGATTTCAAATAAATATAGTCTGACGACCTTCAAGGGTTGGTAAAGATACTGAAGTCCTAGATATCCTGGTTGTAGACAACAAGCACTGCCGCCCGATTATGCCGATCTCCAAGATCGTCATCCACGGAAAGAAATGGTGACGCTCCTTATGCCAGAAGAGCAGTATTACCGGGTGAGAAATAAGACCGCAGATCGATTGAATATGCCGAAGCAGGCGAGAGAAGCGCTGAGAAACGCATAACCTGCCTCACCAGTCTATGTAGACGCATCGGGTTATTCTTAGCCAGGGGAATGGGAAAGAATCCCTGGCTGTTAGTTTGTCACAATCAGTCGGTAGGTTTGCGGTACTGGCGTTTTCAGTGCTGAAAACTTCGTAAAGTTTACAAGCCCCTAACCTCTGGAGATAAGGTTGGCAAGAACGAGCTATCCTTTATAATCACTATCTAGAGCACCAGAGTTCAAAGAACTAGAGCTCTAAGATGAACGGGGGAAGCAACTACCCGGAAACCAACGTCAGAGTATGTGCCATCTGGTTCGCCTCTATGGCGGAGGGCGCAGCGCATACCCTCGCGATCCCTGTGAAAAGCGCCGCCCCTCAGAACCCGGAGATCAGAACTAATGATATCCTCACGCCCGTCATTGGCAGTGTAGGGGTATATGAAACGTAAATGCTCGTAAGTACTGCCCCAGCGGCTGCTCGTCCATTCGAATACATTGCCCGCCATGTCGGTGCAGCTGTACGGGCTGTCTCCATTCGGTGAATATTCCCACACCGGTGTGGTGCTCATGATATTTTCTTCCCATGAATTGCAACACTTTGGTTCCCAGTTGTTCCCCCAGGGATAAATCCTGCCATCAGTATCGCGGGCGGCTTTCTCCCATTCGGCTTCGCTGGGCAGGGAATATCTAACTCTCGTCATCAAAGAAAGCCAGTGGCAGTAAGCCTGAGCATAATACCAGCACACATCTGTGATTGGATGATCTTCTTCGTCAGTCGGGTAGTTTCTGTCCCTCCAACCATAGGGTTCATCGAATTCTGGGTTCTCTGCCAAGAACAAACGATATTCCTCATTCGTTACCAGATAGCGCCCAATCCAGAATTCTGGCAGGTAAAGTGTGTGCTGCGGCTTTTCGCTCTCATCTGCATACGGGTCGTCCTGCGCGCTGCCCATCAGGAATTCACCTGCCCCTACCAGCACCAGTTCCGGTTCGATAAAAGTATCATGGCGTATCGCCAGTCTTAGGCTTTGAGCGGTCTTTTTAGCATTTTCCATGGCAATCCCAATTCTAGCATAAAGGTATTGTAACAACTCAGGCATCAACATTTAATGAACCACGAAATACCGAATGAAAAATGATGGTATTTATTCGGCCCTTGCCATTCGCAAGACTTTTTGGATGAAAGGAGCCTTGCCCTCCAGGTAAGACTGGCGATCCATCGGAAATCGTCCGGCTAATGCCAGCTTGAGATCGACGTATTCCTGTGCAGTCTCAGGGTGTCTAGTCAGGTAATCTCGAAATTCAATCTGATCTATCCAATCCTGGCTTCCGATTTCATTCATATGGATATGGTGCGTCCTGGGTTCGCCTTTCACAAAGTAATGCCGGCGCGGAATACCTAATTCACCCTTATATTCGTATCCTAATTCCACGATGGGCTGGATACACACTCTGGCTTCTTCATAGTTTTTGATCGCAATGGCAATATCAAGTATTGGTTTTGCTGTCATGCCTGAAATCGACGTGCTGCCCACATGCTGGATTTCCAGCACAAACGGCCCGACTGAGGCTAGTAAGCGGACTTTTTCTTCTTCAAAAAAGAGCACCCACTCGGGATTATATGGAACGAGCCTGACAGTGCCTCCCTCTAAACCCAGGCCCATGCAATGACCCTCATTTGATGATCCGTTAACCATGGCGACAACCCTCTCATTTCACTTTACCATTTAATATATTCCTAAGGACGCCTGAGCAGTTACAAGGTATTTATCAATTTGAAACTACGCCCCCAACAGCCACAGGACACCCACAGTGATTATGAAAGTAACAGACGCGCTCACACCCCAGATCATGCAAGACCTGCCGCATTCGGGGGTGTCCATCCAGGCCCAAAATATCTTTAGTTTTTGGATCATTTGCATGATCTCACTGCTTTATTGGGTTCGGACAGTACGTCGGATCGATTACCTTATAAAATAAACTAACCAATCGCTGTTGCCTTGGAATTCTTCACTACGCTACCTCTTGATACTGAACCCAATTAGTTAGGGATGTTTACCTTGTCGGAGCTTGGCAAGTTTCTCGGCAATCCTTATTTTTGCTTGATTGGTTTCATCCTCATCAATGATAGCACTAATCAAACGGTCGTCCTCTATCTCAACTTTCAGCCAGTGTCCTTCTTTAGTGCCACTGGGCAAAGATGAGCGTGGCACTACAAGCTTCTCTTCTTCCTCCCCTACCAGGATTACAGCTAATTCTTCTTCAAATCGGTCAACTACAGCTTTCGTTTTCATTATCTCACCTCGAATGGAATTTCCAATGAAAGGGTTTCCCCATTGATATTTGCTTTTACAACAATTCGCCATGTACCAGGTGTTGTCCTGGAGCCAACTTTCCAAGACCAGGTGACATTTCCATTGCCATCAGCTGTTTGAGGTCCTAGACCTTGAGCCTGGCTTGGACCCGACTTGTAATATACGGTGATTGTGCACGCCGCGCCGGGTACTGTCTTTATCGTTTAAACTTGCTAATCCTCCCTGTGATATAGGACTGGTAAGAGAAACCACCTCGATAGTTGTGGCAGAGGGCTGTGTTTCTATCGTCGGGACGATTAGCGGTGTCTGTTTAGAAAGTTCAACTGAGTAACTATTACCATCGGTTGTCACGGTTATCGACCCGTTAATATCTGTGCCGTATATCTGTGCCCCGATGGACTTGAGGGCTGCTAGTGTTTCTTGATGAGGGTGCCCGTAGTCGTTCCCTGCGCCTGCCATATAGATAGCCACGGCTGGTTGTATTGCCTGAAGGAAGATTGAGCTTGAAGATGAGCGGCTTCCGTGATGACCGACTTTGAGAATATCGGCTTTGAGAATTGAGCCTGATGAGACCATGTCTGCTTCTGCGTTAGATTGGGCGTCTCCTGTGAACAAGAAGGCTATATTCCCGTATACCAGTCGTAGGACAAGCGAATTATCATTCAAGTCTTCTCCCTGCATGCTGGATGGATGAAGAACGTCGAAATTTAAATCACCAAGGGAGATCGTATCTCCTTTTTTTGCCTCCACATACAAAGCTCCAGATGAGGCAATGGCGTCCAAGAAATGCTCGTAAGTAGAGGTGGTGTGCATTTGTCCATTGGTTACCACTTTATCCACTGGGATGGTTTGTAATACCTCAACCAATCCGCCTATATGGTCAGTATGGGGATGTGTAGCGATTACAAGATTGAGACGTTGGACACCTTTGGATTGAAGGTATTGAACAACGCCAGTGCCAGCCTCTCCACCGTCAATTAAAGCTGCCAATCCACCTGGGGCTTGGATTAGAATTGCATCCCCTTGGCCCACATCGATAAAATGCACTTGAAGAATTCCACTAGGGGCGGGTGTATCTGAGGGAACAGATGTTGGTTTTGTAGTCTCAGTTGGCGGTACCTGGGTTGGTGGAATTGATGTTGGTTCTATAGTCTCAGTTAGAAATGCCTGGTATGGGGTATCAGTAAGCTCCAGCATTGGAATAGCTCTCGAATTTGTAGAAATAAGATTCTGAGCTACTTCAATTGTGTGGGTTGGAGTTGAGATTAATCCAAGAGCATTAAGTCCAAAACAACTACCGGCTAATAGGATACAAAAGCCCAAAACGCCGGCTGTCACATAAGTAATAATTTTTCTCATTCCCGATTTTTGTTTGGCTTTGGCTTGAACGGGTGGTTGAAATGTGGGTTGGCCTTGTAGTTTCTGCAACCGTGCTTTCGCTTGGGGGTTATCGGGCGAAATTTTCAAAACTTGGTTGAGGCAGTAAATAATTTGGTCTTTATCCTCAACTACACGACTCAATAAATCCCATGCACGAGCATTACCAGGCTCATTCTTTACTACCTGAGCCAGTATCTTCTTAGCACCGGCCTTATTTCCTGTTTTGGCTTCGGTAATTGCTTTGTCGATAAGCTCTGATGAGGTTTCCATGAGCCGTCTTCCTTAAACACAGTAAACTTTTTATCACGTGGTTTCCACGAATTAGTAACGAATCCTATTCAATAACAATAACTGTCAACTTGCGTTGCAGCAGAATTATTAATATAAGCGCAATCTCCTGTGTTATTCCAAATTGCCACACCACTGCCATAACTGAAACCGCACCATTCCGGATGATATTCGTTTGTATAAACTCGACACACTTGTCCTGGGGTCATAACAAAATTAGGAAAATAGAAAAAATGATTTTGGTTGTCCCTAAGCGTCCAATTCAATAATTGGATAGAGCCGCGTGTCTTTATTTTCAATTTGGACATACTCATCAGGTTCAGCACTTCCATTAACCCCGTCATAGAAAATATAAGTTATGTCTATTAAGCCCGTTGATAACGGAGGTTGAGTAGCTGTTGCAGTAGGAGTAGATGTTTAAGTCGGGGTTTGTGTTGGAGTCGAAGTAGCAGTTTGGGTAGGCGTTTTTGAAGGCTCAAAGCGAGAAATGACAGGCAAATAGGCGATTCCAGTCGGCGTGCCTGTAATTCCTAACAATTCCCGATTTACATTCTCTCTATGCCCATCTGCTTCTGCGTTAGAAACTAAAATTACTAAGAATAAAATTGATAAAAATCCCCATAAGAACCAGCCTTTTAAAATTTTCATAAAGCCCTCCTAATCTGTGAAATAGGCTACAACAACCTTAACATTATCGCGAATATCCTATCGCTTGTCATGTGCCTTTTGTCATATTGTCGAAGCAAGTTGATTTTTTGTAGATAATCCCTATACTAAAGCTAAGAAATATTACAGATTGGGTGCGAAAGTTGAAGGAGGATTGATATGGCTATCCAAACGCCAAAGCAACAAGCCTATTCGTTATTCATTTTACTAATTAGTATTTTCTCCATACTTCTCATTGGGATAATCACGATAGTTCCTATCAGTCCAGAAAGCCTCAAAATCATCGAATTCCTGGATTATGTTATTTGTTCAATATTTCTTCGTTGACTTCCTTATCTCATTTGCTCGTGCAGAAAATAAACGACGATATTTTTTCACTTGGGGTTGGTTCGATTTGCTTTCAAGTATCCCCGCAGTAATTTTCCTTCGATATTTTAGGTTTGCTAGAATCCTACGAATTGGTCGAGTTCTGCGAGGTGTTCGAGCAGGAAAAATAATTGCATCTTTCGTAATGGGCAATCGTGCCCAAAGTGGGATTATTGGAGCACTCCTAATAACAGTATTACTGATTTTTATCGGAAGTATCTCAGTTCTTCAAGTAGAACAGGGTCTTGGAGGCAGCATCAATACTGCCGAGGATGCTCTTTGGTGGGCGGTTACAACTATGACAACAGTTGGATATGGAGACAAGTATCCAACATCAACTGAAGGTAGGATTATTGCAGCCGTCTTGATGTTTGCCGGCATTGGGTTGTTTGGGGTAGTATCCGGATTTGTTGCCTCGTGGTTCATCGCGCCTTCTAGCAAAGATAATGAAAAGGAGAGCAGTGATTTTCAAAATAAAGTTGATTCCCTTCAATCGAAAATGGAATTGTTAGATTCTAAAGTTGATGAAATCATAGGTTACTTGAGAGAGAGAAAAGATGTGAAATAATCGGTAATATATAACCAATCGCCCATCAACGTTTTAGTATACCCATTTTATGGGTATTTATTTAGTAACTTCCTCTTTTGCGTGGTATCTGGATTTCACACCGAACGCGATGTTCTCACTTTACTATTACCTAATTGCCGGCAAGAATGGATTGCCACTATGCGCTAACCATGGTCGGCAGCTCGAAGCGAAGGAGTTGGTTCTCGATCCAAGCATCACCATATTTACTGGCAACTTCTGTGATGTAGATTACTGTCTCTAAGTCCTCTATCTGGCAGAAGAACAGTCGGTGCTCCCGCTCAGTACGCTGCCAATATTCCAAAAGACGGGCAGTAATTCGGGTAATGCCCACATAACCGCCCTTACGCCAGGTCTCTACTTTCACTCGAATCTGATTGATAAAAGAGTTCTCTTCAATTCAATCAGCCGTCCAGTCGGTATCTAAAGATAATTGGAGGGGGCTTTTCTTTTTAGAACGTGGGATTGGAATAAAGTATTGACTAGTGCGGCGGCCTTCGACAATTTCATCCGTAATTCCTTCATCTGTGAAACGAAAATGTCTCTTCGGCTTCTCAAAGGGAGAATTGATAATTGGATTTTGGATTACAACTGGCTTCATGCATCCCGTCCCTTTTGGATCACATACCTCGAAACTGATTGCTTATATTAGTTGTCAGGATGATTCGCCCTGACTGTTGATTACCTCTGAGCATTTTTATCGTACCGAAATTTCGGAGAAAATTTATAAGTATCCACATGTGGACAACGAGTTTTATCTCACTTTTTTTTCACCACATAAACATAACCCGCCCCGAATTTACCTTTTGTTATCAGGAATAGGATTGATAATCTTTCCTATTGCGCCTTAATCGCATCTTCTGTATAGTTATGCGTATGTGGAAGTCGCACCTGATTTTTTCGCCAGAATGAGATCTATAGTTCGGATTTGCCGGAAAGGAGCTCAAGAAAATGGATCAAAAGGTACGTTTCATTGTCGCCGCAATGCAAGAGGCACCCTGGTTAGAGATGATCCAACGCTGGCAGCAAATCGAGAGCCTTGGGCTGGATGGAGTAATGCTGGCAGATCACTTCGTCAACTTTGCACAGCCCAATGCTCCCTGGTTCGAAGCCTGGACGTTGTTATCCGCCCTGGCGACACAAACCAAGACCATCCGAATCGGACTGCTTTCGGCAATTCCATGGCGCAACCCGGCTTTCCTGGCCCGCCAAGCAATGACTGTAGACCATATCTCCAATGGTCGCCTGGATTTGGGCCTTGGGGCCGGCGCACCCGGAGAGATTGACATTTCCTATGCGATGACCGGGACACCCGATTGGCTGGCTAAGGAGCGGGTCGATCGTTTCCGAGAAGGGGTTGAGATCGTAGATCAGCTGCTGCGCAATCCCCAGAGCAGTTATGAAGGGCATTATTACCAGCTCAAAGGGACGATTATGAACCCACTACCGGTTC
Source organism: uncultured Chloroflexia bacterium (assembly GCA_963751425.1). Lineage (GTDB taxonomy): Bacteria > Chloroflexota > Anaerolineae > Anaerolineales > UBA4823 > CAVVUF01. Next base: position 610,139 of record CAVVUF010000002.1, on the reverse strand, counting down.
AGAAGCCACGCCCTCCGTTGATGATCGGGGCGAATGGTCCTCGCATGCTGAAGGTTGTAGCAAAATACGCCGATACCTGGAACACTTTTGGCGGTGTGGAGGTCACCTCGCCGACGGAGATGCTTTCACTCACCCACAAACGTAACCTGCAGCTGGATGTTAACTGCGCCGAGATTGGTCGCGCCCCCAGCACACTCAGACGCTCCATCCTGATCTACACAGAAGAAGAATATAGGTCAATTTATTCGAAACCGGGAGCTTTCGAGCAGATCGTCCACGGCTATTGGGAAATCGGCATTACAGAGTTCATTTTCTTTTATCCATTTGCGCCGATGATGATGCCGATGTTCGAGCATATCGCCCGTGAAGCCATCCCTAGATTGCGAGAAGAACTTGGCTGAGGGAAGGTTTGGTGGCTAACGATGTGAAGAAGCCACAAGACATAAAACCACATCCTTGGAGGGTATTCTAATTTGCCTACTTGTCGGGGAAAACTCAGTGACGGTAAAACACGTATGAAGACTGTGAAGGACGGACATTCTTTGTGCCGATGGCACTTTCCAAAGGATGAAAGCTGGCTGGAAGTTTTTGAGCAATTGGAGAAAGCCGTCAATCAGTCAATGTGCCTCATGGGTATTTGTTATACAATAGTTATGAGGTGTCATCTAGAGGGTAGTTTGTGTAGACCATTTGATTAGTGATAGGGGTTCAGGATGAATGAACCAGAAATAAAGTATTTTGAAGATGAGAAGGTCGTAATTACTAATACACGGGCAATCCTGAAGGGTAAAACTTTCGAGATGGCAATTATTACATCGGTTTCAATCGTTGAGAAGGACCGGAGGCGAGCACGTTGGATTATTTTGATCTTATTGGGGCTTGCTATGAACGTATTTGTGTTGAGCATATCGATTAGCAACTTAAGAGAGATGAGTATCCTAGGAAATTTACAAGCATTATTCTTGTGCAGTCTACCAGGAATTCTATTCGTTATTTTGGGTGTTGTAATAACAGTAAAAGCGAAACCAAAGTATATAGTCAAAATAAGCATAACTGGTCGTAGGGTAAATGGTCTTTCCTCTCCAAATCTTGACTATGTCCAGAAAATTGTAGCTGATATGAATCAAGCGATTGCTTAGCGAGGTTGATTGCGAATACAGAAGGGTTGAAGAAATCTAAAGGAGGGTGTACAGCATGGAGGGCGATTTGATAGGAATTATTTTTATTGTTTTTTTTTCTTTCTCATTATCGGAGGCTTTATATTATTCCCTCTTATAAATAACATTATTGTGAATCCGTAAAACTACCCAATTGGCTTTAGCAGTATTTAATAGTTAGGCGCTTACACGCATCGAGAAAGGATATTGTCATGGAAGAGAAACGCTTGGAAACTGCAATCCAGTCGAACCGCTGGTCATATCTGTGGCTTGCCATAGCAACTATCCTGCTGGTTTTCACCTACGGAATGTACCGCAATCCGCTGGCCGCCTGTTTGGCGCCAGTCTTCCTCATCCGCTTCCTGCGATCGCAAAAGATCGGGAGAGGTTATCTCTTGATCCTTCTGGCGCTGGTCGTAGCGAGCACCATCTCGTGGTGGAACACCACCCTTGAAAACCCGGCCGTGGGTCGGATCATCTTTGGTGTCGTGGTCGGGTTCCTGTACAGCATTCCATTCTTGCTTGACCGGGTGTTGGTGCGGAAGTTCCAGGGCTTCGCGGCGACCCTTGTCTTCCCCTTCGCTGCCGCCGCATTCGAGTTCCTGATCTTTTGGCCTACCCCTGTGAGCACCTATGGCTCGCTAGCCTACAGTTTTTCCAGCAGCGTTTTCCTTACCCAGATGGTGTCCATTACAGGATTGTGGGGCGTGACCTTTGTCATGTGCTGGTTCGCCTCGACCGTCAACTGGATCTGGGAGGAAGGCGTGGCCTGGCAGGGCATCTGGCGGGGTGCGGCAGTCTATGCCGGAGTGATGCTGGTCGTTCTGCTTTACGGCATGATCCGTCTGACCGCCTTTCGAACCGAACCCGGAACGGTACGCATTCATGGTGTCATCGAGACCGACTATACAGTAGAGGAATGGAGCCGCAACATCGCACCTTTGATCGCAACCGACCCTGCGGCGGTAAAAGCCAGCTATATGCCCAGCAATGATCGCTACCTCAGCGCGACAATTCGAGAAGCTCGCGCGGGAGCACAGATCGTAGTCTGGCCGGAGTTGGCGGCGGTCGGTTACCAGGAGGACTTGGACGTTTTACTCGAACAGGCCCGCGGCATCGCCAGCCAGGAAGGTATCAATCTGGCGATGGGTATGGGACTCCTCTCTCCCGAAGCAGCGGCAGACTACATCGCGGAGAACAGGTTCGTGCTGATCGATCCGCAAGGCCAAGTCGCGTGGAATTACCTCAAATATGGCTGTGTGCCCGCCATGGGGATGTACGCCACCCAGATTCCAACCGTGGATACGCCCTATGGCAGACTGGCCGCCGTGATTTGCTGCGACCTCGACTTCCCGTATGTTGTCCGGCAGGTTAGCAAAAAAGGCGTTGACATCCTTCTGGTGCCCAGCTTTGAACCCTCACCGGAGAACTTACAGGCACACTCTCAGATGGTATCTTTCCGCTCCATCGAGAATGGAGTCTCAATCTTCCGACCCACCATCCAGGGAATCTCCCTGGCCATCGATCCGTACGGCAGAACCCTCGGAGCAATGGATGATACGCGAGTTAGCGAGCGGGTGTTCGTGGTGCAACTGCCCAACCATCATGTATTTACCGTCTACTCTGCGGTCGGTGACTTGTTTGGGTGGCTACTTGTGGTCGGGTTTGCAGTCATTGTGGTCCTGGCGATTGTTCGATGGCGTAAGGGCGCCTCTGCCAGCGTCTCTGTCTAATGAACTGTGATTCTCATTGCCTCTGTGCCTTTATCGTTGCTTTGGTATTCTTTGTCATAGTAGAAACGCGCCTAACCCGGGCTTGTAGCCGACGCGCTGCGCGCTGCAACTACGCGGCGCTGGCGTTCCCGAGCGCGCAAGGACGGTTGCTCAAAGGCACAAGGCTTTGACGTGTGCTCGGCGCGGCTGAAACCTGCTGTTATAAATAACCCCTCAATAGGAATTGAACCTCAAACCGCTAGGTTCCAGGTTCGAATCCTGGTCGAGGAACATGTTTATTTAGGAAATGCCTGTTTAAAGAATAATTAGGACCCAAGACCCCTTAATAGGTGACTTTTTGTTCCTGCTGTATCACACGTTTTATCTCAAAAAAAGAAAGCCCTTCGGGGTCTTCAGTATTTCTCTCAGTTTCTAGGTGTAGTTAAGGTGCAGCACGAGGGGCTTTCGGTATCGCCTGTTTGATCTTGGGTAAAATCGAGATATTCGTTGCTGGCGAGATTAGTGCAGAAACTTATCTATTGGCCTCTACACTTCGCGGACAGCGACCAGATCATAATACACCATCTAGACGTAGTGCTGTATCATCTCTAGTGACACGTGAACCATCAGGATCTTACATGAGCTCAGCCAACTGATACCGTGATTGTATCAAGCTATTTAGTCATTCAGGTTATTGATCGTAACCCCCTTTTGCTCTATAAACTTCCCCAAAAGAATTGCTCAGCCTAACATATGTCTGGAAGCTCTTTTAACCGATGAGCGAATAGACCTCTGCATGAGTGTGAAGTAATAGGACAGAAAGCATCTGAATAGCAAAAAGTAGCTGCGGATTGGGCAGGGCATATTATTAGTAGATATATAGAGAGAGGATAGAACAGGGAGGGATGTTTTCGGCTTCCTCATAAAGATGTATATCAATATATCCTCTGTCTATAAATTCTGAAGTAAATCACGGGGGCAAACAATTCAATACCGCATTCTTGGTATCGAGTGAACGTGAGACTCAGAGGATACCTAGAAATCATGGCAAGGGCTTTTCCGTGCAACTCTTGCTATGAATAAAAAGCACGGCTCTAGCCGCTCTCAATCGAGAGCGGCTTTTTTGATTCGTGTCAAAGTAAGAAAGGCTTGAAAGGAGCCCAAAATGTACGACTTAATTTGCTCTACTATCTTCTGCTTCATCATAAAAACCTGGTGGATTTGGTTACTCATCATTGTTGCATTGCGATGGTTCGGTATCGTATAGGAGACCAATATGATCAAGATTTCAAATTCTCACAAAATGCGAAGAATGCGATGGCGGTTATCTGCCTGTAGGCGAAGCGAAAGATGCTCAAGGCAAGACTTACACGCGTTATCTTCCTTGCTCGAACTGCAATGGTAGCGGCAAGGCATGCAAGTGGATCAGCCTCGAAGAATTGGCCATTCTCCTGCGGCAGGCAACATGTACTCACGAAAATTCCTTGCTACAAGGTAGTCTCCATTTCAGTGCAGGTGAAGTTTGGGATGATATTCGTGAAATATGCCCTTCCTGTGGGGCTAATCTCAATGCTCGATAAATGTTTACTATTAAAGCGCCTCCTGATCGAGAGTGGTCAGGAGGCGTTCTTTTTTGTTAAGGAGGCAATACCATGTTATTCAACCCTGGAACTATCGTAGCTACACCTGGTGCATTGGAACTTGCAGATCAAGGAGTAATCCTGACTGCATATCTTCATCGACATCTCTCTGGCGATTGGGGAGATTTGTGCCCTGATGACAAAGCTGAGAATGAATTCTCCCTCGCTAATGGGTATCGCTTGCTTTCCTCATACAACACTCCATTCGGAAAGCTCTGGATCATCAGCGAAGCAGATCGCAGCGCTACCACTTTTCTTACTCCCAGAAGAATACTGAAGAAAGGATAAAGCAATGACAGCAAAACTAACACCTGAACAAATTCAAGTCATACATCATCCATATCGGCGAGCATGCCCGGGTGCTGGCAGTCGCAGGTAGTGGTAAGTCCACCACCATGGCTCATCGTATCAAGCATCTAGTACTGGACCTCAATATCTCTCCATCTGCAATCCAAGTCTTAATGTTCAATAATCTTGCCAGGAAACAATTCAAGGTTCATCTGGATAAGGTTGGATTGCCTGAGAATCTACAGCCCAGTGTTCATACATTCCATTCATTTGCGTGGAAGGTCATAAACCAATGCATCAGAGAAGGTATTCTTCCTGCCTCCACACAGTTCTGGTTAGCGGATAAGGCAGAGCTCATCTTTCTCACAGTTAAGCGTGCTATTGCCAACTTAGAGAAAGAAAGGCGTATCTTGCCAGAAAGCGTTGATCCTGAGATAGCTTTGCTCGCTATTAGTCGTTGGAAGGGAGCACTCATCCCACCAGATCCAGAAAGAGCAAGCTCACATACTTCTCTGTATCTACCCTTGGTTTATCAAGAGTTTGAGAAGCTTCGCCTGGCAGAAAATGCCCTTACCTTCGATGACTTCATACCAGTAACCATCAATATCTTTGAAGATCAATCCATCTTGTCCATCAACGCTATGCCAGAGAATTACGACACCTCATCGTTGATGAAGTATCAGGATCAGAATTTCGGACAGCAATGTCTGATCGAGTTGCTCGCAGGCGAACAATCGGACATCATGGTTGTAGGCGATGACGATCAAACCATCTACGAATGGCGTGGGGCACGTCCCAGATTATATTGTCCAGGATTTTGCGAAAGTATTCCACCATAAGCCTGTACGAGATTACCAACTCTCACGGTCATTCCGCTTTGGTCCATTGATCGCGCAGTGTGCTGCCAATGTCATTGCCTGCAATACCAATCGGGTTAACAAATCCCTTGTGGCTTTCCAATCCAGCAATCCTGGATTTATCCAAGTTTTCAGTGGGGAATGTAATGCCACACGGGAGCTCACCGAACAGGTTCAGGCACTAATCAATGGTGGTGTACCAGCGTCAGAGATCATTGTCCTATCTCGACTTTTTGCTCAAATGGACAATCTGGAGATTGAGTTTCTCTCTCGCCATATTCCATATCGAGTTGATGGCCAGGATCCATTCTTCAAACGACCAGAAATCAATGCACTCCTGGATTATGTGCGATTGGCAAACGACTTGGAGAAACCCATGGATGAAAGGATTGGCTGCTGGTTGACGAATATTGCCAACAAGCCTTCTCGGATGTTGTCTCGCGGCCTGTCTCGAAGCTGATCTCGACAGCCAGGTATCGTCATTTCTCCACTCAGAAGTTGCTTGAAGTCTGTTCTTTGGATACCTCCCTGGGAGTAGGGGCATGGCAGATGGATCAAATCATCGCCTTGCGTGAAATCCTGGAAGGATTGCATCTTAGGCTCTCCGATCCTTTAGCAGAATCAGGTGAAGTGCTTGACTGGATGGTGCAGAATCTGAACTATCTGGAATACTTCAAGGATTATTATGGGCCTGGAGAACAATCCGAAGAAAAGAAGCTCGCTGTGCTCAATTTCATCCATTATGCATCTCAACTACACATCCATCCTCTGGCTTTTCTTGAGCATCTGAAAAGGTTGGATACCACTCAAGGAGCAGATGAAAAGGAATTGATCATCTTCACGACCATCTTCCGAACAAAAGGATTAGAGTACGATTATGTGTTCATCCCTGAATGTGATGAGAACCTAATGCCATACCTTAAAGGTGACCATTGTGATATCTACGACCTGCAAGGTTTGGTCAAGGAGAGCAACCTATCTAACGCCTTGGAGTGCGAACGCAGGCTGTTCTATGTCGCTCTGACGCGGGCTCGCAAAGGTATCTACATCGGCTACATCGTGGAAACCATCCCGTTTCATCGCAGAGATCCAGCTTAAAGAAACGAAGCAGTCATGGGAGCAGTTCAGTGGCTGGCATCGGGTAATCCTATAGCTCAGCACGATCTGCTCAAAGCCCTACGAAATGGCAATGCCAATCCAGTAATGATGAATAACCTAATCAATGGCTATTTGCCAGACTTGGGATTGAGCAGGCTTGCAGTAGCCATCCAGAAAGACTGGACAGTTCCCCAACATCTTGGAGGTGACGAACGATATTCCCATAACTGACTAACATGAAATCCATATATCCAATCCAACTGGCCTGCATTCGATACAGAGTGCAGGCCTTATTTTTATTCTATTTCTCAAACAAAAGGAAAAACAAAATGAACACCCAATTGAATACTCATATCAGTACGCGAAACCATTGTCATGCCTGCCTCACAAGTTGTCTTACCGGCTGTCGTTGAACAAACCGCAAAGCGTGTATTTGACAGCTTCACGGACAAAATGAAACAGGCGTTGAATGGTCGCCAGGAAAAAGCACTGAAGATGGCTCTTGAAGGTCACGTCACTCATAAAGCAGGCCGCATCTTCAGCGTACGATCCGAAGATGGTAAGCATGCTTATCTTGTTGATTTGGAGCATAGCTTCTGCACCTGCCCCGATAGCACCAATGGTCATACATGCAAGCATCGCCTGGCAGCTTATCTCATCGAGCAATCTATGCAAGCTGCCCAGTTGACTTCTCCCGAACCTACCAAGCCATCCCCTATCGAGCCTGAACCTGCTAATCCAGGTCCTCCACAACCTTCCGATAATCCACTCACTCCAGATGAAGAAGCTGTTGAGAGGGCTCGGATGGTACTCGAAGCACGCTCACAGTTGCTGCGTGATGCTATTATCTACGCCAAGCTGCCTTTGGATGGGCAGATGCTGCTAGTTGAGATCATTCAGATTGAAGGCGAGATGGCACTCATCCGTGCACTTCCTCAACTCAAAGATGGGCAACTCATTCCCCAATTCCCCTTCGCTGAGAAGCAATCGGCCGCCTTGGTGCTAGCCAAGAGCCTGGTCGATGTCAAAATCTATCGCTAAACAAAACCCAATCCCAATTTCCTAAACAAGAAAGGAATACTGAAATGAACGACAACTTGAATTACAAGGATATTTTTGCGCGCCTGGCTGCACCCTTCAATCCCGAAGATATCGAATGGCGCGCAGGTGCAACCAATGCCGAGAAGACCAAAGCTCTTGCATTAGCATACATTACGAGTCGCGCGGTTATGGATAGGCTTGACGATGCCATTGGCCCTGAAAACTGGCGAGACGAGTTCCGGCCAGGACCGGAGGAGGTGTGATCTGCGGCATTTCACTGCGGATCGGAGATGAGTGGATCACAAAATGGGATGGCGCTGATAATTCGGACATAGAAGCCATCAAGGGCGGCCTCTCAGATGCTTTCAAGCGCGCAGGAGTACAAGTGGGGGATTGGACGTTATCTCTATCGCCTGGAAAGCACATGGGTTTCTTGTGAGGTGCATGGTAAAAGCGTCACACTGAAATCCACTCCACCTCTGCCTTCCTGGGCATTGCCTCTTGATGTAAAGGGCAGAATAAAGTGGCAAACAACTGAGGAACCTAAAGCACAACCTGTTGTTGATGCGGCAGTGCAAACTCCAAGCGAAGAACCTCCGAAGTCGCCCGATCCAGTGGATAGGACTTCACAAATCATGCAGGAGCTCGGTTTCAAGCCTGAGCCAGACAAAGTGATCTCAGGTTCCACCTCTGGTAACAACGGCAAGAATGGCTCTGCAAAGGCTGCTGCACCGAAAGCACCATCAGTTCGCCGCCCCATCTCCTGGAATGCCGATGTCGTTTTGGCTGTTCTGGATCACAAGCTGGCAAAGACTGCTCCTGAAGCAGTGGCATTGTTGAACAAGTCTGATCTTCCTGCTACTGCCACTCCAGAGCAAGCTGTTACCACTCTACGAAATAACTGAATATCTTCCATCCATTCATAGAGGCGAGTTCATAGCAATGTGGACTTGCCTCTCACTCTTTACAAAGGATAATGCAATGTCTACAACAATTAGTAAGTCAACTGCTTTCGTCACCTTCATCTCAGGTGATCACCTCAAGGATATCCAAATCCTGATCGATGATCGTGAGTTATTCAACTCCCTGCCAGGTAAGTTTGAGCGTCACGGCATCAAGACCCTGGCATCAAGCCCGATGTTTGTAACTGCTGTACTAAATGAGGGACAGCTACAACAGGCGGAATATGTCGCAGATAATCCTCACCGGCTATCAGTGCGGGAAGCTGCTGCGTCCTATACCCAAATTCCAATCTTCGACATGACCACGACTGCCAGACCGACAGGTGTCAAAGCTCATCGTCGCAAAGTAGAGAAGACTCTGGCAGAAATCCGAAAGCTGCATGAGGACTTGAATGCAGAGCTCTATACCCATCCAACCGAACGCCCGAAGATTTAAAGTCCTGGCGAGGCAAATGCCCTCCTTCAATCTTTCTTGGGACCGCTGGATCATGAAGAACTTTGGATAATTGGGCTCGATACCCGTAATAGAGTGATCAACCTGACCAAGCTCTACCAGGGCAGCTTGAATAACTCGCAGGTGCGTGTGGGTGAGATATTTCGAAGGGCAATTTTTGATAACGCAGCTTCAATCGTTATAGCCCATAATCACCCCAGCGGCGACCCCACTCCCAGCCCAGACGACATCACTGTGACGCGGGCGATTATCCAGGCTGGAAAATTGATGGATATCGCTGTTCTCGATCATATTGTGGTTGCTCGTGAAAGCTACATTTCCATGAAAGAACATGGATTAGGTTTTGGAGGCTGAAATGACAATCTCTGATACTTATCTCAAAAGTCGTGCTGAAAGAGCGATTACTCTACAACAACAAGGATGTTTCATTGTGGATAATCGCCGCGAATTACCTCTCCTTACTCCCACAGATTTACGATATAGCCGAAATTGGGATGAGAACGGGCATTATTATGACTATGAAAATGCTTGGGGCAAGTTCTCTTACGATCCTGAACAACGAACATTACTCGTGTTGCGTAAGGGTCAACCTCCTACTGAATATGTTCCCCAACCCAATCTCGCCCTGGCTACAGCAACTCTGCATATGGGTTATGTTGCCATCCATAATAATGGCTCCAGCTTCGACTTGGATATGTCCACGCGTGACTTGATGGATTATTCCATCTTGCAACGTATCAACCAAACCCTTTCGAGTGAGAAAATCCCGGTAGTCGTTTGGCAGGTGGATCAAGAAAAAGGAGAACAGACGCCTGTCATCCGTATCACCAATGACTCAGCGTTGATTTTCGCTTCTTCTGCTATCTGGTCCCTGGATGATCAGCAGCTGGTAGCCGCTCAGGTGGTTACGACCAGCCATGAACTGCTCAAGGCCATCAAAGCAACCCTGGCGAATAACAATACCAAGAGCTACCTGACGGTCAAGACACCCGATGACAGTGCTTATCTCAAGGGCGCTCGCAAGGGCTACATTGCCGTGAACAACAACCTGGCTCAGGCCAATGCCGATGGCACCGTCACAGCTCTGCTGCATCCACTCACCGGTGACCCGCAGACGCACACCCAGGAGTATTTCTACCTGGTGGTTGCGCCAAGTGAGGACATCACTCAGAAGTTCGTCGAACGACTCGACCTGGCTATCCCCTGGCCTCTGCGACCTGAATGGGCAGAATACCTGCTCGAAACTGGGCAGGAAGCTGGACTTGTTCAAGTTCTACCATTTTCCGGCAACGACTTCACCGCTGGTCTGCGTGTGGAGAAGAATGAGAGCAAGTGGCAGCAGGTCATCTCCGAAGCCCTGAAGAATGGGCATATTTCTATACCATGAACAATTTACTCCATCCTATCAAGGCCCCGGCTCACACCCGGGGCTATTTCTTTTTTAGAAAGGAACTATACAATGGCACGTCTTGAAGCACAATCCAAACTTATGTATTACCCCACACCAGAAATGGTTGTGGCTACAATCGCTTCTCACTTTACATCTCCATCCAAACCTCGATTGTCTGACCCATGCTGCGGTAAAGGAGAAGCTCTTGCTCAATTCGCTAAGCTTGTCAATCCTGAAGCTGAGACCTGGGGTGTTGAAATCTCGTATTCACGAGCCGAACAAGCCAAACAGCTCCTGGATACCGTTCTCTCTACATCCTTCTACGATTTGGGTTCACCCAGTCGCTGGTCTAATGGTAGTGTATCTCTAGCTTTCAACAATCCACCCTATGATTGGTCCAGCTTTGAAGAAATCCGAAATGGACAGAAGCGTAAGCTGCGCCATGAATCCCTGTTCATTGAAGGCACAACTCCCAAAATAGTTCCGGGTGGGCACCATGTCATCATTGTCCCAAGGAGTATTCTCGGAGATAAATCCCTGCTCGGTGAAGGGCATGAAGAGCGCATCGCTCGCCATCTTTGTGGATGGTATGAAGATATCCATGTGTATCGCTTCCCAGATGGGGAGTATGAGCGTTTCAAACAGGTTGTTATCCTAGCTTGCAACAAGCGCCAGAAATACCAGCCTCCTAAGAAGGAGCAGATGGACTTGATAACTACACTGGCTGATGAAACAGCATCCATCGAAGTTCTCCCTGAAGGGACGGGTGAATATGCCATTCCTCCTGTTCCCGCAGGCAAAGCCACCTTCGTTTTCACTCCTATTGACCCTGGACAGCTTCTCCAATTGGGCAAGCAATGCAGTCCCATCCCCACTCCTGCATTTCAGCATGCCACCTATGTTCGTCCGATGGGTGCTGCCTTCACTCCTGCAATGCCTTTGAGTGTTGGGCATATCACGATGTTGATTGCAGGGCAGGAGACTGGTGTACTATCACTCCCATCAGACTCTGGGACGATCCTGGTCAAGGGTATGTCCAGAAAGGTGATTGAAGTTACCACCAGCGAACGCACGAATGAGAAAGGGCAATATACGCATACCAATGTCAACGAGCGTGAGAAGCATGTGGCAACTCTGACAATCGCTCACACTAACGGCGATCTGGATATGCTCCAGTCATCTTCTGATGTGGGTAGCTTTATCACCCGGTACGCAGACCCGATTGCGGATGCCATCCTCAAGCGTAATCAGCCGCTATATAACCTGAACCCAGGCCAGCAAGAGTGGGAGATTACCGCAAAATCTGCTCTTGGTCTGCCTCCTTTGCCCGGGCGTGAGAAGCGTGGTTTATTCGATGTTCAGCGTCATTTTGCGATTGCCGCAGCACACGCTATGAAGGCCAGGCGACATTGCATCATGAATGCAGAAATGGGATTTGGCAAGACGAGTACTGCAATTGCTTCCCTGGAATTAATGGACAAGTGGCCCGCGTTGGTGATGTGTCCAGGGCACATGGTATGGAAGTGGAAGCGTGATATCGAAGCTGCCAGCGACCCCAATAACCCTATCACTGCCCGTGTCATCACTCGTCCAGTACTAGATCAGCCACCATCTTGGATTACAAACATCCGCCCTGCCATCGAAGCAATAGGAGGAGTCATCCTGGAGACAACTCGACACCAGTTAAATCCAACGACACCCAATGATCCAGGAGGAAGACGTAAATTGTTGATTGGCTTCTCCGCTGAGAACATGGCAGATATCGAGAAGATTGTAAAGCGCTTGGCCTTCAAGAATAGCGATGCGAAGCAGACTATCCAGCCTGATATCCAGTACACCCAGAAGGGCATGCTGGTGGAATATGTGGATCGTGATGATTACACAATGTTCGACTTTCAGGCTGACTATGAGTTTGGTCGGTTAGGCCGTAAAGCAGTTGCAGTGATTGCCTTCGATCCTGCCAAATTTGACGCAGGGACAGACGAAGCACCCGCTGTCGTACGAGTCTGGAAACGTGGCTATGATGAACGCAGCGGTGAGCACATCAATGTTCAGGTATCAACTTGCCCTACTTGTGGGCAGGTCGTCCTTCCTGATATGCGCTTCTGCCCTGGCTGCCAGGGACCGCTATTTAACTTCAACCGTTGGCGTAGGGTGGGCTTGTCACGCCTGGTACAGCGGAAGTTCAAACGCTTCTTCAAGGTGTACATTGGCGATGAAATCCATAAATGCCAAAATGGTCGCTCTGATATTGGAGCTGCTGACCAACGTTTCATCTCGTCCATCAAGTATAGCCTGGCACTCACAGGTACTCTGTTCGGTGGTACCGCAGGCTCCTTGTTCTTCCTGCTTTATCGACGCGTGCCGGAGATGCGCAAACTCTATGAATTCACCGAGAAGAACCGCTTTATAGATCATTACGGAGTCTGGGAGAGAACTTGGGATCAGGGAAAGCCTTACTATGAGGCCGAGACTGGTGCATCCACCGGCATCAAACGTTGGAATTACAGACAACGAGAGTTGCCTGGGATTGCTCCTGCGGTGATACGCTTCTTACTGCCAATCACGCTCTTTGGGAATATCACCGATCTGGGCTACGAGCTTCCACCCCTCTACGAGGATGTGCAAGAGCTTCCCATGAGTGATGCTCTGGCTGAGCAGTATCACTTGCTAGAAGAAGATTTGCTCAAAAGGGCTCTTGAGATTGTCCATAACGGGGATGTAGGAGTCCTTTCAGCCTGGTTCTCGGCAGTTCGTTTCCGGCCTGCTTCGGCATTCAGGCCGGAGGCAGTGAATTATGTGAGCAAGAAAGGCAGAGGCGAGCTACACTGGGCTCTACCTGAAGTTATTTCCTCTCAGGAACCCTGGCTGCCAAAGGAAGTCCGCCTAGCCGAGATCGTGCGCGAGAACATGCGCAGGGGCCGCAAGACGCTGACCTTCATAGAGCAAAGCGGTTCGAGGGATATTCGTGCGCGGCTCAAACTGGTGCTTGAGACACTGGCACCTGGTGGCAGCATGTCTCTCTTGGAAGTTCCTAATATTGGTGTTCTATCAGCTAATGACATGTCACCGGCAAAGCGAGAGTCGTGGATCAAGCTGGCTGCTCCGAAGATGGATGCAATGCTGGTCAATCCGAAACTCATTGAGACCGGACTTGACCTGTTTATGTTCTCTGACCTTGTGTTTTATGAAATTACCACATCCTTGTATGTCCTTTGGCAGTCTATGAGACGAGTTTGGAGGCTTGGCCAGACCTTCCCAGTCCAGGTCACTTTCCTAAGCTATGCCAATACGATGGAAAGTGAAATCCTGCGTCGGATGGGCTTGAAGATGAAATTTGCTCAGCTTTTGTATGGCAAAGAGGCAGCGGGTTGCCTGGTCGAGACAGACTCCGATGACATTCAGCGTGAAATCATCAATGCAGCCTTGGAAGGCAAGGCTTTCCGTAATGCAGGTGAAGCTGTGCAGAAGCTTTCGATCTTCTCTAATGGCAGTGAGCGACCATTGCAAGTGACAGTTGCTCCGATGGGCAGTCCAGTGGCAATCAGTCCGGTAGTCATACCTGCTGTAGAATTACCGAGTGGACAAGTTTTCCAGTTGACACTTATCCCTGGCTTCGATCCTGTGCCTTTAGAGCAAATGAGCACTCACAGGCGACGAAGATGACCAAGAAGCGAGGTATTCGAGCCCGTCTGGGGGATTGAGACGGGCATGTAGTTTCATGAAAGGAATAATCCTTTGTAAAAGACTTGATTTGATTGTAGCTTGATGACGATATATGCATCATTCCACCGCATGGCCTACCGGCTTACTACTTCTTAAGGGGATTGAGATAGACTTGATTTGAAAAGGTTAGGTCGATTGTTTTGAGATGTAGGAGAAGATTTTATTTGGATTTAAAAGACGCTTGAAGTATCATTAAAGGTGATCCTGGGTTATCACTAAACCTGTGTGAATAAACAGTTAGATTACACTCCCATAGAGGCAACCAGCTTACTACGCTCTTTGGAAGGGAGATGGGTACATGGAAGATGAAAATAAGGATAAAAATAAAAACTATCAAAGGGCTTTTCCAATCCCTTTGCCATTAAACGACCTAGATATTCTAGTAAATCAGGCGTTATCGTTGGTACAAATTCAGGTCTTTTATTCTTTTGATCGAAGTGTCACCGCCTCTAACCAGATAACTTATAGAATCCGATCTAACTCTTCAATGAATAAAATAGGTGAGATAAGACTGTTTGTCTTAAATGGGAAAACGATCTTCTTCTATCCGCCTCGTCAAGATGTATCCTTGCCAAATGATCTGTTCGATGGCAGTTATTCATTCGAGGAGGGCGAGAAGATGGTAAAAGAGTTTTGAAGATCAATGGCCCTGGTTTTGATCGCCTCAATGAGGAACATTATCAATTTATTTTCATGTTTATGGATGAGCTACAAAAATTAACAGGTCAACTAATTTTAGAAGATGATATTCCAGTCAGCGAAGAAACATTATTGCCTAAAGAGCAGCCTGAAGTTATTGAAAATGCTACTATTCCTGATAAAGATCCAGATTATTCTAAAGAACCCTGGATGCAAATACCTAATCAAAATTGGCATAGAGAAGCTATCAAATTGAGGTGGGAAGGCCTTATAGTTCCTGATATTTCTACAAAACTTCGCTCCATGGGATATGAAGTGGAACCCAGTACTATCCATAATGTTTTTACAAAATTGCGTAAAAAATATCCAAAAGCTCTTCCTTATAAAATAGAGCGGAAGAAAGGAAAACGAAAGCGGAAATTTTAAGAATACGTGATATTTTCGTGATATTGCGTGAAATTTACAACGTGATAATGGTAATGAGAGAATAATGGCGATGAGAAAATCATCGCCAAATTCTTTTTTTAGGAGCAAGTATGCAAGATTTCAAGCCAAGAGTAACCCAATGTACTGTCGATCCACAAGAGCGCAGTCGTCGACTAGCTCAAGTCTACTCCACGATTTTGTCGTGGCCCGATTCTAGGGAAACGGAAATCGAACCTGCTGATGTAAACCTTGACGAGGGCACAGCAACAGGTTCGGCGAGCTGAGGTACCCGCTGATGCGGATAACCCTATCGATTCTAACATCCAAGAAGTTTCTTTAGAAACCCAAATGGATGAAATGTTCAAACTAAATTTGTAAAGAGGTTAATTATGAAAATATATAGAATTTGTCCGCAATGCGGAAATAGAGATTGCATTATAAGCAGTAACAGAAACGAAACAATAGTAAGAGATCCCTACAAATTATTCTGTGAAAAAAAATGTAAAGGTTGCAGTATAAATCCTTCCTTATGTCCAAAGCGTTTACTTGTTTTATCTAGGCCACATTATCTCTGCCTCTTGTGCGGATGCACCTTTTGGCCAGAGACGATCCCCGATGAGTACCCACTTCCGGAACATGTTATAGATCGCATCACCCTTATAAAGGGGTATGGCGTCTGGTTTACTTCAACAGAATCAGACGGTGATGTCTTCACCACTATTATTGATCGATTGGATGAAGAAGATATTCACATCATAGAAGCAGAAGGCATGGAGCATCCTATGATTAATCCTGAGGAAAGCTATCTAACAAGATGGAATCCAGACAAAGTTAAAGTTGAGATTATCTTTGGAGAAGATTGCAATCTTTCCAAGATTCAAAAAACCAAAAAGGATCGTGAAAGGAGCCTTTTAGGTAAATAATCCCTCATACTATGTGTAAAGGGTTTAAGACAATTCTACCTTTGCACCCAAACTTAACGTGATCGAGCCTGCTGTTGAAGTCCTAGCCGGGAGTGCAGCAGCAGGCTTGACATGTGAGACACCCTTGATCCGGATGCTCATTTTAATTCTAGCACCAAATCAATGCTGGGATATAAGGCACAAGAGAGAGTTGAATGATAGAAATGAACCAATTGTCAAACTTGCGATCAGCAAGGGATGAATACACCAGACTGGGTTTTGACACCTTGCCTCTTAAGCCTGGGACTAAGGAGCCTATCCATCGATCCTGGCATAAACAAGAACCATCTGTAATGTGGCGCCGTGCTCCTGAAAATTCAAATCTCGGCATCCGTTGTGCTGGACCTTCTGGAGTCGCTATTATTGACTGCGATGAGGAAATTCTCCAGGGACTGTCGATTACCTACGTAGGTATCTACAAGGCCTTGGACTCCGACCTGGCGAATATCCTTTCGTTAAAACAGCCTCTGTAGTAGGCCGTCATATTTATATGGCTCTTAAAGAAGTGCCTCCTGGCAATGTAATTTCTTTTAAACCAGAGGTTGGCGCAGGTGATTTTCGATATGGACCCGGTGCTTATGTCGTAGCCCCTCCCTCAATCGTCTTGGGCAATACTTATCAATTGCTTGAGGGGGATTTCAAATTGCTACCTATCGTCAAGTTCAGCGATTTACATCCCATTCTTAACATAGGATCCATACCTACTGTTCACAATCTAGATGTGGTACCTCAAGGCGTTCCAGAGATCGGTCCGAGAATATCCGAGAACGCTATGGATTTACTACAAGGTAAAGGTGTAAGGAAATTCAAAAGCCGTTCCGAGGCAGAGCAAGCCCTTCTCTTATCCCTCATCAATTCGGGACATTCCTATGAAGGTATCGAAGACTTGTTTCTCAAGCACACCGCATTCGGGAAATTTAGAGAGTTATATGATCAAGATCCCGATAATGCATATCGATGGCTGCGGTTGTCGTATGAGAAAGCCTTGGAATATGGGCGATCACATGAAAGTCCGGAACGTAGGATGGCTAAGGAAGCTATAGCTTGGGCCCAATCAAGACCATGGCCTGGTCGAACTGGACTCTCGGATCGAGCCGTCTTCATCGCGCATGCTGAAATTTCCGCAAACTCTGGAAAGAGGGTATTTAGCGCTAGTTCCCGCGAGCTTGGTGAGCGCGCGGGTTGCAGCGCCATGACTGCCTCTAAAGCAACTAAAAGGCTCATGCGCGATGGGTGGATCGAGCGAGTTGGCAAAGCTATCAAAGGAATTGGACCGTACCGATATCGGTTAGGAGAAGGTGTGCATAAGTTTACACTCCCTCACAGTATAGATATTAGGGAGTGTAAAGGTTTGCACTCGCACGATGTCTTCCGCTGGGGTGGTCTCAACAAATCTGCTGCAGAGGTGTGGCAGGAGCTTCTAAAGGAGCCACGCACCGAAGAGGAGCTAGCTAGTCTCACTGGTCGGCACATATCGACCATCAAACGTGTTCTTGAGAAGATGGCGAATATTACAGATCCAGCTACAGGAGAGCTTCACCCGATGGTGAGGTTTGTTGGCGGGAAGTGGCATGCGCTGCCTGTCGATCTGGATGAAATAGCGAGGTATGTTGGTACTGCGGGTAAGGGAGTGGAACAGAAGGAACAGCACAAATATGATCGTCAGAGATATCAACGAAGCAGAAGTAGTCGGAGCAATTTACCTACGTAGGTAAGTGGCTAAGAAGTTGGGATTATCAGCACTTTTATTAAGGAAAAGGTTTTACTAAAAGAAGAGCGTATGGATGTAATGAGAGAAGAGCAACACAGTTGTGTTTCAGATCGACATGGTCGTGCTTTTACCTACGTAGGTAATTCTAGCTGGTCTTCATACCTATGTAGGTATGAAAGTCATTGCCAGAATCCTCTTCGCATAGAGAAATCTATGCGCTACAATACTCTCAACGGGCAGAACTTGCCCTTAAAAGCGATTGCATGCAGTGCTACTAACACTACACGCAATCTGACCCAACCCACCGGTACTACGCGGAGGATTGGGCTGGTGCTTATTATACCAACCCTACACTCAAATGCCCTGGTGGGATTCCATCGGGGCGTTTTGTGTTGGCAGAGCCGGACTGCGATCAGGATGCCCTATAACTCAGGAGGAAGACATGGATACCATTATTCAATCAAGGTTTATTCACAATGTAAAGGTCATTGAATCTCTAACGCACATGCGGGAAGAGTGGGAAATGGCGGCTGATGGTAATAGCCTGCTCAAGGTCAAAGGCAGTGTGGGACTGATGTTAGCTGACTTCGCTAATGCATTAGGGCTGACAACACAAGAACAGTCAACTGTCTTTGGAGAGACGATGACCTCGCAGTTGCAGGACATTCTGATCACAACCACCAATAACAACTTGGAGAAATTGTAAGAGAAGCCAGATCCGGCCTGGCTCTTTTTTTTGAGAAATTTTTATGAGCAAACGAGCAGCAATTTACGCAAGGGTGTCAACAGATATGCAACGGGAGAATTACAGTATCCCGTCGCAGATATCTGAGTGTTGCCAGTATGCTCAGAAAAGGGGCTATTCAATAGTTGGTGATCTCTTCATTGACCCTTCTACCGGTTATGATGCCGCTCCAGGCAATGGAGCGATACCCGCTTACGTTGACGACTTCACATCAAGAGAACTCTCACGTCCCAGTTTAGATGCTGCTTTAAAATATCTAGAGACATCAGGTTACGATATTTTGTTAGTGCACTCTTTAGATCGCCTTGCACGAGATCCATATATACGCCAGACACTTGAGAAGGAATTTCAAGCACGAGGCTCTAGAGTCGAGTTTGTTCTTGGTAATTACGAAGATACTCCAGAAGGTGAGGTCAGGAAGGATCTTGATGCAACCTTTGCCAAATGGGAGAATGCCAAAAGGGTGGAACGATGCAACAGAGGTAAACGACGAAAAGCGGAGAATGGTAAGTTTGTAGCAGGGAGAGCACCTTATGGGTATAGATATGATGAGGGCGCTCTGGGAGGACTAGCAATAGAGGAGCAAGAAGCTGGAATTGTTCAGCAAATATTCAATATGTTTGTGGTTGAAAGTTGCTCGGTTCGTGAAATTGCTCGAGTTTTGAGTGAGCAGGGCATTCAGCCTAAACTTGGCGGTAAAGGGTGGGGGAAATCAACTGTGCTGAGCATACTGAGCAATACTGCATACACAGGTCATCTTTTTTATAACAAATATAAGCGAGCAGGCAAACGCCTAATTGAACGAGACCGAAGAGAGTGGATCCGTATTGAAGTCACACCGATCATCGAAAGTTGGATTTTTGAAGAGGCTCAAATGAAATTGGATGAAAATCATAAAGCAAAGCGTTCCAGACCCAGTCGGTTTTATCTACTTACAGGCATGGTTTTTTGTGCCGAATGTGAGAAACCATATTCAACGCAATCCCAACCTGCTGGCAGAAACAGAAGAATTGTTGACGGTCAGTCCTATCGCCACAGAGTTGCCCAGGGTCATTGTATCAACCGTCAGATATCCGCACGACGATTAGAACCCATCGTCTGGGATGAGGTTGTCAAAGTTATACTTGACCCAGAGAAATTACATCAAGGATATATGGAACTCAATCGAGCAACAAAAAGCAAGTTACTCTAGACTGATCGCTCATCGGGAAAACTTGCAAAAGCGTTCACTAAATCTCGCAGCACAACAAGAGAACCTGACCAGCCTCTATATCGATCCTGAAGTACATATGACAAGGTCTGAGTTCCTGAGGCAGAAGGAACGAATTGAGGTAGAATTTAGAAGCGTTTTACAGGACATTGAAAGTATAGATGTTGAGCTTGCAAATATACCTGTATCCGTTGATTTGGAAACACTCGAAACATTTGCAGATGCTATTCGGGAGCGTCTTGCTGGTGACTACGATCCATCTCCAGAGAATAAGCGTCAGATACTTGAATTATTGCATGTCAGGGTGTGGATAGGTTTAGACGGAAGGGTAAGAGTGAGTGGATGGTTTGGACAAGACGTAGAAGACAGCGAGAGGTTATTGGGCACAACGTCATGATGATCGGTCCCCCGGGCGCGGGCAAGACCCTCCTGGCGCGCGCCATGCCGGGTATCCTACCGCGCATGAGCATTGAAGAGGCGCTGGATGTGACGCGCATCTACTCCGTGGCTGACCAGCTCCCGCCCGATGTGCCGCTCATCCGCAACCGTCCCTTCCGCTCCCCGCACCACACCATCAGCCATGCCGGGCTGGTGGGGGGCGGGAATTGGCCCCATCCCGGCGAGATCTCGCTGGCGCACCGCGGCGTGCTCTTCCTGGATGAGCTGCCCGAGTTCGGGCCACGCGTCCTGGAAGTGATGCGCCAGCCCATCGAAGATAAGCTCGTCACCATCAGCCGGGCGCAAGGCTCGCTGACCTTCCCGGCGAACTTCCAATTGATCGCCGCCATGAACCCCTGCCCTTGCGGCTATTATGGCGACCCGGTCAAGCCCTGCACTTGTTCCTTAGGCACAGTATCCAAGTACCAGAAGCGCATCTCTGGTCCCCTGCTCGACCGCATTGACATCCATATCGAAGTGCCACGCGTGGAATATGATAAGCTCAGCGACCGGCGCCAGGGTGAGCCTTCTGCCGCGATCCAAAAGCGCGTGGAAGCGGCCCGCCAAAGACAGCGCGACCGGTTTACCGCAGTGGCGCAGCAGGATGCTCAAGGTACCGGTAAAAAGACCCTTATCTGCCGTGCCCATCCAATCGAACGCGGATATGCGCCCGGCGGAAGTGCGCAAGTTCTGCGATCTGGATGACACCAGCCGCTCCTTGATGAAGGCAGCCATGAGCCAGCTCCAGCTCTCGGCGCGCGCCTACCACCGCATCTTGAAGCTGGCGCGCACCATCGCCGACCTGGCAGGCAGTGAAGCCATTCAGCCAGCCCACCTGGCGGAGGCGCTGCAGTACAGACCGAAAGTGATGATGGAGTGATAACTACCAGAGCAGCTTGCCGTGCTCACCGAAGCGCTTCAGTAGGTAAGCATCCACACCAAAGGCTCTTCCGGCGCGGGTGAAGAAGACCACTGCCAGGATCATGATCGGCATGATGTAAGACCAGGGCCAATCATGACCTAAAGAGGCCAGAAAGGTGTTGGCCAAGAAGAAGATCCCCGCCAGGCTGAAGAAGGGAGTGAAGGCACCCACCAGCAAAGCCAAGCCCATGATCAGCTCGGCAACGAGCTGGAAAGGAGCGAAGACACTCCGGAAGGGCAGAATCACATGGTTGATGAAGGCGGCATAAAAGGCCAAGGGATTTTCGGCTTGCGGGTAGACTTCGGTAAAAAACTGGTACAGTCCAGCAGGGGTATAAAATCCGTTTGACAAGTTGCTGGTCCAGGTGGTTAAAAACACCAGCCCCAACATGATCCGCAGAAGCGCGATCCAAGACAGTGAGACGTGTTCTGATGAAGCCGAGAATACCTTGCGTATCTCTTAACCCTCGATTTTCCTGGTTATTGATGATCACCCAATGATATACTCCTATTATACTTAGCGTTGATCGATTCCTCTATAAAAGGTACCGTATGGAATCCATAGAATTCAACCTCCAACCCATCTTTTCACCCCCACAGCCTCTGACTAAATTATGGATCTACACCAATTACGACTGCAACTTACGCTGCAAGTACTGCCTGGCTGAATCCAGCCCAAAGGCAAGCAGGCGGGCGATCGGACTGGAGACCATCCAGAGATTAATTGATGAAGCTACAGAATTGGGGTTCGAGCATGTCTATTTCTCAGGAGGCGAGCCTTTTATTTTGGAAGAAATTTTCGAGATCCTCACCTATGCGTCGGAGAGAATGCAAACGAGTGTATTGACCAACGCAATGCTGCTGAGGGGCAAACAGTTCGCTCGACTGCGGGCGATCCAGAATGAAAACCTGATCATTCAGGTAAGCCTAGATGGAAGCCGACCAGAGCAGCATGATCCCTACCGCGGGTCTGGGAGTTGGGCAAAGACTGCCGAAGGGCTGCAAAACCTTCTGGAACAGCGTTTCAGAGTTCATCTCTCTACAACGGAAACACCAGAGAATTCCCCCTATCTCGCTGAGATTTGCGCTTTCCACCAATCCCTGGGCATACCGGAAGAAGACCATATCATCCGCCCAATCGCAAAGCGGGGTTTTTCTCAAGAAGGGTTGGAATTCTGCAAAGAAACCCTCCAGCCAGAAGTGACGGTAAACCAGGAGGGTGTCTACTGGCATCCACTGTCGACGGACCCAGACATGAAAGTGCGTTCAACCATCTTTCCGCTTGCCGAAGCCGTCAGCCAGATCCAGGCGGAGTTGGCAGCCATCCGCCAGGCAAGCCAGGAAGGGCTGAACGAATTCAAGTGAAGTAAATAGCTTCGGACCCGTTGGGTTCTGAACTCAGAAAACCATCCCACCCCATTGTGCGAAAAACGTTCGAGTATGAACAAGTCGGTCGGAAGGCAAGCTGTTCAGGTCATTTTGCAACTGCCGGAGATCGGCGCTCGTATCCACATCATACCATACAGATGTCACCCCAACGCTCAGACCTAAAGCCTCAGCCCTTTTGAGCGTTTGTACAAATACATGTTCGGTGCTCCAGACAATTCCCTGGAAGATACCCAAATGAGGGCGCTGCATGCCGACCAGGTAATAGCCTCCATCCTGCGCCGGACCCAAGGCCACTTCACGTTCTCCTAATAACTTTACAGCTTGCAAGAGGTAATCCGGAGGTAGAGATGGGCCATCGGCGTTCAAGGCAATTACCTTCGTCCAGCCCCTTCCCAATAAACACTGGAAAGCCTGTGTAAGGCAGGCGCCAATATCTTTGCCTTCGATGGGCAGCAAGAGGGTATGCGGAGGGACAATGCTGCTGAAGTAAGCGCGCGAGCTGGAAGGGGAAATCGCTAAGGCTAAGGTGATTGGCAGGCTTTTAACCAAAGCTATGGTATCCCGCAGCAAGGCTTCATACAGAATGGCCGCTTGCTCAAGAGTCAATGGCGGTGATAGGCGGGTCTTAGTCCGGCCGACCTGAGGCTGCTTGGCCATGATGACACAGATGCTATCTTTCATGTCACTCGCCGCAGGGCAAAGCGCAGAATTGTACCAATAATGTAATAAGCTGCCAGGGCAGTTCCCTTGAAGGTCCCGCTGATTTTTGATCTTCCCGCCTGCCGAGGGTGATAGGCGACCGGCACTTCTCGAATGCGCCAGCGGCTTTGAGCAGCCTTGACGATCATTTCGGTGGGCCAGCCGTAGGTCATCTCTGACATATACAACCTAAGCAAGTCTTCGCGACGGACGGCGCGGAATGGGCTGAGATCTGTAAGCGGCAAGTGGTACAGGAGGCGGATCAGGCAGGCTGCCAACTCATTGCCGAACCGTTGGTGACAGGGCATAGCCCCAGGATCGCTCAACCTGCTCAAGCGCGCCCCCAACACCATCTCAGCCTGGTCCTCCAGGACCGGTCGGACTAATTCTGGAAGATAGCGCGGGTCATCTGCCCCATCCCCATCCATGAAAACCACAATTTCTCCCTGTGCTGCAGCCAACCCGGTCGCACAAGCCCATCCATACCCCTTCCGTGGTTCAGCGATCACCCTGGCTCCTGCAGATATGGCAATTTCAACAGTGCCATCCTGCGAACCGCCATCTACCACCAGAATTTCGGGTGTAAAATCGCCTGGAATACTGGAAAGGACTCCGGCGATGTTTTCGGCCTCGTTGAAAGTCGGAATAATGATGCTCACTTGTACCTGGTCCATTTGCATAACGAAATTATAATCAACACCTACCTATTTATTTAAGGCTCAATTGGAGTTACTGTGGAATTGTCCGTATTTTGGGGTGTTACGGTTGTCCACCACGGCAATTCCTAAAGACCCTTAATGAATTCCATAACAGGAAAAGGGCCTCAAAAAATGCAACAAGGTCGATCTGCCATTCCAGATGAACACCTACCGGCCTGCCAGGGAGCATTATTCCACCAGCGGATTGGAAAGCTGTGGAGTTTGATGATACTGGTTTGCCTGGTAACCGGCTTGCTTTTCTTTCGACCTGGCACTATTTGTGAAACCCTGGGGACGGATTTTCGCGGGTATTACGCCTCCGCCCAGATTGCCCTGCAGCATGGTTTTTTAAGCGTATACGATCAGGAGCTCCAAAACGCCTATCAAGAAGCCTTACCTTTGGCCTGTCCGGATGGTTCCTTAATCCAGCCACGGCTGAAGGTATCCATGCCTTATCTGCCGGTCTACGTGATTTTTTTCCTACCCTTCTCCCGGTTCGGGTTCACGACCAGCTACCTGCTCTTCTGTGCTCTCAACCTGGTTATCCTGCCCGCTTACCTCCTGCGATTCTCGAAGGCCCTCAAGGTAGCCCCCAGCTTCTTTGAGCTGTTCGCCTGGTCAGCCTGCCTGCCAGCCATCTCCAACCTGGGCCTTGGTCAAAGCAATGTGTTCCTTATGATCTGCCTGGGAGAATTTTCCCTGGCAATTTTGAATGGGAAACCAAGAATTAGTGGGGTATGGCTGGCAGGAATGCTCATAAAACCGCTCTCTTTGATCATGCTGCTGCCCGGGCTGATCCTGCAGAAGCGCTGGCGAGTCTTGATCGGTTTCCTGGCAGGTGGTTTGACGATCTTGCTGAGCTCGCTTCTCCTGGCAGGCGTTGATGGTGTGCGCGCCTCTTTGGAGCTCGCGAGGCGCTTCGCAGGACCCTTAATCCAGACCGGACCGGCTATGATGAACTGGCGCGCGCTGGCTCTCAACCTGAAGGCGTTTTTTCCTGGGTGGGCTGCGTGGGTAATCGCCGCAGCAGGTATGCTGATCATGGCGTTCCTCACACTCAGGTCATGGCGCCAAAACAGTCCGCAGAATAAAACTGCTTTTCTTCTCCTGATATTGGCAACCTTGACAGCAACTTTTACAATCGCCTGGCATTCCCATTTTTACATGTGGGTACTTCTGATCCCCATCCTGCTCGTTCTCAATCATCAGAAACAGCTTCCAACCTTGCTCCTGGCAGCCTGGTTTTTCGGACCAGTGGGGCTGTTCTTGTTGGTCTTCTTCATCCAGCCAAACCTGGCTGTCAATATTCTAGGACTGGGATACCTGAGCTTAAATCTGTTATTATTTGCCTGGGCAATCCGGCGGCATGGCATTGAAGTGAATAAAACAGCTGATCTGGAAAGGTTATAATCGGGCGTATTCGATATTTTACGAAACCGAATGAAAAAAAGGAACTTGAGATGCAGACCACTCCATTGTTCGGACCCTACGGCAGCTCGGCTTTAGATTCGATACCCCAATTCTTCGAATTCGGTGCCAATGCCTGCTGGTTTCATGGCTTCGACCCGGCAGCCTTCGACATCTGTCAAAAACACGCCATTTCAGCTTGTGTGGAATTCAAAACCTTCCGAGCTGATTTTTCCTCCCATCCAGAACTGATCCCAACTGGGTTTGATGGAAAACGGATCCGGTATGACGCACTGGTTCAGGGGGTTTGCCTATCCCAAAAAGAATTCCTGGAAGAAACCGAAGCATCCCTGATCGAGGGTTTACGAATATTCCGCCCGGCAGGTATCTGGCTCGATTACCTGACCTACGCAGGCTGGTTTGAAACCCCCGAACCTGATCTTCAAGACAATTGCTTTTGCGCGGACTGCATTGCTGAATTTTGTGACGCAACTGGCATGGATGCAGTCACACCCGAGCAGATCATGCGCACTGCATCTGAACAATGGATGAGACACAAATGTGAGCGGATCGCCGGATTTGCCCAACACTTTGCCCGGATCATCCGGTCTTACCTGCCGGAATGCGTTATCGGCGCGTATATGTGCCCCTGGACACCCGAGGAGTTCGACGGTGCGGCCAAGCGGATCTTTGGGCAAGATTATGTTTTACTGGCGGAGGCAATCGACGTGTTCACGCCATTGATCTACTGCACCAAGAGCGGGCGCTCTCCCGCCTGGGGAAGGGAATTTCTTGCTCTTGCACCTTCCTTTATCCCTTCAAACCACAAGGTCCAGCTCATCCTGGATGCGCTGGATTTTCCAGACAGCCTGCTTGAGTTGGCTGAATCACCTCTGCCTTCTTGGGGAGTGCAGCTCTTTGGAGGTGCCAGTGTCTTCCGGGATCGAAACCAGGGAAAGGTTTTCGCTCAGGCAAGTGAGCGCATCCGGAATAGATTATCCTGAGGTTTCGATTCAGGATTTAATGCGCGTCTGAGGAGCCTTGCTTCCATCCGAATTCCAGTGACAAACAAGGCTCGTCGCTTACTCGTCCGAGGGCAGGCTGGATCGACGATCACGCGATCCCATTTGTCTACTGCGGGGTGTTGATCCAGGCAGAATGAAGCGAATTTTCTTCGCCCAGGCTAAGCTGGGAAAACCATCTCGCGAGCGCCAAAGAACGGTGAAATAAGGCTGTCAATCCCACAATCTCCGTAGGCGATCTTGAAAAAGCCGGCTTCACCCCAGGATGTGCCCCAAGAATTCTTACAGATCCAGCAGCCTTCCGCCTGGGAATAACCGACTACCAGGATGCAGTGCCCACCGGCTCGAACACCCGACACATGGTGATACACGCCTCCACCATACGAGAAGAAATCATCGTAAACAGTCATACAAGCGACCATCGGCCCGTGATGCGTCAGGTAATCCTTACGGTAGGCATCGAAGACGATCCAACTGGTATTTTTAAAGCGATAGATATGGCTGGCCCGGTCCGGAGCAGACACGCATTGAGGGTCGCCATTGGAGAAAGCCGCAGCATAAGGAAAGCGGGTCTCGTCACAGACGCCGCGGTTTTTCACGGATAAGAGGGCTGCTAAAGGATACCAACCACCACAGCTCGCTCCATGACTGGAACAGAAATGGAGGTCGGCCTCAGATAGATCGAGCAGGACATTTCTCTCGATCAAGCCCATGGATTCGAGTAAGCCAACCGTACCAAAAGAAACGCAGGATCCACAGGTCCCCTGATCCTTTACCGGCGATACTTTGCCACCATCCTTGGTGCGCCAATCTACCTCAGGATCAAAGACAGGCAGGAGACCCCGCTCTGCTGCTGCTTCAGTCTTGGCTTTTTGCTGAAACTCCTTATCTGGAACGACTCCCATCAAAGCTTTTTTTTGAGCCATCGTCAGGTAGCTTTGCGGCGTCTGGTGAGCCTCCCAGCGGGCATTCTGAGCAGATAACTCATTCTTTAAGTTCTCATTCTTTCTTTCAGCCTGAGTCTTTTTCGACGGTGTAACACGCGTTAAATCGATTGAATTTGAAGGTGTTGCAGGCATATTTTCTCCATTTCTTTTATTGAACGGCCTGGATTTTGAATACTTTGGTTTTGATTGAGCTCTTTTCCCATCTGCGTTTCAACTCGAAAGCTATGGAAAAATTTCCGGGTTGGCGAGCAACGAGAACAAACCTTTGGGTAGAAGGCCCACCGATTTCCTTTGAGATGGAAACCACATCCCGGCTTAAAATTTCAAGCTCCTCCGGCTGAGCGGACACTTCCCACATATATCCTGCACCGGGTATGGCTTCCAGGTCAATCGAAAACTTCTGATCAACTTGTAAAACTTGGGCAACTTTTTCTTCGCTCATTTCCAACACCTTTTCTGGGAAAGTAAATTAATGTTTCTTCCACCCTTCACGCAGCACGCGCAAGGCATTGCCGCCCCAAATCTTGATCATCATCTCCCTGGTGAACCCTTCAGCCAGCAAACGTTGGGTCAAGCGCGGCAGCTCGGAGGCGTCTTTCAAATCGTCAGGGGGATCGGTGAAACCATCGAAATCACTGCCGATGCCCACATGGTCGATCCCGCCCACTTTGATAAAGTGGTCAATGGTGCGTGAGATGAAGTTCAGGCCACGACCGGTTTCGTGAGGCATGGTCCAGTAATTCATGAAGATCACCCCCACGATACCGCCGCTTTCCGCAACCTTCTTGATCTCCCAATCCTTCAGGTTATATGGATCAGGGTTGATTTCGAATGCTCCAACATGAGTGGCCATCAAAGGAGCACGGTTGCCCACAATTTCATAAACCCGGGAACGAGCGGACGGCGTGCAGTGAGAGATATCTATGATCATACCCATCTCGACCATTTTTTCAACGACCTGCTCCCCAAACGGTTTCAATCCCAGGGCAACGTTGTTGCTTTTTCCCTGGAACCAATTATATTTCTGCATATATTCAGGCCAGGGGAAGGTGGGGTGTACAATCTCATTTTCGAAGAAATGCGCCAGGGTCATATAAGCCACACCCCGTTTGAACAGCGCCCCCAGGTTCTCCAGCTTTCCATCGATGGCATGCCCACCTTCGACACAATGGATGAAAGCGACCGGCTTTTCCCCCGTTTGTGTCAGGATGGCATCCAGCTCAGATAACGAGGTGGCCAACTTGGCCATGGGCTTGCCAGTGGCTGGATCGATGGATGTGGCGATGGATTTTTCCATCTCATCCAGTAAAGTATTGATCACCTCGAAATAAGGTCTCTCATAGATCTTCTTCCAAATACTCGGCATGAGATAACGCAAGGATTTCAAAGGCGGGCATTCACGAACAATCCCCCTCTCAGGCGCATACTGGACAGAGAGCAAGATATCCACTCCGCCTGCTTTCAAACGAGGAGTAATTTGTGCGCACACTAAAAGGATCAAAGGCACGCGCCGAAGGGTAGAACCGTTTGGTGAGTACACGATTGAATAAGCTGATGTTTAAGCCGGGATGAGCATGCAGGTCAAAGATCAGCGAGTCCTGGAAATGAAGGCGTTCCCAATCTAGATTTTGCTCGAAGCTCATAAGATCTCCATTATTAGAGTAACACAAAAACCTCTGCCAGTCGAATCCTTTCTAATTCTCTGCGCTCGATTTGTCCATTTTGACTTCCCCATTTGATCAAACGAATATCTCCACCCTCGATCTCAATACCCGTTATATCCCCATCGCTAAAACGGCAGCAGCCTGTGTTGAAATAACAAGGCCTGGTTTTGATTGCATCAGCTTTGGGAGGATCGATTTTGACCCGACGTTGGATCTCTTCTTGCAAGCGGACAGCCTCGCTTTCAAAATTACTGGGTTGGGGCTGCATGTACAGCAGTGCATGGAATTGAGCCATGAGTTGTTCTAGATGCGTCATCGATCCCCAAATCGGGCGATGGGTATGCCCGGCAATCAGGATTAATTTTTCTTGCTGGCTAGCCCAGGTATACATCTGGTTATCCTGGATGCTGCGATCATAAGCATCGCGAGACGGGCTGGTATGTCCTAAACCCGTTTTGTCCTGGAACTGCCGGTATAAAGGCAGGATATGGGGTGGGAGAAAATTAAAAACATCGCCGTCCAGTGTACCTTGATGCCCGTGCAAGAGGAGAATTTCACCCTGCCTATCAAGCTCATCCCTAAATTCAAAGATTAACTCCTTACGGATCTCGATCCCCGGGAAAAATGGATCGAGATATTGCCTGACCAGATCTTTTATTTCCCAGGCATTATCATGGTTTCCAGAAAAACGGATATAACGGTTTGGGTAGAAACGCGCTTCACTTTGAAGAACATTCGGGTATGCAGCAATTACCCGAGGGATCGTTTCTTCTAATAATTCTTCGGCATCTCCCAAGATGATCAAGTTGTAATTCTCTTGGAAGTAAAAATCTAATGCGGTGAGATACGTGGGTTCGCATGGTAAAAAATCATCCGCTCGATCACGTCCGCCTTTGTGATGGTCCGAAAAGATCACATATCGAGAAGCTGGGGTCAAGGTAACCGGGCCTGCCTGGCGCGCCCTGGAAAGAGCCCGATCCATGGCAAACTTACGGCGGATATTGGAAGGGAAAAATTCGGGTTGCTTACGGAAGCGCTGGTTGGCTATCAAGGCTAATCCAGCTCCAAAAGCTGCACCCAATATAAAAGCACCATTTCTAACCGAGGAGCTTTTGCCAGGCATCTTAATCCTTCCTCTCACTCTTTTCCATTAGAGCGGTTATCCCAACGATTAATTTTCCGGGTCGATCAATTGTTCATCACCTATAATTCGGATATACTTTACCTATTATAACCGTGATTGCTTGAAACGGTGTGAAAATCATCCTCTCATTTATATTGGAGCTGGGGAACCTGAGAGATGGAACCTTAGCCATTTGCTCGTTCCCCTGTATAATAAACTTACTGAACCAGGAGGTTTACCCATGCCAAATCTGATGCGTTGTATTTACTGCGGCTTGCTTCAAGACGAGCCTTCCGGTGTGAAAGAATGCTCACGCTGCGGAGGCGAGCTGGCTTTCGAAACTCAAGTCCCTGGCTCCCAACCTGGGGCTTACTTGTTTGCCCAAATGGAACTCGACCAGGTGAAAGCGCCGGCGGGTAGGAATATCGACCGGTACCTGATCGTCACGCTACGCACACCCGGCAAGGTGCCGCCAGAGCAAGCCGCTCCCTCGCTCACCGGGAGGCCGCCGCTGAACTTCAGTGCGGTGCTGGATATCTCCGGCTCGATGCAGGGGGAAAAGCTCCACCAGGCTAAAGAAGCCGTGCGCCTGGCTTTGCGCTACTTGCATGATGGAGATATATTCTCGCTGGTCACCTTTTCGAATGACGTGCGCTGTGTGCTCGAGCCCTCCACCGTAGACGATCCCCTCCGCAAGGTGACCGAAAGCGCTCTCCAAGAGATCACCGCCACCGGTATGACGGCTCTGGACGGCGGGTTGGAATTAGGAATTACCAAGGCTGCACAAAAATCACTCCAAAACAACCTGGTCTTGTTGTTGAGCGATGGGCAGGCGAACGTTGGTGAGACCGACCTGGAAAAGATCGGCCGGCGCAGCCAGGCTGCCCGGCAGCAGGGACTGACTCTTTCCACACTAGGAGTAGGCACTGACTACAACGAAGCGCTGATGGCTGAGATTGCCATCCAAGGCGGCGGGCGTTATTATCATATCCAGTCCGCCCCACAAATCGCTGCCTATCTCACCGGAGAGCTGGGCGAGGCTGCCAACCTGGCTGCTCGCAATACAAAATTGGTGATCAACTTGCCGCCTGGCGGGATGCTGATGCCGCTTTCTGCGGCTTACCCGGCTGAGCTGGTTGGATTACAAGCTTCCGTCAACATCGGTGATATCCCTTGCGATGTCGAGCTAGAAATCCCTCTGCGCCTGACGCTGCTTTCCCAGCCCCCTGGAGCCCGCTTGAGCCTGGATGGGCAGGTCGATTTCCACTCGCCCGCCGGCAATTCGCTGAGTACCTCTCTCAACCGTGTGACTGTACGCTTCGTCTCGGAGCAGGATTTCACCCTGCGCGAAGGTCTGGTGCAGCCCACTGCGGAGCGGGTGTTCAAGCACCTGCGCGCTGCACAGGTGCTCAGCACCTCTCGGATTATGGCCAGCCGGCCACACGCAGGAGCAAAAGAGGCCGAGCGTGGACTGGATGCCGTACGTGCCTATTCCGAACTGGTTGGTACTCAGGAGGCCCTGGCGTCTCTAAACAATTTACAGAATGACCTGCGTGTGATGGCAGCCTCGCCAGCGCAAGCGAAGGCACAGGTCAATGCGGCTTTTAAGGTGCAGCGTAGCACGAAAGATTTTCACAAACCAGGCAAAGGCGACTGAGAATATTTCGTACCACCTTTCTTTAACGGGTTATGGATTCACAAGTTAAAAAACCTAATCTCACTGCCTGCATTGTTCGGACAGGTCTTCTTTTACTTTTCGCGATCACCCTGATCCGAACCGCCTGGGTGAACGATGATGCGTACATCACCTTACGCACCGTAGATAACTTTACCAACGGCTATGGGTTGACCTGGAACCCGGGTGAACGTGTGCAGGTCTATACTCACCCGTTATGGATGTTTTTGCTCGCAGGCTTTTATGCACTCACTCAAGAGGCTTATTTCACGACCCTGGCGGTGAGTATTGTGCTTTCTATGGCAGTGGCCATCCTGGTCAGCCTGGCATTTACGGATGATTTATTCTCCATTTCGATAGGGTTGGTCATCCTTTGCTTGTCACCTGCTTTTGTGGAATACGCCACCTCCGGTTTGGAAAATCCCCTGACGTACCTTTTACTGACCCTATTTCTGATCCTGTACTTTCGCTTTCAAGAACACCCCACCCATCAGCATGTCTTTCTTCTCGGCCTCGTTGCATCCCTGGCAATGGTCAACCGCCTGGATACTGGTCTGTTCTACTTGCCTGCCCTCGTCATGATCTTGATGAAACAGCGCAGCTGGCGATGCTTTTGGATCCTGGTCGCCAGCTCCTTCCCTCTCCTGATCTGGGAGGCCTTCTCGCTGCTCTATTATGGTTTCCCCTTCCCAAATACCGCCTACGCCAAGCTGTACACGGGCGTCTCGCAGAGCGACCTGTTCCGGCAAGGTTGGCTGTATTTTGAGAACCTCTACCAGTGGGATCCCCTGACACTGTTCACCATCCTGGCAGGGATGATTACGGCTTTTATCGTCGGGAAACACGGGGAGAGAGCTATTGCTCTCGGCAACCTTCTTTCCCTGCTTTATATCTTTTTTATCGGTGGGGACTTCATGAGCGGGCGTTTCTTTGCTGGGCCGCTGTTGGTGAGTGTGATCCTCCTGGTGCGCTTGATCCCCCCATTCCCGAAAGCAGTCAAATCAGCCATCTTGGTCTCAGTGCTTATCTTGGGGTTCATGGCTCATGCACCGACGCAGCTGAACACGCCAAAAACCTCCGAAACAGCCATTAGCCCGGATGGAATTGCCGATGAGCGCGCCTATTATTTCATTGACTCGGGGTTGATGAACATTGACTGGCACGCCCCCATCATCCCGAACCATCCATGGGCGCGCGACGGGTTGGCCTTGAGAGCCAGGGGCGGCGTATCCGTCGAGTACAGCATCGGTTACCTGGGTTATTTTGCCGGCCCAGGCGTGCATATCGTTGACCGATATGCACTGGCAGACCCGCTGCTTGCCAGATTGCCTATACCCAACCCCAAAGATTGGCGCATCGGGCACTTTATCCGGGAGATACCCGAAGGATACGTTGAAAGTCTTGAAACCGGCTCCAACCAGTTGGCTGACCCTGACCTGGCGGAATATTACGCGAAGCT
Source organism: uncultured Chloroflexia bacterium (assembly GCA_963751425.1). GTDB lineage: Bacteria > Chloroflexota > Anaerolineae > Anaerolineales > UBA4823 > CAVVUF01. The sequence continues at coordinate 576,679 of CAVVUF010000002.1, read as the reverse complement.
CAAGCTGATCGCCACTGGCAAGATACTCGATCCTGAAAGGCTTAAAACGATCCTGCAAATGAACCTGGGAAACTATGACCGGCTGATCGAAAATTATATCGCCCGCCAAACACCACCCACGGAAAAATAATCGATTTGGGAACAACTGGGAGATTTCTATATATCTGAAGAGGATTATGCGCGATAATTAGAATCAACCTATTCCAAAGGAGAGAAGCGGATGGACAAAAGCAGAAACATTACTGCAATTATTATCGGTAGCGTCCTGATAATTATCGGTGTCCTTGCTTTGTTTGGAAATTTCTTCAACTTCCTGAATATGGATGATCTATGGCCTTTGATCTTGGTGGGGGTGGGAATTGCTTTTTTCATCGCCATGGCTTTGGGAGATAACAGCCGGGCGGGGCTGGCAATCCCAGGCAGCATCCTGTTTATGATCGGCCTGATTCTATTCTACATGAACGCTACAGGCAACTGGGAAGCCTGGTCTTATTGCTGGGCGTTGATCATCTTTGCAGTTGGCGCAGGCGTCTGGATCAATGGCTACCGGAGCGACCAGCCCGAGCTGCGCAAACGTGGACAAGAGACAATGCGCTCTGGTTTGATCCTCTTCGTCATCTTTGCCATCATCATGGAGTTTATCTTCACGATGATTGGAATGCACCATCAGGGAAACACTCTGGTTTGGGCGAGCCTTCTTGCCATTCTCGGCCTCGTCCTGCTGGTTTCACGAATTTGGCACCTTGGAAAGCCAGAGGGCGAACATGTCGACTTGTTCTGGCCGATCCTGATGATCGGTATTGGCGTCACTGCAATCTTATACGAGTTGGGGTGGATCCCTGCCGTTAACCTGTGGATGATGCTAAACCTATGGCCACTGCTGCTGATTGTGGGTGGGGTAGGCCTCATTTTCCGCAGCCGCTCACCCTGGGTGGGGGCTGTCCTGGGGATATTGGTTGTGGCAGGCATGCTCACGATCGGCCTGGCGGGTGGCCAATTAAACCTGCCTTCTCAACCTGCCTGGTTTGCAAGCATCGGTGACATCCAGTTTGGGGATGTAGAAGAACAACAGATCACCGGCTCGGGTAACAAGGTCACCGAAAACCGGACGATCAGCGGTGTGGACCGCGTGGAATTAGCCATCCCCGCCACGCTGGAGATCATGCAAGGCTCAGCAGAAGAACTGACCGTCACGGCGGACGATAATGTTCTGCCGTACCTGACAACCAATGTGAGCGGGGGCAAATTGGTTATCCGCTATCAGCCTCAGGTGCAGGTGCACACAAACCAACCTCCCCAAATCACCCTGACGGTCAAGGACCTCAAGGGCGTGCAGGTGAGCAGCTCCGGCAGCATGCAGGTCGGATCCATCACCACCGGTGATTTTGACCTGGCCCTCTCCAGCAGCGGCAGCATTGATATCCAGGAGCTTCGGGCAGATGACATCACTGCCGAACTTACCTCAACAGGAAATATTACCGTTCGGGGTGAGGCGAACAAATTGGATCTGGATGTATCCAGCTCTGGTGCGTTCCAGGCAGGTGACTTAAAAGTACAAGAAGCCGTTATCACCTTGAGCTCAAGCGGAAAGATCACCGTATGGGTAACCGACGACCTGCGAGCGAAGATTTCCAGCTCAGGTAATATCTACTACTACGGCAATCCCACAGTGCACCCAACCCTTACCAGCTCTGGAAAATTGATCCCTAAGGGAGATAAATGAATGAAAGCAGGTGTGGGAGTAGATTGATCGCTTATAATTACGGCCTAAAGTACCTTTCGGTTAAGCATATCCGCTAACAGAACCTGTATTTATTTCGACATCCGAATTACAAAGGAGACCATAGAATGGATTATCGACGGTTAGGAAACTCCGGTTTAAAAGTAGCCCCCCTATGCCTGGGTTCGATGCAGTTCGGTTGGACATCCGATGAGCAAGCAGCTTTCCAGGTTATGGATGCTTACTTTGAGGCTGGCGGCAATTTCATTGACACCGCGGATATCTACTCGGCCTGGGTGGAAGGCAACCCGGGAGGGGTCAGCGAATCCATCATCGGGCGCTGGCTAAAAGCGCGCGGTAACCGCATTCAGATCGTGCTGGCAACCAAATTTAATGGCAAATTGTGGCCAGGTCCGAACGGGGGCGGCGTGAGCCGCGGACATGTGATGAAAGCTGTCGAAGACAGCTTGACCCGCCTGCAGACAGATTACATCGATCTCTACCAAACCCACTGGCCGAATTATGATGTACCCCAGGAAGAGACCTTGCGCGCTTTGGATGACCTGGTGAAAGCCGGCAAAGTGCGCTACCTGGGATGCTCGAATGAGCCCGCCTGGCGGCTGACCAAGGCGCTGTGGATCAGCGACAAATACAACCTGAACCGCTTCATCAGCTCGCAGCCGCCCTACAGCCTGGTGCGGAGGGCAGATTTCGAGCGCGAGCATGAGGCTGTCTGCCTGGACCAGGGAGTTGGCGTGATCCCTTACAGTCCGCTGCAAGGGGGCTTCTTAACCGGAAAATACCGCCGGGAGGCGACCCCAGACAGCGCCCGCGCCGAGGGTTTGAAAAAATACTTCACCGAGAATAACTTCCAGCTCATTGACCTTCTGGAGGAACGTGGAAAGGCTCACAACGCCAGCGTGGCACAAATGGCCCTGGCCTGGCTGCTGCAGCGCCCGGCGATCACTTCACCTATCATCGGCGCCAACAGTGTCGAGCAATTAAAAGAAATCCTGGGCAGCCTGGAAATCAAGCTAACCCAGGAGGATGTTGGAGCGATCGATCAGGCCAGCGACTGGCGCACCGGCTAAGCTGAACGATGAAGCGCAGAGTCAAAAAGGGGCTGCCAGGCGGGAATTAGCTTTCAAAATCCTGCGGGCTGGCGCCGCATAGGTGGCAATCATCGGGCCATCAAGCGTTGGTAAAACAACCTTATATGCTGATTTCACTACGGAAATTTCCCAGTCCGCTGCTTCTCCCCCTACCTTCGAGCCATCGCCCGCCATAATGCCCTTTGAGAACATCCAAATCCAGCTCATTGATACCCCGCCGCTCAGCCCGGACTATGTCGAGCCCAGGCTGAAAGACCTGATCCGAGGCGCCAACCTGGATAATCTGCGGGTCTACACGAAAGCACCAGGTAAAGAGGTTGACCACAGAGTGCCCTTTGTGATGAAACCCGGCAGGCAGGATCCACAAGGATTTTCTTGAAAACATGAAAAATGCCCGCGTGTGGGGCAAGGCCGTGCACGATGGGCAAATGGTGCAGCAAAACTATGTACTGCAGGATGGGGAAATCGTCGAAATCCCAGTATAAACAAAATGAGAATTCCATTAAAAACCTATACAATATATTGACTAATTGTATAGGTTTTGTTATTATTATGAACAGATATTTGGTACACAAATCTTATAAATTCAGGAGAAAATACAATGAAAAAGTTTACAGTTAGTATCATATTAGCGGCTTTCATAGCAGTGTTCGCCTTCGGTTCAGCTTTTGCTGGTACAGGTGGCGCACCTGCAGCCCATGGTGTCGATGGCAAAACCTTCGGCGCAGCAGTCAGCGGCCTGGCCCAATCGGCCCCCGGCGCAGTTGCAGAGCACGTCAGCAGCTCGGGTGGAAACAGCGGCGGCACGCCAGCAGCTCACGGCGTGGATGGACGCACCTTCGGTTACCTGGTCAGCAACCTGGCTCAATCTGCTCCCGGTGCAGTTGCTGCACACGTTAGCGGTAAGTAGTTTTCAAACTAAATAATAATAGACAGATCTGCCCCTGCTCGTTCTAGAGCAGGGGTTTTCATTTCAATATTCTGATCTGCTCCGTGATTGCATCGCCAACTTCTTCTGTCCTGGCTTCTCCTCCCAGATCTGGAGTACGCAATTCACCATCCTTCATGATGCTCTTGATCGCATCCAGAATGATCTCCGCAGCGCTTTTTTCCCCCAAGAAATCCAGCAACAGCACCCCACTCCAGATCATAGCCACCGGGTTGGCAATCCCCTTACCGAAGATATCTGGCGCTGAGCCATGGACGGGCTCGAACATCGAAGGGTATTCCCTCTCCGGGTTCAGATTCGCACTGGGAGCCAGCCCCAGGCTGCCGCTGACCGCACCACCTAAATCGGTCAGGATATCGGCGTGAAGGTTCGAAGCCACAACCACATCTAAAGTCTCGGGGTGCAGGACAAAGCGCGCCGCCATAGCATCCACCAGGACCCGTTCGGTCTGCACATCCGGATACGCCCGCGCAGTTTCCGCGAAGATCTCATCCCAGAGGCCAAAGACATCCCCCATGGCATTCGTCTTCGTGACATTCGCCAGCTTCTTCTTTGGGCGAGAACGAGCAAGCTGGAAAGCAAAACGGATGATGCGCTCAACGCCGCGGCGGGTAAAAACCGTCTCTTGCACAGCAACTTCGAGCGGCAGACCGCGATGCACCCTGCCCCCTGCGCCGCTGTATTCGCCTTCGGTATTCTCGCGCACCACCACAAAATCAATTTCCCCCTCCCTCTTTGTCCTCAAAGGGCTCTCAATTCCAGGCAGGAGGAGTGCAGGGCGAACGCAGGCATATTGGTCGAAACCCTGGCAGATCGCCAACCGCAGCCTGCGCAAAGAGATCTCATCTGGAACAGTTGGAAAACCTACCGCCCCAAAATAAATGGCGTCATATTCGGAAAGAATTTTAAGCCGTTATACGGCATCATCTCCCCATTTTTCAGATAATATTCACATCCCCAGGGAAAGCTGGTAAAGTTCAGCCCAAAGCCGCCATCTATCTCGGCAGCTGCACGCAGGGCTTTCAAACCTTCTGGCATGACTTCCTGCCCAATCCCATCTCCAGGGATAACAGCAATCTGATATTCACGCATTTTCACAACTCCTCAATCCAACAGTTCTGGCACCTGGCTACGCGCCTGGGTGATAAGGCGCACCATTCACGGGTAGACCAACATCATAATTCTAATGAGAATATGAATTCCAGCAAGCCGAAGCAGAAAAAGCAGTGTAAAATTGCCCGATGGATAAGCCTCTGAAACAAGCGCGCCTGCCCATGTTCTGGGCCGGCATCAAAGCCGAGCTGCCCTTACTGATTGGGGTGTTCCCATTCGGCATGATTTATGGCGTGCTGGCGCTGGAAGCAGGCATCCCTGCAGGTGCCGCACAAGCCATGTCGGCCATCGTCTTTGCGGGCTCATCCCAATTCGTGACCACCCAGCTGGTTGGAAACGGTACTCCGGCCTTGGTGATGATCCTGACGATTTTTATTGTCAACCTGCGCCATGCCCTTTACAGTGCCTCCATCGCCCCTTTTATCAGCAAGCTTTCAGGTGGTTGGAAAGCGCTGTTGGCTTACCTGCTGACAGACGAAGCCTATGCGATCGCGATCATCCACTATGACCAGGATGGGGTAAAGCCAGCCAGCCATTGGTACTTTCTCGGCGCAGGCCTGGCCCTATGGACGACGTGGCAAGTCAGCACTGCAGCAGGAATCCTGGTGGGAGCGGTGATCCCCGCCGCCTGGTCGCTGGATTTTACGCTGGCACTAACGTTCATTGCCCTGCTCATGCCGCTCATGAAAGATAAGCCCAGTGTAGGCGCCGCCCTGGCAGCCGGGCTGATCGCGGTATTGGGCGTTGGCTTACCTTACAAACTGGGGTTGGTTGCGGCCGCGCTCGTAGGCATCCTGGTGGGTTTGTTACTGGAGAGGTGGAAATGACGCTCTGGATTGTTATGCTCATCGCCGGCCTGCTGACCTACTTGACCCGGCTTTCTTTCATAGCACTGACCGGAAAATTCCAGTTCCCTACCTGGCTGCAGCGCAGCCTACGTTTTGTCCCACCGGCAGTGCTTTCTGCCATCATATTCCCTGAGATTCTTGCCCATTCGGGCACGATTGATCCCACGCTTCGAAATGACCGGCTGATCGCTGGCATTTTAGCAGCCCTGGTCGGCTGGAAGACGCGCAGCATGCTGCTGACCATTGTAGTAGGAATGGCATCCTTGCTAATCCTCCAAGCCATCCGTTAGATCAATCTTCGCCAGGGAAATGATACCCATCTCCACATTGCGTAAAAGAATAAGCTATAATTATCTAAACTAAACGAGAAAGGATACCCCCCGGATGGAACAATTCCCCCGCACCCTGGTTGGCGGCGTCAGCCTGCCAAGATTGATTATCGGTTCGAACTGGTTCCTGGGTTATTCACATACCAGCCTGGCAAAAGATCATTTTATCAAGCAGCTCCAAACACGCGACAAGATTACTGATATCTTGACTGCTTTCCTGGAACGCGATATCGATGCGGTAATGGCGCCTCCAAGCGAGCTCCTGGAATATGCGATCCAGGCAGCCGAGCAGCGCACCGGCAAGCCCATGCTCCGCATCTTGACACCCATTTTTAACATCAATCCCGGCGGGGCTCCGGAGAGTGAACCCGAGAAAATGCTCGACCAGTGCAAAAAACTGGGCGCCACCTTCTGCATGCCGCACCAGTGCGTCATCGATGCCCTGCTTGACCGCAGGTCGGGTACGATCCGAGATATTGATCATTACACACGCATGATCCGTGATCGAGGGATGATCCCTGGGCTTTCAACCCACATGCCCGAGACGCCCGTTTACGCCGATCGCACCGGGGCAGATGTGGAAACCTATATCCAGCTCTATAATGCCGCCGGCTTCTTGATGCAGGTTGAAGCTGACTGGGTCATGCGCATCATTCGCCAGGCCCAAAAACCCGTGATGACCATTAAACCCCTGGCTGCTGGCCGTCTCCTTCCAGTGGTAGGCCTTGCATTTGTGTGGAGCACAATCCGCCCCCAAGATATGGTCACAATCGGCACAACCACCCCTGATGAAGCCAGAGAAGTGATCGATATCTCGTTTGATCTTCTCCAGGGACAGGTGCCCGAATTCGAGCTTCAGAAAACCCGCAGCAAACGCTCTCTGGAATAGGCACCGCCCGGCATGCGGCCTAAAAACCCTCCCAGGCTGCATCCAGCTGCAATACCCTGTCCAAGGTGCCGGAAGCTGGTCAGTGCAAACACTCCCAAATGCATCCATTGCGGGTTAAAGAGACCCAGCTTTTATGGATCCGTGCCGATCTTGGGAGAGCTGATTCGCGGTAGACTTTCCTTTGTTGATGGGATTGTCCTGGTTTGCTTTCTGCTCTACGCGTTGAGTATTGCCCTGGATTTACCCAATGCGCTGACCTTCAACAGCATATTCAGCTTCCTCTCACCCTCCAACCAGGCGCTGTATAAGCTCGGTATGGGGGGACGCATCCCCTGGATGGCAGGAGAATGGTGGACGCTGATCACCGCCACTTATTTACACGGAAGTGTTATGCACATCCTGTTCAATATGCTATGGCTGCGCCGCAGCGGGGCTTGGGTTGAAGAGCTATTTGGAGCCTCACGGTTTTTGATCATCTATACCTTCGCTGGTTTGGTTGGTTCCACAGCTTCTGTCCTGGCGGGAACACCTTTCTTTGTGGGTGCATCGGGCGCTATTTTCGGTCTTTTTGGAGCGTTGATCTATTATGGGCGCAACCGGGGAGGCACATTCGGATCTGCCATCTTCCGGCAGATCGCCATCCTGGCCGTCATTAGCTTTGGGTTTGGGCTGGTAATGCCGAACGTTGATAATTGGGGACACCTGGGAGGCTTTGTCGGCGGCTTGTTGGCAGCCATCGCATTAAGTTACGAAGAGAGAAAACGCCAGACGCTGGGCATGCACATCGGTGCGGCTTTGACCCTGGTTTTCGTGGCAGCCTGTTTTGTCTTTATGCTGGTTACCTTCTTCCAAAAATAAAAGGACTCCCGTTATGCTGCGCATTATTTCTTGATAATGCGTTCCATTTCCCGCATCACCAAGGCTGTACGCTCATCTCGCAGGAGGGGAAGGCGAGCGCGCGTGCGGTGAAGTTGATTTAGATCCATCTCCGCCAGGGTCAGCGCCTCGCTGTGATAGGGTCCTTTAGCCAGCTGCTCCCCATTTGGATCGAACAGAGTGGAGCCCCCCCAAAAGTTAAGACCGTCTTCGAACCCAACCCGGTTGGCATGTGCCACAAAGGCAGTAAACAGGCTGGCATAAGCCCGGTTGATATGCTCTACCCAGCGCGCCGATTCTAACTGCGGCTCATTGCTCAAGCCCCTGCCAGGTGAAGCCGACGCGAAGAGAAAGATATCCGCGCCGTCCAACCACAGCAGGTAAGGTGGAGAGGCATGCCAGAAATCCTCACAAATCAAGATACCCATCCGTCCGAAGCGCGTATCAAACGCCCGAATCGAATCTCCCCAGGCAAAGAAGCGGCCTTCATCAAATAATCCATAAGTGGGTAAATACACCTTATGGTGCACGTGAACCACCTGGCCATCAGAAAGATATGCCGAGGCAATATAGAAGCGATGACGATGGTCCTCTTCGACAAATCCAACCATCAGGTCAATTCCTCGGCTGGCCTCCAACAAGGGTTTAAAGACCGGATCATCTGGCACAGCCTGGAGTGAAACTGTCGAGGCCAGGTCTTGCAACACATAACCGGTCAGCGACAGCTCAGGAAAAATCACCAGGTCCGCCCCAGAGCGGCGGGCATCAGTAATCAAGCTGAGGTGCTTTTCCAGGTTCGCCTCAACATTACCCAAGCGGGTATTCATTTGAGCAAGTGCAATTGATATTTTCATGTCCGATTAACGCTCCAATAAAAGAAGAGATAGATGGCCGAGCAGCCGATAAGAAAAACCCCGCCCCACGTATCCACACGCAATCCTTGCCAATGAATCATAGGGTCCGCGCGCAAGAAAGTAAGAACAGTGAAAATGGAACAAATTCCAAAGAATCCCCAAGCAGGCAGCCATCCCGGAAGGAGTATTTTAGGCTTTTTCCAGGAACCAATAAACCAGAACCAACCCAAGGTCAAAACGGCTCCAAGGAGCTGAGTAGGAAAGCGCTTCGCCAGGCTACCCCATTCATCCTGCGACAGCAAGCCCCATCGACCCATATTTAGGCGAGGCCCGTAAGCGACACCCTCCATCCAACTTCCCAGCCAGGCTGCTATGGCCACGAGCATAAACAATGGCAAGAAATGACCTGCCAAGGCCTTAAAATCTTTGGGTTTCCAAATTCCATAAATGATCCAAACGAGCAGCCCCCCTGCCAACGCGCCCACCGCTGATAGACCCCCAGCCCACACCTGAGGTATCTCCGAGAGATGGGCCCGGTAATAATCCCAATGGAAACTAATAAAGATGATCCGGCTGCCAACCAGGCTTCCAATCAGCAGCCCAAGACTTGCGTCAATCCCCCACACAGCTTGCTCGTCTTTTAAACCCACAACAGCCCAGGCAAGACCCAGGATTACACCAACCGCAATGAGCAATGAATAAATGTACATGGGTTGCGCTTAATCATACCACGCTGACCGCTTCTCTCCTGCAACCAAATGCCCTGCCAAGTCGTATACATTAAGAAGAATGTAGATGTATAATGAATTTGCAAGAAGGGAGTAAATAGTATGGAAATCTTATTAAATCCCAATGTCGCCTATCTATTACTGGTTTCGGGCACTATTCTATTGATCTTGGCGATCCTTGCACCGGGAACGGGTGTGCTGGAACTGGGGGCACTTTTTCTATTACTCCTGGCTGGATGGGGGATTTATAACCTGCCCTTCAACCCGTGGGCGCTTGTGATCTGGGCAGTAGGAGTCATCCCTTTCGTCATCGCAGTCCGGCAATCCAAGAAGCTGATCTACCTGGTAATTGCCATTGCCTCTATGATCATCGGCTCGATCTTTTTGTTCCAAGGGGAAACCCCTTGGAGCCCAGCCGTTAATCCTTTCCTGGCCATCATCGTCTCAATCCTGTCCGGACTTTTCCTGTGGGTCGTTGCGACGAAAGCGCTTGAGGCAGATAAAAGGAAACCGGTTCACGATACAGGGAAACTCATCGGCATGCTGGGTGAGGCTAAGAGTGAGATAGAAAATGAAGGTTCTGTACAAGTAGATGGAGAGCTGTGGAGTGCGCGCTGTGAAAACCACATCCCAATCGGTGCCAAGATTCGTGTTGTGAACCGAGATGGGTTTGTTTTAGTGGTTGAGCAGGTCGATTAGCACATCTGAAGAGGCTATTAAACCTGTGTACTTGCAGGCTGACTCAAACCGGTCTGAATAAAAACTTTTTGAGAGGAGTAAGGTTATGAACGCAACGAGTACTGTAGTATTGTGCCTGGTTGGATTTATCCTACTGGGAATAGTAATATTCATAGGCAGTGCTATCCGCATTGTGTCTGAATACCAACGCTTGGTGGTCTTCCGGCTGGGCCGTTGTGTCGGTTCCAAAGGGCCTGGACTTGTCCTTCTGATTCCTGTGGTCGACCGGGCTGTCAAACAAGATTTACGAGAGCAAGTGCGTGAGATCCCCCACCAGACATCAATCACAAAAGACAACGCACCTATCAGTATCGATTTCTTATGGTATTACAAAATTTTGGACCCCACTCAAAGTGTGCTTCAGGTTGGAAACTTTGAATCCGCGGCGCAAGGCATGGCCACCACCACCCTGCGGGCGGTGATTGGGAGCATGTCGTTGGACGAGGTGCTCTCTGAGCGGGAGCACATCAACACCCTGCTGCGGACACGCCTGGACGAAGTGACCGAGCGCTGGGGCGTCAAGGTGACCAACGTGGAAATCCGCGAGATCATCCCGCCACGCGACGTGCAGGATGCAATGAACCGGCAGATGTCGGCAGAACGCATTCGACGAGCGGTGGTGACCGAGTTTACGGGAACGCGCGAGGCGGCGATCAACGTGGCAGAGGGCGAGAAGCAATCCGCCATCTTGCGGGCAGAGGGTGAGAAGCAGTCAGCCATCTTGAGCGCTGAAGGGCAAAAGCAGGCGCAGCTCTTGCGGGCGGAAGGTTTCGCGTCAGCGTTGGAGCGCATCTATGCCAGCGCTTCGACCGTGGACCAGAAGACGATGACCCTGCAGTATTTCGATACCCTGAAGGCGATCGGCACCTCACCTTCAACGAAGTATATCTTCCCCATGGAATTCAGCACCATGCTGAGCAGCTTTCTCAAGGGGTTTGAAAAATAGGTCCCGAAGCGATAACGATTGAGCCAGCCAACTGGCGCGACCTGGGCCAACTGCGGAACCTGGAGAAAATCTGTTTTCCGCTGGATGCCTGGCCGCTGCTGGACCTGGTGGGCGTGCTCACCTTTCCGAATGTGATCCGATTGAAAGCCGATCATGCTGGGCGCATGATCGGCTTTATCGCGGGAGATATCAGGGAGCATGAAAAAGTCTCCTGGATTGCAACGATCGGGGTGCTGCCGGAGTACCGCGGGCAGGGGATCGGCGCGCAGCTCTTGGAAGCGTGTGAAAAACTGCTGCCATCGCCGAGCATCAAGCTGTGCGTGCGGGCCACGAACGAAACGGCGATCCGGATGTACCGGAAGTTCGGGTATGACATCACGGGCACCTGGCAGCGCTATTACCAGGACGGCGAAGATGCCCTGGTGATGGGGAAAATCCGTTTATAATATCCGCATGAATTATGTCTTGACCGAAGCAAGCCTGATCACCAAGCAAGGGGATTTGAGAAGCCTGGCCCAAGAATTCGCCAACCAGCCTGTGTTGGCAGTGGATACAGAATCCAACAGCCTGTACGCTTACCAGGAGCGGGTGTGCCTGATCCAATTTTCCACGCGGGAGAGGGATTACCTGGTTGACCCGCTGGCGGTGAGGGACTTATCGGCGCTGGAAGGGATCTTCGCCAGCCCGGAGATTGTGAAGGTGTTCCACGCAGCGGAGTACGACCTGATCTGCCTGCACAGGGATTTTGGGTTCCAGGTGTGCAACCTTTTCGATACGATGCTAAGCCTGCGCATCTTGGGGCGCAGCACCCTGGGGCTGGGAGCGATCTTGGAGGCAGAGTTTGGCACGAAGGTGGATAAGAAGCACCAGCGCGCCAACTGGGGCCAACGCCCGCTGCCGCAGGACCTGCTGGACTATGCGCGCATGGATACGCATTTTCTGATCCCGCTGCGGGAACGCTTGCTGGATGACCTGCAGACGAGCGGGCTGTGGGAGCTGGCGGCAGAGGATTTTGAACGGATGAGCAAGATGGAATGGGGGGAGGCGGATGAAGAGGAGGGGGCGCGGCGCGGGATCAAAGGGGAGCGCGACCTGCGACCACAGGAATATACGGTGCTGCTGCGGCTGAGGGCATACCGCGAGCGGGTGGCCAGGCAGGTGGACCGGCCGCTGTTCAAGGTGATCGGCGATAAAACGCTGCTGGAAATTGCGATGACTTGCCCGAAGAGCCTGGATGAGCTAAGAAGCGTGGATGGGATGACCAGGGGGCAGATCGACCGGCACGGGAGAGGGCTGCTGGAGGCGGTGCGCAGCGGGTTGGCGGCAAAGCCGGTGCACCTGCCGCGCTCGCAGCGCCCGGACGAAGCAATTTATGGTGAGGCTGGAGAAGCTGCGCCAGTGGCGAAAGGCAACCGGGCAGGCGATGGGGGTTGAGTCGGATGTGGTGCTGCCAAAGGATTTGATGACGGCGCTGGCGGGGAAAAATCCACAGACGGAGGCAGAGCTGGAGGAGCTCTTGCAGGATACGCCGTGGAGGCTGAGGCGGTATGGGAGGGAGATCCTGGAGGTGCTTAAACCATAAAAGATTAACGCGGAGAGGCGAAGCAGAGGGAGAGCGCGGAGATTTTTGAGCAGAGCAAGTACATGGAAAAGAAGCTCACGGATACATGCGGATGAACACGGATGGGATTTAAAAAAGCAATCTGGAACACGAAATCCGCGAAAGAACCGCGAAAGGCACGAAATAAACATCTCCGGTTTGTCTTTCTGAGGAGGCGGGTTGGGCCGACGAAGAAACCCTGCAGCGCGGCTGGGGAGGGACAGGCTATCCACGAATCAGAGCATCCCGAAATCCACGAATGGGGAGTGCTGGATGGGAAGTTTCTCAACCACGAACCACACGAAAGACACGAAAAAGGACAAGAGGCGGATATGAAGTGAACTGAATAAATATCAGAAATATGTATGGCCATCCAAGCTTACAGACTTACACCCCCAATTTAAGATTGTAAGTCTGTAAGTTTAGTATTTTTTACGGCCTGCGGTATAACTGCACCGCCTGGCGGCGGAGGCGGTTTATTATGACAGGATCGGGCGAACTATACCAGCGCTGGCAGTTTCGGGACCGGCCACGAATGGGGCTGGCATGAATCAGATTGTAAGCTGTTGGGTTTTCTTTGGAAGACCTATTGTTTTGCTTTTCTTCCCCGAACATCAACGTGATATCCGTTCATGTTGAAACTTGCCAATACCGTTGGGGTGTAGTGGTAATACAACCGCTTCCAGATGACCGCATTTTCAAAAATATCCAAATCTGATATCAGGAGATCGACCACCGATTGAGAAGCAATCACGATTAATTTCTTGCGCGGCCTGGAAATGGCAACGTTCAGGCGATTGAGATTGAGTAAGAAATCAGCCTCGTTGCGCACATAGTCTGGATCAGAGGCTGTGGCAGATACGATGATCACATCCCGCTCATCCCCCTGAAAACGCTCCACGGTATCGATCGAGTTGACTTCTGCCAGGTCAGGATAAGCAGCCCGTAAGAGCGTTTTTTGTGCCCGGTGTGGAACCACGATGCCAATCCCATTCCGCCCGTCCAGGCTCAGGTGACGAATGCAAGCATCAATCAATGGGCGAATCAATTCAAGCTCAACCAGGTTGTATTGCTGCGAAGCTTGCTCAGAGTGTTCGATAACGACAATCGGGTAATTCGGGTTGAGAACGACATCCACATAATTAGTAAGGGGCGGAATTTGTGGGATCAATTCCTTACGCTTTGAGTGGAAATCGATGCCATCTTTTGAGTAAATATTCTCCCGCAGGAATTCCGCAATCTCCTCGTGCAGCCGGAAGCTTTCATCCAACCGAACGCAGGGGAAGTCCCTTTCGACCAGCGATTCGAATAACGAGATGTAAGGGCGTTCCTCAATAACGGATCGCTTCTGCTCTTCCTTCCAGGGATGAGCGATGATGGGGGGCATTTGCCGGTGGTCGCCCACCACGATCATCTGACCTTCCGGTTTCAAAAAAGCTCCAGCCAGTACGCCTTCAGGCAAGCTTGCTTGCGAGGCTTCATCGATCACGACCAGGTCAAAAGGCTTGGCGGTCCAATCCACCTTGTTTCCGCCCAAATCCCGGTATTTCATCAGGTTAAAGGCTCCTCCAGATGTGGCACCGATGACGAAATAATACTCTGAGAGTTTGTTTTCTAGAGAAGCTCTTTGGGTGTAAACATTTAAAGGCTGTACCCCACTCGGAACATCGTCCAAGGCATCATTGACGATCTTAAAAATCTTCGTTCCAAAGATCGCCTGCCCTCCCATTTGCGGCGGTGCAAAACCACCGACCTGATTCTGCGCATCGACCAGAGCTTTCAAGACGACCTTGATCGCATTGTGCGTTTTACAGGAGATCAACACCCGGCAGGGCTTTCCCTGCACTGACTTCGCCGCAATTCGCGCCAGAATTGCCCAGGCCAGCGTGTAGCTTTTCCCGGTGCCCGGCGGACCCTGCACGAGCAGGAGCGGATTTTCAAAGTACCCACCGATCGTCTCGCGCTGCCGTTGTGTCAAGCTCCGCCTGCGGTTCTTGAGCAGTGCATCCACATAATTGACAAATTGCGTAAAAAATTCTTTTTCCTTAATCGGAGATGTTCGGTTTTCTGGTTTGGAGAGAAGCCACTGGAAAAACAGGTTATTGTGTGTGTGCTCGAGCGCCTCCAGGGTCTTATCTGCGTTCAGGTCGTCGCTCATCGGGTCGATGGTATACAACTCCCCGGCTTCAGGGCTCATCGTATTTTTATGAAAATAACGGAAATTGCCATTCTTGAAGGTAAATCCCATCAACTGGAGTCTGACCAATTCCTTGCTGATCCTTTCGACGACCGCCAGCCTGCCATGCTTGATCTGGTTTGCGGAAAGAGGTGGTCGAAGTGGATTGGCCACCACCCAATCCCCCTCCTTGACCTTGCAGGAATTGATCGTCATCTCTGGGTCCAACCCCAATGCGCCAAATTCTGGGGTGAACTCATAAAGATCACCCTCTGCCTTTTGATTAAAACGCAATAGCATCGCTAAGCCCGACTGTGTCCGGCGGTCGATCGATAGGCTATAAGTCAATAAATGCCCCTGGAGCGAAGTATGATGCTCCATGTAAACAAACTCGGTCAAGCTGCGCGGCAGGCTGAGTGTTTCCTCCATTTGAAAAATCGTGGGAAGGTGAAGTGCTTCTTTTTCGACCTTTATCGATTTGTTTATTTTCCCTTCGATGTGTGCCAGAGCTTTCACGCGCATGCCGGCGAACTTTTTTAGGATATCGAGATTGACCTTACGGAACGGCCCCAACAGCTTTAAATCTTCTTTGTCTTCCGGCAAGCAGTTCCAGGCAGCATAAACATATTCCAATGGAATTTGGGAGTTGAACCGGCTGGCAGCTTCAATTGTAAGGTAACCTGGGTGAGCCCGGGCTTCCTCATCAGTCAGCCGTGCAATGGCTCTGTTGGGCAAACGCACGACATTGCGGCGGTTATCGAACATCCTCGCCCGGAACAAGCTGAAATAAGCATACTGTTCATCCTGCCAGTCGAACTTCATATACCGGGAAGCATCGTGAAGCGGCATACATATCCGCCCCATGTTCCACCGCTCGCTGACTTCATCTGAAAGGAAGGAGATCATCGGCTGGGTCAAAGCCGGGCTCTGGGTCATCAAATCGAAGAAGGCCGGAATGGCTGCCACCTCGCCCAGGTGGCGTTTCAAAGCTTCCAGCAGGACTTTCTGATCGTAACGGTTATAACAATAAAGATGAACGGGAACATCTTCTCTTGGAGAGACCTCCCGCGCCGCGGTCACAACCTGCTTCACCCAACCGATTAACAACTCGCCTTCGATCTTATCTGTGGGTGGTTGATCCGCACAACACACAATCACCTTCTGCCCTCGCCTTCCCGAGACCAGCGCGCTGACCAGGTACAAGCGGTTTTGCAGGTAATCGCGCTGTGCATCGAAGAATACCTTCACCAGGTCGGGGTAGCGCTCGTCACTTGGCAGGTTGCCGAAGGGTGAGCCGAAAATGATCGGGCGATAGTCGGTGGAGCGGTCGAAATTGCGCATAGCGCCTTTTGCCCTCTGCACCAGGAAGGGCAGGTTGGGGGCCACCGGCCAGCGGTTCTTCAGGATATCCAAGATGCTTTGCTGCGCGGGCGAAGGCTGCATGACATACTGTCCTTCGGGTGGGTAATCCATCAGGGATGCCAGCTGCTTGATTGTCTGCACCCCGGCTTCGTTCAGTACCCGCTTCTCCACGGCGGTGATCTGGGGCGTCAAGCACAGATCGAGCCGTTCCGCTAAATCGTACATGCAAATAGAATTGTATAAGCAGCCGTCACATTTGTAGTTCAGGTGATAGAAACAAGCCTCGAAAGGTTGCTTGCAGACCCGATTGACCACCGAACCGTTCATGACTACCAGGCGGTCGATGATCGTCAGGTAGGTATCCAGATCAAATGTGGGAATATCTAAGTTGATGACCGGGTAACTGCCATCTTCCTGCTGCGTCAAGATGGCCCCCTGGATCTCCGCCACGGCAATGTTCTGTGAAGTTGCCAGGTGTTGAACCATCTTGGCATAGGCGGCCACCTGTACCCGGTGCTCAGTTTTTTCCTGCTTGGTGGCTTTGATGTCTACAATAAGAACATGCAGTTGGTTTCGAGTATCTCTCGATAAGCGAATGATATCCCCTTGACCAGAGCAGGAATAATCACCAATGGGCGCTTCCAGAGTCGGCTGATACAAAATCGTCGGTCTTTTTACTTCCTGGAAAATCCTGATGGTTTCAGAAAAATCCTTATCTTTGAGGTTGATTACTTGCTCGCCGCGCGCAGCCAGTTTCTCGACAATATTCTCCTCGAATTCCAGGCCAGATCTTTTAGGAGGGGCGTCAGGGGTTGGATGGTTAAACCCCATTTTTTCTCCAAACGTTTTTCGTCCTCCGGCACCAATCGGAAGCGCAGGTAGCGCTCACAGTTCTCCAGGCGGATATACTGGCTCAGTGTGGTAGGGCTAAGGTGAAGGTTGGTCACTAAGGAATCCCCTCTCGGTATCATGAATGGTCAATAGGTCAAACTTTTCGCAATCCCTCATTATGGCATCAATCGTTCTTGCAATGGTGCCTGATCTTCCGGTTTCCACCACTCCAGAGAGCTATCCAACACCACCCGGTAATCGATCCCAATTGCGTTGAAGTGCTTCCTGGCGCAGATTATCTTGCGTTTCTCTTGCGGGAATTGCAGCGTCGCCAAATCTTCGCTGCCCTTCGTCTCTCGCACCAATTCCAAGATGAGCTTTCCGTCCGGGTCCAAACGGGCGATCCCCCAATCCGGGTTGTAATTGCCGATCACCTTAGGAAACTGGATTTTGAAGGAGGGTGGAAATTTGAAGTAGAAGACGACCTGGTCATCCACCAGCAAGCGGTGTTCCACAAAGCGTTTCTCGACATCCGAATCGATCTGGGTCTGATCGTATAAGCCAGCCTCACCGGAGTCTATCAGCTCTTTCTGGGGGAAAACCTTGAGAGGCGGGAAGAGATCATCCAGATCATAGCCCCAATCCAGGGCGGCTTGATCCACCTGGAATTGGATCCGCTCGGCCACATGATCGGCCAGGGCATTGTTGATCTCGCGTGATGAACATACCCGCAAAGCCTTCGGGGTTGGCGAAGATGGATTGCTTCTTCCGGTCGCTCAGGCCCTTGAAGATCTGGTTGATCGTCGGGCGGGTCAGGCCGGTTTCCTTGGCGGCGCGGTCGATCAGGTTGGGCACCGGGTAGGTCTCTTTGGGAGCCAACACGTTCGTTCGCTTACCTTCTGGCCCGCTCGCTCTGGAAGACCTTGGGAGTGTCGAGGTAAAGGATCTCGCCATTCGAGAAGGTGACACAGGAGTCTGCCGCCATCCTCCTCGATCTTGACGATCTTGAAGCCGCGCAGCCGCTCATCGTGCAGTTCTTCGGCCAGGTCGGCCTTCTCGCGCATAGGTATTGGGAAGGTCGGTTTCCTCGCCTTCGGTATCGCGTCGGATGACCTGGATACGGCATTTGTTGCCGGTGACCGACTCCAGCTTCAAGTTGAATTCGGTGACCACGAATTTGCCCTTTTCGACGACGATCACGGCCTGGGGGGTGGGCTGGTTGTTGATGCGCTCGACGCAAGCCTGGATCAGAGCTGGGGTATCCACTGGATTGGTAGGTCGTTTGACGCTGCAGCTTGGCCCAGAAATCGCGGAAAGCCTGGGCTTAGAGTAAATCTGCTCGTTGCGCTGAGCGGTTGTCTTGGAGGCGTCGCCGCGGCGTGCGGCGGCGCGGCATCGCCGCTCTCACGTACTCGCTTTGCAGCGTGGCGGCGTAGGACTGGTAGCTCTCGTTGGCGATCACCGTGAGGATGTTGACTTCGTCGTCGAAGACGCGCTCGCCCTCCTGGTCGACCGCCAGGCGCAGGCCGCGCCCGATCTCCTGGCGCTTCTTCATCTCGGAGACGGTCTGGTTGAGGGTGCAGATCTGGAAGACGTTGGGGTTGTCCCAGCCTTCTTTGAGGGCGGAGTGGGCGAAGATGAAGCAGATCTTCTCCTCGAAGGAGAGCAGCCGCTCCTTGTCCCTCATGATCAGCTCGAAGGCGGCCTTTTCGGCCTCGCGTTCGGCCTGGTTGCGGCTTTCGGTGTCGATCGCTGCTTCCTCGCCCTCTTTGGCCTTTCTTCTTGGCAAAGTAGGCTGCTGCGCACTTCCTGCGGCTTTCAGCTCTGCGTAGAAGGGATAGCGCGCTTTGAGGCGCTCGAACTCCTCGTCAAAGATGCGGCGGATGATGCCGTCGCGGGCGGTGTAGTTGGCGACCCGGTCGATGAAGAAGAGCGAGAGCACCTTGATCGCCTTGCGCTGCCAGCTGCTCCTGCATGTCGCATGTGCTGCTCGATGGTCTTGTGGATCTGGGCGCGGAAGATTTCGGGGCGTGATGGGCCGATCGTCTCGTCGAGCATGCAGGCGGATGCCGTTCTCAAACTCGACGAAGTTCTCGGCGGCGTTGATCTCGGTCACCGTGTAGCCGGCTTTGATGCTCCTCCCGGTGGGTCTTGGCATACAGGTCGTCGCCGTGTTTGAGGACAACTTCGGCTTCGCGCAGCGTGCCCGTTGTCGATGACGTAGGTTGCAGCACGCTTGAGCCTTGATCGCTCGCCTGCTCCAGGTTGACTTCTTCGCAGGCCAGGAAGGGCTGGTTGAAGTTCTCGCGCTCGGTGACGCCGTAGACCTGGATCTTCTTGACCAGGTTCAGGCGGTAGGCGTCGAAGGGCGTGAGGCGGTAGACCAGGTTGGGGCTGGAGCGGTGGGTGGCGGAGTAGCGCAGGGCAAAGAGCGGGTGCAGTGTGCGCAGGGCTTCCTTGGCCTTCTCCGATTCCATGTTCTGCGGCTCGTCCAGGATCAGGATCGGGCGCGTCTCCTGGATGTACTGGTAGGGCAGGCGCTCGCCGGGCAGCTTTTCGGAAGGCTTGAAGATCACGTTGCTAGACCTTGTTGAACGAATCCAGCGTGATCACCAGCATCTCGACAAAGGTGGAGGCGGCAAAGGCGCGCAGCTGGCTGAGCCGGCGCCATCGTACTGGATCAGGTTGACGGTTTCGTTGCCGTAGAGCGCGCGGAAGTGGTCGCTGGGTGATCTGGAAGTTCTTGATCACGCCTTCATAGATGGCGATGCTGGGCACGACGACGATGAACTTGCTGAAGCCGTAGTGTTTGCGCAGCTCGTGGATTGTGCGCAGGTAGACGTAGGTCTTGCCGGTGCCGGTCTCCATCTCGATCGTGAAGCTGGGGTAGCGCCAGGCATCATTACCGATCCCTTCCAGCATCATCCCTTCATCCATCTCAAGTTCCATTTGCATCCGTTCCGGATGGAATGTCATTGGCTTTCTGGATTTCACGCAGGTTGGCAAAAAGCCAAATTTTCGTTGAACGTTTCATACGTGGGCAAGTTGGATACCACCTCATCGCCCAGGGTGAACTGCGCCGGGCGAGACGGCATGCCCACGAAAAGACGCACGACGCTCTCCACGGCATCGAGCTGGTGTTTCTGGTTGGGGTCAAATTGTAGAGTTAAGCGGCATGGTTAGATCACCTTCAAATTACACCGGTCCGCCAGGGTGATCTTGGCCTCATCGCTCAGGGCGCTGTCAAGGCAGACGAGTACATCTTCGGAACGCAGATGGATCGCCGATACGGTCTCGGGTTGGATTTTGTTATTAAGGCAGACATACAGGCGATGCTGGCAAAAATCCGAAGTCACTTCCTGAACCTGGTTATGAGGATATTCAGGCAATGGACGAACGCGGCTGTTGAGTGGGAAGCCTTGTAGAAGCAAGATTTCAATTAGTAAGTTTTCAGGAGTCCAACCTTGGGCTAGAGGGGTTTCGGCTTGTTCAAAGCGAAGTTCAAGTTGGACAGTGTCTTTCTCAATAATTGATTCCCATTCGGCAAAATTAGATTGCTCAAGCTTAAAACACTTTAAACCGAGATCCTGATTTGTATCTAAGGTTTATTTTACCTAGAGTTTATATATTTTATTTTTTTTATAACTCGGCGAATTCGTTCTATTCCAATTTCAGCTATAGTAGTAAACTCATTTCGCTATCTGTTGGCTCAGGTAACTGCACTAGTATATATTTGCGACCTCCATTATCCTCAGTGTTAAGTTCATATATTGCCTGTGCAGTTGTAGCAGAACCTGCAAAAAAGTCCATTATTATATCGTCTGGACTACTCCCAAGTTTTAATAATTCTTTGAATTAATCCTGTGGGTTTTGGACTTTCGAAAGTTATGCTTGACCCAAAAATGCCTTCCATCTCCAAGGATCCATTTGTATTAAGTGGAACGAAATCCCAAATCGTAGTCCAAGTAATTCCCTCCTTGACATCACTAAGAAAGCGTTTTAATTTGGGTTTTCCCTTTCCATCTTTTCCGAAATAGATTTCATTACTTGCTATCAATTCATTTATTTTTTCTTTGTTGAATCGCCAATTTCCGTCTTTGCCAGGATAATGTTCTTCACCCGTGTTTGGATTTATTATTGGATAATACAATGACGCAACATACCTTCCACCTTTAACATTGGCCATCAAATCACCTGGGACCCAAGGACCTTTTGGGTGTTAATCTGGATTTTGGTATCTGCCAATTTGTTCTTTATTTCTTTCCCTTAGGTTAATATCAACTTGTTCATTGTTTTTACAAAACACAACTATATATTCATGTTGTGCTCCAATTACTTTATCATTGGGTGGAGTACTTCTCTTTTTCCAAATTATGTTTGCAATAAAATTTTCTTCACCAAACACCTCGGTCATCACTTGCCGGAAGTTGATGGAACTCATTATCATCAATACTTACCAAAATGACACCATTCTCACTCATTAATTGACGTGCAACATCAATCGAAGATAGATCATATTCAACCACATTGAGTGAAAACGTCCACCAGCGCGTCTATTGGTTGTAAGAAGCTGCCCTTTTTCATCGGTTTGACCAGTGCGCTTCAAATATGCATCGAGTGGTTCGCTGTAATCATCGGGATAGACAAAATCATTGCCGGTATTGTAGGGTGGGTCAATGTAAATCATTTTCACCCGGCCGGCATAACTCTTCTGCAGCAGCTTGAGCACTTCCAGGTTGTCACCTTCAATGAAGAAATTGTGGGTGGTCTCTTCATCTACTCCTTGACCAGGCTGGGGGATAAGGGTGCCTTTGCTGGGGATGGCTGCTAAGCGGCGGGCTTCGCGCTTACCAGGCCAGGATAAACCAAAGTGCTCTTGGGATTTCATCCTCCAGGTGCTCGCCCAGCGCTTCGCGCAGCACATCCCAGTTGATTTTGCCATCGGCGAAGGCTTCGGGGACGATGGCTTGCAGCTCTTTCAAACGGTCTTCAGTAAAGGTAAAGGATGGGCGGAGTTTTTCGATAGACATGCGTGTTTTCTCTTGTGATTTTATTTATTTCTAATATGATAATTTTCGAGATGCGCTCAAATAACGGATCGGATTTCGTCCACCTTCAGCAAATTCAAGCCGATTTAATCCGGTCACGCCTAGCTTGCGAGTGTTTTGAAAGCGAATTACAAATCTGCCTGCTTCATTGCTGGGTTCGACATCCGTATATTGGGCGATATAGATCATCCGAGGATCGGACTTGAGGTAAATGATCACCTTATCAATCCCTGGTTTGGGGTGAATTTTCCAGTTTCCACTTGTGCCAGTTCCATCGGCGTTGACCTGAAAAAGGGGACCACCCGTACACAGGACAATCGCTGTTTCATCAGGAGAAAGATAGTCTCTAGCTTTCATTTTATACACCTTTCTTAAACCAATCGTTTTTTAGAAGGCAGACGAGTGCGCTTTATCAATCTAAGCTCAAAACTGACATGACCACTTCCAGGTTGGACGAAAGCCACTCCTGTTGGTCCAGATCAGTGCCGTAATCATCCAAGTATTGGCGCAGCATCGATTCTCGGCGATCCTGTCCTTCCTGGGCGTAGCGGCGGTACGAGGCGCAGGAAAAGCGCAGCGTCGCAGTTGCGGCAAACATTCGTGGCAAATTGGATATTGTGCTCTCCCTGTCGTGATTTAAGTTTCGCCAGTGTGGCGGGCTCGAAATCGCCCCCCTCGATGCAGTCTACCACCTCGCCAAATTGGTGGATGATGCGGTCAATATGGCTGGGGTCAACCTCGATCTTAACCAGCGGGTCCCACTTCGCCAGCTCATATTCTTGGCGTTCCAGGTCATCCCCTTCTAAGACTTCCCGTAAGCTTTCCGGAAAAGCCGTGGCGATGATGGCGGTTTCGTCCAAGGGCTGGCCGTGCAGGTTCTTCCAGATGTGGGCGTAAATGTTCAACTGGTCTTCGTAATCCGGTTTGTTGTCACGCACTTGGTCCGCTTCATGCGTCTTGATGTCGTACATCACGGTCCTCTCGCCGTCCTGGACGATATCGACCACACCCTCGATGCCGAACTGCCTACCCTGCGGGCTCTCTTGCAGGGGCAGGTTCAGGTGCACTTCAGTCTCGGTCACCTGCTCGGCTACCCATCTGAGCTTTTTCCAATAGTAGAGCACCTGCTTCAAAGCCAAATCCTTGATCTTGGCATCCAGTGAGTGGCCGCTTTCCAGCTTGAGCAGCTCAAAGTTACGCTCGAAGGTTTCTTTTAAGAAATTATCAACTTCTTCATCGGTGTAGTTCATACTGCAGCTCGCTTGGCAATCAAATAATGATGTAAATCTTCCAATGTCTGGTGCACCAGGTTGCCGAAGAACATCGTCTGGGAGCGCGAAGGCACGAAGCCGTATTTACGGAAGATCATGTACTGGCGCGGACACTTCTTGTAAGTGAGGTAATCACCAGTATAGGAGTAATTCTTGGGTAGGTCGGTCTTCTCAAGCTTTGCTTCTGGTAGGGTGCTTAGATCATATTCCGGTAGGCGGGTGATATGCTTTTCATCCAACAAATCCCTCAACGGTTGTGATACGAAGCTCCCCGAAGCCGACCAGTGCGGGATGACTAGCAAGTTCTTGGCGCGTGAGAGGGCTACATAGAACAGGCGCATCATATCGAATTCCGGCATACGCTCAATAGGTTCACCCTGCCGCTCGATCAACGGGTGGATAATTGCTTCCACCTTCTGCACACCGCGGCTCGCCTTGCGCGGGTTGGCAAAGACTACCACCGGGAACTCCAGGCCTTTCGCCTGGTGGATCGTCAGGAAGGGGATGCGTCCCTTGGGGAATGGGTCATCGGGATTTTCGTACTCTGACTCGCCCAGGCGATGCAGGGCGTAGAGGAAAGAGCCAAACAGCCAGTTAGCATATTTGTCATCCATCAAATCCTGCCCTGTGATAATGGATTTATACAAATCCATAAAGCGGCTGAGATACTGCGAAATCAAGCCCATATTGCAGATCGGACCTTCATCGATACCCTCTTCTGCCAGGTCGAACATCTGTTTGAAATGGTCGAAGGTACACAGGCGGTAGAAAAGGTCCAGCACTGTCCAATCCAAGGAGGTGGCGCGGGTCAGCACATAACTAAGCGAGATCGGACGGCCATCTTGTTGACGTTTTATAACAAACTTGTCAAAATGCTGGCTACGGATATTGCGGACTGCCCGTTCGGATAGGCCGGGTACGGCTTGAAGAGGTCGTTTCATTTCATTTATATTGTAAGGTAAATCAAGCTGCCAGCGCCGGCTTTCGATGAAGCTTTTCAGGAGGGTGAAATCCGCTTTCACTATCTTGATCTCTTCTTTCAGGTCGTGCACGAACTGTTTCAGCATCACATCAGCGGAGACCAAGCCCTCAGCTTGCGAATAAGCCCCATCAAGCCAATCGATGTATTCTTTATAATCGTGCCCAGGGTAATGACCACTTTTGAATTTACCGAAGATATGCAAGAAAACACCGAAGACCGAAACAGCCTCCTCGACATGCAAGAAGCTGCCAGCGCGCGGCGCATATACTTTCAACCCTAAGCTTTCTAGCTCCGTCTTGAATTTACCGACTTTATCTGTTTTCAAGGAGGGGAAAAGAAAAGCGATTTGATTGGCATTTTCAACTTTGCCACTATCCAGGAGCTGTTTGACGAAAAGGGCAATTTCGTGGCAAATGGTGTCCGGATGCCCCGGGTTGGTCGCCACGACCGCCGGTCCTTCTTCCTTCCGATGTGGCTGGATATTCTTCGGAAAGCGGTAGAGCAGGTTGGGGTTATCGGATCGAGTCCAATTGCCCCGGCTCATGAAATCCGAATACAAGTTGACGATCGGTTTGCGTGAGCGGTAGTTCGTGTCCAGCGCTACGACATTTGGCAGGCATTGTAGGTAATCGAAGCACTTTTCCGGGAAGTTAACAAAGTTCTCTACGGTGGCGCCTCGAAAGCGGTAGAGCGCCTGGTCATCGTCACCCACCACGCAGATATTCTTGCTCCCCGAACCGAGCTTGAAAATCAGCTTTTCCTGGATCGTATTTGTATCCTGGTATTCATCGATGATCACATGCTTGAAGACATCTCCCGACCCCGGTGACTCTTCCAGGATATCGAAAGCAGCTCGCTGCATGAGCGAAAAGTCCGTCCGCGGCACTACCTCGCCTTTTTCCAGCAGCTCCAGGTAATGCTCGTACATGCACAGCAGACTGAGTAAATTTCCATCATCCGTTTTCCCGATCACCTGGTTTGGGTCGAGGCATTCTTCCGAAAATCGGTTAAACAGGGCGATACAATTGATGACCGCTTGATGCCTTGATTGGGTGTTTTTACCAAAATACTGATTAATTGCGAAATAAATATCTTCAAGTCCATCCCTCAGGTCGACATCGCACACCAGGTCTCGCCACCGCCACGTTCGGGAGAGGTAAAAATACTGGGCAATGTCATCCAGGAGAGAGGGTCGTTTTTTCCGTTCCTGGTTGCTCGAGAAACGCCGGTCGGTGATGATCCGGTTGCAGAGGGAGTGGATTGTACCTACGTACATGCGGGAGATATCGTAGGGCTGTCCCGTTATTTTCGTTACCTGCGAGAGGTATGTCCGGATCCCTTCCACGAGCTGGTGAGCTGCTTTTTCTGTGAAGGTGGAAAGGTAGATTTGGTCTGGATTGACGTTGTGAAAGACGATCAAGTTCAACGTGCGCCAGAGTAAGACGCGGGTTTTGCCTGAGCCGGGTCCGGCCGGCAGGTAAAGAGGTCCAGCGGTGTGCCGGATAGCTTTTTCTTGATTTTCGTTGGGTGTGAAGTTATTCTGTTCCCAGAGCTGCTCAATGCTTAAATCCATGGTTATCCTATGATACTTGGCATCTGCGATGTTATCTCCATTGTTTATCTTATCCCCATGCCATACCTGAGAAGATTAAAAATAATTGCTTGTATGGTCAATCATACTTCAAGCTGTGAAAGAATGCAAAGAAATATCCATCACCTTTTAATATTCTGCAAAGTCGCGTAAAGGGGGCGCTTCCCCTTCGTTACGCTCAGGGCTACGGTTTCTTCGCTCAAGGCTTCAGCACTCAGCGCGATAGGAGAGATAGAAGCCCTCCCCAGCGCATTCACCCCGGAGGAACTTGAAATTAGAGTAACTGTTCCATATACACTTGGGCAAAGGAGCAAGCGCGGTGAGGAATGACCCTGAATAAATTGGTATATAATCAGGTTATCCATGGAGATTCCAACCGCTTTTACTCCAGTCCTAGATGAGATCGTTTCCCGCTTAGCCAGGGGACTTGAGCCGGAACGCATCTATTTGCTTGGGTCACAGGCCAGCGGTCAGGCTGGCTGCAAGAATCTCCGCAATTGCTTCCTGACAAAATATGTTCGTTGCCAATGACAGAGGAAAGAGGATTGCCACACCCCTGCAAAGAGCGCAGGAGTTCGCAATGACGAAAGAAGAGAGATTGCTTCACTCACAAAAAACGTTTGTTCGCACTACATTGGCCACAGGAAAATGATCCCTCACCCCTGATCCTTCATTTCACTCAGGACAGGCTCCTCTCCCGGCGGGCGAGGGGTTAGAACAAAGAAGGAGGCAGTATGCAAATCAGCTTCAATGGGGCGGCACGGACGGTGACCGGCTCGCAGCACCTGCTGCACATCAACGGGCATAAGCTGCTCCTGGACTGCGGGCTGTACCAGGGGCCGCGCAAGGAATTCTACGGGCGGAACGCAAGCTTCCCCTTCGAGCCGGGGCAGGTGGACGCGGTGATCCTTTCGCACGCGCACATTGACCACTCGGGGAACCTGCCGAACCTGGTGAAAGGCGGCTACCACGGACCGATCTACGCTACGGAGGCGACGACGCACCTGACGGACCTGATGCTGCGCAACTCGGGGCACGTGCAGGAGGCGCAGGCGGAAAACATCAACTATCACCGGGCAAAACGCGGCGAGCCGCCGGTGGAGCCGCTTTACACGGAGGAGGAGGCAGGGCTGGTGAAGCAGTACCTGCACAAGCAGAGCTATGAGGAGGTTTTCGAGCCCATCCCCGGGGTGAAGGCAAGGCTGGTGGATGCGGGGCACATTTTGGGCTCGGCGGCAGTGGATCTGGAGATTGAGGAAAAGGGACATAAGCAGCGGGTGTGGTTTTCGGGCGATATCGGCAGGCTGCGCTTGCCAATCCTGAACGACCCGGTGCTGCCGAGGGAGGTGGATTACCTGATCATGGAATGCACCTACGGCGACAAGCCGCACCGCGACCCGGAAGAGGCTTACCAGGAGATGCGCAGGGTGATCATCCGGACGATCGAACGGGGAGGCAAGGTGATCATCCCGGCTTTTGCGGTGGGACGCACGCAGGAGCTGGTGTATAACCTGAACCGGATGTACGAGGCGGGCGACCTGGAGGAGATCCCGGTCTTTGTGGACAGCCCGCTGGCGGTGAATGCTTCGCAGATCTTCAAGCAGCACCCGGAATGCTTTGACAAAAAGATGCGCGAGCAGGTGGAGGGCGGCCACCCGGCGCTGGAATTCAAGCTGCTGAAATATATCCAATCGCTGGACGATTCGAAGGCGCTGAACGAACGCAAGGATCCGATGGTGATCATCTCGGCGTCGGGGATGGCAGAAGTCGGGCGGGTGGTCTACCATATCAAATACAATATCGAGAACCCGCTGAATACGATCATGATCGTTTCGTGGCAGGCGCCCAACACGCTGGGCAGAAGGCTGGCGGACCGGGAGAAGAAAGTGAAGATCATGGGGGAGCTGTACACGCGCAAAGCGGAGGTGGCGACCATCGGCGGGCTTTCGGCGCACGCGGGGCAAGATTTTCTGATCGAATATGCCCAGGCCGCGCAAGGGAGGTTGAAGGGAATCTTTCTGGTGCACGGCGAGAAGGAGGCGGCGGGGATCTTGCAGCGGAAATTTACGGAGGGGGGGATTGGGCCTTTTGGGTATCCGGAGATGAATGAGGTGGTCGATTTAGGGGTATAAAAAAACTAGAGACCTGACAGTTTGAGAAATAGGACGCGGACGAGCACAGACGAGCGCGGAGGAGAAAATAAAATAATTCCGGAAGGAAAATTCCAGGGTGAAACCGATACGACAGGCTAGCAAGCCAACTTATGACTGCTTTTCTCGTAATAAAATCCGTGTTTTCCGCGTTCATCCGCGTCCAATATAGAAAGTGTCAGGTGGCTAGAAAAAAATAAAACAAGCCAGGCTTGTTCTATCAGATTACGTCAGGGTACGTTCGATTGAAACAGATGATCAGGGTTTGGGATCTTTGGCGGGTTTCGGATCTTTTTCGGTTTCTTTGTCTTTAACCGGCTTATTTTCGTTGGCAGGCTTATCCGGCTTAACCGGCTGGACCTTCTCAGCCTTTTGGGCGGCGAGGTTATCCTTGATGGCGCCCATGCTTAGACCGGAGGCACGCAGGGTAAAGATCGCTTCTGCAGTGATTGATTCGGACCGCAGGGCGTAGACCTGGTCGATCTCGCCAAAACCGTAGCCCAGGCAGAACCAGCCCATGATCTCGGCGATGGGCACGTGATAACGCTCGGCGAGGGTAGCTGCTTCGGGCTGAGTCTCAACCGAAGAACACTCGATCGTTCGCGTAGGAACCGGTATATCAAACTCAGCAGGGAGCAGCACTTCTGTGGGCATCAGCGAACCGGTGAGGTTGCTGATGCTGGTGGGAGTTGGCGTAGAAGTAGGAGCTGGCGTAGAAGTAGGCGTTGGAGTGGGGGTGGGAGGCAGGATGCCAGCCACCAGGGTGGAAATTTCCAAAGCCTGCCAGGTGCCGTTTTCTAAGACGACATACCTGACTTTGACGACATTCCCAAACTGGACGTTATCGAGAATCCGGGTAGCCAGATTGACCTGGACAGAAATCCCGCTGATCAACCAGGTGTCACTACCCATATCTTGAACGACACCGGCAAACATCGATTTCTTAGGCGAGGTCTGGGTCGGCTGGATGGAATCGATGATCCAACGACCATCTGCAAGAATGCGGCCCGTGACGATGACGGTATCGCCAGGTTGAAACTCATCCAGCAGAAGGGTATCGGGGGTGATGGTGAAGGGCACTCCGCCGATCCACCAGGTTTCGCCATCGGCTAAGACCAGGGTATCGGTGAGGGTAAAGGCGTAGGCGGGCGGCTCAGGGGCCTGGTCGACCTGCACGGTGGTGGCCTGACCAGGGGTGAGGGTGACCTGGCCTTTGTCGTTCTCCACAACCACCTGGCCAGTTTGTACGGCGAAATAGGCTTTGCCATTGGGTTCAGAGGCAGCGCTGAAAATGGTGCCGTGCACACTGGCTGAACCAGCCTGGGTATTGACGGCGAAGGAGCTCTTGCGTTCTCCAAAGGGGACAACCTGATGGCTGGTAAAGCCGTAAGGCTGAACGAGGCTGACTTTGAGGACACTGCCCCAACCGCCGCCGATTTTTTCCAATTGCAGCTCGGTATTGGAGGCTAACTCTGTCTGCGTGCCATCGAAATACTGCAGGACGGCGCTGGAGCCCGCCAGGGTGCGGATGAGCTGACCAGAACGGAGGGCGGTGCCTGCAGAAACGGCTTGCCAATCTGCTTTGGCGTTCTCCGCGACCTCGACCTGGCCGGAGACTTCGTAGAGGAGGACGGTTTTAGCGGCGCTGGGACCAGCCAGCCAGAGGCGCCCGCCGAAGAAGACGATGGCAAGCAGCACAATTACCAGGCTTAAACTCGCAAAGCCCGGCGTAAACAGCCACGCCAGGCTGGGGGCCGGTTTACGGGTGGGTAATTTGAGGGTCTCCCGGGCGGCGGCGATGACTTCTTTCTGCATAAGGCGGGAGGTCTCAGGGGAAAGCTCGGGTTGGGGGAGTTCGCGTATGGCAGCAACAAGGGTAATCAAAGGCTCTAATTCGACAGTATCATCTTTGAGGCCTTTGACAACCTTACGGAGGGTGGAACCATCTTCGATGGCTTCCAGCTTCCTTTGCAGAATTTCATCTAAATCAGACATACGATATCTCCCAAGCGTCTAAACGTTCCCGGAGAGCAATCAGACCCCGGCGTTGTAAACCTTTTACTGAATCTTCACTACGCTTGAGCACAAGTGCCACTTCGTTAATGGGCATGCCAAGGATAAAACGTAATACCAGGACTTCCCGTTGCTCGGAAGGCAACTGCGCTAACGCCTTGCGCAAGCTTTCGCTGGCGAGACTGTTCTCGGCTGTGGCCGCAGGATCGGGGTCGGAGGCCATCAGGTTTTCTTGGAGCTCCACGTTTGGATGACTGGAGACTCTGCGAAAGTAGTCAACCGACAGGTTGCGGGCGATCTGGAACAGCCAGGCTTGAAATGACACGCCCTGAAGACGATAGTCAGGAAGGGCACGCAGCATGCGCATAAAGACTTCGGAGGTAAGGTCTTCGGCAGTGTGGAGGTCATTCACGCGGTAGTAGAGGTAGCGGAATACACTCTGATGGTACCGTTGAAAGAGGACCCCGATCTTTGCCGTATCCCCTTGCTGCGCCTTCAGGATCACATCATTTGTGATTTCAAGCGTTTCGCTCACTAAGACGTTCTATCCTTAATAACGAATCAAAGCTAAAAAAGAATCATTCAGTTTCCCCTGGCTGCTTGCATTCTTGTAAGGATGCGGGGAGAAGTTCCATGACCCTATTATAAGCGAGAATTTGAGCTAATTCAGGATTTGAATGGGGATTTTGCGCTGAAATTCACAGAACGCAGGGAGATTAAACAGGGATGGACAGGATTTACAGGATAGAACCTAATGATTTTACGCGGCCAAACTGGCCCGGACAAAGGGCACAAAACCAGAAAGAGGCTGAGGTTTGGCCCCGGTTGAGCGGGCAGGTTTTGGTATAATGGGGGACGAAAACGAGACTGGAGAGGTGCCAGAGCGGTTGAATGGGACGGTCTCGAAAACCGTTGTGGGGCTTGCCCCACCGTGGGTTCGAATCCCACCCTCTCCGCCAAAAAGAATCCGCTAATCAACGCAAATAAAGAGATCGCTCAGTTGGAACTGAGTGATCTCGCTTTTTAAGTACATACCCTTCGTTGTACGGACTACTTTGCGATGGCCAAGGTGTTGTGAGACGTGTCATGGCGTTGGAGGAATAGCAACACGCTATACTCAGGCTGATATCCAACGATAATGATTTATAGATCAGCTATAATATCGCATGGTTATGAAGATCAATAGACGATTATCAGGCAGTTCTCCTACAAATTCTAAGATGAAATCGAAACCCCTCCTGCGTTATTTTGTAGAAATCGCTGTATTGGCGGTTGTTTATCACCTGGCTGCCCGGGTGGGCTTGCAGATGGCGTATGTGCAGCAGAATACTTCGCCAGTCTGGCCGCCTTCTGGGATTGCGCTGGCTGCGCTGTTGATCTTCGGAATCCGGGATTGGCCGGGGATCACTCTAGGGGTTGTGATTGGATCACTGCTAACGGGGGCGCCGCCAGGACTGGCGGTGGGATTTGGGATTGCCAATACCCTGGAGGCTTTGATCGGAGCTTCTATCCTCACAAGATGGATCAGGTTTGACCGGGGGATCAACCGGGTAAGGGATGTGGTTGGCCTGGTCTTTGCCGCAGCATGCGGGACATCGGTCAGTGCCACGATCGGCGTGGCTACCCTGATCCTATTCCAGAATATCCCGCCCTCAGCCTTTCCAACTCTATGGATTACCTGGTTCATCGGCAACCTGCTGGGATGCCTGGTCGTTACCCCGCTCTTGTTGACCTGGGTATATGATTTCCCACGCCACTGGAATCTGGCGCGCAAGGTTGAAGCGCTTATTTTCCTGTCGCTGCTGGTGCTCGTCTCTCTGTATGTTTTCGTTAATCCATCTGGCGCAGGGGCTTTACACCAGGCGCTGATCTATCTTATCTTTCCTTTTGCCATTTGGGCTGCGCTGCGTTTGGAGCAGGTCGGCGCCTCCAGCACGGTGTTCATTGTATCGGGCATCGCCATCTGGGGTACGATCCATGAGGTTGGGACCTTTCGCGGATATGCCGGTCAACGACAGCCTGATCTTGCTACAAACCTTTACTGGGGTGTTAGCGCTCATGTCCCTCACTCTGGCAGCTTCTGCATCTGAGCAGCGCAGAGCAAAAGAAACGCTCCGCAACCAG
This sequence comes from uncultured Chloroflexia bacterium, assembly GCA_963751425.1. GTDB lineage: Bacteria > Chloroflexota > Anaerolineae > Anaerolineales > UBA4823 > CAVVUF01. The sequence goes on along the minus strand of CAVVUF010000002.1, from coordinate 544,429 downwards.
GTGGAAGAACTGGCAGCTCTGAATGACGCATCCAGGCTGTTCCTGGAAAACACAGAAAAGCAAACGCTTGCGGATGCCATCTGCAGATTAGCGGTAGACCGTTTTGGTCTACCGGCTGTCTGGATCAATCCAATCCCGGTTGAGGAAAAACTGGCCAACCCGTTAGCGGTATATCCAGCCTATTTGCAGTCCGATGGGCAGCTTGCGGAGCTTTACATACTGATACCTGAACTCCGCCAGCGGATCCTGGAGGCGGGACGAACCGGGTTAGCGGGAGTCTTTCCCTTTCAATCACTCCTTCCAACCAGTAGAGGCTGGAATTTCCGCCGGGAAACCTCTACGCTGTTCTGCTTTCTTCCCGCTGCTGTATGGAAAAGAACTGACCGGCATTATGATTGTCGCCAGCGATGAGCAGGATGGTTTTTCCAAAGAGCAGATGCTCTTGCTCCAATCCTACGCCAACCTGGCCGCCATTGCGATCCAGAATTCCTGGCTCTTCGATCAGGTGCGCATGGGAAACGAGCAACTGCATGCTTTATCCCACCGATTGATGGAAGTGCAAGAAGCAGAGCGGATGCACCTCTCCCACGAGCTGCACGACGAATCAGGCCAGGCGCTGGCGGGACTTATGATGAACCTGGGCCTGTTAGAGACGGGATGCTGAGTCGCCTGAGCTGATCCGCACTCATGCCGCAGAACTCAAGCGGATCGCTTCTGAAGTCCTGGACAATCTGCATTCCCTGGCAGTTAAGCTGCGCCCGGCCAGCCTGGACCACCTGGGCCTGGTCACCGCCCTGGAGCAGTACATCCAGGAATTCAACCGCCAATATCATCTCGACGTGCAGTTTGAGACAGTGGGGATCGATGAATCCCGGCTACCGGTTGAGCTTGAGTCCGCCCTGTTCCGCATCGTCCAGGAGTCTCTGACCAATGTGGCGCTGCATGCCCAGGCGACGCAGGTGGACGTGCTCCTGAACCGCCGGAATGGGGTGGTGGTGCTGACGGTGGAGGATAATGGGATTGGATTTAACCCAAACCAACCGGTCAATGAAGCCAGGCTGGGTTTATTTGGGATGCGCGAGCGGGTGGAGATGTTATCTGGAAAATTGATCGTTGAGAGTGCTCCGGGTAAAGGAACGATGATCTCAGTGGAGGTGCCGTATGGCGACACGCGTCCTGATCGCGGATGACCATGCCATCGTGCGCACCGGCTTGCGAGCGCTTTTGAAAGGGGAAGCCGGCATGGAGCTGGTCGGTGAAGCTTCTGGTGGAGAAGAAGCCCTGCGCCTGGTTGAAAGCCTGAATCCGGACATCCTGGTCTTGGATCTGAGCATGCCTGATATGGACGGGATCCAGGTGACAAAGCGCGTGCATGCGACAGCACCGCATGTACGCATCCTGATCCTGACTGTTCATGAAGATGAAGCCCTGCTGCGTGAGGCAATCCGGGCAGGTGCAGCAGGATATATCCTTAAGCATGCTGCTGAAGAGGAATTGATCTCAGCGATCAACATGGTCCAGATGGGGGATATTTACGTCCACCCCAAGCTGATCCGGTCGCTCCTGGCTGAGCCTCAAAAACAACTCCCTACCAGTCCCCAACCGGAAGAATTGCTTACCCCGCGTGAACTGGATGTGCTGAACTGTATCGTACAGGGTTACACAAACCGCCAGATCGCCGAGGAGTTATCGCTCAGTATCAGGACAGTGGAAGGCTACCGGGCGAACATGACGGAAAAACTGGGTTTGCACAGCCGGGCAGAGCTGGTCCGCTATGCCCGCGAGCATGGATTGCTAGACAAAGGTGCAGGGTAAGAGATCGTTCTGCTTACCTGGCTCAGCAGAGCTAGAGACCCCGTAATTTCTACGGGGTTTCTTTATTTGTTCGGTAGCGTATTCACTACGGGAGGCACGCCGACCAAAAACCCCGATACAATTACGCTATTTTCTCTTTGGGTATCTTTGTACAATTAAAAGAGACTCAAACCGATCTCTGGTTGATTTACCAATGCCTGCATAGAGGACGACAAACTTGTTATGGAGCCTAACATTGGTTCCCACCTCGTAAACCGAAACCCTGAGCCAGAACCTGCATCAAGCCGGGTGCCACTGCTTAGCTTGCGCGGCATCACCAAGCGTTTCCCCCTGGTGCTGGCCAACGATCACATCGATCTGGATATTTATCAAGGGGAAATCCATGCCCTGTTGGGTGAAAACGGGGCCGGGAAGAGCACGTTGATGAAAATCCTGTACGGTTTTTACCGGGCAGATTCTGGCGTAGTGACTTTGAACAGCCAGCCGGTAGAAATCCATTCTCCAGCAGATGCGCGCAAGCTGGGAATCGGGATGCTCTTCCAGGATTTCAGCCTGATCCCCGCCATGAGCGTGGCAGAAAACATCGCCCTGTTCTTGGATGATTTGAAAATGGTGATCGATATGCGCCAGGTGGATCAGCGCATCCAGGAGCTTGGCAGTCCGTTATAACTTGCAAGTGCGGTCCCAAATAAAAGTAGCGGAGCTTTCGATTGGCGAGCAGCAGAAGGTGGAGATCCTGAAACTGCTGCTGTCGGGAGCGAAAATCCTGATCCTGGATGAGCCTACCCGGGTGCTGGCGCCACACGAGGTGGCTGCCTTATACAAGGTATTGAATAACCTGCGAGCCGACGGGTATGCCATCATCCTCATCACTCACAAAATGAAAGAAGTGTTGGATTGCGCTGACCGGATCACAATCCTGAGAGGAGGCTGCGTGGCTGGTTCTTTGCTCAGGTTGGAAGCCAGTGAGAAAAAGCTGGTGGACCTGATGTTCGGCAAGGAGATGCCCGGCCTGTCCAAGCAGCAGCAGGGCAGCCGGAAAAGAACAGGCAGAGCCAGTCTTAGAGCTGAGGGGAGTTGAGACGCATGGAGAAGGCGCAGAAACCAGCCTGAAGGATATCAACCTGAAGATTTTCCCAGGGGAGATCGTGGGAGTGGCAGGGGTTTCGGGCAATGGTCAGAAAGAGCTGGGAGACCTGGTATTAGGGATGATCTCCTGTGCAAGAGGGGAAAAGCTGCTGTTCGGAAAAGCAGCTACACGGCTTCTCCATCCGTGAAATCCGCAGGCAAGGGGTCGCTTTCATCCCTGAGAACCCACTGGTCATGGCTTCTGTACCCTGGATGACCGTCCTTGAAAATATGGCTCTCACCCGCCCGTGGCGCTATGCTCGCAAGGAAAGGTTTTTCGATGGACTGGGGCTCTGTCAGAAAGGATACCCAGGCTGGCCTGGAGAAGATGGCGTATAAACTGCCCTTGTATGCCCCAGCAAGATCCCTCTCCGGAGGAAACCTGCAGCGGATGGTGATCATCCGCGAGCTTGGGCTGGATCCGCGACTTCATCATCGCTTCCTACATGACCCGCGGCCTGGATGTGCAGAGCACAATCGCTGCCCGCCAGGCGCTCCTGGATGCACGCCAGGCAGGAGCTGGGGTACTCTTGATCTCTGAAGATTTGGAGGAGTTATTCACTTTGAGCGACCGCCTGATCGTCCTGTATGGAGGACGGATTGTGGGGACTTTCCTGCCGGAGGAGACCGATATTTACCAAGTGGGCTACCTGATGACAGGATCAAGGGTCGAACATGACGCAATCCGCTGAAACTCCTAAACGAACGACCCTATTGAGTCAACAAAACGGTCGCGCCGCTCTGCGGTATTTGCTGATGCTGCTCCTGGCGCTGGTGTTGTTTGGGGTCATCCTGGCGCTCTCCGGCAAGAACCCAATCCAGGCAATCATCGATATTTTTCGCTCCACACTGGGCAGCTCCTACGGCTTTTCGGAAGTGATCGTCGCCATGGTGCCCATGGTGATCACGGCTGTGGCAGTAGCTATCCCCTCCCGCGTTGGTCTGATAAACGTGGGCGTGGAAGGGCAGCTTTATATGGGCGCCTGCCTGGCTACCTGGGGTGCGCTGACCTTCACGCAATTACCCGCCTGGGCCTTGCTGCCGTGCTGGTCCTGCTAGGGATGCTGGGAGGAGCATTATGGGCTTTCATCCCTGGTTTCCTCAAGGCCATCGGGCTGGTCAATGAAACGATAACCGCACTGCTGTTGAATTTAGTGGCAGTGAATATCACCGCCTACTTGATCTTCGGGTTCTGGCATGGACCCATGGATACCAACAAGACCGCCAGCTTTGTGCCGGCAGCCCGCCTGCCCGCCTTCTTTGGGACGCGCATCGATCTGAGCCTGATCTTTGCTCTGGCGCTGCTGTGGCTGTTCTGGTACCTGATGAAGTATTCTCGCTGGGGGCTGGAAATGCGCGCGATTGGCGGTAACCCGCAAGCAGCCCGGCGCAATGGAATTCCGCTGAAAGCCTACCTGGTGACCGTGATGTCTTTGGGTGGGGCGATTGCAGGATTAGCCGGCATGGCGCTTGTTTCCGGCTACTACGGCCTGCTGCTGGCTAATTTCTCCACCGGCTACGGCTATATGGGTTTTCTGATCAGCTGGCTTTCCTTCGGCAATCCGGTCGGAATACTCCTGGTCTCCTTCCTGGTCGCTGTGATTACCACTGGGGGCAACCTGCTGCAGCTCACGCAGGGAGTACCGTATGCGGTCATCAACATCCTGCTGGCGCTGTCTCTTTATATCGTTCTGGCACGCCCAAAATTCTTCAAGGAAGCGAAACCATGACCCTGTTAGCCATTCTTGGCGTCATCTCAAGCGCCATATACTCCGGCACTTCCCTGTTATATGCCACTCTCGGAGAAGTGGTGGGAGAACGATCTGGGATCGTCAACCTGGGTTTGGAAGGGGTACTTGCTGGTCAGCGCAGCCAGCGGTGTGGCGATCGCCAGCATGACGGGCAATCCTTACCTGGGCATATTGGCGGCGATGCTGGCAGGTGGGCTGATGAACCTCATGTTCGGCTATCTGGTGATTACCCGGAAAGCCAACCAGCTCGCCAGCGGGCTATCCATGATGTTCTTCGGTTTTGGGTTGAGCGCCTTGATTGGCAGAGATTTTGTAGGGGTAAAGATCACCGCTCTACCCAAGCTGCTTCTACCTGGCCTTTCGAGTTTGCCAAGGTTATACACTTCCCTGTTTAAATTTGACATCTTGATTATTCTTGTCGTCCCGATGGCATTCCTGATCTGGTGGCTGCTGTTCCGCACCCGCTGGGGACTGGTCTTGCGGGCAGTGGGAGAGAATGCGGATATTGCCTTTGCCTCAGGGCGAAACCCGCTATGGATGCGCTACCAGGCGCTCTTCTTGAGCGGGCTACTGGCTGGCATGGGAGCCGCGCACCTGGCGATCGTCTACACGATGAGCTGGACCCAATACATGACCGGCGGCATCGGTTTTATTGCCGTGGCGCTGGTGATCTTCTCAAAATGGCACCCACTCCGGGCAATTGCGGGGGTTTTGATCTTCAGTGGAGCGGTCGCCTTTCAGTTATTACTGCAAGCGAGCGGAGTGCAGGTATCTCCTTTCCTGTTGAATACGATTCCGTATGTATTAACCATTATCGTTCTGATCGCCTGGGGTGGTAACCGCAAGCAATCTGCGCCAGCCAGCCTGGGGCGCGTCTATCAAGGGACTGAGTAGGAGGAAAACCGATCGAGAGAAGTCTATCTAAAAAGATCAATCCGTATAAACACAGAACCGATCCTGCAAACCTATTGAAAACCAAGGAGAAGAAAATGAAACACAAATTCTATATCAGCATTGTTTATGATCCTGGCAGCAATGTTGCTGCTCACGGCTTGCGCCACACCTGCAACCCCCACGCAGGCTCCCCAACCCACCGATGTCCCGGCAGTCGAACAGCCCACTGAGATCCCACCAACGGAAGCCCCGGAGCCAACAGCAGTTCCGCCGACCGAAGCGCCAACAGAACCACCTGTGGCTGAAGGGCCTTGCCTGATCGTCGGAGCGCTGTATGGCGGCCCGATGAATGACGCCGGTTACAACCAGGCGATGCACGAGAGCATGGTTGAAATGCAGAAGAATATCGAATGCGTGAAGCTGATCGAAGCTGAAAATGTGCCCGACGAAGCCGGCGCAAAAACGACTATGGAAAACATGATCCAGCAGGGCGCAAAATTAATTTATGCGACGGCCTTCAATCACCAGAATCCAGCTTTCGAGCTGGCTGAGACGCACAAGGATGTGATCTTCGAGCATGCCGGTGGCTGGATGATGGGCGACAACTTTGCCAACTACTTCGGCGCTCCGCCCAATTCCTGGTATGCCATGGGGGTGGCGGCCGGGTTGATGACCGAATCGAACAAGCTGGGGTTTGTGGCCGCCTTCCCGTTGGGTTGGACAACCACCTTCATCAACGCTTTTACATTGGGCGCCCAATCGGTGAATCCGGATGTCCAAACTACTGTTGCCTACACCTTCAATTGGGGTGATCGCGCTAAGGAAGCGGACGCGACCAACTCGCTCATCAATCAGGGCGCCGATGTGATCGCCATGCATGTCGACTCTCCTTCGACGGTCATCTCCACTGCTGAAGAGCGCGGCGCCTATTCGATCGGCTTCCAGGACCTGGCTGCCCAGCAGTTCGCGCCGGAATATTGGCTCAGCGGCACCGGCTACACCCTGGGAGACAAGGTTACCTGGCTCACTTCGACCGTTATCGATGGAACTTGGAAACCGATCTTCCTGCGCTGCGGCGTAGCGGATGGCTGCATCACCATCGCACCGTTCGGCCCTAAAGTGCCCCAGGAAGTTCAAGACAAAGTGCTCCAGGCGATCAAAGATGCAGATGAAGGCAAGATCGTTGTCTTTGCGGGGCCTATCAAGGACCAGGCAGGGGAAGTTAAGAGTGGCCGAGGGCGAAACCCTGACAGACGATATGATGAGCTCTCTGGATTGGTTCGTTCAGGGAGTGGTCGGCTCGCCCAAATAACCCAGGACGTTATCAACGACGAAAGGACTCTGGTAGGCTTAAAACATCGGCCTACCAGAGTCCAAGGTAATTTCACGGTTCACTCGAAGATCGAAAGGCTCACGAATGGATATCAAACAAAAGATCGAACTCGCCAACGCAGAAGCGGCTAACCGGCTGGTCCAGGGCGACCCTGTACTGGTCGATGTTGCTCCGGCTGGGGAAGTGATCCCCGGATTGCAAGGCAAAATGATCACACACGCCGGGCCGCCGATCGAATGGCAGCGCATGTGCGGGGCACAACGCGGGGCGATCATTGGCATGGTGCTCTTCGAAGGCTGGGCACATTCAGTGGAAGAAGCGGAAATTATACTCGGGCGCGGAGAAATCCGCCTGGAGCCCAACCATGACCACCAGGCAGTCGGCCCAATGGCTGGAACGATCTCCCCTTCCCTCCCGGTATTTGTCGTCGAAAACAAAACCTTTGGAAACCGGGCCTACTGCCGGAATGTGGAGGGCTTGCAGCAGTTTGGCGACTATTCGGAGAATGCGCTGAATGGTCTGCGATTTTGGCGCGATACAGCGGCGCCAGCAATGCGCCGCGGGGTACAGCAAGCGGGGGGGATTAACTTGAAACCCATCATTACCCAGGCGCTCCAGATGGGCGACGAGCTACATAACCGCCACACTGCGGCTTCCAGCTTGAGCGCCAATGCTCTCTCCATCCCAATGATTCTGGCCGGAATCCCTCAGCCCGATCTGATCAAAACATTGGGTTACTTGATAGGACACAACCTGCATTTTCTAGGCCTGGCAATGGCCTGTGGGAAAGCCATCGCCGACCCAGTCCGGGGGATCGAGTACTCGACCGTTGTGACTGCCATGTGCCGCAACGGGGTTGAGTTCGGCATCCGGGTGAGCGGCCTGGGTGATGAGTGGTTCACAGCCCCTTCGCCCAAGGTGGACGGCCTATATGTCCCTGGCTTCAAAGATGAAGATGCCGGTTTGGATATGGGCGACTCAGCAATCACCGAGACAGTAGGCTGGGGCGGTTTTGTCTTGGGCGGCGCACCCGGGATCTTGACCCTGGTGGGCGGCACTCCCGAACAGGCGCTGGCTTACAGCCGGGAGATGTGGAATATCACTGTCACACGCCACCCACAATACGTGATGCCAGCATTAAACTTTGAAGGCGCTCCGCTGGGAATTGATATTCGCAAGGTGGTACAGACCGGAATCACGCCTATCATCGATACCGCCATTGCTCACAAAGACCCAGGCTACCCGAAGATCGGCGGCGGGTTGGTTAGAGCGCCTGTGGAGTGCTTCAAGAAGGCGTTAGCACGCTTTGGCCAGAAATATGCCGGTAAATGACCCAATAACAGGTGGTGTGGTATGGCTGCAGGGTACGTGATCCGGAAGAACCAATACTATGATTCTATGTTTTTGATGCGGGTCGCCAAAACTCTTATTGGAAGAACCGGGAGTCCAGGAGTGCGCGGTGTTGATGGCGACCGACGCCAATAAAGAGCGCCTGGCGGAATTAGGGTTCAACTCACCGGAAGTGATGGGTGCTACGGCGAATGACCTGGTGATCGGCATCCTGGCTGATGACGCCCCCCTGACTCGACCGGTTGCTGGGTGAGATGGATGCGCGCTTGACGAGCCAGCCTCGGAATGAAAAAGCCTCCATCTACCGGTCTGTCGAAGATGCCAGCGCAGCCTATCCACAGTCCAACCTGGTGGTGATCACGGTACCCGGGGCTTATGCTGCCCGGGAAGCGCGCAAGGCGTTGGAATTAGGGAAGCATGTATTCCTGTTCAGCGACAATGTCCCCCTGGATCAGGAAGTGGAGCTCAAGCAGCTGGCAAAAGCTCGCCGTCGATTGGTGATGGGCCCAGACTGCGGCACCAGCCTGATTGGCGGGATTGGAATTGGCTTCGCCAACCGCGTCCGCCGGGGGTCGGTGGGAGTAGTCGGAGCATCCGGCACCGGCATCCAGGAGTTCACCAGCCTTGATCCATCAAGCAGGAAGTGGGATTTCCCATGCCATTGGCACCGGCAGCCACGATCTTTTAGATGCGGTGGGCGGGATCACTACCCACATGGGCCTGGATATCCTGGAAGCAGACCCCTCAACCCGGGTGATTGCGCTGATTTCGAAGCCTTCTGGGGCGAAGACGCTGGCGACCCTCCAGGAACGAATCCGCAGATCGCAGAAACCAGTAGTCGGATGCCTGCTCGGTCTGGACCAACGCCTGGACTGCGGCCCCAATTTCTACCAGGTGAACTCCATCGACCAGGCTGTTGAGCAAGCGTTGATCTGCATGGGAGCGAGCACAGGTGTTGAATTCCTTCACCAAAACCAGATTGACCGCCACACAATGGAAATGGAAGTCCAAAGCTGGCTACCAGAACAGCGCTACCTGCGCGGCCTTTTTGCTGGCGGTACATTCTGTTATCAGTCGCAGCAGGTGCTGCATAAGCGCGGGGATTCCGGTCTATTCCAACAGTCCCTTGGACTCTCGTTATCACCTGAAAAATCCAGAAGAAAGCCTGGAGCACAGCATTCTCGACTTAGGAGACGATTATTTCACCCAGGGTAAGCCCCACCCGATGATCGACGCACGAGAAAGGTATAAGCGCATCTTGAAGGAAGCAGATGATCCTGAAGTCGCGATCTTATTACTCGACTTCGTCTTGGGAGAGATTTCTTCTGCGAATCCGGTCGGGGATCTCATCGAGGCGTTGAAGCTAGCGAAAGCAAAGGCTGCCCGGCGCGGCGGCCGCCTGACTGTGGTGGCTTCTATTTGCGGCACAGACCAAGACCCACAAGACCTAGAAAAGCAAAAATCAAGCCTGCGGGAGGCTGGGGTATTCCTGCTCCCCAGCAACGCGCTGGCAGCCGGGTTCTGCCGGGATCTGCTTCAAAGGGCAGGAGGGCAGTAAGATGGATGAGCTGATGGATCTTTTTGAAGGGGCTATCGTAGCGATCAATGTGGGCATTCAGGATTTTGGAAGTGCCTTGGAAGAGCAAGGGATCCAGGTTGTCTATGTAGATTGGAGCCCTCCGGCTGGAGGCGACCAGGAGATGATTGATCTGCTTGACCAATTATTGTGAACAGACCATCGGAAATAGATAGGGTAACTGGGGAAGAGTTCTTAACTCTATCCTCAGTTCAGTTTCCGGGCAAGTTTATGCTGAGGCGGAAAGGATAGCCAGCGCCATCCCGACCAGAGCATCGCAACCAGAGGAATTCCCCCAATTCGCTAAATCCTGGGCGCATTGATCCGGCGCGGGGCTGCCGACCATTATTCCGTCAAGTGCATGGATGAGCCGCTCGTCCGCCTGCCCTTGAGAAGCGCAGGTGATCAGATTGGCGCTGAGCAGGGTGGTCTTCTGAGAAGCTGCCTGATTGAGACGATCATTCAGCTTCGCCAGATCGAAAGCAGTCTTCAATACCGTTCCCCAACGACGATATGCCAGGAGCAAGCCCAGGATCATATCATCCCCAGATGGCGTCAATCCGGCGCCTAACCCCAAAAATGGCGTCAAAGCTGAGAAGATCCCATCCAAATCTTTCGTCTTGAGCAGCTGCAGCAGACGAAAGCAATCCACTTGTTCAATAGTCTTAGGCACCAAGGGCAAATCATCCAATTGGATAGCCGAGCATATCCTTCAACACCAGGTAGAGACCGGGTTCTTTTTTCTGCGACAAAATGAGTGTCGCAATCGCTTTTAAAGATTCAAAACGGCTGCTGTCCGACAGCAAAATACCTGATGGAGGCTGCGCTTCCCACCTTTCTGCGCGGTTGTAATCAATTTCGATCCCAGTTGCATGGGATTAGTATTTTCCCGCCCAAAGTTACAATCTTGTCGTTGACTGCTAACACTTTCAGGATCGATTTCCCGCCAGAAAGGTTTAGGGTGAGCGGACCATGATAGCTCTCAAAGGATAAGAACAAGACCCAATCACTGTCTAGCCTGATAAATATCCCGCGCGAAGTGGTGCCGGTGATAACCGCTTTTCGGGAATTTTCAAGAAGGTCTCGAGAGAGCATTCCCTGGGTGGTCACAAATATTGGCTGCCTTTGCATCATCATTAAGCTAATTATACACACTCAGCCTGCGGCAAAATTAATTTAATGGCATACAATCCTTGATTTTTGGCGGAGCAGGCTATCCGGTACAACCGCGAGCAGTACCAGCCACGTTTTATCGTCACTTGCAGCAAAATGTTTTTGCTCAAAAATACTGGATAGAGCGTTGGGGGTATGTAAATTTATTAGGCTAAGTTTGCTGCTCCGGAAAAGGGGTTAAATCATCCTCAGAAGACGGTTTTTTTAGTGGGTCAAGGTTTTTAGGTAAGTTTGCGACTTACAGGCGTTTGTTCCATGGCTGCACCTCATACTCTAAAATGGCAATGTGCTTCTATGCGCTTTAAGTGATAAAAAACTCCGGTTCTGAGGACTTACTGTCAGAAACGGAGCATGTGTTGTTGGTCTTTAGACCAAAACAATTGATATCAAGGTTTATCTTTCATATTTTCCTCTGTGAATAGGCGAAGATGTTTCGTTAACTATTCTGTAAGCATCTGATTTGTGTAGTTGTAAATCGGTATTTTGGACTCTATCAGATGAAGATGAAGGTCACGTAAAATAATTTTCTAACGTGATCTATAAAAAATTCGGTGAAGAGAATCAAAATCTTTGTTGAAAAATAAATACACTGCTTATTTGCAGTATATTCAACCATGACAGGTGAGTAAAACGGCATAATTGCAGCGTATTAGGATTGTGTATAATTAATATTGGGCGGCACGCTGCATCATCGCAGCATAATAAGAGAGACCGGAGGAGCCTTTCGGCTTCCAATCAATCAGCGAGGAGAGGCATCATGAGGTTTCTGCTCACTTCCGCAGGCATCAAGAACACGAGCATCCACAATGCGCTAGTCGACCTATTGGGTAAACCGATTGCCGAGTCCAGCGCCCTCTGCATTCCTACCGCGGTGTACGCTATACCTGGCGGTGCTGGTCACGCATGGCGGTTCTTCAGCGGACAAGCCACCACACCGATGTGCGAGCTGGGTTGGAAGTCCTTGGGAGTGCTGGAGCTCACCGCGCTGCCCAGCATCGATGAAGAGCTTTGGGTTCCCATGGTCCAGGAGACTGACGTTCTGCTGGTGAATGGCGGCGACCCCTTGTATCTGTGCTATTGGATGCGGCAGTCCGGAATGGCAGCCCTCTTGCCTTCGCTGCGCGCGGTCTACGTGGGGCTGAGCGCCGGGAGCATGGTGATGGCCCCCAACATCGGGGAGGACTTCGTCCGCTGGAAGCCGCCCACTGGTGGCGATAGAACGCTGGGACTGGTTGATTTTGCGATGTTTCCGCACCTGGATCACGAGAAACTGCCGGACAATTCCATGGCCAACGCAGAAAAGTGGGCCGCCGGCATGCCGGTGCCGGCGTACGCGATTGACGATCAGACCGCGATAAAAGTGATCGATGGAGCAGTCGAAGTTGTCTCCGAAGGACATTGGAAACGGTTTACGCCGTAATGGGGCGTTTGGGAACGGGTTCGGTGGTGCTTGCGCTCTATGCACTGCCCAACACCGTGTGCACTGGACGCTGGGGATTCTGTGCCATATCAAGCAGTTTCCAGTGCTTTGGCAGTTTTCCGTTTTCAAAGCTTCTCCTCCCCAGCCGCCGGTAACGCACACCGTTGGCTGGCTTCGTCGCGGTCCAGCATATAGGTGCCTTGCGTATTGTGATATAAAATTGTATTTGAGACTTCGTTTACCTACTTTGAACGAGGCAACCAGATCGTAATCCAGATATTGGAGGAACTCAGGTATGAGAAAAGTTATTGTGCTTGAACATATCTCCCTTGATGGTGTCATACAAGCCCCTGGCGGGCCGGACGAAGATACCAGCGGCGGCTTCGCGTATGGCGGGTGGATAGCGCCATATTCCGACCCAATTCTTGGAACGGCCCTGAGAAGGCAGATGAATCTGCCGTTCGACCTGTTATTAGGGCGCAAAACCTTTGAAATTTGGGCGCCGTACTGGCCTCATCATGGAGACGCATGGCCTGGCGTCAACTCGGCGACCAAGTACGTCGCCTCGAACACTATGACGTCTAGCGAATGGCAGCCGTCCGTGTTTTTAAACGGAGATATTGCAGAAAAAGTCGCCAAAATCAAGCAACAGCCAGGACCGGATTTGCACGTTTGGGGAAGTGGTAATCTCCTTCAGACGCTTATCAAGCATGATTTGGTCGATGCGTTCTGGCTGATGATCTATCCGATAACGTTGGGCGTTGGAAAGCGGTTGTTTGCCGATGGTACGATGCCGATGGCGTTCAAGGTGACGGAAAGCATAGTCACCCCGATTGGCGTCATTGTCGTGAATTACGAGCGTGCAGGCGCAATCACAACCGGCAGTTTATGAATATTCGCGTCGTGTTGGGCCTCTGAAGGCAGGGCCAGGGTGACACATTTCGTTCTCACAAAGGTGCGGACCGATCAGCATGTAAAACATTGCAAAACAAAAAGCCAGCCAGCGAAGCGTGCAGCAAACGGGTGATGATCGCCGAGCTGACACCTGGGATCTTGTGCGCCTGCTCATGATAGCGCCGGTTGCCTGTGAACGCGCCGTCTTTTTCGCTGGTTTCATCACCAGCGCGGCGCATGCGTACGCTTTCTAGTACGCTGTATGCCCCTGCCCAACGCAACTCGTCGTGAAAAGCAAAGTCGCTGCGAACAGCCAGGCTGAGTCAGCTCGGTTTTAAGATGGCTGTTTTCATGATCAAAGCGTAAATTGATCAGATACAGCCCCAGAAAAACAGGCATGAATATTTTGGTTGCTATCATATCTAGTTGAGAGGTCGATGAGGTAAAGCGACCAAGCGCAACTGCCCATGCTAGCACTACCATCAAGGCAGCCTGCCAGCTAAAAGTCCAGAGGACACGCGTTACCCGGGTTGGTCCAGCTACGTTAAGTGACTCCGAATCAAATAACAACTGATAGAGCACTGGTATGATTAAGAGGAGCACAAAACTTGTTTCAGCGAGCGTAGGCGGGATTAGGGTCTCAGCCAGAGCCGTCAGGGTGGATACAACCAGGACTAATGTAATCGTCCAGAGGCGCGCGGTGGGGCTTTTCCACCGCCAGGCAAGAAGCGCGTAAAATAGCAGCACAACTGTCAAGAACACATCAAATGACAGATACTCGAAAGCAGGATTGATTTCCTCTCTGCCCTGCATAAAGGCAATTACTCCGACAACGTCGGGTAATGCCCAGACACCCGCCAAAAAACATATTGGCGCCAATCCCCTTAACTTTTTGGAACGCAAGAAGATAAACCCTAAAGGAATTAGAGCAGCCACGAAAAGACCCATCCAATGTAGAAAATAATCGCTCAAGCCATTCGCCAGGCAATAAATAAAGGCGGCTAGGGAACCCGGTCCAGCTTTGAAACACAGGCTTATTGGCTGACTAATTTGCTCGGGGAGAGCTTCTATGTTTAGAAACAGTTGGCCAAGAAAGTAAATAAGGTATGTCAATATAAAAATGAATAAGAAGCCAGCCGTAAAAAAGACAGCACTCTTGTTGAGTTGTGCTGACCCAAGCGGCCGGGAAGTGTAAAACAGCAACCATCCGGCAACAATGGCATAAATTCCTGCCAAAATCCAGGCCTGCCAGCTATCACTCAAACTCCTTTCCCAAACCTGATGTGCCTCGCCTTGATAAGCGCTCCAATAGCCAACCGCCAGCCACACTAGTTTGAGCGTAAATAAGGTTGCCAGTAGCCAAGGGAGACGAGCACTCAAATTTGCAACCCGCAAACCTATTTCCCGCGAAAAGATCTTGGCCTCAATGATCACCTGCCAGAATAAAAAGATCCCACTAAACCAAATCAAAGGTGTAGCCAATAAATTGAGATAGATGACTGGAGATAGTAGGTCCGGGCCCCGAGAAGTTAAGGGTGAAAGCATTTCGCGATCCAATTGGATTTTCCAGATAAGAAATGAAACTGCCGTCCCTAAATATGCTCCGATACCCAACCAAGGAGCCAGCCGCGCCAGGCGCGGGGAGGAGATCCAGGAGGAGAGGGTTGCAATAAATCCGCTGAGAAAGGCTAAGCACAATAGAAGAAACTGAAGAGTGGAAAACTTATCCTTTAAAAGATCGCCTAATTCGGTAAACCGTAGAAAGTACAAGGGCACAGCAGCGCTTAAGAACCCAAGCGTGAAGCGGGTTACCGAGGGCCTGATCCACCCAGTCTGAAACGACCCAAAAATCATCGCACCCGTTACCAAGCCAAACCCTATTATTATGAAAAGAACAAGGCTAAAAGGTATTTGCAATAACCCACTGTCAGGGTGCAAATTGTCAGGGATGAGCAAGGATGTTTGACCAGGATACTTGCCCAAACCAGCTAGCAGGATTATCAGGCATGCGACCAATATCACGACCAAAAGGATGGTGGTGTATCTTCGCGAAGATTGAGACAGATCGCCCATTTGGAAGCGATTAGCAAAAATTAACCCCCTACGTTTCTTGAGGGTGATTTCGCTCATAATTTCTCCATTCCAAAGGTGAACATAATGAATTACCCCGTTGTTTTCAAGGTATATAACCATTAGAGATAGGTAAAGGAAATTATATCACTAATTTTTATCTAATTTATCCAGATTACAGGATTGAGAGTGGACAAATTCCTGGATTAATAAGGGAATGCCTGCCTGTCTCAAATGCCACTAACGAAACACCAGAACAAAGCGAGACACATGGGACCGGGTCGCACACCAGCCGGCGAAAAGTGATCGCTCAGTTCCCGCTGGGTTATCTCAGCAGCATCTGCAGAAACATTGAAACTAGCTGGTAAACCTGGAACCAGGATACCCAGTGAGCTTGGGAAGCTACCCGAGATGCGCACACTAAGAATACTGCCACCCTCCCCACCAGGATGACAAAACCCACGCGTTTCGGCGGGTCTTGTTGTTTAATGGATGAAGTACAGACAATCGATCAGGTACCTGTCAGCGTACCTCAAATGGAAGCACAGCGACCAGCACATCATCGGCTGCAATCCTCATCTCATATTGCCCTGGCTGCTGAGGAATAAAGATTGATCCTTTAAAGCCATGCGGAGAGCTATATTTTGCAATATAGCCTTGGTTTTGGGGAACGTAGACCGCATACGAATATTTTTGGAAAATCGTTAAATCCGGGGAGGCCAGCTGCATTTGTATACAGGCTGATGTCCAATTCTGAGAGGAAAATATATTATTAGGGGTAAAGCTTTGATCCTCGGAAGAGCACAGGCCGAGGTCGAGGCTGGTGAAGTATTTTGTGAATGTTTCCGAGTCGAAGGCCTCTGGAAATGTGATCGGCGACAAATCGGAAACAAGGTCTGGAAGGCGCGCTTCCATGATCTGAGCGAGCTTGAGCGCCGTTTCAACCGGGATGGGACCGTAAAGAACTACCAGTGCATTTCCCTTGATGAAGACAAAGGTTGAGCGGGGGGATTCTCGCTATCCATATAAGCCTGTGAACTCTGCCCTACGGGCACAGAGTCTACGGGTGAGCTTCCTTGCCCAAAACTCAGCCCATCAGGAATTTTTTCATACGGCGTTTTAGCAACTGTAAGTTCCGCATGCAACCAGCCTGCATCCGTATAAAATATTGTATTGTAGAAGGCTTGGTTATCAAGATTAGCTGAATTCGATTGCATCTCGAACGAATTCGTCCAACTGAAATCTGCGGGCATATCTGCCAGGGTAACCAAATATCCTGCGGCGCCAGGCAGCGGCGTGGCTGTTGGCGCTAGCGTGGGCGGGAGAGGCGTGAGGGTCGATGGGATCGGTGTAGAAGACGGTGGAATTGAGGTGGGTTCCGCAAGAATACTCTTTGAAGGCGGTCCTGAGCTGCATGCCGCAGTCAATAAAACCATCGCAACCATCAACCAATTCCATGAAAGGTCGATCTTAAAGTATTTCATCATTCTCCTTGTGAACATAATCGGGTTTTTAAAACAATCGCAAGTATACTCGATGGGCATGCCTGGAAACGGCGAGGGATACAAACATAACCCGTTCCCGTGGACTCGAATCCCTCACTCTCCGCTGAAAAGAATCCGCAAATCGACGCTAATCAACGCAAATAAAGTGACTGCTCCATTCTCGTTGAGCGATCTCGCTTATAGACTGGATTACCTTCATTGGACAACTCCTTTGCTCTTTTGGAATTTATTCGTCCTCCTTTGGTGTCATAGGCATGCATACACCCATTAGTTTTCATTGACAGTGAAAACTAATCTGATGTATTATTTCGTTATGAATGAAAACAATTGGAAATCTAAATTATCCAAAGATCAGATCAAAGCATTGTTGTTGGAACAGCAGCAGGGATTCTGGCAGAGCGAGACCGGGGTTGAGCGGAGGCAATTGGGTGAAATTGAGCGCGCGATACCTCTACCGCATGCTGTGGTTATTTCCGGACTGCGGAGGGTGGGTAAATCCACGCTGTTGGCGCAGTTCGCACATCGTTTAGGAGAAGAACTCTTCTACTATGTCAACTTCGAAGATGACCGCTTCCTGGGGTTTCAGGCAGAGGATGCTAACGACCTGTACCAGGCACTGGTGGAACTCTTTGGCGAGCGCAAGGTGTTCATCATCGATGAAGTTCAGAACGTCACCGGTTGGGAGCACTTCGTGCGCCGCTTCATGGACCAGGGGATCAAATTCTTCATCACCGGTTCCAACGCTTCACTGCTCAGCCGTGAGCTAGGTACCCGCCTGACCGGACGCTACGTACCAGTAGAGCTTTTCCCTTTTTCTTTTGCTGAGTTCCTGCGCTTCAAGGGATACACCATCCCTGATCTGGCCCGCCTGACAACCGTCGAGACAGCCCATCTGCAACAGGCTCTGCATGAGTATCTGCGCTTGGGCGGCATACCTGAGCCGCTGAAATACCCCGAACTACCGCTGCTGCGTACGTTGTATGACGATATCCTTTATCGCGACATTGCGACGCGCTACCGCATCGAGGAAGTGCGGGCGTTGAAAGAGCTGGCTTTCTATCTGATGAGCAATCCTACCAGCCAGGTTTCTTTCAATAAGCTCAAAGAGCAGTTCCGTCTAGGCAGCGTCAATACGATCAAGAATTACATCGAATACCTGGAGAACAGTTGGCTTATCTTCACCATGAATGTATACGACTATTCGGTGAAGCGCCAGCAAATCGCGGCAAAGAAAGTGTACAGCATCGACACCGGGCTGGCCAATACAATTGGTTTCAATTTTTCTCCCAACACCGGCAAATTGATGGAAAACGCGGCTTTCCTGGCATTGCGACGTAAAACGCACGAGATCTATTATTACACTACCCCGGCTGGCTATGAGGTGGATTTCTATTTGCCAGAGTCAGGCCAATTGATTCAGGTGGCTCAAAGCATGGATAATCCCGCTACGCGGGAACGAGAGATACGGGCGCTGGCGGAGGCGATGGGTGCTCTCGGCCTTTCCTCCGGATTGATCTTGGCTGATTCGAATACCGAGACAATAACAAGGAATGGATTTACGATAACAATCCGTTCCCTGGCTGAATGGCTGCTGGAGAGCGAATAATGCGAGCTTATTATGAAGTTACTGAACCCTTATTTTGAAAATAAAACCGGCACCAATTCAGTAAGCCAGGTAAATGGACAATGACGCTTGAGTTCCGGGCCAATCTCAGCGCGGTGTATAATCTAGCTCACAATGTCCGGCTCACTCCTCTCTACCAAACTCTATGTTCCCCCCGCCCGAGAGAACGCCGTTGCGCGCCCACACCTGACCGAAAAATTGATGACCGGCCTCAGGCAGCCAGGTTGTTTTGTGCTGCTTTCTAGTCCGGCTGGATTCGGTAAAACCACCTTGCTCAGCGAATTTATTTCTCAGCTTCAGCAGCCAGTGGCTTGGGTGTCTCTGGACGAAGGCGACAACGACCCGGTCCGATTTTGGAGCTATTTAATCGCCGCCTGCCAGACAGTGCAAGCAGGGGTGGGGGCATCGGCGCAAGCCATACTGCAACTGCCCCAGCCACCGCAAGCTGAGCCTATACTGACTCTTCTGATCAACGACATTGCCAGTCTGGACCACGAGCTTGTGTTGATGCTCGACGACTACCACGCCATCCAGAACGAAACAATCCATTCCAGCTTGAATTTTATGCTCGAACACTTGCCCGGAAACCTACACGTGGTGGTGTCCACGCGCATCGACCCACCCTTGCCGCTGGCTCGTTATCGTACCCGCAACCGGCTGGTCGAAATCCGCGCTCGAGACCTGCGCCTCACCAACGAAGAGGCAGCATCTTTTCTGAACCGGATGATGGGGTTGAACCTGACAACAGAGAACGTGGCAGCGCTGGAAAAGCGCACCGAGGGCTGGGTCGCCGGGCTGCAGCTGGCAGCATTATCCATGAAAGGTCGCAGTGATGTCGCCGGTTTTATCAAGGCGTTTACCGGAAGCCATATTTACATCGCCGAATACCTGGTTGAGGAAGTGTTACAGCGCCAGCCTGATGAGGTTCAGAGATTCTTGCTGCAAACGTCTATCCTGGACCGCATAAATCCTGCTCTGTGCGAGGCGGTCACCGGCTGCGAGAGCGGGCAATCCATGCTGACAGCTCTCCAACGCGCCAACCTGTTCATATTACCCATGGATGACGAGGGCTGGTGGTATCGCTATCACCAGCTGTTCGCTGATCTGCTCCGGGCGCGTCTCCGGCAATCCTGGTCGCCTGAGGTCATTGCAGGATTGCGCCTCCGGGCAGCAGGATGGTACGCTCGATCGGGCATGGTTCAGGAGGCCATTGAGCAAGCCCTGGCGGCTGCGGACTATTCATATGCCTTGCAGCTTATTGAAAAGATCGCTCTCCCGATGATTTTTAATGCATATTTCAAGACGGTGGAGGACTGGCTGAGGACTATCCCGCCAGAATATCTCAGCGAGAGCCCACGCGTGAATCTTGCCATTGCCTGGATGCATCTGCTGCGGCGCAACCTCACCCAGGCTGCCCCTCATCTGGAGCGCTTGCAGAGGATATTTTCTACCCTCAAGAAAAGCGAGATTGACCCTTCACTGGAGGGAGAATGGCTGGCTCTCCAATCCATGCTGCTGAACGCTCAGGGGAAGGCGGTAGAGAGCATCGGCCTGGCAGAACAGGCGCTGAAAATCCTGCCGGAAGGTGAAACCCAGGTGCGCAGCATGACTTATATGGGTCTGGCTCAAGCCTACGAACAAACACTGGATTACGAGCGAGCGGCCGAAGCTTGTGAGCGGATCATCCAGCAAAGCCGCGCTGCTGGTGATCTCCCCTCCGAATTGTTTGGCCTATCCTACCTTGGCTTGATGTACGTCCAGCAAGGAAAACTGCATTCAGCAGAGGAGATTGCCTCCGCAGCCCTGCTGCGGTTCGAGCGGACAGGATCATTCTCGCCATTCAGTGCAACTTTGTATGGAGAGCTGGCTCAGGTTTATTACCACTGGCATCAGCTCGAAAAGGCGCGCGGGTATTTCTTGCGATCTGTGGAGCTGAGCATTTTGGGAGGCTTTAGCGACGCCGAAATTTATCATTATGTCTTCCTCTCGCGTTTGTTCCAGATGGAAGGAGATTTGCAGGCCTCGGATCAGGAGATCGAGAAAGCGCTCGAACGTATGCAGACGTCAGCTCCGGTTTTCGTGAGGGAAGAAGTTATCTCCCAGCAGGTAAGCATCGATCTCGCCTTAAATCGTCTGGCCGCGGCTCAAAAGGCGCTCAAGGTGTACGGATTCAAGTTCGAAGATGGATTCTCCCATCCAGAGCTTGCGCTTGAGGCAGGTCTACCCACACGCTGTTGGGATGCTGTACGGCAGCGCTCTGCGCATCCTTTTATTCCAAGGCGCAGCCAAGGAAGACCCGGGGATGTTTAAGCATGGTATCGAGCTTGCTGGTCTGGTTATCGACGGATCGCTGCGCAGCAGGCATCTTCCGATCGTGTTGAAGACGCTCTTGCTCCGCAGTCAGCTGCATGCAGCCCTGGGTGATGAACAAGCTGCGCTGGTCGATGTCAGACGGGCTTTGGAGCTGGCTGAGCCGGAAGGGTTCATCAGCATTTTCATCGAGGAGAGGCCACACACTGCAGAAGCCTTGAGGTCCCTACTCGAGCGGCACCTGACTGGGGGTGTCGCGGAAGGTTACATCCAGGACATCCTGGCAGCTTTTCCAAAATCACAATCGTCGAGGGTAGATTACGCTTCGCGCGTGCCGGCTGATGTCGCTGCTACCCCTACCGAGGACGCTATGGCGCTGGTCGAGCCATTGACCAGCCGCGAATTGGAAGTCCTACGGCTTATCGCGGCCGGCAACTCTAACCGAACGATCGCTGAGAAGCTGGTGATCACAGTCAGTGCTGTAAAGAAGCACACCGGCAATATCTATGGCAAGCTGAGCGTGAACAGCCGCACTCAGGCGGTGGCCCGCGCCCGACAGATCGAATTGCTTCCTGCGGACGGATAATCCTCCTTTTTTTTCAACCCAACCGAGTTTGAGAATGGTGAGCAGGTGTACTTTGGTATACCTGCTTCTTTTATTGTTTCCGGTAAAAAACTCTACCTTGGAGCAGTGACATTCCTCGCTCAATGTTCTATATTATGTACAAATAATTTCAAGGAGAAAGAAATGACTGCACAAATGCAATCCATTCGGCAGGATGTGGCAAAAACCGAAACGACAATTTCCAATTGGAGCAATCTTTACTTACTAGGCGCCGTGGCTGCACTGCTTATCGTGCTGACAGGGCTGGCCGAGATTGTCATCACCTTTTTACCGGGAGGTTACACGATTACCGAAACTGTGGCAGACTGGTTCACCTTATTGCAGAATAACTGGTTCCTTGGCCTGCGCAACCTGGGGCTGCTGAACATTGTGATGGTCGCATTTGGGATACCCCTATACCTAGCCCTTTACGCTGCCCACCGGAACGTAAATCAAGCATTTGCTGCACTGGCGTTGATCGTCTCTTACATCGGGGTGGCAGTCTTTTACGCGACAAACCGGGCATTCCCAATGCTTGAGCTCAGCAACCACTACGTAATTGCTACCACTGAAGCCCAAAGAACGGTGATCGAGGCAGCAGGTCAAGCGATGCTTACAGTCGGTCAAAGCCATACACCCGGCACTTTCCTGGCATTCATCCTGTCCGAAATTGCCGGCATGCTCATGGCGATGGTGATGCTGCGAGGAAAGGTTTTCAGTCGAGGAGCCGCTTACACTGGGCTGATCGGATTTAGCCTGTTATTTGTCTTCGAAATCCTGTCTTCCTTCGCGCCGTCAGCCCAGGATGCATTATTGATCCTGGCCATGGTTGGCGGGCTTGCCAGCATGACCTGGTACATCTTGATTGCGCGCAGGCTCTTGCAGCTCAGGCTGGACGAGCGTGGTTATACAAAATGAGCCAGCGCGATACCATTACATAAGGATAGAGGAGCTTAAAATGTCTAAAATCGTTCTCATCACAGGTTGTTCCACAGGCATCGGGCGTGATCTGGCAGAGCAGTTAACCAGGTCAGGATACACCGTCATTGCCACTGCCCGAAAAGTGGATAGTCTCGAGAATCTTCCAGCCGCTTTGAAACTGCCGCTGGATGTCACCCAACCTAAATCGATCCGACAGGCGGTAGACATCATCATCCAGCGTTTTGGCCGGATCGATGTGCTGGTCAACAATGCCGGATACGCCCAGATCGGCGCAATCGAGGAGCTCTCAGATCACCAAATTCAACAAATGTATGACGTCAATGTGTTCGGCGTGCTGCGCATGATCCGGGCAGTCCTCCCCACCATGCGGAAGCAGAAAGCGGGCCGGATCATCAACCTCAGCTCGATTGCCGGCAAGATGGTCACTCCGGTAAACGGCGGCTTATTCGTCAACCAAATTCGCCATCGAAGCGGTCAGCGATGCGCTGCGGCTGGAGTTGGAGCCTTTCAACATTCAAGTCATCCTGATTGAGCCGGGAGCGATCAAATCGAATTTCGATCAAACGGTACATGCCCACGGCGATTCGATCACGACCAATTCTGCCTCCCCCTATCACCCACTCTACCGCAAGTACCAGCAGGTATCGGATGGCATGCGCGGGAAGGAACCCGGACCAGAGGTGGTTTCCAAGGTGATCCAGCTTGCCATGGAGTCCGCAAAACCGAAAGCGCGCTACGTGGCCGGATTTCCCTTGTCTGGCAGGATGTTTCTTCATCTGGGGGATTCGGTTTGGAATTTTACAGTCAGGCAAATGTTCAAGGCTGCTTAGCCGGGAGAGCTTACAAATGGATCATCTGAAAATTGAAACAAACACCCAGTGGAAGGCTTTCTATAAAATGGCAGGAACGATGGCACTCTTGATTGCGCTTGCAGGGATGATCGATGCCATTACTTCTATGGGAGTCGAAGCGAGAGATAACAGCACAGTCAGCATTATCGAGTGGTTCACACTGTTTCAGACAAACCGGTTCCACGCTTTCAGCAACCTGGGCGTGATCAACATCATCACGCTGTCGCTGGGCATCCCGATCTACCTGGCCCTCTGCCACGCTCACTGGCAAGAAAAGCCTGCTTTCTCCGCACTGGCTGCAGTCCTGTTCTTCATCGGCGCAGCGATTTACTTTTCGAGCAATACGGTTTTTCCGCTATTTGCAGTGAGCAGACAGTACGCCATCGCGGCAGAGTCACAAAAACCATTGCTGGAAGCTGCCGGGATCTCCCTGTTGGCGCAAGGCGCTGACCTGACACCCGGCACCTTCATGGGCTTTTTCTTCACCCAAACCGCTGGTTTGCTGATTACCAGCTTGATGCTGTGCGGACGCCTGTTCAGTAAGTGGGTCGCAATGACAGGTCTGGCAGGTTTTATCCTGACATCGATCTTTTTCATACTCGCCGCCTTTGCGCCTGGGAATTATGATACGGCCATGGTTTTTGCCATGACAGGTGGCCTGCTTCTCCTGGTCTATCAGATTATGCTGGGGCGTAGATTTTTTCAACTTGGAAGACTATAAAAGGATAAAAGTGCAATGAACAACAAAATATTAGTGACTTACGCCAGCCGGAACGGTTCTACCACTGGAGTAGCCCATGCGATTGGCAAAATCCTGGCGGAGAGAGAAGTGCATGTGGATGTGCTACCTATGCAAGAGGTTGCGGATCTGACACCCTACAGAGCAGTGGTGGCTGGCAGCGCCATCCAGGCTGCGAAGTGGCTTCCGGAGGCTATGCAGTTCATAAGAATTCACCGGGTAGAACTAGAATGCCGGCCTTTCGCTGCCTTCCTGGTGTGCATGACCTTAGCGATGAACAAAGGAGATTATCGCGAACAGGTGGCTGCATGGCTGGATCCCGTGTGTGCCATGGTGAGGCCGGTAAGTAAAGGATTGTTTGCTGGGGTGCTGGAAACGCGCAAGCTCCATTCGATGGGTGATCGTGTAAAGTTTCGCCTGAGCGTAGCCCTGGGAGTTTGGTCAGAAGGTGATCACCGAGACTGGAATGCGATCCGCGCCTGGGCGGAGAGCCTTCACTCCGTACTGCTCCAATAGGTTTTTTGATGGACAAGCCGCGTATTTATGAGATTCGGGTGGAGGGACGCCTCACGGATTTTTGGTCAGCTTGGTTCGAAGAGCTTGAAATCCGGAATGAATCCAACGGTGAGACGACCTTAAGCGGACCTTTACCCGACCAGGCTGCGCTGATTGGCGTGTTGACCAAACTCCAGGCTCTCAATTTGACTCTGATTTCAGTGAACAGATTAGCCATTGAGGAATGAGAACTCAATATCTTCCGTATCTTTATTAATGAAGCAACCTGGAGCTCACGGGGATGTTGCTGGCGTAAATTAATATTAAAAAGTGCAAGCTGCATCACCGGAGGGTAATTGAATCTACGATCCTGGATGTCACTCATGCAGGTGTGACGCACATAAATAAGCTTCCGCCGACAGCGCGCTTTCTCTGCCTTTCAGAAACTAGAAAGCCAGCTTTCCATCAGTGTTCAGGCTACTCCGGTTGTTATTTCACAATGAGCGGCAAGTTTATCGCATTACTAAAGACATCATATGTCGAATAGGCTTGTATCGTCTGCCCATTGAAAGTGGTTGAGCCATTGAAGGTATACCGCCCATTCAATGGGTCCACCTGACCGCTCAGAACCCAATTCCATGTACCAGGACTGGCGGTCACATTTCCCTGCCAGTAAGCAACTTGCTCACCGTCCGGTCCGCGCACATCATAGGTAAGCTGAACCGTAGCATTAGCACCAGTGTTATTCTGTACGGCGATCACCCACTGGATGGAATCCCCGGGCTTATACACGGTCTTTTTATTTAAGGAGCCGTCCCCAGTCCAAGCATTAAGGGCTTGTACGTTTAGAGTGAGATCGACTTGATATAGTCCACGCCCATAGGTGGCTGCTACTAACTTACGGTTCATCCAAAGCAACTCATCCACCGAAACATTGGAAGGCCCAATATGCGGAATGCTCCAAGTAGCACCGGCATCCGTACTGTTGAAGATTCCGACTTCAGTACCCACATAGAGCCAGTTGGCGTTATCAGGATGGATCACTAGACTGCGCACGGGCGCACTGGGTAAAGCAGTGGTGCCAGAGCCGGAGATATTGATCCAATGATTCCCACCATCGGTCGTACGCCATACATTATCTGGAGTAAAGCCACCAAAGGTGGCGTAGACGACATTATGGTTGTCAGGATCAATGGTCAGTCGTGTGACATAGCGATTAGGCAGACCAGGTGTGTTGATATCCACCCGTTCCCAAGAAGGGTCGTCAGTTGTGCCATTACTGGTTTTGTATATATTTCCGCCTTCGTGCCCGACCCAGGCGAGGTTCGCATTGCCTTGGGCGACGGCTATGGCGCTAATGTAAGAGCCATCAGAAGATTTAACCGAATGCCAAGATGGACCGGTGGTTGTCGTGTTGAGCGTCTTGACATCGTTCGAGCGCCAAAGCGATAACCCACCAGCCAAAAGTCGGTTCGGGTTATTCGGATCGAGCACAAAGGGAGCTATGAAAAGGGTAGATTTATTCTGGGCATCGGGAATCGTGTATGGAGAGCTTTTCCAATCACAGTCATTCTTAGTGGAATTCCATGCAATACATCCAGAGATGTAATTGGCTGATACTCCTGCATCCGAGCTGCGCAGGATATTCAAATTTACATATTCCCCATAAAAATAATTGGGATTTGTCTGGTCTGCCGCTGAAAAACCACCATCTCCGCCAAAGGTTGGCGTCCAACCTTCAGTGTTGTTGACATAGCGAAGCGTGCCATTATCCTGCGTACCACCAATGATCACACCCGAGTTTGCGTTGCCTGCAGCACTGTAGAACTGGGTGATCCCCAATTGATTGTTCAATTCTTGCCATCCATTGGTCAGAGATGGATTATTTCCTACATATAGAATGTCAGCAGTTTTGTATATCCCACCATCATTGCCAAAGAAAACCGTCCTGTTCGTAACACCGTCGAAACCGGGATGGGCAACAATCGCATGATGATCAGCATGGGCAGAGCTGGGTGCATTCCCCCAATAACTGATTTGTGCCAGCGTATTACCTCCATCGCGGCTGCGCCACAGATCGATGCCACCCACAACCAGTGTATTGGAATTGGTCGGGTCGACCCAAATGATGTTATCGTAGGAACCCTGGTTCCCAAGATAGGAATAATAATAAAAACTAACTAACGAATAGCTCTGACCACCGTTTACACTTTTGTAAATCAGACCACCATTGTAATTGACTGAAGCATAGATAGTGCTTGGGCTACTGGGGGCATAGGCTACTTCCACCCGGACTCGCCAATCGTTACTGGGACTCACGCCGACAGCCGGGTTCCAGTTCTGACCACCGTCCGTGGAATAATACAGCTTTCCATAAAATCCGCTGGCAACCGCCTTAGCACTGTCAGTGGGATCAAAATCGATATCTGCCCAGTATCCTCCCAAAGTGGCGCTCACATTGATCCATGAGCTGCCCCCGTTGGTGCTGCGCCAGATACCAGACCATGTAGCTGCCAGCAGCACGTTGCCATCCGGCGAGATTGCTAACCGATTTACGTAATGCCAATTGGAATTAGAAGTGGAGGTTAGCTGGGACCAAGTTATGCCACCATCATTGCTCTTGAAAACACCCGCTCCGCGGATGCCATTGCTAGTGAAATACTCTCCGGTACCTGCATACATGATATTGGAGCTGGTAGGGCTGATTATCAAAGTCGAAACGGCCAGATTGGCCATGAAATCGTTGACCGGCTGCCAGGAAAGACCGCCATTGTCAGTACGCCAGATTCCACCGGAGACACTGCCAGCCCACATTGTATTTGTGTTGGTGGGGTGAATGACGATCGATCTCACCCGCCCTCCAATATTACCAGGACCCAGCCAAGTCCAGCCCGCCAGATCTTGCGCCTCGGGACCAGAACTTGCAGGAAATGCCTGCAAGCTAGAATCTGGCGAAGTGAGAACCTGGCCGGCTTCCAAAACCTCGCCAGGAACCAACCAAGATTTTTCCATCTGCTGCATGTGTTCATGCGCCTTGGTTAAACCATCTGGTAGGATAAAGCCATTTTCATCTTGCTGCTGCAGCATGCGGAAAGCAATGGATTCATCTGGATGGTCTGGTCTGGGGCTTTCAGCGCGATCTAAAGAGCGCTCAAGTAAGGCTTGTGACATGCTGCAGATAAACTTATTGGACAACCCACGTTGAGTATGCAGGCGTTGTACCTGATCGACACTCAAACCCCGGTGAGCTGCGACAAGTTCGTCGCTCAAGTTATCTGCATTACAATCCAGTACGGGCTGTTCAGAGATGACTTCATCCTGCACCGGTGTAACCAGCTTTGGAGAAGGCGATTGGCTCTTACAGCCTGCGATCACGATGAAAAAGAAAATGATAAACAAAAGTTGAAGTGTATTGGATCGATTCATATCCTACCTCCGGCCCTAAATATAAGAAATAAATTTACTCGATGGTTCTTATCTCCCCACCGAACACTTCTAATTATTAATTAATTATCATTATACTATAATTTAGATACAAATTATCGTATATTTTCACGAGAAAATTATTAATACCCTTCGGATCTAGAATATGTTTTGGCTATCTTAAGGATCCACTGCCCGGTGACCCAGAGCCCAACCCAACCAGGTCTTGGGATTTATGGGGACCAGCACAGGGCTGATCTCGGTCGGGCAGTCCATGGGCGAATTTGAGCAGCGAGAGCGGACAAGCTACTCCGACTGGCCTGGATCGTCCGACTCGTCAGATTTATCGAGGAGGGCAGGATCGAGGGAGGCAGCCTCGCGCTGCACGTGCAATTTCTGGCGCTTTATCAGCATGCGGGAGAGGCGGGCGGCGGAGAGACCGAAGAGATCAAGGAGACGAAGGGCATCGGGCAGGTTATCTGGGCTGCCAGCCAGAGTCACGGCGCGGCGGAGTAAGAGGCGCAGCGCAATGATGTCGTCATCCAGCTTGGCGGCCCTGGCTGCCAGGAGGTCTTGAGGGTCAGCCTCAGGCGGGTTTTGGGAAAAGAAGCCGTGCTTGAGGGCATTCTGGTTGCCCGGCTGAGCATGAGGTTTTTTGCGCTGGTAGGGGCCGCGGGGAGGCTGGAACCGGCCGCGGGCATTGCGGCGAGAGGGAGGCCCGCGCCTGGCAAGCATGCTCCCCAGGTGGAGGATGTAGCGGCGGGTTTCTATCCAGTATTGGCGCCCGAGAAACCCCTGCAACCCGGCTGCATCTGCACCGGACTCGAGACACAGGAAGGCGGAAGTGTGACGAAGGCAGGCGTAGGTGACTTTGGAGGCGTCCAGGCCAGCCCAGGCGGCATATGCTTTGAGGAAGACAAGCATTTGCTCGGTGGAAAGGGGACGGTCGCGGCACCAATCTTCGGGAAGGCCGGTGGGCGGTTGGAGAAGGGGATCTGCCAGGGGGGTGAAGATGAAATCATCCGGCTGCATAACTGCAAGGCGCCCGGAAGCCTGGAGGTAGGCGCGGATGGCATCCCAGGCGGGAGGGGGAAGCTCTTTGGCAGGGATGCCAGGATCCACTTCCAGCCGAACAGGCTGTGAGCTGACATGCACCTGAGCCCAACGGAGATGGCGCAGCTCAGCTTCGGTGAGGCCGGTGAGGAGAAGGGTGATGAGGATGGCGTAGTCGCGCTTGGCGACCAGGGAGGACTGACGGTCGACTGCCCTGAGCAACGCACGCGCTTCGGCAGGACGCAAGATGTAGGCGGTGCGATAATTTTCGACTTTTGGCATGGGGATGGCACGCAGGGGGTTGACGGGTTTGGTGGAAGAACCGAACTGTGGCTCTGTGGAAAGGAGCTCGGGGCGTTTGGAGCAGAAGCGGAAGAAGGCAGAAATGCGACCCTGGTAGCAGCGGATGGTGTTCGCAGTGAAACCAGACTCAGCCAGGTGGGCAGTCCAGGCCTCAAGCCTGGAGCGGTCCAGCTCCCAGGGAGGGCAGCGCTGGAAGCGGAGGAGCTGCTCCCAGGCACTGAGCGCCTGAAGATAGGCGCGACGACCCCGAGCAGCGGCGATGGATTCCAGCCAGGCTGTGAAGGCGGCTGCCCAGCGGTCGAGGCGCGGGGAGGTGGAGACAACCAGGGAGGCAGTCTGACCAAACATGACCTTGAGAAGCTCAGGGACAGCGGATGGGGGATTCAGGGGATCCGGCACCAGCCTATTTTAGCACATTTATTCTAAGATATAAATTTCCTCATGCAAGGGTAAAAGAAAAATCCAGAATATAAGCTAAGCGTAATGCGGGATATCACCGGAAAAATTATACAAATATCCGCTCGACGCGGGCGCTGATCTGGCAGGTGACCTCGTAGGTAATCGTTTGAAGAATCTGCGCCCACTCGTCACAGGTGATTTCCTCAGCACCGCTCTTGCCGATCAGCACCGCTTCATCGCCAACACGTACATCCGTTTCACAGCCCAGATCCAGCATACTTTGATCCATGCAGACCCGTCCAACAACCGGGTAGGAGCGCCCATTGATCAACACCCGCCCGCGGTTCGAAAACAGGCGGTTAAAGCCGTCGGCGTAACCGACCGGCAGCGTGGCAATCCAGGTATCTTGCGGAGCGATCCAGGTACGCCCATAGCCGATACTTGTGCCGGCAGGGACTTTCTTCAGGAAGGAGACCCGGGTGAGAAAGCTCAGACCAGGTTTGAGCGGGATGAGGCGCGGTGTGCCGGGATCAGGATAAAAGCCGTAAACCATGATGCCTGGTCGCACCATATCCAGCCAGCCTGGCGCATGACCGAGCACCGCCCCTGAATTGGCGCAATGCACCAGGCTTATCCGGCGACCAATGGAGGCCTGGACAGCCTCCACAACCGCTTTGAAGCGTTCGATCTGCAGGCGGGTGTAAGTCGTATCGGGGTCGTCGCTGACCGGCAGATGGGTAAAGATACCCTCCAAATGCAGGTGGGGACAGGTTTGCTCGATGTAGGCTGCCAGGGCAGGGGCTTCATCAACAGATACTCCAATGCGCCCCATGCCGGTTTCTACTTTCAAGTGGACATTGGCTGGAAGGTCTGCAGTTAGGCAGATGTGTTGGAGGGCATCTACGTTTGTACGCTCGCAGACAGACAGCGTGATACCGCTGCGTATGGCAGCTTCCATTTCTTCAGGGAAGGCCGGGCTAAATTTGAGGACAGGCAGGCGTATGCCGGCCTGCCGCAATTGCAGCCCCTCGGGAACGGTCGCTACACCCAGCCAGTCCACCCCAAGGCCTTCCGCCAGGCGGGAGACTTCCAGCGCACCGTGCCCATAAGCATTGGCTTTCACAGCAATCAATATTTTACGCTCCGGGCCAATCGCCTGGCGGATGCCTTCGATGTTAAAGCGGATGTGGTCGAGATGAATACGGGCATGAGTCTGGTAGAGCATAAGAGGTTCCTGTTAGCGGCGTCATTCTATCCTGGACGAGCTGGAAAACAAATGAGAAATTCCAAATACCAGCTGTTTATAAATTTCATCTGTTAGAGGAATTAAATCATATTTTACAGCTACCTTCAATATCACTGACAATATTTACGCGAGGCAACCACACCTTTAGGATTATTGGGGGGATCTCGTAAAATGGCCTATGGGTGTGGGGTAATGAGTTTGGCCGCTATGCATTATAAGACAAGTGCTCATCTTGTCAGACAGCAGGATTAGGATTTCGCCATCCAGACGCCAGCTATCCAGATAGAGAAGAGCAGCGCGTTGTCTCAGATTTATATCAGGGGGACTGCAGCAGAATAGAATTTGCTCTCGCGATCCATTAACATCATTCGTTGCATGCCATGTCGGGAGGCATGGTTTCAAACGATTCCACGTACCGCCCAAGCCCTGGCGCTAAGCTCAATCGGTTGGTCTTGGATTGATGCAAGCCGCGACCGGAGGGTCAATCGGATTCGTTCACGTACATCGTCGCTAACCGTGGCCAGATAGGTAGGGGCAGCACCGGTGTTACCGAGGAAGGGTCGCCAGTAATCATCAAAGTTCTGGAAGACAGTTGGAATTTCTAGAGCTTGAACTGTAACCGACTTGAGGTGATGGCGCTCGAACAGGGCTTGGAGCGGTCCGGGCTGGCACAACGGAAATCTCTCGGCTTGGTCGAGCTTGGCGTCATTCGGGCTTATGGTCATGACAGCATCCCAGAAGTATCGCATCATCTGCATGCCACCAGAATAATCCCAAACATATAATGCAACCCATCCACCCGGTTTCGTTACGCGTATCATCTCCCGAGTCATGGCATCGGGATCCCGAACAAAGTTAAGGACCAAGCCAGATACCGCCGCGTCGAAGTTAGACGACGGCCAGGGCAGGTGAGCGGCATCTCCGATTAGGAAGTGGGCGCGCGGATCTCGAATGCGTTCCCGGGCCTGAGAAACGAAGCCATTCGACGAGTTGAATCCGAAGACGGAAGTCGGCGTACTGAGGGTCAAGATCGTGGATAGCAGTGCGCCTGTACCGCAGCCCACATCCGCCCAGGCGAGGTTTGGAGAAAAAGCGAGCCAACGTAAAAAACGGGCGGCAATTTGGCGGCTCCACCGGCCGATGTAGTGCTCATATGCTTGGGCAGAATCCCAAGATTCTGCTAATGTCGTGGTCATAAGATTGGTAATTGGCCTGGTGCTATTCGAGATTTCTATCCACTTTGTAGGGGACTCGCCCTCTTTACCTGAGGTGTTGCGTGCCGCTTATGGGCTATAAATGACAACAACTATCAATTACATCAAAGACCTCCAGGACTACGGTTTCGGGTAAACCTGGAGGTCTTTGAAATTAAAGGCAGGGAATTTTATTTTGCAACCAACCTGGAATCTGTGATGCTGATCCCGGGGGCTTTCTGGACTGCCCAGAAGACAGTCTGACCGGTCACGATCTCTACCATTTTTGGGCGTACCGAATCACCTTCGATGGTGATGAGCGTACCCTGCTCCAGTGCAGCCAACCATTTCTGGCACTGCTCTTTATCTTTCGGATCCAGTGAAAGGACACGAACTACGCCGGAGATTTTACCTTTATTGGCATCGACCCAATTGAATTCGCCTGGAGTTCCAAATGCATGGGTAAAAACGGCTTCTGAATTTAGGGCCGAGCTGTCGAATTTACCTCCAGGCCCTTTCCCCACAACTACGTAACCCGTTATACCTGGATCAGGAGTGTTCCAGAGCACCATATCACCGGCGTGAATATCCAGATGAGGCGGATCAGCGATAAACTTGTTGCCTTCCCTACGAACCTGAACATTGTGCTGCTGTGATTCTCCGCTCTTTTCTGAGCGAGCATCTATGTCAATGGTGAATTCACTCTCGTCTCCAACAGGCAGACAGGCTCCTGCAAGCGTTGAAATCCGGTAATGCACATGCCCAGGTGCAGCGAACTTTTGCGCAAAGCAATCAATATATCGCAATGAACGACTATCCAATGTATCCATAATTATCCTCTTCTTATGCAGAAATGTCGACTGAAATAACCAACTCGTCCTCATTGCTGCTGGCAACAACTGCCGTGATGGCATCAAGATTTATGTTGACGGCCGGGTCAGGTAAGGCAGGCGGAAGAACCTGGAAGAGCTTAGGCTGCTTGTATACCGTGAAGGTTAGTCCCGATACAAATGGGGTCAGGATAGGACCCAGCAAGCCGGTCACTCCGGCAATCCCAATCGCGGCGGTGATGCCCACCACTGCAGCCGCCAGGAAAGGACCGATGAAAGGTATGGCCAGGAGGGCGAGCGAGGCTGCTAACCCGATGGCCGCCAGGATCGCAGCGGCGGCTGGTCCAATCTGCAGTAAGGGAATGCCAACCACCACAATATCGATCAACCAGTCGGATCCACTGAGGTGAACATTCAGGGTGAAATCGGCCGTAAAGTTTATGACACCCGAATGACTCACCGGGATGGTAATGGTGGGCCAGTTTATGCAAATCTTTGGCGTGCAGAGTTTTCCATCAAAAGGGATTGGGATGCAGATTTGCGGCAGGCAAAAGTCCGGCAGGATGCTGCTCAAATCGAAAGAAAAGTTAAAACCGAGTGAATAGTTCATCTGGCAGTTGGCGATACGGATCACATTTGGAACGATCAGATCAACCATTCCACCTGAAAAGGATGCATTCGCAAACCAAGAGGCGGTGAACGGTCCAAGGCTCCCCGATCCGCTCTTGGATAAAGTGCCGAGGGTAGTTTCGGCAGCATGGATAAGGTTTGATGCGGCAGTTTCGTCTGCAGCAGCTATAATGTCAGGCATATTTTCTCCTATGCGTTCCCGTAAATTTTTACCTGGTCGTCCTCAATCTCGGGTCCACGTACCAAGGCGAGGGAGAATGCACCAGCAGTAAGGGTGTTGAAAGGTAGGCGTACATTCCGAATGACCGCTTGAAGCACCATGCGGAGAATACATTCCACGACTGACTCAAGCGAATCAGGAGTGATATCAACAATCTCTACCTCATCTAGCGAAAAGCCCACCTCACCATTTCCAGGGCTAAAGTATGTGACGGTCGGCTTGCCTCTAGCCCAAACTTCGAGAGAGGTTGAGATGGGGGTTACAGTGCCTTGGCGGTCTTTACCCGTATCATCAAAAAACCGATAACATCCCACTGTAATGGTAACTTTGGTGCGGATATTGAGCTGTCCTGCGCCAACCGGGAGGGGGGAGGATCCGCCACTGCTGTCTGGAGCGAAATCGACCGTCGGGATTTCAAATCTAATCCGGTATTCAATGCCACCTGGAATGCCTGGGAAGGC
The DNA here is from genome assembly GCA_963751425.1 of uncultured Chloroflexia bacterium. Lineage (GTDB taxonomy): Bacteria > Chloroflexota > Anaerolineae > Anaerolineales > UBA4823 > CAVVUF01. The sequence continues at coordinate 510,197 of CAVVUF010000002.1, read as the reverse complement.
GATGGCTGGGACGCTTGTGAAAGGTGTGGCTGGTGGTACTAACCCAGGGGTTGCATAGGTGAGAAAACGGGGACGCGCGGTAAAGAAAGCTTTAAATAGATCATTGACCCCAGCTTCGTGAACTCCAGCAAATACTGTCTCTGCCTCTGTTAAGCTCATAATTTCATCCTTTCCTTCGTATTTCTTTATAGGAACGATTCACCAGTACACGATGATGGATGGGTTATGCTACCATCTGTCTATCCAGGTTACCCATTAACAAAAGGCCGTTTGGAAATTCGATGAATAGTGAGCGCAGTATTTAATTAGGTAATAAAGATAAACTTTATCTATTATACACCTATTTCCTGCTTAGTAAAGGGGAACATGCGGAAATGTGCTTTCGATCTTGCCCTAGATACTCTCCGCTAAGAGGGCACCCTCCCTCTGCACAGGTTATGAGATCCCCCAAATCAGCGGTTTCACCCCGTTACGATGGCTGCAGGTTAACGCTGGGTTCTATCGCATGGTGATGAAGTACTCAAAATGAACCAATGCTTAAAGTTTCTGCCAACATTTAGGGTTCCTTCAACACTGTGGAAATCCCATCTAGGAATTGGATAAGCTTTTACCGGCAACATGTGCTTCAATAAATATACGTGCGGTTTCAACCAGAGAAATAGCCGGGTTGCGTGCTGAAGTGCCAAACATCCTCGCAGCGACATAGGCGCCATCCATCAACAAAAACAAGGCATTTGCTAATGCCTCCGGTTGGAGGCACCAGCGTCGTCCGCCAACTGCTGGAAGCGCCTCATGACGCTTTGCTTGTGCTCCAAGGCGACCTGGTGACCAGCATAATCAGGATCTGGAAACTCAGCGGCTACATTGATGAACGGACACCCGTAACAATCTGGGGAGAGCACATAAGCTTGCAGGGACTCAAAGAACGCCAGTAATTTTTCACTGGGAGTTAGCGCATCTTTGGTTATCTGCTCGAATTGATCCCAAAAAACATGGTTACTGTCATGTAAATAGGCAACGATCAGATCGTCTTTGGATGGGTAATGCCTATAAAGCGTCATCTTCCCAATGCCTGATTTTGCCGCAATCGTATCTACACCAATCGCCCGATACCCGTGCTCGTAGAACAGCCGGGCAGCGGTCTGGAAAAGTTTCTCTTTGGGGGTGACTTCAGTTTTCATTCCTTTTGCCTCTTGACACGATACAGATCTGTATCGTATAATCCAAAATATCGATACAGATCTGTATCGTACCATAATTCTAAACAAACGCAATACAATACAGGCAAGAAGGAAAAATGGAAGGAGAATAACATGGAACAAATGGCTTTTTTAGGACGCAGCTCTCTGCGCGTGCCTCGCCTGGGTGTCGGTGTTATGACCTGGGGCGAACCCAAAGGGTTGGCTCGCTTTACCCCAGCCACGCTGGCATATGGCGGTGCGCACGGAGTTGAGGAAGAGAAACGTGCGCTGGAGATAAGCATTTCAGCGGGGGTAACCCTGTTTGACACGGCGGCGATGTACAGCAGCGGCGCTTCGGAAGAGCGTTTAGGTGAGCTGGCACGCGACAAAGAGTTATTGATTGCCAGCAAATTCCCAGGTTCGCTGCGCTTCCGCACAGGTAATTTTCCCAAAGAGCTGGAAGCCAGCTTGAGACGACTTGGTCGCAGCTCGATCGATTTGTACCAGCATCACTTCCCCACGAATTCAGTCTCCATACCCGAACTGATGGAGCTGCTGGCAGATGCGGTCGAGGCTGGGAAGATTAAGGCGGTCGGCGTGAGCAACTATTCAGCAGAACAAATGCACATTGCCCATGCGGCTTTGGCAAAACGCGGCATTCCGTTGGCCTCCAACCAGGTGCAGTATTCGCTATTGCACCGCCAACCGGAGGTGAATGGCGTACTGGATGCCTGCCGTGAGTTGGGGATCACGTTGATCGCCTACTCTCCCCTGGCAATGGGCGCTTTAACCGGGAATTATTCTGGGACAAAGAAAGCGAGTGGACTCAGACGGTTCATGCCTAATTTCAGCCAGAAGGAGATGGATAAAGTCCAGCCGGTAGTAAATCTCCTGCGCGAGATCGGTGAGCGATACTCTAAAACTCCCAGCCAGGTCGCACTGCGCTGGCTGATTGAAAACCCACTGGTGCTTCCCATTCCAGGTGCAAAGAATAGCACACAGGCAGAAAATAATGCTGGCGCCCTCTCCTTTTCCTTATCTCCCGAAGAGGTAGAGGCTCTCAACCAGGCAACCCTGGCCTGGCGGATTAAAAAATGAGCCAAGCATTTGGGTAGCAGAGGAGGTCAGTTTGCCCCAACTCTAGATCGTGGCCTGAAACTCAACAAAAATCTGGGGGCAAACCCGCGCCTGTTGCAGCACCCAGGTTTCAATCCGCTTCGTTCGTAGCGGAAAGGTAAATGGTCGCTGTTGCACCTTCTGGGGATCGTTAACAGCCGACTTGCATTTTTAATAAACCACCCTGAAATCAACTTGAGCAAGGGTCCGATTGGTTTTCCGGAGACACTTCAAAAGGAAAGGAAGCATAACGAGACTGTAACCGGCAGCTCCAGACGGCAAACAGGTGGCCTAACCAGTCCAGGCCTTGGGCCAGCACCATTGCAATAGGGCTGATATTTACGTTTCTCAGGGATAGAAGAGGGGGGATTTTCATCCCAGCGCGCCTGCGCCTCTTGCACCTTCATATGCTGTGCAGCTAAGGCAATTTCTTCTCTGCGCCGTTCAGACTCTATCAAAAATCGAGCATCAAAGAGGTCCATACATTCTCCTTTCGGGAGTCACCTGGGATTGCTTAATGCATCCAGCAAATCCAGAATTCGATCGGGCTGACCCAGGCGGTAAATATCACGCGTGGGCCAACCCGATTATCAGTCAATATAGTTCGGCTACATACGGTCACAAAGATTATTTATAGAAGTATGGATCCAGCACATCCACCTGGGTGATCTCATCCACCGGGAGGCTGCTGCGTTTGGCAGCATTACGAATAGCCTCTGGTGAAGGGGCATCATAGATGCAGAAGGTCTTTTTCTTATCCTGGGTGACATAGGAATGGATCCAGGTCACATTGTCCTGCAGATTGTTTCCTACAACGGTCAGGCACACCTCAGCTCCCTGGGCAGTCATAGGGATCGCAAGGCCATCGGGAAAGGTTCGTTCAACGATATAACGGGGCATGGTATTTTCTCCTTTGAAAATATGTAAAATTTTATCTAACGACAGGAAACTTTAGGATTCCATTCAATGAACATCCCTGAGGAATTGTGCTTCCAAATCCAGGCATGCAGCTCATAAACTCCCAATGCTTCTTCCAGTCCAAAGACCTGTCCGTACAATGTTGGCGGCTGCGCATTTGCAGCATCCCAGGCAGCAGCTGGCACAATGTATTCTACAGCACCCAGGGCAAGTGTCCCGTTTGGACGAGGGGCATAGACCATTGCTTCCGGTTTCAACGGATCGATTACAGTATCGAGCAGGGCGACGTTGATATAGTGGAATCCCATCCCACCCACGCCCGGATTGTCGAAACAATAATCCAGACCAGGAACCAGATTGTATCCGGCAGCTTGAGCAACACTGACCTTATGATATGCTTCAGTGGCCTCTCGGACCTGGTCGAGGTGTTACATTTCCATTATCGTAAGCCTGAGCCGGACGTGCAGCGATGCCGGCCATCACAAGAGCCAGAGCGATCATCAAAAAAGCTATTCGTTTCATTTTTAATCTCCTTTTATATCAAAATAATCGGTTTATCCATATCGACACACAATCGATTGTGCAAATACTTTATCTTATTTGGGTAATTACTTTGACGGGGAAAACACTACAATCCGTTATAGTCATCCCCTACAATTTTGAATATAAAAAGCCACGCTTGAGCGCGTGGCTTTAAAAACTGCTCAATTTAACAATAACCTATTGTTTTAGCGAAGAAATAAGGCCTTTCTCCACAGCCCAGGTAGCAATCTGCACACGCGAGTCAAATCCCAGTTTATTAAGGATACGAGTGACGTAAGTTTCAACTGTTTTTTCGCCTACGGTCATCATCTGGGCAATTTCCCGGTTTGATTTTCCTTGTGCAATTAAAGAAGCCGTTTCACGTTCACGTTTTGACAGCCCTTGAAATTTCGCTTTATCCGCAATGGATGTTTTATCGATCAGCTCAACCGGCGCAGATAATGCATAGACGACCACATCTTTCAAAAGCATTGCCTTGCCTTCTTCCCAGCATGCTGTAAAGGTTTGTTGATCAAGCCTGGAACGAAGTTTTGAAAGGAAGAGGTCATATTCAGGCTGATCGACCGGGTCGATCACCGAATGAATGGGGCTCCGCAGCGAAGCCGCAGAGGCGAAAATTTTCACTGCTTTCTGGGGTTGTCTTTCCAGGATAGCCGCCTCGGCCAATTTTTCCAGGCACCAGGCAATCCCACCTTTATCGCCGATATCCATCCGTAAAAACAAGCTGTCGCCAATAAAATTCCGCATGTGATCGAAATTCCACAGACGCAATGCCACCCAGCCGAGTGATCCCAGGATGGTGGCTTCCATCCATTTATCCTCGCGTTCGCGGCTCAAGGACAGCCCTTTCTCAAGCAGAGCCTGAAGCGCGGTCATACTGTCCCAGCCTCATGGCAACCTCGCCAAGACCTGAATAGGCATAGTTCAAGCCTTCCTTGTCTCCGGTTTCCTGGGCCAGAGCGAGATTTTTCTCCAGGTGTTCTTGCGCCAGTTGATAATCTCCCTGTGCGCATGGCGCTCCAACCTAAATCCTTATGAAGTCCACCCATCCCATTCTTATCATTCAGCTGACTGTAAATTTCAAGAGATTCCTGAAACAACCGCACAGCACTCTCATAATCGCCCACTTCCATTCTAAATCCACCGTATATCTCGAGAGTAAACGCAAATCCTGCCTGGTCTTCCTGCCCTAATTCCCGCCAGATAGCCAGGGCTTCTTCAATCAGCGGCTGCCCTGCCGGATAATCTGCCTGGAAGTAAGCCAGCTGCGCGGAGTACAATAATGCACGCGCATGCGTGCTGCTTCGATCTTGAACATGTTGTGGTGATAACGCCGCAGATAAATGCCTCCGACCTTCGCTGAGATAACCGTGAGAGATCCAAAAAGGACCACAGGCTGCCGCCAGCCGAAGCCCTGCTTTTGCCTTATTTTCATTCGAACGGCTCCAATCTAATGCCGTTCGCAGGTTGTCATGCTCGGTCTCAAATCGTTTCAATCCAACCAATTGATCCTTGCCCCCCTAAAGTTGGCGCTATCGTTTCAGCCCATTGCACAAAATAAATTAAATGGCAATCCCTACACGCATCTTCATCCCCCTGCTCTGCCAACTTTTGCCGGGCATACTGCCGAATGGTCTCCAACAAGCGATAGCGTGTTTGATCGGAACTTTGATCTGCTACGACCAATGATTTATCAACCAGATGTGAGAGTATATCCACCACTTCTTCAGGCTTGAACACATTCGCAAGTGCAGACTGCTTCGGCAGCTTCAAGAGATGCTCCTCCGGCGAAAATCGAGAGCCGCTGAAAAACCCTTCGCTCCGGTTCAGTAAGCAATGCATAGCTCCAATCCAACGTCGCTGCCAAAGTTTGATGGCGGAGCGCAGCAGTGCGGCTTCCGCCTGTCAGCAATTTGAAACGGTCATCCAGGCGTTCTGCGATTTGCTTGACGGACAATGCCCGCACACGCGCCGCTGCCAGTTCAATTGCCAGAGGCATCCCATCCAAACGACGACAAATCTCTGCCACCCAGGCACCATTTTCAACGGTCAGTGAAAATTCTGGAGAAACTGCCGAAACGCGCGCCATGAACAGTTGGACGGATTCTGATTTCAAATAGATATTTACTGTTTCCTGGGCACTGGCTGGATCCGTCCAGGGTTTTTGGATTGGAAGTGAAAGTGGAGGTACTGTCCAGATTGCTTCCCCCAGGATACCCAACCCCTCCCGGCTTGTCGTTAGAACGGTAAGTTTCGGGCACTTACGAAGGAGATTATCAACAAAACGGGCTATGTCAGTGATGAGGTGTTCGCAATTGTCGAACACAAGCAGGATATGGCGTGAGGAAAGATAATCAAAGACAGTCTGAGATAATTCAACACCAGGGTATTCGCGCACACCTAACGCCGCGGCAACAGCCTGGGTGATTAATGCCGGATCGCTCAAGGGAGCAAATTCAACCAGCCATACACCATGTTCATAAGCCGAGCGTAAATCACTGGCGATCTGTAAAGCAAGACGGGTTTTACCGCAGCCTCCAGGACCAGTGAGTGTGACCAGTCGATGATCGATCAGCCATTTTTTCACCTCAGAGATATCATGTTCGCGCCCGATAAAACGGGTCAGCTGAACCGGCAGGTTGTTGGAATGCTGGATGGGAATTGATAAAATTGGGTTAGATGGCTCTGCCCTTACAAAATTAGTTTTTGAGAGAGCTCCTTCCTTCTTGATCTTGGTTTCTCCTTGAGTATTCTTCATTACAAGCCAGATTAATAATATGATTATAACCATAATTGGTCTATTTGCCGAAATAATAACGACTTTCTCGAATAATTTGAAAAACAGGGCCACAAAATTCTCATTTCAACGCAAAACACTTACGAGGTTGATCCTACCAGATTTCACTTTTATCTCGGTATCGAGGCGAGATGATAAAGGCATTGGGACAATGGCTATTTCGAGAATTGAGAGCGATTAGACTTCATAGATCAAATTGGAAAGGGCGCCATGTATGCACTCTTCAAATCAAAAGAAATCCCATAATATAGATAAACATTGTATAATTACATAGAAATCACTCCATTCCTTGAGATCGTTGGACGAATAGAAAGGGTTGCTATGCGATATCAGCCTGTAAGCGCTTTGCGAATGATCGAAGAAGATGAGGCGACGGGCGAAGTCGCTCAAATGTACGCCGATATCCGGCGTGAAATGGGCTTGCCTTATATCCCAAACGCGGCTAAGGCCATGGCGGTCTCACCGGCTGCCCTGGGCATTTTTTGTGATCTCACCCGCAGCTACGACCGGCGCGCCAGCCTGCCACAGTCTCTGATCTCGATGATCCTGTACACAATTGCGAAGACCAGCGACTGCAAGTACTGCAGTGCAACGAACGAGCTTGCCTGCCGCACATTTGGCGTCGATGAAGACGCCTTGGAGACCCTGGCCGAAGACCTGCCTAGCTTTACGCCACAGCGCGTGCGCGTCATCATTGAGTTTGCTCTCAAGGTCGCACACGACCGGAAGAACCTGGTGGCAGAAGATTACGAAAAGGTGCGCGGCGCAGGGGATCTCTGAGGCGGAGCTCGTGGAAGTCATTTTAATCGCTGCAATTGGTGTGCTAAACGATACTGTTGCGGACGCGTTGATGATCGAGGTCGACAACGAAGTTATCGAAGCACTGGGCAGGTAACCATTAAACAGGTAACCATTAAGATATGAAAGAGGACTTTCGACAGTTCCAAGCGGCGCGCTACTCACTCTTATCCGAAGTGGTTCTGCTCATAGCAAAGACCACCGATCTCCAGCAACTGCAGCGGCAGCTCATCAACAGCTTGAAATGGGTGCTGGATTTCGAGCGATGCACTCTTGCGCTGCTTGAAAGTGATCAATCGTCCTACTCCTTGCGCACGCTCATCGAAACCCGTCCCGGGATTCCCAGCGTGGACGAGCTGGTTCTATCGCTGTCAATAGGTATCCCAGGGGAGGTTATACGCACCCAGCAGATACGCCTGGTCAACGATGCTGGAATGCAAGGTGAGCATACATTTGAGCGCGGCGATCCAGGTATGGAAGATGGCTCGCTGGCGTCGATCATATCCCTGCCCCTCCAGGCTTATGGAAAATTGCTTGGAGCGATAACCTTTGGCGCATCATCCCCGAACAGTTACCAGCGTGAAGATATCAAAGTTGCCGTTTTGATCGCCACTCACCTGGCAATCGCTATCGACCGCTCTCAGCAATCTCAGCAGCTTGAATTCACCCGGCAAGAGCTGGCGCGATTGGCTTCATTCCCCGAGCTGAACCCTGCAGCAATCGTCGAGCTCGACCAGATGGGTACTGTACATTACATGAACCCCGCGGCAAAGCAGCAGTTCCCGGAATGGACTAACCTCCGTTTTCAATCCCCATTGCTCGCCAACCTGCCTGCCCTCGTAGACCAGCTTCGCCTGGAGAATAAGCAAGTCGGCGTACACGAGATTAAGGAGGGTAACACCTGGTACCAGCAGGTGTTCCACATCGTTCCAAATAGCGACCGGTTCCGCAGCTTTATCATCGATATTACCAGTCGCAAACTGGTTGAAGAAGCGTTGCAGCGCCAGAATGTATACCTGGCAGCCCTGCATGAGACTACCTTAGGATTAATAAGCCGCCTGGAATTGAACGAACTGCTCGAGGCCATCATCAGCCGGGCAGGAGAACTCCTTGGGACACCAAATGGTTTCATCTTCCTGACCGATCCTGATAGCGAAATTTTTGAACAAAGGGTTGGCATCGGCGTTTACGCAAACCTGATTGGGACACGCTTAAAAAGGGATCAAGGTATTGTCGGACAGATGTGGCAGACGGGAAAGCCGGTGGTAGTCAATGATTACAGCACCTGGGAGCATAAAGTGGCCCCGTATTCACAAATGCTGCTAACCGCAATCGCTTCTGTGCCGCTCAAATCTCAAGAGATGGTTGTGGGTGCAATCGGCCTGGCATTCTACAATGAGCCAAAAGAGGAGATTCGACCCAGACCAGATCGACCTGCTCAGCCGGTTTGCGGAGCTGGCTTCCCTAGCACTGGAAAACGCCCGTCTTTTTGCTGAGGCAGGTAAAGCGCGTGAAGAAGCCGTATCCGCCAACCAGGCGAAGAGCGCCTTCCTGGCAACGATGAGCCACGAAATCCGCACACCGATGAACGCCATTATCGGCATGACCAGCTTGCTCCAGGGGACCGAGCTGGACCTGGAACAGCAGGATTTCGTCGAGACGATCCGCAGCAGCGGTGAATCACTACTTACAATCATCAACGACATCCTCGATTACTCAAAGATTGAAGCGGATCGGCTGGAGCTTGAAAACCAACCCTTGCTGCTCCGCGAGTGCATGGAGAGCGCCCTGGACCTGCTGGCAGCAAAAGCCGCTGAGAAGGGCCTGGACCTGGCATATTCCGTCGCCGAACTGACCCCGGAGGCAATTTACGGTGATATTACCCGGCTGCGCCAGATACTGGTTAACTTGCTCAGCAACGCCATCAAGTTCACGGAACAAGGGGAAGTGGTGCTTAGTGTCTCTGCTGAGCCCGTCTCTGAGGATATCCCTGGAGAAGGGAGCGGATTGTATCGCCTGCATTTCAAAGTCCGGGATACTGGAATTGGCATTCCCGCGGAGCGAATGAACCGGCTGTTCCAGTCGTTCAGTCAGGTGGACGCCTCGACCACACGCCGGTACGGCGGGACAGGTCTTGGTTTGGCAATAAGCCAACGCTTGAGTGAGATGATGGGTGGGAAGATGTGGGTAGAGAGCCAGGTAGGTTTAGGCTCGACTTTCCAATTCACTATCCTGGCGACTCCAGCAGCCTCCCCGGCCCGCGCTTATCTGGATGAAGTGCAGCCTAATTTGCAGGGAAAACGCGCTTTGATTGTGGACGATAATGCCACCAACCGGCGTATCCTGACTCGCCAGACGGAATCCTGGCAGATGATCCTCGGGTAACTGAATCACCCGAGCAGGCATTGAGCTGGATCCGCCAGGGAGAGCATTTCGACATTTTCATCCTGGATATGCAAATGCCTGAGATGGATGGCCTCAGCCTGGCAAGACAAATTCGCAGCCTGGATACGCATAAGGATCGTCCTCCCGTGATATTGCTTACTTCCATCGGACGGCGCGCGATCAAGGATAATGACCAGGAAATCACTGCAATCCTAACCAAGCCAATAAAGCCTTCTGCGCTCTTTGATACCCTGGTGAATATATTCTCTGGGCAAACCATGCAAGTGGTACGGCACGAGCCGCTTCCGGATGAGCATATGGGTCAGCAGCTCCCCTTGCGCATCTTGCTGGCGGAAGATAATGCCACCAACCAGAAGCTGGCGCTACGCCTTCTTCAGCGCATCGGCTACCGAGCAGACGTAGCTGCTAATGGTCTGGAAGTGATGGGGGCGCTGCAGCGCGGGACGTACGATGTGGTATTGATGGACGTGCAGATGCCTGAGATGGACGGTTTGGAAGCAACGCGGCAGATACGCGCCGAGCTGCCCGAGATTGTCCAGCCTTATATTATCGCCATGACTGCCAATGCCATGCAAGGCGACCGAGAGGTTTGCCTGGCTTCAGGCATGGACGAATACGTCAGCAAGCCCATTCGCCTCGAATCTCTGGTCAGCGCACTGAGCAAGGGTCGCCCGCTCAACTCTGGCTCGCTATCTATAGAGCCTCCTATAGGGGCATTTTCATCAGATGTGGCAGAGCTGGACCGCGAGGCATTACACAATTTACTGGAAGTCCTTGGCGGTGAGTTTCACTATCTTGTCGAGGTGATCGATTCCTTCCTGGAGGAAGCGCCCAAATTGCTGGCAGAACTGGACACTGCGTTAGCCAACGGCGAAGTCGACACAGTCCGCCGCCTCGCTCACAGCTTGAAGTCGAACAGCGCAGACTTCGGTGCTGGGGTGCTCAACAAATTATGCTCTCAGCTTGAAGAGCGAGCCCGGTCTGGCAGCCTGGATGGAGCGCAGGAAATGGCTGCTCGGGTCGCAGCCGAATATCAACGGTGTGCTGTCCAACTGGTCGAATTAAAAAAGCGTGGAAACATAAATTAATGCCCAGGGATCCTAATGTCTGAGGAATTTGGCAAGATCTTGGTCGTCGATGACAACCGGGTAAACCGGGTGAAGCTCTCCATCAGCCTGAATGGACAAGGGCATCAGGTTGGGTTGGCGGAGGACGGACAGCAAGCGCTGGATCTGCTCAAACAGCAGGATTTTGACGTAGTCCTATTAGACATTGTCATGCCGGGCATGGATGGCTTCCAGGTGCTGGAAAAGATGAAGGCAGACCCCGAGCTTCGCGATATACCGGTAATCATCATCTCCGCCGTGGAGGAGATCGACAGCGCCGTGCGCTGCATTGAAGCAGGCGCGGAGGACTACTTGCCCAAGCCGTTTAACCCCGTTCTGCTCAAAGCCCGTCTGCACGCCAGCCTACAAAAGAAAAAACTGCGCGACCTGGAAAAAGCATACCTGCACCAGGAAATGACCCTGCGGCAGAACGAAAAACTTGCCACTCTCGGTAAGCTCAGTGCAGGCATGGCCCACGAGCTGAATAATCCCACAGCAGCGGTCCAACGTGGCGCAGCCCAGCTTCAAACAGCCATCGACGGACTGAAGCAGATTTACTTATACCTGGTGGACCTGGACCTTTCTCCTACCCAAATGCAGGCACTTCTCGAAAAGGATGGCCTTATCCAGGCAAGCGTCAAGAAGCAGCACAAGTCGGAAGACTTTTCTGGAAGCACAATGATTTCCCGCAGCGATTGGGAAGCTGAGCTGGAAAACTGGCTAGAGACAAAGGGGGTATCGCGCTTTTGGGAATTTGCCCCTTCCCTGGTAGGAATTGGAATTTCCCCTGACGACCTGAGAGCCTTCGAGGCTACCTTCACAGAAGGGCAATTCCCGCTTATCATGGAATGGATCCACTGTACCTATATAGCAAGCCTGCTGGTAGATGAGATCAGGGTGGGCGCTATGCGCATATCTGAGCTGGTCGGAGCGTTAAAATCTTACGTGTATCTCGACCAGGGGCCGCTGCAGTCAGTGAATATACACCAAGGATTGGACGACACGCTCGTGATCCTGCGCAGCAAATGGAAGAATGGGGTCACTGTGCGGCGTGAGTATGCACCAGATCTGCCGCATGTCCAGGCTTATGGAAGCGAGCTGAACCAGGTATGGACCAACCTGATCGATAACGCCATTGACGCGCTACTGGCAGAGGACAGCCCTACCAATGAGGCGGCTATTACCTTGCGTACATACCAGCGCAGTGAATATGTGATGGTTGAGGTGGAAGATAACGGTCCAGGTATTATTGCGGAGGCATTGCCCCAACTCTTTGATCCGTTCTTCACTACCAAACCTCCCGGTAAGGGGAGCGGGCTGGGCTTGAATATCAGCCACAACATCGTCGTGCAGAAGCATAAAGGCAAGATCGAAGTTGTTTCGCAGCCTGGCAGGACTAAGTTTACGGTGTGCTTGCCGATTCTTTGAGAATTCAGGAGAGCCAAACGCGGCCTAACACACGCTAGAACTCCCCGGCATCTCTGAAGAAGACACCCAAGCGGAAAAGTAAAGTTCAGTGTGGTTTGAGTTCACAGAATTTAATTATTGAAGGAGGCAATTGAAATGGAAGATGTGCAGATAAAACTCTCAGCGTTATGGGTATGTCTCTTTTTCACCTATCTTTTGGGGGATGTGCTGCGCATCTACAGCGGCAACTTTAAAGCAGGAGAAATCGGGGGTGTAAAAATCACTCAAAAAATGTGGCTGGTCTTCGCGATAATAATGGTAATTCCAATTGCGATGGTTTTCCTCTCCCTGAGTTTGAGTTATCCTGTAAACCGCTGGGCAAACATCATCACAGCGATCTTCTTTTTCGGCTTTAATTTCGTTGGATTGCCCACTTACCCTACTGCTTTTGATAAATTTTTAATCGTTGTGGGCCTGGTGTTTAATGCGCTGACAGTCTGGATGGCTTGGCAGTGGGTCTGAACAAGATGCTACCATGCACATGCAAAATGATAGATCAAATTCAGAGTTGTAGAGCAAACAAACCATTTTTGATATTACTTGTCGTTTTTTGCAAACACGGCAGCAGAGTAGATCACGTTAAAGGAGATCCAATTGGAACCAATCTTTCTCGTCGTTGGACCGCCTGCGGTTGGTAAAAGCACCACAAGCCGGGCAATTGCAGCTCGATTTCCGAAGAGTGTGCACATCCCCGTCGATGATTTCCGCAATATGGTTATATCGGGGATCAATCTCCCCAGTGCTGAGTGGAACGATGAGCTGGCGCAGCAGGTAGCCCTGGCCCGCAGCAGCGCGGTTCACATGGCATTCTTATACCAGCAAGCTGGTTTTTCGGTTGTGTTGGATGACTTTTGGGATGGCGATCATCTGTCGGATTACCAGGCGTTGTTCGGCTCCCCCGATCTCCACCGGATTATTTTATTCCCCAGACAAGGAGAAGCGCACCAACGCAACCTGAAACGATCGGGAGAGAGCTCTGTCCGGGATTATCTTGACCAGGGGATCCAGATCGTCTACCAGGAGCTCAGCGCCGAGGTGGAAATATTAGAACAGAAAGGCTGGGTTGTGGTGGATTCGACATCCCTGGATATTGAGGAAACGGTAACCAACATCCTAGAACGAACAGCCTGCGAGCGGTGACACACCTGCACCAGATCAAGAAGGCGATTGAAGCTGGGGGGTGGGAGGATGGTTTGCCCAGGATTGAGATGTGATCAAGGGGGCTACTCTCATTAGCCCAACCCTGACTGGCTTGTAAAGAGCGGTTATAATCGGGTGCGCATCGAATGGTCTATCGCAAGATAGCCAAATATTTAACTATGGAGATTAGATCGTAATTATGCCCCTCAGCCGGAGAAATTTTCTCAGAATAGCAGGGCTTAGCGCGGCTGGCGGCCTGGTCGCCCTGGCGGGGGGGCTTTCAATGGTGGATGAATCACAAGACCCGGTTGTCGAAAGGGTTTTGATCCCGATCCGGGGCCTGCATCCAGCCCTGGAGGGTTTTTCCATCGTGCAGATGTCGGATATTCACCTGCTCCCCTACACCCGGCCAGATCTGCTGCGGCGGTCTGTAGAAATGGCTAACGAGCTCAAGCCGGACCTGACTGTCTTGACCGGAGATTATGTCTGGCGCATGCGGAGTGCTGCGTTTGAGCTGGCGCCACTGCTCGCCGGTCTCAATGCAAGGTTTGGAGTCTATTCTGTGATGGGCAACCACGATTATTGGCTGGATATAAACGCGGTCCAGGCTGCCTTTGATGCGGCACGCCTGCCGGTCCTGTATAACGAGGGGCGGTCAATCGGCGTCGGGAAAGCGCTGCTCTACCTGGGCGGGGTGGATGATGGACAGGCTGGCAGGCCGGATATGAAGCTTGCCCTGGACCAGGCGCCTGCTGGTGCGCCGATCGTCTTGCTCCTGCACGAGCCAGACCTGGCGGACCTTACCAGCCTGGACCCACGTGTATCGCTGCAGCTTTCCGGGCATACCCACGGCGGACAGGTGCTGGTGCCGGGAAAGCCACCCTTCTTCCAGCCGTTTTTGGGCAAGAAGTACCCATACGGCCTCTACAAAATCCGAGACTTATGGCTGTACACAAACCGCGGCCTGGGGTGCATCAGTGTGCCGCTGCGCATTAACTGCCCACCCGAGATCACACAGTTCATCCTGGTTCCCTCCACCGATTGATCACGGATGTCTTATTTCAATTCGTCTGCCGGGATGGCTAGCGGCCAATAATAATCGAACATATCCTGGTAGACAGCCAGTGCTTCGGGAGAATCAGTGGCGGCCACGAATTCGAGCAAGCCGCCATCGGAAAAAGAGCTGTAGTGGAAGTTTTGGCTGCCGATGATGAGTAATTTGCCATCGATAATGACCGATTTAGCGTGCAGCCGCCCATTGAAGTATCGGGCCTCAAACTGTTCCTGCAGGCCGCGGCGGGCTAATTCATCCTCCAGGATCTGGATGCCAACCTGATTTTCCAAACCATTGCTATTCGACTTCTCAACGATCACACGTACGTGAGCCCCGTTCTTTTCCATCGCATCCACCAACGCATGCATGTAGGGCAGCGTGTTGCTGTAATCACAGACGCCGGGGGAAACCAAGTTCGCCATGCAGATCAGGTCGGCAGAGAAATTGACATGCATGGCATCGATGGTATCTTGGGCGGATGCCAGGGCTGCAGCGTAAGCTTCATCGGCCTCTTTATAATCCGCCGTGCGGAAAAGGGCAATCGCATCAACATTATCACCTGGGAGATAATATTTCAAGCTCTCGGGAAGATGCGATACGGTGGCAGACTGCCAGGTGCAATTCTTTTGTAAGCGCTTGAGATCACCCTGGTAGAGGTCGTCACAAACCAACTGGTTGGCCCCCTGCCATATTTCATCGAAGACCGCAACGCCAGTTTGGGCGACTGGCCCTTCAAGAACCATTCCCAGATCGGTAAGGTCATCGCCATTTCCCGAAGGATCATCCTTCGGCAGGTGAAACCAGGCTATATTGAAACCGGCGGACAGCAGCGATTTGCCATCGACCACCAGGAACTTGGTATGGCTGTGGGGATAGCTGCCTTTGTAATTGGCAACCTCCACCTTCCAGCCGATGGCCGGGTCTTCCAGCGTATCCATCCCGGCATAGGCCAGGTCCTGCATCACATTCCAAATCTGGTCCCCATATTGCAGGGTGGAAAGGTTCGGGTAGTTGCCCAGCAGGATCTTCACGGTCATGCCGCGCGGGTAGGCCTCGTGGATGCGCTTTTACCTGTTGGTACAGGTCAGCGATCGCTTGAGAGATCCGGACCCCTGGGCTGAGTTGGTCCACGTCCGCGTCCCACTGCATATTCGAAAGCATGACTCTCATACTGGGCTTTACGAATATAATCGGCTACCTGGTCGAAGCCATCCTCCTGACCTTCGGGTAAGACGGCAAACTCGGGCGAGGGGCGGGGCAAGTAAACAAGCCCAACGAATTGGTTCCCACAGAATGGGGACTGGTAATCCGCGGGATGGAATTTCCCGCTCTGAACCACATCGAGAAGAGCCTGCATCTCGCTGGATAACCTGGCCTCGTCGCAGAGATAGGCGGGCTGGGCGGCGTGCCATAGAGCCAGGCTGCCATCCGAGGCAGCGACCCAGGCCAGGTGCGCAGCGCTGCCCAGATATCCTGCCGCTTCCTGCTGAGACATCCGCAGACAGCGGCGCCAGGAGAGCCGGCTCGGACCATGTATCATCCGGCTGGCGGATGGTTTCCATCAGGGCTTTTCCAGTACGTAGTGCCTCCGAAATTATCCTGCCATTGCGTGGCCGCATAAACCAGGTGCAAACGACCGCTGGCATCTTCGAAGATGGAAGGACGGTTTTGACAGGATGACGGGCTCAAGGTTTCCACGAGAACCACCCGCAGCCAGGGAATTCAGCTCTTGATCCATCCCACACCAGGCAGCCCGCCAGTTCCGCTTTGGTCGGCATATACTTCGGCGTTACTCCCCTCACCAAGGGTCTGTGGAGGATCCCATTTTCCCTGGCGGAAATTAAACAGCGAGATGGGTCCGGGTGAGTCTGTTAAACCTGACAACGCCATCCAGTACTCCCCCGGCACACCAGCAGCCAGGCGCGGCCTGGCAGAAGCCAGACCCGATTGGAGGCAGCCTGATACCCTTGCCTCGGGACCATCAGCGGCCGTCCAGACCGCATAACCAGTTGTGCTTTCGCCGGCCTGCCAGGCCACCATCAAAGTGCCACCCTGGTCGAGAGCAATAACAGGCCAATCATTCTGCGCTGGCGTGGAGCCTTCAGAACAGACATCATCGTCACCGGTGAGCTTCACCGGATCGCCGCAGGCATTCCCCTGGCAGCGGTTGTACCAGATCTCCCCACTTTCCGACCAAACCACATACGCCGAGCCGTCAGCCCCTAGAGCTGCCTGTGAATGGAGCGATGCGGTCTGCGGGCTCTTGGAAACGTCGACGGGACCGCTCCAAACCGTGAGAGCCTCTGCCCCAGACTTCTGAGAGGCAAGCAAAATCTCTCCAGTGCTATTTGACCAGGTGACCACCAATCCCTGCGGTCCGGCTGACAATCCCAAAGCGGTCCCATCATTCGTAAGTAGATCGGAGCTAATCTGGTGAGATGCCTGCCAATGGATGCCCTGCGTTGGAGAGCCGAGGCTGGTGGTGAGGCTGCCCGGGTAGATGGTCAAAAAGTCTGCTCCCGAGTTGAGAAAGGAAGCGACTGCCAGGAAGATTAAAGAAGAGAGCGAAACGGTCGTAATATCTTGCCATCGACGGGGTGCGATCTCTTTGGGTGGCTCTGCGCGGCGTTTGCGGCTCACCCAGGTATAAACCAGCCCGAGCACGCCGCCGGGCAATCCAAATATCGTCGCGCCTGCCAGGATCAGGAAAAGCAGGGCAGAAAGCCCCTTGAGCGTGGCTGCTGAGATGCCTCCCACCTGCCAAAGCTGCAGACCAAACAAGGCACCGCCCACCAAGCTGGCCAAAAAGTACCCCAACCACGAAGCCCAGGCATAGCGCAGCTTTAGGGTGACGAGCGAGAGGATGGCCCCATTCACCAACCCAAACAGGCCGCCTATCAGGGCAAATAAAGCAATGAAAGAAGCCGGATCTTTTTGGGACCCCGCATTATACATACTCACCAGGCTGATCAACAGCAACAACGGAATGACCAGGATGCCCTGGCTGATCCCTGTGGAAAAGGCGCCGCCCAGCAAGTACCTTCTACGGCTGCCCTCAGGGTCAATCTGGTGCAGGGTATACCCACGCACCAACCCACCGAGCGCACCCCCTAAACCCAATCCAACAAAAACGAGAATGATCCCCAATAACAGCCGCACAAACGGTTGATCTTCAGGAACCAGTTTTAGAATTAACGACAGCACCCCGCTGGCAAAGAGGATATAGGTTGCCACGATACCGGTAATGCCCCCCAAGATAAAACCGGCCAGTCCAACCCAGAAATTGCGTGAATAAGATGGTGAAGAAATTTTCATTGGAAGGATCTCCTGGAAATCCATTTTATCAGAAAAAAGAGGGGAAGGTTCTCATAGCATAACCCCAGCGACCTAGAAAGGTTTGTTGACATCTAAAATCACATCGATTAAACTCGAACGAATGAGGAACCTAAAAAAATAAAGATGGAAACCCCGAAGGACCCGGGCTCACTCACGACAGCCAGCGCTGAATCCGGCCGGATCAGCCAACCTGCTACAGCAGCTAACCAGGGGGGGATCTGGAAATGGCTGCCCGGCCTGTACGTGCTGCAGAGGTATCGCCTGAGCTGGCTGCGCAGCGACCTGGTAGCTGGACTGGCACTCACGGCTGTGCTTGTTCCGGTAGGGATGGGCTATGCTGAAGCAGCCGGTCTGCCGGCAATTACCGGCCTATACGCCACGATCTTGCCGCTGCTCGCTTATGCGATCTTTGGTCCCAGCCGGATCCTGGTGCTGGGTCCAGACTCTTCGCTGGCAGCCATGATCGCGGCGGTGGTCGTGCCGCTGGCAGCAGGCGACCCCGCCCGTACATTAGCCCTAGCGGGGATGTTAGCGATCTTCACCGGGCTGTTATGTATTTTGGCGGGGCTGGCGCGCCTGGGTTTCATCACCGAGCTGCTATCAAAGCCAATCCGCTACGGTTACATGAACGGTATCGCTTTGATTGTTCTGATCGGGCAGCTCCCCAAGCTGTTTGGCTTTTCAACGCAGGCGGATGGCGTGCTGGAAGAGCTAGCCGCTTTTTTTATGGGTCTGATGGCTGGCAAGACCAACTGGGTAACCCTGGCTCTGGGAGCTGCCACCCTGGGGTTCATCCTGATATTCAAGCGCTACAGGCGCTTCCCGGGGGTGCTGGTGGCCGTAGTGGGGGCGACGGTCGTGACAGGGGTTTTCAACCTGGCCAGCCAGGCGGGCGTGGCAGTTCTGGGGGAGCTTCCCCAGGGATTGCCCTCCTTCACCATTCCGTGGGTGCGCTTGCAGGACCTCAGCCCGCTGCTGCTGGGGGCGCTGGCGATCGCGGTGGTCTCTTTTGCCGATACCAGCGTTCTCTCACGCAGCCTGGCTAACAGGAGCAGTGTTTACGTGGACCCCAACCAAGAAATGATTGGCCTGGGCGCGGCGAACATCGCCACGGGCTTCTTCCAGGGCTTTTCGATCAGCAGCAGTGCCTCGCGCACGCCTGTCGCCGAATCAGCAGGTTCCAAGACTCAACTTACCGGGGTGACTGGGGCAATTGCCATCGCCTTACTGTTAGTTTTCGCCCCGAGCCTGTTGAAAAACCTGCCCAATACTGCCCTGGCAGCGATCGTGATTGCCTCGGCGATCGGCTTGTTTGAGATCAAAGATTTACGCCGGCTTTACCGCATCCAACAGTGGGAGTTCTGGCTTTCTATTGCTTGCTTTTTGGGAGTAGCCATCTTCGGACCCATCCCAGGCATTATGCTGGCGATCATCATCGCCCTGCTGGAGTTCGTGTGGGATGGTTGGCGCCCGCATGATGCAGTGCTGGGGCGGGTAGACGGAATGAAGGGCTATCACGATATCACCCGCCACCCTGAGGCGCGCCTCATCCCAGGGCTGGTGCTATTCCGTTGGGATGCCCCATTGTTCTTCGCCAATGCCGAGCAGTTCCACGACCATGTCGTTAAAGCGGTCAACAACGCCCCCACCCCAGTACGCTGGTTCGTGGTGGCTGCTGAGCCAGTCACCAGTGTGGATGTCACCGCAGCAGATATGCTGGCCGAGCTGGACAAGAATTTGAGCCAGGCGGGCATCCAGCTCATTTTTGCCGAGATGAAAGACCCCGTGAAAGATAAGCTCAAACGCTTCGGCCTCTACACCCGCTTCGGCGATCAACGCTTCTTCCCCACCATCGGCCAAACCGTGGACGCTTACCTGGACTTAAGTGGTGTCACCTGGGTGGATTGGGAAGAAAGAAAGTAGCCGGACACGGCGTTTGTGAGACCACAGCCTCACTTTTATACATTATGGAGAGAATATGAAAAAGCGAAAAACGACAAAATTTCCGATTATCATCCTGGCTGCAGGGGGGTTTCTACTGATCATTGCTGTAGTCATTTTGGCAATGCAAAACGATCCAAATCCGAAGGTCCTGCTGCCGACTGTTGGGATAAGCAATCAAGGGGAGGAGGCTTATCCTGAGATCCAACGCGTTTCTTTGGAGACCGCTAAAGCTGCCCTGGATGCCAATAAGGCTGTCTTCGTGGATGTGCGGGGTGCCAGTGTGTACGCCGAAAGCCACGTTCCAGGCGCGTTATCGATTCCTCTTGTGGACCTGGAAAATCGCCTGGGTGAGTTAAACTCCACAGATTGGATCATCACCTACTGCACCTGACCGGCAGAAGAGTTGAGCGCCCGTGCGGCGCGGATTCTTATTGACAGCGGTTTTTCCAAAGTCAACCCGATCCTGGGCGGTTTCGGCGCCTGGCAACAGGCTGGCTATCCCACCGAACCTTGAGGATTCTAGAAGACAATAGGACCTAACAGAACCATCTGGAATTGTCCGCGGCATCCGCCAAGTTATCGATGTCAATAATGCCGTGCTGGATTCTGGTGCAGGATTGGGTCACTAAAAAAGCCAGTCCATTTACACTCGGGAGAGGAGCTTTGTTCTCAAATCTGGATATAAGGGTAAAATAATGAGTTCTGAAAACTCTATTTTTCCTGATCCTGATCCTGGCTTTACTGGTGACAGGCTGTACGGTGCAACCCACTGCCACCTCCGTGGAAACGAAGGCGGTTTCCGAAACTCCGATTTCTGCGCCTGCTGAACCGGTTGAGCTCAACGTTTTCGCTGCAGCTTCTCTTAACGAATTTTTTGACGAGATCGGCAAGCTTTTCGAAGCCCAACATCCCAGCGTGACGGTTGTTTTCAACTTCGCTGGCTCGCAGCAGCTCGTCCAACAGATCAACGAAGGCGCCCCGGCAGATGTATTTGCCAGCGCCAACCCGAAACAGATGGATGCAGCCTTCGATGCAGGGGGGATCATCAGCGAAACGCAGCAAACCTTCGCCAAGAACCGGCTGGTGGTGATCTACCCGCAGGATAACCCGGCCAGCTTGAAAGAATTGAAAGACCTGGCTAAATCTGGCTTGAAACTGGTATTAGCGGCCAAAGAAGTTCCGGTTGGAGGCTACTCGCTGGACTTTTTAGATAAAGCGTCTTCTGACCCAACTTTCGGCACGACTTTCAAGGATGAAGTCCTGGCGAATGTCGTCTCGTACGAAGACAACGTCAAAGCAGTGCTGACCAAAGTGGCTTTGGGAGAAGCGGATGCTGGCATCGTTTATACCAGCGACATCTCAGGTAAGGATGCCGGCAAAGTCGACCGGCTGGATATCCCAGACGCCCTAAATGTCATCGCTTCTTATCCAATCGCACTGGTAAAAGACAGCAAGAACCCAGAGTTAGCGCAGGCCTTTATCGATTTTGTGCTCTCACAAGAGGGTCAAGGTCTCCTGGCAAAATACAATTTTATCCCAGTGAAGTAAGTGCGATGGGAAAAGATCTTTCTAAGGAAGAGGTAACCGGCGAGACATACATTCGTCCGCAAGAAACGAAACCCATGACGAAAACAATTGAACACTGGTTGGAGAAAATCTGGTGGATCACTGCCCTGCCATTGATTCTGCTGATCCTGATCCCTATCTTGATGCTGTTTACCCGGACATCGCTACAAGAGCTGCTGGCAAATGTCGGCGCGAAAACCGTACTCCAGGCTATCAGCGTCAGCCTTCGAACCACCCTGGTGAGTGTGGGGCTGATTTTCTTGCTCGGCACGCCGCTGGCTTACCTGATGGGCCGGCACCAGTTCCGGTATAAAAAAGCGCTGGACGCCCTTATCGATTTGCCTCTTGTGCTGCCGCCCGCTGTGGCTGGGCTGGCGCTCTTGATCACCCTGGGGCGGCGGGGTTCCATCGGAGGCTGGTTAGACAATCACGGGATTGAGATCGCCTTTACAACCGTGGCGGTGGTAATCGCCCAGGTCTTTATCGCCGCGCCCTTCTACGTGAGGTCAGCTTCGATTGGGTTTGCCGGTATTGACCTGGAAATTGAACAGGCAGCTAAATTAGATGGTGCCAGCCGCTGGCAGATTTTTGAATTTTTAATCATACCGCTATCCCGGTTCGCCTTGCTCAGTGGGATCATGATGAGCTGGGCGCGCGCCTTGGGCGAGTTCGGAGCGACGATGATCTTCGCAGGGAATTTACCTGGCCGGACCCAGACCATGCCGACCGCAATTTACCTGGGATTCGAAACAAATCTAGAAAGCGCTCTAACCCTGTCAGTTATCCTGGTGGTAATCTCTTTCTTCTTCTTACTGGTGATTAAAGTTCTGATCGCGCACAAAACCGATTGAGTATAATTATTATTGGAGCTCAGTATGGTTCATTTCAATTCCGAACACAAGGCTGTTCTCGATGACCTGCTTCTGGAGCATCCGCTTGTGCGACCTGGCAAGATGTTTGGTTTTCCGGCCTATTACGTCGGAAAGAAGCTCTGCATCTGCCTGTATGAGCAGGGTGTTGGGATCAAGCTTCCTGAGCAAACCGCTGCAAAGCTGCTGGAAACGGATCCAAACGCTGTCCCGTTTCAGCCCATGGGAAAGCCAAAGATGCGGGAATGGATCCAGATCAACCTGAGCCGCTCAGAGGATTACAGGCAATACAAGGCGGTGTTTGATGAATTGATCCACCACGTACTGGCGCAACAGGAGAAGGGAGAAGCATGAGCAACCTCCATTGGATTCACCGAATTGAAACCAATTGCATCCTCTGGAGGATATTCTCAATCTCGATCAGCGCCTTGAAGCTTTCCACCATCCGGGCGTTGGAACCGAAGTTCATGATGATATGCGCATCCCTGGATGGGTCGTAAAACAGATGCGTTGACAGAATTCCAATATGCCCCTTGATTTTTGGCAGGTGCCCAAGCAAAAAGAAAAATTCTTTAAAGCGGATTTCCATCATCCCCAGGCCATAATAGATCCCAGGCCGGAACTTGTGTTGGCAAACATCCATGGTTTCTAAAGTACTTGTTTGAACAAGCCGGCCGCTTCGCAGCGCCTGGTTGAATTTCAGCAGATCCGCGGTGGTGGAAACAATCCCCCCTCCCGACCAGTCACAACTGAGGCTTTCGAACCCACTGATTTCCACGTTATTGAACCAGATTTTTTCGATATTCTTTTTAGGGGTATTCATAGGCTCAGAGTAAAACATCAGGTATGAGTCGCGCATTTCCAAGGGCAGGAAGATTTCATCCTCCAGGTTTTTAGCGAAAGATTTTCCGGTAATCTTTTCGATGATCAGCCCGAGCAAGATATAGCCTGTATCTGAATAGTTGAAAATCTTTCCGGGTATACCCACAGCCGCTCTGGTAGTCCCTGGTAAAATCGATCAATTTTTGCGGTGTCCAATGGGTTTGCGGTTTCGAAAGTACTTCATCTATAAATGATTTTCCGCTGGTGGTACTCCCCTCAAAATAATCGGCAATGCCAGAAGTATGACCTAACAAATGCTCGATGGTCACCTGCTGTGCATAATCGATGTTCTGATAAATAAACAGCCGGTCCAACTCTGCTGCAGAAAAAAATGGGTGAATCAGATCCCTAACGGAGAGAAGACCTTTTTCTGCCAGCATTTGCACCAGGATGGCTGTGAATACCTTGCCAATACTTGCCGTATGGTAGGGTTGGTTGGTAGAATCAGATGGGAAGCTGTAATCCAGACCCAATTTCTGAGAAGACACCTGGATTTGGATAGGTTTATTTTGTGACTTTGCCTGGATCTTTTGGAAATACCGGTCAAAATGGCTGGCAGCTTGTTGTGGATTTAGAGGTTTAAAAAAGTTCAATTCTGCATCTCCATTTCTTTTAATCGAATTGTCGTGTATACTACTAATAGATATATAACTAATAGTAACATTAAATATTCCGGCTGTCAACTTGCAAAGGATCATTATGGAAAATGTAGTTTTGGGATTATTGATTATCCAGAGTCTCACCCTCTATGAATTGAACCAGGCGTTCAAGCAAGGCATATCCATGTTTTACAGCGCCAGCTACGGAAGCCTGCAAATTACGGTTAAGAATTTACTCAACAAAGGGATGATCGTCTTTGAAGAAAAGGTGGATAAAGGGCGCAATAAAAAGATTTACAGCATCACAGAGCATGGTAAAGAGGCCTTTTATCAGTGGATGCTAGATGAAATCCCAGTAAAAAAACTGGAGGTGACTGCTCTCTCCAAAGTATTTTTTCTTGGGTTAATTCAAAATGTAGAGCAGAAAAAGCAAATCGTTCTTGAAATTCTGAGAAAGATCCAATTGGTCCAAGACGAGTTAGGAAAAATGGATGAGGAAATCAGCCGGATTGAAATCCCGGCATCCTACAGGGGCATCCTGAAATACCAGATTAAGACGCTCGATTACGGTCTAAAGGCCCATTCTTCAGCCAGCGATTGGTTTCTGAACCTATTGAACGAATTGGAATCCCCCTCGAATCTGGAGTGAAAGAGCTAATTTTTGAGGCAGATCAACAAAAGGCTAAAACCACCCCAATTAAGAATAGAAACCGGTATTATGCTTTACTTCTTAGAGGCGCTAAACGAATAACGGATGGCTTTCTTCGAACAGTTATCCACGCAGGTGCCGCACAAAATACATTCGGAGTGTTCCATCTGCTCAACCTGTACCATGGCATTCACATCCAGGCTCATCGGGCAGTTTTTGGTGCAGAGTTTGCAATCACTGCAGACGGAGGCATCTGCTACCAGCCGCAAGGAGGCCCAGCCAAAACGGTTGCGTATCCAGCGCCCAATAATCATAAAAGGTGCCATCCAGCAGATGGTGTGACAGCCTGCCCTGCGCCCCACAATAACCGCCAGCGCCACAAAAATCAGCACAACAGCATAGTAAGTGATGTATTTAAACGGTTCATCAACCGAGATACCGGTTTCCGTGAGGTGCAATAAGTTCACAGTCACATAACCCCCAACCCGAATCACCATCCAGGCGATCAGGCTGAGCCATGGAATCCAGATCAGCCACTTAATCCAATCGATTTTGGCAGGTTTCACGGGGCGGTTGTTCACCGGTTCAACGATTTCCTGCATCCCGCCGCCGGGACAGATCCACCCACACCAGAGGCGCCCCAGGAAAAGCGAGCTAACAAACATCAGACCAAACATGATCAAGCTGCCGTTGATAATCCCCTGCTGAGCGGCGTCAATAATTACATAGGGGGAGAGAAAATTCATCGTGATTGGAAAAGTCAGGAAAGCGAGGATAACCAGGCCTTTGCGGACACGTTGGCGGATTGGAAGTTGTCGCAGCATGATGGTCTCCTTACCAGCTATTCGCGGGGTAATTCCCCATTGCGAATACGTTGAATCAGGATTTCGATGAAATCAAGATTAGATTCCAAATTGTGAATGCCGATATCGAGGGTCAGCATCCAGAAGAAAAATTCGCGTGGCGAGGTGGTGTTGGCGCTGTAGGCTTCAATATTGCGAGGAATTTGGGCATAATGCTCCAATCCCGAACGCATCAACGCTGCGGCACGCTCGAAAATACCCAGAATCTCCTCATCCAAAAGCTGCGCGGCAAAAAAGACCTGGATCATATCGGCACTGCGATTTTCCTCGGGCGGCAGGGGCATCAGCAGCCAACGGCGCAGCTCTTCCCGTCCAGCGGAGGTGATTTGGTAGATCTTGCGATCCGGGCGGGCGTCCTGGCGAACCACCTCAATCTCTGTCCACCCATTAGCGCTCATCCGAGACAGGGTGCGGTAAATTTGACTTTGATCGGCAGGCCAGAAATGCCGGACCGATGTATCAAAGATCTTCTTCAGATCATAACCTGAATACGGGCGATAATTTAGAAAGCCAAGGATGGCATGTTCAAGGGACATCTGTACTCCATTTTATATAGGATACATCCTATATAGGATATATCCTATAATATTACAGAAATGAGAACCTGTCAAGGAGATATAACTTCTAAAAAGTAGTAATATAATGAAAGCAAGATGGTAAGCGCTGAAGATGTCATAAAAATATACCGCCGCATGTCGGAGGATGGCATGCAAGTGTGGCTGACTGGGGGCTGGGGGATCGATGCTCTTCTCGGAGAGCAGACACGCCCGCACAAAGATCTCGACGTGGTCATGCTGCTAGATGATGTAATGCGAATGTGCACCCTTTTAGAAAGCGATGGCTACAACCTGGCATATCTTTGGCCCGAGAACCGCCAGGCTGTCGATAAGGAAGGGGCTGAGACAGCCACCGCTTTTGTCTTGCAAGATGCACAAGGGCGGGAAATCGATATTCACGCGTTGGTTCTGGACGAGCAGGGTAACGGGATTCCGGCATGGGCAGAGACTGAGGGGCTTATCTTCAAGAAAGGAGATCTTGCAGGCAAGGGCGTAGTGGGGGCGACTAATGTCCAGTGCCTGACTCCCCAAATGCAGGTATTGTGTCACCAGGGATATGAGGTACCGGAAAAGCAGCTGCAGGATTTAGGACGGCTGCATTCAAAATTTGGAGTAGGGTAACCCAATGAACAGTAAATTAAACTGGACATCCAGATATTACGAAAACGAAGATGATTTAATACAGATACAAAACCTGTTGATGGAAGGGCGTGCGCAGACCGATGATTGGCGTTATCCGCATATCGGCGACCTGTTATTTTGGTACTTCATGATAGTCTGCCACCTTAATACAAAAGAGCATATTCGTCTCTGGCATGCTGGCGACAAGCTGGTTGGGTACGCGATTTTGGGCGAAGATCCATCCTTTGACTGCCAGGTGCTCCCAGAGTATGCCTGGCGAGGCATTGAGGCTGAGGCGCTGGCCTGGACAGAGGAGCGCATCGGTGAGCTATGCAAAACCAATTCCGAAATGTGGGGCGGTCATTTGGTATCCGGCTCCCGGCAAGATGATGCAAATCGGATTGCATTCCTGGAAGAGCACGGCTTCAGGCAGGGTGGCGAATTTTCTGAAGTAAACATGCTTTGCTCCCTGGAGGAACCAATCGCTGAAGCTGTGATACCGCCTGACTGCCAGGTGCGCGCCATGGCTGACCCTGCCGAAGGGGGATATCCTGGCGAAATCTCCAACCGCGCCGCGGCTCAGCGGGATGTTTGGCAGCCATGGACGGTTGGCAATGTCAGCGACGAGGATTATGCAACCTTTATGCGGCTGCCGGGCTACCGAGGCGAGCTCGATATCGTGGCGGTGACGCCAGATGGCATCATGGCAGCCTATGTGAATGGCTGGGTCGACCCTGTGAACAAGATCGGTGATTTTGGTCCTTTAGGGGCACGAGAAGCCTACCGGAGAAAGGGATTGACGCGTGCGGTTCTGCTCGAGTGCCTGCGGAAGATGCAAGGACTGGGTATGAACCGGGTCAGCGTTTCGACCGGTGTCTCGAATACCCCAGCGATCAGACTTTATGAATTGGTTGGCTTCAAAATCGTCAACACGTACCTGGAATATATAAAATAAATTTAGCAGAAGGCCAATGCACACGTGGGGATTGTTTTCATCCGCAATAATTTACCCAAAAGCCGCTGCCCACTCTTAATCGTGCCTGGACTATAATAGCAGATAAAGTGAGCCGGTTAGCCTCGTGACCCCAACCAACAAGCTGCCATTCGGATTTAGAGAGGACTTTTATGCCCGCCTGGGCCTGTTCTTGCTGTTTGGAGCAGGATGTGCCAGCTTTTTCCTGCTGCCTTTTACCATTTCGGGAGATGGGAGCATCCGCTACGAGTTTATGAACACGCTCACTCAGAACAGGGAAATCGTCTCGATGCGATATTCCATGGTGGGCCCATTATTTTCTTTACCCTTATGGTTTATTTCGAAATTCTTCAAAGATCCTCTAACGATTATTAGCCGGTATAACTTTCTACTGTTCGCCGGTTCAATCTTCGTTTTATACCAGTGGCTCAAGCACCATTTTGACCGGAAAATCATCATAACGTTTCTATTTATTTTAGCTTTCGGTTCAATGTTTCCAGGTCATCTCCTCAACTATTACGGTGAAGTCTTCAGCGCTGTATGCCTGACCTTAGGAACCATCGGCCTGGCAGTAAAAAAAGATACGGTAGGCTGGGTATGCATGTTCCTGGCAGTCCTCAACACCCCCGCTCTCCTGATTCCATTTTCACTCGTGGTCATCTACCTCACTTGGGAGAAAAAGCAAATCCGCTATTTACTGCTGATCCCCGCCTGTTTAATTTTAATGAGCGTTGAATTGTATCTACGGACAGGAAATTTACTGGCCGGATTTCAGACCTATCTTAACCAGGACCATGGTTACGAAACGCTGCTGCCCTACTCTGGTAAAACAGGATACAGTTATCCTTTTGTACTGGGAATCTTGTCCATCCTCTTCTCCTTCGGAAAAGGATTGATCTTTTTCTGCCCCGGCTTGCTTTTGATCGGCTTTACCTGGAAATTTATTTCGGACCCGGTCGAGCGGAAGATGCTCATTTTATGGCTGCTCATCGTCCTGGGATTGATCCTGGTCTACGCTTCCTGGTGGGCCTGGTACGGAGGCTGGTATTGGGGGCCGCGCTTCTTTCTGTTTGCCAGCCTGCCTGCTTCCTGGATTCTGGCCAGGTTGATGCATTCCAATCATCAATCCTTGGTCATAGCGCTGGCTTTGCCAATTATTTTGACCCTGTCGTTGTGGATTGGTGTCAATGGAGTAGTTTTCCAACAAAATAACTTAGACGTTTGCACCCAAAACGGATACGCCCTCGAATCCTTATGCTGGTTTGTGCCTGAATTCAGCCCACTCATCCGGCCTTTTATTATCCGCGCGACTCTAAGCCTGGTAGAAAGGCTGATCCTGGTCATTTTCGCAGTGCTCTGGTTATACAGCATCCTTCCTTTA
Organism: uncultured Chloroflexia bacterium; assembly: GCA_963751425.1. Lineage (GTDB taxonomy): Bacteria > Chloroflexota > Anaerolineae > Anaerolineales > UBA4823 > CAVVUF01. The sequence continues at coordinate 481,431 of CAVVUF010000002.1, read as the reverse complement.
GCCATTGACTTGCTCCACCGGGTAAGAGAAGTGTTGAAAGCCCAACGCCATCTTTTGGATTTCTCATCGTGGCGATTTTAAAGAACTAAGGACAAAAAAATGAACTTATTTGAAAACCTGCTAGGCGCCGTTCAGGTTGGCGGAACATTAATTTTATCGCCTGTATTACGCACCTGGTACAACCACTGGGGAGCTGACAAAGAAGAAGTTAACCAGCCCCTACCCGGTGATGAGCTGGTGCCAGAACTCTTGCTGGGCTACACCCGCGCCATTTCCATAAAAGCGCCAGCCAAGCGGGTCTGGTCGTGGCTGGCGCAGATCGGTCAGGGGCGCGGCGGGCTGTACAGCTATGACGGATTGGAAAACCTGGCGGGCTGCAAAATCCACAGTGCTGACCATATCATTCCTGAGCTGCAAGATCCGCAGGTAGGAGAGCTCATCCGCCTGGGACCGCAAGGCTACCCGTGCTTTGCGGTGGCTTCGGTTGACCCAGCCCGGGCGTTGATCTTGATCAGTGCTAACCCAAAAACAGGCCAGCCGGTGGAACACACCATGCAGGCTGACAAAGGTTACTCCATCGCCACCTGGCAGTTCATCTTGCAAGCGCAGGCTGAAAACACGACGCGGTTGTTGGTGCGCCAGCGCCTATCCTACAGCCCGGACCTGGCCTGGGTATGGCGGCTTACCGAACCGGTAGGTTTTGTTATGGAACGCAAGATGTTGCTTGGAATCCGGCAGCGAGCTGAGCGAAATCCTTAGATCACATTCCATATAGAAGTCATCAAAGAGGAAACTACGGGAGAATTCACTATGATAAACAACAAAGTACTGGTTACGTACGCCAGCCGCTTCGGTTCCACCGCCGGTGTGGCTGAAGCGATTGGAAAGACCCTATCAGAACACGGCGCACAGGTAGATGTGCTGCCGATGAAATCAGTCACCGACCTTTCCCCTTACCAGGCAGTCGTGGCGGGCAGCGCCATCAACGGCGGGGTGTGGCTGCCTGAAGCAATGCAGTTCATGCAGATGCACCAAGCTAAGCTGAGAAATAAACCTTTTGCAGCCTTCCTGGTATGCATGACCTTAACCATGAAAAAGGGGGAACAGTACCGCAGCAACGTCTCTACCTGGCTCGATCCTGTGCGGGCGCTGGTTCGACCAGTCAGCGAGGGGCTGTTTGCCGGAGCGCTGGACATCAGCAAGATACCCTCGTTCAGCGACCGGTTGAAATTCCGCATGAGCGTGCTCTTCGGGGTCTGGAAAGAGGGCGACCACCGGGATTGGAAGGAGATCAAAAACTGGGCAGAGAGCCTGGTGCCTTTACTGATCACTGGCGGGAGTTAAATCGACAATGTCAAACTCGCTCCCCCGCGTTGAACAAGTGCGCCAGGTTTTGCAGCGCTTCCAGGACTACTACACGCGCCGCGACCCGGCGCTGCTGGAACCATTCCAGGAGCTGCTGGCAGACGAGGCTTTGGAAGTTGTCGGCACAAATGGCATCCAACCTGGTAAGGGAGAATGGTATCTCAGCAAAGCCGCAGCGAAGGAGCTTTTCTTGGGTGACTGGCAAGGCTGGGGCGATCTTCGCCTGGATGTGCCCGACGCTCACATTCAAGTCAATGGAAATACGGCCTGGCTGTCAGCTTCTGGTACAGTAAATACGACCATCGCGGCGGAACAAAATTATGACGACTACCTGGCATTTATCAAGCGGTATATCAACTCAGAAAACGCTTCAGCCAAAGAGAAACTGCTGTATATCCTGCGCGGCGGCAGCAACACGCTGTATGAGCTGCAGCGCGGAGAGCGCTTCACTTGGCCGCTGCGTTTCACTGCTGTGCTGACGCTGCAAGGCACGGATTGGCTATTCCAGTATATGCAGTTTTCCTTCCCGACGATGTACTTTCCGGATGCGCGCATCCTGGATTAGCCCGGACATTTGCAACCAGCCCGGCAATCCCTAGGGTGATTCCAAGCCACATGGCGACCGTTTTTGTGGCTATTCTAATATGCACTCCTCTGAATGTTTAAACAAAATCCGGGCGACCAGCAGGTGCCAGGTCATCCAGAACAAGCCTGCCATGGCCAGGAACAAGTACACGGGCAGCACTGGCGCCAGGATGAATGTCAGACAGTAAGCCAGGTCACAGCCGCTCGCCAGCAATCCCACAAAGGCAGCAGCGCGATGGGAAGGCAGCAGGCTAAGCGAAAACAACAATCCCGCCAGGGCGATGAGCAACAGGCTGACGTAGGCGCCTGTACTAGGATAAGCCGCCAGAGGGTCATTAGTCGCCAAAACTGCCTGCCCGGCGGCCAGAAGATCAGCTTTTTGCACTGCGGAGGCCGCCGCGGCGTACTGCTGACTTAGAGAGAACATTGTCAGGGAGATATTCGATGTGAGATTGACGGCAATACCGATCAATCCACTGGCAAGTGCCACCGTCACAATGCTCTTATTCTTTGGCCAGTAGGCCGCGCCCAAGGCCAGGAAAACCAAACCCACCAGGACATAGTTGACCAGGTCGAAAACTGCCAGGAACGATAACCCGATGAATGGGTTGGTCTGCAGCAGGTGATACCACCCCTGCGCAGACTCAGGGATGGCGTCCACGCCAGTAAAGAGCGAGACCTCAGCACCGATGTTGCGGCGAAAAAGCACGGCAGCCAACAGGGCGGCGATCCCGCCTGTTTTAAAAAGATTTGTCCAGCCCTGATTTTGCCTCATGTTTATCACCGAATGGTCAGTCTTACCGTTGGATATCTTAGCGAAAGACACGCACGAGCCGCACTTCAAGAAAGCTTATCCCTCAGATCATGTTACAGCCAAAGCTTCGATAATTTTCAAGCATCCGCCCTCTTGCAAAAAACTGGCATGGTCAGCGACGTTCTTAAACCTCCGTCCGACAATTTTTGAACACTCAAATTCAGAACCGGCACTTTCTAAAAAGCGCTCGATTGCCCTTGCAGCAATAGGATGATCAAAACCCATCATACCGCCTCCAGCCTGGCCAGAGTTCATTACGATAATCCAGATGGCGGCACCCAAAGCCCCGCAGGCGCCCCCACTCAAGCCGATACCGCCTGCAAGTCCCGCCGCCATGACTACATGCAAGTCGGGTACACCCATCTTTTGTGCCAGCATTGCTGTACAGCTTACCGGATAGGATAGTACTTCGCTATGTTGTTCAGAAATTGGGGTATTGCTCTCATTGTAAGCTGACTGGGCATAGTTTGCCGCCATGCGAAAGCAGCCAATGGGACCGCCCTTAAGAAACTTTAACAACTGGCGCTGAGAGATTGACTGCCAATCTAGCTGGATGATATCACCGCAGTTGATCTGCTTGTTGCGCGCCCGGAAGGATTCCACCAATCTTTGGGCGGTAACCAGCGCCTCAGCTTCAGCTCGTGGCCCAGGACCAAGAAGGCGATACGCCTGCGCCCCGGCAGCCAGCGCTGCACCCCAAAGCATGCCGCACTGGTAGCCCTGCCCCATTATGCCGCCTGCCAGAGGAGCGCTGGCTTGCTCCTCAAGTTTCATGGGGTGATCGAATGAGCCGTCAACGACGCTCATAATCGTTTCTGATCAGGTCCCCTTGGTAAGGAAAGTACGGATTGTTCCTATCGAGGAGATCTTATTTGTTTCTCTGTTAGGCATGGTTTTTTCTCCTTACCGGTTTTCCGATCTCACCGTGATGACGACATTGCCCTTTTTATGTCCTGTTTCAACATACCGGTGGGCCTCGACAATTTGCTCCAGCGGATAGCACCGATCGATTACCGCTTTTAGCTTGCCTGCCTCAATCAGCTCTTTGAGGAAGATAAGGTCATCAATTTTCAGATCGCTCCCTGAGCCAGAATCCCTGCCAACGTTAAGATAGATGCCTGATTTCTTGAGAGCTTTTTTGCCTCGTGAAGTCGAAAGCTTGTCCACCGCATCAAAGATGACATCATAGGTTTCAGCGCTCCGGGTAAAATCCTCTTGGGTGTAATCAATGACCCGATCGGCTCCGAGAGATTTTACCATGTCCAAATTCGTGGTACTGCAAACCCCGATCACCTCGGCACCGAATGACCTGGCAAGTTGGACCGCGTAGGTTCCCACACTTCCCGAAGCGCCATAGATCAACACTTTTTGTCCAGCCTGGATGTTTGCCTTTCTCAGCGCAACCAAAGCGGTAATTCCCCCGCCCGGAACCGCAGCGGCTTCTTCAAAAGTCATATTGGCCGGTTTGATGTGCCACCAAACCTTCTTTCGGCCGGCTGTCTTCAGGGAGACATTTGTACTCGGCGTATGCGCCAAAACCAAAACCTGTAAACGCGAAAACCAGGTCACCTTCACTAAATCGCTTTACATCTTTACCTATCGTTTCAACTTCCCCGGCTAGCTCCATCCCAAGGATGGTTATTTTTGTCGGCTTTATGAGACCATTGACCAATCTGACGAGGAATGGATCAGGCTTGCGCATCCTCACATCGCCCACATGAACCGTAGTGGCAACGACTCGGATCAGGATTTCGTCCTCCTGCGGAGATAGGCTTTGCCACCTCTTTTAGTTGAAGAACATCCGGTGGCCCATATCTTTCGTAAACGATTGCTTTCATAGAAATTTCCTCCAAGGTTATCCTACGGATCATTTGAGGAATAATCGAAAAATATCCATGGCACGGTCGACACGCTGGGTCATACTCTCAAGGTCGCCGGTTTTGAAATTCGAAACTAATTCACAGGATGTGAAAATATCTCCTGCGGCATAAATCCTAACCATTTGAATATTGGCGAAATAATGCGAAAGAGATTCATCCAAGAAACGGCGCACAGCTTCAGCATCGTTAGAAGTAATGATGTAGCGAGAATCCAAACCCGGGAATTCGGGAATCGCCACCGGCGAGCCGATTTTCGACATACCCCACTCCACCACTCTGTTAGCAATACCGCTCAGGATGTATTTTTCATCCACTTTCGGAAATAACACAAATTGCGGCAAATTCAGGTATGGCGACACAATCGCCACCGCTTGTAGCTCGATCCAACTGTCATCTTCACCGGAGGTTTCTACCAAATCGAACAGGAAAATCTCCCCATCCAGGATCGCTTTACGGGAAAGATTACGCAGCTCATAGCGATTACTTATCCCTTCACGCCGGTAAAGTGAAGATATTTTTTCGGCAAGTAGGGCATCCGCTTCGATTGCAGTAAATCCCAGCTGCTGCCATACCCTCCGTTTTTCTTCTTTATCCTTGCGGCTGGAATAGTAAGCAGCGAAGGCAAGCAGCCCAAACAGCAAGAAAAATCCTACCAGGATGAGTGCACCCCAAAGATCCATAAATTTACCTCCAATAACCTATCATGATGTTCGAAGAATCACCATTGCTTTTTGTTTGCAGAATTTTTCCAGCCTGGCACGGGAAAGCGCAGGATCGGACCATGGATTGCACGGTTGAGGATCTGCAGGAGAGATAGAAACCAATTCTCTTCTTCAACGATTCAGGTCCCCTAAAATTCGCTGGGCAGACTGGCGCCCGGAGATCATGGCAGTGGGCAAACCTGTTCCAGGGCGCGTGCTGGCTCCAGTGAAATATAAGTTGCGGTATTGTGGATGCTGGAAATCGGGACGAAAGTAGCCTAGCTGAGTTAAATTGTGACACAGCCCATGGGTAGAGCCTTTCACCAGGTTGTAGCGTTTTTTCCAGCTGAGAGGGGTGAAGTTTATTTCAAATTTGATGTGCTCTTCCAGGTCGTGGATTCCCAGAGTCCTCAGCCGGCGGAAGACCGCCTGGCGTGCCTGGTCTCGGATGGCAGACCAATCCTGGTCTCCATTCTCAGACATATGGCCTACGGGCACAACCGCAATCAAGGTATCTTGCCCAACCGGGGCCATGGAGGGGTCCAGGCGGGCAGGGGCATGGATATAAAGGGAGGGATTGGCTGGGATGGTTAAGTCTTGGATGATGCTTTTGAAGTTGTCACGGTAATCATCCGCCAGGAAGAGTGTGTGGGGTTCAAGCGTTTCGTAAGGTTTATCCACTCCCCAGAAAAAGCTGATCACCGAACAAGAATAGCGTTTGCGATCAAGTTTTTTAGCCTGACGATCTTGCGGGAGTAAGTTTTGATAAACATAGGGCAAGTCAGCATTCGCCAGGACCACATCCGCCTCCATCCGCTGACCATCCACCACAACCCCGCGAGCTCGCTTCCCGTCGACGGCGATTTGCTCCACCGCTGCTTCAAAAATAAAATCCACACCCGCCTCCCGCGCCAGGGACATCAGCACCTCAACGATCTGGTACATGCCCCCCTTGGGATACCAGACCCCATGCTCCAGCTCAGTGTAGGGCATCATCGAAAAAGTAGCCGGGGCTTCGAAGGGACTGAGCCCCATGTATACATCCTGGAAGGAAAAAGCTGCTTTCAAACGCGGATTAGCGAAGTAATTCGACATATTGGCGTAATGCTTCACCAGTGGTTTCACTTGATAGAGCAGGGGGATATTGCCCGGCTTGAAAAAGTCAAATGCCGAGCGAAAATCAGGATAAACCAATTTCTGGATGCTCAGGTGATAATGACGGCGGCCTTCATCTATATAGCGCAAAAATCCTTGAAAACTGCCTGGCTCAATGGCCTCTAACTGGTTCTGTAAGGCATCCAAATCGGAGGTAAGTGCCATTTGACTGCCATCATCAAATACGAGGTGATAAGTCGGATCAACCTTTATTAAATCCAGGCTCCCGCGCAAAGACGATCCCAGCGCATCAAATTCCGATTCGTAGATCAAGGGCATAACCAACAAAGTAGGACCGGTGTCGAAGTGGTGCCCATCCTTGCTGATGCGATCGCAGCGCCCGCCAGGATAGGCATTCTTCTCCAGAACAGTCACGTTCAACCCTTGTTTTGCCAGGTGGATTGCTGCAGTGATCCCGCCAATACCCGCGCCAATGACAATAACCGTTTTTGTTTTCATCATTCTTTTACTTGAACAGTTTTTTTATTTAAGGGGACGAAACCAGGATTGACCATGCCATCCACAAGCCAGCCCTCAGGCTCTTCCGATCCGGATACTCGCAGCGCAGACAATAGTTCTCGCGTTCGATGGTACGCAGCATCCATTCGAAACGGGCCATATAGGCACAACTTGCCAGGCGGCAGCGCAGGCTCTTGATCTGTGCATGACTTTCCCGGCTCAACTTGAAATACCGGCGGGCTAACTGGACTCGCCTGCACACCCACTGGCGATAAGCCGGGCTTTCCAGATCTCGCTCTGAGATCCCTTGTTTTTGCAGAACCTCCCCCGGAATATTGAAATAACCTGCAGCCGTATCCTCAAAAGCATCGCGCAGCATATGGATTATATGAGCGGCGGTTACTGCCAGGTAGCGGGTTTCTTGGGGAGGAGGAGGATCATTGTGTCCAATAAAATAGTAAATGGCTTCGGTGACAGCCGTCGACAATTTCCGCGAGTAATCGGACAATTCAGCTTGGGTGATCACCCGGCCGCACCGGCTGACGTCAAAGGTCATGACATCCATCATATTATTCAGGTAAGTTTTCAGGCCGCTGTGCACTCCCTTGTCATTCCGCACCAAAACAGCCAGTATCTGTTCTTCAGCACTCAAATCCTGAGGGATTTCTCCTCGGCAGCAAGTCTCCAATAAAAATTTTTGCCGGTTGACAAAGGCGACCTTTTCAGACAGCGAGCCGGCTTCTATGTCGAGCACATCATCTACCCAACGAAAATAGGCGTAAGCCCGGTAAGCAGCAGAGACGCGATCTCGATCCACGAGAAAACGAATCGTATAGAAAGTTTGTTTACTCGCCGACTTGGTGATCGCTTCAGCCAGAGATTGGCTGGAGTCTGGTTTCTTATTCATGTTTTCCTCAACAAGGTACCTGGCTCGATCAAACTAGAAATTATAACTTAATTAATTGCCTCACCAATCAACCTGCTCGACTGACCTTTTCGAACGAAAATACCAGTAATGAATGTAGAGGCAAAAATCAAGGCGAATGGAATCCAGGTTCCAAGCAAGCTGCTGAACATCGCAAAACTGTGGTTGATCAGCATGGCAACAACAAAGAAATCCATCAACAAAACAAAGGCGAGAAATATTCCAGCAGTTTGGAGCGGCGTGGTGTAATTGAACTTACGGAAATAAACCAACGAGATCGCAGCAAAGAAAATTGGCGCAGCGATGGCGTGAATGATCAAGGTAGTATCCAATGCGGTGACTGACATACCGATCCCCATCGTTGCAGCACATAAAACCCAGCCAACGAAAGCATGGATGAGAATGACGAGTATTTTAGAAGAATTCATAGCACTTCCTCTAGAAAGAACTTGCTACACAGATATGTATACGCATTATTACGGGTTTGGTCTCAGATAAGACCCATGGTTCACAAAAAAGCATTATACAGATATATTTTGGATGCCGTGGCAGGTATGCAGAAAGATAAACACCGCAGCGATCAATCCATAAAAGCTGGAATGACCCATCAATGCAATACCTAAGAAGGAAAAAAATGGCGTCAGGCGCGGAGCAAGCAGTCCGATAACGCTTTGACTCCAGGTGGAATCGGGCGCCAGGATCAGAGGGAGCCAGGAAGCAAAGTAAAGCAAGGTTCCTGCCAGGTAGATGACCAAGCCGGTTTTGCCCAATCTATCCTTGACCTGCAAAGGCAATAAGAGCGGAAAAGCAAAAACGATGATGCGGGTTATATTTTCCGCGATCAATAACCAGGCTGGGGAATGGGCGTCGGAAGTGACTTGCTCCAAAGTGATTTTTGACGCCAGGGCCATATTCCAAATCAACAGTGGCAGCAACAGCCAGAAACAATTCAGCCAACGGAGTTCGATCTTCATATTCAACTTGCGCCGGTTTGCTAGTTGGTTGTACAATCTTTACAACACCGTTTGTCAAAATCCGTTTTGACCCGGCAGAGTACTTTCAATTCCAGAAAGCCTGGTAATACAGACTGATCCTCGTGAATGCATGCACATGACAGAGAAGATTAGAAAGGTTTTTGATTTTGCGCAGGTTCAGCTCCGGACGCTTATTAGCACGCACCCAGGCCGCTTCCCCATGTACACCCGGCAAGGAGGCTGGGTCTTCGACGGGGAGAACTGGACGAACTGGTGCGAAGGCTTCCTCGGCGGGCAGCTCTGGCTGCTCTACCAACACACACGCCAACCCTGGTGGCAGGAAAAAGCCATCCACTATACCCAACTGATCGAAGCGCGTAAGACCGACCGGAATGTGCACGACCTGGGTTTCCTATTTTGGCCCACCTGGAAGCGCTGGTATGACCTGACCCAAGACCCAGCCATCAACCAGGTGGTTATCGAGGCCGGACGCACCCTGGCGCTGCGCTACCAGCCGGAGGGCGGCTACCTTTGCTCGTTTTTATCCGCAGACAGCCTGTTCATTGATATTATGATGAACGTGGGCATCATCTTCTACGCCGCCCAGCAGACCGGCGACGAAGCCTTGTACCAGGCAGCCCTGCAGCACTGCCTGACGACGCGCAAAACCTTGGTGCGCGGCGATGGCAGCACTGCACACGAGGGTATTTTTGACTTACAAACCGGGCAATTTTTACGCCAAAGCACCCAACAGGGCTGGCGGGATGATTCTTCATGGGCGCGCGGGCTGGCCTGGGCGCTGTACGGCTTCGGAACAGCCTACGACTTTACCCAGGATGAGCGCTTCCTGGCGACGGCTCAGGCTTGCGCCGATTTTTACATCGAACGGACACCCGCCCACGGGATCCCTCCCAACGATTGGGACGAGCCAGCCCCACAGTACCCTTACGAAAGCTCAGCCGCGGCGATCGCTTGCAGCGGAATGTGGAAATTGGCCAAAAGGGTGCGCGACCCCCGGCGGGCCGAGGTTTACCGCCAATATGCGCGGCGGATCTTCGAAAGTCTCTGCACCCCTGAATTTCTCGCCGACCAGACCCCAGGCTGGGAAGGTCTGCTCAAACACGGTATCTACCACCAGCGCAAAGGATTGGGAGTGGACGAGAGCGTGATGTGGGGCGATTATTTCTTCCTGGAAGCAGCAACGGAGATAGCTTATGACAATCCATAAACCCCTGGCACTGATCACGGGAGGCGGGCGCGGCATCGGGCGCGGCATTGGGCTGGCGCTGGCCTCATCCGGTTGGAACCTGGCGATCAATTACCTCGCCAACCTTGAGGCAGCGGAGGATACCCAGCGATCAGCCCGACAATTGGGGGCAGAGGCAGCCTTGTTCCAGGCGGACGTGAGCCAGGGCGATCAACGCGAGCATTTGGTCCGGCAAGTGATGGAAACCTTCGGGCGCATCGACCTGCTGGTCAACAATGCCGGGATGGGCCCGCGCCAGCGGGTGGACCTGCTTGTCACCAGCGAAGCCAGCTTCGATGAGGTGCTGCAAACCAATTTGAAAGCACCGTTTTTTCTGTCGCAGCGCGTGGCGGTCGAAATGATCGCCTTGCTCGAAAAAGGGGTTATCCAGGACCCTAAGATCATCAACATCGGCTCGATCAGCGCCTACACCAGCAGCGTGAACCGCAGCGAGTACTGCGTTTCGAAGGCGGGCCTGGCAATGGTCACCAGGCTGTTCGCCGACCGCCTGGCGGAATATGGCATTTGCGTCTATGAGGTGCGCCCGGGCATAATCGAAACTGACTTAAGCCGCGCAGCGCACGACCGGTATAACCAGCTCATCTTCGAGGAGAACCTGACGCCAATCCGGCGCTGGGGTCAGCCCGAAGACGTGGGGCAGGCTGTGCTCGCCATTGCCGAAGGACGGCTGCGGTTTTCAACCGGCGAAGTCATCAACGTAGACGGCGGATTTCACCTGAGGCGGTTGTGAAACCCTACCGCCTTGCCCAGCTCAAAACGCCGGCACAGTTCCGAGAAGCCCTGGACAGCCTGGGGCTGGATCTGAGCTTTGACGAGGAACTTAATCCCTAGCCCCGTCAGGACCTTTAGCTCAACCCTACACACTGAAAGACGGCTTTGTCATCGGCAACCGCTTCTGCATCCAACCCATGGAGGGCTGGGACGGCACGACCGATGGCCGCCCGACGGAATTTACTTTCCGGCGGTGGGAGCGCTTCGGGATGAGCGGCGGCAAACTGATTTGGGGCGGCGAGGCGGTGGCCGTCAGCCCAGAAGGACGCGCCAACCCCAACCAGCTGACCTTCGCCCCCCAGCACGTGGAGGATCTGAAGCGGCTGCGCCAGCGGCTGGTGGCTGCGCATGCCGAACAGCATGGCGACACCAGCAACCTGCTGATCGGGATCCAGCTCACGCATTCGGGACGCTTCTCACGCCCGCTTGGCCCGCCAGCCCCGGTGATCCTCTACCACCACCCCTATTTGGATACACGCGTCCATATTGGGCCGGAATATCGCCTGGTGAGCGATGAGGAAATCCAGGGCATCATCCAGGATTATATTAAGGCTGCGGCGCAGGCGGCCGAGGCCGGCTTCGATTTTGTGGATGTAAAGCACTGCCACGGCTACCTGGGGCACGAATTCTTGAGCGCTTTCTCCCGCCCAGGGCCGTATGGGGGCTCGCTTGAAAACCGCACCCGCTTCATGCGCGAAATCATTGCCGGCATCCGCCAGCGCCTGCCGCAGATGCGGATTGGCGTGCGCCTCAGCATCTTCGATACGCTTCCCTACCAGCCCGGCCCCGATGGAAGCGGCGTGCCCGTCCCGCGCCTGGACCGAAACTGCTACTGGTTCGGAGCCGATCCCGCTGACCCAGCTCAAATTAACCTGGAAGAACCCAGAGCCCTCTTGAAGATGCTGCAATCTTTAGGGGTGGAATTAGTGAACCTGTCGGGCGGCAGCCCGTATTACAACCCACATATCCAACGCCCAGCCATCTTCCCTCCATCTGACGGCTACCTGCCTCCTGAAGACCCGCTGGTGGGGGTGGCACGCCAGGTGCGTGTGACCGGCGAGCTCAAGCGCAGCTTCCCCGAGCTGCTGATCGTCGGCTCAGCTTACAGCTATTTGCAAGAATGGCTGCCCAACGTAGCGCAGTACAACGTGCGCAGCGGGCTGGTCGATTTCGCGGGCATTGGGCGAGGCATTCTCTCTTACCCCGAAATGCCCTGCGATGTGCTGAGGGGGAAACCCCTGCAGCGCAAGAAAATCTGCCGCTCGTTCAGCGACTGCACCACCGCGCCGCGCAATGGATTGGTCTCGGGCTGCTACCCGCTGGATGAATTTTACAAATCGTCGGAAATGGGGAAGAAGCTGGCTGAGGTCAAACGCCCCGCGCAGACCTGAATTTAACATGACGGATCAGGTATAAGCCAAAAGGGTTGCAAAAAACAAAAAAGGCATGGACAAGAAATCAAAAAGAATCCCACTTTTAGAACCAAAGGGTGTGCAACAATGACAAACAGCGAAACAGAAAGTTTAGACCGAGAAAATCGGGCAAAGGTCTTTTCAGAACGCGAGGGCGATTGGCGCAACGGCAATATCATCTACCAGGTACTGATCGACCGCTTCGCGCCTTCTGAGCGGCTGGAAACCAAACGCGGGCTGTATCCATCCCCAAAGGTATTGAAAGACTGGTCGCAGGCGCCCAGCCGAGGCACCTACCTGCCAGAAGCCCAGCTGAACAGCCAGGAACTTGAGTTTTGGGGCGGAGATTTTGACAGTCTCCGCAGCCACCTGGATTATATCGAGCAGCTTGGTATCGATGTGCTCTACCTGAATCCAATCCACCTGGCGTATACCAACCATAAGTACGATGCGCTGGATTTTCAAAAAATATCCCCCGAGTTTGGAGACCGGCAAGACTTCATCCGCCTGGCGGCTGAGGTGCATGCGCGTGGGATGAAGATTGTGTTGGATGGCGTGTTCAACCATATGGGGCGAAACGCGGCGATCTTTCAAGATGCCCTCGCAAACCCTGACAGCCCCTGGCGGGACTGGTTTGCGATCGGTGCACAGTATGCGGGCGGGGCGCGGGTCTGGACCGGCTTTCAAAATTTGCCGGAGCTGAATATTGAGAACCCAGCCGTACGCGGCTATCTCTACCAAAATCCAGATTTTGTAGTACGCAGCTACCTGCGCGAAGGCGCCGATGGCTGGCGGTTGGATACCGCTTATGAATTAGGCTATCAATTCCTAGGCGAGCTGACCCAGGCGGCGCATGAAGAAATGCCCGGATCCCTGATCGTGGGTGAGATTGTCAATTATCCCGATGAATGGCTGCGCTCCATCGACGCAGTCATGAATTTTACAATGCGCCAAATTGTGCTTGGCGCTGTCAATGAAAGCATCTCACCAGCGGCTGCCGGGCGTATGCTCAGCCGCCTGGTCCGCGATGCCGGGATTGAAGCCATGCTGAAATCCTGGATGGTGATCGATAACCATGATATTCCTCGCATCGCCAGCCTGCTCCCTGAAATTGCGCCGCGCCGGTTGGCCCAAACCCTCCAGTTTACACTCCCAGGCGCTCCCAATATCTACTATGGCAGTGAATTGGGCATGACCGGAGGAGGAGACCCCGAAAATCGCGGCCCGATGCGCTGGGACCTGGTGAGTGCAGACAACCCTGAGCTCGTCTGGATCAAACAGTTGATCGCCCTGCGCAAGGAGAACCGCGCCTTACGCATTGGAAATTTCCGCCTGATCGAGGCGGAGCGTATCCTGGCATTTGAGCGTTATACCGAGCGGGCGCTGGAGACGGTTGTCGTACTGGTCAACCCTTCGGATGCGCCAGTGACCGAGCGTATCATGCTCGCCAATGCCAACCTGATGGATACCACCCCCATGGTGCATCTATTGAGCCCAACGGAGGCGGCGGCTGGCATGGCGATCGAAGCTGCCTTTATGACGGTTAGCCTGCCGCCGAAAACGGCCTATGTCTTAAAACCATACGAAGAACCTTTGGGGGGCTACAGCCGGTACAAGCGGGTCGAATAGCCCTTTGGAAGCGTGGGTTTGAACTTGCTGCGGGTAAGGTTTAGAAGGGGGCCGGGGAATGGGCAAATCGCTCACGGCTGAGCAGTGACGATTTAACTTTAGTTCGAGTAAATAAATTGACTAATTGACTTCTGATTCTGTTTTATGAAATAATGGTTACATGGATAACTTAGCGAAAGATAAGGTTATCGTTTGGGATAGGATTTCGTCAACTCGAATCTAAATAGAAAATCTGTTCTTGGTTCCCACGGGGGTCTCAATCAAGCCCTCTGCGGTCATAATTGCATAATCAGGGAGGCCAAAGGTGCTTCAGGTTCGTCTGCTGGGCCGGTTCGAGATCGTTTTGAATGAACAAAACGTCGATATTCCCTCGCGACCTTCCCAATCCTTACTGGCCTTTTTGCTTCTAAACCCCAATAAGCCCTTGCGCCGGGAGAGGCTGGCAGGCATGTTTTGGCCGGACGCCAGCGAGGCGAATGCCCGCAGCAACCTGCGCCACGCACTGTGGCGCATCCGTAAAGCGCTCGAGAAGGACGGAGAGCCGGCTTATATGCAGGCGGACGACCTGGAGGTTACTTTCCAGCTTCAGGCAGGAGATTGGCTGGATGTGGAAATCCTGGTTTCTTCCAGTCCCACCAATCAAGTTGAGACCTTACAACGGCAGGTCCAGGTATACCAGGGGGAGCTTTTGCCTGGATTTTATGACGAGTGGATCACCCTGGAGAGGCAGCGCCTTCAATCGGTCTTTGAAAGCAAGATGCAGATGCTCGTGGAGGAACTTGGCCGGCAAGGAAGCTGGGGAGAGGTGATCGAGCAGGCCGAGGATTGGATCGCACACGGAAATACGCCGGAGCTGGCTTATCGCAGCCTGATGGTTGCACATGCGGGGCAGGGAAATATGGCCAGCGCGGCTGCTACCTACCTGCGCTGCGAGGAGGTGTTGAGACAGGAGATGGGCATCGAGCCATCCAGTCAGACGCGCGAAACCTACCAGCTCCTGCTGCGCGGGGAAAAGCCAATCCCTCTGCAAGCGCAGCCGTTACCTCCAGCTCCGGGCGAAGCTCCATTCAAGGGATGGCAGCTCTACGAGAAAACCAAACTACACAACCTTCCCGCCCAGGTCACGAGCTTCATCGGACGGGAAAAAGAGATCGAAGATATCAAGGGGCTCCTGGGTAAGGGTGATACGCCCAGGTATGACATGCAAAGGTGTGACTTTGAAAGTCACCCCTACACACCGACACGCCTGGTAACGCTCACCGGGCCCGGCGGGACTGGCAAAACGCGCCTTGCGCTGGAGGTGGGCGCCGACTTGATCGAGGCCTTCGAGAACGGGGTATGGCTCGTGGAGTTAGCCGCTCTTTCCGAGGACAGCCTCGTCCCACAGAGGTTGGCCTCCGCCTTGGAAGTCAAGGAAGAACCAGGCTGCCCCCTGATGGAAGCGCTGGTGAAGTTCGTCCGGGATAAACAGCTGCTGGTGATCCTGGATAACTGCGAGCACCTCGGACAGGCCTGCGCCGGACTGGCCATGCAGCTTCTAAAGGCAGCACCGCGTTTGAAGATCCTGGCCACCAGCCGCGAGCGCCTGCACATCAACGGCGAGACGAATTACATCGTGCCGCCGCTAACAATCCCTGACCCGCACCAGGTGATCAGCCTCAAAACCCTGCCAATGGTTGAGGCTGTGCGTGTGTTCATCGAACGGGCTGTGGCTGCTCAGCCAGACTTTCGGTTGACCGACCACAACGCTCCCGCGGTGGCTGAAATCTGCTGCCACCTGGAGGGTATCCCGCTGGCGATCGAGCTGGCGGCAGCCCGGGTGCGGTCTCTTTCGGTAGAAAATATCGCTGAGCATATTGGCGACCGCTTCCGCATCCTGACTGGCGGTGACCGGACTGCCCTGCCGCGCCACCAGACGCTGCGTGCTCTGATCGACTGGAGCTACGACTTGCTCGGAGACTCGGAGCAGGCTATGCTGCGGCAGCTTTCGGTTTTTGCGGGCGGTTGGACGCTCGAAGCAGCCGAGGCGGTATGTGGATCAGGTGCTGTGGATGCTTTCGAAGTGATCGACCTGCTGGGCAACCTGGTCGAAAAATCATTGGTGAGGCTGGAGCCTGAAACAGGCCGCTATGGCATGCTGGAAACCTTGCGCCAGTATGCCGGTGAGAAGCTGGGCACCGGCGCGGAGATGAAGACCTGCCGAAGGGCGCACTTCGAATATTTTCTGCGCCTTGCAGAGTCACAAAGGAAACAATTTGGCGGTCCGGATCAGGGTATCTGGATTCAAAGGTTGGAAAACGAAAACGACAACCTGCGGGCGGCGCTTCAATGGAGTCTTGAAGCGGGCAGAGGAGAAGAAGCGCTGCATCTTTGCTTTGTCCTGGGTGGTTTTTGGGAGGTCGGAACCATCAGCGAAGGACGCGCCTGGACGGAAAAGGCATTGGCTTTGCGAGAAAGCGCTTCCCAACGTGCTCAGGCAGAGGGCCTTTATCGGGCTGGTGCGCTTGCATTCAGCCAGAGAGACCTGGAGGCAGCAGGGTGTTACCTAAATGAAAGCCTGGTCATTTCACGCGCCCTGGAATATGATCGGTTGATTGCGATCATTCTGAGACTCTTAGCGCAATTTGATTATGGATTGAAGGAACTCTCTGCACGCCAGATGCTGGAAGAATCCCTGGAAATTTACCAGAAGTTGGGTGACAAATTTGAGATTAGTTTCGTCTTATTGGTTTTAGGGGTTTATTGGGGAGATGAAGGTGACCATCAACGGGCGCAGCTTTTTTATGGACAAAGCCTGGCGCTCGGTCGGGAGGTTGGAAATATCGGAACCCAAGCTGCGGCACTCAACAACCTTGGTTGCATACAATATCGAGATGGCAACTTGGAAACTGCAAAGAGTTTGTTCGAAGAAGCACTGGTTATCCGGCGCCAAATGAGGGACAAGATCAGAGTCGCCACGATCCTCGGAAATTTGGGATTGATCGCCATCCAGCAGGGAGAGGCAGAACTGGCTCGCCAGCTCTGGATGGAAAGGCTGACCATCCATCAAGCCGCTGGTTTTTTTCATTTCATCGGTGATAATTTTGCCGGGATAGCCAGCGTCCTCAGGTTGGAGGGGCAATTAATAGCAGCCGCCCGGATGCAAGGCTTTGTGGCAGCAGTGCAGGAACAATTCCACGAAAAGCTCGAACCGGAGAATCAATTAGATTACGATCTCAGCGCGGCGAGCCTGGTATCCGCGCTGGGCGAAGATGGTTACCGGCAAGCCTTCGAAGCTGGAAAATTGATGACCATCGAGCAGGCGCTGGAGCTGGCACAGGCACGCGGCAGCGAAGCTGGCTAACTTTTACGGCTCATCCCGGTCCTTGCCATCCTGAACATCCGCAATTGAATTATCCAGCGTCAGAACCTGGTAAGTTTGGAGATAGTCAAAAGGAAGCTGGGCGATGATGCCGATCTGGCTTTCATCCGGCCGAGTTAAGTTTAGGAACCCTGGCTGCGTCTCAGGGTAGAAAGCCCACATATTTCCCGCCAACTGCCCGTTATGCCATAAACCTCCACCCGAATCCCCAGGGATGATCTCTGCCTGGTTGAGAGGGATGATATTGAAGGCAGAAGTGCCTTTGCCGGTAATCACTCGGACAACTTTTACGGTCATGCTATCCAATTGGTTATGGTCGCTGCTATTCCGGTGAACCAAGGTCAACTCTTCGCCTTCGGTTAGCTCGGGAAAACCACTGATTGTTACAGCTCCCTGGGAAGGCAGGGCCGCAGGCGCCTTTAAAATAATACTGCCCCGATCACGATAAGAAACCAGCTCCAGAAATTCGGTTCCCGAGATTGTCAAAAGGAGCTGATTTTTGTCACCGCGAAATTCAACTTTGGCGGAGACAGTCAGCATTGACCAGTGGTTATGGGTCAAAATAAAAGTCTTCTCTCCATAGCTAAACAAGGTTCCTATGCCTCGCTCGTACTCAATCCCTTCCGAAGGGAAAACCAGTATCTGAACCGTCGCGGATAGGATTTGCTGCTTCTCTGCCACCGCTGGAGATTGGGGAGAGGCAGCTGCCTGGCTGAACTGGTTAGACAAAATGCTCAAGATGAAGACGATCAAGATGCTCAGGACTAGGGTATTTCGTGAAGTTTTCATCGCTTGGCTCCTACACTCTGCTCGGGATCAGCTTGTTTGAGGATCAGAAATCTTTTCTGATCTCAGCTTAGCAAGCGGGTATGTCTTCAGAGTGGAGGGCAGCGTTTACTGAGCGTGTTTTGCAGATTAATCTTTACTTCTGAGCTTGGGTTGGATTATTGTGGAAAACCAGGCAGAACCCCATTACTGTGGTATACTCTTACGTTCGCATTTGTAAGTGGACAAATTTGATCATTTACGTATGCGTACGGGCCAGGGTTCGCCTTGGCTCAATCGATCGCCAAAAAGGACCTTTTGTGAGTTTTATTCCGTTTGCATTTCACTCCCGGATCAACGCCGGGATTTCAGCCGCTGGCTATGCCACCCCCACCCCCATCCAGCTCCGCACCATCCCAGCTATCCTGGCTGGGCGGGATGTGTTGGGCCTGGCCCAAACCGGCACAGGCAAAACCGCGGCTTTTGTCTTACCCATCTTGCAGCACCTGATGCAGGAGCCGCGTAAAGTGCTGCGCGTGCTCATCATCGCCCCGACCCGCGAGCTGGCCGAACAAACCCATGTCGCCATTGGCGAGCTGGGGCGCCAGACCGGCTTGCGCAGTACAACGATTTATGGCGGCGTGAGCCCCGTACCTCAAATTAAAAGCTTGCAGGCTGGGGTTGAGATTGTGGTGGCCTGCCCGGGCCGCTTGCTTGATCTTATGGCGCAGAAAGTGATCAGCCTGAAAGATATCGAAGTCCTGGTGCTGGATGAAGCCGACCAGATGTTCGATATGGGTTTTTTGCCATCCATCCGGCGCATCCTGGCTGCCCTGCCCAAACAGCGCCAGACGCTGCTCTTCTCTGCCACGATGCCCCCTGAAATCCGCTCATTAGCGGATGAGCTGCTGCATAACCCGGTCACGGTCGAGCTGGGAGCCTCACGCCCGGTCGAGACGGTCAGCCATGCCGCCTACCCCGTGGAACAAACCCAAAAAGTTGAGCTGCTGCAGTCCATTTTGCGCAAGTCTGGGAGATGGTCAGATCCTGGTCTTTACACGCACCAAACACCGCGCCAAGAAGCTCGCTGAGCAGCTGAGCAAAAGCGGGGTATCTGCTACCTCGCTGCAAGGCAACCTGTCACAGAACCGGCGCCAGGAGGCGATGGACAGCTTCCGCAGCGGCAGGGTTAAGGTGATGGTGGCCACGGATATCGCAGCGCGGGGCATCGATGTCTCCCAGATCACGCATGTGATCAACTACGATATGCCCGATACGGCCGTGGCTTATACCCACCGGATCGGTCGCACCGGTCGGATGACGAAGCTGGGCACTGCCATTTCTCTCGTTACCCCAGATGACCTGCCCATGGTGCACACCATCGAGCGGCTTTTGGGCAGCGCGCTGGAGCGGCGCAGGCAGGTCGGGGTTTAACAGCGGTATAAGCGGCGAGAAATTGCGGTAGAACGCCTTAGAATGAGGCCGGAGTGGTGAAGTCACTTCTTGGGCCTCATTTTAGATATGGGAGTTGAGCATCCATGCTATACTCAACCCATGCTCGCTATCCTCTATGCGATCATCACCGTACTGGCCTGGGGCCTCTGGCTGGTCCCTTCGCAAAATATCACCTTCAAGAACCAGCAGATCAAAACCTTTTACGTGGCTGTGGCAAACCTGGCCCTGGCGACGGGCGTTTACCTGTTCCAGGGATTCGGGGAGTTAACCTGGGAGGTGTTCTGGCTGCCATTCCTGGGAGGGCTGGTATGGGCGGTCAGCGGGTTCCTGGCATTCACGGCTACGGACCGGCTTGGTATGGCGCGCGCCTATGGGATCTGGGCGCCGATCAATGTGATCGTCAGCATCTTTTGGGGGGCAGTCATTTTCGATGAATTTATGACGGCGGACCAGCTCACCCTCATCTTGCTGGTTGTTTCATTGGCGATCATCCTTTTGGGAATATTGCTGATCATCTTTGCCAAGGGGACCGGCAAACAAAGCCAAACAAACCGCTCCTTGTGGATTGGCCTGGTCAGTGCGCTGGGAGCGGGCGTGCTGTGGGGCACGTATTATATCCCGGTCAAGCTATCAGAAGCTTCGTTATGGGTGGCGGCTTTTCCGCTCGCCATCGGCATCTTCGTTGGCAGCGCCTGCCTCGCCGCGCTCACCCGCCAGCCGCTGCGCCTGGAGCGCCTGAGCGATTACGTACGGGTAAGTTCGACTGGCTTGCTGTGGGGCATCGGCAACTACGGGATGCTGCTGCTGGTGGAGGAGATCGGCGCGGCGCGCGGCTTCACCATCTCGCAGCTTGGCATCGTCGTGAACGGGCTGGCAGGGATTTTCTTCCTAAAAGACCCCCAACCCAGGTCGCGCGCCGCAGCTTTAACCCTGGCGGGCTGCCTCCTGGCAACGCTGGGGGGCATTTTATTGGGCAATCTCAAATAATTGGTATAATTGGGCGAATCTGCGTACCCCCGTCGCTAACAGGTGAACTCAGACGGGGTTATATTGTTGATCGGCGGCTGCGACATCCACCGTCAACCATTCAGACACAACCCAATCTTCGAAGGAGTTCCTATGGCACAAGCAAAAGCGATTCATGCAACCAGCGCAGTGCGTTTCAACCGCTTCCTGGCCCTCGTTTACCTGGTCATGGCAGTCGGGATGGCGGTCACAGCCCTGGTGGCCACTTCCGTGAGCAACAATGAAGAATTGATGAAGCGCATCCTTTACTACCCATGGTTCACATTTGGACTGTTCATGCTCCAAATCATCGTGGTGGTATGGTTGAGCACAGCGGTGATGCGGATGTCGCCGGGATTTGCGTTTCTTTTGTTCCTGATTTACTCCGCCTTGACCGGCCTGTCACTTTCCGCGATCTTCATCTATTACAGCCAGACTACGATCTGCCTATACCTTCTGGGTGACCGCCGGGATGTTCTTGTTTGGCAGCGTCGTTGGATTATTCATCAAAGGCGACATGAGCGGGGTGGGCCGATTTTTGATGCTGTCTCTGTTGGGCTGGTTGTTTGGCTGGCTTTTCTTGCTTTTCTTCCCATTCTCTCCCGGGCTGAACCAGGTGATGAATTTTACGGGTATCATGCTCTTTGCAGGGCTCACGGTTTGGGACACCAATCGCCTCAAACAGATCGCTTCTGATATGGAAGGGAAACAGGGGATGGGCGGGATGGTGGTTATCGGCGCGCTGGCGCTCTATCTGGACTTTATCAACCTGTTCCTGCTGCTGCTGCGCACCTCCCGCAGATAATTGTGTCAGCAAATCACCGAAGTGTGGCATTATTGAAAGGATAGGTTGCAGCATGGATACGAAGCTGGCCTCTTTCGGTTACATTCTCGAACCCTCAAAATATTCACCTGAATTGGGGTATGCTGGCCTCAAAGTTTTGATCTCCGGGAAACCAACTCAGCGGCTCTTTGATGTAAAAACGCTGCACATCCCCACCTTCGACGGCCGGTACTATCATCAAACGCAGGTGTCGCGCCACGAGCTGGCGCCGGTGGAAACCTTTCACGTGTGCCTGGGCCAGCTCACCCTGGAAACCTATAAGGGTGAGCATCTGCGGGCTTTCTCTTTTGGCGGCGTCTTACAGACAGCGGTCGAGATGGATAACCTGGTCTGCCAGCTCACCTCGAGCGCCCCGATCTTTAAGCTGCAAGATAGCGCAAGTATGGCGGGCGGGGTGATTGCTGATGAGCTCATGGATTTACTCGCCGGGCAACAAGCCAGGCTGCCCGGTCATGAAGATGAGCTGTATTCGCGCCTGGCAAAGATTGAGGCTTATCCCTTGTTCCTGGCCGGCATGGTATCGCTGCAGAAGCGCATCGACAGCATCCCCATGAGCCAGCGCAGGCAGAATTTTTACAAGGTTTCATCCAATGTAAAAAAAGCCATCCAAACCGTGCGTGATGCGGATGGGTGGGATGGTCATTCGCCCAGCATCGAGGATTACCTCACCAAAGGAGCTGGTTCATAAGCGTCCACATGCCAGCACGACAGATTCGATTTCTGTGCACCCAGGCATTATGCACCATAGTCGATTTTCGACGATTACTAGTATAATTTGAGTACAAAAATCAAATCAAATGAGGAGAAAAACATGAAAAAACGTCCCTTTGGAGTAACCGTTTTAGCAATCCTGGCCGGTGTGGCAGCCGTCCTGGCAGGTATCCATGCCCTGCAAGCCCTGGGTATTTTCCCCTATATGATCGGGAGATTTTCCGTGCATTCCTTCAGCCTCTGGTCATTCATGATGTGGGCTTTGATGGTGTGGGTATGGGTGTGGGTAGCCCAGATGCTCTGGAAAGTCGACAAAGAAGCCTGGATTTTCCTGGCAGTGATCACCACCTTCAACCTGATCCTGGACTTCACCGTCATGTTGGGAGCATCTACGGATTGGTCGGATGTCAGCGTCAGCTTCATCCTTAATGCGCTGATCCTGATCTATGTCATGCTCCCCGGTGTCAAAGCCCAATTCGATACAGATGCAGAATAACCTTTAAGTAAAAAAATAAGGAGAAATTAAATGTCCCAATTAATTGTCGTGAGCTTTGATGATATGGAGCAAGCCGGGCAAGTTTTAGCAGCGCTCAAGAAACAGCAGAGCCAAGGAAATGTAAAAATTGAGGATGCTGCAGTCATCGTCAAGGATGAATCCGGAAAAGTAGACGTTAAAAATCAGGCTTCTTCAGGAACCAAATGGGGTGCCTTTGGCGGCGGCGTGCTTGGGGTTTTGCTAACCGGCCTGTTCTTTCCCGTGGCCGGGCTGGTGGCTGGAGTGGCGGCCGGTGCCCTGATTGGTAAGTCTCTAAACCTGGGCGTGGACAAGAAATTCGTACAGGATGTCACCGAAGCCTTGAAACCCGGGAATTCGGCGCTCTTTGTGATTGGAAGCGGCAACCCGGCGGCAGTCAGGGCTACCTTTGAGCCTTTCAAGGGCACGGTCTTGCAGACTACCCTGGACACCGATGGCCTCAACACGCTGAAAGATGCTCTCAAGTAAAAAGGACTATTAGCTTAGTGGGTGGATCCCTCACCCACTCAATCCACTTTGTAGGACTTACCAAGGCAATCTAGCTGCCAATCCTTTCAGATTTAATCCTTCTGGCGGTTAGCCTGCTTAATTATTAGAAGCCTGCTACCGAGATCGCTCAGTTTCTGCTGAGCGATCTTCTTTAGGCGATTCTCAATTCGGAGTACAATACCTGTTGATTTACATCCCGCTCACAGGGTCACACACAACCACGACCGGACTGCTGTGGATCGAAGGCGCCGATCTGAACACATCTCGCGAATCGTTAAGGAAAACGATGGTAGAAACAACCCCACCTTCAACTGAACGCCCAACCATCAAGCAATTGCCTCGCAACGTTTGGGCGGTTGGGTTGACCAGCTTTTTCATGGATATTTCCAGCGAAATGGTGCTTAACATCTTACCCTTGTTCCTGGCAAATGTCTTGGGTGTGCAAACCAGCATTATCGGTTTGAT
Organism: uncultured Chloroflexia bacterium; assembly: GCA_963751425.1. Classification (GTDB taxonomy): domain Bacteria; phylum Chloroflexota; class Anaerolineae; order Anaerolineales; family UBA4823; genus CAVVUF01. Next base: position 457,864 of record CAVVUF010000002.1, on the reverse strand, counting down.
CGAAGGCTTTGCCGAGGCGACCGCCAGCATCTTGAAGCTTTTCTCGGGGTGGCTCTCCGATAAAATGGGAGGGCGAAAATGGCTGGCCGTGGCCGGGTATGGACTTTCGGCAATTACCAAGCCCTTTTTCTATTTTGCCAATACCTGGGAAGTCATTTTTGCCGTACGCTGGGCCGATCGGGTGGGGAAGGGCATCCGCACGGCGCCGAGGGATGCCCTGGTGGCAGATTCGGTGACGAAGGAAACCCGGGGGCTGGCCTTTGGCTTTCACCGGACCATGGACACCGCCGGCGCTATGCTCGGGATCCTCATTGCAGTGCTTGTGGTTTGGCTGGCCCAGAAAAATACGCTGGATCTATCGAAATCCACTTTCCAAACGGTCGTTTTGATCAGCCTGCTGCCGGCTTTCCTGGCAGTCCTCTCCCTGGCTTTGGGAGCCAAAGACGTCCCAGTCAAGGGGCAGCGCCTCCCTCCCAAGTTTTCCCTGCGCGGCATGGGAAAGCCTTTTATGGCTTTTCTGCTCATTGTTGGCATCTTTACCCTGGGCAACTCTTCGGATGCCTTCCTGGTGCTGCGCGCTCAGAACCTGGGTATCTCCGTTACCGGCATCCTCATTATGCTGGTAATGTTCAACCTGATCTATGCGCTGGTGTCGACCCCAGCCGGCTCGCTTTCTGACCGGGTCGGCCGCCGGCGATTGATCATCGGCGGCTGGCTGGTGTATGCCGTGATTTACCTGGGGTTTGCATTCGCACAGGCTGCCTGGCAGGTGTGGGCTTTATATGTGGTGTATGGGTTGTATTACGGCATGGCTTATGGCACCGCCAACGCGCTGGTCGCTGACCTGGTGCCTGAGCACCTGCGCGGCACAGCCTATGGGACTTACAATGCAATCATCGGCTTTTTGGCTTTTCCGGCTTCATTTATTGCAGGGTTGCTCTGGCAAGGCGCGGGAGCCTGGGAAGGATTTGGCCCCTCGGCGCCGTTCTTATTGGGGGGAACTTTAGCGCTGATCGCGGCGTTCTTGATGGCAGTTTGGATGCCAAAAATCTCATCAGAGAGTGTTCGGACCCATTTGTAGAAGAATAGCTTGTGCTAAAATTATAATAAGTAAACACCGGAGGACAGCACATGGAAGACTTATCGCAAATCTTTCTAGGCAATTCACTCGAGTCCTGGTTGTTAGCTCTGATAATCTTTTTATTAGCTTATTTCATCATCGGCATACTGGGGCGCGCCATATTGCTGCGCCTGATCCACACCAGGCGGGATCAAAGCCTGCCTGCGACCGAGCTGCTCGAAAGCCTGGTGAAGCGCACCAACGTGATCTTTTTGTTACTGCTGGCGCTCTTTCTAGCCTCGCGGTCCCTAATTCTCCCACCTGCAGTCTCCCGCTTTTTGGAAGTAATGGCTGTGATTGCATTTGTGCTCCAATTTGTCTTTTGGGCTTTGGCTGCTATCGACTTTTGGGTCAGGCAGCGCGTGAAGGCCACGCCTGGACAAGAAGCGGTTAACGCCACGACCATGGGAGCCGTCAGTCTGCTCGCCAAGATCACGCTGTGGAGCCTGGCGGTGCTGATCATCCTGCAAAACATCACCCAAATGGATCTGAATGCCCTCATCGCAGCCCTCGGTGTGGGTGGGATAGCCGTCGCCCTGGCGGTGCAAAACATCCTCAGCGACTTGTTTTCCTCCATCTCGATCTCCATGGATAAACCCTTCGTGCTCGGTGACGACATCGCCGTGGATGACCTGCGTGGGACGGTCGAATCCATCGGTTTGAAAAGCACGCGTGTGCGCAGTGTTTCCGGCGAGCAGCTGATCTTTTCAAACTCAGATTTGCTGTCCAGCCGCCTGCATAACTTTCAACGCTTGCAGCGCCGCCGGGTGGCCTTTAATATCAATGTGTCTTACCAGAACTCCCGCTGAGAAGCTTGCTTCCATCCCCAAAATCCTTCAAGAATGTGTCGAAACCCAAGAAAAGGTGGCTTTCAGCCAGGCGTATTTTAAAGAATTTGGCGCCACGGCACTGGTGTTTGAGTGCGCCTACTTTGTGGAAGTCCCTGACTTTCAAATTCACAGAGACGCTCGCCACGCGATCAACCTGGAAATTTGCCAGCGTTTTGCCGAGCACGGCATCGAGCTTACCTATGCCGGTATGCCCCCCACGCCAACCAGCAATCCGCCCCGCTAACCCTACTCTCTACGATTTGATGCGAATTGCCAGGTGAAAACATGGCTGCACAGGATGAAATCCCAGGTGCCGTATGAGCGGATCGGCTTATCGAGCTGAGGGGCGTGGATCATCACCTCCCAGAAGCTTGCGATAAGACACACCAAAGGCTTGCTGGTAGGCAGGCGGCAGGTTGTTAAGGGTCATCTCAAGACCGGCTGCCACCTCCGCCACCGAGATCTGGGCGGTGGGGATCAGCGACTTCTGGATTTCGATCCATTCGGTCAGGGTTTGCGCCATTTCTGGGCTGGTAGGAAGCGTGACAGTAAAGCATGGCCCCTCGAGGCTGGCGGCAAGGGCGGCGAGACGGATGGTCTCAGCAAGGGTTTCGTTCCGGAGAAGAAGCCCATCGTCATGCCCGCTGACCTGGTCTAAAAATGGGAAATCTTCAGGATCAACATCCAGCCGGGCAAGCGGCCTGACTTCATTCGGGCAGGTCCACTCATTGGCGTACGCATGTTCGCTCAGCATCTGACGCTCAAACAAGGAGCGCGGCAGAAAGTACAGCGCACCCGCAGTCCAGGGTTTCTCATGCAGCTGCTCCTGGTTGATCGAAAAGTTATAGATTGCCAGTCGTTCTCCAGACTGGTTGTGAAAGTACATCACCCCGTTGCGAATGCTGCCGCGCAGCCGGGCACGGTCGACCACGGCAAAGAACATGGACCATAAACCGTCGTGCGTACCGTAGACCGCTTGCTGGTTGCCAATCCCACGCCGGTCATACAGCTCAACAGAGGTGCGCGTGGGGATAAAAACATCAATCGTTCGGTTGTTGGAGCCGTGGAAAATATAGACTTCCTGGGCCATGGCATACTGCACAAACTCGTACTTTGGGTAAGGTAGAATGTAATCAAACGCTCCCCCAACCGAACGGGCCAGGGTTTCATCCAGCAGGGACTGGAAGGCAGCTTGTTTTTCTGGAGTTAACCTGAGGGGTGGAGCGATCAACCGCTTCACCATCGACAGCCCGGCTGCCTGATCAGGGGTCAATCGGGTCAGTTCGAACTGTTCAACTCGGATAGCCCGGACTGATCCATCCTCCCCGCGCAAGAACTCTGCCAGCGAGCCATCCAGCGGCCCACCCTGCATTCTAAAGTGATCACCCCCGTTTTCCTGCGGCGTAAGAGGTTCCAGGTAGATCTCAAACCCTGCTGGGACATACGGCACCGCAGCAGCCAACCGACCTTCCACCTCCAGAACGTTCATTTGAAACCCGAACATATAATAGAAACCGGCATAATCTTGATAATCCATTGAAACCTGCTCAAACAGCCGGGATTATCGCCGCGCTCACAATGCTCTGCGCTTCGGTTTGAATCAGCTTCAAATGATCCTCACTGTTGAAGCTCTCGGCGTAGATTTTATACACATTTTCTGTGCCGGAGGGCCGGGCGGCAAACCAGCCGTTCGCCGTCTCAACCTTCAATCCGCCCAGGGGGGCCTGGTTGTAAGGAGCACGGGTCAGGATGGCAGTGATGGGTTCACCGGCCAGCTCTTGAGCCTTCACCTGCTCGGGAGATAGCTTCGCCAGGAGGGTTTTTTCAGCCGGGTTGGCGGGAGCATCGATGCGCGCATACCAGGCTTTCCCAAACTGCTCCTCCAGGCTGTGATAATGCTCGCCCGGGTCACGCCCGGTTGCTGCCAGGATCTCGGCAGCCAGCAAATCGAGTAAGATGCCATCCTTGTCCGTGGTCCAGACCGTGCCATTCTCGCGCAGGAAGGATGCCCCAGCACTCTCTTCACCGCCAAAGCCGAAGGAGCCATCCAGCAGCCCATCGACGAACCACTTGAACCCAACCGGAACTTCGCAGAGCTTGCGACCCAGGTGAGCCGCCACTCGGTCGATCATCGAGCTGGAGACCAACGTCTTTCCAACCGCTACATTCTTACCCCAGTCAGGCCGGTGTTGGAACAGGTACCAGATTGCCACAGCCAGGAAATGGTTAGGGTTCATCAGCCCAACACTGCGGGTGACGATGCCATGCCGGTCAAAATCAGGATCGTTCCCAAAAGAGATATCAAACTGATCTTTCAGCCTGACCAGGCTGGCCATGGCATAAGGCGAGGAACAATCCATGCGAATCTTGCCATCATGGTCCAGGGTCATAAACGAAAAGGTCGGGTCAACCCGCTTGTTCACCACCTCAATTTTCAGCCCATATTTCTCGGCAATTGGCTCCCAAAACCCAACCCCTGCACCGCCCATCGGGTCCACGCCGATCTTCAAACCTGCCTCGGCAATCTTTTGAAGATTGATGCTGTTCTGCAAATCATCTACATAAGGCGTGACATAATCCATCTGATGGGTGGTGGAGGCTTTCAAGGCCCGATCGAAGGGAATGCGCTTTACTTCCTTGAGACCATTCTGGATGATCTCATTGGCGCGATCCTGGATGACCCTGGTTGTCTGCGTGTCGGCGGGACCGCCGGAGGGGGGGTTATATTTAATGCCTCCGTCGCTTGGTGGATTGTGAGAGGGAGTAATCACCACACCGTCTGCCAGTCCAGCGGTTTTCCCGCGGTTAAAAGTCAAAATAGCATGGGAAATGACCGGGGTGGGGGTATAACCGAAATATTTCTGGATGTAAGTCTCCACACCGTTCGCCGCAAATACCTCAATGGCAGAATACAGGGCTGGCTCTGAAAGGGCATGTGTATCCATCCCCAGGTATAAAGGGCCGGTAATCCCTTGAGACTTGCGTAGCTCAGCGATGGCCTGGCAGACCGCCAGGACATGCGCCTCATTGAAGCTGCTGCCCAAGGAGGTGCCACGATGCCCTGAGGTGCCAAAAGCCACCCGCTGACCCGGGTTGCCTGGGTCGGGCTGATATAAATAATAAGCAGAGACTAAGCGTGGGACATTGATCAGACGTGAATAAGGTGCGGTTTTTCCGGCCAGCTTATGAATGCTCATCGTTCCTCCTGGAAAGGTCCATGTACGAATAGAAGCAATGGAATAGAAAAATGCTGGCTTAATCGCCAGCACTAGCAGTCAAGACACCTCAGAACTCAAATACGCAGGCGGCGCCTGATTGGATTATATCAGAATGCCGCCCAAATGCTGTGTTTTATGCAGATAGAATACAATGTTTTCTCACCACCCTCAGCCAGGGCATCACTGCACCGGCTTGAAGGTGTATAGGTTATCGAAAAGCACTTTGAACCCGCTCGAAGGGGTATCCTCCCAGGTCTCTCCATAAATCGCTGCCACACCGCCTGTTACGGAGGATACATCTGCCTGTGCCTCGAATTCATTATTTACGAACAGGGTGATCATATCAGGATCGCAAACTACCATAACGTTATTAATCTCATAGTTGTCGTCTTTTATGGCTTGGGAAGGCATCCACATATCTTCCATCAGCGTTTCAAATTCACCATCACGCACATAACCAAGCGAATATTCTTGATACACAGGATCGACTGAAATAAAGTAGTAGTTATTCTCATCTTGATAATAACACATCACCCCATAAGCGCCCTGTTCAAAGCCTGGCAGGACCGCAGCATCGAAGCCAATTGTTGTAGGCGTAAATTCGATCGGCAGGTATGCCCAGGTTGAATAATTGTTACTCAGCAGATGAAGGGCATAATGCTCATCCTCAATCCTCCAGGTGTTCGTCTCATCTTCCACTTCCCACCAATCATATTCTGCCGAGGAAAAGTCATCCGAAAAGTACGAATCGGTCAACTGCTGACCGATGTCAGACGGCCAGGAAAGGACTGGAACATCTCCCTGTGAGGAAGAGGGAGGATCTTCAACAAGTGGGACTAGCGTAGGCGTTGGATTCTGCGTAGCGAGTGGGACCTGTGTTGGGGCCAGGGCTTCCCCAGGCAAAGGAGCCTTGGTTGCCAGGACAGGTTTGGTGGGCAAGGGTGCGTCAGTTGGCAAAGGCTCCAGCGTAGACTCTATGGAAACAAGCTTGGAGACATCGGGCGCTTGTGAACGATTACGTAAAGCGAAGAAGGCAAGGACCGCACAGGAAAAGATGCACAAGATCGCCAGGCAGCCAACCGCACCCAGGATGATCGGAAGCGTCTTGCTGCGTTTGGATTGCGGTGGCGGGGAGACGTAAGCCGGAGCGGGTTTATAGGTAGAGGCAGGCGGCGAAACCGGAGGCGGGGTTGGGATTTCGATCTTTGGAGAGACCATTGTGGGGGGTGAGGCGGGCGCCTGGTAAACAGGCTGCTCTGCGGACAGATTTCTGACCTGCTGCCCGCAGGCATCGCAGAATTCGGCACCAACCTTCAAAGGGGTTCCACAGTATTCACATTTTTGGGGGTTGTCGGTCATAGGTTCCTCACTTGGCATGAATATGCCTGATCCGATTATATTACGAGTCAAGTAAAGAAAAACTATCAGACCTGCAAGGCAGGCAGCATTGTATCAGGAGGAACTCCGAGAAACCAGCACCCATTTCTCGATTTTAATTTTATGATATTGGATGACGTCAATAATCATGATGAGCAGGTGGGTGTATAATCCCAATTGAGGGATTTAATTTCGTACTAATCAATATTTGCATAATTTCAATCTAATCAGGAGTGAAGTCATGAAAACCAAAACGGCAATCTTCATCCGGTTATTTATCCTTTTTTGTTTGGTATTTGCCTCAACACCGCATCAAACCGCCGAGGCCGTTCGCGCAGAGCCAGCGGGCCTGGCTCCCTCAAGAACGGGCGCCTGGGTGGACACGGTAGTCATCAGCCAGCAGGATTCGGCGAGTGCTGCCGTAGACCAATTGAAGGCTGGCACTCTGGACCTTTTTGCGAATGGCTCGGCTGATCCCGTCCTTTTTCAAACAGTCCAGAGCAGCCCAGAGCTAACTTCCAGCCAGTCAGTGGGAACTTACAACGAGTTAACCCTTAACCCGGCTGGCCCGGTGTTCACGAATGGCAAGCTCAACCCCTTCGCCGTCCCTGCCATCCGCGAAGCGCTCAATTGGCTGGTGGACCGCAGCTACATCAGCCGGCAGTTCTATAACAACCTGGCAATGTCACGCTTCTTTCCTCTTAGCACCAGTTTCCCTGATTATGCACGCTATAATGCCAAAGTTCAAGAGTTGGAAGCATATTATGCTTACAATCCCTCGCATGCCAGCAGTGTCATTGCCACTGAAATGACGAAGTTGGGCGCTACAACGGTGGGAGGAAAATGGTACTACAACAGCACACCGGTGACACTGATCTTCATCATCCGCGTTGAAGACCAGCGCCGCCAGATCGGCGATTACGTGGCGACCCAGCTCGAGTCAATCGGTTTCACCGTCGACCGCCAGTACAAGACCCGTAACGAGGCTTCACCTATTTGGAGTGGGTCTGATCCGAGCACTGGTTTGTGGCACCTGTATACCGGCGGCTGGGTCACCACAGCCATCAGCCGCGATGAAGGCAGCAATTTCGGTTTTTTCTATGCTCCCCCCCCATTGGCTGGAATATACCCTCTATCGCAGGCATATCACCCCTCGCCCGAATTCTACACGGCGGCAGAAAAATTATTATATTCTAACTATACTTCCATGTCAGAACGTGATGCACTCTTCAACCAGGCTTTAACACTATCTCTTCAGGATTCCGTGCGCGTCTGGCTGGTAGACCAGACCAGTTTCACACCCCGCCGGAGCGATGTCTCGATTGCGCCTGATCTGGCAGGGGGTGTGATCGGCGGACGCCTCTGGCCATACACGGTGCGCTTCACGGGTGAGGAAGGCGGCCTGGCGCGGGTTGCATTACCTGGTGTGCATGTGGACCCATGGAATCCCGTCGCTGGAAGCAACTGGGTTTACGACTTATTTTCCCGAAGCGCCACCCAGGATGCCGGAGTGCTCCCCGACCCGCGCAACGGCCTCGCCTGGCCGCAGCGCATCCAGGGCGCGGAGGTGGTCGTTCAAGCCGGCCTGCCGGTGACCCAAACCCTGGATTGGGTGAGCTTATCCTTCACTCCCTCCATCACGGTGCCAGGGGATGCCTGGGTGGATTGGGATGCTGCCAACCAAAGGTTCATCACAGCCAGTGAGAAATACACGACAACCTTGACTGCCAAGGTAAAGAGTGTGGCGACCTACCCTGCTGACCTGTTCCAAACTGTCAAATGGCATGATGGCAGCGCGCTTTCCCCCGCCGACTTTGTGATGCGCATGATCATGACTTTTGATCGCGCCAAGCCAGGCAGCGCCATCTATGACCCAGCCGCAGTTTCAAATCTCGAATCCTTCATGGCCACCTTCAAGGGGGTCAGGATCGTTTCGACCAATCCTTTGACCATTGAAACCTACAAGGATAATTTCCAATTGGATGCCGAGCTGGCGGTGGATACCTGGTGGCCGGATTATGGTTACGGCGAAGGCGCCTGGCACAACCTGGCTTTAGGATGCCTGGCTGATTCGGCAAAGACACTGGCTTTCTCACCCAATAAAGCCGATTCCCTGGGTATCCCATGGATGGATTTCACCAGCGGGGCAAGCCTGGGGACGTTGAATGGACTTCTCCCAGTAGCCCAGCAAACCGGCTATGTCCCTTATGCCAACACCTTGAACACTTATCTTGCGACTGGCGAAGCCGCGGCGCGTTGGTTAAATTTGCAAGCCTGGGTGGCTGCCCACGGTCATTTCTGGATCGGAACAGGACCATTTTACCTGGACACTGCCTACGCCCCATCCATTGGAACCCTTACCCTGCAGCGCAATCCCGACTTCCCCGACCCAGCGGGCAAATGGGACCGCTTCGACCACAATCCCCAACCACCCGCACTGGCGGTTAATTATGACACCGGTGCGCCGGGCAGCGCTTTCAACCTGGTCGGCACAAACTTCCCCTTCAACCGCATCGGAACGGTCAGCCTTAATCAAACGAAGCTGGGAACGATATTCATCGGCGAGACGGGGGCCTTTACACTCACCCTCACAACCGCCCCCCAGGCTAATGAGGGCTTTTACACTGCCACGGTTGCTGTCAATCCATACGCCTCCACGCGATTTGAAATCAATTCCAGCCAGCCAGTGCGGGGCGAAGAAGGCAATTATCCTACCTTCGCGCTGCCACCCGGTCTGGTCGCTTTTCGGCATTTCATCAACTTACCGTTTATCCGCCGCTGAGCAAAGGGTTGGTCGTTAGCACCGAAGAATCTGTCATCTCCTTGTCAGCGAAGATGACAAATTCTTGTAGGATTGGTATCTCCAAGTAGAGCGCGTTTTAGCAAATTTTTACCTTGTCTCTAAATCCTTTTTTGCGCGATAATCATGGCGGGAGGAGCTGCCATGAATACTGTGATGACGAAAGAAGAACGCGAAGCCTTTTTAGCCCAACCCTGGATTGCCGTGATCAGCATACCTGAAGAAGGTCGCGGCCCGCTGACGGTGCCGGTCTGGTACCTCTACGAGCCCGGAGGGGAGGTGCGCATCTGGACAGGCCATAAAAGCCGCAAAGCCAGGCTGTTGGCAGCAGCAAAACGAATGAGCGTCTGCGTCCAGGACCCCAGGCCACCTTATAAATATGTCAGCGTCGAGGGTCCCGTGAGCATCGAGCCGGTGCAGTTCGAAAGAGATGTGTGTCCGATGGCTTTCCGCTATTTTGGAGGCGAAGGCGGTGAGCGCTACCTGGAAAGCCTGGGCGGCGCGGCGGGGGTAGCGGACGATATCTTGGTGCGTGTCTGGCCGGAGCGCTGGCTGACGGTGGACTACGCCAAGCTGGGGCTCCCTCCAAAATAAGACGCGATGCAGAAATGCTCCAAAAAATTAAGAAGAACCCTAATCTATCTGCTTTATTAGAGATTGGGATCCTGTTTCTGCCAGCCATCCCAGCTTACTTGTGGATCTGGCCGAATCTGAACGTGAGCCAAAATGATCTTTTCCAGGCCTTTGTGTATGTTTACATCCTGGCCGGCACCGTTTACATCGGGCGCAGGCGCTGGAGTTGGGATGAGCTGGGCGTTAACCGGAACGGGCTGCGGCTGAGCCTGGCTTGCGGGGTGGTGATCTTGACCGGGCGGCTGCTGATCATCCGGGGGATTGAATGGAGCGCACAACCTCCCCCACTTACCTGGCTGAACCTGGTCGGCAGCCTCTTATTTTACTTTTTTCTGGTGGGGCTGGTCGAAGAGCTGCTCTTCCGTGGGCTGCTCTACCGCCTGCTGGAGGATTGGGGCGGGGTGCGCTGGGCCATCTGGGGCTCGAGCTTTGGTTTCTTATTATGGCATATCTTCGGTCAGGGTCTGGTGGTAGGACTGGCGACCTTCTTCATCGGCTTGCTTTTCGCGCTGATCCGTTGGCGGGCAGGCGGCATCCTGGGCCTCATCGTGATCCACGCTGTGTGGGACCTGGAAACGGTTCTGCTGGTGGCAAACTCAAATGCAGCGATTCTCGGCCCAGGGATGTTTTCATTCAAAAACCTGACCCTGATCTGGCTGGGGACTATTCTTCTCATCTTGACGCCAATCTATTTGTGGAAGATCCATCCAATCGTCATGCAAAATCGTCATTGATGGTATAAACAATATACGAATAACCATTCATGGCCAAGGAGGGAAACAGTGTTCACCAAAATAAGCTCTATTTTTCTTGTTTTGTCCGCCATCTTTACGATTCCGCTGATCCTCGATTTTTCTCCTGCCACCCATTTAGGAGATGAGGGGACTTCAGTTCTTCCTGCTGATATCTCCCCAGAAGAACTGCCCGTCCGCCTACCAGATGAAACAAATATTCAACTTTCTGGAGTGTTTTCTATCGTATTGAGTGATCCTGCCCCTGGCTCACACCAATTGGCAGGAACCAGTTATTTCCTTACAGAAAGTGAAGACCAAACTACCGAGCTGTTATTTCAGGAGTCATTTGATAACTCTTCAGAAAGTTTATGGGACTATGACAAGAAGCATGTAACCGTCCATGGAGTATGGGTCAACCTCCCTGACACAGTTGAGGAAAGGACTCCGGTGTTCTCTGTTTTTAATATTCAAATTATCCCCTTAGAAAGTCAATTTTCAAATCGATTAGCGCCGGATATCAGCGGGAATCAACCCTGGGTCTCGATCTTATGTAAGTTTGCAGACAGCGCTGATGAGCCGAGCAGCCTGACTTTTTTTCAGAATATGTATGCCAGCACATATCCAGGCCTGGACCATTACTGGAGAGAACTGTCTTACAATAATGTAAACGTTTTAGGGAGCAGTGCTTCGGGCTGGTACACCTTGCCATATCCCCGCTCGCATTATATTTATGATCGGGATGGAAATGGATCAATAGATGCTGATCTCACCGTCTTGGCACGTGACTGCACGGCTAAAGGTGATGTAAATGTATACTTTCCAGCTTATGTTGGCATAAACTTAATGTTTAACAATTCCCTGAATGGTTACGCATATGGTGGATCTGCATACTTAACCTTGGATGGGATAACTCGCTCCTGGAGAACAACCTGGGAACCTCCCTGGGGATATTCCGACATCGCCGTTATCGAACACGAGATGGGGCATGGCTTCGGAATGCCTCACTCGTCTGGAAATTATGGCCTCGTCTATGACAACTATTGGGATGTGATGAGCAAGGATGGCCGTTATTCCAACACTCCCGACCCGATTTACGGTCATTTTGGACAACACACTATTTCTTACCACAAGGATAAATCTGGGTGGATTTTACCTTCTGAAAAATATACTGCTTTGCCTGGCAGCCAGGCTACGATCACCCTGGAGCGGCTGGCTCTACCGCAGACGAATAATTACAAGATGGCCCAAATCCCTATATGGAGATCTCCCAACTCCTTTTATACAGTAGAAGCTCGCCGGCAAGCTGGCTATGATGGCATCTTACCTGGGAATGGTGTGATCATCCATGAAGTGAAAAATAATCGCTCTGAGCCTGCGCATGTGATTGATATCGATGGCAATGGAAATACCGGCGACAGCGGCGCAATTTGGACTGTTGGGGAAAAATTCATTGATGCCACACATGGTATCACCGTTACGGTAAGCACGGCGACAGCGACAGGTTATACTGTCCAGATACAGGTTAGCGACAACAAAAGGATATACCTGCCAATTGTATTTAAATAAAATCTTCCGCTTTCCCAGATCGGTTTCAGGTTCTCTTTAGAAGAATATATCCTGATGAAGGTAAGGTCTGCATATCCCTTTACGGCCAGGGAATCGTTACCCCCTTGGTGTAGCCGTGCTTTTCGGCGGCATAGAGAAAGCCATGCGAAGGCTCCGAACAGCCCGGTTCATCCTGGACGGTGACAAAGGTGGCATACGAACCGACTGGGGTAAAGACCAGCTTCCCATCCTTGCACACCCAGGCCTCGATCACGTAAGGGATCTGTTCAGAGTCGTCCCCGGCACGCAAGATCACTGGGTTCCATGAGATCGCAACCTCATTGCCGCTGCGCACCGCCGAAACACCCGTCACCGGTCCATAATAGGGACTCTGTGGGAGCGGGAGGTAGGTGGGCGCCACGCTCATCACATCTCCCCTGATCTGGAGCAAAGAGGCCTTCACCCAGCAGGGGTTGCTGCCGCCGATGGCCTGCACCACAACCCATGTGCCCAGATCGTTGCGCCCGATGATTTCCAGGACCGTGCCTGGGTAGAGGCCGTATTTGTATAGATAGGGCGAACCGGGACCGTAGCGGCAGTTGGACTGCTCGAGCACCTTGCCGCGCAGGATGGCATAAGTAGGCGTGATGGTGGGTGTGGAGGTTTCGGTCTGGGTCAGGGTCGGCGTTTCTGTCAGGGTTTGGGTAGGCATCAGCGTGGAGGAAGGTGCAGCCGTCCCGGTTGGCTGTGGGGTAAGCGTGGGCGTCACGGAGGGCAGGGGTGAAATTGAGGGGGAAATAACCAACCCAGCAGTGGGAGCTGCAGACACCGCATCCGTTTCACCCGAGATGATTACTGACGTGCGGTGGACTGGTAAATTACATGCAAAACCCAGAACAATCCAAATCAGTCCAATTACGATGATCCGCATGCGCGATGGGGTTTGGTTCCTGATGCGCTTCATATCGACCTTTTCATCGATACTGGCTTGAGAGGGATTTCGACTTCTACTTGAATTTCCGTTCCCTGTTGGGGAATACTACGAATGTCTGTCCTGCCGCCAATTTTTTCGACCCGCTCTCGCATCGACATTAAGCCCAAATGCCCAGAAAATTCGCTCTGAACATCAAAGCCGCGCCCGTTATCCTGGATCGACATGCTCAGAATCCTGGCATCTTTATCCAGCTTCAACGTCACCTGGCTTGCTTGAGCATGTTTAAAAATATTTTGCAGGGCCTCTTGAGCAACACGATAATATACTTGCTTGATTTCCAAAGATACATCTGGTTCATCACAGAATTTCGTGGATACTTGAATTCCCATCCGAGAGCGCAGCGCATCGGCTTGCTTACCCAAGGCCGCTACCAGACCTTCCTTTTCCAAGGATTCTGGGCGCAGCTCAAAGATCAAGGAGCGCATCTCTGCCAGGCCGATTTCTGCCAGGGAGAGACAGTAATCTACTGCCTCAACAGCCTGAGCCGGGTCACGTTCCAGCAGCGCCCGAGCGGTGCGCGCCCCCAGTGCAATACCGTAAAGGGCTTGAGAGACGGAATCGTGAAGCTTCGCGCGCCAATTTCTGCCGCTCTTCCAGAGCCGCCAGCTCCTGAGCTTGTTTATATACCCTGGCATTATCGATGGCTACCGCTGCCTGGTCTGCAAATGCCCATACCAGGCGAGCATGTTGTTGGGTATAGGTACCGGATTTGAGATGATCTACAGAGAGAATACCAACCAAACAATCCCTCACGGTTAAAGGAACGCCAATCCAGGAGTGCGCAAAGCGAAAGAGCTCACCAACAGGTCCCGTGAGGCTTTCCAGGATTTCATGGTTGGCTGGCGTATCCTCCCATAAATCGGCAATAATCAACGGTTTGAGTTGGGTAGCAACGCGCTTGAAAAGCGTAGCTGAGTTCAATGGAATCTGAGTTTGCAACGCCTGGTCATGCGAGATGGGTCCGACGTAATCGACGATGACAAATTCATCATCTTCCAAAGTAATAATGGCTGCCCCAGAATAATCTACCACTGTACTCAATTGATTCAAAATCTGTGCCAGTAAGGGACGCAGCTCAAAAGTAGAAGCAACATTGCGGGAAACGTCCAAAAGAGCCGAAATCTCACGGGTTCTTTCGCTCACCCGTTGTTCGAGCAATTGGTAAGCATGCACTTGCTCGGTAATGTCTCGCACGACTGCCAAAGCATAGTGCTGGCGATAATAAGTTATCGGAACCCCAAAAATCTCGGCTGGAAAGCTTGAACCATCTTTACGAAGACCCATCGCACGACCATGAAACTGCGTCCCATCCCTAACCTTACGCAAGTACTCTTCGAAGACATGCAAGGAATCTGGATGAATGAGCTGTAGAGGCTGAAGCAGGCGCATTTCTTTCTCTGTATAACCCAACATTCGACATGCTTCAGGATTGAAATCCACCAATTTACCGGAGAGATCGCTGATAAATAATCCATCGCGTGTTGCATAGAAAATGCTTTGATACTGCTCCTCACTGGCTCGCAAAGCATCTTGAGCTAATTTCTGCTGGGTGATATCACGGATGATCATGCTGGTGCGTAAATGACCATCTCGATCTGTGAAAATAGCCGAGGTGACCTCTGCAGGAAATCTCACCCCACCTTTGCGAATCAGGGTCAGTTCTCCTCGAGCTTTACCTGTCTTGGTACGTTCCTCCAAAAACACAATCGCATGCGGATCTGATAAATCGACCACGCCCGCTCTGCCAGCCTGGCAGATTTCCTTTTCTGACATGTCAAAAATTTGGCAGGCAGCAGCATTCGCAGAGAGGATGCTGCCGTCCGGGGCAGTCAATAAAATCCCATCAGGGCTGTTATCGATCAGCGAACGATAGCGCTCTTCACTCTCGCGCAGTGCCTCCTCCGCTTTCATTCTCTCCGTGATAATTACCGAAACGGCAATGACTCCCGTCATTGCACCTAGCATATCGAATTGAGGTGAATAATGCGTCTCGAATACCTCTTCGTTATTTTCCAGGAGGGAAGTAATCTCCTCGCCTTTCAATGCCCGGCGGATATATTCCAAGACATCAGGACGCCCGGCATTACGTTCGAACAGCGATTGGCCCACCAATTCACCTGGAGCGAGGCCGAGTTTAGACAGCCCTTTCCCCTCGGATAAAGTGATCACCCCTTGGAGATCCATCGCCCAAAGGATAATCGGAGCGTCAGTAATGACGCGCAATAACCTCTCCTGGCTTTCTTTCAAGGCTTGAGTCACATCATTCTTATGGTCGCTGTCCATCGGCCGAGCTCCATTTACCATACCCATAGCAAACTCCTGTGATCGCCAAAAACCATAACATCCTACGAAAGTCGGAGAATTTATCCACCCTTTGCGTGATGCAAAATGGGGTGAACAACTTTATTATACATTGTGAAACTTTGAAATTACCTTTCAGAAAAAAGTATAGGACCAATGACTGCTTCTCCTGGATATTTATCAAAACGGCGCGGAAACAATTTGACTGAAACAAGCCAACAAAGCAAGCCGGGGCGTTTTAGTTTCTGGGCTACAACGGCTTCATTTTTCATTGCGTTCCTTGTGTTCATCTTTGCTCCAATCCTGGCAATTCAATGGAGCCGGATACCTTTTCCTGGTTTTGTATTCGAACAAAGTGGTGTTGTTGCGAACATTGGTAGAGAGGATTGGAATGGGAGGAAGGCTGGCATCGATTACCCACAGCGGATTATCTTATTCGACAACAAACCGATCACTCAGACCAGCGATCTTAAGGCGTTTCTGCGCTCATCCAAAGTCGGACAAGGGATAACGATGCAGACGGAAGCTGAAAATGGTCTGAAGAGGTTTTATACATATGTGGAGATCACCAATTATCCAACGAAGGATTTGGTGAAATTCTTTTGGCTTCCATATTTTATCGGGTTGATTTATCTGGTGATTGGTGGCGTCATCTATGCCCTCAGAGGGATGACGAGAGCAGGTCTTTCATTTGCATTTTTCTGTGCCTGTACTTCCATTGTTTGCGCTTTATCCTTCGATATTGAGACCACCCATAAAGGAACAGCCTTATGGACCCTGGCAATTGCTCTCCTGGGAGGGGCAATCTTGGGGTTGGCGCTGCTTTTTCCAAACGAAATCGAATCGGTCCATCGTCGTTCCTCCCTGCGAATTATCACGTACTCAATATCGATCGGATTATGCATTTGGGGCTGGTTAGCATTGTTTGTATCGAAGGATCCCTGGGCATATGTGGTTCCCTGGCGGATGAGCTTTTTCTACACTGCTTTCAGCCTGATTTTCTTGTTTGGTATGTTGTTTTTCCGTTTGCAAAACCACCCTTCGGCAATCGAAAGACAACAAATTCGCATCATTCTATTTGGCAGCCTAGTAGCCTTCGTGGTGATCTTAGGCTGGCTCATTTCCCCACTGCTCAAAGTATTTCCCTCCTGGGATCCAGCACTCTTCATGCCTTTAATCCTATTCTTTCCATTGTCTGTCAGTATTGCGATCCTAAGGTACCGGCTATGGGCGATTGATGTGATCATCCACAGAACGCTGGTCTACGGAATCCTCACAGGGACCTTAGGTCTTATTTATTATATTAGTGTCGTCTTGCTAACCCTAATTTTTAAAGAAATTACAGGAGAACCATCCTCATTCGTTATAGTTGTATCCACCCTGATCATCATCACCTTATTTAACCCATTACGCAAACGAGTACAAAACGCCATCGACCGCCGCCTTTACCGGAGCAAGTACAATGCCGATAAAGCTTTGGCAGCTTTCGCGAAATTGGCTAGTGACGAGGTGGATTTAGAGGTCTTGAGAACGAAATTATTAATTCTCGTGCAAGAAACTATTCAACCCGAAAAAGTCAGCCTGTGGCTTAAAGAGAAGGAAAAATAGTATGTCTCAAACGAACATTCTTTTATCAAAACAAGAAAAGATAAAACGTGGTGCGGAGGATGCAGGACATTACTTTCGGATTATGTCTGATTTCGTTGGGTTTACTGAAGAAGATGCCAGGTTCATTCGTGATACTGGGCTGGTTATCGAAAAATACATTCCTGAGATTGTTGCTCAGTTCTATGATCATTTACTGCATTATATGCCAACGCGCAAACACTTTCTGAAACCAGATGGAACAATTGATCAGGATTACGTACAGCTGCGCATGCACCATTTGACCAACTTTTGGCGGAAGACTGCATCTGGTAAATTTGATGATGATTACGCGCGTTACATCGATTACGTTGGACGCGCCCATACCTCGCATGGGGCAGATCCCAATATCTATATCGCTGAACGGTATGTCATTGGCCAGATAGGGTTCATGCAGCACGCCATCAGCCAGGCGTTGACAAAGGAACTGCATGAAATCGATCCTGATCTAGAAACACGCGCTTTACGAGCCTGGAACCTCCTGATGATGGTCATCTTGGAAATGCTCTCCAGGGTTTATTCAGATGAGCACGAAGTGGAGGTTATTGGACCAAAAACGAGCATTAATCCTGAGGCAGTCTATAACATGGCTGTCGAAACCTATGAGTTAGGCCTTGGAATGCGCCTGGCAAACGAAACCCAAGATGTATCGATCGGTCCGTCAGATCAAATCCCAACTGGTGAGCGGAAGATCATTCAGGTGGGTGATCTATCGATTGGCATATTCCACCACCAGGGTCAGTGGTACGCCTTACGGAATAGCTGCCTTCACCGAGGAGGGCCTGTATGCACCGGAACACTTGAAGGCAGTATGATCACCTGCCCCTGGCACGGGTACCGTTACGATATCACAACAGGACAATTTTTGGATGATCCAAGTGCAAAGCTGGCAACTTACCGCGTAGAAGTGCATGACGGTGAGGTACACGTGTATGTACCTCTGATTCAAAGGGAAACAGTGACCCTGGAGATGGTCAATACCCCACAAAATGCTGATGGAGATCGAAAACTCCTGGAGAACGAATTTCTCACACAGGAAGTTCGTCCCGGACAAATCATCCGGATTCACTTGAAAGGCGAATCTATCGCGGTTTACAACATCAACGGCAAGTTCTATGCTACCCAGAATGCTTGCACGCACGCTGACGGCCCGTTGAATGAGGGCACTCTGGAAGGGACTCAAATCACCTGCCCGTGGCATGGATCGTGTTTTGAGGTGACAAACGGTCAAGTTCTTTGTGGACCTGCAAACAACCCACTAAGGACTTATCGTGTGGTCATTGACCATGAGGTTGGCAGAGTGGAGGCATAAACTTATGGGACAAAAAGGAAATATCATCGTGATCGGAGGCGGTCCAGCCGGGGTGACCGCAGCGCTAAGAGCCAGCGAACTGGGAACTAAGGTGACCCTGGTTGAGCGAGGACAGATTGGAGGCACGTGCACGATCGATGGTTGTGTGCCAACGCGCGTATTGGCCAAAGCATCTCGCCTGCTGCGCGATGCAGAACAGTTTGAAGAATATGGCTTGATTGGGCAAGTCCCCAAATTAGATTTTTTGCGACTGCTCAAACAAACTCAGCAGGTGGTTCTCCACATGCAAGAGAAGAAACACCCCATCGACCTTTTGAACTCTGTGGGAGTTAAAACCTATACCGAAAGCGGCGTAGCGCGGTTTACCGATGCGCACACGATTACTTTGGCTAATGGCAAATCGTTACAAGCGGAGAAGTTCATCTTATGTGCAGGTGGACGTTCCCGCCGGTTGGACTTTCCTGGGGCTGAATACGCCCTCACACACCAAGATTTATGGTCTTTAAAGCAGTTACCGCGTTCAATTGTGATCGCCGGGGCAGCTGCAACCGGTTGCCAACTGGCATCGATCTTTAAGATTTTTGGCTCGCAAGTCATGATGCTTGAACGGTCGTCCCGCATCCTGGCGGCTGAAGATGAATTGGTATCCAACACGGTCCAAAATGCTTTCAATCGCAGTGGTATCCAGATCATCACCAATATCACAAACGTGGAACGGATTGAAAAGAATGAACAAGGGCTGACATTATTTTACAGCCGCGATAATGAGGTCAATGCACTCCAAACAGAGGCGGTAATCTTATCAGCCGGGTGGGTGGGAAATCTAGACCCTTTAAACTTGTCTGCGGCTCAAGTTGAAACCCAGGGTAATTTTGTCAAAGTAAATGATTACCTCCAAACCACCGCAGCGCACATTTTTGCGGCTGGCGATATTACCGGGCGGATGATGCTCGTTCAAAGCGCTGGCTACGAAGCCCAAGTTGCAGCAGAAAATGCTGTGCTGGGAGTTGGCAGGCGCTATGAACACAAGATCGTACCGCATGGTGGGTTCACCGACCCGGAATATGCCAGCGTAGGATTAACCGAGGCGAAGGCGCGGGCAGAATTCGACTGTGCCGTGGCGGTGGCTCCTTATACAGACCTCGACCGCGCGGTCATTGATGGGCACCCTATTGGTTTCTGCAAGCTCATTGTTTCGAAGGATACCCATCGCATCTTGGGTGCCCATGTAGTGGGCGAGCAAGCCCTGGAAGTCGTCGAAGTGGCTGCGGCAGCAATGGCAGCGGATATGTGGGTTGAACAACTGGCAGAATTGGAGATCGCTTACCCCACCTTCACAGCAATTATCGGCCTGGCAGCTCGAACACTGCTGTATGACCTGGGCGTTCAACCAGTTGGCGATGCCTGGAAAGCGCTTGGAAAACCACGCTTTGCTGAATGGGAACGAGGACCTTCCAAGTGACCCATTATTTTTTCTGGAGATGAGGATGGGATCCTGGCTTAAACGTGCAAAGGACATGCTCACAGGCGGATCAGCCGGCGAACTGGCGCCGCGGAGCGCTTCTGCAACCAAAGGCTCAAACGACATCCTGACGATTGAGGTGGATATCTCACCCTCCGACCCTCTGCTTCCATATCTAACCAGCGTGAATGGTGTCGTTTATTTATCAAATTTGGAACTTGATTTACCCGCTGTTCAAAATTTTCGGCAAGCTGGTATCAAGATCCTCGTACCATTCGTCAACCAGGGTGAATTGATTGGCTTGATGAGCCTGGGGCCACGGCGGAGTGAGCAAGAGTATTCTACCGATGACCGGCAATATCTTGCCACTCTAGCTACTCAAGCTTCGCCAGCCCTGCGGATTGCTCAATTAGTGAAACGCCAGCGCAACGAGGAACGCGAGCGTGAACGTCTCGAACAAGAGCTGCGCGTCGCTCGAGTTGTTCAGGAAACGCTGCTCCCCAAACATGTTCCCAATCTGCCCAACTGGCAGATTTCCGCTCACTGGCAGCCAGCTCGGGCAGTCAGTGGAGATTTTTATGATTTCATCTTGTTCCCAGATGGCAAGCTTGGTTTGGTCATTGCGGATGTCACCGATAAAGGTGTCCCTGCCGCTCTGGTCATGGCCACGACTCGCAATACACTCCGTTCTGCAGCAGAGCGCCTAGTCTTTCCAGGTCAGGTATTGGCAGAGACCAACAACCTGTTATGCCCTGACATGCCCATGAGCATGTTCGTCACTTGTTTATATGCAGTCCTCGACCCGATCAATGGACAGATTATCTATGCGAATGCCGGTCACCCACCTCCTTATCAACGTGGGCAAAACGAGCTGATTGAACTGCGCGCGCGGGGAATGCCTTTGGGCCTGATACCTGACATGGCTTACGAGGAAAAAGATGCCAAGCTCCACCCTGGCGAAAGTATGATGATGTACAGTGATGGTTTACTTGAAGCGCATAATCCGCAGGGAGAAATGTTCGGTCTTCCACGCATCCGCGAGCTGATGGCTAGCCCCGAATGCGGAGAAAAGCGGATCCAACATATGCTCAGCGAACTATCACGCTTTACTTCTTCAAATTGGGAACAGGAGGACGATGTGACCTTCGTCTGTCTCGATATGCTATCTTACCCTTACGGGAATATAAACAGCAGCGATGAAAAAGATGAGCGACTTTTAGCTGAGTTTAACATCCCCAGTGAGCCAGGCAACGAAAGAATCGCTATGGAGCAAGTAGCTGAAGCAATTCAGATCTTGAATTTACCACCTGAAAGGCTAGAAAGGGTGAAAACTGCCGTTGCTGAAGCAACGATGAACGCTATCGAACATGGGAATCAATATCGCACAGATACACCTGTGAATATCCATGTCATTGTTTCTAAAAACCAGCTCAAGGTGGAAGTGATCGATTATGGAGGCGGGATGCCTCTCCCCGAACCTGGCACGGCAGATTTAGAGAGCAAAATACAGGGATTGCAATCTCCGCGCGGCTGGGGCAGGTTTTTGATCAGGAAACTGACGGACGAGATGAGTGATTACACGGATGGGAGCCACCATACGTTAGAGCTGGTATTCAACCTTCCTGAGGAACCGGTATGAACCAACCTTTCCATGCCGCGATACGACAGGTAAATGACCAGGTCATTATTGACCTGCAAGGCGAGATTAACGCTTTAGCAAATCAAGAATTACAAATGGTGTATGAAGAAGCTGAAAAAGTAACAGCTAAAACGATCCTGATAAACTTTGAGAAAGTCAGCTATATCAACAGCACAGGCATTGCAATCATCGTAAGCTTGCTCACAAAGGCACGTCAATCGCAACATAAGATTGCTGCTTGTGGGTTAAGCAACCATTATATGGAAATCTTCGACATTACGCGCTTGTCAGACTATATCGTGGTTTTTTTGGATGAAACTTCAGCTCTTTTAGAGCTCAGATCGACCAATAATTATCAAATATAAATGGCACAAACCACACATCAATAAAGGAGAAACAAATGGCAATCCCGAACATCATCGTAACGGTACGGGGTATCGATTCGGTTACCAGCATTTTCGACATTCAAGGCGAGATCAATGCGTTTGCTGAAAAGGATTTGATGACTGCCTATACCCAGGTAAGCGAACGCGGTGCGCAGACTATCATTTTGAATTTTGAAAAGCTGGAGTATATGAACAGCTCTGGGATTGGCTTATTGATCACCCTGCTCATTCGCTGCAACCGCCAAAAACAGCACCTGGTTGCTGTCAACCTGAAAGAACATTACCGGCAGATCTTTGAGCTAACCCGCTTGAACGAGGCCATACAAATCTATTCAACTGAGGCAGAAGCATTAGCAGCACTATGACCTCGGCTCGTATTGGATGCCGCTCGAGGACGGGACCAAGCCGATGCGCACTGCATAAAGTGCTGCTTGCGTACGGCTGGGAACTGCAAGCTTCAGCAGGATGTTGCTGACATGGGTCTTAACAGTGGTTTCGCTAATGAATAAACCGGCAGCAATTTCCTTGTTGGCTTTACCTTCTGCCAGCAGGCGTAGGACCTCAACCTCGCGATCCGTCAGTTTTTGGGGATTTTCTGGGGTGCGAATCTCTCTCGTCAGGCGCTCAGCTGCCTGGGGAGAAAGTTGGACCTGCCCCGCTGCGGCTGCCTTGATGGACCGGCATAAATCATCAGCATTCGTATCTTTTAAAAGGTACCCAATCGCACCTGCTCGTACGGCACCGGTCACTGACTTATCTTCGAGAACGCTGGTTAATGCAATGACTTCTACATCAGGAAAATTGCGCCGGATGATCTCTGTGGCTGCAATCCCATCGATTTCTGGCATTACCAAATCCATTAATACTACATCTGGTTTAAGGATTCTGGCTAACTCGATCACCTCTTTGCCATTAGCAGCTTCGCCGACCAGTTCCAGATCAGGATCTAATCCTAAGAACATGCGCAAACCCTGGCGCACAACGGCATGGTCATCTGCAATAAGAATACGGATCGTCATAACTGCTCCTTGAGGCGATTATAACGTGAATGTGGTTTTCCATATAGTAAAAGGCGACCGATGACAATTGGCTTTCGCTGCGCTAAAAGGAATCCAAACGATGCTTATAAAACAAGGAAGCACCAGGAAAGGTTTGAAAAACAGATGATGCTGTACCGATGGATATGGATATTCAGTTTTGCAGCCTTGCTCAGTGCCTGCAATTTTCCGGCGGCAAAGGCCACAAGGCAGCCAACCGTGAACCCAACCAGCACGCCTGCGAATGGACTGGCGGAAGCCACGTCTATACCCACTCTTGATCCAACGCGCTATTACAACGGTGAGGGGCGGTTTTCTCTCAAACTGCCTGAGGGTTGGAAAGCATCCGAGCCGATTAAAGTCACAAATGATCCTGCCCGTCCGTACGAAATGATTATCCTTGGACCTGGAACGGATCTATCCCCCAACGGTGGTCCTGGGTACAGCCGGATTATTCTTGCTGATTCAGCACAATGGACAGTAGAGCAGTTTATCCAAACGCAGTGCAGCAGCTGCCCGGCGAACCCCATCGAGGGGACCGTATTGGACGGAATTAACGCCCAACGCACACAGGTGGGCGGTGGTGGGGTTCCTTTTACGATAACCTGGTACTTCGTGCCGTACCAGGATAAATTGATTGGATTTGCTATCCACGATCCGGAGACCCTGGCACCGCTGGAAGAGGTTATCCGGAGCATTCAGTTTGAGTAGATTAGTCCGTCTCTATCAACCATCCGGTTGATCGCAGAATCCACCGATCGACGAGAAATAACCATCCTACCGGTGGTTCACACCCTTCCCTTAATCCGGTATCCTGTATACAGATAAAGAAAGGAACTATGTATGCAAGAACAGGATGTGATTACAGTGGAAGGGCTGCGAAAATCTTACGGCCCTGTCAAAGCAGTGGATGGCGTCACTTTCCAGGTGCACAGGGGCGAAATCTTCGGCATGGTCGGACCCAACGGATCAGGCAAGACCACCACCATCGAGTGCATCGAAGGACTGCGGCAGCCGGAGGAAGGCAAGCTGCAAGTGCTAAGTCTCGATCCACAGAAAGACTATTATGCGCTGCGCGAACGCACCGGCGTCCAATTACAATCCGCAAACCTTCCGCCACGCATGCGCGTGGAAGAGGCGATGGATTTGTTCTCAGTGTTCTACCGCCATTCTACAGACTACCGTCCATTACTGAAAGAACTTGGCCTGGAGGAGAAGCGCCGCACTTTCTTCAGCCAGCTCTCTGGGGGCCAAAAGCAGCGCCTGTTCGTCGCCCTGGCGCTAATCAACCGACCGGAGATCGTCTTCCTGGACGAATTGACCACCGGGCTGGACCCGCAGGCACGCCGGGCAACCTGGGAGTTGGTGCGCGAGATCAGAGAACGTGGGACGACCATCTTTTTGACCACCCATTTCATGGATGAGGCAGAACGCTTATGCGACCGTGTGCTGATCCTGAATCATGGGCGGGTGATTGCACTGGACAGCCCTCAAAACCTGGTCAGCCAGCTTGGGATGGGGACGCGCATCTCCTTCCAGGTCAATGGACGAATCCATTCGCCTGGCGAGAGGGATGCAGGCAAACCAAAGGAGCCGGTTTTCAACGCGGCCTTGATCGGCGTCCTCTCTGGGGTGCGGCGAGTGGAGCAACAGGATGAAGAAGTGGTGGTCTTTGGCCAGGGGGAGGGGTTGATCGGCGCGGTCATCCGGGCCCTCGAAGAAGAGGGAGTGCCCTTCCATGACCTGCGCAGCGAACAGGCTACCCTGGAAGATGCTTTCCTGGCGTTGACCGGGCAAGATATAAGAGATTAAGGAGAAACAAATGATGCGTACTCTTTGGAAACTTTTCGTGATGCAGTTCAAACTCTACCTGCGTGAGCCAGCGGCTTTTTTCTTTTCACTGGCTTATCCAGTGCTGCTACTGCTGCTCTTCGGATTCATCTACGGCAATGACCCCGCCCCCGAATTTTGGGGCAGGTCGATCGGCACGGTAGATGCCAGTGTGCCAGCCTATACCGGGATCATCATCGGCACCGTGGCCCTGATGGGCATCCCCATCGAAACCGCCTCCAGCCGAGAAAGCGGTGTGCTGCGCCGCTACCGGGTCACCCCATTGCGACCCGTGGTCTACCTGCTCGCCAGCGTATTGATGTACCTGGGCGTAGCTCTCCTGGGCATGTTGATTCTGATCCTGACGGGCAAGCTCGTCTTTGGGCTGCACTTTGCGGGGTCTTGGCTCAACGTTCTGGCGGCTTTTATCTTGAGTGCCCTGGCTTTTTATGCTTTCGGTTACCTGCTCGCCAGCCTGGCGCCTACTGCTCGAAGCGCACAGACAATTGGCATGCTGATCTTCTTCCCGATGATGTTCCTATCCGGTGCAGGCATGCCGCTGCAGATGCTGCCAGAGGGACTGCGGCGGGTAAGCGAGTTCCTGCCGCTGACTTACGTGGTCAGGCTGATGCAGGGCTTGTGGTTCAACGATGCCTGGAATACGCTCTGGCTGCCCGTGCTGGTGCTGGTGGGAATCCTGATCGCCGGGACGGTTTTGGCTGCCAGATTGTTCCGATGGGAGTAGAATACAAGCACAACGCGATGATTTGGTTGCAATTCTATTGCGGGCTGCAATAGAATTGCAGCCTGGTATAAAACCTGCTAGAAAAATGAAAAGATTACAACATTATTCACCCAAAGTCAGAAATGCCTCGAGAACCAGTTCCAGCACCCTACGACCCAAAGCCCGCCTCTTCCAGACGCGAAGCCTGGATGCGCTGGGTTAAGGTCTGGCATATTGTTTTTTACCTGTCGCTGGTGGTACCCACGATCCTGGTGCTCTCCTCCGGCACCATGTACTACTCCACAGAGCTTGTCCTAGGGCTTAGCACTTTCCTGGGCCTCTGGTATGGGCTGATGATGATTGTGTGGTGCCTAAAACCCAGGGGAAAAAGCAAACCGTACTATCGATTATCTACCTGGTGGTCGCGTTTGCAGTCTGGTTCCCTTTGAGCCGGGCAAGCTGGGCTTATTACCTGACCGCATCATCCTTCTACGGGTTGATGTGGGGGACGCTGCCCTTCGGACTGGCTGTGATCGGAAACATCCTGCTAACGGGACTGATCATCTGGTCACAGGCTCTAAACATTGGTAAACCCATAAAGTTCTCCATTGAACTGCTGTTCACAGGCCTGATGGCAGTCGGCTGGTCAGCCTTGCTGGCGCTGTGGATACGCTCATTGATCCGCGAAAGCAGCGAGCGCAAGCGCCTGATCGAACAATTAGAGGCCGCCCAGCAGGGCCTGGCTGCCATGGAAAGGCAGGCGGGCGTCCTACAGGAACGTCAGCGGATGGCACAAGAAATCCATGATACCCTGGCGCAGGGGTTCACGAGCATCGTGATGCAGCTCGAGGCGGCTGACCAGGCGCTGCCAGAGGGGCAGGAAGCAGTGCGTAAACGCTTGTGGCAGGCACGCGAGACGGCGCGCCTCAGCCTGGGGGAAGCGCGCCGGCTGGTGCAAGCTTTAAGCCCCGAACCGCTCGAAGGAGCTACGCTGCCTGAAGCCCTGAGGCGGGTGGCGCAGCGCTGGCAGGAGGAAACCAACCTCCCGATCGACTATTCGACTACTGGCAGCCCATATACACTGCAGCCTGAAGTGGAGGTCATCCTGCTGCGTTTCATGCAGGAGGGGTTAGCAAACATCCGCAAGCATGCCCAGGCCAACCGGGTGACAGTTACTCTTTCGTATATGGAAGACCAGGTGGCGCTTGATGTACACGACGATGGGCAGGGCTTTGATCCCATCATTCTCTCCCGCCCCCCCGACCAGAACCGCGGCGGGTTTGGCTTACATACGATGCGCGAGCGCCTGGCACAGCTTGGCGGGCAGTTGATCGTCGAAAGCTCTCCCGGAGAGGGCACAACTCTGGCTGCTCAGATCCCCATGGAGGTGAAGCCATGAACAAAATCCGGCTGGTGATCGCCGACGACCACCCGGTGGTGCGGGATGGGCTGCGCGGCATGCTGGAAAGCCAGGCTGATTTCGAGGTGGTAGGGGAAGCCTCTGATGGGGAGGCAGCCATCCTCCGGGCGGTTGAAATGCAGCCAGACCTGATCCTGATGGATCTGCGCATGCCTATCCTGGATGGGGTAAGCGCCATTCGCGAGATCAAGAAACGCCTGCCTGCGATGCAGGTGCTCGTGCTGACCACTTACGACAGCGATGCGGATATTTTGCCCGCTATCGAGGCGGGCGCCACGGGCTACATGCTGAAGGACTGCACGCGTGAAGAGCTCTTCCATGCTGTTCGAGCTGCAAGAGCTGGAGAGCCGGTGTTGGCACCGGCGGTAGCAAAACGGCTGATCGGCAAGATGCGCTTGCCTGCCGAGGAGAAGTTAAGCAGCCGCGAGCTGGAGGTGCTGCAGTGGGTGGCGGGAGGCGCCAGCAACAGTGAAATTGCCGCGCGTCTGCACATTAGCCAGGCAACGGTCAAATCGCACCTGATCCATATCTTCGGCAAGCTGGGGGTCTCTGACCGCACCGCGGCAGTCACGGTAGCGCTGCAGCGCAGGCTGATAAGGTTGGGGGATTGAACCATCCTGATAAATTTAGGGGGATTCTCTTTTTTCTTTATTCCAATACTTTTATCTGATAACAAGTTGTATAATAACAATAATCAGAGAGAGAGGAGGCTTGTGGAAAATTCAAATCACCAATCGAACAATCGCCCAAAATTTCTAAATACCTCACAAATTGAAAGGAAAAATATGAAAAAAAGTTTCGTTTTACGCTTCACGATTGTACTTCTGATCTTGAGCCTGGTCCTGGCGGGCTGTGGACAAGCTGCCAGTAATGAGGTTGAAGTATTCTCGTGGTGGACAGGCGGCGGAGAGGCTGCTGGCCTGGAAGCTATGATCAAGATCTTCAACGCCGAATACCCCAAGATCACTTTCAATAACGCCGCAGTTGCCGGTGGCGCCGGTACCAATGCCCGCGCCGTCTTAGCCAGCCGCCTGCAGGCAGGCGACCCGCCCGATAGCTGGCAGGGTCATGCTGGTCAGGAATTGATCGGCACCTACGTCAAGGACAAAAAGATTGAACCCCTGAACGCTCTCTATGAAGCAGAGGGTTGGGGCAAGGTCATGCCCGCCACCCTCATCCCGCTCATTTCTCAGGATGGTAATATTTACTCCGTGCCCGTCAATATCCACCGTGCCAACGTTCTGTGGTACAACCCCAAGGTCCTGTCCGATAACGGCATTGCCGTTCCAACCACCATCGATGAATGGTTATCGGCCATGGAAACACTCAAGGGCGCGGGCATCACTCCGCTGGCCCTGGGTGAGCAGTGGACTAAGATGCACCTGATGGAAACTGTCCTGCTCGGTACACTGGGTGCCGAAAAGTATAATGGTCTCTGGGACGGCTCTACCGACTGGGGCGGCAAAGAAGTCACCACCGCGCTCGAAAACTATAATAAGATCGTCAGCTATGCCAACACCGACTCTGCCTCCCTCACCTGGCAGGATGCTTCTCAGTTGGTTGTCAATGGCAATGCTGCCTTCAACGTGATGGGTGACTGGGCAGAAGGTTACTTCCGCGAGCTCGGCAAGGCTCCCAAAACCGATTACGGTTGGGCACCTGTTCCGGGCACCAGCGGCACTTTCCAGTTCCTGTCTGACTCCTTCGTCAAGGCTGTAGGCGCCAAGCACCCCGATGCGGCTGAATCCTGGCTGAAGGTCGCTGGCTCCAAAGCCGGTCAGGAAGCCTTCAACCCCGTCAAGGGCTCCATCTGCGCCCGCACCGACTGCGACAAGAACCTCTTCGGTGTCTACCTGCAGTCCGCCATGGATGATTGGGCTTCCAACACTGTGGTTGGCTCTCTAACCCACGGTGTCGTTGCCAACGACTCTTGGAAGAGCGAGATCGATACTGCCCTGGGCGCCTTCATCGCCAGTCAGGATGTTAACGGATTCCAGGCCTCCCTCGTGGCTGCGTGCAAGAGCTCCGGTCCCTGCAAGTAAACCTCGCATCACTCTCTGAAACCATTGGGGCTTCGCTCTCTGAAGGGCGAAGCCCCAAAAGCAGGTAAGCCCAGCTATGTACAAAAACAAAGACCGATATCTGAATATTTTACTCGTTTCGCCCTCCATCCTGGCGGTGTCGATCTTCATTTACGGATTCATCGCCTGGTCCATGCGGGTCTCCATGAGCCAGTGGAAAGGTCTCACGCCCGACTACACCTTCGTTGGCCTCTCGAACTACATCTCCTTGTTCAACGACCCGCGCTTCTTGGTGGATATTCGCAACACGGTTATCTTCACCCTGGTCTTTGTCATCGGCTCGATCACCCTCGGCTTTTTCCTGGCTGTCATCCTCGACCAGGGTTTGAAAGGGGAGGCCTTCTTCCGCTCCCTCTTCCTCTTCCCCATGGCGATCTCATACATCGTCACCGGCGTCGTCTGGCGCTGGCTGATGAACCCCGCCGAAGGCGACCGCATCAGCGGTTTTAACCTGCTCTTCTCCAATCTTCACCTGGATTTTCTGATCAACAAGTGGCACACGACCGTAACCTGGGGGATTGCCGCCATCGCCCTGGCTGCCATCTGGCAGATGGCCGGTTACATCATGGCTCTCTATCTCGCCGGACTGCGCTCTGTGCCTGAGGAGCTGCGCGAAGCCAGCCGGATCGATGGCGCCAATGAGCTGCAAATCTACCGCTACGTTGTCCTTCCCATTCTTACTCCGGTCACATTGAGTGCCATCATCATTCTTGGACATATTTCGCTAAAAGTCTTTGACCTCATCATCGCCGTCGCCGGCAAGCAGTATCCCCTGGATGTCCCTGCCATCTACATGTGGCAGACCACTTTTGATGGTCTGTTTTACGGGCGCGGCGCTGCCATCGGTACCTTGCTCTTGCTCAGCGTCGCCGTCCTGATCATCCCTTATATTCGTTACACACTCAAAAGTGAGGCCCAGCAATGAAGAGCATCGCCTCCCCTCGCCGGCAAAAATATTGGCTGTACATCCCGCTGGTCCTCATGGCGCTCTTTTTCCTGGCGCCCATGTATGTCATGCTCATCACTGGCTTCAAAAGCTTCGCAGAAGTGGACCTGGCCCACATGTGGGATCTGCCCAAGGGCATCGCCTTCGATAACTTCATAGAAGCATTTAATAAGCTAGCCCCCTACCTTTGGAACAGCTTTAAAATGGTGGTCCCCGCGGCCATTATTTCCTCCTTCCTCGGCTCGCTTAACGGTTATGTCTTTGCCAAGTGGAAGTTCAAAGGCTCCGACATCCTCTTTCCGCTCATCCTGTTCGGCATGTTCATCCCTTACCAATCCATCCTCATCCCGCTGGTGGTCTTCACCAACACCATCATGAAACCACTCGGCTTGAGCGGTATTCCCAGCCTCATCCTTGCCCATGTGATCTACGGGCTCCCAATCACGACCCTCACCTTCCGCAATTATTATGCCAGCCTGCCCACCGAACTGATCGAGGCGGGCGGCATCGACGGCGCCAGCATGCTCGGCGTATACCGCTGGATCTTGCTTCCCATCTCCATCCCAGCCTTTGTCGTCGTCCTGATCTGGCAGTTCACCTCCGCCTGGAACGACTTCCTCTTCGCCGTAGTGCTCACCGGCAACCGCGCCTGGCCCATCACCGTTGCCCTCAACAACATGGCGGGCAGCCAGATCATCGCCTGGAACGTCCAAATGGCTGGCTCCTTCCTCGCGGCGGTGCCCACCCTACTCATCTACATCTTCCTGGGCAACTACTTCCTGCGCGGCATGCTGGCTGGCTCGCTCAAGGGCTGAGCAAGCCGGATTGACTCTCACCAGTCTATCGGTTAAAATTTGCGGTGTAAAAAAGATTGCTGATAGTAGCAAGGAACCCTTTTCGAGGATCTTGGAATGACAAAACCAAAGGAACCCTTTTTAGATTATGACGCGGTAAGTTAACCCTCCATTTCTCCCTCATCAGCCTGTGAGTTCACTTACATCCAGGTGGGAGCTGTGTGTACGTCCGTACGTTTTGGAGGTTTTATGCTTACCGTTCATCATTTAAACAAGTCTTTCGATCACCAGATCTTATTTGAAAATATCACTTTTAACCTCAACCCAGGCGAGCACATCGGGCTGATCGGCCCGAATGGCTGCGGCAAGACCACTTTGCTGCGCATCCTGGCGGGCGAGGAGGCAGCTACCTCGGGACATGTGCGCCGCGACCCACACCTGCGCATGGGCTACCTGCCGCAAGGCTTCGCGCTGGACCCGAACCTGACCCTGGGAGAGATAGTCGGGAGGACGACCGGCGAAGCGCAGGCGCTGGAAGAAGAGCTGGCAGCCGCCGCTGCGGCACTGGCTGGCTGCCCAGATGATGAAGCACTCGAAATGCAGTACGATGCCCTGCTGAGACGCATCGAGTCAGCCGAGAGCGGCCGCGCCGCCGCCATCCTGGCTGGCTTAGGACTGGAGGCGATCGATCCAGAATTGCCCATCCGCTTGCTGAGCGGCGGGCAGCAGACGCGCCTCTCGCTGGCGCTGGTGCTGCTGGCGGAGCCTCAGCTTTTGCTGCTCGACGAGCCCACCAACCACCTGGATATCGCCATGCTGGAATGGCTGGAAGAATGGCTGACTGCCAGCCCGTGCGGCGCGTTGATCGTCTCGCACGACCGCACTTTCCTGGACCACACCGTCACGCGCATCCTGGAGATGGACCCTCAGCGCGGCTTTCACGAGTATGCGGGCAACTTCACGGCTTACCTGGAGCAGCGCCAGGCCGAGATCGAACGGCAGTGGGCGGACTATAAAGATCAGCAGATGGCGATCAAGAGCATGCAGCAAGATATTGCGCGCGTCAAGGCCCAGGCGGCCTACACGGAGCGCCAGGCCAGCTCGATCCGCATCGGCGGGCCGGATATGAAGCTGAAAGGCTTCAAATCTTACCAGCAGGGGATCGCGAAAAAAGTCGCCAAAAAGGCGAAAGCCAGGGAGAAGAAGCTGGAACACTACCTCGATTCCGATGAGCGCGTGGAAAAACCACAGCGCGCCAGGCAGATCAAGCTGGAATTCAACGACGCCGGGCACCAGGGCCGCTTTGCCATTCTGCTGGAGGATCTGAGCGTGGGGTATGATCTCAACAGCCCGCTTTTGAAGGAGCTGAACCTGGAAGTGCGCGCCGGGCAGCGCATCGTCCTGACCGGGCCGAACGGCAGCGGCAAGACCACGCTGCTGCGCACCATTGCGGGTCAAATCCCTCCGCTGGCGGGCGAGGTGCGCCTGGGCTCCAGCTTCCACCTGGGTTATATGGCACAGGACCAGGGCAGCCTGGAGCCTCAGCTCAGCGCCCTTGAAAGCGTTGCAACCCTCTTTCCAAACGAAACCGAGGCGCGCACCTTCTTAGCGAAGTTTCTTTTTACCGGTGATGAACCGCTCAAACCGATCCACCTGCTGAGCTACGGGCAGCGCGCCCGCCTGATCCTGGCAAAGCTGACGGCGGAAGGCTGCAACTGCCTGCTGCTGGATGAACCCATCAACCACCTGGATATCCCGAGCCGCAGCCAGTTTGAGCAGGCGCTGTCAAGTTTCAACGGGGCAGTGCTGGCGGTGGTGCACGACCGTTATTTCATCGAGCGCTTTGCCGATGAGATCTGGTGGGTGGAGGCGGGTGGCATACGCAAAGATATTCTCCGCTTTGCTGAGATAGAATAATCTATATTTAATAAAAAAGCCGGAGCAGGTGGACTGCCCCGGCTTGAAAAATCAACAATAAATTTTCTGTTTACGGCCAGATGCCCCAGGCTTTGATCGAGCCATCTTCAGCCGAAAGCGTTCCCAGCACATACCCATCCGGCGAGAACTGCAGGGATGTCGTTTGCGATTGATGAGGCTGCCAGGTATAGATCTCGGTGTCGGTGGCCAGGTCAAACAGCCGCACCCGGTTATCAGCCAGCGCCACCGCCAGGGTATTGCCATCTGTCGAGCCAGCCATAGCGGGCAGGCGGTTCATGGTGGTAGGCGACAGGCTGCCGAAATCGCTGATCTCTATCTCTCGCCGCGTCTGCCATTTTTCCACATCCAGGATCTTGAGCACCAGCATGTCGACGCCGTTCCGAGAGGTTTGCTGGGCATAGACGAAAGAACCTTGAGGCAAGAATGCCATGCCCGTCGGCTCCAAACCCGTGGGGGCGGGGATGCCAGGTTGGAAGACCACCCGCCGCTCGAGGAAGTCAAACACGACCAGGGTCAGGCGATTGACGGTGGATCCAGAATAAGTGCCCGTCATGAAAGCCAGGTAGCGCCCATCTGGGCTGTTGACTGCATTCAAGACACGCCCCTCCATGTTCACCACCGCCTGACCGCTCTGGAGATTCCACAGCTCGCTGCGGTAGTTGCCCCAGCTAATATTGCGCTCGTCGATGAGAGAAGAGGTCAATAGGTAGCGCTGATCCGGCGAAACCGTAATGGGTGTATAAACGCGTCCCTTGGTCAGCGGCACATAACCCAACAAGTAGGCCTCTTCACCAGAGCCGTTGAAGACCTGGTAAGGCTCGTTGGGAGCGCTGCGTACGATGCGGATCGGCCTGCCGGACAAATCGTAATCGGTATTCAGGAAATCTTCACCGCAAGGCAATTCTGACTGATGGTCCAAAATGCACGCCATGTACCCAGGAGATACATAAGGGCCCTCATTCTGCTTCTGGAAGGCTTCGGCAAAAGCGTTCACCACAGCCCGGCCATCATTCGCCAGGCGGGTAAATTCCTGAGGCCAGGTGGAGTAAATCGAAGTCGGTGCGGCGCAAAGTAGCCACCTGCTTACCATCGGCAATATTAAAAACATTGAGGGGTTGATCGGGAAATTCCTTACCTGACCAGGCGATCTTCTGCCCATCCGGCGAGAAGAACAGGCTGGTATCGGAACCAGCGCTGTACTCATAGAAAGATCTCTCCAGCTTCCCATCTGCCAGGAGATAAATTTCAATGAAGTTGGGATTAATCGTCGCCAGGCGCTCGCCTCCCGGCAAGAATTGTTTCGTTTCTCCCTGGCTGATCGTGGTTAATCGCTGCTTGGACCAATCCTGGGTGTTATAGACCCAGATGCTCCCGTTGTAATCCAATCCCAGGCGGCTGCTATCCGGAGAGAAGACCGGGTTAACACCCTGCTCCGTGAGGACCACCTGGTTCTTGGCCGGGTCCCAGATCTCCGACTTGCCTCCCGTAGCGGGGAAAACCACATATTTTAAATCTGGCGACAAGACCAGGTCCACCGGCACGGGCTTGCCAGCATAAGTCTTTTTAGGGGCAGGCAGAGGCAAGCTCCAGAGCTTCTGACCAGCGATGGAATAGGCTTGCAGCGCTCCTCCGCTGCAGATCGCCACGCTCTGCCCATCGCTGCCCGGAAAGATCGAGTATACCTGACCGGCCTGGCTGAATTCACAATCTGCCACAACAGGCACCGTGGCAAGCAGCGCGTTTGTAGCTGCATCGCGCGCCTCCACACCCATGGCATTGGCCACAAAAAGGTGCGCCGCGTCTCCCGTCATCCGCACTTCCCAGGGGCGTAGGTATCCATAACCGGCCAGCTCACGCAGCTGGTCAGCATTATTGTAGGCGATGAGGAACGGCGGTTGAGGAAGGGGAGTTCCCTGACCGACCGGGATCACCGGGGTGACCGTGGGGGTAGCCGTGGGGGCCTCTGTTGCTGTAGCGGTGGCCGATGGAACCAGGGTTTCTGTGGGCGGCAAGGTAGCTGTTGGGGTTGGTCGCGGTGCGCGCGTATTGGTCGGTCCCTGGGTAGGAGTGGGCTGCGCAGGAACTTCGGGGGCTTGGGCAGCTTGCTCAACCGCGGTAGGCTCCAGTGTGGGTGTCTTCTTGGCCGAGCACGCGCTGAAGAGCGCTGCCAGGATGACAAACAGAATGAGAAGACGGGTCATTGGCGGAATTTTTTTCATGTCCTCAGCAATACCTCTCTACAAAATCGGTCAAAGATCTCAGAAAACAAACCGGACGAAAACCATTAGAGAATAATACAAGAACCTGGCAGAATTTGCCAGTCTTTTAAGCATACCAACAATCAAGCTTTAAATCCAGTGACAGTCATCTTTTGAAACGCGGATAAAGGTAACCCCTCCTTCAACCCAGTTTATCACCCGGCATATTCGTAAGACGGATATAATCAGGGTTTGTGAAGCACCCCAATTACACCCATCCCACCTTATGAAAGAATCTTTATGACTGCTGTGACCCTCCGAATGAGGCGCATCTCCAAGGAATTGGCCCTGTTCATCATTGCTACTTTCAGCATGGGCATCGCCTACAGTTTATTCGATTCGGTATTCAACAACTTCCTTAATGAACAATTCACCCTGAGCGGGTTCGAACGTTCCTTTCTAGAGCTGCCCCGAGAGCTGCCCGGCTTCCTGGTCGTGTTTCGTCTCTGCCTTGTTCTGGTTCTTGTGCAGCCGCCGCTTGGGAGCCTTAGCCATGCTGCTGGGGACAGTTGGAGCGGTATTAATCGGCTTTGCCTCGTCCAGCTACCTGGTGATGGTGGTTTGGCTGTTCATTTACAGCATGGGGCAGCACTTATTTATGCCCATCGCCTCTTCCATTGGCATGGAGCTGGCCCGTGAAGGCCAGGCCGGTCAGCGCCTGGGTCAGCTAAACGCCATCAGAACGGTAGCAGCAATTTCCGGGAGCACCCTGGTCATCCTGGGATTCAAATATCTGGGGATGACCTTTGAACTCACCTTCGCCCTGACTGCCCTTGGGTTAGGGATCGCGGCCGTGCTGATGTTCTCCATGAAGAAAGCGGAGACAAAACCACCCTCTCTTTATCTCAAGCTGCGCAAGGAATACCGGCTGTACTATTTCCTGGCGGTGCTGTATGGCTCTCGCAAACAGCTTTTCATCACCTTTGGGCCCTGGGTGCTGATCACGATCTACAACCAGCCCACCCAGACCATCGCCACACTGATGTTGATCGGTGGGATCATTGGCATCTTGTTCCAGCCGCTGTTGGGTTGGGCAGTCGACCACTTGGGAGAGCGCTTTATCCTGGCCAGCGAGGCTGTCATGCTGGTGTTCGTATGCTTTGGGTATGGGTTTGCCAAGAACTTTTTCCCACTGAATACGGCCTTTTTAATTGCCTGCACCTGCTATCTGCTGGACCAGATGCTAATGTCTGTGAGCATTGCGCGGTCAACCTATATGAAGAAGATCGCTCTCGACCCGGCCGACGTGCAGCCGGCCCTGACTGTGTCAGTCACCATTGACCACATCTTTTCCATTGCCGTTGCCCTGTTGGGAGGCTTAATTTGGAATCGGTACGGTTTTCAGTATGTCTTTCTGATGGGTGTATTCATCGCGGTAATCAATTTTTTCACCGCCTTGCAGGTGCGGGTGCCCAAGCGTGTACAAGCGACCATCGAAGATGTTTAAACTTACACTTTTGTTAGTTTGACGCTCAGGGGAACCCCTTTCCCGTAAGTTCAACGTTCCTCATTTAGGATTATTATTCTCAGGAGGTAACCATGGGCACTCAGAATAAGCAGGTGGTACGCTGGCCTTTCATTTTAGCTGGCTGCGGGTTGATAGCTATTCTTGCCGTATGCGGGATTGCAGCGGTTTTAGGAGCCGGGGGAGCCTGGCTGACCGCGAAACAGGTGGATCGCGTCTTTAACAAGGTATCCACCCAGGTTATGACTGGCTCAGACCTCGATCGGGCTGCTGCCGGCTTGCAGAACTATCAGGCCATGGTGATACATCTGCAAGGGGTAGTGGAAATCCAGGATGCCTCCGGCACTTGGACCACCGTGACCCAAGAACGCATCGTCGAAGCCGGACAGATCATTCGCACGGGAGAACTCTCGGCAGCGCAGATCATTTTTAAAGATGGCAGCCAGACCTCCCTAGGACCGAATGCAGAATTATCAGTCGATAAACTCGATTATCGTGAGGCGGATCAGAAGCGCGAGATCGAGCTCACCCAAAAAATTGGTGAAAGCACACATAATGTAGCCCAAACTTCGAACAAGGGATCGCTTTACGCAGTCCATACTTCTGCTGGAACTGGAGAAGCGAAAGGGACACAATTTACTGTCAGCGTTATGTCGAACCAGGCAGCGCGTTTCAATGTCTTGGAGGGGACGGTGGAGGTCACCGGGCAAGAAGAGTCCGTGATGGTCGAGACCGGGCAGGTGACAATCCTTTCGGTTGGGCTGCCACCCAGTGAACCAGCGTTGTTTATCATTGAGGAAGGAATTGTCACGCAAACCGGCGAAACATGGGTGGTCGCAGGTCAAACTTTCACCCTGCATCCTGCGACTGTCGTGATCGGCAACCCGCAAGTTGGGGATATTGTATTCGTTGAGGGACGCCAAAGCGCTGACGGAACCCGATTGGCCGACTTGATTCTCCTGGTACGCAATTCCCCTGCTAACCACTTTACCTTGAGCGGAGAAGTGCAGGAGATCAACGAAGCTGACTGGACCATCTCAGGGCAAACGGTGATCATCACAGATACCACAGAGATTGAGGCCGGAATCGAAGTCGGCAACCTGGTGCAGGTTGTTGGAATCATCCAGGAAAACGGTGCTCTGCTGGCTGAAAAGATCCGCCGGATTTCAGAGGAGAGCGGTCTGCCGTTTGAATTCGTGGGCGTGATCGAGACAATCGGCACGGATATTTGGCTTATCTCAGGGGTTGAAGTCGCGGTCTACACAGATACTGTGACCCAAGAAGGCCTGATAGCCGGTGATGTCGTACAGGTGACCGGCAGAATTCAGGAAGATGGAACCTGGCTGGCTGAGCGCATCACCCGTGCGCTGGACGAAAACCGCGCCTTCGAGATCACTGGCCCGATCGAAAGCATGAATCCCTGGAATGTGGCGGGAGTAGCGTTTGATATTCGGAGCTGGACGGAGATCGCAGAGGATTTACAGATAGGTGACCTGGTGCGGGTTAAAGGGCAAATTCAGGCAGACGGCACCTGGCTGGCTTACGCAATCGAGCGCGTTGAAGAGGCGCCCTACCCCTCCTTTGTTCTGATCGGGACGGTCATCAGCATCGACCCTTGGGTGGTGAATGGAATTCCGCTTAATGTGACCGAGGATACGATCATCGTCGGTAACATCGTCCCCGGAATGCTGGTGCGCGTTGAAATCAACTTGCTGCCCGATGGAACCTGGCAAGTCGTGCGGATCACTCCGCTGGACGATTTTGGGCACATACCGACCTGTATGTATATTTACGCTACCGTGGTGAGCGTGGAAGGAGATCAGATCCACTTGCTGGGCTGGCCGGCAATATCCTGGAATGGTGAATTCACTCCGAACAGCATTGTGCAAATTTATCTGTGCATCGACGAAGCAGGCAACCTGACAATTGTTAATATTATTGTGATCAACCCTGGGAATCCAGATTACCAACCGCCTCTCGAAGGGGATAAGGTGATGATCTGCCACAAACCAGCCCATAAGAAAGGCGGAAATACATTATCGATCTCTGCCTCAGCGCTCCCTGCGCATCTTGCCCATGGAGACACACTGGGGGCTTGCCAGCCATAAAATCACAACTCTTCCTGTAAAGCGGTACTTGGGGATATCTGTGGAGATGCCTGTCCGTGGGGAAAAATGGCAGTCCCTAAAGAACCTGTAAAGCTTTTATTCTGGGAAGTATAATGCTCGTCAGAAGGAGTCATACCTATGCCAACTTCGACTTTCGACGAACTTTATCGCGATGCGTCCGTCGAGCAGCGCGAGGTGCTGCGAGACTTTCGCCGCGACCCACCCTTACCAGCATCTCACCGTCAACGGCGTGGAGTGGGAATTCATCGCCAGCGGGCAAGGTGAACAGGCGGTCTTGATCCTGGGGGGTGGGCTTTCCGTAGGCGAATCCTCGTTCCGAAATATCTTGCGCCTGGAGAAGAAGTACCGCGTGCTCTCTCCCTCCTATCCACCGGTAGGCAAGATGGGACCCATCGCAGAGGGGTTGGCAGCCATCCTCCAGGAGCAGGGCTTCGACAGGGCGCACATCCTGGGGCATTCGCTGGGTGCGGGGGTCGGGCATGCCTTCATCCGCCTGCAGCCTGATAAAGTCGATAAGCTCGTGCTGAATGCCTTCGGCTTGTACACCCCCTCCCACGTTCGCTCGGCAAAGCTGTTCCTTAAGCTGCCGGTGGGACTGCTGATGGGCTACTACCGCAGAGCCTTCAAACGGCTATTAGCCAAGGCGGATGACGCCGACCAACGCTTCTACGTGATCTATACAAACGAAGTGATGACCCGCCTGCACACCCCCCAGACCTTGAAAGGCCAGTTCAAGCTGCTGATGGATATCTTCGACAACGCTGAAAAATACGGCGTATTTCGACCCGTCGAACGCGCCGGTAAAGTCCTGCTAGTCTTTGCTGAAGACGACAAAGGGTTCACTGCTGAGGAGCGGCAGGCGCTCAAAGACACCTACCCCGGTGCGCAAATCCACAGCTTTGCCAGCGGCGGGCACCTGGCAGCCTTCCAGCGCCGGGCAGAGTTTGACGCGTTGGTTGACGGGTTCCTGGATTCACCATAAAAATACGGAGTCAAGCTCCGGGTTATCATGGGAGCTTATCAATTTAACCTGCAATGGATGTCCAACAAACATTTCACGATATCGCCCAGCGCTACGATCGGATGAACCGGGTCATGACGCTCGGTCAGGACCAGCGCTGGCGGCGGGAGCTTGTCAAGGGATTAGCCCTGCAGGCTGGCGAGCGGCTGCTCGACCTGGGCGCAGGCACGGGGGACCTATCTTTTGAGGCGATTCGCCAGCAGGCGGGCTGCCATGTGGTAGCCGCGGATTTTACGCTTGCAATGCTGCGCCTTGGGCAGCAGGGCACGGGTGGAGAGCTTTTGCCCTGGACCACCGCTGATGCCCTTTGCCTGCCTTTTCCGGATGAGAGCTTTGATGCCGTTTGCTCAGGGTTCCTGTTACGCAATGTCCGTGATCTTGACCAGGCGCTGCGTGAGCAAAAGCGCGTGCTCAAGCCAAATGGACGCCTGGCCTCTTTGGACACTTCCCGCCCCACGCGGAATTGGTTATCCCCATTCATCAAAATTTACCTCAATTTCTGCATTCCTCTTCTCGGCAGCGTCATCGCAGGAAACAGGAATGCTTACCAATACCTGTCCGCCTCCACCCAGGCATTCCTGACGGCTGAAGAGCTGGCTGAACGAATGCTCCGGGCTGGATTCCGGGCGGTGCGCTTTAAGCGCCGCATGGCCGGCACGATCGGGCTGCACTGGGCAAATAAACCATAAGATGAAAACAGGTATCTTACCCCTTGACAAAGTAAACACTGTATACTAAAATAAACATTGTAAACAAGGAATAGATATGACCTCAGACCGACGTAACAAAACCCACGCTGCCACTCGCCAGGAAATTATTTCAGTCGCCTGGAAGCAGATTGCCGAAAATGGCGCCTCGGCCATCTCCCTGCGGGCGATTGCCCGCGAGATGGAGATGACCGCCCCCGCCCTCTACCGCTACTTCCCTGACCGGGATGCGCTGGTCACCGACCTGATCGTCGAGGCGTTTACATCCCTTGGGGAGGCGCTGCTGGCAGCACGGGAGTCAGTACCCGCCAGCGACCATGCCAGACGGCTGGCAGCCACCGGTATAGCTTACCGGGAGTGGGCGTTGGCTTATCCGCAGCGCTACGAGCTGATCTTCGGTACGCCAATCGCGGGTTACCAGGCGCCGTCGGAAGTGACCATGCCAGCCGCGGCGCAGAGCTTGAACGTTCTGATTATGGTCCTGGACGATGCCATCCAGGATGGAAAACTCCCCATTCCTGAGCCCCCCTCCTTTCTGGAGAGCTCCTAGCGGAGATCGATGCCTGGCGCAAGCAGGTCAGCAGCCTTGCCCACCCATATGCACATTACCTGGCCTTGGTCATTTGGAGCTTGGTGCACGGCTGGGTCTCTTTGGAGATCGGGCATCAATTTCCTCCTGCTCTCGTCAGCATGGAAAGAGTATACCGGCAAGAGATGCAGGCCTTGATGCAGCAGATCG
Organism: uncultured Chloroflexia bacterium; assembly: GCA_963751425.1. Taxonomy (GTDB): domain Bacteria; phylum Chloroflexota; class Anaerolineae; order Anaerolineales; family UBA4823; genus CAVVUF01. The sequence continues at coordinate 416,780 of CAVVUF010000002.1, read as the reverse complement.
GCATTCAATAGTTTTTCACCATCAACTTGCTGTTTGAGGAAGTTTAAAAAAATCCCCCGTAAGGGCGCATGGTCGCGCGCCTAAACGAATTTTAAAGTAAGAAGAAGAGGTAATTAATCGCTATGAAAGAAAATGAATTGCAGGTGATTTTTGGCACAGGTCCACTGGGCATGTCTGTCATGAGGGCATTAACCGAGCAGGGATTCAAAGTGAAAATGGTAAACCGCTCCGGCAAGGCTCCCCAAGGCTTGCCCGCCTCCGTAGAGATTGTAGGTGGTGATGCCTACAACCCGGATTTCGCTCGCAGTGTTTGTGCAGGCGCCAGCGTGGTTTACCAGTGTTCCCAGCCCCGTTATTGGGAATGGCCCGAGAAATTTCCACCCCTCCAAGCCAGTATCCTCGAAGGCGCCGCCAGCGCTGGAGCGAAGCTGATCGCCGGTGAAAACTTATACATGTATGGCGAAGTGAATGGACCGATCCACGAAGACCTTCCCTATGCCGCCCAAACGCGCAAGGGCAAAGTGCGCGGTGAGATGGCGCACACCCTTTTGGAGGCCCACCAGACCGGGCGTATTCGTGTCGCCATGGGGCGCGGCTCTGATTTTTATGGCCCAGGTGTGCTGGACTCGGCGCTTGGGAATCGGGCAATCCTCCCAGCATTGCAGGGAAAAGCCGCCTCCTTGGGCGGCAAACTGGACCTGCCGCATACCTATACCTACATCAACGATTTCGGGAAAGCCCTTGCCCTGCTCAGTCAGCGCGAAGAAGCGCTCGGGCAGGCCTGGCACGTGCCTAACCCGCCCACACTCTCGCAGCGAGAATTAATGACCTTATTCTTTAACGAAATCGGCAAACCACCCAAGATGAGCCATGTCAGCAAACGGATGATGTCCATGGCAGGGCTGTTCATCCCTGGAGCGCGGCGAAACCGTGGAGATGATGTACGAGTTCGAGAAACCCTTTATAATAGATAGCAATAAGTTTATTCGCTCTTTTGGCAATATCGCCACTGGGCACCAGCCAGCCATCCAACAAACCATCGCCTGGTATCGAGGCTATCTAGCAAAGAACCTGTCATGAAAGGGAAATGATGAAAAAAATACTTATCTGGAGCATTGCAGGAGTTGTCATCCTCTGCGCAGTCGTTGGAATCATTACTTTCTTGAGCGGGACACCGCAAAACCCTCCCGTTGCCCAGGAACCAGCCTGGGACAGCCCGCAAACCCGAGAGCTGGCCAAACGCGCTTGCTTTGACTGCCACAGCAACGAGACGGTCTGGCCCTGGTACAGCCGGGTGATCCCGGCTGCCTGGTTGATCCGCCGAGATGTCTCAGAGGGGAGAAGTAAACTCAATTTCTCTGATTGGCAGCCAGGGAGGATGGAAACCGGCGAAATCGGAGAAGTGATCGCTGAAGGGGAAATGCCCCCCTTCTATTATGTGTGGATGCATCCAAACGCAAAACTCAGCCAGGCAGAAAAAGAAGCCCTGGCACAGGGTTTGAACGCTCTCAAGTAATCTAAGGTCAAATCGGGAGGCAAAAAATGTCAGCTCAAGCAAAGAAGATCAAAAAGATTGCCATCTGCACCGGTGGGGGTGACGCTCCCGGCCTGAATGCAGTCATCCGGGCAGCCGTGCTGTCGGCCATTAACCAGGGTTGGGAAGTCTACGGCATCCGGGATGGCTTCAATGGGCTGCTGATGCCGGAAAGGTATGTAGACGGAGGCTTGATCCCACTCACCCGTGAGCGCGTGCGCGGCATTACCCACCTCGGCGGCACCATCATCGGTACGACCAACAAGGGCAACCCGCTCAAGTACCCGGTTAAGGGGTTAGATGGGACAATCCAGGAGATTGACCGCACCGATGAGCTGATCAGGGCTTTTATGCTGCATGAACTGGACGCGCTGATTTCCGTTGGAGGGGATGGCTCGATGACCATCGCGAAAGCCCTGGCTGATAAAGGCTTGTGGGTGGTGGGCGTGCCCAAGACCATTGACAATGACTTGAACGGCACGGTGATCACTTTCGGATTCGACACCGCCAGGGCCTTCACCGTGGAATGCCTGGACCGCCTGCATACAACGGCAGCTTCGCACCAGCGCGTGATCGTGGTCGAAGTGATGGGGCGCTATGCCGGCTGGATTGCGCTGGAGAGCGGTGTGGCTGGCTCTGCCGATGTCATCCTGATCCCAGAAATTCCCTATGACCCGGAAAAAGTGGCGGAGAAAATCCGCCAGCGCGACAGCCTGGGGAGGACTTTCTCCATCGTGGTGGTAGCAGAGGGCGCCATGCCAGTTGGCGGCAACGTCTCGGTGGTGGCGCGCGAAGTCGGGCGCGCCGAACGGCTGGGCGGTGCGGGTGAAAAAGTGGCCATGGAGCTTGAAGCGTTGACCGGCAAGGAAACCCGGCTGGTCGTCCTAGGTCACCTGCTGCGCGGCGGCTCGCCCACATCATTCGACCGCCTGCTTGGCCAGCGCTTCGGAGCAGCGGCAGTGCGCGCATTGGAAGAAGGCCAGCGCAGCGTCATGGTAGCTCTCGCCCCACCCACCGTCCAATACATCCCCCTGGAAGAAGCCACCCGCCGCATGAAAACCGTGCCACTGGACTGCGATGTGATGCGCACGGCGCGCGACCTGGGAGTCTGTTTGGGCGACTAATAGTTCATAAACCGCTGCCCTCAGGTAAAATAGAGCCAAAAATCTAACCACACCCTTCCCAAGAACGCTCAGGCGGGGGGGCATCGAGGAATAAATGCCAGGTATTCAATATATCCAAAGAGTTTTACAGACAAGCCAGGCAGATGCGCAGCTCAACTTTTTATATGGAGCTCAGGCAAGCCGCCTGGAGGTTGAAAAAAAGCGCTACCTTGACTTGTTGGACAGGTTTACAGCGACCTACCCAGACCAAAAAGAAGTGTTTTTCTTCAGCTCGCCCGGGCGCACGGAAGTTGGGGGGAATCACACAGACCATAATGGAGGGCGTGTCCTGGCAGCCGCCGTTGATCTCGATATTATTGCCGTGGCAGCCAAACGAGCCGACCAGGTTATCCAGGTTGCTTCCGAAGGCTACCAGCCTGAGACGGTTGTTCTAGACGACCTTTCTGTTCTGGAAAAAGAGAAGTTTACCTCCGCCGCCCTCATCCGCGGTGTTTGCGCCCGGATGAAAGAATTAGGCTTCTCGATCGGCGGTTTTGAGGCGGTGATTATCAGCCGGGTACCCAAAGGTTCGGGGCTGAGCTCTTCTGCAGCTTATGAAGTGCTCATCGCCACCATCTTGGATTATTTCTACAACCAGGCGCACATGGACGAAGTGTTGAAAGCGCAAATTTGCCAGTACGCGGAAAATCAATACTTTGGCAAACCATGCGGGTTGATGGATCAAACCACCTGCGCAGTGGGTGGATTTGTTAGCATTGACTTTCAGGATTTCGACCACCCGGTGGTCAAAAAGGTCAACTTCGATTTCTCGCACCAGGGCTATACCCTGGTGATCATTGATACCGGTGGCAGCCATGCCGACCTGAACGAAGACTATGCCGCCATCAAGAATGAGATGCAAAGCATTGCTCGATTTTTTGGTGGAAAAGTGCTGCGCGAGTTTTCTTTAGAAAAGGTTCTGCACAACCTTCCTGACTTGCGTGAGCAGGTTGGCGACCGGGCGATCTTGCGCGCCATGCACTTCTACCAGGATGACCGGCGCGTGGTTGAGCAGGTGAACGCCCTTGAGGCCAACGATATGGCGCGTTTTTTGCAGCTGGTCAATGAATCCGGTTCCAGCTCCTGGAAGCTGCTGCAGAATTGTTATACGCCCGCGGATATCAAAGTTCAAAGCATCACCCTGGGGTTGGCGCATTCACAGGTGCTCTTGCAGGGCAGCCAGGGCGCATGCCGCGTGCATGGCGGCGGGTTCGCTGGAACCATCCAGGTCTTCGTCCCTGAGCATCTGTTGGCGGATTATCTCCAGCAGATGCGCTCTGTCTTTGGGAGCCAGGCCTGCCAGGCGCTGCAGATCCGCCCGGTGGGCGCAACGGTCATTAAAGTTCTAACCAACAACAGGTATAATCACGCCCAGATGAAAAGGTTTCTTCCTGGGGTACTGATCATACTGATTGCCGCCCTGGCTTACCTGCCCCTGGCGCATTTACTGGGCTTCTACAACGACGACTGGTACTTGTTATACATGGGACTCAGCCAGGGGGCAAAGCGTTTCATGGATGTCTTCGCCATCGACCGCCCCTTCCGGGGGTACTTTGTGGGCTGGATGTTTACTTTACTGGGAACGCATGCCCTCTGGTACACCTATGCAGCTTTCCTGGCGCGCGGGCTGAGCGCCTATGGCCTGTACCGGATCATGCGCCTCGCCTGGCCTCGAGAGAGAGCAGCCGCGGTCCTGGCTGCCCTGCTCTTGATCATTTACCCCGGATTCCTGGATCAGCCTAACGCGGTGGATTATCAATCGCACCAGTGGAGCATGGTCCTGGCAGTCTTTTCGATCTTCTGTACGCTGCAAGCCTTCCAACCGGGCACACCCCGTTGGAAGAGAATCTTCTGGCTGGCGCTTTCCGTGGTACAGCAGCTCTTCTCTCTGCTGCTGATGGAATATTATATTGGTCTGGAAGGACTGCGCCTCCTGCTGGTATGGTTAACCACAAAACCGGTTGAGCCCGCTCGCAAATGGTCCCGCACTCGCCAGGCTATCCTGCGTGATCTGCCCAACCTGCTCGTGGCTCTGGGTTTCTTTATCTGGCGGGCTTTCTTCTTCAACAGCGGGCGCGCAGGCACCGATGTCGACACCATGCTTTTCAATGTAGCCGAGTCTCCTGTGATGCGCCTCCTGTGGATAGCGGTGTTCCAGGTCAAAGATCTCTTAAACACCCTGTTCCTGGCTTGGGGTGAGCCGCTTTACCGGCTGGTCTTCAGCATGCGGCTGAAGAACATCTTGCTGGCAGCCGGGGTGGGCGCAGCTGGGGCGTTCCTGGCCTGGCTGCTCCTGAAGCATCTCCAAAAAGAAGCCGAGGCTGCTGACCAGCCGATACCCACTCCCTCGCCGAAAGCAGGTCGCCAAATGATCTGGATCGGCTTCTTGAGCATCCTCTGCGCCCTCCTGCCGGTGCACTTAGGTATCCGCAGCGTAGTGTTCGATTCTTACAGCCGTTTCACACTCCCGGCCTCACTGGGAGCAGTGCTGGTCTTTGCCGGCGTTTGGCTGCAGATTCGCTCCGCTCACGTCCGGGTCTGGCTGCCAGTGGCGCTGACCGGTATTGCGGTGATGGTGCACACCGGGAATACCCTCGGTTACGTGGAACGTTGGAAGCTAATGAAGGATTTTTGGTGGCAGGTAGCCTGGCGTGCACCACAGATTTCGCAGGGGACAAACCTGATTGCCAGTTATGCTGACCAGGGCATTGCCGAAGATTACTTTGTCTGGGGACCTGCCAACCTGATCTACTACCCAAAGTTAGATTTTCAAATCCCCACCCTCCTGCCACTCACTGCCGCCACTTTAGATAAAAGCAACCTCCAGGCCGTCTTAGCCGGCAGGAGGCAGGCGAGGAACCGGCGCGGCATCTTAAGCGAGGGCGATTTTGCGAACACCCTCGTCTTAAGCATGCCCACCACAGCAGCTTGCGTCCATATCTTAGATGGGCGCAGCCCGGAGCTTTCTGCTCAGGACCGGTCTGAAATATACACGATCGCCCCCTTCTCACGCCAGGAGCGCATCGAGACCCAAGCGGTGCAGCAAACCCCGCCTGAGAATATATTTGGCGCTGAGCCTCCCCATGGCTGGTGCTATTACTATCAGAAGGCCTCTCTGGCGCGCCAGACAGGCGATTGGCAGGAAGTTGCTCGCCTGGGGGATGAAGCCCAAGGGCTGAATTTACGCCCGATCGACTGGGTAGAATGGATGCCCTTTGTGGAGGCCTATGCTTACACAGGTCAGGCTGAAAAGGTCAGCCAGCTTGCTCCAATCTTGAAAGATGATCTTTACCTCCGCTACCAGACCTGCCACTTATTTGAGCTAGACGGGCGTAAGGCAGCCGAGCTTTTTCCAAATGGACACCAGCTGCTGCTTGACACTTTCTGTCAATAAGCTGGTTTGATTAATTCCCGGATGGAGGCATCGGCGTTGTATTTGGAATGGTAGATTCATCACCAGAGAGATAAATCTGCCAGGCTGGTACCCAGCAGGATTTATCCAGGTTAGTAGGGTTTTGCACGTACCACCAGCCTCCTTGAGGCAGGCGCCCGCGCAATAACAACATCGTCAGTTTCGGTAGAGGCGCCACCAGTGAGCTGTCGGTTGACGGCAGGGTTAAACACGCACTGTCTGCGACTGTAGTGAGAACGGGCACATTGGGCAATGGCCAACAATTACCGCTGTCTGGCTGCGGAGTGTGGTCTGGGTTGGCAACCAGAACACAAAGAGCAGAAGCATTCAACGGGCGGTCGCTCGCAGCAGCATTTGTAAAAGGCCAGGGACCTCCATAACGAAACCAGGGACCTGTTCCTGGAGGGCCAGCCTGGTCGCGAGAAACTGTGTTGAAGAAGAAGTGGATATGCTCGCCAGGAAAGGCCGGGGTGAAACCGAAGGTTTCATAATCCACCACATAATGATCTTGGTCATCCAGCGTAATTTCATTGATAATTGCATAATGCCTGTCTGCAGGAGGCTCCACGCGTGGCAAAGAAGCTGCAATTGGCACCAAAGACTGGGCGTCGGCAGTTTGCGGTTCCAGAGTCGGCTTAACGGTGATTCCGAGGGGGGTCCCTTCAGATAGGCTGGCTACCTTGGTCCCCACACCCGCGTTTGTAGTCAACATGCGCCCGATGAATACGCCTGCCAGGATAAACACGATCATCAACACGCCTAGCCCGGTGAAAATCAAGTATGGAAGGATGCGCGGCGTTTTATCAGGGGCAGCGCCAGGTAGGGAGCCTTCGATCTGCCTGCTGGGTCGGAGGGGTTGGTTGGCAGGGATGGGTTTTCCCGGGACAATGCCGGAGGGTGGTTTACGCAATGGTTGACTGGGTGGCTTTGAGGTTTGAGCTTTGCTCAGTTTCTCTGATTGTGCGATTTTAACCGGCGTTGGCAAAAACGCATCTGCTGCCGGTTGGGTAGGGCTGCCGGTCATGGTTGCTGCAGATGGCTCTACCTGGGGAGCCAGGTCTTGGGAAGAACTCTGAATTTGACTATTCAAGCGAACAAGAGCGGCAGCGATCTCGGCTGCAGAACTAAATCGACTTTCGCGTTCCTTCGCCAGGGCCTGTTCAATCAAACCGGGAAATCCCATGGGAATATCCGAGCGCAGATTGGAAATATCTGGAATGGGATCGTTCAGGTGCATCATCATCAGGGTCATGGCAGAGTCAGCTTCATAGGGAGGGTGTCCACTCACCATTTCGAAGAGAGTAACCCCAAAAGAATAGAGATCAGAACGCTCGTCAGCTTTCTCGCCGCGAATGAATTCTGGGGGAATATACATAGCAGTGCCCACCACTGCGCCAGTGGCGGTGTGTGATTCTGCCCCCAGAATCTTGACAATCCCAAAATCCATCAAGACCGCCTGACCGTAGATATTGATCATGATGTTAGACGGTTTGATATCGCGGTGGATCATACCGCGCTGATGGGCATACCCGAGGGCGTTCAGGACGTCCTGGCTAATTTTGAATACTTCCTCCATGGGCATGCAGCGGTCTTGCTCGTTGATGCGCTGCAGGCGTGCCTGAAGCGTCTCGCCTGGCACATACTCCTGTACCATGTAAGACGTATCTCCATCGATATTGTAATCATAGACCTGGACGATGTTGGGGTGACGCAGTTGAGCGACAGCACGCGCTTCTTCTTTAAAGCGAAGTTTGAAGTTCGGATCGCTGGCGAGGAAACCGTGAATCAGCTTGATGGCAACAATTCTCTGCAGGTTGGGGTCGCGCGCCTTATAGACGGCTGACATACCGCCTTGCCCAACCAACTCCAGGATTTCATATCTACCCCCGATGATTTGCCCGATCCAGCTCGGCTGGCTCATTTTTTGCCCCTTTTCAATCGAAAACCTAATTTAGGATATTGTTTATAAAAATTATCATATATTATACCGATAGGCTCTTATCTGTCAAGCTGAAAAGAGATTAACTTTCCAACCTTATTAATCTTTTTATCCTACTTTACACGGTAGAATTAATAAGAGGTTCTTTACCCCTTTGTGCTGAGGTATTTATGGAAAAACCGCCGCTGCCGACCGGCATTGTGACCTTTCTATTCACCGATATCCAGGGCAGCACCTTGCTCTGGGAAAACCGTCCCAATTTGATGGCAGATGCTTTGCAGCTGCACAATGCCGTGCTGCGCCAGGCAATCCAGGCCAATCGCGGGGTTGTGTTCAAGGTGGTAGGCGATGCTTTTCAGGCGGCTTTTGCGTCGCCCACAAAGGCTCTGAATGCAGCAATTACCGCGCAGCGCGGGCTGATATCCGCTCCCTGGAACGAGCTGGGTCCGTTAAAGGTAAGGATGGGGCTGCACGCCGGAGAGGCAGAGCTTGACCCGGAGAGCGATGAATACCTCATCTCACACACCAAGAATCGCGTCGCGCGGATCATGTCTGCCGGGCATGGTGGTCAGATTCTGATCTCCAGTGCAGTGATGGAGCTTCTTGGTGAACAATTGCCGCAAGGCATCCTCCTGAAAGATATGGGAGAACATTATTTGAAAGGTTTGCTGCAGCCCGAACATATCTTCCAGATCGTTCTCCCAGATTTGCCGGGTGATTTTCCACCGCTGAAGACGGAAGACCCTCATTCCAATTTACCCATCCCTGCCACGCCGTTTCTGAACCGGGTAGTTGAGCTGGAGAATATTACCAGGCTGCTGAGCGACCCCGGATGCCGCTTAATCACCCTGACTGGGATCGGCGGCAGCGGAAAAACCCGCCTGGCGATTGAGGCCGCCCGACAGGGACAGCTCCTTTTCCGCAGGGTATATTTTGTTGGGTTGGCGACAATTACTTCCCTGCATGACCTGATCCTCAACCTTGCTGATGTGATCGAGTATTCTTTCTTTGTCCCGCCTGATGTCCAACTGACTCTGGAAGAGGCGAAAAACCAGATATTGCGTTACCTGGCAGACAAGCAGGCCCTGGTGGTGCTGGATAACTTTGAGCAGTTATCCAGTAATGCCAGTTTACTTGGCGATTTATTGGCTGCCGCAGAGGGGGTCAAGCTGATCGTGACTTCGCGCGAGCGCTTGAACCTGCCCGGCGAATGGGTGATCGAGATCAATGGGCTGTCATTTCCCAGCCAGGAGGGAAATAAAGCCATCCCAGAATTTGCTGCTGTACAGTTATTTATAAAAAGCGCCGAACGGGCCAGCCGGTTCAACGTGGCCAAAGACGATTGGATTGCGATTGCCCGGATTTGCCAGCTGCTCGAAGGCATGCCTTTGGGAGTCGAAATGGCGGCTGCCTGGGTTAAATTGCTCTCCTGCCAGGAGATCCTGGCTGAGATCGAAGGCAACGCCAATTTTTTGGTGGCGAACTGGCGCAACACACCCGAGCGACATCACACCCTGCAGGCAGTCTTTGATACTTCCTGGCGCCTGCTCAATCCAGAAGAAAGGGAAGCTTTATGCCGGCTGGCGGTTTTCCAGGGTGGGTTTCGGCATGAGGCTGCCTCCCAAGTTGCCGGCGCCCCGCTTTCCATGTTGGCGGCCCTGGTGGACAAATCACTCCTCCGCCGGATTGCCTCGGGACGTTTCGAAATTCATCCTGTTCTGAGACAATATGCCGTCGAAAAGCTTTCCTCTAATCCCGCTGCGCAGGCGGAGGTGCGCCTCCGACATGCTCACTATTTCAGCGATTTATTATCGCGACATGTATTCGCGAAACTGAAAGGGGCAGATCAATCTGAGGCACTTGCGATTGCGCGTGCTGAAGTGCAAAACTTGCGCCTCGCTTTCAAGGAACTGATTGCGCAGCGCGATTTCGAACGCCTGGATGGGATTCTTCCGGCTTTGATCCTATTCTTTGAAATGAATGACCAGCGTGTTGAGACGCAGGAAGTGATCAAACTGCTGGCTGATATGGAGCAAGTGCTGCGCCAGAATCTTGCCGTGCCTGCGGCGCCTGATCCTGCCAACCGGCCGCGATCTTTTATAAAAGCCCTCCTGGGGATTACCCTGGCGGCTCTTCACTATTTTACTTTCAGAGGTTTTCAGCTGCCGCTGACACCATCTCAGCAAATTGAAAGCCTGCAATTGGTGTTGGACCTGCCGGATACCGAGGCCAAAGCGTATGCGATCCTGCTGAGCTGCCGGGGTTCAAGCTATTTATCGATTGATCAAAGATTGGATTTTTTGCAGCAATGTTTTTCGATTTTCAAGAACCTTAACGATTCCTGGGGAGCAGCCCTGACCCAGTTGATCTGGGCAGATGAAATGAATTTTGGAAACATCGACATCGACCTGGCGCGGCCTGCTTACCAGGCCAGTCTGAAAACTTTCGAAGAAGCTAGAAATCAATGGGGCCAGGCTCTATGTTTGAATGGGTTAGGGACTATCGAGCAAAAAAACGGGCATTTTGATGAAGCCTACCGGCTGTGCGGTCAAGCGCTGGAGCTTTTCAGCCAGCTGGGAAACTCTGATCGAGTTGCTGGCGCACACCATTCGTTGGGGGAAATTGCGATCGATAAGGGGAGCCTGGAGGAGGCCCGGCTTCATTTCGAGGCTAACCTAAAGTACTTTGCCTTACTGGGTGATCAAGCTCGGCAACAGGATTACCAGGGACGCCTGAATAAACTAAATGCTTCTTGAATAGAGAATTGTCCTCTGCATCTGACGCGGTCATCTCAGTAAAGGCTCCCGATCAGGTCTGGTCAAGCGTGACCGGCCGGGGCTGTTTCCCATCCACATCTGTGAAACCGTAATCCAGCGCCAACTGCGCAGCCACGAGTACCTTGCCTGTCTTCTCCATTACCTTTGGGTCGGCGGCGAGCGCGGCTACCGCCCTACCGATGAACTGCGGAGATTCAGAATTGGACATGTCAAAGGCCTGTGCATTAGCCATCACCAACTCGGTACGTACCAACCCTGGATATAGAGATACTACTGCTACCTGGTGCTCGCGCAGCTCGTGCGCCATGCAAGCTGCCATGTGATCGTCGGCATTTTTTGCCACACTGTAGGCAACTCCGCGGTCCACGCGTTGTGCAGCGAAAAAAGAGGTATTGACAATCAGGCCAGACATTTGAGCGATCATCAGAGGAGCAGCCAGGGCGCTGGCCACAAAATGGGCGCGCACGCCCGCTTGAAACATCTTGTCCCAACGCTCGAAGGGCATATCCCAAAAGCCTTTCTCCTTCCAGAACTCCGTCCCATCAGAAAAGTGCTCGTACCCAGCCCAAACGTTGTTCACGAGGATATCCAACCGCCCTTGCTCGAGGTGGATGCGCTCGAATAGAGCCCGCACCTGGGTGTCTTCTCGGTGGTCGCAAGGTACAGCAATCCCAATTCCACCCAGGCGATTAACTTCCTGCGCAGTTTGGAAGACCGTTCCGGGCAGCTTTGAAGCCGCTTCCCCTTCCTTCACCGTCCGACCGGTAATATAAACAACGGCCCCGGCCTCCCCCAGGCCCAGGGCGATCCCCCTGCCCACGCCCCGGCTGGCGCCGGTGACCAGGGCTACTTTTCCTTGGAGTGATGACATCATTTTTCTCCTCTAATTTTGATTTTATAAGCGATGAAGGAAAGCTTCAGGATTGTTCAGAAAGGCCTTGGTCAGGTTGACATGCTCAAGATCGGCATAAGCCACCGCTTGAATGGGCAGCTGATCGAAGCTCAAGATCGTCGCTCCAGGAAAAGCCAGGATGATCGGGGAATGGGTAGCGATAATGAACTGCCCGTTCTGCTCGACCATCTCCTTAAGCATCGCCAGGAAAGCCATCTGGCGCAAAGGGGAAAGGGGCGCCTCTGGCTCATCCAGCAAGTATAAGCCATCGGGAACGAAACGGCTCTGAAAGAGGGCTAAAAAGCTTTCGCCATGAGAACGCTGGTCAAGTCCCTCTCCGTAGCGCTGCTGCAGATCGCCCAGCTCGCGCTGGTAAGGCAGCTTGGCCTGAAGGATCGCGAAATTGGAACGGCCTCGATAATCCTCATCCACGGCCCTCAAGTCCTTCTCCAGGTCTGCCCTGACCTGGTTCAGCTGCCTGGCGTAGCCGAAGAAATCCTCGGCACGTAGGAAGAAGCCGCGGTGGGTGCGCTTTCCCCAGGCAAGCTTTAGGGCTTGCGCCAAACGCCTGACATCAACCAGGGTCTTATCGGTGCGCAGGCTTTCGCTTCCCACGGTGACCGCATCTACCGCACAGGCAATTGCTTCGAGCAGAGTGGACTTACCGGTCCCATTTTCACCGACAAAGAATGTCACCGGCGTGGTGAACGCCAGCTCCTTCAAAGATTGCACCAAGGGCAGGTTGAATGGGAAGCCTTGGGCTTCTGAAAAAGGGTGGAAAGCGATGGACTTCAGGTGCAGGTTCGGCATGCCTGCTGGGCGCGGCTTGGACATAGCTATCGATTATACCTGTTCGCCGGGACCTGGAGAGTCAACCTTTAATAGATGGTAAAGCTCTTGTAAAGATCTGATTAACGCCCCGATGGCTGGCTTGCTTTTCTGCATGCTTATCAATATAATGATTTCATGCCTACCATTTTGGTCGTCGAAGACGAAACCTCTTTGCGCGAAACCCTGACTTATAACCTGGTCCGCCAGGAGTATACGGTTGAGGCGGTTGCGGATGGAAACGCGGCGGTTGAAGCCGCCCGCCGTCTGCGACCTGACCTGATCGTTTTGGATTTGATGCTGCCCGGGCTGGACGGTTTCGAGGTCTGCCGCATCCTGCGCCAGGAAATGAACATGCCCATCCTCATCCTCACGGCAAGAGACGATGAATTCGACCGCGTGCTTGGCCTGGAGATTGGGGCGGACGATTACATGACCAAGCCCTTCAGCATGCGCGAATTCCTGTCGCGCGTCAAAGCACACCTGCGCCGTGAGCGCCTGATCCGCCAAGAAGTTGAGAGCACCGCCGAAACCAACCCCAAAGAACAGCTCCGCTTTGGGAACCTGCTCATTGACCTGAACCGCCGAGAGGTCCTGTTCGAAGGTCAGCCGCTGGCCCTCAAGCCCAAGGAATACGAGCTGCTGCTCTTCCTGGCGCAGCACCGGGGGCAGGCCTTGTCGCGTGAATTCTTGCTGGAGCATGTTTGGGGGTGGGAATTCGTCGGGGGCACACGCACCGTCGATGTGCACATTCACTGGCTGCGTGAAAAGATTGAGGTCGATCCTACCAACCCGCAGCGCATCATAACTGTGCGCGGCTCGGGCTACCGCTTCGAAGGGTAAATCATGTTCCAATCCATCCGCTGGCGTATCACCATCCCATATGTCATCCTGATCCTGCTGACCATGCTGGTCTTGGGTTTCTACCTCTCGAATTTGTTGGAGCAGACCTACCTGGAAAACACCGAAACCAAGTTAACCACTGAAGCACGCCTGGTCGGGGATGTGATCGCCCCGGCCATCAAGAGTGAGGCGGCACCCAATCTCGATGAAGCTGCCAGGCATTGGGCCGAACTCCTCGCAGCGCGCGTAACCATCATCGCCCCTGACGGCACCGTTTTAGGTGAATCACATGAAGACCGGATGCAGATGGATAACCACCTGAACCGGCCGGAGGTCGCCAGTGCTTTGAAAAACGGTCAAGGCTCGAGCACGCGTTTCAGCCATACCGTTGGTTACCAGATGATGTACACAGCCATCTTGATCCAGGAAAATGGTACTCCGCTGGGGGTGGCTCGCGTGGCGCTGCCCTTGCAGCAGGTGGAAGCCTACCTGGCGCACCTGCGGATCGTTTTATTGACCGCCACCGTAATTGCCAGCCTCCTGGCTGTGGTCTTAGCGGCCCTGATCGCCGGGCAGATCTCCAAGCCAGTGAGAGAGCTTACCCAGGAAATCCAGAATATGACCTCGGGTGGCGGAGCTGCCAGCTTGAAACCTCGCTCAAAAAATGAGGTCGCCCAGCTCACCAATGCCTTCAACACCATGTCCACCGAACTGCGCACACAGATCGAGGCCCTGGAGACCGAGCGCGGTAAGCTGGCAGCGGTCCTGCAAGAGATGACCGATGGCGTGTTAATTGTTGACAGCGAAGAACACATACAGCTCATCAACCCGGCAGCGCAGCGCATGTTTGGCGTTGAGCAGAAGCATGCCATCGGCAATAGCCTGGTCGAAGCGCTGCGCCACCATCAGCCCTACGAGCTTTGGCAGCGCAGCCGCCTCACGGGCACCGTGCAGAGCGCCAGCTTCGAGGTGGGCAGCACGAAAATATACCTGCAAGGCGCTGCCGCCTCGCTCGAAAAATCCCTACCTGGCAGCACCCTGATGCTCTTTCAGGATATGACCCGCCAGCGCCAGATCGAGACGATGCGCCGCGATTTCATCAGCAACGTTTCGCACGAGCTGCGCACCCCATTAGCGGCGCTGAAAGCCCTTACGGAAACGCTGCAAACCGGCGCGTTGGAAGACCCCCCTGCCGCCCATCGCTTCCTCGAGCAGATGGAGACGGAAGTGGATGCGCTCAGTTTGATGGTTACCGAGCTCCTCGAGCTGTCACGCATCGAATCGGGGCGCGTGCCGCTGGAACGCAAGCCAACCAACCCTTCTGAAATTCTCAACCCGGCCTACGAACGCCTGAATTTACAAGCAGAGCGCTCCAAACTTTCTGTGACGGTGGACTGCCCAGTCAGACTTGCCGCCCGTCATGGCAGACGCCGCCCGGGTGCAGCAGGTGGTCGTCAACCTGCTGCATAACGCCATCAAGTTCACGCCCCAGGGAGGCCAGATCGTCCTCCAGGCCCAAGCCCATAACGGCTCGATCCTCTTTTCCGTCCAAGACAGCGGAATAGGCATCTCGCCCGAGGATCTGCCGCGCACCTTCGAGCGCTTTTACAAAGTCGACCGGGCGCGCGCCACGAGCGGCACCGGCCTGGGATTGGCGATTGCCCGCCACCTGGTGGAAGCCCATGGCGGCAAGATCTGGGCAGAGAGCACCCCGGGCAAAGGCAGCACCTTCTTCTTCACGATCCCGCTGGCTTAACCTGCAGTTAACCAGATATTTACGAACCCTTTACGCCTCCTTAAATCGGGGATAACAACGCAATGTTATGATCTTCTCTAAAGGAGATCAATAACATGAATTTACTATTTTTTTACTTTTGCAGCGTCGCCTTTGTGGTGACGGTGATCATCGATACCTATAAGAAAACCCGTTCCCAGGAGAAGCGATCATGAAGATCCTGGTGACGAATGATGACGGTGTTACCGCGCCTGGCTTACTGGCGCTGGCACAGGTGATGCGTGAATTGGGAGAGGTAACCATCCTGGCCCCCGACCGCAATTGGTCCGGCAGCGGGCATATCAAAACCCTTGACCGGCCTCTGAGAGTCAAAGAGTACCGGCTGCAAGATGGTTCCTCTTCTTGGGCAAGCGATGGCGCGCCATCTGACTGCGTAGCGCTGGCGCTATTGGGCTTTACAGAAACTAAATTTGACCTGGTCGTTTCAGGGATCAACCCCATGCCTAACCTGGGTCATGATGTCACCTACTCGGGCACGGTCACCGCCGCCATGGAAGCCGTGATTTGGGGGGTGCCTGGCATCGCCGTATCCCTCGGCTCGGTCGAAAATGGGCTGCTGGTGTCAGATTACGCGCCGGCTGCCAACCTGGCGCGCAAGGTCGTGGAGGCTGCCATACAGCATGGCTTGCCTGCAGGGAATTTGTTGAATATCAACGTCCCGCTGCTTCCAGAAGATCAGATCAAAGGCTTTCGAGTCACCTGCCAGGGCTTGCGCGTTTACCGCGATCGCCTGGACCGCCGCGTCGACCCCAGGGGACGCTCCTATTATTGGATCGGCGGCGACACCCCCACCGGCTTCCCCGAAGAAGGCACGGATGTTGGCGCATTATCCGAAGGATATGTATCCATCACTCCCCTTCATCTGGATTTGACCGTTTATTCAACTATTGAGGTCATCCAATCCTGGAACCTGCAAAAATAGCTAATCCTTTACTTGCTGTTTTTTGTTAACCGCTTGTTAACCAACCCATGACGAACTATTAACCAACCTTTACAACTTTGTTAAAGGTTATCGAGTATCCTTCTGATATCAAAAAAACTATTCTAAGGAGAATTATTCATGCTTCGCAAAACCCATATTTTGTTTTCCATTGTGGTACTTGCAGCGCTGTTGATCAGCGCCTGCGGCTCTTCTGCCACAACCGTCGCCCCCACAACGGCACCTGTAGAACCCATTGAGGCAATGGTTGAGCCAACCGCTGAACCAATTGCCACAACGGCCCCTGAAGTAACAATGCCGGAGCCGACCTTGATGCTCCCCGAAGTCGATCCCGGGATGCTGACAGGCAATATCGTTGCCGCTGGCAGCTCCACTGTCTTCCCGCTGGCTGAGAGAATGGCCGACCGCTTCAAAGAAGAAGGCTTCACCGAAGATAAGGGCACCCTCACCATCGACAGTATCGGCTCAGGCGCTGGCTTCGAGCGCTTCTGCAAGACCGGCGAGACCGACATCTCCAATGCCTCGCGTGCCATCAAAGACTCCGAGGTCGAAAACTGCACCGCCATCAACCGCACCCCCATCGAGTTCCGTGTGGGCACCGATGCCCTGGCCGTGGTCGTCAGCAGCCGAGAATGACTTCCTCACCGAATGTCACCCTGACAGAGCTGGCGACAATTTACTCCACCCAGGCCACCAAGTGGTCCGATGTGAACCCCGCCTGGCCCAATGAAGACATCCTGCGCTTCAGCCCTGGCACCGACTCAGGCACCTTTGACTACTTCGTCGAAGCCGTCATGGACCCAACCTTCGTCGTAGATAAAGAAGCCGACAAGGGCAAGGGCAAAGAAGAAATCCTGAATGCCTCCAACATCCAGTTCTCTGAAGACGATAACGTCCTCGTCCAGGGTGTCGAAGGCAGCCCCTACGCCATCGGTTACTTCGGCTACGCTTACTTCAGTGAGAACCAGGGAAACCTCACCGCCCTCTCGATCAACGGCGTGACCCCCTCCTTCGATACCGCTGAGAGCGGCGAATATAAGCTCGCCCGCCCCCTCTACATCTATTCTGACCCCGCCATCATGAAAGAGAAACCCCAGGTGGCCGCCTTCATCAACTTCTTCCTGACCTACGTTGACGAAGAGATCCAGTCGGTCGGTTACTTCCCCGCCAGCGCCGAGGCCCTCGACGCATCCCGTCAGGCCTGGCTGGATGCCATGCAGTAAGCCGGATTCAATCTACCTTACCCAATCCCCCGTATCTGACCATCTCCTCTCGAGGAGGGTCAGAACGAGGGAAAAAGATATTTATGCACACACATATGACTTTACGCTCGATCAACCATGTGGACACGGAACAATTGATTAGCTTGCGCAAACGCCCGCGCTGGGGAGAAAGGCTGATCACAGCTTTTCTGTTTTTCTGTGGGGCATTCTCCATTGTGACCACCCTGGGGATCGTTTACGAATTGGGAAAAGAAGCTTTGCTATTCTTTGGGTCGCCAGAAGTCAACCTGTGGAAGTTCTTCACAGGCACGCAGTGGCAGCCCCAGGTGGGTGAATTTGGCATTCTCTCGCTGGTAACAGCCACACTCATGACCACCACTTTCGCCATCTTGATTGCCGTACCCCTCGGTTTAGGTGTTGCAATTTACCTGAGCGAATACGCTTCACCGAAGGCGCGCAGCATCATCAAGCCCACCCTTGAAATCT
This sequence comes from uncultured Chloroflexia bacterium, assembly GCA_963751425.1. Classification (GTDB taxonomy): domain Bacteria; phylum Chloroflexota; class Anaerolineae; order Anaerolineales; family UBA4823; genus CAVVUF01. The sequence continues at coordinate 398,948 of CAVVUF010000002.1, read as the reverse complement.
TGGCTGGTATTCCCACGGTGGTGTACGGATACTTTGCCTTGACCTTCATGACCCCCCTGCTGCGCTCGATCTTCGGTCAAAATGTGGTCGAGATCTATAACACGGCCTCTGCCGGCCTGGTCATGGGGATCTTGATCCTGCCATTGATCAGCTCTATGTGTGAAGATGCCCTTTCGGCCGTCCCCCGCTCGCTGCGTGAAGCCGCTCTGAGCATGGGGGCTACCCGCCTTGAGACCGCCGTCAGGATCGTTCTCCCCGCCGCTTTGTCAGGCATCGCCGCGGCCATTATCCTCGGTATCTCGCGCGCCGTCGGCGAGACCATGATCGTAGCAATTGCCGCCGGAGCCGGGCCAAATTTCACCCTGAACCCATTTAAAGCGGCTGAGACAATGACCGGTCATATTGTGCGCATTTCCGGCGGCGATTTGAGCTATGACTCGATTGATTACAACAGCCTCTTTGCCATTGGCATCCTGCTCTTCTTGATGACCTTGGGCTTGAATATCATCAGCCAGCGCATTGTGCGCCGCTTCCGAGAGGTGTACGAATGACCGATCGAAATTTTCAGATTGGCTCACCATTATCACCTGAGTTCACTCCCAGGCTGGAAGCACGGCACCGGTCTGGCAAGTTTTGGGAAACAATTTTCAAGCTTTCCACGATCTTTGGCATCTTGATGCTAACCCTGCTCATGCTCACCATCATCAACAACCTGGCAGGTTATGTGGCTACAGAGAATACGGTTGACCCGGCCTCTTTGGCAGTAAACGGTATCCCTCTTGAAGAATTAGACAAAGATTCCCTGGTCCTCATTTTGCAAGAAAATGTCTCGAAGGGTCTCTTCCGCCAGATCGAACGCGAAAAACCGATCGCGGAGCGATCTCAGGAAGAAATTTACAACCTGATCCTGGAAAAAGTCATCGAACCAAAGGTTGTGAAAACCTGGTCGCTCTCAGACTCCATTTTTAATCGCTCTGCCGTCCTGGCAGAAGCAGCCAGCCAATTCCCTGCTGCCAGCCTCACTTTTAAGTCCTGGGTCAATTCCACTTTCCTGACCAACTCGCAATCCTCCAATCCCCTGATCGCCGGCGCTCGTACCGCCATTCTCGGGTCCCTGTGGATCATTGTGATCACTACCCTGATCGCCTTTCCATTGGGTGTCGGAGCCGCCATCTACCTGGAAGAATATGCTTCCGATAACCGCTTTAACCGCATCATCCAAACCAACATCAACAACCTGGCAGGAGTGCCCTCCATTATCTATGGCATGCTGGGTTTAGCGCTCTTTGTCAGGGTTCTCGAACCACTCACCAGCGGTGCTATGTTCGGCATGACGGTTGACCCTTCCACAGCCAATGGTCGCACGATTTTTTCTGCCAGCCTGACCCTGGCCATCTTGATCCTGCCTCTGCTCATCATCAACGGGCAAGAAGCCATCCGGTCGGTCCCCAACTCCCTGCGAGAGGCCAGCTATGGGGTGGGCGCTACTAAGTGGCAGACGACCTGGCATCATGTGCTGCCCAATGCCATCTCCGGCATCCTGACTGGCACCATCCTGTCTATCTCGCGCGCTTTTGGAGAAACTGCTCCCCTGGTTGTGATCGGCGCCGCCACCTACATCACCTACGACCCCAACAGCCCCTTTTCAAAGTTTACCACTCTTCCGATCCAGGTCTACCAGTGGACTGCCCGTCCCCAAGAAGTCTTTCGCAACTTAGCTGCAGGAGGCATCCTGGTATTGATGCTGATGCTCTTAACTGTCAACGCAGCCGCCATCATCTTACGTAACCGTCAAAGCAAGCACAAATTGTGAGAAATATCTTTATGCAGCAAATTTTGTCCCAACCACAACCCACCACGACCACTGCCTCCCAAGCGGGGAATTCCATCTATGCCATCGAAGCGCGCAACCTGAACGTTTACTATGGTAATTTCCGGGCTGTTAAAAATATTAACCTGCCCATCGAGCGCAAAAAGGTGACCGCCATCATCGGCCCCTCGGGCTGCGGCAAGAGCACCGTCCTGCGCACTTTCAACCGCATGAATGAGCTGGTGCCCACGGCCCATACCGAAGGAGAAATCCTCTTCCTGGGCCAAAATATCTATGCTCCCCAAGTCGATCCAGTGGAGGTCCGCCGCAGGGTGGGCATGGTCTTCCAAAAGCCCAATCCATTCCCCAAGAGTATTTACGAAAATATTGCCTGGGGAGCGCGGATCAATGGATTTAAAGCCGGGCTGGGCAAGCCCAACATGGACGAATGGGTAGAACACAGCCTGCGCCGCGCCGCCCTCTGGGATGAGGTCAAAGACAAGCTCCACCAAAGCGGCTTATCCCTCTCGGGTGGTCAGCAGCAGCGCCTGTGCATCGCCCGAGCCATCGCCATCCAACCCGAGATCATCCTGATGGACGAGCCTGCTTCCGCCCTCGACCCCATCGCCACCCTTAAAATCGAGGAACTGATGCACGAGCTGGCAGAAGAATATACCATCATCGTTGTCACTCATAACATGCAGCAAGCGGCGCGTGTTTCGGATTTCACTGCCTTTTTTACCATGGACGAAGACCGGGCTGGAATACTGGTAGAATATGCACAGACCAATCAAATATTTACAAACCCTAAAGACCCGCGTACAGAGGGTTACATTACCGGTAGATTCGGATAAAGGAGCATCCTATGCCTTTTTCAACTCCTCGTGAAACTTTCGACCGGGCGCTGCAGAAGCTCCTCGACCAGGTGCTCATATTGGGCAGCATGGTGGAGCAAGCCGTGCAAAGCTCCCTGGACGCCCTCAAAAGGCGAGACATCATCGCTGCACAGAGCATCTACACTGCAGATCAAAACGTCAACGAAAAACGCTACCAGATCGAAACAGAAGCCATCACCCTCATCGCCACCCAGCAGCCGATGGCGCGGGATGTGCGCCTCCTGGCTGCCATCCTGGAAATCATCACCGAGTTGGAACGCATCGGCGATTATGCCAAGGGAATTTGTAAAATCAACATGCTGCTCAGCGATGAAGAGATCGACCCAGCCATCTTTGCAGATTTAAAGCGCATGGCAGACCTGGGACTGGATATGCTGCGCAGGGCGCTGGACGCTTTTATCAATCAGGATGCTGCTGCAGCAAAACAGATCCCCAACGAGGACGACCAGGTGGACGCCCTCTACAACCACATCTACCGCAATCTGATGAATGAGATGAGCCGCAACCCAGCCTCCATCGATCGCCTCAACCACTTGATGTGGGCAGCCCACAACCTGGAGCGCATGGCTGACCGGGTAACCAATATCTGCGAACGCATTGTATATGTTGCTACCGGTCAAATGAAGGAGTTGGACAGCTCTGACGATGAAAAGCGCGCTGGCTCATGACGAAACCCAAGGTTCTTTTCTTATGCACCGGTAATTCAGCCCGCAGCCAGATGGCTGAAGGCTTTTTGCGTCAATATGCCGGTGATCGCTTTGAGGTGTTCAGCGCCGGGTTAGAGCCGGGTTTCATCAACCCTTTGACCATCCAGGTGATGGAGGAAAAGGGCGTGGATATGAGCGGCCACTATTCAAAAGGGTTGGATCAGTTCCTGGGAAAAGTTCACTTTGCCTACCTGATCACCGTTTGCAGCCGGGCTGATGAGAAATGCCCCATCTTCCCCGGCATGGGGCAGCGCCTGCACTGGCCTTTCGAAGACCCAGCCGCCTTCCAGGGCGGTCCAGAGGAAAAGCTTACGAAATTTCGAGAAGTCAGGGATGAGATTGAGGCAAAGGTGAAGGAGTTCGCTCAAATCAGCTAGGAATTAGAAAGAGAACAACGAACGAGTTGGCTTTTCCTTTGTGAGTATAATTAAGCGCATAAAGGAGGCCATTCATGCCTGAAACTCTTGCCACCCCTTATAAACCCGTTTTACGCGACCTGATCCAGCTGGAGATCCCTGGCGATGTGCGCGTAGCGCCTGGCGGTGACCGCCTCGCCATCCTTGTACGTAGATCAAATTGGAAGGATAACCGCTTCGAGACGCTGGTACAGGTAGTTGAGCACTCTTCTGCCAAATGCCGCTGGCTGACTCGCTCCGGCAGTGCGAACCAGGTGGAATGGTTGGATTCCGAAAGCCTGGCTGTATTGCGTTCTGGCTCAGGAGAGGATGACAAAGCACAGGTGTGGGTATATGAAGGCTGCCTGGGCGAGGGCTGGCAGGTTACGCAGCACAAAACCGGTGTAGATAGGTTCTACCCTTTTGCTGAGGGCATCGTTTTTAAAGGGAAAAATCCCGAGCGGGAAGAAAAAAAAGAACGCAATGAGAAGTTTGGTAAATTTTCGCACTTTGAGCAAGAGACCAGCGCTGATGCCCTGTATTATGTTGATCTGAAAGCCATGCAGCACTATCAATCTGAGGTGCGGCTAAGCACAGAGGAAACTGCCAAGGATTTGATGCTGCCGGTCGTGGAGCTGAGCCGCTTGCTCCCGCAGCCGCTTGGCATCGAAAATGTGGTGGTCTCCCCTCTAGGTAACACGCTCTATCTAAACTGTCGGGCCCGAGATGATTTGGTTTACTGGAGAGAGACCTCGGTATTTTGTTTACAGTTTGATGCAGCCCAGGTGATAAGAGAATACCTGGAACGTGAAAAGGCAAAGGCAGAGGCAAAATGGAAACCGAAATCGCCCCCTGACGGAGTGGGGGAAGAAACACCACCTGAGGAGAAAGAAGATCTGACCTACCGGGGTAAGCTGACCCGCCTGCCTCTCCCGCCTCTAGGCCGGGTGGTGGCAGTCTCACCAGATGGACAAACTCTGGCGGTTCTTTATCCATCTCGAGACGATAAGATGTATACCCAGTCCGAGCTTTGGAGCATCCCCGCTGCGCAATGCCTGGCAGCAGAGGATGATACAGCCTGCCGGGCTGAGCTGCACAGGCTGGCTGGCGAGCTTGACCAGGAGATTTTTGGTATCTTCTGGGCGGAAAATGGAATTTTTATCAGCTATCCGCAGGGAGTTCATTTGCATCTGGGTCATATCAATGCTCAAGGCGCTTTTACTCCCCTAGATCTGAACGGCTTATTCCTGGAGCAAAGCTTCCATGTCTGTCGCACCGGGCAAATCGGTGCTGTGCTCGAGAATGCTAAAACTTTCCCGGAGGCCCACTTCCTCGAGCCCACCCAGGCTCCAAAGGTCTGGATGCCGAAATGCTTGACTAATTTTGGAGCAGCGCTGGTAGGCTGGCAGTTGGGCAATGTAGAAACCATCCGCTGGATCAGTAAAGATGGCACGGAGATCGAAGGCGTCCTGCGCAAGCCGGAAAACTTCGATCCGACTAGAAAATACCCCTTAGTATTCATGCCGCATGGCGGACCGAGCTGGTTCAGCTCGAAGTCAATCTTGAATTATGATGATCTATATTATTATCCTACCATCCAGCTGGTAAACCAGGATGTTCTAGTGCTCAAACCGAACTACCGTGGCTCCATCGGTCGCGGCCAGGCCTTCATGGAGCTCAATGTCAATAACTTGGGCGTAGGTGATCTTTGGGACCTGGAATCGGCTATCGACCATTTGGCTGCACTCGGTTTTGTCGATGTAGAAAAAGTAGGCTGTATGGGTTGGAGCCAAGGCGGATACATCAGCGCTTTTGCCGGGCTGCATTCGCAGCGCTTCGCGGCTGTTTCGGTTGGAGCAGGCATTTCCGATTGGTACACGTACCACATCAGTAATGACATCCCCGATTTCACCACCGATTACCTATCGACTTCACCCTTCCGCGAACGCTCCATCTACGAGAAAACCGCGCCAATCAGCAATTTAGCCAATGCCAAAACACCCACCCTGATCCAGCACGGCACGGACGACCGGCGTGTGCCGCTCGCAAACGCCATGGAGCTCTACCGGGGCTTGAAAGAAATGGGCGTGCCGGTGGAATTATTTGTCTACCCGGGTATGGGTCATCCCATCACCAAACCGCGCGAGAACCACGCCGTGATGGCGCAAAACCTAAGCTGGTTTGAACATTACTTGCTGGGCAAAGAATTGAAGCTGCCTGAGTAAACAAGAATAAATTATTTACCTGCTGCTTTTTTTGCCTTTCTCAGCAAAACCATCTGGATACCCGATGAAAAAGATAAAGGCAGCCATGGAGACCCACCCCAGCCAGTCGCCCAGGTAGGTGTAGGGGGTGTTTCCGGTGCCCAGCGGCACGTCTCCGATCAGGGTCACCTGCTTGTCTTCCTGGCTGTATTCCAATGCAACCTGCCTGCCGTAGGGGTCAATGATCGCCGAAACGGTGGAGGCGCCGGTGACAACCATAGCGGCGTGGTTTTCCACCGCCCGGAAGGTGACATTCGTCCAAAGCTGTTCGCCAAAACCGCCGAATTCCCGGTAAGGAGCGGCAATCAATTGAGCCCCATTTTGGGTTAATTTTCGCGCCACATCGGTATAGTTGGCATCATGGCAGATCAGCGTTGCCAGGATGCCCAAGGGCGTCTCAAAAACGGGGTATACACCCGCGCCCGGTGAAAGGGGCTCGCCAGGCGGGACGTGGTTCTTGGAATATACCTCCGAGAACTCGCCGGAGGGGCTCAGCAAGACCGCCTGGTTGCGGAAAGGCTCGCCCTCCCTGGCAACGGCGTAGGTGATGAAAATATAGGCATCCGTCTCTTTCGCCAGATCTTTGAATGCCTGGGTAAATTCCTGCTGCGGGTCGAAATCAAACATCATCTCAGAGGAAAAGAGGATCTCAGCGCCCTGCTGGGCTGCCTGGCGAGCCTGCTGCGCAAAGGTTTCAAAGCGAACCTCCGCTGTATTGATGGTATCCTGGAAAGCAGGCAGCGGATAGCCGGATTGCAGCGCCGCCACGCGCACCGTCGGGCTATCTTTGGGAGCGGTGCCCAACATAACCAGGCTGATGCCAATCCATATTACCGTAATAACGCCGGTCATCGCGAACCAGCGCAGGGTAAGTTGCCAATCCACCAGGACAACCCCCTCAGGCTGAAATTTCCGGTCATACCAGGCAATGACTCCCTGTGCCAGGGTAAAGTTGAAGAACATCAAAACAAGATTGAGCCCATACACACTGAAAACCGCCACCGGTTGGGTCAGCCACGCCTGGCTGGCCTGGGTATAGCCGATGAAGGCGCTGGTGGCGATCAGGGGGATAAAAGTGGCGCGGATCATCTCGAAGCCCACCCAGCCAGCCACTCCGAACAAAATGAACCAGCGAAAATGGGTTGATTCATGGAACTTTCGCTCTGTCGCCAGGAAGAGCTGCAGAATTGCTATGAAGATGCCCAGGAATTTGAAAAAAGGACCGGCTTCATTCTCAAAAAGCCTGGCCAGGAACGGTCCGAGCCAAAACAAAGCATACAAGGCGGTCGCTAACTGCGACCATTTCTGAGGCAGCAGGCGGTACTGGGCAAACAGGGCGGGCACCAAGGCAACCCAGGCTAATGGCCACAGTCCATACGGGGGAAAGGACAGCAGCAGCAGGATACCACTCAGGGCAGAAAAGATTAAGCCAAGGGCGAACCGTTTCTTGTCCGCCTGCAGCACCGGTTTTTCCTGGTTAGTCGTGCTAGAAATTGGGGTCATGTGTGTTTCCTTTCATGAAAGAAGAACAAATGGAAATTCACATTTAAACTTCACCAGAAAAGACACCAATATCAAATCCAAAATTAAAGACTGAGCGATTTTTTCGTGAAATTCACCCTCTTATTCCACCCATAACACTGTACCGGCTTCTTCCCCCTCATACCCCCCCAGGCTGGCGAAAAGATCTTGAGCTGCTTTTCCCCTCAGCCATTCTACGAACTGCTGCACAGCCGGGGAGGCAAAGTGTTCCTCCGGGATCACCAGGTCATACTGCTCGCGGGTCAGGAGGATAAAATCCAGGTTGTAAGCCAGCGCGGCGGCTTCCAGGCCAATCCCCACATCCGCCTGCCCCTCCGCTACCGCGCGCGCCACTTCGGTATGGGTCATTTTCTCATCCAGATAGCCTCTGATCTCCTCCGTGGGAATCCCCAGCCGGTGCAGAGCCGCGTCCAGCCAGACGCGCGTCCCAGACCCTGCCTGGCGGTTTGCAAAATGCAGATGGCCCTGTCTTAAATTAGAGAGATTCTGAACACCAGCCGGATTTCCTGCCGGGAGGATCAATCCCAGCCGCCGGTGAGCCAGCCGGACCACAGCTACCCGCCTGCCCGGCAGCACCCGCCGGACAAAGGGTACATTATAAATATCCGTTTCCTGATCCCACAAATGGCAGCCGGCCATCTCCGCCTGCCCTTCCGCCAGGGCAATTAGCCCTCCCAGGCTGCCGGTGAACTGCAGCTGCAAGGCGTAGCCAGGCACAACTTCATTAAAGTGCGTGGCCAACCAGGCCAGGGCGGGGTCGTGGCTGCCCGAGAAACGCAGCAGGCCGGCCAGAGGTACATCCACCTGCTGCGAGACAGCCCTCCAGCGGTCGAGTGCCTGGCGGATGGCTTCCTCAACTTCCCCTGCCGAATAACCAGCCGTGAGCACCTCCAGCAGGAAGGCCTCGGCGCGGTGCACCAGGGCCGCCCGCCGCAGCGGCGTATCATCCTGGGCTGAATCATGACCGACCACCCGCGTGCCTTGTCCGGCATGGCTGGTCACCAATCCCTGCGAGGCCAGCTCCTGGTAAGCGCGTTGCACCGTACCGACCGTGCAGCTCCACTGCCGAGTCATTTCACGCACCGAGGGCAGCCGGTCGCCGGGCTGGAGCTCGCCCTGCATGATTTGCCTGCGCACCGTTTCAGCAATTCGACGGTAAAGGTAAGTTTCTTTCATACATTAATTATTGTAGCATACCATTGGCGAAGGATGTGGGCGGGTGACATACACCCGCATGACATACACCCGCATGTTGACACCCGGCAGGAAAACAGGTAAACTTTCTCGAGATTTGTACCCCTACAACTAAACATCAAGGAGATCGTTATACTATGCTTAAAAAAACCACCCTTCTCTGCCTGGTCGTCTTAATGGTTCTCACGGCTGCTTGCCAATCTACCCCCAAAGTCAAAGACATGATCCTGGCAACCACCACCAGCACGCAGGATTCGGGCTTACTGGACGAGCTCGTCCCGGCTTTTCAAGAGGACAGCGGTTACGTTGTGAAAGTAGTGGCCGTCGGCAGCGGTGAAGCTCTGAAGATGGGAGAGCAAGGCAACGCCGATGTGCTGCTCGTGCACTCTCCCGCAGCCGAAGCAGCCTTCATGGAAGCTGGAAACGGCTCCGAACGCACCCTGGTAATGCACAATGACTTCATCATTGTCGGACCCGAAGCTGATCCAGCCGGGATCAAAGGGACCGCCACCGCAGCCGATGCTTTCACGAAAATTGCCGAAGCCCAGGCGCCTTTCATCTCTCGCGGGGATGATTCGGGCACGCATAAGGCCGAATTAGCCATCTGGAAAAAAGCTGGGATCACCCCAGAAGGCGACTGGTACCAGGAATTGGGCCAGGGCATGGGTGCCACGTTGAAGATCGCCTCGGAGAAAGCCGCCTATACCCTGAGCGACCGCGCCACTTACCTGGCGAATCAAGATACCTTGGCGCTGGCCATCCTGGTGGAAGGCGACGCGGCGCTGCTCAATATTTACCATGTCATCGTAGTCAACCCCGAGAAATATCCAAACCTCAATACCGAGGGCGCCAAGGCATTCGCGGCATTCCTGGTCTCGGAAAAGGGCCAGGAGTTGATCAGTAAGTTCGGCGTTGAGAAATTTGGTCAGCCGCTCTTCACCCCCGACGCGGGCAAGTCGGAGGATGAGCTCGGCAAGTAAAATAACTCTTCTAAATTTGGACGCGGATGAACGTGGAAAACGCGGATTTTGATTCAATTTGAGAAGTATAATAATTTTTTCGCGTTCATCCGTGCTCGTCCGCGTCTGATCATTTGATGGTGATTAGCGGTGTGAGCATTGACTTAGGAAAAAAACGATGGAAATGATTTGGGACGGCATCCGCCAGTCTTTTCAGCTCATCTTTGGGGTGGATGCCGATGTATGGGAGATCACCCTGCTGTCGCTCAAGGTTTCAGGGCTGGCGACCGCCATCAGCCTGGTCATCGGCTTGCCGCTGGGCACCTGGCTGGCACTGGGACGCTTTCGCGGGCGGGGATTCTCACTGAGCATTGTCAATACGGGCATGGCCCTCCCACCCGTTGTGGTTGGGTTGGCTATCTCGATCTTACTCTGGCGCAGTGGGCCACTGGGTGATCTGCACCTGATCTATACCCCTGCGGCGATCGTCATCGCCCAAACTGTCATCGCCGCACCGGTGGTTACAGGGTTGACGGCTGCAGCGCTGCAGCAGCTCGATCCTCGCCTGCGCTTACAGCTCCTTGGCTTGGGCGCTTCACGTTGGCAGATGGTGATGGCGTTGTGGCAGGAAGCCCGCCTGCCCTTGCTGGCGGCCCTGATGGCAGCTTTTGGCAGCGTGATCTCAGAGGTGGGCGCCTCGATGATGGTCGGCGGGAACATCCGCCACCAAACGCGCGTCCTGACCACCGCCATCGTCCTGGAGACCGGCAAAGGGGAGTTTGCGCGCGCCATCGCCCTCAGCATCATCTTGCTCTTGCTGGCCTTCCTGGTGAACCTGGGGCTGACTACAATCCAGCAGCGGAGCGCCCGGCGTTGAGCCCCTTTCTGGAAGTCGCCGACCTGGTGATGCACCGCTCAGGCCTGCAGGTATTGGAGGTAAATCATCTGGCAGTCGAGAAAGGGCAGACCCTGGCAGTCATCGGTCCGAACGGTGCCGGGAAATCCACGCTTCTCCTGGGCCTGGCCGGCTTGCTCACACCTAAATCAGGCGAGATTCGCCTGCAGGGGCAAGCCATCCAGCCGAAAGATCTGTTAGCCTACCGGCGCCGGATTGGCCTGGTCTTGCAAGATGCCTTGCTTTTAGACACCTCTATATTCAACAACCTGGCCTCGGGGCTGCGCTTCCGCGGCGTGCCTAAAACTGAGATCAGCCGGCGGGTAAACTTGTGGGCTTCGCGTTTGGGGATAGCTCATTTATTGAACCGTCCAGCCCGGCAGATCTCGGGCGGTGAGGCGCAGCGCGCCAGCCTGGCACGCGCTTTTGCCTTGCAGCCCGAGCTGCTCCTGCTCGACGAGCCTTTCAGCGCCCTCGACGCGCCCACCCGCACGCGCCTGCTCTCCGATCTGCAAGCGCTGCTCGAAGACACCCGCATCACGACCGTCTTCATCACCCATGACCTGGATGAAGCCTTGATGTTAGGCGACCAGGTTGCCGTACTCCTCGGAGGGCGGCTGCGCCAGGTGGGTACGTCTGAAGAGGTCTTTGCCACACCCTCCGACAGCGATGTGGCTGCCTTCGTAGGCGTGGAGACGATCATCCCCGGGCAGGTGCTCTCCTCACAGGCAGGCCAGGTGTTGATCGAAGTACAAGGACAGCAGTTCGAAGCCGTAGGAGAGGCTGCTCCGGGACGCCCAGTGTACCTGTGCTTGCGCCCTGAAGATATCACCTTGTGGCTCAAAGAGGCAGGCGAAACCAGCGCATTCCAGCGCCCGCAATCACCTCACCGGGCGGGTGAGCCGCCTCTCGCAGCAGGGACCGCTTGTGCGCGTGGTTGTGGACTGCGGGTTTCCACTCACCGCTCTGATCACGCGCACCTCTGCGCACGAGATGGGGTTAGCGGAGGGCAGCCTGGTGGAAGCCACCTTCAAAGCCAGCGCCGTGCACCTGATAGGCAGATAACCCTGTAAGGGCGGGGTAACCCCGCCCCTACATTCTGGAACCGCCCTGATGGGCCAAACGAACGACGATGAACCTCCCCTTATCTTCCCCCGGAACCTATGCCCTGGAGCTCAGGGTAACCCTGCCGGTTACCAAAAAAATAGGCGCGTTGGGACTCCACTTCATCTCACCAGGCTCCTATTTTTACGTAGGCAGCGCATTTGGCCCGGGCGGGCTGCGCGGCCGGTTGAACCACCACCTGGACCTATCCAATAAACCGCATTGGCACATCGATTACCTGCGTCCTCATGCCGAAATCGAGCAAATCTGGTACACTTATTCTGTTCGCTGTGAGCATGCCTGGGCAGCAGCCTTCCAGTCCTTGCCTGGTTGTAACCTACCCATATTGGGCTTTGGCTCCTCAGACTGCGGCTGCCCGGCGCACCTGTTCTTTTTCAGGCAAATACCAGAACCCGAGGCTTTGCAGAAAAGCCTGGCATCTGGCATGAACGCAAGGAGTGTCCAATGCCTTCCCATCACGATGGCCCCCAATCTCCGCACTTCACGCCTTTGACCCTCAAAGGCAATGCCCAGTTTCCCAAAGTCGAAAATTTCAACCTATCCAAAGAAATGTCCGAGGCGCTGGATGAGGCGCTAACCGGAAGCTGCACCGCCTGGGGCATCCCCTTCCAGGTCAATGAGGTCGTGATCCTGGCAGATAAACCCGTCCGGCTCGACCTGCCCCCCACGCGGGCGCGCTGGCTGGTTTTCATGCACACTTCCGATATCCGTCCCCTGGCACACGGTGAACATGGCTTTACCTCCCCCATGCGCGGCGAGGGTCAGCTCAACGAGCAGGCTGCCACCTACATCATCCGCTATGCGGACGGTACCGAGCTGGCCCAGCCCATCCGCCGCCGCCACCACATCGGCGCCTTCCAGCACCGCTGGGGCGAACGCTGCTTCCAAGCAGTCGCCAGCCACAAACCCCAGCCCAGCCGCCCTCCTCACGAGCAGCCCGGAGAGGGTTGGGGCTGGTCACAGACACGCGTCAATCCCGCCGATTCTGGAGATTGGCTGAATTGGCTGTACGCCTGGGAAAACCCCAACCCAGAAAAAGAGATTATTGGCTTAACCCTCGAGCCGGTCTCGGGCCTCGTGATCCTTTCAGCCCTCACGGCTGGAAACGTCGCAGCGCTCCCCCTGCGCTGGCGGCCGCGGCGTAAAGCCCGCCTGGTGCTGCCGCCCTGGGAGAATTTCAAGCCTGACCTTGATGAAGACGGGCTTCTCAAGCAGATCCGGTTGGACATGGGGCAGGTCATCTCTGCCGCACCGCGCCTGCTCTATCCCGACGAGAACTGGGAGGAGACCTACAACAACCAGTTCCCAGGGCTTTCGAGCAGCGAGGTATTGGTCGAGTACACCTCCCATCCTGAAGCGAACTTCTATCTGTGGGATGGTCGGGTCATCCCGGCGGCCCAGGTGGAAGACCGGGCGGCTGATGAAACCCTCCTGCCCGTCGCCCCGGCTGACCAAACGGTACGACTGCGCGTGGTCGAGAAGGGCAGCAGCCAACCGGTCCCCGTCAAGCTGCACATGCATGGGGAATGGGGGGAGTATTTAGCTCCAGTCGATCGGCACCGCATCTTGAACCCGGCCTGGTTCGAAGATTACAGCGTCGATTTCGCACACCTGGAATGGCCGAACATTCAACAGGTGCACGCCTGCACCTATATCAACGGCGATACGACGATCAAGCTTCCGCAAGGGAAGGTTTATATCGAGATCTCGAAAGGTTTTGAGATCCGTCCCCTGCGCAAAATGGTTGAAGTGACAGGCAAGACAGAAGAGGTCACCCTCGAGCTCGAACGTGTGCTGCCCTGGCGCTCCAAAGGCTGGGTGACTGCTGACACGCACGTCCACTTCCTCTCCCCGATTTCCGCTCTGCTGGAAGGCTCTGCCGAGGGTGTGAATATCATCAACCTGCTGGCCTCGCAGTGGGGCGAGCTGATGACCAACGTGGGCGATTTCGATGGTAAAAATACCTGGGGTTCCCTGCAGACCGGCGGAGACGGCGAACACCTGGTGCGCGTGGGCAGCGAGAACCGCCAGCACGTGCTGGGGCACATCTCGCTGCTCGGTTATCAGGGCCGCCTGATTGCCCCCATGACCACCGGCGGACCCGATGAGTCGGCCCTCGGCGATCCCATCGAGAGCCTGCTCACCGAGTGGGCGCGCCAGTGCCACCAGCAGGAAGGCCTCGTCGTCCTGCCGCACTTCCCCAACCCGCGCCTCGAGCACGCTGCCAGCATCGTCAGCGGCGACATCGACGCCATCGAAATGACCGCCTGGGAAGACCTCTACAACGGCATCGATCCCTATTCGCTCTCCGATTGGTACCGCTACCTCAACTGCGGCTACCTGGTGCCCGCCGTGGGAGGTACCGACAAGATGACTTCCGCAACCGCTGTCGGTACGGTGCGCACCTATGCGCGCATCGACCCAGCGCTGGGTTTCGATTACGAGACCTGGAAATCGGCCATCCGCCGCAAGGAGACCTTCGTCACCTACGGTCCCCTGCTCGAGTTCTTCGTAGATGGCAAGCCGATGGGCAGCCAGATCGAGATGACCAAGAAAGGCGGCACGCTGGATATCATCTGGCAGGCTGCCAGCGTTACCGTCCCCATGTCACGCGTCGAGCTGGTGGTCAACGGCGAGATTCGCGAAAGCCAGGCGGTTGATCCCTGGGATGCCAGCGGGCAGTGGTCGATTAAGCTCAAGCAATCTTCCTGGCTGGCGCTGCTGGTGCGCGGGCACTACGCCGACCGCCGCGAGATCATCACCGCCCATTCAACACCTGTGATGGTCAAGCTGGGCGGCTCACCCCTGCTGGCGGCTGCCGATGCCGTCACCATCTTGGAGCAGATCGAAGGTGCCCTGGCATACCTGGATACGGTCGGGACGCGGGCTGAAGACCGGGTTTATAAACGCATGCGGCTTGTATTAGAAGCCTCACACCGTGAGCTGCACAACCGCATGCACCAGGCCGGGCATTTTCACGAACATACCTCTCCCGAAGATCACCATTAGTGTCTCCCCACATTTGGGGGGCCCTGTTTTGGATAGCGTTCAGGTTCAGTAATTCCAGGAGGTCAAGATGAGTTCGAAAAAAGACGATCAAAAAGGTAAATCGAAGAAGGCTGATAAGGGCAAGGACCAGGGTACCAAAAATGCCCAGGTTGAGACCCCCAAAGCCGAGCAGCCTCAGGTAAAGAGCCAACCTGCCAATACACCTGCCCCAGCTCAAGAGCCGTCCCAGCCTGCAAAGCCGGTGAGTGCTCCAGACGGGGATGGTCAGGGGAAAACGCTGCCCTCCGCACAGCCAGCGCCAATGAGCACCAAGGATTATGAAAAAGAGATCAGCCGTCTGCAGATCGAGCTGGTCAAGCTGCAGGAATGGGTCAAGGCGAAGGGTTTGAAGGTGGTGATCATCTTCGAAGGACGCGACGCCGCCGGCAAGGGCGGCTGCATCAAGCGCATCACCGAATGCCTGAACCCGCGTTATGCCCGCGTGGCCGCTCTGCCAGTACCGACCGAGCGGGAAAAAACCCAGTGGTACTTCCAGCGCTATGTGACGCACCTGCCCGCCGCCGGAGAGATGGTCTTGTTCGACCGGAGCTGGTACAACCGGGCGGGCGTGGAGCGCGTGATGGGATTCTGCACCGATGAAGAATACGCCGAATTTTTACGCTCCTGCCCTGAGTTCGAGCGCATGCTGGTGCGCTCGGGGATTATTCTGATCAAGTACTGGTTCTCAGTCAGCGACAAAGAGCAGGAACGCCGCTTCAAGGACCGCATCGAAGATCCCACCAAGCGCTGGAAGCTCAGCCCCATGGATATGGCCTCGCGCACCAGGTGGGTGGAGTACTCCAAAGCCAAGGATGAGATGTTCAAGTACACCGACATCAAGCAATCTCCCTGGTGGGTGGTGAATTCTGATGACAAAAAGCGGGCGCGCTTGAACGTCATCTGCCACCTGCTCACCTTGATCCCCTACCAGGACCTGACCCCCGAGGAGATCACCTTGCCCCCGCGCCAGGAAGATGCGGGCTACGTCCGCCCGCCGATCACCGACCAGACCTTTGTGCCGGAAGTGTATTAGCTCTGGGTAACCCAAGCCTAGCACATGCGTAGTAAATTCCGTGTTGCCGTCCATTTATTCTTTTTGCGCGATAAACAAATTTTATTATTACGGCGTTTCAAAACTGGCTATGAAGATGGCAGCTACAGCGTTGTAGCTGGGCATGTGGACGCAGGTGAGACAGTCACCCAAGCCGCTATTCGTGAGGCAAAAGAAGAAGTTGGCGTGATGCTTGAGCCAACAGATCGTAAAGTCGTGCATGTGATGCATCGTAAATCAGAAGATGAACGGGTTGATTTTTTTATGGCGGTCAGGCATTGAGGAGGGGATATGACCAATTGCGAGCCGCAAAAATGCGACGATTTATCTTGGACGGATATAGATTCTTTGCCACAGAATACAATCCCCTACGTGAAGCGCGCCATAGAAGAATATCAAGCAGGCGTTTATTACAGTGAATTTGGCTGGCAGTGAAAAATAGTATCTTTAGAGTAAGCCAGGAGGAGCCGGTTTTCCCCATTGCTCATGATTTCCCACCGGCTTTCCTGCCGCCATGCGCAAGAACGTTTGATCTTGCATGCTGGGGTGGCTGGAGGCGTGTGAGCATCCAAAACCAAATCCTGGATAAACGATCTTTACTGGCAGGCTCTTCGTTGCGAACTCCCTGGCAATCTCATCAGCAGCATGTTTGGTTTTTTGATAGAGGTTGAAATACTTGCTAACCTCGATTGGGCGGGTTTCATCGGCGGTTTCTCCAGGTCGGGTCGGCCCGAATACCGACAATGTGCTTACCTGCACGAAGCTCTAAACATGGAGGTCGAAGGCAGCTTGCAGAACATTTCGGCTGCCGTCCCGGTTTACCCGTCACCTATCGCTAAGCTCGAAAAGCGGCTTGTTTGGCGAAACAGCCAGGTCTGAAACAGCTTTCTAGCGCTTATCCAGATCTTACGAAGGCTTGTCCAAAGTAAGCTGCAGGATCATTTCACGGTGAAAATTTAATTATCCCACTGATTGAGGATATCCATCACTTGCTGCTTTAATAGCGGGATATCTCACTCAACTGCAGACCAGACTTCCTCGAGATCGATTCCAAAATAATCATGAACCAAAATGTTTCGCATGGCGATGATCTGCGCCCAGGATATTTCAAGATGGGCCACTGCAAACTCGCTGCTTAAATGACGGACAGCTTCGCCAACTATCTGTAAATGATGTACGATCCAGACCTGAACAAGCGGTTCATGGTCGAACGTCTCGCGTCCTCGAACAGAATATTGTTCAACAAGCTGAATGGCTTCAACGACATCCAGCAGGCGCTCGCGGTCATCTCTCATAAAGGTATGGCTTCACGGAAAACCCGCTCACGCACACGTGGTCTTAGGCTTCTCTCAGTGACAACATCTACTTTGCAACCTAATAATTTCTCCAGTTCAAGCATGAGCGCTGCGTGATCAAACAAACTTCTTCCCAGTTCCATTTCTACCAAAATGTCAATATCGCTTTCTGGACCTGCTTCGCCGCGCGCTGACGGAGCCGAATATGCGCACACTATGAGCACCATGGCGGGCAGCAGCCTGAAGTATCTCTTGTTTTTTTTGTTGAAGCAGTTCTTCGAGTTTCATGATCTGACATTCGCTAAACAATGGTCAATTTAGATTATAGCATGGAAGTATTACCGAAAGCCCCAAATATACACGCTCATCGGTGACCTTCTCTCTCCCACCGGGTTTTGGGAGAGGAGGGATGGGGGGATGTGGTGCGCAGCGATCTGATTCCGCCGCCAGGGATATTTTGCCCCTGCTGCGTCCTTCTTTTTGCATCACCCCAGATAGGTGGTTTTTACCTTCGTTGTCAACAAGACAGTTAGAAATGAACCTTCTTTCGTTCCACTAAGCATGAAGGATATACCCTAACCAGCAGATCCACTTCTAGTGTAAAATCTATATCGGTCAACTATTCTGCTGTTAAGTATCAGGTGGCGAGAAGTATTGAGACGATTTAGATTCTGAATAGGGAGTAATGGAGAAGATGTTAATGAGCCAGCCATTGGATGCACTGCCTATTTGGGTCATTTTTATATTGACAATGCTCTTCATGCTTTTAGCCGTTGAAGTGGGTTACCGGATAGGCAAGGTTTTCCTGAAGGACAGGTCGGATCCATCAGATGCAGGTGTTGGTGTAATGGTAGGCGCTGCATTAGCCTTATTGGGCTTACTACTGGCGTTTGTCATCAATATTGCTATAGGAATTTTTAATGATAGAAGACAATTAGTGGTCTTAGAGGCCAACGCCATCGACACCACCTACCTGCGAGCCGGATATTTGGCTGAGCCTTATGGAGTTGAATCGCGGCAGCTCTTACGTGAGTATGTCAATCTACGCCTGGAGTTGTTCGATCCGGGAAAAACGGATGCGGCAGTTGCTCGTTCAATACAGATTCAAGATGAGCTGTGGAAACGTGCAGAACAGGTAGCGAGAGAGAATCCTGGCCCAACAGTGGCCCTCTATCTTTCATCATTGAATGAAATCATAGATCTGCACACCGAACGCATCAATGCAGAGCTGGGCTTCCGGGTTCCGCCAATCGTTGTACTCGGTATGTATGGGGTGGCCTTGTTGACGATGATACTGGTTGGTGTTCATCACAGCTATCGCGAAAATCGCAACGTGATTGCTGTGATCATCGTGGTGCTGATCCTGTCGCTCGCTTTTCTGCTGGTCATTGGGTTGGATCGCTCGAATACAGGCCTTATCCAGATCCCACAGAAAGCCTTGATCGATCTACAACAAAAATATTTCTTGCTACCTTGAGATGATGGTTGGGTCTTATGACTGGAATCCTAATGAACTGCAGGGGACTGTTTAGGGATCGATTATTACACTGCTGATATGCAATCCCAAAATAGGGACCCAGTGATCAGCGGGGCAGTTGATTCCTCGTATGATATAATTCTTCCGGTCCTTAGGATGATCTTCTTGGCGAAGTCCGTCTGGGGTCACTAGGTACGCAATTTAATCTATGCCACAGACCATTAACCTCGGCCCTCAGAAACACCCACCTCTCACAGCATCGAAAATTCTGATCAGTGGTTTCATCTTGATTTTTATTTAATAAAGTCAAGCTTGAGTAATAAGCAATTAAATCATGGGCCAAAATAAAATCCCACCCCGCATCCACGTCCTTGCTAAACCCAGCGGAGCCACCTGTAACCTGGCCTGCTCGTATTGTTACTTTTTGGACAAAGTGCTGCTTTACCCGAACAGCAAGTTCCGCATGTCGGAAGAGACATTGGATGCATATATTAAGCAGCTGATCGAGACACATCGTAGTAATGAAGTTACGGTCGCTTGGCAGGGTGGAGAGCCAACTCTGATGGGAGTAGAATTTTATCGCAAGGCGATTCAGATCCAGGAGAAGTACCGGCGCCCCGGGATGACTTTTGAGAACACCATGCAGACCAACGGCACGCTGCTGGACGACGAATGGTGCCAGTTTTTCAAGGAGAACAATTTCCTGATCGGGCTAAGCCTGGATGGCCCCCGCCAATTGCACGATTTCTACCGCGTTGATAAGGGCGGCGCGCCGACCTTCGACAAGGTCATGCGCGGCCTGAGGCTTTTGCAGAAGCATGGCGTTGAGTACAATATCCTGACCACCGTCAACCATATCAACGCCGATCATCCTGTGAAGGTTTACAAATTTCTACGAGACGAAGTTGGCACCAAGTGGATCCAGTTCATCCCAGTGATCGAACGCATGAATCCAGATGGGCTGAACTTGATCCAGGTGGGGGACCGATTGTCCCCAAGATCGGTGCGTCCTGAGCAGTTTGGTCGTTTCCTGATCCAGGTCTTTGACGAGTGGGTGCACAACGATGTCGGACAGATGTTCGTTCAGACCTTCGAGGCGGCCCTGCGCAGCTGGATGCGGCTGCCAAGCTCTGGAATGTGCGTCTTTGATAAGACTTGCGGACAGGGCCTGGCTCTTGAGCACAACGGCGATCTTTACTCCTGTGATCATTTTGTCGAGACAGATTATCTGCTCGGAAACATCAACCAGGTACACATGCTTGAGCTGGTTAGCTCCCCTGAGCAGCACAAATTTGGAGAGAATAAGCACGATACTTTACCCAAATATTGCCTGGAATGCCCGGTGCTATTCGCCTGCAACGGTGAGTGTCCTAAGAACCGCTTCCTTCTAACCCCTGAAGGGGAACCTGGTTTAAATTATCTTTGTGCAGGATACAAAGCATTCTTCCAACAAGCAGATGAAGCGATGAAGATCATGGCAATGTTATTGTTTAATAACCGCTCCGCTTCTGAGGTGATGCAAATTCTTGCTAAGAGAAAGGAGGAATTAACGCTAACTTACCAATATTCCAAACCGGACCAACCTTGCCCATGCGGCAGCGGCTTAAAGTTTCAAGCCTGCCATGGCTGGAAACCACCCTCGCGCGGTTATAGAAAACAGTCCAAATCTGCCAGAGGCCCGCGAACTTTCAGGCGACCAACCATCGATAATCAAATATAGGAGATCTTTATGCCAAGCAAAAAACCGAATATACTCATTATCTGGGGCGACGATGTCGGCATCACCAACCTGAGCTGTTATAGCAGTGGGTTGATGGGCTATCGCACACCCAACATTGACCGCATCGCTAACGAAGGCATGCGCTTTACTGATTCGTACGGCCAGCAGAGCTGTACCGCAGGGCGCGCCGCCTTCATCACCGGGCAAAACCCCTACCGCACCGGCCTCACCAAGGTGGGTATGCCAGGAGCTGACATTGGCTTGCAAGCTGAAGACGTAACCATTGCCGAGCTGCTCAAGCCGCTGGGTTACGCCACCGGCCAGTTTGGTAAAAACCACTTTGGCGACAGGAACAAATACCTGCCCACCGTCCACGGCTTCGACGAGTTCTTTGGCAACCTCTACCACCTGAACGCCGATGAGGAGCCGGAGAACGTGGATTATCCGCCCGAGGCGGACTTCCCGAACTTCAAAAACATCTTTGGACCGCGCGGCGTGCTGCATTCCTGGGCCACCGAAGAAGACGACCCCACCGAGCAGCCACGCTGGGGGCGCGTTGGCAAACAAAAGATTGTGGACACCGGCCCGCTGACTAAGAAGCGCATGGAAACTTGTGACACCGAGTTCCTCGCCGCGGCGCAGGACTTCATCAAGCGCGCCCATGACGACGACACAGCCCTTCTTCGTGTGGTTCAACACCACCTGGATGCACTTCCGCGTCCACCCGCCGAAAGCACATCCTCGGCCAGGCCGGGCGTTGGCAGTCCTTACTACCATGACGTGATGGTGGAGCACGACAAGCACGTCGGCCAGATGCTCGACCTGCTAGACGAGTTGGGCATCGCCGAAGACACCATCGTGATGTATTCCACCGACAACGGCCCGCACATGAACACCTGGCCCGATGGAGCCATGACCCCCTTCCGCAATGAGAAGAACTCGAACTGGGAAGGCGCTTTTCGCATTCCCGAGCTGGTGCGCTGGCCCGGCAAGATCAAGGCGGGTACGGTCTCCAACGAGATCATCAGCCACACCGATTGGCTTCCCACCCTGCTGGCGGCAGCCGGTGATCCTGATATCACCAACAAGCTTAAGCAGGGATACCAGGTCGGAGCCCAGACCTTCAAGGTACACATTGATGGCTACAACTTCTTGCCCTACTTTACCGGTGAGGAGCAGAAGGGCCCGCGCCAGGGTATTATCTACTTCTCCGATGACGGTGACCTGGTGGGGCTGCGCTACGACAATTGGAAGTTTGTATTCGCTGAACAACGCGTTCAGGGCACAGTCCAGATCTGGGCTGAGCCATTCGTCTTCCTGCGCGTACCCAAGATCTTCAATCTACGCACAGACCCATTCGAACGGGCGGACATCACCTCCAACACCTATTGGGATTGGATGATTGACCGCATCTACTTGACCTATGCTGCCCAGTACCTCGTCAAAGATTTCCTGAAAACTTTCCAGGAGTTCCCGCCGCGCATGAAGCCGGCCAGCTTCGGCATAGACCAGGTGATGGAGAAGATGGAACAGAGTTTTGATTACTAGCAGCCTTGAGGACTGCAGGTGCAACGTGCGCTCGTAGCGCACTTGCACCTGCAGTTTTGCGATCTGAGGGATGGATGACTTAGAAGGCTATCGTGAGAAACGAGACGACGGTCGGGGCGTTATAGAGGCCTTTTACGACCGGTTTCCTTATCCACCTCCAGTGGAAGACCTCGACGGTTATCGCCAGCGCTGGCAGAATGAGGGTACACGGCAGGCGGATTTTCACCTGCACTGGCCGGGCAAAGCCTATCGCACAGACCTGAAGGTACTGGTAGCCGGGTGCGGCACCTCCCAGGCAGCCAAACATGCCTTGCGGCAGCCAGCTTCCCATGTGGTCGGGATTGACATCAGCGATACCAGCGTGCGACACACGCAGGCACTCAAGAACAAATATCACCTGACCAACCTGGATGTCTATCAAATACCTGTCGAGCGCGCTGGCGAGCTGGGCTGCCGCTTCGACAAGATTGTGTGCACGGGCGTGCTGCATCACTTATCTGATCCGCCCGCAGGTCTGTGCGCCCTGCGGGATGTGCTTGAGATTAACGGCGCGATGAACCTGATGGTTTATGGGACATACGGGCGGGCAGGCGTGTATATGCTGCAGGAGTACTGCCGCCGATTGGGTATTGGCCATTCGGATAAAGAGATCAAGGATCTGGCAAACACCCTCACTGCGTTGCCGCCTGCTCATCCACTGGCGCGCCTGTTAGCCGAGTCACCAGACTTCCGCAGTAAAGCTGGGCTTGCCGATGCCTTGCTCAACCCCCAGGATCGACCCTACACGGTACCGCAGCTCTTTGAGTTGGTTGAGCAGTGTGGGCTGAGGTTTACCCGCTGGCTCCGGCAGGCGGCCTACCTGCCCCAGTGCGGGAGCCTGGCTGCCACACCGCATGCCTCCCGACTGGAAAAGCTTTCGCAGCGGGAACAGTACGCTGCCGTCGAGCTGTTGCGCGGTAACATGCTGCGTCACAACCTGATATTGTACCGGGATGACCAGCCTGGGGACTGTTTTCTCCCCACCTTCGAGGAGGATGGCTGGCTGGCGTATGTGCCCATGCGTTTACCTGAGACGAAGTGTTTACAGAATAATCTACCTTCCGGCGCGGCGGCGGTGCTGATCAATCAGATGCATAATGATCCTGATATATTTCTGCCAGTCAATGCCCATGAGAAGCAGATGGTCGATGCCATCAATGGTGAGCGAACCATTGAGGCGATCCTTCAGCATCTTTCACCATCCGGAACCAAGGACTTTCTTAAACTACGCAAGCAGGCGCGGGGTTTGTTCGAGCGGCTATACAAGTACGACCAGGTAGTGTTCGACACATCGCCCAAGCGCGGCGATGATCCAGCTCAGTAATGTATGCGCATTACGCATGGCCAGCGTTTTTATGGTCTCGCTAGGAACCATTTGGTGGCGCACCGGTTTACTGCCACGCTGGCTGGCAGTGCTGACCTGCCTGCTTGGACTGACTTTGCTGCTTGTCATCAATCTTCATTTATGGGTAACGCTCATCTTTCCTGCATGGGTATTAATTATTGATTTATACATCCTGTATAATAACCAACGCAGGCAGACATAAAGTATGGTAGAACTGTACTGGTGTACAAGGGCATAAGTATCGTTATTATACCGGATGATAAAAGGATGAACATTATATGAAGGCATATGTAGCGTCCTCAGTGTTCCTAGTCCTACTGACCCTGGGATTGGCGGCATGCGTTCCCACACCGGCGATTTCAACCAGTGAGACGCAAACCTCATCTGGCGCGTCTATCGCGCCCACTCAGACTGTGAGCGGCGCGGTTGCGATGACCGAGATCCCGCCGGATGAAAATACTCAGGCGGGAGAAGCCAAGCCGGAGGAAAACAGCGATGAGATCCTGGTCGCTCCAACCCTGGCGCCAACCGCTACGCCGGGTGTAATCTATGGCACCGTACAGCAGGTCGTAGAGGCATCCAATCTTGATGAGACGCACATCCTGGGATTATCCGTTGCAGATTGGATCAACCTGGGCATCTCGCTCTTGCTGGTGTTCGTGACCATAACTTTGATCGCCAGGCTGATTTTCTTTATATTAATGAAGATTGCCAGGCGAACTGCTACGCCTTATGACGAGAAATACCTTGAGGCGATCAAGCCTTACCTGAGGTGGCTGTTTGGCGTTTTCATCATGTATATCGCCACCACACGCCTTCAATTCCTCAGCCCGGCGTTCAAGCAATGGCTTGGGCAAATTTACTACGCAGTTGTGGTTGTCTTGGTTGTAATCGGCTTGTGGAAGCTGTTGGACATCTTCATCTTGTGGTACCAAGAGAAATTCACAGATCATGATGAAAGAGGCGGCAAAGAAGCAGCATTATTACTGGGCGAGCGCACCGTGCGTACCTTGATCGTCCTGGTAGGCTTGATCATCATCCTGGACCATGTGGGTTTCAATATCTCGGCCTTGGTGACTGCAATCGGGATCGGCGGTCTGGCGCTTTCTCTGGCGGCCCAAGACACGATTGCCAATATGATCAGCGGCGTGATCATCTTGATCGACCAGCCTTTCCGCGCCGGCGACCGGATTGAGATCCAGGAGCTCAATACCTGGGGGGATGTGGTCAGCATCGGCCTGCGCAGCACGCGCATCCGCACCCTCGATAACCGGCTGGTGATTGTGCCGAACTCGAGTATCAGCAATAACCAGGTGGTCAACTATACTTTTCCAGACCCGCGCTACCGCATCCAAACCGAGATCGGCGTGGCTTATGGGACAGACCTGCGCAAAGTGCGCGAGGTGATCACCGCATCCTTGATCGGGGTGGAAGGTGTCCTTCCCGATAAGCCGGTCGATATCCTATTCATGGAATTTGGCGATTCGGCTATGGTTTTGCGCGTGCGCTGGTGGATCGAATCCTACATTGATGCCAGGCGAAGCACCGATCGGGTGAATGAATGCATCTACCAGGCGCTCGAACAGGAGGGCATTGAGCTGCCAAATCCGATAATGACCGTGGAACTTAAAAACGAAGCTCCAAAAAGGGGGAGAGAAGACACCACAGCCAGGGATTAGATTTGCTTCTGCATGGTAAAAAAGCAAGCTTTTTCAGTATTCGAGCCCGTCAGATCTATGATAGTTATGCAATCCGACGTAGACGACAGCCGCGCTGAAGAGGCATACTAAGCCTAATACCAGCATCGCACGGGACAATCCAGTGATATAGGCATGTACTATCCAATAATCAATCTGCTGGAAAATCTTGGCTTGTTCTTCCAAAGGAGCAATGAGGGAGATATCTTCGCTGGCTCTTGCCAGGGTTGTTAACCGGATAGAAATCTGTAGTTCGCTAAATCCGAAAGTTTCGAGGGTCTGCACATAAGAGCGCATCCCAAAACCTTCCAATAAGGTCATCATGAAAGAATAAGCCAGGGCGCTTCCCAGGTGGGCAGTGGCGCTGCCGATGGACTGTACTGTCGCGGTAAGACTACGCGGCACCGAAGCGGATAATAACAACAGGCGTGGAGAGTTGCCGAAAATGAAACCGGCTCCGAGTAAAATGAGACAAGTTAATAATATCCAATAGGATATGTCCACCCGGACCAAAGACAACACAAGTGCCGGTATGCCGGTGAGAAATAACCCAGCAGCCAGTGCCTGACTCATCTTCCAACGGCTGGTGAAACGCACTAACTGTATGCTGATGAGCGCCCCAACTAAAACCGGCGCCAATGCAATGCCTGAAATTATGGATTGAAAATTCTGTACTCTGTTCAAGAAGTTAAAGACCTGGGCGGTAATTGCGAATAATGCCAGGTAGAGGACCACACCCGCAAAAATCGCAATGCTGAGCCGGCGATCATATTGCAAGTTGAACCTCCATTTTTTGGATAAGGGTTTGCCTGAGAGCCAGCTCATCATTAATATCACCGCGCCGCCAATTCCCAAGCCGACCAGAACGATCGGACTGGTCCACCCCAATCCCCCCGAGAGCAGTCCGGCATAGATCATCAAGCATACACCAAAGGTCCAGATTGCCAGGGCAATCGCATCAAGGCGAAAGAAATCATCGGAAATGCGGCTTTCCGGAAGATATTTCTTCACCGAGACGAAAGCAATCAAGGTCAGCAGCAGCGGGGCGATAAATACAGAATTAAAGCTTCCAGATTGTTTGAGTGTCGAAGCTAATAAAGGGGAAAGCAGGAAGGCAGCGCCGCTGAGTATAGAATAAACAACTAGCGCTAGGATACGCTGGTGGCCTTCGTATTTCAAGATCAAAAATGTGACGCACAGCGTGCGGATCATCACGCCTAAGATCGCCCAAAGCGTGTAAGTGATGGCAAAGATGCTGCTAAGTGGGGGGTTGAGTATCAAAATGGGTACACAAAACATGAATGCAACCAGAAGGAGCAGAAGCACCCGGCGCCTGCCATACAAATCACCCATCACCCCTGATGTCAATATAAAAATGATGAAAAATAGACCGCGGGAGGCCATGAAGATCGACCACTGTCCTTCTGTGATATTCAGGGTTGTCCAGGTTGAGGAGCCCAGGATACGTAAGAAGGGAGGCGCGAACTCTACGGCTAGCATGACGATCACGATGGCAAAAAAATCAGCATAAGAAGACAGGTTGATTTTTTGCTTGATTGCCATTTTAATGATAAGCCATTACTGAAGTTTAAGTTGTGAGGATTATAACATATCGAATTGTAGGCGTTGCAGCCTCAATATTTGGCTCATGGGGAGCTGCCGTGCTTCGGCCAGATAACGAGCCTAATTGGTAGGGTATAATAAAGCAATTCCATAGGATCAACTTGGGGTAATTACCTAATTCAAATCAGGAGAAGGATCATGCTGCTACGAATGCTAATTTCAATGTTCACAAATTTCAAGATGATATTAAAAAACGGATTATTTGCATTTCTTTTGATGGGAATAAGCATACTTTCTGCGTGTTCCACCCCCTCTCCTACCGAACCGCCGACGGCTGTACCGTCTACTTCCACCCCCATACCTCCTCCAACCGCTGCTCCTGAAGTCCCAGTGGAACAGCTTTTCAATACACAGTGGGTCTTGGTAGGTTACGGAAACCCTGAGAATCCAACCGTTGTGCCACAGGGTACTCAAATCACGGCCGAGTTTACCGCCGACTGGCAGCTAAACGGGAATGCCGGGTGCAATAATTATTTTGGCCCTTACGAGGCCTCCTCAGATGGAACAATAACCATCGGCTTATTGGGGACAACCGCGATGTTTTGCGACCAAGGAATGGAATTAGAGGCAGATTATTTAGCTGCGCTTCAAAAGGCCACTTATTTCAATTTCTCGGCTGAAGGTCGTCTGATTATAAAATATACCGATGCTTCCGACCAAGAGCAACAGCTGGTGTATATCAAGGGGCAAATTAACCTTACGGATGCTACCTGGGTACTCGTTTCTTCTGGTGATCTGAATTCACCCAAAGAAGTCACCCCGGGAGTCATCATCACTGCGGATTTCTCAACTGATGGCCTGGTGAGCGGAAACTCGGGCTGCAACAAATTCTTTGCCGAGTACACTACGGAAGAGGATCAAATAACCATCACCGAGCCTGGCTCTACGATGATGGCCTGCCCAACCGGTATGGAGGAAGAAGCAGCTTTCCTCACCGCATTGAGCAAGGCGCAAAAATACAGTATTACAGGAAGAACACTCAGCATAACTTATGATGAGGGTGCTAGTGTGCTTAACTTTTCCTCGGTCAAGCTCCCACTCGAATATACCCTGTGGACGCTTGTATCCATTGACTCGACACCTCTGGCGGAAGATACGGAGATCACAGCCTCTTTTGTTCCAGGCGAAAAAGCAAGCCAGGGTACGGTTAGCGGCTCAGCAGGATGCAACCGGTATTTTGCCGACTATTCTCTGGAAAAAGACAATATCACCATCGGGATGCCTGCTTCCACGAAGATGATGTGCGAAGAGAAATTGATGGAAGTCGAGTCTACCTATCTGGCAGCCATACAAACCGCTCAATCCTATCAAATTCTGGGCGGCAATCTAATATTGTTAACCGAAAAGGGCCAACTTGTCTTTTTAGCAAATCGAACTCCTCTCGAAGGCGCTTTATGGAGTTTGGTAGCCCTTGGAGATATCAAAGATCCCCAATCTCCGGTTACAGGCAGCAACTTCAGCGCACAATTCATGCGCAATGCAGCGGCGCCATCAGGAGTAATGGCAGGAACCACTGGTTGTAATGAATATTCGGCAGCATATACTGCCTCACTGGATGAAATCAAGGTCAACCCACCAGTTTCCACTGAAAACAAATCCTGTGTGCCTGGTTTGGTGGACCAAGAGCAAGCCTACTTCCTGGCGCTCAATGATGCCTCGACCTACCGCATCGAAGGCAACACGCTGACCATCCCCTATGATGACGACCGCCAGGCCTTGGTTTTCGAAGGCACTCAACTTGAAGTGGCTGAACGACAACCGCTAAGCGACTTGAACAACACGCAATGGTTCTTGTGGTATATCAACAACCAGCAAACCCTGCCAGGAACCTCCATCAATGCAAAATTCACCATCAATCCAGATGGAGCCTCTGGCAGCATGAACGGCAATGCGGGTTGTAATACCTATCAAGCGGTTTTTGGCGAGGATCTGGGAATGCAGTCTTCCCTGAGCAGCAAACAAAGCTGTGGTAGCCCAGCAGGTGTGATGGATCAGGAAGCGACATATTTGCAGTCTCTTTCACGGTCTTTCGGTTATTGGCTCACCGGCAACCAACTGATTATTAACACCGGTCAAGGTACATTGACCTACCGCAGAACAGCGCCACCGCAATCGAGTGATCAGACTCACTTACTCATTTCAAAGAACTGGTTCCTGATTTCTTACGGCAGCACTTACTCAGTTCCTGGAACGCAAGAGCCATATATTTTATTCAATCCCGATGGCACTTTGATCGGCTTTACCGGCTGTAACAACCTGAACGGAAATTACCAGACCAACATTAACCAAATTACGATATCTTCCCTAAGTAATTCTCAAAGCGCCTGTACTGATGCTGCACTCCAAGCCCAGGAGCAAGCCATCCTGAATATCCTTGGATCAGCCCGCACCTATCAGATTGCAGACACTGCGATGCAGATCGTTGGAGATAAAGGCGTCCTAAACTACGCCCTCACCCCACTCAACAGACCCAATGAAATCCAGCCGCCGCAGGCGGTGATCAAAGGACCCAGCCAGGCGCAAGTAAGTCAGGTAGTTACCTTTGATGGAACAGCATCCACAAGTCAGGTGTTGATTACATCCTATCTATGGGATTTTGGCGATGGTGGCAGCGGCACTGGTGCAGTGGTGCAATATGTTTATACTCAGCCAGGTTCATATCGTGTGAAGCTTACCGTAACTGATCAGCGTAATCAATCTAGCGCCAGTACCCTGGATATCAAAATATCTGCCTACGCACAACCAACCCCCGAACCAACCCAGCCGCCTCAGGAGACACCGACCCCATTACCACCCGGGGAACCAACCCCGACACCCCAACCTCCTGAAGAACTAATCCCTCCCCAGGCGTCTATCCAAGGACCCAGCCAGGTATTCCTGGGTGAACCGGTAACATTTGATGCCTCGGCCTCTACCCCAGGAAGTAAGCCGATCGCCAGTTATACATGGAACTTTGGTGATGGGATTACGGCTGGTCCGGATGCGAATCCCACCCAGACCACGCTCTACAACCGAACTGGCGTATTTCAGGTTAGCGTCGTAGTCTCGGATGCAGATGGATTGAGCAGCAGTGCGACTCTTCAGGTTGCTGTTACCACCCGGTTGGATACTCCGCTCGCCTGGTCGCTTGACAATCTGCAAAACAACCCATTGGTTCCCGGAACTGCAATTACACTGCAGTTCCTGTCAGCGAACATCGCTGGGTTTGCTGGCTGTAATACATACCAGGCTCGTTACGAAGCATCTCCCAATGAAGATGGATCCTATTCTGTGGTGGTCTCTGATATGACGACTAGCAGGCTAGCCTGCCCGCCGGATGTAATGGATCAGGAGGCCTATTATCTGACCTTCCTGAAAACAATAACCACGGCACAGATCAGAGAAAACATTCTAACATTGTCATATCCTGCAGGTGTTGGTCCGGATAACAACCCATATCTCGAAGGTGCATTAACTTTCTACGAGATTGGTACTCGATAACCTCATTAGGTGATAGATGATTGATTCCAAAGCGGGCGTTCCTGTAGAACGCCCGCTTTGAATATTTTATGGCACGCTTGAGGCCGGTGGGGGAAAGCATGACCTCACCGACGACATCAGTGTAAGCATATTGATAATGTTATCCCTTCACAAACCCGCCTTTGTCTTTTTTCAGTTTTTTTCCATATCCTCTTTTTAAGTATCCGTGCCACCCGTGTTTATCCGTGAGCGAATAATCCTCCACACTCCTATTTATTTGCAAGCCTAAACCACCTGGAACTAATCAAGCGGATTGGCGTTAATAAGATAAAGAAAGGAATGAACCATCCATGAAACCTTTTCGCCTATTGGCTTTATTTTTATTGGCCGCTTATCTTACCGCTTGTCTTCCCATTTCAGCCCAATCAACCCTACCCGCTCAAGAAACTGACCGCCTCTTTCCCACTTCGACTGTTCCCAAGCCAACCACCAGCTCGGCAGAAACGAGCGCCTCCGGACCGAAAAGCGCTCAACCCTTGTGGACACTGACCTACACCCGCAGCGGTGGTTTCGCCGGAATCAGCCAATCGATGAAAATCGAATCCGGAGGCCGCGTGCTTGACAGCCAGGGTCAAACAATTTCCGCTCCGGCGAAGGATGTGGCAGCGCTCATTGCCGAAATAGATCAGCTCGATTTTTCCAGCTTCGGAGATGAGTACGGGATTTCATCGGATTGCCGAGATTGTTTTACCTATAAGCTCACCTTCGAGCAGGCTGGCAAGCTAAAAACCATCACAATGGTGGAAGATGGCACCACAGAGCTGCCTGTGGAACTGCAGAGCATTCTTCAGAAGCTAACCGAATTTGCTTCGGCCAACTAGCGAGGCAGCTCACTATCTTTACTGAAAACGGGGTTCTCAGGCAAAATTGGTCCCAACGCGCCCGAGGCCGAAAAACCCACATCATCCACCAATAAGTTGCTGTTGTTCGAAAAATCGGTTTCAACCCGGATCTGTAAGGCAGCATCTTGGCCCGCATAGGCGCCTAAGTTCACCACGTGCTTCACCCAGCCCCCCGTATTCGCGCTGGTACATAGGTTATACGCCTCTACAACCGTTCCATTGACCAAAACCCCGCCAAAATCATAGCCACAACTATCATTGGAGGCAATCCAATGATAGTAAGTGAGGTACGGGCTGGCACTGGGAATAGTGACCTGCTGCTGGATATAGCTGACGTCACTATAATCCCCGCCCAACCAGGCAGCATAAGAACCGCTGTGTGCTGGGACTGTGCCCGGGAGAGTGTTTACGATGAGAGTCCAACCATGGGTAGAATACTGTTCCCAGCCAGCCGCCCCTTGCTCAAAATCACCATTCGGCAATGGCAAGAAAGAGGTTGCCATGTGCAGCTCGGGAAGATAAGTTTTCAATTTGAGTGTATCTGAGCATGTGTATAGGTTAACGTCATCCACCCACCAGCCCACATCAGCGGTATCGCTGTCTGTAGCCATTCGCCAGCGGAATTTGACCGTTTGTCCCGTCAAAGCGTTCAAGCTCAGGCGGCTGGAAACATACCCATGACTGTCGCCAGTGAACCCATTTCGGCTGCCCAAAACACTGATCTGCCCTGTATAGGTTTTTCCACTGTTGATCAAGCTGCCGGCATCTGTCCACGCCTCGCCATTGGCGCTGTATTCCAGAACACCGCCCTCCGTCCCCGTCTTGAAATCAAAGGTATGGTAAAAATGCAGGAAAGCATTCGCTGGCAAAGTGATGCCATTGACCATAACCGCATAGGAATCAGAGGCTGTCACGCCTCCATCCCCAAAGAGATCCAGAACACCGGAATGAGCGTTAGGCCCGTAGGGATCATCCGTTTTCCAATGGTTTAAGCCGCTGAGCGCGGCAAAGGACCATTTCGTGAAACCGTTTTCGAATGAATCGGAGAACAATTTGCTTAGCGGCTGTCCCGCCGGGCAAACCAGGGCATCCGGGTTATAACTGGCTGAAGGCGACAGATTCATCTCAACGGCTAAGGTCGCATTTTGAACCTGCTGGCAATCTGCGCTGGTGATCCCAGCCGTGCCTACCAGGTTCTGGCAAGCCTGGTTGAGGGCTTGGTATAAATCGGAATAATCCGCGCCGGAGGTCAGTAAATTGGTTTGGACTTCATAGTAAATCTTCGCCACCTTCGTCATCCCCAGGCCGGTTACGGTATAGCCATTAAAAGAATCCCCTTGTGTCAGCAGGTAAGCCGCTTTATTGTTGATCCCGCTGTTAATATGCACTCCACCATTGTCTTCCTCGCTTAGATAATAATAAGGGCTGCTCATCCGGTCTGGATCGTTGAACAAAGGAGGGTTTTGCATGCTGCGACCTGCCCCTGTGGTTAAATCTTCACCTAAGACCCATAACACGCTGCCCCCGGTACCGTTATAACTGTTTGTCTGGTCGATGAATTCACCCCACACATCCGAAAACGACTCGTTGATTGCCCCTGATTGATAGTAATAATAAAGGTTGGACTCATGGCTGGTAACACCGTGGGTCATCTCATGTCCAACCACATCATCGGCTGCTGCATAACCCTGCCCATACACCATGCGGCTGCCATTCCAAAAAGCGTTCGGGTATGGACAAGGGGTGCTGGCATTCGTTGAACAAAAACGAACCGTTGCGTTGAGCGCCATGCCGGCTCCATCCAGGCTGTCACGACTGTGGTAACTAGAATAGAAGGAATAAGTATCCCCGGCGAAGTTATAGGCAAAATTCCAATCGTTTCCACTTCCGGGGCAGCTGCCTTCTGTGCAAACGGTTGACAGGCAGAGATTCGAGCTGCTTATATTCTGGTTATCACAGACCGTGCGGCTGAGTGCGGTATCCACCTGGTTGAAATGGATCAAAACCCTCCCACGTTGGGCGTCCACCAGGACCAGCTCTCTGAAAGGCTCCAGGTCTCTGGAGCTTACTTCGACCCGCCAGGCCAGGTGGGTGATCCTGGGGCCTGGTCCACCGAGCAGCAGCGGGTTGAAAATCCACAGCTCAGGTGAGGAAGCGTTCAGCGATTCCAACCCTACCCCATATTCTTTTGCGGCTGTTTCCAGAGCAGTGCTTAGGGCTGTGTCACTGGCAATGGTTGGATTCACCTCGATCTGGATATCCGGTAAAATCTCCCCACCAGCCGAAAGACCATTGTGATCTGAATTCAAGTTCACGATCACTTCCCCTCCCATGACGGGGATGTCCTGGTAAATCTGTTGGAAGCGCACTGCAGAACGACCATCGGGAAGGTCGTTTTGTTTCATTTTTGCCAACTCAGAGGCCTGGTCCTGCAGCCCGAATAAAGATCCATAATCCGTTAGAAAGAGGCGGGCCGCTGTTTCGGCGTCGCCCTGCCCTCCTAAGCCCTGGTTGATCGGAATAGGGTGGTCAAGGTCTGTGCCGATAAAGCTTGTCTTGCCTGTCTCGGGATGAGTCCCGAATAGGACCGCTCCAGCGGTTTGCTTTTGTAGTGCTTCATTTAAATCAACACCGCTTAGGGTTTTTGGCGATCCCAATGCTGGAATTGTAATCATCCAACCCAAGAGAAGAATTATAAAAAGATAAAAACCTTTTTTGCAGGTCATCAGAAAATGCCTCCTGACTTTTGCCCAAGCTCCTCTTGATTTCGCCCTTGAACGAAATAACCCTTCCCCGGCTGTTCAAACGGCGTTCATTCTTATTTGAATGGAACCCCAACATGCTTTAATTGTATCCCTGTTTTTGGCCATGTAAAGCTATACCACGGTAATGGTTATGCAGCTTATCTCAATTTTACTCCTTAATAAATCAGAACATTTGTGCTATAATAACCCTGTCCCGCACCCTAATCTCCACATAGCATGGGTTTTACCCCTTTCCCTTGCCTCCTATCCCTTGTTCGCGTGGGTAAGTGGATTCGCATTGAATTCATTTGTTTTTTTAACGAAACAAATCCCCTGGGGTTGGTATAATTCTTATTCACCTGTTCTATAAATCTGACCACCAGGTAGAATCCTATGTCCTTGAATGTCATCCGCGTTGTGGGCGCCCGCGTCCACAACTTAAAAAATATCACTGTCGAAATTCCCCGCGACAAGCTGGTCGTTATCACCGGCTTGTCTGGCTCGGGAAAATCTTCCCTCGCCTTCGATACCATCTTCGCCGAAGGTCAGCGCCGCTACGTCGAATCCCTCTCCGCTTATGCCCGCCAGTTCCTTGGGCAGATGGAAAAACCCGATGTCGATTACATCGAAGGTCTCTCACCTGCCGTTTCCATCGACCAGAAGGGTGTCTCGCACAACCCGCGCTCCACTGTAGGCACCGTCACCGAGATATACGATTATCTGCGCCTCCTGTTTGCCCGCGCCGGCATCCCGCACTGCCCCGAATGCGGCAGGCAGGTCGCCCGCCAATCTGCCCAGGAGATCGTGGATGAGGTCGAAAAGATGCCTGACGAGGCGCGACTTTTGATCCTTTCTCCCCTGGTGCGCGGCCGTAAGGGCACCCACCAGGCTGTCCTGGAAGAGATCCGCAAGGTCGGCTTTACCCGCGCCCGGGTCGATGGGCAGGTGCATGAGCTGGATGAAGACATTGAGATGGACCGCTATAAGATCCATACCATCGAGGCCGTCGTGGACCGGCTGGTCATCCGCCACCTTGAGGAAAAAAGTGAAGCCGATGCCTTCCGCACGCGCCTGACCGATTCGGTTGAGACCGCTCTGAAGTTTGGCGAAGGTTATCTGACTGTTTACCTGCTGCCATCTGCCTCAGAAAATCCAGAAGAGCCAAAGCAGGAGGGTAAGGACTTTCATTTTTCAGAACACCTGGCTTGCCCGGAGCACGGCTCTGTGCTGCCAGAGATTGAGCCGCGTACCTTCTCCTTCAATACTCCCCATGGCGCCTGCCCGGAGTGCCAGGGGCTGGGCGGCAAGCTGGAAATCGACCCCGACCTGCTCATCCCTGACCCCAGCCTGTCACTGGCTGACGGCGCCGTTGTCATGTCAGAATGGGGCAACCAGCGCGAGGAGGGCGGCTACTACTGGTCGATGCTGGAGGCCGTGGCGCATGAGTTCCACATCGATCTGAGCACCCCAGTCGCCTCCCTGCCTCCCGAAAAAATGGATGTGATCTTGTATGGCTCGCAGGGGCGCGAAGTGACGGTCCACTATGTGGGCAAAGATGGTCACCAGGCCACTTTCCGCACCCCCTTTGAAGGCATCCTGCCTAACCTGATGCGCCGGTATAACGAGACTGGCTCAGAGTTTATGCGCGAAAAGATCTCCGAGTTCATGAGTGAACGTGTCTGCCCGGTCTGCGAAGGAAAGCGCCTCCGTAAAGAGGCTCTGGCCGTAACGGTGGACGAGGTCAATATCGTCCAGATCACCGAGTGGCCTGTCCTGCGCACACTGGCCTGGGTCCGCCACTTGAACGACCCCGCAGAATCGCCGCTCACTGCTCGCCAAAAGACGATTGCTGAGCGTATCCTGAAAGAGATCGATTCCCGCCTGGGCTTCCTGGTTAATGTCGGCCTTGATTACCTAACCCTCCAACGCACAGCGGCTTCTCTCTCCGGCGGCGAAGCGCAGCGCATTCGCCTGGCTACCCAGATCGGCTCGCGCTTGATGGGTGTGCTCTACGTCTTGGATGAGCCTTCCATCGGCTTGCACCCGCGCGACAACAACCGCTTGCTGCAGACCCTCAAGGGGCTGCGCGACCTGGGTAATACGGTGCTGGTCGTCGAACACGATGAAGAAACCATCCGGTCCGCGGATTGGATCCTCGACCTGGGTCCCGGCGCCGGAGAGCACGGTGGCGAAGTGGTTGCCCAGGGTACAGTCGACGATATCTTACAGAATGCTGATTCACTGACTGGCGCTTATATGTCAGGTCGCTTGCGCGTGCCCATCCCTGAGCAGCGCCGCAGCGGCAGCGGAAAAAAGTTAGTCATCGTGGGGGCGCGTGGAAATAACCTTAAGAACATCAATGTCGGCATTCCCCTGGGGCGCCTGGTATGCATTACGGGGGTCTCTGGCTCCGGAAAATCAACCCTGATGGTCGATATTTTGTATAAAGCCCTGGCGCGCCACCTGCACGGCGCGCACACCCAACCCGGCGATTATGACCGCATCGACGGGTTGGAGCATATCGATAAGATCATCAATATCGACCAGTCGCCCATTGGGCGCACACCGCGCTCGAACCCAGGTACTTACACGGGGCTTTTCGACCAGATCCGCAGCCTCTTCGCTGAACTGTCTGAGAGCAAGATCAGGGGTTACAAACCCGGGCGCTTTTCGTTCAACGTTCACGGCGGCCGCTGTGAAGCCTGCCAGGGGCAGGGTCAATTGCGCATCGAAATGCAGTTCCTGCCAGATGTATACGTTCCCTGCGATGTGTGCCACGGGGCGCGCTTCAACCGCGAAACCCTGCAGGTGCGCTTCAAAGATCTCAATATCGCTGAAGTGTTGGACCTGACGGTTGACGAAGGTTTAAAGCTCTTCGCCGCATTTACCTCCATGACGAACCGCTTGCAGACGCTGCAAGATGTAGGACTGGGCTACATCCGCATCGGGCAGCCTGCTACGACACTCTCCGGAGGCGAGGCACAGCGCGTGAAGCTGTCCCGCGAGCTTTCTCGGCGGGCGACCGGCCGGACGCTGTACGTATTGGATGAGCCTTCGGTTGGCCTGCACGCCGCTGATGTCCATAAGCTGATCGAGGTGCTCCAGCGCCTGGTAGAGACAGGAAATTCGGTGCTCATCATCGAGCATAATTTGGATATAATCAAGGTAGCTGATTACATCATCGACCTGGGCCCCGAGGGCGGCGACCGCGGTGGTGAATTGATCGCTGAAGGAACACCGGAGGAAGTTTGTGCGATTGATGCTTCTTATACCGGACAGTTCTTGAAGGGGGTTGTTTGCCGGTAATTCAGATATTGGCAGGGGTTAAACGATACCAATCAGATTGAGCAGGGCACATGGAGGTAGCTATGAAAAAAACAAGCCTCTTCTTAGTGATTTCTTTTGGTATATTCATCCTCCTGTTTGCCGGTCTGCAGTTGGGCTTTTCCGTCCGGGCTGAGGGAGCAGGAACCCTCCAAATCACGGTGGACCAGTTAGCTGCTTCTGGCCTGGATCACCCTGTCCTGGTAACCCACGCCGGCGATGGCTCGAAACGCATGTTCGTTATTGAGCAGCCTGGGCAGATCAAAATCGTCCAGAATGGACAGGTATTGAGCACTCCCTTCCTGGACATCCGCTCAAAAATCTCCTACGGCGGCGAAAGAGGGCTGCTGGGCCTGGCTTTCCACCCGAGCTATAAGGCAAATGGTTATTTTTACGTCAACTATACCCGCTCTGGTGATGGGGCTACCGTGGTTGAGCGTTACAACGTATCATCGAATCCAAATATTGCTTCACCAACCAGCGCTTTTACGCTCCTGGTGATCCCGCAGCCCTATGCAAACCATAATGGTGGTTCCCTCGCTTTTGGCAAGGATGGCAAACTGTATATCGGGATGGGGGATGGCGGCAGCGGCGGAGACCCGCAGAATCTGGCTCAGAACCTCGACAGTTTATTGGGAAAGATGCTGCGCATTGACGTGAATAGTGGCACGCCCTATGGTATTCCCCCCGATAATCCCTTTGTCGGTAAAGCCGGCGCAGATGAGATTTGGGCATTAGGTCTGCGTAACCCCTGGCGCTTTTCCTTCGATCGCCAGACGGGGGATCTGCTCATCGGAGATGTGGGGCAGAACGTTTGGGAAGAGGTTGATTATCAACCCGCTGGGGTTGGGGGGCTGAACTACGGCTGGCGATGTTATGAAGGGACCCATTCTTATAACCTCAACCCTCCTTGCTCTGGAGTGTTGACTCCCCCCATTGCTGAGTACAATCACTCGGAAGGGCAATCTGTAACGGGCGGGGTTATCTACCGGGGTAAACGCTTTCCTTCTTTGACCGGCACCTATTTCTATGCCGATTTTTCCCAGGGGAAGATCTGGGCGATGCAGAAAACGGGGAATGCCTGGTCTGCACCGGCCTTGCTCGTGGACACGCCTTATGCGATCAGCAGCTTTGGGGAGGATGAAGACGGTGAGGTGTATGTCGCCGATTATTACGGAGGCACAATCCGCCTGCTTGCCGATGCCCAGGGTCCAGCCCCAAACCTGAGCACTTCCAAGAAAACAGCTTCCGCCTACAGCGCTAATGTAGATGATACCCTGGTTTACACGGTCACTTTGGCAAACACTGGCGGGCTGTCTGTAAACAACGTGTCCATGATGGATACGCTTCCAACTGGCCTGGATTACACGGCTGGGACCCTGCGAGCCAGCGCAGGCGTGGTCAATGATACAACTGCCCCAACCCTGCGTTGGGATGGGACAGTCGACCTGGTCAACCCAGTGGTAATCACTTATCGGGCAACTGTCCGCTTACCCGCCTCCGGGAATTGAGTTCAACCAGGCGCAGGTAACTGCCCCCGGTCTCTCTCCCTTGACCTTGACTGCGGCTGTTCTCGTCCCCAGGTCCGTGCTCAATACGACTCCGGCAGATATCTTTTTCCCAGGGACGCAGCCCAACAACCTCGTCGATCCGATCCTCCTGCCGGTGGGCTGCGATGTTTGCCACAGTGCGCCGATCTACGATACCTGGCAAGGCAGTTTGATGGGGCAAGCCGGGCGCGACCCCCTGATGTGGGCAGCCTTGGAGATTGCCAACCGGGACGCGCCCAATTCCGGCGAGTATTGCCTGCGCTGCCATACTCCCAAAGGCTGGCTGGAAGGACGCAGCCAGGCCTCCGATGGAAGCCAGCTCCAGCCCGCTGATTTGGATGCGGGTGTAACTTGTGCGGTCTGCCACCGCATGGTCGAGCCCGATCCAGTAGATGGGAACCTGGATGAAGCCAGCACATACGACACCTCGGTGCGCAACGCGCTGAATCCCAAGCCGCCGCAAGATCACACCAGCAGCGCCATGCTGATCATGGATCTACTGGATAATCGCCGCGGTCCTTTTTCCTTGGGCATTTTCTTTACCCACCACACCAATAAA
Source organism: uncultured Chloroflexia bacterium (assembly GCA_963751425.1). Lineage (GTDB taxonomy): Bacteria > Chloroflexota > Anaerolineae > Anaerolineales > UBA4823 > CAVVUF01. The sequence continues at coordinate 359,780 of CAVVUF010000002.1, read as the reverse complement.
ACTTTCCAGACCGATTTTATGGGGCGGAACCAGAATGATTTTGTAACTCGCTCGCGCCTATGTGGAACCTGCCATAATGTTGATAATCCGATCCTTACCTGGGACCCTGCCCGGCAGCAGTATTGGCCCAATGCGATGGGGCAGCCGGCTCCTTCATTTGGCAAGGGTCAGCTCTTTGCGATTGAAACCACATATGACGAATGGCTGAACAGCCAGTACGCTTCAACCGGGGTAGTGGCTCCCCAGTTCGCTGGAGCAAAACCAGGCGGGCTGGTTGGAGCCTGTCAAGATTGCCACATGCCTCGCTCCACCGGAAAAGCGGCGGATGATAGTCCTTGACCCAACCTTTCGGGATTGTGTAAATACGGGCTGCCTGCCAGTACATGAATTTGTTGGTGGAAACACCTGGACACCTCAGCTTCTATTGGACTCTCGCTGGCGGTTGAATGGGCAGGCATACCAGAATTTTCTCTCCCCCGTCGCCGGTCTTGCGCGCTCAATGCTGCGCCGGTCTGCAACCATGACCGTTAAATCTTGAGGCGACTGCCCTCTCCCAAACGGTCAGGGTGCGGGTCTTTAACCAAACCGGCCATAAGCTGCCCACCGGATATGCTGAAGGGCGGCGTATGTGGATCAATTTGAAAGCTTACGACTCGGCTGGTAACCTCATCTTCGAATTGGGACATTACGATCCTGCCACAGGCATTTTGACCCAAGATGCAAACCTCAAGATATATGAGGTCAAGCAAGGTCTCACTCCAGAGCTGGCGGCGCAGGTCAATCTATCTGCAGGCGAGAGCTTCCACTTCATGCTGAATAACACGGTGATCAAGGATAATCGCATTCCTCCACGCGGCTTCACACAAACGGCTTTGGATACCTCGGGACTAAAGCCAGTGGGTGCAGTCTACCAGCCGGGCCAGTATTGGGATGATACGATATACGATCTCAGCGCCTATCCTGGAGTTGTGCGAGTCTTCGCCACCCTGTATTACCAGACCTCTTCGAAGGAATACATCGACTTTTTACGCAGCAACGGCAGCGTTGATGCTGTTACCCTAGGCACTCTTTGGGATACCCTGAAGAGTCCTCCTGAGATCATTGTCCAGGGCTGGATACCGAATTACCCGGTTTATCTACCCATGCTTGAAAAATAGATCACCCCTCGGAGTGCAGCCTTTCCCAATCCAGAAGCAGGTGGTCGAGCTCTTTTTGCACGTGGACGTATTCGCTGCCTAACTTTTGCACCTTCACAGGATCAGAAGGAGGGTTCTCAAGTTTTTGACTGAGCGCAGCTAACTGCCCTTCCAGGGCAGTGATGGCATTCTCAACTTCCTGCAATCTTGCCAGGCGCCGCCGCTCCTCATTTGATGAGCGTGTTCTCGCTGGACCAACGGGTGATGCCTGCGTGTGACTGGTTTTCCCGGGGCTGCCTTCTTGTTTTCGTTCCTCGATGCTCTGGCGTTCCGCCTCTCGAGCTGCTTCCTGGAAAGTACGGAATTCGCTGTAAGAACCTTTGAATACGGTCAGCCTCCCGGCAGATTCATCGATCTCCCACACCTGGGTTGCCAAGGCATCGATCAGGTAGCGGTCATGGGACACCAGCAAGATAGTCCCCTGGTATTCTGCCAGGATATCTTGCAGGATTTCTTGAGACGGGATATCAAGGTGGTTGGTAGGCTCGTCCAACAGCAGCAAGTTCGCATTGCTCAGCGCCAGCTTCGCCAGCGCCAAACGGCCGCGCTCGCCTCCAGAGAGCACAGCAACCGGTTTAAAAACATCCTCACCGGTAAAGAGAAAGCGCGCCAGGTAGTTGCGGATGTCTGCCAGGAGCATTTGAGGCGCCACCGAGTTGATCTCTTGAACCAGCGTGCGCTCAGGATGCAGATCTTCATGCGCCTGTGCAAAATAGCCGACTGTCAGGCTGGCGCCCAGGGTCACCTCCCCTCTCAACGGGGGCAGCTTCTCCAGGATCGTTTTCAAAAAGGTTGTTTTCCCCGCACCATTGGGGCCGATCAGGGCTGCACATTCAAGGCGGCGCAGCTCGATTTCATCTGCCTGAAACAAGACCTTGTTAGGATAGCCGACCTGTAAATCATGCGTTCGCAGCACGATCTCTCCACTGCGCGCTTCAGCTTTGAGCTTAAGATGTAACACCGGAGGCCGATTGGTGGGAGGCCTTAAACCATGCACGATTTGCGTGGCCTCGTCCACGCTCATCATACTTACAGTCGTTTGCACATTTTCACTGATTTCACCCCAATGCTTGCCAACAACGGCTTGCATACCCAGCTGGTTAATCGCCTGCAGCTGCCTGCTCAAGCGGCGCAGCCGCCCACGAGCCTGCGACACATTTTGCCCCGAGATATTGCGGCGGATGTAATCCAGGTCTTTTTCCAAGCGCTCTTGCTCAGCCTCAAAAATTCGCAGTCGCTCTTCCCAGCGAGCCTGTCTTTGCTGCAAGTAGGCAGAATAGTTCCCCCGGAACACCTCCAAACCGCTCCGGCTCATCTCGAGGGTTGTCGTAGCTACTCTATCCAAGAAATACCGGTCGTGTGAGACAAGTAAGGTCGCTCCGTCCCATTGGGAAAGATATCCTTCCAACCATTCGACTGCCTGGATATCCAGGTGATTGGTAGGTTCATCCAAGATTAACAGATCAGGGCTGCTCAAAAGCAGACGCGCCAGCAGAGCACGAGTGCGCTGGCCTCCTGAAAGATGCCCAAGGGGATCATCAAATTCGTCAGGTGTAAAACCCAAACCCATGAGCACCTGCTGGATGCGGGTGACATAAGTGTAGCCTCCCAGGTGATCGAAGTCAGCTTGCACTTTCCCATAGCGGGCCAGGCTGAGCTCTGCTTGCTCAGGATCGCTCATGGCAGCTTCTAATTGAGCGAGCTCTTGCTCCAATTTTTGTAAATTTGCAAAGGACTCCAAACATTCATCCCACAAAGTATGAGAAGAATCGATAAATGTAGCTTCTTGAGGCAAATAACCGATTTTCAAACTGCGCGCCTGGCTGACCTGGCCATGCGAAGGTGTGTCTTCACCAGCCAGGATGCGCAACAATGTAGTTTTGCCAATTCCATTCGGTCCAACAATTGCCAGGCGCGCCCGATATGGGACGCTAAATGATACTCCGAAAAAGATATCATCAGGCCCGAAAGATTTAGCCAGGTTCGACACATTGATTAAGGACATACGCTCTGTTTATTCACCCGATTAAAAATAAGCCAGCTTACTGGTACTTTGTCAATAACATCTGGCATTTTTCCTGCAACATGCCAGGTATGCGCACAGATTCCAATTTTACTCCATTGCTTTCTGATCTTGATGAACATGTTATAATCGCAAGGAAAATGAGCCGGGTACATCCTCGTCGTCGTCGATATCGCTTTGCCATGACCCCCTTGATGTGGGGGTTACTTGGGGCTTTCTTGCTTGCCTCAAGCGTAACTGCTTACCTGACCTTTGTGGTGATCCGTGAGTTTGTCTTTACGCGCAGCTCCGTTGTGAGCTTCCTGCCATTATCACCCAAAGTAAAGCCCACAGACCAGCCTGCTCTAAATGTCGCTTCTCCTTTGCAAGATGAAACCGGTCCAACTCCCCAGGTATGGGATGGGGCCGGAAGAGTTACCATTCTGGCAATGGGTTTGGACTCGCGCGATTGGGAAGATGATGGAGAAGGACCTTCACGTACGGATTCAATGATCTTGTTTACCGTGGATCCAACAACGCGTACAGCAGGCATGTTGTCCATACCGCGTGACCTATGGGTAAATATCCCAGGTTATGGTTATGGAAAGATTAACACTGCGCATTTTATCGGTGATGCTTATGGAGAGCCGGGTGGGGGCTCAGGACTGGCGGTCAAAACCGTCGAGGACTTTTTAGGGATTGACATCAATTATTATGCAAAGGTAGATTTCAATTCTTTCGAGCGCATGGTCGATGAGATCGGTGGGATCGAGGTTGATGTACCCGAAGAGATCACGGTTGATCCCATTGGTCCTGGAAACACAGTTACACTGGAACCGGGTACACAAACCCTGGATGGACCTACGGCCTTGGCTTATGCCCGGAACCGTGAGACGATCGGAAGTGATTTCGACCGGGCAGAACGGACGCAGCAGGTTATTCTAGGGATCCGAAATAAGGTTCTCAAACTGAATATGCTGCCGAAGCTGATTACCAAGGCACCTGTGCTCTACAACCAGCTATCTTCAGGCTTGAATACAAACCTCTCTCTAGAAGAGATGATCAAGTTAGCGTGGCTGGCCTCACAGGTTCCAACCGAGAATATCAAACGCGGTATAATCACACCGGAAATGGTGACCAACAGTTGGTCACCTGAGGGTTTTGAAATTTTATTACCCGACACAGACAAAATTCGCCAGCTTCGGGATGAAATTTTTACTTCCACAGGCCCAGCCAGCCCAGTGGCAGAGACAGTTGTCAGTGACCCAGCAGAAATGATCAATCAAGAAGGAGCAACCGTATCCATCTTGAATGGAACTTACACTGCTGGCCTGGCTTCGAAAACGGGTGAATACTTAAAAAATCAAGGAATTAATGTTACGGTGACCGGGAATGCTCAGGAACTCTCAGAGAATACTACAATCATTGATTATTCCGGTAAGCCCTATACCGTGAAATACCTGGTAGATTTGATGAATATCGACCAAGATCATATCTTTAGCCGGTACGATCCAAATAGTGAAGTGGATATCGCCATTTTGCTAGGGGCTGACTGGGTAGAAAATAATACGATGCCATGAAAGACTATCAAATAGAAAATAAAAAATCCTCGTTCTTTGTTAAAGCGGGGCTGATAGTGGTTTTTCTGATTGCCGCTATTCTGCTAGCCGCCTTTGCGTATCAACAAGCACAGAAATTCTTTGTGTCTTACGATGTTACCAACCTGCCTGGGCTGGCGATAGCGAGCAGCCCAACACCAGCACTAAACGAGCAAGGGACTCCGATCTCTGCGACACCCGTGCCCGCGATTGGTCCTGATGGGCCTACCCCTCAACCTTGGGATGGCGCCAGTCGTGTCAATATCTTGGTGATGGGTCTGGATTATGGTGATTGGGCTTCTGCCGACCGAGAAGGACCTCCGCGTACAGATACCATGATCTTGTTTACCATTGACCCACTGACAAAAACTGCCGGGTGGATCCATATTCCGCGCGATCTGTGGGTGAATATCCCGGGCTTTGAGTATGCCAGGATCAACACTGCCTACATGTTGGGTGAAGCCTATCAGGTACCCGGAGGTGGTCCCGCGTTAGCTTCACAGACAGTTGAACAACTCCTGGGTGTGCCCATCAATTATTATGCTCAGGTAGACTTTTATGCTTTTGAAAAATTTATTGATCGAATTGATGGCGTTTTGATCAATGTTCCATATGAGATGAAGATCGACCCAATCGGGAAATACAATACCATTACCCTGCAGCCCGGTGAACAACGCTTATATGGCCCTGAGGCGCTGGCTTATGCGCGGGCGCGGTATACAGATGGCGGAGATTTTGATCGTTCTCAGCGTCAGATGCAGGTAATCATGGCGATCAGGAAACGAGTGCTTAAACCTTCGTTTTTCCCAGTCCTGCTCAGCCGGGCTCCTGATCTGTATAATGAGTTAGCCAGTGGAATCCATACAAATATGACCTTTGACGAGGCGATCAAGTTAGCCTGGTTGGCACGCGATATCCCAGAGGAGAATATCCGTAAGGGGGCCATCGCACCTCCTGACATGGTCTTGTTTGCAACTTCTCCTGACGGAGCGCAGCAAATTCTAAAACCCATCCCTGATAAAATTCGCCAGCTACGCGATGAAATTTTTGCTTCTGACATCGCCTATAACCCCAGCACTGCTTCCACTGACCTGGCTGGTATGATGAAGGAAGAAGCACCCCGCATTCAGGTATTGAATGGTACCGCTACGGAAGGATTGGCAAGTAAAACCCAAGAGTATTTGCTCAATCAGGGTGCGGCGAATGTTACCGCTGGAAACGTGGGGGAGCTGCTGGCTAACAGTAAGATCATTGACTATACCGGGCAACCCTATACTCGCCGCTACCTGGTTGATTTAATGGGTATTCCTGAAAATAATATCTACTACGAAAATAATCCATCGAGTGATGTCGACATCGTGGTTATGCTGGGCCAAGATTGGGCAAGCAACAATCCTATGCCATAACCTGAAATGGACAACCTAACCGGTTTGGTGGAACGCATCACCTACTACAACCCAGAAAACGGGTACTCTGTGGTGCGTTTGAGACCAGATCAGCGACACCTCCCTGGCGCGAACCGCGACGGAATGGTCACCCTGACAGGCAACCTCCCTGAGCTGTCTGCCGGGGAGCATGTGCGCGTTGAGGGGCGATGGTCTCAGCACCCCAAGCACGGGTTACAGTTCCAGGTGGAAACTTGTGAACAAATCTTACCTGCCACGGTTGAGGGAATCCGCCGCTATTTGGGTTCAGGCTTGATCAAAGGCGTTGGGCCGCGCACCGCAGAACGGATTGTGGCTGTTTTTGGAGCAGAGACATTGGAAGTAATCGAGCATGAACCAGCCCGCCTCGAAGAAGTGCCAGATATCGGCTTGAAACGCATGCGTCTGATTACTGCTGCCTGGCAGGAACAGAAACAAGTCAAAGAAATCATGCTCTTCCTGCATAGTTACGGTGTCAGCACGAACCTGGCGATCAAGGTTTTTAAACAATATGGAGCCGAATCCCTTCAGGTGGTGCAGAATGACCCCTATAAGCTGGCGCGCGATATCTATGGGGTGGGATTCAAAACAGCTGACAAACTTGCTCAATCTTTAGGCTTACCGGCTAACCATCCCTCCAGGATTGAAGCAGGTATTGTGTACGTGCTGAATGAAATGAGCAATGATGGGCATGTTTTTTCGCCTCGCGCCGAGTTAATTAACCGCGCAGCTGATCTGCTCAGCGTAGGACCTGAATTGATTTCTCCCGCTATTGACCGCCTGGCAAATGAGGACCGGGTGCGGCTGGATGCTTTGCCTGCCGAACCTCACCAAGATTCGAAAAATAATTTTGTTCCACCGATTAGAGAGGTGTCCGCTGTTTATGACTCCTCTGTGGTTTACTTGACACCGTTCTATCACGGAGAAATCGGTGTAGCCGAACGCTTGAGCACCTTGAATTACACCTTACCTACTCGGTTGAGTGATATGCCGCCCTCCTTTCTACCCTTGGATACCACGCTATCACCAGAACAACAAGAGGCCGTGCGGATCGCACTTTCAAATCCGGTCAGTATCTTGACCGGTGGACCAGGCACAGGTAAGACAACTGCCATAAAAGCATTGATCACCGCTTTAGAATTAGGGCGAAAAAAATATGCCCTGGCATCGCCAACAGGCCGCGCCGCCAAGCGCCTTTCTGAAGCGACTGGAAGACCGGCCAGCACGATCCATCGCTTATTGGGGTTTTCACCGGGTGAGGGGTTCAAATTCAACGCCAATAACCCACTGCCTGTAGATGTGTTAGTCGTTGACGAAGCCTCAATGCTCGATCTAATCTTAATGAATACCTTGCTTAAAGCGCTTAAACCCGGTACACATTTACTACTGGTAGGTGACGTTGACCAGCTGCCCTCTGTTGGAGCTGGCGATGTTCTCAGGGATATCATTAAAAGCGATTTAGCACCGGTTACCCGGTTAAGTCTTATTTTCAGGCAAGCTGCCGACTCCCAAATCATCACCAATGCACACCGCATTAACCAGGGCCAGATGCCCCTTTTTGCCCAAGACAGCCAGGATTTCTTCTTGTTTTCCGCCGAGACCCCTGAGAAGGCGGCACAATGGGTGCAAGATGTGGTCAGTGCGCGCATTCCGGCCCGTTTTGGGCTGCGACCAAAGGATCAGATCCAGGTCCTGGCGCCCATGTATCGCGGCCCTGCCGGTGTCAATGGGTTGAACGAACGATTGCAAAGCGTTCTCAATCCTCCCGCCGCGAAGAAAGCTGAGAAACTACTTTTTGGCCAAAATTTCAGGGTGGGTGACCGGATAATGCAAGTCCAAAATAATTATGATAAGGAAGTTTTCAACGGTGACATCGGTGTTTTAACTGACATGAATCTGATCGATCATGTTTTGAGGGTTGAGTTTGATGGTCATTCTGTGGATTATGATTGGAGTGAGGCCGATCAACTAGTGTTGGCTTATGCAGTTTCCATCCATAAAGCCCAGGGCTCTGAGTTTCCCGCGGTTGTCATCCCGCTGGTAACTGCTCAGTATCTCATGCTTCAGCGCAATTTACTCTATACCGCAGTCACGCGTGCCAAGCAGTTATGTGTCTTGGTCGGCAGTCGCCGGGCAATCAGCATCGCCGTGCATAATAACAAGGTCTCGCAGCGCAATACAGCTCTGGACTTACGCTTGAGAGGCAGATGATGGGATTAAGGCTGGAGAAAAACCAGCTTCAAGGATCCCCAATACCGGTTTCCTGCATCATCTTCGCATTCCTGGGCAACCAGGTCAGGAACTGAAGCGCCCCCCTCCGCCAGGCGGAGTTGGTAAGTCGCACCAGGTTGTATGGTGTAATCTGCATAACCCAGGCTAATTTCCGGTTTCAAGCCCGTAAAGAAATGATCATCACTTTGACCAGCATTGATGAGGATCTCTAATCCAGGCACCGGCTGCATGGCTGCGTCGAAAGCTTCGACCTGAATTAAAGGCCCTTTGACCAATGGGTCGCAGACCAGGCTCTGTTCCAATAGTGTGAAAGGGGCTCCAGGTGTGGGTGTGGGTGTGCGCGAGGGCAGTGGGGTTGTCGTCGGTGCGGAGGTGCGTGCGGGACGGGGAGTACCAGCAGTTGGAGTGGCTGAACCTTCCACCAGCGCTACCACCGGTGTGGGTGTAAGCGTCGAGGTGGGTTCAGGGGTGAGAGTGTCGCTGGGGAGAGCGACGGGGGTGAGGGGAACCGTCCCAGATACTAGGGCGGCAGCCAATGCCACCAGGCCATTTTTTTCAGAATCGGGGCCGGCAAGATCCTGCACCAATTGGGCCTGGATGGCAATTGTTTTAGCCATATCTGGATCTGCCAGCAAAGCCAGGCGCGCCTTGGCGCGCGGCAGGTCACCATTTGAAAGAAATGCGACGGCTATTAAAGCCCGGTATTGCTCTCTAAAATCAGACCGCAAAGAAGACGGTTCGGTATCAACGTAACGAACTGGTGAGATGACCCAAGAATACAGCAAGCCAAACCCTACTCCCAGGATCAATCCCGTCAATAAATACCAGGGGCCGCGTTCGTCTTTCATGGCGGGGGAGCCTCCAGGCTGGGATTCCATGTTTTCAATCCATCTGCCAGACTTTGGATCAAGGCAATGTCTGATTCGTTGTAACCAATCTGCCTGGCAAATTCGAGAGCCTTTAATACCGTTTCTTCGGGGGTATCTGTTCCTAACAGCGCCAGTCTCCTGGCAGCCAGGTTAAGATTATTTTCCAGGCGATAAGCCTCTGCAACCATCAGCACAAAATCCGTTTTATAGTCCATACGTAAGGAGTCAGGAGCTGTATCGATATACTTTACGGGATTAATCACCCAGCCATAAAGCATCCCAAAAGCTGCTCCAATGGCGATTATGATGAAGAAAAGGAACCAGCGACGCATAAGTGTATTGTGCCATAGAGAACGGAAGTGAGCAAGGCTAAAGAAATAAACTGCTTGCTTCAGACTCGAATTTCCTGTACAATCTTTATATAGGGACTTTCCGTGGGATCCGAGAACCAGTCCAGCAGAACATAGTGTAACAAAGGAGGAAGCCAGCATGGACGTTATCAAAGTCTCGGGCACCTCCCGCACTTCATCCGTCGCGGGGGCAATTGCTGGGGTAATGAGAGAACACCATCATGCAGATGTGCAAGCGATCGGCGCCAGCGCAATTAATCAAGCTGTAAAAGCTTTGATTCTGGCGAGAGGCTATCTGGAAAACGATGGCATCCACATTATGTGTATCCCAGAGTTTGTAGATGTGCAAATAGAGGATAAAGTTCGCACGGCAGTAAGATTTGTAGTCGAGCCCCGATAACTCTGGAAATCTCAATGGATTTCCTGGAAGGTGGCTCTTTTGAGCTGATCGAAAGACCACATCCAGGATATTCGATTTAAGAAACTTGCCAGATCGGGGCTTTCTGCTCTCAAAGCCCTCACCGCTGTCCCAACGGGATCCGTACCGGATGCCCCGCCTTCCTGATCAGCATAAGCACCATAAAAGGCAAAATAGGCCTGGTTCAGCTTGCGGATGAGGTAGCCATTATCCCAAAAAAGGCGACGGCGTTCCTCCATATAACTTTCTGCAGCATCTATTTTTCCTTCTGAAAGAAGTTGATCGACGGTTACCCGCGTGGTACGCATCTCTTGCCGGAAATCAAAACGGTCGGGCTCAACAGTCGGGGTATCGGGTTCAGATGATGTGACAGCAGGTTCGGAGGGTGGAGGAAGGTATTGCGGATAATACTGCGCCACAACCGCACGACCAATTTCTTTGCCCGCTATCGAGGCAGCAGTCTCGTTCATGATCCGCAGCTCGGGGGTGGAAAGGTAGCTAAAGCCCAGAGGCCTCAACGTAAGATAGTTGTGTACCCATTCATGTGCCACCACCTCCGTCAGCCAGTTGATATCCGATGTTTGCATCACCATTGTCGGGTATAGACCAATTCCCCCAATCCCAACCACCAGAGAAGAGACATTCATCTTCTGGTCGACAGCCTCTTCAAGCTTCGTAATCTGGTCGATGGTCAGGTCTGCGTTAATCGATATATCTGCATCTTGCCTGATCACTTTACGCGGGGAAACAATCAAAGCATCTGGTGGCGGTGTCGTATGGTATAGAACAGGCGGAACGGGCTGGCCTCCAAGCGTCAGGCCAAGATCGGCGGCAGTAGTGCTGATTTGACTCTGCAAAACTGCTTCTGCACGAGGTTCCAGCTCGGACCGTTTATTCTCCAGGCTCTCCAGGTTCTTGCGGAGGGCTGCCAACTCTTTTTCTGGATTGGCAGTATTCGGATCGGCATAAATCAGTTGAATTTTCGATTGGAGGGCGTTTATATCACTCACCAGCTTAAGATAATCGATGACGAGTTGAGATTGGGAGTCCGTGGGGATATAATTGCTGCTCCCCAATGCAAATTGTCCCAATTTAACGCCCAAGGCATCCAATGTCCAAGTAATGTAGTCGAATTCAATGGAACGGGTGAATGCCCTGATGCGTTCGACCTGGTCTCCTGGCGGCAGGCTGCTGCTGCCCAATGCCAAAACAGCGCACATCAGTAAGAGGGATAGGAAAAAGATCCGGCGAAACATTTTTTTGATGATACTTTGAAAAAAGCGGCCTGTCAAATCGAGCAGATTAAGGATAGTTTAAGACTCAAGGCTACGGCTTGGATGAATGCTCGACCCTAATATTTTCGATAACCTTCGCTTTTAAACATGCTATAATCCTTGACAGCTTATGAATTTTGTAATCACGGGCGCAGCAGGTTTCTTAGGTTCGACCCTGGCCAATCACCTGGCTATGGAAGGTCACCAGGTACGCGGGTTGGATGACCTTTCGACAGGCGATCCACGTTCGCTATCTCCTGATGTGCTTTTTACCCGAGGGGATGTCAATGATCGCCCTAAGCTCTGGACGCTGCTCCAGGAGGTTGACTGCGTATATCACCTTGCAGCGCGGGTTTCAGTCCCCGAATCGGTCATCTACCCCGCGAATACAATGCTGTGAATGTCGGTGGAACCGTCAGCCTGATGGAAGCCATGCGCGATGTAGGGGTGCGGCGGGTGGTGCTGATCTCCTCCGGGGCGGTATATGGCGATCAACAAGAGCAGCCCCTGAAAGAAACCGCCACCCCCAACCCCCGCTCACCTTACGCCGTATCAAAACTGGCGGCTGAATTTTATATTGCTACCATCGGCGACCTTTGGGGGATCGAGACGGTAAGCTTGCGAGTCTTCAACGCTTATGGACCAGGACAGCACCTGCCTCCTTCCCACCCGCCCGTGATCATGAATTTGCTGCGCCAGGCAACCCGCTCCGGCACCATGGTTGTTTACGGCGATGGTCACCAGACGCGCGATTACGTTTATGTTGATGATGTTGTTAGTGCCATGATTGCCGCTTCTACAGCGCCCGGATTGGATAACCTGGTAATCAACATAGGCAGCGGTACTGAAACCAGTATCCGCGAACTAGTCCGCATGATCTTAGAGCAGACCCGTACGGAACCAGAAATTATGTATAACCCACGCACCGATCCGGGCGTTTCGCGCATGTGCGCCGATCTTTCTTTGGCGCATGAAAAGCTGGGGTACCAACCCAGTATCTCCCTCCCGGATGGGCTGCGGTTGACCTTAGAAAAGGATACTCGCTTCAAGCAGGAGCCGGTTACACGTCCTCTGCGGCCCAGGTCTGGACCATGAGCTGGTCGTTTTGGATCATTCTTTTGGCGATCCTGCTCTACGGCGTGATCCATTCTCTGCTGGCATCGCTGCAAGCCAAAGACATTGCCAGGCAGAGGTTTGGTCCGGCTGCGAATCGCTGGTTCCGCCTCTTCTATAACTTTTTCGCGGTCTTGACTTTATTGCCCATTATGCTGCTGCCAGCAGTCATGGCAGATAAACCCTTATACAATATCCCTTATCCCTGGAGCATCCTAACAAGCATGCTCCAGGTGGCAGCTTTGGTACTCTTGGTGATGGCAGTTTCCCAGACGGGCTTGATGTCTTTCCTGGGGATCCAACAATTTCTTGGAGGAGTGGACAAGGCGCCTCAAAGCCTGGTAGTGGATGGGTTATACCGCTATATGAGGCACCCGATCTATACGGCTGGATTAGTATTCATCTGGTTGATTCCAGTGATGACCCTCAACCTGCTGGCTTTGAATATTGGATTAACCGTATACATCTTAATCGGGGCGCTCTATGAGGAGCGAAAGCTGCTGAAGGTGCACGGTGAAGACTATGCGCATTACAAACAGCAGACACCGATGCTGATCCCAGGGTTGCGATTTAAGAAGTAAGCTTATGCCGCTGCTGTGGTTGTCGCTGGTATTTTTGGCGGGAAATCGTTCTGGCTGACCTGGTCGTCCAACCTCTCCTGGTATGGGTTTGCCTTGCGATGGGTACACTCCTGGTTTGGATTGTGGGCAGAAGCCTGACTCGCCGACCCGGGTTGAGACAGGCCCAGAACCGGTTTGGCCAGGGAGCGTTTATCACCAGGCTGCGAGAGGTGACGAAGAAAGCCCCGCTGCCTCTCAGCGTGCTCCTCGTGGCGGCTTTTGCGGGCGCGGCGCGCTTTCAAGCGGCGCAGCCCAAGATCACAGCGGACTCTGTGGCCTGGTACAATGACTCGGGGGAGGTGTATTTTCTTGAAGGGGTGGTCAGTCAACCACCCGATGTGCGCGACACATATACAAACCTGCGCCTGGCAGCAGAATTCGCTCCAATCCGTGCAGGATGGGCAGAGCTTTTCAGCCAATGGGCTGGTACTGGCAAAGGTTCCACCAGGCGAAGAATGGCATTATGGCGACCGGCTGCGCCTGACTGGCAAGCTGGAGACCCCACCCGCTGAGGAAGAATTTTCTTACCGGGAGTATCTCGCCCGGCAGGGGGTATATTCTTTGATCCAGCCCACGCAGACCAGCTTGCTATCCACCAACCAGGGCAACCCGGTTTGGGCCGCGCTGTTTGCGGTCAAGCAATACGCGCTGGATACAGTGTATAGCATATTCCCGGACCCAGAAGCTTCTTTGATGGCTGGAATATTATTAGGGGTCGAGGCCGGTATCCCTGCTGACGTGCAAGAAGCCTTCAAAGCTACGGGGACATCACACGTTATTGCAATTTCGGGTTTTAATATTGCGATTTTAGCCGGATTATTCACCTTGCTCTTCAGCCGCCTGTTGGGAAGGTGGCGCGGGGCGGCGGTGGCTGCCCTGGGGATTGCCTTTTATACCCTATTGGTGGGGGCAGGACCTTCGGTCGTGAGAGCAGCAGTGATGGGGTGGTTCTCCATCCTGGCGGTGCAGATGGGCAGGCGCCAGAACGGGCTGAACAGCCTGGCGGCGGTAGCGGCGGTCATGGCGTTGTTCAACCCATTCCTGCTGTGGGATGTGGGTTTCCAGCTTTCCTTCCTGGCGACACTGGGCCTGGTCTTGTACGCCGACCCCATCCAAGGGGCTTTCGACCGCCTTGCCTCACGTTTCCTGCCTTCTCACACGGTCACGCGCCTCTCTGCCCCAGTGGGCGAGTATCTCCTGCTCACGCTGGCAGCTCAGATGCTCGTGATCCCGGTGATGGCTTACCATTTCCAGAGCCTCTCCCTGACAATGCTGATCGCCAACCCGCTGATCCTGCCAGTCCAGCCAGCCGTGATGATCCTGGGAGGTCTGGCGACCCTGGGTGGGATGATCTTCCAGCCCTTGGGACAGCTCCTGGCGTACCTGGCCTGGCCTTTTGTAGCTTATACCATCCGGGTGGTGGAAGGGCTATCAGGAATTCCAGGAGGTTTCGTGAGCCTGGGTAAAATCTCGCTCTTTTCTGTTGCGCTCTTCTTCGGCGGGTTAATCCTGCTCACCTGGGCGAAATCCCATCCTAACAACCGCTTTACCCGCTGGCTCTCTTCGCTAAGCCCGGCAGTGCCCCTCACAGGGCTGGTGATCTTATCGATCCTGGTCTGGCGGGAGGCCTTCGCCGCCCCAGATGGAAGGCTGCATGTGCGAGTCCTGGATGTAAGCCGGACAGGACTTTCAGGAGAGGCGATCCTGATCGAAACGCCGGAGGGGCGCAGGGTCTTGATCAATGGCGGCCCGAGCGCCAGCCGCCTCTCAGATGCGCTGGGCAGGCAGCTGCCCTTATTCGATCGTTCGGTGGATCTATTGATCGTGGCGGGAGTACAGAATGGGCAGCTCCAGGCGCTACCCTCCGTGCTCTCACGCTACCGCCCGCGGCAGGTGCTGTGGGCAGGACCTACGCAAACCACGCGCGCGGCGCGCGACCTATCGGAGAAGCTGACCAGCCTGGGTATTCCCTTCGAAACCGCGCAGCCCGGGCAGGTCGCGGACCTGGGCGCAGGGGTGTCTTTGCGGGTACTGACGGCGGGGCAGCGCGGAGCGGTCTTGCTGCTGGAATGGAAGAACTTCCGCCTCCTGCTGCCGGTGGGGATGAGCTTTGATGAGATGGAAACACTGGAGAACGGCAAGCAGGTTGGGCGGGTGAGCGGGCTCCTGCTGGCTGAGGCGGGCTTTGCGCCGCTGAACCCTCCGGAGTGGATCTCCAACCTGCAGCCGCAGGTTGTGCTGCTCAGCGTATCGCCCAAGGACACAACAGGCCTCCCCAGCCCGGAGACGCTAGAGGCGGTGGAGGGGTACACGCTGCTGCGCACCGATCGGAATGGCTGGATCGAGCTCAGCACGGATGGGGAGCAGATGTGGGTGGAGGCGGAGAGAAAATAGTGGCGATGTCCATCCAAAAGAACTGCGCCAGAGAAACGATGATCCTTCCCGCACTGCCGGCTGATGACAGAGCTAACGCTCGGATATAAAACTATTACATCCTTTATTCTATGATCACATTTGAAGGGCAGGTCATAACACCCTAAACCTGGGAGGTTATGCCCGGTTAGGGTTAGTTATGGCTCATTCAAGGCCAACGCAACCGCTTCATCGAGTGTCATTACCTGACCTTCATCATACGCATCTGCAAATGCGACTTCACCCATCTTAGAAATACATGCCTCGATAACCTTATCTAAATCCCTCTGCTCGAGAAGCGGACGAGCATCGTTGATTTCTTTGCGCGTGGCGTCCGCCCATCCAACCAATCGCGCGGCGTTTTTTAGGCTGCCAATGGCAACACATTGTCCTGCCATTCCTTCGAGAGTGAATGCAACCCCCATCGTTGCTTTATCCTTTTGAAACTCCTGTGCGGTTTCTACAAAGATCTCTCGCGCTTCACTAATATTGTCCTCGTGCAAGGCGAGGTAACCAAAACGAACTTTAGCCCAGAGATATTCAAACCGATTTCCCATGATTTCAGATTGAGCGATCACATCTTGCAGAAGAGCATGTGCCTGCTCATATTCACCGTGCACGAGTGCAATGATACTTTTTGTAACCTGGTAATTTATCCAGATATCGATCTTTCTATCTAAGGGGAGCAACAGCGCTGCCTCATCTAGATATTTTTGTGCTAGCTCAATATCGCCATTTAATGCCCGATAAAGGGCAATCTCGCATAAGGTATTCGCTTGGGATCTCTGGTCACCCGCTTCGCTAAACAAGACCACCGCTTTTTCCCAATAGGCGAAGAAACGCTGATAATCATTGTGATCCCACCCTAAATAATAATACACTTTCGCTTGCCTCCAAATATCGCCAAGAGATTGGGAAAAAGTAAGCGCTTGTTCGAAAAGCTTAACCCCTTCTACTCGATCTCCACGGAAAAAATAAGTAGCCCCCAGTAAGGTTAGCGCATCAATTACACCTGGTCGATCGTTGCAGGCCTGAAATAGAGCCAGAACTCTCCTCCGCGGTACTTCGTGCTTCCGGAAATTTCTCGAGCCAAAGAAGAAGCCTGCTCTGGGCACACAACGCCCTTGCTCTTGCAAGGGAATACTGCTTTGACTCTGGACTGTGGAGAAACTCAGCCAGCCAGAACGCACCCTTGCGTACGTCGTACCTTGCCCAGACAGTTTCAAGTCTGCTCGATATATACAGCCCGGCTTCGATATCATTTCCAGTGGCATGTTCCAGCGCAGCGTGCAGGTTGTCGCGTTCGTCCATTGCACGAGCAAACCATGCCTCTTGTTTTATGCCAGGCAACCCAGAACTCGATTTGTTCAGAAAGCCTCAGGAAGTATTTCAAATGTCGAGTGCGGACGGTTTCTTCTTCACCAGACTCAACCAACTTTTGATATGCATAGTGACGGAGGATTTCATGGAAATGATAACGAGTCTCACGGTCCAGCTCCTGTTCCACGATAATTAGCGACTTTTGGGCAAGCGAGTTCGTCAAGTTCAGCGCATCTCCATCGCACACTGACTGCGCAAACTCGAGAGTCCAGCCGCCTGCGAAAACAGACAGTTGACGCAGAAACGCTTGCTCTGTATCGGTCAGCAAGGACCAGCTCCAATCAATAGAAGCCTGGAGTGTTTGGTTACGGGATAGTGATGTTCGGCTATGGTTTGTCAATAAGGCAAATGATTTTTGCAACTGTTTTGAAATCTCTTCAACGTTCAAGATATTCAGGCGTGCCACGATAAGCTCGATTGCCAATGGAATTCCATCAACTCTACGGCAAATATCCGTTATAGCTTGGGCGTTTTCCTTCGTTAATTGAAATGTTGATAGAGCTAATGCTGCCCGTTCAACAAATAATTGAATCGATTCGTATTCAGATATTTTTGCAAGAGAATCGCCTCCCTCAGGCATGGAAAGAGATGGCAGGTAGTACGTTGCTTCGCCTTCCATTTTCAATATTTCACGGCTGGTTGTAAGGATTCTCAAGTTTGGGCAATGTCTTAGCAGGGTGTTTATCAGATGCGCACAGGCATCTAGCAAATGCTCACAATTATCAAGGATAAGCAACGCGGTTTTCGGACGAAGAACATTCTTCAGTGTTTCAATAACTTGACGATCAATCCCTTCTCGAATACCGAACACCGAAGCAACCGTTTGTGGAACGCTCAGAGGGTCAGAAATTGAATCCAGTGGGACGAACCAGACACCATGTGCATAGTCGGGTCGCAGTTGATGCCCCACTTGAATAGCAAGCCGCGTTTTCCCAATTCCGCCTACGCCTGCGAGAGTAACCAGGCGATTCTTATTGAGCAGATTGATAACCTCGCGTTGTTCTTTCTGGCGACCAATAAAAGAAGTAAATAATGACGGCAGATTGGATTGTTGATCCATAATTGATAAGCGCCAGGGTGCATTTTCAGTATCGCTGCCTGCAAAAGCCTGCCAATCACCACGGGCAAAACGCAGAAATGATTTACGCTCTTCTGAAGGAATATTAAAAAAATCCGCCAGTTGTTCGATTGTCTCGGCGGATGGACGGCGTTCTTCTGACTCGAATTTGCGCAAGGCGCTCGTCGAGCAATTGATCTGCAGGGCCAGTTGATCCTGGGTCAGTCCCAAACCCATGCGTCGGCGCTTAAGCCAGTCTCCAAAAGATACCTCGGCCAACACTCCCTCCACAAGAAATATTGTGTCAATTTTGTGTCAGTGAGCCACACCTGTACACACTCGGTCCCAGGTATAGTGTACCCATCGAATAAAGTATATCACTTAGAAAAGGAGATTAACATGTCTAACAAAACCATTACCAAGCTCGTAGTTGCTTTCAGTGTGCTGGCTATGCTATTGATATTCCTGGGAGTGAACTTTGTCCCTCGTTCATCTGCGTCGCCCTCAACTCGGGAGAACGTTATGGACTCCTCGAAATACGCCGTGCCCGATTACATCGAGCGCCACCTGCCAGCAATGGCTAATCCAGTACGCAATACCAGTCCGGATTGGATTGGACGCCATCTGCCAGCGGTTTCTAATCCAGTACGCAATCCCGCTCCAGATTGGATCGAGCGGCACCCTCCAATCGCTTCCAAGCCAATGAGCTATGCCGGTGCAGAAGTGACAAGTGCGAATGCGAAGATTGCACCTGTATTCGATACCGCAGGCGCGGTCGTGTCCGATCCCACAGGCACGCTGTTAATGGCGAGCCAATCAGGAGCTTTGGCTGTTCCAATGACGGGTACGGACATGAAGATTGCACCCGTGTTCGATGTCACAGGCGCGGTCGTGTCTGACCCCACAGGCACGCTGCTGAGTGTGATCTATCCATAAAACTATAGGTAAATTTGAAGGAGATTTAATATGATACGTAGGCAATGGTTTCGATCGATTATGGTGGGTTTCGCCCTCCTACTGGTGGCAGTACCTGCCTTTGCTGCGGCTTCATCCTCTTCTTGGGGGCCAGCCGCAAGCCTGGAGTCGGTCCCAGGAACAAGCACCGAGCTGAACACGCCAGCTCTGGACGGCTGCCCAATCCTGTCTCGCGATGGCTTGCAGTTATATATGGCGTCAAACCGCCCAGGGGGGCTAGGCGGCATAGATATCTGGGTCGCCGAGCGAGCCAGCCCTGAGGATCCTTTCGGCGCTCCAGCCAACGTGGGTGCCCCGATCAACAGCCCAGCTAACGACTTCTGCCCCTCGCCGCTGCGGGACGGGCACGGGTTTATGTTCGTCTCCAACCGTCCAGGCGGCTGCGGCGGTGCTGACATCTATATGACCCGTTATGCCCCGGAGCAAGGCTGGCAAGCGCCTGAGAACCTCGGCTGCGAGGTGAACAGCGCCGCGGACGAAGCAGGGCCGGTGCTTGTGTATGCTGTGCCCGGGCCACCGACGCTCTTTTTCTCCAGCGCCCGGGTAGGTGGACCTGGCGGCATCAACCTGTACCTGAGCCGGATGGCGGGGGGCTGGTCGTTCGGCCCGGCAGAACTTGTCCCGGGTGTGAACAGCGACGCGGATGATATGCAGCCGTATATCCACCGGGATGGACGGGAACTGGTCTTCGCCTCCAACCGGTCTGACGGGCAGGGTAGTTTCGACATCTGGAGTGCAAGCAGGGATTCGATCGCCGATCCCTGGTCGATGCCGGTCAACCTCGGTCCGAATGTGAACAGTGCCGCAAGCGAGTCCCGACCTTCTCTCTCCTGGGATGGAACAATGTTACTGTTTGGCACCACACGATCAGGCGTCGAGGGAGCCTCGGACATCTTCTACACCACCCGCGACCAACCCGGTCGCTGACACGAGCCTGCTACCCGCTCCGGCGATGCCGGAGCGGGTAGTGGGGAAACCAGATCGCTCGGCTTCAGGTTGTCCTTGAAGCTGAGAGGATTGATGGGGGGGGGGTAATTGCTGCGCACCGACCGGAATGGCTGGATCGAGCTCTCTACCGAGAGGAGCAGATGTGGGTGGAGGCGGCACAGTAGTGGTGCCACAGTAGTGGCGGCACAATAGCGCCGGGTGGAGAGGCATTAGGATTTAGGTGGTTTTTTATTTGCCTTCATAGGCTTCCTGCAATTTAGCCATATCTATTTTCTTCATCACAAGAAATGCTTGAGTCACACGGTCGATTCTTTCCCGGTCATTACCCAGCAGCATTTCATCCATACGCGTGGGCGCTACCTGCCATGAAAGACCATATTTGTCTTTAAGCCAGCCGCATTGCTCCGCCTCAGGCATGGCAGAAAGTTTTTTCCAATAATCGTCAATTTCTGCTTGGGTGTCGCAGTTCACAATGAATGAAATCGCTTCATTAAATTCAAAGTGATGTTCATAAGCGCTGTCCATGGCTCCAAATTCCTGACCGAACAGGGAAAACGCAGCATATTTTAACGTACCTTCCTTATCTGGTGCCTCGCCTTTGCTGTAACGCTGGAGCCTATCGACTTTCGCTGTGCGAAACACGGATGTCCAGAAATTGATTGCTTCTTCCGCCTTGCCACATACATCACCCACAAACATGATCGCCGGGATGATCTTCTGCTTTACGTCCGCTCCGCTGGCATAAATGATTTGCCAGGAAAGCCCGAACTTATCCTGCACCCAGCCATATCTTTCGCTGAAAGGGTATGCTCCGAGCTCCATGAGCACCTGTCCGCCTTGCGAAAGCTTTTTCCAGATTGCATCAACTTCATCTTTCGTTTTACACGTAACATGGAAGGATACCGACGGATTGAACTTAAAAAGTGGGCCGGCACTGATGGCCTGGAATTCCAGGCCTAGAAGCTCAAAGCTCACAATATCCACCGAGCCCGAAGGCGTATCGTGAAGCAATGCCGAATATTTGATCTTGGACTTTGGAAACGTGGAGACATAAAAATCTGCTGCCTCTTTGGCTTCTTTATCGAACCATAAATGTGGAATTATTTTTTGCATAAGCTTTTCTCGTTATTTTGGAAAATACTAATCTTCATCACCAAGCCGTTTGTGCCTCGCAAGTTCTACTACGCTGGATTATCCAACGCAAACGTTCCCATTTAGAGCTCTCCGCCCAGTTCGTAAACAGCCAGGATGACGCCTGAGCGCGAGTGCCAGGCGGTGCTTTATCCCATGGGGGTCACCAATTGAAAGTAATTTCCATCCGGGTCTGCCAGGGTCGCAATCCAGCCGCCCCCCATTTCATAGGGTTCGTGGATGACCGTGCCTCCCAGGGCTTTTATTCTCTCAAACTCTTCTTTGACTTGTTGCGTTTCAAAATTAAGCATCACGCGCCCGGGGTCCTTGGTACGGCCAACCATTTCGGAATGATCCAAAACGGCTAAATAGACTGTCCCCGCTTGCCAGCCGAAGAAACCATTCTCGTCATCGACCATCTCCGCTGGCTTTCCGAGGACTTTTTCATAGAAAGCCGCTAAGACCTTGGGTTGTTTGGTTCCGATCATGATGGTGTTTAGATTAAGCATTTTGAGTAATCCTTTCATTCAGCGATTTGATTGACCTGATTGTGGGCGCCTGATCATCGTTTTATTGCTGCATCGATAAAGCCATCAGGCGATCCTTACATTGCGTAAAATCCATTATGCAGAATTTCCTTTTGCTTTGGTGCGGGCGGCCTAACGAGTGTGTATGCTGTAACTTTGTGGTATATTATTCACGCATATAGATAAATTATATCATAAATATCCGAATTTTCTCGAGGGGAGAAAAGATACGATGGAACGCATATGAACTATCCTAAATTAAAATTTCCCACCACCCTGCACGAGCAAGCCGCAGAAACCGCCTATTTCTTTTTCCGGCCCCAGGCAGTGGTGGATTCCGTTCTGGTGGTAAATTCCTGCGCACGCGGGCAGGCTGTGCCCGAGAGCGATTTGGACATGGCTGTTTTAATTCTTCCAGACACAGCGGAGGAGGAAGGTTTGAAGCTGGAGGCTTTGTGGCGGCAGGAACTCGCCGCCAATGATATCCTGCGCCGTTACCGGGTGAGCGGAGAACATGCTCACTTGCACTTGGACCTGATCCGCGGGGATTACATTCCTGAGACCTGGGACGATGGGGGTGGACCGGACTGGTTTGAAGTTGGAATTGGCAATCAGTTGGCTTATGCTGCGCCCATGCACGAAGCTGGGGCCTATTACCGTCAACTCCAAGCACAGTGGCTGCCTTACTACGGAGCGGACCTGCGCCGCCAGCGACTAGAGATGGTTCGCACTGCTTGCGCCTACGACCTGGGGCATGTGCCCTTTTTTGTCCAGCGCGGTTTATATTTCCAGGCATTCGACAGACTATATAAAAGCTTCCAGGAGTTTCTACAAGCGCTGTTCATTGTCCATCAGGTGTACCCGCTGGCCTATAACAAGTGGATACGCATGCAGGTGGAGGAATGGTTGGGCTTACCCGAGCTGTACCGTGCACTGCCTCCGGTGCTTTCGGTGAGGAATATCGAGAGCAGCGAGCTCATAAACAGGGCTGACGACCTGAGGGATCTGCTTGAGCGATGGGTGGTTGATCAACTGTAAAATTTTTAAGGTTGCAGCAGCCATCCACTCGAGCTGACGTAAGTCCTTAATAATCATGAATCGATCGTATAATTTGATTTGTATCAGCATTTGTTCAGTACGCTAATGCCAGAAATTTCAGGGTCGAAAGAGGGAGAAGTGGATATGAGCTCAACACCAGCTGCCGGAAAGGAATGCAAATCGCTTGGCGTTAACGATCTAATGTTCGCAGCCTATTCAAACCGAGATGCCAATCTGGGGAGCTTGCGCATCTCGCGAGCGCTGCCGATCCGGGATAGGCGCATGGTAGGTCCTTGGTGTTTCCTGGACCGTTACGGCCCAATAAAATTCCAAGATGGCAAACCAATGAGCGTACCACCGCACCCGCACATTGGCATTCAGACCGTCTCCTGGCTTTTAGAGGGTGAAGTACTGCATACTGATAGTCTTGGAAACGAAGCGTTGGTGCGCCCAGGGGGTGTGAATGTCATGACCGCCGGAAAAGGGATTGCCCATGCTGAGGAAACGCCGTATAAGAACAGTGGACACTTGAACGGAGTGCAGCTCTGGGTGGCACTGCCGGACACCGACCGAAATATCGATCCATCTTTTTCAAGCATAGAAAGAGTGCCATCTAGCGATACCCCCAGCGGCGTCATTCAGATATTTGCTGGAGCTTACGGTGGTGTTATCTCACCCGCACCTCATTTCTCTCAGATCATTGGATTGGATGTGCAAATGCAAGCAAGAAAATCGCTTGAGCTGGAGTTGAGCCCAGAGTTTGAACACGCCGCTCTAGTACTTTGCGGTGATTGCCAACTTGAGAACCATCTCTTAGAAGAACGGATGCTGTATTACCTGGGAAGCCGTCGGGACAGGTTAACAATTCGCAGCCAAATGGGTGGTCGGCTGTTGCTAATCGGCGGCCTGCCTTTTTCAGAGACGATTCTGATGTGGTGGAATTTTGTGGCCCGCACCCCGGAAGAGATCGCCCAGGCGCGGGCAGATTGGGAAGCACACCAGCGCTTTGGAGATGTGTTGGGCGAACACGGACCAAGGATGGAAGCGCCTAATCTCGTCCGCTTCGTCCGGCCCAATCCAACCAGCTAACGCCTGAACAATCACATATCTTCGTTTTTCTTGGGCTTCTGAATACTAGTTCCTCAATCTTTATATGAGACCTTCCAGGACAGACTTAGGTATTTTGCACACCATCGTATAAGCTGGGTCGAACACATTTCCTATCTCATATCGAACGGTCTGACCCATCAGCAGACCAACACTAACGGCATCCAAACCATAATCTTCCTTCAACCAGCGGATCATTTCTGTTGTGGCGTGCTGCAAAGCCTGATCCAATGGGCGGGCGTTGCCAAGGGTAAAGATTTCATCCTTGTTTTCGCCGCGCGGCCAGTGGATGACTTTATTTTTAACTAGTTCCACCTTGAACTCAACCTCCATTGCGATCTCGATCCCTGTTCCGGCGATCTCGCCGTCCCCTTGCACTGCGTGACCATCTCCCAGGAACAGCAGGCCGCCAGGTGTGAAGACGGGAAAATAGATAACAGTGCCGGCCACACAGCCCCGGTAGTCCATATTCCCGCCGTATGGGCCGGATGTGCTCGTGCTGATGCTCTGCTTGCCCTCTGGCGCAACACCAAAACAACCTAACATGGGGGCCAGGGGCAACCGAAGCTGGGCCAGCTTTGGTTCAGGCACCTGCAATGTAGCTGTACTGGCGGTTAAATCGATATCCCACAACGCCGGTACCCAAGGTTTACCAGGGACCGGCATGGTCAGCTCGGAGATAAAATCTGGGTCGACTATGTTGGCAGCCACGCCCCAGCTAGACCAGCCCAGCTTGGCTGTTGGGGTGATGCGTTCCAGCTTCAGTACGAGCGTATCTCCAGGCTCAGCCCCATTGATATAGAACGGACCGGTCATAGGATTTCCGGGCGGAGTTACCTGCACGCCATTTGAATCCTTGCCCCTAGCATCGATGGTGTTGGTCAGCACGTGGTCACCTGGTTCAATATTCAGCACCGGTACATGCGGACCGATTGTCCTATGGTAGTGATCGGGTTGGAAA
Source organism: uncultured Chloroflexia bacterium (assembly GCA_963751425.1). Classification (GTDB taxonomy): domain Bacteria; phylum Chloroflexota; class Anaerolineae; order Anaerolineales; family UBA4823; genus CAVVUF01. Next base: position 335,148 of record CAVVUF010000002.1, on the reverse strand, counting down.
TGGTGAGTGGTCATCGTCCTCCTCTGTATCTACGTTATCTCTATGGATATACAACCTAATTTCCAAATTCATTTTTCTCCGTATTCGGTCACGCTCACTTCCCCCAATTGTTGCGCCTTACGTGTTCCCACGTCTTATCTAACTAAATTATAGGTGTGATTTAATCAATGAGCCTGTGATGAGCAGAGGATCAAAGATTTTCAGCGCCGGATTGTTTAAGGGATATGCGAATATAGCAGCAGGCTTGGCATTCAGGTGGTTGGATTAGGCTGGTCAGGGGGTGGCATGCTGGTTTGAGGAGGTTGGACAGGTGACGACTGCGCTTGCAGCTTGCGCTGGGCTTCTTCCAAAAGCTGTTTTTGCTCCGCCAGGCTGCTCTCTAGCTCGGTCACACGCTGCGTGCTCGCGTTCAGGTTGCTCTCTAATTCGGTGGTGCGCTTGCGTTGATTACGCAGCGACCACTTGCCACGCACGAGCGCCGGTGAAGAAGCCAGGAAGCTGATCAGCACACCAACGGCGATTGCCAGCAGCAGCACCAATGCCAATGAGCCGTTGAACTTCCATAATAGAAAGCTTACGGTGACGATGAGTGTATTCTGCACGGCAAAGATCACGGCGATAACAGCGATAAACAAAGCCAGAAAAATAAAGATCTGCATGCGGATATGCCTCCGTTACTGAACTGGTTCTTTATTATATCCTTGCGGGATGGTATTCAGCATGGATTTTTTCAACCTTGGGTCTTGTGCATGACCCTATGGGAGCAAGTCGTTACAAGTTCATAGCCTGCCCGAAGCCTTGCCGATCCGTCCCCCGAAATAGCTCCCACCATAGAAATACCAGTTTAGCTTTTCCAAGGTATTTTTGGCATTCTCTGCCACCAATAAAGAGGCTTGCTGCGCTGTGATCGCACCCAGGTACCACCTGCCGGAAGCAGTGAAGGCTTCGACCTCATAAAGATACCTGATCCACTTTTGTCCACAAAGCGAACAGGTCAGGAGGGAGACCTCAGCGAGATTTTCATCCATGCCCAGCTCTTCAGCGTTTACCAGGGATTGGTATGGTGTGGCAAAACAAGCGCAAGAAGCAGCCGGCATTGACCAAGCTTCGGAATTAATGATATACCTCTGCCAGGAATTTCTTGAGAGCGGGCATGTACCCATCAAAGCGGGTGCGGCGAATGTCATGGCTGGCACCTTCCAGGTGAACAACCTGGACGCGCTCATTCACCCTGGCTGCCTCCTGCGCAGTTTCCACTGAGACGATGGACATCTTTTCCCGATCGCCGATGAATAATAAGACTGGAACGGTGATTTGCTCAAAGACTTCAAAAGGATTTGAGTTAATCATGTCCAGCGTTGCCATGGAATTTAAGAAATCAAAACTCAGCCTTTTCTTGGCATCCACCCAAGGGTTGATCTCATCATCAGGATAGGTCGGAGAACCCTTCCGGGCCATGCGCACGCCAACAAATTTCGGCATCAGCTTGAAGATGCGCATGAACTTGGCCATCATTTTGCCAATATCCTCCAATTGAAGTTCCTGCTCCCCGCTGCCAATTTTTTCGCCAGGGAGAAAAATCGGTGGGTCTTCCAAAAAGACGCCGCGGGCCAGATGCTTATCTTTGGCGGCCAGGTGCATGGAGGTATCTGCTCCCAGCGAATGGCCCCCTATCACCGGGTGATCCAGCTTCAACTCTTGAATTAAACCCTCAAGGTCTGCCACACGCTGCTGCGTGGAATAATCTCCCTTCCCGGAGGCAGATTTTCCATGGCCGCGCGCATCCGGCAGAATCACATCGTAATCCTGCTCCAGTTCCTTGGCGATACGCGTCCAACACAGGCCATCATCGCCTGCCCCATGGTTGATCACCACGGGTGGTTTATCCCCACCGGTGCGGTAATAATGAATTTTCAAACCATTTGCTATTACATAACCATCGGGCCACTGCGACATATCAGCCTCGTTCCATCTTTTAATTGATTCCACTTTCGTGCATTCAATCCATTATACAGGAAAAAGTGCCCGCTCATTCCCCAAACAGATTGTTATGCTAGAATAGTACTTTGTAATTCGTTAAGCTTTTCAGCAGCCAAAGCCAGGATAATGGAGGCACAAGGCATGAAAGGATTGATTGTTTACGATTCCTTGTATGGCAACACAGAGAAAATCGCCCTAGCGATTGGGGAAGCGCTCGGTAATCGTGAGGAATTTCAGGTTATGCGGGTAGGGAATGTGAAGCCAGACCAATTCGCGAGCCTGGATCTGTTGATCAGCGGGTCACCCACCCAGCGCTTTCAGTCCACGCCGGCGATGAACAACCTGCTGAAAGGAATTCCACAAAATGGCTTGAAGGGTGTCAAGGTTACGGCATTTGATACCCGGCTTACCGAGGAATGGATCAACAAAACCCCTGTTTTAGCCTTTTTTGTGAAGGTATCTGGAGGCTCTGCCTATGCAGCCAAATCCATGGCAGATAAGCTCAAGAAAAAGGGTGGGGAGCTGATCACCCCTCCGGAAGGGTTTTATGTGGAAGGAACGGAAGGCCCGCTGGTGCAAGGCGAGCTGGAACGGGCGGCGAGCTGGGCAAAGAAAATCCGCTTAGAAATGCAAGCCATTCTCTCTCAAACGGGAAACTAAATGGCTGCCACAATTCTTGCCTTGCTTTCCGCGTGCGCGTTTGCGCTTGGCACGGTGCTGCAGCAGCGAGGGACGCTCCAAACAGCGGCGGCAGAAGGCGACCCCCGGTTCCTGGCGGAGATCATCCGCAAACCCGTCTGGCTGCTGGGCGGCATGCTGCAGGTCTGTGGATGGGTGCTGCAGGCCGCGGCTCTCAGCCGTGGCAGCCTGGCTGTCGTACAGGCGTTATGCTCCCTGAGTCTGGTCTTCGCGCCTGCCGCTCGGGGTGAAGCTTACCGGGCAGCAAGTTGGGCGACGCTCGATCATCGGGGCTTGTCTCACACTGCTTGGGATCCTGACTTTCGTTGCTATCGGGCAGCCACAGAGCGGCGCTTCGCAGCCGGAAGCAAATGCCTGGTTGACCTCCGGACTCAGTATAACAGCCCTGATCCTCCTTTTGGCCTGGCTGGCTCAACGGAGGCGCGGAGCCGTGGCAGCCACCTTGTTCGCCACTGCGGCCGGCATCGGTTTTGCATACCAGGCCGCGGTCACCAAGCTGTTCATGACGCAGATCGGCTATGGCCTGGGGGTGATCCTTTCTAGCTGGACCACTTACGCGCTCATCCTCTCAGCGCTGGCCGGGTTTGCTTTACAGCAGTCAGCGCTCAAGACAGGCTTTCTGGCGCCGACCATGGCGGCCTGCAACGCGGCGACCCTCGGCATGAGCGTATTACTCGGTATTACGCTGTTTAATGAAACGATATCGCACGGGCAGGGACAGTTGCTACCCGCCATCCTTGGCCTCATATTGGCGATCATCGGGGTAGTGCTGCTCGCCACCCCAGAACGCGGACGAGCGAAGGCAGTCATGGGGTAGCGTGAGGTTCGACGCACGGAGAAAAGAAAAATGCACTATATTAGGAGCGAGGTTCGGGAGCAGATGCGGGTGGATATAGAGGTGAGGGTAAGCTAATTCAGTCCTAGAATGTCTTTGGCTTCGATCAGATCCGCCGTTGCAAAACCTTCGGAGAATTTCTGATATACGGTGCTCAACAATCGTCTGCCCTGCTCGGCTTTGTCTGTTTCCTGCCATAAGAGCGCCAAGCTTATGGCGGTGCGCAGCTCCAGCATTTTCGCTTCCTGCCCCTGGGCGATATCCAAAGCCTGGAGATACAACGTTTCAGCCTCAGGAATATTGTCGGGTGAAAGCGCAAGCAGCAGATCCCCTTTAATCCGAAGAAATTCCACCAGCATCACTCTTCCATACCCTTGGCTGGGGACCGATACCAATTCCTCAAGTAAGGCTAATCCTTGCTCGGGTTTTCCAACCAACCCGCACACCCCTGCCTGGATGCTACGCAGCAGCGGCCAAAATATGGGTGGACTTTTCAATCCCCGGTATAAGTCCATCCCGATTTGGATTTGAGCCAGGCCTTCCTCCGGCCTACCCAGACCTGGCTATCCCCGCACCATGCAGGCAATTACCCACAGCAACCCAAATTTGTAACTCGTGTTTCTCTGCAACCTCTAGCACTTCCTGCCGCACACGATAGACAAAGTTCCATCTCTCTTCTCCAAAAATGGAGAAAGCCAGTATGAAATAAAGCAAAGGCTAAACTATAGGGATGGTTTATCTTTTTAACCAGGTCCATTGCTTCATTGACCCGTTTAAGGGCACGATCGGGATAACCTAGCCCCCACAAAAGTAGGGCGGATGGCGGTTAAACAGGATACCCCGGGAAAATTGCCAAGTCTGAAGCGGCTCGAACGGTAACGTTCGGGATCGATATATGAAATCGCTCTCTCTAGATGCTCATACCTAAATTCATATTCCCAGTGAACGCATAGCTGGTTCCCAGAACAAAATGTCCCTCGATGTGTAAATTCGCATCGTCGTCGCGTTCAGCCAGTTCCAGGATCTTTTCACCGATCGAAACTCCCTTTTCGAATTCTCCCCGGAAGGTGTAAAAGGAAAAAAGCCCTCTTAAAACCGGGAATAACTGAGAAATTTCTCCAGAAGTTTGGGAGAGCTCTAGGGCGCGGGTGTAGGCTTCCTCGACCTCAGGTGTGTAGCCTTTGATTGCCAAGAAGGCTCGGGCGAGGCTGGTTCGTAATACGATCTCCTGTTGGGCAAGTTCTGGTGTAGATGGAGTGGATGAAAGAATGTTCAGCAAATCGTTTGTGAGGTTGACAGTAGCGTGATACCAGCCGCGGATGTCATAGAGCAGCCACAGGCTGTCAACGAATTTCCCAAGCTTCTCAAGATTCCTTTCCTCTACATAATAGCCCCAGGCAGCTCGTACGTTCTCGATATTAGATACCAACTCCAGTAAAGCCGCTTCCCGTTCGGAGCCGGTCAGGCGCTCCCATTGGCGCTGGGTAAAGTCGGCGTAATAGGTGGCATGCGCCTTGCGCGCAGCCGCGGTGAAACGCATGATCCTCATCCAACCTTTCTACTGCGAATTCGCGGATCGTTTCCAGCATCAATAGCCGGGGTTCCCCAGTTTCCGAGTTTACCTGCCGGATCAAACTTTTATCCACCAGCGAGGATAGTACTTCGAGCACATCGACTTCATAATTATCCAGATACTTGACCTCAATGGCAGTGGCTTCGACCGCCTCAAAGGTGCAGCCTTGGAACACCGAAAGCAGTTCAAACAGGCACTTCTCACCGGCATTGAGCAGCTCATAACTCCAGTCAATTGCGTCGCGTAGCGTTTGTTGGCGAACAGGCAGATCGCGTGCCCCACCACGCAGCAGTTTCAACCGGTTCCCCAGTCTTTCGTGCAGAGCTTGCGGCGAAAACAAACGAATCCTTGCCGCTGCCAGCTCGATCGCTAATGGCAAGCCATCCAAACGCCAACAGATCTCAGCGACTGCCGGGGCATTCTCATTCGTGACCTGGAAATCAGGTTTAACCGCCTGGGCGCGCTCGATAAATAAGCGTACCGCTTCATACTGGGCGAGTTGTTCGATAAGACAAATGATTGAGGTCGATCTTGGGCAACTCCAACGGCGGAACTGGAAAAACATACTCGCCGCGCACCCGCAGCGCCTCCCGGCTGGTCACCAGCAGCTTCAGCTTTGGACAATCTCGGAGTAGATCCACAACCTTGGTCGCCGCCGAAGTTACCTGCTCAAAATTATCAAGGAGTAACAACATCTTCTTCTCGTGCAGCTGTACTTTGAGATCATCGAGCAGCGGTCGCCCGCTGGTTTCTCTTAAGCCAAGTGTTCGGGCAATGACGGTAGGGACTTGCTCAAGATCGATGATGGGAGCCAGGTCGACGATATAAACTCCATCCTGGAATTTTTCGATCAATTCAGCGGCAGCCTGCAGTGCCATGCGGGTCTTTCCGATACCACCAGGCCCGGTGAGGGTCAGCAAGCGCACGCCATCGGTGCTCAGGCGTTTCACAATCTCGCTCAATTCCGCCTCCCTGCCAATAAATGCCGTAGGTTGTAATGGGAGATTGTTGGGAATAGCATTGAGTGACAGGACCGGCGGAAACTCAAAGCGCAAATCACTGGCGAAGATCTGCCACAAGTGTTCCGGATTCATTACTCCTTTTAGGCGACACTCACCCATATCGAGGAGTGCAACCCCTTCGGGCAGTTGACCGCGCGCCAGTTCAGCGCTGGCGCTGGAGAGCAACACTTGCCCACCATGGGCGCTAGACATGACTCTTTGCACACGCGCCAGGGTCAGGTAACCGCGATATCCCCCGGAGCGATCATCCTGATCGCCGATCTGTGCTGCGCCGGTGTGGATACCCATGCGGACCATGAGGGTGGCTGGAGCCCAGTTTTCATGTTGTAGCAATCGCTGAGCTGCCAACGCGGCGCAGAGAGCATCTGAGGCAGTATGAAAGGCAGCGCAAAAGCCATCGCCAACGATCTGGAAAACGTAGCCGTTATGGAGCTGGATGGATTCTGTGCAAAATGGCGTGATGACGCTCCAAGAGCGCCGGCATCTGACCCGGAAAACTTTTAGCGAGCGCCGTACTGTTCTCAATATCGGTAAAAAGAAATGTAACAGTTCCCGTCGGTAACAATTCAGGCACCCCGTCAAGAAGATGATTTCATCTTGTCCTTCACCTAGCTGGTCATAAATAACGACCACGAAATTATTCGGAATTAGATATTAATAATCCGGTATTATTATAATCTTATGGGAGAGAAAATGTAATCCGGATTTAATCAAGGCGACAACGGATTCAGAGTGAATACGGGGGACACGCAAGGCACTAAAGATCATACTTTTATATCTGCCATTTCATTCTGGCGTATCTAGGTAGTGGGCCGCAATACGAAATCAGCCGCTTTTTGAAAACGGATCGAAAAGTCCTCCGGAAATACGTGCCCTTCTGCAGGGTATTTCTCCAACTGGCACTCGATTCCCGACGCTCGCATCATTTTCAATGTCTGGTTCTCACCTTCAGACCGCTCCAAATCATAGGGGCTGTACATGGCCACCCCACGCAGTCCTTGCGGAGGGGATTCTAGCAATGGAAGCCAGAGGTCAGGCTGCATATGATAATATCCCCCTGCTCCTACCGTGATAAAGCCCTTCGCCCCGAGCCAGCCTTGCAAGGCGAGGACCATAGCCACTTCACCGCCTTTGGAAAACCCACCCAAGATGACGCGAGTGTAATCAACAGGGTATTGGAGCAGGTTCTCTTCTGCCTGTTGTTCAATGATCGCGCGGTTCTCTTCGTGGGCATCCCACCAGTGAGCGCCATAACCTACCAACCTCTTGGCTAATGGATGGAAAACCAGCCAGCCTGCTTCTGAAGCACATGCCCACTGGCTAGCCGAGTGAATGGCATTGAAGCCATTCCCATGGATCGCAATAAGCAAAGGATAGGGTGGTTGTGCTGCCAGCGGCACCTGGGTGATCGGTTTTATCGATTCATCCTGCCAGTATTGAGCTTCTTTTGCCTCAACTAACTGGATGATCTTCTGATAACGCGGAGAATCCTGGAGCTGATTTAATTCTGGGATGCGCTGAAGAAACCAGTTGGAGTACCAGCGTTTGGTTTCCAGGTAATCCTCCAACGAGTCCATGACCTGGTCAAAGTACCCCAGTTTAGCTGCAAGCGACAGATGGTTGAAGCGCAGCTCACCGCTCTCCAGGCGTTCCATGTAATGACCAACCATCTGGTAAGCAAGCTCTAACTCACCCTGCTCCTGAAGATCAGCGACGATTTTGATGATTTCAGACAGCCGGATCACACTCTACTTCTTTCCAAATCCGACGTACTTAAACTGATCATCATTGTAGGCGTAGAGCGTATAATCGGCAACTTCGAAGCCGTGGCGATAAAGGATTGTAAACTCATCCTGGGTCAGCTTGCGGATGACGGTGGGCATGGACTCGGCTTGCTTGGCTGCGGCCTCTGGCAGGCAACCACCTTGGAGCTGGCCGATCTCGCCAGCATGTTTTGAGTTTCTCAAAACTTCACTTAAGGTGTTACCGATCTGCAGGAAGCTGCCGCGGTCTTTGTCGCCATGGTTGATCAGACGTTCCAAGATGGCACGAGAGCGCAGCGAACGCACCTGGTCCATCATGATGCCGGTCATCAGGCGCATGGTAGCTTTGGCACCGGGCTGGTAGGCTTCGGGCTTGGAGCGGCCCGCGCCGTCGCTGACGATCAAAAAATCAACGCCCTGGCGCCAGCCAGTATTGAAGTCGTGCACCCCTTCCAGGCCATGGTTGTCGTAAACGCCCCCATCCCATAAGTGGACTTTGTCGAAATCCGGCTGAATCGGCTGCGTCTTACGCTGCTTATGCTCTGCAACGCTTGCGCGCAGGGGATTGACGGTCGTTTCTTCAATATACTTGAACCAGCGATGCTTGGTTGTATCGATCGCCAGGGCACCAATCAGGCCTGGGAAACCCGCAGAGGCTGCCATGGCATCGGTCAGGGGAATATCAGTGTCGTAGGTGTAACCAAAGCGGTAGTCGCCCATGCGGAATGACTCGAAGCGCCAATTCTTGCCGGTTTCGTAGCAGGTGGCATTAATCATCCAGCGCGGGGTTTCGGGAAGGTCCTCCAATTTCGCGGTAATGCCCCAGTGCTTCTGCATCAAGAAAGAGAGATCGTCGGCGCGGTAGTAAAAATGGTCCAAAAATGAGAAAGCGAGTGGCGCACCAGCTCGGCCTGCAGGTCAAGCGTGGTTAGCAGGCGGCGGGCTTCGGGCAGGATATTCTGGAGATAATCAGCACTGGAAGGCCAGTGATACTGGTTGAGGCTGAAAACCATCCCGGCGCACAGGCTGCCGCCGGAAACGGTGGAGAGCAAGGTCACATCTTCGAGCCGCTTTTCTTCAGCCAGCCGGGCCAACACACCCAGATGGAAGACAGTGGCGCGGAAGCCACCACCAGAAAGAGCTAATGCAATGTTCATCGGTTTCACTCCTTTTTTTCACCCCAGCTCGGGGCTATATCTGTAGTTAGGTTTTCGGTCAAACGAAAGATACTATGATCGGCATAATTCAGGACATCATAGCCATCCTGCAAGGGGAAACTTGAACCCCTTTCAAGGTTAGTTGTATTGAATGAGTATAGCAAATTCTATGGGCTTGGGCAATTGGCAAAATATTTCGGAAAAAATATTTTGATTGGAATTCACTTACAGATTTGATAATTACAGGATGATTATAAAAACATATACAAGAATGACATTGACTTAAGTAATATATAGTGATAATATAATAATATATTATAAGATCATAATCAAACCGAGGAGTGTATATGATCAAGCCACAAAGCAACCAAATTGATGAATTAACGGGGTTCTTCAACCGCAAAGCTTTCATGGAAGAATTTCAAAACCGGCTGGCAGAAGCGCGCTCACAAACCGTGGAACTACCCCTTTCTCTGGCACTGCTCGACCTGGACCATTTCAAGCACATCAACGATGATTATGGACATGGCGCCGGTGACAACGTGCTCATCGAGCTGGCAAGAGCCATCCAGGAGGCAGTGGGAGAAACCGTGATCTGCTCGCGCTACGGTGGGGACGAGTTTGCGATCCTGTTCATGGGGCAAGAAAGGGAACAGGCTTTCCTGATCCTCGAGCAGATCAGGGTGGCGGTAGCACGGACATCGATCAAAGTAAATGATGCGCATGTGATTGATGGATTGTCAATCAGTGCGGGAGTAGCCTCCTTTCCGGTAGATGGGCGCTCAGAAGTCGAGCTGCTGCGCAAGGCTGACCAGGCCCTCTACCGCGCCAAATGGGCCGGGCGAAACCAGGTGCGCCTGGCTTACGAAGAACGCATGGTGCCCAAGACCGCCCACTTCACCCAGACCCAGCTCGAGCGCCTGGCCAAGCTGGCAGAATCGCACGGCGTATCGGAGGCGGATATGCTGCGCGAGGCGATGGACGACCTGCTGACAAAATATGGCGTCAACGATGTCGAATCCTGAGCTCATGATGAATCTGAATAACCTCTCACCCGGCCTAATCTCTCTAGACCTGGAATTGTTCATGCACGCCGCGCTGGCGGAGGCGGAGTTGGCGGGACAGGCTGGCGAGCTGCCAATTGGAGCGGTGGTGGTGATCGACGGGATCATCATTGCGCGCGGCCGCGCCAGCCACCAGCGCTCCCGGAGCCAAATACGGCACGCCGAGCTGAACGCCATTCTGGAGGGCGGTGAAAGGCTGTGGAAAGATTACCGGCGGGCAGTCCTATTCACCACGGTGGAACCCTGCCCAATGTGCCTGGGCGCCGCAGTAATGGCAGATATCCCGCACATCATTTTTGCCCTGCCCGACCGGAATGTGCAGTCCGGCTTGACCGTGATCCTCCAATCCATATGTCCAGCGGCACATTAAAAGTTATTACGGAGGCGTGCTGGCTGAAGAATCAAAGGCGACCCTGGAGAGATATGACCCGCAAGCGCTGCAATATATTATGACTGGTAGGGCATAACCGGAGAAGATAAGCTGTTCGTAAGGCGCGGGCAACTTTCGATTTAAGTTTGACAGTTGATGAGACTGCCACGCACGCGGTAAAGAGCACCGCCGCGCAGAGCGCTCGATCAAAGAAATTTATTCAATAGCCGCCCGCAGCTGCCGCGCCAGCAGGCCGAACTCAGGGATATAGCGCATATCTTCATTACGCGGGCGCGGCAGATCCACGGGCATGTCCAGGCGCAGGCGGCCTGGGCGCTGAGTGAGCACCAGCACCCGGTCAGCCAGCAGCAGCGCCTCAGAGATGGAATGCGTCACCATCACGACAGTCTTGCAGCGCTTCTGCCAGATGCGCAGGAGCTCGACGCCCATGCGCTCGCGCGTCAGAGCATCCAGCGAGCCAAAAGGCTCATCCATCAGCAAGACATCCGGATCATGCACCAGGGCGCGGGCAATGGCAACCCGCTGGGCCATACCGCCGGAGAGGTCACGCGGGAGAGACTCTTCAAAACCTTGCAGCCCCACCAGCTCGATCAGGTCTAAAGCTTTACCCTGGCGCACATCGAGGGGGACATTCTGGATCTCCAGGGGCAAAGTGATATTTTGAATAACCGTGCGCCAGGGCATAAGGCTGGGCTTTTGAAAGACGAAGCCAATCCCGGGCGGCGGTCCGGTAAGCTTCTGGCCTTTGAAAATGATCTCCCCGCTGGTGGGTGGCAGCAAGCCAGCCAAAGCACGCAGCAGGGTGGTCTTACCGCTGCCAGAAGGCCCCAGCACGCACACGAACTGCTCCAGATTAACATCGAAGGAAATATGCTCCAGGGCACGCAGACCGCCCTTTTGGTCGGCAAAGATGGTTCCCAGGTCCCTGACCTGGAGCACTGCCCCAGCCGGGTTACTTAATGTACTCATTCGTATAAGCCTTGGATAAATCCTGGGGAGCTTTCAAAAGACCCATGTCCAGGAGGATGGCTTGCATATTTTCCCAGGCTTGCGGGTCGGAGGCGCCGGGCGGGTCGGTGTTCCAAATGGCGATCGAGGTGGACAAGACTTCTTTTTGGACGGCCTCATCAGCCTGAGCGAGGCCTTCGACATACTTTTTACTAATCTCGTAGGCTTCATCCGGGTTGGTACGGGCTGCTTCGATGCCGCGCAGGGTGGCTTTGACGAAACGCCGCACCAGGTCAGGGTTCTCCTGGAGGGTTTTTTCGTTGGTGATCAATCCGTTGGCAGCTAAACGAGCGTAATCGGCGACGGGGATGACATCCACCGCATAACCTTTGGCGCGCAGCTGGACCGGCTCGTTAGTGACGTAGATCACGGCAGCCTGCTCCTGGTCTGAAGCAATCGCTTCGACCTGGGTGTAGCCGATCGAGTCAAGCGTGACATCGCTTTCTTGCAGCCCAGCCGCGTTGAGCAGGGCGCGGAAGCCGATGTAGCTGGCGCCGTACAAGCCTGGGATGCCGATGCGCTTACCAGCCAGGTCAGCGGGTTGTAAGATGCCTTGCTCTTGTTTGGCTACGACCCCAACGGGAAAATCGCTGTACCAGGCCATCACATAGACAACCGGCAAGCCCTGCTCGCGCGCCAGGAGCACCTGCTCACCTGAGACGACTGCGAACGGCAGCTCATTTGCGCCGACCAGGGCGGTGCCGCTGGTTTCCATGCTGTAATCTAACTGGAGATCAAACCCCTCATCTCTATAATATCCTTTCTCCAAGGCAACGTAAAAAGGCGCAAACTGGACATTAGGGATATAGCCGACAGGCAGGCGGACCTGCACCAAGGGCGTGGCCGTTGGCTTGAGCCCTGCACAGGAGGCGAGGAGCAAACTGACAAGAATTAGAGGGAAAAATAATTTGCGGTTCATAAATAAACTCCTTGAAAATTAATATTTCAGTTGGGGTGACCGGCGCGGGCGGGGAAACCCCGCCCCTACTGGATGACGTCGCCTTCCTTGGGCTGCTGCCAGGAGAGCAGGCGCAGCTCGAGCAGCACCACCAGGCCGTACAAGCTCAGGGCCATCAAAACCAAAGTAAATACCGCTACGAAGACCAGCGAGGTATCATACAAGCCGCGCGCTACGTTGATCAAGAAACCCAGGCCGCGGTCCGAAGCCATGAATTCCCCGACCACCGCGCCGATCACCGCCAGGGTGGCGCCGATGCGCAGCCCACCCAGCAGGACAGGCAGGGCAGCATGGACCTCGAGCAAACGGAAGGTCTGCCAGCGCGTGGCGCCCAAGGAGCGCATCAAGTCGCGCAGGTCATCGGGGACGGAGCGCATGCCGACGATGGTGTTGATGAGCACGGGGAAGAAGACGATCAGGGCGCAGATCAAGACTTTCGAGGTCAGCCCTGGCCCAAACCAGATGACCAGCAGCGGGGCGATGGCGACGATGGGGATGGATTGGCTGGCGACAATGTAGGGCGAGAGGAGGCGCTCCAGGCGCACAGATCTCGCCAGGCGATAGCCCAGCAGAGAGGCGGCGCAGACTCCCAGCAGCAAGCCCAACCAGGACCTCGAAAAGAGTCACCAGGCTGTTGCGCAGCAGCGTGCCATCCGCAAGCGCTCTCAAGAAGCGCTCCCAAACAGAGGCGGGAGCCGGCAGGATAAAGGCAGGGATGCTCCACAGGAGGGTGATCAGCTGCCAGAGCAAGACAGCCAAAAGGATGGAAATCCCGGCAAGAAGCAGGTTGGACAGGCAGGAGGAACGTGGTTTCGGCGAGGTATCTTTCATAACAAAAAGCCCCAGGAAAATCGATCCCGGGGCTGGATGACTCGCATACACTCTCTACGCACGCTTTGACGAGGTATTCGCTCATGAAATTATCTTGAGACGAGACACGCCAAAGCAAGCATAAAAACCTTCTTTCATCCGGACTGTACCGTCGGCCCCGGAGTTCCACCGGATCATGCGATTTTCTTCGCTCGCGGGCTTTACCGCCGATCGGGAATTGGGATTTTACCAAAAGCTGGTAAACTCACGCACCCTGCCCCGAAGGTTCATATTTTCACTTGGGGTGATTATAACTGCTAGTCTTGTCAAAGGGAAGGGCCTCTGCTATAATCTCTTTCTCTTCGGGCGCGTAGCTCAGTTGGTTAGAGCGCACGGTTCACATCCGTGAGGTTCGGAGGTTCGAGCCCTCTGCGCCCACCACGCTGACTAAGGTCCCTGCAGTAATTACTGCGGGGGCTTTGGTTTAAAGGGGGTGAGGTTGGGGTTCGAACCCCTCCAGCGCCCGACGCTCTGCGAACGCACAAGCCGACTGAGGTCCCTGCGGAAATATCCGCGGGGGCTTTGGTTTAAGATGAGTTTTGATGGATTAACGCTGTCAAACTACAATAGGAATGATTTCTTTCTCAAGAATCTCGGCCAGGCGCTCCTCTGCCAGGCGCAGGTCATAAGATGTTTGCAGGTTGAGCCAGAAATCAGGCGAAGTGCCAATGGCGCGCGACAAGCGCAGGGCTGTCTCAGCAGTGATAGCGCGCTTGCCCTGGACAATGCCATTGATACGGTTGGGGGGAACATTCATCGACATAGCGAGCTGGTGCTGGCTGACGCCCATCGGTTTTAAATAATCTTCCAGTAAGGCTTCACCTGGATGTACAGGAGGAATTTTCTCAGTCATGATATATTTTTGCGGTTTCTTTGTTTTTGAAAGTTCGGATCATGGTCAATTTCAAACAAATCAGCTTGGTTTTTCTTGAAGTTATAATACGCCGTGCGTATCACGTCAAGCGTCACACACGATATCCCGAACCGCTTTGTTGATAGGTGATCCACTGCGCATATCTACGATCATGATAATCACAGGCTGTAGAAGGCACTCCTTGAGTGATCCAGCAAGCATGAGAGGATTGGTCACATTATACGCGCACGGTTCACATCCGTGGGTTGGGGTTCGAGCCTCTCCAGCGCCCGACGCTCTGGGAGCGCACAAGCCGACTGAGGTCCATGCGGTAATTACTGTGGGGGCTTTGGTTTTAAAGGGGGGTGAGGTTGGGATCCAAGCCCCTCCAGCGACCAGGCCCGCCATTTCTTCCACGCTCTGGCACACACTTGCTCCTGCCCCGATATCACGCACAGCCACCCGCCCCGCATTTGGGGCAAACATCCTGCGCCTGGTGGCCTTTACTGCCTGTGTTCGACAGCTTCTCTCCAGAGACCTATTACTCAAACCGTCCGCGCGTTTGCCACTTTTCCGCCAATTGTTAGCCACTCCCGCTTTTCTTCGACCACGCTTACGGCAAACTTGCAACATCATCTTCCTTTACTCGCTCGGGCAGAACACTGATTGACTCTGAGAAAACAACGTTCTATAATGCGATAAGAATCACAAATAAAACTTACACCTCATCAACCCTTTCCCGCTTGGGGGGTAACCATCTACCAATCTATGTAAAGCGAATCTGACCAGTCTAGGGAGGCCTGAAAGATGAAACCAATAAGTTCTACCAAATGGCTCAGAATAGTTTTAACAGCCGTGCTGGCTGTGGTTGTGTACGCCGGTACGCCGCTTGCTTACAAGCCAGCGCAGGCAAAAACAGATGAAAACTGGATCCTCCCCGAGACCGTCAGCGCAGGTTATTATCACACCTGCGGGGTGAAGAGCGACGGCACGCTCGCCTGCTGGGGGGATAATTATTATGGTCAAACCAACGCGCCGGAGGGTACCTTCACCCAGGTCAGCGCAGGCCCATACCACACCTGCGGGGTGAAAAGCGACGGCACGCTCGCCTGCTGGGGGTACAACGAAAATGGTCAATCCACGCCACCTGAGGGCACCTTCCGCCAGGTCAGCGCGGGCGCATACCACGCCTGCGGGTTGAAGAGTGACGGCACGCTCGCCTGCTGGGGGGATAATTATTATGGTCAAACCAACGCGCCGGAGGGCATCTTCAGCCAGGTTAGCGCAGGGGATATACACACCTGCGGGGTGAAGAGCGACGGCACGCTCGCCTGTTGGGGGAGAAACGATGGGGGGCAAGCCAATGCACCGGGCGGCACCTTCAACCAGGTCAGCGCAGGTGGATGGCACTCCTGCGGGGTGAAGAGCGACGGCACGCTCACCTGCTGGGGGGAAAACGGTGCTGGCCAATCCACGCCTCCGGAGGGCACCTTCAGCCAGGTTAGCGCAGGTAGGGAACACGCCTGCGGGTTGAAGAGTGATGGCACGCTCACCTGCTGGGGTGATAACTATTGGGGTGAATCCGCTCCACCGGAGGGTACCTTCAGCCAGGTTAGCGCGGGTTTTTATAACACCTGTGGGCTGAAGAGCGACGGCACGCTCGCCTGCTGGGGGTGGAATCATTTGGGTCAATCCACACCGCCTGGGGGTCTATTTGCTCGACCGCAGGTCAGCGCGGGCTGGGTCCACTCCTGTGGGGTAAAGAGCGATGGCACGCTCGCCTGCTGGGGAGATAATAGTGGTGGTGAATCCACGCCACCTGTGGGTGCCTTCACCCAGGTCAGCGCGGGCTTTTATTACAACTGCGGCCTGAAGAGCAACGGCACACTCGCCTGCTGGGGATACAACGATTACGGTGCAACCTGGCCGCCGGAGGGCACCTTCACCCAAATTAGCGCAGGCTGGATTTACATCTGTGGGGTGAAGAGCAACGGCACGCTCGCCTGCTGGGGGTCTGCATCCACACCACCGGTTGGCACCTTCACCCAAGTCAGCGCAGGCTGGGAACACACCTGCGGCCTAAAGAGCGATGGCACGCTCGCCTGCTGGGGGTCCACATCCACACCACCGGTTGGCACCTTCACCCAGATCAGCGTAGGCGGGTACCATACCTGTGGGGTGAAGAGCGATGGCACGCTTGCCTGCTGGGGTGCCAACGATTACGGTCAATCTACGCCGCCGGAGGGCACATTCACCCAGGTCAGTGGAGGCGCGTACCATACCTGCGGTCTGAAAAGCGACGGCACACTCGCCTGTTGGGGGTTGAACGGCGATGGTCAATCCACGCCGCCGGAGGGCACCTTCATCCAAGTCAGCGCAGGCGGTCATTACACCTGTGGGGTGAAAAGCAACGGCATGCTCACTTGCTGGGGATCGTTTCAAGTACCCTTATCCATTTTTCCTCCCGCTAGTGTTCAAACCTTAGTTCGAAAAAGTAGACGCCTCTTCATAAAGTAAACCCTAATCCCCGTTGGTGTCGAGGCTTTTCAGCTTTATGCGAGTTGTCAACCGCTTTGCGAGTGAACCTTTCTGCAAGCAGCTGGATCACGATGAATAAAAGAAAAAACGGCGGGCATCGAGCCGCTTTCAAAGGCTATTCGTGGCTGCCTTAGGCTCTACCGCCAACCGCCCCTACCTCCCCTTACTCGCTCGGGCAGAACACTGATGGACTCTGAGAAAACAACGTTCTATAATGTGATAAGAATCACAAATATAACTTAACCGCATTAACCCTACCCGCTCGGAGGTAACCATTTAGCAATCCGTGTAAAGCAACTCGCACCAGTTTAGGGAGGCTTGAAAGATGGAACCAATAAGTTCTACCAAATGGCTCATAATAGTTTTGGTAACCGTGCTGGCTGTGGTCGTGTGTGCCGGTACGCCGCCTGCTTTGAAGCCAGCACAGGCAAAAACAGATGAAAACTGGATCTTCCCCGAAACCATCAGCACAGGTAGTATTCACACCTGTGGGGTGAAGAGCGATGGCACCCTCATCTGCTGGGGAGATGGTGGTGGCGCATCCACACCACCTGAGGGTACGTTTACCCAGGTCAGCGCGGGCTTTTATTACAACTGCGGCCTGAAGAGCGACGGCACGCTCGCCTGCTGGGGGGAAAACGGTTGGAGTTCAATCCACACCACCTGAGGGTACGTTTACCCAGGTCAGCGCAGGTGGATGGCACTCCTGTGGGTTGAAGAGCGACGGCACGCTCGCTTGCTGGGGGAGAAATTTTGATGGTGAATCCACCCCGCCAGAAGGCACCTTCACCCAGGTCAGCGCAGGTGGATGGCACTCCTGCGGGGTAAAAAGCGACGGCACGCTCGCCTGTTGGGGGTTAAACGATTTTGGGCAATCTGCGTCGCCTGCAGGTGCCTTCAGCCAGGTCAGCGTGGCGGGACTCACACCTGTGGGCTGAAGAACGACGGCACACTCACCTGCTGGGGATACAACGAATATGGTCAATCTACGCCGCCGGATGGGCACTTTCATCCAGGTCAGCGCAGGAGAAAACCACACTTGTGGGGTGAAGAGCGACGGCACGCTCGCCTGCTGGGGGTTAAATTATTCTAGTCAATCCACGCCGCCGGATGGCACCTTCACCCAGGTCAGCGCAGGCGGGGCTCACACCTGTGGGTTAAAGAACGACGGCAAGCTCACCTGCTGGGGGTACAACGAATATGGTCAATCCAACGCACCAGGAGGTCTATTCGCCATAGTGAGGGTCAGCGTGGGTTTTTATCACACCTGCGGGTTGAAGAGCAATGGCACGCTCGCCTGCTGGGGAGATAATGGTTATGGTGCATCCACGCCACCTGTGAGTGCCTTCATCCAGGTCAGCGCGGGCGAGTATTACACCTGCGGAGTGAAGAGCGACGGCACACTCGCCTGCTGGGGGCTCAACGATTATAGTCAATCCACACCGCCGGAGGGCATCTTCAGCCAGGTCAGTGCGGGCGAGTATCACACCTGCGGAGTAAAGAGCGACGGCACACTCGCCTGCTGGGGAAGCAATCAATATGGTAAATCCACACCGCCTGGGGGTACCTTCACCCAGGTCAGCGCAGGATGGTTTCACACGTGCGGGGTGAAGAGCGATGGCACACTCTCATGCTGGGGAGACAACACCGATGGTATATCCACACCGCCGGAGGTACCTTCACCCAGGTCAGCGTGGGCGGATACCATACCTGTGGGATTAAGAGCGACGGTACCCTTGCCTGCTGGGGGTGGAATGATGTGGGTCAATTAAACGCTCCTACGGGGACATTCAGCCAGATTAGCGCAGGTAGTTGGCACACCTGTGGGGTTAAGAGCGACGGCACGCTTGCCTGCTGGGGGTGGAATATTGTGGGTCAATCCACACCACTAGGGGGCACCTTCACCCAGGTCAGCGCAGGCAGGGGTCACACCTGCGGGGTGAAGAGCGATGGCACGTTTACTTGCTGGGGAAGCAACTCTTATGGTCAAAGTACACCCTATCCCAAACTTTTCCTCCCACTGGTGTTCAAACCTTAGCTTGAAAAATGAGGTGCCTCTTTATAAAGTAAATCCTAATCCCTGAGCGCCTAATAAGGGGTGAGTGACGACCACGCGAAAAACTTTATCCCTAGCCGGTATCGTTAAGGTGTTATCCGATAAGCCGATAAATAGCCGATCCAACGCCTAAAATAACCATACCGGATACACGTTTTCGCATGGTAGATCGCCTTAAAAAGTACCTGTAAAGTCGTTTAAATAAATCGATAAACGCTCTAAAATCGGCCTTCTGATCGCTCAAGAGGCTGACATGCTGTTTGCCAAATCACTCCAAAAAGGTGACTTGCAACCCCTTGCCTGTCCGGTCGATCCCTTAGATCAAGATGGCCAGGTTTCCGGCCCGGTTCTGATTCATTTATAGCTGACCATTGCCAGATGCAGACCCATGCAGCCAAGCGGCTGCCCAGGCATAGGATCAAGCAAGGTAATCGTTCAATTCTCTGAGATGAGACCCGTCCGCAGGCTGTCAGCCCACGCCTTGATATAGGCAGTGTTATGCGAGCCACCGGGCTGAGCCTGGATGATAATCAGGACAAAGAGCGTCTGCCACCACTTCAAGCGATATAAGTCCAACCTGCCGGCAAAGAAGCCAGCGCGGACCGGTTTAACCGCAGGTGCGGCGCTTAGAGCGGGGCGAAGATAATTTTCAACCAATGCATAGCGTTCTTTGAAGCTCAAGCGACCCGGTTTCTTAGGTGGTTTTGCCAGCGTCGGATCTAAATCGACCGGAATACCCTCCACGCTGGTCTGACCGGTATCGGTCAGGTTTTTGGCGGTAAAGAAATAAGCTGTGGGAATACGGCTCAGGGCGGTTTGGTGCTTCTTAAGGAATTTCAGAGCAGCTTTGTGCCAGCCAACGATCATCGGACCGCCCACCACCACAGCCGTATATGCGGCGATATCATTTATTTCTTCAATGCGGCGGATATCCACCTGGGTACCATCCTTACCCAGCTCATCAGCAATGATCTGGGCCACATCGGCAGTCGTGCCAGAATTGGTAGTATAGGCAATTAATATTTTTGAGGGCGGCATACTTTCATCTTTCATGGGTTCACGGCGCGGCTCACCCAGCGCGCTGATGAGCCTCTCGCGGCTGCCAGGAAAGCTCTTCCTTAAATTCCGGCGTTGCTTAAGGTCTCCAGCAGTTTCGACAGAAGCATGGTCAGGTCCGGATGCGTGATCTCGTATTGGTCGACCGCCTCTTCCAGGCGCTTGACCACAGATGGCTCAGAGAGATTTTCTTCACCTTCTGAGCGGGCCAGCAATTCACGGATATCTGCTGCCAGGTGTGTGAGCAGCTCGCGTTCCTTCTCATCGACCGTATCGCTGCGTTCGATCTCCGCATGCACCTGTTCCAACAAACTGCGCAGCTCTTGATCATCCATTAGGATGCGCCTCCTAGTCTGAAAAACAATAAACAAAGAACAGATAGATCATTCTCATTCTATATGGATTCTCGAATTAAAACAAGACACGCACCACCAAATCCTTGGTAACGAAAACCCAAGGGAGTTGACACATCGTAGATTGAGGCGCAGCCTCCCACCTCCAGCAGCGTGCCAGAAGTCACCGGTGCTGATTTATGGCTTATGAACCAAAAATTCTCAGCGTCATCAACCATCACCATACCGGGCAGGTGCGCAAACAGACGCATTTACTCGATCATGTTCTCTTGAACCTGAGCCGGTTTTTCAGTGGCCGTAAAATCGATTGGCTGCATGGTCATTCGACTACCTTTTTAAGATACAGAACCGCATCCCCGGTGAAGGGGGCTGCGATGGCAACATAATCTCCTCCTGAAAGGGAGCGTGCGCCCGAGAAGGTGCGGTTTACGCGCGGCAGGAACCACTCGACGGCAAAGGATCCCGACCCGCCGCACAAGTTGAGCGTCCCCTTACCGCCCTCTGGCAGGTAAACCAGGTATTCCTGCCCGGGATTCGCCAGGCAGTAATGGGAGGAAGCTAGCGCGGGGTGCGGGATCATCTTTGCCAGGTCCATTTTCATGGCGTAGCGGCGCGTGTCGCCCATGGCGCGCCGGGTGGGCTCCCAATCGGGGTAGTCGCGCTGGTCTTTGCTGACGCCGCCGACGAAGGTCCAGGAGGTGTAGGCAGGATCCGACTCAATATACAGGGGCCACCAGGGGTCCATGAAAATAGGATTTAACCCGTGGGCGAAGGATTTCCACACCCACTGTGGATTACCACCGTGCCCCCATAGGTGATCGGTATCATTGAGAATCACCTTGCGACCATCGGCAGGAGGAGGATCATCCTGGTAATCTTCCAGGAAAACCGTACCGGGGTACATCCAGTCCTGGGGTTCTTTAGCGGGCGAGATCCACTCGGCGGGGCTAGCCGAATAATTCAGCGTTGAACTGCCTGGGCGAAATACGATGAGTCATACCGACGGGGTGCTGCCTGGCTTTGCCGCGCTCCAGTGCGTGGATGAAATTGATCATGTGGATCTGCCAGGCGGTCGCACCACCCTCGTTGATAATTTCATACAGCACATTGTCGATGTCGTTGACTGTATCGATGACCTTGCGAACATAGGCTTCCTGACGGGCGAGCGCGGCTGGGTTGAACAGGCTGTGCAAACAGGGGTGCTCATCGTCGTCAGCTTTGGGATAGGGTACATCCACACTGTTGATATTATTGGCGGCATTGAAAGGGTGCACAGGCCAGGGGTCGCCATAGGGAGCGCTGGTCCTATGCAAGCTCCAGCCTTGAAAAAGCATTACGGCACAGTAAATGCCCCGCTCGCCGGCCTGGATGATACGGGAACGCATACGTTGGAAGTATTCTTCGTTGAAGCTGTCCAGGTCGAAGCGCGGTAAGCCATCATTGGCCTCGCCGGGGCCGCGGCGCACCCAGGGCAGCGGACTGAAGATCAGCGGAGCTTCTGTCCACGAGGCGCGGCTGGGCTGCTCGAACATCCACAGGCGCATAAAATTGTGCCCATAGGACTGCATGAAATCCAGGTATTCCATGTACGGGAAGGCAGGACCACCGGGCAGCCCGATCTCCTGCAAATTCGACCAGGTATGTGAGCCCGTGAGGTATTCGACCTGGGGATTGCCATCCTGATCCTGGCTGATTGCCCATAGTAAAGTAGCGAGGGTTGGTGGGGTGACTGGAAGGGGAGGCATGGCGGTTATTTTCCTCCCAGCTTCTCAAGCTCGCGGATGCACAGGTACAGCCCGCGCGGCACGTGGAAACAGCCTTTCCACTTGCCACCCTTAAGCGGAAGCAGCACCGCCCCAGCCCGGTTCAGGTAGCCGAACCACTCTCCATATTCTGAGTCGGGGAAATGGCTCCAGGTATAGGCATGCACACGCTCGAACCAGCTCCAACACTCCGGACGGGAGGTCAGGCGGAAACCCTTGAGGAGGGCCACCAGGGTCTCCATGTGCACCCACCAAAGCTTCTGGTCCCATTCGAGCTGCTGAGGTGGGTGTCCCTGAGAATCCATGAAGTAGAAGATGCCGGCGTAGTCGGGGTCCCAGCTCATTTCGAGCGTGCGCAAGACAACCTCAACAGCTTTCTGGATGGCAGCAGAATCGTTTTTTCGCTCCGCGATATCCATGATGAACCACATCGCCTCAATGCCATGCCCGGGGTTGAGCAGACGCCCTTCGAAGCAGTCCACAAAGCTGCCATCCGGCGCCACCTGCTCGCGGAAGACCATGCGCTCCGGGTCGAGGAACAAATTAAAGACTTCGTCCAGGCAGGTGTCGATGGCCTGGTTGAAGAAAGTGGGTTCCAGCATCCATTCCAGCTCCATGGATAGGTTGGCCAGGATCATCGGCAGGGCCAGCGAGATCAGCGGACGGGTGCCAGGAACCGCTTTGCTGTAGCGACCCTTGGGGTTCGGTTTCCGGCGGAGGATGTTGCCATAGGTCTGCAGGGCAATTTCCCTCGCCGTCTCATCTCCGCTGGCCAGGGAATACTGGCTGAAAGCCATGGCTGCAAAGCAATCTGAGAATATGTTATAGGGCTGGATGAGCGGCAGTCCCTGGTGGTTGAGAGCAAAATACCAGTCCCCGTGCTCATCTCGGCCATACTGGCGCAGGAATTCCACGCCATGCCGGGCGATCTCCAGCCAGCGGCTGCGTTTCTCCAGGCGGTTGTAGAGCATCGAAAACATCCATACCTGGCGCGCTTGCAGCCAGATGAACTTATCGGTGTCGAATACGCTTCCATCCCGCTCCAGGCAGGTGAAAAAACCGCCGTGGGCAGAGTTCTATCGAATGCTGCTCCCAGAAGGGGATCACATCTTCGAGCAAAGCGCTCCGGTATTGCCCAGCCAATTCTTTGACTAGAAATTCCATGGATTCCTCCTTGTTTTGATACAACGGCTCACTTTTAGGTCGGTTATATTTTGGATATGGCATTATTCTACACTCGATAGAGTACTTGCTGTCAATTCGTTTTCATGCTATTCTAAGGAGGGATATTTTTATCATCAAGGGAGGCAATGGTAAGGTAGCATTCACCAGCCATAAAGCGCTCAACAGATCATTAACCTGAGGAGGGAAAAATGTTCTATTTGGATTTTCTGAAGGGAAAACGGTTTCAAATTTACGCTGTTCTTCTGTTAATGCTTCTCCTTGGATTAAGTCTAAGCTGCCAGGTGGGTGGTCTGGGTGCAAAACCTACAGCAACACCTCTCCCCACTGCAACTTCTACACCGCTTCCAACTGCCACTGAGACTCCTACACCAACTGACACCCCAGTGCCTACAGTTACTCCCACGCCAACCTCTACTTTTACACTCACGCCTACTCCCACGAAAGACAAAACCGCCACAGCGGTCGCCAAAGCAACCCAAGAGGCAGAAGCGGTGATCTCTGAAATTGAACAGGTCCTCGGCAAATTGATTACCCGACCGATCAAGGCAGCCTGGGCTGGTACCAGACTGAGCCGGTTTTCCTTCATATGGATGAGTACGGTCAGGCTTTATACCAGGAGTTCGCCATAGATCTTGTTGCGGCTGACTTTGCGATTCAGACCGAAGTTACCTGGGAGGCATCTGGCTTGTTAGTATGTGGTCTAATGCTCCGCTCCGAGGCAGACTTTGTGCGGGGAGCCCAATACCAATTTAATTATTTGCGTTTTTCTGGCCTTCCGGCCTGGGCGATCGAATATCATGACAATGGAGAGTATCAGTATTCAATCACCAATCTCCGTTTTGCAGATGCGATCGATCTTGAAAATGGGGCTACGAATAAATTTCTGATTATTGCGGAAGGTAATAAGTTTACCATCTATGCAAACGACACGCGGCTGGGGACTTTTTATGACGACAGCAAGAAATTATCCAAAGGCAGGTTTGCTTTCACATCCAGCCAGGATACGGGCGAGTCGACCTGTACTTTCGAGAATACCTGGGTCTGGTTATTGAAATAAGTCTTCTCAGGTAACGCCATCCGAACGGATGCGGGTGGGCAGTTCGGGCAGGTAGATAAGCCAATGGCGGTGGATCCGGTCACAGAGCAAGCTGCCGCGGCTGGAAGTGCGTTTGAGCGTTTCAATCTGGTAGCATTCCGAACACAGCGGCACTTTTTCTTGCTGGAGGGTCATCTCCCAGGCAGCAATATTACCGCACGCGCACTGCTCCGTGGGCGGCCAGGGTAGAGGTTCGAAGGTCACGGTATCATCGGGCATAGCATCAGAACTCTCCAAAAATAGAATATTTGTTCTATTTATCATACACTGGATTTTTCTTTTTTCAAGCTGCCAGGCAGGTTTTCACCCGAAAATCCCCCGTTTATCCCCCAGGCGGGGGATAGCCTCCATTTCATGCTAAAATGGCTCTGTTCGTTCAACCCTGCTGGATAGGAACTATGGATTGAGTCCGTCTCACTTAATCGCTGCTTTCCGTGACCAAAAAGAGCATTGGATTGCCCGATGGTTATACTTGTTCTTCTTTTTAGGGGTTGGCGCATTTGCCATGTTCTTGAACGTTTACTACCGGAGCATTGGCTTGAGCGGTACTCAGATCGGCGTGATCAGCATGCTCGGCCCGGCAGTGGGGATTTTCAGTGCTACTTTTTGGGGGCTGCTGCGCGACCGGTCTGGCAAGATGCGCATGATCTTTTCAATAACGATCCTGGGCAGCCTGATCTGGGTCCTGATTTTCTCACGAGTGCAAGTTTTTCTATGGCTGATTCCCGTGGTGGCACTGTTCAATTTTTTCTATACCCCGATTCTGCCCTTGATCGACAGCAACACCTTGCGCCTGTTGGGAACCCGTGGACAGCGCTATGGGCGGTACCGGGTGTGGGGAACGGTCAGCTTCACGATTGCCAGCCTGGTGTTCGGTATCGTTTATGAGCACTACGGTCTGCATACCATGTTCATGGTTTACCCATTTGTGCTCCTGTTTTTGCTGTGGGTGGGGTTCGGTCTCACCAACCAGCCTGTTCGAGAACAAAGCCGAGTTGGACATAGTGTTGGCGAGATGGTGCGGCGACCGGAATGGCTGGTCTTCGCAGCCGGCATCTTTTTCCTGGGGATGGGGGCGAATGGAGCAATCGCCTTTGTCAGTGTTAAAATTATGGCGATGGGAGGATCTGCAGGCCTGGTGGGATTATCCTGGACGACCGTTGCTATCCTGGAGATCCCGCTCATGTTTTACAGCGAACCGCTGCTCCGTCGTTTTGGCGCTCTGAAACTATTGACCGTCGCATTTATCGGTTACACACTGCGCATTGCCCTCTATGGGATCATGCCCACCCCGGGTTGGGCGCCATTTGTGAACTTCTTGCATGGGATCTCTTTTGTGCCCCTGACGCTTGGCACCGTCGCTTATGTAAATGAAATGGCGCCGGACCATCTCAAGTCTACCAGCCAGGGACTTCTGGCTTCTGTCCTTAATTTATCCAACCTGTGCGGCGTTTTGATCGCCGGTTGGCTGTATGACCAGATTGGTCAGGTGAATGTTTTCCTGGTTTTAGCGGGGGTATGTTTTCTGGGGCTGGTGGTATTCCTGGGAGGACAGATAGTGATAAGGAGGAAAGGAGTAATATGTCCTACGAAGATGGTTGGGCAGCAATCAACCTGGAGATGCCCCGGCGCATCCCGCGCACCGAATATTCGGCCACGATGCACTGGGACCTGATCCAGGCGGTGACTGGCAGGCCTGTGAGCGTAGAAAGCTCGGAAGAGAACAAAGCTCAGGCTGCAAAGGATTTCATGCGCAGGTGGAATTATGATTTTTTTTGGAGCACGTTGATTGGGCACGAAGCGTTTGGCTCTTTTGAGACAGACATGGGGCATGCGGAATATGCGGCTGGGGGTGTCGACCGGCGCGACCCAATCACCTGCCCATTCAATGATCCAGAGGAAGTGCTGTCGTTTGATTTTTGGGAAAAGCTGGGTGAGATCGACACACCTGCGCTAACCGAACGCTTCGAGGCGCATTACCAGGCAAACTGCCAGGATCATTCATTTGGGGTCAACATGACCGGGGTCTATATTACCCTGATATCGGGTTTCATTGGCCTGTTCGGCTGGGATATGCTCTTGCTGGCAGCAGGGACGGATATAAAGCGCTTTGGCATGCTGACAGACCGCTATGCAGCCTGGATGCAGGCTTATTTCGACGCCCTGGCGGCGGCAGACGTTCCGGTGGTGATGGTGCACGATGACATTGTGTGGAGCGCCGGTGCAATCTTCCGCCCAGCCTGGTACCGGCAGCACGTTTTTCCGAATTATCGCAAGTACTTCGCTCCCCTATTGGACAGCGGTAAGAAGATCATGTTCTGTTCAGATGGTAATTTCACCGAATTTATCGATGATATTGCCGCCACAGGTGTACATGGTTTCGTCTTCGAGCCGCTAACCAGCCTGGAGGTGATGGTACAAAAATATGGGAAAACGCATGTGATCATTGGAAACGCCGAGACGCGCATTTTGTTGTCAGGTACTCGCCCACAGATCAGAGCAGAGGTGGAACGCTGCCTGACAATGGGGCGAGACTGCCCGGGATATTTCCTGGCAGTGGGCAACCATATCCCGCCCAATACGCCAGTGGAGAACGCGCTCTATTACAACCAGGTTTACGAAGAGCTGTGCTGGCGTTCTTGAATGTAAGTGGCGATTTCGGCGACGGGGGCAACCCAGATCTGCGCGCAGCGGCGGACGAGATGGTCGAGAAAATCGGTGAAATCGATCCCCGCCACGGGTAAATGACCTTCGTTGATGCCGTGGAAGGTGAGGATCGCCCAGCGGCCTTGAGCCAGGGAGAGCTCCGCCAGGCCGATCAGGAAAGCGGCAGTCTGCCGTTCGGCATTCATGGAGGATAGGCAGTGTAGATCGCAGTACTGCGGATCATTGGCTAACTCACCTCGGGCGCGTCCGGCCGCGAACAGGCGGGCGATCAGCGGCACATACGAGACCCGGCTCAGGCCGCGGCCCAGGCTGGTCTCGTAACAGGGATAGGCAAAAGAGGTGGCTTTCTGCATGGGGAACATGGTAGAAATGCGGCGCTGGGCTTCACGCAAGTCTTGCTCCAGCTCAGCCAGGGTCATGTCAAGCAGGTTGGGTGCCCAGTCTAAGGGGATGTTCAGTGAGCAGGGATGCTGGAGGGAGTGATTGCCCATCTCGTGACCAGCCTGGGCGGCGGGGATCCAATGGGCAAGCTGCCTGCGCCAGGAGGTCAGGGAATATTCGTCATCATCGCCACGCGGGTTGAGATAGAAGGTACCGCGCAAGCCGCGGAAGTCCAGCTCAGGGATGGCGATCTCCAAATGAGAGGGCAGGCCATCATCAAAGGTGAGGGAGAGGGCGGAGGTGTAAGGGGCAGGCCAGAAGGTCATCCCGAAATTCATCCACGATCCAGGTGGATGTCTGACTCGGAAATGGGGTCTTCAATCGGTTCAATGTGTGTAGCAATATTCGAAAGCGGGACCGCCTTGACGATTTCGGTCTCTACCTGTTCCGCAAGCTGGTGTCCCTGGCGAACGGTCCAATCTCCGGGGACAAGCAGGTGCACCACCATGAATTTGCGTGCGGCTGCCTGCCGGGAACGCAGCGCATGGTAACGGACGCCATCATTTTGATAATTATCCAAAATTGACTTGACCTTGTCGATCTCCTCAGCCGGCAAGGTGATATCCATCAGACCCTTACCTGAACGGACCAGTAAACGATATCCAGTAAACACGATATTGATTGCCACAGCGATTGCGATCAAGGGGTCCAGGCGTACGAAGCCTGTCAGCTCCACCAGTGCAATCCCGATTAATACACCACCTGTAGTCCACACATCGGTCATCAGGTGACGGCCATCCGCTTCCAGGGTAATCGAGTTGTAGCGTTTTCCAGCGCGCATCAACACCAATGCCACACCCAGGTTGATCAGAGAAGCGATGACAGAGATCACCAGGCCCAGCCCCACCTGCTCCAACGGAACCGGATTGATCAAGCGCGGGATCGCATTGATGATGATGCTTGCCGCGGCGAGAAGGATCATGCCTCCTTCGAAACCGCTGGAGAAATATTCAACCTTAGAAAAACCAAAGGTGAATTCATCGTTTGCCGGACGGGTGAGAATACTGAGAGCGATCAAGGCGACAATGGCGGCTGCCAGGTTCACGAGCGATTCAATCGCATCAGAAAGCAAGCCCACCGACCCGGTGAGAACATAAGCAGAGGTTTTCAGGGCTATGGTGACAATGGCAGCAATGATCGACAACCAGGCGTAACGAGTGAGGGGAATGGGATGGTCTGCAGTATTTTCCATAAGATTTTTTGCCTTTAACGCAGGATTGTGGTTGATTACTTAGATTCTACCAATTGATCACCCTGTAAATGATATATCCGTTTCAATTCGACAGTGGGTTCCGTGCTCATGGGCTCATCTGGCTTGCGCGTGAGCATGGTTACCTCCACGTTACCGTTTTGAAGGGACAAGGATTTTACGATGATCCGATCTCCCAGCAGAACCGCAGCCAGCGGCTTGGGTTTACCTTCTTGATTTAACACCAGCGCAAGATAGGTGAACGTGCCACTGCCCCCCGGGTCAACCACCAAGGTTACCAAGGCATCCTCCCAACCATCGCCATTCACATCGCCAATGGCCTGGGTTTTGCCAAGCTGAATCTTGGTCTTGGTCGCAGAGCCAGGCGCAGCTTCTTCTTCAAAGAGGCCATCTCTTAGCTTCGCCTTCCCGGTACTGGCAAGCTCGACCAGGAATTCAGCATTGGGTAAGGCCTCCAGGATGGAAGCTTTTAGCTGCGGCGTGCGGGTGGGTGCCGTATCCAAAGAGGTGTCTCCAGCGGGGGTCTGTGTAGGTGAGGTGACAAGCGCGGTATTTTCCGTCGGAGCCAATGTGGACGAGGTGACCGGTTTGCTGGCACAAGCAGTTAAACCAACAGCAAATATTAAAAATAAAGCGGCCGATAAACGTTCTATCTTCATATTCAATTTGTTCCTTTCCTAGAAATGTTAAAGATTTTACCTCTAAACAGTCTACAAATACAAACCGGTTATAAAGCTTTGATTCACAAAAAAAGCCAACCTTGCGGTTGGCCTTTTACTTCGTCTTTTCTCAACAGAGAATAGGTTTATTCAGTTTTTTTCAGCTCGTCAATCTTCTTTGACAAGCCGTTGATTTTCTGGCTGAGTGCTTCGACATCGGATTTGGAGGAGAAATTCATTTTCTCCATAACGCTCTCGATGTTCTTGCCGATTTCATCTTGGACCTGGATCGTCTTTTTATTTCGCTTCTCCATCATCTCTTGAGCAAGCTTCTTGGCATCTTTTTCAGCGATCTCGCCACGCTCGACCAGGCGATTTAATAGAGCCTCGACTTCTTCCTGTGCCAGAGCGGCAGCGCCGATGGTCGCCAGCAGGACTTTTCGAATCAACTGCGACAATTGATGCTGCGACTTTTCTGCCAATTCCTCAACAGCTTCTACAACTTTTGGTTTGGTGGGCATACTATTCCTCCGTTATTTAAAAAATGAATGGGGTTGGATTAAGGGTTTTGATCAGTTTTTACGACGCAGTGCGTCATAAAAAGTATAGCACTTTGGTTACGAGAAGTCAAGGGATGAACCAGACAACTTTTGCTGTAATTCTTCTTTGGGAGTGACTTTTTCAGGGATATCTGTTGAAAGGACAGACTGGAAGGATCTATATTCTTCGGTAAAGAGCTCGAGGAATTTTTCTGTATCGGGTATCAGCCCCGCATCGGTATTAACGGCAACTTGTACCTGATTATTGTACGTGACGAAACTCCACCCAACGCCGATCCGCCCGGACTGCGGTACCCAGGTGATGATGGATTGGATGGGTGCACCAGCCAGGTAAAGCTGGCGATGCGGCCCAGCGATGTTTGTAGCCACGATCGTTCCTTTGGTATCCAAGAACATGGTAGCCAGATGCTCGATCCACCCCGGCAGCATGCCCAAAAGGTTAAGAATGCGATAGGTAGTGGCGCTTTCAGCAGAATTTTTCAAGCTGTCCATGCCTTGCTTGACATCCTCAAGACATTCCAGGGGCTGTTCACGATCTAAAGGGAGGGTCAAGAAGACCATGCCGAATTTGTTGCCAAGCTCCTCATTCAACAAACGGCGACGCAGGTTCACCATGGTAAAAGCGCGGATGTTACGTTTTCGCTTTTGTCCATTAAGATCCATGTAGCGCCGGGTTGCCCCGCTAACTACCGCCATCAGTACATCGTTCGGGGTGGCTTGTTTTAGATGGGCGATCTTTTTTACTTCCGACAAGTCCAACGGTTCAGACCAAACTGCTTTTTTGACCGGCCCCAGCGGTCCTTTGAGGATGGTGGATGGATCGGGACGGCGGAAAAATATGCGTGCAAACGCAGTGATGGTTTCATTGAAAGGGTGTTTTCCATAAAGCGTGTCCCGACTACGCCTGGCGCCTGCTTTGGTTAGTTGAGCAGCAGCTTGTATAGGAATTTGATTTTCAGAGGCAGCGGGGGAAAGCTGGGTAAGCAGCATTAAAATCTGCATTAAAGAAACACCATCTGCGATGCAGTGATGGATGCGTATGATAAGCGCACTGCCTTCCAAATAATTATCCACCAGAGTGACTTGCCATAATGGGTAGGCAAAATCGAGAGGCGTGCTCATCTTAATGCTGACCAATGCCATCAGGGCAGCATCATCCGCAGGCACCGGAAGTTCAACCGTTTCCATGCGATCGGTGACCTGATGATGCGGATCATCTTCCCAGTAAGGCCGGCTAAATAACTGAGGCGGCCTAACGAGACGCTGCCGAAAGCGGCGGAAACGTTTGACCATCTCCTCCAGGCTCATGATCAAGCGGTCATAATCTATCTGGCCATCAAATCTTAAGACCACAGTGATCATCATCTGATTGTTCGCATGATCCATGCGCAGCCAGGCAAGATCTACATTGTTTAATTTAATTTTTGACATCTTGCGCCTCACTCACCAATAATATTTTTGTACCAAAATCCTTCAAAAAGAATATCATACACCCCAAGATGAATCCCATCGTCCGGTATTCATCCTGTAGGATAAGACGTTTTAAGACCGAATGGCTAAAAGAACCGCCACGATTAACAAACCTGCCCAGGCATACCACGGTCCATTAAAAGCCAGTACCAAAGCCCCTGCGAGCAGGCAGAATCCAGCCAGCAGCGTACTGCGCACGCCATTCAAAGGTCCGGCGGGAGGTTTCTTAAGATTTCAACTCCAAAACCTTCATCCCCTCCGTCAGAAGCAATGGACTCTTGCGAAGAACATCCACCATTTCGGGCAAGATCAGGGCGCTGTCGCGTATCAAATTCAAGGGATTGAATTCCTGCATCAAGATGTAGCGCACATGTTTTCGCGCAGCGGTGGGAATATCGATATCCGGGTCAAAGATATTGCCTACTCCTTCAATGGTCACCAGGGCTTTGACCATGAGGATGATTTCACCCGGATATTGGATATGATAATGACCCGCCATCAGAACAGATTGTAAAATTACCTGGGCAAGGGAAAACTCCTTGAAATTGGGGGCCATCAACCAACGGGCATACATGTCGGAGGCTGCCCGGCGGAAGCCTTCAATATCTGTCCCTTTTCCAGGTAAAGCCAGCGAAGATAGGTAGCGCGCCGCGCTTTCCGGATCGCCTGTTACCAGGGAGTAGAAATAGTAGAACATGCGCTTACGCATGTCGCGGTTAAACCTGCCAACCATTCCCAGGTCAATGAAACCAATGCTTACTTCCTTAGAGCCGCGATTCTTGAAAACCATCAAATTTGCAGGATGCAGATCAGCATGGAAAAACCCATCACGGTAAATCATTCTCACAATCGCACCGATGCCCAGGTCGATCCCCTGGCGGCGCTGTTCAACGGTCAGCTTTTTCAGGGCAGTTTCATCGGGCTTGATGCCGTTAAAGAATTCCATGCAGAGCACATCGCGGGAGCTGTATTTTCGATAAATCCGAGGAAAACGTACCTCGGGTTGGTCTTTAAAGTACGCTGTAAAAGTCTCAGCATTATCCGCTTCGATGCGTAAGTCAACTTCACGTAAGGTATAGGTGGAGAATTCGTCGATGATTCGCTTTGGCTGGTAGCGGGCTAAGAAGATCTGCAAAAACCTGCCAAAAAAGCGCAGGAGACGGGTATCGCGTTCAATGAGCGTGCGGACTCCGGGCTTGAGGACTTTGATCACAACCTTTTCATTGGAAATTAATCTAGCCCGATGGGTCTGCGCCAGGGAAGCTGACCCCAAAGGGATGGGATCAATCCAACGGTACATGGCATTGAGCGGAAGATCGAGACTTTCGACAATAAGCTCTTTAAACCGTTCATAGGATACCGCGGGGAGCTTGTCGAGGAGGTTTTTTAACTCTTCGGTGATGGTTTTGGGGAGCAAATCCTCGCGCAGGCTGAGAATTTGGCCAAGTTTAATGTAGGTTGGTCCCAGTTTTTGCAGCCGCAGCCTGAACTGCAAAGAGAAAGGCAGCTTAACGATACTCTTGTCCAAGAAAGGCCAGGTGAGCGCCAGGAAAAAACGCAGGAGCAAGATACCAAGCGTGCGATGCTCTCCCAGCTCTTTTTTCTGCCTGAC
This sequence comes from uncultured Chloroflexia bacterium, assembly GCA_963751425.1. Classification (GTDB taxonomy): domain Bacteria; phylum Chloroflexota; class Anaerolineae; order Anaerolineales; family UBA4823; genus CAVVUF01. The sequence goes on along the minus strand of CAVVUF010000002.1, from coordinate 302,309 downwards.
ATAATCCAGGCCACCTCCCAGAGCTAAACCTGAGAGCTGTCCAGAAACCTCAAAGAAACGTCTTAACAGCCCCGGAGGTCGTCTTTCTTGATATGGCTCAAACCCGTTTTCCATAGATGTGTCTATTTGGATGGATTTTTGGGAATGTAAAGCACCTGGGTACCAGCAATTTTATCGTGCCAGCCCTGGCGTTTCGAGTCCCATAAGACCCAGAAAAAACCTAAGAAAAGCGGCAGCATTGAGATCCAATAAGCGAAAAAACGCACGAGGGATCGGCCAAAGGAAAGCTTTCCGCCGTTCTTCCGCACTACTTTCAGGCCTAAAACTGCCTTGCCGGGGGTATATCCAACCAGGGTCCAGAAAAAGGTGTAATACCCGATCACAAAAAGGGTGGTTACCGTAGTAGCAATCGCAATATTGTAGGTGGAATTCTCTAAGATGGTTTGAATATTAGCGACCAAGCCAGTGAGTTTGAAAAATCGAAGAAAGGCCTGGATAAAGGCTGAGGCGCCTAATTGGACGACACTCAGAATGATCAGGTCAACGACGAAAGCTTCCAAACGGCTGAAAAAACCTGCTGGGCGGGATGAGCGCGCCAGGGGAGAGAGCTGTCCGGGAACGGGTGGTTGAGGTGAGGTGGGTGACATTTTCACTTACCCCCTTCTGGTGTATTACTCGGCGGTGTGGTAGGTTGTGCAGAAGCACGTCTCCGGAAAATTGATTTAAGTTTTTGTTCCATGAGTGTGTCAACAGCAGCGCTTTGTTCTTGAAAATCACCAACCACATCACCAGCCACATTGACACTTGCTTCTTGAACGATCTGCCGGATTTCTGTCTTTAGGACGAGGTAATCCACGAATTCGTTCATCAGCTCATTAATGTTCTCTTGCTGCAACATTTGGCGGCTGTTTTGTTCCTCCAGCCGGCCCTTCATAATCAGGCGATCGACCACTCTCTCGCCGCGCACAGCAGCGAGGTCGATCTGGTTCTTCACCGGGCTAAAGACCGAGCTGTTCGACAAAGGGGAAACGATTTTAGAGAAAAGCCCATAGACCTTCGATGTGGCTTTCTCCACGGACAACAGGCCGCGCTGCAAGACGTCGGGGGTCTCGAACAAAATTCCGAGCAGCAAGTATTTTAATTGATCCTTGAAGTCTTCATTCTCATTGACAACAATAGTTACCGGTTTTACGAATTCCCGGGCAGCCTGTATCTTCCTCAGCTCTTGGGTAAAGGCATCCTTTCCAGTCAATGCAGAACCGAGAACGAGCCGCATGCTTGCTTTGAGATCTCCAAGCTGCTCCGAAGTCAAGCCCAGGGCCGGATTATCCCCTTCTAGGGGCGTCAGGCTAGGATCATCGCTGGTATAAGGGAAATCATCATCTTGGGTTTGCATAGAACCCTCCAAATTCTTCATAGGGATAACCGTATTGGGTAAATCAAGCCCTGACTGTAGACCGGTTTGAAGCAAAGTAAATCGAACGGGTGCCAGAAGCTGATTTGACGAGCTTATCTCGGAAAAGTTGAGATTGGCCGAAAGCAATTATAAAAGCATTGCAAGAACAGCCCATCACTTAGGCAATTCACCAGTTTGAACTTAATAAAGGCGAAGAAACTCTTGGTGAATAGCTTTACTAATTATAGTATAAATAATTAATGAATGGGTCAACAATTGTGGAATTAGACAGTTTTTATTCAAGCTGGATCTGAGGTCGTGACCAGCATCGCCGCAAAACCACGCGTCTCTGTAAAGTTACGCATGAACAAAATTAGCGCCATGGTCAGTGGCATCGCCAGGAAGGCCCCCGGTCCACCCAGGATGAACATCCAAAACATAACGGAAAGAAAAACTGCCGTAGGGGAGATTGAAAGACCTTTACCCATCACCATCGGTTGGACAAGATTTTCGGAAATGCCATTGATGACAACCGAAAGCAGACCGATGACAATCACCAATCCCAGGCCGCCCTGGGCATAGGCCAGGATTAATGGCGGTATCATGGATAGGACTGCGCCGATATAGGGGATAAAACTGAGGAAGAAGATCAAGACCGCCCATAAACCTGCGTACTCGATTCCAAATAACCAGAGCATCAGACCGGTGGCAATTGCATTGACCAGGTTCACGAGCGCCCGCAGACCGAAATAGCTGATCATCATTTGCGACAGGGAGGTGATGTTTTGGGGCAGAGAATGATCCTCTCCAAGCGCCCGCCTCAGGCGCGCAACGAAAAGCGGGCTTTCCACCAGGAAGAAGATTGTCACCATCAAAATGACCAAACCATCCTTAAAAATGCCTGCCATTGTACTCAGCGCGAAGCTGAGCACCTCCACCAATTTTGCCGGGTCAAAAGCAGACAGCAGCGGTGCCAGGTCAATCGTCTGGCTGAAAGATTCAGTCGCTGACGGTTAAATCTGCCTGGCGCTGGCTGAACTGGGAGCTATAACTGTCCAGGCTGGAGGCCAACGTATTCAGCGATTTGCCAACCAGCAGCACCAGGAAAAGTGCCACCAAGACCAGGAAACCAATTGAAAGCAGCAGCGCCAGGACAGCCGGAATCCGTTTTTAAACCATCTGTAAATGGGGGTCAGCAACGTGGCGAAGAAAATCCCCAGCAGAACAGGCACGAGGAAAGAAGCGGCGAAGTGCATGGCTGTCAGCAAGACTGCCGTGCAGGTTAGAATCAAAACTGGTTTCACGATCGAGGGAGACTGCATACGAGTTATCCTTATCCATGGTCCTTTTACAAAGTGTAAAGTGCTACTATCCTACCTTATTACCTGGCGATTATCCTTCCTGGTTCTCCCTGCGGTGTTCGACCAGTTTTCCAATGCGTTGAGTTCGAACGATGCGAATCCGATCGAAGAGCGCCAGCAGGATGACGATCCCATTGATGAGGTAAACGATGGTGAACAGCCGGGTGACCGGCGTCTTAGGCGACAAATCACCGTAACCCACAGTGGCCAGGCTGACAACGCAAAAATAAAGGGAATCGAGATAGCTCCAGCCTTCAAACCAATGATAAAAAAGCATCCCTATCAGCAGAGTGCCCACCGCCCACAAAATCGCCGGCCTGGAATCGCGGTCACGCAGCACATCCAGGAGGAACAATCTCTGAAGTGGACGAGAATCCCTGGTCTCCTTTTGTGGAGCAGTCTCTGCAGGTTGAGGTGGGTTTTTAGTCTCCATAAAATCTCTCCTTCGGTTGCCTCTTGATCAGTTTGACAGAATTGGCTTTTGAATCGGTACTGAAATCCACCGCCAATGCGCTGGAAGTGGAACCGTTCATTTTTGATCACCTACATTTTTTAACCCGGTATTACCCAACCAAAATGGACTCTTCCGGATAATCAATCAAATTCTGCCTTTTGTCACGTCCCAACAAGGAGATCATGATAGTGATCGCTCCCAGGCGTCCAGCAAACATGGTGAAGATGATCACCATGCGACCAAAGGTATTTAATCCCGTAGTAATGCCCAAGGATAACCCGGTGGTCGAATAAGCCGACACGACCTCGAATAAGGCCTGGTCAAGACTGAAAGGGTTGGTCAGAAGGATCAGCCAGGTAGCCAGGATCACCAAGCTCAAGCTAATTACGAAGACGACCAATGACCGCATCATCAAAGCCTTCGGGATGGAATGCTTTCCGATGCGAATTTTATCCAGCCCGCGCGCATAGCTGATCACTGCAAACAATAGAACCCCGAATGTCCCCGTGGTAATGCCTCCGCCGGTGGAGGCAGGTGCAGTGCCGATAAACATCAGGGCAATCAGCATCATTATCGAAGGATAATTTATTTCGCTGAAGCCTGGCAGACCGGGGAAACCCGCCGTACGAGCAGAGACGGATTGGAACCAGGCCAGGATTGCGCGCTGACCGAATGGCAAATTACTTAATACACCGGCCTGGCGATATTCGGAGACCAATAACCCAGCCCAGCCCAGCAAGATGAGCGCAAGAGAGAGGCCAACCGTCAGGCGGGTGTGCAGTGAAAACGGGCGCCGCTTCCGGTAGATCAATTCCATGTAAACCGGTATCCCTAAGCCACCCAAGGCGATCAAACACCCCAAGATGATCAAGCTCAATGGATCGCTCGGGATGCCGTTTGGATACTCGGGCAGCCCATAAAATAAATCAAAACCGGCATTGCAATAGGCAGTGACAGCATGAAAAATGGCGTAAAAAGCTGCTTTTCCAGGAGGAACGATCCCAGCGATCCTCCAATGTAAAAATAGCAAGATTGCGCCGACACCTTCGATGGCTAACATGAGCCCGATGGCCCTGGCCATAATCAAGGCAATCTTTTCTGGGCGATCCAATCCCAGAGAGCTGGTCACTGCCAACCGCTCCCCGAGCGTTACCTGACGACCGATCAGGCGAAAAACCATTACGATCGCAACGATAAATCCCACACCGCCGATTTGTACCAGCAGCAGCAGGATTAACTGTCCCCAGATGGTCAAATCCGTACTAATCGAGAAGAGGCTTAAACCGGTCACTGCAGAAGCCGAAGTCGAGGTAAATAAGGCTTCCATGAAAGAAAATTTTCGGGTACCTGCGCCGGGAATCAGCAACAGCACAGTGCCAATAGCAATTAACCCGATCAATCCAACAACCAGCTGCAAGGCAACGGGGAACTGGCGTGATTTCGCGGAGGGCGTACCCCCTCCGATGCGGATCATGCGCTGCTGGCGGCGTGAGATCCTGGATTTAAGTTTCTGGGAGGGGGAGGATTTAGGCGTACTCATTCCAGGTTGCTGAAATCCGCCAGGCGGCGCTTTTCGCCGACCAGCACCAGGATATCCTCAGGCAAAAAGCGGATACTCTGGTCAGGGTTGATGATCAGCTCTTCCCCGCGCAAGATGAGCACCACAATCACTTCGTATGGTTCGCAAGCATCTACGCCTTTGCCGACCAGCCCCGGTGGGAGTTTTATCTCGATCAGGCTGTAATCCTGGCTCAGGTGCAGGCGCTCTAACATGCCCGGGATGCTGAGCTCATCTGCTAACTGGTAACCACTCTCCTCGCGGGGCAAAATCACCCGGTCCGCTCCGATCCGCAATAAAATCTCGCGATGGCGAGCCGAATTGGATTCGGAGATCACACGAGGGATGCCCAGTTTCTTCAGGGTGGAGGTAATCAGGGCATTGGCTTCAAAATTATCTGAGACAGCGACCACTACGGTCTGAAAAGCAGTGATATCCACCTGATGGAGAGCCTCCTCATCCGTAGCATCCAGAACAACGGCTTCCGTGATTTCAGCAGCGATCTCTTTTACCAGACGAGGCTCGATGTCGATCCCTAACACGGGGTGGCCCAGGGCTTCAAGCCGGCGGGCCAGGCTGCCCCCAAAACGACCTAACCCAATAATGGCAAATTCTTTATCTTGATCTTTATCTTTCTTAAATAAGGGCATATTTCACCTGCCTCTCTTGCTCAAGAATAATTCATTCAACATTGTCCTTTGGCTCACGACTAGGGAGGACCGTGCCCTTCACTTTTCCCCAAAGACCCTTGACATGTTGTGCCGCCTCCTGCCTTTCTTCTTTCTTCTCCTCACCCGTATAGCGCATCAGGAGGGCGATCGGATGGGTGCCTTCGAAATTCTCCATGGTGATCAGCACCAGCATGGTCATGGGCACCGCCAGGATGGCGCCCATGCCGCCCAGCAGGAATCCCCACACAAACAAGCTGACAAAAACGACCACGGGTGAGATCCTCAACCGATCCCCCATGATCTTAGGCTGGACAAAGTTCTGCACACCCCCATTGATCAGAACATATCCGATAAAGACAATCAGGGCGGTTTGCAGACCATACTGAGCATATGCCATCAGCACCGGTGGGATCAGGGCAAACCAGAAGCCAATCGAAGGAATATAACCCATAAACCAGGCCAGCAGCCCCCAAAGGGCAGCATAATCCACCCCCAGGATCCAGAGAAAGATCGTATTGCCCAAGCCTACCAAGAAGTTGATCCCGGTGAGGACAGTCATATACTTGCGCACATCTTCGGTGAGAGCAGACACTTTGCCAATCACCGGTACATCCGGATCCAGGCCCAGGCGGGAGGGGGCAGGCAAGGCCAGGGCGGCGCTGATCATGAAAAAGAAGATCACCAGAGCTAATCCGAATTGGACCACCAATTCCACTATAACCCCCAGCAGGCCCTGCAAGACCGGACCCATGGAGGTGACCACCTGGTCGATCTGGATACTCGTCGCAGTGCCCTCGGTCGCCGACAGGTCCTGGCTGGCTTGCGCCGAACCTTCCGCCAGGTAAACCGGCAGTGTGGTAGCCAGCTTGGTGACGGAGAAGAAGACTGTAAAGATGACCAGCACCAGGAGCAGGACGACCATCAGGATGCTCAGCACCAACGACAGCCAGCCTGGCAGGCCGCGCTTCCTCAGGCGGCTGGGGACCGGCAGAACGGTGATGGTGATCACAGCAGCCAGGAGGATCGGGTTGATGATGGAGGCTGAGCCGCGAATACCGAATAAAATCACAACAATACTGGCAAATGCGACCAGGTAAGTTACCAGGCGTCCAGATGGGCTATTCATATGACTACCTCCGCAAGCTGGATAGGATCAAGCTTTGATCATACACCTTATTTTTTAATCAAGTTTCTTTTCGCTACTTTCTCCGGATATTTTTTCCAACAACTGGCGCAGTTCAGCCAGCTCATTATTCATCCGCTTAAGTTCCTGTTCGACTGTAGACGGCAGCACCGTACTGGGTGCTTCTTCTGCCGGAGCAGCGATCCGACCGATCAGCAGGTTAGACATCAGGCTGGCCAGCACGCCGATGATGCCGACCCCGGCAACCATAATGAACATGGCGGTGACGCGCCCCAAAAGGTTACCGGGTAGTAATCTCCATATCCTACCGTGGTGATTGTCACGATCGAATACCAGAACGCGTCCCATCCAGTTTTGATCACCGCATCGCGTGACTGACTTTCAAATTGGAGCACAAGCACGCTAGCAGACGATAAAACGATGAGCGCCAACAGGATGGTTACAAAGGCAGTGTAGCGGCTGCGGTTCGTAACAACATCATTGAGCAATTCCTTTCTGCTTTTTCCGCGCAGCAGGCGCGTGACGCGCATCAGCCGGCTCAGGCGGGCCAGGCGAAAGAGACCGGAGTATTTAAATGTCACGCCCAGCGAAGGGATCGAGCCAAGCAGGTCCAGCCAACCACCCTCTTTGATAAAATAGTCGGATTTCTTGGGGGCCACTACCAATCTCAAGAAGAAGTCGGCCAAAAAAATAGCACAGATCAGGTTGTCATAGACTCGCAGCAACCCAATGGCTTCGTCTTCAAGAGGCAGCAGCAGCACCACCATGATCACCAGAGAAATGATGGTCAGGACGAGGATGAACAGGTTATACGCAGTGCTGCGCCGGTTTAAGGGAGCAGTTTCCTGTGCCATCAGATTAACCCTCCAGCTTAGGTTTTCTGAGATTCTCTCCCAGAATATGCACACTGATCATGAGGATCCACAGCGGGAATACCAGCGGAGCCCAGTAAAAGAAGCCGACGCTCAATAAAAGAAACAAGGCCAGCGCCAGACCCAGGAAGGCCATCCAGCGTGGGAAAATCCCGGTGCGCAGCGAGAGGGTGCAGGTTGACATCATGAACACACCTGCCATCTTCATTGCATAGACGTTCATAATCTCGTAGGTGACGGCGCGGCCGAAGGTGTATATACCCGAAGCGATCAGCAAACCTGGGGTAGAACCGTAGATGCTGATGATCCCGCCTGCCACAGCGGCAGAGGTAAACAGCATGGCCAGGAACAGGAGCCCACTGCCCAGGAACACGGTGGCAAAGAAGCGATCTTCGCTATCTCCAATACGGTCACGCACCACACCGATGAACCACAAAAAGGCAATTCCCGCGAACGGCAGCAGGTTCATTGCCAGGGCAACATTTTTCCATTTGCCAGAAAGCCAGTCGCCGGCTTCCTGGGGGTTGGCGGGGACGGAAATTCGGACGAGCGTCAGGCTGGTGATGAGCAACACTGAAAACAAGATGCCGGCGATGGCAGCGGCGCGTGGGGTTGTCATTCTTGCACGGGTTATATTAATATCTCGACTCATAATTTCTTCTCCAGTCCCACAAAGTTGCACCCAGGAAAGTAACCTGTGATTCTAAACCTGATCAAGACTCGCTAACCAGATCAGATTATGGCTTTAATGAACAACTTACTGCGTGGCAGCGCCCCCATTTTTGAAGAGCATGCGCTGCTCACCACCCGCATTCTCAAGCGCCAGGCCGCCGGCGCCATCGGGTCCACCCGCCGCCACGCTGCCCAGCAGGGTCAGATACTGCTGATCCATGGAAGCCTCGCCGCAGAACGCCATCGTTGAAGCACCCAGTGTGATCGTAAAGCCATTTTCTTGAGAGTAGGTACCCGTGAAGTTATTGCAATCCGCCTTACCAGCGAGTGTCCCATCCGCAAAGAAAGAAATCGTGTAGTTTTCCGGGTTCGGGACCGTAGTAGTCTCTCCAGTGGTTTGGTTCGTCACACTCACCCACTGCCAGAGGATGTCCTGGATGGGGTTGCCGTTCTCCTGGGTGGGAACGGTTGAGGCGCAAGCAGCCAGCATGAGCAGCCCGGCGCACAATCCCAAAGAGAAAAAGATCTCTTTAACAGCACTTTTCATCTTCACATCCTCCAGTATTAATGCTCGAGTGCGAAATATTTCTTTCCAGATGGAAAGATTCAACCCTAAGTCACTCATCCGTAAAATGAGCATCGCCAAGGCAATGATCTTGTTCCTCATCCGCTGTCTATGTTCGGCAGCTTTTGGCGAAAACGATTTAATCTGCAAATCAATCGTCAGCGGGATGAGTACCAGCAAGATCAAAGACCTGGCGATATCTCGTAGGTTCGTCCGGAGGCGCAGCAGAGCTGCGCTCGGATTTAAGCAGCTTTTTTCTGCTGCAATTCTTAAGCAGCAGATTTCTGGCGGAAAGCCTGGAAGATCATGGCAATCCCGCCGATGACACCGAACACCGCGGCAGACCAGATCATGGCCAGTCCCATCCCGAGTTTGTAATAGTTGGCCATCAGAGCGATGCCAAAGATGATGCCCAAGACGCCCATGATCCCAGCTCCCCATCCGCCACCCTGGAAGGCCATGACCAGCAGGATGATGCCGTACATCATGCCCCAGATACCCAGGACCAAAGCAAAGATCTTCGGCAGCTGAACTGCGGCTATTATCGGGTATTCTAAGATTGCTAAACCGGCCACAATGCTGACGATGCCGATGAACAGCTTCCAGCCCCACATGGAATGGTCGATAAAGATGGCGACGATATCAAAAATCCCTATCACCAACCAGTAGATACCCAACAACTGTACTATAAGCATGTAAGTTTCTACTTTATCCTTGGCAGGCGCCCAAAGCAAGATGGCGCCGACGATCACGGCGGCGATGCCGGTGATCAAGGTCAGCCACCAGGGGCGTTGTTTGGTGTGTACTTGTGATGCAGTTGTCATTTTTATTTCTCCTTTAGAGTGTGAAAATGTAATCTGCGAAGGCTCACATCGAATGATGTTAACCTCGCGAAATCCCTTCTCTCTTCCCAGCATTTTACAAGGCGATCAAATTTCAAAAATTAATTATATTCTAATATTTAAAAACTGGCTATCCTTTGTCTTTCTTAAATATTGCCAAAGCCTCCTCAACGGTTTCGTGAGGGATGCGGGTCTGATCGAGCACCTGCCCATTCGCCCGGAGCACAGCTTCTTTGAACTTTACCGCCCACAGGTTTTCGAAAAGCAGCGCCGCAGCAAGGGTATTGTTTTCCATTTTTTCGGCGATCTTTGAAAGATCTTCTTTTTCAATGATCCCGCTGATCTCTACCTCATGCGGATCGAAGATGCTCAACAAGTCGGGAGCGCGCTGCTGCATCTGTACTACTTCGTGGTGCCCATCTTCAAATTTCTGGATAATGATAAGATCGATCACCCGCACGATCTTGTTTTGGACCAGCTCGAGCAGCGCGGGCATGATCTCACCTTTGAGCTGATCAGTCTTGAATTCAAATGCGAGAAAATCGACTGGACCGTAACTCATTGGAATTCTCCTTTCGCGAAAATAATCACGCTTACGTGATTGGCAACAGATTGGGGCGTGCGGGAGGCGAAACCTGCCCACACACCCCAATTTTACAACAAAGAGGTACTTTAGCACATAGGATTTATATGGTGCGCAACTCAGTGATTGCTACTTGTCGAGGCACCTGGCTAACGGGTATGATTGGAGACTTTGTTCCGAAACTCACAGGGTCGGGAGCGGATCGTTTTCCGGATACCCTGGAACTGCCCGGCGCTTGCCATAGGCGCCCATGTAAGAGGCGATATCTGCAAAGATCCCCAAGCCAAGCCAGACCCAATCGAAGCCGTTCAAGGGGAAAATCAACACATACATCAATGTCGTCCAGGGGATAAAGACCAATCCCAATATGCCCACCAGCCAGGGAAAGTTAAACGTGGCGAAAGCAGCGGCCACTCGAACTTGCGCAAACAGCCAGTAAACCAGAAAAGCCAAGCGTGGACCAAAGAACATCAGGGTAACGAAAAAGCAACACATTTAAAACTCTCCTCTTTTGAAATTTTTATGACCCGGTGTAACCGGGGATGGTAGTGCGGTTTTGGTAAACCGTGCTGCTCCAGTGCATCAGGTCAAGCACGACCGCCATGAATAGATAACCCTCGAGACTGACAATCGTTACTTGAAAAACAGTCTCGGGATGATTTACCCGGTGGCCTAGCGACCTTCGTGTGCCATCTCGTCGATACAAACTGCCACCGCCAGGATGAGCACATCCTCCTGCCCGGGATCGATGGAAACGCCATAGCTGTCGCGCAGGCGGAACCATTTCTTGGAAACTTCCGCGATTTTATCGCGTCCTTCGCCAATGCTGTACTCATGGTCCAGGATATTGCCTTGCACTTCCAGGTCGGGCCCACCCTTGATCTTGACCACCCAGCGCTCGCGCACGGGAGTGATCAGGGCTTTCTTGACCATGGCGAGCTTCTCGCCGCGCGGTCCTTCGATCTCCATGCTGTCTTTGACGCGCAGCATGCGCTCCTGGATCTTGCATAGCTCAGTACCGTGGGCATCCTCAATGATCAGGGTCTGGCGCACACGCAGCGCCTTGCCATCCACCTTGAACACCTTCTGGCCTTTATCGTTTTCGATCCAGAAGTCATCGCCGATCGCCACCATCTTCTGGCGCATCTGGTAGTGGTTGCCACCGCCGCCCGGTCGCCCGAGCTGGCGGTCATCACGTCGTTCTTCGCGTCTACCTCTCATTTTTCCTCCATAAAACAGTTGGGGAACTGACAGGTTTTGAAAGCCTGTCAATTCAGTTGGATCTAAATTCTATTCCACATTCAACTTGATGCCGCCCATTACGCCAGCCACGAAGTTGTATACCAGGGCGATCACCAACCCGGCTAACGCACCGCCAGCCGCCGCCAGGAGGGCACGCACAAAAATTGCGCCGAAGGTGTACATGGTATACATGGACCAGTTACCCAGGTTCATATCGACCCACCAGGATTGGGCGCCGAAGATCCAGCCCACAACCCAATAATAGAAACCAAAGACCAGGGTCCAGAAAGCTGCCAGGACGGCACCATATCCGGCGAATGACTTGACACCAACTGATTTGATTGTTTTCATCGTTAGAATTCTCCTCTTTTAAACTGAATGATTATTGAATTGTTCCCTTGGGGGAACATAATGCAGTGAGCCACGCTGCCTTCGAAGCCCGGGATGACATGCGGTTCAGATTTTAGTGATTTAGTGCGTATCCTCCTTCATTGTGAATTGTGTGCTGTACTTGTGAAGCGTATCCAGCAGCCAATCTGGTTGATCTGTATTGCTCAGAGAGGCTAGCCGGGTGTTCATAAAACTGATCTAATTGCCCACATTGTTTTAGAATGAAGAACCTGATCCTGGAAAGCAACCTCAAAGAGAGATTTATTATACCTCTTCACAGCCTAAGGAATAGCCTGTCAGCATCATAGGAGGGGTCACGCTTTATGCCTGCCTGGCTGTTCTTGTTCAAACTTCTTGATGCGTCTCAAGATGTGACCAGCTTCTGGATCTGCCACGGCGCGCTGGTGCTTGACCAGAGCAACGGCTTCATTTGAGCTGTATCCCTTTCCAATCAGGATACAGCAGGCCATCGCCACGCTCCGGTGGATCCCCCAACGACAGTGGACTAGCACTTTATTCCCCGCCTCGATCACTGGCAGAGCTGCCCCTACCCCAACTCGGAAAACGCTCAGTGGAATTGGGATTAACGGTGAATTAAAGACTGGCATCCATAACAGCTTCAGCGGCGGCTCTCCGAGGCTTTTCTCCGGTTTCAGCAAGTACATGGAGATAATCAAGCGCACCCCCAGCCCCCGGATCTGTTCCACATTTTCGCGCCTGGGAAAGCTAGAGACGTAAAGGTAGCTGGTAATCTCAGAAATATTCAGCGTTGACCTCGTCGCCTATCGTCCATGGCCCGATTTTCCCTGCACTGCGCTGTACTCATCGGCCCCGCTGTACTCATCGGCCCTCGTCTTTATGTTCTGCTCTTGGAACCAGAACTCGGATGGCCTTGGGGAGGATATCGATCTCCACCGGGGTCGTCCCGACGACCTCTCCATCGATATGCACAGGCTGAGGAGGGTCAGGCTCGATGGTGATCTGCCTGCCTTGCCAGTGATAGAACAATTCGTCACTGTGTTGGATCGAATGGACCACCCCTTTCATCGCCAGGTTCTTGCCAGCATTCTCACGGAGCGCCAGGAGATCGAGCAGCCCATCCTCGACACTGATCCCAGGGACGGGAGCAGTACCGGCTTTACCCATGTTCCCGGCGTTGTAAACCTGGCAGGCCCGGGTGCGAACCTCATAGACATTACCATCCACCGTCAGCCGGTAATTTGCTTCAGTTTTGGCAGTGATGGCCTTAACGGCCGCGATCGTGTACGCCATGACCCCAAACCGGTCTTTCAGCTTGCGGTCCGCGTATTCGACCTTACGAGCGGGAAAGCCCATGCCCACCCGCAGCAAGAAATACCCATCCTTAACTTTACCCACATCGATGGAATGGATCAGAGAATTCTCGTCCGCGGCGACTTCCACGGCTTTCGCAAGATCCTTCGGAATCCCCAATTCCACAGACATGAGGTTCGCCGTGCCACCGGGGAAAATCGCCATGGGTGTTTCCAGTCCCATCAAGCCACGCGCCACTTCCATCACCGTCCCATCGCCGCCAAACGCTGCGACGACATCGGCCCCTGATTCCGCTGCCATGCGGGCAAAGCGCTCCGCATCGCCGCTTTGCTTGGTGAGGGTGATATCCCAATCAATGCCCTTCGGTCGAAAGACCGCGTTGAGCGTGTGCAGGATCGGTTTGGGCTGCCCGGAACCCGGATTAATAATAACGTGAACGCGTCGGCTCATGAAGTTATCTTTTATCCGCCTCTTTCTGTTCGTCCGATGTGCCCAGCGGTGACAATTGACCTACCAGCTCATCGAAGGTGACATTGGCAAGCCGCTCGTGGATCAATTGACCGCCGTTGTCTGCCAGCTCTACCTGAAGGGTGCTGAACCAGCGGTGCTCAACGAGCAGCACAAGCGCAGACCCACCCGGAACCAGGCTTTCATTTAACTTACGAAGCTTTTCTTCAGAAAAACCCACCTCAATTTTGCTGGCAGATTTTTTACCTGCCGCTCTTCCGGCAACCACTCCAGCTACCAATGCAACCGGGCCAACCAGCAGACCTGCCAGGCCTCCCAGGGCGATGCCAAGCGCCACGCGGCGTTTGGAGGGGACCTTTTTCACCTCGTGGATGCGAATATCGCCTTTCAAGCTTTTTTCAATGACCGTAGCATTCAGCAAATCCATGGCTTTCTGCGTGCATAACTCTTTCACCTGCTGGTAGGATTGCTGAGCCAGGTCTTTTCCTTCAAAGACCCACACCATCAGCTCCAGCTCGGTGGCAAGCACCTCGTCCCAGGTGCGCTTCACGGGCAGAGAAGGGAGCTGACCGATCTTCTCTTTATCAATTTTTAGATGGATGGTTTCCGACTCGATCCGGTCAATCAAGGAAACCTGAACGGCGATTTCTTTCTTCCCCCAGCCGTGACCTTTCATCAGGAGGAAGTGCGTAATTTTCCCTGAATCCGGATCCATGAGCAGCTCTCCCACCTGCCCGGCCGGGCCATCCATCGCCTCCACGATCATCCCACGATGGATAGCCACCTCCCCCGCAGGCACCAGGCGATCCTGTACAGTGATATAACTCATCTCAGGTGACATTGTCATAGATGGATACGTCGTCATATAAGGAGGGCTGTATGCGTAGCCATCTGCTCCCTGGTCAATTTCCAGATAGTGCGTACGCGTAAAAGGCTCCATATTTAAAATATCCTGGGTTGTGCAGTTAAGATACACCTCATCGCGGGTAGTTTTGGTCACCCGATCGACCGGAACGAGCCGTTCTTCACCGTGCAGAAGGGACTTTTCTACAACGGCAACATACGTGAGCTTGTGAGATACAGGATCGACCACCACAGCCGTTGATTTACCCCCTGAGCCATCTGTACAAATTATTTTCGCACCAATTGGAATACTGCTGATCTTCGAAGATGTACTCATCTACCACTCCTTATTTGGATTATCTTTTCAAAATAAACTTGTCCTGGAATTATAACGGAGAGTTTTGCATGACACTTCCATATTATAGCAATTATTTCTCATTGGTCACCCCATTACCGCCAACACTGCCGCCGTCAGAAACCCGAATACCGTGAAAATGCCGACCAGCTTGCCGCCATGCTCGAAAGCTTCCGGCATCATCGCATCGGCGATCATGGTGAGCATGGCGCCCGCAGCGAAGGCCTGGGCATAGCGTCCATCGGCGCCTGGCAGTAAGTGAATGATGAGATAGCCCAATCCTGCGCAGGCCGCAGACAAAATGACCAGCATCATCCACATCCAGAACACTTTACGGTGCGAGCGGCCGGCCGCTTCAAGGCTGAGGGTCCCGGCCAAGCCTTCGGGGATGTTGGAAACAAACACAGCCACCAGGAAGGCCAGGTTGACCGCACCGCCCAGGGCAAAACCCATGCCGAGGATCAGCGATTCCGGCACATTGTCGAGCAGCGTTCCGATGAAGATGGCCGCACCAGAACCCGCCTTCCTGATCACCGCGCATTGTCGCCAACGCCGATGGCTTTACGGTCCTGGCCTCCCTGGCGATCAACGATCCAATCTCCCAGGTAGAAGGACATCGCCCCGCCTAAAAACGCAACCGCCATTTGCCAGCCATGCAGCATCGTTTCGGGAATCAGCTCATAGGCAATGGCGCTGATCAGGGCTCCAGCGCCGAATCCCATCACAACGCCCACCGTGCGTTTGGAAAGCCCGTCGAGCCAGAATAAAACCGACTAGCAGGCTGGCGGCTGCCAGGCCTCCCCAAAAGATCGCAGTTAACATCGGCTCCCTCCGTTAAATTTTTGAAGGTTTATTTTCTTGAAGTTTTTGTAACCCCTTGTAGGCAGTGGACGATGGGTAC
Organism: uncultured Chloroflexia bacterium; assembly: GCA_963751425.1. Taxonomy (GTDB): domain Bacteria; phylum Chloroflexota; class Anaerolineae; order Anaerolineales; family UBA4823; genus CAVVUF01. The sequence goes on along the minus strand of CAVVUF010000002.1, from coordinate 286,699 downwards.
ATCGAGGACGATGGGTACATCGTCCACTGCCACAAGAAAAAACAGGATCCTAAATCCTTTACTTGTTTTGCCTCCTGCGCATGAAGAACTTGTACGCTTCATCCACCAGCAGCAGGACTAATGCGAAAACAAGGCAAAGGATCACTTGATTTGCGTTTAGATTGGTCAAGCCCAGGAATTTCTTGAGAAAATCCAGGTTGAGCGGCAAGAGGATCATCAGCACTGAAATTCCATAAAGCATTAGCTGATGCCGATTCTTCAAGACCTCGCGGTTGAAGGCACTGCCCGTCTCACTGCGTGCGCTTAGGGCAAGTATAACAACGCTCAATGAGAAGAAGACAAATCCCATCGATTTCGCAACGAGGGCGTCGGTTGGCTCATAAAACATCTCCAGAAAGATTGTGCCGATGGACATCAGGATGCCGATGAGGACGATGCGCACCCATTGTGGAACTGTCAGGATGGGCTGCTTTAACGGCCGAGGCTTGTGCGCCATCAGATCCGGCGCCGGATCGTCGAACCCCAGCGCTAACGCCACCGGGATCTGCACGAGGAAGTTGATCCACAGGACCACAAACGTCGAAAACGGTATTCCCCCGAGTACGAGAAAGAACGCCGCCAGCAGGTAGGTAACGATGAACGCCACCAGCGATTCCATCTGGAAGCGGACGAAGTTAAACAGGTTGTTGTAGATGGCGCGTCCGAACTCCACCGCCTTGACGATCGTGGCGAAGTTGTCGTCGGTGAGGATCATCACCGCCGCCCCTTTCGAGACCTCGGTGCCGGTGATGCCCATGGCAACGCCGATGTCGGCCTTCTTGAGGGCGGGGGCATCGTTCACGCCGTCACCGGTCATGGCTACGATGTTATCCAGCTCCTGCAGCATGGTCACCAGGCGGATCTTGTCCTCTGGAGCCACGCGTGCCACCACGCCGATCTCGGGCAGCTTTTTCTTCAGCTCTTCGTCGCTCAGGGCTTTAAATTCAGCGCCGGTGAGGGCGGTGCCCGTGATGCCCAGCTCGCGGCCAATGGCGGCGGCTGTCACGGCATGGTCGCCGGTGATCATGCGCACCTGGATGCCCGCACTGTGGCACTTGGCGATGGCGTCTTTAGCCTCGTTGCGCGGCGGATCGACGATGCCGACCATGGCCAGGAGGGTCAGGTCCTTCATCGTATCAATTAACTTCGCCTTCGGATCAAAGGTCTGCGGATCGAAGTCTTTGCGGGCCACCACCATAATGCGCTCACCGGCTTTGGCGATGCGCTCGTTTTCGTCGAGCGCCAGCTTGCGGTTCTCGTCGGTGACGGGTCGCTTTTCTTCGCCCGGCATCCAGTAATAACTGCTGCGGGCGATCAGCACATCGGGGGCACCCTTGACAAAGGCGCGCACCACCGGCTTGCCCTGCTCGTCTTTCATGTTATGGAAGGTCGCCATGAACTTGTAATCCGAGTCGAAGGGTACCTCCGCCACCCGGGGATACATCGCGCGGGCACCTTCCACACTGATACCGCCTTTCTCCGCCAGCACGATCAGCGCCCCTTCGGTGGGGTCACCGATCAAGGCTCCGTTGTCGAGACGGGCGTCGGCGCACAGCGCCATGGGCAGCAGGATCTGCTCGAGATCGATCTTGGCGCCGCCTGCGCTCAGCAGCTTGCCTTCGGTGCTGTAAGTCAGGGTATTTTTCTGCCAGGGCTGCAAACCTGCGACCCCTGTGGCAAGTTCATATTTCCCTTCGATGCCATAACCTTCACCGGTCACTGTGAAGCGGTTCTGACCTGGGATGGTGAACTCGCGGGCCGTCATCTTGTTGAGGGTCAGCGTGCCGGTCTTGTCGGAGCAGATTGCCGAGACCGAGCCCAGCGTCTCCACCGAGGGCAGGCGCTTGACAATGGCGCCCAAGGCGGCTAACTGGCGCGTGCCCATCGAATACATGGTGGTGACCACGGCCGGCAGACCGGTTGGAATGGCCGAGATCGCCAGGGCGATGCCGGCGATGAAGATGGCTTCAAAGGGCTGCCCGTTTCTCCAACCCATGATCAACATGAGGATGAACGCCAGACCGGCCAATGAGGCAATGATCACGGTCAGCCGGTCGAGCTGCTTCTGCAGCGGCGTCTTATCGGCTTCAGTCTTATTCAGCAGGTCAGCGATGTTGCCCATCTCGGTACCCATGCCGGTGGTGGTGACGATCATCTCCGCGCGGCCGCGCGTGACCGAAGTGTTCATATACGCCATGCAGTGCCGGTCACCCAGGGGGGCATCGGCTTTGGCGATGGTTTCGGTGTCTTTCGGCGAAGCCACGCTCTCACCGGTCAGGGCGGCCTCCTCGATTTCCACAGTGGCCGTGACGAACAGGCGACCATCCGCCGGGACGCGGTTGCCTGCCTCCATCAGCACGATGTCGCCCGGGACCAGATCGCTCGGCGTCCATCTCGACCGCCTGGCCATCGCGGCGCACACGCGCGATGCTCTTCATCGCACTTGCCAGCGCCGCCAGGCTGGCTTCCGCCTTGGCCTCCCCCCGCATGCCCAAGATGGCGTTGAAGACCGTCAGCCCGACCAGCACCAGGGTGGTGCCCCATTCTCCGGTGAAGATCTGGTTGATGATCGCCGCACCCAGCAGCACGAACTGCATGAGGTCTTGATATTGTTCTAGAAAGGCTTGCAGTCCTGACTTTTTCTTCTTCTCTGCCAGGACATTCGGGCCATATTTCTGCAGGCGAGACTGTACCTCGGCTGCGCTCAATCCCTTGGCCGGGTCGACTCCAAGTTCTTTGCCGACCGCCTCGGGGGTCATCGTGAACCATTTCGGTTGACTTTCTGGTTTATCCATTAGAACGCTCCTTTAGAATTTATCGGGCACATAACGATAGGGATGGTTCGGCTCCACGTAATCGCCTTTTTCCTGACGCTTGGGGAACTTGATCGGCTCGCGCTTCACTTCTTCGTATGGGATCAGGCTCAAGAAATGGGCGATGCAGTTCAAGCGCGCCCGGCGCTGGTCATCGGAGGGCACGATATACCAGGGAGAATCGGCGGTATCGGTTGCGGCAAACATGGCATCGCGGGCGCGCGAGTAATCGTACCAGCGCGCCTGGGCCTGCACATCCATCGGGCTAAGCTTCCAGATCTTGCGATAATCTTGATCGCGCTCCTGGAAACGCTTGGCCTGCTCATCCACACTCACCTCCAGCCAGTACTTGATCAGGATGGTGCCAGAAGCAATGATCGCTCGCTCGACCAGAGGTGCAAATTTCAAAAAGGTTTCCACCTGCTCCAGGGGGGTAAAGCCCATCACGCGCTCAACACCTGCCCGGTTGTACCAACTGCGGTCGAACAGCACCACTTCCCCGGCTGCTGGCAGGTGGGCCATGTAGCGCTGGAAGTACATCTGCGATTTCTCCCGCTCGGTCGGCGCTGAAAGCGCTACCGTACGGAAGACACGCGGGCTGACGCGTTCGGTGATGCGCTTGATCACCCCGCCTTTACCAGCCGTGTCGCGTCCTTCGAACAGCACGCAGACCTTCGCCCCGCTGGCTTTAACCCACTCCTGCAGCTTAACCAGCTCGATTTGCATCGGTTCCAAAGCCTTCTCAAATTCCTTGCGGGAGAGGGGCGGGCGGGGTTCTGCCACAACCGTTTCTCCTTCGGCTCCGTCATGCTTGACGGCCACTTCCATGAAAGCGGAGCGGATCGCTTCTCCGGGCTGAGAAATCACCGCGACTTGGGCTTTTTCCACCTTCTTCTTATCTTTATTTTTCTTATCCTTCTTCTTGCTCGAAGTATTCTTTGCCATCGTATTTTCTCCTTTGATAAAAATGACAGAAGCGCCAGGCACAGCCGCAGCATAAATGCTGTGCAGCATTTATGCTGCCATACCTGCTGCCAGGCTTGCTCAGCCCTGCCTCAATAACATGGCGCTTCCTGTATTATAATTTTATTCCTGAGTCTTCAAAACAACCTGAACGAGCTGCTCTTTGACACTCTCCAGGATGCCGTAGATGCGGTCAAAGTACGCTTTGACCGCCGGGGAGGAGGCTTCTTTGGAGGCATCCTCCACCGCCTGCAGCGTGGTATTAAACTGCTCAATCGATTGGTTTAACCTTTCGATTGCCAAATCGCCACGCGCTTCAGAAGCGGCTTTTAAGCGATTACCGATCTCCTCGATATCCTGCTTGACGAGGTCAGCTTTCGCTTCTTGAGAAGGCAGGTTTCCAGCCTCCTGGAGCGCCAGGTCCACGGCGGCAGTCGCCATCTCCACTGCCATGTCAATCCGTTCCTGACTGAGCTCAGTGCGCTGTTCAATAGCGCCTCTGGCGGTCCGGTAAGCCTGCCGGTTGGCGCGTCCCACAAACAGCCAGGCGATAAGCATCAACGCAATCGCAACACCAAAAATCCAGGCTAAATATTTTTTCATTTCAAAGCCTCCTCAGTAAGTTTTACTCATCTTATGCTTAGAGCGCATCGCGTAAAATGGGGCAAGTCATGCAGTGCCCACCGCCGCGCCCCTTGCCCAGCTCGAACCCGGCGATAGCGACCACCTCTACACCCGCCTGGCGCATCTTGGAAATGGTATAGGTATTGCGCTCGTAAGATACCACCACACCCGGTTCCAACGCCACGGTGTTGTTAGCATCATCCCACTGCTCGCGCTGTGCCTGATACTCATCACCGCCGGTTTCTACCACGGTGAGCTTCTTGACATGCAGGGCATCCGCCACCGCATCCAGGAAGCTCTTTTCCTCGGTCACATGGAAATCACCGGGTTTCTTGCCAGGGCGCAGGCTGATGCCACGAATGTTATTGACCACTTTGGGGAAGGCTGTGCAGATGTCCCGATCCAGCAGCGTAAAGACGGTGTCCAGGTGCATATGGGCGCGGTCCTTGGTCATCATTGCCACCAGGACGCGTTCTGCACCGCCCTTCTCGAAGAGCGTTTTGGCGACCTGCTCGATCATGCGCGCCTGAGTGCGCTCGCTGCAGCCAATGGCCACCGTCCCATGACCGATGGGCTGCACATCACCGCCTTCCATGGAGGCCCGGCCGAAGTCTTGGATATTAAAGCCCTTATCATCCAACTGCTCAGGATACCAGAAGTTGAAATCTGCACCCTGGAACATGGGGTGATAGCGGTAGATGGTCAGCATATTCAACGCTTCGCGCCGGCGGGCAGGCCAAAACATCGGGTTGACCGTCACACCCTTGTAAATCCAGCAGGAAGGATCACGTTGGAAGAGCGAGTTCGGCACCGGAGGAATGACGAAGTAACCCGGTTCGTCCACCACCGCCGCCGCACCCAGGGAGATCTGCTTGAATTTTGCCAGGTCAAAACCACCGGTCACCATCTCACCGACGGTCAAGCCGCCGACCAGGTGCTTGGCGAGCATATCCGGCTTCATCTTTGATAAGAATTCGCGCACCTCTTCCACCAGCGACCAGCCCACGGTGTACTCAGAGGCCACCATCGCGATCACATTCCGCCGCGCTTCTTCCGATGCCGCCAGTGCTTCGCCGAGCAAGTCCACGTGATAAAACACCTCAATGCCGCGCTCGCGCATGGCCTTGACAAACTGATCGTGCTCCCATTGGGCACGCTCCACCCACAAGACATCGTCGAACAGCAGCTCATCGTGATTGTTCGGGGTTAAGCGCTTCAGGCTGAGGTCCGGGCGGTGAACGATCACCTTGCGGAGCTTGCCAACTTCTGAATGAACACCAAATTCATTACTCATTTTTTATCTCCTCATGTACATGCTTAATTTATTTTATTTCTTGGATTCACTTTGAATAGACATTCGTTCCGGCTTCGCCAGCCACGATCTTCTCGATATCTTGCAGCGAGCCGATGGCAGCGCGTTTTCCGGTCTTTTCAACAAACTGGACAGCCGCTTCCACCTTGGGGCCCATGGAGCCAGCCGGGAATTTATAAGCTTTCATTTCCGCTGCCGTTACCCGGGTCAGCTTGCGCTGCTCGGGCTTACCCCAATCCAGGTAAACGCCATCCACATCGGTGGCAATCACAAGCAGATCAGCATCCAGCTCACGCGCCAGCAGCTCGCTGGCCAGGTCTTTGTCGATCACGGCTTCGATACCAGTCAGCAAGCGCTGCTTCCCCGCCTCGTACATGGTGGGGATGCCACCGCCGCCTGCACAGATCACAAGCGTGCCGTGCTCGAGCAGCCATTTTACCGGCCTTATCTCAAAAATCCGTTTCGGCAAAGGCGAAGGCACCACCCTGCGCCATTTATTCCCATCTGGCTTTACGACCCAGCCCTTCTCGGCAGCCAACCTGTCTGCCTCGGCTTTTTCATACACCGGGCCAACGAATTTCGTGGGGTTCTTGAAGGCGGGGTCGGCTGGATCGACCTCGACCATGGTCAGGATGGTGGCAAATGGCACCTCAAAGGGCAGCAAGTTGCCAAGCTCCTGCTCGATCATGTAGCCGATCATCCCCTCAGTTTGTGCTCCCAGCACATCTAGTGGGTAAGCTTCAACTTCTTTGTAGGCCGAAGCCTGCAGAGCGAGCAGGCCCACCTGGGGGCCATTGCCGTGGGCCAGCACGAGCTGATGCTTTTGGGCGACCGGCGCCAATGCTTGGGCGGCAATTTTGATATTGGCGCGTTGGGCTTCGTGCGTCATTGGCTCGCCCCGTTTCAGTAAAGCATTACCTCCTAATGCGACCACAATTCTCATAATTTTACTCCTTTTCTCGGTAGACTAAGCTCCTGAACGATTATTAAATCAAACCATCTCTTTCGTGCCCCATACCTGCATCAGTTGGGCATAAAATTTTACCATCATTGCCATGGCTTCCACTGGGATGCGCTCATCAATGCCATGCTCCAGCCCCATGAAGCGCTCATCCATCACCACCGAAGTGAAACGATAGATATGATCGCATACTGGCACGAAATGCTGGCAGTCTGTGCCTCCGAGCATCACAAAGGGCGCCACCGGATAATTACCGAACACCTGCTGCGACACCTTACTGAGTCCTTTGTAAGCCGGGCAGTCGCGCGGGGAGACCGGCAGGGCTTCATTAAATTTTCCCTCTACCGGGTGAAAATGCACGCGCTCATCCTTAATCACTTTCTTCGCATGCCAGAGTACATCGGCGATCGTATCCCCAGGCAGCAGGCGAAAATTAACGATCGCCTTCGCCTCCGCCGGGATCGTGTTATCTTCCACGCCGCCATTGATGATCGTCAGCGCTGTCGTTGTACGCATGCTGGCATTCATCTCAGGCTTCGGCACCAGCCAGCGCTTCAAGAGCGGCCCGAACAGCCACACGTTCGCGAAGGCCAACTGGATATACAACGGTGCTGCAATCCCTATTCCATGATACATGGGGCGCAAGCGGCGCAGGTGGGTGGGCATGGGGTGCGCCTCCAGGCGGGCCAGCGCCTTTGACAGGATCCCGATCGAAGTCTGCTTGGGCGGGGTCGAAGAATGCCCAGGCCGGTCATGCACCGTGAACTCCACTGTCAGGTAACCTTTCTCGCTCACCCCCACCAGCGCCACCGGCCCACGCACCCCGGCGGCCAGCCCAGCCATGATCCCGCCGCCCTCGTCCACGATCCCCGCCAGGTGGATGCCCCTCTTCTTCAGCTCCTGCCCCAACACCTTACAGCCGTTCGTCCCCCCCGTCTCCTCATCATGCCCCAGCCCAAACAAGATCGTGCGCTCCGGGCGGAAGCCCTGCTGAAGCAGCTTCTCGGCGGCATCCATAATGCCGATCAATTGGTTCTTGATATCCAGCGTACCACGCCCCCAGATGAAGCCATCTACGATCTTGCCCTCAAAGGGCGGGTGCGTCCATTCGGTCGGGTCCGCCGAAACCACATCCTGGTGCGCCATTAACATCACAGGCTCCAGGTCGGCCCGGCTCCCCTGCCAGATATACAGCAGGCTGTAGCCGGTCGCTTCCCCTGGAAGCGCAACCACCTCTCGCCGCAGCTTCTGGTGCACCAATGGGTAAGTCTCTGCCAGCATCTGGTGGAGTTGTTTGAAGGCCTCCGGGTCCGGCGTGCCTTTTTCATCCAGAGGCACCGTCTGGCAGCGTATGGACGCAGCCAGGTGTTCCGCCACTTGCGCCTCATCCACCTGGATACCCTCGATCTTCTCCACCCCACCCCGCTTCCATTGGAAGGCAATCGTTTTTCCCACCACGTACAAAGTGGTCAGGATTAAAATCGCCAGAATTACGTAAAGAATGTTCGTCATCATTTGTTTATGCCTTTCTAATACGAAATTGGTCAGGTTCTGCAGTGACCGGTACGAACTTGTGAGGAGAAATCAATAAAGTACCCAGCAGCACCCCCAGCGTGATGGATAGGATCAGCATCACCATCTGACCCATCCCGATCGCCGCGCTCTGTAAATCCTCGCTCAATATACTCGTCACACTCAATAAACCGCGTGCCCCCGGCACCAGAAACCAAAATGCCAGAGTTTGAGAGACCAGCGCCGGCGTGCGCCGCGGGCTGCGGGCGATCACCTCCGAGCCGAGGGCCATCAGCAGCGCTCCAAAAAACGCCCCAAAGTAAGAATTGATATACCTCTCGCCAACCACCTGACCCAGCATCGCAATGTAAAGCACGACCAGCATCCAAAATAAATCGCGATTAGCCCCTGATAAACGGGTGAAGGTGCCGAACCCAAACAAGAGCGTACCCAAGAACGGCGCCCACCAAGGAAAACTTACCGCTTCATAAGCGTAAACCTGGTAGCTGAGAAGCTCCGAGAAGTACAACCCCACAGCAATCCCTGTGAACAGAAGTAAGAGTATGGCCGCACCATAGATCAGCCTGGCCGAACCCGAAAGGATGTGCATGGAGGCCAGCTCTATCATCCCTGTGGTCAAAACTGCCCCAGGTAGAAAGATAATTAGCGGCGGGATGAGCAGGTTCGCCGGGCCGAAAATATAACCCAAACGGGTCAAGTTGAAAATCAACAACGAGACCAGGATCGCCGCTAACACCGGCAGGAGCAGTGTAAAGCGCGGCTGCCTGCGCGACCATTCCACCAACAATCCTACCAGGATGCCTGCACCGCCCGTTACCAACACCGACCTTAGGTCAGGTCGGAAAAGCAGCGTCAGCCCAATGCAAGAAAGGAAATACCCAAAAACGATGATCACCGAGTTGAAGCGAGGCTTCTTCGCCAGGATCACATCCATCTGCCGCGAAGCCGCTTCCAGATGGATCTCCTTCTTCTTCACCACGTCAATCAGCTCCACTAATTCAGAAACCTTATCCAGCTGCAGGGTAGTCAGGCGCTGTACGGCGAAATCCACCTTCCCAAGGGAAGATTGGCCCAGCTTGATCATAATCAGGTTCGGCAGCGCCATAACCTCGCAGTCCATCTCATACACCATGGCGATCTCGGTCAGGGTGTTCTCTACCACGCCAACCGCCGTGCCAGAGGCCACCAGACCCTTGCCAATCTTCCGCAGGCAGTCGAGCATCTCAAGCTCATCTACTGAAGAGCCCGCGACAGCCTTGCCAGGAAGTCCACCGTACGATTTCATCATCTATCCTGCACCACCATCGGAACTACCGCCAGCGGTTCCGCCGGCAAGGCTGCTTCTGGCGGCAGGCGCATGATGTTAATGCCCACAAACCCGTAGATCATCCCCAGGAGAAAATTAAGGAAGTTGAAGAAGCAGTACGGCAGGTACACGAAGGTAGACACACCCAACGCCGCCGACATATAAGCCCCGCACGAGTTCCAGGGGATCAACGGAGAGGTGACCGTCCCGGAGTTTTCTACCGCGGTCGCCAGGGTCTCCGGGTGAAGACCGCGCTTGCGGAATTCAACCATGAACATGCGCGCCGGCAGCACGATGGCAATATATTGGTCGCCGGCAACGATGTTCAACCCCAGGGCAGTCACCATCACCGTGGCAATCATCCCGCCCACCGACTTGACTCGGCCAATGACTGGCGTGATCAGCCGGGCGTTGAAGCCACCAAAATCCATCATGGCGCCAAAAGACATGGCACCCAGGATCAACCAGATGGTGGTCAGCATGCTGTCCATGCCTCCGCCCGAGAACAAGGTATCGATCTGGGGATAGCCGGTTGAAGCCGTAAAGCCGTTTGCCATGGCCAACCACACACTTTTCAATGCCGCCAGTCCGTAGCCCAAACTGGCGTCATTGGCAAAAGCGGTTACCACCTGCGGCTGCATGACCACCGCCACCAGGGCGCCTGCCAGCGTTCCGATCAGGATGGATAGGAATGCTGGAAATTTTTTCATACCGAGGAGCAGCAAGACCAACACAGGCAGCAGGTTCCACAGGTTGATATTGTAGGAGGATGCCAGGGCTTGCAGCGTGGCAGTCGTATCCACCGTCGCAGTGATTTCATTGACTTTCCCGATGAAGAAGAACATCACGAGAGAAATTAAATAGGCTGGTATGGTGGCTTTCGCCATGCTGCCGATGTGGGTATAGACATTGCTGCCCACGATTTGTGGGGTTAAGATGGTCGTCTCCGATAGGGGGGTCATCTTGTCGCCAAAATAAGCCCCCGAGATCACCGCCCCAGCGGTGATGGCCGGATTAGCGCCGATGGCATTCGCCATACCCACGAAAGCCACCCCCAGCGTGGCCGCCGTCGTCCAGGAGCTGCCGGTGACCAGGCCAACCAACCCACAAAGCAGCGCCGCGGCAAAGTAAAACCAGGAGGGATCGATATATTTCACCCCGTAATAAACCATGGTGGCGATCGTGCCGGACATGTTCCAGACGCCGATCAGCGCCCCCACCATGAGCAGGATCAGGATGGCGCTCATCGCCAACGAGATACCTTTGACGATCTCCTCGCCCAGCCTCTCCCAGGAATGGCCGTTCTTGTGCGCCACGACCGCCGCAACCACCGCGCTCATCAGCAAGGCCACCTGCAGCGGACCCACTGCTGCGTCGAGCCCGAACAATACGATCGAGGTCACCAACAGCGCGATCATGAAGAGCAGGGGGATCAGCGCATCGAGCAGCGATGGATCGCGAATGGCTTTTTCTTTAACGGACTCTGATGAGCTCATTTATCACACTCCATTCAATCACGAATTGTGTACTTCTTACCCAACATCGACATTACTCCGTTTTCACATCGCTTATTTCGGCCACTTCGCGCTTCTTGCTGATGGCTCGCCAGACTGCCTCCACCACCCAAGCCAGGATAATGGTCGCCACCAGGATCACAAAAGTTTGCGGCGCTGTCAGGAGGGTGTACCAGCAGAACAGAAGGATGGCCAGGGTTGTAGCAACCAGGGCTATATAGAGAACCAGCTTGGAAGCTTTGGTCTCATCGGCCAGGCGGATATGGGCGATGGTGAGCAAGGCGAAAATGGCCAGTGAGACCGCACTGCCGATCGAGGCGATGGCGGTCACATCGAAAAAGACAGCCAGCAAGATAATCAGCAAGGAGGAAATCACCAACCCCTGCGTGCCTCCTTTTCGCAGCCGGCGGTCCATAGCAAAACGAGGTGGAAGGTTACCATCTTTAGCCATGGAATAGGTGGCGCCAATCGAAGCATAAAGCTGCGAGTTGATTGCGCCGGTGGTTGCAAAAACGGCGGCGATCGAGATCATAGTATAGCCAAACATGCCGAAGATCGGCATTGCAGCCACAGCCAGAGCCGTATCGGCATTGGCAATGACCTCCTCGACCGTCAGGGTGCCGAAGACGCCCAGTGACAAAGCCACGTACAACAGCAGAGTAAAGCCGAGGGAGATGTACATGGCCCTGGGCATATTTTTCTTGGGATTTTCGATATCGCCACCGACAAAAGAGATCACCCCAAACCCCAGATAAGCAAAGAAGGTTAGAGCCACACTGGCCAGGATATAACTCACGGGTGGGTAGGATGCCGGAGCCAGCATGGAGGGATCCATATTCACCAGCATGGCAATGGCAAAACCGCTCAATACCAGGATGACAATGGTGACAATCGCCGATTGTGCCTTGGCGACTGTTTCCGCCCCGATCGAATTAAGATAAGTCAGAAAGGCAACAATGAGAACCGCGAAGATTTTGACCCAGATTTGGGGTGCACCTTCCCCCAGGATCAGACTGGTCGCATAGTTGCCAAAGGAGACTGCCACCATAGCAGTCACAATGAGCACCGAAAAATACCCCAACATCACCAAACCGCCGGTGAATAGTCCTTTCCCATAGCCGCGCACGATCCAGGAGATCAATCCGCCTGAGGATGGAAAGCGCGCCCCAAGCTTGGCAAAGGAATAGCCCTGCAGCAAAGCAATGATCCCAGCGATCAGGAAGGATACCCACACCGCCGCACCGGCAATCTTCCCCGCCTCACCAAACAGGGCGAAGATGCCTGCACCCACCATCGAGCCGATGCCGATGAAAACCGCTCCGCGCAAGGTGATGGTTGCTTTTTTACTCGTACCTTCTGTTTCGATTGTATTCTCAGACATGTAAAAGCCTCCAGATTACTTATTCGTTCGCTGCGAAGAATGCTTGATCTTCGGCAGATTCTTGTGCCTCAATCTGGGCAGCCGCCTCAAGATACTTGGCTTCCAGCAGGTTCGCCGCCGCCAGGGTCTCGAGCGCTTCTTCCACCGCCGCCTCTTCGATCAGCTCAGCCACCGCCAGCGTGCGCACTACGTCCGCAGCAATGGCCGTCTTGATCGCATCGGCTTCCTGCAGCGTGGCCAGCGTATCCAGAATGGCGGCGCCTTTAATAATCTGCGCCACCTCAATCGTCTGCTCTGCCTCGGAAATTGCTTGCAGCTCCGCGCCCACCATCATCAGCGCCTCTTGGGTCAGGAAGCCCTGCGCCAGCGGCAGTCCCCCCGCCCGGCGGATGGCATCTCGCAGCGGGAGCGCCCAGGTGTGCTCGAACATCAGCACGCCAAAGGCCTTGCCCTCCGGCAGGTTATCTACCACGTTCCGCAGCCCTGGATAGTCCAGCCCAACGGAATGCAGGGCGGCTGCCATCATCTTCTCCATCAGCTCAGCGCTCGCTTCACCCTTTACGAACTCTTCCACCCCCAACAGCTTCCCTATCACCTTGCCAAACTCAACCGATTTAGCCTCGGTCAGGTCGTTAGTCTCCGCCGCTACCACTTTTCCACCAGGCTCTTTGACCGCCAGGAACAGGTCAATCAGGCGGATCAAGCCTCGCCCGCGCAGGCTGATTAGCTCCTCCAACACCTCGCCGCGGAACTGGTCTATGCGCTCAAAACCAAAGAAAATTACTTGCACTGGTCCAATCGCCATCTGTGATGTATTCAATGTATTCATTGCCATCTCCTACCTCCCGTTGCTCACCATCATATCGATCACTACCGTCACTGCCAGGAGCAAGCAATCGTTTGCGATGTACCCATCGCCGCCCTGCAGCACATCCACCACATACTGGTCGCGGCCGATCCACGAAAACTGCTTCGAAATCTTCGCCACCTGCCGCCCGCCACGCAAGATGTCGTACTGCGCCCAGATCACCTTGCCCTTCGTCAGCATGTTTTCACCCCCCGGGATCTCGATCGTGAAGCGCTCGCGCAGCGGGTCGATGATGGCGTTATGTACCTTGGCCGCCAGCGACTCATCTGGGTTCAAAATATCAAAAGACTCGCGGATGCGCAGCACCTTCTCATCCAGCTTATAGAGCAGGTGCCCCTGCACATCGCAGAACTTCAAGGATTCTTTGATCACGCGCACCTTGCCGTCGATCTTGAAGCACGGCTGCCCGGCGGCATTATTGATCCAAAAATCCTGCCCCAGGGCAAACATGCGCTGGCGCATGATATAGCGGTTCACTCCTGCCGGTGACATCGGTCCTTGGGCAGGCTGCGACGCCATTGGGCTGATCATGCCGCCTGGCCTGGCCAGGCCACCACCTCTGCGTAACATCAGTTCAATTCTCCTGTTTAATTCCCGAGTTTATCGGCGATGCACTCCATCGCATACCGGGTTAATTCATACGCCAGCAAGAGCATATACAGCCTGGGCATAGATTTCCATGGCCTTGTACAAATTCTCCAGCACCGCCCGCTCATTGGGCTGGTGCTCCGTCAGCTCCTCATCTGCCGTCAGCGCTCCAAACGCCACGCAGTTCTTGATCGCCCGCGCATAGGTAGCCCCGCCCGAAGACTTGGGTTCGGTGACTGCATCACCGCTATACTGCCGGTAGACCTTCATCAATGCTGTGACCATAAAATGATCCAGGGGAAGATAAATCGGTCCCAACCAATCGAACTCCTGATAATCCAGCCCATATTTTGCTGCTGCTGCACGCAATTTTGAAACCATTTCTTCTTTGGATACCGTCACCGGGATGCGGGAATCGATCGAGAGCTGTTCCACCTGCCCCAACTCGATCATACCTACGTTGAACTTCAGCTTCCCCGAGGGCGCATCCTCGCATGCCCCAAAGATGCGGCTGGCGTTCGGGTCCTCCCCAATCTCCTGGGCAATAAAATTGATGGCTTTGCTCTCGATCCCAATGGCCTTCAGCGCAATGCACAGCCGGGCGATGGCATTGATGCCTTCTTCGGGGATCATGGCATGCGCCGCCCTGCCCTTCACCTCGATCGCATCCTCGTACTGCTCATACTCAAAACCCAGCTCATCCAGCTTATCCGCCAGGTCATCCTGCCGCTCCCCTTCGTACAGGATCATATCTGGCACCGCGTTGAAGGCCGATCCGCCCGCCAGCCTGATCCCGCTCTCGTTCTTTCCTTCCAGCCGCAGCTGCAGCAGCCCCTTTTCGGCAAAGGTCACCGGGAACCTTGAATCCGGAGAAAAACCAAATCCCGGCAATTCCTCCTGCGCTGTATAGCGGTTAATGCAGCGCCACAGCGTCTCCTCATCCGTCCCAAAGATAAAGCGCACCCGCTTGTTGAACTTCACACCCGCATCCATCAAAGCCTTCACTGCAAAGAGCGAAGCCAGCAGCGGGCCTTTATCATCCTGCGTCCCACGCCCAAAGATCATGCCGTCCTTCTCCACCGGATCAAAGGGGTCGCGCTCCCAATCCTCCCGCTTCCCCGGCGGCACCACATCCAGATGCCCCAGGATGCCCAGCATCTCTTCTCCCTCGCCGACCTCAGCAAAGCCATAGTACCCGCCTTCGCCATATTGGGTGTAGAAACCAAGGTCGCTGGCGACTTGCAGCGCTTTACGCAAAGCCCGGTCGATGGCCTCGCCAAATGGATAACCACCGGCACCTTCATCACAAACACTGGGGATGCGCACCAACTCGATCAGCGCCTTCTTCAACGGCTCTTGCTGAGCCGCAAGATGGGAAGTCAGGTTCTTTGGCATTTTGTGCTCCTGATACTCTTGTGAGTATCCAATATTCCTGTGAGTTCTTTCGGACAAGTCCGAAAGAACTCACAGTTGGTTGAAATGCAGCTCAGTCTCCCAGCGTGGCGACCATGATCGCCTTGATGGTGTGCATGCGGTTTTCCGCCTGCGCGAAGACGATCGAGCGCTCTGACTCGAACACCTCTTCGGTCACTTCCAGGGCGTCCATGCCGGTCTTCTGGAAAATATCCTCGCCTACCTTGGTCTCGCGGTTGTGGAAAGCTGGCAGGCAGTGCATGAACTTGACCTTGGGGTTGCCGGTCTTTTTGACAACATCCATGTTGATCTGGTAAGGCTTGAGCAGCTTGATACGCTCATCCCAGACCTCTTTGGCCTCACCCATCGATACCCACACATCCGTGTACAGGTAGTCCACGCCCTTGACACCCTCTTCCACACTCTCAGTGATGGTCAGGCGCGCCCCGGTCTCGGCGGCGATCTCCCGGCAGGTCTTCACCAGCCCAACCTCCGGCCAAAGAGCCTTCGGTGCGCACAGGCGCACATCCATGCCCAGCTTGCAGCCGGTCACCATCAGCGAATTGCCCATATTGTTGCGCGCATCGCCCAGGTAGCAGTAGGCGATCTCATTGAGATGCTTGTCGCTGTGCTCCAGCATGGTCAGCATATCGCACAGCATCTGGGTGGGGTGGAACTGGTCGGTCAGGCCGTTCCACACCGGTACCCCGGCGTACTCCCCCAAGATCTCCACCAGCTCCTGTCCGAAGCCGCGGTACTCAATCCCATCATACATGCGCCCCAGCACCCGGGCGGTGTCTTTCATCGACTCTTTGTGACCGATCTGCGAGCCGGATGGACCCAGGTAAGTCACCTGCGCACCCTGGTCGAAAGCCGCCACTTCGAAGGCACAGCGGGTGCGGGTGGAAGTCTTTTCGAAGATCAGGGCAATGTTTTTTCCCTTTAAAGTTGGCTGCTCGAACCCACCATACTTGGCCGCTTTGAGGTCCGCGGACAGCTTGAGCAAGAACTTGAGCTCATCAGGGGTGAAATCAAGCTCTTTGAGAAAGTTGCGATTGCGTAAGTTGAATGCCATTTCTATTTCTCCTTTTCTGTTTATTTTTATGAGAAGTCTACTCGCAAGCCCACTCACAAGCACTGGTGAGCTCGCCTTCTGGAAAATGTTTTTCTTCTGCCTTTGTAAAAGGACCGATCAAACGCGTGAACCAATCGATCCATTTCTGATCCCCAACAAAAGCTGCCTTCCGGATGTATTGGTACTCTCCGAAGCCAAACTTGAGATCCTTCCAAGCCGCTTCGAGGTCGCCATAGCCCTGCAAGCCAGCCAGCTCAATCACCAGGCTCACCGGGTCGCCAGTCTTCAAATGCTCTCTGACTGCATTCAGAAACTGCTGGTATTCCGCGCCCGTCACCTTGCCGCTGAAGCGGACCACGAGACAGGCTTCTGTCGTTTCGTCTAAAATCTCAATCATATTTGCCTCAACCCACCAACACCCCACCTGCCAGCACGATGATCGTGAGGATTGCCAGAAGAGCCAGAAGGAGTGCTACAAACTTCAACCAGACACCATACCCTACTCTGGCGATGGCCAACCCGCCCATCACCACCGCTGAAGTCGGCGTGATCAGGTTCACCAACCCGTTGGCAGCCTGGTAAGCAGTGACCACCAGGTACGAGGGCACCCCCGCAAATGAAGCAAGCGGCGCCATGATGGGCATGGAGACGGTTGCTAACCCTGAGCTGGAGGGGATCAGGAACGACAGCGGCAGGTATAGAAGGTAAGTGACGATGATGAATCCCACCCCGCCCAGTCCAGAAACCGCCTGTTCCGCCCAATACAGCACCGTATCGGTAATCAGACCGTTGGTCATAATCACGGTGATGCCGCGCGCCACGCCGATGATCAGCGCCACACCCAGCATATCCTTCGCCCCGTCGATGAAAGTATCCACCAATGTCTTTTCACTGAGCTTACCAATGATGCCGATCAAGATGCCGAAGAACAAGAAGTTCGCCGTCATCTCCGGGAACCACCACCACCAGGTCGGTACCGCCAGCCCCAGGTCTTCCCAGGGGATCACCCCGTAGACCATCACCACAAAGGCCAGGAAGAAGACAACCAGGATCACAATGTGCCTTGTTGTGAACTTACCAAAATCCGTGCCACCTCCCTTGCCAGACAGGAACTGCTTCTCATTTTCGGCTTTCACATCGTAGATCAGCGACTTGGTTGGATCTTTCTTCACTTTCTCGGCGTAGCGCATCACAAACCAGATACCCAGGATCGTACCCACCACCAGCAGCACCACCCGCCCGATCAAACCCTCGCTGATATTCGTCCCCGCGAAGCCGGAGGCGATGCCGGTGGCGAAGGGGTTAACCGTGGAACCCAACACGCCGATCCCCGCCCCCAACAGGATCAGCGCCCCCGCACTGAGAGCGTCATAACCCGCGGCCAGCATCACCGTGATGACCAAAGCGTAAAAGGCCAGGGACTCTTCGCACATACCGAAAGAAGTACCGCCGATAGCGAAGATGGTCATCAGGATGGGGAACATCCATTTCTCTTTGCCCTTCAACTTTCCTACCACCCAGGCAATCCCGGCGTTAATGGCGCCGGTCTTCATCGTCACGCCCAGGAAGCCTCCGATGATGAGCACGAACATAGCCACGTCGATGGCGCCAAACAGCTCACCGAAGTTCCATACGTCGACACTACCATATCGGCCTGAATGCCATACATGCCAGTGATCGGGCCTTTCAAGGCGCTGACCAGCAGCTTCTGTGGGTTGGGCTCCACCTCGTGATAGGTGCCCGGTAATGGCGCACCTTCTTCATCGTAATCGTACGAGCCAGCCGGGACGAGCCAGGTTGCCGCCGCAATCAGGATCAGCAAGAGGAACAAAATCGTGAATGCGCTTGGAAAAGTAAACTTCTTATCTTTCTTAGATTCTTGCGCGGGTTTAGCTTTAGCCATGGTTTTCTCCTTTTTCTTAATATTTTAGTTGTACTTACTTACAAGTTCATTGATCCACCGGAGGTTTGAACCAGTAATGTCTGAAAATCGCTATCTAAGAGATTTTCCGTAAAAAGGAAACCCTCCTTCCTGTTCATCGAATTCAATCGTCTCCTTAAAGCCCTAGAAGATAAGCTTTTATGAGGTGTGGCAGTGCCAACTTGATAATCAATTAAGCTGCCTTGCGGGTAGGTCGGTCCGGCAGGGAAGCCCAGGCTCAGTATGTTGCCCTGGAGCTGGCATGTCGGTACTTTGTAGTGAAGAAATTTTCAGAGAATAGGCGGAAAGCAAAAGCGCTGTTGAGATCAGCAGATCCAGGAGCCGAAATAATGCATTTTGTTTAACCTGGAGATGAAACGATTGGGATGGCATTTCTTGAACCTCGGTTAAAACTCGTATTTTATTTGTACTCAAAACTACTGTTTGGCCAAAACTACTGTTTTGCCAAAACTACTGCCGTGACAAGAGATGGGCACAAGGATAAATAACAGCCAATGATTTTGCAATCCAGCAAAAAATCATTACCATCCTAAGAATAACGATTATTCGGGAGTTTGTCATCGAAGGGCTGATGATCTCCATCTAAACAAAACGCGGAAGTCGACTGCCAGCTTATCGACAAATGTTGAAACCTTGTGTTTTTGTTGAATTATTGGCAAATTTCCTGTAATATTAACCCTGACAACAGGCAAAGGAAATGGATTCTTTCTCATTACTCTCCCTCAATACCTTCGGCGTGCCCTTCTACCTGAGCTTAGGTCGGATCAAGCGCCTGGCAGCCGAAATCAACCGGCTGAAACCAAATGTGGCCTGCCTGCAAGAGATCCAGCAGAACGCCTACCTACCACTGCTGCAGCGCGGCCTGGCAGCCTACTCCCAACTCACCTTTTATCGCAATCCACTTAGCCCCGAAGGGCGGATTATTACCGCTGCGGTTTCCACTTCTCCCGGGATCAAGAATGAGTATTATCCCTTACAGGAATCAGAGGCAAGCCCGTAAGCCTTGGGTTTTCAGATTGGGCGCTCAATAAAGGCGCTCTGCTGGTCGAGCTGGAATTCCATGCGCACAAATTCGTGATCCTGAACACCCACCTGCAGGCCAACTACCGGGGTGACTGGCGGCTCTCGAACGAACAAACTCAAATTCAGCTAGACCAGGTGAGGGACCTGGTAAAGCTAATTCACGCTCAACCGGTAAATGCCTGGGTGATCGTGTGCGGCGACTTCAATTTTCCACGCCAGTCGCCAGCTTATCAGGAAATGATCTCGCAGAGCGGCCTGACCGACGCGCTGGCTGGCGACCCGCGGCATACCTACCGCCCCTTCCCCCTGGTCTCGAGGAAATGGCAAACCTCCCTGGATTATATTTTTTATCGAATTCCTGCGGGTGAAAGCGCAGCGGTTGCGGCAGACATCCTCCCCATTGAAAATGCCTCTGCCGCGCTGCCTTTCCAACGCTTCCTCACCGACCACAATGCCCTCACCCTCAAAATTAACTGGGGGCCTGTTCAACAAATGTAAGGCTGATTGAACACGGGTAATCCAACAGAATGAGGATGACAACCGACCATTTATCGATTACGTAATGCCTCAAAAGAAAATGTAACTTTAGATTATCGTTTAATGAGGGTTCTTGGGAGTATAATTCACTACTTGAGTTCATACAAATTATTTTTCGGAGGAATTCGATGAATTTAACACGCGGTCGATGGGTCCAGTTGATCATAGTCTTTGTTGTCCATGCATTTACTCTCTTCATACTTCAATGGCTTCTTTCTGGCTTCCATATAAATTCCTTAAGAGCCCTGGTGGTCCTCACAATTTCATTGGGTATCATCCAATCTGTTCTACGGTGGTTGATTATCCGTTTCTTACCCCAGCTTCCGTGGTGGCTTTACCCGCTGCTCGCCTTCTTCTTGAATGGATTATTTGTACTCGTGATTGGCAACCTGGTAAGAGGAGTCTCTGTCGATAACATTGCCACTGGAATCTGGATTATCTTTTGGTTGGCGATCATCGATGCCATCCTCGGCAGCCTATTATCACTCGACGAGGATGCCCAATTCGACCGCAGCGTCACACGCCAAATGGTCGCCCGCCACGGAAAACCCGAAAAAACCGATGTGCCGGGCTTCCTTTTTCTGGAGATCGACGGCTTGAGCGAAAAATACCTGCGGAAAGCCATCGATGAAGGGCATGCCCCCAACCTCAAGCGCTGGATCGAGCAGGGCAGCCACCAGATCCTGGGCTGGGAGACCGATTTCTCCTCCCAGACCGGTGCCATGCAGACCGGCATCCTGCTCGGGAATAACAGCGACGTGCCTGCCTACCGCTGGTGGGACCGGGAGCAGAAGCGCATGATCATGTCTGGCAAACCCAAAGATGCCCTAGCCATCGAAGCCCGCCTCAGCCGCGGTAACGGACTGTGTTCAGATGGCGGCGCCTCGCGCGGCAACATGTTTTCCGGCGACGCCACCGAAAGCATGCTCACCTTCAGCACCATCCGCAACCGGGAACGGGGCAGAGGGCCTGGCTTTTATTCTTATATTCTTACCCCCTACGTGATCGCCCGGCTGCTCACACGGTTTTTCACCGAAATCATCAAAGAATTATGGCAGGCATCTCAACAAAGGCGACGGAAAGATAAATATTTCATCAAAGCGCGCAATTTAGGTTATGCTTTACTGCGGGGCTTCATGGGACCTGTCCTTCAAGACCTGGTCACTTATATCTTGATCAGCGACATCCTGCGCGGGCTGCCGGCGGTCTACGCTCTCTATGCGGGTTATGATGACCTGTCCCATTTTGCCGGTATGACCGCGCCGGAGGCCTCTGAAGCGCTGCATGAAATTGACCGCTACTTTGCCCGCATCGAGAACGCTGTCAGCATCGCCCCCCGGCCCTACCATATTGTCATTCTCTCCGACCATGGACAGACGATCGGACCTACCTTCGAGGCTGCTCACGGCACCACCCTTGAAAATTTGGTCAAATCCCTGGTCAAGAGCGACATCTTCTATTCGGACGTACATAACGAAAGCTGGGACAACCTGAGCTCCGTTCTGAGCGAGTTCGACCAACTCAAAGTCACGCACCGCCGCCCTGGTCCGGAAGGCCTTAGCCAGCCGGACAACCACCGATGGCGTGGTGGAAGTTGCCTCTCAAAAGGAAACGGAACTGGAAGCCAAAGCTGAAAGCGCCAAGGTGGTCGTGTTTGGCTCCGGCTCCACCGGGCTGATCTACTTCACAGACACATCTCAGCGCATGACTTTCGAACAGATCCAAGAGGCTTACCCAGAGCTGATCCTCGGATTGACCAAGCATCCAGGGATTGGCTTCGTACTGGTCAGGTCGGAAACGCAAGGCGATATCGTGTTCGGGAAGGGCGGGGCCTATTACCTGAGGGATGATAAGGTCGAAGGGAATAACCCATTGGCGGTTTTCGGACCGAACGCGGCCATGCACCTGCGGCGAGAGAGCAGTTTTTCAAACTGCCCTGACCTGGTGGTCAGCACGGTCTATGACCCAGCCACCGAAGAGATGGCCGGGTTTGAAAACCAGGTCAGCCACCACGGAGGCTTGGGAGGCCCGCAAAACCATCCCTTCGTCGTGCGCCCAACCGCCCTGCCTTACGACGGTACCCCCATTGTTGGCGCAGAAAATGTGCACCACCTGCTGCGCGGCTGGCGCGAAAAGGTGCAGAACCTGAAAGGGCTGACGAGCTAACCCAGGATTCAGGTGTGGGAAAGAACACCGGTGTAAAAGAAAACGGTCGCCCTTCTGGCGTTGATTTCTTCAAAGAGATCTACGCCATCTGGATCGCGGAGCGACCGACCCAGCTGGCGGCTGCGCTGGCTTATTTTGGGCTGTTTTCTTTTGCGCCGGTGATTTATATCGCCTTCAGCATCGCGGGGATCTTTCTCGATCAAGCGGCCTTGATGGAAAGGTTTATGACCCGCTTAGAAGCTGCTCTGGGACCCGGTGTGACGCAGGTTATCCAGGATATGCTGGCGAGTCTTACCCCGAAAAACACGGGGGGGACATTCCTGATTTCCCTGGTCAGCTTTTTCTTCCTGCTGCTGGCAGCCTCGGGCGTTTTTTTCCAAATTCAGTTCGCTCTTAATACAGTATGGAAAGTCCCCACGCCCGCCCAAGGAGCCACGCTGCGGATGCTGCGCCAGCGCTTGTTTTCGTTCTTGATGGTAATTGCCATTGGACTACTGCTGGTAGCGGCAGCCGTTCTCAGTGTTTTGGTAAACTGGCTAAGCTCCATCTACATACGGCTTGGTTTCCAACCTTCCCTCACAGTGCTTGGCTTCTTCGCTTTAGCGATGTTGTCATTTGGACTGCTGTATAAGCTGTTACCGGATGTCAAGGTTGCCTGGAGAGATGTGTGGATTGGAGCAGCCGCAGCATCTTCCCTGATAACCCTGGGGGGCTGGCTGATCCTCTTTTTCTGAGCCGTACCAGCCTATCTTCAGCTCTTGAAGCTGCCGGTTCTTTTGTTATCCTGCTGACCGGATTTTATTATTTTGCGCAAATCTTCCTGTTTGGCGCCATTCTTACCCGGCTGTACGCACAGCACTACGGCTCCCTGCGCCAGCCCCCTGCGGAACAGCCTCCGGTATAAGACCGGTCATTCCTTCATCGACCGTATTTCGACCCGGATCATCCTGCCATCCCGGGCTATCGATCGATGGAACTATTCAAACCTCTCACGAAGCGCCAGAGTGTTCGTCTAGAGGGCTATTTTGAGTTTCATCCAGAGAAACCATGCCTGAGCGGATGGCGTATAAGGCGGCCTGAACCCGGTTTTCTAAGCCTAGCTTTGCCAAAATCCGACTGACGTGGGTGCGGATGGTCACGTCAGTCAGGACCAACTGCCTGGCAATTTCCTGATCCGTCTTCCCTTGGGTAAGCAAGCATAGGACCTCCACCTCACGTTCCGAGAGATCCTCTGCCGAGCGTTTGGGGGGTTCTTCTGCGCCAGACATCTTGCGCAAGTACTTCCAAGCGACCGCCGGGTTGAGAGCGGGCTCTCCGGCGTAAACAGTGCGGATCGACTGAACGAGCTCTTCGGGCTGAGCATCTTTTAAGAGATAACCCATGGCGCCGGCTTTGATGGACTGGATGAGCTTATCATCCCCCACATAGCTGGTCAGGACGATGATATATTGGTTGGGTTTGAAGGCCTTGATCTTTTTGATGACCTCGATCCCATCCATGACGGGCATAGCCAGGTCAACAAGAATCACATCGGGGTTCAATTGTCTGGTGAGCTCAATCGCTTTAAAGCCATTGGCAGCCTCACCGACCACGCGAATATCTTCATATTCGTTCAGCAATGCCCGAATGCCCTTACGAACCATGGCATGATCATCTACGATGAGTACCTGGATCGGTTGGTTGCCCGTTACCACCTTTTTCTCCTTCAGTTCAGCCGAAGAGTTCGCGTACCTCTACAGCTACACTTTACCGATAATCGGAGCTTGTGTCATCCGTCTTCTGTTGATTTCTTATCAACAGAAGGATGATGAAGATAAATCCAGATCAACGTTTTTCAAACGGCCATCAACAACTGTGGAAAGGGAAATCCCCCTGGTTCACTCATTTTCATCGCTGAGGGAGGAGATCCCCTCGCGCAGGGCATACAGGGTCGCCTGGACCCGGCTTGCCAGGTGTAATTTCGCCAGGAGATGGCTGATATGCGTGCGGACCGTGACTTCGGAGATCACCAACCTGGCAGCGATCTCTTCATTCGAGAGTCCTTTTGCCAGAAGCTGCAGCACCTCAACTTCGCGGGGGGTCAAAGCCTCTGGATAAGGCTTTACTGCAGGCTGTTCCTGGATTTCTTGCATGATCTTCCGGGCAATCATCGGCGGCATCGAGGGTTCCCCTCGGTGAACCATGCGAATGGAATGGATTAATTCTGAAGGTTCCGAGTTTTTGAGCAGGTAGCCGAACGCCCCCGCTTTGATGGCTGGAAAGATTTTATCATCGCCGACAAAGCTGGTCAGCACCAGCACATGCGTGCGCGGCTGCTGGGCCGTAATTTGACGGGTCGCCTCGATGCCATCCAGCTTCGGCATGAGCAGATCCATCAAAATGACATCCGGTTCGAGCTGCCTGGACAACTGGGTGGCATCCAGGCCGTTGCTGGCTTCTCCCACCACCTGGATATCGCTCGTTTCTGCCAGGAGGGCTTTGATACCTTTACGGACGATCGTGTGATCGTCAACGATTAGAACGCGGATGGGTTCGCTTCGATCGGTCATTGATTCACCTCAATGGTTATTTTTGTTCCCTGGCCTGGGGTCGATTCAATCCGGCAAACAGCACCGAGGCGATCAGAACGCTCCCGAATGTTCCGAAGCCCCTGCCCACCGGACTGCACGGCAGTAGTAAGGTCAAAGCCCACACCATTATCTTCGATGGTCATCCTGAAAATACCTGGCTCGGCTGCCAGCTTGACCAACACCCAGCCTGCCTTGGCGTGCTTAATCACATTGTTCAGGGCTTCTTGAGCGATGCGATACAGCTCACCTTCCTGCTCGGGAGAGAAATGGTATTCGCCATCTGCCTGGAAAATCGCCTGGAAGCCAGCCCGGGACTCAACTGAATCCAAACGACTTTGCAGGGCTGCCACCAGTCCGATTTTTTCCAGGATGGGGGGGCGCAGCTCGAAGATCATCAAGCGCATATCGGCCATGGCTTCCTTTGAGAGCTCTACCAAATCACCCAGATGCTGTTTGGCAACTTCCAGCCTGTTCGTCTCCAGAGCTCTGCGCATGGCGTCGGTGAACAAGGATATGCTGTACAATGCCTGGGCCACGGAGTCATGCAGCTCGCGCGCCAGGCGGTTGCGCTCTTCCAGCGTGGCAAGGCTGCCAGCTTGCTCGTAGAGCTGAGCATTATGGATGGCAATGGCTACCTGGTTGGCATATGCCTGGGACAGGATCCGGGATTGTGGAGAGTAGTAATCTGGTTGAGAGTGGGCTAGAACCAGGATGCCAATAAAACCATCTTTAGCGATCAAGGGATGAGCCAGCCAGGATCTCGGAGTGGTGAATTGAGCGAAAGACAGCTTCTTCAAAAAATCTTGGATTTTATATAACAGGTCTTCGTTGGCGAGAAGGTCCGGGATATAAAAAGGCTCTCTTCCATTAATTAACGGCTCAATCAAGGTCGGTTCATTGATCGGGATTTTATATTGGGAAAGGCTTTGCTGAAAAGAAGGGCCGCGGATGACCCGAACCTGTAGAAAGCTCTGCTCGAGGATCAGGATCGCCGCAGCATCATAGGGCAAAACGGTTCCGAGCTGTTCAATAATCAGGTTGAGCAAGGGATCCAGATCCAGGGTGGAAACAAGCGACTGCGAGATATTCAGCAATGTGGATAGCTGATCGTGGGCTCTTTGAAGCTCTTCCTCGTTGTGCTTGCGCCTGGTAATGTCCTGGTTGACGACGATCGCTCCGACTAAACCCTCCCCTTCGATCACGAGCGGTATGGCGGAATTCAGAATGGACCGGCGGTCTCCATCAAAGGTTTCGATCTCCAGCTCTTCGTCCAAGGTGGTCTGCCCTCTGGTAATCGCCAGCCTGCCTGCCCATTCTTCAGCACTCAGCCACGCGCCTGTGTCGACCCGCCACGCAAAATACTGATCGCCATGCTGCATTTCCACATACCTGGCATCAGCCCAGATGCGCTGGCTCTCCGGGTTCCCCAAGATGACCTGGGGAGTTTTATCCATGACCCAAACCCCAACCGGCAAAATCTCCAACACTCTGCGAAGCAAGGTTTCGTTATAGCGCAGGGCATCTTCGGCAGTTTTCTGCTCAGAGATGTCGTAACCCACGGCCTGGAATTCAACTACCCGGCCATTTTCTACGATCGGGCTGTGCAGCCAACGCTGCCAGCGCAGCTCACCGCTGGAGGTGACAACAGCCTGGTCAAGCTCCGTACCTCCAGAGTGTTCCATCATCATCCGGACTGCTTTTCTCATCCGACCGTGGCCTTCTTTAAGCATCGAGGTTAAGAAGCTTTGCCCGATCAGCTGGTCGGCAGGTTTACCCATAAAATCGCAAAAAGTCTGGTTGGCGAAGGTTAAGGTCAGGTCCGGCAAATAGCGGCAGACCATTTCCGTCTGCATGTTGACGATCGCCCGGTACAGGGCTTCACTCTTTTGGAGGGAAAGCTCAACCTGCTTGGTTTGCGTGACATCAAGCAAGGAAATGATGATGAGTTGGGAACCGGGAAGGACTGCAGCTGTATTGTGAACTGTTTTTTCCAAACCTGAACAGTCGATCAACTGGAACTCATAACTATTGATCGCTCGATCAGGATCCTCCAGCCGGGATTGTCGAATTTGGCGAACCCGCTCCAGATCCACAGGAGCGACCACATCGAGAACCTGGAATTTGTTTTCCAGCACTTCTCTAGAATACCCCGTCAAGCGCACAAACTCATCATTGACCAGCAAGACTTCCCCCTGCTCGTCTACTAAGCACATCGCCGTGCCGGTGTTCTCGAAGACCGTGCGGTAGTGTGCTTCGGAGAGACGCAGGGCTTCCTCAACCCGTTTGCGTTCTTCAATCTCCTCTTTGAGCTTCCGGTTCGCCTCAGATAGGGCGCGCGTGCGCTCATCCACCAGCCTTTCCAGGTTTTCGTACAGCCTGACCTTCTCAATCGACACCGCCGCCTGCCCCGAGATGAGGCGCACGACCTCCAGCCGGTCAGAGGTGAAGGCGCCGGCAGTCAGGTTATTCTCCAGGTAGATTACCCCGCTAAGCAAACCCTGACTCAGCAGCGGAGCACAAAGGATCGATTTCGGGCGCTGGCTTTGGACATAGGCATCCTGGCTGAACTGCCGCTCAGCAGAAGCGTCCGCCAGCACCAGGTCAGCCTTGGAATTAATGACATAGTTGATGATCGAGACAGGCACCTGCGGTCCAGCAGCCAGGCTGGCCTGATCATCCAACGGCGTTGACGATAAGATAAAACCTGGCTCGGGACCCGTTGAGCCCTGGATTTCAAGGACCCAGTGGTCATTCATCCCCAGGCGATCTTCTTGGGCCAAAACAAGCGCCCCACTTTGCGCGCCAGCATTCTTTATCAAGAACGACATCAGCTTACGCAGCAGCTCCTCCAGGTTGGTTTCACGCGCCAGCTCGAGGGAAGCTTTCAGGATCGTATTCAAATCGATTGACCAGGTGAGCTCGCCCTGGTCATCCATCGCCTCGTGAAGATTTCCTTTCTTTTCAGCCTCTCTCCCGGTGGAAGCCACTCCGGATAGCGCTTCACCAAGTCCGCCACCTTCGCCTTCGCCCCCCAGTCCTGGTAAGAATAGTAGGCGGTCAGCAAGTGCTCTTTCGCGGCGGGGTCATCCCCCTGCGCCA
Source organism: uncultured Chloroflexia bacterium (assembly GCA_963751425.1). Classification (GTDB taxonomy): domain Bacteria; phylum Chloroflexota; class Anaerolineae; order Anaerolineales; family UBA4823; genus CAVVUF01. The sequence goes on along the minus strand of CAVVUF010000002.1, from coordinate 258,972 downwards.
GGTAAAATTCAGCCGCCAGCTCTGCCGCCAGGGCGCTCTCATGGATATAGCCATTCTGCCGGGCATCCTGGATTGCTTTTTCATAGCCCTCGGCTGCCTGCTGCTCCTGCCCCAGGCAGCGAGCTCTGCTCAGCCTCCACCAGCTCAACCTGGTGCAAGAAGTTTTCTGGCACCAATCCGGCCCACAAACGCATCAAACGCAGATTCTCTTCCACCTTTTCCAGCCGCCTCGCCAGGTCGCTGGCATCCAGCCCTGGTGATAACAGCGCCAAGGAATATATAAAGAGATGGAGAGGATAGATCAGATAATTTCGGGCAGCCATTTTTAGTGGTTCCGCTGCAGCGGAGTTTTCCACTGCCCGCTGCGGATCACGAAAGAGCAGGCTGAGGAAAGCCTGGGCGGTATACAGGTAAAATATGTATTGCAGGTTTTGGTTAGCCTCTATTAGCTCATGGGCTTCGTCTTCTCCGAACAGTTCACCGTAAATTTCCTGCGGGTGATGCATTCTCGCCTAATAAATTTAATACCACTTGAGACCAAATCCTCAGTCTCTGGGTATAACCCGCGTTTTTTAGTATTTCGGTCCGGCGCAAGGCCTCAGTCTGATCTGACCGCACCTGCTCGAGATTAATTCCCACAAATACACTGATCTCAGCTGCCAAATCCTGCATACTAATCGAATACCACAAATTTCCATGCATCACCGCAGGTTGGAAACTTTCATACAGTGGTCTGATACACTCCCTGGCAGGTCTCCACCAATGATGGACAAAACCATAATACACATACCGGACGGCATAGAGGGTCTTTGAGGGCCCACCCTTCTCAGCCAGCTCCAGGGCCATCCGCCCCAGCTCGCACCCCTGCTCCATCTGTTCGAACCGGCTGAGCTGCAAAATCACCGCGTAAGTGACGTACATGTAACTTGCCGAAGGCGGATTTCCAAACTGGGAGAACAAATTGATATAGAAAAAGATGATCTGAACAAACCTGGGATGATTACTGGCATAACCAGCCGATACCAACAGCTCGTCCAGCCGGGATACTGCCAGGGCACGCGGTTCGGTCATTGCAGGAAACTGCATAACCTGCTCTGGAATCAAGACGGGCGGCGATTGGATCTCTGGGTCAAATCCTAGCATCTTTATGATCGTGATCCCAAGATCGATAACCTGATCGAGCAGCGTCTGGATCATGTAGATGTCCAACCGTATCATCATGATCTTGGCCTTCTCCAAAACAGTGCGGACATTTGCTTCCGCTGATAAGGCCAGCGCTTCGGCACGTGGCAGGTCGCCGTTCAGCAGGGCAACCTCCGCTCCTGAGGTAAATAAGTCAAGCGTCAGTTCGTATTGCTCTTGCCAGCTATCCCCCGGCAGGAGCTGCATACCAACGGAAAGGTAGTGAGAGGCTGCCTCAAAAGCTGCAACAAGGCGCGCCTGCCTGCTTGCCAGCAGATTGAGTTGAGCCACTTTGATCGCCGCAGCTGGATCCGCAATCTGGACACCGCCTGTGTCGAGATGATCGACGATGGTGAAGAGACTCTCCTGCACGGCTTCCTGGCCTGCCTTCTCAGCTTTCTCCAACAGCAGCCAACCCATCTGCTGGGAGATATTCCTTATCTGCTGTTCATCCAGCATGGTTAAAGCTGCTTGCTGAATGCGATCATGCTGAAACTCAAAAAGGATCTGCTCCTCGAGTAAATCTGCGAGATTGGGGAGATGCGTCAAAACGATCTTTTCCGAGATCATCTATGTTCTCGCCACCCAAGAAGCGATAATTTTCATCCAGTGGATAGATCAAGCCTTCCAGCACCGCCTGCCGCAGGCTGTAAGCCAGCGATGTAGCTTTTTCCTGTCCTAGCAGGGCGAGCAGGGTCGCGGTTTCGAAGCGCCTGCCGATTAAAGCTGCATATTGCAGGATTCTTTGAGTTTCTTCTTCCAAATTGAGGATCTTATTGATAAATAGGTCAACGACATTGCTGGCAGCGCTTTCTTTTTCGATCCCTTTGATATCCCAATGCCATTTTTGCTCGACTAAATCGAAGGTCAGCAGCTTGTCTCGACATAAGGATTTTAGAAACTCGTTTGAAAAGTAGGGATTCCCCTGCGTCCTCAGGTAAACCAGTTCCAATAATTCGGAAATTTCGGCAGGGTCGGATGCCAGGGCACCCGCCACAATCTGCTGGATCATCGATGATTCCAGGTTTTGGAGCTGAAGCTGGGTAACCTTTTTTTGGGCTGTTTGCACTTCATCCACCAACCGGTGAATCGGGTGTTCAGGTCCCGCCGATTGATCCCGGTAAGCTCCGACCACCAGCAGATTCTGAAGCAAAGAATTGGACAAGACGTTTTGCCACAGGTGGGGCGAGTCTGGACTGATCCACTGCAAGTCATCCAGAAAGATCACCACCGGATGATCGGGCCTGCAGACTGCCTGCAGGAAACGGATCACAACCTGGTAAAACCGGAGGCGTGTCAAGGTTTCATCGATTGGTTCGACCGGGGGCTGAGGGCCAATAACCTTTTCTAGCTGCGGGCAAAGCTCGATAAGGAGCTGACCATGAGGAGTCACCGCAGCCTGGAGCCTCTCTCGCCAGTCATTAAACGAAGGTGTGGGTTCAGATAGAACCAGCCGGCAGAAATCTTCCAGTACCCCGGTCAGAGAATGGTAGACTTCCAGTTGGCGGGCCTGGTCGAATTTTGCGTAAAGAAAGAGACCCATCCGCTCAGTAACCGGACGAATGAGCTGGTTGACCAGGGTGGTTTTTCCAACCCCAGCCTCCCCGCTGACTAAAACCAGCTCCGCCGGCCCGTTCATTGTCCTCAGGAATGCCTGCAGCAGCACTGCGGTCTCCTGTTCCCGGCCTACCACCATCTGCGGGATATTAAGCTCGTCCGGTCGATCGGCCAGTCCAGGGACAAAGGCTAACCTTGCCAATTCTTTATAGGAAGGTTCCAGAAGAACGGACAGGCACTGGCGGAGGTCAGTGCGCAGGGCGCCATGGGTCTGGTAGCGCTCCTCCGGGTTCTTCGCCAGGAGCTTCAGTAAAATGGCGGAGATGATCTGGAAGGCAGCGGGAGAAGCTTTCCACGGCTCGACCCTGGAGGAGGGCGGAACGGGCAAAACCGCCAGGTGGGCATGCACCAGCTCAAGCGGAGTGTCTCCAAGAAAGGGTGGCCTCCCGGTCAGCAGCTCGTATAGGGCAGCCCCCAGGGAATAATAATCGGTACGGTAATCGACAGAGCGATTCATCCGCCCGGTCAACTCTGGGGAAATATAAGGCAGGAATTCAACGAGCTTGTAGGGGCTTTGAAGGGGTACCTTCTCTTTCGAGATCCAAGAGGCGCCACCAAAATTCGCCAGCCTGGCCTGGCGCGTGGAAGGATTGTAGAAAATATTGGATAGAGAGATATTTTTGTGGATAACCTGGTGGGCATGGATGTATGCCAGGGTTTCGACCATTTGGAGGGCCAGGTTCAAGAATTCTTCCGGATCCATACGACCGGTAATTTCCTGCCGATCCAGCGGTATCCCACCAAAATCTTCTACGACAAGCATCCACCCCTGGTCATGATTTTCGAGGGTGCAAATCTTTTCCACTCCGGGGAAATCCAATCCACGCAGGATTTCATATTCCTGCCACAAAGAAGCCAGTGCCTGCGCGGTCGGATGAGGCTGGTTGAGCACCTTTAACAGGACGGAGAGACTATCCTGGCTGCGTTTGCCGCGATAGATCTGATAAGAGGCATTCTCAGAGAGCTTTTCTGCGATCTGATAACCAGGAATATTGAACGACATCCTTACCGTCCTTTGGCGCGGAACAGATGGTGTGGGCTGATGAAAGCCAATCACCAAAAACATTATAACAAATTTCGTCGGCAAAGTTCCGATCACTCAACCCTGGTCGATCGCAGGCTGACGGCGAGAGATCCATGGTGATCCAGTTGTCAATCAGGTATTTTCCCTGGAAGCGGAACCGCCCTGACAATTCCTTAAAAACCATTAACATCACAATAAAGGCTGAAATTTGAGGTATACTATCGCTTCGTGGTGCTTAGGAGGAATGTGGAGATGCATAGGTCCCTAAGCAAATAATGTTGAGAAGAATCAGAAGTGGTGATGATTTTGTTGACCACAAGCTCCACAGGCAAAGGTAGATAAGGAGAAATTGACCATGACAGGTAAAAAACCGACAAAATCGAAACGCGTCTCCATCAGCAAGCGTAAGCTGGCTGATAGCGCCAGCGAGATCGAGAATGTAGCAGCCACAGCAGCCATTACAGGCGGGCAAGTAGCTGCCCTCGGTGCAGAACGGCTGGAAGCAGCCGAAGATATGGCAGCCGCGGGAGCTGCGATGCTGGCGCAAGGAGCCAGCAATGTAACACAAGCTGTAGATCAAAAAATAATGTCTGATCGAATGGCGGTTCTGAGCGATGCAGTCGGTGTGGCTGGAATGGCAGATGTTGCCGAAGGGGTGGCGATCCTGGCTAAATCTGAAGACGTGAGCGTATTGAGCGCCCTGGTGGGCATGATGAGCACGGATGGCATCGAGCATGGCATGGAGCTGGCGCGCCTTTCTGGAGAGCTGCAAACAGCCAGCGAAATGGTGGAAGCGCTCCAGATGCCGGTTCTCGCAACCTTATTGTCCAGGCGCGCTGCCCGCTTGCATGAGATGTCTGTTGAGCAAATCCGCCTGGCCATCAGCACGAATGGTGTCTCCCAAATCCTGGCGGCCACGGGGCAGCAGATTTCGGAACTGGGTGAGAACGAGGTCGAGGAAGGGATGACCCGCCTGACCGTCTCGAGGGCTGCTTCAGAAGAGAGTGCGGCAATGTCGAAAGCAAGTGATGACCTGGCCGTGCAGGGAATTGAAGAGATGATCCTGGCAGAAAAGGTAGGGCAGACCGCCCGGTTGGTTGCGAACGAAGGAGCGGCAGAAATCTCTGCTGGAGCGGCAGTGGTGGGAGCGGCCGTTGCCATGGATCACGTCGCGGCAACCATCAAGAAACAGAGTGAGTAGAAACTGGCTTTGGAGTGAATCACTCGAGTCAGATCAATTGAGAATCAGATAGAAGGGTCATATGGCAACCAAAAAGAAATCAAAAACAGCAAACAAATCCTCGAAACCGGTTTCGAAAGCAAAAGGATCTTCAAAACAACCCGTCAAAAAGGTGAGAGGCGGTGGGCTTACCATTCTGCTGGTGCTGATCTTCTTACATTCCATCTTAGCAACCGCTATAGCTTATAGCACCCTGAAGGCACAGTACGTCTCGACATCCTGGGTCCTGCCGGTGATTAGCCTGATTTCCCTGGCAGGTATCGTGGCAGCGGTAGGGATGTGGTACTGGAAGAAATGGGGGATTTACCTGTACGCAGCGATTAGTGTTATTGGTGCAGTCATTCATATCTTACTGACTGGCTCTACAATGGTTGTCTTCTATGACCTCCTCCCGGTCGCCATCCTGGGATATGTCATCACGCTTCAGTCGAAGAACAACCTGTTTGAGTAAAACATTCGAAAACGAACAAAAACCATTAGGAGAAATATAAAATGAAAAAGAATTTAAATATTGTGGAGAAGCTCAATCCGCGCGGCGCGTATGTGGCCATTGCGGCTGTGCTGATCCTCTCCATCCTGGCGGCCTGCGCACCTGCAGCCACGCCAGAACCTACAGCAGTCCCTCCGACTTCTGTCCCCCCAACGGCTGTCCCGCCCACTGAGGTTCCAGCGGCCGCCACACCTGTGCCTGATCCGGCCTACTATGAAAATGAGCCGGTAGCTGTAGTACCTGCCGGAGAAGCGGGCAAGCCCATGGTGACTGCGGCGGTCAACACCGCCATCTTCAGCGGCCCGGGCACGAACTACGTTGTCTATGGAGCCTTCCTGGGTTCCGCCACCGCGATCGCGGTTGGGATCAGCGCGGACAGCCAGTGGTATGCGATCAGTGTGCCCGTCGCCCCTGACGGCACGGGCTGGGTCAGCGCCGTATACGTGTTGCCAAGAGACGTATCGGGCCTGCCCGTTCTGCCTGCACCCCCAGTGCCGCCTACGACTGCACTCGTTCCGCCGCAGGCAGGCGACCCACAGGCCACGGCTTTGGCGAATGCCTTTGTCCGCACCGGTCCTGGGCAGAATTTTCCTGCGTACGGTATCGCACAGGCTGGTGCGATGGCGCGGGTGATCGGCAAGAGTGAAGACGGGTTGTGGTGGGTCGTGCGCCTCGATCCAAAGGTGGTCGGTGCGGGATACGGCTGGATTGAAGCCGCTTTCACGCAGGCTTCGAACACTGAAGCGGTACCCGTCATCGCCACGCCTGAGGCACCGCCCACGGTGGTTGTTGCCCCTCCAGCGGCCGGCGTACCGTCAGCCACAGCGATCGACTTCGTAAACCTGCGCAGCGGTCCAGGGACCAATTATCTCATCTATGGTGTTGCTGCCCCCGGTGCTACTGCCGAAGTGACCGGAAAGAGCAGTGATGGGCTCTGGTGGCAGGTGAAGGTACCAACCGAATATGTCGCCGCGGGAGCTGCCTGGGTGGCTTCTGAATGGGTAACCACCGCCAACACCGAGAATGTGCCGGTCGTTGATGCGCCTGCACCGCCTCCGACGGATGTCTCCACCACACCGCCCGCCACCAACCAATGTGTCCTGGTTTCACAGGATCCGGCAGACAATACCACTTTCCCAACCAGCACCGGTTTTACCATGACCTGGGTGCTGCAGAACACCAGCAGCGTGTCCTGGCCGGGTCCCAGCTCGAGTCTGGTTTTCCTGGGAGCACTTAACGGTGTGCGCCTACACCAGAATGGCGATGCGTATGGCATGTCGCAGAACGTTGACCCGGGAGCCACCTATACGGTTAGCGGCAGCATGATTACTCCCTCAGAGCCGGGCCAGTATGGCGAAGCCTGGGCTATTCAAGAGGGTGATACGCCTCTGTGCACCTTCTGGGTGATCGTTAATGTCCAATAGTTAGGCACCATTCCGGTGTAAATAAGAGACTGGCTGGTTTGAAGAAAACCTGACCAGTCTCTTGTTTTAATCATAGGCTCGACCCGAAAATTGAGAGAAGCCGGAACTCGCCATCATTTTTCGGGCGATTTCTTAAGGTCCAAGCAACATTTGTTAAATCTAGCAAGAGAGTCAGCGGAGTTTATTGATAAGAAAATCAGGAATCCAAGGATGGCAGGACGTAAGTTTACTTGTATCTTGGTATAATGGTAAAGCTTTCATATCTAACGGCTCCCTCTTAAATTCAAGCGGGGCTAGAAATGGGATTGGAAAAAATGGACGATCTTGGAACCAATCAAAAACCTGATTCAATCCAGGTTGCGCTTCAATCTTTAGAGTATAAGACTACCCCTGGGAAAAGTGTGGAAATTATTATCCTCCTCACGAACCCCAATCCAACGGGCGATTATTTTAAAGTCAGCCTGCTGGGCATCCCACCCGGCTGGTTCACCTATACTGGCCCGCCAGCTGTATGGGTGCCAGAAGGTGGACAGGAAAAAGCGACCTTCAACTTCTGCCCACCCGAAGCGACAGAAGAGAGCATCGGTTCTTACCCTCCGCGGGTGCAGGTCGTCAGTCAAAGTGCGCCGGAAAATAAAAAAGAGATTGAAATCATCCTGACGGTCGCGGCTGAAGAGAAACCCAAAGAGGTCATTCTGCTGCGCGTCGAATCAAGTGAACTTCCAGCCATCCCCGGGAGCGAAGTACAAATTCCATTGACAATCAGCAATCTCTCGCAGGAACCCGAATTCCTGGAGCTGTCTGTACAGGGAGTGCCGGCAAGCTGGGTTTCCCTGCCCTCGCCTGTAATTACCCTCACGGGGGGTGAGGAGAAAAAGGTTGACCTGGTTCTGAAGATCCCGGCCTCACCGGAAATCAGGGCTGGATATTTACCACTGAAAGTTATCGCCCTAAGCCAGAAAGATCCCACACAAAAAGCTGAGGTTGAAGTGAAGCTGGGGGTGGCGGCATTTAAGTCGCTCGGCCGGGTAGGCGTTCTGCTGGGATCGGTGCAGTTTTCTGCAGCCCCTGGGAGCAGCCTGGCGGTACCAATCACGGTCCTCAACCGCGGCCTGGAAGCCGACACGTTTCGGATCGGGGTCGAGGGAATCCCATTGAATTGGATATCCACAACAACACCCGTCAACCCCTTAAAACCCGGAGAAAATAAAGAAATCTCCCTGACGATTCGCCCGCCGCTTTCCCCTTCCAGCCAGGCAGGGCGGACCAGATTCCGCATTGTGGTGGCCAGCCAGGGGACGCCGAATGAGATCGTCAAGGTCGATTGCATCTTGACTGTTTCCGCCTTCACGAAATTCAATGCAGAGCTGGATCCTGCAGTAGTCGCAGCGGGGCAGCCGGTGAGGGTAAGGGTAAAGAACGAAGGGAATACGCAACAGGTAGTCCTTCTCACTTGTGTTAGCCAGAATGACCAGCTCAGCTTCGAATATATGCCGCCCGAGGGTGCCGCACAGCCAGAGACTGCCGAAACCTCTACACTACCGCAAGCTCCAGGCGAACCGGCTCAGGACCCGACAAAGCTTTCTATTCCAGCAGGCGAAACGGCGGCATTTATTTTTACAGCCCGGCCTCGCCAGCGGCAATTGATCGGAGGGACAGTTTCCTATCCATACCAGGTTTCGGTGAAATCGAAGCAGAAGGAAGTACCGAGCTTGGCGGGCCAGGTGACCAGCCGGGGGCTGATCCCGATATGGGCACTGGCAACCGTGCTGGTCCTGGGTTTTTGCCTCTTTTTAACTTTTGGCTTCCTCTTGTTCCGACCCTCACCACAAACCAACCGCGCCACCCAAACTGCGGCCGCAAAAACAATGCAGGCAGGTGTTGAGACTCAATATTTATTAACAAGTACAGCGCTAGCCGCCGGCGTAACCCAGACAATCATCGCCAACCAGACGGAGGCGGCGCTGGCTGGCCAAGAGGATACGGATGGCGACGGCCTGATCAACCAGCGAGAAGCAGAGTTTGGGACTGATCCCAATAATCCAGATACGGATGGGGATGGTCTTTTAGATGGCGAAGAAGTTTTCCAAGCAAAAACGAATCCGCTCAACCCAGATACCGATGCTGATGGGCTAATAGACGGCGATGAGGTAAGGCGGGGGACCAACCCGCTGAACGCGGACACCGACGGAGATGGGCTGAATGATGGTGATGAAGTACGTTTGGGCACCAATCCTTTGAAGCCGGATACAGATGGAGATGGTTTGATGGACGGCAGCGAACCCCCCCCCTGCCCTGATCCTTTGAATCCCGACACGGACCAGGACGGGATTGTCGATGGAAGAGATCTAAATCCCTGCGATGCGAACAACCCGTCGCTCACGGCAACTGCCGCGTTTTTACAGCCCACCGCTACCAAGGTGCCACCAACTGCCGCACCCACGCAACCACCCACGCAACCGCCCACACAGCCAACCAGTGTGAATCCAACCACGCCTCCCTCTGGCACCCTGCCGCGTTTCGGCGGGATGGTCTTGTTCGAGTCGGACCGGGATGGCAACCCGGAGGTCTATACAACGGATGACGCGGGACATCTCAAGCGTATGACCAACAGCCCAAGCACCGATGTACAGGCAGCCTGGTCGACTGATATGCAGAAGGTTGCTTTTACGAGCAACCGAGACGGTCAGAATGAAATCTACCTCATGAACGCGGATGGGACGAATCCGGTTAACTTAACCAATAACCCGGCTGATGATCAGCAGCCAACCTGGTCGGTAGATGGAAAATGGATCGCTTTCACCAGCAACCGGGACGGCAACTTTGAAATTTATATCCTGCGGTTGAGCAACAATGTCCTCCTCAACCTGACGAACAACCCGGCGAATGACACCCAGCCGGACTGGGTGCGGAGTGTGAGCCAGGATGTAACCGGTGAATTCATCGTGTTCACCTCCGATCGGGATGGGAACAATGAGATTTACCGGATGGGGACCGACGGTACGGCAGTGACAAACCTGACAGGAAACCCAGCCAACGATCAAATGGCTGATGGGTCTCCGGATGGCAGCCGGATGACGTTCACTACGAACCGGAATGGGAACCAGGAGGTCTATGTGATGGGCATCGATGGGCAGAGCCCCGTCAACCTGACCAACAACCCAGCCAGTGATTTTGGGCCTGCCTGGTCTCTTGACCAGGTCTGGGTGGCTTTCACGACCGATCGAGATGGCAACCGCGAGGTTTACTTGCTAAAGCCTGGCACTGCCGAGGTATATAACCTGACAAACAATCCCTATCAGGACCAGGTCAGCGACTGGCGTTGAGTTTACGATCGTTAAGAATAACACACCTCTCACCGCAAAGCCGCTGAGATACGCGGTGGAAGGATTTGAGATAGCTTTTGAGCTCAGGGCAGTCGAATGCTCTGAGCTCTGCTTTTATACCGCAAACACGACGAACCGCTGGGAAAGCCCTAAAAAGGCTCGTGCATAGATCTCGAAAGAAAGTGCTTCGACAGGCTTAGCTCTAATCGGGAAAGATTACGAAAATGTTTGCACCCCATTCTCTGATGTGGTAAAATCTCGTCGCTACTTCTTCCGGGGAGGTGCCAGAGAGGCCGATTGGGCTCGCCTGCTAAGTGAGTGCTGGGGATAAAACTCAGCCGTGGGTTCGAATCCCACCCTCCCCGCCAGGGAAAAAACAGAAACCGCCTGCAAGGGCGGTTTTGGCGTTTAAAGGGCAAATTTGAGAGGATGCGATAAATCCTTAGAGGATCGAAATGATTGGAAAAATCTCTCGGATGATACTATAATAGCAGAACCACAGGCAATTCAAATAAAATAGAGAAAATGTCTTAATCTAAGGAGGTGACATGAAAGTCATACGAAAGGTATTGGGTGTGCTGGTGATGATCGCCGGGCTGTTGGGATTGCTGCTCAGCCTGGCCGGATTGGTGGGCATTTGGACAGTGAAACCCACCGTAGCTGGCTACGTTGACACGACGATCACAACCCTCATTTCCAGCATCGAGACCAGCCAGAAGGTTATGGAAGTTACGGCCCAGGCTTTGGGAGCCACCGTAGACAGCGTGGATGCATTATCCAGCATGTTGGGCACCACGGCTTCTACATTAAACGATACAAAGCCGGTCCTCGATCAAGTGCAATCCATCATGGGTGATACGGTGCCTTCTTCACTGGACTCGGCGATCGCCTCGCTCCAGACAGCCCAACAAGCTGCAGAAGTCATGGACAGCGCGGTCAGATCCTTAGGAAATTTCCAGGCAGTCCTCAGCGCCACGCCGCTCTTGGGTGCTTTTGTAGAGCAGCCCAAGACGGCTTACAACCCTGAGATACCTCTGGCGGACTCATTGGGTGACCTGGCCAAGAACCTGGAAGACCTACCCACCAAGTTCTCAGAGGTATCCACCAAGCTTGACGACGCGGGCAGCAACCTGAATGCCATCCAGGAGAACCTGGTCACAATGTCAACCAGTGTGGCGTTGATCTCAAAGAGCCTACAAGAGTACGAGGGGATGGTTGGCCAGTCGAAAGAGTCGATAGGCAACCTGACCCTCATGCTTACCAATATCCAGAACAACCTGACCAACATTCTCAACGCGGCGGCATTTGCCTTTAGCTTGTTCTTCTTGTGGCTGCTGGCCGCCCAGGTGGTGATTTTTAGCCAGGGGTGGGAGCTTTTCCAGGGTACGGCTGGGCGGATGGAATCCAGTGTAAAAGAAGATTCTACCGATGTAAAAGAAGAATCTGCCGAAACAGCGTAAATTTCGTGTTACAATCATTTTAAGATTGACAAAACATCAACCACTTTTCATGTTCTATGGAGGAATGTAATGAAAGTAACTCTTGACACAACCCTCGGAGCCATTTTAGACGATCCCCAGGCCAAAGCGGTCTTGGACCAGCAGCTCCCCGGTGCTTCCACCAATCCAATGATTGGCATGGCCAGGGGAATGTCGCTAAAGATGATCGTTTCGATGCCCCAGGCTGCGCAGATGGGTTTCACCAAGGAAAAGGCTGAAGCGCTCCTGGCAGAAATCAACAAGGTTGTTTAAACCAACCAGCTCGAATCCAGCCCCTCTCTTTGTTTAGGGAGGGGCTGTTTTTTTTATTTTTAACCCCAAAAAAGAAACTGCTTCAATGATCACTCCAATCCCTTCCATCCATACCCCTCGCCTGGTTTTACGTCCCTTGCAGACCAGCGATGACGAGGTTCTTTACCGGATCTACCAATCGGAGGCGTACTGCGCTACTTCCCCAACCCCATCCCTCCACCCCTCGAGAAGGTCCAGCGCTTCATTACTGTTCAACAAGCGCATTGGGAGAAGCATGGCTATGGCAACTGGGGCATCTTGCCGGACGGCCAAACTGAGATTGGCGGCTGGGTGGGTCTGCAGTACCTGCCCGAGCTGGATGAAACCGAGGTCGGTTTCTTACTCGACCGGCCTTTCTGGGGAAAAGGCTATGCCACCGAGGCAGCGCTAGCTTCTTTACACTTTGGTTTCGAGAATATTCAACTCGACCACATCATTGCCCTGGTGCACCCCGATAACCTGGCTTCGCGGCGGGTCATCCAAAAGTGCGGCATGAAGTATGTGGATACTCTGCCGCTGTGGGGGATTGAGCTGATGCGCCACCGGGTTGATAAGTCTTTCTACCAAAGTTCGCTGCACCTCCAATCATCATAAGCCGTCAGGGATCTTCGAAGCATGAGCAGCCAGGATGAAATCCACCGGCTATTCGCATCACCGCGGAAATACTCCGTGGCCACGTAGACGCACATGGGCACGCATAATCGATAATCATCATACAGCTGTTCCCATGAGTAGCCATTCACACCATTCTTCATGATCTGCTCGTGATAGTGTCTCAAGATGGGTATCTCCAAGCTTCTACGGGTCTCGATATCCCAATCGAGCACGATGGCGTAGGCTAGATCATAGACACCCAGCCAGGTCGTCAGGGACCAATCAAATGGCTGCCGATCAATGATATAAATTGGCCGATCTCCATTAATGGGAACCAATACATTTTTTTGACCGACATCTCCGTGGATCAACGTGAAGCCATTATCGACTAAGTTTCGGGCTAGGATCACTTTCGGGTGTTTCGCAAACACCTCCAGGATGGCATCTGGCCAGTGGAGTTCCAGCTCAGTTGAGAAGCTCTTAAGGATATTCCCCACACCGGACTCGGAGATGCTAATAAACCGGCGGATTTGCCAGGAAGTGTGCATTGCCGCACCGACTTGTGTAAATTGCTTTGCACCCCACCAGCGGGCATGCAGCGCGGCTAATCCTTCAGCAAGAGCTAATCCATATTCAAGGGTCGGCATTTTCTCGGCGGCCTCAATATGAGTTCCAGATAGATCGTCCAGCAGAATGTGGTAGGAATGAAATTCCTCCGAATAGGCAGCGTTGTAGCAGCGCACAAGCGGAACCCCAGCAACGCCAGTGTAGTCGTGCGTGTAGTAGGTCACTTCCGAGGCACCGAAAGACGCACCTGCCAAATCTGCAGTGACCATCTTTAAAAATAATCTCCGCGGCAAGGCTCCCTGCGATCCATCTGTGTAGCGCAAGTTAAGCCTGAAATTCGTCGACCAATTCCCTCGGCCTGGGTGCACGTCAAAAGCGGCCACCGCCCCCTGCATCAACGCGCCGCTGCTCGCAAGCACGGATGTAAGCCACGTGGTCGTGACTTGATTTAAACCGACGATCACTTTACTTGCCATTGCATTCTTTTTTAAACCGTTGTTTGCAGCACGATATCTCTATCTTTTGGCTTTTTGCAAGGATAATCTACCCTCCTATTGTATTACAAATGTTTCATATCCCCACCAGAAGAGCCCTGAGCGAGGCAGAGTATGAGCAAGGATGCCTCCTGAATGCACTGTCTCTCCAGCCTGGCAACACCGCTGCGATGGAGATGCTGGAGAAGATCTATACTCTTCAAGTAAACCGCGATTAAAATCTACCAAAATCTTCTATATAATGATTAATGGACCGATGTTGTTTTATGATTGGTCGTAAGCGAGTAAAGATACAAGATTGGCAATATCGACTAATCACTTGGCAATTCGCCGATTTCTCAGCAAAGTTCGCAAAAATATTTCGGCGAATCGCAAAGGAAGAAACCGGTGTCAGATCTCTTATTGGCGACCAAAATCCGCGTCCCGGCTCTGCATCGCAATATCGTCAACCGACCAAACCTGATCCAGCGGCTGAACGCTGGGCTCGTTAATAATAACCGGCTGACCCTCGTCTCTGCTCCCGCGGGTTATGGCAAAAGCACGCTGCTCAGTGAGTGGGTTTCCCAGCTCGATGGTCCGGCCACCTGGCTGACACTTGAAAAAGGGGAAAATACTCCCGCCCATTTCTGGTCCTATTTCATTACAGCTTTATCTACCGTTCCCCACTTCCGCCGGGCTGGGTTCGGTGAGGCGATACTCCAGGCGCTGCAATCCCCCAAACCACCTCCTATAGATACACTGCTCATAAACCTTGTGAATGAACTCTCTACACTCCAAGGGGAGGCTGTTCTGGTGCTGGATGATCTGCATACCATCACGGAAGGCAAAATCCATGCGGACCTGGTCTTTCTGATGGATCATCTGCCGCTATCTGCCAAAAGTCTGCACCTGGTGGTGGCCAGCCGCGTGGACCCTCCCTGGCCGCTGGCGCGCTGGCGGGCGCGCGGTCAATTGGTGGAAATCAGGTCAGCGGATTTACGGTTCAAATCCTCAGAAGCCGCCGTTTTTCTAAACAGGGTGATGGAGCTTGACCTATCAGCCGAGGATGTAAGTGCCTTGGAAAACCGTACCGAAGGTTGGATCGCCGGTCTGCAAATGGCCGCTTTGTCCCTGCAAGGACGGGAGGATGCCCAAGATTTTATCCGGGCGTTTACTGGCAGCAGCCGCTTTATCTTTGACTACCTGGTGGAGGAAATCTTAAACCGGCAGGAGCAGGATGTGCAGGAATTCCTCCTGAAAACCTCCATCCTGGAACGTCTGAGCGCACCCTTATGTAATGCCCTTCTCGGTTCTAGCAACAGCCAGTCCATCCTCAACCAATTAGAAAAAAACAACTTGTTCCTGGTCTCATTGGATGAGGAGAGAATCTGGTATCGCTATCATCGCCTCTTCGCCGATTTACTGGCCTCATCCTTGAGACAATCCCACTCAGAGATCATTCCTGAGCTTCACCGGAGAGCTTGTACTTGGTATGAAGAGCATGGCTTCCTGGCTGAAGCCCTGGTGCATGCCCTGGCCTCAGGCAACCTGGATCGCCTGGCTGAACTAGCAGAACGATATGCTTTTACCATTATGGAGGCATACGAAGCCTCATCTTTATTGAACTGGTTGAATTCCCTTCCCGAACGTATAACAAATTCGTATCCCTGGCTGAATATTGCACGCACCTGGTTGCTGGCATATCTTGGAAGAAACGATCAAATTGAGCAGGCCCTTGCGGCTGCAGAAAAATTCGCAGATCAGGGAGATCGGCGAATCTGTGGGTATATTGCTGCGATGCGGACACTCTCTGGAGAGTTGGGCGCCAGCCAGATACAAGATGGGATCATCCAGGCCAGAAAAGCTTTGGAACTGCTGCCGCAGGATGAATTCCGGCCGCGCGCCTTTGTTTTCTACCACCTGGCGAATCTCCTCTCCTGGCAAGGGGATAATCCTGAAGCATTGAAGGCTCTCGAAGAAGCTTCCTCGCTGAGCATTTCTGCCGGTGATCTCGAGCTGGAAATGGCAGCTCAGTTTGAAATTGCCAACATCCTGCGCTACCAAGGGAAACTCAGGCAGAGTATGGATATATTTGAGACAGACTCTCCAGAAGACCAATGTACACACCGCAGGACGGAAGTTGAAATCTTTCCCAGTTGGATATGCATATCTACTGCAAGCACAGATCTATCTTGAATGGAATGACCTGAAAAGATCCCTGCATTTTGCCCGCGAAGGGATTCGATTATGTAAGTTATGGGGGTATTCGGATTATCTCTATAATGGGTGGTTCATCTATGCCGGCATCCTTTATGAGACCGACGATCTGGATGAGGCGTTGAGCGCCATTCGGGAGGCAGAAAACATTTTCCCGAAGACGACACCGGGTGGTCGCGATTTCGCGCTGGAAGCAGTCATCAACCAAGCCAGAGGCGATTGGAGCAGCACGGCTGCCTGGCTGTCAGCTTGCGGGATGAGCCCAGCAGACACCCCGGATTTTGCGCACCGCTTTGAGTATTACTTTTTTGCTGTGATCCTCAAAGAACAGGGAAAGCTGGAAGAAGCTTTTCGAATATTGGATGGCTTGCGGTTCGTCGCGGAAAAAGCTGGGGCGAACAGCCTGTTATTGAAAATTCTCACCCAGGAGGCTCTTATCGCCCAATCTCTAGGAGAAGAGGGACAGTCTCTCAACTTATTGCAGCACGCTTTGCGGCTGGCTGAGCCTGAAGGGTATATCCATGTGTTTATTAAACATGGGGTTAAGATGGAGGAATTGCTTCATAAAGCAGTGACCGCGGGCATTTCCCCGGACTATTCCAGGCTGCTGCTGAGACAGTACGCCGGATCAGAAAGTATTGTATCGATCGATAGGATCCAGCCGGTTTCGGTAAGTGATGAAAAGGGAGCTCCGCGATTGACCGAGCCCCTGAGCAAACGCGAGCTTGAAGTGCTGCACCTGCTCGACACCAGCCTGGATAGCACGGAAATTGCGGCTGAATTGTTTATATCTGCCAGTACAGCGCGCACACATATCAAGAATATCTACAGCAAGCTTAACGTCAACCGGCGGATGCAGGCCGTGGAACGCGCTCATGACTTGAAATTATTGTAAGATGGAGCAGTTGTGACTCCCAAAGCGCCAATCTTCCGATTTGGTAGGCTGACGCTTTTTAATCACCCACCAAATACCCAATATTGATGATGTCCTCTCCCCTACTTTGAGTCTATGCTCAGAGTAACCAAGTCGCGCTGACTGGTGGCAGACTTTTCAACGACAGGAGACTTCGATGGACAGCGAACTTGCATTTGACCAACCCAGCTCTTACAGAATTCATGTAAAAGGCAGGCTCGATTTCAAATGGAAAGACTGGTTCGATGGTTTCGAGATCACGTACACGAATGGCGATACATTTTTAACGGGCGTTGTCCCAGACCAGGCTGCCCTGCATGGCATCCTGGCCAAGATCAACGACCTGGGTTTGTCACTGATTTCCGTGAATAAGCTACCCACTGACCACCCGGCGGTGTACCACGCGCGGGAATAAAAGGAAAATTGATATGAATATGCCCACATCTTTTGCCATCGAGACACATGGACTGAGTAAGACATATAAAAACCTTCAAGCGCTTCGATCGCTGAACCTGAAGGTGAAGCAGAACTCGATCTTTGGTTTCCTGGGGCCAAATGGCGCTGGCAAGACCACTGCGATTAAGCTTCTGCTGGGGTTGACACGTCCGACCACGGGAGGTGGAACGATTTACGGGCATGACATCGTCCACGACAGCCTGCAGGTGCGCCAGAAAATCGGCTACCTGGCACAGAATCCGCGCTTTTACGAGCACATGACGGCGCGTGAGATGCTGCGCTTCCGGGCTCGCTTCTTCTATCACGGACCCAGTGCTGAAATCGAGCAGCGCATTGAGGAAACGCTTGAGCTGGTGGGGTTGGAAGACAAGGCTGACCGCCCGATTCACGGTTTTTCGGGCGGTGAGCTGCAGCGCCTGGGGATTGGGCTGGCGCAGATCAATTACCCGGAGCTGCTGATCCTGGATGAGCCGGCTGCCAGCCTGGACCCACAGGGACGCCGGGATGTGCTGGAAGTGATGGCTCGCTTACGTAAGCATGCCACCATTTTCTACTGCACGCACATCCTCGATGATGTGCAGCAGGTGAGTGATACAGTCGCCATCTTAAACCAGGGCGAACTGGTAGCCCAGGCGCCCCTGCAAGAACTGCTGACAGGGAGCGAGGGCACGATCTATAAAATTGTGTTGGAAGGGGATGCCAGCGCAGCCCAGACTCGCCTCGCCAGTCTGCCATGGGTATCGGGAATCAAAGCAAAGCAGTCGGAACGCAAACCACCTGGCAGGTATCCGTGACGGACGAGGCGGCCGCCAAATCTGAATTGCTCAAATGGTTAGTTTGTGACGAGCAGTTGAACGTTATCGAATTTGGACGGATGAAGTACGAGCTTGAAGATGTGTTTCTGAGTATCGTCGAAGGAGGTAGAGATGACCAGCGGTGAAAATCTCCAACCGGTTGTTGAGCATGGCTGGCGCAGCGGCTTTGCAAACCTGTTGAGGAAAGAAAACAGCCTGTGGTGGGGGACGCGCAAATGGTGGGTGCAGACCCTGATCTGGTTGTTCATTTCCAACGGGATTATTGCCTTTATCCTGTGGGTCATCCCGGTGTTTGACCCTTCCGCAGACATGAACCTGAACGGTCTCAGGGGTCAGCGAGCTGATCAAAGTATTCCTCCAAATGGAGATTTTCTTTACCTCCTTTGGAGTGATGGTGCTCTCCCAGGGATTGATTGTCAACGAGAAGAAATTCGGCACAGCCGCCTGGATACATTCCAACCCGGTCAGCCGCAGCTCCTTTATCTTCTCCAAGCTCGTCGGGCATGGTTGGGCAATGTTCATCATCCTGATTGTGGTGCAGAGCCTGGTGGTATACCTGCAGCTTGCATTGAAGGCGGGTACCTATTTCAATCCTGCACCATTTATCTCTGCAACTGGAGTAGTGTGCGTGCTCTTACTGTTCTACCTGACGCTGGCGTTGATGCTAGGAACGTTGTTTAACTCCACGGGCCCGGTCATCGGTATTCCGATTGCCGTCGGGATCGGCATGAATATCCTGCCCCAGCTCCTTGGAAAACTGGCCCCCTGGCTCGTTGCGATCCTCCCAGAAGGGCTGATCCAGCTGGCGGTGGCAATCGGGACGGGGCGGTCACTGCCCGCAGGCTGGTATCTTCCTCTGATCAGCACAGGGGTTCTGATCGTGATCTTTCATCACATTGGCCGTTGTGAGGTGGGGTAGAGAAGAGTTTTAACGAAAAAAAGGAGTGAAATATGAAAAAACTCATTGAATGGATCAAGCACCATCAAGTGGTGGCCTTCTATATCCTTACCTATGCAATCACCTGGGGGCTGGGGTTTTCCTACGGCGGCTTCTACAAGCAAGGCCAGTTCTTGCTGGCTGCCTCTGGCTTCTATAGCAACCTGCGGTCCCGCGCTGGCAGGGATCATCATTACGGCGGTAACAAACACGCAACCCAGGCAAGGGAGGCGCAAAGCATTCTGGATCGCCTTCTGCGTGGCGTGGGTCGTGTCTGCGCTCGTTTTTATTGCCCACACCACATTATTCAATCACATTCCATTAACCCCCGTGTTGATCGGTTTTATCTTTGTTGTGGTGGTACCAGTTGCCTTCGTGATCAGCATGACTTATTCACGCATCCCGGCAGTAAAAAACTACCTGTCCTCGTTGATCCGGCTGCGCCGCGTGTGGGGCTGGTCTCTTTTGGGATTGGTGTTGACCCCGGCTTTGATCCTGCTTTCAGTTCTCATCAGCAGCCTCCTCGACAGGCAGCCCACCACAGCCCACCAGTTCCCAGATGCCGGCCTGGCACTGATCGGCTTGGTCACGGTCAAATTCCTCTACCAGTTCTTCTTTTTCAATGCCACCGGGGAAGAGGTAGGTTGGCGTGGATTTGCAATGCCCAGACTGCAAACTCGTACCAGTCCTATGATCGCAGCCCTGATCATGGCTTTTTTCTGGGTGCCGTGGCACTTTTTCTTATGGCAGGCAGAAGGGAAGCCAGTCTGGACCTTGCAATTCTGGATCGAGGAGTATCTAATCCATATCCTGTTTTCGGTGTTCATTGTATGGATTTGCAATCGCGCCAAAGGGAGCATCCTTGTAGCAGGTATCACCCACGCTGCCGCCAATACCGCGATCGCGTTTTTCCCCAATCTGGACTTTGAGATCCTCAACGTGACCATGGCGATCGTGGCAATCATTCTCATCATAGCTGACCGGATGTGGAAGAAGCTGCCCTCCGATCACCCGGCGGTGTACCGCGAGCCGGCATTGGAGGATAGTCTTAGTGGCAATATCCTGAGCCATTCAGCCCAGGAAAGTATCTGAAATGAATATTTGTGTTCGAAGGGAATGTTGAGCTATGAAACAATTGATTATTTCCGCAACAATTTTGGTTCAGCTCCTGGCTTTAATGGGATGCAGCGTCAAAACGAGATCCAACGGCTCTGATGACCCTCAAACCAAAACCAGTCTGAAAAGACTCGATGGAACATCTGTTTCAACCGCTGAACTGGAGGCATTCATCGAGCAGACGATGAAAAAAGCGGATGTCCCAGGATTATCATTGGCCATCCTCAACGACTCGCAGGTCGTTTACGAGAAAGCCTTTGGATATAAAAATAAAAGCGATGGCACCCTTAACGACGAACAAACCCTCTTTTCGGCAGCTTCTTTCAGCAAACCCGTTTTTGCCTACCTGGTAATGCTGTTGGCGGAGGAGAAAGTCATCGACCTGGACAAGCCGCTGTATGAATATTTGGGTAAACCCTTATACGAATACCAAGCTTATACTGATCTGAAGGGCGACGAACGATACAAGCAGATCACCGCCCGCATGGCTCTCAGCCATAGCACCGGTTTTCCGAATTTGCGTTTCCTCGAGCCTGATGGTCGCTTGAAGTTCCTTTTCTCGCCTGGAGAGAGGCACAGCTATTCTGGCGAGGGGATCGCTTTATTGCAGATGGTCATTGAAGAGGTTACTGGAAGAGACCTGGAGGCGCTAGCCCAGGAAAAGATCTTCCAACCCTTGGGAATGACACGCTCCAGCTATATCTGGCAGCCAGAATTCGAGGCGAACCATGCTTCTCCGCACGATGAATATGGCCGGCCGCGGGGAGAGAAAATCCAGCGGTCCACGCCAGATGGAGTCGGTTCGATGGTGACCACCGCCGGCGACTATGCCCATTTCCTGGCCGGTATCTTGAATGCCGAGGGACACAGAAAAGCCACTGTGGACGACATGTTCAAGCCCCAGATCACCATCAATTACAAGCGTATGTTCGGTCCAGATGCATGGGTTACGACCAATGATTATCAGGACATAGCCCTGGCCTGGGGGCTGGGCTGGGGGTTGTTCGACAGCGCCTACGGGCGAGCCTTCTTCCATACCGGGCACAGCATCGGCTGGCAGAACTACACGGTCACTTATATCGACCAGGGGATTGGAATTGTGCTATTGAGTAACAGTGACAATTTTGAGTTGGTCGCGGAGGAAATTGCCAAAAAGGCGATCGGCGATATCTATTCTCCTTACGATTGGCTGGGGTACGTGCCCTTCGACCCGACCCGTGCCAAAAAATCTCCGCCCCCCGATCCGGTCGCCATCCAGGTGGACCCAGCGATCCTGGCAGCTTATGCAGGTACCTATGACATGCAGCCTACTGCCATTTTTCGAATCAAGTTTGAAGATAACAGCCTATTCGTGCAATCTGAAGATGGGCAAAGTTGGGCACCGCTGTCCGCTGAAAGCGAGACGCGTTTCTTTGTCCAAGGACAGGAAGATTACCGGTTTATTTTCGTCCGTGATGATGCTGGAACGGTAACCGCTCTCCAACTGGTGTTCCATGGGATCGAAATGCCTCTGGCTAAGAAGGTGGAGTAACGATTTTATGATTGAAGACCACACTCCCTTCTCAAAACCAACCGTGATCGTAATTGCCGGTTATGTAGGTTCCGGCAAATCCACCATTGCGGCGTGCCTTTCAAAGAGGCTGGAAAACGCTCTTGTTTTGATTTTCGATCATTACGAGAAATATATCTTGTGGCCACAAGATATGAAACAAATGAAAGGAGGCTAGCATGAACCAGATTTCGCACTACCTTGTGAAGTGTGCAGCCATCCTGGCCTTACCGCTAACGGCCTGTGCATGGACATCCCCTGCATCCCAATCATCGACTCCGACCCCCAAGCCGGCGACAAATTCCCCCACCACAAGTGCCACACAGGAACAGGAAACCATTACGTCGGGGTCAGGTCAAGTGGCTGATTCCCTGGTGGATGTTGGCGGTTATCGCCTCCATTTTCGGGTTTACCCGGGATCGGAGCCAGCGGTCTTACTTGAATTGGGCGGCGGAGCGGATGCCTCTTATTGGAACGACCTGGCTCCGGCGCTGGCTCGCGAAACTGGAGCGACCATCATCACCTATGACCGGACTGGTTACGGGGAGAGCGACCTGCCGGATACGCCTTACAATATCCGCCAGGAAGTGGCGGGGTTGTGGCGTGGACTGGAGAAGTTGGGCCTCACCAAATCCTTGATTCTATTGGGTCATTCCTACGGAGGAATGTTAATCGTGGTGATGGCCAATGAGCAGCCCGACGCAATAAGTGGCCTGGTGTTCCTGGATGCCATGAATGTTGAATTTATCCATGCCATTGGCGGAGCCCAGGCTCTCATTGACCATCCACTCTCTCAGCATCCATTCGACAGAGCTCAGCCAGACAAACTTACCAAACCGCAGCGGGCTGCCTTGCGAGTTGAGGCTGGGCTTCCAGATACTGTCGCCCACTTAGAAACATTATCCATTCCGCATCACATCCCGGTGCGGGTCATTACCGCCGACATACCCTGGTGGCCCAAACCCGAAGAGAACCAGGCCTGGCGGGAATCGCACGAGCACCTGGCTGCTTCTGTGAAGGATGGGAAGTTAATCGTGGCGGAGCGCAGCACACACCTGGTTCCGGATGAACAGCCAGAGATCATTGTAGAAACCGTGGCGGAATTGGTGCGAGGCGCAAGCCACTGAAAACCACATGAACCCTTTTCGGCTGGCGCTTGTGCACAACTATGGTCACAAAGGAAGGAAAGTCATGAAATCTTTTGTAACAATCGCTTTTATCAGCCTGATGGTTTGGAACCTGTGCGCTTGTGCGGCTCCTCAAAAGCAGTCGCCCACGCCAACCGCCACCAGCACATCGACGCCGGCGCCCACCCTAGTGCCCACCCAAACCATTAGAAATCTCGAATACCTGCAGGTTTTCGAGATGGTCTGGAGCACGATCAATGCGACCTTTTTCGATCCCGAATTCGGAGGGTTGGATTGGGAGGCCATCCACGCGAAATATGAGCCGCTCATCCGTGCAGCCGAGGATGACGAAAAGCTCTACCAGCTTCTCAACCAGATGCTCTGGGAGTTGAAAGTCTCCCACGCGGCCGTGGGGCCCATTGACCTGTGGCCTTCTGCCGAGCCGGTTGTCTGGGAAGCAGGTGAGACCGGGATCGATGTGCGGCTGCTGGATGAACAGGCGGTCATCACCCGAGTTAAAGTTGATTCCCCGGCTGAAAAAGCCGGACTACGCCCTGGATTTATCATCCAAAGTATCGAGGGGACCTCTGTCGATCAGATCATTGCTGATGAGCAAGAACACCTGGCTCCACCCTACAACGATCAAGGGCGCATCGATATCTTGACCCGCCATCTACTAAGCCTGATCTACGGGGATCCGGGTACCTGCGTTAACCTGGCTTATCTGGATGGAAAAGATGAATTGCACGAAGGATGTATCGAGCGCATCCAACGTCCACGGATGGTAGGTACGGGCGGGGGATTACCACCTTCTTATCTAGAGTTTGAGAGCAGGCGCTTGGAAAGTGAGGTTGGTTATATACGTTTCAATACCTTCCATCCTGATTTGGCGCCCGATTTTGTTGAAGCGATTACTACTCTTCAAGATGCACCCGGCATCATTATCGATTTGCGCGGCAACCCGGGCGGCGATTTCGATACCGATGGGCAAATGGCAGCCCAATTCCTGGATAGGCAGGTCACTTTTGGCAAGATCAGGACCAGGTCTGGAACTACCCCATGGATATTGACCGGGGGAAACGGTTATGCTGGACCGCTCGTTATCTTGATTGACGCTTTGAGCTTCTCGGGCAGTGAATTCGTCGCTTCTGGCATGCAGGCGGTTGGTCGGGCTGTGATCATCGGCGAACGCAGTCCTGGTGGGGCAAGCGCAGGGAACATAAAATCCTTGCCAAAGGGCGCTATACTTGTCTATCCAGTTGCCGAGCTCCTCACTCCAGATGGAATAGTTGTGGAGGGTCACGGTGTCTCTCCCGATATCGCCGTGACCCTGGAGCGCAGCCAGCTTTTGGCAGGTATCGATGCCCAACTGCAAGCGGCGATCGATTACATTGTCGAGAATGGACGATAAAGCATGTGTGATGCGGCGACTGAACCGAAACGATTTGGAGGAATAAGCTATGGAATATGAGCGATTTACCAATCAGGACATTGGTATCAGCGGCATTGTGCCCGATGGCTGGATGGAGGCAGAACCCGGCGTATGGATAAGGCATGCCTATGAGACCGATGCAACGCATCTCATTCAGCAGCGGGTGGGTGGCTTGAGCCGCGCTGAAGTCATTGCCCTGGTTATGTCACAAGAAAGCCTCGCCGAGCGCCCTGAACACGCCGGGGTGGTCGAGAGTCCGAATCTGACCTGGGATTGCTACCGTGGTAAAGCGTTGGTACCAGCTCCCAAGGTGGTGGATCTCGCGCTGAGCCAGCGTGAGAACTGGATTTACATTGTCCTGCTCGGGACCATACCTGGCGAGATTGATGATCTGCACGAAGCGGCCTTCCTGCCAGCCGTCCAGGCGCTGGCCCCGGTAACACTCGACACAGAATACATGCGCCAGCTCGAGGCACACACCGAGGAGTACACCCAGATGATCCAGGCCAACCGGGCTGCGCTGAGGAACGGTCCGTGGCCTGATTTCCCAACGCAGTCTGACCAGGAGCGGGGTGTCCCTATCCCTCCCCCTCAGCAGTCCTATGACACCAGCGCAAAGTTGATCGACCTGCCACCACCTGACCGAACCATTTTGACCAAACCCGACCTCTTTGAGTGCATTGCCGACCGCAAGAGCCACCGCAAGTACACCGACGAGAGCCTGACCCTCCCAGAGCTCGCCTATCTGCTGTGGGCTACTCAAGGCGTTCGCAAGGTGGTCCTGGGCGGCAAGGGCAGTTTTAGGACGGTGCCTTCAAGTGGGGGGAGAAACCCCTTCGAGACCTATCTGGCGATCAACCGCGTGCAGGGGATCGAGGTAGGCGTGTACCGCTATCTGCCCTTTGAGCACAAGCTGGTTCACCTCTTTGCCAGCGACGCCCTGGCCGAAAAGCTAGGCGAGCTGGCCATGGATCAGCCCTTTGTAGGCCAGGCAGCAGTATGCTTTATCTGGAGCGCGGTGCCCTATCGGGAGGAATGGCGCTATGGAATCGAGGCAGCAAAGGGTATCCTCCTGGATGCAGGCCATGTGTGCCAGAATCTCTACCTGGCTTGTGAGTCGATCGGCTGCGGTACCTGCGCCATCGCTGCATACCGCCAGGAGGAATTGGATCGGTTCCTGGGCCTGGACGGTGAAGACGAGCTAGTCGTCTACCTTGCGCCGGTTGGCAAGGTGGGAGAAGCTACCCATTTTCAGGAGGTAAATAAATGAACCATCAACCAGGTTTTTTTAATTTTGCGGCTGAGGTGGGTCTGACGACCCAACCCCCCGGAAACGGACGAATGGTGCAGTTTTTCATGCAGGCGGAATAAAATGAAACCAATAACTTTACCAACCAAACGAAAATTTTCCTGGAAAGTGCTCTTGATCGTACTCGCCCTGGTGCTTATAGGTTGCCTGATGAAAGTTCCTATGGCCATCGCAAACGGGTATGCTGGCCAGCCAAAGCTATGGCCGGAAATCATTCTCAGTGTTGTGTTGACAAACTTCGTCATCTACGGGCTGCCAGGTGGAATAGGATCACTGCTGGCAACTCGAGTGGGATTAGGATTACCTTTCATCGAAGGGTGGGTCAATAAAGAGCCTTTGAAGGGAAAAATCGCAGGGATTGCCTTAACTGCACTGGTGTCTGCATGTGTGTTGACTGCCATCGGTATCGGTGTTCGTTACCTAACATTGCCCATGATCCTGGCAGAATTCAAGGCGCAGAACATTCCCCTCTCTGCACTAGGCGAAACAACCCGAGGGCCCTGGTGGTCGACACTATTGGCGGCGATATCCGCCGGGATTACCGAAGAAGTGGGGTTCCGCTTAGGTTTGTTAACCATATTGATTTGGATGGTCGGGTGGATCTGGCATGATGAAACCGGCAGGACAAAACCGGTCGGATTCTGGCTCACGAACCTGATCGTGGCTGTTTTGTTTGGTGCCTTCCATTTGCTCAATCTTTCCGCACTGGGATTGCCTTTGATGGCTGGCCTGGGCATTCGGGCGATCTTGGGGAACGGATTATTAGCCCTTGCATTTGGTTGGTTGTATTGGACCTATGGGCTTGAGTGCGCCATACTTACCCATTCCAGCATTGATGTACTGTTATATGTTCTCCTTCCATTGGTGGTGTAGCACAATTTTTGTACAGCTCCTGGCATTATTGGGCAGCAGTATGCTTTATCTGGAGCGCGGTGCCCTATCGGGAAGAATGGCGCTATGGAACCGAGGCAGCAAAGGGCATCCTCCTGGACGCCGGTCACGTTTGCCAGAATCTCTACCTGGCCTGCGAGTCGATCGGCTGCGGCACCTGCGCCATCGCCGCGTACCGCCAGGAGGAATTGGATCGTTTCCTGGGACTGGATGGTGATGACGAGCTGGTCGTCTACCTTGCGCCGGTTGGCAAGGTGGGCGAGGTGAACAAATGAAAGGAGAAGAACGTGAACAAGCGACATCAAATTTACTTTTTCCTCCTGGCGTTATGCCTCTTCGGTGGCGCCGCTTTCCTTGCTATAACCCTGATCTTCCCTATCATAAAGAAGGAGAATACTATGTCAACAAAATATCCAGCCGAGGTGAATAAGCAAAGCGATCAACCCTCTCAACTAACGCCTGACGGGTTGGATGAGCGCATCGTCCAGGTAGAAAACGGCCTTGTGCAATTGGATGCGAACGCACAACCGCAGTGGGGCAGCGTATCTACCCTGGCGGAACGGATGAAGGATTACCAGGCGCAAGGGGTGAGTATTGCGGTGATCGATGATTATCAGCTCGCCTGGGTCAAAGGCTACGGGGTGCGCGTGGCTGGCAAGGATGATGCTGTTACACCCCAGACTTTGTTCCATGCCGGCTCAGTTGCCAAGTCGCTATCGGCGGCGGCCACCCTCACCCTGGTAGAGCAAGACCTATTGAACCTGGACGAGGACGTGAACAGCCGTCTCGTCTCCTGGCGGGTGCCGGAGAATGAATTCACCAAAGAAGAAAAGGTTACGCTCCGCCGTTTGCTGAGCCATTCTGGTGGTCTAAAAGATGGACTGACCGAGCGGGGTCCTGGAGATCCCATGCCGGAGTACATTACCTTTGGTGACGAGGTGCCTGAGGTTACCCTCCAACAGCTCCTGGAAGGCATGCTGCAGGATGGTATTGAACCTACCCGAGTGGTTCAAGTACCTGGGACCAGTTACCGCTATACCAATGCAGACTATGCGATCCTCGAGCTGCTGGTTGAGGATCGCCTTGACCAGCCTTTTGAGGATTTGATGCAGGCTGCTGTACTGGATCGTTTGGGGATGTCACTCAGCAGCTACCAGCAGCCTCTCCCGCAGAACTTGCGCTTCCTTTCTGCCAGCGAACATACTTTAGATGGCAAGGTGGTGGAAGGCGGCAGGGCAAATTTCCCCTTCCATGCGGCTGGAAGTTTGTGGACCACGCCTGGCGACCTGGCCCTTTTCATGATCGACCTCATGAAAGCTTACCAGGGTGAGACCGGTCATCTCCTCTCACCGGAGATGACGCAGCAAATGCTGACACCTCAAATCGAGATTGTGGATTCCCCGCTCAGTGATGCTTATGGCCTGGGGGTAGAGCTGCAAAGCACCAGCCAGGGACCAAAAGTCTGGCATGCGGGGGGAACCTGGGGTTCGAACAGCATCATCTGGTTCTATCCGCAGCTTGGGAAAGGCGCTGTGGTGATGACCAACAGCGCCAGCGGCAGCTTGCTGCGTTTTGAGATCTTGCTGAGCATCGCTTCAGTATATGGTTGGCCGATGGATTAAAAAATCAGGCTAAAGGAGGTACGATGGTTCGGCGAATTTGGAACATAATTGCAATACTGGCTTTGATCGTGCTTTCCGGTTGTGGGACAGATACCGGAGGAGACATGGATAAGAAAGTGAGCATTGGCACACACAGCCTGCACATCCGCTGCATGGGCAAAGGCAGCCCGACGGTAGTGATCGACAGCGGGGTTGGTGATACCATGGAGCGCTGGCTGGATTTCCAATCCCAGGCTGCTAAAATTACTCGCATCTGCACCTACGACCGCGCTGGTTACGGATCGAGCGAGCCTGGCCCGCTGCCGCGCACCAGCCAGCGCGCTGCCGAGGAATTGAAGCTGCTGCTCAAAAAAGCGCATGTCGAAGGGCCTTTTGTGCTTGTGGGACACTCGCTGGGAGGGCTGAACATGCAAGTGTTCGCTGACCGGTATCCGGACCTGGTGGCCGGTCTGATCCTGCTCGACCCGACACCGATTCCGTTCATCACCGGGCAGGCCTTCCCGAACCTCTACCAAATGCTCAAGCAGCAAACGGCTGAGTTGCAGATTACAGTCGAGGCAATGCGCCAATCGACGGATGCCGAAGCACAGGCGAAAGCGAATTACCTGGAAGCGGTTGCTTCTGAAAACGCTGAGCTCATTTCAGAGAGCGCCTCTCAGGTCGCGGCCATTGAGTTGTTTGGCGATATTCCACTGATTGTGATCGGGAGTGGAAAGCCGAACCCGGCTTTCGGCGCAGACGCCGAAGCTTTTCAGCAGTTCTGGACCGAACAGGATCTGAAGCTGGCAATCAAATCTACGAAACGGCAAATTTGGATTAGTACCAGAGAGCAGCCACTATTTGCATGAGGATGCGCCGGAGGTAGTATTGGATGCTATCCGCAAGATCGATGAACCACAAGGGAATGAATACCCGAGCATCTTTGAAGAAGTCTGGCAAACGGTGAACGACAAATATTTTGATCCCACCTTTGGCGGTTTGGATTGGAAGGAGATCTCATGATCGTTATAAACCCTATATCGCGGCTGCAAATGACGATCAAACGTTCTATGCACTCACCAACAAAATGCTGTTCGAGCTGAACGTCTCGCACATCGGCATTGTTCCGCCGGAGGAAAAAGAACAGTTAGAGCCGGTGCTTTCAGCGGATGGCAGCCTCGGAATTGATATCCGGCTGATTGATGGTGAGACGGTGATTACGTCCGTCCTGCCAGGGTCACCGGGAGAGCAGGCTGGGCTACACCCTGGCCTGATCATCCAAAGTCTCAACGGAAAAACCGTCGAGCAGTGGGCAAGAGAGGTCTGGCCCATACCGCCGTACCACGAGCGCAACGAGCGCAAGCGCCTCACCAGCAAGCTGCAAGAACAAGTTTACGGACCACTCAATACTACGGTCTCCCTAGTTTATCTGGATGTAAATGGGGCAGCGCAAGAGGTAGCCCTCCAGCGAGTACAGCGAAGTGGCCGCATCGACCTGGGCGACGAGTTTCCTCCCTTCTATGTGGAATTTGAAAGCAGACAGCTCGACGAGGAGATTGGTTACATCCACTTCAACGCCTTCTTGCCGACTATTGACCAACGCTTCCAAGAAGCTCTGGCATCACTGCGCGACACGCGTGGTTTGATCATTGACCTGCGCGGCAACCACGGTGGAGTCTTTCCGGTACGGAAAGCAATGGCGGAGCAACTTGTCCTGGAGCATGAATTGTTCTGGAGCTACAAACACAGAGACTCAGTCGAAGAAATCTATCTTGAACCGGTCCAAAACGCCTACAGTGGCCCCCTGGTTGTCCTCATTGATGTGATGAGCGCTTCCTCTGCTGAGGAATTCAGCGGGGCCCTGCAAGCCATTGGACGCGCGGTGATCGTTGGAGAGCGCAGTGCAGGCATCTGCGTGGTTGCAGGTGTGGTGCAGTTGTCGAACGGTGCGGTGCTGATGTATCCTAATGCACAGACCCAGACGGCAGATGGCACCATACTCGAAGGGCGGGGAGTGATACCTGACATCGAAGTCAACCTCGACCGTGCATTGCTCCTTCAGGGCAGGGATTCTCAATTAGAGGCAGCGATCAAGGTCATTCAAAACTGGAAATCAGAGGGTCGTTGATACCCTCCGCTTGCCCTAAGGAATAAAGATGGAGTCGAAATGAGAACAAGGGGCGTTTCTTTTCTGGCCGTGATGAGTTCTATATTTCTTATGCTGTCTTGTGGTAAGGAGACATCATATATGGAAACCGAAGTTCAGGAACGCAATGTGCAAGGATCCGATTTTACTCTTTATACACGTGCAGCCGGCAACCTGAAATCAGGCAACGTGCTCATTGCCATCCACGGCGGGCCAGGGATGACCAGCGACTACATGCTGAACCTTGAAAAACTCGCTGGTCCCGACCTGGCTGTGGTGACCTACGACCAACGTGGGGTTGGCCGTTCAGCAAGCCCGTCGGCTGACCCCAGCAGCTATACGCTGGAAAAGTACGCGGAGGATCTGGAGGCTGTGCGCAAGGCTATCGGTGCTGACAGCATTCACCTGTTCGGGCATTCCTGGGGAGGCATCGTAGGCATGCGTTATGCTACGCTGTATCCCAATCATGTGCGCTCGATCGTCCTCATGGGCAGTGGGCCTCCCACACGAGAGCAAACATCACAGTGCCAGCAAGCTCTTGTCCAGCGTATCATCGAATTAACCCAACAGGGGATTATTTCTGAGAATCCAGAACCAGGCAGCCAGGAGGCAGAAAGAGGTTATTTACCAGCTTACTTCTCCGACCCGGACTTCTGGTTCTCTGCAGATGACCAGGGCAGCGCACCAATCATCGACGAAAGGACAGCTCAGGTGAATGATCTGACCTGGGCAGCTAACGCGAGCTACGACCTGACCGCCGATCTGGCTGGGCTGACCCAGCGCGTGCTGAACCTATGGGGCGAGGATGATCCGGCTCGATCGATTGCCAGCCCAGCGATTGTTGCAGCCTTGACTAATGCCGATGTAGAAACGGTGGTTCTAAACCACTGTGGGCATTTCTGGCACGAATGTCCCGGTGATTTTTTCAAGCAGATGCGCCTCTTTCTCGAATTACCAGTTATCCCTTGAAGCTTAGGAGGGAAGGAATACAGTATGTCCAATCGGCGGCGGTTGGCGCGTGAACGGCTCGAAATATACCTGGTTCATCTACTCCTGGCATACCGATACTTGATATTAACCTGTGGGTTGCTCCTGCTGTTTTTAGCGATCACAATGCTGATCATGGATGCACGTGCAGGTGCCGCAGCCCTTTTGCCTGCTGTTTACCTGCTCCTAATGAGCAGCTCTTACCAGGTCGTGCTTTTCACAGCTAGATTGGGTGCCTGGATCGGAACACTCAACAGAAATGACGATTAAGCGGATTGTTCTTCACTTTCGATCTGTGCGGCGGAGAAAATAAGCCCATCCGCACCGCGATCCACACGGATAAGCTCGCCTTCTTTGAACTCGCCTGCCAATATCTTTATCGCCAGCGGGTCTTGCAGCTCGCGCTGGATCAAGCGCTTCAGCGGTCGAGCCCCGAAGTCGGGGTTATAGCCAACCTCAGCCAGGTATTCGCGGGCTGCCCCGGTCACCTCCAGGCGGTAGCCTTTTTCAGCCAGCCGCTTCGAGACATGCCGCAGCTGGATATCCACGATACCTGCCAGGTGCTCCTTGCGCAGCGGGTGGAAGGTTACAATCTCGTCAATGCGGTTGAGGAATTCGGGTCGGAAATTCGCCTGCAAGAGGCGCATGATCTCATCACGCGATACGGTATGCCCGCCCTCCCAAAGCTGGTTGCCCAGGTTGGAGGTCATAATGACCAGCGTATTGCGGAAATCTACTGTGCGGCCCTGCCCATCGGTCAGGCGGCCATCGTCGAGAAGCTGCAGCAGCACGTTGAAGACTTCGGAGTGCGCTTTTTCGATTTCGTCGAACAGCACCACGCTGTAGGGGCGCCGGCGCACCGCTTCGGTGAGCTGGCCGCCTTCATCGTAACCGACATAGCCGGGCGGCGCGCCGATCAGGCGCGAGACGGTATGCTTCTCCTGGTACTCGCTCATGTCGATGCGGATCATGGCGCGTTCATCATCGAAGAGGAACTCCGCCAGGCTGCGCGCCAGCTCGGTTTTGCCCACCCCGGTGGGACCCAGGAAGATAAAGGAGCCGATAGGCCGGTTGGGATCCTGCAAACCGGCCCGCGCGCGGCGCACGGCGTTGGAGACGACGCGGCAGGGCTTCGTCCTGACCAACCACGCGCTGGTGCAAACCATCTTCCATGTGGAGCAGCTTCTGCATCTCGCCTTCGAGCAGGCGCGAAACCGGAATGCCCGTCCAACGCGAGACCACGCTGGCAATTTCCTCGGGATCTACTTCCTCTTTGAGCAAGGCGCCCTCGCTTTGCACGGCTTTCAGGCGTTTTTCGGCCTCTGCCATCTTCGCCTCCAGCTCGCGCAGGGTGCCGTAGCGCAAGCGTGCCACTTTCTCGAAATCCGACTGCCGCTCGGCGCGTTCGATGTCGGTGCGCGTCCCCTCGATTTGCTCTTTGAGCGAGCGCAGCTCGGAGATCGCTCCTTTTTCGTTCTGCCAGCGTGCGGTGATCTGGTGCGAGCGTTCTTTCAGGTTTGCCAGCTCACCCACCAACTTTTCCAGGCGCTCCTTTGAAGCCTTATCCTTCTCTTTTTTCAGAGCCTCTCGCTCGATCTCAAGCTGCATCACCTGGCGGTCCACCTCATCCAGCTCCTGCGGCTTGGAATTGATCTCGGTACGCAGGCGGGCGGCGGCTTCGTCGATCAGGTCGATGGCTTTATCGGGCAGGTGCCGGTCAGCGATGTAACGCTGGCTGAGGGTCGCTGCCGCGATCACAGCCGGGTCGGTAATGCGCACGCCGTGATGGACTTCGTAGCGCTCCTTAAGCCCGCGCAAAATCGAAATGGTGTCCTCGACACCTGGTTCTTCCACAAAAACGGGTTGGAAGCGGCGTTCGAGGGCGGGATCTTTTTCGACATATTTGCGATATTCATCCACAGTGGTGGCGCCGATCATGTGCAGCTCGCCGCGCGCCAGCATGGGCTTGAGCATGTTGCCAGCGTCCATGGAACCTTCTGCCTTGCCTGCCCCGACCACGGTGTGCATCTCATCAACAAACAGAATGATTTCACCTTCAGACTCGCTGATCTCTTTCAAAACAGCTTTCAGGCGTTCTTCGAACTCGCCGCGGTACTTTGCCCCGGCAATGAGCGCGCCCATATCCAATTGAATCAGGCGCTTCTTCTTCAAGCCCTCGGGCACATCGCCATTGACAATACGCTGCGCAAGGCCCTCGGCAATGGCGGTCTTACCGACACCCGGGTCGCCGATCAGGGCCGGGTTATTCTTGGTTCGCCGGGAAAGAACCTGAACCAGGCGGCGGATTTCTTCATCGCGCCCGATGACCGGGTCCAGCTTGCCCTGGCGTGCCAGGGCGGTCAGGTCGCGGCCATATTTCTCCAGGGATTGATAAGTGCCTTCAGGGTTTTCGCTGGTGACGCGCTGGGTACCGCGGATGGATTTGAGGGCGTTTAGAACGGCGTCCTTTGTTAAACCGTACTGTGCCAGGCGTTTACCCTCGCTCGAATCGATCAACCCCAGCAGGATATGTTCCACCGAAACAAAATCATCTTGCATCCCTTTGGCGTAGTGCTCGGCAGCATTCAGCACATCGACCGAGGCTTGCGCCAAGCCGATATCCATGTTTGAGCCCTGCACCTTAGGTCGTCTCTCAAGCTCAGATTGCAGCTCCTCTTGCAAAGCCAAAACGCTGCCAGACACCTTGGTCACCAAGGCAGGAATGATGCCATCCTCCTGACGGATCAACGCCAACAGCAAATGGATTGGCTCAATGGCCTGGTGGCTGTACTCTTGGGTGATGACCTGGGCTTGAAAGATGGCTTCCTGTGATTTTTGGGTAAATTTATCGAGTTTCATGGTCTAACTCCTGTATAAAAGACTGAGTCCTTCAGGGGTTTCCACGTGAAAATTATTTTCCACAGAAACTCCTGAAGAACCGAAAATTTCAAATTAAAGTATAGACAGGCCGTATATGAAAGGCGTAGGTAAAACGTAAGAATAAAGTATGAAGCCTATGCGCTCCCCCTACCGGGAAGTGCATTTAGGTAAACAAATTACCTGGTCTCTCCCAGGTATTCCAGGACGCGCTCGATCTCCACTTGCCAGAGGGTGCTGGCCATGTAAGGTTTGAAGCCCAGCTCAGTGTTGATTTTGAGCATGGCGGCGTTGGTATCGGCGTTGCCGGTGCGCACATACTTGACCTCTGGACGCTCCTTCAATACCTTGTCGAGCATGGCGGCTTTAAGCCAACGCCCAAGGCCGCGGTTGCGGTACTGGGGAAAGACGCCGGTCATATCCTGGCTCAGCACCTGAGGGCGGTTGGGGTTCCAGACTGTTTCGGTGTAACCGGTGAATTGGCTGGTAGCTTTCTCGACCAAATAGTAAGTCCAGCGCTGGTAACCACGCGCAAAGAGCATCTGTTCTGTCTGGCGTAATTGCTCAGGCGTCGTGTGCTGCTCTTCAATCTCAAGATCGCCGAAGGGCTGCTGATTGGCAAGCTCGAAAAGTTGAACCACCGCCTCGATCTGTTCTGCGGGGTAAGGACCCTCCCACAAGCCAAGCTCAAATTCATCAGCCAGCTTGCCGCCGCGTGCCAGCCACTGCGCAACCAGGTGGCGATCGAGCTCATCTATACTCAGCTGGTTGACATGTGATTCGATGCCTTTTTTCGCCCCAAGACGATTCATAAAAGCCTCCCCGCCGGGCAAGCGATCGAGGGTTTCGGTGATGATCAGGCGGCGGGCATCCACCCGGGCAGCTTCAGTCAGTAGGGCAAGTAAGCGGCGCCCCAAGCCCTGGCGGCGGTACTCTGGCAGGACAGTGATGTCAACCTGGGTAAGGTGCTGGTTATCATCGGTATGCAGCAGCACAACATTACCTTGGGCAACAATTTCGATCTGCGCCGGATCCCAACCGCACCACATTCTTACTTCCACAAAGGAAGGGATATTCTTGAAACCTTGGATCATTTCATCCAGGGGGATAGGCGGGTCATCGGGCAGGCGCTCGCGGCGCAGCGTGTTATTATGACGATTCAGGGCGGCATATTCAGCCGGACTAGCTTCTCTCAGGTTCAAAGGTTTTAATTGGAAGGGGTTTGGACCCATATTGATTACTCCTTGGAACAGGGTCTACTC
Source organism: uncultured Chloroflexia bacterium (assembly GCA_963751425.1). GTDB lineage: Bacteria > Chloroflexota > Anaerolineae > Anaerolineales > UBA4823 > CAVVUF01. Next base: position 223,610 of record CAVVUF010000002.1, on the reverse strand, counting down.
AGACAGCTCTTCGAGGTGCTCAAGCTGCTGCTGCAGCATCAGGCGCGCCCAGTTCTCCTGATCCTGTGTCGCGAAATGGCGGTAATAACACTCGATCACCATAATCAAGAAAAGGTAGATATTGTAGAGGATGCGGCGGCACTTCTTCGCAGGGGTATCCAACATCTCGACCCCGTATCCAGCCAGGAAAGCAGGGTTTTCTCCGAAGGCGCCGAAATTCACCTCCATCAGAGGGTCAGCCCACAGGGCGCGTTCGAAATCAATATAGCCGGTAATGGCTTTCGTCTGGGGGTCGATGAAGATGTTCCCATCCCACAGATCCCAATGCACCAGGCTGGGCATCTGCACCTCATCCAGGCGATCAAAGCGCCTCGACAGGCGGGCGTAGATCTCGGCATAAGGCAGGTGCAGCTCAACCGGGAACTCCTGCCCATCGAGAAGGATATCTTTCAACAAGCCGTCGAACCCTTCCCGCCAGGTTTGCACCTGCTCTTCTGGGAAAGCAAACAGGCCAAAACCCGTACCCTGGATGGCATTGACCTGGCGCAGGTAAACGCCGGTCTGATGATCGATGGCATACTGCTCTGCTGGGGAATATTGAGCACGCAGCTTATGGTAGGCAACCCCGGGGACGAAATCCATGAGGTAATAATCATTATTAATCAAGTGCCGGGAGGTGTCGTAAAAAGACACAGAAGGCACAGGTATCTCAGTGCGGGCTTTCACCAGGCGCAAGACTTCGACCTCCGTGTGCATGATGTTCCTCTCGTAACGTAAAACGCGCACTTCATCGCGGGGGGCAACTTTCAACACCTGTTTCAAACCGTCACCGAATTCAATCAGGAAAGCAGAGTTGAACATCCCATCGGTCAGCTCTGTGAAAGCACTGATCTGACTTTTCGAGCCGTAATGATATTGGATAATCTTCTGGGCAGCGTCCAACGTGATTGGGGTCTTGGTGATAAAGGGCATGGGAAGGGATTCGCTTTCTCCGGTAGTAAATTTAGCCTGATTACATAACGCTAAGGGCTGTTTTGATAAACAGCGCCATCTTCAAACTGCCCGATCAGGGTCATGCCCTGAGTGATTTCATCCTGCGAAGCAAATTCGCCGGTCAGCGTCCCGAAAAGAACCAGGAAGCCACCCGTGGAACGCAGGTCCTCACGCATCCCCTGGAATTCCGCTTCATTGGATTTGAAATTGGGTATGCCGACCGAATCTTTCCCGGCCAGGAAGTAAATGGCGGTTACATCATTGGTATAAACCAGCGGGGGGTCTTGCTCACGGACGAACTGGATGGTCGGGGAGCTCTTCCATTTGAGACTGGCATAATCCTGCCCATCCCGAGTGAGGTCCAGGACGGCGCCATCCAGGCGCGTGAGGGTAAAGTAACTGAACCATAAGAGCATACCCGCAGCAATCAAACGAGGTAAAAGGCCAGGGCGCTGCCAAAGTAAAGCCATCCCGATGCCCAAAAGCAACAGGATATTCAGGTAAAGAGGCATGAGGATGCGGTTATCCAGTGGCGTGGTGGCATCGATCCAATTCAAGGAGACAGCCAGTAAACCACCGTACGCCCAGCAGCACAACAGGAGGGTGAGCTCTTGAGCGGGAGCAGCTCCCTTCTTGGGCCAAATACGAAAGAGCCAGACCAGGCTGGCGATCATTAGTGCAGCAGCAATGAGCAAGAAAGCCAGGGTCTCACGGCCAATCGCCAGCCTCTGCGGCAAAAGACCCCAGCTCAAAACTGCCTTGACCAGAGAAGCAAATTTCTCCTCAGTGACCGGATGCCAGGTGATCATCCGGTTGGCCAGGGTGCCAGTGATCAGCCGGTTGCGGATGAACCAAATCGCAGAGGGCAGCAGACTCAGCGTTAGGAAGAGGCCAGCATCCATCCACCGGCGAGACCCTTTCAAGGAACGATTCGCCAGAAGAGCCAGGGTAAAAGCAGCCACCAAAGAAAACCCCACGTAGCGGGTCAGCAGTGCGAATCCGATCGCCAACGAGGCAGCCACCAGCCAGCCCCGGCGCGAGGCTTTGAAATACACCGCCAGGAGCAGAAAACCAGAGAGCTCTAATACAATATACAGAGGCTCAGACATCGCCCAGCTAAAAGTACGCAAAAGGACACCCGAACCCAGCACAAGGCCGGCTGTCGCCAGGCTAAAAAAAGCCGACCCCGTTCTCTGCCAGATGATCCAGCCCGCCAGGAGAATTACCAATCCAAAGGCCAGCATGCTGACCCAGCGCGCCCCAGCCAACATATCCAGGCCAAGAACCTGGGTAAATGCCAATACCAGCGCATACAGGGGAGGATAGTGGGTCATGGGCTTGTAGAAACCGTTGCCAGTCAGTCTGCCCATGCCGATGCCGTTCAATAGGTTTTTGGCAGAGGTGGCATAATACAGCGTATCAACATAGACCCCCACCCCATAAGGGGTGACATAGGCCAGAAGCCCAATGCCTGCCAGGCCAAGCAAGCACAGTAGGAGGATGAAAATCAGGCGCTTCTTGGAACTGAGATTTTTCCAGATTGGGAGAGAGCGAACAAAAGATAAAGGCATACAAATAATTTGAGGAGTGGTTTATGAAGCGTACAAATTCTATCATAAGCCACCGAATTTTAATTGGCTGGAAACCATCACCCCTGCCCCTCTCCCGGTGGGAGATGGAAAACAAACTTGAAGGGCTCTCGAACACCCACCTGGCTCACAAAGATTCGATCATTTCAAGCATCCACTCCCTTGATAATTCGAGGTAAAATCTTCTTACCTGAGGAGAATTATGCCCACAATTACCGCACTTGGCTTCGACGCAGATGATACGCTCTGGGAGAGCGAAATTTCTTATGTCAACACGAAAGAGGAATTCGCCCGGCTGCTTTCGACCTACTCGTCTTTTGAGCAGGTCAAAAATGAACTGGATGTGATCGAAACGCAGAATGTTGCGCTTTACGGTTACGGCTTCAAAAGTTTCACGCTTTCGATGATTGAAACTGCCCTGCAGGTCAGTGGGGGGACTGTTTCTGCCAGCCTAATCGGACAGATCCTTTCGAGAGCGAAGGATGTCCTGAAGTCTGAAATCAAGCTGATTGAGGGGGTGGATGAGGTGCTGCATTCCCTGCATGAGCAGTCTCCGCAGTACAGCCTTTTCTTGATTACCAAGGGCGAATTATTCGAACAGCAGCGCAAAATCAACCGCTCAGGGCTGAGGCGGTATTTCCACCACACCGAGGTTGTACCGGATAAGACCCCCGAAGCTTATGCCAGGCTGCTGCACACGCACAATATTCCTCCCGAACAATTCTTAATGATCGGTAATTCACTGCGCTCGGATATCCTCCCGGTGGTGAGCATCCAGGGATGGGCCGTACTGGTGCCGCATCCTTTGACCTGGTCGCATGAGACCACGCCGGGGCAGGATGTCCCAGCCGGACGCTGGTTCGAGATCTCAAGTATTGGCGAGCTGCCCGATTTTCTCAAACGCTTCGATGAGCTGGCTAGAGGGAATCAACCAAAATAGAATTGGACCGCGCCTAGAAACTACAAACTCGCCAGTATGGATCCTAGAAGGAGAAGTTAAAATGGGTTTTTTCAAGAAGTTGACCAGTATTTTTTCACCCCCAACCACAACCAGCAACCTCTATCCGATTGAGGTGATCTGCAAACGCTGCGGCGAGCGGATCAGCGGCTCGGTCAACCTGAGCAACGACCTGAGCATCGTTTATGGTAGCAGCGAGAACGACTACACATACTTCTGCCGGAAGGCGTTCATGGGGGGTGGCCGCTGCTTCCAGCAGGTGGAGGTGGAGCTGACCTTCGATAAGAACCGGCGGATCGTTGAGCGAAAAATCAAAGGCGGAAAATTTGTCGACGACAAGTAAGGCTTAGATCTTAATCATGCTCACGGGTAACACAGAAAACACGGATCTTTTTTAGAAAATTTTTATTTGGGCAGCTCGTAAAGCTCCACCATCACCCCATTGGCGCTCTTGGGATGGATAAAGGCGTATTTTCTCCCATCGGCACTCACCTTCGGTTCTTCGTTAATCAGCTGCACGCCTTTTTCCTTGAGCTGCGCCAGCATTCCGTCAATATCATCCACTTCCAGGCAGATGTGGTGCATACCCGGGCCGCGCTTTTCGAGATACCGCCCCAATCCCGAATCCAGCGAGGTCGGTCTGACCAGCTCGACCTCGCTGCCGCCAACCGGCAGGAAGGCAATCTGCGCCAGCTCGGCAGGGACATCCTGAATATGGGTCAATTCCAGACCCAGGGCCTCCTGCCAGAACTTCAACGGAGATTCCAGGTCATTTACCAGAACAGCGATATGATCAATACGGAGTACACGCGCCATTGAACGCTCCTTTCATATCCAGGCGGGCGGCTGGTACTCGCCCCACACATGGCGCAGCACACCGCAAATTTCACCCAGGGTAATATCGTTTTCAACACAAGTAATGAACAGCGGCATCAAGTTTTCGCTGCCGCGGGCAGATTCTTCCAGGCGCGCCAGCAGCTCGCTGGCACGGGTGGCATCCCTGCGCTGGCGGATGGCTGCCAGGCGATCGCGCTGACCTTGCTCGATGGCGGGGTCGACCTTCAAACGCTCCAATTCCAGCTTTTCTTCAACCTGATAAGCATTGAGACCGACCACAGTCTCTTCTTTTGCCTCCACGAGGCGCTGGTAGCGGTAAGCGGCTTCCTGGATTTCGCCCTGGATGTAGCCGCGCTCAATGGCTGCCAGGGCACCGCCCAGATCATCGATCTTCTGCAAATATTCCAGGGCGCGGCGCTCGATCTCATCGGTGAGGTATTCAACGACATAGGAGCCCGCCAGGGGGTCGGGGGTATCCGCCACGCCAGACTCAGAGGCGATAATCTGCTGGGTGCGCAAGGCTACACGCACAGATTTCTCGGTCGGCAGCCACAGAGCTTCGTCCATACTGTTGGTATGCAGCGACTGCGTGCCTCCCAAAACGGCAGCTAAGGCCTGGAGCGTGACACGCACGACATTGTTTTCGGGCTGCTGGGCGGTCAGCGTGGAGCCCCCCGTCTGCGTATGGAAACGCAGCATCCAGGAGGCAGGCTTCTTGGCACCAAAGCGCTCTTTCATCAAGCGTGCCCACAGGCGGCGAGCGGCGCGGAACTTGGCGACCTCCTCGAGGAAATTGTTGTGGGCATTGAAGAAGAAGGAAAGCTGACCGGCAAAATCGTCCACATCCATCCCGCTTTGGATGGCAGCCTGCACATAAGCCACGGCATTGGCCATGGTGAAAGCCACCTCCTGCACAGCCGTCGAACCGGCCTCACGGATATGGTAGCCTGAGATGCTGATCGTGTTCCAGTTGGGCACCTCTCGCTGGCAGAATTGGAAGACATCGGTGATCAGGCGCATGGAGGGCTGCGGCGGAAAGATATAAGTGCCGCGGGCAATATATTCTTTCAGAATATCGTTCTGGATGGTGCCGCGCAGCTGCCTGGTCTCGACGCCCTGCCCCCTGGCAACGGCGATATACATGGCCAGCAAAACCGAAGCCGGGGCATTGATGGTCATTGATGTAGAGACCTTGCCCAGTGGGATCTCTCGGAAGAGAGTTTGCATATCATCCAAGGTAGAGATTGCAACGCCCACCTTACCCACCTCACCCATGGCGATGGGATCGTCAGCGTCGTAACCGATTTGCGTGGGAAGGTCAAATGCCACCGAGAGACCCGTCTGCCCCTGTTCCAGCAGATAGCGGTAGCGGCGGTTCGAACTCTTCGGCGGTGGCGTAGCCGGCATACTGGCGCATGGTCCAGAAGCGGCCGCGGTACATGGTCGGCTGGACGCCGCGCGTGTAGGGATATTCGCCCGGGAAGCCAAGCTCTTCGAGATAATCTGGATCAGCATCCTCGGGAGTCAAAACGGGCGGCAGGGGAATCCCCGAAGAGGTTTGAAATTCTTTCTTGCGCTCCGGGAAGCGCTTCAAGACGGGCTGGCGGGTTTGTTCATCCCAACGTTTTTGTTCTAATTCGAAAGTCATCTTTTGCCTCGTGCATTTCTATATCCGTGGTTGAAAAAACAACAAAACCATTGTACTATAGTTCAGAGGGTGATTCGTGCATTCTATGAGGCGTCCATAAAAAATACACCTCCAGGTGCCATGGAAACCTTCACCATTATCCGGCAGGATGTTGAGGGCGAAGTCGCGTATATACTATGTAAGACAGAGCCGTTTATTCACCTAGCCACAGACACATTTGTGGTTTGCAATGGGAAGATTATGGCGCAAACCTTTACTGTCTTCGCCGCATAAGAAGTTCGGCTTGAACAACAAGCGAAGTTCGAGCCTGGATAAGAAAAATCCTTCCATGAACAAAAGAGGAATGGGATTGATGAAAACCTGCAAAACCTGTGAACTGGTGGCCCGGCGCGATGCCGGTAACGCTCCCCCTTGGGACTGCATCCACCGCACGCCGTTCTGGGATGTGGTGCACAGCTACAATACCGCCTTGCCGGGCTGGTTGGTCTTGGTATTGCGGCGGCATATCGAAGCGATCGACGCGCTGACCGATGAAGAAGCCGCCGAATTGGGCATTTTACTGCGCCAGACCTCGCTGGCTTTAAGAGAAATCACAGGCTGCGTCAAGACTTATGTGATGCAGTTTGCTGAAATGGCAGAGCATCCGCACGTTCATTTTCATGTCGTGCCCCGCATGGCAGACCTGCCAGAAGAACGCCGCAGCACAAAAATCTTCGGTTATTTGGGGGTTCCTGAAGAAGAGCGCGTCAGTGAAGAGCTCATGAATGACATTGCGGTGAAGGTGAGGAATTTCCTTTTACATTAATTTTCTTGTGGTAAACTCCCTGCACAATGCAGATATTAACGGTCGACATTGGCACGGGAACACAGGATATTTATCTCTTCGATTCTCGCCTGGATATTGAAAACGGCTTTAAGCTGGTGCTGCCTTCGCCGACCATGATCGTCCACCAGCGCTTGAAGGAAGCCACCCGGCGAGGCCAGGCTGTGCTCTTACGCGGGGTGATCATGGGCGGGGGACCCAGCCAGTGGGCCGCAGAGGCGCACATCCGGGCAGGTAATGCGATCTTTGCCACACCGGAGGCGGCGCGCTCGTTCAACGATGACATCGAAGCGGTGCGCAGCATGGGGATTGAGATCGTTAGCGAAGACGAGGCGATACGGCTGCCAGGCTCAGTAACCAATATCGAGATGCGGGATTTTGATTTCCCCGGCATTAAAAGCGTTTTTGAAAAATTCGGTGCCTCCTTGAGCAGGCTGGCGGCCGTGGCCGTGGCGGTCTTTGACCACGGCAATGCCCCACCGGAACTCTCCGACCGGCAGTTCCGCTTTGATTACCTTGATCAGCGCATCCATGAAAAGAATCGCCTGAGCGCATTTGCCTACCGGGCGGAAGCCATCCCGCCCATCATGACGCGCCTGCAGGCAGTAGCTGATTCGGCAAGCGGGCTGGAAGTTCCCCTGGTCGTGATGGATACGGCGCCCGCGGCGGTGTTAGGTGCGACCTTCGATCCCTGGGTAGCCGACCGGAAGCGGGTGATGATCGCCAACGTGGGCAACTTCCACACCCTGGCTTTCCGGCTGCGAGCCGGCGAGGGAGGTGAATATGACATCGAGGGCGTGTTCGAACACCACACCGGGCTGCTGGATTTACCCAAGCTGGAAGATCTCCTGCGAGCGCTGGCAGATGGCAGCCTGAAACACGCAGATGTATTCGAACAGCACGGGCACGGGGCGTTGATCTATGATCCAGAGCCATTTCCACTGGAGGCAGGAGCGCTGCCGGTCAGCGTGACTGGGCCGAGAAGAAATATATTCAGAAGAACAGATTCGGACCAAACTCCCATCAAATCCGTTATCCGACCCTACTTTGCGGTTCCCTTCGGCGACATGATGCTGGCAGGCTGTTTTGGTCTGCTGGCGGCTGCGGCGGACTTAATGCCAGGTTTCCGCGAACCTGTCCTCAATGCACTGCGAGGAAAAGGCGACAATGGAAAGGCTCCCTGGGACGCAGTTTGAGAATGGTTCATGAGGTGAAAGCAGTGAAAACCAGGTCCTGCATCCTGAAGGTATGGTTACGTTTGACGATGCTTCTCGCTGCCTGCTCGCCCGCTGCAGGATCAGAAAAAGAAGGAAGCGATATTCAAGGACACAGCATTGACCGTAAAACTTTGCTGGATAAAATAGAGGGTGGTTGGGTAGGACAAATGGCAAGCGTGGCGTGGGGCGGGCAAACAGAATTTTCCTGCCAGGGGAATTAATGGAGGGAGAAGTGGGTTGGAGATTTATCTTATGCAACAGAGGCTCAGGTCAGCCATACCTATCTTGCAGATGGCAGCTACGAGGTGATCGGATTTGTAGCTGATTAAACCGGGAATACAACCTGGAAAAGTATTAAGGTTGAGATCGGTAAATAATTTTAAGAGACAATGTTTGTGAGGGAATTCTACTCAGTGATAACCATTCGGAGGATACGATGACGCGAACCTATACCAACCGGCGCTACCTGGATGCCCTTGAACAACGAGTGCTGGTGATCGGCGGGCCGAACGGGACAAATTTACAGAAGCTTCACCTGACTGCCGAACATTTCGGCGGCGAGAAATACAATGGCTGCAATGATTACCTGATCCTGACCTATCCACAGGCGGTCGAGCAAGTCCACCGCTCCTTCCTGGAAGCCGGGACGGATGCACTGGTAACCAACACCTTCCGCGCCAACCGCCTTACACTGGGCGAATATGGGTTAGCTGAGCGTACGCTGGAAATCAACCGGGCAGCCGCCAGCCTGGCGAGGCAATTGGCAAAAGAATATCCCGGAGAGCGGTTCGTGGCGGGCTCGATTGGCCCCTCGGGGCGGTTACCCTCAGCAGACGATCCTGAATTGTCCAATATCAGCTTTGATGAGCTGGTGGAGATCTTCAGTGAGCAGGCGGAGGGGCTGATCTTGGGCGGGGCAGATGTGATGCTGATCGAAACCACGCAGGACATCCTGGAGGCGAAAGCAATTATCGCCGGAATCCTGCAGGCCTTCAAAAAAACCGGAACTTCCCTTCCGATCCAGGCGCAGGTGACGATGGACACCACAGGCCGAATGCTGCTGGGGACGGATATCGCCGCGGCGCTGACCATCCTGGAAGGGCTGCCCATCGATATCATCGGTCTGAACTGCTCGACCGGACCTGAACATATGCGCGAACCGATCCGTTACCTGGGAGAAAACGCTTGTTTGCCGGTATCCTGCATCCCGAATGCAGGGCTGCCGATCAACGTGGATGGAGAGGCGGTGTACCCGATGGAACCTGAGCCGTTCGCCGAGCTGCTGACCGAATACGTGGAAAAATACCGGGTCAGCGTGGTGGGAGGCTGCTGCGGCTCTACTCCGGAACACATCAAACGGCTGGTGGAGAAGATCCGTGCCCGCCCAGCGCCGGCGCGGCCTACAGCGTCTGCACCGCGCCTGTCTTCATCGATCAGCGCTACGCTTATGCACCAGGAACCTCCGCCTTTACTGCTGGGTGAGCGCTGTAACGCGCAAGGCAGCCGTAAATTCAAACGGCTGCTGCTGGCAGAAGATTTTGACGCCATCCTGGAGCTGGGACGGGAACAGGTGGAGGGCGGCGCGCACGCCCTGGATATCTCGGTAGCGGTGACAGAACGACCGGATGAGGCTTACCTAATGAAGAAGGTCGTCAAGAAGCTGGCGATGGGCGTCGACGTGCCGCTGGTGATCGATACCACGGAGCTCGAGGTGATGGAAACGGCCCTGAAGACGGCTCCGGGGCGCTGCCTGCTCAACTCGACGCACCTGGAAGGCGGGCGGGAGAAAGCCGATAAAGTGTTCAGCCTGGCAAAAGAACACAACGCGGCGGTGCTGGTTTTGACGATCGATGAGGGCGGCATGGCGAAGACAGCAGACCGGAAGCTGGAGGTTGCCAGGCGCATTTATGAGATCGCGGTGACGGAACACGACCTGCGGCCGGAGGCGCTGGTCTTCGACGCGCTGACCTTCACCCTGGGGACCGGAGATGCCGAGTTCGCGAATTCAGCCATGGATACGCTGGAAGGCATCCGCCTGATCAAGCAGAATTTACCGGGGGTGCTCACCTCCCTGGGGGTCTCGAATGTTTCCTTCGGACTCGGCCCAGCGGCACGCCCCGTGCTCAACAGCATCATGCTTTACCACGCTGTTGCAGGCCGGGTTGGATATGGCAATTGTGAACCCGGCCCACATTACCCCATATGCGGAGATCCCACCGGAGGAGCGTGAGCTGACCGAGGATTTAATCTTCAACCGCAGAGGGGACGCACTGCAGCGGTTCATCGAGCACTTCGAGACGGTGCAGCAGTCAACCGATGGGAGCGCGGTTGAGAAGGTCGATGAAGTGCAGCAGATGACGCCTGAAGAGCGCCTGCATTGGAGGATTTTGTACAGGCACAAGGAGGGGGTGGAGGCAGATATTGATGAGATTATAAAAAATAAAGGGGGAGGGGATAAGGGGGAGGGGAGGGGATCTCGACATGATATCGCAGTACAAATCTTGAACACTGTGCTGCTGCCGGCAATGAAGGAAGTCGGCGACCGGTTTGGGGCGGGAGAGCTGATCTTACCCTTCGTGCTGCAATCGGCAGAGGTGATGAAGAAAGCCGTTTCACATGTAGAGACTTACCTGGAACGAAAGGAAGGCACCAGCAAGGGCACCGTGGTGATCGCCACCGTTTACGGCGACGTGCACGATATCGGGAAGAACCTGGTCAAAACGATCCTGGCGAATAACGGCTACAGCGTAGTTGACCTGGGCAAGCAGGTGCCGGCTGAAGTGATTATCAGCAAAGCGGTTGAGGTGCAGGCACAGGCGATTGGGCTGAGCGCACTGCTGGTCTCAACGAGTAAGCAGATGCCTTTGATCGTGAATGAGCTGCAGCGCCGCAAGCTGGATTTCCCGGTGCTGGTGGGAGGGGCAGCCATCAACCGGCGGTTTGGCTGGCGCATCTTGTTTACAGATGAAGGGGTGCCGTATGAACCGGGCGTGTTCTACTGCAAAGATGCCTTCGAGGGACTGGCGACCATGGACGCGCTGGTCAATGAGCAGGAACGCCCCAGCCTGCTTTCCAAGGTGCGGCAAGAGGCCGAGCGCGAGATGGGACGAAAGCCCACAGCCGCCCGCTCGATCCCCGGAGCTAACCGTTCAACGACCCCTCCAGCCGAATTCATCCCCGAACCAACCGCCTGGGGAAGCCGCCTCGTGCGCCAGATGCCGCTTGAAATGATCTTCCAATACCTGCCCAAGAACGAGCTGTTCCGCCTCTCCTGGGGGGCAAAGAATGCACACGGGGAGGAATGGGAGCGCTTGAGCAGCGAGTTCGAACAGCGCCTCAGGCGCATGCAGCGCGAAGCCCTGCGTGAGGGCTGGCTAAAACCCCAGGCAGTCTACGGCTATTGGCCGGTGCAGGCTGATGGAAATGACCTGATCGTCTATGACCCTGAAACCCTGGAAGCCGAAAAGCCTGCCGAGCTGACCCGTTTTCAATTCCCGCGCCAGCCAGCCGGCGAAAGCCTGTCCCTGGCGGATTACTTCACCCCGATCGAATTCAGGAAAGATTGATGTGATCGCCCTGCAGGTGGTCACCGTGGGGACTGAGGCAACCGAACGCTTCGACCGCTTGCAAGATTCCGGCGCCTACTCTGAGGCTTACTACCTGCATGGCCTGGCCGTTCAGACGGCTGAGGCAACCGCAGAATACCTGCATGGACATATCCGCCGTGAGCTGGGGCTAAGAGAAGGACAAGGCAAGCGCTATTCCTGGGGCTACCCCGCCATCCCAGAACTGGAGGATCACCGGAAAGTCTTTGATCTATTACCTGCCGAAAGCGAGCTGGGGATGAGCCTGACCGCGGCTTACCAGCTTGTTCCGGAGCAATCCACGGCAGCGATCATCGTTCACCACCCAGCCGCGAAATATTTCAGCATAGGGGAGAGCCGGGTAGAGCAGCTCATGAAGCCCTGATCTCACCCAGAAGAACGAGAGATGATGCCAGTCATTCTTTTTGCTACCCGAAACCCATGGAAAGCCAGGCTGTTCAAACCCGCTTTCCAGGCTTATGGATTCGAGATGAAAACGCTGGGAGATCTTTCGATTGCCGATGAACTGCTAGAGGAAACCGGAACCACTGCAGTGGAGAACGCCCTGGCGAAAGCGCGTTATTACCATTCACCCGCTCATCCTTGGGTCTTTGGCGATGATGCCGGGTTGGAAATCGATGGTTTGAACGGTGAACCTGGCCTGCAAGCGCGGCGTTGGAATGGTATCTTTCCAGATGATGTTGACGACCAAACCTGGTTGGATTATTTACTTCACCGCATGAAAGATATCCCTCAAGAAAAACGCACGGCGTGTTTCGTTTCAGGCTGGGCATTGATCACCCCCGATGGGAAAGAATATGTGCATGAGGTGCGCTCACCCTTCAAGATCGCTACTGAACCCATCCGGACCATTTCCAGTGGTTCTCCAATCAGCGCAGTGAGGATTTCTCCGGAAGACGACCTTAAGCATCGGCAAGAGCAAATTCAACAGGAATGGAAACGCTGGGGCATCCTGGAAAAATTATGCCCAGCATAAATTTTCATGTTATGTAAATCATTAGCGAGTATAAGCAAATGAACCATTCTACCTCCCGTTTCATAACTGCTCTCGAAAAATCCACCAAGCCTCTATTAAGCGATGGCGCCATGGGCACCTTGCTGAATGCGCATGGGATCAGCTTCAACGCGTGTTTCGATGCCTTGAACCTGACCGACCCGGCAATTGTGGCAAATATTCACCGGGAATATATTCTGGCGGGATCCGATGTGATCCAGACGAACACCTTTGGAGCTAACCGCTTTAAGCTTTCCAGCCACGATCTGGAAAACCAGGTGGATGTGATCAACCGCCTGGGGGTAGAGCTGGTACGGCGGGCAGCCGCGGAATTATCGAAAGAAGTCTTCATTGCGGGCGATGTGGGCCCGTTGGGAGTGCGCCTTGCGCCTTTCGGACGTATTCAACCTGAACAGGCGCGGCAAGCCTTTGCTGAGCAGATCACGGCATTAGCAGGAGCTGGAGCTGACCTGATCATCCTGGAAACCTTTAGCGATTTATACGAAATCCAGGAAGCCTTAGCGGCTGCCAGGCAAGTGTGCGATCTGCCCGTGGTCGCTTCAATGACATTCACCCGCGATGACCGCACCCTGCTGGGAGATACCCCAACGAAAGTGGCAAAAACCTTATCCGAAAAAGGGGCGGACCTGATCGGAGTCAACTGCTCGGGCGGTCCAGCGCAAATCTTCCGCATCCTTAAGCAGATGCGCCAGGCGGTCCCGGAAGGACGCTTCTCTGCCATGCCCAACGCAGGCTGGCCTGAACAAGTGGGGGGAAGGATCATGTATCCGGCCAATGCAAGCTATTTTGGCGACTACGCACTGGCTTTTTGCGAGGCAGGTGCCAGCCTGGTGGGAGGCTGCTGCGGAACAACTCACGCGCATATTGCAGCCATGCGCAAGGCATTCGATGGCGACCAGGTTGGCTGCAGCCCGGCCGTAGGTGAGATCATCACCGTCTCAGAAAACGAAGAAAGGTTCGCTGCAGAAGCAGATGCTTCCCGCCTGGCAAAAAGGTTGGCTGCCGAAAAGTTTACCATCGCAGTAGAGATGGACCCGCCGCGCGGCCTGGCAACCCATAAGCTCCTGGCTGGAGCCAGCTTGCTGGGCGAGGCCGGAGCGGACGTCATCAATGTGGCGGACAGTCCCATGGCGCGTATGCGCATGAGCCCGTGGGCGGTGTGCGAGCTGCTCCAGCGGACAATCAACATAGAAACCACCCTGCATTTTCCAACGCGCGGGCGCAACTTGCTGCGCGTGCAGGGCGACCTCCTGGCGGCGCACGCATTGGGCATCCGCAACCTTTTCATCGTGATGGGCGACCCAACCGCCATCGGAGATTATCCGGAGGCGATGGATAATTATGACCTGGTGCCTTCTGGCTTGATCAAACTGGTGAAGCAAAACTTCAACGCCGGGCTGGACCATGCCGGGGCCGATATCGGACAGCCGACCGCGTTCTTTGTAGGCTGCGCTCTCAACCTGACTCCGCAAGATGCTGATCAAGAAATGAAGAACCTGCGCCGCAAGCTGAAGGCTGGGGCTGATTTTCTGCTCACCCAGCCCATCTACGATCCTGCGGCTGCTGAGATGTTCTTGAGGCGTTATCGAGATCAGTACGGAAAGCTGGAGGTGCCGCTGCTGGTTGGCGTGCTACCCCTTTACAGCCTGCGCCATGCGGCATTCTTAGACAATGAAGTGCCAGGGATAATCATCCCCGAAACTTACCGGAGGCGGTTGGAAGAAGCGGGTGAAAAGGCCGCCTGGGAAGGAGTTAAGATTGCGCTCGAGCTGATCGAGCAGATCAAGCCGTGGTCAAACGGCATCTACCTGATGCCGCAGTTCAACCGCTATGACCTGGCTGCTGAGATCATCGAAAAATGCAAAGAGGCTTAAAAGCAGAGATGCGAAGGGAACCCCTCCGCATCTCTATTTAGAAACTAGAATCTAGGCTGCTGGCGGGAGCGGCTCGTTGAAGGTGACGGCCTGCTCGGGCTTCTTGCGCAGTGTCAATACGCCTACAACGATGGGGATGGCGATGAAGATGATGCTTACACAAACCAAACTGAAGCCCAGTGGCATGGCTGACTGTGGATTGCTACTCCAAAAATATCGCATATCTGATCCCGGTAAAGACTGCTAATAGCAGTCACAGCTCCAAATAAACAAAAGCACAATCCCGGGCAGCCGCACAGGAGCACGGCCACAATTGTAGCTATGATTCCACCAGTTTTCTTATCCATAATCTCTTCCTCCTCGAAGGTTTAAATTTCGATAAGTATAGGTCAGATAGACTAATTAAGCAACGATGAAATTAACTTCTGATTTTTGCTCCCAGCTCCTGCTCCAGGCGGCGGATGATGCGCTGGCGGATTTGGGCGGCATCCTTATCGGTGAGGGTGCGGTCATCGGCCTGATAGGTGAGGCTGTAGGCCAGGCTCTTCTTTCCGCTGGTCACCTGCTGACCGGTGTAGATATCGAACAGGCGCGCCCCCTTCACCATCTTCCCACCAGCCTGGAGGATCACCGCTTCTACACGGTCGGCAGGCAGGCTCTCATCCACCACCACCGCCAGGTCTTCGAGAGTCGGCGGGAAAGCAGGGACAGGTTGGACGGAATAACCCTCAGGGATGGATTCCAGCAGGACGCCCAAATCCAAATCGGCTGCAATCAATGGCGTTTGGGGCAAATCGTAATGCTCGCGGACCAGGGGGTGCAGCTCGCCTAACACCCCTAATTCACGTTCTCCCACCATGACCCGGGCACACTTACCAGGATGGAAGATCGGGTATTTGGAGGGCTCGTAACGAACCCCCGGGATGCGCAGCGCGGCGAATAAACCTTCCAGGATTCCTTTGAGGTCATAGAAATCCATCGGCGTCGCATCGGCCTTCTGCCAGCCCGCCTGGGCGCGCGGACCGGTCAGGATCAGCGACAAGCGCTGCAGCTCATCAGGCAAATCACCTTCTTCAGAAGCCAGGAAGATCGGGCCAATCTCGAAAAGACCCATGCGCTCACGCAAGTGGGCATTTCGCTCAGCTACTTCGAAAATACTGGAAAGCAGGCTGTGGCGCAGCACGTACCGGTCGCTGGCAATAGGGTTCGCCAGGCGTAGATAGGGTTTATCATCCGGTGGAACTTCGGAAGGCAGGCGGCGCGCTTCGCGTTCTGGAGAGGTCAGGCGGTAATTCACCACTTCCTGGAGGCCCATTTTCACTAACAGGTCCCGAACTTGCTCTTCACGTTCCAAGGCGAGGTTATTCCGCTGCGGGGGCAGCTCATCGGACATGCGCGTTTCAGGAATGCGGTCATAACCGTAGACGCGCGCAATCTCTTCGATGAGATCCGCTTTGCCCGTAATGCCCTCGCCGATATCCAGGCGGTGGTCGGGAGCTTTCACGAGCAGCGACTGTCCTCTGACCTCAACGGTGAACTCCAAGCGGGCTAAAATTCCAACGACTTCTTCCAAAGATAAGGGGATGCCCAACCAGCGCTGAACATCAGCCATATCCAACTCAACGATGGGGGTCTGAGGAGGCAGCGGATAGTTATCCACCAGCCCCTGCGAGACAACCCCACCCGCCAGCTGGCGCATCAGCTCCAGGCCGCGGCGCACGCCGCGTTCCGCCATCGCCGGATGGACACCTCGGGAGAAGCGGTAGGCGGCTTCAGAAAGCAGCTTTTGAGCGGCTACCGTCTTGCGAATGTTAATGAAGTTCCAGGCAGCCCCTTCAAGGAGCACATTCCGGGTTTTCTCACTGACCTCCGACTCGGCCCCGCCCATCACTCCGGCAATCGAAAGAGCGCCAGAGGTATCGCACACCAGCACAGTGAAATCGTTCAGCTCCCGGTCTACATCGTCAAGCGTCTTCAACCGTTCATCAGGCAGGGCAGTACGCGTGATGATGGTTGGAGCACTGCCTCTTGCACGCTGAACCAGCACATCGTAGTCAAAGGCATGCAGCGGCTCTCCAACCTCCAGCATGGCATAGTTGGTCACATCCACAATATTGTTGATTGGGCGCATCCCCACGAGGCGCAAGCGGCGCTGCATCCAGTAAGGGCTGGGCTGGATGGTAACATTTTCAATTAACCCGAGTACGAAGCGCGGATTAAACTCTGGCTGGCGGATTTCGATGGCAGCCCGCCCCTGAATGGACGGACCTTCAGCCTTGAAAGCTGAATCCAGGAGGCGCAAAGACTTTCCAGTCAGGGCTGCTACCTCACGCGCCACGCCGTACATATTGGCATCGCGGGCGATATTGGGAATGATATTGATCTCCAATACCGCATCTCCCATATAATCAACCAGCGGCATTCCAGTTGGAGCATCATCGTCCAGGATAATGACACCTTCATGTTCATCGGAAATGCCCAGCTCTTTCTCAGAACAGATCATCGAGTAGGAATCTACGCCGCGGATTTTGGCACGCTTCAGCGTGGTCAGTACCTGGCCGGGCTGGTGACCATCATAGATTCGTGCGCCTTCACGGGCATAGGCCACCTTCAACACTTTCGCAAGCGGACCCTGTTCTTTGTAGGGATAGAGGTTCGGAGCGCCCGTCAGAACGATATGCTCGCGGTCCCCATCAAATAATTTACACAATACCAGGCGGTCAGCATTGGGATGAGCCATCACTTCAGACACCTGGGCGACAACGATCTTGTCTGGATCCCAAGAAATACCCGTAACCTTAACTTCTAAAGAGGTACTGCCACCGTGCAGCTCAAATTTACCTTCCGGCATGGGCAGACCCACCAATTGAACCGTCTCCACCTCTAAGCCAGCCATGGTCAAGCGGTGCGCCAGCTCTGGCAGAGAGAGGTCAATATCTACAAAATCCTTCACCCAAGATAACAAAACTTTCATTGCCATATCTCACCTCCTCGCCTAGAACTGTTCTAAGAAACGCAGATCGTTTGCCCAGAAATAACGGATATCGGGGACGCGATAGCGCAGCATGGTGATACGCTCCGGCCCCATCCCGAAAGCGTAGCCGCTGTATTTTTCAGGATCATAACCGCCATTGCGAAGCACGACTGGGTGAACCATGCCGCAGCCCAGAATTTCCAACCAACCGGAGCCTGAACACACCCCGCAGCCCTTCCCGCCGCACAAGAAGCACTCGATATCCATCTCAGCACTGGGCTCAGTGAAGGGGAAATACGCGGCGCGAAAGCGCGTCCTCACCTCCTGTCCAAACATGCGGCGGGCAAAATCGGTCAGCGTACCCTTCAAGTCGCTGAAGGTAATCTGGTAACCGACTGCCAGGCCTTCAACCTGGTTGAACTGGATATCCTTTCGAGCACTGACCTGCTCGTAACGGTAGCACATGCCCGGCAGAATCACCCGGATGGGCTCAGGACAATTTTCCCGCATCACATGGATCTGCCCAGGGGAAGTATGTGTGCGCAGCAGTACACCGGGGGTTGTGGTATGAAAGGTATCCCACATGTCGCGCGCGGGGTGGTAAGCAGGAATATTGAGAAGCTCGAAGTTATATTCATCGGTTTCCACCTCGCGGAACGGTAAACCTGAAAGCCCATATCGGCAAAGATCCGATAGATAAGACGCAAGGTTTGGGTAGTGGGATGCAGGCGGCCGCGCGGGGCAGGACGCCCCGGCAAGCTCACATCCAGGAGTTCGTGGTGCAGCGAATGTGCCAGGGAAGCCTGGCGAAGCGCTTCATCCTTTTCTGAAAGGGCAGATTCTAACATCCCTTTGACCTGGTTCGCGCGCTTGCCGATGACAGGCCGGTCTTCTTTTAGCAGACTGCCAAGTTTATCAAAGACCTGCATCAGAGCTGAGCTGCGGCCCAGGTGGGTAACCCGCCACTGCTCCAATCCAAGCTGATCCTCCACGGTATGTAAAGCTTCGAGAGCAGCTTTTTCAATGTGATCTAATTGTTGTTGCATACTTACCTCCTTAATATAAACAAAACTCCCATCCCACCAGGGACGGGAGGAATTCCCGCGGTACCACCCTTCTTGACCGCTGCGAAGCGATCCGCTTATTACCAACAGCCAGACTTTGGCGATTGGCTCCCCCGCTAACGCTGGGGGCTGCGGCCCAAACTACTGAATCACATTCCTGTGATCGTTCCCCTGGGCGGCTCAAGAGGGAACTTCAACCAGCTTCCACCCGGGCGGAGTCTCAATCTGCGCTCTGCCCTCCCTGTTGGCTACCTGCCTGGTCTACTTTCCTCTGTCAAAGCCGTTCTTATTTAAAGTTATCCCTAATTATCTGCGAAATGGGCTGGATGTCAAGGTAGGAAAGGTAGGAACAAAAGAGCGAAGGCGAATCCAGCCAATTACCAGCGATCCAATACGCGTGTGGTTGCTTTACGCATCAGCGCAAGTCGTTCGGCTGATTTCTGGCGTCCCTCTGCAGTGGGAAAATGCTTGACGAGCTTATCTAGGTCATATTTATCCCTTGCCAGGTCTTCCCAACCACCATTCAGGACAACTGCATCATTATAAACAACATTCCCGGCTGGCCCCGTTTCATATAAAAATGGCGGCGAGACAATATAAAGTACATGACATGGCTCGTAGGCAGGGTTGACAAGCTGAAGGAATGTGCCTGATTCCGTCAGGCAAGCCTGGTTACTCAAAAGCTCCAACGAGTAAGGTTTTTCATCCTTAGGACCGCGCATCCAAACAATCAGCCTCCCACTCTGCACATAGATGACCTGGGTTACGAAAGGGTGGAGATGGATCTTCGAAGACAAACCTGGCTCGATGACACCGGCTGCCAGGCTAAAACCATCCACCCGGAGCACTTCTGATAACAGCGTTCCATCGGGGACTCGATTAGGATCGGGTTGGACATAGACTCTTTTCATGGAATGCTCTTTTCCTGGATTTCAATTCCCATGCGCCGCATATCCTTCATCAGACGAACGGGTTCCACAATGTTCGCCTGGAACCACAAGCCAGGCTTGCGGCTCGAGCCATCCAAAACCTGGAGAAGGCAAGCCGCTGTCGGAATGGCGGTAAACCAATACCCATCGGGGTGGGAAAGAGTCACTTCGACCGAATGGGGTCGGCCATCTTTCTCTCCACTGGCTTCTACTTTTAATAGAGTTCCGTACGGCGGTCTCGAAAAAGTTCGCAGTCCCCAGACCAGCATCCTTCCCGCTGGGCGGATACCTTTCTTAGGCGCCAGCTTGATCATCACGGTCAACAGAGGAAAGATCAACCAGTCGACGAACCAGTTGAAGCTGCCCACATAAAAACCCACTTCTTTCAACGTAGGAAACATCTCGGGTATCGAGCGCAGCTCTTCAAGAAACATGGGCATACCGTAACGGCGACCGAATTCGCCTCCAAACTGCATATACTTGATAGATGAGGTACTCCACCAGTTCGCTGGCTCCCAGCTCCCATCTTTGAATGAAAACGACTGGTAATCGCTGAACTCTTCCACCATTTCCAAGATTGTGGCTTCGGTGATGGGCAGTTTCCGCCAGTCGATCTGGATCACGCTGCCAACCCGGGCGGATTCAAACCGGTCAAAAGACGGCGCTACATAACGGATCAGAGCTGCGGGTAAACCGGGATGGAAGCCGCCATCCGTGATGAAGCACCGCCCAGCCTGGCTGATCTCAGAAGACATGGCCTGCAAGGCAGTCACCTTTTTTGTTGAATATTGTACATCCAGGTAATCCAGGCCCAGCTTCAACGCAGTCCCGGCTACCTCATGCACGTACTGGGAAGTGCTGGAAGCAGCAATGACCATATCCATATCTTGAAAAGCCCTTTGGAGGCTGCTGACATCTGCCGCATCTGCAAAAAGCCCCTTGACCCTTTCTCCTTCAGCCAACCGGTTCAATTCAGCCGCTTTCGCCGTGGCTTTATCCAGGCTGCGCCCCGCTAAAAACAGGTTTGCGTCTGTCTCCTGCAGTAAAAGCTGGGCGAGCATGCCGCCAGTGATGCCGTAACCGCCGAGGATGAGCAGTGATTTGGGTTCCATAGGATATCCTTTTTAGCGAAAATCTCGAACGGCCTGGTATAAAGCTAATAAATTTTCGACCGGCACACGCGCCTGCACATTGTGGATGGTATTAAAGACGAAACCACCTCCCCGACCGAAGATGCGCATATTTTCTTGCACCTGGATATAGACCTGCTGCGGCGAGCCAAAAGGCAACGTTTTTTGAGTATCCACTCCTCCACCCCAAAAGACGATCTGATCGCCAAATTGTTCTTTTAATTCTTGTGGATCCATCTCTGACGCCGAAATCTGCACGGGATTAAGAATATCAAAGCCGGCCTCGATAAAAAATGGGATCAAGCGCCGCACCGAGCCACAAGAATGAATAAAAGTCTTCCAGGAGGTATGCTGGTGAACCCAGTCGTTGACGGTCTTATGAAAAGGCTGGTACAGGTCACGATATGCCTTGGGAGAGATAAAGGGACCGGTTTGGGTGCCAAAATCTGTGCCCGTCAAAAAGACAGCAGATACCCGGTCGCCAACCACACTGTAAATTCTCTCCAGGTTCGCCAGGCCAATTTCGCACTGCCTCTCAAAAACCTGGTAAACATACTCTTTTCGTGACACCGTACTCATATACCACTCGGCGATATCCCGAATGCCCTTGGGATATTTCAGCCAGGGAACCGGCACCAGGGCAATATCGCCAAAAGCTGTACCCCCAAAACTCGCCAGGATGGCTTTATCGGTCTCTTCGAAAAGCTGGCGTGCCTTTTCTTCAAAATAAACCAGGTCTTGATCTGAGATCGGGCTGAACTCTTCAAGGTTATCTTCCGGATTTAAAAAGGTATCATCAATTGCGGGTTGGCGGACGATGGTGTCAAAATAAAACCCTCCTGCTGGCATACGACCACTGGGAGGTGCAGAACGGTCACCCTCAGGATACATCAAGAGATCACCGCTGGGTTCGGGCTGCGTGTTAAAAGCTCCCGGAACCAGGACCGGGGTGCCGTCAAACAGAGTCCAGGGTTTCCAATTCCCATTCTGGAAACCAAAAAAATTCCTGGGTGATCCCAACTGAACAACATCCACCCCTAATGCCTCAATCAGGTCAGGCTGGATCTCACCCAGCATCTGGTAGGGTTCCACCACCTTGACCGGCATACCAGGCGGGTCAAGGTGAAGCGCCTGGCGCAGCAGGTAAACTGAGCTGACGTGCATGCCTGTCACCGCACTTCCGCCGAGATCGAGCGGGATACGGTCAGGAGCTTGATGGGTAAGGGTGAGATTCACGCACTGGCGAGAGTTCATTGCACCACCTCCAGGTAAGGCTTCATGTACATGAAATCATACACCCAATTTTTTAGCTCAGTACAAATGGATTTCCCAGGGCTAAATTTCCATTTGAATCATGATCCTATTATCCATTATAATCATCAAAATGACCACCACGCGGCTTTATCAAGCAATTGTTTGCAGCACCTTCTTCGCCTTTTTTCTAGTCTCCTGCGGTGACACGACCCCCCAGAGCACTCCTGCTAATCCAAGCACTGCCACCCCATCGCTCACCCCCTACATCCCAGAGCCATCCATCACACCCACTCCATCCCAAACCCCCATCCCGTTAGCAGCCAAGGTTAACGAGGAGGGCATTACCCAGGAAGATTTTCAAGCTGAGCTGGCGAGATATCAAAGTGCCCTTAATTCTGGCACAAATCTAGCAACTAAGCAGAATGGAGAAGCAGCCCAATTCATATTGGACGACTTGATCAACCAGGTGCTGCTGGCGCAATCTGCTTATGCACAAGGCTATGTATTGGATGATAGCGCGCTTCAATCCCGGCTGGATCAGCTAGCCAGCCAGATGGGAGGCGACCAGATTTTGGAAAAATGGATGATAGATAACGGATTTACCTCAGAAAGCTTTCGAGAATCGCTGAAGCGTTCGCTAGCCGCCGCCTGGATGAGAGACCAGGTTGTAACCGCCTTGCCTGAAACCGCCGAACAAGTACACGCTCGACAAATTTTGCTATATAATTCTACTCAGGCGAATGAAGTATTCGCCCAGTTACAATCTGGGCAGGATTTTACGAAACTGGCAAAGCTGTACGATCCTGTGGCGGGCGGTGATTTGGGATGGTTCCCGCGAGGTTACCTGACCGAAAAAGCGCTCGAAGAGGCTGCATTTAGCCTGGAGCCTGGAAAATACAGCCAAGTCATCCAGACTCCAATTGGGTTCCACATCTTGTCGGTGATTGAACGTGACCCAGCCCGGATTTTAGAGCCGAATGCCCGCCTGGTCTTACAAGAACAGGCTTTATCCACGTGGCTCCAACAGCGCAGGGCACAAAGTGAGATACAAACCTTCTTACCTTGATCTAAGCTTGATCTGAAAGAGAGAACTGTATGGATGCCTTTGATATTGTTGATGCAAAGAAAGCCCCCAGCTCAAAAGCCAATCATGACCTCTTATGGAATATATTAACCATTCTGGTGCTGCTTGGGGCGTTGATTGTGGGGATGGTTCTCCTGGTCATTTTTTTGAAACCACAAGTTGGATTCAATCCTTTCCCACCAGCAACGGAAGTTTTGATTCCTACCATTTCAGTTCCCACACCTACCCCCACCTCGCGCATTGTACTGCCGCCCACCTGGACGCCGGAGCCCACCCTGGAACCGAGCGCCACTCCCACGCTGCGGCCGACTGTGACGCCCATGCCTACCACCACGCCAGCTGTACTCGCCACCGAAACACTTGCAGCGGGTTCTGGCAGCAATCCGTTCAGCTTCGTTGTGCAGAAGGGGTCGCCTAAAGCCATCCAAAACATATACCATGAAGATTTAGGCTGTGATTGGATGGGAGTAGGTGGGCAGGTAACTTCGCTCAATGGCTCGCCAGTGATCGGTATCTTTGTCCGGATGGGGGGAACACTGGAAGGAAAGGTTTTTGAGACGCTCCTGAGCATGACCGGCACTGCTGTCGAATACGGGCAGGGAGGTTATGAATTTAAGGTCGCTGACAAGCCGGTTGCCTCCAATAATACTTTATGGGTACAGTTATACGATCAATCTGACCTGCCCCTCTCAGACAAAATTTACCTTGTCACTTCAGATGAATGTGCTAAGGCGCTGACTTTGCTCAATTTTGTTCAAGTGAAGTAAAAATAGATATGTCAATAAAAATTCCGGAAATTTTACTCCCGGAATTTTTTATTTTAAGGCGCCAACCAGGCATGCACAGATTCCCAAAGCGGGGGACCTAAAATCAATAAACCCACCAGGATGGATGCTCCGGCAGCGATCAAAACCGCCGCGGCGCCAACATCTTTTCCAATCTTAGCAAGCTCATGCTGCCCAGGACTGGCCAGGTCGACAACTGCTTCCAGGGCAGTATTCAAAAACTCTGCTGCCCATACGAAAGCGATCGTCAGGATGATTACCGACCACTCTAATCGCGAAAGATGGAGCCAGATCGACAAAACGATCACAGCCAGGCTGATGACAGCGTGAATCCAGGCATTTCGCTGGGTGCGGATGACATACCACCATCCAGCAAAAGCATAACGGAATGATTTTGCACGCGAGATGATGAAAGTTTTCATGAGGGTTCGTCACTCGACAATTGAGATAAGATCTGATCTTGCAAAGCCCACATTCGGGCCTTCTCAGCCTCTTCAGCATGATCATGACCTAAGAGGTGAAGAATCCCATGAATAATCAACAGCATCAGCTCTTGCCTGGCCGAATGACCCTGGAGGTCAGCCTGCTGGTAAGCGCGCTCGACCGAAACCAGGATATCGCCTAAATACGGATGGTGGGAATCGGGATCAATAAAATCCGCGGGAAACGAAAGTACATCCGTTGGCGCATCAATTTCCAGGAATTGCCGGTTCAAACGATGCAGCTCTTCATCATCGGTTAGAACGACCGTCAACTCTGAATTGGGGGGAGCGCCAGCCATGTGCATGGCTTGGGAGACTGCAGACTCAATCCGATTAAGTTCAAACGGAGTATTCACGCCATCAGCCACCTGAATATTCACGACCATGAAAAACCTCGCGCCAGTGACAAGATCCTATTGATCAGAACGAATAACTGCCGGGATGGTAGGGATTTCGGCTTTTTCTTCCGACGAATCCACAGGGATTGTTTTTGATGAATTCGGATCACCTGAGGC
Source organism: uncultured Chloroflexia bacterium (assembly GCA_963751425.1). Lineage (GTDB taxonomy): Bacteria > Chloroflexota > Anaerolineae > Anaerolineales > UBA4823 > CAVVUF01. The sequence goes on along the minus strand of CAVVUF010000002.1, from coordinate 198,834 downwards.
AGCCGCTGGCTGCAGCTCAGGGTATTCAATCCTAGGGTGAAAAACCCCACGCAAGGTTGCCACGAAGGAATCAACGATAGCATCCAGCTCGCGCAAGGTGAGGGCTGTTTCGTGAAGCTCACCCAGTCTAACACGGTCATCTACCGAACTTTGGATGATGCGGCGAAGCTCAATTTCATCACTGGGACGCTCAGCTCGAACGCGCGCTTCACAGCTATCCGCCAGCATGAGAAGGGCGGTCTCACGCGATTGAGGGCGCGGTCCAGGATAACGGAACTTTTCAATATCGACCAAACTCGCATCTCCCCCTGCAGCTTCGATGGCTTTGGAATACTGGTATTGCGTCAGCATCGTTCCATGGTGCTCGGTAATAAATTCGCGCAGCCGCCAGGGCAACCGATAGCGGTGCGCCAACTCCAAGCCATCCGAAACATGCCGGATGACCGTCGCAGAACTGACCTGGGGGTCGATGTCATGGTGAGGATTAATTTCGCTAGGAGGCTGATTCTCGATAAAGAAAATAGGGTTCAAAGCCTTACCGACATCATGATATAAAGCCCCGACGCGGGTGAGCAAAGTGTCAGCGCCAATTCGCTCCGCAGCTTGTTCAGCCAGGTTCGACACCTGCAGGCTGTGCTGGTAAGTGCCTGGCGCCCTGCGCAGCATGTATTGTAAAAGCGGGTGATCAGGGCGGGATAGCTCAATCAACTGCAATGGGGTAGTCATTCCAAGGAACTGGGCAACAAAGAACTGGAGAATCAGGCTGATAGCCGCCGACACAATCCCGCAGATCAGGGCAGCACCGACCAGGGTGAGCAGGCCAAGCCAATCATTGGTAGCATCGGTAACGCGGAAAAGAAAGACCACTGCCGCGCCGGATATGGAAGCCGCGATCCCAGCCCAGAAGAAAGACATTACCCTTTGAGCATTCCGCAGAGCCATGACACCAAAAAAACTGCTCAGGATATAGTACAGGGTCAAATCCAGGGCCATAGGAAGCTGATAAGCCGCTAAGATCGCCAACGGGATCGTAGCCACAACAGCTACCTCTCGACCGAACAGAATTGCCAGTGTAAGACTGAAAGCGACAACCGGATATAGGTAAGGAAGGATAATGTGCCCGGGAAGGATAAACCTTGCACCCAGAAGAAAGATCCAAAACAAGAAAGAAAAAACTGTCAAACCGCGGAGATTATTCAGAAGCCTGGTGTTACGACGTAGATAGACAATAAAGAATGTGTGGACAACGATGGTGAGAATTGCTGCGCTGATGATCTGCCGCCAGTTTTCCTGGCTCTGGGTGAGGTTAAAGGCTTGCAAGGCTTCATAAATGGAAGGAGAAATCACCTCGCCGCGCTGCACGATCGTTTCACCTTGCGCGAACGTGCGGGTCACCGGAAGGACAGCCTCTCGGATTTGCTGCCGTGTGGTCTCGGTTTGCGTAATATCTAAAAAGCTGTTCGGAGTGACGAAAGCGTTAACCAAATCCACAACGATAACCGCAAACTCTTCGGGCAGCGACAAGCTGACCAAGGCCGGAACGTTCTTCCGCGTCTCTGCTAGGCGATTTTCCTGTATCACGCTGCGCATAATCTCTTCAAGCACGAGAATGCTTTCTTCCTGGGTGGCCTGCCAGCGCACAGAGCTCATTTCGAGGATTTTCCTGACCGTATCTGGAGTCAGTTGAACACCCTGCAAAGCAGCAAAATCAGCCTCTTTCTGTTCAGGAGTGGCATAGATATCACTACGGATCGTGGTTATAAAAGCAAGCGCTGAGCGCAGGTGCTCTAACTGTCGCCTGGCAACCGATGTATCCAGAGAAGTGTAAACTGAGGGAGCTGACTTCTCGGCAAGCTCTCTTTGAAGTTCTGTCTGGTCCTGGCTTTCATATGTCAAAACATAAGGCGCCAGAACATCCTGTTGGGCAACATCGCCGACCCGTAAGACATTATCGGAAGCGTTCAGAAGTGTAGGAAATAAAATGGCGAAGAAAACCAGGAGAATGCTAATTAACAGCAGAACAGCCAGGTAAATCTTGCGTGTTGCGGGTTGCTTCAAAATCGCTCGAGACATTGGCATAATAAGCCTGAGAGAAGATCACAAACGGAGCAATCAGCTCCGTAAGATCCTACTCTCGACTATTGGAGCAATTTACGGACAGCCTGGCTGGCCTGGTCCCCGCTGGCCCGACCCTGCAAACGAGGCATTAAAATCTTCATGACCTGCCCCATTTCTCGGACGGAGTTGGCGCCAGCTTCCTGGACTGCCTGGCGGGCGAGGGCATCCAATGCCTCTGCAGACATGGCTTGTGGCAAAAAACTATCCAGGATCGCTATCTCCGCCTCAGCAGCAGCAACCAGGTCAGGCCTGTTCGCTCGCTGAGCATCGGCAATGGATTCCCGGCGTGATTTCACTTCTTTTTGCAGGATCGAAGTAATTCCGGTTTCATCCAAAGGATTGCCTTTTTCGATCTCCGCCAGTTTGATGGCTGAAAGAACCATCCGAACCGTATTCTTGCGTGTTTCATCTCCCGCGCGGAGCGATTCTTTTAGAGCGGATTCAAGTTGTGCTTTGTCGGTCATGACGCCATTATACCCTTAACCCATTGGGTAGCGCATTTTCTGCCCACCGAGAAGGTGCATATGCAAATGAAATACTTCCTGCCCGGCGTGTGGGCCAGAATTGACGATCAAACGATAACCCGTCTGGGAGATATTTTCTTCTTCAGCCAGCTTACGCGCTACGGTCAACATATGCCCCATTCTGGTTTCATCTTCGGGCTCAATTTCATTAACTGAAGCAATATGCTTGTTCGGGACAATTAAGATGTGGGTCGGGGCAACTGGATGAATGTCACGAAAGGCAGTAACCCACTCATCAGAATATACTTTTTGGCTGGAAATTTCGCCAGAAACAATTTTACAAAAAATACAATTCGTTGACATCGAACCTCCATTTCAGTATTTCTGCTTTTAGCGGTTATCCATTTGGGTGTCTATCCAGGTGGCTTCATGATGACGGGGTAGCGATCCTCCCCATCAAGCCGTGCGGAGCAACCCCGGTCACATGCACTTGAGTGATTTGGTTCCACAAGTCTTGAGAAGCCCGAGCTGAGACGCGCAGATAGTTATCTGTCAGACCAGAGAAAAACCAACCCTGCGGGCTTATTTCTTTGATATTTTCCCATAAGACACTGACAGTTTGATCTAAAAACCCCGCTTGATAGGCAGCGGCAGATTTGTCAAGAACATCTCGCATTTTTGAGCTGCGTGCTTTCCGCTGATCGTGGGGCACCTGTCCAGGCATGCGGGCAGCGGCTGTACCAGGGCGGGCAGAATAAACAAAGACGTGCCCGCCAGCAAGCTGCATGGCTTCTACATATGAAAGACTCTCAGCAAATTCCCCTTCCGTCTCTCCAGGAAAACCAACGATCACATCGGTTGTAATGGCTACACCAGGAATGGCCGACCGAGCTGCATTTACCAGCTCTGTAAAAGAATGGGGGGTGGTCTTGCGTGCCATCCGGTGCAGGGTTTCTTGATTGCCAGATTGCAGCGGAAGATGGAGGTGGCGGCATAAGCGATCATCTTTCCACAGAGAAAAGAAAGTCTCATCCAGATCCCAGGGCTCAAGCGAAGATAGGCGCACGCGGGGGATATTGGTTTCGTTAAGGATGATTTGCACCAGGTCCGCCAGGTGCATTGGCGAAGAGAAATCATGACCCCAGGAACCTAAATGAACCCCGGTAAGAATAATCTCCTGCACACCGCCCACTGCAGCAGCCTGGATATCCAGCAGTATGTCTTGCCAGGGGCGACTACGACCAGGACCACGCAAGAGGGTGGTGATACAAAATGTGCAGCGGTTATCACAGCCATCTTGAACCTTGACAAAAAGACGCGTTCTGAGCCGGGCGCCAGGCAAGGGAGCGCGTTCCAAGAACTCTTGATCAAAAACATTTTCGGGAAGCTTCAGCACCTCCGTTACCAGTTGATCTTTTCGGAGGTTGGGAATGATCTGTGTCACACCGGGCAAAGATTGAGCGCTGGAGGCATCCAACGTAGACCAGCAGCCGGTGAGGACGATATTCCTCGCCCCTGCTCGGGATGCCTGGCGAGCTTTTTGACGCGAATCAGAGACCGCAGCTTCGGTCACCGCACAAGTATTGAGAACAACCAGGTCCGCCTCTGCCGCGCTGGAAACCAGGTTGTGCCCAGCAGCCCGGAACTGGAGGGCATAACGCTCAATCTCGCTTTGATTCAAACGACAGCCAACCGTATCGAGATAAATCTTCACTGCTAAGGCATCTTCACAATAAAATCATCGAATTCAACTTCAGCCCCGGCCTCGCTAAAAGTGCCAGTCAGGAGGCCCACATCTCCGCTAGCAAACTCGGAATCTTTCTGAGTGTCTAATAACTTGCCGTTAACCGATAAAGACAAAGTTGAGCCTACGCAATCTGCCTGGATCGTGTTCATTTCACTGCCTTTGCGGATATCTTCGCTGGGCAGCATATCTTCCCCATTTACCATGAGGAATTCCCCGTCTTTCACCTTGCCGATCCCATAATAACCATCACTGCTGATCACAAAGAAATAAAAATGATCAGAATCGACATAGCGGCATATGATGCCATAATCATTATTATCCGTGCCCCCCACCTTGGCTGCACTAACCTGAATGGAAACATCCCCAAATTTTTTCCCTGGATTTGCCCATACATCGGTATCCGCGGTGTTCACCGCCATTTGATACTTTCCATCAACGTAGTCGATCTTTCCACCGCTATCCTGAATGCGATCCCAGCCGCTCTCGGGGTTGGAAAAATCATCCTCAAAGAGAGTCTCCCCAGAGACTGCCCCTTGAGGGTTTGGGCTCTGCGTAGAACAAGCCAGGATCGACAACGCCACCACCAGGACGATCGAGAAGTAACGCACCCACACTTTCATACCGAGGCTCCTGTTTACCATGGATCGAGTTTTGCAGAAAAATCTCTCTTTAAGGCCGGGTCACCACAAAATTATCGAAGAGGATATCCACTCCCGGCGTGTCATAAGTACCAGCAATCAGGCCCACATCTCCTGAGGTCAGATCGGTATCCTTTACATCAGCCAGGACTGTACCGTTCACTGTCAGCGTCAGGTTGCTGCCGACACATTCGGCAGTCAGATGGTTTGGAGAGCTTCCAAGCTTAATGGAAGTGTCATTGTACTGCATTTCATCCATGCCGATCAGCGATTCCTCACCATTCAGGATCTTGCTGATGCTGTAAAATCCATCGCTGCCAATGGAAAAGAAATAAAAATTCTGTTCATCTTGATACCGGCAAATGATCCCATAATCATTTTCATCCGGGCCAGCCGTCTTTTGAGCATCCACATCGATAACGACATCCGTAAATTGCAATCCTGGATTGCTCCAAAAATACCAGTTTTTTTTATTAACAAAGATACGGTACCCGCCGTTGGAATAATCATTGATCCCCTCTTCATCGTTCACGCGATCCCAACCGCTCGAGGGATCAGAGAAATCATCAGAAAAGAGAGGCTTTGCCGCAGCAGTACTGACACTTACGGGCGTTGAGGCAGGCTGACTGGCAGCCAGTTTCGTGAGCTGGCATCCCATAACTGCCAAAGAAAGCACCATGAATACGACAAAGAATTTGGCTTTAACGTTCATGCACTCACCTATTTTTTGACTTCGAAGCTGTTTCGGTTGAAACCACCTCAAGAGGTCGATTTGGTCGGTTCTTACAATTCTTGTAAAACAAACCGCTTATGATTTGGCGTAATTGTAGCATATTACCCGGATGGTTCTGAATTTCTTAGTTTGCAGCAACCTGATTTAAATAAACCAATATTCTGCCCTTTAAAATTCAAGCGGAAAGGATAAACCTCTTGCCCATTTTTTACCGCATAATTTGCCAGGCTTTCCAACCAGTGCACACCCAAGGGAGGGTAAAACGGCTCATCGATCACGCAGCAGGGAAAGATGACAAATCCACAACCGTACGCTGCGGCTGCATCGATGATCTTTACATTACAACCATGCGCATGCATTCCCACCAATAGATCAAATGGCTGAGCCATCTCAGGCTGAAATTCAGCTTGTAGATAAGGAATCTTCATATCCACCGGGATCTTTACTCGCGAGCCAAGCAAGAGATCCTTATATTTTCCGGGCAAAGGCTGCTCAAAAGGGTCGATGGCGGTGGCTTCCCAACCACTTTGGATCAATAAAAAACTGAGCAGTCCTTTCCCACCCCCAATATCTGCCACTTTGCAAGGCTCTAAATTTTGTACCAGCCACTGGTAGAGCAGCTGGAAACGAAATTTTTTCATACGCGGGGTTTTGCTCGTATCCGTCACATTCTGAACAGCCCGCCCGGCAACGGAGGTTAACCGAAGGATTTCCTGATCACCATCTTCTGAATGAGCAGCCGGTGCGGTGATGCTCTCCAAGCTTCGGAAAAGCCGCTCCGCGCGCTGGCCGGATTTCTTCTTAACCTTCATGGGAAGTAATACTCCAGCAGCCGCTGAGCTTGTGCGCGGGTCGACTGGTCTGATGCGAAGTCGCGGGCTTGGGTAAGCAGTTGGCGTGCCTTGGAGCTATCGCCTTGAAAGATAGAGAAGACCCCCAAATGCATGAGGGCAGGAGCATAGGTGGCATCAATCTGCAGAGCACGTTCAACAAAACGCGTCGCGGTTTGATAATCACCGAGTAAAAACAGGGTTTCACCTAACAAATCCAGGGCTGCGGGATCATTGGGTGCTAATAAGACAGCCTGGCGAGCGACTGGCAGGGCTGATTTACGCAGATCCATTTGGTGATGAAGCAGGAAATCTACCAGTGCTCGCCGGTAGGAAATCTCTCGAGGATCTAAATCAACCGCTTTTTGAAAGGCCTGGCGGGCTTCTTGGAGATCTCCATTGCGAGCGAGCAGATCTCCGACTTCGACATAAAGAACTGGATTTTTCGGCTCAATCGCAAGGGCTTTTTCCAGATGATCTTGAGCTTGAGCGGCATCGCCCCGCCTCTGCCAATAAAGAGATGCCATGATCTGCACCAGAACCGAGTCCGGGCTGTATTTCAAGGCTTGATCCAGGGCATCTTTTGCCTGTCCCAAATCCTGAGAGCCAGGCTGCTGGAGAGATTCAGCCAGGAAAGCCCAGGCTTCCCCAAAATCGGGGCGCAGTTGGACAGCTCTTTGAAAAGCCTGGCTGGCCAGCTCCCAATTTTCCAGGGCGCCCAACTGCCTGCCAGATGCCACAAGCAGTAGAGATGGGTCATCATTCCGCGAAGCAGCCAGGATAGCATCCCTTAAAGGGCGGACCTTCAAAGCATATTTCTGATCCAACACCGCTGCCCGATCCAAGTAAGGCAGAGCCGAGAGAGGTTCAGAAGCTGCCAGGCGCAGGCCAGCCTCCGCTTGCGCTTGCGGGTTTGTGGGTTGGAGGTCCGCCAGGGTTTTGATATCTTGGGTAACCGCCAAAGTATCCGCTTGCTCCTGGTGCACCGGTAACAGCCTCTGTGTTACGGAGAGCTGGTCAGCACCCAGTTCCAGAGCTGCTTGCCAGGCAGCCACAGCCCGCTCATCATCCTCAAGCGCATGGTAGGCATCTCCCAGGATCAACCGGTCTTGAGGTGAAAGCCTTTGTTCCTGGTCTGCTTGTTCCAGGAATGCAACAGCAGTTGGGTAATCACCCCCCTGGGCTGCGTAAAGCCCTGCCGCCAACCGGAGATCACTTCGCCAGGGCTCGAATGCCAAAACGACCGGCAGCCACTTTGCCGCCTGAGCCGGGGAGGGATTCTGCACAGCCTGGTAAGCCTTCTCCAGGCTGACCTGGAGCAACCACGGCCGGGGTGAAAGCGTCAGAAGCAAGATCAATAACCCAATCAGCAGCATGCGCAGAAAGATTTGGGGGTGGGATAACTTTCTCATATTTTCACCCCCATTTTACCTTGACATCCGCAATACTTAGGTATAAACTTGCGGACGTTGTGTCTTTTACCGATGTTATCGATAACATGACTGCTTTTTCATGGTAGGAGCACACAACGCATTTCGAAAAAGATGGAGCAAGAAAGATTTTATGACCGAACGTTTAAATGGCACTGTCAAGTGGTTTAACGCATCGAAAGGCTATGGTTTTATTGGTCACGATGGAGGAGATGACGTTTTCGTCCACTTCACATCCGTTTCGATGGAAGGTTTCCGCAAATTACAAGAGGGTCAGTCTGTGGAATTTTCGATCGAAGAAGGCCCCAAAGGCTTGCAAGCGGTTAATGTTATTCCACACTAATTGAATAAAATAACAGAAAGAAATAGGGTTGCTCAAGGCAGCCCTATTTTTATTTATGAGAACGTAGGTATAATAGCTCGAGATAGACTGTATATATTTTGTTTTAGAATATCGTCATTTCAAATCAATCCATCAACCATCCAGACATTAGATAGGCAGGAGGAAAAGCAATGAAATTTACAAAACTTGGGCGATCCAATCTCACTGTCAGCCGCATTTGCCTGGGCACCATGCATTTTGGCGCCGTGACTTCCGAGGAAGAGGCTTTCAAGATCATGGATCGCTGCCTGGAAATGGGCATCAATTTCTTCGACACCGCCAACGTATACGGTGGGGCGGGAAATCATGGTAAATCAGAAGAAATCATCGGCAGATGGTTCAAGCTGGGCGGCGGTCGTAGGGAGCAGGTTGTCCTGGCGACAAAGGTCTATGGAGATATGTCAGATCGAGGCCTGCCCAATGAGGCGCGCGGCATCTCGGCTTACAAGGTGCGCAAACAAGCCGCCGATTCACTGCGCCGGCTGCAAACAGACCATATTGACCTTTACCAGGTACACCATATCGACCGGGATATCTCTGCGGAGGAGTTCTGGGGAACCTTCGAACGCCTGGTGATGAACGGGGATGTGCTCTACATGGGCTCGAGCAATTTTCCGGGATGGGGACTGACAAAGTTCCAGATGCATGCCTGGCAGCGTGGGTTCACAGGGCTGATCTCGGAACAATCCATGTATAACTTACTGTGCCGCTACCCTGAGCTGGAAGTCTTACCAGCGGCACGCGAGTTTGGCATCGGCGTGATTCCATATATGCCGCTGGCAGGCGGACTGCTGGCGGGAAAAGTAAAAGCAGACAAAGGCTCACGCACCAGCCAGGTGGAACGCGAATACGGCATCACCTTAGGACCAGAGAACACGCAGTTCCAGGAGTATTCCGCATTGTGCCGAGAGATTGGCGAAAAGGAAAACATTGTGGCTATTGCCTGGACTTTAGCGAACCCGGCGGTGGCTTCGCCTATCGTCGGCATCCGCAAGGTGGAACATCTCGACGGACTGGAACGCGCTGCAGAGCTGGAACTCAGTGCCGAGGCTCTAAAACGGCTGGATGAGATCTTCAGCATCAACAAAGGCAGGGACCTGCTGCCAGGACCGGCGCCGGAGGCTTATTCCTGGTAATGGAAGGGAATAATCTGCCTATGATTAACCTGACCATCAACACCGAATTGACCCGTTCCATCCTGACCGGCTTTATCCGCAGTGAGATCACCCGTGTAGGCTATACCCATGCAGTGGTAGCCCTCTCTGGCGGGATCGACTCAGCTCTCTCCTGCTGGCTGGCGGCCGAGGCGCTGGGGGCGGAAAACGTGCTGGCAGTGCGCATGCCTTATAAGACCTCGTCACCCGATTCGCTCGAGCATGCCCAAAAAGTAATCGATGCGCTGGGGGTGCAGTCTCTGACCATTCCAATTACGGAGATGGTAGAGCCATATTTCAACCATTTTCCTGAGATGAGCCGTTTGAGGCGTGCCAACATCATGGCACGCGAGCGCATGATCGTTATCTATGATCAATCGGAAGCCTTTCGGGGGTTGGTGGTCGGAACCGGGAATAAAACAGAGATCCTGTTGGGTTATACCACCCTATATGGCGACTCGGCTTGCGCGATCAATCCCTTGGGAGACTTGTATAAGACACAGGTGCGCCAGCTTTCGCGAGATTTAGGCATCCCGCAAGAGATTATCCAAAAACCGCCTTCGGCAGATCTCTGGGAAAACCAAACGGACGAGGGCGAACTGGGATTCACCTATGAAGAGGTGGATAAGCTCCTGTACCTGCTGGTCGACCAACGCTATGATCCCGCAGACTGCGTGGCGGCGGGTTTTTCAGAAAACTTCGTAAAGGTGGTCATTGATCGCATCCGGCGCAACCACTTCAAACGGATCCTGCCGCCTATCGCCAAGCTGACCAACCGCACCGTGGGGTACGATTTCTTATACCTGAGAGATTGGGGGACATAGCTCTATCTTTCGCTTACAAATCCCTCCAGCCCTGTTCCACCGCCGCTTTCGCCTCTTGTGGCTGGGATTGATGATTTCAGTAGCAGGCTCGCAGATGCAAATCTGGGCTTTGTTCTGGCACATCCGCGACCTAACCGATCAACCCATTGCCCTGGGGATGGTAGGGTTGGCGCGCATCCTGCCGGTGATTGTCTTCTCACTGGTAGCCGGGGCACTGGCGGATACCTTCAACCGGCGCAAGCTGATGTTCGCCACGCAAACAGCTCAGGCGTTGGTGGCAGTACTTTTAGGTGTACTCACCTTGCGCGGATCGATCAACCTGGGAATGATCTATTTGCTGACGGCCATCCAGGCTGTGGCGATCGCTTTTGACCTGCCAGCGCGCCAGGCCCTGGTACCTAACTTGGTGCCTGCCAACGACCTGCCAAATGCTTTCAGCATGAACTCCATTGCCATGCAGATTGGCTCCATTGCCGGACCGGCTTTGAGCGGATTGGTCATCGCCTCTTTGGGGCAGTCCGCCGTTTACCTGATCAATGCGATCTCTTTTTTGGCCGTATTGATCGCCCTGATCTTGATGGGACCGGTAGCCCAGCAGGCGCCGGCTGGCACAAAACCAGCCCTCAACCTGAACGGGATTCGAGAGGGAATACAATTTATTATCAACCAGCCAATCATCCTTTCCACAATGGTATTGGATTTTTTTGCCACCTTCTTCTCATCAGCGAATACCCTGATGCCGCTATTTGCCCGAGACGTGCTGCACGTGGGCGTGATCCAATATGGGTGGCTGTCGGCGGCGCAATCCATCGGCGCGGTCAGTGCGGCACTGGTGATCTCTCAAGTCCCGATCATCCGCAGGCAGGGACCGCTCTTCTTGCTTTCAGTGGCCGCGTTTGGCCTTTCGACGATCCTTTTTGGCCTATCAAGAAGTTTTCTCATGGCAATGATCGGTTTGATCCTGATGGGCGCTTCGGACTCGGTGAGCACCATCATTCGCAATACCATCCGGCAGCTACAAACGCCAGACTACATCCGTGGGCGCATGACCAGCATCAACCAGATTTTCTTCATGGGTGGACCGCAGCTCGGCGAAGTGGAAGCAGGCGTGGTTGCCCAGCTCTTCAGCACGCCAGTCGCCATCATCACGGGCGGGATTGGCTGCCTGGCGGCTTTAGCCTGGATTGTGCGGCGCTGGCCGCAGCTACGCACCTTTAACGGCGATGAAGCCAGCCCATCCACAGCGGCAGCAAGTTAAGAAAGGGACGATCCACACATGCCAGGCCTGACAGAAAAAGCCAGCGGAGAAGCTTACGAGCCTAGCGCAGCCGTCGCCCGCGCCCATCAAGCCTGGGAGGAAAGCATGCTCCGGCAGCTCGAGGAGCTGCGCGCGGATGTGCAGAAGTCACAACCTGAACTGCTCGCATTCCGCAGTGGGACACAGCTTCAAGGAGCAGAGTTACGCTTTAAATATTGGAACCGCCCGGTCAGCCTGCATTGGCCAGCCCTAGAAGCCCAGTACCTGGATACCGGGAAAGATTGCCCGGTCTTTGACCTTTCCCTCTTCCTCTTTTATCTGAAGGCAGCCGATGGGACCAACCTGGCAGACCGCTGGATCAGCTTCCGCGAGCTGCCAGGCGGAGTGTTCTATCACCAGGCTTTCCAGGGATACAGCGGCGACCGGCTGGCGCAAGCCATCGGAGAAAAGCCTGCCAGTTTCCACCTGGCAGCCAAAGCCACCAGCGGCTGGCAATTGACCTCACTGGCTGAATATGCCTATGCATTTCAAGCCCTGCCGCGCCTGCGCCTGGCTGCGGTGCTCTGGCCTGGCGATGAGGAATTTCCCAGCCGGGCGTCAATCCTTTTTGATGCCGCTTCCAGCCATTATATGACCACGGACGGCATGGCGATCCTTGGCTCAGGATTGGTCAGCCGGTTAATTAAAGCAGCGGCCTAAAACCCTTCCAGCTTCGACATCTCTGCCACACCTTCTGCCAATGCGGCGATGCGCTGCAAGATACCCAGGCGGTTTTCTCGCAAGCTGCGATCTTCAACCATGACCAGCACCGCATCGAAGAAGCGGTCCACAGCCGGGATCATGGGCAAGAAGGCATTCAAATAATCATCTACAGAAGCTGGCCGGCGAGGAGAATTTTCCGCAGTTTCGAGGGCAGCCAACAACGCTTTTTCTTCCTTTTCAACCAGGAGCTCAGGCTGAACAGGATAGCGTTCCTTGAGATCGCGAGTAATGCGCACGCAGCGAGCGTAGGCAGGCAGGATCGTGTTCCAATCAGGACGGCTCACCCAGGTTGTTAATGCCTTGACTGCCCGTGCAGCGCGGGCGGGATTGCTGCCCTGAGCGGAGAGGATGGCATCGACGACATCATAACGGAAATTTTGCTCAAGCAGCAAATTGCGCAGGCGTTCGACAATAAACTGTAAACAAGCGGCCTTGTTTTCAGCCGAGATAGGAATAGGCAAGCCAGGGATGGCGATTTCCTTCAAAGCATATTCCAGGTCAAAATCCAGGTCCTGGGCAATCAGTGCCTGTACCAACCCCAGGGCAGCCCGGCGCTGGGCAAAGGGATCTTTCGCACCGCTGGGCGCCAGCCCGGCAGCAAACAACCCCGCCAGCGTATCCAAACGGTCAGCTACCCCAACCACCAGACCAGCCTTCGAATGTGGCAGCGCGTCTCCGGCAAAACGCGGTAAATAATGCTCGAAAATCGCTTCAGCCACTGCCGGGCTCTCGCCAGAGCGCAGCGCATAATGGCGACCGATCAGCCCTTGTAAGGAAGTCATCTCGACCACCATATGGGTCCCCAGATCGGCTTTGCACAGCTCAGCGGCGCGCACAGCCACAGCAGTCTCCGCAGAATCCAGGCTAAATGCGCTGGACAAGGCTTGGACCAGGTGGGTAATACGTTTTACTTTATCGAGCATCGAGCCCAGCTTCACCTGGAAAGTCAACGTTCCAAGGCGCGGCAGGTAATCAGCCAGCGGTTTCTTTAGATCCTCACGCACAAAGAAATCGGCGTCGGCAAAGCGCGCTCGGATGACATGTTCATTACCCTCTACGACCAGCTCCATATCTTGTGCATCGCGGCGACCGCGGTTGGCTACCGTGATAAAGTATGGCAGCAGCTCTCCGTTCCGTTCCACTTGGAAATAGCGCTGATGTTTCTTCATTACAGAGATCAGCACTTCGCGCGGGAGCTTAAGATGAGTAGGGTCGAAAGAACCGCGCACAGCCATAGGCGCTTCGACAAGGTTCATGACCTCTGTAAGGAGACCCGGGTCGATCTTTGCCTCACCACCTGCCTCCACCATCAGGGCTTTAACCTGTTCCTGGATGACCTGTTTACGCTGCTCTCCATCTAAAATAATGCCCTGGTCTGCCAGAAAATCCAGGTACTCCTTCACCGAGTTAACTGGGCTTGTCTCTGGCTCGATGAAGCGCAAGCCGCGGGTCGTATTCCCCGATGAAACCCCAGCAAACTCGAACGGGACCACCTGGCCTCCATATAAAGCCAGCAGCCAACGCAGTGGGCGTGAGAATAATACATTCGTGCTGTTCCAGCGCATGGGCTTGTCGACACGCAGCCCTTCAATCAGGGAGGGGAGCGCATCTGCCAGCACCTCAACCGCCGGGCGACCCTTTTGGCGGACTACAGCAGACACGTAGCGCCCGCCGTCCATTTCACGCACCTGAAGGTCACCGACCGAAACCCCTTTACTGCGCGCAAATCCTTCGGCAGCCTTGGTCGGCTGTCCAAGCAAATCGTAAGCCCGTTCGGCTGGGGGGCCTTTGACGACCTGTTCCAGGTCAGGTTGGTGCGGCGAAAGGTCTTGTACCAGCGCCACCAAGCGGCGCGGGGTGCCCAGCACCTGGACCTGGCTGTAAGTCAGACGCTGCTCATCCAGGAGAACCGGAAGGCGTGTTCTCAACTGTTCAAGCACAGTGTCCAGATCTCCCACAGGAAGCTCCTCGGTACCGATTTCGAGCAAGAACGGGGAAGGGACTGTAAGCGCTGGTGCAGAACGGGATGAGATCGACTCAGCCTTCCCCTGAACCCGAACAGAAGCTTTATCATCCAACCAGGGATATTCCAGGCGCTGGCGCTGATCGAGGTAAATATCTGCCACGCCGCGTGACAGCTCGCGCATCCGACCAAAGAAGGCCTGGCGTTCGGTCACACCGATTGCGCCGCGCGCATCAAGCACATTAAAAGTATGCGAGCACTTTAAGACATAATCATGCGCTGGCAGAACGAGACCTTTTTCAAGGCAGGCAGCCGCTTCGTGTTCGAACAAGTCAAACATCTGTTGCAGGCGCTCTACATCAGCAATCTCAAAGTAATAACGAGAGTGCTCCTGTTCAGCCTGCAAGTTCACATCACCGCAAGTCAATGTATCATTCCAGCGGATCTCGGTAAAGCTGCGCACACGCTGCAGGGCGATGGCAATGCGGTCTAAGCCATAGGTGATTTCCACCGAAACCGGGTCACAGAGGTGACCGCCAGCCTGTTGGAAATAAGTGTATTGAGTAATTTCCTGCCCATCTAACCAGACTTCCCAACCCAACCCCCAGGCACCCAACGCGGGAGATTCCCAGTTGTCTTCAACAAAACGCAAGTCATGCTGGTGCGGATCGATCCCCAAAGCCTGCAGCGACTGAAGATAGAGCTCCTGTGGGTTGCCAGGATCGGGCTTGAGGATCACCTGGAACTGGTAATGCATCTGCATGCGATTGGGGTTCTCACCATAACGAGCATCGTCAGGTCGGATGGAAGGCTCTACGTAAGCCACATTCCACGGCTCGGGGCCTAAAACCCTTAAGGAAGTAGCAGGATTATAAGTCCCAGCGCCGACCTGGGCATAATAAGGCTGCCAGATGATGCAGCCATAATCCGCCCAGAAGTGCTGGAGGTTCAAGATCATAGATTGGAAGTTAAGAGGTTGGGTCATAGCAGACAATCATTTCCTGTTTAAGATGGTTGAACAGCGAGAGGCAATTATAACGCTATATCTTGCGCGGCTGGGGAGCGAACGCCTTTCAAAGCGACTACAGAAAGCAAGAACATCACTCCATACAGCGTAAACAGCAAGACATAACCCAAACCAGGAATCCCGGGAAATTGAGCCGTAAAGAAATCGGCAATCGGGCCGCCGATATACCCGCCCACAGCGCCTGCACCAGCCCCAGCCAGGTTCGAGAGCCCCAGGTAGCGGCCTGCCTCAGCCTTGGGAACCAGGCGGGTGCCGAGGGCCCAGTTCGAAGTGAAGAAGAAGCCTGTGGCGATCCCGATGAGGCACCCGCCCACATAGATAACTAAAAGGCTGGTCGTCAAAACCAGAATCGCCGTACCGAGAGCAGCTAAAAGTCCGCTGAGCATGACCATGCGCTTATGCCCAAAGCGATCCGCCAGCCAACCGCTGGGCAGGGCAGATAGCAGGATAAAGACACCCACAATCATCATTAGCTGGGTAGCAGGACCGGCAGCTTTCTCTTCGACATAACCCAACCGCCCCTGGAAGAAATAGATGGCAAAGCCAGAAAGGTTGGTCGTTCCGACCAAAAAGAACAGCCGGTTGATCACCCACCAGGTAAAAGAGGGGTTCTTTTTCGCATCTTCCCCCACGCCGACCCGCACGCTGAAATAAACCCCCATCGCTACCGCGATCACCATAGCCACCAGGCCCAATAACCCCATGACAACAAATAATAATGTAGCTGAGGAGATACCCGTTAGGAGCTGGCTGGCTAGTTTCACGGCTTGGCCGACTCCTAGAATAATCCCTGTAAACAAAATGGTCATTCCCACCAGCCGCAAAAAGGGTGTCCAGTCCAGGGGCGGGGGCGTTTCCTTCAATGGTTCCTCATGCACCAGCATGGTCAACAACATAGCCAGCGTCACGATCCCCATGGCAACCAGCAGCCCTGCCCACATTTGACCATTGGAGATTAGCTTGCCGATGGTAAAAGAGACCAGAATCACAGGGATGGGCACCTCAAAAACGGCTTTGATACCCGAAAAACGACCGCGCCGATCTTCGGGCACCACATCGGGGATCAGGCCTTGTTGAGCCGAGTGAGCCGTATTCGAGGTGATCTGCAAGAAAATAGCGAGGACGAACAGCAGCCAATAGCCCGTCATTCCCTCCACGCCCACCAAAAAACCAATCGCAGAGAGGAATACCAGGTCACCAAGGGTGCCTGCAAAGATGAACGGCCTGCGGCGCCCCCAAGGCAGCATGCTGCGATCGGAGAGCATGCCCATCATGGCTTGGGCTAACAGCGCAACCATCAACGTCCATAAGCGCAGTGAGCCATAATAAGTGGCCTTGGATTCTTCGCCGACAAAACCTTGGATGAGCAGAGGGAAGACCAGGCCGCAGGTTTGGGAAAGGGTGGTCAAACCCAGCCAATAAATATTGACGGTGATGTAATCATACCAACGGATGACACGGTTCATCTCTTCCTCCTATAGCACTTGAGCAAGGAATTTTTCAGTGATTTCGGCAGCTTGTTCCCATTCCTGGTCAAGAAGCACACAGTGTTCCGATTTTTCCATCCAATGCACTTCTTTGATCTCAGAGCGGACTTTGCCCATTACGATCTCTGGGCAGTCTGGAAAGATCGACCGGTCTAAGCGACCTTGGATAACCAGAACAGGTTGGTGGATGAGAGGCAATCGCTGGCGGACTTCTTTTTGAAGGCGAAATAACTGCGTGACGGCCCGGACCGGTTGGACGGGATATCCTTTCCAACGCTCATCCACCACCGATTTTGGTCCCGGAGATGGGAGGTGATAAGGAACGAATGGCGCCATCAAGTATGCCAAAGCCCGGGTAGGCCAATTCGCCGCATGAACAGCCGGAGCATACGCCATAACAGCCGCTGCCTCAGGATGTTCGGCTGCCAGGTAAAGCGCTAACAGGCTGCCCATCGATTCGCCTCCCACCACCACCTTCTGGCAGCGCCGGGCCAGCTCCTGATAGGTTTGCTCCACACCTCTGACCCAATCTTGCCAGCGACAGCGGTTCATTTCCTCAACCGTTGTGCCATGTCCTGGTAAAAGCGGTCCTGCCACGGTATAGCCGCGCTCGCGCAGGAAGCCGGCCAGCAAACGCACCTCTGCAGAGGTAGCCGTAAAACCATGCGAGAGCAGAACCCCCACCGGTCCGCCTTCCCAATAGAACGGACCACCTTCCAAATGAGCGTTTTTCAGCCCAATGGATTTCTGAGCCATGCCATTATCCTCCGAAAGGGTTTCCCGAAGTTCTCGTCCAAACCAGGTAGGCAATGATAGCCAAGAAGACCAACCCCACTAAAAAGAGAAAAGCAGTCATCCAAACCTTGAATTGGTCACGCGGTTTTTGGCCTCCCACTTTACCTGTCTGACCATTCACCAGCAGGCGATAATCCACACCTCGGTATCGATAGGTTCCCACCCAAAGGGGTAAAAACACATATTTAAACGTTAAACCACTCCACTTTCCCCCACCGCTGGTCAGGTTGCGTTTTTCACGACCAGGTTCCACTTTGGAAGGCAATGACTGCCTCAGCCGGGCAATTACCTTCTCTCGGGCTTTCAGAGTGGCATCGGAAAGAGGCAGATCATAAGAGAGGGCTGTCCATCCGGCCATGAACTGGGGAGCGAACTCGACGATATCCTTTAAGTCATAAGGCTCGATACGCGACAATTCATCTGCAGGCATCGTACGCAGCCCTGGCACCAACACATCGTCAAACAAATCGAATTCCGATCCGCTGCGCGGCACCCAACGCGGTGCTTTCGATGAGCCCTCATTGATTTCACAATTCCAGGTGATTTCTAGCGTTCCATCGAAAGTCCAGAAAGGATAATAAGCCGGATGAAGCCTGACCTGGCTGACTTTCGCAACCAGGTCATCGGGAACAAACAAGCCTTTGATCAACCAGCTATATGCTAGGCTCAAAGCGTTCTTTTCGGGAATCTTAAACAGGGCAACTGCCTGCGGATCTACCAGCTCAGCCCTTTCGGAAGAAAGAACCAGGCGGTTTGAGCCGCAATACGGGCAGCGATCTGCCTGCAGTCCAGGAGGAAGCAGCGATAAGGCACCGCAGTTCTCACAGCTCAAGCGCTGCTGCGCCTCAGCCCAGCGATGAGCGCGCGTGGTCGGCAGCACATAATCAATGGGCTGTTCAGCCGCGCCTGCAGCCAGCTTCTTCTCAACGACCTCCACGGTGCCGCAATAAGGGCACACCAGGCCGCTCTTTTCAATGTCAAACCGCATAGGCCCACCGCACTTAGGGCAGGTAAAACCCTCTGCGGCGGCCTCCTCAGGCTCTGCAGGCCGGCGCGGCTCGACGGAAGCACCTTCAGGCACCAACCTTGTTTTATCGATCTTACCTGAAAGCATCACCAATCCCCGCCGGGCAGCCGCATTGCTCGGTTCGGCAGCCACAGCTTTTTCAAGGTAATCACGCTGCTCTGACAGATCGTCTGTAGTGGCTGAAAGCCACAGCCAGGCGCGTGCATCCGACAGCTTGATCAATGTTGCCTTGGTCAGCCAACGGCGCGCCTGCTGGCGATCACCCCCCTTGAGAGCTGCGATTCCGTAACCCAAGAGCTCTTCAAAGTGTTCTTCATCATGAGTATCTGATCTAGAATCCATGGGTCGATTATAGCAGAACGAACGAAAACCCACTTCAGATACCTCCAGGCAAAAACACGAAGATGGCATGAAAGTCGAATGAATTCCTTACAATTAAAGACATTTACTTGACAGCCCATAAACCATGCGATAGCATAAGGGGCGATCTGGAAACTGGGTAAATTCTCAAAGAAATTCAGATCGATACTCAAGCGATTGGTACAGCAAAGAGAGGTGACTTTTGGATAAAGACGGTGTAGTAGATAAGAAACCATTTATTTTGACAGATTACTTACGCAAGCATTTTAAGGGATTCCTTGATCCCTTGGGGACATTCTTAAACCGCTTGGGACTCATGCCGAATACCGTGACCATTTTCGGCTTGGTTGGGAATATGATCGCGGCTCTCTTCCTGGCCAGGGGAGACATGATCATCGGTGGGTTGATTGCCCTGGCTATGGGGCCCATCGACGCGCTGGATGGGACGATGGCACGCCTGCGCGGGGAGCCCAAGGAATTCGGGGCTTTTGTAGACTCGGTAACTGACCGGTATTCTGAGCTGGTGCTCTTTGGCGGGCTGCTGTATTATTACTCAAACCAGGGTAATTGGCTCATGACTTTATCCGTCTACATGGCAGCCGCTGGATCAGTCCTCGTCTCTTATGTGCGGGCACGCGGGCAGTCACTTGGCATGGACACCAAAGTGGGACTCTTATCCAGGTTCGAGCGCTATATTATTCTCTGCCCCTCGCTCATTTTGAGCTTTGTGATTATCGGTCCCGTGAATTTATTACAGATAGGCATCTGGCTCATCGCCATCTTCGCAAATATTACCGCTCTGCAACGGATTGTAGATGTACGCCGGCAAGCCCGGGCAAGCGATAAATACCCTCTTAAAGGATAGTATATGCTCCCAGGTTTTAATATCGGACCTTTGACCATCCATTACTATGGCATCATCCTGATGCTAGGAGCCGTAGCTGGCGCCTGGCTGGCAGACCATGAAGCGCGCCGTAGAAATATTGACCCGGAAATCGTGTGGGATGCCCTGATCTGGGTGATCGTCGGTGGGATCATTGGGGCGCGCCTGTGGCATGTATTCACCCCACCTCCTTCCATGATCGAGCAGGGTCTGACAACTAAATTTTATCTGACCCACCCGTTGGATATGCTGTCCGTCTGGAAAGGTGGTTTGGGGATACCCGGCGCGATCATTGGCGGTGGGATCGCCTTATACTGGTTCAGCCGGAGACGCAAGTTCAGCTTTGCAATCCTGGTAGATATTGCCGCACCAGGAATAGCCCTCGGACAGGCAATTGGGCGTTGGGGAAACTATGTCAACCAGGAAGTTTATGGCGCCCCATCCAACCTGCCCTGGGCAATCACCATTGACCCTGCCTATCGCTTGCCACAATACCAAAATGTAGCCACTTACCATCCCATCTTCTTATATAAATCACTATGGAGCTTGATGAACATGGCGGTCCTCTTGTGGATATCAAGACGGTTTCAAGACCGCCTGAAACCAGGGGATGTTTTTCTATGCTACTTGATTATATATCCAATGGGACGGTTTCTTCTGGAATTCCTGCGGCTGGATGCCGCACAGATTGGCGGGATCAATGCAAACCAGACTTTCATGGTCATTGTGATGCTTGTGTCGGCTGTCCTATTGATCTGGCGGCATCGGAAGACAGCTCCGCAAGCTCAGCAGTAAAATGATTCAGGCTGAGGACCTAAGCAAGCAGTTCGAGGAATTCCAGG
This sequence comes from uncultured Chloroflexia bacterium, assembly GCA_963751425.1. Taxonomy (GTDB): domain Bacteria; phylum Chloroflexota; class Anaerolineae; order Anaerolineales; family UBA4823; genus CAVVUF01. The sequence goes on along the minus strand of CAVVUF010000002.1, from coordinate 178,110 downwards.
CAGTTGACTGCATAAACCTGCAAGTTGGCGCCGGAGAGGTCTTAGCGCTTTTAGGTCCAAACGGGGCAGGCAAGACCACTACTGTGCGGATGCTGACCTCCGTCTTACGTCCGACGCGCGGCTGGGCCCGCGTGGCCGGTTATGATGTCGTCAAGGAAGCTGTCAAGGTACGTGCCTCGGTGGGTGTTCTTACCGAACAGCACGGGCTTTACGACCGCATGCCAGCCAATTCTTACCTGGATTTCTTTGGAAAAATCTACGGAATGCACACGGATGCTCGCCAGCAGCGTATCCGCAGCTTGCTCGAAGGGTTTGGCCTGGACCCGGATGACAAACGCCCGACAGGCGAGTATTCCAAGGGGATGAGACAGAAATTGGCATTAGCCCGCGCCCTGATCCATGACCCACCCGTGCTTCTATTGGATGAGCCGACCTCCGCAATGGATCCAGAAAGCGCCCGGTTGGTCAGAAATGCGATCCATGGACTGCGCTCCGCAAACCGGGCAATTATCATCTGCACCCACAACCTGCCAGAGGCTGAAGAGCTTTCAGATAAGATCGCGATAATCCGCCGCGGAAAAATTATTATCCAGGGCTGCGCATCTGATTTAAAGCAGCGCTTCCTGGGATCGGCTGAGTTCGAGGTGCGCTTCAGCAGTGACCTGAACGGATCCGTGCCAGAACTGCCGGAGCAGGTCCGCTTGACCCACCGGGGAGATAACTGGCTGCGCTATCAGACTGAACAGCCTCAGCAAATAAATCCGGTTCTCTTGAGTCAACTGCTCGCCAATGGGTTCCCGGTGGTCAGCTTACAAGAAGTGAGCCGCAGCCTGGAACAAGTTTACCTGCAAGCGATCAATGCTCCTGATGCAGGCGAGGAAATCTCTGATGATGGCTAATCTCAGACCCGCTTTTGTGGTAGCCTGGCGAGAAACCCGGGACATGTTCCGCGATTGGCGGATCATCTTCCCGATTATTGGCCTGACGATTTTCTTCCCATTTCTGATGAATTTTACAGCCAAGCAGGTGGTGGGATACGTCGAACAGTATGGAGCGAACCTGCTGGCAGCCCGTTTCATCCCCTTTTTGCTGATGATCGTAGGATTTTTCCCCATAACCGTATCGTTGGTGATTGCTTTAGAGAGCTTCGCCGGAGAATCGGAACGCCACAGCATCGAGCCACTGCTCAGCAGCCCGCTCACAGATTGGCAGCTTTACCTGGGTAAATTGCTGGCTTCGCTAGTTCCCCCCATCTTGGCCAGCATGTTGGGCATCTCAGTTTACCTGTTCGGCGTTTACCGCTCTGTGGGCTGGACAGCGCAACCGGCCTTTTTACTGCAGATTTTCCTGTTGACCGCGGTGCAGGCTCTGGTGATGGTCAGTGCCGCCGTGGTTATCTCGACCCAAACCACCTCCGTGCGCGCGGCCAACTTGCTGTCTTCTTTCATCGTCATCCCAATGGCACTCTTGATCCAAGCAGAAGCCGTGGTAATGCTGTGGGGCAGCGAAGGGATTCTGTGGTGGATCATCTTCGGCGAAATCATGGTATCGATCATGCTGGTACGCGCCGGAATTGCGCACTTCAATCGCGAAGAGCTGTTGGGGCGTGAGCTGGATGTGCTCAATTTACGAAGGAGCTGGGCGATATTCAAGAAAGCTTTCATTGGGGAAGCTGGCTCATTCAAGGAATGGATCACGGTCGAGGTATGGAAAACCATCAAGAAAACAGCCATACCACTCGCCTTCAGCCTGCTCTTATTGCCAGTGGGACTGTGGGTGGGAATTTATGTATCGGATAAACTAAACCTGTCTTCTGATATGCTTAATTTAGGCCAGATTAAGGAGATGAATGCTGGCATTGCGCCGGGATTACGTGAGAGTGGCTTCATTTCTCCAGGAGCCGTATTGTATATCTGGCTGCACAATCTAAGGGTCGTTCTATTGGCAACCCTGGCGGGAGTCTTCTCCTTTGGGGTACTGGGCGTATTTATTCTGATTGCCCCCATGGCACTCTTGGGCTTCTTAGCCCAAATGGCTTCCTTTGCGGGCATCGACCGTTGGAACTTCCTGGCTGCATTCACCCTACCACATGGCTTCTTAGAATTTCCTGCGATGATCATCACTTGTGCATTAATCCTGCGGGTTGGCGCTACCATGGTCACGCCTGCCCAAGACCAATCCATTAGTGATTCCTTTCTGCGCGCCCTGGCAGATTGGTTAAGGATTGTTTTGGTGGTGGTTGTTCCGCTCTTTTTGATTGCAGCGGTGCTGGAAGTTTATGTAACCCCCTATACGATCAGCTATTTCTTGAGCCGCTAACTAATTGCAAGAAATTACCAATCTTGCACAAAAGGCAGCCATTCTTCATTTTCATGCAGATGGCGGCCAAAAATATATACAGCAGAAGCGGGCGGTTCACCAGGCTTATGCAATAAATGCATATGCGCTTGTTCGATGGTCCGCCCACCTTTACGATGATTACAGGGTGGACAAGCCGTCACCAGGTTATCCCAGGTGGTTTGTCCACCCATATGGCGCGGCAGAATATGATCGATCGTCATCACAGAAGCGTGCTGACCGCAGTACTGACAAGCGTACCCATCCCGGCGCATGACCTCTCGCTTGGTGAGCTTGACGTGAGGGCGCGGGCGCTTAATCATATTCACAAGACGGATCACAGAAGGGCGTGGATAGATACGGGTCACGGTTTTGATCTCTCCACGACCATTCATGACCAAGCTGGCTTTCCCGTCAAGAATCAACATGATCGCCCGCCGGGTATTGCAAACATTGATCGGCTCAAAGTTTGCATTGAGGACTAACACAGGAGCTTGCATAAACCTTACCTCAATTTTGCGAATTATAGCACGGGAACATGCGTGGTATAATCGAATTACGATGGAAATGATAATTTTCTCAATGAAGAACAACAGCGCTGTTTATTATTGCTGCACCTGATCCCCTCTGCGGAGATTATGGCGCGCCCTCTTCGCAGAGGGCGCGTTTTATTTTAACCAGCATAAGGAGCAAAAATGGACGCCAAAAACATGACGATCAAAGAACAGGTCGCTTACTTAATGCAAGGCACCGAATATGGCGATGAAGGTGTGAAGCAAGCCATGGCGCAGGAGCTCAAAGAGCGGTTGGAGGAAACCCAAAAAGAAGGCCGTGCTCTGCGAGTGTACTGTGGTTTCGATCCGCGCACCAGCGATCTGCACCTGGGGCATACTGTACCCATGCGCAAACTCCGCCAATTCCAAGAGCTTGGGCACGCGGTCATGTTCGTCATTGGGAACTACACCTCGCTCATCGGTGACCCATCTGATCAAGACAAGCTGCGCCCACAGCTTACACCAGAACAAGTGGCTCAGAATTCACAAACGTATGCGGAACAAGCTTGTAAAGTATTGGACCGGGCTAATTTCCAGGTAAAGTACAACGCGGACTGGTTGTCGAAATTGAGCTTCGAGGAGCTCATCAAGCTCGCAGCTAACTTTACCTTGCAGCAATTCTTAACACGCGAAACATTTCGCCGGCGTTGGGAGCAGGGGGATGGCATCTATCTGCACGAAACTTTCTATTCACTCATGCAAGGTTACGATGCATTTCATTTGGAGGCCGACATTCAGGTAGGTGGCACGGACCAGTTATTCAATATCATGACCGCAGCCCGCAAGGTAATGACCAGCCTGGGAAAGCGCCCAAATATCGCCATCATCCTGGGGATTCTCCCAGGAACAGATGGCATCCTTAAGATGAGTAAATCGCTTGGTAACCACATCCGTCTGCTGGCAGCGCCAGAGGATATGTATGGAAAAGTGATGAGTATTCCGGACCAGGCCATGGGGCAATTTTTCCGCCTGGTGACACGCTTGACCCCGAACGAGATTGCGATCTTCGAGGATGGCTTGAAGGCAGGTAAGCTGCACCCGCGCGATGTGAAGATGAAATTAGCACATGAGATCGTGAGCATCTACCACAGCCAGGAGGCAGCATCCGCAGCAGAGCAGGACTTCATCCAGCTTTTCCAACAGAACGGTCTCCCAGAAAACATACCAACTTTTCGTCTTCAAACCGGACAAAGCGTCCTCGATGTCATGATTGAAAGTGGGCTGTCAAAAAGCAGGAGCGAGGCCCGCAGACTATGCGCACAGCATGGCGTCAGGCTCGATGGAGTAGTTCTGGAGGAACCTCACTTGCCCCTTCAGCAAGGCGGGGTGATGCAGGCAGGCAAACACCGATTTATTAAAATCATTTTAGGTGATTCTGATCAATTATGAATATAATAGGTAAAAGCACAAAACAACCTGGCGTATGGAGTAATGACTATGGAAAATCCTGAACAACCGAATACCACTCCTCCTTCAAACGACCTTCTCGATGAGCTGCACAACCTGGGAAATAACCTGAAAGCGCTGCTGCAGTCTGCCTGGGAGAGTGAAGAACGAAAGAAAACACAGAAAGAGATCGAAACAGGGTTAAACGAGCTTGCCAAGACCCTTTCTCAAGCGGCGAACGAATTTTCGCAAAGCCCAACGGGTCAAACTTTGAAGGCTGATCTCCAGGACTTGCAGCAGCGCATCCAGACGGGCGAAGTAGAAACGAAAGTGCGTACTGAGGTGGTTTCTGCTTTGCGAGCGGCAAATGAAGGCCTGAAGAAAGCGACAACAGGTGTAAAGCCCCCTGAGGAAAAGCAAAAGTAAACAGCATTTTCCGAAAGTGCTGGTAAAATTCATCCAGATAATTGGTTGGAGGTGGTAGGTCGTTGTTTAAACTAGAAACCCAGGCTGGTAAGCCTATTATTATTGAGAAAACAAAGATTATTCCGATCGCGCAAGTCTTGCAGGTGCAACCACCGGGTTTTCAGAGTGGCCTGATCTGGAACCGGCCTACTGCAGTACGGGTAGAGAAGGTAGATGGCTCGCACGAATTGATACCAATTCACGATACAACTCGACTGGCACAAATAATTCTGGCAGGACTGGCGGCAGGAGTTGTGATTTTTTGGGTGTTGTATAGAATTATCAGGAGATAAGAATGACAGAACAGATTGTTATTCGATCAAATGAAAAAGAGATGACCAGAGGGGCTACAGGTCTTGAAACTATTCAGAGAACTATGGACCAGTTCCTGGACGCTGCAAAAGTTGAGGCCGTTTATGGGCAGCCTCTCCAACAAGGCGATAGGGTCATTATCCCGAGCGCAGAGGTTATCAGCGTCATGGGCTTTGGTTTAGGATCTGGTGTAAATACTGATCAAGATCAGGTTGAAAAGAATGAAGGAGGAGGCGGAGGAGGCGGTGGGCAAGTCCTCTCCCGACCTGTGGCTGTGATCATAGCTAGCCCCGAGGGTGTACGAATTGAGCCTGTGGTGGACCTAACCAAGGTTATCCTGGCTGCATTAACAACCTTTGGATTCATGGCAGGTTTAATCGCGCAAATGTATAAACCGACAAAGTCGAAATTCAATTAGTTGAGGAGTGATAGAGCATGGATATTGAAATCACGCACTTCAAACGATGTGTTGTTGTCAAAACCCAAGGACGAGTGGATGGCTCGAATGCTCCGGAATTAAAAACGGCATTCAAGGAGCTTACCGACAGCGGAAAATTTAACCTGGTGTTCGACATGAGCGAAGTTAATTTTATGGCCAGCGCTGGTTGGTGGGTCTTGATTGATACGCAAAAAACCTGCAAACAGCTCAATCGGGGTGAAGTCGTCCTGGCATGCATTGACAAGAGCATTCAGGGTTCTTTGAACCTGGTGGGGATGAGCTCTTATTTCAAAACTTTTGATGATGTCACAGCAGCCGTAGGGAGTTTTTAACGAAAACTTCCATGCAAACCCGAATTTTTCCAGGCCAGCTAGAAAAGTTGGCGGATATCAGTCTATTTGTAGTCCAGGTTGCTGAAGAAGCCGGCCTGGACGAATCGGCTGTATATGCTGTACAACTGGCAGTTGATGAAGCAGCCACGAATATCATCGAGCATGCTTACCAAGGCGAGGATCGGGGTGAAATTTGCTGCTCTATCGAGTCCAACCCAGAAGAGTTAAAGATCACCTTGCAAGATTGGGGGATTCCTTTTAATCCCACGGAAATACCGGATCCAATCATCGGTGCACCCCTTGAGGAGGTCCAATCTAGCGGCCTGGGCCTATTTTTCATCAGAAAATTAATGGATGAGGTACAGTTTGATTTCTCAGCAGACAAGGGAAATACGGTGACAATGATTAAGAAGCGTAGTCATTGACACGCCAGGCACCTGGCATCAACCGGTCTGCAAAAGCTTCAATGAGCGCATAAAGAGCCAATTTCTCCCGCCAAGCTATTGGGATATCTGCTAATCCATAATAAGCGCCTGCAAGCTGTCCGTATATCGCGGCGGTCGTGTCGGCGTCATCTCCCAGGTTGGCTGCCATCAAGCAGCCTTCCCGGTACGATTCAGAACGGTAAAAAGCCCACAAAGCTGCTTCTAAAGATTTAACGACATATCCAGTGCCTTTAATTTCGGGTGGTTGGCGATTTTTAAATGAACCGCAGGCAATTTCATCAATCTCGCTAACCAGGGGATCCTGCTCCCAATAACCTGAAACAGGCGCGTAGCGCCGAGAGAGCAGGGCTTCTTTCGCTTCTCCAGCCAGGGCGCCGCAGATGAGCCCCCCCATATACCTGCACGCATCGATTGCAGCCGGCGCAGCATGGGTAGTCCGCGAGCTTTGTGCAGACCTTTCAATGGCTTGAACGGGTTGGTCGGCAAAGAACATCGGAACCGGGGCAAGACGCATTAGCGACCCATTTCCCGCTGTGCTGGGATCCGTCGATCCGCAGATAGGCTCGCCCGTTTGCCGGAAGCGCCGCAGCGCCTGTCTGACTGTGCCACCAATGTCAAAACATCGCCCATTACTGCTCAGGTGTCCCTCTTGAGACCAAAGTGTATACCGTTTTAGCTGATCAATGGGGTCAAAGCCTTGACATTCCACCAGGCTTTCAGCCAGGCATAAAGCCATCGAAGTGTCATCAGTCCACTGCCCTGGTAAAAGGTGAAAAGGACCGCCGCCAAGCATATCCGTGATCGGCGCAAAGGTTCCGGGAAGGCTGAATTCTATGCTAGTGCCTAGGGCATCTCCAACCGCCAGGCCAACCAAACAACCTCGCAAACGCTCTTGAGCATTCATGCGAAACCCTCCTATGCAACTTTCTTGATATAGAAACTTTGTGATGTTTTTTGTGGTGCCTGAAGAACCATTGGCAGTGGCAGCATCTGCGACACCGATGCTATAAACCAGGGGAGACATCCCAGCGCTTTAATTATCGGCTTGCTAATCTTTTCCATATTTAAGCATACGCATGCCATTTAAGGTGACGAGCAGCGAAGCGCCCATATCGGCAAATACCGCCATCCAGAGCGTGGCATACCCGAACAGCGTGAGAACCAAAAACACAGCTTTGATCAGCAAACTGAAAACAATGTTTTGCCAGATGATCCTTTGAGCGCGACGGCTGTTCTGAACTGCCTCAGGGAGCAGAGAAAGGCTCTCTTGCATCAGGACGACATCGGCGGTATCCATCGCCTGGGCATTGCCTCCATTGCTCACCGCAATGCCAACTGAGGCGGCTGCCAGGGCAGGAGTATCATTGACCCCGTCTCCAACCATCGCAACCAGGCCATATTGGGACTGGAGCTGTTGGATAACCTGCAACTTATCTTCGGGCAGTAAACCAGCACGCACAGCGTCCAAATTCCCGACTTCGCGGGCAATATTCTCGGCCACCTGAGGGTTATCACCGGTCAACATAACGATCTGGTAATGCCTGTCGATCGCTTTTAAAGCTTTGAGCGCGGCGGCACTATCGGGGCGGATCGTGTCCGCGACCCCCACAAATCCTAAAACAACCTCATCCTGGCTCACCAGCATCACCGTTTGCCCATCTGCTTCAGCCAGCTCGATCTCTTTGTGAATCTGTTCATTTTCCGAGAAATTTTCGTGACCATATACATGGCTGCCCACCGTCAGCTGCAAACCATTTACCTGGCCTTGAACTCCCTGACCGACCAACGAAACCACCTGGCGGGCAGCCGGATAACGATGGTTAAGCTGGCGCAGCTGCAACTCGTCCAGGATAGCCCGAGCGAGGGGGTGCTCAGAAAGACTCTCCACAGCAGAAGCCATGGCGAGCATGTCATCACAGGCGGCGCAGCGTATTTGCCCGGGTAGACAATCTAATGTGTAGGTTTTACGAACCAGGGGTTTTCCAGCGGTTAGTGTGCCGGTTTTATCCAATGCGAAAACCCGTACGCGCGCCAAGAGATCCAGAAAGACCCCTCCTTTGACCAAGATGCCCCGCCGGGCAAGGGTAGTCAAGGCGCTTACGATGGTGACTGGGGTGCTGATCACCAACGCACAAGGACAGGCAACAATTAACATGGCCAGCGCACGGTACAACCAGCCGTGGGTGCCATCCGGCTGATCCAAGAACGGCGCTCCAAATACCAGCGGCGGAACTATGGCTAACAGAACCGCGACCAGTACAACGGCTGGAGTGTACCAGGCGGCGAACCGGTCCACCAGGCGCTCAACAGGAGCACGCTTGGACTGGGCTTCCTCTACCAGGTGCAAAATTCTGCTGATCGTGGAATCCTGCGCTAAATGGGTTACCTCTATTTCAAGAACCCCTTCACCATTCAGTGTGCCAGCAAACACTTCATCGCCAACCAACTTTGCCAGAGGAATGCTTTCACCCGTCACTGCAGCTTGATTGACGGTAGAATTTCCGTTCCTTACCAGACCATCCACTGGAATACGCTCACCGGCACGGACGATGACAGCCTCTCCCACCTGAACCTGTTCAACCGGAAGGGTGAACGGGTGCATCTCGCAAAAAGGACAGGGGCCGCCCGCATATCCTGCCTGGCCAAGATGCTCAACACAGTCCATACACGGACGCAGCACATTCGCTTTTTCTGGCTGCAGAGCCAAAAGGCTTTTTAGAGAACGCCTTGCCCGCTCTGCCGAATAACTTTCGAGAGCCTCACCGACAGTAAAAAGAAAGATTACCGTTGCAGCTTCGCCAGTCTCACCAATCAAGATGGCTCCCAGGGTAGCAATGCTCATTAACAAATCGATGGTGACCAGGTGTGCCACCCATAAGGCGCGTACCCCCTTCACGACAATCGGGCCTCCGGCTAACAAAACCACAACCAGCTGCAGGAACGTTTGGGCAGGTACCGCAAAGGATATTTGAGAGAACAGGCCGAAGAGAAAACTTATCAGGAGCAGCACCGCTGCCAAGAAAGCAATCGAGGTCCGCCGGTCTGAAAGGAGAAAGCGGATAAAGCCAAGAATTCCATCCTGGTTATCCGGGGACTTAATCTCGAGATGAACAGGCTTTTGAGCAGTTGCGACTTGATATCCAAGGGCTTGGATGCGATTTACCAGAAGTTGAGGATTGAAATTCCCACTGGCGCGCATCGCTGCAGTAGAATAGTTTACCTGCACCTCATCCACACCCTCAATCTGTGAAAGGCTGCGCTCGAGGGTAAGGGCGCAGTTGGCGCAATCCATGCCTTCGATCTGATAGCGAACCTCGGTCTTGTTCATAAATACACTTCAAAAAATCCAAATATTTCTATAATTACTACCCATTATAGCATATTAGAAATGGGCCATATGGAGAAGCAGTGCCCGAGCCAGCAGCGCATCATCTTTCGCCCGGTGGGTATTCTGCAGGGAAATCCCGCACTGCCTGCCAGCCTGGTCCAGGGACTGCCAGCGGTAAGAACCGCGTTGGCGGTTCCACTCTCCAAAGAATTGGGCGTATAACTTCATGATACAAAAAAAGTTTTGCTCTTGAAGCCGCCAATCCATCCAGTATTTTTGATGAGACTGTCTCATCATGCGCACATCGAACTCACTGTTATAAATCCCCACCTGCTTACCGGCGAATACAGCTTCGACTTTCGGCCAGGCATCCTTCCAAGTGGGCTTCCCTTGCAGCAGCTCAGGGGTAATACCGTGCACCTGAAAAGCACCGGGGTCAATGGCGCCTTTGGGCTTGACCAACTCCTCCAATAATAATCTACCTTCGTGATCAACAATCGCTACTTCAATAATTTCAGCCGCCGGTCCAGTTCCAGTAGTTTCTGTATCTAAGAAAACCGGCTCGCGCTCGAGAAATTGCCTGGCGCGTAGAATTGCTTCTTTTTGATCAAGTGTTACCATCGTCAGGAAACCTCCAGGGGGGTCAGCTCACCGGCTAATAACTCCTTAAGCCGAGGGTGATCTGCATAAAAGCCGCGGTAATTTTCAGGCAGCAAGGCTGCAATCTGGCACATCATCTCATCCGTATAGGCGCACAAAATCTCTTCTCGGTTCTCTCCTTTAAGCGGTGGAAACTTAAAAGGCTTTCCAACTTTGGCGTAAATATGGGCGCGTCGAAAATGGCGCAAGGCTTGCATGACTGCTTTATCTTCAGAACCGTGAATTCCAACAGGCACCACCCATACTCCCGTGCGAGCTGCCAGGTAGCTCGCACCAGACTTGGCTTCGATGAGCGCTCCGGTGGGGCTGCGCGTGCCCTCAGGAGCCAGTGCTAATATTTTTCCTTCTTTGAGATGTTTCATCGAAATGCGCATGGTGCTCAAATCAGCATTGTAACGGTCGACAAAAACCGCCCCCAAGGCCTTGACAAACCAGCGCGCCAAGGCATACTTCTGATATTTCTCCGCCACCAAGACTAATACATCCTCACGATCCACATAGTAATACATCAGAGCAACATCCAGCCTTCCAAGATGGTTTGAGACCGCCATTGCTCCGCCATCCAATCCAGCGATATTTTCAATACCGTCCACGTCCAGGCGTGCCATAAGCCCGAGAACGAAGCGAATAATAAAATGAGCAATCCAATACGACATAAAGATTTCGAAGGACCTTTCCCCTAGCAAATCACCGGTGTAAGCTCCGAATCTCCAAGAAACGCGGTGAACTGCATGGTTTGTATTGTTCCAATTATATCGGAAAAGGCATCGTCTAAGCCAAGACTGGTGTAAAATTAAGGAGGTTCTCACCATCACGAAATCCCCGTAAAGGAGGCACAAAATTATGAAATTACAAGTTGGACAGCTAGCACCAAATTTTACTTTACCTGCACACCTGGGAAAAACCCTGACCCTGAGCGATCTGCGCGGGAAGAATGTGGTCATGGTCTTTTACCCTCTTGCCTGGACACCCGTCTGAACAAGCCAGATCCCGTCGTATGAGGCAGAACACGCCTTATTTACGGGATTGGACGCCCAGGTACTGGGCATTAGCGTAGATCATATCCCCTGCATCATCGCCTGGGCTGAAAGCCTGGGCGGCATCAATTATCCTCTGCTCAGCGACTTCTGGCCGCATGGAGCAGTCGCCGAAAAATATGGCGTTTTCCGCAGCGAAGATGGAAAATCAGAGCGGGCAATCTTTGTCATCGACAAGACAGGCATTATTCGCTATATTGATATTCATGATATCGATCAGCAGCCTGATAATGAGGTTGTGCGCGATGTTCTAAGGAAAATCGATCCACAAGCCGCCGCCAGGCAGCCAGCTCCCACGCCGCCGCCAGAGCAAATCGAGCTGCCGCATGGCGGGATTGTGATGTACTGCACCAGCTGGTGCCCGGCTTGCCGGCGGGCGCGCGCCTGGTTCAGCGCACGAGACTTGAAATATATCGAGATCGATATCGACAATAACCCTGCTGCAGCAGCTCAGGTCAAGAAGTGGAACAATGGCAACCGCTCCACGCCCGCTTTCGACATTGATGGCACGATCCTCACTGATTTTGATGAGCGCAAGCTGACCGAGGCGGTGAAGAAGTATATGAAATAACGGGTGACATTGGGGAATAAAGCCATTTCCCCCATCCTCTGGCCCTCCTTCCCACCGGGATGGGGGGCTTTTTTTAAAATAACCCCTCCTCCGAAAACTCAGAGGAGAGGTACGACACATTCCATTTCGCTCTTGATCGAAATGAGTTATTTCTTGACAAAGGGGAGAAAAACCTCGTAGACATTCCGGTACAGGAAGATAAAGCTGTATAGGCTTGGGCTGGGAGATGGGTTACCGGAGGCATCATATGCCCTGGCCCGCACCTCGTTCCATTTCGGGTTGAGCTGGGTCGCATTCAGGTCCCATTGGTAGCACATCAAAGCGGGATTGAACTGGCATATTCCAGGTGAGTAATCGGACCCAATATCCACAAAGGTGCTGTTTGGCTCATCCCAACGATAGAAGCGCACATAAGATACCGCGACGTTATCGGTGGCAAGCACCTCCAGGCGAATGATCTCGTTGCCGACGGTCATTCTTTCCCCATTTGTGACCGGAAGCTCCCAGGTTGCAGTAGGCGCGACAGAGTCAATCGCTTGCACACTCGCTTGATCCTGGTTGTTCGCCGGAAGAACATCCCACACACTCGATTTCGTAGTTACCTGGTTCACCAGGGCCTGGGTAGGCGATTTCACATCCACAACCAGGGTGAAAGAAGTATGGCCTCCCACAGATAGGTTGCCCAGGTTCCAGATAACTTTCGGGGAGCTGCTAACCGGCGAACGCGAGGAGGATTTGAAAGTCATCTCGGCTGGCAGGGTATCAGTAACCACGACATTATTGGCAATGGAGAGGCCCGTATTTGTGATCCACAATGTATAAGTCATGGTGTGCCCGGTCTGGACTTGCCCGGAGAAACTCTCCAGGTTGATCCGCAAATCAGCAGCGGGCAGGACATCGGTGAAGATCGTCTTTGAATCATTCGCCGGGGTCGGGTCCTGGGTGGCGGTTGTCACCGTGGCGGTGTTTGAGATCTGCTTCGCCACGTTGGCCACCGGTTTGGCTGTGGTTGTCACGGTCACGGTAACGGTGCTGCCGCTGACAACCGAGCCCAGGTTACAAGTCACCGGTCCCGTTCCTAAGCAGGAACCCTGCGGGACAGCCGCTGCAGACACAAAGGTCACCGCAGAAGGGATCGACTCATTCAGGGAAACACTCGCCGCATCCGAAGGACCGTTATTCTTGACCAACACCTTGTACGTCAGCGTCTGACCTTCAGCCACCGGGTCTGGGCTGTCGGTCTTGTCAACAGACAGATCGGCACGTTGGATAACGGTAGTGCCAACCGTGACAGAATTGTTCGACAAGGATGGATCGGTCCAGGAGCTGCGCACCACAGCGGTATTGCTTAAAGAACCTGAAGCGCCTGACTTGACCTTCGTAATTACCGAGATCACTGAAGAGGTATTTTTGTTAAGACTTCGTCCGTATACAGCGCAGCTGGTTGCCAGCCAACAGGGTGCAAGTCCAGCCGCTGCTTCCACCAAATGATTGGTAAGTGACGTTCGCAGGCAGCGTGTCTGTCACCACCAGGTTCGCAGCATGCGAGGCACCCGCATTGGAAACGGTCAGCGTATACGTCAGGTTGGTGCCTGCCACCACTGGATCGGCGGATTCCACCTTAGCGATACTGAGATCAGACTGCGGTCCCACGGCGGTAAGCTCTGTGTCAGAGTTGTTGGTTGGAACCGGATCGGGGGTAATCGAACCCACGCGCACCAGGTTGCTCAACGTGCTGGTGACACTCGAATCAACCAGGACAGCCACATCGAGCTGCAAGCGGGCCGAGGCAACCGCGGGGGCCGATCGCGAACAGCGCAGCTCCCCGGAAACGACCTGGCAAGTCCATTCTGGCGTGGGCACATGCGTGACGTAACTCACCCCTGCCGGCAGCGTATCGGTAATCCTGACGCCCACAGCATCGGATGGACCCGTGTTGGTTATCACGATGGTATACGCCATGCCAGTGCCCGCAACAACCGGATCAACCGTATCAAGCTTATTGATTCTTAGGTCGGCAGACGTCCGCACAGCCGTTGCTTCAGTCTTCGAGTTATTGGTGGGTACAGGGTCAGTAGTCGCTGCGCGCACCAGCACCGAGTTGCTCAAGGCAGCGGTCGTCGCAGATTTCACCTTGGTCAGGATCACCACCCGATCATTGGCGCTGGCAGCCAGGTTTGAGGTGCGCACACAACGCAAGTTTACACCGTTGAGCGTACAGGTCCAATTCGCGCCAGTGTAAGATTGGTAGGTGACGTTGGCAGGCAAAGTATCCGTCATGACAACACCCGCCGCATCGGAAGGTCCAAGGTTAGAGACGGTTACCGTATAGGTTAAGTTCGTGCCGGCTACCACAGGGTCAGGATTATCGACCTCGGCTATGCTTAAATCAGCGCTGGTGTTCGCAGTGGTCGCTTGCACAGCGGTGTTGTTGGTGAGGATCGAGTCCACCGTGCTTGACCCAACCAGCGCGGTATTATTAAGCGTGCCGGTCGCGCTCGTGTTTACCAAAAGGTTGAGGGCCACTGAAGAGCTGGTATCGGCAGTCATGCCAGCCCGTACACAGCGCACCCGCGCCCCCGTTAGAAGCGTGCAAGTCCAGGCAGAACCTGTCGAGGATTGGTACGTCACACCGGTTGGAAGCGTATCCGTCACGACCGCGTCTACGGCATTCGAGGGGCCGTTGTTGGTCACCGTCAGGGTGTACACCAGGCTGCTTCCAGCAATGACCGGATCGGGCTTATCTGTTTTGATTAAGCTAAAATCAGAGCGGGCAATCACGTTGACTGGGTCGGTGGAACTATCATTGGCAGTATTGAGATCGCTCGTCCGGTTATTGGGAGCCGCGCCCCCAGTGCCATTCAAAGAAGCAACATTATTAATCACGCCGGTTGTCCCTGGGGTAACGAGAGCCGTGACCACCACCTTGCGATTCGTACCCGAAACAATCGACGTAAAACTACAAGTGATGGTACGGACGACCTGCGAACAAGAAGCGCCGCCTGTATTCATCGAAACGTAGTTCGTGCCTGTGGGAAGGTTTTCGGTCAAGATCACATTTTGAGCATCCGAAGGCCCATTATTAGCGACCGTGATCGTGTAAACCAGGTTCGTACCGGCAATCACCGGCTCAGGTTTATGCAGCGTGGTAACGCCAACATCGGCCCGGGTATTGACAGTGGTTGTCGAAGTGGTGCTGTTATTCGCTGCATTCGGGTCGATCGTATTCGCTGCAACAACAGCCGAATTGAATAAGGCAGTCGTTACACCCGAGCCCACCAACGTGGTTAAAACCACTGGGGAATTTGTGCCGCCCGTCAAGCTGGAGCGCACACACCGCACCTTAGATGCCGCTGGAGTGGTACAAGTCCAATTACTGCCGGTGAACGATTGGTAGGTCAGGCCGGTTGGCAGCGTATCAGTTACCACCACCCCAAGTGCATCTGAAGGACCTGCATTGGCGACCGTCAGGGTATAAACCAGGTTCGTACCCGCGATAACCGGATCGGGAGCATCCACCTTCGCAATCGAAAGATTTGCTTGCGTTATAACGGTGGTGCTTTGAGCGGCCCGGTTGTTGGCTAAATTTGAATCGGTCGTGCCAGTGGTCACCACAGCCGCATTTGTAATCGTTCCAGCAAGCGTAGAGGAATTCACTTTTGTCGTAATCACTGCCCTGGCAGTGCCGGCAGGCGCCAGGGTAGTCAATGTACAGGTGACGCGCTGCGTCCCAGAATCGTAAGCACAACCAAAAGGTCCTTGAGCGATGGTCTGGTAAGTGACTGAGCCAGGCAGCGTATCCGATACAACGATATTCGCTGCATTCGAGGGACCGGTGTTGCTGACCGTCAGCGTGTACACCAGGTTCGATCCAGAGATGACACCATTATCTGGCCGGTCAATCTTCGTAATGGATGGATCCGCCAGGGTGGTTACGGTAGTCGTCTGCGTGGCCCGATTATTCGCAGGAACCAAATCAGTGGTTGTAGAACCGACCACTGCAGCATTCGTTAAAATACCAGGCAGGGTCGCTGGATTAACCTTAGCGGTCACCACCACCCGGCTTGTGCCTCCAACAAGAAGTGTTCCGACATTACAGCTCAGCAATTGTGAGACCACGGTACAGGTTGACGTGCCTGGTGCAACTGTGATATTTGTTAATGCCGCCGGTAAGGTGTCAGAGATCGTCACCGCGGCTGCATTCGATGGTCCTGCATTGCTAACCGTCAGCGTATAGACCAGGTTCGTGCCCGCAACCACCGGCTCAGGCTTATCCACCTTGATGATCGATAAGTCTGCGGAATTCGTCACTCCCGTCACTTGCGTGAAGCGATTGTTCCCAATGACGGGGTCGGACGTCGTCGCTGCCACCACCGCAGTATTGCTCAACTGTGTCCCGACCGGTGTATTTGCGGCCACCTTGGCTTTTACCACCACCTGGTTCGTGCCCCCTGCCAACAGCGCTGTCAACGCACAATTCACCCGCTGACCAACGACTCCACAAGTCCAGCTCCCCGAGGTTACGGCGATATCCGTCAATGCTGCTGGTAAGGTGTCCGAGATCGTCACCCCTGCCGCTTCCGATGGCCCCGCATTGTTCACCGTCAGCGTATACACCAGAGTTGAACCCGCAATCGCCGGGTCGGGCTTGTCTGTCTTCGTGATCGACAGGTTCGCCAACCCCGTCACCGTCGTGGCCTCTGTCGCTGAATTGTTGCTCATATCTGGATCGCTGGTCGCCGAGCTGATGGTCGCCGTGTTGCTGATCGTCCCCGGTATCGTCCCGGTCCCCACCACCCCCTGGACTATCACACTCGTGCTGCTCCCCGAGGCCAGGCTCGCCTGCGTGCAGGTCAACACCTGCCCCACTACCCCGCAGGTCAGCGTGCCCTGGCTCACCACACTGATGTTCCCCAAGGCTGCCGGTAAGGTGTCGACTACCGTCACACTCGCTGCCGCACTCGGCCCCGCATTGCTCACCCCCAGCGTGTACTGCAGCGCCCCTCCCACTGCCACCGAAGCGGGGCTGTCTGTCTTCGTGATCGACAGGTTCGCCAACCCCGTCACCGTCGTGGCCTCTGTCGCTGAATTGTTGCTCATATCTGGATCGCTGGTTGCCGAGCTGATGGTCGCCGTGTTGCTGATCGTCCCCGGTATCGTCCCGGTCCCCACCACCCCCTGGACTATCACACTCGTGCTGCTCCCCGAGGCCAGGCTCGCCTGCGTGCAGGTCACCACCTGCCCCGCCACCCCGCAGGTCAGCGTGCCCTGGCTCACCACACTGATGTTCCCCAAGGCTGCCGGTAAGGTGTCGACTACCGTCACACTCGCCGCCGCACTCGGCCCCGCATTGCTCACCCCCAGCGTGTACTGCAGCGCCCCTCCCACTGCCACCGAAGCGGGGCTGTCTGTCTTCGTGATCGACAGGTTCGCCAACCCCGTCACCGTCGTGGCCTCTGTCGCCGAATTGTTGCTCATATCTGGATCGCTGGTCGCCGAGCTGATGGTCGCCGTGTTGCTGATCGTCCCCGGTATCGTCCCGGTCCCCACCACCCCCTGGACTATCACACTCGTGCTGCTCCCCGAGGCCAGGCTCGCCTGCGTGCAGGTCACCACCTGCCCCGCCACCCCGCAGGTCAGCGTGCCCTGGCTCACCACACTGATGTTCCCCAAGGCTGCCGGTAAGGTGTCGACTACCGTCACACTCGCCGCCGCACTCGGCCCCGCATTGCTCACCCCCAGCGTGTACTGCAGCGCCCCTCCCACTGCCACCGAAGCGGGGCTGTCTGTCTTCGTGATCGACAGGTTCGCCAACCCCGTCACCGTCGTGGCCTCTGTCGCCGAATTGTTGCTCATATCTGGATCGCTGGTTGCCGAGCTGATGGTCGCCGTGTTGCTGATCGTCCCCGGTATCGTCCCGGTCCCCACCACCCCCTGGACTATCACACTCGTGCTGCCCCCCGAGGCCAGGCTCGCCTGCGTGCAGGTCACCACCTGCCCCGCCACCCCGCAGCTCATCGTAGACGATGCGACATCAATACTCCCCAAGGCTGCCGGTAAGGTGTCGGCTACCGTCACACTCGCCGCCGCACTCGGCCCCGCATTGCTCACCCCCAGCGTGTACTGCAGCACCCCTCCCACCGCCACCGAAGCGGGGCTGTCTGTCTTCGTGATCGACAGGTTCGCCAACCCCGTCACCGTCGTGGCCTCTGTCGCCGAATTGTTGCTCATATCTGGATCGCTGGTCGCCGAGCTGATGGTCGCCGTGTTGCTGATCGTCCCCGGTATCGTCCCGGTCCCCACCACCCCCTGGACTATCACACTCGTGCTGCCCCCCGAGGCCAGGCTCGCCTGCGTGCAGGTCAACACCTGCCCCACCACCCCGCAGGTCAGCGTGCCCTGGCTCACCACACTGATGTTCCCCAAGGCTGCCGGTAAGGTGTCGGCTACCGTCACACTCGCCGCCGCACTCGGCCCCGCATTGCTCACCCCCAGCGTGTACTGCAGCACCCCTCCCACCGCCACCGAAGGGGGGTTGTCTGTCTTCGTGATCGACAGGTTCGCCAAAGGATTAACCGTGGTGTCGGCGGTGCCTGTGTTATTGGAAAGATCCGGGTCCGGTTCCGCTGCCCTGGCAAACGCCGAATTGGTGAGCGTGCCCGTCGAATTAGGAATGACCACAATGACCACCTTCGAGTCCGCCCCAGCCAGGAGGCTGCCTAACTGGCATACGACCGGCGCGGTTGATCCGCAGGTTCCGCCATTGAGAGCGGTGGCAGAGACCAAGGCAACCGTGCCGGGCAGCGTATCGGTCATGACCACATTGGTGACCGTCTGCGTAATGGCATGGTTGGTCACCGTTACGGTATAGGTTAAATTACGGCTCACCAGCACAGGATCAGGTTTGTCTAGAACTGCCACTGACAGGTCAGCATCCGCGTCGGGCGCCTGCTGAATGACAGGCGGTTTCACTGCGGGCTGGACCGCACGGACAATCCTGGCTGTGACCTGATCATAGGGTTGCTCATCTGTGTTCCGAGAGGCGGATTCCTCCCCGCGCAGCCAGGCAGCCGGCGACCCGGGAGCTGCTTCGGCAGACCGGAAAGCAAAAAAGAGGGCAATCAATACGAAAAGGGAAATGAGTACAGTGCGAGTGGTTTTCATAAAGAACCCCTTTACTGATGAGATGAAAGAAAACAGCAAATTAACCTTCAGGTGCAGTAGTTGGCGATGGCTCAGGTGTATCGGTTGGGGGTGGTGGTATCGGTGGGCGGCGGTTTGGCAGTCGGTGGTTTGGCAGTCGGTGGTTTGGCAGTCGGCTGAGCAGGCGGCGGGTTTGATGGACTGTCCTTCGTTTTGGTCGGGGGAATATAAACAGCCGTGCGGGTAGGGGTGGGGGTTGGGGTATTCGTGGGTGTGCGGGTGACCGGCAGCACAAAATTGCAGAGCCGGGGTCCTAGCTGGCCGTTATTAAATTCTTTCAAGGTAACGACAAGCGAAGCACCTACCTGGCGATCGTCGTCCGAAACCTGGCTGCCCACCGGGTGCAAATTCAACCACTCCTCGGCGTACTCTAAAGTCAGCCCCAGGCTGCTTGGGTCAGCGCCAGTCGAAATATTCAAATTGGCAATAATAAACTGCTGCAATAAAGTGGTCGTTTCTTGCTGCACCTGGCTGTAAAGGATCGATATAACCGTTTCCTTCGTCAAGCGGAAACCTTTGAAAGCAATTTGGGCAGGCAGCTTATCGGAGGTGCCAATCCAATAAGCATCTGGATAAACGCACGAGGATTTCTTCGGGGTGATGGTGGGAGTCTCAACGGTCGGGCTGGAGGTCCAGGTTGGCTCAGGAGTGACCGGCACAACGGTGCGCGGCACAGCCGTCCAACGTTCAGGTGTCCAGGTCGCAATCGAAGCCAGCTCTTTGGAGGTGTCAAAGAGCACAGACAAAATGGCACTAACCCCGATTACCACCGCTAAAGTTGTCAATAAAATAATGATCGTGCGCTGTCGTCTATCCAACCCGATCTCCTATGCTTATATTATATCCTCCAAAATGCATAATAACGGAAGTTTTTTTGAAATCCTGCTTACAAATATTATAGGTGAGGGAGTTCAGGCAAGATCGTGGTTTGGATTTTTACTCTTTACCAATTCTTTAATTAAAACTATACATTATCGAGTACAATTATCTCAATAACCTAATTGAACCGGAGATCATCCATGACCGAAAGTACCCCCTCAACCCCACGCATTCCTCGATTTGCGAAGGCTGCCATGGCTTTCCAGGCATTTCTCTTGCGCCGGAATTGGATGGGACCCATGAGCGATGAAATTATGGTGATCACCACCACTGGGCGTAAGAGCGGGCGTTCTTATACCACCCCCATTGGATATCTGCGCGATGGAGCTAGTGTGATTGCATTAAACCCCGGAGGCGGATCGAACTGGTATAAAAACGCCCTAAAAAATAAACAGGTGCGCCTGGAAATCAAAGGGAAAACCTACCAGGCTCAGGCAGCTCCACTAGATGACCCGGAGGAACGCAAGAAAATCTTCGAGCGCTACCGTCAGGAGCGCGCCAAACGCTTCAAGCCACTCTTTGGCGTCAAAGCCGATGCCAGCCAAGAAGAATTAGAACAAGCCCTTGCATCAAGGCGTTTTATCCGATTTTACTTAGTATGATCTTAAGGAGGCAGTATGTCAATTCGTAATGCAGAAGCAATTTGGACCGGAACACTCAAAGAAGGAAAAGGCAAGTTCAAACTCGGCAGCGGTGTTTTTGAAAGCGATTATACCTGGGCGGCGCGTTTCGAAGAGGCGCCCGGCACCAATCCTGAGGAATTAATTGGCGCTGCCCACGCAGGCTGCTATTCCATGTTCCTCTCCGCTCTCCTCACAAAGGCAGGTTATATCCCCACGCGCATTCATACGACTGCCAAAGTACACCTGGAAGCCGGACCGACCATCACGCTGATTGAATTAGACACCCAGGCTGAAGTGCCAGGCCTGGATGAGAAAACTTTCCAGGAACAGGCTCAGGCCGCCAAGAAGAATTGCCCCGTTTCGAAAGCGCTGGCCAGTGTTGAGATTCGATTAAACGCGCAGCTGCACTAGCCACCCAGGATGCTCGATTTTACTGCGCAGTTACTCAATTCATTCCTTAAAAAATGATTTTTCTGCGCATCGTAATTTTTGCTCTGGGAACAACTCTAATTCTTTGGAGTCTTTATTCGGCAGTCCAAACGCTCGTTCTGCCGCGCAGCACCCAAGATAAGCTGACTCGCTTACTGTTTGTTAGCATTCTAGCCATCTTCTCAATTGGCTTACGTCGATTACGTACTTATGCTCAAAGAGACCGGTTGATGGCTTTCTATGCGCCTGTTTGCTTGCTCAGCCTGGTACCCACCTGGTTAACCCTATTATTACTAGGGTATACGGGATTGTTCTGGTCATTGGGAGAACTTTCGTGGCAAGAATCTTTCCGAATCAGCGGCTCTTCTCTACTCACTTTAGGATTTGCAGTTTCTAAAAGCTTCACAAGCACCTTACTCGAATTTTCTGAGGCAGCTTTAGGGCTGATGATGGTGGCAATCCTGATTGCTTATCTGCCTACCATGTACTCGGCTTTTTCCCGCCGTGAAGCAGCCGTTACCTTGCTCGATGTACGCCGCGGGCAATCCTCCCTCTGCTACACAAATGATCGCCCGATATCACCGCATTCACGGCCTGGATCAGCTTAAAGAGCAGTGGCAACTATGGGAAGCCTGGTTTGCAGATATCGAAGAAAGCCATACCTCTTTACCTGCTCTGATCTTTTTTCGTTCTCCAAAGCCAGATCATTCGTGGGTCAATGCTGCCGGTGCGATCCTGGATGCCGCATCGTTAACTTTATCTGCAGTCGATATCCCCGCCAGTCCACATGCAGCGCTTTGCATCCGAGCGGGATTCCTATCATTACACCACATCGCCGATTTCTCCAATCTCCCTCATCCACCTGACCCACATTACCCAGACCAGAAGATTTCCATCACGCGACAGGAATTTGACCAGGCCTGCGACGAACTCATTTCGCAAGGAATCCCGGTAAAAACTGACCGCGAACAAGCCTGGCAAGATTTTGCCGGATGGCGTGTGAATTACGACCAGGTACTCCTTGAGCTTGTTGAATTAACCATGGCACCTAAAGCATCTTAGTCCAGATATCGATCTAAAGTGATCCATTATTCATTTAATACCCACTCGACATAGGATATTGAGACGGAATTAAAGTAAGCAACAGGAGTAGAGATTGAAGAAAAAAATTTTCCCCATATTACTTGCCTTATTGACCATCACCTTATCTCTTGAACATACAAAGCCCAGCCTGGGAGCAGCAGCAAAGATCGAGGTGCTGGATCGCACTGGAAAACTGGTCACGAAAATCACGGATGGAGATTTGATTCAACTGCGTTTGACCCTGGCACAAAAAGCCACCTCAACAGTTTCTGTATCATTTTGGCTAGACATCTCGCAGGCCACAATCGCAGCATGCCAGATCAGCCCAAGCCAGGCAGCCTGTGAGACTGCACCCTTCCGCAGCTTGGGATGGTTTTGGGGTCAGGATGGCATCTCACAATCCAACCGTACAATACAGGCCGGGTCAGCCTCCTTCGACGAACAAGCCGCCACCTCTATCCAAGTCGCCCCGCGACCGGTTGTGATGGTACATGGCTTTATCTCAAACTGGGAAGCCTGGGCGAACTACCTGGGTCCTGCCGGCTACCTGGCATCGGTGAGCGTACCAGGATTCGCAGTTGGAGATGGGCAAGTGGCTGGCGTGCTGAATACCGGCAGCCTGACGGATCCCGCTGGACGCACCAACACCATCGCCCAAAACGCAGTCATTTTGGGTGAAACCATCCAAGAAGTAAAGAAAAAGACCGGGGCGCAGCAGGTTGACCTGATCGGTCACAGCATGGGCGGGATGATCTCGCGCTATTACATCGACCGGATCATGAAGGGACGCGATGTGGCCCAGCTCATCATGTTAGGTACGCCAAGCTCGGGGACAGACTGCGCAGTCTTGCCTGCCGCGCTCGGGTTTTATATGCCCACCGTGCTTGAAATCCGTACGAGCTACATGACCAATATTTTTAATCGCCAGATCACCCACCGGCATGGCGTGCCCTTTTATGCCGTGGCGGGCACCCTCATTCAGAATTCTTTGGGATCACCCTGCACAAATGTACCGAATGACAGCGTTGTTTCTGTGCAAAGTGTCTCTGACATCCAACTCCCCTTTTCGGAGACCCCTCTCCTGCACACTGAATTGAATACCTCGGATCAAGTCTTTCAAGAGTTTGTCAAGCCACTGCTGCAAAAACAACCTGGGGATTTTCAAGAAGAACCCGACCCGCCGATTACAGAGACAATTTCAGAACAGCTTCCATTTACGCGCGTATATTCCGGTCATATCCAGGCGAGCGGGCAGCAAGAGCTGACCATTTCGATCGAACCTGGGCTGAGCGTAGCTAACTTTGCGCTGTTCGATCCCAGCCAGTCACTGAATGTCGTAGTGCATGGCGCGAGCGGTAATGAAATCCAACTGGATGCCTCCAAAAATGGACTGATCAAGGTCGACAATCCCGAAACGCTGGTGCAATTAGGGTATGGGTTTACGAATCCAAAGCCCGGAGCCTGGAAAGTGCTGCTCCAGGCAACCGATAAAACGCCCTCCCGCGGTGCTGATTTTGCTCTCACAGCTCATTTTATCGGCGGCGCTATATTAGAAGGGACAACCAGTGCATTGCTGCCCCAGATCAATGATCCAGTTCAATTGACTGCCAGGCTCAAGCTAGCCGGGCAGCCTCTATCCATCGAAAAAGGCGAGGCTTCGATACGAGATTCTGAGGGTAATCAAGAAACCATCCAGCTCAATATTCACGACAACCAGGCTGAAGCTGAATGGAAACCGGTGGAAGCGGGTCTCTATGGCATTGACCTGCAAGTAACCGGGAAAACACCCGATGGCTCTGTCATTGAAAGAACCACCTTCTTGACGGTCCAGGTGCAGCCAGGCCAGAACCAAACTCGCACAAGCCTGATTCTGAGCGGGCTTGGTATCAGCCTGATCTGCCTGTCTCTTGTAGTGCTTGGATTTTTACTCCTATGGCGCTTGCGCAAACGCCTCCAGGCACGCCGGAGCTTAGCTTAGCTGCCCAGCAGGATCAGCCGGGTGGCTGCCGTTCCCCAGCTGCTCGCGCTCTTTTTGCGTGCGCACCGTTCCTCTCAGGTAAGCCTGGATCAGTGCTTCAACGCATAGGCGGTCAAAGGCTGAATCAATGCCTCTGGTCAAATAATCGAAGGCCTCTTCGGCTGGCAGCGCCTGGCGGTAAGGACGGTCAGATGTCAAAGCATCGAAGACATCCGCCACCGCCACAATCCTGCCTGCCAGCGACACCTCGTCCCCCTTCAAGCCTTTGGGATACCCGTTGCCATCCAGGCGCTCATGATGCTCAGCCATGGCAGGCAGCTCTGAGCGCAATAAACTCACCTGGCTCATAATCTTCGCGCCGATGGCGGGATGCAGCTTGATGAGGGCAAACTCTTGCTCAGATAAGTGCCCCGGCTTGGTGAGAATATAATCGGGGACCCCAATCTTTCCGACATCATGCAGCAGGCTGCCCAGCCGGATGCGGTGCACAACTTCAGGCGGCAGGTTCATCTGGCGAGCAATCTCCACCGAGAATTCACACACGCGCTGAGAATGTCCTTCTGTATAAGGATCCTTGGCATCAATGGCTTCTGTCAAAGCTTTCACCACACCAAAGAAAAGCTCATTCGCGTCGGAATATAAATCGGCGATCTCCAACACCGTAGCCGCCTGGTTGGCCAGTTTCAACAATAGATCAGCATCATCATCCGTGAAGCTGCCTTCAATTTTATTAATGGCTTCAAAACCGCCGATGATATGCTCTTCAATTGTGCCGCGCTCACCCCCCAAAACCACCTGCCGAGAGCGCAGCGGCACAGCCAAAATGGCACGCGTGGTAAAGCCGGTCGAATGGTCCGAACCGCGGTAGTGGCGCTCATCCTGTTTCACATCCGAAACCCGCACCACCTCACCGCTCTCCACCACGTGCCCGATAATACCCTTTCCGGCCGGGACACGGATCGCCCCGCGCTGAAACTGCTGATCCACGTTGCTGGCCATGTATAACACCGCCTCCTCTGTATCCTTGTCAACCAGGAATAAAGAGCAGGCCTCCGCATGGATCACATCTCGGGCATAATCGATCATCAAGCGCAGGATTTGATCGCGATCCAACGTCGACCCAATTTGCCCAAAAATTGAAAGCATCACTTCCAGGCGTTCATTTCGCTTGCGGATCGCTTCCTGCTGAACGGCACGCGCAATTTCAGAGACCAGCCGGCTGCACAATACTTCTACCCAGGTCAATTCCGAAAGAGAGAAATCCAACAGCTCAACCACCCCTACCGGTTTCCCCTGCTGCTGCAGCGGAAAGGCATAGAAGCGGCGCGGCTGCCGGCCATGCCACCCATCTTTCTCAATATTCCAAAGCGAACCGTCCTTGACCTCTTCGACCAGGACAGGTTTTGCTTCATGGAATGCGCTCGCCGCCAAACCACCTCCTGGAAGGAGGTCGCGCCCTTGGAGATGCCCCATTCCCCTGGCAGCTTCGCAAGCCAGCCCCCCCATCTCCTCATCAGGCAGGTAAATCAGGCCGGCCTGCGCCTGGCAGGCTTCCATAATCAACCCTAAAACCTGGTCCAAGAGTGTTTTTAGCTCCGGCTGCGCCGAAACCTGGTTCGAGCGCTCCATAAAGTAAACGAATCGCTCCTGCATTGCACCTGGAGAGTTACCCATAGCTGCCTCCATGCCCAAAGTATACCCGTATTTATCAGCGATGCATAAATCGAACCAACCCAGATGCTTCCGCGGCAACTCCTGAAAAACCTGCATCCTTGACAAGAACAAATGTTCTACTATAATGTAAATTGCCAGAGTGGGCGATTTGCCATGTCATTCTTAAAACACCTGCTGAGCTCCCTAGGTTTGATCGACGGACCATCTGAACGAAAATTTGAGCTGGACGAGAATCTGCGCGCCTCGTTGGAAGAGATGGCTTACCTGGAACGCCGCCCTGTGGAGGAAATCGCCGCGGACTTGCTCCAGGAGGCCGTGGGCCAACGCCAGAATGCCACCACCCACTTACAACGCTGGCGCGAGCTTTCGCCGCGCCAGCAGGATATTGCGGCCCTCACCTGCCTGGGATACACCAACCAACAAATCGCCATCCGCCTGCACCTTTCTCCAGAAACGATCAAAACACACCTGCGCAGCATCTTGCAAAAGTTTGGGGTAAAAACAAAATTCGAGCTGCGCCAGATGCTTTCGGGCCTCGATTTCAGCGCCTGGGAGTCCCAAGCCCCTATCCCCCCAAGGGGTTAACCCGCGTTTCACCCCTCTTTTCACCCCTAAATGTGATTGCAGCCCGGCCCATCTTCCAGTATCCTGGAACTATGGACCAACTCATCAACCTCTCTCCGAACCATCTGCACCTGCTCATCCATCCGCACCCAGGCACGGCGCGCCTGCTGCTCGACCTGGCAGCCAGCCTGGCCCTGCGCGGCCCGCTGGCGGTTCTGGATGGCGGCAACTGCTTCAACCTCTACACGGTAGCGCAGGCTTTGCGCCGGGGAGGCGCCGATGCCCGGCAGGCGCTGGGACGCATCCAGGTGGCGCGCGCCTTCACTTGCTACCAGATGGCCGCGCTGGTTTGCCAGGCGCTCGAAAATCCTGCTGCGCCTGAGGCGGCCGCGCCGCTGATGGTATTGGATTTTCTGAACACCTTCCAGGATGAAAATGTGGCGCTGGGCGAGCGCAAACGCCTGCTGCGCAGCACCCTGCCGGCCTTGCGCCAGCACTGCCAGAGGGCGCCCATCCTGGTCAGCATCCGCAAAGAGGTGCCAGAGTTCATGGAGATGCTGGCGGAGTCCGTCGATGGGTACATCGGCGATGATATCTGGCGGGCAGAAGCCCCACCTCAGACGCCCGTCCAAATGACCCTGGGAATTGAATTCTGACAGGTAAGGAGCAAAAGCATGGGACGCACACTGCCTTCGATCACGCAAGCCTTCCTGCAAGAGCAGGCATTTTTCTCCGATTTCCGGCGCGGCCTGCGCCGCAGCGACCAGACGGCCCTCGACGAGCTCTTCGCCGCGGCCCGCCAGCACCTGGCCGCGGCGGCCTTCGCCGCTAACCCGCTGCCCTTCGAGACCTTCCTGCTGGCGATGCTCCTGGAAGAGCATAAAGAGGTCACGCGCCTGCGCCAGGTTCTGATCAGCCTGCTGCCGGTGGACATGGATGCAGGCGCTGTACCTGGCATCGCTGCACCCATCGCCGTTATAGCCAAGG
This sequence comes from uncultured Chloroflexia bacterium, assembly GCA_963751425.1. Classification (GTDB taxonomy): domain Bacteria; phylum Chloroflexota; class Anaerolineae; order Anaerolineales; family UBA4823; genus CAVVUF01. The sequence goes on along the minus strand of CAVVUF010000002.1, from coordinate 150,823 downwards.
CCATCGGCGATGAGTACATCGGCGATGAGTACATCGGCGATGATTGAGCTGACCGGGTGGCTTTTCGATCTATATCCAGACCCGCAGGGCGGCCTCAACCTCTGGCTGCTGGGCGATGATGGAATACGCTGCTGCCTGAACCAGGCTTTTTTGATCACCTTTTATGTCTCTGGCCCGGCCTCCCGTTTGCGCAGCCTGTGGCATTTCCTGCGCCACCTGCCGGCTGCCACGCTGCTCAGCCGGGCGGAGCGGCGGGAGCTTTTTTCAGGGCAGTCCATCCCCCTCCTGGCAGTCCAGGTGCCCCAGGCAGAAAAAGGGGCAGCCATCTTTCAACAAGTTCAGCAGGCTTTTCCGGACCTGACCTATTATGACGCCGACATCCCCACCCACCTGCGCTACACCGCCGAGCACAACCTCTTCCCCCTGGCACGCTGCCGGGTGCGCTTACGAGATGAGAAAAACGTCCAGGAGATCACCGCACTGGACACGCCCTGGGACCTCGACCCGGCTCCCCCGCCGCTGCGCAGCCTGTCGCTGGAGCCCGACTGCGACCCGGCGCACGCAGATCCGCAGGCGGTCCTGGTGCGCTATGAGCGCTACGCGTACCGCTTTCCGCTCAACCCGCCCCTGCCGCTGCTGCTCAACCTGCGCGCCCTGCTGAAGCGGCATGACCCCGACCTGCTGCTCACCACCTGGGGTGACACCTGGCTGCTGCCCCTCTTGATGGAGCTTTCTGAAAAATGGTGCGTGCCCCTGGGGCTCAACCGCGACGCCCGGCTGCAGCCCATGACCAGGCCCGAGCATTCCTATTTCTCCTACGGGCAGATCGTCTACCGCGGCCAGCAGGTGCACCTCTACGGGCGCTGGCACATTGACCGCCACAATGCCCTGCTGTTCGATGACTTTGGCATGGATGGCGTATTGGAGTTTGCGCGCGTCACCAGCCTGCCAGCTCAAGAAGCGGCGCGCGTCTCGCCAGGCACGGGCATCTCCGCCATGCAGATCGTCACGGCCCTGCGGAGGGGCATCCTGGTACCCTGGCACAAGCAGCAAGCCGAACGGCCCAAATCGGCCCTGGAGGCCATGCGCCGCGACCAGGGCGGTTTGATCTACCAGCCGCTGGTGGGCTTGCACAAGCATGTCGCCGAGATCGATTTCGTCTCCATGTACCCCAGCCTGATGGTACGCTTCAACATCTCGCCAGAGACAGCCGGCGAAAACCCACCCAACCCAACCGACCTGCAGCCTTTCCCCGATCCCGAGTCGCCCGGCCTGGTGCCGCTCACCCTGGCACCGCTGCTGGAGAAACGCTTGAAGCTCAAGGCCCGCCTGGGGCAAATGCCAGCCTGGGACCCGCGCCGCAAAACACACCAGGCGCGCGCCTCAGCCCATAAATGGCTGCTGGTGACCTGCTTCGGCTACCTGGGGTACAAGAACGCCCGCTTTGGGCGCATCGAAGCCCACGAAGCCGTCACCGCGTATGGGCGGGAGGCGCTGCTGCGTGCCAAGGAGGCTGCCGAAGACCAGGGCTGCACCGTCTTGCACATGTATGTCGACGGGCTGTGGATCAAGCATCCCGGGTGGCAGGAGACGCAGGATTTCCAGGCGGTGCTGGATGAGGTGGCGAGGCGCACCGGGCTTTCCATCGGGTTGGATGGCATCTACCGCTGGGTGGCCTTCCTGCCCTCGCGCGTAGACAGCCGCGTGCCGGTGGCTAACCGCTATTTCGGAGTCTTCCAAGATGGCACACTCAAGGTGCGCGGCCTCGAAGCCCGCCGGCGAGATACACCCCCCTGGATCGCGGATACGCAGATGAAGATGCTGGAATACCTGGCGCTGGCACCGGCCGCGGAAGACCTGCCGGAATACATCCCAGGTGCCTTGCGGATCATCCAGCAGGCGCTGGCGGACCTGCGCGGCGGGAGAATCCCCCTGGAGCTGCTGCTCACCGCGCACCGCCTGAGCAAGGTCATTGAAGCTTACCAGGTTTCCACGGCTGCCGCCCGCGCTGTGGTCCAGCTCCAGGCAGCCGGTAAATCCCTCCAGCCAGGGCAGAGCGTGCGCTTCTTATATACGCGAGGCCACCCGGGGGTCTTCGCCTGGGACCGCCCGGGGCAGCCCGACCCAAAGACGATTGACCTGCACCGCTATCAAGAGCTGCTGCTGCGCGCCGCCAGCGCCGTCCTGCTGCCGCTGGGGATCGAAGAGAAGGCGCTCAACGACCGGGTGCTGTACGGGATGAAACGCGTGGAGCTGCCGGGATTGAGGCCGGGGATGATCATCCAGCTGCCGAGGCCGAGCTTTCAATTGATTGAGGCAGTTGAACCAAATATTCCTTGACAGCTCCTCCAGGTCCGTGATAAATTAGGATATATTTTCTCCAATTAACTTCGAAAGGATGCGCACCTACATGTCAGCTTACTTTTCATTGTCCTCCACCCATTCTCACGAGGTGCGCCTCACGGTCTAGGTTTAATTCTCATCGTAATCTCTAATTAAACTCGGCCACGGGCACCTCAGCCCCTGGCTTATTATCGTTAAGCCGCGGGTGTTGCCGTGGCTTTTTCGATTCATATTAAGACAGTAAAATAACGGAGTCTATGGTTACCTCTACACTTGAAACCTCTGTACCAAAACAGCCTGCCATGTTCTTCGCCAAGCATGGTCAGCTGCTTTCCCACTACCTGCTTCCTCAACGCAGAAGGGTCGCCTGGATGGCGGTCTTGCTCCTGGGCAGCATCGGCCTGCAGCTGCTCAACCCGCAGGTCATCCGCTACTTCATCGACACAGCCACCTCCAGTGCCACTGCTACTGCCAGTGCCACTGCCCAGTCTGGCGGTTCCACACGTGCTCTGGTGCTGGCAGCCCTGGCTTTCATTGCCTTTGCCCTGCTCCAGCAGGCAGCGCAGCTGGCAGCTACCGTGGCCAGCCAGCGGGTGAGTTGGACGGCTACCAACCATCTGCGGGCAGACCTGGTGCTGCACTGCCTGCACCTGGATTTGTCTTTTCACAAGGAACATACACCCGGCGAGTTAATCGAGCGTATCGATGGTGATGCGAGCCAGTTAGCTAACTTTTTCTCCGAATTCGTGGTGAACCTGCTAGGCAACGGTTTACTCGTCCTGGGCATCTTGCTGCTGTTGTTCCGTGAGAATGTCTGGGTCGGGCTGGGCATGCTAGCTTATACCCTGCTGACCCTGCTGGTGCTGCGCTGGATCCAACATCTGGCAGTGCCGCGCTGGGCAGACGAACGCCAGGCCAGCGCACTATTGAACGGTTTTATCGAAGAGCGCATCAGCGGCGCGGAAGAAATCCGCGCCGCAGGGGCTGAGTCCTATGTTATGCGCCGCCTGTACGAATATATGCGCGACTTTACACGCAAGACCCGTGCGGCAGCCGTGTTTTCCAGCCTGAACTACAACCTTACCAACCTGGTGTACGTGCTGGGTTATGCCGCCGGCCTGGCTGTCGGCGTGATCCTGTACATGCAAGGGGAGGCCAGCCTGGGAACAGCTTATCTGATCACCTATTACGTGGGGATGCTCTCTGGACCATTACAAAGCATCCGCGGGCAGGTGGAAGATTTACAGCAAGCTTCGGCCAATATCCAGCGCATCAGCGATCTGTTCACCTTGCGACCGCAGGTGGCCGATCCGCAACACGAGGCTGCAGACGGGCGAAATACGCTGCCGCGCGGTCCCTTGCCGGTGAGCTTCCAGGAGGTCTCGTTCCAATACGATGATCGCCAGAACGGCAGTAAAAACGCCGTTGGCGACGCCAGCAGTCCTGGGGTGAGTGAAAAAAACGGCTGTGGCCAGGGTAATGCCCTGACCGGGGTCAGCTTTGAGATCCAGCCCGGGCGGGTGCTGGGGATCCTGGGCCGCACCGGTTCGGGTAAATCCACCCTCACCCGTCTGCTCTTCCGCCTGTATGACCCTGACCAGGGCTCAGTCCGGCTGGGCGGGGTGGACCTGCGCGAGGTACAGCTGGATGATTTGCGCCAGCGGGTGGCTATGGTGACCCAGGATGTGCAGTTATTCCAGGCGACTGTGCGCGATAACCTGACCTTTTTCAACCGTGCCATCCCAGATGAGCAATTGGAGCGTGTACTCAAGCAGCTGCGCCTATGGGAATGGGCACAGGCACTGCCCAACGGGCTGGATACGCCGCTGACCGGAGGCCAGAACCTCTCGGCAGGCGAGGCCCAGCTGCTGGCCTTCGCCAGAGTATTCCTAAAGGACCCCGGGCTGGTAATTCTCGACGAGGCTTCCTCGCGGCTGGACCCGGCCACGGAAACGCTGATGGAACGGGCGGTGGATCACCTGTTCGCAGAACGCACAGGCGTGGTGATCGCTCACCGGCTGAAGACCGTCCAGCGCGCAGACGATATCCTGATCCTGGAGGACGGCTGCGTGGTGGAATACGGCCCGCGCCTCGTGTTGGCGAGCGACATCACTTCGCGCTTCTATCACCTGCTGCAAACCGGGTTAGAGGAGGCATTAGCATGACCAGCATTCCTCAAACCAACCCAACCCAGGCCAAAGCCACCATCCCCACCTGGAAGCTTACTGTGCTGATGATCCAAAACCAGTGGAAAGTGTACACGCTGCACTTCCTATTTGCACTGTTGATCTTTGCCGAGCAGCTCGTTCCGGGGCTGATCGTCAAAGCGATCTTTGACCACCTGTCGGGGCAGGAGGCGCAAAGCGAAGTGACCTTTCTATGGGGCATGATCGCCCTGTACCTGGGCATCGAGATCGCGCGCCTGTTTATCGCCATCGGCTATGAGTATTACGGCATGACCTTCCGGCTGCTGCTCAGCTCACTGTTGAGGTCCAACCTGATGGCCAGCATTTTGCGGCGGCGCAGCGACCAGCCTCTGCCGGTCTCTTCAGGCGAAGCGCTTAACCGCTTCAACTATCATGAGGATATGGGAGAGATCACCGACTTCCCTACCTGGATCCCTGACCAGGTGGGGAAATGGATCGCCGCGGCCATCGCCGTGGTGATCATGGCACGCATCAACCTGGCCATTACGCTGATGATCTTTATCCCTCTGTTCAGCATTATCATCCTCAGCCGGCTGGCCTGGGGCCGCTTGTTGGGCACCTACAGGCGGGGCCGGCAGGCATTGGACGCTTCCACGGGCTTCCTGGGCGAGGTTTTAGACGCCGTCCAGGCGGTGAAGGTGGCCGGGGCTGAGGCGAGCATGGTCGATCATCTGGGTGCGCTCAATCATACCCGCGCCCAGGTAGAAGTGCAGCAGGTGTTTTATCGCGGCCTGCTCTCCGCGCTCAATAATTCGGTGGTTAATTTCGGCATTGGAGTGATGCTGCTGATGGCCGGGACGGTCATCGGCCAGGGCACGTTTACCGTGGGCGATTTTGCCCTGTTTGTCAGCTACCTGTGGTTTACCACCCAGGTGCCCTCAGAGATCGGCACTTTCTACGGCGATTACAAGACCCAGGCAGTCTCGATCGAGCGCCTGATGGAGCTGATCCGCCCAGAGCCGCCCTCGGTGCTGGTGGAGTCGCATCCCATCTATGACAGAGGCCCGCTGCCAGAGGTGATTTTCCCGGTCAAGACGCCTGCTGACCGGCTGGAGTCACTCGAAGTACGCGACCTGAGTTACTGTTACACGGCTTCCGAATCTGGACGGGGTCTGGAAGGGATTTCCTTTCGACTGCGGCGCGGCGATTTCGTGGTGGTCACCGGACGAGTGGGCAGTGGAAAATCCACCCTGGCACGGATTCTGAGCGGCCTGCTCAACCCAGATTCAGGTGAGATTCGCTGGAATGCGCATCTGGTGAATGACCCGGCAGCCTTTTTCCGCCCGCCGCGCTGCGCCATGATCTCCCAGGTGCCGCGCCTGTTCTCGGAACCGCTGCGGGAGAATATCCTGCTGGGGCTGCCGGAAGACAAAGTCGACTTGCCTGGCGCGCTCTATTCCAGTGTGCTGGAACCTGACGTGGCCGTATTGGAGAAAGGGCTGGATACATTGGTTGGCCCGCGTGGGGTACGCCTGTCGGGTGGGCAGGTACAGCGTTCCGCGGCGGCGCGCATGTTCGTGCGCGATCCTGAGCTGCTGGTATTTGACGATCTGTCGTCCGCATTAGACGTAGAGACTGAGCAACAGCTTTGGAAGCGGCTGGACGAACGACGCGCTGCGGCTAGTGGCGGTCTGACCTGCCTGGTGGTATCGCATCGCCACCCGGCTCTGCGCCGCGCCGACCATATCATCGTTTTGAAAGATGGCAGGATCGAGGCGCAGGGGAAGCTGGATGATCTGCTGGCAAGCAGCTCAGAGATGCAGCAGCTCTGGAAGGGTATTAACGAATAATGGACTGCTTGCGATTTCCTATTCTTTCTTCTCCTCACCGGGACCAATCCCCAGTGGTATCCATTTCTTGGCATCTTTCAAACGATGCTGGATACCACCCCGGTCATGCAGCTCATCGAACCCTTCCGGCTTGATGTACATCTGCTCACCTTCCAGCAAGCCATGCACGCCTGCCTGCCCCGGTTCGGGACGCTTGATGCGCGGCTTGGCAGCTTTTTCGGGCAGGTAATCTAAAGGTTCCTCGTAGGTGGTGATTAAGCCCTCAAAATTGCGCAGGATGATCTTATGGTCAGACATGCTGATCAGGTATTGCGGTGAGACCGGGATCTTCCCGCCGCCGCCCGGCGCGTCGACCATGTACTGGGGCACGGCGTACCCGGAGGTATGCCCGCGCAGCCCTTCCATGATCTCGATGCCCTTTGCCACCGGCGTGCGGAAATGCCCCGCCCCTTCAACCAGGTCGCACTGGTAGAGATAATATGGCCTGACCCGGATGCGCACCAGCTTCTGCACCAGCTCGCGCTGGATGTGGACATTATCGTTAACACCCGCCAGGAGCACAGACTGGTTGCCCAGCGGAATGCCCGCCCGAGTCAGCTTATCGCAGGCTTCCTCCAGCTCCGCGCTGATTTCATTCGGATGGTTCACATGGATGTTCATCCACAGCGGGTGATACTTTTGCAGCATATCGGTCAGGTCATCGGTCACACGCATGGGCATAAAGACCGGCACGCGCGAGCCAATGCGCACAATCTCAATGTGCGGGATCTCGCGCAGGCGGCTGAGGATTTCTTCCAACACTTTTGGCGCCAGCACCAGCGGATCCCCGCCCGAGAGCAGCACATCACGCACCTGCGGTGTGCGCTTTAGATATTCGAGCTGCATCTCAAACTCAGCCCGCGAAAAGGTGGCTGAGGGATCGCCGACGATGCGCGAGCGTGTGCAGTACCGGCAGTACGTGGCACATTGGGTAGTCACCAACATCAGCACCCGGTCAGGATAGCGATGCACCAGCCCAGGTACCGGCGAATGACGGTCTTCTGACAAAGAATCCTCCATCATCGCCCTGAAAGGCACCAGCTCGCCTGCCGTCGGCACCACCTGTTTGCGCACAGGATCATCTGGATCATCTGGGTCGATCAATGAGATGTAATAGGGGGTGATATCCACTCGAAAAAGACCCGGCGAAGAAAGGGCCTTGCGTTCGCTCTCCGTCAGCGGGATCACTTTCTCGAACTCTTCAATCGTGTTGATGCGGTTGCTCAACTGCCAGCGCCAGTTATTCCACTTGTCATCAGGTATATCAGTAAAAAAAGCTGCACGCTTGGAGGGAACTGCGATTTTGTCATAAGCTCTTTCTCCTTTTAAGATATTCACCGGTAATAGAGAAATTTTATTTGAAATCACCAGAAAGGTCAACTATCTATGGACTTAGCAATACTTCCAGGCTTGTCAGTTGGATCACGCCTTCGATCCTCCCGCTGCTCATCTCCTTCACCGTCAACCGCACCCAGGTTGGCTCACTGATCTGGTAAGGCACGTCAACCATAAAGGGTGTGTATTCCCCCGTCGGATCAACCGTGACCCCTGCCTGGCGGTATCCGACCACGCTTCCGTTTGCCGCGATCAATTCAATTAGCAAAGGTTGGTCGCTGGAAACGCGTGCCAGGCCAGAGACCAACACCGTGCCTCCCTGGATTAGTTTATTGGGCAGCGGCTCTTGAATAACAATTGGCTCCGTCAGCGGCCCGGGCGGATTCAAGTCCGCTTCCCCCATCGAGAGCAATAACAAATCCACCGACGAGAGCTCTTCCATACGCCCATGCTGGTCATAGGTGCTGATCTGCAGCCGGCCAACTTCAGCTACTGCGCTGATTTCGTAATCCACCTCTTCTGACAATCCGAGGCGGCCGATATCGGTGCGATAGTTTATCAGCTTACGTACCAGTAATCGCCCTCCCTCCCCTATCAGCTCCAGCCGCACACGCCCCGTGCTTCCCGGTTTGAGGTTGCCATACACGTTGATCGGTGAGGTTACCTTCGAAAGAGGCCCTGGCTGGCGGATCTGGATCTGTGCTTCTGGGATGCTCAAAGTTGGCGTTAATGTTGGCGTGCGTGTTGCCCGACCAGGGGCAGGCGTAGCCGAAGCAGAGTTTGGAATTTGAGTCGGGGTGAGCGTGCTGGCAAGCGTTACAAGCTGACCAGTGGGAGAAGCCTTCCCCGGCGCCGGAGTGGCCGTACGTGGAAGGGAATTTGTCGGCTTAAGGGTGGGTTGCTCACCCTGCGCTGCTGGCAAAAGGTCTTCGGTCAGCCGGGCCTCGATGGTCAAGGCAATCATGGTCGGCAGATATTCCGTCGGCACCAGGGTTGGAGCTGCAGGCGCGCGCAGCCGGCTGCAGCCCGCGAGGCACAAGCCTCCCAAGATCCATGCAATCACCCAAACAGGCGATCGGAAGCCTGCAAGCTTTGGTGGATGGTCAGCAGAGCTTTTCCAGGTTAGGACTAACAACCCGGGTTGGTTTATAACAAGGGTTGGTTTACAACCCATACACCTTCCCAAGCTTTGCCTTTAAATAACGCATATAGGGCGCCGGGTCAATTTTTGAACCTGTAACGCGCTGGACCAGCTCCTGAGGTTCATATTTTGATCCGTGACGGTGGATATTTTCTCTCAGCCATCCCAGCAAAGCATCAAACTTGCCTTGCCGGATCTGCTCGGGCAAATCAGGTATATCCTGGTTAATCCGCTCCCAGAGCTGAGCTGAGACCAGGTTGCCCAAGGCATAGGTCGAGAAATAACCGATCATCCCACCGGACCAGTGAATGTCTTGCAAAACACCCTGGGCATCATTGGGTGGTGTCAAGCCCAGATACTCGCGCACGCGGCTGTTCCAGGCTTCAGGGAGGTCTTTAACTGCCAGGGTACCCTCCATCAGGGCAATCTCGATCTCCAACCTCAGCATGATATGCAGGTTATAAGTAGCCTCATCCGCCTCCACACGGATTAAGGATGGTTCTACGCGGTTGATACCCTTATAGAACTTATCCAACGAAATATTGCCCAATTGGCTGGGGAAGAATTCCTGCAGGCGGGGATAGAAATATTCCCAGAAGGGCAGGGAGCGCCCTACCAGGTTCTCCCACATGCGGGACTGCGATTCGTGGATCGCCAGCGAGGCGCCGCCTGACAGTGGCGATCGTTCGTATTTTTGATCACTCCCCAGGTCATACAATGCGTGTCCTGTTTCATGCATGGTACCGAACAGAGCCATGTTCAAGTAATCCGGATTTACCCGCGTCGTGATACGCACATCGTTGATGCTGAAACCTGTCGTGAAAGGATGCAGCGACTTGTCTTGCCTGCCGCGGTTCCAATCAAAGCCAAACTTGCTGATAACCTCAACACCGAAGTCCCACTGTTTCTGCTCGTCAAATTTCTGGTGCAAGAAGGAACTATCTACCTGGGGGACTGACTGGATGGCTTTGATCAGCTCCACCTGCTGCGGGCGGAGTGTATCAAAGATGGCTTTCACATCGGCCGTTTTCAAACCCGGCTCAAAATCATCCAGAAGTGGATCATAAATGTGGTCATACGGAGCAAAGATCTCCGCATAACGCCTGCGCAGATCGACAACCTTCTCCAGGAAAGGTTGGAACTTAGAGAAATTATTCTCTGCGCGTGCCTCTCCCCAGGCTTGATGCGCGGCAGTCGTCACCTGCGCAAACTCCATGACCCATTCTGTAGGCACCTTGACTTCCTTATCATAAAGGCGCCTGGTCACTTTAATTAAACGCCTCTCATCCGAATCAGGATCCAGGTCTGCTGCAGCTTGCATTAATTCATCTAAAAGCTTTCCCACTTCTTCAGAGATAAATTTCTCGTGGGCAATCTTACCGATCGTTGCTGACTGGTAGCCACGTGCCTCTGCACCGCCGCGCGGCATGTAAGTCTGCTGATCCCAACCCAACAGAGCGCCGACAGCGTTCAGATCCACAACCTCTCCCAGTATTTCCTTCAATTGATTTAACTTTGTTTCGAATTCCATATCTCTCCTCTCAGCGACACATGAATATAAATTAAACAACCTTCCACCGAAGCGTTTCACCCTTTAATGCCTTCAGCACTTCAGTAGCGATATCCTCAGAGGCACGTATCTGCGCCTCCTCCGTCTGTGCACCGATATGCGGGGTAGCCACCACGTTCGGGTGCGCAACCAGGGCGGTCAAACCGGGCGGTTCTTTAGCGAACACATCCAGGCCAGCAGCCGCTACCTGCCCTGAATTCAAAGCTTCCAACAGCGCTGCTTCATCCACCACACCGCCGCGTGCTGCGCATACTATCCGCACACCTTTCTTCATTAAACTCAACGTTTGCGCGTTGATCATGTCACGGGTTGTATCGTTTAGGGGTATATGCAGGGAGATAAAATCTGCTGACGAAAACAAATCCTTGAGGGTGGTCTGTTCTGCCCCACAAGCCTCGATCTCATCTTCCGACCGGCGGGGATCATAACCGATTACTCTCATCCCCAGCGCGGTCGCCATGCGGCCCAAGGCGCTGCCGATATTACCCATCCCGATAATGCCGAGGATTTTGCCGCGCAGCTCCACGCCTTCGAGCTGCTTCTTGATCCATTCCCCCTGCTTCATTGTGCCATCGGCGCGCGGGATCGAACGCGCTACAGCCAGCAGCAGTCCTAAGGTCAGCTCGGCCACAGCCAGAGTTGTCGATTTAGGCGCGTTGACTACTGCCACGCCGTAAGCCTTGGAAACCTCCAGGTTAATGTTATCGACGCCCACACCGGCCCGACCAACCACCTTGAGTTTTTTGGCAGCCGCAAACACCTCAGGCGTCACCTTGGTGCGACCGCGCACCACCAGCGCATCATAATCTCCAACTACACTTAGCAGCTCATCCGCTGAAATATCTGGCCGGTCATCCACCACTGCCGCAGAGCGCAAGATAGCCTGCCCGCTTTCATTCAAGCCGTCGGTGATAAGAATTTTCCATTCAGTCATTCGATTTCTCCATATACGAAAGTCCAGCTGTAGAGACAACAAGCTAATTTTACTCGAAAGTGGACTGAGAACCGATCCGAAAATTCTTGTGGAGTTCCGGTTTTTGGATGGATACAAATTTCTAGCCACCTATGGTAAACTCCTGGGCTGAGGTAAACTGCACAATGGATCTTAACCTGACGACACCCGCCCTTCTGTTCCCAGCCATCTCCTTGCTCCTGTTGGCTTACACCAATCGCTTTCTGACCCTGGCAAACCTGATCCGAGAACTGCACGCGCGTTACAAAAAAGAGCACGACCAGCTCATTCCTGGGCAAATCGCCAACTTGCGCTACCGTGTTTACCTGATCAAATACATGCAGTTCTTCGGCGTGTTCAGCTTGCTGCTGTGTGTCGTATGCATGTTTGTGCTGTTTGCAGGTTGGGTTTTGGCTGGACAGATTATCTTCGGAATCAGCCTGGTTTTCATGATCATCTCGTTGGGTATTTCCCTGCGCGAAATCTGGATTTCTGTAGATGCGCTTAACTTGCGCCTGCAGGATTTGGAAGATGGTGAAGAACATCCCAAATAAGATGACCCGTTAATTTTATACAGCAGAAAAGGATCACGATTGATGCGCTACAATTTTGACAAAGTCCCAGACCGCCGTTCCACTGAAAGTGATAAATGGCACCATTACGATCCCGATGTTCTCCCACTGTGGGTGGCGGATATGGATTTCGTCTCTCCAGAGCCCGTCATTCGCAAGCTGCGCGAACGCGTTGACCACGGCATCTTCGGTTACCCCTGTGAGTTGAAAGAGCTGCGCCACATCCTGGTCGACCGCTTGCTGGAACGCTATAGTTGGCAAATTCAACCCGAAGACCTGGTCTTTTTGCCGGGCGTGGTCAAGGGGCTGAATATGGCCTGCCATGCTTTCGCCCCTGCCGGTGAGGCTGTCCTTGTGCAGACCCCAGTCTACGCCCCATTTCTAAAAGCCCCAGGTTACAGCGGGGCATCTCTGCAGGAAGCCGAGTTAGCCCGTGACCCAGAGACAGGTGCTTATCGCATCGATTGGGAATCCTTCGAAGCTGCTTTCAATGACCAGACCCGGCTGTTTATCCTGTGCAGCCCGCACAACCCGGTCGGCCGCGTCTGGCAGCGAGAAGAGCTGGAGCGCATGGCAGAGAGCTGCCTGAAAAGAAATGTCGTGATCGTTTCCGATGAAATCCACTGCGATTTGATCTTTTCCGGTTATACCCATATACCCATCGCTGCTGTTGATCCACTGGTCGCCCAACAAACGATTACCCTGATGGCTCCTTCCAAAACCTTTAACATTGCCGGGCTGGAGTTCTCCTTCGCAGTGATCCAGAATCCTGAGCTGCGCAAGGATTTTCAACATGCACATCAAGGCCTGGTTGGCGGAATCAATCTCATGGGCTGGACAGCAGCCTTGGCTGCTTATCAAGAAGGCCAGGATTGGCTTGATCAGCTTCTGGTTTACCTGCAAGCCAACCGCGATTTTCTCTACGAGGCGCTTGCGAGAGAGCTGCCTGCGATCAAGATGTCTAAGCCTGAAGGTACTTACCTGGCCTGGCTGGACTGCCGAGAGGCAGGTATCCAGGGCAACCCCAATGAGTTCTTCCTCCAAAAGGCGCGTGTGGCGCTTAATGACGGGAAAACCTTTGGGAAAGGCGGAGAGGGTTTTGTGCGCCTCAATTTCGGGTGCCCAAGGAGCCTGCTGGAGGAGGGCCTGGAGCGCATAAAAAAATCGCTTACAGGAATGTAAATTGGATTTTTGGGAACTTCTTTCAAAAGACAGCCTTCATCTTGACCAAACCGAAAAACGCCTGGAAGTAGATCGCTTGCAGGTGGAGCAATTTTACCTGCCTCTGGCCGAATACCTCATTACGCACCTGGTAAACCATGCACGCCTGGTTATCGGGGTAGCCGGACCGCCAGGATGCGGTAAATCGGCTTTTTCTGCTTTACTGGCCGCGGTCATTAAGGCTCGAACCGCCCAAGATATTTCTTGCCAAGACCCTGCCTGTGTGGTGGGCATGGATGGGTGGCATTTTCCAAATTCTTACCTGGACCAGCACACCATGCTCCGGTCAGGCAAGATGGTTCTCCTCCGTTCGATTAAGGGGGCACCAGAGACCTTCGACGCCCAGGCCATGCTGACCTGCCTGGAAAGAATCCGGCAGGGCGGAACTGTGGATTATCCGGTATACAGCCGCCAGTTGCATGATCCAATTTCAAATGGAGGGCAAATCCGGCTCAACCACCGGTTTGTGGTCGTAGAGGGGAATTATTTGTTTCTGAATGAACCACCCTGGGATGCTTTTCGGACAGCCTTCGATGTCCGGATTTTCGTCAAAGCCAGCCTCCAGGCCATCCAGGCTGGTTTACTGGAACGCCACCTGCGCGGTGGCAAGGCCCCGGAATTGGCGCAGAGACATATTCAAGAGGTGGATCTTCCCAATGCCGAGCGAGTGCTGAAAGGATCGATCCCTGCCGCCATCGTGGTTCACAAGCTAGATTCCAAGGTTATCCAATCCATAGATTGGTTAGAAGACCAACCCCTGGCATGAAACGAGATCATGAACCAGGCGCGGGGATTCAAGCCGATAATCGTATATAATCGAGCCAGATGAATGCTTTGCTGCCTCAAGAGAACTGGAAGGATTGGCTTACCGCCCAATGGAAGAAAATAAGGGGCGGAATAAGGTTTTTTCAGGAAGTTGTTAAGGATTCGCTCCACGATTGGAGCCAGAGCGGTACCAACTTACATGCGGCTGCCCTGGCCTTTTATACTTTGCTCTCTTTAGCACCTCTGGTCGTCCTGACTGTGGCGGTCGCTTCTCACTTCTTCAGTTACCCCAGCGTTGAGGCGCGTATTTTCGTCGAGATCGAAGATCGCATCGGTCCGGAGGCGGCAAACTATGTCCTGGGCGTGATCCGCAGCAACCGGCAAGAATTTAGTGGGGAATTCACCACAATTTTAAGCCTGCTGGTTTTGCTGTATGGAGCTTCTACGCTATTTTACCAGCTTCAGGTATCTCTAAATATCATCTGGGGATTTCCCATTCCCGGGCAAAACTTAAAGCAGAGCTTGATTTCGGTATTAAAAACCCGCTCATTGGCGGCACTGTTTGCGTTGTCCATTGGAGCTTTGTTGATGATTTCGCTTCTGCTCCAAACCATCTTAGAATTTTTTCCCAAGCAGTATATTTATAAATACATCCCAGGCTTGGAGCAATATCGCTGGCTCTTTTCGCTGCTTGCCCCGCCCATTTTGTTGATGTTGGTTTTTCTACTGCTGTTTAAGATCTTACTGGGCAAACGTGCTCGGTGGAGGCATGTCTGGCCGGGGGCAGCCCTTGCAGCGGCATTGTTCTGGGTGGGGCAGTCCATCTTTGACCTGTACTTTTCTTCAAGGGCGGTGTCTCATATCTATGGAACCGCTGGGTCCATCGTCATTGTGATGCTGTGGGCCTACTATGCAGCCATCATCTTGCTGTTCGGGGCGAAATTTACCTGGGTGTATATCTCCAAGAAAACATCCCAGGCATCAGGTGCTGTCAAAGAACCTAAAAAACCTGTATAATTTGAGTGTGTAGGTGTGCATAGGGGTTACAGAAACAAGGTTCTGAATTTTTACGAGGAGGATTTACTATGGCTCAAAGGTTTTTCAATAAGTCGTCGCTTTATATTACCCTATTGTTGGTAATAATCCTGGTCTTTGGATTGGTGCAGCCTGCCGCGGCCCAGGGAATTATTTATGGGAATAATGTACCCACGGATACGCAAGTCGATCAGAACCTAATCCTGACGGGCTACAACGTGACGGTTGACGGGACGGTCAACGGAGATGTGATCGCAGTGGGCAGCCGGGTCACCATTAACGGTGTCGTCAATGGCTCGTTAATCACAGCAGGTGAATACATCAATATCAACGGGAAAGTGACGGGGAGTGTGTATTCAGCAGCCTTGGCGCTGACCATGGGACCTTCTTCGATGATCGACCGCGACCTGTATTTCCTGGGTATCCAGTTGAACATGAATCAAGGTTCCGTAATCAACCGAGATTTGTACACCATTTCCCTGTTGAGCGCCTCATTTGCTGGTAAGGTCAACCGCAACACCTACGCTGAAATTGGACCATCTGCCGTTGTGCAGATGATCTTCGACCTGGCAGGCTGGCCGCTGCCGAACTGGTTGGGCTCCGGCTCTTTGCCCCCCGCCTGGACAGCCCAGCGTTTTGTGAAAGCGCCGTTCAACTTCGCCTCTGCCAGCCCGGTGACTTTCCAAGGGGCCGGACTAGGTAAACTAACGAACACCCCTGCTTCTTTGGAAGGATATTCCCTTGCGCCGGCAGCCGAGGTCGATCCGCAGGTGGCAGATTGGGGCATGGGATTATTGAGAAACCTGGTAGCCTTCTTGCTGATTGGGTTATTATTGGCCTGGCTGATGCCAAGCCTCCTGAATCAATCCAGCAATCGGCTGCGCACAAAGCCCTGGCCATCCTTGGGATGGGGCTTGATGGTGTACCTGGTAGGGTGGTTCCTCTTTGGTTTGCTCTTTACACTCGTCATCGCCCTAACGATCTTCTTCTTTACGGTTTCATTTGTCAACCTTGGCTTTGTGGTTGGCGGGGTGGGCCTGGCGAGCCTGGGCCTGGCATTCATGATCTTCTGGTTGAGTGTTTTCTATGTCAGCAGAATCGTGGTTGCTTTCCTCTTTGGCCGGCTGCTCGTAGGCCTGGTCAGCAAGAAGGCTGCTTCGGGAAGACTGGCACCCTTGTTTTTCGGAGTCGTACTATACGCGCTGCTAGCCTCCATTCCATACCTGGGATTTGTCATTTCAGCCCTTGCCACCTTCTTCGGCCTGGGAGCTTTATGGATGACGCTGCGTAAAATCAGGAAAGTACCTGCTGCGGACGCTTGGATCGAATCAGGTCCTGAAGCCGAGGCCCTGGTTGAAACAACCCCGGAGGCTCCAGCCCCATTGAGCGAGGCGATCGTGGTCAATGCAACGGAGCCTGAGCTGGAAAAGATTGAGAATGTGGTTCCAGTCGAAGAACAGCTCGGCGAAGCAGTTCCAATGGATGAGCCACCTGTTATGGAATCATTCGAAGTAGAGAGCCCGGGCAGCAATCGAAAGAAGAAGATTTAGGTAAAATGCCCGAATTTATCCCCGGCCAAGAGCTCAGCCGCCAGTTTTATTGGGAAGCGGTTCGACCCTTGCTGGATCGTTTTTACAACGCTCTTCCACACGCCGCAGCCATGCTTGGTTCTGGAAGTGAAGTGCTGGGCTTTGATACCCACATGTCCATGGACCATGACTGGTATCCAAATGTGTTGATCTTTCTGCGCGAACAGGAGGCGGACCTGAAAGAGCCAATCCGAGAGATGCTCCGGCAAAACCTGCCGCACAGCTTCTTGGGTTTCGGGGTCGATTCGGCACCTGTTGAAGAGGAGTCGAGTACGCGTGAGATGGTAGAAGGTGCTGAGGGACCGGTGGAGCACAATGTTTTCCCGGTAACATTGCGCAGTTTTGCCATGCGCTGGCTAGCCTGGGATATCCATCAACCTCTGGATGCCCTGGACTGGCTGACGATTCCTTCACAGAGTTTAAGGATGATGACAGCCGGCGCGGTACATTTCGATGGAGTGGGTGAGTTAACCGCCTTCCGGCAGACTCTGGCCTGGTATCCCCACGACGTTTGGCTGTATCTGTTGGCGTCTGGCTGGAGGCGGATTGGCGAAGAAGAGCACTTGATGCCGCGCGCCGGGTATGTTGGCGATGAGCTCGGCTCAGCGATCATGGGCTCTCGCCTGGTACGAGATGTGATGAACTTGTGTTTTCTAATGGAGAGGCAGTACGCTCCTTATCCAAAGTGGTTTGGCACGGCTTTCCAGCAATTGAAATGCGCTCCCGAATTAACGCCATTTCTCTGGCAAACGCAACAGGCCAGCACCTGGCAAGAACGGGAAGCAGCCCTAGGCGCTGCTCTCCAATACCTGGCTCGCTGGCATAACCGCCTGGGCATCACAAAGACCCTGCCCGAATCGCTGTCCAGCTTCTTTGGACGTCCATTTCAGGTGATCTGGGGCTCAGGGTTTGCAGAGGAAATTGGGAATGTCATTGCCGACCCCGACCTGCAGCGAATTGCGCAGAAGGGGTACATCGGGAGTATTGACCAGTTCAGTGATAGCACCGACTTGCGTTCAAACGTCGCCTGGAGACAAAACTTACGTAAATTATACGAATGAAGGTAGCGATGACAATCCAAGCCCGTTATGCACACACTAACTTAATCGCCAAAGACTGGCGTCTGCTGGCAGATTTTTACCAACGTGTGTTTGACTGCGTGCCAGTGCCGCCAGAGCGTGATCTGTATGGGGAAAGATTGGAGGCCGGGACAGGTTTGCCGGGAGCTCACCTGAGCGGGGTGCACCTGCGGCTGCCCGGGCATGGGACGGAAGGCCCCACGCTCGAGATTTTCAGTTATGCTGCCCTGGCTGACAGTGGGGAAAAAGCGGTCAACCGTCCCGGGTTTGCACATATCGCCTTTCAAGTCGAGGATGTGCCGGCTGCCCGGCAGGAGGTATTGGCAGCCGGGGGAAAGGTGGTGGGAGAGGTGGTCATGACCCAAACTGCCGATGGCCGGCGGGTTACCTGGTGCTATATGACCGACCCGGAAGGGAATGTGATCGAGCTCCAGGCATGGGAATGAAAATGGATTACCTGGCTGGCCTTCCAGAAAAGAAGCAGGTACTTCTTAAGGAACTTGTGAGCGCATTGGGGCGTGTTCCTGGCATGGCAGCCATCGTTTTGGGCGGATCGTATGCCTCGGGTACTCAGCGTGAGGGATCCGATATGGACGTCGGGCTGTATTACCTGGCTGAGGAACCTTTCAATATAGCCGGGATCAAGCAGGTTGCAGAGAATATCGCTGTCCAACCGCCCACCGTCACCGATTTTTACGAGTGGGGACAATGGGTGAATGGCGGTGCCTGGATCCAGACCAGAGCCGGAAAAGTTGATTTCTTATATCGAAATATCCACCAGGTTGAACAAGCCATTGAGCATGCCATTCAGGGGATCGTCGAGCATGATTATGCTCAACAGCCCACGCATGGATTTTACAGCATCATCTACCTGGCTGAAACCGATATCTGTATTCCGCTTTATGACCCGCTGCAGCATATCGTGCGGCTCAAACAACTGGTGAAGACCTATCCTCCGAAGCTCAAAGAAAAGGTGGTAGCGAATGCGCTGTGGAGCGCAGAGTTCACCCTGGCGCATGCCAGCACATTCGCGAATTACGGAGATGTTTACAATACCGCAGGCTGCCTGGCGCGCATCAGCTCGAATTTGACCCAGGCCTTATTTGCTTTGAACGAGCGGTACTTCATCAGTGACAAGCGCGTCATGGAGGTTACAGCGAATTTTGCAATTCTTCCATCTGGTTACATCGGACAGATCACCGGGATACTGGCTCATCCTGGAGAATCTGTCGAAGAGCTGATCCATTCTGTAGCCCATATGCGTGCAGTCTGGCAAAGTGTTGTAACTTGCTCGCGAGAGTACTACCAACCAAAATTTAATCTATAATCAAAATCGATTTCTTTTCAGGTGGGATCATCCTGTGCATATAAAGTTAAGAATCTTGCTGGGTATTTTGATCGCCATCTTTTTTCTAGGGGTTGGCCTGGTTTTTCTATCCTGGCGGTTCAATCAGGATGCGGCCCTGATCTCAATTTCTACAGACAGGCAAGCCTACTCATTCGACGATACCATCCAGGTCAGCATTCAAAACCAGGGTAAGAATGCCATTGACATCTATTGTCACCAATTCTGTGCATTAGGCAATTTCCCAACCGCGGTTGAGAAGGATGTGAATGGACAATGGCAGGTTGCAATTGGCTTTTGTCCCAGTATTGAACCCCTATTTGGCAACAGAGTTTACAAAGGGGATTACATCGTACACACGCTGCCAGCCAAAGGATCGTTTGCGTTGGAGCTCACGAACTTAGCGGCACTCCGCCTGGAGCAGGTTGAAAGGTTCCGGATCCTTTATTACGTGGGGATCACGAAGAAACCCGTTTATTCAAACGAATTCACGATTGAACCTTAAAGGTTCAGTTTTAGTGTAGCTATCTCCCAGGGACGCAGGTTCAGCTTCACAGCTTGATTTTCAACCGGTAACGCTTCATCTTCCCGTTCAAGCAGGTTTACCTGCCAGGCATGCTTTACCCAGGCGGGCAGCTCAATTTCGACCGCACCACCCTTGCCGCGAAATTCGCACAGGCGCAGGATTACGGCTGGTTCCTTCTCTGCCCACTTGACCGCTGCCAGGCGGGCACAGTCCGAGTGCACCAGGGGCATGGCAGTCAATCGAACAGCTCCCGGCACAGCCAGCAAGCCGGAATTGTAGCTTTCAGCCTCGCTGACAACCTGGCTATCTGTAAAGGGCTGCATGTAGGCAGTCACTGCAATCTCAAAATCGTGCTCGCCGGCGTCGCGCATGCCGTCGTAATCTGTCATGGTGTAAAACTCAGGCTCGTGCAGGTAGGTGGGAATCGCCGGGCTGCGCAGCACAGAGAGCAGGATCACCGATACGCCTGTGTCCTTGGTTTCAACCCGGTAAGAAGGCAAGCCTTTGTTGAGCAGAGCCACGCTCATCGAGGGTGTTTCTACTCCAGCCCAATTCACCGCCGGCCAATCACCGTTTGCACCGGTCCAGTCGAAGCGCGGCGGATAAGGCTGTCGCTCTAGCATTCCATACGGGATTCCATAGATAGGCTTCCCCACAGCCGGTACGGGCATCGCCACCCGCAAGCGGTGGTTGAAGGTATCCCAAGAGACATGCAGTTTAAAATCCAGACGCTGAATCCCCTCGGTTAATTGAACCTCTAACCGGGCTTGCAGCCCGTAGCTGACATACCCAGCCCGGAAGGGAGAAGCAATTTCATAAACCAGGCGCTGGAAGTGGTCGCTTTTCTCAACTGCCTCGAGGTGGGTATACGCAGATAACGGCAAGCGGCTTTGGTCAGGGTGCAGCGTCGCCCAGGGTGAGCCTTCATCGTGCTCCAAGACCAGCTCTGCTGGACGATATTCTCCATTTTGCAGGATGAACTTGCCTAAAACTTTATCAAAGACCGATTGGAGGCCATGCTCATCCGCTTCCACAGAAAAACGATCATTTTCGATCCGGGTTTCCACTGGTTGTGTCACATCTTTTCGAATGGGATGTGCTTGAGCCAGCCGGTAAGCACGCCCTGAGAGGGCGGGTATATCCTCTGCAATGAAGACAATCCTGGTTTGCTCACCTATAGATTCGGTCTCAAGAATCTTAGCGGGGTGGTTTTGTTCGTCTACCAACCCCACCTGTTTGAAGTTCCCAGGCAGCCAGGCGGTTACCACCTGCGTGGTTTTCGAGCTTCCGGGATTGATGATTGAAACCAGGCCTGGTTCCTTGGTCACCAATTTTTCGAGGGCCGCCTTGCGTAAGGCATCGGTCGCTGTATCGATTTGTACCCCGGTTTCCACCAACTCTTCATAAGCAGGGTCTACATGCGTGGCGGTAATGGCATCATGGAACATGGTGAAGAGCAGCTTCTGCCAGGCTTGCCCAATCTCAGCCCGCGGGTAAGTGCTGCCTCCCAGCAAAGCAGCTTGCACAGCCAGAAATTCGGTATTCAACAGGGCATATTCTCTGCGGCGCACAGATTGCTTGGTCTTGATCCGCGAAACCAATACACCCGAATTATTGGGATTCAGCTCAACCGATGGGTGCACCTGCTCTAGGGCAGGATGATCCAAGTTTTCAAGCCAGGTCTGCAGGTGAGGCAGGGCCTCTTCTTCCAGCGCAAAGCGGACATCGTAATCTCGGCTCATCGCTTGAGCCCAGGTGATCAGCTCTGGGTTGGGCAGCAGCTCCTCCGGCCCCATCATGATCCTGGCACAACCCAGCTCTTTAAAGGCTTGCGGGTCAATCGATCTGGGCAGCCAGGCGCGCTCCGAAGCATCGATGCCGCGCCCCTGGCAGCGCGGGCAGTTGACCCCTGATCCTTCGCAATTGGGGCAGGGTGCATACTTGGTATTCCCACCGCCGCTGCCAGCAGATGGTAGGGGAGCATGCAGAACCACGCTGCCGTCCAAACCACGCCAGTAGCGTCCTGAAGGTATCGAGTAGCTCATCCCGGTTGCCCATTCGATTTCGCAGCCGCGCAGGATTTGAGGGAGCTGCGCTGAGTTGCCAAAAGCATCATTGCGTACAGCCAGGCGCGTCTTTTGCCCAAAAAATTCCTCAACCCACAGCAGCCCAAGCAGATAATTGCGCACCAGGCTCTCACCCAGGGTCATATTCCCATCGACAATCACCTGCCCGCCCCCGGTCACTGCAAAGCGCCCGGCTTTGGAAAGCTTTTGCAGCTCTTCGAGCAATTCCGGATGGCGCTCCAGGAACTTCTGCACCACCAGCGTAAATTCAGCCTCGAATTTATACTCTGGCCGCTGGCGTGCCAGCTCCAGGTTATCCAGAAGGTAGTATTCTTCCAGGTCGGCGTAAGAGATGAACGTTTCTCCTCTATAGGTGAAGCGTCTATCCCAGCAGCGCCGCCACATGGGATCGAAGTGGTTGTTGATGTGGAGATAGAGAATCGGTTTGGACATCGACATTCACTTTCTTTGAACTGGCACTAGTAGAAGTGGTATGCGAGTGCGCCCTGGGATCTTTGGAGTGGTGCTGCCGGACCAAAAGGCATCTGTCCCGGTTTTTCCATGCGTTCCCAAGATGATGAGATTAGCGTTGAGGTGATTAGCGGCATCGACAATAACCGCAGCCGGGTCGCCGCGGGCGACTTCAGCAGAAAGTTGGATTTGGACATCCTTCAATTGATCCATCTGGCGGCGTAAATACTCTTCAGCGCCCTGCTCAGCCAGGTCGAGCATTGCGGCAGTGGCTCCCGGAAGCAACCGGCCGGTGGCAGCTTGCTCGCCTCGCAAGGTCTGGGGGGTGGGAACAGCCGTCAATAAGTGCAGGCTTGCTTGCAAAGACTGCGCTAATCCTACAGCCACCGCGATACCTTGCTCGTGTTCGGCGTTGCCGTCCAGCGGGATGAGAATTTTTTGAATTGGAATACTTGGGAAGGGCTTTTCTCCAGGCCGGATCAGCAGGACTGGTGTTTCTCCAAAAGCAATCACCTGTTGGGCGATGCTTCCCGTGATCACGTCACGCATCCCGCCGCGGCCGTGAGAACACAAGATTACCAGGTCTGGAATGAATTCCAGGGCATGCTCAACGATGCTGCGCGCCACATTACTTTCCTGGGTGGTATGGACATGGGTTTTTACAGAACGCTTATCCGGGAATGATTTTCCAGCAATATCTTCAAGATAGCTGAAAGCTTCATCGGAATCTGTTAAGTGGCGGTCGGAATGGATTTCCTTGGGAGCATTCCGCTCGATGATATGGATCAAGGTAACTGAGGCATTTAGTGCCTGAGAAAGATAGGCTGCCTCCGGTAGGGCTGTTTCGGCCAGGGTAGAGCCATCTAAAGGAACCAGTAAGTGTTTGAACATTTTTTACCCTCCGAAAAATATTTGGTACAGCAGGTAAATATTCATGACAATGATCAGCGCTGCTGACAGGCTGGCCAGGAAAGTAGTGATCTTACCGTTGACCAACACCCCCATGAGATCTTTCCGCCGGGTGAACATCACCAAAGGAATAATAGCGAATGGCAGGCCGAAGCTGAGCACGACTTGACTGATAACCAGGGTTCGGGTGGGATCCAGGCCGATCATGATCACGATGAGAGAGGGTATTATGGTTATCAAACGGCGCAGCCAGGGAGCGATATGCCGGTGCAAAAAGCCCTGCATGATCACCTGGCCAGCCATTGTGCCGACAGAGGCCGAAGATAAACCCGCAGCTAAAAGCGAAATAGCAAAAAACCAGGAGGCTGCTTTCCCCAATAACGGTTCCAGGGTGCGGTATGCTTCTTCGAGAGTCCCGACATCCGTTTGTCCCTGGACATGGAAAGTTGAGGCAGCCATGATCAGCATTGCAGCGTTGATCAGGCTGGCCATTCCCATAGCAATCAACACATCCAGGATCTCAAAGCGGAAAAGCCTTTTCAGCATACCTGGTTCACGGACAACGATCCGGTTCTGGGTGAGGGCTGAGTGCAGGAAGATTGCATGCGGCATGACCGTGGCCCCCAAAATCCCTGCAGCCAGTACAACACTTGCGGGACCCTGGAACTGCGGAACGACGGCATGGTAAAGAACCTGGCTCCACTGCGGTTTATCCAGGATCGTTTCGATGAGATAGCTGACTGATACCACTCCCACTAAAGCTGTAATCACTGCCTCTAAAGGTCGGAACCCATACCGTTCCAGGCCCAGGATCAAGAAAGTAGCGATGGCCGTGAGGATGCCTGCCAGCCAGAGAGGAATACCGAACAGTAGGTTGAATCCTACGGCTGCCCCCAGAAATTCGGCCAGGTCGGTTGCCATAGCCACCAGCTCATTCAAGACCCACATTGAAACGACGACCGGGCGAGAAAATTGATTGCGGCAGTGTTCAGCCAGGTTCAACCCCGTGGCGATCCCCAGCTTGGCCGAGAGCGCCTGGATTAGCATCGCCATCAAATTGCTGCCAACGATCACCCATAAAAGTAGATAACCGAATTGAGCGCCGGCCTGGATATTGGTAGCAAAGTTTCCAGGATCCATGTATGCCACACTAGCAATGAAGGCCGGGCCTAAGAAGGGAAGCAGCTTTGCAAAACGGTTCTTCTTGCCGCGGCCAGAAAGGACATCGCTGGCTGCTTGAATGGTTTTAGAATCGCCCGTTTGAGGTTTTTTGGGTTCAGAAGATGATTTCATGTCCCATCTAAGCCTTTTCAAAAACAAAAGATAAGGATTAAACCCAGATAATTTTAGGTGATTTTCTCTTAGCTGTCGAGAGAGGTAAATATTTGTTCTATATAAATGGTTATGTGAGAGCAAATCCATAGAAATTTACAGGTCCTTAACCAAAACCATCACCCAGCCTCCACTGGGTGATGGTTTGAGGAGAAAAATTTCGACGCTCTGATTGCTTTACTTATGAGTTCCAGCCCACATAGGGTTGGACTACCGGTTCCTTCGCAGGTGGGAAGACAAAGCTGAAGGAATTCCAGCCTACATTTGGTCCGACTACGGGTTCCTTCGCAGGTGGGAAGACAAAGCTGAAGGAGTTCCAACCCACTTGGGGTTCGTCTTCTGTGGGTTTGATCCAACTGAAAGAATTCCAGCCCACATTGGGTTGGACTACCGGTTCCTTCGAGGGTGGAAAGACAAAGCTGAAGGAATTCCATCCCACACAAGGCTGCACATCTTTTCCAGACGGGTAGTTAGCCCCCGGTGATGTCAGCCCCACATTGTAAGATGGAGAGGCGGCGGCTCCTACCCAAAGGGCAAGCGCGCCCAATAAACCAATGCAGAAAACAAACAGGATGAAGGTGTTTATGGATTTCCGTAAAATCATTTGTGCTCCTTTTTTCTTTACTTTTCTAGATAATGACTTTTATTGATGCCAACATTTTAGCGTTAATAGGACACAAAGGCGATACGTAGTTGTACGTATTTTTGGGTCATTTTTCACGTAGATGTGGATGTGTGATAACAATCTGGCTTGTTGAGCTGGAGGGTATAATCGTAACTCAGAGGTAAAGCGATGTCGTGGATTAAGCTGGTTCATTGGAATGCCGCCGAGGCTGCGCAGCGCGCCAAGCTGCTTGAAACAGCCGGTTATACCGTAAACTACGATCCGCTGGCAGGATTGGAATTTTTGAAAGCCTGGCGAGAAGCCCCCCCGGCCGCCGTGGTGATCGACCTTTCACGCCTCCCTTCACGCGGGCGCGAGATCGCCATGGCGATCAGGCATTCAAAAACCACCCGCCTCATCCCCCTGGTGTTTGTTGAAGGGGATCCGCAAAAAGTGAGGCGCATCCAGGAGCTGCTTCCTGATGCAGTTTATTCTGATTGGGATTCCATTCCTGGCTCGCTGAAACAAGCCATCGCCCATCCCCCGCCTAATCCCACAGCGCCCAAATCCCTTTTCGACGCTTATGCCGGGCAAACATTGCCCAAAAAGCTGGGCATCCGCCCAGGCATGGCGGTACTGCTGGTAAGGGCTCCGCAAAATTTTACCCAACTCCTTGGAGAGCTTCCCGAAAACGTTTCTATCAATGAAGGAGAGGCGCTTCCGGGTGAATTGATCTTATGGTTTATGCGTTCTAGCCAGGAACTGGAGCGAGATATTAAGGCGATCTCTCAACGCCAGGACTTCCGCTTCGTGTGGATTGCCTGGCCAAAGAAGGTCTCCGGCATTCAAACTGATTTGAACCAGCAGCGCGTGCGAGAAACCGGCTTGCAGAGCGGTTTGGTCGATTTCAAGATCTGCTCGATCGATCAGACCTGGTCAGGGTTATGTTTTACGCATCGGAAATAACCATCCATCCCCATTAAGACCTCTTGACAAAATCAGTGATTGTTATTATTATTGATAATAACAACAATATCAATAACGATAATGGAGAGATGTATGCCGAATATTTCCAAAGCTGACCTGGTGATCCACCCGGTGCGCTTGCAGATCTTGCAGTCGTTGGCTGAAAAACCGCGTACGACCCAGGAGATTGCTGAAGTTCTGCCAGCGGTTTCCCAACCCTCCCTTTACCGGCACCTAAAAATGCTCCTGGATGGCGGGATGGTGGTAGTTGCCGAAACCCGCCAGGTGCGCGGCATTCAGGAGAAACGCTATCAATTAGCCCAGGCTCCCCACCTGTCTATGGAGGATATTTCCGGCATATCCAAAGAACAGCATCTGCATTACTTTAATGCCTATGTGGCCTCGCTGTTGAAAGGATATGCCGACTACCTGGATTCAACCTCAGAAAAACTTGATTTTCTGGCAGACCAGACCGGCTATACAGAAACCGCCTTTTACGCGACCTCTGAAGAAATGGGCCTGTTCCTGCAAAAATTTACCGAGGCTATCAAGGATGTAGCCAGCAATCCGCCTGCACCCGGGCGGCGCAGGCGCAAGCTGGCAATCATCTCTCACCCGTTCTCTGGAAAGGAAGACTAAAAAATGGAAAATACTCCTGATCTTGCAAAGCTTATTCCCCTGCTCATCCCCATCCTACTGATCCAGCTCGGGCTGATGATCGCAGCCTTCGTCGACCTGATCCGGCAGCCCAAGACGCGCGGCCCGAAATGGGTTTGGGCGCTGATCATCCTCTTCGGAGAGATCCTTGGCCCAATTATCTACTTTATCTTCGGTCGGAAGGAAGAATGAAGACTTTGTCAGGCGAAAACAACCCCACGCTGCCAGCTCAACATGAGTTGGTTGAGGACATGCCGCTGCCGAAGCGCAACGGGGATGCAGCCATCCGCTGTGAAGGGCTGACGCGTTTTTACGGTGCAGTGAAAGCCGTTGAAGATCTAAACCTGAGCGTCCCTTATGGCTCAGTGTTCGGCTTCCTGGGCCGCAACGGCGCTGGCAAGACCACCACCATCCGGATGTTTACCGGCCTGGCGCATCCCACGCGTGGCTGTGCCTGGGTGGGAGGTATCGAAACCACTTCCGCTGACAGTGCGGCCCGCCGTACATTCGGTTATCTACCGCAGGACCCAGCCTTCTATAACTGGATGACCCCGCGTGAGTACCTGGAGTTTAGCGCGAAGCTTTTCGGTTTGTCGCCTGCAGAAACCCGGCAGCGCATGGATGAAATGCTGGAGCTAGTTGGCTTGAAGGAAGCTGCTAAACGGCGGATTGGCGGGTTTTCGGGTGGTATGCTCCAGCGCATGGGCATTGCCCAGGCGATGATCCACAACCCACCGGTGCTCTTCCTGGATGAGCCGACCAGCGCCCTCGATCCGGCTGGGCGTTATGAGGTGCTGGAGCTGATCTCAAGACTGCGCGGGCAGGTGACCGTTTTCATCTCCAGCCATATCCTGGCAGATATCGAGCGGGTGTGCGATACGGTGGCTATCATCCGCAGCGGACGCCTGGTAGAAGTCTCGGAGATACACGCCTTGATGGAGCGTTATCCAATCAGCGCAGCTGAGCTTGAGGTAGATTACAGCCATTTGCCTGTTCCAGAGGCATTCCTGGCAGAGCTGCGTTCCCAAACCTGGGTGACAGGGGTCAATCTCGATCAAAATACCTTGCGCGTAACGGTGAGCAACATTGAAGAGGGCAAGCATGCTCTGCTAACCCTGGCTGCCCGGCACGGGTTAGTGCTCAATCGCTACGAATGGGTGCGCCCGACATTGGAAGAAATTTTCCTTGAAGTGAGTGCTTAAAAAGGCTGCAGCATGTTAATCTTTTTTTACGTCCTATCAATCCTCTTGATGATCCTCTTGCCCGTCTTCCTGGCAGCCCTGCTCAGGCGGCGCTTTGTTACACCCTGGTTCTTGTTCTGCGCTGGCATCCTGACTTTTATAGCTTCGCAGGTCGTGCACCTGCCTCTAAATGCCTGGCTGGCAGACCTGGGCATCTTACCCCAACCAGGCAGGGAGGTAAATCCACCGCTCTGGCAGTATGCCCTGGTAGCAGGCTTGACGGCTGGCATCTGCGAAGAGCTGGCACGCGCTGCCGGATATGCCATCCTCAAGCGTTATCGCCGCTTCGAAGACGGCGTGATGATGGGGTTGGGGCACGGCGGGTTCGAATCCATGGTTTTTGGCGGGGTGATGACTGCCGCAGGGATCAGCTCGCTGCTGTCATTGAATGGTAAAGATCTGAGCGCAATGAATCTCTCAGTAGAACAGCTTTATGCTGTGCAATTGCAAATTCAAGCGCTATTGAGCTCACCCTGGCAAGCCTTTATGCCCCTGGTTGAGCGCCTCCTGGCGATGGCGGCGCACGTGATCTTTTCGCTGATCGTCTTGCGCGCCTTCACACACCGCAATGCCGGGTATGTGATTTTGGCGATTGTTTATCATGCGGCAGTGGATTTCGGTGCGGTTTACCTGAGCCAATCCCTGAAGAATGGCAATTACTGGCTGCTGGAAGGCGCATTTGCGTTGATCCTCCTGCCAGGAATCATCTGGCTGGTATGGCTCTTCCTCTCCAATAAACCTGCTCAAGTCAAGCATACTGCCTCGCTGTCTGTGGAATGGTCAGTATTTGCCATCGCCCTGCGCAAGGAGCTCTTGCAGATGTGGCGCACGAAACGCATCCTGGTGGTGGCAGCGGTCTTCGGTTTGTTCGGCATGGCTTCTCCGGTGATGGCCTATTTCATGCCGCAGATGTTCAAGGCCATTCCTGGGGCAGAGCAGTTCGCAAACCTGCTCCCCAAACCAAGCGTTGTTGACGCCTTAACCCAATACACCAAAAATATCACCCAGTTCGGGTTCGTCCTGGCAATCTTCCTGGGGATGGGTGCGGTGGCAGGAGAGAAAGAACGCGGCACTGCCAGCCTGGTGCTCAGCAAGCCGATGACCCGCTGGGCATTTGTCACCAGCAAGTTTACTGCACAAGTGCTGGTTTACCTGCTGGGTTTCGGGCTGGCCTTGCTGGGGGCTTATTTTTACATCGTGGCATTGTTTGGCACTTATAGTTTTGGCACTCTGGCTTTGGTCACTTTCCTGCTCCTGGCCTGGCTGCTGCCCTTTGTCGCTTTGACCCTGGATGGCAGCGTGATCGGCGGCAGCACCTCCACCGCAGCCGGGATTGCCCTGCTGGGGGCTGTCATCCTGCTGCTCCTGGCAAATATCCCTCAATACGGAAGCCTGTTTCCCTCCGGGCTGACCGCCTGGGCCGGGCAGATCGGGGCAGGGACCGCCGCCGTCACTGCGAATGGTGGCGCGCTGGCGGCCAGCCTGGTGCTGACCGTGGTTGGATTGATCACAGCCATCGCCATCTTTGAGCAGCAAGAGCTTTAATGCGATAAAATACCCTCATGCAAACTGAAATCACTAAACCTGGTATTCTGCTCGATGAACGAGGCCGCCTGCCTCAGGTGGGCTGGTCTCGCCAGCAAGCTCTAGATTGCAACCTGGAAAATGCGCGGTTTTATCGACTGCGTACTCTCCAGCGTTTTCGCATCAAGCGCTGGGATTATTATGCGGTTTTTACACCCAGGCGCTTCTTCTCTGCTACCATCGCGGACCTGGGTTATGCAGCGAATATTTTCGTCTATACCCTCGATTTCGCTACCAAAGAGCTGCACGAAGAAGGCTTGGTGATTCCCCTGGGAAAGGGCATTTCTCTGCCGCGCAACAGCCCAACCGGGGAAACCCACTTCGAAGACAAACGTGCCAGGCTGCATTTCTCAGCTCTTCCAGAGAGCCGGAAAGTAGAAGTCAGCTGGCCTGCTTTCCATGAGGGGCGCGGCATCCAGGCCGAGATCAGCCTGGCGTATCTGCCGCAGCACGAATTGATGACCATCGTCATCCCCATCGGGAAAAAACGCTTCTATTACAATCGAAAGATCAACTGCATGCCCGCTCAGGGCTTTATCCGCTATGGCGATGTGCACGAGGAGCTGAAACCTACCGAGAGCATTGGCTCGCTGGATTGGGGGCGCGGCGTCTGGGAATACCGCAGCTTTTGGAATTGGGCCAGCGCTTCGGGCTTTTTACCGGATGGGCGCACGCTGGGCTTGAACCTGGGCTGCGGCTTTGGTGACCTCTCGGCCGCCACAGAGAACTGCCTGGTCTTGGATGGAAGGGTGCATAAGCTGGAACAGGTGCACTTTGACTACAATTCAGTGGATTACATGTACCCCTGGAGATTTACCGATTCCGAGAATAAGTTGGCGCTCGATTTCACGCCCTTCAAAGAACGCGTTGCCCAAACCAACCTGGGGATCATCTTCAGCGAAGTCCACCAAATGTTCGGGCATTACTCCGGGAAGTTCATTACGGATGACGGCGAGGTGATTCAGATTAATAACCTGGTCGGCTTTGCCGAAGAGCACCAGGCGCGCTGGTAAAGTATGCCCGATACGGAAGCTGAGCTTTACCATTTTCTAGACCAACATGGGTTCATTTACCAGCGGATCGAACACCCACCTGTCTTTACTTGCGAACAGGCCGACCAATATCGCCCAGATTTACCCGGGGTCAGCACCAAGAATCTCTTCTTGCGAGATAAGAAGCGGCGCTTTTACCTGGTGATGACCGCCTGTGAGAAGAAGCTTGACTTAAAGAAGCTGGGGCAGGCACTGAATGCCACAAAGCTGCATTTTGGTTCAGAAGCCAGCCTGCTGGAGCTTCTGCGCCTCACCCCTGGATCGGTAACGGTGTTGGGACTGGTGAATGACCAACGCCATCAGGTAGAATTATGGATTGACCAGGAAATCTGGCAGGCTGAATATTTCCTCTGCCATCCCTTGGTTAATACGGCCACGTTAGTACTTTCCAAAGCTGACTTGCTGCGTTTTTTTGATTTGACCGGTCATACCTTGCACTTTGTTTCCACGTTAGAATAATCGGATTGCATACAAAGCCAGAAGCAGAAATTTTCGCACTTTGTACCAGCAGCTTCAAGGATCATTTTAATGTATTGGTTCTGGGCGTATAGCCTCAAGGATATTCTTCTCTATGTTTTGTTATCTGGCCTGTGGGTTTTAGGTGGCTGGCTGATTGTCAGCCATGCTTTCCATCTAAAATCGATTGAGCGTATGCTTAGCGGCCTGGGGACAGGTTGGTTGCTGTTTATCGTGATCAGCAACTGGCTGGCGCACTTCTTGCCGCTCACAACTGCCTTTTGGACGGCCTCTGGGATTGTGCTGGCGTTGGGATTAGCAGCGGCCTGGCGTGTACCAGATCGTAGGAAGCTTTATCTTAAAGATCTGCGAGCCTGGCCTTTACTCCTGGCATTCGTGAGCCTGACCCTGTTCTTTACCTATATTCAACGCGGTTTGGCGATCTTCGACGAATATCTGCACCTGCCGATGATCTCGGTGATGGCAGCCGGAGATATTCCACCCCACTTTTACCTTAATCCGCAGTACTATTTCGCCTATCATTATTCCCTGCAAGTCCTGGCTGCCAGCCTGGTGAGGTTGGCGGGTCTGACACCGTGGAGTGCCTGGGACTTGGCGCGCTCCGCGGCCATCGCTCTTACCCTGGTTTTAGGCTGGCTGTGGATACGGCGGGTGACGCACAGCACCCTGGCAGCATACTTGGGCACGATCTTGTTGACCTTTGGGGGTGGGGCGCGCTGGTTGTTGTTGCTGGTACCGCATGCCTGGTTAGGGCGTCTAACGGAAAATGTCCCTTTAATTATTCCTGATCCAAATATTGGCACGGATTTCGTTTCCTTATTGCACCATTCTTGGGGTATGGAAGGAGCCGGTCAGGTTCAATTCCCCTTCGCCTTTCATAATGGGATCTTCGTCCCAAGTTTTTTTGTCCTGGGGAGCACCGGAGCTTTGCCCTTCGTCACCTTCTTCTTGCTCTTGCTGCTGCTTCCCAGAAGAAAGTTCTCGACGGTTGGCTGGATAACCTGGGGCAGCCTTTTTGCTTCTCTAGCTTTGAGTGCAGAGCATGCGTTTGTGGCAGTATGGAGCGGCACGGCCCTGGTCATCGGTTTTGCAGCGCTGCGAAGAAGAAACCGATCATCTTTGCCCAGGCGCAAATTATTATTTCAATGGGTATACCTCTTGGGTGTTACCCTTCTTGTGGCAGTCCTCCAGGGAGGTTTTATCACCGAAACTGCACGGGGCGCCTTGACACTGCTTCCAGGCGTCTCAACCGGTGAGGATGTTAATGTGCATGTATTCGGTTTACGCTGGCCGCCGGGTCTGTATTCTGCTCAATTCGGCGTTCTCTCATTGTTTGATATTGGTAGTCTCTGCGTTTTGCTTGTGGAATTGGGTCTGGCACTCTACCTTGTTGTTTATGTCATCCAATTCACGCGCCGGAGAGTTAAACGGCAGGATTGGTACTGGGCTGGGCTTGGTCTTGGTTCTTTGTTTAGCTTCTTTTTTCCTCTATTCTTCTACTACGGTGTTGACCGGTCAACCACGCGGTTTCCAGCTACCGCCCTATGGCTATGGATTTTAATTGCATTCCCGACGTTGTGGGTGATCTTTCGAAGAGGGAAGAAAGTCTTGCAAGCTTTCCTGCTAACTGGGTACCTGGCTACTATTTTGGGAGGCATTGTGATTTTCGCGGTTTCCCTTCCAGCCATTTTCCACCCTCAATTTTCGTATTTTATTAAGAGCGTTGATACGCATGTTGGAGCGAAGTATTGGAACCAACTGCCTGAAGGTGCCCAGGTGTTGGATAGATTTCCGTATCGGTCTGTGACCATCTTCGGTAGGGCCAGCCGGTCATACTCTGATATCTATTTTCCCTTGCCGGCATGGGAGGCATTGGTGAAGCAAACCAATCCGGTCCTCGCTGCGCAGCAAGGGTTTTCTTATATCTACATGGATCAGAACTGGTTGAACAGGCTGACGCCAGATCAATTGTCTTCGCTCACAGACCAGGACTGTGTTAAGCTGATCGATCGGTTTTCCGATGAAGATAGCGGCTTACGTTTGTTATATGATATTCGCGCTTGTAAAGTGGTCAATAATAAATAGAATGGATACGTTTTTCGATTTACCCTGACCCGCGCGCCACTTCGTTTCCGCGGTAGAATAGTTAGCGCAATTTTTATCAATTGAAAGGAAACCCTTAGAGGGAAAATTCTTCAGGTATGAAACCATTTCAGGTAGTCTTTTTTTACGCGCGCAAGTACACCCTTGTGCTGGTGATCACTTCCATCAGTATGTTATTACTGGTTGGTGTTCAGCTAATCATCCCCTGGATTATCAAGACCTTGATCGCGGCAGTCACCGATCCGGGATCAACCGCTGAAAACCTTCAATTGGTCATCCAACTTACTTTAGCTGTATTGGTGCTCTATATTATTCGAGCAGGACTCCAATTCCTGCGCTCATACCTTGCCCACCTGGCAGGCTGGGGAGTAGTGGCAGATGTGCGCAAACATATTTATGAACACTTGCAGCGCCTGTCATTACGGTTTTACGAAGATAAACAAACCGGGCAGTTGATGTCTAGGGTGATCAATGACACCGATTTATTCGAGCAGTTGATCTCCCATGCTGTGCCCGATATTGTGGTCAATGTGATTACCCTGGTAGGGGTAACAGCAGTCTTGTTAAGTCTGAACTGGCGTTTGGCTCTGCTGACCATGATCCCAATCCCCTTCCTGGTGATCGCCATGCGCATCTACGCCCGTTATGTGCGCCCGGCATTTCGGGAACGGCAGAAGGAATTGGGTGATCTGAACGCTTTGCTCAACGATAACCTCTCTGGCATTCGTGAGATCAAGGCTTTTACGCGTGAGGACGAAGAGCTGATGCGTATCAGCCACGGCATTGACCGCTACCGCCGCTCGCTCTTGAAAGCGCTCCGGCTCATGGCGACTTTCCAACCCTTTGTAACGTTCACCTCCTCCCTGGGTACACTGATCGTGATTTTTTTTGGCGGTCTTTTAGCTTTTAGCGGGGTTTTGCCCGTAGCTGACCTGGTTGCTTTCTTCCTTTACCTGGATTTGTTCTACCAGCCCATTCGAGGATTGAGCGATTCCTGGGAACAGATCCAGAGCTCCCTGGCAGGCGCAGACCGTGTGGCAGATTTGCTGGCTGAAGCGCCAGAGCTGCAGTCTCCTCCGGGAGCGATCGAGCTAACCGGGCGTGCCAATGGCAGGATCTCATTTGAAAATGTAAGCTTTTCATACACCGAGGGAATTCCAGTCCTGGAAAACATCTCCCTCGAAATCCCCTCCCAGCATGTGATTGCCCTGGTGGGGCCCACCGGAGTGGGAAAATCCACTTTCGTCAGCCTCATCCCCCGCTTTTATGATGTCACTCAGGGCTCGATCCTGCTCGATGGGCAGGATGTGCGCCAGGTAAACCTGGAAAACCTGCGTAAGCAGGTTAGCATTGTCCTCCAGGATGTCTTCCTATTCCACGGTACAGTGCGCGAGAACATCCTCTTCGGCCGTCCTGAGGCAACCGAGGCGGAAGTGATCGAGGCTGCCAAGATCGCCAACGCACACAACTTTATCATGGCGCTCTCTGATGGTTATGACACGCTGATCGGCGAGCGCGGCATCAAGCTTTCCGGCGGACAAAAACAGCGCTTGTCGATCGCTCGAGCCATATTGAAAGATGCCCCGATCCTGATCCTCGACGAAGCCACTTCCTCGGTGGACACCGAGACTGAGCTGCTCATCCAGCAAGCCCTGGAGCGACTAATGGTCGGTCGGACGACTTTGATCATCGCTCACCGCCTGTCAACTGTGCGCAATGCGAACCTGATCGTCGTTTTGGAGGGAAAGCACATTGCCGAGATGGGTACCCATGCCGAGTTATTGGAAAGCAAGGGGTTATACTACCGTTTATATAATGTACAAAAGCAGCTCCAACCTGCAGAAGATATGTTTGCCCAGGTATAAGGAAGGAAAATAATGCCCGTCAAGACCATCTTTCACGAAGGCGTTCTCCAACCCGCTCAGGAAAAGACTTACGTGCATCTGCCGTTTCAGATGGAGACTGGAGCTACCCGGCTGGAAGTGGAATACCACTACAGCGATCAGATTGGCTCAGACCCTCAGCTTGAAGGAGGCAACACACTCGACCTGGGTGTATTTGATGAGGGCGGCATTGACTTCCTGTCCGCTGGGTTTCGCGGCTGGAGCGGTTCTGAGCGGGCGACCTTTTTCATTTCCGAAAACGAGGCCGCTCCGGGTTACCTGGCAGGACCCTTAAACCCGGGCACCTGGCATGTCCTGCTGGGTTTATACAAAATCGCACCGCAAGGCTGCCAATATCAAGTTACCATCCGCATCACAAGGGCTGACCGCCAGGAAAAACCGCCTTCCACCACCTCCCCTGCCGTTCCCCGCGCTTCCAGCCGGGGGGAGCTGCCCAGCTCACCGCCGCCCGGGCGCTTTTCACCCTGGCTGTGCGGCGAGCTGCACTGCCATACCTGGCACAGTGATGGAGAATTGAGCGCGGCTGACCTGGTGAAGCTTTCTGTGGAGCGCGGGCTGGATTTTTTGGCGGTCGCTGACCACAATACCATCGCCAGCCAACGCGAGCTGGAGCTTTTACATGACCCGGGTTTGATCCTGATCCGGGGCGTTGAAGCCACCTCTTTCAAGGGGCATTTCAACGTCTGGGGGATTCCCGATTGGGTCGATTTCCGGATCACGCAGCCTGACCAGATGCAGGCTGCCCTCGATTTTGCCCGGCAGCGCGGCGCCCTGGTCTCGTGCAACCACCCGAAGTCCTATGGTCTGGGTTGGGATTTCCAACAAGTCACCAATTTCGACTGCCTGGAAGTGTGGAATGGACCCTGGTTCTTTTTCAACCAGCAGGCATTGGAATATTGGCTCAGCCTGCTGGAGGGCGGCCGGAGAATTCCGGCAGTGGCAGGCAGTGATTTCCACCGCCTCAGCGAGATTGACAATGTAATTGCGCGTGCCCCAGGCGCGCCAGTCACCTGGGTCCATGTACCTGGAAAGCCAGATGCAGCCAGAATCCTCCAGGCTATCGCAGCCGGGCATGTCAGCCTGTCGGATGACCCAAAGGGACCTTTCCTGGATCTGCGCGCGGGCAAGGAGGGAGAAGCCATGCTGGGAGATCTGCTGGCAAGCCCCCTTGGCGAGAAGCTGCCGCTTCAGGTGCGCTGCTTGCGCGGGATAGGAGGCAGCCTGAGAATTCTTGATCAGAATGGAATCAGGTTAGAACGAAAGATTACGCAAGATGAGGAGACGGTTTTGGCTGAGTTACCTTCCGCAGGCAGCCTCTATTTTCGGGCGGAGCTGCGCTTTGTTGAGGAGCAGCTCAGGGCAATGACCAACCCGATTTATTTGTCGCAGCAATAAAAATGAAGTGAGGTGAAAAATGGCTCCAAGGCCTCCCGATCAACCAGCTTCCGACTATAGCCCTGAGGCAATCGCCGGATACTTTGATCAATACGGTTTGCGAGAATGGAACCGCCTGATAGAAACCCCCGTCGATGAGGTAAGCCTCTACCTGCATACTTACTACCTTGAAGAATACGTTAAGTCCGGCATGCGGGTTCTGGAAATCGGGGCGGGAGCCGGGCGGTTTACCCAGGTACTAGCCCGGATAGGAGCGCGTGTATGGGTGGGGGATATTTCCCACGGGCAGCTCGACCTGAACCGCCGGTTTGCGCATGAGCTCGGTTTTGAGGGGGCAGTTGAAGATTGGCAGCAAATGGATATTTGCGATCTAGGGCGCTTTCCCGAAGCATCATTCGATTGTGTCCTGGCGTACGGCGGTCCGTTCAGCTATGTGCTTGAGCAGCGCGACGCGGCGTTGAGCGAATGCTTGCGGGTTCTAAAACCGGCTGGCCTGCTCCTGGCGAGCGTGATGACACTTTGGGGCGCGGCACATGCCACCTGGATGGCGTGATCAGCCTGCCACCCGAAGTTAACCAGAGAATTACCACAACCGGCGACCTGGTCCCGGCCACCTACCCGGGTCGTAAAGATCGTTTTATGCATTTATTCCGGGCCGGAGAATATCGCCAGTGGCTTGAGAAAGCTGGGGTCGAAATCCTGGCGATGTCGGCTTCAGGGTGTTTATCCATCCGCTGGGCTGACCTGTTGAAGAATTACCGGCAGGATGAAGCCCGCTGGCAGGAGCTGCTGCGCATCGAGCTGGAGGCCAGCGCGGAGAGCGAGTCCTTAAACCTGGGCACGCATCTGATCAGCGTAGCCCGGAAATTATGAAAGGGTGTGGAAGATGGAAGACGAGTTAAATAAGCCGCTCTTTGAGCTCGAGCAAGTTTTCGATGTGGATGACTACATGTATTTCTACGGCGAAATGCTCACCGACGAGCGCACCGAAGCGGAGGTGGCATACCTGGTCAAGCTGTTGGAGCTCGTTCACCCCATGGATATTCTGGAGCTGGCCTGCGGTTTTGGCAGGCACGCCAACCGCCTGGCAGCCCTGGGACACCGGATGACCGGCATCGACCTGATGGATGGCTTCCTGGACCTGGCGCGCAAGGATGCTTTGGACCGAGGTGTTCAGGTCCGCTACCAGCAGGGCGATATGCGCCAGATCGCCTACCAAAATGAGTTTGATCGGGTGATGATCCTCTTCACGGCTTTTGGCTATTTTGAAGATGAAGACAATTTACGCGTATTGAAAAACGTAAAGAACGCCCTCCGCCCAGGTGGTTTGTTCATCACCGACAGCATGAACCGCGATGGTTTCCTGAAAAATTTTCAACCCATGCACGTCACCGAAAAGGACGGCGATCTGATGATTGACCGGATCTCATTTGATAGTTTGAGCGGCCTGATGCACAACCAGCGCATCTTCATCCGCAAGGGCGTGCGCAAAGACAAGCCCTTTAAGATTCGCGTCTACAATCCCAATGAATTCGCTGATCTGCTTGCCAGAGCTGGACTGGAAGTGTACAGCATGTACGGGGGTTTTGATGCCCAGCCGGTCTCGATCGATTCGCGGCGCTTGGTAGTCTTAGCCCGAAAGCCTTTGGAATAACAAATTTCATATGCCTGGTATCTTAGACAAACTTCGATGAATATCCTAGACCTTATCCAACGCAAGAGCCCCCCAAAGCCCTGGGAAGAAGGGGATAACATCCCCTGGAATGAGCCCGGGTTCAGCCAGCGCATGCTGAGCGAGCATCTCTCACAAGCGCATGACGCCGCCAGCCGGCGGGTCGAGATCATCGACCGGCAGGTAAACTGGATCCATCAGGTTGTATTGGGAGGCAAGCCCAGCAAGATCCTGGACCTGGGCTGCGGACCGGGTTTGTACGCCAGCCGCCTGGCCAGGCTCGGGCATACCTGCACGGGGATCGACTTCTCACCAGCTTCCATCCGCTATGCCAGGGAAACTGCCAGCCAGAATGGATTGACCGTAAACTATTGCGAGGGCGACCTACGCCAGGCCGGTTTCGGAGAAGGTTTTGACCTGGTGATGCTCATCTTTGGGGAATTCAATGTCTTTTGCATGCAGGATGCGAATTTGATCCTTTCCAAAGCCTGGGGTGCGCTCAAGCCGCGCGGAAACTTGCTGCTTGAAGCGCACACCTTCGCGGCTGTGCAGGGAATTGGAACAGAGCCAGGGAGCTGGTCTGCTCCACACAGCGGCCTCTTTTCGGACCGTCCGCATCTCCTCCTGGAAGAGGGCTTTTGGGATGATACGCAGCAGGCTTCCACCCGGCGTTATTTTGTGGTGGATGCCGAATCTGGAAATTTAACCCGTTACGCAGCCAGCTATCAGGCTTACTCAAATGACGGGTATCGCTCACTTTTGGTAAGAAACGGTTTTGGAAAAATCATTTTTTATCCTTCCTTGACTGGTTTTGAAGAAGAAGCAACCAGGAATTTAATGGCGATCCTGTCCGGAAAAGAAAGGAAAATTCGTTATCAAGGTGCGGTTGTCCAGGGCAGCCGGGTACTGCTCATTCAGCACCGCGAGCACGCCAGCGGGAGGTTCTACTGGCTTTTGCCTGGCGGAGGGCGGGAGGAAGGCGAAAGCGAAGAAGCCTGTGTGGTGCGGGAGCTGAGCGAAGAAACCGGACTGCAGGTAAAAGTGGAACGGCTGCTCTGCGATGAGCCTGAGCCGCAAGGCGGGTATTACCAGCG
The DNA here is from genome assembly GCA_963751425.1 of uncultured Chloroflexia bacterium. GTDB lineage: Bacteria > Chloroflexota > Anaerolineae > Anaerolineales > UBA4823 > CAVVUF01. The sequence continues at coordinate 111,787 of CAVVUF010000002.1, read as the reverse complement.
GCACCGCACCTTTCTATGCACCATCCTCTCCGGCACCCTTCAGCCTGGAGTTGAACCTGAAGCTGATGCTGCCGCACGCTACCGCATTGCAGAAGCAGCCTGGTTTGATCTGCGCGATGAAGACAGCTGGGGGGAGGGCATCCGTTCAGACCGGTTCACATATCCGCAGTTGAAGCAGATGAAGAAGATCTTCGGGTTTGAACTCGGTTGAATCTTTAGGGGTATTAAGGAAAAGAGAAAATGCCAGATAAATCTGTTGCTGAAAAATTATGGGTCAAAGCAGGATTCAAGGAGATTGACCAATGCCTTACCTTTCTATATCCCGTTGTTTACTTACTTATGCCAGCAATCTGTTAGGTGGCTAGGATAATTTATAATTCTTTGTTTGGAGGAAGAGATGAGCCAACCTCTTCGAATTGGGATCATTGGCGATTTTGAGCCTAGTAATTCTTCGCACATTGCAACAATCGAATCCCTCAAGCATGCTGCGAATACTTTATCTCTGGATATAGAAAGTTCCTGGCTGCCCACTCCATTTCTGGATGATAAATTATCCAGCAGTGATAGCAGTGAGGCGGAATTGGAACAGTACGACGGGTTTTGGTGTGCACCTGGCAGCCCTTATGTAAGTATGACGGGGGCGCTGAAGGCCATCCAATATGCCCGTGAACACGATCAGCCCTTTGTTGGAACTTGAGGAGGCTTTCAACATACTCTGTTAGAGTATGTCCGAAATGTACTGGGGATCCTGGATGCGGAACACGAAGAAACTTCCCCAGACTCATCTACACTGGTTATCAACAAGTTGTGCTGCTCGCTTGTCGGGCAAACCCAGAGCATAACACTAGTGCCAGGAACCCATACCAGCCAGATATATGGAGAAATAGACCCGGTCGAGGCATTTCACTGTAACTATGGCATAAATATGAGATATCTGGATCAGATTGTCGTAGGGGAGCTCAAAGTCACGGGGACAGATCCCAATGGAGAAGTCAGGATCATCGAGTTATCAGACCATCGCTTCTTTATGGCGACTTCTCTTTTTACCCCAACTTTCATCGAGCTTTGATAGGCCTCACCCTCTCATTGTGGCATATCTGAAAGCTGCTTTGGTTTCTCGTTCGACAAAAACGGTTTTGAGTTTTTAATTAGTCACGAAAGGTTAAATAAATGCCTTTAAAAATTCGTTGCCAGGGAGCCATCGTCAGGGGCAGCCATGTGCTGCTTATCCAGCACCGTGAGCACACCAGCGGGCGTTCTTATTGGCTATTCCCTGGAGGCGGGCAAGAAGATGGAGAAAGCGCAGAAGAAGGCGTGGTGCGCGAGATGCGCGAAGAGACCGGCCTGGAGGTGAAGGTGGAGCGGCTGCTCTTTGTTGATCCTGAATTTGAGGGAAAGGATAATGTATATAATCAGTATTTAACTTATCTCTGCCGGATCCTCTCCGGAGAGCCGAAACCCGGTTACGAGCCAGAGGCCGAAGCCTCCGAGCTCTATGGCATAACCGAAGTAGGCTGGTTTGACCTGCAAGAGGAGGCTGGCTGGGGTGAGGAGGTTCTCAATGACCAGATAACCTACCCGTTGATGAAACGAATTCAGAAGAGCCTGCTTATCGATTGAAAATGTTTTTGCGACAGAGGAGAAAATATGTCTGAAAAAACGGTGGCGCAAAAATTATTGATCAAGCCTGGGTACAAGGTGCTTTTTTGGCAGGCGCCGGAGGATTATGCAACCTGGCTGGGAGAAATGCCTCCAGACGTAAAGATTCTGAAAGACTTCGCTAAAACACCCGACCTCATCCAGCTCTTCGTAGCTGACCGCCAGGCTTTGGAAGAACAGCTTACCAGATTAAGGCCCGTTCTTACCCAAAGCACGATCTTGTGGGTAACTTATCATAAGGGAGCATCCAAGGTAAAAACAGACATCAACCGAGATTCGATCAACGCCTATGCCAAAACCCAGGGCTTGGAGGGCATAGCGATGATCTCGGTGAACGAGGATTGGTCAGCCTTGAGACTGAAGATCGTGAGGTGATATGAAATACGGATTTGTCTTACCGCGCGGCGATGCGCGCACTGCGGCCGACCTTGCTTTTGCTGCCGAAGAAGCAGGCTGGGATGGTTTCTTCGTTTGGGAGCCGGTCTGGGGGGTCGATGCCTGGGTGGCCTTGACTGCTGCAGCCATGCGCACTGAACGCATCCGCCTTGGCACCATGCTTACACCGCTCTCGCGCATGCGGCCCTGGAAGCTGGCGAGCGAAACGGCTACCCTGGATAACCTCTCGAATGGAAGAGTCATCCTGGCGGTTGGTTTAGGCGCCATCGATACCGGGTTTGAGGAATTCGGCGAAGTGACAGACCGCAAGACCCGTGCAGAGCTGTTGGATGAGGGATTGGATATCCTCATCGGCTTGTGGCAGGGGCAGCCTTTCAATTACCAGGGCAAGCATTATCAGATTAAAAAGGCCAAGTTCTATCCACCTCCACCCCCCGTGCAGAAGCCGCGCATCCCGATCTGGGTAGTGGGCGCCTGGCCGCGCCTGAAATCCATGCTGCGCGCCTTGCGCTGCGACGGTCTGCTTCCCGCTAAGATGGATGAAAAAGGCAAGATCGAGCCGCATACTCCCGAGGATATCCGGGTGATGAAGGCCTGGATCGACGAGAACCGCACCGCCACCACACCATTTGACATCGTCATCGAAGGCACTACGCCGGGCGACGATCCTCAAAAGTCAGCCGAAAAGGTGCAGCCTTGGATAGAGGCAGGCACAACCTGGTGGCTCGAAGCGATGTGGGAACAGCCCGAATTAGAGCGCATCAAAGAACGAATTTTGCAAGGTCCACCCAGGCTTTGATTTGCCCCCTCGGCTGCTTCACCTGGTTTAAACCCGATCCTCCAATAAGCGCAGCACCACCACCCCAGCCAGGATCAGCCCGCTGCCTATTAATTGTGCGGGGGTGAGCTGTTCTCCCAAGAAAAAGTAAGCCAGGACGGCTGTCATGGCCGGCTCGAGCGTGGCGATCAAATTGGCAACACTGGCAGGCAGATAGGTCAAACTGACAGTGTACAAACCGAAACCGCCAATCGTGGGGCCGACAGCCAGGAAAAGAAGAACTCCCCACCCAAGCGCAGAGCGCCCCAGCCATAGGAAATTCGAAATAGGGTTTGTACTCGTAACCGCCGCGGATGCCAGGTTGTACAGGCACAGAAAGCCTGCCGCCGCGGCGAAAGAATATAGCATGGCCGTCCAGGGATAGATTTTTCGGTTTGAAGAAGCTTTGCCCATCATGCTGTAAAAAGCAAACATCAAGCCTGAAACCAGCCCAACCATTATCCCCCAGGGATTTCCCCGCCAGGCAGCGGGATCAAACGCCCCCGAGACCAGGGTACAGCCCGCCAGGCTCAAGATCACCGCAATCACCTTCACCGGGCTGAGGCTTTCACCCAGAAACTTCCAACCCATTAAAGCAGTAAAGGCAGCCGAGCCATATGCCAGGACGGTAGCAACGGCAGCCCCGTTGAGTGCAACCGAAACCGTCCACAGAGCGTTGAAGAGAGACAGGATGAACCCATACAGGATGAAGAACCTGGCATTTCCGCGTCCAGCATGAAAATGAGCTGGTAAGAATAAACCCAGGGTGATGGCAAGCGCCATGGCCACGAACAAGTCACGCCAAAAAGCCAGCACCAGGGGGGGCAAGTTGAACGTCTCAGTCAGGTAGCGGATCAGCACGCCTGTAGTAGACCAAAAGACCGTGGCGATGAGACAGATCAGGTAGCCCCGCCCCAGGCGGGAAGAAGCTTGAGCAGCACTGATTTCCACAAGGCATGATGTTATCACATTTCCTTAGGAACTGATTTTTATGACCGTATCTTTAGAATTTTTTTAGTAGAAGAGGCCGGATTGTGGGGTAAAATAGGAGGCGCGTTTGTTAGCCTCCCATTGTGATCTTGGAAATGGGAGATTTATCTATAAATACGGTTATTGCAGGAGGAGAAGAAATGAAGAGTGTGGTTTATTGGGGTTCACCTCGCCAGGCTCATTTGGAAGCCAACGAGACTTTACCAGCCAAGCTGGACTTGATCATCGACCGGCTGAAGATCCGCGACCGGGTGAAGGATGAGCTGGTGGCGATCAAGATCCATTCAGGGAACAACATCGGCTATTCCACGATCCATCCCGTGTTTGTGCGCAAGGTGGTGCAGGCGGTAAAGGATGGCGGCGGGCGGCCGTTTATTACGGATGTAGATTGGGATGTGGCTGGGGCTGAAACACGCGGCTACACCCGCGAATCGTTAGGCTGCCCGATCCTGCCCTCCGCCGGGCTGCACGAAAATTACCACTACACTTATCCTTACGAGTATAAGAATATCAAGGATTGGAAACTGGCTGGCATGATCAAAGACGCCAGCTTCTTGATCAACTTCGCCCACGTCAAGGGCCACCCAAGCTGCGGCTTCGGCAGCGCCTTCAAGAACCTGGCCCTGGGCTGCATGACCGGCGAGACGCGCAGTGCCATCCATGATACCAACCACTTTGACAAGTACTGGTTCGCAGAGAAGTGCCCGGACGAAGAGACCCAACAAAAGATCAAGGAAGCCTGCCCCTTCGGCGCAATCGTAGACGACAAAGAGCACCCCGGTGAGCTGCACATACACTTCGAGCCCTGCAACCAGTGCGGGCGCTGCTTGAAGGTGGCGCCTCCGGGCAGCTTGAAGATCGACCCGGTCAACTTCCACTCCTTCCAGGAAGCCAATGCCATCAGCGTCAAGATCTCCATGGATACCTTTGAGCCGGGTAAATCGACCCACCTGGCGCTGGCCACGCACATGACGCCCGTGTGTGACTGCTTCGGCTTCACAAGTATGCCGATCCTGCCAGATGCAGGGATCTTTGGCTCTGATGATATCGTCGCCCTCGATACGGCGGTGCTGGATATGATCGCCAAGACCAAGCTGATCGAAGAGAATGTCCCCACCTCGATGGAAGTTCACTACCGGGATGGGCATCCCTTCCAGAACCTGCATGGTCCTTACAAAGATCCTTATGTGGCCATGCGTGTATGGCGAAAAGCTGGGCTTGGGCAGCTCTGAATATGAGTTAGTGGATGTGCTGCCGGTGGAGCAGTTCGTCCGCCCGGCGGTGACTTACATCAAAGCCAGCTCAGACTAATCTCCCTTTTTCATGTACGCAGGGATGCCCAGCGCTTAGGTTCATTGGGAATAGCCGTGATGCCCCCAGATGTAGGGGGTACAATAGCGACAAATCATAATCGTACAGGTGAATTGTTTGAGATGAAAAGAGCACAAGTCACGGTTCCATTGGATATTCCCGATGTGCGGGTATTGAGTACAGAAATCAACAAAGTTGGTGAGTTGATTATCACGATTGAGAGCACCAAAGAAGGGACGATCTGCCGCCAGTGTGGGCGAGAGATCCGCAAGCGGCATGGGTATGATGAATGGACGATCATTCGTCACTTGCCGGTCTTCGGGCGACCGAGCTATCTGCGATATCGACCCCGGCGCTACCAATGTATAGAGTGTGAGGGTCATCCGACAACGACGCAACAGCTGGATTGGCGAGAGAGTAACAGTCCACACAGTATGGTCTATGATGATCACTTGCTGCTGCAGTTGGTCAATTCGACCGTGGAAGATGTGAGCATCAAAGAAGGCGTAGCGTATGATTGTGTTCTGGGTGTCCTGGAGCGCCGGATCAGTGCCAGCGTGGACTGGGGGCAGTATGTCGCCTTGGGGGTTATTGGACTGGATGAAATTGCGCTCAAGAAAGGCCACCGCAACTTTGTGGTGATTGTGACGGCACGGTTGGTGGATGGGCGGGTAGTGATCCTGGCAGTTTTGCCAGACCGCCAGAAGGATACTGTGATCGAATTCCTGCGCTCTATCCCAGAACGTTTGAAACAGAGTATCCATACAGTCTGTTGTGATATGTACGAAGGCTTTACCGAAGCGGTGCGAGAAGAATTGAGCCATGCACGGATCGTGATTGATCGTTTCCATATTGCCAGGGCTTATCGAGATGGCCTGGATGATTTGCGCAAACAGGAACTGGGACGACTGAAAAAGGAGCTTCCAGACGTTGAGTACAAGCAGTTGAAGGGCAGCATGTGGGCCTTGCGCAAGAAGCCCGCCGATCTGAACACCGAAGAAAGACGTACCCTCAGACTTCTTTTCCGCTACTCGCCCAAACTGAAGCAGGCCTATGACTTTGCAGCAGCAATTGACCGCGATTTTTGACCAGCACATCTCCCCAACTTCCGCCAAAACCAAAATCCGGGCCTGGATCAAACGCGTCGCGAGAAGTGAGTTGCGCTGCTTCGATAAGTTCATCAACACCCTGGGGCGCTGGTGGGAGGAAATCATCAACTATTTCGTCAACCGAGACAATAGCGGCTTTGTTGAAGGCCTGAACAACAAACTCAAGGTACTCAAGCGACGTTGCTATGGATTGTTCAACCTGAAGCATCTTTTTCAACGGATCTTCCTCGATCTGGAAGGCTATCGCCTGTTCGCAGGATGACCACCATATGTGGCCGAATCACGGTAACTCCCAATGAGCCAGCGCTTAAGCTGGGACACGGCATCCCTGCTTTTTTATGGTATGATGAAATCACCCCAGGCTGGCCGGGTGGGTTGCTGGTGAGTAATCGGCCAGAGGAAAGTCCGCACTCCACAGAGCATGGCGCCGGGTAACACCCGGGGCGGGGTGGAGAAGCTCCCATCGCTGCCGGATCGGGCCACAGAGACATACCGCCCCCTCCTTTTCTCCTCTCCCTTTGGAGGTGAGGCTGGGTAAGGGTGAAAAGGTGGTGTAAGAGACCACCGGCGCGCCCAGCAATGGACGCGGCCAGGTAACCCCCGCCAGGAGCAAGGCCAAGCAGGAGCGATGGTGCTGCTCGTACCATGGAAACGGCGATCCATTGGATCGTTTGTCCACAGCTCCGGGTAGGCCGCTCGAGCCTCAGGGAGACCTGAGGCCTAGATAGATGCCCACCGGCGCAGGGAGACCTGCGTGCACAGAATGCGGCTTATAGGCCGGCCTGGGGGATTTGCCGCAGCGCATCCCACGACCTACGGTAGTTTACGACCAGGGCCTGCTAGGCGTTTCAACGAAATATCTGGTTTTGCTTTCGGAAGAGTGGGGTTCACCCAGAATGTTCTCGGCCATCTGCAGACACTGGATAGTCGCTTCATCATTGGTCCGGCAGAGCTCGCGCTGCGGCCGCATCTAGAAGCTTTGGATTGGCATCGCCAGAACGTTTTTCGCCGGGGGTGAAGTCGCGCAAGCTGCTGTCTGAGATGTAAAGTTAGCCAGCAGCTGCTCAATGTCTTTCATTTACTCTTGATACACGATCACGCCAATCCGATCCCCAACTTCAAAGATAGATTTTTGCTTGTTATGAGACCAGGGTTTCCAGGTAGGCAATGAGCGCGTCGATGATAGCGGTGCTGCCGCTGGTGCCGGTGGGGGTACGGCCTTCTTCAGCTTGGCGGGTAGCGCCCGGGCTTCGGGAGATAATCCTTGACCGGCTCCCTGCCCGCTGCCGGGGCCGCCGCCCTGACCCATGGTGACGCCATTTTCTGCCGCCCAGGTTTGCATGTCGGTGTTGGTGCAGCTGCATGTTCCGAATGGCATTCAGTTGGTCAGGGGTTAGCAGGCTTTCGATTTGCCCGAGCAGAGCGTTGATCTCTTCCTGAGCTGCTGTGGTGCTGCCCTGCGTGAGGCGCAAAGCCTGCCAGAGAGTGATGAGCTCCTGGGCTTGTGCGGGGATTAGGAGCCTGGTCGGTGTCAGCCAGCTTAAGGCGCAGATCCAATGGCAAGTTGGTTGCGGATTGGCAGGGCGCCCTCGTAATCAACAGGCAGGTTAAGACTGGTGTAGCTTTCGCTGCTGGCAGGAATGGACGTAGCCACGCTGCTCAGGCGAGAGAGTAAGAGCGTAGAGATGAAAATCAAGATGAATAATTTTTTCATGAGGTTCCTCACATCGTTTTCTATTGGGTAGGTTATGATCAATTTTTAAACTGTTATTCCCGCCGCAGGGCGGCGATGGGATGCTCAGGCGGGCAGCTTGCAGCGCAGGATAATAGCCGAAGAAAATCCCCACCGCCGCAGCTGCCCCGAAAGCGAGCGGGATCGAACCAGGCACAATAGCGGTCTGCATGGAACCCAGGGTGCTGAAGAGATAGGAGCCGCCAACCCCTGCCATAATACCCACCAGACCGCCTGCCAGGCTGAGGGGATGATTCCCTGCTAGCGAGAACTGCAGCAGTACATCGGATTGGCGGGCACCCAGAGCCTGGCGCAAACCGATCTCCCGCGTCCGCTCGGTGACCGAAACCAGCATGATGTTCATAATCCCGATCCCACCGACGATCAATGAGATGCCAGCTACCCAGGCAAGCAGGTCACGAAAGGCAGCTGTGGTAGCGCTCCTGGGCGGCAATGATATCCTGCTGGGTTTGAACGCTGAAATCGGGCTGGGCAAAGTCAACGTCGTGGTGCACGCCTTAGCAGGGCATTGACCTGATTGATAATGCTAGGAATAGCCTCCCGGCTCCCAGCTTTGACATAGATGGTGCGCACTCGATCACGGTTGAGCGACATCGAGGGCATAAATTTTTGATTGACAAGGTTGATGGGCAGATAGATGCGCCCATCGTAGTCAACATCAGCCACCATACCCTTGGATATCATCACTCCGATCACCGTGAGCTTGTTGCCCCAATGTTTATGGTTTGGCCGAGTGGGTTTTCTGAGCCAAAAAGATCTTGGGCAATACCCGCTCCCAAGACAGCCACTTTCGCCTTGCGTTCGTCTTCCGCGGCGGTGAAGTAGCGCCCTGAGGCGACTGCATAATCTCGCACGGAGGGAAAATCAGCAGTTGTGCCTATTGTGTAAATAGAACTCCAGGGTAACACCGTTGGCTTTCACGGTCAGGGTGGGCGGCGCCTGTTCAGCTGAGACGCTTTCAATACCTACCACCTCATTGGCAATGGCGTAGGCATCATCCAAAATCAGGGTGCGGGCGGCTCAGGGTACGCCTCGCATCGGAGAGACAATGATTAAGTTTGCACCCAGCGCATTAGATCTGGAGCTGCGATGGCCGCCTCTGTGCCGGCGCTGACCGACAACATAACAATGACCGAAGCGACCCCAATGATCACGCCCAAGGTAGTGAGCAAAGAGCGGATCTTGTTGAACATCAGCCCATCCCAGGCAGTGCGGAGGATCTTTCTTGGTTTCATTGAAGCACTTTGCTGAGGCAGGGGTTGGAGGGTCCATGCCCATCGGAAAAGATAGTCCATCTTTGACACAGATAATCCGCTTGGCATGGGTGGCGATATCTGGCTCGTGGGTGACGATAATAATCGTCACTCCCTGCTGGTGCAGATTGTGGAGAATTTCGATCACCTCAGCGCTGGCGTGCAATCCAGGTTCCCGGTAGGCTCGTCTGCCAGGATCACCGATGGACGGTTGACCAGGGAGCGGGCAATTGCCACCCGCTGCTGCTGGCCTCCTCGAGAGCCCTGGTTGGGACGGTGGTGAAAACGATCTCCCAGGCCGACCAATTCCAGGGCAGCCATTGCTCGGGCTTGAACTTCGTGGTCAGACAAGTCTTCACGTTTATTATAGAGCATGGGCAGCATTACATTCTCCAGGGCTGTCTGACAAGCGGCAGCAGATTGAAGGACTGAAAAATGAAGCCCAATTTTTGACTGCGGATTTCAGCTAGCTCGTTTTTAGATAACTGGCTGACGTCATACCCATCCAAGATGTAGGTGCCAGAGGTTGGGCAGTCGAGACAGCCCAAGATGTTCAATAAGGTAGATTTTCCAGAGCCTGACGGTCCCATAATCGCCACAAATTCGCCTCGTTCCACCTGCATCTCTACGCTTAGCCAGAGCATAGACAGCAGCTTCGGCCAATCCATATTGGCGAGTTAGAGCGTGGATTTCAATGATTGGTGCATCCATTCTTCATTCCCTTATTGAAATAATTTACTTGGTTTCTACTGTGCCGGTGCTGACGACATCGCCGTCCTTCAAACCACTCAAGATCTGAGCAGTGGCAAAATCACTCAACCCCACGGTCACAGGTGTAAGTTTCAAAGATCCATCCGCCTGGACAAGAAAGACAGCAAAAGAGCCGGGGGCAATTTCCCGCAGTGCCTGAACGGGCAAGAGCAAAGCACCACGGGCTTCACCTGTGATGATTTCTACATCCGCCGACATCCCTGAAAGCAGCGTAACCTCTGACTGGGGATCGAGCGTCCCCCACAGCGCGCCAACAGGAGAGCCATCGACCATCTGTAGAGCCCCTCGATGTAAGTAACCTCACCTTGTTGCGGGGCATCTGGGTAGGCACTGAAGGTGTAGATGGCTGGGTTGTCCGCCTCAACTCCTATCAAATCGGTTTCATCGATATAAAATTTGACCTGCAGATCATCCAGAGATGCCAGGGTAAGAATCGGGCTGGTGTTTATGCTCTGACCTGGGGTCAGTTTATGACTAACCACAGTACCAGCGATAGGCGCTTACCAGGCGGGTATTTTCAAGTGCTTGGCGAGCGTTTTCGTAAGCCCAGTAGATCTGGCGCAGTTTGGCGAGCGAGGTGCCGTCCGCTGTACTCAGGGATGCATCGAGCGAACCCTGCCCGACTCGATAATCTTCAGCGCATGGGTGGCATCGCTCAGTGCCAGGTTTGCTTTGGATAGGCGGGCGCGGGCAAGCACCAAGTCCGTCTCTACTGAAGGTTCTTCGTCATCTGTGATCGTCTCCAGTTCTTGCAGATTAAGTCGCGCTTCATCGTATGCCATTTGAGCACTGGCAGCCTCGGCTTGATAGCTGATTAGACTTTCTGGCGTGAACAAGGCTTCCATGTTAGCCTGGGCTTGGTGCATTGATAAATTCTGGGAAAAATCATCCAGTTTTGCCAACAAATCTCCCTGCTCCACCCGCTGACCGGGGCTGACCAGCACTTCTGCTACCACGCCGGAGGTGCGAAATCCGAGATCAACCTGGGATTTCGGAAGTAAACTGCCAGTGCCAGTGGTGGATACGAGCAGATCACCAATGCGAACACGAGCGGTCTGGAGGCTGGGAGAACTGGCTTCGGCCTGGTTCCGATAGAAGAAAAAGTAAACGGCAAAAGCAGCAGAGACGAGCAGAATAATGCTGAGGCCAATGACAAAAGCCCGCTTTTTAGAGGTCGTACGGTGATGGTCAGATTTCATGTTCTTCTCCCAGGATTGCCAGATAAACCAAGATAAATATGATTATATTTAGGAGGTATGTAGAAGTAGTGAAGAGGTTGTGAAGGTTGTGTGAAGACTAGTGGCACGCTAGGCGTTTCCACGAAATATCTGGTATTGCTTTCGGAGGAGCTGAGGATCACTCAAAACGTTCCAGGCTATCTGCAGACCCTGGATGGTCGCTCCATTATCGGCCCGGCAGAGCAAGCTTTATGGCCGCATATAGAAGCTTTGGATTGGCACCGCCAGAACGTTTTTCGCCGGGGGTGAAGAGCGCAGCATTTTTATGCTAAACTTCAGGTGCCATCAAGTGCAAGGCACTTTCGAAGTGCCTTGCACTTGATGGTGAGAAACACATGCCTCAAAAACGCCCTGACTACTATCCTGGAGGTGTTTACCATATCTACAACCGCGGCAGCCACCGGGTTTCGATTTTCCGCGAGCCTGATAATTACTTGTTTGTGCTGCGCAAGACAAAGCATTACCTGCAAGAGTTACACTTGACTTTGCTAGCTTACTGCTTGATGCCCACTCACTTTCATTTTCTTATCCGCCAAGATGGTGAACTGCCTGCCGGGATGCTTTCACAGCGCGTATTCAACAGTTATTCGAAAGCTTACAACAAACGCTACCAGCACTCTGGCACGTTGTTTGAAGGACCTTATCGCGTCAAGGTGGTTGCAGAAACTGCGCATTTATTACATCTGTGCCGCTATATTCACGCCAACCCGGTCAAAAATGAGCTGGTCGCCAGACCCGAGGATTGGCCATACTCGAACTACCTGGAATGGATTGGACAGCGTGAGGGGACGCTGGTGGATCATGCATTCATTCAAGAGTATTTCGCCCAACCTACTCAGTATATCGAATTTGTGATGGATTACCTGCGCACACGCAAGCTGCCACCTGAGATGGTTGGGTTTTTAGAGCAATTGGAGGATTAAACCAGGTGCAATGCACTCAGGTGCAATGCACTTTAAAGTGCATTGCACCTGAATGGTGTTCTCTACGGCGCGATAATGAATCCCTGCGAGACGCATTCGCCTTCCAGGTCGTTGTTGGAGCAAATGGTAACGTAAACAAGGAAGGAATGACCTTTGGGATCATAAGAAAAGTCATTTTCGTAGATGTAACCGCTATCCCCCGGGTCGACGGAGGCGCGCTCTTCTTGAAGCTTGCAAGAAACCCGCTCGGTGAAAGCGTTGGAGTTGGTCGTTTCAACATTGCCGCTGGACTGGTCAGTGGCCACGATTGTGTAGGATTGCAGAGGCTTCGCTCCGGTATTAATCACTTTGAAGGCCAGTGAGTAACCTGTACAAGGTTCAATCCCCAGGTAAGATATGGAATATACCACGGCGGGCGTGGGGGTGGGGGGTGGGGTGGCTACCGGCAAGGTGGACACATCGCCTTGAACAGTGACGTATTCGGTCCACAGCCAGCAGGTCTGCCCGGGTGCATTGGGGACTTCAACGACCACGTAATCATCCAAGGTCGTCTTGGAAACAATCGTCAAATTCTCACCCTTTACGGCAGTATAGATGATCGGTAAGGATGTCGATGGACCGCTGCGGCAGTTGGTATTTTCGTTAATAGAAGCAGTTGCCCGGGTGGCGGAAGTCGCCGTGGGTGCGCTCGTTTCCGTCATCACCGGCACCGGCGTGGCGGTGGGGGCGGGGGTCTCCGTTGGCAGAGGAGTTTCAGTCGGCAAGGGTGTACTCGTCGCCGGAACAGGGGTCGGTACGACCGCATCCAGCGTCGATTGGGCATCCGTGGCCACCGCCTGCATGGTCTGCGTGATCTGCGCATCGATATCCACCGTGGGGGTCGAATTGGCTGCGTTGCAAGCAGAGAGCAAGATGGCAACCACAATCAAGAGTGAAATAAGTAACCGTTTCATGGTACCTCCTAACAATATATATTTGTATTCTAACAGCAAATACTTGAAAACCGCGGAGAATTTTCGGAAATATATGATATAATAGTTATACAATATATAAACAATATCGCGATACAGCATCCAACTGACTGCAAAGTGGTGAAGAACCATTCCATTATGAAGGACAAAATCCGATGACCAATTTTGATCAACTGAACCGGCAGCAATACCTGAATATTGAAACCTTTCGCAAGAGCGGCGTGGGCGTCAAAACCCCAGTGTGGTTTGTGCAAGATGGCGACAAAATCTTCGTACGCACAGGAGCGGACTCGGGCAAAGTAAAGCGCATCCGCAACACTGCCCAGGTACAGATTGCCCCCTGCAAGCAAGATGGTAAATTGCTCGGGGAATGGATTCCGGCGGTTGCCCGTGAGGTAAAAGACGAGGATACCGACCGAAAAGTCGACCGTTTGCTTGACAAGAAATATGGCTTGATGAAAAAGGTGTTTACGCTGATGTCACCCAGGCGCGGTCAGAAAGAAACCATTTTAGAATTGAAAGCGATAGAATAGAATTCCTGGAGGTGATGATATGAATATTTGGATGATCTTGAAAATCATTGCAGCCCTGGCAACCGCAGCAACAGGGCTGCTGGCCTTCTTCAAACCTTCGGCAACTTACGGGTTTATTGGCTTGAATGCCAATGGGGTGCGCGGGGTATCAGAAATCCGCGCCATTTTCGGCGGTTTATTCATCGGGCTGGGCATTGCACCGCTTTTTCTGGGAACAGTTGCCTATCAAATGCTCGGTATTGGTTACCTGGCAATCGCCGCGGCGCGAGCGTTTTCGATCGTGTTCGATAAATCCTATGCCCAGTCAAACATCATCAGCCTGGTAACTGAAATCGTATTGGGCGCTCTGCTGGTTATCTAGAGGAGCATGAAAGGAAAAAAACATGAAAATTGCAAAGATTATCTCTTTGGCTGGATTGCTGGCAATGACTGGCATCCTGATCTACCTTGGTTGAGTTTTTTTGCTTTTACCTACTTCTATTCTTTTCCACCTGGATCCGGTTGAGACGCAGGTGACCAGCCGGTTCGGATTTGGGTTGTTCAACGCTCTTTATGCAGCCATTCTGATCCCCTCCGCTCTTTGGCTGCCGCTGACCTTTCTGGCAGTCGAACAATCCAGCCCGGCTTTCGAGTGGGCAGCTAAGCTGGGTTTAGGGATCGTGGCCATCGCCTCACTGGGTCTATTCGTTGCTTTGCTGAAGGTTAAGCCATCCCAACCTTTGTGGGCGCATCAGATGGCTCTGGTCGGATGCGTTTTCTTTTGCATCCATCCATCATTTTCGATGCACTTATCTGGGGGGTTTTCTTCCGGCTTTAGAAACAGTCTAATCACTCCACCAAAGGTTTGCCCTGTTGTAGAAAATCGTGTATAGTTGTTTTCAATAATACCCACCTGATGCGGTGATCATGCGCCAATTTAAAATCGACTTCTCCAAGTTCGAGTTTGCTTTTGAAAGATAGGAGCTTGCATGAATACCACGAAGATCGTTTTTATCGGTGCGGGGAGCATGTCCTTCGGGCTGGCCATGTTCAAGGATATTTTCTCCAGCCAGGAGCTCTCCGGCAGCACTTTAACCCTGGTGGATATCAACCGGGAAAACCTCGAGCGCATGACCCGGCTGGCTGAGCGGATGAACCAGCATTCAGGAGCCGGGCTGAAGATCGAAGCCGTAACCAATTGGAAAGAAGCTTTACCTGGGGCTGGCTTTGTGATCAACAGCACCGCCATCGACCGCAACCGGCTGTGGAAGCTGGACTTTGAAGTGCCCAAGAAATACGGCATCCGCCATACCCTGGGTGAGAACGGCGGACCCGGCGGGCTGTTCTTCACCCTGCGCACCATCCCGCTGGTGATGGATATCGTCCGGGATATGGAGACGCTCTGCCCGCAGGCAGTTTTCATCAATTTTTCGAATCCCGAGAGCCGGATCATCCTGGCAGTGGGGAAGTACAGCCCGGTGCGCTGCATTGGGTTGTGCCACGGGGTGTTCATGGCTCAAAATGATGTAGCTGAGATCATGGGGCTGCCACCCGAGCGCGTCGATGTCTCAGCAGCAGGCCTGAACCACTTCCAGTGGCTGCTGTCGATCCGTGACAGGTACACCGGCAAGGATTTATACCCCCTGCTGTTCGAGAAAGAAAAGGATTTCGACCCTGGCTTCAATCCCGTCACACGGCGGCTCTTCCATACCTTCAAGAAATATCCCTCGTGCAGCGACGACCACCTGGGGGAATACCTCGCCTATGGCTGGGAGGGCGGTGAGGAGGGGTATGATTTTGAGGAAGACGAAGTGGGTCGCAAAGCCTTGCACGAATTCGTCGAACACATCCTGGCGGGGGAAGAGCCTTTACCCGAAGCCTGGTTCGGCCCCTCAGGCGAGCGCGGCGTGGCGGTGATCACCGGGATGCTGCACAACAAGCATGCTGCCGTTGAATTGGGGGTGATCTACAACCAGGGCGCCATCCCCAACCTGCCCGCGGACCTGGCGGTAGAAGTGCCGGTGATGGTGGATGCCGCCGGAGTACACCCGCTAAGCTTAGGTCCGCTCCCCGATGGGATCGCCAAGCTGCTGCACATGCAAGCCAGCGTCCAACAGCTCGCTGTCGAAGCAGCCATGCACGCCTCGAAAGAGCTGGCTCTCCAGGCCTTGTTGATCGATCCGGTGGTCAACAGCGCCGCCGCGGCCGAGAAAATTTTGGATGAGCTTTGGGAAGTCAACAAGCCTTATATCAGAAAGTGTATCTAAGGAGTATGTTTATGCTGCCAACAAAAATTGTCGTGATCGGAGCCGGGAGCGCCAGCTTTGGCTTGAATACCCTGGGGGCGCTGATGCGCTCCAAGAAGCTGGCCGGCAGTGAATTAGCCCTGGTGGACATGAATGCAGAGACGCTGGCCATTGTCCGCCGCCTGGCCGAACGGTTGAACCGTGAGTGGGAGGCAAAGCTCACCATCACTTCCTACACTCGTCACCAGGATGCCCTGCCGGGGGCCAAGTTTGTTGTCTCTGCCATCGAGGTGCCGCCGCGCGAGCGCCTGTGGCGGACGGACTGGGAGATCCCGCTGCGGCACGGCGTGCGCCAGCCTTATGCAGAAAACGGCGGGCCGGGCGGATTTGCGCACGCCTGCCGCAATATCGGACCCGTTTTGCAGATCGCCCATGATATGGAGCAGGCCTGCCCGGAGGCCTGGTTCATCAACTACACCAACCCCATGGTGCGCATCTGCGATGCCATCCACCGCTACAGCAAAATCAAAGCCATTGGTCTGTGCCACCAGATCTTCGCCGGGTACGGAATGGTGGGGTATTTGTTGGCTGATAAGTTCGGGCTTGAGCGCCCCGACGGATCATGCATCGATACTGGGAGTTTTCTCATCAGGCGACTCAATTTTTGGATATCAAAGCCGCCGGTCTAAACCATTTTACCTGGATGCTGGATGTGCGCGACAGCCGCACCGGTGAAGACCTTTACCCCCTGGTGCGGGAGCGCTGGGCGCAGGCTGACCCAGCCTTCCAACCGCTGACCCAGCGTGTCCTGGATGCCTTCGGCTGGATGCCCATCCCGGCTGACGGGCACCTGTGCGAATACCTGCCCTGGGTCAGCGATCCGGCTACCAAACCCTGGGAGAAATACGACCTGCATCTTTACGATTGGGACGCCGCCGAAAAAGGCCGTGATGAAGGTCACAAGCAAATCGCCTTGATGGGCGAAGGTAAGCAAAGCATTGCCCGCCTTAAGAAATCGGACAGCGAAGGCGCGCTGGAGATGATCGAGAGCGATAGCTGGGGCCGGCAACCACTACCACCTGGCCGTGAACCTGCCGAATGAGGGGCAGATTACCAACCTGCCCGCCGGTGCCATCGTGGAGACGCCTGGATTGATCAGCGGCTGGGGAGCGCGCGGCTTCCCGATCGGTGAACTGCCCGAGAGTGTGGCTGAGCTGCTGCGCCAGGAGCTGGCACGCGTCCGCTTGAGCGTCGATGCCGCCGCCACCGGTGACCGCCAGGCTGCCCTGCAGTGTTTGCTGCTCGATCCCGTGATCCGGGATATCGAGACCGCCAAGGCCGTGCTGGATGATTACCTGACCAGCTACCGGCAGTACCTGCCCCAGTTCTGGCAGTGATTTCTAGAGGAACGATAAAATGCCGCCTACGCCATTCTCTGTTCCTGTCACTCCCAATTGGGAAGGGTTTATCAAATGTTTGCGCCGGGAAGGGACTCCGGCAGCGCACCCACTTTATTGAGCTGATCATCGATGGCGAAGTGCAGGATTGGATCTGCCAGCGCTTTGGCTTATTGGATGATATTTCCGCTGGTGATCCATACTTTCGCATACAAGAAACAGATCGCTTTACAGAGCTTCCTCGGCTATGATTACGTCGTCGTCCCAGGCAGCCTGGGTGAATCGCTTGGTTTTCTACGGATTGACCTGGGCACTGCCGACACCGCCGCTTTGCAGCGCAGCTGGCGGGCGCTATTACGTCAATGAGCATCGTGGGTTAATTACCTCATGGGAAGAATTTGAAACTTATCCCTGGCCTGATCCCGCCAACCGGTACTCTCCCTGCCCTGGAATGGTTCCAGGCGAACCTGCCCGAAAACATGTGCATGATCGGCGGTCTGGTCGGCTCGATCTATGAAAATATCTCATGGTTGATGGGTTACGAGACGCTCTGCTACGCCCTGTACGAACAGCGCGACCTGGTGGCAGCCATCAGTGAAAGGGTGATCGACCTGTACCGCAGAGAGCTGGAGCGCATCCTTCAATTTGACCGCGTCAAGGTGGTCTGGGGTTCAGATGACCTGGGTTTTAAGACCGGCACCTTGATCAGCCCGAAGGATTTGAAGGAGTTTGTCTTACCCGGTCACAAGCTGCTGGCCAAGATGGCTCACGAAGCTGGATGCCTCTATATCATGCACTGCTGCGGGAAGGTGGACCATATTTTGGATGACCTGATCATGGATGTGGGCATCGATGGCAAGCATTCTTTTGAAGATACAATTCTGGATATTTGTGAAGCGAAAACCACGCAGGGAAATCGACTGGCCTTGCTGGGTGGTATTGATGTTGATTTCTTGTGCCGGTCCAACGAGGAGAAAATCCGTCAGCGTGTGCGTCATACGCTAGATTGCTGCCTGCCGGGAGGCGGCTACTGCCTGGGCACCGGTAACACAGTGGCCAATTACATCCCGGTCGAGAATTACCTGACCATGCTGGATGAGGGTCGTCGTTATGACCGGTCATGAAAGGAAGCGCCTGTAATATACAATTGAAATTGGATAAATAAATTAAGTTGGATGGCACAATGGGAAAAAATACAACCTATACCCCTCTTATTCCGACTGCTGAGCCTTTCTTGTTCCTGGGGGATGAAATTGGCATCTTGCTGGTGCATGGTTTTACCGGTACGCCGAAGGAAATGCGTACCATGGGAGAATACCTGGCAAACCAGGGACATACCGTGTTGGGCATCCGCCTGCCCGGGCATGCCACCCAACCCGCAGATATGCTGCGCATGCGCTGGATGGATTGGCTGCATGCGGTGGAAGATGGTTACAACTTTCTAAAGAGCGCCGGGCGGAAGGTTTTTATCATGGGGCTCTCAATGGGCGGCATCTTGACACTGACCGCCGCGAGCCGCCTGGAGGTGAAAGGCGCGGTCGCCATGTCTACCCCTTACAGCTTACCGGATGATCGGCGCATGCCGTACATCCAATATTTTGCTCCATTCGTCCCCACAGTTTCCAAGGGACCCAGCGACTGGCACGACCCGGTTATGGCACAGGAGCATGTCGATTACCCGGCTTATCCAACGCGGGCGATCATAGAGCTGCGCGACCTATTGGAAGAGATGCGGCAGTCGCTGCCGAAGATCACAGCCCCGGTGCTGCTGATGCACTCGCGTGCCGATGGTGGCGTATTGCCAGAAAATATGCCGCAGATCTATGCTCAATTGGGGTCGAAGGATAAAGCGATGGTCTGGCTAGAACAAAGTGGGCATGTTATCACCCGCGACCAGGAACGCCAGCGGGTATTCGAAGCCGCCTCGGAATTCATCAAAAGGATCGGGTAAAGCAATGCTGCCTTGGAAAACACGCTCACGCCGCACGATCCTGGATGAATCACCCTGGCTGGTGGTAGAACACCACGAGGTGGAGCTGCCCGACGGGCGGGTGATCCCAAACTGGCCTTGGGTGATCACCCCCGATTATGTAAACATCATTGCCGAAACGGAGGCAAAAAAGTTCTTGTGCTTCCGGCAGGTTAAATATGCCATCGAGGGGCCCACGTTGGGGATTATTGGAGGATATATCAACGCCGGTGAGGAGCCGCTTGCAGCCGCGCAGCGCGAGCTGCGCGAAGAAACGGGCTATGCGGCGCCCCTCTGGACAGAGCTGGGGCATTACCGCGTCGACCCAAACCGCGGCTTCGCCATGGGCCATCTGTACCTGGCGCAAGGGGCGCACTGGACTCGGAGGAGCGATTGTGGATGACCTGGAGGAACAAAAGCTGCTAATGCTCAGCCAGGCCGAGATCGAAGCAGCTTTAGAAAATGGGGAGATCAAAGTGCTGGCCTGGGCGGCAGCAGTGGCTTTTGCCTTGCGGCATATCAAAAAGAACAGTGAGGTTGAAGCACCTGGTTGATCAATCAGGCCGGATTGAGATTGAAATTATTCTCGCAAATCTCAATCTGGGCAGCTTTCAAGAACGCCAGGGCATTCTCATCCACCCGGTAGCTGTTGCTGTACACCAGCCGGGTGATACCGGCGTTGATCAAAGCCTTGGTGCAGTTGATACAGGGGAAATGCGTCACGTAACAGGTTGAACCTTTGGTGGAGACCCCATGCAGAGCAGCCTGGATGATGGCATTCGTCTCAGCATGGATCGTGCGCACACAGTGACCATCGACCATCAGGTGACCTATTTCTTCGCAGTGGGGCTGCCCGGTTGGGGAACCATTGAAGCCGGTGGTCAGGATGCGCTTTTCAAGCACCAACACGCAGCCCACAAAAGCCCGGTCGCAGGTGCTGCGCTCTGAAACCGCAAAGGCAATCTTCATAAAATAAGAATCCCAGTCTGGACGCATCGATTTTCCTCTAATTTAGATTTGGCAAACTTCGCCGATTATAGCACGATCACAGGTGGTTCGATATTTTTTGTGCGATGTTTGTTCCCGCAATCCACCCGGTCGTCCAGGCGTTTTGGAAGTTGAAGCCACCCGTCAGCCCATCGATATCCAAGACTTCGCCCGCAAAATACAATCCAGGCACGAGACGGCTCTCCATGCTCTTGAAGTTAACCTTATCGAGCTGCACCCCTCCGCAAGTGACAAATTCCTCCTTAAAGGGCCCCTTTCCTTGGATCCGATAGCTTCCCCTGGTAAGCTCTTCGGCCAACCGCGAAAGCGCCGGGCTTGCTCAGGTCGCCCCAGTTATGCTGGTCTTCAATACCCGCCGCCTGGGTCAACCTTTTCCATAAGCGCAGGGGAATGATGTGGTAAGGATTGTGTGCTGCGATCCTTTGCCTGGCATTGGAGCGGTTTTCTTTATATTGGCGCAAGAATACCAAGGCTAACTCGGTAGGGGTGACGCCCAGCCAATTGATCAGAAGCCCGAGCCCGGTAGCCGCACTCGTGCAGCCAGCGCGCGCCCCAGGCCGACAGGCGCAGCACGGCTGGCCCACTCAATCCCCAATGGGTGATCAAGGTCGCCCCGCTTTGCTCCAGCCCAGGCAGGTGCGGCACAGAGCCGTCTTCGGCACACAGCTTTAGCGCCGCATTTTGGACGGATAACCCCGCTAAGCCTTCCAGGCGCTGATCTGGGATGGAAAAAGTAAACAGCGAAGGAACGGGGGGCTGGATCGGGTGCCCCAGCTCAGATGCCAGGCGAAAGCCGCCTGCTTCGCCACCGGTCGCCAGGAGGAGGTAGCGCACTGCAATGGATTCAGGATGGGGTGGCTGTCCTTCGGATGCCCGCCCGGGCAGCAAGCGGAGCAAGAAAGGAGCCTGGGAGCTGTCCGTTTTTCAAATCTCTTTCACACCGGTGTGAGTCCACAGCTCAACGCCGGCCTGTGCGGCTGCTTCGTGCAGGCAGCTAACCACGCTTTGAGCCATATCCGAAGCAGGAAACACGCGCCCATCCGGCTCGGTTTTCAGGGGGACCGCATGCTTTTCAAACCAGTCGATCGTATCCGCAGGCTGGAAGCGCGTAAAAGCACCTCGCAGCGCTTGCGCTCCACGCGGATAGGATTGGACCAGCTGGGCTGGATCGAAACAGGCATGCGTGACATTGCAGCGCCCCCCGCCAGAAACAAGCACCTTAGCCAGGGGATGACCGGTTTTTTCCAGGATCAAGATGCGCGGTTTTCTGGATGCGCCCGTTTGCAGGGCTTCTGCACAAGCGATCGCGGCGAAGAATCCAGCCGCTCCTCCGCCGATGATGGCGAAATCGACGAGAGTTGGAGTGGGTATGCTGTCTATCATGGTAATCTGATTCTACCTTACCCTAAGCCGGTGATCAGGTTGGATAGGATAATCTCATACATAGTGTGGCAGGAAAACGGATTAATCGATAATGGGGATGTGTGTTATAGTGCAAGTTCGCTTTTCTGTGATAAGTCGAAAGAGAGGGGAAATTGGATACTCAGATCTATCAACCGGGATCATCTCGGAACCAGCCGACTTCATCGGTGAACCCACCTCGGAAATCAAGAAAAAACGAAACCTTAATCCTGATTCCTTGAAGTGGATTAGTCCCATCATAATTATTAAGAGGAGTAACCTTGTTTTTTCGTAATCGTATTAACAAAGCTAACGCTCATTTAGACAGTGGGCTCGCTTATTACAATCAGGGTAAGTATGGTAAAGCCATCGCCGTATTTGATCAGGCCATCCATCTCAAATCCAATAATGCCGAGGCTTACACCTATCGTGGGACTGCTTATTATGCCCAAGGCAACTTGACCCGCGCCTTAGCTGATTATGATCGGGCCATCCAGCTCAACCCAGACTTTGTTTTGGCTTATAACAATCGTGCGAACGTCTATACTGCCCAAGGTGACTTATCCGTGCCATGGCTGATCTATGACCGAGGCTATTCAGCTCAAACCAGACTTTGCCGATGCTTACTACAATCGTGGGTATGCCTATAATGTTCAAAGCGACATGACCCGCGCCATCTCTGATTTTGATCAAGCCATCCAGCTTAAACCTGACCTTGCCAAGGCTTACAAAAACCGCGGGAGTGTCTATTCTGCCCAAGGCGACTTGCCGCGTGCTATCGTTGACCTTAATAAGGCCATCGAACTCAACCCGGGGTTTGTCGATGCTTACATCAATCGTGGGTATGCCTATTATCTCCAAGCCGACATGCCCCACGCCATCGCTGATTATGATCAGGCTATCCAACTCAAACCAGATAATTCCGAGGCCTATAAAAATCGTGGTGACGCCTATTATGCCCAAGGTGACATGCCCCATGCAATTGCTGATTATGACAAAGCCATCCAGCTTAATCCCGGCTTTGTCAATGCCTACAACAATCGTGGGAGTGTCTATTCTGCCCAAGGGGACATGATCCGCGCTATCGCTGATTTTGACCAAGCCATTCAGCTCAAACCTGACCTAGCCGAGGCCTACTGCAATTGTGGGTACGCCTATTATCTCCAAGGTGATTTACCCCGCACCATTGCTTATTATGACCAGGCCATCCAGCTCAAACCTGACCTTGCCGAGGCTTACAACAGGCGCGGGCTCGCCTATACGGCCCAAGGGGACATGTTCCGCGCCATCGCTGATTTTGACCAAGCCATTCAGCTCCAACCTGACCTAGCTGGGACTTACACCAATCGTGGGTTTGCCTATAATGTTCAAGGCGACATGACCCGCGCCATCGCTGATTTTGACCAGGCCATTCAGCTCAAACCTGACCTTGCCCAGGCTTACAAAAACCGCGGGGACGTCAATTATGCTCAAGGTAACTTATCCCATGCCATGTCTGATTATAATAAGGCCATCCAGCTAGACCCTAACTTTGCCTCGGCTTATAACAGTCGTGGGAGTGCTTATTATGCTCAAAGCGATATGACCAGCGCCATCGCAGATTTTGACCGGGCCATCCAACTCAAACCCAGCTATACCGAGGCTTACAACAATCGAGGAAAAATCTATTATGACCAGGGCGATTTTACCCTTGCCGCGGCCGACTTTAAAAAGGTTTTGGAGCTCACCACTGATCCCAAACTGCGGAAAGATGCTCAACAGCAGGTAGAGGCACTCGAGGCTAAGTGAGATTAGGCTGACACCAGGTAAAAATGCCTCTTGATCTTGATTATATGGTCTATCATCATAGGTAGAGATATATCGAATAAAAAGTGCAGTACGATGAGGGTTGGGTAGCTGGGGAGGCAGGGAAACGCCATGGACCAACAAGAACGCAAAGAGCTTTTTTCTGAAAAGGTAATTACACGCAACCGCACCTATTACCTGGATGTTAAAGCAGGCCGGGATGGGGCACGCTACCTGGTCATTTGCGAGACCAAGAAGACGAACGAAGGTCACGAACGGTCGCGCGTGATGGTCTTTGAGGAGAATATTGAGGCTTTCGCCGCAGCACTCGACAAAGTCGTCGCCTTTATGAAAAAAGACGAAGCCTGACCTGGCTTTAAGAGCGGGCAGGCCTTCGATTACCCTTCTCCCTGCCATAAACGCTGCATTTCAGAATTCGTTTCCAAGAGCTCTTCCAGCTTGCCTTCTGCCTCAACCCTGCCATCTTTGAGCACAATGATATGATCGGCGCGGCGCAAGGCTGGATGGCGGTGCGAGACAACCAGGCAGGTGGCGTCGCTTTGCTCGAAAACACGCTCCCATAACACTTGTTCCGTTTCCACATCCAGCGCGCTGGAAATATCGTCAAATACCAACAGCTCGGGTTGGCGCACAAACATGCGCGCAGCAGCCGTGCGCTGCTTCTGCCCACCAGAAAGCTTTACGCCCTTGGCGCCAATAACGGTATCCAATCCATTATCCATCTCAGCGATATCTTGTTCCAAGACAGCCTGGCGGATCGACTGATTAAGGTCGACATGTCCCTCCGGCAAGCCCATCAAAATATTATCCCGAATGGTGTCGCTAAAGAGCAAGGGCACCTGGGCGGTATAAGCGCTGTGCGGCGGGATGAAGAAAGCGGCTGGATCGCCGACAACTTCCCCATTCCAGCGAATTTCTCCGCCCTCTTTGGGCAGCAGCCCCAGGAGGGCCCGCAGTAAGGTGGTTTTCCCTGACCCTACCCGTCCGGTGATCACCGTAAAAGTGCCGCGCTGCAGCGTCAGGTTAACATTCTCAATACCACCCCGGCTTTCTGGGTAATGGTAAGTCAGCCCCCTTACATCCAACATTTCCAGGTGATGTGCCTTTTCCTTGACAATGTAGGGCACCTGGGGCAGCTCGCCGCTCATATAGATCAAACCTGACTGCACCAGCGTGCCAGCAGGGGCCTCTGGCAGCAGCTCATTCAACCGTTTGACCGATACGCCGACTTGCTGGTACCAGGCAATCTTATGCCCAACGATGCCGGTAAATTCGGTGATGTAGCCCAGGTAATAAACAAACAGGGCGAAATCTCCCACCGTGAATTGCCCGGTAGCAATCGACCCCCCCACCAGCAGCAGGATCAAACCGGTGCCCAGGCTGGTGGTATTGCGGAAGACAGAGGTAAGCAGCTCGTCGAATAAGCGGTCTTTGAGCGCAGCCCGGCGGCGCACATCATTGATCTCGCGGAACTGTCCCATCACTTGGTTCTCCGCGTCTGCCACCTGGACGGCCTGGACAGCGCCGAACATCTCGCCGATAAAGCCGGTCACTTTCCCGGTGGCGATGCGGTGGGCTTCGCGGTACTTCTGGTACCCTCGCTGGCCCAGATTGGCTGCAACCACCACCAATACAAAAGGCAGCAGCACCAGCAAGGTGATTCGCCAGTCAATGCGCGCCATGACAAAAACCGCCATGACCGCGAAAAAACCGAAACCGATCAAGATGAGCGATTCAGCCATAAAGTTGGCAATCTCGTTCGCATCGTCGCGCAGGCGGCTGATCGCCTCTCCGGGCGATTCAGGCACAGCCCGCGCTCCAGGGCGCTTCAGAATGTAATCGAACACATTCTTCCTCAGCAGCGCTTGCAGCCGGTAGTAAAAATTGGCATAGACGATCACATCACCGAAGACCGCCCCAGCCTTCCCAACCGCGGTCGCTAACAAAAGGGCGATCAAACCCCACACACTCAACCTGCCAGGATCAGCACCGCTGAGCGTATCGAAGAACTGGCGCGTGATCAACCCGGTGAGCTGGGGAAAAATGCCGAAGAAGAGCAGCTCGAAGAAACCCAGCGCCAGGTATAACCAGGGTTGGGAACGTGCCAGCCTCCATAAGTAGTGCCAGGTAGGCAGTTTTGCTTTTTCGTGAGGCGCAGGTTTCATACCAGCACCTCCTCCATACCCGTCTGCAAGAGCTGGGAAAAGCGGCTCTCAGGATCAGCCGCAAGCAGCTGGCGGTCGCCATATTCTAAGATTTGCCCGTTGTCTAAAACCATGATCTCATCCGCGCGCTGGACGGTTCCCAGCCGGTGGGCGATGATGATCGCCGTGCGGTTCTGCACCAGCCGTTCAACAGCCCGTTCGATCAAAGCCTCGGTGGCGGGGTCCAGGCGCGAGGAAGCCTCATCCAGAACAACCAGGCCCGGGTTGCGCAGGAAAATGCGCATGAAGGCCAGGAGCTGTGCTTCACCGGCGGATAAGCCGCTGCCGTTTGCATCGAGCACAGTATCCAGCCCTTTTGGAAGCTTCTGAAACCACTCTTGCAGGCCTAAGGCCTCGATCATCTCCAGCATTTGTGCATCCGGGATCCCGCGGTCGAAGAAAGTCAGGTTGTCGCGTACACTGGCGTTAAAAAGCTGGATGTTTTGGGTGACGATGCCCACCTGGCGCCGCAGGAAGCTGCGCGGCAGCTGGCGCAGATCGAACAGATCGTCGGGGCTATCGGTTGATCCGAGCTGGATGCAGCCCTGGTCAGGATCGTAAAAGCGAAACAGCAGGCGTGTCAGGGTGGTTTTGCCGCTGCCGGTGCGTCCCAGCAGCCCCAAAATCTTCCCCGGCTCCAGGCAAAAAGAGATATCTTTTAATACAATCTCCTTAGGCTGCTTTGCAGGTTCTTCTCCGGCTTGCGCGGGCTCCTTCCCGTTTGGTCCGGGCTTCGCAGAGCCATTTTTCCCGTTTTTCACCAGGTTGTCATCGTAGCCAAAGGTAACATTCTGAAATGCGACTGCCAGCGCACTGCCCTCGGGGATCAGGAGATCTCCCGTAGAAGCATCATCTTTGATCCGGCTTTTGATGCCCATCAGCTCCTGGATGCGGGTGATGCCCGCGCCCGCCTTCTGCAGATCTTGGATCTCGTGGACGAGGGCATTGATGGGTCCATCGAGCATATTGGTGTACGCGAAGATCATGTACACGGTGCCAATCGTAATCAATGCCTGCTGGTATAGCCAGGCGCTGACCGCGAAGGCGGTGGCATTACCCAGGGCGAAGAGCAAAAAGTAAGTATTGAACAGGATATTGAACATCATGTTGGCTTTCAGAGAGCGTTTCATCACCAGGCGCATCAGCTCATAAAAGCGGCGCATCACATAAGCTTCAGATCCATTCGAGCGGATATCCTCCGTGCCTGCCAGCCTTTCTTCCAGGAAGCCAAACAGATCCGCGCTGGCCTGGCGCTCGGCCGCCCAATGGGGCACGGCGATATTTCGAAAGCGTACCAAAATGGCCAGGGCCATAATGGCAAAAATCGAAATTGCTAAGCCAACCCGCCAATCCTCGCGAAATAACAAAGCCAGGATGCCCACCAAGAGGGCAATGCTGCTGACAATGTAAAAGAGGAACTGCGAAAAGAAGTTCGAGAGGGCGGTCACATCACCATCCAACCGCTCGATCATCTCGCCGGGTGTATGGGCATTATGGAAGGAGAGGTCCAGGCGCAGGCAGTGATCGGCCAGGTCTGAACGCAGAACATTGGTGGCTTTCCAGGCAATATTCTCACTCAGATAGCGCCCAACGACAGAAACAACCTGTTGGATCAACGCCAGGGAGATGAACCAGATAGCCAGGCGCGTCAATGTTTCCATCGTCGCACCCGCCAGGGCTGAGTTGATAAACGTGCGGATGATCTGAGGGCTAATAAGCTGCAGGGCAATATTGCTGAACAGCAGCACACCCAGGAGCAAAGCCGCCGGCCACTGGGGTCGCAGATATTGGCTCAAAAGCTGAGCGTATTGTTTAAGCGGAATTTTCATAAGAAACCTGAACGAAAAGCGGCCTTGGGATTGAACCCGCGGCCGCGAAGATTAAAAAAACTGACCACGGGGGGTGTGCCCGTGGTCGGCGATGTTTTCGCTAGAGAAAACCGAGCATTATTTGCTCATCCCGCCGTCAACAGGCGCACCTCGAGAAGGAACAGGCTGCTGCCATCTGTTCGAAATTCTCTGACCATGAAATGCGCCTCCTTTGCTTCAAATGTTTCCACTAACCTACGCGGATTCTTACCAATGCTTATTGAAGTTTATCACGGCTTCGGTTATGGAGTCAAGGCAGCAATTCAATATAAAAAAGGGGGGGTGAAACCCTTTGCATGGCGAGGGAAAAATGCTAAAGAAGGGGACATTATCAACCTGGCATCCTGGATGATGAACACCGCCGGGCAAGAGGTATACCCGGAGAAAATAACCTGGGTCAAAACGGGGCTGCCAGCGCTTTTCTTGTTTTATCTGAGAAAGTAGTGTTTCTCTTTCGCAGGCTAAGTTTCGCGTTTTTCGACCTTGCGCAAGAATGACAGCGCCAGCAATGCCAGAAGGTTAAAACCCACCGCAGCCAGGGCGTTGAACAGGATGATCTGCGAGGCACCGAGCTCAAAGAAGCGCGGGGCAAACCAGGCGCCAGCGGCGCGTCCTAACGAAATGAGGGCCATGTTGGCAGCCAGCAAGGTAGCCCGGGCTGAAGGCAGGATCTCGCTCATCAGGGGCAGGCTGCTGACGATGGTGAACTCGAAGGTCAGGTAGAACAGCACCAGGCAGGCAACCGCACCTACCAGGCTGGTGCCAAAAGCTGCCAAAGCCAGAGCCGCGGCGCAGTTGGCCAGGAGGCCCAGGGCCACCGCGCGCACCTTCCCCAGGCGATCGACCACCCCACCTGCCAGCAACTCACCACAGAACTCTGCCAGGCCGATGGCCACAGCGACCAGGCCCAGGGCGGTCAGCTTAAAACCAAAGGAGCTTTCCATCCAGACCCCGAACACCAGGTTGACAGACTTCGTTGGCAATGGTGAAAGCTACACCCATCGCCAGGCCAATCAGCGCCAAAGGCGAAGCCAGTACGGTGCGGAAGCTGCTCCAGGGGTTGGCGCCGTGCTTGGCAGGAGGCGGGTCGGCGGGCAGCAGGCGTGAAAGGAGGATCAGCGCCAGCAGGCCCAGGCCAGCCAGCCAGGGGAAGGGGCTGGTCCAGCCGAACTTTGCAATCAAGAAACCAGTCAGCGGCACGCCAATGATAAAGCTGAGCGACCAACTCAGCTCGGTAAGCGCCAAGGGCAGGCCGCGCTTCTCGTAAGGGACGCGGTCTCCCAGGTAAGCCTGCATGGAGGGGATGAAGACCAGGTAGCCAATTGTGGCGAGGAACAGCGCGGCGACGAAGGCCCAAAAGACCGGTTGAAGCGCAACCAGGGTAACGCCAACGATAAAGAAGACGGTGCCCAAGAGCATGCCGGCCTTGCGGCCGCGCAGGTCGGCAATGACCGCCAAGAAGGGACTGAAAGCGCCGGCAGCCGCACGCAGCGACAGAGCCGCCGACATTTGCCCCAGGTCCACCCCCAGGCCGCGCATGAAGTAGGGCAGGAAAGGATAGACCATGCGGTGAAAGGTATTGAAGATCAGCCGGGTGGCGATGAAAGATAGGATCTGGTAAAAAAGCGAGCGGTTCAAGGCTGTAGGAGCTTATGATTCAGGCTCAAGGCTGCAAAAGCGGTTCTTGAGCCAGAGCGCTACCCAAAAGGCCGCCAGCAGAACCAGCAGGAAGAGGCTGATGAAATAAACCTGGACGAGAAGCGCCTCTGAGGAGAAGATGGGCGAGCCAGGGTGCATGATGTTCTGCACGCCGGTCACGGCGTAGAGCATGATGATACAGAAGAAGAGGTTGCCGAGAGCAGTCCAGGCAGGTTTTTCCGCCAAGGTCAGGCCAACCTGGAGCAGCAGGCCACCGGCGGCAAAAGCCAGGGCCAGGCGCCAGCGCGGCTCCGCCAGGAACAAACCGTTCCAGTTCGCCTGCATCGCCCACAAGGAAAGCGGCAGGTAGGTGATCCAGAAGATTAAGCCGGTGCGCCCCATGGCGCAGGACCAGGTGAAAAGGGACAGGCGGCGGAATAACAGCGCAGCCAGCCCCAGCAGGCCAGCTGCCACAAAAGCCGCCAGCGCAGCCCAGACCCAGGCGCCGTGCAGGTAAACGACGCGCACATGCCCACCCAGAGATTTTTCAGCCGGACCGAGGAGGGTGAGGAGGAGGATGGCAAGGAGCGTGAGAAAAAACCACAGGAGAGGGGATCTAAGATCTTTTCGCATCAGTAAGGATTGAAAAAGGGATAAAGGGGTTAAGATTTTTCTTCGGCGCAGCCGCGCTCGGCCAGGGGCAGCCAGATGGCGAAAGTGGTGCCGGACCCGACCTTTGAGTCGACCTCGATACGCCCGTCATGGTTTCGCACGATCCAGAAGGCGATGGAAAGCCCCAAGCCAAAGCCCTTGCCGTCTTTGGAGCGCGTGCGTGACTTCTCCCCGCGGTAGAAGCGCTCGAAGACATGCGGCAGGTCTTCGGAAGAGATGCCGGGACCGGTATCGCTGACGGTCAGGCGGGCCTGGTTCTGCTCTTTACCCAGAGAAACCACCACCTCTCCACCGGCGGGGGTGTAATTGATGGCGTTGCCGACTAGATTGACCAGCACCTGCTTGAGACGGTCGCGGTCGCCACATACCAACACCTGGTCCATATCGCCCAGGCGCATCTTGATGCGGTCTTGCGCCAGAACGCGCATCTGGTTCATCACCTCCAGGACAAGAGTATCCAGCTCAACTACCTGGTGCGCCAGGGGGATCTTGCCAGACTCTGCCTGGGCCAGGAGCAGCAGGTCGCCCACCAGGCGCGTCGAGACGATCCACTTCACTCTCGATACTGCCCAGGCTCTCTTCATCCATGCTGCCGAGGATACGCATCAGGCTGGTATTGCCTTTGATCACAGTGAGGGGCGTGCGCAGCTCGTGACCGACATCTGCCAGGAAGCGGCGCTGGGTGTTGAAGAGGCCCTCCAGACGGGTGAGGGTCTGGTTGAAGGCATGGATCAGCTGACCCAGCTCATCTCCCGGCGGTCCCCGGTAAGGGATGCGGCGCGACAGATCGTCGGCGCGGGTAATCTGCATGGCTGCCTGGGTGGCATCTTGCAACGGAGCGAGGACCTGCTGCGTACTGTACCAGCCCGCCAGGCCAGCCGCGGTAATGGCAGCCAGCGTGCCAACCAGCAAAACAATCAGCAGCGTGCGCTGGGTGGCCTCAACCACTTCAAGGCTGGTGCCCAGCTGCAAGAACTCCGGCGGGACGGCTGCCGACCACCAGGGGAACCGTCAGCACCCGCAGGCGGTTCTTGCCAACTGTGGCATCTCGGTATACGGGCAGCATGGCCTGCATACCCACCGGGTCAAGGGCTTTGCGGTACCAGGTGACATTGGGAGAGGCATCGACCAAAACAGCAGCACGCCTCCAAACCTGTACATACACATCGGTAGGCAGCTCCAGCATGGAAAGTGGGATGACCTGCAATTGCCCAGATTTATCAATCCCCGCGCCGGAGATAATCAGCTCCGCCGAGCGCCGCAGGGCGCTATCTAGCTGGCGGGTGACCGTGAAACTCACCGAAACGTAAACTGCTACCCCGAAGAGTAGCAGAATACCTCCCACCAGCGAGGTGTAATACAGCGTCAGGCGGCTGCGCAAAGACATTGCAGTTTTTGCTAAGAGGTGGTGTTCATTGCCTAAGAAGGCTCTCGCAGCACATACCCCATGCCGCGCACGGTATGCAAGAGGCGCACCTCACCCACACCTTCCAACTTTTGACGCAGATAGCGAATATACACTTCGATGATGTTGGACTCGCCGCCGAAATCATAACCCCAGACGCGGTCAAAGATCATCTCACGCGTCAATACCTGGCGCGGGTGGCGCATGAACAGCTCTAAGAGCTCATATTCCTTGGCAGTCAAGGAAATGACGCGCTCACCGCGCGAAGCCTGGCGAGTGCCAGTATCTAAGGATAAATCAGCGAAACGCAGCACCTGGGGGCGGCTGGGCTGAGCTCTACGCAGCAAAGCACGGATGCGCGCCAGCAGCTCATCCAACTGAAAAGGCTTGGTCATGTAGTCGTCTGCGCCCATATCCAAGCCCTGCACCCGGTCGCTAGTCGTATCCTTGGCGGTTAAGATCAGGATCGGCACTGGACCACCGGCGCGTAGACGGCGGCAAACTTCAATCCCGTCGATCCCAGGCAGCATCAAATCGAGGACGACCAGGTCGGGTGGATTATCCCGCGCCAGGATCAGACCCGATTGACCATCCAGGGCGGTATCCACCTGGTAGCCTTCGTAAGCCAATCCACGCCGCAGAAAGCGGAGGATGGCTTCATCATCTTCAATAACAAGTAATCGTGCACTCATAGGCCCTCCTGCCTGTTACGAACCTACCCGAAATTCCTGATCAGTGCCGGTCTTTCAGACGGTTATTAAAATATACCACAGGGCAGGGAAAAACACAAAACGAATAAAAAACCCTCCCCCGCGCTGGGGGGAGGGATAGGGGTTCGCGCAGAATTACTTGACTTCGACGGTAGCGCCAGCAGTTTCAAGCTTGGCCTTGGCGTCAGTAGCAACTTCTTTGCTCACAGCCTCAAGAACCTTGGAACCAGCAGTCTCAGCCACATCCTTGGCCTCTTTCAGGCCCAGGCTGGTGAGCTGGCGGACGACCTTGATGACCTCGATCTTCTTCGCACCAGCGTCTTTGATGACCACATCAAATTCGGTTTTTTCTTCCACAGGCTCAGCAGCTGCAGCGGGGCCAGCAGCCATTGCAGCTGCGGCGACAGGAGCGGCGGCGGAAACGCCCCATTTCTCCTCAAGTTTCTTGACAAGCTCGGCAGCCTCTAACACAGTCAGGGTGCCCAATTCTTCGACCAATTTATTCAGGTCAGCCATTTTAAAATTCTCCTTTATTTTTATCTTACGAAAATCTAATTTGTAAACCCAATTGTTAGATTATGCGGCAGCAGCCTCAGAAGCTTCTGAGTATGCTTTGATGACCGCAGCTACCTGCCGGCCAGGCTCAGCCAACGTACGAACCAGCTTGCTCGCCGGAGCCAGGAGCGTGCCCAGAAGCTGAGCGCGGACCACAGGCAGCGGGGGTAGATCAGCCAGCGACTTCACACCTTCAGCCGTTATCGGGCGGTTGTCCAGATATCCGCCCTTGACTTTCAAGACATCCACAGTGCGGGCGAAATCGGTCATCGTCTTCGCCACTGCAGGTGCATCTTTGAAAGCAAAGCTTACGGCCGTGCTGCCGGTAAAGAAATTCTCCGGGAGCGATAAGCCAGCTTTTTCAAAAGCCAGCTTGCCGAGCGTATTCTTGACGATGTGAAATTCTCCGCCAGCCTCGCGAATTTTGGCTCTCAGGGCATCTATATTTTGCATAGACATACCGCTGTATTCCGCCAAAATGGTCGCCTGGCTCTGCTTCAGCCACTCACTGTATTGAGCGACCAGCTCTTCCTTGCGTTCCTTGGATATAGCCAATGTGCAATTACCTCCTTTCGCAAAAAGTCTTTGCCTCGCTGATGATCAGGCAAAGACTCCTCGTCCACCGTGGTGGAACCTGCGAAATGCAGGGGATTTGATTGAGGGGTCCTCACCTCGGCAGGGAATTAAGCTTCCAACTTACGGAAGCACCGGCTGTCTATGGCGAAGCTTTTTTAGAGCTGCAGATGAGCTCGCGCGGCAGACTGGCTGTCGCACACGCCCACCTGCAGGCAATCTACGATTCTACCGCCAACATGCTCTGCGCCTGGGCAGGATCGATCTTGACGCCCGGGCCCATGGTGGTGGTCAGTGTAACGCGCTTGATAAAGGTGCCTTTTGCCGTCGCTGGACGAGCTTTCTTGACGGCTTCCATCAAGGCAGCCAGGTTCTCAAACAATTTTATCTCGTCAAACGAAACTTTACCGATGGGAACGTGCAGGTTGGAGGTCTTATCGATACGGAATTCGACACGTCCAGCCTTGGACTCGCGGATCACACGGGGCAAGTCTTCTGCGGGCACAACCGTCCCCGCTTTGGGGTTGGGCATCAGGCCGCGCGGACCCAAGACCCGCCCCAATCGACCGACTTTGCCCATCAGATCGGGGGTAGAGACGGCAACGTCAAAATCCGTCCATCCGCCCTGGATCTTTGCGATGGTTTCATCGTCGTCAGCCACGACATCGGCACCAGCTTCGCGCGCCAGGGTAGCGCCTTCACCCTGGGCGAAAACCAACACGCGCACGGTCTTTCCTAAGCCATGCGGTAAAACAACCACATCACGCACCTGCTGGTCAGCGTGACGAGGATCGACACCCAGGCGAAGATGAACTTCCACCGTGGCGTCAAACTTGACCGTTGAGGTCTCTTTCGCCAAAGCGACGGCCACTTTGGGTTCGTACCATCGATTTGGATCGATTTTGGCTTTTGCAGCCAGGTATTTCTTACCGTGTTTTGCCATGATTTCCTCCTAAGTGGTGCGAGCGGGCAGCGATTGATTAACGCCACCCTCCCACAGGGTTCTAGTCAACTACTATCAGGCCCAGGCTTTTGGCTGTGCCTTCGATCTGACGCATTGCACCGTCAAGATCAATTGCATTCAGATCTTTCATCTTGAGCTCTGCAATCTCACGGACCTGTTTACGGGTGACCTTGCCAACTTTTTCACGGTTGGCGGTCGCAGCGCCTTTTTCAACGCCGGCTGCCTTCTTGAGGAGCACGGCAGCAGGCGGGGTTTTCAGGATGAAGGTAAAAGACCCGTCTGTAAAGATGGTGATCTCGGCAGGAATAATCTCGCCCATGCGGTTTGCCGTGCGGGCGTTGTATTCCTTACAAAATGCCATCAGGTTGATGCCATGCCCGGCCAGGGCGGGACCGATGGGGGGCGCGGGGTTGGCCTTACCGGCCTGGATCTGCAAACGAACAACTGCTTTCAATTTCTTTGCCACGAAATTCTCTCCTTTGTGGTTTTAGCGGGCTACAGGGGAACACACCCTCCCACTACTTCTGGGCTTAACCGAAATAACGATCAGCTAAGCTTTTTCTACTTGCAAGAAATCTAATTCGACCGGTGTTTCCCGGCCAAAAAAGTTCACCATCACGCGCACCTTGGCGCGTTCCATATCGATCTCTGCCACGGTGCCGCGGAAATCGTTGAATGGTCCATCGACAATGCGCACCCGCTCTCCAGACTTGAAGGTCACCTTGATGCGCGGCGCTTCAGCTTCCATGCGCCGGATGATCTGGGACACTTCTTCGGGGCGCAAGGGTGTGGGGGAATTGCCCATCCCTACAAACCCCGTAACGCCAGGGGTATTGCGCACCACATACCAGGACTCTTCCGAGAGGATCATGTTCACCAGGATATAACCTGGAAAGACCCTGCGCTCGATCGTCCTGCGCTTGCCTTCTTTTACTTCAATCTCTTCTTCCGTGGGAACAACCACATCGAAGATCTTGTCTTTCATCCCCATGGTCTCAATACGTTGTTCCAGGTTATGGCGGACTTTGTTTTCATAGCCTGAATAGCAGTGAACCACATACCAGGCGCGGCCATCTTCGGACTGCACCTCGGCAGACAGATCTGGCAGAAAATCCTGACCTTCATCTCCTAACTCAGGTCCACCAGTTCCTAGCTCAGGTCCACCAGTCAAAAAAGAACCTTCTTCTGGCTCTTCAGGCGTATCAAAATACTCGTTATCCCGTTCGATTGCATTCATAACATTCTGCTACCAATCTTGACTGAAAACAAACTCGCACTCACTAACCCAGGATCAGCTGAAAGAACTTTAAGTATATCAAATCCAGGATCCACAGGGCCGTCCCGAAAGCAATGATCACCACAAGCACAACCCCGGTCAGATATAAAGCTTCCCGGCGGGTAGGCCAAGATACTTTACGCAGCTCACCAATGGTCTCGCGTAACAATTGGCGGAGATTTGCCCAGAGGCGTTGAAAAAAATTGCCTTTTGAACTTGCAGCTTTCTTATCAGGCACGACAAACTCCTTTTCTTGCAGTACAGATGAGTACATTTCTCAATGTATACATCTGAAACGCCGCCTCTTGCAGACGGCGTTTTTTCATCCAGCAGGCCAGGTAGGAATTGAACCCACAACCCCCGCTTTTGGAGAGCGGTGCTCTGCCAAATTGAGCTACTGGCCTAGGCAGGACAGTCTGAGACTGTCCTTTACTTGGTCTCCCGATGCAGCGTATGCTTGCGGCAACGCGGGCAGAACTTATTCAATTCTATACGTCCCGGATCATTACGGCGATTTTTCTGCGTCGTATAATTTCGTTCCTTGCACTCTGTACATGCCAGGTTAATCACCGGGCGAACATCTTTCTTAGAAGCCATATTTTACCACCACATTTACTTAATAATCTTAGTGATCACGCCGGCGCCAACCGTCAGACCACCTTCACGAATAGCGAACTTCGAGCCCTGCTCCAACGCCACTGGCACGATCAACTCCACTTCCAGGTTCACGTTGTCCCCAGGCATCACCATCTCTACCCCTTCCGGCAGCTTGATGTTCCCCGTCACATCCATCGTCCGGATAAAGAACTGCGGCCGATACCCCGTGAAGAAGGCTTTGTGTCTCCCACCTTCCTCTTTCTTCAGCACGTACACTTCACCCATGAACTTCGTGTGCGGCGTGATGCTCGCCGGCTTGGCTACCACCATCCCCCGCTCCACATCCTCCCGATTGATGCCTCTCAGCAGCAGTCCGCAGTTGTCGCCTGCCATGCCCACGTCCAGCGACTTGTGGAACATCTCCACTCCCGTCACCACCGATGCCATGGCCTTCTCTCTCAACCCCACGATCTCCACTGCTTCCCCGACCTTGATCTTGCCCCGGTCCACTCGCCCCGTTACCACCGTCCCGCGGCCCTTGATCGAGAACACATCCTCCACCGACATCATGAACGGTTTGTCCACATCCCGCACCGGCTCCGGAATGTACTCATCCACCACCCGGATCAGCTCCTTGATGCTGGCATACTCCGGCGCATTCGGGTCCTTCGAGCTGCTCTCCAACGCATGCAGGGCACTCCCTCTCACAATCGGCGTCTCATCCCCTGGGAACCCGTACTCATTCAGCAGCTCCCGCAGCTCCAGCTCCACCAGCTCCAACAGCTCCGGATCATCCATCATGTCTACTTTGTTCAAGTAAACGACGATCGCCGGCACTTCCACCTGCCGCGCTAACAGCACGTGCTCGCGCGTCTGCGGCATCGGCCCGTCCGGCGCTGCCACCACCAGGATCGCCCCATCTACCTGCGCAGCTCCCGTGATCATGTTCTTTATATAGTCTCGGTGCCCAGGCATGTCCACGTGCGCATAGTGCCGCTTCGCACTCTCGTACTCCACGTGCGCTATGTTGATCGTGATGCCGCGCGCTTTCTCTTCCGGCGCATTGTCGATTGAATCAAACGCCCGGTATTCCCCCCACCCCTGCATGTTGCACCACTTCGTGATGGCTGCCGTCAACGTCGTCTTCCCGTGGTCGATGTGCCCCATCGTCCCTACGTTCATGTGCGGCTTCGTTCGCTCAAATTTTTGCTTGCCCATATTCGCTCTCCTTACTATTAGTTTCCTGTTTTATTCGGTCCGAGAGCCCTCAATGGGATTTGAACCCATGACCTCATTCTTACCAAGAATGCGCTCCACCGACTGAGCTATGAGGGCTTTCGTAAACAAAGCTACGCGCCAGCAGGTTTTTGAGAACCTGCCAGGCGTAGTTTTGAGTGGACGGTGAAGGATTCGAACCTCCGAAGGCTTCTGCCATCTGATTTACAGTCAGACCCCGTTGGCCACTTGGGTAACCGTCCTAGATAGTCAACCAGTCACCTAGTCAACCGGTCACTTAGCCCCTCGGCAGAGCCAAGAGACTAACTGACTGACCGACCAGGTGAGCCGACGACGGGAATCGAACCCGTAACCTACCACTTACAAGGCGGTTGCTCTGCCGATTGAGCTACGTCGGCAAGAAAATTGATAAGGTTCCTGCCTGAAAGCGTTAGGCATTATACCAGAGGCCCTGATTTGCGGCAAGGATTTTGCCAGGCCCCGGTAAAACTCATACCCAGCGGGGAGGAAGTCTATCAGGATTCAAAGGATACGTCAATGGGGGTTTTTGCCGCTAGTTGTTTGTAGTTGGTTATTGGAGCTTGATCCTCTGCTGGAGGGCAAAATACAAAGCCACAGAACCCGCTACCGCGGCATTCAGCGACTCGATCTGCCCGCGCATGGGCAGGCGCATGAGCAGGTCACACGAGCTGCGCACCAGAGAACGCATCCCTTCGGCCTCATTCCCCACGACCAGCGCCAGGGAACCATCCAGGCGGACGCGGCTGGCATCTTGCGCCTCAGGACCACCTTCCAGGCCAATCACCCAGACATCTTTTTCTTTGAGCGAGGCAATGGCCTGGGCCAAGTTGAGCTGGGAAATTAACAGGTGTTCAGAGGCCCCCGAGGAGGCATGCACCACCGCGGGTGTCACGGTGGCAGTACGGCGCAGCGGCAGCAGCACGCCATGAACGCCAACCACCTCAGCCGTACGCAGGAGGGTGCCTAAGTTTTGCGGGTCTTGCAGTGTATCCAGGATTAGCAGGAAAGGCGC
This sequence comes from uncultured Chloroflexia bacterium, assembly GCA_963751425.1. Classification (GTDB taxonomy): domain Bacteria; phylum Chloroflexota; class Anaerolineae; order Anaerolineales; family UBA4823; genus CAVVUF01. Next base: position 73,526 of record CAVVUF010000002.1, on the reverse strand, counting down.
CTCGCCGCGCTGCTCAGCCAGGTCGAGGATATCCTCCAGGTTGCTGTAGGGGTAATCGCTGGCTTCTAAAGCCAGGCCCTGATGGTTTTCGGCAATCGCATCCAAGCGCAGGCGCGGAACTTGTTCAACCGGACATTTCATCCGGGCGCACATGGAACGAATCTCCATTAGATGACCCTTGTCCTGGACCCCCTCGGCTATCCACAGGCGAAAAAACTGCCGCCGGTTGGCACGTAAGGTCTCATAAACCGGGTTGCGGCCGGAAAGCCACTCTTTCATTTACTGCCAGCGCCAGGAAGTTCCGTCCCGGGTGTCTTCCAGGATCACACCCAGCTCCAAAAGCCGGTTGCGAACCGAATCGGCCAGCGCCCATAATTTTTGTTGGCGCAGCTCACGGCGCAGCTGAACCAATAAATCAATGAAGGGTGCTGCTTGAGCGGCTTCTTCCTTTGGTTTTTCAAGGCGCAGCCCAAAAACACCCATCCGCTCGCGCAGCAAATCCTGAGCCTTTGAGATGGATTCCTGACCGACGCCGGTATCCCGGGCCTGGTTGATCACCCGCACCAGGTCGAAGAGATATCCTAAAGCCCCGGCGGAGTTGAAATCATCATCCATCGCATCGAGGAATCCCTGGCGTGTCGTCTCCATCTGCTGACGGAGCTTGTCCTCCGCTTCAGGGGTGGCAGCGCCAGGAGTACCAGAGGCTGACAGGCGGAGAGCCTGACGCAGGCGGTCCAAGGCGTGCTCGGCCTGCACCAGCACCTCATCGCTGTAGGTTATCGGATTGCGGTAACTGGAATTCAGTACCATCATACGCAGCACATCGCCTTCACGTTTGGAGAGAAAATCCTCAATCGTCACCAGGTTTCCGAGTGACTTAGACATCTTCTCGCCGCCAAACTGCATCATGCCGTTATGCACCCAATAGCGCGCAAGAGACTTCCCCGTGATACTCTCAGTCTGGGCAATCTCATTTTCATGGTGAGGAAAGATCAGGTCATTGCCACCGCCATGAATATCGATCTGCTCGCCCAGGTGATGCAGGCTCATTGCCGAGCACTCGATATGCCAGCCAGGCCGGCCTTTTCCCCAGGGACTATCCCAAGCTGGCTCGCCCGGTTTGGAGGCTTTCCACAAGGCAAAATCCATGGGGTGCTCTTTGCGCTCGTCCACATCGATGCGCGCACCAGCCTGCATATCTTCCACCTTACGCCCAGAGAGCTTGCCATAATCTTCATCGCGGTTCACACGGAAGTACACGTCGCCATCCACCGCATAGGCATAGTCGCTCTCCCCCAACTCCCTGATCATGCTCACGATCTGGGGAATTTCATGGGTGGCGCGCGGATAAACCGTAGCAGGCAAGATGTTCAATTCAACCAGGTGCTGGTGGTATTCATCGATATATTTCTCAGCCAGCTTGATCGGATCCATGTTCAGCTTATTCGCCCGGTTGATGATTTTGTCATCCACATCCGTATAATTCATGACATGCCGGACTTCATATCCGCGGTATTCCAGGTAGCGCCGGATAATATCGAACACCAACGCAGACATCGCATGTCCGACATGCGCTTTATCATATACCGTAGGCCCACAAACATACATCGAGACTTTTCCGGGTTGAACGGTCTCAAAATTTTCTTTTTGTCGGGTCAGAGTATTAAAGATGCGCAGTGTCATTCTCGTTCACCTCTATTCTTTCTCGCGCCGGGCAAAAACCATTCTGCCGGCTGCCGTTTGAAGCACCTTGGTTACAACCACCATCAGTTCCTGATTGAGCGATTCGCGGCCGTCTTCAACCACGACCATCGTCCCATCATCCAGGTATCCAACACCCTGGCTGGCTTCCTTTCCTTCCTGGATGATGCTCACCTGAAGAGACTCGCCAGGCAGGAAAACCAGCTTGACCGCATTGGCGAGCTCGTTGACATTCAGCACCGAAACCCCCTGCAGCTCAGCAATCCGGTTCAGGTTGTAATCATTGGTCAAGATCGGGCAGCGCAGCTGGCGCGCCAGGATCACCAGCTTGTCATCCACCTCGCGCACCCCTTCGACATCGATATCGGTAATGCGCACCGGAACAACCGTCTCTTTCTGCAGCTGCGAAAGCACTTCCATTCCCCGCCGGCCGCGCTGACGGCGCAAACTGTCGGGCGAATCAGCGATATATTGGAGCTCATTCAACACGAAGCGAGGGATGAGCAAAGTGCCTGCCAAAAAACCGGTCTGAGCGATGTCGGCAATGCGCCCATCGATGATCACACTGGTATCCAAGAGAATCGAACGGCTGGAGGTGGTGGAATTTTGCGCATCCTCTACAGGAGCAGAACGCCCCGGTATGATATGCAGAACCGTGAACAGATCGTGCTGGCGCAGGACAAAAAGCGAAACCCCCAGGTACCCGAAAAGCAGAACAGCCAGGAAAGGCAGCAGCTCACCAAAAGGGCTGGGCAAGAGCGATAACGGGAAAGTCAGCAGAGCAGCAATAACCAACCCAACAATTAAGCCCAGCAAACCCGCTGCCAGGGTCTGGGCCGAAATCCGCCCCAGAGCCCTCCGCATAGACCGCGCAGGGCGGACGGTGAAATAGGGCGTTAAAATCAAACCAAACAAGACACCCACCAGACCAATCAATACGGCGTAAAAATCAACCGGGCCACCCACGGCTTTAGCCCAGGCTGTTCCAATATAGGCCCCCACGACAGCAAAGACCACCATTCCGATCAGGCGGGAAACGAACTCAACACTCATATAATCTCCTTCAGCTAGAGAGGCATCCGCTGCCAGGTTAAAAACCAGGAGAGCGAATGCAAGCAGTGCAGATAATTCCTCTCACGATGATAGCACGGGCATGATAGAACGTCAACCATTTTGATTTATGTTAAGAAACTGGACAAATTGCAATTGTACTATAATCAGCTTTATGAATACCGGTCAGACATCAAAGGAAACCCCCAGACGCATAATTGTCGGAATCACAGGTGCTTCAGGAGCAATTTTTGGGATCCGGCTCCTTGAGGTTCTCCAGCGCATGGAGATCGAGACTCACCTGGTCGTTTCTCCGGCTGCCCGAAAAACGATTTCCTTGGAAACGGATTGGAAAGTCAGCGATGTATTGGCACTGGCAGGACAGGCATACAATTTCCAGGATATTGGGGCAAGGATTGCCTCTGGTTCCTATGCAACCGCAGGAATGGTGGTGATGCCCTGTTCGGTAAAGACCCTTTCTGCAATCGCAAACAGTTATTCAGATGATTTGATTTCACGCGCCGCGGATGTGACTCTGAAAGAAGGGCGACCATTGGTGCTGGTCTTTCGGGAAACTCCACTTCACCGGGGGCACATTCGCTTGATGAGCCTGGCGGCGGAGGCCGGTGCGGTGGTGTTTCCACCGGTGCCTGCTTTTTACACGCGACCACAAAGCATCGATGATATCGTAAACCAAATCGTCGGGCGAGTTTTAGCCAGGGTTGGGATCCAGAACGAGGTCTACGTGCCATGGAAAAAATAGAGCAGCCAAACCTGGAAAAGGCTGCGCTGCGCGGCGAGCCGTCTTACGTGTGGAGGGCTGGGCAGGAGCGGCGACTGAACATGATCCTGGCAGCGGCTGGAAGCCGCATTCAGGGAGGTGTGCTGGAAAATGGGTGCGGGGTGGGCACCTACGTCAGGCACCTGATCCCGTACGGCGGAAAAATTTTCGGACTGGAATATGATTTTGAGCGCACGCTCCAGGCCAGCCAACATTCACCCTTGATCTCCTGCGCAGCCGGGGAGAATCTGCCTTTTCCAACCGGGACCTTTGATTTTATCTTGAGCCATGAAGTCTTGGAACACGTGCAAGATGATCGGATGGCGGTTTCCGAAATGGTGCGCACCCTTCAACCTGGCGGGCGGATCGGGCTCTTCGTACCAAACCGGGGCTACCCTTTCGAGACTCATGGGGTTTACTGGCGAGGCCGCTACCACTTCGGGAACATCCCGGGGGTAAATTACCTGCCGCGCCGGCTGCGAGACCGGTTGGCTCCACATGTGCGGATCTATGCCAGTCGAGATCTTGAACGCTTGTTTGCAGGGCTGCCCATTCGTTTTGTCAATCGCACGATCATCTTCGGCGCTTATGACAATATTATCGCGCGCTCTCCAAGGCTGGGGAGGCTGCTGCGGGCTGTCTTGCAGATCCTGGAGAAAACTCCCTTGCGGATATTTGGACTTTCTCATTTTTGGGTAATCGAGAAAATAAAAGTGTAATGGAGCAACCTCTATAGGATTATCCATGAACCCCTACGACCACATCATCAAGAATGGGATCATTATCGACGGCACGCGTGCCCCCAGGTACCAGGCTGATATTGGCATCTTCCGCGGGATGATTGCCAAGATCGGCGACCTTTCCACAGCCTGCGCCGACCAGGTAACCGATGCCAGCGGAATGATCGTCTCGCCAGGTTTCATCGATGTCCATGCCCATTCCGACGCCTGGCTGATAAAGTATCCCTGCTTTTTACCGAAAGTGGGGCAAGGCTTTACCACAGAATTCCTGATGCTAGACGGAATCTCTTATGCCCCAGTCAATCGACAAACGAACGCAGACTGGGTAACTTACTTGAAGGCTTTAAATGGTTTGCGGTTGAGGGAATATCTTGGCTGGCAGAGCATCGCCGAATACATGGCACTGCTTGAGCGTAGGAACTACCAGAATACAGCCGTTTTCATCCCTTATGGAAATGTCCGCTCCCTGGCATGCGGTTTCGACCGCCAACCTGTCGATGATTTCCAGCTCAAAGAGATTCGCGCTCTGGTGGCGCAAGGAATGGAAGAAGGCGCCCTGGGAATCTCCACGGGCTTCGATTATCTTAGCCAATGTTTCGCCAGCACCGCAGAGCTGATCGCAGCCTGCCAGGAGATGGCGAAACAAAAAGGCGTGTATGTCTCGCATATCCGTTACCAGGCGGGCACCCTGGAGGGGTTGAAAGAGGCGGTAGAAATTGGCCGAAAAGCACAGGTCCCCGTGCATATTTCTCACCTGAAAGGAAGCACGCAGGCGGAAGCTGAAGCGATTTTGAATTATCTTTCGACCACAGCCTTGCACGAGGTTGACTTTTCCTTCGATGTGTACCCTTATTCAGCCTCGTCAACCATGCTGAGCACGCTGCTCCCGCTCGAAGTTTGGAGGGAGGGAAGCCTGGCAGCGCTGCACGAATTGAAAAAGCCCCAGGTTCAAGACCTGTTTGCCAGGCGGCTTGCCAGGACTCCCCTGAACCGCGTCAAGATCGCCTGGACAGCCAGTCAAAGCAGCCAGAGTTTGGCAGGTAAAACGCTTGAGGAATATATCACCGCCACGGGCAGATCAGAAGTCGAAGCGCTGACGGAGCTTCTAATCGATGAAGGCCTGGCTGTCTTGCTCATCTTTCTCCAGGGCGAAGATGCGCTGGTATCTCCGTTCCTGGCACATCCTGCCAGCATGATCGGTAGCGATGGGATCTACCAGGAAGAGGGCTTGATCCACCCGCGCCTCTTTGGAACTGCGGCGCGCATACTGGGGCACTGCGTGCGTGACTTTCATCTCTTCACCCTGGAAGAGGCTGTGTATAAGCTGAGCGGATATCCAGCAAAGCGGTTCGGCTTATTACAACGAGGCACCATCCAGGAGGGTTATTGGGCTGACCTGGTGAGCTTCGATGCCGGTACAATCCAAGACTGTGCCACATTTGATGATCCCAGGCAATTCCCTACGGGTATTGGAAATGTGTGGGTAAACGGGATACCCATTTGGGATCACGGCAAGCCCATCCAAAACGATCAACCCCCTCTGCCAGGAAGATTCCTGCGCAGAGGAAGACTGACAGAATTTTCATAATGCGAGGATAAAAATGCTGAAAGATCTCATTCTTCAAAACCGCAGCTACCGCCGTTTCCACCAGGAGGTACCCATCAGCCTGGATGATCTAAAAGAGTTGGTGGACCTGGCACGCCAGTCCGCTTCAGCGGCAAACCGGCAGCCATTAAAATATTTCCTTTCTTACCAGTCAGAAATGAATGCCCGCATCTTTCCGTGCCTCGCCTGGGCAGGCTATTTAAAGGATTGGGGCGGACCGAAGGAGGGCGAAAAACCCGCCGCATATATCATCATGCTGGGAGATAAAACAATCACCCTTGCTTTTGGCTGCGATCACGGGATCGCAGCGCAAAGCATTCTCTTGGGAGCCACAGAGAAGGGCTTGGGAGGCTGTATCATCGGCTCTGTCCGCCGGATTGAGCTGAGCCAGGAACTTCACATACCCGAGCAGTATGAAATCCTGAATGTGATTGCGCTTGGAAAACCCAAGGAACAAGTTGTGATCGAAGCTGTTGGAGAAGATGGGGATATCAAATACTGGAGAGACGAACAAGGGATCCACCATGTTCCCAAACGCTCTCTGGAAGAGATTATCCTCTCGAACTCCTAAGAATCACTTTCCCGGAAATCGTAGATGCCATTGCGCACAGGCCAATGCTTTCCACAGGCCTGGCAAACCAGGTAATCTGAGACTTCCACCAGATGGGCCTCGTCACACTCAAGACAGCGAAAGAATTGACCCGCCTCTGCGGGGGGGCTCTCTCCCCGAGCGATGCAGCGCGCAAACACACTTGGGGAGAGCTGGGCCCAATTGCCTGTCCACTGCAGCAGGCTGTCTAAGGCGACCAGCAGCTTGAGAGGCAGGAAACGCTTCAAAAGGCCAACGCGAAAGTGGGATACCGTGAGCAAGCGTTCCAGTGAAAAACCGGCTTGCGAGAGCCAGGTGCGCACCGCCTTGGGGTGGAAATCGAAGTTCAAAGCAGCAAATTCAACTGGCTCAAGACTGAAAGGGCTCCAGGATTGTCTTTTGAGCATGTACCGTAAAATAGCCTTTATATTGTGTTTATTCGCAAATTCCAGGATAAAAACCGCCTCAGGCTGGAGCACACGGCTGACCTGCTGCAAAGACCCAGGGGCGTCGGGCATATGGTGCAGCACGCGGATCATGGTGGCGGCATCGAATAAACCTGCCACAAAAGGTAAGTGGTTCACGTCCGCGGCCACATACAAATAACGCAAGCTGTTACCTAAGCGACTCTGGGCTTGTTCGAGCTGAGTGAGTGAATAATCGAGCAAAACGACGCGCTCAAAACCCTGGTAGCGCGGTGTATTTCTGCCTGCCCCTGCTCCCAATTCTAAAAGCAGGCTGCCTTTCGATGGGAGAAGCCTTTTTAAGGCAATGGCTTCAACCTGGTCCTCATAAAGACGCTCGCCCTGATCCCAGAACGTGCTTTGGTAATCGGATCCTTCATAGCTGCAAATATTGTGAGGTTGATCTGCCATGCACAGGTTCTTTAATATCCACGCCCCACGCCGCGGTAATGGAAACCAAATTCTTTCATTTCCTCAGGGTCATAGATATTGCGACCATCGAAAATATACGGCTGGCGCATGAGTTTCTGGAGGCGTTCGAGGTCAAGCTGCTTGAACTCATTCCATTCCGTGATGATCATCAGCGCATCACAGCCTTCCGCCAGGCTGTAGGGATCGGGAGCCATTTCAACACTTGGTAATTGAGGGCGGGCAAAATCCATTGCCACCGGGTCATACGCTTTAACCTTCGCACCGGCAGCCAGCAGCCGGTTAGCCACCGTGATCGCAGGGGCATCGCGCATATCATCTGTATTAGGCTTGAATGATAAACCCAGCAGCCCAACTGTCTTACCTTGCAAACCGCCCAGCATCTCTTTTAACCGCCTGACGGCCATTCCACGACGGTCGTCGTTGATCTCCATAACGGCATGTAAGAGCTGCGGGTGCCGTCCTTTTTCGGCTGCCATGTAAGCCAAAGCCTTGACATCTTTTGGAAAGCAGGAACCGCCATAACCAATGCCAGCATCCAAGAAATGCCGCCCGATACGGGCATCATACCCCATCCCCACGGCGACTTCTTTCACATCGGCTCCCAAAGCTTCGCAGATATTGGCAATTTCGTTAATGAAGGAAATTTTCGTCGCTAAAAAGGCATTGGAAGCATACTTGATCATCTCTGCGGTGCGCAGGTCCGTGATGACGATGGGAGCACGTAAAGCCAGGTGGAGCTGAGCCACTTTCTCAGCCGCCTCACGTTCGAGTGAACCCAACACAGTGCGATGCGGCTGCATAAAATCAGCAATCGCTGAGCCTTCGCGCAGGAATTCAGGGCAGGAGACTACTGAGAAGGGAATTGGGGAGGGTTGATGGCGGCGGATGATATCGGCTACCCAGTCGCCGGTGCCTACCGGAACCGTAGATTTATTGATAATGATCAAAGGAGCGGTCATATTTTCGGCAATCGATCGCGCAGAGACTTCTACATACTGTAAGTCAGCCTCGCCATCCACACCGGAGGGGGTGCCAACCGCAATAAACACAAACTCTGTGCCTTTCAGCCCTTCTTCGTAAGAAGTCGTGAAAGTGAGCCGGTTCGATTGTGCGTTCCGGCTGACCACTTCTTGCAGCCCAGGCTCGTAGATCGGCATAATGCCGCGGCGCAGGTTTTCAACCCTTTCCTGGTTGATATCTAAGGCGATCACCCTGTTTCCCAAATCGGCAAAGCAAGCTGCCGTCACCAGGCCAACATATCCAACACCGACAACACAAATTTGTCTCATAGAACAAGGCCTCCCAAGAAACTTTTTTTGTAAAAACGCCCTTATCTTATCACAGCTTTCTTGACGCGGAAATTAAACCGATGCTTTTGTTGGGTAATACCATTTTATCCATGATCCTCACCCGAGAGAGAACAAGGAGACAAGTGGTGGGCAAAATCCTGGTGCATACCTCAAAACCCGATTCTGCTTTATCCAGGAAATCACCCAAAGCCCCATTTTCATACCTAAAATAGGATATTTGTCATAATTTATGGATAACCGTCATCTTGGAGGAATGACACCTGTCACTTGCAAATTGGGCAATTTTACTCTAAAATAAAGAAGATAATTTTTATCGTAAATCTGAAACAAGGAGTTTCCCATGCAAATAACAAGACAAGCTGACTATGCCGTGAGGGCGATGGTTTACCTGGCGCAGCTAGGGCCAGAGCAGAGAGCTTCAACCAGCCAGATCGCCCAAGAAAAGCAAATCCCTCCTTCCTTCCTGGCAAAGATCGTATCTCAACTTTCGGTTGCAGGATTGTTGCAGACCTCACGCGGTGCCCGTGGAGGCGTCTCGCTGGCCCGTTCGGCTGAAGACATTTCCTTGTTGGATGTTGTCGAAGCCATCGATGGCCCCATTCTCTTAAATGACTGTGTGGGAAATAATGGCTCATGCTCGTTTGGCGATTCCTGCCCGATGAAACCTGTTTGGTGCGATGCGCAGCAAGAACTGGTCAGTCGGTTGGATAATACCAATTTTGCTCAATTTGTTGGTAATTTAAACTAACCAATCTTCGCCTGGAGTATAATTTTCCAGTAGCAACTTTTACGGAGAGAGTCAATGCCGTCAGGCTTTGCAATCAACCGACAACTGGTCTTTGTGCTCAAAAATGGGGCGGTCGTCGTCGATTGGGGAAATGGCTGGGGCGCGGATTTGGATCGCGGCGAATTCATTCGCTTCAACGATCAAGATATCAGCCATTCCATACAAGATGATGAATTAGAATCTTTGAAAAGAATGGGATTGGTTGTGGAATATGACCAATCCCAGGTCTACTGCAGCTACATGCCAGAACCTCCTCAAGCCAAGTCTTGAGTGGATGTTCCCGGTTTGCATCCCATCCCTTCTCGGCGTATAATCACTGGGAAGGGATTGATTTTTAATACCGGAGGTGACTATGTCTGCAGCTCGTGTTGTACGCGCCCCCCGCGGTACTCAGCTCAACTGCAAATCCTGGCTGACTGAGGCGCCTTACCGCATGATCCAAAACAACTTGGATCCCGAAGTCGCTGAACGCCCGGCAGACCTGGTGGTCTATGGCGGGCGAGGCCAGGCAGCTCGATCCTGGGAAGCATTCGACGCTATCTTGAATTCACTCAAAGAAATGGATGACGATGAGACCTTACTGGTCCAATCAGGTAAGCCAGTGGTGATCTTCAAGACCCACGTCGATGCTCCGCGAGTGTTAATTGCAAATTCAAACCTGGTGCCTCACTGGGCTACGCAAAAGCACTTCGACCACCTGGTTGCGCAGGGATTAATGATGTATGGGCAAATGACTGCCGGTTCCTGGATCTATATTGGCACCCAGGGGATTTTGCAAGGGACTTATGAGACTCTGGGAGCATTGGCGCGCCAGCGCGGGTGGGCTTCGCTGAAAGGAAAATTCGTGCTTACAGCCGGCCTGGGCGGAATGGGAGGTGCACAACCTTTGGCGATCACGATGAACGAAGGGGTCGGCTTGATCGTTGAAGCTGATCCAGCCCGAGCACAACGCCGCCTGGAAACCGGTTATGTGGATGTGGTGGTTGACACACTTGAAGAGGCCATGACCCTGGTTCAGGAAGCACAAGAGGCAGAAAGGCCGCGTTCGATAGGACTGATTGGCAATGCTTCAGATATTTTCCCGGAGCTGGCCTTACGCGGGGTCATTCCGGATGTCGTCACCGATCAGACACCAGCGCATGATGTTCTGATGTATATTCCAAGCAAGATGAGCGTCAAAGATGCAGATGTTCTGCGGCTTGCAAAACCCGACGAATATTATGCCCGCTCGATGGTTTCCATGGCACAGCACGTGGAAGCGATGCTGGAGTTCAAACGAAGGGGGGCAGAGGTCTTTGATTATGGAAATAACCTGCGACAGCGCGCTTATGATTACGGCGTAAAAGAGGCTTTCGAATTTCCAGGCTTTGTCCCGGCCTATATCCGTCCTTTGTTTTGCGAGGGCAAAGGCCCCTTCCGCTGGGTTGCACTTTCGGGAGACCCAGAAGATATTTACCGGACGGATGAGGCCATTTTAGAGCTGTTCCCTGAAGACGATCACCTGAAGCGCTGGCTGACGATGGCACGCGAGAAAGTGCAATTCCAGGGCTTGCCAGCGCGCATTTGCTGGCTGGGATATGGTGAAAGGGCTGCTGCAGGGTTGGCTTTCAACAACCTGGTGGCCGAAGGGATCGTCAGGGCGCCAATCGTGATCGGCCGTGACCACCTGGACGCCGGGTCAGTGGCCTCCCCCAACCGAGAGACCGAAGGGATGCGCGATGGCACAGATGCGGTCAGCGATTGGGCGATCTTAAATGCCCTGGTCAATGCGGTAGGCGGGGCAACCTGGGTATCCTTCCACCATGGAGGTGGGGTGGGCATTGGCTTCAGTCAGCATGCCGGGCAGGTAATTGTAGCCGACGGAACACCTGAGGCTGCCCGGCGTTTAGAGCGGGTCCTCACGACAGACCCCGGAATGGGAGTAGTCAGGCATGCCGATGCAGGTTACCCGGAGGCGATCGCAGCAGCCAAGCGGCACGGGATTAAGATGCCCATGCTGAAATAGCCCTTATCTAATGGTGAGCATCGTCTGGACCGCTCAGTTTTTCCAATCCCGGCAGCTTATCCGCTAGCTGGGCAGGCTTGTGGATCAAGACCGGCAGGTGCTGCGGGCAAATAAAATAAGGCTTTCCCTGGTATTCAAATGGGATCAGGGGCACCTCATCGGATGTACGCTCACAGTAAATACAAGAAAACTTTTCCTGGGTCATTTTCTACCTTTTCTCAAGAGAGATTTAACTCATTTTCCGCTTGCGAGATACCGCCTGCGTTGAGCGACGGGGCGAACCGGTATAGGATGGTATATCCATCGTAAAAATCTTACACAAGCGCGAGTCCGTCATCCGGCTGCGAATACGCGGATCGATATCCTCCAGGTGGTCGGCGGATGTGATTACAGTAGGCAGCTTGTAATTATAGCGATAATTGAACAACTGGTAGAGTTTCTCCCGCGTCCAGGGTGTCATCGATTGCGTGCCTAAATCATCCAGGATGAGCAGGCGGCAGGTGCGTATCTGCTCGAAGCGCCGGTCAAGGCTAACGGTGCTGCCAGGGCTGAAGGTTGCCCGCAGGTGATCGAGCAGATCGGGAACCACGTCAAAACGGACATCAAACCCCAATTCAACCCGGTAGTTGGCAATGGCAGCTGCCAGGTGGGTCTTGCCACACCCATATCCTCCGAGCAGCACCAACCAGCCTTCCGGCTGCTCGGCAAAGGCGCGCGCTGCTTTGAGCGATTTTTCAAGATATTGAACATCTTCGACAGGCAAACCTTCTTTTTTTCTTAAGTCAAAGGTGGCAAAAGTGCATTCGTGAAAAACGCCCAAACCCGTATCTTCGGTAGGATTGCGAAAATCGGGCGCCAGGATATTCACGCGCGTCACAAGCTGTGGATCCATGAACCGGGAACGGATGCGCGGCTCAATATCATCCAGGGGCAAGTTAGTTGTAATTACCAGGGGCAAATGGTTGATGTAGCGATAGTTCAATATCTGGAAAAGCTTTTCCTGCGCCCAATTGGTCGCATTCTGTGTACCGAAATCATCCATCACCAACAAAGGAGCCTGGCGGATATCATCGAAGCGTTCTTCGAAAGTCGCTTCAGGGTCATCATAGGCAAAACGCAGGGTGTCGAGTAAATCAGGTACGGTAATAAAAAGCGCCGGGACACCCAGGCCCACCACGAAATTGGCAATGGCAGCTGCCAGGTGGGTCTTCCCACAGCCGTAGCCACCCTGCAGCAGCAGCCAGCCTTTCAAGGATTGGGCGTACTGGCGAGCATGGTTATAAGCCAGCTCCAGCGAGTCGGCCTGGCGCGGGCTGAGACCGATCATGCCACGCGACTGGAAATTCTCAAAGGTGAGATAGCTCAGCTCGTCCAGGTTGCTCATGGCAAACAGGCGCTGGCGGATCTGTGAGCTCACCTGGCTCTGCCGGCAGGAACAAACCTGCAAACGGCCAAAATCGGGGTGCCCCACCGGGACATCCTGGCGCACATATCCGATTCCCGCACACACCGGGCAAGCCGGGTCGCCTAATAATCTATCTTTCACAGCCAGAAAATCCGCTTTAGTGCTCGATGAAATCGGCGAATTCACCTTCGTCGTATCTGCGGCGATCTTTTTCAGTTCCTTGTCGATCTTGCTCATGACGACCTTCTTCCTTCCAGGATCGTAAAATGGCAGCTACATATCGCCAGCGGCGTACATTGTTCTCTACCGCGATGCGGATGGCGTCTTCCAGCCAATCTGGCAGGGTAGGTTTGCTCTGCATCACGCAGGGTCTCAGCGATCATCGGCGTCAGCGGACCAATATGCTCTTCGTAAAGCCGAAAGATATTCGGGCGTTCCTGATCCAAGGAGGCTACCGTCTTCGGCATGCTGACAGGCCGCCAGGTTCCCGACTGGATCGCTTCCACAGCGGCGCGTCCTTTGGGGGAGTTCAAGAAGTAATAGAATTCATTCCCATCTGTAAGAGCGACTGAAACCCGTAAAAACACCCCTCTGACCACCAGGCGCTCCAGGGCATCATCCAAAACCGCTTCGAGCTCACTGGGATGGGCCCCTAAACCCTGCATAAAATGGCTGTCCTCGGTAAAATCCTGGCGCTGCAAATAGCGAAAATTACCTTCCATCCGTTCTAGCTTCCAAATGGCATACAAGGCAACCTTTAACTCCCCAAGGTGATCAATCTCAGGCAGCAGCTCACTAAAGAACTGCGCCGGAAGACGCGTGGTACGTCCTTTGCCTTCAGAAAAGCCCCGGAAAACCTTATTCACTGCGTGCTCACCTTAATCCCAGGCTTATTATACCTGCGCCAGATCAACACGGCGCGTGGCAGCGTTCTCAAACTTAGCCAAATTGTCGCGGAAGACCAGCTCAACCGTTCCCACCGGGCCATTACGATGCTTGGCTATTTTTATCTGAGCCAGGTGCTGCTTCAAGGTATCTTTTTCATACATCTCAGGCCGGTGAATAAACATCACGATATCGGCATCTTGCTCCAGGCTTCCACTTTCCCTAAGATCTGAGAGCTGGGGTTCTTTGTCAGTGCGCTGCTCTACTGCACGAGAGAGCTGCGCAGCTGCCAGGACGGGTACATTCAACTCCCTGGCCAGAACCTTCATGTTGCGTGAAATATAAGAGACTTCCTGGACACGGTTTTCGGAACGTGACCCGCTAGTCATGAGCTGCAGATAATCGACCAGGATCAGGTCCAGCTCATATTCCAGGTGCAGCCGGCGGCACTTGGCGCGCAGCTGTAGAGGGGTTAAGCTGGGCGTATCATCCAAAAAAATACGCGTATCGCTGAGCACTTCAATGGAATGGGTAAAAATAGGCCACTCATCTTCATTTAACTTACCGGTGCGCAAGCGGTGAGAATCAATGCCCGTTTCCTGCGAGATCAGACGCTGTACCAGCTGCTCATTCGACATCTCCAAGGAAAAAATGGCTACATGCTTCTTGTGAATTTGGGCGGCATTCTTAGCCGCCGAGAGCATAAAGGCCGTTTTGCCGGTACCCGGGCGTCCGGCGATGATAATGAAGTCTGAAGCTTGCAGCCCGCCTAATAACCGGTCCAGATCGGTGAAGCCGGTCGGCACGCCAAAAAAATCTTCACCGCGCTGCGAGAGCTGGTCGATACGATCATAATATTCGCTCAGTACCTGCTGTATGGGCTGTAAATCACGGGTCACACGGCGTTCGCTGACCCCAAAAACTGCTTTTTCAGCATCATCCATCACCGCATCAACCGTGATATCTTCCTGGTAAGCCAGCTTTGCAATCTGGTTAGCGGCTTCCAGCATCTTCCGGCGCACGCTGGCCTGTTCCACAATCCTTCCATAAGCTTCAGCATGCAGAGATGAGGGCACATTGCTGATCAGGGCCGTGATATAAGCTGGACCACCGACTTCAGCCATTTGTCCAAGCTGTTCTAGCTCTTCGGTCACGGTCAAGAAATCGATCGGAGTGCGCCGCTCATGCAGCCTGGTGAAAGTTTCCCAGATCCAACGATGACGGTGAATATAAAAATCCTCGGCCCGCAAGAATTGTGCGACATCATAATAGGAATCGGGATTGATCAATACCGAGCCAATTACCGCTTCCTCAGCTTCGCGGCTGTGCGGGACAATCTGGGGTGATGGGGCTGGGGGTTCTTCGTAAATAGGAGTGTCGCTCATTCCAGTTTCCTCAAAGAGAGCAAAACGGGGACTTGCAGGGATAATCCCAACAAATCCCCATTTCGCTCATTCTCATCTCTTACTTCTTTTCTTCGTCTTCCGAATCGTCTTTGTCCAGATCACCCAGATCTAATTTTCCCAGGAAATCCTCAAAAATCGACAAGCGCGAGCTTTCTTCTTCCCCTGCTGCTGGAGCTGGCGAAGCTTTTTCCTCTGGTTGGGCGGGCTGTTCTTCATGCAAATCGGTCTCGGGTGTGATCCCGGCAGCATCCATCACAGATTTTGCCACATAGATCGGCACATGCGCCCTGACGGCCAAAGCCAGGGCATCCGAAGGACGCGAATCGATATTCAAAAGGCGCCCATCTACCTCTGCTACAATGTTCCCAAAAAAGGTCTCATCTTTCAGAGCCACTACTTCGACACGCAAGAGGCGAGCATTCAATGAATTGAAGACATTCCGCAGTAAATCCCAGGTCAATGGGCGGGATACCTCTACTTCTTGGAGTGCTAAAGTGATTGCCTCTGCTTCGTAAATTCCGATCCAAATAGCCAGATAACGTTCTGCTTCAGACTGGCGTAGAATTACAATCCGCTGCTGAGACATCAAGCTGACCCGGATGCTATCGATTACCACTTCAATCATGTCTAACATACATCCTCCGAACCCAGAGGTTCTACTGGTTGGTGGCACGAACAATTAAACCGATCAATTAAAACCAACCTTGGCAGCTAAACAAATTGGTAGCTAAAAATCATCTGCCTGACCTCGCTGCACTGCGTATTTTAACATAGAAGCTAGAATTCCGCGGCACCCCTCCAACACCAGCCAGGATGGAACTGGAATGTTAAAGTGTTAAAAAATTCGCCCCGGAATCCATTGCCTTTTCTTAAGATTACGGTATAATACCCGAACCTATCAAGCTTGGGGGTCACCATCCCCTGTACACCAAAAAGATTCGAGGAAACAGAGGTCGATGAAAGCCAGAATTTTATGGATTGAGGGAAAGCGGGCTAACAGCCCGTCTTTTATCTCTGATCTGCGAAAAAAGGATTATCAGGTAGAAGTGGTTCCAACCGGCGGAGCAGCGCTGGAACGGCTTGTCGAATTCGACCCCGACTTGGCGGTGATTAATGCCCCTTCATTGCGCTCAACCGGCAAGCGTATTTGCCGGGAGCTGCGTCTTAATACCGTAGATATCCCAATCGTTCTGATCATCGATGCAGAACAACCCCTCCCAGGTGAATCCTGCGCAAATGTCGTCTTGAAGCTACCTTTCACCGCCCGAAAATTACTCAACCGGATCGCACCGTTATTGCCAGGAATTGAAGCCCGCATGCTGCATGTGGGTCACATCCGGCTGGAAATCGACCGCAAAAAGGTGCGCTGCCAGGGACGGGAAGCACGCCTGACCCCCCGTCTCACCCGGCTGCTGCAGATTCTGATGCAGCACCCTGGGGAAGTCATCGAACGCGGCAAGCTCTTCCGGGAGGTATGGAATACCGAATATACCGGAGATACCCGCACGCTGGATGTGCATATTAGCTGGCTGCGAGTAGCTCTAGAAGAGAACCCGCGCCAGCCAGTTTTTCTAAAAACAATCCGTGGCGTCGGCTACCGCCTGGACGCCTAGCTAAGAACCTAACCGAAAATACTTAGGAAGTTCCCGCATAAAGATGGGGCTGTCCAAAAAGAAAGGGCAGCCCCTTTCGCGTTTAAAGAAGATGTGATTCAATAGGGGGTATGAAAAAGAAAAGCAGCCCACCGGTATTCAAGGAATATACTCAAGGGCAGGTGATGCTACTGCCCACGGATCTAGAAGGGCAAATCCCACCCAAACACCTGGTGCGAGTGGTCAATACCGCCATTGAGAAGATAAATCTGGCGAGATTGCTGGTCCAATACAAAGGGGGCGGGACATCCAGCTACCACCCGAAGATGCTCTTGAAGGTGCTGGTGTATGCCTACACCCAGCAGCTGTATTCTTCCCGCAAGATCGCCAAGGCTCTGAGGGAGAATATATACTTCATGTGGCTGTCGGGCAACCAGCAGCCGGATTTTCGGACGATCAACCGCTTCCGGTCGGAAGTGGTCAAAGCAGTCATTGAAGATATCTTTACTTCAGTCTTGGAGCTCTTGCTGGAAGAAGGATATGTCAAGCTGGAGAATTACTTTCTGGATGGGACCAAGATCGAAGCCAATGCCAACAAGTACTCCTGGGTGTGGGCCAAGAGCACCCGGCGCTACAGGCAGAAACTGCAGGAGAAGGTCAAGGAGCTGATCCACGAGATTGAGCAGGTGAACGAGGTCGAGAATGCTGAGTATGGGGAGCGGGACCTGGAAGAGCTGGGGCCGGAGGAGCCCTTGGACAGCCACAAGCTGGAGCAAAAGATCGAGGAACTCAATCGGCGGCTGAACGCTCAATCCGAAAAGCCAACCGAGCCGCAAGCAGAAACAATCCAACCAGGCAAAGCGGAACCGACAGGAGCGCAGCCCACCCCGCTCAAGAAGAAGCGAGGTCGTCGGGGGAAGTCGAAGCTCGAGAAGGCCCAAGCTGCCTTGAAGAAGCTGGAAACAGACGGCCTGCCTCGCCAGAAGAAGTATGAAGACCAAGAGCGGAAACTAGCTGGACGCAACAGCTATTCCAAGACCGATGTCGATGCCACCTTCATGCGTATGAAGGATGATCCCATGAAGAACGGGCAATTGAAGCCAGGTTATAACCTGCAGATGGGGACAGAAGGCCAGTTTGTGGTCGGTTTCAGCGTCCACCAACGACCAGGAGACCCGGGCTGCTTGGTGCCGCACTTACAAGGGGTCAAGGAGAAGTTAGGGCGATTGCCGAAGAACGTGATGGCTGACAGTGCCTATGGGAGTGAAGAAAATTATGCTTATCTCGCACAAGAACAGGTGGGAAATTACCTGAAGTACAACACTTTCGGTCAGGAGCAGCGAGCTCGCTACAAACCGAATGCCTTTGCTGCCAACCAAATGAAATATGACCCAGAGAAAGATGAGTTGATCTGCCCAGCAGGAAAACGCCTGAGGTACCAATATACCTCCCATCCCAAAACGGAGAATGGCTACCGCACCGAGAGACGCTGTTACCAGGCCGAAGACTGCCAAGACTGTCCCTTAAAAGCTCAATGCACCAAAGCGAAGGGGAACCGCTGGGTCGAGTTGAGCTTCCAGTTGAAGGCTTGGAGGCAACAAGCCAGACAAAATCTGACCAGTGAAGAAGGAAAGAAGCTGCGTTCGTTACGAGGAGTGGAGGTGGAAAGTGTGTTTGGAAGGCTCAAGGAAGATTGGGGCTTCCGCAAATTCTTACTCAGGGGGATTGAAAAGGTGAAAACAGAGTTCGGTCTGCTCTGTATTGCCCAGAATATGGCAAAACTGGCGGTCTCGTAACCGCCAGTTTTTTTTGCTTTTTCCTCTTGTGCTCTTTTGGTCAACAATGGGGCTGACTCGGCTTACTTTTGAGACAGCCCCATCTTTATGCGGTTATGCATTATTTATGGACTATCAGCTATTGGTTAAGATCTGCTTCGATCATCTCTTGAAAGGTCTCAAAAGGTTGAGCACCGATTAGTGGCTGATCATTGACGATGAAACTGGGAGTGCTTTGCACGCCGATCTGCTGCAAAAAACTGGTTTGGTCGGTGACCAGGCTGGTATATTTGCCTGAGTCCAGGCATTCGTCAAATTTTGCCTGATCCAGGTCCAGCTCTGCAGCAAATTTCTTCAAATTGTCTTTACTGAAAGCCCCCTGATTCTCTCCCGATTGTTTCTCGAAGAGCAAATCGTGAAATTCCCAGAATTTGTCCTGGTCACCTGCGCATTCGCTGGCTTCAGCCGCCCACTGGGACTCTTGTCCTAAAAAGGCAAAGTGAAGATATCCAAAACGAACTTTTCCGCTGTTTACATATTTTTCGATGATCTGACGACCCGCGTCAGTGGCAAATTTGCCGCAATAGGGTCATTGAAAATCGCTAAATTCGATCACCGTCACTGGGGCGTTCGCATCTCCCATGAAATGCGTGGTCTGCGCGACCACATAATCTTTGAGACCTGGTTGGCTGGCACTCGTATCACCTGTATTGACCTCAGCACTGGCTGTGGGGGTAAGGGTAGCCTTGCTGAGCAGAGGTGACACTGCCGGGCGAATAAAGTATCCACCCAACAATCCTATGATCAACATCAAGAAGCCCACAATTGGTGTTGCCCAGGAATGAACGTGTATGGTTAAGCAGTCTTTTCAGGTTTAGGTGTTTGTTCTTCTGGGGGTTTTTCTTCTTCTAAAGAAGGTTCGATCAAAATTGGTTCCTCCTGTGGATGAAATCGATGATAATGCATCATATCATGAATTGCAGCTTGGATGTTTAGGAGGATATTAACGTTAAAGAAGGATTGTCGAAATTTCCCTGTTATCTAAAAAAAAGAGTTATAATAGAGATATATTCTATCTTTATCATAAGAATTGAATCTGTACCAGATGATGAGGGATATCCTTACTTCGCTGACATTTTTCGAATAATTAAATCTTGAAAAATCTAACTGGGTTTCAAAGGGAGAATAATTTATGGTTGTGAATATCTTTTTCTGGCTGGTTTGTTTGGCGATCTCCATCGGCGCTGGCTGGCTGACCGTCAAAGCTCTGCGCGCCCCAAAGCTGTGGGTTAAGATCGTGGGCGGGCTGGTAGCCGCCGGGGCATGCTTGGGGTTTGCATCCTGGGTCTTCATCGGTGGATACGGCATCGTGAAGTATTATTTCCCTGGGGTTGGTCCTGCTCCAGAACTGACAGTGGCTGGCACACCAGAGCAGATCGCACGCGGCGAGTACCTGACCAACCTGAGCTGCATTGGCTGTCACGGCGCGGTCGACGATCAGGGGAACCTGACTGGCAACCAGCCTTTCAGCGGTGGATGGAATTTCGGGGCATCAAAAGGCGTTGGATTTGCCGGACTCATTGCAGCCGAGAACCTGACTCCTGGCGGCAAGCTGGCCGATTACAGCGATGGGGAACTTTTCCGATCCCTACGCTATAGTGTTGATCAAGATGGGCACTTACGCAGTGCTATGTCCCTTATGCCCTATTCGCAGCTGAGTGATGCCGACATCGAAGCCATCATCGCTTACCTGCGTTCACTGGCTCCCGTAGAAAACAACTTGCCTACAGGTGACAAACTGAATTTTCTTGGCATGCTCGCAGCCGGGGCCGGTTTTTACGGCGATCCAAAAGCGGCCTCCGAGACTGTGACTGCTCCCCCAGAAGGAGTGACTGCTGAATATGGGAAATATGTGGCTACCTATGGCGACTGCCGCGTCTGCCACGGACCTGATATGACCGGTGCTAAAGCCACGCTTGTGTTACCAACGGTTCCCAATCCACGGCCGCTTGTCAAGAATATGACTGGGGATCAGTTCGCCGAGATGATGCGCACGGGTATCCGGCCGAATGGGATCGCCTTCACGAGTGAGATGCCCTGGGAAAACGCCGCTCGCATGACCGATGACGACCTGGCAGCGCTCTATCTTTACCTGACAACCCCGGTGAAATAACCTAATGATGTTGACAAAACCGCTCGGAAAAATTCCGAGCGGTTTTTTTTACTTCTAATTAATGTATCTTCTGATTGGGGGATACCCAGAGGTCAAAAGATGACACACCCCTAAAAAATTTAATCAAGGGGGTGTCATCCTTGGTTTATAGTGAATGAGTGGATTGAACTTTCTCACCGAAACTGGCATCTTTTGGCAGTTTCTGCTCTGGTTCTGGCAGTACAGAGCTGTCATACTGAAAATGCAACAAGAAATTTGCCCAAAAGGAGCCAGTCATGAACCCCGAAACCACTCTGTTTACTCAAATCAAATGCTACTACCGAGATCTGGTGGACCAGCTGGAGACTGCCCAGAATAAAATTTCGATGACCTACCTGTCCTTCGAAGCAGGTGAATGGGCAGGACGAATTGCCCAGATCTCACGAAAAAAAGCGGCAGATGGGGTGGAAGTACGTTTGATGGTTGATGAAATTGGGGAGATAACCGATGAACCGCGGCATATTTTGCATAACCGCACTCTCATAAATAGCCTGAAAATTGCTTATCGGTGCATGATGCCTGCCTGGCTCAGAAACTAGAGCAGGCTTTTGAGGCAGACTTGCAGGCCTGTTTCACTCAAACTCCAGAGATCTACAAAAATCGCTCACTTCGACAAAAGGTTCTCTCGCACACCAGCAACCTGGCAGCCGCCTGGCTCTAAAACGAAAGGAAAACCTGATGAAAATTCGTTTTGCATTTTCCCGTAAGAACACCATCAAAGGTTTTGGAGTAATTGCTGGTCTTCTCGCCCTCTGGCTGTTACGCTCAAAGATTTATGTGTTCATAGCCTGGGTTGTGGATCGACAGGCCGTCGAAAATACAATACAACGCCTGGGAGTATGGGGACCGCTGCTGATTTTCGCAGTGATGGTATTGCAAGTATTTATGGCGCTTATCCCAGGGCATGCCCTGGTTCTGGCGGCCGGATATGTATATGGATTTGCTATCTGCCTGCTTATCACCGTGGGGAGCACCGTTCTGGGCAGTCAAATTGCTTTTATGATCGCCCGACGCTTTGGCTCCCGATTGATCTACCGACTGGCCTCTCCTCGGGCAATCGCGCACTGGGACCGGCTGGCAGCCAACCAGGGTGGTATGTTCTACTTTTTTG
Organism: uncultured Chloroflexia bacterium; assembly: GCA_963751425.1. Classification (GTDB taxonomy): domain Bacteria; phylum Chloroflexota; class Anaerolineae; order Anaerolineales; family UBA4823; genus CAVVUF01. Next base: position 51,675 of record CAVVUF010000002.1, on the reverse strand, counting down.
TCTTTGTACTTCCGATCTTTCCGAGCGATTTAATGTGCTATGTCGCGGGACTGGGAAATATCTCTCCCCGGCGTTTTTTCCTGGCTAATGTTATGGGAAGATTGGTAGCTTCCAGTTTTGTTGCCTTGGTTGGCTCACAAGGCTTCCATATGCCCATTCTTTTCTGGGCTGGAGCCATATTGGTAATGACTGCCTTCTATGTTGCTTACCTCTTTTACAGCCGAAAAATGATAATCGGGTCGCTTGGGACTCTGAATGGAGTGTAAAATGAAAATTGCGATCTTATCTCAATCTTACCCGCCGATGATCAGCGGGGCGGCGCTCTTCTCTGAAAGGCTGGCAAAACACTTCTCCGAGCACGGCCATGAAGTGCTGGTGTTGGCAGCCAGCGATCATCCTTATCCTTACCAGATGAACCTCCCAAACCTGAGCATAGTGCGATGCCGCTCTTTTCACAATCCTGTCCGTGTAAACCAACGCTTTGCCTTATGGCCACACGGACAAGTTCTAAAGAGTTTGACAGAATTTTCACCCGACCTGATTTATATTCACGATCCATTTCAACTTGCCTTATCCAGCCTTTCTTTCAGCCGCTCTCGAAATATCCCGGTGATGATGACCATTCACGCGCTTCCCTGGCTCGTAAGCGCTTACCTGCCCTTGGGCAAGAGTACCAAACGCTTGATCGAGAGCCTATTGTGGCAATACGCCCGCTGGATCCTGAAGCGCTGCACTTGGACGGTGGTTGGCACACAAACCACTGCTAAAGTAGTTTACGCTCATACAGGCATCTCTCCCCAAATCATCAGCATTGGGCTCGACCTGAGCATCTTCTCTCCCGATGTGTCGAAAAACGTTCGTAAGGATTCTATACGCGGTAGGTTAGGCCTTCCTGGGGAGGTTCCGATCATCCTACACGTGGGAAGATTGGATAAGGACAAGCAGGTGGATAGAGTGGTTCAAGCAGCTGCACTCGCCATGCAGCGTACCCCGGCACATCTATGCGTCGTTGGAGATGGAACCGAAAAGCTCAAGCTTATGCAATTTTGCACCCAGCTTGGGATTGAAGACCGCAGTCATTTCTTGGGATTTATCTCAGCGAAAAATGAACTGGCTGCCTTATACCAGAGATCTACGGTTTTTGTGACTGCCAGTGAGATTGAAACCCAAGGAGTGGTCCTTTTAGAAGCAGCCGCATGTGCAGTACCAATCGTGGCAGTGCAGGCTACCTGCCTGCATGAGATCGTACACGAGGGTATCAATGGATTCTTACTGGGTCCCAGGGATCAAATTGGTATGGCGGAGCGTCTTTGCAAATTAATCAATAATCCCAAAGTGGCTCATGAAATGGGACAAAAAGGCAGGCAGATCGTCGAAAGCCACGCCGAGGAAAAAACCTTCACCGCTTATGAGGAGTTATACCGAACCATCGTTCCAGAGAGACGCGGTATTTATCCTCCAAAAGCAGCCTTACCAGACCAAGCAGCGGTTTCCGGCGGATCTGGATAATAGCCCCCTCCGAAACAAATAACCAAACCGAAATTTCGCGGTTCGAACCACACTCGACAGATGTATCAAAAAGAACAACAGTCAAACATAAGGAAATTTCTCCATTAAATTGACTTAGACTTAGAAACATGCTATTCTCGTTATACAAACAGAGGAGGAGAATAATGGCTCAAGCTGGCATGCATGGATTAATCAGTTTTCCCGTTCGAAAGTGGGCGCCTGAGCGAGCATGGTTGATGCTTGGGATCGTCCTGGGCAGCTTACTGCCGGACAGCGACAACCTGGCGGTGGCAGCGGCTACCCTCACTAACCATTCCACCGAAGGTCTGCACCGCACCTTCACTCACAGCCTGTTTACCGTGGTGGGAGTGTTTGCAATCTTTTTCTTAATCGCGACGGCTACCAAGCGCCCACGCTTAAACAACCTGGGGATTGGCCTGGGGGTGGGCATTCTCATGCATATCCTATTGGATCTGCTGATTTGGTTCGATGGCGTGGCGATTTTATGGCCCATCCCCTATTACCTCAATTTTTGGAGCAATGTGACCCCGCCCGATTGGTGGATGAAACTGATGTATCCGGTCGAGCTTCTGTTTTTTGCCCTGTTCTTCCTCACCCTGAACTCTATGGCGCGGAAACAAGGCTCTGACCTGCTCTTCTTGGGCACGCTGCGCATTTGGACAGTATTGGAAGGCTTGCTTTTCCTTGTGTTCCTGGTGCTGGTCTTTACCCTATCCAAAGGCTTCATGACCATCTTCGGGGCGGTGTACTTGTTGTCTTTGGGATTAGCGGTCGGCATCGCAATCCAGATGCGGGCTACGATTGAAGGCCCCCACAAGGCGGCTCCGGCATAGATTAACTACGAGGAATAATTAAGGTTCACCTTGGCTTAATTGCGCTATCGCTCCTTGAATGATGGCAGCAGAACGCTCAAGGGCAGAGCGCTCTAACGGCGGCAGGTCCAAATCCAAGATACGCTCTATCCCAGTTTTTCCAACCAGGGCTGGGATGCCCAGGCATACATCTCTAAAACCAAATTCGCCGTCCAGCACCGTGGAAACAGTTAAGACACTTTTTTCATCCCGAACAATCGCGCTGACGATGCGCACCAGGGCCTGCCCCACCGCAAAACAGGTAGCGCCCTTATAACCAATGATATGGTAAGCTGAGGTGCGCACCGCCTCTTCAATCTGTTTGCGCTCTAGCTGCCAATCCTGGCATTCACCGCACATCTGGCAGTAATCATCGAAATGCATCCCGGCAATGTGAGACATTGACCAGGATGCAAATTCACTATCCCCATGTTCCCCCAAGATATAGGCATGCACATTGTGTACATCGACACCGCAGTGTTGGCTGAGCAAATAACGAAAGCGGGCACTATCGAGCACCGTGCCAGAGCCGAGCACCCGCCCGCGCGGCCATTTCACTCTCTGTTGAGCCACGTAAGTCAGGATATCTACCGGATTACTGACCAGGATAACTACTGCCTGGGAGTTTTGCGCCTGGATTTCATCCATGATACTTTCAATGATCCGGGCATTCCGCTGCAGCAGCGCCAGGCGCGACTCGCCCGGACGCTGTTTTGAGCCAGCGGTGATCACGATCACATGGGCGTCCTGGTAATCTTGTGGGCTGCCTACATTGATCTGCACATTCGGATAGAAAGGCAGACCATGCGCCAGGTCCATCACCTGACCTTGAGCCAGGTTCGGATCCATATCTGAAATGACAATCTCATCCGCTACCCCACTTTGCGCCAGGGCATAAGCAAAGGTTGAGCCTACTGCACCAGCCCCGATGATGACGACTTTCCTCGCGCGCCAATTTTCCATATTTACCTTCCTTGTCTCTGGAATCCGAGATTCAGTGAACTAGCTGATCAGGCTTATATTGTAACCCCTTAGAAACTGAAGATGGATGAGATAAAATGGATAAGATGAAACCAAAACCACACAATCCAAATAAGAGGTAATTATTCCATGGACAAAGCAGACCGTAATGCGCTGATCGTTTTTCCTGTTCTGCTCATCATTGGATTTTTAATCGCTATTGCAGGCAGCCAGGGAGGCAGCACCCTGGGCGGAATCCCCATCTTTGCCTTGGCGGTTGGGCTGACCTTTCTGATCCAGTGGCTGGCCTTTATCCCGGCTTATTGGCTGCAGACTGAAAAATTCTTTGATTTGACGGGCAGCCTTACCTATATCTCGGTCATCACCTTTGCATTGATCTTCAGTGCGGGGGGCAACACCAGGGCTATCCTTCTATGGGGATTGGTCGTGATCTGGGCCATCCGCCTGGGGACCTTCCTGTTTCGCCGCATCCGCAAAGCCGGGAAAGATGATCGCTTCGATGAGCTCAAGCCTTCCTTCATCCGCTTCCTGAATGTCTGGACTATTCAAGGCTTGTGGGTCACCTTCACAATGGCGACTGCTCTGGCGGCGATCACAACAACCATTCGGAAAGACCTGGATGCTTTTGCCATCCTGGGCTTCTTGATCTGGGGTTTTGGGTTCATTTTTGAAGTGCTCGCCGACAGCCAAAAAAGCCGCTTCAATGCCAACCCAGCCAATAAAGGCAAGTTTATTCAGACAGGTTTATGGTCTCGCACCCGCCATCCCAACTATTTCGGCGAGATCATCCTCTGGATTGGCATAGCGATCATCGCTCTCCCTGTCTTGCAAGGCTGGCAGTGGGTCACCCTGGTCTCGCCTGTATTTGTCACCCTGCTTCTCACGCGGGTCAGCGGGATCCCCTTGCTCGAGAAAAAGGCGGATCAAAAATGGGGCGGGCAGGAGGCATACGAGGCATATAAAAAGAGGACACCGGTCTTGATCCCAAGGCTGTGACAGCGTTTAGCCTGCCAGAGAAGAGGTCTTGCTGTGATTGCCAGGAGGGATTCCTGGCGAACTCGGGTGCCCCAAGCAGATAAACCGTAATCACTTTCTTTCCTTTGCGTTCTCCACGCATAAATTTCATCTTAGGAAAGTGACGCGTCTGCACGATTGTGGTACAATAGCGCAAACATCTGAACATCTGTTTAATCGTTCACGGAGACGCAAGCATATGAAACAACCCATCTTAGACGAGCACTTAGCTGCCCATGTAGCAGAACTTTTCCGCGCCTTCAGCGATACCAGCCGGGTGCGCATTCTTTCTGCGATTTTGGAGCAGGAAGCCAACATCACGGCGCTGGCTGAAATGGTTGGTGTGACCGAATTGGCCGTTTCTCATCATATGCGCGGGCTGCGCCAAATGCGCATCGTCCAGGCGCGCCGGGAAGGCAAGGAAGTCTTTTACAGCGTTATCGACCCGCATATCGTTGCGCTATTTCAACAAGGGGTCAGGCACGTGCGAGAGAAGTAAGTTGATTGAACAGGTTTGCAGCGCAGCCTATCGCCTCTAAACAAACGATAACAAGGATCTAGCATGAACACATCGAGGTTAGCTCAGGATATTAATGGCTATCAAAAACATGAGGCCCTCACCGGCTTGACAGCTGAAGAGGTTATAGAGCGCCGAGCACAATTCGGTGAAAACCGTTTGCCCAGCGAAAAAGGCGTTTCTGCCTGGGCGATTTTGTTCAACCAGCTTAAAAGCCCGCTGGTATATATTATCTTGGCCGCGGCTGGGATTTCCCTGGTGTTGGGTGAATTTGGCGATTTCGCCATCATCATGGCAGTCGTGGTGATTGACGTGATTTTGGGCTTTGTACAGGAATATCAAGCACAGCGCACCTATGTGGCTATGAAAGGTTTACTCAAGCCGACGACTACCGTAATCCGAGACGGGAATCGTATGGAGGTGGAGGTGTGGGAGTTGGTGCCAGGCGACCTGGTGGTGCTCAATGCTGGTGAAAAAGCTCCCGGCGATGGTGAGCTGCTGGAGGCGACCAAGTTATCGCTCGACGAAGCCATTCTGACTGGCGAGAGCGAGCCTGTGAACAAGCAAGCCATAGGCGGGATTGCGGGAATACCCCCCGAAAATGCGTCTGTTCCTCAAACGCAGGTGTTCATGGGCACGACAGCGGTCACCGGGCGGGGAATTTTACGCATTACGAAAACAGGGACCAAAACCGAGCTGGGACAGATCGCAGCCAGTCTGAGCGAGCATGTTGAAGAGGAAACGCCCCTCCAGGTGCGGCTGAAGGCGTTCAGTAAAATTTTGACCTATATCGTCGTGGTTGCCACCCTGGTGATCTTGATGGTGGGGGTCATGATGGGCAACGAATTCTTCGATATGCTGCGCACATCTATCATTCTGGCCATTGCGGCGGTGCCCGAGGGGCTGCTCATTGCTGTGACGGTGATCCTGGTGCTGGGCATGCGCAAGATTCTCAAACGCAGCGGGCTGGTGAAGAGGCTGCTGGCAGTAGAAACGCTTGGTTCTGTGACGGTGATCTGCACCGATAAAACCGGCACGCTCACCGAGGGACGCATGCGGGTGAACCGCTCTGACCTTCTGGACAAGGAGCGCGCCTGGCAGACCATGGTGCTGTGCAACAATCTGGAAGGTCCGGTGGATATTGCCCTATGGGAATTTTCCGAGAAGCTAAGCCTCGGCAGCCCTCAGGAATTATTTGATGGCTCGCTGCGCCTGGGTGAGGAATTGTTCACCAGCGAAACCAAATACATGATCACCGATGTGACCAGCAACATCTTTCAGGGGAAGCATTATTTCTTCCTGAAAGGAGCACCAGAGGTTGTCCTGGGAATGTGCAATGGTTCTGTCGAAGAACGGGAGCGTCTCCTGGCACAGGTGGATGAGTGGGCTGGAGAGGGCTTGCGGCTTTTGGGCCTGGCTTACCGCTCGGATGGGAGCATGGAAAATTACTCCGGATACTCCTGGCTGGGATTGCTCGGTATGGAAGACCCCGTGCGCGAGGGCGTGCTGGAGGCCATCCAGGTGGCACAGCATGCAGGCATCCAGGTTAAGATGATCACCGGCGACTACCGGCGAACAGCGGAGCGCATCGCCAGCAGCATCGGCTTGATTCATGAGGGAGATCAAACCCTGGAAGGCGGGCAGATCGCCACATTGACGGATGCACAGCTTCAGGAGCAGGTGAAGAAAACATCGATATTCTCGCGCATCCGCCCGCAAGATAAATTCCGCATTATCCGGGGGCTCCAGGGCAATGGTGAGGTGACAGCCATGATCGGGGATGGTGTGAATGATGCCCCGGCGTTGAAGCGCGCCAATATTGGTGTGGTGGTGGGGAGCGCCACAGATGTAGCCAAAGAGACCGCCGACCTGATCTTACTCGACAACAATTTTCGCACCATTGTCGCTGCCATTGAAGAAGGCCGGGTGATTTTTTCCAACATCCGCAAGGTGGTGGCTTATGTGCTGTCCAACTCGTTTGCAGAGGTATTGACCATCTTTATGTCCATAATGCTCCATTGGCCAGCCCCGTTAACGGTGGCGCAGATCTTATGGATCCATCTGATCTGTGATGGTCCGCTAGACATCGTGCTGAGCTTTGAGCCCAAGGAACCTGGCATCATGGATGCAAAGCCACGCCCTTTGAAGGCGCCGATCTTAACTCGCCTGGGGGCATCGCTGATCGCTGTGATCAGCATCGCCAGCTCTATCTTCGCCCTGACATTGTTTGGGCATTTTTACCAAATCCACAACAACCCCGTGGAAGGGCAGAGCATTGTATTTGCCAGCTTCGCCATCAACTCGATCATCTATATCTTCGCCTACCGCAGTATGCGGCTGCCCCTCTATCGCATGAACAAGCTGACGGCGAACAAACCCTTGATCTGGGCGGTGGTGGCGGGTTTACTAACGATAGCAATTGCCTTTTTAATCCCCGGATTAAGAGAGCTGCTGGGGATTATGCCCCTGAGCCTGCAAGAATGGCTGTTGGTCTTCGGTGTTGCCTTTACCTTATTGATTTTCGTCGAAATTGCCAAGGCGATCAGCAGCCGAATCCACTTGAATGATTAGAGCGATGGAAAAAGGAAGGTGGCGTGAGCCGCTTAGCAGTTTTCTTTCTGCTTGTGATTTCTCCCCTACTGGCAATGCTGCTGGCGCTGCTGGGCATTGAGACGATTCCGACCAATCCTTTAGGTTGGTTCCTGTTGCTGGTGGGGGTTATCTATTCCGCGGGGGTGATCATTGTCTATTCGATCCGCAAGGAGCGCTTCTGGGAGCCGGCGGGAGACGGGGTTACCACGCAAGAGGAACACGGTGACCGTTCATTCTGGTTCATCGCCCTGGGAATGATCGCTGCATTTTACGCATCTCCTGTGGAATACCTCTATTTTCCTGCCATTTTGCCGCGCAATGTCTGGATGTCTACCCTGGGTGTGGGGCTGGTCATTCTTGGGGTCGCACTGTTCGTTTGGGCGAGGCGCTCTTTGAAGTCTCATTATTCTGGGCATATCTCTGTGAAAACGGTGCAGACCCTCGTGAAAAGTGGACCGTATGGTTTGATCCGGCATCCTGCATATGCCGGCTATCTCTTGATGGCACTGGGGATCAGCCTGGGATATGCGAGCCTGGTGGGGTTGATCTCGGTTTTGATTTTGCTGGTTCCCAGCCTTGTTTACCGGGTGAAAGTGGAAGAGAAATTGTTAACCCTGCATTTTGGGGCTGCCTATCGCCAATACATGCGCAGGACAAAACGATTGATACCAGGGATCTGGTAGGAAGAAGAATTCTGGAGGGATTATGAAAAGTAAAAATGGTTGGCTCGCTGCCGGTTTAGCCATCGGAACAGGGGCGTTGAGCTACGGCCTGGTTCAGCGTCATCTCAGAGTACAAGCCGAAGGCCTGGCGTGGCAGAAGAAACACCGCCCAGCACTGGATGTACTGGCTTGCCCGGTTTGCCACGCGGCGCTTACGATCATCTTTCTGGCGGGTGGAGATCGGTACCACTGCGCTACCTGCCAAAAAGATTATCCGATAGTAGACGGAATCTCACACTTCATCCAACCCGAAGAATTAACCGGCTGGAACAAACGTTTTGCGGGCATGTACGACTGGTTTTCCTGGGGATACCGGGCTTTCTCGAAAATCGCCTTTGCTTACATTGGGATGACCGAAGAGCAGGCCAGGCGAGAGATCACCGACCGCCTGGAACCCAAGGGAGGCCGCCTCCTGGAGGTATCCATTGGACCAGGCGTGAACCTGCCCTACCTGGTCCGGCGCCCCGATGTGGGTGAAATTTACGGATTGGATATCTCCCCCGGTCAGTTGAGCCGCTGCCGAGAATATATTGCTCACCAGGGATGGGATACCCAGCTGCAGTTGGGCAATGCCGAGCAGCTCCCTTACCTGGATAACTCCTTCGACAGCATCTTCCACATCGGCGGGATCAATTTCTTCAACGATAAGAAAAAAGCCATCGAGGAGATGATCCGCGTGGCAAAACCTGGGACGCGCATCTTGATCTGTGACGAGAACGAGAAAGGCGCCCAGGCTTACGAGCGCTTCCTTCCTAGCTTTAAGCGGGCCGCCGGGAAGCTGCGCCCTGCCGTCGTACCACCCGTGGACTTGCTGCCCCCCGAAATGCAGGAAGTGCGACTATTTGAGGTATGGAACGGCTGGATGTACTGCATCGAGTTCAAGAAGCCCTAAGACAAGGAGGTTGTATGAAAGCAGATGCTTTTCGTGGTCAGGTTGTGATCGTTACGGGGGCATCGGCGGGAATTGGCAAGGCTCTAGCGCTGCAGTTGGCAGCGCAAGGGGCGAAGGTAACCATCGCGGCACGCCGCCTCGAGCGGTTAGAGCAAGTAGCAGCGGAATGCCGCGCATTGGGGTCCGAAGCACTGCCCATGCAAACCGATGTAGGCAAAGAAGATCAATGCAAAGCACTGGTGGAGAAAGCCGTGGCAGCCTTCGGCAGGCTGGATATGCTGATCAACAATGCCGGGCTGGCTGCCACGGCTTTGTTCGATGAATTCCCCGACTTGAATTTATTCCGGCACACGGTGGATGTGAATCTCTATGGCGCGGTGTACTGCACCTATTACGCCTTGCCGTATCTGAAACAGACCCAGGGGCGTATTGTGGCGATCTCCAGCCTGGGTGGTAAAGCAGCCATCCCCTATAACACACCTTACTGTGCCAGTAAATATGGCATGCACGGGTTTTATGACTCCTTGCGTATGGAGCTATACCGGCATAGCGTGAGTGTCACGGTTATTTGCCCCTGGTGGGTGGCGACTGAGTTCCACGCAGCACAGCTGACCAAGGACGGCGTGCCACGCGGTGCGAGGCGTGGCAAGGATTTTTATACAGATAAAACGATGAGCGCCGAGCGCTGCGCCGAGATCACGCTGCGGGCAGCGTATAAACGCCGCCGCGAAGTATTGATGGGGCCTGGAGCACTGGCTGTTTGGCTCAAAGTGCTTGCACCGGGTATCCTGGACTGGCTGGCAATCAAGGTATTCCTTGAGCCTGTCATCCGGCGTGCCAGGGCAGCCCAAACGAAGGCGAAAGAAGAATCTCCGGAGGAGGTTGACCGTGCCTGAGATAGAACCAGTCAACTTGAGTGGCGTGACTGAAACGCTCCTCGTCACGCTTTACCTGCGGGCAAGGGGGGCGCTATCATCTGCTGGGCTGCTCGGTGCTCGAGGATATCTGGCTGGAGTCAGTAAGCGCCCATCATCAGCACCCTTTTCTCTTTGTGGCTGAAGGGGTTTTCATGTACCTCACAGAAGCGCAAAACAAAGCGCTGGTGCAGACGCTGTTTTCCCATTTCCCAGGTGCAGAGCTGGTCTTCGACGCCTATTCACCAATCCACAATATCGTGAGCAACCTCCAAACCGCCAGGTTTGGTTTCCGCTCTCACTGGGGGATCTGGCACGGTCAGGAGATTGAAAGTTGGGGAGAAGGAATCCACCTGCTCGACGAGTGGGGATACTTGGACGAGACTGGGCCGCGGATGGTCCATGTTCGCTGGCTGGGTCCCATAGAATTTCTATTCAGGACATTACGCATCTACCACTTCCAGCTCGGAAAAGCAGCAAGATAAAAAGGCCGTTTGTCTGCAAGCAATAAGGAGAGTGACATGTCCGAAACTGTTAAACCAAACCTGAGTGATGTGGCTGAAACATTGCTCATCCCACTTTACTACCGGGCGATAGAAACGCAGCGGCCCGACGCGATGATCAAGGACGAGAAAGCGGTAGCGCTGGTCAAGCAGATGAGTTTAGACTTTTCTGGGGTCAGGCAGATTCCAATGACCGAATTGCTCCAGGCAATGCGGATCATATTCACCCGCGAAATGGACCGCTACGCCAGAGATTTCCTCAGCCGGCACCCAGACGCGAGGGTGGTGCACATCGGGTGCGGTCTCGACTCGCGCTTCGAACGGGTGGACAACGGCCAGGTGGAGTGGTACGACCTGGATTTTCCGGAGGTTATCGGGCTGCGCCGGAAGCTGATTGGCGATGAGGGAGAGCGCCATCATCTGCTGGGCTGCTCGGTGCTGGAGGAGGCCTGGCTGGAAACGGTGGCAGCACCAGTGGGGCTGACGGTGCAATCTCCGCACCCCTTCCTGTTTTTAGCCGAAACCGTTTTCGTCTACTTCATAGAAGCACAGGTCAAGTCATTGGTACTCACGCTGCGCGACCATTTCTCGGGCGCAGAACTGGTCTTCGACGGCTGGAGACCATTCGAAGTCTGGTTGAGTAACCGCTATCTCTCTAAATCGCAGTTTGCGGGTCTGATGCACTGGGGCTTCTGGCACGGCCAGGAGCTCGAAGGCTGGGGTACCGGAATTCATCTGCTCGACGATTGGGGCTTCTTCGATCAGCCTGAGCCGCGGCTGAACTCCTATCGCTGGATGGCCCCCCTCTTTCGCCTGTTCAAGCCGATGCGCATCTTCCACTATCAGCTTGGAGAGGCGGCGTGGTGAAATGACCTTTTGTTTAGGCATGAGCATGAAATGGAGGCTGACTTGTCCGAGGCAAAGAAACCAAACCTTAGCGGTGTAGCTGGGACCTTGCTCATTACACTTTATATCCGGGCCATGGAATCACAGCGCCCCGATGCCCTGATCAAAGATGAGAGAGCCGAAGCGTTGGTCCGCATGTTGGATCAGGAAACCTTGCGGAAGACGTTAGCCTTGACCGATGATTTCAGCCGGGTGGCTGTGATCCTGAAAAGCCGTGAATTCGACCGCTTCGCCCAGGATTTCCTGAGGCGCCACCCCGATGCGGTTATCTTCCACATCGGGTGCGGCTTCGATACACGCTTCGAGCGCGTGGATAATGACCAGGTGGAATGGTATGACCTGGATTTGCCAGAGGTCATCGAGCTGCGGAGAAATTTGGTCGGTGGCGAAGGGGTGCGCCACCATTTCCTGGCTTGCTCAGTGCTCGATAGGGACTGGATGGACACGGTGGAGGCGCATCACAAGCGCCCTTTCTTATTCTTGGCCGAAGGTGTTTTCATGTACTTCGAAGAAGAGCAGGTCAAGGCGCTGGTGCTGACAATAAAGGAGCATTTTCCAGGTGCGGAGCTGGTCTTTGATGCCTTTTCGCCGTTCATGCGCTGGGGGCACAACGTCAGGGTCACTCGCACCAGAGTCGGTGCCTACCTGCACTGGGCTCTGAAACACGGCCGGGACCTCGAACGATGGGGCGACGGCATCTGCCTGCTCGATGAACGGTTCCCCTTCCAGTACTCTGAGCCGCGTATGCGCCGTGTCTTGCAAATGCGCCTATTTCCATTCCTCGCCACCGCGGTGGGTGTTTTTCACTATCAACTCTAAGGAGACCTCTATGCAAGCGAAACCCAATTTTATTGTGCCACTCTCCGATGCCTCTGCTGGACTACCCCAGTTGGGGGGAAAAGGCGCTTCGCTGGCACGCCTGGCAGCGGCCGGCCTGCCCGTGCCTCCAGGTTTTCACATCACCACGGCAGCCTATCGCCAATTTGTGGATGAACACGCTCTGCAGAAGCAAATTCTGGCAGGCCCTCTCCGCTGCCACCCCTGATCAGCCCGGGACACTCGAAGAGGCCTCCAGCCAGATCGGACAGCTTTTCGCGCAGCATGCGATGCCAGTTGAACTTGCCGAGGAGATTCGACGAGCGTATGCCGGGCTTGGCGAAGGTGACGTCCCTGTCGCCGTGCGTTCCTCGGCCACGGCTGAAGACTTGCCGGAGATGTCGTTTGCCGGTCAGCAGGAAACCTATCTCAACATCCGCGGTGCGGCGATGCAGTGCTCGAGGCTGTCAAGAAGCTGCTGGGCATCGCTTTGGACTGGGCGCGCCATTGGCTACCGCACTCACAGAACAACCTTCCCCAGGATCAGTCAGCGCTGGCAGTCGTCGTGCAGGAGCTGGTCCACGCCGAAGTCGGCAGGGATCCTGTTCACAGCCGATCCGGTCAGCGGCAGGCGCGACTGAGACGCTGATCAACGCTCCTGGGGGCTGGGAGAAGCCATCGTCGGAGGATTGGTGACGCCCGACAACCTGATTGTGGATAAGGCAAGCGGCCGTGTGCTCAACCGCCAGACGGCAGACAAGCAGGTGATGACGGTCCGCACAGCCGATGCGCGACCGAGCAACAGCCTGTGCCCGAACACCTGCGCCAGGCGCCTGTACTGGACGATGCCGCTGCCGCCCAACTCACCGCCCTGGGCGTGCAGATCGAGCAGCTTTACGGTCAACCGATGGATATCGAATGGGCCTGGGCTGATGGAAGGTCAATTTTCCATCCTGCAAGCGCGGCCGATCACCGCCCTGCCCACAATCGAAGCGGCAGCGCCGCTGACCTGGCCAAAACCACCGCGCGGCGTTATGTACGGGCGCACCAGCTTTGCCGAGCAAATACCCAACCCGGTTTCGCCGCTTTTCGCCACGCTGGGTTTGCGCATGGCCGACATTCCCACCCAGGAGTTATTGAGGCGCTTTACCAGGGCCAAGATCAACTACGCTTATGTTCCGGTCAATGGCTATGTGTTCATGGTCGCCGGGCTGAGCTTCCCTGAATTGGTGGCTTACATACGCATGACCGTCCAGATCATGCGCATGGTGTTCCATGCCCAGGAGCACTGCCAGGCTGCCCGCCAGCGAGTTCGTTCAGGTGATCCAGGAATGGGAGGCCAAAGATATCGCCGCCCTCTCGCCCAGCGAGCTGCTCTCAGGCGCGGGGATTCTCTTTCAGGACGCCGTGCGCCTCTACACCCACCTCCAGGCCGGCACGGTTCCCCTCTCTACCATCAGCGAAGTCGTTTTCACCCAGTTTTATAACCGGCTGGTGCGCCGCAAAGGCGATCCCGCGGCAACGACCTTCCTGTTTGGCTCGGAAACAGTCGCCCTGCGCGCCGAAAAAGCGCTGTTTGACCTGGCCGCCTGGTGCCGGGAGCGCCCCACCCTGGCCGACTACCTGCGCCAAACCCCTGCCAGCCAGGTAGCCCAGGCTCTCTCGCAGCCCCAGCCGCCCACCAAACTTTCAATGGAAGATTGGGCTGCCTGGCAGGCGCAGTTCCAGGCTTACCTGGCGGAACATGGCCAGATGACCTACGATCTTGATTTTGCCAACCCCGTGCCCGCCGAACAACCCATCGCCCTTTTGGAAACAGTCAAGATGTACTTGCAGGGCGGCGGCAGCGACCCCTATGCTCGCCAACAGGCTACCTTGGAACGCCGCAACCAAGCTACCGCGGCCATCCTGGCCCGCCTGCACTGGCCGCTCAAGGGCTGGTTCCAGCGCCTGCTGCGCTGGGCGCAAAATGCTGCTCCAGGGCGTGAAGACAGCCTGGCTGACCTGGGGCTGGGGCACCCCCTCATCCGCCGCTATCTCAACGAGCTGGGCCGGCGCCTGGCTGAAGGCGGCGCAATTTCCAACGCCGAGTCAATCTACTGGCTGGAAGAGGCCGAGGTGCAGGATCTGATCGCGGCCCTGGAAGCCGGCCAGCCATTGCCCGACCTGAGCGGCCGCATTCACTCCTCGCCGGGCCGAACGGCAGCGCTATCTGAAGATCACCCCTCCAGCCATACTGCCGGAAAAATCCAAATGGTCCGCACTGATCCCCTGGCACCGCGCCAGCGATGACCAATCCACCCTGCATGGGCATGGGCACCAGCGCCGGGCAGATTACAGCCCGGGCCTGCGTGCTCTTTGGACCGGAGGACTTTCCCCACATGCGCCCCGGTGATGTGCTGGTGGCCGTTACCACCACACCCGCCTGGACGCCACTCTTCGCCATGGCTTCGGCGGTAGTCACCGACATCGGCGGGCCGCTCAGCCACAGCTCGATCGTGGCACGCGAATATGGCATCCCCGCTGTGATGGCTGCCGGGTCAGCGACGCGCCGCATCCTTACTGGGCAGATGATCACGGTGGATGGCAGCGCGGGAACGGTGATCATTGAAGGAATAAAGAGATCATACGGAGGCGCCTATGAAACGCACATTTCCTAAATTTGGCTACAACCCCGTCACAGGCGAGTGGAACGACAGCCTGACCGGCGAGTTTCTCTGGTCCAATGTCAACCTCAGCGAAGCCGTGCCGGATGTGATGACGCCCAGCACCTGGTCGCTCTGGTGGATTTTCCATTACGAGACCAACCCGATCGTGTTCCCCGGCAACTTCCTTTTTGCGGCAACATCTGCCGGACGGCCTTACTTCAATTTGAGCCTGCTCTTTTCTGTATATCAGGCGGTTGGGCGAGATGCCCGGAGAGAATTGCAGGCTGACATGCTTGGATATGTCTCCACAGATATCGACATTCCGACTCTGCCTTTTTCAGCATTTTTGGTTTACCGGACAGTTTTGCCGGGCACGCTCAAAGCACACTGGCAGATGAACCGCGTGTCGAAAGGAATTGGCCCAGTTTCTGGAAACCACACCGGCATGGTGCCGCGCTACCCGGAACGAGATCCTAAGCTGGAAAGACGCTTCTCAGCCTGCTGATGGGCTGGAAGGAAAGGCTCAAGCCGGCCATTGTGCATGCCTGCCAGATGCTGCGCATCGTGACCGCAGGCCTGGCCCGGCCCGCCACCCAACTCCGCCAGGACTTGTCTGCCCTGGTTGGGAACGCCGAAGCCAGTACGATCCTGTCGAATCTGTCTGGCACCTCCGGCAACCTGGCAAGCCTCGGACCGCTTATTGGGACTGGCACAGGTGGCGAAGGGCCGGCTCAGCCGAGAAGCCTATCTGGAGCGTTATGGGCACCGCGGACCGCACGAAATGGAGCTGTTTACTCCTGGGGCAGACGACGACCCGGCCTGGTTCGAAAAACTGACTGGCGGAATTTACCCAGGCGCCGGTGGATGTGGAAGCGCTCCTGGCAAACCAACGCGCTGAACAAGCTGCCGCCTGGACCAGCTTCGAAGCCCGCTTCCCTGAGAAAGTCCGTGGCTGCTCGGCGTCGACTGGAAACCAGTCGCGACAGCGGCCAAAAACCGTGAAGCGGTGCGCTCCGAAGTGACCCGCCTGGCGCGGCTTGTCCGTTTTTTCCTGCTGCAGGCCGGTGTGCTGACGGGAATGGGCGATGATGTTTTCTTCCTGACACTGGATGAGCTGGCCGAGGTGCTGGCAGGCGATAAAACATCCCTCTCCCATATCCCAGCCCGGCGACAGGCCTATCAAAACTACTGCACCCTGCCGCCATATCCGGCTATGATTATCGGGCGCTTTGACCCGTTCAAATGGGCAGCAGACCCCAGCCGGCGCAGCGATTTTTACGATGCGCGGCAAATTATAGCTTCTGCCCTTGTCTGCCACAATCAAAGGCTTTGCAGGCGCGGCAGGCTGCGTGGAGGGAATCGTTCGCCGCATCGACCGCGTGGAGGATGGTAACCAAGTCCTACCGGGCGAAATCCTCGTCACGACCATCACCAACATTGGCTGGACGCCGCTCTTCCCGCGCCTGGCTGCCATTGTTACAGATGTAGGCGCGCCGCTCTCGCATGCCGCTATCGTGGCGCGCGAGCTGGGCATCCCGGCTGTGGTTGGCTGCGGCAATGCCACCATGCTGCTCAAAACGGGCGACCGCGTGCGCGTGGATGGCGGACGAGGGACGGTGGAGATTTTAACCAAATGAGCCTTGAATTTGTAGAATCCGTCATCCGCTGGCTGGGCGGGTTGCTGGCTTACACCACATTGGGGGTGATTTTCTACGGCATCTGGCGTGGTACCCAGCGCCAGGCCGGGAGCATCACCGGGCAGATGGGGCGCTATCTACGTTCCCCCTGGTTCTATCTGGTTACGTCAGCGTTATATTTTGGCATTTGTTACCTGGGGTGGATTCCTTTACCTTTGACCATTCCACCGCGAGCTCAGATCTGGTTCCTGACCATCGGCTCACTTTTGTATTTTCCCGGCATGGGTTTAGCGTTATGGGCCCGTCTGGCGCTGGGCAAGAATTATTTCGTCTCGACCGGTTTTGGTGCGCAGTTGTTTGAAGAGCACCAACTAATTACCAACGGTCCCTTTGCCGTCGTGCGTCACCTCATGTATGCCGGGCTCATCCTGGCTGCCTGCGGCAGCCTTCTGATTTACCATACCTGGACAACCTTGCTGTTTGCTCTTTTCGCTCCAGCATTAATCTTCCGCTCTCGCCGCGAAGAAGCTGCACTGGCCGCGGAATTCAGCGAACAGTGGCAGGATTACTGCAAGCGTGTTCCGGCATTCTTTCCGAAATTTGGAAAGGAGAAAACCTGATGATCGAAGCATTCGGGGATGAATACAAAGCAACCATGCTGCTCACTGGCAGGTTTTTCCCAAGATGATAGGAGCAAATCTATGACCGAAAAGGTTCTCCAATCCCTGGAAGGTGTGTCTGAAACCCTGCTCATGACACTGTATATCCGGGCGCGCGAATTTAAACGCCCGGATGCCATGATCAAGGATGACATGGCTGTGGCAATGCTCAATCAGATTGATTTCGATTTTTCTCGATTCCGAATGCAGCGGCATGACGAGGTCGCCCTCATTATACGCACGAACAAATTTGACAGCCATGTGCGGGATTTTCTGAAGCGAAACCCTGATGCGGTCGTGGTGCATATCGGCTGCGGGCTGGATACGCGTTTCGAGCGCATGGACAACGGGCGGTGTGAGTGGTTTGATCTCGATCTACCCAAGGTAATCGAGCTGCGGCAAAAATTGATCCACAGCGGGGGTAATCGCTATCATATACTCACCGCTTCCGTATTCGATGATGGCTGGCTCGAAGAAGTCAGCCAATACAAACCGCGCCCGTTCATGTTTATCGCAGAAGGCGTTTTTCCGTACTTTGAAGAGGCGCAGGTCAAAGCTCTATTCCTCAAATTGTGCGACCGTTTTCCGGGGGCAGAATTGGTATGCGATGCGCACACCCCATTTGTGATCAGGACTGATAACCTTCAACTGGCCTTATCGAAAGTCTCTGCTCGCCTTCACTGGGGTTTGAAACACGGCAAAGATGTAGAAGGTTGGGGAGGAGGCCTTCTGTTACTGGATGAGTGGTTTTATTTCGATGATCCTGAACCTCGGATGAGCCCCTATCGCTGGATGCGCCTGTTCCCGTTCTTGGGAAAGTCAACAGGCATCTTCCATTACAGACTCGGGACTTAACCGTGAAAATGACCAACCGCTGGAACCGGTTTATTTATCGGCTGTGGGCGCCGGTTTACGATGCCACCGTCGGACATTTTTTCCTGTCTGGCAGAAAACGGGCGATGGAACTGCTCAGTGTCCAAACTGGCGAACGCGTTTTGCTGGTGGGCGTAGGCACGGGTGCAGATCTGCCGCTGCTGCCCCAGGGAGTGGAAGCCATGGGAGTAGACCTCAGCCCCGATATGCTTGCCAGGGCGCGCCAAAAGCTGCCGCTGCCTGGGCGGGAGGTGACTTTGCTTCAAGGCGATGCCCAACATCTTTTGGTGGATGAAGCCAGTTACGATGCGGTGATCTTTAATTTGATCCTGAGCGTGATCCCTGACGGTGCAGCCTGCTTGCGAGAGAACTTGCGCGCTTTGAAACCGGGCGGACGCGCCGTTATTTTTGATAAATTCCTGCCCGATGATGGCCGGCTGACCTTTTTGCGGCGGCTGCTCAACCTGGGCAGCACCCTCTTCGGCACCGACATCACCCGGCGCTTTGGCGACCTGGCAAAGGGGGCTGGCATCCAGGTGGTGCAGGATGAGCCATCGCTGATGAAGGGTACCTACCGGGTGCTGCTGGTTCGAAAGCAAATCTCCTGATGCATTTACCAGGTGTAAAATTAGAATTTGAAAATCTTTTAGGAGAGAGGTCTATGCCCAGTTTAAAAAGCCGCCTGGTTATTTTTGGTATTCAACACAGCCACCTCTTCAAAGGCCGGTTAAAACGCGATGTGATCACGCCTGACACCTCCACGGTTCAACTACGTAAGCAGTTCGAAGAAGGGGCTAAAAAGTTTGGCTCGATCCCACCTGGAATCGCTGTCTCTCCCATTCAGATTCCTGGTCTTCCTGAGGGGCTGTTTGCAGAATGGATCCATCTCACAAACAGCCTGGATGCTCCAACCCCAGCCGATAAAGCCATCTTTTATACCCACGGCGGCGGTTACGTCACCGGCAACTGCGTTGATCACCGCATGCATGTGGCAAAATTTGTTGAGGCGGCCGGGATTAGCGCACTCTTGTACGATTACCGGCTGGCTCCTGAGAACCCATTCCCGGCTGCCATGCAAGATACCCTGACAGCCTACCGCTGGCTGTTAGATCAGAATGTTCTGCCTGAGAATATCATCATTGTAGGCGAATCGGCGGGGGGTGGGTTATGCCTGGCCAGCTTGCTGGCAATCCGGGATGAAAATTTACCGCTCCCCGCGGCAGGGGTGGCACTTTCACCCTGGACGGATCTCAAATGCACTGGCGATTCTTACCGCACGAACGCCAACCGAGATATTTCCACCCTGGGTTCCTGGGATGTGTGGGGAAGCTACTATGTTGGCTCCAACGATCCCGGCCTCCCGTGGATATCCCCGCTTTACGGCGACTTGCATGGTCTACCGCCCATTCTCATCGAGGTGGGTGATCACGAGATTTTGCTCGATGACTTCGCGGCGTTTCGCTGAAAAAGCCAGGTCTGCGGGCGTGGATATCACGCTGCATGTGTGGGAGGGGATGGTGCACTGCTTTCCTCTGCTTGCGCCGATGTTCCCCGAGGCGACCCTGGCCTGGGAAGAGATCATTGCCTATATCAAGAAACGCTTAAATCCTTGACTTTTTGTATACCGTTCGGTATACTATCACCATCATGGATAACCGCTCTGCGCTACTCGCTTGCGCCTTGCAGCTTTTTACGGCGCGCGGCTACGATGCAGTTGGCGTACAGGAAATCGTTGAGGCTGCCGGGATCACCAAACCCACGCTGTACCACTATTTCGGCAGCAAACGCGGCTTGCTGGACAGCTTGCTAGAACAAGAGTTCACTCCGCTTTACCAGGCGGTGCAGCAGGCAGCCGACTATCATGGCGACCTGCCGCTGACATTGGAAAAAGTGGTACGCGCCTACTTCGAGTTTGCCAAAGGTCACCGCACCTTTTATCGTCTGCAGCTGGCTTTGTGGTATACCCCGGTGGAAAGTGAGGCCTTCCAGGCGGTTGCACCCTGGAATAAGCGGCTGTATCAGGAAGTCGAGCGCATGTTTGCCCAGGCCGCCGAACAGCATGGCAATATGCGCGGCCGCCAGCGGGCCTATGCGGCTACATTCCTGGGTATGATCAACACCTACATCGGCCTGGTACTTAATAAACACACTGAGCTGGATGATCCGCTCGTTTATCAAGCGGTTCACCAGTTCATGTATGGGATATTTTCATAACTTTGGACTGATCGGCGGCAGGCACTCTGCGTGAAATCTTCCCCCAGGCGGGGATATTTTTTTTGCTCGGCCGCTATACCGTTCGGTATAGCGACATTTCTTATGGAGGTTTCTATGTTTCACTGGGCTTCTGATGCCATTTTCTACCACATCTACCCCCTGGGTCTGACTGGCGCGCCAAAACGGAACGATTTCTTTCAACCACCCGCTCCACGCTTGACTCAGCTTCACAGCTGGATCGATCACCTCAAAAATTTAGGAGTGAATGCTCTCTACCTGGGGCCGGTATTCGAATTTACCGCCCATGGTTACGATACTGCCGATTACTACCATGTGGATCGCCGCTTAGGTTCCGATGAGACGCTGACCAATTTGAGCGCAGCCTTGCATGCCAACGGTATCCGCCTGATCCTGGACGGCGTTTTCAACCATGTGGGGCGGGATTTCTGGGCTTTCCGCGACGTACAGCAGCGCGGCTGGGAGTCACCCTACCGCGACTGGTTCTATAACCTGCGCTTTGATGGACGCAGCCCTTACGGTGACCCGTTCACATACGAAGGCTGGGCCGGGCATCACGACCTGGTCAAGCTCAACTTGTGGAACCCTGCCGTTCGCGAACACCTGTTTGAGGCGGTGGCTTATTGGATAGATGCATTTGCCATCGATGGCTTGCGCCTGGATGCAGCCGATGTACTCGAACCAGACTTTCTAAAAGGGTTAGCTTCCTTTTGCAAAGCGCGCCGTCCTGATTTCTGGCTGATGGGTGAGATCGTGCATGGCGATTACCGCCGCCTGGCGAACCCGCAAATGCTCGATTCAGCCACCAATTATGAATGTTATAAAGGACTGTATTCCAGCCTGGCAGATGCAAACTACTTCGAGATCGCTTATGCCCTCAATCGCCAGTTCGGCGAGGGCGGGACCTATCAAGGTCTACCGTTATACAATTTCGTAGATAACCATGATGTGAACCGCGTCGCCAGCAACCTGAAAAAACCAGCCCACCTCTACCCGCTTTACTGCCTGCTCTTTACCATGCCAGGTGTGCCGTCAATTTATTATGGCAGCGAATGGGGGTTAGAAGGCAAGCGCACACCGTATAACGACTTGGCTTTGCGCCCCCAGCTTGACCTGGGACAGATGACCGGAAATACGGCTCAGTGGCGCCTGGCTGACCATATCACCCAGCTGGCAGCTCTACGCAAATCACTTAGCGCCCTACGTTATGGAGCGTATCGCCAGCTATACGTGGCCCATGAGCAGTTGGCTTTCGCGCGCTGCACCGACAGCGAAACTGTGGTAGTCATGCTCAACGCCGCTGACTCCCCCATTCAGATGGATGTTCCCGTCCCTGCCAGCTTTACCAACGCCGTAGACATGCTTAACCTTGACGAGCGCTTCACGGTTCAGAATGGGAGACTGCGCGTTGAAACGGTTCACCCATACTGGGCCCGAATCTTAAGATTGGAGCGATGAAACCCACTTAACCACCTTAGTTCCTACTGTTGGAATATAATCATGATCGATGTATCAAATACATCGGTTGAGAAAAGTTTCGGATCAGGAGAATCTGCATGGCAACCTCAAACGGTAACCTATTCGATGCCATTATTGTTGGAGCAGGGCCCGGGGGCAGCGCCATAGCAGCCCTGTTGGCGAAAGCAGGACTGCATGTGCTGCTGGTGGACAAGAACACTGCTGCTGGAGGAAAGATGCTGACGGTGCAGCGAGATGGGTTTTTCTATGAAATGTTCCCCATCAACGCGGTGCCATCCCGCAGCTCACTGTTCGAAAAATTGACCAGCGAGCTGGAGCTGGAGAACGAAGTAAAGGTCATCTACCCCAATCCGGTAGGGCGGTTCTATTTCGAGCTGCCCGGTGGAGATATCCGCACCATGGAGCTGCCCAATAAAAACCCTTCCCCGTATGGCTTCAGGCAGCTGCTGGGGCTGAGCTGGATGGGATTTTTTAAATTCCTGAGAATCATGGCTGAGATGGTGGCCATGAAACCGGGGCAGTTGGAAAAGTTTTCTGGAGTTTCTGCCCTGGAGTTTATGAACCACCATAACCTGCCGCAGAGCCTGAAATCTTATTTACTCTCGGTTTACACAGAAGGGTATTTTGAAGCGCCTCCCGATCGCGTCAGCGCGGCAGCGATGATCCGAGCGGTGCAGCAGACTGCCAATTTCGGTGGAGGCAGATACTATCAGGGAGGCGTGGGAAGCGTATTCCAGGGATTTACCCATGCGGTAGAAAGGTATGGAGGCACAGTTCTATTCGGAACCCGGGTTGAGAAGATCCTGGTTGATCGAAACAGGGTTACGGGCATCCAGGCAGGAGGAAACCATTACAGCGCCCCGATTGTGATCAGCAACGCTGGCATCCAACCCACGGTTTTGAAGCTGATTGGAGCAGATCAGTTTGCGCCCGAATACGTAGAATGGGTCAAGAACCTGGAGATGAACCTTGCCAATGTGGGCTACCGCTGGTTTTTGGATAAACCGCTGCTGACTTCACCCATGAATGTGTATATTACCTATAACAGCGTTACGACCCTCGAAGATTACCAGAATATGGAGCAAGGTAAATTCCCAGATCATTCTTATGTGTACCTGGGAACCACTTCCCTGTATCCCGGCCTGGCGCCGCAGGGAAAGCAAATTGTGTATGCCTGCATGTCCTGCCTGGGAGATCCGGGGATCAACATCAAACCGTATCTTGAGCAGGTGAAAAGAATTGCCGTGAAGATGCAGCCGGATATCCTGGACCACATAGAAAAGGAAGAGACCTTTGGCCCAGCAACGATCTCCAAGATCGGCCGCGACAGCGTCCTGCCCGGCAGAGGCGGTGAAGATTACGGGGTGGCGCTCTCAATTACACAATACGGCGATCCGCGCTTAAACGGAAAGTCTCCTATCGAGGGCTTGTACTTCGTGGGAGGTGATGCGGGCGGCTTTGGACTGGGAACGCACCAGGCAGTTGACTCGGCAGTCAATGTCTCCCAAAAGGTGCTGGATTACCACCTACACTTTCTTGAATAAATCAAGCCCCATCTTCTTATCGGGGTTTTTGGCGCCAGGCAGCAGCTCCACACAACATTACGCAAGGCCGAGGAGTGAGGATTATCAAAGAAGATTTAAAGTATTTTTTCGATCTCTTTCCACAACCCAGGAAAATCCAGCGCCTCTCCAAACTGATCAACCCAGAAACGAATACGTTCCTTATCCAGGTTCGGATGGCTATTGGCGATAGCTTGAATATCTTCCAGATCTTTGGGGCGGTAGGCGACTGCTTTCATAATGATCAAATCTTCAGGGGTGGGTAAGCGCAATTTTAGCACTCCAATCTCAACGATGCTGCTGCGCTCTATCATTTCAATTTCAAAAGGTAGAATACCCAACGATAAATCAATATCTGTTCCGCTGGCTGTGTGACGCAACAGCAATACCCGACTTTTGCGGGCAAAAGCAGTCGGATCCGAAATTCTCGGTTCTATTCCCAACGCAGCCGCTTTCTCAAGCAGTTGGGGAAGTTCTTCAAATCCAATCAAGATTACAGCATCCAGGTCAACCGTGTAGCGCGGCGACCCCAAAAGGCTGGCCGCCACCCCGCCAATGATTACCCCCTGATCCTTGAATTGCGAAAGCAGGCTTTGTAAAGCTTGAATCGGCGCTAAAAGCGGGGTTACGCTCTCAACGACTAGCCGGTTGCTTTTTCTTTTAGCTTTGCCCATCGTTCAAACACTCCAGCTTCACTGGGGTCTTCCTGGCGCAGTCCCAGGCCGAGAGCCATTGCATAAGCGGCATTCAGCTGCTGCCAGCGTAATTCGAGAGAAGCAGTGCGCCGCTCATCAGCCACAACCGCTTCCACATCTGCCCAACGGGTTTTATAAGCTCTCAGCTCATCCTTCAACGTCACAATTTGATTATAGCATGGAGCAAGCCTACCAAAAGCTCATGGGGATTACCGGTCTTTTGAGCAAGTGCTTTCTAAAGGCGAGTCATAACATATCTTATTTTTAAATGATCACCTGCGCCTCTGAAAAGCAGCACCATCATCTTACCGAAGATAAGGTTTATAATTTGATATACTCTCCCAGCCCCAAAAAAGACCTGTGATTCAATAAAGGAGTTTATAGTGGAACAAAATAGTTCTGAAAATAAAGCTCAAATTGTCTATTTCAGCCATGGTGGAGGTCCCTTGCCAATCCTCGGAGACCCCGGGCACAAAGCCATGGTGGAATTCATGAAGCGGCTTCCAGCACAGCTCAGAAAACCCGATTTGATCCTCGTGATCAGCGCCCATTGGGAAGAGCAAGCCGCAACCCTGATGGGTGCGCAGAACCCCACCATGTTCTATGATTATTATGGTTTTCCGGAAGAGGCCTATGCAATTACCTACCCGGCCCCAGGAAGCCCTGAGTATGCCAGCAGGATCGCCGGAATCCTGGAGAAAAATAATATCCCAAGCGCCATCGATCCTCAGCGTGGCTTCGACCACGGCTTGTTTATCCCCTTGAAATTGATGTACCCCGAGGCCGATATTCCCTGCCTGCAGCTCTCACTGCTGCGCGGCCTAAACCCCAACGCACATATTGCCCTGGGTAAAGCGCTGCGCGAATTAAAAGACGAGAACATCCTGGTGGTCGGATCCGGTTTCTCTTTCCATAACCTGCGGGCATTTTCCTGGCAGAGTATTGAAGCGCCTGATCCAGCCAACGATGCCTTCCAAAATTGGCTGATCGAAGTCTGCACTGGTCCGCTGCCTCAATCTGATCGTGAACAACGCCTGATCGAATGGGGAAAAGCACCCTCTGCCCGCTACTGCCACCCGCGCGAGGAACATCTGCTGCCCCTGCACGTGTGTGCCGGCCTGGCAGACAAGCCGGCCGAGCTGATCTTCGATGACCAGATCCTGGGCAAGCGCGGCGTGGCATTTTTATGGTAGATGGAAGGGCAGCATGTTAGAAGCACCGTATCCTGAGCTTGATGATTTGCTCACCATGATGGGCGAAGCCGGACGCCACCTGGCGGAAATTGAAGCCAGCGAAGGTGCGGCGGGCAATATCTCCGTATGCATGCGCTGGCCGGTTGAGCCGCGCACTCGTTTTCCGGTGGTAGATGAAATTGAGCTGCCTCAGCCGGTTCCAGAGCTGGAAAACACCACCTTCCTGGTCAGCGGCTCTGGCCGGCGGCTGCGAGAAATCAAAGACGAGCCAACCGCCAACATCGCTTGCATTGTCGTCAACCGAGACGGGCACACCGGAAAGCTCTACACCTCCTATCACCGCCGCTTTGAGAGGGTGACCAGCGAGTTCAATTCGCATTTGGCTGTGCACTACGACCAGATGGTGTCCACCGGCACGAATTTCCACGCCGTCATCCATGCTCAGCCGGTGCACCTCACCTACTTGAGCCATATCCCCCGCTACCAGGATGAAGGGTATCTCAACACCCACCTCCTGCGCTGGCAGCCAGAGACCATTATCAACCTGCCCGAAGGGATCGGCTTCATACCGTTTCACTGCCCCAGCTCCCCGGAGCTGATGGCCGCTAACGTGGAATGTTTGAGGCAGCACCGCATCGTCATCTGGGCCAAGCATGGCGTGATGGCGCGCTCGGATGTATCTGTAAAGCGCGCCGCTGACCGGGTCGAATATGCTGAGACAGCGGCCAAATATGAATATCTCAACCTCACCGCAGGGGAAGTAGGTGAGGGGCTGAGCGTGGATGAAATCCGGACAATCTGCCAGACCTTCAATATCAAGCAGAATATTTTTAATGAATGTAAAATCCACCGAGGACATCCTCATACATCCAGATAGTTCTCCCCTCCAGGTCGTAACGCTCGATCTCTCTGGCAAACCCTACGCCGAGCGTTTGTGCGCTGCTGCACTCCAGGGCATCGTCAATCGCAGCGGCCCAACCGTTTTTATGGACTATGGCATTTACGATGACCCGGATGCGCGCCGGACGAATGAGGTCTTTCTGGATGATGAGCTCTGGTATGGAAAGTATCGCGCATTGCTCGGAAACCAGGATCAAAACAACCTGGCCTATTACCGGCAGGCTCACGGCTTTCAAACCCAGGCGGTTGAAAGCCTGGTTGAGCTGATTGACCAGCACCGGCAGAGCCTTCACGGCTGCGTTCTTTGGGATGCCGCCATGCCCGATACAGCCAATCTCGCCCTGATGCTCGCAGCACAGGAGGATTTACTGCCGGTAGAGGCGGCGATGGAAACCTGGGCTAAACAGCAGGGCTTGGTGATCCGCCACGATTTGCGCGGAAAATGGCAGAACCGTGTGGACTTGTATGCCTGGGCTTTTACGCACCTGTTAAAGGGTCGAAACCTGGCGTCCTGGCCTGTGTGGAGCCGGGTTGGCAGCGTCCAGAGTTCGTAGATTACCTGGTTCAGCAAAAGATCTTCACTTACAGTTTGAGCAGCCAATCGAAGGGTTGGGGCGATAAGCTGCTCTTGCTGCTGGCTTTTGGACCTGCCTGGCTGCGCGAAGTGATCTTTTCTCTCCGCCTGGATAGTCCCCTCCGTCAACTGGGATTGGCGTTGATGAGCCGGCGTTCGGCTGAAGTGAGGCTGGCGACCCGCATGCAACGAGCAGTCCAGGCGAATCCATACCGGACCATTTTTGGCTGGCATACGAAGCGGGATGATGAGCTGGCGTTTATGCTTCACCTTTCGGCGAACGGGCTGCGCCTGGTGCCGTCACACCTGGCAGGAAATTTATCCTTTCACAGCCAGGTGAAACCGCTCGGAACACCCCCTCCTGTCCCATTATCAGAGCCGGAGCTGGATCCGCAGGGGACCTATCTCACCTTTACTCTCTCCGACGGCGACCAGTTGATGATGATGAACAGCGGGGAATTGGGGAATTGGTACAGTGCAGAGCGCGGCCGCGTCCCTTTCAATTGGGAGACCCAGCCTCTGTTGGCAGAGTTAGCCCCAGCGCTTTTGGAGAAATATGCTCGTACGGCTACGGCCAATGACTGCCTGGTCGCTGGACCCTCCGGGGCAGGGTATGTCATTCCGCCGCTTGCACCGGACCTGCCTGCCTACCTTGAAGAAAGCCGCAGGGTGTGTTCGAAGGCTGGGATCCGGGTAATCACCTTCTATGTTGCTGATCCTCCAGCGCGTGTTTTACGTCAATTAGAGCAGCATTCGCAAGGCCTGGTTGGCTACCTGGCAGGGTATGGTGTGCAGGAGCGTATGCCGCAAGCCCAGGTCGGCGAAGCCATGTTTGTCGCCAACCAGTGGCCGGCCGTTGCCCATATCGGGGATCAGGCAGAAGATGTGCTGGAAGGTGTGCGCCGGTTAAGCATGGCTCCGGGACCCAGGCCGCGCTTTATCGGAGTCCACCTTTTCGCCTACCGGACCACGCTGGCAGATATCCACCACTTTGTCGCCAGCCTGGATGATAGGCATATCCATGTCGTGCGCGCAGACACCTTCCTGCGCGCGGCAATCCAGAGTCAACAAAAATCATCATCAGGAGAGCAGAACCATGAATGAAAAAATATCCACCAAGGAAAAAATCTTATACGGCATTGCCGACTCAGGGATTGCGCTGCTGACCGCCTCCATCCAGTTCTTTTTGTTATTTTACTATACCGATATTGCCGGGATTGACCCAGCCATAGCCGGCACTGCGCTGCTGGTGGGCAAACTGACCTGGGATGCGATCAATGACCCGCTGTTTGGCTACCTTTCTGACCGCACACGCAGTCGTTGGGGGCGCCGCAAGCCTTACATGCTGTTGGGCGCGATTCCGTTTGGCCTGACGATCTGGCTCCTTTATTCCGTGCCGCCTGGACTGACCGGGCTGTCTGCTTTCCTGGTCGTATTGGCGACATTCTTGCTGGTGGATACTTTCCAGACCCTTGTCAGCGTGCCTTATTACGCCTTGTCGGCGGAGCTGACCTATGATTATGATGAGCGCACTGCGCTGATCTCAGTGCGGATGATCTTCACAGTGTTAGGGTATATCCTGGGCGCGGCCGCTACGACGGCAGTCGCCGGGTTCTTTATGAGCCTGGGCTGGTCAAAGACTGCCGCCTACAGCGGCATGGGAGCCGTGTTTGGGATGGTGGCGGTGATCACTTTGCTTGTGACCACCTTTGGAGTCAAAGAGCGAGTCCGCCCAGACCTGAAGCCCGCCCAGATGCCGGTTTGGCCGCAGGTCCGGCAGGTGTTTAAGAACAGGCCATTCGTCCAGTATATGATTATGAGCGCCATCATCAGCATCAGCTTTACGTTACTGACCAGCCTGCTGCCTTACTTCCTGACCTATCAATTGCTGATACCCGACCAAATCTCCCTGGTATTGCTGGTCATGCTGGTGACCATCGGGGTGTTCCTGATCCCGTGGCGCTATGTATCGCTAAAGATGAACAAAGGCCCGGCATATGCGCTGGGCCTGGCAATTGCCAGCCTGGCAATCATCGGCGCGTTCCTGCTGCCGGAGGGACCAAGCCCGTGGATTTATGTGATTGCATTTGTGGCTGGGGTTGGGTTTTCAGCACAGTACGTCTTCCCCTGGAGCATCCTGCCAGATGTGATTGAGGTGGATCAAGCCGCCACCAACGAGCGCCATGAGGGCATCTACTTTGGGGCGAATGCATTCCTGGGTAAGCTGACCGGCGCATTGGGAATTGCCGCCGCCGGTTGGGCGCTCAAGCTCTTCGGTTACGTGCCGGACGCGGTTCAGACCGCCACCGCCTTGTTTGGGATCCGCTTTTTCTTTGCCATCGTCCCGGTGATTGGTTTTGCATTGGCGCTGCCGCTGCTTATCTGGTATCCCATCACTCGCCAAAAACATGCCCAGCTCACAAAGAAACAAGAGGAAGGTTCCCTTTCTTGAGAAAAAGAGGTTTTATGTTTTCGAAGTTTATTCCCATCGCACTAATATTTTTACTTATTTTTGGAAATCTCCTTACCGCCCCTTCCGCATCTGCCAACCCTGACCAATCGACAAGCTGGAATATCATTGGCCAAGCCGGCGGACCCACCCAGGGCATAGCCGTGGAAGGGAATTATGCTTATATTGGGGTGGGCCCGCGTTTGATCGTTGTAGATATTTCCAACCCGGCAAACCCACACCCGGTGGGCGCCACCGCACCCTTCGATTATTTCGTGCAAGGGGTTACCGTCAGTGGAACGACTGCTTACGTAGCTGCAGGTTCCGCCGGGCTGCATATTGTGAATATCGCCGACCCTGCCAGTCCCATTGAGATTGGCGCCTGGGATTCGCCCGGCTTCGCCGAGAATGTGGCTGTTTCTGGCAGCCTCGCTTACCTGGCAGACGGTCCCTATGGCTTGCGCGTGGTGGATGTGACCAGCCCTTCAGCGCCAACGGAGATCGCCCACGCTTTCGAAATGAATTATGCCATGGATGTAGCTGTCAGTGGGCGGTATGCCTATCTCGCGGCTGCCGGAGCGGGACTTCTGGTGGTAGAAATTTCTAACCCTCTCTATCCCATCGAGGCCGGCGCTTACGATACGCCCGGTTACGCCCGTGCATTGGCGGCTTCTGGCAGCCAAGTTTTTGTGGCTGACGAGCGCAGTGGATTATTAATCCTGAACGCATCCAACCCTTTACACCCAACTCGGATAGGCAGTGTGCAAACCGAGGGCTGGGCTTTTGATGTGGCTGTATCAGGCAGCCTGGCTTATGTGGCCGCAGCCTTTGGCGGCTTGCGCCTCGTGAACATCAACAATCCGGCTGCACCTGTTGAAGTAGGGAGTATATCCTGGCCGCAGTCGAACGCCGCTGGGTTGTTCGCTGCCGGAGGCTACAGCTTTATCGCCGACCGCAAAGGCGGGCTGCGAGTGGTGAACACTTCCAACCCTGCCGCCCCGGCTCAAACTGGCTTTTGGAATGTTTTTTCATTTGCCCATTCGGTTGAGGCGGATAATAATTATGCTTATGCAGCGGCCGGGTTCAATGGTGTGCGAATTTACAGCCTGAGCAACCCGGCTCGTCCCGTCGAAGTTGGCGCGTTCCTGGCAGATGGTCTCTTTTACACCCTTAAACTCATCCGGCAGCCGTTTATACGCTGGGACAATGATCAACAGCCCTGCGAGGGGCGTGTACGTGCTTGACATCAGCGACCCGTCCCGCCCTCAGCAGATTGGCTATTATCAAGACATTTCGGAATGTTGGGGAATCGATGTGGCAGGAAATACCGTTTATGTGGCCGACGCCGGTGACCTTAAGATTTTTGATTTCAGCCATCCACCCAACCTGAACCTGGTGGGCTCTTACCCCTTGACGCCGCGCGGCTTGACCGTGCGTAATGGCCTGGCTTATGTAAGCCAGGAGTTTGATGGGGTGAAGATCTACAACGTAACCAACCCGGCGGCCATCAGCCTGGTGGGGTCTTACAAGGGAGCGAACACGTTTACCCACGGCCCGGTGGGATTATCTGGGAATTATGCTTATATCACCGAGCAATGGGGACTGCGCATCCTGAACGTCACGAACCCAGCTGCCCCCACTGAAGTATCGTTCACTCCCACGCACGATGAGGCCAATTGGCTTGTTTTGAATGACAGCAACAGCCGGGTGTACGTCTCCGAAGGCTCTTACGGCTTTTCAGTCTACGATGTCAGCAGCCCGGCCGCTCCACAGCTCCTCAACCAGACCAGCGTGCTGGGATCTGTGCAGGTGCTGGCGTTGACCGGGGGGCGGCTGTTCACGGCCAGCGGCGAAGGCGGGCTGCAGATATTCACTGAGACGGCCTTGGGCGCTCAAAACCAGCCGGTAACTCCGACACAGATCTCACAAGAGACGGAAACGGTGCTGATCCCTGTGACGGACCACCCGGCACAAATAGCCAATCTCTCTCCAGATATTCCCAGCCTGTTACCAGTGCCAGACCGTCCCGCAGGCTCCTGCATCGTCACCAGCGCTGCCAACAGCGGCCCCGGCACGCTGCGCAGCTGCCTGGAAAACCAGGTGAGCGGAGATGTGATCTCGTTTTCTCCAACCGTTTTTCCTCCCTCAGCCCCGGTCACCATCCATGTTGGGCCAGAACGGCTGCCCTGGTTGACAGGCGGCAGTATCAGCGTAGATGCTTCTAATGCTGGGGTGATCCTGGACGGCAGCAGTGTTTCAGGTAATTGGGATCCAGGAATTGGGATAATCTCCGACAATAACACTGTGCGCGGAATGCAAATTGTGAATTTTCCCATGGGGATTAACATCCTGGGCCACAACAACCTCATTGGCGGTTCCCGGCAGGTCGGCAGCGGGCCAACCGGGCAGGGGAACGTGGTATCGGGCAATCAAGGGGATGGCATCGGCATTTACCTCGGCGCCCACGGAAACCTAGTCCTCGGAAACCTGGTTGGATTGAATGCCGCTGGCACCCAGGCAAACCCCAACGTCTGGGCTGGCGTCAGCATCAATCAATCCCCCAACAATACCATTGGCAGCTTGAAACCTAACGAAGATAACATCGTCAGTGGGAATGATCAAATGGGGATCATGCTATATGGGTACGCCTCCTTAGGCAACAAAATTATTGGCAACAAGGTGGGCACCGACATTACCGGCAACCTCAACTTAGGGAACCGGGGTGTGGGGGTGTATGTGGAAAGCGGCTCAGCAAACACCCTGGTGCATGGCAACCTGATCAGCGGCAACAGAGTAGCCGAGATGTATGTATGGGATTTCGGAACCGATTTCAACGTGCTGACGGGCAACCACATCGGCACCAACCTGGCAGGAACTGCACCCCTGCCTAACTTGACCAGCACCGGTATCGCTACCGGCAGTGCAGCCTACACGCGCATTGGGGGGACAGCCCCTGGCGATGAAAATGTAGTCGCCAACCCCAGCGGGGTATGGGTGGACGCGCCTTTCGGCGCCAATACCCGCATCGCCGGCAATCACATCGGGCTGAACGCGGCGGGAACGGCAGGATTGGATAGCGCGGGCGGTTTACGCTTGAACAGTGGGTCGCGCACCCTCGTAGGGGGTGCGACCCTGGCAGAGGCCAATTACATCACTGCAGACGGCAATTTCAGCCTGGAAGTGCGCTCACAGGATAATGTAATCGCCGGTAATTTTATGGGACTGGCCGTGGACGGTCTTACACCGCTGGCGACAGCCGGATTCCAGGTGTTAAGCGTACGCGACGGCAATATCATTCAAAGCAATCGGATGGCCAATTCCACCAGCGCCGGCATCTGGGCAGATAGAGCACAGGCCAACACCTTCCGGCGCAATGCGATCTGGGCCAACCCTTTCAAGGGAATATTCCTGGAAAACGGCGCCAACCAAAATCTAACTGCCCCGGTTCTTTCCTTGAGTGCTGCAGGTGGCAGTGGCACAACCTGCCCAGGCTGCACGGTTGAGCTGTTTATAGATGAGGGTAATCAAGGCCGTTTCTACCTGGACAGCATCGTTTCAGATGCCGTAGGCAGCTTCACTTTCCCGGTGCACTGCCCACTGCCAGCCGCACACCTGACCGCCACCGTCACCGACTTGCAGGGCAATACCTCTGAATTCTCGGAGTACCAGGTCATCCCCTGGGATTGCAACAGCGCCCGCCCCGTTCCCACACTGACGAGTTTAAACCCTACCAGCCGGCCCGCCCTGGCACCCACCTTTCTGTTGACTCTCACTGGAGCTGGCTTTTATGCCGATTCGGTGGCTCACTGGAATGGCAATGCTTTGCCCACCACCATCATTTCAAGCACCCTGGCACAGGTCGCTGTTCCAACCTATCTGTTCCAGGAGGGAGGCAATTTTCCTGTCACGATCTTTACTCCAACGCCTGGCGGCGGCGAATCAGGCGCGCTGATGGTCAGTATCGCAACACCAAAGAAGGTTTATTTGCCTATGTTCCGCAGGTAGCAATCTAATAAAACAAAGAACCTCGAAGATAAACTCCGAGGTTTTTGTTACTCTGTGCCTTCGAGGGTACCATGCGTTCGCGTGGCTTATCTGCGAGAGGGTGAATAGTGGTAAACTTCAGACCAATCCATCTAAAGATTCACCCATGGAGACCTCTCGAGAATACGGCACTAGAATATTTCCGTCAAGGGCGTGATGAAAAGATGGTGATGGTGAAAGGCACCTAGTAGCAGACCAAGATAAGGAGAAAATCAATGGCTGAGTGGAAAGAATATAAAATCAAGGATATTGTCGAAGAAATTGACAGCCATGATTTTGTCCTGCCAGTGATCCAGCGCAGACTGGTCTGGAATGAAGAGAAAATGACCCTTTTGTTCAACTCGTTGCTGAAGAAGAACGCCTTCGGCGGAATTATGGTCATGGAACAAATTCCACATATGCCACCGCTGTTTGCTCTGCGAAACTTTTTAAGCGACTTTACTGCCGATGCGTCTCTTTCAAGTTCCAGAAACCAGGATTCTCCTCTGGATCGGAAAGCCTATTTTGTCATTGATGGACAACAGCGGATGCAAACCCTCTATATTGGCTTGAAGGGCAGTTTCGAAGCTAAGATCCTGTATTTCAACTTATTGAGCGATGGCAAAGAGGAGTTTGAGTTTGCCTTTGTAGACGATGAAAAAAGATTGCCTAAGCCGGAGAAAGACGAATGGGGGAAAGCAAAAGTGAATTTATGGTATACCGTCCCAACGCTTTACCAAAAGTTCTATCGGGAACACCAGCATCCTATGAACGTCGCTTCAAAAATCATCGAATCTCGCAATATTGCCAGTGCACAAGAGGCTGAATGCATTCGACTGAACATCCACAAATTTTATGAAGCGATCTTTATGGATGAATGCATGGGGGTCGCTATCGTCACTCGTGACGGCGATCTCGATGAGATAGGTAACCGGCAAAAGATGGTAGATCTGTTTACCCGGTTAAACAACGGCGGCACAGTTCTCCAACCTTACGATTTGATTGCCTCTGCCCTCAAGGGATTTGACTGGCGCATGGAAGAACTGCTGGACAGAGCAGCCCCATACCAGGATATTGGGTTCGGCCAAAATGAGTTTATCAAGCTGCTCTTTATTCTCCAGGATGAACCTTCCAAGAACCTAGCCAACATCCAGGAGAAAGATTTTAAATTTGCCCTCGACAACCAGGAGCGCATTTTTAATACACTCGACGGTTTACGAAAATTCCTGTACCAGGCAAAACTCGAAGACTATTATTATGCAAAAATCCGGCGTTCTGCCTTGCCTTTATACCTAGCTGCTTATCATATTTATCACCGCCAATCTGTGGCGACTGAAAGGTTGGCAAATTACTTTGATAACGCTGTGACTGGCAATCCGGATTTTTCCAGTCTGAAACGTTGGTTTTATCTCTCGATTTTGAATGGAGTTTTCAAAGGTCGGGGCAGCGGTTGGGTGGCCGAAAAAACCGGCCTGAACAAAATCTGGGCGGTCCTGAAGAATCATAAAGATGAGCATTTTCCAGTTGAGACGATTTTTAAAATGTATAGCGAGTATGGCCTACGCTTTAGCCAAGACCTGGCCTCCACGCGTTTTCCCGCATGGGATGACGATTTTCTGTTTTACATCATTTATGACTTCAGACTGGCGCGTCATGCAGCCTGATATCGACCATATCCACCCGAAATCGCTGCTGACTGCACGCGGTGTTGGGTACGAACAAATTTACTGTATCGAAAACTATCAACTCATCAGTGTCGGCGTCAATCGAGGCGACAAAAACAACAAACCACTGGCAACCTGGGTGGACATTTACATCAAGGAAGGGAAGAAGATCGACGCAACCAGCGAAGAAGAATACCGTAAAAAGCACCTGATACCGCCACACGAATATTGGGAATTTGAGCAATATGCTACCTTTTTAGAAAAACGAGGCGAATTGATTATAGACAGGGTGAAAGCTGCTATCCCAGCAGCACAGGCGACACCAAAAACCCCACAAACGCCTATTGCAATTGGAGATGATAGCTCTGTAACCTCGCGTCCAGTAGATCCGAACAAGTTAATGCGGGCCAAGCAGTGTAATGTAGAAAAAGAGTTTGTTGATCTTCACAACACTGTATACGATGCTCACATGTGGGCAACTAATCTTAAACATGCTGTCCAATATCATCACAATTACAGCGGCACCAGAGTCCTATTAACTATCTATATCGATAACAATAAATTCTGGCTCAAGCTTTACTTAGAGAAATTCCCAGAATTCTATAATATTTCACTTGATGAACTGTCAGCGCTTCTTGGAAAATGGGGTGGAGGTGGGAACTTGAATGCGAAAGATGTGCCTGAATTTATTGACCGGCTCAAGACTCTGGCACCGTTGAGCCGATAAAAGTGCGAAAATAGAAATACTTTGTGAGTGCAATATCCAACAACAAAAAACAACCCTGGATTCAAGATTGTTTTTTGTTGTAGACACTCATCGTTGCCGTAAAGCTACCTTCAAAAGTATGTCTATCGGTTGGTACCCCCACGGGGGTACCGTACGTAACGTGTCTTATTTGTAAAAGGGTGGCATTTTATCCGCTAAGATACTGTGCCTTACTTGAAAGCCGTACAAAGATATGCTATTCTATACGGCAGAAGGAGGCGCAAATGGACACAAAATTAACCGTTCGGGTGCCGCGGCACTTGCTTGCAAATGCGAAACGCTATGCCTAAACACATCAAACAACCCTAACCGCGTTGATTTCAGCTTATCTGCAACACATCCCTTACGAGTCTGATGTTTTGGACCATGCGCCTGTCGTACGCCGGTTGACAGGTCCATTGTCCCCAGATGTATCCATAGATGATTATAAAAAACCCCTGGAAGATAAATATCGAGGCAGATAAATCGCAGGTGCTGTTTGATTTGAATATTATCCTGGATGTGCTTCAGGAACGTAAAGATTTCTACGATTTTTCAGCGCGTTTGCTGGCCTATGCTGAAACAGGCATCATTCAGGGATGGTTAGCGGCTCACTCTGTGACCACGCTGTTTTGTCTGATTGCCAAGGACAAATCGCCCGAACAAGCACGCGTTACGCTGACCAGCTTATTACAGTTCCTCAGAATCGCGTCTGTTGATCAAAATAAAATTGAACAAGCCCTGAACTTGCTTTACCGAGATTTTGAAGACCCCGTTCAAATGATGGCCGCGCTCCAAATTCATGCGGATTATTTATTGACCCGCAATGTGCGCGATTACCAGCCAGCAAGTTGACTTGCCAGCGCACCACATTCTCTTGCTCTTACTTTTAACGGGTGCTGCTGAAAGAATTCCCACATCAGGCGAGTGGCATCGATATCGTCGCTGGTGGCGCCGGTAATCCATTCAGGCAGTGGATCGCCGCCCGGCCAGGTATGGCCGCCTCCGTCGATGGTGTAGTAGATCACATCAGCATCCTGATCGCAGCCGGTGTAGCGCATCTCGCTGGCATCGCCCTCACCGGTCAGGGTCTGTGGTTCCAAACTGCAGCCGTTGCGCTCCACCAGAGTTTGGACCCAGTCGTCTATGCGCGGGAATGGAATGTCGAACGAACGCGACGGACCGCCTGCGAACGGGACGATGGGGTCGGCGTTCCCGTGGAACACAATCGCCGGCACAGGGCGAGATGGGGTGCATGCGTCCCAAGGCAGCAAGTATGCCCCCGCCACGCTGCCGATGGCGGCAATGCGCTCCGACAGCTTGCAGGACAGCGCGAACGACATGCCGCCCCCATTCGACAGGCCGTTAGCGTAGATTCGGGCCGGGTCAACGTTATACTCGTCTTCCAGGTGGTCAATCAGATCGGAGATGAAGGTCACGTCTTGCATCAGGCCGGTATCGCCGTTGGCACGCCAGCGTAGAGGAAAGCTTGTTCCCATTGGGTATACCATCAAGAAGCCGTGCTCGTCCGCCAGGTCGTTCCAGTGCGAGATCTGCTGCTGGTGGGCGGGCCACTCGGCAAAACCGTGCATGCTGATCACCAGCGGAGCCGGGGTGGATGGGTCGTAGGAGTCCGGCACATAGAGCAGGTAGCGCCGCTGCTCGCCAGCAGAGGTGAGCGATCCATTGGTGCGGTTAGAGATCATGAACGCAGCCCAAACTACCAGCACGAGCAGCACCGGGATGGAGATGACAATCAGCAAGATACGGGTGAGGATTTTCTTCACATTTACCGTTTTCATTTTCTCTCCAATCTCGAACAATTATCTTGACTATTTAACTATTATACTATACAATATCTTATAATAATATATACAATATATTGATAAACCTTGAGGAATTTATCCCCTGCCCGTAGGTGCAGTTTTTGAATGCGGCAAAGGAATGGCACAATGATCAAAAAGCTGGTGTTGAAAAGAAATCGTATATGACAGAAACCCCAAAGTATTCTGTAATCAAGAAACAAAACGAAATTGAAATCCGGCATTACCCCGCTTACATTCAAGCTGAGGTAGTTATTGACGAAAAGCAATATAAATCAGCTATTGAAAAAGGTTTCAATATACTGGCGGGATATATTTTCGGCAATAATGTCTCGAAACAAAAAATTGAGATGACCTCCCCCGTTCAGGCATCTCAATCCGAAAAAATAGCCATGACCACACCGGTTACTGTCACCGGCGAATCCAGCTTTACGGTGGCTTTCATCATGCCCTCCGCATACACCTTAGAAACCCTGCCGCAGCCGAGAGACAGCCGGGTTCAATTCAAACTGATTCCCGCCCGTTCGCTGGCTGCCATCCGGTTTTCCGGGTTCTTCCGGCAAGATACGATCCAGAAAAATAAGCTGCGCCTCAGCCAGTGGCTGCAGGAACAAGGCATTGAAATGGAAGGGGACTTCATCGTGGCCGGATATAATCCTCCCTGGGTGCCGGGATTTCTGGCGCGCAACGAAGTCTTGATCCAGCTCAAAAGTGAACTTCAGGAGAAAGAAGGATGAGGTATCTTAAACTTTACCTTGTTTCACTGGCAGCCTTCTTCGCGATTGACATGCTTTGGCTGGGACTGGTAGCGCGTACGTTCTATCAGCAGTATCTCGGCTTTCTGATGGCCCCCAGCCCCAACTGGTTTGTGGCAATCATTTTCTATATGCTGTTTGTTGTAGGCATTTTGGTGTTCGTCGTTTTGCCTGGGCTGGAAGCTAACTCTCTCAAGACGACCCTATCACACGCGGCCCTGTTTGGGCTCATTACCTATGCCACCTACGATTTGACCAATCTCGCCACTTTGAAAGATTGGCCCGCACTGCTCAGCATTGTGGATATGCTTTGGGGAACGGTCTTGAGCGTTTTGGTAAGTTATATCAGCTTCATGGCAGGCAAGCGGCTTATTTAATGCGATAATCAGTAATCAATCTACTTGGACAAAAGGAGAAAATAAAATGGCAACCAAAAGTAACGAAACAGACAGTTCAACAAGCGCAGCGGATCGCAAGTTTACCGGACTGCGGCGCTTCAACCTGGGCATGGGATTCCTGCACCTGTTCCAGGGCATCCTCATGATCCTGATCAGCAATGACACCACTTACCCCATCTACACCAATTTCCTGAACTTTGATATCGCTACCCGCTCACTGAAGCCTAATGCCGAGCTTGTCTATGAGCTTCCGTTTGGAGTAGCCGTAGCTTTTTTCCTGTTGATTTCAGCGGTAGCGCACTTCTACCTGGCTACGATTGGCTATGGGCGGTATGTGGAAAATCTGAAGAGGGGCATGAACCCGGTTCGCTTTTATGAATATGCCCTCAGCTCTTCGCTGATGATTGTTTTGATCGGCATGCTGATCGGCATCTGGGATCTGGGCGCAATCATCCTGATCTTCACCGTGAACGCCACGATGAACCTGTTTGGCAACATGATGGAGCTGCACAACCAGCACACTGAGAAAACGGACTGGACAGCTTTTATCTATGGCTGTATCGCCGGGATCGTGCCGTGGATCGTGATCATGCTCTACTTCGTGGGCGCGGTCAATTCTGGGGATGCCAAGCCGCCAGCATTTGTCTACACCATTGTCCCGACATTGTTTGTCTTTTTCAATATCTTCGCCATCAACATGGTCTTGCAGTACAAGAAGATTGGCCCCTGGAAGGATTACCTGTTCGGGGAACGCGTCTATATCATCCTGAGCCTGTCGGCTAAGACCGTGCTGTGCTGGCTGATCTGGACCGGCACCCTGGCCCCTGTATAAAGCATGACAAGATACAAAACCGGAGAAATGTTAATGACAACCTACAACCCGATTCAAGTTTTGGGCATCAGCGGCAGCCTACGAAGAGCTTCGTATAACACAGCCCTCTTACGGGCAGCCGCGGAGCTGGTGCCGCCAGAAATGACTCTGGAAATATTTGACTTATCGCATCTGCCGATGTTCAATCAGGATTCCGAGAAGCCATTCCCTGACGCCGTGGTTGAACTCCGAACCAAACTGGCGCAAGCAGATGCGCTGCTGATCGCCACACCAGAGTATAACGGCTCGATCAGTGGAGCCCTAAAGAATGCCATCGATTGGGCATCACGGTCTCCTAAGCAGCCTTTGAACGGCAAACCCACCGCCATTATTGGCATCAGCACAGGTAACTTTGGCACGTTGAGAGCCCAATTGCATCTGCGTCAAATTCTGACGCATGTCGGTGCACTGACCTTGGGCAAACCGGAAGTCCTGGTAGGGCGCGCTGAGCAGGTTTTCGATGCACAAGGTCACCTGATAGATCCAACGACGTGTGGTTTCCTGCGCGATTTACTGACCACTCTCGCCGAATGGACACTGCGAGTTTCCCATCCTCAACGGATTGTTTCTGAAATATCTGGGACAGCAAACACAATGAGATAAAAAGGGATTGAGGTGGCAGATCACAAAAGGAGATGAAATTACTTTGCAGCTTCGTCCCCACCCCATTTGGTGGCTGGTGGGTCTCGGCATGTGTCTCGACCTGCCGGTCCTTTTTGCCTTTCGGGCTTAAAAAACAAAAAGGATGCTCTTATGAACACTTTGCTTGATAAACATTGGCACCATCTTCCTGCAGAAGAAGTCCTCGACCTGCTAGACAGTGACCTTCAGAATGGCCTGGATGTTTTCGAGATCAAACACCGCCAGGAACGCTTTGGCCTCAACGTGCTAACCCCGCAGAAGGGGAAAAGCCCACTGGTGCGTTTTCTGCTTCAGTTCAACAACCCGCTGGTGATCATTTTGATGATCGCCAGCCTGGTGACGGCGGTGCTGAAAGACCCGGTGGATGCATTGGTCATCTTTGGCGTGGTGCTCATCAACGCCACCATCGGTTATCATCCAGGAATCGCGCGCTGAACAGGCCATTGCCGCCCTGTCCAAAACCATGACCACTGAAGCCGCGGTCATCCGCAGCGGAAAGGTGGTGCGCCTGCCGGCAGCCGATCTGGTGCCAGGCGATATCGTGCAATTGCAGGCGGGTTCACGCGTCCCGGCTGATCTCCGCCTGGTCGCCTCACGCGATCTTCAGGTGACCGAAGCTGCCCTCACCGGCGAGTCGCTGCCGGTAGAGAAAGATGCCTCCTTGCTGATTGCACACGAGGCTGTGTTGGCTGAGCGACGAAACATGGCCTATGCTTCCACCCTGGTCACGTATGGCGCGGCAACCGGCGTGGTGGTCGCCACCGGCGATGACAGCGAGATCGGGCGCATCTCACAGTTGATCTCCAGCGCCGCCGAGCTGGAAACGCCGCTCACCCGCAAGATCGCCCAGTTCAGCCGGGTGCTGTTGGTGGTCATCCTGGCGCTTTCGGCTTTGACCTTCGGCATCGGCGTGCTGCGCGGCCAGCCGGTGGTAGACACCCTCATGGCAGCGATTGCCCTGGCAGTCGGCGCCATTCCGGAGGGGCTGCCTGCCGCGCTGACGGTGACCCTGGCAATCGGCGTCTCGCGCATGGCCCGCCGGCGTGCCATCATCCGCAATTTGCCAGCGGTTGAAACCCTCGGTTCCACCACCGTGATCTGCTCCGACAAGACCGGTACCCTCACCCAGAATCAAATGACGGTGCAAGAAATCTACACCCTGGGCGGTGTATATGCGGTTAGCGGTGTTGGTTATCAGCCGGCCGGGCAGATTTCTGGGGTTTGGAGCAGCGACGCGGCTGTGATCGAGACGCTCAAAGCGGGGCTGCTGTGTAACGACAGCCAGCTTGTCGAGACAGAAGGGCGTTGGACTGTGCAAGGCGACCCAACCGAGGGGGCGCTGTTGGTCTCTGCCCGCAAGGGGGCGCTCGCCCCGGATGGCACAGCCTTTCCCGCCCGGTTGGATTCCATCCCCTTTGATTCGCAGCACCAATTCATGGCCACGCTGCACGCCGATGGGATGGTTTACGTTAAAGGCGCAGCCGAAGTGCTGCTCGACCGCTGCACCGGCGCCCTCGACCCTTCGGGGCAGGCAGCCGACTGCGGCAACGAAGCATTTCGCCAGGCGCTCGAAACCATGGCCTCGCAAGGCTTGCGCGTGCTGGCCTTTGCCCGCCTGGAGAAGCCCGGCGCGCAGAAAATTCACTTTGACGATATTTCCAATTTAACCCTGCTGGGTTTACAGGGGATGATGGACCCACCCCGACCGGAGGCGATGGCCGCCATCCGCGCCAGCCAACAGGCCGGCATTACCGTAAAAATGATCACCGGCGATCATGCCCTCACTGCTGCCGCCATCGGCCGCCAGATTGGGCTGTGCCAGGATGACTGTGACTGCCGTGTTGACCGGCGCAGAACTTGCCAGGCTGTCTGACACTGAACTGATTGAACAAGCTGAAAAGATCAACGTGTTCGCCCGCGTGGCTCCCGAGCAGAAGCTGCGGCTGGTAGAAGCCTTGCAAACCCGCGGTCACGTGGTAGCGATGACCGGCGATGGAGTCAACGACGCCCCGGCGCTCAAGCAGGCCAACATCGGCGTGGCGATGGGCATCACCGGCACGGATGTATCCAAAGAAGCGGCGGATATGATCTTGACCGATGATAACTTCGCCTCCATCGAAGCCGCGGTGGAAGAGGGGCGCGGCGTCTTTGATAACCTGACCAAGTTCATCGCCTGGACGCTGCCCACCAACCTGGGCGAAGGCCTGGTGCTGCTGGCCGCCATCGTCACTGGAGCTACGCTGCCCATCCTGCCCATCCAGCTCTTGTGGATCAACATGGTGTCGGCTGCGGTGTTGGGGATTGCCCTTTCTCTTGAGCCGAAAGAACCTGACTTGATGCGCCGCAAGCCGCACGATCCCAAAGCACCCATTCTAAATGGTGTGCTGATTTGGCGGATTGTGCTGGTGAGTGTCATTATTTTAGTGGGGGCCTTTGGGTTATTTGAGTACGAGCTA
This sequence comes from uncultured Chloroflexia bacterium, assembly GCA_963751425.1. Classification (GTDB taxonomy): domain Bacteria; phylum Chloroflexota; class Anaerolineae; order Anaerolineales; family UBA4823; genus CAVVUF01. Next base: position 9,159 of record CAVVUF010000002.1, on the reverse strand, counting down.
TCGCGTGGCGCCTCGCTGGCTGAAGCCCGCACGGTAGCAGTCAACGTGGTCATTTTCGTGGGGATCTTCTACCTGTTCAACGCTCGTTCGCTAACCCGCTCTCCTTTTCAATTGGGTTTCTTCTCCAATCCGTGGGCGGTGGGCGGCGCGATCTTGATGGTGTTGATCCAGCTGCTGTATACCTATGCCCCCTTTATGAATACCCTGTTCAGCAGCGCACCGATCCCGCTGGTGCTCTGGCTGGATGTGCTGGGAGTTGGTTTTGCAGCTTACATCTTCGTCGAGGTTGAAAAATGGCTGCGGCGCAAGTTGAGAAGTTGACCGGGTCTAATTCCACCGAAGTGACAAATCCTTCCGGCTTGACGGTCAGCATCGAACAATCCACCTGCCGTAAAACTTTTTCGGCGAAACAAGCCTACCATGTTTGGGGCCCAGAACCCCTTTGATCCGCTTTATCAGTTAGGGGAAAGTAAAGTAAAATAAAATGATGGGCAAGTAAAACAATTTCATTCACATAAGCTGTTGATTCTAGAACCTGTCGGGAGAAAAATATGAACACAGTAGGAAAAATTCTCAGGGCTAAAGGCAGCACCGTTTGGACGGTCTCGAAGGACGCACCGGTATCCGAGGCGTTGAAAATTTTCGTTGAAAAGCGGATCAGCTCGGTGATTGCCATGGATGGGGAAAAAGTTGCCGGAATATTTACCGAGCGTGACTTTGCCCACAAGGTGGGACTGTTTGGTAAGGACCCGGCGGCAGTCAAGTTGGAAGAGGTGATGACCAAGGACCTCATTACGGTCAATCCCAGCCAATCGGTCAACGTTTGTATGACCCTGATGACCGAGAATCATATCCGCCATTTGCCGGTCTACGATGACGGGCGGCTGGTCGGCATTGTTTCGATCGGCGATGTGTTGAAGGATATGATTGAAGAGTTGCAATTCATGATTACGCAGCTTGAGAACTATATTAAGGGGTTAAAGGTAATTGGCCATGAGAAGGAAGTACGTTGTTCAGGGCATATTTTGGATCCTGGTATATATTCTCCTGGTCAGCGCGCCTTTGTTGATATTGCTTTTAGGCGAGATGCCGGAGGGTCGCGAATTTTGGCGGGAATTTTCGGTCGCCTTGGGCTTTGCGGGGCTGGCATTGATGTCGTTGCAATTTGTCCTCACCGCCCGCTTCAAATCCATCAAAGCACCCTATGGCGCGGACATTGTGTATCATTTCCATCGCCAGATTTCGTTCGTGGCATTGGCTCTTATCCTGGCACACCCGCTGCTGCTGTTTTTCTTTTCACCGAGCACTCTGGCGCTGCTAAACATCTTCAGCGCCCCCTGGCGGGCACGCGCTGGCGTCACCGCAGTGCTGCTGTTGTTGGTTTTGATCGGCGCGTCGTTGTGGCGGAAGAGGCTGAAGATCGAGTATACCCGCTGGCGGATCTGGCATGGCATCCTGGCTATTGCAGTGATAGCGCTGGCTATCACGCACGTAGTATTGGCTCGCCATTATCTCAACACACCTTTGAAGCAAGTTCTTTGGATTGGCTACGGCATCTTCTGGGTGGGGTTGCTGGCCTATATCCGTGTGTTGAAACCGGTCCTGCTTTTAAGACGCCCCTATGAGATCGAGAGCGTTCTGCCGGAGCGCGGCAATGCCTGGAGCCTGACCATTCAACCGGTAGGCCATTCCGGTTTTAAATTCATGCCCGGCCAGTTTGCCTGGATCACTGTGGGGAACTCGCCCTTCTCGGAGGCCGAGCATCCCTTCTCGTTTTCATCCAGTGCCGACCAGCAGGGTAAACTGACATTTACCATCAAGGAGCTGGGTGACTTCACCAGGAAGATCAAGACCTTGCAACCCGGCCAGAAGGCGTATGTAGACGGGCCATTCGGGCACTTCAGCGTAGACAGGCACCCCAACGCGGAGCAATTTGCCTTCATTGCCGGCGGGGTGGGGATTACGCCGATCATGAGCATGATGCGCACCCTGGCGCAACGCGGCGAGAAACGCCCTTTGACTCTTATCTATGCCAACCGAGATTGGGAAAGCGTCACCTTCCGCGAGGAAATAGACCGGTTGCAAGATTCGCTGGCGCTTACAGTGGTGCACGTGTTGGAGAAACCGCCCACCGATTGGAACGGGGAGACGGGATTCGTCACTCAGGCGATCCTGGAGCGCCACCTACCCAAGGCTCAGCGGCGCAATACAATAGAAGTTTTCATATGCGGCCCTCAGCCGATGATGAACGCCGTTGAGCAAGCACTCTCTAACCTGGGCGTCCCATTTGGAGATTATCACTCCGAGCAGTTCTACCTGGTTTGAAGGAGGCCGTCATGCGTCAAAGATTTTCAACTTGGCTGGCTATCTTCATTGGTCTCATTATCTTGGCACTGGCGGTGGTCTTTGCCCTGCTGCAAAGCATGTAGAGCCAGGCAAGCGGAGCTGCCACTTCGAAAGTTTGCACACTTGTGAAGAGAAAATGAAAACGTGCCCTATCATATCGATAAGACACGTTAACGTAAGGTGCCCCTACGGGGACTTGAGTCAAACGGCGCGATTGGGGAAAATGTACTTCAGTTGTAATTGTCAGAATGATAGTTCTGCTCCCTGGAATCGTCAAGTAATGCTGGCGTTTCCAAAAAATCGAGTAAAAAATAATATTAATACAATATTCAATCAATTGAGTGTATAAATTAGATATGGAAGTCAAAATCATTTCAACCTACATATAACCTTCAGGTGTGAAATGTTGTGTTCCATCAAGAAATTTGTCACTTCGGCATTATATCTGGCGTTATCAATCATCTTCGCATCGCTCCTACTGGCGTGTGGCAATCCAGCCACAGTTACGCTACCCCATAAAGAAGCGGTTCCACCTAACAATCCTTTACAGGAGCATAGTTCTCAACAGAAAATTCCTCTCATCTTGGAAAATCTCAAATTTAAACGTTTATCTGTAGAAGCTGGACTCTCCCACAGCACCGTAAACTGCATTCTACAAGACAGCAAAGGTTTCATGTGGTTTGGAACCGACGATGGGCTTAATAAGTACGACGGCTATAGTTTCACCGTATACAAACACAATCCAGATGATCCATTCAGCATCAGCCACAATCAGATCTGGTCCCTCTTTGAAGATTCTTCCGGAACACTATGGATCGGAACCTATGGTGGGGGATTGAACCGTTTCGATCGAGATTCTGGAGTATTCACTCATTATGACGCCAACGATTTTCAGAATATAACCGATGAACCGGAGGAGTTCAGAAATGTCGTTAGGTATATGGCTGAGAATCCACCGGGAGTGCTCTGGATTGCGACCTATGGTGGTGGATTGGTCAAACTCGAAGTTAAGAGTGGAGTTTTTACCAGTTATGCACCCAATCCTGCTGACCCGGATTTTGGAGGTCATGAATGGATCTCCGGCATGCTGGTCGACAGGACTGGGAAGGTGTGGATCGGAACACACAGCGAAGGCCTGGACCTCTTTGACCCTGCCACAGGGCAGACCACCACATTTCATCATGATCCCAACAACCCAAACAGCCTGGGCTTGGATTGGATCAGGGAGATCGTCCAGGATCCGTCCGGTACAATCTGGATCGGGACTTACGGCGGAGGTTTGGAACAGTTCGATCCCAAAACGCAGACTTTCAACCATTATCGCCACAACCCAGAAGATCCTGCCAGCCTGGGAAATGATTACATCTGGTCAGTTTTTGAAGATCCGTCGGGATTGATTTGGATTGGTACGGACAGCGGTGGGTTGGATGCCTTTGATCCACAGAGTGGGACCTTCAAGCATTTCCGCAACGATCCTGCCAGGCCTGACAGCCTGAGCAGCGATCGTATCCGTTCAATCTATCAGGATGAATCGGGTATCCTTTGGGTTGGGACCCAGGGCGAGGGTGTGAATAAATCTGACCTGGCATCAGGACGATTTACATATTATCTGGGGGACCCCAATGACCCGCGGCGCTCCAGTGGCTACGAGGTGCTTACCCTCCACGAGGATGAGTCTGGCTTGCTTTGGATTGGCACCTCCGGTGGCCTCGATTGGTTAGATCGGAAAACAGGAATATGGCAGCACTACCCGCCTGAAACCACCGCTTCCCAAAATCAGGGAAATTTGTTTGTAAGGGCGATTCATGAAACACTCATTAGGAATCTTTTGGATCGGAACTGCCAATGGCGTTTTTCGTTACGATCGGAAAACCCAAAGAATCGATCGTTTACCGTACAATCCTCCAGATCCAGGGGGCGTTAAAAGGGAAGTGATTAATAGCATTACTAAAGACCGGCAGGGTTTTATATGGCTGGGTACACTGGGACGTGGGTTGTCTAAATACAATCCTGTGACCGGAGAATTTGTTTACTATCAACAGACATGGAATCCAAACACAGGCGCTAGAATAACGGATACCATCACCGATAACTTCATTCAAGACGTGATTGAGGATAAATCAGGGAGGCTGTGGATTGGAACACAGGAAGGGTTGAATCTCTTTGACCGCTCGACAGGAGACTGGCTTTCGTTTAAGCACGATCCCAGCAATCCCAACAGCCCGAGTCACAACTGGATCACAACCTTGTACCAGGATCCGTCAGGCGTCCTATGGATTGGTACACAGGGTGGTGGGCTGAACAGACTTGACCTGATTAAATTCGTAACAACCGATCCAGCCTCCTATACCTTTACCCACTACCAGGAACAGGATGGGCTGGCTAATGATATCGTATGGAAAATCATTGGTCATGACAGTTTTCTCTGGATCGCAACTGCCAATGGGCTTTCGAGGTTTGATTCTTCTGCAAAGCGATTTAAAAACTATAATGCCAGTGACGGGCTCCCCATTAATGAGTTTGCTACAGGGTTATTGAGCGACAGCGGTGAAATGCTCTTTGGAGGTATCAATGGCTTTGTTTCGTTCTACCCCGATCAGCTGACCGACAATCCCTATATCCCACGGGTGGTTCTGACCTCCTTGCAACAGAACGGGAAGGATATGCAAACAGGTCAGGCACCGGAAAATCTATCCGAGATTACGATCCGTTGGCCGGATAACTCGTTCGAATTTGGATTTACCACTCTAAGCTACACACAGCCGGAAAAAAACCAGCACGCCTACATGCTGGAAGGATTTGATCAAGATTGGAATTATCTGGGCAGCCAGCGATTCGGCAGGTATACTAATCTCCCTGGCGGTACTTATATCCTGAGGCTAAAAGGCTCGAATAATGATGGGGTGTGGAATGAGGCGGGCCTTTCCATCCAGGTTACGGTTATTCCGCCTTTCTGGGATACGGGGTGGTTCAGGGGAATGGTTGCCCTGGTGCTGCTAGCAAGTGTGGGAATGGGTTATCGTCTGCGGGTCCAGAGCTTGGAGCGGCGTAATCGGGATTTGGAGAAACAGGTCGCCGCGCGTACGGCGGAACTGCAGCATGAGATCGACCAACGGTACAAGGTCGAAGAGACCCTGCGCCAGCACGAGCGGGAAAAAGCCATCATTGAAGAACGCAACCGGTTAGCCCGGGAGCTGCACGATTCAGTAACCCAGTCGCTCTATGGTGTGACCCTGTACGCTGACGCAGCGAAGCGGTTACTGGACACGGGACAGGTGCCTCCGGCGGTCGACAACCTGAATAAACTCCGCGATACCGCCAAGGGTGCATTGGAAGAGATGCGTTTGCTGATCTTCGAGTTACGCCCGCCAATCCTGGAACAGGAAGGATTAGCGGTTGCCCTGGAGGCGCGGCTGGAGGCAGTGGAGGGACGGGTTGGGCTGAAAACGCAGTTGAGATTGGAGGGTGAGAGTGATCTTCACCCTGATATTCAGGAAGGATTGTATCGCATTGCCATGGAAGCCTTGAACAATGTGCTTAAACACGCCCAGGCCAGCTGTGTCACGGTCTCCCTGATCCAGCAACCGCAGTTGACGGAACTTAAAATTGTTGACGACGGGGTAGGATTTGATTTTAACACTGCCCAGACGAGCGGCGGGTTGGGTTAAAGGGGATGAAGGAACGCGCAGAGCAAATCGGTGGACAATTGACGGTAAAGAGCGAGCCAGGAATGGGGACAACCGTGCAAGTAGAAGTGAAAGGAAGCCAATAATGGATCAGACGAAGGCAGGAAAAATTCGAGTGTTTGTTGTTGATGATCATGCGATCGTTCGGGATGGGATCCAATCCCTGTTGACAACCGAACCGGACATCGAGTGCGTGGGAGAGGCTGCCAATGGGGCAGAAGCGGTTTCTAAGGTACGCATCCTTCACCCGGACGTTATATTAATGGATTTAGTGATGCCGGAGATGGATGGGATCGAAGCTATTCATCAAATTATGGCTTTCCAGCCGGAGGTGCGTATCCTTGTGCTGACGAGTTTTTCTGCTGACGACAAGGTCTTCCCAGCGATCAAAGCTGGCGCCTTGGGTTATCTGCTCAAAGATACCGGCTCGGAGGATCTGATGCGAGCTATCCACCAGGTGTATCGAGGGGAATCCTCGCTCCACCCCAAGATTGCACGGATGCTGCTGCAGGAAATTGCAACAGCGCAGCCCTCAAAAAATATTGAAAGTCAGCCACACTTTTCAGGGCAACCCACAGCCATCGATCCATTGACCGAACGCGAGCTGGAAGTACTGAAGCTGGTTGCCCATGGACGCACCAACCGGGAAATTGCCGATCGATTGATCGTCACAGAGGGGACGGTGCGCACCCATGTCAGTAATATCCTTGACAAGCTGCACCTGGCCAGTCGCACCCAGGCAACCCTCTATGCCCTGCGGGAAGGATTGGCATCATTAGATGATGTTGAAGAGAGTTCCTAATCCTTAGCCTATCACTTTTATCATAGATAGCACAGTGCGTCTGTGCATTTTGAGGAGAAAAGCTGCCGAAAGGCAGCTTTTTGTGGTATCGAAAAATCCGCTTTCTTCAGATGACAACCGGCTCTTTTTTTGTAAAACTTAAATTGAAATGAAAGAAATCTGAGGAAATCTGAACAGGAAAACAGAGAAACCATGAAGCAGCATATCCGCGTATTGATCGCCGATGATCGCCTCTCCTCCCGTAATGGCTTGAGAGCCCTGCTGGCGACCCAATTGGAGATCGAAATCGTTGGTGAGGCAGCCGATGGCCGGGAGGCAGTTCATCTGGTTGAACAATGCCAGCCTGATGTGGTGCTCATGGACCTTCGGATGCCGGTGATCGATGGCCTGGAGGCCACCCGGATGATCAAAGGCAGGTGGCCGCAAGTCAAAGTCATTGCCCTGACCATGTACTCGTCTCATCAATCCGAAGCGCTGGCTGCCGGCGCGGATGTTTTTCTGGTTAAGGGATGTTCAGCCGAAGATTTATTAGAAGCCATCTTACAGGAGACACAACATGAATAACCAACCTTGGTCCAAATTAATGAAAAAAATGATCCCTCTCTTTTTCGTCCTTTTCGTGGTCCTGGCTCTGTCCTCATGCTCCACGATCAATAACAAGATGCGGGATCATTATTGGGCGGAGCGCAACAGGATGCTTCAGAGTCGTCTGCCCGAGGGCATGAGCTTCGAGGAAGTCCCATTGAGCACCGTGCTGGAGGAAATCTCGAAGGCATCTGGGCTCGTCATCAAGCCATGGGAGGATGAAGGTGATCGAAAGGTCACCATCGATGTGAGCGGCATGACCGTTGACGAAGCCCTCAAAGCTGTTGTGCGTTATGTTGATGGCGAGGGCGCTGTATTGATCGAACAAAAGTACTTTCTCCATCATTCTTGGGGTCAATACTGGCTCTGGGGCTATCCTCCTTCATAGAAGGCTGCATATCGTTTTTGTTGTGGTGTTTTGGTAAATACTCCACATCGCAAAACACCACAACAAGGCTACTAAAAATGCTTGAAAAGGGTACTTCGTATCGATATTCTGACCCGCGAGTTGTTGAGTATGTTCGGCAGCCATTCAAGAGAAGGAATAATATGGATAAATTGATTGAGTTTCTTAGGCGTCATCAATTGATAGCGTACTTTGTACTAACTTATCTAGTCACGTGGACGCTACTGTTTCTTTTTCAACCACCGTTACTTGAAGGGCAAAGCTTTGTAGCACCATTAGTCATTCTGGGAGTATTCGCACCAGCACTGGTAAGTATCGGGCTGTCCGCAGTTCTTTCGTCGCGACCCAGGCAGGGCAGCCGTAAACCCGCGGTGATCGCATTTATTGTTGTGTGGATTTTGCGAGCATGATAATCATTCTACAGCTAATCGTTTATCAATTGGCGGTCTGGTCCATACCTGTAGGGATTGCGGGTTTTATAACTGGATTACTGCCGGCTTTTGTTGCTTCTTCTGTCTTTTCGACGATACCGGGGGTAAGAGCTCATCTTCGCACGTATATAAAGCCTAGAGGCTCTTTTGGGTACTATCTCCTGGCACTTGTGCTTTTCCCTGCGATTTGGCTTCTGGGAAATCTCCTGAGTTCGAGCCTTGGGAACGGAAGTCCCATTATTCAGATATCCTGAGGTGGATGTCAAGCTGCTGGGGATGGTTATTCTCTACTTTCTCTACAGTGTCATCTTCGGTGGGCTTTCTGAGGAACCCGGTTGGCGGGGATATGCCTTGCCGAGACTTCATGCAAGGTTCACTCCCCTCGTTTCCAGCCTGATCCTCTGGGTTCTCTGGGCAGTCTGGCATACACCGGCCAGATTTGGGGGCATCCAGGCGAAAAGTCTTTCTGATACACTCATCGAGTACGTTCTGATTGTACTGATCACCATCATATTCACTTGGCTCTTCAACCGCACAAAGGGCAGTATTTTAGTAACCGCACTGATTCATCCAGCCATGAACACGACCACCATCTTTCTCAACGCATCAATAGGTGCATACATACTCCTGTTGGTTTTCACGGCGTTTGTTATTTTGCTCGATCAAATGTGGAAAAGGCTGCCTCCTGATAGTCCTGCAATCTATCGAGAGAATGTGCAGGAGGCTGCCTAACACCGGCTCCACCTGGCGGCCTTCGGCACGGGGATACACTCCGCGTTTCGCTAGATTTCGAGCCCCCATGATCAAGGAGTTTAGCCCGTTCCGGCGGCAGAGGAGCCAGACCATTGTGGATACCATGAATACGGACAGAAAGATAGTGGAGCAATGAATCAGCATATGTGC
>CAVVUF010000001.1:0-2110612 GCA_963751425.1 uncultured Chloroflexia bacterium | reverse complement strand
TCGGCGGACTGCAGTGGGTCCATTACTGCAAACCAAACGAAAACTTGTACAGTCACGAATGATGATCAGACATCACACCTCAAACTGGTCAAAGTTGTAGTGAACGACAACGGTGGCACCAAGACGGAGGCAGATTGGACATTAAGCGCCTCTGGTCCGACACTACTGTCTGGCTCCGGTCCAACAGTGGAGGGTGATGTCAATGCTGGCACTTATAACCTGTCGGAGTTTGGTCCTAGTGGATACATCGCAACGGGTTACGACTGCGGCGCTTCGGCGACTCTGGCTTTGGGTGAGAGTAAGACTTGTTTATTACGAATAATGATCAGGCCGCGACTTTGATTGTAAAGAAAGTTGTCGTAAATGACAATGACGGCACCATGTCGGCAAACGATTTCTCTTTCTCTGGTGAATGGTGGTTCTTACATTCCCTTTGAATTAGATGGTCAAAATGATTTGCCAGTAGATGCCGGGACCTATTCAATCACTGAACCTGCGTATGGAGGAATCGATACCACATATGATAACTGTGCGAACATTGTTATTCCGAATGGGGGTTCAGCCACTTGTACAATTACAAATAATGATCAAGATATTCTTCCTACTATAGATCTGACCAAGAGCGCAGTGCCGGGCTTGCTGACTGAGCCGGGTGGAGACTTTGTGTTCACTATCTTCATCGAGAATAAGTCTGTGGAACCGGTGACGATCACCACCCTGACCGACACTCGTTTTGTTGATTTGCCGATATCCTGCCAGGCATTGGTAGGAACGACCTTGGCGGTAGGCGGGATTAAAACCTGCTCGTATACTGTGGCGTACACAAATGCTGGCAGCTATGAGAACACTGCATATGTGTTGGTTACGGATAACGAAGGCAGCACCGGTGATGACAGTGACAGCGAGACAGTCACCGTTACTGATGTACTCCCTGACATCACGGTCACCAAGAAAGCCGACCCGACCTCGGTGCCCGAGACTGGCGCCGGGGGGGTGTACTATACCTTCCGTGTTACCAATATCGGACCGGAAGCGGTGACTATAAGCAGCCTGTCCGATAGCGTTTTCACATTCATCAACGGCGATGCAGATTGTAAGGTTGGCACCGTCCTGGCTAAAGACGCTTATTGCGAGTTCTCAGAAAGACTTTATCCCTCCGGCGACTTCCCCGGAAGCCATGTGAACGTCTTTACGGCCACTGCATCGGATGATGATGGCAACACCGATCTCTGCCTCCGATGATGCAACGGTTACGTTCACGGATGTGCTGCCCGACATCTCTATTACTAAGACGGCTGACCCGATCTCGGTGCCTGAGACGGGTGGAAACGTTACTTTCTCCATCCTGATCAGAAACAACAGTTGGGAAAATGCCACAATCGACCAGTTTTACGACAGCGACTTCGACCTGAGCTTGCACTGTTTTGGTTGGTTGGGGTTAGTGCTGTCCCAAGATGCAACCTACGCTTGTATCTTCATCGAGTGGGTCGAAGGGGACTACGGCGGACCGGACCATGTCAATACAGCCACAGTAGTGGCTAGTGACGGCGACGGAAATTCCGACACTGCCTCCGATGATGCAACGGTAACGTTCACGGACGTGCTGCCCGACATCACCGTCCTCAAGACCGGCGATCCGGTCGCCGTACCGGAGACCGGCGGATTAGTCGAGTTCACCTTTAGGGTCACCAACAACAGTCTCGAAGCGGCCGCGATCACTGCCCTGACCGACGACAAGTTCGGCATCCTGACCGGAGATGCGGACTGCAAGGTCGGCACGGTCCTGGCGGGTGGAGCATACTGCGCGTTCGACGCTACCTTTGGCATCCCGGCAGGCGATTTCCCCGGCACGCACGTGAATGTCTTCACCGCCACCGTCACCGATGGCGATGGCAATGACGACACCGACAGGTCCGAGACGATCACCTACACCGACATACTGCCCGACATCACCGCCCTCAAGACCGGCGATCCGCTTGCCGTGCCAGAGACCGGCGGGGACGTCGAGTTCACCTACCGGGTTACGTACAACAGTCTGGAAGCAGCTACGATCACCGCCCTGTCGGACGACCAGTTCGGCACCTTGACGGGCGACTTGGACTGCATGGTCGGCATCGTCCTGGCCGCTGGAGCTTCCTGCGCGTTCGAAGCCACCTTTGCCATCCCGGCGGGCGACGTCTTTGGCTCGCATGTGAACGTGTTCACCGCCACCGTTACCGATGGCGACGGCAACACTGACACCGCCACCGACTCCGAGACGATCACCTACACCGACGTGCTACCGGATATCACCGTCCCCAAGACTGCGGGAGTTGTGTCTATCCCGGAGACCGGTGGCAATGTGCTCTTCACGTATGTGGTCACCAACCACAGTGCCGAAGCAGCCGAGATCACGGCCCTCTCCGACGACCAGTTCGGCACGCTGGCTGGAGATGCGGATTGCAAGGTTGGCACCGTCCTGGCCGGTGGAGCATCCTGCTCCTTCGAAGCCACCTTTGCCATTCCGGCAGGTGACGTACCCGGCACGCATGTCAACGTCTTCACCGCCACCGTTACCGATGGTGACGGCAACAATGACACCGCTACTGACAGTGAAACCGTCACCTACACGGACGTGCTGCCTGATATCTCCGTCCTCAAGACTGTCGCGCCAACCTCTGTCCCGGAGACCGGCGGTAATGTCGTCTTCACCTTCCGCGTGACGAACAATGGCCCTGAGGTAGCTACTATCAGCTCGCTATCCGACAGTGTCTACGGCATCTTGACGGCGACGCGGATTGCCAGGTCGGGACTGCGCTTACAGTTGGTTCAAGCTGTGAGTTCTCGATATCCGCCTCGCGCTGGGACTCTCCGGTGCTGCCCACCACAATATATTCACTGGGAAGCCACGACAACGACGGTAACGAAGATACTGCCACTGACGACGCCACTGTCACCTTCACCGATGTCGCGCCCACCGTAACCTTCGACAAGAGCGTTGATGTTGAGTTCCTCGATGAGCCAGGTGGCGACTTCACCTTCACGCTCCTCGTCACAAACACATCAAAAGAAGAAGTCACTATCACAGCCTTGACTGATACCCAGTTGGGCGATGCAGTTGGTTTCTCCGCTTGCGCGGTTCTGATCGGTACGAAATTGGCTGTGGGAGCTTCTACTTCCTGCACCTACGTTGTCAGCCATACCGATGTTGCACCAGGTGGAGGCAGCTACGATAACACTGCCTCGGTCACAGTTCAGGACAATGATGGCAGCAGCGCCAGCGCCACTGACACCCAGATGGTTTGGGTCGACGATCTGCTGTCCCACTGGTAAAGCTCGAGAAACTTGTTGACAAGACCACACTCCCTGAGCCGGGCGGTGCCTTCAAATTCACATTGAAGATCACCAATACCAGCGTGGAACCAATCGTGATCACCCAGCTCACCGGATGGGAACGTGCCAGCCATGGATCTCCACCCGTATCTCGGCACCTGGCTCCAGCCTGGCGAAGTGCTTACAATCAATTACACTGTGAGTTACACCGATGCCATGTCCTACCGCAACGATGCCTCGGTGACAGTCCAGGACAACGAGGAGAACTACGCCACCGCTTCAGACACCGTGACTGTTTATGTCACCGATGTCCCACCGACAGTCACCCTGGTTAAGAGCGTAGATGTCTTGACGATGGCTGAGCCTGGTGGCGTGTTCAACTTTACGCTGACCATCATCAATAACAGCCCGGAAACGTCTGGATCACGGAGTTGACTGATACAAACGCCGAGAACCTGAGCGATGAATGCCTCTTGCTGGTTAGCGACAATGCACCCTACACCGACTACGGTTTGATCCCGCGGGTGGCACCGTTACTTGTACCTACTCAGTCACCCATACTGAAGCAGGTAAGTACGACAACACTGCATCTGTCACGGTGATGGATAACGAGCTTAACGAGGCTTATGCCTCTGACAACGAGACCGTTACGGTCACGGATGTGATGCCTGTGGTAGCGCTGGACAAGACTGTTGATCCAGCCACCCTGGCGGAGCCGGGTGGAGTATTCACCTTCAAGCTGACGATCACCAACAACTCAGTGGAAGAAGTCACCATCACAGCCCTCACTGACAGCAACGCTCTCTCGCTGAATGCACTGCTTTGGTGGGCACGAAACTGGCTGCTGGCGCTTTACCTCCTGCACCTATGTCGTCACTCACACCGAAGCCTGGACTTACCCGAACACGGCTTTTGTGACGGTAAAGGACAACGAGAATAACACCGCCTCTGACACGGCTTAGAACCGTCTCCGTCACCGATATGGAACCTGCGATCACGCTGAACAAGACTGTTGATCCACCCACGATGGCGGAACCAGGTGGAGTGTTCGCCTACACCCTGACGGTACACAATGGCTCGGTGGAAGCGGTTAAGCTGACCAAGGTCACCGACAGTGCTTGGCACGCTCTATGAGGGAAGGTTGGCGATCTGGTTATCATGTTGGCAGCTGGTGGCGACCATTTGCTGCCCGGCACCTTCACCATGAGCTATACCGAAGCCGGTTCTTACACCAACATTGCCGGCTTACGCAGTGGACAACGAGGGTAACAATGCTCCAGACGATGACAGCAAGACCGTCACGGTCACGGATGTCATGCCGGTCGTTTCCGTCACAAAGACAGCCAACCCAACCGCTGTACCTGAGACGGGCGGCGATGTGCTCTTCACTTTCCTTGTTAAGAACAAGGGAGTTGAAGCTGCCACAATCAGCTCTCTGTCCGACAGTGTGTATGGCACCCTGGCTGGCGACGACGACTGCAAGGTCGGCACCGTCCTGGCGGTAGGTGCTTCCTGCGGGTTCTCCTTCACCAAGTGGGTCGAAGGCGATTACTCTGGTCCTGATCATGTCAATGTCTTCACCGGCAAAGCCAAGGACAATGAGGGTAATGAAGCCACGGATACCGATGATGCCACGGTGGACTTCACGAATGTCCTGCCTTACATCGATGTGACCAAGACTGCCAACCCGACAGCAGTACCTGAGACGGGTGGGGATGTGCTGTTCACCTTCGTGGTGAAGAACACCTCTCGGAAGAGCCTGTCACCATCACCAGCCTGGAAGACAATGTGTACGGCACGCTGGCAGGCGATGCGGACTGCAAGGTCGGCACCGTCCTGGCGGCGGGTGCATCCTGCGAGTTCTCCTTCACCCGGTGGGTGGAAGGTGACTTCTCTGGTCCTGACCATGTCAACGTGTTCACCGGCAAGGCTGTCGACAATGACAACACCGAAGCCACGGATACCGATGATGCCACGGTGGACTTCACGAACGTCCTGCCTTACATCGATGTCACCAAGACGGCTGACCAAAAGCAGGTGTATGCCCCCGGTGAGGATGTGACTTTCACCTTTGTGGTGAAGAACACCTCCACGGAAGAGCCTGTTACCATCACCAGCCTGTCTGACAGTGTCTATGGCACCTTGGCAGGCGACGCGGATTGCAAGGTTGGCACCGTCCTGGCGGCGGGTGCTTCCTGTGACTTCTCCTTCACAGAATTGGTTACGGCTGATCATACCAATACGTTCACTGCTAAGGCCGTGGATAATGATGGTTCTGAAGCGACGGATGCTGCTACCGCCTCAGTGGATGTAATCGATCCACAGATTACCATAGTCAAGGTAACGTTCGATGGGACTGCCTCCGGCGACGGCATCAACATCCTGACCGGCGAGCCGATTAGCTGGAAGTACACAGTGTCCAATGCAGGTGATGTTCCGCTCAGTAATGTGAGTGTGACCGATAACAAGGGTGTCACAGTGACCTGCCCGAAGACAACCCTGGCAGTAGGCGAGAGCATGGATTGTTCTGCCGCTGGCAATGCCATCACTGGCTTTTACAGCAATACCGGCTCTGTCTCGGCGAAGCACACTGACCTCGATGGCGACATCGCTAATCGATCTGCCAGCGATACCAGTTCCTACTTCGGCGCTGACCCGCAGATCACCATCACCAAGGTAACTGTCTTTGGCCCAAGATCGGGCGACGGGATGGTTATCGTGGCTGGGCAGCCAGTTGTCTGGCGCTATACGGTTACCAATGTGGGCAATGTGCCACTCAGCAGCGTCACGGTCACTGACAGCAAGACGGGTGTGACGCCGATCTACAAGAGCGGCGACGCGAATGGCGACGGCAAACTCGACCTGACCGAGACCTGGATCTTCGAAGCCGCCGGCACGGCTGTAGCAGGCAATTACAGCAACACCGGCACTGCCAGCGGTACTTACACCGACAGTGCTGGTCACTCCCGCACGGATACAGCCTCGGACGGCAGCTCGTACTTTGGGGCACAGCCAAGCCAGCTCACCGACACCTCGTGGTGCCCGCTGGTGAACAACCAGTTCCGCCTGCTCTACCGGCTGGAAGCCTTACCGAACATCTACCGCCTGGGAGGCAGCAATCCCGGTCAGTTCTACATGAACGCCTTCTACTCCGGCGCTCCGGGCTCCACCTTCACCATGAATATCCAGATCCCCTACCCCTTCATGACCCAGGAAGGCGCCGGGAACCCGATCCAGGTGCACGACGGCACCAGTTTGAGCGGCGGCTGCTACGTACCGAACCCCTCGCTGCCTGGCTACACCATCGCCACGCAAGCGCTGACACCGGCCTCCTCGGCGGGCAACCAGATCATCACCCCTGAGGATTACACCACGAAGCAGCTTGGTACTTATACGACGGTCACCGTCACCGGCAAGGTCTCGGCGACCGGTATCGCCTATGTCACCATCCATCTGGACTACGGCCTGAAGAAGACCAGTGGTTGGAAGAATCCTGGCACAGCCACCCTGAATCCAGTCTCTAACACAAGTATTCTGGATATGGCGAACCAAACCGGCTTCGGAAGTGGCGCAGTCACCATCCGCGGCTACCAGGTGTACAACTTTGCTCGCACGGTTGGCAGCGACACAGCTTCCGCGACACCCTCCAGCTACAATGAGATCAAGAAGTTTGCTGGGTTCTTGGGGCTCGTAACGGATAAATCAGGCGATCCGTTGCCTGGTGTTACGGTCAAGATCTATGATCCAGCGGGCGTCTTGCTGACCACATTGACCACGGACGATGACGGTTATTACATCTTCGAATACAAGCATAAGGCAAAGTCCGCCACTTACAAGATCGTTGCCTCGTATGCAGCTTCGACCCCGTCCTGGAGTGAGACGAGATTCGTTATCGTCAAAGCCAACGGCTTTGCCGGGAATGATTTCACCGTGACGACAGTACCTTAACCTAATCGGCTGGTGTACTGGGAGCGCCCAACAACTGCTCCTGGCACACCAGCCGGCATAACAACCCCCATTCATCATTCAGGGCATAAGCCCGCTCAGGGGCTGGCTTGTGGGAGCCAGCCCCTTTTCGTAAACCAGTTAAAAAAAGTTCAGATCGCATGTGGTTTTCCCAAGCTTGGATATAATAGAAAAAAAACAATCCCAGGAATAACCATAGAGAAAAGATAAGATTAGCATTCTATTCGCAGAAATTTGCGAGCACATTCGATTAGCGGATTCACTCGGAGGGTGATATGTATAAACTGCGTATGTTCCTGTCCTTTGCTTCAATTCTCTTAGGATTAACCGCTGCGCTAGGCCTCGCCGCGGGAGCCCTGGCACTCACTTCTCAGGAAACGCCCCTCAATCAATCACAAACAGGCGAAGCCTACGAGATCAACCCCGACCCGCAGGGCATCCTGTGGGTCAGCGATTACGGCGCGGGCGAGGTCCGGCGGATTAATCCTGCGGATGGCAGTTTTACTGCCTACAAGGTCGGCGGGGGTCCCTCCGATGCCCGCTCCGATGGCGCCGGCGATATCTGGTGGGTGGATGCGCAGTTCAATCAGGTCGGGCGCCTTCCTCTTGCCGGCGGCAGCGCCAGCCTGTGGGAGATCCCCGGATCAACCGGTCTGTACGGAACCGGCTTGGGCGTTAGCGGAGATATCTGGGTCACCGATTTCGTCCAGCCTTACCTGTATCATCTCAGCCCTTCTGCCAGCGAGCTCTGCACTTATACCTTGCCGCTTGATGGGACCGGTGATTACCTGCTGGTCGATGAGGGCAATATCTGGTTGGGCGACTATCAAAATGCTCAGATTGACCGCTTGAATGTCATCAGCGATACTTTCACCACCTGGTCGCTCCCCACGGGCAGCCGCCCGACCGGCATGGCGATAGATGGCAGCGGCAGCCTGTGGTGGGCTGATACTGACCGGGGTTTGCTGGCAAGCTTAACGCCGGGTACAAATCAGATCATAACATATACCCAATCTCTGGCGCTGACCCCCAAAATGCTCACGATTTCAGACGGGCTGGTCTGGTTTTCCGCCCAGGATAAGGTTGGCGTCCTTAACCCGGCTCGAGCGGCCGGCCGCTCTTCAACTGTTCAGCCCCAGAGTCAGGCTGTCGCCAAAAAATGCACCCCCCTGGCTGCGCCTATTACCACCCCCATCACCACCAGCACCGGTCAAGCCGCCTGGGCAGACGTCACTTACCCCTCACTTTTCAGCCCGGCTGGTTGGCAGGTCTTCCAGCTCCCCACAGGGGCATCTACTTGGGGTATCGCTGCCCAGGGAGAGCATATCTGGCTGGTCGACCAGGGCCGCCGCGTGCTGGCAAAGCTCCCCAAGCAGACTGAGAGCCAGGTATTCCTGCCGTTAATCGTCAAGTAGTATCTTGCTGGCTTGGATTACCGCCTTTCGGAAGGTATAATCCTCCTGTACTCCTACCTCCTGATCGCCCGAGGTGTCCTTGGTCTCCATCACCAACCGGCCAGCGCTTTGGGGCATAAATTTTCTTGAATGGATCTAAGGATTGGAACTCTGTATCTCCCCTTCGAAGATAGAAATGGCCCAAGCCGCCGCACATCACGCCGCCAGCCTGCTCAACGGGGCAATCCTTGCCCGTGGCGCAGCCAATCTCATCCTGGCAACCGGCGCCAGCCAGTTCGAGATGCTCTCCCACCTGGTCACGCTGGATGTGGACTGGTCGAAGGTCACCGCCTTCCACCTGGATGAGTACATCGGCCTGCCCCTCGCCCATCCTGCCAGCTTCCGCCGCTACCTGCAGGAGCGCTTCGTGGAGAAAGTCCCCTCCTTGCGCAAGTTCCACTACGTGAACGGTGAAGCCCCCGATCCTTTGGCTGAATGCCAGCGCCTGGGGAGGCTGATCCGCAGCCTGCCTGTGGACCTGGCCTGCATCGGTATCGGCGAAAACGGCCACCTGGCTTTCAACGACCCGCCTGCCGATTTTGATACCTCCGAACCCTATATCATTGTCGATCTGGACGAAGCCTGCCGCCGCCAGCAGGTGGGGGAGGGCTGGTTCCCTGACTTCGCATCTGTGCCTCGCCAGGCCATCTCCATGAGCATCCGCCAGATCATGCAGAGCGAGTCCATCGTCTGCACCGTGCCTGATGTGCGCAAGGCTGCCGCGGTCAAGCAAACCGTGGAAACACAGGTGACGAACCGGGTGCCGGCTACCATCCTGCAAACCCACCCGCGCTGCTGGCTGTTCCTGGATCAGCCAGCCGGCTCCCTTCTGAGTGTTAACGTCCTGATATGATTGATCTGGACATCCCGGGCTTTGTCGATCTGCAGGTCAACGGCTTTGTGGGCGTTGACTTCTCCAGTCCTGATCTGACCGAAGAGTCCTTTGTCCGCGCCTGCCGGGCGCTTCTGCAGAGAGGCACGGCTGCCTTCCTTCCGGCTATCATTACCTCGCCGCTGGAGGTTTATGAGCGCAACCTGCCCATCCTCGCCCGTGGAATCGCCCTGCCGGAGTTCAGAGGGCGGCTGCCCGGCATTCACCTGGAAGGACCCTTTATCTCGCCTCAACCGGGCGCGGTGGGGGCGCATAACCCGGCCTGGACGCGTCCGCCGGACCTGGACCTGCTGCAGCTGCTCTATCGATTGGTCTGAACGATCGCTCCGCCTGGTCACCCTGGCGGCTGAGCTGCCGGGCGCAGATGCGCTGGCGCGTTGGGCAGCCGGGCAGGGCCTGGTCGTCTCCATCGGGCACACCCTGGCGAGTGCAGACGATCTCGAGCGCTTATCCCAGGCTGGTGCCGAGGCGCTGACCCACCTGGGCAACGGCCTCCCGCACCTGCTCCCCAAGTTCGCCAACCCCCTCATGGCTGGGCTGGCCGATGACCGGTTCACCGCCATGCTGATCGGCGATGGGCACCACCTTCCTGGCGGAGTCCTTGCGCGTGATGCTGCGCGCCAAGGGCGTATCACGCTCGCTCATTGTCAGCGACGCCGCCCCCGTGGCTGGTCTCCCGCCTGGGCGGTACTTCACCCTGGGCAATGAAGCTGTCCTGGAGGAATCCGGCCGCCTGCACAACCCGGCCAAGGGTGTCCTGGTTGGCTCCAGCGCCACGCTGCTGGAGTGCATGAACCATCTGGCTTCCTTGGGCTTTCTCTCGCTGGAAGAGCTGCTGGCGCTGGGCTTCTACAACCCCCTGCGCCTGCTCGGTCTCGACCCTGCGCAGCTCCCGCCTTCAAAGGGCAGGCTCTGCTTCGATGAGGGTCTGCGCCAGTTCAAAATGGGTTAGGAGCGGTTCGAATTATCCAAGGGCCTGCCTGAGCCAGGCAAAGGCCGCTGCTTGCATCTCCAGGTCAAACTTGTGATAACCTGGGTAGAACTGCCCTGTGTAAGCTTCGGGGTGTCCTGATTTCAAGTAATGCGCTAGCCAGGCGCTGGTGGGCATTCTGCATCCCCTCCGGCGTGAAGAGCTCGTCTTCCAGGTCATACTGGACAAGCAAGGGCAGGGGGGCGCGGCAGGCGGCGATGTCCGGCCAATCCCCGTGGCGCGCCCAGCCGTGCGGGAACAGCATCCAGGTATGGCTGTACACATTGTGGTCCAGCAGAGCGGCGTAGGTGCTCATCAGCCCGATGATGACCAGCCGCCTGGATGCCCTCATGTGTCGCCAGCAGCAGCGCCGAGCGGTTGCCTCCCCCCGAAAGCCCGAGGCAGCCCACATTTTGGAGATCCACTTCGGGCCGCGAAAGCAGGTAATTCAAAGCCACCCGGTCTTCGTAGCACACCACCCCTGCCAGGGTGGTGCCCAGCAGGTTGCAGTACTTCTCGACCAGGTGCTCGTGCTGCGAGGCGGCCGTGTTGTACTCCTGGATCTCCGGCGGGGTCATTTCATTAGAGCTCCAGGTTGAATCCCAGGTTTCTACCAGAACCCGGGTGATCTCCTGGATTTCTGGGGGCATATCTTCCAACGGAAATCGGCGGCTGCCCCACAGGAAGGTATCGTGGATCAAGACGACGAAGCCTTCTCTGGCAAGGGCGTTGGCATACGCCCGGCTTCCATAACAGCTCTCCCGGTACGCGGCGATGACGGGCGCAGGACGCTTCTGGGCCGTCGGCGATCTTCTCTTTGCCGTAGTACTTGAAGCCCCCGTGGTCGTGCAGGGCGACGATCCCCGGCAGGGGGCCTGTAGTGCGGGCTGGGCGGAGCAGGTAGGCATGCGTGCGCGGCCCATATCCCACGCTCCACGAGACTTCCTCGCCGAGCAGCCCCTCGCTTTCCCAGCTCCGCTCTACCTGCACGTCCCGGGGCATCTGATCTCCCTGGCAGAAACCCAGCACCTCGCGCAGCTTGCCGCGCGTCTCCAGTCCTGGCTCCGCCAGGGGATAGAGCTGACCCTGCAGCTTGGCTGCCTCAACCCAATCGCTGAAGATCCCAAGGTGTTGATAGGTCATGTGAACGCTCCTGTGGATTCGGATCCGCCTTTAGGGGCGAAGTGATGCTCGAAGCTGTCGATGAATTCATAGATGTCGAAGACCGGCTGCAAACTCATCTCCTGTTCCTGGGCAAACTGCTTGACTTCCTCCCAGAGCTGTCGCATCGCTACCTTTTCTCCGGCAGCCTTGGCCGAGAGCAGGCGGAGATAACGCTGCATGAGCTCAGCGTGCGCCTGCAGGTAGAACCAGGATTTCCTCTGGCAGCGGTCAGGCAGCCCCAGGTTGCATGTGATCACCGGCTGGAAATCCTCGATGGTCTTCAATGCTCGTTGGAGCTTGACCTGGGCCTGCGGGTCGACCTCCAGTCCTTTCTCCCGCACCGGTACCACATCCTGCAGCACAGAGAGCGCAGTCAGGTATTCCTTACAGCGCATCCATTCCGGACCGAATGCTGCAGTGAAGTATTCATCCAACACCTCGTCAAACGATACTGCATCATTCCAGAGGGTGCGCCCCATCGTGTACATGACCAGCCCGGTCGGGAAGAACATGCGCTGGATCTGGCAGCTTACGTAGCCGTTCAACCCCAGCTTCCTTAAATTTTGGAGGTCGGTGTGGAGCAGCCTGGCCAGGAAGATGTGATCGGGGTCGAGGGTATAAACCCCCGACTGCATCAGGTGGTAGTCGAAGATAAATAAATCGCCCTGGAAGAGCTTCTGCCAGGCGCGCAGGAAAGCCAGTTGTTCGTCGTTATTATCAGAGAAGATAAGCTGGTTGCGCACAAAGGGTGGCAGCACATAGCTCGTATCCTGGGGAAATAGCGGCCTGCGGTAAGAACGCGTGATCGGTGCAAACATCAAGATAAAGCGCTCCGGGTTCCGGATGCGCGCTACTTCCGGCGGCCAAAGCAGGTCCGCATAAGCCAGGAAGACTACCTTGCCCGGGTACCCGACCCGGCTCAGCGCCTCGTCCAGCTCGTTGAGCAGGATGACATAATAATCCGCCGGGCGCATCTTCTGGCATTCGGGGCACTCGCACTTGTTGTTGAAGCCATCGTCCAGCCAGAAGTGCAGCGCCTGGATATGCGGGTGCTCCTGCACATACGCCACGACGCCATCGACCACGCGCCTCCGCACATCCGGGTTCGAGAAGCACAGGCTGGTGATGAGCGGAATGTCATGCCACATTTGGCGCTGTCCGTTCACCAGGGCCAGACTGTCGATCACCTCAGCCGGCCAATCCCGCACCACCGGGTCCCAGCCCAGGCCCGGGATGCCGAACGCTTCGCAGGTCCAGCCGTGCCCGACGGCGTGGTAAAGCATGCCGCGCTTGGCTAGCTCAGCTTCGATCTGCCGGGTGAAGCGGCGCGCTTGCTCGACGGTGCATTCTTCGGGTTGTAATAAAGGATTGTGCTTATGGGAGTACCAGCGTTCAAAGAAGGTGTGCCCTTCCCGGAACTGCATGAAATACCCCGAAAAACCGACCTTTGGCGACCAGTCGATGATCTCTAAGACATTTTCCAGGCTGACTGCGCCCTCAATGCAGATGGTGCGGTGGCGAAAGGAGGGTTGATCTATGAGGTGGACTTTTAGGTTAGCCAGGCTCCTCTGAGGGATAATTTCACCCTCTGCACCAGGGCGCACCCACCGGCAGCCTGCCTCGGTCAGGAAGCGGTAGACTGCCAGTAAAACGCTGCGCCCATGCATGCCAGCGATCACTCCCTGGCCGTTATGTGCCTGGATCGAGATCGCATCATCGAACTCGCTGGATGGTTCCGGCGATATCGAGGTCGGGAAAGTCTTCGATCAGACCTAGCCAAAAGCCTCCTTGTCTGGGTTCAAAGACGGCATTACTTTCTACCACCACCTGGCAGCCGGTCATTTGCTGCAGATACCGGCTCAGCTCCTGTGCGGCAAAGTTAATAACAGGATCGTTACGGACGAGGTAAATGATGAAATGGCTATCAGCCTTTAGATCGGTCACGTTATATTCTCCTCTTAAAAAGGTAGACCCTTTACCCCATATACGCCTTTGATGGCAGCAATCTCGCCCGCGTGCAGAAGGGTGTGACTGATGAGCAGAGCCAGCATATCCGCTGCCTTGTCGTGATCGGTGAAGAGCTTGACTGGAAAATCGAGGGCTTCAGGCGTCAATGCATCGAGATAGAAGTCTGTCTCCACTCGGACAACGACCTGGTAGGCCAGTAACATTTCTATCGTAAGCGTGGCATGCCGTAAAACCGTCCAATCCCCTCCAAAGCCAGGCGGCTCGGCGAGATTGAAGGTACTGTTCCAGTTTTGGATTTGCCACAGGCGCTCTTTGCCGCGCAAGAGAGCGATGTATTTATCTTCCGTAGCCAGCATATGCAGGGCGGTCAGGCCGATCGAGTTGGCTGTGCCTGGGGGAATCCAGGTCAGCTGTTCATGGGTTAATCCAGCCAGCGCGGCGTCAACGAGATAGCGCAAGCTGGCAAATTGATAGGTCAAGTAGGTTTTTGCGTCCATGCTACCTCCAGGTACTAAATGATAGACAGGCTTTCTGCTTGATTATATAATCCAACCGGATTTCAGTGCAACAGCCCTTAGCCGCAACGACTTTCAATGAATTTGGGTATATATATTTTCCGGAAAGGTAGATCATGCAGTCCAACGGTAGCCCTTTATTGCAGGCAGCTCCTCGATGAAAAACGGGTATACCCTCCTGGGGGTTCTGGCGATCCTGTTTTGGAGCTCGACGATCGGCTTTTCACGCCAGCTGGCGGAGCAGCTCGGGGCGCTGACTGCCGGGTGCATCATCCACACTGCCGCGGGTCTGTTGGGTATCCTGGTCTCGGTCCTGCGCGGTACCAGGACTCACCTGCTGCCGATGCTTTACCTGCCCCGCCGGTACCTGCTGGGCTGCGGGGCGCTGATGGTCGCCTATATTATCCTGCTGTATTTGTCGCTGGGCCTGGCGCAAAACCACTCCCAGGTGATTGTGGTGGGCCTGATCAATTATCTTTGGCCGACCCTGACGCTGCTCTTTTCCCTGCCGATCTTGGGACACCGGGCGAATGCCTGGCTGCCGGTCGGAACTTTGCTGGCGCTTGCAGGCATCGGCATCGCTGTCTTTGGCGGGCACGAGATCGCCTGGGCTGACCTGCGCGGCGCCTGGCTGCCCTACCTGCTGGCCTTTGCGGCGGCGGTGTGCTGGAGCCTGTATACCAACCTGGCGAAGCGCTGGCTGGGAGAGGGGGATGCCAACGGCGTTGTGCTGTTTCTGCTGGCGGGTGGATTAGCGCTGGGTTTCATGCGCCTGTTCTCATCCGAGACTTCCACCTGGAGTCCCTCAACCTTTGCCATCTTGGCCTATATGATCCTATGCCCGGCTTTTCTGGCATACACCTTCTGGGACCTGGGCACGCGCAAAGGAAAGATGATCTTTCTGGCAGCCCTGTCTTACTTCACGCCCCTGCTCTCGACCTTCACCTCCGTACTGGTGCTCCAGGCGCCGACCAGCCCAGGGCTGTGGCTGGCAGCCGGGTTGATCATTGCCGGGGCAGCCTTGAGCCAGATCAGCATGCGATCGGGATGAGCGAACCTGGTGTGACCAGGGATGGCCTTAGGTTCGGGAGCTTCCCTGGTCAGGGGTAGACTAGCTGTGCAGGCTCTTCCAATAAGCCACATCCTGCTCGTCCTGGTCATCCAGCAGGGCAGGATGGACGTCGGGGACCAGGGAATGACCGAAAGAAGTCCACAGCTCGGCAGCCAGGCGGTGCGGCTGGACCTTCACGCCCCGGCGGGCAAAGTACTCGCTGATGCGCACCAGGTCCCTTTGGAAGATCTGGTAAGCGCTGCGGTTTTGGGCGGGCGTGATGGCCTGTGGGAAGTCGATCAGGGTGATCCTCCCTTCCCAGTATAGGATGTTGTAGGCCGACAGGTCGCCGTGGATGCGATCGCAGGAGAGCATGATCCGGATGTTGCGCAGGATGCGCTTGTAAAGATACTGCGCCTCATCTTTCGATAGGTGTACCGAGGTTAACGTGGGAGCGGGCACCAGCTCACTTCCAATGTAGCCCATGAGCAGGGCGTTGTTCGCACTGGCATAGGGGCGGGGCACATCGGCGGAGGCGGCGTGCAGGAGCTTGAGGGTGGTAAACTCGTGTTCCAGCCAGGAAGTATGCAGCAGCTCCTTGCCGTAGCTGGTCTTCTTGCGCATGGCATGCATCCGGTCATCATCGAAGATGACATTTCCATCACTGTCCAGGTCTTCACGCCCTTCACGGTACAGGTGATCGTTCTTCAAATTGCGCAGCTTGCGTGGCCGGTATACCTTGGCGGCAATATATGGCTCAGCCATGCCCGGGCCGCTGGCGCACAAGTAGACGTTGGCTTCCTTGCCGCCTTTAACCATGCGCAGCACATCGTTGATCCAACGGTACTCATAGTAAAAAGCGCCCAGGGACTGCAGCAGCCACTCCCGTTCATGACGAGAGGCATGGTAGGTAAAGTCAAAGCTGGCCGCGCCATCCTGCTGAGCGAGCAGGGCCTGGATTTCAGTCTGCTGCTCGAGAAGCTCTTGGGGGACATGGCGGGCGGTGGGATGGTATGGTTTTGTGGGCGGAGGTTCATGTTCTTGATCCAGCTCCTGCCACCATTCGGGTAAATTTTTCTTGCTCATTTTAACGAAAGACTCCGGTAAACTCAATCTAGGGTTGGTTCAAAAAAGCGCTGGCCTGCGCGGCTGAGGCTTTTCCCGGAGGGTGAAAAATGAAACCGGAGTTAAATCAACAGCCACGAGGCTGAAGTGCGCTCGTGACTGAAAAGAAGTTGCTGGTAGGAATGGCGGGCGAAAATCGAGCTTGCCCGATCAGCGGCCAGGCAGGAGGCGCACTTTCAACGTGGGTCAGGGATAACCTACTCAGGATGACTGACATGTTTTCACGCCTCCTTTCGATAAACTGGATTAATCTGCTTGTCGAGTTCTGAACTTAACTGTGAGAAGTTTATCACGTCAGGAGCGGAAGCGTCAAGAGCCGCCTCTGCATGAGTCACAAGACGACGTGACTGACCTGGAGGGTGGGTAAGGTCCCGGCAGGCCTAGCCAGCCAACTTGAGAGCCGTGGCGATATCTTCAGCGATCATTTTACGCTTGCTTTTCTCGATGAAGAAGCTGGGACCGGCCTGCAGGTAGGAGGGCAGCGCCCGCTTGCCCTGGAAGTAGAACTCGCCGCCGCGGATCTTATAGGTCGAGCCAGCCGGGATGGCGCGCCCCTGGCCGGAGCGGCGGGCGATCTCGTTGACAGCTTTGATGGCCACATCGCCCATCAGGAGGAAGACCTGCACATTTGGGAAGAGCTTCAGCTCCTGCTCCAGGATAAGAGAGCATTCCTTAACCGTCCCAGTCTGGATGCCGTAAGCGGTCTTGCCGCACTTCACGGCGGTGGTCAGGTAGACCCCCAGGTTGAGGAGTTCCTGGATGGATGAGACCTGCGCACCGGCGTCCTGGAAGGCTAGGAGGGTGGTCTGTTGAAAAAGGGGATTTCCGGAAGCGTAATAGTAATCTTCAGGATTGGCGGGGGCGGCCTCGGAGATGAGGACGATGGAGACCCGCTCGGGCTGGAGGTCGATGGCAGGCACCCGGTAAGCGGCGTGATCCACATCGAGGCAGGGGAAGGTTTTGCAGCCGACTAACTGACTGATAATCATGCAGCGCTCCTTTTTTAGAGATCATGGGGATTAGGGAATAGGGGGAAAGAGAAGCTGACAACGGATTCCTGCGATGAGACCATCGCTTATGACGGATTGAACGGATTAGGAATTGTTTCGAATAAAAAACAAAGGAATTCAATTCGAATCCGCCAATCCTTCAGCTTCTTCAGGATAGGTTTTTCACAAATCGAAAAAGCTGAGGTGCTGCCGGTTTATGGAGAGGTTAAAGGGCAACAGGCACTGCCGATCCAGTGCAAGGATATTATAGTACAATTGTTCTAAATTATCAAGGGTCTGATGAGTTTTTGAAGACCTCACCCCCAACTCCTTTGTTCCACTCAGGACAGGCTCCGCTCCTGAAAGGAGCGGGGAACCAAGCCCTGACTATGCACGATTTCCAATTGGAGAGGGATACCAATCCTGGTGTTTTGCTTCCACGAGCTGGATGAAGGCCAGAAGGATAGGAGCATGCGGATGACCGGCGCGGGCGTACATGTTTTGGATATCGGCGCAGACCTGGGAGGCACTCCAGCCCAGACGGGTGACAGTGGCGTCATAGCCGTCGGCGAGGTTGACGATCTGCCCCGGGATGGTTAGCTGCTCATATCTCAACCCGTCGGGATAGCCGGAGCCGTCGACAAACTCTTGATGCTGGGCGGCACAGACCAGGGAGTTCGTAAAGAGGGGGTGTACGCTCTCCAGGAAATCCCGCCCCAGGGAGGCATGGGTACGGATGAAGGGCATGGTTGTTTCGATGGGTAAGCCCTGGGCAGCGAGGGCGACGAAGAGTTCACCGACGAAGACTTTGCCGATGTCGTGGAGCAGTCCACCCCAGTAGATTTCGCTAACTTCATGATCAGAACAGCCAAGCTGCGCAGCCAAAGCAGCCGCGTTACGAGCGACCCGGTGAGCATGACCGCCTTCCTGCGGGAACCAGGTCTGGGCGGAAGCGGTCTGCCAGATGCAGTCGAAGAAGTGCTGACGGAGGGCCTCCAGCTCGGATGGGGGCGAGATTTCGAGCGCTTTCGCCGAACAGGAGACGGGCAGAGGAGAGGCAGGGCGGAATATTCGGGCGTCTTGAGGTCCTCCGCCAGAGCAGGGATATAAGCAGAGAAGGGCAGGGAGGCCATCTGGGCGTATTTTTGCAGGTGTGGAGGCGTAGAGGGCCAGACCGCAGCAGAGGATGGATTGGGAAGAGGCTGAAAGGAGCTGCTGGAACTCGATGGCTGAAGAGGCGTGTGACAAAGCCGGCACCGGAATATTGTAACATCAGTATAATGGAAGGAATTCCGCGAATTCACGCTAATCTAATACTGGTCAAGTATAAGCTGTACGAATTCTTGCTCATCTTTAGAGAAGAAAAGAAAGCCTGCTGTGCCCCAGGATATGTTGTGCACGATTGAAAGGTCACAGAGGCGCTTTGCCAGTGTTCAAAGAACGAACACCGCCCAACACGACAAGAAAAGATCTGAGAACCAATGAAGGATTGTCTTGGAGGTAAATAAAATGAATACCTTTACCCTTTCTAACCAAGCTCTGGAATTGACATTCGACCACGAGAGCGGGGCGCTGATGCGGCTTGACGGCGCGGGAGACGGGCTGGAAGATCCTGGACCGGCCCAGCCTGGGGCTTTCGTTCCAACTGCTGGTGCCGATGCGGCAAGATGGAGATTGGCACTTGAGCGGTGGACCGCGGAACAACCGCGTGCTGGGTGAAAAGCAGCGCCTGAGGGAGGTGGAGATCGCCCCGGATGGACGGAGGGCTGTGGCTGGCTTGGGAGGGGCTTGAACTCCGAGAAGGGTGGCAGGCTGGAAATCCGATTGAGTGCTAAGCATCGTGTTGGATGAGAGGCAGGTGATCTTCACGGCCTCTATTGAAAACCGTTCGCCTTATGTGATCGAAAATGTGTATTGTCCCGTACCTGGGCGACTTTCAGCCGCCCTCACGGGGCAGAATGGCTGCGCAGTTTTATCTATAGCTACGGGACGGCGGTCGAAAACGCCCTCTGGCCCACTTTCCAGAATACACGCGGCTACTACGGGGTGGATTATCCGATCCAGCTCGGGGGACCGGCAGCCTGTGGAGCGCCGATGACGCCGTTCATGCTGCTGCGCGCGCCGGACCAGGGAATTTATCTGGGAGTCAACGCTCCTAGCACAGAGCTGGTGGCGTGGCTGGCAGAGCTGCGCCCGGGCTACGGCAGCTCGATCGACAGCCGGGTGCCTGAAGAGAAGGACATTTCTGGGAAAGAGGTGGCCACGCGCATCGCAGCAGTGCATGTGCCCTACATCCAGCCCGGCGAAAGCAGGAGGCTCACGCCGATCGCACTGGAGCCCTTCCAGGGAGACTGGCAGACGGGGGCGGAGATTTATAAATGCTGGCGCAGCGGCTGGATGAAGCCAGCGCAGCCGCCCCAATGGGCTAGCGAGCCGCATGCCTGGCAGCAAATCCACATCAATTCGCCGGAAGACGAGCTGCGCACTCATTTTCGGGAGCTGGTAAAGGTTGGCGAAGAATGCTCCCGGCATGGGGTGAAAGCGATCCAGCTGGTGGGTTGGAACGACGGCGGGCAGGACCAGGGCAACCCCGCGCACGACCCTGATTCGCGACTGGGGACCTTCGAGGAGCTCCAGGCGGCGATCGCAACATCCAAAAGCTGGGCGTGAAGGTGGTGCTGTTTGCCAAGTTCACCTGGGCGGACCGGGCGACGGAACGCTTCCGCAAAGAGCTGGTACGCTGGGCAATCAAGGATCCTTATGGCGATTATTACCATTACCCCGGCTACCAGTACCAGACCGCGACACAGCTCCTGGATATCAACACGAAGCGCCTGGTCCCGATGTGTTTTTTGAGCGAAGATTACCTGCGACATCTGCGAGGAGGAGTTCAAGAAGACGCTGGCGCTGGGAGCAGACGGGATTTTGTTCGACGAATGCCAGCACCACGGACCAGCACTGCTGTGCTTCGATCCCGCACCACGGTCACCGCTATGGGGCGCCGGTCTACGCCAATGACCGTAAGCTGATCGAGAACTTCAGGCGGTTGAGCGCCAGAAGCCAGACCCGGAGTTCCTTTTCGCCGGGGAAGCCTGCTACGACTGGGAGATGGAGGCTTACCACCTGGCTTACTTACCGCACGGAAAACAAGCAGCATATGCCGCTCGTCGCGCTACTTGCTGCCGGAGGGCCTATATATGACGGCGGTGACGGGCTTCAACGACCGCAATATGCTCAACCAATGCCTGCTCTACCGCTATATCATCAGCTACGAGCCGTATAACTTCAAAGGGACGGCTGGAGGATTTCCCGCTGACGCTGGAGTACGGCAAGCAGATGGATGCGCTGCGCAGCGGAACTGCACGATTACTTCTGGGAGGGGGAGTTCTGCGGGACGAGAGGAGCGGAGGTACGGTTGGAGGGAAAACATCACCACCCATATGCCGTTTCTTGAACCGGAAGAGCGGCAAGTATGGGGTGGTGGTGGCGAATTACGATGAGCAGAGGACGGTCCGGCTGGAAGTGCGGTTGAATGGTGGGAGCAAGCTGCTAGCGCTACCGGCTGGTGGACGACCCGGAATGGAAAAGTAAGCAGGGGGGTAGTCGTGCTGCCGCCCTGCTCGGCGGGGGTGGTGGTGTAGAAGAAATATGGATACGGGAAAATCGGAAAGCGACGATAAAGAGCATCGGGGAAAGAGCGGATTTTTTAACAATAATAATGCTCACGGATTTCACGGAAGAACACGAATTATTTTCAATTTTCTTGAAGTAGAAGGGTACAAAAGGGATGGGATGGGAATGAGGCGTAAAAGTATAAAAAGTTATTGAAAGAAATCGATTTCATTCCGCAGTGGAGGAGACCTTAGGCATTGACTAGTAACAATTACAAGGGAAAGATCAGGTCTGGTATTTCTGCCTGGCGTACTCGATAGCCTGCTCGACGGTCATGGCCCTCTCACCTTTTACGGCAGCTGCGAATGCTTTTTATCCCAGTGCAGCTCGGGTCTCGAGATCGCTCGTGGAGCGATCCAGCGAGATTTCACCCACCACCAAATTCATCTAAGTAGAGGTAGGCGGCAGCAGGTGGCTTCTCTGCAGAACTCCCATAGCGATTAGCAGCTGGAGGTAAAGATGATAAAGCTGGTGTGGAATCCGGTGAAACACACCATTGGATACGGCTTTAATTCAAACATCAAAGGCAGTCACGCTTGGATATTCCACGCTTCGGCGATCTTCGCTGCCAGGTCAATCTCCTCCTCGAGAGTCATCGATTGGCCTTCGGCCCAAGCTGCAGCGTAATCCTCCGAGCTAAGATGAGTGTGTAAAATTTGTTCCGCCTTACTGAACGATTCGTAAATCGATAATAACCTAACATCTCATCGTCCGGAGGATATTGCGTATCTGCAATACTCAATAAAGCCACCGCCTGGGTGAAGCATTGCTTGCTTTTTTGAACTTCCTGTCGGCTGCCGATATTTGCCAGGATGATTCCCAGAAATGCAATATGACAGGATGCAAATCTTTCATTTCCTACAAAATGCCATGTTCGCAGCGCACGATCATTGTGGTAAACCGCTTCGTCAAACACTCCCTGGTAGTTCAATTGCAAGGCTAGACCACAGGATGCGTTTGCAGAATCCGACATTGTCTCCCAGATTCCTGGTGAAGGGCAAGTGCCTTCATTCTGTATACACGACTCTCGGAATTTTTTCCCTGAGAAAATGCACAGTAGGCTAACCTATCATAAACCGTAGCGCTGGACCACCGATCCCAACAACCTTCAGGGCTGAACAATCGCAAGGCCGCCTCTGCATATTGGCACGCAGCATTTACATTACCTAAAATATTTTCTTGTGTGGCTATTTCCTGCAAGAGATCGGCATGTATCCAGATGGATTCATGGTCAAGGTCAGAGGCGAACTCCAAAGCATCCTTCCATAAAGCTTCTAATTCTTTATGCTCTTTTTTGTAACCTGACAAATTACCCAATGCATAAACCCGTTCAGGATTTGCCTGTGAACCTATTATACGGCAAAGCTGGATCGCCTCCTCCAGCAATGCTGATCCTTCTTCCGTAAACCCATGAGAAAATCTAAACAACCCTTCCAGCGCGATCAAAGCCCTGACACGCAGCAGATCAGGTATTTTTGCGGAATTGACTGCCGCTAAACCTGTTCTAATCCAACGCGTCGCCTCCTCCAAATACCCTTGGGATAGCATAAAGCGGAAGCCCAGCGCAGCCGCGATCCTTAAACCCACTTTCAAAATCCTCTCCCCCCGTATAAGCCCAATCTACGGCGGCGCGTAGGTTATCCAATTCCTCGGTCAACTGCTTCGTCCATTCTAACCGCTTCTCGGTCATCAACTTTTTATATCCAGTCTCCGCAAATTGTACATAATAAGCAAGATGACGGTCACGAAGTGTCACACTTTCGCCGGAATCGTATAGCTTTTCGCGGGCGTACTGGCGCACGGTTTCGAGCAGCCGGTAGCGCGCTTCCTGACCCTGGCTCCGCTCCACGCTGACTAAGGATTTATTGACCAGTGAAGCCAATGCCTCGAAGAAATCCTCCTCATCCAATCCATTTCCACTGCAGATCGTCTCCGCTCCTTCGAGCGTGAAACCGCCGGCGAAGCCGAAAGACGCAGCAGCAGCAGGCGCTCATGCTCCAAAAGCAACTGGTAACTCCAATCGATCGTCGCTCGCAGCGTCTGCTGGCGAGGCAGCGCCGTGCGTGCTCCACCGGTTAACAGGCGAAAAGCATGATCAAGACGCTGAAATAGCTGCTCAGTGGTCAGCATATCTAGCCGTACAGCAGCCAGCTCGAGTGCCAAGGGGATGCCATCCAGCCTTCTGCAAATTTGGGCTATCACGCTTGCATTGCCATCTGAGATTTCAAAACCTGGCATGACACCATGGGCGCGATCCAGGAACAACTCCACAGCCTCACTGGGCATTAAATTCTCTTTATTCTGCTGTTTTTGCAGGTCAGGCAGCGACATCGATGGCATTCGATAAACTGCTTCTCCAGGAACGCCCAATGCTTCACGGCTGGATACGAGAAATTTCAGTTTGGAACACACTTGTAGCAGGCGGTCCACGAAGGAGGCACAAGCTTCAACCAAATGCTCGCAGTTATCCAACAAGATCAAAATATGCTTCGTTCCGAGGTATCGGATCAACAGGTCAATGATCGGAGTTCCCCTGATCAACGCGCAAACCCAGTGCCGCCGCGACGGTTTGGGGAACCAGATCTGGATCAACGATGGAGGCTAATTCAACATACCAGACCCCATAGGTGTATGCCGTCAGGACTTCTTCTGCAACCTTTAATGTTACACGGGTCTTGCCCACCCCACCTGGGCCGATCAGCGTCACCAGGCGGTTTTGAGAAAGTAATCCCTTCACCTGATTGCATTCTTGCTGACGACCGATGAAGCGGGTGAGCTGGGCGGGTAGGCTGTTAGGATGGGCTTTGGCGGGCGCAGGCTCAGATAGCTGGCTGTCGCGAATTCTCTCATATAGCTGGAGCGTTTCAGCCGAGGGTTCGACACCCAGCTCTCCTCTCAGAGCTTTCCGGCAAGCCTCATACTGCGCCAATGCTTCCGGGCGCTGCCCTTTCAGCGCCAGCAGGTGCATCAGCTGGCGGTGGGCCTGCTCCTGCCAGGGTTCCATCTCCAAGCGCTTGCGCGCATAACCAAGCGCTTTCTCGTAATTCTGTCTCTGCTCATATCCCTCCGCCAGCCTCCCCAGGGCAGCCGAGGCCATGCCCTGGTGGTGCTCGCGCAAGACGGATGTCCAGTTGTCGAATTCCGGGCTGTCCTTTAAAGAGAAACCGTCCAGGAAACTCCCTCGGTATAAGGCAATCGCCGATACCAGATCAGTAGTGTCAGCCCCCGCTGCCAACCTTTCGAATTCCGCCACATCCAGCCAGCAGTCGCTCTCCGGGTTGAGCTGGATCGTCTCCCCTTCCACCAAGAGGTAAGGGATCTGATTATCATCATCCTTTAGAACCTGGCGCAAGTTGGTCAGCACCTGGCGCAGGTTGGCACACGCCGAGCTTTCAGGGTAATCAGGCCACAATAACCCCACCAGGCTCTGCCGCCGGTGGGCACGCTCCCGCTCCACTGCCAGATAGGCCAGCAAAGCCCGGGCTTTTTCGGTCTTGAAGCCGGTGATCGGTTTCCCATCCAGGATCGCTTCGAAAGCCCCCAATGAGTGCAGCGCTAAGCACCTCATGTTCACCCTCCTGCTATCCAATCCAGCCTCTAGCGAGAAATGATGAGAACGGGTTGATTGCCTCTTATCTATTGTAGCATTTTCCACCCGAATGTCTACATTCTGATCAATTTCCTAGTCAATTCCGCAAAAGCCCAATCTTTCACGCTCCTATAACGCTTCATTCACGCCGCTGAAATTTCCTTATAACGCTGGCTTGCTACCCTTTAAACAGGCCCAAGTTCAAGGGTCGCTGACGGACGAAAGGAAAGGCTGGAATGAAGAACAAACACTCAATCTGGATTGGAATACTGCTGATTACCGTTTTACTTTCGCAAACATCCTGCGGCCTGGTTTATGGTTCTACACAACCGAAGACTGAGATTCTCATCCCAAAAGGAATTTACGAAAAAAATCCAAATAAATCATCTTACCCAAGCAGTAACATCACAGAAGATCCTCGCCCCGACCGGGAGGCAGAGATTGCCAAAATCCGCAGCGCCACGCTCCTGATCAGGATGCAAGCACCCAAGGAACAAAATATAATCGGGGCGGACTTGATCATCGGCTTAGGGATGGGATCAATCATTCGTCTTAATAATGAAATTCTGCTAGTAACCCATAACCATTGGGGGGAACTATTGCAGGATGTAAGCCTTGTAGAATTTCGGAATGCCGACAATCAGATAATCTTACCCATCCTTGGTTACGAGTTCAAGTCATGGATCGTTTACCAGGATGCCGGTACCCTGGCGCTCAGAACTCCCACAGGATTTTGCTGACCAATTAGCCCCTGCCAGCATGGACTCTATCCCTCAGATGGCGGCAGGTGAGACCGTGGATGTGGTTTATCGGGAGAATCCCGCCAGAGAGATGGCCACAATCCTCCAGGCGGTGATTGAAGAGATCATCACCTATAAGGGTCTGCCGGCTTATCGCCTGCGCAGCCTGGACGGGCAGCCGATCCAACCCGGGGATTCAGGTGGCGGGATCTGGTTCAATGGTGTGCTGGTGGGAAATAATTGGGTAACTTTGATGGAAACAAACGACAGTATTGTAGAAACCTCTGGAAATTCGGACGAAGAAAATTTAATTTACACCGATTTGAGCTATGCGGCAATTCTTTCGGTAGGTAATCCCTAACTTGGAAATTGCCTTACCCATGTTCCTTCGTTGCACTGAGGACAAGGGACTTGCCCAGAAAGGGAGGGTGACGGCGAGTTTTACCCGGAGACCCCTGTAACACGAATCCCGGCATCACCTCTGCGGATAAGGAAAGCATCAGGGATCCTTCAGCAGCAAAGTACGCTGCCTCAGGATAACAGGTAAAGTAAACTCCAACAAGAGAGAAAAAAAGCACTCCCAGGTCTTGATTTTCCTGGGAGTGCTCTGTAGAAAATAATTCTTTGGTCTTACTTCACCACCACCACATCGCTGGCGCTGCGACCGAAGACCTCGGGCGAGTACATTTCCTCGGCCTTGGCGGGGGGCACGATGAAGGTGCCGGGGGTGGTGGCGCGGGCGATGTAGGAGTATTCGTAGACGCCGTCCCACAGCAGGGAGGTGAAGGCTTCGGCGCGTTCGTCGCGCAAATTTTGGTGCTCGTACCAGGTGCCCCACCACCACCAGCCGTAGCGGTAGCTGGAGCTGTCCGGGTCCTGGGGGGTGCTGCCGGAGACTTCCAGCTCTGGGTTGACGATCTCCAGGCCGGCGGGGAGCGGGTCGACAGCGCCACGTGGTAGCGGCGGTTCGTGGCGACCATGGTCAGGCGCACCCGCACGCGCGCCCCGGCTTTGATGTGCCAGACGCCGTCTTCATCGATCGATACGTCGGCGGGGTCGTCCACCGCATTGTAGGTGCGCATGACGACGAAACCCATATCGAGCGCATCGAGCTGCAGGTCGGTGGGGGCATATTTCATGCCCAAGCGGTAGTATAGCCGCCCGGTGCCTTCCTTGCTCAGGATCAGGTCCTGCGTCCCGCCGCCGCCCAGGGAGGGGTCCACCAGGTAATTCATGGGGACGAGGGTCTCGTGGGTGTCGGTGGAGTAGCCGCTGTAGGTGTGGTCGCCGGCATAGGCTTCACCCAGCCAGATGCGGGCCACGAAGTCGGGCGTTTGGGCTTCGAAGGTGTTGAAGTAGCGGTCGAGGGCAACCAGGACAAAGACGTTCTCCTGGGTGTTATTCCAGCGCCCGTTGGTGCTGTGCGCCAGCAAGCCGTTGACCAGCTTGGGGATCAGGTCGTTATCCGGGGTGTCGTTGAGCATGGCATCCAGCAGGATGGCGTCCGTGCGCCGGTCCGAGCCCAGCAGGAGGTAGTTCTGATCGTCGTAATCAGTGGTGAAGTTGGCGGCTCCGGCGGTCTCGACGGCGTGGTTGTTGACGTAGCGGCGGATCTCCTCCACCTGGGAGGCGGCAGAGGGAGAGTCGCTGAGCACCTGCCACAGCCAGCCGATGGCATCCAGGGAGAGGTTCTCCAGCCCGGCTTCATCATACAGCTTGAGGGCCTTATCGGGGTCGCTGTCTCCCATCAGGTCACGCACATAGAGGGCGTAGGCGGAGAGCGTCCAGCGGGTGTTCTGCCCGTACCAGGAGGGGTAGTAGCTCTCGATCTGCTGCAGGTAGGCGAGGACATACTGCTGCATTTCTTCGGGAACTTCAAAACCCTTGCTCTCAGCACGCTGCAGGGCATGGGCGACATGGATGGTATTGAAGGGGATGGATTCCTGCCCGTGGCGCCAGTAGGGGAAGCCGCCGTCGTCATTCTGCAGGCTGCGCAGCCTCTCGATATCCGCCTGGACAGAGGCCTGCATGGCCGCGGGGGAGGGCAAGCCATCTGCATTGAAGGCGGTCAGGACATCGCGCAGGGCGGCCACCGCCAGGACGCGCGAGGCGATCTGCTCGGTGCACTCGAAGGGGTAGGAGACCAGGTACAAGACAGCATCGGTGAGGGCCTGCAGGGCGGTGGAGGAGGTGGTGACCTCCAGGCCGCCGTACTGCGGGAAGACATCACTGGGAGCGAGCACCGGCTGGGCGATGGCGCCGTTATCGATGACACCGTAGGTGGCAAAGGCTTCGGTGGTGGCCGGGGTATAGACGGGCAGCTCGATGGTGACGGCGTCAGCGTAAGCCCCGGATGCGGCAGCGATCTGGAAGCGGGCCGTGCCGGCCATATCTGTCTGGACGGGGAAGCGCACTTCAACCCGGTCGCGCGCTGGAACGGTAGATGCGCAGGCCAACTTGATCTGAGAACGACCCATCCGCTGCTTCCAGGTCGACCAGGTGGATGTTGCTGCCCTGGACGACCACATCGACCTCGATCGGGTCGCCGGTCTGGTTTTGGAGCAAGACGGGCAGCTCGAAGGAGTCGCCGAAGTTCAGGAAGCGCGGGGCGGAGGGGCGCACCATGAGGGGCAGGCGGGCAACCAGGTTCGATTCGCCCGACCCATACTGGCGCCCCGATTGATCGACAGCTACCACCATGACCCGGTAGCGGGTCAGGTTATCGGGCAGCTTTATCGGCACGCTGGCTTTGCCGTCCGCGCCGGTGCGCACAGTGGGTGCAAAGAGAGCCAGCGGGTTGAAGTCCGAGCGCACGGTGATGGGCGTTGAAGCAGCCCCTTCATTTGCGCCTTTCATTTCAGCGCTAGCGGTCATGGTGGGCATGGCGGCCATGGCGGGTGCTTCCATGATCATTTCCTTCTGGACAGCCTGGTCTGCAGCCTGGCGGCTAACTTGCTGCTCCATGTCCTGGGGATTGGCCAGGATGATGCTGGAGCGGCTGTAGAGGCTGGACAGGTCGGCAGGGCGGTCGGTGTAGAAGACGCCCAACGGATCGGCAAGCTGGTAATTGCTCAGGGCCAGGATGGCCTCGTCAACCACCACCACAGCCAGCTCTGCGCCGGAGACAGGCTGCCCGGCGGCATCCTTCAGGGTGAGATTCAGGGTCGTCTCTCCGCCCGGTTCCAGCTCGGAACGGTCTGGCTTGACCTGCAGGGAGAGGCTGCGCTGCAAGGGTGGGATCTTCAGGTTGAGCTGCCCGGTGGCAAAGGCCGGGCGCGGCGCTGCATCGGGGATCTGCTGGCCTTGATCGTCGAGGCGCGGCGCCGAGCCGACCAGGTCGACCTGGATGTTCAGGTTGGGGATATATTTCTCCTCGATGGGCACCGATAGGGTGGCCGTGCCGTCTTCGATCGCAAAGCGCTGGGTGTAGAGGATGCCGCTGCGGCTGACCGTCAGCAAGCCTTCCGCCGGGCTGAAGGGAGACTGCACCAGGATGTGGGCGGTATCGCCGGGCTGGTAGGTTTCCTTGTCGGGGATCAGGGTGACCTGCTCCTGCTCCACCTGGCGGGCGGGAGGCTGCTTGCCTCCGCTGACCCAGCGGGTGAACTGGCTCTGGTTCTGGCGACCCTGCTCATCGGTGACGGTGGCAGTGATCTGGTAGGTGCCGCCGACAGGGGTCTGGAAGGTGCAGGTGACGGGCTCTGCCTGTGAGCCCAGCTTGCAGGTCTGGGTATCGACTGCTTCTTGCGACCAGTTGCTGCCGCTGTATTTCCACTCCAGGCGCG
This sequence comes from uncultured Chloroflexia bacterium, assembly GCA_963751425.1. Taxonomy (GTDB): domain Bacteria; phylum Chloroflexota; class Anaerolineae; order Anaerolineales; family UBA4823; genus CAVVUF01. The sequence continues at coordinate 2,081,420 of CAVVUF010000001.1, read as the reverse complement.
AGGCGGTGACCTCCACCGGGCGATCGAGGACGGGCTTGCCGTCCAGGTCGGTGACGATGAAGTCGATCTCCAGGGTGTGCCGAGGTCGACGAAGTAAAGCTGGCTGCGCAGACCCACATACAGGTCAGCGGGATGCACCAAGAGAGTGGTCGTGTCGCTCCAGGCCTGGCGGTTGAGGTCCATGACGGTGGCTTCCGCCAGGACGCTGAGGGGCTGGGGACCGCTGTTCTGGTTGAAATCGAGATTCAAGTAATGGGTGCCGGTCGCATCGGTCTTGCCAGTGAAGGTCTCGGACTGGCCTGTGCTACCGGGTGCCCCGTAATACCCGGCCTCATCAAAACGCCCATAAAACCACCAGGGCGTCCAGGTGCCGAAGGTAAAATCAGGCCAGTTAGGCGGGGAGTAGCTGGCGGTTGAGGTGGTCACCAGCCAGGTGACATCCGCGCCCGGCAGAGCGCCGCCGGCGTAGTACTTGGCTTCCACGGCAACTGTGGCGCTGCCTCCGGCGAAGTAAGGGCCGGCGGTCTCATTGCGGGCGGTGACCTCGAATTCGGGGCGGCGGAATTCCTGGATTTGGAAGCCGTGGTAGTACTGGTAGCTGGAAAAGCCTTCCAGGCTGCCTTGGGCGTTCAAGATAAGCTGGGCATAGCCCAGGTTCACGCTCTGGGGGATGGTGAAGGAAAAATCAAAACCGCCCAGGGCGTTGACCTCGGCCTGACCGCCGCCCAGGTCGTTGCCCTGCGGGTCGAGCACCTGGTAGGTGACAGAGGAGACGCTGCTGCCCACCAGGCCCACATCGCCATCCTGCTTGCCGCCTATGCGGCGCAGCCAGCCCTTGACATGCACTTCCTCACCCGGGCGGTACATCTGGCGGTCATCGAAGACATACCAGCGCAGCTCGTCATATATCGGGCGGGTGTACCAGGAACTGTCATCCCAGAACCAGGCGGAATTGGGCAGCATGGCAGTGTCGGCGCCCTGTTTGGCGACCAGGTAGGAAGCGCCATCGGGGATGGAAAATTTGGCGATACCGTCGGCGCCAGTGGAGGCTTTCATGCCCCCCTTATCGGTCGTGACGGTCACATCCGGGAGCGGTTTTCCATCCTGGAGAGCAGAGGCCCACACGACCATTTGACTGTAGTCGTAGAAAGCGTCCAGGCCGATCTGGGTGACCTGCACCCAGGCATGCACGACCTGCCAGTAAGGATAATCTTTGAGCAGGGTCTTGGGCGGTGCTACGACAACGATGAACTGCGCGTATTTGCCATCCATGTCCTTACTCAAGTCAATGTCGACCTCGGTGAGGGCATCCGCGGCGGCTTCGACGCGGATCGTCTCATCTCTCACCAGGCGTCCGGGCAGCTTGGGAGGGTTATCGGTGCTCTGGTACTGGCGAAGGTAGTTCTTGAAGGCGGGCCAATCGGAGGGCTGGACGGCATAAACCTGCACATCCAGCTTCTGGTAATTGATGGCATAAACTGAGAAAACAGGCTTGCTCGCAGAAGGATCGAGGGTGACAAAGACCTGCTCGGGACCGGCCAGCGATGGCTCAGCCTGCCCGACTTTGAAGGTCAGGCGGGCGTCTTTGCCGAGCTTCTGACCGAAGGCATCCTGAATGTCACCATTCACGACCACGGTGTAGGTGGTCGAGCCCTGGGTGGCACCGGCGATGTTGATCGTATCGCCGTAGAAATTGACGGTGACGCCGGTGATCTCGGGTGTAATAGTCAGCAAGGAAGGATCATAGGCGCTGACATCCAGCGGGTTGTTGAAGCGGATATAGAAGGGCGTCAGAGGCCGGCAGGGGGTGTCGGACCAGGCGCAGCCCGAATCGACAATTTTCAGCGGGGCATAGGTATAGAAGCTGTAGGACTGCGCTTCGGTAGTCGTGAGAGGGCCTTCCGCCGAGGGAGTGCCAGGGCCGATGGTGACTGAAACGGAGGTATCCACTGGCAAGTCATGCGTGGCTTTGAAGGCCAGCCAGCGTCCTTCCTGGGCGTATTTGACCAGGTTTTTCACCTGGGCGTCAGCCTGGATCTCGTCTTCGCTGGCGAGCTTCAGACTGACAGACTGGCTGCCGGCGCTGACCTGGATGGTCTCAAGGACGGCGGCTGGGGTGATGCGCTGGTCGAAGGAAATGAAAAAGAGCGGATCAACCGGTTGGGGAATATCTTGGGGGTAGGTGGAGATGACTTTGGGAGGGGGCGTGCTGAAGGCCCAGGTGACCGTCTCTTCCAGCACACCGCCTATGGTGGATTTGATCCCGGCAGGGAGGGTGACTTTATAGGAAGTCGCCTTGGGCAAGCGGTCAATTAAATCAAAGTCGTACTCAAAGGTCAGGGTCTTGGTGCCGATCCAGCGCCAGGTGCCGGGCAGGTCCGGCTCGAGCTTGACCGGTACTTCTTCCTTGGCCAGGTCCTCGAGCGTACCCAAGGGCACCATGGGCTGGTTGAAGGTGATGTTCACGAAGGGTGCAATGGGGATCTCCCCTTCGGGGGCGTAGCGCAGCACTTCCAGAGGCCCGGCTTCGCTCTGCCCGGGCTGGACAGCCTGCTGGGCGGGCGGAAAAGCCTCGGAGATGGTCTCGCCTGTTTTGGGCGGCGGGATGGGCTCATTGGCCAGCTTGAATTCAGACTGGTCTTGAGGCTCAACCGTCAATCCCGGCAGGCGGGCAAGGACCTGGTCGATTTCTTCATCGGATAGGGGCACGCCGGTCGCCTGGGGGAGGGGCTCCACCGTTTGAGACTGGGATTGGCCCTCGCTCAGCTGAACAGGTACACTGGTTGGGTCTCCTTGCATGGTTGTCCCGCCTCCATTGTCGGTGGTTGTGGTGGTATTCAGAGGGATCTCCTGCCCACCTGGGGTGGGAGTCTGGCGGTTTTGCCAGAACTGGCAGCCGCCGGCAGAGAGGAGTAAAAGGATCAGCGTGATCCAGAGGAATGATTTTTGAAGAAAATGAGAAGAACGAGCCTTTTGAGCCATGACCGCCACCTTCTTTCTTGCAGGGTTTAGAATTGATTGAATACAAAGAGGAGACGTAAAAAGAGGATTATTCGTTCCAGGTAATTGTACTGCCTCTCCAGGTGAGGCGGGCTACCAATTTTGCAAGCGAGGGAGGGTCAAGTCTGATACAATAAAAAGTGGGTTACACCAAAAGATCAAATGAGAAAACGGGAAATCTATGAAATAAGGAAAAGGCGGATTTTTTAGTAAGCTCACGGATTTCACGGATGACACGGATAAGAAAAAAAGCGCACGAAAAAATGAGATTACTGCGATGACAGTCCATAGGTACATATGGTTCGATCGAAGAAGGAGGAGCTTATGGAGTGGGTGATTGACACACAGGGGTTGAGCAAGACGTATAAACGCGTGGAAGCTTTGAAAGCCCTGAACCTGCGTGTGCCGAAGAACTCAATCTTCGGCTTCTTAGGCCCAAATGGAGCGGGCAAGACGACGGCAATCAAGCTGCTGCTGGGCTTGATCCGCCCGACCGCCGGATCCGCTCGCATCTTTGGACTGGATATCCTTCAGGATTCGGTCGCCATCCGCTCGCGGATCGGCTATCTCCCCCAAGACCCGCGCTTCTACGAGTACATGACGGCGCGGGAAGTGCTGGACTACACGGCACATTTCTTTTTCAAGGGACCGCAGGAGCAGATCGACCAGCGCGTGGCGGAAACGCTGGAGCTGGTGGGGTTGCAGGATAAAGCCGATCGCCCGATCAAGGGCTTTTCGGGTGGGGAGCGGCAGCGGCTGGGGATCGCCCAGGCGCAAGTCAACTACCCCGACCTGCTGATCCTGGATGAGCCGGCGGCTTCGCTCGACCCGATGGGGCGGCGGGATGTGCTGGCAGTGATGGATAAGCTGCGCAAATACACCACTATCTTCTACTGCACCCATATCCTGGATGACGTGCAGCGGGTAAGCGATACGGTGGCGATCTTGAACCATGGCGAACTGGTGGCATATGGCTCGATCGCTGAGCTGCTGGCGGGTGGGGAGGGCGTGGTCTATGAAGTTGCCATCAAAGGGCAGGCGGAGAGCGCTTACCAACGCCTATCGCAGCAAGCCTGGGTGACCGGGATCCAATCCAAGCCAGTGAATGACGTGACCCAGTGGATCGTCAGCGTAACCGACGCAGGCCAGGCGGAGGCGCAGCTGCTGCGCCTGGTGCTGGCTGATCCCTCGGTAAATGTGACCCATTTTCACCGCAAGGAATACGAGCTAGAGGATGTCTTCCTGCGGATTGTGGAAGGAGGGCAACATGGCAATAAATGAACAACCTACCCATGGGAATCGCCTGATGCAGCTTGAGGAGGGGGCAGGCTGGAGCAGGGGAATCCGGAATGTGCTGCGCGGAGAGCTCAACTCCTGGTTCAACACGCGCACCTGGTGGTCGCAGATCTTGATCTGGGCTGCCTCGATCAACCTGATCTTCCTGATGGTGGCATTGAGCGTCAAGCGGGCTGAAGGAAGCGGGGAAGGGCTGGGGATGGACAGCATCATGATCTTTAATATTTTCATGGGGCTGGTCGGACCCATCGGCGTCAGCATCATCATGCAGAGCGCGGTGGTGGGGGAGAAGCGTTCCGGGACGGCGGCCTGGGTGCTGTCGAAGCCGGTCTCACGTTTCGCGTTTATCCTTTCCAAGCTGATGGCGAACACGCTCGGCATTGCCGTTACGATGGTGTTGGCGCAGGGCTTGATTGCTTACCTGATCGAGGGACTGGTGGTGGGGGAATGGCTCCCGGTGGGGGGGTTCCTGGCAGGGTTGGGGGTGCACCTGGTGAACATCCTCTTTTACCTGACGCTGACGCTGATGCTGGGGACGGTGTTCGAGAACGGCGCGCCGGTGATCGGCATCCCGCTGGCGTTCCTTTTCAGCCAGAACTTTCTATCCTCGATCTACCCGGCGCTTGTCAAGCTATTGCCCTGGACGCTGGTGATCCCGCTCAATAACAGCACTGAGCTGCCTCTGGCAGCCGCGTTGATGACCGGCGCGCCACTGCCGTCTTTGGTACCTCTGTTTGCAACGATGGCAGCCAGTGTGATTTTCGTGGCCATTGCTTTGTGGGCCTTTAATCGGCAGGAGCTGTAATCTTATGGATCGCAGATGCTCTTAAAAAACCAGAGGTTTCATTTAGAAAGGAATTGTTATGGATAAAAAGATCACGATCCGAGATGTGCAGACTTTTTTGATCCAAACTGCAGGCGCCGGGACGCGCTTCATCATGGTCAAGGTGCATCACCTCAGAGCCGGGTCTGTACGGGCTGGGCTGCGCCACGTTTACCCAGCGCTTCCAGGCGGTCCACGCGGCGCTTGAAAATCACGTCAAGCCATTTGTGATCGGTAAGGATGTCTCGCAGATCGAGGAGCTTTTCCAGATGAACATGGTGCAGGGCTACTGGCGCAACGGACCGGTGTTGAACAACGCCATCTCGGGCATCGACCAGGCGCTGTGGGATATCAAGGGCAAGCTGGCGAATATGCCGGTTTACGACCTGTTGGGCGGGAAGTGCCGCGAGGCGGCAGCCGTGTATGCCCATGCGGATGGGCGCGACCCGCAGGAAGTGCTGGATAACGTGCGCAAGTTCCAGGAACAGGGCTACCACTATATCCGCGTGCAGATGGGCGGGTATGGCGGGCAAGAAGCAGCAGCTCAACAAGCCGGAAGGCGCGCCTGGAGGGGGCTTATTTCGACCCGCGCGCCTACACCCGCAATATGCTGCAGATGATCGAGTACGTGCGCGGGCAGGTTGGGCGACGAAGTCGAGCTGCTGCACGATGTCCACGAGCGGCTGTCACCCATCGATACCGTCCAGTTCGCCAAAGATGTGGAGCCTTTCAAGCTGTTTTTCCTGGAGGATTCGCTGGCCCCGGAAGATATCGAATGGTTCCGCATGATCCGGCAGCAGTGCGCCACCCCGATCGCCATGGGCGAGCTGTTCAACAACCCGCACGAGTGGCGGCTGCTGATCGAGGAGCGGCTGATCGATTTCCTGCGCATGCACGTCAGCCAGATGGGCGGGATCACCCCGGCGCGCAACGCCGCCATCCATGCCAGATCTACGGCATTCGCACCGCCTGGCATGGCCCGGGCGATACCTCGCCGGTGGGGCATGCCGCCAACCTGCACCTGGATGTGTGGGCGCCAAACTTTGGCATCCAGGAATGGTGCCGCTTTGACAGCCTGGTCTATGAGATGTTCCCCGGCCTGCCTGAAGTGCGCGGCGGGTATATGTACCCCAACGACCAAGCCCGGCCTGGGGATCGACTTGGATGAAAAGCTGGCGGCCAAATACCCCTGCAGGGATGAGGTGGATTGGTGGACGCAGACCCGGCTGCCGGATGGCAGCCCGGCCAGGCCCTGATTTAAGCCCAGAGAGGCTCAGCCGCAGTGGCTTTCAACAGCTTCTGCATTTCGAGGTCGCTGGGGGCTTTTTCGAAGCGGGAAGCAGCTTCCAGGACCTTGGGCAGGACATGGATGTCACCGGCGGTGTTGAGAAACATTCCAGAGTAGCCAAGTGCCCAATGGATTGCCAAATCGACCTGAGCCTGTTCGGTAAAAGGCTCATACCAGGTGTCTGAGGTGTGCGGGCGGTCACCCCACGGGCGGTACTGGATGGTTTTGATGAGCTGCATGGCGACGTTCTTCTGCTGGCATACCTTCGTCAAAGCAGCAAAATCGGCAGCATACTGCGCGTTTTGCATGAGCATATAGTTGCAGGGGAGCAGGACCGAGTTGAAGTCAAAGCGTGCCAGGCTCTGGCGGTGGATAACGGGGGCATGCAGCGTGTGGCTGGTGATGCCGATGAAGCGCACCAGACCCTGCTGCCGGGCTTCGATAGCGGCTTCCAAAGCGCCGCCCGGACCGAGAACGGTCTCCATTTCTTCGTCTTCGATGACAGCATGCAGCTGAATCAGATCGAGATGGTCGGTGCGCAGACGTTCCAGCGAACGGTGGATGGAGTCCTTTGCTTCTTGATAGGTGCGGTCCCCGGTCTTGGAAGCCAGGAAGACTTCCTGGCGATATTTTTCGATCCAGGGTCCGAGGCGAAGCTCTGATTCGCCATACGAAGCGGCGGTGTCGATGTGGTTAATCCCATATTGGAAGATCACTTCCATGCTGCGGTCTGCTTCCTCCTGGGTTACCTCGGAAAAAGCCGCCGCGCCGAACAGGGTGCGCGTGCTGAGATGGCCTGTACGTCCGAAGGGTAGTTTTGGAATCATGAGAGCCTCCTGGTAGATTGTTTTGAAGCCGATAGCGATAATAAAAACCTGTAGTAGAACTTACCACATAGTATACTCGGAATGGCGATCTTTTCCAGGGATTCTCATTGGGCATCTCACCATTAAAACAGGCCGGCGTATGATATTAAGCTGAAAACGTGTAAAATAGAATTGAGAGAAATTAAAACCCCCGTTTCTTTCTCGGGCAAGGATGGCCCTTCTCCCATGTCAACGCCCATCTTGCAGACAAAACTCCATGTTCCGAATTTGAGCCCGAACCTGGTGAGGCGACCGCGCCTGATCGAGCTGCTGAATACTGGAGTGGAAAAGCGCCTCATCCTGATCTCGGCCCCGGCAGGATATGGCAAGACCACTTTGATCGTGGAATGGTTGAGGGAGGTAGGATCACCGGCAGCCTGGGTTTCGCTGGATGAAGGAGATAATGACCCGGTCCGTTTCTTTAATTACCTTGTATCGGCACTGCAAACGATTTTACCGGATGTAGGAACCTCCGCGTTGATCATGCTCCAATCCCCGCAAAAACCAGCGCTGGATGCGCTGTTATCTTTGTTGATCAATGATCTCATCGGTACACCAGATCATTTTATGCTGGTGTTGGATGATTACCATGTTCTACAGATACAATCTATTCACGAGATGGTCACATTTCTCCTGGACCATCTTCCAGCCCAAATGCACCTGGTCATCGGCACGCGCGCCGACCCACCTCTGCCTGTTGCAAGACTTCGTGGCAGGGGGCAATTGATTGAAATCCGATTGGGCGACTTGCGTTTTAGCCTTGCCGAGTCGGGCGGATTTTTTCGCCAGACACTGGCGTTTTCATTAGATGAGCGTGAATTGGCCTCCCTGGTAACCAGGGCTGAAGGATGGATCGCAGGATTACAGATGGCTGCGATCGCTTTGCAAGGACAGGTGACCAACCGAGGTGAAGAAGCCTTGCCTGGATTCGTCCGAGCCTTTACGGGCAGCAACCGGTATATCCTGGATTACTTGATGGAAGAAGTGCTCCAACGGCAACCCGGGCAGATCCAGGAATTTCTTTTGTATACCTGTATCCTGGAAAGATTGTGTGCATCCCTATGTGATGCACTTTTCACTGAAGGTGAGCTATCCCCGGCGACTCATCCTTCCTCCGCTATTCTTGAATACCTGGATCGCTCGAATCTCTTCCTGGTTCCACTCGACGACGAACGACAGTGGTACCGCTACCATCACTTATTTTCTGACCTATTAAACCAGCGCTTGATCCAGACTCAGCCGAGTCTTTTGCCTGTTCTGCACCGGAGGGCAAGTGCATGGTATGAACGGAATGGTTGGATGAACGAGGCAATTGAACACGCACTAGCGGCTGGGGATGCTGAGAGGTCGGCCGCGCTGATTGGGCAAGCTGCGGAACCTGCTTTGATGCGCAGCGAAGTTGTCACCTATATGCATTGGGTAGAGAGGCTGCCTGATTCTGTCCTTATAAAGCAGCCCAGGTTGATTGTCTATCAGGCCTGGGGATTATTATTTGCTGGAACTTCAAAAGAGAAGATTGAGGCCAGCTTGAGCAGCCTGGCTGAGTCTCCCCTGACTACACCGATCCGAGGCTATCTGGCTTTGTTCCAGGGGAAGGTTGGGCTTGCGATTGAGCTACTGCGCCGGGCACTCGACCAACTGCCTGAGAATGAGCATTTTTTACGCGGCCTGGCTGCGATCTGCCTGGCAAATGTTTATCTGAGTGAGTATGAAGTTACCACAGGGGTTCTTGCCTTGGAAGAAATTGCTCAAGAGAGTCAGAAAACAGGCAACCTGATGCTGTCTGTACTGGTTTACACTGTACTAGCTGAACTGAACCGGAAATTAGGGCAACTTCATAAGGCCGAGAAATATTTCCAGCAGGCGCTTGACCTGGCAACGGATGACCAGAGTCGACGGCTGCCGGTCGCCAGCCGGCCGCTGGCTGGTTTGGGTGATCTAATGCGAGAATGGAATGATCTTGATGCGGCTGAGAATTATCTCAAGGAATTGATCGCGCTGAGCCAATACTGGATGCAGGGTGCCTTTATGTACTATGTTCCGCCTATGATCCGGATCAGGATGGCTCAGGGGGAATGGGATGAGGCGCAAAAAATCATCGACCAGGCTCGCAAAGCGGCAGCGGAGTTTTCGATCACGAAGATCGATGATTACATCGTCGAAATGAACCAGGCCTGGCTGTGGGTTTCGCAAGGGAAATATCGGGAGGCAGTAAGCTGGGTTGAAAACTTTCAGGTAAACGAGTTTATTGACGAGCTTAAAGCCTCGGGGGCAGAGGCTTATAACCTCTTCCATATACGAAAATACGAACAGCTAATCCTCTCGCGGCTGTACCTGGCTCAAAATCAACCGGAACAGGCGCTTGGCTTGCTAGAAACTTTACTGCCCAAGTTTGAGAAAATAGGGCGGATGGTGCAGGTCATTGAAATCAAGATCCTGCGGGCACGGGCGCTATACGCCTTTATGAAAATGGATGCGGCCTTGGAGGAACTGCGGAATGCCTTGATCCTGGCTGAACCAGAAGGTTATGTCCGTTTGTTTGTGGATGAAGGGGATGAAGTTCAGCAATTGCTGCAAAGGGTGACGGATGACAAAAAATGGTTACGGGAATATGTCGCGAGGCTTATTGCTGCGTTTTCTACCGGGCAATTGCCTGTAACGCAGTCTGCTATTGCTTATGAGCCTTTGAGCCAGAGAGAGTTGAATGTTTTGAGTTTCTTACCAGGTGCACTCTCTTCAGACGAGATCGCTGATAAACTATTTGTTTCTGTACATACGGTTCGTTCGCACATTAAGAGTATCTATAGTAAATTAGATGCGCACAGCCGTTTGGAAGCGGTCGAAAAAGCTAAGACCCTCAAAATATTGTAAAAACCTAAAAACAAGCTTTTGGCAAAGACGATTCATGACTCACATGTGGTGGATTTTTGATTCACCTATGGATTCACTCACCTTGGGGATGACAAATCACCTTTGCATGCAATATACTCATTGATATCCGTGAGATGTTATCAAAAGGAAAGAAGCGTGTCTCAAGAAAAAATGGCTGAGGAAAGTGTTTACCAGATCAGAGTCCAGGGAAGGATCGATACACAGTGGTCGACCTGGTTGAATGGGATGTCCATTGTTCAAGAGAGTGAGGAGCCACCTGTAACCAGGATCAACGGGGGTGTCGTTGATCAAGCTAAATTAAGAGGGATTATTAATCAACTTTGGGACCTCAACCTGACCTTGATCTCCGTAAATCGCATGGAATGATGCTAAGAAGAAGGAGCAGAAGTATGGATGCCACAATCACGAATGAAACTATTTTAGCTCTGGCTGACTCGCGCGCTACGCTCGAAACTGTAGGTGGCAAAGGAGCTTCATTGGCGCGATTAATCACCGCAGGTCTGCCGGTGCCGGGCGGTTTTCACGTTACTACGACGGCTTATCGCCAGTTTGTGGATCAAAATGGGCTCCAGCCGCGTATTCTTGAGATCTTAACCCGGGTGGACTTGAGCCAACCGAGTAGCCTGGAAAAAGTTTCCCGGGAGATTCAGGATGCGTTTGCTCAAGCAACGGTACCCATTGAGATTGGCGAGGCGATCGAGCGTGCCTATGCGGAGTTCCCTGGAGTGGAGACTCCGGTGGCGGTGCGCTCATCGGCAACCGCGGAAGACCTGCCCGAGCTCTCCTTCGCCGGACAGCAGGAGACCTTTCTCAATATCTGGGGTGTTCAGGCTGTGCAGGAGGCGGTAAAACGCTGTTGGGCATCGTTATGGACAGCACGGGCGATCGGTTACCGCATGCAGCACCAGATCGACCAGGAGGCTGTCAGCCTGGCGGTGGTGGTGCAGGAGATGATAGCAGCCGAGGCGGCAGGCATTCTGTTTACTGCTAACCCGCTTAATGGACAGCGTGACCAGATGTTGATCAATGCTGCCTGGGGATTGGGAGAGGCAATCGTGGGAGGCCTGGTCACTCCAGACACCATCAGCCTCGAGAAGGACAGTGGACGGGTCATTGACCGCCAGATCGCTGACAAACAAGTGATGACTGTCGGGATTTCAGGGACCACACAAAACCAACCCGTGCCTGAGGAGCTGCGCCGAGCCCCGGTGTTGGGCGACGAAGATGTCACTGCATTGGCCCGCCTCGGCGTTCAGATCGAGGACTTGTATGAGAAGCCAATGGATATTGAGTGGGCGCTACGGAATGGCAAGCTTGCTATTCTGCAAGCACGACCAATCACCGCCCTGGTGGAGGAAGAAGAAGCAATCACGATCGAATGGAAGCTGCCCAATCCCAAAGGTATATACATGCGCGGCAGTGCGGTCGACTTGATGCCGGACCCACTGAGTCCCCTGTTCGAAATCGATGGGGATCCCAGGATTGGTGTCCGGGGTAAATCGCCTGGCCAGGGAGGTGACGCGCACCGAGCCGGCCTTACCGAAGGATTACTTTACGACGATTAACAGTTACGCTTATGGGTCAGCAGGTTTTCCACGTCAAGCATGGTGGTGGATCCTGACAGGCTTACTGCCGGCTTACCCGCGTTTATTAAGGATCATGGTCCCTTACTGGAGGAATGTAGCCCTCCCACGATACCAAGCCGAGATTGCCCGGCGGCAAGTGATGGTCATCGAGCAATTAACCACAGCCGAGCTGTGGCGCGAGTGCCAGGAGGTATTCGAAGCTGCGATGAACTATCTCGGCACGCTCATGTTCGCAACGATGGGCGCTTCAGCGGGGTCGGAGGGGCTGCTGACTGGTGTCTATAATAAAATGGTCAAGCGGGAAGGTGATCCACATGCGACCACCCTGATCATGGGCTATAACAGCATCCCGGTTCAGGCTGAGAAGTCGCTTTACGACCTGTCGAAATGGTGCAGCGAGCGCCTGGACCTTACTAATTACATCCTCTCTACCCCATCAGAAAGACTAGTGATGCAGTTAAGGGATGAGCAGTCCCTTGATGGTGTCAATCCTGAGGGTTGGCGGGGATTGCAGGCACGCTTTAAGGAGCATTTGAGGAAGTTCGGGTACATCATCTACGAGCTTGACTTTGCCAAGCAACTCCCTCTGGACAATCCTTCACCGATGTTGGAAACCTGCAAAATGTACCTGCGCGGGGAAGGGACGAACCCATACGAACGCCAGGCTGCCAATGAGGCGAAGCGCAAGCAGACCACGCAAATGATGTTGGGTCGGCTAAAGGGGTTCCGCCTGTGGGCATTCCGCAAGGCGCTAAACTGGGGGCAGACGATGGCTGAAGTGCGTGAAGATGCCTTGGCAGAAATTGGCCTGGGATATCCCCTCATACGGCAAATGCTGTACGAACTAGGAAGACGGTTTGCGGCTGCAGGAGCTATCCAGGAGAAGGAAGATATCTTCTGGCTGGTGCAGGAAGAGATTGACACAGGAGTATCTCGACTGGAAAATGGTCAGGAGCTTGAAAACCTGACAAGTAAAGTAAAAGAGCGTAAATCTTTCTGGAAAGCGGCTAAGCGCCTCACACCCCCACCGATGCTACCACCGAAGGACAGACTTTTGGGTATCAAAACGGAGATGTTTACGGCTGCGTCGGGAAACAGTCCAACCAGCAATGTAATCAAGGGAGTGGCTGCAAGCGCGGGCAAAGTTACCGCGCCAGCCTGTGTGCTGCACGGACCGGAAGAGTTTGACCGGATGAGACCGGGTGCGGTCGTGGTGGCTGGAACGACTACCCCGGCCTGGACGCCTCTGTTTGCCATGGCCTCGGCAGTGGTCACGGATATCGGCGGACCGCTCAGCCATGGATCGATTGTGGCGCGCGAATATGGCATCCCGGCTGTAATGGGAACGGGTGTGGCGACGAAGCGCATCAAAAATGGTCAGATGATCACGGTGGATGGCAGTAAAGGGATCGTGGAAATATTACAAACCACTCGGGCAGGGTGTTGATTCCTACGATTGGGGAAGCAAATCCATGGTCACCAACCAACGCAAGAATACTTACATCCTCAGCTTTTCCCTCATCGTGGTCATGCTGGGCTTCGGCATGGTCATGCCGATCTTCCCATTCATCCTCACGCAGATGGGTGCCAGCGGCGATGAATATGGGCTTCTGATCGCGCTGTATGCCATCATGCAGTTGATCTTTTCGCCGGTGTGGGGGAGCCTCTCTGATCAAATTGGGCGTAAACCGGTGATGTTGATCGGCATGTCAGGCGTCACCCTGACGCTGGTGATGTTTGGTTTCGCCACCCAACTCTGGATGATCTTCCTGGCACGCATCCTTTCGGGCGTGCTCGCCTCGGCGATGATGCCCACGGCGATGGCGTATGTGGGAGATTGCACGAGCGAGGAGGAGCGCGGCGACGCGATCGGCAAGCTCGGAGGCGCACTGGCGCTTGGAGTGATCCTCGGACCGGGGATCGGCGGCTGGCTGGCAGGCGATTCGTCGACTCTGCCCTTTTTTATTGCTGCTGGCTTGTCCCTGGTCTCAGCGATGTTGATAGCGGTGATCTTGCCGGAGTCCCTTCCACCCCAAGTCCGCCAGAGCTCGGATAAGAAAATTAAATTCGTTGACCTGGCTGAGCTTTGGCGGGCACTCTTTGGCCCGATCGGTATCTTGCTGCTGATGGCCTTCATCGTTAGCTTTGGAGCAACCAATTTCCAGGCGATCTTTGGCCTGTATGCATTAGAAAAGTTCAATTTCAACCCGCAGCAGGTGGGCACAATCCTGGTTGTGGTAGGAATTGTCTCAGCGATCATCCAGGGTTTGCTCACCGGACCCTTTACCAAACGCTTTGGCGAACCTTTGATGATCAAGGTAACCATGTTCACCAATGCCTTGGGTTTTTTAGTACTTTTATTGGCCAATTCCTATGCCACCGTGTTACTGACCACTGGCGTTTATGTGCTTTCCCATGCTTTGTTGCGTCCATCGGTGCAGTCACTGACCTCCCGCCGTGCAGTGGGCGGGCAAGGGACCGCCATGGGATTGAACGCTTCATTCATTAGCCTGGGGCAGATCGCCGGACCAATCTGGGCAGGGATCGTTTTTGATATTAATATGAGCTATCCTTATTTGAGCGGCGCGGTGATTCTGTTTCTGGGTTTCTTGCTCAGCCTTTTCAAGGTTAAGGAAGAGGCTGGAATTCCTGTCCAGATCTGATCAGACGGAAAAACCAGTTTGATCTATTGGTGAAGTGGTGTTGACCCCTATTGTTGCCCACGCGTTGCAAATGGCATTGGCTTTGATCCCCCTAATCCTTGGAATTTTAGGAGTTTCACTCTAGAATATTCTCAAGTTGATTGACAAGTCATGTGATGAATGCCGGCAGGAAAAAATGGTACCCAAAAATTTGATCATTCACGCGATGAATACCAGGGATTTATCCTTTGCCGCTGAGTGTACTGCAATGGAAGGATGGGTGAGCGAAAACCAAACCACACTGGAAGGATTCTTCTCCCATGATCCAGCTGGCTGTCTGGTTGCTGAATTGGATGGGAAGCGGGTGGGGACAGGGGTGGCGACATCCTATGGGCATAGCGGATTTATCGGCGAGCTGATCGTCCGCCCAGAAGCGCGTGGCCAGGGGGTGGGTGCAGCGCTGTTAAATCATGCGCTGGCTTATCTCAGGCAACGCGGGGCACATACAATTTACCTTGATGGCGTGGTGAAAGCAGTGGATCTCTATGAACGCAACGGTTTCCGGAAAGTTTGCCGGTCGCTGCGTTTTTCTGGGAAGGTGGATGGTAAAGCATATTCTGGGGTGAGGTCAATCCGAGAGAAAGACCTGCCGAGCCTGTTTGATTTGGACCGCAGACATTTTGGAGCTGACCGCAGCTTTTTCCTGAGGCGGCGTTGGATTCTTTATCCGGAATTAAGCAAGGTACTGGTGGAAGATGGACGCGTGACGGGTTATATCCTAGGGCGCAGAGGGGAGGGGTGGATGGCAGTCGGACCCTGGGTGGTAGAGCCAGGGGTAAAACATGCTCAGCACCTGCTGGAAACCCTGGCGGTGGTGATCGGCAACCAGATGTTCAGCGTTGGAATTTTGGAGAGCAATCAGAGGGCGTTAGAAATCATCCGATCTTATGGCTTTGTTGAACGTGCAGATAGCCCGTGGCGAATGGCACTTGGACCGGATGATAACCTGGGGGCTTCGCTGCAGTGCCTGGCAGTAGGTACAGCAGCCAAGGGGTAATACGAATTATAAAATTTACTTTCTGCGCATCACCGGTACTTTCCGATCCCATCTTCAAAAGCTTGTGGGTCGTTATTCTCAAACCCGAAGAGCGCTTCCAATAATGCGAAGGTCCCCTGATAGAAGCGAATCCGATCGAGCATATCCTCGACTTCAGGATAAGCTTTTGCACAGCGTTTGAGGAAAGTCTCACCGTACCCGCTCAGCAGCCCGGCAAAATCATAAGCCGGATCGCCAATGCCAGACCCTCCAAAATCAATGATGCCGGTGATGACCTGTTTCTGATCATCATAGAGGATGTTGCTCGGTCCAAAGTCTCCGTGCTTGAGGACTGGCCCATACTCAAAGTTCTTTTTGACCTCGAGGTAAGTCTCGAAGTGGTGGGTAGCCCAGAGACAAGCATCACCCCGCATATAAGGGAACAGCCTGTTTTGAATACGCGTATAGATCTCCGAAGTCTGCTCACAGGTATCCAGGGGAGGCAGTTTACAATGGATATCGGTGATTGGAATGCTGTGCAACGCCTTTAGAAAGGCACCCAACTGGATGGCTAGCTTATCCAGAAGCGGTTCGTGATGGAGCTTTTCCAGGGTTCCGCGCCATAAGGGCTCCCCTAGGATCCTTCGGTATCCCATAAAAGCTGTACCAATTTGGACCCTTTCCATATTTTCATAAAGCGGATAGGGTATCTCTAGCGGCAGGTTATTCTTGATGTTCCTTTGCAGACACGCTTCTAACTTGAGCTGTTCGAGTGCTTCCGGATATTTTGGGAAGCGGAAAATGAATTCTGTGTTGATGACCAGGATATCGTTATACTGGCCATTGCCATTAAATTCACTTTTTAAATCCGACCATTCCTGTTCCGGAAACATTTTTTGGATAACCTGGAGATAATTTTCTTGTGGGTTCATGTCCCATTTTATTGAAAAATATGCATGCTCAATGGAAAGCACTTGCATACCTGGGTTCTATTCATCAAACCAAAAATGTGCTCCCTGGTTGTATTTCACCGCATACTCCTCAATAATTTGAGGGACCTTGCGCGTGAGCAGAACTGTAGCGACCGGATCAGGCACCCAATAGGAGAAAGTGCCTACCATGCTGCCGATAAAAAAACCTTCAATCAGAGACTGGTAGCCAGCGGGCAAGGGGCGCAGGCTCTGATAGCCTACCAAAAAGGCTGGATGGAGCTCTTTCTTCATGTCGGACATGCAAATTGCAAGGTCGAACATGAAGTTGCCGAAAGCGCAGAACGAGAAGTCGATCAGGCGGATTTGACCTTGATGAAGAAGCATGTTCCCCTTGTGCATGTCGGCATGCAAGAGTCCAAATACTTGCCGATCTTTACCTATCGCGCGCAGTTGTTCAATCAGCAGATGGACTGAGGTTTCCAGCACTGCGTAATCCGATGAGCGAATCCGGCTGTCGGTCACAGCGGGCTGAATACCCTGGAGCATTTTCTCAAAATATGGAATGTCGCGGTCAGGGCGCGTGAAGCCTTCAGGAATTTGCCAACGGCTGGCATGATTGTGCAATGCGGCGGCGATTTTCCCAATCTGGAAAGCAGAGTCTGCGGTTTCGAGGTCGCGCTGGTAGGGATCTCCTTCTACCCAGCGCAGCAAGGTGCAGTTGATCTTTTCTCCAGCTTCGGGCGACTGAACCTGGGTAACCAGAGCTCCAGATTGATTCCGGATGGGCTGCGGCAACACCAGGTCTGTATCCTGGCATAGGGCTTCCAGCCAGAGCATCTCAGCGTTCACGGCGCTGTAATCTGCTCCATGGGTGCCCATGCTCTGGGTTTTAGGAACGTGCAGACGGAGGAGATAATTTTCTCCGGCAGACGTTTCCACCTGGTAAGAGATCGTGTCTCCGTGGCGGATAAAAACCATCCGGCGGATTAAATCCATCCGGCGGATAAACGCCAGGCGCGCCTCCTTCAGCCGGTAGGCAGCCAGGGCCTGCCTGGCCAGGGTTTCAAAGCTCAAAGAACCTTGTTCCATGATTCGAGCAGCTCGTATTCGGTGAACCCAACCGAGGCATATAAAGCATGGGCTTCGGGCGAATAGGAACCCACAAAGGCCTTGGTGGCTCCCATGCGTTTGAGCCGGCGCAGACCTTCACACATGACCGCCTTTCCCAGGCCGCGCCGCTGGTGGGCTGGAACGGTGGCGACGGGCTCGAAATAGGCGCTGCGGGTGACATCATCGAACCAGATCGTGCAGAAGGAGGCCACGGAGCTATCGGGTGCGATGGCGACGATATCGAGGTCGCGGCGATAGAGCGGGGCGGTTTGGAGGTTGCGGTACCACTGCGGATGGTCGCGATTATCACGGGCGATGTGGATGTCATCGTCGTGGAAGGCCAGGCCGGAGGCATAACAGCGTTCTAAAAGCTCGAGACCATCTCCTAGAGAACGCACTGCATATCCCACTGGGGGATTTGCATCCAGGATTGGCGCCTCTAAAGAACGATAGCGCATAAATTCACTGTAATCACTTTGCGTATAGCCGCGTTCGATTAAAACATCCTTGAGAAAAGTTTGCTGCTCGTTGACCCAGACGGTAAGTTTCTGTCCCTCGGGACTGGTGACAGCCAGGTTATGTTCAGCGGTTATCACCATCTCGGCGGCCAGCTCAGGCGTGTAGAATGCCGGGTGAAGCGAGAAATGCGCTTCGCCGAGGCCTTCGGGATTCAGCACTGCGGCAATCTGACCATCCTCCGTCTCCCAGAGTGATACATCCTCCAGGCTGCCGTCATGCAGGTTCAGAACGCTGTGCCAGCGCCAGTAATCGAAGCGGGCAACCTGCCAGCTCAGCTCACGGCGGTCGTTGAGCAAAAATACCTGGCGCAGGAAGGAGCGAATATGCCAGTAATCATCTTCGTGATGGTATTTGCGTAAAGTAAGCGGCATGGTTATTCCTGTGGGTGAAAGATAGATCGGGTAATGGCCTACTTCAGCCTGCCGTTGATTGTATCCCGAAAGAGTGTTTCGAAGCGGGGCAGCTCTGCTTTCATGGCAACCCGCACCGGTTGACCCTCAGCACTCATCAGCGTCTGCCCGCTGGCAGGACCTTCTTCTTCAATCACTTTCAGAGAGAGCTCTTGATATGAAGCCTGGCTCTCATCTGTGAGAATCGCGGCAGCCAGGGGGTCCCAGAAATGAAACTCTCCAACACGGATCCAGGGATCTTTTTTCATAAACACGCGATAGACGAACTCAGCGGAGGGGGTGATGCGTTCCTTCATCTGCCGCTGATAAAAGTCTGTTGTCACTGTCACGAAATCCGTGGCATCCAGCGGAACCAGGGTGATGGGGACGCCGGAATTGAAAACAATGGCTGCGGCGTGCGGGTCGATGTAGATATTCCACTCAGCAACCTCGTTCTTTATATCTGAGGATGAGC
Organism: uncultured Chloroflexia bacterium; assembly: GCA_963751425.1. Classification (GTDB taxonomy): domain Bacteria; phylum Chloroflexota; class Anaerolineae; order Anaerolineales; family UBA4823; genus CAVVUF01. The sequence goes on along the minus strand of CAVVUF010000001.1, from coordinate 2,062,566 downwards.
CCACATTGCCTGGAACTTCCACTGCTCCGCCCATGACGGTGAGGCTGTGCAAATTCTGGGCGAATGCTGGGTCAGATTCCAAGGCTTCGGCTACGTTTGTCAGAGGTCCAATGGCGAGGAGCTTAATCGGGGTGGATGAAGATTGGACGATGTGGGTGAGCAGGGCGACGGCGGTGGTATCAACGGCAGGGTTCGGATTCTCCAGGAGAACTAAGCCGAGCATTTCATCGACGGATTTACGCCAATCTTCTGGGAAGGTGTGATCTCCCTGAAGGGGAGTCTCACGCCCACACGCGACCGGAATCTCCGGCCGGCCAGCCAGCATCACCAGGTCCATGGCGTTGCGCACACCTGGATCGCAATGCGCCTCTCCGGTACCGCTGATGGTGATGGCTTTCACATCCACGTCTTGACGCTGGAGGAGGTACAGGATCGCCAGCCAATCATCGGGGGCCATATCGGTATCAATGATAACCGGCTGCGCGTTGGGAGCCAAGGCGGGCGGACTGCCTGGCTGGAGGGCTGGCTGGGGGGTAGGAGTAAAATCCATGCGCACCAGCCGGAGGCCGCCCTGGTTATCGGTTTGGATCGCAAATGGACGTACGCCCAACTTGACCAGGAGAGGGCCTCCGGTGAAGACCAGGAGGACCAGCAAAACCAATAGACTTAAGAATAGGATCAGGGTTTTACGCTTCATTTTTCAGGTACCCCTTTTGAACATTTCATCTAACGGTATTTTACATCTGGAAACGATTTTTTCATCACCTAAAGTGGATGATTTAGAAAAACGATGATCATTTATCGGAAAGTAAGAATATAATAACCTTTCAGAACGGATTCGCAAACGCATGAAGCCGCAAATGGCTTTTGCCTGGAAGGTTCGGTGCAAAGCACAAAGATCGGTGGGTAAAGGAGAGAAAATGCTGAATAAAGGATCCTCAGTGGAACAGTCTTATGCCCTGGCAAAGGAGCAATATGCCGGGCTGGGCGTTGATACAGACCTGGCTTTGAAAACCCTGGCTGCGATTTCGATCAGCCTGCACTGCTGGCAGGGGGATGATGTGGGCGGTTTCGAAAAACCGGGCGGCTTTGAAAACCCGGGCGGTGACCTGGGGGGCGGGCTGGCTGCAACCGGCAACTACCCTGGTAAAGCCCGCAATGCTGACGAGCTGCGCAGGGATTTGGACCTGGCCTACAACCTGATCCCAGGGAACCACCGTCTGAACCTGCATGCGATCTATGCAGAGACGGGTGGGAAGAAAGTGGAACGCGACAAGCTCGAAGTAGAGCACTTCGCAAACTGGCTGGATTGGGCTAAAGAAAAGAAGCATGGGCTTGATTTCAACCCCACCTGCTTTTCGCACCCCAAGGCGGCGGATGGCTTTACCCTGGCAAGCGCAGAGCCGGATATCCGTCGTTTTTGGGTGGAACACTGCCGCGCCTGCCGCCGGATTGGGGCTGCTTTTGGACAGCAGCTTGTTGCGGCATTGGGAACGGCACCGACGATCACCAATATCTGGATTCCGGACGGCTACAAGGATATCCCGGCTGACCGGAAAACGCCGCGCCTGCTGCTGGCAAATTCGCTGGACCAAATCCTGGCAGAAAAGCTTGACCCCAGGTATCACAAAGACGCCGTGGAAGGTAAGCTGTTTGGGATCGGCGCAGAGAGTTATACCGCCGGGTCGCACGAGTTCTACCTGGGATATGCCATCAGCCGGAAGACTCTGTTGACGCTGGACAGTGGGCATTATCATCCGACGGAGACGATCGCGGATAAGATCTCGTCTGTTCTGCTGTATGTAGATGAAATACTGCTGCACGTCAGCCGAGGGGTGCGCTGGGACAGCGACCATGTGGTGATCTTGAACGATGACCTGCAAGCCATCATGCAAGAGATCGTGCGCGGCGGTTACCTGAAACGGGTGCATATTGGGTTAGACTACTTCGATGCCAGCATCAACCGCCTGGCAGCCTGGGTGATCGGAACGCGCAACGCGCAAAAGGCGCTCTTGCAAGCACTGCTCGAGCCCACAGACCAACTTCGCCGGATGGAAGCCGAGGGCGATTATACTGGACGGCTCTTCCTGCTTGAAGAAGCCAAGAGCCTGCCCAGCGGCGCGGTGTGGGAGCAGTTTTGCTACCAGATGGGCGTGCCTGTGGGGTTAAAAGCGCTGGAGGAAATTCGAAAGTATGAGGCGAAGGTACTGGCGGAAAGGGTGCCTTGAGATAAGCAGTTCAGGGAAAGAAAGATTGTTGCCTGGACTGTAGCCGCATATGATTTGCGGCCTGTTATTCAAAACATGCTGAAGCATGTTCTTGGATCGGAGATCAGGTAGAGAATATAGGTTATTCGAGGAGAACTTTTACTTATGGAAGGCTGGGCAGGCAAATATTTGGATATTGATCTGAGCAGCGGGAAGATTGTAAGCCATCCGCTGGATATGGAGATGGCCCGCCTTTTCCTGGGCGGGCGCGGCCTGGGAGCACGGCTGCTTTGGGACCTGGTGGGGCCGGAAGTGGAACCCCTTTCAGAAGCCAACGTGCTGATCTTCTGCACTGGACCGCTGACCGCCAGCGGCCTCCAGACGACCAACCGTTTCACCGTGACGACTAAGAGTCCGCTGACCGGAACGATCTGCGATTCAAACAGCGGTGGCTGGTGGGGAATGCAGCTCAAACGCACCGGGTACGATGCCTTAATTGTACGCGGGCGGGCAGAGCGACCCGTGATGATCGAAATCCGAAGGGATGGCGCTGAGTACGGCGGGAATATCTCAATCCAGGATGCCGGTCACTTGTGGGGAAAAACCGTCTCTGATGTAACGCATGCATTGGGGCAGAATAACAACAAGCGGAACGTGCTGTGCATTGGGCCGGCAGGGGAAAACCTGGTGCGCATGGCATCGATCATGAACGACGGGACGCGCGCCCTGGCGCGCGGCGGGCCGGGGGCGGTGATGGGCAGCAAAAATCTGAAAGCCATCGTAGTAGAAGGCAGTGAGAAAAATACTGCCAGCGACCCGGAGCTGTTCAAATTCATGCTGTATGAAACAGGCAAGCTGATCAAGAACAGCCCAATCACTTCGCAAGCTTACCCGGAATTTGGGACGGCGGTGGTCATGAATGTGGTCAATGAAATTGGAGCGCTGCCCACACGCAATTTCCAGGAATCTCAGTTTGAGTGTGCAGATAAGATCAGCGGTGAGACGATGAGTGATACGATCTTGACCGGCAGCCGCGCCTGCTGGGCCTGCCCAATCGCCTGCACGCGCCTGACCAAGACGGAAAGGGCGGAGGGGGAAGGACCAGAATATGAAACTGCCTGGGCTTTTGGGGCACAGTGCGGCATCGATGATCTGCCAGCGATTGCTGAAGCAAACTACCTGTGCAATGACCTGGGGGTAGATACGATCTCGGTGGGCAATACCATTGGATGTGCAATGGAGATGAGCGAGCGCGGGTTGATATGCGGTACCAACCAGCGCACAGACCTACGGTTTGGGAATGCCGGTGTGCTATTATCGATAATAAGCGATATCGCCTACCGGCGAGGCCTGGGGGATGAGCTGGCGGAGGGCAGCTACCGTTTCGCAGAAAAATACGGTGCAGTGCAGTATTCGATGACCGCCAAAAAGATGGAGCTGCCTGCCTATGACCCACGCGGGATGCAGGGACAGGGCTTGCTGTATGCGACCTCAAACCGCGGCGGCTGTCATATGCGCGGCAACATGCTCGGTCCGGAAGTGCTTTCGCTGCCGCGCCTGATTGACCGCTTTGCCAACCAGGGTAAGGCAGGCATCGTGGCGGTGCACCAGAACGAGGCAGCGGTGGTAGACAGCCTGGTGGTCTGCCGCTTCACGAACGTGGCAGTCAGCGTGGAGTACTTCGCCCGGCAGCTGACGGCGGTCAGCGGGCTCAAATTTACGGCAGATGACCTGATCAAGGTTGGCGAACGCGTATGGAATTTGGAGAGGCTGTACAATTTACGCGAGGGATTTGGGCGGGCGGAGGATACTTTACCCGAGCGCCTGCTGAACGAACCGGTGCCTGCCGGCCCCAGCCAGGGGCATACGGCGCGCCTGCACCTGATGCTGGATGAATATTACCAGTTCCGTGGCTGGAATGAAGAGGGTGTACCGGGTAAATTAAAGCTAAAAGCGCTGGGGTTGGAAGGATTGGATGATGAGCACAATGGATCAAAGACTGTTTGAACAATTCCGGGATATTGGCCGCGATATTTACCTGGGTGGGATCACCAGCTCGCATGGTGGGAATATGAGCGTGCGGGTGGGGAACCGCATTATTATCAAGCGGCGCGGGGGCCAGTTAGGCCGCCTGCACGAGGAAGATTTTGTAGAGACCAGCCTGTACCACAAGGACAGCGGGCTGCTGCGCGCCAGCACCGAGCTGATCGTGCACCGCGAAATTTACCTGCAAACCTCTGCCCTGGCAGTCATCCACTGCCACCCGCGTACAGCCATTGTGCTCTCGATGAGCCGAGATGAGATTGTCCCGATCGATAACGAGGGCTCTTACCTGCTGCATAAGGTGCCGGTGATTGCGGTCGAATACGCCTCGGGCTCCCAGGAGATGGCGGATGCCGTTGCGGGCGGGCTGAAGCAGTATAAGATCGTCATGCTGCGCGGACACGGCTGTTTTGCGGTTGGGCAAACGCTGGAGGAAGCATTTCACTGGTGTTCTACATTGGAAGAGGTCAGCGATATTATCCTGGAGGCGGCCATCCTGAACGAGCCTTTCATCGAGTATCGGCGGAATGCTGAAGGTTACAAGAAATGGTAGAAGGAAAGACCCCGGCGGATACAAACCATCCGGGGGAATCAACCGATGCAAAGTATCGTCAACCTGCTGGGGTTTCAAACCCGGCTGTCTTGGGAGTGGATGTGGGAGGGACCAAGATCCTGGTCGGGGCTGTGACACGATCGGGAGAGGTGGTCGAATCTCGTCGCTACAGTATGGACCGCTCTACCCAGGCTCTCACCTTGAGCAGCATTCAAACTGCAGCGGCAGATTTTATGGGGGCCTGGGCTGGGCCAGATCTGCTGGCGGTGGGGTTGGGAGTGGTGGGACACACAAAGCCTTCGGCAGGGCTGTGGGTGCGGGCGATGAACCTGCCTGTTCACGCACCCGTCCCGTTGGGAAGGTTGATGCGCGCGCAAACCGGCCTGCCATCTGTGCTCGATAACGATGTGCATGCCGCGACCCTGGCAGAGCTGCGCTGGGGGATCGGGAAAGAAACCAAAGATTTCATCTACCTTAATATCGGGACAGGATTGGCGGCGGGGCTGGTCTGCAACGGACAGCTCGTGCGTGGGGCAGCCAACTACGCGGGGGAGCTGGGACATGTGCAAGCGGACCCGGGGGGCAGCTTGTGCGCCTGCGGGCAGCGCGGCTGCCTGGAAACGATCTGCTCGGGGGCTGGGATCGTGGCACAAGCGCGGGAGGGACTGCGGGACTACCCGGACTCGATTTTATTTGAGCCGCTCAAGGACGGAACGCTTTCCGCCAGCCAGGTATTTCAAGCGGCCGAATCTGGCGACCGGCTGGCTATTCGGATCACCGGCAAGGCGGTGCAGGCATTGAGCATGGCTTTGACCAACCTGGTCAACCTCCTGAACCCGGCGGTGATCGTCTACGGCGGGGGTGTGCTTACTAATGGCTGGCTGATGGAAAAAGTGAGTGGTTTGGTCTCCGCCAATGGGCTGGTGACGGCCCGCCGCGCCCTCAAGGGTATTTGGCCTTCACCCCTGGACCCTGAGCGAGCCGGTCTGCTGGGTGCTGCCAGCCTGGCCTGGAATTATTTGGAAAAGAGAGGGAGATGATCTTATGGCACAAGCACATCCGATGTTAGAAAATATCTTGTCCTTAGCGAAACTTGAAACGTGGCAGTCTTCGATTGGTTTGGCAGAATTCACGGCTAATCATTGGTTGAAAAAGTTGGGGGAGATCGATTTCGAGCGGGTCTACCTGGTGGGATGTGGAACCTCGCTCTACAATGGGCAGGTGGCAAAATATGCCTTTGAACAGATTGCCGGATTAACAGCGGAGGCGACCCCGGCATTTACTTTTTCAAAGTATGCACAAACAAGCCTGTTAAATCCCAGGACCCTGGTGGTAGGCATTTCTACGACGGGCGAGACGGCGGCAGTTTGCGAAGCGTTAGGAACTGCCCGCCGAGCCGGAGCAAGAACCTTGGCGATAACCGCAGAAGCCGACTCGGCTGTGACACGCGTGGCTGAGGCAGCGATCCTGACCAACGGGCAGCATGATACGATGTCGGTGAAGACAAGCTCGTATGTCCAGGCGCTGATTGCCTTGTACGTGCTGGCAGCCCGTTTGAGAGCGAGAAGGGCCTCAGCGGAACCAATCCGTCCGAACACCGCTCAAACCGGGAGCCAGGACAAGGACTGGATCTTCGAGATCTCAAAAGCAGGTGAGCTGGCAGCCAGGTTTTTAAACCGGCAGCGAGAAGAAATCCGCCTGCTGGCAGAGCAGTTCGCCGCAGCAGAGATGGTTTTTGTGCTGGGAAGCGGGCCCAACCTGGGCACCGCAGAAGAGGCTGCTTTGAAAGTGATCGAGATGGTAAAGATGCATGCAGAGGCGCAGGAGCTGGAAAACTTTTTCCATGGGCGGCTGAGGGAGGTTGACCTGACGAGTCCGCTGTTCTTCATTGCTCCGAAAGGGGCTGCCAGTGCGCGCCTGCTCGATTTTCTCACGGTGACGAATCATATCCAAGCCCCCTCGGTGGTCATCACCGACGAACCAACGGTGGGCATCCGAAAACTGGCAACCCATATCATCCAGATCCCCGGTGAAATCGATGAGCTGGTCACCCCGCTGTTATACATTATCCCAATGTACTTGTTCGGTTACGAGATGGCGCTGAAGCGGGGGTATGATCCGAATGCCCGGCGCTACCATATCGTGCCGCAAAAGGTACGCTATGGGCAGCCTATCGTAGAATCCACAAACTGACACCGATCTTCGCACCTTATTGTGAGCTGGCTTCACCCAGGGTAATCTGCATCTGAAGGGTCCGGCTGTCGCGCGCCACTTCGATGGTGACCTGGTCGCCCGGTTTGTATTGGAACAAGGTGTTGATGTACGAATGGGTTTCGTCCAGAGACGTATCGCCCACTTTGGTGATGATGTCGCCGGGTTGGATCTTGGCCTGGTCTGCCGGGCTGTTGGCTGTCACTTCTGAGACGTAAACACCCCATTGAACAGGCAAGTTATAGTATGCAGCGATGCGGGGGGTAATGGCTTGCCAGCGGATGCCTAGATAGGGGCGGGAGAAGTAGCCTTTTTGCATGATCGACTCTGCAACCATGCGAGCTGTGTTGACAGGGATCGCAAAACCGAGGCCTTCCGCCACTGCGCCCGTGCCGGTGCTGCGCACAACCAGGGTGTTGATGCCGATGACTTCGCCAGCCAGGTTCAGCAGTGGCCCGCCAGAATTCCCCTGGTTGATGGCGGCATCGGTTTGGATCAAATCTTCGATCTGGTAGCCATCACCCGTATCGATGGATCGACCTGTGGCGCTGACCACGCCAACTGTGACAGTGTTCTTGAAGTCGCCAAGGGGTGAACCGATGGCAATGACCGTCTCGCCGGGATTGAGCACATCCGAATTGCCCAGGACGGCTACGGCAGGCACCTTGCCATCGACCTTGAGGACGGCCAGGTCAGCGTATAGGTCCGTGCCGACGATGGAAGCTTTCTCCGTGGTTCCGTCGGAGAGGATTACCGAAACTTCCTGTGCACCTTCGACCACATGGTTATTGGTCAAAATATAACCTTGATCCGATATGAATACGCCGCTGCCGCTCACGGTTTGGTCACCGGCAGGTCCGAAGAAGGTAGCCTGCCCGGAGACGGTTCCTACGACAGTCACGACGGCGGATCTGACGTTCTGCACTGCCTGGGTAATGGCCGTCTCAACATCGGTTGTATTGACTACCAGGCTCTGTTCCTGGCCACCTGTGGTAGATCCCACCGCAGCGGGAATAGCTTCTATCGCCTGAGTAGGCAAGGCGAGGCTGGCAGAAACCTGCTTGTGCAGGGCCTGATAAACAGCAGCGCCGCCGGCCGCCGCTCCACACAGCGAGGCAATGCCTGCGATCATTACGACGAATATAGCATAGAGAAGACGCTTCATAGATATTGCCGATGAGTTCATCGTTCGGTCAACCTCCAAAGTTATTACTCTTATTATAAGAAAAGATGTTTAGAAATAGTTAAGAACTGGTTGAAAAATTGTGTAGATCTGGGGTCAATCCCGTATTTCATTTGAATTGACAAAACTCTTTATTCTTCCTATAATACTGGGATGTTTCTGGCAACTGTTCCACTTGCATCCATGAGTACTTTATAAAGTCAAAATTATGGCAATTGCCTTCTGATGGATCTGCCATAAAATAGGAATATCCATGCGCACAGTATCCTGGAAGAATGGTAAATTAGTTCTAATTGATCAAACCCGCCTACCTTTTGACTTCTCACTCATCGAAACTTCCGATATAAACAGAATAGCCACTGCAATCCGTAAACTCAAAGTGCGCGGCGCACCAGCGATTGGTGTAACCGCGGCTTATGCGATGGCAATAGCAGCCATGCAAGCACAAGATCAGTCACCAGGTGTGCTGGAAGCTAACCTGACAAATGCCTATAACCTCTTGTCCAGTACCAGGCCCACTAGCCACAAATCTTTTTTGGGCTCTTGATCACATGCTGGCATTCGCGCGCCGAGCCATGGAGGCACCTCTTCCCATTGATCTGGGCAAGCTCATGTTGGCAGAAGCTGAACGCCTGGCTGATGAAGATGTAGCAATCAATCAGCGCCTGGCAGAGTACGGTTCTGAATTAATTCACAACGGCACGAATATCCTTACCCATTGCAATTGCGGTCCATTATGCGCCGTCGACAAGGGAACGGCTATGGCGCCTGTGATCTATGCCCACCAACAGGGGAAAAGCATTCATGTTTATACGGACGAAACCCGGCATCGTTTACAAGGAGCGAAACTAAACGCCTGGGAGCTGGCAAACGCGGGTGTACCTTATACCCTCATTACCGATAACACCGCGGCTTACCTCATGCAGCAAGGAAAGGTGGATATGATTATGGTCGGAGTGGATCGGAATTCAGCGCGAACGGTGATACGGCTGCCAAGATCGGGGTTTATGGTCTTGCTGTTCTGGCACATTACCATCGCATTCCTTTTTATACTGTATCACCACGTTCTACGATCGATATGAAAATTGCTACCTGGGCAGATATCCCTGTGGAACAACGCGACCCCGACGAAGTGCGGCTCATCAACGGCACCCCAATCACGATGCCCGATGCGAATGTTCTGAATTATGCTTTTGATGTCACCCCTCACGAATTAATCACTGCCGTTATTACCGAGTACGGCGTGATTCGCCCGCCATTTCAAACAGGCTTCGAAGAAATTTTTACCCGGCATATGATTGAGGAGCGATGAAGGGGATGAATATAACCACTGGTATTATTACCGGGACAGGGTTCTACACTTTACCCAGCTTAAGCAAAGCGCGTCGGGAGGTGGTACCTACCCCTTATGGAGATGTCGAGGTCGAGATCGCCATGCTCGGTGGCCGAGAAATCGCATTGATTGCCCGGCATGGGAAGCAGCATACAATCGCTCCTGCAGAAATAAACTTTCGCGCAAATATTTTCGCGTTGAAAGAATTAGGGGTGAAACGCATCTCTTGCCTCGAGTGTTTGCGGGTCATTAGTGCGGGGCTGGGGACCAGGCAGCCTGGTATTGATCGATCAGTTTTTAAACTACACCAGCGGTCTAGCTGAGAGCTTCTATCCGTTCATGGGAAGTGGTAATGCAATCCGATGTTGACATCCCATATTCGCTCTTTTCATACACACCTTTTCGAGTCGGCCAGGGATTTGAGAATTGAGCTTCAACGCGGGGCAACTTACACTTGCATGAACGGGCCTCGCTTTGAAAATAGAGCTGAAATTAATCGCATCCGCCAGGATGAGGGTCATCTCGTTGGACATACAAACTTTCCTGAATGTGTGCTTGCACGTGAGCAAGCCATTTGTTATGCCACGGTGGGTGTGGTTAGCAATTATGCTGCTGGCATGGCTTCAAATATTTTGACAGCAACCGAAATTATGGAAAATTTGCAGGGGGTTGGGGAACGGTTAGCAGCTCTTTTTGCACAGGTGCTTTACTCTTACCCGGAGCCAGAAAACTGCGCTTGCCAACATGCGCTGGATCAGGCTGCATTATGAGAGAACCAAAGGCTGGAGGAATGTCTTGGAAACGATTTTGGATTTTAATCATAAAAGATACAACTGTTCTAACCATGGACCGGCGCTACAGTGTGCTCGAGCATGTGGATGTCGCTGTTCAGGGTAACCGCATTGTGTCTGTAAATCCAACGAACCCAGCGACGTACGCACATAAGACCCTCTCGGGCAGCGGGTACCTGCTTATGCCAGGGTTCGTCAACACCCATACCCATGTGGGCATGGCGTATTTTAAAGGGACTGCGGCTGGAATGGAGCTGTTCAAATGGCTGGCTTGGGGATGGTTTTATATCCAGCGCATAGAGTCCAGAAGACATCTACTGGGCGGCAAAATTATCCTGCATGGAAATGATTCGCGCCAGCGTGACGACCTTCTGTGACCTATACTTCAGTGTGGACCGCATTGGGCGAGCGGTGATCAGAATCGGGTTTAAGGGCATGTATTTCCGAAGCAGTGATGGAGCCTGCGCCTGGGATGGATGCGCGCATGCCTATTGATGACCAGATCCAATATGGTTATGAGGTGTTCAGGAATTGGAATCATTAGGGCGATGGACGAGTGCAAGTCTTTTATGCGCCGCACGCATTGTATTCCTGGCAGCGCAACGACCGTAGAAAAAATACTGGAGTTGGCTATACGGACAGGCACACGTTTGCATATCCACGTCTCTGAGACAAGTAAAGAAGTTGAGGATTCGTTCACCTTGTAGAAGATGTCTCCACCGCAGCGGATGGAAAAGCTGGGAATGCTGCAACTTCCGATTATTGCAGCTCACTGTGTTCACTTGAGCCTGGCGGATATTGATCTTCTGTATCAACCAACCTTCGGAGTAGCCTATAACCCTGCCAGCAATATGAAACTCCAAAGTAGTCGCGCCCCAATCGAACAAATGGTAGTACGTCAGATGGCCATTGGCCTGTGATCGGATAGCAACGGCAGCAATGATATCGTTGATATTCTGAAGGAAGTTTACCTGGCCGCAATCTCTCATCCCTGGAACAGAGAAACGTATTTTAGCGCACACTGCATTGACGATGGCTACCCGAGAAGAGGCGCTCGCCTATGGATTTATATCAGGAGATCAGATCGATTGAGGTTGGGAAAAAAGCGGATATCATCTTATTAAAGATGGATACCCCCGCGCACCTTGCCCACCCATGATCCCCACTATGCGCTTGCGTTTACCGAGCTCTGTGACGATGTTCGCACGACCATCGTTGACGGAAAGGTATTAATGGAAGATGGCCAAATCCTCGTTGAAGATGAGCAAGCTATCCTGGAAGAAGCCCGACTCAGATCCGCCCAGATATTTTCGGTGGCATTCAATCCAACTATATTGACTAAGAAAATTTCAAGAGGAGGTGATCGATTATCAATCTAGAACATTGATAAGAAAAAATTACGTCCGGACGAAAACTAAAAATCAACTATTTATGAGGAGAAAAAATGAACAAGAAATTTCAGCTAATTTTCAGCGTCGCCCTGGTAATCACTTTTCTCATCACGGCTTGCGCCCAAGCTCCCACAGCTACACCAGTGCCCACTAACGCCAGCGGGCAAGGTGAAACCGCCAGTGAGCCTTTTCGGGTAGGCTTGATCGTTGCCACAGGTGGACTGGGTGATCGGTCCTTCAACGATAGCGGGTATGCCGGTGTGGAACAAGCCTAAAAAGAACTTAGGATTGAGTTCGATTATGTAGAACCCAAGGAAATCGCCGAATATGAAATCCATGAACGCGCCTTTGCTCAAAAAGGCACCTATGATTTGATAGTGGGGCTTGGCTTTGACCAGGCTGATTCAATGAAAAAGGTTGCTGCTGAATTCCCTGAGCAGAAGTGGCTCATGATTGATGGGGCGATTGAAGGCATGGACAATGTACGGTCGATCACTTTTAAGGATTAGTAGAAAACCTTCCTGATCAGCAGCGCAGCAGCCCAGCTTACCACGCTTCCGCTGCCAAAAGGGGATGAGGAATGTTTGATCGGCGGTGTAGGCGACATGGACATCCCATTGATCCGGGCTTTTGCGGCAGTATTTTCAGCAGGGGCTGGTATATCAACCCCGATTGCTATATTATCCTTAACTACGTAGGTGGTTGGGCTGATCATGCCAAAGGCAAGGAAATTGCCATTTCGATGTACGATCAAAAGGCAGATATCGTCTATGCTTTTGCCGGCGGCTCGGGCCTGGGAGTATTTGAGACTGGAAAGGCCAAAGACCAATATGCCATCGGAACCGATGTAAACCAGAATTACATCGCTCCAGATCACATTGTCCTGAGCGCCCAACGATACCTGGATAATGTCATTTACGACACAATCAAGGATCTGATGGGTGGGAAGTTCGAGGCAGGGTATCACCAATTGGGATTGAAAGAGAACGCTGTAGGCTATACTTTCTAGCAGTCCAACGTCGAGGTACCTCAATCGGTAAAGGATACCATGGAAGAGATGAAAGCGAAGGTTATCTCCGGCGAGCTGGTTATTCCAGATACGCTGGAGGGAGTAGATGCCTTTTATCGCTGTTTACAGAAGTGATCACCGGTTACACGCCTCTGGTAACCAGGATGACGGTATGGTAAAAAGTCTGCCTTCCCAAGGCAGGCCCGCCCACCGCTCCCAATAACTTCTGAGGTAATCAAGCTGAATGGAGATACTTGTATTGCTCGTACCCCCATTCAGCAGCCTTTTCTCGTTTTACTCAGACCTGGCGGATTGTTAAGAATTATCACTCGCAAGCTCAGTTTCAATTTCTACTCCAGGAGGCAATTCTGGTTACGGTCCTAGAACTCTCTCATATCACAAAAACTTTCCCCGGCGTGGTCGCCAATCATGATATCAGCCTATCTTTTAATGCTGGAGAAGTCCACTGTTTGCTAGGTGAAAATGGAGCCAGGAAAACTACGCTGATGAATATCGTCTTTGGACTATATCACCCGGATAGCGGCGAGATCTTTCTCAACGGCAAAAAAATACAGATCACCTCATCTGCAGTTGCAATCCAACATGGAATTGGCATGGTCCACCAACACTTTATGCTGGTGTACCCGCTCAGCGTGGCTGAAAATGTCGTTTTAGGGAATGAGCCCAAGTCTTACCTGCGTTTTCGGTCAGACCAAGCTGTGAAAGAAGTAGCTGAGCTTTCTGAACGATATGGTTTAATTGTGGACCCAAAGGCGATTATTTAGGATCTGCCAGTCGGTATCCGCCAACGAGTGGAAATACTCAAGGCTTTATATCGAAAAGCAGATATGTTAATCCTGGATGAACCGACAGCGGTGCTCAGCCCTCCTGAGATTGAAGAACTGTACCATACCATTACCTCGTTAAAACAAACCAATAAAGCGATCATCTTTATCACTCACAAACTGAATGAAACCATTGCCATTAGCGACCGGGTAACCATCCTGCGGGATGGTGCAGTAGTTGACACAGTAAACCGGAAAGACACAAATCCTCAAGAGCTGGCGCGCATGATGGTGGGAAGGGAGGTTGTATTGCGTGTGAATAAAGATCCCCAAACTTCCGGTGAGGTTGTGATGAGCGTCTCTAATTTGAGCGCTTTTGACAATCGAGGGCTGGAAGCTGTGCGAGGGTAAGCTTTGAGTTGAAAAAGGGCGAGATCTATGGATTGGCAGGCATCGAGGGGAATGGCCAGACTGAATTGGTTGAAACATTGACGGGACTGCGAAAAGCACAATCAGGCCGGGTAGAGTTGGCAGGAAAAGATATCACTCATGCGCGACCAACACAGATTTTGAAGAGTGGTTTGGGTCATGTTCCTGAAGATCGCCAGGTGCGGGGTTTGATCACTTCCTTCACGGTCTCGGAGAATCTGGTATTGGGGTATCACCACCAGTCCAGGTTCGAAAAAAAAGGCTGTATTCAACAAGCGAATGTAAACAGATATGCGAACTAGCTAGTTAATGGCTACTACATTCGTACTCCAGAGATCCACACAACCGTGGCTTCCTTATCAGGAGGCAACTAACAAAAAGTTGTGTTGGCGCTAGTCTTCAGCCAAAAGCCTAAAGCGCTCGTAGTTTCTCAGCCCACGCAGGGAGTGTATGTGGGGGCAACCTAATATATCCACCGGCAAATGTTACAAATGCGGCATGAGGATGCAGCTATCTTGCTCGTGTCAGCAGACCTTGATGAAATTCTCAGTCTGAGCGATCTAATTGCAGTCATATACCAGGGAAAATTGGTGATAGAAAAACCTGCTAGTGAGTTCACCGAGGAAGAGCTGGGATTATCGATGGCTGTGATGGGTCAGGTCTAGTTACCCAAAGGGAGGAAGCCTGATGATTTCAACGCCAGCTCAACCCTAGTTCACCCCTGAAAAATCGGATGAAACCACACGGAGGATCTTCGCAAGTTCTTTAAAGAACAACTGGCAGGCCTGTGTTTCTGGTGTCTAGCGCGATCCTGCTGAGCATCCTCATTGGATCCCTTTTCCTGATCCTGAATGGTTATTCACCTTTAGATGCATATAAAAATATTTTAATCGGAGCGTTCGGAAACAAGTATGCCATTGGCGAAACCCTGCTCAAGACCACTCCGCTGATATTCACTGGCCTGGCAGTGGCAATCTCTTTCCAGGCAGGTTTGTTCAATATTGGCGGGCAGAGCAGCTGATCATCGGAGCCCTGGTAACTGCGATGATCAGCCAGATAAACCTGGGCCTGCCTCCATGGCTTCACATTCCTCTCGCTATCCTGGTAGGGTTCTTAGGTGGCGCAGCATATGGCGGCCTGGCCGGTTTTATCAAGGTTCGCTTTGGCGCGCACGAAGTTATTGTTACGATTATGCTAAATTACATTGCCTTTTTGCTTACCAGTTATATGGTGAATTACCCTTTGAAGGCAGAAGGTATGGTGCCTCAAACGAACACGGTTCTGCCAACTGCTCAATTGGCGCGTTTGATTCAAGGCAGCCAGCTAAACACTGGGATATTTATTGCCTTATTTGTTACAATCTTGATCACGTTGATGTTCAAGAAAACCATTTTGGGGTATGAGATGCGAGCCGTCAGTTTCAATTCACCCGCCAGTCTCGCAGCTGGCGTCCATGCTGCCTGGATCAGTGTTATGGCGATGATGATTGCCGGTGGTGTGGCGGGGATTGGTGGGGGTGTCGAAGTTTTAGGGGTTCATGGTCCGTTTATACAGAGTTTCTCTCCAGGCTTTGGTTATGATGGGGTGGCTGTAGCCATTCTGGCAAATAATAATCCTGCTCTCATTCCTGTGACAGCCCTTTTGTTTGGAATCCTCCTGGCTGGAGGGGCTTATCTCGAACGTAACACTGCCATTCCCGGTGATTTTGCTCTGGTGATCCAGGGCCTGGTAATTCTATTCGCTGCTTCTCCACGCATCTTTTCTGCAATTTTAAAGAGGAGATAATACGAAATGGACTTCTTGGTTTTGATCAATTTAATTATTTCAATCCTGTCATCCACCATTCGTATCAGCGTTCCGCTCGCGTTATCCTCGATTGGCGAGGTAATCTCTGAGCGCTCAGGGATTGTGAACCTGGGTCTGGAGAGTCAGATCTTTACAGGTGCCTTTATGGCTGTGGTGGGAAGCTATTACACTGGTAATCCTTATATGGGGGTCTCGCTGGCTATCTTGAGCGGAATCTTATTGAGCTTACTGCACGTGCTTTTCGTGGTCAAGTTTCACGCCAACCAGATTGTGGTCGGTGTAGCGGTCAATATATTCACATTAGAGTTGACAACCATTGGGTTGGTATCCATTTGGGGAAATCGAGTAAAGTCTGATGCGGTGAATGTCTTACCAGTCATCCACTTGAATTGGCTGGAAGAATTCCGGTGCTTGGCAGCATCTTGAATGATCATACAATCATTGTTTATGGCATGCTCGCTATTGCAATTCTGAGCTGGTACATATTATTTCGAACCAATATCGGCTTGATCATCAGGGCAATTGGTGAAAATCCCAAGGCAGCCGCTTCGGTAGGCATTAAGATAGAGACCCTGCATTCTGGGCGGTCAGTATCGGAGGCTCTTTGAGCGGCTTAGCCGTTTCATACCTGTCATTATCAGATTTAAGTTTATTTGGTCGCTATATGAGCGCCGCGAGGCTATATCGCTTTGGCGGCTACGATCCTGGTCAACTGTAATCCCCTCGGTGCTCTTGGAGCCAGCTTGATCTTTAGTTTTCTGGATGCCATGCAAATCCTCTTGCAAACAGCGGTTTCCCTACCCAGTTCATCCAAATTATTCCATACGTTTTAGTCATTCTACTGCTCTCAGTCTTCTTCCGCCGGGTGCGTGCTCCTGCCTCAGTAGGGAAAATATACTAACAAGGCTCGTAAATTATTCTTATGATTTAATCATGAGACTGAAGGATTTGCGCAAACAATTGGATTTGCAGGTTTACAAATTGGACCCCGAGCTATTTACAGAGATGAACCGGGAAATTCGCACGCTGGCAAATGGAAATTTGTTACCCACCCTGGCTGACATCCTGAGTAAATACGAGCATAATGTCCCCATACGACCGAATTATCCGAATAAGATGCAGTTTATTTATATGCACGACCGCCAGACATTTACGTTTGCCCTATTTCCACAACTATTGCCCATCGCTTACCAAGCCGGGAGGGCGATTGGAGCGCCTTTGATGCCCCGCGCCGCACCGGTATCACCCTTGCAGAAGCGATGAGCAGCGCTATCTACGTGGCGCATGTGTTTGATTACGGGAAACAAGAGATCACCAGAATGGAAGAGAATTTCGCTGTTTACCGCACTTATGAGTGCGCAGATTGTTATGGTTTGCCCAACCTGGGACTCTGCCTCTGCTCTTACGAGGCAGGCGTTGCTGCTGGGGCGCTTGAGACTACCCTCAGGCGGCCTGTGCAGGTGACCGAAGTGCGCTGCATGGCAAATGGCGATCCGTTCGATGAGTTTGAAGTAAGCGTAGGGTAATCCAATATGGACAAATATCTCTTGCCGCCTGGCAAGCTGTACTGCCATGAAGATGTGGAGCAGCTTGCTGCCTTATTCCAAAATGCTTACCCGGACTTTTGCCCGAGCATTGGTCTTTATACGGGAACGGGGTTTGCCTCATTTGCTTCTCAAATCGAAGATCCTGTAACGATTCGTTACTGCGACTTACCTTATTTCCCCAAAGAACTCCAAACGCCGATGCATGTGGGTGAATTTGTAATGGGGAGGGTAAGGGGAAAGCCAATCATCTGCGCCAGAGGCAAGATGTTTTTATTGGATGGTGTGCCTGCGCAACTTATAGCACTTCCAGTCCGGCTGTTTTATCTGCTGGGCTGCCGGACGCTGGTTTATACCAACACGGCAGGCGCCATCAATCCGACGTACCAGCCAGGTGATTTTGTTTTTCTGCGTAATCACATCAACTTAACCGCCAGAATCCCCTCGTTGGGGAGCGTAATGGTGAATGGGGTGCGATGTTTTTTGATATGAGCCATCCCTACGATGCAGAATTACGTCAACGAGGAGAAACCATCGCAGCCCAACTCGGCATGCGTGTTTTGGAAGGAGTTTATGCTGGCTTGCTCGGCCCAAGCTTTGAAACTGCGTCTGAAATCGAGATGCTCAAGCGAATTAGAGCTGACCTGGTGGGCATGTCTACCATCATGGAAGTAATTTCTGCCCGGCAATTGGGCATGCGGGTGCTGGCCGTTAGCTTCATTTCTAATATGCTGCCGGGGTTACCGCTGCGCTGGTAAATAATGAAGAGGTGCAGGTGGCAGCTTCTGCGGCTGAAGCCACCTATGCGCGCTTACTCGGCAGTATTATTGATGTTTTATAACAATCCGGGTCATCGATAAGATCTGCCTTTCATGAATGGGGTGAAAACGATGGAATGGGAACCTACCCTGCGCCGGTAGGTTTATTCCGTTTTGAGAAAACGGTGTATTGTGCACTCCATCACAATCTGAATAATCTTTATATGGCTTCTTAACAATTTCTAAATAGTTGCTATGTATACTATCAAGATAGCGCATAAGCGGCGAAGAAAGCCGCCGCGGTAAAGAATACCGCCTGTGATTGTAAAAACCAGAGAAAGGGTTCATAACATGAAGAGAAAAACGATTTACTGGATTATTGGAATTGTCATCGTCCTTTTGATTGCTGGTGGGGCGTATATGAAGGTGAAGGCAAGCAAGCAATCAACAACCACGTCCAATGTAAAGACCGCCAGCGTGGCAGTTGGCGAGGTTACGAGTACGATCAGCGGATCGGGGTCGGTGCAGTCTCAACAAAACGCCAATGTTGCCTGGCAAACCAGTGGAACTGTGCAGACTGTTTCAGTCGCTATCGGGCAGTTGGTGCACGACGGGGATGAGCTGGCAGCCCTGGATCCCAGCACGCTGCCTTCCAGCGTATTGCAGGCAAAGATTGACTTGATCAATGCCAAGGCAGCCCTGGATGAGCTGAAGAAACCGCAGCCGCTGAAAATTGCCGAGGCGCAGACAGCTCTGGATAAAGCCAAGCAAGCCTTGGAGGATTTAAAAAATCCATCCGCGGCCGCGATTGCGCAGGCGCAGCTGGCCGTGATCGATGCACAAGCTGCTGCAGACACGGCTCAAAAGTCTGTGGACAAGCTGCAGTATGGACGCGGAAGCGCTGAGGCAATTGCTACTGCCCAGGCGGCCTATGTGGTGGCCGAGTCTGAGGTGGAGCGCCTGCAAGGTGCGTATAACAACGTGGGTGGTGATCCCGGCGAAGACCCTGCCAAGGCGCAGGCACTGAGCGTCTTGGAAGCGGCAAAGACGAAGCGTGCCAAAGCTCTGGCTACCTTGAACTGGTATAAGGGAGAGCGGACGGAGTCGGAAATCGAATCGACCTTAACCGACCTGGCGGTGGCACAAGGCACGTTAGCGGATGCCAAGGCAGCCTTGGAAAAGCTGCAAAATCCGACGGCAGAGGATCTTGCCCTGGCGCAGGCCACGGTGGATGACGCCCAGAGTACGCTGGACACCTTGAAGGCGGGACCGACGGAGAGCGACCTGACGGTTGCAGAAACCCGGGTGATCCTGGCACAAGCAGCCGAGGCGCAAGCGACCCTGACGGCACCCTTTACGGGCACGGTAACAAGCCTGGATGTTATGCCGGGTGATATCGTTAGCGCAGGCACGACTGCCTTAAGGATTGATGATCTCTCTAATTTATATGTTAACCTGTCGATCTCGGAAATGGATATTTCCTTGATCAAAGTTGGCCAGGATGCAACCATAACCTTTGATGCCATATCATCAGGTAAAGAATATCACGGTAAAGTTACCCAGATCAGCATGGTGGCGACCGTTTCATCTGGTGTGGTGAACTACCCGGTGACGGTGCAGATTACAGATCCAGATGAAAGCATCCTGCCGAGTATGACTGCCTCGGTGAGCATCATTGTGAATAAGGTTGAGAATGTGCTGGTTGTGCCAAATAATGCGGTGAAAACCAGCAACGGACAGAAGACGGTGACCGTCTTGTTTGAAGGACAGCAGATTTCTGTACCTGTTACGGTCGGGTTGGTTGGCGATTCAACGAGCGAAGTGATCAGTGACCAGCTGAAGGAAGGCGATACGGTGGTGACGAGTGGTACAACCACAATCGCCTCCGGCGGCAGCACCAGCAGCGGCTCGAGCGTAGAATTCAGAGGCCCCGAAGGCGGCTTCGGACCATTGCCGTAAACTTTTTTTAATTCAGGAGATAAAAATGAAGAAGAATATTCTAATTATTGTGGGTGTGGTTGTTTTCGTTTTATTGGCTGGTGCTGGCGGATTTTGGAGCGGAATGAATTACAAAACCAACCAGGCTAGCCAGGCTCAAGCCAGGTTCTTTGAACAGCGCGGCGGACAGCCGCCGAGTGATGGCCAATTCCCATCTGGACAGTTCCAGGATGGTCAGACTCCGAACGGCGGCCAGTTTCAAGGCGGCTTCAGGGGTGGGACGGTGGGACAGGTGAAAAGTATCGATGGGAATGTTCTAACCCTCAGCACGGCGCAGGATGTGACAACAGTGAGCTTGATAGATACAACGAAGATCGTGAAATCGGTAGAGGGGACGACCAGTGATCTCCAAACGGGAATGCGGGTGATGGTGACCGGTGAGAAGGACGATAAGGGGAACCTGACTGCCAGCCAAATCACGATCGTGAATGAAGATGTATCGCCAACCCAAACGGCGCCATAATTGATGTGGGAGAACCAAAGGTTCTCAGAACTGCATCGCCATACAGTGGTAATAAATGAGTGTATTGATATGATTGAAGTAAAAGATTTGACGAAAACATACCATCTGGGGAGTGTGGAGGTACCCGCGCTGAGGGGAGTATCCTTCCGCATTGAAAAGGGAGAAGTGGTGGCGATCATGGGAGCATCCGGTTCAGGCAAATCCACCTTGATGAATGTCTTGGGCTGCCTGGACCTGCCAACCAGCGGACAATATTTCTTGGATGGGAAGAATGTCTCTGAGATGAACGAGGACGAATTGGCCAGGATCCGCAATCAAAAGATCGGGTTCGTCTTCCAAATGTTTAACCTGCTGCCCCGCATGACGGTACGCAGAAATGCGGAATTACCCCTATTTTATGCACCGCAGAATGGGCATACCTCCTCGCAGGAGATCCGTAAACGGGCTGAGGCAATGCTGGAGGCGGTGGGTCTGGCAGACCGCATGAATCACCGCCCAATGGAGCTTTCGGGAGGCCAGCAGCAGCGTGTGGCAATTGCCCGGGCACTGATCAATGAACCGCCCGTCATGTTAGCAGATGAACCGACCGGCAACCTGGACTCCCACACCGGTGAGGAGATCATGCAGCTGCTCCTGAAATTGAATGCAGAAAGAGGGCTGACATTGGTGATCGTGACCCATGATCAAAATATTGCCAGCCATACGCAACGTGTAATTCGCCTCAAAGACGGACTGATCGAGAACGGAACAAACTATGCATAAATTGTATCGACTTCTGATTGAAGCAACAGACAGTTTGAGCGCTAATAAAATGCGCTCGATGCTGACCATCCTGGGCATCGTGATCGGTGTGGCGGCCGTGATTGCCATGCTCTCCATCGGGCGCGGCGCGGAAGCGTCGATCACATCCCAAATTGAGAGCATTGGGACGAACTTAATCTATGTCACCGCAGGCAGCTCCACTGAGAACGGTGTGCGCAGCGCAGCCGGTTCGGCAGCTACGTTGACCATCGAGGATGCCAATCAGTTGGCTAGCCTGGAAAACGTGGTCGTCGTTGCCCCACAAACAGAAAGCTTCGTGCAAATGGTTTACCAGGGACAGAACACAAACACACGACTGATGGGGGTCACGTCTAGTTATCAAGATTTGGGTTCAATGACCCTGGCGGATGGCGAATTTATTTCCGATACGGACCAAGCTAACCGATCTCTGGTGGTTGTGCTGGGCAGCTCCGTAGCAGAGACCCTGTTTGGCACCACCGACGGGGTGGTGGGTCAAAAAGTGCGCATGAATGGGCAGCCGTTCAAGGTGATCGGTGTGTTGGAGAGCAAAGGTGGGACAGGTTTTATGAACCAGGATGACCAGGTGTTCGTACCGCTTTCCACAGCCCTATACCGCATAACGGGCGGAATCCGCTTCCGCGGCTCGAGTACAATCAGCCAGATCAATATTAAAGCCTCTGATTCAAAAGTGGTTGACTCAGTGGTGGAAGAGGTGACACAGGCGATGCGCCAGCTGCATGGAACAGTGGAGGGGTCCGATGGGTACATCGGCGATGACTTCACGGTAACCAGCCAGGAAGCAACCCTGGCGACAGCCACCTCGATAACCGATACCTTGTCTCTTTTCTTAGGAGGGATTGCGGGTATCTCATTGTTGGTAGGCGGGATCGGCATTATGAACATCATGCTGACTACGGTCAGCGAGCGAACGCATGAAATCGGCTTGCGAAAAGCAGTGGGGGCGCTGCGGAAGGACATCATGGTTCAATTCCTGGTGGAATCGGTCGTGCTTAGCTTCTTGGGCGGCTTGATCGGAGTTGCCCTTGGGTGGGGCATCGCTCAACTGATGGGGAGTGTCCAGATCAGTAATACTACCATTACGCCAGTAGTTGGACTGGACAGCGTGCTCCTGGCGACTGTGTTCTCGATGGCAGTCGGTCTCTTCTTCGGCATTTATCCTGCTACACGTGCAGCCCGGCTGCAGCCCGTAGAAGCTTTACGACATGAGTAAGAGGAATAACCAGCGTGGCAAGGCAGAAAATTTTGATCATCTGTGTGGATGGCGGCTCGCATGCCCAGTTTATGATGGATTGTTTATCAGAAGCTGGCTACGAAACCTGGCTTGCAGACCAGGGTGAAAAAGCCATCGACGGTACAGAGTACCGCGCGATGATCCGAAAAGTAATCCCCAATCTGGTGATCCTGGATTGGGGATTACAAAATTACGAAGGCTTGGCGTTGAGTACAACGGAGATCATACGAACAATCCGAGAGCATGATCGAAAAGAACGCCTGCCGATCCTTGTGGTCGGCACGGAGATGCGAGAGGATGAAGTCCTGGCTTCCTTGGAAGCCGGAGCGGATATCTGCCTGACAGAAAAGCTGCATCCGAGGGTCTTGGTGGCGCGGGTGCATTCGCTGCTTAGACGGATGATTTGAGTATCTCTTCTAGAGGTTCCGATAGTTGATCTACTGCCTCTAAATGACCTAATCGTCCGTATTTATATATCTTCAACATTTCTCGAAAAACTAATTCCTGGCAAATTGGGTCATTTGTCCAGTTGTGGCGGGTAATGATGGGTCCATTACTCCCAGCATTGGTTTCAAAGGGATAGGGCACCACCTTGATATTTGTGCCGATTTGCTTTCTCAGGGTTCTGCACTGTCGTCCAGCGCCGTAATTTTTGCATACTACAAGTATTTTGCCGAACACAAAGATAACATCACAAGGTTGTTGGAATTTCTCGTCCGCTTCTTCGAAGACAATTTTGGTAATTTCTTCGATTAGATGCGCCGGAAGAAGATCCAAAGAGTTTTTCACTAGCTGGCTTGAGCCGGAAGATGAATTGTGAAAGTTGTGCCTTTCCAGGGAGTACTTTGGACCGTGATCGAGCCACTGTGAGCTTCAACCAGGGATTTCGCGATTGCCAGGCCCAACCCTGATTCGTCATTGGATTGGCGAGACTTGTCGCCGCGGTAGAAACGGTCGAAGACATGCGGCAGATCTTCGGGTGAGATGCCGCTTCCATTGTCACAAACGGACATTTCCACCTGATCCTCTGCCAGGGAAGCAGATAGAACAATCTCGCCTCCTGAGGACGTATATCGAAAAGCATTCAAAACCAGGTTATCGAAAACCTGGGCGATGCGCTCGGCATCCATCATGACAGAGGGCAGCTCGTGTGCTGCTTGTACGCGGAGAGAGACACCGTTCTGCTGGGCCGCGACGGCATGCCGGGCAGCCACGTGTTCCAGGATCGTCTGCGGCTGGGTGGGTAAAAAAATTAAGGATAGCTCACCGGCATCGGCCAGAGAAAGCGTACGCAGGTCTTCTACCAAACGGTTGAGATGTTTGGTCTCTTGATGCAGGATGTTGTAGATTTCAGGAGAGCTGGGCAGCTTGCCATCACTGAGCGCTTCGGTATAACCAGCGATGACACTGAGCGGAGAGCGCAGATCGTGAGCGATATCGGCGGTCATCTGGCGGCGAGACCGGGTGGCGCGTTCCAGGTCCAGGCTCATCTTGTTGAAAGAGGCTGCCAGCCTCCCAAGCTCATCTCTGGAGCGAACCTTGACCTGCAAGCCAAGCTTCCCTTTCGAGATTTCGATAGTGGCTTCGGTCAGCTCACGTAAAGAACGCGTTAGCGTGAAAGCCAGCAACCCCCCCAGGATCAAGGCTAATGCGGTAGCGACCAGGGCGCTGAGAAAAGCGGCGCTGTTGACCGTGCGTAAAAACCGCTCTTCAGGCGAATTCGGAATGCGTTCACGAGGCACTGGAGCCAAGATCAACCATCCAATGGTGCTTCCATTTTCAACGAGGGTGATGGCGCCTTTCAGGTCTGCGCTTGAGACTTGCTGACCAATTTGCTCCGGCATAATACTGTATACCACCCGGCGGTCTGCGCCGGCTAACACGAACCGCATCAAATCGTAATTGAAATCTCTGCCAGGATCGCCACCTGGGGATTGTACGAGCTGTGTAATTCTCAGGTTCTCAGAAATCCCGGTCCAAGTTCCGTAGGTCTGGTAATAAGCGAGTAAGTTGCTGACAAGTGCCTGCTGCTCTCGGTTGAAAATGAATTGGTCAAAAGCGGTCTGGGTACGCTGCCAGGTAAAAATAGCCACCATCACGGAACCGGTCAACCCGACCAGTAAAAAGGCGAGGGTCAGTTTAAAGATAATTGAAGTGAAAATATTTCCTGAGCGCATAATTCAGCCTCATCATTTATCGTGCTGAACAGCAAAACGATAACCCGCTCCGTAGATGGTCTCAATATATCGCGGGCTGGAGGGGTCTGTTTCGATCTTGATGCGCAGGTTGCGGATATGCACATCGATGGTGCGCTCATATCCTTCATAGGCTGTACCCTGCAGACGGTCCAGGAGCTCAAGGCGTGAAAAGACCCTGCCAGGGGTAGACATCATAGTGACCAGCAAATCGAATTCCGAGGGAGTCAGGTCGATCGGCTGCCCGCTGACGGTGGTGATGCGCGGCAGATTGGTCGACGAAAATATCTCCTTCACGCAGGATTTCTAGGTCGCTGGTCTGCTGCTTCTCCAGGCGGCGCAAGACTGCGCGCACGCGGGCCGTCAATTCACGCGGGCTGAAGGGTTTGGTCACATAATCATCCGCACCCAGCTCCAACCCTAAAACCTTGTCGTTTTCTTCCACCCGGGCGGTCAGGATGATGACGGGAGTATCGGCTTCGCGGCTGTAGGTGCGCAGAAAATCATACCCGCTCATCTCAGGCATCATCAAGTCGAGGATGATCAGGTCTGGCTTCTCGCGCCGGGCGACGAAGAGGGCCTCTCTGCCATCGGAGGCAACTGCCACATCGAACCCCTCCTGAGTCAAATAAGACTTCAAGAGGGTACGCAGCTCAGGCTTATCATCAACAACCATAATTTTCTTGGGCATAGGGATTTCTCTTAAAAGTGTATCACGATTATTAATTTAAGGTCATATCCGGAGGGGAAGCCTCCGGATAGACCCAAACTTTTTGAGAGGAGAAAGCGCATGTATTTCATGCGGTAAAGATCAACGCGGCTGGGTCATTATGGTGTCGTGGGTGCGGTAGGTTGGACAGACTGATCGTTATCCAAACCGCCTTGACGACCACCATGTCTGCCTTCAAAGCCACCCATGTCGGGCTTGCCCAACGAGCTTTTGAAGCCAAAACCTGCTATTGAAGAGTTTTTCAAGATCAGGTCGGCTTGTGCCTGGGTGATCACGCCATCTTTGACAGCCTGTGCAACAGCCGTTTCGTAGGCAGATTTCATCGAAGCCTGGAAATTCTGATCTGCGTAAAGAGCATTTTGTCCCTTCATCAAATCAGCTTGTTCCTGCGTCAGCGTTCCATCAGAAACAGCCTGGTCGATGTGCGCATTGAAGGCCTGGGTATAAGCGGCCTGGAGCTTTTCGACTGTAATTCCTAAAGCCTTGGCCAGCTCAGTTTCATAATTGATGCCGTTGGAGGCGAGGTCTGCTGGGTTCAGCAAGCCCCTCATATGGAAAGAACCATCTGCCTTGAGCTGGTCAGCCTGAGCTTGGGTAATCAGGCCTTTCTCAACTGATTGAGCGAGCACAGCTTCTTGGGCTGTTTGCTGAGCGGCAGTGAGCTCATCCACGGTGATCCCCAAAGCGGCGGCAAGCTCTTCATTGCTGTATTCACCGCCAGGTCCACGACCGCGTTCGGGTAAAATCCCTGAGGTGGTAGCGGAGACTGCTGCCTGGGAGGCCGTTGAGGAGGCAGCCCTGGCCGAATGGTAAGCAACTGCGCCAAAGGCAGCCGCAATCACAAGGGCACTTACTGAGAGGATTGTTATCATTTTTTGAGGTTTCATTTATATCTCCTATATGGTGTAATTGATCTGGAAGCATCTGTTTTGCTCATGATCTTTCCCAAGGATAACAAGGGCTTGTTTAGAAACTATTAAGAAGTGATAGGAAAAATATTGAGATTTGGATCCGAAGGATTTATTCACTTTTCGGAATAGAACGATGCTGAAACCACTCACTTCATTAACATTAGATCTTCATAAATTCTTTATAAAATCTTAATAACTTGGTGATATGATGCTTTTAATTCGATTAACGGTAATGGAGGTAACATGAGTAAGGTTCTGAAATGGATTCTTGGAATATTAGCTGTTCTGGTTGTGGTAGCTGTTGTCGTTGGGGTTGGCTTCCTGGTGGTCAGCCACTGGGGCGGCGCATATGGGATGATGGGCGCACGTTCTTTTGCACCCTATGACGGCGGGCGTGTGCAACCTTGGAAAGATACCCCGCGGTATGAAATGCCGATGCATCCCGGTTGGGATATGCCCCTAGGCCGTAGAGGTGGGTTTCCTCTTCAACGGTTTGGCGGGTTCTTCCCGCTAGGGATGATCTTTGGCACGCTGTGCTGGGCAGGGCTGGTTTTCTTTGCAGTGCTCGGAGTTATTTCTCTGATCCGGGGCAGGAAAAATGGGAAGAAGCAAGCCACAGGCGATGAGATTGTCGCGGCAGCCCCGGCTGTTGCGGCGGCCCCGGAAGCTCCAGCCGCAGAAGTGAGTACAGTGGATGAAACTCCTGATCAGGTGACTGTCACCTGCTCCAACTGCGGTCATGAGGTGCAGGAGGATTGGAGTCACTGCCCTTATTGCGGCCAAAACTTGAAATAAATCTCCTCAGCCTCAATTGGCCCCGGGCGGTGAAGAGCACCGCTTGCGGCTGGTTAGATCAAATCGCAACCCGTTCCTACGTAAAAGAGAAAGGCCTGGAATATTCCAGGCTTTTCTCTTTTATTTTGTTGCTAAATAGCGAGGAAAGCCTGCATAATCGCCCATGACGCCGACGGCGGCAGCGCCCAGGCGAGCTCCGAGCTGCAGGCACTTCTCCAGGTCCCACCCTTGCAGCCAGCCTGCGATAAAGCCGGCATCGAAGCCATCTCCTGCGCCAACCGGGTCGATAACCTGTTTGACAGGATGCGCGGGGATTTTCATGATTTGCCCCACAGGTTTTACACTTGAGTTTGCCAGCCCACAAGCACCCTGCTCACCAAGCTTGAGTACGACGATCGAAGCCCCCAGGTTGAGCCCACGCTCCAGGATCTGATCCTCATTATCGATGTCAAAAAGTGCCTGGGCATCTTCATGCCCCATGAGCAGGATATCCACTTGCGACATCAGTGGTAATAGAACGGCTTGGGCTTCGGTGGCATTCCAGAGGCGGGGACGGAAATTGGGGTCAAAGGAAATCCAGGCCCCAGCCTGGCGAGCCAGCTCAATCGCTCTCTGGCAGGCGGCTGCACAAGCAGGGCTAAGCGCGGGCGTGATGCCGGTCAGGTGCACGAGGCGGGCTCCTTGAAATAACCCTGGATGCAGGTCGTCTGGAGATAAGCGAGAGGCCGCCGAACCCTTGCGGTAATAATAGACGCGCCGCTGCCCATCGGGCAGGTGCTCGCGAAAGAATACCCCGGTTGGAGCTTCAGGATCGGTCAATC
Source organism: uncultured Chloroflexia bacterium (assembly GCA_963751425.1). Lineage (GTDB taxonomy): Bacteria > Chloroflexota > Anaerolineae > Anaerolineales > UBA4823 > CAVVUF01. The sequence continues at coordinate 2,034,575 of CAVVUF010000001.1, read as the reverse complement.
AGAGCACTGGTATCTACCCCCTCCTGATCTAATACCTGGCGGATGCGGAGACCGAAGGGATCATCGCCCACCCGGCTGATGAAGCGCGCCCTAACTCCTAAGCGGCTCAAGCCGATGCATAGGTTCGATTCGGCACCGGCAATATCCAGCTTGAGCCGCTTGCTTTCGGCAAGCCCGACTGGCTCCGGCGGAAACGCCAGCGCCATGCACTCTCCCAGGGTGACAACATCAGCGACAGGTGTGTCGATCACAACAGCCCCTGTGAATCAACGCTGCGCTTTTACCCCGCCGCCAACGGCGAGGCGCGTGACTTCAGCCAGGACAGTTTTTTCGTCCACCATGGTGATATCTCCGGGGGTTTCTTGCACCAGGATGCCGTGGGCGGCACCCCACTGCACGGCTTCTTCCAGGCTTTTCCCTTTCAGGAGCGCTGCCAATACGCCCGAGGCAAAGGAGTCTCCGCCCCCTGTCCGGTCAGCGATGGGGATGTTATGGCGGACAGGGGCTGTGTAAAATGTATCAGAAGCTGTTTCATACAAAACCGCACCCCAATTGATCAGGTCGGCATTGGTGGCGGCACGCCACTGCGTCCCGATCAGGCTGAGGTTTGGGTAATCTGCGGCTACTTTGCGCACCGTCTCCTGATAGCCCTCCAGCCAGGCTTCAAATGAATCTTCCTTAGTAGATGGGCGAGTGGCATATCCCAGGGCATCTGCCAGGTCGCTGTCGTTGCCAACCAGAAAGCCAATATAGGGGACGATCTGTTGGTTGATTTCGCGGGCGTGTTTTTTGTTCGGTTCTACTTTAGAGCGGTAGTTCAGATCGGCAGCCACAAAGACCCCATGCTCTGCTGCTTTCTGCATCCCTTCGAGGGCCAGGCCAGAGGAGGTGGGTGAGATCAAGGTGTAGATCCCACCGGTCGTAAAAACGCGCACCCCTTCTTGGCCAAACAATTGATCCCAGTCAATATCGCCCGCCGTTAGCTGGCGGACTGCGGAATGAGCGCGATAATATAGCGTGTCGGATGGGATCACCCCTCGCCCGGTAAAGGTGAAGTTGATCCCATTCATCAAGGTGCCTTTCTGATCTGTAGAGAAGTGAGAGCCATCATTCTTGGTGTTGAACCAGATGATCTTGCTGGTATCCACGCCCGCCGAGCGCAATTGGTTCTGGATGTTCCTGCCAATATAATCGTCCACCAGGGCAGTTAACACAGCGGCCCGCAGGCCAAAGGTGTAAGCCAAACCGCAGGCTACGTTGGTCTCTCCACCCCCCTGGAAGAGGCGCATTTCTCTGGCGCTGGCGGTGGGTACATCATAAGGATCCAGCCGCAGCATCACTTCTCCCAGGGCAGCAGCATCATAGCGGCACGCACTGGCAGGTTTGATCGAATGATGGGTGACGACTAGGGCTGAGTTTGACATTTCCAGACCTCCGCATATACTTATTTCTATCCGAGCAATGTTTGTTAGATGATGATTAGTATATCAGTCTTGGAGAATATTCGTAGCGGGTAGGGTTTGCTTTCCTGAAATGCTCTATTGCATATTTTGTCTGCGGATGAAGAAGTGAAATGAGAAAGAATAAAAATAAGAAGCCAGGTTTTGCCGATGTACATCGGATGGATTTTTCAAACCTGGTTTATATCGGGACATACACACAGTTTGTTGGCCCAACAGGGGAAAAAGCGGAAGGGATCTATATCTACAGCCTGGATCCTGCAGTAGGTTCCTTGAGTCTTGAACAGGTTGTTAAGAGACGTTTTCAATCCATCTTTCCTGGCATTTCACCCGAGCGGACGTTTTCTATATTCGGTGAACGAGGCCGGGCAGATCAACGGACAGCCTGGGGGCGGGGTGAGCGCATTTGCGGTTGACCCACAAACTGGGAGTGTTGAAATTTCTAAACCAGCAGCTTTCAAAAGGGGTGGATCCCTGCTATCTGTCTGTTGACAAAAGTGGGAGATACTGCGCTGGTGGCGAACTACGGCAGCGGGAATATCAGCCTTCTCCCGATTGCTCCGGATGGAAGCCTGCAGCCCGCCGTGGAGACAATCCAGCATGTGGGCTCGGGAAAAGATCCGAGCCGGCAAGAAGGACCGCATGCGCATGCGGTTGTCCTGAGCCCTGACAACCGGTTCGTGTTTGTCGCTGACCTGGGGACGGACCGGGTGGCGGTGTACCGGCTGGACCTGGAGATGGGAAAGCTCATTCCCTGTCCAAACCTGGATGTTCGGGTAAAAAGCGGGTCAGGTCCCCGGCACCTGGTGTTCCATCCGAACGGGCGGTTTGTCTACCTGGTCAACGAGCTAATTTCTACACTGGTCGTTTATGCTTACGATCCTGATGCTGGAAAACTGCAGGAGGTCCAGGTGGTGCCGACGCTTCCAGCAAGGCTACCGCCGTGCGAACCTGCCAGCCGATGTGCACGTGGCTCCGTCCGGGAAGTTCGTGTATGCTTCCAACCGGGGGCATGACAGCATCGTGATGTATGCGGTGGATGAGGACAGCGGGCGCCTGACTTATATCGGTCATGAGCCGACGGGTGGGAATTATCCGCGCAACTTTGCTATCGATCCGACCGGCACTTTTCTCCTGGCTGCGAACCAAAATTCAGGGACGATCCGGTCCTTCTGGATCGATGCCCAGAACAGGAAAGTTATCTTTTACCGGGCAGGTGACTCAGGTGCCTGCACCGGTGTGCATAAAATTTTTTCAGGAGGCATAAGATGTCAGAATTAGAGGAACTGAAGGAAATCCGAAAGCTAGCTATCACGGACGCCGAACGGATCGAGCGCTTCCGCAGGGCGGGATACGGAGGTGCGGTTTCGGATGCGCTTAATTCGGTGGGGGTGAGAGACACGATCTTTTCGACCCAGTTCAAAGCGCTGCGCCAGGGCATGCAATTGGTCGGGCGCGCCCTGCCGGTGAAGATGCATTCGCAGGTCGACTTGAACGACTTTCCGGCTGAGAAGAGGCGCGTCGAAGCACGCTGGGAGGCAGAGGGGGGCCACCCCCAAAAGCGGATGATGCGCTCGGTAGCCACTTCAGCGCCGGGGAGCGTGCTGGTGTTTGACTGCGGAGGAGATATGCAGCCGGCTTATTTCGGTGAGATGAGCTGCCAGCTGGCATTTGCACACGGCTGCCGGGGGATGCTGGTGGCGGGCAATGTGCGCGATACTCAGTATGTCTTGAAAATGCCTGATTTCCCTATTTACTCTTTCGGGACGCGCCCAAATGCTTTTGGAGGTTGGACGATCCTGGAAGTGGATGTGCCCGTCTACCTCCCCGGGCATATTACCCACTATGTGCGCGTGGCACCGGGGGACTTTATCTTTGGGGATAACGACGGCGTGCAGCTCATCCCGAAGGACCTGGTGGATGAAGTCCTGTTGCGCGTGGAGCAAACCTTCGAGAAAGAGAATGAGGAACGCCAGCAGCTCGCGGCAGGCATGCCCATCGATGAAGTATACCGGGTGTTCGGAGTGCTCTAGAGGTACAATGATCAAAATTGCTGAAGTGCTCCCACCTCATCCAACGCCCTTGTGGAACCTGGTCAAGCAGTGCGGGATCCGCTATGTGGTAGGAGGCATGGATCAGAGTCGAGGGCTGGAAGTTGCCAAGGAGGATTTGCCGTGGAGCTACGCCTCACTCTTACGCCTGAAAACCGCTTATGAAGAGGCGGGATTTACGCTGGCGGTCCTGGAAAGCCGGCCGCCGATGGAAAAGATCAAATTGGGGTTGGAAGGTAGAGAGGCGGAAATCGAGGCGGTCTGCGATCTGATCCGGAATTTAGGCTTGCTGGGAGTTCCGGTGTGGTGCTACGAATGGATGCCGGTTTTCAACTGGCTGCGCACTTCCACGACGGTTCCGGCGCGCGGCGGAGCGCTGGCAACCGGTTATGACCATACCTTGATGCAGAATGCTCCCTTGACCGAATATGGCGAGGTGAGTGAGGAGCGGTTATGGGAGAATTTGGAATACTTCTTAGAACGGGTTGTCCCAGTGGCAGAAGAAGCGCATGTGAAACTGGCGATGCACCCCGATGACCCTCCGCTTTCGCCCATCCGCGGCCTGGGGCGCATTATGCGCAGTGTGGAGAACTTCCAGCGGTTAGTTGATCTGCTGCCCAGCCCAGTTAACGGCATTGCCCTCTGCCAGGGGAACTTCACCTTAATGACCGATGATCTGCCCTCTGTGATCCGCCAATTTGGACGGCAGGATAAAATTTTCTTCGCCCATTTACCGCGATGTGCGCGGCACAGCCGAGAATTTTGTGGAGACTTTCCATGACGAAGGCAAGACAGACATGCTGGCCTGCCTGCAGGCTTATCAAGAGGTCGGCTACGAGGGTGTCTTGCGCCCCGACCACGTCCCAACCATGGAAGGCGACACTAACGATAATCCAGCCTATTCGTCGGTTGGGCGCTTGTTTGCCATTGGCTATATCAAAGGATTGCGCGAGGCAGTCTACGGGAAGAATGCTTCTGAATAAGAAGAAACTTGCTAGAAAAGAGGAAAGAGAATGAAAATCACAGATTTAAAATGTGCCATCATTGGCCAGAATCCGGTGGTGCGGGTAGAGACGGATGAAGGACTTTACGGATATGGAGAGGCAGAGAACCCCAAAGCGTATCTCAAGTCGCATGTTCTATTCTACAAGCCTTATATCCTTGGAGAAGACCCCACCGATGTCGAGAGGGTGATGCTGCGCATCCGCAGGCTGGGGGGCTATAAGCCCTGGGGCAGCGCGGTCAGCGCGATTGAGATGGCCTTGTGGGATATCGCTGGCAAGGCGGCAGGCTTGCCGGTTTATAAGCTCTTGGGAGGGAAGGTGCGCGACCAGGTGCTGGTGTATAACGGGGGCGTACGGTTCCAAAAGACGCTGGTCAACCCGGAGGATTATGCGGAAGATACTGCTAAAGCCAGGGCATCGAAAGAAGGCTTTAAGATCATCAAGCAAAGCATCGGCTTTCACAGCGCCATGCCGGGCAACGTGCCCGGTTTCTTCTATGGAGAGCTGCAGAAACCCGGCCTGCACCCCAACCGCGGGCCTTTGACGGAGCGCGGCTTGAAGCATGTGATCGCCTGTATCGAAGCCATGAAAGCCGTCCTGGGAGATGAGGTGGGCCTGGCGCTGGACTGCGGCCCGGGCTGGATGGTGCCGGATGCCATCCGCTTAGCCAAGGCGGTCGAGCCGCTGAACGTGATGTGGCTGGAGGATATGATCACCGGCGATTATATGCCGTATACACTGGCGGATGTCTACCGGGAAGTGACGCGCAGCACCTCCACGCCCATCCATACCGGTGAGCAGGTCTACCTGCGCCAGAACTTCAAGGAGCTGATCGAAGGCCATGCCGTCAATATTATCGGTCCTGACCCGGCGGATGTCGGTGGGCTGGCAGAGCTGAAATGGGTGGCAGAATATGCTGACCTGCACGGCATCCTGATTGCACCGCACGGCATCTTTGATGGCTTGATTGGCCTGGCAGCCCTGGTACAGGTGTGCGCGACCCTGCCTCAAAACTATATTGCCTTCGAGTACCCGGTGGGGAAGCCAGCCTGGTGGTATGAGATTATCGAAGGCTTGCCCGACCCCATCGTGAAAGAAGGCTATATTCAGGTTTGGGATAAGCCCGGGTTAGGCGTCGATTTCAACGTGAAAGCAGCCCGAAAATACCTTGCTGAGGAGGATAAAGAGTTTTTCGAAGATTAGGAAAATAAGATGAATTGGTTCAGGATACCCGGCGCGCCATTATATAATCAGTTTGACGATCCTGGCCTAACAGGAAAATGTGCGTGCCAACCGACTCGAACCCCCAGCGGTTGTAAAAAGCAATCGCGCGTTCGTTGCGTTCCCACACACCCAACCATAAAACTTCCACACCCCGCATCTGTGCATGTTCTATACAAGCTTTCATCAGAACATCTCCCAGATGGTGACCAGTCCACGCTTGAAGCAGGTAAATACGAATCAATTCCATTGGGTGTAAGTGGTTCCACTGATCCAATTCGGTCAAGCAGGCTTCGGATGCATAATCCAGTAAACGCACATAACCAGCTGGCTCTCCATCAATCTCTAAAATAAGAAACAGGCTGCCTGGCTGAGCCAGTTCTGCAGATTGTATCTCTGGTGAGAAGTTTTTTCTCAGGTATTCAGCTAAATCCTGGGGTGTATTGTCCCTGGCAAAAGTTTCACTGAAAGTTTGTGCCCCCAATGCAGCTAATAACGGTGCATCATCCTGTCTAGCAAGTCGGATGATGTAATCTGTGTCAATCCTGTTTTTATATTCTTCCATTTTTGTCACCGAAAGTTTTTTAGAGCCTTTTCATAAACCTCGAAGTGCTCGCCTTCAGCTTCGAGAGGGTCAACATATTTCAGCCACATACCCTGTTCGGGATGCTCGCCTGCTAGCTGCCGGCGACTCCAGCCAATCTTGCCGGACGGATCCGCCCAGCGCACTTCGTTCATCTGCAGCAGGATGTATTGTCCCGCATACTTTTCGATCATTTCTTTCTGATGGTCGCGGAAAAAGAGGGCTTGTTCGGCGGTGGTGCGCCGCCAGCTCACAACCGTCTCTTGGGGATCGAGGGTCTTGGCGAAGAAGGCACCAACCGGAGCTTGCAATTCGGATTGAAAGTCGATCTGGCTGAGGTCGACAGTGCCGAAACCCTGCTCTGCAGCCACCAGCAGGGCATTGCGATCTCGGTGAAAGGGGGGCACCAGCCAGTCAGCCTGAGGGTCGTGACCCATCAGATGGGTGCTGCAGGCATCGGTAGCGATGACCTGGTCACCGGCAACCAGGGTGTTGCAAAGGCGCGGTTGGTCGCCGGAGCCCCACTCCTCACCAGCCTGGCAGACCAGCCCATCGATGATGTTGAGGGCGGGGTTGAAGAGCACCCCCAAATCTGCCAGCATATAAGGCAGGCGGACCAGGTGGTGATAATAGGTGCGCGGGCGCCCAAGCGGCTCGAGAGGCAGCAGACCGAATAGGTTCTTGAGGCAGAGCGTCACGCCCGCAAAAAGGTGATTTTTCATCTTCTGAACCGATACAACCGCATCGGCTTCCGCGACGGATTGGGGGATGGGATAAGCTTGAAAAAGCTGCCCGCCCCCTGGAACGGAGGCCCACACAACCGGATCGAGGTGCCCATCGATAAAGGGTACCTCAAATTCGCGCAGCACCGGCAAAGCCGTGGCGCCTGCCAGACGCTCATCCCCCAACCGCAAGCTTTCGATGCCAACATCGATGGCAAAAAGCTCTGCCTGGGTTTCCTCGCGCAGCAAGCGCAGTGTAGCACGCATGACCGGGTCGCTGACAAGCTGCTGGCGATGCCCCTGGTAGGTCACCACCCGGGTGGGCATGAAATCCTGGTTGAATTTGATAGCAATCCGCCTGGCGCGGCGGATTTTCTCCCAGGCTGAGGTTAAAGGGGCAGCGGCGTTTTTGAGAGCCTGGTAGACAGCCTCGTCATCAGAGCGGTAATCACATTGGACCGCGCGGACACGGAAGGAGGCTGCATGCTGGGTACAGCGTTGGTGAGGGCTGGTCGATTTCATTGTGATTGCCTGTGAACCGATTTCTTGCAGTTTGAATCAATAGGAATTGGTGTGGATCCGGGAAAGGTCATAGCGATTGGAGGGGGGCTTGGCCTCCGCGGGATATCCGAGCGGAATCAGGGCGAAGGGAATCACTTCTTCCGGGATTCCCAGGAGCTCGCGAAATTCTTGCACACGTTCTTCTCTTGGATAAACTCCCACCCAAACTGCTCCCAGGCCATGGGCATGGGCAGCCAGCAAGAGATTCTGCGTGGCGGCTGAGCAGTCTTGCACCCAATAGCCTTTGTTCTTATCCAGGCGAGAGTCGCCACAGACCAGGATGGCGACAGAGGCCAGCTTGACCATATTTGCATAAGGATGGAAAGTGGGGATAACATCCAATTTTTGCCGCTCGGTGATGATGACAAACTGCCAGGGCTGCTGGTTGCCAGCCGAAGGAGCGCTCATGGCTGCGTGCAGCAGCTCGTCGATCAATTCGGCTTTTACAGGCTCGGACGTATACAGCCGGATGCTCCGGCGGGACAGAATGGCTTGCAGCGCGTCCATACGATTAGGAACCTCCTTAGATGATGAGAGATGATTGTTGGGCTTGGAGAAATTCTATCATAGTACAATTATCGATATCGATTATCATATCCATAACCGAATACCTATACGGGGAGCTTTCTATGAATACTTCAAAACTCGATGAATCTGGCCGTTTCGTGCTCGCCAACTACCAGCAGCAGCGACCGTTCTCCAGCTTTCTTCCAGGGATTGCTGGTCCGCTGGGCATCCCATTGTGGGTATTCTATGTCAATCGCGGGCAGGCGATCGCAAGCTTTGGGGTCGAAAGCAAAGACTTCCCCATCATGGAGTTCCAACCGGCGAACAAAGCTTACCAGACGACACCTTTTACAGGTTTCCGCACCTTTCTCAAGTTGAAGCGCGGAGATTCTCCATGGAGGCCTTATGAACCGTTCTCTCCGCGCTACAGGGGGGAGGCTGATTTGCAGAATTTGGTTATGGGTGCCAACGAGCTAAAATTAGAAGAGGCCAGCTTCAAGTATGGCCTACAAACACAGGTAACCTATTTTATTTTGCCAGGAGAAAATTTCGCTGGCCTGGCTCGCATCGTAACTGTAAAAAATATTGGATCAGATCCAGCCAGCCTCGAAATATTAGATGGACTGCCGGTCTTGATCCCCTATGGAGTTAATAATTATTTACTGAAAGAGCTGGGACGAACCGTAGAAGCCTGGATGGAAGTTTTCAATTTAGAAGCCCGGATTCCTTTTTACAGGGTGCGGGCTTCAATTGTGGATCGGGTGGAGGTCGAAACTTATCAAGCGGGGCATTTTGCCTTGGGTTTTGTAGAACAAGGCGGGAAAAGTCAATCCTTACCCGTCTTGGTGGATCCGGCTGTCGTCTTTGGTGCCGAGACGACCTTCTCATCCCCCGATCCTTTTAACCAGGAACCCCTGACTGCCTTGCTAGAAAAAGAGCAGATTACCTGCGGACGCACGCCGTGTGGGTTGTTCGCACACCAGTCCACGCTGGCTGTGGGGGAGGGGATGACCATTTACAGCTTATACGGTCACACTAGCGGGCTCGAAATCCTCCAGCCCGACCTCCTCCGCCTCACACAAGCCTCTTATTTCATCACCAAACGCCAGGAGGCTGTCAGCCTGGCGAGTGATCTCACCAGCGTTATCGATACCCACACCGCCTCGCCCATTTTCGATGCTTACTGCCGCCAGACATTCCTGGACAATGTTTTACGCGGCGGATGGCCTGTTTTATTTGGTGATCCAAAAAAATCTCCTATTTACCACATCTACTCCCGCAAACATGGAGATATTGAACGCGACTACAACGCGTTCTTGATTGCCCCTGAGCCTCTTTCTCAAGGAGAGGGCAGCTACCGGGATGTCAATCAAAACCGGCGCAATGATGTGTTGTTTAATCCTGAGGTGGGTGATTTTAATATCTTCACCTTTATGAGCTTGATCCAGACCGATGGTTACAACCCGCGTACGGTGAGAGGCAGCACCTTTACACTGGCACTTGAGCACCAGCCTGCTGTGCTCGCCTTGACCCGCCAGCCTGAAAAGCTGAAGACCTATCTACAAAAGCCCTTTACTCCGGGAAAATTATTGAAGTTTATTGATGATCATGCGCTCGAATTGAGTGTATCCAGGGAAGAATTCCTATCGGCGGTGTTGGGTGCCGCAGAGCAGCACCTCGAAGCAGTGTTTTTCGAAGGTTATTGGATCGATCATTGGGAATATAACCTGGATTTGATCGAAAGTTTCCTGGCAGTGTACCCCGACCGCCAGGCAGAGCTCCTGTTTGGGCGGGCCGACCTGCCCTTCTTCGACAGCCCGGCCGTCGTTCAACCGCGGGCGACGAAATACGTTCTCGCCAGAGGCGTACCCCGCCAGATCGGCAGCTTGCTGGAGGATAGGGAAAAAGAAGCCCTGATTGCCTCACGAGCGGAGCAGCCTAACTGGACCCGGAAAGAGTACGGGCATGGCGATATTTATCGGACAACCTTGTTTGCCAAGCTGGTGCTGACCGCGTTGATCAAATTTGCCACGCTTGATCCCTGGGGGATGGGCATCGAGATGGAGGCTGGTCGCCCAGGATGGTATGATGCACTGAATGGGCTGCCAGCGCTGTTCGGCTCTGGCATGGCTGAAACCTTTGAACTCCAGCGCTGGCTGAATTTTCTGCAAGAAGTTATCCGGTTGAATCGAGATGCCATCCTGAGGCTGCCGGTAGAAGCTGTTGATTTGCTCCATTCGATTGCAACCCACCTGGAAGTTTATGACGCTTCCACAAGCTCAGAGCGGGATTATGACTATTGGGATTCTGTTTCCACGGCGCGTGAAACCTATCGCCAGCGCACCCGCCTGGGATTCGAAGGGGTTGAAAAGCTTGTGTCCATGTCTGACCTCAGCCGTTTCCTGGAAGCATTCCAGAATAAGGTTTCCGTCGGGATTGCCCGGGCCCTGGAATTGAACGGTGGTTTTCCGCCAACTTACTTCATGGCTCATGTGGATGATTATGATGTGCTGGCAGAGACTAATCCGCAAGGCTATCCGTATATACGGCCAAAGCACTTCACCCCTCAGGTGCTGCCTCCCTTCCTGGAAGGGCCGGTGCGCGCCTATAAAATTCTGCCTGGTATTGAAGATGCCCGCCGGTTATATCGGCTGGTTAAGACCAGCTCCCTTTACGACCGGAAGCTGAAGATGTATAAGGTGAATGCCTCTCTTGAAAGCCTGCCTTTCGATATTGGCCGGGCGCGGGCTTTTCCTCCAGGCTGGCTGGAGAATAAGTCAATCTGGCTGCACATGGAGTATAAATACCTGTTCGAAGTGCTCAAGGCCGGTTTATACGATGAATTCTTTGAAGATATGCAAAATACAATGGTTCCATTCCTCGATCCTCAAATTTATGGTCGGAGTACTTTAGAAAACTCATCCTTCCTGGTAAGCAGTGCATTTCCAGATGAGACCCTGCATGGGGCTGGCTTCGTCGCACGGTTGAGCGGTTCGACCGCTGAGTTCTTGAGCATTTGGAGCTTGATGATGATAGGTGAAAAGCCGTTCTTTATGCAGAATGGTGAATTGTGCCTGTATTTGCGACCTGCCTTACCTGGTTGGTTGTTTCCCTTGAAAGGCGAGCTGTCCTTCTGTTTCCTGGGGCACTGCATGGTCACCTATCACAATCTGCAGCGGCGAGATATTTTCGGGGATTCTGTCCTTGCACAGCGGATGAGTTTGACGACTGAGGCAGGCCAGCGCATCGATATTGCTGGTAATCTTCTCTCCTCTCCTTACGCGGCAATGGTACGCACGGGGCAAGTAAAACGCCTGGACGTTTATTTTTAATACATTAAGTACAACCTTGTCTATTGCCTAAAGACAAACTTGACATACTTGTTTGTACATGGTATATATATTATGGATAACTTTATTATAAAGTTTGCCATATCCTCCTGCGCTGCCAATCTGATCTTGTTCTTTGAAAGCATTTTATGCTGCTCAAGAATGAACTTGCCGAAAAAATATCCTTGGACGGAACCTGGCGGTTTTCGCTTGGTGACTCCTTGTCCTGGCAAGAGATCCAGGTACCTGGCTGCTGGGAAGCCCAGGGATTTTCCAAGTTTATCGACGGTCCCGCAAAATATAAGCGGGAATTTCGCATCCCTTCCCACTGGATAGGAAAAACGATCCTGGCTGAATTTGGAGCCGTCAGCTTTGCCTGCACTCTCTCCTTGAATGGAGTGGAGGTGGGCAGCCACCAAGGGTTATGGATTCCCTTTACGGTTGACTTGACCCAGTTTGCCCGCGTGGGTGAGGAGAACACCCTCGAGCTGGTTGTCTATAAGCCGGGTGAGCTCTACCCGATGCGCAGCAGCCTGGCAGGCTTTATTCCTGATGTGTCAACGACTTTTGGCGGCATCTGGCAGCCTGTGCAGATCACCGCCCTAAGCTATGGTTTGACAGACCTGTGGATCAATGCCGACCTGGCGGCCCAACTGCTTGAGGTGCGCTGCAAGGCAGTGAAAATTGAGACAGCTCCAGCCCGGGCATTCACAGATGGGTACATCTGGTCCGTTGAGATCCTGGATGGTGATAAGGTAGTAAACAGCCAGAGACTGGCGGCGACGGCAGATGGCTCTCTCGGTGCTTCAATCCCCATCTCTGAAGTGAAAGTTTGGAGTCAAAACCAGCCAGCTTTATATCATGTCAGGGTTAGCCTCTTTGAAGATGGGAAGCTGGTGGCGCGTACATCGAAGAGGACTGGTTTTAGAAGCCTTAGGGCAGAGGGCGACCAGCTCTTACTGAACGGAGAACCTGTGATGCTGCGCGGCATCTTGTCTTGGGGATGGGAACCGGACCAGATCGCCCCGGCTTATTCAGCCGAACAAGCGCGGGCAGAGATGCGCAGGGTGCGCGGACTGGGCTTCAACCTGATCAAGCTGTGTTTGTTGGTTCCAAACCCGGCTTATTTTGAAGCGGCAGACGAAGAGGGTATGCTCCTTTGGCTGGAATATCCGATGTGGCTGCCCCAGGTAACCGATGATCTGCGTCAGCTTGCTCCGACGGAATATGCTGAGATCACCCAAAGGGTACACCACCACCCCTCGTTGGTGGTGTACAGCCTGGGATGTGAGCTCAGCCAGGCGGTGGATGGGGATTTATTGGGTGTGTTGAACCAGGCGGTGCGCGGGCGAGTCTCCAATGTGCTGCTGTGTGATAACAGCGGCTCGGGTGAGTCGTATGGGGGGCTGGATTTTGACTACGCTGATTTCACGGATTATCACCCTTATTATGACCTGCACTATTTTGAGCCGCTGCTCGATAACTGGCGCAGGGATTGGCAGCCGCCCAGACCCTGGATATTTGGCGAGTTTTGCGACTCAGATACTTTCCGCGACCTTAGTGAAATTAATCAGGCGAACGGAGGCCAGCGTCCCTGGTGGCTGACGGAAGATAACCCGGTCACCCGTTGGCGGCCCGAATCGAAAGCGATGCTGGAAGCTGAGCAGCGCTTGAGGGAAGCTCGGTTGGGGTTTTCAACGCAAGAACTGGTCAGGATTTCCTATGCACAATCGTTGGTGATCCGAAAATATACTTTGGAATTGATTCGGCGCCGGAAAGGGATCGGTGGTTACGTGGTCACCGGCTTGCGCGATACGCCGATTTCAACATCGGGTCTTTGGGATGATTTTACACGCTCGAAGTGGTCCGCGGATCAGTACATACCGATCAATGGTGAGGCGGTCCTCAGCCTGGATGGGAGCAGGCGGCGCCGCTGGCAGTGTGGTGGCGACCGCCCGGACCGCGTGGATATCTATAACCATTGGTCGGGAGATCAAGGGCACTGGGCAGTGATCCTCAGCTTGACCGGCTCAGAGTGGCCCACCGGAGCAGATATATCCTGGACGCTCATGGATGAGACCGGGAACCAGCTTGCCTCGGGCACAGACCTGGTACCAGATGGTCAACCGGGGAATCCGCGCCAGGCAGTCGTGATTGATTGCAAATTGCCTGTTGTACTCCAACCCAAAGAGCTCAGCCTGAGAGTCTTCCTTAAGAGCAGTAGATTGAAGGTAGAAAACCAATGGCCCATTTGGGTTTATCCGCCCCTGCCTGAGCCGCCACCGGGCCTGGGCATCCTGGACCCGAGCGGAAGCCTGGATACCTGTGGAGACTGGCTCAAGCCGGTGGCGAAGACTACAGCGCATCGGATTCGCCCAGGGGATCCGCTGGCATCATTTCGGATGATCCTGACCACGACCTGGGATGCGAAGTTAGCGAAGTATGTTCGCAATGGCGGGCACCTCCTGCTGCTCCAGCAGGGAGATGCTCCCTTGCCTATCCGGCGCTGCCCTTTCTGGCGTGAGGCGGTCAAGCTTTTCCCTTCCCACCCCTTGTGGAGAGATGCGAAGATTCCCACAGCGGGGCTTTACAGACCTGCAGTTTTTCGGCCTGGCAAGCGATGTGGCTTTCGATCCCTTACGTTTACAGCAGGCTTTGCCAAAGGGAAGTGAAATTACCCCGATCTTACGCAGGCTGGATGTGCGTGAATTTCATGTCAGCGATTATCTGTTTGAGGCGGTCATCGGGAGCGGCTTTTTGCTGGGATGCAGCTTGCGGCTCCAGGGAGGGTTGGGGGCGCAGCCCTTTGGATGGGAACGCAATGTTGCCGGCGGGGCATTGCTTTCAGCGCTCCTGAGTTACCTGGATGAGAGAAGCTAAGGAGTTTCTTTAATAATGCTATCGTCGGATTCGAAATCTTCATCGAAAGAACCACTTTATCAGCGCATTTATAGCGATTTGAAACTAAGGATCGATGCAGGCGAGTGGGTGAATGGATCGATCCTGCCGACTGAGAATGAGCTGTGTGAGACTTACCAGGTTTCACGCGGCACGGTGCGCCAGGTATTGGCAGAGATGGAGAATGAAGGACTGGTGAGGCGTGAGCGAGGCCGGGGCACTTTTCTAATGCGTTCCGGGTTAGAAAAGCCCCTCCAAACTGCGAGCCACCTGACGATCTCCTTTATCGTCCCATATGTGCGTGACTCCTTTGTCTCCTCTATTTTGTTAGGTGTCGAAAACGTAGCGCGGGCATGTGGGTGTGCGGTGGTCTTTAATCATGTTGAAAATGACCTGGAAGAACAAGAATTGGCGCTGCGCTCGGCTTTTCAGCAGGGATCGGGGGGGATTATCCTTTACCCGGTGAATTCAAAGGATGCCAGCCCGGTGCTGAACGAGCTCATTCAACGCGATTTTCCTCTGGTGCTGGTGGACCGCTATATCCGCGGCATGTTCACTGATTATGTGACCAGTGACAATTTTGGGGGTGGATTGGTGGCTACGCAGCATCTTTTATCGCTGGAACACCGCAGGGTCGCTTTTTTGAATTGGACGGAGATGGCGACGACGATGGAGCACCGCAGAGCGGGTTACCGGCAGGCCCTGCAGGAAGTAGGGGTGGCCTGGGAGGAGGGGCTTGAATGGGAGGTAAAAGGTTATCCGGAGATTGACCTGGATGCGCTTGAGGAGAAGTTAACCGCGCCGGGGCGCCCCACAGCCATCTTTGCAGCCAATGACCAACTGGCCCTGGCAGTGCAGAGGGTGGCGCGGTCAATCAAATTACCCATCCCTGAAGAATTAGCTTTGGTAGGCTTCGATAACCTGGAGATTTCTGCTCACGTTGATATCCCCATTACCACGGTGGCTCAACCGACATTTGAAATGGGGAAGCTGGCAGCAGAAATTCTTTTAAACAAGGTTAAGTCGGCTGTGCAAGAACGAGCGTTTTGCCCCAGCCAAAGGCGGGTTCTGCCCGTCCAAATGATTGTGCGTCAAAGCTGTGGGGTTATCAAAAAGGCTGTTACAATCCACTAATATGGAAAGAAGAAAGGAGGTTGATGACCAGGAAAAGAATAAAGGTGAGTTGAACCCTAGAATCAAATCAAAAAACAAATTTCTAAATTTTGGAGGATGAAAACATGAAACGAAATACTTTATGGTCCGTGGTGAGTGCAATGTTGGTAGCCAGCCTATTGTTGGCAGCCTGCGGCACCACCCCTACCCCTGAGGCCGTCCAACTACCTGCGGCGACTCAAACTTCGGCTCCACCCCCGGATACGGAGGTACCGCCGACCAAGGCGCCTGAGGCAACGAAACCCCCAGAGGCGACCGCTACAGAGGTACTGCCGACCGAAACGCCAGCCGCGCCTACTAACACACCCTTACCGCCCACCCCGACCCCCCCAGCATTGGATGCTTCCTGTGGTGGTGAAGGCGCGGTGATTGGGGTACACGACTGGTCCTCGGCTGACCGGGCTGAATATTGGGCCCAGGTGCTCGACGCTTTTAATGCCGCTCACCCCTGCATCAAGGCCTGGACCGTCAAGCTGCCTGATGACCGGGCTGTCCGCCTGACCGAGCTGGCTGCTGGTACTGCGCCAGACCTGGTGGGCTTCGATTCATCGGACCTGCCCCTGGTTTACAGGAAGGGATTCTTGCTTGACCTGGCACCGATCATGGCTGCGGATAACTTCAAGCCGGAGGATCATTGGTTTGAGGGCGTTTATAAGACCGGAGTCGTAGATGGCAAGCTCGTTGCCGTCGCCAAGGACTACAGCACGAGCGCTTTCTATGTCAACACAGGCCTGTTCGAAAAAGCTGGCCTTCCCATTCCTACAGAAGGCTGGACCTATGATGAATATCTCCAGGATGCTTTGAAGCTGACCTTGGACAAGAACGGCAACAATGCCACCAGCCCTGACTTCGACCCGAGCAACATCGTTCAGTTCGGCGGCAGCCTGCCCTACTGGGGCGGCGATACCGGTTGGTGGCGCGGTTTCCAAAGCGCTTTGTATTCCTTTGGCGCCCATACCATTTCTGCTGATGGAACAACCACCACGGGTTATATCAACAGCGATAAAGCCCTGGCTACCTGGCAGTGGTTCAGCGACCTGATCCATAAATATAAAGCTGTTCCCGGCGCATCCTACCTGACCGCTAGCGGGGTCACCAACGATAAATTGTTCAGCGAGAACAAGCTGGCTATTGCGGGCTCTTATTGGGGACCCTGGTTCCAGGACACATTCAATAAGGCTCCGGATCTGAAATGGCAAGCAGTCCCGCTGCCCACCGGACCCGGCGGGCACCACGGCGCCATCATGTGGATGGGCTGGGGGATTAGCTCCACCAGCCAGCACCCTGCTGAAGCCTGGGAGCTGCTCAAGTGGCTGACCACCGAGCCCGGGCAGCAGGTCTTCGCTTTGAAGGCCTTGACCGGCGATATCAAGACGGCTACCACCCTGCCTGCTTTGAAGGACCCCTACTGGGATGTCTTCATCAAGGAAGCCCCCTTCCAGGATCAGCTCGACGATATGCTCACCCCCTTCTATACGACCTGCGTTGACACCAATGCCAGCAAGCTGATGGGCAAGGTCTTCCAGGATACCGGGGCAGACCTGGATCTCAAGGCTGAGCTGGATAATCTGGCCAAGACAGCCGATGAGTGCCTGGCTACATCCACCATCCAGTAACTGCTTCACCAGGTTGACGGGCTCTGCCTGACAGCCAGTCTCAAAATGTTGAGGATTGGTGCGCTGAAAAGCGCATCAATCCTCCTGTGGAGGTCGGATAAAATTATCTATGGGCGCATCTATTAATCTGATCAGCCGCGAAAGGAAAACCGGGGAAGCTTGCCAGGAAGGAAGCGCTGGAGTTTTACCTGTTCATCTCTCCCTGGATCATCGGTTTCCTGGTTTTTCTAGTCTATCCCTTAATCAGCTCGCTTTACTATTCTTTTACCCGCTATACCATCGCGACGACCCCGGTATGGATCGGGTTGGGAAACTACATTTCTGCTTTCAAGAACCCGCGCTTTTACAATTCCCTGTGGGTGACGATCCGGTTTGCTTTGATCAGCATCCCTCTGATGACGATGGTAGCGCTTGGGCTGGCTTTGCTGCTTTCCCAGAAGCTGAAAGGCATTAATTTCTTCCGTACCATCTATTTCATGCCCAGCGTCATGCCCACGGTAGCCATCGCCTTGACCTGGTTCTATATTCTTCGTCCCGAAAGTGGCCCGTTGGCTGGTTTGCTTTCGCTGGTTGGACTGGATATGCCCCGGCTGCTTTCTGAGCGAGCTTTTGCCCTGCCCACCCTGATTGTCATCAACGTCTGGCTGATCTTTGGCAGCCAGATGGTGATCTATATGGCCGGGATCAAGGGTATCCCGCCGGAGCTGTATGAAGTCGCAGAGATCGATGGCGCCGGCCGGTGGGCGCGTTTCTGGAATGTTACCCTCCCCATGCTCAGCCCCACGATCTTCCTCAACCTGATATTGGGGATTATCGGGGCCATGCAGATGTTCGACGTCCCATACGTAATGACCCAGGGCGGCCCTTCGGAATCCACCCTGACCTATGTGTTTTACCTGTACAACACAGGCTGGGTAGAGCTCAGCATGGGGATGGCCTCTGCTTTGGGCTGGATCCTGTTCATCATCATTTTGGCGATTACTATGCTGGTCATGCGCTCCAGCCAGGCCTGGGTATATTATGAAGGAGAACGAAGATGAAAACAGCAGCTCCTTCAACCACTTCGAAGACACGCTCCCTGAGCTTTAGCCGGAAGTTAACAAAAATCTTCACTTATGCCCTCCTGGTCCTATTTTCATTGATCATGCTTCTCCCGCTGCTGTTCTTGTTGAACGGCAGTTTGCAGCCCGAATGGCAGATTAACGCTAACCCGGTAATCTGGCTGCCGCGCAAGTGGCTGATGGCGGAGGCTGGGTCCACCAATCGCTACTTGAATAAATATCTTCTCAAGGATGAGAATGGAGAGCAGGTCGAAACAATTCAGGTTGGTCTGCGCAGTTATACCACTGTTGTCGATGCCAGTAAGCTGTCTACCTTCGAATCAGTGCCTCGAGACCAGCTTGGTGACCCGGTTCCAACTCTGGTTGGTAATTTGCCCGGAGTTCCAACTTCAGGCCTCAGAGTTAACGAGCGCGATTGGAAAAAACCGGATGGCTCGGTTGAAAAAGTGGTTGCCATGGCGCGTGACCTGAATAACGACGACAACCTGTGGGTCGTGCCTGCCAGCCAGCTGGTGGGTGCTTTGTACCAGTATCCTCTGGATGTGGTTAACCAGAGTCAATCAGGCAATCTCACCATCAGCGGGGTGGATGTGAATACCCGCACCCTGCCGGATGGCAGGCAGGTGGTAGCGATTGGCCCTGAAGACGAGTTTTGGGTGATGAGCCCGGCGGAGATTGCCAACCAGGCCAAGATGATTCCAGCGAAAATGCTGGGCGAAAAAGATTTTCAAACATTTGGCCGGACCCAGTTGGCTGTTTATCCCGTTCAAGGTTATCCAGAGGATGAGCGCTTTATCACCCTGGCTCAGGAATCCTGGCAGCCGCTCTTGCCAGGGGATGTGGTTCAGAATTACGGCTTCCTGGCCAATGAAACTCAGCTCTCACCGGAGCTGTCCACCACCACTGTCAATGATATCAATATGACCACACGGGTATACACTTCTACCGAGGGCACTTCGCAAGAGGTGGCTGTCCTCTTCGCCAACCCAATCGAGTCGCTGGTCATATCGCCCGAGCACCTGGAGGCCCTGACCGCAGCACCCTTCACCGGCCTGGTGGAGCCGGGCAGCACGGAGCTCGGCACCGTGACCTACCGGATCAAAGAAGATTTCACGAATCCCGACGGCTCGACCACGCCAATGGCGCTGGTCGGAGATATGCAGGACATGGCTGTCATCATCCCAGCTTCAGCCGTGACCACAGCCTATGATGCCCGCCCTGGTGAGTTGAAGCGGTCGACTATCCTCCACTTCTACTTAGATGGCTATATCAAAGTGCTCAAACTAAAACTCCAGGGGGTGCCCTTCTACCGCTTTTTCCTGAACTCGGGCTACCTGGTGGTGATGAATATGCTTGGGTACTTTGTCTCATGCACGCTCGTAGCCTATGGCTTTGCCCGCCTGCGCGCTCCCGGAAAAAACGTCTTATTTGTCATCCTCTTGGGAACGATGATGATCCCCGGCACCATCACTGTCCTGCCTACTTATCTGATCTTTAGAGACCTGAATATGCTCGGCACGATGATGCCATTGTGGATCCGTTCCTTCTTCGGCAACGCCTTCCTGATCTTTCTGCTGCGCCAATTCTTTATGTCCATTCCCTATGAGCTGGATGAAGCCGCCTACCTGGATGGCGCCAACCGGTTCCAGATTTTTACGAAGGTGATCCTGCCGCTGAGCAAGCCAGCGCTTGCCACCGTGGGCATCTTCACATTCTGGTGGACCTGGAACAGCTTCTTGGATCCGTTGATCTTCACTACACAACAGAAGTATTACACGATGACCCTGGCGCTGAACAGCTTCAACCGCCTATACGGCGCAGGCACGTCCGGTTATTACGACCGTGTGCTCGCTGGCTCGGTCCTGGCCCTGCTTCCGATGGTGCTCTTGTTTATCTTTGCTCAGCGCTACTTCATCGAAGGTATCCAGATGACGGGATTGAAGCACTAAGGTTTAAGTCATCAATCAACCCGGCATATTTTGCTTGGGAGAATTTTGCAGCGAAAAAAGCTATGACCCAGGTCCAAATACGGGAAAAGAAAGTCTGGGTAGATGAAATCCCTGTCCCCTTGATGGGGGGCGAGGTGCATTACTGGCGCCTGGCACCCCAGAACTGGCGGATCGTGCTGACCCGGGTCAAGGAGCTGGGGATTAACGTTCTGGCAACCTACATTTGCTGGGAGTTCCATGAAGCTGCGCCGGGATATTTTGATTTTGAGGGGAAAACGGATCCTCGCCGGAACCTGAAGGGATTCCTGGACCTGCTCACCGAGATGGGCTTTTGGATCATCATCCGCCCGGGGCCTTATATCTACTCGGAGTGGAGCAACGCGGGAGTTCCAGAATACGCTGCCCGCTATCACCGCCTGGACCCTGAATACCTGAGGCTTGCCCGAAAATATTTGGAGGCAGTCATCCCTGTCATCCAACCCTATTTCGCCACGCAGGGAGGCAGGATCCTCCTCTGCCAGGCTGATAATGAGCTGGACTGCTGGCCCCATATGTACACCGAAGCGCTTGGGTTGGGGAAACAGCCCGGCTTATTCCATACCTTTTTGGAAGAAAGATATGCTACGGTGGAGGGGCTCAACCAGGCCTGGGGTACGGCTTATTCAAATTTCTGCCAGGCACGAGCGGTGCTATCTTTACCTCCGGAGCAGGAAGCACTGCGGCCTCGCTACCTGGACTTTTACCGGTTCAAGCATTGGTATGTATTGGAAGCCACTCGCTGGTTGGTAGGCACCTTCCGGGAGCTGGGCGTGGATATCCCAATCCTGATGAATACGATCCCGGTGCATTCGAACGAGCCCTGGGCGGAGATGGAGAAGGTGGCTGACCTGGTAGGGACGGATCTGTATCCATCCAATACTTTCCGGCGCAGCCCAGATGAGCACCGGCAGTTCCTGGAAGCCGTGCGCTACCTGCGGTCCTATTCTTGCCTGCCCTATATCAGCGAGTTCGAAGCTGGTATCTGGCATGGAGGCCACCGGGAATCGGAGATGGGTACCCTGGAGCCAAACCATTACCGGATGGCAGTGATCTCTGCCCTCCTGGGTGGTACGGCAGGTTGGAATTGGTATATGCTGGTGGACAGGGACAACTGGTATATGAGCCCGATAAATTCATGGGGACGTGTGCGCGTTGACCTGTTTTCTGTCTTCGAGAAAATGGCAGCTCTATTCAAGCAGATCGACCCAACCAGGCTTGAAAAGCTGACAGAGGTGGCCGTTACAATCGATCCCCTTTATCAAGCGGCCAATCCTCCAGACTCGGTCCTCTTGCGATCTTTTTACCAGGCTGATATCGATTATGAATTCTATGATGTAAAGACTGGCAAAATTCCAAAGCCCTACCTTTTTTATGGGGGCGGAAGCTGGTTAGACAGTGACTCTCAGATGCGGTTGGCAGCCTATGTTGAAAATGGGGGTCACTTCATCTGCCTGGGCACTTATCCTTACCTGGATGATGAGATCAACAGCTTGAATTTGCTCCAGATTCCTGAGCCGGCAGGGATCATTGGCGATATGGGGGAACTCACCCTCACCCTGCAGGCGGGCTCAAGCACGTTCCAGGTCAAGAGCCGGTGGATAGCCTATTTTCAGTCGGTGCCAGGGGAACCAATTTATGTAACCAGGGGCTCTGTGGATGAGATGGCGGTAGAAGAAATGCAGTTCCTGTGCAAGCTCTCGGTTGGGGAAAGCTATACCATCGGTTTCACAAGGCCTCAAGGGAAAGGCAAACTCACTTACCTGGGATTACAGCCCTCGCCTGAGCTTTTATCCGGGATATGCCAAGCCTTTGGGATTTCGATACCCTGCCGGGCAGCCACCTCGGATATCGCGACAGGCCTCTTTCGGAATCTGGATAAGTTTTTCTTGTGCGTTGTCAACCTGGGGCGAGAAGAAAAGTCGATCGAGGTCAGGTTGAATCCTCAAATTCTTGGGGATGCACTTTACCAGGCGCGTGACCTGGTATCCAGTGAGGCTTCGGTTGTGTATCTGGCAAAGCCCGCGGCCATCTTCCTGCGCTTACCTGGTAAGGATGCCACAGTGATCGAGCTCACCAAAGGGTAGGATGCGATGCCAGACCAATGGACTGTTTTCGAGACTCATTTTGACCCAGAAACGGCGCGAGCTTACGAAGGGTTGTTTACCCTGGGCAGCGGGTATCTTCACGTGAGGGGGTCATTCGAAGAGCACCTGTTTGATGCGCCGCAGAACCTGGATTATACCCGCCGACCTGCCAATGTCACCTCTGAAAAGTTTTTGGAAACCAAGGCAAAATGGGGAACGTATATTCCCGGGATCCGCGGCAGCCACCCGCTGCTGAACCGCGGGCTGGTGAACCTGCCCTTCTTCCTTGAGCTTACCCCATTTGCGGGCGAAGAAAAGCTGGATATGGAAGCCAGCCGGGTTGAGAATTACCGGAGAGAACTGGACTTGAAGTCTGCCACACTGCGGCGGAGACTCACCTGGCATACGCGGCTGGGTCCGGTCGTTGAGGTTACATTTGACCGATTTGTTAGTGCAGCCCACCCGCAGGTGTGCTGCCAACAGGTGCGGCTTATACCGGACCAGGAGCTCAGGGTTCGTATCGAGGCAGGGATAGACAGTGATGTGCGCACGAGCGGTTATGATATGTTCCCGACTGTTGAGCTGGCGCAAAATGAGCCGAATGGATTGCGATGCCACGTCATGACCAACACCGATGATGAAGTGTGGATGGCGACAAGATTATACGCGCCAGGGGCGGAATGGCTAGCGGTCACTGACCACCGGACTGCCGCGTTTAAAGGCTGAATTTGTGATCCCGGCTGGGGAAAGCCTGGTGGTAGAGAAACGCACTGCAGTCACTTCCAGCTTCGACGCAAATAGAGCAGAACCAGAAGTGCTCCTGGCCAATCTCGAAGCGGATTCTTACGCGCAACTTTATCAACAGCATGCCGCCATCTGGCAGATGCGTTGGGATAAATCCGATGTCATCATCGAGGGAGATGAAACTTCTCAACTGGCATTACGGACCTCGATCTACCATTTGCTGCGCTCCCATACAGATGATCCGCGCCTGGCCATTGATCCCAAAGGGTATGCCGGAGATGCTTACCGGGGCTGTTATTTTTGGGATACGGAGATGTACCTGCTGCCCTTTTTTCTGTATACTGACCCGCGGCGCGCCCGCTCTCTGGTGGAATATCGCATCCATTCTCTACCGGGGGCGAAGAGCAACGCGGTTAACAGCGGTTACGGTGGGGCGCGCTACGCTTGGGAGGCGGATGTGGATGGGACGGAAACCTGCCCGAACTGGCAGTACCGCGACCATGAAGTGCATGTGACCGCAGATGTGGTGTACGGATTGGCGCATTATGCCCGGGCGGTTCAGGATGAGCGTTTTTTGAGCGGGCCAGCTGCTCCGGTGATCCTGGAGACGGCGCGCTACTGGTTAGATCGCCTGGATTGGCGTTTGGGAGAAAATCACCCCAGCCTGTTAGGGGTGATGGGACCGGACGAATATACGCCGATCTCGAGCAACAACAGCTTTACGAACCGGATGGCAGCTTTCAACCTGGCTATGGCTGCCAGGTTGGGCGTGAAAATTGGGGCAAATGCTGCAGAATGCCTTGAATTTTCTCGGGCGGCGCAGGGGCTTCCTATTTTGAGAGGCGATGACGGGGTGCTGGTTTTACAGTGTGAGGAGTTTGAGCACCTGGCGGAGCCAGCTTTCGAGCGCTTTTGGAAAGATCGTTCGAAGGCTTTTGCTGCCCAGGCTGCGCAAGAATGGCTTTACCGTTCTAAATGCCTGAAACAAGCCGATGTGCTGATGCTGATGATGCTGTTTTCAAGTGAATTTAGCGATGAAGAAGTCCGGCGAGCCTGGGATTACTACCAGCCTTATACGACACATGATTCATCCCTCTCGGCGGGTGCGCATGCAATTATCGCCTGTCGTTTGATGAAAATGGGGGAGGCCTGGAAGTTTTGGGAGAAAAGCTCCTTGAATGACCTTGATTTCCTGCATGGAGGCGCAGCGGAAGGGGTGCATATCGCGGGGGCGGGCGTGAACTGGCAGATGGCGGTCTTCGGATTTGCGGGTCTTATGACGGCGATGAACTCGGAGGTATTTTGTTTACGCCCCCAGCTTCCACCGGCCTGGAGACGGTTGGCGTTCCCGGTGGTATGGCATAACATCCCTTTGTATGTCGATATCTGTCGTGACCAGGTGCGTGTTCTAAATCGAGGGGAAGGGGGGCTGCCCATCCGTGTGTATGAGCAGGATTTGCTGTTAAAAGCTGGACAGGAAGGTGTTTTCGAGCTCAGAAATGATTGGACAATATAAAATGAAAACAGATGCACCCATAAACCAAATGGAGATTACCCAAAATACGGTCCTGCAGCCAGGTGTATATGTTCTTCCTGATGGCTTGAGCATATCGGCAGACCATGTGACCCTGGACGGCAACGGGGCGGTGTTGGTGGGGGTCGGGCGTAAAGGGCGAGGGGTGAGTGTGCTGAACCGCAAGGATGTCACGATCAAGAATCTGCACATCCTGGAGTATGCCCACGGAATCTATGCAGACGGCTGCCGAGACTTGAAGATCATGGACTGCCAGGTGACAGCGACAGCCGAAGTGCCTGCAAACACAATCTTCCTGGATATCTGGCTGCCGCTTGAGAAGGCTTACGGAGGGGGAATCCTCCTGGCTAACTCGCAGGACAGCTTGCTGACGGGGAATGACCTGCAGCACCAGATGAACGGTCTTCTCAGCTATGGCTGCCGCGGGCTAAAGGTAAGCCACAACAACGCCAGCTACTGCAGCGGTTGGGGATTTCACCTGTATGAAACCAGTGAGAGCATATACGAGGATAATATCGCGGACTACTGCTGCCGGTGGCAGCCCCGCGGACCGCGAAGCGGGCATATGGGCGCAGACGCGGCTGGTTTCTTAATCATCCGCAATTCGTCTCGGAATGTCTTGCGCCGCAACCTGGCGCGTATGGGCGGAGACGGTTTCTTCCTGGCGGGGCTGTCGCCAGCTTTTGAGCCGGTACCCTGCAACGATAACCTTTTCGAGGAGAACGATGGCTCGTGGAGCCCGAATATTGCCTTCGAGGCCACCTTCAGCGCCGGGAATGTTTACCGCAATAATTTTGCCAACCACTGCAACTACGGTTTCTGGCTGGGTTTCTCAAGCCACGGCGTGCTGGAAGACAACCAGATAATTGGCAATCACCAGGCTGGGATTGCGGTGGAGAACGGCTTTGACTTCCAGGTGCGGCGCAACCTGTTCCAGGATAACCAGCACGGCGTCTTGCTGTGGTCCAAGCACATCCCGGAGTTCCTTACCGCGGTTCCGGGTAACAACACCAGTTACGATTGGCTGATCGAACAGAATGAGTTCATCCATAATAACCATGCAATTTATGTGGCTGCCAACCGAGATCATGGCATCCGCCCCTACCATGTGCCGGAGGGGGAGACACCCTCGAGCTGGCTGAGGCCGCACGGGCACACTGTGCGCAAGAACCGTTTTCAAGACAACCGCGTTGGAGTGGAGGCAAAGTATACAGACCAAACGCTTTTGGAAGAAAATGCGTTTGAGGGCAGCCTAAAAGCAGATTTCATTGAGGATTGAGGATAGGAGGTAGCATGCAGATTGGAGATTCGTCCCTGGCTGGATTGGCCCGCTTGAGACACGGTGTGCGCCGTGAGCGCATTTCAAGCTACGACCGGGCGGGTGGAAACCGGGATTGGTTTACGTTTGAGCCGGATCAGAAGATGGTAATCGCGGAAATCGAAGGGGCGGGGTGTGTGCGGCATATTTGGATGACCATTGGCTCCGATGAAGAAGCTTTTGCGCGGAAAATTATCCTGCGCGCCTGGTGGGATGGGGAAAGCCAGCCGAGTATCGAGTGCCCGATCGGCGATTTCTTCGGCATTGGGCATGGGATCGTTAAGAACTTCTGGAGCTTGCCGCTGCAAATGAGTCCCCGAGATGGTAGGGCATTTAACTGCTGGTTCCCAATGCCCTTTGCGTCATCGGCGCGCTTTGAGGTGCACAACGAGTGCAGCTCTCAGACGAATTTGTATTTTTATGTGGATTATGAGCGGTATGATCGACTTGAAGACGACTACGCGCGCTTCCATGCTCAATGGCGGCGAGAGAACCCCACGACGGGTTTCGGCGATCCCTCAACGGCGGTTTGCTCTCAATAACGATTATATGTGGGAAATCTGGGGTGTGCCCAACCTGGATGGGAAAGGCAACTATATCATCCTGGAGGCGGAAGGCAAGGGCCATTACGTGGGCTGCCACCTGGATATCGACTGCTTTGAGCGCGACAAGAATGACTGGTATGGTGAAGGGGATGACATGATCCTGATCGATGGCGAGCCGCTGCCGCGCCTGTATGGAACCGGGACTGAGGATTATTTCAACACCGCTTATGGTCCCGGTGAAGAGTTCTGTGCACCTTACCAGGGTATTACGGTCAATTCTGGCGACAAGGAATGGCCCTGGAGGGGCAAGAATTCAACCTACCGCTACCATATTGAAGACCCGATAACCTTCGAAAAGTCGATCAGCGTGACGATCGAACATGGGCATGCCAACAGCCTGACCAATGATTATGCCTCTACCGCGTATTGGTATCAGTCGGAACCGCATAAGCCTTTTCCCACCTTGCTGCCGGTGGTGCAGCGCCTGCCAAGGCCGGATGTTCCTGGAGGTAAATAAGGCATGGGGAATCTGATCCACGTAGCACCTGTGATTGAAATCAAGGTGCCAATTGACGAGATTGCTGCCCGGGAAGAACGGATTGCGAAAACGAAGCGCTTCGAGACGCCTGACCGGGTGGCGGTTATACCTGCCATCAATTACCGCACATTACTCCCCAAGACTGGCGTGCGATTCAAGGATTACTATGCCGATCCGGAGGTGATGCTGCGGTGTCAAATCTTGGGGCAGAAGTGGTTGATGGAAAACATTCAGACGGATGCCTATTCCATCACCGGCGCCTGGGTGGGAGGCTGGACGGATTTTCAAAATGTGACCGAAGCTTCTTCACTGGGCTGTGAAATCACCTTCCCGGAGGATGATATCCCGGTGGGCAAAGAAGTGGGGTGGGTGCATGAGGAGGAAGATCTGCAAAAATTAGAGGGGATCGACTTCATCAATAGTGGGTTGAATGCCAGGCAGGTGGAATACCGGCGGGCGATGATGAAGATTGCGGAGAAATACCCGGTGCGTTTTCAAGGTGGACCGGTTTTTTATCCTGGGGCGAACCCGGCGCTTACGCATACCTCCAATGGGCCTTTTACAATTTCAGCTCACCTGATGGGTGCGGTAGAGATTTTTATGGCGATCTTGGAACGCCCTGACTTTGTACGGGAGCTTTTTCGCATCGTTACAGATAAAGTTATCTCCTGGCTGGATTTCTGCTGGCAGGAAGAGCAGATCACAGGGAGAGATTTTGCCTGGACCGATGATCTCTCGGCTTATCTTTCGGCAGAAACCTGGGAAAGCGTATTGCTACCCTACAATAAGAGGCTGCGCGATCGTTTCGATTGGGCCAGTCTGCATATGTGCGGTGAAACCACGCACCTTCTGAAAATTTTCACGGATCAATTGAAGATCAATGAGTTCCAGGGATTTGGGTGGAAGGTGAACCTGGATAAAGTAGCAGAAATTATGGGAGGGCGCGTGGTGCTCTTAGGGAATGTGAGCCCGTTGTTGATCGCTACCGGAACTCCAGACCAGGTGAAAGAGGCTACCCGTAAGGTCATTGAAAAACTTGCTCCGTATAAAGGCTTGATCATCCAGGATGGAAACAATATTGCCCCCGAATTGCCCGTTGAAAATATTAATGCCATGATGGCAGCTGCGAAAACCTTTGGATCTTACAAACAGTAAAGGTACCTCACGAAATCGTTCGGTTTTTTGGAACTTAAGGATTATTAATGAAAACATTTCATGTGACAGTCGTCAGCCATACGCATTGGGACCGGGCCTGGTATGTACCTTTCCAGGAGTTCCGAGCGCGTCTGGTCCGCCTGGTGGACCGCTTGCTCAAGACCCTGGAAACTCAGCCTGAATTTCGCCTGTTCACCTTGGATGGACAAATGGCGATTCTGGAGGATTACTTAGAAGTTCGCCCGCAGCGCCAGGTTGAGCTGGAACGGTTATGCCGCCAGGGAAGGTTGAAAGTCGGTCCCTGGTACGTGCTCTCTGATGAATTTCTGGTCAGCCCAGAGGCCTTGATCCGCAATCTGATGATCGGGCAACGTATGGGGAGAGCCTACGGCGGCGTAAGTAAGATTGGCTATGTACCAGATGGGTTCGGGCACATTGCCCAGCTGCCGCAGATCCTGCGCGGTTTTGGGATTGACAATGCGTTCTTCTGGCGTGGGCTGGGAGAAGAAGGCGAGCACCTGGGTACGGAATTTTGCTGGAAAGCATTGGATGGCTCGGCAGTTACCACAATCTGGATGCCATGGGGATATCACAATATCTCGAACCTGGGCTATGGGATCCACTGGGGTGATACCTCGCAGATGGAATTTGACCCTGAGCTGGCTTTGGAACAGATGCAAAAGGCGGTTGATGAACTGGCTCCGATGGCCCATACAGATGCAATCTTGCTGATGAATGGGATCGACCACGAAGAGGCTGAACCCAGGCTTCCGGAGATGATCCAATTGGCGAATGAGCGCCTCAATATCGGATCGTTTTTTCAGGGCTCGCTCGAAGAACACCTGGACAGAGTCCGGCAGCAAAACCCGAGCCTGCCAGCATTTAGCGGAGAATTCCGTTGGGGAAAGTATTCCGAAATCCTGCAAGGGGTGTATGCCACACGCATTTACTTAAAGCAAGCCAACCAACGGGTAGAAAATTTATTGGAGCGTTATGTTGAGCCCTTAGCTGCCATGGCGTGGCTGAGCGGCGCAGAGGTCCCAGAAGGCACGCAAGATTTGGTATGGACAGCCTGGCGCTGGCTGCTTAAAAACCATCCTCACGATGATATTTATGGGAGCGGCGTCGATCCGATTCACGACGAGATGATGTACCGCTTCAGCCAGGCGGAACAAATCGGTGACATCATCGTACGTGACAGCTTGCGCCAGATCGCCAGGCAGGTCGATTTCACCAGGCAGGGGGGGATGCCCATCCTGGTTTACAACCCGCTGGGTTGGCCGCGGACCGAAATGGCGATTGGGGACCTGGATTTTGAGTTTGATGATCCAACCGCGAATGATTTTCGACTGGTGGACAGCCAGGGACAGCGCATCCCGCACCAGGTATTAAGTGATGAGATCGTCTTTTGGATGGAAACGCTCAAAGCAAATCGTAAGAGACGCCTCAGGGTGGCTTTTCAGGCTGAGGTACCCGCTTTTGGTTATGCAGCTTATTTTGTTCAGCCAGCCCGCGCTGGGGAAACACTTCCACAGGATGATGAATGGAAGATCGCTGCGGACGGGGCTGAGAACCGCTACCTGGCTTTCCGGATTGAGGCGGATGGGGGTTTAACCGTTCGGGATAAAACGAGCGGAATGACTTATGCCGGCTTGCATCATTTTGAAGATGTGGAAGATGCCGGGGATGAGTATTCGTACTGCCCATGCCGGTTCAGCGAGGTCATTTCTACCACAGGTCAACCTGCAACCGTTAAGCTTGTTACATCAGGAGCTAACCTGGTGACCTTTGAGGTGAGGCGTGACCTGGTGTTACCGGAAAGCCTTTCGGAAGACCGCCAGCATCGCTCTGAAAAAAGGGTAGTTTTACCAATCCGTTCACGGATCACGCTTTACCTTGCCCAACCGGGTCTTTACATCGAAACGGAGATCGATAACCTGGCACGTGATCATCAATTGAGTGCCACTTTCCCCACCATTCTGAATCCCCCACAAGTTTTTGCGGATGAATCTTTTGCGGTGCTGCCGCGCTCAATCGACTTACCTTCTGCGGAGGGGTGGGTTGAAGATCCGACTCCATTGATGCACCAGCGCTCTTTTATTGACTTAAGCGTTGAGTACAACGGGGAGAGCAGGCATGGTCTAGCCATCTTGAACCGGGGCCTGCCAGCAGTGGAGGTGAGGCGGAAGCCAGGCGGTACGCAGATCAACCTGATCTTGCTGCGCTGCGTAGGATGGTTGAGCCGGGACGACCTGACCACACGCCGCGTGGCGGCAGGACCATTGGCGCCGGCTCCGGGGGCGCAATGCCCGGGTAAATTCCGTTTTGAATATGCGATCCTTCCACACGCAGGAGATTGGAGGAACGTTTATCCAACGGCTTACCAATATATTTCCCCTTTGCTGGCGAGGCGCGCCGATACACATGAGGGTTTGAACTTGCACGAGATGAATATCACCCGCGATGATCCTGCTAAAATCAAAAGCATTTCCTGGCCGCGCAGTGGGGTTTTACCTGACCGGTTCAGTTTCATCTCCTCGGATAAACAAGAGTTGGTGCTCAGCTCAATCTACCGTGCAGAGGATGGACAAGGGTTGATTGCCCGGTTTTATAATGTTTGTTCCGACAGTATCCACGGATGCATCGAAACCGGTTATGCACTAGAAGAAGCATGGCTGACAAATATGAATGAAGAGCGACTGGAAGCACTTCCCTTGACGGATGAGCATGTTTTTAAAGCTCCTTTCGTGGACAGCAGGTATTAACATTTGAGCTGCGCTTCAAATCTTTTGAGCCTAAAGCGTAGAGAGGATCAAACATGACAGTAAAGACGATGAGCGCACGGGAGCGCATGCTGACGGCTCTTAATCGCGGAATTCCCGACCGGCTGCCAGTGACGATCCACCAGTGGCAGCCCTATCACCTTTCTAAGTATATGGGGGGTGCCAGCGATCTTGCGGCTTTTCACCAGGTGGGCTTGGATGCAGCCATCACCATCTGGGATGCGAATACAGGAAAATCCACCCCACAATGGCGGATGGAATCGCATACACTTCTGTTAGCGGAGGGAAATTGGCGCATCGATACCACGATCCACACGCCTGAAGGCATTTTGACCCAACGAGATGAGGCAAATGACAAGACGACCTGGACGGTTGATTATTTAATTAAGCGTCCCGAAGATATGCTTTTGGTAAAAAAATACCTGCCTGTCCCCAAATTGGATCAAGAATTTGTGCGCAACCGAAAACGTGAGCTTGGAGAAAGCGGCATCTTGCGCGGCCTGGTTTTTGGCGAGCAGGCAGGTCCCTGGCAGCACGCGGCCAGCCTAATGGGGGTCGAAAAATTGATCATGGCAACGTTCGACGACCCGGGATGGGTGCACGAGCTGCTGGAGTCTCTGACCGAGAAGAAACTGCAATTTGTCGAACAAAGCCTGGCGAGCGCTGAATTTGACTTGATCGAAATGGGCGGAGGAGCGGCCTCTTCAACGGTTATCTCGCCTAAAATATTCAAGGAATTTCTGCCTGCCCTATGACCGGGCGCTGCACGAGGCTTTGCACAATGCTGATCATAAAGTGGTCTATCATACCTGCGGCGGGATGATGGCGATCTTGGAATTGATTGTCGAGAACAGGTGTGATGCTTCGGAGACGCTCTCGCCGTCGGGAGTGGGGGGAGATGCCGTGCCTGATGAGATCAAGCGCCGCATCGGGGATAAAGTTTGCCTGATCGGAGGCATGGACCAGGTGAACATCTTGTCGCTAGGTACCCTTGGCCAGATCCGGGCGGAAGTGCACCGGCTTTTCGAGGTGCTTGGGCCGGGCGGGGGCTATATGCTGTCGGCTTCAGACCACTTCTTTGACGTGCCCGTAGAGAACCTGCTGGCTTATGCCAGGGCGGGGCGTGAATGTGTCTATACCTGAACCGCTGGCGAGGCGCGCAGATCCTTCACAGGAGGGCCAGGTACTCAAAGCTTACGTCTGGGGAGTGTCCGCAATTAGATAGTATTCCCCCGTCAATTCACAGGCACGCTCCAGGGTGCTGACGGCGGCCTTTAGAATTTCGTCTGGGCTTTGGTAACGCGGGTTATTTAACACTGCGCCGATGGTGGGAGTGACCCTCCACAGGCATCCCCGGGCTTCTACAGCCAGGGTGAGATCATGGTGAAGCCGCTGGATGACGATATGGACATCCTCTGGTTTCTTGAAATCTTCGTAAAGCGCAGCTACGCGCAAGCCCGCGATATAACCAAAAGTATCGGTGGGCCGAAAATCGCGGTTGAGGATTTCTGCGACTTGTTTCAAGATTTGCTCGCGATCTTCTTCTTGAAGCTGCTCATTTTCCTCGGAGCTAACCCTAAACTCGATCGCCAAGGTGCCAAAGAGAAGCTCTGGATTGCGCCGAGATCTTTCAAAGGTGTGTTCCAGGCGGGTCATAAAGAAACTTAGCGTGTAGAGCCCTGAGACTGGATCGCGGAACAGGTAAGACTTGGGGCGTATTTGGGTCAGGCGCGAGGCAAGCGTGGTGAGGTCCTCGATCTCAACCGGCTTGAGCATGATCAGGTCAGCCAGGCTGTCAACCTGTTCGAGCATGCCCGGATATGCCGTGATCACGATCACCCGGGTTTTATCCAGGCGGGGATTGGAGCGGATCTGGTAGAGAATGTCTTTGCCATCCAGCTCCAAACCCAGGCGCAGGTCCAGCAGGACGATATCGGGATCTTTTACAGCGAGGTAAGCCAGAGCGGACTTGGCTGAGTAGGCAGCCTGGCATTCAAAGCCCACCAGCTCCAGGATGGTCCTGAAGAGGTTGGCGGTATCTTTATCATCATCGATGATTAATGCAAGTGTCGGTTCCATCAGAAAACCCCCAGTTGAACGATGCTATAAAGGAAGGGGAAAAGCCATATCCTACAGTGGGACATGTATTTTTATTGTACAAGAGAATCTCAATTTGTGGTTAATTAAATTTTATTCCAAATCCAATCAATCAAGATGCAAGATTCTTGCTCATTCTATCGATGCGAATTTATTCACCACTTCAGCGCTGGACAGAGTGGCACGCATGGCAGTCGCTAGACCCCTGTTGGTCGAGCTTTTGTTGACAGCCGCTCCCTTTAACCGGTTTGAAGGTAAACCTTTGTCTGCTGACTTTGCCAATCATTTCATAGCTTCCATCGGCTAATGGGCTGATGTTCCACAACGGCTCGCCTTGAGCAGTGACCAAGATGGTATCACCAATTTGCAAGTCGACAACCGGGTTGAGAAAAGCCATGCGCAGCGCCAGATCGTTTGTATTTTGAATGACAGTCGTTTGGGGCAATTCGTCCAGGGTGCCATGACAGGTACGGCATTGTATGTACTGAATTTCTTTTTTCTGGCTGTAAATATTGCCATCTCCCATGGCTTCCTGGCGAGTGTGGCAGTCTACGCAGTCCAGAGTCCATTCGCAGCGGGTGTACTGGGCGATGGGCTGGTAATAATCATGCTGCCGGTCCGCAGGTTGATCCTGACGCTCATGGAAGGTCATCTGGCGCAGGTCATAGTTGCCGCGGTTGTGGCAGGTGTTGCACTGGGTATATGGGATCGCAATCGTGAGACGGTGTACGGTTTGCTGGCTGTCCCCATTGGCGGTGGGGGTATGGCAGGCAGAACAGCCGGTGAAGCGGTTGTATTGTGAGCCGGCCGGGGGAGTGGTCCAAAGATGGCAAGTCAGGCAATTCTTGGAGAAAGTGTGCAGGCTGGGAGAGCTCTCCAAATCCGCGTCAAAGGCCAATAATGCCGGGCGTGCGTTTGGATCGGTCATCTGATACGCCTGGACGGCCTGGATGCCGTAGCGGGCGAGTAGGTCAGGTTGAGCGCCGTAGGTATAGCGCATCAGGGCAATCGCCCCGGCGTAGGTAGCCTGAATGCCAGTTTGCACGCGCTGGATGTGATCACGCTGGTCAACCAGGCTGCCGCTGTGACAATCATCACCCCCGCAGGATGCCTCCACAACTGCCAGATCGGAGGGGTTTGCGCCACCCCGCATGGTGCTGTGGGCCAGGTCGGCATTCAGGGCTAACGGTTCACCGCCGTGGCAGCGCACACAGCCAAAGCTCTGCACTGGATGTGCCTGGCTGATCTCAGGCAGATCGCTGTGACAGGTCAGGCAGTATTCGACCTGGCCGGTTAAAGTGGGGATGAGGGGAACTGGAACCGGCTTGAGCCTCTGCAGGACAGCGGCGGCTGTCAAAGTGAGCAATAAAGCTGCAGCGGCCAGGACGATCAGGCGTTTCATACTTCAGGTGGTGAATACGCCCGGTAAGAATTCAGGGGTGACCTGGTAGTAACTCTCTCCGGCACAGGCTTTACAGAGTACCCCGAGAGAGGTGGTCACCTGGCGGTCGTTCATGATCTCTTCGCCGCAGATGGTGCAGTTTATCCGCACCCCGGGCCGACCGACAATGGCTTCAACAGGCGTCTTTAACTGCACAGCTTGTACTGTAAACAGGCTGTCCTCCGGCATTAACGGATAAGCCGTAAGCTGCGCCTGGTAAGAATCGGGTGCATCTGGGGCGAATCTCAAAGCCAAGCTCCCGCGCACCTGGGCGAGGGGCCAGGCGGAAGGCTCGCCCGCTGTTTACATCTACAAAGCTGGCGGCTACTTTCCCATAATCTTCAACGCGCAGCGTCCGGTGCAGCACTCTGCAGCCTGTAGCGGCTTCGATACCGCTCACAAAGCAGCCATCTGTTTCGACAATTACCAATAAGCGCTTGTCGGTGCGAGGGACTTCCATCTCTAACAGCCCAACTCCGGTCAACCCCATGCGCACACCCAGCACCTGGCGCGGACACAGCCGCTGGTGATTGGCTGCGGATTGCGCAAGCAGTTTTTCTAAATTATCCATGCTGTAATGAGGACTCAGCAACTTCCTTTTCTACCTGATCTTCCCATTCAACTTCTTCTTTCAGTTTTTCATTGTACCATTTCTCGTGGTGGGCGCGGGCATACCAGGCAGAGACCTTCCCGGAGAACATCGAGAAGAAAGCCTCTTTTTCTTCGGGGAACACAGCACCCATATACACATGGACAAACAGGCCGGCTACGATGGCGAAAACTGACATCCAATGAATGGGTTGGGCGATCTGCTTCAGAATGGGCGGGAAGATCGTGTTGAAGGTCATCACAATACCACTAGACATGATACCGAGGGTGCCCAAGATGACAATGTACATGTAGGCTTTCTGGCCGGCGTTGTACGCATCCTGGGGGGGCAGCTCTTTATCCTTCATCAGGCCGAACATCTGCAGCGGTTTAATCTTTGAGCCAATCGATATCATCTTTATCGAGCAGCAAACGTTGGGCAGCGAAGGGAACAAAGTATTTACGAAACCCGACGAGGATATTGAAGCTGAGAACAAAGATCCACAACAGCCCGATCGTATAGTGGAAGCGGATCAGGTTAGCTGAACCACCAAAGATATTGCGGAACATTTCCTGCATCCACAGCGGGCTCAACCCCAAGCGCGGCGAGGAAAGGATAGCGACGCCGGTGGGCAGCAGCAGCAGCCAGCAGCCCACATTGAACCAGTGAGTGAGGATATTTGCCAGGTTGTGTTTTTTGTACTTCTTCTCACGCAACCGGCGGCGTTCTTCTAACGGGATATTTTTATAACCGCTCATGGCTCTACTCCTCAAACTCTTTCTCACCCTCGATTAACTGCTTGGTGAAATAGACTGCCTGAACCAGGAAAGCCGCACCAACTGCAGCGCCCATCATGGGAACAATCACTTTCTTCCAACCTTCCTGGGCGATGGTATATTCAGGCGCATGCGGGTAAATCCCGTTCTCCAGGGTCAAGGGATTCTGCACACCTGTGGCATTGATGTAATAGATATTCGGATCCGTATCGACCTGTTCGTCTTCATAATCCAGCTGCAGGACTGAAGTGGCATTCTTTAGAGCTTTAGAAACATCTGATTCTGGGTCGTTTAGATCGCCAAACATGCGCGAACCGCCCACGCAAGTCGCCACGCAGGCTGGCTGCAGACCGATATTCACCCGCTGGATGCAGCCGTTACACTTATCCACCACACCGCGCTGCTTATCCAGGTAGCGTGCACCATAAGGGCAGGCTTCTACGCAGAATCCACAACCAATGCAGGCATCCTGATCGACCAGCACCAGACCTGTTTGAGAGTCTTTGTAAGTAGCCCGGCTGACGCACACTTCTGTGCAGGGCGGATGCTCGCAGTGCATGCAGTTATAGGGCAAAAAGGTATGGCTCAAGTTGGGGAATTCGCCCTGCACCTGCAGATCGTGCACCCAGATGCGGGTATTTTCTTGTGGAACGTTATTTTCAACACTGCATGCCACCAGGCAGGCCCGGCAGTCAATACAGCGCAAGACATCGATTACGAAACCATATTTTTTGATTGTTGCCATAATCGCTTCCTCAGGCCTTCTTTACTGTTACGAAAGTCTGGCTCAAAGCCTGGCCTCCACTGATCGGGTCCACATAGGTACATGCAGGACGGAGTCGCTGGCGCCCACCCCGTAAGCTGTGGTCAAACCCTTGGACAGGTGACCGAAGCCAGGGGTCAGGTAGACACAATCGTCGCGAATGGCCTTGGTCACGTGCAAAGCCACTTTCACAGAACCTACCTCGCTGGTGGCCTCAACCAGGTCACCATCTGTGAGGTTGGCGGCCGCGGCGGCAGCTGGAACTCATCCATAGAGCTGGTTCATCTTGATACTTGTGCAGCAAGAGGTTATTTTGTGTACCCATCTGAGTATGCTGACCCACCTTGCCGGTGAGCAGGTAAAAAGCGCCTGGCTTTGGCTGAGGCGGTTCCTGCCAGATGGGGACGGGATCGAACTTACCAGCTTTGAGGGTCGAAGAAGATATTTCGATCTTCCCGCTGGGTGTGCTCCACTTGAGCTCGGTGTCTTCTTCTCCCTTGGGAAGCTGAGCATATCCCTGGAGGCGTACCTGGTCGAGGGAAATGCCCAGGGGGGCCAGCTCCTGATTGAGATAGTCTTGTTCGTCGGTATATTGGAAGAAATCCCCCAAGCCCAGGCGCGTGCCCAGCTCTTTATAAATCATCAGGGCAGATTTCGTGTCACCTTGGGGCTCGATCACTGGCTGGCGGATCCAGGCTTTATCTCCTACCGGCAGCAGCGGGTCGTAGCGTTCGAGGTAGGAGGCTTCTGGCAGGACAACATCGGCGAACCAGGCTGTATCGTTGGGGATAATATCCACGACAGCGATGAATTCCATTTTCCCAAAGGCTTGCAAGGTACGCTTGCGGTCTGGCAGCGAAAGCACAGGATTTTGACGGGAGATGAACCAGCCATGCGCCTCGTAAGGCTGGCCTTCGAGGATCGCGTCGCGCAGCTGCTGGAAAATGCCCAGCTTGAGAGGGACAAACGGGTACTTCCAGGGCACGCCATCCAGGCGCAGCGCTGATATACGCGGATAAGGCGGCTGAGGCGGCTTGCCCAACCCGCCCGCTCCCTCGCCAGCGGCGGGGTGCAGCGTGACGCCCCAATTACCCACCAGGGCGTTCAAAATGGTGATGGCCCGTTCGGTGGGGAAGGAGTTGATGAAGTTCGAAGTGCGCCAGCCGTTGTGCGCCAGGGCATAGGGCGCGGCCGCGGCAAATTCATGGGCGATCCGTTGAATCACTGCCGCGTCGATGCCGGTGATCGGGGCAGCCCACTCAGGGGTATAATCTTTGACTGCTTCGGCAAGCTCATCAAAACCCTGGGTATATTGGTCAACAAACTGCTTGTTATAAAGGCTTTCAGAGATGATCACCTGGATCAAAGCCAGATGGAAGGCCAGGTCAGTGCCGGGGCGGATGGGGCACCATTCGGTGGCTTTCGCGGCGGTCTTGGTGTAGCGCGGATCGATATAGACCACCTTGGCGCCGCGTGCCAACGCATCCGTTAATTCACCGGTCTCAGAGGTAGAGATAGCTTCGGTCAGGTTGCGGCCGGTGAGGATAATGTACTGCACCTGGCTGTAATCCCGGGCCGGTTCCTCCATCCCGTAGGTCATTAAGTTGGCCACGATCATGGCGTTGAAACACAAGCTGCGCTGGGTGCCGTAATTGGGCGAGCCGTAACCATTCAATAAGTTTTCAAACTGCACCTGGGAAAGGTTGTGGGTGGAGGAGAAGACCATCGCTTCTGGACCGTAGCTTTCTTTAATCTTTAGCATCTTCTCAGCGGTCAAATCCAGGGCTTCTTCCCAACTGGCTTTACGGAACAGCCCTTCGCCACGCTTGCCCACCCGGATCAGCGGCGTCAGCACCCGGTCGGGGTCGTAGGTGTTCATCAGGCCAGATTGGCCGCGGGCGCACAGCTTGCCGTGCGAATGAGGATGGTCGGGGTTGCCTTCCAGCTTCACGATCCGTTCTTCCTCGACCTTTGCCCGCACCCCGCAGCGCCAGACGCACATCTCACACATGGTGTGAATATAGCCGTCATCGGTGATCGGCGTGGTATCACCCAGCGCTGCCCGGGCAACTGGAGGCGGTATAAACCGCGCTGCACTCACAGCCCCCAGGCTTAGGCCGCTCAGCTTCAGAAATTCACGTCGCGATAGGATATTTTTATTCATAAAGAGCCGTTTTCTCTTGAGTTCATAACTGTAGAATATTTATTCTTCGGGTGTTTTGTTACTGCGCTGCAATCCAGCCCGATCGATCAAGTAGAACAAAAAGATGGCGAACAGTCCGAAGAACAGTACGACCAAGAAGGGACTTAAAGTTCCAAAGGTCGGGAATGACGACGTTGCCCACTTTGGCAATCTTTTCGATGGGTGGGAAGATCTTGCTGTAGGTCAGGCCGAACAATACTGCACCAGTGAGGAAACCCAAGAAACCGGGAATGAGATAATCAAGCTTGCCTTCGCCGCCGCCGGCGGCGCAGGTACCCGGTCAGTAACCGGTGAGGGCCATGCCGATCCCGAAGATCAACCCGCCGATCATATTGCCAACAATGTAGGTGGAGGGCACCGTAGGGAATTGGATTAAGCCGAGGCCGCGCAGGGTGTACAGGCCGGCCATGGAGACCACCATGGCAGTTAGCATGAATTTCAAGACTGCCAGGTCTGTAAAGCGAAACACGTTGACAATTTTGTTGTAGCGCGTCAGGCCGGCTTTATTAAGCGAAAAGCCGAAGCAGGCGCCAAGGAAGAGAGCAATCACATAGTTCATGGTGTTTTATCCTTGTCTGATCGAAATTGAATGTTCCAGTTACCAATTCCGCCGGTAAACCAGCAGGGTGGTGAGGATGCCAGAAGCGAACATGGCGGCGATGAACAGGAAAGCTGCTGGCGCCAGCAGCATACCGCCGGAGATGGCCAGGCCGCTGGTGCAGCCGCCGGCAATGCCCGCCCCATATTCCAGGATAATGGCGCCGAAGAAGGCGATCACCCAACGCTTCCACAGCTGCGGGCCGATGATGGCTTTCCACTGCTTGTCATCGGTATTCAAGCGCAGTTTCCAGGTGCGGCTGGACAAGGCGCCAAGCGCCCCGCCAACGATCACCCCGAGGAGCAAAACCACTGCCCAGGTGATCCCGGTGGGCATGATGAAGTTGAAATACATAATATTGAATGCCTGCGGTGCCAAAGCCTTCCCGATCATACCAGCCACGCTCTCGAAGGCACCGGAGGCGCCTAACAAGCTGTCGGCGAGCCAGACAGCCAGAACGCCGACTACTCCGAGCAGGACGCCAGCAACATAGGGCGACCAGAGATCATTGCGAAAACCTTTTATTAATCGATTCATCGTTTTTTCTCCTACAGTTGGATTATTCGCCCGACATGGCTAAGAGCAGCTCGCGCGAGGGGCGATCCAGACCGCGCACTTGCTTAACCAGCTCGGGATCTAGCTTTGATAAACTATGGAACAGCTCATTGGCGTTGTCGGGGTTTTCGAGCAAACGCTTGAGGGCGTGCAGCCCGGTTGGGTTGAGGCGGGCAATTTTCGGGAGTAGAGCCGTCACTTCAGTCGAATATCCTTCAACCACTGGGGCTTCGAGTCCGGAGGCTCTATCAACAGCGGGTTTGGCTTTTCCCAGCGGAAGGCCGCGCCGCTTGCGTTCGTTAACATAGACAAATGCACCGCCACCGATCACCAGCATCACGATCATCACAATCAGGATGATGTTTCCCCAATTAACGGGTCGCTTACCCAATACCGCTTCGTCATAGCGCTGGTTGTAATCAATGACTTCTTTGGATTCGGAAACCATCTCTGGAGCGGTGGCTTCGATCACCTCTTCCGCAGCCTGGTTTGGGCTTGGCTCAGCTGGTGCAGCGGTCTCGCCGGTCCCTGATGCCGCACCGCCATCCAGGGTAACCCCTAAGACGCTGGCATAAACCTGGGCGCGTTCTTGCAGATCATTCGGATGGCAGCTCTGGCAGCCAGCCTTGATATCCGAGAGCGGCGGGACCATCCCTGTATGCGCGATGGCTTTGTCCATGCTCTGATTATTCCCGGCGTGGCAGATATAACAGAAGTCACCAAAAGCATGCGATGGATGCCAGGCGGTCCCATCGCTGTTTACCGGGTCCTCCCCTTGAACTTCGTGACAGTTCTTACAGGAGGAGGCCTGCGAACCACACTGAGCCTGTGCATCGGCAGTGGGATAGAGCAGGAGGACAACCGCCACCAGCAAGATTGCCAGACCGCTGATAAATGAAGATTCGATATTTGTGATTGGTCATAGAGCTCTCCGAGAAATCTAAGTTCATTATTCCATACGTACTTACGCTTCTGGGCGGGAACTGTTCTCCGCCTCCATCAAACCTGCCCGGTAAACAATGCGGTCTCGTAAAACCGACCGTAAAATATTTAAAGCTTCGATCAAGCGTGGATCAGTCAGGCTGTATTCAACGCTAGGTCCCTGGCGTAGCGGGCGAACCAGGCCTCTTTCGCGCAGAATTTTGAGATGACGTGATGTGGCTGGTTGGCTGATGCTTAACTCCGCTGCCAGGTCATTCACGCAGTACGGTTTTTCAGCCAGGGCGTACAACATTAAAATGCGGGTGGCATCGGCCATGGCAGAACATATTTCAGCGTGCAGCTGGGTAATCTCTTCTTGTAAATTCGGGTTATTCATCAAGAGTATCCATGGGTATGGATTGATATCGAATCATTCTTTGATGGGGATAAAAAGAATAACAGCTTATACATATTTAAGCATAAGTGAATTGATCAATATCATATCGAATTGGACCATGATCGTATAGTGACAAATGTCACAATCTGTTCAAGGTTAGGATAAAGGAAACTTATGGAAATCCATAAAGGAATCGAATAAATATAGTTATAATGTACGCATCAA
This sequence comes from uncultured Chloroflexia bacterium, assembly GCA_963751425.1. Taxonomy (GTDB): domain Bacteria; phylum Chloroflexota; class Anaerolineae; order Anaerolineales; family UBA4823; genus CAVVUF01. The sequence continues at coordinate 1,993,135 of CAVVUF010000001.1, read as the reverse complement.
AAAAACGGGTATCGAGTGAACATGATCGATCTCAATGCGCTGAACATTTTTTTAACCGCTGCCGAGCTCGCCAGCTTCAGTGAAGCTGGGCGTAAGCTGAACCTCTCGCAGCCAGCCATCAGCCAGACTGTGCAAGCTCTGGAACGCAAATTCGGTGTGAATCTGTTTATCCGCCAAGGCCGGTCGATCCGCTTGACCGAAGCAGGACAATTACTGCAAAGGCTGGGGAAGGAGCTGCTCACCAATTCCAACCGCCTCGAAGAAACCATGCAATCGCTTCAAGGGGTCGTGGTTGGTGAAATGACCATTGGTTGTTCAACCACCTCCGGTAAATACTTGCTTCCCGGGGTAATCGCAAAATTTAGGCAGCGTTACCCGCAGCTGAGGATTAACGTTTCGATACACAGCCGTGATACTGTGTTCAAGCGCCTGCTGTCTGGTGATATTCCCCTGGGCGTTTCCAGTAAAATTATTGAATTCGGTGAGGTTGAATACCTGGAGTTATATACCGATGAGGTAATCTTGATCGTGCCAGCCAATCACCCGTGGGCAAAATCTCACTACATTTACCCGGATGATTTGTTGGATGCTCCGCTGATCCTGCGCGAAGAAAATGCGGGAACGCGGGATGTGCTGATGGAGGGATTAAGGCAGCATGACATTTTGCCTGATATGCTCAACGTGGTCATGACGCTTGGAAATGCCGAGGCGATCGAAATGGCCGTGGAAGAAGGCATCGGGATTTCTTTTGTTTCCCGCCTGGCAGCCGCGCGCGGTATGGAATTGGGCAGGGTGGTCGAAGTTGAAGTGGAGGGGATGAGCCTGCAGCGTAATATCTATATCATGCGCAACCGACGGTTTCCCCCGACGCGGGCGCAAGCTGAGTTCTGGGAATATGTGAAAGCACCGCCAAAAACCAAGAGTGAAAAACGACCCTTGCAAGAACTCGAACCCTTAGCCAGTTGAGCAATGATCAGGGTGGTCCGGTTGAGAGCAGGTTATTCCAACTCAATTCCATTCGCAGAAAATACAGCCGGGGACTTCACACTTACCTTGAGCGGTGATTTTCAAGGGGCTGAAATCGAAAAGTATTGTCTCATCTGCCCTTCTGAGTTACCATTTTCATCTGGGGTCGTTCCTTTAATGATGATTACAATCACATATTCTCCTGGCTGGACTGCGTCGCCACCCGATGACCAGCGAAATGCTCCGTTTTCGTAAATCCAGCTATTACAAGGACCATCGCCTCCAAAGGTACAGTAAATGGGTGTCCGTTCGGTCCTCTCATAAAACTTGATCGATTCATTTGAATCCCAGATTGTAAAATTCATAAATTCAACACCATCCCCATTCTTGTCTAAGTCGATAAAGTGTGCATTCTCAGCAGATAACGAAGCGGCTGAGAAGGAGCTTTCACAAGTCAGATTTGAAGGGCAATCTCCAAAACCACCGTTGTTCGAGACGACTGGCGAACTTCCGCGGGTCTCAGGAGTGGTGGTAGGTTTGGGCGTGGGGGTAGGAGGGGGTGGTGCAACCTGAACGGGAGGTAATGAAGTGAGGTCGATATTACAGGTTAGAAAATCTGGGCTGGCGCTGACCCAGCCGGTCACAGAGCCATTTTCAGAGCTGACCAAGACCCAGGAGCCCCCAGGAATGCCAACCGGATTAAACCCAAACGGGACCAGGCGAGTATTCGGTCCAACTGCGGTAATGGGCGGCTCATAGGCGGTGCCCGGACCGCTGCGGATTTTCAAGTTTACGATCGTGGAACAAAGGGCGGCTGGGGTTGGTGAGAGGGCAGCAGTTGCAGTAGATGTTGGGGATGAGTTTTTCGTGGGGCTGGCGGTGGCGGGATCTGAAGCAGGTTTACGGGTAGGCGTTGTAGATGAAGATGGCGTTCCCTTTTCACTGATTTCGTTTGGGATGGTGGTGGGCTCTTGGTTGAATCCGTTATTGCCGGAGTTTAAATTGCAAGCCGTGGCGACGATCAAGATGACCAATAGGCTGCCCCATAATTTATATTGTTTATTCATCGCAAACCTCCTGAAGATCGGCAAATTGATCCACCAGCTTCCAATACCATTCATTATTTTGACGCTGGTTCTAGCCGACTTTGAACCCATTCCAAGTAAGGAGCACAGCGCCGGGCTGTCGTATCGTTCTTTGTAATCAAGTCGGTCGAACTCTCTCCAACCGAGATACATTGGGTATAGTAATCAGCCGCCTGACGATAAAGATTCTGGCTGTCTTCTAATTCGTTTTGCGTTTCCTTAAGATACCCTTGCCACTGATAAGCTGTGCCAAGCCCCTGATAAACGAGGGCGAGCAAACGCGTCTGACCATTCTCTGTTAATGGCGCTTGGATCGGTTTCATAATCTGGACCGCCATATCAAAATCGCGCTCAGCCAGACTGGTCTGACCGTTATAAAAGTACGCTTCTCCCCTCAACCGGTGGCACACACCTAATCCTAGAAGAGCTGCATTTGCAGCAGTATTTTTACCTGCTTCCTGGTTTGGAATCAGGTCGAGTGCCTTCTGGTAATATTGGAGAGCTTGTTCGATATTTGACATCAACTCAGTGTCAAGTGGAAGGATTTCACCTGTGTATTGGTTTTGAATGGTGAGCATCTTCCGCTGAGCGCGCTGGTGAAAAACGGTTGCCAACCCAACAATTGCTCGAGTATTCTGCGGGTTTTTATCAATGGCCTTTTGAAATTCCTGTTCAGCAGCCTGGTCAAAGGCAAGTTTCGCGACATCAGGTATATTTTCCCGGTCCACCAGGAATAAATATCCTTGCCCGATGAAGAAGCGGATCATATCGGCTGGATTGTATTCGCTCGCTTTGGAGAAGGCTTCGAGGGATTCCAAGGAATGTCCCAGCTGTTCTTCAGCTAAGCCCAGTGCGATCCAGGCGCTGGCTTTTACTTGATTACTAATTTCAGCAGGCAGGGCAGCGTCCGCTGAAGTTGTCAACGAAACAGGCGTGCCAAACTGGAAACCTCCCTCGAAAACATCGAAACCAAACTGCGGATCAGGAGCGAGCCAGATCTGCAGCGTTGCCTGGGGCGTTTCACCGGTTTGGTCGATATTCCCGAAAAGGATCATGTTTGCATTCAAGCGCTGTGCCAATTCCTGGGCTGATTGGGCTTGCTGGCTTGCATCTGTACCCAATACCGGACCAATGGTCACCCCCTGGCGGGCAAGCTCGGGTGTGTCGTGCCAGATCTGGATATTTGGATTGTCGCCTAACTCGGCTGCCAAGGCCTGGTAGATTTGGTTATTGATTTTCTCCGCTTCGGACGAATTATTCGGATCTGCACCCTGCTCCACTATATCTGCAATCGCCACGTTAAAAAATCCGTTCATTTTGGGAGGTATCTTGGGTTTTAGAAATCCGCCTGAAAGGACTAATGCGACCATCGCTACGACCAGGCTGCCAATCACCAGGATCGAGATCCGTTGGTTGCGAGTAGAGCGCGCTAAGCGCCGAGCTTGTTCAGCTTCTTGCGCTGCGATCCGCTGGCTAGTTTCAATAAATTGCTGTTCCTGCAGGCTAAGTTGATCTGGATTATTTTGTGCCCAGGCGAGAATCGCTTCCAGGCGAGCTCCACGGTAAAGGATCCCGGAATCTTGTTCTAGTTTTCTCCACTCTTGCGCGTCTTGGGTTAGTTGGCGGTGGAGAATTAATCCTTGCCGGTCTTGAGCCAACCACTCGCGCAGGGTGGGCCATTCGCGGATCAAAGCCTCATGAGCGACTTCGACTATCTTTACGTCACCTGGTTCAACCGTATCCTGGGTAACCAAGCGAGCATCCGTCAAAATGCTTAAAACCGCCTCGATGGTTGGTTCGTCTATGGAGCGTGTGATCAATTCGGAAAATTCGGCGCGTCGACGGGTATCTTGTGCGTCTTCGTTCAACTCAGCCAGGCGGATGAAAATCATCTGGGCGATGGGCTGCTGTTCTTTGGTCAGGCGCTGACAGAAGACCGTTTCAGCGGTAAAGGCGATCGCACCGCGTACGCCGCCAGCCTCCGTATAACCAGAGAGAGTCAGGGTCCTGCCTCGACGGCGTTTCCAGGTCTCCAGCATGGCATGGGAGAGGAGCGGCAAAGCGCCTGGCTCGTAGCCAACATCGTCCAGCATTACCTCCACCAACCCCTCCTGGATTTTCCAATGATCCTGGGCCAAAGGTTGAACTATGGCACGCAGCAGCTCATTGCGGCTCATGGCGCCGATAAATTCCTGGTGCTGCGATACGGCTTCGCGCAGCCCATCGAAGCTAGCAACCTGAGCGTAGAAATCTGCTCGCAGCGTAATCAGGACCGTCACTGATTGCTGGTCTTCTTGCTGGACTGCATTCAGCAGGTTATCAATAAATGCCTGCCGTTCATCCGGACTGCGGCACTGTGTAAAGATTTCTTCGAATTGGTCGACGACCAGCACCAGATGCTTCTGGCTGGATTGGATCAGGGTTTGCTGGACAGCCAGGGTAAAACTCCCAGGATTCTCTGGTGAGTTCTTGCTGTAGTTCATGGATGGCAGTGAGTGTGCTGGCTAGAGGTGCCAGGGCAACTGCCAAAGCCTCCATTGGATGGGCTGTGGGGCTTATCACCCGGTAGAGCCATTGACCGCTGTTGGTTGGAGGGAGCGAGCCATCTGCCAGGCGCTCTCCATTGCGTAAGGAAGGGATAATCCCCGCCCGCACAACCGAGGATTTACCACTTCCGGAGGCACCGATGATTGCCAGAAAGCGTGTGCGGTGCAAACGCCCAATGATTCTGGCAGTCAGATCCTCCCGGCCAAAAAAACGCGGGGCATCTTTTTCATCAAAGTATTGCAAGCCTAAAAATGGAGGTTCACCTGCTTCAGGAGGTAGATTCTCAAGCTCCCTGGCTTCTGCCTCGCCGACCATGGAGGATTGAATCTGGTAAATAATCTGGGTATATTGGATATCTCCGGCAGCAACGTTAATCACCCCACCCTCGGAGGCAGTCAAATTGCCAGCCGTGATATTCGTTTGTTTATCACTATCAGCCGAATCATCGGATTGTAGGTGGGGTTGGTCTACCCCTTTTGCATTTGTTTTAACTTTTTTAGACATTGGAGTCCAAGAATCCTTGACCGTTTGGTTATAAGGGTAAATTATACCTTAAATGTAGTATTATCAGGAGCCGAACCCATATAAGGAAACGGTCAGATCTCAGCGGGCAAACCTGGTCGAACCACTTGACTGAATCATGGAAAAACGCCCGGTGCATTACCGGGCGTTTGGCAGTCCTTTGGACTGAAGCACCCCTTCTGTTTAGGCCTGACCCTACTTCTGTGCTTCAGCTTCCCCCGATCCATCCGAGGGCGGCTTATCCTCGATCAGAGGGGATGGGGCTTCATCTATCGGGCTGGCAACTTCGGCCAGGGCGGGTGGTTCCGGCGGCAAGGCAGCGGAGGCCGCCCCCAGCAAGCGCCAGCGCCCAACAAACAAGCGGATCACCTCCACTTGGGTATAACCAACGAAGACCAATACGAGCGTGAGTAACAGCGCAATGATGACAAAGGTGGTTGGTACAGCAGCCTTCACCCCGGCCACTGTTTCCTGGAAGCCCTCCAGCTCCGCATCCAGCGTTGCCAGTTTATCCAGCACTTCAACCAATCGACTCGATATGCTATTGGCGATTTCAGTCACCACCCCGATCTTCTCAGCTGCCCCCGCGCGGCCTTCAGCCACTTTCCCCTTCAGCTCCTCGATCGAGATGCGAATTTCACTTACCGTTTGCTCCACTGCCCTGACGTTCTCCAACCCGGGTGTGGGAAGGCTGATGAACGGCATTTGGTCCAGGGCCTGGTACAGGTTTGCTGCCGTGGAGAGCACTTCATGGATGGTTGCCAGGGTGTCTTGCACTTTCGTCGCCAGGCTTACCAGCTTTTCTTGCTGTTCGGGCGGGAGCAAGAGCTTCAGCAAACCCTCATCCTGGACGTTCTGGCTGAGCTTGGCTGAGACTTCGGCAACATTTGCCGAGATTTGCTGGATCTCAAGCAGCGGATCCTGAGCCTGACCGATGATTTCCTGTGCTTTGCCTGCAGCGTCCTCTGCCGCCTGGAGTAAAGCGATGGTGGCATCGCTCAGCTTGCTTTGCAATACCCAGGCGCCTACCACACCCACAGCGCTGGATATCAATACGAGCACACTTAAAAAGATTACTGCCCCGTACCAGATCTTCTTACCGACATGTTTGGATTGCGATGGCTGGTTCATCCGAGCACCTCCGCTGAGATTTTGAGTTCTTTTGGGAAAAAATTTTTTGGAAAACTTATCGTATTTTACATGAAAAAAGGTTTTCTAGCCATCATTGCACTATTCGTGTACATCTATTCCCATGTATAATGCTATCAGGTTTTCCGGCTGGCTTGCTCTACCTGGGAAATTGATTTAAGAGTTGCCATCATCTTTAAAGAGATGAGGCTTCAGCAAAAAAATCCATCCGGATATGCGATGATTTGACATTTCTCTTTTGAAAAATTAATCGATGCGTTCCAAGTGTAGATTTGCGATTTGTATAAAGAAACAGATCAGGTTTTGGTAGTAGAGGAGAAAACCAATGAAACTTAGAAAAGTCACACTCATCTTGTTGCTGATCGTACTGCTGACTGTTGCTTGCGGCAGAAAGGAGACGCCCACGGAGGTCCCACCCACGGCAGCGCCGGCGCCTACACAAACCGTGGCGGTGAGTCAAGACCCGGTTTGGGACCGGATTAAGACCTCTGGTAAGATCGTCTTCGGCACATCCGCTGACTATAATCCATTTGAATATTACGACAGCAGCTACCAAATCGTCGGGTTTGACCCGGCTATCGCGGGCGAATTGGGGAAACGGCTCGGGGTGCAGGTGGAGTTTAAAGACATTCCTTTTGAAGCGCTGGGGACATCCTTGCAGATTGGGCAAATCGATGCGGCCATTGCGGCCATCTCTGTCACCACCGAGCGGCAGGCGATGGTAGACTTTACCAATGTCTACTATACCAGCCAGGACGCGGTGCTGGCGCGGCAGGGTTCAGGAATAGGTCCGATCACGACCCCAGTCCAGCTTGCCCAATACCGGGTGGGCGTGCAGCGGGGGACGACTTACCAGGCCTGGGTGCAGAAAAATTTGGTCGACACCGGCATGATGCCAGTTGCGAACCTGTTAGCCTACGAAAAACCCGACCATGCTGTCCGAGACCTGAAAGATAACCGCAACGATGTTGTCTTGATGGGTACCATCCCGGCGCAGGAGTACCTGAAAAGTGGCGGATTGGAAATCGTAGGGCAGAGCCTCAATTCGCAATATTATGCCATCGCGCTGCCGAAAGGCAGCAGTGAATTGCAGTCGTGGATGAATGATACCTTGACCCAAATGGCAGCGGATGGCACATTGAATCAGTTTGCCCAGGATTACCTTCACATCGATATCAGTCAAATTCCGCCCGTTCCAACCCCCACGCCTTATCCAACTGCGGTCGTACCTCCCACCCCGGCTCCGGTGGCTTGTTATGATGCGATGGCATTCGTGCAAGACGTGACGGTACCTGATGGCACAGAGATGGCTCCAGGACAGGAATTCGATAAAATCTGGAGGGTACAAAATATTGGCACATGCACCTGGAACTCTACATACTGGCTCGTTTTTGTGCAGGGCGATCGGATGGATGGGAATAATGAGGTCGTCGATTATTCAGTTCCACCTGGCCAAACCTACGATATGACCATCGATCAAACCGCCCCAGATGCGCCTGGTACTTATCAGGGTGTTTGGCAAATGGTAAATGGTAAAAATGTTGCCTTTGGGGAGCGCGTCTATGTTGAAATCACTGTCCCAGGTCCACCGCCGGCGACGTCCATACCGCCCACCGAGACCCCAGTACCTCCTGTACCGCCCACCGCAGCGCCGAAACCCATGATCAATTCCTTTACAGTTGACCCCACCTCGGTTTCAGTAGGCGGTATGGTTGTTGTGAGCTGGTCCTTCTCCGGTGAGGGTATTGTGGCGGCAAGGCTGACCCGAACCGATCCAGATGGGACCATCGTTCCGCTGTATGGTGGCGCCGATGTGATGAGTCCGGGTACTTATGAGGACCTAGCCATGGTGCCGGGCACAGTGTACTATACGCTGGCGGTCAGCTCTGAAGCGGGAGGCACGACAACCGCGACAGTCTCCGTGACGGTCAATCCTTAGTAATATTTTCACAACACGATAAACCTGATATAAATTATCAAACGGTCCGTCTGCGATTAGAAATTTCTCAGCCGGACAGGCTAAAAGGTGCGATTTATGAAAGAAAATGACCAGTTAGAAGAGCCAAGCGAAGAGCAAGGCGACAGCCGCTTGATCTTGATCTCTCTTGGAGCGCTAATTGGAGGCGCGGTTTCTGTGATCTTACTGCGTTCAGACCGGATCAGCATGGCTTTCCGCCAGAGGCGTCTGCAGGCCCAAACGGACGAGGAGGGTGAATCGAGCGAGCGTTTGTATGCCAGCCTGGAAACAGGGCTGCCAACAAGTGTTCCAGAACCCTCTTTGCCCAGTGTCCAAGCCCAGATAAAATCCTCCAAATCCAATCAGCCGATTGTTTCGGCTGTTCCTTCAGCAGCAGCGCCAACCGGCAGCCGGTGGAGCACCCCCACGCGCTATATCATGGGGGTGCTTTTGGTTCTTGCCGGTGTGTTCGTGCTGTACATTGGGCGGTCAGTCATCTCCATGGTGATCGTAGCTGCCTTAGTCGCTTTATTTGTTGACCCATTGATCCAGTTTTTGAGGCGGCGCCTACGGATGAAGATTGGTCTGGCAGTGGGCATTACGTATTTTTTTGTGGTGGCGGTACTGCTGTTGTCACCCTTGCTGTTAATCCCCGCGCTGGTGGATGCTGTTAATTTCGTGATGAATATCGATGTGAAACTCGTGGCAGAGAAGGTGAGCCAGACGGTCGAATCGTTATCCATTACACTGCAAACTGTGCCTGGGTTGGGGGCGTTGTTGAAACCCATCCTGGATTCCCTGACCACAATTCTAAATAATTTCACTTCTCCAGCACAGTCTGGAACCTCAGGCATTACCCTTTCGGCGGCTGAATTAACCAGCCAGGTTGGAAAGGCGCTGGGGATCGCGGCCGGTGTATTGGGACCGACGATTTCCGTCCTGACATCGATCATATTCACATTTTTACTATCTCTGCAAATGACTCTCACGGCTGGTGAGATGAAGAATTGGTCTGCAGACTTGATCCCACCGAAGTACGGCGCTGAGCTAGGTGCGTTGATGATGGACATCCGCCAGACCTGGATCGGTTTCCTGCGCGGTCAAATGTCGCTCATGCTGATCATTGGCATCCTCACCTGGCTGGGAGCGACCATTCTTGGGCTGCCGCAGGCGCTTCTCCTGGGAGTCATCGCAGGCGTCTTGGAGCTGATCCCGAATGTCGGCCCCACGTTGGCGGCGATCCCGGCCGTTATACTAGCTTTGTTTTTTGGGTCCACGACTTGGCCGCTCAATAACCTGGTTTTTGCGCTGTTAGTGGTCGGATTTTATGTGCTTGTCCAGATGGTGGAAAATCAATTGATCGTACCGCGAGTCATGGGTGGGGCCGTCCACCTGCCCATCCTGGTGGTATTAATTGGCACGATCGCCGGCGCGGGGGCGTTTGGCATCTTGGGAGCGCTGTTGGCGACGCCTTTCATCGCCACTGGAAACATCGTTTTCCGTTATGTATATCGAAAGATCATGGAAGATGAACCTGCACCACCGCCGATGGAAGAACCGCCGGGCTTTCTGAATTCCATGAAAGGTTACCTCTTCCCGATTGCGCAAATCATTTTCCAAGCGCGCACAGCCTGCTCCTGCCCAGGCGAAGGGAACAGCTCAACCTGCCCAGAAGAAGGGTTAATTTAGTTTCTACGTGATGATCGAGATTATTCCACCCCAAATGAACCTGCCTCATGAAGCGATTTTGTGGATAGGTTATCAAGGTGAACGGAAAGGATTAAGTCACCTCGCGCTTCGAGCCATACCTTTGAGCATAAACTCTGGTAATGATTGCGCCAAATAAGAATATCTGAGCAAAGTAGTAAATCGCAATCATCAAGACGGCAAACGCACCAGCCGCCTCGAAGGCTGAGTGGACTCCACCTAATTTAAAATACAACCCAATCGCCAGCCCCCCTAGAGACATAAGAAGGGCGGTAACTATCGATCCAAGCCAGACATCCCGCCAGGCAATCTTTACATCTGGCAGCACTTTATACGTGAATGCAATCGCCAGGGCCATAACACCTAATAGAGCAAGAACATAGAGGAAAGATGGTAAATAGCTTTTCCCGGTGATATCTTTAAAAATGGCTCCGAGCCAGGCAAAAACCACGTTGACCACCGTAGCCAGGACGATCAACAGCCCCAAAGCGATAACGATGAGAAATGCAAACAGCCGCTGCCGGAGGAGGGCTAACCTCTGTCCTCGCTGGATCAGCGGGACCCCCCAAATTCGATTCAGTACATACTTTAGCTGCAGGAATAACCCCATCGCTGCCATTAGGAGGGTTATTCCGCTGACGATCGTTATAAACCATGATCCACCCGTGTTGGCAGCCGCAATGGAGGAGACTGAATCCTGTATGAAAGCCGCAGTTTCCGCTCCCAAGACTGCCTCAATACGCGTGTAAAATAGCTCCGCGGCAGCCGCTTCGTCGATAAAAATGCCGGCTAAGCGATAAGCGAGATAAATTACCGCAGCAAAGGAGAACATCCCAAAATATGCCAGCGCAGCCGCCAATTGATTGGGCTTTTCATCGATCCAGATTTGGTAAATTTCTCGGACGAAACTCTTTATTGAAGGCAGCTTATCCATCGATCCACTTCTTTTACCACACCATTTACAGCGATGCCTCCAATTTTTTTTGCAAGGCTTCACAGCGCAAGCGGATCACCTGGCGATCATTTTCGATGAGGGCGCCAGCCTGGCTTTCCATCTGAATGAGGCTCACGTGACGAAGCAGCTCCTGGCGCGCCTCGGGTGATTTCGCCTCCTGGCCAACGGCATCGATCACCTCCAGCATGTGCAGCAGCACGCTGGCATTATCGCAGCTGCAATGCCGCAGCATATTGAAAGCACCGTTGAGCAGCTCGGCAAAAGTGACCGGCTCCAGGATCAGGCGCAGCTGGTTATCCCGGTCGTAATAATAGGGGCTTTTCTCACCCTGCTGGATAAACAGCGCCAGACCTTCCCCGATATAATCCAGGCAGGTCATGGCCGTGAAGGGGTCATTGATCGCTGGAGACATGGCGCGAACTGCCATTTCGACGAGCTGGTTGACGGCATAGGCGACATCCTGGGTGGGCGTGCGTCCGTTTCCAACCCGGAAAGCATTGCGGATTTGTTGATCCAGCGCCTCATCAACCCGAGCGGCAGGCCAAACCAGGGCGATCCGCGCGTTAGGCCAGACCGTGTGACCCGGCTTGCGCAGCAGGCGGATGACCAGGTTATGTTCTCGAGCCAGGGTCATCACGGACTGCGGATCGATGTATTGGATGTAGCCTGCCTGCTCCACCCGTACCGGATAGCCATCCTTCTCCACCAGGGATTCAGGGCGGATTTCAGACCCGCCCTGACGATCCTCACCACCTCATAACCTGCTCCGGGATCTCGGCACTGACCACATCCCGCAGCTCAGCGCCTGCCGCGGCGGCAATATTGGGGGCTTGCAGCATGGTGCTGATATGCTGGACTAATAGAACCAGGGAACCTAAGGCTCCCAGCATGAGCAGTAACCCGAAGGTCGCGGTAATCTGCGCCGCCTCCGGATTCGTAGTCTCCGGGGGAATGGATGTGGCTGACGCGATGCAATAGACAAAGGTAGCCACAAACATGCCAAGCACGGATTGGGTGATGCGATCGCCCAGGAAAACGCGCAGCAAGCGCGAGCCGTACTGTGCTGCCACTGTGGAAAGCGGCAGGGTAAGCAGTGTGAAAACGATCCCTGCAGTCGTCAGGATGGATGTAGCCATGGTCAGCAGGGCAGTCCGCATTTCGCTAACACTGCCAGACAGGATGAGATGACTGTTCTCAAGCATTTCATTAGGAATGCGGCTGTCCAGCGACAGCATCAACCATGAAAGCAAAATCGCGATCAGCGACATGACCAACGGAGCGAACCAAAAACTCACCTTCAGGCGATCCCAATTGTGACGGGCTGTCACTCTTCTTATTTTACGATTTCCCATGTGGCACTCCTTGGACATCCAATGCCCGGTATCCAATCTCGTTCAATACGTTCTGACCCCGGAGTCTTTATGGCGTACCAAAGCGTTCGTGATAGGCTGTCACCGCGGCGCGCACCGAGGGATATATGTTGTCTTTCCGCCGATATGGGACGTCAATCCTGTCACCTGCAAGAGGTCACGCAGCGGCTTATTGGCGCGGGCGATCCATAATTCGACGCCGCCGCGTTCGAGCTCAGCATCCAGATTTTCCAGCGCTTCCGCCGCCGTCGAATCGAAATCACTGATCGCTTCTGCATCGAGGATAACGCATTTCAACCCCTCTCCGGCGTTGGCAATGAGCTCTTCCAGGCGCTCGGTAAAGAACGCTGCGTTCGCAAACACGAGCGGCGCATCAAAACGATAGACGATCAAGCCCGGCTCGGTCAGCGTCGTTTCTTCATCGGTGACACCGCGATACACCGTGCCGCCGCGCTCGTCCACATCGTCCAACAGCGCATCGTGTGGGTGCCGCAGGTGAAAAAGGATGTTGACCAGCGACAGCACCACTGCCACGAGAATGCCCTGTAAAACGCCTAAAGTAAGCACACCGAGCGCCGTAATCACCGCCAGACCAAACTCTGTTTTGCTCACCTTTCGTAAGAAGCGAAAAGCAGGCGACATCAATCAACCCGATCGAAGCCACGATGATGATGGCGCCCAGGGCGACGGTGGGCAGCGGCGCCAGCAGGGGGGTGAAGAAGAGCAGGAAGATGATGGTGAGCGCCGCCGCGATGAGCCCAACCCACTGCGATTTGCCACCCATCTGATCGTTCACCGCTGTGCGCGAAGCGCTGAGCGCAGCCGGAAAGCCGGTCAAGAAACCCGCCCCGATATTGGCCATGCCGATGGCGACGAATTCCTGGTTGGCATCGATCTTCTGACCGTGCTTGGCTGAAAAGACGCGGGCGGTCAGGACTTCGTCCGCGTAGATCAGGATGGTGAGGGCCAGGGCAGCCGGCAGCAGGGCCAGGATATCTTGCAGGCCGACAACCGGGATCGCTACCTTTGGCAGCCCCGCCGGCACTGGACCGACGACGGATACGCCCTTGGTCTCCCAATCAAGCACCGCGGAGAGGATAATGGCAGCCACCACGACGATGAGCGGACCGGGCAAGGCGCGATTGATGCGGCGCATGATGAGCAGCGCCGCCATGCAGACAACGCCAATGACGAAAGTGAGCAGGTGCGTTTCGTCGAGGCGGCTGATGAGCTCTGCCACCTGCCTGAAGAACTCGTCGCTCTCGAGCTTGATACCGAACATCTTGCCCAATTGGCTGCCAATGACGATGAGGGTTGCACCGAAGATGTAGCCCACCAGGATCGGCTTGGACAGGAAGTCGGTGATGAAACCCAGCCGTGCCACGCGGGCGAGCAGCGCGATCACGCCGACCAGGATAGCGGTCATCGCGGCGAGGGCGGCATACCGCTCAGGGTCGCCCGCTGCCAGCGGCGCAACCGCCGCGGCGGTCATGATGGCACTCGTCGCCTCAGGTCCCGTGATGACCAGTTTGGAGGTGCCGAACAAGGCGTACATCACCATGGCGCCCACGGCCACATACAGCCCTGCCACGGGGGTGACCCCGGCCAGGTCGCCGTAGGCCATTGAGGATGGCACGAGCACGGCGAAGACGGTGATCGCCACGACGAATTCGGTACGCAGCAGCGCGGGTTTCACGCCTTTAAAGAGGGCAAGGCCGGGGATGAAGCGGGTAATGCCAGTGGAAGGGGGGGTCGGGTTTTTCATAAGTCACCTCGTGTATATTTTACGTTCATCTTCATTTTTCTACTACGCTTTTGTCGCTCTCCATCGAGGATTTCGCCAGCCAATCTGTCGCAGCGCGCAGCGCAGCGTTACCAGATTGCCCGATGGTTTCAGTGGCGAGAAAAAGATTCTCCTCACCGATCAAGTCCACCATCCCGATGCGCTGGAGCTGGTCTCGTAATGCCGGAGAAACACCAGCCAGGATTAACTTACCCTGATTGGCCTGCAGGGCTTGTGTGTACCGGCGGAATACTTCGCTCACTGTGCTGCCGACATCTTCATAGCCGCGTAAAAGCAAGATCACAACCGGACGATCGGCATCTTCGACAACGGGCAGGCTGTTCTCCAAAGTCGATGCCGCGGCGTAGAAGAGATTGCCATATATAAACAGAACCGTTACTTTACGTGATTTTAGTTGTTTTGGCGCAGGTTCTTCCACCGGCCAACCACTTTCTCCAACCACCCATTCGACGACCCGCAGGGTATTCGACTGCTGGAGAACAAACATCAAGATCGAGAGTGCCACACCTAAAAGCACAGCATACTGCAGCGGCATGACCAGCGTGGAGGCAAAGGTGATCAGCATGACGGTGCGGGACATGGGGTTCGTCTGCCACACCGTTTGGATGGCGTTGACATTGATCATCTGCACACCCGCCACGATCACCAGCCCAGCCAGGGCTGGCATGGCAACCAGCTCAACCAGGTCAGCCAGCAATAAAACCACGAGTGCGACCAAAATACCGCCAAAGATGTTTGCCCAGCGAGAACGCGCTCCTGCGCTGACCATAAGCGCCGTGCCCGAGCTGGATCCCCCAGCCGGGATGCCGCCGAACAAGCCGGCTGCCAGGTTGGCAGCTCCTTGACCGGAGAAATCCCGGGAGACATCAGAGAATTTCCCGTCTGGGTTTGGGAAAGTCTGGCTGACGCCCGCTCCTTGCACCAGACCAATAATGCCAACGGCAATCGCTGGTATGATCAGCGATACGATTAGTGATGGATCAGGCAGCACCAAGCTGGGCAGAGAAGCAGGCACTTCAGCAATGTCCTTCACTATCTTAATCCCTGCAGCAAAAAACTCATTTAACAGGATAGCTGCACCAGAAGATGCCACCAATGCAATCACCAGGGAAAACTTAGAAACACGCGTTTTCCCCAGGAGATAGATTAACAGAAGCGTCATTAAACCGATGGCGAGCGTCGCCCATTGGATCGATTGTAGGTTCAATATCAGATCAGCTAATTGGGCGATTTTACCCGAGTACGTGCTGTAATAACCGGTAAAATCACCAAGCTGACCAATGATGATCAACGCTGCCACGCCGTTCATAAAACCAGTCATCACCGAAAACGGGATGAAGCGGGTGATCCAGCCCAGGCGTAAAAGACCGAGGATAATCTGGAAAATGCCGATCATAACAACAAGGGTTACCAGGACGGTTATCCGAGAGTTCTCTGGATAGGTGATCAGCGTATCACCGGCTGCCACCGCCAGTGCGCTGGTCGTTGAAACGTTCATGAATACTGCCCCAGTGAATAATGCCCCAACCGGGGTGGCCAGCATCAGGGTGTACAAACCAAACACTGGGTTGACGGCCGCCAGGAGCGCATGCGCCATGGACTGGGGGATATTCACCAGGGCAAAGGTCAGACCCGCCAGCAGGTCGGAAGATAGCTGCTTCTTTTCTGGTTTGAGTGTGCTCATATTTTCATCCTCTTATTATCATTTCATGTTGAAGCGGCCGGTCGCTTCTGACCATGGCACTTCTGGAATTTCTTCCCGCTTCCACAGGGACAAGGATCATCAGGCTGGGCGTTGGCAAGCGCTTGCTGGAGCTGGTGCATTTCTTCCAGCACCAGGAGGTTCATCACCTCGTCGGCGTAACGTCCGCGGCGCAGCAGGTCTGCCATGATGCGCATGGGACGATCGATGTGCTTGAAGAAAAGCTTGTAGCCGGCACATAGATAATTCAACCCTCCTCACCGCCGGTGAGCTCGCCATCTGGCGTGTGGATGAAACGGTTGCGCGGGCATTCGCCGTAACAGGCGAACAGCACCTCACACTGCCGGCAGTATTGGGGCAGTGTATCGTATTTGTCCTGGCCAAATTTGCGCTGCTGGTCAGAGGAAACCAGGTCGAGCATGTGGGTCTCTGAAATATTGCCCAGCAGGAAGGCCGGCTCGACGAAGTGATCGCAGGAGTACAGGTCGCCGTTGTGTTCCAGAGCGAGCGCCTTACCGCAGGTGGGACTGAAGATGCACAGGCTGGGTTGCCCGATCCAGTTAGCCAGGGCGGCATCGAAGGATTGCACGAAAACTTTGCCTACGTCGCGCCTCACCCACTCGTCAAAGATCGTGACCAGGAAGCGTCCGTATTGCTCTGGCTTCACGGATCGGTCCGTGACCAGCTCTCCAACCTGCGTGTACAGCGGGCGGTCGCTGCCTGGGCGCTCACCCCAGCCCTGGTTGGCCACGGGCAGCGTCTCCATCGTTGCTCTCTCGACAATCGGGATGAACTGCATGTACTGGGCTTTCAGCTCGTCGCGGAAGAAATGGTAGACCTCCGTGGGATGATCGGCATTTGCGGCGTGCACTGTGCACAGGATGTTAACGTCCACAGCGTGTTCCGTCAGCTTTTCCCAGCCCTTCATCACTTGCGCGAAGCTGCCCGCGCCGCCCTTATTCACCCGGTAAGTATCGTGCATCGCCTGCGGGCCATCCATGCTCAGCCCCACCAGGAAATTGTGCTGCTTGAAGAAGGCTCCCCATTCGTCATTCAGCTTCGTGCCATTGGTCTGGATGGTGTGTTGAAGGATCTGTCCTGGCTTTTTATACTTCTCCACCAGTTCCATGGAATGTCTGAAGAAATCCAGCCCCATCAAGGTTGGCTCGCCGCCTTGCCAGGCGATGCTCACTTCGGGTCCCTGCTGCGCTTCCAGCAGCTGGCGAACATAGGTTTCAAGCAGGTCATCCGCCATGCGGAAGCGGCTGCCGGGGTAGAGCGCCTCCTTCGACAGGAAGAAGCAGTATTTGCAGTCCAAGTTGCACACCGCCCCGGTCGGCTTGACCAGGAGATGGAATGCCAGGGGAGTTCGCGCTGAGGTCAGCAAAGAATTGACGGGCTCATTCAATAGAGTCATCCCCTTTATGTTCAGAACTGGCAGTCTTCTTTGCTTTTCCCCATAAGCCTTTCACATGCTTTGCCGCCGCTTCCCTTTCTTCCTTTTTCTCCTCACCGGTAAAGCGCATCAGCATCGCCATGGAGCGGGTAAATTCGAAATTCTCCATGATGATAATGACCAGCATGGTCATCGGTACGGCCAGGATGGCGCCAATACCCCCCAACAGGTAGCCCCAGATAAATAATCCAACAAAGATGACCAACGGTGAAACCTTCAAGCTTTCCCCCATGATCTTCGGCTGGACGAAGTTCTGAATGCCCCCATTGATCAGGATATATCCGACCAGGACAATCAAGGCGGTTTGCAGACCGTACATGGCGTAAGCCAGCAGCACCGGCGGGATCAAGGCGATCATGAAGCCAATCGAAGGAATGTAACCCATGAACCAGGCTAGCAGCCCCCACAAGAAAGCGTAGGGTATTCCCATGATCATGAGGAAAATGGTATCACCCAGGCCCACCAGGAAGTTGATCCCGGTCAGGACGGTCATATACTTGCGAATATCTTCAGTAAGCTGAGATATTCGCCCGATGATCGATGAATTTGGATCCAGGCCCATGCGGGAGGGGGTGGGCATGGCCAGGGCGGCGCTGATCATGAAGAAGAAGATAAACAGGGCCATTCCGAATGTAACCAACACATCCAAGATAGCCGTCAACACGCTTTGGGCGAGCGGACCGATGGATATTGGTCACCTGCTCGATCTGTATATTCAGGGTCGGGTTTTCTGTTGCAGAGAGGTCTTCAGCGGCTTGTTCCGAACCCTCCGCCAGGTAAACCGGCAGCTCGGTGGACAGCTTGGCGACCGAGAAGAAGACCGTGAAGATGACCAGCCCCAAGATCAGGACGACCAGCAGGATGGTCAGCACCAGCGACAGCCAGCCCGGCACGCCACGCTTTGCCAGGCGGCTGGGGATTGGCAGAACCGTGATGGTGATCACAGCCGCCAGCAAGATCGGGTTGATGATGGAGGCCGAGGCGCGGATCCCGGACAAAATCACGAAGATACTTGCTACTGCAACCAGATAAATTACTCCCCGCCCTTTGATATTATCCATGATGTTCCTCCTCAAGCTCGATATGAATGGTTAATGTTCAGTTGCCTTGATTTTCTTTTCCGGGTTGAACGGCTGCTTCAATGAACTGCACGGCTGCGTCAACGGTCGGGAAGATATGACCCTCACCGATCAGCGCGTGCAGACCCGTCCGCTGGCTGAACTCCAGCACCGGTGCATGCACCTCAGCCACGTAAATTTCGATGCCTTTGTCCCTCAGCTCTAGCACCAGCCCTTTCAGCACTTCAGCGCCGGTGATATCCAGAGAGTCCTGCCCGGCAGATCCAACACCACCGCACGGGGAGGTGGCTGAGCAGCAGCAACCAGGGCTTTAACTTGCTCCCTCACAGTCAGGGCATTGGCATAGTACATGGGTGCATCCAGGCGCAGGATTAAAACGCCTGGGATTGTTTTGTTTTCAGGATGCCGGTTCAGGTCTGGAGTAGGCACCTGGAATCCCCGGAATGCGTCCAAGGGAAGAGATATGCGGCCGGCTTGACTGGTAGAGGATCAGGAGCACAGAAGCCACCAACCCGATGATCATGCCCTCCAAGACATCGATGAACAGCACGCCTGCCAGGGTGAGCACCGCCAGCCCGAACTCCGTCTTCGAGACTAAGCGGATCTTCTCGAGTTTTCGGGCGGTGAGGATGTGCCAGACGGCATGGATGATCAGGGCAGCCAACACGGCCTCAGGCAGGCTGGTGAACAAGGGCGTGAGGAACAGCAGGGTCACCAGGGTCACCCCCCAGGCGACCAGGTTGGCGACTTGCGTTCGCCCTCCCGCTCCCTCCTTTACCGCCGAGGCCGACATGCCGCCGGCGGCGATCATCCCGCCGAACAGGCCGCTGGCCAGGTTGGCGAAGGCGTGAGCGTTCAGCTCTTGATCGGGATCGACTTCATAGTGATGCTTTTCGGCGAACTCGCGTGCCACGCCCAAGGCCTCGCTGTAAGCTAACAGAAAGATCCCGATGGCGGGCAGAACCATTTCGAGAACGGTAACCAAAGGCACCTTAGGCAGGGATATGGAAGGCAGCCCTTGCGGCAGCGTTCCGGCTACTTCCACCCCATAATTGGCATTCAGGCTGAACGCCAGGCTTATGGCAATCGAGCCGAACAGCACCACCAGGCCTGCCGGGATCTTCTTGTTCCAGCGTGGCAGCAAAAACAGCAGCGCCAGGGCTGAAGCGCCCACTGCAAAGGTTACCCAGTTGGCCTCGGGGAGCTGCTGGATGACGGCGAAGAATTTTTGAAAGACATTCCCCTCCCCTTTTTCTACGCCAAACAACTTGTTGAGCTGCCCAACGGCGACAAAAATCGCCAGCCCGAGAATGAAACCGTCCATTACCGGTTTCGACAAAAACTGGGTCACCCAACCCAATTTCGCCAAACCTGCTACCAGGAAAACAACGCCGATGACCAGGACCAGGGCAGCCGCGTATGCCATGTAGGTTGGCATATCCCCAGTGGTAACACCCAGGGCCACTACCGTCGAAGCGATCAAGGCTGCCGTGGCGGAGGTCGCCCCGACAGACAGGTGGCGAGAAGAGCCGAACAAGGCATACACCAGCAGGGAGGCGACCAGCGTGTACAGGCCAGCCTGTGCGGGTAAGTCAGCGATCCCCGCGTAAGCCATGCCCTCCGGCACCACCAGCCCCCATAAGGTCAGCCCAGCGATGATGTCCGCCACCAGCCAGGCCCGGTTGTAGCGTGGCAGCCAGGCTAGGATCGGGATGAAACGAGATAAGCCGCGAGAGGTTTTTAAGCTTTCGTTGGGTTGTGCAGCCATAAGTCTCTCCTTAAAAATTATTCACCAGCGCTTTTCAGATCAGCACCGCCTGGATGCTGGCCCGCCGGGCGGCCCGCAGCCCCAGATAAGCAACCAGCAAGGCACTGACTAAGACCGCGATGGCGACCACCGGCGCCGTGTCTGCCTCCACCAATACCAGGGTGAAGAGGGCGGCGAACAGCGGCGCCCGCAGAGAAGAGACAAGTGCGCCAGCCACCGTGGCTGCCACAGTCACCGCAACGGGCGTATCTGGGAACACGAGATGGCCGGCCATGCCCAGGGCCACCCCGGCAAACATGATCGGGAAAAGGTAACCACCTTTCCAGCCGGTTACCAGCAGGAGGGAAGTCGCCAGCAGTTTACAGATCGCCAGCACGATCAGCATCGCAACCCCGATCTCAGCAGCTTCCTGGATCAGCTCGACCGTTTGTTCCTCACCCGAGAACAGGGTCAGCGGCAGCAGCGCTCCGACGATCCCCATTCCCAACCCGCCCACCAACCCCCGCAGCACAAGACGCTTATTCAAAGGCTGGATCAGCTTTCGCAGCCATTTGAGGGTGAGCATAAAGAGCAGGCCAGCCAGGCTGCCTACCAGGCTGAAGGGCACAGCCATCACAAGATCCTTCATTTGGGGGGTATAGGCGGGAAATGCATAGAGTGTGTCAAAGAAGCTCCCACGTCAAGGCGACGAAAATCACCGTGGCCACGGCTGAAGCCAGAAGGCTGGGGAAAAGCCCCCAGAAATAGACCTGCGCACCCGTCATGCCGCCTTGGGCACTCTCCAGGCTCAGCAGCGCCCCGGCGAATGGATTGGTGATAAAGGAAGCCAGCATGGCGCTCAAGCCGCTGTAGCCCATTGTGCGCGTCTCCTGTTCGTTGAGTTTGAGCTTATCTCCTGCCAGGGTCCCCAGCCCGCCGCAGGCATCGGCCAGCGGCGCTTCAGGCCCCAGGCTGGCGCCCGAGATGAGGGATACCAGGGCGGTAACCACAATCCCGGGTGCGTGGCGATAATCAAAGCGCCCGGTTTTGCCGAATTCCTGCATCAGCTCGGCGAAGATGGCGTTATGATCCCCGAAGAGCTTCACCAGCAGGCCGACCAGCAAGCCGCCGACGGTACAGACCAGCAAGGTAAACACGCGGGCATCTAACCCGCTGGCGAGCTGGGCTTGCTCCCAAACCAGGTAAATTCCCGTATTTTGAAGGACGATAAAAATAAAGGTGATCACCGCGCTGGCAGCCGCCAACAGGATCACCAGCCCCATCAGGCGCAGATAGGGTTTCAGTTTTGCATTCGGATCGATCATTGCTGCCTCCCATTATTTTCTTCAGTCAATTTTTTCCAACATCTGGCGTATTTCAGCCAGCTCATTTTTGATCGCAGCTAATTCGTTTTCGATCCTGCGGAGCGGAGGCGGCAGCCGGGGTCTCCTCCTCTTCCTCTGGAGACGATCCTCCGACCAGCAGGCTGGCGAGAATACTGGCCAGGGCGCCGATGATGCCAACACCCATGAACATGATGAACATGGCCGTGACCCGCCCCGCAGGGGTTACCGGGTAGTAATCCCCATATCCCACCGTGGTAATCGTCACGATCGCATACCATAAGGCATCCCCTCCGGTAAGGATCTTCGCCTCCGGCGATTGGCTCTCGAATTGGAGCACGAGCACGCTGGCAACCGTCAGTACCAGGATGGTCAACAAGATGGTAATAAAACCCGCGTACCGGCTGCGGTTCTCGAGGACATCCTTAACCAGCGTCTTTCTGTTTTCGCCGCGCATCAAGCGCGCGATGCGCGCCAGCCGGCTCAGGCGGGCCAGGCGGAAGAGACCAGCATATTTACCAACATTTGTGAAAAGCCCTAACGATGGGATCGAGCCGAGCAAATCCAGCCAGCCGCGCTCCTTGATAAAGTAATCGGATTTCTTAGGAGCGTTTTATCAGGTTGTAGAAAAAGTCGATCAGGAAAATGACGCAGATCAAATTGTCATAAACTGAAAGCAGCTTGATGGTTTCGTCAGATAAAGGCAGCAGCAGCACCACCATCACGGCCAGCGAAAGGACGGTGAGGACCAGGATAAAGATGTTGTAAGAATTGCTGTGCTGGCGAGGGGAAGCAGGTTCCTGTGGCATAAAATCCTCCTAAATGGAAAGAGCTGAAAGGATCTGAGCGGATATGCCTGTCCGCAAACCCATGTTATTCACGTCTCAACTCGCGGCACTCGGTGTTCGGCTCATTTTTGGATTTACGGAGATTCACCACCAGGATGTATACGCTGATCAGCAGCACCCACAGCGGGAATACCAGCGGAGCCCAATAAAAGAAACCCAGACTCAGCAGGAGAAACAGGGCCAACGCCAGGCCCAGGAAGGCCATCCAGCGCGGGAAAATCCCGGTGCGCAGCGAGAGGGTGCAGGTGGAGATCATGAACACCCCTGCCATCTTCATGGTATAGACGTTCATAATCTCATAGGTTACTACACGACCGAAAGAGTATATGCCCGAAGCGATCAGCAGGCTCGGGGCAGTGCCGTAGATGCTGATGATGCCTCCGGCTATCCGCCGCAGAGGTGAACAGCATGGCCAGGAACAGCAGCCCGCTGCCCAGGAACACGGTGGAAAATAAGCGATCTTCACTATTCCCCAGCCGGTCGCGCACCACGCCGATGAACCACAAAAAGGCAATCCCTGCGAAGGGCAGCAGGTTCAAAGCCAGGGTAACGGTTTTCCAATTGTAGAGAGCCAAACGCCGGCGTCTTGCGGATCGGCAGGAACGGAAATCCGGAGGAGCACCAGGCTGGTGAGCAGTAACACTGAAAACAGGATGCCAGCGATCGCCGCGGCACGCGGCGTTGTCGCCCTTGACTTGGTTATCGTAGGTCCTTGATACATGATTTCCTCCTTTATCAAACAAATTTGGCCTAGAAAAACAACCTATGGAGGTGTGCATCTTTCGATGCACACCTCCATCGATCAAATTATTTACTGCCGCATCATGGCGATCTTCATCTCAGTTTCACTATCCTCGATCAGCTCGCCGGACAGGTCCACCGTGACGCGCTTGATTGTGCCGGTGAAGCGGAATGAACCGGCATACTCCTCCGGCGCGGCGGGCTCGCCGCCGTCATAGCCGCAGGTCAGACCTTGAGTTCCGAAAATGACCAGGATGAGAGGGCATGTCGATGTGGCCAACTAGCTTCTTGTTGATGTAGAGCTGGCCGCGAGCTGGCACACCCATGCCCTCAGCGGGATTAGGTTTTCCGGTCGGCTCGAACTCGTAGCGCAGCTCGACTTCACCCTCCGGAATCAGCTCCTCGGACTTGAGCCAGAATTTGTCCCGCCCAAGATAGTTATACAGGAAGTAGAGTCTCTTCTCCTTGACGAAGAAGGTGTAACCGCCGGTGCGCCCGCCCTGGGCCAGCAACACGCCCTCTGCCCCGCCCTGCGGGATCACCACGTCCGCCGTGATGCTCCAGGGCCGGTTGTATACCTTGGGCGCGGCGGTGAAGGGGATCCCCGACCCGCCCTGGTAATAGACGAACTTGTTCCTCGGCCTGGCAATCGTCGGGCGTTCCACATTGAGGCGTTCGAGGGCGCTGCCATCGAGCGGCAGCACCTGGTATTTACCCGCTTCGGCCCACCAGCGGCCGATCATTTCGATCAATTTGTCGCGGTGCTCAGCGGCCAGGTTGTGACATTCGGAATAGTCTTCATCGATGTGGTACAGCTCCCAGTCATGGGTCTCGATATCCACGAGCACCTGGTTGGGAATGGGGGTGCCAAACTTGCGGCCCTTCTTGGCAGCCTCGGTGAAGCTCGGTCCCGGCCACGGGCAGACCGCCCGCCAGCCGTCGTGGTAGATCGAGCGGTGTCCGAACATCTCGAAGTACTGGGTGTGGTGGTGGCTGGGGGCAGCCGCCTGGTTGAAGGTGTGGGCGAAGCTCATCCCGTCGATGGGCGCCTGGGTCACGCCGCGGATGCTCTCCGGCGCTTCGATGCCCAGGGCTTCCAAAACGGTCGGGACGAAGTCGATAATGTGCCCGTAATGCGGGCGCAACTCGCCGCGCGCCTGGATGCCCTTGGGCCACGACACGATGCACGGGTCGGTGGTGCCGCCCCGGTAGGTCTCGCGCTTCCAGCGGCGGAAGGGCGTGTTGCCGGCATTGGTCCAGCCCCAGGCATAGTGGTTGCAGAATCTCACGCCGCCCAGCTTGTCGATCATCTTGAGGTTATCTTCAAAGGATTCCTTGACATTGTTGAAGAAGAACATCTCGTTGAGCGAGCCAACCGGCCCGCCCTCGGAGCTGGCGCCATTGTCGGAGACAACCATGATCAACGTATTGTCCAGCTCGCCGATCTCTTTCAAGAATTCGAGGATGCGCCCGAAGTGATGATCGGTGAAGCTGACGAAACCAGCATAGACCTCCATCATGCGGGCATACAGCCGCTTTGCGTCAGCGGGCAGCGTATCCCAAACGGGCACGTCTGGGTCGTGCGCCGACAGCTCGGTGCCGGGTGGGATAATGCCCATCTCGAGCTGGCGCTGGTGGACGATCTCGCGGTACTTGTCCCAGCCCATGTCGAACTTGCCCTTGTACTTATCAGCCCATTCCTTGGGCACGTGGTGCGGGGCGTGGCCGGCGCCTGTGGCGTAATACAGGAAGAAGGGCTTATCGGGGGCGTTGACTTGCGCATCCTGGATGAACTCGATGGCCTTGTCGGCCAGGTCGATGCTCAGGTGGTAGCCCTCCTCCGGTGTCTTGGGTGGTTCAATCACGTGGTTATCATAGGTCAGTTCCGGATACCACTGGTTAGTCTCGCCGCCCAGGAAGCCGTAGAAACGCTCGAAGCCGCGCCCGAGCGGCCAGCGGTCGTAGGGTCCGGCAGCGGTGGTGTGTTCGGGGGGCGTCAGATGCCACTTGCCAACGCAGAAGGTGTTGTAACTTTTTTGCAGCAGCATCTCGCTGAGCATGCCCCTGTCGAAGGGCAGGATGCCGTTGTAGCCGGGGAAGCCGGTGGAGGTCTCGGTGATGGAGGCCAGGCCGATCGAGTGGTGGTTGCGCCCGGTCAGGATGCAGCCGCGCGACGGCGAGCACAAGGCCGTGGTGTGCATGTTGGTGTAGCGCAGGCCGTTGGCGGCCAGGCTGTCGAGCACGGGCGTCTCGACCAGCCCGCCGAAGCTCGATAACTGCCCGTAGCCGACATCGTCCAGCACCCAGATGAGCACGTTGGGCGCCCCTTCCGGGGGGCGCGGCGGCTCCGGCCAGGCCGGCGAGGACTCCTCTGTGGTGCGTCCGATGACGCCGGTAAACGGGGTTCCATCTTTGTAAGTCTTAATTGCCATAATATTTCTCCTTTTTAATGGGTTTTCAAAGCTCGATTGATTTTTATTTCTTGATAAAGTTTGCAGCCAAGGCACCCTCCTGGGTGCGCAGCTCCATCCCTGTGCCTTCGACCCGATAAGTGGCCGCCGTCTGCAGCGCAGCCAGGTATTGGGTCTCCTGGTCCATGATCTCCTGCGGGCAAGCCATGCGGGTTGTCGCCAGTGGGCCGATCTGGATCTGGTCACCGGTGACGGTGTAGGTTCCATTATAGGTATTACAGCCGCTGTTGCCCGACAGATTCCCATCTTTGCCAAATTCAGCCGTCAGGGTCGTACCTGCCAGAACGCTGGTGACGGCTTGCTTGCCGTTGTTATAACCGATCACCTCCCAGGAGGTGCCGGCCAGGTCTTGGGATTGGGCTTTGTAAACCAACAAACTTTTATTGTTGGCATCGCTGAGCGTCAAGGTATCTCCAGCGACTTTAAATGTTTTGACCTCACCCAGGGCTGTGAGGTAAGCGCTCTCCTGGTCCATGAGCGCTTGCTCACAGGCCATCATGGTCGCAGCCAATGGTGAAGATATTTCGATATTGTTCCCCGATGTTTTATACGTGCCGGAATACCGGTTGCAGCCGGATGAACCACCCACCTTTCCGTCGGAAGTGAATTGAGCGGTGATGCTCGAACCCGATACAAGCGGCTGATCCATGAGCTGCGATAAATTCCAACCCGAGGCGGTTAGGTCACCCGCACCTCCCTGAGAAGACGATGTACAGGCCGCCAGGATGAACAGCCCGGCGCATAATCCGAACGAGATACAGATTACTTTCAGCGTGTTTTTCATTTGCTTTTCCTCCAATATTGATGATCTAGAAAGAAATTTTCCTTCTCCATATTCAGAGAATCGATCTGGTAATTGCCTGAACGAGCCACACCCAGTCACAGCGCGTCAATCAGAACCCAGATTTTGACGGGAATACCTTTAAAGATGTTAAAGGGCAGGCAAATGATCCCCAGGACCGGCACAGCCACCTTCGCTTCAACAGAAAACCTGGATTCCTGCCCTTATCAGCATGCAGGGAGATCAGCTCGCCAGTAATTTTGCCTTGGCTGCCGCGAATTCTTCATCGGTAAGCAGCCCCTGGGCTTTGAGCGTACCCAGACGTTCCAACTGGGCGATCAAATCTTCTTGGGGGGCAGGCGCAGAACCTGAGGCTGGTGGGGCTTGTTGGGCTTTATCCTCTTCCGCCTCAAGCATGGCGATCTCTTGATCGGTTGGCTCCTGTCCTTCGATGCCGAGCTCGTTCATGGCGGCATCCAGTTGTTCTTCTGAAAGATCCTCAGCTTTCTGGCCCGTGTACTGCTCTACCTGCTGCACTTCACTTTGACTCATTTTGACAGCGGTGGCTCCTGCAGCAACCAGCACTGCACCACCGATGATCAATCGTCTGCGCATCCGCCTGCGCATCCTGCGATGCCTGCGGACGACACCTCTTCGCATCGCTCTTCCTGGACCCATGCCTCTTCTTCGCATGTTTCGTCTCCCTTCATTCGATATTCTATCGATAACCAATTCCTGTTATTGAATCACCAGCAGATCTGTAGAAAAAAGCCGGGGAGCTGCTTAAGCTGCGCTATTTTTTAAAATAGACCTGGCATCTAAAGGCTCGCCCGGCTTGATCGGTTCGGGAACTTACATGCCAAGCAGCTTGGCTTTCTGGGCCTGGAATTCCTCTTCGGTGAGGATCCCCTGGGCTTTGAGGGCCCCCAGGCGCTCGAGCTGTGTGATCACATCTTCTTCGGGCGCAGGCGCAGCGGGTTCGTAGTACTGCTCTTGGGGCGGTGGAGCCTGTTGGGCAGAAGCCGAGCTCATCGCCTGTGTATACGCCGCGGCGTTCTTGTCCGCCTGGCGGCGGTTGACAGCATTGCGTGTGGCCGTGGCGGTGCCGACCACGGCAGCCGTCCTGGCCATTCCTCGAACTAATCCTGGCATTTTAGCCTCCTTTATTCACTAGCTTCTAGCGAGGCGAAAGCCTCGTCGACAATTGTCGCCGGCACACGGAAGTTCAAGGCGACTTCCACACCGTTCTGATACAAAGCATTCACCAGGGCTAGCGCCCAGGTGTGCTCAATCGCCAGGGCGATCACGGTTGAGCCGGGCACCATGCCTTCCCAGAACGTAGCGGCATCCTCGGAGTCGAACAGGCCGCGCGTCCCGGTCTCGATAAAGCCTAAAGCTGCTTTATCCTGCGCTGGCAGGTCTTCGAGATTAAGGGATTTACGCACTCCGCTCACGTCTTTCACGAGGATCATAGCATCCAGCACCCGGATCGTTCCGGATGCGGCTTGCCGTTCCAGCTCCGCCAGGACACCGCCATCAAAGCGCGGTTCTCCAGCAGCCAAAACGATGACATCGACTGGTCCATGGTTAATCATTGTTCTTTACCTCCTGTGATAGTTGAATATGGTTTCCTCGGTGGTCTGAAGATGAGGTGGGTGGGTGAAGCTCTCCCCACCCACCTCAATTTTACATTAATTTGTGTAAACACGAACTTACTATTGATCGAACCATTACCCAACTCAACGACTGCGATCCGTCAGGGTATTGGTCTAAGGATATTACATGGCGGGTTGTCTGGGACCTGAATAACCAGGGATCGCTTCTCGGTTGCTGTAGGCAGTATGGCCTAAGTGCCCAAGGTCAAGAAACACCGCCATGATCAGCCAGAACCAATCCCAGCCATAGATACCTCCCA
The DNA here is from genome assembly GCA_963751425.1 of uncultured Chloroflexia bacterium. GTDB lineage: Bacteria > Chloroflexota > Anaerolineae > Anaerolineales > UBA4823 > CAVVUF01. The sequence continues at coordinate 1,964,990 of CAVVUF010000001.1, read as the reverse complement.
CGCCCCAGGTCAGGATCACGATACATCAGCGTGGTGAAGGGCAGGAAGATGATCCCCAGGATGGCCCACCACCATTTATCGTTGAATGAATTCATGAACTGGGTTGGTCGGGCGATCCAGATGAAAATGTCCGCAATCCGTGGGAACATTCCTGCAAACAGTGCAAATAAACAAGGCATTTTATTTTCTCCTCAAAACTGAATGAAATAGGGTTTACGCTCGGGGATGGCAGACACCCCGAACATCATTCACCCGGCGGCCTAACGGCCTTCGTGAGCCATCTCGTCGATACACACCGCCACAGCCAGGATGAGCACATCCTCCTGACCCGGGTCGATGGCAACCCCGTAGCTGTCGCGCAGGCGGAACCACTTCTTGGAGACTTCCGCCACCTTATCGCGCCCTTCACCGATGGTGTACTCGTGATCTAAGATATTGCCTTGCACCTCCAAATCGGGTCCGCCCTTGATCTTGACCACCCAGCGCTCGCGCACCGGGGTGATCAGGGCTTTCTTGACCATGGCGAGCTTCTCGCCGCGGGGTCCTTCGATCTCCATGCTGTCTTTGACGCGCAGCATGCGCTCCTGGATCTTGCACAGCTCGGTACCGTGGGCATCCTCGAAGACTCAGGGTCTGGCGCACGCGGAGCGCTTTTCCGTCGATCTTGTAGACTTTCTGGCCGTGACTGTTCTCGATCCAGAAGTCGTCGCCAATCGACACCATCTTCTGGCGCATCTGGTACTGGTTCCCGGCGCCCGGTCGCCCGAGCTGGCGGTCATCCTGGCGCTCATCGCGCCGTTCTTCCCGTCTGCCTCTCATGATTATATATCCTTTTTGTAATTAATGACCCTTTTGGTCGTCAAGACCAAAAGGGTCTTTTGAGATTTTATCACTTCACTAGTTACGGCACAATGATGTACACATAGAACTGGCAGAGCACCGTGCTGCCCATGCCAACTTCCCACATCTCTCCGTATGTGCCGGTATCATAGGGCGCGATCATCGGTACGGTGAAGTTGTAGGATGCACCAGGCTGCACATCCAAGGCCAGGTCGTAAACATCGGAGCCCTGGTGCAAGGGGGTATTGGCTGCTGCGCCTACGTAGCGCACATCCATGGAACTTGACAACCAAGCCTCGCTGCCGGTGTTCTGCAGCACCCAGGTGGTGGAAAATCCGGAACCTGCGTTGAATTGGGTGTAATCGGTCGGGGACTGCGCCACCAAGACACAGCCCATCGTCGAGCTGGGAGGTGCGGGGGTTGTCTCAACGGTGGGAGGGGCGGTTGGCGCTTCTACCACGGGCACATTCGCTGTATTTTGGGTAATCACCCAATCTGCCGATACCCAGCCAAAGCCATCTGCCGAGTATTGTGGAGAGATCTTCACCTGCCACCAGGCGCCATCGGCGCTCTTTCCGGTCACTTCGCCGGAGGCTCCTGGTGGGGCTACCACCAGCACCGGGTAGCTGGTGCCAGGTCCGCTGCGCACGTTGACATAATCAACCGCGGTAGCCACCGGCACACCTGCCGGAGGCGGAGGGGGTGGTGCAGTTTGGTAGGTGACCGGGTTTTGGATGGTCTGGACAGTCTCCACGTTGCTGGCTGTGGTATATTGACCATCCACCCAGCCATAGCCTGCCCCGACATTCTCTGGGTTCAGGCGCACCACCCACCACTTTCCATCCTCACTCTTGCCAATCACACGACCACTGGCACCCGCTTGGGCAATGCCATAAGCCGGATAGTTGACAGCCGGACCAGTACGCACATAGACGTTGGCGATGGCTACTAATTGTGGATCCGTCGGAGCCGGGCGGGACCAGCTCAGTGGTGGGGGGTACTGGAGGTGTGGGTAGTACCGGGACACCTTCCACGCCCTTCACCGTCACCCAGCCAGAGTTCACCCAACCTGATCCGGTGGGAGCAACTGGAACGCTGACCGCCCACCATAAGCCATCTTCGCTCTTTCCAACCACCTTGGCAGTCTTACCGCCGTTCAGGGCCGCGTAGACCACATAATTCGTGCCTGGACCACTGAAGATGGCGGTGTTGAAGTTAGCGATCGCCGCGGGATCACCGGGGGCTGGGGTAGGAATGACGGCCACCGGGATGTTCGGATCGGGGGTTGGACCGGGCGGAGGGGGAGTCTCCGTCGGCGCCGCCGCTGGCGCGGCTGTGCTGGTTGGAGGCGCCTGCGTGGGCGGAGGCGGTGCGTTCTGGGTCAAGTCTGCCACCACGGTTTGGGCGGCTTGAGTTTGGATCAGGGCTACATCTTGGGTGGGTGCCGGTGTGGCTGCCCCGCCGCAGGCGCTTAGAATGCATGACAGCGCCAGCATACATCCTAAGATTGTCGAAATCTTTTTATTCGTCGAATTCATGCTAAATCTCCAAAACTTAAAAGATGGGAAAAACTACTCCACGTTTATTTTGAGCCCGCCCATCACACCGGCCACGAAGTTGTAGACCAGGGCGATCACCAGCCCGGCTAACGCACCGCCAATCGCGGCAAAGATGGCCCTCAAAAAGATCAGGCCAAAGGTGGTCAGGGTATAGACGGTCCAGTTGCCCAGGTTCATATCCATCCACCATGATTGGGCGCCGAAGATCCAGCCCAGGATCCAATACCACAAGCCAAAGACAAAGGTCCAGAACGCGGTCAGGATGGCGCCGTAGGCGACGAATGATCCGACACTGACTGATTTGATGGTTTTCATGATTAGAGTTCTCCTTTTTTATAGATGAATGGTTACTTTATTGACGATGAGAATGTCAGATTTATGTCTAAACATCGTCAAACGGGATGAGTGCCTCTGCCCACCAAGCGGGAGGCGGTACGGGAACGGGTTTGAAGGCCATACGCTGCACCCCCGGTGTTGGAGGCAGCTGGTCAAATTGCTTTACCTGGCGAGCGACCACAGCTTCCTTCGTCACATTGAACACAGTCAGGTCCTGGGTCTGGACGACAGGGCCGTTATAAACCGTGCCAAGTTCCACGTAAAGCATGTTGATTACCTGGGGCGAGAGCAGCGTATGGTAGAGGCCAGCCACACGCGGCTTGGCGAGCTTGAATACCTTGCCGGCGGCCTTTCGGCGAGGTGTGGGCGGCATTCAGGGCAATCGTCGCCCGCTCGATGGAGAGACCCGAGGCGGCCGCGAGGGCGGCAGCAGGCGGGAAGCACTCGTGGATGAGCAGGTCGACGCCTTCGCAGGCATGCACGAGCGGCCAGCAGGCGCGTGCATCGCCCGAGAAGCCGAACGATAGGCCGGCGAAGTCGAGGCGATAGCCGACGGCGCCGCTCAGGGCATGGACGACGGGGAACGAGGTCACCTTCACGCCATTCTCGTTGTACACGACCTGGGTTTGGCTGAAGTCGAACTCAGACACCATGATCTTCATGCTCTCCGGGTTGATAGCGCCGTTCCCCGCCGCGGTGTCCCAGGCAAGCGCTTCCTCAATCCCTTTGACGAAGTGCTTCGTACCCAGGCGAGGCTCAGTCCCACTGGGGCCCCACACGTAGACCGGCCCGTCTGCCCGTCCCACCTTCGACCAGCTGCCAGAGAGTGTAATCAGGTCGCCCATATGGTCGGCGTGCAGGTGCGTCAGGAACACCTTGTTGAGCTTGTTGATCGGCAGCTTCAGGCTGGCGTAGTTCGCCAGGCAGCCGCTCCCGAGATCAAAAACCAGGATATCGCGCTCAGGGTTGCCGACCTCGACGATGACGCTGGCCGAAGCCTGAGCGCGCGTGTTCCAGGGATTGCCGCTGCCGAGCACGGTCACGCGCAGCTCGCCGTCCTCGAGCTGCTCTGCGCCCGGGATGAACATCTCGGCGTACTCCCGCCGCGGCGTACCGACGACCGGGGTCAGGGTGATTGCCTTTGTTCCGCCGAAAAATGTCGGAACCGGCAGGGATATAGGATCTTTGTTTGTCATTTTGATATTTTCCTCCTTTCGAAGTTAGGTTTACTCGCTCGTTTTCAATGCTTGACGCTTGAACTTCCCGGTGGTCAGGGAGGCAGGCATCCTGGGTTGTCGAACAGCCTGGAATCTGGCTGCGGATGTAAATTAGGTTGAAAGCAGTCTTTGCTTGGCCGCCGCAAACTCTTCGTCGGTCAGCACGCCCGAATCATGAAGCTGGGCGAGCTGCTGAAGCTGGGCGGTCAAATCTACCGCAGGCGCCTGCTCAACCGGCGCTGCGTACTGCGCCGGAGGTGGAGCATACTGCTGGGCCTGCGCATCGGCTGCGCCCTGCTGATAAGCCTGATCGTACTGCTGCTGCGCAGCAGCATCTTGCTGCGCATATTTCTTTTGCTGGTGGTGGTGTACTGCACCGGCAGTACCCACAACTACCGCCGTGCCTACGGCAGCGGCGCCAACACGCGCGATCGGTCTTCTCATCATTGCTCTTCTGCGTAACATATCAACCTCCTGATCTATTTTTGATTAATGTCTCAATCTTGGTGATGATTTGGCCTGGGCAAAAATCTCCAGCGTTTCATTCACGACCTCGAAGGGGATCCGATCCTGCGCCAGCAGCCGGCCATTCGCCCTGAGGCACTGCATCCTTGAACTTGATCGCCCACAGGTTTTCGAACAGCAAGTATTGCGGCGTTGGTGCCCTTCTCCATTGTCGCAGCTACATTGGCGATATCTTCGACTTGAATCATGCCGCTGATTTCGACACCCAACGGATTGAAAAGCGCCAGGAGGTCAGGGGCCAGCTGCTGCATTTCAACTGCTTCGTGATGCCCATCTGCATACTTCTGGATGATGACAAGATCGATTAGCCGCTCGATCTTCTTACTGAGCAGCTCAAGCAGCTAACCGGCGCACGAGCTGGTCGCCTGGCAAGCACGCCTGCTACCAGCGCCAACGACCAGAATGCTTGTCCCAACCAGCAGAGTTGCAGATCCTATCATCGTCTATCACCTTTCTTCACTCATACTGACGTACTCCACCATATGAGCACAAACGATCAGCCTCCCAGCAGTCTTTGCTTGGCCGCCGCAAACTCTTCATCGCTCAACACGCCCGAATCATGGAGCTGGGCAAGCTGCTGAAGCTGGGCGGTTAAATCTGCCGCAGGCGCCTGCTCAACTGGCGCTGCGTACTGCGCCGGAGGTGGAGCATTCTGCTGGCTTGCGCATCGGCCGCGCCTTGCTGATAAGCCTGATCGTACTGCTGCTGCGCCGCAGCATCTTGCTGCGCATATTTCTTTTGCTGGTGGTGGTGTACTGCACCGGCAGTGCCCACAACTACCGCCGTGCCTACGGCAGCGGCACCTACACGCGACGTCTTCCATCATTGGTCTTCTCATCATTGCTCTTCTGCGTAACATATATACCTCCTGGTTTGTTTTCGGTTAAGGTTTCAAGCCTGGGATGATTCGGCCTGGGCAAAAGTCTCCAGCGCTTCATTCACGACCTCGAAGGGGATGCGGTCCTGCGCCAGCAGCCGCCCATTCGCCCTGAGCACAGCATCCTTGAACTTGATCGCCCACAGGTTTTCGAACAGCAAGATTGCGGCGTTGGTGCCCTTCTCCATTGTCTCAGCTACATTGGCGATATCTTCGACTTGAATCATGCCGCTGATTTCGACACCCAGTGGATCGAAGAGCGCCAGGGTTTCAGGGGCTAGCTGCTGCATTTCTACCGCTTCGAAATGCCCATCTGCATACTTCTGGATCATCACAAGATCGATCACCCGCACGACCTTGTTTTTGACCAGCTCGAGCAGCTCCGGTATGATCTCGCCTTTGAGCTGGTCGGTTTTGAATTCAAGAGCTAGAAAATCGATTGGACCGTATGTCATTTGAATTCTCCTTTCTTATAATTGGTAATCTGGGCTAAACTGTGTTCACACAGCTGGCTGCCGGGGACCGGTGTAAGCGGCGATGGCACTGCGGTTGTTATAGGCTGTATGGGCATAGTGTGAAATATCAAGGAAAACTGCCAGGATCAACCAGAACCAGTCCCAGCCATTTATACTTCCAACTCCCCAGGCGAGGATTACATACATCAGTGTTGTGAAGGGCAGGAAGATGATCCCCAGGATCGGCCAGATAATCTTATCATTGAAGGCGTTCATGAACTGGGTCGGGCGAGCGATCCAGATGAAAATATCTGCTAAACGTGGGAACATTCCTGCAAAAAGCACAAATAAACAAGCCATATTTTTCTCCTTTGATTGAATTCTAAATGAATGTCTTTTCGGTTTTAAGACATATTTTTTTCGAAGAAATTATTTACGGTTCCTGCTTCTCCTTTCCTTCCAGATGAGGCACTACAGCCACTGAAATAATGGGTAAATGCAGCTCATAAAGCGAATTCAGCACTCCGAGCAGGGCAGCCTGGTCACTTACCTCGCCATCCAATGTTGTAATCGGAGGGGTGGTCTGCTCTGGAGCAATGCGCATCTGCATGCCAGTCATACGATCAGACCATTTCGGATCGATCCTTCCTTGGACCTTAATTTGGTAAGTTGCTGGGCGATCGAAAGGGATAATTCCATGTAGTATGTTCACCATGATTAGATGATAGATTGTTTTTCCGCGTAAAAAAACCACCTAAAGGAGGGTTAAAGGTGGGATTAAGGAGGGATTAATATTTATATCGGTCGGGTTTACAAAAGTGAAAGGAGCTTAGCGTGGGGGAAGAATATTCAATTCTTCTGCTCTGGCCACGGCATCCCAACGCCGGTTGACGCCCAGCTTACTGTAGATTTTAATCGTATGGTCTTTAGCTGTCGCATGTGAGATATTGAGTTTTTGGGCAATTTCCTTGATGCTTGCTGGCCCTCGTAATAAGGTTAGGACCTCAAGCTCCCTGCGGGTCAGAGGCTCGACCAAGGTCGAAATTTCAGGGGATGGTCGCCCGGCTGGTATGCCCGGCATTTCGCTGCCAATCTGACTTCTACCATCCTCTGGAAATGCCACAAGAATGCGGTTGATGGTCTCCACAGCGTAGCCTCGCTTGACAAGCTGTTGCAGCATGGCTTGCATGGGTTTGCCCAGGTCGACGAAAACCCGGATGAAACCACCTGGTTTTCCGAGATCTACCGCCTGTTCCAGTACAGTGTTGGCCTGGCTGGTTTCCCCGTCGGCACGCTGTGCCGCGGCATCTAACACCAGGGCGCGTAGTGTCAGGATCTCGATCTTATAACGCGTGTTAAAGGTTCGATCCGCAATCTCTTCCAGGGTATCCAAAATTTCCGCTGCCAAGCGCAGGTCAGCATCTTTGCCTCTGGCCACCAGGATGCGCACTCGGGTCACCTGCGGTTCTTCCAGCCACATCAGAGGCTGGTTCGGAGGCGGATCGGTTAATGTGTCAACCCACCGGCCGGCTCTTTCTAAGTCTCCTTGCATGAGCAGCAGCCTGGCACGCATGGAGCGCGTCCGGGGTTCTTCGCTGCCCATTTGCTCCAGGTCATACTGGCTGACAGACTCCACCATCTGCCAGGCTTCAGAGCTCTGCCCTTGGATTTGATTAGATCAGCGCCAGGCCTGCAACCGCATCACGATAGGTAGTTACCTGAACTGTATATCGGTTTTCAACGATTTGGGTAAAGTATTGCGCGGCAGCCTCCAGATCATTGATTTGATAACACACCAAGCCGAGATACCAGTTCCCCAAGTTCCTCATGAATGCCAGCCCTCTGTGGGTCGCTCCTTGGACCAGCACCTGCGCAATCTGCCTGGTCTGCTCAAGCTGGCCGGTATTCAGGTAGATGAAACACAGAGATTCTAAGACTAACAGGGCATAAGTATCGGTCTTATCGCCGTAAGTCTCATATTCATGGAGCAGCAGCCGTTCAGCAGCCTGGGCCTGGCCGCTGGCTTGCATGGAAAAGCCCAGGAAAAGCATCGCTGCGCCGCGCCCGAATGTCCACGATAAGGGCAGGAGCGCCAATGCCTGCCTGCAAAAATCGATCGCCAGTATCGGCTGGTTGCCTAAATATGCCTGCTGAGCTTTTAGCAGGAAGATCTGCGCGCGCAGGAGCTGAAGGTCATCCGCCAGCAACGCTGCGCCTGCATCTGCATCCAACAGGTCTTCTATCTGCTTGAGCACCTGTGCTTGCAGGTCTAATCTCCATGAAAACTGGAGTGCCCAGGCCCTGATCATCAACAGCTCGGGCTGTCGTTGGATCATCTCTTCCGGTAACATGCGCAGCCAGCGCTCCAGGGTCAGCCGGTCCTCACGGTTGATCACCTCCCGCAAGCCGGCACTCATCTGGTGTACGGCCTGGGCAAAATCTCCAGCAGCCAGGGCGTGATGTAAGGCTTCATCCAGCAGTCCGTGTTCTTCAAACCAGGCTGAAGCCAGACGATGCAGGCTGCTCACTTCGGCAGGCGTAATCTCGGTGGATAATCTCTGCTGCAGCAATTCTTGGAATAAGTGGTGGTAACGGTACCATTCCCGGCGGCTGTCAAGGGGTGTAAGGAACAGCTCGGAGTGTTCAATCCAATTCAGGCAGGCGCGCGCATTCCATGTGGTTTCGATTTCTCCAATGACTGCTTCACACAGTGAAGCGCAAAAGCGATCCAAGATCGAGGTCCGCAGCAAGAATGAGTGGATCGCCGGAAATAGGTGGGTCAGAACCTCATCTACCAGGTATCCAGTTACATTGGCATCCGCGCTGGATAAAGCCAGGTGAACGGATTCTTGGCTGTCTGCGGAACGCAAAGAAAGAGCCGCCAGGTGCAAGCCGGCTGGCCAGCCTTCGAAGCGCTCATTCACAAGGTCCAAGGTGAGCTTGTTTAAATGTATAAACTGCGCCTGATCCAGGTAGGTAGTCGTCTCCTGAGAGGAAAAGCGCAGGTCTTGGGTGCGTATTTCAAGGATCTGCCTCTTCGCGCGGAGACTGGTTAGTGGAAGTGGCGGATCAATGCGCGAGATCAGCACCAAATGCAGTGGTTTTGGACAATGGCGGACCAGTTCACCGAGTAGATCATGCACCTCTTTCCCGCGGATGAACTGGTAGTCGTCCACTACTAGAATAGCTTCTCTGGGAAGATTTTCGAGATCATTAAAAAACGTGACATATAAGACAGCTTGTGGGAGTTGCTGCCTTGTTTGAAGCAAGCTCTGGGTCTTTTCACATGCCTCCGGAAAAATCGTACGGATTGCGGCGATCATATAGCGCAAGAAGAGGCTGAGGTCGCTTTCTGCTTCATCCACCGTAAGCCAGGCAGAAGGTAAGGGAGAACCCTGCTCACTCCGTCCAGCAGCAGCTTGATTAAGCCAGGTGCATACCAGGGTGGTTTTGCCATACCCAGCCGGTGCACAGATCAAGGTAAGTGGGTGGTCAATGACACCATTGAGCTGCTCGAACAACCGCGGGCGATCGATCAAGCCCCTAGGGATCGATGGCTGATGCAGCTTGGTTTGCAGAAGAATTTGTTCCTGATTGGACATACTTGATGAATTGAGTATATTTTACCTTAAATAATCCTTAGCAATTATGAATAGCCTGCAGGGAAGGCTAATCTTCTTGCCGGGCTGGTTTTCTTACACCCCCGATATTCGGCACTTCAGGCTGGCTGGAGATAAACTGTGAGTCGGATGCTGGCGTGGAGACCTGGTCGATGGTCAGGTCTCCACCGGGATCTTCGAGGATCTCCAAGTGTAAGCCTGGAGGATAATCTCCCTACTCATCGGTGAAGGTGTGCGATTCGGGACGGATCTGTTTAGGTGACCCCGACAGGACTCGAACCTGTAACCAATTGATTAAGAGTCAACTGCTCTGCCAAATTGAGCTACGGGGCCTCTGGACAGCGACGAAAATTATACCGCAAAGAAGGAAGATGTCAACGGCGGTACAATGGGCGGTGCGGGATTTTAATTGCATTTTCGGATCATTTGATATACACTTTGGCAGCGAGGTGAAGATGAAACTTAAGAATTCGATTACCGATGTTCCGGGTATCCGGGTGGGGCAAGCTCAGGACCTGGAGGCACTGACCGGATGCACTGTGGTTTTGTGTGAGAAAGGTGCGGTCGGCGGGGTGGATCAGCGGGGGGGTGCCCCAGGAACACGCGAAACCGATTTGCTGCGCCCTGAACACCTGGTGGAAAAAGTGCATGCGGTGGTACTGGCCGGTGGGTCGGCGTTTGGTCTGGATGCGGCCTCCGGAGTGATGCGTTACCTGGAGGAGCGGAAGATTGGCTTTGACACCGGTGTGGCGCGTGTGCCGATTGTACCAGCAGCGATTTTATTTGACCTGACCATTGGTAAACCAGATGTGCGCCCAGATGCCGAAATGGGATACCAGGCTTGCCTGAATGCAAGCCGGGAACCTGTTGCAGAAGGCAACTGGGGGGCAGGGACCGGAGCGACAGTTGGGAAGATCCTTGGCCCAACCCAGGCGATGAAATCAGGTATTGGCAGCGCCAGCGTGGAGATTGGGGCGGGTATTGTGGTTGGAGCGCTCGTGGCTGTAAATGCCTTGGGAGATGTGGTGGACCCAGAGACGGGTGAGATCATTGCAGGGGCGCGATCCGCGCAAGTGGGGCCTGTGCACATCGGCGCCGAAGGCACCTTCGCTAATACCTTATCGGTCATGCAGACCCTGGTTGGGCGAAGTGTGCTGGGCTTTGCTTCCAGGGGGCATACCGTTATTGGCGTGGTGGCTACCAATGCCCGTTTGAGCAAAGAGGCTGCGAATAAAGCTGCTCAAATGGCGCAGGATGGCTTGGCGCGGGCAATTCGTCCCGCGCATACCATGCAAGATGGCGATACACTTTTTATGCTGGCGACAGGTGCGCACAAAGCAGATGTCAATATTGTAGGCGCCTTTGCGGCTGAGGTGGTGGCTCAGGCGATTGTTCGAGCGGTTAGAGCAGCTCAACCTGCCGGGGGACTTCCTTCTGCCAGCCAGATGACGGCCTTTGTAAGGTGAACTCGGGTGGAATTTGCTCACCCACCAGGCTTTATCTTTACTGCAAGCCTATGATGTGATTGTACAAGGCTCAGGTAGTTTGTTTGACCCTAACGTGGTGACTGCCTTTCAGAAAGCCGGGGGGGGGGATGAGCGTATAAAGCTAATTTCGGAGCGTTTGGTTTCAAGGAATCACAGCTAGTTGAGAAGAAAAAAGGACCCAAATGATTCTTTAGGAATAAATGGAACGGATCCATTTATTCAAGAAAGCCAGATAGCCAACCTGATTCCATAAGAAAATCGTGTATAATGTGTCTCTAATCTTAAAATTTGGAGTGCGTAACTATATGGATCAGAGTAATGCCCTGGTTGGGCAGGAGGCGACGCCCGAGAACAACAAACCTGAAGGACAAGGATCTGAAAATGCTGTGCCGATGGAAACACTTTTGGAACAGGAAGGCTTGGTTCTGGACTTCCCTAAGCAAGGTGAAATCCGTTCAGGGGTAATTGCCAGCATATCTGATAATGAAATTCTGGTCAGTGTTGGAACCAAGTCAGAGGGGGTGATCTCCGGGCGTGAAAAAGATCAAATCCCTCCGGAAGAATTCCAATCATTAAAAGTGGGACAGGAAATCCCCGTTTTTATCTTGAATCCTGAAGATCAAAATGGGAATCTTGTCTTGTCCTATGTGCGTGCCCGCGAGGAAACTGATTGGCAGACCGTCGAAGCCCAGTTAATTTCGGGTGATGTGACCCAGAGTAAAGTGGTGGGTTACAACAAAGGTGGCTTAATTGTCCCGGTCGGGAATTTACGGGGTTTTGTGCCTGCTTCTCAAATCAGTGTTTTGCGCCGCCCGGAACCTGGGAATGAATCCCCCGAAGCACGCTGGGCATCCATGATCGGAGACCCGATCTCAGTCAGAGTTATTGAAGTGGATCGACAGCGCCACCGATTAATCCTTTCAGAGCGTTCAGCCCTACAGGAGACCCGGGAGACGATCAAGGATCGGCTGTTGGATGAATTGCAAGAAGGCGCGGTTCGCACGGGACGGGTGACCAGCCTGGCAGATTTTGGCGCGTTCGTCAACATTGATGGCGCGGATGGATTGGTTCACCTGTCTGAGATCAGCTGGGAGCGGATTGGGCACCCGAACGAAGTTCTCAAAGTAGGACAAGAAGTGCAGGTGAGGGTGATCGCTGTTGATCGTGATCGCAAACGGATTGGCCTCTCCATCCGGCAAATGCTGCCTGATCCATGGGCGCAAAAAGTTGGCCATATCAAGGAAGGGCAGCTGGTTGAGGGAACGATTACTCACCTGACAAAATTTGGAGCCTTTGCCAGGTTGGGTGAGGATATGGAAGGCTTAATCCATATCTCCGAGCTGAGTGAGTCACGCATCAACCATCCGAAGGAAGTTATTAAGGAAGGCGATGTGCTCACGCTGCGGGTGATTAAGATCGATGCTGAACGCAGACGCATCGGTTTAAGCCTGCGCAAGGTTGATTCACCGGCTTATGCAGACCTGGATTGGAAAATGGAGCTTTCTGGAGAAGTGGGAGAGACCCACCTTTCTACAGAGACCCCGGAGCCAACCGAGGACGAGACGAATTCTGCCTACAGAGACCCCGGAGCCAACCGAGGATGAGACGAATCTGCCTACAGAGACCTTAGAGCCAACCGAGGGCGAGACGCAATTATCCACGGAGACCCCTGAGCCAGCCGAGGGAGAAGAGCAGGCAGGTTAGTCCACAGCTATTCCCTAAGCTTGTTGTGCAGCGCACCTGTTTAGGTGCGCTGTTTATTAACAAAACTCTAACCTGCCAGGATTGAGGCAGGTAGTAGAAATTCTGGTAGAATCGAATTAGATAAACTCACTCGTAATCAATCAATGCGGTGGGGTTAGGAGGTACGGCCTTGTCTGGCATGGAAAGTTTTACACAAAGAGCACGAAGGGTGCTTGGTTTGGCTCATCAAGAAGCTGAGCGTATGCGGCATAATTATATTGGCACGGAACACCTTCTCTTGGGATTGATTCGGGAAGAGGGAGGGGTTGCCGGGCGTGTATTAAGGGAACTGGGATTAGATGCAAATCGGGTGCAAGAAGTTGTTGAACGGCTGGTAGGACCTGGGGAAACAATACCGACTAAGCTGGATTTGTCTCCCGGTACTGAACAGGTGTTGGAATTAGCCGTGGATGAGGCCCGCCAAATGGGTCATCATTATATTGGCACTGAGCACCTCTTGTTGGGCCTAGTGCGTTATGGCGAGGGGGTAGCTCTGGATGTGCTGCGCAAATTGGGTGTAACCCCAGAGCAGATCCGCCGTCAAACCAAGCGGGTTTTGCAGGAATCTAGTGCTTCACGCAGAACATCAGCCCCTGAACAGAAGGCACCGCAGACTGAACAACAAAAGACAAAGACTCCCATGGTGGATCAACTGGCTACAGACTTGACTACCATGGCCGAAGACGGGAAGCTCGACCCTGTGATTGGGCGTCAAATGGAGATTGAGCGGGTCATTCAGATCCTGGCACGCCGTACCAAGAACAACCCAGCCCTGATTGGGGAGCCGGGCGTGGGAAAGACGGCTATTGTTGAGGGTCTAGCGCAGCGCATTATCGAAGGCGATGTACCTGGTCCACTGCAGGGCAAGCGCCTGCTGCAGCTCGATGTTGGCTCGCTGGTGGCTGGCACGATGTATCGCGGTCAATTTGAGGAGCGCTTGAAGCGCGTGATCGATGAGCTCAAAGCCTCGGGTTCGATCCTGTTTATCGATGAGGTCCATATGCTCGTGGGGGCTGGGGCAGCTGGATCCTCGGTGGATGCTGCAAATATCTTGAAACCTGCTCTCTCACGCGGAGAACTGCAAGTCATCGGCGCGACGACTTTGGATGAATATCGCAAACATATCGAGAGTGATGCGGCGTTGGAACGCCGGTTCCAGCCGATCATGGTTGACGAACCCAATGTGGATGAAACCCTCGAAATTCTCAAGGGTATCAGGTCGGCGTACGAGGAACACCACCGCTTGACCATCTCAGACGAAGCGCTGGATGCGGCTGTACGTCTATCTGCTCGTTATGTCACCGAGCGCTTTTTACCGGATAAAGCGATCGATCTGATCGACGAATTGTCCTCGCGCGTGCGGATGTACAAGAGTCCGGCTGCCAAGACCATGAAGGATCTGACGAACCAGCTGCGCGAGATGAAGCAAAACCAGGCTCTGGCAGTGGAGGATGGGCGCAACGATGACGCACAAGATTTTGCGGAACGGATCGATGACCTGGAACGCCAGCTTGAGCGTTTGAAGACGGTTTGGGATCGTTCGAACAGCCCAGTTGTGACTGCCAATGATATTGCTGAAGTGGTCTCGATGTGGACTGGGGTGCCTCTCATGCAGATTGCCCAGGAAGAGTCTCAGCGCCTGTTGGATATGGAAATTGAATTGAGGAAGGCGATCATCGGTCAGGAAGAAGCTGTGCAGGCGATATCGAAAGCTGTGCGCCGGGCGCGGGCTGGACTCAAAGATCCTCGCCGCCCGATAGGCTCATTCGTTTTCTTGGGACCAACTGGCGTAGGAAAAACAGAGCTAACCAAAGCGCTGGCGCGCTTCATGTTTGGCAGTGAAGAAGCCTTGGTCCAGCTGGATATGTCTGAATTCATGGAACGGCATACTGTGAGCCGGCTGGTTGGGGCGCCTCCGGGTTACGTGGGTTACGAAGAATCTGGGCAGCTCACGGAAGCATTACGCCGCCGGCCTTATTCGATTGTCGTTTTTGACGAAGTCGAAAAGGCACACCCTGAAGCCCATAATATGCTGCTGCAGATCATGGAAGAGGGGCATCTCTCTGATGCGCGTGGCCGTAAAGTGGATTTTCGCAATGCAATCATCGTGATGACCACCAATGTCGGCGCGGATATGATCAAACGCCAAACCTCCCTGGGGTTCTCGCTTAAGCGTGATGAGGAAGTTGAAGAGCGGTTGGCATATGATGATATGCGTAAGAAGCTGATGGAGTCGTTGAAGCGGGTGTTTCGACCTGAATTTATTAACCGCCTGGACGGTGTGATTGTATTCCGCTCCCTTAGCAAAGATGATATCAAAGAGATTGTTGAATTAGAGCTCGATAAAGTAACCAAACGATTGGTAGATCACCAGGTTACGCTCCTGGCAGACCAGGCGGCATTAGATTTACTGGCCGAGCTGGGCTATGACCCTGAAATGGGAGCACGCCCGCTGCGCCGGATCATCCAACAAAAGGTCGAAGATCCCCTCTCAGACGCCCTCTTAAGCGGGAAGTTTGCTGACGGAGATACGATCCAAGTTGAGGTCAAGGATGGGGATATCGATCTCCGCCAGGTGGCAGGTGAAACAGCCCCGCCAGAAGCGGTGCCAGCCGTTTAGATTTTTATCCAAGACCATCCCCAGACATGGGGAGGAATGTTTTGATCTCCCGGAGTTATGTCAAGCCTCCGGGAGAATTTTATCTAAGGGATGATCCCCCATAGATGGCCTGTGCCATCTGCATACACTGCCCCGATGAACTTTCCATCTGTAGAGAATCCAAATTTGGTACGATTGGAATATTGTTCGAAGTTTCCATAGATGGCCCGGATCAGGCTTCCATCGTTCAGCTTCCGCAGGTTTAGTTGAAAGGTTTCCGGTTCGATAAAGAAAGAGCCATCTGGAGAGATCGATGTTTTTTTAACCCCATAGGTTTCCAGTCTCTGGCAGTTTTTGGCGTTCCAGTAGGAGATCTTATCTTTCAGGTGGTACACAGCAAGCGTTCTGCCATCGTCAGAGAAGAAGAGGCGAACTGCATCTGCGATATCGGGATCTGCTCCATTCCCATTGATCACACAGACCTGGCGGCCGTCAGACATTTTCCACAGGCGAATCGTCGGGCCTGAAGATATGGTTGCCAGAGTGGAGGAGTTTAGGGGAGAAAACCAGGTCGGTGTTTTGCGTGGCATTGGCAAGAATGGTGAATATCTGCTCTGAGGCATTTAGATTGGTAACCAATACTTTTCCCGAATCAGATTTGGCATTCAGGGTGTTATCGGGAGAATTTACCGATTGGCTGGCGCTTGGCATCTGATATAAATTTTGTATAATATCTGATAATTGGGAGACGATATTGTCATATGCCCACGAAAGATTGCGATGAGTTTGACTGGTGGTAAAATCCCAGGCTTCAATATCCTTGTTTTGCCAAAGGGAGACGATGGTTTCAGCATCTAGTGGAGAAAACAGGAGCTTTGTTAAGGGAGAAATTCCTCTGAATTAGAGTAGCCATAAGCAAATGGATTCTGCTCGGCTGTTCGCACTGATCGAACCAGACCAGGAGCGATTCTCTTCCAGTAGATCCTGGAACATGTAATTTCCTTGCCAGTCACTCCAGTAGGCCAGGTATTCACCTTTTGGAGATACCTGGTAATTGGGCTGGCGGAATTCAGGTTTGCTATAACCGATTTGGTCGAACTGCCGGAAGGGAAAACCGGGCACAGCACTCCCAGATAATTTCCAGGTTTGGATTTTACCTGCACCGTTATCGGTTACCAGGGTTTCACCATCCCAAGAGACTACGGGTACTTGACCACCGATGGAAGGGGTCAGCTCTCCCTTGAGCAAGCTGAATACATGTACCAGGTCGTCTGTAATCGCCAAGAGCGTGTCACCATCTGGGAGAAACTGAGCCCGGTATACAGTGTAAGCGCGCAGCTCTTGCTGCAAACTACCATCCGCCAATAAAAGCAGCTTTACGGAATTAGCGGTACGGAGCAGCCACAATCTTATCATCCATGGAAATGGAGACCGAGTCTGCTGTTACACCATTCATAGAGAGCACCTGGCTGCCATCTGTGGTTTTCCAAACCTGGGTGCTGCCAGACCCTCCCCAAAGATACTGCCCGGTGGAGGAAAAATCGACAAATTTGATCAGATTGTCTTTTTGTGCCGCGATGTGATTGACAAGAGTTTGAGTCTCCCACTCCCAAAGGTCAATCAATTCCAATTCAGCGACTGCCAATTGCTTTCCATCCGGTGAAAAGGCGAGATGTTGGACCGGATTCTGGCTGGGGAGCCAGCCGATAGGATCGAAGGTTGCGAAATCATATAAATCCACCCCAAGGGTTGTAGCGACTGCCAGGGTAGTGGCATCTCCTGAGATGGCAATATCCAGGTATCCCCCATTACCTGCCACTGCTATCTTTTCAATCTTATCAATATTCTCAGCCGTGAGCGTCTCATTTGGCGGTGGAAAGCCCAGGCTATCTTTGATCGGATAAACACTGATCGGCATAGCGGTTGGAGAAGAAGGTGTGGTTGGCGCTTTGATTGGTGTGGAAGAGGGTCGTGCGGTTGGCATGGGAGTCTTCTGATGGATAAAGCGTTTTCGTTGGTGAAGAAAGAGGCGTAGAGGATGGCTTGGGCGTGGAGGATTTGTTCACCGCATGAGCTTCTACCGTGCCTCCTAGGATGAGCCGTGTATAGAAGCTGTCGGGATATTCTTGGAAAACAACGATTGGAAAACCTGCTGCCACCAGGGCTGTTAAAAAGAACCAAACTAAGCAGGACCAGTGCCACAGTGCGCAGTAGACGCCAGAACCAGTGTATCTTTTTCTTGGCTTGCGGTGTTGAGGCAGATCTGTCGTTAGGAGTTTTCTGCCGGGTCACTTCGGGGGTAGTTTCTTCTTTCTTGCCCTGGATATTCTTTTGAAACGGAGCACTTCCATTGGGCAGCGGGGAGGGTTCTGCGCCTGGCAGCGTGGCATAGGTTGGCATCGCCTGGTGAACGGGGACAGGTTTCCCTGCTGCCACAGCCCGTAAGGCTTGCGCCATCTCGCCTGCAGTGTTGAAACGTCCAAACTTGCGCTTGTGCATGGCACGGTTGACCACTACCTGGATATCGGGCGGCAGCTCAGGTTGATAGGTGAGGATCTCAGGGATCGGGGAATTCATATGTTTGATGATCTGCCCCATTGGGGTGTCGGCCTGGAAAGGGATTCGCCCTGTCAGCATTTCGAAAAGGATCACACCCAGGGAATAAACATCGCTGCGCCCATCGATATCTTTTTCACCGCGCCCCTGCTCTGGGCTCATATAGGCTGGAGTACCCACAATGACATTACCCGTCAGGGTGGCGCCGGCTTCACTTAATTTTGCAATCCCAAAATCCGCCAGGAAGGGATCGTTATGCTGGTCAAAGAGAATGTTGCCAGGTTTTAGATCACGGTGGACAATGCCGCGCCGGTGTGCTTCGTCCAAGGCTCCAGCAATGATCGTAATAACCCGGGCTGCCTCTTCAAGAGGCAAAGGTCCCTGGTTCAAGCGGTCTGCCAGAGAGCCTCCGGTCATGAGGCGCATGACAAAGAAGGGCTGGCCGTCTGCCTCGCCATAATCATAAACGGGTAAGATGGCGGGATGTTCCAATGTCGCAATGGTTTGGGCTTCGCGTTCGAAGCGGGCACGAAACATCGGATCGTGCAGCAGCTCACGCGGCAAGATCTTAATCGCCACATCCCGGGTAAACATGGGGTCATGGGCTGAGTAGACCGTAGACATGCCACCGCGTCCCAATTCAGCAATAATCTTATACCGGCCGACTGTCTCTGGTATCGATGGGCTCATCGCCAAATCCCTTTCCAGTGCGTTGAATGCAATGTGATCAATGTTAATAACTTCACAGCCAAACTCAAGGTTTTGCCGGGCGTAGGGCTGGTTCTACCCGGGCTTCGGGATCATCGAAGAAGCCTTCCGGGAATGGCAGCGGTGTCCGCGTCAGCTCTTCCCGGATTGTTGCATAAGGCTCATAGTAAACCAAAGTGTCTTTTAGAAAGCGGTTATCCTGAAAGACGAATAAGAGATACTCACTATTCGGGCTCCACTGGATATCCTGGTAACAGCATTGACCATCGATCGGTGCTAGTTTCTCAACCTTGAAGTTATTTTGTTCTGGGAGGCGTGTGTAGATGACCATATCGCCATACCCCGTGGGGCTCACCAGTCCATGCAGAGCAAAGGCTCGATCCCCATCCCAGCCAAAATCAGAAAGTGTGTGGGCATCATTTGGGCCGATGTAGCCGCGCAAACTAAAACGGTCTCCAGGGATATAGTCGTGAACATCCACATCTTCTCCAGACCCACGCAGGCTGTACAATTCCAATATATCCAGGAATTTACCCTGGTAAGGAGAGCGAAATACGGAGGCCAAGGTTTGCCCGTCGGCGGAGAATTGAGTCAACCGCCCCCCTTCGAAGGGGTAACCACCGGAGACCGGCTCTCGTGGAATATTGCTGATCAATCCCTGGCGCAGCAAATCAAAGGGGCCGAAAAAATTCAGCCATTGCTTATTTTTGTTTTCGCTGAGAATGATGGTTTTTCCGATCACCATGCTGGACATATCGGGAGAGATCGCCAGGTCTTCAAAGCATCCCAACTGGGTGGTTACTTTCTCAGGGTAAGTCCACAGTTGATAACAAAGCCCGTTTGAGAAGACCAGGGCTTTCCCATCCGGGGTCCAGCGCAGGTCCTTCTTGATCTTTTGATCTGTGGTCACTTGTTCCAGACCGCTGCCATCGATATTGGCAACCCAGATGTCATTATGGCGGATGACGGCAATTTTATCGGCAAATCCGATAGCGAGCTTGGTTGGAATAGGAGTCGGGGTGCGGGTTGGCGCTGGGGTAAAGCTGGGGGTAGGCGTTAAGGTGGAGGCGGCTACGGTGGGCGGAAGCGTGCGTGTTTGGGTAAGAGGTGCCAGGGTCGGTGTCAAGGTGGGCGGAACGGGGGTGGCTGTTGGCGGGTTGACCATGTAGGCAATTTGGGTAACAGCCGCCAGCACATTTTGAGGGGCTTTATTCAAGTCAAATATCCCCATTGCTTCACCGGCTGCCGCGCCTGTCAAAAGCAGTACAAGGATGAGTAAGAGGGCGATGCGCAGCGGTTGCGCCGATTTTTGCTTCTTTTTCGGCTGTGTACGTTGAGCTTGCTGAGCAAATACTGCTGCAAACTCTCCCGCAGATGAATAACGTAAGTCAGGGTCCTTACACATTGCCCAATCGATTGCAGCAGCGCAGCCTGTGGGGAGATCAGGGCGGAGCTTGAGGATATCTGGCGTGGGAGATGAGACATGCTGCATAGCTTGCATGACCGGATTTTCGTTTGTGTATGGAACCCGACCACAAAGCATGGTAAATACCAAGGCTCCAAAGGCATACAGGTCGCTGCGGTTATCCAGGTCAAACTGACCGAGGGCTTGCTCTGGGCTGTTAAACGCAGGAGCACCATCGATAGCGTTTAGTACATCTGTACCACTTGCTTGAGATGTGCGCACCTGGCCAAAATCGGCTAAGAATGGTTCATCGTTTTCATCAAACAAGACATTGCTCGGTTTAATATTCAGGTGCAGCACGCCTCGTTCATGGGCTGCATCCAAACCCTGGCTCAATTTCTCAGTAATCCGGACAACTTCTGCCAACTCAAGAGGGCCTTCGGCAATCCTGTCTGTTAAAGACCCTCCTGGCATATAACGCTGGACCAGGAAGGAACGGCTTTCATATTGGCCGATATCATAAACAGGCACGATGGCAGGCAGGGGCTTGGCTGACAGCGTACGCATATCCTGTTCGAAGTGTGCGCGGAAGTCTGGATCAGAAAGGAAATCAGCCGGCAGAAGCTTGATGATCACCTCGCTGCCAAAGTGTTGGTCATAGGCGTAAAACAGTCGGGTTCTGCCATTGTTGCTGAATAGGGAACGGATCTCGTATGAACCAATTTTAGGGGGCAGCCCTGATACAAAAGTATCCATCGCCTTGCGCTCCAATTTAAGGTTTCAACCCCCAAAGACTGATATCGTCTTTGGAGCGGATTCCTAATTGTGTCCCATCTGAGGTGAAAGTAAGATCATCAACAGGCATATCCGGGATCATCAACAAAAGCTTGTCTTCCAGCAGGCTCCAGAAGAGCAGGCGGTTTTCTTGATCGGTGGAGACGAGCAGGTTGCTGTTGGGAGAAAAAGCCAAGATCTGGCTGTAAGCTTTGCTATCGGTCACTTTGAGACTGTGCAACACTGTCCCATCTGCCAGGTTCCAGATGATGATCCCATTCCCACTTGCTCCAGCCAGAGATTGGCTGTCCCGAGAAAATTCCAAGGATTGGATGTCCGTCGATAATCCTGCCAGACCTGTGTGTGAGATTTGCCCTGCATCCGTACGAACAATTCGAGCGACATCTGTGACACATTGACCATTAATCTTCTCGCCATTCTTACAGGCGATAAAAGCCAGGTACGATCCATCTGGAGAAATTACTGGCTGAGAGTCGAGACCGATCAGAGAGTAGAGCAGTTCGCCATCTTCAGCGTTCCATACCTGAATTGCTTTTTCACCTAGCGAGATCAACTTCGTTCCATCTGCCGTATACTGCATGTGGAGAGCAAAACGATCTTTGACCCATTTGCGTTCTCCTTTTTGCAGATCCCAGACCCTAATCTCATTCTTCTCTTCATTAAATTTTCCGGTGATGACGGTTGACGAGGCGAGTGTCAGACCATCCGGCGAGAACGCCAGGCTGGAGATAAAGCCTTTATTCCCAATGAGTGTGCGCTGGAGATTGTCGGAATCAAGATCCCATATCTCAATATGGTCGCCAACCCGCATTGCCAGGGTTTTTTGGTCTGGTGACAAAACCAGTAATGGTGAAGATAGGTTTTTGTCAGGCTTTCCTCCCAGATCAAGCGGTACGCTGGATGCCTGGATGCGCATGGCTCCGGTGGTACTATCCCAAAGAGCTGACCCGCTGATAAGGGATTTGCCATCATCAGAGATAAACAAATCCGAAGTGGTGAGCGTGCAAACTGGGTAAAGCGTTAAAAGCTTTTGTAGGTTTTTGACATTTTCTGTGGTAATGGCAGAAAGGGTTGTCTCAGAATGGGTAAGCAGTTCTTCAGGTTGGCTAGGGATGAGCACGTGCTGGCCTGAAAAGATGGGACTCTGGCAAGACAAACCGTTCAGGTCCAGGAATGACTCCAACTTCGCCTGGTACAGATTTGTGATGTTCTGCAGGGATTCTTTTTCTTGAACAATATGCGTCACACGGTTCGTAGGCGGGCCGGGCGAATAGTTTTCTGGAAGCCCCCAAACCGCTGCCCCATTCTTACTGATCCATAAAAGCAGGTTTGATAAAGGCGAAAAAGCGCCGATCTCCAAGCTGTTCCTTTGTACCGGCCTTGTAGCCGCTCCGGGGAGCGTGGTAAATAAGCTGCCATTTGAAATTTTCCAGATCTGGCCTCCGTCTGCGAGGAGCTGACCATCTACTGAGAAAGATACTCTGCCTGGTGCTCCAGAAAGCTGGTAAATGCGCTTTTGCTCTGGAATGTGCCATACATCTGATCCCGAAGCTAACAGTAAGCCATCTGATGTAAAGCTCAGGTCGTTGGGTACAGCGGAAACCGGAAGCTCAAACAGTGAGGAGAGGTCACTGGCATTCAATACAACAACGTGATCGGCCAGCCCAACAGCAAGAAGGGTTTCTCCGCCTGGTACCTGGGCAGCGCTGAGACTGTAAATTGGCTCCAGCCGGATTTGTCTGACAGGCTCACCTTGCGAATCCCAGGACTGTAAAGTACTGTTCTGCGATCCAGAATAAAATGTCTGTCCATCCGGAGCATATGCCAGGCTGGTGACAGGAGCATCATGCTTGAATTTTGCTGACAATGGTTTGCCATCGAGCGTATTCCATAAGCGAACAGAAGTATCGTCAGAGGCCGTGGCGATCGTTTTCCCATCAGGCGAAAACTCAAGATCTCGAACGGTACTGGTGTGACCAATCAATTGGAAGATAGGCTTCCAGTCTCCAACACGCCAACCAAAGACGGTGTTCCCAGATGCCAGGGCCAACATCTTCCCATCTTTTGAGAAAGCTGAAGCGGTGATATTCTGAATGCAAGGCAAGCGGAGCTGCTCAACCACCTGGTCAAAGCTGTCCTCGGATAAGGGGAAGGTGGGGACAGACACCGTCATCTCTGGGGCTCCTGGGATTAATACATCAACACCAATTGAGGGGCGGTCATTACACGTTTTTCGGTTAGCAGTTAAGAGTTTTTCTAGATCTACCTGGAAGCGACCGGCGATGCCGAAGAAGGTGTCGGCACTCTGCACAGAATAAGTCGTGGTGAACGCTTGGGTTGCGAAGATCACCAGCGGATCGAAGTGAGGCGTGGGGGTGAGCGTAGGTGTTTTCCGCGCTGGAGTCAGGGTAAGGGTAGCCTGGATTACGGCTGTCTGGCTGGGAATAAGGGTCGGTTGGACGATGACAACCTGGGTAGGGCTGGAAATGGGGACGGTTGCGGGTGCAGAGGAAGTTATTGCCCCCAAGGAACTGCTCACTGCTGTATAGGATTGCCCGGTAAATCCTGCAAAAGGGCCTATATTCTGCGTACCCAAAAAGAAAAGCCCAGAACTGACCGCGATCACCAGCGCAACCAGCCCAATGAATAACCAAACCCTCGCACCTCGGTGTGAGGGGGCTGATTTTCGCTTACCCTTGACCCGTATGTCTTTGACTTCTTCAACGTAAATGGGCTTTGACCGCGCTGGAAGGGTGGCGGTAATCAGCGCTTCACTCTGCTGGTGTGGGGGGTGATCCAGGTTTTTAAACCCTCGATAAAATCTCCCGCTGTTGAATAGCGGCGAGATACCTTGCGATCCACCGCGCGTTCAAGCACAGCGTCACAAGCTGCGGGCAGCTCAGGACGCAGGGCAGAAAGGCTGGGTAAAGGGATGGTCATATGCTGGATGGCATACCCTAAAGGAGTTTCTGCCAGGTAGGGGAGCTGACCGGATAGCATTTCAAAGAACAAGATTCCCAGCATGTAAACGTCGCTGCGACCGTCCAGCTCTTCAGTACCTGAAGCTTGTTCTGGGCTTAAGTAAGCTGGAGGTCCCAGGAGCACCCCAACCGAAGCGCTCAAGCTGGCTTCTGCCAGCTTGACCATTCCAAAGTCAGACAGGTACGGACTGCCTTCAGCGTCAAACAGGATATTCGAGGGTTTGATATCCCCATGCAAGATATCCAGCTCGTGCACCACGTCGAGAGCGGAGGCGACCTGTTCCAGGATCAGCAAGGCCTCCTCAAATGCCAATGGACCATCCGCCAGGCGCTGATCCAGCGAGCCGCCTGCCATCCAGGGCATGACAACATAAGGCTGGTTTTCATGTTCGCTAAACTCAAGCACTGGCACAATCGCGGGGTGATTCAAGGATGCAATGATTTGCACTTCCCGCTGGAAGCGGGCGCGGATGGTTGGATCATTCAGGCTCTCGGCAACCAGGAGTTTGACGGCAACTTCTTGCCCGGTGCGAGAGTCGACAGCAGCAAAGACAGTGGCCAGCTTACCGTGGTTGACTTCGGATTGGATCTGATAAGGACCGATTTCTGGCATGGTGCTTCTACTTTCTCACAGGTTTTTACTTTGCGGGTCGAAGCACTGGTTGAGGCTTGTCATCTACGCTGGTAAAAACATCCTCTGGCAAGGCGATCGTTTGATAGGTTACGCCAGTACCCATGGTCGCGTAATCCACAAGGTAGAGCTGGGTGGTTTGAGGCTTGCTGTTATCTTTGAAGCTGAAGAGGAAATAGGTACCATCGGGGCTCCATTGGAAATCTCGAAAACAGCACGCGGTTCCCAGGGGATAGATCGGCTGCGCTTTGCCATTGGCCATATTGTAGATATAGATATCTCCGTACCCAAAATTGTTGTCTACGTTCAAGGCAAAGACCATGTTGCCGTCCCATCCCAGGCTTTGAATGGTTGGATTGGCATCAAAACCGCGCATGGTGAAGCGTTCTCCGGGAAATTCGTCAACCCGGGTGGGGGCTTCACCACAAGCGTTAACCCAAAGACGCGTACCAAATCAACCTGCTTATTATTCTGCGTGCCGGTAATCACCACAGCCAGGCGCTTCCCATCGCTGGACCAGCGTACCGCGCGGGTTTTTGCAGATGTGAACGCCAGGCAATTTTGAGCATTCTTGAGCTGGTCAGGCGTGCGGATTTGACTGAGGGTGTTCAGATCGTAGGGTAAGATGAATAGGCCATCACTCATACTGAAAGCGACATACTTCCCATCTGGCGAGATCTCAAACCCGGCCAGGTAATCTGCCCAATTTGCATTGACGATGAGCTTGTCTTGCAGGTCATCAATATTCGCGATGCGCACACTCCGTCCGGTAATATAAGTGACCGCTTTTCCATCCGGAGTCCAATGCAGGGCGCTCTTGCTGCTGCCGGTGTTGGTAATTTGGCGCAGGTTCGTGCCATCCAGGTTCGCAATCCAAACCTCTTTATCTTTGACAAAGGCGATCTTATCTGCTCCGCCGATGACCACGAGGGCCTCGGTAGGTTGGCTGGTCGGGGTTGGCAGGGGGGTAAGCGTGGCTGTAGAGGCGGGGGTTTCCGTCGGGATCTGTGTGCTCAGAGCCAGCGCGGCTAGCGTAGCCTGAGGTGTTTCTGTAGGTTGGCTTGGAATAATTTCTTCATCTGTGAGTAAAGGGGTGGCGGTGAAACTGACATTCGCCTGGGCGACGGCTGGGGGTCTGACATTGATCTCGAATCTCTGCCCAGCAATGAAAATTGCCCCTGCAAATAATCCGACTACAGCGAAAGCTATGAAAACGGTACAGCTAATCTGTTTTGGACTTTTCCGCCGAACTTGCGCGGAGGAAGTTTTATGGACAGTATCCTTGACGACAGACATGGGTGGTGTGACCGCTCCTGGCGCGGGGGTGGAAGGTGACCGTGCAGGCCGGGGGGTAATCGGCTTGGGAGTGGAGCGGGGGGAGGGTGTGGGATATTTACGCGCCCCGGCTGAAGCAGCGGATATCCCGGCTGAGGGCAAGTCTGCCATGGTCGGAGGAGGTGTTTTGGCAGAGGTGCTGTTCCGCACTGCATCTGCCAATGCTTTAGACATTTGCCCTGCATTGTCATAGCGGGCAAACTTGCGTTTGGCCATGGCGCGTTCAACCACATCTACCACGCCAGGCGGGACATTTTTATTGAATTCCAGGATCGAGGGCGGGGTTTCTGTGATATGTTTCAACACCTGACCCATGGGCGTATCTGCTTCGAAGGGTACCCGGCCGGTGAGCATTTCATAGATAATGACCCCCAGTGAGTAGATATCACTGCGGCCATCGATATCTTGCTCACCCTGGCCTTGTTCGGGGCTCATATAGGCTGGTGTGCCAACAATGGCATTTCCGGTCAGCGTGGCAGCACTTTGTGAGAGTTTGGAAATTCCAAAATCTGCCAGGAAAGGCTCACCATGTTGATCGAAAAGGATGTTGCCAGGTTTTAGATCCCGATGGACAATATCTTTGCTGTGGGCTTCATCCAGGGCAGCAGCTACTCGGGAGACAATATTCACAATCTCTTCAAGGGGAAGAGCACCTTGGGCCATGCGGTCTGCCAGCGATCTACCTGACATGAGCCGCATCACGAAATAAGGCTGACCTTCGTGCTCGCCAAAATCGTAAACAGGCACGATCGCAGAATGTTCTAATGTGGCGATCGTCTTTGCTTCACGCTCAAATCGTGTACGGAAGGATGAATCGTGCAAGAGCTCTGCAGGCAGGATTTTGATCGCCACTTTTCGGTTGAAAACCGGATCATGAGCTTCATATACTGTAGCCATTCCCCCACGGCCTATCTCGGAGATGACTTCATAGCGGCCTATTTTTCCAATCATGCTTTGTGCTCCCGAGGGATAATTATTCTTGCTCGAAGAAAAACGAGGTTGTGCTCCCCAGCATTACCTCATCTCCGGGGGAAAGAGGTGAGAAACTGTTCACCAGCTTACCATTCACGAAAGTGCCATTCTTTGAGCCTAGATCCTGAATCTGATAGCCTTGAGAGGTCAGGAGCAACTCTGCATGGCGGCGTGATACATTCATGTCCTCTATGGTAATGTGACAGTCAGTACTCCTCCCCATGATAAGGTGGTCGCCATCCAGGTGAAATACTTTGACCGGCTTGGTATTTAAACGCAGCGCAAACTTCTTTGTGATCTTCTCAGCTTCTTTTTCGTTGTAGGGCGATCGGCTTACCAGGCCTCGAATCCGATTCCTCCAACCATGTCGAGCTTCTACCTGTGGGGTTGAAGCCTGGGCAGCCGCAGCGCTTGATCCTTCCTCTAGTGAGATATTGGAACCATCTATAAACTCTGCTTCTGCTAGATGGTTCCCTTCTACCAATTCTTCAACGGCCGAGACCTGCCCAGGCTCTTTCTGCTTAACTTTTTGATCTAAAAATTGTTGGCTGCGTCGAATAATCTCATCGGAGGTGAGCGGCCTGGTTTCTTTTAACGCTTTCACAAAGGATCCCAGGCTTGGATAGCGATCATAAGGGTTTGGGGAAAGCGCTTGTCGCAAGATCTGCTCTGCCCCAGGGGGAATGTCTCCTGGCCAGGTAGCACTGAGCGAGGGAGGTCTCAAGGTGTTTCCGAATGATATCGTCCAGGCGGGTGCCAGAGAATAAAGGTTTCCCGCTCAACATCTCCACAAATACACAAGCCAGCGCATACTGATCTGTGGCCGGGCTGGCACTTTCGCCGCTCCAGATCTCAGGAGGAATGTATTCTGGAGTGCCGATAATCATATCGGCCTTGGTTTGGAAAGAAGCGTCAAATCCGGCTTTCACCAGGCCGAAGTCGGTTAAAATAGCCCCTTCAGTGGTTGAGATGATGATGTTCTTCGGTTTCACATCTCGGTGGATCACAGCCTTCCCGTGGGCGTAGTCTAAAGCACTGCCAAGATCTTCGATATATTCCAGAGATTCCTGCCAGGAGAGCTTGCCTCGATCCAAGATCAGATTATCGAGGGTGAACCCTTCCACATACCGGACCGCCAGGAAGTAAAAACCATTTATCTCGCCAAAATCGAACACCCAGGCAATCTGGGAATGCATCAAGTTGGCAGCCGCGCGTGCTTCGCGGTGAAACGGCCCACCATTTCAGGTTCAGAAGCCCAGATGGGTTTGAGTACCTTCAAGGCGACGGTACGGTTGAGCAGGGTATCTTCTGCCTGATAAACAACCGCGTGAGTACCTCCACCCAGGCGCTGTTTAATCTGGTAGCGGCCGAGCTGAGTCAACTCGTCCAGGTTTTGATCGATATCTGATGGCATGGAAGCAATCTCTAACTAAGTTAACGTCACAGGTTACCAAAATAGGTCGGACTTGAATCAGGGGATTCGATTTTCGTCTCGGCCTTAGAACGCGCGGTTCTAAATTCAAGCAGAACCCCTCCCTGATCGGTGGGTCCCAGCTCGATCTGGTCTGAACCAGAAAGCGTCTTTCCGCCAACGGGCAGGCGATTGCCGTTCACGAAAGTTCCATGCGTAGACCCCAGGTCGATAATTTTGTACTTGCCTTTCTCTTCTTGAATTTTGCAATGCTTCCGGCTGACCACACTGCGTTCTTGATTGACCTGGAAAGCCAGCTCTGCTTCGCTCAGGCTGCGCCCGAGGAAGGTTGTGTGGTCAGGACTGAGGGGGAGGCTTTTACCCACCATTTCAGCATCCCCCTGAAGCACTATCAGGTAAGCTCCTGATTCTTTTTTGGGAGGACGTCTTAGCGAAGTAAGCGTTTCTTGCATCGTTTCCAAAGCTTTCCCGCCTACCTGGTTGATAGAGCCGCGGTAGTGAAAAGCCATGAGTATGGCAAAAATAGCGATCAACAAGCCGCCAATGGCAAACCATCCAGAAGGAGTGGAAACCAGGGCTTTTCCCAAGGCAGTGATCCGGCACAGCGTGGCTTGAGAACCGGACGGGCTGCTGCAGGAATCTGCGCTGCCAACGGGTGCAAGAGCCGGGGTGACCTCTGCGGCAAGAGCTGCCTGCGGAGTAAGGGTGGAATTGGGCGATAATTCAGGGACAGAGACCCGTATTTTGACGATTGCTTCCTCACTCGCACTGGTCAAGCCCACTTCGTCCTGAACTAGCGCGCTGAGATTCACCAAATGTGTACCCGGTTCTTGATAAGGACGTAAATCCCACTCGAAGGCCAGGCTCTCTGGGCTTCCTGTGAAGCTTGTGGGGGATGGGCGGCCATCGATATTGAGCTGTGCAGAGGCGATCTCCCTGGGAAACCCATCAGGCCAGGTAATGGAAGCTGTGACTGGCAGCATAATGGGTTCGACCAAGGCCATGTTTGCGTTGGCTGACTCGGCTTGCCGGACAATCTCTTCATTAATCAAAGGAGAGGTTATGCTAATAAATGGCGGCTGTAATGAGACCTGGTATGTGTCAGTGGTTTTGAATGTACCTGAAACATCTTTCAGGGTGAGATTAATGGTCCGTTCTGAGCTGTCTCCTATTTTCGAACGGAAGCTCAATAAGGTCTGGGTCCGCTGCTCGTTCAATGCATCGAAAATCGCTTGCGGAGAGGTGTTGTCCTGGTAGTGAACATAAATTGCCCCTGTTTGAGATGCCATTTCTTTCAGCGGTTCAGAAGCCTTGGAGTATTCAATATCGCGGGTCAATACGCTGTGGATCGGAATCCCTTCCTCAATGGCTTTGGTGACGATATTTTCTAGCCCTTCATCTCCATGGAACAGTTGGGGTGTCAGGAAGATTACGGCTTGCGCTATTGTTTCCTTGTCTGGAGAGATCGCGAGCTCATTGAGGGCGCGGTCAATGCCGTAACGACCAAAAGAGATTTTTGCAGCCCTTTGGGGGATTTTCCCCAAGCTTTGGTTGAGGAGCTCTTTCTTGGCGGTCAAAGGCTGAAGATAGTCAACCTGGCTGCCGGTCACGACCAGGATGCCGGCTTTGTCATCGGGATGCATATTGTTTATGAAAGATTTGATCACATTTTGCATCTCAACCAGGTAGGAGTCCCGGCTGGCTCCTGGCTTGGTAAGATCGCTGGCTGCATCGATGACAAAGAGCACTTCTGCTCCGGAGGAGAAGGAATTAACTGTAAACTGGTGTTGATCGTCAGATACCACCTCTTCATGATCGAAGACGCTTTCGGTCATGGTCAAGCCTCCCAATTTTCCTGTAGGGATCGGTTTTCCACGCCGGTCACGCAGGATGGCGTAAACCTGAACGGAAGGGAAGGCGGAGGAATTAACGCGAGTAATGAAAACTTGCTGCTGAATTTTTTGAGCCAAGGCGGTTGGGTTGAGGTTGCCAAGAAAAATTGCCAAAAAAGATGAATATATAAAGGATACAAATGCAGGCTTTTTTCAGGCTTGAGAGCCGCGTTTGTTTCATCCTGGCTAAGACCCCCAATGTTTTATGCCGAGATGCGATGGCTTGCATACTTTTGTTCCTAAGATAGAAGAGGATTAATACGAGATTAATTATATCATCTCTCCAATGATCGAATTTCCGATATAATGACTTTATGCCGAAGACTCATACCCAATTTGTTTGCCAACAGTGCGGACGGACTGCAGCCCGTCCGATGGGACGCTGCCCGCAGTGTGGAGCCTGGAACAGTATGGTTGAAGAAGTGGTGCAGCCGCCAGCAACAGCTTCAAAAATTTCGACACGCGGGCTGGTTGGAAATTCAACCCCACGCCGGCTTGGCGAAATCGAAGGGGACGTGGAAGAACGGCTGCCGCTTTCCATGGGGGAGTTTGCGCGTGTCTTGGGAGGCGGGATTGTTCCTGGCTCGATTGTCTTGATTGGGGGTGACCCGGGTATAGGCAAGTCCACGCTTATGCTGCAATTAGCGCTCGAGCTGGCGCGCCAAAGCGAAATCCTGTATGTATCTGGCGAGGAATCGGAACGGCAGATTAAGATGCGCGCCATCCGGCTGCTACGGTTGACTGAGGGCGAGCGCGAAGAGCAGCTCGACATGCCGGAGAAGCTCCTCCTGGTGACAGAAACAGATTTAAATGTGATTCTAGAGCATATCGCTGCTCTCCACCCGGATGTGCTGATCGTTGATTCGATACAGACTACCTACATCCCGGAGCTTGAATCTTCTGCTGGGTCCGTCTCGCAGGTGCGCGAGAGCGCTTCTCGGCTGCGCGAGATCGCGAAATCATCAGGGATGGCCATATTTTTGGTCGGACACGTGACAAAAGAAGGTGCGATTGCGGGACCGCGGGTGTTGGAGCATATTGTCGATACGGTGCTTTACCTGGAAGGAGACCGCTTCCAATCGTACCGTTTGCTGCGCTCTGTGAAAAACCGTTTTGGAGCTACATCAGAAGTGGGGGTATTCGAGATGCGCGAGCGTGGGCTGGTAGAGATAACCAACCCGTCGGAAGCTTTCCTGGCGGAGCGGATGATCAATTCGCCAGGGTCAGCAATTGCGGTAACCATGGAAGGCACGCGGCCGATCCTGGTCGAGATTCAAGGTTTAACCAGCCCAACGGTATTCGGAAACCCGCGCAGAACGCCGAATGGTGTGGATCTGAACCGCCTGCTGCTTACCGTGGCGGTGTTAACCCGCCGGGTGGGGGTACGGCTGGGCGAGCAAGATGTGTTTGTCAACGTGGTCGGCGGGATCAAAGTGACCGAGCCGGCGGCTGACCTGGCGACTGCTGCAGCGCTGGCTTCTTCTGTCCGGGACCAACCTGTGAGGGCAGATACCGTGTTGATCGGGGAGGTTGGCCTTTCGGGGGAGCTGCGCATGGTGGGGCAGATGCCTGCCCGACTGCGGGAAGCTGCGAAGCTGGGTTTTAAAACCGCGATCGTCCCACACCGCTTGCGCAAAGCGGAACCTTGGCCGGATGGGATTGAGGTGGTGGAAACGCGTTCGCTGCGGCAAGCGCTGGAAGCAGCCCTGGTGCAAAGCGAGGCATGACCGAATACCTGGCTTTGTGTGCGCGCCTGGAAGGGAACGAGCTGGTGGCGGGTGAGTGTGAGAACCTGACAGGTGGAAAACCGGAGGAGGATGGGGTTGCTTTTTGCCAGCGTGTGGATTTGATCACGCGCGGAGCCTATGTTCACACCGGCTTGCGTTTGATCGCCCAGGCAAAAACCCTTCCTGAACTTCTGGAAGTTGTCAAAGAGTTATCTTTTCCAGCGGAGCATTTCCGGATCGAATATACCTGCCTCGCCAGCCAGAAGAAGGTGAATTCACGCCAGGCGGCGATTGACCTGGCAAATGTGATCCGGGCATATCCCAACCTTGATGCTCCCAGTCACCGGTTCCTGCTCATCGAGCGGGATCAAGGGTTGTGTTTCGGAGAGATTTTGGCTGAGTTCGAACCATTCTTACCGCCAGCATGACAAGAAGCCTTACCGTACCTCTGCTTCGCTGCCGTCACGATTGGCGCGTGCTCTCGTGAACCTGGTTACCCCTCCAGCTCAAACCATTCTGGACCCATGCTGCGGAACGGGCTCGATCTTGCTGGAAGCACAGGCGGTGGAGCTGGAGGCCTGCGGCGTGGATTGGAACCCGCGCATGGTGGGGATCTCGCGCAAGAACCTGGCGCATTACGGATACCCGGCGGAGGTCATCCTCGCAGATTATCGAGCGGTGGATAAGAAGGCGGATGCAGTGATCACAGACCTGCCCTATGGTTTATTTATGCACGAGAATCAGCAGGTTATCCGGGAGATTATTCAGCACACCCTGACCACAGCACCGGTGGCTGTGTTTGTCTTGGGAGAGGATCTCTCGCATTGGCTGGGGGAGGTGGGTTTCCAGGATATCAATGTTTTCAAGGTGCGCAAGCGTAAAGATTTCAACCGTTTTGTGCACCGGGCAAGATCAGGAGTTTTTTCGTGAACGCGATATTCTCGATCGGGGACATTCCAATCTACGGCGATCTCATCCTCTCGCCAATGGATGGTTATTCGGACCTGCCATTCCGAGCGGTGTGCCGCGAATTGGGCTCAGCCATCAGTTATACGGAATTCATCAACGCGCTGGATATTTTGCAAGGGCATCCCTTTATCCACCAGAAGCTGGCTTTCTTACCTTCCGAACAGCCGGTTATCTTCCAGATTTTCGATAACAACCCCGGGCGGTTGTTAGAAGTTGCTCTCCGGCTGAGGCAATATGGTCCTGCGGCGATTGATATCAACCTGGGCTGCTCATCGAAGAATGTGTCGGGACGTGGAGCCGGGGCAGGGTTGCTGCGCACCCCCTTGAAGATTGCGCGCATTTTTCGTCTATTGAGCCGGTCCCTGGATATCCCAGTCACCGCGAAGATCCGCCTTGGGTGGGATGAGGACAGCCGGAATTATTTGTTGGTGGCGCGCATCATCCAGGAAAACGGAGGAGCCTTGATCGCCGTACACGGGCGCACCCGGCAGCAGGGGTATAAAGGGCAAGCCGATTGGGATGCGATCGCGGAGATCCGCCAGGCAGTTTCTGTGCCTGTGATTGCGAACGGCGATGTGCGTACGGTGGCTGATGTTGAACGCATCAAAGCACACACGAACTGCCCGGCGGTGATGATTGGGCGCGGAGCAGTTGGCAATCCCTGGATTTTCTCCCGTTTAGACCGCGAGCAGGTGCCTTTTGCGGAGGTGCGCAAGGTGCTTTGCCGGCACCTTGAATTGAGCCAGTATTTCTACGGTCCGGAGCACGGCCTGGTCGTATTCCGCAAACACGCCAAGCGCTACCTGGCGCCTTTTGGGCTGCCGCAAGAGACTCATGACCGGCTGATGACTACCACCGACACCGCAGAATTTTTAGATCTGGTAGATGAAGCGGCTCTTTATTAGCCGCAGCATTTCTTTCTGCGACCGAACAGCCTGGAGAGACCACAACCCAGGATGCACACGCCTGCCATGACGACAAGCGGGTGAGCCGCGGCCCAAAGCCCCGCCTGACCAAGCTGGCGGACAGCATGGACTTTCTGGTAGGACTTGATAGGCTCCGTGACCGGACCTTCCCAATCAAAGGTTCTCAGCCGGGTCAGGTAACCTTCCTTGACACAGCCTTCCAAGCAGAAGATGTGCACCGGTTTTTTCAAGTGGTAAGCCAGGCGCAGGTCGCGGGTCAGCTCTGCCCAGGTCATGGGGGGAACATCCTTGACCGCCTGGATCTCTACGCCGCCTCCCGTATTGCCGATGCCGATCGAATTGGCCTGGCGACCGTAAGACCAGATCAACCCATCACCGAACGGACGCATGAAACTGGAATACAGCATGAGCACTTCCCGGTTGGCGTGAAAATCGACTAATCCAGCGAGGCGCTTGAGCAGCGTGGAGCCGACTTTGCGCTCGTCGACAATGAAAGGGAACTGGTAGCTTTCGACCAGGTAACCATCTGTCTGGATGCGGGCTGCCAGGCTGGCGTAAGCCATCTCGGCGCGCAGCAAACTTTGCTGATCGAAGAGGCGCTTGAGCATCGTTGGGGCCAGCCTGGCACGATCCTGGGTGAGCGAAATGGCTTCGTTGATGTTCGGCTCGATATCCAGGCCAATGGCAGCCCATTTCAAATCGTGCTCTGCTGTCCAGGCTTTAAAATCGGCATAACGACGGGCTGCCTGGGCGGCATTGGTGCTGTTGAACCAATAGCCTTGATCCTTGGGCAGCAGCAGCCAGGCAGTGACCGGAATGTTGGCTTTGTTCAGGCTCTGCACTACCCCTGCGCGCTCCGGGCTGAAATCCAATATGCCCAGGCTGACCCCGGCATTCAGGGCTTTCAAATCGGGGATCACCTGTGGGTTAGTGAATAACGCCTCAAGCGGCTGGGCTTCTAGCTCGCAGAAAAAAGTCAAGATAGGCAACATATTTTCTCCTTCCCGGGAATGTAAATTCCTTTTGGAATTGCTTGGATGAGATGGATATGAGACTATTTCCCATTATACGATATTATGAATGCAGTGATTGGGTGTTTCAAAAAACTGCGTTATCATGTAGAATTCATCTTATAATATCATCTGTGCGTGAAGAATGGATAAACAGCCCTCCGAAAATATCTGCCTGTTCAGATATTCACAGGGGCAAGCTAAGGAGGAATTACCTATGAAAAAAATGACTGTATTGCTGGTTCTGCTGTTGGTTATCGTTTTGAGCGCCTGTAAGCTCCCGGCTCCGGGTGGCAGCGCTCCGACAGGAACAGCTGCGACCACGGGGGGCGAATCTGCAACTGTGCCAACCACAACGCCAGATAAAGCTGCCCCGACCCAGGCTGCGCCGGAAAAGCCCCAACCCTCTCCGACACCCAACCAGCTCCCGGCAGTGACCGCCACACCCGTCCCAGCCACACCGACAAGTGTTCCACCGGCGGCTACGGCGACCACCCAGCCGCAGAGTTCAAATCCTCAAGCTCAGCGTGTGTCTTTTGGTTCCGGATCGGATACAGCCACGTTCAACGGTGTTCTGGGAAAAGGTGAGACTTTGGTGTATGTGGTGGCTGCTAAGAAAGACCAGACCATGCAGCTGGATGTCTGGTCGCCGAATGGGGATGTTTACCTGGGAATGAGCGGCGCCAGCTCGGGGCAGGTCTTTGTTTCATCCGGCGACAAGAAGATTACCTGGGGGGTCGTACTGCCGCAGGACCAGGATTATTATGTCAGCGTGACAGCTGGGGGTGGGCAAACGAGCTATACCCTGACAATCCGAGTTTCCCCAGCGGCTGGAGGGGGGACAGGGGGAACAACTGAGCTGTTTGACCCGTTTGCGACCTACGGCACGCCTGATTATGAAGATCTGATGGTGGGCGGGAGCTTGATGGAATGGGCATCGCCTGAGACGGGCAAGCTGCCTGACAACACCGTCATCAAGCTGAACTTCAAAGACGGCAAGCTGTATGTAACTGGAAAGCTTGTTGATTTCAGCACCTGGTGGTTTACCTGGCACACTTTGAAAGATGCTTACCTGGAAATGTCGATTGATTCTCGAGGAATGCCTCGGCAGCGATGCTTATGGGATGATCATCCGCGGGCCAGAACACAATGCTGGCGAGTTGTACGGCTACGTGGTGGCCTTCTCCTGCGATGGTTATTTTTGGGTTTTCCGCCTCGATGATGCCGATCCTTGGACCGCACATGACCTGATCTCCTGGACGAAGAGCGACGCGATCTATACTGGCTCTAAAGCAGAAAACCTGGTGGCAGTGCGGGCCGATGGCGAGACCTTGACCATCTTTGCTAATGGGCACCAGATTGCGCAGGTGACCGATGATGAGTACAGCCAGGGGCGGTTTGGGGTCTTTGTGCGCTCTTCTGAGGATGGCGATTACACGTATAGGGTAAAGAGGATCGCTTATTGGATCCTGAGTAAAGAGGCAAAGTAGCCTGCATGCTGGAATCTTTGACCACAAGCCTGGATTCTTTCCTCAATACCCCGATACTTTCCCGCATCCGGCGCAACCATGGGCTGGAACATGCCACGCTGACGATCCTGGCGCAGCGCTTTCCGGGAGTTCCGATGGCGGGTCATTCCACGGCAGCGGGCTTTCGCCTGATGGGGAATATCCCCACCGAGGCAGTTCAAACGGCAGTGGAAGAGGCGCTGCGGCGCATGCAAGGTGGAGAGGCGAAGCTGGCTGTCCACCCAAACTGCGGGACGAACTTTGTCACCGCCGGGACTCTATCGGGCCTGGCAGGCGCGGCAGCGATGTTCGGTGTTGGCAGGCGCACGCGGGATAAAGTCGAGCGCATCCCAGTGGCGATCCTAATGGCGACCCTGGCCTTGATCGCGGCATACCCCTTGGGCCTGAAGGTGCAGGAGAAGGTGACCACCTCTGGAAAGCCAGGGACCTTGCAGGTGATCAAAGATTAATAAGACCCAGCGCGGTTCCATGACGATCCACCAAGTTTTGACGCAGGGCTGAGATGCCAGAGCAGGCACCGACTGTTTATCTTCTGCATGGGGAAGATGAATTTGCGATTTCCGAGTATATCGCCAAGCTATTAGAGAAGCTTGGCGATAAGATGATGGCTGAGGTGAACACCACGCGCCTGGATGGGCGCTCCTGTTCGCTTGATGAGCTGGTGGGGGCGGTGAGCGCCATGCCATTCCTGGTCAGCCGGCGCCTGGTGATCCTTGCCCACCCGTTGGAATATGGGAAGTCGCCTGAACAGCAAAAGCGCTTTAAGGAGATCTTGAACAAGGTGCCGACCACAACAGCGTTGGTGCTGGTGGAGGATCACCCCTTAACGGATGAAAAGGAAAAAAAGAAGAACCGCTTGAACTGGCTGGAAAAATGGGCGCTAGAGTCAGGTGGGAAAGTCTTATACGCGCTCTTCCTGTTCCAACTGGCGCAGACTTGACGCGCTGGATCCAGAAGCAAGCGAAAGCAGCCGGAGGCCAGATCACCCCGCAGGCAGCGGAGATGCTTCGAGGACCTTGTCGGCCCTGAGCCGCGCCTGCTCGAGCACGAGATTGAAAAACTCCTGGCGTTTGTCAACTATAAACGGGAAGTTGACGAGGGAGATGTCCAGCACCTGACGCCGTCCATGGAAAAAGTGCAGGATTTTGCCCTGGTCAATGCGCTCCGTGCACACGACTGCCAGAAGGCCCTGAGCATCCTGCACCGCGAGCTGGAGGAGAAGGATGCCATCCCAATCTTCCAGGGGATTGTGTACCAGTTCCGGCAGCTTTTACTGGCACGCGAAGTGCTGGACGAGGGTGGTGGTGAGGATGAGGTGGTCCGTCAGCTGGGTATTCATCCTTATGTGGGAAGGTTGGCAGCGGAGCATGCGAGGCGCTTCAACCTGCCTGATCTGGAAATGATCTACCACCGTTTGCTAGAGTTGGATGAGGCGATGAAGACGGGCGGGATGGAGGGGGAGCTGGCGCTGGATGTGTTGGTGACGGAATTGAGCAGTTAAAAAGACAAATCAAAACAAAAAACTCCTTCTGAAAGTGGGAAGGAATCTTTGAGTTATAGGAATTGTTTTAGGCGCTCAGTTATTTCTGCCGACCTGGTTGACGCCCAGCCAGAAATGGTTAGGTAAGACAGAGCGGGTGGTGCGCAATTCGATGCCGACCTCGGGGGCGGGAGGGGCTTTTAGCATGCTGGGATGCACAAAGCACAGGTTGGGGTTCTGGCCATATTTTTCTTTGTAATACGAGGCAGCGCGCTTGATCTTGGCGGAGAGATCGGTCTTGGTGTCATTATCGAACCACAGCATTCCAATGTTCATAGGGGACGCTCCTTTATCATCAGTCTATATAGATGATATCAGAACACTTGTTCTATGTCAAGGGTGATTTCGAACAAAAGTTCTGGTTTTAGAATCCCCTAGTGGGTTTTTTCCCACAGGCTGATCGATTCGATGTGGTAGGTTTGGGGGAAGAGATCGAAGGGAGTGACCTGCGCCAGGCGATATCCTGCCGCGGACAAGCGGCGAGCATCTCGGGCGAGGGTGGCGGGATCGCAGGAGACATAGGCCAGCCAGCTGGCTGCCTGGGCCAGCAAGCCATCCATGGCGGGACGGTCGAGCCCGGAGCGGGGCGGGTCCACCAGGACTACATCTGGGTGGAAATTAACTTGCGGGAGCACCTCTGCGACGGAGGCTTCATAAAGCTCGACATTATCGAACTCGTCCAGGTTCACGGCGAAGTCGCGGCAGGCAGAGGGCGAGACCTCGATCCCGACCAGCTTCTTCACCCTGGGCGCCAGGAAGGCGCTGAACAACCCCACGCCGCAGAAAAGATCGAGGAGCGTTTGGGATGGCTCGAGGGGTAAGATCTCCAGGATCTGCTGCACCATGGCTTCTGCCATGCGGGTATTGATTTGAAAGAAAGATTCGGCGGAGACCTGGAAGGAGCGCCCCAGGATTTCCACGCTCACGAACTCGCTGCCCGCCAACACGACCGCCCCGGCCGGGCTGAGGTGGACGGCGGAGAGGGGCAGCTCTTCGACGCTGAACTCGAAGAGCTCTGGGTCGCGGCTTTCCAAGATGAGCTGGATCTCCTCATCCAACCCCAGGCGCAGGCTGACCCGCTCCAGACCGGGCAGCGGCTCGATATCGAGCTGAGGCCAGATCTCGTTCAGGGCTGGCTCGGGGAGGTGGCACACTGCGATCGGGATGACCCGGTTGCTGTGCGCCGCTTGAAATCCCAGCTTTCCCTGGGGATCTAAATGGAATTGAATGTGATTTCGATAGTTGAAAGCATCTGGCGAGGGAATGATGGGTTGAAGGGGGACTTCTTCCATACCACCGATGCGCTGGAGCTGGTCACGCAGAATCCCCGCTTTCGCTACTAGCTGCATTTCATAGGGCATGTGCTGGTAGTGGCAGCCGCCGCACTGGGTGAAATGTGGACAGCGCGGGGGGATGCGCAGCGGGGAGGGCTCCAGGATTTCGACCAGGTCGGCTTTGATATGGCCGCGCTTCTCCTCCCTGACCCGCAGACGCCCTGTTTCATACGGCAGGATGAAGGGAGCAAAAACCGCCTTGCCATCTGGCAGACGACCGATGGCTTCACCGCCATACACTAACGCGGTGGGTGTGAGGGTAATTTCCTGACCAAGCTCCATTTACTGAAGTGACTCCAAATCAAAGAAGGATAAGCTCACGGATAAACACGGATTACAAAAAACATTAAAAGAAGGACACGGAAATAGCTTTGAAAAAAGGAAAATGCGGATCGATCTAAAACCCCATAGGAATAAGTGCCATTACATAATGGAGTTCCGCATGGAAGATCTTTTTTTAACGCTGAGACGCGGAGCCCGCTGAGATTTCGATTGGTTTCTCTGCGTTCTCAGCGAGCTCCGCGGTGAAATTACTTGGTGAACTCGTCAATCGAGGCCAGGAGGGCTTCCAGGTCTGCCATCTGGATCTCGCCCATGTGGGCGATGCGGAAGGTCTTGCCCTTGAGCTGTCCGTAGCCGTTCGCCAGGCGGATGCCCTTGGGAGCCATGAATTTATTCAAAGCGCTGACATCGAAGGTGGGCGGGTTCTCAACGACGGTGAGGGTCTGCGAGCGGTATCCCTGGGGAGCCAGCAGCTTCCAACCCTTCTGGTCAGCCCACTCCTGCGAGCGCCTGGCCATGGCGCTGTGGCGGGCGAAGCGGTTTTCCAGCCCTTCCGCCAGGATGCGGTCAAGCTGCAGGTCGAGAGCGTAGATCAGCGACATGGCGGGCGTGGCGGGGGTAAAGTCCTTGGTGCGGTGCTTCTCCATGCGCACCAGGTCGAAGTACCAGCCGCGGTTCTGGACCGTCTCGGCGCGCTGCATGGCGCGGTCGCTGACAGCGCACAGGCTCAAGCCGGGCGGGAGCGCCAGGCATTTCTGGGAGGAAGTGAAGAGCAGGTCGATGCCCCAGGCATCCATCTCGATCTTGGCGCCGCCCAGGGAGGAGACGGCATCCACGCAGACCATGGTCTCGGGGCTGAGGCGTTGGACGACCTCGGCAATCTCCTTGACCGGGTTCTGCACGCCGGTGGAAGTCTCATTATGGACGAGGGTGAGGATATCGTATTTCTCTTTTTTCAACGCTTCGGCGACCATCTCTGGCAGGACGGCCTCGCCCCAGGGGGCCTCGACTTTATCCGCCTGTTTGCCGTTGGTGGTGGCAACCTCGTGCCAGCGCTGGGAGAAGGAGCCGTTGACGCAGCATAAAACCTTCTCTGCCGCCAGGTTGCGCACGGCGGCTTCCTGGCTGCCGGTGCCCGAAGCGGTCAAGATAAAGACCCGGGATTGAGTAAAGAAAAGCTGCTTCGATTTCTCGCCGGCCCTCTGAAAGATGGCTTCGAATTCCTTGCTGCGGTGCGGCATCATGGGCTGAGCCTGGGCAGCCAAAACAGCAGGATCGACATCAACAGGGCCGGGAACAAACATGGGTGACATAGGGAACCTCCAAGGATTATATTGGGGAATTATACCCCTTCCGGAAAGAGGTAATCCACTATTCCATGCGAATAAAGAATCGGTCAGAGGGAAGTAGGGCAGGGATCGATTCAACGCGGAGCCGCAGAGACCGCTGAGAAAGCCCAGAGAGTTGTTGAGAAAAAAAGAGAAAAATTCAACACGCAGAAGCGAGAAGTGCTGAGTTTTTTATTGAAGATTAGAACGCAAAAGGCCGGCCCAGGAAAACTGCTTACCGAGAGAACTTGACTATCCTCCCCAACCGATGGGCGGGTCTCCCCACTTGGAGATCGAAACTTTTCCAACCCCGCCCTTCTTTGGGTCAGGGTCGGGCAGCAGAACAAAGCCATGTTTTTCGATGAAGCGTACCCAGCGGCTGCCATCCCAAAAAGCCAATGCGAGCGGCTTGTTCAAAGCCTCCACGGCGTCCTTGTCTTTCTTCGTATAGCGGACTTTGATCTCCACGGTTTGTCCGAGATCGGTTAAATAGGCACCTGGTTTGCCTTCTTCTTCCAAAACGATGTTTGCAACCACCCGGATCGGCTTGAAGTCACCGCTGACGGGATTCATATCGGGATTCCCCAGGTCATCCAGCTTGACTGCTTTCAGCTTCTTGGGTTTATCGGTTGGAACGGTGACGGTCACCTCGCCATTTAAAAATTGAAATTCTTTGCTCATCTCTATCTCCTTTGTGCGATATTGTTTTGAACTTCTTCCCAGGCTGCGCGGATGAGGCGATGCTCGGGGATATTCTCCAGAAAGGATTTTTTCCACTCTTGGTCGTTGATGCGGGCTGCATTTTCATCTATAACAATAATGCCTTGTTCTAATATATTGTGTGCTTTCTTCGGCTTCTCCCAGGTGGTCGAAGATCCTGTAACAGGTCAAATAAGCCAACAAGGGCAGCTCCATGCCATCGCCGGACGACTGGTTCAGGTACTCCCATAACTCCTGGCAATGCTGCTTGGCCTCTGTTGGCAGACCCAAAGCCAACGCAAGGCGGGCCAGCCCTGCCAGTGCGTCATTTAAATTGCCTACTGTACCCAACTCGCGCAGGATATGGTTGGCTGTGGAATACTCCTGTTTGGCAGCCTCAAGAGAGCCTTCTTTTTCCAGGACAAGACCAAGGTAAGTGTGGCTGACGCCCTGGCTGAAAGCATCGCCAGCCGCTGCCAGCTCAAGGAGCACCTTTTCCAGCATTTGGCGGGCCTCTGAAGGGCGGTTGAGTCTCCAGAAGGCTAAAGCCAGGTTCAGCCGGGTAAAAGCGGTTTGGCGGCGCGCCCCTATGGATTCCGATCTTTCGATGGATTGACCAAACAGTTGACTGCCGCGGTCATACTGTCCCAGTATCATGTATTCATACCCCAGGTTAGCCAGTCCGATCAATTCTCCGAACAAATTCGATAGGCTGTGGGTGATCTCGATCTGCTGCTTTAAAGTCTCGATTGATCGAAGGTGATCCCTTGAGGCTCCATAATAATTGGCAAGATTGGTCAAGACCATGGCCTGGATAATTTCGTCATCGACTGAGGGCAGCAGGCTCATGGCCTGATCCGCTGCCTGGCCAGCGAGGCTCATTTCTCCAAGCAAAACCAGGCTGGAAGCCATCAGGCTGAGTGTTAGAGCTTCGGTAGCCTGATCGCCGATGCGTTGGGCGGCGAGGCGGCCCTGTTCGTAAGCCTGGACAGCTCCCCGAAAATCTCCTGTTGTGGTAAGCAGATAACCCTGGCGGTGATAAGCTTCGGCCAGCCACTGCTCATTTCCAGTCGTGTTTGCGAGCGATAATAAATCAACCAAATCAGCCTGATTGGTCTCCGTTTCACCCTGCATGCTCAGAACCGAGCTGCGCAGAAGCAGGATTTGCCAGCGCCCTTCTTGATCGGAGGGCGGTGTTAGCTCTAAGGCGCGGTTGAGCAGGCGGCGCGCCTCTTGGAAAGCAAAGCGGTCTTTGGCGCGCTGACCGGCGAGCAGATACCAATGGGAGGCTTTATCTGTCAGATCCCCTAAATCGTAGTGCTCGGCAAGCAAGCCGGAAAATTCATCCAGGCGGTCCGAATGGCGCGCCTGCGCCTCTAACCATTCTGCGGCTGTCTGATGCAGCTTCCGCCTTTCACGCTTGAGGATGCTTTCGTAGGTCGTTTCGCGTAACAGGTTGTGGTAAAAGCTCCATTCCTGATCACTGGCAAAAGCCGAGTTGGGTTGAAGGGTGACGAAACCACGACCCTGCGACTGGATTAACAGCGTATGGCTGTCAAGGACTCCCATCGCTTCCACCCCGCTCTCCCAAAAATGCCTGCCAAACACGGCTCCGTACTTGAGTGTAGTTTGTTCGGGTACAGGGATGGCCCCCAGGCGAGCCAGCAAAAGATGCTGGAGGGTGGCAGGGAGCGGATCTGCTTGCCAGCGTCCCGGGACAAAACGCCAGGGTCCTTGCTCACGATCGATCACACCCCGGTCCAGCAACCAGTTGATCAACTCTTCAATGAAAAAAGGCACTCCTTCTGAGCGCTGGATGAGCAGCTCTGGCACATCTCCCGGAACATCTTGCACATCCTGTAGCAATTCGTTTACCAAATCCTGACAGGCGTTTTGGGGCAGCGGTTTCAATTCGATGGCGGCATAGTCCGCGTGAGAAATGAGTTTTTGAGGCGGGCTCCATTCTGGACGTGCGGATGCCAGGATGAACAAGCCATACAAGCGGGTCGCCTCTTCTGGGGGAAATTGGGTGACCCTCTCCTCTTCCAAAAGGGTTTCGATCAGGTAATCCCAGGAGGCTGCATCGCTCCAGTGCAGATCTTCGAGCAAGATGATCACCGGCTGTACCCTGCGCAGCGCTTGAAGGAGTGCACGGGTG
The DNA here is from genome assembly GCA_963751425.1 of uncultured Chloroflexia bacterium. Classification (GTDB taxonomy): domain Bacteria; phylum Chloroflexota; class Anaerolineae; order Anaerolineales; family UBA4823; genus CAVVUF01. The sequence continues at coordinate 1,921,523 of CAVVUF010000001.1, read as the reverse complement.
ATCACATAGGCGCGCCCTTTGACCTGGATGGGGTCCTGGCGGCGCCCAGCCAGATAGGGGCTGTCAGCAAAAGGCAAGCCTACCAGCAAACCCAGGGCATGGGCGGTTTCTTCACCAGACAGATCCTCCCCTGGTGACATTCCAACCAGGGCTAGTTCTTGAATGCCTTTCACCCAACGCGCTTCCGCATCGTTCAAGGGAATATCTTCAGCGATGTGCAACCGGTTGAACCAGAAACGGCGCACCAAGGCGTAAGCCTGCCTTTCATCGCCTTGAAAAGCACGCGCCTTGACCAGCCACAGCTTTTCCGATTGAGCCTCCAGGAAATCTGCCATTTCCGTTACCAGGCGGCTTTTTCCAATGCCGGGTGAGCCAACCAATTGCACCCAACAGGATTGACGCTTATCAAGCGCATCCTGGAAAAGGCGGTGGATTTGCCCAAGCTCCTGTTCGCGGCCAACCGTGTGGGTATCGATCCCGGCCACGCCGCGGGTCACATTGCGGAAAGCGGTCGGGCGGGGGCACAGCACCAGGTAGGTTTGGAGCGGGTCGCTCTTGCCCTTGACCTGGAGGGGGATCTGCGCCGTCACATCGAACAAGTTGCGGACATAGCGGTAGGTTTCGTGAGAGATCAGCACGCCTCCGGGAGGGGCAAGGCTCTGCAGGCGGGCGGCCAGGTTCATCGCCTCTCCCATGGCCGTATATTCCTGATGAGCTGCCAAAGCTAACTCTCCCACCAGCACCAGGCCGGTGTGGATTCCCACGCGCAGCTGAACAGGTTGGCTGGTGTGGAGCAACGCGCAGCCGCGCTGGATTTCTAAACCGGCGCGCAGCGCATTTTCAGGATCCTGTTCACTGACCTGCGTTACTCCAAAGGCTGCCAGCAGTCCATCCCCCAGATATTGGAGCACGCTGCCATGCCTGGAAATCACCACTTTTCCGGCCATATCATGAATCGAAGTCACCAGGGCGCGATAATCTTCTGGGTCCAGGCTTCCGGCAAGGGCCGTCGAACCCACGATATCCATGAATAATACGGTGAGAATGCGGCGTTCTTCAGCAGCCTGGGTTGGAGGCACAGGCAGGTCGTGCGGCTGCTCTAGATCGAGCTGGGCTTCCAGGGCGGCGATCTTCTCGCTCAGACTCTGCAGGGCCGGCTCGAGAACGGCCTCTACCAGCAAGCTGCGCTGAGCTTCCAGGCCGGTCAGGGCGCGGCGGAGTTTTTCGAGTTCTGCCTGGAGGTTTGCATCCATCATAGGGTATAAATCAGACAAAATTTATCATGTTGAGTATATAGGTAAACCGGGCGAAGGTCAAGGAAAAGGGGTGAGGAAACCCTTTTTTATGATGCGTTTTCAGTAACCCATGAATATCTGGCAGTGATATATTCACGCCAGCCTGTCAACTCCGGATATTCATCTATACCAAACCTTCCAAACAGCTTTTCGGTGCTCACACTTGTGAATTTGTCAGGGTTTTTGACTAACTGACTCCAAACAGAAGTCGCAGTCCCACCGAACTTATTTAATTCAGGCGAGGTGATCGTTCTAAAATCCGTGTTATGAGCCGGGGCAATATGCAGCAAGCTGACGATATCTGCGCCTAACTCATTCGCTTTTTCCATCTCGTGGGCCAGAAACTGTTGGCGCATGAGCTGGTAGAAAGGTTCATAAAAAAGGGACCTAAAGCTTGGTAGGATATCCTTTCTCAATGGACAATCTTCCTGATCGAAAAGGGGCTGGTAGATATCTGTGCGCTTCCTACCGCTTGGGGCGATTTCCAGCGATGTGCTGTAGTAAGCTTCGGTATATTTCCATTCGATCAGAACGATTTGTTTACACCCGTCTAAATGCTGGAACATCACGGCCGCGTCCGCGCTGGTGAAGTTTGCCCCACGTGTCCTTTTACTGTTAGCAGATTTAATTTCATTGAGATAGTTTTGCTGTCCTATCCACTCAAAGGCCACATACTGCCCATCTTCGATAGGGAGCATTTGGCCAATCGTGGGAAACACTGATCGTAACAGCGACGCCAATGGACGCGGCTTATCAGCAAATGGAAATAGAAAATTAGCGCAGCAAACCTGCGAGTCGCAGAGGTGGTTGCTGGGCTTACCGGCTTGCCCGTCATGCCACTTAATTTCATTATGGGCAAAGTAGGCGCGTATGGATTGTCGTATTTCGGGGATCAGGTTTTCGTCAGCATAATCGCGGGGCAAACAAAAAGAATAGGGATGATTTTTGTAACACCCATCCGCTCTTGCCGCTTTGGAAAAGTAGGGTGCGGAAGCCTTGAAAGCAGCCTGCCTGGGTTTTTCTTCGTTAAGAAATATGCGCATATTTGCTCCTATGATCGCTCATGCAAACCTTTTTATGACGTCAAGATTGCCCTGATTGTTCTACTCTCCGAAGAGATCGCCAACTCGACGATTCTACCATGGTGAATAAAGGGAAAATTTTCTTGACATTTCCTCCTCTTTTATGATAAACTTCATCTGCTTAATCCAATCTTGAAAGAAGGAGGCGTGTTCATGACTAATATGAAATCGGTACTTGCGCAAGTTCAAGCTGCATGGGCGCGCCTGCCTGGTGTGAAGTAAGGCCAGTTTTAATTTAGTTGTCTTCTCAGCCACGGGTGCGCGCATGCCCCGTGGCTTTTGTTTTGTCCTTCCCCAGAGGCCGGTCTCGTATAGAGCCTGCGCCGGGAAGCTGAGATGGAGCATTTCTGCCAGCCACGGGTAATTCTCTCGTGGCTGGCTTTCTTTTAATAAGGTGTATTTCGAGATGACAACAGAACATTTTTTAGTAAGTGAAACGACAGTGCAGCAGAAGCTGGACACTGGCGTGGTGTACAAGAAAACCATCGGCTTTTACGATGTCCACAGCAATGGGCGGGTGGTCCCCTGCTCGCTCTCGAATAAGCTGCGGAAGCAGCTGTTCTACCCGACAGCAGACCCGGGTTCGCTGTCGCACCGGGTGCAGAAGGTCAAGGCCATTGAGCACGTCGACCCGGTGGCGGTGGGGGACGAGGTGCGCTTCGTGGATGCGCAGGACGGGACGGGGATGATCGTGGAGATCTTGCCGCGGCGGAATTACCTGTCGCGCCGGACGGCGGTGCCCATGCCGACTGCGCATGCCTTCGAGCAGGTCTTCGTTGCCAACCTGGACCAGGTAGTGGCGGTGATGGCGCTGGAGAAGCCCTTCCCCAAGTGGAACCTGCTGGACCGCTACCTGACGCTGGCGGAGTTCCTGGAGCTGCCAGCCCTGGTCTGCCTGACCAAGCTGGACCTTGCGCAGGAGGCTGATGGCTCCTTGGATGAAGAGCTGCAAAGCCGGATCATTGATTACCGGCGCATCGGTTATCAGGTGATCATGACCAGCACGGTTACCGGTGATGGGTTGGAGGAATTGAAACAAGGCCTGAAAGGCAAGGTTTCGGTCTTCCTGGGAAAATCAGGGGTTGGGAAAACTTCGCTCCTGAATACCATCCAGCCGGGGCTGGGGCTGCGCGTCAAGGAAGTCAACCAGGTAACCGGCAAGGGCAAGCACACGACAACGCACCTGGAGATGTTCCCGGTGGAGATCGAGCAGCCCGGCGAGGGCACCGCCATCGTGGATACGCCCGGGATGCGCGAGTTTGGTCTGGTGGAGATGGATGTGGATGACCTGGCGCTGCTGTTCCGGGAGATGCAGCCTTTCGTGGGACGCTGCAAGTTTGGCCTGGACTGCCAGCATGAGGAAGAGCCGGGCTGTGCCATCCGCAAGGCCGTTCAGGATGGCTCGGTCAGCGTCCACCGCTACCACAATTATCTGAAGTTAAAGGGTGAGAGCAATTTGTATGAGTAGGAGAGCCGCCCTGTATCCAATGCGACTGCTTCGCCTGCCAGGCAGCTTCCAATGCCTGCACTGCCATTACCACGTCAGCACCGAGCCGCTCTACGCGGGGGTGCAGAACCGTAACCACTGCCCCTACTGCCTGTGGTCGCGGCACGTGGATTGGAAGGAGGCTGGCGACCGCCTGGCGGTCTGCCGGGCGGAGATGCAGCCGGTAGGCCTGGCAGTGAAGCTGAGGCGTAAGAAGTATGCACTAGAAGGCGGCGGAGAGCTGATGCTGGTGCACCTGTGCCGGGAGTGCGGGAAGGTGTCGATCAACCGCCTGGCCGCGGACGATGACCCGGAGAAGGTTTTGGAGATCTTCGAAAGGTCGCTTGACCAGGCGGGCAGCCACCTGCTGCAAGTGGAGCTGGGCGAGATCGCCCCGCTGCAGCGCTCAGAGGTCCGACTGGTGGAGGTGCAGTTGTTCGGTAAGCGGTAAGGTATTTGGGTTGAATACATGGTGGCGGGGTGACCTCGCCCCTACAATCAAATAATGCCAGTACATATGTGCTATAATCCGGAAAGGTATGGCACGTAAATATGCAAAGGTAGTGAAGGTCAACCGGTCAGGCGGGAAGGCCTCAGCCTCGAAAACCTCATCGCGGGGTGGGAAGTCGGGGAAGGGGTCTTCAGGGCGTGCAGCAGGACGGAAATCGTCTGCGCCTGCGCCGTACTACCCATCCTTTCGGGAGCGGTGGGCGAGACGCTTTGGCAGCCTGCGGCGCTCGGCTCCGCGGATGCCAGCCAAGAAAGCAGCCCCGGGTAAGGGGACGGCAGCGGGGAAGAGCGCCCCGCCATCGAAATCGCAGCTCTCGACCGGGCTTTCATTAGATCGCAAACTGGACCTGGTCGGGATCGTCCTGGTGTTCATCGGTCTGCCTACGCTGTTGAGCCTGCTCTCTACAAACAACAGCGCTACGGCGAAGGGCTGGCTGTCGCTCCTGTCAAAGGCTTTTGGCTGGGGCGCCTACCTATTCCCGGTGGCGCTGATCTTTATCGGTATGTGGCTGATTTTGCGAAATTTCGAGCGCGTGCCGCGCATCCAATTGGAGCGCGTGATTGGGCTGGTGCTGCTGTTCCTGCTGGTATTGACGATCCTGCAATTCTTGGCCTTCCCCGAATCATCTACAGAATCCTACAGCCTGGCGGAGCTGGGTAAGGGCGGGGGATATGTGGGGGCGCTTCTATTGGACCTCTTGCGGAGCCTGCTGGGTGTGGGAGGGGCAGTGATTGCCCTTTTGGCCTGGCTGCTCATTGGCCTGATCCTGGTTTTGGATGTTACCGTGGCGGGGCTGTTCAGCTGGGCGCCTCCGCTGCTGCTGCGCCTGCAAGATTGGTGGGACGACCGCCGCACACGACGCACGGCGCCGGCGGATAGGCCTTTTTCTCTCCCCGGCTACGCAACGGTGAAAACAGGTTCCCAGCCAGCTGCTGCGACTCCCATTTCAATGCCCGTTGGAGGACCTCAGGCAGTGCCCAAGTGGGTGCTGCCGAAGCTTGAGGATATCCTGGAGGCAGGCCGGGAGATGGCGGTGGACGATGAATTGGACCGGCAGCGTGCCCGCCTGATCGAGGAGACGCTGGCTTCCTTCGGGGCGCCGGTGAACGTGGTCGAGATCAACCGCGGGCCAACGATCACACAGTTCGGGGTCGAGCCCGATTTCATCGAATCGCGTAATGGGCGGATGCGCGTGCGAGTGGGGAAGATTGCTGCCCTGGCAGATGACCTGGCCCTGGCGCTGGCTGCCAAGACGATCCGCGTGCAGGCACCTGTACCGGGCAAAGGGTACGTGGGCATCGAGGTGCCGAATGAAGAAGCGAGCCTGGTGGCGCTGCGAGATGTGATGGAGAGCGAGGCTTTCAAACGCTTGAAATCGCCGCTGCGCTTTGGATTGGGGCAGGATGTGGCTGGCAACACGGTAGCGGCTGACCTGTCTGCCATGCCGCACTTGCTGATTGCAGGTGCAACGGGTACCGGTAAATCGGTATGCGTCAATGGCTTGATCTGCAACTTGCTGCTCAGCAACACACCCGATGACCTGCGCCTGATCATGGTTGATCCGAAGCGGGTGGAGCTAACTGGCTATAACGGCATTCCACATTTGCTGGCGCCGGTGGTGGTGGATACGGAACGGGTGGTGGGAGCTTTGCAGTGGGTGCTGCGGGAGATGGATAACCGCTACCACAAGCTGGCGCAAGAGGGGTCGCGCAACATCGGTGAATACAATGCGAAGCTGGAAGCGCGCGGCGCTCAGAAGCTGCCCAGGCTGGTGGTGATCATCGATGAGTTGGCGGATTTAATGATGCTGGCGCCGGATGAGACCGAGCGGACGATCACGCGCCTGGCGCAATTGGCGCGCGCCACGGGCATTCACCTGGTCATCTCAACCCAGCGCCCTTCGGTAGATGTGGTGACCGGCTTGATCAAAGCCAATTTTCCTGCCCGCATTGCCTTCGCGGTCGCCTCAGGAGTTGACAGCCGGGTAATCCTGGACCAGCCTGGGGCGGAGAGGCTTTTGGGCAGAGGCGATATGCTCTTCCAGGCGCCCGATGCGCCAGCGGCTTTACGCCTGCAAGGTGCCTGGGTGTCTGAGGCAGAGATCCAGCGCCTGGTGCAGTACTGGCTGAGTTTCGTCGGAATATCGACTCCTGCCCCAATGAGCACAGGTGGCGTGGTGGATGCGCTTCCGGCGGGTGTACCGCTCAAGCAGATCCCTCTGTGGGATGATATGAGCCCTCAAGAAGATGCCGATCCACTTTTACATGAAGCTATCGACCTCTCGCGCAGGCAGGGGCGCTCTTCGATCTCCATGCTGCAGCGCCGGCTGCGCATCGGTTATACACGCGCCGCCCGCCTGGTGGAAAGCATGCAGGAGAAGGGCATCATCGGCAGCGAAGCAGGTCCACAGGGCTTCGAGGTGCTGGATTATGGAGATGCTGCTCCACCGCTTGAGGAACAGTAGCAACAATCTGAGAGATATTTCGTACATTATATTAAGAACTTAACGGAGGTCTACATGCCCGAAAAGAAACAACATTCGGTTTCCCCTTACAGTGGGGGTGCTTTTCAGGGGCTGGCTAACCGCATCAAGCTGATTATGCGTTTGATGGGTGATTCACGCGTCAGCCCTTTATTGAAGTTAATCCCTGTCGTATCTCTGGTTTACCTGGTCTTCCCAGACATTGCTCCCGGTCCGATCGATGATGCGGCCGTCATCTGGATCAGCACTTACCTGTTTGTCGAAATGTGCCCGCCCCAGGTCGTTAAGGAGCATCAGGATGCCATTGAGGGTACGGGGAGCCCAAATTCCAGCAGCATGGATACGGATCCCAATGCATCGTTTCGCGATGAGGATATTATTGATGGGGAGATTGTCAGCGAAGAATATCCGGAAAAGAAATAATGCGGTTATGGTTTCTGCTCTTTGTCCTGGTCCTGGCAGCTTGTAATCCAGCACCTGGTCCGATTACGGGGCCAGTCACTGCCACCGCGCAGCAGCCGGAAACACAGACCCCGGTTGCGCTGCAGCCTGAACTGCCAACTTCAACCCTGTCAGCCACTCAAACGGCTGCGGCGGTCCTTCCGCGGGTTACACCGGAAGCCACTCAAGATGTGCAACTCGGAAGCGCGGCTGTGCTGCCGGACCCAGCTTTGTACCAATGGAAAATAGTATTCAGTGGGTTGATCCGGCCGGTTTTCTTGACTGGGGCAGGGGATGGCTCTGGCAGGCTCTTCATTGTGACCCAGCCCGGTGTGATTTATATTGCCAGGGATGGCATTCTGTTGGAGAAGCCTTTCTTAGATATCCGAGAGCGGGTTTCAGGGCCTCGTTCGAGCGGAGGGTATAGTGAGCGCGGGTTATTAGGGCTGGCGTTCCACCCCCGCTTTTCAGAAAACGGATATTTTTACGTCAATTATACCGACCTGGATGGTAATACTGTCATTGCGCGGTATTCTGCCTCTCCAGCGGCTGATCAGGCAGACCTTCAAAGCGAGAAGCGCCTGCTGCAAGTCGAACAGCCTTATCCCAACCATAACGGCGGGATGCTGGCTTTCGGGCCGGAGGGTTATCTTTATATTGGGCTGGGCGATGGCGGTTCGGCAGGTGATCCCCAGGGAAACGGGCAGTCACTGCAGACTTTGCTAGGGAAGATTTTACGTATCGATGTAAACCGAGGAGATCCTTACGCCATCCCGGCGGATAACCCATTTGCCGCTGGTGGTGGAAGGCCAGAGATCTGGGCTTTGGGATTGCGCAACCCGTGGCGTTTTACATTCGATGCATTGACCAGTGATTTGTATATTGGGGATGTCGGGCAGAACCAGTGGGAAGAAGTTGATTTCCTGGAAGCAGGCAGCCCGGGTGGACCAAATTTTGGCTGGAGCTACCGCGAAGGCTTGCACCCGTACCAGGGAGAACCCCCGGCTGGGCTCAAGCTGACCGAGCCGGTTGCAGAATACGATCACAGCCTGGGCTGCTCAATCACGGGTGGAGAAGTTTACCGGGGGATGAACCTGCCGGAGTGGCAAGGGGTATATCTTTACGGAGATTACTGCAATGGGAACATCTGGGGGTTGCTTCACACCCCAGATGGAACCTGGCAGAACCAGCTCCTATTTTCAACGGGGTATTCGATTAGCTCCTTTGGAGCAGACGAGTCCGGGGAAGTTTATCTTTTGGATCTCCAGCAGGGAGATATCTACCAGCTGACGAAAAGATGAGCACAAAAACAGGAATGGATCAGGTAAAAGTCGAAAACCAGCGCATCGGGCTGGCTTTCGGCGTTTTGATGGGGTTTGCTTTTGTTTTAGGAGCCTGGGGAAGCGATGCCATAGAGATGTGGCAGGCCTCTGCGCAGCTCCCCTGGCTGAGGTTAGTGCTGGGGGTTGTGTTGGTAGTCCCTTTGGCCGGGCTGGTGGGCTGGCTGGTGGCCTGGAGCGACAACGCCCTGGTCGGCCTGGTAGCCTGGCTGGGGGCGGGGGTCTTGTTCAGCTATTGGGCGGGTCATATCCCTTATGAGCTGGTTTCATGGGTCGTGGGAAGGATAAATCCTGATTTTCAAGATCTGCCCATTTATCCTTTTAATGAAAGCGCCCTGACGCGTTTGTGGATGGCCGCCGCGCTTTCAGGGGTTTTATTTGGCATAGGCGGAGCTCTGCAGACGATGGTGGTGGACACAGCCAGCACAACCTCGAATGCTGGCCGGCGTCTTGTTACTTTCCTGGTTTGCATCCCATTTTTTGTAGGCGCAGGGATATTAACGGATATGCTTATCCAGCGTCCCCTGCGCCAACCCCTGGTGGTCGTCAATGAACTTATTCAGCTTGCCCTGGATACAGAAGGACAGCCGGTGGACAAAGACCTGGCGCGCAGCATGCACCTGGGAGCGCTCAAGTCGGTCAGCCACCTGCTGCACCAGCCGCGCCGCTTGATCATGGGAGATTATGACCTGGATACCCTGGAATCGGGGCGTGTTCTGGTGGATTTCAACGGAGATTGGGTGCGCTGTTGGGTGGTCGCCGGGCAGCCCAGCTTTTGCCAGCTCAGCAGCGATTTTTATGGGGACGCTTTCACCTGCCTGTGGGAGACTGCCGGGCAGGGCCGCGAAGGCTGCCAGGTGAAGTTAGGGGAAGAGGCTCAGAAATGGTTTGCGGACTGGCAAGCCCAGGGTGGTGAACCCTGGAGCATCAAGCCAAATATCCAAGTACGTTCTCAATATGGGGCTGTGGCTTTGTTGTCGGTAAGGATCGGGGAGAAACCCTACGACTGCCGTTTTCAGGACCTGCCCAGGCTGACGCTGGAAGCTTGTACACCAGCACAAGAGCAGGTGGAGGGCAGCCCTGTCTTACAGCCGACAAGAACATCAACAGTTCAAGCTGCCCCGGGCCAGGGGCAAGCACCGGCAGTTTTACCTCAAGCGCAAGCGCTGCTGCCGGAGAGGCGCGGAGACTTGGGCAACCTGACTGCACTCAACCAGTACGAGCTCTCCGTGAAGCTGAACGCAGATCAGACTTTTCAGGGGAAAATGGCGGTGAATTACACCAACAGCGAGTCTGAAACCCTGAGCAGCCTCTATTTCCGGCTGTTCCCGAACGGAGGCGCCAGCTACGGCAATGGATCGTTGAAAACCAGCGATGTGAAGGTAGGTGATCAGCCCGCTGGGTCCAGCCTATCGCTGTCCAATTCGGTTCTGGAGGTGAAGCTCCCCCAGGCGTTGAAGCCGGGAGAACAGGTGCAAATCAGTATGAATTTTACTGGAACCGTGCCTGTGGACTATGGGGGCGAGGGAACAGAGGCTTATGGAATTTATAATTATTCCGAGGGTGTGCTGGCGCTCTCAGGGTGGTATCCGATCCTGGCAGTATATGACGATCAAGGCTGGCACCTCAACCCGGCCAGCCCGGTGGGCGATTCGGTTTTCAGCGACATGGCTTTTTATGCAGCAACGATCACGACGACCAATGACCAGGTCCTGGCAGCGACGGGAAGCCAGGTTGATGAAAAGCGCGCTGGTGACGTGACCCAATACCGGTATATCAGCGGTCCAGTGCGCGACTTTTTTATCGTTTCCAGCCCAGTTTTCAAAGTTAAAAGCCAGTCGATCGATGGGACGAAGGTGAACTCTTATTACCTGCCCGGGCAGGAACCGGGCGGAACACAGGGGTTGGATGTGGGGGTTAAGTCCGTTCAAGTATATAACGATCAATTTGGGCATTATCCATATACAGAGCTGGATATCATCGATGCACCCATGCGCAATGCCGGCGGGGTTGAATTCCCGGGCATCGTGCTGATCGAGTCGAGCCGGTATGACAATCCGGATAACCCGGTTTTTATTAATACGGTGGCGCATGAGGTAGCCCACCAATGGTGGTACAACCTGGTTGGGAATGATGTGATTGAAGAGCCCTGGTTGGATGAAGGATTGACGACCTATTCTGCAGGTGTTTATTATGAAGAGGCCTACGGGTCTGAGGGGTACCAGGGGATCGCTTCATACTGGCAGCAATCTTACGATAAAGTAGCCCAGGCTGGCAAGGATGATCAGGTAACGCGCAGCCTGACTTATTTCGAGAACTCCGCAGACCCTGAGCTGTATGGCCCCATCGTTTATTCGAAAGGGGCGCTTTTCTTCTATCACCTGCGTAAAGAAATTGGCGACAGGGCTTTCTTTTCGGCCTTGCAGGCTTATTACCAGCAGTTCCAATATAAAATTGCCACAGGCGATGATCTGCTCAAGGCTTTCGAGGAGGCATCTGGGAAGCAGCTCGATGCGTTCTACCAGCAGTGGCTGTATTCTCCTTGACACATTTGAAATGAGTGTGATAGACTTATCTGGCATTAATCTTTAACGAGAGGTGTGTTTGATGAGCATGCGGAAGCTAAGGCAAGTGATTTGGCTGCGAGCCGTCGATTTTGATGGTTCCGTTTTGCCTTCTCGGAGTGCGCCTGCTGCTCGTTAAGAAACACGCAATGATTTCAACGGCCACGGCAACTCCACCGTGGCCGTTTTGTTTTCGAAGAAGGTAAGTAAACGGCCCAGAAATAATCTCAAGGCCGTTTTTTTAACTCATGAGGAAGAAAGGAAAAAATATGGACATTTCAACACAATTATTCGAGGGAAAGCTCATCTGCCTGGCTCCGATCGATCATGAAAAGGATCCAGAGATCGAGTCAAAGTGGACGCATGACCCGGATTACCTGCGCATGCTTTCAACGAAACCAGCCCGCCCGCTTTCACCGGCCCAGGTGAAGAAGAAATACGAGGCGGTTGAGAAAGAGATGGATGAAAGCCACAGCACCTTCTATTTCACCATCCGCACACCCCCGGATGACCGGTTGGTGGGCTTCATAAAAGTATATTGGGTCGAGTGGACAAACGGCAATGGATTCGTGGAGCTGGGCATCGGCGATCCAAATGACCGGGGTCACGGTTATGGAAGCGAGGCGCTGCATTTGGTCTTGCGCTACGTATTCGCAGAGCTCAACCTGTACCGGCTTTCGGTCGTGGTTCCTGAATACAACCAACCCGCCCTGCACCTGTTCACCAAAGCAGGGTTTGTGGAAGAGGTCCGCCGCCGCGAAGCGCTTCAACGAGATGGAAGGTACTGGGATGCGATCCACCTGGGATTGCTGCGCGAAGAATGGGAAGCCCAGGTGAAAGGAACTTGAAATATGGCTACATCCATTTTCCAGGGTGAATTGGTGCGCCTGGTCAGTGAAGATCCAGAAAAATTCGCGAAGAATTTTTCGCGTTGGGGGCGCGATTCGGAATACATTCGCTTGCTTGATAACGACCCGGCGCGCCTGGTGTCAGTAAGGATGGCCAAGAAATGGTTCGAAAGTGATCTCGACAAAGATGCCTTTGAAGGGTGCTTTTTCATGATCCAACCTTTGGATACCGACCAGAGCATTGGGTTTATTGGCCTGGGAGGAATTTCTTGGAACCATGCAGAAGCCTGGGTGGGCATCGGGATCGGTGAGCGAGCATATTGGGGAAAGGGGTATGGCACGGATGCCATGCGCATCATCCTACGCTATGCATTTACTGAGCTGAACCTGCACCGGGTTTCCCTGGGTGTTTTTGAGTACAACCCGCGCGCCATCCGCTCGTATGAGAAAGCTGGCTTTGTCCACGAGGGGCGCAACCGAGAGCAGGTCCTGCGTGAAGGGAAACGTTGGGACGAGGTGCACATGGGGGTGCTGCGAGGCGAATGGTTGGAAAGGCAGATAGGAGGAGAATCATGAACACCAATTTGTTTCAAGGTAAGCTGGTACGCTTGAAGATGGATAACCCAGAAATCCTGGCCAAAGCTTTCTCACACTGGGGACGGGATTCAGAATACGGCCGTTTGTTGGATGGAGGCGCCAGGCAGTTGTTTTCTGCAAAGGTCATTCAGAGCTGGATCGAAAAGGATTTTGAAGAAGACCAGGGACAGAACTTTTTCTTTGCGATCCATATTTTGGAAAGCGACCTGTTGATCGGGTTTGTGTCCTTATTCGGGATCGATTGGAACCATGGGAATACTTGGGTCGGGATCGGCCTGGGCGAAAGAGACTATTGGGGGAAGGGTTATGGAACAGATGCGATGCAGGTGGTATTGGGCTATGCCTTTACCGAGCTGAATTTGCACCGGGTAACCCTGGGGGTGTTCGAGTATAACCCGCGCGCCATCCGCTCCTATGAAAAGGCCGGATTTATCCATGAAGGCCGGGTGCGCAAGGAGCTGTTTAAGGAAGGGCAGCGTTGGGATGTCTTGGAGATGGGCATTCTGCGGGAGGATTGGCAGAAAAAGGTGAAAGGAGCAAACAAATGAAAGGAGATTTGTTTCAAGGAAAGCTTGTGCGCCTGGCGGCTCAAGAGGTTCAGCCAATGGCAGAAGCCTTTTCGAAGTGGAGCGGCGATTCGGAATATTGGCGTCTGATGGACAGCGGGTCTGTCCGCCCCTTTTCGGTAAAGACCACCAAGGAATGGATCGAAAAAAACCAGGAGAAAGAAAAGCCAGACCAATTTTCTTTTGCCATCCGTACCCTTGAGGACGACCGCCTGATCGGTGATATCGGGCTGGACGGCATCCAGTGGACGCATGGCGATACTTTTGTTGGGATCGGCCTGGGGGAGCGGGATTATCTGGGGCAAGGGCTACGGCACGGACGCCATGCGGGTGATCCTGCGTTTTGCATTTACAGAGCTCAACCTGCACCGCGTCTCGCTGAATGTGTTTGCATACAATCCGCGGGCCATGAAGTCGTACGAAAAGGCTGGTTTAAGTACGAAGGCCGTATGCGCCAGATGCTGCACCGAGAGGGCAAGCATTGGGATATCGTTTTCATGGGAATCCTAGGACCAAGGAAGAATGGGAAAGATAGGAAAATGTCACGGATCGAAGGGAAATGGTATGTTTCCAAGGTAATGTGTACAAAGAACGAATGAAAGTTTACCAGCAGGTTTTACCACACGACCGGCACGCATGGAAGATGCCGAGATGGTGGTGAAGATGTACAACGTATATTCCAAGGAATTATTGGGAGTTGAAGTGTACCGTCTCAGCGATACACTTTCGGAATGGAGCCTGCCCAGCACCCACCTAGATCAAGATACCCTTCTGGTCTTCGCTAAAGATGGAAAGTTGGCGGGGTATGGTGAGTATTGGGATATTTCTGAGCCATATGTGCGGAAAAATCTTGGTATCGGGTTCATCCGGCTTACGAAGGTTTAGAAATAGACTCGTTTCTGGTGGCCTGGGCGGAAGAAAAAGGCGCGGCAGGCAATTGACCGGGCACCGGATGGGGCGCGGGTGACCCTGCAAGGAAACAGCAGCATCCTGGATCAACAGATGCAGGCAGTGTTTACGCACCTGGGATATACCCATAACCGGACTGGCCTCAGGATGGTGATCGATTTTCCCCAACCGCCAACCGCACCTCAATGGCCTGAAGGGATTCGAGTGCAGACCCTGGTAAGAGACAAAGATGAACGCAGATTGCTCCAGGCGGTTTTTGATTCTTTTACAGACCATTGGGGCCATGTCCCCGAGCCTTTCGAGGCATACCTGGAACGCTGGCGGCATTTTATGGATCATAACCCAGACCTGGACCCAGCGCTGTGGTTCATGGCTTTGGATGGCGATGAAGTGGCGGGAATATCGCTATGCTTCGAAAAGGCCTATGATGATCCTGGGCTGGGTTGGGTGGGCACTTTGGGTGTGTGCCGGCCCTGGCGCAAACGTGGCCTGGGGCTGGCGCTGCTGCAGCACTCTTTCGGTGAGCTATACCGGCGCGGTCAGCGCAAGGTCGGGCTGGGCGTGGATGCTGACAGCCTGACCGGGGCAACCCGGCTGTATTTGAAGGCAGGTATGCAGCCTGATCCTAAGCACACCTATTTGTTTTATGAAAAAGAGCTGCGCTCGGGAATTGAATTAACCACTCAGAGTGTGGATTGATTTTCAGAAAGGACGAACCATGATTGATCCGGGTCTTCAAGGGAAGGTTGTGCTGATCACCGGTGCCAACCATGGCATCGGGGCGGCAACCGCCCGAGCCTTCGCTGCGCAAAGGGCGCGGGTGGCAGTCCATTACCTGGCAGCGCTGCCACCGGAGGCCGGGAGAGTTTATACTGCGCTGCACATGGTGAAAGGGAAGGATGCGGCAGAGGCCGTGGTGAATGAAATTGAGAAAGCGGGGGTCAGGGCAATGGCTGTTGAGGGAGATCTAGCCCAGGCAGAAATCATCCCGGGCTTATTCGAGGCGGTGGAGGCGGTTTTAGGTCCGGTGGATATTCTGGTTAATAATGCTGCCCACTGTGAAGATCCCGACACGCTGCTCACCACCACGCCGGGAAGCCTGGACCGCACCTTCGCGGTGAACACCCGGGCGGTGGTGCTGATGGCAGCGGAATTTGCGCGCCGTTATGAAGAGCGCCAGGGGAAGGATGGGCGCATCATCAATCTCAGCACCGACGCAGCCCAGGTTTTTGCCGGGCAGATCGCCTACGGAGCGAGCAAGGCAGCCACAGAGGCCTTCACGCGCAGCCTGGCGATCGAGCTCGGTCCGCTGGGAATCACGGTCAACACCGTGGCACCTGGACCCATCCAGACCGGCTGGATGTCGGAAAAATTGGTGGCGCGGGTCGTGCCCGATATTCCCATGGGGCGGGTGGGTTATCCGGAGGATATCGCGGATGCGATCGTCTTTTTGGCATCTCAGCAGGCACGCTGGCTGACCGGGCAGGTGCTCAAGGTCTCGGGCGGGCATGTGCTGCCTTAACCTGGAAGGGTAGATATGGGTGTCTTGAAGGCAAGGCCTTACGTGGGTATAGGAGATCTGGAGAAAATGCGGAATCTCCTGATAGCAGGGCGGAGGGCGAATAACGGCACGTATTATGTGCACGTCGGCGACCTGAACTGGTGGTTGTTCTACCCGCCCCTGGAGTGTGATCTTTGGCAATATATCTCCGTATGGGATGATCCGCAGGACCCGGGGCGGCTGTTGGGATGGTGCTTGCTGTCACCATCCTGGAGTGCGTATGATGTGTATGTGCAGCCTGAGCTGCGCGGCAGCCCGGAAGCGGAGGTGATGTACCTCTACGCCGAGGAGCAGCTGGCGGACCTGGCGCGTTCCCGAAACCAGGCGAAAATTTACCGGCTGTGGGTAGCACAGGGGGATGGGATTTATATTGATCATCTGCTGAGATGCGGGTTTAAGAATTCTGGAGAGAATGTGTTGTATATGACTCGTCTGCTGGATGAGCCAATCCCTGAGCCTATATTGCCTGAAGGGTTTGAAGTGAGACCCATGACTGGTGAACAGGATGCGCCTGCCCGCGCCGCGGCTCAGTACGGGGCTTATAAATCGGAGGCGCCTTTCGAAAAGTACTTGCAGCGCTACCTGGACTTCATGCGCTCACCCGTATATGATGCTTCGCAAGATATGGTGACCGCGTGTCCGGATGGACGTATCAGCTCGTTCTGCATTGTCTGGACTGACTCGGGGAACCAGGTGGGATTAGTTGAACCGGTGGGAACTCACCCCGAGTTTCGGGGCAAAGGATTGGGGAAGGCGGTTGTAATTGCCGGGCTGCGCCGCCTGCAGGAACGCGGCATGCATACTGCCATCTTGTGTACGAGCGAAGATAACCTGCCAGCAGCGAAGCTGTATAAGTCGGTGGGTTTTTCTGTAACAGACAAACACCTTACTTTTGTGAGACCTGTTGAATAAGAATGGAGAAATATGGATATACGTTCCTATAACCGTGAGATGTGGAATAAACAGGTGGAATACGGTAACCCCTGGACGATCCCGGTCAGCCCGGAGGTAATCGCCGCGGCGCGCCGTGGAGAATGGTCGGTGCTGCTGACGGAGACAAAGCCGGTGCCGCGTGAATGGTTCCCAGCAGACCTCAACGAGGTGGAGGTCTTGTGCCTGGCATGTGGAGGTGGTCAGCAGGGGCCGGTTTTTGCGGCAGCAGGGGCGCATGTGACCGTATTCGATAACTCACCCCGCCAGCTCGAGCAGGACCGGCTGGTAGCTGAACGGGAAGGGTTAGCCTTGAGAACCGTGGAAGGCGACATGCGTGACCTTTCTGTGTTTGCCGATGAGAGCTTCGATCTGGTCTTCCACCCGGTCTCTAATGTGTTTGTGCCAGAGGTTCTTCCGGTTTGGCGGGAGGCTTACCGAGTCTTGCGTAAGGGCGGCAGGCTTCTGGCAGGTTTCGATAACCCGGCAATATACCTTTTCGATTATACAGAGGCAGAACAAGGCGTATTTATCGCGCGCTACCCACTGCCTTTCGACGCTATGAAAATACCTGAGGAGGACCGGAAGCGGATGTTTGGAGATGATTCTCCCTTGGAGTTCAGCCATTCGCTTGCAGACCAGATCGGCGGGCAGCTCCAGGCAGGCTTTGTGCTGGTCGATCTCTATGAAGATATACAAAACAGCGCCATCGGTAAGTTTTTACCTGCTTATATTGCGACGCGGGCTGTCAAGCCGTAAAGTCTTAGACCCGGTATATTTTTACTTGCTTTTTGAATAGCGTAAATATCAGCCTATGAAAATTCTTCCCCACAATGTCATCCTTCGTGGAGAAAAGGTGACTCTTCGTCCAATGACTGAAGCCGATTGGGACATTCTCCTGAAGTGGAATAGTGATCCGGAAGTGCTTTATTATTCAGAGGGAGATGATGTGCAATCGTATAACCTGGAAGAAATCCAAGGGATTTACCGGGGCGTTTCTCAAACTGCTTTCTGCTTTATCGCAGAGGTAAATGAGCGACCTGTTGGAGAAGGCTGGTTGCAGCAAATGAACTACCCTCGAATCCTTCAAAAGTATCCTGGACGTGATTGCCGGAGGATTGATCTAATGATTGGTGAAAAAACTCTATGGGGCAAAGGATTAGGAAGTGAGATCATCCGTTTGTTAGTAGATTTTGCCTTTGAGCAGGAAAAAGCTGACCTGGTATTTGGATGCGAAGTTGCTGATTATAACCCCAGAAGTTTGAGAGCTTTTCAGAAAGTAGGATTTGGGGTTGTGGAAACGATCCAGCATCCATCAGGCAGTAAAGCCCGTATCAGCTATGATGTCCGTCTGAGCCGCGAGGAATATCTCGCCAAGGTTGCGAAGATATGAGTAAAGAATTTAGAGTTTCCATTGGTCATACCCGTGTCATCGGCATCTTTGCCCACATCGATGCCGGTAAGACGACCACCTCTGAGGCGATCTTATACTACACGGGTCGTATCCACCGCATCGGGAGTGTGGACGAGGGCAGTACACAGTTAGATTGGATGGAGCAAGAACGCGAGCGCGGGATCACCATCACGGCCGCAGCCACCACCTGTGAGTGGCGCGGGCACCACATTAACCTGATCGACACGCCTGGGCACATTGACTTCACGGCGGAGGTAATCCGTTCCATCCGCGTGATCGACGGCGCGGTGATCGTGATGTGCGGGGTGGGCGGCGTGGAGACGCAGACCGAGACGGTCTGGAGGCATGCGGACGGTGAAAACCTGGCGCGCCTTATCTTCGTCAACAAATTAGATCGCACCGGGGCGGACTTTGAGCGTGTCTTGAGCGAGGTCAGGCAGCACTTGACCACCCATGCGGTGCCCTTGCAGATACCCATCGGCAGTGAAGAGCGCTTTTGCGGAGTGGTCGATCTGCTCACCCGTCAGGCGCTGACCTGGGTAGAAGACGCTGGTGAGGTTTCTATCGAGCCGGTGCCAATTTCAATGCAGGCGCAAGTCGATACCGCCCGGACGGTGCTGCTGGATGCCATTTGTGAAAGCGATGACGGGCTGCTGGCGATGCGGCTGGAGGGGAAGGAGCCGGACTTGCCCGCTTACCAGAAGGTGCTGCGCAGGCTTACCCGTTCTGGCGAGCTGGTGCCTGTGCTGTGCGGCTCGGCGCGCCAGCGTATTGGCATCCAACCTTTGCTCGATGCGATCAATGCCTACCTCCCAGCACCCGATGATCTACCAGCCGTGCTCGGCATGGCGACAGGTGGTGAAGGGCAACTGGTTGAATGCCCACGTAATCCAGAATCACCGCTGTGTGCGACTGCTTTTAAGATCGTCAGTGACCCGCATGTTGGGCACCTAACCTGGGTGAGGGTATTTTCAGGTCAACTCAAGACGGGAGAAGGGGTCTATAATCCTCGCACAGACCAGGAAGAACGCGTCGATCGCATCTACCGGATGCATGCCAACCGCCGGGAGCTAGTGAATTTCATGCAGGTTGGGGATGTGATGGGTTTGGTGGGGGTGAAAACCGCTATTACTGGCGATACGTTGTGTGAGGCCGCTCACCCCATTGCCTTGGAGCCTTTTACCTTCCCCGAACCGGTGATCATTGTGGCGTTAACACCTGCTGCTGCAGATGAGCGCGAGAAGCTGCGCCAGATCATGAGGCGGATGTGCGAGGAGGATCCCACCTTGAAAGCCAGCTTCGACCCCGAGACCGGCGAGGAGATGCTGGCTGGGATGGGTGAGCTGCACCTGGAGATAGCGGTCGATCGCATGCGCAGCGAATTTGGACTTGCTGCCAGGGCCAGCCCGCCGCAAGTGGCTTACCGGGAGACGATCCGGCGTTCGGCTCAGGCGGTGGGCGATTATCGTAAACAAACGGGTGGTCATGGACACTTTGCGGTGGTCCGCCTGCGTGTGATGCCCCTGGAACAAGGGAAAGGAGTCCAGCTGGACAATAAAGCTCCCCTGGCAGAGGTGCCGGAGGCATTCGTACGTTCTGCCCAGGGAGGCATCCAGGAAGCCCTGGAAAAAGGCATCCTGGCAGGATACCCGGTGACTGATGTCCGCGTGACGATCTTGGGAGGGCGGTTTCACGAAATCGATTCAAACTCGATGGATTTCAAGATTGCCGGTTCAATGGCTGTCCGGCAGGCTTTGCGCCAGGCCAGCCCAGCTTTACTCGAACCGGTCATGCGCGCGGATATCCAGATGAGCGAAGAATACCTGGGGGCAGTGATGGCTGATTTTGCCCGCCGGCGCGGCGATGTATTGGATATCCACATCCGTGACAGGCTGCGGGGCGTGACCGGCAATGCGCCGCTGGCTGAGGTGCGAGGTTATGCTACCGACCTGCGCAGCTTGACCCAGGGCAAGGGAACTTTTACGCTGGAATTTCTGCGCTACCAGATCGTGCCAGAAAGCCTGGCGGAGCTGGTCATTGAAGAACGGCAGAGAAAAGGGAAAATCTCGAGGCGGTAGCTCAGTGGACAGCTCGCAGCATGGTGACGTGAAGCCGAAAGCCCCCTTGCTGAACCGCAATCTGCTGCTCTTTATGGGGGCTATGGTGCTGGCAAACCTGGGCGGGAATATGTATGGACCTTTGCTGCCTCTCTATCTCAAGGAGCTGGGTGCGAATGTGGTGCAGGTGGGATTATTTTTCACGATCGCACAAATCATTCCCCTGGCGCTGCAGATCCTTGGAGGTTGGATTTCCGATACTTTGGGGCGACTGCGCAGCATTGCGATGGGCAGCCTGGCAACTCTGTTGGCATATACCGTGATGATCCTCGCTCCCACCTGGGAATGGGTTTTATTGGGGGTTGGTTTCGGAGCGATCACAGGAGCGCTGGTGGGACCAAGCTTTTCGGCATTTATTGCTGAAAACTCTGCAGAAGAAAACCGCGCCCGGGTGTTCGGCATTACCGACACCATTTTCATGGTGGTGGCTGTGATCGGTCCTCCGTTGGGAGGGGAGCTGGCTGGAAGGTATGGGTTTAAAGTAATGCTGGTTGTGGCAACTGTGACCTATGCTGTAGCAACCGTCATCCGGATCATGATGGCACGCTCAGCAGCGAAGGGCCGGGAAGCCAACCCGCAGCCCCTTTCGATGGTTGGTCTAAAGACCAACCTGGGAGCCATGCTCACACTGCTTGTGGCAGGAGGGGTCGTTACCTGGATCTTGGTCACAGATGGGGTGCGCGATATTGCCTATGCTTTGTCTTTCAACCTATTACCCTTGTATCTTGAGGATATCGGCGCGCTGACGATCCAACAGATTGGCTGGCTGAATTCTATCTTCGGGGTTTGCATGATGGCAGTGACGATCCCCGCGGGATGGTTATCCGATAAGAAAGGGGAGCGCCTGAATATTGTGTTTGGTTTTTTGTTGGAATTTTCTGCGATGATGGTTTTGATCAGGGCGAATGATTATCTGGGTTTCCTGGCATGTTTTGCTTTGTTCGGCCTGGGTGTGGGGTTGATGTCGCCGGCTTACTCGTCATTGATCAGCAAAGTGATCCCTGAAAAACTGCGCGGCACTGCATTTGGCTTGTTCAATACCAGCTTGGGATTGGTCTCGCTGCCTGCACCGGCGATCGGCGCTCAGCTCTGGCAGCGCTTCGGACCGCGCTTTCCATTTACTTTGACTGCCTGGATTTCGCTGCTTGCCATCCTGCCCGCCTGGTTCAAATTCAAGCTGCCAGATAAGCCCCGCGCAGAACAAGCTGAAGGCGTGGGAAAAGAGCCTGGCGGTGGGGAAGGTCAAGTATAATGATTTAATCTTTATTTCTTGGTACATTCCTGTTAGAGAGGTTTTCGAGAATGACAATTCGAGCGGTAATCTGGGATATCGGAGGGGTGCTGGTGCGGACCGAGGACTGGGAGCCCCGCAGGCGCCTGGCGGAAAGCTTGGGGCTGACTCGGGAGGCTCTGGAGTACCTGGTTTTTGGCAGTGAGATGGGCCAAAAAGCGCAGAGGGGGGCAATCCGTACCCAAGAGCTGTTGGAATTTGTTTGCCGGGAGGTGCATTATCCGGTTGAAGAAACAGGGCGCTTTGAGGAGGCGTTTTTTGCTGGAGACCTGCTGGACCAAGAACTCGTGGGTTATATCCGGTCGTTGAGGTCACGCTACCACACCGGCATTATCAGCAACGCCTGGGATGATGTCCGGGCTATGATTGAACAACGCTGGAAGATGGCAGATGCCTTTGATCAGATCATGATCTCGGCGGAGCAAAAGCTGGTGAAACCTGACCAGCGTATCTTTCACCTGGCGCTGGAAAAGCTGGAGGCTGCTCCTGAGGAAGCGGTGTTCATCGATGATTTCGCGCATAACATCGCTGGGGCGCAGGCGGTGGGGATGCATGCCATCCAGTTCTATTCATCAGAACAGATCCGGGCAGATTTGAATCATTTTCTAAAGCAGGGGTAGAACGTGCCCCTGGTCTTATCACACTACCAGGCTAAAACGCTTTTAGCATCTTGGGAAAGCGGAAGAACTACATGCGAGGTCTCTCCCAACCTGGGGTTGACACTCCAGGAGGTTAGTCTGGGAGCTGAGGGGGCTGCGTTTGATGCGGGTGAAACCCTCGATTGGCATGTTTTATCCTTTATTGCGGAGGATGAAAACGGTTGTTATGTGGTCGGGGGAGGCGAGGCCAGCAAGATCCAGTTTTTTTCGGAGGTTACCGGGAGGAGCCTCAGCCTGTATCCGACCAAAGGCGCGCCGACCATGCTGGTCTCAGGCATTCCCATGCACCGGATCAAGGATACGGATCCACATCAAGACACTCTCGAAAAGATCCGCGCGGTCAGGCCAGTGGTGGGGCGGGTGCTGGATACGACGACAGGCCTGGGATATACGGCGATCGAAGCAGTCAAGACCGCTTCGGAAGTTGTCACGGTCGAGCTGGACCCGATGGCTTTAGAGGTTGCCCGTAACAATCCCTGGTCGCGGGCATTATTTTCCAATCCAAAGATCCAGCAAAGGGTGGGGGACAGTTTTGAGGTGGTCCAAGAATTTGAGGCCGGAATGTTTACGCGGATAATCCACGATCCACCGGTCTTCAGCCTGGCAGGCGACCTGTATTCCGGGGAGTTTTACGCGGAGCTGTACCGGGTTTTGCGATCAGGAGGAAAGCTGTTCCATTATGTCGGTGATCCAGAGAGCAAGTCAGGGAGAAATGTTACCGCGGGTGTGATGCGCCGTTTGCAGCAGGTAGGGTTTCGCGATGTTCGTAAAGCGCCACGGGCTTTTGGGGTAGTTGCAGTAAAATAATGATTCAAGATGCAAGATTAAGAGCTGATTCGACTTCAGATTGCTATCTGGGCAGCATTTGATTAGGGTATTCATCGATGGAAGAGCTCACTTACCTCAGTATTGACGAAGCCTCCCGGCTGCTGGCTCGAAAGGAAATCTCTCCGGTTGAGCTGACCAAGGCTTGCCTGGAGCGCATTGAACGGTTCGATCCTCAGATCAACAGTTTCATCACGCTGGTTCCCTGGATCGCCATGGAGCAGGCACGCCAGGCTGAAGTTGAACTGCTGCAAGGAGAGCACCGCGGGCCACTGCACGGTATCCCGATTGCACTTAAAGACCTTTATGAGACTGCCGGCATCCAGACGACGGCCGGGTCTCGGCACTTTGCAGATTTTGTGCCTGAGAAAGATGCGGTAGCGCTGCAAAAGCTGCATGAGGCGGGAGCAATCTTATTGGGAAAGTTAAATATGCATGAAATTGCCCTGGGGGTGACGAATGAGAACCCCCATTTCGGTGTTTGCCATAACCCATGGGATCTCGAGCGCATAACAGGAGGTTCTTCAGGAGGCAGTGCGGCTGCCCTGGCAGCAGGCTTTTGCCTGGGATCGCTGGGAAGTGATACGGGCGGCTCGATTCGCATCCCGGCTTCCCTGTGTGGGATTGTGGGCCTGAAACCCACCTTTGGGCGGGTGAGCCTGCGGGGAGTAATGCCGCTGAGCTGGAACCTGGACCATGCCGGCCCCATGGCGCGCCGGGTTAGCGATGTGGCTCATATGCTTCAAATCATTGCCGGTTACGATGTAGGTGATCCCTATAGTAACAATGCACCTGTTGGCGATTACCTGACCAGCCTGGAGACCGGCATCCATGGGTGGCGCGTCGCTTTATTAGCTGGAGAGTACATCAATGAGGCTGACACTCAGGTATTGGCAGCCGTCCGCCAGGCTGCCGCGGTAATGGAAGGCCTGGGTGCCAGGATCGAGGAAGTAGATCTTCCATATCTTCTTCAAACTGCCCAGGCGAATTCCGTGATAGTGACCAGCGACGCTGCTGCTGTGCACCAGGACCGGATCAAGAACCACCCAGAGGACTTTGGTATCGATGTTCTCAAGCGGCTTTTAACTGGAGCAGCGTATTCTTCCACGGATTATATCCTGGCGCGGCGCACGCAAACCCTGGCGAAGCGTCGCATGGAGGCGTTTTTTAAGCAGTTCGACTTGTTGATCTTACCTTCTACACCGCTCCTGGCGCCTCCATTGCAGGCATTGGATGCTGTGGAACGTGCCCGCCAGCTTACCCGCTTTACGGCGCCATTCAACCTGACGGGTTTGCCTGCCATTTCACTACCTTGCGGGTTCGTTCGGGATGGCAAGGCAGAATTACCCGTGGGGTTGCAGATGGTAGCGCCTGCCTGGGGAGAAGTCCATTTGCTGCGGGCTGCTTACGCATATGAGCAGGCTACGCCCTGGCATTCGCGTAAGCCTGACTTCTCCCATTCTTTGGATACAACCTGAGTCTGTATTCAGACCAGTATGAAATACGAAACCCCGCTGGATCGAGAAGGATTAATCGCCTCCATCCATCATCAATATGGTTTGGAGGTGGTCAGGTTGGATTTTGTCCCCCAGGGAGAAGTCGGTCAGCACTACCGGGCGACCTGTGCGGATCAACGCGTCTTCTTTATCACCCTGTTGGGGGATAACCGCCTGGCCCGCCTGGGGGCTTCTCGGCTGGATTTTTATCTCTCCCTGACCAGCGAGCTGTATGAGCGAGGGCTTTTCCGGCAGCTGGCTCCTCCAATCCGGACGCTGAAGGGGGATCTGAAGATCGCATTTGAAGGGCAGCCGGTGGTCCTATATCGGAACATCCCCGGTCAAAACCTCATGGAAAGCCCCCTTCTCCCGGCTGACTTGCCGCAAAAAATGGCAGAGCTGATCGCCCACCTGCACGAAGTGACCCCTCACCTCCAACGAAAGATTCCCTTTTTTGAAGAATTTACGCTGCCCTTTGAGCAGGCCTTGCTGGAAGGTCTGGCTGCCCTGGAGAAGATTGGCAAACCGAATAAGCCGGGAAGACTGGCCTTGAGAGACCTGCTCATGCCCAACCAGGAACTGATTCAAAACCTGTTGGGGCGCTTGCATAAGCTGGCTGAGCAAGCTGCCTGGCTGCGACCTGACCAAGTCTTGTGCCATACCGATGCCAATCTCGCAAACCTGATCCTTGAGGATGGGGGAGCGCTTTTCCTGGTCGATTGGGAAGGAGCTAAGCTGGCGCCTGCAGAGCATGACCTGTTTATCTTTACCGGGGATGGATTCACGGAATTCCTGCACGATTACCAGCAGGCTCGCCCAAAGGCTAACTTATCAGCTGTTTTATTTGCCTTTTACTTTTACAGGCGCAACCTGGAGGATTTGACGGATTGGATCGTTCGCATCCTGTATGAGAATACTTTGGATGAGCAAGATCAGCATGATTTGGCAGGGGTTCAACAAGATTGTGTTGCGGGATGGCCTTATCTGGAAGAGGGAATTCAAACCATCCAGAAACAGTTAGCAGAATCTGCTTAGATCTACCCCGGAAATGACTTTATGAATTCAAAATAGACTAAGGGGCTTCTCATTTTCTATTTCCGTCTCTCTCAGGTTCTATTAATCTTAACGTGTCAAAATGGACATACTTTGTATGCTTCACCCATACCGGGTGGTTGGGTGTAGTTTTTTGTGTATAACCTTTGATGGAGGTAGATTATGGAAGGATCGAAAACGACAAAGACCAGCGGACCGGCAGGACAGCCTGTTTCCCGATCTGGGAATCGAGCGAAGTTTATCGTTGGCGGTGTGCTTATCTTGGTAGCAGTGATTTACTTGATTGTGTCTTCGTCACAGGCGAACGCACAGTATTTCCTGACGGTCAATGAGCTGATGGCGAACCAAAGCGAGAACATGGGGCGGGATCTGCGCATCTCGGGGGCTGTGATCGGCGATACCATCCAGTATGATCCCACCAACCTAAAGCTGACATTCACGGTTGCCCATGTCCCGGGAGATAACAAAGAGATCGAGGCGCAAGGAGGCCTGGCGGCAGTTCTCAAGGCGGCGGTGGCTGATCCCAACCGCGCCCGTCTGAATGTGGTCGTCGAGGGGCAGCCCATGCCCGACCTGCTGCGCAATGAAGCCCAGGCGATTATGACCGGACAGATGGGAGAAGATGGCGCCTTTCATGCCACGGAGCTGCTGCTGAAGTGTCCAACCAAGTATGAAGAAGCTGTTCCCCAGCAGGCTGACCCAAACATAACGAAGCCGTAGATTTGATTTTGATCCGGGAACTTGACGATTTTTTAGAGCCGCTCAAAGTCAAGCTCTTCCGGAAACGATTTTAGAGGAGAAGCTATGATTGCAAACTTCGGATATGGTGCGCTGGTTATCGCCTTTCTCGTCTCGCTGTACGGGGTGTTTGCCGCCATTTATGGTGCACGAAAAAATGCCCCTGCCTGGGTAGATAGCGCGCGCAATGCCATGCTGCTGACCTTCCCTCTGCTGACCCTGACTGCCCTGAGCATCATTTTTTTACTGGTAAACAACCATTACGAGGTGCAGTATGTTACTTCTGTGACCAGCAACAGCATGCCGTTTTACTTGAAGGTGACTGCTCTGTGGGGCGGACAGGCTGGCTCGCTGATCTTCTGGTCCTGGCTAATGTCGGCTTTTGCCTCCGCGGTAACCTTGCGGAAGTGGGACCGAGACCGTGAATTCTTGCCCTGGGTGATCGTGGTTTCCCTGGTCACGCTGGCGTTTTTCATCATGCTCAGCCTGTTCGTTGAGAATCCCTTCGAACGCCTGTGGGTGTCTGTGAGCGGGCAAGTGCTCCCGGCAATGTTTCCGCCTGCGGGAGCGACGCTCTTCACCCCTCAGGATGGACAGGGCTTAAATCCATTGCTGCGACACCCCGGCATGATCATCCACCCGCCCATGTTATACCTGGGCTTTGTATCTTTTGTGATCCCGTATGCTTTCGCCATGGCGGCTTTGATCACCGGGCGCACCGATGACCGCTGGATCCGGATCACCCGGCGCTGGACGCTGGTTGCCTGGCTGTTCCTCTCGCTGGGATTGATCCTGGGTGGTCGCTGGGCGTATGATGTTTTGGGATGGGGGGGATACTGGGGCTGGGACCCGGTGGAGATTGCGGCTTTGATGCCCTGGCTGATCGGCACACCTTTCCTGCATTCCGTGATGAGCCAGGAAAAACGCGGCCTGTTCAAACGCTGGAATATGGTGCTGATCATCTTGACTTATGACCTGGTGATCTTTGGGACCTTCTTGACGCGTTCTGGGGTGCTTTCCTCTGTGCATGCCTTTGCTCAAAGTGCCATCGGCCCGCTCTTCTTTGGTTTTATTGGACTAACCTTTGTCATCTCTCTCTCCTTGCTGCTGCATCGCTGGAATGATCTCAAGTCTGAAGGAGAGATGACCTCCGTCTTTTCGCGCGAAGCTTTGTTTTTGATGAACAATTTTCTGTTCATGGGCATCTTCGTGGTCTGTTTTTGGGGTGTGATCTTTCCGGTAGTAACCGAGGCATTGGGAATCATTGGACAGAACGTGCCTGCCCTGGCGAACTTTTTCACAGGGCAGAAGGTGACGGTGGGGCCTCCATATTATGAGCGTGCCACAGCGCCATTGTGGGCGGGGCTGCTGTTATTAATGGGGATTGCACCACTCTCCGCCTGGCGGCTTTCAACATCCAGGACCTTGGGAAAGGCAGCCTGGAAGCCTTTCATCGCCTCGCTGGTGATTTTAGGGATTGTTTTGGCACTTGGTGTCCGGCAGTGGGCAGCACTGCTGGGTTATTGGTTGTGTGCATTCGTGGTTTCGGTTACGTTATATGAATTCTGGCGTGGGGCGATGGCACGCCATCGAAATATGGGTGAGAGCTTGCCCCTGGCATTGTGGAAACTGACTGGAAGGAACCGGCGCCGTTATGGTGGGTATACCATCCACCTGGGTGTGGTGCTGATGGCGATTGGGATCATCGGTATCGAAATCTTCCAGACTCAGACCCAAGGGACGATCCCGGTGGGGGGCCAGCTTTCTCTAGGAAGGTATTCCATCAAATACGATTCCCTGAGCAACTGGGACTCCGCCGATGGGCGGAATATCTCGCGAGCTGTGGTGAGTGTATATAAAGATGGGAAATATGTAGGCGTCCTGCACCCGCGCCGGGATTATTATTATGAATTGCAGCAGCAGATGACGATACCGGGCGTGCGCAGTACAATGGAAGATGATTTTTATATGATCCTGGTGGATTGGCAGCCAATTTCTACCCAAGCGGCGACCTTTAAGATCTACCATAACCCACTGGTGAATTGGCTGTGGTTAGGCGGGATTGTCTTCATCCTAGGAACACTGATTGCTGCCTGGCCAGACAAGGATCCTGAGCCAGCGCGTGTGTTTGAACATTCGAAGCAGTTGGCACAGGCAGGGTCTTAAGCTTATGCGGACAGATAAGGTAGCGCGCCTCAAACCATTGCTTATAAGCCTGTTTTGGCTGGTAATCATCCTGTTTGTATTCTTCTTTATGGTCATCAATGTGTTTGCCCAGGAGCCAACACCGGTAGATATGTCTGGAATCACGGATGACCAGGTGAATGCCATTGCCAAGCAGTTATACTGCCCGGTGTGCGAGAATATCCCCCTGGATGTTTGCCCCACCCAGGCCTGCGCCCAGTGGCGCGAGCTGATCCGTGAAAAGCTGGCTGCGGGGTGGAGCGAGAAACAGATCAAGAATTATTTTGTGGAGCAGTATGGGGAGCGTGTGCTGGGGGCTCCTCCAGTACAAGGGATCAATTGGTTGGTATATTTGATCCCCCCGCTGGCCATCCTGGCTGGAGGCTTTATCCTTTACAAAGCCTTGCGCACCTGGAAACCGGTTGAATCCCAGGACATACCGGCTGCCTCACCTGCCAGCATGGTTGATACGAACCAAACGGACGGGCAGCCATCCGACGTGTACGTCAAACGCCTGGAAGACGAGCTGCGAAAAAGAGAATCCGCATGACAGAGAATCATTCCGAAACCACACCACAAGAAACATCTTCAGAAAAACGGACTCCTTGGGGGCGCATCCTGGCTTGGGTGGGTTTGTTCCTGCTCTTAGGTGTGGTTGCAATTTCCCTGGTGCGCAGCCAGCAAGGCCCGGTAGCCATCGGTAAACCCGCCCCAGATTTTACGCTGACAACCTTTGATGGGGAAACGATCAAGTTGTCTGAGCTAAAAGGTAAGGTCGTTGTGGTGAACTTCTGGGCTTCCTGGTGCAAGCCCTGTGAACAAGAAGCGGCAGACCTGGAAGCAGCCTGGCGGTATTACCAGCCCGGTGAAGAGGTGGATTTCGTCGGGATCGCCTGGACGGATACCGAATCGGCTTCGAAGGCTTACATGGATAAGTTTGATATCACTTACCCCAACGGCCCTGACCTGGGGACGCGCATCTCGCAGGCTTACCGGACAACCGGTGTGCCAGAGACATATATTATTGACCGGGAGGGTGTGCTGGCGTATAAGAAATTCAGCCCATTCGCCTCGCAGGCTGAGATTAGAGCAGCGATTGATCCTTTGCTCGGACCATGATCCTGGCAAGTAACCCCATTCCTTAAGATAGAACTGGATAATTTATGGATATTGGCTCATTGTTTCTCATACTTGCTCTACTCGTCCTGGTCGGCTTTTTTGTCAGCCGGCCTTTCTTTGAAAGTAAGGCGACTGCGGTAACGAAGGAAGAGCATGACCTTTCGGCGCTGCTGGCTGAAAAAGAGCGCACGCTCACGGCTTTGCAAGAGCTAGAGTCAGACTTTGCATTAGGGAAAATCCCTGAAGAGGAGTATCCAGCTCAACGCAAGCTGCTGCTGCAGCATGGCGCGGAGGTATTGGAACGCTTAGATGCCCTCCAGGGTCAGAACCTCAGCAAGGAGGCGGAGAAGCACCTCGAAACAGCGCTGGCTGCCCGGCGAATTGCAGGGACGGAGGCCGCGGCTGGAGGAGGAAATGGGAATGGCGTCCATCCCGATGATCCGGTGGAAGCTTTGATCGCTTCCCGGCGCAGGAGCAGGCAGGGAAAGGCAGCTGGCTTTTGTCATAAATGCGGCAGACCGCTCCAGCAATCTGACCGGTTCTGCCCGAAATGTGGGACGGTGATTGAAACTGAGCGCCAGGAAAATCGTGCCAGCTGACAGCGAAGGGTGCTGGGTGTGTAAAAACTTAAAAAAAAGAGAAGAAGATGATCTTATTGTCCCGTCCTAAAAAATTTGCTTTATCTGTAACTGCCCTTCTGCTGCTTTCGGCTTGTTCTTTCTCCCTGGCTGAAGATGTCACACCGCCGCCGGGAGCACAGACACCCGTCCTTCAAGAGCAGCCTACGGAGATGACCGGTCCCTTCTTCCCAGTGGTGGCTCCCAATCCAACAGATGGCGCCTCGCTCTATGCCGAAAAGTGTGCTCCGTGTCACGGCGACACGGGGATGGGAGATGGGCCGCGAGCCGCACAGCTTTCAGTGCCTGTGGCTGCCATCGGCGACCCGGCTTTAGCCCGCCAAAAAACTCCCTCTGAATGGTTCCGGATCGTTTCCCAAGGGAACCTGGAGCGCTTCATGCCGCCTTTCGCCAGCCTGAGCGATCCGCAGCGTTGGGATGTGGTGGCGTATGTTTATACGTTGAGCATGGGGGACGAAGTCCTTAAAACCGGGGAGGCACTTTACCGGGAAAACTGTTCCCGATGCCACGGTGTGAGTGGGAAGGGGGATGGCCCCGATGCAGGCAGCCTGTCAACAAAGGTAGGTGATTTTACAGATCAAGCCAGGATGGCTGAGAAATCCAGCGCGGCATTGTTTGAGACGATCAGCAAAGGCTCTGGACCCGATATGCTCGCCTTTGAAAGTGCGGGCGAGGGGCACACCCAGCTCAGTGAAGAGCAGCGCTGGAGCCTGGCAGCATATCTACGATCCCTTTCCTTTACGAACTCGGCAGGCCTCAATGCCGCAGGGAATCCAGCCAGTGAAACAACCCCTACCCCGTTGCCAGAAACGATTGTAGAGAGCGCGCAGATCACTTCGACGCTCACTATAACGCCATCACTCATAGGAGCGGTGACCGTGCGTTTGGTCAATGGCTCAGGTGGAGAGGTTCCGGTGGATTTGCCGGTGACGCTATACGGTTTTGATGCGATGCAGCTTGTGTATACCGATACACTTCCCACCCAACCGGGCGGCGTGATGGTTTTCAATGCTGTCCCCAAGCCAGCCGGTAGGGCATTCCTGGCGGGCGTTGATTATCAGAACATGACGATTGGATCGGACGTGGCGGTCGTAGAAGACGCCACAACCCCGCTCACCCTGACCGTCACCATTTTTGAAACCACCACCGATCAATCGGACCTGGTGGTGGACCGGATGCATGTTTTCTTCGACTTTTCTGATCCTGAGCAGGTGCAGGTTGTTGAGGTGTTTGTCATCTCAAACCCCACCAACCAGGCAGTCGTGGCAGCCGAAGAGGGCGGACCGGTGGTTTCCTTCCCCTTACCTGAAGGAGCGACAAACCTACAGTTTCAGGATGGCAGCCTGGGAGACCGCTACCTGGAAACCCCAGATGGTTTCGCGGATACCCAGTCTGTGCGCCCTGGGACGGGTGAGTACCAGGTCATATTTGCTTATAACTTGCCTTATAAACGAAAATTGGAACTGAGCCTGCCAATGAGCCTGCCAGTCGATTCGGCGGTGGTGATGCTGCCCGAAGTGGGCGTGAAAGTTCAAAGCGACCAGCTCCAGGAGGGCGGTGAGAAAGATGTGCAGGGGACGACCTATTTGATGTATTCAGGAGGGGGGTTGAGTGCCGACAACCCGCTGGTGATGGAGCTCACTGGCCGGGCGAAGGGAAGCAGCACAAATCTTCTGACCGGCGCGGAGAACCGCACCAGTTTGCTCATCGGATTAGGTGCCTTTGGGTTGGCCTTGATCCTGGTGGGTGTGTGGCTTTTCCGTAAAAATCATACGACCGGGGAGAATGATGAAGATGAGGAGGATGAGGATGGCGACCTGGAGGAGGACTCCGGTGACCTCCCAAATGACCCGGACTCCCTAATGGATGCGATTATTGCCCTCGATGACTTGTATAAGGCTGGCGAGCTGCCCGAAGAAGGCTACCAACAGCGCAGGGCAGAATTGAAAGAAAAATTAAACCAGGTGGTTGGAAAAGCGACATGATCCAGGTCCGCAAGCTTGTCAAACGCTTTGGTCTAAAAACCGTGCTCAACAACCTGAATTTTCAGGTAGCGGAGGGGGAATTCGTGGCTTTGTTAGGACCGAATGGCGCTGGGAAAACCACTTTCTTGCGCATCCTGGCTTCACTGTCACGACCCAGCTTTGGCGACCTGCATGTGGCTGGCTACCGCCTTCCCGACCAGGCCGCGGCAGTGCGGAGACGGCTGGGAGTGGTTTCTCATTTACCGCTGCTGTATGGAGATCTGACAGCAGAGGAGAACTTGAGCTTTTATGCCCGGATGTACGGTATGCCTTCTGCGGGGAAGCGCATCCAGGAAGTGCTCGAGCTGGTGGGACTGGCCGCGCAGCGGCGCGACCTGGTGCGCACCTTTTCTCGCGGCATGCAGCAGCGCTTAGCCATCGGGCGAGCGGTGCTGCATGACCCGGATGTGATGCTCTTCGATGAGCCACATACTGGTCTTGATCAGGATGCCTGCAACATGCTGGATAATGTCTTGCGTGAGGTGGGCGCGCGGCCGGACGGTAGTGATGACCTCGCACGACCTGGCACGCGTGGCGGGTTTAGCCAACCGTTTCGATGTGCTCTCACGTGGGAAAATTACCGCCTCGATCCACAGCAGTGAGCTTGAGCCTGACCAGCTACTGGCATTTTACCGGCAAGCCCTGGAAAATTGAGATGGATCAACCAGTGCCTGCCTCCCGAAACAAAGAAACTCCCTATTCTGGACTGCGAAACTTTACCAGCGCCGTGGGTGCCGTGGTATGGAAAGATCTTGCTGCGGAGCTGCGCAGCCGGGAGCTGATCTCTGCCATGCTGGTCTTTTCTTTGCTGGTGATCCTGGTATTCAATTTTGCCTTGGAGCTGGATGCGAAAACGCGCGGCACAGTTACAGCGGGGGTGCTGTGGGTGACCTTCGCTTTTGCGGGAACGCTGGGCTTGAACCGCTCGATGGCGATGGAAAAGGACCGCGGCTGCCTGGATGGGCTGCTGCTGACGCCGGTCGACCGC
The DNA here is from genome assembly GCA_963751425.1 of uncultured Chloroflexia bacterium. Classification (GTDB taxonomy): domain Bacteria; phylum Chloroflexota; class Anaerolineae; order Anaerolineales; family UBA4823; genus CAVVUF01. The sequence goes on along the minus strand of CAVVUF010000001.1, from coordinate 1,888,365 downwards.
AGCGCCATTTATTTTGGCAAGGCCATTGGCAACCTGTTCTTCATGCTGCTGGTGGAGGCTGTGGTGCTGCCGGTTTACAGCGTGCTGTATTCCACCAACCTGTTCATACCGGGTTTGCTGCTGGTAATCTTGTTAGGCTCAATTGGCTACGTGGCGGTGGGTACCTTGCTGTCTGCCATGGCAGTGCAGACGCGCACGCGGGATATCTTGCTGCCGATCCTGCTTTTTCCGTTGGTGATACCAGTCTTGATCGCCGCGGTGAAAGGCAGCAGCGCATTTTTGGAGGGTCTGGCAATGGCAGATATCTGGCCTTGGCTGAACCTGTTGATCGTCTACGACATCATTTTTACTGCCGCAGCATTTATGGTGTTTGACTATGTGGTGGAAGAGTAGAATAGTTTTTGGAGGAGTAGAAATATGGAAGCGAAACCTCGTTTACTGAAGTTACTGGATGGAATCACGATCACTTTATTCCTGGTTTCCTTGTGGTCGGTGTTCTTCTATGCCCCACTAGAAAAGGTGATGGGAATGGTGCAGAAAGTATTTTATTACCATGTTGCCACCGCCTGGGTGGGCATGTTAGGCTTTGGGGTTGCCATGGTGGCCGGGGTTGCCTACCTGCGTACAAGCAACCGAAAGTGGGATATCGTTGGGTTGGCAGCGGTCGAGATCAGCCTGGTGTTCTTCTTCATCGCCATCATCACCGGCTCGATCTGGGCACGGCCGATCTGGAACGCCTGGTGGACCTGGGATCCGCGCCTGACCACGGCGACAATCGTTGAGCTGGTCTACGCAGCCTACCTGCTGTTACGCCAGGGGATCGAGGATCCAGACCGCCGGGCGCGTTTTGGAGCGGTGTATGCCATCCTGGGCTTCATCAGCGTCCCGCTGACGTTTATGTCCATCCGCATTTTCCGCACGATCCACCCGGTGGTGATCGGCAACAGCGACCCCACCGCTTCAGGAAATTTCGATATGACGGCTAAGATGCTGCAAACCTTCCTGTTTGGCTTGTTCACGTTTTCAGTCATTTTTGTGACCTTGCTCTGGCACCGCATCCGCCTGGGTAAGCTGGCAGATCAGGTCGAACAGCTCAGGCTGAGGGCATTGGAATAAACGAGGAGAACAATATGTTATTTGCAGAAGGAACTGCCAACACAATTAATTATTTTATCGCCGGTTATGCGGTGTTTTTTACCGTCATGGCCCTTTATTTAGCCAGCCTGTATATCCGCTACCGCAATCTGAAGAAAGACCTGCAAGTGCTGCAAGAGATGGAGCAGAGCGATGAGCCCGAATCTTGATGCCGGAGTTCAATCATCCAGGCGCAGGCTGGTGGAGTCCGCCTGTGGGGGCCTGATCGAATTGACCGACCAGACACCTTGGGTGATGTATCGGGACGAAGTGGTGTACTTTTGCCAGCCTTCGTGCAAGGTGCTCTACGAGCAGGATCCCAAGAATTCTTGCCTGGCGGCGAGGATTTTAGCGGGGCGGTAGGATAATCTATTTTGATTTTCAGAGCGCTGGAGGTAGAAACCTCTGGCGCTTTTGTTTATTCATGAAGCCGATCCAAAATATTCTGCCGAGGAAACTCAAGAATTTAGTAAAATAGGGGAAATATGATTTTTCGAAAACTATCTTCAATCTTTCTGTGGATTTACGCTCTGGTCGTGGCGTATGTTGTCTTGAGCTTCTTCTTCGGGATCCAGTACCGCCCATTCTTGACGCCGATGTCCACGCTGATTGCCTTCATCTTCGCCATCGATCACAGCTCGACGCGCCTGGGTTGGCGGAAAGCGCTCCTGCTCTTGGGTTTGACCTTCGCCGTCAGCCTGTTCTTCGAGAGCGTGGGCGTGGCGACGGGCTTGATCTACGGTCCATACCACTACACCGATAAGTTAGGCTACAAGTTCCTGGGGCTGGTACCGCTGATCATCCCGATCGCCTGGTTCATGCTGAGCTATCCCTCGTTCATTATCGCCAGCCGGTTGGTACCGGGTGGTAAGAATGTCTGGGCCTGGAGGCTTTCGGTTGCCGCTGTGGGGGCAGTGGTCATGACCGCCTGGGACCTGGCGATGGACCCCATGATGGTGGCAGGCGGGCATTGGGTGTGGGAAGTGGAGGGGGCGTACTTCGGCATCCCCTTGCAAAACTATTGGGGTTGGTGGCTGACGATCTTCGTCACGTTCATCCTGTTCTTGAGCCTGGGGCGGTTAACGCCCGAGAAGCTGGCGACCTCGGAACCGCGCTTCGAGCGCCAGGCGGTTATCTTATATGCCATCGCCGGCTTGAGCACGGTGATCGTCTGCCTGCAGATCGGGTTGGGAGGACCGGCGCTGGCGGGTTTGTTTGCCATGCTGCCGTGGGCGGTGATGGGGTGGAGATAAATTTCTATCTTAGACGAGCCGAAAAGGGGTTCGCTGACATTTACTAGCGAACCCCTTTCGAAAGCAGGGGAACCTACGGTCTGATACTCGGCAGGTAGATCTTATTGATGCAGGTCACCCTATCCTTACAGCCAAGCGGCAGGTTTGGATTAACCATGGTAAGGGCAAACAGATTGCGGGCAGGCATGCCGATGATCTTTGCCCGATCCATCACATAGACGGACTTACCATACAGCGCTCCAGTCAGCGTCAAGATCCCTCTCCGAGCCGCGCCTGCCCATTCGGTGCCAAGTAGGTACCCAGGTATTGACCGCCTTTCTTCAGGTAAATGGTATTACCAGCCACACGGAAGAGGATCTTATCGGCAGAGCCGTTCGTGGAGGTGATCACCATGCGTGTGCCTTCGCCCATGAACAGGGTCTTGACCACATCGACCAACAGCGCCCCATTGGCGAGATCGATTTTGATGGAAGCATCCTGTTCAAGCAGGATCGATTCGAAAATATACCTGCCAAACTCCAGCATCAGGATGGCGTTTTTCTTGACGGTGAGGTTGCGGTATTTCCCGGGTTTGAGTGACATGACTGCTCCCTGGGCAATGCTAACATCTTCCCTCCCGGCGGCGAACGACAGCGTGACCGGAGCAAAAGCTGGGACAGGTGGTAAGCTTGCCTGTTCGGTGATCGTGCCGCTGATGATTGCGCCGGCACCTAATGTCACTTTACCGTTCGCGGTGACATCTCCACCCACGAAGCCTTGCGCCTGCAGGGTGACGTTGGAACGGGAAGTGATATCGTTGGCGATCGAACCCCCTCACCCCCACCTCCACGCTCCCCTGGCTGTCGATATTGCCGGTGGTCAGCAGGTCGAACTCCCGCTCAAGCTGCCCGCCGACCAGGCGTACGTCCGCGCCTGTGGTGACTGCCTGTCCCTGGCTGCGCAGGCTGCCCGTGATCACGACCCCTCCTGGATCTGAATGTCGCCGCGGCTGCCTGCACCGCTAGCGGTGGACCGGGTTAGCTGGTCAGGCTGGTTCCAGCCGCAGTTCAATCTGGCTTGAGGATAGATCGTCACCCCGGGGTCTTGCTCACCCGCGTAGGCGCAGAAGCGCATGAAGCCGTGCAGGACTGTGATGGTGAAGCTTCCTGTTCCGATACCACCGTAAGCATCCTGGACAGAGACCGTTGGCGTGTAAACTCCTGGATCCGCGTGATATGTGAGCCAAGCAGCATGCCGCCATAATCGTGATCGATGAGCTCATCTGGTGAGCTCGTTTCTCCATCGCCCCAATCAATGGTCGCTGTGTGGAAATCCGGAGAGTTCGGTTCGACGGAAATTGATATAACCAGTCCAGGTCAGCTCATCTTCGTAAGTAAGCTGGTCCATTCCTGTGGTAATCACCTGGGGGGCGAGGTTGATCGCCTCAACCTAGGTCGAATGTGACGAGATGGTTGTAGGTGTTTGAGGCTGTCACGGTGGCGGTGTAGACCCCTAGCGCCAGGTAAGCATGGCGGACCACCGCTCCGTCTCCAGTCTGACCATCGCCAAAGTCCCACTGGTAGTACACAGGGTAGCCTTGTGTGACTGTGGCGGTCAATGTGGTGGCAGCGCCCAAGGGAGTGGGGCTGTCGGGAAACCCGGAGTCAATCCGGCAATGGGCTAAATCACCGGTGTGTACAAAATGTAATTGTTGTTATTTGGTTCAAGGTTTTCAATAGTTTCGGCGCTGACCGTTTCCTCGCAGGCTTGCGTCTTGGTAACCAGTGACGGGCACATTTACCCGTAAACTGAACATCCACGCTGCTATCCAAGAGCAACGGGTCCGGGATCGAGCAGATCAGGGGTGTTGCATCCGGTTCACCAGGAAGAAGTCGGTGTGGATACAGGAACCTACATCGGCGGGTAAGGTGGCTGTCAGGATGATGCCTGCTGCAATCCCAGGACCGTCATTGTGGATGGAGGCGGTGTAAGTCAGATGGGAGACCGCTGGTGGCTGTGACTGGCGAGGCGCTCAGCTCGAGCGAACAGGTCGCTCGCCAGTGCCACGTTCCAAAATTTGTACATAGACTGGCCCATGTTGGCTTTTAGGTTCTGAGTTCAGATCACGGAGCTTCCAGAAAAATGAGGGAATAACGCCCGATTTCCATCGAAACTTGCGGTGGAACTGTCCAGGCAGCCCCGATCAGTGCCGCAAGAACTGTCCGAGAGCCAGAATTGACTGGTGCAAGGATACTCCACAAACATTGCCAACCGGATCTGTGACGCCTCATCGACAGCGTCTTGAACCCCCTTAAATACAAGTCTGATATCAGAGGGCCCTTGCAAAATATCTTCGTGAACTGAGCTTGCAATACGGTGGGATGGTATTCTCCGACCGTGATGGTTGGCCCCGCCAGGTCAGACTTTCAGGTTCTCAAAAGACAGGACACTGGAAGGGTTGCCGGCGGTGTCATAGCCGGTGATCGACAGGGTATGCAGGATGCCATGCACAAAAACTCGGCGATGGGTACCTGCCCCTCCCAGGTGGCTGATTAGGTGGAGCCTGCCCTACCTCCAGCCAGCCCATTCGCAAATCTTGTAGCAGGTTATCGACCGCTACAGAACAGATCTTGACTCCCCTGCGCAGAATAGTCATCCGTTATGGAGCCAGCCAATATCAGTTCAGCCGGTAACAAGATAGTCACCGGCTAAGGCTTCCCCTGGCAAGTCCGGTCCCAGATTCACCGCTGGGTGGTGTGTTATCCAGCGTCCCAATTCACGACTGCCGACCAGGCGCTGGTATTGCCGAAGACATCACTCGCTTGTACTTGAGCCTGGAAGGTTGAACCGTCTGCGGGAGGCGTCCAGGTGCAGGCCCACAGATCATCTCCAAGAGCAGGCGGTTGGCAGCTCACCTGCTCGATCGGAGGAATTCACCGACAGTGTCACCGCAGCCACCCCACTGGGATCGAATACGCGCCCCGGTGATCAGGTTCAGAGACCGGGACGGACGTATAAGGCTGCGGGTTGGAGGGTCAAGGGGTTCTGCGGTGGTTCTTTATCCACACGGTGCAACGACCACAGCCACTCGAAAGGGCCATGGCGGGTATCGGCGATCTCCAGGCGCAGCTCGCCGGAAAGGACACCGGCGAGCATGTCAGCCGGGATCGTCAAAACACCCCCTCGCCGGCTCAACGGTGCCGACCTGGATTGGATTCTCTCCGGTGAATTATAGACCCTGGGTAGACAGGTTGACGACCACATTCTTGGCTGCGGCTGTGCCGGTGTTGGTATAGGTGAGGGTATAGAGATGGGCTGCCCCTCCCCTACCCAGGCGGAGGACAGGTCGACGGGCAGCTCGTTGATCGGGAATGCCATTCGGGTCGTTATCCAACCAAATGCCGGGAGAGAGCAAGCTGGCGAAATCGTCTGCCAGGTAACCGGCCACCACACCGCTGCGGTTCAGCGGAAAGGCTGAAATGCAGATCCGATCCGGCAACTTGCCCGCCGTTCGAACAAGCTGCAGCCCGGTCCAATGTCAGATAGTGCTGCAAAGCAAAGGGCCGGTCCAGGTAGGCGCTTGCCAGGGTATCCACGGCACGCTCACTGTTGAGCGGGTTCTTCTCCGGGATGGCCGCCCAGAAATGCAGCGCTCTTCTTCGCTGGCGAGGGCCAGCAGCTTGATGAGCCCGGATCTCCCTAACGAAGCCCACGGCAAGAGCAGGTCGGTGTACCCGGGAGCAGCGGCGTCGTAACGGAACTGGTTCTCGGCGAGTAAACCACCTGCCCAAGCGCTCCATTCCAGGTGAGCAGCTGGGCTAACTGGCTGTCCTCGACGAGTACCAGCTTATCAGCGGCAAAGCCGTAGGGAATTGGATTACCGGACCTTTCCATAGGGATCATAGGCTGTTACAGCACCCCCAGGGGCAGTATCCAGGTAGATAAACAGATCACCGTCATTGTCCCAGAAGGCGCCGGTGTAGGTCAGACGCAGGTTGGTATTGTCCCAAGAAGCGTACAGTTTCTGGACTTTGTTTAGCTGGCGCCGGTAGAAGCGTAGTGAGTGACCTCGTAATCAGTCCCCACCAGGTTGCAGGTCCATCCATCCAGGCCCGGTAATACAGGATCGGAGATAAGTCCGGTGGACCGGGTTGATCGATGAAATCGGTCCACTGACCGTATCCCGCTCATTGCCGGCTGCGTCGCGCAGGATCAAATGGGCATACAGCACCTGCGGATCGATCGTGACCGGCTGGGCGTGCTGGTAGGCAGCCAGGTATTCCTGCAGGTCGGTATACTCGACCGCCTGTTCGGGGCTCCAGCCTGCCCAATAGGTGACATCTCCGCTGCCATCGCTGCTGGGCGTCCAATGGATGTACAGGGTTGGCGAAGGTTCTCGAACAGTCTGCCCCTGCGCAAGCGGGAGCATTCCGGCAGCATCCAAAGAGAGCGTCATGGTGACGGGTGTGGGCGCCTGCAGGTCCACCGTTACCGCCTGATAGATCTGGGTGGTCAACCCGGCAGTATCCACTGCCCGGATGCTGACCGGTTTCGTAATCCCGTCCAGCTCCGCTTCCTGAAATCCTCCAGCAGACCAGGCAAACCGCCAGATTGCGCCGTTCAGCGAGGCGGGCTGCCAGGTCATGCCACCGTCAGTCGCTGACCTCGACGCCTCCCAGCCCGAGGTTGTCGCTGGCTGTGCCAGTCAACATAGACCCGGTTGTATGAGATGCGGTCATGGATACTCACAGGATTAGAAATCCAGGTCACGACCGGCGGCTGCCGGTCCACGGTGACCACAATCGGCTGAAACCCTGCCTGTTCCTGCCCGTTGACATCTTTAACGACCGACAACAGCTCATAGACCCCGTCTACCGGCGCCCAGGTGGTTGACCACAAGGTATCGGTTGGGACGGGCGCAGCCCAGGTGGTGGAGTAGATCTCAGTCTCATTGGCAGTCAGAGACAAGGATCCCAACCCATCCACGGCATAGGCTCCACCCTGGATGAGGATCGAATCCTGCTCTAGCGCATCGAAGGTCATCACCTCTGGATCTTGCAGCTGGTAAAGCCTCGCCGGTAATGGATGTGATCGCCGCGCCATTGGCAGGTTCCAGAATAGACGAGCTGAGCGTTGGCGGTGGTGACGAGATATCCTGGCACTCAATCAAGGTGGAATGACCACGCGATCTTTAGCAGTGAATGAGAGCGGAACGCGCCCGCTCAAGATGCCGGAAAACTCCAGGCGGTTCAGGCGAGTCGTGTCGCTGATCACGCTCAGGTACCAGGGATCGTCGTAGAATGATTTTTGGACAAACTGCACGGGTTGCAAATCTATCGCGCCGGTTTTAAGCAGACCGGTTACATCCTGAGAAAGGTTGAAATCTTGCGCCCAGGCAGAGTACTTTGTCTGGACGGCACTGCCTGCACCCTGGTATGCAAACGTACAGGCAGCCTGCGGAGCCAGCGTGTCAATCTCGACCAGGAACTGACCTGCCAGCGCAGCCTCTCGCTGGTTGCCCAGCCGGTCGCTGCCGCGCAGCCAGATTTGATACAGACCATCCAGATTTCCTGGCAGTAGATAACGCCAGGTGGAAACCACCGCCCCGGGTAAATCGGGAGTAACGGTCGTCCAGGACGCCGGCTCCCCTCCGGCGGGCACAAAGGCGATCTCCACCAGGCTGACCCCGCTGGCAACCGATCCAGTATCGGTAATCACGCCGGTGATCTCGACTGTCTGGGTGATCACCTGGGTCAATTAAGTGGGGAAGGTCAGGCTGATTTCGGGTGGGGTATTATCCACCTGCACCAGGAAGGGCACCGTCTCCTGGCGAGAGTTCCCTGCCTTATCCCGGGCAGATAACCTGACCGTGTAGGCGCCGGTAGGCTGCGCCACCGCCCCGGTATCCGGGTCGAGCGGCGAGAGCGGATATGCCAGGGTCCAGTAGGTGCCGTCGAAAGTGGCATCTTGCCAGCTGCTGCCCAGCGGCTCTAAGCGAAACGCTAACTGCTGCCACATCGCTGCCGGCGTGAATGGCTAAGGGCAGCCGCCAGGTGTTTGAAGTATCCTAAGGATGCTCGGACTAGGTTTGCATTTCCTGGTGAACTAGGGAAAGCTCTCCTGGCGCGGTGCGATCCAGAGTGATGGTCACCGCAGTTTCCGTTCCCCAGTTACCCAGCTTATCTTTGGCTTTGACCCACAGCGTGACGGGCCCTCGGTGCCGGTACCGCCCAGTTGTATGCCCAGGCTTCAGCGCCGGTGGCCTGAGACCATTTGCCCGGTTATCCATGCTTATCCAAACTCCCTTCACACCTGAGGCACTTCGCCAGGGTCTTTAGCGCTCCCGCCGATTGTTTTTGTGCTCATAAACGAGTAAGTATCTCCAGGGGCGAGTGAGAAGCCGCGGACGGCCCAAGAGCATCCACCCAAACCGTGGTGGTTACGCTGGCTTGCACCTCGCCCAGACTGGGAGAAATTTCAGCCATAGAAATGGGTTGCAAGAATAACTGTGGCGCGGTGTCGCTGCCCTGGATGCCGGTAACGGCGCAATGGGCCTAGTCGGTGGCTTGGTAGCTGCAAGCCAGATCCTGCTGGGTGGATTTTTCCAAAGAATTTCCGCGGTGAGGGCTGGATGAGTGGCCGAGGATCCCCAGGCCGATTTTACCCTGCAAGGGATTTCCGGCAGCGTCTAGGGCAGCGTAGGACACTTGGGTTGTCCACTGCTGGTTTGCGCCAGCCACTCACCAGCCAGCCGCCCGTGAAGGGTTCGTACGACACTGACGGTGAGTTTATGGCGGTTTCACCTGCACTTAGCTGGCCGACCACGTGGCGGCAACTTCCGTCAATATGCCCGGACTCGAAATTGAGCCACAAGCCGAGGAGCTTGTTTTCCTCCGGGTACACCAGCATTACCTGACTGGAGGCATCTTTTACAGCCAGACCCGTCTGCGGTTGGGCAAGACCGCCGGTCAAGACGGATTTCACTATGACAACTTTATTCGAGCCCTTCTACTTGCAGGAACGCAGAGCGCACGCCTCCATCATACCAGGTGACGAAGTACCCCCCCTGAGCCTCCACCCAGACTGCCTGGGGAGCGGTGTTGTCACGGCTCTCAGATATTGGCGCAATTTCTACGTTGGTAAAGAAGGATTACATGTCATCGGAGGATATCAGACGTGAGTAGACTCCCTGGTTAGAAACCCATACCACCAGAAAATCGGTCCATCCGTTGCCACAATAGAAGGTCCATAATAGTCATAGGAGGTTTGGTCTTCCGCTTTTAGTTTCGCGATAACAATTCTTTGTCACCCGAGAATACTGTACCATCACTACTATAAGATTGAAGCCTGCCATAGAGACGGTCATAATACGGGCGAAACAGGTTGGCATCTATAGATACCCAATTTCCATTAAGGTTCGATTTTTATAGTAATCCGCAAGAACGGATGGTTCGGATCAAAGAAATCCACTGGCCAGGTTGCAATAAATAAATCACATTCGTCTTTAGGACCATCACTATAAGGTATCTGATATCCTCCTGTAACATCATATCCGCATTCTCTTCCCGCATCAATTTCTCTAGCCAATATATATATACCTGTATTGGCATTAAACAACGCTTTATACGGTACATCCGTATATAAGGTATTTGGATCTCGACCACCAGGATGATAAGATCTAATATCCCATGCTGTCCGCCAGTAAAGACTGTAATATCCCAGCCAACTTAAAAGGGGTGCATTTACAATATGCAAACCAAACCTGTAAGGAGGATATCCATCGTAAAATTGATAACTTCCCTTGCATTGAACCTTTTCAAGCTGGAGCCAAGCATTTACATCGTAGTCACTGCGCTCCCAGGTTACCAGGCATCGCCCTAAATCGTTGCAAGCGATGCCCGGGGAATACCCGCCCAGGAAGCGCCTGGGGAAGGGACTGCTAGAAGGCAGCGCTGTCCAGGGGACCGGAAAGAGTATCTTCAGCCTGACGTAGGTTTACATGTGCATCTTGGTCTGCGATTCTTGGGCCGCTCGATGCTGGCGACAACATATGGGTAGCTAGTACTTTCAGCTTTCTGGGCAGTGAGGCTGGCAAAGGGTGGAAAGCCCGGCCAATGTCCCTTCAGGGTTTGGGTGTTGGTTGATTTTATATCATCCCATTTCCAGTATATCTCCGGGTTGCCATCGTGCATGAAACCGGTGAGTGCATAGGACAGCGTGGCCTGAAGGCTGCCCATGGGGTGGATATAGCACTTGGCACACTGATCTGGCGGCTCAGCCAGCTTGCCTGGCTTTGTTGTACAGTGAGAGTGTCGGTGAAGGTTTCGCCACCCAGAACGGCGGCATGGAGGCTTGCAACTCTCCTGAAACATAAAGCGGCGGATCGTTCGGGAGCCGGTTTTCCACCGTGACGGTGTAAACAAAGCTCCCCCCCGGTGCGATGATCTGTCCAGCCTCATCCACTATGGCAGTGAGTACCAGCGGGCTGGGGTCAGGTGCGCGGATTTGCCTTCAAGGTTCACTCAGCCTTGTCGTCCAAACCGTCCCCATCCGTATCGGCTTTCAAGGGTCGGAGGTTACAACGTGGTGACCGGCTCGACTGTCCCCAGAGTGGATGTGATCGTGTAGGTCCAGCTACCCGCCCAAGCATTCGTACCTTCAACCTGATGGAACACCTCTTCACCGTCCCTTAATCCTTGCCATCGCTGTCGCGCTGGTTGGCAGGGTGCCCAGGCGGACTTCCAGAGCGTCACCCAGGCCATCGTTATCGGTGTCAGCGCTGTAAAGAGGGGGCCGCGGCGCGGTCACCAGCGGCGCGCAGTTCCAGCTCGTACGCGTCAGACAACCCGTCAGCATCGGTGTCTGCTCTGAGTCGTCGGATCGATTCCGCCGTAATAACCTGCCAGCAGACCATCGCCATCACGATCGTGCTGTACACCGAATAGATCATCCCATGCCAGGCTGTAGAATTCATCCAGTGTGGCAGGGAGCACATCTAAGATGATTGAATTCCCCAAAGGAATGGAGGTGCACCCGCCTGGAAATCCAATTCACAATCAATAAATGCTAAATAGTATACGCAAGATACATAAGGCACATCGTAACCGAGGTCGAGGTTCAGAGGTAGCAAATCGTTCACGCCAGGCTCTTCGAGCCAGATCGTGTGGTTATACACCTTATACTCTCAACACCAAATACACCTGCCACATGGTCGTCCAACGGATACCACTTCCGATTCATGGAACCATGCGTTGGTATATAGGTTTCCTGGGCTGGTTCCGATGTCAGGGTGGTTGCAACTGCACTTTCATACACATACTTCATCTCCCAAAACTGGGGATATTTTTCTGCCATCCAATTATCAGGTTCTTGTCGGATGGCTTGTTCTAATATCGAGGCAGTAAATTCAACCGTACTGGGGGCTACCAACCCCAGATCGGGGTCCTGTGTAAAATGGGTATATTGAAAATCGGCGTTTGGACTGGCGACCAGGGACACATCTTGGAGTGCAGCGGCTAATTTGCAGCCAGAGCACTCTCCCCGAAGACACTCAAGAAAGCATCGATGATCAGCAGGATGATCTCAACCCCAACAGCAACGATATTCCCGGTAAAAAGGCTAATAATGAGGATGGTCACCGCGATTAGCGAGGTCGCAAAGGCATTGGCGGCCAGGGCATGACGCAGCATAGCGCTCGATGGAGCTGCCACCGCCCATAAAATACTGGAAGGCAAACGTGCCCCAAATGATCCCAAGGTCCAGGAGACATCCCGAAACGGATCCCTTAACGTCCACCTTTCTGGCAAACTCCCAGATCTTGGCCGAAGTGGATAATTTAGCCACATCACTGAGCGCGGCGAAAGCTTTATAGCCTCCCACGATGTCATCGAGAACCAGCGCGGTTGCCATCATCATATTGCCGGTAAAATTGATCCATCGTTCCGCTGTTTCGTCATTAATAGAAGAGCTGATAAAGGTCATCGCCAGGGCAGTAGCTTCAATACCTATCCCCCAAGTACTCAGGGCTCTGGCTAATTTGGGATCCTTCACCTGAGGGCCTGTTATCAAAGGATTTATTCCTACCACAAAATCTTTAACAAATTCCCTGGCAGAGCGCCGGAAGAGGCGGGTGCCGAGGACTTCAAAGACAGCCCCAGCCGGCCCGGCAGTAGCCTGCTCCATGGCTTCATCTCTGATCTTTTCAAGGTTAACCTGCCCGCCGACGCTCGTCCCAATCACATTGGATTGGGTGTTATAAAGCGCCAGGGAGTAATAGGCCAGGAGCAGGCGTTTCTGCTCTGCAACCTCCTGGTCCGGCTCATCCTGATAAAGGATACGATAGCGGCTTACCATCTCATCCCATTGCTCTTCCACAGAGAGCGGCGTCCAACGGTCGCTGTCAAAGCGGTAGGACTGCCATCGTTCGGTTACGATAGGCTTACTGCTCTCCTGATCACCCTGGCTCATGTCCACACTGAGAAGGTTACCGTTCCAGGAGATTGCTCCGGTAGCGGAATCATCCAGGTTTGCTGTGCGGAAGCGCTCCTCTGACAGGATCAACAGAGTGGGTGTGACCGTTTGCCCGGCATCGATCAAGGGGCGAAAGTTTGATTTCAGAATTTGGTAGTAGGTCGGATGATCTTTCGTCATCTTTGCCAGGGTGCTTTGACCTTCATCGGCGTGCGAAAAAGTTTCGGTGTAAACACGCAGAGTGTCATGGATTTGATAACGATCATCTCCCGTCACACTTGTATTGGTGAGGCGGTCATATGTGCTTTGGATCTCGGCGATGGTGACGTCCGGTTCACCATCCTGATCATTGTCGCTACCATTCAGGAAGGTATCGTCCAACAGGTTGGTCAACGCGGTCAGCATATCGTCACTTACTAAGTTCTCGTCTACCGCAGGATCCTCCCAGACAATGCCCTGGGTATAGCCTAAATTCTCCTGAATATTCAAGCCGGTCAGGTACCAATCATCGTAGTAGACCTGGATGATTTGAGGTTTATTATATTTCTGCATAGGTGGCACATAAACCCGTTAAATCATTATAGGTGCCGCACTCATCCACCAGCATCTGCACCACCCAGACCAGGCGCACTTCCTGGTTGTTCCAAGAGCCGCTGGGCTGGTACAGCATTTTCCCATAGAAGGCCAGCCGGGTTCCGCCGCCGGGTTCAACGACCGGCTGCAAAGGCACATACACCGCTTTCTCGCCTTTCAATGAAGAACGTTGCATGTAAGTTATGCCATACAAGTCCTCCAACGTGTCTGCTAATGGCAGGTTATCGGGCTCCCACTAAGGCGGATTTCGAGCAGGGGGATCAATTTTATATCCCCGTTCTCAGCGTTGGTCCCGCTCCCCGCTGTGCCGTAATTTATCCGCATAAGTTTTGCTATCGCCGTCCTGAATCTGTCCCTGCCGGTCCTCAGGCCAGTCCAACACATTTTGGGCGTACGATAAATGGTCGTCATTGAATGGACGGAGCTGGAATTCGACATAGGTGGGCTGTTTGGATAGATTATCGATCTTCAACAGAAATGGTCGAGTGCGATCGAACGGCGTCTCATTTTTCGTGGTTTGGTTGGGTGACAGATCCTGGTCATCCGGCACGCTGTCACCGTCATTGTCATCGGTGAATAGATCAGGTACGCCGTCCTGGTCTGTGTCCGTGGCACTCCGTTTACGGATCGGCGTATTCGAAGAGATCGGGATGCCATCATCGGTATCGTAGCCCATGGTTCTGTGCACCAGCGCTTTCCGCTGCCAGCAGGATATTCAAATCCCAAGACTTCCACTTTGTGCTAACGTCCCCATCGGTATCGGATCTTGGGGGTCGGTGTCCGGGCGTTGCTCCTGATAATCCGTCAAGCCATCTGCATCGCTGTGCTTTTCATTATCTTCCTGGAGCAACGGCTGAGGGTTACCCGTAAGGCTGGTGAGAGAAAGAGCCGTTCTGGAATGGCCATTTTGCAGGGCTACCCCTGCCTGTCCTGCTTCCAGGGGTGTGTTGAGTTCAGTGACCAATTTCTCTCGAAGGTTTTCAAATAATTGCTCTGCCTGCTGGAGCGTTTCCGCCTCCTGGCGCTGCGCTAACTGGTTATCGGCGAAGGCTTTTACCTGAGCGGATTCCAGCAAGGGGGTCAGGAGCATGGAGGCCGATTACGAGAATAACTACAGACGCATAAACGGTTTCGACCGGCGGAATGCCAGCATGATCATCTAATATGTTAATGAAAAGAACGTTCGATAGCCACCTGCCAAATCCCATCTCCAGTAAAAAACGACGCCAATTGTGGTATTAAAGTAGGCTTGCTTGGGGCGCTGGAGGTAATTGGAAAAGATAACGTCAATTCTGGCTTCCACCTGATCGCTGGCGGTATTGGGAAACTGCAGATCAGTGGAACTGGCGCATGGGCAGCCCATCTTCTGCAACCCACAGCTCGCCTTCACTTTCCATCTCGGCGTACATTAGAGCGCGTAAATCGAGTTGGTATGCAGGCGGGAAGCCCACAGAACTCATACCATGCGGTGCTCCATTTGTGCCCGCAGGTATGCGGCGAAGGCTGGTCCATCGATCTCAAAGGTATAACGGGTGTAGGTGAAGATGTGACTATGGGTGCTCGCCGCCCTGATTGGACACATTCTTTGCCGCGGTCAGGTAAGCCAGCATATCCCCTTCCGGAGAAACGATTGGGCTGGAGTACTCATCGGGGCACTTCCCGTCTCCCCCAGGCTTGGCGCGCCTGGAGCCTGTCCCTGTTCTACGCGCAACTGGAGGGCATCGTCTTGGTTATACATGGCTGCCAACCCCGGCCCCAGATGGAAAGCTCCATCTTCTGCTCAGGATTGTTCACCTGTCCATGGATGTACATGGATAGACTGCCAGCGGCTATACCAGCCGGATGTTGGGTGCGGCCTGTCGAGGACGGAAAGGGGATCGTTACTTTGGACGACGTCCGCCGAGAACCGGTAACCATCTGCCTGCTGGACATTTTTCCGTTACTGGATAAACTTCGTCAGGCGCTGTCCTAGGGATATGAAGGAAATAATTCAGGGAAACGCAAAAAACACCTGCAATCAACATTGGCAAGGAATAAATCGCCAGCGCTTCATGGTCCACATATGAAGGTATGCCGAACACGAAACGCGATGAAAAGAACCCGATTTGACTGAGGCAATATTCAGCAAATCAGGCCCCGATCAGACGTTTACTCCCCTGAGCTTTTTGCCTTTTCGAACCGTAACCGGGCATTTAAGCTTATGGCAACATGGCTATCAATTTTGAGAGATTTTGAGTGAAGAAAATTGGCCACCCTTACCCGAGATTTATCGCATAATTGGCTTACGAATAAATTTTTTCCAACTCCCCAAAACGACACTGGCGTGACGAAATAAGTCAACTACTCTATAATTATAACGTATTTATTGAGAGATATTAAAGTCATTTTGCAAGAAATCGGGGCTTTCTAGACCCTTTTCCCTACCCTGTGATAGTACTCAAACTATTTGGATCACACCCCTTTTTTTGCCCTGAAAAATCATCTTGATAATCTATTTCCCTTTTATTAGTTGTGTATCCGCACTACACCGATAAATTGGGCTTCAGTTCCTGGGGTTGGTGCCGCTGATCATCCCCGTGGCCTGGTTCATGCTGAGCTATCCCTCTTTCGTTATCGCCAGCCGGCTGATACAAGGGGGAAAGAATATTTAGCGTGGCGTATTTCAGTTGCCGCGGTCGGGCAGTGATCATGACCGCCTGGGACCTGGCTATGGACCGCGTGATGGTGGCGGCGGGCATTGGGTGTGGGAAGTTGATGGGGCGTACTTCGGCATTCCCTTGCAAAATTATTGGGGCTGGTGGCTGACGATCTTCGTGACGTTCATCCTGTTCTTGAGCCTGGGCAAGCTAACCCCCGAGAAGCTAGCGACCTCGGAACCGCGCTTCGAGCGCCAGGCAGTGATCTTGTATGCCATCGCTGGTTGAGCACGGTGATCGTCTGCCTGCAGATTGGATTGGGTGGTCCGGCGCTGGCGGGTTTGTTCGTCATGCTGCCGTGGGCAGTGATGGGGTGGAGAGAAAATGCCCTATTTCAGAGAAATGCTATATTCCCAAATCAATCTGGGACCAGGTAGGCAATACTCTGGCCTTTTTCATCATCTAAAGAACACGGTTCCTGTTCCAGATGAAAAACCAGCACGGAAGAGCGGAAACGCCCCCTGATGAGGCGGACGGCTGCTCCAAGGTCCTGGCGAACTGCCTGGTAATATTGCAGGTTGTTGGGGGTGTCATAAAAAAAAGATCAATTAAAGAGTCTGTCTTGCTTGTCCAGGTTCACCGCCACTGGAAAAATCAGAGCCTCCATCAGATCCTGGAAGAAGTGTGTCTTCAGCGAGGGCTCGGGTTCTGGTACCAACATCCTGCCCTGAAAGCTCTACCAACGCGCCGGCATTGCAGATATCTGCGTAACCAACCAGCACCCCCAAATCGGCGTTGTTGGTTCCCCAACGACCAGGACCCACACAGATAAAAGTCTTCGCCTTGAGCGCGGCGTTCAAGCGTCCGGATCACTGCCCTCAGCCCATTGCGCAGCGCAACAGTCGGCAGGGCATAATATTTCTCTGGTGGTATAAAGATCACGTGGCGGATATCGGGTAGATAACCTTGCGGAACGATGAAATGAGAGGAAAAACAATCTCGTCATCGTTTAAATTTTCAGGCAGATGGACTTGATAAGTATTTTTCAGGCTGCTTTGCGGACGGCATTGTAACAGGGAAATCTTTACCTCTGGAGGATATGAAAGTGGATCAGGAATCTGTAATGTGAATTCCACATCCACTGGAGAAAAGAACTGCTGCTCCAAGAGCTGCAGTATTTTTGGCCGGCCGCGCCGCGAAGGGTGTTCGTTGGAGGAGATAATCATAGGTGATCGCCGCTTTAGGCAGGTCGATTCAGTTACCCGGCTGCGAGGTGTGGTAAAGTAACCATCTTGTTCAAGCTAAATTCTCAAAAATCGGATGGGGGGATAATTTGAGGCAATGACATCCTGAACGGGTAAAGTTTTCATCTCGTTGGCGTGCAGGATCAATCGGATCCACATAATGCTGTGAGTAATAGCGGATGGCTGTAGGTAAATCGTCCGGTTGAAGATTGGGGTGGCTGAGAGCGACCAGGCGAGGATAATCATTGCCTACTCTCTCCACCCCACGCGTCCCCCAAACCCCAAACGAGACGTGCGAAACCATCTTCGCGGCCAAGATGCAGTACCCAACGATAGAAGCTGCAGCTGAAGACCGCCCTTTCCAGACCCGAAGGGCAGGTAGTGATTGTGCCACTTTTCACCTTGCACGATCTTAAATCAACACAGCCATGCGTTCGTCGTAATATTGAAGACCACGCCTGCGGCGGTACAAGAGAGCGTCAGGTTTGAAGGTGCTGGCAAAGGTCTGGGCGATGGCGAGGGTGAGCGCCTTTAGATTTTCTTCGGGGGTTCCTTGATTAGGGCAAAAATAACTGTCATATTTTCCGGCGAAGGAGGTGCCGATATTATCTTCCAATTGGCTGGATGATCGCACAATGACTGGATGGGTTCCCAGTTTTCCAAGGATGGTCCGTACCTCTTCCAGAACTTCGGGTGGGAAAACTCCGGCTTGGAACTGCTCACGGATTAGAGGATATTCAGCCCGGATCCGTTCTTCAGATTTGTATTTCTGGTTATTCCAGTGCATCAAGCCGTTCATCACCATGAAGATGTACATCAGGTCTGAGCCGAGGAAGTAAGAATTCGGGTACCTGAATGCCAGCCTTGAGCGTCTCGTCTGCTACCTCATTTAGAATCCGGGCAGCCAGGAGCATCCCAGCCGATTTTCCACCAATTTTTCCATAACCGATTTTGTGTTGGTAAATCTGCTCCAGGTCATCAAAAGTGAACCATTCCTTGGCAACGTTGATATAGGCTAGCTGATCGCTGATAATGCGCCGGATGATGGCAACTTTCAATTTCGCGGAGACGATGCTCCCAGGCTGGCTGCTCACCCTCTGGAAGCTGCTCGATCGCTTTCACTTGTTTGAACAGGCAGGTTTCTGGCGCAAGCTCTGGATCGAAGAGAGTCAAAGCTTCACTTTCAGCGGGCTTCCCAGGCGGATAGCCCTCAAATGGGTCGAGGCCTGGCCAAACTTTCAGGGAGCGGATCGTTGTACTGCTGGCGATGACACCATAGCCGCGTAATTCCTGAACGTCTTTATCATCCACCATTTGGATGCCCAGCGTATAACAGGCTGGAGAGGCATTCTTGCAACCCAATTTCCGACGGGCTTCTGTCAGAGAAGTTTCTAAGGCTGCGCCGAGGGAGGTCAGCGCTGCACTTTTACGGTTGACCCACACGACCAGGTTGATGCCTTGTTTACGACCCAGGCTGGTTCTGATACCCACTTTTGGTCGGAGCGAAGCAGCTTCTGTTTCAAATTCATAGACGGCTTTAACCGTCCGGTCCATCTGGCTCAAATACATGCTGATCTGCTTAACCAACTCAGTGGCTAGGAGGCCACACACATCGCAGCAGCCCATCTGCAGCGAGTGGTATGCTTTCTGTGTGTCACCTTCGAACATGCGAGTGGCACACAAGTTAACTGCCTGCTCAACCATTTGATCGGCGAGCGCCAAATCCATCTGCATCGTTGCCACATCGAGCTCCGTTATTTGTTTTGAGAGTTATTTGCCGGCTGAAAAGCATTCTCCCAGATGGCAGGGGTCGCTCATAACCGCAGAGCTTTAAACCGGTCATGGCTGCAGTGTTGAGATCCATTGCCCTGAGATCCTCGGTGGATAGATCCTGTTATGCTGCTGTGCCCTGAGAGCATGGTCAGGATCTTCACTTCCTCGGTGCAGGCATGAATAAAATTCGCCAGACGTTGCCCGGTGACGACCGGATCAAGACGCGCACGCAATTCCGGTCGTTTGGACTTGTGATACCGTAAGGGCAGTTGCCTTTTTGGCAGGCATAACATACACGGCATCCCATTGCGATCTCGGCTGCAGAACCGAACCCCGCGGCATCCGCTCCAAGCGCCATTGCCTTATAGGCGTCCAGTCCATTACGGATTCCACCCAGCGCGATCAATTTCACCTTGCGATGGACGCCATGGTCTTTAAAAGCTGGTACGGCAGGAGGAATGCAGGCGATGGTCGGAATACCCACACCTTGGGTTACGATATCGGGAGAACAGCCCGTGCCGCCGACCATGCCATCGATGCTGATGGCATCCGCTCCGGCTTCAATGCAGGCAGATACATCGGCATACGGACGAGAAGGTCCCAGCTTGAAGAAGATCGGGAATTGGTAATTCGTGACATCCCTTAAGAATGCCACCATGTGCTTCATATCCTCCAAAGACTGGACATCATAGTACCGGCAAGGGCTGAGAGCATCAGATCCGACCGGATACCACGCACACGTGAAACATCCTGCGGTGACCTTGGCACCCAACAGGTGACCACCCATACCGGGTTTCGCGCCCTGACCGATCTTCACTTCGACCGCATCGCCACTGGTAAGATATTCAGCAGATACCCCCCAGCGTCCGGTTGACCATTGGATGATTAGATAGCCGCCTGGTTCCCATTTCTTATCGGTCATTTCCTTCTCGGCATAACCGTGTGCCAGCCAGGCTTCTTCGGGTACCAGCCCCCCCTCACCAGTGTTGGTAGCGATTCCTGTCATCGCCGCACCGATTGCTAAAGCCATTTTGGGTTCTTTGCTACGCGCCGAATGACATGGCCGGCCACACGAAGGGGACTTTTAGAACCACCGGATTCTCACAGGTATTTTCCCCGATCACCACTTCGATATCGCATTCTTCACGATATTTATCGCGGGGTCCTCGCCGTCGATCTGGCTTGGCACTATGGTGATCATATCGAAATTAGGAGTTTGTCGATGTGTGCCAAAGCCGCGCAGCAGGTAATCACCGGGCTGGGCTTTATAGTGGATCTCCTCTATGGTCGAGAAAGTCCAGGGGTAACGTGTAAAATATTCTGGCTCGGCAGGGTTGATGCGGATGGCATTTGTGGGGCAAAACTCAACACAGATGCGGCATCCAACACAAGCGTTGAAATTTTGCACTCTCATTTCGCCGTCTTGGATGTCTAAGGTATAAACGCCGTGCGGACAGACCTCGGCACACGTTGCGCACTTACCGGGCATGTTCGCGTTGATGCAAATTTCTTTATTTACACTGACACAAAAAGCGCCTATGACAGCCATGCTGACCTCCTAGTTATAAAACGGCTTTTCCGACGCGGCAACGATCTTCTTGAAGTTGGCTGGGTCGGCTTTGATTTGATGGTATTCGAAGAGTGCTTGCAGCTTGGCTTTATCTTCATCGCCAAGGGGCATGATTTTCGGGTTGTGGCCGATGCTCTTCCATTCTCCACCGATATAGACATTGCCACGGATGAGATAGTTTGCAAAGTTTTCACCGGCATTTCCGATTACGATTAGATCCCCTTTGAGCATATAAGTGCCAACCTCATCGCCTACATTCCCTCCAACGATGATCACAGCGCCTTTATTCATCGTGGCGGTGAAATTGCCCGCATTGCCGCGTACCACAATGGTACCGCCATAGCAGTATTGACCCACTCCGTAATCCGCATTTCCGTCAATGATCACCGTGCCAGCGGTCATGTTATCGGCGACATATTTCCCCTGGTCTTTTAGTCACTTCGATCGTCGCACCTGCATTCAAAACCCCAATATAATCGCCAGCGTTGCTCTCAACAATGATCTTCCCATGTTTCATGCCGGCTGCCAGTCCATGCACGTGGGAGGCATTTTCGTACCTTGACGGGGGTGCCGTTTGCCGACTTTCTCAATACGCTGTTCAGGGCTTTCAGGTCTTTGGTCTTTGCGTCTATTGTTTTCATATTTTTTCTCCTGAACTTGGCGATTAACAGCCCGTACAGCCGCTGCGAAGTTTCGCGGGTTTCTCCAGGACGTTCTGGGGTGCGATAGAGTTGTGCAAACATCTGAAGAGCTTCGTTACGCTTCGCCAAGCGGATCAGAAAGACCATCTAGCATCAGAATTTGCAGCGCCTTGAAGGATTGAGCACGTTCGCGACGATCCTTTTCAGCGGCTGCAGCAGTCAGAGCGGCTTCATCTACTCTATGGGAAGTCTCAAGCAGATTTATTCGAACCGCATTGCGGGTATGAAAGTTTCGCCTGCACTCGAGCGAGTGATCAAAGTTGATGTGCCTTCCGGCGCTCCCAGGGTGCCCACCGGAATAACTGCGGATTTACCCAGGTAATCATCACAGCTACCGCAACCTGGTGAGTATAACTCTCGGCTTGTTGGCGAGGCAATGGTGATTTTTTATCCATCCCACAAATACTGCCCTCATCCATTCCCGGTCAGGTGTAATTTCTAGCCTCTTGACCTGCTCACGCGGCACATCCATTCTCTTAACCAAAATTTCTTCAATCATTTCCGGTTTATAGATACCGGTGGTGCAAGCTGCCAGGGTCAGGCGGATGGCACCGGGTAAGTAAATGGAGCGTGGGTTGGTGGAGGCTTTCAGTTTGCGGATGGCTTGAGCCGCACAGGGTGTTGAAACCACCGCGAACGTCTTCCATGCCCTCCCTGAAAACAGCTTGGTTAAGCACCTCGAAGACCGGCGACCATAAATACTGCGGTCCCAACCGTGCTGACGATCTCGAGAACTGTTGAAACTACTCGAGCCACCGGTTCCAATGTCCACGGATCAAGATCCAACATGATCACGCCATCTAAAAGACCAGCACTGCGCCCCGCGGTTACAATGGCACGCATCACATCGTTTGGCGCGCCAGATCGAACCGGTCCATGGGCTGTTGCTGACAAAATATTCCTAACCTCCAGCGCTGCCCATTGCTGCAGCCTGGGGCAAGCCTCCTCACAAAATTTCTGGTGACCGACCAACTGTCCAGAGTTTCTTTGCTGTAACCGACGGTCTTGGTGCGCTTCTCCAATACCGGGTGCGCTTCGCCATCCCACTTTAACACTTGTTTTGAGCAGGCAGCTACGCAAAGCCCGCATCCAGCACAGGTGTCAAGAGACCAGACTTCTGCTTCCAATCGTTTTGACATGCTATCCTTGGGATAAATAATTTATTTAGGTAAATGCCCAATTTCCTTAATCAATTCGTTATACTCTCTGCAAATTTCTTTCCATCATCTACAGTCATGAATTCCAGGTGAAGCCTTTTAGGGTTTATTCCGTGCGCGGCGAGTTCGGTCTTGAGCTTATCGATCCGCTCCCTGGCAAACAGATTGCCAATGCCATAGTGAGATTTGCCCGGCGGGCAAGCTCCCAAGAAAACGCCATCGGCTCCGTTGAGAAAAGCCCATAAGATATGATATGGGTCAAACGAGACGAGCAGTTCATCCGCAGGATACGCACATTGGAGGATAAGGAGTACGACTTACGCCCGCCATATCAGCAGCTGCATACGCACTCCATTCGCAGGTTAATGCCACAATCGTGGTTTTTCCCAGCTGCCTGCTTTGCAGCGGCACTATCTGGGCTGGGATTCGATGTTATCCCACCCAGGCACGAGATGGCTTTCACCGGACAGACGACTACACAATTCCCACATCCGATGCAGCGCAAGACGTCTATTTTAGAGAGGACAGCACCCCGTCTCGTTTTTCCAAGTGGATGGCATGTGTTGGGCAAACCTGCGGGCAGTTGCCACAACCGGTACATAATGCCGGGTCAATCGCTGCGACGGGAGTGTCGACGGTGATGCTTTCCTGGTTTAGGAGGCGCCGCTCGGGCACTGGTGAGGTAAGCCTGGAACAACGCTTCGGTTGTATCGGCAGGTTGTTGAGCGCTGCCAAGCACGTAAATGCCCGGGTCTGCATAGCGCCCCGGCCGGAGACGCAACCGTGGTTCAGCGAGGAAGCCGGCTCATCCTGAGGCAAGCTGAGAAGCACTGCCAGGGTGTTTGAAATGTCTTGAGGGATGAAAGGCATGGTCAATACTACACGATCGAAGGGTAGGCACACCGGCTCGCCGGTTAGTGTATCGAAAATATCCACGGTCTCTTTCCCAATGACAGGCGGATGATCGTGTCGATAACGGAAGAAGGTTACCCCCAACTTCTGGGCTTCCACAAGCTCAGCCTCGTGAGTAGCACCGACGCCCCCCAGGTACAATTCACGGAACAATACGGTGATATTCGCGTTGGGCATGAGTTGTTTGACACGGATTGCCTGCCGGATGCCGATGTTACAGCAGACGCGTGAGCATTGTTCGCGCTGGATCTGTTCAGCACAAAAGACCATGAGATGTCTTTTACTTCCAGCATCTTTCCGGGTTCGGTGGCTTTTTCCAGCTCTTGCTCGAACTCTACTTGTGTCTTCACCCGGGTGCGATCAAACCAACGCGAAGCATCCAATGTTTTGGGTTGGGCACCGTTACCCACAATGATGGCGCCAATCGAATAATTTGAAAGCTGATCACCCTGCTGAATGCACACTTCATAATTGCCGGGATGCCCACTCACACTGGAGATATGTGCATTGAAGAGTGTGTCAATCATCGGATTAATCAAGGCAGCCTGGTTTTTCTCCATCAGCATCTGGCGAGTGCGCTCTTCTAGATCTGGTACAGAATTACCCAGACTGCTGGACTTTTCGACCAGGATGACGCGCCGGTTGCCATCAGCAAGAGCCAGAGCTACTGTGAGGGCGCTCAACCCAGAGCCAATGATCAACGCGGACTGGATCACTTTTCCGGTATGTGGCGGCGCTATGGAGGTGGTTGCCAGGCGTGCAACCCCCATATCGATGATTCCAGCGGCTTTGGAGAAGCGCCCGTTTATCACCAGGATGAACATAAGCCACCTGCTCGCGGATGTTGGCGACATTCAAGAAAGAGGATCCAGCTCTGGCTGGACAGCCTGGCGGAATAGTTTTTCGACCAGGCGCGGTGTACAGCCAGCGATCAAAACACGATCAAGGTTTTGATCCATTATGGCTTTGTGCAAGCGCGACTGTCCATCCTTGCTGCACGGGTAAGCCTCACAGGCTGCATAAACGACCTCTGGGTTATCCAATGCAGCTGGAGGAGTGTCCCGGTATCCAGAACATCCGCAATTTTGCCGCCGCATTCGCAGATGAATACACCTACGCGTGGTGAGATTTCATCCTTCATAGGTAGCATCCTTATCTTTTGGTCTCGTCAGCAGGGCTGTAATGTTCTCGAAATAATTTGGGTGCAAATCCAACTCACCACCCAGGCGGTAATATCCCAATTGATAAGCCGATTCAGATGGCGAGATGTACTGAAAGCCCGTTACATTCTCAAATTTAAAGGCACCCGTGGGGCAGATCAGAACGCATGTGCCGCAGCCGATGCAGCGCGAGGAAGTCACTTCGAAAGGAGTGGAAACTTTTTTCGCGATGCCGCGCTAATCACACTGATGGCGCTCACACCTACAATTTCTTTGCAAGCCCGCACACACAGTCCGCATAATACACAGGCATTCTCCTCTTCCAGCTTGAAGCGGATTTCCTTCACGCCAAGTTCTTCACCCAATGCCAGCATCTCAGGTGTATCGTATGACCGCTAAGATAAGCTCAGCGGTCATGCGGCGGCTGCGGAGGACCATTTCACTGTTGGTCTTTACCGAGGCCTTCCTCACATGGATAAACACAAGAGGCCACCAGGCGTGGCTTGCGCCCACCCAGGCTGGCTTCTACGACACACAGGCGGCAGGCGCCATAGGGTTCAAGAGCGGGGTGGTAACACAGGGTCGGGATGTGGATGCCATTTTCTCGGCAGGCTTCCAGCAAACTGCGACCTTCACTGACTTCAATCGGTTTTTCGTCAATCGTCAAATGGACCATAGCCACCTCATGTCTAATTCACGCCCACAGCGTCAAACTTGCACACGTTCATGCAAACACCGCACCGGCTGCAAAGCGCGGGTTAATGGAATGGACTTCGCGCTTAACACCGGTAATAGCGCTGCTGGTACACTCCGCGCAGGCAGACCATACAGCCGCTGCAATTTTCTGGGATGATCGAGTAGGTTATCAAGCCTTTGCATACCTTAGCAGGGCAGCGTTTATCGAAAATGTGCGCTTCATATTCATCACGGAAATATCGAAGGGTGGTCAGTACCGGATTAGGAGCTGTTTGCCCAAGGGCGCACAAGGAGCTGCTCTTGATGCTCTCCGCCAGCTCTAGCAGGTATTCGATATCCCCTTGCTGGCCATCTCCGGCACAAATCCGTTCCAGGGTTGCCAGCATAGCTTTCGTTCCCAAGCGGCAGGGCACGCACTTCCCGCAGGATTCCTCCTGGGTAAAATTCATAAAATAGCGGGCAAAATCCACCATGCAGGTATCTTCATCCGCAACCACCAATCCCCCCGAGCCGACAATTGCTCCCAAGGCGGTGAGGGATTCGTAATCAATTGGTACATCCAAGTGCTCTGCTGGCAAGCATCCACCTGAAGGTCCGCCGATTTGAGCTGCCTTTAATGCTTTCCCCTTGGGAATACCTCCCCCGATTTCAAAGATCAAATTGCGCAAAGAAACACCCATGGGCACTTCAACCAGGCCCGTATTGTTGATCTTGCCAACCACTGAAAAGATCAGTGTGCCTTTACTTTTTTCCGTACCGATGCGCGCATACCATTCTGCGCCTTGCTTAATGATGATTGGAACGGCTGCCCATGTTTTTACATTATTGATATTCGTGGGTTTACCCCATAGACCTGCCTCCGCGGGATACGGCGGCGCGGGCGCGGCTCGCCGATGCGCCCCTCGATGGAAGCCATCAAGGCGGTCTCTTCGCCGCAGACAAAAGCGCCAGCTCCCAACCGGACATTTAATTGAAAATCGAAACCGGTGCCTAAGATATCTTTGCCGAGCAATTTCGCTAATTCTGCCTGATGAATGGCAATTCTCAAGTTCTCCACGGCTAAAGGGTATTCAGCGCGGATGTAGACAAAACCCTGATGAACCCCCATAGCATATGCTCCGATGATCATGCCCTCGATCACGGAATGTGGATTGCCTTCCACCACCGAGCGATCCATGAAAGCACCTGGATCACCTTCATCTGCGTTGCAGATAATATAACCTTCACCAACCTGGAATACGTTGTTTCGGCAAAGCTCCCATTTCAAACCGGTTGAGAACCCTGCCCCACCACGCCCGCGTAAACCAGAGGCTTTAATTTCAGCGATGATCTGTTCCGGTTGCAGGGTGGTGAGGGCTTTCACCAGGGATGAATAACCCCCCAGAGCGATGTAATCTTCGATTTTGGTTGGGTCAATCCGCCCATTAAAGTCAAGCACCAAACGCTTCTGCTTTTGATAAAAAGGCAGGTCCGGTTCATGGTGGATATGAGCGCCCGTCTGAGGATCTGTGTAGATCAACCGTTCGATCACCTTGCCTTCAACCAGGGTCTGGGTGACAATCTCATGCACATCGCTGAGCTTGACCTTTTGATAGGAAATCCGTTCTGGGTAAATGGTAATCAAGGGACCGTATTCACAAAAACCGGGGCAGCCCGTGCCAACAACTTCGATCTTTGTTTCCAATTTTGCCTGATAGATCTCGTCACGCAAGGCGGCAAGTACTTTCTGGCTCCCCAGGGCGCGACAGCCGGTGCCATCGCACACTCGCAGGCAGGGTTGGGCTTCATTCCACCTGACAACCAGCGACTGCTGCCAGGTCTTGAAATTGGTGGCGGTTTCTGTGCGGTTCATGGTTTTGCCTCAGCCCGCAAGATGGTTTTGAGAAGCTGATCCACTTTCTGAGAGTTCATCTGACCTGAATACTCTCCATCGGTGACGACGATTGGTCCCAGGGCACAGGCTCCCAGGCAGTTGACTGTTTCTAGCGTAAACAGGTGATCGCGGGTAGTTTCGCCAGCCTTGACTGCCAATTTGGACTCTAACCGGTCCAGCACCCCCGGGCTGCCGCGCACATGACAGGCTGTGCCCATGCATACATGCAAACAGTGTTTGCCTTTTGGCTGCAGGCTGAAGGCATTGTAAAAAGTTGCCACGGCGTAGGTTTGTGAAAGTGGGACGCCCAACCGCTCGCTTGCCAGGATCAAGGCTTCGGGAGGTAAGTAGCGGAACCGCTCCTGGATCTCCTCCAACGCGGCAATCAAGGAGCCATCACTCAGGGCTTCTTGATTGATAATTTCGTTAATTTCGCTGATCGAAACTTGCATAGGCGACCTCCTGACTGAAATTAAATGCACTTCAGCCTACCGCTTTCTAGAAGAACCGATCGCTAAGCGAAGACTAAGAAATGGCAAGACCCTCTACACCCTAGTGTATGCCGCTCGTGTGAGGAACACATAAAAATATTGCTGTGTTTCGTGAAAAGAACGTGAAATCCCCAAAACTGGAGGCGGTGAAAAGCCAAACTCCAGGGTATTTAGCATTTATGCTAGCGTATACGCTAGATGTCAGGAAGCCGGAGGCGTGTATCGACCGCAGGACTCACCAAAACAGCCCGTTCTGGGCAGGTGAGCATATAGCCTACTCCCCGAAAGCGGACGATCCATCTGGGATGAGCCGGGTCAGGTTCAATTTTCTGACGCAGGTGGCGGATATAGGTGCGCAGGTATTCCAGGTCATCCCGGTATTCTGGACCCCAGACGGCTGCCAGCAACTGCTCATGCAGCATAACTTGATTCAGCGTGCAGAGCCAGCTCGTGAAGTAGTTTATATTCGGTTGGAGTGAGAACGATTTCACACCCACTCATCGAAACGAGGCGGCGTGCCAGGTCAATTTTTAGTTGGCCGCATTCAATCTTGTTGGTATCGAGCACCTTCTCGCCCTCGGCGTTAAGCACTGCGCCGATGCGCGCCAGCAGCTCTTTGGAGCTAAAAGGCTTGGTTATGTAATCATCTGCGCCGGTCTCAAAGCCATGCAGCATATCCACTTCGCGAACTTTGGCGGTCAGCATGATGATCGGTACCTGAGAAAACTCGCGGATGCGCCGGGCTACTTCGTAGCCATCGATCCCACCGGGCAACATTAGATCCAATAAGATCAGATCGGGTTGTTCAACAGCTGCCGTTTCAATGGCACGCGCGCCACTGGAAATAGCCACTACTTCATAACCGGTTGCCAGGAGAATTTCGCGAACCAATTGAACCAGCCTGGGCTCATCGTCAACGATTAAGATTCGTTTTTGGCTCATAAAAATTCCCTTTGGAAGAATTAAAGCGTTTTTAGGATCCTGTTATTTTCTTGTTCCGTCAAATTTCGGTATTTTTACCTTGACTTTCCTCGATTAACAGGCTGCGAGGGAGTGAAAAGCTAATCGAGGTACCTTCTCCAACCTTGCTTTCAACCCATATCCTACCGCCGTGCGCCTCGATAATCGTGCGCGCGATGGGTAAACCGAGTCCTGTGCCAGGAACGTGCAAAGTAGTAGACCGGATGCGGAAATATTTCTCAAATAAAGGGATCAGATATTCGGGCGCGATGCCTACACCTTGATCAGCGATCGTGATGACCACATCTGCAAGGCGTTGTTCCCCTTTGATGACGATCAGCCCACCATCCGGCGAATACTTGACCGCATTATCCAAAATATTACGGAAAACCTGCTTAATCCAGCGCCCATCAGCCTCCACGATCGGGAAATCGGGGGTGAAGTCTACCACCAGATGGTGGAATTTGTTGCGCTGTTGGAATTCCGTAGCGATCTCTCGGGCGACATTTTGGAGGCGGAGCGGCTGCAGCTCAAGCTTGAGCTGTTCCACATCGATCAGCGCCGAATTGAGCATGTCCAGGATCATCCCCTCCATATCGTCACAAGCAGCGACGATATGGCGCAGAAACTCAGCGCGTTTTGCCTCGCTCCAGGGGATCTCGTCCAGCATTAAAGCAGTCGCATAACCCTTAACGGCTGATAACGGCATGCGCAGCTCATGAGATAGGGTTGCCATCACTTCAGAGCGCATCCGTTCTTTTTGGCGAGTTTCACGCACAATCTCCTCGTGAGCTTTCAGCCGGTCACGGTCAATTGCGAGGGCCACCAGGTCTGCCAATGTTTGCACAAAAGGCAGGTCTTCTTCGGCGAACTGCTTATGATGACCGAGAGCTTCCAAGACTAGCACCCCAAACTTCCTCTCCCCTACAGAAACCGGCGCAGCCACCGCAGATTTTGGCAAATCCTGGCTGCCGATCGAACGCGCCATGACCTCCCGGTTTGGCGGACGCATATCTGACATCGCCCCCAAAACTTTGTCGGGTGTGCCCAGCAAGCAAGCCTGACCTTCTTCAAAAACCTTACCGGTGATTGACTCACCTGCCTGTAAACCGATTTCTTTCAACACCCCTAGATCGTATCCGACCGCTGCTGCCGGGCGAAACAACCCGCTGGGTGGGTCCCAAAGCATGATCGCACCGACATCTGACTGCTCGAGTACTCCGATGATGGTCTTCATCACCGCATCCAGAAGCTCTGGCAGCTCCAAGGGCGAATTGATTGCCTTGGCAGTCTCGGTCAGGGCATGTAATTCTTTGGCAAGGCGAGTGGTTTCCAGGTCTGTACGAACCATCGTTTGTTGGGACTCCAAAAACGAGCATTGGTATGCCGGTGTCCCTTATAGTATACAACTTTTCAGGTAAATCATTTTTGGGAATTGTACCTTTGCAGGGTGAATCATAAACCAGGAGGATGAAACCTGAGAAAAAGCGCTTCGAGCGCCAGGCGGTGATTTTTTGGTGCGTGAGTGAGGAGGATGGTGTTTTCAACCGCGTGTCATGTGACGACCAGTTATAATGATATAGATTGATCGAGCTAAGTCAGTAGAAGTGATTATCATTCTGAGGTATGCACTTCTCTAGTGTTGCCCCTTATTTGATTGCTTATTTACTCGGTGTTGCGACGCCTGTTTTGCTTGCTGCGCTTTTTTTCAGAGGTCAGGATAATGAACGGGATAACAGCTGTTTTCTGATTTGGTTGTTGGCGATCCTATTTGTGGCGATCATCGCAATTGTTTATTTTTGGGCTGCGGGGACCGTTTGAGCTCGCCTCAGCCGGCAAGATCGCCCCATGGCTGGTATCGGTATGAACGAGATTTTCTTCTTCCGCTCACAGGGTAGCAAGCGGGCGTGAAAGGAAAGGTCAGCTTTATGATACCCTAACCTTCCAGGAGGTGTTCACGGTAACCGATGGTACTAGCTACATTTATGAACCTTCCTGATCGCCGGATAGCAGGTTCTTAACTGCTGGGCTCTGTTTTCCTGACCCGATCACCAACACCCACCTCCTCATCTGGGACGGGAACACCGGCGCACTGGTCAAAGAGCTGCCCAGCCAGGACGGATTTACCCTCGGAGCCACCTGGTCGCCGGATGGCAAGTCCCTGGCGGTCACTTATGAAAAAGGGGTGGTCAAGATTTGGGATACGGCCACCTGGCAGGTCCGGCTCACCTTTGCCGGGCATACGGACGTGGTGATGTGGGCAGCCTGGTCGCCAGACGGCAAGCGGCTGGTCTCATGCGATGCTTCCGGCCTCATCAAGATGTGGAATGCTGCGGATGGGCAGGAGGTAATGAGCATGAAAGCCTCGGGCGCAGTATGGAGCGTGCATTGGTCGCCGGACGGGAAAATGATCTCCGCGGCTGGTACTATCATACTTCCAATCATCCACCAGGCCTGGACCTCCACCGAAGACCTGGTGGCGTACGTCAAGGCCAACCTGGTGTGGCGCGAGCTGACGCGCGGCGGAGCGCGAGCAGTTCGGCCTGCCGGAGAAGTAATAAAACTGATCGAAACGTCACCGATCTATGGTAACATTTACAACGGATGGAGTCGATCCTGAGCTTTCTTGTGACCTAGAGTGGTTATTTCCCGAATACGATTTTGCTGAGATGGGATTAAGCAGCCATCAGGGAGTCATCATTGAGCGCGTGTTGGAAAAAGGCAGCTGGGAGCAGGTGCGCTGGCTTTTCAAAGTTTTTGGCGAAGAAACAATTGCAGAATGGGTTCGTAAGCATGGCTTTCGGATGTTATCGAGACGCTCCTTTGCCTTGTGGAAGCTTTCCCTTGATATTAATGAATTTATCACTCCCGATTGGGCAATTCAGTCTAAGGATGAGGATTTATGGTAAATTTTTATCCGCAGGCGATCGCCCAAGCCTGCCAGCGCTGCCTCGCATTTCTCAGTCCCAAAGATTTTATTCGAAATTATTACCTGGCTGGCGGTACTGCTTTAGCCTTACAGATCGGGCACCGTATCTCCACGGATTTAGATTGGTTCAGCACTTCCCAGCACCTGTTATTTCCTGAGCGAGAAAAAGTCTCTCAAATTTTGAGTGAAAACAGCGAGTTTGAAATTGCCTCCGAGCAAGATGGCTTGTTATTTACCCGGTTGTTTCAAACGGATGTGAGCTTCATTTATCAACACCATTTCCTGGTCGAGCAAACAATCGATTTCCATGGGGTTCGGCTCGCTTCACCTACCGATATCGGGCTGATGAAGCTGGCGGCGATCAATTCACGCGGCAATCGAAGAGATTTTATCGATCTATATTGCCTGCGCGACATTGTTTCGCTGGACCGGCTGCTTGAATTAGCGCCAGCAAAATATCACGACCGCCCATCTTTCCTGTCGGTGGCTGCGCGGGCATTAGCTTACTTTGAGGATGCTGAGGATCCCCCGATGCCGAGGATGCTGATATCTATCCAGTGGCCTGAGGTACGCTTGTACTGTGAAGCAGCAGCTCGTAAATTAACCAGGCGTTTGAGTGGTATTGAAACTTGAGTTCAGTGGTGGTCATTTTTTTAGTCAATTTCATGTCAGCGAAATATCAAGACTGTAAATCGTATCCATGCTATTTTATAGGCAGATAATTCACCCGCTGCGTTGAACGCAGTTGTTTGTTGGGAGGGAACGCCTATGAAATCCCGCTTTCTTATTATCCTCGCTTTTTTACTGACTGCCCTGCTGCTGACGGCCTGCCCGCCAACGCCCCCGCATACGCAGATCCCGCAGCCCCCGGTTATCAAAACGACCGTGATTGTTGAAGAAGATTTAATCACCCCTACACCGGACCTCAACAAAGCGCCCAGGTCGGAAATCGACTATTCGATGTACCCGCCTGGGACGGTCTTTTTCACCAATGAAGATGGGTCGCTCGCAAACACGCGCATCGTGCCGGAGCTTTCGGAGCCCGAGTGGGATGCGCAGAATTTTCCGAAGGGCTTCAGCACCACCCTGCATGCTGGCCACTGGAAGAAGTTTCGCTTGGGGCTAGCCTCGCTTGCGCAGGGTTACCTGGTGGACGTAACACCTCAGGAAGCCTCCACGGAGGGGGCGGAGGTTGTTGAGAGGATCATGCCAGAATACGACGGTGAAAGCTGGGTGGATGTGCTCTGGCTGTTCCAGCCCAAAGAAGCCGCTCCGCTGCCGGTTACCATCCAGATTTATACCACGGCGGGCTGGCCCATCGTATATAACGAAAGGCTCAACCTGGAGCCAGGCGTGTGGCAGGGAACTACCTTCGGCAAAGCGAGCGACCCGGGCGGCTATGTGGTGGAGGTCAGCCCGCTGGGTACCGGAGCGTCCGGCGAAACGCTGCAGCGCACGATGATCAACCCGGAGTTCCCTGGAGGCTGGCAGGATGTACTGCGCATCCAAACCCTGCCAAACCAGGGGCGCATGCAGGCGGACGTGACCATCTACCGTTCGCCGCTGAGCTTTCTCAAGACTGAGGCAACGCTCCACTTGCAGCCGGGCGCGTGGTCCATGGGGATTTTGGGACTTTCGGAAGAGCAGGCTGCCTATGTGATGAAAGTATCTCCGTTAAGCGCATCTGATAACCAGGTCGAGTCCTACGGTGTGGAGGCGGTATTCATGGATGGGGCCTGGCGGGATGTGTTCCGCGTGAAGATCCCAGCCGACAGGCCGCCGATGGATGTGAACGTGCGCGTTTATGCGTTAACCCCAGAAAGCCACCCAGATCAGCTCGAACAGATTCCCTCGACGACTCCTGACCGTCTGGCGACCGAGTGGGCGGCTTATGTCTTTAACACTGCCACTGCGACCAAACTTGCCGCACGCCCTACCGCCACAATTACACCCTCCTTATCCAGCCTGGTGGGCTGCCCTGGGGCGCTGCCATCTCGCCTGCAGGTTGGCCAATCTGGCATGGTCAGCTTCGATCCGCCGGTTGCCAACCGGGTGCGAAGCGAGCCGGACCGAGAGGCCGATGTGCTCGGTCAGATGATGCCAGGCGAGAAATTCACCGTCCTGGATGGCCCGCGCTGTGCGGATGGCTGGACCTGGTGGCGGGTGCGCTCTCGCACGCAGGCGCTGGAAGGCTGGACTTCGGAAGGCGATGCGGAGATCTACTGGCTGCAGCCTGCCACAACCCCCACGCCAACCTCCCCACCCACCCGCAGGGCAAACGTAGAGGGCTGCATAGCCTCTCCTGCTGATCTCGTAGGTTGGTGGCCTGCGGATGGGAATGCGGAGGATATCGAAGGAGTGCATGATGGAACTCTGGTAGCTGGAGCAAGCTTTGCACCCGGTATGGTGGGGCAGGCTTTCTCCTTCGATGGAAAAAACCGGTTAGTTGCCCCTGCAGCAGGCCTGCCAACCGGTAACAGTGATCGCACGCTGGCTCTGTGGGTTAAGGCGGATGCCTTCCTTGAAGGCGAAGCCTTCTTTGCAGGATATGGAAAATTTAAGTCCTACAACCAGGTCTATGAGCTGGGCGCAGCCGGCAGCACGCTGTTCTTCTCTCAATGGGGAGAGGCGCTCTTTGGACCGGCATTACAAACCGGCAGGTGGTATCACGTGGCAGTAGCGAATAATGGTACGAAGGTTAAGCTTTATCTCGATGGCAAACTGGCAGCCAGCGGTGATTTACCGATCGACACTGCTGCCGGTACAAACTTCTTTATGGGCAGTCTGCCTGATGAGCCTGCCAAACGGCTCGATGGGCTGGTGGACGAAGTGGAGATTTATAACCGCGCCCTGACTGCAGCAGAGATCCGAGATATCTACCAGGCCGGCAGTATAGGTCAATGCAAGCCTGAGCCGCAGGCGACCCATACGCCTTCTCCGACCCCGATCAAACCCATTGTCCTACCTTCCATTACACCTGCGCCTGGAAAACCTCCTGTCACCAAGATTCCCTCAGCAACCTCTACACCGGTGATCACAGGAGCGGGGTCGTCCAGTCCGCGTGCCGCCAGCCTAAAGCTGCACCTGATCGGCAATGCCTGGAGCGGCATCTTCCTGGGAGAGACGAATTACCCGTGGGGCTACCTGGTGGATGTGACCCCTCTGGAGCCATCGGTGGATGGCGCTCATATCGAAACTTATATCCGGACCTGGTTCGATGGCACGCAGTGGGTGGATTATCTCTTTGTGGGTTTGCCCCATCCAGATATTTCGCTGGACGTGTGGGTGGATATCTACATTACCCAGGATTGGCCCGTGGCTAACCAGGGAGAGATGTCTCTACCGGCAGCAAAATGGGTTCAATTTTACCTGGGGAAAACTTCGCAGGAGGCTGCCTATGTTCTGGATGTCAATCCTTTACAGCCTTCGGAGAATGCTGCCGGGATCATCCCTTCTGCAGTATTGCCAGAATATTCAGACGGAGTTTGGTGGGACATGGAGCGGTTGGGGCTGTATATTGGACCACAGCCGGTTGAGGCGCAGGTAACTGCTTACCAGGCGCCTGACTTGCCCGTTTCCACCTTCGAAATGCACCTCGAGCCGGGGATCTGGCACGGCATAGGCTTGGGATCGGCCTCGCAGGAGCAGGCTTACCTGGTGGAAGTGGATCCACTCAGCCCAGGGCAGGAAGGATTCCGCCTGGAAAAAGTGACCGTGCAGCCAGAATTCGATGGCGCTGCCTGGAATGATGTCTTGCGGGTGATGATCCCACAGGACCAGCCAGCCATGGATGTGAGGGTGAAGGTTTATATCTTAAAACCTTAGTTTATCAGGGCCAATCTGCTGTATAATGATTGGCCTATGTCGAATTCACAACCCCCCACAACCCCTAGCTCGGGGGAATACATGCGCTTCCTCCGGAAATATCTGCAGCCGCGGCTGCACTTAGTTATCTTCCTGGGGGTGGTGCTTTTCATCAACATTGGCTTGCAGATTGTGAATCCCCAGATCTTGCGCATTTTTATCGACACAGCCCAGGCCGGAAGTGATCCGAATGCGCTTACCCGCCTGGCGCTTATGTTTATCGGCATCGCTGTTTTCTATCAATTGATCGGCGTGCTGGTGGTATATATCACTGAGAACCTGGGTTGGGCGACCACCAACGACCTGCGTTTGGAGCTGTCGCGCTTCTGCCTGGGGCTGGATATGTCTTTTCATACGGCCCATACCCCCGGCGAGATGATTGAACGCATCGATGGGGATGTCATGGCGTTATCGAACTTCTTCTCGCAGTTCATCCTGCAGGTGGTTGGAAACGCCCTCCTGGTTTTGGGCGTCCTGGTGGTCTTGCTCTGGACAGACTGGCGAGTCAGCCTGGTGCTGTCCGTTTTTGTGTTCATTACAGTGGCAATCCTGCTGAGGATGGCCAATTTTGCAGTACCCCATTGGGAAAAAGAACGCCAGTCCAGCGCTGATCTGTATGGCTTTTTAGAGGAGCGGCTTTCGGGTACGGAAGATATCCGCTCGAACAATGCCATGCAGTATGTGCTGGACCGCTTCTATCGCCTGACGCGCGACCTGATGCGCAAAACCCTGCGAGCGGGTATGCGTTGGGCAGTCCTGATGAATACCACCTGGGTATTGTTTGCCGTCGGTACCTCCCTGTCTTTGATTGTCAGCACTTATTTATTTTATTCGGGCGCCATTACCCTGGGATCGGTATTCATGATCGTCTATTACACCAATATGATCACCTGGCCACTGGAGCGCATCACCCAGCAGTTCCAGGACCTGCAGCGGGCAGGCGCCAGCCTGGTGCGCGTCATGGGCATCCAGCGCACGCAGGGGAAGGTCTCTGGCGAGGACAATTTCAATCTGCCAGAGGTCTTACTGCTCCGCCCAGGACCGCTGGCGGTGGCTTTCGAAGACGTTACCTTTGGTTACAGCGACAGCCTCTCGACCGCTCCCAAAAAGGTTGAAACCCCGGCTGTAGATCCTGCACCGGAACTGGACCCGGAAGATAAGGAGATGGTGCTGTGCGACATCTCTTTCCACCTGAAGCCGGGCAGGGTGATCGGGCTGTTGGGCCGCACCGGCAGTGGAAAGACCACGCTGACGCGCCTGCTTTTCCGGCTGTACGATCCTGACCAGGGCCGCATCCGCCTGGGAAATGATGGCAGCCTGTTCGATATCACCCAGCTGCCGCCTCAAGAGCTGCGCCGGAAGGTGGGCATGGTGACCCAGAACATCCAGCTCTTCCATGCCACGGTACGCGAGAACCTGACCTTTTTCGATGACAGCATCCCCGATGAGCGCATCCTGGAAGCCATCCAGGACCTGGGCCTGGGGGAGTGGTTCAAAGCCCTCCCGAAGGGATTAGACACGGAATTGTCTTCAGGCGGCGGGGGGCTCTCGGCGGGTGAGGCGCAGCTTCTGGCGTTTACGCGCATCTTCTTGCGCGACCCGGGCCTGGTGATCCTGGATGAGGCCACCTCGCGCCTCGACCCGGCAACCGAGCACCTGATCGAGCAGGCGGTCGATAAGCTGGTGCAGAACCGCACGGCGATCATCGTTGCTCACCGGCTGGGTACCGTCCAGCGGGCTGATGATATCTTGATCCTCGAAGATGGCCAGATCATCGAGTACGGCGAACGCCTGCACTTACTGGGCGACCCTGACTCGCACTTTTATCACTTGCTCGAAACCGGGCTGGAGGAGGTGCTGGTTTGACCCAGGCAGAGAATATTGCCCAGGAGGCTGCCCACCCGCAGCCCGATCGCGAAAGACCCCCGGAGAAATCCTGGCAGCTATTTTATTTCGATGATCCGTTATTCGTTTTGGGTTTACCTGGCGATCGTGGTGCTGCGCCTGTTTATTTTCACCGTCACCCCCCAGATCACCGGCCTGCTCATGCGCGAGTTCTTCAACACCTTGTCTGGTGATAGCAAGCTGGGGGTGACGCCTCAGGCCATTGCTGTCATCCTGGTGGGCCTGGCAGTTGCCAGATCGGTGTTCATCCTGGCCGACATGTATGCTCACTACCTTTACACCTTCCGCACAGGCGCTTTACTGCGCAAGAATTTACTGACGCGCATCCTGGAGCGCCCGGGCGCGCGGGCGGTGCCGCAATCGCCAGGTGAGGCCATCAGCCGTTTCCGTGATGATGTCAACCGTGCCTCCGAATTTACCTCGCAGCTTCCTTTCATCATCGGTCAGGGGCTGTTTGCGATCGTCGCGGTGGTGACCATGCTGCAAATCAGCGTGACGGTAACCATATTCGCCTACCTGCCGTTTATGTTCCTGGTGCTGGTGGGCAACTGGGCGATGAAGAATGTCGAGAAATACAGCGAGGCCAACCGCAAGGCTTCTGGTAAGGTGACCGATTTCATCGGCGAGGTGTTTGGCTCAGCCCAGGCAGTCAAGGTGGCCACCGCTGAGGCGAACGTGCTGAAGCGCTTTGAGCGACTGAACGAGACCAGGCGGAAAGCAGCCATCAGAGACAGGCTGTACCTGGCTTTTGTCGAATCCTTTATCTGGAATTTCATGAATATCATTACCGGCATCATCCTGCTGCTGGTAGCCCAGTCGTTGAATACCAACCAAGCGGGCGGTCGCCGTGATGACGCTGGGTGATTTCTCTTTGTTCATTTATTACCTGGGTTATGCCACCGAATTTACCGCCATGACCGGGGTAATGATGGCCTGGTTCAAGCAGGCAGGTGTCGCCCTGGCGCGCATGATCACCTTGCTGCAAGGGGCTGAGCCGCTAAGCCTGGTGAAGCACACCCCGGTCTATGTCACCGGGGAGCTGCCGGAGATCCCTTATCACGGCAAAAACAGAGCAGCACCGCCTGGAGGAGCTGCGCGCCAGCAGCCTGACTTATCTGTATCCAGACACCCAGCGCGGCATCGAAGGGATCGACCTGTGCATCCCGCGCGGCTCTTTCACGGTTGTCACCGGGAGAATTGGTTCGGGGAAAACCACCTTGCTGCGATCGCTGCTCGGATTGCTGCCAAAACAGCAGGGTGAGATTCATTGGAATGGGAAGGCTGTCGAAGATCCAGCAAATTTCTTTGTGCCGCCGCGCAGCGCCTATACTTCACAGGTGCCGCTGCTGTTCAGCGAGTCGATCAAAGATAATATCCTGATGGGTTTGCCAGAAGACCAGGTCGATCTGAACCAGGCCGTCTGGTTGGCAGTATTGGACCGGGACCTTGCCGACCTGGAGTATGGGCTGGATACCGTGATCGGTTCGAAGGGTGTGAAGATCTCGGGCGGGCAGCGCCAGCGGACAGCCGCGGCGCGCATGTTCGTGCGCCGCCCGGAGCTGCTGGTATTGGATGACCTCTCCAGCGCCCTGGATGTGGAGACCGAGCAGCAGCTTTGGGAGCG
This sequence comes from uncultured Chloroflexia bacterium, assembly GCA_963751425.1. Taxonomy (GTDB): domain Bacteria; phylum Chloroflexota; class Anaerolineae; order Anaerolineales; family UBA4823; genus CAVVUF01. The sequence goes on along the minus strand of CAVVUF010000001.1, from coordinate 1,849,440 downwards.
GGTGTTTGCTTTAGAGGGTGTGACCTGCCTGGTGGCGACCCACCGCCGCCCGGCGCTGCGGCGCGCCGACCACATCATTGTATTGAAGAATGGGCGCGTCGAGGCAGAAGGCGACCTGGAGACGCTGCTGATGACTTGCGAAGAAATGCAGCGCCTGTGGCAGGGCGAGCCGGGGTAAGAACAGGATAATTGTAAGAGGGTACGCATATGAATAAAGAATGGCCTGCAGTTTTACGAAGGTTTCATGAAGAGCTGGGCTATACTGTGCAGGAGGAGAACCCTTCCTTGGGTTATCCGATGTTTTCTGTTGACCTTTCCTCCTGGAAGCTGCGCTTGCCCAGCAAAACGCCCGTTATCTGGTTGAAGCTTAAGGATCTGGAGGGCATTCCCTCGGTACATGTGATGCAAAGCCTGGCGGATGTGCTGCGCGAGCGCAACCTCACCCGCCATATCCTGCTGGTGCTGATGGATGGGAACAGCTTCCGTTTTTTCAAGCACAAGACCAGCTTAAACTATAACCTGGTGTTAATTGGCGAGGAAGAGCAAGACCGCATCCTCAAGTCGAGGCGGCCCAGCGGCGAGCTGCTTGATCTTATCTCGGCGCAGGTGCCCATTTCGATCCTTTCTCCGTACGAAACGCGCGCCCCGGTTACGGGCAGCCGCTTCTTTGGACGAGAGCAGGAGGTTTCACGCATCCTCTCCAATCCCGATACCAACCATGCCATCCTGGGCATCCGGCGCATTGGCAAGACCTCCCTGCTGCGGGAGATCGAAAGGCTCTTGTTAGAAAGGGAGCAAGGCGCCCGGGTGGTGTACCTGGAATGCAGCGACCTGCTTTCCACCGATGATTATATTCGCGAGGTGGTGCGCAAGCTCAACCCACGCGAGCTGCCCCGCTTGAGTATGCAGAAGTATGTTTTCTTCTTTCCTAATTTCCTGGAGCGGATGAGTAAGATTTCAAAAACGAAGATCATCTTCTTGCTCGATGAGGTCGACAACCTGGTAATCATGCAGCGCGGCGATTGGGAGCTTTTCCGTATGCTGCGTGCCTCTGCTAATAAAGGTGCCTGCCAATACATCATGGCTGGCTTTCGGGAAGCCATGCAAGAACAGTACAGCCTCGACTCACCGTTTTATAACTTTGCCCAGGAGATTCGCCTGAATGAATTTAGCCGCCAACAAGCGCACGAGTTGATTGTGACCCCCATGGAGAACCTGCGCGTGCGCTTTCGCAATGAGGAGGAAGTTGTCAGCCGCATTTACGAGGAAACCGCTGGGCATCCCAACCTGATCCAGTACTACTGCCTGGTGCTGCTGCGCAGCCTCGATCAATCCGGTAAGCGTGAGATTGGACCAGAAAGCCTGATCGATGTATACTCCGACGAGGGTTTTACCGGCCACTTACTGACCTCCTTCATGCAGAATACCGAAAACCGGGAAAAGGCGATCATTTATGCCATCCTGATGGGAACAGAAGGCTCCAAGACCAGGGGTTTTGGCTTCGAAGAAATCGAACTCGCTGCTGCGAAGGGGAGGCATTCTCATCCAACAGAAGGATATTGATGAAGCCTGTAATGTACTCGCATTAGCAGGCATCATCCATCGTAAACACAAGGAGTTTTACTTCACCTCGCCGGTGTTCACTAAAGTGCTGCAGCAGACCTATGATTTAAACTACCTGTTCCGTAAAGTAAAAGAGGAGGGGCTATGATCCCGTTTGACGAGACCTTAGATGCCCCTATCTCGGCGCGCTACCATCGTGAAGCCGTCGAGCAGATCATCCAGTGCGTTGAGGAACGGGTTTACTGCGCATTGTTGGGACCGCGCCTGTGCGGGAAAACCCTGCTGCTGCGCTATATTGAAAGTAATATGGCCCGGCTCTTGGGTTGGACTTGTGTCTATATCAATTTATTGGACATGCGTTCGACCACCCAGCAGGCTTTCTTTGCAGACTTGATCCAGCTGACAGCGCAGCGGCTAACCGAGCTGACCGGGGAATCCCTGCCGCTGCCTGAAGAAGGCACCTCCGGCAGCGTGGTCTTCAGGGCTTTCCTGGCTAACTGCCTGGAGACAATCGGCCGTGACCTGGTCCTGATCATTGATCCATTGGAAGCTTTGCCTGTAGACCTGGTGCAGGCGCTGCTTACCTCGCTGCGGGCGACCTATATGGATCAACAAACCCAGGAAAACCAGGTAACCGTGGTCGTCTCGGGTGCACTGAGCCTGGCTACCATCGCGGTCGGTGAATCGTCTCCTTTCCGCGGCATTTGCCGCAGGGTATTCGTTGGCGATTTATCTCCAAGCGCCAGCCAGGCACTGATCGAGGAGCTGTTGGCTGAGGAGGGTGTACTCGCTACCCGGGAGGCGGTTCAGAACTTGCTTTTGGCAACCAGCGGCGACGTCTTTTTAATGCGTAAGATCAGCCAGCGCTGTTCGGAGCTGGTTCGAGCACGTTCTACGAACCGGTTAAGATCCCGAGAGGTTCACAGCGCCACCGGGCGATTTTTACGTGAAGATGTCTTCCAGTATGCTCCGCTGCTCGAAGCAATTCATTTGATTGAAGATGACCCAGATTTGCTGCTGTGCATCCTGCAGCTTTTGGAGCATTCTCCCGTGTCCCGTGCCCAGCTGCCTCTCCCTCTTTCTCCCGATCTTGATCCACTTTTCCTGACGGGTGTGGTAGAGCAAGAGATGGGGGACAGCTACCGGCTGCAGAATTTGATCTATCGGAAATTCCTCGAGCAGCATTTTACGCCGGGATGGGTGGGGCATGTGCTGGCCATGACCGGGCGCTGGGATGCTGCCATGGATTACCTGGAAGACAGTCTGCGGCAGGGCAACCGGCAGTCTCGTGAAGATCTTCTACCAGCGACGATTAATTCAATGTATGCCTCTCATGACTTGACCCAGGCGGTGCATTTCCTCCGGCGCGGCCTATCTGCTGCGTTCAATGTTTTCGATTCGCGTATCTGGTTTAGCCCGCCGCAGGAAAAACATCTCCGGCTCGTCAGCCCAATGGAGAATTTGCCCGCAGGCGAAACTTGGACTGACCAGCAAATCGCTATCACAGCAGATCGCCTGGAGGCGCGTGCTTACCGGCATCGCGTACCGCTGCGCGGGCAGGATGGCGAAGAGCAGGTGATCCGCGCTATCCCTCTGATGATCCCGGGCAGTCCGCCAATTGGCGTGGCAACGATCTACGATGATCTCATGAGCGATTTATTCAATGAGCAGCGCGAGCGCGACTTGCAGCTGGTGGGATTTCTGAACCAGGCCGCCCGCGCGCTGCAAGCAGTCAACCTGCGCAGGCAGGAATTGGCTCTGGCGGGACGGGTGCAGGCCAGCCTGCTGCCCGACATCACGCTGGAAATCTCGGGCTGGCAGTCTGCGGCAGCCTGGAAACCCGCCCGTGAGACTTCAGGTGATTTTTATGATTTAGTCTCCTTGCCAGATGGGCGGATTGGGGTTGTCATCGCGGACGTGGTGGATAAGGGCATGGGGGCTGCTTTATTGATGGCTCTGAGCCGGACTTTGATCCGCTCCTATGCGGCAGATTATCCGGACCACCCTGAAGAATTGCTGCGCGTAGCCAACCAGCGCATTATCTCAGATATTCGCTCGGGGTTGTTCGTGACCGTGTTTTATGGGATCATTGATCCAGCAAATGGACTGCTGACTTATTGTAACGCCGGGCATCCACCGCCTTATATCTTTGGCTTTCAGGAAAAAGAGATATTAGAGACCCTGCGCACCACCGGAATGCCGCTCGGCATCTCGGAAGACTCCGATTGGAAGCCGGCCACAGTCCAAGTCCCGCGGAATTCAGCGCTGCTTCTCTATACAGATGGCGTAGTCGATGCGCAAAACCAACAGCGGGAATTCTTTGGGGTTGAGCAGATGCTGGAGGTGGTGCAAGAGATGTCTGGGAGTACCGCCCAGGCTGTGCAGGAAGCCTTGATTTCACGCATATTCACTTTCATTGGTGCAGAACCCCAGCTTGACGATATTGCCCTGATGATCTTGATCCGAGAATGAATAGGAGGATTGGATGGAACTAAAATGCCTGGTTTTTGAATCCTATGGAGATCATAATACCGCTCCTACCCTGAAGAGTGCGAGAGACCGCGCCCAGGCACTGGGGATCAAACAGGTGGTGGTAGCCTCTTCGCATGGAGCCACCGCCAGCAAGGCTCAAGCCCTCTTTGCACCTTTGGGCATAAAAGTCATTGCCGTCTCGATCTGCCACTCCTGGGAGAGCGAGGGTTGGAACATGACCGAAGAAGAAAAAGCGAGCCTGATCAGTCAGGGGGTCATTGTGCACACCGGCATCCATGCCCTGGGAGATGGGGTAGGTTCAGCATTTTCTGAGAAGTACGGCGGGCGGTCCGCGGAAGAGATTGTGCGCGATACCCTCTACCGATTTTCACAAGGAATGAAGGTGGCGGTGGAGTGTTTGCTGATGGCGGCTGACGCCGGATTATTAGACATGAGCCAGGAGGTCATCTCGATTGCTGGCACCAGCAGCGGCGCTGACACGGCGATTGTCTGCAAGCCTGCCTACCCGCGCACCTTCTTGCAGCTGGAAATCCGTGAGGTGCTTGCCAAGCCGCGCGTGCCGTAACGAAATTGGACCCTAAATGGAGAATCTCATGAAGCTGCCCTTACGAGTATTGGTGGTTGGATGTGGCACCATGGGCGGGTCGCATGCCCGGGCGTACCAGCGCATCCCTGAATTTCAGATCGTGGGTTTGGTCAGCCGTACTCCAGCCAGCCGTGAGAATCTAAATCGCAGCCTGGGCGGCGGGTATGCCTTGTTCTCTGATTTTGAGGCTGCCCTGGATGCTTTGCGCCCGGATGTGGTCAGTATCAACACTTATCCAGAAACACATGCTGTCTATGCCATTCAAGCGCTGCAGGCTGGGGCGCACGTCTTCCTGGAAAAGCCGGCTGCCACTACTGTGGAGGACTGCCAGCGCGTGCTGCAATCTGCCCTAGAGAACCGCCGCAAGCTGGTGGTGGGATATATCTTACGCCACCATCCCGCCTGGGAGAAATTCATCGAGATCGCGCACAACCTGGGGAAGCCGCTGGTAATGCGCATGAACTTGAACCAGCAGTCCGATGGGCAGGCCTGGTTGACTCACAAGAATCTGATGCATTCGGCCTCGCCGATCGTCGACTGCGGAGTGCATTACGTTGATGTGATGTGCCAGATGACCGGTTCTCGCCCGCTGCGCGTGTCGGCGATCGGGGCGCGCTTGAGTGATGAGATTTCTCCGGAGATGTATAACTACGGCCAGCTTCAGGTTGTTTTCGAGGATGGCTCGGTGGGTTGGTACGAGGCGGGTTGGGGACCGATGATGAGCGAAACGGCATTCTTTGTGAAGGATGTCATTGGCCCTCAGGGATGTGTCAGTATTACCGCTGCGCACGCCGGGAGCGAGGCGCAGTCGGATAATATCGAAGCGCATACCAAGACCGATGCCCTGCGGATACATTACAGCCAATTGAATGGTCAGGGGCAGTTTGCTCGCCCAGATGAGATCATCGATATGCATGCAGAGCCTTCTCACGATGAGCTGACGGAGCGGGAACAGCGCTTTTTACTGCGGGCAATCCAGGATAATATTGATTTAAGCGGTCATTGGCGAGATGCCCTGAACAGCCTGCGCATTGTGCTCGCTGCCGATGAGTCTGTGCGCACTGGAACAGTCGTCAGTGTTACGTAGAAATCTGGGGATTCTCCGCGGGAATATCTTAGTTTTTTCCCTCACCGACATGCTGGGAAATTTCGCGCGTGGGTTGGTTTTTCCCTTTGCTTCTTTGTATATCCTCGCTCTAGGTGGAGATGCAGTGAAGATCAGTATTGCGAACTCCCTAGGCTTGATCGCAGGATTATTTGTACTTCCGCTGGCAGGCTTTATCACGGATCATGCCGACCGGGTCAAGCTTTTGGTACTGGCAGGTTTTCTTGGCAGCCTATTTCTGATATTGATGATCCTGGCTCCCAATTGGCTAATGGTGGCGGTTGCTTCTTTACTTTTTGGGATAATTGTTTTCCAATTTCCAGCCTATGCCTCTTTGATTGCCGACTCGCTTGCCCCAGGCGATCGCGGGAGAGGCATCGGTTTCATGAATACCATCTCCTCCTCTTTAGCGATCATTGCACCTTTTTTGGCAGGTTTAGTCATTGAGAAATATAGCGCTAACCTGGGAATGCGTATTCTATATGCCACCATGCTGGTTATTTACCTGTTCAGCACTATGATCCAGGCTCGCTTTTTACGAGAAAACTCCTCTGCGCCGCGCGAGCCGCTTAAACTTCCGGCACTGACCCAGGCTTTGGGGAAGTCGTATAAGTCGATCCCGGCTCTACTCAAGCAAATGTCACCGCCTCTGCAGGCTTTAGCATGGGTGATCTTGTTGAGCTTCCTGGCGAATGGAGTCGCCAGCGCTTTTTGGGTCGTTTATGCTACTGAGGAAATTGGGCTTTCTGCGCCGGAATGGGGTTTGATCCTACTGGTTGAGGCGATTGTAAAACTCTTTGCCTTCATGGTAGCGGGGGTCCTTGTGGATCGCTGGGGACGCAAGAATGTGCTTTTGACGGCGCTGCTGATCTCTCTTTTCACCATACCCTTGTTTGTCATCCTGAAGAGTTTCATCGCGATTATGCTCATCCGGGCGGCAACTGCAGTAGCCTTTGCCCTGGCGATCCCGGCTTCTACCGCTCTGATGGCAGATTTGGTGCCGCGCAGCTTGCGCGGCAAGATGATGGCTGCCATTGGGCAGGGTGGTATGATGATCGGACCGGCAGGAGGTGGAGCGGGTGGACCCGCCCTGGGGTACTTGTTTATCCCTCCGGTGATGGTTGCCTCCCTGGCAGGGGGTTACCTATATATGCTGAACCCGATCTACCCCTGGATTTTCTCCCTGGCTACAACGGTGCTGTCGATTATCTTAACCGTCTTGTATATCAAAGACGCCCACAGCGCAGAGGTTTAGAAGTGATCGTTGGTTCCCTGCCGGCTCATTTTTCAACTGAAACCACATTTCCAAGGGTATTCACATCGATCGTCCAGGTGCTGCCGACCGGAAAATCCTGGAACTGGCTAAAATCATGGATTTGGTAGGTATAAGTTTCTCCATCGGCAGTAAAAATGATAACGTAGGTTTCAGTGGTGTTTTCTCCCAGGCGCTGATCGTTTGCCAGGTCGGGGCTTGGCCAGGCTGCGTTGAAGCCTCCTCCGGAAGTTGTCGCAGTATCGACTTGTTTCCATTCGTTGATGCTGTAAGAGCAGTATAAGTCGTAGACCTGGTATTCGCAATCTTGCACGACATCCCCATACCCTGTACCCGTGTCCACCGTATAGGGGGTTCCGCAGACTTCCACAGAATTGGGTACGGGAGCAGATTCGACTGAGCGCAAGCGATCATCGCATGACTGTACGTCAACACCTTCAGGGAGTTGATCTTGCCAGTCGCTATGCGTGACGGGGACAAAAGCTTCGATAGGCACAGCTCGCTCCCATTTCACTGATTGGACAGTGCCTTTGATCGTCTCGGTCTTGGTGAGGTTGTAAGTCACTACTGCACAAAGACCGCACCCCAATAACAAGCCGGCAATTAATACGGCAATCATCACGGGGCTGAGCTTGGGGACTTTGGCAGCAGCAGGTGGCTGCATTGTTTCTTTTGGCCGGCTCATCGAGGCACCGCAAGAAACACATTCCTTGGCGGTGTCGAGGTTGTCAGCTCCGCAGCGCGGGCATTTCACTGTGGATGCAGGTCCAGTATCCAGCGCTCCAAGCACCTTACCGGTTTCTCTGCGGACACCCGTTGTCAGGTCGCCACCACATTGCCCACAAACTTTCACAGACGCAGGGTTGCGCGCTCCACAATATGGACAGTGGATGTCTGCCCCGGCTTCCACCTTTTCTTTGACAGTCTCATCAGTGATCAGCACCTGGTGTTCGGCTTGTTCAAATTGAACATCAGTAGGTTGGAGGGCTCCGCACTTAAGACACATCTTTTCAGGTCCTGGATTGATCCCAGAGCAGTTCGGGCACTTCCAGATTAACTCAACATGTCCAAGTTCTTTTTTAGCCATGGCGCTATTTCCTCGAAATAATGATTGGCATTGATTTTTCTATATTATAACGCGAGAAAAGTACAATAATTCTCTGGCACTTTTCAGTTATCAAGGGATCGATTTGTGTAAAAAAACTGAGTGAAGGCCTTGTCTCAATGGCATTCACTCAGTAAGAAGAGTTGCAAAGAATTTAAAGAATTGTGGACTCCCGGTTATGGGAAGCGAACGGACACGCCATCGAAGTTCGTAAAACCGAAGGGAGTTCCATCAAAGAAGACGCCCGGTCCAAAGGTGCAGGTTGTCGTTGCACCGAGCGTACCCGGTGTGCAGATGAAGATATCAGCACCATCGCCGGAGATGCCCGTGACCGCATAAGCTCCTTCGGTGGAGAGATAGAGCTTGCTGGTTAGTGGGTCGACCCACAAGCCATCGATATCTTCGGTGCTTGCAGTGGCTAAGCCAACATCGGAGCCATCGAAATAGACAGCGAAGGAGCCGGCAGTGGTAGCGCCGAGCTGGGTGGGAGTGAAGGCAGTGATGTCTTCATCGAGAGCGCTGACGCCGGTGACACCCAGGCTGCCGGAAGTGCTGAAGAGCAGGCGACCATCGGGGGCAAAGGAGATGGCATCGATATTTTCAGCGGCCTGAGTCAGACCGACATCGGAGCCGTCAAAATACCAGGAGAAGGAGCCGGCAGTGTTATCACCCAAAGAAGTGGGGGTGAAGCGGATGATGTCAGCATTGGTTACGGTGCCCAAGCCGGTGATGGAGAGAGAAGTATTGAGACTGAGGAGGATGGAGCCGTCGCTCATCAAGGTAAAGGCATCGACATTGACCGAGGAGAGGCCCACATCGGTGCCATCGAAATAGGTGGACCAGGTACCGGAGGTGGTATTATAGGCAAGGATATCTTCATCTTGGTAGACGATGCCCACGACGGTGCCGCTGGCGGAGGCACTCACATAATAGATGACAGGAGCTGCCACGGGGGTCTGAGTTGGGGTGGCTGTGGCAGTAGGAGTCAGCGTTGGCAATGCGGGCGAAGTGGCCGTAGCAGTAGGCAACACGGGCGAAGTAGCCGTGGCGGTAGGCAATACGGGTGAAGTGGCCGTGGGGGTTGAGGTGGGAGCTGCGCTGGGTGCGCCGCCGCCGAAATCATCCAGCAAGGAGGCGTTGGCGTTGAGCAGCCACAAGCCGATGTAGCCGCCTGAGGCACTGTAAGTCCAGGCAGACACACTGCGTGTACCCAGCAGTGTCCCGTTGCGATAAACGCTCACATTCCCATCTGATGTGGCGCGCGCCCCGAGTTGGTCGCCATTCACCAGGGTGACGGGCAGATCAGCGCCGCGCTGCACCCAGCCCTGGCTGCTCGAATAGGTCCAAACCTGGATGAGCTGGTTGGCAGGCTCGTAGAGGACTTCGATCAAGCCGTTGTTATAAGAGTTGATGCTCTGAGATTTGAGGATGAGATCGACCTCCAGTCCAGCGGGGTCGATGTTGCCAAGGGTCACAAAGGCTTCCTGGTTGGCGCCGAAGAAGCCGGATGACCAATAGATGTCTCCGCCAGAGACCACATCGAGCTGGTTAGCGGCGATTGCATAGCCTGTGGTGCTGCCAGCCCAGGTTGGACCGGTGGCGCCATTGGCGCGGTTGAAGTTATCCAGGATCCCCGAAGCGGGGAAACCAGAGGGATTGCTGGTGGCGGTCAGGGTGGGTGTTGGCGTTGCAGGAGGAGGAACTACCGATGTGGCTGTAGGTGTTGCAGGAGGAGGAACTACCGATGTGGCTGTAGGTGTTGGCGTTGCAGGAGGAGGAACTATCGATGTGGCTGTGGGTGTTGGCGTTGCGGGCGGAGGAACTGCCGACGTGGCTGTGGGTGCCACATTCGATACGAAGTGGAGTGTAATCGCATTGAAGATCGGTGACAGATTGGCATTTGTTGTACCCAGCGTCAGGTTGTATTGGGCATAACGAGCCGGATTGGGGATAACACTGCCGCTGGTAACCACAGAGCTCCAGGAGCTCCAGGTGCTGCCATCTATTGAAGTACGGACATCAACACCAATCGAAGTGGCGGCGTCAAGTGTGGCATCCCATAGGGCGCTATCCCATGTGTTTCCCGCTCCGGCATCCAAAACACAACTGAGGTAAGTACCTGGAGTCAAGTAGGGAGGGGTCGCCTGAGCTAAGTCGACTTTCAAGTCTGCAGTACCACTGTTGGACAGGTAATAATACAGGTTGGTGGCTCCAGAGTTAGGTGTATCCATCTGGGTCATAAAGTTTCCGTCAATATAAAACTTGATCCGGTCATTGCTGGCATCCAGGCTTTGCCATTCGATGCGGTAGCGGTGAGAACCAATAGGAATTACACCCAGGTTCGTGCGCTGCTCGCTGCCCGAATTATTCACCCTGGCATACAGGTTGCCGTCGCCAGTGTAAGTGCTGAAAATAAAATAGCGATCTCCGATGAATCCATCTGAGGCAAAACCAATATGCTGCCAGGCGCCCGCTCCAAATTCAGCAGTTGCTTCGATGACCGTTCTCGTATAAGTAGTTTGAGAACGCACCCATCCGCCGCCCGGCATGGTCAGTAACCCGGCCGATACGATGGGTGTATAGCTTCCTCCAGCCCATAATCCGGAAAGCCAGCGCCCTGTGTCGAGCGTTGTGCCATTGAAAGGATCATTGAGCTGCCCCATCAGCAGCACACTGCCGCCATTCAAGTCGCTTACCGATACATTCACCGGTACGGCGCAGATTGTATAGAAGTCGTTATACGAGGTGTGCGTCAAAGCGAAAGGTGCACTCGTGGCAGTTGGAGTAATCAATGTGCTTGGGGGGGTGCTTGTGGCTGTTTGAGTTGGTGTCTGTATTGGTGTGGATATCTGGTAAGCAGCATTGAAGGCATGCGTGCCAGAGGATGTGCTGACAAAAGCCATCTCCACCCCTTTAACAGGCTGGAAAGTATAGCTCACGGGCAAACCATCGACAGTGACCGCCGCTAATTGTAAGCCGTTATAATACCTTGGCAGCAGGGTGGTTAATGTTGTCGAGGAGGCATTCGAAACCAGGTTAAAGGTTAGCATGCGAGAAACACTATCCCAGTTAATGTCAGTGTAATTGGCATCGTGGCGTGTTTCGGTGAAAGTCAGGAAGGTATCGGCATTCCACATCGGTATACCAAGGCTGCGGGCATAATCCAGCGTACCTTGGATCCAGGTTTGTGCAATATTGAAATAGTCTACATGGAACTGCGTCATCAGGGCAGCGTAATCGCCGGCCTGGCTGGCATCGATCAGGCTTTTTGACACGTTGATTGCCTGAGCTGATGAAAGCATTTCGGGGCTGTTCCCGGCTCCATTTACCAAGTGTTCGTCAACCAGCTCGGTCAAAAGTTGGTAGTTATTGATGAGCGTGCCATCCTGGCGGATAAACTTCATCGGTTGTCCACTTCCGGTGATGTATCCGTGAGGCCAGGTTCCGTCGGTCTTTTGCAGCCAGGTGCCCCAGTGATAGAAGTTCGTATCCAGGGCTATGTTATGAGAAGCAGCGAGATCGGCTGCATCCGTCCATCCCAGCCAGGCTACCTGGTGGTTGCGAACAGTGCGCGACTTGGGGCTTGTGAATGAGGTTCCAAACCAGTTCTCAAAAACGTTGTACCCTTCGGTCAGGTTGGTAATATTAAATGGCGGGTAAGGGTCGGGCTTATAAGCGTAAGGATGAATGCCAAACTCATATCCCTGGGCGCGCCATCCCTGCACAGAGCTGTTGGTAGGCTCGCCAGCAATCGAGATGTAAAAGGTCATTTTGGCATTGTAGTTGTTCAGCACATTGATCTCATTTTGATAGTAGGAAGTCGGATTTGCGTGGCCATCTCCCGTAGAGATCAACATCGTTTTATTCGTTCCAGGAAAATACCAGAGCTGGGGCAGTGGTTTAGATGCATCTACTAACTGACGTACCAGGCGAGCGAAGAAGCGCTGCTGCTCATCTGCTTGTGGCACCGGGATTATCTCCCGATCAATCCATGGAGCGCTGCCTCCCTGGCCCAGGAACAAATCAATGGTTCGTAGAACGCCATCGTTATCTACATCCAGGTTGGCGTTAGCGGGGTTTCCCTGGCGGGTATATGCAATATTGCGCGCCAAATCATACGTAAAAGCCACCGCCATCCCACTGGGAGACCCTACGACTGCCGCATAACCCGAGGGGGATGTCCGGCTGCTGTATAGCTCAGCCAGGGTCACGCTCCCGCCCAGCAAGTTATATTTTTGTGAAGTGCCATGAATTTGCAGTACAGAGGTTGTTAGGCCTGCTCCAGGTGTGCCACCATTCCAAGGAGTGGAACTATTGATCTTCAGGTAACCATCCGTTTGACTGCCTGCTGATGTACTTAAACCAAACACACTGGCAATTTGGGCATCTGGACGCATGGCGATCAGCCTCCCTCCGCTGTTTACGTAGTTCGTAAACATGGAAGCCTGGCTGCCTGTCAGGGATGTCTCTGCCAGGATGGTGAGCTGGTGTTGAGAAAGCTCAGCCGGTGTAACCGCGCTGATATCCAGCAAGGTGAAAGCATTCAGACCTTCAGAGCGCAGGATTTCGCCAAGATAGCGACCAAATTTATTTCCTGTATAAGCGTCATTGACAACGACGAGGATAGGATCGGGGGTAGGATTGGCTTGCGCTTTAAAGCCGGGGATTGTCAGAACAAGCGACAAAACCAGCACTATGGCCAGTGCTACATTCCAGAACTGGAAAGATTTTTTCATATTGTGACTCCTCGTGATGCTTACTTGCCTTGTTCCTTCAAATCCATTTAGGAGACAACTTAAAAAGATAATAATTCCAAAAAGATTGTGGATTTTCAGTTTCGACAAGAATAATATACTAAATTATATCAGATTTATCTAAAATTATCGAGAGATTCCTATAAAGGTTTAACTAGGATGAATTGATTATGGGTCGGACAATTCCTGGAATTTCGTCTAAAATTAGAAAAAAGTAACTTCTTCGGAGGGTAAAATGCTGCATTTTCTCGATCAAGAAGGATACACCCTGGTTGTGCCAGGACCAGAAGATATGGACTGGTATAACCAAAATATGCTCTACAGCAAGGAGTTAAACCTGGGTTACCTGGATGCATTGCAAGGACCACCCAAGGGAGGGCATTTGAGCGGTACGTTTATTTATGCCCACCCGCCTGATTATATTGGCCGTCCCACTATGAGCTGGGGGCTTACCGAATGGCGAAATTTGTTTCAGGAGCTCAAAGAATTGGGTATTGATACAGTAATCTACCAGGCAGCCGCATGGGTGGAGGTAAAGGAGTGCTATTATCGCTCAAAGATGTTTTCGGATTATCACAGCTGGAATTCCTTCGATCCGCTTATAGAAGCCGTAGCAGTTGAAGGAATGATCTTTTTTATGGGTGGTCTTGGAAATATGCTGGCTTTTGATTGGAATGCCACTGCCGAAACCCTGGCAGCGGACCGCGATCAGCAGTTAGCCTGTTTCCATGAGCTTGTTGAGCTTTATAAGGGCGGGTTCCATGGCTTTTATATGTCGCCAGAAACTGGATACCCCGGTCAGCGCCAACCTGAGCGCGAGAAATTATTGAACATTTACTTTAAAGAAGTCTGCCAGGGTGTGAAGGAGGTGTTACCTGACCTGCCCATTTTGCTCTCTCCTGGCACTTATTATATGGAGAACCACGACCAGGAAATCCATAATTTCCTCTATAATCTTTTCTCAGGCTGCCCGATCGACATCCTATGTCCGCAGGATTCTGATCGGCACCTTTGGGAATCGGCTTCCACACTACAAGCGGGGCTTTTCTATTTGGAAGCAGGTATGCCAGGAAATTGGCTGCGAATTGTGGGTGAATGTAGAAAGTTTTGAGCGCGTCAAAATGGCCACGCCTCAAGATTTTGTACCTGCAGATTTCAAGCGCCTGGCTGCACAGCTATCGAACGCTGCCCAATTTGGAAAGAAGCTTGTAAGCTGGGAAGTGCCCTATTTTTACTCTCCGTTGGCTGGGGAGCCAGGTATCCGGCTGCGCAAGCAGTACCAGAATTCGTTAGCAGCAGGGGATCGAGAATAAAGTTCTTCCCAGAAAAATGGGAGGCGACGTTATTTAGGTAATTTTCCAAACAATCCCCAGAACCAGCGGTGAACTTTATGCCCACCACCAATCGGTTCAGCAAACATCATGATGCACTCATTGTGCACAACGGCGATGTTGTTATCTTTACAAAATTGGATCGCGGCTGGGGATTCGGCGCCTTGCTGCAGCCAGACGCGTTGGATGCCTGCCTTGGCAGCATCTTGAACAACTGTTTCAGATTGCGCGGGAGGCACGACGACGAGAACGCCTCCGGGCTTTTCGGGCAGCGCTGCCAGGTTAGGATAAGCTCGATCGCCCTCAACTTGCTCTGCGCTGGGATGAATTGGGTACACCTGATATCCCTTGGATTTTAACTCCCGGTAGGCCATGTTACCAAATTTTTTCCCGCCACGAGAGACACCCACCACAGCGATGGTCTTTTGGGCGAGAAAGTCTTGAACTGTTTTCTTATCGGTCATAAGGATTCTCCTGATGGATCAATCTGCTAAAAATGCCTGGATGAGCTGGGCTGTGGGGTGGCTGTCTTTCTGAAACCGAATTATCCCCAAAGATAATATTTCCTTGGGCTAAAAATATTGAAGAACCCGGTAATTTTTCACTTTTTTAAACACCATTTTCTGAAACTTGAGCTCTTGTTCCACAGTAAAGAAAGCGCGCTTGGGGAGTATATGGGTCAGGCCTCTTTGACCTTGGGCGAAAAACAAATAGTATGCCCGAGATTCGATGACACGATCGTATTGGTCCCAGGGCCGCTTTGATTTGGAGTATTCATTTTTGACCACAATCTGTTCTTCGGAGACGATCCAGGTCGTTTTGGCTTTCAACCGTTCATCTTTTGTGACTTTGTTGGCATAACTCCGGGGTGTAAAAACCAACATGTATAATAGAAATGCAGGCAAGAAAAGCAAGAGAAGAATTGACAAAATACTATTCTGCCAGCCATTTGCCGCAATGAAATAAATGTTGCAGCAGATTTCTGGCAAACCCAATAGGAGGACTAAAATCCACAACCTACGATCGCTTAAGTAGTAAGTACGCAACACCTTCTGGTAATCCTGGGGAGTGGGGGTGAATTCAAATCTCATCAGCTTCTTGCCTCGTCTGGTTTTTCAATGTAAATTTTCGGATAGAGCCTTAGGGTTTCGCAAGCAGCTCTTCCAATATTACTTTTGAGCTGGATTCAACATCAGCGTGCAGGCTGTTGCCATGGGCATCCATGGTTACCACAACAGGAAAATCCTTTACCTCGATCACCCACAGCGCTTCAGGCACTCCAAAGTCGAGTTTGTACACCCCCAAAACCCGTTTTACGCTCTGGGCAATGAAGGAGGCCGCTCCACCGATGGCGTGCAGGTACACCCCAGGAACCTCTTTGCAGGCAGCCAGGGTTTTACCGCCCATGCCGCCCTTGCCGATCACTCCTTTGACGTGGAAGTGGTGCATCACATCGCCCTGGTACGGCTCTTCGCGAATGCTGGTGGTGGGGCCGGCCGCTACAAAACGGTAATCTTTTGTGTCTAAGCCAGCCACGACGGGGCCGCAGTGGTAGATGACACCGCTTTCCAGCAAAGGTTTGATCGCTTCGTAGACAGCCAGGTCATCGCCCTGGGGAGGGCGCGTCTTCTTGATGAAGGTGTCTGCCATCCACTTATGGACAGCATCGCGCCCAGTAACCATTACCCCGCTGAGTGCCACCGGGTCGCCAACTTTCAGGCTGCGGATTGTTTCATCAGAAATAGGAATATTGATCGTGCGCATTTTCTTCTCCTGTGACTGACTTCTACCGGTACGATACCTGATCCCCTTGCAGGGTCATTCGCCGCCTCCGGTAAGCCCAACACATATAAGAAATCGATACAAAGAAGCTGGCTGGCAAGCGGTGCATGCTGGTCATCTTTGTGCCTAACACCGTAGTTTTTCCACCAAAGCCCATGGGGCCAATCCCCATCTGGTTGGATTCATCCGTTAATCTTTTTTCCATCTCGGCCAGCTTTGGATCCGGGTTGTGAGCTTCTAAATTTTGGAAAAGCACTTCCTTGGATGCATAATAAGAAGAGCCCCGGTCTCCACCAATTGCTACGCCTAGAATGCCTGGCGCGCAGCCCTGGCCTTGCGCCTTCTGAACCGCATCGAGCACCACTTTGCGTACGCCGGCCAGGTCACGACCAGCGCCAAGAGAAGTGTCAGGGAGCGAATATTGCGCACCAACATTTTCGCAGCCGCCGCCTTTTAGCATCACATCGATGGTCAGTGTATCTCCATCCACCTCTTCGAAGTGGATGGTTGGGAAATGCTGGTCGCCCAGGTTATCGCCGCTGTTTTTACCCGAAAGGGCTTCAACAGCATTAGGGCGCAGGTAAGAGCGCTGCGTGGCAGTGGCGACGGCTTCTTCGATCTGCTGGCGGAGCTTGCGTGTGCTCCAACCTTCGGGATAGCGCACATAAAAGATCGGTGTACCGGTATCCTGGCAGATGGGGGTGGAATTTTTACGCGATAATTCCACGTTCTTTAAAATAGTTTCCAGGGCACCTCTGGCAGCAGAGCCTGGTTCTTCTTGTTCAACGGCCTTGCGCAGGCTGTTCTCTACATCGGGTGGCAAGTCCGTAGAGGCGAAGCGTATCAGCTCGAGTATTTTATCGGTTATATCTTGCATGTTAACCTCCAGGGATGAAAAATTGTACCCATTTTCCACAATTTATGCAATTAGCTCATATCATACCATGCCAATCTGCGACTTCTTGATTGAGCTTTTTCGTTCTCACAGGGCGTGGCACAAATAACGCCAAACAGACGGGTCCCAGCAGCAAGATCCACATGGCAGACGCCAGACCCAGGCGTTCTGCACTCCAACCGATGATCCATGGAAAAACAGATCCCAGGATCCCTGATAAAGAAGTGATCGCTGCTACAGTGCCCGAGCGCCCAGGAGCGCTGGCGTAAACTTCTCCTTGTAAGACAGAATACCATCCCAGGGTTAGAAACTTAATCATTAAAACGAGTACAATCTTTGCCCATAAACCAGGAACCAACAACCAAATGGGATATAGGACGGCAACGGCTGCGGAGGAGATGCGCACAACTTTCCTGCCGGGTACTCGTTCGAGTAAAGGGATCAACACGATATCCGAAGCCAGGCTGGCTGCCATCCCCAGGCTGAGAATCAGGCTGGCTTGGGCTGGAGGCGCACCAGCTACATCGGTGAAATACAGCGGTAAATAGCTTGTGAACACATCCATCAGGAGGTCGGATACCAATAAGCAGTCCTGTCCAGCGTAATAGGTTACGGTTGGTAATGGCTGACCTCAGATTTAGTAAAAGATTGTGAATTATTTCCTTGAGCCCACTCTCGAAACCACTCAATGATGCATCACTGTCTGTGGGAGAGACAGGAAACGGGCGCAGCCAGATCTGGATGGTCAGCAGAAGCGCAAGGCCTGCCAGGACAAAGAACGCCCACCGCCATCCTAACAGCATTGAAAAACCAGCTGCCAAAATCAGTGGGCCAATCAGGTTGCCAATTGAGCCAAAAAGGGTCCAGCGCGCCATCATATGCGGCTCGCGCCCGGGATTTCAAATCGATCAGCGTGGCCTGCGAAAGGGTGACGAAGGCTCCGCTGGCAGGGAATCCCAGGATTACGCCCACCAGCAAGATAGGAAAAGATTGGGATGTGGCGATCAATAGTAAGGAGAGCATCACTGCCAGCCCTCCGCCAGCCACCAGGCGTTTTCGCAAAGGGGTATCCCCGAGCAGCATGAGCACCGGCTCGATGAAGGAGCCTAAAAAGTGAGGCAAACCAAGCAGCAAACCTACCTGGGCATATGTCAATCCCAGGTCGTGCCGGATGGAGGGCAAAGCGGCTCCTTCGATTCCATAATTGAGCTCATCGAAGAATTCGATAAAAAGAAACAGGAAAGACAGAGAAGCGATCTGTTTCCAGAAAATTTTGTGTGATTTTGTAGAATTTTGTGAATTTAGATTAAACATGTTTTCCTCTTTCTCTTTCAAGGTATGGATCGACACGGATGAAAGAGAAAGAGGTGGGGCGCGAATGGCTCGCTGAGATCAACGGGGTGGGTGGAAGATTTCAAACATGTGAGTATTATAATCTGAAACCAATAGACAATCAGCTTATTTTGTGCTAAATTTATAGCACTTTTGTCCGAATTCTTAACGAGTGAAAATATTTGAATGAACTGCTCAAACTGTAAAACCGAGCTGCCCACTGGGGCACGCTTTTGTATGAATTGTGGCCAACCTATTCAGGCCAGCACGGCGCTTGACCTTATGCGATCTGAACGCCTCGCTGCGGCTGCGCCGGAAACATTAGTCGAAAAAGCACGTGCAGCCAGGAAAGTGGCAGGGGAAAGGCGTACTGTGACCGCTTTATACCTGGATGTAGTGGATTCCAAGGGTCTTTCAAACCAGATGGGTGCAGAGGCTTGGGCGCAGGTGCTCAACCAGGCTTTTGATCGGTGCAGTGGGGTGATCTATAACTATGAAGGTACAATCGCCCATGTGCAGGAGGATGAGCTTTTAGCTTTCTTCGGTGCACCCGTGGCACATGAAGATGATTTTGTGCGTGCCATCCGAGCTGCACTGGAAATCAGAGATGTGATTTAACAGTTCGATCAAGAGATCTCGCAAGCATATCACTGCCGGTTTTTAATCCGTTTGAGCCTGAGTACCGGACCGGTATCTATTGGACCTGTGGGGGCGTATCTAAAATATGAATATTCGGCCCTGGGAGGGACACTCAACCAGGTGATCCAGGTTGAGGCTGCCAATTTGCATACGTCGGTGCTGGTGACGGCTGATACCTATCGCTTTATTCACCCATTTTTTGATTGCACCGATCTTGGTGAGGTTTCGGTTCCAAGCTTTTCTCATGCCATCCAACTTTACCGGGTAGATAGGCCCAAAGCAGTGCCCGAAACGGCGCGTGGCCTGGCAGGCTTCTACAGCCCGATGGTTGGTCGAGAAACAGAGCTGGCTTCTTTACTGCAGCTCAACCAGTTATTGACGGCTGGTTTGGGTAGGGCGGTTTTAATATTCGGTGAACCAGGTATGGGAAAATCACGGTTGATCGCGGAGTGGAAGGCGGCCAGCCTGGCAAATAATAGTCAGGCAGATTTTCGTTGGGCGGAGGGGCGCTGCCTTTCTTATGGGCACCATCTTGCCTATCATTTGATTCTCTCGATTTTGCATTCTTTGGTTGGTTTACCCGGTACCGCCGAAGAACCTGAGATGCGTGCGGCGCTGTGTACGCTTTTTGAGAGCTTTTCCAAAGAATCTTCTTCAGCCAGCCAATTGCCTGGCTTATTGGATGTTTATCCCTACCTGGCTCATTTCCTTTCTCTTAAGTTGGACGAGGATGAACAAGAACAGATTTAGTATTTAGAACCGCAAGCTTTTCAAGCCCAAGTCTTCTTGGGAATCAAACGCTTGCTTCTGGCGATTGCCGCCAGGCAGCCAGTGGTTTTGGTTTTAGAGGATCTGCATTGGGCGGATCCTTCCTCGGTAGATTTTTTGGTACAGCTATTGCCATTGGCCTCCACCGAAAAGATATTGTTCTGCCTGGTGATGCGCCCTGAGCGTGATACGCAGGGATGGAGGTTGGTTACCACGGCGCGTGAAGCACTTGGCGCGGGCCTGGTTGAAATCAACCTGAAGGCGCTTTCCGAAACGGATACCCGTAAGTTGGTATCGAACTTGTTGGCGGTAGAAGCACTGTCTGAACAAACCCGCGCTCTGATCCAAAAAAAGGCGGATGGGAATCCATTTTTTGTTGAAGAGATTATTCGGATGTTGATTGATCGCCAGGTGATTGTCCTCAAGAAGGGAAAATGGCAGGCAGAAAAAAACATTGGCGCCGTGGAAATTCCAGATAATTTGCAAGGATTGCTGCTGGCACGCATTGACCGGCTGCCAGAAGATGTCAAGCAAACTTTAAGAGTTGCCGCAGTCATTGGTCGCCAATTTCCGATTAAGGTATTGGAGATGGTATTGGATAGGGAGAAGCAGGTATGAGTGTGCTCAACCAACTCAGTACTTTGGAGAAAGCTGGCTTGATCCGGGTTGTCCAGGTTACACCAGATCTGGAGTATTTATTTCAGCATACTTTAGTTCAGGATGCAGCTTATGCCTCTCTACTGGAAGAAGATCAAGCCCGGCTGCACCTGGAGGTCGGCGAGGCTCTAGAAGAGCTTTATGTGGACCACCTGGATGATATTGCTGCCACTTTGGCAGATCATTTTGAAAAGGCGGGCAAATTTGAGCGCGCTTTTCAATACTATATCAAAGCAGCCGAAAAGTCTCTGGCGGCATATGCGAACCAGGAAGCAGAAAGTCATTTCCGCTGCGCAATCCCATTAGCGCAAGATCTTGTGTTTCAGGCTGATGCGCTTCACGGATTGGGGGAAGCGCTTTTCCAACAAAGCCATTATGAAGAAGCAATCCGGGTTTGGCAAGAGGCGATCGAAAAATATCGCCAGCTTGGGCAACAACGATAAAACAGCCCGTTTATATGCCCGCTCAGCCCGGGCAGCCTGGTTTTTTGAGATACCCAAGGGGCTGCAATTCTGTCAGGAAGGTCTTGCCGTGGTGGGGGATGCTGTAGAAAGCCCAGGACTGGCGTTATTGGTGCACGAAGCTGCACGGGCACATTTCTTCAATGGTTTTCCAGAGCGAGCCAGCCAGCTTTGCCGTCAGGCTTTAGAAATGGCTGAGCGCCTGGATGATTTCGAGGTGCGCGCCGATGCGCTGACAACCCTGGGTATTCTACAAGATACTCCCGAAGAAGAAGCGCTTTCTGCATTAAGGCAAGCCATTGATTTGGCTGAAGCCCATGGATTTATTTCCATTGCTACACGTGCCAGCCTAAACCTGGGTACGATGACAAAAGCAATTAAAGGGGATATGCAAAGCGCGCGCAAATGGTTCCTCCGGTCCTCTGAATTAGCCCACCTGCGTGGATCGATCCAGGAGGAATTTTTGTCAGGGATCGCTCTGGCGAGTATTTCATTATATTTGGGCGAGCTCCAAGATGTTGAAGGTAGATTACGAATCCTTGAAAATATGCTGAAGTTATTACCCGATCCGTCTTCCGCGCGCTTCGAATGGAAAAACTTGCAAGCTTTTTTGTATTTGATGCGGGGGGATCTTAAAAGAGCGGGTTCGATCTTTCAATCTGGGATGGAAGAAGCGCAAAAGCGCGGAGACTTGCAGGGAAGAGCCGCGTTTATTGAGGGTGTTGTAGAGACGGCTCTTGCACAAGAGAGACTTGAGGGTCGCTCGGACTGGACAGATGTGGAAGCTGCACTGGAGAGTGCACAGGAAATTAGTAAACGCGGGATATTAGATAGAACCTGGATTTATTCTCAATTCAGCCTGCTGAAAATCCATCAGAAGAAATTTTTAGAGGCTCGTAAGTGGCTGGATGAAGTTCGGCAGAGCGCTCTCGAAAAACCAAACACGTATGGTGACCTTCTTATCAACCAGATTGAGGTTGAGTTGGCAGTGGCTGAAGCACGTTGGGAAGATGCACTTAAATACTTTGATTGGCTTTCAGCTCAGAAAGATAAACTAAGTTATTTTAGCTTGGGTTGGACCCTGCTATTTTGGGCAGAGACTTTAATGGCCAGGGGAGAACCAGCGGACCTGGAGCAAGCCCAAGGGCATCTTCGAGAAGCCCAGGCGATTTTTGAGCAGATGGGCTCCCGGAGGATTCTAAACGTGGTCAAAGAGAAAATTCAAAAATCACGTGATCAGACCTTTGCCCTGGCTGTAGCTCAGAAAAAGGTATTTGTTGAGCTTGCCCAGGCTGGCTTGGTGCAAGAAAGTTTTCTCCCTGAGCAGCCCCCCAGCCTGCCAGGTTGGCAAATTACTGCTATGCTCAAACCTGTACGTACCACCACAGGTGATTTCTACGATTTTATCCCCCTGCCGGGGAATAAATTCGGAGTGGTCATTGCCGACGTGACGGATAAGGGGATGGGGGCGGCTCTGTTCATGACTTCCACACGCACCTTGCTGCGCGCATATGCATCTGAGTATCCGGATCATCCGGATAAAGTGCTCAGCGCGGTTAATCGTCAGATCACCCAAAATACGCATGGGGGATTATATATAACCCTCTTCTATGGAATTTTGGACCCAGAGAAAAAGAACTTGTTTTATTGTAATGCCGGTCACAACCCTCCTTACCTGTTCAGAGGAGATGGAAACATTGATGAATTACGAGCAACTGGTATTCCCTTAGGGGTTTTTGAATTGACTGCTTGGGAAGTCGGCAAGGTGCAGTGCAGTTCAGGATCTGCATTGATCCTGTACACCGATGGCGTTACAGAATCCCAAGATCAACAGGGTAATCTTTTTGGGGGTCGTGGCGTGATCCGCTCTGTCCAAACGGCAGTCTCTCAACCTGGATGGAGTGTAAAGAATATTCAGAATACGATTTTAGGGGCTGTAGCAGAATATTCTCAGGGTCTTCCGCAGCTGGATGATATTACGCTAGTTGTCATGGCTTGTAAGGAATAAAACCAGGCCTGGCTAAAATCAGGACAGTTTAATCTTCTTCTCTGCGACAGTCACTGCAAGAAGGTTATATTATTCGCCCAATTAAGAGACGAATGTCACATACACGGGGAGGTTACTTCTGCTATACTTATTGCAAATAATTTGCAATAAGGTATGGATATGGATTCTCTCCTGCAAAGTGTTCAAGAAAAACTACTCTTACAAGGTGGGCGGATGACAGCCCAACGACGGTGCATCCTGGAAACCCTGACCTCTCAACCGGATCATCCGACGGCTGAAGAGCTCTTCCAGATTGTCAAGCAATGCGACCCAACCATCAATCTCTCAACAGTTTATCGCACACTGCGTTGGCTGGAACAGGAAGGCCTGGTGAATGCGCGGCGGTTCGATGATCACCACCACCATGAGCATTTTGACCCAGTTCAGCCAGGCGAGCATTATCATTTTTATTGTACGACCTGTCAGCGGGTCATCGAATTTGATGACCCAGAAATCGAGAAGCTGATCGGAAATGTGCAGCAAAAGCTTGGGGTAACGATCTCATCGACAACCATGATCTTAAATGGGATTTGCCCGGAGTGTGCAAAGAGTTGACTTGTCATTCTACTCCGGTGATTAATGCTAAGACATCTTCTCTGGGCAGCATCGCCTTGGTCGGTCACCCCAACGTGGGTAAATCAGCCCTCTTTCAATGCCTGACAGGCCTTCATGTAACGATATCGAACTATCCGGGGACAACAGTGGAGGTTTCAAGAGGGCTGGCGCGAGCTTTGCCTGAAACCGAATTTGTTGATACGCCGGGGATTATCACTTTTCCACCCTATTCAGAGGATGAGCAAGTAACGGCGCGTTTTTTACTCAACGAGCCTGTAAAAGCCATTCTGCAGGTGGGAGATGCTAAAAATTTGCGCCGTACGCTGCTGTTAACCGTGCAGCTGATTGAGATGGGCTTGCCGATGGTATTGGCGCTGAACATGACGGATGAGGCTGCTTCACGCGGGATCATCGTCGATTATCAAGCGCTTTCGGAGCATCTTTCAATTTCAGTGATACCCACCACTGCTACGCGTGGTTTAGGCATCCCAGAGTTGAATACCGCCCTGGCTAAGACAAGCTTATCCTGGTTAGCCCTGGTTTACCCGCCTGCCATTGAAGAGGCGGTAGAGAAAATCATCACCTATTTGCCTAACCCTCCGCTGGCACCGCGCGCCATGGCGCTGCTTTTCTTATGTGAAGACTCGGTGGTTGAAACATGGATTAAAGAAAACCACTCCACTCAGACAGTACAAGAATTATCGGCTATACGGCGCGCCCTTGGGGGGTCCTTCGCTGAGCCATTAGCGGTCGTAATACAGCAGGCGCGCCATGAAAAAGTGGAGCAGATTGTCTTGCAAGTTGTTCAAGATCGAGGGCTCGACTGGCGAGGTTTTTCAACCCGGCTGGGCCGCCTGACCACTCATCCTGGTTGGGGTCTGCTCATTTTGGCGGGAGTTTTGTATGCTTTGTATTGGTTCGTAGGAGTATTTGGGGCAGGTATGTTGGTGGGTTTGCTCGAAGAAAAGCTTTTTGGGCAGATATTGAACCCACTCCTGATCACTTGGGCAGAGAAAAACATTCCATTTCCTTTGTTGGTCGAGTTTTTATTTGGTCCTTACGGCTTGTGGACCATGGGAATGACTTATGCCTTAGCGCTGATCCTGCCGATCGTGACAACCTTTTTCCTGGCTTTTGGAGTCATGGAAAATTCGGGCTACCTGCCGCGCTTAGCTGCTCTGAGCAACCGTCTCTTCGAGAAATTGGGACTGAATGGCAAAGCGGTGTTACCCATCGTTTTGGGACTGGGCTGCGTAACCATGGCCACGCTGACAACCCGGGTGATGGAGAGCAAGCGCGAGCGTTTTCTGGTGACTTTTATGTTGGCTTTAGCTGTGCCGTGCTCGGCCCAGCTAGGGGTCGTCATGGGGATGTTAGCTGGCGTGTCGCTTGGCGCTGCTATCATTTGGGGAGGGGTAGTTCTGCTGGTTCTGGTGGCTGTGGGGTGGTTGGCGGCGCGGCTTGTGCCAGGGGAACGTACGCCGCTTTTAGTCGAGCTGCCTCCCTTGCGCTTACCGCAGGCTTCGAATGTGCTGCTTAAAACCCTGGCACGCCTGGAATGGTATGTGAAGGAAGTTGTGCCGATGTTCCTGGTCGGTACAGCATTGATGTTTTTATTGAGTAAAACGGGGCTCCTGGAATGGCTGGAGCGAGTGGGTGAGCCGTTTGTAACGGGGTGGTTGGGTCTGCCAGCCCAGGCTTCGTCAGCTTTCTTGATGGGATTCCTGCGCAGAGATTTTGGTGCAACGGGTCTCTTTATCATGCAGAGCCAGGGTTTGCTCAACCCGACCCAGGTGGTTGTGGCCATGGTTACGATCACCCTGTTCATCCCGTGTCTTGCCAGCGTGTTGGTGATTGCCAAGGAACGGGGCTGGCGGACTGCACTGGGAATGTTCCTCCTGATTATTCCCCTGGCCTTGTTGATCGGAGGGGTTTTGAACCACGTATTGTTATTCTTTGGATGGGGTATGTGATTTGGCTAAAATTACCTGTACCATGTGCGGACATGTTTTTGACCCGGCTGAATACACTTCTTGCGCTGGCTGTCCGCTGCAGAAAGGCTGCCAGCTGGTATGCTGCCCGGTTTGCGGCTTTGAAATGGTCGATCCCCAGCAGTCTGTATTGGCAAGATTGGTGATGAATTTCCTCGAACATAAACGGACACAAAAGACGAAAAAGATCGGAGAAAGAAGCGCATGACTCTATTTGGGATCGAAATCCCTTCTCCATTCCAGCTGCATCTCACCTCTTTCACCGGGAAAAAGACCAGCGCGGGAGATGTGCAGGTTACTACGTTAGCGCGCGTATCGGCAGGCAGCCGGGCTGTTGTAACCAGATACCTCCCGGGCATGCCAGCGGAACGCTATGCACAGCTGCGTGCCTATGGGTTGGCGCCTGGATGCCAGGTGTTTGTACTCCAGCATAAACCCATCACTGTGATTTGTATTGACCATCTCGAGCTGGCGTTGGAACACAGCCTGGTGAAAGAAATACAGGTTACTTTGCTAGAATAAAAAGCTGTTTACTCGGAGCGCAGTTTGGTGCCGCAAGAGCGGCAGAAGCTGTCGCCAGGGCTGGCACGCTTGCCACATTGGTGGCAATAAACATTACCGTTTTCTGGATCTGTTCCCTCTTCTGCAGGTTTAGAGCCTCTGGATCGCCTCCGCCGCTTTGGGGTTGAGTCTTCTCGTCCTGTCCGCCAATACCAGTAACCGCCGCCAAAGATGAGTACCAGCGCCAGAATTCCAAGGATCCAGGGTAGGATTTGGTATGTAGCACCACTTTCTGGAAACAACCAAGGGATGGCTGCATGCAGTTGTTCCCGCCAGGTCGTATTGGAGGAGAGAGGGGCGCTGGGCTGAACTTCCAAGGTCGCAACACTGAGCTGGCTGGACTCTTTTTGGTAGGTAATCTCAACCGAAAAAGTCTGTCCTGGAGAAGTCGATCCAACCTCTTTCGTGTAGTAGGTCATTGCATCCTCACCGGTCACCTGGGTAACTGGACCGGGAGTGATCTGCATATCAGATGCACCGGCGGGAAGCTGAACCTGCAGGAGCATTTTGTCAACAGCATAATCGCCAGGCCAGGTGTAGGTGTAACTTTTTTGGCTGCCTTCCTGATTTAACCCAGGATCATAATACTCTAGTTGGATTTCAGGGAGGGTGGCGGTGAAGGTGATCAGCTCCCATTCTCCGCTGATCTGGGTTTCATAATCAACCGAAAAGAGCTGCCCATCGGGTTGGCGAACAGCCACAGCATTTGGCTCGCCGGCTGCTGCGGGAATGCGGAAGGTTAACTCTGTCGGTAAGTTCGTTTCGGCTGCGAGGGTGGCGTGATAAATGACCAAAACGCTGGGGCGGTCGTATTCAGGCCAGAGGTCAACTACAAGGTTGCTCAGGCGAGTTGCACTCTGGCTGAAAGCAGGAAAGGGTATGAGTAAGACAGCCAGAATCAGAATAGACCAGGTGATTTTCTTCATAAAGACCTCAGTTGGCTCCCATAAGTTGGCCTAAATCTTACCATAACTTTGGTTCAATGCTTATGTCAAGGAAAGATTGAGCCTGGCGATTGGATTCGCAGTATTGACCTCCAATGTGCTTCCCAAGAGAATGATCTGTTGGCTGGCGGTTTTCCGGAGGATTTTACATAAGATGTCACCGCCCAATGTTTGATCTGCCGGCTGGTTGAGCAAGGGGCATGCGTTCGGGCAGTTATGCGTGCATTGGTAAGCGATCAGGCATTGTGCGCAGGCTGGCGGTCGGGTATAGCCGGCGCGCAGCAAGCGGATGTGCCGTTCATCGAGCACAAAGATGCGCGAGTGAGGGTCGTAGCGACCGATGGATAAGTCTGCCTGCCTGGCTTTTTCTGCATTAGCAAGCTTGAAACACGCCGTGGCAGCTTCTCCAGGCACCAGGTTCAACACCTGGCAGAGAATATGGCAATGCCCACCATGCACCTCACTGATCCGCGAACCAGACATGTTCCATTCACTGCCATGTGCAAGGGCTATGGTTTGAGCTTTAAAATACGCCTCGACAAATGGGTCAACATGTTCATCCTTTAGACACATATCTGGCTGAACGTATCTGCCCCTGTAAACTGGCTCGACATAGATCTTCTGAGGATTTCAGGTTTTCACACAGATACTGGCAGATCTCGGGCTGCCGGCTTACCGTAGAAGCAGTCAGCGTCACGCGGATGTGCACTGGTTTACCTGCCTCATGCAGGATGCGGGTAGTGCGCTCGATGATAGGGAGGGTATTTTTTTGGGGATGGCCGTGCATTGGGCGTTGAGCTGTCTGGATCTCAAAGGGTCCATCGCAGGATATTTCAATTAAGTCAAACGATTTCGCCAGCCAGCGGGCGCGGCTCTCGGATATCACACCGTTTGTTGCAATATACTTGAACAAGGGGATCGAGTTTCGCTCGGCTAATTTTGCCAGGGCGGGCTGTATTTTGTTAATCAACCGCCATGATAAAACCGGTTCTCCGCCGCCATGAAACACCACCGTCAAAGGCTGGTGATACCTGGCGCAGTTGGTCGCCACGATCTCCGCTGCTGATTGGATCGCCTGCAGAGAGAGCTCGCGATCACTTTTCTCTGGCAATTCAGAAAAACAATAGCGGCACTGCAAATTGCATTTCTCGTTGAGATAAAGGTTCAAAATCAGCGGCTCAAAATGTGCGCTCTGTTTTTTCTGATACAGCCTTTCTATTCTGACGGCTGAACGCCTTAATTCCTTGAGAAATGGTAAATGATCATCATCATAATGAGAACGCAGGTGGTCTTCGTATATGTTTGCATTGGCAGAGAGCACCCTGACCAGCGTACCGGGTGCATAAAAGAGGTCCATTCTGAAGTGTTATAACGAAAAATCGATGCGTTGAGTCCGGGAAGCCGGTAAAATGAATTTGTAATCATCCGAGATATTGGTTGGGTCCTTTTTTATCCATATAATGCAATTTCATTGTCTGACGGATCGCCTCTCCAGACTCCTCCGTTCTCTTGAATCAAGTCCATGAGTAAGTACTTGGTGATTTCCCGGTTGATGGTGCACCGCATGCTTTTATACAAATGTCCATTGGGCTCCTCTGCAAAGGCGCGGCGCAAAACAGTCGCCGGCGCAAGTCCAATGACAAAAACAATCCCTACAAGTTGAAAACCTTTCATCCAATAAAGCGCGGAAGCGTGCTTTGGATAATGGATCAAGGATGATTTCACTGCCGTCGATCTTTCCATAGGTAGCAAGATCAGCAAAGGGATGGTATTGGTCGATTATCTCATAGCAGGCTACCACCTGGTCTTCTGGATTGACCACCAACGCGTTGAAAGGCGCCGAGCAAAATGTGGGTGCGATCGTTTTGGGTCGGGCGCCTGAGTATGCCAGGCTGGCCTTGGAGTGCTTTGCGACCTCAAACGCCTCGGTAAAAGCCTGGATAAATGCTTTTGCCTGCTCCTGGTTCGGCAAGCGATGTCCGTCGCGTTGTGGATTGAAGGCAGGCTCCACTTGAACCGAGCGGCAAAGCGTGTTTTCGACGATGTATTGGACATCCTCTTTAAGATGAGTTCCAGGGAGAACAGGCAGTCATGCGGATTCCGTATTTGTACCCGTATTCATCCAAGCGCCGCAAGTTGCGCATTACGATCGGCGAAGATGGTAGTTGATCTCTCAGGGGACGCTGTTTGTCTTGCGTATCCGGTGCTCCATCCATAGAAACGCTAAGCGAGTTGAGGTTGTCCATCAGCCAGCGTGCTTGAGCCTCCGACCAAATTCCATTGCTGGTTACAGAGATCTTCGCGCGAACGGACTTGTGCCTGGCATATTGCACCAGCTCTTGAAGTGTTTCCCACTCGATGGTAGGCTCACCGCCACCATGGAAGTCAATGCGGTATTCTGCTCGATTATCCATTACTGCCTGTTCATGCACTCGATCGATGGCAGCCTTTCCCGTCTCCAAGGATAGTTTCTGGGGCAGCGCTTCGCCTGCCGCAGCGTAGCCGTAAGAACAGCGCATCTGGGAGCGGTTCGTGAGGAGCAGGATCGTATGAGATAGACTCGTTTGGATTTTCGGCGAGGGTGGATCCGGCTCAAAGAAGCCTATCTGGTCCAAGAATTGTAAAGCTTCTTGTTCTTCCAACTCTTCAGCAGCCGGCGGCGAATTTCCATAACGCAGCGCCTGCCTTGCCATGGAGCGGTTTCCAAAAAGTGCCAGGCGAAGCAGAGGGCGATACAGGATATAGCGGTCCCCTTGTTCTTGATCGAGTGGGATGAGATGCAGTTCCATATTTCGTTAGGATTGTTTTACTCTTTACCAGCCCAGACTGTTTTCTTGATTGGGATATTGGGTATCCATCCGAAAAATGAGAATTTGTATGATTTTTCAGATAGGTTCATGGTGATTATAGCAAATTATTCTTAAGCAGTTCGCTTTCAATGCATATATTCATTATAATAACGTAATCAACCCATATTAAGGCTCGACTTTTTAGGAGGTCAGTTATGAAAACGATCCGATATTTCCTGATCTTGTTTTCGGTTTTATTGCTGAGTGGGTGTTCTGGCTTGCCTGCTTTGGGAGGATTTTCAACTCAACCGGGAGACCTCTGGGGCTTCGCAATTGCCCTTGCAAGCCAGCCAGGCAGATCCCGCGGTGGAACAGCGCCGCATCACAGTTACGGGCTCTTCACAGGTATTGGTCATCCCAGATGAAGTGGTTTTGACCTTAGGCGTTGAGACTGCGGATAAGCAGTTGGCCAATGCCCAGCAAGCTAATGATGAAATTGTAAAGCGAGTTTTTGAGGTTGCCAGTGATATGCAAATCGAGTTGAAGAACGTTCAAACCGATTACATTAATATTGAGCCTCGTTACCAGGATTCCTATACCGAAAAAAACTTCATCGGTTACTTTGTTCGGAAGAATATCGTTATCACCTTGAAGGATTTGACTAAGTTTGAGGAGCTTTATACGCGGGTTCTCGAAGCAGGGGTCAATTATATCCATGGTGTTGATTTCCGCACCTCAGAGCTGCGCAAGTACCGCGACCAGGCGCGTACTTTGGCAATTCAAGCTGCTCAAGAAAAAGCGGTTGCCCTGGCTGGAGATCTTTCTCAGGAAGTCGGCGACCCCTCTTAATCCAGGAGAACTCCAATTATTGGTGGAGTGGCTACAGCTCTTGGTGGGGCTCTTCAGGAACCGGGATGTACCAGAATGTGGTTCAAAACTCAGGTCAGGAGCCTATGGATACAGAAGGAACCCTGGCGCCTGGGCAGATTGCCGTCACTGCAAATGTGACGGTTGAGTTTGCTTTGAAATAAGCAGACTATGAACACAAACTTTCGCATCGAACGTGATTCCCTGGGTGAAGTAGTTGTGCCAGTGGATGCATATTATGGAGCTCAAACCCAGCGCGCCATAGAGAATTTTCCGATCTCGGGGTTGCGGCCTTACCGGGCATTCATCTGGTCGATGACCGCGATCAAACGCGCAGCGGCTGAGGTCAATTGCGCTCTGGGACTGTTGGACGAGGATCGCTCGGCGGCTATCAGTCGAGCTTCTCAAGAAGCGATGGATGGACAGTGGGACGCGCAGTTCGTGGTCGATCCCTTCCAGGCGGGCGCTGGTACAAGCCATCATATGAATGCTAACGAGGTAATTGCCAATCGTGCAACCCAGCTCATGGGAGGGCCTCTAGGGAGCTATTGGGTTCATCCCAACGATCATGTGAATATGTCACAATCAACCAATGATACGATCCCAACGGCTATTCGGCTGGGCTGTTTATGGCGCCTGGAAGAGCTGGTAAGGGTGGGGGATGAGTTAGCCTCTGTACTCAAGTCGAAAGCAGCCGAATTTGATGGGATTGTAAAGTCAGGACGGACCCACCTCCAGGATGCAGTGCCTGTTCGCCTGGGGCAGGAATTATCTGGATACAGCCGGGCAATCGAGCGCGATCTTTTTCGGATCAGGCGCTCTGCAGATGGTTTACGCCGCTTAGGGATCGGAGGAACTGCCGTCGGCACCGGTTTGAATGCGCATCCTGAGTACGCCAACCGCATGGTCAAGCGCTTATCGGAGCTTACAGGCCTGGAATTAAGTCTGTCGGATAACTTAATAGAGTTGATGCAATCTATGGCTGATCCAGTCGATTTTTCAGCAGCATTGCGTACGATGTCCATTACTCTTACCCGAATCGCCAATGATTTTCGCCTGTTGGCATCGGGTCCCACTACTGGTTTGGATGAGATTTGCTTGCCAGCCGTTCAGCCGGGTTCGAGCATCATGCCAGGAAAAGTAAACCCTGTGATGGCTGAAATGCTTAATATGGCGATGTTTCAAATTCAGGGATGTGATCATGCCGTAGCGCTCGCTGCGCAGGCTGGCCAATTAGAGCTTAATGTGATGATGCCGGTGATCGCCTATAATTTGTTTGAGATGATGCATATCATGATTAGCTCTGTGCATGTATTTACAGAAAAATGTGTTAAAGGTTTACAAGCCAATCAGGAGCGACTCGAGGGTTGGCTTTCCAGGAATCCCATTATCGTTACTGCCCTAAATCCTTTAATCGGATATACTGCCGGAGCTGCGCTGGTAAAAGAATCTCTAAGGCGAGAAATGACAGTGCGCGCACTGGCTTTAGAGAAAGCTTCAGCCGGTGTGCTTATCCACCGTACTGAAAACCGCCCGGTGACTCCCCAGGAAATCGAAGCTGCTTTGCTTGATTTACGTCAACTGACTGAAGGAGGAATTCACGGGATTAGTGCGGGTGGTTAGCCAATTAAAAAAGAAGGCTTTGCGGTTATGGGGATTGCAAAGCCTTCTTAGAATGGTTCATCAGTAGCTAATAACGCAGGACCGCACCGATACCTTTAAACTTGTTCCCGGCATGGTCTGAGTGAACAAACTCGACATCGCCTCCTTGCTGCATCACTTTATGAACAGCCAGCTCAACGACATCAGGAATAGGATTAAATGCGCCTCCGCAATATGGGCAAGTCGGCATCTCAATGCTTGTCAAGAAACCGCAGCCCTGGCATTGATAACCGGGACTCCGGTAGCCCTCTTTGATCACCAGGGATTGGATTTTAAAATCTTGTAGTGCCTTTAAAGTGTCATCTAAGTGGAGCACCCCACCTTTTTTCTTCGCTGCGCTCGTAACAAGATTGTCCAAGAGCCGGTTTTCCCGATTAATTTCCGCCTCTTGACCAACCTGGAAAGCCCGATCCATGACTTCTTTCTTGCTCGCCGTCATGCTGCTTGGAAATGTGCCCACAATCAAGCTCTGCCAGCTCTTTGGCAGCAGGCTGCGGAATTGAGCTACGTTATCATCAGTCCCGCCGATTAAGACCCTGCGTACATTGTGTTCCTGGAAAAAGTGAATCGCAAAGTCAGCTCCATCCTTCATATTTCTTTCGGTTAATTCATCTACATGATCTGTTTGCCCGGCTGTGCCGCCCCGCCTGCCAGGGTAAGAGGATGCCCCACCGCGCTTGGTCCTTTTAATGCTTTCGCCTAGCAAACCTTCCTGTTCCACTAATTCACCTAAGTGGAAATAGAACAGCCGGATACCCTGTTTATCCACCAAGGCAACACCATATCCTCCGTAAGAATTTAAAAGATTTGCCAGAGGTTTTACATGAGGAATATTATTAATCCGCACCCGGTCGCGCAGCGGAATTGCCAGTGGAAAAGTCCGAAAAAAGTCCTTAGAAGCACAAGAGAAAATAGCCACGCTGCGACCTGACCAATCATACTGGTGTTGGAAGAATTCTTCAACAGCTAACAGATCAGCCGGCATAGTGATTTCTTTGAGCATGGTTCGCAGCCGCAGCCGGTATGCATCGGCGCTGCTCTGTGTGGGATCAGTGTTCAGATAGATACTGAGTACAGGCTGGTTTGGTTGAAAGCTCAGTAGTTCTTGCAAGTCACCTTCTGTAAGCATATAACACTCCTCTCTGAACTAGCATTGGACTTTTATTGATGAAACATACACCCGAGCGGATTAATTCTGCATGCGGGCCAGTTGTTCGAATAATTGCTTTTGCTGCTGGGTGAGACGCTTGGGGATCTGGATTTTCACTTTTACAAACAGGTCACCATGTGTTTGCGGGTCTTTCATGTGGGGCATACCTCGCCCAGATACTCGAAAAACCTGGTCATGCTGAGTACCGGGTGGAATTGTTAGCATAATTTTTCCTGACAAAGTGGTTATGGTGATCTCTCCCCCCAATATGGCAGTATATAGATCGAGTGCGGCGGTGGTGTGTAAGTTATCGCCTTTTCGTTCGAAACGCGCATCCTCTGCCACTTCTAGCACCAGGTAGAGATCATCTCTTTCGCTTGTCTGTGTGGCGATCGCTCCAGGAACACGCACTTTAGTTCCGGTGTGCGCACCTGGCGGAATTTTCACTTCGAGCTTACGGTCTTGGATTTCCAACCGGCGGGTTGCACCCTGAAATGCCTCGGGCAGGCTGATGGTCACTTTTTGCTGGTATTCGGGTCTTCTTACCTGGGAAGAGCGTGTTCTCTGGCTTTGTGTTCTGGGACCCGTGTTATACATGCCTCCGAAAATGTTCCGGAAGAATTCCGAAAATTGACCCCCGAGCATATCCTCCAGGTCTCCCATGTCAACCCTGGTCCCCCCTCCAGTTCTGACATTTGCCCAATCTTCCCAATTAAAACCACCTGTTGGGGCGCCACGCGCCTGCCATTGGGTATAGGATTTTCCAAGCTGGTCATACCGGGCGCGTTTTTGAGGATCACTTAAGACTTGATTGGCTTCATTAATCTCTTTAAATTTTTCCTCTGCTGAAGAGTCATTTGGGTTTCGGTCAGGATGATATTTAAGTGCCAGTTTTCGATAAGCACGTCTAATTTCATTCTCGTTTGCGCTGCGGTCAACGCCTAAGATTTTATAATAATCCTTATATTCCATAAACTCGGTCCGTGCCGCCATTCGTATTGTATTGTCAAACTGCTATACTATTATTCTATGCGCGTCTATAGGTCAGAGTCAAGTCTCTTAGGAGTATATTTATATAATTCTTATAGTTTACTTATCTATTCCCTTAAGAAAATGGTGGTTATGATCTTTTTTGTGGGCGGTTCAAAAGTGCAAGGTTATGTCTCCCGTTTTTTTGATAACCGTGCTATGATTAAGTGCTTATGAATACCCCCAAAGAGCGAATCATGGTTGTTGAAAGTGACCTGGAGGTCAGCGACCTGATTGTACGGCAAACTTTAGCGCCTTTAGGTTACCAAGTTCAGCTGGTAGGGTCTGCAGCGCTTGCACTTCAAGAAGCCGCTCGCTTTGTCCCCGATGTTATTATTGCCAATCTTAACCTGCCAGGGTTGAGCGGAAAAGATATGCTGGTGGGTTTATCCGCCCAGGGTATCGATGTGCCGATTATTGTCCTGGCTGAAAAAGGGATGGAAAGCGATGTGATCCAGGCGTTTCGCTTGGGAGCTGCCGATTTTATCAATACACCGATGCGCGAGGCGGAAGTGGTGTCGGCTGTTGAAAGAGTTCTTATACAGACTCGGTCGCGCCGCGAACGAGAACAGTTATCGCGCCAATTGAACCAGACGAACCAGGAATTGCAGCGGCGTGTCCGAGAGCTGACCACGATATTTTCGATTGGGAAAGCGGTTATTTCGATCACCGATCAGAGAGTTCTATTTGATAAGATTGTTGAGGGGGCAGTTTACATCACCGAGGCTAATTTAGGCTGGCTGCTGCTGAAAGATGATCGCAGTAAAGCTTATTTGCTAAGCGCGCACCAGAACCTGCCTAGCAGCCTGGTTTCAAGGTTAAACCAGCCTTGGGATGATGGTATCAGCTCTTTGGTGGCATTGTCGGGGGAGTCCCTCTCCATTCATGGCGATCCACTCAAACGTTTCAAAGTTGCGCAATTGGGACAATCTGCCCTGGTCGTGCCGATGAAAGTTAAAAAGGAGGTGATGGGCTTGTTGGTGGTTGTACGCAAAAAGCCAATCGCTTTTAATGCGAACAGCCAGGCCCTCTTAGAGGCGGTTGCAGATTATGCCTCCATCTCCTTGGTCAACGCGCGCCTGTTCAAAGCCTTAGAAGAGCGAGTGCACACCTTTCAGCTGGCTACTGAGACCGCCCAGCTTGGAGAGCAGGTTTCTCAGGAATTCCTTCGCCAGGTGAGCGAGGAGATGAACGACCCACTCCTGATCATGAAGGGCAACCTGGATCTTCTTTCCGGAAAATCTTCTAGCAGCCTGGCAGCCGAACAGGCGAATGCCCTGGTGGTGATAAAAGACCGGCTGCAGAGCATGATTAGCCTCAGCGAGGCGGTGAATGAAATCCAACAAGCCGCTGAAAACCATAGCCGGGTGACCACAAACCTGAACGAGTTTGTGCGCCAGGCAGTGAATCGCTTCCTGCCCTTAGCACAACATTACGGGATTCTCATTAACCTCGCACTCCCCCCCGAACCCATTCAGATCCTGGTAAGCCCATACTTTGTCACGCGAGCGATCGAAGGATTGTTAGTACATTCCCTGCGCTACGGCTCGCCGTCTGGGCAGCGTACTCTCCAGATGGAAACCACTTCAGATGGACTGTTGCATATTCAATTGGTCGATAAAGAAGCATTGGTCGATGAGAAACAGCTACCTCATTTGTTTGACAAGAATTTCCAACCTGCTGTGACCTCGTTCCGTTATGCTGGCCTGGGAATCAGCCTTCCCTTGACCAAAGAGATCATCAGCACCTATGCTGGAAAGACTTGGGCTTCTGGCAAGCCGGGAGAAGGGGCTGCCTATCACATCACACTCCCACTGGCACGGGGGTAAGACCGGTTCAAAAAACCATGGCTACTGAAAATATCCTGCTACTACTATCTGATCCGAACGTCGGCACGATGCTAGAGCGTGGGGCGTTGCATCCAGCAGGTTATGAAGTGACCATCGTCCTGGAACGTGAAGCTGCCGAGTTATTGTTCAAAAATACCCCTCCTGACCTGGTGATCTTGGGTGAAAAATTTTCGGAGAGTGATGGGATTGATTATGGAGCGAAATTATTAGAGCGATTTCCATCTCTCCCCATGATCTTCCTGGCAAACCAAAATTCCTCCCAGGTTTTACAGCGTGCAATGCGGGCTGGTTTTACCGATTGCCTGCTGCCGCCTCTGCATTCTGGGGATGTCATCCGGTGCGTGCAAAATAGCCTGGATAAGAAGCGTAAGCTCGTCGAATGGTCTTCCTTGGAAGCGCGGCGGAGTACAAAAATCCTTCAAAAACGTTTGAGCAGCATGGAAGCATTACAGCGGGTAGGCAGGTCGGTGACCAGCCAACTCGATCTGGATGGCATCCTGACCACGGTTGTCGACGCGGCTGTGGAGTTGACGGGCGCGGAGGAGGGAAGTTTGCTCCTGCTGGATGAAGCCAGCGGGGAATTGTACATGCGTGCTGCACGCAATTTTCAAGATGACTTTGTGCGTAAATTCCGCCTTCCAATCCACGATACCTTGCCCGGACAGGTGATGCGCACTGGTAAACCGATTGCAATCAACGAATCGACACCACAGAAGATCAAGACGGCCTACCTTGTGCATACCTTGCTCTACTTTCCACTTCAGGTGCATGGCCGGGTGATTGGCGTTCTGGGGGTCGATAACCGCCAGAGCGGCCATCCCTTCTTGGAAGAGCACATGGATATACTTTCTGCCCTGGCTGATTACGCAGCGATTGCCATCGAAAATGCGCGCGCATACGGGCGCATTGATTTGGAACGCAGCAAGCTGGAGACGATCTTAACCCGCGTCGAAGATGGCGTTATTGTTGTCGACCCCGAGGGACGCCTCCTTCTGGCGAACCATACCATCCGGACAGCCTTCCACCTGGAATCCGATAATCTACCGGGAAAACCGGTGCGTGACATTTTTATTCATCCAGATTTGTTAGAGGTTTTTGACTCGAAGCAAGCTCAATCTTCACATTGTGAGATTGGTCTGGAAGATGGTCGAGTATTCAATGCCCAGGTTACCCCAATCCCTGAAGTTGGCCTGGTCATAACCATGCAAGACATCACGCATCTGAAAGAGCTGGATCGCATCAAGAGCGATTTTGTGAGCACGGTCTCGCACGATTTACGCTCTCCTTTGACTGCTATTCTTGGCTATGTAGAATTAATGGAGCGTGCTGGCCCGGTTACCGACCAGCAGCGAGAGTTTATCCATCGAGTGCAATTTAGCGTTAACAACATTACTTCGCTGATCAACGATTTGTTGGACCTGGGTCGTATCGAAGCGGGGTTCGACGCTCGCAAAGAAATTGTGCCCTTTGCTACTTTACTGAACTACTCGGTTGAGGGCCTGCACAGCCGGGTGGTGGAAAAAGAGCAAGAGCTGATCATGGAAGTGCCTGAAAAGCTGCCCCCGGTAC
The DNA here is from genome assembly GCA_963751425.1 of uncultured Chloroflexia bacterium. GTDB lineage: Bacteria > Chloroflexota > Anaerolineae > Anaerolineales > UBA4823 > CAVVUF01. Next base: position 1,811,682 of record CAVVUF010000001.1, on the reverse strand, counting down.
TGGGCAACCCGGTGCGCCTGCGGCAAATGTGTGCTAACCTGATCGGTAATGCGATTAAATATACTCCCCAGAAGGGCAAAATTATCATCCGGTTGGTGACGGAAGACGACCAGCTTGTATTCCAGGTCACGGATAATGGCCCGGGTATCCCGGCAGCTGACCAGCCCTATATTTTTGATAAGTTCTATCGCGCCAGCAATGTGCCTTTTGATATCCCCGGCACAGGCTTAGGACTGGCGATTGTTAAATCGATTGTGGAAAATCACCAGGGGCGTATTTGGGTGGAATCGACCGCGGAGCGCGGTACTACTTTCACCGTTGTACTGCCCATGGCGGATCAGAGCCTTTAGGCACGATAATTCGATCTCTCAAGGGTTAGGTTTTCGCCCTTATGTTTCTGCGCGCTTATTTTGGCTTAAAAATCGCCTCCGCTGGGGGGTGGTGAGAGATCCCAGCGGAGGCTTTTGCCAAAGGAGGAAACAGCGATGAGCTTTAAGGATTAACCTTTTGCCATCTTCTTAAGTATCTTACCTGTTCTTGCCTCTTTTTGTCATTGTCAAAGATCACAATTCACTTGTGACTTTACTCCTCACAGCCTGCTTAGAGTGCTGGAGTACCAGAGGGAGGTTGGGTGGGCAGCGTAAACCAGAAAGTGCTGCCCTGGTTCAAAGCGCTCTCAAACCCCATCTCACCACCCATGGCTTCCACCAGCTTCTTCGCCAGATGGAGGGCCAGGCCCCAACCGGGATGTTCGCGCACAAACTCGTGTTCAGAACGGAAAAATTGGGTGAATATCTGCTCCTGGTCTGCTGGAGAAATGCCAATGCCGGTATCGGAAATTTCTACCTTGACCTTATCGCTGGCTTCCAAAGCACGCAGGGTGATCTTTCCGCCCTGCGGGGTGTATTTGTGAGCGTTGCTGACCAGAGCCGAAACGATCTGAACCAACCGGTTGGGGTCAGCATATACCGGACGGGATTGTTCGGGGATATTCACTTCCAGGGTCTGCTCTTTTTCTGCCAGTTTGCTCTTGAAGCTGTTCAAGGCTTCCTCTAAATACTCATCTAAGAAGATCAGCTTCTGGTTCAGCTTCATGCGCCCCGATTCGAGATAGTTGACATCTGAAAGATCGGAGATCAGCGCGGACATGCGCTCTACATTATTCTTGATCACGTTCAAGAAATTGAGCTGCTGCTCGGTCAGCGGGCCGGTGATCCCCTGCCGCAGCAGGTCTGTATAGCCGCGGATCGAAGTGAGCGGCAGGCGCAGCTCGTGCGTGACGTGTGAGGTGAATTTATGCTTGGCTTGCTGGGCTTCTTGGATGTGCTCAGCCAGCTCGTCCAGCCCTATCTCGCAATCCTGCCGCAGGCTTTCGGCGACCTGAAGCGCTTCTCGAGCGCACAGACGGGTCTCTTCGGTAGGACTGGCAGCTTCCAGGTTTTCAAGCTTCTCCTGCAAGGATTCGAATTGTGAGAGCAAAGTTTCTTTCATCATCGGGTTTCCCTTTTCTAACCCTGGAGCCGCTGGCTATTGATCAGCTTGGGCCTGACCTTGAACATACCCACAGAGATCGTAGAGTGGGCAGTCAGTGCAGTTTGGCTTACGCGCCTGGCAAATTTCTCTTCCCAGGCGGATGATATTCAAGTGAGCGGCATAATATGATTTAACCGGGAACAAGCCTTCCAGGTATGGGTGCGCCTGTTCTACAGTCATTTTCTCTGGACGCAGCCCCAGGCGACCCGTGACACGGTAGATATGGGTATCAACCGGGAAGGCAGGCTTACCGAGTGAGAAAAGCAAAACGATCGCCGCGGTTTTCGGCCCAACCCCCCTGAATTTTTCCAGCCATGCCCTGGCTTGTTCTGGTGGTAAATTGCCTAAGAAATCCAGGTCAAGCGCTCCTCTTTCGGCCGTGATCTCCCGCAGCACCTGCTGGATGCGCGGGCCTTTTTGGTTGGCCAATCCTGCCGACCGGATGGCTTCGATCACCTCTCCAGTTTCGGCATCGCGCACTGCTTCCCAGGTGGGAAAGCGCCCGCGCAGCGCCTGGTACGCCCGGTCCCGGTTGATGTCATTGGTATTCTGCGATAGGATGGTAGATACCAGCTCGTCCAATGGTGGCAGGGGATTGCGCCAGGTTGGCTCACCGTAAAATTCGATCAGCCTCTGCTGCACCAGGCCTGCCAGGGAGTGTTGGTCCATAAAGTGCTTGCCTGTTGAAAATATCTCAGGCGGGCTTGCTCAGGCTGAAGGAAGGCTCAGCTTTGCCTACCAGGAGCTTGCGCCAGTTATAGATTTTGAAGGTTGGCCCATAGGATTTCAGGGCATCCAGCTCGGCCTCGGTAATCACACCAAGCTGTATGAGGATGGAGAGGGCCACAGCCGGGCGGGTGCTGCCCCGGTAGTCGCCATCCGATATTTTGAAGGTGACCCCCAGAGCGGGGGAGCCAGGTCCAGCCGCGCCAGGAGCTACGCCCATGGCCTGGTAACCTTCAGCGCCGCCTTTGCAAACGATCTTACCGTGTGTAGCTTGCATCAGGTGAGTATCGAAGCTGTCGGGTCCTCCGACCATGTTGGGGTAAGCGGTCATGGCTGCAAAAATCTTGCGGCAGGCGGTGGCTTTACGCTCATCCAGCGCGCTGGGGTCGCTCAGCCGCGCAAAAGCCAGGGCGGCATTGCGCAGGGGAACAGCAAAGTTAGGTGCAGAACAACCGTCGATGCCCAGCCCGACCTGCTCAACGGGCAGGCTGCACATTTCAGCAAAGTTCTGCAAAATTTCTTTTTGAATTGGGTGATCCATGGCGATGTATGCATGATCTTCCAGGTGGTAGGGCAGCCCAAGCATTTTGGCGAAAGAAACCATGCCGGTGTGTTTGCCAGAACAGTTATGCCGGTTGGAGGTGAGCTCTTCGCCTCTTTGGCGCATGGCTTCAACCGTGGGCTTATGGGAAAGGGCGTGCGTGCCGCACAGCAGGTCGCTCTCTTGGGCACCCGTTTTGGCCTGGATGGACCTGGCGACTGCTACGTGCTCATCGGTGCCCGAATGGGAAGCACAGATGAGCGCCAATTCTTCTTGGGTCAGGTGGTAATGTTCGACCCCACCGTGCATCACGAAGGGCATGGCCTGGAAGGGTTTTGCTGAAGAACGCAAGAAAGTGACCGCTTCAGGGTCGCCGTAAGAAGCCACCAGTGCGTTCTGCGGGTTGACAACGGCGATGGCGCCGTAATGGATCGACTCGAGGGTCTCACCGTGTGTCAGGGAAAGGATCGGCAAATAGGGAGATTTTGACATTATTCTCTTGGGTTATTCGTTCGGGATTTCTATCGCCCGGTAATGGCGGGCATAATACTGTGCCAGGCCATGCCGCAGGCGCTGCGCATATTGATCCTCAATTTGAGGGGGGACTTTCAGGTTCGAGAGCAAGGCTGGGATCAGGTTCTCGGTGGCTTCCGGCGAAATATCCGCTTTGGCTGCCTGTTCCAGGACGTCCAGGATATGGGAGAGGTTGGTCTTGAGCGTTTCAACGATCTCTCTGGAAACCAGGCCGTCCCGCCCGCCCACCAGGGTGTAATCAGCGTAGTTCACCAACAGGAAATCCAGCGCCTCCAACCAGGCGGGGATATCGGCATTCGTCAGGAAGGGCGGCTGTTCCGCCAGGACGGCATCGCCGACAAACACCACTTTGGCTGCTGGGATGCTGACCCAGATCGCTCCCGGGGTAGGCCCAGGGTGGTGCTCAAGCACCAGGTCCGGGGGCCCCCAATACAAGTTGAGCTCATGGGTGAAGGTCAGGTCAGGCAGCGCCCAGCGCGTGCCCACCGCCTCATCGTAAGTCTCCCATTCCGAGCCGCTCTCCGCATTCTGACCCTTGAAGACCGAGGGCCGGCCGCGAAAAACTTGGGCCGTCTTTTGGTGGGCAACGATCGTGCAGTCCATCACACGCGATCCCAGGGTCCGGTCAGGATGCGCGTCCAGGTTGATCAGCAAGCGGTTGGAGTTCCCACCCAGGTAGTTCAATGCTGACCGCCAGGCACGCCCATCTTCTGCACGCAAGGGCGCGTCAATCATCACCGTCCCCTGAGGGAGCAGGATGGCTCCCAGGGTCACCCCTGAGTAAACCGTTTCATAATAAATGCCTCGGGTAATTTCTTGCATACCAGCTTCCTTTTTATCAGGTTAAGACCGCTCAGGTCTGGAGAATCTCATCTTTAATAATCGGGAGAGTAAAGGTAAATTTGGCTCCCGCCCCAGGTTCGCTTTCAACCCAAATCTTCCCACCGTGCCCCTGCACCGCCAGCCGGCAGTATGCCAACCCCAGCCCCATGCCCTTGGCTTTCTCGCGGTTGTTGAGGCGGGTGAATTTATCGAAGATGCGCTCATGCTCACTGGCCGGGATGCCTGGTCCGTTGTCGATGACCCAAATGTGCAGCCAATCGCCGACCGGCTGTGCGCCGATGCGCACCAGGCTCTCCTGGGAGGTATATTTGGAGGCATTCTCCAGCAAGTTGGTCACCACCCGGCGGATCATCTCCGCGTCTGCGCTGACCAGCGGCAATTCTACGGGCAGATCCTTCTCGATCTTCTGGTTCTTGCCTTCAATCATTGGGGCAGCCAGCTCAATTGCTTCATTGATCAGCAGCAGGGGGTCAGCCGGCTGCATCGAGGCAATGGACTGCCCTGCCTCCAGCCGGTTGATATCCAGCAGCGAATTGGTCAGGCGCTGAATGCGCTCAGTGGAGCGCTGCGCGATGATCAGCACGGAGTGCAAGGTGGGGTCTTCTTCGTCCGGGAGCATACTTTCCAGCACATCCAGGCTCGAAACCACATTTGCCAGCGGAGAGCGCAGGTCATGGTAGATCATCGAGATCAGGTCATCGCGCATCGTGTCCAGGTTCTTACGTTCGGTGATGTCGCGCAGGATCCACTGGATGTGGGTGACCTCCTCGATCTCGATCTGGCGTACGTAAACTTGGATGGGCAGCTCCCGTCCCAGCCGGGTGCGCAAGCGAGATTCGTAAGAGAAAGTCTTCAGCGAAGCCAGGTTTCGGAATCCTTCTCCCAACTGTTCCTGGTCGATCGCATGCAGTTGGTGAATGGTCATCGTGCACAAGGTGGCTTTATCGTAGCTGCTGGCAAGCACCGCCTGCCGGTTGGCTTCAACGATTTTGCCGTCACAGTCGCTGATCAGGATCGGATCGATGCTGTCATCGAAGAGCTCCCGGTAGCTCTGGTGAGCGGCTTGCAGGCGCTCGAAGAGCTGCGCATGGCGCACAGCGGTGCCCGCCAGGCTGCCGATGCCGGTAAGCACCAGCAGAGCATCTGGATCGAACTGCCCCGCCGTCGGGTTGATCGCCTCCAGCACACCGATCACCTGGCCCCGGTAGCGCAGCGGAGCGCAAGCGATCGCGCGTGTCTCCAGGCCGGTGCGCTGCTCGGTTTCGGGATCATGGCGCGGGTCGCTCTTCACATCGGGGACGACTACTCCCCGGCCTTCGCGGGCAGCCCAGCCCGCAATCCCTTGCCCGATCTTGAACCGTAAATTGACGAAGTTCTGCCTGTTCCAGCCCGTAGCCGCCTTGACAACCAGCTCTGTTTTATCTGCATCGCTCAGTGCCAGGGACACTGCTTCGACGGACAATGCCTGGCTGATCTGCTCCAAAATACGGTTGAGCACATCCTCCAGGTTCAGGCTGCCGGTGATCGTCGCCGCGCTCTCAGCCAGGGCGGTCATCACGCGTGCCTGGCGCTGGCTCTCCTGGTACAGGCGGGCGTTCAAAACGGCGATCCCGGCCTGGTCGGCGATAGCCTGGCCTAATGCCAGGTGGTCGGGAGTGAAAAAGCCCGCCTTAGGGTGCACCAGGGTCATCACCCCGATCAGCTTTTCGTGCACCAGCAGGGGTGCGCATACTGCGGACTTCGGACTGGTCTTTTCGACCAGGTCGTACTGCTGCAGCATCCAGCGTTCATCCTGGCTGGTATCGGGGATCAAGGCAGCCTGGCGGTTGCGCACCACCCAGCCTGCCAGCCCTTTTTCCAACGTCACTCGCAGGCGCTGTGTAGTCTGATCGTGAACCTCTCCACCGAAAATGATCGCCAACTCAATCGGTCGCCCGCTGTCATCCATGACGATAATGGTGCCGCTGATCGCGCCTGTGGTCTGCATGGAAAGGTAGACCACGCGTTCCAGTACCGTCCGCAGGTCCAGGACGGTGACCAGCTCTCGGCTGATGTGGTAAAGCAATTCCAGCGAAGCCTGGGCGGTTTCGTTGCTTTTCAGCGATAGGTTGGTTTGGGGTGCTTCTTCCATCGCAATTCAAAGTATAGCATACTTGTTGAAAGGGATAGGCACAAGTGAAGTGCCAAATTTGTGCTTAGCGCTCGCTCTTATTCATTGCGCCTCAATTAGTGATGATTAGCGGATCCTATTTATCCCCTTACGGTTGGCAGCACCGGTAAATCCAGCATCAACACCTCTCCCGCCAGGCGGGTATTGATGTTTCGATCCAGTTGATCAAGCGTACGCTCAATGGCGCTGACTGCCCCCCTGGCCGAGGGGACATCCAGCCGGCTGGCGATGTCATTGATTTCCGGCTCCCAATCCAGGTTGACGACTGCCGCTTCTGCCCCAGCCGCAGCCATCAGGACATCGCGCCAGAAAGAAAGCCAGGTCAGCAGGATGTTATAAAGCTTCTCTTTCTCATCTTTTTTCGAGCAGCGGCGCGAGATAGGCAAAGCGCTTCACCCGGTTGGAAGCGATCAGGCGGTACAGGTCATCCAGCCATTCCTGGCGCTGCTCCATTTCATCAGGATTTTCGTGCAGGTGCAGGGCTACCCCCGGCCTGCCTGCCGAGAGGTGCGCCAGCAGCTCCGCCCGTTCTACCTCCAGCCCATAGGATGCTTGCAGCCCGGTCTTCAGGTCTTCCAGCACCCAACGGTCTCAAGCGCAGCACCTCGCAGCGGCTGACGATGGTTGGCAGCAGGCTCTCGGCGCTCTCTGCCGTCAAAACCAGCACCACCTGGGGCGAGGGTTCTTCCAGCGTTTTCAGGAGGGCGTTGGCAGCCGAAGGGTGCGCTTCCTCGAAGCGCAGCAGCAGCGCCACCCGGTAGCGCCCCTCGTAAGGCGCCAGCGAGAGGGAGTGCTGCAGCTCACGCACCTGCTCCACCTTCAGCGTCCCGCCCGCCTGCTCTGCCTGCACCACGCTCAGGTCCGTGTAAGCCATCTTTCTGGATGCGCTGGCAGGTGGAGCATTTCAGGCAGGGCTGCCCAGGAGAAACCGGCTGAGGGCAGTTCAGCGCCTGCGCCAGCCTGAGCGCCAGCGTCCGGCGTCCCACCCCCTGCGGCCCGGTCAGCAGATAGGCGTGCCGCACCTGCCCCTGCGCCACGTGCTGGCTCAGCAGGTCCACCGCCCATTCATGCCCGAGAAGAGACCAGTTCATGATTAAAATCCTGTTCTTTACAGATTATAACAACCTTTCACCCTAACCGTAGGCTTAAGGTAAAATTGCTTATCTCTGACTGAAGGATTCCCCTCTTGTTCGAAATCGTCTTCCTCGGCACCTCCGCCTCCGCCCCCTCCGTCCGGCGCGGTCTCTCTGCCCAGGTGGTCATCCACAACGAATACCGCTTCCTGATCGACTGCGGCGAAGGCACCCAGCGCCAGATCCTCCAGTCGGGGCTGGGCTTCAAGCGCCTCAACCGCAGTCTTGATCACCCACGGGCACCTCGACCACATCCTGGGCTTGGCGGGGCTGATCTCCACCTTCTCCCGTTGGGAGACGATCGAAGAGCTGGAGATCTTCGGAGGCCGTGGGCGCTGGACCGCATCCGTGAGCTGATCTTTGGCGTGGTGCTGCGCGGCGCCGAGCCGCCCATGTCGCTGCACTCTGCGCGAGATCCAGCCCGGTCTGATCTTCGAGACGATGATTTCTCGGTTTCCGCCTTCCCGGTCTGGCACCGCGGCCCAGACTGCTTCGGTTTCCTCTTCGAAGAAAAAGAGCGCCGTCCCTTCCTGCCAGAAAAAGCTGAAGCGCTCAACATTCCTCCCGGCCCCTGGCGGCGCGACCTGGTCAACGGGCAAGTCGTCACCTTGCCCGATGGCAGGACGGTCCAGCCCGAAGAGGTGCTCGGCCCGGTGCGCGAAGGCATCCGCCTGGTGCACGTGGGCGATGTGGGCCGCACCCAGGACCTGGAAGTCGTCTGCCAGAACGCCGATGCCCTGGTCATCGAAGCCACCTACCTCGACGAAGAGGTCGACATGGCGGACCAGTTCGCCCACCTCACCGCCCGCCGCGCCGCCGAGCTGGCCGTCCGCGTGGGCGTCAAGCACTTGATCCTCACCCACATCTCCCGCCGCTACCGGGAGCGGGATGTGCTCGCCGAAGCGCAGGCCATCTTCCCCGCCGCCGTCGTCGCCCGTGATTTCGATATCTACCAGGTCAAGCGCGGCGAATTTGCCCGGGTCGAAAGCACCACAGAGCCCGATTAGACGAAATCCTTTATGTGGATATACAGCAAGAATCCATTAACGTGAGCTGCAGAGCCAAAAGAACGCAGAGAAAAACCTAAAAGCGTACACGGAAAGAGCTTTGAAAAATGGAGAAAATCGGATTTTTTAAAAATCCGAATTTTCCTGCGCTTACGATTTTTCCGTGTCCATCTTTTCATGTTTATCGGTTGTTTCTCCGCAGGCTCCGCTTTGTTAAGTTTTTTTGAGGTAAAACAATGCGTACCTTGATCCAGGATGTCACCGCATCACCCTCGACGACCAGGAGCGCATCCTCCCGCACGTCGATATTGCCATCGATGGGGACTACTATCTTCGCGTAGGGGATATCCCGGACTTCTTTTATCCCCCAAATCTATCATCCCGGGCCGGAGAGATGGTGGCCCTGCCGGCATTTTTCAACGCCCACACCCACGCCGCCATGACCCTGGAGCGCGGCTGGGCGGAGGACCTACCCTTTGAGCGCTGGCTGAACGAGCGCATCTGGGTCGCCGAATCGGCCCTCGAAGAAGAAGATGTCTACTGGGGCGCAGCCCTGGCGGCTGCCGAGATGCTCCGCGCCGGCATCGTCGGCTTTGCCGACCATTACTTCTGGATGGACCAGGTCGCCCAGGTGGTGGAATCCAGCGGGATGAAAGCCAACCTGGCCTGGTGTCACTTCGGCCTGCCGCCGGAGCAGGAGCTGGGGCGCAAGACTTTCGAAGATACGGTGGCCTTCGTAGAACGCTGGGATCAGGGGGCGGGTGGGCGCATCCTCGCCAGCATGGGGCCGCATTCACCCTACATGGACTCGCCCGCAGTGCTGCGCCGTTTTGCGGATGAAGCCCAGCGCCTGGGGGTGGGCGCCCACCTGCACCTGAGCGAATCCTCCGAGCAGGTGCGGGATTCACTGGCCCGCTATGGCCTCACGCCGGTAGCCCAGGTTGCCTCTACCGGCTTGTTCGACTTGCCCCGCCCGGCTCTCGCTGGCTCACTGCAACGTCTTACAAGAGCTAGACTACAGTATCCTGGCGGAAAAAGGCGTGTTTGTGGCGCATACCCCCAAGACTTACCAAAAGCTGGCCATGCAGATGCCGCCCATCCTGGAGATGCTCCGCCGCAAGGTCAGGGTTGCCCTGGGCACCGACGGCCCCGCCTCCAACAGCGACCTGAACTTGATGGAAGTGATGCGCCTGGCGGGTCTCTATCAAAAAGGCTTGACTGCCGATGCCACCGCCTTGCCCGTCCAACAGCTTCTGCGCTTAGCCACCCAGGCTCCGCCTCCGCCCTGGGATTCTACCTCCAGCGGCCTCCTGGCACCCGGGCGCCCTGCCGACTTGCTCCTGCTGGATACGCAGGCCCCGCACTGGCTGCCGCGCCATGACCTGGCAGCCGGGGTTGTTTACACGGCCCATCCCGGTGACGTCGCCTATGTCTGGTGTGACGGCCAGCTCCTTTACCGTCAGGGCAAATTTCTGACCCTCGATTACGAGCGCATTCGCTACGAAGCCGAACAGCGCGCCTTCCGCATGGTAGGCAAATCCATGCACGCCATGCGCTTCACCCCCAGCGCATCATAATTTATTCCACGGTTCCGGTGAATTTAAACTTGCTGATCTTCAAAGCGGGCACGCGCACCGCTATCCCTCCCAGTGCACTCCCTAACAAGCGGGTCTCTTTTCCAACCCTCTCAACATTCGCCAGCGCTTCAACGTAAGACTGTATAAAGCGCAGGTTTTTCACCGGGTAGCTGACCTGCCCATTTTCAATCAGGAACACGCCATCACGCGTCATCCCGCTCACCTCGCAGCCCTTCAGACTAAGCAGGTGCGTATACCAGAAGCGCGAGATATACAGGCCCTTTTCTGTCGAGTGGATCATCTCCTCTATGGTCGCATCGCCCTCCGCCATGAATAGGTTTGAGGCCAGCGGGCCAGTCCTCCGGAAGGTCGGCGGCATGGCGTGCCCTGTGTTGGCTTCGCATAATTTGGCGGCTGTCGTGCGGTCGTATACTGACCCACGCACCACCCCATTCTGCACAAGCGTCACGCGCTGCTTCGGCATCCCCTCGAAATCGAAAGGCATCGGCAGTCCAGCCAGGTCGAGCCCGTCATCCCAAATTGTCACCTTCTCGCTCAGCGCTTGCTTGCCGATCAATCCATTCATCCAGGAACGCCCATTAATATACTTCCAATGCTCCCATACTGTGGTAATTGAGCATTAGCAGCAGCTCCTCGGTAACATAGGGATCCACTACCACACTGTACTCACCCGTCTCTATGGAGCGGGGGTTGTGTCCCAGGGCTGCTTTCTCCAGGGCTTCACCCCCCAGAAGGTTGACATCCAGGTCGGCTGCCCGCCAGGCAGAGGCGTGCACATACCCGGAGGAATCCTCGCTCGTTGCCCAACTCTCGAAATCAGCATTCGTTGAGGTTGTATAAGCCAGCAGACCGCGTGAATTCGCCACGCACACCTCCCCACTGCCGGTGGTAAAGGCTCCCGAGAAGGTCAGACCCTTGCTTTCCGCCAGCTTACACAGTTCTGCACTGGCATCTCTGCGATTCTCAGAGGGATAATCTGCCGTGGCGGCATCGAAGGCTTCCACAGGGATATATTGGGCAGGCTCAGGCAGCCCTGGATAATCGGGATCTTCTGGGGTTGTTTCGGCGTTTGACCTGGCGCGTGCCACAGCCAGCCCCAGCGCTTCGGTATCCAGGTGATGAATGGTGGAGGTACCAGAATGCGAACCGGTGAAGATCTGTAAAACCAGGCTGGTGTTCGTTTCTGTTGTCTCTGGCTCGAGGTTGTTCTTCGAAGAGCGAGTCTGTGCCAGATCTTCAGAAAATAACAACACTTCTGCATCCTGTCCGCCGCACAGCGCCAGGGTTTGCTCACACAGCCTGCGTGCTTCTACCTCTCCAAGCATTCACTTACCCTCGGCTAATACCCGAACCGTTCTTCCTTCCAAATGTCGGCGTTCATGTGATACCCGGCCTGCTCCCAAAAACCAGGCCGGTCTGTGGTGGTGAATTCCAGGCCTCGCAGCCACTTGGCGCCTTTCCAAAAATATGGCACCATCAAATCTTCCCTACCGACGATATTGCCGACCACCCCACGCAGGGGATAACCGTGGTCAGGGGTCAAGGGTTGCCCATCATAATGGGTCGCCATCAAAAAGTTATCCCCCAAAAGCACTTCCAGTGACAGGTTGGCAGTAAAGCCATATTCAGCGTGCTGCATGACAAACTTCGCCGACGGCTTGATCTTGATCAGCCCCTGTTCCACCAGTGTCCTGACGGAAACTCCCTCCCAGGTGGTGTCAAACTTGCTCCAGCGTGTCACGCAGTGAATATCCATCACCAGCTTCGTGCGAGGCAGCTGGTTGAATTCTTCCCAGCTCCAGCGCACGGTCTCTTCCACCTCTCCCCACACGCGGAAATCCCACTTGGCTGGGTTAAATCCTGGCACAGGCCCGTAGTGCAAAACGGGAAACTTTTGGGTCAGCGACTGCCCGGGAGGCAGCCGTCCCTCTTTTTTTACCTTTTCTTGCGTTTCTTTCCGTCGAAAAATGCTGTCAAACATGCTACCTCCTCTGAGGTGCCAACTCTGGCGAGGTGCATTATATCAGACGAAGATTATCAGAATATTAAGACCTGATTTTGGTTTAGACGGTGTAGCTCTCGCCTGGCTTGAGCACCACCACCTGTGTTCCGGTCTGCTTATTCACCCGGTCTGCCCAGGCAGCTGCATCCTGAGCGATCAAATCCCAGGTGCCGAAATGGATTGGGATCACAACCTTGGGTTTGAGCAGCTTGACCGCCCGCAGGGCATCATCCGGTCCCATGGTGAAATTATCGCCAATTGGGATGACGGCCAGGTCGAGACCCTCCTCCCCGATCAACGCCATATCGCCGAAGAGCCCCGTATCGCCCGCCAGGTAGATCTTCTTCTCATCCAGTGTGGTGAGCAAAAAGCCTGCCGGGTTACCGCCATCCGACCCATCTGGCAGGGCTGAGCCGTGCAGTGCCAGGGTCAGCTTCAGGTAGCCGAAGGGGTGGTTGTAGCCGCCACCCAGGTGCTGCCCATGGCTTTTCACGCCCTGGTTGCCTGCCCAGGTGGCAATCTCATGGTTGCTGATCACAGTGGCCTGGGTGCGTTTGGCGATTGGGATGGCATCGCCGACATGGTCCCCGTGCCCATGCGTGATCAAGATGAAATCTGCCATCATCTTATCCGCTGACACACTCGCGGCCGGGTTACCGGTGAAAAATGGGTCGATCAGCACTTGAAATCCGCCCGTTTCCAACCCCAGGGTGGCGTGTCCATACCAGGTAAGTCTTGTCGTCATAAGAACCTCCTTTTCATGGTTCCATTACACATCGGAAGCCGATAAGCCAGCATTTGACCGGGCTGCATTTGGCTCATTTGGCACCTCTACATCTATTATGACAAAGAATCGCACTTTGCGCTAGAGAATTATCATTTTTTTTATAAACCCAGAATAAGTTTGCCCGCCCTTCCAAAATCTTGTACAATACGATTGAATGAAATTTGAAGATAGGAAAAGAACCCAATGGGAAAAATTGCTGATCAATATTTGGAAGTGCACCCCTGGAAAATCATCGAAGAGGGGTTTCACGCAGATCGGAGCCAGGTGTCGGAATCCTTATTTTCACTGGCCAATGAGCACCAGGGGGTGCGCGGATTTTTCGATGAGGGGTATTCGGATGAGAGCCTGGTGGGGGTCTACTTGAACGGTATTTATGAAGAACGTTTTACCGCTGAACCCTCTGCCTATAAAGGCATCTCGAATCGCTTGTGCTTCATGGTCAATACCGTCAATTGGCTGCACACGCGTTTGGAGCTGGATGGCGAAACCCTCGACCTGGCGAAGAGCAAGTTCTCGGACTTCCGCCGGGAGCTGGACTTTCGCACGGGTGAGCTGCGCAGGGAGTTTACCTGGGAAACTCACTCAGGCAAGAGACTCAGGCTGGTTTTCTTGCGCTTGCTAAGCATGCAGACAAAAGAGCTTGCCTGCCAGCAAATCCTCCTGACCGCATTAAATTTTTCGGGCTCGGTCAAGCTGACCTTGGGACTCGATTTTTCGATCCTGCATCGCATGCTGGGACGAGAGCTTTTGGGACTGCCCGTTCAGGAGCATAGGCGAAAATGGATATGCCCTGCTCGGGGTCAGTAAAAATATTCACCAGCGCCTGTATGCCGGGTTCAAGATATCCGCCGATGTGCAGCCATCCGATTTTGAAGCGGAAAAACAGGTCGGTGCTCATTTGATCCTGGCTTTGAGGGAGGGTCAAGGAACCGCAGTCACCAAGACGGTGATCCTGCATGCGGACCGCATCCCGGACCAGCCCCTGGAAGAAGCCTGGGAGCAAGGCAGGGGACGGTTAAAAGCCTCGACAAGTTCCTATGCCGAGATTTATCAGCAGAACCGCCTCTATTGGGATGATTTCTGGGCAAGGTCCGATATCATCATCGAAGGCGACGCCGACACGCAGCAAGGCATCCGCTTTTGTTTGTTCCAAATGCAGCAGACCTATCGCGGGGCCATCGAGGGCGCCAATATCGGCGCCAAAGGGTTGACCGGAGAGGCCTATAATGGGAATGCTTTTTGGGATACCGAGACCTACTGCCTGCCTTTCTATCTATTCAGCAACCCGGCGGCAGCCAAATCGCTGCTCGATTTCCGCTACAAGACCCTCCCCCAGGCGATGAAGCGTGCGAAAGAGCTGGACTGTGCTGGCGCCTGCTACCCGGTGGCGACATCTGATGGGACCGAAAGCTGCACCCTCTGGCAGCACGCCAGCCTGCAGCTCCAACCCACCACAGCGGTGGCCTATGCCATTCAGCACTATGTCAATATAACGCGGCGATACGGCTTTCCTGCGCTCCGCAGGCGCTGAGATGCTGGTCCAGATCTGCCGTTTTCTCGCCAGCCGCGGGCAGTGGTCGCCAGCGGGTAGGTTTGGTTATTATGCGGTGATGGGGCCGGACGAGTTCCAGATGATGGTCAATAACAACGCTTATACGAACTATATGGCCAAACGGACCTTCGAATTTACGTTTAAGGCTTTGGAAGGGATGGACCTGGCAAGACTAGGCTGCACCTCGGCCGAGTTGGCGAGATTGGCGCCGCATGGCAGACCAGATGATTATCCCGTATGATCCCGAAACCGGGATTTACGAACAAAATGAAGGCTTTTTCAACCTGCCACATATCGATGTGGATGCGATCCCGGTGGAAGATTTCCCCCTTTACCATCACTGGTCTTATGACCGGATCTACCGCAATGATATGATCAAGCAGCCAGACGTGCTCATGTTCATGTTTCTGTATAACCAGTCCTTTACACAAGCAGAAAAACGGGCGAATTACGATTATTACGAGCCGCGCTGTATTCACGAATCGTCCCTTTCACCATCCGTGCACTCGATCTTTGCTGCGGAGTTGGGACGCTCCGAGGAGGCTTTTGATTTCTTCCGCTTTGCCACGCGCATCGACCTGGATAACTACAACCGCAATACGGCTGAGGGTATCCACACCACTTCGATCGCCGCAGCCTGGATGAACATCGTTTACGGATTTGGCGGCATGCGCTCGGATGGGGAGCTGCTTTCCTTCAATCCCACCATTCCCGCCCACTGGAAAGGCTACAGCTTCCAGGTGCTGTACCGTGGCTCGGTCATCCGGGTAGAGACCTCGCAGCACGAATCTATTGTGCGAGTGGTGCAAGGCGAGCCCGTCACGGTGGAAATCCGTGGAGAGGCAAGAATGATAGACCAGCACGGAATCTCAATCGAGATTTAAATTGGATTAAAGTCAAGGACACGATATGGACTGGATCATCACCGAATCGAATTTACTCTCCCCGCAGGACATCGACCGCCAGGGTAACAAGCTGCTGATCGGCAATGGCTACATCGGCTACCGCGGCACACTGGAAGAGTTCACCAAAGATCAGAAAACGGCTACCATCGTCTCAGGGCTGTATGATCAAGTTGGCGACCAGTGGCGCGAGCCGGTCAACTTACCCAATGGAGGTTTCGTCCAGGTATACTACCAGGGAGAGCCGCTGCATGCGCTGAACAGCAAAATCCTGGAACACACCCAGAGCCTGGATATGCAGCACGCCATCCACGAACGCTGCACGGTCTTTGAAGCGCAAGATGGTGCCCAGATTACGGTTCGGGCACGCCGCTTTGCCAGCCTGGCTGAACCTCATCTCATCTGCATGGAATATTCGGTCAGCGTCGACCGTACTTGCGCAGTGGATCTCCTCACAGGGATCGATGGCGATGTTTGGGATATTAATGGCCCGCATTTGCAGGAGATCGTTTCTTCTGAAGGGGATGGCATCCTCTCACTTGCAGCCTGCACCCATGAGAGTTCTATTCCGATTGCCGTCTCAGAATCGATTGCTTTTCCTGCAGAAAGCCCCAAGCCGGCGCTCTCCAACCTGCACGAACTCCGAAAATCTTGTGCTTTCCGGAAAATCCATACAGACCTGGCCCAGGACAAGCTGACCTTTTACAAATTCTTCGCTCATTTCACCGGCCAGGATGGGCCCAACCCGCTCGAAGCCAGCCGCCAGTTGTGCCAGCGAGCCGCCGAACGCGGCTTTGACGTACTCCTGCTGGCTCACAACGCGCTTTGGGAGAAACGCTGGGATACCTGCGACATCCAGATTGATGGGGATGCGCCAGCGCAGCAGGCCCTGCGCTTCAGCATGTATCATCTGT
Source organism: uncultured Chloroflexia bacterium (assembly GCA_963751425.1). Classification (GTDB taxonomy): domain Bacteria; phylum Chloroflexota; class Anaerolineae; order Anaerolineales; family UBA4823; genus CAVVUF01. The sequence goes on along the minus strand of CAVVUF010000001.1, from coordinate 1,795,440 downwards.
TGGCAATTGCACCGGCGCACTCTTCGCATGCTTCGATCCCCGCGCGCGGCCTTTCCGGGCAGGTCTATAAGGGGGCCATATTCTGGGATACAGAAATATTCATGCTCCCGTTCTTCAACCATACTTTTCCCGGAACTTGCCCGCAACTTGCTGCTCTATCGCTATCACACCCTGGTCGGCGCCCGCCGCAAGGCTCAAGAATATGGGTTTCGAGGCGCATTCTATGCCTGGGAGAGCCAGGATGAGGGCAAGGATGCCTGCACGCTTTTCAATATCACCGATGTGTTTACCAATCGCCCCATGCGCACCTACTTCCGTGACAAACAGGTGCATATCAGCGGGGATGTAGCGTATGCCTTCTGGCAGTACTTTAGCACCACGGGGGATGCCTCGATCTGGACAGATGGCGGGGCTGAAGTCGTTTTTGAATGCGCGCGATTCTTCCTGTCCTATGTGTACTACAACCTGGATAAACGCCGTTATGAAATCCTGGACGTCATCGGCCCCGATGAATACCACGATCGCGTCCATAATAATGCTTTTACCAATCGCCTCGCCGCGCATACCTTGGAGATTTGCTTGAAAGTATCAGCGCTCCTTCAGGCAAATCACCCGGATCAATATGCAGAATTGATGAGCAGGCTTGGTTTCGAGCAAGATCTGAAGTTGATTGCTGAGGTGGCGCAGCACCTCTTCCTGCCGGATGAGCTTCCCCCTGGAGCCATCATCCCGCAGTTCGATGGCTATTTTAAATTGGAGGATGTGCCGCTAAAGACGCTGTTGGCTAAGAAATTGAACCCCAATGAATACCTGGGCGGCGGAAATGGCCTGGCAACCACTACCCAAATCCTTAAGCAGGCGGATGTGGTGCTGACCCTCTTCCTTTTCAACGAGCAGTATCCCATCGAAACCAAGTCCGCCAATTGGGAGTTCTACGAGCCCCGCACCGAGCATGGCTCCAGCCTGAGCGCTTGCTCCTATTCGCTCATTGCCGCCCAGATCGGCAAAGTGGATTGGGCTTACAAATACTTCATGAAAACGGCCACGATCGACCTGACCGGCGAAGGGAAGCAGTACGTGGGTACCCTCTATATTGGCGGCACGCACCCCGCCGGGAATGGCGGTGCGTGGATGGCAGCGGTGTTTGGCTTGTGCGGCATCCAGGGCGCCGGCGAAACCCTCAAAATCCAACCGCACCTACCTTCGCATTGGAAGCAAGTGACCCTTTCCCTGGTTTTCCGCGGACAGCAGCTAAAGATCACCCTGACCTCAAGCTCTGTTACCGTCCAACTGGCGCATGCGCTGACCTCGCCCGTCTCGATCTCGGTAGGCGAGCACACGGTTCCCCTGGCTCAAACCGGCGAGATCAGCCTGCCTGTTGCGATAAAAAATCTTGAAAATTTAACATTTTTCTTGCATCGCTTAAACGTTTTTCTTACATTTCCTGGCTATGATATGGGCATCGATGAGAGATAAAGTATCTCGAACCCTAAAAATTACAACTTACTTTTTTGGAGGTGTCATATGTTAACTCGTTGGGATCCATTCCAGGAAATGATTACTTTACGCAATGCTGTCGATAGACTCTTTGATTCGGCCTACGGATCTTCATCCACCGATCAGCCTGTCACCTGGGGTCTTGCTCTGGATGTGATCGAACAGGAGGATGAATTCCTGGTCAAAGCTTCCATCCCCGGCATCAACCCGGATGATCTGGAGATTACTTTTACCGATAACGTCCTGACCATCAAAGGTGAAACCAAGGCTGAAGAAGAGGTCAAAGAGGGCAACTATCACCTGCGCGAGCGCCGCTTTGGCTCCTTTGCCCGCAGCATCTCCCTGGGTTCACGCATCACCACCGACAAGATCCAGGCCAATTATGAGAATGGGATCTTGACCCTGCACTTGCCCAAGGCTGAGGAAGTCAAGCCCAAGCGCATCGCCATCAAGCCTTCGAAAATGATCGAAGCCAAATCCAAATAACCGCCTTTCTATCTGCTGCGGCGAGGCAAACGCCCCGCCGCAAATTTTTTAATATTAGGCCTAATGGGGGATCAATTTCCTCTTAAAATCGTTTGACACCCACCCAAAAAGTCAGTAAACTATGAGGAGGTAACTTAAATTTCTCCACGTAAACTTTAGGAGGATGGTTATGGCTCCACAAACTTTTCAACTGGTGATGAAGGTAGGCCCCACCCCTGGTAAGGTGATCCCGTTGACCAAGGACGAACTGACCATTGGGCGCGACGTGAACAACGATATCGTCATCAACGATGCCGAAATTTCGCGCAGGCATGCCCGCTTGTTCATCGGTCCGGCAGGATACACCCTGGAAGACCTGGGCTCTACCAATGGATCTTTCGTGAATAATCAGCGCCTGGCGGGTCCGCATGCCTTGCGACCTGGCGAAACGTTCAGGTTCGGAGAGCATGTAGAGCTTTCGTATGAAAGCACTGCCCCCGACTTGAACGCGACAATGATCGGCGGACCTGTACCGATGGGCTTTACCCCGGAGGTAGAACCTGTGCCTGCCTTTCAGGAACCGCCCGCTTTTTCAGGACAGGTACCCCCGGGACCAGTTGAGCAGCCCGTTATTCCTGCTCCGGCTGAGAAAAAGAGCAGCGCGCGAACCTGGCTCCTGGCTGGCTGCGGCTGCCTGATCGTGCTCTGCTGTCTCCTGGCTGTCGGCAGCTGGCTCTTTGACACCATGAACCTGTACTGCACCCCGCCCTTTAATCTCATCTTCGGCTTGTTCGTTTCCTGTCCTTAGCCCATCATAACCGGGTTCAGCCTATTCCATCGAAGCAAGGTGGAATAGGCTGAATTCGGTAATTCCAGACCCCTGGAAATCCAGCCCCTGGTAATCCAGGGCACCCTCCCAAATCGAAGCAAGCTGCCAGCCATCCGCTGTGCGCACCAGCACAACCTGCCTGAGCTTGGTCCCCTCCAGGCTGACCCAAGCATAGGCTCGGTTCCCCTCCACCTGGATTTTCTGAGGCGCCAGCGTGCCTCGGTAATATGGGTCGATGGTGAGACTTCCTGCTTGCAGCGCCGTCACAACCTGGTAATAATCCCTGGCTTTGGCATCCCTGGCGAAAGGCTCCCGCTCGCCGGCCTGAACCCCGTCCAACACGTTGTTCACGGCAGCCAGGTTACTCCTCACCTCAGCATACGCTCCCTGCCTGAGCGCCGTCCCTGTCTCTGCCAACAGGGTCTCCAGCGCCAGGTTGGCGGGTTCGACCGGCTGGCGCAAATAATCAGCCACGATCCCTCGGCGCTGCATTTCGCCGGGACTTGGCAGCCAGGCGGTCATATAGTAGGCGGAAGGGTCCAGCAGCTCCTGATAGCGCCGCACCGTATCGTAATAGCTCACCGTCTGGCGCACATCCTCCAGCGTGCCAGCTTCCACCGGCTCTTGCCTCAGCCTTTCTAAGAAGCCTGCCTCCAGGTCTGCAAGCGTCAGGTTGAAGTGTTTCGACAGGCTGGCCTCGATGGCCTCGGCCTGGCTGCCACTCGGCTGCGGGTGGATATCCCGGTAAAACGCGGAGAAAGCCTCCCATCCCCAGCGCTCGGCCATGTAAGTTACCAGCGCTCCGCCTTCGATGTAGCCGGTCTCGTGCTGCGCGGCGTAGAAATGGTCCGCTAATTCTTTCAAGGGAATATAGCCTCCCAGCCCCGTATTCCCTGCCTGATCCAAAAGTGCTGCCGCCCGCGCCAGGAGCGGCTCTTCCTTAAAATGCCCACCCGACATGTAGACTGCCAGCCCTTCTGTTAGCAGGCTCGGGCGCAGCTCGCCTCCCAGGCGGTAGTCCAGGATATGGATCATCTCATGGTGCAGGATGATCCCGATATCTCCAGCCGAATAATTCCGGTCCAGGTAAGAGACGTTGATTGCATCGCTCGCAAACCCGCCCTGCCCCAGCAGGCGCGGCAGCAGCGTGATCGTGATCGGATCGCTGGCCTGCACCCCCATGCGCTGCTCCGCATCCTGCGCCTGCTCATCTGCCAGCTTCAAAAGATCCGGTAAATCGCGTTCCGCGGCCGTCCCAGAAATGTAATTAATCGTGCAGCAGGCGCTGCTTGCCGTCGCCCATTTGGCCTCTTTTTCCGCCCTCGGCAGTGAGCGCTGCGGCAAGAGGCTGACCGTTTCCGTCCAGGTATCACCGCCGGGCTCGGTGGTGAAGTTCAGGGCATAATCACCCCCCTCCAAGCCGTTGGTATCCCACGCCCAGCTCATGGTTGCCTGCATGCGCCCGCCGATCCCAAACGGAGCTGCCGGCGCTTCGGCGATCAGCTTCAGCGGGTCCTGCCCCAGGCGTACCTGTACCTTCTGGGCTGAAGCGATCCTGTCCGGTGGGATGAGCACTTCGAAGCTGACCTGGTCCCCCACGTACAGCTTCCCATCCGGGTGGATCCGGACGGAGTACGGTGTCTCCAGCCAGGGCTGCAAAGCTGGCAGAGTTGGGGAAATCTCCGTGGCAGTTGGTAAACGCTCGGGAGCCGGGCTGGCAGTGATGACCGGTGTCGCCGGTATTTGGATGGCTGCTGGGGAGGCTTCAGTTGTAAGCGGGGCAGCCGGAAAAGGGGTGAAGGATCCGGCAGGCGAGCACCAATAAAACGAACAATAACCATAAGCGGCGCATGTCCCGATTATACTTCCCCGATTATTCAATCCTCGCCAGACTCATCACCCTCTAATTTGAGTAATCATGGCAGGTTATTTTGGCGAAGTAATCTTAACCCTCGCCCGGACTGGCGTATAATAAAGAATGATGAACACTCCCTTCACTGGCAAACATATTCTTCTCGGCGTCACCGGCTCCATCGCCGCTTACAAAGCGGCCGAGCTGGCTTCCAGGCTGGCGCAGCAGGGCGCCCAGGTTTCCGCCATCCTCACCGAGGCTGCCCGCCAGTTCGTCACCCCCCTCACCTTCCAATCCGTCACAGGTCAGCGCGCCTACACCGACGCCGACCTGTGGGGCAGCGAAGGGCATGTGCAGCACATTGGGCTGGGGCGCGGCGCAGACCTGCTGGTCATCGCCCCGGCCTCTGCCAACACGCTGGCCAAGCTTGCTCATGGCATCGCCGACAACCTGCTCTCGGTTACTGCCCTGGCGGCGCGCTGCCCGGTTGTCGTTGCCCCGGCCATGGATGGCGGCATGTACAACCACCCTGCCACCCAGGAGAATCTGGCTATCCTCAAGCAGCGCGGCGTCACCATCCTCGGTCCTGGCGAAGGTCATCTGGCCTCCGGTATGACCGGCATTGGGCGCATGCTGGAACCCTCCGAAATCCTTGGGCACCTCCGCCTGGCTTTTTCCAGTGGGGGTCCCTTGCAAGGTCATAAAGTGATCATCACCGCGGGCGGCACCCAGGAACCCATCGACCCGGTGCGTACTGTATCGAACCGCTCTTCTGGAAAACAGGGTTTTGCCCTGGCGCAGGCCGCCCTGGATTACGGCGCCCAGGTGGTCCTGATCGCCGGCCCGGCTGCGCTGCCCACGCCCCCGGGTGCCCGGCGCATTGATGTGGGCACCGCCCAGGAGATGCTGGAGGCGGTCCTCGCCGAAGCGCCCGGTTCCTCAGCGCTGGTGATGGCGGCTGCGGTGGCCGATTTCCGCCCGCTTGCGCCTGCCGGTCAGAAGATCAAGAAGGAAAGCGGCATCCCCGAGATCCATCTTGAGCCTACCCCCGATATCCTCAAGCAGGTTGCCCTCCAGAAAGCCCAAACCGGCGAGCCGCGGGTGCTGGTGGGCTTTGCCGCCGAAAGCCAGTCTCTGTTAGAAAATGCCACGCACAAGCTCCAGGCAAAGCATCTCGATCTGATCGTTGCCAATGATATTTCCGCCGCCGATGCCGGGTTTGCCGTGGATACCAACCGGGTCACCCTACTGCATGCCAGCGGCGCGCAAGAAGCCCTGCCTCTTCTGAGCAAGGCTGAAGTTGCCGAGGCGGTGATGGTGCGCCTGCTCCACCTGCTCCAGGGCAAACGTCTCTTGCATCTCACCAGCCGCCTCGCCTGGCAGAAAGCCCAGGAGGTGGGCGAATACCGGGCTGCCTCGCTTGAGACCGAGGGCTTCATCCACACTTCTCGCCCAGACCAGATCCTGGGCGTGGCGAACCGCTATTATCACGGAGCGCGAGATCTTGTGGTTTTAGCCATCGACTCGAGGCGTTTGCTTGTCCCCCTGCGCTGGGATGCCTCCGATGAGCCTTTCCATGGGAATACTTTCCCCCATATCTATGGACCGCTCAACCTGGATGCGGTGGTTGGGTGGAAAGAGCTCGTTCCCGAACCGGATGGCATTTTCCGAGGCCTGCCTGGCTTTGAGTAAGGAATCTGCATGTTACACCCTGGTCAGAAATCGACCTCCCGTCACTTGAGTCACCTATTATCTCCACGAAATATAGTCTTGCTATTCTTCCTTCTATGGGGATCCTGCTTCGCTTGCATGCCTGCGGCCCTGGCTGATGGAGGCGGTCCGCTGCCTACCAATACCCTCCTCCCGGGCACACAGCTGCCTGCCACTTCCCTGCCACTTAATCAATTTACCCCTACGCCTATCCCGGCTGGTATTTATCCCGCGCCGGTAGACAGTACCGCGGAAGTGAATACCTTCCAAATCGTCATCGACGAGAATCAGAATACAACCGTGCAGGCAGTTACCCCTGCTAACCAGGCTGTTTTATCGCGGGCTGAAGCCCTCGAAGCGCAGGGGAGCACCTCTACCCAAGAAGCGGGATTCCAATCGCCATTGTGGATTTTCGGATTCATCACGCTGGTGGTCATCATCGCAGTGATCAATGCGTTCGCCAAAGGGATCCGCAAACAGGCTTAATTTTAATCCTGAAACCTAATCCACCAGGCAAAACACAACCACATCCCTGGGGCCATGCACGCCCAGCGTCAGGGTCATTTCGATATCGGCTGTCCGGGAAGGGCCGCTGACCAGAGCCGCCGCCGCGCATTGGCGCAGCCCAGGCAGCTTCAAAGCTGAGGCCATATTGGGCAGGATGTCTTCGGCCTTCAAGACCGCGATGTGGAGCAAGGGTAAGAGCGAAGCGGTTAACGGGCGTCCCTTGCCCCCCGGCAGCACCAGGGTGCCCGTATCCGCCACACCTGCCAGCGCTCCGGTCAGGCCAGCTTCTACCTTGGGATCGGGTGTATGGGTAACCTTGATCCCTTTTTCCTTCAGACATGCCAGGAGACCAACGGGCAGACGGTCAGCTTCCCAGGCCAGGATCGAAGTAATCTTTCGATCGCTTAAGAGGGTCAAAATTTTTTGCGCCAGCTCTGCTTGCTTGGCACAGATAAAAATCCCTTCCAGAGCGGTGAGCTCAGCGTCAAAACGTGCTACGCGTTCCGCCAAAGAAAGCGCACGGCTGGGGATGGGGGTTGGCTGCTTCGCCTCTATATCAGGAAGCTGGTGAACATGGAAAGATGAGTCTTTAACCTCCACCTCGCCCAAGGAGAATTGATCGTGAAATGGGCGCTGCGCCGGGCTGGGGAAATCCTTCGAATATCCCCAGCCTGTCAGCGCTGGCAGCTTGATCCATCCAGAGGCCGGGGCTGCCACACGACCGAAAATCCCCAGCAGCCTTTGGGCGGTATGATAGCGCCAGGGTGATTTTGCCGCCCAGGTAAACATGCGCAAGCCGAGGTTAAGGGAAAGGGGCACGTTCTTAGGGGTATGCTGAGTCTCGATCTTTAACCCACCAGCCCGCACCCGCAGCAGGAGCTTCGGCAGGTCAATATCAACCGGGCAGGCCTCTTTGCATGCCCCGCACAGGCTCGAAGCACGCGCCAGGTGACTGAATTCAGCCTGCCCAAACAGGGCAGGCGAGAGTACACTCCCCATCGGTCCGGTATATGCACCCCCTGCTCCTTTCACGTCCACATAAGCGTGCCCACCGATCTCCCGGAAAACAGGGCAGGCATTCAGGCAGGCACCGCAGCGGATGCAGTACAGGATCTCGGCCAGCGCCGAGGAACGCAGCTTGCTGCGGCCGTTATCGACCAGCACCAGGTGCCGCTGCGTGGGACCATCGGCGTCCTCTTCCCCGCGAGGGCCCTTAAGCAGACTGGCATATACAGTCATCTTCTGTCCGGTAGCGGAACGCGGCAGCAGCGACATCATTAACGCTAAATCATCCATGGTGGGTACAAGCCGCTCCATGCCCATCAAAGCAATATGGACGGGGGGGACGGTGGTCACCATGCGCCCATTGCCCTCATTGGTCATTACGCAAATTGTGCCATTTTCAATCACGCCAAAATTCACGCCAGAAAGCCCAATATCAGCCGTCAAGAAAACTTCGCGCAGCGTCTTGCGCGCCACAGAAGTCATCTCTGGAATGCTGTCTGTGAGGGGGACGCCCAATTTGTCATGGAAAGTCTGGCCTACCTGGCCGCGGCGCAGGTGGACTGCTGGGGTAATGATGTGGGAAGGCTTCTCGCCCCTGATTTGGACAATGAACTCACCCAGGTCTGTCTCCACCACGCGCAGTCCGGCCGCTTCAAGGAGATGGTTCAGGTTGATCTCCTCGCTGACCATGGTCTTCGATTTGGCGACCAATTTGGCTTGATTTTGCTGGATGATCTCCAAAATGATCTGGACGGCCTGGGCACCATCCGCCGCCCGGTGTACGACGAATCCATTATCTTCGACATGCCGGATAAATTCAAACAGGTAGTCATCCAGGTTTGCAATCACATCGGCACGCACGGCATGAGCACGCTGCCTGCGCTCCTGATAATCAGGGATCGTTGCAAACGCCTGCCTGCGACCCGCCATGCGTTTTTCGGCATTCCCATCCAGTGCCACCTGCAGATCTGGATCTGCTATGGATATATCGATGTGAGCGTGAAATTCGTCAGGCATGGGCTAGAACCTCAGCAATATGGACCACGCAGGGTTGTTTCCCTTGCCGGTGGAGCCCACCGTTGATGTGCATCAGGCAGCCCGCGTCACAAACGACCACCGTCGAAGCGCCTGTCGATTCGATATTGGCGATCTTCCGTTCCAACATCGCCGCAGATATTTGGGGATGTTCAACGGAAAATACCCCGCCAAAGCCACAGCACTCATCTGCATGCGGTAAGGATATAACTTGAGCTGGCTCAGAAGGCGCAGCTTGGGCAGCATTTGCCTCTAAAACTTTTCCAAGCAATGCCTTTGGCTGGCGGTCAATGCCCATCTCCCGCAGCAGGTGACAAGAAGCGTGGTATGTCAGCGGGCCTGGATAGTGCGCTCCCAGGTCCAACACACCTAAAACATCGACCAGGAATTCGGTGAGCTCGTAGGTGCGGGCAGCCAGGGCTTTGGCGCGCGGCAGCCAGGCTTGATCTTCTGCAAAGAGTTCCAGGTAACCGTGACGGAGCATGGCTGCACACGATCCAGAAGGAATCACCACTGGACTTGGATCAGCCTCAAATGCACGGATGGTCTGGATAGCCATTTCACGCGCTTGGGAGCGCATGCCTGCATTGAAGGCCGGCTGACCACAGCAGGTCTGGTTTTTCGGAATGCTTACCTTGACCCCAGCGCGCTCTATCACCTTAATGACTGCCTGCCCGATCTCCGGATAGAAAGTGTCAAGGATGCAAGTGATGAACAATTGAACAGTATCTGTCATGAATCACTCCGATAGAAAAAGAGCAAGAAGTTAGACCCCCTTGGATGAACGATCAAGGTCTAATTGTAAAGGGGATATGGAAAAAGGGATAGAGGAATACGGAAACATCAAAAAGAGATTAGACTTTCACCATATGGCGTGGTAAGATATTATCCAAACAGTAAAATTCCAATTATCTATTCCCATTTCATCAAGGATTTTCTTTTTATGGATTCAATCCAATTAATCGTTCCCACCAAATTTAATTTACCCAGGCGGATTGCCCGGCTGGGAGAATTAGCCTATAACTTGTGGTGGACCTGGAACCCGGATGCCCAACGCTTGTTTGCGCGCATTGATCTCAACCTTTGGGAGCGTGTCAGCCATAACCCGGTGCTCTTCTTACGGCAGATCAATCGATCCCAGCTAGATGAGAAACTCAAGGATCGTTATTACCTGGATTATTACGACCGTGTTCTGCGCGTGTTCGATGAGTATATGCGAGCGCGGGATACCTGGTTTGATAAAACCTACCCCATGCATCGTAATCATCCAATCGCCTATTTCTCCTCAGAATTTGGCCTTCACGAGACGCTGCCCATCTATGCGGGCGGTTTAGGAGTGCTCTCTGGGGACCATCTAAAAGGTGCAAGTGACCTGGGTTTACCGATGGTAGCGGTAGGCTTCCTGTATACACAGGGCTATTTTTCCCAAAAGATTACTGAGGATGGCTGGCAAGAAGCACGCAATGTGCGCTTGAAATTCGAAGATATGCCCATCCTGGTATTGAATGACCAGGATGGTGAGCCACTTACCGTGTGCGTTGAGCTGCCTGGCCGAGATGTGCAGGCGCGCATTTGGCAAATCCAGGTTGGACGGATTTCACTCTTCCTGCTCGATTCGGATGTTGAAGGTAATTCTTATTCAGACCGCGAGCTAACCGCCCGTCTCTATAGTAACGATCTCGATCTGCGCATCTCTCAAGAGATTATTTTAGGTGTAGGCGGGGTGCGTGCCTTGCGCGCCCTGGGTTATAACCCCAGTGTATGGCATATGAACGAAGGACATTCGGCTTTCCTTGGGCTGGAACGGGCGCGTGAGCTGGTGGCAGCCGGTCGCAGTTTTGAAGAAGCCCTGAAGACGATCCAGGGGGTAACAACCTTCACAACCCATACCTGTGTCCCTGCTGGAAGCGATGAATTTCCTCTTTGGTTGATCGACAAATATTTTACACAGCTCTGGCCTCAACTAAACCTCACCCGAGACCAATTTACGGATATTGCCCTTATCAAGCAAGCTTGGGGAGGGGAGGCTTTCAGTATGCCAGTCCTGGCGCTGCGACTATCTGAACATCACAACGGTGTTTCAGAGCTTCACGGACACGTGGCGCGCAGTATGTGGCAGTTCCTTTACCCCGACCGAGAAGCGCATGATGTCCCGATCGACTACATAACCAATGGTGTGCATACTGGCACCTGGATGGCGCGCCGGTTGGGGCACCTTTATGATCGGTACTTAGGCTCAGATTGGTTAGCTCGGGTTGATGATCCACAGCTTTGGGAAGCGATGGAGGACGTCCCTGATGAGGAGCTTTGGACCGTTCGAAAACACTTGAAACGCAAATTGGTCGCTTATATGCGTGAGAGGTTGCGCGAGCAATGGATGTATACCGGCATTCACCCGGTGCAAGTGATTGCTGCTGGAGCCTTGCTCGATCCCTATATGCTAACGATTGGTTTTGCTCGCCGTTTTGCAACATATAAACGCGCAAATCTAATTCTACGCGACATCGATCGATTACTGCGCATCATCAATCGGCCAAATATGCCCGTCCAGATCATTTTTGCGGGCAAGGCGCACCCCGCCGATGAGCCCGGGAAGCTCCTCATCCAGCAAGTATACCGGGCGGTGAAAAAAGCAGAGAATGGTGGACGCCTGGTTTTCTTGGAAGATTATGACATGAATCTCGCCCGCTACCTGGTACAGGGCGTGGATGTCTGGTTGAATACGCCACGTCGTCCCAATGAAGCCTCGGGTACATCTGGACAGAAAGCGGCTTTAAACGGTGTATTGAACTTCTCGGTACTCGATGGTTGGTGGGGAGAGGGTTATAACGGAAATAATGGCTGGGCTATTGGAACCGATGAAGATTACAGCGATCCTCAGCAGCAAGATGATGCCGATGCCACCAGCTTGTATGACATTTTAGAGAACCAGATTGTCCCATTATATTACCGGGAGAGGTCTGCGGATGGTTTACCAGGTGATTGGATTACCATGATGAAAGAATCGCTTAAAACCCTAACGCCGCGCTTCAGCGTTCAAAGAATGGTTAAAGAATATACTGAGAGAATGTATTTTCCTAAAGAGGTATCTTTAACCAAAAAAGAGTAAGCGCCAAAAAATTTTGGTGGTCCCGTAATCAATGGACTCCAACCTCCCCATTTCAACTCCACACAGAGGACTGCACATCCGGCTTATCAAAGAAACCCGGATGTATTGGCCTTTGTTTTTCACTGCCATACTTGCTGGTCTGCTGGGCAGCCTGGCAGGCATTGGAGGCGCGTGGAACCTCAGCCAGGCAGTTGATGCAATATTTTTACGTGGGAAAACTCTTAATGAGATAAGATGGTTGCTGGTCGGATTATTGATCCTGATCTCAATCAGAAGTTTTTTGGTATGGGCGGTCGAAAAATTCGCGAGCAAGCTGGCTATTCAAATCAAGACAAGTTTACGCGAACGTGTCTATACTCATTTTCTTGAATTAGGAGCAGCTTATACCCAGAGATACCAGGCAGGAAACTTAACCAACCTGCTAGTGGATGGTATCGATGCAGTGGATGCTTATTACAGCCAATACTTACCTCAAGCTGTTTTCGCGATCTTAATCCCTTTGATGATTCTGGCGTGTGTAGTTCCGGCAGATCCACTCTCTGGCTTGATATTGTTCCTGACGGCTCCTATCATCCCCATATTTATGGTGTTGATTGCCAACCTGTCATCCAATCTGACTCAACGCCAATGGAAAAACCTGAGTCGGATGAGCGCTTTCTTCCTGGATACCTTGCAAGGGCTTACCACATTAAAAATCCTCGGACGGAGCAAGGATCGCGCAAGCCTCATAGCGCAGGTTAGCGAACGTTACCGCGAGATCACCATGAGTGTCTTGCGAGTTACATTTCTCTCTGCTCTGGTCATGGAGCTGACCGCCACCTTGAGCACAGCCATCATCGCTGTTGAGATTGGGATCCGGTTGTTATCTGGTAAGCTGGAGTTTGGGACGGCATTCTTTATTTTGATCCTGGTGCCTGAATTTTATCTGCCGCTGCGCTTGCTGGGCTTAAAGTTTCACTCCGGAATGGCTGGTGCAGCGGCAGCCACGCAGATATACGAAGCCCTGGATGTATCTTCTCCAAAAGGTAAGATCCGCCCTGAAGTAGATGCGGATGAAAAAGAACCTTTAGCTCGCCATCCATTGATCAGTTTTGAAAATGTTTCATTTTCTTATGATAAAGATCACCCCATCCTTCAAAATATTTCCTTCGAGATCAAACTCGGGCAGAGAGTGGCGCTGGTTGGACCCAGCGGGGCTGGTAAAAGCACCCTTGCCAGCCTGCTCCTGCATTTTTATGCGCCTGATCAGGGTCGTATCCTGGTAAACCATGAGGACTTGCAAAGTATCCCCCGTGACCAATGGCTTCAAAAGGTTGCCTGGGTGCCTCAGAAACCTTACCTTTTTTCAGACACAGTAGCTGAAAATATTCGTTTGGCGCGCCCGGAGGCCAGCCAGGAAGAAGTAAAAGCTGCTGCACAATTGGCGCATGCTGATGAGTTTATTGAGGAATTCGAGGAAGGATATGCAACCCAGGTAGGAGAACGCGGGATGCGGTTGAGCGGGGGGCAAGCCCAGCGGATTGCCCTGGCACGTGCCTTCCTGAAAGATGCGCCTTTGCTCATCCTGGATGAGCCAACCGCAAACCTGGATCCGGAGCTTGAGACCCTTCTTCAAAATTCTATCCAAAAATTGATGGCCAACAAGATGGTGCTGGTGATTGCACACCGTTTGAGCACGGTCTCGAATGCAGACGATATCCTGGTTTTAGATAAAGGCAAAATTGTAGAAAGTGGAAACCATCGAGACCTTCTAAAGAAAAAAGGCTTATATCAACGAATGGTGATGGGTGGGGAAATGGACTTCTCAAATGAGAGGGTCGCGGAGAGCTCTATTGAGGAAAATCTATCGGAACAATTCCAACCTGCTAGCTACAATGTAGCAAAAATTCTTATACCGCCTCTGCCGAAAATGTGGGGCAGGAATGATATTCAAAAAAAGCATCCCCTTTTCCATTTGATCACCTTACTGAATCCTTATAAAGGGTGGGTGCTTCTTTCGGTGCTCTTCGGTTTTTTTACAATTTTATGTGGGATTGGGTTGGCTGCAACATCTACCTATATTATTTCAGCAGCGGCTTTGCAGCCCTCGATCGCCGCGCTGCAAGTAGCCATCGTGGGCGTACGTTTTTTTGGTATCTTTCGAGCCTTGTCGCGTTACCTGGAGCGGATCACTTCGCATCAGGTGACATTTAAACTTCTGGCTCAGCTGCGCGTTTGGTTCTACCAGGCAGTTGAACCCCTGGCGCCCGCCCGTTTGATGACTTTCCACAGTGGAGATTTGCTCAGCCGGATTATAGGTGACATCTCCATCTTAGAAAATTTTTTTGTACGTGGAGCAGCTCCCCCTTTGGTAGCAATTCTGGTAGCGATCAGCATGACTCTTTTTTTGCTGCCGTTTAGCCCCTGGTTATCTCTCATAATCGTTGTCTTTCTTGCTGCAGAGGGCATCGTACTGCCTCTTGTATCCTGGAAAGCCGGAAAGAAGGCCAGTTATCAAGCCATCCACCTTCGCTCACAATTGAGCAGATCACTAGTAGACGGGGTTCAAGGGTTGGCTGATTTAACTGTTTTTACCCGGCTTATTCAGCACAACCAGGTGATCAAGGCCGAGAACAGAGCCTTGAGCCTAGCCCATGAACAATTAAGTAAATTGAATGCCGCTCAGAGTGGATTAACAACCTTCAACGCGAATATGGCGCTTTGGACTGTATTAATCTTCGGATCCTGGTTAGTCCAAGAAGGAGTGATCCAACCTGTTTTATTAGGGTTGGTTTGTTTGGCCGTGTTAGCCAGTTTTGAGGCTGTGCAACCGCTGCCACAAGTAACTGCAAACTTGAAGAAGGATTTTGAGGCTACCGAACGGCTTATGGCAGTCGTGGAATCTGAGCCAAAGGCACAACCCTCCCCCGAGCAGCCGTTCGAACCAATCAATTTCAACCTGGAGGTTAGGAGGTTGAGCTTTACTTATCCATATATGTTAAACGATCCATTCGATAGATCACTTGATAGTAGTGCTTCTGCAAAAAGAAAAAAATCCCCTTCCAACGTTCTTTCAGATATCAGTTTTTCCATTAAGCCAGGCGAGCATATTGCGATCGTTGGTCCGAGCGGCGCCG
This sequence comes from uncultured Chloroflexia bacterium, assembly GCA_963751425.1. Lineage (GTDB taxonomy): Bacteria > Chloroflexota > Anaerolineae > Anaerolineales > UBA4823 > CAVVUF01. Next base: position 1,780,315 of record CAVVUF010000001.1, on the reverse strand, counting down.
GAAAATCGACGATCGTTAACCTTCTTCTACGGTTTTGGGATTATCGGGCAGGGCAGATTTTGTTTGGAGGGTATGAGATTTCCCAGGTTGATCCTGAGCGCTTGTGCCGCTGGTTCAATGTTTTATCTCAAAACGCTTTCTTATTCAGTGGGACAATCCGAGAGAATTTGCTTCTAGCAAAACCAGGTGCTACACCTGCTGAGCTGGAACAAGCTGCTCAACAAGCTCATCTGCATGATTTTATCGCCTCCCTGCCGGATGGATATCAAACCTGGATTGGCGAACAAGGGGTGCGCTTAAGTGCTGGCGAGCGTCAACGACTTGCCTTAGCGAGGGCGTTTCTACGAGATGCGCCTGTGCTTATCCTGGATGAGGCGACCTCTAATTTGGATACGCTCCTTGAACAAAAAATCCTTGTAGAAATTCAGCGCTTCTGCCGCCAGCGAGCCAGGCTAACCATTACTCATCGAATGGTGGGATTGGAAGACGCAGATGAGATCCTGGTTTTAAGCCAGGGGAAAATTGTAGAGCGTGGACATCATTCAAACCTCTTAAAAGAGGAAGGATTTTACAGCCGGATGTGGAGATTACAGAACCTTCCGCGGTTGTGAAAGGCGGAACTCAGAGCAACATTCGCTGTTCTGTGCTTTTGTGTTCTGAAATGACTCAAGTTAAGAATTTGCCATTCTTGTAAAGAACATCACTATCTACCCGGATTTCTGAATCAATCTTCATGTCACAGATCATGTCCCAGTGAATTTGACTCTTATTTTTACTGCCTGTTTCTGGATACCCGGCTCCAAGGGCCGTATGGAAGCTGCCTCCAATTTTCTCGTCGAACAGGATATTCTTTGTCGAGCGATCGATCTCGAAATTGGTGCCGATTGCAAATTCTCCAAGATACCGCGCTCCTGAGTCAATATCCAACATATTTTAATAGTAAATCCTGGTACTTATCTGCCGAAGCACTCACAACCTTGCCGTTTTCAAAAGATAAAGTCACGCCCTCCACCACTTTACCCTGGAAGACAGCGGGATAGGTGTAGCGCACCCAACCATTGACCGAGGTTTCTACGGGTCCTGTATAGACTTCTCCATCCGGCATGTTGTGGTGACCGGCTGAATTCAGAAATGTTCTTCCTTTGATTGACAATTTAAGATCTACGTTTGGCCCGCGTAAGGAGACCTGATCATGCCCTTGCAATCGATCAATGATGCGACGCTGCTGATCTTCTACCCCTCGCCAATAAGCTGCGGGATCAGGAGTTCCCTCGTCAGCATGGCAGGCACGGTAAACGAAATCCTCATAGCTGCTATAGGACATTTCAGCTTCCATGGCATAAGCAGTTGTCGGGAAAAGTGTCGTGACCCACTTCAATGACCCCTCAGCTCCCCGCCTCATTTGGGTTTCCAGGATTTGGGCCAAGGCTTTTTGACGGCGCGTCAATCGATTGGGATCCACTTCGCTCATAGCGCGTGTGTTCGCCATTGAACCAATCCGAATCCTGGCTTCGAAGGTCTCGTAAGCTAGTTTTTGAAAGGTGGGAGCGAAATCTAATTGAGCATCCCCTGCATATGCCATAAAGATTTCGTCTTGGTCGGGCAAGGCTAGTACAGGATGAGGATGACCGCCTCGTTCCAGGATCAATGCATATAATTCTCGCACCAGAGGTTCAGCAAGCGTGGTTGACTCGATTAAAACCCGATCGCCGGGTTGGCAGTGAATCGAGTGATCTACAAGGATTTGAGCTAATTTTCGAACACGAATATCCGTCACAGGTAACTCCAGGTTAAAAGGGATCTTTTGTATTTATTATAACCGATCAAGGCTTTTCCTCTTTTTGGGGTATACTGGATTCTTGCTGCCATCTTTACCCCAAGAGACGGGAACTTTCATCCAGGAAACGAAATCATTCATGAAACAACTTCTTCAAAACATGCGAACCGGACAAACAACCGTTTCCGATGTGCCGATTCCAGCGCTCAAACCGAATTCGGCCCTCGTGCATACAGCTGTCTCCCTGGTGTCTGCGGGAACAGAGAGGATGGTCGTTGAATTTGCTGAGAAATCTCTGGTTGGTAAGGCACGTTCGCGACCAGACCTGGTGCGTCAAGTTATTAATAAAGCTTATCGTGATGGGCTTCTGACCACCCTAGAAGCTGCATTCAACCGCTTGGACCAACCTATGGCGCTTGGGTACTCATCTACGGGAAGGATCGCTGCTCTTGGCAGTAGATTTAACCGGATTCCAAGTGGGGCAGCGTGTGGCTTGTGCGGGTGGCAATTATGCTGTGCATGCAGAATACGCGGTTGTGCCAAAGAATCTCCTGGTGGCTTTGCCGGATCAGGTGAGCTTTAAATCGGCCGCTTTTACCACTCTTGGAGCAATTGCTATGCACGGTTTTCGCCTGGCTGAACCAGCCATTGGTAAGTCGGTGGCTGTGATTGGTTTAGGCCTTTTAGGATTGTTGACCGTGGGTATAGCACAGGCGGCAGGTTGCCGCACCTTGGGAATCGACTTGAATCCAGATCGAGTCACTCTCGCGCAGCAAATGGGAGGGGAAGCAGTGCTCCGAAATCAAGCAGAGGAGGCCGCGCGAAGCTTTGCGCGCGGCCGCGGGATCGATGCAATCTTGATCTGTGCGGATACGCCTTCCTCAGATCCTGTAGAGCTTGCCGGAATGATTGCTCGTGATCGTGCACGTGTCGTTGCTGTGGGGGCGGTCGGTTTGCATATTCCACGAAAAATTTATTACGAAAAAGAGCTGACTTTCATGAATTCCCGTTCTTACGGCCCGGGAAGGTACGACAGCTCTTATGAAGAAAAAGGGCAGGATTATCCGGTGGGTTACGTGCGGTGGACTGAAAACCGGAACATGGAAGCCTTTGTTGACTTATTGGCCTTTGAACGGCTGAATATTCAGCCTCTCATCACCCATCGCTTTCCAATTGAGCAGGCTCCCCAGGCTTATGAGCTGATTACTGGAAAAACTAAGGAGCCATTCCTGGGTGTTCTGCTCACTTATGGAGAAGCAGATGCTCAGGATGAGGATTTGACAAAAGTTGCTGTGACCTCTCTCTATTTTGCCCTCAAAGGCATCTAGAGACCGCGCTCCCGAGCGTGTGCGGCTGGGCGTATTGGGCGCAGGTAATTTCGCATCAGCTGTGATGCTGCCTGCCCTACAAAAAATCCCTTGATTGACCTGGTGGGGGTGGTTTCTGGAACAGGTATGAGCGCCCAGCACTTAGCTCAGAAATTTCACTTCCAATATGCAGATAGCTCCGAAAATCGTCTTTTGGAAGATCCTGATATTAATACGGTTGCAATCTTGACCCGCCATCATTTACATGCTTCTCAAATCTTAGCCGCCCTGGCAGCCAAAAAACATGTTTTTTGCGAGAAACCCCTGGCATTGAATGAAGATGAGTTGGAGAAGATCTTGAAAGCCTTACAGGAAGTGGCAGGAGAAGAATTTCCCCCTATGCTCATGGTGGGTTTCAATCGCCGTTTCGCTCCGCTGTCCGTTCGGTTAGCGGCTTTCCTACAGCAGCGCAAGGAACCTCTTGTCGCTCATTACCGGGTCAATGCTGGTTTCATTCCGCTCAGTCACTGGGTCCATGATCCAGAACAAGGTGGCGGACGGATCATCGGTGAAGGGTGTCATTTCATCGATTTCTTAACCTTTCTGGTTGGGCAGGTTCCGATTTGTGTAACAGGACTTGCTCTGCCTGACGGAGGGGTTTATCATGAAGATAATGCAGTCTTCACTTTTTCTTACCCTGATGGCTCCATAGGAACAGTCAGCTACCTGGCAAACGGAGATAAAGCCTTCCCTAAAGAACGCGTGGAGGTTTTCACTGGAGGAAGGGTAGCAGTTCTGGACGATTTCCGTAAACTTGAACTATTGGAGAATGGAAGAAGTACGATTTTGAAATCGCGACTGCGCCAGGATAAAGGTCATAAAGCAGAATGGGAAGCATTCGCTAATGCAATTACCACAAGTTGCCCACCCCCAATCCCTTATTCTCAACTCGATGGAGTTACCCGCGCAACCTTCGCAGCAGTGGAATCGCTGCGAACGGCAGAAAAAGTCATGCTCGCCTCTGGCGAGTGATCCAGGCCGCAACGATTAGTGCAAACAAACCAAAAGCATCAAAGGCGATAAATCGAAGGACGGTGCTTTGTATCGTGGGATGGTAGCCAGATAATGACACAAGAATGAGAGACTCCCCAAAAACACCGATGGTTTGCATTAAAATCGCTTCGTATAAGGAAATCCGGAATTTAATTGGGTTCCATACGGCAAATCCATAGGGTACATTCCACATCAAAAAGAGTACGCCCAGTCCTTGAATCATGGCTTCTCCCGTCTCCCCATTTAACTCAAAACCCCAGGTGAAGGCGTCTGGTTTTATAATAAACATAAGGGCGCACTCAACATTGAAGAAGAGGACACTGCCAATCAGTAGCCGGCTAAGCCATATTTTCACCAATAAAGTGTAACTCGAACCCCTGGGATGAGCAAGGAGAGTCAAATGTCTAGCTTAGGAATCACTTCCCTCCAGTTATCTGGCTATAACGGTCAGCCAGTTCCCAACCGTTTCTTTAAACATGAACGAGCTTCCGCTCTGGCACTCATCTTCCCAGGACTACGTTATACCTGTGATATGCCGTTGTTATACTACCTGACCCAAGTTTTGTTAAACAAAGGTATCGATGTTCTGCAATTAAATTCAGACTACACAACTGAATCGGTCAAAGCTCTTCAACCCGCAGAGCGTTTACAAGTGATGGTTACAGATGCCCAGGCTGCACTTGAAACAGCTTTTCCAGATCTAGGTTATTCAAATTTAATCCTTGCGGGCAAATCCATTGGGACTTTGTCTTTAGCCATGCTATTGGCATCTGGGGCAGCCGCTGAGGCTGCGTGCATTTGGCTAACCCCTTTACTCCATTACCCCTTCGTTGGTGATTCGGCAGTTCAGCATCCCGGCCCTGCTCTTTTCGTAGCTAGCCAGGCGGATGAGACTTTCGAACCAGAAAGTATGGCGTTAATCAAGAAGCAGAAGAATATAAAAGCAATCCTATTTGAGGAAGCCGATCATAGCCTGTTAATGCCTGGAGATATTTATAAATCGCTTGAAATTATGGATCAGGTAGTGCATGCCTACTTTGATTTTGTGGGGAGTCTATTCCACTAAGCTATGCAACTAATCTGGATGAAAGCCCTATCACAGCTCGGATTCAGACAAACGAGTTTATATGCCTTGTATCAATTGGGGCTTAAATCGGGCTATTTGCGCTGGATGACAAGAACCCCCCATCCTTCTACTGCCACATTCCAATATTCGATCCCTTTGCCTGACCCAGAAGAGCTGCGCCTGGTTTTGGGAACCAGTGGGCTGGCATCCCTCTTGGCCGAAGCTGATGAGATTGCTTCTGGAAAGGTGAGATTATTCGGGAGTACACCAGTAGATTTCGATTTGATCCCGCCTGATCCCGTGAAACATTGGACTCTTTACCGGGATTTGCAGTTGGGCGATCTTCAGGATATCAAATTCATCTGGGAGGCAGGTCGTTTTGGTTGGTCGATAACATTAGCAAGAGCATATCTGATGAGGCAAGATGAGCGTTATGCAGAAGCATTCTGGAGATATACAGAAATCCTTTTTAGATAACAATCCAGCTTATGTGGGGGTTCATTGGGTTTCAGCGCAGGAGGTTGCTCTGCGGTTGACATCGCTGGCATTTGCTTTTCAAATATTCGCAACTTCAACTCACTCAGCCCCAGCGAGGATCTCTCGCCTGGCAGAGAGCATCGTCCAGCATGCGATGCGGATACCACCCAGCTTAAACTATGCCCGGGCTCAAAACAATAACCACCTTCTCACTGAGTCCATGGGGTTGATCACTGCTGCAAGCGTCTTGCCTACCCATCCTTTAGCTGAAAAATGGCGGCTGTTGGGGTGGAGATGGTTCCACAAAGGCCTGCAAACGCAGATCGCCGCAGATGGGAGTTATAACCAACATAGTGCAAACTATCACCGGTTAATGCTGCAGACAGGTTTGTGGGTACATAGGGTTGCACAAGCATTAGGGCTGTCTTTTCCAAAATTGTCGATGAACCGGCTGGCTGCCGCGACAAAATGGCTGCTGAGGCTGCTTGATCCAATCAGCGGTCATGTCCCAAACCTGGGGCCAAATGATGGTGCATATATTTTTCCATTCTCAGTGCTACCCTTTCATGATTTTCGACCAATCCTCCAGGCTGCAGGAGAGGCTTTTCTCGATGAACAAGTTCTACCAGCCGGCATATGGGATGAGATGAGTCTGTGGCTTTGTAAGAGGCCGCAAACACCCAAATTGAGAAAAAGCCAGCGAACAGCAGATGCTTCGGATAAAACAAAGAATGGGGTGCTCTCCCCTTGTGTAATAAAATCATCTTCTGACTCCTGGGCTTACCTGCGGTCTGCTCAATTCACTTCTCGTCCTGGGCATGCAGACCAGCTCCATCTAGATTTATGGTGGCGCGGAATCAATCTCACCCTTGACCCGGGTACGTATCTCTATAATGCCCCGGCTCCATGGGATAACCCCCTCACAAGCACATTCGTTCATAACACAGTGACTATCGACCAGCATGAACAAATGGTGCGTGCTGGACGTTTTCTATATTTAGATTGGGCTCAAGCAGAGGTCTGCTCACAAGAATATGCTCAGAATGGATGGACATCACGTGTGGTGGCAAGACACAACGGCTACCAGCGTTTAGGAATCATCCACCAACGGACGGTTGAGGCTTGTTCTGAGGAATGGAGGATTGAAGATCAGCTGCTTCCTATGAAAGGGAAGAGGTTCACAGGACCCATACAAGCCAGGCTGCATTGGCTTGTACCTGATTGGGAATGGAATTTGAATACTGGAGAAACAAGCGTCGAACTAAGATTGCACTCCCCATTGGGATGGATCAGTACAAAGATAAGCGCGAGAAATTCTGCAATGGGTTTAATTTCTGCATCAGATCTATCGATTGAGTTAATTCGGGCTGGACAAGTTCTTGCTTTACATGGAAACGAAACGCATGCTTCAAGCCCAACCTGGGGATGGTTTTCGCCCACCTATGGGGCCAAGATCCCTGCTTTATCATTTTCAATCCTGTTTAGCGGATTACTGCCGATATCTTTTCTAACCAATTGGTATCTGTGTACGGAATAAGTGGTATGCAAAAAGAATTCTCTACAATGGTCATTTTGGACGAAAATAACGAACATACTGTGCTCATCTTACGCAGGGATTTTCGTATATGGGCACTCCCGGGCGGTGGATTGGAAAAGGGTGAAATGCCAGAAGATGCTGCCAACCGTGAAGCATATGAAGAGACCGGATATGAGGTTAAAATAGAAAAGTATATTGGCAGTTATCATCGGCCTCAATTTCACGATATACGGCATGTTTTTCGAGGACGAATAATCGGTGGGTGTGCCCTGGAATCTGGCCTAGAAACTGCAGCGGTAAATTGGTATCCGGTCCACCAGCTTCCTAAACGGCTGGCACCATCCGTTCGGGAAATCGTTACTGACGCAATCTCAAATAGAGACGAGGTAATTCGAAAAGATACAAACCTATTCAAGGTGGAAAGTAATCAGTATTCGGATTATGGTTAAATTACGTAACTTACGAAACTGGGTGATAAGACAAAAGTAAGATGCATATTCTCCTTATTCATCAAGCATTCACTTCTCTAAATGAACCTGGAGGTACCCGTCACCACGAATTGGCTCGATATCTTGTAGAAAAAGGGCATCAGATCACAGTCATCGCCAGCCCGGTTAGTTATTTGACAGGCAAATCCTCTTCTTCGCATATCCCCTGGATAACAAAACAAGAGGAATATGGCCTGACGATCTTGCGCACCTATACCTATCCTGCACTTCATCGCAGTTTCATTCATCGCCTTTTGAGCTTTTTGAGTTTCATGCTCTCATCTTTTTTTGCAGGAATGCAAGTGAAGAACATTGACCTGATTTGGGGCACATCTCCGCCAATCTTCCAGGGTCTGACGGCCTGGTTGGTTGCACGCCTGAAAGGTGCGAAGTTTGTATTTGAGGTGCGTGACCTATGGCCTGACTTTGCAGTTGCAGTGGGGGTTCTAAGCCAGCCAATTCTCATTCGAGCTTCTCGTTGGCTGGAGCGGTTTTTGTATCGTCATGCTGATCGCGTGCTCATCAATTCGCCTGGATTTGCGGACCATGTAAAGACACGCGGCGCCAGGCAGGTTGACCTGGTACCCAACGGGGCTGACCCCCGCATGTTTGACCCAACTGAGAATGGGCTTGAATTTAGACAGAAATATCACCTTTCTGCCAAATTTGTGGTTTTGTATGCCGGAGCGCACGGTTTATCGAATGATTTGGGTGTCATTTTAGATGCGGCGCGCTTGCTTCAAGATCGGCAGGAGATCGTCTTTGTGTTTTTGGGGGATGGAAAGGAAAAACCTGCCCTGGTACGCCGTGCTGAGGAGCTGGATCTCAAGAATGTTTTATTCATCCCCCCCCTCCCAAAACTGGATATTCCTCCTGCGATGGCAGCTGCTGATGCTTGCATTGCTATCTTGAAACCAATTCCCTTATTCTCAACCGTTTATCCAAACAAGGTTTTTGATTACATGGCTGCAGGAAAACCCGTTGTATTGGCGATTAATGGGGTTATTCGTGAGGTCATTGAAAGTGTACAGGCTGGCATACCTGTGGAGCCTGGAGATGCAGAGGGGATCGCGCAAGCGATCCTGAGGTTGGTGGAGGATCGTTCTCTCGGAAAAGAAATGGGTTGCCGCGGCCGACAATATATCGAAACTCATTTTGACCGGGCAGTTCTGGCAAACAACCTCGAGAAAATATTTCTCAGCGTTGAAGAAGAATTATGACTGCTACGCCTTATTCAGATTCAGATGCTTTACAGATCCAGAAAAGAAATTTTCGCTATGTTCAAATCGATGCAATCGGTGTTGGATTAGCCAGTGCAGCCGGTCCCTTCCTGCCAGTTTTTCTAACACTTACTGGTGCTATCCCTTTTCAGATCGGTCTTTTAACTACGATGCCCGGAGTCACCGGGCTTTTCCTGGCATTGATTGTTGGGCGCTTCTTACAAACCAAAACACAAATTGTCCCTTGGTTCAGCGCTGCCAGGCTGGCTGTCCTCTCTTGTTATGCGCTAACCGGATTAGTACCCTTTCTTGTCCCTGAAAAATATATCGTCACTGCGATTTTGATCATCTGGGCTATTGCTACCATCCCACAAACAATGGTCGCCATCTCCTTTTCTGTCGTAATGAATGCTGTTGCCGGACCTCAAGGACGCTACGCATTGATGAGCCGGCGGTGGTCAATATTGGGACTGACTTCGGCCATCACGGCAGCTTTTTCGGGACAGATACTCGATCGGGTCGTTTTTCCGTTAAATTACCAGATGGTGTTTTTAGGTCTTTCAATTGGGGGGTTAATTAGCTATTATTTCTCCAGCCACATCGTCCTGCCTGAGACAAAAGTACCTGATCAATTTACTGGAAGATTCTCAAGAGATAGCGTCAAGAATTATGTTCGCTTAATTCGTAATGAGCCAGCATTTGTATCGTTTTCACTGAAACGGTTTGTATTTCTGTCGGGTGTCGCTCTAGCCGCCCCGCTTTTTCCACTATACTTTGTCAAAGTTGTACATGCCTCTAATTCCACAATTGGGTTAATCACCACAGCATCTACTGCGGTAGCACTGCTCGGTTATTACTTATGGCCGCGCCAGTCTCGTAAGCGTGGATCGCGTTTTGTATTGCTATGCACCACCTTCGGAGTATCTCTCTACCCTGCTTTGATTGCCATGACTACCAACGAGCATACCATTATTATCTTCGCCGGGCTTGTCGGGATCTTTCAGGCCGGGCTTGACCTTGTTTTCTTCGACGAGTTGATGAATACTGTGCCTGTACAGTATTCTGCCACATTTGTGGCATTGGCACAAAGCATGCAGCACCTATCTACAATTGTTTCTCCGCTCATCGGCACTTTTCTTATAGGTTATATTGGCATTGGCGGTGCCCTGCTGGTGAGTGCAGGTGTCCGGTTTTCCGGTTTTGCCTTATTTGCCTATTCAAAACGCGTTAAGCCAAATCCGTTGAAATAAAAGGGCATCGAGATTAACAAAAATAAAAGCCTCACTCATTGGAGAGGTATAATCGCTGTATGAGATCCAATTTATCACCTGATGAACTCTCGATCGATGAATTGCGCCGGCTTTTGGTTGAGAAGAGGCGAAAAGTGCGCCGTGAACGCCTGGAAAGGTTTAGGCAAACCGGGCGTGTGGTCTTATTGGCATCTGACGTTCCCTCTCCAACCCTCGATCATTTGCATTCCGATACGATCACTGAGACTGGGAGCGTCTCTCAGTCGCGTTCACGCCTCCCTCGGCGTTTTTTTGACAGTCTCTTACTCATCATCGAGATATTGGCTGTTATAGGATTGGTTTTCTTGATGGTGAACGGGATGGAGATCCTCCGAGATCTGAATGTTCAAGTATCTGAAGCTTTGGTACAACCCACTTTGACACCAACACCATTAATCATGGCTGTTATCCTTCCCTCTGGGCATACTCCTCCCAATTCTCCGGGCGGAGCGTCGCCAAATGAAGCTGAAATCCCCGAGCATTTGCGCCCGCTTGTGCAAACCTTGGCCAATGTGCCTATCCCTACACCTGGCCCTCAACAAGCCGTACGAATTCAGATCCCTGCTCTTGGGGTGGATGCCCCAATTGTTCAAGGCGACGGTTGGGAACAATTGAAAAAGGGCGTTGCCCAACACATCGGCTCAGCCAATCCGGGAGAATCAGATAATATTGTACTAACAGCTCATAATGACGTCTTCGGTGAGATATTCCGCGATCTTGACAAACTGGAGCCTGGAGATCAAATCATGATTTATACCGGACAGCGCTCTTTCGTATATACTGTCACAGGCACTGAAATTGTCGAACCTACCCAGGTAGAAGTTCTTGCCCCCACATCACAGCCAATTGCTACACTGATCTCTTGTTATCCATACTTAGTGGATAATAAACGGATTGTGGTTAAGGCGACTTTACAAGATCAGCAATAAATTCAAATTTAACTCCTCCTTTTTGTTCGATTCTTGTTATACTTATCTTTCGGGCTTAGCGCTTCAATTCAATTCTAATAGATGAATTGTCTTTCTATGAAAGCCCAGAATTTATCAATCACAGGAGTTTTTCAAAGATGAGTAAAAAATCGAAACGACAAACACGGAAAGTCATTTCTCAGACCGCAATAGAGCCAACAATTGCTAGTGTAAATACGCCTAAGCAGCCGAGTTTCAACCCCGATTATAGTTATGTAAAAAAGGATTTACGCCGCATAGCGGTTCTGGTGAGTTCATTTGTGATCGTTCTTATCGTACTTACTTTTTTCCTACGTTAACGACCTGCTAAACAAGGGTTGAAAACGTAAAACGTAATCATAGTGGGCTCCTCAAGATTTACGTTTTGCGTTTTTGTTTTATAACCAATGGACGAAACCAGACCGCAATGGCCCTTCCAAGTGAAGTTGATCATCAGCCTGCTTTTGCTGGCTTTTTTTATTTATTTGCTTTCAAGGTTCAAACAGGCAATCTCACCTCTGATCTTGGCCGTCATCCTGGCATTTATTTTATCTCCGGTTGTAAATTTCTTTCAATCAAAACTAAAAATAAAACGAGTTCCTATCAATTGGTCTGACATATATCATCCTCCTGGCAGTGTCTTTGCTGGTTCCGGTGGTGATCATCCCAATCCTTGGACCGCAAATAAAAGGATTAAATCTTGATTTTCTGCAGATTTCCCAAGAAATTCAAACGTTTCTGGGTAAGCAGTTCTTGTTTAACGGAAGGATTATCGACGTATCTGTTCTGCTAGACCAATTTAGCACGGGACTACGCGGATTGGTAGAACCTTTCGTTGGACAAACATTCACTTTAGTGGTCGAAGTTGTTTCTTCCATCGTTTGGGTTATTTTTATTTTTGTTGTATCGTTTTATTTAATCAAGGATAATGCCAAGTTACAGAATTGGATTGAACATTTAGTACCTACTTCTTATCAAAACGACTTCCGCATTATTCGAGACGAAATTAACCAAATTTGGAATGCTTTCTTTCGCGGGCAAATTGTTTTAGGTTTCGTTGTCGCTTGTATATTCTCTGCGATAGGCCTTCTGATCGGATTGCCTTTTGCCCTGGGTATGGGTATTTTGGCTGGCTTATTAGAATTTTTACCTTCCATTGGTCATGGGATCTGGTTAGTGACAGCCTCTGTATTGGCTTTAACTTTTGGCTCTACCTGGTTGCCTTTACCCAATTGGGCTTTTACCCTCATTGTCATCGCCTTACACCTGTTCTACCAACAATTTGATTTGAATTACCTCATGCCACGTATTATTGGCAGGCGCGTGCAGCTCCCTCCTTTGGTTATAATCCTGGGAATTGTAGCAGGAGCTGTCCTGGCAGGCGTTCTAGGAATCCTCCTGGCTGCTCCGACCATTGCCTCAGCACGGGTTATTGGGCGATATATCTATGCCAACCTTTTGGACATGGATCCATTTCCGGTAACAATAACTCAGCCAACGCAGCCACCAGAACCATATTGGTGGAAGCGGACCAGGAAAAAATGACCTCAACAACACCTCCTACATCGAACTCCCCAAAATGGGGTTCATCCATCAAGCTTGTTGTCGGATTGACGTTGATCGGCTTGGTCTTCGTTGTGGTGATATTTTTCCGTTCTATCATCGGCCCTCTTTTATTGGCGCTCATATTAACTTATCTTCTTCACCCTTTGACCGCCAAGTTAACAACTGTAACAAAGTTATCCTGGAGATGGGCGGTCAATATTGTTTTCCTGGCCCTTTTATTCATCATTATCGGTTTATTTACGGCAACGGGGGTTGTTGTTGTCCAACAAATTCAGAGCTTGATCCGTATCATCCAAAGCTTCCTGGGTGATCTGCCAAATATCCTTGATACACTTTCAAAGCAAACCTTAAGTCTTGGTCCCTTTCAACTCGACTTTAGCAATTACCTGGATTTAAATTCAATAAGCGATCAATTAATCCGGGGTGCTCAATTGGTGATTGGACGGGCTGGGTCGATCGTCAGTACTTTTGCAACTGGAGCAGCATCGACCATTGGATGGACGCTATTTGTTATATTAATCGCTTACTTTATCTTATTAGATGCTGGTCAAATGCCAGATGCTGTGAAATACATCCAAATACCAGGCTATGATTCTGATATTCGACGGTTAAGCCGCGAATTGGGGAAAATCTGGGATGCTTTTTTACGCGGTCAGATTGTCATAGCGATGCTTATTATCATAACCTATTGGATTGTATTGAGCATTTTGGGGCTGCGTTATGCCTTAGGGCTAGCAATTTTGACTGGATTGGCGCATTTCGTTCCGTATGTAGGTACTTGGATAGCTACCCTCGTAACCTTCCTGGTAGCTATTTTCCAACCTCATAATTATTACAACCTGGATCCACTGGCATTTGCCCTTCTAGTAATTGTTGTGTGCTTCATTCTAAACCAGTTATATGACAATCTAATATCGCCGCGGATCATGGGTGACACGCTTGGAATAAACCCTGCTGCAGTTCTGGTGGCGGCTATTCTAGCAGCCAATTTTATCGGGCTTGTTGGACTGCTGATCGCTGCTCCCTTTTTGGCGACTCTGAAGCTTTCAGGGCAATATGTTATTCGGAAACTCTTTGACCTTGAACCCTGGCCTGAGCCTGAAACGATTAATAAACCTGCGGAGCCCTCCCTTTTTAGGCGGGTTTTTCATCGCTTGCAGGGTTTCTGGAGGTCGCGTCGAAGATAAATTATTGAAGTGAAAGGTTAGACCGACCGAAAACTTGCTCGCGTACATCGATAACCTGACGGCGCAGCCGGTCATCACGTTCTAATAAATCGGCTACCTTATCACAGGCGTACATAACGGTTGTATGGTCCCTGCCTCCAAGTGCATCCCCAATCTGCGGTAAACTGATGTTTTCACTCCGTAATATATACATCACAATTTGGCGTGGTAAAGCCACCTCACGTGAACGATCACGTCCCATAATGCGATCTATGGTAACTCCAAACACATCTGCTACAGCCCGCACAACATCTTCAGGATGAACATCTTTCCGGCGCGGTAGTAAATCTGCCAGGGCTGAATCAACCAGCTGAGGGGTTAAAAGCAGACCACTCAAATCCGAAAACGCTACGATGCGAGTCAGAGCTCCTTCCAACTCTCTGATATTGGACTGCACACGGCGTGCAATCGTCTCCAGTAAACCGTCGGGTAATCGATAACCTGCCCGATCTGCTTTTGAGCGCAATATCGCCACACGCGTCTCAAAATCAGGGGGCTGTATATCAGCAGTTAATCCCCATTCAAACCGAGAACGGAGCCGTTCCTCCAAAGTTACCAGGGCTTTTGGAGGCCGGTCTGAAGAGATGACAATTTGCTTATCCTGTCCATGAAGCGTATTAAAAGTATGGAAGAATTCTTCTTGGGTGGACTCTTTGCCTGCAATGAATTGGATATCATCTATTAACAATACATCAATTCGGCGATATTTTTCGCGAAAGGCCTGTGTCGTATGAGTACGAATGGCATTGATCAGATCATTCGTAAATTCTTCGGATGAGACATATAACACCTGAAGACCGCGCTTTTCACAGGCATTTCCTATGGCGTACAACAGATGTGTTTTCCCTAACCCCACCCCACCATACAAGAACAACGGATTATATGCTTGCGCAGGTCTTTCGGCGACAGCCATGGATGCCGCATGCGCTAATCGATTACTGGCACCCACGACAAAATTTTCAAAAGTATAACGGCCATTCATTTTCGATGGGAAGACCTGGTTTTGAGGGATTGAAACCTCTTCAGCTTCCTCAATCTCCGACGCTTCATTCCCATTTTGCCATACAACAAACCGGACGCTTACCGAACGGTTCATAATCCCAGTCAACATGCGCGTGGTAGTGCTGTTTAGGCGTCCTTCCAGCCAATCACGCGCATAAGTATTCGGAACCCCGATAATAAATTGACCGTCCTCATAAGATAAAAACTCAGCTTCTTTAACCCAAGTATCAAAGGATGCCTTTGGCATTTCCATCTGCAGTTGTCCTAAAGCAGCTTGCCAGGCCTGTTCAGCTTTCATGTTATGCTTCTCCTTTCACGATATAGGTTCAAGAAACTAAATAGACATGCAACCGCTGCTATATCAAACAGCAGCGGGTAGAATATGATGTATTTCAAGAAATTTGAAAAGCTGGTTCTTCTTGAAAAAGCAGATTTGTATTACAACCAAGACTGAATGCGAGCCTTGTAAACGACTGGCTTACATAACAACATTCTAGCAATAAATACACCAGCAATCAATACAGTTAACCTACGGTATTCTAAAAAAACTCAAAAATTTAAGATTACTGATCTTAATACATTCTTCCTCATACTTCGATTTTTTTGGTTGCCTTCATAACCTTTCTTCATGCCCATTCCTGGGTATGGGTCAATATTACCCCCCATATATGGACGATTATCGTTCATATGAGCTATAAACCTCCAGCTATATCTCGGAAATGTTAAAGAAATAAGGAGCGGTAATTTCTTAATTCTTTCGGATTCCATCACCCTTTTTTACACGATTTAATCTGAGCAGGGTCGGGATTCCATTATAGGCGATCATTCCCTTTACATAAACGCCAAGTAGAGAAATTGTCGAGAATTTGTTCCAACTTATCCTATTACCCCAAAAATAAATGTCTTTCCTACATGTCGTTAATGATTTTCTTGTATTACCCGGGTATGCTATTACTTATAAGAAAAAATGAAATGGAGAAAATGTCTATGTCAAAAATTATCGGTATTGACCTCGGTACTACGAATAGTGTAGTGGCTGTAATGGAAGGTGGGGATCCTACAGTGATTACAACTGTAGAAGGTTCTCGACTCTGTCCATCTGTAGTAGCCTTCAGTAAAAATGGGGACCGTTTGGTAGGTCAAACTGCGAAGCGGCAGGCTGTCATCAACTCGGAAAATACGGTGTATTCCATTAAGCGTTTCATGGGACGCAGGTTGAATGAAGTTGAGACAGAACGTAAAATGGTCTCCTACCAGGTTATTAGCGGACCGACCGGCGATGCTCGGGTCAAAATCCCGTTAACGGGTAAGGAATTAACTCCTCAAGATATTTCCGCAATGATTTTATCCAAGCTAAAATCAGATGCTGAGGCTTACCTGGGGGAGCCTGTTACAAAAGCGGTTATCACGGTTCCGGCATACTTCAATGACAGCCAACGCCAGGCTACCAAGGATGCAGGAAAGATTGCTGGATTAGAAGTTCTACGCATTATCAATGAACCCACTGCTGCAGCGTTGGCGTATGGCCTGGATAAAAAAGTAAATGAAACCATCCTGGTTTTCGACCTGGGAGGAGGGACTTTCGACATCAGCCTTTTGGAAGTTGGAGAAGGTGTGGTTGAGGTCAAAGCTACGAATGGGGATACTCACTTGGGTGGTGATGATTGGGATGAATGTATTGTTCATTGGGCTGCAGATGAATTTGAGCGCGATTCCGGAATAGATTTACGAAAAGACCGTCAGGCTTTGCAGCGCCTGCGCGAGGCAGCTGAAAGGGCTAAAATCGAGCTTTCCACCATGCTGGAGACCGATATAAACCTGCCCTACATCACTGCTGATGCTTCAGGCCCCAAACATTTCCAAATGAAGCTGACGCGTTCAAAATTTGAACAGCTATCGGAAGATCTGGTCAACCGTTTGAGGGGACCTTTCCAGGCTGCCCTCAAAGATGCAGGATTGAAGCCTTCAGAGATTGACGAAGTTGTTCTGGTTGGCGGTGCCACGCGTATGCCCATAGTTCAGGATCTCGTACGCTCGCTGGTCAACAAAGAACCGCACAAAGGTGTAAACCCCGACGAAGTAGTTGCCGTTGGGGCTGCCATCCAAGGTGGTGTACTCGGAGGAGAGGTAAAAGATGTTTTATTACTCGACGTTACGCCTCTCTCTCTCGGAGTAGAGACACTTGGTGGTGTGATGACAAATTTAATTGAACGCAATACCACCATTCCGATCAGGAAAACGGAGACTTTTTCTACTGCTGAGGATAACCAAACAGCGGTGGATATCCATGTTTTACAGGGTGAACGACCGATGGCATCCGATAATATGAGCCTGGGGCGCTTTCGATTGGAAGGAATTCCTCCAGCGCTGCGCGGCACTCCTCAAATTGAAGTCACATTCGATATTGATGCCAATGGGATCTTGAATGTTGTGGCGCGGGATAAAGCCTCGGGTAAAGAGCAGAAAGTTACCATTACTGCTACAACGAACTTATCAAAGGACGAAATTGAGCGGAAAATTCGGCAGGCAAGAGAAAATGAAGCGGAAGACCGGCATCAGCGTGAGTTGGTCGAAGCCCGTAATTCTGCTGATAACCTGGTCTACCAGACCGAAAAAATATTACGTGATTTGGGTGCACGTGTTCCAATAAGTGAAAGGAAAAATATTGAAAGCAAGCTCAGCATGTTAAAAGATACACTGAAGACTAGTGATGCCTCTAAGATCAAAGAGCAGGCTGAAGATCTTCAAAACGCTTTCCATGCGTTGAGCCAACAACTTTATGCTGGACAATCTCAAGAGTCATCCGTTTATGATGAACCACGCGGTCAAGAAAAACCCGATCATGCTCCTGAAGGAACTGTCCTTGATGGTGAGTTTCGAGAGATATAACTCAAACACAGCCCTTGATCTGATCGTTTCAAAAAACAGCCGGTTGCGTTTTAAAACTAGCGCCGGTTGTTTTTTTTAAGTAGGATATAATCATAATATCCTGCTTATGAATACAACCCAAACTCCTCCTGTAAAGACTTTCCTACCCACTGCTATCCTTCTGGCAGCATTAGGTTATGGGGGTTTAGTCATCCTTCTTTTTCTTTCTGTACCAACAGTGGGGCCGCGTTGGTTATTCTTCCTTCTTGTTTTCATGGCATTAACCGGAACTGCTCTGCCATTTACAGCTTTCTTGAACCATCGCTTCACCAGTACCCCTCCTGCTACCTCCACAGTAGTTTTGCGGCAAGCGATACTCGTTGGCATTTATGGAGCCACACTGGCATGGCTTCAAATTGGACGTGTGCTTAGCGGGGCATTGGCGGTATTATTGTTGATCGGTCTAGGGTTGATGGAATTTCTACTGCGTATGCGAGAACGTAGCCAGTGGAAACCTCAGTAAAAAGTTTTAAGACTTGTCATCCATCAGATCACAAACAAGAATGCAAAGCCTGCGAAATTTGCCCTCTGTTGAACAAATATTACAATCTGATCCGGTTTCCATTTATATTTCAACATACGGACGCTCCCTTGTATTAGAAGCTATCCGTCTTACGTTGAAGAAGATTTGCGATAATTTTTCGCTTCAAAAAAATATCCCTAACCAAGATGAGATCCTTGAACTAGTCAGGTTCCAATTGGAAGGTTGGACTGAACCGACTTTGCTGCCAGTGATCAATGCGACTGGTGTTATCTTGCATACCAATTTGGGCCGTGCACCCCTCAGCTTGGCTGCCAGGCAAGCCGTTCAATCTGTGGCGGACAATTATTGTAATCTGGAATACGATTTAGTTAAAGGAAAACGCAGCTCTCGACTGGTGCATGCAGAAGAATTACTCCAACACTTGACAGGTGTACAGGCTGCGCTGGTTGTAAATAACAATGCGGCAGCTGTATTGCTTGTATTAACAGCTCTGGCTCGCCGGCGAGCAGTTGTGATTGCTCGTTCGCAGTTGGTAGAAATTGGTGGCGGTTTCCGTGTCCCAGATGTTCTAAAGCAATCGGGTGCCCGGCTGGTTGAAATTGGTACTACCAACCGCATCCATATTGCCGATTATGAACAGGCGATATCCGAAATGTCCGTGGCTTTGGTCTTCCGCGCCCATCGCTCCAATTTTCGAATTACAGGTTTTACTACGGAACCGGATCTTTCTGAAATTGTGGAAGTGTCCCACAGGGCTAATATTCCTGTTATTGATGATCTCGGCTCAGGTTCGTTCTTGGATACTGCCCAATTTGGCTTGGGACACGAACCCACCGTTCAAGAGTCTCTTCAAAGTGGCGCCGATCTCGTGTGTTTCTCAGGAGATAAACTTTTAGGAGGTCCTCAGGCGGGGATTATCATCGGAAATACCGAGTACATTGATAAACTTAAAAAACATCCTCTAACACGTGCGCTCCGAGCAGATAAGCTCTGTTTGGCTGCGCTCTCGGCGACCCTGATGCACTACTTGAAAGATGAGGCCATCCGAGAAATTCCTGTATGGAAAATGATTTCAACTCCTCTGGTCAACTTGCAGGAGCGAGTACAAAATTGGATCCATCTCCTTGGACAAGGATCAGCTAACCATAGCCAATCTACAGTTGGGGGTGGCAGTCTTCCAGATGAAATTCTGCCTACTTGCTGCCTCGCCATATCTGTGCGAAATCCGAATCGATTCATAGAAAAATTACGCCAGCAAAACCCGCCTGTGATATCAAGATTGGAGAATGATCAGATATTGTTTGATCCTCGCACGGTTCTGCCTGAGCAAGATCAATCTTTAATCCGCAATATACAATTACTCTTACAATCATAGAAAATAACAAAGAATAGGTGAATCCCCAATGAAAAGTGACCTGGATAACTTGATGGAGAAAAATGGTCTGGACGCATTGATCATTACCGGATCAGCTCAGCATAACCCTGCAATGGTTTATCTGACGGGTATTGCTCATATGGCTGGCGACTTGATCAAAAAGCGAGGTGCTGAGCCTGTTCTATTCTACCGGATCATGGAGCGTGATGAAGCCGCTAAAGCGGGTTTACCGATGAAAAATCTGCAAAGCTATGATTTTAAGGAGCTGGTGAATCAGTTCAATGGTGATTTTGTTAAGGCAACTGCAGAACGTTACAAAAAAATGCTCACTGACCTGGGGATCACTTCAGGCAAAATTGCCCTATATGGAAAAGTGGAGATGGGCTCATCTTATGCAATCTTTCGGGCTTTACAGGAAGTCATGCCTGAGATAACCCTGGTAGGAGAGATGAGCGACCAATCGACGATTATGCAAGCCAGGTTAACCAAAGACGAAGATGAAGTCTCACGCATACGTCAAATGGGAAAGATCACCACGGCTGTTGTAAGTGAAGTGGCCGACTTCCTAACCTCTCATCACGCTCGGGATGGGATTTTAGTCAAGGCAGATGGTCAACCTCTGACGATTGGCGCAGTCAAATCAAGGATTGACTTATGGTTGGCAGAACGAGGAGCCGAAAACCCAGAGGGTGTGATCTTCTCGATTGGGCGGGATGCCGCCGTCCCGCACAGCGCAGGGACACCCTCCGATTACCTGCGGGTGGGTCAAACCATTGTCTTTGACATCTACCCTTGCGAAAAAGGTGGGGGATACTTCTATGATTTCACCCGGACATGGTGCCTGGGATATGCTGCTGATGAGGTCATGAATTTATATGAGGATGTATTAAGCGTCTTCAAGCAGATGAAGGCTGAACTTTTAGTAAATACCCACTGCACTGTTTATCAGAGCCGTACCTGTGATTTGTTTGAAGCCAAGGGCCATCCGACAATCCAAGGGACTCCTAACACAGAAGTGGGATATATTCACAGCCTTGGTCATGGGGTAGGGTTGAATGTACATGAGCAGCCCTGGTTTGGGATGAACGCCACTGAAGAGGACCGTTTAATCCCGGGCGCAGTCTTTACATTAGAACCTGGGCTATACTACCCTGAGAAAAATATGGGGGTGCGGATTGAGGATACCCTCTATGTGAGTCCAGATGGTAAAATTCAATCGCTGGTTGAATATCCCCTCGATTTAGTGCTTCCGATAAAAGGTTAAAGGGATTGTAATGAAGGAAGTTAGTGAAGCTAAAGGGAGTGTAAAAAAATCAGATCGTCCTGCTCCAACAAGCGATGCTCGTATTTTGGGGATCGAAACTTCATGCGATGAGACGGCTGCTTCGATTGTTGAGAATGGCAGGATCATCCTTTCCAGTACGGTGGCCTCACAAATTGACCTGCATGCTCAATATGGTGGCGTCTTTCCTGAGGTTGCTTCTCGGCAACACATCCTGACGATTTATCCAATCATCGAACAAGCTCTTCAGTTGGCACATATGACCATATCTGAAGTTGATGCCATTGCTGTGACCCGCGGTCCTGGTTTGCCGGGTTCATTAGTGGTCGGAATGAATACCGCCAAAGGGTTGGCTCTCACTTCGGGACTGCCTATAATTGGAATCAATCACTTAGAAGCGCACATCTATGCTGCCTGGTTATCCTTTCTAACAGAAACCCCGAAACCAGAACCACAGTTTCCATTATTGGGATTAATCGTCTCAGGCGGTCATACCGAACTAGTGTTAATGGATGACCATCTCTCTTATCATCGTCTGGGGGCGACACTAGATGATGCAGCCGGAGAAGCATTTGATAAGGTTGCTCGATTAATTGGTTTAGGTTATCCAGGAGGTCCAGCGATACAGAAAGCTTCCCTGGGGGGCAATCCTTTGGCTTATAACTTCCCGCGCGCCTGGTTGGAGGGAACCTGGAATTTCTCTTTTAGTGGTCTAAAAACCGCTGTTCTACGTGAAGTGCGAAAACTGGAAGAAAAGCAAGTTGACCTGCCGGTTTCCGATCTGGCAGCCAGCTTTCAAGCTGCGGTAGTCGATGTACTGGTTACCAAGACAATGCAGGCAGCCCGAGAGTTCAAAGCTAAAGAGATCCTGGTAGCTGGAGGTGTCTCAGCTAACCGAGCTTTACGAGATTCATTTCAACTGCGGGCGAATTGTACCCTGCATATTCCTCCGATTATGCTTTGCACTGATAACGCTGCCATGATTGCGGGAGCTGGTTATTATCATTTCATCAAAGGTCAGCGCGACCCGCTGAATATGGATGTTTTGCCAAACTGGCCTTTATCTGAAGTCTAATGGTCTTACGTATCATTGTTGAAAGTGTCTTCGCACTATCCGCATTCTTTTACATAGCTGTTTTAATGGTGAGTTGGCGAAGACGCGATTTCCATTTGGTGGGAAAACTGATCCTGACTGTTGGGATTGTATGCATCCCAGCAGTGTTGTTATGCCTGGCAACGCTATCCCTCTTCGAAACCATCTTCCCCACCCCCAATTTATTAATGTCTTTCCTTTGCGCCACCTTCCTGGTAATTTCTTTAGGCGCTCTCATCTTGGTTGTTTGGAAAAATGTGCCAAAGTTAACCAGCCTGTTTTTCTTATATGGCATCTATGACTTCGAACCAGATCCTGAGGGAATATAGCCGAGGGATCAGCAGTGTTACGAATACCGAACAACTTGCTCAAGTATCCCTTGGCTTGATCTGTCAGGCTTTAAAAATCCAACAGGCATTTCTCTTCGAAGTAGCTTCGGAACAGGAAGCAGATAACCTTCTTGATCGCCTGATTGGAGTGGGAAGTATTGGAAAAGAAAAACCTGCCAATTTGATCCTTAACCCCAAAAGCTTGCTGCAAAAGTATTACGAACAAACCAATTATCCTCAGACTAAAAAAGATCAGGATCTCATCTTAGACAAAGCGTCCCTTTCTCTGGAAGAATATCGTTGGCTCCAGGATCTTTCTGGGGAGATTTTCGTGCCAATCCATTCGCGTGATGAATGGATTGGCTTGATTGTGCTAGGCTCAAAAATATCTAATCATCCTTATCGCGCCGAAGAGCTGACATTATTGGCAACATTAGCCGACCAACTATCTCTGGCGATTAAGAATGCAAGATTGGTTGATAGCTTAATGCGCGTCAACAATGATTTCAGACGGGCTTATCAAGCCATGGAGCAGTCTAACCAACATTTTCAACAGGCACTCAGCCAGCTTCAAAAAATTGACCAGACGAAATCTGATTTCATCAGTATCGCTTCTCATGAGTTACTCACACCAGTCACCATCATCCGCGGCTATACAGAGATCTTGCTTGATGATCCGAATACAGCTGAAAATGATTACCAGATAAAAATGCTGAATGGTATTCACGTCGGGATCATACGATTGAATGAAATAATTGAAACTATGCTCGATATGGCCAGCATCGATACCAGATCCTTATCTTTACACAAAATGGATGTTTCTGTAGGTTACTTGATCCTTTCGCTCGCGAAATCGCTTAAACTCACCCTTGCTCAACGCAATCTTTCTCTTACTGTCGAAGGATTGAGCGATCTGCCAATGATTCGGGCTGACCAGGAAGCACTTAGGAAAGTCTTCAATCACTTGATCCTTAACGCGGTACAGAATACTCCAGATGAAGGGAAAATCAATATTATTGGACTCCCGATCTCACAAGGCCAGGCTGGTTTGCCGGATGGAGGGATTGAGATCATCATCAGCGATACGGGTATCGGAATTAAGCGAGAACATCTGGATCTGATCTTCACGAAGTTCTATCAAACTTCTAAACTCCAGCAGCATTCTTCTGGCAAAACCTCATTCAAAGGTTCTGGTCCGGGTCTGGGATTGGCTGTTGCGAAAGGCATTGTAGAAGCCCATGGAGGAAAAATTTGGGCGGAAAGCCCCGGATATGATGAGGAAAAATGCCCGGGCAGCCAATATCATGTGGTATTACCTTGTTAATGAAAACTGCCCATCAAGGGCACACACCTTGAAGAGCAGTATTTCTGAGGAGTTTTTAGGAAAATGTAATTATTATTATACAAATTGAAGTAAACCTGGTATGAAGATTGGTTAAGTGTTTGCTAAGAAAGGTTTACAAAACTGCCCTGATCGCGTCCAAGTTTATCGGCCCCTCTCGCAAAATGACAGGTTCAATCCCCGTACAATCCACAACTGTCGAGGGAATACCACCCGGTGTTACTCCCCCATCCAATATCAAGTGAATTCTGCCTCCCATCTGCTCCAATACCTCATAGGCTGAATTTGTGTTTCCTTTTCCCGATATATTGGCTGAAGTGACTGCTAAAGGGCCGGCTTGTTTGAGGAGTGATAAAGCGATCGGGTGGTTGGGCATGCGTACTCCGATCGTATTGTTCGCTGATAAATTCTTGGGAAGAGATTCCTGACCAGAGAGAACCAAGGTAAGTGGACCTGGCCAAAAATGCTTTGAGAGGGTTAGCGCTAAAGGTGACATCTCTTTAACGATTTGCTTCAAGTCTGTCATGTTGCCAATCAGGATGGCAATTGCCTTGGTGCTGTTTCGTCCTTTGGCTACATACAGGCGCTCAACCATGGTTTCTTCAAATGGATACGCAGCAAGTCCATATACAGTATCTGTTGGAAATGCTAAAACACCCCCATTTCTTCAAAATATCCACGGCATGCAGAAATGCAACCGGGTGGTCAGCCAACATGATCTCGGTTTTCATAACTTAATTATACTCTTGGGCTGCATGCTATTTGAAAAATTAGCGCAAAACACTAACTCTAAGAATTTTCAGAACTTCCTGGCTTTCCTAAATTTAAATCCCAAATAACACGCAGTCCATCCAGCGTTAACCAAGGTGCAATAATTTTGAGAACATCGGTTTCGCGGGCAATAATATCGGCCAAACCGCCAGTTGCAATCACTTTCATCGCTGGCCCTAATTCATTCTGAAACCGTCCAACCATCCCCTCTACCAGGGCTACATAGCCATATAATAAACCAGATTGCATGGAATGTACGGTATTCCTGCCAATCACATTCGGGGGACGCTGCAAGTCAACCCGCGGAAGCTTGGCAGTTCTCAAAAACAAGGCTTCAGAGGCAATTCCAATTCCCGGAGCAATCGCCCCGCCTAAATAATCTCCCTCAGCAGAAATTGCATCAAAAGTGGTTGCTGTACCGAAATCCACCACGCACGCCGGACCCCCATATAAAACCTGTACTGCAGCTGCATCGACAATCCGGTCTGCCCCAACAGCCTTGGGATCATCATAGCGCACGCGCACCCCGGTTTTTACCCCCGCATCAACAATCAAGCAATCCTGGTGTAAATAATCCTGGCAAGCCCTGGTAATCTTTCCGGTTAACGGAGGCACCACTGAAGCCAAACAGATCCCTTTTATATCAGATGATTTAAATCCTGCATGAGAAAGTAAACCTAAAAACTGCAAACCGTATTCATCAGGCATACGCTCATAATCAGTGGCTAAACGCCAGCGCGATCCTAAACTTTCTCCCTGGTATAAGCCCATTGTAATATTGGTATTGCCAATATCAATCGTCAAAAGCATGGTTACTTCTCCTTCTGAATCAAAATATTATCGATGAGTCGAGTTGTACCTACGTACACAGCCATCGAAAGCAGAGCATCATCTTTGACATAATCAAGTTCCTGGAGGGTTAGTGGATCAGCACAGGAAACATATTGGGGTTGAGCTAAAGCTTCGCCAGCCAAGATGTCTTCCATAATTCTTCGGAGCTTCTTAGCGTCTCGCTCGCCAGCCTCGAAAGCTTCTTTCGCTGCAGATAAAGAACGGTAAAGAACCGTTGCAGCCTTTCTTTCCTCAGTGTGGAGATATACATTGCGACTTGATTTAGCGAGTCCATCTGGCTCACGGACTGTAGGACATACCACAATCTCTACTGGAAAATTTAAATCCATGGTCATTCTGCGAATCACTGCTGCCTGCTGCGCATCCTTTTGACCAAAAAAAGCCTTTGCAGGCTGCACGGCAATGAATATTTTAGCCACCACCGTGGTTACACCCCGGAAATGACCCGGGCGCACGGTGCCTTCAAGTGGCGACGTCATTTCATCAACAGTCACCCAGGTCTGGTAACCCGGTGGGTACATTTGCTCTGGTAAGGGTGTCCATAAAACATGCACACCAGCGCGCTCTAACGATCCCTTATCACGTTCCAAATCACGGGGGTAACGCGTTAAATCTTCGTTTGGACCAAATTGAGTGGGGTTGACAAAAATGCTGACCACGACACTGGCGCACTGCTTAAGCGCCTGGCTAACCAAGGAAAGGTGGCCTTCATGCAGGAAGCCCATAGTGGGAACCAAGCCTACTGGTTCAGTTAAGCTGAGGCGTTCTTTGCGCAGTTCAAGGATAGAAGTGACAACTTTCATAATGAATACTCCTTTATCTGCCGGCTGCAGCTTTTATAAGCAACCAAAGAGTGCGGTTCACTGCAACCGGCACCCCTTTTTTTTCACCCATTTGCACAACAGCTCCGTTAATAAAATCGATCTCGGTCTGTGCACCGCGTAAGATATCTTGAAGCATCGAAGAATAATTCGAGGCTGTCCGACGGGCTATGGCTTCTGCAGCTAAGACTGGATCAGGATAAGGTAATTGGACCCCTTCTGCTACCGCAACCGCGGCTGCTTCTCGTGCAGCTGAAGTCATTACCGACCTGGCACCGGCGCGCTTGAGTAATTCTCCATTTTGAATGCGTAGAAGAGCTGTCACAGGGTTAATGGCTGCATTGATCACTAATTTTCCCCATTGTACCGAGCTGACATCTGGTACTGTTTCTACAATAAAACCTGCTTTTCCCAACAAGTCTGCCATAGGCTTTAACTGGCCATGAATACCAAGGGTAATCACACCATCTCCAGCCGGGCGAACAGTTGCTGGTTCGAGAAGCGTGGCTCCTAATGTGGTAGCTCCCACGGCCACACGATTAACACCCAAGATCCGAGATAGCTTTTCATAGTTTCCGCCCCCATTTTGCAGGGTCAGGACTAAGGCATCTGGAGCGATACACTGCAGCAACCGTTGACCGGCTTGTTCAGTTTGCCAGGCCTTCACCATGACCAAGATAAGTTTTGCTCCCTCGCATGCTTTGGGATCATCACTCACCTGCACGGAATAAACTTGTTCTCCTCCTTCATTATTAATCACGTGCACACCTTGGATTCTGAGAGCCTGCAGACCTTCTACCCAGGTCCCGAGCATCATCACCTTGAGTTTAGCTGCTGACAGGCGCGGAGCAAACAAACACGCCAAGGCTCCAGTTCCTACAATGAGGATATCAAAATCATCCATGATCTACATCCCTATTCAGTTCTTCCCATTCTTCATCAGACATGTCAATGCTGTGTTCTTCAGCGGGGAACTGGTGGGTTTTCACATCTTTGATATAAGAACTAAATGCTCTTCCCATTTCTTCGTATAAATGTGCATATTGCTTAACAAAACTTGGCGTAAAACGATCGAAGAGACCGAGCAGATCGTGAGCTACCAGCACTTGTCCATCACATCCCGATCCAGCGCCAATCCCAATCGTCGGGATCGACAGGCGATGGGATATCAAGGATGCGAGGCGTGAGGGCATAGACTCTAATACGATGCTGAAGCAGCCTGCTGATTCCAATAAAAGTGCATCTTCAATTAAAAGCCGTGCGGTTTCTGCATCACGCCCTTGAGCACGAAACCCTCCCAAAAGATGGACACTCTGCGGCGTGAGGCCTAAGTGTCCCATAACGGGAATCCCGGCTGAAACAATGGCGCGAATTGTCTCAACCCGTTCTTTCCCACCTTCCAGTTTTACCGCGTCCATGCCAGCCTCTTGCAAGAAACGTCCAGCGTTGCGAACCGCTTCAGAGGGGGAAACCTGGTATGAAAGGAAAGGCATATCTCCAATCAATAATGCAAATTCTGCCCCGCGTGCGACG
The DNA here is from genome assembly GCA_963751425.1 of uncultured Chloroflexia bacterium. GTDB lineage: Bacteria > Chloroflexota > Anaerolineae > Anaerolineales > UBA4823 > CAVVUF01. The sequence continues at coordinate 1,752,550 of CAVVUF010000001.1, read as the reverse complement.
GCTTTGCAATGGTGAATCATCTCTTCCATTGTGACGGGCAGGGTATTTTTATATCCTAAAACTACCATTCCCACAGAATCACCGACCAAGATCGCGTCAATGCCGGCATTGTCTAAAACCATTGCAGTTGGATAATCATATGCAGTCAGCATCGTGATGGGCTCTTGACGCTGCTTCTTTTGTTGAAATGCGCGTGTGGTTACTTTTTTCCGAACCGCTGTGGGTTGCGGCTGGGTGAGAGGTATTGTAGACATGGTACCCTCCTTAGCTCTGGGTAGGGGCCGATATGAGATTGGATTTGCAATGCAGTCTCGGTCTATGAAAGGTCCGAGCGTAAAACAATTATCACCAATAAGGGCTGTTTTTGCAAGGTATCCAGTATAATTAAAGATAATTCTAAATCACAGTGAACGTGAATAAAGGAGGCACACATGCGTAAACTCATCGCTTTTCTGGCTGGAGCAGCCCTGGGTGGTTTAGTGGGTGGCACACTGGCAGTTTTAATGGCCCCCTATTCGGGCGAGGAACTGCGCAGCAAAGCTCAAGATCGTTTTGTGGAAATCAGGTCTCAGGTAACGGAAGCCGCGGCTTCACGGCGGGCCGAACTCGAGCAGCAGCTTCAGGCTCTCCGTTCACCTAATCGACCGACAGCACCTTGATCAATAATCTAATCACAGAAGGCGCCGGTTCTTCAATCACCGGCGCCTTAATTTTTCATCCCCTCATTTCTTGCCCATTTCATCGATCTTTTAGGCGCCATTCCTGATAAATTTCAAATGAGTCTTGGAGTGCTGTCCGATCCATAAGTCGCCAGAATCAAATTTTGAGGCACGTTCGGCGCCTATTGAATCTCACTACCGCTCATATTCTCGTACTCGCCGTTTTAAACTTGCTTGTTACGGCCTCAGCTCAAACTGGTAATCTGCTTCCTGGCGGGTGAAACGCGTTGTCCCGGCAACCATCAACGTGGCCTCATCAATGTCTCCACCCAGATTTAGCGTGATATCAGCGACATTGCCTGCTTTAAGTGGAATGTATTCAACATTGGTTGTTTTTCCTTTGGTAATTAAAGCTAACCGGTAAGTCTGCGGCAGGTTGTTTTGAATACGTGCCCACCCAGCCGACTCCCAACCACCCTGATCGGTCTCAAAATCAGAGAAATAGTTGATCTGTGGGATTGAGATATCATCCAATAAAAATCCTTCGCCATTCACAGCCGCATCCGTGACATATTCAAAACGAAGTTGGATACTTTTCCCGGCATATTCTGAGAGATCCACACTTTCCTCGATCCAGTCCGCGTTGTTTCCCCTTCCACTCAATCCATTGTAGCCCCAACCGTAGCTGTTCCCTGATAGATCTTCATCGGTCCCAGATGGGGTTCGCAGAATCTTCCAATTTTGACCGTCTTCTGAAACAGTCACATACAGGTAATCGTAATCCTTCTCCAGATCATACCAGGTATGGAAATTCAAGGTTAAAGGCCCCGATACCTTTGTAAAATCAAAAGTGTGAGTCAAAGTCATGTCTGATTCGTCGCCTTTATTGGACCAAAAGGCATAGGAACCCGAATAAGCATCCACGGGCAGCACAGCTACCTGGTCCGCTCCATCAAAGTGGATTGTATAATTTCCAGAGCACCGAAACCGGATATAATCCACGCCGAATTGGTGTACTTGACGATCTTCTACACCACTTCCACAATTTCGGAAAGTCTCCGTATCTTTAACCTGGGGCGCATTTGTGTAGCGATAATAATCAAAACGCCCATCGCCCACGGCCGAATTGTGGACGTAATTTGTTATTGCCCAATCGGTAAAAACATCGTCTGCACTGACTGGCTGGCTCGTAAGCGTATCCACCGCTCCGATATTTTTAAGGACCGTATCCACACTTTCCATGTCGTTATTTGGTTCCGCTACTAAGCTTTGAGTTGCTTTTTCTCCAAACCGGTCCAGGAAGTAAGATAAGAATAAGAAAGATGCTCCATAATGGGGCGTGGTGGCATCTGGGTCGTTGGGCCAATCATTTAGCTGCATGTCAGGCTCTTGAGCATATAAGTAATCAAAACCGCTATCATAATATCCATTCAATAAAGCCGCCAATTCCGAGAAGCCTTCATTCAGCCAGGAGGATTTATTGCGATCGCGATACCAATGAATCATGTGTTGGAATTCATGAGCAAGCGTACTGTAGATATAGCGCTCATCTACCCCCACGTTATCTGAGTTAATCAGAAACATTTCGTGGGCATTGGAATATTCATGTGCCATGGGATTGTATTCATCAGCGGAGGAAAAATAACCAGCCAGGTTTGAGCCCAGGTTTCCCGCATACAAGATATACAAGTGAGGATCGTCATCGACCCCGGGTGTCCATTCACTTCCAAAAAATTCACGGTTAGTAGGATAAATTTTGGTCTCAAAGGTTTCCGCCAAATCTTTCAAATCGTTTCGGTTAAATAGGACTCCATTTTCAATCCAAAAATAGACGTGGTCGGTGACATACTGTAAGGTTGCATCTAATTGAAAATTTTCGTTTGTATCTGTGTTCGAGACCCAAAAAGATTGCGTATCTCCAACCTGGTAGGGTTGTTCAGGAGGTGGTACTGTCGCGGGAATATCCTCGATCCCCAAGAAACGCCGCGCCAGGTCGGCGAGATCGTTCACAGGGACAATTGTGTCTTCTAAGGTCGCTAAAGTATCTGTCGAGACTTCCGTTGCCTCGCTCTGCGGCTCTGTGATGGGAGTTTCTGCTTTAGTGGGTGTGGACACCAGGCTGTTCGCCTTGGTGGGTGCGGGGGTGGCGGTCACCAATTCCGGGGGCTTGATCGTTGACAATGGGAGGGCATAAGATGTGGGGGTATTTAGAATTTCTAATTGTTCTGGGGCCGGTGAGTTGCCAGAGCGGCTGAAGATATTGAGTGACGTTAGCCCAACAGTCAGCAGTACGCAAACGCAAAGAACTGCTATGAAGAGGACAATACAACTACAAATGACAATAAAAGGACGCTTCACAAAATTTCTCCTAATGTTCTTTACCTGGTTTTGGTAAATGGTTTGTTATTGATTTTTTATTATATCCGCCTCTCCAAGTCTGGTATGATTAGGATATCATGAGGAATTCGCAAATCGAAGAGGGTGATCATGAGGCATCAACGAACGCTCAGGAACTAAAAAAAAATTCTTGGATGCCTGATGTTATTAAAATTGTCAGTGGAACAGCCATCGCCCAAGCTTTAAATGCCTTGGCGACGCCAATCCTCTCACGCCTTTATCTGCCAGAAGAGTATGGGGTTTTTGGAACTTTTACTTCTCTCAGTCTCATCCTGAGTACAATTATCTGCCTGCGGTATGATGTTGCTATCGTATTACCCAACCGGGACGATGATGCTGCCGATTTGCTGAGGGTCAGCCTGGCATCTAGCCTGATACTGGCGCTTATGATCGGCCTGGTGTTCTCCCTGAATATTGTAAGCCTGCCTGCCCAAATTATCAGTACCTCTATCTATAAATTTAAATGGCTGCTCGCCCTCAACCTCGTGGGAATGGGTTTTTTTCAGGCATTTAATTATTGGAGTACACGCCACAAACGCTATTGGTGGCTTTCTTTCGCTCGAATTGGGTCAACAGTAGCAACGATTATTTTACAAATTGGATTGGCTCTAAACTATGGGTCCAAGGGTGGGGGTTTGATCTTGGGATTTACAGCTGGCTTTGTCATCAGTGCGATTATTCAATTCATTCCAATTTTACGAGAAGATTTTCATGTCATCTTCCATTCATTTTCAGCGCCTAGATTAATTGCCAACCTCAAACGTTATCGTAAATTTCCCCTGGTAGATAGCTGGAACGTGATCTTGAATGCTGCTGCTTGGAACCTTGTCCCGGTGCTCATTTTTGCCTTATTTTCAACCGCCCAAGCTGGCTACTATGCAATGGCTTATCGCTTGATCCAAATGCCAGTAGCCTTAATCAGTGTAGCGGTTGGACAAGTTTTTTTCCAGCACAGTTCTAAAGTAAAAGAAAATGAAGCAGAGCTGGTCAAAATTGCTGGTTCCGTGCTGCGCCGATTAACCGCTTTAGGATTATTTCCCGCCCTTCTTCTCACAATTATCGGAAAAGATCTCTTCATTGTTTTCTTGGGTGAAGCCTGGGCTGAAGCGGGGGTTTATGTGCAAATTATGGGCTTATGGTTATTTTTCTGGTTCTTGTCAAACCCATTTAGTGTTCTGACCAGTGTCAAGGAACGGCAGGGACTTGCCGTGGCAATTGAGGGAATTAACCTGACTTGCCGGGTACTTTCAGTGGTGATTGGCAGTTATTTTGGAAATATTTATCTTGCCCTGGGATTATTTGCCGGTTCGGGAATCCTGATTTTTTCAGGTTATGCTCTCGTATGCTTGCGTTTAATCCATATGCCTGTCCGTTTGATCCTTAACCCCCTGGTTGAATTTATTCCCATTTCCATTTTCTTTGCTATGATCCTATTGTTGACCCAAGTCATATTTCACCCCTCGCCCATTCTTATGACGGGTATCGGCGGGTTTACTGCGATCGGTTATGCAATCTTTATCCTGCGAAGAGGGATTTTCAAGAACGTGGATTAGAATAGTAGAAATATGCTCCTGTCGTGTAAAATAGAACGGCTACAGGTGAAATTTTTGAACAGAAAAACTTATTCATCCTTTCTAAATCTGATTATCCAAGCGGGACTTGTTTTATTACCTTACAGTCATTTCAAATGGCTCCCTGAGCTTGGTACAACCCGGCCGGTGAGCAGTGTTTTGTTTGTGATTACTTTTGGTTTAGCTTTTATTTCCTATGCATTTAAAGAAAAATTTCATCCTGTCCGCACAATAAAGTCTTTCTATCACGAACACCTGGTAAAACTCCCGGGCTGGCAAGCCCTCAGAGTTTGGGTGCTACTCATCGGGCTTGGTACGTTTTCAGCTATGATCACGCCATTATACGGAAATTTTTTTCAAGCGTTAAACCGCTTATTGGGATATTGGATCATCTTTGCGATGCTGTATTGCGGCTATTACGCCATCCAAGCGTTCGGCATTCGCCGAACCTCTTGGTGGATTTGTATCGGATATATCCCGGTTCTGATATATGCAGTCATTGAGACTTTAGCAATTCTAGATTTTCCCCCTGCTCTTTCCATTGTTGTGTTCATCAGGCACTGGTTTATTGTGGATTTCACCTGGGCACACCGGATGGCCCTCTTTGCAACAGAACCATCCTTTATCGCTTTCCAATTACTTCTCTTGATGGCAGTTTTTCCTTTTTTATCGAATAAATTATTGCGGATTAGCACAATTCTGCTGGTCGGAATAGGGATTCTCTTCTCAAAAAGTGGTACGGTTATCCTTATTTTAGGTTTGTATTTGGTTTTTCGGATTATCTTTTCCCTGAAACGGCGAGTTCTGATCCGCCTTGTGATCGCCCTTTTTATTCTCGTATTATTGTTTGGAATCGCATATGCCACACTTCCGGCTCTGCGTTCTGAATTGCAGGAATTGTCAGCATCTGCAATGAAAATCGATCGATTGCGTGGGATGTATTATTCCTCTTTGATCCGGGGCAGTTACTCAAGAAATCTTATCTACACCTTGAATCGAAACGCGCGGTTTGGGGCTGGGCATTGGACAATACGGTCAGTTTTGGAAAGAAATTTATTTGCGGCACATTGACTATCACGGGTTTGATATTTTGGGAGAGATCACCCATCAGCTTAACTCGCCGGATTATATGCGGCCCTGGTCGGTCATCCTGGGTTTCGGCTCAGACCTGGGGATCTTAGGGATGATCTTCCTTGGCTTTTTCTTCTATTTTTCCTTTAAACCTGTATTCTCACCGCACGGGCGAGCGGTTATCCTCGCTGGAATTATTGCCATGATGGGGGCGTACCCGATTGTTACCCCTCATGTGTGGTTGGCAATTGCCATGATGACCGCACATGAGCTGCAACTAAGGCCGGGCCAAACATGATCAGAATACTTCATGTTACCGAAGATCATTCGAACCATAATACAGGGATCACCAGCGCAATCGATGCACTGACCTGCCAATTGATTCAGGCAGTTGATCTGGAAGTACTCAGTATTGGTCCAGAAGCTGTGCCTGTTCCCAAAGGTGCACAGTTAACTTTGTTAAAGGCCAGCCTTCCACGTAGGATTTGGCGAGCAGCCCTTGGTCAACAAACCATTTTGAAGGAGAGCATTGCGCGCGCGAATATTGTTCATTTACATGGAATCTGGATGTGGCCGCAATGGGCAGCTGCGAGGGAAGCCCGTCGCATCAAGCGCCCGATCGTTCTCTCAATACATGGCATGTTGGAAGCCTTTATGTGGCAGAGGCAGACCTGGCTTCATCAGCTAAAAAAAACCATTTACTGGCGTTCTGTAGCCTACCCAGCTTTTAAATATGCCACGGTCATCCATGCGCTGACGAAGAAGGAAGCAGATGATCTAGTAAATTATTTTCCAGGACAAAGGATCGAAATCATCCCGAACAGCTTAGACCTAGAACAAATTGATAAGATCCTGATTGATTGCCCTCAGGAACAATCAACCAATCCCTATATCCTCTTTCTTGGAAGACTCCATCCTAAAAAAGGGATCGATCTGTTAATTCAAGCTTTTGCTCATTTGCGCAATACAAAAATGACACTAAAAATTGCCGGAGCTGTGCAGGAGAAAGATAAAGGCTTTGGTCAATATTTACTCGGCTTAGTACAACAATTGGGCTTGGAAAAGCAGGTGGAATTTCTCGGCGCTGTGCAAGGTCAGTCGAAATGGGGCCTGTATCGCAACGCCTGGGCTTTCTACCTTCCTTCTCATTCTGAAGGCTTAGCGATGGTAAACCTGGAGGCATCAGCCTGCAGGACACCTGTCATCACCACATTTCAAAGTGGAGTCACTGACCTTTGGTCAACACATGGTGGGATGTTAATCAACCCCAATGTTGAAGAAGTTGCAGAAAGCCTGTTGCAGGTGACGCAATGGTCCAGAAGCGAACGTGATCAACGCGGAAATTCTTTACGAAGCCTGGTTGAAAGCACTTATAGCAGCAATGTGCTCACTCCGCAGTGGATTGCATTGTACAATGAGTTGGGAAGGATGTCGCATGAGTGAACCATTGCCATATCAGGATTTAAGCCGCTTCCAGCTGCCTCCAAACTTTCGCGGCCGGTCAGGTGGTTTGGTTCAATTGTGGTGGTTGGTACAGTGGTTTCTTTTCAGACCTTCTCCACAAGCCTTCTATGGTTTTCGTCTTTTTCTCTTACGCTCATTTGGAGCAAAGATCGGGAAAAAAGTGCTTATCCGCCCGACTGCCTGGTTCACGTATCCCTGGAAAATAACGATTGGAGATTATACCTGGATAGGTGATGAAGTGGTGTTATATTCTTTGGGGGAAATTTATATTGGGTCACATACCGTAGTTTCTCAACGTTCCTATCTCTGCACAGGCACTCATGACCTTACCCAGCCTACTTTTGATATCTCGGCTCAACCAATTCATGTGGGCAGCCAGGTCTGGATTGCCTCTGATGTATTTATTGCCCCAGGCATCTGTATCGGTGATGCAACGGTGGTAGGCGCAAGGAGCTCAGTTTTCAGTGACCTACCGGCTGGTATGCTCTGCTATGGAAACCCGGCCCGCCCAATTCGACCAAGGCCTCGAAAATCTGCAGAAAATCAACCCTTGTCTGGATGATGGCATGCGTATCCTTATCTACGGGATCAATTTCACACCGGAGGTAACCGGAATCGGTAAATATACTGGCGAATTAGCTCAATATCTTGCCCAACACAACCATGAGATTCGGGTGGTTACTGCCTCACCGTATTATCCCCATTGGAAAATTATGCCCCCTTATTCTGGATGGCGTTATAAACAGGAGCAGATGGATGGGATTTGGGTGTTTCGCTGCCCGATTTGGGTGCCTGCGAAACCATCCGGCTTGAACCGTATTATCCATTTGGTGTCTTTTGCCTTATCGAGCATGCCAGTGATGCTCAGCCAAATATCTTGGAAACCTGATCTTGTGATTTGTATCGCACCTGCCATTTTCTGCGCACCTGCCGCCTGGATCACAGCACGTTTTTCAAGGGCAAAGGCCTGGCTTCATATTCAGGATTTTGAGCTAGAAGCAGCAGTTAATTTAAAATTTCTCCCAGGTTCTGGCTTTCTTGTTTCGATGCTTAAAAAAATTGAAGCGGTTTTACTGCAGCGGTTTGACATCGTTTCCACAATCTCGCAGCGTATGCTGCAGCGTTTGTGGCAAAAAGGCGTTCCTGATCAAAAAACATACCTTCTGCCTAATTGGGTAGATTGTACGGTGATATTTCCTCTTTCTCGACCCAGTCCCATACGGGATGAAATCGGCGCAGCCCCTGATCAAGTCGTCATCTTATACTCAGGCAACCTCGGTAAAAAACAAGGGCTTGAACTGCTGATTGCAGCAGCGCAAGCCCTTCAAAATGAAACCAGATTGCTTTTTGTGATCTGTGGAAATGGTTCGGCTCGCTCTCATCTGGAAAAACAGGCAGAAAACGTACCCAACATCCGTTTCATGGATCTCAAACCTATCGAGCAGCTGAATGATTTATTGAATGCGGCAGATATTCATGTTCTTGTTCAGCGCGCTGAAACAGCAGATCTGGTGATGCCTTCAAAGTTAAGTGGGATGTTGGCGAGCGGTCGGCCAGTTATTGCTACTGCGACACCTGGAACAGAATTGGCTGCGGTGGTCGAAGGAACTGGTGTGTTAGTGCCCCCTGAAAATCTTCCAAAACTTACCCAAGCTATTCTCTCACTGGCTCAATATGCGTCTCGACGAGAGGATTTGGGGAAGCTAGGCCTTCAATTTGTGCATACTCATTGGGAAAAAGAATTGGTTCTTGAAGGACTTCTCTCAAAGCTTAGGTATAATACCGTCCGGTAGTCTTTCAAGGAACAAGAAAATATTATGGTAAATGGGAATTCGCATCCATCTTCAAATAGTCCGAAGACATTGACCAAAATCAGTTTTATTCGAGGAAGGTCTATCTTCGTCATTGCCATCCTGCTGGCGGGTGATATCTTGAGCCTTATCCTTGCTTTTGCATTCGCAACTCAGATGCGGAGAATGTTAATTCCCTGGATTGGCGGGGTGATCAATTGGGATGTCTTTTTTCCTCTCTTACAGCTCAACTTGCTCAGTGTACTTATCTCGCATGCCTTAATCGGGCTTTATCCTGGCTTTGGAAAAACCGCTGTTGAGGAAATGCAGCAAATCTTTAGTTCGGTTACACTTGGATATGGGCTTTTAGGATTGGCAGTATATTTTCAAAAAGCTGGACCCAACTTTCCTCGCTCCGTTTTTATTCTAGGTTGGTTCTGTGCCTGTATATTCAACCTGATCGCCAGGTTGATCGTCCGCAACCGTGCATCGTTATTCTCATGGTGGGGGATTCCAGGGGTGATCATTGGGCCGGGTGAAGAAGCCAAAGATGTGATCGTTCGCTTATTACACAGCCGCAGGATGGGTTTGCGCCCAGTATTATTTCTCGATGAGTTGGATTCAATCTCTGAGAGGCACATACTCGGTGTGCCTGTGATTCACTCCTGGGAAGCCCTCCAACAGAACACCCCAGCAAAGCGAATTATGTTCGCTGTTTTAGTTGAGTTCGCACGACGAGTCGAGAGCTCTTTTAACTCTAAAGATTAAAAATAGCCAGTAAAATGTTTCAAACTGTTTTGGTGGTTATGTCCGACTCTCCCTTGGGTTCATTGTGGGTGCGCACCATGGATCTTGAGGGTCGCCTGGCGCTTCGCACCAGTTATCATTTGCTCGATAAGAACTCGATTATTTTCAAACGCGTTTTTGATTTGGTTATTGGTTCTATCATCGTAATCGTTTCTCTTCCCTTATTGGTTATTATTGCTCTGTTAATCAAGATTGAGTTGCCTGGTCCGGTGTTCTACCGCCAGGAACGTTTGGGGCTGCGAGGAAAAACAATCCATTATTTGAAATTCCGGACCATGCAACTTGGGGCAGAACAAGAACTAGAAAAACTCTTGAGAGAATCCTCTGAGGCCCGAAGAGAATTTGAAAAACATCACAAATTAAAAAAGGATCCTCGGGTGACCCGCATTGGGAGGTTTTTGAGAAAATTTAGTCTCGATGAGCTGCCTCAATTTTGGCATGTACTGCAAGGTGATCTGAGCCTGGTCGGTCCAAGAGCCTATATGATCGAGGAGATCAAGGATATCGGAGATTATGCACCGCTGATTTTACAGGTTCGCCCGGGAATCACAGGTTGGTGGCAAGTCATGGGTAGGCATGCGACAACATTTCAGAGACGCCTGCAATTAGATGAATATTACATCAGCAATTGGTCTATCTGGTTGGATATCTACATCTTATTGAAGACAGTCTGGGTGGCGGCAAGTGGTGTCGGAGCCTAACGCCCGATAAGCACAGGATACGATCATGAATGAATTTGTCCCTTTAGAACATTTCTATTTTTTTATCCGTTACTGGTGGGTTGTTGTTATTGCAACAATCATCGGAGGTGTCGCAGGCTTCCTTTTCAGCCGAATGCACACACCACAATATGAAGCAGCGGCAACCTTCTATATTAACGTAGATCTAAGTAAGGTGGAAGAACCGCCTCTCCCTCTTCACGACGAGGACCTAGCGCTCTCTATGATACAGGGAGCCCTGCTCCACCCTCAGGTTGTCGGGGATCTTGTCCAGGAATTGAAAAAGAGTTATCCTGAGCTAGATACCGTAAAGCTTCTCGCTAACCACACACTAGAAAGAAAAAACGCTTTTTGGGAACTGCGATATCGAGATCCTGACCCCCTCATGGCTCAGAAAATTGTCAATCTTTGGGCAGAAAAAGGTTATCGAGAATATCTTGATCAAAAGAGTGATGGAACAATTCCATCCTATGTCATCTCTACAGAGCCTTTATTATCTGGCAAACCAGACAGACCGATTGTTTTCCCACCCAATCAACTCATCTTAGCAGGAAGTGCACTTGGTTTTGTTATTGGCTTGCTGGTCATCGAATTGAAAGGTAATACGGGAAAACTTAAAGTTTGATGAAGTCAAATCTGCTCTATATTCGATTGATCCAAATTCTTCTTGCAGTGAGTGTCATTGGCCTGCCGCTCACCAGCTTTCCCTTGTACAGCTCCTTCTCTCGAGCACTTGTCGCCCCTTTTTCAGCACTGCCAGTATTCCTTTTAATCTTGATATGGTTTATTCCATATGTAATCAAACGCGGCAGCATGCCCATTGAAAACCAGCTAATTTTCTATTTTATCCTCATTACCTTCATTGCCAGTGCTGCAGGATTCTTCCTCGGTATACCGACCTTTAAGAGCGCCTCGCCGTTCCTTCAAGAAATCAGGGCAATGATGACGATGGCAATTGGCGTGGCGTTTTTGATTGTTTTTTCAAGCCTTCCCAATAACGAGAAAGTTTTAGGAAATATCTTAAAATATATCAATATTGGTGGGATTATCATGGTTCTTTTCGCATTGACTCAATCTTATTTTATTCTAAATAAAGTAGACTATCCAACCTGGTTTTGGCATATATTAGATTGGCTTTCCGTTAAACCATCAGGTTTTTACTTGAATCCTATTCGAGTATCAAGCCTTGCATATGAAGCATCGTGGTTTGCACATCAGATGGCATGTTTTTACTTGCCATTTTGGCTGGCCGCAACGGTGGAACGAACTTCAGCCTTTAAGGTTCGCCTGTTGGGGTTGTCTGCTGAAAATATCTTGCTTCCGCTAGGATTACTGACTTTTTTCATGAGCTCGCCGCGTATTTCATTTATCAGCCTGGCATTGGTGGGGTTGTTGCTGGCGACGATTGTTCATAAACGGATCACAAGACATGTTTCCAATCGAATAATGAGCAAATGGTCCTTCCGTAAAGTAAAAGCAACATGGGTTAAAAATGCAGTTGGCATAATCCTCATCGCTGGCTATATTGTGGTCATTGTGGGAGTTCTCTTCCTGGCTGGGCAAAGGGACTGGCGTGTGAAAGCGCTTATCTCTAACCCCCCTTCACTGGCGGAGATCAAAGGCATATTGTCGTATAACGAGATGCCTTTGCTGAACCTCGCCAATCGTTTAGCGTTTTTCGAACGAATGCTTTATTGGTTAACGGGTCTACGCACTTTCAACCAACACCCCTGGCTTGGAGTAGGGTTAGGCAACGCAGGCTTTTATCTTCCTCAAAACCTTCCAGCCCTCGGTTATTATTCATACGAAATTCGAGAAGTTCTATATCGGCTGTCAACATTGCCGAATGTCAAAAACCTTTGGATCCGGCTGCTGGCTGAAACCGGGATTGTAGGATTTTCGGTTTTTTGTTTATGGCTATATAATGCATGGCGCTCGGCGCGTCAGCTTTACAAAGCAGGTTCCCCCATCCTGCGCCTGGTAGCCCTTATGGGACAATTTTCTCTTCTTGCTTTCATTGGAGAAGGATTCAGCATTGATTCCTTTGCTATGCCTTATCTATGGGTTTTCACTGGCTTAATTTCTGCTGCGGCGTTCATCTACCGGCAGCAAATCAGGCAAACAGAATCTGCCAGAGATTTACCCGGTGAACAAGCGTATCAAGAACAGGCAGAGCCAGAGATCAAACTTCCGAAGCTTTCGCCAACAAAGCCGTAACGATCCGTCCAGCTGCCTGACCATCTCCATATGGATTCACAGCATGAGCCATCTTCTGGTACGCTTCCTGTCCATCGAGCAGCCGGGAAGTTTCAGCAACGATTTTCTCAATATTTGTACCTACAATCCTAACGGTGCCCGCCTCAACCCCTTCAGGTCGCTCTGTGACACTTCTCAACACCAAAACTGGTTTGGCGAGTCCAGGTGCCTCTTCTTGAATACCTCCTGAGTCGGTCAGCACAAGGTAAGAACGCTTCAGCACCTGTACTAAAGGCAGGTAGTCTAGCGGAGGCAGCAAGTGAATATTCTTCGAGTTTCCTAATAGGCGATATACGGGTTCTTGAACATTCGGATTCAAATGAACTGGATAGATAATTTGGATGGTATCTCCATAAATTTCAACCAGTTTCAGTAAAGCAGTACATATATCGATCAAGGGCTGTCCAAAATTTTCGCGCCGGTGAGCTGTCACCAAAATAAAGCGCTGCTTTGGAGTCGAATCTGGGTCTGGCGGCATCCCAAGCTGATCGAGGAGCAACTTTACACCAGGTGGGAGGGGTTTTTCAATCACAAAATTCAAAGCATCAATTACCGGGTTTCCAGTCACCTGGATGATTTCACTGGGAACGCCTTCCCGGAGTAAATTTTGGCGCGACCATTCTGTGGGCGCAAAATGTAGATCTGCAACCACACCCGCAATTCGCCGATTGATCTCCTCAGGAAAAGGCTGCCACTTATTCTGGGTTCGCAACCCGGCTTCTACATGTCCAATACGGATCCGGTTATAGTACGCCAATACAGAAGCTGCCATCACGGTTGTGGTATCTCCTTGCACCAACACCCAATCAGGTTTCAGCTGTTTGAGAACCGGGTCAAGGTGGACGAATATTTCCGCGGTGATTCCAGCGAGGCTTTGATCGGGCTGCATCAAATCCAGGTCTACATCTGGCACAATATCGAAGAGCTCCAAAACCTGGTCCAGCATTTCGCGATGCTGAGCGGTCACGCACACCAAAGCCTCAATCCCAGGAGCCTTTCTCAAAGCCCGGATGATGGGCGCCATTTTGACAGCCTCAGGGCGGGTGCCAAAAACCGAAAGGACGCGCAAAGGTCTCATCACTTCATGGCTAGTTTCAGGGCAGTCTGCCAGGTGGGGAGGCGCAGACCAAAAGTGTGGAAAAAATGCTCACAATTGAGAGCAGAAAAGAGCGGGCGTTGAGCTGGGGTTGGGAATTCAGCGGTCTTTGCCGGGATAATCTGTTCAACAATCTGCTCATCTCGTTTGGGATCATATTCCAGGATGGCCTTGCCCCATTCTAAACGGCTGGCGAATCCATCGCCAGCAAGATGATAAATGCCCTTTTGAGCTAAGATCCAGCCATAAAAATCATCCCCGGCTTTTGCCAGGAGCTGTGCATTGACCTCAGCCAACATACGGCACCAGGTTGGGTTGCTGACCTGATCGGATACCAGCCGGAGCTGGCGCTGCTGTCTCCCCCATGCCAATACTTTGGTGACAAAGCTATCTCTGCGCAAGCTGTAAACCAAACATGTGCGTAAGATCAGGTAGCTGCCCCCGACTTGTTCTACCGCTTGTTCACCTGCTAATTTGCTTTCTCCATACACATTAAGAGGGTGAGGAACATCGGTCTCAAGATATGGAGTGCCTTTTTCCCCGTCAAATACATAATCGGTTGAGTAGTAAATCAGCACTGCCCCCAACCGGAGAGCTTGCTCAGCTAATAACCCCGTCCCATCTCGGTTGACTGCCATCGCCAATTCACGTTCATTTTCGGCCCGGTCCACAGCCGTGTAAGCGGTCGCATTCACAATCACTTGTGGTGCCACGGTAGATATGAACTCCCTGGTTGCATTCTCATCTGCCAGATTGATCTGGGGATAATCCACTGCGACCAATTCGCCCAGCGGGGCTAATGTTCTTTCCAACTCCCAACCAAGTTGACCTGTATTCCCTAACAATAATATGCGCATAGATTATTCACCAGGAAGCTTGTCTTCAAGTAAGCGCAGCAGATACGCCCCATATTCATTGCCGCGCATGGCGTTCGCTTGTTTGCGCAGCTGTTCTTTACCAATATATCCCAACCCGTATGCGATTTCCTCTGGGCAGGAGATCATCATCCCTTGCCGGTCTTCTACGACTTGGACAAAACTTCCTGCCTGGAGCAGGGCTTCATGTGTTCCAGCATCCAGCCAGGCTACACCACGCCCAATGACCTCTACCCTGAGCTGCCCTTTTTCAAGGTAAACACAATTTAGATCGGTGATTTCCAACTCACCCCGCGAGGATGGTTTTAGATTTGCCGCAATATCTACCACCTGGTTATCGTAGAAGTAGATCCCTGGGACTGCGTAATGAGAGCGAGGCTGCTTCGGCTTTTCTTCGATACTGATTGCAAAGCCTTTCTCATCGAATTCCACCACCCCATAGCGTTCTGGATCTTTCACAGGGTAAGCAAAGACGGTGGCTCCTTCTTTTATCTGGACAGCTGCCCGGAGTTGAGTGGGCAAATCATGGCCAAAGAAGATATTATCGCCCAAGATTAGACAAACTGGGTCGCCTCCGATGAATTCTTTTCCTACAATAAACGCATCTGCCAACCCACGTGGATTAGCCTGTTCTGCGTATGTGAAGCGCAAACCCCATTGACTGCCATCGCCAAGCAAGACCTGAAAAGCTGGGAGCGCTTCTGGTGTACTGATCACTAATATGTCTCGAATGCCTGCCAGCATCAACATGGAGAGCGGATAATACACCATGGGCTTGTCATAAACAGGAAGGAGCTGCTTGCTCACTGCCGTGGTTAACGGAAACAGGCGCGTACCGCGTCCACCTGCCAAAATAATTCCTTTCATCACTTTTTACCTCCTCGCTTTTCATAATTTCGAACTACCCAACTCTGGAAGTCGAATTTATCCTGGATAGCTGACAACCAATCCGGATGAGTGAGATACCATTCTACGGTTTTCATCAGGCCACTTCCCAGTGATTGGCGTGGGCTCCACCCAAGGTCCCGTTTGATTTTACCGATGTCGATTGCATAGCGGCGATCGTGGCCTGGGCGGTCGGCGACATACTGCATCAATGAGCGGTGGGGAACATAGGGGGATTCGGGTAAATACTCATCCATAATTCCGCATAACTGTTCCACAACAACCAGATTTGTTGGCTGTGAGCCCCCCCCGATATTATACGTTTGACCTGGTTGTCCTTTGGTCAAAACCAACCATATGGCTTCACAGTGATCTTCAACATACAACCAATCACGGATTTGACCGCCATCACCATAAATTGGTAAGGCCTTTCCCTGGCAAGCATTGAAGATCATTAAGGGGATTAATTTCTCTGGAAATTGAAATGGGCCATAATTATTTGAACAGTTTGTAATGGAATATGGTAAACCATACGTATGGCCATAGGCTCGCACTAGGTGATCTGAAGAAGCTTTTGAAGCCGCATAAGGTGAATTTGGTGCATATGGTACTGCTTCTGTCCAGGCAGGCTCCTCAGGTTTCAAAGTACCGTAGACTTCATCGGTAGAAATATGATGAAAGCGCACCTGCTCCACCGGGAATGGTTTTTCAACCAACCAGAATTCGCGAGCGGCCTCTAATAGAGTGAATGTGCCAACCACATTCGTTTGGATAAATTGGGCTGGCCCTAAAATAGAACGATCTACGTGGGTTTCCGCAGCAAAATGTACAATTGTGTCAATGTGATACTGCCGGAGAATATTACTCACCGCTGAGGCATCGCATATGTTCCCATTAATGAATGTGTGTCGCTGGGGGTCAGGCAGCTCTTTAAGATTCTCCAAACTCCCTGCATAGGTGAGGGCATCTAAATTGAAAATATGTACACTTGGGTCGTTTAAGAGGACATAACGAATAAAATTTGAACCAATAAAACCTGCCCCGCCAGTTACCAAAATATTTTTCACAGGGAACTCCTTTGAATATTATTTGTATAATACCTTCTAACGTTGGGTTCGCCTTTATTATGGATATATTTTTTTCTAGAAAGCTTGTTCACGAGCCATATGCTCTTATGAGAAAATATCTTCCTCTTGGAGCAGTTTGAAGGGTTTTCCATTTTTATCTTTCGAAGATAGAACTGGGGATTGCCCATTCAGAAAAGGCCATTGAATACCAATATCTGGATCATTCCATAACAAAGTGCGCTCAAATTCGGGAGCATAAAAGTCAGTCGTCTTATAAAGCACTTCTGCCCAATCGCTGAGGACATAAAAACCATGTGCGAAACCTGGCGGCACCCAGAGCTGGTATTTATTATCTGCCGATAAATGGGTCCCTACCCATTCACCAAATGTGGGAGAACTTTTACGTAAATCCACAGCAACATCAAAGATCTCACCGGCAATCGTTCGCACCAGCTTCCCTTGGGCATGCTTAATTTGGTAATGCAGCCCTCTTAAAACTCCTTGCTTGGACCGCGAGTGATTATCCTGAACAAAAGGAGCAGGAATGCCAGCTTCACTGAACTTTCTGGATTGGAAAACTTCCATGAAGAAACCCCGTTCATCACCAAACACATCCGGGATTATCACAAGCACGTCTGAGATTGCCATTGGTTTGAATTGCATTTAAAATCTCCCAAAAAAGTTATCCAATTTTACCCTATCTATAAGGCAGGCTTGAAGTAATCTTTTGATCCGTTAACTCGATTAACAGCCTGCTTGTTATGGAATTATATTTCTTAACCATATTTTTACCCGAAGCGGCAACCAGGAATATATCCAGGGGCGAATGGATGCTTTCAGGTACAACGGTGAGAACTTATTGCCTCCCTCCCGAAAATGCACGCGTAACATTTCTGGATAACATCGATCATCACTGGCTACAGATTTCCCCTGCCCGTGCAAGCGAAAATTAGCCCACAATCTGGGCAGGTATTTCAAGCTCGAGATTTTAGACAGGCGAACCCATAGATCATAATCCATGGCAAAGTAAAACGACGGGTCTAAGGGACCTACCTGGCGCCAGAGATCCGCTCGGAAGAATGCGGTTTGTTGTGGAATATGCACAAAACCACGTCTCAGCTTTCGATAATCTGTTTGGCGGGCTGGAAAACACCCTAATATTTTCCCTGTTTCATCCACGAGGTTAGCATCTCCATAAACCATACCCACCTCAGGGTGAGAGGCTAGATATTCTACAGCTTCTGAAACTGCCTCAGGATAGTAGGTATCATCAGAATTAATCCACGCCAGGATATCTCCATGGGCTCGGGAGAAACCTTTGTTGATTGCGTCGGTTTGCCCCTGATCTGGCTCAGAGATCCACCAGGCTAAGGAGTCCTGGTAGCGCCTGATGATCTCCACGCTGTGATCTGTAGAGCCTCCATCTATAATCATGTATTCAATGTGCGGGTAATTTTGTGATAAGACAGATTGGATTGTCTCTTCCAGAAAGCGCGCCTGGTTGAAAGAAGGTGTTACGATGGAAACTAAAGCAGCAGAAAGATTATTTTTCATCTTTCCACCTGACTCCCCGGTTATCGACGATTAATTTACGAGATTGGAATTGATATTTTCGCCGCATTTTCCGGTAAGCGAAATAAAACCGTTCCAGGCCCAGGCTGCCCAACATGGCTTGAATTACCTTATACCAGAAATGGAACACTGCCCTTGGGTGCAGCCGAAAAGCCTGGCCAAAACTATTTAGAGCAGACCTGGGATTTTGATTATCAATCAGGCGTCTGCCCGCATAAACATGCAAACCCGCATAAATTTCTTTCTTATGCCCTGCAAAAACTGGTAGAAATAATTCCTGGGTCTCCAGAGATGGAATCAGTCGAAAAGCCTCCTCGACAAACTTACCAATTTGGGCGCTGGTTTTCGCATCCTGGTGGGTGCGTTCCACAGCCCAATATTGGTCCACGTGTAAGATTGGATAACGCGCGGCAATTTAAATCCATAAATTGTGATCGAGAACCATATGGTAATTTTCGTTTAAGAAGCCAGCGTTTTCTAAAGCTTCTCGGCGCATGAACACTGCTGGCTGCAATAACACTCGAAAAGATAACAAATCCATCAGTTCGTACTGCGGATAGGGATGAAAATCTAAAAGTATGCCATCTCCATCCACCATGACGCCATTACCATAGACCATCCCCAGCTCAGGACGAGCCTGTAGGGCTTGTACTGCCTGGCTAACGGTATCCTGGCGATAATATAAATCGTCCGAATTAATCCAGGCTACGATCTCACCACTAGCTCGATGGAAACCTTTGTTGATTGCATCGGCCTGGCCGCGGTCTGGCTCAGATACCCACCATGCCAGCCGGTCTGCATATTTTTGTATGATATCCACACTGCCATCCGTTGACCCACCATCGATGATCAGGTACTCAACCTCTGCATAATCCTGCCACAACACAGATAGAATGGTTTGTTCTAGAAAGTGAGCTTGATTATAAGAAGGTGTAATAATCGAAACTTTCATACCCATCTCTAAGGCTTCACCTTTTCCTTAACTACTCAATCCAACGCACTCCAGCTTCATCTGAAAAAAGGCGGCCTTTTTGCGGATGCAGCCAGCGGCGGGTATTACGTAAATTGAGGACGAAATCACCTAAGCCCACTAAGCCACTTAAGGCCTGGAGGATCTTAAACCACATCTTTATTGCTGCAGGTGGAAAAAGCCTGAAAGCCTTCCAAAAATGTTTCAAGGCCTCAGATGGCTGGTGGGCATCGATCAGTCGCCGAGCCGAAAAAATATGTAATCCGGCGTAAATTTCCCGTTCATTTTGTTGAATGATCTCGCGAAGCAGAGGTTTTGAGCGTAAGTCATCCATCAGTGCAAAAGCGTCTGGGCCATAATGAGCGGCCAGCGAGATCGTCTTCGCCGTTTCATGGCTGCGCTCGACCGCCCAAAAACCATCCTGGTGCAGAATCGGATAGCGAGCAGCAATCTGTATCCACAATTCATGATCTAATAAAAGGTGCGAGTCAACAGGCAGGTATCCTGCTTCTTTCAACGCTTGATGACGCATGAACACAGTCGGCTGAAGCAATACCCGAAAACTGAGTAGATCTATTAACGACAGCTGCGGGTAGCGATGCCAGGCCAACAACTTACCAGCGCTGTCTATTTTCAATCCGTCCGCATATACCATGCCTGCTTCTGGATGAGCCATCAGCATCTCCACAGCCTGTGTCACCACATCGTTTCGATAATAAAGGTCGTCAGAGTTAATCCAGGCAACGATCTCTCCCTTTGCACGAGCAAACCCTTTATTGATGGCGTCCGCCTGTCCCCGGTCTGGTTCAGACACCCACCATGCCAGCCGGTCTTGATAGCGCTTGATCACATCCGCACTACCATCGCTAGAGCTACCATCCACGACGAGATATTCCAGGTTTGGGTAATCCTGGCATAAGACCGAATGGATGGTTTGTTCCAGGTAATTCGCCTGATTGTAAGATGGGGTGATTATGGAAACTAAAGGCCGCATTGTCTATTGATCCCATCCGGGCTGATTCGCGCTGATCGTGTCAACCCCATAATATCCGGCTGCACATTGGTTATACCAATATCCAGGATCAGCATTCAACTCTCCGACATCCGGAATGACATGATCAAGCTGCATTACCTCAAGGTTCTTAATATTCTGCATGCTAGCTGTCTGAATTCTTGAGTCGCGCTCATCCCACAACAGCGCCCATCTTTTGAACTTTGATTGTTCTGAAAGAATATTCGGAATAGTCCAGATGATATAAAAAGCAGTCAGTCCGATGATGCAAATCGTTATAACCCATAGGACAGCGGGTGGCTGAAAAAAACTGATGGAATAATATAACAATCCCTTGCCCCGTCAGCCAACCGGATATGGCAATGATTAAGACCAACACGAACCTGGCAGGGATTAAAGCCCTTAACCCCGGGTAGCTGGATTGGATATAAGCGCTGGGCAAAAAACAGGCAACTAACAATACAAACCCCACAACGAATCCCAAACCTATTCTGATCAGGACCGTTGTGACTTTAACTGTATTCAGAGTAGGTTGGTTGGTAAAGAACAAGATGCTTGCTCCGAGCGGGATTAAAAAACCGATGAGGGTGGGTAAAAATAAAGTTTTAAGGGTAATAACGGAGAATATTCTCACATTTTGGATGGTTGATTGGATCAAGTCAATCCAATCCGGTCGAGGGGGGAAGTCAACCAGCCTGGCCTGGTTCGTGGGAGATAGGGCTAATAATAGTCCTGCCAATAGCGTCCCGAGGAAAGCTGAAACGCAAACCCATAAGGGCCACAGCTCCCTGCTTCGATTTCTTATCATGGTTAGTGAATATCCTGTGGTGAGCATAACCAGGTAAGTTATCTGCAAGGCAAAACCTGTTTCAGAGAACCCCCCAGCTAAAACCGCCAGGATAAATACTGCGCCCACAGCCAGATAGCTTGAGCGGTTCATTTTCCACTGCCAAAGGATTAAAGCCAATAAGAAAGTATTGGCAATGACTGGCGCCAAATAAGTGAGCATCCCGGTTCGCCAGTAAAGGATCTGGTAAAGATCAGGAGCTTGGGAGAAGGTCATCAAGCACAAAAATTCTGCCCCAACCAAAATGAAAAGCCAATGGATTGTGACGTTGGCTAAACGGGCTGCTTGCCATAAAACCAGGGTAAGCCCCAAAACAAATAATAAAATTACCAGCCCTGGCAGCCATCCATTCACAGTGGGTTTAG
Organism: uncultured Chloroflexia bacterium; assembly: GCA_963751425.1. Lineage (GTDB taxonomy): Bacteria > Chloroflexota > Anaerolineae > Anaerolineales > UBA4823 > CAVVUF01. The sequence goes on along the minus strand of CAVVUF010000001.1, from coordinate 1,731,127 downwards.
ACAGATCAGCCAGGAAAGAGAAAAGTGATAGTGAATAACGATTGCCATTGTACATGGATACCTGAAGGTAAGATACCATTTGGGCTTTCCAAAAACCGTTTTGTTTCAGAATCCATGCATAACAGTAATCATCCCCAATCAGGCGCATAAAAGCACCCATAAAGGCATAAGCAGTGAGAGGGGCAGCCAGTAATCAAAGCTAAAAATAACCCCAAATATTTAGAAAAGGCAAATGGACCTTTGTAACGATTACTCAAAACAGGCGAAGGAAATCATGGGGTTGGCTTTTCCTTAAGGCTGCTTCTGCTTGAGATCGTACAGCCGATAACCAGGTTCATCCCTATAGGGGTATTTAGATAAAATTTCTTTCAGAACAGGCTGTTGGTCTAACTCAGCAAAGTTGGTAACAAGGAAGTATCTATATCCCTTGGTCTTATCGAAAAAAATCTGTCTCCATACTGGATCCGTCATGTCTGTGTTTCCGCCGGCTAAAACGTTCATTTGCTGATCAATTGCGCTCGGCCAGGCGCTGATGAACCGCCAGCCGTAATACTGTAGGCGAGTATTGTAATCTTGCGTAATACCAATGATCGGGCCATCCTTGGGAAGCTCTCGGCCAATTTTTATCCAGCCTTTTATCTCCTCGTGATAATCTTGAGAGACGAAATCATTTCGTTTGAGCCATCCGACCAGAGCAAGCCCCGCCACCGCGAAACATACAAATAGAACCTGCCAGGTTTTCGGCTGAATGATTAATTTATTCAGGAATAAATGACCAATGGGAGCCAGAGATAATGCTAAGATCGGGATGAGCACTAAATTGTAATAATCGTGTGTAATAATCAAGGATGGTACTGATAATCCAATCAAGAAATAACCCATCCACAAACCAATCATTAAAGCCCGCCCACGTTTTGGGAGAAGGAATACAGCCATCAACCCCGCCAGGACAAGAGTTAAATCAAACAGAGAATGCAAGAAAATTAACCAGCGGATATAAAACCTGGGTTGAATGAGCAGACCACTAAAAGCAGCTACCCAACTGCTGAGATACCCTCCAGCAAAATCACCGACTTGAAGAATATAATAAATGGATGGAATAATCGCCATTAAAGCGGCCACAGTCCAAGCTTGAGCATCCTTGATGGTTTTCCGAACGGGTTCAGTGGAAAGAACGACCCACAATGCCGCCATGACAACAGGGTAAACAGCAAAGACTTTGATCAGAATCGCCATTCCAGAACAAAATCCAGCAAATATTGCCCATTTCCAGGTGTGTACCTCGCTCCATCGATAAATGGCATAAGCTGACCAGATTACCCACATGACCATCAAGGGATCAGGTTGGAAGGACCGGCTGGCAACCACGCCATACGGTATGAACAAGTATGCTGCAAGCGCTGCGATAGCTCCATCAATCGACGTCATTTGTTTTGCTAATAAATAGACCCCCGACTCCGCCAACTGCCCAAAACAAAATCGCATACAGACGCGCCATCCACAGGACTTCTTGTCCAATCAGGAGAAAGGTAAATGCCACAATCCGCTCAAAAATGCGCGGTTCGAGGATCTCAAAGTGGCTGGCAAGCTCAACTGCCTGGTCACGAAGCTGCGGATCTGCACCGGGAGACCACTGGTAAAAAAAGCCACGTGAATGGTCGCCGCTCGCAGCTGCCTCCATGCATGAAAATCTAAGGGAGGATTGGTCAGGTTAATCATTCGCAGCCCAATCCCCGCTACAAATAAGCCAATCACAGCGCTCCAGGTGAGCAGTCGTGAACGACCGAAGAATGAAAATGAAGTTGATTCTTCCATATACTCTAATACTTCGGGGAGCCTCTAAAAAAGCTCTTCATAAGCAACCTTTGGAAAGACAGTTAATTTTCCACCGACGGTGGCGTCCAGAACCCGGCGTCCAGCATTTGCATAAGCTTCGCGTGCCAAAACATAGGCGCGTTCTGATCCTTCCAGGTCGGGGAGCTGCCAGCGGAAACCTTTACCAAAATAGTTCGCGGCAAAATGGTTCGGATCATCACCACTTGATACGACGGTGGTATTAGCCGGCCCCTGGGTAGTGAAGTTATGGTCCACACCAATCAGGATCACCTCATCAAAGCCCATGAAAAATGCCAGCTGCAGCGCAACAAAAGTCACTGTAAAACCTTCGTAGAGCCTCCCGGTGGCATCTCCCGAAAACTCAGCCTCACCGGTGTAATCAGTATCCAGAAACATCAAGTTCGGATCTTGAGCCATGTGGCTGCCAAACCAGGATCGCGCCCGCCAGGTAAAAAAGCGCGGCAACGATAAATTCTTGAAATCATCCACACATTGTTCCAGTACCAAGGTATTTACTGTCACCAGGTAGGTGGTGGTAAAACCCATTTCGGGAAAAGCCAGATAGATGCGATTCACCCCGATCGTAAATTCATTCCTGAGCTTGCTCAAGTCGGTCCGTTTTAGGCTGGGACCGTTGCCCATGACAAAACAGCGCCTACCCTGGTGGATGTCTTTATACTTTGCGACACGTTTCTGACTCTCATGCCAAATCGGGCTAAGCTGCCTGGCCAGAACATGCTGACCGCGGTTATGCCAGGCCCAATATAAGCTCGAAGCAGAATTCCATACGGGATCCGGAGTGATCTTCTTCAGATTGGCTTTAAGCATGTGCTTTCCTTACTCTGTACTCAGCCGGGCAGTAGCCCCGCCATCGACAATCAAAGCCTGTCCGGTCATAAAAGAGGATTGGGTTTCATCTGCCAGGAAATAGATGGCGTGGGCAATTTCTTCCGGTCGACCTACCCTGCCGTTGACGGTTTTGCTCGCCAGGTTGTCCAAGCGCTCCTGAATATTTCCACCACCCATATGCCCACGGTTAAATCCAGCCCGCAGCATGGGCGTATCAACCGCTCCTGGCAGGATGGCGTTGACCCGGATATTATCTGTGGCAAATTCGATCGCCATGGCGCGGGTTAGCGCCAATAAGCCTCCCTTGCTGGCAGCATAAGCGGCGATATTCATCGAGGTGGCCACTGCATGCACTGAGGAGATGTTCACAATAGCACCTCCGCCTGCATTCTTCATAAGCGGATGCGCCAGCTTCACACCCAGGAAAACTGACCGCAAATTCGATGCCATCACCGCATCCCATTCCTCCACACTCGTCTCCAACATCGGTTTCGAGATTTGGATTGCGGCGTTATTTACCAAGGCGTGCAGGCAGTTTGTAAATTCTTGGGCGCGCCTGTAGATCCCTTCAAGATTTGCACCAACTGAAATATCTGCCTCTATATATAATCCCTTCTCTGGAAAAGGCTCACCAAAGGGATTCCGATCTACTCCAATGACCTGCCAACCATATTCTGAAAACAACTTTACAGTTGCTCGGCCAATTCCGCCTCCAGCCCCAGTAATTAATACCGTTTTCGCACAACCTGCTTCAGAGCTGCTCATCGTTTCCCTTTCTATAAAGTTCTCAAATATTCAGGATCATAAGACAGACCCAAGCCCCCCATTAAATTGCTCAGGGTATTTTGATGCACCCTTTCCCAGGCTGCTGGGCTGGAATTGGCATTATGGGGTGCCAGTAACACATGATCCATCTCCAGTAAAGGACTGTCTGATGGCAAAGGCTCCTTTTCAAAGACATCCAATGCAGCACCGGCAATGGTTTTAGATTGTAAAGCTCTGATCAAGGCTGGTTCATCAATCACTGCTCCTCGGGATGCATTGACCAGTACAGCACCTGGTTTCATTAATGAAAGAGTTTTTTCATTCATCAGGTGAAAACTGGTAGGGTTAAGATCACAGTTTAAGCTCACAAAATCGGAGCGGGCCAGCAAATCATCCAGTGAAGTCATCTCAACCCCATTTTCCAAGATGAAATCTGGTGCAATGGGGATAATATCATTCCCCAATAGCTTCATTCCAAACCCGCGCGCCCTCCGTAAGATTGCTTTTCCGCAATTCCCTACACCGATGACGCCTAGTGTACATTCGCTCAATGATACTCCTGGGATTTTTTCCCAGTGACCTGCTTTCAAGGCTCGATCCATCCAGGGTTGGCAACGGGCAAAAGCCAAAAGGTAACCCATCACTGTGTCTGCTACCGGCAATGTGAACGCATTCGGTGTATTTCGGACTGAGATGCCCAGCCGTTTCGCTTCTAGTTGGTCAATCGAGTCGATTCCCGTTCCCCATTTGGCAATTACTTTCAGGCGAGGTGCACAGGCTTGTAAAACCTGGCTTGTATACCGGTCGTCGCCGCAAATTGTGCCATCATACTGTCCGGCATATTTCATCAAATCGGTCTCCTCTAGCCGTTCATTTACTTCTGGAATGATCAGATCCAGCGCATATTTCTCAAAAAATGGTTTAAATCGTGGAAATCAGGGGGATCATATAAGGTGCCGTGAATAAAATTGTGAATTGAGTCATACGAATAATCCTTCAATTTTGGGGGGAGTGATCGATAAGAAATTCGACGAGCAAAAAATCCAACTCTTCATCGATATCCCAGGCTTCTGCAGCGTCGATCTCGAACATCATGGGCCGTTCACCCTAATCGGTTCCGGCGGGAGAGTAAAGTTTGGCGTGTAAACAGGTACATGCAAGAGTTTTCTTCATAAACAGGTGGTAGATCTTGGGTCTGGAGCAGGATGGCAGGGTTGTGATTGATTGCCCGCCCGAGCTGATCCCATAAGCGGGTTTGCAGGCGAGTCACAGAAAAGAGCAAATCATACATGGGATAGCTGGATAAAAAGGTTTGCAAGGCACGCTGGATGGACTCGCTGCTAAGGAGGGGATTCGTGCTGTGCGTTTGCAGATAGAAATCTGCCTCCACCTGGCTGGTATCATACGCAAGGATCTCATTCATGGGGATTGTGTCTGAGCGTAAAAACTCGGGGCGTTCCAATAATTTCACTTGTGGGAAAACCTCCCGCAAGCTCTGCATCACAGGCTGGCTATCTGTATCTACAACCACCTCATCAATGAGCGGGCAAGCCAAAAGAGTTCCTATTATGTGATGAAACAAAGGTTTTCCTGCTAGTAGCCGGTAATTCTTTCCCGGTACTCGCTGCGAATGATGCCGCATGGGCACCAAGGCTGCAATTTTACTCATGTGTCTGCTCTCTCCTTGTTTTCATCCGTTGACTCTTTGAAAGGGTGTTCGGATCGCATCAGATAAATGGGTCTACGTTTCACCTCTTGGTAAATGTACCCAATATAAGCCCCAATCACTCCTAAATTGATCATCAGAAAACCGCCTACACACAAGACTACAAACATCAATGAGCTCCAGCCAGGAGCCAGACTGAGGCGGTTTCCCCCAATCCATAAACTTAAGACGTAGATCACTTCCAAAAAAGCCAAGAAGAAGAAAAACAAACCTGCTGCCAGGCCTATCTGCAGCGGTATCAACGAAAATGAAAAAATAGCATCTAAAGCCAGGTTAAGCATTTTCTTGAAAGTGTATTTTGACTCCCCAGCAATCCGTACAGGTTGCGTAAATGGCAAAATGATGGATTTATAACCGATCCAGGCAATCATCCCTCGCAAAAACCGGTGGTATTCTGGCATTTGTTTTAGTGCATCCACAACTTGCCTGGACATCAAACGAAAATCAGCCGCACCAGGTGTTATTCTTGTATCACCCAACAGGTTGATCATCCAATAGAAAAGAGAGGATGAGATTTTCTTGAAAGATGTTTTCTGGGCTTCAATTCTTTCTGTCAAAACCAGATCATATCCCTGGAGGTAAAGGTCGATCATTTGGGGAATGAGGACGGGTGGATGCTGCCCATCGCCATCCATGCAGATCACGACCTCGTTCTGGGTGTGCTCGAGGCCAGCTGTCAAGGCTGCCTGGTGACCAAAATTCTTGCTCAAGTTGATTGGTTTTACACGGGGATCGCTCGCTGCCAGTTGCTCAAGGGATTCTTGCGTGTGATCTGTAGAGCCATCATTTACATAATAGATCCAAAAATGATATGGAAGTTTATCAAGCACTGATAGGAGATTTTGATGGAAAGTCATCAAAACTGCTTCTTCATTGTAAACCGGGATGACGAGATCCACATCGATTAGTTCGTGTAACATATAGACCCTTTGCGGTTCTGTTTATGGTAAATCCAGCTCGTAAATTTTCCAACCATAAGAAAACTCGCGAGTATCCAGAAGTGGGGCTGATCTCTCACAAAAATTACGCCCTTTCAAAAACGGACAGAATATTCTTGAAAAATCTACGATCAGCTAACGGGAATCGAACCTGTGAGCTGGAGATCATTTGCCAATCATCCAAAATCAGGTAATTATCCAAAAGGCTTAGCCATATCTCTTGCGTAGGCTCTACAACTCCCATTCTGACCGTTAAAATCGGTTGGTTTTTCACTACAGGCGTGATGATCAGGTTGTGACCTGTGCTGCCGCTGGCTGTACCCAAGGGGGATTGAGAACGGAAGTAATCTACTTTGATATCTGGGCGTCCTAAAATGGAATTGATATACATGGGAATTTGATTGGTATATTCATTGGGGTATTGAATATTAATCATTACATAACTACCGGGAGGAGCGGTTTTTACCAGGTTCTTTAACATTTTCGCGTTGGCGGCGTCTACAGCGAGCTGAATCCCGGCATTCGAGGCATTATTGAATAAAGTCACTCCAAATAATAGAATTGACGTGCCGAGGCAAACCACCGTCACCCAGCGCATCCGGCTCTGCGCCATTGACAGCGACTCTCGGGCAATTTCTACAACAGCGCCTAATAAAATCGCCACACCCAGGGTAAAAGGCAGCATGTAATATTCAGCCATGAAGTACCAGGGTAAATAAATCGCTGCCCAGCCCCCCATCCAAATGATCAACTCGATCATGAATCCCCTGTCAGCAGATTTCTTTCTTACGATCAGCCATAGGAGCGCTAAGAAGACTAAAGGCAATAGAAACAAAAAATCCCTGAGCAGCCAACCAAACCAACGCACAAGCGAGGCCAGGATTGTCTCAACCCGGATTGCATAATCGTTGGTGTAGTGGCCTTCGGTCAATACCGCGTCGATCATGAGCCGGCGGAGTACCAGGAAAATTCCAGCGCTGACTGACGAAATGACCAGCAGTACACCTGAAGCCATCTTACCCCAGACCAGCGGAAACTCTTTTTCCACAGGTTTTCGACTGCGTATCCATGCCAGAACCAACCATGCCAGACTAATCGGAATCATCACGATGGTTGTTTCTTTAACTGCCAAGGCGCCGACAGCAGCCAGCACCCCCAGTATCGCGTACAGCCCTCGCTTCCAAAGGTTCCGAGTTTGCACGATCCAGGCAGAGCTTAGCATGGAAAACAACAACAACACCACTTGAAGCGGTTCACCTTTCGAAAGGGTATAATAATTTTCGATCACTGGCCCTGACAGCACAAAAAATAAACCTGCGATCCAGGTCTGAACCCGTCTCCCTGTGACCATCTGGGTGAAAACCATGAGCAGCCAGGTGGCGAGGATCAATAATATGGTATTTCCCAGGAAATACCAGAAGGGGTTGTCACCAAAGATCCAATTGAGGGTACTGAAGTACAGCCAGTAGACCGGTCGGAAGCGACCTTCATCGGCTTCAAAGGTGAAGTAAGAGGGATTCTTGGCCATCTCTTTTGCTGCGAGAAGTGTCTTGCCATCATCAAAGAGACCGAACTGTGGCGAGAGCAGGCGCGGCAGCATCAGTAAAACACATAAAATCAGCGGAAGATAAAACAGCCAGCCTTTTAGGAGGTCTTCAAGATTTTTCTTTTCCTTGGGCATCATCATGATTTACCCATCCTGTTTATCTCGAATGCTCCTTCCACATGAAATCTCCGCCTTCCAGGAGCCCTTCCTGAATCACGGCCATTGTGGCGGAATTTTGAGGCAATACCTGTTTCCAGTTGAAGGAGCGTAAGCGAACAAAACCGGGCCAAACTCCATCTTCTTCAAGGAATTCTCCAAACGGTAAAGACGAATAAAATAATTGATAATATAAAAACCTGCGGGCATTCAGCAGAAACTCTGCTGGAACCTGTATTGAATCTGCATCCAGGAATTTTTCTGTCATTTCCCTGTATTTCTCTTGGGATGAGGGAAAAAATACCGTTGGGATCTGCGTGAATCTTGAGCGCCCGCCACATAAAACTGGCTTGCCCAAGATGGAAGCTTCCAATCCAATGGTGGAGTTATAGATCAAAATGAACTTCGAGCGCTGGATCAATTCATAAGAGCTGAGCGGTTTATGCGCTTCGACAAATAAAATATTCGGTAAATTCTCAACCTGGTTTTCCCGAATCCATTGATGCACGCTCTCCCGGCTTTCTTTACCTGGACGAATTTCATCTGGGTGCGCGCGAATTACAAACAAGGTCTCTTTGTGGTGCCGGGCAATTTCCAGGATCATATCAAGCCAGGCAAACATATGCGGAAAGATGGTATTGGAATGCGGCTGGCTGGTATCAAAGATAACATTTGTAAATATCGGGACGATTTGCTCAAAGCCTGCAGCAAGATCTAGAAAATCTTGACCAAGCTTGCTTATCTCAGACCAGAAACGAATGCCCGCCATCGAAAACTGCCCCTGGAACCTTTGGGCCAGGTATTCATCCAACTGAGCATTTTGTGTTTCCGAAAGCATAAAATCATGGGGTATGGTCAATGGATAAGCAGTGGCTTCCCCTTCTGTGAAAAAGGCTGTCAATGGTCTCAAGCCAACTTCGTGTGTAATCACACGGATCCCACGCTGTACTGAGATCCAGCGTGCCGTGGCTTCCGGAAAAAATTGTCCATTAAATAAAAGGACACACTGCGGATCGACATCATCCAAAAACTTTACAAATTCACGGGCTACATTGTATGCAGACAGGATGTATTCACGGCAAATGAAGCGAGTTGGCTCATCATCGATCAGGTGATGACGGCGAAGAACCCAGCGTAAAGCTGGTGTCACCAAATGACCCAGAGGCAGCTCCTTTTCAATATTTTCTCCGATTTTCAAAGGATACTGAAAGGTGCTTAATTCTGAGATTCCCATCTTCTGGATTTCTCTGGCAAGCTCTGAAGTTTGTTCGTAAGAGAACCAGATAACCGGAGCACTGACCAGTAAGCGATTGGTTTGAGCGATGCAGGACTGGCAGGGAGGCAAGGATGTCTCATCGTCTCGATTGGTACCCAAAACACAGCGGCTCATTCCCGCTTTGCATACAAAATGGACCACTGGAATGCCGGCAAGCTGTAATCCCCAGGCTGTCAGCAGAGAAAATGCAGCGTTTAAGCTAACCCGGCTTATACGAGTCGATGCATTAAAAATAGCAACTGGTTTCCGTCCCTTTTGGGGATGAGACTGGTAAGCCACCCGCAGCCCGGTCCTCAGCAGACGCAGATTGCCACGCGTATCGCGCCATTCGTGCATCAGGCAATTCTTCGATTCGAGAAAACAAAGATCTCAAGCTAATCTTTCCATCAGATATAACAGCCGTTCTAAATCCTGCACCGGCATGAGTTCGCGAATTACGAAATTTTTCCGAAAAGCTTGTTCAAATCCTTTTTGATCATAATCTGGAAATATATCTGCCCGGGTAGACAGAAGCCGCTCCACCTGAGTATCTGTCTTTGGCACAAATTCAATAATGAGCCAGGGTGCGATACTCGCAAAAAAATCTGACAGACTCTCGAGAGGAACATTATTTGAGATCGCCAGGTGATGGATTAATGCTAAAGCCATCACTGCATCTGCCGGGCCACGTTCCATAAGAGACATCCGCTCTTTGTTCCGCCAACCCAGGCTCGGGCTGGGATTGGTCAGGTCAAGTACCAGGGGTAAGATGTGGGTATCCTTTTTACGCGCGGCTTCCTGATAATTCAAGTCCACTGCTGCCGGGTCAATATCAAAAGCCACTGTCAAAGCTCCTTGATCGCAGGCAAGTCGACTGAACAATCCAGTATTTGCACCTAAGTCCCAAACCTTTTCTGGATGAACTGAGTCCAGAAAATCTTTCACGATTTGACGTTTATGTTCCAAAGACTTCTCGGAGTAATTTGTTTCTTTGTAATAACTCCCCCATTCTGTGCCAGCCGGTTTCCAGGCAAGGTTACGGGTCAATGTCTCCAGGCTATCCAGCAGCCCCAAGAAAGATATTTTGCTCATTTTGCCAGACAGGGTCTCTTTTTTCACTGCTTTATCTGCGTAACGCTGCTGCGCGGAGGCGTGCAAATGAATATGAGTGGCAATGGAGAAGTTGAGGCGTGTCTTGGCTGGGAGCATTTTACTCGCCAAGTCTAAAGGTACTCCATCGATGTAAATTCTCAATAATTGGTTTAGACGCACATCGCGCATGGACATCAGAGCCAAAGGTGCCAGAAAATGCTGGCAGAACTGGCGATATGCCACCCAGGGTTGACCCTCCAGGTATGTTTCAAAGGACAGCGTATCGATTAGAACTGGTTTGTAGCCTATGAATTGAATATTATATGCACTGGCATCTTTGAGCGACATTCCATGGTCCAGTGCTGCTTTTTGAACCTTCAAAGTCAAGAGGGCGGCAGCTTTTAGCTGTGAGAAACTCCATTCATATGGATATGAAATAAAAGGGATCAGCTCAGGCTGAATTATTTTGTATGCGGCTGCAGCTGTTTCGGGCACGCCTGAGCTTTCCGGCTTTAGCTCTACCTCCTGGTGACGGATAAGCGCTCCAGAATTCACCAGCTTCTCATACAAACCCAATTCCATCAGGCGTTCATAATTTGCCTGATAGGATTGATTCACCTGACGGTAGAGAATTCCTTCCCGCCGGAAAAGAAAACCACTCGGATCACGGAACGATGCTGAAATCTTATCGCTATTGGCCATTTTGTCCTGAGGATAATTGTTGCACTCTGCGTAATTTCCGAAGGGAAGCCAGCTCGCTTTCGTACACACGCTTGATGCCATCTCCCATGGAAGCTTCCGTTACACGGACATATTTTACCAACCGCTCAAAACCACCCGGCTCAACAGATGCTGCCTGGTCGCTGCCCCACATCGCCCTGTCCAGGGTGATATGGCGTTCAACCATACAGGCGCCCAATGCCACGGCAACCACAGATGGAATTAAACCTACTTCATGACCAGAATATCCAATCGGGCAAGAAAAAGTTTCACGGAGCGTTTGGATCATTTTTAAATTCAGCTCATCTGGCTCACAAGGATACGTGCTTGTGGCGTGGGCTAAAACCAGGTTGTCTTCGCCCAGTATATGCACCGCTTCTGTGATTTGTTCAAAGGTGGACATCCCGGTTGACAAGATCAATGGACGCCCAGTCTTCTTCAGGTGGCGGAGCAGATTATGATCTGTCAGAGAGGCGGAAGGTATCTTATAGCAACAAGGAGCAAATGGTTCCAAGAAGTCTACCGATGGCTCATCCCAAACTGAAGCAAACCAGGTAATTCCCTTTTCTTTACAATGCCGATCAATTTCCTGGTAAGCTTCTTGATCAAATTCGACCTTGTAACGATAATCCATATATGTGATGTAACCCCACGGCGTCTCGCGCATTTGATTGCGTTGATCTGGAGGCACACACAATTCTGGAGTCCTTTTTTGAAATTTCACGGCATCCACGCCGCTATGTACGGCGGCATCAATCATTTGTTTTGCAATTTCCAAATCACCATTATGGTTGATCCCGATCTCTGCAATGATTAAAGCGGGTTGTCCCTCACCGACCAAACGGTCACCAATTTTCATTAACCTGGTCATGTTGAACTCCTTCCTAAGGTTTTTACATAAATCAAATCACAAATTTCACGCACTGCTCCATGCCCACCTCGCTGTTGAAGAACCAGGTCTGCTTGTTCGCATACTTCAGGCAAGGCATCTGCGACTGCCACCGCGCAGCCTACAATTGGAAAGCAGGGCAGGTCATTAATATCATTCCCTACATATACTACTTGAGCCGGGTCGATTTTACGCTCGATCAGAAGAGTCCGTAATGTATTGGCTTTATCAGTTTCACCTTGAATATAAGGCAGATTTAGCTTTCGACAGCGTGCTGCTACCACGGGGTTTATTTCTCTCGACAGCACAAAGGCTTCAATTCCAGCCCGGCGCATGCGTGATAACCCCAAGCTATCACTGCGATTTGCGGCCACCATCTCCCGCCCATCTTCGTCGACCCATACCCGGTTATCGGTCATAACGCCATCGAAATCGAATACAACAAGCTCTACTTGTTCTGGAAGGGCTCGTTTTTGAGGTTTATTTGGTAAGTCTGGCTGAACGAAGCTTAATTCTCGCTGGAAAATCATCAATTCCGCCCGCTGCCAATCCTTTAGCGTATCAATATCGATGGTATAGCGAGAATCAAGGATCAAGGGAAAAATCACCTTGCCGCTCAAAGAATTTTGCTCATTGACGGTCTTCGTCCATATTGCGTCAATATGTCCTGTCTGCCAATAAGTGGCTGGTAAAGCCTGCCTGGGAGCATTAAATGGTTCCTGGATTCCAGGGACTGACAGCAAAGGAGTCATTTACCCTCTTCGTCAATCCGCCACATCTTGAAGGGATTCTGACCGGATGGCACCACCCCGCGTACGGAGTCAATACCAGGGTGCTCGATCAATATTTTCACTGCCTGGTCGACGCAATCTGGAGGCCGGATTGGCGAAGTGGGCCTTAGCTGGACAACGATATCAGGAACATACGCTTCGCTCTCGGCCAACCAGGCCAAGGCGTGCTGGAACACCGGTAGATCAGTTGTATGATCTTGTGCAAATTCTGCAGGGCGGAGGAAGGGTGTCTCCGCGCCATATTGACGTGCCACCGCAGCTATTTCTTCATCATCCGTTGATACAATCGTCCGTGTCACACACTTTGCTTGAAGCGCGGCAGCGATCGAGTAGGCAACCAGAGGATGACCTGCCAGCGGTTTGATATTCTTCCGGGGGATACTTTTCGAGCCACCCCGGGCGGGGATAATGGCTAGCACATGCATTCTCAACTCACCAAGCTGTCCAGCCACCATCTACAATAAGGTTTGCTCCGGTCATATAGGATGAAGCATCGGAGGCCAGGAAAAGAAGCGCACCATTCATTTCATCTTTGTTCGCCATCCGTCCCATGACCGCTCGGGCACTATAAGCCTTCAAAAAGGTTTCGTCGTGTCCATTAAAGACGCCTCCTGGTGTCAGGGCGTTGGCGCGGATATTCTTGCCAGCGTAATAAGTTGCCAGGTAATTTGTCATCCCCAAAACACCCGCCTTGGTCACTGAATAATACACAGGTTTGTAAGAAGTCTGTTTTCCATCTCGCTGGTATAAACGCTGGTCAGGCCCTACCAGCCCATACATCGAGCAAATATTGATCAGCACGCCCCTACCCTGCGATAACATTGGGCGGACGGCTGCCTGGCAGCACAAGAACATGCCGGTCAGGTTCACATCCAAAGCCTGTTTCCAGGAATTAACCGGATAATCTTCAAAGCTTCCCAGGGGAGTGGTGCGCGCAGCCAGGGCTTGCGGATCGAACTTTGGGTCAAGGGCGGCACTGTTCACCAGGATATCCAGCCTTCCGTAAACCTTTAAAGCCTTGTCCACCATAGCCCGGACGGATTCTGGATTCGTTACATCTACCTGCACCCCCAGAGCCCGGTAACCTGCCTTGAGCAATGCTTCTGCCTCAGCATCTGCTCCCTCGCCATTGATATCGGCAACAACCACTGCTGCCCCGGCTTCTGCCAGCGTTTTACAAAATTCCTTCCCTAATAAGCCCGGTCCGCCGGTAACGATCGCCACGCGGCCAGCCAGGGAAAATTTTTCAAATATCTCACTCATATCACTCCTCTATTCAAAACTTGATTGCGAAGCTTTAGGTGTCATTAGAAGTTTACCTAAGGAGTTCCAGACATTCTGAGGATTACGCCGTCCGGTTGATCATAGATCGGCAGCAAGCCGCTGATGATCTCTTCATAAGACATAAATTCTCCACTCACTTTTCGTCCAAATATAGCCAAAACTGTATTTTCCTGTTTCAATTTCTCGCGCATAACAGTCAGAGCCATTTGATCATCCCAGGAAGGAATACTGCAGGCTGGAGCTCCTGTCAGGAAATATACTGCTGTAATATCATTGGAGTATACCAGACTGGATTGCAACTCCCTAAGTTCCTTGATGATCATGGCACTGCGCCAAACCAAACTCGCATATCCCTGTCCATCTTTACGCATTTCCTGGATCATCAAGTACCCGCTGTGAATCTGCCAAACCAGGAATAACCCCAAACTAATCAGGGCAAGGGTTTGCAGAATTACCTGACCGCTTCGAACTGCCTTACCTGCTTGTGATACAAACAAGATGATCAACAGGATATATACCGGAATCAGAATCCGGTCATACAGGGTAGTATTCGGGTCAAAAAAGGTAAGCGATATTCCCAGGAGAATCATATAAACAATAATACTGGCCAGGAAAAGCAGCTCTAAGGAAGGAACTTTCCATCTCAACTTGCCCTGCCTCCAGATGATGTAAACACTTATCACTAGGCACAAGGTGCCAATGACGACAAAACCAATCAGCCATGTCATTTCTCGTCCAGCAATCCAGTTTTGGGGTAGAAACCAACTAAAGACCGTGCTAACAAAAGAAGTCCATACTTCTGTTCCTGGCGGGTGCCAGCCAATGTTTCTGTCAGTAGTCGTTCTCATCCAAAGGTAATTTCGGATAAGCCAAAGTGTGACTGGTCCGATACTGAGCACCCCAAGGAGAGTCATATCCCGCAGCTTGTGTTTCATATTGATACGGCGGTCTAAGAATAACAATATTTCGGCACTAACCACGAACGCGACGCCTACGTAACGGGTCAGAAAAGCCATCCCCAACAACCCCCCTGCAATCAGTAGATAGGTTGGAAGTGGTTTTTCAAAGTAAAGTGATAAAACTAAAAAACTTGCCAATAACAGGGGAACAAAGAGCGGCTCGCTCAAGGCCCAGGAAAATGTTTTCAAGGTAATAGGAGAAAAAAGTATTAATCCTGCACCCAACAACGCCAGGAGGCGATTTCTATTTATTTTATAAATAGCTAACCCTGAAAGTATCACTGTAATTCCATAACAGAGCGCACTGACCACTCGGGCAGCTCGAAGAGGGCTCAAACCGACAAGTGAAAATATGGCCAGGGTGAAGGAATAAAATGGAGGGTAATGGGTCATGGGTTTAAAAATCCCGCAGCCGCTTACCCTGCCAAATCCGATACCATCCATAAAGCTTTCTGCCGCACTGACATAATGCAGCGAATCTAGCCAAATCCCAACACCGAAAGGAGTGCTATATAACATTAACCATACGGCCACGAAACCCAAGGCACATAATCCGCATAACAATAATACCAATTTACCGGTCATATACTTCACTATCTGAAAATTTCTCAAACATGGTTAACCCTGATCTCAGATCTTCTAACCAGGCTCGATCCTCGGGTTCCGTTTGATCATCTGCCCCAAAGAATATCAGCACAGCTTTTTGGGACAATATATTCCGGTGGATTTCTGCTAATTGTTCTTCGTAATTGTCGCGCGGTTTCAATGTAACCGGATCCGTTCGAGAGAGAACACGATATGAATTCCGGCCTGTTTGCAGGAAGACCGCGGTATTTCTATTCGTATAAATGATTTTTTCTGGTGGCAAATTTCGGATATATTCGATGGTGGGTGAGTTTTTCCAGGTTAAACTGGCAAATCCCTGCCCATCTTGCCCAAGAAGTTCAACTGTGTTTCTACCTTCTCGAACCCAGAACCAGGCAAACATTAATAGTAAGGTAATCACGAGAACCTTTTGATAAAGCGGACGTCTTTCGGACCACTTCGCAAGGGCTGCCAGGATCACAATTAAGAATGAAACTTCCATCGGGGCCAAAATCCGATTTTCAAACCGGGTACTTGCATCGAAGAAAATCATTGTCGCCAGGATGGCTCCAAGATAAACCAACACGTACACCTGGTGATATATGAAAAGCTTTTCACCTGCTTCTGATTGCCCATCCGGTTGGGAGTAACGGTAAAAGCTTCGAAAGGTTGTGATGACCAACCATAAGAACACAAAGCTAATGAACAATGTCAAAGCATAAGCAAAATACTTCTGCGCTTGCAGCCAGGACAGGAAACCTCTTGGAAATATCCAAGCCAGGAAGTTAAATAAGCCGAGCTCAATATTTGACCAAGAGGGCAGGTGCCATAAAAGCTGGCGATTGGCCACTGTCCCGGTTGACAATTGGTTATACACCCCCCAGCTAATTATCAATGGCAAAGCGCCTAAAACAAAAAATAATGCATCTGAGAGTATTAATTTAACCTTACGCCGAAAAATGGCAATTGTAAGTAGAGCCGTGACAATGGATGCCAGACCTGCATAACGAGTCAGGGTGGCACACCCAGCCAATATGCCTGCCATGATTAACCATGTGCGGCGATTGTGGAGAAAAGAAACAACCAGGCAGAGGCTGCTGATAAGGCTTAAAGTAATAAATAATGGTTCGCTCATCAGCATTGAATGTGTGCGTAGGAACACACCGCTTGTTGCGCTCAAAAATGCGCCCAATAAAGAAACGGGGTATCTGCGAGTGATCGCCAGCAGCGTTATTCCCACCAGGATCACATTGAGTCCAAAAAGGGATAGAACGACCAGCCGCGCGGCAAAAAAAATGTCGATCTTGATCAAGTCAACCAGAGCCAGGAGGATCGAGAACATTGGCGGGAAATGAGTAATGGGTGAAACTTCTCCGCCTCCTGAAAGTTGTGTGTATCCAATTCCCTTTAATAAATTGATCGCGCCACTGACATAGGCATAAGAATCATTGACCAACCCCAATCCATAGGGTGTGCTGATCTTGAGCCACCAAAATCCCAGAAATGCAATCGCGAACAGCAAGAAAAAGAAGATCACTGGCTGCCAGAATTTTTTACTCGTTGGAAAATGCAACCCGTTCACTTAAAATCTAACCTTTGCGCCCGTTTCGATTGATTTGAGAGCTGCCAATGCCACCTGCTGAGCCCAGATTCCATCTTCTAATGCACAAATGGGTTTTTCTTCTCCCCGAGACACAGCCATAAAATGTCGTATTTCATCCTGGAACAGCCAATTTCGCTCAAAGCCAGTTGGAACTGGAAAATCTTCCCAGGGCTCACCCGCCCTAGAAAGCTGCACTGCCCCATCCGCATTGTCCCACAGAATTGTACCTCCAGTGCCTACGATCTCTAACTTATGTACTGGAGGGCGTTGATTGTAATTCAAGTGAACACTGCCAACAACGCCATTCGCGAAATGCAAGCTGATCTCGGCAGTATCTTCAACCTGTAATTCCAGGTCACTTAAATGCCCGCCAAAGGCGAATAATTCTTGTATATCTCCCAGTAACCAGCGCAGATAATCCAAGGGATGACAGAGCGTCAAGATAACCCCGCCCCCCAGGTCTGAACGAGCGGCATATCCTAGGCGGTAATCTTCCCAGGGATGCCAATTGGGAAGATATTCACCCCAATGGCTTCGGACCGACAATGGGCGTCCAATGGTTCCTTCTTTGAGCAGCTTCGAGATCTGGTTCAACCCGGGGTGGTAGCGGAATTGGAACCCCACCAATACTTTCCCTTTTCCAGCAGCCACTGCCTCTCTTAATTGCAGAATGCCATCCATGGAATTGGACAGCGGTTTCTCCACCAAGAGATGGCATCCGGTTTTTGCGGCTGGAATTGCCACATCCAGATGCAGCGCAGTCGGGTTGGCCACGATCACCGCGTCTGGTTTCTGAGCAAGGGCATCTTCCAGAACATTGTAAACTGGGAAGCCAGCTAATTCTTCATCAGTCAAAGTAGCCTGGTGGGTCCGGTAAAGTAAGATATCCTTTTCACCCAAGCTAACCAAATTTCTCAAGTGGCGTCTGCCAATTGAACCCAATCCAGCAATTAAGAATTTCATCTTTTCTCACCTTGTTCGCAAAAGTTCTGGTTGTTATCAGGACAACAGCTTTAATAAAAATTCCGCTGTCCGTTTTCCAGCTGTCCCATTCGTAAAGGTGCATTCCTGGAGAATAAATGCCCTGCGAGCTTCCAAATCGGAATTTGGATTTTGCAGATATTCGTCTACGGCTTTTTTAAGTCCTGCTTCGTCGTACACCACCTTCCCTGCTTTGGCCTGGCGGAACCGAGAATGGGTGGGCCATTCGCCAATCTCAGAAAGGGGGAGTGAAAATTTTCGCGGCCAATTCCAACCGCCGGGTGTATCCAGGCACAGGCTCACAATCGGGCGCTCATGGACCGCGGCTTCCACGACCATCGTTGAATAAACTGTCAAGAATACATCAGAGTATGCCATCATGGATGTTTTTTCGGGCATATCCTCTCCTGAATAATAGCCCAGGGATCCTCCTAAAGGTACCGGTTCAACAACATGTACGTTGGGGAGCTCCTGAGCAAGCTGGTGGATCTTCTTTCTCTCCTCCGCATAAAGGTGAACATTCATGAAATGATTTGGGTGCAAGCGCACAAGCAACTGCGATGGTTTTGACAATTCGTCAGCTGCTACCAGGCGAGCCAACGCTTCAACATTGCGGTAATTGGGGGCGAAGCTAACAAAACTGGCCGCATATGAAAGCAGCTTCCGTTGTGGGTCGAGGTTATGCATCCGAAAATATTCTTCACGCGGCACCAACCACTCGCCGCGAAAATAGCCATCATAGGAGGGAATACCACCAATATGAACACGTTCTTTGGGCCAATCTGAGCCTGCTACCAATTCCTCTTTTTGAATTTCAGACCAGCAATTAATCCAATTTACCTTTGCGCCAGGAATACTGTAGCTGCTGGGATTGTCCCACCCAACAACCACTGCCGCAGTATTAATACCTCGAGCGGAGGCCTCGCGCAGCAGGTAACGATCAATCCGCCAGCCTGGCGTGCTGGCAACCACCAGGTTGGGGTTGTACTGGTCAAATAAATCAGAATACAAGCGCGGCGTATAGCGCCCTTGCATCGCGATCAATTTCCTGCGCGCTCGCTTGGATCGGCGAAGAACCGCAATTGTAAGATACGCGGCTGGCATCAATATCCGCCGCCTCCAACCTTCTTCTACTGCAACCTGACGGATATAACTGTCCATGGCCTCTGTATTGATGCGGTTTGAGCTCCCCACCCTGCGAAAGAAATTTAACCACCACTGCGTTTCTGAGGCATGATTTGAGAAATAATCATTTGCTTCCTTCAGACGCAACCCCTCAATATCAAGGTCTGATCTTCCAAAACGCGCCTGAAGGGAGTCCTTGAGTCCATCATCTGATAAAAGAACCACATGCTGCCCGGCGTCTAAAAGAGTTGGGACAACATCAGACTGTAAGAAATACACAATGGCTAATCCATGATCGGCGCTGATGAAAATTGTCTTTTTTTCCATGTTTGGTGTTCTTTTCTGTAAAGATCTATCCTTATTAAGGTGCAGCATACTGATAAATAACGCCATCCGATAAGCGCTGTGTGATGTCCAATCCCTGCAACATGCTATCCAACCTGGCTTGAGTACGATCTCCGTATATCGGAAATAACTGCCAGTAGAATGTGGTTGGGAAAATTACCAGAACAGCCTTTCCACTTTTGAAGAGGCGCTGGGCTGGATCTTCTGGATCTTCTCCAAAACGCGTGTAAGTTTCTGTAGGAGTGGAGAGAAAACGCTCGTTAACCTCGTAAGCTGGACGACCGGTTAAAAATAAGATGGCAGAGCTTTCATTGGATATCAAAGCAATATCTTGATCTAACCCTTGTATGGTCCTGATTAATGCTGAATTTTTCCAGGCTTCGCTCGTATAGCCTGAACCGTTCAAGTGATTGTCTTGTAAAAATTTAATACTATTAACAAATCCGCTCACAACCAGTGTGCCCAGGATAAAAGCTGGAAGCCAGGCAAGCCAACGCCCCGGCTTCCCCTCTGATAAGTCCCAGGTTAGTAAAGGAAAAATGACCAAAAGAAGAGATAAATAAACGGGTGACAGCAGTCTGCCATCAAGGTCGTTTCGTGGAGTTCGAAAAGAGGTAAGAAAAGGTAATGAAAAAAAGATAGATACCTCCGAATAGAGTAAAAATAAATGGCAAGCGAAGGATCTCGATTTCTAAAATTTTCTTATCACTCGAGCGAATTTTTATAAAGGTAACGATCAATGAGGTAATCCCAAGCAATACCACCAAGGCAATCATGAACCAGCCTCGAAAGGAATAAGAAGGGAGAGGATCGATATAATTCGCGAACGGGATCCAGGACCAACCCAGGTCGATCAGGCTTACTTTAGCTTCGCTAAAAGCGGTGGACAAATTACTGCCAAGCTGGAAAGAACGGGCAGCAAATTGTTGAGTCTTAAGAAAAACCGGTACCAGCCAGATAGCAGACAAAATGCCCGCCAAACCCAGAAAAATCGCTGCATCGATTAACCGCTTTCGCCAGCTCATTTTTGGAGTGATCAACAGCACTAATACACCGCATAGAACGAGCGTGAAACCAATATATCGGGTCAAGCATGCCAAACCGGCGGTTATTCCAGCTCCGATCAATAATGCCCGGCGATGGTGACTTGAATATTCAGTAAGCAGGATTAAACTTAATAATCCCAAGAAAAAGAATAAAGCCTCAGACATCGCTCGTGAAAAAATATTCAGGAACAATGGGGAAGACAAGATCACCAATCCCAGAAGAAACGAAAGAACGAACCGGTGACTGAAATGATAGACACTTCCACACACCAAAAAGATCATGCCTCCAAAAAGCAAAACATTAAGCCAGCGAGCACCCTCCAACGGATCCATTCCTATCAAGCCCAAGCCGGTCAATACCAAGGGATAAAAGGGTGGAAAGTGGGTCAGGGGTTGAAAGGATCCCTCAGGCGTTGGAATCCCCAAACCTTTCCCGGCCAACAAACTGCGCGCTGAAAGAATGTACGCTGTTGAATCGCTATAAACAATGGCACCCCAACGTGTGCTGTAAATAATAGCAAATGCTCCAACCAATCCCAAAAGACCAAAGGCCAGGTAAACCAAGCTTTCTTTTCTCTTATTTTGCCAAGTCTTCATTTCGATCCAAATGTGTTTTCAATCGTCATAATACCAACGAAAAATCCGATCATATACTCCAAGTAAAAGCCGTTTAACGAAGGGTCTATTCAAAATCATTTTCCCAAAGCGCTTCTCGGATTTGGGAGAGGTTTTGGCTTCTTCTGGAGAATGGATCCAATCCAAACGGTTACTCATATTCTGTGCCAGGAACTCTACCGGCATCAGTCGAAGATAACCTGCTTCATTAACACGCTGATCCAACTGCCTGACCTGACCCATCGGTCGTTCCATATCAAAGGGAAGGAACTGCTGCATCACCTTTTTATAAGCCAAGAACTGCCAATGACTGGCTCCAACCTGAGCGGTCAGCCCAGCATAAGTCAGCCGGATATCCTCGGTCTTCTCATAACGTTCCCGCACTTCTTCCTCTGGCTGTCCCAGGCTCATGTCGAAAGCCCGAAATTCCTCCCAGGGAATAAATTGACCCCTTTCTAATTTTACAGATTGGGTTGTTTCTGCCCATTGGATCGTGCTCTGGTAAAGATCCGGCGGGGTACGGAATGGGCGGCTGGTTACCATGCCCACATGGGGAAATGACTCCAGGATTTGCACAGATTTTGAGAGCCACCCGGGATAAAAATAGGCATCATTATCTGTATAAGCGATGATCTCACCTGGGGCAGCATTCAAGATAACGTTCCAGGCGCCTCCCTTTCCCAGGTTCTTCTCTGCCAGGATCAGATATTGGATTTTCCCATCATCTTGGGCATCTGTTAAAAAATCGATCGCTTCCTGGCAGCTGCCATTGTCAAACACTAACAAATCATACGGCATGTCGGTATGAGCCCAAATGCTCCCTAAGCAAGTTTTCAGCACATCCAGCGTTTGAGCGTAGAAACCACTCAGGAATGGGATGTAGTTTAATATCGCCACCGTAATCCGTTCTGGCTTGGCGACCTGATTAACAAACTTTGCGGGATTCTGACCTTTACGCATTCTACTCTCCTACCGTGCCCTCAATTTATATTGAATCCGCCCGCGCCACTCATTCCAAGCTTTGCCCGGATGGAAAAACATAAAGGCCAATTCTCCCAGTAAAAATGAGTGTAATTTCACAAATGGAAAAATTTCCATCTCTCTTAACAGTTTCTTGCCCTTCACTGGAATCTTTTCCAATTTCCCATCTCGGATGGCGTAATCGGCATCTAAGAGTGTAAAGATTGCCCGTCTCCCGCCTGCCAGGCGAACATTTTCGGATGTCTCGGGAAGGCGATAATGAGGCTGACCGCCGGGTAGATGACTGTAATCATGGTCCTGATGGATCACCGGTAAGATGGGGGTGGCGTCAATCACAGGCCAGCCCTTTTGTCGTGCATGAAAGAACATCCAATTATCCCAACCCGCGCGCCCAATTGCAAACCTGGGCATCTCTTGAAAACATTGGCGGGGGAATATGAAATAATCACTACCTGAGGGTGGGTGAAGCCGGCCGCGCACTCGAAGGTCGTGACGCAATTGTTCTTCCCATCCTGCCTCGAATTCCAAAGGCACTTTCAATGCCAGGTCCCAGCGCTGTCCGACGATCAGGAATTCCTTGACTTGTGAGGATCCTTTGTCGATTACATCCATGGTTTCTGGCAACAAAATAACATCCGCATTGACACACGCCAGGTAAGGACTGTCACTGTGCTGCCGGGCTAACTCGAACATCGAGCTGAGCAAGGGTGTGCCTTGAGGATTGCGTTCCACATCCGGCAAGTGGGTGATGCCCAGCTCATGGGCAAGATTTGCCAGTCCCTCTTCTTCACCCAGCAGTAGAACTTGGACCCGGTCGCTAAGATGCATCCAAGATTGGATGGCATTTTTCTGGATGGTGGCGATATGTGGATTGGTGAAAGCCTTTGGGGCAGTGAAAATTGTCAAGTATGCCATATCGAGCAACTCTCAGTCCTTTGCCCGCTGGTCGAAATCATAGACATTTTTATGAACTACATTGGCATTGATCTCTCCAAGTAACGGGTCGCGTTTGATTAATTCCACAACATCCAACCATGAAAAGTCTTCTCTCCCGATAAAATGCGAGAAAATTTGTCGGACCACCTCCAAGTCGATGGGTGTATCTACCGTCCAACGTAATGAGCCCAGGTTCTGTTCGTGATCTATTTGCAGCACTCGGAACCGGCAAGGCTGGTCAAAATTTACTCCTATATCATCATATAAATAAGGCATCACATGTTCACGCTGATATTTTTGGTCCGCCTCCCTCCAGGCGCGTGCCAGAGCCGCCATTGAACACACCTCCGTATCCAGTCCGATAGGGTAGGTGCGGCTCCAGGGTGGCGGAAGACGGTTCGCAGTGAAATCAAATGGAAAAGCCAGTCCCTCTGTATTCAACAGCTGCTGGCTAATCCTACCAGGTAGGCCTTGTATTTCACCCCAGAAAGCTCGCAGAGTCAAGTCAATGAGTCGAGGATCAATCAGTGGGCAATCTGCTGTGATGCGTACAATTACACCTGCCTCGTATTGGCAAGCTGCCTGATAGAAACGATCCAATACATCGTGCAAGCTGCCTCGAAAACAGGCATAGCCTCGCTTTTTGCACAGCTCTACAATTGGATCATCCGAAGGATCCGTGGTTGTAGCAACGACAGCCTGATCGACCAATTCGGCTCGTAAGGTACGTTCTACGACATGGACAAGCATTGGCTGACCAGAAATATCTTGCAACACCTTCCCTGGCAGCCTGGAGGAGGTTGTTCGAGCCTGGATAATTGCTAAAGTTTGACTCATTTCACTCATCTACCTCAATTTAGCCCAGCCAATCGGTAAGCGCTTAATATTTCTTGACTATTCTTGTTCCAATCGGCTCGTTTTTCAGCCAAACAGCGCGCTTCGCACCGCATAGACGCCAAAAGCTTCTGGTTTTCAATGGCACTGATCATTTTTTCAGCCAGGTCGAGTGCATTTCCATCGCGGAACAGCCACCCCTGTTCTCCAGGCTTAATCCATTCCATATTCCCTGGAATATCCGAAAGTAGTACAGGGCAGCCGCATGCCAGAGCTTCTAACATCGAAATGGAGGTGCCATCGCTGTGCGATGCACTCACAAACAAATCTGCTGCGCGATAATACTTCGGCAATTCAGCCTGTTTCACCTGTCCTGGATATACCACAAAGTCGGCGACCTCGCCTCTCGTAAAAATTTGACGTAACTGTGCTGCGAGAGAGCCATTGCCCAACATCATCAAACGCAGCTCTGGATGCTGTCTGGCTGCCAAAACAAAGGCTTTTGCCAGGATATCTACTCCATAAATCAATTCCCACGAACGGGTGGAAAGCAGGATAAAAGTGTCTTTTCCCCACCCCAAACGAGATTGAAACTCTTGGGCTGGATCCTGCTGTTCTTCATTGCGCGGAGAAAAATGTTGTAAGTCGACCCCCCATGGAAAGGTGATAATCCGATCTTGCGACATTCCATAGGAAACAGCGGTTTGTCGAACGATTTGACAATCGCCGATCATCACCGAGCTGCGTTTTAATGCATACCGGGTAGCCCATGCCCAGGATATGCTTTTTTGAGCGTCGACGAGTAAGTCATATCCCCATGACATACTGACTAAAGGCTTGTAACCTGTCAGGGTTACTAAAAGCGCGGCCGTTTGAATGGGTCCTGCATGAACAAGATCCGGGTTGATCTTCTTTAGTACTTTTTTTAAGTCCAGCAACAAGCGCAAACCATCCTTAAAGCGCACTGGTCGATCGCCCCCAACCCATTGGACTTGCTCCACAGCAGGTGGAATAGGTCGATCCTCAAGGGCATGACCGCGGCTTTCCAAACGCAAGTAATAAATCTTATGACCGGTTTTCTCTAGGGCTGTCAAAAACCGGTGGTCATGTGTTGAATAATCACGACTAAAATAAAGAACGCGCGCCATTGTGAAAAAACTATTATCCTAAGTCAACCCAATGCAGCTCTTTCCCAAATGGGATATCGACCAGGGCTCGAGTTCCCACTACGGCAGCAATTTCATTAGGTTTAATTGCTCCCGGCGCAGCTGGACGTAATACATCAATCATATCGCGCTGGAAAATTTCACCCGCTTTGATATCGCGGGCTGCGCGCAGGCAGCGCCTTTGAACGACCGATGTCTCGCGCTCATTCGCGGCGATAAATTTGTCCCCTGAGCCCAATGCGCTTTCCAACTCGCGCGTCCGTTCAACCATTTCATGCCAGGAAGCGGGGTTCATAGCAAATTTGTGGTCCGGTCCGACCCGGTCATTATGGTCGGTAAAGTGCTTTTCTACCACCCTGGCGCCCAACGCAACAGCCCCTAGAACGGTCGCATGTCCTGGCGTGTGGTCGGACAGGCCGAGGACAACTTGAGGAAACATATTTTTGTAAGTCAATAAGACGCGCAGGTGGATATGCTTGAAATTTTCAAGGCTGGCTGTATAGTTGGTGTTGCACTGCATCAAGACAAGCTGTGGATTATATTTTAGAATGGTATGAACAGCCTGCTGTACTTCACCAATCATAGACGCACCGGTTGCCAGGAGCACAGGTTTACCCTTTTGAGCGATCCACGCAATGGACTCTAACCAGTCAATTTCTCCAGAGCCAATTTTTATTGCGGGTACATATGGAGCCAAGAAATCGGTTGCTTCAAAGTCGTAAGGGGATGAAAAATAATCGATGCCAACCTCATCGCACTCTTCACCTAAAACAGGTGTCCATTCAAAGGGGATCGAAGCCTCCTTGTATACTTCAAATACGGGTTTTTTCCAGGCAGCCTGGTGAGAGACCTGGTCACCCATGGTTCGAAAGCCATAATCCGAGACGATTTGAGGTGCACGAAAGTTCTGAAATTTGGCTGCATCTGCGCCAGCTTCTTTAGCCAAGCGGATGAGCATTTTAGCGCGCTCAAGATCCCCATCGTGGTTGGCAGCAATATCCGCGATGAAATATGTGGGGTGGTTCTCTCCAATCTTATGCTTGCCTATCTGCATTTCCATTACAGCCTCCTTGGGTAAATCTTATGACAACCCTTTGCTGATTGCAAAGGCAATATGCTGGATTAAAGAACGGTCGCGTTCGAGATCGAATTTATATGCATCAATAACTTCCGGTGCATAAGCCCAAGGCGGGCCATGCCGCAGTTGATCGGGCTCAGATAAATAACGTGGCACAATATGGGCATGCAATGCAGGCTCTGAGTTCCCGAAGATAGCATAATTAATCCGAAATGCTCCAGTCACTTCCAGAAGCGCATCGCCCACTAAGGCCATATCGCATAAGTAATCGGCGCGCTGTGAACGATTGAGGTCGTTCAATGAAGATACCACCGGATCAGGCAGAAGGATGCAATAACCTGGTAGGAACTGCATATCGCAAAGCACCACCCAACCGGAGGAGAACGCGGCTGACCAGGGATGGGGCAGTTCCGAGGCGGGCAGCTTCTACCTGTTGATGGATGTAAGTTGTCATCTTTATGGATTTCTCCCAGATTTCACAGCGAGAGCTCATGCAGCTTTTGCGGATAAGCCTGTTGGTAAAGCTTGGATAAACTTTCTATCCCTGGAGAAATGGCTGGCATCTTATAGCCAAGCGCTTGAGAAAGTTTCTCGGTTTTTAAGGTTAAGCGAGGGGAGCGGGGCGCTTTCAGGCCAGCCTCTTCAACCGATGAGGGTCGGATCAGATTTTCATCCAGGCCAAACTTACGAGCTATTCGCAAACCAAAGTCATACTTTGTCAGGCTTTCACTGCTAACCGTGTGATAGAGTCCTTTCAACCCTTTTTCCAGCATTGCAATGAAAATGGGGGCGAGATCGTTCGCCAATACTGGACAAAAATACACATCCGTAAATCCTAAAACGGATTTTCCGGCTTGCAAGTTGTAGAAGAAAAATTCAGCCAGGCTGCGCTTTCCAGATATGCTCCAACCATGCAGATTAACCCGCGCCACAACCGCCTCAGGGTTCGCATCCAATACACGCCGCTCCCCATCTAATTTGCTATTTGCGTAGATGCTTAAAGGATTCGGGAGATCTACCTCATCATAGTCACCCTTTATTCCATCGAACACAGCATCGGTAGAGATATGGATCAGCCGTGCTCCGGAGCTGCCTGCCAGGGCGGCTAGTTCACCAGGCACTTCTGCATTTAATCTGTGCGCTAAGGATGGATTTGATTCACAGGCATCCAGGTTTGCCAAAGCAGCACAGTGGATAATCCAATCAGGTTGAGTTTTTTCCATGACCAACTTCAAGGTTCCTGGGATCGTCAAGTTAGCCTGGAAGACATCAAAGACTTTCTTTACCGATAAAGCAGTCATCTGTAAGGGATGGTCATTCACTATCCCAAAAACCTTATGCTCTTTCGCTAACTCCAGAGCAAGGTTGATCCCCAACAGACCACTGACGCCCGTTATTAAAATCTTCATGGCAATCCTATAATTCGCCGTTTTCTGAGAATTCTTCGGTTTCAAAAGGTGCAACCATTTCCTGAATTTGCTCCAGGCTCAGCCACTCGGGATTATTATCACTGCCATAGCGGAAGCGATCCGGCAAAGGCTGACCTTCATAATGTAAATTTCGCTGCCACAAGGGTGTTGAAGGGGTAACAACAAACATATCATCCCGCTCAAGCGCCAGGCGGGCTTCATCTTCAGAGATCAAAACCTCGTGCAGTTTTTCCCCAGGACGAATTCCCACGAACTCAAACTCAGCTTTTGGCGCAATCGCTTTTGCCAGATCAACAATCCGGGTGCTGGGGATCTTGGGCACAAATACTTCTCCCCCTTGCATCAATCCTATGCAGCGGATGACAAAACGCACCCCTTGTTCCAGAGTTAACCAGAAACGTGTCATCCGTTGATCCATGAGGGTTAGCTTCCCACCCTGGCGCTGTTTGATAAAGATGGGTACCACACTTCCGCGGCTGCCGACCACGTTACCATAACGCACACAGGCAAAGCGCGTGGCTGTGCCTGCTGCATAGGCATTGCTCTGAACAAAGAGTTTCTCAGCAGCCAGCTTGGTGGCGCCGTATAAATTCACCGGGTTGACCGCTTTATCGGTGCTAAGAGCTAAAACTTTCTTCACACCAGCATCGATGGCTGCCTCGATCACATTGCTGCTGCCCAGGATATTTGTTTTAATTGCCTCCATGGGGTTATATTCACAGGCTGGAACCTGCTTCAAAGCGGCAGCGTGTACCACGATATCTACCCCATGCATCGCACGGCGCAAGCGCTCCAAATCTCGCACGTCTCCAATAAAATATCGCAAGCTGGGTTGATTAAAACCAGCGACGCGCATATCATGCTGCTTCAACTCATCCCTGCTAAACACAATCAGCTTAGAGGGCTGGTATTCTTTCAACATGATTTCCACGAATTTTTTACCGAATGAACCCGTTCCACCGGTAACGAGAACAACTTGCCCAGACCAGTCCATAAACTCTCTCCTACAATCCATTTGTCTTTCTGATCACGACCAGCGGATAAACACCTTTTTCTCCCAGGTAATGAGGAAATAATTCTTCTAGCCTGAAAATCATTCGCAGAAGCCAATGCCCCATTTGATTTTCGTGAATATAGGTGCGCATAATCCCCACACTTATACTCCGCCATACCCATATCTCATAAGGTAAATATTTTCCCACTGCTTCCTTAAACCAGACTGCATCATACTTGCTGACATATGTCTTGCCTTCTGATTGACCTGGTGAGGGCAGATTAGCATTGAGAGGGTGATTGTCACTTGAATTCTGTTTTTTTTGCCAAAGTTTTCCTGTTATTCTTCGAATTGTCTTCACCCAACGTTCCACCGGTGGGTTTTTCCATCCATTGACCACTACCATTGAGCTGCCTGGGATAAGCACTCGAAAGAGCTCTTTATAAGCGGTTAAGTGATCCTCCAAAGGTAAATGATGGATCGTGTGTAAGGACACCTCCCCGTCAAAGGCATTGGCTTTGAAGGGTAAATTGGCAATATCAGCGACAACGAATAACCCATGATCACCGATCCGTTTACGTGCTTCCTGTAAAGCGACCAGGGAGATGTCGACACAAACCCGATAATGGTAACCTTCAGAGTATTCTAAATATTCGGGATATTGGATAGGCCCAGAGCCAGCATCAAGCAAATATTTTCCTTGAGTTTTGATGTGCCGAAGGATGCGTAAATGACAGCGATGGATATACTCACGCGAGACCGGGCGTAAATCTTCAAAAGTTGCATTCTGGTAAACGCCCTCGCTGACCTCTTGCCAGCCAACCTGGTTATAGAAATCTTGCACCTGCTGCTTGATGTTCACGCTTTTCTCACCATTGAACAGGCTCTCCTACCAGGTATCGGAAAGTCTGCCCAAAAAATTCCTGGCCTTCCTGGCTCAATACGCGTTTGAGAGGCCAAAGCGCTTCATCCTTCCAAAAGTGAACCACATGCCAGGGGAAAGTATGCGGATATTCGAAAAAGAAGCGAAAGGCATAATGCCAAGCTAATTCCACCTGCTGTTTTGATGGGCGAAACTGGGCTGGATTTTCCAAGGCATTTCTGAGGACCTCAAAATAGGCTTCCCAAGTATCCGGATCGAGAGTGAAGCCTTTGGCCCGGTAATGGGTATTCCCAACAGCTATCACTGGTATCCCACTCATGACCATCTCCATACCCACTGTCGTCGTATAAACTAATCCCAGATCAGCAATCTCAACAATGTCATAGGTATTAATCTTTGCATCCGCAGGGATCAGGTGAATATGCTCGGGGATATCCGTTATTTTTTCAGCTGACAAACCCAAGGCACGTAGAACCACATCTGCCACAGAAGGGCCTTTTGTGACCAATTCTCCTGGGTGAATCCGAATAACAAACTGGACATCTGCCCTACCAGCCAGGTACTGCACGGTCTTTTCAATCCACTCTGTCATTGAATTGCTGAACACCTGCCGGCCTAATGTCAGGCTATCGCCGATCACATTTGTTGCCAGGAGAAGAACAGGTCTGTGGTCCAGTTTCAGAAGCGTGCGAACTCGTTCCCCTCCTTCACTGGGTACACCTTGCCAACGCCGAGCAAAATTTTCCCACAAGCTGGCACGCTGGCGGGCGGAAAACAGGGCCTTGGCTTGATCCAATTGTTCTGAGGTCAGTGTCTTGTCGCGGCGCGCCTCCCAGAGCGCATCCGTATTCTGGTGCATGACCTCTGCATTTTGCGCCAACCAAATCCTCTCTCGCTGCTCGCCAAACTCATAAGTCACAACCGGTGTTTGACAATACATTGCTGCCTGGTACAGGGCACCGAATTCCAAGATGGTCCCATTCGGGATGATCACGGAATCAGGCTGGTTCTCATTGATCCACTCCAGGGCTGCCCAGGCAGCCTGACGGTTACGTTCCAGGCGCAACCGGAATAATTCACTTTCAGATGGCACCTCTTCAACTTGAAGCGTATACTGTGTATCTCGTAAGGAGAGCTGCTGAATTGCTTGATCTAAACCTGCGGGCAGTGGTTCTGGCTTTGTGTTCAAGAATGGAACGATTTTTAATAATGGTCCGGTCAGCTTGAGAACTTCTTGGGTATAAACATTTTGCCTGCGGAGATCAAAATGACTCATCGATTTTTGCCACGTTCCATACGGCAGATAAGCAAGTGAGACTGTATGCCCTTGACCGGCCAGGGCCAACCCTAAGAGCGTGGTATGCTCCAGCCAATAGCGCAGCGTGCCAAAGATCAAAACCTGTTTGCCAGGCTGCAGCAGAAATGGTGAAGCCTCGGCTTGACTGCGCCAAGCCGGAAGTGTTTTTTGCAACTGGGAGAGCGTGAACTTATCCGAAACAGGCTTACCCGGCTGGCGTAAGCGCCAGTAAACCTCTGCTGTATAGGGTAGATCACCAAGGATTTCTTTAATAGCTTTCTTGCTCGCTACGGTCATGCTTCTATTCTCTCGATCTGCCATTCCAGCCTGGGTCGAACAGGTCCCAGGCGCGGTTCAGGCCATTGTTTTCCCGGCGCGCCGGTGCCATCCACCGTGATGGCCAGCACATGATCGTCCTGAAAATACCTCTTCATACGGAATGTGCTGGCGTTTATCGCCAGAACGTATCGTCCGTCGTTCAAGTAGTCGCCAGGGATGGTACAGCGGCTGAAGTAATGTCCACCTGGGCGTATACTGTATTGCTCAAATTTCTCAGGCTGGTCGATATCAAAGGAAGTGAACACATATTCTCCTCGCAGCGTAAGCAGGTATATTCCCACACGCAAGCCGGTGATCGAGTTGCTCAGCTTGTACTCGACCTCAATCGTTATCGGCTCTGTTGAACGCAGCGTATCCACAATGCGTCCCCGGTGATCTTTCACTCTCAGCGCCAGGGGCGTGAACGGTGCAGAATCCATGGGCACCTCATCGGGCTGCCACTCGCGTTCGCCTATGTCGGAAAAACCAGAAGACATGTAATAATCGATCGCCTGGGCGGTGGGTGCCTGTAAAACAAGCTTGCCTTTCTCCAAAACAATCGCTTGCTCTGTCAAACGAAGAATGGCGGACATATTATGGCTGACAAACAGCACTGTTCTGCCTTCTTGCGCTACATCGCTCATTTTCCCCAGGCACTTACGTTGGAATTCGGCATCTCCTACAGCCAGCACTTCATCGACCACGAGAATTTCGGGTTCCAAGTGAGCAGCGACAGCAAAGGCTAGGCGAAGATACATACCACTGGAATAACGCTTGACTGGCGTGTCGATAAACTGTTCTACTTCGGAAAAATCGACGATCTCATCAAACTTCCGATCGATCTCTGTGCGTCTCATCCCCAAGATGGCGCCATTCAGGTAGATATTTTCGCGCCCGGTCAATTCCAGGTGAAAACCAGTGCCGACTTCGAGTAGAGCGCCAACGCGCCCACACAGCATGACAGAACCTTCACTGGGTTCTGTAACTCGCGATAAGATTTTGAGCAAAGTGGATTTTCCAGCACCGTTTCGACCAATGATCCCAAAAATTCTCCCGCGTTGGATCTCAAAGGACACATCTCGTAATGCCCAGAGAATACCCTTGGTGTTTTCAGGCTGAATTGTCGGACCAGTAAAAAGTTTTTTGGCGGCATGGAAGGGCCGAGAGACTGTGTCTACCACTGTATCGCGCAGCGTTCGATAACGGTCAGATGCCAGCCCGATCCGATATTGCTTGCTCAATTTCTCAACCCGAATCACAACATCATCCATTAGATTTCATCCGCAAAACTGCGCTCCATTCGGCGGAAATAGAACAAGCCCGTAACCAAAAGGAAAAGTGTTACGAGTGATGAAACAAAGATCATCGGGCCAGGCGCCGGGGTACCCAATAATGCCCAGCGGAACCCCTCCACTACACCGGTCATCGGATTGATGGAATACAGGAATTGAAGCTGTTCAGGGATTTCGGAGATTGAGTAAACGACGGGCGTGATAAAAAACCACATATCAGTTAGAAACGGGAGTATATAACCGACATCACGGTAGATTACATTCATCGCCGAAAGCCATAGACTTGCTCCCAAAGCTGTTGCCATCGCCAGGAGGAGTAAGAGAGGCAATGTTAGCAGCGCCCATGACCAGACAA
This sequence comes from uncultured Chloroflexia bacterium, assembly GCA_963751425.1. Taxonomy (GTDB): domain Bacteria; phylum Chloroflexota; class Anaerolineae; order Anaerolineales; family UBA4823; genus CAVVUF01. The sequence continues at coordinate 1,698,457 of CAVVUF010000001.1, read as the reverse complement.
AGTTAAACCCACTGCCTGGCTTCATATCGTAATAAATCATCATCCCAATCAAGACCATGAAAGCGATCATAAAATCAACCACACCACTCAGAACGGAAGCTAGGGGGATGATCATACGGGGGAAATAAACCTTGGTGATCATATTGCGGTTCGTGACCATTGAACGCCCGGCATCCCCCAGCGCTTTTGCGAAGAGGGTCCAGGGCAGTAAACCAGCAAAGCTAAACAATGGATAAGGCAAACCTTCCGAAGAAAGGTTTGCGATTCCTCCAAACAAAAAGCTAAAAACCACCATCCGCAAGAAGGGTTGCAGCACAGCCCAAGCAACACCCAATGCCGTTTGTTTATAGCGGACTTTTAGGTCACGCCAGGTCATGAAATAGATTAACTCACGATATACCCACAAATCATGCAGGTTGAGTGAGCCAAATCCACGCGTAGGCCGGATGAATAAAACGCTGTCACGTTTTTGAACAGACCCTGGAGAAGAAGACATATTTTTACTTTTTCCGGTTCTCCAGGTACCAGCCAATGGTCTGCTGCAAACCTTCTTCGAAGGGAACCGCTGCTTTGAACCCGAAGAACTTTTCTGCTCGACTGGTATCGAGTGCCCGCCGCGGCTGTCCATTTGGCTTGCTCGTGTCCCAAACAATCTCTCCTTTGAAACCGGTCAACCGTGCAATCATTTCCGCCAGATCTCTAATACTGATCTCTTTACCCGATCCTAGATTTACCGGTTCACTGCTATTATATTTTTGAGCTGCCAGTAAAATCCCTTCGGCAGCATCTCCAGCATAAAGAAATTCGCGGGTTGGAGAGCCATCTCCCCATAAAACCACCTGCTGATCGCCACGTTCTTTGGCTTCCAGGCACTTGCGGATCAAGGCAGGGATTACATGTGAGCTTTCAAGGTTAAAATTATCTCGAGGGCCATACAGGTTCACAGGCAGCAGGTAAATCGCATTGAAGTCATATTGCTCCCGATAGGCCTGTGCTTGAACTAAGAGCATCTTCTTGGCTAAGCCATAGGGAGCATTGGTTTCCTCTGGATATCCATCCCATAAATTTTCCTCGCGGAAGGGCAGCGGTGTAATCTTCGGATAAGCGCAAACCGTTCCAATGGCAACAAACTTACTTACTCCGCGCTTCCAGGATTCGTGCATTAACTGCACCCCCATCATCAAGTTGATGTAAAAGAAATCCGCCGGCCGCGCTCGATTAGCACCGATACCACCGGCTAGGGCTGCAAGGTGAATGACGATTGTCTCGAGGACAGAATTGCCAACCGACGCATCTTCAAACATACGCTGAATTTCTGAGACTTCCACCAGGTTATACTGCTCGATCAACGGCACGAAAATCTGGCTAGCGCCTTTTTCCTGCAGTTTTTTGGTCACAAATGACCCTAAAAACCCCGCCCCGCCGGTCACAATAACACGCTTATTTCTCCAAAACAACTCTGAAGAAGTATTAGTCAGCATGGACTTCACCTCCATCTATCCTTTCCTTAAGATCAAGCGAGACTTTCAACCCATTGATCACCAATCCGGGTACCTCTTCCTGGTCGACGACTTTGATCCCTTGTTCAAGGCACGTGAGCCGGCAGATATCGGCAATGTCGCCATCTCCTGCTATACGGACCCGGTCAAAACCATTTTGTTTTACCGCACCGATCAATTCTCCTACATGCTGGCGAGTGTTTCGGTAGAGCAGCATTGTTTGGTTGACATAATCTACAGTAAGGTGAGTACGAAAAGCAATCCCCTCTGGCGTGATGATATAACGCAGCTTGCGTCGTTCAGCACGCTTAACCTTTACATAACCCTTGGCAATCAATCTCTTCAAGAGGAAGTTGACTGTTCCAACGGCTACCCCCAGGCGTATCGCCAGGGATGCCTGAGTTACATCAGGATTATCGGCAATCTGTTCTAGAAGAACAAGATTGCGTACGGGTTCTTGGGATGTATCCATAATCCAAAATTCAATAATTGAATTATAACCAAAGATTGATCACGGTCAAGTGGCAGATCGATCGCAGGCGCGTTATTTATGCTTTTCCAAAACTACCCACAATACGCTGAATATCGAAGCCCTCCGCTAAGGGGAATTCTGCGAGCGCTCCATGCCGGATCAATGTAGCCCGAATCAGCTCTGGTGAAAAATAATATTTGTCGTTGTAGGTTTTATATTGTGCTAAGGCAGCAATTTTACGCTCTAAATCTTTCTCGGTCACTTCCACAAGGAAATGGGGGAAAAAGCCATAGCTGCTGCGGGTAACATCATATCCCAACACGGTTGTACCGCGAAAAGCTCGTAATACTTCCTCGGTTACCTGTACATGATCCTGGTGGATATCTGAGCGTGTGTGGGTGAAAACAATTTCTGGGTGGAATTTTTTATTGAGGCTGTACAAATATTCGAGAATTTCCTGCCGATCTTGCGGGAAGCGCCGCGTAGTAAAGCTTTCCAGGAGAACGCTTTCACGGGGGAGCCCTAACTGGGCCATACTATTGTAATGTTCTTCTACTAAGTTTTTCAGAGCAGGATTTTTCTGGTTATCCGAAAGTGTCACGCATAAAATTTCAGTCTGGTTGAATATGTTGGAAATCAAGGCACCACAGCCCAGCTCAATATCATCTGGATGTGCACCTATAAAACAAACTCTCTTGCCATAAAAAAGCATTCCCGCCATTGTGATCTACTTTGTGGCTACAAAGCCACCCACAACTTTTGTCATGACTAATTGACCATCTTGTTCCAAACGCCGAGCTGCTACCCTTTCAATCTGGCTCATTACTTTTTCGAAATCATCCTTTTCCTGGAAAAGACTCGTCCACAGTTTTCGATCTTCAGATAGGGACGCACGTGTATATGCCAGGAAAGGATCGATCTCCACAAAAGTCAGGGGATTCTCAAAGATATGGATGTCCACTTTAAAGAAAGTTGTTTTGATGGCATTTAAGATCAGGCTGCCATAGCGTGAGCTGCCGGGCATGGGAGGGATCGTTTTCTGAGTGGCCTCTTGGATGATATCGTAGAAGAGGCGCTTATTTTCTGGCATGGGTCCAGTGGTAAATAAACGTCCGCCAGGCTTTAAAACTCGATGCATTTCACGGATTGTGAAGGGAATATCATCAGCATAGTAAATCGTGAAGCATGCGGAGAGTAAATCAAATTGATCATCTTCAAAGGGGAACCGCTTGTTGAAATCCAGGTCAATGAACTTCACCCGGCTGCCCAGTTTAGCATTTTCCTGGCGCGCCTTCTCAAGCAATTCCGCAGAAACATCGCCCCCGGTAATGTCAGCCTCACCTACCAATGCTTTATCAAATACAAAGCATTGCTTGCCTGCCCCACAGCCCACATCCAGGATGCGTGAACCTTTTTGGACCTGGAGTAATTCCAGCATCCATTGGTCAATATCGCGGCTGCCGAATTTTTGATGAATATCAATTCGCGTGAGCAGGTCGTTAGTGGTTTCTTGATAATTAATTTTCATACCTTCCTCCTGTTAAGCGGCAGGTATTATATCACTTACAGGGTGTCTCGCGAGGCAAATAGATAACCAGATTGATTCCCTCCAATTCGGTGCTTTTCTGATAATAGCACAATAGCGGCTCTGCTACTTCTTTCACCCAGGCATCATTCTCTTCTCCAAATGCATAAGCACGGCCCTGTTTAGTCATCGGCTGCTCCCCACTGACGATTGCTGCAAATCGTTGGTTTTTCACGTCGGAAACAAATTTGTCAAGGTATGAGCGATTTCCAGCCATTACCATTTCCATCATGAAAACCAACTCGTAATCTGGCACTAAAGGAATATCTTTCAAGTATCCGAAAGTTAATAGGTGACGTTGGTCAATGAACAGGATTTTTCCGTTTTCCTGGGCAATCGGTTGAAGGTCTTCTTTTAGCAACGCAAGATTTTTTTGGGCGGCTGCGAAGTCGTAAGCTGGAGGTCGTCCTCCTGATGTTATCGCAAAAAAGATCGGAACACAGACTGCGAAGTAGACAAGCGCTTTTAACGGTTTGGGATTTCCAGGTTCATCTTCGGTTTCCTTGCCGAATTTCTCGAAATAGAGGTAACTCCCTACGATCATCAGCATGACAAGAAAAGCGTCCATGTTGTGTAAGTTACTTCCACCACCGATCTTGACGCTAACGATCAAGCCAATGATAAACAGGGCAATCAAACCCGCCCACAAGCCCAAATGACGCAGCCAATGCAATTGCCGTCTACAAAACACACATGCGGACAATGATGATCAGCAACAATGGCAGCATAACCCAAACGAGGTTCCGCAGGATGCCTCCCGGGTACGTGGGGCTGGGATACAAGCGGTACCATAGTAGATCTGAGGTGAAGCCAGAGCCAAACTGATCGGCTGGATTCCCAGACCACAGAATATACAGGCGCTGAGACAAAAACGCTGTTCCGGTGCCCAATAATATCCACAGAGCAGGGGGTATACTAAAACGCCAGATCGATTTCTTCTCTACGGGAACTTCAAGTAAGTACAAAGCTGCAGCCAATACGCCAGGAACGGGGAACCAATTCACCCGGCTGATGCCAGCCCAAACCGAAGCTGCCAGAACTACCGCAAGAGAGAGCCAAAATCGACGCGGCTTTATTCCCAATAAAATCAAAATCACCATGACCAATAGATGGTAATAGACCGGTCCCTGCAATAGAAATAGGAAAGCCCAAAGAGCGAGTACCCAGCCTTGTTTCAACCGGCGCGCCAGCGCAAACCCTGTGCCCATGGTAAAGCCAATCCAAAGGAAGACCTGCCAAAGACGGTGGAACCAGAGCGGCAAACCTGTTATTAAGAATGGAATCGCCTGCATTAAATATCGGCTGGGGTGCAGGACACTGGTTGGGACATGCAGGTTATACAAACGCTCTGAGAAGAAAAGCGAAGCATAATAATACCGGCTCGCCTCGGACCATCCCAAGGAAAATGGGAAGCTGGAAACATCCGATATAAATGTAAAGACCTTATAAAACGAGGCATACCCCACCAATGCCATTATGGAAGCAGGGAACCAATGTATCTTTTTGAAATGTGCAAGCAAACCTGTGATGATGATTATAATCGTCAGGAATACCACCCCTCGCCGTCTGGGACCGTCGATAAGATTCCCATATGGCCCTAACAACAGCCAGGTATAAAGAACGATTGGGATAAAGAAGAATCCATACACCAGGGATGTTCGAATTCTCACTTCTTATCTCCTGCCAGTATACCAGGGATAAAGATGGCTCCGGGAAGGCTGGCAAACATGGGCAAGATGCGCATAAATAGGGCAATCGTCAAGGCGTTAGTAGTCGAAATCCCTCCAAAGGTGGTGAAAAAAAAGGTCATCGATAATTCTTGCACGCCTAGCCCATTTACTGAGATGGGGAGTAAGGTGACAAAGTAGGTTAATGCCCACAGCCCAGCAATTTGCCAGAAAGGCATTGTCTCTCCTAAACCAGGCAGCAGTATCCAGATCGAGCCAAAAACACACAGCATGTGCACCCATGTGAAACCCAGCGCTTCAAGTATCGACTTTGGCTGTGACAACCATAATCGCAGTGCATCAAGGATGTGAATAAAGGCGCCCTTCAAGCGTTCATTCGTTCGATACCACCAGCCAGCTTGCATGACAACTATGCTGGCAGGGAAACTAAGCTTCAGAGCATGAAAAAGTGCTGGCAAACTGAAGATTAAAGTCAAGGCTGCCATTCCCATGCCAGCCATACCTACCAACCGGTCTACAACCAGGGAAGCTAAACTGATGGCCCGGTCATAACCAAACCGGATCACACCTCCCAGGCGAATTACATCTCCACCAATGGTGGTGGGGAGGAAGTTTGAGGCGAAAAGGCCTGCGAAGGTTATCTGCAATGTTTGGCTGAAAGGGATATTTATTTCAGCCGATCGTAATAAGATATGCCAGCGCCCAGTTACAGCAAATCGAGAGATGAAAGTCAAACCCAAGGCTAATAAAAAACGCCAAAGAGGCACCTGCCGAAAAGCGTAGATGATCTCATACCATCCTTGCTGGCTAAGCAGGTAGATCAACAACACCAAAGCCAGCAACGTACCCACCCAACGAAGAATATTTGGTAGATTCTTCTTGGAAAACATACTGCTCGATTTTCTCATGAGGATTCAGAATTGGGTTGTTTAGGAATCACGCGCTGCACAGTATAAGTTGGTTTATCCTGCAACTCATGATATGTACGCGCCAACTGCTCAGCGATTAATCCCATAAGAATGGACTGGAATCCCAGGCTAAACAACATTACGCTAAGAGTGAGCAGCGGATTTCTATTCAAGTGGAGACCGGTAATGAACAACCTGTCAATAATCGCATACAGTATAGTCAGCACACTAACACCCATCAAGAAAATACCAGCCCCGCCGAATAGGTAAATCGGCTTGGCTGAATAACTTAACAGGAACTTGACCGTGAATAAATCTAAAACAACTTTAATCGTTCGCCCAAGCCCATACTTGGCTTTGCCGAATCGACGGGCATGATGGTGGACGGGGACCTCGATCATTTTTGCGCCTACCATGCGAGCATAGACCGGGATGAAACGGTGCATTTCACCGTATAAGCGAAACCCGGTCAGAACCTCACGACGGTAGGCTTTAAGTGTACATCCATAGTCATGCAAGTGAACACCGGTAACCCAGGAGATCAATCCATTGGCCATGCGAGAAGGCAGGGTGCGCGTTATAAAAGTATCTTGCCGGTTGATACGCCAGCCGCTAACCACGTCATACCCATCATTTATTTTTTCCAGCATCATTGGAATGTCAGCCGGGTCGTTTTGCAGATCGGCATCCGATAGGACAATGATATCTCCCTGAGAGTGATCTATCCCAGCCGCTATTGCAGCCGTTTGTCCAAAATTACGCCGCAACAAAACTACTGTCATGTGTTCCGGATCAGCCTCAGCCAGGTCTTCTAATACTTTCTGGCTCCCGTCTGTACTTCCATCATCGACAAGAACAGCCTCCCATGCAATGTCAAGCGGATCCAACGCTTGATAAATCGCTTGATGCAATAATGGCAAGCTTTCGACTTCATTAAAAACAGGAATAATGACAGACAAATTCATCATTCAACCTTAATCCTTTTTTTGTGGTCCCACACCCATCCTCCAACCAGGATGAAACCACATCCCAGCAACGTCAAAATGATCATTGTCCAAATGCTCAAGTGTGGGATGGCTGGATAATACCGACTGATATACCATTCCAAGAAAGCCAGGACAAAAACAGCCTCTACTGCCAACCAACGCCAAAACCAGGTGTCTTTGGTGATTTTTGCCCACCAAAATGCCCAAGCGGCTAATAATGCCTGGTATACGAGGAACATCGTCCGGTAGCGGGGATTATCCCACATATCACCGCCAGCGTTGGCAGCAGATATCAAAATCCAGACAAAAACCGCCAGAGTTAACCAGATGCGCACCTTTTGTTTTGGATATGTTTTCTTTGTAAATGTAATTACCAAATTATAGATCAAAAAGAATGCAAGAACATACCAGCCTAGAGAACGTAAAATATTAAATGTTCTCCAGAACCAAGCCGCTGGATCGACGATCGTTGCCGGGAGAACTGGCTGCGCAAAGCCATATACTAAAATAATCGGCAACATCCCCTGCTGCCCCGCGCCTTGCACCAGCTTTTGGATCATACCTGACTGTCGTTCTACCAGGTAGGATTGGAAACCAAAATTATGCTGCAGCCACTCTTTGAATATCGTCAAAGGCTGGGCAGACGCTAAGGATGGCAAGTTCATCCAATTCCAAACCACAAGCACCACCCCTAGTAGAAAAATACCGGCAATTAATAACCAAATTTTCCAATGAAGATGGGAGCCATATTCCAACAATATGAAACCAATCGAAACACTGACAATTGCGAGTGCAACCGGTAATTGAATAAGGAATAGAACCAGAACTGCCAGGGCGAATCCCCACCACCCTCGGCGAGGTTCGCTCCGCACTTGTGTCAGGCTAAAAAAGATAAAAGCGGTGCATGCCAAAACAAATGGTTCTCGCATATGAGCAGAGCCCAAAAACACTGTCTCTGGATATAAGGCATAAATCCATGCGGCTATGATCGGGATGAATAATCCGGGTGAAAGCTTCTTTCCCACAGGATCAGGTGGATTTTCATTGCTAAGCCAATCCAGAGCAGCTTTCCATAACCACAGCACGCCCAAACCCGATACTGCTGCGGTGATCAATAATACCAACCAGGGCCTGTGAACCCCAAAACCCAAGTAACGATATATAAGAGCACTGAAAGCTAAGAGCCCCCCGTATTGATCTCCGGAATAGGCCCCTGAAAATGCATTCAATAGTGGACTGTCCGAGGCTGCCAGGTTCCAGGCTTGCTGGTCACGAACGAAAGCGTCTTTATAAAGATAGCCAGCTTGAGATGCAGGATTATCTTGGTAGCCAACTACCGGTAAAATTAGCATGAATAGTATTCCCAATCCTGCGCGGAGAATAAAAGCTGTCAGAGCGATGATCCCTACCTGGCGATTGCCTTTTACCTGCTTCCAAACAAAAAAAATGACCAGGGTTGATAACAAAATTAGTAGAGAATACCCAAGCCACCCTGCTAACCAATCCTCTCTTCCATCCAGTACAGCCAGGAGTGCACCGGAGCCGAGAATAACGGCTCCATACAAGATCAAATGCTTTCTTTCGAGTGGGCTGGTCATTTGAAGATGTTTTTTCTTGATTTTCTATCCATACTTAGGTAGCGTATCAGAAACCACAAACCCCATAATACCACTAACGATTGCATGGGAATTAAGAAACGAGGATTATCACCATGATCCAAGAACGACTGCAATAGCGAAGTGCTCAGGATCACCCCCAAAAGATATCCGTGAATCGGAGACGGATGGAAGTTCCTACGAAATGGAGGCCAAACTAAAAGCAGCGAAGTGATTAGAAAAAGGCTGTTAAGAGCCCATAAAAGTAACCGCTCCAAGAAAATGAGTACATCCAGGATCGGAGACAAAGTGCTGTACTTGAGCGCGTCTGAGGACCAATAAACTGGAGCCCGCCAGAACAACCACCAGCCCTGCATTACGTTCTTAAGGTAAAGATTGGGGTGTTCTCGAATCAGATCAACAGAAATTTTTCCCATCAGGCGGGAAAGATCATAAAACCCCAGCCCCGAAACATCCATCATTTCCGGGATCGCCTTCCAGATAACATTCGTTTGTGTGCCGGATTGATCAATTTTGGCATCTCGATATTTCAAATAAGTGTCTCGAATAGCAGCGTACTCATCTGGAACATATTCAAAGAAAGTACCCGTATTCTGGATCAGGTGAAAACCTCCCATTGTCTCCAACCCCCATTGGTTGTAATAATACCGGATGAAGCCCACCCAAGAGCCAATTAACAGAGAAAAAGGAATCAAAAAAGCCAGCAGAACTGGAAAGGTTTTTTTCACCTGGGCGAGTATGACTTGCCAAATCGGCCTCAGATCTCTTTTTCTCGAAAGAGTCTGTGAATGTTCAGTTTCATGATCAATTGGTTTTTCAACCCAATAGAGCCAAATCATTAAAACGGTCCAGAATGGCAGCAGAATAAATAACCCTCGCGTCAAGATTGTCAATGCAGAAGCTAACCCAAGCGCACCCGATAACCAGATATTTCGCGCCTTTGGCACGCGAAAGCCTAAAACCCAACCAGCGATGGTCAAGACCAAAAAAAAGGTCGCCAGTGTTTCTGAGAGGAGGCTGGCTTCAAAGAACAGTTGACCGATATTCAATGTGTGAGCCAGCGCAGCGAGCGCGGCAAGGCAGCTGCGTTTCTTTTTCTCCAGGTCAGCCCCGAGCTGCCAACCAAGATAATACATTAACAGGGTGATAACGATGCCCATGCCCATCTGGACAAACCAAACCGCCTGATCTGTCCTAATGGCTGCCAGAAAGGCCGGATAACCCGGTGTACGCGTGCCATCATAGTTAATCCACCCTTGTAAGATCTGTTCGGCTAAGCGTTGATAGGTGCGGGAGTCGCTAAAAGAAACCGGTGCATAAAGAATATATAGCGCCAGACGAACAATCAAAGCAATTAAGAGCACGATTCCCAGGCGCCAATGATCAGAGAACCAGGTTTTTTGCTTATCTGTATCTTCAGCGATAGGGTTCATCGTCATTTTATGGAAATCCTGCCAGTGCCTTCTCGGCGCGTTTTAGCCAGGTGTACCCCTGAACATCCTGTTTGCATTGAGCCCCCAACCTATTCCTGGTATCTGCATTCTCAAGCAACACCTGCAGTGCATTCGCCCAACTTTCAACATCAGCGGGAGGGCAAAAGACACAATTCGAATCATTCATTACTTCGTGGATGACGGGCAGATCGCTGGAAATTATGGCTCGACCACAAGCCATGTATTCGAACATTTTCATTGGGCTGCAATACTCAGCCGAATTTCCTCCACTGCTTCCGGTAATAACTTGCTCATATGGCATGAGCAGGATATCAGCAGCCGCCTGGTACAAAGGCAGGCTCTTGTTTTCAATAAAACCGGGTAATCTTACATTGGTGAGGTATTCTTGATCAAGCCGCTGTTTCCAGAGTTGGACATCAGGTGCGTGGCCTCCTACCCATAAGAACTGTACTTGGGGAAAGCGCCGTGCCAATTCTAACAATAACCCCATGCCTCTCCCTGAGTAAAAGTGGCCGGTATAACCTACGGTGAGAATTTGGGGTATCTGTAGATTATCGCGTGCCAAAGATGGCTCAGGCAAAGACTGATATCGTTCTAAATCCACTCCATTTGGTGAGATCACAACTTCCCTATCCTGAAAGGGTCTATGATCCAGTCTCAGAAGCAAATTCACAAGGGCGCGCGTGATCGATAGAAAACGCTTTTCGCCAGGGATTCTACGCAGAAGCCAAAATAACTTCGCGCCGAATTTACCCTCGGGTGGACCGTGAAGTTCCAAGGCCACCGGCATATTTAATGTAAGTCCAAATAAGGCTGCTTGCGGCGGCCACACATATAATAGTTCTGCTTTCGCTGCTTTAGCTTTAAGGACAGCTTTGAGTGAAAAATCATACCGGCGGAACTGAGAATAAGTTGGTATTGAGTCCACCTCGAAACGAGTCTGAAGGCCATAAAAAGCGGCTAGTCGATCCCAATCAAGACCGGCTTCAAACGCGGGCACCCACAGTTTCACTTCATGCCCCAGCTGCGTTAATGCCTGGCAAGCTTTCATCACCTGAATGCTGTTCGCAGTAGAAGAGGGTACTCTTGAGGCAGAAATGCAATCGATGTGCATAAATTAATGAACCGCAATACCAGGCTGTTTTTCCACGAGCTTCAATTGTCTCAACCCACGCCATACATTCGCGAGGACCGTGATTATCAAATATCCGGATAAGATTGCTGCTTCAGCCAGGTATCCCCATAAGGGGAGGAAATATAAAGTCATTACCGTTTTTACCAACCCTACCCAGGCTGAAATTTTTAGTGGATAGCCTGGCAAGCCCAAAGCCAGGAGCAGCGGTCGATTCCAATTGAAAATATTGGCACAACCGTACCCCAATAAAAGGATAAGCACGGCAGGGTAAGCCGGCTTAAACTCAATTCCATACACCCAAGGGATCAGCCAGTAACCAAACAGCACCAGGAAGCCACCAGAGGCTGCAGACCAGCTGCCTGTGATCAATGTAATTCGTTTCAATAATTGCTGGGTCAGAGAGTACTGTTTTTGTGCGATTGTCCGAGATATTTCCGAGTAGGTGGTTGCAATGAAAGGCTCAACAGGCAGCATTACAAAATTAATCACACTCAGCGCGATTTTAAAATAACCAGCTTCTGTGGGAGAGCTTAAAGCTGTAATAAAGAGCGTCTCACTGTCGCGCACGACCAGGTTCACTGTTCCCTGTAAGTTTGTGCTCACGGCAAAGCGCCTTAATTCTTTGAAGTCTGGCAGCCAGCTGAAGGATTCTTTCCACCAACCCTCACCCAACTCATGTCTTAAACTGCGGAAAGCGATTGCGTATAAAATAAAAGCTCCACAGACTTTGCCGATCAGATACGCAAGGACTACCTCCAACATCCCTCCTTGGGTGATAAAAGCGACAACGATCAGAGATACCGTAATCACATTTTGGAGGAGCTGAATCTGGGCAATATGGGCGAAACGCTTGGTTGCCTGCAAGACGCCTGTTGAAGTCTCATACACGCCATATCCGAGTAAAACCAGACCGTAGATGCCAAAAAGATAGGCGGTGTTGATATCTTTTGCCAGGTAACGCGCCGCAAAAGGTAGTAAAAGAAGCAATACCAGATATGCTAACGTGGAAGTGAACAGCTCGACCAGCGCAGCACCCTTCACAACGGCAGCGGCGCGCTTTTTATGCTCCTCAGCCAGAGCTTGACCCAGGTATTTGACTACCAACTCACTCATTCGAAAGGAGAGCAGCCGGTTGATGCTTGAGGTAAATGGAATTACAACCGCTGCGACAATCCCATATTCCTCCGCCCCTAATAGACGCGCCGCCAAAATACCCTGAAGCATGCTCAAAAAGATCGCAACAGCATTACTGCTAAACAAGTAACTGCTGTTTTTGATGACCCCTCTGAGTAAGCTGTCCTGGGTCCAGGAGCGGAGGCGCTGCAGCATACTAATCGGTTTCGATGTGCTGCGCCCAGGAGCGTTCAGCACGGTACCAGTCAACGAGATGCTGAACGCCGGACTGTAAGGAAAATTGTGATTCCCAGCCCAATAATTCTCCAGCTTTACGTACATCGGCGTGATTTGCCAACATGTCAGCCAGATTGAATGGATAATGCTTAACTTGTGCCTTACGGCCGATCATGCCTTCTAGCATATGAATCAGGTCGTTGATCGAGATCGTCTCATGTCCACCCAGGTTGATGATCTCATATCCCAGGGGTTTCAATCCCAAGATTGTGCCGCGGGCGATATCGTCGACATAGGTAAAACCGCGTGTTTGCTCTCCATCTCCGTTTAACTTAAGGGTTTGACCCTCGGTTATCCATTTGGTAAACCGGAACATGACCATATCTGGGCGACCTGCAGGACCATATACTGTGAAATACCGGAAGATGGTCACATCAATTCCGTGTAAATGATGGTAAGCATAACACATCGCCTCCGCCCCTTTTTTACTGGCGGCATAAGGCTGCAAGGGATGGTTGCTGTCCGCTGTTTCGGGGGTGGGTAAAGGCGCATTTGCTCCATAAATGCTGGATGTGGAAGCCAGGATGAATTTCGGGATTTTCAGCTGACGGCACAAATCGAGCAGATTCAGCGTTCCAGTTAAGTTCGTGTCTACATAGACCCACGGGTTTTCAACTGCCTGGCGCACCCCGGCGCGAGCAGCAAGGTTGAAGATCGCGGAAAACGGACCTAGAGCCTCTACAGACCGAATCCCCTCTCGTACAGCCACATCGCACTTCTGAAAAATAAATTGTGGGTGTCCGAGCAAACGCTTAAGGCGGTATTCTTTCATCCGCACATCGTAAGCGTTGTTCATATTATCGATCCCTACCACGGTGTGGCCTGCCTGTAATAACATCTCTGTGACACGAGAGGCGATAAAACCAGCCGCGCCGGTCACCAGATAACGAGCCATTCTACCTCCTGACGAATCGGGTTGTCAGACCAGACAACCTGCTGATGTTACAAACGAACGATCTTTGGGTTGTTCTTAGCGAACTTTCCCAGTGCATTTCGAGTATCGACGACCAGTTTCGCGGCTTCTAAGATGGCTTGATAATCATACTGACTGTGGTTCGTCACGATCACCACGCAATCAGCCGAGCTGACCGCAGGCAGCAGCTCCTTGATGCTCTCCATTTTCTGACCCTCGTAATCCAGGAGAGGGATAAATGGATCGTGATATGTGACATGAGCACCCTTCTGCTCCAAAAGGCCAATCACATCCAAAGCGGGAGATTCTCGCAAATCATCGATGTCAGGCTTGTAAGCTGCTCCTAGCACCAAAATCGAACTGCCCTTCAACGGCTTACCTTGTTCATTGAGCGCATCTTGTACCTTGCCGAGTACAAAGCGCGGCATATTGTTATTAATCTCTGAAGCCAGTTCGATAAAGCGGGCTGTATACTTGAGAGCGCGCAGCTTCCAGGACAGGTAAAGCGGATCAATGGGAATACAATGCCCGCCGATGCCAGGCCCTGGGGTGAACTTCATAAAACCGAAAGGCTTGGTAGCAGCGGCGTCGATGACTTCCCAAACATCTACACCCAGCTTGTCACACATCAGGGCCATCTCGTTGACTAATCCAAGATTGATCATGCGGAAAGTATTTTCGAGGAGCTTCGCCATCTCAGCGGCTTCTACAGACGAAACGGGCACAATCGTCTTGAGGGCCTGCGAATACCAGGCGACAGCAACCTCGGTACAGTTTGGCGTGATCCCACCGATCACCTTGGGGGTATTGTAGGTCGTCCAATCTTGGCGGCCCGGGTCGACCCGTTCGGGAGAGAAAGCCAGGAAAAAGTGCTCACCTACTACCAAGTTTTTTTCTTCACCAAACTTGGGCATGAGAACTTCACGAGTTGTACCCGGATAGGTTGTCGATTCCAGGACAATCACCATGCCAGGGTGCATATATTTGGCTATTTCATTCGTCGCAGATAGTATGTAAGAAAGGTCAGGATCGCCTGTTTTACGCAAAGGAGTTGGGACACAGATACTAACCGCATCTGCGTCTTTCAGAGCCGAAAAGTCTGTTGTTGCGGTAATCTTGCCTTCTGCCAACAGGCGGGCAATCTGTTCCGTTGGCACATCCTTTATGTGACTTTCACCCCGATTAATGGTATCAACTTTACGTTTATCAGGATCAATGCCTGTAACCACAAAACCGGCTTCGGCAAAGGCAACCACTAAAGGCAAACCTACATAACCAAGACCTAGCACAGCCACAGAGGCGGTGCGATACGACAGCTTGGTCATCAAAGTCTGTTTCACTGAGTTATTCATGCATATTTTCCCTTTGTACTAAAGAATCTGGTAAAACGATCCCATTCTACCAGGATTAGAAACAATTTGGCTGCGAGCAGTAACCATGGAATATTACCAGGGTGCTCTTGGATGAACCAAAACAGAAAATAAACTTAAAAGAGGCTCAACTGTTTTGGCTCTCGTTTTACATCTTGAACCTTCTCCTCACCAGGATCGACTGCTGGAACTGCATGGGCAATTAAATCGGGCAGGCGCTTGAAATCTTTCTCGACCATGGGGCGGAGCGATGGCTGGTGCAGAGCTGCTGCCGGGTGGTACATTGGCACAATGGTGCGCCCTTTCAATTGATAGGATTGACCGTGAACAGCGCTGATTTTAGCATTTGGCAGGAAACGCGCCATGGAAAAGCGCCCCAAGGTCACGATCACATGCGGATTAATAGCCTGGATCTGGCGCTCCAGGTAGTCGCCGCAAGCTGAAAGCTCCTCAGGCAGCGGATCGCGGTTGCCAGGAGGTCGACACTTCACCACATTGCCAATAAAAACCTGCTCGCGCTTCATGCCGATACCGGCCAGCAGCTCGTCGAGGAATTTGCCAGCTTGACCCACGAATGGGCGACCTTGCTCGTTTTCATAGAAACCGGGTCCCTCGCCGATGAACATAATTTCCGCGTTGGCTGGGCCCTCTCCTGGAACTGCTCTCTTGCGTGAGTGCTGCAAAGCACACTTTGTACACGCCGCGGTTTCACTAGCAACCTGTTTTAGAATCTCATCAGCTTTCACAGTGAGCCTCCTGGCTTAAGATCATGGTATTCTCTGTTGCCTGGACCCAACTTGCCAGGTTATCAAGACGAGCGGTCATAATCATGGCATCTTCCTGGTTGTCCTGGTAATAATGCAGGCGGGTCCCGACGATTGCAAAACCAAACTGGCGATACATGGTTTGAGCAGCCTGGTTGCCAGCTCTCACTTCGAGGGTAGCTGTGTGCATTCCCTGTTGAACCGCATCTTTTAACGCGTAAGCGAGCAAGTGTTTTCCAATTCCAAGCCGGCGGTATTCGGGGTGGACGGCAATCGTGGCAATATGCGCCTCGTCCACAATGTTCCAGACAACAATCATCGCCACGATCTGACCAGGTGAACCATCTCCGATTTGTTCAGAGACCCAAAGACGTGAAGCCTTGTTCTCAAGCAGCTCGAAACGGTATGAGCTGGTGGGCCAAGGCAGGCTGAAAGAAAGCCGGTCGATGGCAACCACCTGTTCGATATCTTCCATCTGCATTGAGCGGAACAAGATCAGGGGGCTACTCATGCAGGAATTGGCTCCCCGATGTGGAGATAGATAGGCGCCATTGTGATAGGATCATCCACCTGGCCAGCCTGCAGGCGGATCCAGGCCAGCTCTGCCAGGAAGGAAGGCCTCCGCAAGCATTGGGCAGGAGAAGCCAACAGCACATTTTTACGCTTGCGGGCAAGGATCGCCCGCTCCTCTTCTGACAGCTCGCCGCATACCAGGGTAGGTGAATGAATGCTGTGACCCAAGGTGGTGACGTCCTTGATTTGCAGGTTCCCCACCTGGCTCCAGCCATCTGCAACGACATTATAGTGACCGACTGCCAGGTGGTTGCGACCTGCCTGTAAAACGGCCACCAGGGGGAGGTCGCGGATGGGCTGGGCAGCAGCCAGGATATCCAGCGTGGGAATGCCTAACAGGGGGAGATGGGCGCCGAGCGCCATGCCCTTTGCAACGGACAGACCAATGCGCAGTCCGGTAAACGAGCCCGGCCCCAAGGCTACCCCCACAGCAGTCAGGTCAGCAACTTTTTTCCCGGCACGCTGTAATACCTCAACAATGACCGGCACCAGTTCCACTGTATGGTGGTCCTGGCTGATCCATACTACTTCACCGGTCACCTGGATGCCATCATAAAGGGCGACGCCTGCATAACGTGTCGAGGTGTCTATCGCCAGAAGCATTCAGCCTCCATATACGCCCTTGCGGAATGCGGTCAGGAGCGTCTCATAGCGTGAACCGTGCGCGTCGATGAGCAAATCGCGCTGGTTCTCATCCACCAAGGTTAACTTTACGCTCATAAAGTCAACCGGCAACGCTTCGCAAATACGATCCGCCCATTCTACGAGAAGCGGACCATTCTCAAACATCTCGTCCAAATCCAACTCCCAGGCATCCTGGGCGCTTGATAACCGGTAAGCATCCAGGTGATAAAGGACCTGGCTGTTCGGACGGCGATAGACGTTCACCAGAACAAAAGTTGGGCTCGTAGCCGGGTCTAAAGAACCCCAACCGGCGCTGACACCCTGAATAAAGGTGGTCTTGCCCGCTCCCAGGTCGCCAATCAGGTGGATCACATCGCCTTGCTTGAGGAGGGTGCCGAGGCGCATTCCCACGCGGCGCGTTTGCTCTGCGCTGCGGCTGATGATTTCCATGGAATGGGATGAGAGGATCGGCATGCCAAGATTATAAGCCGTAACCCGCCAGAGGGGGAAGGGCTTTAACGTCTTTCTTAACGTTTGATTTCCAAGTGAGCCAGTGAGGCGGCTACACGTTTCATGCCCATGCTATCGAAGAAGATATCGACCACCTCATCGTCATCCTGGAAGCGACTGTTGAGCACCATGCCCTCACCCCACACCGGGTGAATTACATGGGTTCCGGGCGGGTATTGGATGGCCTGCGGGGGTTTGACCGCTGGCTTTTCTCGGGAAGAAGGCTGCCAGGTTTCAGCCCGGCGGTGGGTTTCCCGCATATTTCTGCCAGAACGGCCTGTGCTCTCCTCCCACAAGCCGTCGGGGATGTCATTTAAAAAGCGTGAAGGATCGCTTGGTTCCGCATAGCCGTACAGGCTGCGGTTCTGGGCGAAAGACAGGTAGAGGCGGTCCTTAGCGCGGGTGATGCCTACGTAGAACAGCCGGCGCTCTTCTTCCATCGAATCGGGATCATCGAAGGAGCGGGAGTGCGGCAGCGTGCCATCGTTTAGACCGACGATGAAGACAACCCCGAACTCCAGCCCCTTGGCAGCATGCAGGGTGAGCAGCGTGGGCACATTTGCCTCACTCTGCAGGGTATCTTGATCGGAAACCAGGGCGATATCCTCCAGAAAATCGGAAAGACTGCGATCCTTGTATTCGGCTGCCAAGCGGCGCAGCTCCATGACGTTTTCCCAACGATCGCTGCCCTCTTCGGTGCCATCGTCGATATACATGCGATATTCTATATCTGTCAGGATGCGGTCCATCAGCTCCATGGGGGGCAGATCCGCCGCCGCGGCTCGCCAAGCCGTCAGCAGCTTCCCGAAGCTTACAAAGGCAGATAGCGCCCTTGGCTGGAAGATCTTCTCACACTCACTATCCTCGCCTTTGGCCATAGAGAGCAGCAGCGTGGAGGGGGTTACCCCTTTCTTGCGCGCGTAGGTGCGCAGGGCGACCATGCTCTTGTCGCCGATGCCGCGCGTGGGGGTGTTGATGACGCGCGTCAGGCTGATCTCGTCCTCAGGGTTGTAGACCAGGCGCAGATAGGCGATGGTATCTTTGATCTCCCTTCGCCCATAGAAGCGCTGGGCACCCACCAAGCGGTAGGGCAGGTTGGCTTTCAAGAAGGCTTCTTCCAGGATGCGGGACTGGGCATTGGTGCGGTACATGACGGCGAAGTCGCCCGGCCTGGCAGCCTCCTTCGCCACCAGGCTGGCGATGGTGTCGATGACAAAGGCGGCCTCGCCGCGATCGTCGTAGGCTTCGTGGAGGACCGCCCGGCGCCCGGCGCCCCGTTCGGTGAAGAGACGCTTGGGCTTGCGGTGCGGGTTGCGGTCGATCACCGCCATGGCAGTATCCAGGATGGCCTGGGTGGAGCGGTAGTTCTGCTCCAGCAGGATCACCTGGGTATCGGGATAATCTTCTTCGAAGCGCAGCAGGTTGCGGTAATCGGCGCCGCGCCAGGCGTAGATGGATTGGTCGGTGTCGCCGACCACAAAGATGTTGCGGTGAAAGGAGGCGACATGCTTGAGAAGCTGGTACTGGGCCAGGTTAGTGTCCTGGAACTCGTCGACCAAGACATGCTCGAAGCGCCGGGCGTACCTTTCACGCACGGGCTGGTTGGTCTCGAAGAGCATGGCGACCCAGTAGAGCAGGTCATCGAAATCCACGCCGTTATTGGCTAAGAGCAGCTCCTGGTAGCGGCGGTAGACCCGTTTGACCACTTCGTCGCGGTAAGTCTCGATTGGGTAATCGTCCGGCTGGACCAGCTCGTTCTTTGCATTCGAGATGGAGGCTAAAATCCCCTGCGGTTTGTAGCGCTTTTCATCCACGTTGAGATCTTGCAGGGCACGCTTGACGATGCCGATCTGGTCATCATCGTCGAAGATGACGAAGTTTGAATTGAAGGGCAGGTGCTCGGCTTCGCGGCGCAGGATGCGGGCACAGGTGGCATGGAAGGTGCCAAGGGTGAGACCCTGAGCCGCACCTGCAAGCAGACCCTCGACGCGGTGCTCCATCTCGCGGGCAGCCTTGTTGGTGAAGGTGACCGCCAGGATGTGGTAAGGACGCACACCCAGGTTGCCGATCAGGTAGGCGATGCGCTGGGTGAGGACGCGGGTCTTGCCGGAGCCGGGGCCCGCCAGGACGAGCACGGGACCGGTGCCGGCGGTGACCGCTTGCTGCTGTTGTGGGTTGAGGCCTTTGAGGAGGTCCATAGCCTTCCCATTCTACCCGGACTTAGGAGGCGGTGCAAGAAGGGAAAAAATGGGCTCACGGATGAACACGGGTTTCACGGATGAAAATATGGACACGGAAAAAACGGAAAGGGCCGATAAAGATTATCGGGGGAAAAGGCGGATAAAAAGAAAAGATTATGGGACTGCAGGACTTGCAGTAGACAATCAAACGATCATGGCTATAATTAAGTGACTCTGAAACTCAGATTTCTTTGATATAAACCGCCTCACAATGAGTGATCAAAGCAGGAGTGTTACTTGCCACCATGTCTCCCTATCGTAGATACCTGACCGCCTCCGTGATCATCCTCGCCGCCATGGCAGGCCTCAAGCTGCTGCTGCACCTGCTGACCGCCAGAAATTATGGGTTGTTCGTGGATGAGCTGTATTTCCTGGCCGCTGGGCAGCACCTGGCCTGGGGGTACGTGGATATGCCCCCGCTGACAGCCTTCCTGGGCTGGCTGGCACCTCTGATTTTTGGACGCTCGGTGGCAGGCATCCACGCCATCTCGGCGCTGTTAGGAGCCGGGCTGGTCCTGGTCAATGGCTGGCTGGTGGCAGAATTGGGCGGGAAGGTTTTCGCGCAAGCCCTGGCGGGGGTGTGCGTGATCAGTGCGGGGGTCTTTTTGACCATTCACAGCTACCTGTCGATGAATGCGGTGGAGCCGCTCATCTGGGTGGGGTGTGCGGCCTGCTGGTACGTATGGTCAGGACCGGGAACACCCGGCTTTGGATCGGTTTTGGGATCCTGGCGGGGATTGGATTGATGAATAAGAACACCATGCTGATGTTTGGGGCGGCGATCCTGGCGGGGCTGCTCCTGACCCCGGCCAGGAAGCTGATTTTCAACCGCTGGTTCGTAGCTGGCGGGGCGATCGCGCTGTTAATCTTTTTGCCGAACCTAATCTGGATGATCCAGCACGGATTCCCGATGCTGGAGCTGCTCCGGAATATCCGTGAAAGCGGGCGGAATGTGAGCTTGAACCCGCTGCAGTTTATTTTGGATGAGGTCATCTTCCTGCACCCGCTCACGCTGCCGGTCTGGTTGGGAGGTTTGGGGTGGCTTTTCTTCCATCGTGAAGGGAAACGGTATCGTTTTTTGGGATGGACCTTCGTTTTTATCCTGGGTATCCTGCTGGTCACCGAGGGTCGCACCTACTACCTGGCACCGGCCTTCCCAATCCTGTTCGCAGGTGGGGCGACCTGGATGGAGGCGGGATTGGTTGGAAAACCGGCCTGGTTGAAGCCAGCTTACTTAACTGTGCTGGTGATCGGTGGACTGGTCACGGCGCCCTTATTCCTGCCGGTGCTTTCCCCCGAGGCTTATATCCAGTATACCGAGAAGCTGCGGCTACGCCAACCTAAGATCGAGACCTTCCAGGAATCGGCACTGCCGCAGCTCTTTGCCGACCGGTTCGGATGGCCAGAAATGGCGCAAGCTGTTGCAAAGGTGCACGGATCGCTGCCTGAGGAGGAACAAGCCAGGGCGGTGATCTTAACCGGAAATTATGGGCAGGCAGGGGCGATCGATTTTTATGGCCCCAAGCTGGGGTTGCCGAAGGCGATCAGTGGGCACCAGAATTATTTCTATTGGGGGCTGAGGGGGTATTCGGGCGAGGAAATCATCGCCATTGGGATGAGGCCGGAAGTGCTGCGGAAGTATTTTGAGAATGTAGTCTATGCAGGCCAAACCTATCACCCCTATGCCATGGCTTACGAAAATACGGGGATCTATATCTGTCGGAACCCAAGGGTACCATTACAAGAGGTTTGGGAGGAGTTTAAGAATTGGAGGTGAGAGAAAAAACCTCACCCCTGGTTCCTTCGCTGTGCTCAGGACAGGCTCCTCTTCGTTTCGGAGAGGAGAGAAAAAACCGGTTACCGGAGTGTGTTGACCAGCATACCCAAGTATTCTTTTAGAGAACTGGTGGTGGAAGAAAGGTTGGAGGCCGAGGGGAGCAGGTTGTACACCTGCGTCAGCAGGTTAGCGTGGGTGAGAGATTGCCAATCCTCTTCAGTGAGGTCATAATCGGTTGGGGCGGGAATCACTTCGAAGCCCTGGTCTTCAAATAGTTTTACGGCACGGGGCATGTGAGCGGCGGAGGTAACCAGGATGATGCGCTGGATGCCCTTGGGGTTTAGGAATTTCTTGGCTTCAATCGCATTCTCGGCGGTGTTGAGGGAACGCGGCTCCAACCAAAGGGCATCTTCGGGAACATCCATGAGAGCCAGGAGAGAAGCCATATCCTGAGCCGGGGAATCACCCGCGCTCAACCAATCGATGCGACCACCGCTGAGCAAGAGGTGAGGGGCGGCGCCTTGTTTATAGAGATAGGCAGCGTACAGGACGCGGTCCCCGGCGCTATTGACTTCGACGAGGGGGCGCGGAGCGAGGAAGGACTCTGTGCCACCGCCCAGGACGACGATCACATCTGCGACGGGGGATTGGCGGGCTTGAAGGCTGGTAGAGGTGAGCTCGGCTGGGGTAAAGTAGCGCCACTCGAGGGAACGCGTCAGCCAGGCGGCTGTCCAACGGTTGCTGAAAACAAGCAGGATCACGAGGGAAAGGACCAGCACCAGGCGCTGCCAGCGGACCCGCTTGTAAAGAAAGAGGGAGAGCAGGATGAGGAGGATGATCAGACCGAGGGGGTAAACTAAGGGGGGAATGAATTTCGAGAGAAATACGTACATGCTCTTCTCCAGGAAAGTTACTCAGGGAGCTGGATGCTGACCAGGCGGTCACGACCGGCCAGGTCAGGCAGGAGGCGGATGGAGGCGGCGGGAAAAACTCGCCGGGCAAGGGCAGAAGCCGATTGACCCTGGGAGGCTTCGATCTCGAGGAGCAGCAAACCTCCAGGCGCCAGGCGAGACCGGGCCGCGTGCAGCAGCCGGTCAATCCAACTTCAGGCCGTCCGGTCCACCGTCGAGTGCCAGGGAAGGCTCGTGCTTGAAGACCGGCAGGCTGGCGAGAGCTGCCTGGGGAATGTAGGGAAGGTTGGCGCAGAGGAGGTGGAAGGTGGGGATTGGAGCGATGGCGTCCAGCAGGTCGGCTTGCAGGAAGCGGGTGCGGTCGGACACCTGGTGGCGGCGGGCGTTGAGGCGGGCGACTTGCAGAGCTGCATTGGAGAGATCTGTGGCAAGAATTTGGACGCCGGGGAGGTGGTATGCCAGCGAAATGGCGATGCAGCCTGAGCCTGTGCCGATATCGGCGAGGCAAAGCTGCTGCGAGGCGATGGAAAGGATATTAGGGCGGGCTTGCAGCGCCTTTAGGGCCTGCTCGACCAGCAATTCTGTTTCGGGACGGGGGATGAGGACAGCCGGGGTGACCTGGAAACTTAACCCGAAGAACTCCCATTCTCCGAGCACGTAAGGTAACGGCTCACCATTTTGCAGGCGCTCCAGGGCGTGGGTTAAGGATTGTTCCTGATCGCTGGTGAGCTGGACTTCGGGATGAGCCAGCACCCAGGCGCGCGGTTTTTCGAGGAGATGCGCCAATAACACCTGGGCATCCAGGTTGGCGGTGTCACTATAGGGTTCGAGCTGCTGGCGGAGCAAAGGGAGACGATTGCCGATCATGCCTCATCTTCGACGCTAATGGCTGATAAGCGTTCGGTTTCATCGCGGGTGGAAAGCTCTTCGATGAACTCGTCCAGGTTGCCAGCCATGAAGCCGGAGATATTATAAGTGGATAAGTTGATGCGGTGATCGGTAACCCGCGATTGAGGGTAGTTATAGGTGCGGATTTTTTCAGAGCGCTCGCCGGTGCCCACCTGGGAACGGCGGTCTTCTTCGATGGAGAGGCGGCGTTTTTCTTCTTCAATCTCGTAGAGACGGGCGCGCAAAATGCTCATGGCGCGCATTTTGTTTTGGAGCTGCGAACGCTCATCCTGGCAGGCGACCACGATGCCGGTAGGGAGGTGAGTGATGCGCACGGCGGTGGCGTTCTTCTGCACGTTCTGCCCGCCCGCGCCGGAAGAACGGAATACATCAATATTGATATCGCTTTCGGGGATGTCAACCTCGACTTCGTCCACTTCGGCGAGCACGGCAACCGTGGCGGTGGAGGTATGGATGCGTCCTGAGGATTCGGTGACAGGCACGCGCTGGACACGGTGGACACCGGATTCATATTTCAGGCGGGAATAGGCGCCTGCGCCCTTTGACATTGAAGATAATTTCTTTGTAACCGCCGATGCCGATCTCGCTCGAGGAGAGCACATCGATCGCCCAGCGGCGGTTTTCAGCGTAGCGGCTGTACATGCGAAATAAATCAGCGGCGAACAAGGCGGCTTCATCACCGCCGGTGCCGGCGCGGATTTCCATGATGACATTGCGGGCATCCCGTTTGTCCTTTGGCAGGAGCATATTTTTCAATTCGCTTTCGATGTGGCTGATGGCTGGCTCAAGCTCGAGAATTTCCGCCTCAGCCAGGATGCGCAGGTCCTGATCATCACCATCTTTGATGAGCTGAGCTTCTTCTAAATGCTGCAGGGCCTGCCGGTATTCCACACATTTGTCATAGACCGGCTCTAAATCAGTGCGCTCTTTGTTCAATTCGGCAGCGCGCTGGTAGTCGTCCCCAACCTCTTCAAGAAGCTTGATGAGTTCTTGATAACGGCTTTCAATTCCAGCAAGTTTGTCTAACATTGCAACCTTCTTCGTTCAATTAACTGAGGCTCTTTGGATTTTCCTGCGGAAGAGTCCCTATTTTGGCAAGGTTTGATTATACCACTGGAACTTTTTGGGATTGAAGGGCGTCTTTGGGATGGGTAGCAGCAACACAACCATATCCCTTGTCCTGCTGCATCAGGGGGCAGGGGATAAGGGGCAAGGGAAAGTTTGTCAGGAGGCATAAGATGAAACAGCTATTTTACCTGGTTATACTATTTATTTTTGTAGGTTTGGTTTTAGCATTTCCGCGGCTAGCGCGGGCAGATGGGATTATTATCCCTGACCCGCCGATCTGTGATCCTGGGCCTTGCTTGCCAGGACCGATCCCGATCGAGCAGCTTGAAATCCGCTACCACCATGTGACCGTGACAATTCAAGACCAGGTGGCGGTCACGCACGTGGACCAGGTTTTCTATAATCCCAATGCCTATCCGATCGAGGGTAGCTATATTTTCCCGATCCCAAGTGATGCGGTGGTGACAAATTTTACACTGTGGATCGACGGGAAGGCGGTAGAAGGTAAGGTATTGGATGCGGAGCAGGCGCGCAGCACCTATGAAGAGATTGTGCGAAGCCTGCGCGACCCCGCATTACTTGAATATGTGGACCGCGGGGCTGTTCAAGCGCACATCTTTCCGATCGACCCAGGCGGTGAGCGGCGGATCGAGCTAGAGTATTCGCAGGTATTGACCGCAGACCAGGGCCTGGTGCGGTATGTGTATCCGCTGAGCACAGAAAAGTTTTCGTTGACCCCCCTGGAGAGCGTATCTGTCAATGTCGATATCCGTTCGCAGGAAGCCATTCGAGCAGTTTACTCCCCCTCGCATAATATTGTGGTTTCACGGGAGAATGACCAGCATGTCACCGCAGGGTATGAAGAGAACAACGTGCTGCCGGATACGGATTTTGGCCTCTATTATTCCTTGGGCGAAAGCGAGGCTTTTCATTTACTAACTTATCGCGATCCTTCGGACGCGGTCGATCGGGATGGGTTCTTTTTAGTGCTCCTGGCGCCGCGACCGGGGGTGGGAACGCAGACGCTGCCAAAGGATGTGCTGCTGGTGCTGGACCGCTCGGGGAGCATGGAGGGAGAGAAATTCGGGCAGGCGCAAGAGGCCCTGGGGTATATCCTTCAGCATCTCAACGAGGAGGATCGTTTCAATATCATCACTTTCAGTACGGGACTGGAAACGTATGCGCGCAGCCTGCGACCTGCTTCAGAAGCCAAGGAGGCGCTGCCCTGGGTGGACCAGCTGAGCGCGATGGGCAGCACGGATATCAACCGGGCTTTGCTCGAAGCGGCTGCCATGGCAGAAGGTGAGCGGCCCACCTATGTGATCTTTCTGACGGACGGCTTGCCCACCGAGGGAGAGACCGACAGCCAGAAGATCCTGGACAACTTCCAACAGTCTGCCCCCGATAACTTGCGCCTGTTCGCATTCGGAGTGGGGTACGATGTGGACACTTTCTTGCTCGACTCGCTGGCACAGGAGCAGCATGGCGCCAGCTCCTATGTGCATCCAGATGAAAAGTTGGACGAGAATCTTTCGGCGTTCTATACCAAGATCAGCACACCGGTGCTGACGAACCTGGAGCTTTCGTTCGGCGATCTCTCCACCTACGATCTCTATCCATCGCCTCTGCCCGATTTGTTCTTGGGCAGCCAGATTGTGGCTGTTGGGCGCTACAAGCAGGGAGGTACAGTCACGGTCACCCTGACAGGAGAAATCAACAACCAGGTGCAAAGCTTCCACTACCCCGAGCAAGTCTTCGAACAGGACAGCCGCGAGAACATTGAAACCTTGCAGGCGCTGCCGCGCTTGTGGGCAACGCGCAAGATCGGGTATTTATTGAACAAGGTGCGCCTGGAAGGTGCCGATCAAGAGACGATTAACCAGATTGTGCGCTTGAGCATCCGCTATGGAATTGTGACCCCCTATACCTCTTACCTGGTAACAGAGGACATGGCGCTCGGCGCAGCCGCGCAGGAGGAGATTGCCAAGGAAACCTTCAACCAGATGAACGCAGCTCCTGCTGAGGTCTCAGGGCAAGATGCTGTGCGCAAGGCGGCGGATGAGGGAGCCATGGCGGGGGCGGAAAGCGTGCAGGCACCGCTGGCTGAGGCTGCTAATGTGGTCCGGGTGGTGGGGTCGCATACCTTTGTGTTCGCAGACAATGTGTGGAGGGATACGGCATATGACCCGGAAAGCATGCAAACGGTCAAGGTGCCTTTCCTATCCGAGGATTATTTTTCACTGGCCCAGGGGCGGGCCGAGGTTGGAGCGGCGTTCGCGCTGGGTGAGAGGGTGATCCTCCTTTCCGACGGCGTGGCTTACGAGGTGGTGGGAGCAGATGAGCAGGTGCCTCCTGTTAGCCTGCTGGGGAAAAAGGAGCCGGAACCGACCGAGGCGACACCCGCTGCCACACCCATTGCGGTGAGCCAGGAGGAAACCCCCGAATCCCTGCCAGAAACGCCCGCGATATCCAGCGCCCCTACCAACAGCCCGCTTCCCCAAGAAATGGAATATGCGGGGCGGGCTTGCTGCCCCTGGGGATGGTGATCGCGACAGGATGGTTGCGGGCGAGGAGAAGGATGTGATCTGAACCAGGAAACCCCCTTGCCCCAACGCTTTTGATGGAGAAGGAGATAAGGGTTGGGCACCCATCTTATCCTGAGGAGCATCCGAGCGTTGTAGATAAATATCATCTATATTCTCTTAATAAGATATAATAGAGAATCAAAACATGGTATTTTATATTCACAGCAATCTGAAAATATTGAATGGCTTACGCAGGCAGATTGGTTGGTTCATCCTGGCTGTCGCAGCCGTCTTTACAGCAGGTTTCTTGATCTTCTGGGAAGTGTGGATGCCTGAATATGCCTGGCGGTGGTTCATAGTAGGCATGTGCACACTTGGATATGCACTAAGAACTGTGTGGGTCAACCTAAATGAAAACCGACGCAAAGGTGAAGAAGGATTACTTCCAAACCTTGGTGCAGGAAATATTGCCAGCTTGTTCCGAGGGGCTTTGATTGCGGCTTTATTCGGATTTTTATTTTTACCTTTTCCTGAAGGTAAACTGGCCTGGCTGCCGGGATTGTTATACACAGCGGCTGTTCTTGTAGATTTTTTGGATGGAGCGCTGGCGCGCCTGACGAACCATGCTACTCGGTTGGGTGAAATACTGGATATGAATTTCGATGGCTTAGGTATGTTGGCAGCTACAGCAATCATCGTCCATTATGGGAAGGTGCCGTTTTGGTACCTGGGTGTTGGACTGGCGCGATACCTGTTTTTGTTTGGGATATGGATGCGCGTACACCTGGGTAAGGATATTTTCCCTATGCCACCCAGCGTACGCAGGCGGGGGATGGCAGCGGTACAGATGGGATTCGTTGCCGTGATGTTGTGGCCTTTATTTTCACCTCTGGGAACCCAAGTGATGGCATATGCCTTTGGTATACCCCTGTTGATTGGATTTTTATGGGATTGGTTTTATGTCAGTGGTGTGATCTCATCAGAGTCAATCCGGCGCTTTGCCTCTATAAAGAATTTCATATTACACTATTTTCCGGTTGGGCTACGCCTTGGAGTACTATTTTGTGCAGTGCCTGCGCTCCTTTCACCTCGGCAAAACCTGATTTTATCTATTGGGTGGATCATGCTTGTACTGGTGATCGTTGGCGCTGCGGGTCGAGCAGCGTCCATCGGTGGTTTAATCGTTCTCGGTTTACAACAGATAGCTGCACCACTTTCGCCGAGTCAAATGGTGTTGGGGATTTTATATTCGATTATCTTACTGCTAGGTACAGGAGTTTTTTCATTTTGGAAGCCAGAAGAACTCTTGATTTATAAAAAAATTGGCGAACACCCCTTGCATAGAAATAAAAGGAAACTAGAAGCGCAGGCATAAGAAATCAGGTATATCTATTTTTTATATCTCCACCTGATCCTTTCATGGGGTAAAATGAGAGGGTTGTCTAACTGCCCGTTTTAACATCATCTGGAGGATCATTGAAAAAGAAAATTCCTGATTATGCTTTCCTGTTGTTCATTTCAGGAAGCATTATTATTCTTGACCAGCTTACCAAGTGGATGGTGCGAGAGAATTTAGCTTCTGAGGAGGTTTGGACACCCTGGCCTTGGCTGATGCCTTACGCGCGGATCGTCAACTGGCATAACACAGGGATTGCTTTTGGGATGTTCCAGAATATGAATACAGTCTTCATCATCCTGGCAATGCTGGTTTCAATCGGTATTGTGTATTATTTCCCTAAAGTACCCCGCATGGATGTATTTCTGCGTGTAGCTTTGGCAATGCAATTGGGTGGTGCGGTTGGGAATATGATCGACAGGATCCACCAGGGTTTTGTGACAGATTTTATCTCTTTGGGATCTTTTGCGGTTTTCAACGTGGCGGATGCCAGTATTTCGGTTGGTGTAGTGGTCATGTTGGTGGGGGTATATATCATGGATTCGAAACAAAAAAAGCTGAAACAATCCCCTGATCCTGACCAAGCTGGTGAACCTGAACAAGCAACGGAGAAAACGGAGTGAATGAAAGGCGGGAGACTTTTCGCTTCGAAGGACAGGAAGCGGTTAGGCTGGATAAATTTTTAGTCAGCTCTTTGCCTGATTACTCGCGTTCCCGTCTCCAGAGCTTCATCAAAGAGGGACTTGTGCTTGTCAATGGCAAACCTGCGCAAAAAGGCGGGCAAATCCTGGACTACCCGGCAGCCATCGAAGTCTTGATCCCTGCATCTGTGCCAAGCAGCCTGGTGCCTGAGGAGATCCCGCTGGAGATCATTTTTGAGAATGATGATTTGATGATCGTCAATAAGCCGGCCGGGATGGTGGTTCATCCATCAATCGGGCATGCGACTGGAACTCTCGTACATGCTGCGCTGGCACACGCGCCAGACATTGAAGGCGTTGGGGGGGAGGAAAGACCAGGCGTAGTGCATCGCCTGGATAAAAATACCAGCGGGCTGATCGCCCTGGCGAAAAATGATAAAGCTCACCGCTGGCTGCAAGAACAGTTTCGTTTGCGAATAGTGAAAAAGATTTACCTGGCTTTGGTGGATGGACAACCGCCAACCCCATCCGGGCGGATTGAGATTGCGATTGGAAGAAGTTCTAAGGATCGGAACCGGATGGCGGCAGTGCCTGATCATAAGGGTCGAGAATCGATCACGGAATATAAAACACTGGAAAAATTTCACCAGCATACGCTTCTGGAGATTCATCCAGAAACTGGACGCACACACCAGATAAGGGTGCATCTTCAATACCTGGGGTGTCCAGTAGCTGGCGATACGGTATATGGACGGAAGAAAGCCACGATACCCCTGGAGAGACATTTTTTACATGCAGCCAGTTTGACGATCCAACTTCCAGGTGAAAAATCACTGCGCACTTTTGAAGCAGAGCTGCCTGAAGAATTGAAACAAGTCTTAATCGACCTGAGACCGAAGGAGATGTTATGAAATTCATCGATCTACGTTCAGATACCGTGACGCAACCAACTCCTTTAATGCGGGAAGCGATGGCCAAAGCAGAGGTGGGAGATGATGTTTATGGGGAGGATCCGACCATCAATCGACTGCAAGAGAAGGCAGCAGAAATGGTGGGGAAGGAGGCGGGCTTATTTGTGCCTTCGGGTACCATGGGGAACTTGGCGGCTGTTCTGGCACACTGCCAGCGTGGGGATGAAGTGATCCTGGGAAATAAGGCGCATACGTTTCTTTTTGAGGCAGGAGGTATTTCAGCCCTTGGCGGCGTGCATTCCTGCCAGCTGCCGAACTTACCGGATGGCACCCTGGCACTAGAAGATATCCGAGAGGCAATCCGACCGGATAATCCACACGATCCAATATCTCGCCTGGTTGCGCTTGAAAACACTCAGAATCGCTGCGGAGGTGTGGCGATAACGGGTGACTATACCCGGCAAGTGGCGGAACTGGCGCATGAAAATGAGCTGTCCGTACATGTTGATGGGGCAAGGATTTTTAATGCGGCGGCTGCCTTGGAAGTTCCAGCCAGGGAGCTGGTAGAGAATGTTGATTCGGTGACCTTCTGCTTGAGCAAAGCTTTATGCGCTCCAGTTGGGTCGGTGCTATGTGGATCAAAGAGTTTTATCCAGCGTGCTTTGCGGGCGCGGAAGATCTTAGGTGGAGGAATGCGCCAGGCTGGAATCCTGGCGGCAGCGGGCATTGTGGCCTTGGACACGATGGTGGGGCGGCTGACAGAGGATCATGCGAGAGCCAAACGGCTTGCGCAGGGTTTGAAAGCAGTACCGGGTCTGGTTATGGATCCAGGAACACCTTATACGAATATGATCTTTTGTGAATTGGATAAAGATGTTCCTATGAATGCTTCTGAGGTGGTCAGCGCACTGGAGGCTCGTGGGGTGTTGGTGGGGGAGACCAGCCTCAGACGTTTTCGATTGGTGACGCATTATTGGATCGATGATGCAGCCGTTGATTTGACGGTTGAAGCTTTTACTGAGGTATTACGCGAAGGTGTATAACTGCCCATGTTATAATCATCTTGATTGGGGAGTGATTGGCGGCAGGAGAAAAGAGAGGCAGTTTTAAGGATGAGCGAAACCTATACAATTACTCAGATCGATGAAATTGCGAGATTTATCCGGTCTCGGGTTGAATATCAACCGAGCACAGCGATTATCCTGGGCTCGGGATTGGGGGAGCTGGCGCGCTCGGTAGCCGACCCGGTTGTAATTCCTTGCGAAATATTACCTGATTGGCCATTATCAACCGTGCTTGGTCATAAAGGCAACCTGGTGTTCGGAAAAATGGAAGGTAAGGATGTACTGGTGATGCAGGGGAGAGTGCATTACTATGAAGGATACAGCATGGCACAAGTTACGCTCCCCGTGCGGGTTTTCAAGCGGCTGGGAGTGAATAACCTGATTGTGACCAACGCGGCTGGAGCGGTGAACCCGGAGTTTGAACCTGGCGACCTGATGTTGATCACCGATCATCTTAATCTAATAGGGATGGCTGGATTAAGCCCTTTAAGAGGTCCTAATATTGAGGAATTTGGTCCACGCTTTCCAGACATGAGCCAGGCTTATGACCGGCAGCTAGGCAAGTTGGCTCGAGAGATTGCGAAGGAAAAAGGGATTGTCCTGCACGATGGGGTGTATGTTTGCCTGGCAGGCCCATCTTTTGAGACGCCAGCCGATTTACGGTTCTTGCGAATGATCGGGGCGGATGCGGTGGGAATGTCAACTGTGCCTGAGGCGACGGTAGCCAGGCATGCTGGGATGCGGGTTTTGGGGATTTCAGGGGTTAGCAACAAGGCTAACCTGGATGGAAATACGCTTACAACACACGCAGAAGTTTTGGAAGCTGGCAAGAAAATTGTACCTAAATTGACATTGTTGATTCAAGAGGTGCTGCGTCGTTTGACAAGTTGAAGGTGTTTGGGCTGTTTCCCCCAAGAAAAAGGAAATCCAAATACGATGGCAGATGTTATCCGATTTTTTAGGTCATATGAAATCTGGATTTATCTCATTTTGGGGGTTTTAGCTCTATGGCAGATCCGGAAATTTGTGATTGCATGGGAAGAAGTACGCGGGGCAGCTTTTGGCCTGGAGCGGGAAGCTGCCCAATTCCGCTTGAACCAGGCGGCGATCATGCTGCTGTTATTGCTATTAATGTCCGTGTCTGAATTTACGCTGGTTTATATTGTAGCCCCTTCTGTCCCAGGAGCTATTCCGATCCCGTCGCCAACTTTGAATTTGCTGGCAACCGCTACCGCGGTTTTACCCCTTGAAACGTCCAACCCTGACCTAATGGAGACACCTACGTTAAATCCTGCTGACAGTCAGCTAATAGGACAAGGTTGTGTGGCTGGATCGGTGGTAATCACCTCACCAAAAGAGGGTGATACAGTTAGTGGGGTTGTAAAGGTGGAAGGAACAGCGGACATCCCCGATTTCGGTTTCTATAAGTACGAAATTTCCCGCCCGAATGACTCAATTTGGTTATCACTCAATGCAGGAGAGGCGCCCGTTCGAGATGGCGTTCTCGGTGAGTGGATTACCGATATGCTTCCAGAAGGGGATTATATGTTACGATTGGTTGTGACAGATAACAAGGGACAGACGCTACCTGCCTGTGTTATTCAGGTGCGTGTGTCTCCACCTCAAAATTAATCGAGTGAAAAGATATGCCAGAAATTGAAATACGCCATGCAGTTGCCGAGGATATCCCCAAATTAATTGAACTAGAACATGATTATGTCAGCGATTTCGTCTGGCAGATGGAAGTACAGCATCCTGAGGAGGGACAGATCGAGGTCGCTTTTCGACAGGTGCGACTGCCACGCTCTGCGAAAGTTGAGTATCCGCGTTCTGTGCGGGCTTTGACTGAGAGGTGGACAAAACTCTCTGGGTTGCTGGTAGCAATCCATGCGAACGAAATGGTGGGTTATGTTGGCCTGATGCTTGAGATGGCCGCGCAAACTACATGGGTGACCGACCTAGCAGTCTCCCGAAGTATGCGCAGGAAGGGGATTGGTAGCGCGTTGGTGTTAGCAGGCATGACGTGGGGGATGCAGCACGATAGCTACCGGTTGGTTTTGGAAATGCAGCCCAAGAATTATCCCGCAATTTGCCTGGCGAAGAAACTGGGATTTGAGTTTAGCGGTTATAACGATCGATATTATCCTAACCATGATACTGCCTTGTTTTTTGCTAAAGTTTTACGTTGAAGTATGTACCATCTTGTATTAACGGGACTGGAAACCTTAAATCAACTCTTGACAGCCGGGATTGCGATCACGGCTTTTTCACTTTTACTGTATGCACTGACATTTAATTTACGGGATCGGGTAGCGCGCTCGTTTGCGATTGTGTTGATATGCGTTGTGATTGTATTTGTGAGCGATGTGATTGGCAGCACCGCAAGTAACGCGCAAGATCTTGAATTATGGCTGCAAATTCAATGGGTAGGGATTATCTTTTTGCCATCCGCTTATTTGCAGTTTTCTGATGCACTCCTGGCAACCACTGGCAGGCCTTCGCGCGGTAAACGACGATTAATTATTCGAATAACTTATCTTATTTCGTTGATTTTCTTGATCCTATTGCCATTTTCGATCCTGGTTGGTCCACTGGCAGGACCTGCCACGACTGCCCCGCACCTGGAGAGTACTCCTGTGACCTGGGTTTTCGTCTTGTTTTATGTGATCAGTATGGTGGTTTCATTTGTAAACTTCTATCGCGCCAGCCAGAGAACCGTCACGAGTGCGAGCCACCGCCGAATGCGCTATTTGCTGATCGGCGCAATTGCACCTGCAATAGGCTCTTTTCCATTTCTTCTCTTTGGATCAGCTTTAGTTGAAATCCACCCATTGATATTCTGGGTGATCGCAATCCTGAGCAATCTTATTGTTTCAGTATTATTGGTGATCATGGCTTATGCTGTAGCCTTCTTTGGTGTTTCCTGGCCAGACCGGGTGGTCAAAAGACGCCTGGCTAAGTGGTTGATGCGCGGGCCTGTGACGGCTTCTTCTGTTTTAGCAATCACCACGATTGTTCGTCGAGTTGGGGAGCGTTTTGGACAACCCTATAGTTGGGCGGTGCCGGTGGCTATGGTGGGGAGTCTGCTGCTTTTTGAATTTTTGATTACGCTGGCAGCCCCCATTTGGGAGAGATGGCTATTTCATGGAGGGGAGCGGGAAAAAATTGCATTGCTCCAAACATTGGAAGAGAGACTGCTGACATCCAGTGATTTACGCCAGTTCCTTGAGTCCGTCCTGGCAGCAGTATGTGACCGGATGCAGGCTTCGCACGCCTTTATTGCGGTTCTGAATTTTGGGGAAGTAGACATGGTCGTGCCTGTGGGGAATATTTCCTCCTTTCAAGAGAATTTTTCCACAGATCTCATGCAAAAGGCGATCCAAAATGGCAATGGAAAAGGACTATTCTCATGGGGGGCTTATTGGGTCTTGCCCTTGAATGATACGAATGTGGAAGCTCCACAGCTTTTAGGGATTTTGGGTATCTTAAGGGTAGAGGGGCAAGAGATCGATCTGGAACAACGTGATGCTTTAGAACGTCTGTCGAGACGGGCAGCGCTCGCTTTGGAGGATCGTGCCAAGCAACAGCAGGTTTTTGTTTCTTTGGAAGCTTTGAATCCCCAGATCGACATGATCCAACGCTTAAGAGCCGCGTCGCGATATAATGGTACCAGTGTGTTATCCGCACCTGAGGAGGTTCTCGAGCGGGAGGATTTAACAAAATGGGTGAAAGAAGCCCTGACGCATTATTGGGGAGGCCCGAAGCTAACATCCAGTCCATTAATGGAATTGAGAGTTGTTCAAGATTTGCTGAAAGAGAATGAAGAGAACCCAGCAAATGCACTAAGAGCTATCTTGAGACAAGGCATAGACCAGGTGCGCCCAGACGGAGAACGACGTTTCACAGGTGAATGGATCTTGTATAATATACTTGAAATGAAGTTCTTGGAGGGTCGGAAAGTGCGAGAAATCGCAATGCGATTGGCGCTTTCTGAGGCTGATCTGTATCGAAAACAGAGAGTAGCGATTGAGTATGTAGCCAATGCAATTATCGAGATGGAGCGGAAGGCAAGAGAGGAGGTAAAAGTAACAGAGTGAGATTTTTAGAATTTCGAGTGTATTTTTGTTGGATTTATTTCAAATTGAAGAAAACCAGAGTGTATTTTGTAAAACCGATTGAATTTTTGTCTATTTAATTAAAGAGGCAGGGTGTTAATGGTGGCAAATCGAACTACGCAAACTGCGGGCCAAGCGCAGCAGCCATTGGATGAGGCCTGGTGGGAGACTCTCCTGGCTGAAGAAGAAAAGTATTCCCACCCGATTAACCAACGCTCCAAACATGAGTTAATGTCCGAGACGATAACCGATAATATTTCTACTCTCAAGCAGGTTGAAGTGGATTGGGGCTGCGTATCACATTTATATGAGTGTGATGAAACGATCCAGCTAACAGTAAGCAGTTTCAACCGGGGTGGATTGTTGGTCGATGGGAATCAGCTGCATGGGTTTGTGCCAATCTCTCATTTGGTAGATGTTTCTTGTGAATTGAGCGATACGGAACGCGAAAATCTTCTTTCCAGCTACGTGGGACGAACCTTATCTTTGAAAGTGATTGAATGTGATGAGGCGCGGGGGAGGATCGTGTTTTCTGAAAGGGCTGCATTAGCCCAGGCTGGGCGACGCAATCAATTATTGGATGAACTCAAAGTAGATACTTGTGCTCACGGGGTGGTCACGAACGTCACTGATTTTGGCGTTTTTGTCGACTTGGGAGGTGTGGAGGGACTCATCCATGTTTCAGAGATTTCATGGGGGCGCGTCAACCGTCCAGGTGATGTAGTGCATGTGGGCCAGGAAGTGAATGCATATATCTTGCAGGTCGATAAGGAGCGTTCGCGCATCGCATTAAGCCTGAAGCGGTTATGCAACAATCCATGGGAGACGGCTGTAGAGCGGTATTACCCGGGACAATTGGTCACGGCGGTGGTTACAAGTGTGGTTCCATACGGTGCCTTTGCGCGGCTTGAGGAAGGCCTGGATGGGTTGATCCATATTACTGAAATGGGCTTGGATGAAGGGCAGACACCTGCGGATTCTCTCGAGGAGGGGCAGGTCGTCAAGGCAAGGATCCTCCATATTGACCCATCGAAGCAAAGATTAGGGCTTTCGCTGAGTATGGAGAGAACCTTGGTGCAGTAAGAGGGAGAATTTCCTTTATTGAAGCGCCTGTTTCACATTTGAGCTGGATCACAACTGGAGGGACTTCCTGAAGAATTCCTGGTGGATGGTGATTTACGGCGTGGTATGTGGATTATTAGGTGGAGGTATTTTGTTCCTTCTTACCCGCCCAACCCGTGGTCAGCCTGTACAGCTGCTTCCAGCACCAACAGCTGCTTTACTACAAGTTTATGTGGTTGGAGAAGTCAGCCAACCGGGCGTATACAGGCTGGCACCGGGAAGCAGAGTGCAAGATGGGATCCAAATGGCAGGAGGATTTTTGCCAGATGCGGACCCTCAAGCGTTAAATTTAGCCGCTTTGCTGGAGGACGGAGAGCGGGTGTTCGTTCCCAATAAACCTGAAAACCAGGTTTCAGGGAATGAAAGTTTGCCTGAAAGGTCATCAACGGAAATTCAAATCCCTATTGATATCAATCACGCTGACCAATCCGAATTGGAAAGTTTGCCAGAAATTGGTCCAGCAACCGCGCAGGAAATAATAGCTTATCGCGAGAAGAAGGGGGCTTTCACCTCTATAGAAGAGATTGAAAACGTTCCGGGAATTGGTCCTAAAACTTTTGAAAAAATCAAGGATTTGATTACCGTCGAGGGTCAATAATGGCCTTAAGAACAGGCTCGAAGATGATTGGCCTGAGCCCGTTCACTTTTATCTCCATAGACTATAACTTGGGCAGGACGATATCCTGCTGTTTTTGGTATTTCCCTTTTTTGTCAGCGTAGGAAACCTCACAGGTCTCATCTGCTTCAAAAAATAGAACCTGCGCGATGCCTTCATTGGCGTAAATTTTCGCTGGAAGAGGGGTTGTGTTGGAAATTTCCAGTGTAACGAAACCCTCCCATTCTGGCTCAAAGGGAGTAACGTTCACAATGATACCGCAGCGCGCATACGTGGATTTTCCCAAACAGATGGTTAAGACACTGCGTGGGATGCGAAAGTATTCGATTGTACGGG
Source organism: uncultured Chloroflexia bacterium (assembly GCA_963751425.1). GTDB lineage: Bacteria > Chloroflexota > Anaerolineae > Anaerolineales > UBA4823 > CAVVUF01. The sequence goes on along the minus strand of CAVVUF010000001.1, from coordinate 1,661,319 downwards.
CCAGCGCAAATGAATTGGGAGGAATGACACATACTTCACCTTTATAATCCACCATGGAACGAGGATCAAAGTGCTTGGGGTCAACGATGGCAGAAAAGACATTTGTAAAAATTTTAAACTCATCTGCAACTCGAATATCATATCCATAGGAAGAAACGCCATATGAGATAACGCCATTACGTACCTGGCTATCTGCGAAAGGCTCGATCATTTTATGTTCCTGCGCCATTTTCCAAATCCAGTGATCAGGTTTCAAACCCATAGTCAGCTCCTTCAAATATAATGTGTATTTACCAACCGCTTGCAGTAAAGATCGTCTTTAAGAACTTGGCTTGTTCTTCTGGGGTCATTGGCCTGGAGCGCGCCAGATCGACAAAATGGATGGGCAGCAGCTCCGTGCCAATATATTTTCCATCATAGAAAATATGGCGATCAATGAAAGCATTATCTAGCTCAGGCCCGGGAAAGAAGCGGAATTGATCAAAAAAGAGATTCCCCAAGCCATAATGGATGAAAGTGCTGTTTAAGAATTCCATTCCATGGGGCTGGTGAGCCTGACTGCCACTGACAATATCTGCACCGGCTTCAGCGACCGTGTGAAAATCGGTGATCAATTTTGGCTGGGCTTTGTACGAATAATATTCTTCATCTTGGAAAGTCACAATCACCAGGTAACCCTGCTCTTTGAGGTCAGCGATATCTTTTTGTAAGAGGTCAAAGTCGCAGGCGGCAGCACCGGGTTTATCATACCCTGCGGGTGCATAAAAAGATACCCCCTTGGCATTACACCCCAAAATAGCCAGGCGGTTGCCGTTATGTTCCAGGAGCAGCGGCTGGCGGCCTTCGGCGAGATTAGCTCCTCCTCCGTAATAAGACCAGCCTCTATCCTTATAGATCTTTAAGGTTTGGGCCATGGCTTCGGGACCGTAGTCACCAAAATGATCGCCTGAGAGCTCAACGATATCGGTACCAATGTCATCCAGGAGGCCAATATAATCAGGATTGCTGCAAAATCGTAATTCGGCGGGGTATAGCTCGGGGTAGGGACATTGATCATAAAACGGTATTTCATTGCTGATATGCAAGATATCTGCCTCACGCAGCCAGGGACCGATGTCTTGACCCGGGTAAGTTACCCCTCTTTGTTCCATCGTCAAAGCGGTGCCGCGAACCATAGCAGTTACCCCCGTAAGAATGAGAGTGGTCAGCTTGCCAGGATCACGGTTTGAGGCAGGGTAAAGGGCAGCCAGTTGATCTGCAGCGTCAGCGAAGGCTGGCTGCCCGAGCAGAGAAATGGGGACAGATAAGGCATTGTTTTCAGGTGCGAAATCCTTGCGCAAGGGAGAAAAACCGTCAATTTCAAGCACTTTCCAACGGGGTTCCAGATTCTCAAAAGGAACAATCGCCCAGGCTGGACGATTACTCCAGGCGTATTCAAGCAACTGATCCTCTTGAAGAACTTTGACTGCATTCAATGCAGGAGCACCCCACCAGGCGGAAAGAACCTGAAAGGTATTTTCGCTTAGAAGCAGAGGTAATCCAGAAAAAGCAGCGGGAGAGACACCTTGCCAGGTTTGACGCAGCTCAGCAGAAGTGATCCCATTTGGGATCGTGGGGAAAGGCGCTACCAGGGTGAAGATCCAGTGACTCATCGGCTCTGTATCGCTGACAACCAGCTTCAAATCAGCCTGGTCAGGTCTGGACGTCTGAACAAACCCATCCGGTAAGGTTACCTGTTGGAACGGCTGCGGTAAGGCTGGGTCGATCCATAAACGGGTCGGAGGGATAAATGTGGGAGAGGGGAGAGGCGCGGCAGTTTCTGTGGGTGGGGGCGTGGAAGAAGGCAGGACTATGGCTGAGGCAGTTGGCAAGCTGGCTGCCACAGAAGCGGCATTTGTCTCAACTGAGGAAACTATTTTACCCTGACAGGCAGCCAGGGAGCAGAGTAGTAACAGTGTGAATGGAATGATGAATAAGATATTCTTTTTCATTAGATATTAAGCTATACGTTTTACCAGGGTCTTTTGGATATGGTCTTCAAGCTCACCAGCACGCTCCTCTAAATTGGAAAGTTGATCTAGAATTTTTTGAGACCGGTCGTCTTGGGGAAGTGATTTTAAGTTGATGCGGACGTTCAGCCCGGCGCCTGTCAGTGCGGCACGTGCCAGTGCGGCAGCGGAGCCACCATCACTGATGGCATTCAGATTGCCATCTGTGATCACCTGCGCAGCTAGTGAGAGAATGTCGACAGCCTGGCGGCTTACTTCGAGGGGAATGAGGGTGGCTTCCCAGGTAGCCTCTGCGATGGCAATTTTCCGATCCGCCTCTTGCTGAGGGGTTTCTTTGGGAAGCTTGAAAGCAGCCATCACATTTTCAAAGGCTGCAGAATCACTTTTTACTGCCCTGGTAAGGTGCGCGCGCAAGCGTTCGGCTTCAACAAGAATGGCCTGCATCTGAGCTTCAACCGAAGAATATTTTTTCTTGCCAATGGTCAGGCGCGCCACCATCGAAACCAGGGCAGCTGCCGCAGCGCCGCTATAGGCAGAGGCGGCACCCCCACCCGGGGCAGCAGTCCCTGCGGCCAGGTCATCCAAAAAATCTTCTGAAGAGGCTCGAGTCTCATTTGTAGGCAGATCCTCTTGAGAAGGGCTGGACAGCTTACTTTCTAAGATTTGATCTGGCTCAAATTGATCGAGCTGGAGATACCAAACTGCAGCCTCAACCAACGCAGCTTGAGGGATGAGCCCAACCAACTCACTGTGGTGCACCCCAACCCCATATCGGAGCGCTTCGCGGCGAATCATCTCTACAACACGGGCGATCGGCGTGGATGAGAAATTCGTCAGGTTCATCGAAACCTGGGCACGTCCTTCTACCAACATCCCCAAGGCCTTCACAAAACGCAAGCCGCCAGAGGAATTGCGGATAGCTTTGGCGATTTTATTTGCGATGGTAATATCATCCGTTGTCAGATAAACATTGTAAGCAATGAGTGGGTGGCGTGCCCCGATGACTGTAGCGCCGGCTGTGCCAATCTTCTTCGGTCCAAAGTCGGGCGCACGCTCTGGAAGAGCAGCAATCTCTTCTTTGAGAGCCTCATATTGCCCTCGGCGGATATTTTCTAGATTTTGCCTTTCAGGCCGTGTAGCGGCTTGTTCGTAAAGATAGACTGGAATGCTCAATTCGTTCCCCACACGCTGACCTAAATGCCGGGCCAGGGCAACACACTCGTCCATCGAGATACCATGGATTGGAACAAAAGGAACCACATCGGTGGCACCGATGCGCGGGTGTTCACCGGTATGCTGATCTAGGTTAATCAACTCGGCAGCCTTCTGGATTGATTGGAAGGCTGCTTCTTCAACGGCTTTAGGATTGCCAATGAAGGTGATGACCGAGCGATTATGATCTTGATCGGAGTGAAGATCTAAGACATGCACGCCAGGAATGGATGTTATGGATTGAACAATGGCTTCGACAACCTCGGGGCGGCGAGCTTCAGAATAGTTTGCGATACATTCAACGAGTATATTTGACATATTTGATCCTGCAAGGAAATGGTTTGATAGCCAGCTTAATTTCCACGCAATTATACTCTTCTCAATTCCCCTACGGTTAGGATTTGCAAAGGCTTGTATATGAATATCCTTAATTCTTGATAGAAGCTACAAATGGTATTGAACTTGTAACTGATTGGAGGTAAAAGATGAGGTTAAAAGTTCTTAAGCTGATGATGCGATTGTTGACGGGGGATTCTGTTCACGGTAGAATGCCAGAGGTAAGGTTTATGATCCGTCAGAAATTTAACGTAAAGCATATTTTCGTGTTCTTCCCACTGTGTGTGTGGTTGATCATCTCGCTGGCGTGCGCGCGCAGCTCTCAAAATATTCAAGACCCCTGGCGAGCATCTAACCCTGGTCTACCGCAAACTGCAATTGCGCGAGCTTTTACCCCGACACCGGAGAACATCGATCAACAATTTGTCAACAAACCTGTTCTGACACCGACGCCTGATCAACCGCGAGTTCTCCCAACCCTGCGGGCTGACCCAGAACAATATGTGGTCCAACCTGGTGATACGCTGGCGACGATTTCCAGGAAATTTACGATCGGCTTACAGGCTGTCATTGACGCGAACCAAATCAGTGATCCGGATTACCTGGAGGTCGGTCAGGAGCTGACCATCCCTGCACCTGTGCCTGGAAACACTGGAACAAGTTTTAAGGTGATTCCGGACTCGGAGCTGGTTTACAGTCCTTCATCGGTTGGTTTCGATATCGAAGAGTTTGTAGCCGGTCAAGGGGGATATCTGGCGGGTTATGAGGCGGAAGTCGATGGGCGCATGTTGAGCGGCGCGCAGATTGTGGAACGAGTTTCCCAAGATTTTTCTGTCAATCCCCGTGTTTTATTGGCTTTGTTGGAATACCGCAGTGGATGGGTTACGCAAAAGAATCCAGCAGAAAAAACCTTAACTTATCCGCTTTTGGATGTTGAAACCTGGCGGAAAGGTCTTTATTACCAGCTCACATGGGGGGCCAATAATTTGAACCGCGGTTACTATTTATGGCGGGTAAATGGGATTGGAGCCTGGTCGCTAACCGATGGGTCAGTGGTGCCCATTGACCCAACCATCAATGCTGGAACAGCAGGGGTCCAATATATATTTTCGCTCCTGTTTGACCGAGCATATTGGGATGCAGCAGTTTCTCAAGCAGGCTTGTACCAGACTTATGTAAAATTATTTGGATTCCCATTCAATTTCGCGATCGACCCTGTGGTCCCCGGAGGACTGATCCAGCCTGAGATGCAGCTTCCTATTGAACCAGATCGCCCCTGGGCATTTACAGGCGGACCCCATGGGGGTTGGGGTGAAGGCTCTGCATGGGCAGCCTTAGATTTCGCGCCTCCAGGGGAGGCTCTGGGTTGTGTACAAAGTGATGAGTGGGTTGTCGCCGTAGCGAACGGAACGATTTTACGTTCAGACCTGGGTGCTGTGATTCAAGATTTGGATACGGCGGGCGAAAAAACCAACGACGGGTTGGAACAGACTGGCTGGGTCGTCTTGTATATGCATATTGAAGGTCGAGATCGGGTACAGGCAGGTGATTATGTGCGCGCAGGAGAAAAGATTGGCCATCCATCTTGTGAGGGTGGGGTCTCGACGGGAACGCATGTTCACCTCGCCAGGCGGTATAATGGGGAATGGATTGCAGCAGATCAAACGCTGCCATTTGTGTTAGATGGGTGGATTTCCCAGGGTTCTGGCAAAGAATATGACGGCACCCTCCAGAAGGAAGACCAGGTCGTAGAAGCCTGGGAGGGTTATTTCACTTATAATACCATTCAGCGCTGAGTAAGGCTTTTAAGGACGGTTAGTGGTTTGGAGATTTAGATTGGAAATTGTTCCTTCTATACGTATCAGTTACAGGTTTATTCTGATAGGCCTGAGTATCGCATTCGCCTCCTTGTCGTGTTCTATCGGCGCGGCTCAACCAACCGGACCTTTCTTTACACCACCCAGCAATCAGACGGCGGTGGTTAATTCCACGCAAGTGCCTATCCAGGAAACACAGGAAAAGCTCCTGACCAGCGTAGAGATTCAAGCGACAGAAGATGATCCCGCCATCACGCCAACCCCCGAAATGACTGAAACGAGCCGGCCGCCTCTCTTGTATTACACACAGGCAGGCGATACCCTCCCTGTAATCTCCGTGCGATTTGGGGTCGAAGAATCAGAAATCACTTCACCTGATCCAATTCCAGCCTCCGCACTGCTCACTCCCAACCAACTTTTAATTATTCCTAACCGCCTGGCCAATACCACCTCTCCGGAGAAGTTATTACCAGACAGTGAGGTGGTATATTCACCTTCGGCTGGGGATTTTGATGTCGATGCTTTTGTGTCAGAAGCTGGGGGATATCTAAGCACACACAAAGAGTGGCTGGGTTCGACGAATTGGACCACGGGGGCTGAGATTGTGGAGCGGGTGGCGCTTGAAAATTCAATTAATCCTCGGATTCTTTTGGCACTCTTGGAATACCAAAGCGGGTGGGTTTATGGCCAACCATCCAACCTGGCATTAACTGATTATCCAATGGGAGTTATCGAATCCAATCGAAAGGGGCTGTACCAACAACTGGCCTGGGCGGTCAACCAGCTCTCGATTGGTTATTATGGTTGGCGTGAAGGTTTATTAACTGAAATCCAGTTTTCCGATGGCGTAACGGCGCGCCTGGCGCCAGATCTTAATGCAGGAACCGTGGCTCTTCAGTATTATATGGCTCAAGTATATGATACAACTGGCTGGGTCAGTGCTTTAAATGCCTCAACGGGGTTTCCGGCGCTCTATGAGAAAATGTATGGAAGTCCTTGGATGAGGGCTTATGAGGTTGAACCTTTATATCCTCCTGACCTTACACAGCCGCGCCTGGTTTTACCGTTCTTTTTCGGCCAGGTATGGAGTTATACAGGCGGACCTCACGGTGCATGGGAACATGATGGAGCCCAGGCAGGGATTGATTTAGCTCCCGGGGCAGAACATCCGGGCTGCTATGATTCGGATGTTTGGGCTTTGGCCTCTGCGCCGGGCCTGGTAGTTCGCTCGGGAAAAGGGGTAGTAACCATAGATCTCGATGGCGATGGCTTGGAACAAACAGGCTGGGTGCTGCTTTACCTTCATCTTGCCGACAAAGATCGCATACAGGCGGGAAAATGGGTAGAAGCCGGTGACCTGTTAGGTCATCCATCCTGTGAAGGGGGATTTGCAACAGGAAACCATGTTCATTTCGCACGAAAATATAATGGAGAGTGGATTGCAGCAGATGGTCCTTTGCCGATCAACCTCAGCGGTTGGGTCGTTCATGCAGGCGCGAAACCTTATCTAGGGACCATGACGCAGGATGGTGAAACAATTACTGCCAGCACAGTAGGTTCTTATGAATCACGGATCATCCGCAGCCGCGAAGAACCTTGATGTAGCATATGAGAAAAGCTAGCCTATCAAGAAAAAACTTCTTAAAACTGGGTGGTCTGGCTGTGGCTGGAGGTTTCCTGGCGGCTTGTACCTCAGAAATTGAGGAAGCGACAGCACCTGCAGGGTTACCAACTGCCACGGAAGAGCAAACGATCACAGCGACAACCCTACCGACTGTGACGCAGACGGAAGTGGTCTATTCAAACGCGACCTTCGCCCACGCTTACACCGACCCCTACGGCGACAATCACAGCTACGCCCATTGTTGAGAATATCCTGAAATCAGATGGAGAGGTTTTAACAGCCGGGCAAGAGCAGCGCCTGAGAGAAGCAGCTCTAAAATTTGTGGCTGGCACGGAGAAAGATGCTATTCAGGTGGCGCGCTCCCTGGGGTATTTGAAAAACGATGGGCATCCTGCAAGCGTTTGCGGTCCATTGGCTGTGGCGATTTTACGCGAAGCTGGGCTGATCAGCAGGTATGTCGATCTGCATGACTTCTGGCTGTTGAATCCTCGCGACCGTATGAACGTGAAAATCTTGGAGCGCACCTTTCCCCGGGATGAGTTCATGTGGTATCAGAATAGAATTTCAACGGCGGAATTCGATTTTCAAGCCTTTCCCTTCAAAGCGGGCGATTTCATCTATCTGTATGCTGGCGACCCAGGAAGTTTTGAACATATGTTGACTGTGTCGCGCGTGGACGAAGGTGGGAGAGCTTATGCGGTCACGAACTTTGATACCCCAGATGGTTATGTGATCCAGGAGGTTGTATTGTATGACCCAACACAACCTGGAGTGGGGAAATTTTATGATTGGACGAACCGAAAGAATTACCGGTATGGATTGACTGGGTTTGGAGGATTTGATCTCTGGCGATTTGCGAAACCAGTTCTTGAGGTTGGTCCTCATGAGGAGGATTAATCAAGGCAATCGATGATGTGATTGCAAAAAATGGCGGCAAGTGGTATGTATTGATCAGAGAAATTACCAGGCCTAATCTTTATGCCCGTGAAATCAAAGAGCCAGTTCATCCTGCATCAACCATTAAAGTACCGATTGCTATGCTATTTTTCCATTGGCTTACAAAGATAAACCCTCAGAATTTACAGGGGGCTCTAAAATTTGGCGTTGATGGCAGATCTTATGAACAGCTTCTCAGAGCCATGTTGGTGGTCTCGGAGGAAAAGGCAACAGAAAGTATTCTTAAAGCTCTAGAACTGGCAAGAGAAGACCTCAATAAGGTGTTAACTGAGTGGGGCACAGACACAATCGATGTGATCAAACGCATTGCCTCGGCGCATGATATGGCAATCCTCTTTGAGGGATTATATAGGAATTACCTTTCAGAAGAGGCGCGTCGATTTATTCTAGATGCTTTGAAAGTTTATTCGCCTGGAGATGACACACGTTGGGGGGTCATCAGAAAGAAGCTGCCTGAAGGATATCAATTTTATAACAAGCGGGGAACGATTACGGATGATTTCCTGGTGGTGGCTGATTGGGCGATCATCGAATGCCCGACCTCTTTAGGAAAGAAGACATATATCCTGGGAGCTTTCGGATTCCAGGGAGAAAAGACGACGAATTACGAGAGCCTTGTTAAGACGATCGAAGAGATGTCAGGGGCATTTTGGAATTATGTGCAGGGTTTGTAGTTAAAAATGAAAATCTCGCGTGTATATGCAGGGTTGACACTCTTATTTATTATCCTGGCCGCCTGCCAACCGCAAAATATGGATGTGGTTGATAACCCCGCGCTCATAGAAAACCCAGTGAGCGTGGAAACACAGCCGAGCACTGACCAAGCGATGCCCACCTCCAGCCGTCCAATGTATGAACCTGGCGAACTGGTCGACTACCAAGCTCAGTCAGGAGATAACCTGCCTGCTCTGGCTGCCCATTTCAACACGACCGTTGATGAAATCTTAAAGGCTAATTCGTTTATCCCAGCCACGGCAACCACCTTGCCTGCTGGGATGCCGATGAAGATCCCTATTTATTATATGCCTTTCTGGGGATCAGCCTATCAGATTATCCCAGACAGTTTATTTATTAATGGCCCAGCACAAGTTAGGTTTAACACTGAGGAGTTCGTATCCAATTATGCAGGATGGTTGAATCAATATACGGGATATGCTTCCGATGAAACCCGCAGCGGTGCTCAAATTGTTGATTTAGTGGCTCAAAATTTCAGCGTCAGCCCGCGCCTACTTTTAGCTCTCCTGGAATACAAATCTCAGGCTTTGACCGTTCTGCAAACCCCTGTCAACGTTGATGAATATATCCTTGGGTATGAAAATTGGCAAAACAAAGGATTGTACATGCAGCTTGTTTGGGCAGCTAACACGTTGAATAATGGGTATTATGGTTGGAGAATAGGGGACCTGCGCTTGATTGAGCATCTGGACGGGAAGGTAGAAAGACCTGACCCCTGGCAAAATGCGGCTAGCGTGGCATTGCAGTATTATTACTCACGCATATTGGACGGCGAGAATTATCAATTGGCCATCAGCGCGGATGGATTGGCAAAAACCTATCAGAATTTGTTCGGGAATCCCTGGGAAATAAACCAAGCCCATATTCCGGGCAGCTTGGAACAACCTGCACTCACTTTACCATTTGCTCCCGGGTTAACCTGGGCTTATACAGGTGGTCCGCATACAGCCTGGGGAGATGATGTACCACTCTCTGCGCTAGATTTTGCTCCGGGTCTTGAGCGCAGTGGATGTGTGTCCACGGAAGTATGGGCTACAGCGATGGCTGAGGGGGTTGTGGCGCGTTCAGAACCGGCTTTGGTAATTTTGGATCTGGATGGTGATGGTGATGAGCGGACTGGTTGGACAATTTATTATTTTCATGTAGGCGCGGAAGGGCAGGTGTCAAAAGGAGCGGTATTGAAAAAGGGGGATCCAATCGGCCATCCTTCGTGTGAAGGTGGGCGCGCAACTGGTACACACATCCATATTGCGCGGCAGATATAATGGGGAATGGATCCCTGCTTCTGGAGTTTTGGCATTCAATCTTGAAGGATGGATCGCACATGCCGGAGCAGCCCCTTACCTGGGAACACTGAAGCGAAATACTCGAGTAATTACCGCTTGTACGTGTTCTGACAAGAACAGCCAGTTAGAGTCTGTAAGTAAATAATTTTATGGCGGAATCAACAACTTTACGCTCAATTTTCATCGGTCAGCTGCGCCGGGATTTTTATTGTATACCAGAGAACGAAATGGTATTGGATGTGCCTGGGGGAAATTCATTATATGCAGCGGTTGGATATCTGACCTGGGAAGCTGATCCAGCACCAGGGATTGTCGCGCGCGTCGGCGAGGATTATCCACAACTATGGTTGGATCGTATTGCACGTCATGGGATTGATATATCTGGGATAAGAGTCATACCAGAAGCAGTAGACTTGCGCTCATTTTTTGTGTATCGAGACCGGTATACGCGTGTAAACGATGATCCGGTAGCTCACTTTGCCCGCTTGGGGGTTCCATTTCCGAAAGCTCTATTAGGATACCGGGCTAACCAAGAATCTCCAGATAGTCGCACACAGCTTAGCCTGACATCGTTGCGGCAAGGGGATATCCCGGAAAATTATCTCGATGCACAATATGCTCACTTGTGCCCAATCGATTATCTAACCCAAAGTTTAATTCCGGCGGTTTTAAGGCAAGCGGGTTTTACTACTGTAACGCTAGATCCGTCTCCGGGGTATATGACACCCATTTTTTGGGGCGATATTCCGGCATTAATTACCGGGTTGACGGCATTTCTGCCAGCTGAAGAGGAGCTGCGCAAGCTTTTCCATGGTCGCAGCACCGATATTTGGGAGATGATGGCAGCAGTGGCGGCTTATGGCTGTGAATTTGTTGTTGTTAAGCGGGGAGCAAGCGGGCAACTATTATATGACGCGAGCGCACACACCCGTTGGGAAATTCCTGCATATCCGGCGCGCTTATCGAACCCGAATGGGGCTGGGGATGCTTTTTGTGGGGGATTTTTGGCTGGATATCTCAAGACTTATGACCCGCTGGAGGCTGTGATGCATGGGAATATTTCAGCTGCGCTGGTAGTCGAGGGAAATGATCCGTTCTTTGCCCTGGAGGTCTTACCAGGATTGCCCCTGGCAAGGTTAGAAGCCCTACGTGAAATGGTGCGGAAAGTATGAGGTGGTCTCTTGTACAAAACCCTGGCTGAAATTACGAGTGAAACGATCGACCTGGCCATAAAAATACAACAGATACCTTCCCCAACTTTTCTAGAGAAACAAAGAGGCGTTTTTTTGCGAGAGCTGTTTGTCCAAAAAGGGTTATCTGATGTCGAGGTCGATCCAATCGGAAACATATATGCGTGTGTAAAGGGTACCGGAAACTGTCCTCCAGCTGTGTTTACTGCTCATCTGGACACCGTTTTTCCAGAGACAACAGACTTGAGTATTCGCCGCACAGAGGATCAGATTTTTGGACCAGGCATCAGCGATAATTCTTTAGGTTTGGCGGGATTAATTGGCCTGACCGAACTGCTGCGGGTGAAAGGGAACCCGGAGGGGGATATTTGGATGGTAGCCAATGTATGTGAAGAAGGCCTGGGCAATTTGAGAGGTATGGAAGCAGTTGTCAATCGTTTTAGGGAAAATGTTTCGGCTTACATCATTGTGGAAGGCACTACTTTGGGGAATATATATCACCGGGCTTTGGGCGTCCAACGCTACCGGATTCGGGCGGAAACTGCCGGAGGGCATTCCTGGGCTAACTTCGGCCGACCTTCGGCTATCCATGAGCTGGCTTTTCTGGCAGGAAAAATTGCCCGACTCAAGCTGCCAGTCAAGCCCCGTTCTACTTTGAATATTGGCACTATCCAAGGAGGCTTTTCGGTGAATACGATTGCGGGCGAAGCTCACCTGGAGCTGGACCTGCGTTCTGAGAGTGCCAGGAGCCTTGCAGATTTGGTGGAGCGGGTAAACAACCTGGTGAAGAATGCTAATCGAGGTGGGGATGATTACGTTCGTGTACAGGCAACGCTTATCGGTCTAAGACCGGCTGGCGAACTTCCCCAAGATCACCCGCTTGTTCAGCTGGCCATCCAATGTCTCGAAAAGCTGGGAATCACGCCTGTATTAGGAATTGGGTCAACGGATGCGAATATTCCAATCAGCAGGGGACTGCCTGCCATTTGCGTGGGATTAACCCAGGGAAGTGGAGCGCACACCATCGAAGAGGGTATGGATCTTCAACCCATTATGCAAGGACTTCAATTGTTAGGGTCGCTTGCAGAAGAGGTTTTCCAGCAGTGCTGAATTTGAGGGCACGAAGTGAATTTCTAGATCCTGGCGCGGGCATCCAGGGCATAAACACCCTGTCCTTCTCCTAAAACACGCAGGGGATTGATCTCAATTTCTTTTATTTCGGGAAAGTCTGAAACCAGATGACCCAGCCTGGTTAAGATTTCAATGACGCCTGAACTGTCTGCGGGGGGCAAACTGCGATAACCAGATAACTTGCGACCAGCCCAGGTGCTTTGAAGGAGATATTCGATATCTCTTTGGTCCAGAGGAGCCAGGGCAAAGGAGATATCCTTCAGTCCTTCCACCTCTACTCCCCCTGAGCCAAACATAACGAGAGGACCAAACTGTGCATCTTGGACCGCCCCCAGAATCACTTCTTGCCCTGGGGGGATAACCGGTTGGACGAGAACACCCTGAATAAGGGCGTGCGGAAAAACTGAACGAGCATTGTTGATGATCTTCTCAAAGCCTTTTGCGATCGATGAGGAATCTTTCAGGTTCAGCAACACTCCGCCAATATCTGATTTATGGAGAATATCGGGTGATACCACTTTGAGAGCCATTCCCCACGCTGAATGCGACAGGCCGAATCGTTCTGCTATCTCGACTGCTTCCTGGGAAGAGGATGCAATGCTTGATGGCGGGATTGGAATTCCATACGCGGCGAGGATCTCTTCAAGAACATTTTGAGGTAGCCAAGTTTTCGATTTATTATGGTCTATCGAAAAAACAGACAAAATTTCCTGCACTTTACCGCGGTTCATGTCAGCGAAGCAAGTGGTTTTCTGCGACACACGTTCCCGGATTTGGGCATATTTAACCAGGGCAGAGAGGGCAGAGACGGCCTTTTCGGGGTGGTGGTATACGGGGATATGGGCTTTATGAAGAGGTTTTACCGCTGGTCGTATCGAACGATCGCCAATCAGGGCAACGACAGCTGGCTTTTGAGCTTTTCTCAGGGTTGGGAGCATTGCCTGGACGATTGTTTTGGCAGTGCCCACAGGGGGTGGGGGGATGATGATCAAAATTGCATTTACGCCCGGGTCATCTAACAGAAGCTTCAGGCAGCCAGCATACTGTTCTGGGGTTGCTGAGCCTAACATATCCACCGGATTGCTGACGCTCGCCGCGGGAGGGCAGGATGAGGCGCAGCCCAGATTGGGTTTCGAGTGCCAGGTCAGCCAGTTTCAGTCCATAACCTTCAACGGAATCGGAAGCGATGACCCCCAGGCCCCCTGCATTGGTCAGGATGGCAATCGTAGCGCCATGGATGGGAGGGCACCAGGCCAGGGCTCTTGCCCAGTCAAAGAGCTCCTCCGTGGTTCCGGCGCGTATCACCCCGGCTTTTCGAAAAGCTGCCTCGTAAGCATTGTCTTGCCCGACGAGGGCGCCGGTATGCGAGGTGGCTGCCCGCTGGCCACCGGAAGACTTTCCTACCTTAAGAACCAAAACAGGTTTTTGCTGCGCGGCTCGCGAAGCCTGGTTGACAAACTGACTTCCATCACGAACTCCTTCAAGATACATGGCCAGAACGCGAGTGTATGGATCAGCAGCGACGGGAGCAATAATATCACTTTCGCTGACATCAGCTTGATTGCCCAGGCTGACCAACCAGGATAAGCCAAAACCCTGGCTTACTGCCCAATCGATGGCAATGTCACAGATGGCTCCGGATTGCGAGATAAAGGCAATTTCACCAGGGGGAAGATGTGCATGAGGCAAGAAAGTTGTGTTCAACGGCTGGTGCGTGCCGATAAGGCCAACGCAATTGGGTCCGACCAGGCGCATTCCAAATTCCCTGGCAATTGCCAGACAGGCCGCTTCTAATTTTTCTCCATCGGCGCCTGTTTCTCGGAAGCCTCCTGAAGAGATGATGGCAGCTGGTATGCCGCGTTCGCCGCATTCTCGCAGGCTGCCTGGGACTGCTGAGGCGGGGAGAAGGATTACCGCTAAATCTACAGGATCGGGAATCTCCCCTATCTTGGGGTAGATTTGTCTACCAAATAGCACTCCGCCTTTAGGGTTGACAAAATGAACGGCGCCTGTGTAACCAACGTTTGTGAGGTTGTGAGCAAGGATGTAGCCAAGTTTCGCTGGATCTTGCGATGCACCGATCAGGACGATACCGTTTGGGAAGAAGAAATGATCTAAAGAGTCCAAATTTGAAATCCTATGTGATATGATTTTATCAGTTATACTTTGTTCTTGGATAAATTAGCTAAACTTGATCAGGCGATATGCTGATCCGATCCGTTGTAACCTTTTCTCGAGGAATGCATCTTAATGATAGATCAACCTATTGAAAAAAGCATGATCGTAAATGACGATATTTCATTAGAGGCTCTCCGAAATGGAGACCGGAGTGAATTTTCTCGCCTGGTTGAATTATATTCTGGAAAATTGTATCGGTTGGGTTTAAAAATGCTTGGAAACCCTCAAGATGCAGAGGATATGCTTCAAGAGACATACCTGAAAGCATTTCGCGGTATCAAGAACTTCGATGGACGGGCAAGCCTTTCCACCTGGTTGTATAGGATTGCAGTCAATGAGGCATTAATGCATTTGCGCCGTAAACATCCTGAGATGATCTCTATCGAAGAACCTGGAGATGCAGATTCAGAAGAACAAGAACCGCTACAAATTGTAGATTGGTGTTGTATGCCAGAACGGGAGCTGATGTCAGGTGAAGCAAGAAAGAGAGTTGACCAGGCCATCGAAAAACTGCCGGCTGGGCTAAGGACGGTATTCGTGTTGAGAGATATAGAGGAATTATCCACGATGCAGACAGCGGAGGTTTTGGGCTTGAGCGAGACCGCAGTAAAAACGCGTTTATCGCGCGCTCGATTTCGTCTGCGAGAGGAACTTACGACTTATTATAGCGAGAAGATGGTTGGAGGAAGTGGTAATGAAGCACGGTGAGAGGTGCAGCGATTTACTAGGTTCGATTTCGGAATATGTGGATGGTGACCTGGCAAGCGAGTTATGCGCTGAGCTAGAACAGCATTTAGCTGGATGTGAAAACTGCCGGATCGTTGTGGATACGCTGAAGAAGACAGTCTATCTTGTGCATGCGAATAATGACAAAGCTGATCTTCCTGGGGATGTCCGAGATCGATTATATCAATGCCTGGATTTGGATGCGGATATAAAAAAATAAACAGATTATGCAACTTTACGACTGATGGGACATCTAAGGTTTATGGATGAGCGTTACAGGAAAGCTCGAAAATTTAATGGCTCAGATCATGATCCGCAGGATGTTCTCGGTCATCCCCTTGAGCTGCATGCTGGCGATCTTTGTCCAGCATGTGCGAAGGGCAGGTTAGATTATGATGGGATGTTAAACTTGAGCTGTGAGGAGTGCAGTTTTTCGCTGGCAGGTTGTTTTACCTGATAATAAACTAAGACCCGGTCTGGGTGAAAGGAATTTATTGTGGTTAATTTTTTGAATGAGTTGATCCGAACACAGGTGCAGGAAGTTTTTGATAGCCAATTGAAACACCCTGTAGGAGTTATTCTGTTCGAAAAGATAGAAGATTGTGAAACTTGTGCAGATACCCGGCAGCTTCTTGAAGAAGTGGCTGGTCTTTCGGATAAGATATCTTTAGAGGTGTATGATCTGAAAGCAAAGGCTGATGTGGCGAGCCTGTATCATGTCGATAAGGCGCCGGAGATTGTGTTTGTTGGAAAAGATGGAGATCAGGTCATTGATTATGGAGTGCGCATGGCGGGTATTCCCTCGGGACATGAATTTAGCACTTTGATCCACGACTTGATCCTGGTATCGGGGCGCGATTCGGGCTTGGAGCAAAAAACACGCGACGAGCTAAAAAAATTGACCAAACCGGTAAACCTGCAAGTCTTTGTCACACCTACCTGACCCTACTGCCCGCGAGCCGTGGTGCTCGCTCATATGATGGCGATGGAAAGCCCGTTGGTGGAGGCAGAAATGGTGGAAGCCATGGAGTTCCCAGACCTGGCGGATCGATTTAATGTCAGCGGCGTGCCGCAGACAACGATCAACCAGGGAGCGGGGACTGTGGTTGGCGCGACACCAGAAGATTATTTGTTGAACGAGATCAAACGCGCCATGGGTTAAGCATGTCGATGACCGAAAACCCAATCAAGAAAAATAAACCTGGACCCAAAATATGGGGGATGTTCTTTTTGGGGATTGGGCTGATCCTGGCAGGAATTGCGGCCGGGCTTTTTTGGATCCCGAAGATTGCCTCCAACCTGAAGCCAGATGACTCAGGTGGTTCTGTTGTACCGATCAAAGTAAATTTTTCAGCACCGGAACTGGCTCTGAAGGATGTGGCCGGTCAGGCAAGCGCCTTAAAAGATTACCAGGGTCAGATCATATTGGTGAATAATTGGGCTACCTGGTGCCCTCCATGCAAGGCAGAAATGCCGGCACTCGAAGAATTTTATACTCGGCACAAAGACAAGGGGTTTGTATTGGTTGCTGTAGAGGCCGGAGAGCCAGCTGAGGAAGTGGCCCAATTTGTAAAAGATTATGGTCTGACTTTTCCGGTTTGGCTTGATCCACAAAACAAATCTATCCGGGTTTTCAAAAATTATAACTTGCCGAATTCTTATGTGATCGATCGGGAGGGGGTTGTCCGTTTTGCCTGGACAGGTGGGATTAGCCTTAAGAACCTGGAAAAATATATCACACCACTTTTGGAGGATTAGATGAACGCTAAAGTAACCTGGAAAGGACGGATGAGTTTTGAGGGGAATGCAGATTCGGGTTTCCAACTCCCTTTAGGCACAGACCTATCGATTGGGGGTGATGAGGATGGTTTTAGACCGATGGAGTTATTGGCAATTGGCCTGGGTGGTTGTACAGCGATGGATGTGATCTCGATTCTCCAGAAAAAGCGCCAGGATATCACCGGTTTTGCGGTACATGTTGATGCGGAACGCGCGACGGACCACCCAAAAGTATTTACCCACATTAAAGTTGAATATATTGTCCATGGGCATCAGGTGGATCGTGCAGCGGTAGAACGCGCAATTGAGCTCTCTGTGACCAAATATTGCCCGGCACAGGCAATGTTGGCGAAGGCTTTGGAGATAGAGCACACGTATGTGATCCATGAAACACAAGGATAATATTTTTTCCTTGGTCTGCGTGAACTTACTTGAATGGGTTGGGTGACAGCCCGAGGAATTCAATATTTGTGTGCTTGCGGTCTATCCATTCACGTGCTATAATGGGCGAAACACATCCCCGAAGGTAATTGAAAAATAAAAATGCTATTGTCTTGACTGCCATAAAGATCTCGGCAGCAGCCCTGAATCTCCCCTTTTGAATATCCATTCGATCATACGCGAGAAGCCCAAAAATGAAAGTCTTAGAACTTGAAAGTGTTCCTTTAGCTACACTGCGTCAAATGGCCAGGGATTTAAACGTAACTGGCGCGAATATGTTGAAGAAAGAAGATCTCATCCTGCGAATTCAGCAAACTGAGGCTGAACGTGAAGGCATTGAGATGCGCGGCGGTGTGCTAGAAATCATGAGCGACGGAATTGGTTTTTTGCGCTCCGGGCATTACCAGCCGGGGCCATACGATGTTTATGTCTCACAATCTCAAATCCGCCGTTACAATTTACGAAATGGTGATCTCATCATTGGACAAGTTCGCCCACCGCGTGAATCAGAACGGCATTATGGCCTTCTAAAGGTCGAAACTGTCAATGGAATTGACGCAGAGGAAACCAAGCAGCGGCCTCCTTTTGAGTTGCTGACGCCCATATTTCCAGATGTGCGCTTTGACCTGGAAACAGACCGGCACACGCTCTCGACGCGCTTAATCAACCTGGTCACGCCGATTGGCCGCGGACAGCGTGGTTTGATCGTTTCGCCACCGAAAGCCGGCAAGACAACGATCTTGAAGCAGCTTGCCAATGCAATTTCCACCAAATATCCTGACGTCCATTTGATGATGGCCTTGATCGGGGAGCGCCCAGAAGAAGTAACCGACATGGATCGTTCAGTGGATGCGGAGGTAATTTCTTCTACATTTGATGAGCCAGTTACGTCTCATGTACGAGTGGCCGAGATGGTCCTGGAACGTGCTAAACGCCTGGTGGAAATTGGACGGGATGTAGTCATTTTGATGGACTCGATCACTCGCCTGGCACGTGCTTATAACCTGGTGGTTACACCATCAGGACGCACGCTTTCGGGCGGTATTGATCCATCCGCATTGTATCCTCCAAAGCGATTCTTCGGCGCGGCGCGCAATATAGAAGAAGGTGGCTCGTTGACGATTATTGCTACCTGCCTGATTGATACTGGCTCGCGGATGGATGATGTGGTATATGAAGAATTTAAAGGTACTGGTAATATGGAATTGCACTTGTCACGCCGTTTACAGGAACGGCGCGTCTTCCCAGCGATTGATATTGAGCGTTCATCCACACGCCGGGAAGAGATTTTACTTGGACCTGATATTACCCCGCGCGTTTGGCTGATGCGACGGATGTACGATCAAATGATAGCCACACCGCCTTATGGCGCTGGTCTTGATCCTTCCACAGCCGCGGAGGCGATTCTCCAAAGGTTGTCGCGGACGGAAAATAACCAGGATTTCCTGGAAAGGTTGAACGAGGACAATTAGTGAAACCAGAACGTTTTATTGTAACCGGGTTTTGGTTGATTGCAACCAGCCTGGTTTTATTGGTTGTATATCTTGGATGGCATGTGAAAGGGACCGCAGCAGCTACACCCTTTCCTGCAATTGAAGCGATGATGGCAACGGCGACCATTTCGCCCGAGGTTTTAGCGGCGGAAATACCAGAGTTTCAGCAGTCCATTAATTCGCAGTTCATTCAGCAAAATATCACGCTCAATACGATTATTCCGAACAGGTCTCGTGAGGAAACAGTGGAATACACTGTTGAAAAAGGGGATTCTGTTTTTGGGATCGCTAAAAAGTTTAATATCTCACCTGAAACGGTCCTGTGGGCAAATGAGGATCAGCTGAATGATAGCCCAGACATGTTAAGCCCGGGTATGGCGCTTAAAATTCCTCCTGTGGATGGGGTTTATTACAAATGGAAGGAAAATGATACATTAGAAAGCGTTGCTCAGCAGTTCAAGGCGAAGGTAGAGGATATTATCAATTGGCCTGGAAACAAGATGGATCTAACGGATCCAAATGTCCAGGTCGATGAGTGGGTGATGGTGCCTGACGGTGAGCGTGAGTTTCGTTCCTGGATTGTCCCGCAAATTGCACGAGGGAAGGCAGGGGTATCCAAGTCAGTATATGGCCCGGGTGCGTGTGAAGGTACTTACGATGGCGCCTATGGCTCAGGGTGGTTTGCTTGGCCTTCAGCCAGCCACGTGCTCTCTGGCAACGATTTCTGGTCGGGTCATTTGGGGATCGATGTCGCCGCTTTTGTGGGCGATGCGGTATATGCCTCTGACAACGGTGTAGTGGTATTTGCCGGGTGGTCGACCGGTGGGTATGGCAATATGGTAATGATCGATCATGGGAACGGCTACCAAACCGTCTATGGACATATGAGCGCAGTAGCTGTTGGCTGCGGACAAAGTGTGTATCAAGGACAGTATATCGGCGCGGCTGGCAGTACAGGTAATTCCACCGGACCCCATCTTCATTTTGAAATCCGTTTATACGGTCAATTTATTAACCCCTGGTACGTCCTACCCTAAAGCTAACAGGATGGTTTTTATGCCAAAAGATAAAGAACTACCGGAGCCCAAAACAACCGAAATTGCGCAGACAGAGAATTACCTGGTCTGGAGTGCAGATGAACCAGATGGCGAGACAACTTACCATCTGGAATTAGGTAATGTCACGATTCACTTTTTTACAGAGGAGTGGAAGGAATTCCTTGAATTGATCCACTCTGTCGAAAGCTGATCTTACTTCGTCACCTGGTTGACATAATCGATCACACCTTGGCAGGGAAGGGTGAGATAGGCTGAGATGTGCTCCCAATCCATGGGTTCACGGCGCTGCCCAGGTTTGGTACATCGCGTATGAAAGACAGCCGGGGCCTATATGATAGTTGGCGACCGTTAATTTCCATAAATTGACATAATCGGATACATCTGCGGGGCTATTGTCTGTGGTATTGTAAATCATCCGGCTAACCTGCGAGCAATTGGCCAGGAGGGTTTGAGCAAATAAATTTATGCTGAAGCCGATCTTATCCAGATCAACGCCCATACTGCATGAAGGACAATCAACGCTGGATTTGGATGCCAAGGCTCCGCGCAGAAGAGCACGATTTTCGTCGCTCAGGTAGACGTAGCCGCGCGCGCAGGTCGATTTATCTAAAACCTGAGGGCAGAATTGGTTGAAAAAGGCTTGATTCCAAAGCAAGATTGTCTCGGCGCCATTATCAGTGATTTGTCCCAGGCCAAATTCCTTTGGGTCTTTAAAAGCGCCAGGCCAGAACTGACTCTCCTGGGCAAAAATATTCTTCATGAGATTGGCAGGGACTCCAGTTGATGCGGAAACATCCAATATTTGGCTATCGAAACTATTCTGCCATGCTTGGACGATTGGGAGAGCTTTCTCCAACCCACAGACATCCGCATAACCATTCGAGAGCAACCCGCCCCCGGGACAATCGGCAGCATTAACAACCTCTTGAGAGATAAGACGTCCTGCCAGGTATTGGAAGGGCGCATTCGTTGTTAGTAATGCCTGGGCATCAGGTGTGGTCAGCCAGGAGGGCAAACCTTCAATGGGAGGAAATACATCCCAAATTTGTGCGCAGCTGGCAATGGGTTTGCCTTCCGCTTGGGGGCTGATAATGTCTACGATCCACCCTGCCCCACCAGGAGTGGAGGATACCCCAGTATCAACAACCCTTACCAAGGCTGTGAAATGAGGGCTGGAGTCACCGTAGCTGGAATCAACCCAGAATTCAACCGGTACGCCCGATAGGGTGGTGGGGGAGAGCGGAACTTTACAGGTTGAGCCTGGACAAGTGTATTCTTGACCATTCAAATTTACATGAACAGCGGTAATCTGTTGGTTAGGCAAAGGCTCGTAACCGGTAACCAGCAGCGACGGTATTTGGCTACAGCGATTTGAGGAAGTAACGTTATTACAATCAACCAGGCTGATCTTGGCTTCTGCAAGCGGTAGATTAACTTCAACCGTTTTTTCAGAGGGGGCATTACTCACCAGGTGGAGATAAAACCCCGGGCACTGCCTGGGATCGTTCCCTTTTTCATCCGCCAAGGAACATGCTGGAGTGGTGCTCCACTGCGTGTAGATTGCTTTTCCACAATCATCAAAAATTTCAGCGTGGGTCGGCAAGCCTTCATGATCAACGGTCACTGTGCAAGCAGGTAAATTACCAGACCAAGGAATGACCCACCATATATATTCGGTGATCGGAACAGTTACAGTGGTAGTACGGGTGACTTCGGTCTCAGGAGGGGAGTCTGCAGCCAAAGCGAGATTATTAAATGGCAGTATGACTAGAATAGCCATAACTACAAAGAACGCTTTGATGGACTCCATGACCCTACGCATCCCTATGAAAAATATCATGTTCGATCAAAGTTGTCAATGAGGTAAAGTTTACAGTTTCCTTGCTTACCCTGAAACCCCGTGATACACTCTACCGGTAATGGAAAATATTCTTCTAGTTACGACGCCTCCTTCTTTTGGGGAATTTATTCGACAAAGCTTGGAAGAGACTGACCGTTATCAGGTCGTTTTTGTTACCACGGCGGCCGAGGCCATTGAGTGTGCCGGTCGAACCCTGTTTGGGTTGGCGATTATTGATGCGGAAGTGGAAGATATTCCAATCACCGAGCTGGTTGAACTCCTCAAGATAGCGAGCCCTGAAATAAAATTTATTCTTATCCCACTTGAAAATCGGGCTGGCGATCCATCCTTCTCGAACTTACTAATCGATGATTACCTGATGAAACCGTTCTATCTACCGGACTTGCTTGAAATGGTTGATCGGGCTCTTCCAGACAGGTTAAAAGAAACGCTCCCTACAAAATCAGCTAAAAATATAGTAGATGATTTGGCATTGTATGAAAACTCCCCATCCATATCAACCTGGTTAGATGATCCCATAAAAACTGCGCAGTTTTTGACCAGCCTTGCTCTGGAGTTTGCTGCGCAAGGGATCTTGGTTTTAAGAGGCACAGAGTTATGGGCTTGTGCGGGTCAAATGGGTCAGCCAGCGATGGAAGAAGTTGCACGGATGGTTTCTAACTATGCTACTTCGTCTAAAAATGGTTTGCAGGGAAAGAAGCCTGACCTTGCTCGTTATATCCGACTGGGGTCGACCGGCGGTGAGTATATGCTGTTTGCTACACCCCTGTGTGGGAACATGGTTTTAACTCTGCTCTTCGAAGCTGAAACGCCTTTCAACCAGATTCGTGCCCAAGTTTACCAAATGGTGCGCTTATTAAAATCGCCGGCTGATGTCATTCGAGAAAAGCAAGGCAGCCATACGATTGTTTTCCCCTTGGCTGCGACCACCTCCCTGCCTCAACCACAATCTGTGGGCAGTCAAAAGAACGGTGTCGACGAAACGACTGAAAGGGTGTTTTCTAAGCCGCTGCTAGATAATGTACCCGCACCGATGCCAAAAAGAGATCGAAAAAATAAAATTGGTGTGAAAGAAAACGAACAGGCTCACGAAGTACGCAAAATAATTGATCCTGTGAGAGTTGTTGCGAAACAGGATCCGAGGCCGGAGCCCGTGGATGTTTTTGCGTATGAGGAAAGAAAACAGACTTCATTACCGGTGGTTTTTGATCTGAGTTACTTTTGCATGCTCATCCCTCGTATGCCGTATCACAAGCTGGATGGCGACCTGGCCGTTCGCCTTACAGAGTGGGTGGGACAGTTATGCATGGCGTATGGTTGGAGACTGGAGCATTTATCCGTTCATCCAGATTATTTGCAGTGGGTAGTGAACGTTGTTCCCAGCGTTATCCCTGATTACTTGATGGATACGCTCCGCAAGCAGACCTCTGAGAGAGTCTTCACAACTTTTCCTCAGCTCGGAAGAGATAATCCTTCAGGGGATTTTTGGGCACCGGGTTACTTGATCTTAACGCGTTTTGAGCAGCTCTCTGAACAGATGATCCAGGACTTTATCCATCAGGTCCGCCAATACCAGGGAGCTTCATCCGCGAATTCATAACGAATGCGAAGGTAAATTATGCCTCCAGTAATGTATCTACTCGACGGTCATGCGTTGGCCTATCGTACATATTTTGCATTGACGCGCGGCTCAACCGGGGGGTTCACAACCCGAAACGGGGAGCCGACAGCAGGTGTATTTGGGTTCACCAGCGTGCTGCTGCGGATACTTGAGCAGGACCACCCCGATTATCTTGCCGTAGCATTTGATACGGGTAAGACCTTCCGGGATGAAATCTTTCCGGAGTATAAAGGTACCCGAGAGAAAATGCCTGACGACCTGAGATCACAGATCGAGCGTATCCGCCAGATTGTGGACGCGTTTAATATTCCGCGCCTGGAATTGGAAGGTTTCGAGGCGGATGATGTATTAGGCAGCGTAGCCAAACAAGTAGCTTCTAGTGGGATTGGAGTCAAAATTATTACAGGGGACAGAGATTTACTACAGCTGGTAAGCGACCGCATTTGGGTGTCATTGCCTGGGAAATCATTGGGGGATTCCAAAGATTACCGCGCACCGGATGTACTCGAATACCTGGGTGTGCGCCCTGACCAGGTGGTGGATTATAAGGCTCTCACGGGGGATAAATCGGATAATATTCCTGGTGTGCAAGGGGTGGGTGAGAAGACGGCTGTAACTCTACTTCACTCTTATGACACATTGGATGGCGTGTATGATCATATCAATGAAGTTGCTGCAGGCGTCAAAAAGAAATTAGAGGAAGGTAAAGAGTCGGCTTACCTGAGCCAGAAACTCGCCACGATTGTAACGGATCTAAATATACCTTTAGATCTTGACCAGGCTCGAACAGAATATTTTGATCCTCCCAAGGTTGAAGCACTATTTCGAGAACTTGAGTTTCGCACGCTCATACAGCGTCTGATTGCCCTGTATCCATTGTATGGTAAAGGTCAAACCCGCAAGGCAGGGCAGCTCTCTTTCCTCGATGCAGCTCCAACTTCAGTGGAAGTTTCACGGGCAACAGCGATTGAAACAGAAGTTGTGGATTCGCCCCAGGCTCTAGAGGAATTAGTAAACCGGTTAAATTCGGCAAAAGCGATTTCCTTTGATACCGAAACTACCTCGACAGATCAAATACGGGCTGATCTGGTTGGTATTTCGTTAGCCATGGATGAAATGCACGGATTTTATATCCCGGTTGGGCATCGAGCAGAATTGGGGAAACAGCTGCCTTTAGAGGATGTTTTAGATGCACTCCGCAAGCCCCTGACAAACCCTGCGATACCGAAAGTAGGACATAATCTCAAGTATGATTTTGTGATGTTGGCGAGGCATGGGATCAGGGTGTCGCCACTGGCATTCGACACGATGATTGCAGAATGGTTGATAAATCCGGCTTCTCACAACCTGGGTTTGAAAAACCTGGCGTGGGTCCGGTTGGATTTTAAGATGACTGAAATTGAGGAGCTGATCGGAAAAGGAAAAAATCAGCGATTAATGAGCGATGTTCCGATCCAAGATGCAGTGGCTTATGCGTCTGCGGATGCCATTGCCGCCCTACGATTGATGCCCGTTCTGCAAGCAGATCTGGAATCCTCAAATTCTATCAAGTTGTTCAAAGAGCTAGAGATCCCCTTGATTAGCATTCTGGCAGACATGGAGATGACAGGGATCAGCTTGAATACGGCTTTCTTGTCGCAGATGTCTGGTGAACTTAGCGGGCGGATGGATGAAATTGAGCAAAAGGTTTTCGAAGCTGTTGGGCATCATTTCAATATTAATTCCACGCAACAACTTTCAGAAGCTTTGTTCACAACGTTAAAATTAGAGGCTCCTGACCGGACGAAACGAACCGCCAGCGGTCATTATTCAACCTCTGCAGATGTCCTAGAGCTTCTGAGCGGCGAAAATCCTGTTGTCGATTGGATTTTGGAATATCGAGAGCTGGCGAAATTGAAATCGACTTATATTGATGCCCTTCCCACAGAAGTCAATCTGGCAACGGGACGTGTTCATACCTCATATAATCAGACAGGCTCGGTCACTGGCAGGCTGGCTTCTTCAGATCCAAATCTGCAGAATATTCCTATCCGCACCGAATTAGGGAGAAAGGTGCGCCAGGCTTTTGTAGCTGGAAAGGGTCGCCAGCTCTTATCGGTCGATTATTCTCAAGTAGAGCTGCGCATTGCCGCGCATATGTCAGACGACGAGGCCATGCTGGCTGCTTTTCAAAATAACCAAGATATTCATGCAACAACTGCTGCTGCAATTCTAGGGATTCCAATCCATGATGTGACAAAAGACCAACGCCGCCATGCTAAAGCGATTAATTTCGGTTTGATCTATGGAATGAGTCCTTTTGGTCTAACGCGCACGACCGATTTGACGCTGGCGGAGGCGGAAGATTTTGTTGAGGCTTATTTTAAGCGGTTCCCAGGCATTAAAAGTTACCTGGACCGCGTTCGGATTCAAGCAGCAGAGGTTGGATATGTAGAAACATTGTTGGGACGGAGAAGGTATTTCCCGGGTTTGAAAACACAGCAAAACCAGAATATTCGCAACCGAGAAGAACGGGAAGCCATCAATGCTCCAATCCAGGGGACAGCCGCAGATATTATGAAATTGGCAATGATCAAAGTGGTGCAGGCATTAAAGGAGAGCGGTCTTTCAGCGAGGATGCTGCTGCAAGTGCATGATGAACTTGTTTTAGAGTGCCTAACAGATGAAATACCAGAAACTGCTCGCCTGGTACAGCGAGTAATGGAAACAGCATATCCCTTGAAAGTCCCTTTACTTACCGAAGCGCGCAGCGGCACGGATTGGGGAATCATGAACCCCTTAAGGACTTAGGGTGTACAATATATTTATTGCAATGATCAACCCGGCTGGGAATCGTTCCCGGCAAGTGGTCTAACTCTGTAAGAATTAGGAATTTAGTATGCCCGGAAATACAGAGCGTTTTGAAAAAATAATAAGTCAGGGCCATTCGGAAGCCTGGGATCAAAACTGGGATCGCGCAGCATTCTATTATCGCCAGGCATTAGATGAAATTCCAAATCACCCCAAAGCGATAACCAGCCTTGCTTTGGCATTGTATGAATTAAAAGCATACTCAGAAGCTTTAACATACTACCAACGTGCATCTGAGATTGCGCCTGATGATCCGCTTCCATTAGAAAAAACCTCTGAATGCCTCGAAAAGACAGGCAAGGTGAGTGAGGCAGTTCAAGCTTATATGCACAGTGCGGAATTGTATATAAAAAATAAGGATGTTGAAAAAGCCATTTCGATCTGGAAGCATGTCTTGAGTTTATCGCCTGAAAACCTCATGGCGCATTCTAGACTTGCGATTGTGTTTGAACGATTGGGACAAAAACCAGAGGCGATTCGGGAATATTTGAGTATAGCGGCTTTGCTGCAAAATGCGGGGCAGGTGGCAAAGGCAATCCAGGCAGTAGAACGTGCTTTACAACTAACCCCTGAAAGCCCTGAAGCCCAGCAGGCACTTGCAATGATAAAGGCAGGACAGCTGCTTCCAAAACCTGCTTTCAGTAAAGGACAATTTTCGGCACAGCAATCTCTCTATGCAGATCAATTACCTGCAGCGAAGGAACTGCCTTTAGGTGATGGTTTGGATCCGATTGCCTCCGCGCGTCAAAGAGCGCTTTCTAGATTAGCAGGCCTTGTTTTTGAGCAGATGGAGAGCGAGCCAGAGAGTAGAGCCTCGGGGAAGGGTATGCATGCGATCGTAAAAGGGACAGGTTTATTTGGGTTTGGCCGCTCAGATCAAACAAAAATATTGCTGCATTTGAGCCAGGTTGTCGATTTACAGGCTCGGAAAGAAGATACCCAGGCTCTTAGTGAATTGGAAGCAGCTCTTGATGCAGGTCTGGATGAAGCTGCAGTGTATTTCGACTTGGGTTATCTCTATGCAGAGGCTAATCGTATCGAAAGTGCCCTGCGTAATTTGCAGAAGTCTGTCTTGCATGCCGATTATGATTTGGGATCGCGGCTGTTGATGGGGCAAATCCTCCTCAAGATGGGTAAGCCGAAGGAAGCTTTGAATGAATTACTCGAGGCTTTAAGGATCGCAGATATGCAGACGGTACCTGCAGACCAGGCAGAGGAAATAAGCCAATTCTACGATCCCGTTATTGACGAGCAAGGAAGACAGTCGGACCCTGAAGCAGCCACTAAATTATGTAATAGCATTATTGAGCTGTTGCTGCGTGAGAATTGGCAAGAAAATTTGGTAAAAGCCCGGCAGCATTTGCAAGGTAACTCCAGTGTGGTAGTATCTGCACCGATTATTGACATGTTGGTTCAGGCTCGCAGCGGGAGTGGGCAACTTGTTGAGTCTGTGAACCGGGTCAACCTTCTAAGTAAATCTGGGAAGTATCGGGGGGCTATGGAAGAAGCATTTCATGCTCTCCAGTTTGCACCAACCTATTTACCGTTACATGTCTTAATCGGGGATATGCTGGTACAACAAAATCAGATGCCAGAAGCAGCAGAGAAATATAAAGTCATTGCACGTTGTTATGGAATGCGCGGGGAAACAATCCGGTCCATTAGCCTTTACCGGAGAATTGTCTCACTTTCTCCGTTAGATGTGGAAGCTCGAAAACAGTTGATCGATCTGCTGGCCGCGAATGGCCAAACGGAAGAAGTAGTTCAGGAATATTTACGCTTGGGAGAGGTTTATTTCAATCTGGCAGATTTAGAAATGGCTCGTCAAACCAGCGATCAGGCTTACAAGGTAGCTCAACAGACGGGGGTTAGCCGTGATTTGAAAATTAAGGTTTTACAGAAGATTGCGGATATTGACCTGCAATCTCTGGATTGGAAGCGAGCCCTGAAAGCTTTCGAGCAAATTCGCAATTTAAAACCTGAGGATGAGCAAGTGCGGTCCACACTAATTGATCTGAATTTGCGTATGGGACAAGAACCACAGGCAGTACAAGAAATTGGAAATTATATGGCCTATTTGGGCGAAAAGCAACAAATGAATTCGGCGGTCCGGTTCCTAGAAAACTTGGAGAAAGAACACCCCGACCAGCCTGTTGTTATACGCCAATTGGGTGAAGTTTACCGGAAAATGGGTAGAAATGCAGAAGCCCTGGAAAAGTTTGATAAGGTTGGAGATTTTTATTTACGGCAAAATAATAAGGCAGCAGCAATCGAGATCATTTTAGTGATTCTCTCCTTAAACCCTCCAAATGCATCAGATTATCAAAAAATATTAAATGAGTTACGAAGCCAATAATTCAGAGCTTCTCCAACCATCAATGAGGGGTCTTCGTTTTTAGGTGCGCGATGCGATGCATGACACCTGACACCTAATTTCTTCCATGAAAAAAACGCTGCTGAAAAGCAAGCGTTGTCAGCCCCATTGTTGTCCAAAAGAGCACAAGAGGAAAAAGCAAAAAAAACTGGCGGTTACGAGACCGCCAGTTTTGCCATATTCTGGGCAATACAGAGCAGACCGAACTCTGTTTTCACCTTTTCAATCCCCCTGAGTAAGAATCTGCAGAAGCCCCAATCTTCCTTTAGCCTTCCAAACACACTTTCCACCTCCACTCCTCGTAACGAACGCAGCTTCTTTCCTTCTTCACTGGTCAGATTCTGTCTGGCTTGTTGCCTCCAAGCCTTCAACTGGAAGCTCAACTCGACCCAGCGGTTCCCCTTCGCTTTGGTGCATTGAGCTTTTAAGGGACAGTCTTGGCAGTCTTCGGCCTGGTAACAGCGTCTCTCGGTGCGGTAGCCATTCTCCGTTTTGGGATGGGAGGTATATTGGTACCTCAGGCGTTTTCCTGCTGGGCAGATCAACTCATCTTTCTCTGGGTCATATTTCATTTGGTTGGCAGCAAAGGCATTCGGTTTGTAGCGAGCTCGCTGCTCCTGACCGAAAGTGTTGTACTTCAGGTAATTTCCCACCTGTTCTTGTGCGAGATAAGCATAATTTTCTTCACTCCCATAGGCATTGTCAGCCATCACGTTCTTCGGCAATCGCCCTAACTTCTCCTTGACCCCTTGTAAGTGCGGCACCAAGCAGCCCGGGTCTCCTGGTCGTTGGTGGACGCTGAAACCGACCACAAACTGGCCTTCTGTCCCCATCTGCAGGTTATAACCTGGCTTCAATTGCCCGTTCTTCATGGGATCATCCTTCATACGCATGAAGGTGGCATCGACATCGGTCTTGGAATAGCTGTTGCGTCCAGCTAGTTTCCGCTCTTGGTCTTCATACTTCTTCTGGCGAGGCAGGCCGTCTGTTTCCAGCTTCTTCAAGGCAGCTTGGGCCTTCTCGAGCTTCGACTTCTCCCGACAACCTCGCTTCTTCTTGAGCGGGGTGGGCTGCGCTCCTGTCGTTTCCGCTTTGCCTGGTTGGATTGTTTCTGCTTGCGGCTCGGTTGGCTTTTCGGATTGAGCGTTCAGCCGCCGATTGAGTTCCTCGATCTTTTGCTCCAGCTTGTGGCTGTCCAAAGGCTCCTCCGGCCCCAGCTCTTCCAGGTCCCGCTCCCCATACTCAGCATTCTCGACCTCGTTCACCTGCTCAATCTCGTGGATCAGCTCCTTGACCTTCTCCTGCAGTTTCTGCCTGTAGCGCCGGGTGCTCTTGGCCCACACCCAGGAGTACTTGTTGGCATTGGCTTCGATCTTGGTCCCATCCAGAAAGTAATTCTCCAGCTTGACATATCCTTCTTCCAGCAAGAGCTCCAAGACTGAAGTAAAGATATCTTCAATGACTGCTTTGACCACTTCCGACCGGAAGCGGTTGATCGTCCGAAAATCCGGCTGCTGGTTGCCCGACAGCCACATGAAGTATATATTCTCCCTCAGAGCCTTGGCGATCTTGCGGGAAGAATACAGCTGCTGGGTGTAGGCATACACCAGCACCTTCAAGAGCATCTTCGGGTGGTAGCTGGATGTCCCGCCCCCTTTGTATTGGACCAGCAATCTCGCCAAATTCATTCTCAATGGCGTATTGCCACTCGCTAGCAGGTGTTTGGGGACCCTAGAGCGGGAAGTAGCTGGACTGCATCAGGATATTCCTTGAATACCGGTGGGGCTGCTTTCTTTCATACCTATTAAGGATCAATCTTCTTTAAGAAAGGGCCCTTGACAGCCCCGTTACGTAGCTTGGATATTTGGTATCTGAAGGACTGATTGTTGTCGTTTTTAGCTTCCACAAACCACACACCAGAACCGAGAAGCTTGGTTCCGCAGTTACAATGTGTCTAAGTAGAAGTTATAACAAATGCCTAAGAACTTGATAGCTGACAGTGCCTCCTATGGTGAAATTGCTTTTAGGATATCATTCTGGATCTCAGCACTGTTCAATACGATAGTTTGATCTTTAATTTGTACAATATCACCCACTTTATATACCTGGGCGGTTACTGGGGCTGATGTTGGAGAAGTTACCTCACCAACCTTTTGGCCAGTATTTGAAGAGCCACAAGCTAACTGGATCAGAACCACCACAACAAGGGCAAAGATAGCATAACGCAATTTACGGTTATTCATTTTTATTTCCTCCTGTATCAAATAATTGTTTTATTTATCATTTGTCATTATAGCATTTTTTGCGAAATGGGTGGAAAAAAGCCCACGTCTGATAAGATTTTGAAGCCTCAAGAAACTCTATAGCTTTCTCCCCGATGAAGGAAATTGTTTTGGAATAGATACTGATTGGCGCACTGCACGGTAAAGGGTATGATTGCGAGGATGGATTTCATGTCGAGCTGATGGGAGACGCGGATTTCAATCGGCGCTACTCTCTGACGTAAATATCAAAAAGGGCTGGGAGACCAGCCCTTTTCTACATCAAAAGCTAATCTGCTGTTTCGGTGTCTTTGGTATCGCCTTCTTTTTGCATGATCGCGATGACTATATCCAGTTTCTTGTCGTGTCGAGCGAGCATCTCTGTGTGTCCCTCTTGCTTATGGCGCAGATCGCTCACATCGCAGGTGATATCGGAGATCAATTTCAGGAGCTGCGTCAGCAGCGGATCCTCTCATCGACAAAATTCTGGATGGCTGCCCTGCTCTGTTCAAACTAATCAAGAGAGATCACTTTTTCATTCACCAGCATATCTAACCAGCCGTTCACAATTTGACGGGATACGAGCTTGCCGTCGACGATGCGCATGACTCTCCATAATCCTCCAACTGACCGGCTTTCCAAGAGGGGGTGTTTGGGAGGGCCATGGATCTTGTGGAACCGAATAGGTGAGATCCGCTTGCCAGTGAACCATCACCTTATCCTCTTCGGCCATTATATCCAGGATGGTAATCTTAAATCCCGGGCAGAATTTGTGATGCCAAAGGATAAGATCCTTCCACTTTTCGGGTGTTTCCATATCTTGGACAGATCCATCGGGGGCATAGTAACTGTCGATCAGTTCCACATGACCCTGTTCAAGGACTTCCTTTAAATGACGAACTACAACTGCTTTATTCTCTTTGGTTGACAACTTGTTCCTCCGTTTGTAAATGCCTGTCTGGATATGGGATCAATTCAATGATCCCTTTTCACTTCGTTCCCCCACGGATTACGGGATAAATCCTAATTCGATATATTATACATTATTTATAAAAAAAGTCGACATTGTGATATTTAGAACAAACCTTCGCAAGTGGGTGGTTCTGATGCAAAAATAACACTGGTTTACTCCTTTAGGTGCCCCTCTTCTTACTCCAATCTCGTTAATTGGAATACGGGTATAAGTTTAGACCGATTAAAAATCGGTAAATGAAAAACTAGGGGCTGTCCGTTTCTTTTTGGACAGCCCCTAGTTTCTATATAATAATCAATCGTTTGGTTTGTTTTAATACCAGATCCGAAATGAAGTAACCGTTATTTCTTGAAGGGTACTGTTGAAATTTACTGAAACTTGCACTTCAACAATGCCAATCGGAAAATCTTTGATAGGAACAGCAACACTAGTCACGCCACTGGAATTGGTTACTGGCATGGCCAAATACCTGGGTTGTTCGCCTGTTGGAGTCAAGGTCAAAGTGACCTGTGCGCTGTTGACCGGGCAATTCTTCTGATCGGTAACAATGACAAAGATGGTTTGAGCCCCGTCGGCTGGTACAACCGCATTTTTAGCGAAAGAACGAACTTTCAGCTCCAGGGTATCATTTACTAGAGAGTTCGGTGGAACGACTGTTTCTTTAGGAGGAAGAACCTTTTCATAGAAATTGAAGTAGATTTGCCCAAGGTTCGTAAGAGCAACTCGTTTTCCGGAAGGCCGCTCAGGATGCCATTCAAGGCGGGCTTTTTCGAAGTATTGTACGAGCTGGTCATTCAGGGTGATTATTTCGGAAATTGGATTGCCGAATTGATCGACACCCCCGTTCGCATCGAAGAATTTCAAGAAAGCATAACAAGTTTGGTGCTGAGTTGCGGCAAAGTAACGGCAAGCAGGGTGGCTGGCTGTGGTTACTGGTTTGGAGTCAATTTGTTCGAGATCGAGAAGAAAGGATCCAAGCGGTGAAACAACGATACGGTCTCCGGGTGGATTTTCCATATGAGATTCAAAGCGCGCTTTTTGAAAATATTGAATGGTTAAGCCCGCGGAAGGTGAGTAATCGGGGGCTATAAAGGCATTGGTAATCGGGTAGCCATACACTTGAATTGGATCGGTAGCACTTTGGAACTTTTCCAGAAATTCTCCTTTGACAGTATAACCGGTCTCGGGAAAATAAAGGCTATCCGGGCTGCTTTGGGCTGTGGCGATATGGTTTGGGAATATCGCAACCAGCACCAGGATGATGATAAAGAAAAATGACCGATTTCGCATATTCATAAACCGATTATATACGATTTTTGCTAGTTATACAATACCTTTTTTATTAGAATTTTCAAGAATTTTTGTCAAATCTGCAGTATTTTCTAGAATTAGGTCTGCGCCAGCTTTGAGCAGCTCATCTCGCGTTCCAAATCCACATAAAACACCGACCGCCTGAGCCCCAGCGGCTTTTCCAGCCAGGATATCAACCCTTGTGTCACCGATCATCAAGCATGTTTCAACGGGGAAACCCATTTCGTTGGCTGCCCAAAGGATTTGATCAGGGTGGGGTTTGGTATGCCGACAGGTATGTGCAGATACTATTGACGCAAAACGTTTTTTTAAGTTGAATTGGTTGAGAAAGAGATCCGTAGAACGCTGCCCTCGAGCAGTAACAATGCTCAAAGGGTAAGAAGCTTGCAGTTGTTCCAACATTTCAATAACACCAGGTATAAGCGTAAACGGTGCTTCTCTTTTATTAAGCCTCTGACGGTACAGGTAATCTCCGATTTTGGATATTCCTTTATCGAGCCCCAAACGATCTGGAATACCAAAAAAGAGGGTGGCGGGGGTTTCAGTGACCATTACCATTTTTCGAGCAAACCTGAGGCAGTCCTGTCTGGGGAGCAGAAAACGGATGGGCCGAAGCCAACCTGCCAGCTTTTGTACATATCGGTCGTCTGTATCAGATAAGGTGCCATCGACATCAAAACATAAGGCGCGAATGCGCGTAATATCTAAAGGCATAAATTAAGGATTTTGGATCTGCTGCAGGATCGATTGAGCCATATTGTCATCAGGTGCATAGATCCAAACTGTTTGCGTTCCCTGGTGATAAAGTCCGGTGAAGTCATCAGCGGTTTGCCAGGTTACAGAACCATTTGTTTGTGTTGAAGGCTTACCAAATCGATCAGTAGAAAAGGTTTCAAATGCCTGGACAAACTCTTCAGCATCATTTTGTAAATCCCAAACCGTCTTTAAGCCCATCATTGTTTGTTTGGTATCCTTATTATAGTAAACGGCATATGCATCGCCACCCCAACCTTGAGAAGCAGCGTTAGCAGTATTATCGTTCAGGCGGCTTTGAGGATCCTGCCCATGTGCCAATACCAAATACGTATACCATTCACCGAGAACTCCCTTGTCTACTTCTTCCCAACCAGAGCCCATGGTGCCGGCTAAATCGGGAAACGATACGGATACGGGCTGATCATTGGGGTACTTATCAGGGTGCAAGATTTGTTCCGTAGACGTGGGCAGCTCTTTATAGGCCTGATCGATTGCGTTCCAACCGCCTTGATCATAAAGAGTTTGCACAAACTCCTGACCTTGTTGGTAAGGAAAGAGGAAATCCTCTTTCAAGAAGTCAGGTGCGTTATCATAAACGGGGCTTTTGTAATCGTTATATTTTGCCAGAATATCTTTTTTATCCTGGTCTGTAGCATAGGTTTGAAACCAAGTTATTTCACTGAGGGATGCATCTCCTTCTAAGAGAGCCTGGATAGCGGCACAGCGTTCTGATTCAAGTTTACAGGTGTCATCTTTATAATTCAGACCGTTCTGAATGTCATATGTTTGGTCTTGCAGCACATGGGTGAACTCGTGAGCGTAGGTTAATCTTTCTGAACCCTGAAAGCTTTCTCCTTGAACAACATACATTTCCTTTGTTTTTTGATCATAAAAACCAGCAATCTGCTCTGAATAGAGCTCCAAGAGGAAATTATGTAAATCAAAATCAGGTTTAACAGACCAAAAGCTGCCAGGGAGATTACATCATTTTTGGAGTCTTCAGGCGTATAGTCTTTAAGAAATCATCCGTGACGTGCTGACGAAGCTGGTCTGAGGTGAGGAGCGAACGGACTACTGAGGTGGATGGGTTCAAACCTCTGAATTTAGAAACTTGGGTTTGAATTTCGGCCATTTGTTTTTCAATTTCATCCTCGGTGAGGGAAGCATTTTCTTGCGGTGTTGGGTTTTGGCGGGGTAAGTTAAAAGAAAAGGGGTTGTTCCGATAGAATAGAATTCCTAAGCCACCCACAATACTGATGAGGCTAAGACAAAGGCAGACAACGACTACGATCACAATGCAAGATATTAGTACCCGGCGGGTTGACTCAGACATTTTGTTACCTCCAATGTGGATTGTAATCGTCTTTTTGACCACTGACAATGTAGGGGGGATTAAGGCTTAATTAAGACATTGGTTTCAGCAATTCAGTTACAATAGGAATATTGTTCATGGTTTGACATGGAAAACGAATTTTCTCAAAAGGACGAAAGTAAGCTGATCGGGTATGCCCAAGCAGGTGACCTGGATGCTTTTAACCGCCTGGTTGTCCTTTATCAGGATTTGGTATACAACCAGGCTGTGCGAGTCATGGGGGATGTAGCTGCCGCTCAAGATGCTACCCAAGATGCATTTATCTCTGCTTACCGGAATATCAAGAGTTATCGGGGGGATCCTTTCGGGCATGGCTGCTGCGGATCGTGACAAATGCTTGCTATGATGAACTGCGGCGCCGGCGCCGCCGCCCATCAACTCCTTTGGAACCGGAGGATGACGAAGGAGAGGAAATCGAAGTCTCCTCAATGGATTGTCGATCCGGGTGACCAGCCCGAATATCACATGGAGCGAAGAGATCTGGAAAAAGCGATCCAGCACTGCCTGGATGAGCTGCCTTTTGAGTTCCGTGAGGTGGTGGTACTGATTGATCTTCAAGGGTTCGATTATACAGAAGCGGCTGAAGCCTCAGGAAAACCAATCGGAACTATCAAAAGCAGGTTAGCACGTGCTCGAGGCCGGCTGCGCGATTGTTTGAAAGGCTTTAGGGAACTTTTGCCGAGGGAGTTTCGTCTGGAAAATGAGGAACTACAATGAAGCTCCAGATTTCATCTCGTGACCTAAAGTCATTATCTTTATTCCTGGACGGTCAACTATCACCGGCCGAACGTCTGCGCCTGGAAAGACGCTTACAAGAGAACCAGGCATTAAGCCAGGCTTTGAACGAGATGCGGCAAACACGCACGCTATTACGGAGCATGCCCAAAAGGCGCGCTCCTCATAATTTCGCCCTTTCCCCGCAAATGATTGAAGTAAGGGGAAGGAAACCCATATTCCCTGTCATGGGTTTTGTATCAGCTTTAGCAAGCATTTTATTCGTTCTGGTATTGGCAGGCGATCTGACAGGGCTCTTTACCTCTTCAACGAAATCGGTCGCACTGCAAGCGATGCCCATGTTGGAGGCGGCCGCCCCAACCCTTAAGTCAGCCCAGGAGAAGAGGGCGCAATCTGAAATTGATAACTCATCCACTCCGGCTGAGACACAAGCTGAAGCAGCCCCGGCGATGAAAGCAATCGCACCGCCTTCTGATGAGACCGGCGCAGGACCATCTAATACCCTCCCACCGGCGATATTGGGGGCTGGTCAAGAAACGAATGTAACCGCGGCTCCTACACTCGAAGGGATGTATGCCAAAGAAGCTCCCGCGCCAGAAGCAAATGCCCCTGGGGAAACCAGTACTCCTGTGGGAACACTGGCAAGCGACGGGTTCGAGAATGAATTGGAGGCGATGGCTTCCCCAACCGAGGATGAAGCTCCCCTGCAGGCACAAGCTAAGCAGGCTGGAACGGATCTGACCACTCCGGCTCTTTCTGGGAATGCCACCCCTACGACGGAGATGGTGGGAGCCGTTGGTCTTTCTGAACCTTCGTCTGAGGGGGCGGGCGTTTCGCAAGGCGAAGCTGCAGATCAAGGTCAAAATATGGGGGTAAGAGCAGAGGAAAGCTCATTTGGGGGACAAACTTCACAATTTATCCTGCGGCTTTTTGAAGTAATTTTCGGCGTTACTGCTCTCATCACGGCGGTTGTGTTTTTTTCCCAAAGGCGTAAAACGATCGCATGATTGCAGAAGAGATCAAATACTGCCCTCGTTGTGGCACGCCAGTTATTCAGGCGGTTCGATTTGGACGCCAACGGCCGATTTGCCCACAATGTGCCTGGATTTTTTTTGCTGACCCAAAGGTAGCTGTCGCGTTATTGGTGGTTAATGAAGGAAAAATCCTATTAGTCCAACGGTCCAATGAACCCTACCGCGGGCTTTGGTCTTTACCAGCCGGTTTTGTGGATGCTGGAGAAGATCCGGTTGAAGCGGCAGCGAGGGAGTGCCGTGAAGAGACTGGCCTGGAGGTTAGGGCCATCGAGCTGCTGGACCTCTTATCTGGGCTGGAACATCCGCGTGGGGCGAATCTCCTCATCGTGTATCGAGGAGAGATACTTTCGGGTGTATTGAGGCCGGGTGACGATGCTGAACAAGCCGGTTTTTTTGAACTGCAGGATATGCCCCCCCTGGCTTTTGCGAGCACGCAGACGATTTTGGACCGCTGGGTGTTTAACTCAATTTGATAATCTGTATTCCTCACAGTTTTGTGAAGTGCATATAAAGTGGCTTATTTGGATAAAACTTGTGATAAACTATGCCGCGCATTTTGATTTATTATTTTTATTCATACAATAAGGAGACGCAGCTATGAAATTTAATGTCTTAAGACCTTTTTTTGTTTTGAGTATTTTAGTTTTGGTAATTGGTCTAGCGTGTAATGCCGGCTCAGCCACGGTTGCCCCCACCGAAGAACCGGTTAAGGTGGAGCAGACAACTCCTACGGTCGAGAAACCTCCTGCAGAGCCAACGGCAACTGCGGAGGCGGTTGAGCAGAGCTCCGGAGCAGTGGCCAGCCTGGAAGATGCTCAGCAAGCGGTTATTCAGATCGAAGCGGAAGGTACCTTTGTTGATCCGCAAGAAGGATGGAATATCAATGTAGGTAAAAGAGGCACTGGTTTCATTATTGATCCTTCTGGACTGGCTGTAACCAATAATCACGTGGTCACCGGAGCCGCCCTCTTACGCGTTTGGTTAGGTGGGGATCAGACGAAAGTTTATAATGCCAAGGTAGTTGGTGTCTCTGAATGTTCCGACCTGGCAGTCATTGACATTGAAGGGGATGGTTTCCCCTACCTGGACTGGCAAGGTGGCGATATCAAAGTCGGTAATGATGTCTTTGCGGCAGGTTTTCCGCTTGGCGACCCAGAGTACACCTTGACAAATGGGATTGTTTCCAAAGAGAAAGCCAGCGGTGAAACAGATTGGGCTTCTGTAGATTATGTAATCGAACATTCTGCCCGCATAAATCCTGGAAATTCGGGTGGCCCTCTCCTTTCACAAGATGGTAAGGTTGTCGGGATAAATTACGCGGGGATTGCTGAGTACGACCAAAATTTTGCTATCAGCCGCGAAGAGGCTTTACCCGTGATCGACCAGCTTCGCAAGGGAGAAGATGTTGATTCGATAGGGGTCAATGGCATGGCGGTGTCGGGCAGCGTGGGCGATACACCGATCTATGGGATCTGGGTGCGCTCGGTCCAATCAGGATCACCGGCTGACGAAGCCCGGATCCAGGCTGGAGACATTATCTACCAGCTCGAAGGCGAGGTGCTGGCGACGGACGGAACAATGAAGGATTACTGCGATATCCTGCGCAGCCGGGATGCTTCTGCACCGATGTCTGTTTCGGTCATTCGCTGGGATGATCTATCCCTCATGGAAGGCCAGTTAAATGGTCGTGAGCTTGAAACGACTGGTTATTTCAACAATTCTGGAAGTACAGGCAGCTCAGATACCGGCGGGACGACAACCGACTCGGGTTATTACCAGGTTACGGATGATACCAGTACCATCACCATGGAGGTGCCCACGGACTGGCAAGAAGTGGATGGCAGCAATTGGACTTACAATGATGCAGCCATTGGTGTAGCGATCACTGCGGCGCCAAGTATTCAAGATTGGAACAATTCTTATACGGTCCCTGGGGCTTTCTTTGGTGCCTCGAATGAATTTGCGAAATATGGAGGGTATATCCAATTCCTGGATTTCTACACGGGTCCCGACGGTTTTAATTACCGGGGAAACTGCCAGTATTCTACCGGTCAGCGTTATGATTATAATGATGGGGTCTATCGGGGTAAATTTGATTACTTCTATAACTGCGGAGGCCAGGGAGGCTATGATGCTTACGTGCTCTCGGCGGTTTCTATAGAAAACCAGGGCGCCTATATCATCATCATCGCTGCACAGGTCCCGGCTGGAAATGGACAAGATGTCGATGCAATTGTCCAGCACATCTGGGATACGTTCTTGGTAGGCAGGTTCTAGAATTCTGAACTCTTTTGATCGTGCGGGCAGTTGAATGGCTGCCCGCACGATTTCATTTAACTTCAAAGTTTACCTCTGCCGATCCAATATTTCCAGCCAGGTCAACTGCTTCTACGTGCAGGAGGTGCTTGCCGACGGCAGGGGTTTGCCAGGGCAGTGCATACGGGGGTCGAGATAGTGAGGCGATCGATTTTCCATCCAGGAAAAAATTCACATTTTTGATTTCCAGGTTGTCATTTGCATCTGCCTGGAAAAGCAGAGAAGGGGTTTTCGAAGCCAAGAAAATTTGATCAAGAGTTGGGTTGAGGATGGTAACTTGGGGAGGTTCGTTGTCAACGGTAACTTGCGTAATGAAGCGATCCACACGCTGGTCAGCTCGAACTACCAACAGTTGGATTGCATACATACCGCTTAATCCTTGGGTATCCCACGTGCCCAAAGTCCCATTTTCGACCGGCTGCCTAGAATCCTGGCCGATTTGAATCCACTCTTGGGGGTTCAACCCTTTGCCAACTTGTAAGCGATAAAATTGGAATTTATCACCTGCAGCACTTCCGGTAAAAGTAATTTTTCCGTGAATTTGTGAAAAGATCGCCGGATTGAGAATTTGAACCGTGGATAATGGCTCAGCGGGAGGATAGATAGTGTCATAAGCGTCTGGAGGTACAGGTAAGCCATTTTCTTGTGCCCAGCTTATTGCTTCGGTTGGCAAGGAAAGAAATGTTTGATCTTCAATTAATTCGGGGGGGGTGAAAACCGTGGCAAGTTTTCCTGTCTCACGGTTTACTTGGAACCTCCGATAAAGGTTGTCTGGCTGAGTCGGTACATTCTCTTCTAGAAATACTTCTGTCACAATTGATGGGCAATATTCAGTGGGAAGCAAACCAGAAGGGTCGCATACTTTGATGACTTTATCCCCCTGGGGAATAGGCCAGTTTTGAGCCGGGAGATCACGGGAGGCATATTGCAGAATGGCATGCCAGAGGTTGGCGGAGATGTTGGCGGGTAATTTTACGTTATTGTCTGAACCAATCCAGACTCCCACGACACGCAGCGGCGTATAACCGATTGTCCATTCTTCAGTATTGGAAGGAAGCCTGGATATCTTTGCACCGGCAGGGCGACCGACTTCTAATGCGTTTGGATGTCCCAGGCTGGACCAGCGGGCAGTTTCATCACTTAATACGGAATTGATAAGATATGCCAATTGCGGGCTGATCAACGACTGGTCGCTGCTCGAAGACCAGTCTAACAAAACTTTTCCCTGGCTATCTTCAACTTTCAAGACCGCGGAGGACTTAAGTTCACATCGCCATCTGATTTTTCCGCGTTTTCAAGCGCCTGACCGCTGATAATCCCCTGGTTCGCCAAAACTCCGTAAGCCTGGACTGCTTCTACTAATGAAATCTCCTTGTCAGAACTCAAAACCCAGCTGGTGAATTGTACGAAGGATATTATCATACCCGATCTGGTTGGTGAGCTGTTGAACAGGACCGGGATAGTCGTTTGCCAGGGCAGTCCGGAGGCGGATTGGACCGTGGTAGCTGTTCTTTCCCCCGGCTAATGGATCTGATCCAGTGGCTGTTGGAAGATCCCAGAGCATTGACCCCGGGCTGAAACCACGTGTGAAGGCAGTTAGATACGAGAAGGGGGTGAGTAAAGAACCTGGATCGTGTTTGGATAGGGATGTAACGATTGCGTTCGGTTCTGAAGTGTCGACCAAGCTGAGTATCTGACCGGTTTGCGGATCTTGAACGATTAAATCAGCCTTTGCATGCGTGGGGAGCAACTCTGGATTGGGTGTGGTAGGGATCAAACGTGCGACCTGGCAAGTACTGCCATCTGGAGCCGTGGTATCTCCTGGTGGGTTCTGTGAGTTAGAGAGCACCCTCTCAATGGCGCAAATCGATTGCATCTGAAGATCGTAATCTAAAGTGGTGATGATTTGGAATCCACCTCTGGCAATCTGATGATAAGGTATCTGAGCTGCCAACTGATCAAATACCAGGTTGGTAAAGGCGTGGGAGGGATTTTTCAATTCTTCAAGCGGTCTATAGTTCAACTTTTCTTTACTAGCCTGGATGATCTCATCGGAGGTGACCCAGCCTTGAATCAGCATTTCTTGAAGGATGCGATTCCTTCTATCCTCAAGGGTATGTGGATCCACATTTCGGTTGATTTCGGGGGCTTCAGCCAGGGCTGCCAGGGCTGTTGCTTCTGCCAGGCTCAAAGCATTGGCTGACTTACCAAAATAGGCATGTGCGGCAGCATCGACCCCATAAAGAAGTGGGCCGAATTCCAATGAGTTCAAATACCATTCTAAAACCTTTTCTCGGCCAAATCTTTGGATGATCTGAAAGGCGAGAAGCCTTTCTCGGAAGTTCCGCTTCAGGCTGGGAGGTTCATCTTGGAGCAAGAATTCGACAGCGATTTTTTGCGCCAGGGTAGGATGGGTGCCCTGGAATAAGCCTTTCCAGGAAAAACCTGGGTTATTCCAAAAGGTAGGATCGAGAGATGCCAGGAGCGCATTGGTCACATTTTCTGGAAGCTGGTCAATCGCCAGATATTGGCTGCCGCTTGCCGCGGGATTTGTCAGAGTCAGGATGGTATGAGTGCCGGTGCGGTCGAGGAGCTGGGTAGGTTTGAGGAGCAATCCATCGGGAGGTTCAAAATCAAGAGGAAGGAGATCGAGGGAGGGAAGCTGCCGGGTAAACTGGGCATAGGCCAGGGCCGACGAAACCAGTAAAAGCGAAATCAAGAAGCTCAAGAGGATGGCGCAGGATAATACCAGCCAGGAAGCCGGATTGTGGTTTTTCTTAACAGCGACGAGCCCTGCAATTCCGAAGGGTAGTGATTACTAAAGACATTTGCTAATTTTAACTTACTTCATGAGTTTTTAAAGGCTCAGTGGTTTGCCGTAAAGCAAACCACTGACCATAAAAGCACAGGTTCCCTTGTATAATGACCGACCCCAAGCCTGCACGCCAGGTTCTGATTTGTTATCATAGAACAAACCTGTTATTTTGAACCAATATACCATTAAGGCGTTGCCAAAATGTGGACAAATCAAGCCAGAAGTTGTTCAATGCGGTTCGTGTAAGCTTGAAGCGATGATTTGAATAAGCTTTTCTGGCAGTTGTGGTGGAGGTTTTGAATTAAGTGGGTAATTCGTTGTCGGTTGGCCTCCACGGGCTGGTCGGTCTGCTGAAAAAAGTGGTCTAATAAAACCCGTCCCATAATTTCAAGCCATATAAAGGGGAGACTCTCTGCTTCCTGAATACTTTCATTCAAAAAACCGAAGGCAATATCGTGATGCCCTGACTGCCATTCATATTGCGACAGGATCAGGTTGGCAGCGATGACAAAAGAGCGAAAACCTCTGGAAAGACTCTCTGCTTTGATATCATTTGCCAATATCCTGGCATCTTCCCATTGCTGAAGCGCTTGATAAGCCATCATCAGGCTGGTCTGCGCCAGGAGTTTTCCAGTGATCAACCCACTTATTTCTGCCTGTTTAATTATTTTGATCAGATCAGTGATCATTTCTTCATTCCGCTCCAGGAGGAAGAGCAGTGATTTTGTGCGGTAAAGTGTATCCAGGGCTATAAAAGATTTATGATGTTCGACGTGAGCTGATTGAAGATATTCAAGGCTCTTTTCGTAATCTTGCATCATATAGAAAGCATCTGAAATCAGGCGATACCCGGTTGCGTAAATGTCTGCTTGCCCAAGCTTTTTCCCCAACTCGATCGCCTGCTCTACGAATTCCAACATGGTGTCCAGGTTGCCAGTGGCAAACTCCAGCATGGCGCGATAATCATACAAGTAACCCAGGATACGCCAGCTTTGAGATTGATTGGCGCTTTCGATTCCTTGATGGCTGTGATGAATACCCTGTGAATAATGACCAAGATAATATGAGGCGAGGGATAACTCGCTATTGGCGGCCGCAATTCCTTCCAAGTTTTGGATTGCACTGTGATCCCGTAAACTATGCATACCGTGTTCGAAGCTTTTTAGGGGTTGACCATTCAGGAACATACTCAAACCGATTTCGTAGCTGAGGCTGGCGCGCAGGAAAACGAGATCTCTTTCGTCTTTATCTTTCACTATTTGAAAGGCTGACTCGAGAACCTGGATGGCTTCCGAGACATGACCGGTCATATAGTAAAACACGCCTAGATTGGCGCGCGCATTCGTGGTCTGGTAAATATTATCTGTAGTGATTAATAGATCAATTGCTGCACGAGTGTGTTCCAGACCTTCATCGAGCTGACCCGATGCAAAATAGGCATTCCCCAGCCGCATGAGAGCCGTCCCTTTTAGTAGAGGACTCTGCAACCTATCTCCCAAGTTCATTAAGTTAACATTCATGCCTTGGAGAGCGTAAGCATCATTGCATGCATACGCCATCTCGCCCCAATCCTTATATAAGACATAGATCTGCTGCTCGTTCAGCGAACCCCAACACCGCTCGATCAGTTTTTCAGCGTTTCGAAAAGCCTGGGAGGCTTCGGAAATGGCATAAAGCTGGCGAGCGCGCTGCCCGGCGATGACCCAATATTCATAAGCATTGCACCATTCTTCAGCGGCTTCAAAATGATAAGCCAGGATCGCGGATTGGTTAAAGCGTTCATGCTCATCTTTCAACAGAGTAAAAGCGATCTTGCGATGGGCGATCTGTGACCGAATGGGATTAGCATTGAGTAAAGCTACTTCTCGGAATTTATCATGGATAAAACGATATATAGCTGGATGATCTTGACGATCTGACCTGGTAATGAGATTTCGTTCTGCCAACTCATCCAGCGCTTGGGCGACTTCTTCGGCTGGTAAATCAGAAACTTGCGTTAAAGTACTTGTTTTGAACTCGGGGCCGATGATGGCAGCAAATTCGATCGTGGAATAAGCTTGCGGAGAAAGAGATCGGAAGCGTTCTTGAATCAGGCTCGAAATAC
The DNA here is from genome assembly GCA_963751425.1 of uncultured Chloroflexia bacterium. Taxonomy (GTDB): domain Bacteria; phylum Chloroflexota; class Anaerolineae; order Anaerolineales; family UBA4823; genus CAVVUF01. The sequence continues at coordinate 1,616,964 of CAVVUF010000001.1, read as the reverse complement.
TTTCGGCAAGAGGGAAAACTTCCAGGCTTTCCAGGTCGAGGGCAGGTTGGTGGTTGATCAATGCATGCAGTGTTTCAAGGATGAAGAAGGGATTACCACCCGTCTCATGGGCTAAGCGTGCCACAAAGAGAGTAGATGGAAAGTCGCCGAGCACCTGGTGAGCGAGGATTTCAATTTCGTTCAGTCCCATCTGTGGTAGATTAAGGATTGTGTCACTGGCATATGACTTTACAGAAGCAATTAGCTTCTCCAACTGCGGATTTTGTTCTTCCTGGCGGGCAGCGACAACCACAAGCGCATGATCCATCGAATGGAGGGCGCCCGAGTAAATACAGGATGGCATCCAGGCTGGCTTCATCAGCCCATTGCCCATCATCCAAGATCAACAACAAGCGCTGGGATTTATTTAGGATGAGGAATAACTGCCGTAAGGCTTCGAATAATAATGAGCGGGCCTGTTCCAGGTTAATATTCGGTATGGATGACAGGTCAGAACGCAGCGTGGTAAGTTCAGGGAACAAAACCTGGAGCCGGTTAGCCCACACACGAGGCAGGCTCAGCCATTCTTTCGGCAGGGTACTCTGGCGAAGGACATCGATAAGAGGTTGAAACGGTAAGCTTGTTTCGGTGGGACGACCCTTTGCCAGGAGCAAGCGCGGTGGAAGCTGCAGCTGGCTGAAAAACTCTTGTAAAAGGCGGGTTTTCCCTTGCCCTGACTCCCCCAAGATTATCACCCCCCCACCTTTCCGATAAGCCTGGCGAAGCTGAAGGAGCTGTTTTTGGCGACCGATAAACGGGACTTGTAAGCTGGAATGGATGTTCCAATGGATGGGTTCTTTCAGGTTTAATGGGCGGGTATCACTGTGGATTCGATTGTAAATCTCCATTAGCTCTGGTCCGGGCAGCGCATTCATCTCCTTCAGAATAAGGGCTTGAATTTCTTTGAAGTAAGCACGGGCTTCTTTGACCAAACCCATCTGGATCATGAGAATCAACACGCGCGCATGCAGCTCTTCGTCGAGCTCATTACGCAGAACTGCCTGACGGGCCAGGTTTAGAGCCTCTCCTAGGTTACCTTGTACAGCTTCATGATCTGAGAGGCGCTCGATGATCCTCTTACATAAGTTCTCGTTATAATTCGCAATATTGGAAAACCAGGCATCTAATGACAAAGAAGAAGATAATTTGGCTCCAGCCAAGATAGTTGAGCCTCGCCATAAATGGTAAGCCTTTCTGAGCAGCTGGTACAGAGGTTCGGATAAGAGTTCTGTGGGGGGGATTTTCCAGGGCAGCTGCCCAATTTGCGAGGTCAGCTTATGAAATTCGAGCAAATCCACGTAAGTTTTTTCGAAATCCAGGCTGATCTAGATCATTCCTGCTCATCAGAAGATCGTCTTGAGGTAATCCTTTTTTAAGTTTATTGAGTGTTTCTCGTAAACGCAGGCGGGCGACTGGGTCTGGCTCTTCAGGCCAAAAAAGCGGCAGCAACTCAGAACGGGAGATCATACTGCCGCGGGATGCCAGGTAAAAAAGCAATGTCCGAGGTGTTTTGCGAGGGATGGAGAAGGGCAAGCCTTGCCAGCGCATCTCGGGGGGGCCGAGAAGCAGGATTTGAAGCGGGGCGTTATTCAATAAACCAGTTTGGTCTATGGTTTTATCCCTTTAACAGACTCTAAAAGCTCTGCAGCCGAACGGCGGGTGCCTTCGCTGATTTCTCCCATCATTTGGGCTAACTCCAACATACGATTCTCGCCAGAGAGAATTTCTACATGAGTGGAGGTACGCCCATCCTGGATGTTCTTACGTACATGGAGGTGCTGCTCGCCAAAGGCGGCTAATTGAGGCAGGTGGGTGACACAAAGCACCTGGTGCTGGCGGGCCAGCCCACGCAATTTACGACCGACTACTGTGCCAACTCGGCCTCCAATACCTTGATCGATTTCGTCAAAGATCAGGGTAGGCACTTGATCGGCGCGAGCAAGAACATTTTTGATCGCCAACATTAACCGAGAGGTTTCGCCACCGGAGGCGATTTTGACCAGGGGTTTAAGCCTTCACCAGGGTTAGGGGCTACCAAGAATTCCACGTGCTCCAGGCCATTGGCATCGAATGCTACGCGCTGACCATCTGCGCACAAAACGCCGTTTGGATCGTGACGCCGTATGAATTCCACTTTAAACCTGGCGCCATCCATGTTCAAATCATTAAGCTCAGTTTCCAGGGCGCTTTCCAATGCTTCTGCAGAACGATGACGCTGGCGAGAAAGCTCTTCTCCAATCTTGCCCAGCCCTTCTAAAAGCCGCGTTTGTTCCTCTTCTAATTCGATAATACGCTCGCTGGCATGAGTGATGGAATCTAACTGGCGATGGGCTTCTTTGGCAAAAGCCAACACATCTTGAATAGAGGCGATACCGGGCTTGCCATATTTCCGTTTCAAGGTGGAGATCAGGTTCAATCTTTCTTCAACCTGGTCCAACCGTTTGGGATTGAATTCAATATTTTCCAGGTAGTCACGCAAGGAATGCACAACATCAGAGAGGATATCACTCAGGTTTTGCGCCTGTTCATCCATAACCGATTGAGATGGATCTAACCGGGCGAGACCAGAAAGAGCACGCCCAGCTTGACCGATTAAATCCGTGACAGCGGGGGAAGATGGATCCCCTTCATCTAAAACCTGCAATGCTTCTTGGGCGAGAGAAGCCAATCCTTCGGCATTCGCCAGGCGGTTGCGTTCTGCGCGCAAGCCTTCTTCCTCATCGGGGAGGAGGTGTGCGCTTTCAATCTCATTAATTTGATAATTGAGCATGTCGATACGCCGCTCAGCTTCACTTTCGGCCAGGCGAAGCTCAGCCAGCTCACGCCGTAGTGCCAGGAGTTTTTTGTAAAGAACCTGGTAGGATTCCTGCGTCTGGTGAAGGTCTGAGAAGCTGTCGAGCAAACCCAGGTGCTCGTTTACGCGCAGAAGGGATAAGTGCTCCGATTGACCATGGACGTCGACTAAAAATTGCCCGATTTCCTTCAGCAAGGCAGCGCTGACGCTTCGTCCATTCACCCGGGCAGCACTCCGCCCGTTACTGCGAATCTGCCGGCCTAAGGTGATCCACTGCGGATCATCGAGCAGCTCCTCTTTTTCCAGGATGGCACTCACCTGGGGACGGAGAGGTTCGGGGATCGAGAAACTGGCTTCTATGTTCGCCATCTCAGCCCCTGCCCGGAGCATGGTAAGGTCTGTGCGCCCGCCCAAGATTGTCTCAACGGCATCGATAATGATGGATTTTCCTGCACCGGTCTCCCCGGTAAAGACAATCAAGCCTTGGGCAAAACTCAGTTCCAGGTGATCGATGATAGCGAAGTTTTCAATGCGAAGATCTAAGATCATTGGATATCAGGCGCGTAAGTTGATCCCTGCCAGGCGGTAATAAGCGGTGGAGGTCGCCAAGACTATATAGATCCCATAGGACAGCAGGGGAAGATAATTGGTGAAGCCGCTAACCAGGTTTGACTCGACTCCTGTGCCGACAAACTGAAGCGTGTAGAACAAGTGGGGCAAGCATCCGACGATGATCCCCAAGGCCATTACTAAAAAAAGTTTCTTTGACCGCCGGCGGCGAACTACCCGGCGCACTGTCTCAGCGATCACGGTTCCGGCGATTGGGGAGCCAAAGATCGCCAGTAAAATCCAATTGGGGAGGAACAGGCTGCCCAGGTAAGCCAGCACGCCAGCAACGATGAAAGCCAGCGGATAATCGATTAATTGAGCGGTATCGAAGATCTTTTGCTGAGCTTTGACACATTCTTTGCAGCGATATCCGGTGGGGGTCAGAACCGCGCATTTCGTACAGATCGGTTTTTCACAGCGGTTGCAGCGCAGCGTGGTCTCAGTTTGGGGGTGGTTGGCACAATAAAGGGTAGGGGGTAGGTCGGTCATGTTAAGCTCGCAGTAGATGGAGTTTTGACTCAAATGAGGGGTGAGATTTCGGTAAAAATATCCTGGATCTTGAAAACGAATAAATTTGACAGTATAGTCTCCGGCGCGCACGTCAACACGGTCATCTTCAGCCATACCGATGGGCACATGGCCATCCACGCTGAAAACAGCCTGGTGGTCGGTTTGTACAACAATGCTCACCGAAGAACCTTCGGCCAGCACGATCGCTCGATCTAAGGAAAGGTGAGGCGCGACGGGAATGAGGAGGATGTTGCGAAGCTCCGGCGACAAAATCGGACCGCCAGCCGCTAAAGCATAAGCGGTTGAGCCTGTAGGCGTAGAAGCCAGCAGGGCATCGGCGACATAGGTGGTTAGATAGCGTCCATCGACAGAGGTGATCAGACGAATAGGGCGAATGATCTGCCCCCGACTGACAGCTACCTCATTCAGAACGAACCAGCTTCCCAACATCTCGCCAGCGCGCCACTGTTCTGCCTGGAGGGTCATGCGCTTTTCGAGCCAATAATCTCCCTGCAGAAGGCGTGGGATAAATTCTTGCCACTGAGACTGCTGCACTTCCATCAAGAAGCCAACGTGACCCAGGTTGATCCCCAAGATTGGCATCCCCAGAGGACCTGCAAGATGACCGGCGCGCAGCATGGTGCCGTCACCACCAATGGCAATTAAGACGTCAAATTCATTTGCCTTAATTCGCCGGCGTAAATCTTCATTGTACAAAAAGCCAAATGTTGCCTGAACTCCTGAATTGTTCAAATGATCGGCAACGCGTTGAGCCTCGATGACTGCGGCTTGCAGCTTAGGCTGAACGATGACAGCAATGTTTTTTACAGGTACAGGAGTTTCAACCATGGGCGTAATTATAAGCGAAACTTACAAATGTTGGTCACACACATGACGGAATCCACAACGGGAACAGCGGGCCGGAAGATCATGCGAGCGATCAACCCCTTTGCGCAAGGAGATGGATTGTATTTCAGCGATTGTATCCAACACGGCCGCTTCTAAGGAGGGGGTAAAATCGATGGCATAAGTTCGACTTGAATGATCACCATCCGAATAATGCAAGATCCCATATGGCGGACGCTGCCCGAAGCTGTGTTCCACCAGGATGCAGTAAGCAGCCAGCTGATAGATGTGGGAATCATACGGGGCATGAGCTGGATGAGAGGACTTCACCTCCACAGGGATGATGGAAGAGCCATGTTTTACCAGGTAATCTGGCTTGCCGGTCAGGCCAATGTCTGCAGCATACAAAGGCTTTTCAACTGCCCCCCAATTGGCTGTATCGGTGTATATAATGCGCCCCCCTGGCAAGCCGGCCGCTTTCCGTTGGTGGGCAGCGAACCACAGCAACACACAAGCCAAAAGAGCGAGAAGAATAGCGAGAGGGAGCATAAAGTGGTTAAAGGATTTTCTCTAGGCCATATAAGACCAGGGTCACCAGGGCAGATAAGAATAACAGGTATGCGAAAGTCTTCAAACAACCGCTGGCAATCACGGAGCGCCCATGGCGTTCGTGCAGCTCACTGCCGCTCAGCAGCTCAATCTTATTCTCCGATGGGACGCCCTGCAGGTGATACCATAGGGCGCGCTTACAGTACAGGTAAGTACCGATCTCAGAGGCGCGGACGGTTTTCATTCTGGATCGTTCAGCTTCGTCTCCAGACGGTGTAAGCTCTGCTCCAGTTTTTCTTGTCTCAGGCTGAGAGTCAGGTCGCCACGGGTGCGCTCGATGATGCTGCGCGCCAGGTCGGTCAGGCGGCGTAATCCACCCGTGATCGCATCGGGGTAATCCATGCTAACCAGGATGGCGTAAAAATCATCCATATGCTCCAGCAGCCGGACGGCTTCGGCGGAGTGTTCGTGCAGGAGCTCATCCAGACAGCGGCGGCGCAGCTCTCCCACCACTTCGGCTAAACCTTGCAGGTAGGTGGCGAACTCAACCCTCAGATCTTCTGGGGAAGGCAGGTCGAGGTCCATCAACAAGGCACAAACGATGCTGGCTTCGGCATATTCTTTCAAAGCATCCTGGGTGTAGCCAGCATAATAAAGGTCAGGGTATTCTATTTTCACGTGTTGAAAACCATTTACCAGGATTTCTGCCTGGACAAGATCTTCTTGTGCCAGGGCCGTTTCGTCTCGATGAATGGCTCGAATGGCATTGGCGCAGTGACGGGTCAGCGTGCGCGCCTGGGATAGGATTTTGTCTCGGGCGGCGGTGCGGGCCTCAAAAGAGGCATGGATACGTTCAGCGATTTCTTCAAGATCGTGCATGGGTTTGATCTCCCTCATTCTTTAGGGGGCGCGGCATCTGGCGGCGCAGGAGGGTGGAAGAGAAAATCTGCCAGGGTGGACGATTCTCCGGGAACTTTGATCTCGCCAAAAGCGGCTTCATAGCGGGCCAGGTTTTCAGACAGGGCACGATGCAGAAGCTTGGCGCCCAAGGGGGACATGACAATGCGGGCGCAGACCTGGGCGGGGGATACTCCTGGTAAGAGATGGGCAAAGTCAAAAACCAACTCAGAAGGGGTGTGCGATATACGCACCAGGTTGGCATAACTTATCGAAATGTTGGGAGGCACTTCGATGGCAGGAGGGGGTGGTGGGGTGGGCCGGTTTGGATTGTTGGTCATTCAGGGTCTCCAGACAGAAAGGGTGGTCGTTCTTCAACGGCCACCCTTTTTCGATTAGAAGGGGATATTTTCCTCGTCCGTTGGACCTGCAGCATCGCCGCCGTGGAAGGAGGCACCTTCCTCAGTTTCGCCTTTGCTGGACAAGAAGCGCACCGTCGAGGCGCTGACCTCGAAGGATGAAGCGGCTGAACCATCCTGGCGTGTGTAAACACGCGGGCCGCCGGTGGAGGCATCAGGCAACCAAGCGCCCTTCAACCAGTACCTTGCGCCCTTTTTTCAGATACTGGTTGCAGGTTTCGGCCTGTTTGCCCCAGGCTGTAACGCGAATCCAGATGGTTCGCTCGACGCTTCACCGCTGCTGCTGGTGTATTGATCGATTGACGGCGACATTGAAATTCGTGACGGCCTGGCCCCCGGGGGTATAGCGCATTTCGGGATCTTTACCCAGGTTTCCTACGATGATGATGGTGTGGTACATGATATTCTCCTTTTGTGTCGGTGAGCGGCCTGTCTTAAGTTCCGGACGAACGCCGTCCGGGGCAGAGCCTTCAGTTCACTCACCGTAATGTATTAATTGTACACGAAGCCATGATTTTTGAGTAAAAAATATTTGAATTCAATGAAGAACAAAGGTAAAAACAAGAGGTAGGGGATAGGGGAAATGGGTCTTCCGGTGTGGGGCGATGTTAAGGTGCAGGTGATGTTTATAAAATAGCACATATGTTCTGGTTTGTCAAGGGCAAAACGAAAAAAACCGGTGATTACCGGGGAGGATTGAGAAAATGGGCACTGAAATCTTTTTTAGTAACTAAGCGTGCCGGTCTTGAACTGCTCGACTTGCCAGTCGCAATTCCAGCTCCCGGCAGGTATTGTGCCAGCCTGGGCGAAGGTTTCAGCCAAGAAATTTGCCTTGAAATAGGTAAACTCGCCACTCACGTATCCCAGGCGAAAGAAATCCTCACCGCCCTGGTAGCACCAGCTTCCCCGGCTGACGACGACCGGTGGGGGCAGGTAAAGTAGATACCGTGGGGTTAGCTGAGTAAGATCAGCAGGGTAGCGCTGGTTATCCCGGTAATATTCACCAACCGCCTGGTTTACCCGGGCCGCCCGGGCTTCGGTCAGCGTAAAGGCAGACACATTCCAACCCCAGGATAAGGCCAAGGTGCCTGCTACGAGCAGCAGCAGCACATAGGCCAGGCCCACAAGCCGGCGCCGGCCGCGCAAGGAGATCGCAAGCAGCACCCCTGCCATCAGGCTGATGAAGAACAAGCTGAAAGGCAGGTGGTCTTCGAAAGCCCGAGCATGCGCCGAAGACCACACGCCGTCCCAAAAGACCTGGTAGACTGCACCCGCTACCAGGAAGATGACCAGCACCAAAACCCAGGCAAAGCGCCGCCATTCCAGAGGGGCGGTACCCTTGAGCTGCGTGTACAACAGGGCGGCTGGAAGGAAGGTGACCAGGACGATGGCGCTCGCTGAGATCACGATCTGCGCAGTGTTCAACCAGGCGGGGTTATCCAAGCTGGGAATGTAGAAAGCTCCGCCGCTGAGAAAGACCAGGCAGCCCACACTCAACAGGCTGAGCAGCACCAACCAGCCCAACCGCAGACGCGTGCCCACAAACCAGGCGAGCGTGAGGGCGACGGATAAAACGATGACAATATAGAAAGCGGTATGCTCCGCCAACCAGAGCAAGCCGAGTAAGATCAGGGTGGCTGACCCCAAAGCAAGCAAGATTGGCCGGTCCGTTGCCCATAAGCGGACGATTTCCCTGGCATTGATGAACAATAGGACCAGCAAGGCTACCAGAACCGGCAGCAGGCCGAGACCGAGCCCGGAGCTGCTGATCTTTCTACCGTAAGGATTGAGCCAAAGCACCAGATTCAATAAAGCCAGCACCAGGACGGTGATGCCAAGCAAGACCAAGAGCTTGTGCCGGGGAGTCTGTTCCTGTTCCTTTCTTCCGGTTATCCAGATAACTAGAAGGGCAATGCTAATTGGCAAAACGAACCAACCACCGATCATAATAAGAATACCAATGAATTCCATTTGTCTGCCTCCTATGAAGCTGAAAAATAAAAGAAAAATTGACAGCGAGGCTAAAATAAGGATAAGAGCGTACTTAAACCTTTTTTTCTGAAGTGCATCGTTCAAAATGGAATCTGGAAGGGATTGATATGCCGCGTGTCAGATTCCTTTCGAGAATATTTTGGCGAGTCAATGCACCTGGGAGATCGCGCAGCTCGCGCCCGATAAAACGCAGGGCTGCTGGAAATCCCTGACGGGCTGCATCTTGCAAAGCCTGATCAAACACCAGATAGAGCTCATCGGCATATTCACGGTGGTAGCCGGAGGGGTATAGGCTAGTCAGAGTCCGGTAAGCTAACCTAGCGAACCGGAGGAGTGCGCTCATGGGTTGGCCTCGCCGGGAAGCTGTGCAAATGAAAGAGGCCCGGACTCGTTGTGCAAGCGCTGCTGCCCGGCGGAGAACAGGTATTGAAGGCGCGCCATCTCGCTTTCCAGGACTTTCCGCCCGGCCTCGGTCAGGATGTAGGCTTTGCGCGGCAAACCTGGGTTGGCAGCCGGTTGGTTCTCATCCTCCACCCGGGAGATCAAACCCTGCTCGCCCAGACGCTGCAGAGCACTATACAACGTGCTGGTGCTGAGGATGACGCTGCGGTTGCTGAGCGTTTCCACATCTTTCAGGATGGCATAGCCATGTTTACGGCCGGGGACCAGGCTGAGTAATATATAGAAGGTAGCTTCGGTGAGGGGCAAATGTTGAAGGGTTTCGTTTTCCATGGTGATGATTTTAGATGTCTTATATTCCGATAGACGATATATCGATACTCGTATATTAGCACGAATTTACGACTTTGTCAAATTATTGGGGGTATGTCAAATTTGGGGCGAATTTGGCGTGCGCCCTTCTGCCCCAGAACTGACTTACCTCAAATCATTTTTCATTCGTTGCGGAACTGCAGGCAGTAATGGTGGAAGGTGTTGCTGACCCAGGCGCTGCCCAGGCCAAAAGGGGCCAGGCGTTGATTATCCTGCAGCCAGAGACGCTCATCCTTGAGAACGTAAACCTGGCCCAGCTCCCTGCGCCAGGTCCCAGGCAAGGGGGTAGATTACCCCACCCTTCTTGACGTTTTTTACGATGATGGTCAGGTAAGCCCTGTGACGCAGGTAAGGCTTGAGTGAGGCGTAGATGCTCACCAGTTTTTCGATGAAGACAGCATAATCGTGAATATTACCGAGGTCTTCTGGATCATCAGAATACAGCACATCCAATTCGGGGGAGGCGCGACGCTTCTTCTGACCCTGGGCTCCGCGGGCATGCAGCATGTCCCAATAGGGTGGGGAGGTGATCATATAATCAATGGCGGGAATGCGGTTCGCTGGGATAAGCTCTGCCAGTTGGGCAGCGTTCCCAGTGATCACTTCACATGCCAGGGAGGCAGCGGCTTCGCCCAGGCGCAGGCGTTCGGCTTGAACCACCTGGAGGGCGATGTTGGCATAGGCAGGATTGAGCTCGATGCCATAGCTGTGCCTGCCCGAAGCGAGGGCAGCGACCAGCGTGCTGCCTGTGCCGACCATGGGATCGAAGACAACCTGCCCGCGCTGGGTGAAAAATTCGATGAATTCTTGAGCCAGGCTCTCAGGAAACTTGGCCGGGTGACGGAGCACGCCTTTTTGGCGAGGGGGCGGGTTGTGGATGAACCAGGATTTCTGGAATTTCAGCCACTCTTTTGGCTCAAGATTGTTAAGGCGGTTCAGGCGTTTGGGCATAATTTAAGGGATCAGCTGGTAGACGACCAGGTCGGTGAAGTTTACGGTGAGGGCGTGCCCACCGGTTGAGCGGGCAAAGACTCCCAGCACCCCACTGGGGATGAGCGGGTCTTGCACCGTGAAAAGATAGATGTCATTGACAAAGAAACGCATCTCAGAAGCGGAAGCCCACACGCCCAGACGGGAAGAGGAGGGCGCACCGATGGGAACTACGCCGGTCTCCAGCCAAGGTTGGGGTGAGGAAGCCTGCCCTCCGGTGAGGCGGTCGAGGCGGACGCGCCCATCGCAAGTTAATGAAAAGCGGTAGAAGGTGGCGGCAGAAACGAGGCGTAAAAGCAGACCGTATTCATCGGCTCCCTGGCAGAGATTGGGGCTGGCGGTGATCTCAGCATAAAAGTCCGAGAGGCTGGGCTCCGTCCGCTGACTGAATACGTAAGCTTTCTGTTCCTGAATGGCAAGGGTTAATTCGTTTTTGCCGAAGGCAGCCCGACCGTTTTCACTGCTGGAAAGCAACCATAAGGTAGGATCGGAGAAATCATCCGTGAAAATAACTGCGCCAATTCCGGGGCGCTGGTCGGGCGTGGGGGGGAGGGAGGTGGCGGTTGGGTAAGGGGTGAAGGTGGCGGTGGCAGGGAACCAGACGATGGTGGGAGTGGAAGTGGCGGAGGCGGTGGGAGTGGGCAGGGTGGGTGTGGGCAGCACAGATGTGGACGGGAGGCAGGAGGAGAGCAAGAGGGTTAATATTAGGATTGCTGCCAGGGTGAATACTCCCTCACCCCTGCCCCTCTCCCTTTTGGAGAGGGGAGAGGAACTGCGCCGGCTATTCTCCTGAAGGGAGAGGGGAAAATGAGATAAATTCTTGTTCGTATTCAGCGCGATGCTCCAGAGAAGCTGATGTAAAATAGATAGGGAACATTCTAGCATAATTGTGAATATAAAAGAGTAGATGACGGAAACTGTCAACGGATTATGGAACGGATTTTGCGGATTATTGAAGTTATCAAATGCTCTTTTTTAGTAATCCGTGATATCCGTTTTGATCCGTGAGCCATATTCATTAAGGAGATGAGTCATGCGTAAGAAAGTAATTCTGATTACCGGGGCGTCTGGCGAGATCGGGCAGGCCCTGGTGAAGAGCGAGGCAGAAAATGGGGAATTTCCGGTCCTGACCCTGGATATCCAGCCGCTGACTGAGGAGGTACGCAAGCTTGTAACGCCAATCCAGGGGGATATCCTGGATAAGGCGCTGCTCTCGCGGTTGATCAGTGAATACGAGATTGTGACCATCTATCACCTGGCGGCGCTGCTCTCGACCCGCAGCGAGTTTACGCCTGAGGCTGCGCACCGGGTGAATGTAGAGGGCACGCTGGGGCTGCTGCAAATGGCAGCGGAACAATCAGAATGGCGGGGAGAACCGGTCAAGTTCATCTTCCCCAGCTCGATTGCAGCGTATGGGCTGCCTGACCTGGAAACGAAGACTGCTTATGCACGGGTGCGAGAATGGGAGTGGAACTACCCGCGCACGATGTACGGCTGCAATAAACTCTACTGCGAGCAGCTAGGGATTTACTTCAGTAAGTATTACCGCCAACTGGCAGCTGACCGGCCGGTGATGCTGGATTTCCGCTGTGTGCGCTTCCCGGGATTGATCAGTGCATTCACAGTGCCGAGCGGCGGGACGAGTGATTACGGACCGGAGATGCTGCACGCGGCGGCGAAGAATGTGCCTTACGCCTGTTTCGTACGGGAGGATGTACGCATCCCATTCATGGTAATGCCAGATGCAATCAAGGCATTGCAGCAGCTAACCCTGGCGAGGCGGGAGGCGTTGCGGCACCAGGTGTTTAATGTGACCAGCTTCAGCCTGTCAGCAGAGGAGTTTCGCCAGAAGGTTCTGAAGCATTTCCCTGAAGCGCAGATCACTTACCAGCCGGACCTCAAGCGGCAGGGGATCGTAGACAGCTGGCCGGCCGATCTGGATGACAGTGCGGCGATGCGCGAATGGAGCTGGCAGCCGGAGTATGATGTGGAGCGCTCCTTCGATGAATACCTGGTGCCCAACATCCGCAGAAGATACCAGGGCTAAATGAGCTCAAACCCTCAGCCCTTACCGGGTCCAATTGTCTTGTTTGGCTCTGGAGAGACGAGCCCAAGCGGTCAGAAAGTGTTCGACGCCCTCTTTCGCCAACTGCCACCCAGCCCGCGCTGCGCACTGCTTGAGACGGCAGCAGGGTTCGAGCTGAATTCATACCGGGTGATCGAAAGAGTAGGTGAATTCTTACAAAAAAGCCTGCAAAATTACCAGCCACAGGTCGAGATCATCCGGGCGCGCAGCCGCAGCCTGCTTGAAAGCCCAGATAACCCAGACATTGCTGCCGCGCTTTTGGAAGCAGATTTGATTTTTATGGGGCCGGGCAGCCCGACCTATGCTGTCAGGCAGCTCCGGAACAGCCTGACCTGGCACTTTGCGCTGGCGCGGCATGCCCTGGGAGCGGCGCTGGTCTTTGCCAGCGCGGGGGTGGTGGCAGTGGGCAGCTATGCGCTGCCGGTCTACGAGATTTACAAGGCGGGGGATGATTTGCAATGGAAGGATGGGTTGGATTTATTTGGGATCTATGGACTTTCCCTGGTGCTGATCCCGCATTGGAACAACCGGGAGGGCGGTGAGGAGCTGGATACCAGCCGGTGCTTCATGGGACGAGAGCGATTTAGAAGCCTGGCGATCGAGCTCCCACCTGGGCAGACGATTCTGGGTATAGATGAAAACACAGCGCTCATGCTGGATCTGCAGTCGGGCAGCGGAAAGGTGCTGGGGAAAGGCGAAGTGATTTGGATGCACGTGGGGCATGGACATACAGATGATGAGAAGGTAGATTACCTGGCTGCATCTGGATTAGATGAAATCATCCTAAAGCGGGGAGGGCATGTACACCGCTATCGAACGGGCGAGAGCTTTGAGCTGGCAGAATGCTGCCCACTGCGCATGCCGGTGGCGGGGCAGGGGGTACCGCCGGAAGTGTGGGAGCAGGTGATGGGGGCGGCTGGACGGAAAGAGGAGGTTCCCCCGGAGGAGGTCCTGGAGCTGGCGGAGCAGCGGCAGGAGGCGAGGCTGCGCAAGGATTGGGGAGCGGCGGATGAGCTGAGGAAGAGGATCGAGGAAATGGGTTGGAAGGTGGAGGATGGGAAGGCGGGGGTGAGGGTGGTAAGAAAATAAGCCCTCACCCTGTCCCTCTCCCGAGGGGAGAGGGAACAAATCGATGGAGGTTGGCATGTTAAAAGTCGGTTATATTGGTTTGGGGTTGATGGGAAAATCCATCGCCCGGAATATTCTCAAAGCGGGTTTTCCGCTGGTGGTGCACAACCGCAGCCGCGCGGCGGTGGAGGAGCTGGTGAGTGAGGGGGCGCAGGAGGCCCATTCGCCTGGGGAGGTGGCTGGGCAGGTAGATGTGATCTTTACGAACCTGCCGGATACGCCGGACGTGGAAGCGGTGGCATTGGGGGAGAACGGTATTCTCTCAGGGGCCAGGCCAGGCCTGATCTTTGTGGATAATTCGACGATCAAGCCGGCTGCCGCGCGGCGGATTGCGGAGAGGCTGGGCGGAGAAGGCGTTTTGTGCCTGGATGCGCCGGTGAGTGGGGGAGATATCGGGGCGCGGCAGGGCACATTGGCGATCATGGTGGGGGGAGAGGCAGAAGCACTCGAGAAGGTAATGCCGGTGTTTCAAGCAATGGGCAAGACGGTGACCCATGTGGGAGAGGCAGGGGCGGGGCAGATCGCCAAGGCAGCGAACCAGATCATGGTGGCAGCGCAGATGGTGGCGATGGGGGAGCTGCTGATCTTTGCGCGCAAGGCTGGGGCGGATCCGCAGAAGGTGGTGGAGGCAATCCGCGGCGGGGCGGCGCAGTGCTGGACGCTGGATGTGAAGCCGCCGCGCTTATTTGCGGGCAACCGTACGCCGGGGTTCAAGGCTTATATGCAGGCAAAGGACCTGGGGATTGTGATGGATACGGCGCGGCAGTACGGCATCCCCCTGCCAGCCGCGGCAATGCACGCACAACTGTACGAGGCGATGCTGCAAATGGGGATGGCTGACCTGGATAACTCGGCGGTGATCGGGGTGATTGAGGCAATGGCGGGTATTGATTTATTATGAGAGAATTTTGGCGATCTAGCCTTAAGCATCCGGAGCACATCAGCTGGCGGTTATTCAGGGATTACCTGTTTATTGCGCTTGGGGCGCTGCTGCAGGCGCTGGCCTTGCGCCTGTTTTTGATCCCAGCCCAACTGGCAAGCGGCGGGATCAGCGGTTTGGCGCAGATTATCAATTATTATACGGGCTGGCCGGTGGGAATGATGATCCTTATCGGAAATATCCCGCTCTTCTTCTTGGGTTGGCGCTTCCTGGGAGGGCGGCGTTTTGCCTTACGCACGGCTTTTGCAGTCGTGGCGGTATCTTTCTTGACCGATTTCCTGGCGCTCTTTTTGCCGGAAAATGGGCTGACGAATGATATGGTGCTGAACGTCTTGTACGGGGCGATCATCAGCGGGGTAGGGTATGGCCTGGTCTACCGGGGGCAGGCTACCAGCGGAGGCAGCGATATCCTGGCGCGCATGCTCAATAGCTGGAGGGGAATTTCGATCACGCAGAGTTATCTGCTCACTGACGCGCTGATCATTTTTTTGGCGGGGTTGTCTTTTAGCTGGGAAAATGCGCTGTATGCGCTGGTGGCGCTGTATATCAGCGGGATTGCAGCGGAAACGACGATGGAGGGGGCGAATGTGGTGCGGACTGCCATGATCATTACCAATAACCCTGACCCGGTGGTGCAGGATATTCTGGAATCGATGGAACGGGGGGTGACGATTTTGGAGGGCAAAGGAGGCTATACCGGCGTGGAAAGAACGATCTTGTACTGCGTCGTGACGCGTTCGGAGATCGCCCAGGTCAAAGCGTTGGTGAAGGAGGCTGATCCGCAGGCTTTCATTGTGATCGGGCAAGCAAACGAGGTGTTGGGTGAGGGTTTCAGACCGCTGCATGCAGGTTGAATGAAACCTTTTGAGATGCTTTGCGTATATTGTATAGAACAGAAAAAATGCCTGCCAGCGAGGATTCCCAAGTGCTGGTTGGGCAAAGGGTAGTCAGGAGCTGAGACGTGATTGACCTTTCGCCTGAATGGATCGCTCAGGCTCAAAGAGGAAATTCTGAAGCCTTTAGCAAGCTGGTAGAAGCCTGCCAGACACCGGTTTTCAACCTGTGTTACCGGATGTTGAATGACCCTTACGAAGCTGAAGACGCGGCGCAGGAGACTTTCTTGCGTGCTTTCAACAACCTTCGGCAGTACGACAATCAAAGGTCTTTTTTAACCTGGCTTTTATCGATTGCGGCGCATTATTGTATCGACCAAATCCGCAAGCGGCGGATGAACCTTTTATCTTTGGACGATGCAGTTTACCTGGACCCTCCAGATACGGCGCCAGGTCCAGAGTCGACCTTGAGTATGGGCGAGGAACAAAAAAAAGTGCGCATGCTGCTGGAAAAGCTATCCCCACAGGATCGGGCGGCAGTGATCATGTTGTACTGGTATGACTTGTCTTACGATGAGATCGCCGAGGCGCTCTCTATGACGGTCAGCGCAGTGAAGAGCCGGCTGCACCGGGCCAGGCAAGTGATGGCCCAATCCTGGTCTGAACAGGAAAACCCGGCAAAGACGGAAAGGAGACAGAATGACCATGCTCAATCACCAGCCTTTTAGGGATTGGCTGTTCTCTGAAGAGCCACTTGATGCACAAGATACGCTTCTTCTGCAGGAGCATTTGCGCACCTGCGAGGAATGCCAGCGCCAGCGGCAGGCCTGGAATGGGGCGCTGCATTTCATCCAGAGCTCCCGAGAGGTTTCTCCAGCGGAGGGCTTCTTGAACCGTTGGCAGGAGCGCCTGACAGCCCAGCGGCTGCGAAGACAGCATAAGCTGGCCTGGGTGTTTTTTGGCGTGGCTGCCGGGTTAGCGATGATCAGCCTCACGATTTTAGGTTGGCAGGTGTTTGAAGCTCTGCGCGCCCCACAGAACCTGCTGCTAATCCTTTTCTTGAGGATAGCAGGTTTTATTACTTTAATGAATTCAATCAGCGATTACCTGAGCATATTCCGCGTCCTTTTGCCCGGTCTGCCCGTGGTAGGCCTGGTTTTCTTCGTCGGTTTTATCAGTATGATCAGCGTCCTTTGGCTGGCAACTTATAAACGGCTCAGCGCCGTGAGGAGGATTATCGAATGAAAACAATTATCAAGCTCTTTGTCCCTTTGGTCGTAGTATCTTTTTTGATCCTGGCAATGCCGGGGCAAGCGCTCGCGGCCCAGTCCCTCAAGGTAATCTTGGGGGGGATTTTTACCCTGGAATCTGGAGAAACGCTGGATGAGGATCTGACCATCATCGGTGGGGCGGTTGTGTTGGAACAGGGCTCGACTGTGAATGGGAAAGTCGTTGTTCTGGGGGGCAACCTTGAGGTTAACGGAACGATCAATGGGGATATCGTTGCGGCCGGCGGTCACGTTAAGCTGGGCGAGAGTGCGGTTGTGAAGGGAGATATCACTTCGGCAGGCGGTTTTGTCGACAAGGATTTAGGGGCTGAGATTAGCGGAGAGCTTCAATCTGAGCTGAGCGGTGCTTTCCCACTTACCCTGCCTGGAATCAGGCAGATCCCGGCGGTCAATCTCTCTTTTTCACCGATCTGGAAAGGCTTATGGTTCCTGGCGCAAATGTTCATCCTGGCAGCTTTAGCGGTGTTGGTGGCGATGTTCCTCCCAAAGCACCTGGAACGGGTGAATCGTACCGCCGCAACCCAACCTTTGCTGGCTGGGAGCATGGGACTGCTAACCGGCTTTCTCGCGCCATTTGTGATCTTTCTGCTCGTGATCACCATTTGTTTGATCCCTGCAGCGCTGTTGGGGATCCTTCTGCTGGCACTTTTGCTTCTATTGGGGTGGGTGGCTTGCGGGTTGGAGGTTGGCAAGCGATTGGGTGTAGCGCTCAAGCAGGAATGGACAGCGCCGATCTCAGCAGGCGTGGGGACGTTTTTGCTCACGTTTGTGATCGGCGGAATGGGTAAGATTTGGTGTATCGGTTGGATCTTCCCGACCGTGGTGGCGATGATTGGGTTGGGAGCTGCAATCTTAACGCGGGTAGGCACGCGGGATTATCCTGAGACGATCGTGCGGGGAGTACAGGCTGCGTATGCCCCGCTGGTTGAACCAGAGTCTGAAGCAGGTGATCCGATACCTTCTTTAGATGAGGACGAGGGGCCGGCAGAGGGTATCTAAGCGAGTCAGGCGAAGTGCAGCGCTGCTCCCAAGATGATGCCTGCCTGCCCCAGGTGGTAGGTAGCCATGACAAGAAGATCGACATGCGGGGAGGGAGCACAAAACTTATTCCAGGCCAGCAAACTGTCGGAGATGAAAAACAGCAAAGCACCGCAGGTAACAATGGCGGCATGCAGCAGGCTCCAGGCTGGGTTAGCCAGGGTGAACATGGCAGAAATTGTCATTAAGCTGATAACGGTTGCATAGATCGTGACAGGCAGCTTGAGTTTATCTTCGCCACAAGCGCTCAGGCCGCGCAGCAGGCGCCGAAATACAAGATAAGCAACCCAAAGAAAGGCCAAAGCGACGAATAGGATCGGGATACTGATGGTCGTCACGGATAGATTGAACCCGATGAGGTACATGATATGCGCCAGCAGGAATGCAACCAGGCCCGGAAGAAAAAATTTTTTGGGCAGCATGAGAAGTATATCTCCAGCGAGGGAAAAAACGAGACCCAGCCCGAACCACAGCATACCACCATGGAGAGCACCATTGGTCCACAGCCAAAGGAGGAAGATCAGGATCACAGCCGGCTTGGTGATGTACTCAATGGTCTTCCATTTTTTCTCCGATGATACCCAATTGAGCACCCCTACTGCAAGACCTAAAATAAAAAGACGATAATCCATTTTTTCCTCCCTCAGATTGTCCATTCACGCTGATCAACGAGAATCATGACCATTCCTTACTATAAAAAGAAGGCAAGCTTTTTTACGAAAAGCTTATCTCACTTAAAGCCCAAGGACTTGAGGGTTTCTTCATCATCCCGCCAGTTCTTGCGCACTTTGACGCGCAGGTCCAGGAAAACTTTGCGCCCGACCAGTTTCTGAATTTCCTGACGGGCAGTCGAGCCAATCTTTTTCAGCATGGTTCCCCCTTTACCGATGAGGATGGGTTTGTGCGTCTCACGCTCCAAGAGGAGAGTGGCGGCGATATAAGCTGTCCCTGCATTGCGGTCTTTGTATTCATCGATCCTGACCGCTAAGCCATGGGGTACTTCTTCACGCAGGTGGAGCAGGGCTGCTTCACGAATTAGATCGGCGGCGATTTCACGCTCGTAAAGATCGGTTACCTGTTCTTCGGGGTAGTACAAGGGGCCATTGGGCAGGCGTTCGAGGATGAGGCTGAGAAGCTCCTGGCAGCCATCTCCCCGGGTGGCTGAGACAAATACCTGCTGCGCGGTAGGCAGTAGGACCCGGAAATCGTTTTGCCGTTGAGCCATCTCGTGAATAGGAACCAGGTCGATCTTATTTTGAACCAGGATGGTGACAGCCTCCTGGTGAGAAGACCTCACCAGGTCAGCCAGGAGCTGATCTTCTGAGGTGGGGGGCTGACTGGTATCCACAATCCAAAGGACCAAGTCCGCATCTTCCAGCGCTGTGCGGGCCTGCTCGTTCATGGCTTCACCCAGCTTATGGTGAGGTTGGTGCACACCAGGGGTATCGATGAAGATCACCTGTGCGGTCGCTGAAGTAATAATCCCAAGCTGACGGCGGCGAGTGGTTTGAGGTCTTGGAGACACGGCAGCAATCTTTTGACCTAATAACCCGTTGACCAGCGTCGATTTACCGACATTCGGACGACCCATGACGGCTACGAATCCGGATCTAAATTCAATTGAAGAGGGTATATCCATCCAAAAAAACCTTTCTGGCATAAGTATATCTTAATCTTTCTTGTTTTCCTTATTGACCATTATTATTTGGGATGATATAATCGTTCTTCGTCGCGTATCAGCCAGGTTACGGAGCTTTCATAAAAACAAGTGGTACGAAAATACTTAAATAGCGTTACGCGGTGAGTTATTAGCCGCTCATGCATATAGGCGTGTGCGGAACGTTTTTTTTGAGGAATCCGGATCCATTCTATTCTAAGCCAGGAGTGACTTTATGGCATATGATTTCTCCAGCAAGTCTTATGCACGTATCAAGGTGCAGCTTTCTCTGCCTAATCTGATTGAAGTTCAACTTGAGTTGTTCGAGCGGTTGAAGAGAGAAGGACTTACTGACCTTTTTCATGAAATAACCCCAATTGAATCTTATAACAAGGGGATGAAATTATATTTCCCCAGCCAAACCAAAGAGTTGCAGGAATGGGGGCTGACTTACTGGTTTGGTGACCCCAAGCATACTCTAGAAGAATGTGTTGAGCGCGACTTGACCTATGCCAGCCCGCTTTATGTATCGGTACTTTTGGCGGGACCAGAGGTCACTGAGCCGATCAAGCAGGATATTTTCCTGGGCGATTTTCCAGAGATGACTGAAAAAGGCACTTTTATTATCAACGGCACAGAACGCGTCGTTGTTTCGCAGTTGATCCGTTCTCCGGGTGTATATTTTGAAGCGCCTGTAGACCGTTCAACGGGTCGCCCATTAGCGATTGCCAAGCTAATCCCTGACCGGGGAGCCTGGATGGAATTTGAGACTCGCAAGAGCGATTACCTGACGCTGCGTTTCAACCGAAAACGAACTGTACCGATTACGATCTTCTTGAGAGCTCTGGCAGCCGTGAATGACGGGCTGCCCGATTCGCCTCTCACGACTGGAACGGATGAGGAGCTCCTGGGGCTATTTGGGGATATCGATAATAACCCTGACCGGATGTTCATTGCCTCTACGCTGTCGCAGGAGCCAAACTGGGATTTGGGTAACGGTCAGAAAATCTCCGAGGCCGCACTGCTGGAGTTCTTCAAGCGGATGCGACCTGGCGACCCGGCTACCCTGGATAATGCACGTGAGTTCCTGGAAGAGCAGTTATTTGACCAGCGACATTATGACCTGGAGCGGGTTGGGCGGTATAAGCTCAACCAGAAACTTGAGCTAAAGGAACGTATTCCGATCACAAACCGGACAATCACAAAGTGGGATATTATCCAGCTGGTACGGAGGATGATCCAAATCAACAACGGGGTCAACCCACCCGATGATATCGACCACCTGGGAAACCGCCGGGCTAAGACCGTCGGCGAACTGATCCAGAATAAGCTGCGCATCGGTTTACGGCGCATGGAGCGGGTGATTAAAGAACGCATGTCAATCCGTGATCAGGATCAGCTTTCACCCATCACGTTGATCAATATCCGGCCTGTAGTAGCAGCTCTGCGCGAATTTTTTGGCTCGAGCCAGCTTTCTCAATTTATGGATCAAACAAACCCATTGGCAGAGCTGCGACACAAGCGCACCCTTTCTGCGTTGGGCCCGGGTGGTTTACGGCGAGAGCGGGCGGGATTCGATGTGCGCGATGTGCACCATTCGCACTATGGACGGATTTGCCCCATTGAAACACCTGAAGGACCAAACATCGGCTTGATCGGCCGGTTGGCCTCCTATGCCAAGGTAAATGAGTATGGTTTTATTGAAACTCCTTACCGGCGGGTGCGGAAGTCACTGGCCTTCGACGACGCACGCCTGGTAGGCAAATCCTTGCGAGAAACATTGAAGGACCCTGGAACTGGCGAAGTTTTGGCGAAGGAAGGCGACCGGATTACCCATGCGCTAGCTGAAAAAATTAAAGCAGCGAAACCGGCACAGGTGCTGGTGGTACCATTTGTTTCAGACGAAACCGAGTACCTTTCGGCGGATGTCGAAGACCGCTTCGTCATTGCCCAAGCAAATACACCGCTGAGTGAAAATTCAGAGTTTGTCCTCCGCAGAGTTTCATGCCGATATCACTCTGGCTTTGTGTTCCAGTATCCCGATTCGATCGATTATATGGATGTGGCTCCACACCAGATTGTTGGGATTAGCGCGGCACTCATCCCCTTCCTGGAACACGATGACGCCAACCGAGCTCTGATGGGCTCGAACATGCAGGCACAAGCCGTGCCCCTGCTGAGACCGGATATTCCACAGGTTTCTACAGGGATGGAATATAACGCGGCCATGGATTCGGGGCAGGTGGTGGTGGCAGAAGAAGACGGCGAAGTGGTATCTGTTACCGGCAGCCGGATTGCAGTTCGCACTGCGCACGGTGAAAAGGTGTATGTATTACGGAAATATCAGCGCTCAAACCAGAGCACTTGTATTGATCAGCGCCCGGCAGTTGTCAAAGGACAGCGGGTGAAAAAGAACGATGTGATCGCTGACTCTTCTTCGACAGAAGGCGGGCACCTGGCTTTGGGACAGAACGTAACCGTGGCTTTCTTGTCATGGGAAGGTGCCAACTTTGAGGATGCAATTGTCATCTCTGAGCGGTTGGTAATGGAAGATATGTTCACTTCGGTGCACATTGAGAAGTATGAAGTTGAGTCACGCGATACCCGGCTGGGACCAGAGGAAATCACCCGCGATATCCCGAATGTGGGCGAGGATGCAATCAAGGACCTCGATGAGCGCGGCATCATCCGCATTGGCGCCGAGGTCAGCCCGAATGATATCCTGGTAGGGAAAATTTCACCTAAGGGCGAGAAAGAATTGACCCCTGAAGAACGTTTGCTACGGGCAATCTTTGGCGAGAAATCGCGCGATGTGAAAGATACCTCGCTGCGTATGCCGCATGGTGAACGCGGTAAAGTGGTGGATGTAAAGGTATTTACGCGCGAAGACAATGCTGATCTTTCTGCTGGGGTGGATATGATGGTGCGTGTATCGGTTGCCCAGCGCCGTAAAATCACTGCCGGTGATAAGATGGCTGGGCGGCATGGGAATAAAGGTGTCGTTTCGCGTGTGGTTCCTGCAGAAGATATGCCTTTCCTTGAGGACGGAACCCCAGTGGATATCATTTTGAATCCGACAGGTGTTCCTGGGCGTATGAACCTGGGACAGGTGTTGGAAGCTCATCTTGGGTGGGCAGCCAGCCGCTTGGGCTTCCGGGCGATCACACCCGTTTTCGATGGCGCGAACGAGGAAGAAATTGAAGCTGAGCTGGCGCGTGCCTGGATGATGGACCAGGCATGGAAGGAAGTTGGCGCGGATGCCTGGGCATGGCTGCACGAGCAGAATTACGATACGACCGACCTTCAGGATGATAATGAAGTTCGACGTATTTTCCTGGAAGCCTGGTTGGGTGAGCGCGGCTATGATGTTCCGGAGATGGGTGATAATATCGATTATGCCCGGCGCTCCGTGGTGCGCGAATGGCTGCGCGACCATAATTATGACCCGGACCGAGCCCTGGCTTTCGTGAATGTTGATCCGGCTGATACAGGGATCTTAGAGCGCGATCTATATGCAGTGGATACTTGTTTGCGGATGTGGATGCACCAGGAGGAAGAAGACGTAGAAAACCTCACTGGTGAAGAGGTCCGTAAGAAATCGGAAGCATATTCACTAAAAACGGGCAGACCGCTCCCTATTTTGGGTAAGCAGGTTCTGCGCGATGGCAAGACAGGGGATCCTTATGATCGTTCTGTTACGATAGGTATGATGACCATGTTGAAACTGCACCACCTGGTTGAAGATAAGGTGCATGCTCGTTCCACTGGCCCGTACAGCCTGGTTTCACAGCAGCCTCTGGGCGGGAAAGCTCAATTCGGTGGGCAGCGCTTCGGAGAAATGGAAGTTTGGGCGCTGGAGGCCTATGGAGCGGCATATACCTTGCAAGAAATGCTCACGGTGAAGTCGGATGATGTTCAAGGACGCGTGAAGACTTACGAAGCGATTGTGAAAGGTGAGCCGATCGAGGAGCCCAGCATCCCTGCCTCTTTCAGGGTACTGGTGAAAGAGCTGCAAAGTCTTGGATTGGCTGTAGAAGCCGTCACAGATACCGGTGAGGTGATCCGGTTTGGCAAAGATGAAGAAAGGTCTCGACCACCCAAGATGGCGACTGGCTTACTTGGTTTTGGGGACGATTTCTAGAAATCTTGAGCCGGAAGGTATTGACGGTCACATGAGCGCGTGGTAAAATCGCAGTTCGTTCTCTAATTTAACAATGGACAGAAATTCTGCCCAAATATAGCAGTATGGAAAAAGGCGAGGCCATCCTGGAGTTTCGATGGCCTCCCTTAATGAGACTAAACAAATAGAAAGTTTTGTTGGAGGCAAACGTGCCCACGATCAATCAATTGGTCCGTAAAGGACGCCACTCGAAGAAAGCAAAAAGCAAAGCCCCTGCGTTGTTGTATACATTGAACTCGTATAAACAGCGCCGCACTCGACAGGCAAAAGGCGCTCCCCAGAAGCGAGGTGTATGTACTATCGTACGTACGATGACACCTAAGAAACCGAACTCTGCCCTGCGCAAGATCGCCCGTGTGCGCCTGACGAATGGTATCGAGGTAACTGCTTATATTCCGGGCGAAGGACATTCTTTGCAAGAACACTCCGTGGTTTTGGTGCGCGGAGGACGTGTTAAGGATCTGCCTGGTGTGCGCTACCATATCGTGCGCGGCACCCTGGATACAACTGGCGTCAACAATCGCAAGCAGGGACGTTCGAAATACGGTTCCAAGCAAGCAAAATAAGCATTTAGTTTCGATTGACCACGGATTGATCTGACGATTTTGTAATCAGCATTTTTTTGGATGGAGAAGTTGAATGTCTCGACGAAGTGTACCTGAAAAGCACGAAACCCTGCCGGATGTGCGCTATAGCAGCATAAACGTGCAGAATTTCATCAATCGAGTGATCCGGAGCGGCAAGAAAAGCACCGCTACCCGGATGGTCTACGGTGCGTTTGATCTGATTGAGGAACGCACGAAGCGCAATCCGGTTGACGTTTTTGACCTGGCAATTAAGAATGTTGCACCCATCGTTGAGGTAAAGCCTCGACGCGTAGGTGGCGCGACTTACCAGGTTCCGATGGAAGTCCCAGCCTACCGGCGGTTTGCGCTGGCTTCTCGTTGGATTCTTCAGGCAGCCAAGTCACGCTCTGGTAAGACTTTTTCGGAGAAGCTGGCTGGTGAGCTGATGGATGCTGCCAACAATGCTGGATCTGCAATCCGCAAGCGAGAAGAAGTTCATAAGATGGCAGAAGCCAACCGCGCTTTCTCGCATTACCGGATGTAGTCCGGGCTTTGAAGACGTTTGTAGAAGATTACGGAAGAGTAAACTTAGGTTTTTATTATGGCTCGCCAATTTCCGATGGATCGGTACCGCAATATAGGGATCATCGCCCACATCGATGCTGGAAAAACGACCACTACGGAGCGGATCTTGTTCTATACAGGCAAGACGCACCGGATTGGTTCGGTCGATGATGGTACCACTGTAACGGATTGGATGGAGCAGGAACGTGAGCGGGGAATTACAATTGTTTCTGCTGCCGTGTCGGCGGAATGGAAGAGCTATCAAGTCAATATTATTGACACACCTGGACACATTGACTTTACTGCGGAAGTGCAGCGTTCATTAAGAGTGTTGGACGGCGGGATCGTCGTTTTTGATGCAGTACAAGGTGTGGAGCCGCAAAGTGAAACTGTCTGGCGACAGGCCGACCGTTATCAAGTGCCGCGGATTTGTTTTGTCAACAAAATGGACCGTGTAGGGGCTTCGTACGAACGCACGATTGAGTCAATCCGTCAGCGTTTGGGACATAACCCAATCGCCATGCAAGTTCCAATGGGGAGCGAAGCCAATTTCAAAGGTGTGGTGGATTTGCTGTCCAAGCAGAGCATTGTCTGGGAAGATGACCAGGGGAACGAACCCCGGGTTATGGAAGTCCCGGTTGACATGGCTGCGGAGGTTGAGGCTGCGCATGCACGGATGCTTGAGCAGATCGCCGAAACAGACGATGCGCTAACTTTGAAATATCTAGAAGGGGATGAAATTTCTGAGGAAGAGCTGAAGAAAGCCTTACGGGCTGCGGTGATCGCAGGTAAAGCTACCCCGGTGTTTTGTGGCAGTTCTTTACGGAATAAAGGTGTTCAGCCGTTATTAGATGCGGTGGTAGATTTTCTACCATCTCCCATGGATATTCCTGCGGTGGTGGGCTTACATCCCTCGACCGGCACGGAAGTGGTGCGTGAAGCACGCGATGATGAACCGATGAGCGCCCTGGTTTTTAAGATTGTGACTGATCCGTACGTAGGTCGGTTAGCATATATTCGGGTGTATTCTGGAAAGGTCACCCAGGCGTCGACAGTGTTCAACCCGGTCAAAGATCGCCGCGAGCGGGTGGGGCGTCTGCTGCGGATGTATGCAGACCGCAGAGAAGATGTCGGTGAGGTATTAGCGGGTGATATCGGTGCAATTTTAGGACTTAAAGAATCATTTACTGGTGACACATTGTGTGATGGATCTAACCAGATTCTGCTGGAGAACATATCTTTTCCAGAGCCAGTCATCTCGGTAGCAATTGAGCCAAAAACGACCGCCGACCAGGATAAAATGGGTGAGGCGCTGCGCAAGCTTTCTGAAGAGGATCCCACTTTTCGAGTGCGTTCTGACGAGGAAACAGGCCAGACGATCATCTCAGGGATGGGTGAGCTGCACCTTGATATATTGGTCGACCGGATGATGCGCGAGTTTCGCGTGCAAGCCCGGGTTGGAAAACCGCAGGTGGCTTATCGAGAATCGATCACACGTGCGGTGGAAAAAGCCGAGTGCCGGTATGTGAAACAAACCGGCGGCCACGGGCAGTATGGACATGTGGTCTTGGAAATGGAACCTGGAGAACCAGGCAGCGGGATCGTTTACGAGGAAGCAATTACGGGTGGCGTGATCCCGAAAGAGTATCTTTCAGCTGTCGAAAAAGGTGTACGCGAGTCCGCTGAGGCAGGTGTGATTGCCGGGTATCCGGTGGTGGATGTGAAGGTACGCTTGTATGATGGCTCTTACCACGAAGTCGACTCGAACGAAATGGCTTTCAAGTTGGCTGCTTCAATGGCCTTCAAAGAAGGCATCCAGCGGGGCGCTCCGATCTTGCAGGAGCCGGTGATGAAAGTTGAAGTGATTGCTCCAGAGGAATTTCTGGGCGAGATCATTGGTCAGTTGAATGCACGCCGGGGAGAGATCTTGGGGATGGAACCCAGACCGGGGTCAACGCAGGCGGTGCATGCCATGGTGCCGCTGGCGGAAATGTTCGGTTATGCCACCAACTTGCGCTCTGCAACCCAGGGCCGCGGGGTGTTTACGATGGAATTCGACCATTATGCTCGGGTGTCCGAGAATGTGGCAAAGTTAATTATGGCATGATGGATTAGCCATCTTGCGTGTGTTATTAGGAACGAAGTTCTGATGAAGGAGAGCGAATATGGGCAAGCAAAAATTTGAGCGAACGAAGCCGCACATGAACGTAGGGACGATGGGGCACATCGACCACGGGAAGACGACGTTGACGGCAGCCATCACGAAGTGGTGCAACATGCAGGGGTGGGGGGAATACCGGGCGTTTGATTCAATTGATAATGCGCCGGAAGAGAAAGCGCGCGGCATCACGATCAACATAGCGCACGTGGAGTACGAGAGTGCGAAGCGGCACTATGCGCACGTGGACATGCCTGGGCACCGAGACTATATAAAGAACATGATCACGGGAGCTGCGCAGGTAGATGGGGCGATCCTGGTGGTGGCAGCGCCGGACGGGCCGATGCCGCAGACGCGCGAGCACGTGCTGTTAGCGCGGCAGGTGGAAGTGCCGGCGATCGTCGTTTACTTGAACAAAGTAGACATGATGGATGATCCGGAGCTGTTGGAGCTGGTGGAGCTGGAGCTGCGGGAGCTGCTGAATGAGTACGGGTTCCCAGGGGATGAGACGCCGATTGTGAGAGGGAGTGCCCTGCATGCGTTGGAGAGCAGCTCGAAGGACCCGAATGCGCCGGAGTATGCCAGCATCAAGGAGCTGATCCGGGTGGTGGATGAGTACATTCCGGAGCCGGTGCGGGATGTGGACAAACCGTTCATGATGTCGGTGGAGGATGTGTTCTCGATCAAGGGCCGCGGGACGGTGGTAACGGGGCGAGTGGACCGGGGCAAGATCAAGGTTGGGGAAGCAGTGGAGATCGTGGGGTTGAGAGAGAAGGCCATGGCATCGGTGGTGACGGGAGTGGAGATGTTCCACAAGTCGCTGGACGTGGGCATGGCAGGCGACAACTGCGGACTGCTGCTGAGAGGCATCAATCGGGAGGATGTGGAGCGGGGGATGGTGGTAGCCAAGCCGGCGAGCATCACGCCGCACACGAAGTTCATGGGTGAAGTGTACGTGCTGAAGAAAGAGGAAGGTGGGAGACACAAAGCCTTCTTCACGGGGTATCGGCCGCAGTTCTTTATCCGGACGATGGATGTGACGGGGAACATCAAGCTGCCGGAAGGGGTAGAGATGGTGATGCCTGGGGACAACGTGAACCTGGAAGTGGAGTTGATCGTGCCAGTGGCGTTGGAGCAGGGCTCGAAGTTCGCTATTCGTGAAGGTGGTCTGACGGTTGGCGCCGGCGTGATCACTAAGATTATTAAATAGGTGAACAATGGCTAAACAAAAAATTCGCATTCGCCTCAAAGCATACGACCACCGTGTCTTGGACCAGTCGGCCAAACGCATCGTAGAAACCGCTGAACGAACTGGTGCCAGAGTAATTGGCCCAGTACCCTTGCCAACTAAGATAGAACGGTTTACAATACGTCGCTCGACTTTTATTGACAAAGATTCACACGAGCACTTTGAAATTCGTACTCACAACCGCTTGATCGATGTTTTGGATCCTGATTCCAAAACGATCGACATGTTGATGCGATTAAACCTGCCTGCGGGCGTGGATATCGAAATTAAAATCTAAATTGTTTTATCTTTCCGTTTTGGAGTTTAGCAACTTCGCTAAACTCCAAAACTTGTGAAAGCAGTAATGAGGGCAGCGTAAGAGCGGCCTTGCACGCGAACGTCAAGACAAATGGTTTTGCGGCAAGCCGGCTGACTGCACTGCATACAGGGATGATGCAACAAGCCCAAACGATCTTTGTACCAAGTGTGCTGGATCGTAGTTGACAGTCCCCAATTATATTGATAAGGAGTAAAAATCGAGATGAAAGGGCTAATTGGCAAGAAAATCGGCATGACCCAGATTTTCGATGGTGAAGGGCACGCACTGCCTATAACCTTGATCGAAGCTGGGCCATGCTATGTTACCCAGGTGCGCTTGCCTGAAAAAGATGGTTATTCAGCAGTGCAGCTGGGGTTTGACGAAGCAAAGCCGAAACGCCTGACCGGCGGTCAATTAGGGCATCTAAAGCGCAATAATCTACCTCCATTGCGCTTTTTACGCGAATTTCGCGTCAAGAATCCCGAGATCAAAGAGGGTGACCAGGTAACAGTAGCCTCTTTCGAGGTCGGTGAGCATGTAGATGTCTCTGGCATCAGCAAAGGTAAGGGCTTCGCGGGCGGCGTGAAACGTTACCACTTCCAGGGCGGCCCGAAGACTCACGGGGCTTCAGACCGGACGCGTGCTCCAGGTTCGCGCGGCTCAACTACCACACCTGGACGGGTTTATAAAGGGGCGCGTGGTCCTGGTCATATGGGACACGACCACGTCACTTCATCGAACATCAAGATTGTCTTGGTCGATCTGGAGCGCAACTTGTTGGGTGTAAAAGGCGCAGTACCCGGTCCAAAGGGCAGCTTGTTGGTTGTCAAAGAGGCCAGGAAGCAGTAGCCGCTTTTAGGCGCTGATTCTCTCGCAAGTGGAGTACAAGGATATGGAAGTTGACGTTCTGAACATGGAAGGCGAAAAGGTGAGCACGGTGGAATTGCCATCGGCGATCTTTGAAGCCAAAATCAATGTTGATCTGATGCACCAGGCTTACACACGCCAGATGGCGAACGCACGCCTGGGAACGCACAGCAACAAAACCCGCGGGGAAGTGAGGGGGGCGGTCGTAAGCCCTGGGCCCAAAAAGGTACAGGCCGGGCACGACAGGGTTCGACGCGCGCACCCCATTGGGTGGGCGGTGGGCGAGCACATGCTTTGAAACCGCGTGATTACAGCTTGAGCATGCCGCTGAAGATGCGCCGAGCAGCACTCCGTTCGGCGTTGTCGGTAAAAGTTCAAGAGAAAAGCGTTGTGGTACTGGATGAGTTGAAACTGGCGGAACCAAAGACGAAGCTGATGGCAGAGGCTTTGAACCGGCTGGTCGGAGAAGACAGCGCCTTGATCTTAATTCCAGAAAAAACTCTGAATTATGATCTGGTTGAGCGGTCTACCAATAATATACCAGATGCCAAAACGCTCATGGCGAGCTATTTGAACATCCGCGATTTGTTGGGGTACCAGAAGGTGATTATGCCTTTAGAAGCCCTGGATGTTCTGAAAGCACAGTTGGGTTAATAGGAGACAGACATGGCTACGATTCACGATGTTCTCCGCCGACCTTTTGTGACAGAGAAGGCTAATTATCAGAACTCTCTTTTTCACCAATATGTGTTTGAGGTTTCTTCAGATGCCACGAAAACTTTGGTAAAAGATGCTATAGAAACGCTCTTCGATGTGAAAGTTGTGCGGGTGAATGTGATCAATGTTGCACCTAAGCGCGCCCGCCGCTGGCGAAACCGCCGTATGCTGGTCAGGCGCATAGGATACAAGAAGGCGATTGTGACCCTGGCTGAAGGCAATACAATCGCAGTCTTCGAAGGGGTGAAGTAATGGCTGTAAAAACTTACAAACCAATAACACCCAGTCTGCGTAATATGACCGGATATACCTTTGAAGAGATAACAAAGAAAACCCCCGAGCGTTCTTTGATCCGGTCACGAAATAAGCATGGTGGACGAAATTCATACGGTCGCGTGACGGTACGCCATCGTGGAGGCGGCAACCGCAATAATGTTCGCATTGTAGATTACAAACGAGAGAAACGTGGTATCCCTGCGCGCATTGCTGCTATTGAGTACGATCCAAACCGCACAGCGCGCCTGGCTCTCTTGAATTATGCAGATGGCGAGAAGCGTTATATTATTGCCCCGCTGGATGTCAAGGTGGGCGATTCTTTGATGTCTGGACCGACTGCAGAGGTTAGACCGGGCAACGCGCTGCCGATCTCGAATATTCCCGTTGGCACCTTGGTGCATAACATCGAGCTGCAGATCGGCAAGGGTGGTCAGTTAGTGCGCTCGGCGGGCAGCTCCGCCCAGTTGTTAGCCAAAGAAGGGGATTACGCACAGATCCGTATGCCTTCTGGTGAAGTACGCCTGGTCCGCCAGGTTTGTTATGCTACGATCGGCCAGGTTGGAAACGTAGATCATAGCAATATAAAGCTCGGCAAAGCTGGTCGAAAACGACACCTGGGTGTTCGACCTGCTGTTCGTGGCAGTGCAATGTCGCCACGCGACCACCCGCATGGTGGTGGTGAAGGGCGCCAACCCATCGGTATGCCGGGGCCAAAAAGCCCCTGGGGCAAGCCGACACGGGGATATAAAACCCGCCGGAATAAGAAGACGGACAAGTATATTGTCCGCCGTCGCGGGAAGGTACGCCGTTAGGCGGTTCGAGGTGATGCACCTGGCAAGATATTTGCTGGGCAAGTCACCCAGGCTTTGAGCTGGAGATAGAATTATGGGACGATCTCTGAAAAAAGGTCCATTTGTGGACCCGAAGTTATTGAAAAAAATTGAAACAATGAATGAGCGCGGTGAGAAGAAAGTACTGCGTACCTGGAGCCGGGCGAGCACGATCTTCCCTCAAATGGTAGGGCATACGGTGGCTGTGCATGACGGGCGTCGACATGTTCCGATCTATATTACTGAGAACATGGTTGGACATCGCCTGGGAGAATTTGCCCCAACGCGCATGTTCCGAGGTCACCTTGCTGAGAAAAAGGTTAAGAAAGGTGCATAGTTATGGCTGGTGAAGATATTCGTGCATATGCTAGCTCTGTCTCGATCTCTGCGCAGAAGGTCCGCCTGGTGTGCGACCTGGTGCGGGGGAAGGGCGTTGTTGAAGCGTTGAATACGTTGAAGTTTACAGCAGCACAGTCTGCACAGCCTGTGTCGAAGCTGTTGGCTTCTGCAATGGCTAATGCGGAAGAAAATTTTGGTGTCAGCCGCGAAGATCTATATGTTTACCGTATCTTTGCCGATGAGGCTCCGACGCGGCGCTGGCGCAGGTTTGGCGCTAGGGGACGTTTCAAACCATGGCTGCGGCGGTCTTCGCACATTACAGTCATTTTGCGGGAGCGGGAGTAATCAGGAGATACTATGGGTCGAAAAGTACATCCAATTGGTTTTCGTCTAGGGGTCAACAAAACATGGGAAGGCCGGTGGTACGCTGAGGGTAAGGATTATGTGACCCAGCTGCACCAGGATTTTTCTCTGCGCGAGCTGGTGCGGAACGAGGCACCCCGCGCGGGAGTATCCCGTGTAGATATCGAGCGTTTCCCTGGTAAGGTGAAAGTGATTGTTCACACGGCTAAACCCGGTGTGCTGATTGGGCGCAAAGGTGAAAACGTTAAGAAGATGCGCACCAGCCTGGAAGAAATGGTCGGCAAGAAGATCGATCTGGAAATCAAGGAGATCAAATCCCCTGATTTGGATGCGTATCTGGTGGCGACAAACATTGCAGAGCAAATTACGCGCCGCATCAGTCACCAGCGGGCGATGAAGCGTGCCATGCAGCAGGCCATTCGTCAGGGCGCCGAGGGTGTGCGCGTGGAAGTGGCGGGACGTTTGAGCGGTGCAGAAATGGCGCGGACGATCAATATGCGCGAAGGACGTGTACCTCGCCAAACTCTACGTGCCGACATTGATTATTACCAGACAGCAGCGTTGACCACCTATGGGCAGATCGGTGTAAAGGTTTGGATTTACCGAGGCGAAGCCAAAGTTGAGGTAGAAGAGCAAGCCGAGTTTACCGAAGGTGTGTATGTGAGTGAATAGTCCAGCGCGATCAGATGCAGATCGATCCTTCGGTCTGTCTGGCGATCGCAGGTTGAATGAGGTGTAATATGTTATTACCAAAGCGCGTGAAATTTAGAAAGACGATGCGCGGCCGCATGAAAGGAAGAGCGTCACGCGGCGCGGAAGTTCATTTCGGCGATATCGGTCTCCAGGCAGTGGAACCGGGTTGGGTTTCAGCCAGACAAATTGAAGCTGCCCGGCGGGCAATTGTGCGCGAAATGAAACGGCGCGGGAAAGTTTGGATCCGTATCTTCCCGGACAAACCGATCACCCATAAAGCGGCTGAAACCCGCATGGGTAAAGGCAAAGGGGCGGTGGAGTACTGGGCAGCAGTCATCCGGCCAGGCAGGATCATGTTTGAGATTGGGGGTGGTTTACCAGAAGATCTTGCCCGAGAAGCCCTCCATCAGGCTCAGTATAAGCTGCCGATCAGAACCAAAATTGTGACTCGTTATGGACATGCTGGAGGCGAACAATGAAATCGGCTGAAATTCGCGCTCTTTCGACGGAAGCTATCCAGGCTCGTCTGAACGATGCTAAAGAAGAATTGATGAATTTACGTTTCCAACAGGCGACGGGTGAGTTAACCGATTATACACGCGTGCGCTTTACCCGGAGAACGATCGCTCGTCTTTCGACAATCTTAACCGAGCGAATGCAGACCGGTTTGACGGAAGGTGAAGCATGACAAATCGTCGACGTATCACTGGTCATGTGACCAGCAATAAGATGGAGAAGACCGTGGTTGTGGAGATTTCTCGGACCTACCGTCATCTCTTGTATAAGAAAACAGTCCACAGCCGCTCGCGCTTGATGGCCCATGATGAACTGGACTGCCAGATCGGGGATGAGGTTGTTCTTGTTGAGAGTATGCCCATTTCTCGTCGAAAGCGCTGGACGGTTGAAAGAATAGTCCGCCATGATGTAGCCGCGGCTGATACCACCTTGGAGGCAATCGAATGATCCAGCAAGAAACGATCATGAAAGTTGCCGATAACACCGGGGCGCGCGAATTACTGGTGATCCAGGTGCGCGGTGGTTCGAAACGGCGTTATGGGCACATTGGCGATGTTGTAGTTGGCACCGTCAGGGATGCTTCGCCACAGGGCACGATTAAGAAGAGCGAGATTGTTCGCGCTGTAATTGTACGTTGCGCGAAAGAGTGGCGGCGGGAAGATGGCTCTTACATCCGCTTTGATGATAATGCAGCCGTTATCCTGGATCAGGATGGGCAGAACCCGCGAGGGACGCGTATCTTTGGACCTGTTGCACGTGAATTACGTGAAAAAGGGTTTATGAAAATTGTTTCGTTAGCCCCCGAAGTGTTATAGGGTTGACGAGGAGCGGAAACCGTGAAAGTAAAAATTCGTAAAGGTGATACTGTTCAGGTGATCAGCGGCAAACGTGCTGAGGTTGGCAAACGCGGTGAGATAATCCGAGTCTTTCCGCTAAAGAGCCGTGTTGTGGTGCAAGGTGTGAATTTACGCAAAAAGCATCAGGGCCAGGTCCAGACGCAAGGACGCCGTAATATGACACCAGGAATTATCGAGTTTGAAGCCCCAATGGATATTTCCAACGTGATGTTGGTTTGCCCGAAATGTGATGAAGCTACGCGGGTGAGCGTGCAGCGTGAGGAAGATGGAACAAGCAAACGCATCTGCAAAAGCTGCGGGGCTTTGATCGACTGAGTTTGTGTGGAGCAATATAATGAGTGAAGTGCTAAAAGAACGATATAAGAACGAAGTTGCACCGCTGTTGTTCAAGAACCTTAAATTTGACAACGTGAACCAGGTGCCACGGATCACGAAAGTGGTCGTGAACATTGGTGTTGGAGAGGCGTTAGAAAATGCGAAGGCACTCGATGCAGCGGTGGGTGACTTAACCAAGATAACCGGGCAAAAGCCAGTGATCACCAAAGCGAGTAAAAGCATCGCAAACTTTAAACTGCGCGAAGGTAGAGCGATTGGTGTTAAAGTCACCTTGCGTGGAGAACGCATGTGGTCTTTTCTGGATCGCCTGATGAATGTGGCCCTGCCGCGCGTGCGCGACTTCCGGGGCGTTTCGCCAGATGCTTTTGACGGCCGTGGGAACTATACCCTGGGCTTGCGCGAGCAGCTTGTGTTCCCGGAGATTGAGTATGACAAGATTGATAAAATTCGAGGTTTGGAAGTCTCGATTGTAACCTCTGCACGTACAGACGATGAAGCCAGGCATTTACTGAATATGCTCGGCATGCCTTTCAGGAAGGAAGGATTGTAATGGCTAAGAAAAGCATCGTAATCCGCGAAACTCGACGGAAATATCCAACCCGAGTTCGCAACCGCTGCATGAAATGTGGACGCCCGCGAGGGTATATGCGTCGTTTCGGATTATGCCGAATTTGCTTTCGTGAATTAGCGCTGGAAGGCAAGATTCCTGGCGTGGTCAAATCTTCCTGGTAAACCGGGTGAAGGAGTGAAGTATGCTTGTATCTGATCCAATTGCTGATATGTTGACCCGGATTTGCAATGCTGTGATGGCTGGGCACAATATGGTTGCGATGCCCAATTCGAAAATGAAGGGTGCCATTGCAAAAATTTTGAAAGATGAAGGCTACATCAGCGGTTATGAAGTCGTAGATGGCGAAGTGTCAGGTCGAAAAACCTTACGCATTCGCTTGAAATATGTGGGTGAACGACGCGAACGTCATCCAGTGATCACTGGTCTGGAACGAATTAGTCGTCCAGGGCGGAGAGTTTATGCTGGCAAGCGTGAGATCCCCTGGGTCTTATCGGGGTTAGGAGTTTCCATCCTTTCGACCCCCAAGGGTGTCATGACTGGTCAGCGTGCTCGCCAGCTGGGTGTGGGTGGCGAAGTCATCTGCAAAGTTTGGTAAGGAGTTGAGCTGTGTCTAGAATTGGGCGAAAACCGGTGGAAGTACCACCGAATGTTGAAGTCAAAATCCAGGGAACGACTGTTTTTGTGAAGGGGCCGAATGGCAAGATGGAATATACCTTTCCACCCTCGGTGAATATCTCTCTGGAAGATGGATCAGTGCTCGTTGGTCGTTTAGATGACAGCGGGCAGCAGCGATCCTTACATGGAACGGTCCGGGCGGTGATCAGCAACATGGTCACGGGCGTTGGCACTGGCTTTCAGCGATCCTTGGAAGTGAATGGAGTTGGTTACCGGGCCGAACTGAAAGATAAAAATCTTGTACTTTATGTGGGATATTCGCACCCCGTGACGATTGAGCCTCCAGAAGGAGTATCGTTCGATGTCGATGCAAAAACCCGCCAGATCAAAGTAATGGGCTATGATAAGCAGGTTGTCGGTCAGATCGCGGCGAATATCCGCGAGGTACGCCCCCCCGAACCCTACCAGGGGAAGGGAATCAAGTACCTTGAAGAGACGATTCGCCGCAAGGCTGGTAAGACAGGTAAGGTATAGAAATATGGCAAATATAAAATCTCGTTCTGTAGCTCGTATAAGGCGGCATGTGCGGGTGCGCAAGAATATCCTTGGCTCGGCAGAGCGCCCGCGCCTCAGTGTTTTCCGTGGATTGTCGCAGATTTATGCTCAGGTGATCAACGATCATGAGGGCCATACGATGGCTTCGGCATCCACAATTGATCAAGAGCTGCGAGCTAAGTTAGAAGGTTTGAATAAGACTGAACAGGCCCGCCTGGTTGGCCGCGCAGTTGCTGAGCGTGCCAAAGCTAAAGGGATCTCAAAAGTCGTATTTGACCGCGGCGGCTATCGCTATGTCGGTCGTGTGAAGGCTTTAGCAGATGGAGCCCGTGAGGGCGGCCTTGAGTTCTAGCGGTTCGCAAATGGAGACAGTAAAGATGGATTATCAAACACCTGAATTTGAACAGGAATATGACGAACGTGTGATTGATATCGCCCGCGTTTCTAAGGTTGTGAAAGGTGGTCGCCACTTCTCATTTCGAGTTACTGTGGTGGCAGGAGATAACCGTGGAAAAGTGGGTGTAGGGATTGGCAAGGCAAATGCAGTCCCAGATGCGATGCGCAAGGCGACCGAGAAAGCGCGCACAGAATATGCATTCTGTGGCGGTTTTTGGAACAACGATCCCGCACGAAGTGATCGGGAAAGTCGGCGGAGCGAAGGTTTTGCTCAAGCCTGCTTCGCGTGGAACTGGTGTTATCGCAGGTGGTGGTGTGCGTGCCGTATTGGAAGCAGCAGGTATCTCAGATATCCTGACGAAATCTTTGGGCAGCAGCAATATCTTAAACGTTGTTTATGCAACCGTAGAAGCTTTAGATTTGTTGAAGTCTCCCCAGGTTGAGGCTGCTCGACGGGGAAAGAATATTTTGGATGTCACGCCATTTTGGGAGCGGAGGAAGAATGCCTAAGACCGCTAAACCAAAAGAAAAAATTATTCGAATTACTCTGGTGAAGAGTACTATCGGTTACTCGAAGGAGCACAAAGGGACTGTGCGTGCCTTGGGTCTACGGCACATGCACCAGACAGTTGAGCAAGTTGACTCTGCCTGCCTGCGCGGCATGCTGTATAAGGTGAGTCATCTGGTAGAGGTGGAGGAAGTTGTCGAATGAAACTACACGATCTGAAGCCACAAGATAGGTTCTAAGCAGAACCGAAAGCGTGTTGGGCGCGGTATTGCGGCTGGACAGGGTAGAACATGCGGCCGGGGTCAAAAAGGCCAGGGAGCGCGCGCGGGAGGCGGTACACGCCTGTATCACCAGGGTGGAAACCTGCCTTTTTACCGCCGCCTGCCGTTCAAGCGTGGTGAAGGTTTTACCCCAGTTAACCAGGTGGAATATAACGAGGTCAACCTGGACCAATTATCTGTTTTCTCAGCCGGCAGCGAGGTCACTCCTGAGAGTATGGCTGAGGCGAGCCTCTTGCGCGATCCACGCAACCCGGTGGTCGTTTTGGGGCGTGGAACCGTAAAAACAGCTTTGAAAGTCCATGTCCATCGTATCAGCGCCAGCGCCAAAGCCAAAATTGAGGCTGCTGGAGGCACGGTGGAAGTGATTGATCTCTAGGATAAGGAGCCGAAAATATGAAACGGTCCCCCTGGCGTTATCTTTGGATCTCGGTTGATATCCGCCGCAAGCTTTTGATCACTTTTGCGCTCCTGGCGATCTACCGTTTTGCATCGCATGTTCCCGTTCCGGGGGCAGATCCAAATGTGATTAAAGGTATCCTTTCGGGTGGCGGAGCAGCCGGCACGCTGGTTGGTCTGTTAGATTTGCTCTCGGGTGGCACGGTTTCGAATTTCTCGATCATGGCGATGGGGGTTTACCCTTATATTACGGCCCAAATTATCCTGCAGCTTTTGACCCCGATCATCCCTGCTTTGCAGAAACGCATGCAAGAGGATCCGCGTGAAGGTCAGAAGTGGCAGGAAAAATGGACTTATATCCTGGCTGTGCCCATGGCAGCGCTGCAGGCGATTGGTCAAATCAATTTATTTTCGTCCTTTGCCGGCCAACAGGTGATCCCGAATTTCGGTTTCTCAGGCTCTTCACTTTTGCCATCGCTTACGATTGTCTTGAGTATGACGGCGGGAACCATGTTCGCGATATGGTTGGGTGAATTGATCTCGGAATTTGGTATTCGCAACCAGGGTCTATCCTTGATCATCTTTGCAGGCATTGTTTCGCGTATTCCCGTTACACTACAAGCGGTACTGGCTGATAAGGAACGGTGGTTCTACGTTTTGATCTTCACATTGGTCATTACAACCATGACGATTTTTGCGATCGTGTTTGTGCAGCAGGGCCGCAGGAATATCCCGGTACTTTACCCAGGGCGGCGAGTTGGGGCACGCATGTCGATGCCTGTACGCGGCACCTTGCCTTTGATGGTCAATATGGCAGGCATGATCCCAATCATCTTTGCACAATCTTTCCTCACCTTTCCGGCGATTATTGCCAGCTTTTTCCTGAATTCGCCGGTTGAGTGGATTGCTAATTTCGCCGAAGGTGTGAAGAATACATTTGGTGGCGGTAATAATGCCTATTGGATCATGTATTTTCTGATGGTGTTCCTGTTCTCCTTCTTCTATACCGATGTTCTGTTTGCACAGCAGAACTATGGCGAGAACTTGAAGCGTGTAGGAGCAAAAATCCCGGGTATCGCAAGTGGAGCTCCCACTCAGAAATATCTCACCCGTGTTCTGCGCCGCATCACCCTGCCAGGGGCGCTCTTCTTGGGCCTTGTGGCTGTATTACCCTGGCTGTTGGGTTTAATCTTCCCATTTGGGCAGAATACGGGCCTCATGTTGGTATCATCGGCGGGTTTGCTGATCGTAGTGGGTGTTGTGCGAGATACCTTCTTCAACATCGAAGCAGAGCTCAAGCTGCACGGCTACGATGAGTTTTTGCTGGTAAAGTAAAAGAGATTGGAAATGCGTACTTACATCATTTTACTCGGACCTCCCGGCGCTGGCAAAGGTACCCAGGCGCAGGTTATATCGGAAAAACTGTCTTTGCCCCATATTTCATCGGGTGATATTTTCCGTGAAAACTTGAAGAAGGAGACCGAATTGGGCAAACTCGCTGCGCAGTACATGAACAAAGGCGAGCTTGTGCCAGATGATGTGACGATTGCCATGATCCGAGAAAGACTGGAGAGACCGGACTGCGCTCAAGGAGCCTTGTTAGATGGCTTTCCAAGAACCCCTACCCAGGCACAGGCATTAGCAGATATGCTGTCGGTGCTGAATGGGGAGGTAAAGGTAGTTCCATATATCAGTGTTCCAGAGGCAGTATTGGTCGAGAGGCTGACAGGACGCTGGACATGCCGAGCACAGGGGCATGTCTATCATGAAAAGTATAACCCGCCCAAGGTAGCCGGGCGGTGTGATGAGGATGGATCTGAGCTTTACCAGCGCGAGGATGATCAAGCGGAAACTGTTAGGCGCCGGATCCGTGTGTACCTGGAACAAACTCAGCCCCTGATTGCTTTTTACCAGGAGCGAGGCCTGCTGCGAGAAATTGATGGCAGGCTGCCTATCGAGCAGGTAACTGCTGAAATGCTGGCGATTTTGCCAGCGAATTCGGAACATTAAAATCAGGTTTTTATATGAGTTGGGAACGCAATATCGTAGTCAAAAGCCAGTCTGAGATTGCCTTGATGCGTGCAGCAGGGCATGTCAATGCGCTTGCCCTAGCGGCGGCGCGTGAGGCGGCCAGGCCGGGCGTGAGCACCGCAGAGCTGGACGCGGTGGCGGCTGAGGTGATCCAAAAACATGGCGGCAAAGCGGCTTTCTTGGGTGTGATGGGTGCTTATCCATACCCTGCCACGCTCACCATCAGTATCAATGAAGAGCTGGTCCATGGCATCCCTGGAAAGCGTAAGCTTAAGGAAGGCGATATTGTGTCGATCGACTGTGGGACGATCCTGGAAGGATTTGTGGCAGATTCTGCCTTCACGATGGGCATCGGTGAGATCTCTGCCGAGGCAAAGCAACTGCTGGACGTGACAGAGCAGTCTTTAACCATCGGAATTGCCCAGCTGCGTGACGGGAACAGGGTTGGGGATGTGGGCTTTGCCATCCAGCAATTTGTGGAAGGGCAGGGCTACTATCTCACCCGAGAATATACCGGGCACGGGGTGGGGCGGACGATGTGGGAAGGACCACAGGTTCCCAACTATGGTATCAAAGGCCGCGGGCAGGTTTTACGCAAAGGGATGACGATTGCGATTGAGCCGATGGTTCTCATCGGCACCGAGCGGACCAAGGTGCTGGCAGATCAGTGGACAGTGGTTTCGGCCGACGGCTCACTGACGGCGCATTTTGAACACTCTGTGGCAATCACAGATGGCGAGCCTTTGATCTTGACAGTGATTTAATCTGGACGAGAATAACAAGGACAGGTATAATCAAAGCTTTGCTGTGCTGAATAGGCCAGCGACAAACAGGTAAGGAAGGTAGCATCATGAAAGTTTCATCATCCATCAAGCCACGCTGTTCGAAGTGTAAAGTGGTCAAGCGCAAAGGGCGCTTGTATGTAATTTGTGCAAATCCAAAACATAAGCAGCGACAAGGATAAAGTGTATGGCACGTATAGAAGGCGTTGATTTACCGCGAAATAAGCGGGTAGAAATTGGGTTGACCTATCTTTTTGGCGTCGGACGCCCACGGGCGAACGAAATCCTGGCGGCTACGGGTGTAAATCCCGACATCCGCGTTAAGGATTTAACAGATGCAGACGTGAACGAGCTGCGCGATTATATAACTCAGCATTATAAAGTTGAGGGTGATTTGCGCCGCGAGGTTCAGCTGAACATCAAGCGTTTGGTTGAGATTGGCTGCTACCGGGGTCTGCGTCACCGCCGGAACCTTCCGGCACGTGGACAGCGCACGCGTACGAACGCGCGTACTTGTAAGGGACCCAAGAAGACCGTTGCGGGCCGCGGACGAAGACGCGGTGCAACGAAGAAGTAATTTCGTTCAGGAAGTTTCTGCCTGAGATTGCATTGGCCTGGTTGGGTACTTTCCACCCAGCGGCTACCCGGCAAATGCTGAAGGAAGGCAGTTGGCTGAGCAAAAAAGAGATTGTTTTAAGTGAGGTGTTATGGCTCAAACTGGAAGTGCTACGCGTAGAAAAAGCGCACGCAAAATAAAACGTACCTTGTCTTCCGGACAGGTACATATCCTGGCTACATTTAACAATACGATCATCACTGTGACCGATCAACAGGGAAACGCTGTGACGAACCATAGCGCCGGTCAGGCTGGGTTCAAAGGTTCACGCAAAAGCACGCCGTTCGCGGCACGTGTGGCAGCAGAACAAGCGATGAAGAACGCAGCTGGATTGGGTATCCAGGAAGTTGAAATATTTGTAAAAGGTCCGGGACCCGGTCGAGAATCGGCCATCCGGGCTGTACAAGCTCAGGGCATGAAGGTGACTGCGATCACCGATTTGACGCCGGTACCCCATAACGGCTGCCGGCCTCCAAAGAAACGCCGCGTTTAGGTTAAAAGGAAGAGGTTAATATTTATGGCAAAGTATCGTGGGCCAGTATGTAGATTGTGCCGGCGCGAAGGTGAAAAGTTGTTCTTGAAGGGTGCACGCTGCTTCTCTCCCAAGTGTGCATTCGAACGGAGAAGCTTTGCTCCTGGAATGCATGGGAAAACATCCCAATTCCGCAGCAAACGCGAATCAGATTATCACCGCCAATTACGCGCCAAGCAAAAAGCGCGCCGGGTATATGGTGTTTTGGAACGCCAGTTCCACCGTTATTATGAAGTATCGCTGCGCCGCCGTGGTATGACCGGTCTCATGTTGCTGCAGATCCTGGAATCTCGGCTGGATAATGTGGTCTACCGTCTGGGTTATGCTGAAAGCCGGGCTGAAGCTCGCGTGTTGGTGACCCATGGTCACTTTACAGTCAATGGCCGGAGTACGGATATCCCCTCCATGCTGGTGAGCGTTGGGGATCGGATTGCGGTACGCGAGGTTTCTCGCAGCCGGACGTACTTCAAGAACTTGCCCGACCTGGCAGAAACTCGAACCTTGGTCAATTGGCTGGAACGTGATATCAAGCAGCTTGCAGGGACCGTACTACGGCTCCCCGAGCGGTCTGAAATCGACGCCAATTTGGCTGAACAGTCGATCGTTGAGTATTACTCTCGATAATCAGGCAGCGTGCTGTGAGAACGCCTGGCGAGCTTGCAGTATGCATTGGCAGGGGAAGAGGTGAACTGTGATTGGATTAAGTAATATGGTAACGCCGAAAATCGAGCGAGAAGCAGAAGCTCGGAATTATGGCAAGTTTGTTATCGGCCCGCTGGAGCGTGGTTACGGAATTACGCTGGGTAATGCCCTGAGACGGGTCTTGCTTTCCTCTTTGGAAGGTGCAGCGATTACCTCCATTCGGATTGCAGATGTACAGCATGAGTTCAGCGATATTCCGGGTGTCCGTGAGGATGTGATCCGGGTAATGCTGCAAATCAAACAGCTGCGCATGAGGCTGCATGGTGTTGACGTGTCTCACATCCAACTGTCCGTCCAAGGCAGCGGCATGGTGACCGCCTCTGACATCGTTGCCCCCTCCGAAGTGGAGATCATCAACCCTGACCTTTACCTGTTCACAGTCGATGATGCCAAAGCCAAGCTTGATATCGATATGACGGTCGAGCGCGGCAAGGGATATTCTCCGGCTGATGATCGGGTTGGGAAGCTGCCGATCGGTGACTTGCCGGTGGACGCGATTTACAGCCCCGTCCGGCGAGTTAACTGGGAAGTGGGTTATGCCCGCGTTGGTCAGAGCACGAATTATGATCGCTTGATCATGGAAATCTGGACAGACGGCACTGTTTCGCCCGAAGAAACCCTCAGCACATCAGCACGTATCTTGATCGAGCATCTGCGTCACCTGGCTGGAATCAGCGAAGAGACGTTGGCTACGATCACGGAACAGGTAGATGAGGGCACACGCCTGACCAGCGAGATGATCGAGACCCCAATTGAGAATCTTGATCTTTCGGTGCGGGTTTTCAATTCTCTGAAGCGGACCGGCATCACCACAGTTGGTGAGGTATTGGAGCTGCTGGAGAAGGGCGAAGAAGCAGTCATGTCCATTCGGAACTTTGGTGAGAAAAGTCTGGATGAATTACGCCAGAAGATGCGCGAAAAGGGTTATCTTCGGGATGTAGATGAAAATATATCGGAGTAGTTAGCATGCGACATAGAATTGTAGGACACAAACTAGGCCGCCAGAAAGATGAGCGAACAGCCTTGCGCCGGATCCTGGTTGGGCAATTGATCGACCACGAACGCATCCAGACGACGCGCGCCAAAGCTGAA
Organism: uncultured Chloroflexia bacterium; assembly: GCA_963751425.1. Taxonomy (GTDB): domain Bacteria; phylum Chloroflexota; class Anaerolineae; order Anaerolineales; family UBA4823; genus CAVVUF01. The sequence goes on along the minus strand of CAVVUF010000001.1, from coordinate 1,573,691 downwards.
GCTATACGAGGCCAGGCTGAACGGTTGATTACCCTGGCGAAGCGCGGCAACAAAGCTGGCGATGCCCAAATGGTACACGCCAGGCGGCTGGCAGCTGCCCGCTTATCGAATCCGGAAGTGGTGAAGAAGTTATTTGATGATATTGCACCTCGTTATGCAGAACGACCGGGTGGTTATACCCGGATCATCAAGCTGGGCAAACGCCAGGGCGATGCTGCTGAAATGGTTCTCTTAGAGTTGGTCGAAGAATAGTACGTTACCAGGTAATTCTCGCATACGATGGAACCGAGTTCCTCGGTTTCCAGCACCAGACTGAAGGTCGCACGGTGCAGGGTGTGGTAGAGAAGGCATTAGAGAAGCTGAACTGGCAGGGGAAATCTCTGCAAGCAGCTGGTAGGACGGACACGGGCGTGCATGCCGCAGGCCAGGTCGTGGCATTTGACCTGAACTGGAACCACCCGGTGGAAGAGCTTCGGCAAGCTTTGAACGCTAACCTGCCTGTGGATGTGGCAGTCCGGTCGATCCAGCCTGTACCAGCCAGCTTTCATGCCCGCCGTGATGCCCGCTCTCGTACGTATCATTACCATCTCTTTTTTGGAGAGGTACGTGATCCGCTGCGTGAGCGCTACGCCTGGCGGGTGTGGCCCAAGGCTGACCCGCAGCTGCTGAAGCAGGCTGCAAAGGAGCTGGTTGGGAAGCACGATTTCTCTCCCTTTGGCAACCCGCCTCACGCCGGCAGCAGCACCGTACGGAAGGTTTTCGCAGGCGGATTGGCTTCCAAGTCGGAGCGGTCAAGACGATGAGTGGTTGTTCATTGTCAGAGCAGAGGCCTTCTTGTATCACATGGTGCGCAGGATGGTGTCGCTGCAGGTGGAGATTGGACAGGGAAAAACCTCTGTCGAGAAACTTCTCTGGTACCTGCAACCGCAGAGCTGGAAAGAGGAAGAACGCCCGGTGTATGTTCAAGGGTTGGCCCCACCGAATGGTCTTGTGTTGGTTGAGGTAGGTTACCCGCCCGAGAAAATGACTGCGCAGCAGCCTGGTGATTGATGCGAGAGTTTCGTAAATTGAAATAAAAGTGGAGTTGTGAAAGTGCAAAAAACATACATTCCTAAAGCAGATGACCTGAGCGCCGAGTGGATTTTGGTCGACGCCAATGACCAATACCTTGGACGCCTGTCAAGTAAAATTGCCGGCCTGTTGCTGGGCAAACATAAACCGGGCTTTACACCGGGCGTGGAAGTTGGTGATTTTGTGATCGTGGTCAACGCCGAGCGCATTCGTGTTACCGGTAACAAGCTGGATGATAAGCTTTACAAGCATCATTCAGGCTACCCAGGCGGTATCAAGTCCATCACTCTGCGCCAGCAATTAGTTCAGCATCCTGACCGGGTGATCCGGAGCGCAGTGTGGGGGATGATCCCGCACAATAAGTTCGGACGCAGCGTGATCAAGCGCTTGAAAATCTACGCGGGTCCTGAACACCCGCATGGGGCGCAAAACCCCAAACCACTGGCTTAGCCAGTGAGGTTCGTGAAAGATTGGTAAAGGAGTCATTATGGCACAGTATTATGAAGGTATAGGCCGGCGGAAAGAAAGCACAGCGCGGGTGCGCGTGGCAAGCGGAACAGGTACATTCACCGTCAATACAAAGGGAGCAGAAGAATACTTCCCTCGCATTGGTGACATGGAAGGTATCTTGTCGACCCTGCAGGCCGCGGAAGAGGATCGCAGTCGTTTGGATATCACGGCAGTGGTGAACGGCGGTGGTGTGAACGGACAGGCTGGTGCGGTCAAAATGGGCCTGGCACGCGCCCTGCTTCTCATGAAGCCGGATACGCGAGCCGCTCTGCGCAAGGCTGGTTTATTAACCCGCGATGCGCGCGTCAAAGAGCGCAAGAAGCCTGGCCTCAAGCGCGCCCGCAAAGCCCCAACCTATACCAAGCGTTAATCTGATTTTTCAGACTTCATCGTAGTGCGTAAAGGCGTTACAGTGTTTGCCCCGGCAAACTATGCGCCTTGCGCATTACGTTTTAACGACAGGACGAACCGACTATGGAAAAAACAGGCATCACGCTCATGGGTTTAGGTCCGGGAGACGCTGCCCTTTTGACGCGCCAGGCGTGGGAAGTCTTGCAGAACACGCCGGAGATCTACGTGCGCACGCGCCAGCATCCCGCCCTGGCGGGGTTTCCAGAGACTCTCCAGGTTTTTTCCTTCGATGATGATTACGGACAAAGCCAGGCTTTTGAGGAAGTTCACGCACAGATCGTGGAAAAGGTGTTAGCGCTGGGACGCCGCTCGCAGGGGGTGGTCTACGCGGTACCGGGGCACCCATTGATTGCCGAAGCCACCTCGCGCGAGATTGCCCGCCGCGCCCGCCTGGAAGGGATCTCGGTGCGTGTGGTGGAAGGGCTGAGCTTTTTGGATGGAACCTTTGTGGTCTTGGGAGAAGACCCGCTGCCGCATACCGCCCTGGTAGATGCTTTGGAGCTGGTGACCGCGCACGTGCCGCCTTTTCCCTCAGATGCGCCGGCTTTGATTGCCCAGGTTTATTCGCAGCAGGTTGCCTCAGCTGTCAAGCGCACCTTGTTGGAGGTTTACCCGGATGCTCACCCGGTCAGGCTGGTGCATGCCGCAGGTACACCGGAAGCCCAGGTTGAGGAGCTGCCCCTGTGCGAGATTGACCGCAGCCGGGAGGTTGGCTTGCTGACAACCCTATACGTGCCGCCTCTTGGAGCGGGTACTTCGCTCGAAGCTTTCCAAGAGATCGTGGCACACCTGCGCGCCCCAAATGGCTGCCCCTGGGACCGGGAACAAACTCACCAATCCCTGCGCTCCAGCCTGCTTGAAGAGACCTACGAAGTCCTGGCTGCGCTGGATGCGGACGACCCGGTTTCTTTACAAGAAGAGCTGGGGGACCTGCTGCTGCAAATCGTCCTGCACGCCCAGATTGCCAACGAATATGGCGAGTTTGCCCTGGCGGAGGTAATCCGGGGCATCCACACCAAAATCATTGCCCGCCACCCGCATGTCTTCGGTGACGCGCAGGTGGAGGGAGTGAAAGGGGTGCTGCAGAATTGGGAAGCCTTGAAAGCGGCTGAGCGCAAAGCCAACGGGAAGGAGCATTCCAGCACCCTGGATGGGGTGCCAGGAGCACTGCCAGCGCTGGCACAGGCGGAGCAGTACACCAGCCGGGCGGCGCGCCTGGGGTTCGAATGGCCCGGGTTGGAAGATGTACGGCGCAAGGTTTTCGAAGAGCTGGACGAGATCCAGCAGGCGCAGAGCTCCGAAGAAATTGCGAATGAAGTCGGCGACCTGTTGCTGGCGGCAGTTGACCTGGCCAGGTTTTACAAAGTAGAAGCCGAAAGCGCCTTGCGGGAAGCTAATGCCCGTTTCAAGAAGCGCTTTACCTTCATCGAGGAGCAGGCGCGCCTCTTGGGGCGAAAGGTGCCCGACCTTTCGCTAGATGAGATGCTCGCTCTTTGGGAACAGGCAAAATCTCAATAGGTCGAATTTTCAGATCGACCATTATCCTGAAGAAACGGTCAAGCTAACAGCTTGACCCACCCTTACTTTTTACCACTGATCATACCGCCCAGGAAATCGACTCCCAGGCCAGCTACCCCAGTCTTTTCATCCCCACGGTTGAAGCGCACCGAGGCCAGGATCCGGTCAGCCAGGCGGGAAAGGGGCAGGCTCTGCAGGTACACTTTTCCTGGGCCGGTCAGCTTGGCCAGGAAGAGCCCCTCGCCTCCGAAGAGGGCGTTTTGAAAGCCACCGACAAACTGGATGTCGTACTGCACCGTGGGGGCGAAGGCCACCAGGCAGCCCGTATCGACCCGCACCGTTTCTCCCGCGGCAAGATCCTTCTCGATGATCGTGCCTCCGGCGTGGACGAAAGCCAATCCATCACCGCTCAGCCGCTGTAAAATAAACCCCTCCCCGCCGAAAAGCCCTGCCCCGAGCTTCTTGGTGAAAGCGACCTCGATATTCACCCCCTGCGCGGCGCACAGGAAAGAATCTTTCTGGCACATGAAGTTTCCCCCCAGGGCGGTCAAATCGAGCGGGATGATCTTGCCCGGATAAGGAGCCGCAAAGGCGACCCGGGAAGAGCTCCGGCTGCTGTTCAGGAAGGTGGTGATGAAGAAGGATTCACCGGTGACGACGCGCTTCAGGCTTGCCATTAAGCCGCCGCCCGTGGAAGTCTGCATTTCAATGCCGTCCAACATATAGGTCATCGTACCGACCTCGGCGCGCACGCCTTCACCGGGGTCGAGCACAATTTCGACCAGCTGCAAATCATCCCCATAAATGTTGTAATCGATTACGTCTGCCATGCTTTTCTCCTTTGGTCTATGAATCCGCTAATCAACGCGAATTTTACGCGAATACTTTCAATCGCCGGTTAGGAAATGAGAGTTTTATTTTTATTATATAATCAATTGGCAGATTTTATTTATAAAATCTCAGGTTGATAGCTTTGCTGTTTACCAGAATGGGGTATTGCGAGGGGCTCATCGTTGGCTACTTTGATGCGGAATTGGTCTATATCTCAGTGGGTTGGTGCGCTTAAGGGATCCTTCGCCGCCAAAATGCAGCGGCTCAGGATGACAATGCGAGAATTCGTAAAGGCGAAAGGAAGATAAAAGTAATATTATGAAGCGGCAGCTCTTCCTGGCAGTGGATATCGGTACACAAAGCACGCGCGTGGCGCTGCTCGATCCGCAAGGAAAGATCGCCGCCAGCCACAGCACAGGCTATGACCTGGTGACGCCGCGGCCGGGCTGGGCAGAGCAGGACCCCGAAACCTGGTGGGAGGCGGCCATCCAGGGCATACGGACCGTGCTGCAAGCTGCCAGCGTGCAAGCGGGGGAGGTCCTGGCAGTTTGCAGCGATGCTCAGATGCACGCCACCATTCCTCTGGGTGCTTCCGGAGAGCTCCTCAGCCATCGGGTGCAGCTGTGGTGCGACAAGCGTCCTGGTGACCTGGTGCGTGAGTTTAGCGACCATCCCTTTCTGGATGCAGCCTGCCACTTGGCCGGCAGCCCACCTGTCGCTGCCTGGGTGGGGTTCAAAATCTTATGGCTGAAACGCTACCAGCCGGAGCTGTATGCCAAGACCTGGAAGTTCGTGACGGGCGCGGGCTTCATCAACCACCGCTTGAGCGGCGAGCTGGCTATCGATTGGAGCGAGGCCTCGGGTTTCTTCTTGCTCGATGCCGCTGCCCTGCAGTGGTCGGAGGCGCTGGCGGATTTCTTGGGGGTAGATCTTACAAAACTGCCGCCAGTATTTCCCTCGACGCACCCGATTGGAAAGGTCACTCAAGAGGCAGCGGGGCTGACAGGCTTGCCTGAGGGGCTGCCGGTGCTGACCGGCGCGGGTGATATGTTTTCCATGCTGGTGGCTACCGGATTGGTCGATAAAGGCAGGGCGACAGACGTATGCGGTACCTCTGCCATTTTAGCAGTCTATACAGAAAAGCCCGTGCTGGAAGCGCCGGTGATGAACCTGCACCACGCCTGGCCCGGGTGGTGCCCCTTCGGCATCATCGACAGCGGGGGCGGCGCGCTGCGCTGGCTGCGGGATGCCCTGGCGCAGGCGGAGGTGCAGCAGGCGGCACAGAATGGGATCAGCGCTTATGATGTATTGAATGAAAAGGTTCTGGCTGAGGCGCCGGGCAGCGAAGGGCTGCTCTTCTTCCCTTACCTGATGGGAGAGCGGGTGCTGGGCACGCCGAACGCCCGCGGAGTCTTCTTTGGGCTGAGCCTGCGCTCGAATATCGGCAGCCTGGCGCGGGCGGTGATGGAGGGGATTGCTTTCGAGATGCGCCGCACGCTGGAGATCGTCGAACGGGCAGGTCAGGTGGTCGAGCAAATCGTCACCACCGGCGGCGGGGCGCGCAGCCCGGTCTGGTGCCAGATCAAGGCGGATATCTACCAGAAGCCTGTCTATACCCTGACCGTTGAAGAGGGAGGCGTGCTTGGCTCAGCGCTGCTGGGGATGGTCGGCAGCGGCTACTACCCCGACCCGCAGACGGCGACGCGGCAGTGCGTGCAGACCGCTCGGGTTTACCAACCGAACCCGGCCGCGGCAGAGCGTTATCACTTCTTGTTTGAAGTGTATAAAGATGTCCACGACCGGCTGCAGGAGCCCTTCGAGCGGCTGGCGAAACTCCCTAACCCTTCCCCCTTATCCCCTGTTCTTTAGCTCTTCAACAATGGCAGCGGCGCTGCTGGTGCCCAGGCGGGTTGCCCCGGCTTCGATCATCTCCAGGGCGGTCTGCAGGTTGCGGATGCCGCCGGAGGCTTTCACACCCATCTTCTGCCCGACCACCGAGCGCATCAGGCGGATATCTTCTACGGTAGCGCCTCCTGGGGCGAAGCCGGTAGAGGTCTTGACGAAATCGGCGCCTTCTTCAAGGGCGATCTGGCAGACCAACCGCTTTTGCGCGTCGGTCAGGTAGCAGGTCTCCAGGATTACCTTGCTGATCACACCCTGTGCCTGGCAGGCCTTGACCATAGAAGCGATCTCGCCGCGCACCGTGGGCAGCTCGCCGGACTGCAGGAGGCGCACGTTGATGACCATGTCGATCTCGCCCGCCCCGCGGGCGATGGCATCCTGCGTTTCGTAGAGCTTGACGGCAGAGGTATTCTGCCCGAGTGGGAAGCCGATCGCCGCGCCGACGCGCACAGGGCAGCCCTGCAGGAGCTGGACACAGTGCTCGACCTCTGCAGGGTGGATGGCGACCATGGCAAAGCCGTACTGCCTGGCTTCAGCGCAGTGTTTGACGAGGGCTTCATAGGTGCCATACGGCTTGAGGAAAGTGGAGTTGAGCATTTGGGCAAGCTGGGAGGGGGTGAGGGAGGAAGAAGGCATAAGAATACTCCTGTTCGGGATATATCAGGTGCAAGGAATTGTAGCAGATTTTTATCGTGAATTTGTTTTGTCTTTCCTCCCTGGTCATGGTAAGATAATGCCTCAGGAAAACGAATGTCAAAGGTTGTCGTTGTCATCCCCACCTATAACGAGCTGGATAACCTGCCCAAGATCACAAAAGTGCTCTTCGAGCTGAACAGCCCCGGCTTAGAGATCCTAATCGTGGATGACGCCTCGCCGGACGGCACCGGGCAGTTGGCTGACCAGCTTGCGGGACAATATGCGGGGCGCTTTCACGTGGTCCACCGCCGGGGCAAGCAGGGTCTGGGCACGGCGTATATCCAGGGTTTTACCTGGGCGCTCGACCATGGGGCTGAGACCGTGATCCAGATGGATGCGGATTTTTCGCATTCTCCCTCTTACATCCCCCAATTTTTAGAGCAGATCCAGAATTACGATGTGGTGGTCGGCTCGCGCTATGTATCCGGCGGGCAGCTGGATGAACGCTGGAGCTGGGGACGCTGGTTCTTGAGCTGGTGGGCGAACTCGGTGTGGGTACGCCTGATCTTGGGCGTCAAGACCAAGGACGCTACGGCGGGCTTCAAATGTTGGCGGGCTAATGCCTTGCGGACGATCGGCCTGGAGCGGATCAAGTCCAACGGTTATGTTTTCCAGGTGGAGATGTGCTACGTGGCAGAAAAGGTGGGCTTGCGCATCAAAGAGATTCCCATTTATTTCGAAGACCGGCGCATCGGGCGCAGCAAGATGTCGGTGCGGGTCAAGGTCGAGGCAGCTTTACGCGTGTTCGAGATCCGTAAGCGCCACCACAAATTGAAACCGGCAGGTGGCATTGTTTGAGAATAAGCTTGCCCTGATCACCGGGGCGGGGCGGGGCATTGGGAGGGCGATTGCCTTGCACTTTGCCCGCCAGGGTGCGGACATCGTCGTCAACTACCTGAGGCATCGCACGACCGCCGAAGCGACGGCTGCCGACATCCAGGCGCTCGGAAGGAAGGCTTGGGCGGTCAAGGCAGATATCGGCAAGCTCGAGGGGATCGAGAGCCTTTTTGCAGAGCTGGAAAGACACAGGACTGAGGCAGACCTGCCGCCGGGGTTGGATTTCCTCATCCACAACGCGGCCTCGGGCTTCAACCACACCACCCTGGAGCAGACCCCGAAAGGTTGGGAATGGACGTTGAACATTAATGCGCGCGCGTTACTCTTCATGGCGCAGAAGGCGGTGCCGCTGATGGAGCTGCGCGGCGGCGGGGCAATCGTCAGCCTCACCAGCCCCGGGTCGACCCGCGTGCTGCCCGATTACGTGGCGGTGGGCGCCAGCAAGGCGGCCCTGGAGGCGCTGACGCGCTACCTGGCGGTGGAGTTTGCCCCCAAGAACATCGTGGTCAATGCGGTCTCGCCGGGGATGGTGATGACCGATGGGTTGAAGCATTTCAATACGGTGCGCAGTGAAGAGGGCATTGTGGAGAGGGCGATCTCCCTGACGCCGGCCAAGCGGATGGTGACGCCGGAAGATGTAGCTGGGCTGGTGGCTTTCTTGTGCTCACCGGCGGCGCGCATGATCTGCGGGCAGACCATTATCATCGACGGGGGCTTTACCCTCCCCGCTGGCTAAGCCAAAACCACTTTATCGCCCGTATTTACCCATCAGCTGACCCTGGGCCAGGATGTGCCCCTGCATGGCTTTTTCAAGCTCTGCTTTCGAGGCACCCTCTTCAAGATTTAAGAGCGTATCCAGGGCATAGAGCTTGAAATAGTAGCGATGGGGAGAGCCTGTGGGCGGGCAGGGGCCGCCATAGGTCAGCTTCTTGAAGCTGTTCGTGCCCTGCGTTCCGGTCCCGCTGGCGCCCTCAGGCAGGGAGACCAGGTCGGGGGGCAGGTCAAAGAGCACCCAATGCACCCAGGTGCCCACGGGCGCGTCAGGATCATCGACAATCAGTGCCAGGCTTTGGGTGCCCTGCGGCACGGAGTTCCAATCCAGTTGTGGCGAGAGATCCCTTTCATCACAGGTGTATTTTGCGGGGATGGTTTCGCCCTCACCAAAAGTGGGGCTGGTGACTTTCAAGGTCAGCTCGCTTTTCTCTGTCTCGGTTGGCGTGGGGGAGGCAGAACGGCAGCCAGCCAATCCGGCTGCGAACAGGATGAACAGCAGGGGAATTGAAGAACTCCGTATCATCTGCACCTCCATGAACGGAATGTGTACAGGAAAGCGTTTTGAGGCGAATGGGTCAGACGCCGATCAGGATGGCGCGCGCTGGCGCACCATCAGAGCCAGCCAGCTTCAGCGGCAGGCAGAAAAGCGTGTAGCGGCCCGGAGAAACCGCAGAGAGGTCGAGTTCTTCCAGGATGACCATCCCAGCTTTCAGCAAGATCTGATGAGTTACTAAGCCCTGGTGGTAAGGAGCGATGGACAGGTAATCGATCCCCACCAGCTTGACGCCGCGATCGACCAGGTATTGGGCAGCATCGGGGCTGATGGCAACGAAATCGGTTTGAAAGTCCTTGAGCTGCCGGGTCCAGTACTCTGAATTACGGGTCTTAAACAAAACCCGTCGCGTGCGTGGGGGGATTTCGGCCCGCTCCAGGATTGCGGCGGTGATCAGGTCAACTTCGGGTAAGTAAAGCACGTAAGCTCGACCAGATAATACGCTAAGGGCAAGTTTCTCAACGGTCTTGCCGTTGTTTAGAAAGTGGTCGGGCGCATCGACGTGTGTGCCCATGTGAACGCTCATGGTGAGGCTGGAAACATTGGCAGTCGCCCCTTCATCTATTTTCTGAACGCGTTCTAACTCGTAAGCCGTATCTCCTGGCCAGCATGGCAGTTCGGGAGAGAGCGTGAGCGTGATGTCATAGGTGTGCATGGTCAACCTCCATCATCCTTGTAAAAAGTATAGATGAGAGTGCAAAAAAATGCAACAGAGATTGACCTAAAACGTACTTTCTCCGTGAGAAAGTAGGTAATAACTGCGTCCTGGTTCCTTCGGATCGTGAACGAAGTCGGTCACCAGGTAGCCCTGATTAAATAAATGCTGGAAGATATCTCGGGTTTGGCTGCGCCAAGCTTCTGCAAGGGAGGGGGCCGTTTGTTTGACCAGGCTGAAATCAGCGGGGATTTCGACCATGAGCAGCGCGCCGGATTGGTGCTCGGGGAGCCCAATGGATGCGGAGGGACGGGGAAGATTTAGGTCATCCATGCCGGCAGGGTTGATGATCGGGACGTGCGCAGCAAGCAGCTGATCCAATTGGAGAGGGCTGCGGGGGCGCTTACTGAGACGACGATTGACGCGCCGAGAATTCACCCACCAATCGACCTGGAAGCGGTCGGAGGGAAGGCCGGCATTCAGCTCGTCGCGCATCGAGCCGTAGAAATTCGGCAAGTACGTATTGCAAACCGCGCCGAGGCGGGCGATGTTTAATTGAGCGTTGATACTCAGGAGGGGGTCATAAGTCCAGGAGATCAGGTCGATGCCCTGGCGGCGCACCATCTGCCATTGGGCGCGCTTGAGAGCAAAACCCAGGCCGAGGCCGCGGTATTGGGGAAGGACCCCCAGCATGTGCGAGCAGTGCATCAGGCGAGGTCCGTCGGCGGTGAGATAGAAGCCTGGGAAACCAAACACAAACCCGAGCGGTTGAGACGCTGAGGGAGATCCGCTTTCTCCTGGCTCAGGAAAAGCGGCAATCAACAAGCCTCCATGGTGAACCGCGGTAAGAATGAGGTGGGCGGGGACAATATCGGTCTCACAGCCCGGCCAAACCTGGCGCTGGAGATCTTCGATCGATGCCAGATCAGCAAGCTCATCCAGGATGCGCAGTGTCCATTTCATGATCTCACCTTTTTTACCTGGATCGGCGGCGGAAACTGGTACGGAAGAAGGAGCCACGCCAATCTTGATTCTGAAGGTATTCCAGGCGGTGCGAGAACCGGCTGGGGAGCAGGTTGAAAGTGTGTGGAATGGTGTCTAAAGAGCAGGTGCGGTTGGCAGCCAGGTAATCTAACCAGTAAACCGAAGCGGGCAAGGCGGGTACAAAGGTCTCCAATATGACGGTCAGGAAGCGCAGATAAGGCGGCGAGACATGGAGCAACTTACGCGACATGTGCGTCCGTTCCATGATCATGGTCAGGATCTGGGTAAAAGTGAGGAATTCAGGTCCTCCGATCGAAAAGGTCTGGTTGCGGGTTTGAGCGTCTTCTAATGCCCAGACCAGGCAGGTGACCAGATCTTCTATCCACAGGGGCTGAAGCAAGGTCAGTCCATCACCGGGGACCAGGAAGTAGAATGGCAGCCCATTCATCAACCTTGCCAACCCGCTGGTAAAGTGATCGTTGGGACCAAAAACCAGGGCAGAGCGAAGAATTGTGTAATCCAGGCCACTGCGGCGGATATATTCTTCAGCGATGGCTTTTGCTTTGAGCAGAGGGAAAGCTGAAGCGCGGTCAGACCCCAGGTGACTGACATAGAAGAAGCGCCGGACGCCGGCATCGACTGCCGCTCGGATGACGGTTTGAGTACCTTGGATATCCGTATTCATCAGGTTCCCCCTGGCGCCGCGCCACTCCTCACTCGCCAGATGATATACTATGTCGACTCCCAGCATGGCTGCGCGGCAGGCTGCGTTCATCCAGGATGCTGCTTACGGCAACCTCGAGGGGCAGTCCATGCGGCAGGTCAGGAGAGTGCGGCGAAGGGCGGATGAGGATGCGCACGCGCTGATCATGCTCAACCAGGTGCCGGGTGAGGGCTCTGCCAATGAAGCCGGTGCCTCCAGTAATCAGGATCATAGTCAGGAAAGATTATAGCATGGGAAAAATTACGGCAGGCTGGAATTACGGAGATGGTATGAAGATCATCGTGATCACAGGCAGCACACGGGGCATCGGATTCGGTTTAGCCGAGTCTTTTCTAGAGCTGGGTTGCGCGGTAGTAGTCAGCGGACGGACTCAAGAGGCAGTGGATCGAGCGGTGGGTGAATTATCACAGAGGCATCCAATGGAAAATATATTGGGCGTCGCTTGCGATGTGACCGATTTCGGACAGGTGGAAAAGCTCTGGGATGAGGCGAAGAACCATTTTGGAAAGGTAGATACCTGGATTAATAATGCTGGAATCGCCAATCTGATCCATCCATTTTGGGAAGTCCCTGAAGATGAATTTCGGGCGATCATCCAAACGAACCTGGTGGGAGCTTACCATGGCGCTAAAGCTGCCATGGAGGGCATGTTGGAACAGGGCTTTGGTAGTATTTATAATATGGAAGGCATGGGCAGCGACGGGAAACGCATGGTAAAAGGATTGGCGCCTTATGGGATGACGAAAGCTGCCCTGGCTTATTTCACTGATGCCATGGTGGGAGAAGCTGCAGAAACACCGATCATTATCGGCGCGATTCGCCCCGGGATGGTGGCAACCGAGATGATTACTAACCAATATAGGGGGAAAGAAGCAGATTGGGAGCGTGTACGAAAGATCATGAATATCCTGTCCGACCGGGTTGAAACGGTTGCTCCAGAATTGGCGAAGAGAATCCTGGAAAATACCAGGACAGGTGCGCGGATCAAACACGGCAGCCCATTCAGGTTAATGGGTCGCTTCTTGATGGCTCCGTTTCAAAAACGGGATGTTTTCTCAAAGTGATTGGGGATTAAAGCGTCTCGCTGCAGGGTGAGGGGGGCACCCTGCAGCGAGACAAATACATTATAGACGAAAAATTCCTTGAAAGCAAGTATCTATTCGCTTATTCATCAAACATTAATCTCAGCGCGCTTGAAAATTATGGGGCATAATATCAAGAAATTACAACTCAATCCTATCCGCTGCGTATATCTTGATGAGAAGTTACTTTTGTGTGCTTCTAACAAAATGTAAGGAGATGAGAAAATGGGATTGCTTAAATTCATTGTGGATGTCATCGGGGCAGTGGTTGGCCTGGTGGTTGGATTGGTTGGGGGCATCCTTGGACTGGTGGGTGGGTTAGTGGGATGCGCGGGTTGTTTTGCAGCGTCCTTGATCGGTCTATTGGTGATTGGGCCTTTGGTGCTGCTTCTGGTGGCGATCTTCTAAACTTTGCCGGGTTTCATGAAAAGGTTGCAAAGAGCAGAAAGCCTCCTTGCAACCTTTTTTCATTCCAAGGTTGAGCCAAGCCTATTTTAACGCTTTTCAATGGCTGCCTGGTGCTGCTGAATGGTGCGTAAACGGTCCAAGTCGAACTTGGCTTGCCGGTTGAACTTAAACAATCCATTTTGTTCCTGGAATACATCGGTCAGCTGAGTATAGCAATAGCCAAACATGTGTGGATTATCCAATAAAACATTACAGAGCCCCTCAAAACGGGCGTAGAATTCTTGGAGGTTTTCAGGTTTATGCCCGTATCCCCAGGAATATTCACCCGCCTGAGCTTCTGGATTCCACCAAATCCCGCCGAATTCACTGACCATATAGGGCTGGTTCTGAAATGGGATGGAAAATTCTCCATTAGAACCCCTATTGATGAAAAGATGCCCATCTTCTGTGCCAAGATGATGTTCAGTGAATTTTTGAACATCCTGCTCGTAATCGTGACTGTCGTAGATATCGGATTGGCGAACCCGGTGGGAATAACCAGATGCATCCAGCACCGGACGGGTGGTGTCCATAGCCCGAGCCGCCAGGAAAAGACCCTGAGTGACATCGTCAAGAACGGTGATTTTATCCGTTATCACTTGCCAGGTTTCATTCAGCGGGCACCAGCCGATGATGGCTGGGTGAGAAAAATCTCTTTCCAAAACTTCCAGCCATTGGGTGATATAAGTCGCACCGGGCTGCTGGTGATCATCCTGGGGTCCGAATCCTCCGCAGCCCCAGTCGGGAAATTCACCCCAAACGAGATACCCCAACCGGTCGGCATGGTATAAAAAACGCTCTTCGAATACTTTTTGGTGCAGGCGGGCGCCATTAAAGCCAGCGCTCATACTGAGCATGATATCTTTTTGAAGAGCAGCGTCAGAGGGGGCAGTGAGGATTCCATCAGGATAATAGCCTTGATCGAGAACGAGGCGTTGAAAAACCGTTTTCCCGTTAATCTTGACCTGTTGTCCCTCGATCGAAATGCCTCTCAGGCCGGCATACGCTTGAGCCTGGTCGATCACATTTCCCGCAGGATCGATGAGCAGGAAATCTAAATCATATAAGAAAGGATCACCGGGCTCCCAGAGGTGGAGATGTGATGGTGGAATGGGCAGATCGAGAGCAGGCGTAAAATCCTGCCCGATCGTGACACTGGCTTCGTTGATTAAGGTGGAACCGACTCTGAGGCCGACTTTCAAGGTGAGGCCAGGTAGATAACCATGCACGCGCTGCTGAATGTGGAACAAGTTTCTGGAAACATCGGGTGTGAGGCGCGGGCGCTCCAGCCAAACCTTTGGCACCGGTTCCAGCCAGACGCTCTGCCAAATGCCGGTTGTGCGCGTATAATCGCAGCCCTGATTGGCGTAGACGCGAGATTGCTTGCCATGCGGCTGAGATTGCCGATGGTTATCGCGTGCACGCACAACGATCTCTATGGTGTCTCCGGGTTTTGCGAGTCCATGCAGACTGCAGGTGATGGGGGTAAAGCCGCCCCGGTGGCGGGCAACCTCTGAGCCATTGACCCAGATCGTGGCATCGTAATCAATGGCCTGGAAATGCAGAAGTACGGATTTTTCGCCCCAGGAGGCTGGGATGGTCACCTGGCGGCGGTACCAGACTGCATTTAAATAATCTACATTGTTGATACCTGAGAGCTGGGATTCTGGACAGAAGGGTACCAAAATACGATCTTTCAACTCGCGCTCAAGCAACCCACGGTCCAAACCGCTATCACCCTGATCAATTTCAAACTGCCATTCGCCGTTCAGATTGAGCCATTCTGAACGGACAAATTGAGGTCTGGGATATTCGGGGCGGGGGATTTGTGAAGGCATAAGGGTCTCCTGTAATGATGGTACTGTGGTTTTCTTTTATTGGGAACGGTGACATGATACCACTGATCGCAGATTGCCATTATACTTAGCCTATGACGAACGAAAACCAACTCATAGAGCGCAACGAGAAATTTGATCGCGTCGTTTATGCGATCGTCAGTGAAATTTTGAGGGTGATGACCCTCACAAACAAGGTTTGGGCACGCAAACTGATTGGGAACCTCCTGAAGAAACCGATCCGTCAAATGGCGGAAATCGTGGTCAGTTTTGATGAAGAGATCGCGGTGCGGGGATGGAGCGCGACCATGAAGGATTATCTGGATGATTTTGTGACCGATTACCGGGTGAAGGGATATGAAAATGTTCCCAAAACCGGTCCTCTCTTGATTGCATGCAACCATCCTGGCTCTTATGACATGCCCATCATCTCTACGGTGATGGGACGCGATGATGTGAAATTTATCGCCAGCGATATCTCCATTGTTCATGAGCTTCCTAATATTATGGAACATTTTATTTTCATGTCCAGGGATGCGCATCATAGCATGCTGACGGTGAGAACCGCGATCCGGCACCTGCAAGCGGGAGGGGCTGTGCTTATCTACCCGCGTGGAGATGTAGAGCCAGATCAGGATGTCACCCCGGGAGGCAGACCTGATTTCGAGCGCTGGTCTCCAAGCTCAGAGGTGTTGCTGCGGAAGGTGCCTCAGACACGGACCCTGATGGTCTTCACGAAAGGAGTGCTTGCCCCGCGCTGGATCAAGAGCCCTTGGATACGGATCTGGAAAAAACCAGCCCAACGCCAAAAGATTGCGGAGATTTTTCAAGTCTCTCAACAATTAACTGAAAAAAAGGGTTTCTCGCTGACCCCCTCTGTATTTTTTTCACGGCTCTTAACCATTGATGACCTGGGTTCTGTTGATGCCCCTTCTGGAGATCTGCTGAAAGCGATGATCCGAGAAATGCGCGCATTGATCGATGCGCCTTTAGAAGATCGGATCGAGCAGACGGTATAATAATGCTAATGTCTGGGATTATTTCGGCCAAGGATGCCCTGACTCGGATGGAGATGGGTTTGTGAAAACCAAACGAAAATCGTTCATTTGGACTGTTCTAATGTTGATTCTTAGCTTATTCCTTCTAGCTGGATGCCAGAGACCGAATATACTCAGTTACTTTGTCGCAACACAAACCCCTCCAGCGACTGCCACCCCAACGCGAACACCAACCTCGACTGCGCCCCCAACTTTTACCACAACCCCGACTGCGACAGCTACACTGACGCCCACTGTGACGCGCACTCCAACGATCACGCCCACTCCGACCCAGACCTATACCCCTTCAACGACTCCGACTCCAACGGTCACATTAACGCCTACGTACTCATTCCCGCAGGTTGTTGTGCAAAAGCAAGCCAACTGCCGATATGGTCCCGGCACGGCATACCTGTATTCTTTTGGGCTATACCCGGGAGACAAGGCAGAAGTGAATGGGAGGAATTATTCTGGCACCTGGTTATGGATCAAACCAGAAAACCTGACCAGGCACTGCTGGATGGCAGCTTCGGTGGCTGAGGTTGCCGGCGATGTTTTTAGCGTGGTCGTGGTGGAACGCCAACTGCCCTTTGCAACCGAATTGTACGACCCGCCCAGCAACGTGCAGGCAACCCGAGATGGTGATACCGTACGAGTGACCTGGAACCGGGTGGATATGACTGAAGATGACGACCGGGGCTACCTGATCGAGGCGACCGTCTGTCAGGACGAACACCTGATTTTTATGGCAGTCAGTACCAACGATACCTTTTATGAATTTACCGATGAGCCTGGCTGCTCAGCGGATTCAAATGGTTTGTTATATACGGTAGAGAAGCACGGTTATACGGAGCCCGTCACCATCCCCTGGCCTTGATCATCCTTCGGAATAATCTTCACCATGATCCTG
This sequence comes from uncultured Chloroflexia bacterium, assembly GCA_963751425.1. GTDB lineage: Bacteria > Chloroflexota > Anaerolineae > Anaerolineales > UBA4823 > CAVVUF01. The sequence continues at coordinate 1,556,914 of CAVVUF010000001.1, read as the reverse complement.
CTCATCCTGGCTGCCAGGAGGTCCATCCATTTCGTCATTCCCCAGGATCTTGCGCAGCTTCGATTCCCAAAAATCATCCAAGGGGTTGAAGGGTAATTCGGTGAAATCTTCCCCGAGACGCGCCAGGTAATCACGAATTCCTAGCTCAGGAGCGGCCTGGTCAAGCTCATCCATTTTGTCGCTGACCGTTTGGATCAAATGGGCACTTTTTTGTTCCAGGTCAGAGAGATCGAAGTTCGTCTTCTGGAGGTAATTGATCCTGCGCAGGATTCCCAGCCAGGCCATGAAATCATTTTCAATACGCACAGTGCTGTTAATGTGGGCCACATTGGAGAAGTCATAGGCGGGTACAAAAGCATAAAAGGAAATGAACTCAATTCCTTGTTCTCCAGCGCGTTTGCAGATGTAGGATTCAATGCTTGCTCCACCATGATAATCAGAAAAATTGACGGATATCTCTTTTAGCGTTTCTTTCAAATAGGGCAAGCTGTAAATGCAGGAGATTGAGCGTTCTTTATCAAAGGGCAGCTCTCCATAAACACCGCCCATGCCGAGGATGCGTTTGACGCCAAGCTGCTTAGCGACTTGCAAAAAAGCGGAACAATAGCCTTCGATATTTAGATGGGGCTCGTCACCCAGGAAGAACACCACGCCGTGCTGCTCGTCGCCGGCATAGAATATTTCATTCCGCTGAGAATGAAGCGCTACAGGGTAGCCATCTTTGAATTGAACAACTGGGCGGACTAAATCGTGTGTTCCAGGGAATTGGAAGAGATAAAAACCATCTGGACGGATTGAGCCAATGGATCTTGCACCTATCAATTGGATCAAGTATTCTGGCAAGCCAGAGGAAGTCGAACCGGCATCTGCCCATTGGCGCCAACCGGCGATCATGATGCTCTCGGCGGAGAGAGGTTTTTCCTTAAGGTCGATAATCTCTTGCATAAGTTCCTCAAATCGTAATCAGCACAACAGAGGAGAAGCATAGCGCAACTCCAACCCATTGTGATAAGGATACTTTTTCTTTAATAGGAAGAAAGCCAGGCAGACGGTAACAACCGGGTACAGCGAGGATAACACAACAGCCACATCGAGCCTGGTAAGATACCTGGCATAGACAAATAAAATGCTGCCTCCAGAATCGAGGAGCCCTGTAAGCAGAGCTAATTTATTCGAACCGAGCGAAGGCATGGGGACCTTCCTGATCAGAAGGATCAAAACAGCCACAAGCAGCTCGAAGCTCCTGGATACCAACAAGGGTATGAAAACCTGGCCTGAGTTGACTTGGCTGATAAAGATGAAAAAACCACCAAAGAATAAACCTGCGAGCACGGCTATCCAGAAACCTGTATGGGCATTTCTTGTGGCAGTGGATGAGGATTGAGAAACAAGCCAAATACCTAAGAAAGCCAAGAGAAAGCCGGCTAATTGAAAGGACTTGGGCAACCCTTCTGAAAAAGAAGCAAAAGTAACCGGCAGTACTGCTCCGATCACTGCAGCAGTGGGAGCGACAACAACGGTATTACCTAAAGAGAGGCCATAATAGAAAAAAGCCAATCCGATTGCGCCAGATATCCCTGAAGCCGCTGCCCAAAGTAAGCTGGATAAAGATAGAGGAATTTCTGCCTGCCCAACCAGGCAAAGGATGAGCAAGCATATTCCCGAGAATGAAGAAAGAGTCAGGACTTGAAATACATGCTGCTTACGAGCAGCCAACCCGCCGAAAAAATCTGCGCTTCCCCAGATCAGAGCGGAAGATAAAGATGCAAGGGTTCCCGGGATGGGAGTCATGGCTGCATTATACTCAATTGTTGGGCAGCTTCCAGGTAAAAAAAAGCCCCGAGTGTCATCACTCGGGGCAGTGCAGTTGTTTGTCTTGAGGTTTAGCTCAAAGGAACAACGTTTGCGGCCTGCAAACCCTTGGGGCCTTTTTCGACGGAGAACTCCACCTTCTGACCTTCCATGAGATTGCGATAGCCCTCTGACTGGATGGCAGAGAAGTGGACGAATACGTCCTCTCCACCTTCGCGGGAGATGAAACCATAACCCTTGCTACCGTTGAACCACTTGACTGTACCTACGATTCTTTCAGACATTTCCTTTTTCCTTTTCTCTTCTTTTGTTCTTTGGTTGATATTTTGATGCTTGTTTTGTTCCACATCGGAGCAGTCAACAAAAATGACCCGGGATGTGCATCCTGGGCCATCGTCTTTCTTACGTCCAACGGTAACTTACTTGCATCCTTACAGCCCGAATATTATCAGAGAAAAAGGATTCTGTCAACCTTATTGGGCAATTTCAGTCCAATATTAATTACGGGGCAGGCCAGATACTGTAAGTCGTGAAATCAACCCAATAAAGATCCATGTCACTCAGATCTAGTTTTAGATAGTTTACTTTATGGTAAACTCTTGGTGGTCTAAGCGTGGAAGTATAAAGCGGCTAATCGCTTCAGGAAAGATTATTTCCTGGTTGGCAGTATCAACTAATAGCTGGTGTTTGGAGAAATCGAAAGGAGACAAGGAATGCAGAAAAAGATCAAACAACAGATCGAACGACTTAAAGGAGCCGGCGCTACGTATGCTGACGCGCGCTGGTATCCCTATGAAGAGAATAATAACCTGAATATGTGGAACGGGAATCTTAAGAACACCTCTTTTTCACGAGAAAGCGGAATTGGCGTACGGGTGCTCTATAAAGGTGCATGGGGGTTTTCTGCCTCATCTGAGATGAGCGATTTGGGATCCTTATTTGACAAGGCTTTCGACAATGCGCGCGTTGCAGCAGAACGGGTCACCTTCCCGATCCGATTGGCTGAAAAAGACGCCATCCAGGCAAAATTCACCAGCCCTTGCCGCATCAATCCTTTCGAGGTGCCGCTGGCGGAAAAAGTGGCTTTTCTGAAGGAGATGGATGAAAAGCTCAATCAAGCAGGGGTGTTCCAGAGAAGCAGCGATTTAACCTTTGTACGCAAGCAGATTATTTTCGCTGACTCAGAAGGCAGTGAGATTGAAAAAGAAATCACCGAAGTGTTTGCAAGCTTAGCCGTAACCGGAATGGACAGCCAGGGGGAAATGCAAGAACGGAAATTCAAGTTGAACAAGATGGGCGACAGCCGTGGTTGGGAATCTGTTGACCGGCAGTTCTTCAGCGACAATGCTGAAAGGATCGTACGAGAATTGAACCAGGTGCTGGCAGCAGAAGATTGCCCTAAGGAAGATCGCTCGGTGATCTTATTACCGGGAATCATGTTCTTGCAAACGCATGAAACGATCGGGCATGCCCTCGAATTGGATCGCATCTTGGGATACGAGCTGGCTTTCGCGGGCGGCTCATTTGTAACCCTGGGAGACTTTGGCTCGCTGCGGTATGGCTCGGAAAAGCTGACCGCCAGGGCGAATGCATTAGTACCGAATTCACCGGGCAGCTTTGGATATGACGACGATGGAATTCCCGCCCAGGATGTGGTATTGATCGATAAAGGGATCCTTGTGGGGGCGATCACAGGGCGGCAGATGGTGGAAGAAGCCAACGCGAAGAGCCAGGAAACAGATTTTCTCTGGGAGCGGGGGTGCTAACCGAGCCACGGCTTTTTATCGCGTGCCGATTGAGCGGATGACCAATATTAATATTGATGCGGGCAAAGATGGCAGTCTGGATGAAATAGTCAAGAATACAGAAAAAGGCATTATCCTGGATGGCGACCGGAGTTGGTCGATTGGCTCGAACCGAGAGCAGTTCCACTTCGGTACCGAAATTGGTTGGCTGGTGGAAGATGGGCAGGTTACGAAGGTGGTCAAGAATTCTACATATAAGGGGGATACTGTGCGGTTCTGGAATTCGCTTTCAGCGGTAGGCGATGAATCGACCTGGCAGGTTGTCTACGTGGATAATTGCGGAAAAGGTCAGCCGAACCAAATTATGCAGCTGGGACATGGCATACCAGTCTGCCGCTTCGATAACGTCAGAATAGGAGAATAGGCATGAAAGAGCGTATTTTTGCAGACCTTGAATGACCTGCGCAAGTATGCCCTGAAGAAGGGATACGAGGTGACTTTTGATTATCACGAAGAAGACAGCTACCTGATGCGCTTTGCTAATTCGGCGATCTCGTTGAATACGAATGAACACCTGATCCGCCTGGAAATCACGGCTTTTTCGGGAAGGAAACGCGCCAGCTGTGGTCTGATCACCGATCTGGGTAAAACCGATGAGTTGAGGCAGGCAGTTGATACTGCGGCTGATATGGTCCAGCATGCGCAGCCGTTGAACTACCAGCCGACTATCCCTACGTACAAGGAATCATTCACAGATGAAACAGGATATGATGCCAGGTTAGCTAAAATTAGCAATGAAGAAAAGCTGCAATACTTTAACCAGGCAGTGAAGGGCTTAGAAACCGAGGAGATCAAGTTATCAGGAGTTTTTTCCAACGGGATGAATACGCTGGCCCAGATGAATACCCGGTCTGAGTATATGCAATTCTTTAAAACCTCCGATGCCCAGGCAACGGTAGTGCTGGCGCATGGCAGCCTCAAGTGGGAAGTGCAAGCTGAACAATCTGCCCAGAAGAAAGGCGAACTCGATCCGGCACTTTTGCATCAGGAGCTTTCTTTATTAGTCCAGCATTACCTGAACGATGAGCCATTGCAGCTTCCCTTGGGCGCTTATGACATTGTGTTCGGACCCGCAGCAACCTCAGACCTGATCAATTTTATGAACTGGATCGGTTTCAACGGTGGTTTGATGAAACGGGGCTTCTCATTCCTGGATGAAAAGCAGGTCAACCAAAAGGTATTCTCTGAAAAATTCACCCTGATCGATGATCCAGAACGCATGGAGACTTATCCCTTCAAGCGTGATCTCATGGGCATGGAACGAAAGCGTTTCCCGATCTTTGAGGAAGGTGTCTTTAAGGGTTTTACCTGGTACCAGGATGACGCGGATGAATTTGGTGCCCAACCTACCGGGCATACGGTGTATCACAAGAGCCTGGTGCTTAAGGGAGGCGATCAGAAGATCGACACACTGGAGGCACTGGTGAAGATGCCAAGGGATAAGGATGTGCTGTATGTGCCGTTCTTGCATTATATGAACATCGTCAATCCATCTAAGGCGATCTTGACGGGAAGCTCACGATTTGGAGCTCTGCTGTTAAAAAAGGATGGTTCCGTGGCAGTACCATACAACGTGCGGTTAACCCAGAGCCTGCTGGATATCTTTGGGGATAAGGTGGCCTGGCTCTCGCAGGAGACGATCCCATATAACACTTCCAGCAGCTATGGGGGGCGCAACCCGACGGCGATGATCGTGCCCAAGTTTGTGCGAGTCAACGACCTGGAAATTTCCCATTCGAATTCGTCTTATTAGAAAGATGTCTTGCTCTCTTCACGAGAGTACATTGGTCTTTGAAGGGGTTGCCTCGAAAGCACTTTTGAGGCAACCCCAGGAACTCTGTATCGATATGGATCGTAATACTCGTTAGTCCCCTTCTTTTCCTCCCGAAATTCATATATAATATTTCTGATTAATTGCAGAATTCAAGGCCTGCATTTTTATATCATAAACTTTGTCCTCATCCAGGTAGCTGCATGTGGGTGGAAATATAATTATGTTCCTGACCACCTGGATCGGACGCAACCGGTGGACAGTCTGAAAACGAGGTACCATGATGTTGACAGATAAGCAAGCTACCGAACGTGTTCCAGGTTATTGTGCCCTATGTATCTCACGTTGCGGTTCGATCGCCGTAGTTGAGAATGGCCGCTTTGTGGCCCTTGAACCAGATCCATCGCACCCCACCGGCAAGGCACTCTGTGCCAAAGGGAGGGCCGCACCGGAGCTTGTTTATCACCCAGACCGGCTGCATTATCCGCTGAAGCGTACACAACCGAAGGGAGATCCCGATCCGGGCTGGCAGAGGATCAGTTGGGACGAAGCGCTTGACCTGGCTGCCTCCAGGCTGCATAGGATTGCCGAAGAGCATGGTCCGGAGAGTGTCGTCTTTAGCGCGGTTTCCCCTTCTACATCAGCACTAGATGAATCAGTGGCCTGGATTCAACGCCTGATGAATGCGTTCGGAAGTCCCAACCTTTGTGCAGCGATGGAACTTTGCGGTTGGGGTCGATACCTGGCTACGCAGTATACCTTCGGGGTTGGTGTTCCCGGTGTGTATATGCCTGACCTTGAAAATGCCGGCTGCATCCTCTTCTGGGGCTACAACCCAAACCTTGCCCGGTTGTCCCATGCTACGGCGGCTATGGAAGCCCTCAAACGCGGTGCTAAACTAATTGTAGTTGACCCACGCCGGACTGGGATTGCTAAAAAGGCTGATATCTGGCTGCAGGTGCGACCGGGCACTGATGCTGCTCTGGCTCTCGGCATCGCCCAGGTGATGATCGAACGCGGTTGGTACGATCGTGAATTCATCCGCGACTGGACGAACGGTCAACTGCTCGTGCGCATGGACAACGGACATCTGCTGACCGATGGTGATCTATCTGAGATGGGTAGCTCCCGGCAGTATATAGCCTGGAGTGAAGCGATGGATGCTCCGATCCTCTATAATCCTACCACCGGAAGCTATGAAGGAGACCACCCCGAACCGGCTCTTTTCGGCACCTACACAATTAAGACGCTGCAAGGCGAGATCACCTGCAAGCCAGCATTCGAGCTCACCACTGATCTTTGCCGGCAGTATCCCCCTGAGCGTGTGGAAGCGATTAGCGGGGTCAGCCGCGAACAGATCGAGGGGGCGGCACGGATGCTCTGGGAAGCGCGGCCTGTCGCCTACTATGCCTGGAGTGGCGTTGAGATGCAAACGAACTCCACTCAGATCGCCCGGGCTATTGCCCAGCTTTACGCACTGACCGGCAGCTTCGACTGCCCAGGAGGAAACGTGCAGTTTCCGAAAGTACCGACGGCAGATATTGAAGGCAAGGAGCTGATTTCTGACGGGCAGCGGGCGCGGACACTGGGTCTGCCTGAAAGGCCATTGGGCCCTGCGCGGTGGCAGTTTGTCACTTCGGACGAGTTATACCGGGGGATCCTGGAGCAGCAGCCTTACGGGGTGTATGGACTGGTTGGTTTCGGCTCTAACCTGCTTCTTTCACACGCTGATGGAATGCGCGGGCGCCAGGCTCTAGCAGCTCTGGACTTCTACGTTCACGCCGATCTCTTTATGAACCCGACGGCAGAACTAGCGGATATCGTGCTGCCTGTAGCGAGCGCGTTCGAACGCGAGGCCCTGAAGGTCGGCTTCGAGGTGAGCGCGGAAGCGCAGTCGCTGGTCCAGCTCCGTCAGCGGGTGGTCGAGCCCCAGGGTGAAGCCCGCTCTGATACAGAGATCATCTTTGACCTGGCGAAACGTCTGGGGCTTGGTGCTCACTTCTGGGATGGAGATATTGAGGCCGCCTATCGTTACCAGCTCAGTCCATCTGGCATCTCGTTGGAAGCACTGCGCGAGCAGCCAGGTGGAATGCGAGTACCGCAGCAGACACACTATCGTAAGTTCACGGAGCATAAGGACGGCGTACCGCGCGGCTTCAATACACCTACACGGAAGATTGAATTGTACTCCGAGACGCTACTGGGACATGGTTATCCGGCGCTGCCCGAGTTTGAAGAACCGCTGATGAGCCCGTTGTCAAGGCCGGAACTGACTGAGCGATACCCGCTGATCCTCACCTGCACCAAGAACCCGCTGTATTGCGAGAGCCAGCAACGTGCCCTTCCGAGTCTGCGGAAGAAGGCGATGGATCCGGAAGTCGAGCTGCACCCGATCAATGCAGTCGAGCGTGGCATCCAACCCGGCGATTGGGTAAGTATTGAGACACCCCAAGGCAGTGTCCGGGCGCGCGCCACCTTCAATGACACATTAAAGCCGGGCGTCGTTTGCGGACAGCATGGCTGGTGGCAGCCCTGCCCTGAGATTGATGCACCCGGGTATGACCCTTTCGACTCTTCCGGTGCCAACTACAACTTACTCATCGGCAACGGAGCAATCGACCCGATCAGCGGCTCCGTCCCACACCGCGCCTACCTGTGCCAGGTCCGACTCGTGGATGGATCCTGATTCACCTTGTCCGTAAGCATTACCTTCTAGGGTTAAGAATATGGGGCTGTCCAGAAAGTAATGGGCAGCCCCTTTTGGTCAATTTTTACATGGGTTGAAATTGTGCATCTCGCATACTTCTTGCACTTGCTTAATTACCTCCAAATATATCGAATCATCCTTATGACGAGGTGAATCAAGCCTGTCTATATAATTTTTACATAATTAAGGTGACCCATGGAAAAGCCTACTGAAAGTTTCATTAATAAACTGACCCTCCTGGTCTTCTCGGGATTGACCTGCTGCATCTTGATCCTGAGGATTTTTTCAAGCGGGGGGTAAATCATCAGATCTATTGAACCTGGCTTTTAGAGAGGCCAGGCCGGGTTATTGTTGTGATTATCTGGGGGTATGAAAATGGATGCTGTTCGGTATGTGAACGAGTAAAAACCGAACGGTGATCATTTCTATCGAAAATGCTATAATCTACTAAAGCTTGTTGGTAAGGACCAATTCGACAAATTGGATAAATCGTACTATCCGAGGCTGTTCAGAGTCTTTGTTGATCTGGCTGCCTGGATTGATATCTGAAGAGATGCAGGAGCCTATGACCACCCGCATGTATTTGATCCGACACGGAACGACGAATCTCAGCGCGGAGGATCGATTTTCTGGAGGCACCGACGTAGACTTAGCTGATGAAGGAAGGTGGCAGGCTGGCTGCCTGGCAAAACGACTGGCAGATGACCGGATTACAGCCATCTATTGCAGCCCGATGCGGCGAACCATGGAAACGGCAACCATTATCGGCAAGCCTTACCAATTCACCCCGATCCCACGGGATGGACTGCGCGAAATCCATCATGGACGGTGGGAAACCATGCAGCGCAGGGAAGTAGAGGAAAAATTTCCTGAAGAATACGCGGCCTGGCAAGAAGATCCTTTTACCTTTGCCCCTTTGGAAGGCGAGTCGGGCGTGATGGTCATGGCGCGCGCTCTACCTGTGATCCGGGAGATCGTGGTAAACCATACGGGGGAGACGGTGGCGGTCGTATCACATAAAGCCACCATCCGCCTGATTATCAGCAGCCTGCTGGGTTTCGATGCGCGCGGTTACCGGGACCGGTTGGATCAATCACCGGCATGCTTGAATATATTGGATTTTAAAGATTCAGTGCGGGTGCGCTTGATGCTTTTCAATGATGTTTCTCATTATGCAGACCAGCCTCCTTATGCAGAACAGCGCCTATCGGATTGGTTCGATGCGCAACCCACCGAGTCCTGAAATTTAATTTATCTTAGCCGGATTACCGATCAACCTTTTCTTACAGCAGCTCGATCCCATAATCCTGGTGGATCTCAACGATCCTTTCTTGTGATGGACCACCGGTCTTTGAGAACTCTTGGGCGCAGCTGGCGAAGAATTTTTCGAAGCCCGAGGGTGCGGTAATGATCCAATGCCGGCTGGGGGTAGTCCCCATGTTTCGGTAGCAATGGACGCAGCCTTTGGGAAGATAAACCGCCCCGCCTACCCCTACCTCTGTCCACTGCCCCTCTGCATAATAGCTGAGGTGCCCTTCGACCACCAAAAAGATCTCATCTTCTCTACTGTGAACATGCAGCGGAGGACCTCCACCGGGGGGTGTGCATTCTGACATAACGGAAATTGTGCCGGCGGTCTGTTCTCCACTTAGCATCACAGTTAGAATATTCCCGAAGGCTTGGAGATCTTCACCCGCGCCAGGTTGAGCGATGAAGGGTTTTGGTTGAGCAGACATTGGAGTTTCCCTGAAACTTTCAACGATATTTGGCAAAGTGAGTCAATTGATTCTCCTTTGGGTGACTGGGATTTTTTCCCAGCCACCCTGTTGTAGAGGAGAAAGTTTCCGAATTGATGATTTGAGGGTGGTTATTTCGACAATACGAAGGTTTGCCCGTCTGTGGCTTCTTTCCTGGGTGCACAGGTATCCTCACCGCTGAGCTTGAAAGACAGGTTCTTGCCGTCGTAGGTCCATGCGTAGGTTCCGGGGAATGGGCAATCGGGAGTGCCTTGCTCAGTCCAAAGATTGCCATCGACCTTATACGTTCCCTTGGCTGACATTAAACCACCCATATAATAAGCCCAGGTATTATCTTGGTTGAATTCATATTCTATGGAACTGTCATTGGCGTTGACAAATCTTCCCGTTGGAAACTTGCTTGAGGTTGATCCGCTGCATGCTGCCAGGATGAGCAAAACCAATACGGAAAAAAAGCTGATCAGGATAGATTTCTTGCTGTTCATTTTGTGCTCCTTGTTCTATTATTGACAACTGACATTAGGATTGAAGGGCGCAAAGATGCCGGATGGGTTAGCCTGCCAAACCCAGACATGCAGATCGTAGTGGGGAGGCATCCCGGGTTCATGTCCCAACATTGGACCATCGAAGGGAAGCCCGAACAGCACTGGCGCAGGTGGGGCAGGATTGGGTACGGGGGCATCGGGGGCTCCAACTCCGTAAAAATATTCGACGCCAACCAGCTTCAGGTTCCCATTTACTGATGCATACAGGAGAATTTCAGGTGCGGTCAGGTCAATGGCTGGATCCATGGCGCGCTGCGGGTTGACATAATGGAAACCCATCACGCCGGCTTTCGGATCTACAACACAATCTGTGGTTGGCACATAGCCATCTGCAATGGCTTTGTCGGCATCATGATATTGAGCGGTCGCCTGCCGGACCTTAGCCAGATCTTTCAAAACACCTGGATCAGTTACACCGATACTAGCCGCAAAGGCTATGCCTGCCAGAATAGCAACCAACAGCAGGGCAATGGGTATGGATACAAAAAACTTTTTCATCATTCCTCCGATTTTGATTTACCTATCTTTTGTTATAATATTTGCGAAAACCAAATCCGTTTTCGATGGGTATAGTTTAGCAAATCAGGTTGGGTACCGGGTCACACAAAGGGTTACAAAAAGTGTGACAAAATAGGTAATTATTATCTAGATTAATGACTGTGTCATGAGGATCCAAGAACACTCGTTTGGATATTGGCTGAGGCTCAGGCGTAAGTCGCTCGATTTGACGCGTGAAGCATTGGCGGACCGAGTGGGGTGTTCAGCGGCAACCATTCGCAAAATTGAGGCGGAGGAACGCCGGCCTTCTGCTCAGATCGTTGATCGCCTGGCAGCAATTTTTGAAATTCCTGCAGAAGAACAGGCCGCCTTTCTGCGGTTCGCCCGTGGAGACTGGCAATCCATGATCAGCGAAGGCGGCGAAAAGAAACCCTGGAAGGCAGCAAGCATATCCACGCTTTCGAATTTGCCTTCAACGACGACTTCGCTGATCGGACGCGAGCGGGAAATTGCCTTGATTAAAGAGTATCTGGTGAGCGAAGGTCACCGATTAGTGACCCTGATTGGCCCGCCGGGGATTGGTAAGACCAGGTTGAGTTTGAGACGGCTCGGGGATTAATCTCTCATTTTCCGGATGGCGTTTTTTTTGTTGAACTGGAGCCACTGGAAGATGCATGCCTGTTGTTATCTACGATCGTTCAGGCGCTCGGTTATGTTGAATTGAAAGACCAGCCTGTCAATAATGACCTTATGGTTGGTATCGGGGACAAACAACTGCTGCTGGTATTGGATAACTGCGAGCACCTGATCGAAGACATTGCTCCGTTGGTATCTGATTTGTTAAAAATCTGCCCTCGTCTTCGAATCTTGGCTACCAGCCGAGAAGGGTTACGCATCCCTGGCGAGTGGCTGTTTTCTGTCCCGGCGCTGGAGATGCCAAAAGCAGCATCCACATTAAACTTAGAAACAGTATCCAGGTTTCCTGCCATGATCCTGTTTGCTGAGCGAGCCCGCGCGGTCTACCCTGATTTCACCCTTAATGCGGAAAATATTCAACCTGTGGCAGCCATTTGCGCGCGGCTGGATGGGCTGCCCCTGGCGATTGAGCTGATTGCGGCGCGGGTGCGCTTGATGTCGCCACAGGCTTTATTGGAGCGATTAACCGAAAGCTTTGTATTATCGGCTGACGGAAGGCGGGCAGTTTCAGCCCGCCATAAGACCTTGGGTGAGGCGATTGGCTGGAGCTATGATTTTCTTTCACCAGAGGAACAGCGATTATTTACCGGCCTGGGTGTATTTTCGGGTGGATTTACTTTGGAGGCAGCTGAATCTATTTTTTCGAGCAAATCATCCGACAACCCTCTGGTGAAAAAACCTGTGTCCGATTTGATCCTGTCTCTCTCAGATAAAAGCCTGCTGCAGCGCACATACGATGATCAGGGCGAGGCCCGTTTCAGCATGTTGGTCACAATCCGGAACTATGCGTTGAGCTGTTTGCATGACCTGGGCTTTGAAGAAGAGGCGCGCAACTTACACCTGGGTTATTTCCTTGATTTTGCTGAAAAAGGAGATCAATCGCTGCGCGGCCCAGAGCAGGTGAATTGGGGACAGCGGTTGGAGGCAGAGCAGGATAATTTCCGCGCCGCACTCGACTGGAGCGTGTACAGTCAGAAAACTGAAGCTGCCCTGCGTTTGCTCAGCGCGCTTGGGTGGTCGTGGGAGTTGCAAGGACGTTATGCCGAGGCGCGCAGCTGGTATGAAAAAGCCAGAACACTGCCTGGGGTCGCAGATTACCCTGCGATCTATGCACGCATCCTCAATCATATCGGCCGGCAGTGCTGGACGCAAGAAAAATACCAAGAAGCGTATGCCCTTTTAGAGGAGAGCCGGACGATTTCCCTCGCCTTAGGAAGAGAGGGTGAGTCCATTCTAGCCGAAACCTTAAACTGGTTGGGTATGGCAGTTTTATTCGGCGATCATGGCAGCGATCGTGCCAAATCTTTATTGAATAACGGGCTTGAGTTATACCGGAAAATGGGAGACAAACGAGGTGAGGCTCTGAGCATTTTCCACCTGGGCATTGTTGAAAGCGACCTGGGTCATTTTGAAAATGCATTGCCCCATTATGAGAAAAGCCGGGCGATCTTCCAGGAATTTGGTGACTTGTTTTTTATCGCCAGAGTGGACCTCTTTCTCGGGCATGGGTACCTGAAAAAAGGATATGCTGAAAAAGCCGAGTCTCTTTTTGAGGAACAATTAAGGATTGATCAGGAATTGCAGTTCTGGGACGGGATGGCAGATGCCTGGCGTGCGATGGGGTATCTGAAGCTTTACCAGGGCCAATACGACCAAGCTGAAGTATATTATGATGAGAGCCTGAGGGTGAGCCGGGAGCATGGGCTGCATATCTCCGGCACTTTATTTGGCTTAGGCATGGTGGCTTTGTATTGTAAAAAATACCCATCCGCTCAAGAACATTTCATGCATTTACTTGTTTTGGCGCAGAAATCGGAGAATAAATCAGGGATAGGGAATTATTTAACTGGAATGGCGGCCGCGGCTGTGGGGAACAACCAACCGGAACGCGCGGTGATATTGAGCGCGGCTGCACAGGGGATCGTTGAAGCTGCAGGAAATTCCTACCCATCGAGCGAATTCAAAGATTTTGAAATCCTACTTCAGACCGCGCGAGCGGGTGGATACGGCTCAAGTAGATTTGTTCATAAGCAAAGGAAGGTCGATGACGATGGAGCAGGCCGTTGCCTTTGCATTTGAGAACAAAAGTTGATGGGCGGTTTATGGTCGTAGGGATTTTATTTTAGCACTGGGGCAGCAAGGCTCGACGAAGTTTTGGGGTGATAGAACCCCGCAGAGGGTGGAAAATTTATCGAGTTGTTCGGCGAGTCATAAAAGGCAGCACAATAATCTTGCACTGAAATCAGCGGCGATGGGAATGGTATGGGAGATTGCGGAATCTCAACTTTCTCCCCATGCGCATAGCATAACAACAAGCTGATCCAAGATTTTCGCAATGGGTCCGTGGCATCTTTCCGATACGCCTGGAGCGTTTTCACCGGGATGTGCTTGAGATTAAATTTGAAATGCCCGTACTTTTCGAACAGAGAAACGACTTGATGAGGGTTGAGCGCTTCAGGGCCAACCAGCTCGATGGTTGAATTAAATGTTGATGGGTTATATAACGCTGCAACGGCAAACTGAGCTACATTCTTGCAAGATATCCAGTGAGTTCGGATGGGTGCCATCTCCATAAATGGTAGCCTGGGCAAGGAGAGGGTTAAAGCCCGCCATTGAGGAAAACCAGGTTTCTATGAAAAATGAAGATCTTAGAATTGTAAAGACCAGAGGACTCTCGCTCAAGTACTTTTCTACGCGGCGTTTTACACTGAGCAGGGGAAAATTGAGATCAAGGCTGCTTGAAAAAGATGGGAGGATAAATCGGGGAACCTCTGATTTTACAGCCGTATCGATCAAGTTTTCGATTCCTTCAAAGTCCACGTTCTGAAAATCATTCAAGCTTTCATGATAGGATCTCAGTGCCGTAGCTGTACAGATAATGCCTTGAATCCCCTGACAAGCACTCTCTATTGATGCAGGGTCGTTAAGGTCACCCAATACAATAGCTGAGCCATAGTTTTTAAGCATTTTCAACTTGTTTGCATCCGAAGTATATCGGACCAAGGCGCGCATTGGAATGCCCTTTTTGGCAAGAAGCGAACAAATTTCGCTCCCCAAAATTCCCGTAGGTCCCACAACAAGAATCATCTTACACCTCTTTTCGATCAAGGTTACTTTTATTATCTACCAATATTTACCCTCCCGCACCACCCTCGTGGGGGGAATTGGGAGGGGATTTATCTATGAAGTACTCATAATAAGATTTTTGCCGCATTTCAGCTCGCGGCCTGATAATTTAACACATCCTGATAGCCGGTTTCGATTGGACAAATGCTGTGGTTAACCGCATTCTCCAAGATCTTGACTACCAGGTCAGCATATGAGAAGCCGGCAGCTTTTCCGGAGCGAACGAAGCCTGAGTTCATCTGGGTTGATACAAGGATTAGGATTCACCTCAAGGACGAATGGACATTTGCCACACAGGCGAAAATCAACCCGAGCATAATCACGGCAGCCCAAGGCATTGTAAGCGCGTAAAGCGATATCCTTTATCAAATATTCTGTTTGAGAAGGCAGCAGACTGGGGCACTGAAGCGCGTGAAACCTGGTAATCGAGAAGAGTTGTTCACCCACTTGCCCTGGAAGGTGAGAAATTTCGATCCCAATTGTTCTGGATAGATTATTTCGGATAAAGGTAGGACGACTGTCTGCTCGCCGTTCCCGATCACCGACGCTGTGATATCTCGACCGTCGACATACTGCTCGACTAGGGCAGCTTGATGATACACCTGGTGGATTTTCTCGACCTGGTGCTTTAATTCAGTATCATTATGGACAATCGAGTCATTTTGAATGCCAATGCTGCCATCTTCGTGAACTGGTTTGACAAACAAGGGGTATTCGAGCAGGTTCAAAATATATGAGCCTGGTTGAAACACTTCAAATGCGGGCGTTCCTATTCCATTACGGAGCAGCTCACATTTCGCAGCAGCTTTATCAAGGCAGGCTCGAAGCGTTCTGGACCCAGAGCCGGTAAATTTGATGTCCAATTTTTCCATCTGCTGGGCAACCTGAAAATCAGCCAGGGGGTAGCCGTAGATCGATTCTGCCAGGTTGAATACCCAGTCAAACCTGCGGAGATCGCCAATCTGGCCTGGATCTAGATCGACCAGCTCAGCCTGATATCCATTTGCTTGCAAAGCATCCTGGACCGCATTGGCCACTTCGATAACCTCGCAGTCGGCCAATTTTTCTGACTCTCGTCCAGCAGCAGTTTGCGTGGATGTGCAGTAGATGATGCCAATCTTTTCAATCGGCAAGCAGGGTGCCGGTTTACATTTGTTGAATAAGCTGATATTTGCCATTTTCCCCTTTCCTTCTGTAAGATATGAGTTGGAATGATTTTCGAACTTACTTACAATTCTCATTATAGAGAACGTAGGAGCGGGTTTCACCCTCCATCAGGGGTGGAGTGAGGGGGGATTTGACCATTATTTTGGTTGATGCTAGGGGGGATTTGAAAATTGGGGAGGGGTGTATAATAAATCCAGCCAAATCCTTTCTGTGTGATCGAGGGGAAAGTATGCCAGAGGAAAACTTCAAAAATACATTGGTAGAGCCGCTCACCCGGCGAGAGTTAGTTGTTCTCCAGCTCCTGATTGATGATTTTTCCAATAGTCAGATTGCAGAGAAACTAACTCTTGCGCCTAATTCTGTAAAATGGTATGTAAAACAAATCTACGCTAAATTGGGGATTAACGAGCGAAGCCAGGTCATCGAGCGGGCGAAGGAATTTGGTTTAATTACAAACTATCAACAAGCGAATGCTCCAAAACATAACCTGCCCTCATCGATGACACCCTTCATTGGGCGTCAAAGCCAAATTGAGCATGTCAGGCGAATGGTGATCGATCCGAACTGCCGGCTGATCACACTGACTGGGGCAGGAGGGGTCGGAAAAACACGGTTAGCCCTGAAGGTCGCTGAAAATTCTATTAATTCCTTTTCTAACGGA
This sequence comes from uncultured Chloroflexia bacterium, assembly GCA_963751425.1. GTDB lineage: Bacteria > Chloroflexota > Anaerolineae > Anaerolineales > UBA4823 > CAVVUF01. Next base: position 1,540,369 of record CAVVUF010000001.1, on the reverse strand, counting down.
GTTTGGTTGGTAGAGTTAGCTTCTGTCGATGACCCGAACCTGGTGAATCAGACAATCGCCTCCGTTTTTGGATTGGCTGGAAATCGTGAACGAGACACGCTCGATTTATTATGTGATTACCTGCGTGATAAGAAACTGTTATTGTTTCTGGATAACTGCGAGCAATTAATCGAAGGGTGTGCCAGATTGGCAGAGGTTCTCTTGCGGACCTGCCCTGGATTGAAGATCCTGGTTACCAGCCGAGAAGCGCTTGATATCGAAGGGGAAATTCCTTTCTCGGTACCTTCTTTGACTTTTCCAGATCCTCACCACCTTCCAGAGATAGAAACCCTGCCCTGGATACTGAAGCGGTAAGATTATTCCAGGAGCGCACCCGGTCCTTTATGCCAGCTTTCTCGATCAGCGAAAGTAACGCGAGAGATATCGCTCGGGTCTGCCAGCGCTTGGATGGAATTCCTTTGGCGCTGGAGTTAGCTGCGGCAAGAGTGAAGATTTTAGGAGTTGATCAGATCGCTGCCCATCTGGAAGAAAGTTTTCAGCTTTTGACAGGAGGGTTCCGCACGGCTCTGCCCAGGCACCAGACCATGCGCGCCTCGATCGAATGGAGCTATGGACTGCTTTCAGAACCAGAAAGAATCTTGCTGCACCGCTTCTCTGTTTTTGCGGGAGGGTGGACGCTTGAGGCTGCCAAGGAGATCTTGCATCGATAAGACCATCTCTGCTTATATGGTGATCAACCTTCTTTCCCAGCTTGTCAACAAATCATTGGTGACGATGGAGAACCAGCCTGATGGAGGCATCCGATACTATTTATTGGATGCCATTTGGGATTTTGCACACGAAAAGTTGTCCGAGTCCGATGAAAGCCAGAGCATTCATAACGCCCACTTGGTTTATTTCCTGAAACTGGCTGAAACTGCCGAACCTAATTTTAAAGGTTAGGCTCAGATCAACTGGTTGGATCGGTTAGGGCAAGAGCTGCCCAATTTAAAAGTCGCTTTGGGGTGGGGCTTGAATATGGATCCCTATGCGGAGCTGGGGTTGGCGTCTGCACTTGCATATTTCTGGCAGATCCGTGGAAATGTTTTGGAGGGGTTGAGCTGGCTATCCAAAGGACTTAATTCTGCGACTGTCGAAAGTAAATCTCAAACAATGCCGGATTCAAGCCGAGAAAACAAAGCAGCATAAGCGCGTGGTGGCGAAGGCATTGGTGGCGACTGGTACTTTGTGGAAAATGAGTTCTGAATATTCAAAGGCGATCATTGTACTTGATGAGAGCCTGGTGATCTACCGAGAGATTGAAAACGGAGAGCATATTGGCCTGGCTGATGCTTTGCTTCAACTGGCTAGCTGCGCTACCGCATTAGGGAATTACCGCCAGGCGAACGATTTTGTAAACGAAAGTTTGAGACTCTACCAGGACAGCAACGATTTGTTTGGAATATCTGAGTGCTTTTTGGTGCTTGGCAACAATGAAACCGATCCAGCCTCCGCGAAATCATACTTAATGGATGCAATGGAGGTTAAACGAAAAATTGGAGATACCAATGGCCTAGCTTATACCCTCCAACAATTGTGTGAAATTACGGTATATGAGACGGATTTCGACCGCACTTATGCCTGGCTTGATGAAAGCCTGGATTTTTATCAGAAAGCGGGCAATCAAAAATCAGTTGTCAATACCCTGTATTTTTTTGCCTGGCTAGCCTGGGTGCTGGGAGATTATTTTCTGGCCACTCGGCGGATCAGCAGATCGATATCTCTCAGCCAAAACATTGAAGAAACGGTGCTTTTTGCAAGAGGGCTTTTAATGAGAAGTGATATCCAGCTCTCACAGGATGATTTCGAAGCTTGCACGACGGATATCCAGGCTGCGCTGAAGATTGGGCAGAAAATTGCGAATGATGGGATCATAGCCTCTGCGATGGTGAAACAAGGCCGGCTTGCGATCATCCGGGGTCAGATGGCTTATGCAGATAAGATCCTGCATGATGCCCTGGCATTAAGCCGTACTTTCGATAAGAAGAACACCGTGGCCTTCAACCTGTATAACTTGGGAAGAGTGGCCTGCGCACAAAACGACCTTGGTTTAGCAAGATCCTACTTCCAACAGTCGATACGCATTTTTTACGATATGAATTTTTGGTACTGGGATTACATTGCTTATTCTTTAGAGGGACTGGCAAAAATAGCGCTCCTGCAGAGTAAGACCGATCAAGCCGCCAGGTTATATGGGGCGGCGAGACATTTGTTCCAAGGACTAGAGAATACGATGTCACCGATCGAGCGCCAATGGCGCGAAGATGACCTGGCGACCATCCGGGCAACCTTAGGGGATGATTACTATCAACGCTTGTGGGACGAAGGCTATGCTTTGACCACCGAAGAGGCGGTGAGAATTAGCGAGTGAGTGGGGGTCAGGTGCCAATTTGCCATAAAAATCACGAAAGGATACCTGTTATCACCTAGAGGAATTTTGTGATAAGCCTTGTGAGCGTAACCGCAATCATCGAGGCAACCAATCCGCCTGCAGCGCTGCCTAATCCGAAACCGAGCGTAAGCGCTGCGATTACCCCAATTGAGGGACCCAGATAGATCTTGGCAAGCTCTGGTCCAAGATAAATCGCCACAAAGCCAAACCAGCTGCCAACGAAGAATCCCAGGATCCAGATGCTTGCGATGATGCTGGACCGTCGCAGGCTGGGATGGTCTGTTAACAGCCAAGTGCTAACAAATGCCCCCACTCCTGGACCCATTGACCATCCTAAGAACATCATGAAGAATGTGCTTAGAGTATCAGCGAGCGCGCTAACCAGAAAAGCAGTCAGTGAGAACGACACCAAGAACGCCAGCGCCCAAATCAGGAAGCCTGTATATTTCCTGCGATGTGTTGAATTCACGCATAACTGCTGGAAAGGTGATAGCTCCCGCGACCGACCAAGAAAGCGCACCACCTGCCAGGGCAACCCACAGCGGTCCGGTTCGGGGAGTGTTGAGGACTCCGCTGATGTATAGAGCAACGCCCATCACACCCCACGCGATGGTCCATGCCAACACAGGAATTACCCCGCCGGTTAGCAGGCCATGTTTTCTATCCGATCGGTAATCAGCCATATTCAAAGTTCTGATGAGATTACTCGATGAATTTTTCTACCCGAAGAATATCCTTCTCGACCTGGATGATCTGACGCTCAATGGCTGCTTTCGCATCTTCGTGGGGCTGTAAGGCGGCCTCTTTTTCATAGTGAATCTGGCGCCGGTCTTGGGCTGCAGACTTCAAGTTGTACGAGGCTCTCCCGTCAATGTCGGCATTTTTCTGACGTGCATCTGCACGAATGGCATTCATGTTTAAAGCAACTTCACGTTTGTCGGCTCCCAACTCTTTTTTGTGGATACGTAATTCTGCAAGCAGGGCTTTTTTTTCTTCAGGTGAATTCGGTGTAAAGTCTATCGCATCACTCAATTGATCACTCATTTCCATGAGATTAGCAATGGTCTTTTGAACCTGCTCGATTTCCTGGGATATCTCTTGTTCTGGTTTCGTACTGGCAAATAACCGGCTAAAGAATGGTTTTGCATTGCGATCCTTTTGCATTTATGCCAAATCTTTAGTTCTTTCGGCCAATTTTTTCTTAAGCTCACTGATGACATTGTTGATTTTATCGACCTCAGCCTGGGCGCGTTGATCCCATGCGGATGCCTCTTTAAAGTAGATAGATCCCTAAACTCTGCCATGAGTGCATTGTAATTCGCAGCGCTGTAGCTGGTTGACTTTTTTTCTAGTATGGCCATGAACTTCTCCTGGAGAACTGGATTTGATTTAATCATACTATCTTTACAAAAGATGTCAAATCCTATTGCCCTTGACGATTAGCATAGGCATTTGTATAAACCAGGGTGTCAATTAAAGGCTGGATTGAATCAAATACCTCTCCGGGTCAAACAGCAGATTTTTGAACGGTTAGTTGTTCATAGTACACTGGCAATAGAAAGAGAAGAAAAGGTACTCTAAATCACATGTGCAATTTATCCGCAACCGGTGTCGCGTGCGCGAACATCGCTTTCATTAAGTTTAGTCAATAGACAACCGGTATTTATTTCCGACAGATTGGTTCTTCAATCCACACTGAACTAATTTTTAAATCCAAAACCCGCTAGAAAATTTGATATTTTTTTGACACTGCCCAATATAATTGAATTAATCATGCCTGCCTGAGCAATTGAAGATACCCATTGGAGGGGTCCACCTGATTAAAATGGCAGGCACCATTCAGTTCTTATTCTAAAGGAGAGTGTGCGATGTTCAAAAGAGTATCAATCGTGCTGGCAATCGTGCTTGTTTTGTCCCTGGCCAGCGGGGCGTGGATAAGCGCATCTGCTGGAGACCCAGAGGTGCCATTTAAGGCGTACTACCCGGTGTGGGCTGATGTAATGTTCGATCCATCATGCGGTTGCATTCAGCAGGAGTTTACACCTGGCGGCAATGGTCTGGCGTCTCACATGGGGGTGAGCCTGTTCGAAGGTAAAGCCCAAGCCTGGGCTGTTCCCGGTCAGCCCATAATTCAGAAAGGCGATGGAACACTCAAAGCAGCTAACGGCGACAGTATTACGGTGCATTATGAAGGTACAGCAGTCGTAACTGATGGTGGCTTGCATATCGTCACTGACGGATGGTTCGAAGTTACAGGCGGCACCGGGCGGTTCGAGGACGTTACCGGTGGGGGCACGTACCATGTATTCGTCTACAATGACGGTTCTCAGCCGAATGATCTCTGGTTTGAAGGTCACCTCCACAATCCATGAGAGCATCTGTGATGCATCCATCTGCGGCAACGACTTCCATACTCACCTTTGTCCTGCGCTTTCAGCGTGAGGCAACGACCGGAGGGACACGCTGGCGGGGGAGTATCGAACTTGTGCAAAGTGGAGAAAAGGCAGTGTTTCTCGAGCTAGAAGCTATGCTTGCCTTTCTCCGGCGCTTTGGTATCAAGATGGAGCAACGCGATCATCTCTAATTAAATAAGGGTTCAGTTAAAGTGAAAGCATCCGCGGTGTAGATTACACCACGGATGCTTTCACTATTCGGCCAGCGTACAAAAAAGATTGACTCTATCCGCTAATTTGATAGAATAAAGATACCATAACTATTCAGACAATATGTATTCTGTGGGGTTTTTTATGTCTGCTGATGGGAGGGTGAATATTGGCCAGCCTGCAGTTATATTTTCTTGGCCCGTTGGAAATCTACAGCGGCGATCAGCCGCTGGTCAAGCCTCCGACTCTGAAATCCCAATCCGTGCTTGCTTACCTGGTTTACCACCGCAGCCTTCCCCAGTCTAGAGATCAGCTGGCTGGAATCTTTTTTGGTGAACGGACCGAACACAAGGCTCGGCGCAGTCTCTCCACTACCCTCTGGCACATCCATCGCTGCCTTACAGATAAAGCGACATCTTGAAGCGATTCTCAAACCGTTCAATTTGATCCTCAAAATAAGATCTGGCTGGATGTAATGGAATTTGAGGTAAAGGCTGCCTGCCCTGACCTCGACAGTCTCTGTTCGGCGGTCGCCCTCTACCGCGGCGATTTCCTGGAAGGTTTTTATGATGACTGGATCGTCAGTGAGCGATACCGGCTGGAATCTTTGTACATGGAGACATTGGGGCAGCCAATGATCCTTTATGAGGCTGGCAAGGATCACCAGGCTGCAATGGCGACAGCCTTTCGTTTGCTGAGTCGGGATGCCTTGCGTGAGGATGCTCACCGGGTTATTATGCGCGCCTATTGCCATCTGGGTCAGCGCAAGGCAGCTTTGGAGCAATATGAGCGCTTCAGGAAAACATTTCTGAATGAGCTTGGCGCTGAGCCCTTGGGCGAGACCCAGGAACTTTACCAGGCAATCTTGAAGGGAAGATTTGTGGTTGGGCCGCCTGATTTTCAGTCCGTTACGGCTCTGGCAGTAGAACATACCGGGCGTGATCCGCTTGATGTGACTTCAACGGTCAGGCTGATCGGCAGGGAACAAGAAACCGCATTTTTGGAGGACTGCTGGCGCGCAGCCCTGAAAGGAAACACCAGACTGGCGCTCATCAGCGGAGAAGTGGGGATAGGCAAGACGCGCCTGGTGGAGGCGTTCGCCAACCGTCTTCGCTGGCAGGACATCCACGTTCTGTGGGGACGCTGCTACGAGTTCGAGCACTCCTGGCCTTACCAACCCATCGCCGATGCCCTGCGAGCATCCCTACCCGCACTGGATCATGATCAACTGGCAAGTTTTCCTGCCTGGGCACTTCGCGAAGTCGCCCGGCTTGTACCTGATTTGATAGAAGCGCACGCAGACAATCGCCGAAAAAGTAAGACGGACTCCGAGCCCGGATTAAATGCAGCGCCAGATATGAATCCCGAGCAGGCGCGTCTCTTCGCGGGCGTGACCCGATTTCTGGCAGAACTCTCCACGCAGGATGGGCTTCTGATCGTGCTGGAAGATCTACATTGGGCCAGCGAATCGACCTTGCTGCTGTTGCACCACCTGTCATGCTACCTCTCGGAGCATCCTGTTCTGATCATTGGCACCTTCCGCCCAGAAGCATCCGGTTTACGGCATTCCTTACGAGACCTGTACGGGCAGCTGGCACGCGAAGGGCTGGTCCGACAGCTCGAGCTGACCCGGCTTTCCAAGCAGCCGTTGAAACGATCATCCTGGAGATGTCCGGAGCCGGAGAAGCGGTGGGGCCTCTAGCCAAACGGTTGTACTGGGAGACCGAAGGCAACCCTTTCTTCCTGATGGAAATCATCAAAGCACTCTTTGAGACCAAAGCCATCTGGATGAAAGAAGGTGCCTGGCAGGGCGACTTTAGCCGAATCAGCGAGGTAGAACTTCCGCTAACGCTCAGCGTACGTGAAGCAGTCCAGGCGCGGGTTGATCATCTGGGAGAGGCCGCGCAGGATGGCTTGCGCATGGCCGCAGTGCTCGGGCGTGAATTTAACGATGAGCTGTTCCACGCAGCCTGGGGGAAGGGCGAGGAAGCAACACTGGAGATGCTTGACCAGCTGCTCCGCCACCGGCTGATTGAGGAAAAGATCGGCCCGAACGACAGCGATTTCGCCTTCACCCACCATAAAATCCAGGAAATCGTGTACCAAAGCTTACCACGCCACCGCTGCCTGCACCTGCATGCCAGGGTAGGCGCGGCGATGGAAAGCCTCTACGCAGACGAACTGGAGGCGCACGCGCTAAACTGGCCTACCATTTCGAGCAGGCCTGTCGTATCGAGAAGTCGTTGAGCGGCAAGGCTATCAGTTATCTGCTGCAAGCTGGGCGGCAGGCTATGCGGCAGTTTGCCAACCAGGAGGCAGTTACCTACTACCAGCGCGGCCTGGACATCCTCCGCAATCAGCCCGAAACCGAACAGAATATGCGCCAGGAGGTAGAGCTCCAGCTCGCCCTGGCTGTACCCATAATGATTATAAAGGGGTATGCCTCTCCCGAGACAAAGCGTGTATTTACTCGCGCTTACGATATTTGCCAGATGCTTGGTGAAACGCCAGACTTGTTTACTAGCCTGGTTGGATTGACACGCTATTATGGTATAACTGGCGATCTCGAGACGGCGATGAAACAGGCGAGCAGCTTCTTGCCATCGCCCGGGATGCCGGTGAATCCGATCTGCTTCTGGAAGCCTACCGGCAAATGGGCGGGGCCTTATTCTCCTTGGGAAGGTTGGAAGAAGCGCGTGAATATTGGGAAAACGGGCTGGGCCTCTATGATATGGCATTACATGAGCGGCATGCACAACGCTTTGGGCACGACCCCAGTGTGACCTGCCTGGGTTTTTTTAGCATTACGCTGTGGCTGATGGGGTATCCCGAACAGTCTCTGACAAAGGGCCAATATCTCTACAACCTGATATCCTCTTTTACGCATCCTCCCAGCCAGGCATATGGTTACTGCCTGCTAGCCATGCAAGCCTGTCTTCGCTCTGCTGCGAAAGATACCCTTGACCACGCAGAGACAGCAATTCATATCGCGCAGGTGCATGGGCTGTCAAGCTGGTTGATTTTGGCCACGACTCTGAAAGGCTGGGCGTTATTTGAACAAGGGATGGCGGAGGAGGGAGAAGCTTTGTTGAAGCAAGGGATTGAAGCCTGGCGAGCCAGAGGTTTCGCACATTTCACCCCATTTTTGTTATCGCTGCAGGCAGGTGCCTGTTTGAAATTGCAGAAGCTGATCGATGGGACGGATGCTGTAATTGCCGCCCAGGCAATTGTGAAAGGTGGATGTGATCTGTACTGGGAGGCGGAGCTTTACCGGCTGCAAGGAGAATTGCTTAGAGCTCTGGGCACGGATGATAAAAACGCGGAGAGGTATTTTCGCCTTGGCATGGAGACTGCCCACCATCAGGGCGCCAGGATGCTCGAGTTGAGAGCAGCCGTAAGCCTGGCCCATCTGTGGCAAGAGCAGGACCGGCGACAAGAGGCTCGACAGGTGCTCGCAGCTGTCTATGAACCATTTTCAGAAGGTTTTGATAATTGCGATGTTAAAGCTGCCCGCCACCTGTTGCAAGAACTTTCAGAACAATCTCTAGCTTTTGAAAAATCTTTGACAAAGGAAGGTCGTTATGTCCCTCCAGGAAAATAAGGCGCTTGTGTGCCGCTTCATTGAGAAAGTGCAGAACCAGCATAACCTGGCTGAAATAGATGCACTGTACAGCCCCAATTTCATTGATCACAGCGGACCGGCGAATCCGCAAGGTATTGAAGGGCTGAAAATGTTCTTCGCGATGATGTTCACCGCTTTCCCCGATATGCACTTTACTATTCTAAAGCAGATAGCTGAAGGAGACCAGGTGATGACCTATAAAGTTTTCCATGGCACACACCAGGGAATCTTCATGGGCATTCCGCCTACGGGAAACCAGGTCTCAGTTGAAGTGATGGATATCTTGACCATCCATGAAGGAAAGATCACGGAGCACTGGACCGTTGCAGATTACTTAGGCATGATGCAGCAGATCGGGGCAGTTTCAACACCAGAAAAAGGCTGAACTTGATTCTTTCGCCCAATCTTCATGGTACACTTTCTGTGTGTTATAGGCATGATACCCGTGAGGTTGGATGCAAACAACTATGGTTACGGCAGTCGCTTGTGCTAACATCGCCTTCATCAAGTATTGGGGTGATCGCGATCCATCTCTACACATCCCTTCCAATGACTCCATCTCGATGAATCTGGAGGGGCTGTATACCCGCACTCAGGTTGCATTTGATCCGGAATTAGCGGATGACCGGCTCGTGCTCAATCATCGTGTTTCTAAAGGACAAGCTTTAGCCCGCGTTTCAGGAATGCTGGACCAGGTGCGCCAAATGGCCGGGGTGAATTTGTGTGCTCGGGTAGTCAGTGCGAATAATTTTCCTACGGGCACTGGCATCGCTTCTTCTGCTTCGGCGTTCGCGGCATTAGCCCTGGCAGCCAGCCGGGCAGCGGGTCTGGAATTGGATGAGCCCGACTTATCTCGACTGGCACGCACGGGTTCAGGCTCTGCCTGCCGGTCAGTGCCGGGAGGATTTGTGGAGTGGCAGGCAGGCAACGATGACGAGGACTCTTATGCTTTTTCGATTGCATCACCCGACCATTGGAACCTGGTCGATTGCGTAGCGATTATCAGCGAGCAGCATAAGCCGACGGGCTCGCGGGAAGGACACCAGACTGCGAGCAGCAGCCCACTGCAAGAGGCCCGCGTCCTGGATGCTCCCCGGCGCCTGGATATCTGCCGGAGGGCAATTCTGGAGCGTGATTTTGAGAGTTTTGCCAGGATTGTGGAGCTGGACAGCAATCTGATGCACGCAGTGATGATGAGCTCTTCACCGGGGTTATTCTATTGGGAGACGGCGACGCTAGCGGTGATGAAAGCAGTCATCGAATGGCGCAAGGGGGGAGTACCAGTGTGTTACACCATCGATGCGGGGCCGAATGTGCATGTCTTGTGTTTAGAGACAGCCTCCAGCCAGGTTTGTCAGCGGCTGAGGGAAATTGAAGGTGTTCACGACGTGCTGGCTGCCTCTCCAGGGGGGCCAGCACGGTTAGAAAATTCTTAAAAAAGGCGTCTTGATTGCGCGCATGTCTGGTTAATTTGACAGGGAGGCGATATAATCACGCTATACTATCAATATAAAGGATAAATACAGGTAAAAAATGGGAATCGTTATCTTTATCGAATTCGTCGCCTCATTGGCGATTTTAATCATCATTCACGAGCTTGGTCATTTCCTGGCATCAAAGCTTTTCAAGGTGGAAGTCGAAGAATTTGGGATTGGTTTCCCGCCGCGACTGGTGACGATCTTTAAAGCAGGCGGCACGATATTCTCTTTGAATGCAATTCCATTAGGGGGATTCGTACGACCCAAGGGTGAAAACGATCCAACAGTCGAGGGTGGACTGGCTGCCGCAAAGCCTTTGGTTCGCATTGCCGTTTTCCTGGCTGGCCCTTTAGCTAATATTTTGACGGCAGTTATTTTATATTCGATTATTTTTGTCCGCATCGGCGCACCAGACCCGAGTCGGGCGAACGAGGTGCTGATCAATGTGGTTGCACAAAATTCACCGGCGGCAGCGGCAGGGCTGCTGGCTGGGGATGTTATTACCAAAGTCAATGGTCAGGAAATCGACAGCACAGATAAGCTGCATGATCTTGTTTATGCCAACCTGGGCCAGGAGATGATATTTACTTACAGGCGTGATGGACAAGAAGCCGAAGCCAAGTTAACCCCAAGAGCGAATCCACCGCAGGGAGAAGGAGCGATCGGAATTGTGATGGGTACACCGACCATGCCGCTCAGCCCTCTTGTGGCAATTCCCGAAGGGGCCCGCGCTACTTTTGCACACAGCAAAGCCTTGATCGGTGTGGTGGGAAACATCGTTCAAGGTCAATTGCCGCAGGGAGATGCCCGGTTAGTGGGGTATAAAGGGATGTTCGATATTTATGAGAATGTGCGTACGGAAGATTCCTCCAGCGGCTACCCATCTGGAGTGAGTGTCTTGAGCTTTCTGACAAGCATCTCGATCTCCCTCGGCTTGCTAAACTTGCTGCCTATTCCTGCTTTAGATGGCGGTAGAATCTTATTTGTTTTACCTGAGTTATTATTCCATAAGCGAATCCCGCAGAAGTATGAGAATGTCATCAATGCAATCGGCTTTACTTTTTTGCTGATCCTCTTGCTGTTCATCAATTTACAGGATTTCATCAATCCGATCCAAATCCCGAAGTAATTTTCAAATAGAGTATCTTATGGCTAAAAATCCAACTGAAATTCCATTCAGCCAAGTAATCCAGGCTTTGCTGGATGAAAGCAGGCCTTTCCATCCCCGCTACCTGTATCGTTTATCGGATCTTTCACCGGCAGACATGGATACTTTAGGAGCTACCTGGGCGAAAGTTTCTCAGCGTAGGCGCCAGGCTGTGATGGAAGACGTCATGGAAATGAATGAAAGTGACTACCTGATGGATTTTAGCAATTTGAGCCGCCTGGTTTTGCAGGATCAGGATCCGCTTGTGCGCATGTTGGCAATTCAGACTCTTCGGGAATATGAAGAAACGGATTTGGCAGATGATTTTATGGAGATGATGCTGAAAGATTCGGATCCACAAGTCCGGGCTGCTGCAGCTTCAGCGTTAGGTTCTTTCATTTACTTAGGCGAAACCGAGGAAATTCCTGGGCATGTACTTCATGATATCGAAGAAAGCTTGCTGAGCGTAACACAAGGACAGGATGCTGCGATCGTGCGCAGGTGTGCTTTAGAAGCTTTGGGGTTTTCGAGCCGGGAGGAAGTCAACCCGCTGATTATGGCTGCTTACCATTCGGGGGATCGAGATTGGCTTATCTCTGCCTTGTTTGCGATGGGCAGATCCTATAATCAAATTTGGGAAGAAAACGTTTTGGCAATGCTAGACGATGATCGAACACCGGTGCGTGCTGAGGCTGTTGAGGCCGCCGGAGAGCTTAGCTTACAAAAGGCTGCCCCGAAGCTGTTAGAGCTGCTGGATGATGAAGATGACGAAGTGCGGGCCGCGGCGATCTGGTCACTATCTGAGATCGGAGGCGAGGGCGTCAGAGATGCTCTGGAGGAGCTGCTCGAAGAGACCGATGAAGAAGAGGAAGCTGATCTTCTGGAAGAAGCATTGGACAATCTTGAGTTTACGGAAGGGATCGGGGAACTCTCACTCCTGGATCTTTCAGAAGATGAAGAGGCTGACGAAGAAGAACCTTGAAGATAATACCGATGAGCGAGGGTAGCGACACTGGTTTCAATATTTGCCAACAACATCCTGCCCATATTCCTGGCGGCTGGGGCCGGGTATTTGCTGGGAAAATGGTTGCACCTCAATCCACGCACCTTATCTCAGGTTATTTTTTACATTTTCAGCCCTTGTTTGTTATTTAATTTACTTACCCACAGCGCATTAAGCATTGGGAATATATTGCGCACGCTGGGCTTTGCTATTGCAGTCATTTCATTAGTTGGTTTGCTTGCCTGGATTTTGGGCAGGTTTTTCAAATTGGAAAGGCGAATGTTGGCGGCGGTATTGCTGACCAGCATGTTTATGAATGCTGGAAATTATGGGATGCCGTTAGTAAACTTTGCTTTTGGGGCAGAAGCGCTCGTATTTGCTGGGTTAATGTTTGTGGGGATGAACCTGTTGATGAATTCCGTGGGGATCGTGATCGCATCGCTTGGCACTTCCGATTTGCGAAAATCTTTGTTAAACTTATTCAAAATTCCAGCCATTTATGCCGTTTCACTGGGAGTTTTATTCTTGAGCCTGGGCTGGGAATTACCGAAGCCAGTAGGTCGGACGGTAGAGATATTAGGCAATGCGGCGATCCCATGTATGCTGGTTTTTATGGGGCTGCAGTTCCATAATATCCAGTGGAAAGGAAATAAATCACCCATTATGCTGGTGAGTGCTCTTAGGTTGGTCGCCTCCCCTATGATAGCCCTGGCTATCAGTCACTTGTTCCATTTACAAGGTGCGGCACTGCAGGCTGGTATTATTGAATCTGGCATGCCTTCTGCAGTGCTTACTACTGTGGTAGCTACAGAGTTTGATGTCGAACCGTCTTTTGTGACCGCGGTAGTCTTCGTGACCACGCTCTTGAGCCCGCTCACATTGACGCCTTTACTTTATTATATGGGTGCTTGATATGAAAACAATCCGTTTGTCTGCGGTACTCCTCATTCTGCTCATTCAGTTAGTTTCAATGCTAATGCCTTGGTCAAAGGTTATGGCTCAACAGGTGGTTGAGATTCAAGAAACCAAGGTCGATTATTCTTTCGGCGGGCAGGTCACTTTTTGGGCAAAGACGAATTTGGAAAAAACCCCAGAAAGGGTGCAGATTTTCTTCAAAGGCATGAACCAAAACGATACGATCGTGGGCGAGGTCAGTGTGCGTGACAATGAACTCGTCTACGTTCACGACCTGGTTAATTACCCTCTGCCGGCTTTTTCGGAAATTCAATATTGGTTCGGGGTGAAAATGCCGGGTGAACAAGCTTTTGTCAGCCCGAAGTTCTCTTTTTACTATGATGATAATCGTTATTCGTGGCAGATGTTGGAAGATATGCCTTTTCGGGTGCACTGGTATGAAGGGAATCTGGAATTTGGTCAGATGGTACTGGATTCGGCCCAGAACTCCCTTGAGCGCGCTAACCAGCTTTTAGGTTCAGCGATCCTGAGAAGGTGGATATCTTTGCATATGCCAATGGTGCTGAGATGCAATCGACCCTTAACCTTGGAGATATTTCAGTCGTGGCGGGACATGCTAACCCAGAATTGGGGGTCATGTTTGTTTCGCTGCCCGCGGGACCTTTCCAACAGATTGAAACTGAGCGCCAGATCCCCCATGAGCTGATGCATATCTTACTTTATCAAAAGCTGGGCGCCGATTATGCAGATCTACCGACCTGGCTCAATGAAGGCCTGGCGTCATTGAATGAAACCTACCCAAATCCTGATTATGTTACCGTGCTCAAGGATGCCGCAGAAAAAGAGACAATCATTCCCATGAGCTCTTTATGCCAGGGATTCACGTTAGAGGGCGGACAATATTATCTCTCTTATGCTCAGGCCGATTCTTTTACCCGGTATTTGTACGAAACCTATGGATCGGCTGGCATCCAATCCCTCATTCAAGCTTATGCGAGCGGGTTGGATTGTGAACGCGGCGCAGAGGTTGGGTTGGGGAAAACCCTAACCCAGCTTGAGGGCCAGTGGCAGCGCCATACCTTCAATCAAAATCCTTTAGTCAAGGCGATTGGAGTTCTATTACCCTGGGTGGTTATTTTATTGTTGATGCTTTTGGCGCCGATTCTCTTAATTCTCAACAGCTTGTTTAGAGGCAAGAACGGGACTCAAAAGCTGAGCGAAAAGCCGGCTGCACCAGGAGGTTGAGATGGCGGAAAGGCTGCATGTGATCGTTGAAGGGTATGTTCAAGGGGTGGGTTTCAGGGCCTTTGTCATTGACCAGGCGCGCAAGGTTGGGGTGACCGGGTGGGTCCGAAACCGGTGGGATAACAGTGTGGAGGTGTGCGCGGAGGGGGAACGCTTGATCTTGGAAAGATTTTTAGAGGTTCTGAAGCGCGGTCCTGCGGCAGCGAATGTGCGCGAAGCACATGCCGATTGGCAAACTGCCAGCGGAGAGTTCGCAGATTTTCGGATGCGGTCTTCTCTTTAAGGAAACATGCTTGTCTCTGCCGATGGCGAATAGTCCATTGAAAAGACGAGTGATCTGATAAAGATACCAACATGAGGTAATTATTTTCTAAAGTTGATGGCGAAATGAATATTTGGTAGTAGATACGAGTAAGTGATATGTCGCAAAATGGCACCCATTATAAAAACCGCCCTATCTTAGAAAATTGACGAACACCCCGAAAGTAGTTGGAGATTTTGTGAACATCGTGATCCATATTCTTCACCTCTTGTTCGAGATGCTATGCGAGGACTGTCCTAATACAACCTTAATATTAAATCATATAAATAAGATAAAAATTGTGGTATTATTTCCCTGTTCTCTCAAGCAACGAATTATATTGGTGGTTGGATGACGGACACACTACACATGGGGCGGTTAGGGCTTTCTCGATCTGTATGATTCAGTCTAGTCCAATTGATTGAACAGAAAGAAATATGCGAAGATTGCGAATACTTCAAGCTGGTTTTCGCAATTACATCAAATTATTATTTACCTAAAAGGAAAATTAGATCATGAAAGCTATCCGTCTTGATGATTGGGAAAAGGCTTTAGAGTTAGAAGATATTCCTCAGCCCGTACTAAATGACAATGAGGTGACGCGCAAGCCTCAGTCGCTGGAGTATATCTCTTCGGCAGCGGTGTCCCTGCCGTCCAGATGTGTCTGGAATAGCGCTTTTTGAAATGCTTCAAATGAAGCCTACAGGAGGACTGGGTTTAGGACTGTGAGCGCTTAGTAAGCCTGCTCGAGGAATTGTCCAACGAATTCGGCAAGTCAAAATTTCCCAACAGGTCTATGCGGACACCTTTCCGCATAGACCTGTTTGCTTATCCTTGCCTGGAGCAATGCACCTCTCGCTTCATTCGTTGGTTGCGAGACGTACCCCATATACTCAGGGTAACCCGCATTTCACAAATTTCATGGCAAAATGTTAATTAACTGCTACAATATAGAAAGTGTATCCAAAATTCTCCATTAGTTGGATGTAAATCAAGTGAATTATTTTATGACAGGGAAGTCAGGTAGAAAAGTATTCTTCATACGATAAGAAGCGAGGTTGATTATGCAAATCGTTACCGATAGTGGCACAGATGTTTATCTCTCTGCCGAAGAACGTGCCGAACTTAAGATCCACGTGGTGCCCCTGGTGGTCACGCTGGACGGGAAATCCTATCGCGAAGAAATCGACATCACGGCCGAGGCCTTTTATCCGCTTCTCGAGGCATCCGGCAATCTGCCGACCACCTCGCAGCCCTCTGCCGGAGATTTCGCGGCGCTCTACCGCACACTCGCTGAAAAGGACCCGGAAATTCTGTCCATTCATATAACCGCAGGGTTGAGCGGCACTTTCAATTCTGCCGTAGCTGGCGCAGCGATGGTGCCGGGGGCCAAGATCACCCACGTCAACACCAAGACCCTTTCTGCCGCGGCAGGGTGGCAGGTCAAAGCAGCCGCTCATGCATTGAAAGCCGGTTGGACGCTGGACAAAATCCTGCCTATGCTGCAAAAGATCAGCGACGCGAGCGAGAGTATTTACACACTCGAAGAGCTGAAATATCTCATCCATGGCGGGCGTATCAGCCACATGAAAGGGTTGATCGCCTCCCTGCTCAACATCAAGCCCATGATCGGTGTGGAAAAAGTGAATGGGACTTACGTGCAAAAGGGGCAGGCGCGCACGTTCAAGGGCGCGGTCAAGGGGCTGGTGGATCAGATGCTGCGGATCCACAAGGAAGGCACAGAACTGCATGTGCAGGTGCTGCACGCGTTCAACCCCGAGGGGGGCGCCATGCTGCGTGAGATGATCGAGCAGCGCTTCAAATGCCATTGGCTGCCGATGGGACCCATGTCCCTGGTGTTAGGCGCGCATACCGGGCGAAGCATGGTGGGTGTGGCTTACTCAGCCATGTCCGCGCTGGCGGGAGTGCCAGGTATAGCATCATCGAATTCCGAGCGTGAAAAAAATAATATCTAAAACCCGGTGGAGGTATTGAACCTCCGCCGGGCTAAACATTTTCTTGCTGTTTGATCGGTGATCTTCAACGCTCCATCAATTAAATTCTACGCCGCGTTCTTTCAGGGAAACATGCTTGTCTCTGCCGATAACTAAATGGTCCAAGACAGCGACATCTAACAGCTTTCCAGCCTGGACGATGGCACGCGTCACGGCGATATCATCGGGGCTGGGGGTTGGATCACCGCTGGGGTGGTTATGAATGATAATGATCGAAGCGGCGTTGCGGCGGATGGCAGCTTTGAACAGCTCTCCAACGCGCACCTGCGAAGAATTTAACGAGCCGCGATAAACAGTCACCGTGTCCATCACGCGATTGCGAGTGTCCAGAAGCATCACCCGCAGCTCTTCTTGTTCCAGGGCGCTCATTTCGAATTGTACATAGTGGGCGGCATCCTCGGGGCTGTGGATGGTGTTGTTTTCATTGAGCTGAGACTGCTTCAGGCGGTTGCCAAGCTCTAAGGCAGCTTTGATCTGAGAGGCTTTTGCCGGACCGATGCCATGCTGGTTGCAAAGCTCATCAAAGGGGGCGCGGTGTAAGCCGGTGACATCGCCGAAGGTTTTTAAAAGACGGCTGGCTACATCGATGGCACTTTCACCAGGCACGCCTACCCGCAATAGGATTGCCAGAAGCTCTGGTGTGGAGAGCGAGCCAGGACCCAGCCTGGCCAGGCGCTCGCGGGGGCGCTCGGATTCAGTCATGTCGGCAATGCGGTACGTTGAAGTTGAATTGTTCATGTGAGTAAACCTAATTTGAGGCCTCCGTTCTTCAGGCTCAATGCTATAATTTATCTGCGGAGCATGCGATGACAACCAGTTCCTTTTCCTTGAATAGTATTCTACTACTTCTTACAGCGTGGGGAGCCGCTTTTCTGGTAGCCCTTTGGCTGAGCCTGATCATCTGGACTTACCGGGATATCTCCGCTAGAACCAGGGACCATCTCATCCGCCTGCTGGCGGCAGTGGTTGTGGCGGTCCTGTTAATCCCTGGGATTGCCGTATATCTCATTTTACGCCCCCGCCATACCTTGGAGGAGGAATACCAGCAGACACTGGAAGAAGAGGCGCTCCTACAGGCCATCGAAGAAAGCCAGCTCTGCCCGGGCTGCGGCAGGCGGGTGAAAGAAAATTGGATGGTATGCCCCAACTGCCATACGAAGTTGAAAAAGAACTGTCACCAATGTGGAAAGTTGATGGAGCTTCCCTGGCAATTATGCCCATATTGCGGCACTCCCGCTCCGGGAATGCGGCGTGAGAACCTGACGATGGAGGAGGCGCTCAGGCCGGATGGGGTAGAAGAGCCTGAGGAAGCGCCAGAAGAGCCAACGGAACAACCATCTTAAACGAACGAAGAGACGCATCTTGCCGCGTCCCTTCGCTTTATCCTAAAAATCTCGAATTTATCTCTTCAGGGCTGCCCAACCTGCGTACGCGGCGGTGTCGCCCAGCTCTTCTTCGATGCGCAGAAGCTGGTTGTACTTGGCAACGCGGTCAGAGCGCGCCGGGGCGCCAGTTTTGATCTGACCCATGTTCAAAGCAACGGCCAGGTCAGCAATGGTGGAGTCTTCCGTTTCACCGGAGCGGTGGGAGGTGACAGCCCGCCAGCCGGCGCGATGGCAGGTTTCAACCGCTTCGATCGTTTCGGTGAGAGAGCCAATCTGGTTGAGCTTGACCAGCAGGGCATTGGCTGCTTTTTCCTTGATGGCGCGGCGCACACGCTCTGGGTTGGTGACCAGGAGATCATCCCCAACGATTTGAATCCGGTCTACCGAGCTCCTGCACCATGTACTCCCAGCTCTTCCAGTCATCTTGAGCCAGGCCGTCTTCAATCGAGACGATGGGGTATTGATCAACCCAATTCTTCCAGAAGGCAACCATCTCTTCGCCGGTCAGTTTCTTGCCTTCTTTGCGCAGGTTGTAAAGCCCCGTCTCTTCTTCGTAAAGCTCCGAAGCGGCTGGGTCAAGCGCAATGCCTACCTGGTCACCGGCTTTATAACCGGCTTTTTCGATCGCAACCAGGATTACTTCCACGGCTTCAGCGTTGGCTTTGAGCGCGGGGGCATAACCACCTTCATCGCCGACCAGGGCTGTATAGCCGCGTTCTTTGAGCACAGACTTGAGGGCATGATAGATCTCTGCTCCCCAGCGCAGGCCTTCTGCAAACGTTGGAGCGCCCAGTGGCATGACCATAAATTCCTGGGCATCCGTGGACTGCCAACCGGTATGAGCGCCACCGTTTAAAATGTTCATCATGGGTACGGGCAGCACGTGGGCATAGACGCCGCCAATGTAGCGGTACAGGGGCAGGCCAAGCGCATTGGCAGCGGCTTTCGCAACAGCCAGGCTGGTGCCCAGGATGGCATTGGCGCCAAAGCGGGATTTGTTCGGCGTACCGTCCAGCTCCAGCATCGCTGCATCAATCGCTTTTTGTTCGGCGGCATCCCAGCCCAAAAGTAAATCTGCAATTTCAGTGTTGACATGTTCAACGGCTTTCAGCGTGCCTTTGCCGAGGTAACGCTTTTTGTCGCCGTCGCGCAGCTCTAAGGCTTCATGAACTCCGGTGGAGGCACCGGATGGCACAGCCGCGCGCCCCCAGCTTCCATCCATGAGTGTGACTTCCACCTCGACGGTGGGGTTGCCGCGTAAATCAAGGATTTCACGAGCAACGACTTCTTCAATTGTTGTATCCATTCTAGAACCTCACTTTTGATTGATTAGGCCCCATATCAGGGGGATCGGTTATTTTCGCAAACGACCCTATTTTACTCGATAACAGGGTTGTCTGCACATCGGCCAAGGAGAACTAAGGTTTTTCTGCCTGTAAGCCGGCTCGTTCACTGGCAGCTTTTGCCAGGCCCACAAAGAGCGGGTGGGGCCGGTTGGGGCGCGAGAGAAATTCCGGGTGGAATTGGGTCCCAACCATGAAAGGATGGTCGCAGATTTCGGCTATCTCGACCAGGCGACCATCGGGGGATAGACCCGAGAAGCGCATCCCATTCTCTGCAAGTACTTCTCGATAGGCATTGTTCAACTCAAAGCGATGACGGTGGCGCTCCTGGACGAAATCTTTTCCGTAGGCTTCGATCGCTTTTGTACCCGGCTGCAAATTACAAGGGTACAATCCCAGGCGCATGGTCCCGCCCATATCAACGATGTCGCGCTGATCGGGGAGCAGGTCTATCACCGGGTAAGGGGTTGAACGATCGAACTCCGTGGAATTCGCTTGCTCATTACCGAAGGCCTTGCGAGCCAGCTCAACCACCATTAATTGCATTCCCAGGCACAAGCCCAAATAGGGGATTTTATTTTCACGCGCATAACGAATAGCCAGGATCTTTCCCTCGGTCCCACGGCTTCCAAACCCTCCAGGCACGATAATCCCATGCGCCTGGTGGACCGCTTCCCAATTATTTCCTCTTTCTAAATCGGCAGAATGGACCCAGTTGATATCTACCTCAACCCCTAATGACAAGCCAGCATGTTTCAAGGCCTCACGAACGCTCATGTAAGCGTCGTGCAGCTCGACGTATTTTCCAACCAGAGCAATTTTAATTGTAGGCTTGGGGTCACGGGCTTTGGCGATCAATTGTTCCCAGTCGATCCAATCAGGTTTTCGACGCGCCTCCAAGCCGAGTCTTTTCAAGACATAGTCTCCGATCGTGGCGCGTTCCATCACCAGTGGAATTTCATACAAGACATCTGTGGTGACCATGGGAATGACCGCTTTACGATCGACATCACAGAAAAGAGCAATCTTGTCGCAGAGCTCATCTTCTACGGGATAATCAGAGCGCGCCACGATTAGATCGGGAGAAATACCGATCGAGCGCAGTTCGCTCACAGAATGTTGGGTGGGTTTCGTTTTAACTCACCTGTGGCTCCGATATGAGGCAGCCAGGTGACATGGATAAAAAGGGTGTTCTCGCGACCGACATCTTTACGCATTTGGCGCAAGGATTCCAGGAAAGGCAGTGACTCGATATCGCCTACCGTCCCGCCTACCTCGACAATCACAATTTCAGCACTGGTGGCTTTGGCAGCCAGGGCGATTCTGCGCTTGATCTCGTTCGTAATGTGCGGGATCACTTGAATGGTGCCACCCAGATAGTCGCCGCGCCGCTCTTTGGCGATCACCTCTGCGTAAACTTGACCGGTTGTAAAATTGCATACCCGGTTCAAGCTGGTGTCCATGAAACGCTCGTAGTGACCTAGATCCAGGTCGGTTTCTGCGCCATCATCCAGGACATATACTTCCCCATGCTGGTAAGGGCTCATGGTGCCTGGGTCTACGTTAATATATGGATCAAGCTTCTGAGCAGTGACATTGAAGCCGCGTTCTTTCAGTAAGCGTCCAAGCGCCGCTGCAGTGACCCCTTTTCCGACGGAGCTGACAACGCCACCCGTGAAAAAGATGTATTTCGTGGCCATTCAAACCTCCTCATCAAAAAAGAAGTGGGGAGGGCCGATGGTATGGGCGCCTCCCCACAGATGATTGAAACAATGGTTGATTCCGGTTCACGGGTATTTAGTTTATCATATTTTAGCGGAGTTGTGCGAGGCTGTTCGAAAATTTGTTTTGGTGAAAGTGTTCCCAATTTTCTCGCTCTATGTTAAACTAACCAGTTGCAATGCGTATCTACTTTTTTTTCATGATGGGTTGCATTTCCTTTATGATCCTCCCAGTGCAGCTTCTGGTGGAAGCTTTGCCGGTTGCGCAAAAAGCCACCCCTACAGAAACTGCAACCGCGGTTCCAACCGCGGCCATCCTCTCACCTTTAGCAGGCCAGGCAGTGCAGGGCAGCGTACCAGTTATTGTATTTTCGGATATCCAGGGCTTTCAATCTGCGGAGCTTTCTTTTGGCTATACAAAGGATCAAACGGGAACATGGTTCTTAATCGCTCAGAATGCACAGCCTCTGGCAAACGGCGAGATGGGAACCTGGGAGACGAATTTAATAACCGATGGAGATTACAACCTGCGCTTGGAGGTGGCACTGCAGGACGGGAGCAAGATCGATACCGCAGTAACAGGCGTTCGCGTCAGAAATTATTCTCTGGTCGAGACGAGTACGCCGACACCGGTTACCCCTACAGCGACCTTAGCTCCGGGCGAGAGACCCACTGCAACGGCAACGCTAAAACCGACCATCACGGCGACCGCAACCCTGCTGCCAACGAACCAGGCGGAAATGACAGGCGGGCAGATCACCGGCAGCCTAACCAAGGGAGCTTTGGGGGCAATCATTCTATTTGTGATCTTGGGATTGTATATTTTGATTAAGCGGGGAAGAGGGAAAGAGCGGATTGATGGAACAGAGTGAGGCTGCAGACGTATATCTCATCGCTGGGTTGGGTAACCCGGGGCGTGAGTATCGAAATAACCGCCATAATTCAGGATTTTTACTGCTGGACCGGCTTGCCGGCAAGCTCGATGTGACCTTTGGACGGTATGAGTCACGCGCATTGGTGGCGAAGGGAATTTACCAAGGAAAGCGTCTGATCCTGGTGAAACCCCAAACTTATATGAATGAGTTGGGTCAATCGGTTGGGGCTTTGGTACGGTTCTATAAAATAGATTTGCAAAATTTCTTGGTGGCATATGATGATGTTGATTTGCCATTTGGTACGCTGCGATTGCGCCCGGATGGAGGAGCCGCTGGTCAAAAGGGAATGCATTCTATCCAGGAAAAACTCGGTACAGATGAATTTCCACGCCTGCGCTTTGGCATCGGACGCCCGCCAGGGCGCATGGAGGCTGCCGCGTATGTTTTGCAGGATTTTTCCCGCTCGGAAGGTGAAATTTTGCCACAGATGTTAGACCGGGCTGTGGACGCAGTGCTTGTATTTGTTTGTGAGGGTTTGGAGAGGGCGATGAATTCCTATAATGGGCCGGCTGAAGGAAACCAGGGGTAAAGGAATTTATGGATCAGAGAGATTTTGTGGAAGCAATTTCAAGGGGTGCTCCCAGGCTTGTTGAAGCTATTCAGTCGGGGAAAGGCGCAGCGGGTCTTGATCTGCGGCGCTCAGCGCGACTGCCGGTCCTGGCGGCTCTCAGGCAAGTCTTGAATGTTCCGATCTTGCTTTTGACGGATCGGACCGATCATGCTCTCGTATTAATGGATGAGCTGGGCATGTGGGCGCCTGAAATTCCACGAATGCTGTTTCCTGAACCAACCGCGTTGTTTTATGAGGATGCTTCGTGGGGACTGACAACCCGGCGTGACCGGCTGGCAGTATTAACCACGTTCGCGACCTACCATATTCCTGGTGGGACCAAGCCGGATCCGTCCCCGATCATCATTGCACCGGTCAGGGCTGTGATGACCCGGACGCTGCCCAGGAGAGATTTTCTAAAAGGCACGAAAATACTCAAGCTCGGGCAGGTTGTCCAGCCTGGAGAGCTGATGCGAAGCTGGAATGCGTTAGGTTACGAACATGTCAATACGGTCATTAATCCAGGCCAGTTCGCCCGAAGGGGAGGAATTTTGGATTTGTGGCCTCCGGCAGAGCCCCAACCGGTAAGGATTGAATTTTTCGGAGACGAAGTAGAGACTCTAAAGCAATTCGACCCAGCTACTCAACGTACGGGTAAGGTAGTGGAGCGTCTGCAAGTGACACCGGCGCGAGAAATCATCGTTGCCCCGACCATGGTTGAAAAGGCTGCTGCGATTACCGGGAGAAACCCTGAGGAGGAAGCTGCTTTTAATGAATTTCATATTCCTCTCTTTCATCCCTCACCGTCTGGGATCCTAGATTACCTACCAAGGCAAGGACTGGTATTGTTTGATGACCTTGTCCTCGCCCAAGATACGGCACGTGAAATTGAGGAACAGGCGGTTGGTTTACGCCAGGATTATATAAAAGAAAGCATCTTGAATGAATCATTTCCGGTCCCTTACCTGACCTGGAGTGAGGTGCAAGATTCTCTGCCTGCTGAGCATGTCCTCAACCTGGGCGGGACGATTGAATCCGATCAAGACCAGGGGGAAGGATTGGATTTTGCAGAACAATTTGCCGCAGAGCCGCGCTTCGGTGGGCGTTTAAAGCCAGTTATGGAACATATTTATGAGGCTTGCAAGCGTGGTGAGGCGACCCTGGTGGTTTCCAGGCAGAGCCAACGCCTGAAAGAGCTATGGGCTGAACAGGTTATTCTGGATGAGAACCTGCAGTGCGCACCGCTGTTCCTTGAGGGAAGCCTCTCAGAGGGCTGGATGTTTGCACCCCAACCCGGAGAGGTTTATCATCTTTTAACCGATGGGGAAATCTTCGGCTGGCGCCGCCCGGAACCGCGCCAACGACCTCGGCCAATTGCAGAGCTTCCAGAAGCTGCTTATGCTGATTTACACGTGGGGGATTGGGTGGTGCATATTGATCATGGGATTGGTAAATTTATTGATCTTGTGCGGCGGACGGTCGATGGGTTAGAGCGCGAGTATCTTTGTGTTGAGTATGCAGAGGGGGATCAATTATTTGTGCCTGTATACCAGGCAGACCGCTTGACCAGGTATGTAGGCCCAGAAGGGAGGGAGCCGACTCCGACTCGCCTGGGCAGCCAGGAATGGCGCAATGCCAAGAGCCAGGTGAAGGAAGCTGTCGCTGAAGTTGCTCAGGACTTATTAGAACTGTATGCCAGGCGGCAAATCGTCCAGGGGTATGGTTTTGGCAAAGATATGCCCTGGCAGCAGGAATTGGAAGCCAGCTTCCCATATGTAGAAACAGAAGACCAACTGCGCGCCATCCATGAAGTGAAAAACGATATGGAAAAACAGCGACCTATGGATCGATTGATCTGCGGCGATGTGGGTTACGGAAAAACCGAGGTAGCCTTGCGGGCAGCTTTCAAGGCTGTGCTGGATGGGAAGCAGGTGGCTATTTTGGTACCGACGACTGTCTTGGCCCAGCAGCATTACAACACTTTTCGAGAACGCTTATCACCCTTTCCTGTGGTTGTGGAAATGCTTTCCCGGTTTCGAACCCCCCAGCAGCAGCGTGATATTTTGCTGCGGTTGGCACAGGGAGCGGTGGATATTGTCATTGGAACCCACAGGTTGATCCAGGGTGATGTGCAATTTAAGGATTTGGGTTTGCTGATCATCGATGAGGAGCAGCGCTTTGGGGTAACGCATAAGGAAACCCTTAAGAAGATGAGGACGAGGTCGATGTTCTAACACTGACAGCGACGCCAATCCCGCGCACACTTTATATGGCTTTGACAGGGGTAAGAGACATTTCGACGATTAATACACCACCGGAGGAAGGCTTCCGATCGTCACGCATGTAGGCCCATATTCTCCAAGGATGGTAAGACAGGCCATTCTGAGAGAATTAGAACGCGGGGGACAGGTGTTCTTTGTTCATAATCGAGTTCAGACGATCGGCGGGATGCACCAGCACCTGGAGAAGCTTATTCCAGAAGCACGGATTGCAGTAGCGCATGGGCAAATGGCAGAGCATGAATTGTCTGTGCGGATGGAACAATTTACTGATGGAAGCGTCGATATCTTATTGAGCACTTCGATTATTGAGTTGGGGTTGGATATCCCGAATGCGAACACCTTAATTGTGGATCGAGCAGATACCTTTGGACTGGCGCAGCTCTACCAGCTAAAAGGCAGGGTTGGGCGCGGGGCACAGCGGGCATATGCTTATTTTTTCCGACATGGTAAGAAGCTGCCGACGCTGGAAGGCCGGGAGCGATTGGAAACGATCGCAGAGAATGCACAGCTCGGCGCAGGATTCTCGATTGCTATGCGCGACCTGGAAATCCGCGGCACTGGAGATATCCTGGGAACACGGCAGCACGGTCACATTGCTGCAGTGGGCTTTCATCTTTACACACGCTTATTGGCCGATGCGGTGCGCAGAATTCGTATGATACGCCAGGATGTGCAAATGGAAGTGCCGGCATCCACTCTGGGGCTAGATTTGGAGCAAGAAATTCGAATGCCGGTAACCGTGGATTTGCCAATG
Source organism: uncultured Chloroflexia bacterium (assembly GCA_963751425.1). GTDB lineage: Bacteria > Chloroflexota > Anaerolineae > Anaerolineales > UBA4823 > CAVVUF01. Next base: position 1,514,639 of record CAVVUF010000001.1, on the reverse strand, counting down.
CATATCGGTATTCCGGTTGAATACGTGGCAGACCGAGACTCGCGGCTGAGGTTGTACCGCCGGATTGCAGACCTTACCACTCTACCAGAAGTAGAAGCCATCCATGAAGAGTTCGCTGACCGTTTTGGCGGTCTGCCGGAACCGGTGAAAAACCTTTTATTCCAGCTGAAGGTGAAGCTTTTAGCTGAAAAGGCGGGCTTAGTTTCGATAGCTGTGGAGAATGGGCAGATCGTTATGCGTTATCCCACCTTACCTGACGGAACACCCACGCGAGAGATACCTTTCGTTTCAACGCCAATACGGGTGGGAAAGAATGCACTTTGGATGCCTTTCAATCATGATATTGACTGGCAGCAGCAGGTTATGGATACTTTGGGGCAGTTAATTTCTTAAGATCCAAAGGAGGGGAAAGGTGACTGAAAAAAAAAGCGCTCCGCATTTTTGCGAAGCGCTTGGGTTTGTTTGCAGAGGAATTACTGCCTGGTTGCGACTTTATTTGTCAAGGTGCGCTTAAGAATATCTTCCAGCTCATTGCTGTTTTTTGTTTTTTTCTTGGTGGCAGTAGTTACCGGCTCAGTGGAAGAAACGCGTTCCATCGCTTCACGCAAGGCCATTTCCATAGCGGTGGGTACGGGGGCTTCTTTCTCAACTTCAGCATGTTGAGGTTGGCCGCCGGCGGTTTCTTTTTTGTCGATCTTTGCCTGGATTACTTTCACGATCTTTTCGGGCTTCTCTTCAAGTGCTTTCATGCTGAGCTTGATCTGCTTTTTCTGCCGATTGACTTCCAAAACTTTTACTTCAACTTCTTCGCCCTCTTTCACCACTTCATTCGGGGTTCGGATGTAATCGTGGGTCAGCTCACTGATATGAACTAAACCTGGGCGTTCAGCTCCAATATCCACAAATACTCCGAACTTTTCGAGCCGGCTGACTTTGCCCTTTACCACCATATCTTTTTCGATTTCGCCCCATTCTAAATCAAGGGGTTTGATCATGGTCAGCTCAATGCGATTTTTCTTAGGAAACACCCGGCGCACCCACACATCCACTGATTGACCAACCTGCAAAACATCTTCTACTCGTTTTACCGGATCCTTTTGTAACTGCGAGATATGAATAACGCCCGGTATTTCGAGTCCAATATCCACAATTGCACCTGCCAGGATTATCTTTACGACTTTACCCGTAAAAACCATCTTTCTCTTTATATCGTCTATTTTGATTGGAGATGACACATTCGTCTCGTCCATATTAAAGCTCCCGTACTTCCAGATTTATACGCAAACGTTTATTATACCTTAGAAAAAAAGAAAATCAAATCTAGAATTTAGCGGAATTGCGATTCTAATCAACAATTAAGCTGGTGGAAAGCGTAAAAGAAATATAGAAAAAATTGCGGCGATTTCCGCCGCAATTTTTATGTCCACTACTATATTGCTAAAGGTACCGGTGTGCCCGATTTCTTTTGAACTGGAGGAGGAAAGAGCGCTTCAAACTCTTCGCGGGTTAGGGTTTCCACTTCTAATAGTTTCAAAGCAATCAGGTCCAGCTTGTCGCGATATTCATTGAGTAACTTCCGAGCCGAGTCATAGGCGTTCGCGACCAGCCGACGTACTTCCTGATCGATCAATTCTGCAACTGCTTCAGAGTAATCGCGCTGTTCTGAAATCTCCCGACCTAAGAAGATTAATTCTTCTTTTTGACCATAAACCATGGGACCCATTTCGGTGCTCATACCCAGGCGCATCACCATGGAACGGGCCATGTGTGTAACGCGCTCCAAATCGTTTGAAGCCCCAGAGGTGATGTCATTGAAAACAATCTCTTCAGCTGCGCGCCCACCCAGTGTGAAAACCATATCATCCAACATTTTCGATCGGCTGACCAGGGTGCGGTCTTCTTGAGGCAGTGCTATCGTATATCCACCAGCCATACCGCGGGCTACAATTGTCACTTTGTGAACCGGATCTGTATTAGGCAGGACATGGGCAAGGACCGCATGACCAGCTTCGTGATAGGCGACGATCCGTTTCTCCTCTTCGCTGATCAACCGGCTGCGGCGCTCGGGGCCTGCAATTACACGCTCGATGGCTTCCTCTAGCTCGGGTTGTTCAATCACTTTTTTGTTGCGCCGAGCAGCCAATATGGCGGCCTCGTTGACCAGGTTTTCCAGGTCGGCACCTACAAAACCGGGCGTGGAACGGGCTAAAACAGTGAGATCAGTGGTGGGAGAAAGGGGTTTGCCTTTGACATGCACTTTAAGGATCGCCTCACGCCCACGCATATCGGGACGGTCCAGGACGACTCGGCGGTCAAAACGACCTGGGCGCATGAGGGCGGGATCTAGAATATCTGGTCGGTTTGTAGCCGCCATGATAATGATATTGGTATCTGTGTCGAAGCCGTCCATTTCGACCAGTAATTGGTTCAGGGTTTGCTCACGCTCATCATGGCTTCCGCCAAGCCCAGCGCCTCGCTGCCGACCCACCGCATCAATTTCATCTACAAAGACGATGCAAGGAGAATGACGCTTTGCCTGGTCAAACAAATCACGAACGCGGCTGGCGCCAACACCTACAAACATCTCAACAAACTCAGAGCCGGATATCGAGAAGAATGGTACGCCCGCTTCACCTGAAACAGCTTTGGCAAGCAGGGTTTTACCGGTACCGGGAGGGCCAACCAGCAGCACACCCTTGGGAATACGCGCACCGAGAGAGATGAATTTTTCGGGCTCTTTCAAGAATTCCACTACTTCTTCAAGCTCTTCCTTGGACTCGTCAACCCCTGCCACATCTTCAAAAGTAACCGTAGGTTGGTCACCGGTAAACATGCGCGCCCGGGATTTTCCAAAAGACATGGCGGCATTATTGCTGCCCTGTGCCTGGCGAAATACAAACCAGAAGACCCCTCCCAGGATCAGAAACGGTAAGACATAACCCAGGGCTGTGGCAATGCCTAACCAAGGACTGGGCGGTTTTACCTCAACAGCGATTTTTGCGGGTGAAAGCTGGTCGGTGGTTACCCCCAATTCTTTCAATTGCTCAACCAAGGTAGAGGTTGATTTCAATGTGGGAAACGCGCTCAATACCTTCCTTGTCCTCTTTATAAACCAAGCGGATGGAACTTTCTTCTACGTTGATACGCGAAACTTTTCCTTGCTGAACATCTTCAGCAACTTGGTTGATTGACAAAGTTTGTTGAGCAGAGGCATTGGACTGGAAGTTATAGACTACCAGGAAGATGATCGCTGCAAAGAGTAATACATAAATAATCGTAGATCGGTTTCTCGGTTGATTTCACTTAATCCTCCAATTAATATTAAGCAAGACTTTGCTGGAGTTTAGGAAGATTATACCAATCTCTCGTAATCACAGGTAGATATTGGAGATAAATTGACCTAATTTCTAACAGGTTTCTAACAATTAAGAATGTTAGATATCGGGGTATCTTCTCCCCCAGATGACACCTTCGATACGACGGATTAACCGACGCATAAAGGAGCGGATGCGTACCCATGCCCGGTAGGTGAAGGGGTAGATCGGTTTTTCAGGCAGGAATGGTCCACTCCATTGAATGAGGGCAGCACCCCAAGTCAAGCCAGCGCCAAAACCAACCATGACAACCCGGTCGCCAGGATTCAGGCGACCCTGTTGAATGGCTTCGCAAGTAGCGATCGGGATCGAAGCGGTGGATGTGTTTCCGTAGCGTTCCACGTTTATGACAAAACGTTCTATGGGGATTTCAAGATTGCGTGCCGCGCTATCAATGATGCGCTGATTTGCCTGGTGAGGAATAATTAGATTTACATCCTCGAGAGTTAATTCGGCTGCTTCAACGACTTCTCGGGTGGCTTGCGCCATGACACGTGTTGCAAAGCGGAATACTTCGCGCCCGTTCATTTGGATGAAGTGTTGACCATGCTCGACTGTCTCATGGCTGGTGGGTAAGAAGCTTCCGCCAGCAGGAACAGACAGCAGATCAGCACCTGACCCATCGGAACGTAAAGTAGATGAAAGTATACCGCCTGGAGTTTCACTGGCTTGAAGCACGAATGCTCCGGCACCATCGCCAAAAAGGATACATGTATTGCGATCTTTCCAATTTGTGAAGCGAGACAGGGTCTCTGCGCCTATGATCAAGACATTTATTGCGGATCCGCTGCGAATAGCTTGGGCACCCGTACTAATTGCATAAATGAAGCCAGTGCAGGCTGCTAATAAATCAAAAGCGCCAGCCCTGCCAGCTCCCAGGCGATCTTGTACCAGGCTAGCAGTAGATGGAAAGATGTGTTCGGGCGATGAAGATGCAACGATGATCAGGTCCAACTCAGAGGGTTTCAAGTTGGCTACTTCAAGTGCCATTAGGGATGCCTGGATCGCCAATGATGCCGAGGTTTGTTCGGGCGAAGCGATATGCCGTTCACGGATCCCTGTTCTCTCATAGATCCAGTCATCGGTGGTTTCTACCATTTGAGCAAGGTCATCATTGGTGAGGATCTTTTCGGGGACTGCCATCCCCCAACCGGTAATGTGTGCAAATGGGCTCATAAACGATCCTGTATCTTGCTGAAGATAATGGTGGCGTTATGCCCTCCAAAACCAAATGAATTCGACATGACATGCTGAAGGGTTGCTGGGCGGGTCCGGTTGGGAACGTAATCCAGATCACAAGCGGGATCAGGGGTTTCATAATTAATCGTTGGTGGGATGATTTGATCCTGAAGGGCTTTTACGCAGATTATGGCTTCGAGTGCCCCGGCTGCCCCGAGCAGGTGACCGGTCATTGACTTGGTGGAAGAAACTGGGATTTGATAGCTTCGTTCCCCAAACACGGTTTTTATCGCAGCAGTTTCACTTTTATCGTTGAGCTGCGTACTGGTGCCATGGGCATTGATGTAATGAATATCTTGAAGTTTAAGTCCGCCTCGATTGAGAGCGACCTGCATACATCGGGCAGCGCCGGAACCATTTTCGGCGGGAGCTGAGATGTGGTATGCATCATTTGTGGAGCCGTATCCGGTAATTTCAGCCAGGATATGAGCACCACGGAGCTGGGCGTGTTCCAGCTCTTCAACCACTAACACAGCTGAGCCCTCGCCCATCACAAAACCGTCTCGATGCAGGTCAAAAGGCCGGCTGGCACGCGGGGGATCATCATTGCGCTCAGAAAGCGCACCCATTACACTCAAACCAGCCATGGCGATGGGAACAATCACCGATTCGCTGCCACCTGCTAGAATCATATCCGCCTGGTCACGACGGATAATCTCAGCAGCTTCACCAAGCGCATTGGTGCCAGTGGCGCAGGCGGAAACGACTGCCAGGTTGGGACCACGTACACCGAGGTGAATTGCTACCATCCCGGCAGCGGTGTCTGGAAGCATCATAGGTACCAGAAAAGGGCTGACACGAGAGGGACCGCGTTCTATGAAAACTTGCATTTGCTCATAGATCGTATGCAAGCCTCCGATTCCGGTACCGATAAGCACACCAATTTGGTCACGGTTATCATCATTGATGGTGATACCGGAATTATGAACAGCTTGATGTGCTGCCGCTACAGCAAATTGAGTGAAGCGATCCATTCGCCGGGCATCGCGACTGCCAAAAAGAGAAACACCCTCAAAATCCAAAACCTCTGCAGCTATTTTGCATTTGAAATCCGTTGTATCGTAATGGGTGATACGGTTTACACCCGATTTTCCGTCAAGAATGTTTTTCCACAAGATATCAGGATCGTTACCCAACGGGCTGATGCAACCCATACCGGTAATGACGACTCTCTTTTGCATCCAAGCCTCCTGATTGATAGATAACCGGCAGCAAGCAGGCTTAGATCCCACTTCTCTGCCGGTTGGATTTCCCTGGTTAGGGTTTGGCATATAAAACCCCGCGCAGGAAAAATGGTTGCTAAGCCCACGGAGGTTGTGATTATCGCTTAAGATGCTGGGTGATTTGCTGAATATGAAGCCGGTCGTGTTCTGAGTAAAAGCTGGTTAACTCTTGCAAGTGGGTTGGACCGAAAATAGCATGCCTGGCAGGCCGCTGCCAATCTTCTGCAAGAAGGGGAGAAAGCAGGGAAAGCAGCTTTTTCCTTGAAGTAATGAAATCTGCCAAGGCTTGCGGTCCGTTTTGCTGGATGTAGTGGCGTTCTTCAGCCCAAGGATCTGTTTCTATTCCGATGATAAAGGGATTATCTTCTCTGATTATTTTTTCAAAGCGAGGTAGAAAGACTTCTGTCTCAACATCGCGCAGGTGACAGAGCACCTCTGTTAATGACCATTCATTTTCTTGAGGCCTAGCTGACCAATTCCTTTCGTCAAGGGTTCTACAAAGGGTTTGGAGCGCGGCCGGTGTTGAGCGCAATACAGCCAGGATGGATTGGGGGGAATTGAAATTTTGTTTCGAAATTTCATCAGAAGCAGACTCGATCCAGGGCAACACATCTGCCAGGCTGCCTCGCGGTGGTTCAGGAACTAAGCTGGACCAGGCTGCATCTGGTTGGGACGGGACCCAATATGAAGCAATCCCGAGCTGGCGCGCCCCAACCATATCCAGATCGGCTTCATCACCAACCATGATGACCGGGCCATTGGGCCAGCCTATTTGGGCGAGGAATTCAGCAAAGTAAGCCGGGTTGGGTTTCGTAAAGTGAAAGCTGCTGTAAGACGGAACAAGGGAAAATTTATAGCGGTCAACTGGCAAGCCTGCCCAGTCTAAACGCTGCTGAATAGCGGTCAGAGGGAAAAGGGGAGCTGTGGCAATCCCTACCCGATACCCCAAATCGAGCGCTTGCGCGACAAGGCGTACCGCTTCGGGCTTTGGGGAAGTCAAAAGACGCAGTTTGGGAAAATCTTCAGCATAGAAACGATCGAGGGCAGGCTGCACATCTTCTTTATTCAATCCTAATACCGGGTAGAAAGATGCGTCAAAGACATCCATCAAGGTAAGATCGGGTTGTTGATTCTGCGCCATCGCGTTGGTAGCCGATAAGAGGGTTTTGATTAAAAACTTCGGATCTGTGTATGAAGACATGCGGTTTGCCAGAGCCTGGAGGTAGGCTGGAATGAAAGAATCGGTGTTATTGGTGAGCAGGGTATTATCCAGGTCTAACAAAAGAGTTCTTATTCATTCGATCTCTTTTCAAAAATAGCGGGGAGAGGGTGGCATTCTCCACAGCCGATATGGGGATCAAAGCCGCTGCGGTGTGTTTTTGCGCAGAAAGCCCGGATGTCAACGGTTTGATTCAGGAAGGGGAAGGGACGCGTGAGACGCGGAATTAATTCCATGAACTGACAAGCATTTGCCAATTGTATCTCTGGGACCGGGCAGGTAGAACATAGAGACGGCTTCCAGGGAAGAGCAGGGGAAGCAGAAAGCAATAAACGACATTCTTCGTGGTCACGACCGCGGAAGTAGTCGCCATAAAAATAACGGCATTCTTTACCGGCAGGGGTGCGCATTCTTTATAGAATTCAGCTGGGGTGTTTTATTGTTAGACGCGCGTAACATAAGCACCGGTACGGGTATCGACACGGATTTTATTTCCAACCTCGACGAATCCTGGTACGGTTACTTCCAGCCCAGTCTGGGTTTTTACCTTTTTTGTAACTCCCGTGGCGGTATCCCCGCGGACCGAAGCTTCTGCTTCAACCACCTCTAAATCAACAGAGGTGGGCAGTTCGACATCCAAAGGCTCACCCTGGTAAAAGGTGAGTTTTACTTCCATGTTTTCATTCAAGAACCCAGCTGAATCGCCCAGGATGCGGGAAGGGATGGCGGGTTGTTCATATGTTTCAAGGTCCATGAAATAGTAAAGCTCACCGTCATTATACAAGTACTGAACGTTGTGGAAATCCAACCGGGCATCTGGCACACGATCACCTGACTGGAAGGTTTTTTCGAGTTGAGTCCCGGAGCGCAGGTTCAGCATTTTGATGCGGATGGTTGCATTGCCTCTCCCTGGCTTGTTGTGGTGATAATCTAAAACCTTGAAGAGCTGTCCATCGAGCTCAAATGTCACACCTTTCCGGAGATCATTTACGTCAATCATTGTTATACCTCTTTAAAGAATTTCATTGAAATTTTATGGTTCTCTAGGAGGTACCATGGTGTAGGCACTTCCACTAAATAGCCAATTTTATCCTGGGGATTATAGCGGAGGCGGCACGGTATGGCAAGGGGCGAGAAGCCGAAGGGCAGGGCTTTCATAACTTTCCGCGTTGTGGTAAACTTTATCTGCTAGACAGTGCTTGATCCTAGCAGGAGGGCTTTGTGGCCGAAAACTTGAAACGCCTGGTGTATGTAGAAGATGAACGGGAGATGATTGACCTGGTTCGTTTGATCCTGGGTCGTCGGGGTTTTGAAGTGATCGGAGCGAATGGAGGCCGGGATGGGCTGGAAACGATTCGACGTGAGCTGCCCGATTTGGTGCTGCTGGATCTGATGATGCCTGATATGGACGGGTGGGATGTATACCAGCAGATGAAAGCCGATGAAGCGACGCGGAACATCCCGGTGGTCGTTGTAACAGCAAAAGCGCAAAGCATCGATAAGGTTTTAGGTTTGCACATTGCTAAAGTGGATGATTATATTTCAAAGCCTTTCAGCCCTCAAGAACTCACCGAGAGCGTTGAGAAAGTTTTAGCCCGACGCTCTGGTTCCGAGTAAATCCTAACGGTTTTATTTCCAGGGCGACTGGTGTCGCCCTTTTTGTTTGCCTCTCCTATGGTGAGAGATGTAAAGTTTGATGAAGAAAATAGTTGAAGTATATAATCAGGATAAAATTTTGAGCAGCCCGCTCAAGGCGGTTTATTGTGACTCGTTTTTATGCCGGCTGAGGGGACTGATGTTTCGAAAATCACTGCCGGCTGAGGATGGCCTGATTTTGGTCTACGGGTCTGACAGCCGGATGGATGCTTCGATCCATATGATGTTTGTAAATTTTGATTTGGCGGTCATATGGATTAATTCTGCATGTGAAGTCGTGGATAAAGTCCTGGCGAAGCAGTGGAAATTGGCTTATCTTCCCAAAAGCCCGGCGAGGTATGTGCTGGAGATTGTTCCTGAGAGACTGGGTGAATTTGAGATTGGTGATCGGGTAACTTTTATAAATGAAAAAACAATGGCTTAGTTTTATCCTGATTTTGACTTTCCTGATCCCTTTCGGAGCAGCCAGGGGGCAATCTGGAACTCCCACGGGGCCTGTGTATATTGTTCAGGAAGGGGATACGCTATCGAGTATCGCACAACGTTTTGGCGTAACGGTCGAAGAATTGGTCACTTATAATCAATTGAGCAATCCTGATATCCTAAAAGCGGGCGACCAGCTGGTGATCCCCGGGTTGGAAGGGATCCAAGGACAGCTCGTCACCCAGCCCGTGGCGTTGGGTGATACTCTGCGCAGCCTTAGCCGGCGTTATCAATTTCCAGAAGACATGTTGGCGAAGCTGAATCGTTTATCCAGCCCTGATGAATTATATTTAGGATCGAGCCTGATCGTACTGACGCAACCAGATGAAATACAATACAACCGCCGGAGCATGCTTTCCACCGGCCAGTCTTTACTGGAGCTGGCAGCCCTACAAGGGGTCAACCCATGGACGGTTGTGTCAGTGAATGGGTTAGAAGGAAGCTGGGCGGGGCTTCCGGGGGATGGGTTGGTGGTACCTGGAGAAGCTGCAGAGGGACCTGGAGCACTACCTCCAGGTATACAGTCAGCCAGCGTGGAACCGCTGCCTTTAGTTCAGGGAAAGACAGCCGATATTCAGGTCACAGCCTTGGAAGATATTGTTCTTTCGGGAGAGCTGGCTGGTAGAGAGCTAAATTTTTTTGCAGAGGAAGATGGAAAGCTGGCTGCATTACAGGGAGTCTCTGCAAAGCAAGCATTGGGTGTATACCCTTTGACGATTAAGGGCCATTTAGCAGATGGAACGCCGTTTGGGTTTACTCAGATGGTTTCTGTGCGGGATGGAGGATACCCCCTCGATCCTACCCTTACCGTTGATCCAGCGACAGTTGACCCGGAAGTCACCGAACCGGAGAATGCACAATGGGCAGCGTTAACGTCTGTTGTTACGCCTGAAAAGTACTGGGAGGGAGTTTTTGGTGTCCCGGTGGACCCGGCCTTTGCAACCTGCTGGCCTTCCCTGTTCGGAAACCGCCGTTCATATAATGATGGCCCTTATGATTTTTATCACACTGGCTTAGATTTTTGTGGACAGGTTGGGTTCCCCATTTATGCACCTGCGGATGGGGTGGTGGTCTTCTCTGATTTTCTCACGGTGCGCGGTAATGCAACGGTAATCGATCACGGTGAAGGGGTATATACGGGTTATCTACACCAGTCGGAATTCCTGGTTCAGACCGGTGACCGGGTGACAAAAGGGCAGCTGATTGGACGGGTTGGCAATACAGGGCGATTGGTTGGACCTCACTTGCATTGGGAAGTGATTGTTGGTGGTATGCAGGTCGATCCGATGGATTGGCTGGAACAAGAATTCCCTTGATGTTTTATACCTCGGAATCGTCTTCGTCTTCAGGCCGGATATCAAGCTCAATATTTTCAAGATTTCCAGCGTAATACTCATCGAGCAGTGCGCGGGCGGGCTGGATCTGATGCTGTGGAACCAGGATCTGCACTGCGCCCATGGCACCAACGGTGAGAGCGTAGACGGAATGCCCGAGACCTTCCTGCGAGAGCCACACTTTTATCCCTTGGGCTTCGAGCATTCCTTTTAGGATCTCAGCCAGCATGTCACCTTGGACTTCATCGACTACTTCCCATTTTTCTTCAGTCATCATTCATCTCCTAAAACTTTAAGGTCTACAGAAGTTACCGGGGTACCTCTGCAGGAAATCCCAATGAACCAAACTTTCATCAACTCTAGTATAATATTAGTTGGTAAATCTGACAAATTTATGTATAAAGCAAGGGAGTCTGTACTTGATCGTCGGTAGTTTTTCCACGCGGGATGAGCTCCAGGGGGCTTTATGCAAAACCAAATATTATGAAATATCTCGAGGTTCACTATGGTTGTAGCTCCATTTGCACTTCAAGAGGGGTATTGGGAATCTTTTGAAGTTCGTGACGCTGATATTGAGTTTCTATACAACTTTTTGCTGGAAAAAGAGACCCCCCTAACGACCCGCGAATTGGCAGTTGCCCTGGCAGAAGAGCGGATACGATTTGAAAAGTTGGTGATCGAGAAGCAGCGCAGCTCTGGGGGGGCGATATATTTTCCCAAGGATCAATATAAGGAAAAACAGGCTTTGATCTTTCCTGTGCTTAAATGGCAGCGGGGTAAAGTGGTCGCGGTGCGTCCAGGTCAAAATCCGGACCTGGGGGCGTTTGAAGTGATCAAAGTGGCGTTGGAAAATGGGGAAACCAAGGAATTTGCATCTGGGATCGCAGAGCATATCTTAAATCAGCCGCCAGAAATGATTGAACAGGAAGAGGGCCTGGATTTGAATTTAGTCCTGGCAAACTTCGGAGATGACCTGGAGGAATACCTGGAAGAAAGCTTGCAGGAAAATCCTGACTTTGTGCGGATTGCAGGGCGCTGGTTCCCACGAGCGCTGTTGGTAGATATCAATACAGGTCACTTGAACCTGGCAGAAGCAGTTTTGGATATGGCAGGGGGAGGGCCTTTGCCAACGACAGCTTTAATGGAACAGGTTGGATTGCTGGATAGCCAGAATCAAAAGTTGACGGAGTTTTCTCTTGACCTGGCATTGGAAGAGGATGCCAGGTTTGATGAGGTGGGACCTTCTGGGGAGGTCTTGTGGTTTCTGAACCGGCTGGAACCTGAGGGTGTCTTAAAACCCCACCTATGCTTGCGATATAACGAGCTTGAGTATGACCGGTCTATCCTTACGGAGCCGATGGTAGCACTGGAAAAGGAGCTGGACGATGAGTTATCGCCGGTGGCAACAAAGTCGCAAGGTGTCAACGAAGCTCAGCTGCCTTTGATTTTTCCGCACTGGCGGGCGGGAACACTGCCGCTCTCCACGCGCATCCGTCATCTTTTCCCCACAGCCTATGAGGCGCCACGTATTCGGTTTATGCTGGTTGACGGTGAGACTGGTGAAAAATTCCCGGGTTGGGTGGTGCGGTCGCAGCGGTTTATTTTTGGCTTGGGGAACTGGTACCAGGTTAAAGGGGTTATGCCCGGAACTTTAATCAAGGTGAAAAAAGGAAAGAATCCGGGTGAGGTGATCGTGCAGTGTGATTCACACCGACCGAACCGTGAATGGGTACGCACTGTGCTGGTTGGATCAGATGGTGGGGTCGTTTTCGCCATGTTGAAACAGCAAGTCACAGCGACTTATGACGAGCGGATGGCGATTGCAGTACCTGATCCTGAAGCATTAGACCTGGTTTGGCAGCAAACGCAGAAGGATCGTGTGCCATTTGAACGCACACTGGTCAATACAGTCCGCGAGCTGGCAAAATTAACCCCTCAGAGTCATGTCCATGCGAGCGAGCTGTATACGGCCGTGAATGTGGTTCGGCGGTGCCCTCCAGGACCCATCCTGGCGCTCCTGGCCTCTCGTCCTTGGTTTAATCATGTTGGCGATCTGCACTTCCGGTTCGAAAACTCAGAACGTTGATGATGTGGAACGAACGGGAGTAGTTTGGAATACGTGTGAAGGAGGAGAGACTTGCCTGAATTGAAGCGATACAGCCTGATAAGGCCGACAATACAAACAAAATTTCGGATTGATTTTGACTGGTGGAGTCAGAACGATCGGGATTGGCGGGTTCTCTTGCAAGGATTATTGTGCCCAACCCACCAGCAGGCGTTCACAAATTCGGTTGAGGATCAGATGGTCGATTGGGTTGACCCCGAAACTGCAGAGGTTAAACAAGTGGATGGCGTGCAACACGTTTTAATTACGCACTGTGCAAAGGAAGCTGAGTTCATCACAGAACATACCGCAATGGTCGACGCCATCTTCCGTGTTTTTCTAGCAAACGGAAATATGCCTCTTACTCCAGTGGATTTATCATCCCAGTTGAACCGTCCTGCAGACGTGATTTTACGAACATTGACAGGCGGCCGGGTATACCGCGGCGTCCGTCCTTGCCCTGAATGTTAATGAAACTGCCCTCGTAGCTCAATGGACAGAGCAGCAGCCTTCTAAGATTTAACCAAACGAAAATTACCCCGCCATATGTTGGTGCTGTACAGATTAATTTTGATAATAGTCCATATATGGTGGGTACAAAAATGTGAGTAGTGCAATAGTAGGACTTGTACAAAGGAATTATTGGATCAATTGCCTTTGCGGTATGCACCTTTCCGCAGATCCACGCCATGGTGAGCGAGCTTTTAGCCGCCCAGAATCAGTGGCTGCCGCAGTTTGAGTTCTGGCACTCAAATTGCTGACAATTGATAAAATTAAAACCGTAGAGGAAAATTCTATGTCTCAAACTGTAAAAACCCATTTTGACGCAAATTGGGATTCGCTTCACAGTTATGAGGTCCCCGAATGGTACCGGGATGCCAAACTGGGTATCTGGGCGCACTGGAGTCCGCAGTGCGTACCCGAAATGGGGGATTGGTACGCCCGCAATATGTATATTCAAGGTCATCTTCACTATCAATATCATCTGGAACATTACGGCCATCCCTCCAGGTTCGGATATAAAGATATCTGCAACATTTGGAAGGCCGAGAACTGGGATCCTGAAACGTTAATCGCCCGCTACAAACGCGCTGGGGCGAAATACTTTACAGCTCTTGGCAACCATCACTGCAATTTTGACATGTGGAATTCCAGGCACCATCGTTGGAATTCCGTCAACGTTGGGCCAATGAAAGATATCGTTGGCGGATGGGAAAAGACCGCCCGCGCTCAAGGGCTGCGCTTCGGCGTCACCATCCATTCCACCCCTAGCCGCACCTGGCGGCAGTTCTTTCCGGTGACGTTTGGCGCTGACAAAGATGGCCCCCAAGCCGGCGTTCCCTATGATGGCAACCTGACCAAAGAAGATGGCACAGGGCTCTGGTGGGAAGGACTGGATCCTCAGGAGCTGTACACTCGACCGCATCCTTATGGATCCGACCCTGATCCTGAATTCGTAGAGAATGTCATCTTACGCGTCAAGGATGTGATCGACCAGTACCATCCGGATCTTTTGTATTTTGACGATGCATTGCAGCCTGTTCATGACCTGGGAACCTACCTGGGTATGCAAGACATCGCGCCAGAAATCGCCGCTTACTATTACAACGCCAGCCTGGACTGGCACGGTAAGGTTGATGTAGTTCTAAACATCAAAGATGTGCCAGAGTATCTACAAAAACCTGTTGTGCAGGATATGGAACGGAGGCGGTTTGGTGCGATTGAACCTTATCCCTGGCAGACGGATACCTGCATTGGAGCCTGGCACTATCATCGCGACATACAATATAAGGGTGTAAGGGAAAAAGTCACCGATTTAATTGATATCGTCAGCAAGAATGGCAATATGTTGTTGAATATCCCCATGCGTGGCGACGGCACCATCGATGAAAACGAAGAACGTTTTCTGGAAGGTTTCACACTGTGGATGGATATTAACGGCGAGGGGATTTACGGCACCCGCCCATGGATAATATATGGAGAAGGCCCTTCCACGCAAAACACCGGGAAGATTTGGGATTCTGAGCAGGCGGTTTATACTGCTCAGGATATCCGCTTTACCAGGAAAGCCAATGACTTGTTTGCCTTCCTGCTGGCATGGCCCAAAGAAGGCCAGGCTGTTATCAAATCTCTGAAGGCTGGAGCAAGTGTGCCTGCGGAACAAATCCTGGCTATTCGCATGTTAGGGACAGCCGGCGAACTCGCCTGGCATCAGGATGAGCAAGGCCTGCACGTTCAATTGCCTGCTCAGAAACCCTGCGATTATGCCTACACATTGAAAATTGAGCAGAAGCACGGCCAATCTTGATGAAGTAGTGGCGGCTTGTTTCAGGATGGTTTTTGTTTCTTCGGTGTCCTACTGAAACTCCAAAAACTCCGGTTCAAAAGGACCAAGAATAAAACCATCCTCGTATTCCTGATCACGCAAGATGCTATAAGCCCGACCTTTCAACTCAACGCGTTTCGCAATCCCATCGAGATTCAGGTATAAGGTGTGTGTCGGATTGATTTGCCGCGCCATCACACCTCCCGGAACCTGCGGACCTGTATTGAGTGCGAGTTGATCAATTAATTCATCCAGGATAGAGTCAAAAAGTTCCTCTCTTACCGGTAGACCGACGTAAATGGCGTTGCCCTCCCCGTATTTGTAAGTCGTTACCACAGGGTAATCTCGATCCAGACTGACGATCCATCCAAGCACTTCAGCGCCTTTGGGCTCAATTAAATCAAAGCGCGGCGACTCGCACTCCAGATCACGCTCATGGAAACGCATGCGTAGATGTTTCCCTTTGAACCCCACCCGCGATAGTTCGTTCATCCACTCAAACTCCTCAAACCCTGACACGCGTATGCCGAAAACATCATTCAAGCGGCCTGGCAGAGTTGTCGCAAAAACCTGATTGTGCTCGTCCAGAATGGCTGATTGGCCGGTCATCACCACTGTGCCGCCGCCTTGGACGAACTGGCGGATCTTGCCGGCACTTATTTCATCCATCACGGCAACACCTGGTAAAAAAACCAGTTTATAGCGCAATTCGCTCCGGGTTATATCAACAACCCGCGTGTCCACATTGCGCTTGTGAAAACAATTGAAGGCGGTTTGAACTTGCTCCTCATGCAGCTCAGGAAATCTTTCACTCGCAATCTGGCTCGGAAAGGAAAACGCAAGCGCCACCTGCGGCTGGGGCCGGTACGGAAACCCATATTGTTCGATCTTGCGGAACTCAGCAGCAATCGTCTGGTACTCATCATATTTACGGTTGGGTTGCCCGTCCCAGTCGAGCATGCCTTCTAGAAACTGTTCTTCGCCAGCGTGCATGCTCTGCCACGTCCAACCACAGACCAACTGGTTGCCCAGCATGAGCGAAGCATACGCAGATTTGCGGATGGAACCGGGCACCGCCGTCATGGTTGTAAACTCCGTGCACCAAAAAGGTGATGTGTTTTCGTATTGGATGCGCGCTATTCCAAACAGGGCTTGTTGAAGCCCATCATTTCTAAGCAGCGAGTTGCCGGGGTAAAATCCACAGCCGCCTCGGTTTACCTTGCCTGAATAAGCGATCCCGGCATAATCGAAATATTTTTTATGGCTGTAATACCACCAATTACCTGTGATCAAGACATTGGGGGCAAGGGCGATTACCCGGTCGATCAATTTGAGAAGAAATCCATTTACCTCGTCCGAGACAAACCGCCGGAAATCGAGCATCCGCTCGGGCGAACCGGAAACGCTGCCCGAAACAGGGAGGCCTACCTCATTGAACTCGCTGATCCGGCGCGACCAACGTTGGCACGCCCACGCTTTATTAAGAGTTTCGACATCTTTATACTTCGCTTGCAGCCATGTGATGTAGCGCCTCCTCACCGTCGCAGAATAGGAAATTGGACCGTCGCCCGGTTCATTGTCGACGCCAAAGGCCAGCAGGGCGGGATGCCGCGCATACTTCCTCACGAGCGCATCGGCGAAGCGCAGCGCGTACTGTTGGTAAAAAGGGTCGCCGACATCCTCCATGTAACGATGATTCGGATATTGGATAATACCGTTCACATCCGCAACATTAATTGAAGGATGTTTATGATGCAGCCAAAGGGGTGCGGGGCGCACGGCAATATCCAGGATTACTTTGATCCCGGCTGCCTGCATCTGATCCATGACCTGATCAAACCAGTTGAAATTGAACTGACCATCCTTTGGTTCGTAGCTGTCCCAGGCCAGGTGTCCAAGCCGTACAACACGGAAACCTGCCTGCTGCATCAGTTGAATGTCACGTACCCAGGTCTCGGGGTCAGAATCGTGCGGATGATAGTTTGTACCGACAAATAATTCCGCTGCATGGTCAATAGGGTCAAGATCTTTGAAGGCGTTACTTTCATCTAGCATAAAGACTCCAATCGATTATTTTCCTGCCTAATCTCTGCCAACCAGCTTAATCTCAAGGAGGGTCACGCCAAACGGTTGGACGACGGCGGACCAATCGAGGGTGCCATCCGGCGTGGAGATGCGTTCGACTGCCACATCCAATTCCATACGGCGGCGCAACACTTCAAGGTCAGCGGGGAGGATATGCTGCGGCGCACCCATATCCGCCCATGCATCGTAGACGCTGCCGTGCTGACGATCGAAACAAGTGATTTGTAGGCGAACCTCCTGCCCAACCCCTGCCACATTAAGTTGAAATTCGCGTGAGGTCTGCACGGCGAACAAGTTGTAGATATCGTGCGGTTTGGCAGCCGCCAGCAGGCGGCTGTCATTGGCGTCATCGCGATAATGGCAGTAGTTCCACATCAAGATAGCCAACGTGCCATCGCGACGCCGTGTGACCGCATACGAATCGCCTTCAGCCACTAATTCATCGCCCAGGCGCGACAGGAACCAATACCCGTGATAGGAGGGTTTTTTCAACCCCTGAACATTGACCAATCCAAACCCACCGTGGAAGGGCGTATCGCCTTGCCGGCTTTCTTCGAAGATATCGCTGACTACCCAGAAGGACAGCGAATCCATCAGGCCGCGCGCCCGCCAGTTGTTATCCACGATGAAGGATGCCATGAAGGCCGTATCGTGGACGGGATCCCGTGGGCTGGGACTGGAACTCCACTCAGTGTAGTGGCGTTCAACATTGGGAAAAGCGGATGCACGCAAGAGCTTGTCGCAACCGCGCCCATCGACCAGCAGGCGATCAGGTCCATCCCAGGTCATGTACCCTTTCCCTGCCAGGTCAACCGGGTAAAGCGTAGGATATGGGTGCGTGGAGAAGAAATCGAGCGGGAGATTGCGTTCAGCACACGCCGCCAGGAAATCTTCTCCCCACGGCGGCATGCCTACCGCATCACCAAAACCGTGGCTGGCTGGTCCTCCAATGCGAAGTTGAGGATCTATGCGCTTGATGGTGCGAGCTGTGCGCTCGTAGAGCTCCATATAGGCGGCGAAGTCGGCATCTTTCCAGAAAACTTCCAGGCTTGGCTCGTTCCATACCTCGAAATACCAGCGGCGGACCTCCTGCAGCCCATATCGCTCAATGACGTGGTGGATGAATTGATCAATAAGCCATTCCCAGCGTGACCAATCCTTGGGTGGGGTGATATTGCCTCTCCACCAGAAGACCGTCTGATCGCCGCTGGCAAGATCGTAGGGCATAAAACCAAGTTCCACAAACGGCCGGATACCGATGGAAAGCCAGTGGTCGTACACCAGGTCAACATACTGCCAGTTGAGGATGAGCCGGCCGTCCACTTCATGGTACACCATCATGTCTTCGTGGAACAGGCCATGCATGCGGATGTATTGGAAAGGCATCTCATGCTGCACTAGCTCAAGGTGTTTTTGAAAATCAGCCCGCAGGGCTTCGGCAACGCGTCCACCACCGACGCATACCCGCCAATAAGGGGCAAAAGGTTGAGCGCCCTGGTTGAAGTCTGTTTTGATGATCATATTCGCCTCGTATTAACTGACATCATTCTTTATCGATCTCCCGATTTCAGGGAGCGAACAACTGCTCTCACATCTTACCCATGATCTTGATTACATACCAATAGATCATCTGGCGGTTCGACGATGATTAGATCCACTGCACCAATGGTCGCCACCAGATTTCGACAAGGCGCTACACTTATGATACCACTGGAATCAACCCCAATATCCCCATGCTGGCTGGCGGCACTGCGATCCGGCCTGCCTTTTCCATTACGCCATAATCTATCGTTTCTTTTTGGACCTGATCCTCCTGCCAAAACAACTGCCCAGTACATGGGTGTCCTCCTGATCGAAAAAACCGAAATTCCCCAGAGACTGCCTAGAAGCCGCGCAGATGGGTGCTGGTCCTGGTAGGCAGCCCTTCTTTCGGTGTGCGTTTCAAAACCACGTATTCCAGGTCGTGTTCCTTGCAGAAAGAGCGTTTCTCGGGTTTGTCGCCGTCTTCATTCACCGCGTAGATATCTGGGTGAATTTTGGCAATTTCCGGTTCTGCATCCATCCAACCCGATCCTGTGGCTACCAGGGCTTGTTTCACATAACGAATCGCCTGCACCATATACAAACGTTCAGGCTCGAGGAAGAGTGGGTGCCCTTCGCCCTTCAGCAACCTGACGTTTGCGTCACTGCCAATCACCACATATAAATCGCCTAACTGCGAAGTCTCTTCAAAAAAGCGCACGTGCCCGGTGTGCAGCCAATCGTAGCAGCCGGTCACCACGACCTTTTTGCGGCCATCCATGGAAGCTGGGGCGCTCGTACTCCTCTTTGGGAAGATGCGCAGTTTTTTCTCAGGGATAACCCGGTATTGTATTCCTTGCGACGCGAATAATGATTGGCTTGCAGGATGATGCAATTCTTCGGTTACCGCCCAGGTACAAACGGAAGGGAGCCATGCAGGTGGTAGCCCGTTGGCATTTGCCAGGTCTTCCACCAGGCTGATCTGCTCCACATAACGGATGGTTTGAAGAAAATACTGCCGTTCGGCCTGTGGAAATTTAGGCTTGCTTCCGGTCATCGCTTCCACCACACCATCGGACCACAGCAACACATGCACGCTTCCCAGTTGCGAGGATTCCTCCAAAAAGCGCACCTGCCGCGAGCGCAGATCGTCAAAACTGCCGGACACAAACACCGTACTCATCGTTCACCTGTATCTTGAATGATCATGGGGATCGCTAGGTCAGACCGGCAATCCCCATGATCTCATTAATTTCGCACCTTGATCTGGAACCCGCCGGTTACCGGCACTTCGGAGACAATGTAGAGATACCCACCGCCGCACCCGCTGTACATTGCCCCGGGGTAGCGCGCCTGGTAAACGCGCAGCAGCGTCATGAGGTCAAGCGTTATGGTAGGGTGGCGCACCGTTCCCGGCAAGATCGCTTCCCAGCAGTCCATGCACTCGTTCATGGCAGCCCCCAGCCTGGTCAGGTCTTTCGCCACAATCGCTGCGAAACAGTCTTTGCCGCTTTGTCCCAGCCGCCTGATCCATTCGGGGTCCAGGTTCTTCGTTTCCAGTGGGTTGTAACCGGCCGGGCGTTGAAGCACCGGCACCAGGTAGAGGACCATCTCCAGCCAGCGCGCGACGTCAGGGTCGCGACAGCTTTCAATATGCGCCGGGAACGTTCCACCTTCTACCGAAGCGTCATAATCCAGGCGGTTAATACCCGGGTAAATTATCCCAATCATATCCTGCGAGCCGCTCGGCTCGCTCTTGCCCTGGTTTTCGGTTTCATATAATTCGCGTATCAGTTCGGTTGGACTACGGTCGGGCAGTTGGTTCCCCCAAAGCTGGGCAGCCACCCGCCTGGTCGAAGTGCCCATCCCGCACCGGTCCATAAAGCGCATGGTTGGCTCTAACCCGACCACCACCATCGAACCAGGTGGGCTCGGGTTGGACTGAGAAACGAACGGCTGGTCAATCCAACCGCCCGCCAACGCTAGCCGGTATGGAATGTTCCCGATCAATGCTGTGAGGTCGCCAGCGGTTCCTGTCATTCATCATATCCTAAGCAAAGGTGATGCGGTAGCACTGGTCGAATTCACACGGTTTCTGTTCAGGCAAATCAATTGCCAACCCGCGCCCGGTTTGCTCAAAGCGCACCGGTCCTTCGTGACCCAACACCGTCACAGATCTCACTTCCGGCGCTTGCCCTCGCCCCAGGCTGCGGATAACGGTCTTTCCGCCTTCCGGCCACTTCATCTGGAAGGCATATACCTGCCTGTCCTTCTGTGTGAAGCGGAAGTCTTCAATCGTCCAGGGCACAGCATCTTCCTGGAAATGCTTAATAAACACCTGCGAGGACCCCTCGCCAAACACCGTCCACGGGCGTGTACCGTAGATCCCTTCCCCGTTGATGCGCAGCCAGACCCCCAGTGCTTGAAGCAGATAGGTGCATTCGTCATCCAATGTACCATCCGGCTTCTGGGGGATATTGAGCAGCAGGTTGCCATTCTTGCTGACAATATCGATTAACATATCGGCCACATGGCGCGGCGTCTTATACACATCGCGCACGTTGTAGAACCAGTCGCCCACGCTCGTATCGGTCTGCCAGATACGCGGTGAAATGCCCGGCAGCTGGCTGCGTTCGATATCCAGCACTCCCACAGTGTAGACTTCCGCATTTCGGTCTTTTTGAGTATAGACTGCCTGATTCACACCACCGTGGAATTGAGCGCTGGTGTTATACAGGTGGCTGATAATATTCAACCCATACTCACCAAACGGCACTCCACCATCCGAGTACAACAGATCGGGCTGGTACTGGTCAATGATCTCTTTCGCGAATGAATACCATTTCGCGTGCCACCATGGGTTGCTGGTGTACCATTCAATATCCCAGTTGGATGCGGTCTGGTTGGGCAGGTACAGGTCCTCATACGCCGGATCATTGCCATCATATGGCACGCCGGCATACGGCCCAGTCTGATCAGCCCCCTTGTTGGGTTTATACCAACTAAAGGTGGCTCCTATGTGTTCCGACAGGCCAAAGGGCAGCCCAAACTTTTTCGCTGCCTGCTGCCAGGCTCCCACGATATCTTTGTGTGGTCCCATGTTCACAGCGTTCCAGCGGTGACGAGTTGAATTCCAGTTGTGGAAGTTGTCATGATGGGCTGCCTGGGCCACAAAATACTTGGCGCCGGCTGCCACAAACTGTTCCATCAGACCTTCGGGGTCAAAGCTTTCAGCTTTCCACAGTTGGACCATATCCTTCCAGCCCACGCGTGAGGGATGACCATACTTTCGCACATGATACCGGTACTGATCTGAGCCTTCCACATACATATGGCGCGCATACCAGTCACCATACATGGGGACGGACTGCGGACCCCAATGCGACCAGACCCCAAACTTTGCATCCTGGAACCACTGCGGGCATTGAAATGTACGCAGCGACTCCCAGGTAGGCTCAAACGGCCCTTGTTCAATCTGAAACTTGCCCGGCATATCTCCCATAGTTGCTCTCCTTGTTCGATCGCATTGAATGATAGAGCCCGCGAAACGGTACGATCAAGGTTCGTTTGTGCGAGCGGCCTCATGAAATCTAACTTCCCCTGCATAGTTGTTTCGGCACTCAGGCAAGAGGGAATAAATTAATCCTGAACGACACGCTTGCCCTGCTTGCGGTCAACATACTGCTGCTCGATCCACTGAAAAGTGGGTTTCAGCCCTTCCTTGAGCGGCAGGTTGGGCTCCCAGCCCAAGATTGCCTTGATCATGGTATTGTCACTGTTGCGTCCGGCAACGCCGCGCGGGGCATCCAAAACATAGGTCCGCTTCATCTGAATCCCGGCGATCTCTTCGATGTAGTCAACCAGTCGGTTAATGGAAACCAGCTCGCTGGTGCCCAGGTTAATCGGCGTAGCGATGAGCTTGTCGCAGTGCATAATCTGATCGATGCCGAAAACACAGTCATCGATATACATGAAACTGCGTGTTTGGGTGCCATCGCCCCAGATATCAATTTCGTATTTTCCGGTATCCTTGGCCTCGATCGCTTTGCGGCAAAGGGCCGCTGGGGCTTTCTCGCGCCCGCCAAACCAGGTGCCATGTGGACCATAAACATTATGGAAGCGCGCGATGTGGGTTTCCAGCCCGCGCTCCGCCCAGTATTCCTGGCAGAACTATCTCGCTCATCAGTTTTTCCCAGCCATAGCCGCGTTCAGCCATGGCAGGGTAGGCATCACTCTCTTTTAGTGCACGTACGTTCGGATCCTGTTGAAGCGTGGTGTTATAGGCGCAAGCTGAGGATGAGAAGAAATAGCGGCTCACGCCCGCCCGATAGGCGGCCTCGATCAGGTGGGTGTTGATCAGGATCGAGCGCAAGCATTCGACGCGGAAGTGTTCGATAAAGCCCATCCCGCCCATATCCGCGGCCAGGTTATACACCTCTACCGCTCCTTCCACAGCCTTAATCGCGTTTTCTTTTTCGCTTAAATCCATCGAGATGCATTCCACACCCGGCACGCGCTGGTACCACTCGGGGATCGGCTTGCGGTCAATAGCTCGGATTCGGCGAAAGCCTTTCTCATGAAAATAGCGCGTCAGCGCTCCTGCAATAAAACCACCTGCGCCGGTGATGACAATTAGATCATCTTTGTTCAAAACATCTGCTGCTGTAACCATGTTTTCCTCTCATTTTTGTTAGATTCTTATGGTATCGATACCACATCATTTAAAAGAGAATCACTGATACCTCTACATGAACGATGATCCACTTGAGCGACGTACAATCAATTGCGTGGGTAAGATCACTTCTTGAAACGCACCCATTTCATTGTCATTCAGACGTTTCAATAGCAATTGCATCGCCCGAGTCCCCATTTCATAGGCTGGTTGGGAAACAACAGTGAAAAATGGGAAGGTGACCATGGCCGGTGGCAGATCATCAAAGCCTGCCAGTGCCATATCCTCCGGCACTTCCAATCCCACCTCCTGCAAGGCTTTCATTGCCCCAATGGTAATAAAGTTATTGGCAGCAATACAGCGCGGTCGGGCGCAGCGGCAGGTTGATCGCTTGTTTGGTCATGGAATATCCGCTGTCTGGCGTGAATTCCCCACGAAATATAAACCGCTCATCAAGGGCTATACCGTTCTCTACTAAGGCTTTTTGATATCCAGCTACACGATCATCCGCCGTAGAAACACCAACCGCACCACTCATTACCGCTATCTGCCGATGACCAAGCGATACCAGGTATTTCGTGAGCTTGTAACCGCCATCCAGGGAATCACACCGGACGGTATCAACATCAACTTCCGAGATGCGGCGATCCAACACGACCACAGGTGTGCCATGTTTCAGAATTTGCTGGATGGTATTCACACTCCTTTGCGTTGGAACCAAAAGAAGTCCATCGACCTGTTTCTGCAGCAGCACGTTCAAGTATTTTTCTTCTTTTGCCTCGGATTCATCGGTGTTACAGAAAATAACGGTATATCCTGCTTCATTTGCCGCGTCTTCAACCCCGCGCGCCAGGGTGGTAAAAAAGGGATTGGTGATGTCGGTCACCATCAGCGCGACCGTGTTCGTCCGCCGCGAGCGCAAGCTGCGCGCCAGGGTATTTGGAACATAACCAAGTTCAACAACAGCTTTTTGAACGCGCTCACGGGTTTCCGTGCTAATATAGCCCGAATTGTTGATCACCCTTGATACTGTGATCGATCCTACCCCTGCACGTTTAGCGACATCATGAATTGTTGGCATTCCATCTTCCTGTGTGGTATCCATACCACATGGTATCGATACCATAATAGCATAATTTCCGCATAAATGTCAATAACGATTTTTTGGTAGTGTTCCTTTGTGACAAACCCTGAACTAACTGGCTATTGACATGAGTAAAAAAAAGTTGTATTATCAATGTAAATGTTACCGAAAACATTTCCATAAAATTTTTCATTGAATACGATAAAACCGAAAAGTGAAAAACGGCTACTCGCCTAGCTGTTTTGACTTCATCAGGAGGTGTATATCGCGAATACATGATAAATCGTCCCTTCTTGTCGCTCTGTTTCCCGATGATTGACATATTTGACATATAAGGATCACTCAAAATGAAGAAAACCGTTTCTACCATCTGCGTATTCTTGTTTGTTGTTGTTCTCGTCGCCGGCTGCGCGGCACCCACTGCGTCTCCAGCAGCTCCGACAACCGCTCCCCAGGCGGTTGAACCCACTACCGCCGCACCCGTTACCCTATCCTACCTGGTTAGCCAGGGCTGGGCCCCGGATGCCGAACAGGAGCTGGCCAAAAAGTTTGAAGAACAGACCGGCATAAAAATTGACTACCAGGTTGTCCCTTCCGATCAATACTTCAGCCTTCTGAAAACAAAGCTCAATTCAGGCGAAGGACCGGATCTCTTTGGCGGGCAAAGTGGCAAGACAGACCTGGTGGTGAATTATGATGTTGAAAAGAATGCTGTAGATTTGTCCGATCAACCATGGGTTCAGACAGAGGATCCACAGGTTCTCGACCAATCCACGGTCAACGGAAAAGTTTATGGCCAGACGGTCTGGAATACCCTGGGCACGACCTGGGTGGTCAACTACAATAAGGATATTTTTGAAAAGTTAAATCTGAGTGTACCGACCACCTTCGCCGAATTCAAATCTGCCTGTGAGACAATTAAAGCATCCGGGATCACTCCCATCTACGAGCCAATGGCTGATGGATGGCATCAGGTCTTGTGGTTCGCGGAATTGGGCGTTCAGGTCGAGAACCTTGCACCTGGAACAGCCGATCAGTTGAACACCAATCAGACCACCTTTGCCCAAAACCCGACCGCGTTACTACTCCTGCAGCAGTATAAGGATCTATATGACTCTGGTTGTTTCGGGGATAACGCCTTATCTGATGCAGTAGCCGACCAGACCAAAGTAATTACCTCGGGCCAGGCAGCCATGACTGTAGCAAACCTGACCTTCGCTCAGCAGGCGAAAAATGATTATCCAGATTTCAATATCGATAGCCTGGATGTATTCATGATACCGCTGGGCGACAATCAGGTTTTGAACGTCAATCCCGCCGGACCAACCAAGTTCATCTGGATAGGATCAAAGTATGTTGATGAGGCGAAGCAGTTCTTGAACTTCCTCGCCCAACCCGACAGTCTGCAATACCGGATTGATAACGATCCCAACAGCCCAACCCTTCCCTTTCCTGGGATAGAGGGCAAGCTGCTCCCTTCCCAGCAAACCTTCCTGGATACTCACACCAAACGGGGAGTTGTTTACCAGACGGCGGTTACATATGTTAATCCCCAATGGATGGACATGGGGAAGGATATCGTCTCGATGTTCACAGGTGCGATGACCCCTGAAGATGTGCTCAAGAGCATTGATCAGCGCCGTACGGATATGGCCGCGGCTGCGAACGACCCGGCTTGGGCTAAGTAGCACAGCCAATTCTGGTTAGGATCTCATTCAGGCGATGTTGCCATTCTGAATAAGCCCAACCACCTTTTTGATCCAGATATGGGGAGGGAATAAAGCCCTCCCCTTACCAATATCCTCCACAGGATTGTCAAAGAGATAACAAGAATGAAAAATAAAGCCTATCCTTTTTACTTTGTCATCGGGGCTTTATTTTTATATCTACTATTCTTTGTCCTACCCAGCGTGATGGGCTTTTTCTATGCGTTTACAGACTGGAACAGCTACACAACCGAAGTCAATTGGGTCGGCCTGGATAACTTCAAAACCATCTTTTCCTCCACCGGTCAGGGGTACGTCAGTTTTATCAAGAACACGATTGTGTTCACCATTGCCACCATCATCCTCAAGACGGTCTTGGCGTTGGGATTGGCGGTGCTATTAACCCAGGGCGTTCGGCACCTGTCTTATTTTTACCGGGTGATCATATACCTGCCAGCCGTGCTGCCCATGCTGGTTGTGAGCCTCATTTTTCGATCCATCCTCAATCCAGCCACCGGCTTTTTGAATACCACGCTGCGCTGGGCTGGGTTGGATATTTTAGCCTTGAAATGGCTGACCGATATTCACCTGGCGCTGCCCTCCGTAATCGGAGTGGACACTTGGAAAGGCGTGGGGTACATCATGGTTATCTTGATTGCCGGGTTGCAAGCCATCCCAAAGGATTATTACGAGGCTGCCTCGATCGACGGAGCCACCGGCTGGAAAACCTTTACCAATGTGACTTTACCGCTGATCATGCCTGTCCTATCTGTTACAACAGTCTTGAACCTGCTTTACGGCTTGAAAGTCTTTGACATCATTTTTGTGCTTACCCATGGCGGGCCAGGTCGGGTTACCGACACTGTTTACACGGCCGTATTCGAGGATTTTTCCAAAGGCCGTTATGGCATCGCCACGGCGCTTTCAACGCTGCTGTTTCTGGTAATGATTGTTCTTAGTTATTTTGTCATCCGGCTGATGCACCGGGAAGAAATAGAGTGATGCCATGGTAACAAACACGACGGACCATAAGTCTGCAGTAAGTCACTCGGCGACGCGCAGGGCGATGACGATGAAGCTGCTGCGCAAAGTCTCCTTCAACGGTCTGGCAGTCATTTTTAGCCTGATCATGTTTATTCCCGTGTACCTGGTCTTTATTAACTCCGTCAAGACGAAAACCGAGGCCAGCTCGATGGGCGCAGAACTGCCGGCTGTATTTCAGTGGAGCAACTTCGCTACGGTGATCGAGAAAGGCAAGCTGGTAGGCGCATTTGCCAACAGCCTGCTTTATGCTTTTGCTGCCACTGCCATTGGGATAACCGTGTCTGCCCTGGCAGCGTATGTCCTCTCACGGAACCGCACCCGCTTTAACCGGTTCATCTACTTTTTCCTGGTGATGGGCATTGCAATGCCAACCAATTTCGTCACCCTTACGAAGGTGATGCAGTGGACACACCTCAACAACACGCAGTTTGGCGTAATTCTGCTGTATGCAGCTTCAATGATCCCCTTCAGTGTATTCCTCATCTATGCTTTCATTGAGTCTTTGCCGCGCGAGCTGGATGAAGCCGCAATTATGGATGGCTGCAGCCCGACCCGGCTGTTCTTCTCAGTCATCTACCCGTTGTTGACCCCCGTGCTGGTCACTTCGGCAGTGCTCAATATCTTGGGCATCTGGAATGAGTTCCTTGTACCTCTTTACTACCTTAACCGCAGCACCTACTGGCCCATGACCCTGGCCGTCTACAATTTCTTTGGCCAGTTCCAGTCCGACTGGAGCCTGGTTTCGGCAGATGTTGTCCTGACTATCCTGCCGGTCATCCTGATTTACCTGGTAGCGCAGCGTTTTATCTTGTCGGGAATGGTGGCCGGGGCTGTCAAAGGTTAATCGAAACGATTTCCCCAGCCGCTCCCCGGTTTGCAACCTGAACAAATACTGGTTTGACCGCATTGATGGGCTACTCATATTCACTCCTGTCGCTTAGTTCCATTAAGGCGGATGTCCTGCCGGTTGCCAATACACACCTCGGTCTGGGCTCGATTGAACAGGCACTCGAAATCACCTCCCACTGATGATAAAACCTGCTCATACCGATCCGCGCTGGGTGGACCTGGCACCGGTCAACCAAAGAGGAAACTTCATGACTATCCATTCGTATTCAACCGAGTCTGACGGGCTTTACATCGAAAGCGACCGCGGATGTCTTTCCCTGGTACCCTATTCTCCACGCGCCATCCGCGTGCGTTACAGCTTGCATCCAATCCTTCCTACCTCAGCCAGCAAGTCTGGCTCGAGCAGCCTGATTGTGACAGCCAGGCCAGATCCCCTGGCCCGCTTTACCGTGAATGAAACGGCTGAGGAATTAATCTTCTCCACCCCTGAGGTGACGATCACAATCCAGTGCCAGACGCTGGCCTTTACCTACTGCGATAATCAGGGTCACGTACTCACGAAAGAACCAGCCCGCGGTGGAAAAACACTCCACCCAGTGGACGTGCTGGTCTCGGTTTTCGATGAATCCACCACTGTCGAGAGCCGCGAGAACGCCGATGGCGTACGCAGCGATGCCCGTAACGTCCTCCAGGTGGTTGACCGGCAGGCATATCATACCAAGCTGGAATTCGAGTGGGCAGACGGCGAGGCCCTCTATGGTCTCGGCTCCCATGAAGAGGGCATGTTCAATTTGCGCGGGCAGCACCAGTATCTTTACCAGCAAAACATGAAGGCGGTCGTGCCGGTGCTGGTTTCCACGCGCGGCTACGGCATCTTTCTGGATAGCTGCTCGTTGATGACATTCCACGACGACGCCTTTGGCTCCTACCTGTGGAGCGATGTGGATGAAGAGCTGGATTATTACTTCATCTATGGCCCGGAATTTGATCAGATCGTTCACGAAATCCGCGTCCTGACCGGCCATTCGCCGATGCTGCCGAAATGGGCGTTTGGTTATATCCAATCTAAAGAGCGCTACGTGACCCAGGATGAACTGCTCAGCATTGTGCGCGAGTACCGCCAGCGCGAACTACCGCTGGATTGCATCGTGCTGGATTGGAAGTCATGGACCGGCGATCTATGGGGGCAAAAAATCCTTGACCCAGAGCGGTTCCCGGATCCCGACCAGATGACCGCCGACCTGCACGCTCTCAACGCCCGCTTGATGGTCTCCATCTGGCCGATTATGCGGCCCGGCGGTGAAAACTGGCAGGAGATGAAAGATCAAGGGTCACTTGCTGGGCAACCAGGCCACTTACAACGCCTTCAGCGTGGCGGCTCGCGCCTGTTACTGGAAACAGGCCAACCAGGGGCTGTTCTCGCATGGCGATCGATGCCTGGTGGTGCGATTGCACGGAACCCTTCGAAGCCGACTGGAAAGGAGCGATCAAGCCTGAGCCAGAAGAACGCCTGCGGATTAATACCGAGGAAGCCAAACGCTACCTCGATCCTGAATTCATCAATGCCTATTCACTCCTGCATTCGCAGGGAATCTATGAAGGGCAGCGCCGGGAGACCGGTGAAAAACGGGTGGTCAACCTGACCCGCTCGGCTTATCTGGGCCAACAGCGCTATGCTACGATCACCTGGTCCGGTGATACAGCTGCCCGCTGGGATACGCTGCGCCGCCAGATTGCCGACGGGCTCAATTTCTGCGCGACAGGCATGCCCTACTGGACCACTCGATATTGGCGCGTTCTTTGTCAAACGCAAGCCGGAGATGTGGTTCTGGAGCGGCGATTATGAGGAGGGTGTAGACGACCTGGGCTACCGCGAGCTGTTTGTGCGCTGGTTCCAATATGGGGCCTTCCTGCCCATGTTCCGCGCCCACGGCACCGACACGCCCCGTGAGATCTGGCGCTTTGGCAAGCCGGCGAACCTTTCTATGAGGCCCTGGTGAGCGCTCTAAATCTGCGCTACCGGCTACTGCCCTATATTTACTCCTTAGCCGGTTGGACCACCCAGCACGATTACACCATGCTGCGTGCCCTGCCCTTTGATTTCCGCTCCGACCCAGTCACCTATGATATCAGCGACCAGTATATGTTCGGTCCAGCATTGCTGGTAAACCCGGTCACCCGGCCTATGTGGTATGACGTCGGATCACGCCCACTTGCAGGTGATGCGAAATCTCGCCCG
Source organism: uncultured Chloroflexia bacterium (assembly GCA_963751425.1). Classification (GTDB taxonomy): domain Bacteria; phylum Chloroflexota; class Anaerolineae; order Anaerolineales; family UBA4823; genus CAVVUF01. The sequence continues at coordinate 1,484,481 of CAVVUF010000001.1, read as the reverse complement.
GTGTACCTGCCTGCGGGAGCCAATTGGTATGATTTCTGTACCGGGCAGACGTATACCGGCGGCCAGACCATCCAGGCAGAAGCACCTATCGACCGCTTGCCGCTGTTTGTGCGCGCCGGATCCATCCTGCCCATGGGACCCGTCCGCCAGCACGTAAATGATCTATCCGAAGCGCCCGTTGAACTGCACATTTACCCCGGTCAGGATGGATCCTTCGAGCTTTACGAAGATGAAGGTGATCGATATAATTATGAGGAAGGAGCGTTTTCGACGATCGATATCCACTGGCAAAATACCGAGGGGCAGTTGACCCTGGGGGCGCGAAAAGGGCAGTACGTTGGTATGCTTGAACAACGAACGTTTGAAATAGTCCTTCATGATGCGGGATCCCTCCAGTATGGCACATCCCTGGTCAGATCGAATCGGAAGATTCACTATTTCGGTCAACAGGTTGTGATAAAGTTATAAAGCACTCATCCTTTGTTTGAAAGGGTATCTCATCAGTGGAAAAGCGGTCGAAGCTCAAAAAGATGACCATCGTTGATATCGCGAATGCCAGTGGTGTTTCAATCACCACAGTTTCCCGCATCCTTAACAATAAATCGGAGGTGGCTGAGGAAACGCGCCGCCCGCGTTTTACGGGTAATGGAAGAAAATCATTTTACCCCACAACTTGCCTGGCAGCAGCTCCGTTCGGGCAAAAGCCATTTCATCGCTCTCCATTATCCACAAGACTTTAACCCGCCAGAGCAGAACATCATCACCAGCGCGGCGATGAGCTGCGAAGATGCCGGGTTTTCCCTCAACCTGATCGTGAATTCGCTAAGTGATAACGAACTGCTCTCGATCTTCCGTCGTGGACAGGCAGACGGTATCATCTTAATGGAAATTTTGACCCACGACTGCCGGGTGAAACTCTTACAGGAGCACGACCTGCCCTTTGTAATGATCGGTCGCTGTGCCGATAATACAGGCCTGAGCTACGTCGACATCGATATTGGCAAAGGGGTAGCTGAAGCCATACAATATCTGCAAGCGCTCGGTCACCGAGAAATTGGTTTCATCACATTGGCCCCGGTAGTGAATGAGAAGGAATACGGATATGCCACCTGGGCGCTGCAAGGCTATGAAAAAGCCTGCCAGCAGTTTGAACTGCCCCGTTTGTGGCGCACGGTTGACTTGAAGAACGACAATACCGAGTCTGTTTTGTTCCGCTTACTTACCGATCATCCGGGCATCACCGCGCTTGTCATCCCTCAGGAAATAGGCGTTCCAGGAATCCTCAAAGCAATTCGGGCAAAGGGTTTGCGTGTGCCGGAGGATCTATCCATCATTGGTATGTTCAAAGATAGGATTAGCGAGTTACTCATCCCCCCCCTATCTACGATCTCCTTCCCGGCTCATGAGATGGGTTACCAGTCCGTTCGTATCCTGATCGACCATATGAACGGAGCACTAAGCGGACCACTTCAGGTGCTGCTGCGCCCCGAATTGAACATCCGCCACAGCACCGGACCGGCTAAAGAGGCCAAAGCATTAAAGTAAAAGTCATTTGGGATTTGTGCAGCTCACCTGCCTTGACTGGTCGCCCGCAACCGGCAGCCCATTCGCTGATTAGGGTGGTTTTACCAAAGCCGGCAGGGGCAGAGATGAGGGTAAGTTTGTGGGGCAAGCCCTCGTGCAGCCGTTCAACCGGGCGGGGCGGTGAACAACTTTGGGCCGTGGCGGGGGTGATGAATAGTTTGGCGGCTAGAATTGTGGTAGCCATAACTCAATTATATAACAGGCTATCTCCTAGCTCTGTTGAATGATTGATTCCTGGTAGATCTATCCATGCTAATGCGACTTAAAAGTGTTGAAGATAGAACGTTGGTAGAATCTGATAACCACAAAAAAGGAGAGATTTCAATCTAAATTAAGAACAGTGCCATAGTTCGGACAAGTATTCGTATCTATTTCTCTGTGGTGACATCGCACCCTTTGGAGCGTCGCGTCCTCCGGGGTCATTCTCATGGAGTATACACACATGAAACTTGCAGGAATTGAAAAAGGTGGGTTCTATCCAACCTCACATGGGGGAAGCCACAACCTCCTGGTTCATCCCGCTTCCAGCGGGCACACGTGGGCGGCTTCTTGATCCCTGTGCGGGTAAAGGCGAGATCGCCAGCCTGATGGGCAGGCTGCTCAACTGCGAGACCTAGGGCTGCGAATTGTACTCTATCACGCTGAGAAGGCTGCCGTCAGCTTGGACAGGAGCCACAGCGCCGTGCGGAGAGCGACCTGCCACCGTTAGGGTTTGGCTGCCACAAGCTCTAATAGATTTCGCATGGATTTCCCTTCCTTACCATTTGGTGGCAACTTGGGTTATATATTAAAATAAATCAAAAGATATCATTCTTCTGATACAATTAATTTCAATGCCCCCGTAGCTCAATGGACAGAGCAGCAGCCTTCTAAGATATAACCAAACGAAAATTACCCCGCTATATGTTGGTGCTGTATGGATTATTTTTTGAAAATAGTCCATATATGGGGGGTATAAAATTGTGAGTAGTGCAATAGTAGGGCATAAAAACCCTTGGATCAATTGCCTTGCTTATACATAGTAACATTTCCACCGTGGTTTGTATGGGTATCCTCTCAGAAGGACATAACTTTTCCCCTCCGGAATGATATTGGCTGGCATTTATGGATAACGATCCGATGAGCATGCCAGGATAAACGAACAGAACTGCACCGTCTGCGTGACGCAGGTCATAATGGGGGATGTGCTACAATTATCATGATGATTACGCTCACAAACTTGCAAAAAGTCCTTGACCAAACTACAGTGATCGACATTCCTTCGTTGGAAGTTAAAGCGGGGGAGGTCGCCGCGCTTGTCGGGCCGGTGGACAGCGGCAAGGATGTCTTATTCCAATTGCTCAGCGGCCGCATTCACCCGACAACTGGCAGCGTGCGCTTGGCTGGAGTGGATCCCTATCATGAGCACAGAGCTTTCAGTCGCCAGGCGGGTGTGCTCTTTCCCGGATGACAACCTTTACAAGCGTATGTCCGTGCTTGGCAATTTGCAATTCTACTGCCACCTATACCGGCTGCCTAAAACACGCCCGATGGAGGTACTGGAACAGGTCGGCCTGGCTGACCAAGCCCATACCAGTGCAGAGAGCTCTCCCCTGGTCTGTCCAGGCGGCTTGCGTTGGGACGCGCACTCCTTGCCAACCCAAAGATCCTGTTGTTGGTAGACCCGTTTGCAGGTTGCGAGCAAGTCTCCATCACACTGATCAGCCAGGTTGTGCGCAGGCAGAGTGAGGCTGGCGCTGCAGTGCTGATACTCGCCCAGGATACGACCGGCTTGGAGAAAATCTGCAACAAGGTCTATTGTCTGGCCCAGGGCCGGATTGTCGAGACGTATGACCCTCGAGAAGATCAGCAGCGCAATCGCCCGTTCATGATCCCGGCTCGCTCAGAAGATAAGATCATCCTGGTTGACCCAGCCGAAATTCTATTCGTCTTCGCCCAGGACGACCGCTCCTATCTTCAAACCAACGAGGAACGCCTGCCGACCCAGTTCACCCTGGCCGAGTTGGAAAAACACCTATCGCGCAGCGGATTCTTCCGTGTGCATCGCGCTTACCTCGTCAATCTGCAGCAGGTCAAGGAAGTGATCCCCTATACCCGGGATAGCTTCAGCCTGAGGCTGAAAGATGCCGCAGGGACAGAGATTCCTCTAAGCAAATCCGCCGAACGTGAGTTGCGTGAGCTTTTGGGATATTAACTTTGTCCGAATTTGCCTTTTTATGCCCATAAAATAATCCCGAAATTGTGCTATTCACCCTCACTCCAGCGCCTTCTGCCGCCCCTATACGCCGTTTGCCGATTTTTTGTTGCACGGCGTATTTCTTTTATATATACTGATGGCAGAAAGTTGACATGGAAAGTACTTCGTTAGACAAAATAAGGAGTGACGCGATGAAAGCGATCGAAGTTCAAAACCTGACCCGAAACTACAACGGCCTGCGCGCCGTTGATGGGATCAGCTTCAGCGTTGAACCCGGTGAGATTTTCGGCTTCTTGGGTCCCAATGGCGCTGGCAAAACCACCACCATCCGCATGTTGACCGGACAATTGCTTCCCACCTCAGGGATGGCCAAAGTGGCCGGTTATGATGTCGTCACCGAACGCCAGCAGCTCAAGCCCAGGATCGGCGTGGTGTTCGACAGCCAGAACATCTACGAACGCATGTCGGCGCGTGAAAACCTGGTTTTCTATGCCCGCCTTTACCGCATCCAGAAATCCCGCGTGGAGGAAGTGCTTGCTCAGGTTGGACTGACCGAGCGCGCCAGCGAAAAGGTTCAGAAATACTCAAACGGCATGAAACAGCGGGTGCTGATTGCCCGGGCGTTGCTACACAAGCCTGAGGTTCTGTTCCTGGATGAACCGACGCGCGGCTTGGATCCGCACATTGCCCGTGATATCCGCAGCATCGTGTCCGGTTTGGCCAAAGGGGGGATGACTGTCTTCCTGACCACCCATTACATGGAAGAAGCCGATCAGCTTAGCCAGCGGGTCGCGTTCCTCGACCGGGGGTGCATCGTTGCCATGGATACTCCAACTCGCCTAAAGGCTGAATACGGCAAAGACGAAAAAACAACCCTGGAAGATATTTTCATCCAGCTCACCGGAAGTGAGCTGCGGAGAGGAAGTGAGGAACTATGAGAACTCTAATGGATACTCTTTATATTGCCTGGATCATTGGCACGAAAGACATCCTGGATGCTCTAAAAAACAAGAGCAGCAGATCCAATCTCATCATTATGGTTGGTATGGTGGTATTTTTCTCCTACATCAGCACACTGCGCCCTTTCGATAAAAATGTGAGTGTGGTTGTGGTCTGATGAAGGGAATACCAGCTTGGTGATTGAATTTGCCAGCCTTCGGGATGGAGCTAAATACTCATTCCGGCAGGCATCTTCTCTTCCAGAAATGAAGCGGATGATGGCGTATCAAAACGTGGGCCTGGTACTTCCGGCAGATTTCGACCAAACCCTATCCTCCGGCGGCACACCCACCCTGAGCGGTTACATCTTCTGGGTCAACCGCATGAAAGTTGCCGAACTGGAAACAAAATACAGCCAGGCCTTCACCGAGATCCTCGGCCGGCCAGTGCAGGTTGTTATTGGCCAGAACATTATCATCCCGCAAGCAGATGCGGACGGCGACCATACCAGCGTAACCTACCTAATGGTTTATTTCGTCTTCACCACGGCGCTGCTTCTGATCCCTCACCTGATGCTGGAGGAAAAGCAAACTAAAACACTTGATGCGCTGCTGACCTCCCCGGCAAGTCCCGGACAGGTTGTCTTGGGCAAAGCACTGGCAGGATTTTTCTATATCTTGATCGTTGGCGGACTTGGAATGGCCCTGTTCTCAGGGTACATTGTTAATTGGATCATGGCACTGGCAGCCTTCCTGGGATATGCACTGCTTGCTGTCGGGTTGGGGCTGGTGGTTGGTAGTTTTATCAAATCCACAAAACAAATAGGGCTTTGGATGGTGGTGCTGCTCCTCTTCCTGGCAATTCCACCGCTCTTCTACATGGAATCAAACCTGAAAGCCGGCATCCGAATGATCTTTACCTGGTTGCCATCTTCGGCGCTAGCCAGCATCTTTCGCTACTCATGCTCCATAGGCATTACTCCCGCGCAGTTCCTACCGAACCTTGCTATTGCTTTAGTGAGTATCGCCGTTGTCTTTGGCTTGGTCATTTGGAAAGTTCGCCGATCTGACCGCTAGAAGCGGCTTGACCGTCTTTTCAAGTGGAGAAAACCGAGATGTCAAAAGAATACAGACACACACTCGCAGATAACCTGAATATCATCTGGACGATCGCTTCCAAAGATATCGTCGATGCACTCAGGAACAAGGTGGTTATCTCGATGATCATCATGCTGAGCATCATGCTGCTCGTGCCAAAGATGCTACCTTTGATCTTCGAACAATCGCAGACAGTCCTGCCAGTTTACGACATTGGCAATTCGTCTCTGGTGGAAAAAATAAGAAATAACCAAGGCATTTCGGTGCAAAGGCTGCATTCAGAGCAGGAATTGCATACCGCATTGTGTGGCGCGGTATATCCGCTGATCGGCCTCCGCATCCCGGCAGATTTCGATCAGCATCTGGCTACGGGGAAGCAGGTTGAATTCCAGGGTTATGTATGCTGGAGCAAACGCTACCAGGTTTCCGAATTGCAACCGAAACTCGAAGAAATGCTTTCGCAAGCATTGGACCTTCCGGTGACCATCCATATCGAAGGGAATATCGCCTACCCACCCACAAGCGGTGTGCTCTCCCTCAGCCTGGCAACCATCAATTCGGTGCTCATGATCTTGATGATGGGCATTTTTCTGGTGCCAAGTCTGCTATTTGAGGAAAAAGAGACCAAGACCATGCAGGCGCTACTGGTCTCCCCGGCCAGCATCGGCCAGGTGGTGATCGGGAAAGCCCTGGCAGGATCGTTCTATATCCTGGTAACCGCGGTGATGATATTTGCCATCTCGTGGGCGGATGTGATCCATTGGGATTTGGTGATGTTGTTCGTGATCGCCGGCGGGATTTTTTCGGTGGCCATAGGTCTGGCGCTGGGCAGTTTTTATGAGAAGCAGCAGGATATGGTCGGATGGATGACGGCTATCCTGCTGCTCCTGGTTGGCGCCATCGTGGTAAAGATGCTGGGCGTGGAACTCCCGGTCCTGGTGGAGAGTATTCTCCCCTGGGTGCCATCGGTGGCGCTGGCAGAGATCTGCCGGGCGGAATTCTCGGAGACTGTTCCCGTTACCCGGGTCTTGACTGACCTGCTAATTGTCCTATCCCTTTCGCTGCCTCTTTATGCCCTCGTCATCTGGAAAGCTCGTCGTTCGGATCGTTAGGCAACTGTGTGATCAGGGAGTTGTAGAATGACCCATGTCTAACCACCTGGTTCGCCCGTAATATTCTCACGATCCAGAAGGTGGGCTTGATGTCGGGGCTAAGCGTATGGTCTGGGTAAAAGCCCGACCAGATTACGAGCCACTCTTCTCTATCGTGGATGGCTTGCGCCATGATACTGACAGGCGGTTTTGAAATGAAGGGTAATCGCTTAAAAGTTAAGATCGCCCAGCTGGAACTGAGCGATCCTGGGCGAGAGAACCACGCCAGTCGCAAATCCTCAGCCCTCTGAGCCCATCATCACTAAACGATTGAGGCTGGCGATACAGTGCAGCCTAAGCCACTACGTGGCTCCACTGCTACGAGGATCTTACGACCTACGGAGAGGTTGGATAATCTCCATTTCGTATTTCTTTAGCTACCAACACAGATGTCTATTTGGACCGAAATTGTCCTGTGCGCTCATCGAAGCAGTGGCAACAATCAGGATGCCTCTAGCCATCTCGGTCATACTTGACTTGGGCTCAGACTCACGGCACTACTCGCTTGCGACCTATGTGTTGGCGGCTGCTTCCGTTGTAACAACTTTTCTTGCTCCAGGATGAACCCTGTTCATGTATACTTGGGTTATATATTAAATAATCAAAAGTCATCATTCTTCTGATACAATTAATTTCAATGCCCTCGTAGCTCAATGGACAGAGCAGCAGCCTTCTAAGCTGTTGGTTGTGGGTTCGAATCCCGCCGGGGGCGCTGTGAAGAAATATTGGTATAAGTTAAAAGATTTTTTTGGTTGGTTTTGAGGAGTGTTGGAGATGATCGATGTCATTCTGAAGCATCACCAGGTTCCGCAAGACTGGTTTTCTGATGAAGCTCTATCCGGTAATAACGAAATCCAGCGGTGGCGCAATCAACACCGGCAGGGCGTTTGGAGACCGTTGACCGATGTCTACGAAAATGAGGAAGCAATTGTGGTCAGAGTGGAAATTGGGGGGATGCGCGAGGAGGATTTTACGATCTATTTAGAGGAACGACACCTTTTCATTGAAGGAAACAGAACGGACACACTCGAACGACGCGCCTATTATCAAATGGAAATACCCTATGGGGAATTTAGCACAGAGATTGAGCTTCCTATCTCTGTGACGGTTGAGGGTGCGACAGCCGTCTATCGAGATGGCTTTCTTAAAGTTGTCTTACCCAAGGCACGCTCTCATTTAATTCAGATAAAGGAATCATAATCTTTCATGCCTGCATCCAGATGGAATTCATTAGATATCATGTCATGGTTAGAACAAAGTGAATGGACGGAGGACGAAGCTGAAGCTTTCAAAGAATTAATGTTCCGGTTGGTGTTTGCCAACGCGACACAGGAATTCGAAGGTGAGGTTCCGGTTACTACGCAAAATCCACGATCGGAAGAAACACAAAGTAAAATTCCCGGCTTATTGCCCATCCTCCCTTTGAGGGGGCTGGTGGTATATCCGGAAACGGCTGTCCCCTTAACTATCGGACAACCGCGCTCCATTCGATTAGTCGATGATGTGGTCGCCGGAGAAAACAGGTTAATTGGTTTGGTGGCTTCCCGAGACCCCGAGCTGGAAATCCCGGAGCCAAAAGATTTATTCTCGGTAGGGACGGTAGGGATGGTGCACCGTTTATTCCGCGCCCCCGATGGCACAATCCGCCTGTTAGTGCAGGGTTTGGCCCGGTTTAAAATTGTGGAGTTTACCCAAACTGATCCCTACCTCAAGGCGCAAATCCAACTCGTTCCTGAGGTTGTTGAAACCGGCCTGGAGATTGAGGCTCTGGCAAGAAATGCACGCGACCAATTTGCTCATATTGCTGAGATGATCCCGACCATCCCACGTGAGCTGGTGGCCTCGGTTCAAGCCCTGGAAGAACCTCTCCAAACCGTATATACGATTGGAAATTTTCAACGCATGGATCTGGATGCAGCGCAAGCTCTGCTCGAGCTGGACTCAGCCCAGGAAAAGCTGCATAAGCTGACGGGCATTCTGGTACATGAGGCCGAGGTGCTGGAGATTGGTCAGAAAATCCAAAGCGAGGCGCGCTCAGAGATCGAGAAGATGCAGCGTGATTATTTTCTCCGTGAGCAGCTAAAAGCAATCCAGCGCGAGCTGGGAGAAGGCGATGAGCAGGCTGCTGAAGTCGAGGAGCTGCGTAAGAAGATAGAAGCAGCCAAGATGCCCGAAGAGTCAGAAAAACAGGCGCTCAAGGAGCTCGACCGCCTGGCACACTTACCAACGGCGGCGGCTGAGTACGGTGTGATCCGCACCTACCTGGACTGGTTAATTTCCATGCCATGGGCTATCACGACACCCGATAACCTGGATATTGCGCACGCCAGAGAGGTTTTAGACCAGGATCACTTTGGGTTGGAGGATGTCAAAGAGCGGATTCTGGAGTTCCTGGCGGTCAGAAAATTGCGCCTGGAACGGAAGGATGATACGAACCTGGAGCCGGTTGACGATATCCGGCGCATTCGTGAGGGGGTCATCTTATGTTTTGTCGGACCTCCGGGGGTGGGAAAGACCTCTTTGGGTCGCTCGATCGCCCATGCCATGGGCCGAAAATTTGTGCGCATCTCGTTGGGAGGCATGCGCGATGAGGCTGAGATCCGCGGGCACCGCAGGACTTATATTGGGGCGCTGCCAGGACGGATCTTGCAAGCTCTGCGCAGGGTCGAGTCGCGCAACCCTGTTTTTATGCTCGACGAAGTCGATAAACTGACTTTCGATTTTCATGGCGACCCGGCAGCGGCATTATTGGAAGTATTGGATCCGGAGCAAAACGTTGAGTTCCGCGATCATTACCTGGAGGTGGCTTTTGATTTATCGCAGGTGATGTTCATTACCACCGCCAATCTATTGGAAACAATCCCGGCGCCTCTACGAGACAGGATGGAGATCATCACATTGTCTGGATACACCGAGGGGGAGAAGGGTTCGATTGCCACACAATACTTGATCCCGCGGCAGATTACGGGAGAATGGTTTGCGCTCGGAAGAAGTGGTTTTTACGCCCGAAGCCCTGACCATGGTCATCCGCTCCTATACCCGGGAGGCTGGGGTGCGCAACCTGGAACGTGAAATTGGCAGTGTCTGCCGCAAGGTGGTCACGCAGGTTGCGGAAGGAAATCTAAAAGTTGTGGAAATTACCCCTGAAAAAGTACGTGAGTACCTGGGTCGACCACGTTACTTCGGCAATGAAGAAATTGCCGAACGGTGTGCTGTACCGGGCGTGGCAACGGGCCTGGCGTATACGTCTGTTGGCGGAGATGTGTTATTTATCGAGGCAACCCGTATGCCGGGGAGCAAAGGCTTCCAGATCACTGGTTCACTGGGCAATGTGATGCAAGAATTGGCGCGGGCGGCTTTATCGTATGTTCGCTCTCGAGCGGAAGCGTTGGGTTTGGAAAAGACCTTTTTTGATAAATCGGATATTCACCTGCACATTCCGGCAGGTGCACAACCGAAAGATGGCCCCTCTGCAGGAGTAACGATGGCAACCGCCCTGGTTTCTTTGATCTCTGGGCGCTCCGTGCGACCAGATGTGGGGATGACCGGAGAAATCACCCTGCGGGGGCAGGTCCTTCCGGTGGGAGGCATTAAGGAAAAAGTGTTGGCCGCGCATCGCAGCGGCTTGCGGAAAATCGTTCTGCCCAAGCGGAATGAGGCTGACCTGGAAGACCTGCCAGAAGAGGTGCTGAAATCGCTGGAGTTTGTATTTGTTGAAACGGTGGATGATGTTTTGGCAGCCGCCTTAGAACCGGCCCCGGAAAAACCTTCTTTAGAGAAACCCAAGGAAAATTCTACGCCATCCAGCCAAACTCCAGAGAAGCGCAAGGGTAAAAAGAAAGCGAAAATCACTGTAGAGGCAGTCCAACAAGGTTTGAAAGAGGGAAAATAATGCAGAAGGTGATGCTGGTCGAAGACGATGCGACGATGATCGGGTTATTAAATATCCTGCTTGAGATGGAGGGATTTGAGGTGGTCAAGATGTTGGAAGATGATCCTGATCAAATCCTCGAGACGATCCGGAAGGAAAGGCCTGCCGTGATTTTGATGGATGTGCACTTGAGGCAGGCCAATGGATTTGACCTGCTGCGCATGATCAAGGGTGAAGAGGATATGAAAGCATCGAAAGTATTGATGTCTTCAGGGATCGATTTTCGGGAAGAGTGCACGATAGCCGGCGCGGATGGATTTATTCTGAAACCTTATATGCCAGACGCCCTGATCCAGCAAATCCGCCTGATGGCCGAGTGAACGAACAGACTGGCAAGCTCCCCATGATTATCCGGGAGTTTCAAATTCCCTGAGGATTACCCCGCCATTTTCAAGCTGTGGTCTGAGGCAGGGCCCGGGATCCACCTGCGTAAATCGGATGAGCTGGATGAGATTGCCAAGAAACTGAAACGCGATGCGGACCTGTTTCTGCTGGCAGAAAGCGAGGGGCAGATCGTCGCCAGTGTTTTAGGTGGTTTTGATGGACGGCGGGGGATGGTCTATCACCTGGCTGTGGCAGAAGCTTTTCGCCAGCGGGGCATTGGGGCCGACCTGATGGAGGAATTGGAGAAGCGGCTGCGGGAAAAGGGCTGCATCCGTTATTATTTGCTGGTGACGAAAGATAATTACACGGCTGTCCGTTTCTATGAAAACCTGGGGTGGAAACAGATGGATGATTTATACCTTTACGCCAAGGATATCGATTGAGTGGATAAGCTGCGATTTGGCATATTGACGGTCTCTGATCGTTCAGCCGGGGGAGAACGGTTGGATGCTTCTGGACCGGCGCTTGAAGGACAGGTGCTTTCACAGGGATGGACAGTCGTTCTCGCGGCGATCGTCCCTGATGATCAACCCATTATCCAGGAAACCCTGGTCGGCTGGGCTGATTCGGGAGAGGTCGATGTGATCTTGACCACGGGAGGGACGGGTTTTAGCCCTCGCGATGTAACGCCGGAGGCAACCCGGGCAGTTTTGAGCCGCGAGGCGCCTGGGCTGGCGGAAGCGATGCGGGCAGCCAGCTTGAAGGTGACGCCGCATGGCATGCTTTCACGCGCTGTGACGGGTATACGCGGGCATGTTCTGATTCTTAAATTTACCGGGCAGCCCCAAGGCAGCGCTTGAAAATTTACTGGTTGCCATTCCGGTGCTCGAGCATGCGGTGAAGCTTTTGCGCCAGGACCCCGATGCTGAGAGTGGGCACTCAATAGATGGGTAGATCGGTTACAATTTTGGGTGGAAAGGTCTGAGAATAAGATTTTGCTTATTTTTATCAATTATTCTTGTCATGAACCCGTATAGGTTTTATAATCTTCTCGTTCATGCAAGGAGGTAGGATTGGATTCATTGCATACAGAAATTATCCCAGAACAAAATCCCGAGCAGCCGCCCGCTTCAGGCGGGGCGCGGAGGATGATCCTGGATGTGCTGGAAACATTGGTCTTATCGGTGGTTCTTTTCTTGGGGATCAACGCAGTTTCGGCACGCATCCGCGTCGAATCGATCAGCATGCAGCCGAACCTTTACGCGGGGGATTTTGTGATCGTCAATAAATTAGCCTATAAGCTGGGTGTTCCGCAGCGTGGGGATATCATCGTGTTCCGTTATCCTCCTGATCCAACGCAGACGCCGTACATCAAACGCGTGATTGGCCTGTCAGGCGATCAGATCCATATTGCGGATGGGAAAGTTTACGTTAATAATCAGCTCCTGGTTGAGCCTTATCTACAAGTTACCACCAGCCGGGGAGGTGATTGGACTGTGCCGGCGAATTCCTTGTTTGTGATGGGGGATAACCGGAATAATTCATCGGATTCGCGGTCCTGGGGAATGGTGCCGATGGAGAATGTGATTGGGAAAGCCCTGGTGATTTATTGGCCTCCTGAGGATTGGGAATTACTGCATGTGGCCTCTGCCGTGGCAGCCGATCCATAAAATAAAGACTGTAACAAACCACCCTTTTGAACGTTCAATAGGATAGAGACATGCCAGACTGGGAAGAGGTTGAAGAGCCTCGATATTTAAAAGAAGCCCAGGAAGGCAATGTCGAATCGTTCGGCGAGATCTATACCCGGTATGCAGAGGGTATATTTCGTTTTTTGTTCCTGCACCTTGATAACCGCCTGGACGCGGAGGATTTAACCGGAGAAGTTTTTTACCGGGCCTGGAAAGCTTTGCCCCAATTCCAGCTGCAAGGGATTCCATTTGCGGCTTTCTTGTACCGGATCGCAAGGAACGCCTTGACGGATTATTACCGGAGATCGAGACAGGTGAAAAACCTCGTTTCTCTGGATGAGGTAGATGAAAGTCAAGGATTAGCAAGCGATTCAAATGGAAGGTTCCAGGAGAAAGTTGACCGGAGAGAGTTAGTAAGCTTGCTTGGAGGCTTGAAGTCAGAATACCGGATGGTGATCAGCTTGAGGTTCTTCAGCGGACTAACCCCTTCGGAAACAGCCAAGGTGATGAATTGTTCGGTGGGAGCGGTGAGGGTGCTGCAGTTCCGAGCTTTGGCGGCGCTCAGAGCGAAATTAACCGAGGAGTAAGGTAATCGTGAATGGGTGAGTGGCTAAGATGACAGTTCGTGCACGCAAGATCGAGAAAATTTTTCAGGAATGTTTAGAGGCAGCTCAAAGAGGGGAAAGCCTTGAGCAGGTTGTGAGCGGTTACCCTCAGTATGCGGAGGAGCTCCTCCAGCGCCTTGAGACAGTGGCGTGGCTCGAGGAAAATACAGCCGTTTTCGCTGCCAGGCCGGGGTACATCTCTGCATCTCGAGAGCGCCTGGTCGACAGGTTGAAACGCGAAAGTGACGCAGAGGCCACCCGGCCGCGCGATGCGCGGGTCTTGAAAGCATTTCAAAAGAAAAAATTTTGGCGAGCACTCAACCTCATATCTGTGATGGCTCTGATCATGACCTTTATTTTTGTGGGGAGGCAGGGGTATTCTTTTGCAGAGACTGCGCTCCCGGGAGATGCACTTTATGGGGTGAAAATGCTCGGAGAGAAAGTGCGCCTGGACGCTACCCATGATCCTGCCATGAAAGCTGAGCTGCATGTTGATTTTGCCGGGAGGCGCTGTAGCGAGATCGTTGAGCTGATCTTCGAAGGGCGTTTCGAATACCTTACGCCAACCTCGGCGAACCTGAAAGAGCACGTCAGGCAAGCGGATGGACTGCTTAGCGGCTTGAAAGCCTCTGATCCATCCCTGTCCGATACACTTTCAGAGCAGCTGGAAAGCACTTTCACAACCCAAAATTTGCTGCTTGACCTTTTAATCCAATCTGTGCCGCAAGATGCGCGCATCGGAGTGGAAGAGGCGATGACTCTGGATGTACGCTAGCGGCACACCTTGTGTGGCACGCAAGGTGCAACGCGTGCATTCAATGGGGCAGTTCCTAACAAAACTGTAAACGGTTTAGGGGTAACAATAGTACTCCTGTACCGTTTTATTCGTTGAGAATACCGTATAATAAATTAGAGTCATTTTATATTAATTGAAGGTGGTTTCGTTCAGAAAGAAGGTAATCTAGCCATGATGCAATCATTCAAAAATTCCTCCTGGCGAGAGAAAGCGCAGAGTATGGTCGAGTTTGCGCTGGTATTCCCTGTGCTCCTGCTGCTGCTTTACGGGATCATCGAATTTGGCCGATTATTGTTTATTTATACGTCTGTGACGACCTCCAGCCGCGAAGCGGCGCGGTATGGCTCCGCGGTGGGGACTGTAGGAGGCGTGCCGCGCTACCTGGACTGCGCAGGGATCGTAAGTGCTGGCAGGCGTTCCGCGATCCTGAATTCGATCAATTCTGGGAATCTTGCGATCTCGTATGACCATGGACCCAACGTAGCCTGGTATCCAAGCAATATCACCTGTGAAACGGCACAAGGTCAGAAATTCACTCTCGGGGACCGGATTAACGTACAGGCGAGTGTATTTTACACTCCGCTGCTGCCGCTGGTAGATTTTGCTTCTTTCTGGATCAGCTCCTCGACGGCGCGCACGATCTTGACCTCGGTTGAAGTACTTGGCACCCCGGCTCCCGACAAACCTTATGTTTCTTTTGAAATCCTTTCGCAGTCGGGGACCGAGACAGAGCTGGATACAGAGGTGAAGACAATTTATGCGGTGTTGAGCTACGCGGATACCACGGATATAACCGTGTTCTTTAAATTCTCGGGCACGGCTACGAAAGGCCAGGATTATACGTTTGCTGATTTACTGACTTTCGCGGCGGGTCAAAAGCGCTTGGCGGTAGCCAGGGTGGTGAATGATCCTTATGATGAATATGCTGAAACCCTCGATATTACCATCTTGGAGGCCACCGGGGCGATCATCGATGAAGGCAGAATGCACCACGTGACAACCATTCTGGATACGGATACGGATGACCCACCGCCTACCGTCCAGTTCATGGTTCCAACACAAGATGTATTGGAAGACCAGGCTGTTTTCGTGTTTGCTACGTTGAGCGAGTTATCTGGGAAAGATATCTCTGTCCCATACACCACCAGCGGAACTGCGGAATATAACGTGGATTACACGCTGAATCCGGCTGCGTTGAGCTTCTTCTTCCCAGCCATGTCCGGAAAAACCCAACAGGTGACGTTCCTGGCGACCAAGGATGGTCTGGATGAAGAAGATTTTGAGGATGCATTCCTGACCCTGGGCGTGCCGACGAACGCGACTTTGGGGACGCCGATCACCGATGATGTGCGCATCCAGGATATCGATCTGCCTCCCAATATTTCCTTCGAGCTGGCCAGCCAAAAGGTTGTGGAAGGAATTCCAGGAAAAGTCAAAGTGGTGCTGGATAAGATCACCACGAAGGTGGTTACGGTGGCGTTTACCGTGACGGACGCGGCTGTGAATGGGGCTACGAAGAATGTGGATTATACGGTCACTACCACCAGCCCGCTGACGATCCCAGCCGGGAGCCTGGAAGCTGAGATCACATTTAACATCCTGGCGGAGAATCCAGATCTCATCGAACCGGATGAAAACTTTTTGATCGATTTTGGGACCGTCACGAATGCCACGCCCAAGGATCCCAAACAGCATATCGTGACAATTGCTGGAATTGGCGTGCCGCCCATTGTTAATTTCGAAGTGGACAAGAGCGGCGCCAGCGAGGGCGACGGGGCGGTGCAAATCCGCTTCCTGCTCGACCATACCTGGGGCCTACCGGTGACGGTGCCCTACAGCATCAGCGGCGGGACGGCGGTGAACGGCACGGATTACACAGCCGCGGCTGGAAGCGTGACGATCCCAATCGGCAGCCTGTACGGCACCTTCACGGTGAACCTCATCGATGATACTTTGTATGAAGATGATGAGACGATCATCTTTTCGATGGGCACGCCAACGAATGCCACACCAGGGAACTACAACCCTCAGCATGAGCTGACGATTGCCGATAACGATGATGCACCTTTTGTGAACTTCGAGCTCTCCAGCCAGACCGGGATGGAAAATGGGGGACCGATGACCGCCAAGATTTTGCTGAGTGCGATCTCAACGAAAACCGTCACGATTCCATTCACGCTGAGCGGCACAGCCACGCAAGGGAGCGGGAAGGATTATACGATCACCGCCAGCCCAGTGACGATCCCGGCAGGGAGCCTTTCCGTGGATGTCGTGATCACGGTCATCGATGACACGATCCCTGGGGAGGGCAACGAAACGGTGATCCTTACCCTGGGCAGCCCAACGAACGGGCAAGTGGGGACGCAGCCAAGCCATGTTGCGACGATTAAGGATAACGAAGTTTGCCCAAGCTTGAACAGCCGCAACATTCAGCCGGGGCAAGGCATGAATTATTTTACAATTGGTCTGATGTATGTAGATCTTACCCAACCCACGATCTATATCACGAATTGCACAGTGAATTGGAACAGCAGTGGTGGGCAAAAACTGGATCGCATTGACTGGATTGGAAAGCCGATTTTCAGTGATAGTAATGGGACGAACTCTAATCCGCTTAACCTACCTCCTTTTGCCGGCACACAGAGCGATCGCAACTATGCGCCCAGCACGGCTGAGCGGTTATTGGTGGTTTATTTCAAAAATCCGATCACCGGGGTTCCAGACGATTACAATGTAAATATTACCTTCAACAATGGCTGCACGGTTCCTTAGAAAGGCGACCAACGAGCATGCTTCCTGCGGATAAAAGGTTCCATCGATTACGAGTAAAGCCACTGATGATCCTTCTCGTGGCGTGTGTGGCCGGGCTTGGGCTGACATTGTTGGGGGCGAATTACCTGGCACGCGCTTCTTCACCTACCCAAATTCTCAAGGAACCGCTGCCAACTCCGGGTTCGGTGGATGTGGTTATTGAAAACCCTGACCCGGAGAGACTCCAGCGATTGGAGGAGGCTGCCATCACCGTCGCACCTCCTTTGGTACCTGTTCAGGATACTTTCGGTTATACCATGACCAGCGGGACATTCGGAGACGCAGAGTGGTTTCCTCTGGATGCTACCATTCCAAATTCGATCACCTTCACTACGCTGGATGGCAGTGTATTGGTCAACATTGGATTTCCTTTCCGATTTTACGAAAATACTTACACCCAGTTGTACCTGAACGATAATGGATTAATCTCTTTCGGAAACCCTGCTACGTATGCTGCCAACGACCTCATCCCGGTGGATGTCATTCCGAACAACTATATTGCTGGGTTTTGGGACAGCCTGGATGTGGGTTACAACAATGAGGGTGGGATCTATACGAGCTCGTTCGGACAAACTGGAAATCGCTATTTTGTCGCCGAATGGTATCAGGTGACCCGCCTGGGGGGGGAATTAACGGAAACAGTGACTTTCGAAATCATCCTTTCTGAAATCAGCGGGGATATCAAAATTCTCTATCAGGATGTCAATATCGATGGCTCGCT
Source organism: uncultured Chloroflexia bacterium (assembly GCA_963751425.1). GTDB lineage: Bacteria > Chloroflexota > Anaerolineae > Anaerolineales > UBA4823 > CAVVUF01. The sequence continues at coordinate 1,466,634 of CAVVUF010000001.1, read as the reverse complement.
GGCATCGGTGGGGATCGAAGACAGCGACGGCGTGGATGGCTTGCAGTATATGTACCATGCCGTTGAATGCGGTTAAAAAGGGCACAAAAGTTCTTTTTGAACGATCCAGGAATGCGGAGGTTTCCCCGCGTGTCAGGGTCTTACCGGCCTATGCGGGAAAGATGGTGGTTGGCAATGTAGCGCGTTTTCAGGTGCAGATCCGTAATGCTTCAGCCCTCCCTTTTGACACCTTCGATATCTTATATTCTCCCCCTCCAACGGGATGGTCCGTCTCTTTGTTGAATGCGGATGGGAGCAAAGCCCTGCAGGATACGAATGGAAGCGGGGTCGTCGATACAGGATTGATGGGAAGCCTGACGAACAAAACGATCACCGTTTTGGTCAAAACAACAGCCCAGGTAACTGCGGGGTCCTACTACAGCTTCACCGTTACCGCCAGGTCGAGCATCAGCCCAAAGCCCACCGCAGAGGCGCAACTGCAAGCTGCGGTCCCATTGAACATGACTTCCGCATACTATGATGCTTCGGGAAATAAACGAGCTTTATTGAACTTGATTTGGAAAATCGATGATCATACGACCACAATCCAGGATCCGTTCTTAAAGGGAGGCAATCCGGCAATCGCTAGAAAACCTGACAAAGGGTACGTGTATGCCTGGGATAACCGCAATTCACCCGAAGAGCAGGGTCAAGGTTATATTTATCGAGAAATCCGTTTCCTTATTTTAAGCCAATTTGGCAACATATCTCAAAGTGTAATGGATGTCGACGATCATTTATCGCCCTATGAATATGTTTACGATGGAGATCCGGCTGTTGCAGTGGATCCGAATGGAAGAATTGGCTTCGGCTGGGTGAGAACAGACGTGGCGAGTGGAAAAAGAGATATCTATTTTGCGGTACGGGATGCAAGCGGAAATCCAATTGGGTCTGTGGTAAAGGTAACCAACAATCTGAGCGCCGTAGAGGTCAACGAATCCCCGACGATGGCGGCAACAACCAACAATTTTGTCCTGGCATGGGTTCGCAGGCAATCTTCCGAATTAAACGGCGAGCTTTGGTATGTGACCTGTAATAATGCTGGAACAAGCTGCACGGCTCCCAGCCAGGTGGCTGCCAGCGCAAGCGTTGATTATTCTAACCCTTCTTTGACTGGGATAAGCGGCAGCATGGCGCTTTTTACCTACTCTCGTAAGGAGGGGAGCAATCCTGAGACAATCAACTATCGGGTATTTTCATCCAACGCGATGGAACCTGCGGAATATTCGATCCCTGGAGCGGAGGGTTGGGGACCGCATGCCCTGCAATTACCAGGTCAAAAAGTACTGCTGGCCTGGTCTAAAAGGGATCTAAAAGTTATCAATTATGTCGTAATTGCTGATATACGGAACCCGGATAATCCGACCCATCAGGAATTTGGCGGCCCCAAACAACCGCCAAGTTGGGTATGTATCTTTGGGAAGCGATGCGGGTGGCAGAGGGATTCTAACCTGGATCGATTATCGTTATTTAAATTTCATCTACTATGCTGCGGTGCAGGCCGATGGCAGTATGCTTACACCCCCGATGGCCTATGTTGGAGAAGGAACAAGCTTGACAATCTATACGAGCGAGAATGGTCAGGGGATCGCCTCATTTGATGGGGCGTATCGCGAGCAGCTTCCCTTCTTGCGCAGATAGGGAATGGAAAGGAAAGTTGGTGGAATATGAGTCAAAAAATTATCAGGCAAGATAAAGAGAAAGGCCAGAGCATGGTTGAGCTGGCGCTCTCGTTCACCGTGCTGTTACTCTTGTTGATGGGCGTGGTTGACCTGGGGAGGGCTTTCTTTGCTTTATCCTCGATGCGAGATGCGGCCCAGGAAGGGGCAGTGTTTGGATCCTTAAGCCCGGTTAATAGTGATGGAAACCTTAATTCTGAAGCCATCATCAGCCGGGTAAGGAACAGCTCCACAACCCCGGTTAACTTGAACAACGAAGACATTCGGGTAGTTCCGTCGCTGGTTGGCGCGGCATTGTGCCATGGCTACGGGATACGCATCGATGTGTTTTGGGACGAATTTCCTTTGGTCTTTCCTTTTTGGGAACCGTTATTTGGCACCAGCACGATCCCCCTGCATGCGCGCGTGGAGGATACGATCCTGAAGCCTCCCTGTAAGTAAGTTTGCTATCTATAATTCGGTATTTTAAAGAAAAGGAGTTTATTATGTTAGAACAACAGAAATCAGAAAAAGGCCAAGCGCTGATCATCATTGTGATTGGTTTTATTATTCTTCTTGGGTTTGTGGGCCTGGCGATCGATGGAGGCCGGGTGTATTCGGACCGGCGGCATGCCCAAAATTCAGCCGATGCTGCTTCCCTGGCCGGTGGAGCGGCAGCAGCCTTGAGCCTGGAAAACAGCCACCTGGTTTACAAATTGTTTAATTGTTCAAACGATGATGGGCGTCTTTCCGAGGCGATGCAGGCAGCGCGCCAGGCAGCGGCAGACCGGGCTACGAGCAACGGCTTTACGATCGACCCGAACGCGGTCAACTTTAACTATGTGAAAGTCACCTGCAATTCCACCTGCCCGACTTGCGGTGGTTTTGCGCAGAAATACCTCGATATCACCGTCAATATCTCGACAACGACGCCGACGACTTTCGCTAGCTTCCTCTTCGACGAAGGCTTACCCAGCCAGGTTAATGCGACGACACGCGTATATCCACGCATGCCGCTGACTTATGGGCATGCCGTTGTGGCGCTGAACAAATCCGGCTGCTCGGGTCAGCAAAATGGCGTGGTCAGTCACGGTGATGCCTTAGTTAACGTTTATGGGGGAGGGATTTTTTCGAATGGCTGCCTGCAGGGGGTTGGGAATGTAGAAGTGGATGTGAATTCTGGCACGATCGCTTATAACATCGCTGGCACAGGGCTTGATCATTATGTCGGCTCGAAGATCAATTTGTTAAATACCTATATGCCCCAGGATGCATATGATGTACCCGCACCGGATTGTACGGGACGCTGGTTCACCGATTTCCCTGAAAATGCCTCTAAGGGTTTGTATTGCTACCACAATGCCCCTAATTTCAATGGAGATATCACGGGGATAGGGGTGACCATTTATATTGAGAATGGCGGGTTTAAATTCAATGGAAATCAGACAATTCACCTCGCTGCTCCTTCAGGTACTCCGGAGGAGGTTGCCCCGGCGATCCCTGGGATCCTCTTTTACATACCAGAGTCGAATAAAAGTGATATCACGTTCAACGGCACCTCAGATACTTTCTTCAGCGGAGTTGTCTTGGCGCCTGGTGCTGACGTTTCGTTACTCGGCACCAATTCCGATTCGTATAAAACGCAGATCATCGCATATAATGTAGAGATGGGCGGCACTGCGGACGCCAATATTACCTTTCAGGATAACAAGGTTTATAACAAACCCACTTCACTCAACTTACAGAAGTAGGCGGTCAAGCATAAACAACATGCTTCGCTGGGTCCTTCATCCAGCGAAGCATGTATTTTTAACAGAAAATGAGCATCCGGACAGGCAGCCCGGCGGCACCCAGAGGTACGACCTTACCGCTGCTTCCTCTCGGACCTGACGGGGTTCGGAAGTTTCTGCCGCGCCGGACCCATCCGGAGCTCGCCATGAAGGATACCGCAGGAGGGTGGGCTTGTCAACCTTGATGTAGAAGCCGCTATTTGCGGCGGCGTACGACCCACAGCACACCTACCAGGATGATCAAGACGAGCAGGAGGGCGCCAACCAGGATCAGGGTTGTGCTGGCAGGGGCGGGGGCCTGGGCTGAAGAATGCTGTTGAACCTTCAGGATGAACAAAACCAAAAACAGGAAATGATGAGGGATCAGCACGGGTTTTCTCCGATATTTGATACATATTAAGTTTACCCGATATCTGTACAAATAGAGTAGTTTTAACGAAAATGGAGAATTCGACTATCTGGCGAGTTCAGTTTTATTATTGATCCGGATCCTTTAGATAGCGATCGAAAAACTCGAGCGTGCGCGCCATGGCAAGGCTGAAGTTAACCGCCAGATTGTGATCGTCGTCTGGATATTCGTAATACTCCACCGGCATGCCCGCCTTTAATATTTGTTCATATAAGGTTTGGGAAAATTCTACTGGCACGCTGGTATCTGCTGTGCCGTGATGGAGCTGCAGCGGCCCGGAAAGATCAGGAAGATAGCTGTTGGCGGAAAGCCCGGCCCAGAATTCTGGATTCTCTTCGGGAGTGCCATACAGCTCCTGCCAGGTTGTGCGCCAACCTGAGCGAAAGTTCGGGTTGGGGGTGGGGGTGGGAACCCCTGGTGTTGGCGGCCTCCAGCAGCAGATCAGGTCTGGGTAAGACGCTACCACACCCGCCCAAATGACCCCAGCGCGAATGGCGGGGGAAATCACCATAGCGCGCAGTGTGAGAAAACCTCCCATGGAGTGACCCCACATGCCGATCCTTTGCGGATCAGCCTGCGGGAAGGCTTGCAGGGCTGAGACGGCATTCAGCACATCCACCAGATACCCAGGATTGCCATAGGCGCCGCTGGCTTCTCCCTCAGAGCGGTCATGGCCGCGGTAGTCGATCCGGTATACGATGTAGCCGCTGCGCGCCAGGCTGTCTACGTAAGCGATATAGCGCTCTGTGGAGCGATACACCTCGGGGGGGATATAGCCGTGGTTAAAGACAATCGCAGGCCAGCCCGTGGAGGGCATTTCTCCAAAGGGTACAGTGAGCAAGCCGTAAATTCTTAACCCCTCCGAATTCATACCAGGCAATATAGCGATCATAATTGGCGCCAGGCTCTAAGGTCTCCTCGATGGTAATCACACTGGAAGGGTATTCGGTCTGCCTGGCTGCCAGGATATTCATCGGGTGCAGGGTCGGAGTGGGTGTGGGCGTGACCGTGGCGGTTGAGGTTGCAGTTGGTGAAGCATTGCTGGTGGGAGAAGATGTTCCGGTAAGTGTAATCGTTGAGCTGGGTGTGGCAGCAACCATTGTCGAGGACACCGAGGCGGCCATTGGGACAGCTTCACCTGGCAGGCGGCTGCAACCGGCGGTGGTTAGACCCAGGATCAATCCCAATAACAGCCAGATCCATCTTCCAGTTATTTTGAGCTTTTTGGCGACAACTAAGATCATATTATTCTTGTTAACTCCAATGGGCATTGTAACGAATTTTGGCAGCTGCTCAGATGAATTCTTGATGAGAATTGTCCCCGATTGCCGTATGAATGAAAAAATCGCTCAACCAATGCTGAGCGATTTTAATCTGGCGGAGAGGGTGGGATTTGAACCCACGTCACCTTTCGGTAAACACGCTTTCCAGGCGTGCGCGCTAAGCCAAACTACGCGACCTCTCCAGTGGTAACTATTCGATTAGCGGGCGAGATTATACCATAGGTTCGGGGCAAAAGTTATTCGGGAAACACCTGGGCAAGGGATGTGGGTGCGTATTTCGAAACCATGTCAGAGGAGAGGCCGTTTTCACGGCAAATCTCAGCATAAAAATCAGCGCTGGGGCGTTTGCGGCGGGCTTGCGTCTCTGGATCCAGCTCCCAAAGACCAAAGCGCTGCGTCCAGCCGCGCTCCCATTCGAAGTTATCCACCTGGCTCCAATGGAAGTAGCCTTTGACCGGGTAATTGAAGTTGACTGCCCGCCACACCTGGCGCAGGTGTTCGGCAAGATAGGTTGGACGTAATGAGTTCGTCGGCATCTTCAACGCCATTTTCGGTGATGAGGATGGGAACATTGAACTGCCTGGCCCACTTTAACCCCTCAAAAAGCCCTTCCGGCTCATGCGCAAGAAAGCCGGTTGTGCTCAGCTTTGCATCAGGGCGATAGGAACGCTGGGCAAATAAGTTTCCAGGTCTCAATAAGTTAAATGAAACTAAATCTCTCGTATAATAATTCAGGCCAAAATAATCCTGAGTGCCTTTAGCCGATGGGATGGATGATCGTCCGAAGAGGGTATTTATCTTTCCGGTAACCAATGCCTGGGGAAATAGATCATTAAAAATATCAAATTGACGATTGGCTGCCCAGCGATCGAAAGGGGATTTCTTCGAGGAGGGCTGTAAGGAGCGGTAGTTCAGGGCAATCCCAACGCGGGCGGTGGGTTGAAGGGCGTGGATGGCATGATAGGCAGCAGCGTGTGCGCGCACCTGGTTCGCCATGACTTTCACACCTGTACGAATTGATTTTTTGCCCGGAGGGAAAAGCCCAAACACGTAACCGGAGATTGCAAAGACATTTGGCTCGTTGATCGTGACCCAATAGCTGACGTAATCTTTGAGCGTTTCAACGACTTTCCGCACGAATTTTTCAAAGTCGCTGGCACAGTCTTCGTTTTCCCAGCCGCCCTTTTCGCTAAACCAGAGGGGATCGCTAAAGTGATGCAGGGTTACCAGGGGCATCAGGCCGCGTTCTTTCATGCCGCGCAGCATTTCGATATAACGATCGAGTGCTTCCTCATCCCAACGGTCAGGGGAGGGCTGGATGCGGCTCCATTCGATAGAAAAGCGGTGGGCGTTCTGATATCCCTCGGCAGAGCGGTCCAGGTCTTCGCGCCAGCGACCTCCCCACCAATCGCAAGCCAAACCTGATTTGTGCCCTTGAAGAATGTGCCCAGGCTCTTGTTCCCAGGCCCACCAGTTATTATTGGTATTATTGCCTTCTACCTGGTGAGCGGCAGTGGCTGTGCCCCAAAGAAATCCGCGTGGAAAATGATAGGTAGCAGTTGACATAAGCTTATTTTAGCTGGAGAGAAAGTATTTGGCAACGATCTGTGGGTTTTATGGTATTCTTGATATGTTAACAGGCAGAGGCCTGGAAAAAGGATGTAGGAGATGGACAGTTTGTGAGAGGTATCTATATCGGTTTAGGCTCAAACCTGGGAAACCGACTTGAGAATTTGAACAAGGCCATTGAAGCACTGCCCCCAGGGACCCATCAGGTGGCTGCTTCTCTGGTTTACGAAACAGATCCGTGGGGATATTTGGACCAACCTGCTTTTTTAAACCAGGTCATTGAAGTGGAGACCGGGCTTTTACCGTTGGATTTGTTGGCATCCCTGAAGCAGATTGAACGAAGGCTTGGAAGGCAGGCTACCTTTAGAAATGGCCCCAGGCTGATCGATCTGGATATTCTCGTGTATGGTGATTGGATTCTCGATCAGGATGGGCTTGTGATTCCACATCCCCGGATGCACGAGCGTGCTTTTGTGCTGAAGCCGCTGGCAGACCTGGCGGCGGATCTTTGCCACCCGGTCTATGGCACAACGGTCCAGGAACTGCTGCACCATGTCGATCAAAAAGGTGTGCAATTGTTTATAAGTTAGGGTTATTGCCTGGCTCCAGGCGAGGTTATCTATGAAATGGATTATTAAATCAGGTACGATTATCACGGCAGCGGAGACGATTCGGGCAGATATTTTGATCGAGGGAGATAAAATCGCCGCGGTGGGGATGAATTTCAATATACCGGATGCCCAGGTGATCGATGCAGTGGGGAAGCTTGTGCTGCCGGGCGGGGTCGATCCGCACACGCATTTTGACCTGCCAATGTTTGGTACGGTTTCATCGGATGATCATTATACGGGACATAAGGCAGCAGCTTTTGGGGGAACGACTACGGTGATCGATTTTGTATCTCAGGAGACAGGTTCGCTGCGAGAAAATGTCGAAGCCTGGCACGCGAAGGCAGATGGAAAAGCGGCGGTTGACTTTGGCTTTCACATGAATATCACGCACCTGGACGAGCGGATTGAAGAAGAAATCCGCCAGCTTCCTGGGTTAGGGGTCACTTCGATCAAGGTGTTTTCAGCCTATAATAACCGGCTGCGCTTGCAGGATGATGAAATCTTTCGGGTCTTGCGAGTGGCGCAAGGAAGGGGGCTGCTGACCCTCCTGCATGCGGAAAATGGGGATGTCATCGACCTGCTGGTGCGGGAGGCCCTGGCGGCAGGCCATAAGTCGGCTGAGTGGCATGCCCATACCCGGCCAGCCTGGGGAGCAGTGGAGGCAGTTTTACGGGGAATTGCGCTGGCAGCCCAGGCAGAAGCACCCCTGTATATTGTACATATGAATGTGGCAGGAGAGGTTGACCAGCTAGAATATGCACGGTCGCGAAAACTCCCGGTTATGGGAGAAACCTGCCCACAGTATTTGTTCTTTACAGAAGACGATTTAAAAAGACCGGATGGGGCAAAATGGATCTGTTCTCCACCTGTGCGTACGGCAGTAGACAACTTGCGACTGTGGGAAGGATTAAGTAAAGGCTCGATCCAAACTATGGGTACGGATCATTGCCCCTTCTTCTATAACGGTACACAGCCTATTTTGTATGAAGGACAGCCCGTTGCAGTACCAGGAAAAGAGCTTGGGAAGGACGACTTCACGAAAATTCCCAATGGTCTTCCTGGGGTAGGGGACCGGCTGCCGGTTCTTTGGACTACGGGAGTGCGCACCGGGCGGTTGACTCCGAACCAATTCGTGGCGCTGACCAGCACAAATCCAGCTAAAATTTTCGGTCTATACCCGCGTAAAGGGACATTACTGCCGGGGGCTGATGCTGACCTGGTGATCTGGGATCCCGAAAAACGCGTGAAGTATGGGGTGAGTTATGCTCAGCACCGCACAGATTATAATTTGTATGAAGGTTGGGAGCTGGTGGGATTCCCTGAAAAAGTGTTCTTACGCGGCCAACTGATTGTCGATGAAAAAACCTGGTTGGGGAAGGCCGGGATGGGTCAATATCTTTACAGGCAAGAAGGCCAGGTGATCTAACTTGCTTATCCTGGTTGCAATTTCGGTCTTGATCCTGGTTCCGCTGACCATGTCGGTGATCGAGTTATTCAGGCCGAACTTCCCTTTCCAATGGCCATTGGCTTTGCTAGGGGCTTTGGCAGCCTGGTTCCTGGTTTTATTTTCCCAGACAAAAGAACCACAGGTCATCCCTTTATTATCTTGGCAGCCGGAAACTCTCTTTCCAGCCTCTCCAGAGCTATTGGTCGATCCCATTTCGTGGGTCTATGGCCTGGCGTTGCTTACTTTATGTTTGGCAGTGCTGCTTACCGCCGTGGTGCGCAGCCCACAGGCGGGTTGGCGTTCTTGGGCAGGGACATTGATCCTGGCGGGTTTTGGTTTATTTGCGGTATTCTCTGGCAACCTGGTAACCCTGATGATGAGCTGGGCGGCACTCGATTTGTTTGAGGCATGGATTTTATTTAGCTGGATCAGGCGCAGTGAGGTGCGAATTCGATTTCTTGATTGCCCTATCTACGCGGGCATTCGGGATTGCTTTTCTTATTGGGGCTGGAATTGTAACCCGCGGCGAATAGCGAGGTTTTATCTTTTACATCCGTGCCCCCAAGCGCAAGTATTTTATTGCTGTTGGCAGCCGCCTTACGCCTGGGTGTGCTGCCTCTGCAAGCCCCTTTTTTGCAGGACCATCCTTTACGTAGAGGGCTGGGGACTCCGCTGCGCCTGGTACCGGCCGCAGCCAGCCTGGTCTTATTAGCCAGGGCGGCGGGAGCCCAAATCCCCGTCACGTTCGCGCCGTTCTTACTTTTTTTTGCCGGATTAGCGGCAGTTTATAGTGCTGTTTCGTGGATGGCGGCGAACAGCGAGTTAAGCGGGCGCCCATACTGGATACTGGGAATGGCGTCACTCGCAGTGGCTGCCGCGGTGCGGATGCAGCCCGGAGCCAGCGTGGCTTGGGGCATTGCCAGCATCTTATCAGGGGGGGCGCTTTTTATGTATTCCATCCGCTCTAAGGGGCTTATCTTCATTATTGTATTAGGAACCCTGGCATTGACGTCTTTTCCTTTCACTCCAACCTGGGCTGGATCGGCAATGTATCATCTTAATGTTAGCGAGCCAGCCTTCTTATTTGATGTCGTGATCAACTTGGTCTTGTTGTTCTCACAACTGGCACTTGTGTTTGGGTATATTAGGCATGCTTTACGCGGTGTAGAAACTCCTTCAGGATTAGAGCGCTGGGTGTGGATATTCTACCCTCTGGGATTAGGTTTATTGATCCTCGTGGAATATTTCTTGGGATGGCAGATTTGGTTGGAATGGATACAGACCCCGAGTAACCTGTGGTGGGTAGGTGGGATCGTTTTGGTTACAACTGTTAGTCTGCGGTACTTTCTGTATAAGCAGAAGAGTTTACAAACGCTTAGACGCTTTTCAAAGGGAATGGCAACCTGGAGTACATCTTTTTGGGGCAAACTCCTTGGCATGCAATGGTTCTACCGGTTTGTTTGGGTTGTGTATCACTTTCTCAGCCGAATCATTGCCTGGTTTACCGAGATTTTAGAAGGTGATGGGGGAATCTTGTGGGCTTTGGTCTACTTGTTCTTGTTATTTTCATTAACATTGCGGGGAGGCTAAGCCAATAGGAACGCGTGATGTTTGATTCTTTTTCCTTCCAGACAATCTCAATGCCAGCTATTCTGCTGGTTTTCATCACTTCGATCTTGTTGTTATTGGGACGAGATTGGCGGTGGTTAATTGTTGCTCTTTCGCTGCAGTATGTGGGCGTTTTTCTGCTGGTTATGCTTTCCTGGCCATTGGAGATGGCTGTTGTAAAAGTTCTTACGGGGTGGATGGCAGGGGCAGTCTTGGGAGTAGCCGTAGCGATTGTACCCGTTTCCTGGAAAGGGGAGGAAAGTTCTTGGCCATCAGGGCGCTGGTTTAAATTATTAGCGGCCGGATTGGTGACCTTAGTGGTGGTTTCTTCTGCGCCGACAATTGCCTCCTGGCTGCCAGGGGTTGGGTCGGAGATCGTTTTGGGATGCTTGATTTTGATAGGGAATGGTCTGCTTAACCTGGGACTGACAAACCATCCTTTCCGTGTCACGATAGGACTATTAACCTTGTTGGCCGGGTTTGAAATTCTTTATGCAGCCTTACAAGTATCCGCTTTGGTAGCGGGTTTGCTGGCGGGGGTAAATCTCAGCCTGGCGCTTGTGGGTGCATTTCTTATCCTGGTACCTTCCATGGAGGCAGTTGATTGAACGCGCCCCAGGTTTGGATTTTGATTCCAGGCATCGCTGCAATCATATTATTTTTACTACGCCGCTGGTACCGTTCCACGGTGCTCGCAGGCGTGATCCTTACCTGTCTTTTAGCTCTGCTGGCGTGGGTTTTGCCGATCGGTAAAATAGTTGAGTTCGGCCCCTGGACTTTCCAGGTAGATGAGTCTTTTTTTGTTTTGGGACGGCGGTTTTTCCTGGAAAATATCGATCGCCCATTATTGACAATGGTGTATATCCTGGCTGCTTTTTGGTTTGGTGCAGCCTATATCGCGCGGGCGGGTAGGATGCTTGTACCTCTAGGATTGGCAGTAGTGGCTCTCATGACTGCAGCCCTGGCTGTAGAACCATTACTGTATGCGGCTTTGTTTGTAGAAATGGCTGTCTTGGTGAGTGTGCCAATCTTATTGATACCTGGGAAACCTCTTAGCCGGGGAATCTTACGCTTTATTATCTTGCTCACGATTGGGATGCCGTTCATCTTGTTTACAGAATGGATGCTGACTGGAGTGGAGACCAGCCCAGGCGATATCAGCATGGTCATGAGGGCAGCCGGCATCTTAGGACTTGGGTTTATGTTCCTGTTGGCCATCGTACCATTTCATACCTGGGTGCCGATGGTGGCAGAAGACTCTCACCCTTATGCTGTCTCTTTTGTGTTGATCTTGTTACCCTGGATGATTTTCCTGTTTGGATTGGGTTTCCTGGACCGGTATACCTGGTTAAGGAGCAATGAACAAGTGTATGAATTGCTGCGCCTGGCAGGCGTGCTTATGGTTTTAACTGGTGGAATTGGTGCTGCATTTCAACGTCACCTGGGACGGATACTCGGTTTTGCGGTTATTTTAGAGACCGGTTTCACGTTGCTGGCAGTTGGAATTCCGGGAGGAGCCTGGCTGACTTTTGTGTTATTGTTCCCAAGGGCTCTGGCTTTTGGTGTTTGGTCATTGGCGATGGCCTATGTGTGGAATCAGGGTCAGAAGATGGATTATCAAAATCTGCAAGGAATTGGTAGAAAGATGCCTGTGATAACGGCAGCCATGGTGCTTGCGCAATTCTCTGTTGCGGGTTTCCCTCTCCTGGCAGGATTTCCAATAAAGTTGGTTTTGTGGGACCAGGTGGCGGCCCAATCTGGATGGCAGGCTTTATTTTCCTTAGTGGGAAGTATAGGCTTATTTGCTTCAGGGTTGAGGTGTATGGCAGTTTTTGTCACAGGCCCCGACGATCACCCCTGGAAAATCACAGAATCCTGGCAATTCTTGCTCCTATTAGGAGTGGGGCTTGCGGCATTATTGCTGGCGGGTTTGTTTCCACAACTATTTCTGCCTTCTTTGATTAGTGGATTGAACGCGTTTTCGCACCTCGCGCCTTAGCGAATGGCGACCTGGTATGCCATGCTATAATCAGGCAGACGTGATCTGTGTTGGATTTGGTTGAGGAGGTTCGTTCATGGATGTTGATCAATTGCTCAAGCGGGTTCAGTGGATTGAAGATGACCGGCGCAAGGAAAAAGATTCACTGGCGCTTCTAGAAAATCGGGTGGCTTCGATGGAAGGGGGGATCAGCGCACTAAGCCAGCAGCTAAAGGAGTTAGGAGGGGAGATCACGCGGCTATCCACCGTAATCACGCGCATGGACCAGTATGATAATACTGTTCTTCAAATGCGAGTTGAGGCGAAACGGATGGTCGATGACCTTGGGAAGGAGCTCAGGAAAAGTGAAGACGAAGCGGTTAAGGTTCGCCAAGTTGAGCTCAGGGCGATCGATGCGAATATCAATGAGCTGCGAAAACAAATCGAGGTGTTGCCGAAACTCGAAAAAGGTTTGCAGGTTCGGTTCGATGAGGAAGTTCTGCTGCGCAGGGCAATCGAAGAAACGCGCAGTAAAATCGATGAAGTGCGTCGTGAGGATGAAGAATATACGCGCACCTTCCGGCTGTTAGAGGATGGACGGAGGCAAGATTCGAAGCGCATCTTGGATTTGCAAGGAGAGCTGACCGCTTTACGGAAGAGAGCTGATGATCAGAGAGGACTTATTGAGCTCCTGAATAATGGGGTGAGAAAGATTGAAACCAGGATTAATGAGCTGGTCACCGTAGAAGCCGAGCGGCGGGATACTGTATCGACTTTCCTCGATAAACAAAACTTGACCCAGGTGGAACGCGAGCGGGTTTGGAAGGAATGGCAAAGCCGGTTTGAGACTGTGGAGAAACAGGCCACTGATATTGAGGCGACTTTATTAAACTTGGGCACGACACAAAGAGAAGTTTCGCGCGCCCAGGGGATCTTGGAGGGGCTTTCCCAACGTGTGGATCGCCGGGTCAATGAAATCACTGAGATTCAACGCTTATCCGAAGATCGCTTCAAACAAGAGTGGGTGACCTTCAAAGCTGATGATCAAAAAAGATGGACAAATTACACATTAACCCAAGAGGAACAGCGGGATGAATTGCTCAGGCAATCTGAAAAGTTTAGTGAGCGTGTGACGCAACAGGATGACAGCATCCAGGAACTCCAAGATTTGTTGAATCTGGTCAAAGAATTGTCTGAAAAACGGATGCAGACTCTCCTGGCATTGGTACATGATTGGGTTTCAACCTATGATCGGACGGTTGGAAAATCGCGATCTTAATACTTGATCAGTGTATATGAAGATTATAAATAGGTAGAAACGGTTCTATATGCGAGTTATCGGAACTGCAGGTCATGTAGATCATGGGAAATCGGCCCTGGTTCAAGCGTTAACCGGGATACATCCAGACCGGTTAAAGGAAGAGCGCGAACGAGAGATGACGATTGATCTCGGTTTTGCCTGGATGACACTGCCCAAGAGTGAAACCTTGCCCCAAGGCGAGGAAGTTGGTATTGTGGATGTTCCGGGGCATCGCGATTTTATTGAAAACATGCTTTCTGGTGTAGGTGGGATTGACGCAGTTTTATTCGTTATCGCCGCGGATGAGGGGATTATGCCGCAAACGCGAGAACACCTGGCCATTATTGATATATTACAAATTGGCGGAGGGGTCATCGCCCTGACGAAGGTCGATTTAATCGCTGATCAAGATTGGCTAGACTTGGTAGAAGAAGACATCCGAATGGAGCTGAGGGAACGATTCTGGAAGAAGCTCCCATTGTGCGGGTATCTTCTTTGACGAGAGCAGGAATTCCAGAGCTGCTGTGCGCTCTCAGTGAATGCCTGGCTGAGCAGCCGGAGCGGCTCGACCTGGGCCGGCCCCGGCTGCCAGTGGATCGGGTATTTACGATTATGGGTTTTGGTACGGTGGTAACAGGAACCTTACTGGATGGTCACCTCAAGGTGGGAGATGAAATTCATGTGCTAGGCAGTCACCCTGTAGAATTACGAGGCCGGATTCGCGGTTTACAGACTCATAAAATGAAGGAAGACAAAGCTGTACCAGGAAGCCGGACAGCAGTAAACATCTCCGGGATAGATTTTCAACAGATTCAAAGGGGAGATATCATTGCCCATCCTGGAGATTACAATTTAACTCAGCTTTTAGATGTCCGTTTTCGGCTGCTACCAGGTGTAGACCAGCCTCTGAAGCATAATACGGAGGTGAAATTTTTTATTGGGGCAGCAGAGGTAGTGGCCCGGGTTCGATTACTGGGGGTAGATGAGCTACAGCCTGGACAGCCAGCCTGGCTGCAGCTGGAGCTTTCTGAACCTGTGGTGGCAGTTCGGAATGACCGGTATATCTTGCGCAGACCCTCTCCTGGAGAAACACTGGGCGGTGGAGTGGTGGTGGATCCTCAACCGAAGAAGCGGCATAAACGGTTTTCAGAGGATTCTTTGCTGCAATTGGAGGCATTAACTAAAGGTAAGCCGGAGGAAGTGTTATTACAATCCTTGTTGGCCTTAGGTGTGGCGCCTCTTCAAGATGCAATCACGCGTTCCAACCTGGAAACCGAAGCAGCCCGGCAAGCAACACAAGTGCTATTGGCTTCTGGTGAGCTTGTTCTGTTAGAGCGTGATCAACCTGAGCAGGTCATTTCTCCCCAAGAATTAATCACCAGCCGAAATCATTGGGAGAAACTCTCTTCACAGGTGGAGCAAGAGGTAGAGGCATATCACCGGGCTTATCCTTTACGGCGCGGAATTTTACGAGAAGAGCTAAAGAGCCGCTTGAAGATGCCGGCGCGGCTCTTTAATGCTTGTATTCGCAAGTGGGTACAGTTGGGAGTACTTGAAGAAATGCGCTTAACCATTCTCAAACCTGGACATCATATTCAATTCTCGCCATCAGCAGCAGCGTTTGATTGACGGGCTGCTGAGAAAATTTGATTCAAACCCTTACGCTCCACCATCTGTAAAAGAATGCCAGGCTGAGGTTGGTGAAGATGTTTATACTGCCCAGGTCGAATTGGGGGAGCTGGTAGAGGTATCTCAGGAGGTGGTCTTCCGCCGCCTAGATTTTGACCGGATGGTTGATGAACTTCGGAAAATAATGCAAAGACAGGGTACAATTACTGCTGCAGAAGTACGCGATTATTTCAACACCAGCCGAAGGTATGTGTTAGCCTTTCTTGAATATTTGGATAGCCAGGGTGTGACAGTGCGAGAGGGAGATGTACGGCGGTTGAAAAAATAATGGACGGAACGGATTGAGGTATCTGGTTATGAAGAACGAACAGTATTTAAAAAAACGTGCACGGATCTTAGTAACCCTTGTAGGGGTTCTGTTATTCGTTTTCACTCTCATGCTCTTTTCCAAATGGTCAAATCCTGCCAGTGCGCATGAAAATTTCCAGGCCGCCGACACAGCAACTCTTACAGCAACGGTGATGATGACCTCTACCGAAACATCAACACCAACGATTACCTTAACATCAACTGCAACGTTTACCACCACAGTAACCGCTACTACCAGCCCCACCAGTACCCCTACGCCCACATCTACCGGTGCCAATACCCCGACACCAACGCCAACCATTACCGGTACGCCTCATACACCTACGCCTACACTCACACTTACTAGAACCTCAACGCCTACCATTACCGGCACACTCCCTACGCCAACAGCAACTGGAACGATCGTTCCGAACCCGATATTTTTTATGGTGGTCAGCCCATCCCAGGCCAAGGTAAATGAGCAGTTGACTTTCACGATATCGTTACGTAACGATGGTACAGCACCACTCACTTCTGCGTTTATCGCGGATACATTTCCCACTTATCTTGATGTTCAAGCTGCCACCACAACCAAGGGCACCATAACCAAATCAGCACATGCAATCCAGATAGCTCTGACGACAGTGTACCCAGGTGAAACAATTGTTGTGATTATTCCAGTAACGGTGAATAGCAGCCTGACCAGCACCCTGACACTTCAAAATATCGCTACACTAACAGCCAGTAATATCACTGCCAGAACAACCTATGTCTATTATTCGCTCATTGCTACCACGGTTCTTCCTGGAACGGGTGAGCTGCCAGTTGATGAAATCAAACCGAAACCCCTTGAGAATTTGCTTTCTACCTCCATTGCTGGGGCTGCTTCAATTGGACTTTTGTTGGTTGTCCTTTTACTCAGTAGGAACAGGAAGCTTTCTTCAGTGACATTTGTCGGGGTTATCATTTTTGTTCTTGCAGTGATTGGGGTATCTTGTATCCCTGAAGCAAGCAAGTTCGATACTGGTCCTGCACAGGATATACCCGCTAATTTTGCACCTACTTCTACCTCCACATTGATGCCTTATATGCCTGCATATAAATTTGTCACACCAGAGCCATATACCCCGCTGCCCGATTACCCAATTCCATCGCCGGTGGTTAAAATTACAGATGAGTCAGGCAATCCTCCAGATACCAGCCCGGTTGTGCGCCTGGTGATCCCCTCTTTATCGGTGGATGCCATCGTAAAATATGTGCCGTACGATGACATTTCGATGACCTGGCTGATCGATGGGCTGCGTGAAGAAGTTGCCTGGTTAGGCGAAACCTCCTGGCCAGGCCTGGGAAGCAACACCGTATTGGCGGGGCATATCACGGTGCGCGGTCTTGGAAATGGACCCTTCCGGTACCTGGAGAATATCAAACCTGGTGATGAAGTGACGGTATATTCAGAGGCAAACAAATATACATACAAAGTCAGGGAGCAGGTGGTCGTCAACGAAACTGATATGGGAGTTGTTCTGCCAACCGTAGGAACGCAACTGACGTTAATCACCTGTACGGGTTGGGATGATGCGCTCGATATCTATCGTTTCAGACGCGTGGTGTTTGCTGACCTGGTTAAGGCTGAGCCACTCACCATTCAAAGCAGTCTACGGTAAAAAAAGAATCTTCTGCCGGCTCTTGCCGATCAACTCTTTTGGAATACCCACTCACCATTTATCATGGTGGCTAAAGGCTTTATTTCTGGGATCTGTTCTGGCAGGCAGGTGAAAGGATCACCATTTAAAATGACCAGATCGGCTAAGAAACCGGGCGCTAATTGTCCCAGGCGCTCTTCCATGCCAGCGGCATAGGCTGCGCCTGTTGTGAAACCCTGGAGCGCTTCCAGAACCGTCAAACGCTGCTCTGGATACCAACCTTCTGGTCCTGGGGAGCCATCTAACCGCTGGCGGGTGACAGCGGCATGTATGCCCCAGAAGGGGTTAGGCGATTCGACGGGCGCGTCTGAACCAAAGGCCAGAACTGCTCCGTGAGTTTTCTGCGTCCTGCATGCGTAGGATAAAGCGGAGCGCTTTCCCCAATGACGGTCAGCCATCAACATGTCGGAAGGAGCATGAATGGGCTGCATAGAGGCGATAACGCCTAACTCTGCAAGGCGAGGCGCATCGTCCGGGTGGATTACCTGGACATGCTCGATGCGGTGACGAAGCGGTGGCATGGAGCCAGTATATTTTGTGCGCTCATACGTACGTAGATTGGCAAAAGCATTCAATACTTCATGGATTGCACGATCGCCAATGGCATGTACTGCCAGGCTAAGACCATTGGCAACCGCCAGGCGACCCCGCTCTGAAAGCTCTTCGGAGTCCATTAGAAGCATCCCCTTGTTATCAGGATTGCCTTCGTATGGTTGAAGCATGGCAGCCGTTTGAGGACCCAAGGCGCCGTCTGCAAAGGCTTTGATGGATCCAATCCGTAAAAAATCGTTTCCAAACCCGGTGCGTAACCCCAATGCTGCCGCATGGGGTAAGTCATCTAAAGGAATTCCTTTCACCACTCGCAAGCGGAGCTCGCCTGCCGACTGTAAAACCTGCAGCGCAGAGAAGCAGCGCCTTTGATCGTAATCGTGAACTCCTGTTAGTCCCATCTGCCAGAGGGCAGGCTGCACCACACGGAGCGCCTGGGTCACATTTTCGACTGTAATTTCTGGGAGTGCCTGTTCGACAAGCTGCATGGCTGACTTAAAAAGAATGCCGTTTAGCTTGCCATGTGAATCTCTGCCAAGCCTACCACCAATCGGATCATCCATTTGATCGGTAAGCCCTGCCAGGCGCATAGCGGCTGTGTTAGCCCAAGCGGCATGGAGCGATTTGGCTGTCAGGTATATCGGATTGTTGGGAGCAATCGCGTCCAATTCCTGGGCGTTGCCAAATCCATCTGCCCATGAATTCTGGTTCCAACCGTGACCCAGGATCCAATCTCCTGGAAGGATGCTGTGAACGCGTTCTGACACTCGCCGGAGACATTCCTGGCGAGTTGAGGTTTCGCAATCCACCTTCTGCAATCCAAGCGCATAGTGTTCCAGGTGAATATGAGCATCGACTAAGCCAGGGATCACCACCTGCCTGTGTAAATCGATATGATTGCCCTGTCCATCAAATTCTGCGCGAAGCTCTATGTCGCCTCCCAAGGCGATGATTTTTCCATCTCGAATGGCGAGCGCAGTGACCACGGGCTTTTGGGGGTTTAATGTATAAATTTTGCCATTGTAGAGTATTTGCATATTAAAAAAAGTATTCTTGTTTTTCGGGTTGGTGTTCTAGGATTGGTGAAGAAGCTGTTCTACAAGGGAGGTGAGCTCTTCATCAGAATAGTAATGAATAACCAACGTGCCACCCTTGCGGTGCTGGTTTAAGGAAACCTTGGTACCCAGCGACTGGCGCAGCTTGGCTTCGATTTCTTCAATTTCGGGTGGTTTGGAAATTCTGGGAGGGGAGGCTGGTTTTTGCCCTACCAATAAACGCACCAGGGCTTCTGTTTGACGGACCGTGAGTTCTTTTTTTACGATGGTTTGCAGGGCAGCAATTTGGGCTTGTGAACTGGGTAAGCCCAGCAAGGCGCGTGCATGTCCTTCGCTGATTTGACCTCCAGCCAGGGCTTGCTGAACTTCAGAAGGCAGCTTAAGCAACCGTAAGGTGTTGGTCACAGATGTCCGGCTTTTACCGACTCGGTCAGCGATCTGTTCGTGAGGAAGAGCGTATTCTTCTGAAAGCTGCCGGTAAGCCTCGGCGGTTTCTAAGGGGCTAAGATCAGAACGCTGCAGGTTTTCGATAAGCGCCAGCTCAACACGCTCTTGTTCGGTGGCTTCACGGATCATGACCGGCACACGATCGAGACCAGCCTGGCGCGAAGCAAGCAGCCGGCGTTCGCCTGCGATGAGGATGTATTGCTCAGGTGCACTTCCTGCTGTGACCAGTAAAGGCTGTAGGACTCCGTGTTCACGGATGGAGCCGGCTAATTCGGAAAGCTCCTGTGGGTCAAAATGAGTGCGCGGCTGGTGAGGGTTTGGGATGATCTGATCGATAGGGATCTGTAATACACCGGCTCCAGCGGGTGTTTTCTCTTCAGCAGAAAGAAAATTTTCGGTTGGGATGAGTGCATCAAGCCCTTTTCCTAGACCAGATTTTCGAGCCATCTTCTCACCTATTGAGGTTCAAAATGAATACCATCGCCTTCTAATAATTCTTTTGCCAGGGCTGAATAAGCCTGCGCGCCTACCGATTCCGGAGCGAAAGCGCTGATCGGCTGGCCAAAGGAAGGCGCCTCTGCCAGGCGAATCGAGCGCGGCACAACCGTTTGAAATACCTGGTTTGGAAAATGGCGCCGCACTTCTTCAACGACATCGTGGCTCAGCTTCGTACGCGTATCATACATGGTCAAGACGACCCCCCGAATACGCAACCCAGGGAAAAGCCCAGAGCGAATTCGAGTGAGAGTTTGAGTCAGGTGGCCGATGCCTTCCAACGCCAGGTATTCGCATTGAACAGGGATCAACACGCCATTTTGAGCTGCCACCAGGCCATTGAGAGTTAAAAGTCCCAATGAGGGCGGGCAATCGATCAAAATATAATCAAACCGCTCTTTAATCGGAAGGAGGGCTTTGCGCAGCAGGTTTTCACGCTCAGGCAGCGCGACCAGCTCGACTTCTGCGCCTGCTAATGCCGCTGAGGAAGGCAAAAGGGAAAGTTTGAAACCTGAGTGGTAAAGTACAAAGGCGGAAGCTGGAGCGGAACCGATGATGACTTCGTAGGTGCCACCTTTTACAGAATTCTTATCAACGCCCAGGCAAGAGGTGGCATTTGCCTGCGGGTCTAGATCAACAATTAATACTCTTTGACCCAACTGAGCCAGGAAGGCGCTGAGATTAATAGCTGTGGTGGTTTTCCCGACGCCGCCTTTTTGGTTGGCCAAAGTGTAGATGATACCCATTTATAGAACCTCGATCAGGCTCTCCTGGATTTCGGCGGAGGTAGGAATGCTCTCAAACCCAGAACGGGTGACAGAATATGCCGAAAGCTGAGTTGCGAAGCGAGCAGCTTCCCACGGGTCACGCGTGGTATATAGGCGGACAAAAAACGCGGCAGCGTAGACGTCGCCTGCTCCGGTGGCATCCAACTGGTTAACAGCAGGAGGAAGGAAGTGGCGCACATCCCCATTCCAATAAAGATGTGAGCCGCAGCTGGCTTCTGTCACTGATAAAATCCGGCAAGCTGAAGCCATTTCCTCTATCCGCTCATCACTGTTACCAACATCTTCAACGCTGATAACGGCTGCTCCTGCCTGGTTGAGGATAAAAGCAGCTTCAGGCCATTCACAAGGGTGAACGTGACCCTTTTCATCCCAGGCGCGTAACCAGCCCTGAGGCGTCAAACCGATTAGCGAAGACGAAATATATCGGATTAAGCCAGGTTCTACCTCCTGAGCCACAGGGCCCAGGTGGATAATGGGTGTTTGGCGCCAGGCTTCAGGAATATGATGATAATCCAAAGACGGAGCAACGTTGTGGAGAGTTCTGAACGCGCCCCTGGGGGGTATAAATATTCTCGAAGGTTGTGCTGCGTTCCGCTGGATAATTGACTACTGTGATATTTTGCAAGATATCTGAAGGAATTTCTTCCCCCCAGGATGTGACAATCCCAACCCGCAACCCTAATGCCCGGGCCGTTAGTGCAGAAAAAGTGGCTGTTCCACCCATCCGCGGACCTTCAGGGGTTAGGTCTTGGGTTATATGACCAATTACCAAGTAATCTATTTCTTCCAGGGGTAATAATCTGTGCATGAACGAATTAAGATTTCCTCGGTGGGAATAATCGTCACTTTGCGGTGAGGATCTTCACCAATGCTTTCGGTGCGAACATTGGGATTGTTGCGCAGCTCCATGTGGATGATGCGGCGTTCAATGGCAGGCATTGGTTCAAGGATTTGCCGGCGACCCGTTTTAACCGCCTGTTCAGCCATACGCCGGGCTAATTGGCGAATCTGGGTTTGGCGGCGTTCGCGAAAGCCTTCAACATCCACTACCACGGTTATTGGGTGGCCAAGCTTTTTGCCCAGGATCAGGCTGGTAATGTACTGCAAGGCATTTAAAGTTTCAGCTCTTCTTCCGATCAACATCCCCAGGTCATTGCCGCGAATGTCGACGAGAATCGGTATGCGACCCCGTTCTTCATCAGCTTCTCCAAACTGTGCAGTTACCCGTGCTTTGATCTGCATTTTTGCTAATAATTCTTCGGCAGTCTCTTTGGCAATCTCGAGGTCCATATTTTCTTCGCCACTCACTGGAACTGTGGTTGTGGCTGGTGTGCCAACAGGCATACTGCCGGCTGGCTTGATGGATGGTTTGCCTTCAGAAGGTTTTGGACGTGGGACGCGCACGACAGGTTTTGGGGCGGGAGGGGTTTCGCTGATTTCTTCAGAGGCTGATTTTACCGTCAGGCGGATGCGTGCCAGGCGAGATCCCAAACCAAACAACCCACGGCTTCCCTCATCTAAAACCTCAATATCAACATCTTCTTCGGTCAATCCCAAATCAGCAAGGCCATTCTTGATGGCTTCCTCGATGGTTGGAGCGATGACTTCCAGGTTTGCACGTTGTGTATTCATAGCGGCCTCTACTTTGTTTTCTCTTTATTCGTTTTCTCTTTATTTGTCTTAAAGGAAGGCAAGAGGTTCTTCCAGTTCACTTTTCCCATGGCAGCATACTGAGCGATACCGACCACATTGCTGGTGACAAAGTATAAGGCCAGTCCGGAGGCGAGGCTGAAAGCAATGAACCCCATCATGAAGGGCATATAGAGGTTCATCATTTTCGACATTTGGGCGCTTTGATCGCCTGGGTTAGCGGACGGAGGTGTCATTACTTTTGACTGCAGCCAGGTGGTGATGACAACCAAGATCGTCAATGAAGGAATACCGATTCCCAATCCAAACAAATAAAGACGTTCCGGTTGACTCAGGTTCATCCAGAGAAACTGGTTGTTCAAAGGAATTAATTGAGCTCCATCGATAAAGGGGTATATTAATTTTGATAAACCCAGGAGCTGGTGCGGGGTAGAAGCCATAGCGATATTCAGGGCCCCGTAAAGGCCGAACAAGATGGGAAGCTGAATAAACGTGGGCAAACAGGATGCCATGGGGTTGATGCCCATCTCTTTATAGAGCTTCATTTGTTCCTGAGCCAACTTTTCCTTATCATCCTTATACTTTTTTTGGATGGCTTTCCACTTGTCAGAGCCTTGAAATTCCTGCATCTTCTGAGAGCTTTTCATCTGAGATGCCGTCAACGGGTAAGTGACCAAGCGGATTAGAATCGTGAAAAAGATGATCGCCAGGCCGAGATTGTTAAAAGTTAAGTCATAAATCCACAACAGCAGATTCAGCATTGGTTGAATAATGAGCGTATTCCACATGTTTAAATCTCTCCAATCATCCCAATAATACGGTTAATTATTTGGGTGGTATAAAGGACCACTTGATTGAACCGGCGGTGGTCATGGCGATCAAGAGAGCATCTCCCTCGGAGGGGGTCACATAAAGCGTGTCTCCTGAAGCCAAGATAGGTGAATAAACTTTACCACTGACGGTCGTGTTCCAGGCAGAATTCCCTTCGTGATCCAAAGCGTAAATGCTGCCATTTTCGGTTCCAAAAAATACCTGATCCTTGGTCAATAAGGGTGTCCCAGTAATCGTCCCGTCGGCTTGCTTATTCCATTTAGCAGCTCCTGAGGTTGTCAGAGCAAAAAATGTTCCCTTTAGGTCGCCAAAGTAAATGGCTTCATTCTCTTGGGGAGCCGATGACCAGACCCAATCGGTTGTGCTGAAGCGCCATTTGATCTCTCCGGTGGCAGAATCAAGCGCGAGCATTTCGTTGCCAAAGGTACCTACGAAAAGAGTTCCGGTTTCATCATAGGTCGGAGCGGCTACGACAGCACCTCCCAATTCTGGGCTTAGCCAGATTTGCATGCCCGTGGCCGCGTTGACTGCATATAAGTGATGATCCATTGATGAAATGTACAGGCATTGGCATTTTCCATCTGTGACGGGCTGCGCCCAGAGAGGGCCTGCAGTTTGGAAAGGAGGCCAGAGCTGGTTACCGTTCAAATCCAAGGCATAGAGGAAGCCATCCGCATTGGGGGCGAAAATTCCTTGCGAGGTGATTAAGGGACTGCCCACATATCTATCCGTCGCTTTTACGGTATCCTCAGGGGTACGAGGAAATTGCCATAAAATTGTGCCAGTATTTGGATCGAGGCTGTAAAGAACATGATCATACCCGCCTACAATGAGCTGTTTTCCATCTTCAGTCAATACAGGAGCAGCAAAAAAAGTTTTACCTTTTTCAGCTTTGTCGGCTGGATATTTCCACTTAAGACTGCCATTTTCTAGATTGATGGCATAAACAAAAGTGTTATTTGCCAAATAACCAGTGTTTTGATCTACCAACAACCCCGTCCAACCTGAGGGGAGAGAGCTGCCACCGGTGCAGCCGCTCAAGAAACTGGCGGTGAGAATGAGAAGAAAACCGAGCAAGAGAAAACGAGAAATTTTCATAGGTAAACTTTATCCATCATGATTCAAGGATATTTCTTTAAATTTAAGGGACCGGGTCGAAGCCACCTTTATTGAAGGGATTGCATCTTAAAATACGCCAGGCTGCCATCAGGCCGCCTTTTAATATTCCATAACGATAGATTGCTTGATATCCATAGTGCGAGCAGGTTGGGTAGAACCGGCATGTATTGGGCGGTAAAGTACGCGAGAAGGTCATTTGGTAAAAGCGAATCAAAGCCAGAAAGGGTATACGAGCCAGTGTATCCCAGCGCAGCGGAATATCCCGTAGACGGGGCTCCGGCGGAAATTCGGGATCATGCGTATGCTCAGCTTCCATTTTCGACTTTTATAATTTGTGCCCGTTTTAGCAGGTTAACTAATGCTGCTTGAATATCAGGACTCGAAACTTTCGAGGTAGTGCTCCTTGACAAAAGGATCAATTCCCAGCCAGGAAGAATCTGTGGGAGCAGGGGGCGAATGGCTTCGCGTAAGAGCCGCTTGGAACGGTTGCGTTGGACGGCGTTGCCCACAGAACGACCCGCAGAGACTCCAACGTGCACATTACCTGAAGCATTGGGCATGACTACCAACACAACAAGCGGGTGGGCATAAGATTTACCAAACCGCCGCACCCGCTTGAAATCGGTTGACCTGGTCAGGCGGAACCTGCAATTCACGCGATCGTTCCCACCAGGAATGCTCGTTGACCATAAGGAAAAATCCTGCCCGAGCAACCCACAAGTTCGCCAATGCTACCAGATGATCCGTTTCGTATGGTTATTCTTGGTTACGGTCAAGCGATGTCGCCCTCGGGCTCGACGGGCTTGGAGTACTTTGCGACCATCTGCGGTTGACATACGATGGCGGAATCCATGTACGCGTACGCGCCGACGCATTTTGGGTTGGTATGTTCGTTTTGGCATGCTAACTTCCTAACTTTTCTGTATAGTCTCGTAAAGCGGTTCATCTCGGTTTGGACATGCACTTCGAACCCATGGCCAATACCAAAAATCCGCTCGTACTCTCGTGTAAGCAAAGGCTGATTATACACGAAGGGTGATGATTGGTCAAACTGATTATGAATGTTCTCAGGGATCTTTTAACTTCAGCGGAGGACGTTTCAAGGTTGTCTACGGTAGGATTGGTTGGTGATACCGGAGTGAGCCCCTTGCTCTGCTGAGAAGGAATCGAATCCTGGGGGAGTTTTTTCGAATCCAACCACCTGAGGGAAATTATTCCAACAGCAAGGGGGAGCCAAAAAGTAATTCCACGATAAGCTAATGTAATAATCGCCGCAAGACCAAATGGGACATACATGGAAGTCAATGCCAGGGTCAGAGAACCTTCTACAATTCCAATCCCGGCGGGTGTGGGTGAGACGATCATAAATAGATAGCCGATACTGAATCCGGCAATGATCGTTCCGATTGAGACAGGCACATTGAACGCCAGGAAAACCAAGGTAAATATAGCCAAGAGCAAAGCT
The DNA here is from genome assembly GCA_963751425.1 of uncultured Chloroflexia bacterium. GTDB lineage: Bacteria > Chloroflexota > Anaerolineae > Anaerolineales > UBA4823 > CAVVUF01. Next base: position 1,440,863 of record CAVVUF010000001.1, on the reverse strand, counting down.
TTATTGATTAAAGCAAACAAGATCGGCATGATCATGCTCTTTGGATTGCTTTTCATCTGGGTTAAGCCATCCACTAATTCATGCGCATAATCTAGAGCATGGGCTTCGTTCAGGTAATCTCGGTGGATTAACGGATGTAGAACAAAGTTAACCATGCGGGTTAGCTTTATCAGGGCTTTGCCAAGAGCTTGTTCGGAACGCATACCGAGATAAAGTAAAAAGGCAAAAACGGAGGCGGCCAGAATCAGAAGCGCAGCAGCAGTGATCTCGGATGCACTGAGATTATTGCGCCTGATCAAGACGATCATCCCAACTGCCAGGACGCATATAAAGCCAAGGTAATCCGATTCGACAAAGAGTGTGCTGGCTACTGTAGCGCGGGCGGTGGAGTATTTCCTGTCGCGGGCACGGGTAACCATGACCGTAATACCGCTCATTCCGGCAGATGGGGCAATAATATTCACAAAATTTGCTGAAAGAATTATGGGAAAGAGACCCTTGATGGTTTCCTCTTCTATTCCAACAGCTCGATAAATGGAATGATATTGAGCGGTCAGATTGACGAGCCAAAGCCCTTCGATAAAAATAGCCAGGATAAGGAACAACCAATTCCCATGCTGTAAGGTTTGAATCAATGTTTCGATTTCGGCGATGCTGGCGATAATAAAAATAATACTCAACACCACCACAATTGCTATAAATAATTTCCTCATATTCAGATTATATCGGATAAAAGTTTGATTGGGTCTATGATGAAAAACTGACCAATGGATTTAAACACAAAATCCAGCAGTATTTTGCTGGATTTTGTGTTTAGAAAAAGGAATTTATCTGCGCCGGCCGCCCATGCCAAAGACAAGCGACACGTAGTAGAGCAATTGCAAGACGGCTGTGATTAAGGCAGCGACATAAGTTAGCGCTGCGGCGTTCAAGACATTGTTTACACCGCGCGCCTCGTCTTCACCGACAATTAAACCCGAATCGACCAACAACTGCTTGGCACGTGCTGAAGCATTCAGCTCAACTGGGATGGTTGCCAGAGCAAAAACCGCTCCCAACGAAAAGACAAACACACCTGCCCAGGCTAAATTGGTCAGGCGAAGGAGCATACCGAGGATGATCAGGATCCAACCCAGGTATGAGCCAATATTTACCGCTGGAACCAGGGCTGAACGGAAACGTAAAGGCAGGTAGCCTTCTCGATCTTGCATGGCATGACCTAATTCGTGGGCTGCCACAGCAGCGGAGGCGACAGACTGCCCTTCGTATACCCCCCGGGATAAGCTGAGAACTTTCGAGCGAGGATCGTAATGGTCGGTTAAGTTTCCACTGATCCCCTTAATTGTCACATCCAGGCCCCCTGCGCTGATCAGGCGCTGGGCAACCTGGGCACCGCTCAACTGGCTGCGAGCAGGAACCCGACTCCACTTGCGGTAAGCTGAAGAGACATAAGCCTGCACCAGCATCATCAGTACCATGGCAGGCAGCATAAACATCAGATATTGAGGATTAAAGAAAAACATATGAACCTCCGAAACGCATTACTTGTTTCCAATTAACAACTTGATGGCTGCATCCAACTGCGGGTCGAGATTGGCCTTGGCATCCTCTTCGGTTGTTGTGACTTCTTCATCAGGTTTTAGCCCGACTTCATGGATCAGGCGACCATTCGGAGTAAGCCAACGAGCAATGGTAACCCGCACAGCACCTTCATCTCCAGAGAGAGGAATCCATTGTTGAACGCTGCCTTTACCATAGGTGGTGGTACCTACGAGCTCAGCACGCCCGGTATCTTGAATTGCGCCAGCTACCACCTCAGAAGCAGAAGCAGAGAATTCATTCACCAAAACAACCAGAGGGATATCGGTTGCAAGACCTCCTTGTTTGGCTTCATGGGTTTGGCGAGTGCCATCGCCATATTCTTCATAAAGAATAACACCGTCTCCGATAAATTGGGAAGCAATATTGATGGCGGTATCCAGAGACCCACCGGGATTGTTGCGTAAATCAAGAACCAAACCGGCAGGTTTCTGCTTCATCAAATCTTTGAGAGCTGCGGTCAATTCTTCATCTGTTTGATCGCCGAAATTACGAATTTTGACATAAGCGATATTATCTGCGAGCATTTTGCTGTCGACACTGGCTACTTTTATTGCATCGCGTGTGACAGAGACATCAAAAGGATTTTCAACTCCATCGCGTAGAATGGTCAGGACCACGGTAAAGTCAGCGGGTCCAAGAACTTTACGCCGAGCTAATTCAGGCAGAACGCCGGTCATATCTTCGCCATCGATCTTGATGATCTGATCGCCAGTGATCAGGCCTGCCTTTTCGGCTGGAGACCCAGGCATGGGTTCAGAAATTGTCAGATAATCGCCTTCCGTGTTTACCCAGGCGCCAATACCTTCATACTCCCCTGACAGGTCAGAAGTGGCATCTTTATATTCCAAAGGATCCATGTATGAAGAATGCTTGTCGCCTAAAGCTGCAATCATGCCTCGTATAGCACCCTGCATGAGTTTTGTATCATCGAGGGGTTGGTCCACATAGTAATCATGAACAATTTGCCAGGCCTCCCAAAAGGGTTTAAAGAGAGAGGTGGTATCGGTGGAGTCAGCGGTTGTTTTTGGGGAGGGTAGAATATTTCCAATAACCCCATTCTTGGCTTGAGGTTGAATTAACGAACCAGCCATAAAACCTGCAGAGCAAGCACCTGCCAACAACAAGACAGCGACAATAATCCCTAGTACAGTAATCCAAGTTTTTGACTTCATAAAGTCTCCTGAAGGATAGGTTACCACACGAATGTTAGAATAAGATAAATATCGTTAAAGAAGATGGAAAATGAATCCTATTCCTTAAGGAAACGATTAAGAAAAATGGAGAAAGAGGCTGGATCACTGACCGATTCTGTATAGTCCAGCAACACATTTCCGTCCAAGGGATAAATCGGATGACAGGAAGTTGGTAAGGCACCTCGAGCGGCACTGGCAACTGCATGAACAAACGGAGCAGTGATATCTGCTTTCGATAATTCAGGGATGATTTCCTCTGTAGTAATGATGACGGTTTTGGATGTGATCGCCAGCTCTTCATCTACGCCCTTATTATCTCCAATCAAAGCGTTGCCCTCCAGGTCGGCTGAAAGGGCATGAATGACGGCAACATCAGGATGAATGGCGGGGAAAGCAATCAATTCCTCACCACTGTAAGGATCAATGACCGTCTGCACATCGGGTCGCAGCCTGGGCAGGTCAGTACCCAACCAGGCTCTTCCGGGCATGAAACCTACGCTGGCAGCTTGAGCGTTCAAACCAAAAGCAAGGCTTGCTTCGGTTTCTTCCATGACCTCAATCTCACCACGATTGGCATAGAAAGTGAACATGGGAGCCAAACCAAAAATTTCCATGCCAAAATAACAGGTCCGCACCCGGGTGACAATCTTGGCACCTACAAGCAAGTCACTTTCCAGGCTGGCTGTAAATGTTAAAAGAGTCAGGTCCCGGGGCTCGCCTGATTTTTGCCACCGTTGGAGCAGGGCACGGGTAAATGCCATTGGACGCCTGTATAACGTAATCCCTCCCAGGGCAAGTATAGCGCCATTGGGAACAAGGGAAGCAGCTTGTTCAAGGGTAATCAGTTTATTTGACATGCGATTCATCCCTCTTCCCAAAGGGCAGGTAAGACTTGCTGAAGCTCGCATAAATGAGATATGGCATAATCTACGCCTGAAATCTTTAAGTTTGACTGGTGGATTAGTGTGGTTGTGAATCAAAATTGTGGTAAATCCTAGAGCATGAGCTGGAGTAAGGTTGCGGATGGAATCTTCGATAAGAACACAACCGGATGGTTTATCCTGCCTAGCCACTTCCAAGGCGCGCAGGTAAGTGACTTCTTCGGGCTTGCAGGCGAAATTTAAAACATGGAGATCGATCACTCCCTTGAAACAGTCATTCAATTTTAGAACTTCTAATACCCGCCTGGCATGCGCTGCATCTGCATTGGTGAAAATCCATTTTGGTTGAGGCAAACTGAGAAGAAGCGACCGGACAGCAGGTTCAGGGTAAAGGTATTGATCGAGGGGTAGGTCATGGACATATGCCAGGTACTCTTCACTATCAATTGTGTAGAAATGCTGTAAACCACGCAAGGTGGTCCCATATGTTTCCAGGTATTGAATTCGGAGGCGAGGTATATCTTCCCAGGGGATGTCTAACCTCTCATGCATATATTGCCCCATCCGGTCACGGATGGCATTCCATAATCCAGTGCTGGAAGGATACAAAGTATCGTCGAGATCAAAGAAAAGGGTGTTGAAACGCATAGGAAATATTATAAGGGATAAGACGGTATAATTGCCATATGTCAATCCATTTGCTACCTCAAGACGTGGCCTCGCAGATTGCAGCGGGTGAAGTCGTTGAAAGACCGGCATCTGTTGTTAAAGAACTTTTAGAGAATGCCATCGACGCTCGCGCCAGCCATATCTCGGTGCGTGTTGCAGGTGGTGGACAGCAATTGGTTGAGGTGGCTGATAACGGGTCAGGGATCCATCCTGAAGAGATTGAATTGGCTGTTGCCAGGCATGCAACCAGTAAGCTGCAATCTGCAGATGATTTGTTTCGAATTCAAACCTTGGGTTTTCGCGGCGAAGCACTGGCTTCGATCGGATCGGTATCACGCCTGACCTTGACGTCACGGTCAAAGGAATCTGACGTTGGGATCCAGCTTCGGGTAGAAGGGGGGAATTTATTTCGACCTGAAAGGGTGGGAGCTCCAGTGGGGACAGTCGTTCGGGTAGAAGATTTGTTTTATAATATTCCCGCCCGCAGGAAATTCTTAAAAAGAAGTCACCGAACGCCGCCAAATCGATACATTGGTGACTCGCTATGCACTGGCTTACCCGATGATCCGCTTTTCGCTGGTGCAAGACGGGCGCGCATCCTTGCAAACCAGTGGGAATGGTAACCGTCGAGAAGTCTTAGCGGTCTTATACGGTCCCGATACCGCGCGCTTGATGATCGAGGTGATATCAGAAGAAGAGGGATTAAGCATTACTGGATTCACCAGCCCCACAAGCCTGACGCGTTCAAACCGGAGGGAGCTGACATTCTTTGTCAATGGAAGACCCGTGCAAGATGCAGCCCTATCAAGCGCTGTCTTGCAGGCTTATCATACACTCTTGATGGTGGGGCGGTTTCCTTTAGGAATTCTCTTTATCAATATAGCCCCTGACCAGGTGGATGTCAATGTGCATCCTACGAAAGCAGAAGTCAGGTTCCGAGAGGCAAACCGAGTTTTTACGGGCCTGCAAAGGGCGGTGCGCAGGGCGCTTTTAGCACATACACCTGTACCAGATATCAACAGCACCCAGTTCCGTTGGTCACAAAGCGAGTCACTTCCCACGCCAGCCCGCGCTTTAATCCGGCATGGAATATGGCAGGAGATTGGGATTTACAAATGAGACCGGCTCCAGAACGCACCGAAGGGGCTGGCGGGACGGAAGCAACAGCGTTAAATGGCTCGTCGGATCAGCCTCAAGTATCCGCTCCGACCGTTCAAGCGCGAATGGCTGCACCGATCTTGCGCTTGGTGGGGCAGATCGCGGCTGCCTACCTGGTAGCCGAAGGTCCGGATGGGCTATATTTGATAGACCAGCATGCGGCTCATGAACGGGTATTATTTGAGCGTATGAGTGTTGAGCATCAAACAGCAGGAAGCCAGATCATCTCTCAAACCTTACTGGCGCCGGTGAGTGTGGAACTACCTCCAGCTGGGGCTCGGCTTTTAGAGGACCAATTACCGATCCTTAACCACCTTGGTTTTCAGGTGGAGCATTTTGGACCGGGAGCTTTTTTGGTACGGGCAGTTCCAGCCTTGCTGACAAGCCTCGACCCGGCGGCGGCATTGAGAGTTTTGGTGGAAGATTTCGAAGAAGATGAAGCCCCTCTCAAAACCGAGATCGAGGCCAAGATTATTGGCCGAATTTGTAAACGTGCGGCGGTAAAAGCAGGGCAGGTGTTATCTGCCGCAGAGCAGCGCGCGCTTCTAACCGATTTAGAAGCATGCTCATCTCCGCGTACCTGTCCGCATGGTCGTCCAACGATGATCCACCTCTCTGTCGATCTTTTGGAGAGACAGTTTGGACGGCGCGGCCCGCGCTAGATAATTGCGGTTTTATAAGGCTTTTTAGCGGACTGAGGAGATGAGGGGTAAATGGACGATGAAAGCAGTGCCTTTGCCTACCTGACTCTGAACCTCGATTTTTCCCCCATGGGTTTCAACGACCCGCTTACAGATCGAAAGTCCGAGCCCGGTACCCACGGCTAATTTTTCGGTACCTGGAACACGGTAAAACTTTTCAAAAAGATGTTTCAAGTTCTCTTCAGAAATTCCTGGTCCAGTATCGCTGACAGAGAGAATAATTTCTGCCTCACCCAGCCTGGCAGATAGCTCGACGCTTCCCTTGGGAAAATTATATTTAATAGCATTACTCAAGAGGTTGAGGATCACTTGTTTGATCTTATCCTTATCGGCATTCAGCTCTGGCAAACCATCTTCGATCATTCCAGACAGGAGCAGCTCCTTTTCTTCGGCGCGGCCGCGCATCATATCCAGGCAATCATCCAATAAGGGTTTAATGGGGAAAGACTCCGCATGAAACTGGGTACGTCCGGATTCTAGGCGGGCCAGGTCAAGAAAGCTGGTGGTCAGATCAGTGAGGCGTGAAATTTCTTGTTGGATGATTTCGATGAAGCGGCTGCGCTGTTCTTCAGATATTTCAGGACGATTGAGCAAGTATGCTGAGGTATTCATGGAAGCCAAGGGGGTGCGAAGCTCATGAACCAGGTCTGAAATCAGGTCCGTTTGTAAAAAGAGACGGCTGTTTTCGATAGCGATGGCGGCTTGAGCTCCAAGGGCAGATAACAGATCTTGATCTTTTATGGAAAATTCCCCTGATTGCTTGTTGATCGCTTCCAGGGCACCGATTACTTTTTCTTTGTGGATGAGCGGTACACCCAGCAGGGTTTTGATCTTCATATTGACCGAAACTCCAACCTGGCCAAAGTGCCGGCTGTCTTTCTCAGTATCAGAAATCAGAACAGGCTGGCGATTGGTAATGATCCAGCCTGCCAGGCTCGAGTTAACTGGGACACTGATGCCGCGCATCAAGGGATTATCCATGTTGGTGGCGGCTTCAAAGCGTAAATCCTTGCGGTGTTGATCGTATAATAATATCGATGCTTCTTCCGCATTGCATAGATCCGCGGCCGCATGAACAATGCGGTAAAGCAAGTCATTCAGATCCAGCGTAGAAGCCAGATCGCGAGAAATTTCAAGCAGCCTCTGAAAACTTACATCCAGTGCCTGATCTGTCATGTCTTTGCAGGTAGGTGTTTGACGATGCTTTCTGCAAGCTTGGCAAATTGCTGCGAAACCAGGTTGTCAGGATGTTGGATTACGATGGGAATGTTGCTCTTCGCAGTCTGTAAAGCCAGCTCAGGCGCGGGAGTGAAGACAACCAGGATGTTTTGCTTGAACTGCTGCTGCACTTGAGAAAGAGAGAGCTGCAGCTCGGAACGGGCTCGGTTGTACAGAACTGCATTTACCCGCCCTTCTCCAAAACCTTTGGCAGCCAGCTCGTCCATTAAAAGTTGTGTACGAACCAGAGTATTGGGGACTGGCTCAAGGACAATGATTAATTCATCGCACACGCTCAATATTTTTTCGGTGGTGGGGGGCAGGGCAGGACCTAAATCCAAAACGATGAAATCTCCAAGATGAGCCAGATGCTTGGTAATAGCCTCTAATTTATCCGCCTGGGAGAGGAATTTCGCATCGCTTGGGCGGTAAGAAGCCAAGAGCAGGCGAACTTCGGAGCGGTGAGCGATCAATTCGGTTTCTACATCGCCAATCGCAATCTCGCTGGGTTTGGCCCGGTTGAGTAAGCGATCTAAGCCCTCTGGATGCAGGTAACCCAAGTCTAGCGCAAGGCTGCCTTCACCAGGGCGCAGCTCTGCAACGATGACATCCTTCCTGGTCCTCAAACGCAGGCTGACCCCCAGGTTCATTGCCAGGGTGCTAACCCCTAAGCCACCTTTAACTGATAATACGCCAATTACATACCCTTTTTCGCGCAGCGTTGTTTCCGCTGCGACTGGGCGCCCTTTGGTGCTGCGCGCCAAGACCGCTTTGACATGGGCGAATAATTCACGCGGTTGGGTCGGTTTTGTCAAGTAGTCATCGACGCCAGCTTCAAATCCAGCGACTTTATCATCGAGCTGGGATTTTGCAGTGAACATGATAATGGGAGTCGTGGCAGTCACAAATTCGGCGCGCAGGCGTTTTGTGACCTCGTAGCCATCCATGTCGGGCATCATGACATCCAACAGGATCAAGTCGGGATTTTCACTTTGCGCCAGGACTAAAGCCTGATGTCCATTGCTGGCGGCTACGATCTGATAGCCCTGACGCTGCAGCATTAAACCCACCAGGCGTAAGGTATCAACATCATCATCTACTACAAGGATTTTTTCCGGCATAGGATAACTCCTCTAAATTCCTAAGAATCTATCCGAAAATATTTGGGGAGATCCGGCTTTTTGGATAGAACCTAAAATCAGTCTAGCATAAAGCGTGAATACAGGCAAGAGGGGTGACGTGGATTGGTGATCATATGTCGCACGAAGTTCCATTTTTGACCTATAATTTAGTTGATGATTGAGAAGTTACAGGAAATGTTCCACAAAAGCTGTCCTTTTGATTTTACCAAAATCCTGGTAGTTGGTGTTTCGGGAGGCACGGACAGCCTGTGTTTACTCGACATCCTTTACAAGGCTGGCATGCGAGTCGTTGCGGCGCATATGAACCATCAACTGCGGGCAGAGGCAGACCAAGATGCGGAACAAGTGCAGCAGATAGCGGATCATTATGGTATTCCTTGTGTAATCGAAGTGGTAGATGCGGGAGCATATGCAAAAGAGCATACACTTTCGGTAGAAGAAGCCGCCCGAATTGTGCGTTACCATTTTCTTTTCTCTGAGGCTGAGAAACGGGAGGCCCAGGCGGTCGTCGTAGGCCATACAGCAGACGATCAGGTGGAGACGGTGTTGATGCACCTCCTGCGCGGGGCAGGGTTGGAGGGGTTGAAAGGAATGGAAGCCTGGCAAGTTCCCAATGCATGGAGTAAGGAGATTGCTCTAGCAAGACCGCTGCTTGGAATGTGGCGGGAAGAGACCGTGGCATACTGCAAGGAACATGGCTTGCAGCCGGTGATTGACCAGAGCAACTTCGATAGGACCTATTTCCGCAACCGGCTGCGACATGAAGTGATCCCGATATTAGAGGCTAACAGCCCGCGCCTGAAAGAGAAGCTGGTAAGGCTTGCAGAGGTTTTGAGAGGTGATTTGCAAATTCTTGAGCCAGCCGTTGAATCTGCCTGGAGAGAAAGCCTCCAGCAGGTTGGGGATGGCTATGTGGCTTTCAAACGGAAGGTATTTGATGAGCAGCTGGTGGGAGTGCAGCGTAGGCTGGTCCGCAGGGCTATGGATCAGCTGCGACCCGGACTGCGCGATATTGGTTTTGAGACCGTAGAGCGGGCACTGGTGTGCTTAAGACAACCTGTATCCTGGGGGCGGGTAGACCTGGCAAGCGGACTAAGGTTGGTTGTGGAAGGAGAAACCGTGTGGGTTGCAACCTGGGAGGCTGATCTGCCTGGGATGGGTTGGCCTAAAGTGAAAGGAGAACCTGTGCATCTTACCAAACCAGGGAGTATATCCCTGGAAGATGGGTGGCATCTGGATCTGGAAGAGGTTTTAGATGTAGAGGAAGGTAAACGGCTAGCTTATGAAAACAGCGACCCATACCAGGCCTGGCTGGATGCCGTTCAACTGCCTGGTGATTTAGAGGTGCGCGGCCGGAGAGAGGGGGACTGCATCAAGCCTTTGGGTATGGAAGGACACAGCGTAAAAATATCAGACCTGATGGTCAATGTAAAAATGCCACGCCGCGCCCGAGCTGATTGGCCGCTGGTATGCTGCTCTGATGAGGTGCTTTGGGTACCTGGTTATGTAACCAGCCACACGCGCCGCGTGCAATCAGAAACCAGACGGATCTTCCATATCAGGTTAGTCCACCCAGCTTAATCAGCCGGCAAGCTGCTCAAGCTTCATCGACAGCTCACGCCATTGAATCTTGGAGACGCCCATCTTCTGGCGGATCTTGGTGTGGTCGATGCCTGACTGCCAATCGGAGAGGGCACAGGTCCAGCGGCACATATCGAAGGAGAGATGTTTGGTCAGGCTGGCCTCTTCCCCCAAGTCTTCGAGGATATATTCCAGGCGGCGAGGGGACCAGGGGAATAAGCGCTCAGTTGGATTGTACTGGAGCTTGTATTCCTGATAAGAGGTGATCCAGCTTTCAGGTAAGGCGATCTTGCGTTCTTTGTAGCGGTGCTGGGGGCTGGCATAGCGAATGAACAGGATGGCACCATTAGGCGCTTCGAGATCGACATGGTTGGTACTAAGGGCCAAACATTCGCTTTTCTTGATGCCGGTGTTGAGGAGCAATGCTAACAGAGCGTAAGGGCGGGCATCGGGTTTCTTAGCAGTGCGGTGATGGGAGGCCGCTGAAAGAACGGCTTCGACTTCCTCGGGGGTTAAAGACCTCGGGCAGGGGGCTGATAACGGATTTTTGGAGGACTTTCTCAGCGGGGTCAATCAGGATAACCCCATATTTATGCAGCCACCGGAAGAAGGCTTTCAAGGAAGTGATGCGCCGGGAGAGAGTCTTTGGACTGCAGGGTACACCGCGGCCAGTTTGCATCCACTGCAAGAAGTTGTTCAAATCGTTGGTGGATATGCTGCCGATGGTGCGGTCAGGAGGCAGGTAGCCAGCCAGGAGGTTTAGATCGGCGATGAAGGCTTTGACTGTGTGGGGGGAATTTGCCTGATCGTTGAGGTAGATGCTCCAGGTCTTGATGGCGGGGAAGAGAGTAGTGGAGGTAGAGATGTGGGCAACGGGAGAGGGTAAGTCTTGGGGCATAAGAAAGGTCTCCTACAGGAATCCGCCAGTCCGTGCGAATCATCGCTAAGGTGATCCAGTAGACTGCGTGTAGATTTTGCGTATAGTTAATATATCGCGGAGCGGGAGGTTTGTCAATGTTAAGAGATAAGATAAGCAGAGCGATTAAGAGGTAGAAGAAAATTATTTCCAGGATGAAATGGGATTATTATTCCAGCACAAAGTTGGTATAATTAGACAATAATCATCAATATAATCTAGTATAGAGGATTTCAGATGAGTGAGAATATCAAAGCAGCGGGAAGCGCAGTCGTAGAAGGGGATCAACCCACCGATCAAGAAAATAGCGATCAAACGAGCGTTGCGATTGAAGTAGGGGATCTATCAGCCATTAGTGGATCGGTCAATATCGCGGCGGGGAATATTGTCCAGCATATTAATACAATTCATGAAAGAGCTCTTTCCGCAGCGGAAAATGCGCAGCAAGCGCGTGAGTTGGAGTTGCAGGCGCTGGCAAACGGTGTTTCCCAATTGGCGAAACGGCTGATCGACCTGGCGGAAGATACACAGGATGCCCTGGAGAGCGGACCGTACAGGGGTTTATTGGAATACAGGTTGAGTGACGCAGAGATATTCGTCGGTCGTTCTCAAGCGATCCGTGAATTGATGTCCCGCTTGCCAAGAGGCCGTTTGATCATCTTGCATTCGGAATCAGGGGCAGGAAAGACATCGTTACTCCAAGCGGGAATTGCGCCGCGGTTAATCGCTTTGGGGAATCTTCCGTTATATTTACGTCCTTATGATGTTAATCCGGTGGAAGTGATCAAGAAAGCCTTTCTGCCTGATCTTTCGCAAACCCCGGAACTGCAAGCAGCCTCATTACGGGATTTTTTATATAAAGTCACTGATGTGATGGGGAAAGAAAATATACTATATATCTTCCTGGATCAGTTAGAGGAAGTTTTCACCCGCCTGGATGTCGAGGCACGTGACAATTTTGTTCGCCAACTTGCCGAATGTTTGGATGATGAGACTTTACGGGTGCGCTGGGTGCTTGCTTTACGAACGGAATATTTTGGTAACCTGGCGAACTTCCGGCCGCGCATCCGCAATCCTTTTGAGCACGATTATCGTTTGAACCGGATGACCCGTGCTGAAGCTGCTGAAGTGATCACCGAACCAGTTAAGTCGTTCAATGTGCATTACGAACTTGAACTTGTCGATGCAATCTTGAATGACCTGGGTGGGCAGGAGATTGCCCCACCTCAAATCCAATTGGTGTGTTCTGCCCTTTTCGATAAGTTAAAGCCCGGGGAGCGGACCATTTCTTTAGCAATGTATGAAGGCGAAGAACGGGCAGCAGGCATCCTAAGATCTCACTTGCAAAATGTCCTTTCACGCCAAATCAGCGAAGATCACCGCAAGGCAGCCAGGCGACTGCTTGAAATCGTTAATCACCTCTGAGCAGCAGCGCCTGGTGCGTTCGCAAAAAGACCTGACAGATGAACTTTCCCTGCAGGGGGTCACCCCTCAAACTCTTGATACGATCCTATCTCAACTAACCGAGAGCCGAGTGTTACGCATTAATGAAAGCGAAGCTGGGGTGACTTATGAGCTGGCACATGATTACTTATTACAAGATTTACGGTTAGATCCGGAAGTGCAGGCTCGCAAGGCAGCCCAGGAATTGCTGGAACAGGAATTACGCGCCAATCGTACACACCATACTACGCTAACCGTGGATCGTTTGCGGGTAATCGAGCAGTACAAAGATGAAATGAATCTGACGCCAGAAGCCCAACAACTGCTGATTGCTTCTCGTAAGAAAGTAAACCGCCAAACTCGATTAACGATGACATTGATCTCCGTGGGGTTACTCGCGGTTTTTGCGATCGTCTTTGTGGTTACCCTCAATCTGGTAAACCAGATCATGTTCACTCGAATCCAGGAAAGTGTGGTTCAGGCGCTGCAAGGCTCGGTGAAGGTCATTGACACGGCGAATTTCTCCAGTATGGTCAATGAGCTTGGGGGCGATCCTGAAAACCAGATTGATGACGAACGATATTGGAACCACCAGTCTGAAATTATTATCATCAAGGATTTATTCCCACAGGTGGCATCCGTCTATACGTATATTGCTGGTTCTCAACCCGATGAAATTCAATTTATCGGTGATTCGTGGCGGGAAGATGAAGCTACGTTGAATGAAGCCACCTACTTCAAAGAACCTTATCAAATCCCAGAAGGTGTAGGTTACCTAGAGGGATTGGACAAAACCGTTCCGCCAGATGATGTTTATCAGGATGAATGGGGCACGTGGGTGTCCGGCTTCACCCCGATCACTGATGAGCAAAATAATGTAATCGGCGCGTTGGGGATCGATATCAGTGTCGATTACCTCAATGAAATTAAGAATCAAGTACTGGTATCTTTGCTACCGCCATTCGTTATTATCTCGCTTTTGTTCCTGGGAATGACCTGGATCAGTGCCTGGATTTCTCGCCGCGGCGGAATCCGCTGGCCAAAGTATAAGGTGAATGTGCAGCGGGTGGATTAAACACCGGTTGGGTTTGGCTCATAAAAAATAGCAGATCAGTTTATTGAGCGATCTCTCTAGCCTTGCGCTCAGCAAACTCCCGACGCAGCTCGGCGTGGCGAGTGCGGTCCAACGGGTAAAACAGGACAAAACCAAAATCTCTAGCACCTTTAGAAATTTTATTTTTCTTGATATATGTACGTCGTTGATGATAGCCATGCCAATTCTATCCAATTCGGGCGAGCAATTACATTTCAGCCCTCAAGGCCCAGCTCAGGGGCGATTTTTCGCATGGCGAGGATGACGTTGCCGATGTGCTCCCCAAGCTCGAGACCGAAGTCGGCGGTGGCTTTGGCAATTTCTTCGCGGTTGGCGCCAGCGGCAAAGGCTTTGTCTTTCCATTTTTTCTTGACCGATGAGGCTTCCAAATCATAAAGAGAACGGGAAGGGCGGACGAGGGCAACCGCGGTAATGAGGCCGGTAATTTCGTCGCAAGCATAGAGGGCTTTTTGCATGAGGGTCTGGCGGAGGATACCGGTATGGTCGGCGTGGCTGAGGATTGCCAAGATAATTTCTTCGGGAACGCCAAGCTGGCGCAGGATGGGGGCGCCGGACTGGGGATGGTTTTCCAGGGTGGGGTGAATCTCCCAATCGAAATCGTGCAGCAGACCGGTAATGCCCCAAGTTTCGGGGTCTTGCCCGTATTTCTCAGCATAGAAGCGCATAGCGGCTTCAACTGCAAGCATATGGCGGACGAGGTTTTCGGTTTTGACGTATTCACGGACAATGGCGAGGGCTTCGGTTCGGTTCATGATGGGATAATCTCCATATTTTACTAAACAGGGATGCACAGGATATTCAGGATAAAAAACGGATCATCTTGCATAGCCTGGAAGGTAAAGCGAGCATATCAGACTTTTTAATGTGGAGAAGCGGAGAATGCCCAGGGTTTACAGCCAATTACTGTACCTGCATGGGGAAGATGGGCTCGGGTTCGCCAAGGACGGGCAAAGGCCTCGACACGTGGATTTCCCAGATGGCGGTGAGGGTAGCGAACAGCTCCCGCAGATTCCAATATACGAAGGCTCTGCGCTGATAGGTGCGGCGGTCGGCGGATACCCCGATGACATCCATTCCCAATTGGCTGCATGTATAGAGGGCGCGCGGCAGATGGAAGTTCTGGGTGACGAGGATGGCCTCTTGAAGTCCAAAGATGGCCTTGGCACGGTAGCAAGTGTCGTAAGTGCGGCGGCCGGCATAATCCAGCACAATGGCTTCCTCAGGAACGCCAAGCTGAACAGCATAGGCATGCATCGCGCCGGGTTCGTTATAATCTATGAAGCGGTTGTCGCCGCTCATAAGGATCTTTTCAACTTTACCGGCGAAGTAGAGCTCTGCGGCGGTGGCAACCCGGTCGCGCAGGACAGGGGTAGGAGTGCCATCCCGCCATAAGCCAGCACCAAAGACGACGGCAGCACGGCGTATGGGTGCAGACCGTACGGTATAAATACGCTTGATTGCGTGCAGCGATGTGATGAGACGGGGGATGAAGATCAGCAGCGCCCCGAGGGTGATCAAGCTGAGGAGGATGCGAGAGATGATCTTGAATATCCGCCTGAACATGAGGGTGATTTTATCATATTGACCAGCGGGTGTCATACGGTTACAATCTTTGATCTATGGATGACATTGAAAGTGCATACCAAGCGGCATTGGAGTATTTGTATCGGTTCGTGGATTATTCTCTGGTGCGAAATTTTCGCAACAGCCCGGAGACATTTGACCTGGGGCGCATGCGCAGCCTGGCGCAAGTTATGGGAAACCCTCAGGAAGCATATCCGATCATCCATATTGCTGGCACCAAGGGAAAAGGTTCTGTTTCGGCGCTTTGCGCTGAGGCGCTGAGAGCAGCGGGATACAAGGTAGGCTTATACACGTCACCGCACCTGGACGATTTTGCAGAGCGCATCCAGTTCGACGGGCAGCCGATTCCGCATGCAGACCTGGTGAGTCTGGTGGACGAGCAGCGAGCGGTTTTGCAATCGATCCCCAATATCACGTTTTTTGAAATAACGACCGCGCTGGCATTTCTCTATTTTGCTCGACAGAAGGCGACAGCCGCGGTGATCGAGGTGGGGTTAGGGGGGCGCTTAGATGCGACGAATATTTGCCGGCCGCGGGTAGCGGTAATTACCTCGCTGTCTTACGATCACATGGCTATTTTGGGGAATACACTGGCGGAAATTGCCGGAGAAAAGGCAGGCATCATCAAGGAAGGAATACCGGTGGTCCTTGCCCCTCAGAAAAAAGAGGCGGGCGAAGTGGTGAGGCAGGTGGCGCAGGAGCGCGGGGCAGAATTGATTGAGGTGGGAAAGGATTACCGGTTTGCAGCCTTATCGCACGCTTTGGAAGGGCAGACACTGCAGGTCTGGAAGGCTTCTGAAGAAGGGGAAGTCAATTCCGTTGAGCTGAGGATTCCTCTATTAGGTGCGCACCAGGTGGAGAACGCAGCCACTGCTTATACAGCCCTGCAGGTGGCGCGCCAGCAGGGGATATCGCTGACAGACGCGCAGATCCGGGAAGGCTTCTGGCAGGTGATCTGGCCTGGGCGGTTTGAAGTGCTGCAGCGTGATCCAGGAGTAGTGGTGGACTGCGCGCATAATCGTGATTCGGCTGAAAAGCTGCGCAAGACGGTAGATGATTATTTCCCAGGGAAACCGGTTGTCCTGGTGTTTGGTGCTTCAGAAGACAAAGATATTGATGGGATGCTGGATGAGCTGATGCCGCGCACTGAGCAAGTGATCCTG
This sequence comes from uncultured Chloroflexia bacterium, assembly GCA_963751425.1. GTDB lineage: Bacteria > Chloroflexota > Anaerolineae > Anaerolineales > UBA4823 > CAVVUF01. The sequence goes on along the minus strand of CAVVUF010000001.1, from coordinate 1,424,498 downwards.
GTGAAATCCTACCATCCCCGCGCGGCTGATCCTGAGGAACTGGTTGAGCGGGTACAAAAGTATGGAAAACCTGTCCAAATTATCCCTGAAGTGACAGAGGCGCTGGATGAAGCTCTGAAAAGGGGGGCAAAGGGTGGGTTGGTTTTGGTAACAGGGAGCATCTTTGTGGCTGCGGGAGCAAGAATTGCCTGGTATAGGAGACAGGATGAAAAATAACAGCTGGTTTATGCAGGATGAAGAAGACGAATTCGGTGAAGCCATACATCGCAGAACTGAAGAACTTTACCGGGTTCCTAACACCGAACCTGATGAGGATGGGTATATTACCTGCGCAGTGGTGCCATTGCGAGATGTCGTTGTTTACCCGCACATGGTTTCGCCGATCTTTGTAGGACGCGAATCGACGCTCCTGGCAATTGAGGAAGCCCATGATGAAAACCGGACGGTAATTGCATTGAACCAAAAAGACCCGGAGTTGGAGGACCCCGGTTTTAATGATTTCCTACCCATCGGTGTGGAAATGGGGGTTGGGAGATTATTAGATATGCCGGACGGCTCCAGCTCGGCGCTGGTGCAAGCACGCAGACGTGTGAAATTGATTGATTTCATCCAAACTGAGCCGTTCATTGTGGCACGGGCGAGGCCAATCTCGGAGAAAAAAGATGGGGGTAAGGAGATTGAGGCAACCATACGGACTGTGTTGGAGCTGTTTGAGCGCTGCGTGCAACTCGACCGGAGCTTGCCAGAAGAAGCTTACCTATATGCTTTGAATATCGAAGAGCCAGGCTGGCTGGCAGACATGATCGTGTCTACCATCTCTCCGCCTTTAGAAGACCGTTTGGCCTTGCTGCAAATATTAAGCCCGAAGGAAAGATTAAAAGAGTTGTCACGCTGCTAGCGCAGGAAGCGGATGTACTGGAACTGGAAGATGAGATTCACTCCAAAGCCCAGAGCGAAGTGGACCGCACGCAGCGAGAGTATTACCTGCGAGAACAGTTGAAGGCGATCCAGACGGAGCTGGGAGAGGGCGACCCTTGGACGCGAGAGCTTTTTGAGCTGCGCAGCCGGATCGAGGGGGTTAGCTTGCCAGAGGAGGTTCAGGTCAGGGCGTTGAAAGAGATTGAACGATTGATGCAGATGACGCCCATGTCGCCTGAGGTGGGGATTATCCGCACGTACATCGATTGGATCCTTGACCTGCCTTGGATGCAACTGACTGAAGATAATTTGGATGTAAAACATGCTTCTGAGGTGCTTGAAAGATATCATTTCGGTCTGCCGCGTGCCAAGGAACGAATCTTAGAGTATATTGCGGTGAAGAGCCTGCACCCCAAGCGCTCCAAACAGCCTATTTTATGTTTTGTGGGACCGCCGGGTACTGGTAAAACCTCGCTGGGGCGCTCAATTGCAGAGGCTTTGGGACGTAAGTTTGTTCGCCTTTCGTTGGGCGGGGTTCGCGATGAAGCAGAGATCCGCGGCCACAGGCGGACTTATATCGGCGCGCTGCCCGGGCGCATTTTACAGACCATGCGAAGAGCCGGTACGGTCAATCCTTTGTTCATGCTTGATGAAATCGATAAGCTGGGGGTTGATTTCCGCGGCGATCCGGCTTCTGCGCTTTTGGAAGTACTTGACCCAGAGCAGAATTTTTCATTCTCTGATCATTACCTGGAGCTGCCTTATGATCTTTCAAAGGTGATGTTCATTACCACGGCGAATACCACCATGACTATTCCCTTTGCGCTGCTGGACCGGATGGAGGTGATTGAATTCCCAGGGTATATTGAGGAAGAGAAATTGGAAATCAGCCACCGCTTCTTGATCCCACGCCAGCTCGAAGAAGCTGGTTTGGATGGATCCCCCGATTCAGGAAGTAAGGTCGCATTCCAGGAGAAAGCCCTGCAGCGCATGATCCGTGAATATACCTATGAGGCCGGCGTACGCAACCTGGAGCGCGAGATAGGCAGGGCCTGCCGCAAGGTGGCGCGCCTGAAAGCAGAGAAGAAGCGGTATCCCACTCATATTACACCAGCGATGGTGGAGAAATTCCTGGGACCTCCGCAGTTCTATAACCTGGAAGCTGAGCGGAAAGATGAAATCGGTGTGGCGACCGCAATTGCCTGGACAGAGAACGGTGGTGAGATTATGCCAGTGGAAATATTGCTGCTGGCGGGCAAGGGAAACTTGCAAATTACAGGCCAGATTGGGAATGTGATGCAAGAATCGGCACAAGCAGCATTCTCGTACTTGAAATCACGGGCGATGCAGCTTAATATCGATCCGGAGATTTTTGAAAATATCGATATCCATATTCATATTCCAGAAGGAGCGATCCCCAAAGATGGACCCAGCGCTGGGATTACGATTTGTACTGCGCTGGCTTCCGCTTTCAGTGGGCGCGAAGTACGCAAGGATGTGGGCATGACAGGTGAAATTACCCTGAGAGGAAAAGTCTTACCTGTAGGTGGAATCCGTGAGAAAGTTTTGGCGGCGCACCGGTCTGGATTGAAGACGGTCATCATTCCCACCCGCAATCAGAAAGATTTGATCGATGTGCCTAAAAAAGCTCGCAACGAGCTGAAGATCATCCCGGTGGAGCATATGGATCAAGTGCTGGATTATGCGCTGAATCCGGAGGTCAAGAAAGAAGTCAAACCGCCACGCCCTCGACGGAAAAAAGAGAAAGAGAAGCCCGCTGGAGAAGAGGTTTCAAAAGCTCAAAATGACACTACACAAACCGAACCAGAAGCCTCTGAGCATCTAGAGATGGCTATACCTGAAGGCCGTCAGCCTGGCCGACCGAAGTTTCTAATTGTGCTTGATTAAATCACGTGGCAGGAACCAGAACTGTCCTCTCGGCTAGCATCGATATCCCCGAACTGCTCTCGATGGGCATGGGAGAAAACCTACACTGGTTCCCGGCGGATGTAGCGGTGACCCGCCTGGCTGTCACACTGGCAGGTATGGCGAATATGCAAGGCGGAACGGTTATCCTGGGTGTCGCCCCGCGTTCAAAGGAAATCCATGGTGTACATGATGTGGAGGCGGCTCTGGACCTGGTTTTTCAGGCGAGCCTGCTAGCTGACCCACCGCTGGTGATCCCGATTCCCAACACAGTGCAGGTGGGTAGCGTTAAAACCCTGGTGATCAGCGTTCCAGCGGGGCTACCGCATGTTTACAATGTGGATGGTCGCTACTGGGGGAGAGAGGCAGCCCAAACGAATCCTCTTCCAGCGCGGCGATTGAGAGAAATCCTTCTCGAACGCGGCGTGGTGCAGTTCGAAACGCGTTTTGCGTCGAATGCAAGCCTGGATGACCTGGATTTGGAGAAGGTACACCGATATCTCGAGGCTCTCAAACTGGCCAGAGATGAGCCTTATGAAGAGGTTCTATTGCGGCGCGGCTGCTTGCAGAAGGTTGATGGGCGTTTGCTGCCCACCTATGCAGCGCTGCTCTTGTTTGGGCGCTATCCACAGCAGTGGCTGCCCAATTCCACCTTGCTGGCTGCCCGGTTTCAGGGGGCTGGGTTCGCAGATGAGTTCATCAGGCAGGAAATCAATGGCACACTCCCCGAGCAGCTCCAACAGGCAGAAGCTTTCATTCGCGTAAACCTGCGCTCGGTAACCCGCTTGAATGGGTTGGCGCATGAGGAGATACTTGAATATCCATTTGAAGCAGTCCGGGAGCTGTTGGTGAACGCGGTGGCGCATCGTGATTACAATATCCAGGGAGATAATATTCACCTGCATATTTTTTCGGATCGCCTGGAGGTGCAGTCGCCAGGAAAGCTGCCGGGACCGGTGACATTGGATAACCTGCTGGAAGCGCGCTTTTCACGCAATGCGGTGATCACCCAGGTGCTTTCAGACCTGGGTTATGTTGAACGATTGGGATATGGACTCGACCGGGTAATGACAGTGCTGCGTGAGAATGGAATGAAACCGCCGCGCTTCGAAGAAACGGCAGGGACTTTCCGAGTGACGCTTTTTAATGACCTGGGCTTTGATGTACGGGGAATTTCTGTGTTAAATGGATCGTTTTACCAGGGGTTGGAGCTGAATCCCCGGCAAAAACTGGTCCTGCAGTATGTAGCCCGCCAACGGCGGATCACAAACCGTGAATTCCAGGAATTGTGCCCGGATGTACATGCCGAAACATTGCGGCGCGACCTGGCTGACCTGGTTTCGAAGGGTGCAATTATCAAGGTGGGGGATAAGAAAGCAACTTATTATATTCTGAAGAGATAAGGGATATGCAAACGGACAAAAAGCAGATAACCACCATCATCCTCGCTTTCTTGGCATTATGGTTTACCTCACTGGCTTGCACCCGGTCAGTCAGCGCCCCACCGATCACACCACTGCCCGAAAAGACTGGTATTCCATCGAAGGATTTAACGCAGGTTGCAGCGCTGCCTTCACCAACCTTTCCTATCCAGCAAACTGAAACCCTGGGGCCTGCTACGCCAACGACACAAGCGGTTGAATTGGCGGGTTTGTATGCGGTGGTGGGGTTGGGAGAAGGAGACCTGTTGAATGTGCGTTCTGGACCGGGGACGAGCAATGATGTATTGGAAACCCTGGGACCTGCGATCCGAAACCTGCAGCCAACCGGGAAGCTGGAGGAAGGGGATGGGATTACCTGGATGGAAATTCAGCGTCCCTCCAGCACGCCTGGGTGGGTCAGCCGGGCATTCCTGACCGAGCAGGTAGAGCCACAAGCTTTCTGCGATGATGAGCGGATTGATAAACTGGTGGATGATTTTGCAGGAGCGGTAAAGAACCAGGATGGCGAAGCATTGAGCCGGTTAGTCAGCCCGGTGCATGGACTGACCATACAGCATAACTGGTGGAATCCGGCGGTCAAGCTTGATTTAACCGAAGCGATCCAAAATATCTTCTTCAGCACGACTGATTATGATTGGGGAACTGCGGATGGAAGTGGTGAGCCGATGGTGGGACCTTTCAAGGAGATGATCTTACCCAAGCTGCAAGATGTAGTTGGAACGGATTACACCCGTCACTGCAACGTTTTGGAAAGCGGAACTTCGGCAGGAGGGACAGCAGGAACGCTCACCTGGCCTGCCGAGTATGCTAACTTGAATTACGAAGTGCTCTATCGAGCAGCTCCTGCGGGGGACGAAATGAACTGGCGCACCTGGGTCATCGGGATTGATTATGTGGGGGGTGTGCCGTTTATCGCTTCTCTCGTTCAATATGCCTGGGAAATTTAAAGTCAGGCGATGCTCTTCACCATTTGATGTAACCTGGGCACCTGCTCGGCGATAACCTGCGGGTCACTGCGCCATTCAAATATTTCTCCCACGCCTCCGTACTCAAAGGCTAACATCCACGGTTTAGACCACTCACCACGGCGGATATTTTCGAGCACCCATTCCAAGGCAAGCCAATCTTGCGGTTTGATCGAGTGATGGTCACGCAAGATGCCATGAAGGACATGGATGCCGGCGAAGTGCAGCTCGCGTAAGTGTTTGACCGGAAGCTGCTGCATGTACTCGTACTCATCCATACCGAGGTAATGAGCAGACATGCGGGCATGAGAAATATCGAGCAGCAAGCCGCAGCCGGAAGTTTCGATCACCTCTCTTATCACTTCGGGTTCACCGGCTGGGCGCAAAATAGGGTGCCCTGGGATGCCGCGGAAAGGGATATTTTCGGCAATGACCCGCTCGGGACCGAAGCGATTGACAAGCGCGCATACATCGGCAAGTAATTTATCGATAATTTCCCGGCGTTGGGAAGGCTCTTGATAATTTATATCAAAACCTTCGAAATCTTTGATATTCGAGGCCAGGTGAAGGTTGATGTACTGGGTGCCGGTTTCTTCCAGGAGGCGATCGACGAGAGACCAATCCTTTTGAGACAAGCAGCCTGCACTGGCGATGATCTCGAAGTGGACTGCAGCCGGCCGGTATTGTTGAGCCTGGGCGATCAAGTCAGGCCAATCGGGGCACTTGAAATAGTCGAGCTGGATTTTTCCTTCGCTTAGCAGGAAAGCTGCCTGGGGAGAATAATTGATCGCTAGATTCATTGTTATTGGCTGCCTTTATCTCACCTAGGATGTCAAGGCTGGCATTGATTTTGGAGATGTTCTTCGTAGGTTTCTGCAAAGAGATGCCGGCCTGAGCCATCGCAGGCGGCGCGAAAATAATAATAGGGAGTTTGGGCAGGGAAAGCCACGCTGCGCAGAGCGCTGAGGGAGGGGTTTGAGATGGGGGTGGGGGGCAAGCCAGGGTAAAGGTAGGTGTTATAGGGCGAGTTGATCTGCAAATCAGAGGCACTCAGCGGGTTTGTCCACCAGGTCTGCTGACTTTCGTTATATCCCACAGCATATTGGACGGTGGGATCAGCAGCCAGGTTCATTCCGGCAGATAAGCGGTTCAAGAACACGGAGGCAATCAAGGGCATTTCTTCTTCTAAAACGGCCTCGCGTTGGATGATGGAAGCCAGGGTGACGGCTTGAGGAATGGTTAAACCCTGGGTAGAAAAACCGGCTTGCAGCTCGGGTGAGAGCTGTTCTCCGAAGTGAGTTAACAGGATCTCAACCAGGGCGGGTGCAGAAATGTCACGCGAAAGCTCGTAGGCACCGGGAGCCATAAACCCATTAAGAGGTGTGCCAGGAGGGACATCTTGCAAAAAAGAGAAATCATTAGAGTGGATCTGGGCGGCAGAAAGAAAAGCCTTGGGGCTGATTTCGAGCCCAGAGGTAGGTATGGCACGCGCAATTTCCTCAAGACGCCAACCTGGCAGAACGGTAAATGTAATGTGAGCAGGGGTGGCATCTTGCATCACCTGTGCGATTTCGACCGGTGTCATGGCAGGGCTTAGCTCGTATTGGCCGGCTTGCAGCGATGTATCTAGACCGCTGTACTGCAAGTAAGTACGCATGACGGTCGGATTAACAATCAAGCCTTCCTGGGCTAACCTTCCGATGATTGAGGCGGTAGACTCTCCCAGGTTCACTTGAAAATAAACCGGAGATCCAGCGGGATCCAAAGGAGTTGTCAGGTCGGCCGAATTTAAGATCAAAAGGACAGAAAGCAGGTAGCGCTGGAATCCAGAGATACTCGGCGCAGGGGGACCAAATTTTTCTGCGGCGCGTCCCGGAAAGCTGAGGATCAGTGCGCCTCCAATCACACAAACCAAAATCGAACCAGCTATGAGAGGTAATAAACAAGAGCTGAAGATAGAGTGGGTAGATTGTTTTTTGGGATTATTCATCGAGCATTTGCATCCAGATAGGTTTGGAGGATAAACGTGGCTGCCAGGTCATCCAGGTGCCCGTGACCATGCTGCCGACGGCGGCGAGCTGATCCACCAATGGCGATATGCGCCGACCGGGCTGCCTGCGTGCTGCCGCTTTCATCCCACAATTCTACTGGTAAACTGGTCTGCTGGCGGATGGCTTCGGCTAACCGGGAGGCATGGCGGCTCTGAGGCGTGGGTTGGTCGTCTGCATCCAGCGCCTGACCGATAACGATCTTGCCTGCATCGTGTTCGATTGCCAGCGAGACAATCGTGGCAGCATCGACGATACGAGAAACATGTTCGATGATCTGCAGGGGGTTGGCAATCATCTCCAAAGGATCACTGATGGCAATTCCTAAGCGTTTTTCTCCAGGATCGACGGCTAAGATGCGCATTTATTACTCAATATTCACGGTGATGCGGGGTGAGAAAAACGGGGTGTAAGGCCACCAGGTTGGAACGGGAACGATCTGGGGGTTTGGGGAAATGGCCAAATGGTCCGAGAGACGCTGGCGAGCATCTGCAATCGGCAATCCCTTGGCTAACCGGACCGTTTCTTCTGGGGAAATCACGGCTTGAATTTTACGCTGCGCTGCTAAGGTCCAATGGGCAACATTCTTCTCATCCAGCACAGGCTCATCAAGAGCCGAGATATTCAGCGTACCTGGTAAAGCAGCATACTGATCTGGCAGGCTGGCATCCAGTAAGGGAGAAACCAGCTGCTGTAAGTCTTGAGACGGAACCTCAAGGGCTTCAAATTCCAGGCGAAGGTTCAACTGGAGCTGTTCAGCGGGCGTATTTTCTTCAGGTGTATAGGATTTTTCGATGATGGAGGCGAGCCTAAGGGAAGGGATGATTGGGATGCCGTTTTCGGCAGCGCCACCTTGGTACCTATCTGTCAGTTCTTGCAAGGCTGTCTTTTTTAAGCTGGCCAGGAGCTGGTTATATATACGGGCTCGGTCATCGGCACTTGGAGCAGGAGCGGGCCTATCAACCCCATTGCGGGTGGAGGCAAGGTTGGTTACGCTTAATTGAAGGCCCAGCGGTCCACTAATTGCCTGGATCTTTCCAGCGGCCAGGTTTCCGGATGTGCCTGGTTGGACAGCCTGGATGGGAAGGGAGGCTGTCTTTCCAATACCAGCAGGGACTTTCCCTTCTTTGACGGTCGTAAACCAGATTGGCTCTGTACCCAGCGTGCTAATTAAAGTACCAACAGGGACGCTGACTGCCCCCTCCGTGAGGTTTGTAAAGCGGACATTTCCTGTAGCTGGAGATATGGGCACTTTTACTGTTCCAGTGGATGTGATCGTGCTGCGTCCTTCAACCAAGATGGTCGTCCAATGCGCCGGTAAACTTCCGGACAGGTTTACAGAGGTGAAATCCTCACCTGCCTTGACGGGCAAGCTGATTTCTTGAACCTGCGTTTTCGGCACCAAGTCAATGGAAGCACCGGGCAAGATGAAAGCCGCCAAGGCCAGTAAAGCAAGGATGCTGCTGAAGAAAGCCAGCCAGTAGACAATGCGGTTGTCTGCCAAAGAATTTTTTTCAGGCCGCTTCTTTTCTTTAACGCTTCCCAATCTGGAGGAGGGTTCCGGCGCAGGTTTCGAGACCGAAGACGAAAAGGTGTACGCCAATGCGTTTCTTGAGCCTGGCGGGTATCTTTATAAACCGGGATGCCAAGGTTTTGGGCGTTATATTTAACCTCAGGATCATCTGTGACAAGCGCTAATTGGGAACCGAGAGAACGGCTATGGCGCGCGAGCACCACCAGGTCTAAGCGCCGGTTTAGGATTTTTCCTTTCTCGGGCCAAACTAATAGGATGCGGCTGGTCTGGCTCCAACCCATTTTATCGCGTATGGAAATGACATCGTCGTGTGATTCCAGTTGAATAATCTGGGTTTTCATCTAAGGGTAATCGTAAATCTGCTCAAGGCACAAGTCCGGCTTAGAGCACCAGTTTTTTCTCTACCCATGCCTGAACACCCGCTAAAGCCTGGGGCAGCTGGCTGGCATCTTTGCCTCCAGCTTGGGCCAGGGTGGGACGGCCTCCTCCACTGCCGCCCAGGGGAGCCGCGACAAACTTGACGAGCTCACCCGCATGCAGGCCGCGCTTCACCAAATCTTCTGTAACCGCCGCAATGAGCTGGGGATGATCATCGCTGACACTGGCTAAGACCACGACGCCAGAAGGATGACGGGTGCGGAAATGATCTGTCATCAGGCGCAGGGTGTCGGCATCGGCCCCAGGGATCTCTGCAGCCATAACGGGCACCCCGGCAACAAGAGAAACATTCTCAAGCTGCCGGCTAAATTCAATCTGGGATATTTCGCGCCGCAGTGTAAAAATTTGTTTGCGCAAGGTGGATTGTTCTTCCAGGAGAGCCTGGGTTTTTTGAGGCACATCCTCAAGGCTAGCCGCAAGGGTAAAAGCTGCCTCCTTCAACAGGCGGAAGCGATGCTGTACCAATTCATAGGCTGCGCGACCTGTCACCGCTTCGATCCGGCGGATCCCAGAAGCCACACTACCCTCGCTTGTGATCAGGCATAAGCCAATATCACCTGTTTCGGAGACATGCGTGCCTCCGCATAATTCATAGGAGAAGGGGTTTTCACCGCCGATCGTAATCGTGCGGACATTTTCGCCATATTTTTCGCCGAACAGCGCCATGGCGCCTTCAGAGATTGCCTGCTGGAGGGGTTTTTGAACGATGCGAAGAGAATAATCCCCTAATATATTCCGGTTTACCCCAGCTTCGATGCGCTCAAGCTGTTCAGGTGTGACTGCTTCGGGGTGAGTGAAATCAAAGCGCAAACGGTCAGGAGCTACCAGGGAACCTGCCTGACGGGCATGTTCGCCCAGGACAGAGCGCAGCTCAGCATGCAGCAGGTGCGTGGCAGTATGGTTGCGCATAATATCGCGTCGGCGGAGTACATCTACCCGCCCAATGACAGAATCTCCTACCTTTGGATACCCATTTACAACTTCACCAATATGAACGATCACACCGGCAGCGGGTTTACGCATCTCTCCTACGCGCACCTCCCAGCCGGGTTGATTGATTGAATTGATTGTGCCCTGGTCGGATACCTGACCGCCGGATTCCACATAGAAACAGGTATGCGGTAAGATAATTTCTACACGATCTCCAGGCGAGGCCTGCTGGACGGATTGCCCAGAAGATACCAGCGCCAAGACTTTCCCCTCGACTTCCAACGCAGTATAAGGGTCATAACTCACACCCGAGGAGGAAAGATCGCCCGATGCTTCCAGGTCTGCCAGGATGGCTCGGTAGATATCCACGTCCTCACCTCCTAATTCACCGAAGGCATCGCCGGCGCCGGAGGTGATACGGTGTTCATCCATGGCACGCCGGAACCCAGCTTCGTCAACCTCCAGGTTCTGTTCGCGGGCGATATCGCGGGTAATTTCTAAGGGCAGTCCAAAAGTGGCATACAAGTCAAAGGCTTTTTCTCCAGAAAGAACCTGGGTGGAGGTTTGGCGCAGCTCGGAGAGCATCTGATCTAATTTAGCCACGCCGCCTTCAACTGTCCGCTGGAAACGCTTCTCCTCGCGCGTCAGGTTGTCGAGGATAGCCGCCCGGTTTCGGTGCAGCTCAGGGTAAAAGCTGCCATAATTCTTGATCATTTCGCTGGCTACTGTGGCGAGGAAGGGCTCGTGAAGGCCAATCTTTGAACCAAAGCGAGCAGCGCGGCGGATAATCATGCGGCAGACGTAATTGCGACCGGTATTCCCGGGCACGACCCCATCGGCAATCAGGAAGGCTGCCGCGCGAGCATGGTCGGCAATCACCCGGTAAGGAGTGAAATTGGCATCTCGTTCGGCATCAGTATCCCCGGTCAGGCTCTGGGCAGCCTGGACGAGGGGGAAGAGCAGATCGCTGCGATAATTCGAGCTCTTTTCTTGCAGAACCGAGACAATCCGTTCCAAGCCCATCCCGGTATCCACATGAGTGGCAGATAGGGGTTCGAGAGAGGTTGGACCGGTGCGGTTGTATTGGATGAAAACCAGGTTCCAAAGCTCTAAGAAGCGGGTACAGTCGCCGTTGACGCTGCACTGATGCCCTGGGAGGCCTTGTTTATTGCAGAAAGACTCGCCGCGGTCGATATGTATCTCGCTGCATGGACCACAGGGACCCGTTTCGGCCATTTCCCAGAAGTTATCTTTGCGTCCGAAGAAGAGGACATGAGAAGGATCTATACCAGGCTGTTGGCGCCAGGCGGCGGCAGCTTCGTCATCGGAGGGGATATTCCCTTTGTCGTCTTGAAAGCAAGTCGTCCACAGACTGTTCTTCGATAGCTTCCACACTTCGGTCAGGAGCTCCCAAGCCCAGGCAATAGCCTCTTTCTTGTAATAGTCGCCGAAGGACCAATTGCCTAACATTTCGAAGAACGTATGGTGGGTATCATCGCGACCGACATCATCCAGGTCATTGTGCTTGCCAGCCACCCGCATGCATTTCTGCGAGTTGACGGCGCGGGTATAGGGGCGCTTATCTGTGCCGAGGAACACATCCTTAAACTGGACCATCCCGGCATTGGTGAAGAGCAGAGTCTGGTCTCCGCCCGGGACGAGCGAAGAGGAAGCCACGTGGGTGTGCCCATATTTTTGAACGAAGAAATCGATGAAAGTTTGGCGTATGGCAGCGCCGGTCAATGAAGGATTTGCCGGTATTAGTTGACTCATTCAAACTCCTGTACCTTACGATCTGTAAAAAGGAACGGGTAAACTTTTTACAGATCGTAAGGTTATTTTGATCTTATTTCAGTTCAGAAGTGCAGTTTGGACAGCGGGTGGCTTTGATGGCGATGGTTGAGAAACAGTACGGGCATTCCTTGGTAGGCGCAGCAGGCGGCTGGGGCTTGGTGGTGAGCTTGTTAATCGGGCGGAGGATCAGGAAAAGCACCAAGGCGACGATGATGAAGTCAAGCAGGGCGATCAGGAATAAGCCGTAATTGATCGTGACTGCTCCTGCGGCTTGCGCCTCTGCTAACGTAGCATAGCTGCCACCTGAAAGAACGATGAACATGTTGGTAAAATCTACCCCCCCAAGGAGCATACTGATGGGTGGCATGATAATGTCGGCGACCAGGGAACTGATGATCTTCCCGAACGCGGCGCCGATGATCACACCGACTGCAAGGTCAATGACATTTCCACGCATGGCAAAAGCTTTAAATTCTTTGAGCATAATCTTCTCCTGGTTTCAGAACAATTTATGGTTTGAATATCATTAATTCCACATTGCTCTGCGTTGTTATGATATGGAGTATTACAAAAGTATTTTATCACGCTTGGTTTGATCGGCCAAACAAAATGCCTGATATAATCGCTTTGCCTATGAACAAGTACCTCTACTTTACGGTTTTTATATCTGGGATGACTACGCTGGTGATCGAATTTACAGCCTCGCGCTTATTGGGCAGCGTGTATGGAACGAGCAACCTGGTGTGGGCCAGTATTGTTGGCTTGATCTTGATTTACCTGACCGTTGGTTATTACCTGGGCGGTCGTTGGGCAGACCGGTCCCCTTACCCCAAGACACTTTATGCCTTATTAATTTGGGGCGCATTTTTGAGCGGCTTGATCCCCATAGCTTCACGACCGGTCTTATGGCTTGCCGCAGATGCATTTGACCAGCTCCAGGTGGGAGTTCTATTCGGTTCTTTTGCCTCGGTCTTAATCTTACTCAGCATCCCGGTGACTCTGCTGGGTACGATCTCTCCATTTGCTATCCGCCTGGCGGTGGTCGATTCACGGCGCACTGGCAGCATTGCTGGACAAATTTATGCAGTGTCTACGATGGGTTCTTTCATCGGCACATTTTTACCCGTGCTGGTGTTCATTCCGCTGATCGGCACTGCGCGGACTTTCCTGCTCTTTAGCTTTCTCCTGGTGATTGTCGCCCTGATTGGGCTGTGGAAATATGCTGGGAAGGGCGCTGCGCTGGTTTATATCTGGATGCCCATCCTCCTGATCTTGCTGGCCTGGCTCGGGAACGGACCGGTGAAAAAAACCGCCGGGCAGATTTATGAAACCGAATCAGCTTACAATTACATCCAGGTAATCGAGCAAGGAGGATACCGGCTGCTGCGCTTGAATGAGGGACAGGGGATTCATTCGGTCTGGCATCCAACCCAGCTCAGTTATAATGGCACCTGGGAACAATTCCTGGCCGCTCCGTTTTTTAATCAACCTCCATTCAGCCCTGAAGAAGTAAAGAATATGGCGATTGTCGGGCTGGCGGCGGGCACGACTGCCAACCAGGCTACGGCCGTCTTTGGAGCGATCCCGATCGATGGTTTCGAAATCGACCCAAAAATCATCCAGGTGGGACGGGATTACTTTGACATGAACGAGCCAAACTTGACTGCGCTGGCAGTGGATGGGCGTTGGGGATTGGAACACAGCCCAAGGAAGTATTCCATTATCGGAATTGATGCGTACCGGCCTCCATACATTCCTTTTCACCTGACCACACAGGAATTCTTCGAGATCGTGCGTTCGCACCTGACGGAAGATGGGGTGGTGGCGATCAATGTAGGACGCTCCCCAGATGACAGGCGTTTGATCGATGGCTTGGTGGCAACTTTGGGCACGGTTTTCCCATCGGTTTATGTGATGGATCTGCCCGAATCGTTCAATTCCATTATTTATGCAACGGTCCAACCGACCGAGCTTGCGAACCTCTCGATGAATTATGATCTGCTGGTAGAGAAGGGAAATGTTCATCCCTTGCTGCTCGAGGTGGTGAAGAAAGCAATTCTGAATCAGCAGCCTGCGCCGCAAGGTGGGACGGTGTACACCGATGATAAAGCGCCGATTGAGTGGATCACAAACAATATGGTGTTGAAATTTGTTCTATCGGGGGAAGTGGAGACATTACATTGAAAATATCTCTGACTTTCGCTAAAGTGTTATCCTGGATCGTGACGATCATCGTCCCGGTGGTATTAACTTTACTTGCTGTACGGATTGTGATGAGTCCCTGGTATGTGGAGTTCGAATACCGGACGCCTTATTTTCCGGAGGATCAATACGGGTTTACGAGGCAGGAGCGGTTAAAGTATTCGAAGGTCGCAATTGCATACCTGCTAAACGATGCGGATATTTCATTTCTGGGAGACTTACGATTTCCAGAAGGGCAGCAAGCGCCAGATTTTTCCTGCCAGCTCATGGATGATTGCACGAAGTTCTATAATGAGCGTGAGCTCGGGCATATGCTGGATGTCAAGACGGTTGTTCAGGGAGCTTTAAAGGTACTTTATGCTGGGGTTGTGATCCTGGTTCTGCTGGGCTTGTGGGCGTGGTTTGGGAAGTGGTGGTGGGTATTTCTGAATGGGCTCAGGCGCGGCGGGTGGCTGACGGTGATTTTGTTGGGCGGGATCATCCTGTTCGTACTGGTGGCATTTGGGGTTATCTTCGTGTTCTTTCATGAGATTTTCTTTGCATCGGGCACCTGGACTTTTTATTTCAGCGATTCTCTGATCCGTATGTTTCCAGAGCGCTTTTGGAGGGATACTTTCTTGATGGTGGGAGGCATTGCCGGCGTGCTTGGGGTGATGTTAGGTTGGGGGTTGAGAAAGAAAAAGGCCTAGATTTTACCGGTTCGATCAATATAGACTTGGTTAGAATTCAAAAGCAGGTGGATATTGTTTATTCCACCTGCTTGTTTGAACCTAAAAAGTTGAGGAAATTTTAGGTTATTTCGCTTTGCCCTGGTTGGCTACGGCTTCGGCAGCTTTTTTGACGGTCTCTTCGTCAGCCAGGTAATAACTCTTGATGGGTTTCATGGCGGCATCCAGCTCATAAACCAGGGGAATACCGGTGGGGATATTTAAGCTGACAATGGCATCATCTGAGATATTGTCCAGGTATTTAACGAGAGCGCGCAGGCTGTTGCCATGGGCGACGATCAAGACTTTTTTGCCTGATTTTACAACCGGTGCAATGGTTGAATGCCAGTAAGGGAGCATGCGGTTTACAGTATCTTTTAGGCATTCACAGCGCGGCAGGTCTTTTTCGGACAAGCCGGCATAGCGCGGATCATGCCGCGGATGGCGCGGGTCATCAAATTCTAGGGGCGGTGGGGGGGTGTCGTAGCTGCGCCGCCAGATCTTGACCTGCTCTTCACCGAACTTTGCTGCCGTTTCAGCTTTATTCAAGCCCTGAAGGGCACCGTAGTGACGCTCATTGAGCTGCCAGGCATTATAAACAGGGATCCATTCCAGATCCATTTCTTCCATCACGATCCAGAGGGTATTGATGGCGCGTTTGAGAACAGAGGTGTAAGCCAGGTCAAAGGTGAAGCCTGCGGCTTTTAGCGCTTTTCCACCGGTGTGGGCTTCTAACTCGCCCTTGGGGGTCAGGCCAACATCCGTCCAGCCGGTGAAGCGATTTTCGAGGTTCCATTGGCTCTCTCCGTGGCGGATGAGGACCAGTTTATAGGCTGCATCAGTCATAAAATTTTAACTCCTTGTTTTTATGTGGTTAAAAAGCATCTCCCTGTTGATCCTGGCCCGGCTTGTTTCCGTGCAGTCTTGCAGGGAGATAGCTGATTATATAAATATCCTTACACGAATAGTTTAGCGGATCGCACGCTCAGTATCCACATCGAACAGGTGCATATTGTTCACGTTGAAAATGACCTGAGAGCGGTCACCCATGCTGACGCGCGAACGTGGATCGACACGGGCGACGAAGCTGTGAGTACCGGTGGTGAGATACAAGAAGATTTCGTTACCCATCAATTCGGTCACATCAATGGTGGTTTCCACCGGCTGCGAAAAGATTTCTGTCGGGATATAGTTAGGATCGTGGATATCTTCAGGGCGGATACCCATGATGACTGCCTTACCCTCGTATGGCATGTAAGTTTTGACTTTGCTTTCGGGGACTTCAACTTTAAAGGATTCGCCATCAACAATCAGTTTACCATCGCCTTTGACCAACTTGGCATTGAAGAAGTTCATCGCTGGGGAACCGATGAAGCCAGCCACAAAGAGATTGTCAGGATAGTCATAAAGATGCTGAGGGGTATCGATTTGCTGCAGAATACCCTTGTTGATGACAGCGATGCGGGAGGCCATGGTCATGGCTTCAACCTGGTCGTGGGTCACGTAGATAAAGGTGGTGGCAAGCTGAACGTGAAGCTTGCTGATGTTGGCACGCGTCTCAACCCGCAGCTTGGCATCGAGGTTTGAAAGAGGCTCGTCAAAGAGGAAAACTTTAGGCTCGCGCACGATGGCACGTCCTACGGCAACACGCTGGCGCTGCCCACCAGAGAGCTGGCGGGGCTTGCGATCGAGCAAGTTTTCGATGCCGAGCATTTCAGCGGATACTTGCACGCGGCGTTTGATTTCTTCTTTGGGAGTTTTACGGAGCTTGAGACCAAAAGCCATGTTGTCATAAACGCTCATGTGGGGATACAGAGCATAAGACTGGAACACCATGGCGATGTCACGGTCTTTTGGGGCGACATCATTTACGACACGGTCGCCGATCATGATGCGGCCGTCTGTAACTTCTTCCAGTCCAGCCAGGCAGCGCAGGGCAGTGGTCTTGCCACACCCAGAAGGCCCAACCAGAACCAGGAATTCTTTGTCTGCAACCTCGATATTTAGATCGTTGACTGCAAGGACATCACCAAATTTCTTTGTTACGTGATCATACGTTACACTAGCCATAAAATTTTCTCCTTTCGTCTGTATATGGTGATGATATTATATACAACCTGCGGGAAAAATACAACCAGTTTCGGAAGTGATAGTTTTCCCCTTTTTGTTATGACAAAATATGTATTTCCGTGAATTATTATGATGGGGCAGGCGCGGAAAATGCCAGAAAGGGAAAAATATACACCTGCGCAATTCGAGCGATAAGATTAGAATATAGGAATTAAGTTAGCTATTCTGCCAGTAAGCGAGATCAATATGCCGCTTGATGAAGATTTCACCCCGATCCGGAAACAATACCTTGAGATTAAACGCCAGTATCCGAATTCGATTCTTTTTTTCAGACTGGGCGATTTTTATGAGACTTTTGATCAAGATGCTGAGACAGCCTCGAGGGAGCTGGACATCGTGCTTACCTCCCGACCGGTTGCAAAGGGGGTGCGTACCCCTATGGCGGGCATCCCACACCATGCGGCTGAGAATTACCTGGCGCGATTGATCGAAAAAGGCTACCATGTGGCCATTTGTGAGCAGATGGGTGACCAGCCTATTCATGGTTTGTTCCCGCGCAAGGTGGTCCGGGTGGTTACTCCGGGTACTGTAGTGGAGCCAGGCTTGCTGCCTGGGGATGCGAACAATTACCTGGTGTGCGTGTCTTTTGGCGAACAAAAAGATGGCGAAGTGCGCGCTGGCGTGGCATATGTCGATATCACTACGGGCGAATTTGCAGTTACCGAGCTGGGCGGTGGTGATTTAATGGTTGTCCTGCGGGCTGAGCTTACCCGTTTGAACCCTGCTGAGATCATCTATCCGGAGTCTTTCAAGCTGCCGGAGGCTATCCCTGGGCATTCTACCGCGCTGCCAGCCTGGCGTTTTGAACCTGCACGTGGTCAGGATGTGCTATTACGCCAATTCCAGGCGGCGACGCTGGATGGATTTGGACTACGAGGATTACCTTTGGCAACGAGCGCGGCGGGAGCGATCTTGCAGTATCTCGGTGAAACTCAGCCAGCGGCGGTGCAGCTATTGACGAGCCTGAACACTTACAGCCTATCCGAATTCATGGTGCTGGATGCGGCAACGCGGCGGAACCTGGAGTTGACCGAGACCATCCGCGGAGGGAATGTGCGCGGCTCGCTTCTCGGAGAGCTGGACCTCACGGTGACGCCGATGGGTAAACGTCTGATCCGGCAGTGGGTCAGCAAGCCATTGGTTGATGTGGCGCAGATTTATAAACGGCAAGAAGGATTGGCTTTTTTTCATACACAGGGCTTCCTGCGAGCAGAGCTTAGGGCTGGATTGAAGACGCTGGGAGACTTGGAACGCCTGGTGATGCGGGTAATGGGCGGCTCGGCCCAACCACGTGACTTGGTGGTGATGCGCAGCACATTGCAGAAACTTCCTGGAATTTATGAACAGATTCCGGAAGGCGAGGAGGCATTGGAGGGGATCCGCCAAGAATTTGATGTTTGCTCAGAGGAGCTCCATCTCTTGGAGGCCGCCCTTGCTGAAGATCCGCCAGCAACCCTCCAGAATGTGGGGGTGATCCGCACGGGATTCTCTGCAGAGCTCGATGGTGTTTTGGAACGCTCACGGCACGCGCGTGAATGGATCGCTAACCTTGAAACAGTGGAACGTGAACGCAGTGGGATCAAGTCTTTGAAGGTGGGGTATAACAAAGTCTTTGGGTATTATATTGAAGTGACACGTAGCAATGCTGAGCTGGTACCGAGCGAATATATTCGTAAGCAAACCCTGGTCAACGCGGAACGCTATATCACTCCTGAGATGAAGGAGTATGAAGCCCTGGTTTTAAATGCGGAAGAACGCATCCACGAGATTGAAACTCGGCTTTTTCGAGATGTGTGCGCTCAATTGGGAAATAGAGCCAACCGGCTGCTGAGTACGGCGAGAGTTTTAGCCAAAATAGATGTATTATCTGCATTAGCCGAGGCTGCCGTAAATGGTGGGTATGTTCGACCGGAAGTTGTTCCAAATGATGTGCTTGAAATCCAAGATGGACGCCATCCGGTTGTAGAACGCTACTTGAGCGGGGAGCGCTTTGTGCCGAATGACACCCAATTTGCAGAAGGAGAGCGTGTCCGCATCATCACGGGACCCAATATGTCTGGCAAGTCAACTTACCTGCGCCAGGTGGCTTTAATTACACTAATGGCGCAGATGGGCAGCTTTGTGCCCGCATCTTCGGTACGGATTGGGGTGGTAGACCGCATTTTTACCCGCATCGGGGCTCAAGATGAAATCCACGCGGGACAATCGACTTTCATGGTGGAGATGATTGAAACCGCCAATATCTTGCATCATGCCACACAGCGCAGCTTGCTGGTTTTGGATGAGATCGGCCGCGGCACCAGCACTTACGATGGGGTTTCGATAGCCTGGGCGGTTGTTGAATATATTCATAACCATCCAAACCTGCGGTCTAAAACCCTGTTTGCCACGCATTATCATGAGCTGACTCAATTGGCGGACCTGCTTCCGGGGGTGCGTAACTACAACGTGGCAGTGAGTGAGACGGATGGAAAAGTGGTGTTCTTGCACAAGATTGTTCCAGGGGGAGCGGACCGCTCCTACGGAATTCACGTGGGGCAGCTGGCGGGGCTGCCGCGTCCGGTAGTTCAACGCGCCGGTGAAATTCTCCACCAGTTAGAGACCTCATCGGGCAAGGCTGTACGGTTGAATCCAGAGGCGCCGCGGCAGATGGCGCTGTTCCCAGAGACAAATCCGTTGGTAGAGGAGCTGAAAGCATTGGATGTGAATACCCTTTCTCCAATCGAAGCTTTGAATAAGATTTATGAATGGAAGAAACGGTTTACTAAAGATAACATCTAACAAACCTGCAAGAAGCAGACGCTTTCGCTTGACACAAATCATCCCCTATGCTAAATTAGTATTGCTCTATATCGATTTTCCTGCTTTATGGGAAAGCGATTGGGGATCTGTCTTTTTGCATCTTCATTCAAGAGGAGTAATACCTTGACAAAATCACGCTCGCAGCTCATGGTAGAAAGATTAAGGGACCTGCAGGCTTCTTCTCCTGATATTGAAGCCTCAGCAATCGTGAGTGTGGATGGTTTAACGATCGCCTCTGCTTTGCCTCAAGGAGTTGAGGAAGATCGTGTCGCCGCGATGTCAGCAGCCATGCTATCTCTGGGCGAACGTATTGCGTCCGAGTTGGGGCGCGGTTCGTTGGACCAGGTTTATATTAAAGGCGAGCAAGGCTATGTAATCCTGATGTCTGTGGGAGAAGAAGCGGTATTAACTGCATTGGCGCGAGAACAAGCCAAGCTAGGCCTGATCTTCCTGGATATGCGTCGTGCTACCGAAGCACTCTCGAAGCTCATCTAACAGGCTGGTTGATATGGATCCGATCCCAAAGAGTGGTTACTACTATCCAAATAAAGCAGGGAAGATCACCCTGGAATTGCTAGTCAACGTGATGGGCAAGAATGGGTTGAATGCCATTCTTAATCTGGCTCACCTGACCAATCTGATCGATAACTACCCACCGGACAACCTGGCAAGGGAATTTGATTTCTCAGATCTCTCAGCAATTAACCAGGCATTAGAAGAAATGTATGGACCGCGCGGTGGGCGTGGGTTAGCTTTGCGTGCCGGAAGGGCGACTTTCTCGGATGTGCTGCGCAATTTTGGCGCTCTGGCAGGAGTAGGAGATCTGGCGTTCCGGGTGCTGCCTTTGCAGACCAAACTGCGCATCGGCATTCCTGCGATGGCACGCATCTTCAGCCAGGTCAGCGACCAGTATTCTACCGTCTCAGAAGTGGAAAACGATTTTATCTACACCATTCATCGCTGCCCAGTATGCTGGGGACGAAGCGGTCTGGATAAACCGGTATGCTACATTGCTGTTGGTTTATTACAAGAAGGTCTGAAGTGGCTTTCGGGCGGAAATGAATTCCGCGTGAATGAGACAAAGTGCGTTGCGATGGGTGAAACCGTGTGTGAGTTCTATATCCAAAAGACTCCCATCAGCTAGGATTACCCAGTGCTTGAAGCCAAACCGGTCTTATTAATTGTAGAAGACGACCTGGACGTGGCGGATATGTTGAACGCCTATTTCAATGTTCAGGGATTTGAAGTACAGACAGCGAATTGGGGTGAGGATGCTGTCAAGGCTTGTTCCAGCCATCCGCCAGATCTAGTCATTTTGGATATTCGTTTGCCGGATATCGATGGTTTTGAAGTAGCCCGCAGATTGCGAACAAACCGGCGCACTCAGACTATTCCAATTATCTTCTTGACCGAGAAACGCGCCCGGTCGGATCGGCTGCAGGGTCTGGAACTGGGGGGAGATGACTATATCACCAAGCCTTTTGATATCCAGGAGCTGCGCCTGCGCGTACGGAACGCGCTCAGCCGCACCCGGTTAGGTACAGTTACTAATCCGGTGACGAACTTACCGGAGGGCGCTTTACTGGATGAAAAGCTATCGGAGGCTTTGAAAAGAGAAACCTGGTCGATGCTGCACATGAAGCTAGAGAATATGGATATCTTCCGCGAGAACTATGGATTTGTGGCTTCGGACGATGTGCTCAAGGCAATCGGGTTGATGATTTCGAGCGTGATCCGAGATGATGGCGCCCCAGATGATTTCCTGGGGCAGCTCGGGGCGGCTGATTTTGTGGTAGTGTCAGATCCTGCGCATATCTCTGCTTTACGCGATAAGATCGTAATGCGATTAGAACAATCCTTGGACTATTTTTATCCATTGAAGGACCGCGGTAAAAAAGAAATGCAATCCAAGCGAATTGTTATCCGGATGGGGATGCTGGACGTTAGCAAAGGTCCATATAAGGATCTTGCGGCTCTGAAGAAAGCATTACTGACCGCGGGATAAGTAGCGGTCAACGAGTAGTTTCCATTCTGATAAGTTGAGTGTTTCTGCGCGCCGCTGCGGATCGATGTCGGCTGCGGAGAGCAGGTTCTCCACCTGCGAAACAGGAAGATGCAAGCCGTTCGCCAGGGCATTGCGCAGGGTTTTACGCTTCTGACCAAAACCAGCTTTTGCCAGGAGAAAAAAAACGTCTACCTGACCAGGAGGAATGAAGGGTTGAGAGTATAGGTCCACACGTACTACGGCCGAGTTGACTTTTGGGGGAGGGTAGAAAGCCCCAGCAGGAATCCGGGCGGCGATGCGCGGGTTGCCATAAAGCTGGACACTTAGGGCAAGCAAGCTCAGATCTCCTGGATTAGCACAGATGCGTTCAGCGACTTCCATTTGGACCGTGAGGCAGATGCGACTGGGCTGTGGGGTAGCTTCTAACAGATGACGGATCACGGCTGAAGTGATGTAATAGGGAATGTTGGCAACAACCTGATAGCTGGTCTCAGAAGATGGTTGGAAGAGCTCAAAGGGATGGATAGAAAGAATATCTCCCTGGATGATGATGACATTTGGAAAAGGCGCCAGAACCTGGTGAAGCACAGGGATAAGACGACTGTCTAATTCAACTGCAGCCACCTGCTGCGTGCGTAATGCTAATTGACGAGTTAGATTGCCAAGCCCGGCACCGATCTCGAGCACACGATCACCAGGCTGCAGTTCTGCAGCTTCAACTACCTTTAGGAGGGAGGCATTATCTGTAAGGAAATTTTGCCCAAGACGCTTATCGGGATGAAGCCCATGTTGGCGTAAAAGGGCGGGAATATCCAGAGAGGGAAGGGTTAAGGATAGATCCATACCACGTTTGCCGGAGGAGGCCATAAGAAATAGACTGTGACGTTTTGATGCCAGGCAACATAATCCTCATCGCTGTATCCCAGGTCGATCACCCTACCTTTGACGGCACCGCCTGTATCTGCGGCAATGGCTTCACCATAACCGGGGATGTACAAGCGTGTACCTAATGGGATATAGCGGGTATCGACAGCGACCAGGCCTTTTCGCAGGGTCTGTCCCGAAGCTGTAATACTGCCGCCTGCCGAAGTTGGGCTGTAGGAAACAGCGTACATTGGAACAGCCCGCCAGTAAGAGATGGCTCCGTCAGGAGTATCGGTTGTGTGTTCGACCAGATCCGTGCCGTAACCGATGATACGGTTCTGCGGCTGACGTGCGATCCACTCATCTTCTACCTGACGAGAAACCTCTTGACCATCTTCATAACGGATGCGGACCCGGGTAGCTTTGGCGCCGACCTCACCTGGTTGGAGAACCTTCTGGTTATCGATTTCCAGGTCTGGTGCGGCCTGGTATTCGTTTTCGAAGGAGATAGGGATCTGTTCGATGATGGATTCTTCCCGAACACTCACGATATGGATCATTCCGTCCTTGGGAAAAGACGCTTCTTCAGAGGGAATACTATAATCCAGCCCTTGCATGGAAAGGCCAGCTTTTGATAAAGCCTGACCAACTGTGCTTGCGACCACCATGGCCGAAAGGTTTTGAGCTTGGAAAGTAATGTAGATTGGCCTGGCACGCTGTAAAAGGGCCTGTAAACCTTCGAAAAGGTGGGTGCTTAAAGTCGGTTCGATTTCATCAGCTGTTGAGAGAACGATCCCTGCCTGCCAAAGAGCCTGACCCAAGTTGGGGGCAGTGGATGTGAGGGTTTCTTTTTGAGAATTTTCAGTGAACGAAAAGGAAATCGATGGGCGAATTTGTAAAGTAGGGAAACGCCCTGTGTGAGGGTCTTTTTGTAAAGGTTCATTCAACGCAACTGACTTACCATCAGCCAGGATCGTATCTCCGGAGGAATAAGCGATGTTCGCCTGGGTCAAGATATTCGAAGGGGTTCGAGCAGCAGTCAGAATAATGTACGTCTTGCCGTTTGCCAAGATCGGCACCTGAACGGCGCGTTGGATCGTGATGGTTTCGCCTTCCTTCAACCAATGGGATGGGGTAGGTGAAATCAAATCGGCTTCAGCCAGGGAGATATTCTCGGAACGCAGTACATCCGCCACGGTCGAGGCAAAAAGTGTCAGGCGCTGGCTCTCGCCATCGATGGATAATTCAACCGATTTTCGCAGCCAGGAGAAAAGAAAGAGAAAACTGATAAACACCAGGCTGACGAAAAAGCCGATCGAGATAATAACTTTAGAACGTTGCCTCATAAATAATTTTTCGTTTCCCTTTAATAAGGATCGATCTCAACCAGAAGATGCCCCATGGCTTTCCATTGACGAGTGACAATTTCGTTAGCCTTCCAATCAATGTTATGATGATTATGCTGTGTATTGGCGAAACCCCAACCCTGATCATCATCCCAGGCAACTAATGACATAACATGTGCCCATGCAGAAGGTCGCCATGCACCGATGATCGGCATCAGTACTTTCCCTTGTGGCAGAGCCTCTTTTATGTAACTTGTCTTTGCAAATAATCTCCACCTGGCATGCAGGCCGTAAGATCGAAAGACATCGACCATTCCCCAAGGGAAGGTTGCCCAATTGGGCACCCGGCGAACTACATATTTGGCGCCACGCCAAACAGGCTTATCCATTTCATCTGATAACTGGATGGCATCCAGACTTAATCCAAGGAAAGCATTGATAACTGTAGCGGTAGTGAAAGGGCCACAATCATTAAGTTGTCCTTGATATTGCAGTGCATTCAGGATTTTGTCTTTATGGGGAGATAGAATCGTTGACATCGCCGCGCCGGCTAATTTGGATACCTTTAGGGTTAATTATACCATTCAGCGACTAGTGACGGCGGAACGGGTCATTTCATCGGGCTGGGGCTCGGTTTGAATAGATGCATATTGTCAACAAACCACTTCACCGTATCTGCAATTGTTTCAGTGAATGGACGAGGGGTAAAGCCAAGCTCGCGCTGCGCTTTTGAGTGGCTGATGGCAGAATTACTGAGTAAAGTCTCTAGAGAGTAAGGCGTCAGGCGGGGTTTGACCCGGAGAAGACGATAATACAAGGGTGTGAAAATTGTAATGAAGCGTGCTATGTGCAAGGGCACACGAATAGGAGGGAAGCGTTTGCCGGTATACGTCCAGACTGTCTCCAGCATCCTGCGGACTGACACCTGTTCGCCAGCAAGGATATAGGTTTCCCCGCAAATTCCTTTTTCTTTGGCAGCGATCAGGCCTTGAGCCACATCGCGGACATCCACGAAATCATATGCGCCGTCAATATACACCTGAGGTTTTTTTTGAACACAGCCTAAAATGACCTGACCGAGCTCGGAGCGACGGTAATCATATGGCCCGATCACACCGGTTGGGCAGACGATCACGGCATCCAGGCCTGTCTGGGATGCATGTAAAACTTCCAGTGAAGCCTGGGCTTTCGTGAGATCATAAGTGCCATGAGTAGATTGGGTTTCGAAGGGGATATGCTCATCGATGGTAGTGCCGTGAGGCACGCGGCGGATGGCATGTATGGAGCTGGTATAGATGAGCCGTTTTGCCCCGCTGTTACGCGCAGCATGAATGATATTGCGGGTGCCAATAACATTGACCAATTTTAACGTCTCAAAATCTCCTGGCATGATTGAGATGATGCCAGCTAAATGGTAGACATTTTCTATCCCTTGGAAAGCGCTTTCAAGGTTTTGAGCATCCAATACATCTCCTTGAATCTGCTCAATGTCCAGATCTTTAATGGGAGTTCAGGTCTTCGCCAGGCATCACCAAGGCCCTGACTTTCTGTCCCCGAGAAACCAATTGCCTGACTAGGACATTCCCGATATGACCTGTGGCGCCTGTAACTAAATCCATGCTAAAACTCCTTATTTTTTTATTTCTAAACCTTTTAACATAAAATCGATACTATGATGAACTTCATGCGCCCAGTTGATTGTCTGAGGATCGAAAACAGCTTGCATCAATAATCCCACAGCCAGTGAAACGAGCGCCCTGGCAGCGGCATGCGGGTCGATGTCTTGACGGAATGAACCTTCATTTATCCCTTCCTGTATTAAGGCAGCAAAATATTCCTGGTAACGCCGGTAAGGGGCGATGGCAGTCTTCCAAATTAATGGGTCACGGCTAGCCTGCGTCCAGAATTCGAGGATAATGGAAAATTTTACATCGGTCGATTGGACCACTTGATCTGCCAGGTTCGCCATTTTCAAGATAGCCTGGGGCACATTTTGGGTTTCCAGGCGGACCGTCTGAAGGCCAGCATCCAGGCCGGTTAACCAGCTCTCCAGCAGTTCCAGGAAGATGGCTTGCTTGGTAGGGAAATGGTGATAAAAGGCACCTTTGCTAACACCCGCGGATTGGCAAATATCAGCCACGCTGGTAGCTTCAAAGCCGTTACGTGAGAACTGCTGGTAAGCGGATTTTAGGATGATGGCATGAGTCTCTTCACTGCGCTGCTGCATATTCAGTCCACATAACGAGAGTTCGATCGGATGGGTCAGGATGGTTCAATAAATACCGACCAGTCGGTATGATATTATTATATCAGAGTATGTAAACTCTTGATACGGTAAACGAACCTGTTAGGTATTTATAAGCTCATGCTTCCCTTAAGAAGATGAAACTTTTA
This sequence comes from uncultured Chloroflexia bacterium, assembly GCA_963751425.1. Lineage (GTDB taxonomy): Bacteria > Chloroflexota > Anaerolineae > Anaerolineales > UBA4823 > CAVVUF01. Next base: position 1,398,053 of record CAVVUF010000001.1, on the reverse strand, counting down.
CGGGGAACTCCTGGAAATATTGGTGGGATTGCTTTAGATCATTATTACTCGTTTTACATTATTTTCTTTACTTGGTCTCGGTAAATCTGATAAGCTTTTGTCCCGGTTTTAGTCAGTGAGCAAAGTGTTAATGGGATCTTGTTGCGGTAAGTTTTTTCAATATGAATGTAATCCGCTTCCTCCAACTTCGCCAGGTGGGAAGATAGGTTACCTTTTGTCAATCTGATCTCACGCTGCAGGTATAGAAAGCCAGCCTCTTTGATGGTATAGAGGAGCAAGACGATTACGAGCCGGGCTGGTTCGTGGATCAAACGATCGACTTCAGCAATTCTACGTACCAGGTCAGCATGTTCCCTTGTCGTCGCATTGTTCCTCCGGAAGTGTCGAGTTAATCAGGTAAGACGTAAAGTACAAAACCCGGATACGGCACATGTCAATCCGTTGAAGCCGAAGAAAATGCTAAGACCCAGGTTATCTCCAATGCCTAGCCAGGAAAGAACTCCACAAGTCAAAAGTGCAATCAGACCAACCAAAGTGAAACGCGCCAAGCCTGTTCGGACACTGAATAACAACAAGACCAGGGCAAAGGCCAGACCGGCTATTGCGGGCAGCATCAATAAAGTGATGAAGCCATTGATGACCAATAAGCTCATCAGAACGGCAATACTAGATCTAAGGAGAAAACTAAGCCAGCGGGTGGGTCTTGGTTTACTTTGGTAGGCAATATAGCCTGTACGAGGGTAAGTAAGACGAGATTTGGCTATATTGATCAGGCGGGCTAACAAGAAACCACTTCCCAAAACTGGTTTTTATTGCAAACCAGTTTACGTCTTGCCAATGGTATGATCGCTTGTCAAGAGAAAATTGACTTTTTTCGCGTGATTTTCCTGAACAAGCTATAATGTGGTGCGTGGGCAAAAAAACTTTATCAGAGAATGTGGTCATCATCACAGGTGCCTCTTCTGGGATTGGGGAGGCAAGCGCGCTCAGGTTTGCAGAAGAGGGCTGCCGGGTGGTCCTGGCAGCCCGGCGTAAAGAACGGATCAATGACCTGGCGGAAAAAATCCATATTACAGGTGGACAAGCTTTAGCTGTGCAGACCGATGTGAGCCAGCCAGACAGCCTATCAAACCTGGTGCAAACTGTGCTGGCTGAATGGGGGCAGATTGATCTTCTATTCAACAATGCGGGATTTGGGAGATTGAGATTCCTGGATGAGCTGGATCCCATTCAAGATATCGAGACACAACTGCGCGTAAACCTAGGGGGGTTGATCCAATTGACGCAGATGGTTCTTCCACACATGATCAAAAGGGGCGGCGGGCATATCATCAATATGGCCTCCATTGCCGGTTTAGTGGCGATGCCCACTTACAGCATTTATGCAGCGACAAAATATGCTGTGCGGGGTTTCACGGATGCCCTGCGCAGGGAAGTGGGTGTATGGGGGGTTCATGTTTCTGGAATCTACCCGGGGGCGGTGGAAACCGAGTTTGATATGCACAGTGGAGCGAAACGAAAGACGGGCATCCATACCCCAGGTATTTTGACTCTTTCGGCTGATGAAGTAGCCAGGGAGATCATTAAGCTGGCGTACCATCCGAGACGGATGGTGGTGATCCCCAAAATCATGATGCCAGCTATTTGGTTTTCGTGGCATTTTCCAGGCGTTACCGATTGGATTGTAGAACAAACCTTTGTTCGAGGTGAAAGGTTGTATAAATGAATAGAAAGACCAGGCAGGATAAAGCCATCCTACCTGGTCTTTCATTTGACGGAGATCTTTATTCTTCTTTTTCTCGAGATGTCTGAGCTTTTTCTTGTTGAAGTAAGCTTATTCCGTTGCGGATCTGATTAAGGGATCGATCCATTTCCATTTCCAAGCGGGTTAGTGTTTCAAGCACATAAACATCGGCTTCCCGGCGCATAGCCACGATATCTAATTGAGCCTGTTCGATGATTTGTTCGGAGCGACTTTTGGCTGCTTCAACAATTGAGTCGCGTTCAACGAGCTGATCGCTTTTCTCTCGCGCCAGCGCCAATGTGCGATTCACTTCTTCCTGCGCTTGGGCCAGGATGCGATCACGCTGCGCTGTGAGTTGTTGTGCTTTTTTCACTTCATCCGGGATTGCCACCCGCATTTGATCTATCAAGTCCAGCATGCGGTCTTCATCCACAATCACATTATGGGTGAATGGGATCGGACGGCTTTCATTGAAAAGCTCCTCCAATCGATCAATTAAATGCAGTATATCCATAAGCTCCCTCCAACCGAGTTCCTACGATTAGCCTTTGAGTGGTTCATAATTATCGATCTATCTAGGTTAATCGGAAGAAATATTTCTATTTTTTGATGCAACTTTCATGCTCAAGATTACACTCAATCTCAAAATTCGTCAACTGTCGATTTTGTCTTTTTATTTTACCTGGTGGTCAATCCCTCAACGATGTTGTCGGTACGATCTGTTGTCCATCTCCAAGCTCGTGGAAACGCCTTTTCAAAGCAGCTTCAACATGTGGGGGAACCATGCTGCTCACATCTCCTCCAAGGGATGCAATTTCACGTACCGTTGATGAGGATAAGAAGGTATGTTCTTCATTCGTAATCAGGGCGATCATATCAATTTCTGGGGCAAGGCGACGATTCGCCAGCGCCATACGAAATTCATATTCGAAATCGGAGAAAACGCGTAAACCCCGCACGATGACTTGAGCGTCCAATTTCCGACAATAATCGATTGTGAGACCGCGGTAACCCGTGACCCGGATGTTATGAACCTCAGATAAGGCGCGTTCGGCAAGTGAGATGCGTTCCTCGGGTGAAAATACTAATGATTTTAATGGACGGTCGTATACCGCGACGACCACCTCTTCAAACAACATTGCGGCACGTTTGGCGATGTCGATGTGACCATGGTGAATTGGATCAAAGGTACCCGGAAACAGTGCACGTACTCCCATATCAACTCTTATCTCCTTGACTCTCCCCCCAGAAGTGAGCTAAGGTCTCCGCGAGGGGAAGGTGCTCTGGAAGCTCTAATTTTGGATCTTGCGTGAATATTTGATGCGCTTGATTACGGGCTTTTTCAATCAAGTGCACATCTGTCAGGCTGGCGAGGCGCAGCTCCGATTTGAAGCCGGCTTGGCGAGTGCCTAAGAAATCACCTGGACCCCGCTGCTGTAAATCTCTTTCTGCCAAAACAAAACCATCCTGGGTTTCTACCATGGCATTCAGGCGTTCATTCTCGACTGCATCAGGTGTCTCGGCGATCAAGATGCAGTATGCTTTGTCTTGACCACGACCGATGCGCCCGCGGAATTGATGTAATTGAGCCAATCCAAAACGGTTAGCTGCTTCCACCATCATCACTGTGGCGTTCGGGATATCTACACCCACTTCGACCACAGAGGTAGAAACTAAAATATTTACTTCCTGATCACGGAATAAGGTCATCACGGCATCTTTTTCATCGGGAGGCAGACGCCCGTGCAGCAAACCAAGCCGGTAATTGGGGAAAATATCTTGCTGAAGGCGAGTATACTCTTCTACTGCAGCGCGCGCCTCACTGTTTTCATTCTCCTCCACTAAAGGATAAATGATAAAAGCTTGATGACCTTGTTCGACCTGGTTGCGAACCAAAGAATAAGCTCTTTCCCGTTCCCTGGGATAAAATACCTGGGTCTCTATGGGCTGACGACCCGGGGGCATCTCATCCATCACCGTAAGGTCAAGATCGCCATAAACTGTAAGGGCCAACGAGCGTGGGATGGGTGTGGCAGTCATCACCAGGAGGTGGGGATTTATCCCTTTGGTCCGTAAGGTAGCACGCTGTTCAACACCAAAGCGATGCTGCTCATCAATCACTACGAACTGTAAATTTTGGAATTTTACCGGATCCTCAATCAAGGCATGCGTTCCGATAACAAGCTTGACAGTGCCGTTTTCTAAGCCTTGTCTGATCGCGGCTTTTTCGGTCTCTGGCGTAGATCCAACCATCAGGCAAACTTGTTCAGGCAAAAGTACAGGTTGAGCAGACGGATCAATTTCAGGGATTTGACAGAGCAGGTTTACCAGGTTTCGATAATGCTGCTCGGCGAGAATGCCAGTGGGTGCCATGATGGCGGCCTGAGCATCACCTTTAATAATCATAGCGGCTCCCAGGGCAGCAATCACCGTTTTACCTGAGCCAACATCTCCTTGCAATAAGCGGTTCATGGGATGTCCAGAAGCTAAATCCGAACGGATATCCTGAAGCGCTTTTCGTTGTGCGCCAGTGAGCTCAAAAGGTAAGCTGGAAATTAAGTCTTCCAACCAGGCATCAGATGCTTGGAATATACTTCCGGGACGCTCCTGCCAGGCGACCTTTTGACGCAGGACACCCAGTTGGAGGAAAAATATCTCATCGAAGGCTAAGCGATAGCGGGCATGCTTGAGCTGTTCGAGAGAGCCAGGAAAGTGTACCTGAAGCAGGGCAGTGCCAAGATCTACCAATTCTTCTGACTGGCGGATATATTCTGGAAGATTGTCATAGAGGCGCGGTGCATAATGAGTGACTACATCGTACATCAATTTCCGCAGCCAACGCTGGGTGATGTTGGCGGTGAGGGGATAAACGGGTACGATCCGGTTCGTATGCAGGTGTTCCTGTTCCAGAGGCTCTAATTCTGGATTGTTCATCACCAAGCGACCAAGGTATTGATCTACCTTTCCTGAAAGAACAACCTGCATCCCCGGATGCAATTTTCGAATGATCCAGGGTTGGTTGAACCAGGTTAATCTTAGAGTGCCGCTGCCATCGGAGATCAGACCCTCGACTACTTGCGTTCGGCCATTACGAAAAGTGCGTGAGTTGGCAAATTCCAGCGTGCCAATAACGGTGGTTTCCTCGCCATAGTTCAAGCGGTTGATTGTTTTTAACTGGGAATAATCATCATAACGGCGGGGGAAATAATACAGCATATCTCCCAAAGTATATAAGCCCAGGCGAGTCAGGGTTTGTGCATGCCGTGGTCCTACACCGGGTAAAACTGTGGTTGGAGCGCTTAGAGCAGCTGATTTTCCCTCTACGACCAAAGGAGGAGTATTCCGAGGGGATGGAGCAGCCCGGTTTCGGATTTGATTTTGGAGAGGCTTCTCTTGTTTGGGGAAGGTGTCACTAGGACGGTTTCTTCGTTCAGGCTTGTTCGAGACTGTTTCAGGCAAGCTTGGTGGGTAAGCAGCCAGTGGTGGCAATGGTTGGTCCATACTGCGCTGCATTTGCAGCCAAATATTTTTAACGATCTCGTAACGCTCGGGGGGATTCAAGATGGAATAATTGCGAAAATTGGTGCTGACCTGCTGGACAATGGTCTCAGGCACGCTTTCTGACCTTGCTTCAGCCTCCCAATGGGTCAAGACTTTTTCCAGACCCCCAACGACAGCGCGATTATCATAACCTCGCTCAGAACTCTAGCTTGAGGAATTTTTGAAGTTTTTGTAAGGATGGTTTCATCAGGACTTATTTTACCAATAAAAAGGTCAGGACTATTGTGAGTTATCTTTCACAGTGCAGTCTAAAGCAAGTGAGATCAGCGAGTTACCGCGGTGTAACCTAATCCGTTAGGTCCGACATGCGTGCCAATCACTGTAGTCACATTCACAAGCAATGGTGAAGTATCAATTTCATTCCTTACCTGTTGGACAAAATGAAGGGCATCCTTATCGGCATTGGTATGTAAAACAGCCAATCTTTGCAATGGACCCAGGTCTTGGAGCATTTGAAGGAGACGTTCGATGCCTTTGTGTCTTGTTCGGGCCTCTCCTAATCGCAACACTTTACTCTCGTGCACCCGTAAAAATGGCTTGATATCTAACAGTGATCCAAGCCTGGCCTTGGCCCATGAAACACGCCCACTGCGACGAACATACTCCAAAGAATCCAACATTGCAACCACATGGACGCGCTGACGGACCGATGCGATCTCAGAGAGGATATTTTCGAGAGAATGACCTTTGACAGCTTTCTCGGCAGCCGCTATGACTTGAAAACCTAAACCCAGGGTGAACGTACCAGAGTCGATGACTGTGACTCGATTTTCGAAAGGTTGAGCGGCCAGACTGGCAACTGAGAAAATTGCGCTTAAAGCGTCGGGCACGTGAATGGAAATGATTTGTTGATATCCCTGTCGGAATAAGCCTTCGTAGAGAACCTGGAATGTGCCGGGAGAAGGAGCGGCGGTGGACGGAACATATTTCATCTTGGGCAAGCGTTCATAAAATTCTTGCCTAGATATCTCACGACCGTCTAATAAACTTTGACCTTCGATCACCAAGACATTTGGAATTACATGAATTTGGAGCTGCTCCGCAATTTCAGGAGGAATATCGCAAGCGCTGTCAGTGACGATAGCAATAGACATATCAACCTTCTTGATCCCACTCTTCAAGGGCAAATACCCCTAAGCTGTGCGGACCTAAAAGCGACAAAGATGCCTGACTCATGTGGTATTCACTTAATGCATTTGGAGAAATGTTTTGATATAACCGATCGCGCAAGTTACGAGCCTCTTGTTCATATGGGGGAAAGCCTTGTACAATTGCCACCTGTTTCAGGTTATCAAATTCAGCAACAAATTCATGCAGCATATCTACCAGGTGACGAGGACTGCGGGCTTTTTGGATCGGAATTAACCTACCGCCCTCCATGATAAAAAATGGAATCACCCCCAGCATTTCGCCGATCATCGCTTGAGCCGGGTCTATTTGACCTGAATTTGCCAGGTACGATAAACTTTGTAAGCAGAAGACAGTGTATACATGAGAAATGAGGCCTCGCACTAAGCTGTTGATAACGTTGGCATCTTTGCCTTGTTGAGCTGCTTCAGCAGCTGCCTGTACTAAAAAACCCAATCCGGCAGCAGTCGTTTGGGAGTCAATTATATGAATTGTTGATGCGCCTTTGATGCGGCTGGCGGCTTCCTGCGCAATCTCTACGGCAGGATTTAACCGACCGGAAAGCAAGATGGTTAGGATTACCGGATACTTTGAACTTAATGTCCGAAAAGCCTGGCAGAAATCATCAACTGTAGGGGGTAACACGACCGGTAATTGCCCATTCGATTTGAAAAGCTGGCTGGCTTGTTTGTAATCTTGATTATCTGGAAAGATTGCTTGACCGGTTTGTATCCTGAGTGAAATGACGCTGACGTGGTCATGACCAGGGAAGGAACTGTTAAACAGGGCAGTGCTGTCTGTCAGGATACCAATTTGGGACATAAACTCTTGTTTTGGTGGTGTGGTATCTATTCAATCGAGATGATGAATTGGTAATGAGGTTGACCACCCTCTTGAATTTCTATTTCTTGTTCAGGGAAAGTCCGGCGAACAGTATCAATGATTCTGTTAACTTCTTGTCGAGGTAAGTCAGCTCCATAAAAAAAAGTGATCAGCTCAAAATGGTCTGCATGTGTTTTCTTTAAAAATTCCAAACAAGCTTCTTCCAGAGTTAATGCAGAAAGCAGCAATTTTCCATTATGTAGGGCGATGATTTGGCCTTCTTGAACGGCTACCCCATCAATTTCTACACTGCGGGTGGCAATTGTAATCTCACCAGTTTCTACCTCGTCGAGAGCGCGCGTCATTTCCTTGGCTACCTCTTGAAGGTCGTTATCTGGGGCTAAGTGCATCATCGCCGCCAACCCTTGAGGGATACTTCGGCTGGGAACGACAATTACTTTCTTTACTGTCATTTCAGCAGCGGTTTTGGCAGACATAATGATATTTTTATTATTAGGCAGGATAATCACCTTGTCGGTAGGTAAGTTCTCGAAGGCATGCAAGATTTCTTGTGTCGATGGATTCATCGTTTGACCACCTTCCACAATTGCAGCGACACCCAGGCTGGCGAAGACGCGTTCAATCCCAGGTCCCGGAGATACGGCTACCACAGCAATTTGATTTGGTTCGACAGGGGTGAGGGCAATTTTTTGGCTTTTTTCCACCTCTTGATCATTCATTTGTGCATTCAAATTTTCAATAGCTGCTTTAATGAAAGTGCCTAAAGTTTGGGTATAGATGATGGGCTCATATAAATTTTCGGCAGGCACATGAATGTGCATCCGATATAATCCATCTCCTTCGCCAACCTGGATTGAAGTACCTATTTCTTGAAGCCTTGTGTAGAAATCTTCCAGATCCAATTCTGCGTAAGGTTGGAAATCTACCACAACCTCGAAATCTTGCCCTGGCTCGATAGCTTCCTTTACGTTTTGCAGATCTAATTCGGCTAATGGACGGACCAAGGTTGTGGCAGTCTCTAAGGATTGCCCGTTGACGTAACGCAGCATTCCCTCAAAGATGAAAAATAAACCCTTACCTCCCGAATTGACCACGCCGGCTTCCTTGAGAATTGGGAGTAATTCGGGAGTATGTTGGACAAATTCGTCGGCTGCCGGGATTAGTTTCGTCAGAATATCATATGGATCATCAGTCTCAAGACGGAACTGATCTGCTGCGGCAGCGATATCTTTTGCTACGGTCAATATTGTCCCTTCTACAGGGCGGACGACGCCTTTGTAAGCGGTATCTCGACCGGTCGCTAAAGCACGGGCGAAAGAAGCTGCGTCAATAAAATCCTGACTATCAAGGGCGCGAGCGAAGCCTCGCAACAACTGGGAAAGGATAACCCCTGAATTGCCCCGAGCCCCCATCAATGCACCATGGGCTATGGCATGGGCCATCTTCCCGGCGTTCTTTTCAGAAGAATTAGAGATTTCATTATAAGCTGCCTGCATGGTGAGAACCATGTTGGTACCGGTATCACCATCAGGGACGGGAAACACATTGAGCGCGTTGACAGTCTGTTGGTTCGTGCGCAACCAGGTGAGAGCAGCTTCAGTAAGGTCTTTTAGCACCTGGCCATCAACGGGGTATTTACGGAATTGCTTAGTGGGTTGAGGGTATGGATTAACAATAAAATCAGAACACATCGTATACTCCTAATCCACACTGCTGATCCGTAAACCGCACACATGGACGTTAACTTCTTTTACTGGCATACCGATAACTTTTTCCACAGAATACCGCACTGTATTACTGACACTGCTCGTTACAGAGGTAATGCGAGTGCCGTATTCGATGATTACATACAAGTCAATTAAAATGTTTTGACCATCGTAATGAACTTCGATGCCCCGCGTAGGATCCTTAACGATGACCTGCGTAATCCCATGGACCAGGTTCTTGGAAGTTAAACCGACCACGCCATAAGATTGGCGCGCAGCATGGTAGGCGATGGTGGCTATCGCCCTGGGGGAGATTTTGATACTACCAATAGGAGAAATTTCGTCGGACATTTACTCACCTCTGACACAATTAACATCTGAACTTGAAAGAGGATGCGATTTGTGGTAAGATTGCCCCGCTCTAGATGCGGTTTTCGTTGCCGAAACGTGATTATAGCTTGAAATTGCTTTTTTACCTATAGCAAAAATGGATCAAAACCGATCAGGCCGGTTTTGGAGAAAGGAATCAGAAAATGGCTAAGTGTGCGCATTGTGGAAAGACGACTACGTTTGGTCGCAACCGTCCCTGGTCGAATAAGGCCACCCGGAGAACGTTCCGTCCGAATCTACAGACGATCTCAATCGTCGAAGGCGGTCGCAAGGTGCAAAAATTATTGTGCACGAAGTGCATCCGTACTTTGGTCAAGACCAGTTAATTGTTATAAAGGATCTTCATAAGAAAGGGTTTTGCCGGTAGAATCCGCGCAAAACCCTTTTTTATGGTTTAATCATCCGGCAAACAGAGGTGCAGGCTTTCTACACCAGCTGTAATTCTCTGGGGATGCTTAATTATCGATGTGGCAGCCACAAAAACCTTGACCCCAGCCGATAATAATGACGCAGAGAGTTGAAATTTACCCACCATTTTGCTGAAGAGCTTATTTTATGGGCGGATTATAGACGAGGTAGACCCAAAGACAAAATGGTACCAGCCCGCCCACAGCCAGGAAAGTAAGCAGGCCTAAAATCAACGTAATCCAATCGATATCGAGTGGATTTTCGCCGGTTGCGGTTGTCGCCTGGGATGATGGAAGCGGTTTAGCTTCGGACAGCGCAGGTTTGAGAGGTGTGGATGCTTGACGAGTGGTTCCACCGGGTAAAGGTGATTGACGTGTCGTGGCATAGGATGGTGGTTTTATGGATGGTTGGGAGATAGGCTGGCTGGAAACTACTTTTGGTACCTGTTGAAAACTAGCTGGTTGTGGACTGAGCTGTTCATTGAATGTCATTAGCACTCGCCCTAATTGATCAGCAGTACGATAACGGGCAGAGGCCTCTTTTGAAAGGACTTTCAGGATGATCTCTTCGAGGGTGGGAGGAATGGCTGGATTGAATTGATGCGGAGGCGTGGGAGAAGCACTGCGATGCATCTCGATTAACTCTGGGATAGTCGCCGCCGTGAAAGGTAGCCTTCCCGTCAACATATAGTACATCACGACCCCTAATGAGTAAACATCAGAGGCTGGAGAAGGTGCATTCCCCGCTGCCTGTTCTGGAGAAAAGTATTGCGGCGACCCCCAGACAATTTTCATCTTTTCTTCTGGGTTTATGGAGGCTAAGGCCCGAGCGATTCCGAAATCGGTTACTTTCAACCGGTTGTCGGGCGTGATGAGGAAATTGTGGGGCTTGACATCACAATGGACAAGTCCTGCCCGGTGAGCATAACCTATGCCGGCGCAAGCCTGGCGGATGAGTGGCAGGGCTTCATCTACAGTAAAACGGCCGCGTTTTTGAAGAATGGAATTTAAATCTGTTCCTGGCACATATTCCATAACGATGAATAAATGTCCCTGGTCAATCCCAAAGTCGTGTACGGTAACGATGTTAGGATGGGCGAGGTTTGCGGCGGCAGTAGCCTCCTGGCGGAACCGTTCCCGAAATGCAGGATCGCTCGAATAATCTTCGCGTAGAACTTTAAGTGCCACCGCGCGTTCTAATGTCAGGTCAAGGGCACGGTAAACATTCGCCATTCCCCCATTGCCGAGAGTTTTTTCGATTTGATAACGCCCGTTTAGTAAGGTTGGATCGGCCATCGAATTCTATTCTAGCACGGTTTCTGAGTAAAGAATGGAGTTCTTGAAAGGGATCAGGGCTAAGATCACGGCTTGTTCGTAGAGATTTTTCCGATCAATCACATTGCCGGTCAAGAGTCCCACAGCACCATTTTCTTGCTTAGAATTATTCCGCTGGAAGATGATGTCGTCAGCCTCGCCGAGCTCTTTTCCCTGGCGAATGAGATCAGCGACTGGGGGAGGTATAAAAAAGGTTCCTGTCCGACCCTTGCCAATGATCATTTTCCCTTCTGCAGATTTACTGTAAATAACAACCCAGGCAAAGGCAGCAATTTCGATGCCTCGTTCTTCAATTCCACCCTCGATGCCAATCCAATAATCCGCTTGAGGGGCTAGTTTCGAGGCATTGAACGATCAATTCAATGCGCCTTGAAATGTTTCTTCGTCTGAGAGCGGCTGATTTTTTACACCCGAAGGTGCGAAAAGTGATTCAATTTTTAACTGCTCTCCTGAAAACATTTTCTCAAATCCTGATCTAGCTGCCTGAACTTTTACTGGGTTATGCGAAGCGACAACGATGGTTTTCATACAGAATCTCTTTGTTTGATGAGGATTATACCAGTCCAAGAAAATCGTGTAGAATTGTAACTCATGAGTGGAAAAAGAAGGGGTATATTGATTTATAATCCAAATGCTGGTCGTTTCCCATCTAGCATATTGGTTGACAGAGTTGCTTTGGTTTTAAACGGGCTAGGGTGGAACATGGAGGTCGTGAAAGCATTTTCAGGAGAGCATATCACGAAACTGGCGCACCAGGCGGGAATAGACGCGCTAGATGGCTTGTTTATCGTGGGAGGCGATGGTTCATTAAACCTGGCAGCAAGAGGACTTTTAGGAACTGAAACAGCTTTGGGTGTTCTTCCGGCTGGGACTGCAAATGTATGGGCTCAGGAATTGGGGCTGCCCGGGTTAAATTGGACACGTTTGATGGCTTTAGAAGAGAGCGCCCGGCGTTTAGCATCAGCACCAACGCATCTGGTGGATATTGGGATCATCAATCAAATTCCTTTTATTTTATGGGCAGGGATTGGATTGGACGGCTTCATCGTCAGCCGGATTGAGCCGCGTGGTCGCTGGGAGAAAATGCTCTCCATGGTGCATTATGGTGCTGCATCTATTTGGGAAGCCAGCTCCTGGCATGGGATGAATTTAAAGATTGTTGTCGATGGTTATCCTATTCAGGGTCATTTCTTACTTGCTTTGGCATGCAATATTCATCTTTATGCGGGCGGGTTGGTAAATATTTCGCCGAATGCATTAATTGATGATGGTGAAATGGATCTTTGGCTTTTCAAGGGAGAAACCCTTGTGGATGCAGCTCGGGCAGCCTGGGATTTACTCTATGGCAGGCATATATCTTCTCAACAATTTCTTTATTTGCCTTTTCGAGAATTGTCTGTTGAATCAGTAAATCCAGCTTATTTCCAAGTAGATGGAGAACCGCTCCAATTGGAGGGTAAAATCGATCTCCGGATATGCAAGCGGGCGCTTAAGGTGTTTGTCCCAGATAACACGCCGAGGCAATTATTATCGAGATAGATGATGAAGGGAGTAAGGAATCCAAAACTATGCTTAGGAAACTGCTAAAAGATATTAAGAAGAAGCCTATTGCCCTTTTACTCCTGGCTGTGCCTATTGCAATATTTGCGGAATATGGCGATTGGAACCCGGTTTTAGTTTTCATGTTCGCTGCACTGGGGGTTATTCCATTAGCGGGTTTCATTGGCGAGGCAACAAAGTCTTTAGCACATTATACGGGTCCGCGTCTGGGTGGTTTATTGAATGCAACCCTTGGAAATGCAGCAGAACTGATCATTACGATTGTAGCCATTCGTGAAGGTCTGTTAGACCTGGTCAAGGCTTCAATCACAGGCTCAATCTTGGGGAACTTACTTTTGGTTTTAGGAATGGCCATGTTCTTAGGAGGGCTACGCCACGGCGTTCAGAAATTTGATCGTCGTAAAGCGAGTCATGATGCAGTCTTGCTGGTATTGACCGTCCTAATATTAATGGTCCCCTCGTTATTTGGGCACAATATTGAGATGGGGCCCGAAGGCAGCATTAAAGTTGAAGTGCTCAGCCTAGGGGTAGCGGCGATTATGATGATCATCTATATCTCAGGCCTGATATTTAGCTTGAAGATGCCAGCAAGTCCTTTGAATCCTGAAGTAATCGAAAACGTGGAAAATCGTTCTGCCTGGTCATTAAAAACCGCCCTGATAGTTCTCGCAGTTTCGACGGTCGGTGTGGCTTACCTTTCGGAGCTTTTCGTGGGTGCAGTGGAGCCAGTGGTGGAAACGTTGGGAATTTCGGAATTTTTTATCGGAATTATTTTTATCCCGATTATTGGCAATGTGGCAGAGCACCTGGTTGCTGTGCAGGTTGCATTACGTAATAAGATGGAATTGAGTGTTGAGATTGCGATTGCATCTAGCTTGCAGATTGCTTTATTTGTAGCGCCTTTGTTGGTATTCATTTCCTTATTCATGGGAAACCCTCTGACCCTTATTTTCCATCCGTTTGAACTTTTGGCTTTAATTGCTGGGGTTTTAATTGCGGCGCTCGTTTCTGCAGATGGCGAGTCAAATTGGCTTGAGGGAGCGGAATTGCTTGCAATTTATATTATCTTGGGTTTGGCTTTTTACCTTTTACCTGCATGAATAGATCAAATCTTCTTGAGACGATGCGCAGGCTGTTCTCTCCATGGGTGATCTTGGGGGGGATTGGCATGGCTGGTTTATTGTTGATCGTTTTTATTGGGGTAACCCTTGCGGTGCGGGTCAAACCAACGAATCGCCCTATAGGGACTGTGGTTTTGAATGTTATCCCCGCGCCAACCGATACCCTCCCACCACCTCAACCGACTGAGTCACCTACACCGACGACCAGCGAGCTACCACCCCCAACTGGTGGAATGGGGATCAGTGTCGGAGTTTTGGTGCAGGTCAGCGGAACAGGCTTGGACGGGTTAAGGATTCGAACTGATCCGGGCTTGCAAGGGCAAATTAAATTCGTTGGAATTGAGGCAGAGGTATTCCAAGTAAAAGAAGGCCCCAAGGAAGCGGATGGTTATACCTGGTGGTTCCTGGTTGCGCCGTACGATGAAACATTGAACGGCTGGGCAGTGGGGGATTATTTACAGGTAATACAAAACCCGTAGTCCCTATCCGAATATTTATCTGGGTTTTGAGCTATCTGCGTTGCGCGTTCTGCTTTTTGGGTATATAGTAATATCAGAGGTGTGCAATGTCTACAGAATTACGCCCTACGGGAATTACTGCAGACCGCAACCAGTTTTTATTGACGATCACCTGGACTGATGGTCATCGTAGTACATACCCATTTGGTTTGGTTCGGAAAGCTTGCCCGTGTGCTGAATGCCGCGGCGGTCATGACAAGATGGGTGCAGTTCCGGATCCAGAGGTCTTTGATAAAGCCCATGCTGAAGGTATATCCGCACAAATGCGGAACCTTGAAGCAGTTGGTTCTTATGCTATCACGATTGAATGGGAAGATGGACACCATGCTGGAATTTATACCTGGCGTTACCTGAGAGCTTTATGTCCATGTTCTGAATGCAGAGGAGGTTAGCTTTCACGATGCAAGAAGACCCTCTCGAGTCAGTTTATTCCTTTGTGGAACGCACTTATATGCGGATGCAAGCTGGGGATATCCTGATTCGCTGTATGGAGGAAAGCTCTTCGCTGCCCATCCAGCAAATGGTTGAAAACCTTGTGCTAGCTGGCCCACGCAGCTTGATCGCCTTGCGAGAAATTCTGACTGAAACTGAGCAGCGTAAATTGCAGGTTCGTGACGATTTAAGCCAATTATTGAAAGACGTGGAAGGAAGCTTAAAAAGTTATGGGGTTAGCCTGGGTGATACGGCTAATATCGAGGCTGTGGTTGGATTGAGCCAGGTGGGTTTTCTTTCTGTGTTACGGACGCAAGAAATTCATGATCATGAAACACAGAAAGCATGCCTGCAGATCATAAAAGACTGCCGAGACTTGTTTGAAACCTTAACCTCGCGATACCTTTTACTGCAAGATATCGAAAGTTATCTTCAAGATTGGATATGGGCACTGGTGGTCCAGGCTCTGCATCAGAAGGCCTGGTCGCAAGATTCAGATATTCAATCTTTAAAACATTAGAGAAGGAAATTTTACAGGTAATCCTTCAAATTGTGTTCCACTGCATAAGCGGCAGCTTCAGCGCGGTTGCTTACCCCTAGCTTGGAGAGAATGCTGGAAACATAATTCCGGACAGTGCCTTCGCCGAGGAAGAGTGCTTTGGCAATCTCGCGATTCGTCTTACCTTCAGAAACCAGCAGGAGAACATGTTTTTCTTGCTGTGTAAGCGACGAAAATGCAGAGGCTTCTTCTTCGCGTGCAGCTTTACGCACTTCTTGAAAGATACGCTGTGTTACCGCAGGATCGAGCAAAGCCTCACCACGTCCAACGGCTTCGATTGCGCGCACCAAATCTTCTCCACCGATCTGTTTTAAAACATAACCAGCTGCACCTGCGCGAATGGCTGAGAAAAGCATTTCATCTTCGGCATAGGAAGTAAGCATGATCACTTTTGACTCGGGGTATTTGTCAGCGATCTCCTGACAGGCTTCAATCCCTGAACCACCTGGCAAGCGAATATCCATGACCACGACATCTGGATGAAAAGTTTCGACACGTTCAACAGCTTCGCGGGCAGTGCTGGCTTCGGCAACTACTTCAAAGCTGGGGTGGCGATCAAGGAGGGCTTTCAGCCCTAATCGGACGACTTCATGATCATCTACCAATAAAATTCGTTGTTTGTTTGTTGTCATTTTGGTGGTGGTGAACCAGGCTCGTTAAATTCTTTTCGACGAAAGTCAACAAAGCGATAACCTGTACTTCTTTCCGTGAGGATGTATTTCGGATTGGCGGGGTCTTTTTCTAATTTTTTCCGAAGGTAGTTAATGTATAAACGCACATAGTGGGGTTGATCACGATATTCATATCCCCACACATTTGTCAGGATTTGATCATGTGATACAACCCAACCGGCATTTTGAACCAGGTGATAAAGAAGACGATACTCGGTAGGGCGAAGATTCACCAGTTTTCCTTCTACCCAAACTTCATGGCGGTCGAAATCTATTTCTAATCGGTCATCAACTTCGATTAAACCATGAATGGTTCCTGCAGAGCCTTCTGTGCGCCGTAAGACAGCTTTGACTCTGCTAACTAATTCTCGTGGGCTGAAAGGTTTGGTGATGTAATCATCAGCACCCAATTCTAATCCATGTACGCGATCATCTTCTTCGCTCTTGGCTGTTAACATGATCACGGGAACAGTACTAATTTCACGGATCATCTTTAAAACCTCAAAGCCATCGATGTCCGGCATCATAACATCTAATAACACCAGGTCAGGAAGGCCGGTACGTATCCGATCAATAGCTTGGGCACCGCGATAGGCTTCTAGAACCTGAAAGCCATCATGTTCAAGATTGAGGCGGATGAATCGCACAATGCGTTCCTCATCATCGACAACCAAGATTTTGCGGTTCTTATATTGACTATCTGCCATTTCCTTACTCTCTCACAAACCCGATGATTTCTTCTTCTTCACGGGTGGGTAGAATCTCGATAAAGTTTATCCGAAAAGCTGGAAAATATACGGTTATTACATTTTCTGAAAGGTAAGTTAAATCTTTGCCATCAATACGGCGCGGGTTATTGACTTTAACCATTAAAGCAGCCGGATCGGGTAACTCATCGACTTCAGCCAGAATTGGTTCTTCGCCTTGGAGGTGTAAGATGATGTTATGTGCCATATTTCCTTCCGTTTAACGCCGGATGAGAATTTGGATCTTTAACTTCCCCAAAGTCAGGATATCACCATGATTCAAAGGGCAGGGTTTATGGGGAGGAATTTTCTGCCCATTGAGGCGGGTGCCATTTACAGAACCCAGGTCAGTAGCGATTAACTGCCGGCCTTGTTTTTTAATGGATGCATGTAGCCGGGATACGCCATGTTCATATGCTCGATACGGAGCGAGATCAATATCAGGTAAGATCGGTTGGCCTTCTGCGGACCGTCCCAGGGTAAACTCTTCCCGCTCATCCAGGGGAATGATCTGGCCAGTTTCAACGATGCAAAGCGAGACATCCGCTTCTGAGTAAGGAGCTGTGTGAATTTTTTCATCGACTGTTTCGGCGACCTCACTGGGGGGTGCAGGCGGGATATTTTGGGTAGTAAACCCCGTTAGGCCTTCCAGTAAAGTGCCACATTCGCTGCAGAATATTGCTCCTGAGATCTCTTCATGCTGGCAATTTGGGCAAATAATCATAATCCCTTCTCTTCCTTCGGCGGCGGCAGCAATAAAGCTCGGGTTCCATATTTTATCCTCTTTTTCGCCGTCTTCGCTGAATGAGGAATGTTGTTGAAGATTGGCTGCCTCTCCAAGTACTGTGCGTGCCAGATCCCGCTGCCCTTGGGAAAGCAGGTTGGTGGCTAAAAATTGGAGCCTACGTGTAGCTTCTTTAATATTTCCTTTGGTAACATCTTGCCGTGCGCGCTCCTGTATGCGATAAAGGGTAAGTTGATTCATTGCCTGAATGATCATTTGGGGAGGTGGCATAGGATCAGGATCATGGCTGGATGGCCGGGAGATATCTACCCGCATAGAATATTGTGGGTCAGCCCGGTGTGGGATATCGAAGAATAATCTCCCTTTGACGAGGTTTAAAGTCCCTTTCTCTGACGTAATTGGATGAACTAACAATTCGAGCAGAACTTCTAACCGGGTGCCCTGATGGATGGATCCTAGTTGTATCGGTGAGACTTTTTCCAAAGGGCTGGTTTCCGGTTGTAGGCGAAAGGCATACCGCAATTCTGCACCCGACCCAACCTCAAATTTTAAGAAGGCACGATCGGCAAAGCAATCACCCAACCCGCGAAATTTCTCTTTTAATAGAACATCTACATCCTTGGGCTTCGAGATATACATGGAACTTCCACCGGTCTTGGCTGCCAAACGGTCCAGAAAAGTGTCATTCCATTTTCCGCCAATCCCAAAACTACTGATGCCTATTTTTAAATGAGCTGCCTGCTCTGCCAGGAACTCGCAAGCTGGCTCATCTCCATAGGTACGCCCATCGGTGATTAGAATGATGTGGTTGACCGCTTTGGGAGTGCGATAGCGTTTTACCTCTTCAAAGCCTTTCTCTAATCCTTTGAAGATTTCGGTGCCACCCCCAGGGTTGAGCATGTAGATACTGTTTTCTACTTTTATTCTATCCTGGTTCATGCCCGCGGGCACAATCACATCGGCTTTATCGCTAAATGAGACAACCGAAATAATATCTTCGGGCCGCAGCTTGCGCACGACTTCAATGGCTGTATTTTTAACCGTATCCATGACGATGCCTTGCATCGAAGTGGAACGGTCGATCACAAGACATACGTTTAAGGGAGGATTGGTGAATTTTAGTTCATCAGAATTAGCAGCAAGCTTAAGCAAAACATAGAGTAGCTGTGATTCGCCAGTCTTTTGTATAGAAGCCCGGCTGTATAAAGCAGTGAGTAAAATGGGTGGTTCGGTGAATGTGGCAGGAAGGGTTAAATCATAATTGGATCGCTGTTCGGGATTCGAGAGTACCTCGTAAGCTTTTTGTATTTTTATAAAATTCTCGGCTGTATCAGGGTTCTGGCTGGAATCTGGGTGTGCCCGGCGGGCGGCTTCACGGTAAGCAGTGCGGATTTCTTCATCCGTTGCATCAAAAGGTATTTCCAGCAGGTTGTAGTAATTAAATAACTCAGTCATCCGAGGTAGGGGTATTATTCAGGGGTACGAACAATGATCACGCTAATATTATCTGGACCACCAGCATTATTGGCTAATTTTATCATTTGATGGCAAGCTTCTTTCAGGTCAGGTGTTGAACGAATGATATCAATCATGTCGTTTTCGGAAATCACTCCCCAAAGACCATCGGAGCACAATAATACATGTCCATTTCGAGGCAGCGGATAGGTCGTCACATCTGGCTCAAAGGGTTCTCCTTGCCCCAAAGCTCGATACAGTACATTCCGTTGAGGATGGACGGCTGCTTCTGAGCTGGTAATCTGCCCCAGCTCTTCTAGCCTTTTGACCAGTGAATGATCACGAGTAATCACATGGATACGGCCATCTGGATGGATAGCATAAGCCCGGCTGTCACCAACATGAGATATCATCAGTTGGCTGCCGACTATTAAGGCAGTGGTCAAAGTAGTCCCCCCGCCAGCAGCCTCTTTGAGAATTGCTTGATGCGCTTCAAGCACACCAGTTTGGAGAATTTCTTGGAGCGATTCGTCAGGATTCTCATGGCTGAGGCTGTACATGGGCACGAATAGTTTGCGGATGATGAAAGATGCCATGGCGCGGATTGCCACGCCGCTGGCAACCTCTCCATGTTGGTGCCCGCCCATACCATCAGCGATGATGAATAAGCCAAATGGGATATTTGTATGATCACTCGCCAGGACTGTTGATAAAGTGAACAAGGCATCTTCATTGTGGTCGCGCTGCTTTCCAATGGATTGCGCACAACCAAATGCAATCTGTGGTGGGTAATAATCGTTCTCTGTCTTTACGGTTACCTCAGGTGAAAGTGGGGCAGTGACGATAGGTTCGGTTTCAATTCCAGAGGAAGCTTTTTTGGTTTTTACCTCGAAAGATTCAGTCTCAACCGATGGTGTTTTCTCTTTTTCTGAGGTTCCTCCAAACAGTTTCTTAAGAAATTCCTTCACATAAACCTCCAAGATGATTCACAGGCTCAAATCGATAGGGCGTAAATTCGATGATCTGTGGAGCCGAAGTAAATTTTATCTTCAAATGCTGTTGGAGAACCCGTGATGGGACCTTCTGTTTTAAATGTCCATCGCAGGCGACCGGTTCTATATTCCAGGCAGTAGAGGTTTTTATCCACCGATCCGCAATAGAGAGAGTCTTTTTGAATGATCGGTGAGCCCGTAACCTGGTGTTCAGTGGAAAAGCGCCATATTTCCTTGGTGGAAGTTTTGTCAATACAATAGATCGTGTTATCAATTGAACCTGTAAACAGGAAATTTTCAATCATGCAAGGAGTAGAAATTGAAGCTTTGCCAAGACGGAAACGCCAAATTACAAAACCGGATTTGACATCCAGGGCATATAAGGTTGCATCAACAGAACCAAGGAATAAAATATCTTGTGAGATGATCGCAGAACCCGTAATTGCTCGTTTAGCCTTGAAGCGCCACTTGATTTGACCGCGTAAGTCGAGGCAAAAAAAATCACCAGCTTCAGTTCCAAAAAATAGGTAGTCGTGAAAAATGATCGGTGTTGATCGCACTGGCGATCCGACATCTGCTTTCCAGGAACTGCGACCAGTCATACTGTTGACTGCATGCATAAACCCATCATCGGAACCAATAAAGATATGATTTTCTGCAATCAAGGGTGAAGAACGAATGGGACCATCTGTATAGTACGTCCAGGATAATTTTCCGGAGCGTTGAATGATCGCATGCAAACGGCGATCTTCAGAACCGAAGTAAATGGTGCCTTCATGGATGCCCGGACGGCTGACGATGCCTCCATCCGTAGCATACTTCCAGATGAATTCACCAGTCTCAGCATCCAGGGCGTACAAGTTGTGATCATATGAGCCAACCAATAAGACCCCATTCTGACAAATGGGGGTGCCGCGCACTTCATCTTCACATTCAAATTTCCACACCAGTTTTCCGGTTTCGGAGTCTGTTGTATCTTCTTCTGCTGTGGTTGTCTCCGTGGGCTTGGAGGTTGGTGAAGATGTCCCGATGGGCTTGACAATATTTAATAGGGCTTCCTTCATCGCTAATGCAGATGCGAAGCGGCTCGCAGAATTGTACTGGATGGCAGTGTTAATCACTGTCTCCAACTCGATCGAAACATTCGGATTCAACTGACGGATGGGTCTTTCATTAAAAGAGAATGGAGCTTCCAACCGAGGATCTCGACGTGTCAAAAGATGATGTAATGTGGCTCCAAGCGCGTAAATATCTGACAATGGCCCCGCTTCCCCTTTATACTGCTCTGGGGGTGAATAACCTTCTGTACCGATCATGGTGCCCTTTTGACCGACTTGAAAGGTTTTTGCAATCCCGAAATCGATCAGTACCACATGACCATAGGAGTTGATCATGATATTCGAAGGCTTCATATCTCGAAAGACGATTGGTTCGGGTTTATGATCGTGAAGGAAACCGAGAACATCACATAATTCAATCGCCCATTGAATGACTTGAGCCTCAGGAACGTATCCTTGGGTCTCAGATAACAAAGCCTCCAAGTCTTTACCATCGATGAACTCGATGATCAGATACGAACGATCGTTCTGGGTGAAATAATCGTAAATTCGCGGTATGGAAGGATGCTCGAGAGTAGCAAGTATGTTGGCTTCGCGCTCGAAGTTCCGAACGAGTGTCTCGCGCATAGCAGGATCGCGTACCTGACTGATCATTTCTTTGACTGCGACCCTTTTGACCACATTTGGGAAATGTAAATCACGTGCCCGGTAGACAGCACCCATCCCCCCGACACCGACCACTCCCTGAATCAGGTAACGGTTAGCCAGGGTTGTACCCGATTGGAGCTGTTCAACTCTTTGAATGGAGCCAGTTTGCAGCGATTGGGTTATCTTTTGGGTTTCCAGGTTGACCTCTGTTTATTCAGCATCAATATATTATAGCCATCAATTCTTAATCTTGGGAATCTAAATTAATTACCTGTAATCTGATTCTTCAGGTGGTTTATTCTGTAAGATGTTCTCAATTGTACCCATCACCTGGGGGGTTAGCTTCTCGGCCAATTCAAGGGCTTTCATATTTTCAACGACTTGTTGGGGCTTGGATGCACCCGTAATAACCGTACTGACATGAGGATTTTTGAGGCACCACGCCAAAGCCAATTGAGCCAAGGAGCAGCCCAGATCTTTGGAAACCGGTACAAGCAGTTTCACTTTTTCAATATTCTTTTTTGTCTCTTCACTTTCGAATTCTTCGCGTAACCAACCAAAACCATCCATCGTTACGCGCGTGCCTTCAGGTATCCCTTGATTATATTTACCAGTTAGTAAACCACTGGCTAAGGGACTCCAGATGGTGGTGCCTAAGCCTATCTCTCGATAAAGACGAGCATACTCAGATTCAACTCGCTCACGATGGAACATGTTATATTGGGGTTGTTCCATTAGAGGGGGAATCAAATGTTCTCTACGGGCAATTCCATAAGCCTCAGTAATTTCTTGAGCACTCCATTCGCTGGTTCCCCAATAAAAAGCTTTTCCCTGGTCGATCAAGTAGTTCATGGCACGAACGGTTTCTTCGATGGGTGTAAAGCGATCTGGCCTGTGACAAAATATTAGATCGACATAATCCATCTGCAATCGGGCTAAAGAGGCGTTTGTTCCTTCAATAATGTGTTTACGCGATAATCCAGTGTTATTAGGTCCTTTACCCCCCCAGAATATTTTCGTGGAAATGACAAGGTCAGAGCGCTTCCATCCCAATTTCTTAATCACATTGCCCATAACAATTTCTGCATTGCCCCGTGCGTAAGCTTCGGCATTATCGAAGAAATTAACACCTGCCTCGTAAGCGGCTTGCATACAATCGTATGCAACCTCTTCTCCGACTTGACCACCGTAAGTGACCCAGGCTCCTAAAGAGAGTGCTGATACTTGTAATCCTGATGAACCTAAATAACGATATTCCATTGTTCTGTCTC
Source organism: uncultured Chloroflexia bacterium (assembly GCA_963751425.1). GTDB lineage: Bacteria > Chloroflexota > Anaerolineae > Anaerolineales > UBA4823 > CAVVUF01. Next base: position 1,375,163 of record CAVVUF010000001.1, on the reverse strand, counting down.
CTTTACTAATATCGGTAACTTGCTTCTCTAAACTTCAGGCAAATATCAGCGGCAAGGTTATACATGACGATGAAGCCAATTTCTGGGTTTTGCCTGAGAAAAACCAGAAAAGTATCCCGGCTAATTTCGAGCAAACGGCAAGTATCTGAGTGGCAGCGAACAGTAGCAGAGCGAAGACCTTGGTCAACCAGCGCAACTTCACCGAAGGATTGACCCCGGTCTAAAACCCCGATTTTTTCTTCCCTGTTATGTTTTAGCTTGTCAGTGCCAATGAGAATTTCCACCTCGCCTTCCAGAATAACATAAATTTCGGTGCTGGGTGTGTTTTCTCTTACAATGATTTCGCCTTTTTTGACAACTTTTTGAGTGCAGATCTGATAGATCTGTTCCAGTTGTTGTAACGTCAGGTCAGAAAAAATATCTACAATTTCCAGGATTTGCGCTTCGCTCATCGCGCTACCCTCCCTTCATCGTGTACCTAGTTTATCATGCCTTAGGGTCAGGGACAATGGGTTTTTGGGGGATGAAAAAGAGGACAGGTAATGCAAACAGGCTGATGATTGCTGACCATTGAAAAGCTCCTTGGAGCCCAAACTTATCTCCCAACATGCCAATGACAATCGCGGCGATGGATAAAGAGATGAAACTCAATGCCATGTATACGCCATTGGCAACTGAGCGCGATTGTGGAAAATGATCTTGGGTGAGGGCTAACATAACAGGTTGGAAGGATAGGTTGAGAAAACCTAGCAATATCAAGATGGGGATGGTGATCCATCCTTGTAGGCTGAGGAATACAATGAAGAGCAAGGATGAAACCAGCATGGTGATGAATAAGATGCGTTTTCTGCCAAACCGGTCACTGAGTGTGCCGCTAGAAAGGGCGCCAACCACACCGGCGAATTGGTAAATTGCCAGTGAGGTACCTGCCGCCCAGAGGTTTAAGCCCTGGCTTTTCAATAAGGTTGGAAGATAAACACCCAGGCTGGTAATGATAAATCCTCTGGAAAGGGTGAGAAAAAAGGTTGGAATAAAGTAGCCGCCGAGGTGCGGTATGATCTTTGTAAAGCCATCCCTTTTGACGAGCGGGATGGGAGTATGTCGGAAACGGAAGAAAATGAGAATGGATACTCCCCAACCGACCAGGGCGGCAGGGAAAATCCCTTGTAAAGTCAGGAGGCTGACCAGGGTGACAGCGATTAGTGGTCCTAATGTCCGTCCGGCTTCACCGCCTGCCATAAAGTAGCTCATTCCCATTCCCAACCGGCTTCCCGAAATGCGCGCCATGAAAGCTGGAGCCAGGGCGTGGAAAACAGCGCTGCTGAGACCAGCCAAGAATAAAATAATAACCAATGTAGCATAATTGGGAGCCAGACCGATCGCGCAAATCATGGTAGCGGTCAGTGCGGGCGCAAAGAACATCAGCGTGCGCAGATTTTTCTTTTCATCCAGGTAACCGATGAAGGGGTTTAAGATCGAGGGAATTTGTATCATAGCCGAAAGCATTCCAGCCATGGTGAGGGAGAGCGACAAATTCTCAATAATCAAAGGGAGTAAGGGTGCCAGGAATGCAGAGAAAGTATCGTGGACGAAATGCCCACCAGTAATGGTAAGCGCTTGACTGGTTTGGAACGTTCCTATTGTTTTCTCAGGGGATGCAACTACCTCTTCTGCTTGCATCGATTCAATGCGCTTGCCTTATAATTTCGACATAGTCGAGGGGTTCAGCAGCTTCTGGGGAGGTGCCCAAGAAAGAGATCAGGTCTCTCGCTAAGAGTGCCTTATGTTCAGCGTCCCGACGGCTCCAGGTACGGCTCTTGATTTCCAAGAAGTATCCGAGGGCTGGTTGTGTCACGTGATCTAAGTTAATGAAGAATTCTGTCCCACGGAATAAAACGCGCCAGCGCAGCCGGTATTTTTCAATCATCAGTTCAGCCGTGGGTTTAAAGTATTCTCTGTAGAAACGCAGACTGTGGGGGGCTGGAGCAATAAAACGGCTGCGTGATAGGAGCACCTCACTGGGAAATGATCCTTCTCTGGCTGGGCCAATTAAAGTGAGGCGGTAACGGACATTGGAAACCTGATCATTCTCGCTTAAAAACTCGTCTTCACGGTAGCGTAAAAAGCCCTGATCGGGATCCTCAAAAGAGAAATAGGTATCGAACTCGTGGTAGTGGCGGTGGCGCAGGATTTCAAGCTCAGGATTTTTGATGGCTTCTAAGATTGGGGCGGGATCCTGGATGCGCACCTTCGATTGAACTTCAAAGCTTTCACCTTCGGTTGCCCCGCCAATGGCGATCAATTTTGAGAGGACCGATTTCTCGCGTTTAATCAAAAATTGGTCTATTCGAGTTGCATATTCTTGGGCGTGGGATATCAATTCTGTCTCATTCAAGGTGGTTAATTGGCGATCGCGCATCAGCCAGCATCCATTGACCATGACATCTGAGACATCTGTTGAGTGGCTAGAATATACCAGTTGGGCGTAGATGCTGTTTTTCTCTCTCCTGAAGCGAGGTGCATTGTGTAAGCGAGTGATGTCCACCAGGATCAAGTCAGCGCGTTTACCTGGCTCCAGTGAACCGGTGATCTCACCGATATGCAAAGCTTTGGCACCCAAACGTGTGCTCATAGACAGCACAGTTGAGGCAGGCAATGCGGTGGGGTCGCCAGTGTATCCTTTGGAAAGGAAGGCTGCCAGACGGATCTCTTCAAACATATCCAGATCGTTATTGGAGGCCGCTCCGTCGGTACCAATGCCCACGTTGATACCAGCTTCGAGCATTTTTTTCACAGGTGCAAAGCCTGAAGCAAGCTTGAGGTTTGAGGATGGGTTATGGGCAACGCCAGCGCCGTGATGCAGTAAGGTTTTTATCTCGCCATCATCTACATGGACGCAGTGCGCAGCCAAAACTTTGGCATCAAAGATGTTTTGCTTCTTCACATATGGGATCACAGGCATGCCATTTTCATTACGGCAATTTTCAACTTCCAAGGCTGTTTCAGCCAGGTGCGTATGTAATGGTACATCAAATTCGACGGCCAAGGCAGCCGTGGCTTGCAAAATTTCTTGAGTACAGGTGTAGGGTGCATGCGGCGCGACAGAAGGAACGATCAGTTGATGTCCTTTCCAACGTTGGATGAATTCTCGTGAAGCAGCCAGGGACTCTTCATAATAATCTGCGTCTGGGGCAGGCCACTTGAGTACGGTTTGCGAGCAAACGGCGCGCAAGCCGGCTCTAGCGGTTGCCTGGGCTACGTGTTCTTCGAAATAGTACATATCTGCGAAACAGGTCACGCCGGTGCGGATCAGTTCCGCGCAAGCCAGGGATGTACCCAGGCTGACAAAATCTGGATTGACAAATTCTCTCTCGACGGGCAGCATATATCCCATCAGCCAAACATCCAGCCTCAAGTCGTCAGCCAGTCCACGGAGAAGGGTCATGGGGACATGCGTGTGGGCATTGATCAGGCCTGGCATGAGCACTTTCTGCCCGCAATCCATTTGTTCCTTAGCATCATAAGCCTTCACCAGGTCAGTCTCGAGGCCTACCGCCAGAATATGATCTCCCTGGATGGCCAATGCGCCCGGCTCGTATTGGGTCAGCTTCTCATCCATAGTCAGAACGATGGCATTGGTGAGTAGAATATCAACCGTTTGGGTCATTTTGGCTCCTAAGAGAAATTTATGATCTATTTTATGAAAGTCTGCGGAGAAGGTCGAGAGCGTGGTTAACCGACCAACGCGGAGCATTCCCCGGAGCTCCGCCGTAGGAACGATCGAGCTGTTGAATCCCTTGAGGCGTAATCAGGCAGAAATAAACATTTTGTTGATCCCTGCCTGGGATCAGGCTAACACCCAGAGCCACCTGGGCAGAGCTTTTCTGATGTATGGAAATCGTGAGCTCCTTCAATTCTTCGGGGCCAGGAGGATTCTCTAAAACAGTGCCTCCGAGGTAGATGACCGGATTGGATGCCAGGCGCTTGATCAGGTCGCCATGCAAGCCCGCTTCGAGGATTACAAGGTTCCAACCCTTCGTATGAAGGTTCTCAAAGGCTTTACTTTCTAAGGTGTCTTGGTCGATACCATAGATCATCTCGCCCAGGCGCTCGCGGAGAATTTTTTCAAGATTTTGGATCATCTGGTCGGCTTCGTTCTCTGAATCTGCTTTGGCAGTGATCCGTACATCTACCTGACCTGAATGAGCCAATAGACCGATGGTGGGGTTGCTCCAGGTTTCCAGGTCACCGATCATATCGTCGATTTGAGATTCCCCCACCCCAGCGGTGTGCAACACGCGGGCTTTGATCATTCCCTGCAAGTCAAAGCGTGTGCGCAGGTAGGGGATGATCTGTTCCCGCATCAAAAATTCCATCTCCTTGGGTACTCCTGGAAGGGAGATGATCACTTTACCATTTATATCGACGATAAAAGATGGAGCCGTGCCAACCAGGTTCTCAACTGCCAGGGCGCCTTGGGGAATGAAAGCCTGGCGGCGGTTATTCTCCGTTGGCGAACGACCATAACGTTGAAAGCGCGCCTCGATCTGTTCCCAAAGCTCAGGATGGTATTCGGTCTGGACATTGAGCGCCAAGGCGACAGCTTCGCGAGTGGGGTCATCTACCGTTGGCCCCAGACCGCCGGTCGTGATGATGATGTCGCAGCGTTCCAGGCTTTCTCGAATAATTTGTGCAATCCGTTTTGTGTTATCTCCAACGGTCGTTTTGCGATACAGGTCCACGCCGATATCACGCAGGAGGCGCGCCAGGTAAGGCGCATTGGTATCGACAATTTCACCGAGGAGTAGTTCCGTTCCGATAGAGATGATTTCAGCGGATGGCATCTTATTTTGCGAAAAAGAACTCAGGTAAGGTTATTGACAGTAAATCCGGCAACTGTTAGAATTCCTGAAATCTATTTGGAGCAGACTTATGAGCCCACAACAGAAGAAAATCTTGCCTATTATTGTATTACAGATTATACCGTTGTTGTTATTTCCTTTAAATTTTCTGGTTTCTGGGTGGTGGGCGATCCTTTTTATGATTGTTATTTTTGTTTTGTTGGGTATAGCCCTGATCCGGGGGAAACTGTGGGCTTTGACGATGAGCATATTTCTACAAGGAATTAATGCGGTCATTCGCATCATGATGTTCTTCCCGAATGCTCAAAATATAGCGACCGGTTCTTTGAACTTGCCATTTGTTATCACCAGCATCCTTTCGATCATCTTATCAGTTTGGTTCCTGCTGCGATTAGACAAATCCGATATCCGATCGACGATCTCTTAGATAAGGCGTTTAATAGCACACTGCGGGAGGAGCACTCCCGCAGTGTTTTGTTATATACACAGTTCTTTAATGCGCACCCAGGTAAGCCCGGGCAACCTGAGGGTCGTTGAGCAGATCGTTTGAGGGTCCCTCTAAAACAACCCGGCCAGTTTCCAGCACATAACCACGATGTGCGACCGACAATGCCATCTGAGCATTCTGCTCGACTAAAAGGATGCTGATACCCTGGGAATTAATCTCCTGTATGATGTTGAAGATTTCTTCGACCAGTATGGGTGACAGACCCATGGATGGCTCATCTAATAATAAAAGAGTGGGCGAAGACATTAAGGCGCGTCCCATAGCCAGCATTTGCTGCTCTCCACCCGAAAGTGTGCCACCTAGCTGGTTTTGGCGTTCTTTCAACCTGGGGAAACTCTTGAAGACGCGCTCCAGGTTATTCTTTATTTCCGCCTTGTTCGAGCGGGAAAAGGCACCCATCTCCAGGTTCTCCATCACGGTTAACGGAGCGAAAATCTTGCGCCCTTCCGGTGATTGTCCGATTCCTAATCGGACAATTTCTTCAGCAGGGGTCAGGCTAATATTTTGATCGCGAAAGAAAACCTTTCCGGAACGCGCCCGCAGCAGACCGGAGATCGTATTGAGGGTAGTGGATTTGCCTGCACCATTCGCGCCGATCAAGGTGACAATTTCACCTTCATTCATGTGGAAGCCAATGCCCTGCAAGGCATGGATAGCGCCATAAAAAACGTTAATATCTTGAACATCAAGGAGCATAGGTTCTTTTCTCGCTGAGTTTCTGAGATAGGGCGGCTGCGCCGCGCCCCAGGTAAGCTTCAATAACCTGCGGGTTCAATTGTATATCTCCCGGATTCCCTCGGGCAATCACTTCTCCGAAATCCATCACAGTAATCCATTCACAAACACCCATCACCACCCGCATCTGATGCTCGATCAGCAGAATGGTCAGCTTGAACCGGTCTCGAATGAAATGGATCAACTCCATTAAAGAAACAACTTCTTTCGAATTCATCCCAGCGGCAGGCTCATCCAGTAATAATAGGGTCGGTTCGGCTGCTAAGGCACGGGCAATCTCGAGGCGGCGCTGCTCACCATAGGGGAGGTTTTTCGCAATCTCGCCCTGTCGCTCGTGCAGGTTGAAAACACTGAGAAATTCTTGAGTACGTTCGGTTAATTCTTTTTCTTTTGATGAGAACTGCTTATTGTGCAGGATCGAATCCATTACACCGTAATGAGCATGTGGGTGATAGGCAATGCGGACATTGTCCAATACAGTTAAATTTGGGAATAGACGGATGTTCTGGAAAGTGCGGGCAATACCCATCTGGGTGATCTCAAAAGGTTGATAGCCAACGATATTCTTGTCTTTAAATTTGATAGTGCCGCTTGTAGCAACGTATAGCCCGGTGATCACATTGAAAATGGTAGTCTTTCCAGCGCCGTTTGGACCGATGAGGCCGATTAATTCGCCCTGGCGGATTGACAAATCGAAGTTTTTCACAGCTTTTAGTCCGCCAAAGTTCTTAGAGAGATCCTGAACATCTAAAACGAGCGGGGTTTTTGCTTTGGAAACATCAGCAGAAGAGGGAATAGAATTATTATCCGGCATTGTTCAATCTCCTGCTGAGGTTTCTTCTACTTGGGATGGCTGCTCAGTTCTTGACTTCTGCAATCCTTTCGGTAAAGGAGGAAGGATTTGCCGTAAATAAGGGAATTCAAAGCCCCCCATCAATCCTTTTGGACGGAGCAGCATCATGACCAAAAGCAATAAGGGATAAACAACAAAGCGCCAGGTTTCAAAACCTTGAGGCAGCACGAGGCGAAGAACGCCTTCCAATACAAGCGCCCAACCGAAGGCAGCGATGACTGTGCCGCTGATGCTGCCTAAGCCCCCGAAGACAACAATGATCATTGGATCGAAGGATTTGATGAAGTTGAAGGTGTTGGGGTGCAAGAAGCCGTTAATGTGAGCGTAAAGACCACCCGCTAATCCTGCAAAGAGGCTGCCCAAAACGAAGGCTAAAATTTTCTGTTTCGCGACGTCAATCCCCATGGCTTTTGCAGCCAGCTCATCTTCTCTGACGGAGACGACTGCTCGGCCTGTGCTTGAGTGCAGCAAGTTGCGGGTAACCACGATGACTGCCAAGAGGAAAAAAGCGATCCACAACCAGGAACCGATTTTTGGGATCCCGATCATGCCACGCGCACCTTTCATTTCAATCAATCCGAACATGGTGTCGGAATTATCTAATAGCACTTTGACAATGATCGTGAAGCCTAAAGTAGCAATACCAAAATAATCGGAACCAAGGGTCAGTACAGGCAAGCCAAAAAGATAGCTAACCTCAGCAGATACGATCCCAGCTAACAAGACAGCCAGGATGAAGACTATTTGCATCGAGAGCCAACCTGGAAGCATGTTCAGGAAAGAGGAGATTGGGTTGATCAGAAACCGGCCAATAAAAACTGCAATGATCGCAGCCACTATGACCAGAACTAAGTAAAGGAAGAAGGCAGACAATGCATCCAACCCGCGCGCCCGCGCCACCAGCCTGGATGAAATCCAAAACGATCCCCCAACGAAAAGAGTGACCAGGAGCACAATCACTAGACCTGAAGCACTCTGGTCATTTACCCAACGGTAAGTGATGTCTGCGGCTGTGTATGCCCCAATGGCAAAGAAGCCCCATTGACCGAGGGAAAATTGCCCATTAAAGCCATAAATTAAATTGAGGCCGATGCTGACGATTGCCATCACCGCGCCGATGCGCAGCAGGGTAGCCCAGAAGTCGCCCAGTAAGTTCAGGCTGATCAATACTTGAATGATCAAAATGAAAGCCAGAGCTACACCGAAAAATAAAAGGGTCCCGCGATCAAACCTTTTCATTTCATTTCCTCCTTAGGCTTTCTCGCGCTCTGGCTCGCCGAAGATACCCGTTGGCCGAACCAGGAGAACCAGGATTAATATTCCAAAGGCAACTGCATCCCGCATGGGTGTGGAAACGTATCCGGCGGTCATGACTTCAGCTTGACCCAAAATCAGTGCGCCTACCAAAGCGCCGGGGATACTCCCGATGCCACCCAGCACTGCAGAAACGAAAGCCTTGAGGCCGGGCATGATGCCCATGAAAACGAAGATTTGTTTGTAAGCCGTAGCGTACAGAATACCCGCCACACCTGCCAACGAGGCGCCAATTCCAAAGGTGATGGATATGATTGAATCAACTTTAATGCCCATCAAGCGGGCGGTCGGTTTATCATAAGCGACAGCTCGCATGGCTTTACCGATCTTTGTCCGCTTAACGATGAATTGCAGGAGTAAGAGCAAAAGAAGGGAAAGAAGGACAATTACGATCAAGATACCGGAGAAAATGATGGCTCCTTCGGGAGCGGCTGATCCGGGTTGGAGCTGATGAATACCATCTTTAATATACCAGGAAGGAACTTCGAATGGCCTGGGGTAGGTGATGAAGTTGGATGTGTAAACGAAAGGGAGAGCCCCAAAGTATTCAAGGAAGAATGAAACGCCGATGGCGGTAATCAGGGCAGAGATGCGCGGGGCATCGCGTAGGGGTTTGTAAGCGAAGCGTTCGATTACGAAATTCAGCAAAGCGCAAGTCGCCATTGAGATCACGATAATGGTCAGGGTGCCTATGATGATGGAAATTGCCGGCGAGATTCCAGGGAAAACCATTTCAGGCCATCGATGGAGATTAAAACGGTCGATCAGGTAAAAACTGGTAAAAGCTCCTACCATGAAGATGTCGCCATGGGCAAAGTTAATTAACTTCACAATCCCATAGATCATGGTATATCCCAAGGCAATCAATGCATAAACGAAACCAAGCTGAATACCATTCAATAATTGCTGGAAAAAGAAAGATGGATTCTGGATGGCTTTAATGGTTAAAAAGATTGCTGCTCCAGCGAAGATAAGAATTAATAAAGTATTACGAAACCAGAAATGCTTAATAGCGCGCTCAAGGAAAGTGAGATTTTTAGTGGTTTCAAGGTTTTTTTGCATAGGATACCAGGTGGGAAGGGGGCAGCTTCACGCTGCCCCCTTCTATGAAAGAAAAAGAAATGGTTATGGAGCAACAGTTGCTACGTAATTATCTTTACCGTCTTTCACCTGCAAGATGACGGCAGCTTTAATGGGGTTATGCTGAGCATCGTAGGTAATTTTGCCCGAAACACCTTCCCAAGAGATCTTTTCCAGAGCATCCTTAACCTTGACAGTGTCATCATTTGACTTGGCACTATCCATGGCGGCAAGCATCAGGTTGGTTGCGTCGTATGCAAGAGTAGCCAGCGCATCGGGGACCTTGGGGTTGCCCTGATCATCTTTATATTTCTCACCATAGCGCTTGATCCAATCCTGAACGATTGCTCGGGTATCCGCTGGAGAATAATGGTTGGTGTAATAACCGCCATCGGAAGCCGCGCGATCCAGATCAGCGGAGTCCCAACCATCACCACCCATGAAGGGAGCGGTAATGCCCTTTTCCTTGGCCTGAGCCGTGACCAGGTTGACGATATTGTAGTAATCGGGCAGGTAAATCATATCGGGCTTGGTGTCAGAGACTTTCGCCAGGATGGCAGAGAAGTCGGTATCGGTAGAAGTGTAGGTTTCTTTGCCGACTACCTGCCCGCCTCCGCCTACGAAGGCTGATTCGAAGGCTTCTGCCAAGCCGCGCACGTAGTCATTGCCCTGATCAAAGAGAATGAAAGCAGTCTTCGCTTTCAAGTTATCCAGGGCGAATTTAGCGCCAACCGTACCCTGGAAGGGGTCAATGAAGCAAGCGCGGAAAACATACTGCTTCGTGGAGCCATCAGCATTCAGGGTCACCTGAGTGTTGGTAGAGGTGGGGCTGATTTGCACAACGCCCTTGGCTTCGGCGATCTCAGAGATTGGGATGGATGACTTGGAGCAGACTTCGCCGATGATGAATTTCACCTTGTCCTGGTCAATTACCTTATTTGCGGCGTTTACACCAGGATCGGCTTCGCACTGGCTGTCAGCGACGACTGCTTCAATTGTTGCACCATTGACACCACCTTTGGCATTCCATTCATCAATCGCCAAAAGGGCGCCATCGCGGGTGGAGACACCGAAAGTCGGGACTGCACCGCTGAGAGGGGCTAAGATGGCAACTTTTACCGTGCCACCGGAACTGCCACCAGATTGGCAGGCTGTCAGGAGCATGGTCAAGACGACCAGCACAGACAGGACAGAAAACAAACGTTTACTCATTTTTCTCCTCCAGAAAAACATAAAATTTTGTGTGTATATTTTAGTACGAAAAGATTTACCGTTGGTGTTTATTGTTTGTCAGCATACCTCCTTACCTGATTGAGCAAAATAATCTTGACTACCAGAACCGACTTTGGCTAATGCCCCCCTGAAGCGCGCACATTAATTGTGAAATTCTACTGAGAATACGCCGGATCGTCAAGTGGGAATATTTTGAGACTCCTTATTTCTTTAATAGACGTTCTGACCGGATCAGTGAATTGGTACTGCGGATTTTTAACGCTAAATCAGCCGCCAGGTTGAGCATCAGGCGGTAACCGAACTGAGGGTAAGTTTCACATAATTGCAATAGATGGTCGCTGGGAATAACCAACAAGTGAGTGTTATTCTGGGAAGAAAGAGCAGTAGCGGACCGTAAACCTCGATCGACAAGAGCAACCTCCCCAAAAGATTGTCCTCTCCGCAGGGTAGCGATTGGGGTGTTTTGCATTTTTCCAGAGCTCCCACCGATCAGCTCGGGCTTTACGAGGATTTCCACCTCTCCCTGGATAATAATATAAAGCTCATCACTGGAGGCACCTTCGGGGAAGATAATTTCCCCAGCATTAAAAGTACGCTCCTGGCATAAGTTTCCAACCATTTCTAACTGTGTAAGCGTCATCCTGTAAAGGATATCGGTCTGTTTTAGCACGTTGACATAGTTGGGCATATTCTTTACTCCACAATCCGTTAACCCTGGGAGGGTGACTTTGTTACGAAATCACTTCTGCAAATCAAGGATGTGCCAGGATCGCCATACTCATTAAAGAAGACCAGGAGTTTAAGAATTTACTGAAGTCTCGGGAATAGACGGATGCCTATCCCGGATCATTACTTTCGAGCTGTTGTAGCCGGTGACAATTATGGCATGTTCGGATCAGGCAGCTACTAGGACCTGGTTTTGCGAAAGATTATTCTGACCTTGAGCGTAAGCTGAGCTGCCCTGACAGGCCAAAACGAGGATCAGCAGCCAGTCAAAAGAAAAAATTCTATCAAGGCTGTAAGGTGCGGCGGTGAAAGCTTTTGCCTGAACGGCTGTATGGTAAAATGGAATATTATATGAAAACTGTGGACTCTCCCGCTGCGGTGGCTCATCCGAAACCAATTGCCTCCTTCTTAGCTGGTTTCGATTCTATCACCAACCACATCTGGTTAATTTTATTTCCGGTGGTCTTGGATCTTTTCATCTGGCTAGGTCCTCATTTTCGGATCCAATCGCTGATCGAAGCGATTAATTCCCAGATTACACTCACTTCTGGAACGGGGATTTCGCCCTCCGCAGAATCAGCGCAAATGAGCAAAGAATTTTGGAGTTTCGCGGCTGAGCGCTTCAACCTGCTGACCATGCTGCGGTCTGTTCCTGCGGGGATTCCCAGCTTAATGGCAGGAAGTTCTCCAATTCAAATGCCGTTAGGCGAAGCGGCTTTCATTGACCTTACTTCAGGGATGAGTGCCCTGGTAATTTGGATCCTTTTCAGCCTAATTGGTTTAACATTAGGCACATTTTACTATATTGTGGTATCCCAAGCATCCTTGAATGGGAAAGTAAATTTAAGACAGGCGTTTGGTCAGTGGCCTGGAGCCTCCCTTCAGGTTGTAGCACTGGCATTGTTTTGGGTATTTCTGTTCCTGGCCATCACCCTTCCTGCAAGCTGCATTATTTCATTTTTCTTGGCTAGCGGAATGCCGTTGGGTCAAGTTACACTTTTCTTATTATTTGGTTTTCTATTTTGGATCTTCTTTCCATTGCTTTTTTCTGCACATGGGATTGTGGTATATCGCTTGAACATGCTGGCCTCAGTTCGATATAGTATGAGGGTGACACGGGTGAATTTACCCGCTGTCAGCTTATTTTTCCTGATCGTGCTGGTTGTTTCACAATTAATGGATATCATTTGGCGCTGGCCAAAAGAAGATTCCTGGTTTACCTTGATTGGCATTTTGGGGCATGCATTTATTAGCACTGGACTGTTGGCTGCTAGCTTCATTTTTTATCGGGATGCAAATCAATGGCTGCAAAAAACAATCGGTCTGGCCGCATAATTTTGAAGGTTTGCTGTTTGTGGAGGAACGTGTGACGGAAGAAAGAATGGGATTGTCATCTTATGACGCAAAAGATATCCAGGTTTTGGAAGGACTTGAGGCAGTACGGCGCCGACCTGGCATGTATGTGGGAGGTACAGACCTAAAAGCTCTTCATCATCTTGTCTATGAAGTGGTGGATAATTCGATCGATGAAGCGCTGGCGGGATTTTGTTCACGGATTGACATTGTCATTCATACAGACAGCAGTGTGACGGTGACTGATAACGGACGCGGCATCCCAGTGGATATTCACCCACAGATGAAAAAGTCGGCACTAGAAGTGGTCATGACTGTCTTGCATGCTGGTGGGAAATTTGGGGGAGGTGGTTACAAAGTCTCCGGCGGTTTGCATGGGGTGGGTGTTTCAGCGGTAAATGCGCTTTCGGAATGGTGTGAGGTTGAGGTTTTGCGAGACGGGAAGAAGTATTTCCAACGTTACGAACGCGGGTACCCAAAAGCCCCCGTAGCTGAAATTGGAAAATCGGACTCTAAAAAAACTGGTTCCCGCACTACTTTCAAATTCGACCCGGAAATTTTCAAGGGGGAAATGGAATTTCGGTTTGACACATTAACCCAGCGTTTTCGCGAAATGGCATTCGTGACTCGCGGGGTGACGATCCACTTTTTGGATGAAAGAACCGGTCACGAAACCACCTTTTACTTTGAGGGTGGGATCACATCCTTTGTAAGGTATTTGAATCGTAACCGAGAAGTCCTGCATCCGGTTGTGCACGTTGAAAAAGAAATCGATGGAATTACGATTGATGCTGCTGTCCAATATACGGATGCCTATGCAGAGTCGGTATATGCCTTCGCCAACACAATCAATACCATGGATGGCGGCACGCACCTGACCGGGTTAAGAGCAGCAATCACTCGCACGATCAATGATTATGCCCGGCGAAGCGGGTTGCTAAAAGAAGCGGATCCAAACTTTACCGGAGATGATACGCGTGAAGGATTGACTGCGATCATCAGCGTGAAGCACCCTGATCCGCAGTTCGAGAGCCAGACGAAAGTCAAGCTGATGAATCCCGAGGTTCAAACCCTTGCGCAGCAGGTGATTGGGGAAAAGTTCAGCTCATTTCTTGAAGAAAACCCCGCGGCTGGAAAAGCGATTGTTCAAAAATGCTTGACTTCTGCACGGGCGCGTGATGCGGCCCGAAAAGCGCGCGACCTGGTTATCCGTAAATCAGCATTAGAGAGTCTTACGCTTCCGGGTAAGCTGGCAGATTGTTCTGAACGCGACCCTGAAAAGACCGAGCTTTATATCGTGGAGGGTGACTCGGCGGGTGGTTCGGCAAAACAGGGACGTGACCGCCACTTCCAGGCAATCTTGCCTCTGCGAGGGAAGATCTTGAATACCGAGCGGGCGCGCCTGGATAAAATCCTGGCAAATAACGAAGTCAAAGCTCTGATTTCAGCGTTGGGGACAGGGGTCGGAGATAATTTTGATCTTTCGGGATTACGTTACGGGCGAGTGATCATTATGACGGATGCAGATGTGGATGGCAGTCATATCCGCACACTGCTGTTGACATTTTTCTTCCGTTATATGCAGGCTCTAATCGATGAGGGTCATCTGTTTATTGCGCAGCCCCCTTTGTATCGGATTGCGTACCGGAATCAAGTGCGTTATACCTACAGCGAGGCAGAACGCGATCAAACCTTGAAGGAATTGGGCTCAGCCACTGAGAAGGCGTCCATACAGCGCTTTAAAGGGTTAGGTGAAATGAACCCTCAACAGCTCTGGGAGACAACGATGGACCCGGGCAACCGCACTTTGCTTTTGGTAAATGTGGAAGACGCCGCTGAAGCCGACCGTACTTTTGACATGCTTATGGGTTCTGCGGTTCCGCCACGCAAACGTTTTATTCAAACTCATGCCCGAGATGTGCGCAACCTGGATATTTAGGCATGAACTGTGCATCTTTTAAGGTTGAAATTTGTTTGTGCGAAAGGGATAAAGATAAGAAGATGAATCATGGTTTAGCAATGTTGCGGGCAGGTTCGCTCTTCTGTGATCATTGCATGAAACATGATATGTATCAGAAAATGGTATACTAATTTAGTTTATTTGCACGAATAAGGATTTTTCGTTTCAAGTTATCGGTAGGAGTGGACTTAGTTTGAGGCGCGTTTGCGAATGATTGGCAATTATTGTATGGCCCGATGGATGGAAGGATGACACTAGAACGCGGTTATCTGCTCAATAAAAGATACCGGATCGTTGAGATTCTTGGGCAGGGGGGTATGGCAGCTGTCTATCGAGCTGTTGATGAAAACCTGGGCGTGGAAGTGGCTGTCAAGGAAAACCTCTTTACGACCGAAGAATATGCACGCCAATTTCGTCGTGAGGCAGTTATTCTGGCAAATTTACGCCATCCCAACCTACCGCGGGTAACCGATCATTTTGTCGTAGAACAGCAGGGCCAATACCTGGTAATGGATTACATTGAAGGTGAAGATCTTCGACAGCGGATGGATCGCCTGGGACCATTACCGGATCAAGAAGTGGTCATTCTGGGGGTGGCGATTTGTGATGCGTTAAAATATATGCATACCCGCAAGCCGATGGTTTTGCATCGCGATATCAAGCCAGGGAATGTCAAGATCACTCCCAGTGGACATATTTTCCTGGTTGATTTTGGCCTGGCAAAGGTTGTCCAGGGCAGGCAGGCGACAACTACAGGGGCGCGTGCGATGACACCGGGATATTCTCCGCCCGAACAATATGGTACGGCCCGAACTGATCATCGCACGGACATTTATTCGCTGGGAGCCACTTTGTACTCGGCTTTGACAGATGCGATCCCTGAAGATGGGCTGGCACGCGCCATGGACCAGGCCGTTTTAACCCCGCTGGCAAAGCGCAATCCTAAGACTATGCGCCGGTTGGCAACGACGATCGAAAAAGCCATGGCTGTCCGCCCCGAAGATCGTTATCAAAGCGCGGATGATTTTCAGGAAGACTTATTAGAGTCGAGATCAACTACTCGAAAGAAAACCCCCCTTGATTTAACCATTGAGCCTCCTCCCACATTTGAAGGAGAAAAGCTAAAGGAAGGCAGTGGGGATTCTCATCCAAAGTCAGCCGAAGGTGATGGGGATGACCCTGCATCATTCCCTATTAGCTCGATCTTAGATCGGAATGCTGGGAAGAATAAAAACGGAAGCTCTCAAGCAAGAAAAGGGATTTCTCCCTGGTTATTTTCAATATTATTACTCTTGATGGTTTTGGTCGTGACTTTCTCTTACATCATGAATGTTCCTTCTCATGAGAATATTTTGGGTCTTTTGAGATTTTCATCTTCGCCTACTGCAACTGCTTCGGTTATTAAAGTGACAGAAAATAATCCCCCTGTGGAACCGTCATTCACGCCGGTAACTGTGATCGAGCCTACTTCGGCTTCAACGACAATACCTGTTTTAACAACTACGCCCACTCCTCAACAACCTACTGCTACTCCTGCACCGACCAATACTCTTACCCCCGAAATGGCACCCACACTGACCGGAGGCGGCAATGGTCAGATTGCCTTTGTTTCTGACCGGACCGGAGACCCCGAAATTTACCTGATCAACCTGGATGGGACGGGTTTGCAAAAAATTACCGATATTGCTGAGGGCGCCTGTCAACCGGCCTGGAGTCCAGATGGAATGCGCTTGGTCTTCGTCTCTCCGTGTTCCAAAAACAAAGAAACCTACCGGGGTTCCAGCTTGGTTTTAATGAATGCTGATGGTAGTGGGATTACGCCCTTACTCCAGCCGGTGCCAGGCGGCGATTATGATCCGGCTTGGTCTCCGGATGGGAAAAAGATTGCCTTCACTTCGCTGCGAAACAGTGATTTTCCACAGATCTATGTGCTAAACCTGGAAGACAATTCGATTAATTTGCTGGCTACTGACCCTCCGCGGGCGAATTCGAATCCGGCCTGGTCTCCGGATGGAAAGCAAATCGTGTATGTCGGGTACGATTACCAGATCCGAGTGATGGATGCTGATGGCAGCAACCGATTTTTATTAGCACGGAATTCCAGCGAATTTCGAAATGTAGATCCAGTCTTCTCCCCTCAGGGAATATCGGTTGTGTTCACGCGCTGGCCCATCAACTTGACTTTTAGCTGGTTAATGGCAGTGCCTTATACTCCTGAAGGTGGGGTTCCAGTCGATATCCCAGGTGGAGTTTACGCTGAAGACCCGAATTTTTCGCCGGATGGTTATTGGTTAGCTTTCTCAGGTTATGCTGATCTTAACCGTGACATCTATATTATGAGCATTAATGGTTTGGGAAAGGGGCCATTATTCCGCGATGAAAATCGTGAATACGATCCGGCCTGGAGACCGCTCACGGTCCTACCCTGAACAACGAATCCGGTCGAGCTTTTTCTGTATGGATTAACCTTCTTTCAAGAGTTCTTTTATATACTTCTCCCGGTTTGCACTGCGCGCGATCTTACCGCTGCTGGTTTTCAGCAGCCAACCATGATCTACAACTTTTACAAAGCGTAATGCAATATCAGAGCTGCGGGTGACATACTGGCGAATCTGATTTTCCAACCCTTCTTTCTGTTGGAGAGAGAGTGTACCATCCGACTCGGCAATGATCACTACATCTTCAGTGCCTGAATCTTCATTAACGACACCAAATGCGACTGCCCGTCCGGGATAAATACCTGGCACCTCATTGGCAAGGTTTTCTAAATCTTGCGGGTAAATATTCTTCCCACCTACGATGATGAGATCCTTCTTCCGACCTGTAACGTACACCTCGCCATTGGCCATGTAACCCAGATCACCCGTCAAGTACCAACCCTGGTGAAAGGCTTTTTCAGTGGCATCAAGACGGTTGTAATAACCCGTCAGCATGCAGTTGCTTTTTAAAGCAATCTCGCCGATGTGGCGTTCTGGAAGCTTTTCGCGTTGGTCTGTAAAAATGCACACGTGAGTGCCTTCAATCGGTAAGCCAGCCGAAAGCATGGTGATGAATGGTTCATCTCCTGAAGCTGGACGAGCCATTTTTTCGGAAAAATATGCATTTTGGCTGATCCGGTCTACCGTGGCGGGGGAGTGGATTCCTCCCTGGGTGACAGCAAAAACGTTTTCAGCCATCGCATAGCAAGTTGCCAGAGCTTCTTTCTTTAAACCCATAGGATTGAAAACGTTCAAGAAACATCTGGTGACTTTTGAAATACATTGGCTCAGAGCAATTAATGACGGCTCGCCAACTGGATAGATCCACACCTTCCAAATCTCGCTCACGAATCTTCTGGGCACAGAAGTTATAAGCAAAATTAGGCAACCAAGAGAGCGAACCTTTATATTGAGAAACAGCCTGCAGTAAACGTGCAGGGGAGCGTACCCAATCAAAAGGTGACATGAGAACCAGCGGTATGTTGAGCAGGAGAGGCATCAAAAAACCTGCAATGAGACCCATGTCATGATAGAGAGGCAGCCAGCTGATAATCTTGTCTTTGCCTGTTAAAGAAAGACTCTCCGCATAACTTTCGAGCTGGTTAAAGACTGCCTGGTGCGAGAGGGCAACGCCTTTTTGCAGGCCTGTGGTTCCCGATGAATGTTGAAGAAGGACAATTTCACTTGGGAGACGATTGAAACCAGCTAATAGATCCAAATCCACTGGAAGGACTGCCTGGATATCAGCGTCCAAAAGGAGTTTTCTCACCGAATTAACGCCATCGATGGTGGAGTCCGCAATGGCTTGGCGCACCTCTGCTTCAAAGGCAGGGTAAGTGATCACAGCGGCAGGAGCTGTGATTTGAAAGAGGGCAGAAAGTGACCGGCGGTATTGTTCTGGTGACAATTTCTCAGTGAGAAAGGGCATGATGGAAGGAATAGAACCATGCAGAATGGCACCGAAAAAGGCATCGATTAGCGACTCGCCATGCTGTAAGATCAAAATGACCACTTCACCAGGTAAAATCCCTGCTGTATCGAGTGCCTGGGCATACCCCCTGGCCCCAGATAGCAGTTGAGTCCAGGTGATTGGCTGATCTTCCTGGCGGTTAAATAATAAATATAAAGCCGGTTGATCGGGATTCTTTTGGAAATTATCGATGAGCTGTCGTGCTGCGTTTTGCATATCGAAAGCCAAAGCCAGTCTTGGGAAAATTACTCAGGCTTTACGCTGCTGGATCAAAATCTCTAACTCAGCCAGGGTATCGAAGGTGTCAGCATTTAACTCTGTATCATCGATATGTACGCCGAAGGTGTCTTCAATGAATAGGGATAAATCGACCAGGTGGAAGGAGTTGATCAAGCCACTGGAGATCAATTTTTCCTCTGGTGAGAGCGAGCGTTTTGGTTGTTTCAGAATCTCGTTGGTAATGTATTTCGTCAGGGTTTCTGCAACATCTTGAACTCATATGTTAATCCTTTCGTTGTGAAATTAAAGAAGAACCATCAAATCCACCAGGTTTATGGCTGGGTGGGAGGGTGGGTTACTCCCCGCCAGACAGCATCAAGAGCCTGTAGGGCGGTGAGGTTGCGCATGGACCAACCGGTTTTTGTGGATTGGAGGTCATCATAAAAATAAGTACCTAAGGTCAAATGGAATCCATCCTTTGTGAGTCCTTTATCGGGAAGAGACTGAACGGAAGCCCAGAAATTCCATAAAGGAATATCATACTCCCAGGCTAACTGGCCTAAGACCTGGTTGATTTGATTGCCTCCTTCCAGGTTATCTGCCTTGGTAGCCAGGATGGGGACAACTCCCTGGTCGATGAGATATTCGATCAGCTGGCGCATGTATTTTTCGTAGTTTTCAGGTTTACCAGACCACCAGGTTTCCATGCTGATGATCGCAAAAGCAGGGTTGAATACCCGCAGCTCGCAAGCTGCGGGGCTTTCACCTTCTTCGCATTGTTTATTATCAGCACGCAATGGCGAGAGCACTGCGGCTACATTGAAACCTCCCTTGACAGCCAGGCTTTCTCGCGAGAATGAGCCGTTGAACCAATCGATCGCTTCCTGCAAGTTTTCATATTCACCCAGCCGGTACACGGTCGGGTGCTCAAACGGGGAGAGAAAATATGAAGAAACATTCTGGCAGTCGCCAATTTTCGAAAACCGGTGCGGGTCACGACCTAATTCCTGACCTTTTTGATAGATTTGAGCTGTTCTCTGGCTGACCGCGGGAATCACGGGCAGATCCTGCCATGATTTAAGCGCCAAAGGGGTATGAGTGGGGATGACTGGTGGGAGGGTCTCAGAAGCCTGAGGTAATTGTTTAGGAGTCTCTTGAGGTGAAACCGTCATGGTGGGAGGAGGAGGTATATTTAGAGAAGCTGTAGGCTCCAAAACCGTTGTAGGGGTTGTCGAAACAACCTCAGTCATTCCAGCAGGTTGTTGCAACGCAGCCTGGGGAGGGTTATCTGCACAGGCAGAAGAAAGCAGAAGCACCATTCCTAAGAAAAACCATACCTTTTTATGTTTAGGGAGCATAAGTTTGATCCAATAATTGTTCGATCGTTGGAATGATTTCACCGACTAACCTGGCTGTTCCTGAAGGGGTCATGTGGATAGCGCTGTTGGTAAATTCGCCAGATGGAATGATATCCCACAGGTCTAAATACGCCCAGCCCTTTGACTTGACGAACTGCGCAAGCATTGTACGGTACTGATCATATGCCCAGCGAGGGTAGAAGAAATTATACCGGATGTTGCTGTTTTCACCTTGGCTGATGAAAACAGGCTCGTTGATGATTAAAACGGGTATCCCGTTGGTGATCTTAACACCCGCAGAGAGAACATCGAATGCCAGATCCTCTGAGTGTAACACAGGTGGACCCAAGTCATAAAAGCGCTCATCGGCTTCAAGGTCGGTTTGGGGACGATCGTAAGTGTCTGGATAATATTGGTCTATCCCAGTGGCAGCCCAAAGGACTCCATAGAGCTGCAGCCTGAATAAATCAGCCAGGTTGCGTCGCTGACCAATGATCGTTTTCTCCCAAAAGTTAAGGTCTACGAGCTTAGAATCTTGAGGGTTGAGCTGAAGATCATAAGTGCGGATCAGGGACCGTAAAGGAGCGGGATTGTTCTGGACAATGGGAGATGATAGTTGTTTGGTAAGCGGGAAGGCCTCTAAAGTTGTCAGCCAAATCACCATATCGGGCTGGTAACGCATGGCATAATTCAAGATGAGGATGTCCTTGGTCAAAGAAATGGTCGGATAGCCCAGGTTATAAAATTTGACCTGTTTTCCTTCAGGAGTGGTCAGGTTGGCTGCATTTAAGTAAGCTGTCAACGTCTGGTTGGGTTTAAGCAGGTATCCCCATACGGAAGAATCACCGATCACAACCACCCGATATTCGTTTGGGGTTTTATGAGCAGCGATATTGTGCGAAAGGAACATTGCATCCAGCTGGTAAAGGCTTAAGTTATAAGCTTTTTCTTGAACCTCACCAAATGGAAGACGCTGCCGACCTGGGATAAGCCAGTTATAGGTGGAAATTTTTCCGAGCAGCGGTGTGGGATTTAGCAGGGCAAAAACCAAGTTAAAGATGATCAATAAAAAGGCAGCTCTGAGCAAAACTGCCACAAAGGGAGATTTAATTAAACCCTGAAAACCTGTCCTCTTTTCAAGACTTTGAGGAGATTGATTAATGTCTTGATTACCTGCCATAACCGAATAGTCCGCTGATTACCTGCCATGATTGGGCAGGATCTGAAAGCCCAAACCATACCCATCCAATAGCAACATATTGAAATGTGATAAAAATGCTGGCTGCTCCCAACAGGCGACTTACCCAAATCTTATGATGTGGGTTTGGAAACTTTATCTTCATGAATTCAGACCAGCGATTGTTTATAAATAAGCCAACACCATGCCAGATACCCCAGATCAAGTAGTTCCAGGTGATACCATGCCATAAACCGATCAAAACCATGGTGCTGAGCTGGCCGGTAAAAATAATCAAGGGCATTGGGAGGGGTCGTTTGCTGGACCTCAAGGTGCGCGTCAAAGGATTGAAAAAATAAGCCCGGAACCATTGCGCGAGTGTCATGTGCCAGCTATTCCAAAAAGATGTCAAGTTAGGCTTCAGATAAGGCTGGTCAAAATTCTCGGGGAGCTTAATGCCAACAAGCTGACCAGATCCGATGGCGATATCGGTATACCCCGAAAAATCGAGGAAAATACGAAAAGCATATGCGTACACAAGGACCCAAAGCATGCCAGTTGATGTGGTTTGCACGGCTTTGAGATCGTTCAGAGCGATTACGGCCAGGGAATCGGCGAGGATAAATTTTTTAAAGAATCCCCAGGCAATCCGCCGCGTGCTTTGCATGGCAACCGGCGTGGAAAAGGTAAATGGCTTGCGGAGATCTTGGAGAAAATGCTGGCTCCGGTCGATTGGACCTGCGACAAGGGTTGGAAAAAAGAAAACATAAACCAAGAATTCATGAAGCTTGATCTCGGGCAGCCGGCCGTTCTGGCGATCGCGCAGTACATGCAGCAGGCGGAAGGCTATGTAAGAAAACCCCAACCAACGCAAATCCAAAACGCTGGCTGCAGAGGTAGAACGACCCGCAAGCGTACGCAGCCCAGAGCTGACCCAGACTGCGAGTGGTTCTGTTTTCAAGATGGCGAATAAACATAAGATCAGAATGATGAATCCGATCATCAACTCTTGCCTGGCACGGGCTGAGCGGCAAAATAGGATTGCCAACCCTGTGGTCAGGATGATGCCGACAAAGATTTGGTACAGCTCAGGTGGACGAGAAGGTGTCAGGCAGCAGAGCGGTCCGAGATACCTGAGAAGCCCAATCAAGACTGCAACCCCCGCAGTTATTGCGGCTGTCACCCAAGGCTCTTTGCTTGGAGCAAATGATTCAGGCCGGGTGATGGCCCAAACACAAACCGCCAGGACGATCGACAAGCTGGGGAGCCAAAAGTCCAGGTGCAGTATAGGTGAAAAAGGCTGCAGCCAATAAACCCCTACCAGGCTGAGAACCAATAAAAACCAGGCACGCCAGCGGTCATGGATAAACACACCGACAAAAAATGCTGCCAGGCATAAAATTAAGATTTGAAGGATGGGCATGGAATATGAAGGAGGCTTAGAATCCCTGGTAAATCCACTGCGGAGATTGATCTGCAGTGACGATGATGAGCAGGATCACCAGCACACAAAGGAGAAAAGCAAAAATATTCTCAGGGGCAATTAATTTTCGTAGCATCGTTCTTTATGACCTGTCGATACCCATACAATTCGACAGCGGATGTTCCTCTCATTCATAATTATTTCTGCAGTCTATCACCAGAATTCAACCGTTGGCAGGTAAATCTCATGATCTTATTCCAGGCATTGGACTGAACTCAGGTATTTTAATGGTTGTTGGTTTTTTGTCAACTGCGAAGGTAAGGATAGTTTTACAGCAAGAGAGTGACATTAGTCCATTGCATTAAAGTGGTTTTTCTTAGATAATGAATAAAACTTATACCTGCGCGAAGCAGAATCGCCAGCATAGATCATTTAAGGAGAGAAACATGACAGCTCAAATCATCGATGGTAATGCAATCGCGGAAAAACTACGTCTTGAAACGGCTGCTGGGGTTGATGCGATGATTAAGGCAGGCCTTCCGCAACCGGGATTAGCAACGGTATTGGTGGGAGACCGCAAAGACTCGCAGTCTTACGTAAGCATGAAGCAGAAGCGGGCAGGCGAGATTGGTATCCTCTCGTTTGGTCACACCCTGCCGGCTACAGCGACACAAGAAGAAGTGGAAGCCTTGGTGCGGGAGCTGAATGCTGACCCACGCGTGAACGGGATCCTGGTTCAGCTGCCTTTGCCATCACACCTGAACGATGAAAAAGTTCTCATCGAGATTAGCATTGAAAAAGATGTGGATGGTTTTCACCCTATTAATATTGGGCGGTTGGCTCAGAAGGGCCGCGAGCCGCTGTTTGTGCCGTGCACACCCGATGGGGTAATTTACTTGATCGAACAAACCGGGGTGCCTTTTAGAGGAGCAAACGCGGTTGTCTTGGGGCGCTCAAATATTGTGGGGATGCCTACAGCTTTACTTCTGGTTAAGCGGGATGCCACGGTGACCATATGTCACTCTCGATCCAAGGATCTAGCATCGATCTGCCGGCAAGCCGACATCCTGGTGGCAGCCGTAGGGAAGGCTGAGATGGTTCGTGGAGACTGGATCAAACCTGGCGCGGTGGTCATCGATGTGGGAACGAACGCAGTGGATGATCCTACTGCGAAGCGAGGATACCGTTGGGTTGGCGATGTCTGCTTCGAAGAGGCGAAGGAAGTGGCTGGATGGTTGACCCCTGTTCCAGGTGGGGTGGGTCCAATGACGATTGCTAAGCTTTTAAGCAATACGTATCGAGCAGCCCAATACGCGGCAGCAAAGAAAGCTTGACCTTTTTGCATCGAACTGATCTTGATGATGAACTGTCCCATCTGTGAGATACTTCCATTCATCACGGATGGAGATGGGTTTTAAGAAAGTGGGGTTTTCCTGGCAATTGACAGGAGCTTCTTTGTTTGTTAAACTTTAAGTTGTCAGACAAATTAGCTGTCATCACTTCGCTTTCAGTCCCATGTAGAAATTGATATGACGACTTTTCTCCTCCGCCGCTGTTCAATCTTGGTTACTATGGATGACCATCGCCAGGAAATTCCCGGCGGTGGTCTGTTTGTGCGGGATGGTTTTATTGAACAAGTCAGTACTGCAGAGGAACTTCCGGAGACTGCGGATCAAGTTCTTGATCTGCCTGGCTATCTTGTGCTGCCCGGGTTGATCAACACACACCATCATTTCTACCAGACTTTGACACGCGCTGTCCCGGCAGCTCAAGATGCAAATTTATTTGGCTGGTTGAAAACGCTGTATCCGATCTGGGCACGTATGACGCCCGAGGATATCCAAATTTCAACGCAAACCGCCATGGCTGAGCTGGCTTTGTCGGGGTGCACAACGGCTTCAGATCATCTCTATATTTTTCCGAATGGATCCAGGCTTGATGATGAAATTCAAGCAGGGCAAGAAGTGGGCATTCGTTTGCATGCCTCGCGCGGCTCCATGAGTTTGGGGGAGAGCCAAGGGGGGCTGCCGCCAGACCGGGTGGTTGAAACAGAAGAAAATATTCTAAAAGATTCTCAACGTCTCATTGAAACCTATCATGATCCGAACCCAGGGGCGATGACACAAATTGTACTGGCTCCGTGTTCGCCATTCAGTGTCACGGCGGACCTGATGCGTGCCAGCGCCTCGCTGGCACGCGAATATGGTGTGCATTTACATACCCACCTGGCAGAAACAAAAGATGAAGAGGTTTTTTGCATTGAGAAGTTTGGTCACCGGCCAGTAGCCTACATGGATTTACTGAATTGGATTGGGCCAGACGTATGGTTCGCACATTCGGTGCATGTTGAAAAAGAGGAAATTGCCCTATATGCCCAAACAGGCTGTGGAGTGGCGCATTGTCCGACTTCCAATATGCGCTTAGCTTCAGGGATTGCACCCATCCTTGAGATGCTAACCGCTGGCGTTCATATAGGCCTGGGAGTCGATGGCTCTGCCAGTAATGATGGATCTCATTTATTGGAGGAAGTACGCCAGGCGATGCTAGCCTCTCGAGTTCGGGCAGGTTTGATGGGAGCATCGCTTTCGAGCGAGGGTTCGCCAGCGTTGATGACTGCCCGGCAGGCTTTGGAGATTGCCACCCGCGGCAGCGCTTCTGTTTTGGGCAGAAAAGATTTGGGTTCCTTAGAACGAGGGAAATGCGCCGATTTTCTGGCAATCAACTTAAACCGCCTGGGCTACGCCGGTGCTTTGCACGATCCAGTTGCTGCTGCGGTTTTCTGTGCGCCGGCGGGTGTGGACTACCTGGTGGTTGGAGGGAAGGTTGTTGTGAAAGATGGGCAGCTTGTAAATATTGACCTGCCTCGCCTGATAGAGCGTCATAACCGGGCTTCACGGCGGTTGTTAGCCGGATAGGGCAGCGCCTGGCAAATTTCCTTGTTCTGTTTGACTTAATAAGGATTTAGATATGAATTCTCACGCAGAAATGGATATTTCTCGCTCGCTTGTTGACGTGGCGATGGGACGCGTTCAGGCAGATTTGGTGATTCGAGATGGGGTGTGGGTCTGTGTCCAATCGGGGGAGTTTATTCCTCACACAGATATTGCCATAAAAAGCGAGCGGATCGCTTTTGTCGGCGGAGATGCCTCGCATACGATTGGCGAAAAAACGCGGTTAATTGATGCGCGTGGTGCTTACCTGGTTCCAGGTCTTTTAGATGCTCACATGCATGTCGAGTCAGGAATGCTGACCGTTACCGAGTTTGTCAGAGCGGTTATACCGCACGGCACAACAGGGATGTTCATCGACCCACATGAAATTGCGAACATTTTTGGCTTAAAGGGGGTCAGGCTTATGGTAGATGAGGCAGCTGCCCAGCCAATCCATGTCTGGGTTCAGATGCCCTCGTGTGTGCCCTCTGCGCCAGGACTGGAGACACCCGGTGCCACCATCGGACCGGCTGAGGTTGCGGAAGCGATGACCTGGGATGGAATCATCGGCTTGGGGGAGGTGATGAATTTTCCGGGTGTATTCTTGGGCGATGAAAAAATGCATGCAGAGATGGCTGAAGCCCGTCAGGCCGGAAAAGTGATCGGCGGGCATTATGCTTCGCCTGACTTAGGCCTGCCATTTCACGGCTATGTAGCAGGAGGACCTGAGGATGATCATGAGGGGACGCGCCTGGAGGATGCTGTCCAGCGGATCCGCCAGGGGATGAAAGCGATCTTGCGGCAGGGGTCAGGCTGGAAGGATGTGGCTGTGCAGGTGGGCGCCTTGACGGAGCTGGGACTGGATTCCCGGCATTTCATGCTGTGTACAGATGACTCGCACTCAGAAACCCTGGTCAACGAAGGGCATGTTGATCGCGCTTTGCGGGAAGCGATACGGGCGGGTGTTCCCCCGCTAACGGCAATCCAAATGACCACCCTGAATACCGCCGAACACTTTGGGGTATCAAGGCAGGTTGGCATGATTGCACCGGGGAGGTATGCAGACATCTTGTTGGTGAAAGATTTGGAGCATTTTTTACCTGACACAGTGATTGCGAAAGGAAAGGTCGTGGCGCAGGAGAAAAATCTCACCCTTGAAATGAGCCCCTACCCATATCCCGATTGGGTAAAGGATTCGGTCCATTTACAAAGACCGCTTACCGCAGAAGATTTTCGTCTGCCCGTTTCAGGAACCGGAGTGGTTCAAGCCAACGTGATCGGCATTATCGAAAACCAGGCTCCTACCCATCATTTTATGCATGAGATGCCGATTGTGGATGGTGAAATCCGGGTAGATATGGAGCGTGATATTGCCAAAATTGCCGTCGTGGACCGGCATTACGGTTCAGGTCGAATACAAGTTGGGCTCGTTCAAGGTTTTGGATTCAATGTTCCTTGCGCAATTGCTTCAACGGTTGCGCACGATAGCCATAACCTGATTGTCACGGGTACTAGCGAGCATGATATGGCGCTGGCTGCGAATGAGCTCAAGCGCGTTGGTGGAGGACAAGTGGTTATAAGTGATGGGAAAATCATCGGCCTGGTGGATCTCCCAATTGCCGGTCTAATGTCAGATGAAAGGGCAGATAAAGTCTCGCGTAAGGCCGCTACTGTTTTGGAGGGCTTCAAAGCCTGTGGGTGCTTACTAAACAATCCTAATATGCAGCTCAGCCTGTTGGCATTGGTCGTTATTCCTGAATTAAGGATTTCCGATCTGGGTTTAGTGGATGTTACAAAATTTGATTTTGTTCCAGTAGTAGAGACAACCCGAAAATGAGCCTCAACCAAACTACATCTCAAAAATTACATATTCGTTTGAGCAGTTTAATTAACAGCTTACAGGCTGGTGAAAAGCTGCCTTCGGAACCTGAATTAGCACGCCAACTGGGGGTATCACGGGCGACTTTGCGAGAAGCTATGCGTACTTTTGAAACCCAGGGTTTGATACACCGACGGCAAGGATCAGGTACTTATGTTGCCCGTCCTTCGCAGGTCATTGAGAGCGGCCTGGAAGTTTTGGAAAGTATTGAAACGTTAGCCAAGCGGATCAATCTCCCGGTGGCATTGGGAGAGATGCACAGCGAGGAAAAAATTGCTAACCCTGAGGAGGCAGCCATTTTGGGTCTTGAACCGGGTACGGCTTTAGTGCAGGTGACCCGGGTCATCCTGGCAGAAGGGCAGCCGGCGGCCTTCTTAATCGATATTTTACCGAAATTTGTACTCGACCTTAATGACCTGCAGGAAGGTTTCACCGGCTCAGTACTCGATTTGCTTCTGCGCCTAAAAACACTTCATCTGGCTTCTTCACGCTGTGAAATCAACGCGGTAACCGCCAGCTCGGAAGTGGCGCGAGCTTTGGGGATTCAGAAGGGGGATGTCCTCCTGCGGTTCACTGCTTATCTGTACACCGCCACTGGTCAGGTGGTGGACCATTCTTTTAGCTATTTCCTGCCCGGTTATTTCAATTTCCATGTGGTTCGCCGGGTAGGTTAGGTCGTGGTGCGGTTATATTTTACCTGACACCAACCTCATTAATTCTTTAAATAAATGGAGGAATAGATATGCGTAGTTTTAGTGGACGTGACATTCTGTCACTCAAGGATTTTGGCAGGGAAGAATACTTCCGCATTTTTGAGGCAGCGGATAGGTTAGCTCCTTATGCTCGAAACCGGAAAAATGCCGATCTCTTGAAGGAGAAAACCCTGGTCACTGCATTTTACCAGCCCAGCACACGCACCCGCCTGGCGCACGAAGCTGCCATGCATCGCCTGGGAGGGCATGTTTTGGGATTTTCTGATGCCAAGATGACCCGGGCGGGTGATTTTTATCAGGAATCAATTAAGGATACGGTGCGGATGCTCGAATTTTATGGTGATGTTCTTGTCATGCGCCATTTCCAACAGGGCGCTCCGCACGAGGCAGCCAAATGGGCGAGCATCCCAGTCATCAATGCAGGTGATGGGTGGGGCGAGCACCCTACCCAGGTGTTGACTGACCTTTATACAATCTTGGGAGAGAAAGGACGCCTGGATGGGTTGAAGTTCCTCTTGATTGGAGATATGCGGATGCGCACGATGCATAGTATTTCATATGCGATGACACAATTCGATATCGATGCGTTTTATGTTTCGCCACCAGAGATGAGCTTGACTGAGGAATTCAAGCAAGAATTGATCGGCTTGAACTTGAATTTTAAGGAAATTGAGCATGTTGAGCAGGCGATCGCCGAAGCCGACGTTATTTATATGGAGCCGGTGGTGCAGCCCGATTACACTAAGTCGCGCGACGAGCGAAAAGGCGACGTCGGGTTGACTCCTGCGAATTATCGGGTGACCAAGGAACTGCTCCGCAAAGCCAAGCAGGATTTAATCGTTTTACATTCTTTACCTCGGATGGATGAGCTTCCTGCCGAGGTGGATGATACTCGTCATGCACGTTATTGGATCGAAGCCTTCAATGGCGTGGTGGTACGCATGGCCTTGCTGGCATTAGTCTTGGGAGCGATGGAATAGAGCTTCTTTATGCGCAAACGGAGAGCGCAATGCAGTATGAACGCGCTCTCCGTTTTTACGATCCAAATGACCTATTTGGAATGGGAGCTGGATGAAAGAATCCATCAGCCGGATTAGTACACGATATGAGTGGCTGAAAGCCATGCCTCTGGTGTTATTATTCCTGGCGGTGGTCGGTTATGGGTTATTAATCCCATGGCTGGGTTTTTTTTGGGATGATTTCCCAGTTGCGTGGATCGCGGACCGGTTAGGATCTGATGGGCTGGAGAGGTACTTCTCCACTAATCGACCCATGTTGAGCTGGCTGTACCAGGTGACGATGCCCTTGTTCGGTACACAAACTCCCTGGCATTGGCATGTGTTTGCATTGTTTACCCGCTTCACTGCAGCACTGGCTTTTTACGCCCTCGCACGCACCATTTGGGGCAGGCACTCTCGGTTGGCTATCTGGGCAAGTCTTTTCTTCGTCGTGTATCCAGGGTTCAAACAGCAATGGGTTTCGATCATTTATGGACATTTCTTTCTGATATTGACGGGATTGTTCATATCTTTTTATCTCAGTGTCCGTAGTGTAAAGCTCAGCTCGCATCCTGGCGAGACCCAACCTTCCGATCCAGTTGGAGTGAACTGGAAGGTTATTTTATTTACGGCCCTTGCCTGGCTGCTTGCTTTCCAAAATCTATTGTTCCTGGATTATTTCTTTTTTCTGGAATTGATCCGACCTGTGTTACTCTGGAAAGCTTTGGAAGAGCGGATTCCAAACCGGAAGCAGAGGTTTAAGCTGGTAATTCGAGCCTGGTCCCCGTTTGCGCTATTGTTGGTTGGATTTATTCTCTGGAGGTTCATTACCTTAAAAAGCCAGCCTCACTTATACCAAGTCACCATTATTGATAAGCTCCTATCAGAACCACTGACTGCCCTCCTGAACCTGGGAAAGAACATCTTGTACAGCCTTTGGATTGCCCTCCCTGCAGCCTGGGGTGGAATTTTTCAGCTTCCGGAATTAAAATTTGGTGTTCGTACAGCCCTGATCACTCTGGTGCTAATTGGGTCCACTTTCGCTGTATTCGTTCTCTATTTCTCGTTTTTGAGGCTCAAACTGCCGGTAGAAGCCAACCCTAGAAAAGGAGCGAGCGCTTTTATATGGATCGGTTTAGTAGCTTGCCTGTTGGCTGGCTGGTCGATCTGGCTTCCAGAGCTGGTCATTGGAACAAAGTTTTCTGCTGACCGCTTTTCGCTGGTATTTCTGCCGGGTTCTGCACTGATCCTGGCGGGTATGATCGGGCTGCTCCCGGCGCGCAGTCTATTCCCATGGCTTATAGTAGCGCTCCTGGTAAGTGTGGCAGCCGGGCAGCATTTCATTACTGCAAATACGTACCGCAAGGATTGGGAATTCCAGCAGCGTTTTTTTTGGCAGCTCAGCTGGCGGGTGCCTGATTTGAAGGCAGGTACTCTGCTCCTTGCTGAGGGACTTCCATTTACTTTCTATACAGATAATTCATTAACTGCACCGGTTAATTGGATTTATGCTCCGGATAATACGACATCACAAATGAGCTTCCTGCTTTTCTATCCAGACCGAAGGTTGGGAACCACCCTCCCAGCCCTAGAACCAGGATTACCTATCAACGTAAATTACCTTGCGGCGAACTTTTTAGGGAATACGTCTCAGGCAGTCGGATTTACCTATAACCCCCCAGCCTGTTTGCGAATTCTGGAGCCCGATTTGGATGTGGAAAACAAAATGCTACCGGAGGATATGCAGCTTGCTTCAGCTTTGTCTTCAACAGCGCCAATTATTACTGACACTACGGGGGGACCGGTTAATTTACCTGAATCATTCTATGGCGAGGAACCTGCGCACGGATGGTGTTATTTCTATGAGAAGGCAGATTTAGCACGCCAGCAAGGGAATTGGGAGCAGGTGGTTGCTTTAGGCGAACAAGCCTTTGCGACGGGTGATTACCCAAACGACCCAATGGAAAGAATTCCTTTTATTGAGGGCTACGCTCATGTAGCTAACTGGGATAAAGCAGTTGAGTTAACCCATGCATCCTTAAATGTGACCCCGATGATGGAACCTGTATTGTGCCGTCTGTGGGAACGAATTTCAACCGCAACGCCTGCCAGCCCGGAAAAAGGTGAAACGCTCCAAAAGCTCTTTGACGAAATGAACTGTTTACAAAAATGAAGATGAAAAACACAAAAAAAATTCATGAATATTTTCAAATTGGAGGATGAATATGCAAACCGAATTAAGAGGCCGTGATCTCATCGGCGACTTGGATTTTTCAAAAGAAGAAGTAGAAACCGTGTTAGACGTGGCTTTTGACCTAAAGCGCAAGCGTGCCTTGGGAGAATCCCATGCTTATTTACGTGATAAAGTGCTGGCTATGTTGTTTTTCTTCTCCAGCACGCGGACGCGCGGCTCGTTTGAAGCAGGCATGGCACAGCTGGGTGGTCATGCGGCGTTTATTGAATTGAAGACGACCCAAATTGCACATGGCGATACTCCCAAAGAGATTGGCGAGATTTTTGGAAGATATTTTGATGGGATTGCTATCCGGCATGTGGATTGGGGAATTGGCAATGGTTATCTCAACGCAGTTGCCAAGAATTCGCGAGTGCCCGTGTTGAACATGCAATGTGATATTTACCATCCCTTCCAAATCCTGGCTGACCTGATGACGATCATTGAGAAAAAAGGCCGTGACTTGCGCAGAAAGAAAATGGTGGTTTCTTGGGCTTATGCCGCCTCTTACCAGAAACCGATGTCAGTGCCGCAATCGTTGATCCTGCAAATGCCTCGCTTTGGGTTGGATGTGGTATTGGCTCACCCGCCAGAGTTCAAGCTGATGCCCGAAATTATGGATCAGGCACAGGAACAGGCGCGGAAATTCGGAACCGGTTTTGAGGTCGTCAACGATATGGAAGCAGCTTTCAAGGATGCAGATATTATTTATGCGAAATCCTGGGGCGCTATGGTGCATACACCGGATGTAGACGAAGGGGCGCGCATCATCAAGAAATATGAGCATTGGATCACTGATGAGAGGAAGATGGCACTGGCGAAGCCAGATGCGATTTACATGCACCCCCTGCCTGCAGACCGCAACATAGAAGTAACCGATGGGGTGATTGACAGCGCTCAGTCTGTGGTTTACGATGAAGCTGAAAACCGGATGCACGCTCAAAAAGCCGTGATGGCATTAACGATGAGGTGAGAAATGAATCCTAAAAAAGTTGCAGTTGTAGCAATCGGTGGTAATTCGCTCATTAAAGATAAGACCCACCAATCTGTTGAAGATCAATACCAGGCCGCCAAGGAAACCACCTTTTATATCGCCGACATGATTGAAGCAGGATGGAATGTTGCCATAGGACATGGCAATGGTCCTCAGGTGGGTTTTATTTTACGTCGCTCTGAGATTGCCCAAAAAGTAGAAGGGATGCATGAAGTCCCCCTGGATGTATGCGGCGCTGACAGCCAGGGAGCGATTGGATATGCTTTGCAGCAAAACCTGCAGAACGAATTATTCCAACGTGGCATCAAGACCAACGTGGCGACGATCATTACCCAGGTTTTGGTGGACCGCGAGGATCCTGCCTTCCGGAATCCAACCAAGCCGATCGGTGGATTTATGGATGAGACTGAAGCGAAACGCCGCGAGCGGGATATGAGCTGGTCCATTGTTGAAGATGCAGGGCGAGGTTGGCGGCGGGTGGTGGCTTCACCAATGCCGAAGGAAATTGTTGAATTGGATACCGTGAAGGCATTGATCCAGGCTGGAATTGTCGTCATTACAGTCGGCGGCGGCGGGATCCCCGTTATCGATAAGGGAAATGGTGACTACATGGGTGTGGCAGCCGTGATCGATAAAGATTATGCCAGCAGCCTGTTAGCGCAGGCGATCAAGGCTGATTTGTTCTTGATCTCGACGGCTATCGAAAAAGTGGCTTTGAATTTTGGGACGCCGGATGAAAAATGGATCGACCGGATGACTTTAGCGGAAGCGAAACAATATTTGGCAGAGGGCAAGCATTTTGCCAAAGGTTCCATGGCGCCTAAGATCCAGGCAATCATCTGGTTCCTTGAAAATGGAGGCAAAGAGGCACTTATCACCAACCCTGAGAACATCGGTAGAGCTTTAAAAGGCGAGACAGGTACCTGGATCGTAACCGAGTAAAATCGGTTAGAATTAGGATAACTGTCATATCTTCTTTACGACAAAGTGCTCTAGACAACTTTGGTTTTCAAGTGTATTCTTATAAGGCAGAAAATACCATCTCAGACTTACTGTTTATTGAAAGGAGGTTGCCTGGAAGATCAAACTTCAATTTGTTTCCAATCGCTCGAAAAACCAACTATAAAATCTAAAGAGGAGAATTTCATGCGCACTAAAGTAATTTGGCAAGTTTTTAGCGTGTTGATGATTGTGACCATGCTCATCTCGGCTTGTGGATCTGAGGAAGTGGGTGGTTTTCAGATTCCGGATGTGCAAAAGGGAAAATTCAACGTTGCGATGGTTTTGATCGGCCCACATGACGATGGCGGCTGGTCACAGGCACACTACGAAGGCCTGGATTATGTGGCAAAGAATGTAGATAATGTTCATACAGCCTATATCGAAAATGTGCCAGAAGGAACTGATTCTGAACAGGTCTTTCGTGCACTGGCTCGCAAAGGCTTCGACCTGATCTTGGGCACATCTTTTGGTTACATGGACCCCATGGAAACAGTAGCCAATGAGTTCCCCAATTCGTATTTTATCCATATCAGTGGGTACAAGTCGAATTCGAAGAACTTTGGCAACTTGTTCGGCGCTATGGAAGTCATGAAGTACATGGCAGGAATGCTTGCAGGTGCCCGAGCGAAGGCAGATGGTAATCCAAAGCTGGGTTATATGGCTACCTTCCCCATCCCAGAAGAACTTCGCCTGGGTAATGCAATTGCCCTTGGCATGAAGAAGACTTGCCCAGAGTGCACGATGGATGTGCGCTGGATCAACACCTGGCATGATCCTGTGGTTGAAAAAGATGCTGCCGCTTCCTTATTCGATGCGGGTGCACAGGTCGTGTTTACGGGTGCAGACACCCCAGCAGTCGCCGATGTTGCCCAAGAAAAGGGTAAATGGGGCGTTACGTATGATTGGTCTGGCTCTTGCAAGGTAGATCGCTGCCTGACAGCCCCTTATTGGAACTGGGGACCGGTATATGCCAAGGTTGCACAAGGTCTTATTGACAAGACCTATACCCCTGGTTGGGATTACTTCGATGCCGATTCGGGTGGCCTGGGTCTGTACGGCTTTATGGAAGGCCAGCAGCTTACGACAGGAGTAAAGGATCTTCCGCCTGAAGTCATCAGTGAAGTTCAGGCGCTCATGGCCAAAGCACTGAAAGGCGAATTTAACCGCTTCGATGTAT
The DNA here is from genome assembly GCA_963751425.1 of uncultured Chloroflexia bacterium. GTDB lineage: Bacteria > Chloroflexota > Anaerolineae > Anaerolineales > UBA4823 > CAVVUF01. The sequence continues at coordinate 1,340,488 of CAVVUF010000001.1, read as the reverse complement.
TCAGTGGCGAAATCCTGGATAACAAGGGTGTTGTGATTGTCCCAGCAGGCGAGAAGATGGAGCAGAGCGATCTGGATCAGTTCCCGCCTGGTGCTGAAGGCCTGGAGTGCAAATACTGCATGTATTGGTGGGCGGACGGGATCACTTCTGAATTACCTCAGACTGGCAATTAATTAATAAGAGTCCCGAGAGTTTGGCCTTTCAACACCTGGTCCTAGCAACTTCCAGGCAGGCAGAAGCAGAATAACTAAATCTTGAAAGGCCAAACTCTTTGGCTCATTGGATTACTTTATGAAAGATAATCCCTTCGTAGAACGTCAGTTGAATCCTACTGAAAACCCAATCGTTGTTGAAATGCATGGGATCGTCAGACGTTTCCCAGGCCTGGTAGCCAATGATAATGTCGATTTCGAATTACGTCGAGGCGAAATCCATGCTTTATTGGGAGAAAATGGAGCAGGAAAAAGCACTTTGATGAACATCCTGGCTGGCTTATACCGTTCTGACGCTGGGACTATCCTGGTCAATGGAAAGCCTGTCAATTTCTCATCTCCTCGAGATGCCATCAAGTCTGGGATTGGTATGATCCACCAGCATTTTATGCTGGTGCCCTCCCAGACGGTAACCGAGAATATTCTATTAGGACTGGAAAAACCGCGTTTTTGGCTCAAACTACCTGAGTATGACCGGGTGATCGCTGAAATGGGGGAAAGGTTTGGCTTGAAGGTTGATCCTAAGGTAAAAATTTGGCAGCTTTCAGTAGGCGAGCAGCAACGAGTGGAGATTTTGAAAATGCTGTACCGTGGTGCCCAGGTGCTGATCATGGATGAGCCCACCGCTGTTTTAGCACCGCTGGAAATTGAGGGTTTGTTTAAGACGCTGCGAACGATGGTATCAGAAGGTAAATCTGTCATTTTTATCAGCCATAAATTACAGGAAGTGATGAGCATTGCAGATCGGGTGAGTGTGCTGCGCAAAGGCAAGATCACGGCGAGCGGATTACTCACAGAAGGCATCACACGGCAGGAATTGGCAAAGCTGATGGTGGGAAGAGAAGTACTTTTTCATCTAGAGAGAAAAGCCCAAAAAGCTGGCGAAGTGGTTTTGTCGGTTGAGGATGTTCATGCTCAGAACGATCAAGGACTGCCTGCCTTGAGAGGGGTCTCTCTAAATGTCCGCCAGGGAGAAATCGTCGGGCTGGCGGGTGTGGCTGGGAATGGACAGAGAGAGCTAGCTCAGGTCATCACCTGCTTGCGTAAGAATACTCAGGGTGTGGTGCGCGTCAAGGATGAAGTCATTAGCAATTGTAATGCTTCGACCGCGATCCACCTCGGAATGGCGCATATCCCTGAAGACCGCACTCATATGGGCACCTCTCCGAATTTGTCGATAACCGATAATGTAATTATGAAGAAATATAACCAACCTCCGATTGCACGGGGCTGGATGTTGGATTTTATCGAAGCCACTCGTTTTGCGAATGAATTAAAGAAAGGGTATGATATTGTCGTACCGACTGTTGAGACCCCAGCACGCTTGCTTTCGGGGGGCAACTTGCAGCGCGTGATCCTGGCGCGTGAGATTTCAGGACATCCTGCCGTGATGGTAGCAGTCCAACCAACGCGTGGCTTGGATGTGGGGGCCATTGAAGGGGTCCAAAGGTTGCTGCTGGCTCAGAGAGAAGCTGGTGCAGCAATCCTATTGATCTCTGAAGAGCTGGAAGAATTGCTGACATTAAGCGATCGAATTTTTGTGATTTATGAGGGGCAGATCATGGGGGAGATTCAGAATAATATGGATGAGAAGGATGAGATTGAGAAATTGGGGTTGATGATGACTGGCACACCTCTGGAGCAAATCAGCAAAGGAATCATTGCGAATGAGTGAACATTCAACGAGCCGCCCATCCTGGTTGGAAAGAATATTTCCTTATAAAATTTTCATCGAGCCGCGCCTTGAGCAACCACCAGGTTGGTATCCTGCGGCAGTATCGGTGGGTGCAATCTTGATTGCCCTTTTCATTGGTGGGATTATCATTGCGCTTGTGGGTGGCGATCCTTTCCTCTCCTATGCTCACATTGCCAGGGCATCATTGGGAAGTGTGGGGGTATTCTCAGATACGATTGTCAAAGCTACTCCTTTAATCCTGGTGGGGTTGGCATGTTCTTTTGCTTTTCGGATGCGCCTATGGAATATTGGGGCTGAGGGTCAGCTTTATATGGGAGCCTTCGGAGCCAGTGCGGTGGTTCTGATTCCACTTTTACCTGCAGATGCACCGCGTTGGCTGTTCATTCTAACGATGATCTTGGCCGGAACGGCAGCCGGGGCACTATGGGGATTTATTCCGGGATTTTTGAAAGCACGTTTAAATGTAAACGAAATCATTACAACTTTAATGATGACATATATTGCCATAGCCTGGAACAACTATTTTATCTTTGCAGTTTGGAGTGAGAGAGGCTTCCAAATGAGCCCTGTTTTTCCTCAAAATGCCTGGTTACCACGCCTGACAGATTATGCCGCGAAATTTCCTTTCCTGGCTGGATTAACCACCCATTTGGGTTTCATTATCGCCTTGATCGCAGCAGTGGTGGTTTGGTTTATCCTCTATCGAAGTAAGTGGGGGTATGAAATCCGCTTGATTGGAGATAATCCAGGAGCAGCGAAGTATGCCGGGATCAATATCACCAGAAATATCATCCTGGTCATGATGGTCTCGGGTGCGTTAGCTGGGTTGGCAGGTGTCTCTGAAATAACAGGGGTAGTGCACCGCCTCCAGGAGCGAATATCACCAGGATATGGGTTTACGGGGATCATTATTGCCTGGCTGGCAAAGTTTAATCCCTTCGCAGTTGTGCTGGTTTCGATCTTATTTGGCGCTCTAATCCTGGCGGGGCGAGAAATTCAACCTTCTGGAATTCCGAAGATGATCCAAGGGATTATCCTGGTTTGCCTGATTGGTAGTGACTTCTTATTGAGCAATCGGGTCCGTATTATCCACCAGGTGAAGGAGGCTTAATCCGTGGATCTGATCATTATCTTACAAGCGGGTGTTGCCTCGGGCACTGTGCTCCTGTTTGCTACGATCGGAGAAATTTTTGCGGAACGCTCCGGGATTCTCAACTTGGGTGTAGAAGGAATGATGTTGATCGGGGCTATGAGCGCTTATAAGACTGCTGTGGAGACTGGGAATCCATGGTTGGGTTTGCTGATGGCAATGTTAGTCGCCGGAGCGTTCAGTCAAATTCACGCGGTGATTACGATTCACCTGCGCGCCGACCAAGTGGTCAGTGGATTGGCGTTAACTTTTTTGGGTACTGGGATAAGCCTGGTTTTTGGAGAAGGGCTGAGCAAGGCTGGAACCATATCTTTATTACCGAGCTTCTCGATACCCATATTAGTGCAAATTCCTGTGATCGGTCCCATATTTTTCAAAGACCAGAATGTGCTAGTCTATATCGGGTACTTGTTGATCCCGCTGGCGTGGATATATATTAACAAAACTCGCCCGGGCATGCACCTGAGGGCGATTGGAGAGTATCCCGCGGCTGCGGATGCATTAGGGATAAATGTATATCGGCTGCGTTATTTCTATGTGTTTGTGGGTGGTGTGTTAGCCGGATTAGCCGGGGCGACAATCAGCCTGGCAGTATCTCCAGGATGGTTCAGTGAGCTCACCACAGCCGGGTTGGGGTGGATTGCAGTGGGTTTAGTGATCTTTGCCCAGTGGGATCCGCTGCGAGCAGCCGTTGGTTCTTACACCTTTGGCGCTTTACGCCGCCTAATCTTGGATATTCAAGGTCCAATGATGCTGTTTGGCTTGAGAAATCCTTTTTACTATAATCCGTATTGGGGATTCTTTTTACAAATGCTTCCTTATGCCTTTACAATCATTGTCTTGATAATTGGGTCGCGCGAAGCGATGCGCAAACGATTGGGTACCCCGGCAGCATTGGGTTTGCCATATATCCGCGGCGAGCGCGGCTTGTAAGAAAATAGAGCGATTTACGTTCTACATATAGCAGATCTAAAGGAATCCAGGTTTGGTTAAAGCAAACTCTTTCACCTCTTATCAATGCTCTTTATGTAGTCAAATATATGATCCTGACCAGGTGACTTATACCTGCCCGGCTGATGGAGGTAATTTAGATGTAATTTTGGATTACCGGGAAATTCAAGAGCATATTTCGATCGATGATATCTTTGAAAGCAGAGAGCCTTCATTATGGCGGTATCTGCCATTACTGCCGGTAGCCGAACCAGGTGGAATGGGAACACCCTTCCGGGCTGCTGGTTGGACTCCTGTATTTTCATCGCAACGACTGGCGGCTTCTCTGGGCTTGCGATCTTTATGGATCAAAGATGAAAGCCGCAATCCGACAGCCTCCTTCAAAGATCGGGCAAGTGCAGTAGTGGTGGCACGCGCCCGCGAGATTGGGGCAGAGGTTGTGGTTACCGCTTCTACCGGCAACGCGGGGGCGGCATTGGCAGGAATGGCAGCCGCAGTAGGACAGAAAGCGATTATCTTTGCACCCAAAACAGCCCCACCTGCTAAAGTAGCGCAGCTCCTGGTATTTGGTGCCCAGGTTATCCTCGTGGATGGTACCTACGATGATGCTTTTGACCTGACGATCCTTGCTGCGCAGGAATTTGGTTGGTACTGCCGGAATACCGGGTATAATCCGTTCACGCTGGAGGGGAAGAAAACAGCGGCATTGGAAATATGGGAATGGTGGAACCGTACCTTTACACCGGATCAAATCGCCAGGCCGCTGACAATATTCGTCTCGGTTGGCGATGGGAATATCATTTCGGGACTGCATAAAGGTTTTAAGGATTTGCAGAAGCTCGGTTGGCTGGGAAGAATGCCCCGGATATTTGGAGTGCAGGCCGAAGGCTCGGCAGCGATAGCGAATGCTTATCAGGCGGGGTCGGAAAAAATTGTGCCTGTATCTGCCCAAACCCTGGCAGATAGTATCTCGGTTGACCTGCCCAGGGATGGGGTGAGAGCTGTACGCGCAGCAAGGGAAACCGCAGGCGCTTATATAAAAGTTAGCGATGATGAGATCTTGAAAGCGATTGCCGAATTAGGAAAAATCGGAATTTTTGCTGAGCCAGCCGGTGCAGCCGCGTACGCTGGCATGGTAAAGGCCGTCAAGCAAGAATTTATTTATCCGGATGATCCGGTCTTGGTGATTAATACAGGCAGCGGTTTAAAAGATGTTAAAGCAGCGATGCAGGCAGTATTGGCTGCTCCAGTGATCGAGCCAACCCTGGATGCTGTCAAAAGGATTGTGCGATAAGATATGACAACTCCAAACTATTCTGTGATTGCTCCGATTTATAATGAGTTATCGAATATCCCGGAATTTTTTCGCCGCGTGAAGGAAACGCTGGATTTAACAGGCGAGACTTGGGAGCTGATACTGGTTGACGATGGATCAACTGATGGCTCGAGTGCGAAAATACTCGAGCTGGCAGAGCTAGATGAGCGGGTGAGGCCGGTAGTCTTTGCGCGTAATTTCGGTCATCAGATTGCGGTAACTGCAGGATTAGATTATGCGCAAGGTAGAGCCGTTACGATTATCGACTCTGATTTACAAGATCCCCCTGAAGTGATCCTGGATTTGATCGCCAAATGGAAGGAAGGTTTTGAAGTTGTCTACGCAGTGCGAGCCGAACGGGAAGGAGAAAGCTGGTTCAAGCTTTTTACGGCCTCCTTGTTCTATCGGATGATTGCAGCCATTACCGATGTAAAAATACCGCTGGATACAGGTGATTTCCGTTTGTTGGACCATAAAGTGGTTAAAAGTAATGCAGCAGATGCGTGAGCGCCATCGATTTTTACGTGGTATGTCTGCCTGGGTCGGCTTCAAGCAGGTTGGGGTCCCCTATAAGCGGGCTGCCAGGTTATCAGGACAGACAAAGTATCCCTTCCGCAAGATGTTCAAATTGGCCTGGAATGCGATTACAGGTTTTTCATATGTGCCGTTGCAGATCGCAACCTACCTGGGATTCATATCTGCGGGGTTAAGCATCCTGGTTATACCGGTTGTTGTGATCATGCGCCTGGCTGGCTCACAGGCGTTTTTTGGTCAAGCCAGCTCGTTACTTGCCGTGCTTTTCTTGGGCGGTGTTCAATTGATCTCACTGGGCATCCTGGGTGAATATATCGGCAGGTTATATGATGAAGCCAAGGGGCGTCCATTGTATATCGTCCGAGAAAGTCCGGATGACGTAAATATTGGGAAATAGAAATCCTCAAAGAAAGGGCATTAAATATGATCGATCTTGCGATACACCCAGAGCGCCGTCAGCGTGCAATCCGGCGTGTGCGTGAACAGAATATTATTATTCCTACCTTTGCACAGATGATGAATCCTGAATTAATCCCTGCTGGTGTGAAAAAGGACCTCAAGCAGATTGGGTTATGGGATCTCAATCCGCGCAACTTGTTCCGCATTACCTGGAAGAACCAACCCACGGCAGAAGGAGGGGGTTTTGGTGGGTTGAACTACCTGGAATTCCCAAAAAGCATAACGGGAACAGATGCAAGGATCATCGCGCTGGTTGGAAAGTGGTTTCCTACAGGCGCTCATAAGGTTGGGGCAGCGTTTGGATGTTTGGTGCCACGTCTGGTGACCGGGGAGTTTGACCCTTCCCTCCAGAAGGCTGTCTGGCCCTCAACCGGCAACTTCTGCCGCGGCGGGGCGTATGATTCCGCCTTGCTAGGCTGCCAATCGATTGCAATTTTACCCGAGGGCATGAGCCGGGAGCGGTTCGAGTGGCTGTCAAAAATCGCTGGAGAAGTGATCGCTACACCGGGCAGCGAATCCAATGTTAAGGAAATTTTTGATAAGTGTTGGGAATTGCGCCAATCTGGCCAGGATCTGATGATCTTCAACCAATTCGAGGAATTCGGCAATTACCTGTGGCATTACACTGTTACCGGGCATGCCATGGAGGACCTCTTGCGACAGGCGATGGGACCGAAAGATGTTTACCGGGGGATGGTCTCAGCCACCGGATCCGCAGGGACAATTGCTTTCGGCGATTACTTGAAACAGCTATTTCCTGCTTCCAAGATCGGCGCGAGTGAGGCCCTGCAGTGCCCAACCCTTTTGGAGAATGGCTTCGGTGCTCACCGTATTGAAGGAATCGGTGATAAACATGTACCCTGGATCCATAATGTCAAGAACACAGACGTGGTGGTAGCAATTGATGACGAGGCTGTGGTGAGCCTGGCGCGATTATTCAACGAGCCAGCCGGACGAGCTTACCTGGTAAAGAAAGGCGTTTCGCAGGGGTTGGTCAATCAGTTAGACCTTTTAGGCTTCTCTGGGATCTCAAATGTTTTATCAGCAGTCAAGATGGCAAAGTATTATGAAATGGGTGAGAACGATATTGTCTTGACTGTGTTGACGGATTCAATGGAGCTGTATGGCAGCCGGCTGAGTGAGATGCAAAATGAATTTGGTGCGTATTCTGAGCTGGAGGCTGCAGCACATTATGCTCGCTATCTGCAAGGGGTTTCTACGGATAATATGCTAGAACTAACCTATGCAGAGAAGCGGCGCGTCCACAATTTGAAATATTTTACCTGGGTGGAACAGCAAGGAAAAACCTATGAAGAAATCCAGGCTCAGTGGTATGATAGCGATTACTGGACGCGTGTACAGGGGTTAGTGCCTGAAATTGATGCCCTCATTGAAGCTTTCAATGCTGAGGTGGGGTTGATCTAAGTTTTACAGCGATATTCGGGATTTTCTGGACAATTTCCCGGCGAATCCCGAATGTCGCCCCATGGAGTTACGTTCATTGGGGTGATGAGCCGTGCAAGCATTGCTTTGCATGGCGATTATCTGTTCAGAATAGGGAAGGTTCATGGCAGGATTAACTGAGGATATGTTTGATCTTAACCGCCTCCAGCGGTATGTGGGCGCGTCGATCTATGAGCGTGGGCGGTTGTATTACCAACAGGGGCGGGTTAGCATTGATTATGTTGAGGAAGACTATGCGACCTGTATTGTCTCGGGACAGGGTGGTGTCTACGATGTTCGCATTGAGCTAGATCGTAGTAATTTGTTATTCTTCTGCGATTGCCCTTATGCAGAAGATGGCCGGATATGCAAGCACATTGTGGCAGCAGTAATGACTGTGCGCGAACACCTTCGCACTCATAAACCCGTTCAATGGCAGTCGCAGCTCTCACGTGTGATCCAGGCTGCCCAGACCACTCCAAGCCGGTATTTTCCGCCTCCCTATGTTGTATTCTTTAGCATGCAAAGACAACCCGGGTACGAGAGTTATGCCTTTTGGAAGTTGTTCGCATATTCTGTCAACATTAACCACCTGAGTGCTTCAACACGTGCGCTTTTACAGGCAGGTCAACCGATCGACCAGGTGTTGGAAGGAGTATCCAGCCTTGGTTCTTCCGCAAAATTGGTAAATAATGTGCTTGACCAATCTGCTATTTTCGCCCAAGATAAGCAAGCGGTGGTCCTGGCAAACATGTTGGCAGTCCAAGCCCGGTATTATTACGCAACTTCTTCATCGTTGAGCGATTATTTATCCCTGGTTGCTGAATTCGGGAGCTCCACTATTTTTGGGGAACTCACGCAATCCGGCAGAGAAGTTGTTAGGTTTTCTGCCTATGCATGGGCGCGTTCAGATCGAGCTGTCCCGTTCGCCAGAAGGTATCAAATTGGTTGCAAGTCTTTCCGTTGGAGAGAAGAATTTTGCCTTTCAAAATGATACTGTTCAAGTGATTTCACTCTCACCGGTGTGGTTATTAGCGGACCGTTACCTGGTTCAAGTTGATGGAGATAAAACAGTCAGTCTTTTAGCTGCATTTCAGGAATCGCCTGAATTAATTATCCCAACGCAGGATGAGATGGAGTTTCTTGAGAATTATTACTTAACCCTGGCAACAGAGGTCCGATTTAACAGGTGATGCAGTTATCTGGGAAGAGGTCTCATCTGAGCCAACGAAGCGGTTATATTTGAGTGATGCAAAGGGAGAATTTAAGGCAGAGCTTCGTTATGCATATGGGGAATATGAACTTCCATATGATAGCTCTTCGCCTGTGGAGAGCCTGCGTTGTTTTCCCGAATCGTGGAGATTGGCGCGCATTCATCGTAAGCCTGAATTTGAACAGGACGCTTATCAGGTACTATGCAACCTCCGATTTTGGCTTAAAAAGGCTTCATCTTCTGAACCTCAGGGCACGTATGTACTCCGCGCGCGTGTTCATCCTTTGGATTTCTTGATGAAGAATGTGCCTCGCCTGACCGAGGCAGGTTTTGAAATTTTTGGTGAAGAAGCGCTTAAGACTGCACGTGTGAACCGGGTAAAACCGACGATATCTTTTAATGTTACTTCTGGGATCGATTGGTTTGACGTTGAGACCGTGGTGAATTATGGTGAAATTGAAGTCTCGGTCAAGGAATTACGCAAAGCTTTACGGAGAAAAGAGCACTATATCAAGTTAGCCGATGGATCGATCGGTGAGATTCCTGAAGTATGGTTAGAGCGTTATAAACATTTATTCGATTTGGGTAACGAGACCAAGAATGGGGTTCGCCTTTCTAATTTCCACCTGACTCTCCTTGATCAGCTTTTAGGGGAGGCTGACCGGGTCCAGACTGACCAGGAGTTCAAACAGAGGCTGGAGAAGCTTAAGAATTTTGCTGGGGTAACCTCCAATGCTTTGCCTCAGGGACTGACTGGGGAATTACGACCTTATCAAAAAGCTGGCTTCGATTGGCTGCATTTCTTGCACGATTTTAACTTCGGTGGCTGCCTGGCAGATGATATGGGATTGGGCAAAACGATCCAGGTACTGGCTTTTTTGTTATCGTTACGCGAGAAACAGCACTCGAAAAATCCTGATTTAATCGTTCTGCCGCGCTCGCTTCTGGTGAATTGGCAGCGCGAAATTGGAAGATTTACACCTGGGCTGCGTTTCCTTGAATATTTTGGGAGTTTACGTGACAAGGATTTTGAAGCGCTGGAAAATTACGACCTGATATTGACTACCTACGGGGTAATGCTGCGGGATGTTGAAAAATTGCGAGGCTATTCATTCCATTATGTGATCCTGGACGAATTGCAAGCGATTAAAGAATCCGGTTGCTCAGACCTCGAAAGCGGCTCGCCTGCTGAACTGCGAACATCGTTTGGTCATGACGGGAACGCCCGTTGAGAATTCGACTTTTGAGCTGTGGTCTCAGTTTGCTTTCTTAAACCCGGGACTGTTGGGAAACCTGGAGTATTTTCGGAGCGAATTTGGTACTCCAATTGAAAAGAATAATGATGAAGGCAAAGCGGACTTCTTACGAAAGATGGTCTATCCTTTCATCTTACGAAGGACCAAGGATCAAGTGGCACCGGAGCTGCCGCCTCGCACCGAAAGAGTGATCTACAGCGATATGGAGCCAGGACAACGGAAGTATTACAACCGCCTGCGTGATTATTACCGGGGGCTCTTGCTTGGAATGGTGGAGAGCAAAGGAATCGATAATTCGCGTATGAAGGTCCTGGAGGGGCTGCTGCGCTTACGCCAGGTATGCAACCATCCAGTTTTGGTCGACAAACAGTTCCGGGGTGAGTCGGCAAAATTTGAACTCCTCTTAGAAACGTTGGAAACCTTACAATCTGAAAACCATAAAGCATTGATCTTCTCACAGTTTGTTGAAATGCTGCGCATCTTGCGTACTGAGCTCGATCGCCGAAAAATCAAGTACACCTACCTGGATGGGAGCACTCAGGACCGGCAGGGACAGGTGGATCTTTTTCAAGCTGATCAAAGCATTCCCTTTTTCTTGATCAGCTTAAAAGCTGGTGGGGTGGGTTTGAACCTGACCGCGGCGGATTATGTCATCCACATCGACCCTTGGTGGAATCCAGCGGTAGAAATGCAAGCCAGTGACCGCACCCACCGGATTGGTCAAGAAAAACCTGTGTTTGTTTATAAATTGATCGCCCGGGATTCGGTTGAGGAAAAGATTTTACAGCTCCAGGACCGCAAACGGAACCTGGTAGATCAGCTGATCACTACCGAAAAGAATTTCTTGAAATCACTAACCGCTGAGGATGTGAACGTATTATTCAGCTAAAAATAGATTATGGTACACTAAATCTATGCCTCTCTCTGCGACATCTTTAATCCTTGTTGCTGTGATGAATAACCCGCGCGATTTCGAAATCGCACGGGTTTTAGGATGGTACCGCATCCCTTTGCGTTCTGCACCAAAAGTGGTGGCTGTAGATTACCTGGCGTTCTACCAGACCGGCGCGTTTGGTGAAGAAAAATGGCGAATCCAATATTTTGCTGAAGTACGCGGGCACGAGCTAACTACCCGGGCAGAGCTGCTCCGTGATGAAGCAGAACATCCGCATGCCAACCAAGAATATTTTAAGATTCAACTTGGTCCTTTGGAACGTTTGCGACAGCCTATTCTAGCTGAGGATTGGCGCAGGATCACGTTTTTCTATACGCTTGGTGAGCATTTACTCAAAGCTGAGACTGTCAGCGATTTGATGGTAGCTTCGGGCGAACGCCAGGTATTATGGAAAGCGCTGCGTGAACGAGCTTATGAGGTTCAACAAGCTGGGATAGATGAAATACCGGAACTTGATCTCGACCCAGCCATCCTGGCAGCCGTGTTGGGCTTGAAGGAAGAATAAGATATTTTACAGGGAAAAAACCCAGGCGTGGTAAAATCGTTTTTGCATTAAGGAGGCTTTTATGTCTGATAATGATCTCAAGCCGCTCAATTGGCAGCCTGACCTTGCAATAGGGTACACGGTTATCCGCCGACCAGACGGTGGGATGCACCTGACCTTTACCGATGCATTGCCAGCAACGTTAAAACACTGGCGAAAATTTTCACTGGATCACTTGCTGGACTCGGATCGCCTAACGCGCAATCTATATGATCTGCGCCAGTTGGATTCAGTCCCGGAAGAAGCGATCCAATATGCAGTTGAAGTTAACAATGATCCCTCTGTGCGAAATATCCGCCTGGCGATCGTTTATGCGAATGAGCGTGTCAGGGAGAGTCTGTTAAAGATCGCAGACCTAACCCGCCCTGGGGGAGTGGATATGGGAATGTTCACGACTCTCGAGGAAGCTGAAACCTGGCTCAACCGACCTCTCACTCTACAAGTTTAGAAAAAAGTTTGCGTTGAATACAGTCTTGCGCCTCCACGACCAGGAGCTCATTTGGGGTTCGCGTACCTATTTAATGGGCATTCTGAATGTGACCCCTGACAGCTTCTCAGGGGATGGGCTCTTACCTTCAGTGGATAATCTTAATGAAAGTGTGCTGGTCTCTAAGGCTCTTGAACAGGCACGCCAATTTACTGCCGCGGGCTGTGATATCTTGGATGTGGGAGGAGAAAGTACACGTCCTGGGGCGCTGCCGGTGGGGCTAGAAGATGAAATGAAGCGCGTCGTTCCTGTGGTGCGCGCCCTGGCATCCGAATATAATCTACCGGTTTCAGTCGATACCTACCGGGCGGCTGTTGCAGAAGCGGCGCTGCAGGCGGGGGCGTGCATGGTTAATGATGTCTGGGGCTTGAAAGCTGATCCGGATATAGCCGGCGTAGCTGCCAAAGCCGGGGTGCCTGTGATTCTCATGCACAATCGCAGCTCGTGGGTTCAATCGGAAGTTAAGGAGCGCCTTGGGGGGAGATATGTAGGGGTTCCCTATGAGAACCTTCTGGAGGATGTGAAGAGAGAATTAATGGAAAGCGTGGAAATTGCTCATCGGGCTGGTATACCGGACGAAAAAATTATTCTAGATCCTGGGATTGGTTTCGGAAAGACGGTTGACCAAAACCTTGAATTGCTAAACCGTGTGGATGAGATCCGTTTGTTAGGTTATCCTGTGCTGATTGGCCCTTCACGAAAATCATTTATTGGCTACACCTTAGATTTACCTCCTGACCAGCGGTTAGAAGGGACGGCTGCTGCGGTGGCAGTCAGTATTGTGCGCGGGGCAGATATCATCCGGGTTCATGATGTAGCTTATATGCAGCGTGTGGCGCGCATGACAGATGCGATCGTGCGCCAGCAAAAAACTTAACCTTGAAAACCCTGGTTCCCTCGTATATAATTTGCTTCCTTTATAGTTTCTAAATTTGCTCTAGCATGCGAAAGGAGTGCCTGTGCAAAATTCTTTTGGTGCCCTTGATACTTTAAATACAACATCCGGTGAAGTTTTTTACTTCCGCCTAAAACGTTTGGAAGAATTGGGTCTGACCACGCTTGAAAGGCTGCCCTTTTCAATCCGTGTAATGCTCGAGTCTTTGCTGAGGCAGTGCGACGAACATGAAATTACTCGTCATGATGTGATCAACCTGGCCAGATGGACGCCCTTTGTGAGAGAGAGGCCAACGCTGCCCTTCAAACCTGCCCGGGTGATCATGCAGGATTTCACAGGTGTGCCTGCGGTTGTGGACCTGGCAGCCATGCGTTCTGCAATCGCTCGGCTGGGGGGAGACCCTCGGCAAATCAACCCTCTCGTACCGGTGGACCTGGTGATTGATCATTCTGTTCAGGTTGACTTTTTTGCTGCTGGAGATGCCCTGGCGCGAAATGCAGAGCTGGAGTTCCAACGCAACCGTGAGCGATATGAATTCTTGAGATGGGGACAGAAAGCCTTTGATAATTTCCGGGTTGTGCCTCCAGCAACTGGGATTGTTCACCAGGTAAATCTGGAATACCTGGCGACCGTGGTTATGCGGAGCGAACAAGATGGAAAACAAGTAATCTTTCCAGATACATTGGTAGGAACCGATTCGCACACGACGATGATCAATGGTCTCGGGGTCGTGGGCTGGGGTGTGGGAGGCATTGAAGCTGAGGCTGCCATGCTTGGGCAGCCGATTGACATGCTCACGCCGGATGTCATCGGGTTCAAGCTGTTCGGTACGCTTGCTGATGGGGTGACGGCAACTGACCTGACCCTGACCGTTACTCAAATGCTCCGAAAAAAAGGAGTAGTGGATAAATTTGTAGAGTTTTATGGGCCGGGCTTAAGCTCTATGTCGCTGCCTGACAGGGCAACGATTGCGAATATGGCACCTGAATATGGAGCTACAATTGGCTTTTTCCCGGTCGATGCAGAAACAATTCGCTACCTGCGCCTGACAGGTCGCCCAGATGATTTGGTTGATCTGATTGAGAGTTACTGCAAAGCCCAAGGTTTATTTCGTAATCAGAATACTCCGGATCCTCTTTTCACAGACACACTGGAACTCGATCTGGGTACAGTCGTACCGAGTTTGGCAGGCCCCAAGCGCCCCCAAGATCGGGTGCCATTGACCGAGATGCAGCGGTCGTTTCGTGCGGCGCTCTCTGCTCCCATCAAAGAGCGGGGATATGAATTACAAAAAGAAGATCTTGCCAAGAAAGTAATGGTAGGGACGAATGGAAGCGGCGCTGAGCTCTCTCATGGATCCGTGGTGATTGCAGCGATCACTTCTTGTACGAATACTTCTAATCCTTCTGTGATGATTGGGGCGGGTCTCTTGGCAAAGAAGGCCGTTGCGCGTGGGCTGAGGACAAAACCCTATGTCAAGACAAGCCTGGCGCCGGGCTCGCGTGTGGTCACGGAGTATCTGCAAAAGGCTGAAGTGCTTGATGCATTGGTGAGCTTGGGCTTCAATATCGTGGGTTACGGCTGCACCACCTGTATTGGCAACTCGGGACCATTATCTGGGGAGATTGTCAAGGCAATCACCGGGTCGGACCTGGTGGCTGCCGCAGTACTTTCTGGCAATCGAAACTTTGAAGGCCGCGTCCATCCGTATGTACGTGCGAATTACCTGGCTTCTCCTCCTTTGGTGGTCGCATATGCGCTGGCTGGCACAGTTGATATCGATCTAGTGAATGACCCCATCGGGTTTGACCAATCTGGACAGCCGGTTTACCTGCAGGAGATATGGCCATCAACCCAAGAAATCCTTGATACGCTCGCGAAGTCAATCCAACCGCAGATGTTCCAGCAGAAATATGGAGATGTGTTTTCTGGCAACGAGACTTGGAATGCTATTGGGGCGGAGGAGAGTGAACTTTATACCTGGGATGCCCAATCGACTTACATCCAGGAACCTCCTTTCTTTGAGGAATTAACTACCGATGTGCCTTCCATCCAGCCGATCCGAGGTGCCAGAGTCCTGGCTGTATTTGGCGATTCCATCACAACAGACCATATTTCTCCGGCTGGATCGATCCAGGCTGAAAGCCCAGCGGGAAGATTTTTGATTGCCCAAGGTGTTCAGCCGCGCGATTTCAATTCCTATGGCTCACGCCGCGGAAATGACCGGGTGATGACCCGCGGCACTTTTGCCAATATCCGCCTGAAAAACCGGATGGTGCCTGGGGTTGAAGGCGGCGTGACCATTTATTTAAGCAAGCCGGGCTCAACCGAACCCCGCCTATCTATCTACGACGCAGCCATGAAATACCGCCAGGACGGAGTCTCGCTGGTGATCCTGGCTGGTAAAGAGTACGGTACAGGGTCCAGCCGGGATTGGGCGGCAAAGGGGACCAATCTGCTTGGCGTAAAAGCGGTGATTGCCGAGTCTTATGAGCGCATTCACCGCTCTAACCTGGTGGGGATGGGAATCATCCCTTTGCAATTTAAACCCGGAGATTCGGTTGACACATTAGGTCTGACAGGGCGTGAGGTGTTTTATATAGATGGATTGAACAATGATTTGAAGCCTCAATGCGAGCTGACTGTGCGTGCGGTGAAACCAGATGGAAGCGAAATTAAGTTCCAGGCAATTGCGCGGTTAAACACCACGATCGAAATTGAGTACTATCGTAATGGCGGAATTTTGCATACCGTATTGAGAAAGATGCTGTAACTAAAAACCTGTGATGCTTCGTAAAAAAATTTCAGCTTGCTTTGATTTCTCAGGCGAGCTGAAATTTTTTAATGGCTTGTTCAACCCAGAATATAATTCTGGGGAAATTTGCCCATACGAATTTCCCTCTTCAACCCCTCTAGAGTTTTTTGAACAGTATGCTGGATTTCTTCGGACACCAACCCAGCCTGGATGGCTTGCTGCCATTCGTCTTCATCCAGCACCCGGTAAGTCAGGTCAGGGAAAACCCATAGATCCAGGATCAAATCGGTCAGGTAATACTCACCATCTACTTTACGAACAGGTGTGGTGAGATCCACATAAAAACCGAGCAGGACTCCCGTTGTCGCATGAATCTCCATGATGGAAAAATACTGATCGTAGAACAGGTATTTGCTTACGGAACCGATCATCTCCCCAAATGGGATCCGGAGTTCTCGCTGCCATTCTTCAGACCAGGGGACGGAGATCGACTCTGGGATGATGGTGTGCGTTTTCAGGCGGGTTCCGTCGTCATCTCCCAAATCTTCCTTGAAATGTCGGGTAGATTTGTTAATCCGTGCCAGGTGAATGTCTGCCTGCGTCATCCTTTCAACCGGAAAAGTTTGATCCCGCGGACCAATAAGTCAACCTGATAGATCACGATCCATGCCAGTAGGAATAATAAAAAACCGATCATAATAGAGATCCAGTTTGGAATCTGAATTCTCAAGGAGGCGAGACGGGTTTGCACCTTATCGATCAGCGCGTGGTATTGGTTGATGACCTCCGTTGCAGATTCCAAGTCATTTTTGATCAGCAGCAGATCCAGGGAAACCTGGATGATATCGGCTTCTAAGCCAGACAGGTTCGTTTTTGAATCTTTCAGATCCTTTTCTATGGTCACCATCTGGGGTTTAATTTTATCCAGATCGGCTGCTACCTGTCCCAGGGATGTATTCAGCGGTACTTCAGGGTTATAGGGTTCGCCGGGCATCAAGGGAATGCGCGAGATCACTCGCAGGATATCTTCAATGGTTTTGGCTGTAGTCTGCGCAGTCGTCAGAGAAGCCTGTGTAGCAGAAATGGTATCAGGGAGCGTTTCTCCGGTCAAAGTAGAGAGTGAGTTGAGGATCGGAACGGCATCATGAACAGATTGCCCTATCGTAATCAGGGCCTCACGCATTTTCGAGACATTGATATTGACTGTTTTCAATGTCGAATCGAGCACATCAAGAGCCTGGTCGGTTGTCACTAAGGCTTCATCGACCAGTTCTAACCCCAATTCGATCTTGGGTAAGAGCAATCCTTTGAGCTGTGATAGTCCGTAAATGCTCAATGCAGATATGCTGAGACCTGCTAATGCCAGGACAACAAGGATAATTCCAAAGAAGCGACGGTAGTAGGCGGGCATGCGTTTATTTTATCATCGGTAGGGTGAGAGAAGATATAATTAGCTCTCGGAAGTTTTGATTGATTAATGGGAATGGGAGTATAACGAAAGATCGGTATGCATATTTTGGTAACCAATGATGATGGTGTATTTGCGCCGGGTCTCTTGGCTTTGGCGACCGATATGCGCCTGTGGGGAGAAGTGACCATCCTGGCGCCTGACCGGAACTGGTCTGCATCAGGGCATGTAAAGACTCTGGATAGGCCCTTGCGTGTGAAAGAAGTCTTTCTCAGTGATGGATCACCTGCGCTGGCATCGGATGGTGCTCCCTCTGATTGCGTGGCTTTGGCTCTCCTGGGTCTCCTGCCCAAGCCGGTTGACCTGGTGGTTTCTGGGATAAACCCGAATGCAAACCTGGGGCACGATGTGACTTACTCGGGAACGGTGACGGCGGCGATGGAAGCGGTGATCGGAGGAGTGCCAGGGTTGGCAGTCTCCCTGGATTCTCCAGAAAACCACAAAGGTGAGTTCGATTTCAGCCCAGCTGCGCGCATGGCTGGGCGGATCGCGGCGCAAGTGATCCGGCGCGGCTTACCCCGGGGGATCTTATTAAATGTCAATGTCCCTTACCTGCCCGAACAGCAAATTAAGGGGATCCAGATCACTCGGCAAGGATTGCGCCTCTATCGTGATTCACTCGAAAAACGGCTGGATCCACGCGGCCGGCCGTATTATTGGATTGGTGGGGAGGCACCCACCGGGCTCTCTGAAGAAGGCACAGATTTTGGAGTTCTGGCAAAAGGATATGTATCGGTCACCCCCTTGCACCTAGATTTGACCGCTCACCCCACTATCTCAGTACTGCAAGGCTGGGATTTTTGATTTTCTCACTTCGGCCTCCAACCCGGCATATCTGGCGGGTTTAGGCAGGTCATCTACCGCCAGATATGGGGGGAATACTGATTTTTGCCTGGATTTTTAGGGAAAATCCCTTGACATTTTGCAAAATCGCTGTACAATCGGGCGAAATGGTTACAGCAGGACAGTTCTTCTTCGGATATCCAATCGCTCCTGGAGTTTCGGCTCCTGTGGGCGATTTTTTTATCTGAAAAATAGAGCCAATCAGGCTCTATTTTTTTTGCCTGCTGATGACCAGCCAACCATTTTTTTCATAGTTCTAAAGGAGGAGAAAATGCAAGGAAGCAGTTAGTAAAAAAGTGATTGGGTATTTGCCGGAAGACAAACCCCCTACCGGCGCTATGCTCAGCCTGGGCTTCCAGCAGTTCCTGACGATGTTCCCGGCTACTGTGTTGGTTGCCATCCTGACCAAGTTCGATGTCGGTATCACCTTGCTGGCAAGCGGTCTTGGCACCATCATTGCCCTGCTGGTTACCAGACGAAAAATTCCAATGTACTACGGCTCGTCATTTCTCCTATATCGCAGTCGTTATTACCGTCATGAGCAAATTTGCTCCTGACTGCTTCAATGACCCGGCACAGTTTTACTGCCCAGAGGGAGTGCGAATCGTGCAGGTTGGTATCCTCCTGACCGCGGTGTGCGAAATTGTCATTGGCTTTCTGATCATGCGCGTCGGTAAAGCCGCGCTGGATCGTGTCCTGCCTCCCATCATTACCGGTTCATATGGCGATTGTCATCGGTATTGCATCTGGCAGGCGCGGCCTTGAATAATGCCGGTGGGATGTCGGTGAATGCTGCTCCCGAGGTGGCTTGGAAATACTGGTTGGTGGCTTTCCTCACTTTGATCGCGACCATCGTTTTCTCGGTCTATCTGCAAGGCAAGGGGTTGATTGGTATGCTGCCGATCTTGCTGGGCGCGATTTTTGGGTATATCTGTCGCGATCCCCTTTGGGTTGGTGAATTTTGCGAACGTAACCGCAGCCAATTGGTTTGAGGTTCCCAAGTGGACCTTCCCGGCTTTTACCGACCCGAATGCCTGGGGAATGGCGTTGAGCATCGCTTTGATTTTCATTGCGACAGTTCCTGAGAGCACCGCTCACCTGTACCAGATGAGCCTGTATATTGATACCCTCGCCACCGAACTGGGGCGCAAGCCCTCTAGATCAAGAACCTGATTGGCCTCAACCTGGTTGCAGATGGCTGCAGATGATATTGATTGTTGGCTTCCTCGGAGGCTGTGCAGGTACAAACTACGGTGAGAACAACAGCCTGATGGCCATCACCCGCAATTATTCCACCGCTGTGCTGATGACGGCGGGGGTCATGGCGATGATCCTCGGTTTCTTCGGCAAACTGGTAGCGGTGGTCAACACCCTACCGGTTGCAGTGCAAGGCGGCCTGGGCATCTACCTGTTTGGCGTGATTGGCATGCAAGGTGTCGCTCTCATCCAGTCTGAAAAGGTTAACCTGTTCGATCCGAAGCAGTTGGCAATTGGCGCGACGATCCTGATCCTGGGCATCGGTGGCAACCTGGCGCTTCCGAACGGCGTGTATCCCTTCCAAATTCCGATTCTGTTCCCGAATGGCATCCCTGCCATTGTATTTGCTGCGATCATGGGGATCCTGCTCAATATAATCTTCTTGATCTTCAAGCCGAAAACGGTGGTTGCGAAACCATTGGAGTAATCAAGGGTTGTGGTCAAGATGATTAAAGCTGCCAGGTTTGATCGATCCACATGTTCATTTTCGAGAGCCTGGCGGCACGCATAAAGAAGATTGGGATAGTGGTACGGCAGCAGCCCTGGCAGGCGGCTTTACCACTGTCCTGGCGATGCCGAATACAAAACCACCGGTAATTGATGGAGCCAGCTTTAAGCTGGCGCTTTCGGCAGCCCAGCATAAGGCGCGCTGCGATTATGCTCAATACGTGGGGGCAGGGCCAGATAACACCAAAATCCTGCCAGCCCTGGCGAGACATTCTGCTGGTTTGAAAATGTACCTGGACCAGACCTTTGGCCCCCTTTGCCTGGATGAGATGACCTTGTGGATGGAGCACTTTTCAAAGTGGCCGAAAGGTAATCCAATCGTGGCGCATGCTGAGGGGCGCACCCTGGCAGCGGTGATCCTGGCAGCCGCGCTGTATGAACATCCAATTCACCTGGCTCACGTTTCCCGCCGCGAGGAAATATTGCTCATCCGCCAAGCTAAAGAACGCGGTCTAAAAGTAACCTGCGAAGTTGCCCCACACCACCTGTTCTTAACGGAAGAGGATATTCCCGTGATCGGCGCAAGCCGCAGCGAAGTGCGTCCCAGGTTGGCTTCAGCAGCAGACCGCCAGGCACTTTGGGATAACCTGGAGGTGATCGATTGTTTTGCAACTGATCACGCTCCACACACCCTGGAGGAAAAAGATGGTGATAACCCTCCCCCGGGCTTTCCAGGGCTTGAGACTGCCCTTCCGCTGTTCCTGACAGCGATTTCGGAAGGCAGGCTGTCGATCGAAGACCTGGTGCTGCGCATGGTGATCAACCCACGCAAGATCTTCAACTTGCCTGAGCAGCAAGATACCTGGATTGAGATTGATCCGCAGGTGGAATGGGAAATCCGATCCCATGAACTGCAAACACGCTGCCATTGGACGCCGTTCGAAGGTTGGAAAGTGCGTGGCAGAATCCAGCGCGTGGTTTTGCGCAGCAAGGAAGTGTATAAAGATGGCTATATCTTAGCCCCTCCAGGCTCCGGAAGGAATGTACGTATACAGGAGCCGGAGTACGGAGCATAATTAAGATGAATCTCCCGGGGTTTTGTCTTCAAAAATTATAAGACACCGGGAGATTTGATGAATCCAATCCAATCAAGGAGTTTTTATGAGCACTTTTGTTCCACCATCGCGCAGTAACAATCCTTATCTGCCTTTTGGCGACCAGCGGGGTGCGCCTTTCTACGGAAAGGATATCTTGTCTGTCAAGCAGTTTTCGAGAGGAGATCTGGAATATACCTTTGGTGTAGCACATGAAATGCGGGAGATGGTTTCCCGGGTGGGATCATTCGATTTGCTGAAGGGGAAGATATTGGCAAGTCTCTTTTACGAGCCATCTACTCGTACATCGTCGTCGTTTACTTCAGCCATGGAGCGCCTGGGCGGGAGTGTCATTCCCATTAATGAAGTACGATATTCTTCGGTTGCAAAAGGTGAGTCGCTGCCTGATACGGTACGCACCCTGGAATGTTATGCCGATGTGATCGTATTGCGCCACCCCGAGGTGGGTTCGGCAGCTCTGGCGGCACAATACGCCCGGAAACCGATCATCAACGCTGGTGACGGCGTGGGAGAGCATCCCACCCAGGCTTTGTTGGATTTATTTACGGTCAAAGAGGAATTGGGCGCGATTGACGGATTAACCGTGACGATGTTGGGAGATTTAAAGTATGGCCGCACAGTGCATTCGTTAGCCCGCCTGCTTTCCCTGTATGATGTGCATATCAATTATGTATCGCCAGAAATCCTGCAGATGCCGGAAGAAATCATCGAAGAAATTAGAGCGCATGGCATTTCACAAGCGGAATATAAGACATTAGAAGCGATTTTGCCCAAGACGGATGTGCTCTATGTCACCCGCGTTCAGAAGGAACGCTTTGAGGATCTCAATCTTTATGAGAATGTAAAAGGTGCCTTTGTGATCACCCCTGATACCCTGCAGGATGCCAAGGAGAAAATGATTATCATGCATCCCTTACCGCGTGTCGGAGAGATCAGCATCGAGGTGGATGACAGATCCACGGGCAGCATACTTTCGGCAGATGGAATATGGACTTTATGTCCGCATGGCGCTGCTGGCGATGGTTTTAGGTAAAGCATAAGCGAGGACTATGAAATCTTTTTTTCAGCGCCTTGAAGAGCGTGCCAGGCAAATCAATTCTTTGTTGTGTGTGGGCCTTGATCCTCATCTCAATGACCTGGAAACGCCAAACCTGGAAGGTGTGCGGAATTTTTGCCTGCGATTGATCCAGGAAACTGCTGACCTGGCAGTAGCGTTCAAACCCAATACTGCCTTTTTTGAGATGTTTGGCTCGCCGGGTATAAAGGTGTTGGAGGAGCTGATCCAGTTGGTTCCGAAGGATGTTTTCGTAATCCTGGATGCAAAGCGCGGCGATATCGCCTCTACTGCCGAGGCATATGTGCAGGCGGTTTTTAAAACCTTCGGCGCCAATGCGGTGACTGTGAACCCTTACCTGGGACATGATGCCGTTGAACCCTTTCTAAATGATCCCGAAAAAGGCGTCTTTTTATTATGCAAGACATCTAATCCTGGCTCGGTTGATCTGCAGGATCAAATCCTTTCAGGGGGAAAATTTGTATATGAGCAGGTGGCCAGCCTTGCCAGAGGATGGAATGGTAACGACAACATTGGCCTGGTAGTGGGTGCAACGCAGCCGGACGCTCTGCGCCGGGTTCGCGCTATGACGCCAGATATTTGGATTTTAGCCCCAGGGGTCGGTGTTCAGGGTGGTGATTTACGCGCTGCACTCCAAGCTGGTTTGCGCTCAGATGGCTTGGGGATGCTGATCTCAGTTTCAAGGAGTATTTCAAGGGCAGCGGACCCACACCAGGCTGCTCAGGATATTGTGGCGGCAGTTCGAGATGAGCAGGAGCATTTCCTTGAGCAAAAATGCGAGCCGTCGTTTTACGCCGGTGGCATCATTTGAGAGCTCACTTTTGGATGGTTTGCTGGATGCCGGTTGTGTGAAGTTCGGCCAGTTCACTTTAAAATCAGGCCAGCAATCACCAATTTACCTGGATCTGCGCCAGCTTGTGTCTTTTCCTCCTTTATTAGCCCAGGCCGCGGCAGCATATCTTCCGATTTTGAAAAACCTGGCTTTTGACCGCCTGGCAGCCCTCCCTTATGCGGCTATCCCTATCGGTTCTGCAATCAGCTTGCAAGGGAATTGGCCGATGATCTACCCGCGTAAAGAAATAAAAGCGTATGGCACAAAAGCTGAAATCGAGGGAGTATTTTTACCTGGGGAAACGGTCGTGGTAATTGATGACCTGGCGACAACGGGTGAAAGTAAATTTGAAGCAATTGAGAAATTAACCCAGGCAGGCATAAAGGTAAAAGATATTGTTGTATTGATCGATCGCCAATCGGGAGCAAGATGAAGCTCTTCAAACAGGCTGGCTTCAGATTGCATGCGGTTTTCAAGCTGACTAGAAATGATGGATTATTGGGAGTCTCTGGAAAGGTGATCTGAGGAGCAGGTAGATGCAGTGAAGAGCTTTTTAAACCAGGTGAAGGGTGGTTAATCGTCTGGTCTGCGAGGATGTCATAACCTCTTGATGGAAATGTATCCTTTTTTTCGATCGCATCGCTCTTTCGCCTGGAACCGGAAAAAGCGCATGCGCTGACCTTGCACCTGATCCGCCTGGTGGGTGAAATTGCACCTCTGCGCACCGTTTTCAGGCGGCAGTTTACAGTCCAGTCGAAACCAGTGCGGGCTTTTGGTCTGACTTTTCGCAATCCGGTGGGCTTAGCGGGGGGCTACGATAAAGATGGATTGGGGTGGAGAGGCCTGGCCTGTCTTGGGTTTGGGCATGTCGAGGTAGGGACGGTGACTCCTTTGGCTCAGGAAGGCAACCCCAAGCCGCGGGTTTTCCGCCTGGTGGAGGACCAAGCTCTCATCAACCGGATGGGATTTCCAGGACGCGGGGTTGAATTTGTCACCCGGCAGCTTGCAAAACCTCGCCCTCCTGGTTTCATCATCGGCGTGAACCTGGGGAAGAATAAGAATACGCCCCTGGAAGAAGTCGAAAAGGATTATCTGAAACTGATGCAGGAGTTCGCAGGTCTCGCAGATTACCTGGCTATCAATGTTAGCTCGCCGAATACGGTGGGCTTGAGGCGCTTACAAGCGAGAGAAGAGCTGGAGAAGCTGTTAGCTGCCCTGGCGCAAGAACGAAGAGCACTTCTATTGAACCAAAAGATTTCAAAAACCGATCCCTTTATTGGTCAAGCTGGCCCCCGATTTAAGCTCTGATAGAGCTGGATGATGCACTGAAGGCGATCCTGGATACCGGGATGGATGGCGTCATTGCCACGAATACCACTCTCCAGCGCCAGGGACTGGTTTCGTCCTTTTCGAGGGAAATGGGTGGTTTGAGCGGTGCGCCGCTTTTTCTCAAAGCCTGGAGGTTGTTTCTCACATTTCTCGGCGTACACAGGGACGGCTGCCCATTATCGGTGTCAGGCGGGATCGCAAATGCCTCCAGTGCACGGGCTATGCTGGATGCCGGCGCGACGCTGGTGCAGGTATATACCGGATTGATTTACCAGGGACCTGGTCTGGTCAAGCAGATTTTATCTGGGCTGCAAGAATAAGGACCTGTGGAAAATTTACGGTGAGAATCATTTTTTGAAAGTGCGGTGTAAATTATCGTACATCCAAAAGGATTTTTATTTTCGGATAGAACCTCACTACGGGATCACGAATTGGAACCGCCAGGATTCAGGAGTTGGTTGGGTCACAGTCGAAGTCTGTCCAACCACCTGGAACCAGGTTTTTCCTGGCTTGAAGGGGAAAGGACTGCCATCCGCCTGGGTTAAAGTGAGGACCGAGTTGATATTGGCTCGATTCCAGTTGACCTGGTAAGCCTGCCCGTCTCGGAAGGCAACTGCTTTGCCTGTACCGCTGAGCAAGATATCCACAATTTCTCCAGGCGGCGGGCGGAAGTATTCGTGACGAACGTAAATAACGACCACGTTTTCTGCGGTGACTTGCTGGTTGTTGACCCTGTCGAGTAAAGGTGCATACTCCTCACCCTGTCCCTGGTCGTAAACATTATCCTGGAAATGCAGGTATTTTCCTGAGGCAGGGTCGTAATCCCAGCGCACATAGTCGTCGCCGGAATAACGCACAAATAGCTGGGTACCTGGCTGACCACCAGAAGGGGATTGGGCTGTGAAATACATCCCGCTGAGATCCATCCCATCGGTGGTAACGCCTTTATTTTTAGTGTATTCTGTCATGGATTTGGTGCTGCCTAAGAGGAAATCTGATCCGGATGGCTCATAGCGGCAGAGGGGCGTCTTGGCGGTCGGCGGGCAGTCGGCGCGCTGTCCTTCCAGGATGAGCCGGTTGGCGTATTCTGAATTAAGGATGCGGCTGTTAATTATTTGATCTGCAGAACCATATGCAAAAACGCTTTGGTACATGCGCACCAGCTCATTATCCAACATACGCGCGGAGCGGATTGGCCCAACCAGCTCTGCGTCATTTCCATAAAAAATTGCATGGAACCGGTTATATCCTGCGTTGTGGTAATAATCATAAACGATATCCGCAAAGCTTATCCCCCAGGGGGGCCGGTTCGTTGTACGTGGCACGATATTGACTTTTACTGCAACCGGGCGGCGATTCAGGATTGCTGGATCAGCGACCTGGAGACCTGTCAGAGGGTTGATCCCAGCCGGAAAGTTTTTTGGCCCATACACGACAGGTGTTGGCGTAACCGTAGGGGTAGCCGTAGGGACCTCGGTTGGAGTGGAGGTAGGTGTTGGGGTTTCAGTGGGCACGATCGTATTTGTGGCTGTGGGAACCAAAGTAGGCAGGCTGGTTGCCGTGGGTGCTGGGGTAGTTGCTTGCCCGCAAGCAGCAAGGGCAATAATTAACGCCAGGCTGCTAATTATTAAAGATTCGTTTCAACATAAATATCTCCATAATCCTAATAAATATTTCCTTGGAATTGTCGCACCTGGCAATTCCTGCCAAACTCTTTAAGGCTATATCATACCTCAATTTATCACTTTGAACCGCGCTTGGGAAGCTTGCATTTCTGCTGAAA
Organism: uncultured Chloroflexia bacterium; assembly: GCA_963751425.1. Taxonomy (GTDB): domain Bacteria; phylum Chloroflexota; class Anaerolineae; order Anaerolineales; family UBA4823; genus CAVVUF01. Next base: position 1,314,474 of record CAVVUF010000001.1, on the reverse strand, counting down.
CATTCTATAATTCACTCATTATGGATTTGGAGAAGCGAAGGTCACCATTTCCAAGAATGTCTTGGAAATGGGTCTTACTGTTTGGAATCAGTTTGTTATTGTTCGGATGGCTGCTGAATACGCCGGCTGGTTTATTAGGTAAAGCTGATGCTGTGGGCTATGCGGTCTGTCACCGTATCGATGCACGCTCATTTCATGTTCATGGCAGGCAGATGCCGCTCTGCCGCGCGGTGCACGGGGATGTACCTGGGCGCGATGCTAGGCCTGGTGTACTTATCGATCACGACGCGCCGTCGGACAGGATTACCACCCTGGAAGGTGATGGTTGTTTTCGGTTTTTTTGTGGCTGCGTTTGGTATCGATGGGGTCAATTCCTATCTGCATTTCTTTCCCGGCTTTACAGGATTGTATGAACCACAGAATTGGCTGCGGTTGGTAACCGGTACGGGATTGGGTATTGCGATTTCTGCTCTCCTATTTCCGGCTTTTAACCAATCTGCATGGAAAGATTGGGACGACAGGAGAGTATTCGCAGATTTCCGTTCATTAGGAGTGCTGCTCATCCTGGCAGCTTTACTCGATTTGTTGGTGATCAGCGAGTTTTGGCCTGTTTTATATGTCCTGGCTCTACTCAGCGCTGCTGGGGTGATCGTTTTACTTACGATGGTATATTCTATGGTATTCTTAATGCTGTTGCGAAAGGAGAATTCTTATGAGCGGATTCAACAGATGTTGGTTCCGCTGGCAGCCGGGTTCCTGATGGCGATGCTGCAGATCGCAGCTTTAGATGTGATGCGTTATTGGCTCACAGGTACCTGGAGCGGTTTCAGTTTCGGATAGTGTTCTAAGGAGTATTTTATGGATCTTGTGATGGGTGTTTTATCAGCTTTTGGGCTTTCAGCCAGTGCGGGTTTGAATGCGTATATTCCTCTCCTGGTTGTAGCTCTTCTGGCGCGGTTCACAAATTTGATACACCTGAATTCACCCTGGGATGCCCTAACCAGCTGGTGGGTGATTGGGACGCTGATCGTGCTATCTGTAATCGAGTTTTTTGCAGATAAAGCACCGGCGGTCAATCATATCAATGATATTATTCAAACTTTTGTCCGACCGGCTGCCGGTGCGATTCTTTTTGCTGGCAGTGCCAAAGTGATCTCGGACGTTCATCCGATCTTTGCGATGGTGCTCGGCATATTAGTTGCGGGGAGCGTGCACGCTGTAAAATCGGTGGCAGTTCGTCCAGCAGTTACACTGACCACTGGAGGCGCTGCTAATGTGCCGGTCAGCATGACAGAAGATTTTGCTTCAACAATTTTATCGTTGATTTCGATTATCGTTCCAATCGTGGTGGCTTTAATCGGCATACTTTTGGTTTCGTGGCTCATTTGGCTCATGTGGCGAAGATCAAATCGCGCAACCCAAGTGTGACCTTTACGTATATCAGGATGGAGGTGTGTTATGACATATGATAATTCTGACGGTAGTATTCCTCAGCCTATTCAAAATAGTTCGACAGCGATCATCAGCCTGATTACTGGAATTCTAGGCTTGACCGTGATTCCAGGGATTGGCAGTATTATTGCGATCGTCACGGGGATCATGGCGAGGAAAGAAATTCGTACAGCCCAAAATACTGGCGTGACCATCGGAGGAAATGGCATGGCAACTGCCGGCCTTGTGATGGGTTGGCTTGGGATCGGGCTGGGAGCTTGTGTGTGTTGTATTGTTGCCGTAGCCCTGATCTTCCCGGCTGTTCTCGTTCCCTTGGGAATTTATTGGAACAACTCGGGATTGCTCCTGCCATTTTTGGTAATCTGATCCAGGAGAGATTGAACTTCTTCGAGCGATTTCAAAGCCTGCAATTTGATATCGGAAGGTAGTAACAACTCGTTAAATTCATCTTCATCCAGGATGAGCTGTTTCCCATCTGGATACACGAGCAAATCTAAGGCCAGGTCTATGTAAGATAGCACCTGGCCTTCTTTTTTCGCAGGATAGCCGACATTACAGTACCACCCTTTTAGCTGGTCGCTGTCGCGGTCATGGATTTCGAAGATGTTGAACCAGCGGTCAAAGTAGAAAGTCTCAATAAATCGATCGCCTGTTTTAACACAATGCCGTGAAAGGGGATATCTTCGCGGTTAAAATGAGCCTGCAGCACAACCTTTTCATCATCTTCTGAGATAAGCTCACCGGTATAGCGCCAGGTTTCCTGCCTTTCCAGGTTTAATTTTTAAGACGGTAATTTCTGACACTGCATCAACTCTCTTTTCGATTGGCTGTTTCAATTACCTGGACGGCTTCCTCAGGATTGAAACTAAGTTGGATGGGTGATCCCTCGTTTGGGAGTGGAGTATTGGGGGGAAAATCGAAGGAAAGGATGGTTTGGTTTATTTCCAGTCTCACGCGGCAAGCTGTCCCGCGAAAGGTTTTCTCGCGCAAGAGGCCTGTTAATTTCATGGCTCCATCTCCATTTATCCGAACCAGCTCAGGTCGAATTAACAGGGTCACATCGCCAGAGTGGATCGAAGGAAGGTAAAAGCCTCCAAGCGCAGTGTTTATGTAAGAGCCATCGTCGGTTGGGTGTGCGGTTCCAGAAAGCAGGTTGGTCAATCCCAGGAAACGCGCCACAAACGTGCTCTTGGGATGCTGGTAGATCGCTTGTGCTGTTCCAGTTTGTTCGATTTGACCCGCATTCATGATGATAATCCGATCTGCGAGCGTAAATGCTTCTTCCTGGTCGTGAGTGACATATAGAGCAGTCTGGTTTATCTTTCTTAAGATTGAGCGTAACTCAAAAGCTAATCTTTCTCTCAGATCTCTATCTAAAGCACCTAAGGGTTCATCGAGCATTAGCAAATGGGGTTGGGGAGCTAACGAGCGTGCCAAAGCAACTCTTTGGGCTTCACCACCCGAGAGGGTGTTCACGTCGCGCTTCTCATATCCGGTCAAGTTGACCAGCTCCAGCATTTCGCTAACCCTGGCTTGAATTGCTTGGGGTGAAGATTTCAGCATGCGCAGCCCAAAAGCCACATTTTCGAAGACGTTGCGGTGGGGGAATAAAGCATACTCCTGGAACATTAATCCAAACCCTCTCCGGTGAGGAGGAACGTTTGCCAAGGTTTTCCCTTCCCAAAGCACATCCCCCATATTTGGTTTTTCCAAACCGGCAATAATATTCAGAAGGGTGGATTTTCCGCAGCCGCTCGGGCCCAAGATCGCCAAGGTTTCTCCAAACTCAACTTCAAAGCTGACTCCATTGAGAGCAGTCTTCTGCCCAAAGTTTTTATAAAGCGTGCGTGCCGTGAGGGAGGTCATCAGGTGTTAGAACTCGCCAATGTCCGCGATGCGCATGCGTTCAATCGCCATCATGCCTACTGCACAAACCAGCATCAGGATTGTGCTCAACGCTAAAGCCTGGCCATAATTCATCGCGCCTGGCTTTCCGATAAGGCGGTAGATAGCGATGGGGATAGTGGGATACTCAGGGCGCGCAATCAGGGCAGTAGCGCCAAACTCTCCCAGAGAGATTGTGAAAGCAAAAGTAGCTGCCACAAGGATGGCGCGCGCGACGAGCGGGAAATCGATTTTTAGAAACACTCGGAATGGACTTGCTCCGAGCACCTGAGCTGCCTGGCGCAAGCGCGGCTGGATGCTGCGGAAGGCGGGCACAAGGCTGCGGATAACAAAGGGAAGCGCTACCAGGGTATGTGCCAAGGGAATCAGCAAAGGAGAAGTGATTAAATTCAGAGGGGGGGCATTGAATGCCAGGATGAAACCCAAACCCAACGTAACTGCAGAGGTGCCCAAAGGAAGCATAATGAATGGATCGAGCATTTTGTTGATCAAGGATCCAGTGGAACGCGTTTGAGCCAGCGAGGCTGGTAAACCAAGGATGAGTGAGAAAAGAACCGTGGTAAAAGCATAGCCAAGAGAGATGAGAATGGCTGTTGAGGGAGGGGTAAAGAAAAGCGACTCTCGCCGGTTGATAGAAAGCTCTTTGTAGAAGTCAAGTGTAAATCCTGGTTGAGTCACTTGAAGCAATCCGCGTTCCGGCTGCAAGCGAGTGAAGGATCGGAATGCTAGAGCTAAAAGCGGGGTGACTAACAAAACGATTAATATTGAAACAACGATCAAAGCAAACAATCGCTCTGGCCAGGTGCGCAGCTTTCGTTGAGCATAGGTTCGAGGTTTTAGATTAAGTGGCCTGGAAAGCCGAGTGGACAAATGCGAATAGGTGAGCATTAGCGCTAATGTCAATCCAAGCTGAACGACAGCCAGAGTGGCAGCCAGGGGCAAATTAAACAGGCTGACGGTCTGGTAATAGATCTCTACTTCCAGGGTAGCGAAGCGCGGACCTCCTAACAAAAGGATGACGCCAAATGAGGTGAAATCAAAAATAAAAACCAACAAAGCCGCCGATAATATAGCCGGCATTAAAAGTGGTATGGTGACATGTCTTAAAGCTTGCCAATGATTCGCCCCCAAGGTGTGGGCGGCTTGCCCCAGCCGTGGATCCAAATGTGACCAGAAATCTCCCACCATGCGCAGGACGATGGTGGTGTTAAAAAAAACATGTGCTACCAGGATTGCAGCGAGGGTATTGTTGAATGTAATGGGAGGTGCAGATAGATCGAGTAAAGACATTAAGCCTAAGTTGATCCAGCCGCGCGGCCCTAACAGGGAATCAAAGGCAACGGCAACTACCAGGGTGGGCATTACAAATGAAATGCTGGAGAGAGCCTGGAGGAGGGTTTTTCCTGGGAACTGGTAGCGGGCAAAGAGATAGGCGCCGGGCAAGCCAATCAGCAGGGTGAAAAAGGTTGATAAAGCTGCCTGCCAGATCGTAAACCATAGAATTTTCCACAGGTAAGCAGAGTAAATCGCTTCCAGGAAAGGTGATAACAAACCGGTTTGACTGCGACCCAAGCTGTAGCGCAAGATGGCGCTCAGAGGGAAAAAGAAAAAAATCCCCAGAAAAAGAACTGGTCCTAACCACAGTGCCAGTATTTTTAAGTGTAGAAGAATTCCTCACCGGAGAACAGTCTCAGTCCAAGATTTTATCCAGGTCTCACGCTTGGCAGCGATATCTTCTGAGCTGACAAAGGCCGTTTCTGTGGGAATGCTCATGAACTTGCTAAACCGCTCATCCAGTTTCGCTGCCGGGTTAACCGGAAAGACGTACATTTGAAGCGGGATATCTTCTTGAAAGGTGGTAGAAAGCATAAAATCGATCCATTTTTCGGCTAAGTCGCGATTCTTGGTGCCCTTCAAGATCCCTGCAAACTCGACTTGACGAAAGCAAGACCGGTCTGCGGTGATGACTGCTGTGGAAGGCTCGTCAATCGGCGTTTCAGCAAAGATCACCTCAAAGGGAGGGCTGGAGCCATACGAAACAACGATGGGACGGGTGCCACCATAATGGCTAAATTCAGTGTAATAAGCTTGTTCCCAACTGTTAACCACCAATACGTCGTTGTCGACCAGCTTCTGCCAATAATCCAGGTATTGCTCTTCACCAAAACGACCAATAGTTGCCAGGAGAAAAGCCAATCCTGGGGAGGATGAGGCCGGGTTTTCAACTACCAACAATGAGCGATATTCGGGTTTTTCTAAGTCTGAGAGATTCTGGGGTGGTGGCAGGTTTCGTTCAATAAAATAAGCTTTATCGTAGTTGAGACAAACATCTCCATAATCAATCGGAACAGCCCGGTTTTGGGAATCAAGCTTGAATTGATCTGGAATGGAAGCCAGGATGGGAGCATTGTAAGCCTCAAAAATATTTTCATCAAGGGCGCGGCTCAAAAATGTGTTGTCTACACCGTAAAAAACATCTGCAAGTGGATTCCCCTTAGCCAGGATGGCTTTATTTAATGCTGTTCCGGCATCCCCTGAGGTCAGAATCTGCACTTTAACATTGTATTGATTTTCAAAAGCTTGTATGACTGCCTCAGAAGCAGCAAAGGAATCGTGGGTCATGATGGTTAGCGTTTCTGGGCTTGAAGTAGTCGGAGGTGTTTTTATTTCCTGCTGACCACAGGCTGAGATAGCCAAGACGATCAGAGTAAGGATGATAAATTTTTTTATCACACAACCTCCTGGTGAATCACAATACAAATAAGAAACCCATGTTTAAGATGAATTGTCGCATACTCGCCAAGTAATACGTTACTGACCCCTCTGGCTGTGCCCAATTTCAGAGTATCATCATCCAGCGGATATTCCAGCCCGTAGGTGGTTATCCCTTGTGCATTTCCTTGGATGGGGATGAGGGAAACCGTGTCTCCAGGTTGGCCTCTAATTTCGAGCTTTTGGGATTCCCCGATCGGCATAATCTCTTGGCTCCCATCGATGTAACTCACTCTGGCACGCTGGGCAAACGAACCGGCCAATAATAAAATATTTGCCAGGGTTTGATCCCAGCGCTGTCCGAGACCTCCCAGGATGGTGATTTGGTCGGCACCTTGTTCACAAGCATATTCCAGGGCGAGCTCAAGATCTGTAAAATCTTTTCGGACAGGGTAGCGGATGAGCCGGATGCCGAGCTCCTGCAGCTTATCCAGCTCCGCGGGAGTAAGGGAGTCAAAATCTCCGATCACAACCTGCGGAAGGACCGCAGCAGCAAGGCAGTGGCGTGCACCTCCATCTGCTGCGATGATCATGTCACTGTTTTGGGTCAGCGCAGAGGCTTGAGCCAGGTTGGAAATCGTACCATTTGCAAAAATTATAATTTTCAAAAAAACTCCTCCTAGATAGCCGGAGGAGGAAAAAATCATGCAGGCTGCGATGCCTCCGCCGGCATTACCCGGATCAGGTCCGCGGGTCGGAAACTTACGGCTTCCCTCTCAGCCTGGCGATACCAGGCTCCCCGTGCAGTAACTGAGCGAAGGAGAAGAAAGCCAGATCTTCTGCCGTTCAGTCACTCAATTATCGAATTTGTTAAGAATAACATGGTAATCTTATCAAAAATGTCAAAGAAAGTACAGGGGTTCATTTGACGCATTCTTGTCTTACAAGTATAATTTTTCTGTTTAGCCGTTCACATAGCCCATCAAGGGTTATAAAATTAGGAAAACTTGAGGCCTGTATGGCATTAAAGGGCAATCTTAGAGATTTTTCAATCACCCAACTTCTAAACCTGGTCAATATCGCTCAAAAAACCGGCGTGCTCATCCTTGAGAGGCCGAATGAGAAGGTTGCTGTGTCTTTCCTAAAGGGAAAGATCGCCTACGCTCAAGCGGGGGGAGAAGATGGCAGCCTGGTATCCGTTTTATATCGGGCGAAGAAATTGACCGCTTCTCAGTACCGAGCGATTCAAGAGCGAGCCAAAAATATCACCGACAAAGAATTAGGGCTGCTTTTGATCAACGCTAATTATATAAGCCAGCAAGATATCATTTCTATATTACAAATGCATTTCACCAATATTGTTAATAAGGTGTTTACTTGGGTAGAAGGGTTGTTCCGCTTTGAAAATGATATCTTACCCCCAGATGGGAAAATTACAGTCCGGATCGGTCTCGAAAATATTATTATAGAAGGAGCACGCCGGCTTAAAGAACAAGAGCATTTGCAGGATGAAATTCCAAGCCTGGATATTGCCATGAAGTTTACAGATCGGCCTGGTACAAATCTACGAAATGTGAACTTGAGTGTGGATGAATGGAAGGTGGTTTCATTTATCAACCCCAAGAATACGATCCGGCAGATTGCCAGCGCGACGAAAAAGAGTGACCTAGAAATTCGCCGGATTGTTTATGGTCTCCTTCAAGCCGGGCTGGTTGAGTTGGTTAGACCAGAAGGTGTCTTGCCAGCTCAGGTTCAAAACCGTCCAGTATTGCCACAAGCCAGTAAAGATGAACAGAAATCGCTTATTAACCGATTGATCAGCCGTATTCGAGCGATCTAATCAATGACTCAAGGAATCCTTTATGCAAACTGTTAAGATGGTCGTAACTGGCCCTTTCAATGCTGGAAAAACTGAGTTTATCCAATCTGTCAGTGAGATTGATGTGGTTTCCACAGAGCGCAAAATCAGTTCGGAAGCTGAGAAGGTTAAACAGACAACAACTGTAGCCATGGATTTCGGTCGGATCACTGTTGATGACGACCTGGTTCTTTACCTTTTCGGTACCCCTGGCCAAAGACGTTTTGATTTCATGTGGGAAATTTTATCGGAGGGGATGCTGGGATTTATTGTGATTGTGGATAGCACCCGGCCAGAGACATTCCGTGAGGCGCGTAATATCCTTGAGACTTTCCGAGCCTATGCGCCTACGCCTTATGTGGTTGCGGCAAATAAGCAAGATAAAGAGGAAGCCTGGGATATCGACGATATGCGTATCGCGCTGAGGTTAGATCCAAAAGTAAAGTTTTTACCCTGTGTGGCAACGGATAAAGAGACTGTAAAGACGGTTCTCCTTGAGTTGTTGTACAGCATCTTAGCAGAAATGGAAGGCGATAAAGGCTAACACGCTTTTATCTTAGAAGTTAACGTGTCATCGATCACTACCGATCAAGGCATCGTTCATTATGAAGTGTATGGAAAAGGTCGCCCGGTTATCTTGCTGCACGGGTGGCTTGGTTCATGGGGGCTGTGGCAGGAAACAATGGCCTATATGGGTCGCTACTATCGTACGTATGCGCTCGATTTTTGGGGTTTTGGCGAGTTGGGGAAAAAGCGCAACTCATATGATGTCCAGGATTTTGTGAGTTTGGTAGACCAGTTCATGGAGCAGCTGGGCATCAGCCAGGCGCCTTTGGTTGGACACAGCATGGGAGGAACGGTCAGCCTGTCTGTTGCCATACAATATCCTCACCGCGCTCGAAAAGTTGTTGTGGTTGGCTCTCCTATCGTTGGATCCTCTCTGAATTTTCTCTTGAAGATGTTCGGGCGTAAACCGGTGGCTTACGTCGTTTACAACAATATGTGGGGATTTCAGCTTTTTTATCATTTACTGGCACCCTTGTATTCCAAAGATAAGCGCTGGCCTGAAATGATGGACCGCGATATTTCAAAAATGACCCTGGAATCTTTTCTGTATAGTATCGCTTCGTTAAGAAAAACCGATCTTCGGCCACGGTTGAAAGAGGTCAAGATTCCCGCCATGGGTATGTATGGTGATCGGGACGTTGTCGTACATCCTGGGCAATGGAAAGATATGCGGGCGGGTATCCCTCACGCTCGAATCGAGCGATATCATGATGCAGGTCACTTTATAATGCTCGATGAACCTCAGAAATTTTCGGAAAAGTTGAAAAATTTTCTGGATGACGAGCAATCCTGATGGTTAATCCATGAAGAGAAAACAGACGGAAAATGGTTTTTATTATCCAAATAAAATGGGGCGGATTATATTATTATCCTTGGAAGAAATTATTGGCCCAAATGCAGTAAAAGCAGTTTTGAGCCAGGCTGGCCTGGCGCATTATGCGAGCAAATACCCTTCAAATAAGATGAAGAAGCAGTTTGGATTTGATGAGCTGAGTCAAATCCAGGTGGCTTTGGAACAGTTATTTGGACCACGGGGGGGTAGGGGAGTGGCTTTGCGTTCAGGTCGAGTTTGTTTCAAGTATGGTTTGCGGGAATTTGGCCCGATGTTGGGTTTTACCGATTTAGCTTTCCGCCTTGCGCCTTTAGACACGAAACTCCAAGCAGGAGCGGGGATTTTTGCGGATATTTTTAACCAATTTACCGACCAGAAGGTCAGAGTGGAGACGAATACCGATCACATTATGTGGCATATTGACCGGTGTCCCGTGTGCTGGAACCGGCATTCGGATACACCCGTATGTCACCTGGCTGTGGGTATCCTTCAAGAATCGCTCTATTGGGTTAGCGGAGGCAAAGTTTTCAACGTGGAAGAAACCAGCTGTATAGCCAAAGGTGATCCAACTTGCTCGATATTGATCGATAAACAAGCCCTGGGTTGAGTATGATCAAGATCATCTTACAAGACCCCAAATATCTATCGCCATTCAATGAGAAAGCCAGAGATTTGCGGATTATGAACAAGCCGCTATGGCTTAATCAACGAGATGTCCTGGCGCCTTTTACAACCAGAGAGATTGAAATCCCTCATGGAGCTTCTCTGCCCGAATTCCAGGAAGAGTGTCTCGTTTATCGCGATAACCTGTATTTTGATACGGAATATGTTCAGGCATTCTTAAAGAAAGCTAAAGCAAAAGGCAAAGCTTGCCGGGCAGCGTATTCGCAAGATGATCCATCTTTTCGAGAGCATGCTCTACCTCTATCGAGCTCTTATAAACAACAAGGCGACATTTACCTGGCCGATTTGTGGTATTACCCTCATGGCCCTCTGGAAGAGGCGGAACCTCTCGTCATTGATTTACAATCCACCGAGGCGGGTTATTATCATGTTCCTACCTACATGGCATTCGAGCAGGGTGATTTGGTTTTCCAGGTTCCGTTGCGAAGCTTAATCGCCATCGATACCTGGGTGCATATTTTTATTGCTGATGTCGTGTTCGGTATTTTTGCTCGCGCAGGAAGATTTGAGCGGCGTCTTAACCAAGATCTGGCCTTCAAGTTGAGTATTCTTGCCAAAGCGATGTATGAAGGGCGGCAAGTATTGGATTGCTCAAGAGTTGTTCAGGTTGGAAAAAATTGCACGATCGACCCGAGCGCAGTTATCCATGGACCCACAACAATCGGTGACAATGTTACCATTGGAGCTGGGGTAGCGATTGAGAACTGTGTTATTGGAGATAATGTCAATATTGGGCAGGGCTGCCAGCTTATGCTATCTGTGGTTGGTGATGGAGCCTTTTTGCCATTCCGAGCTGCTTTGTTTATGACGACCTTTATGGATAACAGCATGGTGGCCCAAAATACTTGCTTGCAAATGTGTGTGATTGGACGGAACACCTTCGTGGGGGCGGGCTCGACTTTTACCGATTACAACCTTCTGCCCTCACCCCTGAAAGCTTTAGGAGGCGATGGAAAATTGGGATTTGCTAACCGACCTGTCTTGGGGGGATGTGTGGGTCATAACTGCCGGCTTGGGGCTGGCATGATCATTTTTCCTGCCCGGACAATTGAATCGGATGTTGTGGTATTTGCATCCAAAGATCGCCGCGTGATTGATCGGGACTTGCGTTATGAAGATAGTGATCACCACAAATTAAAATTCGCAAATTTACATCCGCGCTTATATCCTCGCCCGGGAGAAACCACCTCCGAAACCTGGTGATGTGTGGATACATTTGCTTTCATCATCCATCCGATTGATTCCAAGCGCGATATCAGCCGAAAATATCCGTTTTTAGGGCGGATAGCAAACGATTGGATGATTTATCATTTATCGCCATATTTCCCACCGGTTTATCTCTCTGAAGTTGAAGGGATAACTTCAGAAAGTAACGGCAAGCAAATTAAAGGATGGTTGATTGCTTGTCCATTGTCTCCTCAGCACTTTAAGGGATTGCCTGAAAAACGGGTCTATCATAAGATTATAGAGACCGGAAGGTTGGCTGAGCAGCTCGGAGCACAAATTTTAGGGCTGGGCGCATTTACATCTGTTGTGGGCGACGCGGGTTTGACTATTTCGAGAGCCCTGGATATACCGGTGACGACTGGTGATTCCTATACCATTGCCGTTGCCGTCCAAGCAATTCAGGAAGCTGCCCGGCTTATGGATATTCAGACCAACAGTGCATCTGCAGCGGTTGTAGGCGCTACAGGAGCCATCGGGAAAGTCTGTGCTGAAATCCTTTCAACGGTCGTGGCTGAACTACTTCTGGTTGGACTAAATCTGGAGGCGCTTGAACTTTCAAGAAAGGAATTAATTACTCGAGGGGCAACATCGGAAATTTCCATCAGCACGAATATGGAAGATTTAACCCGAGCCCAACTGATCCTGACAGTTACATCTTCAAGAGGGGCTGTGATTGAGCCACAACATATCTCTCCTGGAAGTATAATTTGTGATGTGGCCAGGCCAAGAGATGTTTCTGCGCAGGTGAAAGCGTATCGAGAAGATGTTCTCGTGATTGATGGTGGTCTGGTGGATGTCCCGGGTAAAGTGGATTTTCATTTCAATTTTGGCTTACCACCCGGGAAAACATTCGCTTGCATGGCTGAGACAATTGCCCTGGCTTTGGAGGGAAGGTTTGAAGATTACACGATTGGGAAAGATATATCGATGGATCGGGTTCAAGAGATCACTCAGCTTGCCAAGAAACATGGGTTCCGTTTGAGTGGTTTTCGTTCTTTTGAACATCCTGTTTCAGAAGAAGCAATTGAGCGAGTACGCCAAAAAAGGAAAGCTTTAATCTCTCAAAGGAATGATCTTTACGCCGTCAAACAGGTATCTAAAGTATGATGAATAATAGCAAGCATTCTATTTTTTTTCGGAGGCTGATATGGGAAAAGCCCGTCTTTTAGTAGTCGAAGATGATTTTGATATTTCTAATATGCTCCAAATTTATTTTACAGGCCAAAATTTTGAAGTGGACGTGGCGCCTAGAGGCTCGGTTGCCCTAGAAAAAACTCACCACAATTTACCCCATCTCATTGTATTGGATATCATGCTTCCAGATATCGATGGCTTTGAGGTTTGTCGCGTCTTGCGTACAAACATTCGCACCAGCCACGTTCCGATTATATTTCTTACTCAAAAAGATGAGCGCAGTGATAAGCTGGCGGGTTTGGAGCTAGGCGCAGATGATTACATTACTAAGCCTTTCGATATCGAAGAATTGAAACTGCGTGTCCAGCGGGCAATTACCCGGTCGGAACAGCAAAGTTTGACTGATCCTCGCTCGGGCTTACCTTCTGGTCGTTTGATCGAGGAGCAATTACGCCGCATAATTCGGCAGCAAAATTGGGCCTTGATGGATGTCAGGATTAACCATTTTGAGCCCTTCAATGAGGTGTATGGCTTTGTTGCAGGGGATGATGTCCTACGATTCACAGGGATGTTGATTAACGAAGTTTTGGATGAGCTGGGAACCCCGAATGACTTCATTGGTCATGCCGGAGGCGATAATTTCATCATCATCACTGCTGAAGATTCTGCCTCAGAAATCCGTCAACGAATGAAGGGTCGTTTTGCTGAGGAAGTCCTTTCTCATTACAATTTTATGGATCGTGATCAAGGATTCATCATGGCTGCAGACTCAACAGGCCAAACTGAAAAGGTTCCATTGATGACTTTGGCAGCCGGGTTGGTTTCTCCGAAGGAATATCAATTCGCTGATATTCGTGAAATTACGGAGATGGCAGCCGAAGCCAGACGACGTGATGTTTAGGCTCATCTGTTGCGAGCTTTTTTTGAGCTTTTGTTTGATCGGGTAAAACATATATGCATCCGTCGTTGATTTTGGGAATAATTATGATTCTGGTGGGATTCGGGGTGATAGCCCTGGTTCTGCTGGTATCAAGGTTGTATTCCCAACGGCAGACGAAGATCAATGAGCCCATTTATTCTGATCTCCCAGAAGAAATCAATCCAACAAATGATGCCGTTCTTTTTAATTCAAGCAGGTGGCATTGTTCTTTATACGAATCACCAGGCTAGAGAATGGTTTCAACACCAGGAAGAAGCTCCTAACCTGGAACGCCTGGCACGTTCTATTAAACCCAGTGAGGTTTTCCTCGGATTATGTGCTTCTCCTGGACAGGCACGTTTTTCATTGAATGGGCGCCTGATCGATGGTATATCCTATGAAATTCCTGCGCTGGGCAAGTCCGTTTTACATTTCGACGGCGGTGAGATTAGTAGAAAAGTAATGCTGGTGGCGTTGCGAAAGCCTCAGACGGCTGCCATTTCATCCACTGAAAGTGGAATCGCCGGACAAGCGCAGGATTTTTTCATAGAGGTGAGCAGAGTCATGGCTTCGAGCCTGGATCTAGAGAAAACCCTCCAGGCCATTCTCGAAAGCGTTGAACGCCTGGTTCCATCGGATGCCAAGGAGATTACAATTTGGGATCCTCATTCCCAAACTTTAACCCCTTACCGTTTCGTGGGAACTGAGGACGTGGATCGGCATATCGAGTTGGATCATGAGCATTATTCACCGGCGAGCGGTTTTTCTGGGTTTTTGGCTACACAACGGCAGTTGTTAAGTGTTTCAGATGTAGATACCTTTCGGGAAGTCGAGCCATCTAAAGGCTGGAAGCATTACCCATATTCCTCCTACCTGGGTGTCCCATTACAATTAGCGGGTGAATTGGTGGGGACGCTTGAGCTTGCTTCGTTTAGCAAAGAGGCATTTAATGTAAATGATCAGGAAGTATTAACGGCACTTGCCGGGCAAGCGGCAGTGGCGCTTAAGAATGCGCTGCTCTTTCAGGAAGAACAACAAAGAATTATGGAACTTTCTGGCCTGGCCAGGCTGGCGCAGGCCATGGGAGATTCACGAGAGGCTCAAGATCTCTATAGGAATCTCGTGGAGAGTATTTCAACTTTATTAGATGTGAAGACAATTGGCTTTCTAATTTATCAAGAAAGCCAGCGGCTTCTCGTCGCTCAAAAACCTTTTATCGGGATACCTATCCCCATGCTTGATTTTTATCACGTGATCATACAACCTGGTACTGCAGCAGAGGAGGTTTGGTTATCAGGTGAGATGATTCTTGCCCAGAATGCTCCGGAGGATCCTCGCCTGGAGGCGCTTGGTCTCAACCACATGGCTCAAGCGGCAGGAATCCAAAATACAATTCTCATGCCTTTAGCTTCTGCCGGCCGTTCGTTAGGATACCTGCAAATTGCAGACAAAAAGAACGGGCAGCCCTTTGATCAAGATGATCTGCGTATTTTGAGTATTCTCTCCAGCCAGGTTGCAACGATCATCGAGAATGCTAAATTAATAAAGGAGAGCCAGGAACGTGTCCAACGGTCCGAGGCTTTACGCCGAGTGGCGAGCCTGGCAGCTTCGGTGGCAACATTAGATGAGATTTTAATCTTTTCCTTGAAGGAATTGGCCAGGCTCTTACGCGTCGATGTGGGTCTAATTTATTTGTTAAATGAAAATGTTGGTGAGCTTCGACTCCATAAAGAATCATTGTTTGGGATTACTGAAGGGTTATTCAGCCATGAGCGAAATATTTCCATGACTGACTCATTGTTCCATAGTACAGTGACAGCCAGTCAGAATCCTATAATGATTAGTGATGTGGGTATATCTGGAGAGATCAACTCTTTTTACGCCGCATTAGAGAATGATCTGCAGGTTGTATCGATCATCGTTGTCCCATTAATTGTGCAAAACCAGGGTGTAGGCGAAATATTCCTCGGCAGTCGGACGGCAAGTTTCTTCGATCGAAACGACTTGACGCTTGTGTCAACAACTGCCAGCCAGCTTTCCACTGCTTTGGAAAAATCAATGCTCATCAAGCAATCGGATGAGAGTTTACAACGGCGAGTTGTTCAGCTAATGTCACTATTGCGCGTTAGCCGAGAGATGAATGCCACTTTAGATTTGGAAGGTTTGCTTCAGATTGTTTACGATGAAGCTTTACGAACCACGAAAGCTGATTGTGGCTCGATATCCTTATACGATCTTACTGAAGAACAGAGCGCAAGCCCCAGGATCATGATGCAGATCGGGGATCCTTCAAATGGTCAGGTCAGTTTATTGGAAGAACGGGTTGTCAATGGAACTGAATCTGTTATCCTAGAGGATTATGGATTTTCAGAACATGCATCTGGGTTGGAGGTGAGCCCTCCTCATAAGGGTATACAATCTTCACTGATAGTTCCGATTGCTTTTCAAGGTAGGATTGCGGGTTTAATTCACTTGCATACTCACCTCAAAGGTCAGTTTGATGAGACCGGTGTGGAAATCGCGCAAAGTTTAGCCGTACAGGCTGCCGTTGCTTTGGGAAATGCGCAACGTTACCAGGAGCAAAAACACCGCACAGAATATCTGAATCAGCGCGTAGAAACTATGACTACCTTGGTTGAGACCTCTCGCTCTTTGCTGACAGGTCAGCCATTTGAACAATCACTTGAATCCATTGCTTTCGGAATCCAAGATGCGACACCATTCAGGGTTGTTTTGATCAGTGTTTATGAGAGTGAAAAAGGAAATTTGCTTCATAAAGCAGCTGCCGGGATTCCACTAGAGAAAATTGAAGAATTGGAAACACAGCCGCAAGATTGGAGTGAAATTCAGGAGAAATTAAAAACAGATTATCGCTTTAGCCGGTCTTACCTGATCCCTGGAGATGGGAAACCATTTTGGCCGCCACAACCACATTATGAAGCTGTAGCAACCTCGGAAATGAGTAAGGAATCCGGTCAGGTTTGGCATTCCGGTGATTTGTGCCTTGTGCCAATGTTGGATGCTTCTGGAAATCCTTTAGGGTTGATCCAGGTTGATGCACCGCGTGATGGGAAGCGCCCGGATCTTCCTACGATCGAAACGTTGGAGATCTTCGCCAATCAGGCTTGCCTGGTCGTTGAAAGGTTCATGCAAGTTCATGAGTTAAGTACACAGACGACAAGTCTGCAGCAAGAATTGGAGCGTTCCCAGAGTGCACTTCAGAGTATCCAAGGTAATTTGCCGGTTCTACTGCACAAAGATTTAACGCATACAATTTCCATCCAGCGCTTGAACCAAAGAACGCGCCGAATGAGGGCTGGACTGGATATCATTGAGCTCATTAATGAGCAATCGAGCCGTAATGATGTTTTATCCCTGCTGGGACAAGAACTTCTCACGCGGATGGATATGGATGTGATTCTCATTGCTGAACCCAGCGAGAGTGGGCTGCATTTACTCTATGAAGCAGGAGCCTTGCCACAGGGCGTAATTCCACAGGCATTACTCGGACAGCGCAACCCGTTGCGCGCTTGTATTCAAAGCGGAGAGCCGATCTTTGTCTCGAACTTAGATGAAAATGCAGAATGGAAAGGCTCTCCATTGCTTTCTGTGATAGAAGCAAAAGCGTTCATCTGTATTCCGATCCTCCTTGCACGAGGTGAATCTTCCCTGATCCAGACGCCTGATTCGACGATCCTGGCAATCAGCAATACGCCCCTGGTGGAATTTACCAGTGAGGATGAACATATCTTCAGCTTACTTTCTCAGCAGGTAGGTGAGGCTCTGGCTGATCTCGAAATGATCCAAGAGATGAATCGCCGCTTGCAAGAAGTAAATTTGCTGTTAGAGTTCAGCCGGCAGCTAGGCACCCTGGATACAGCTCAGATCCTTCAAGCCTTGTTGGATAATGCAGTTCAAGCCATTCCGGCTGCCAACGCGGGAATGGTGGCGCTCTGGTCGGATCAACGAAACTGCCTGGTTCCCCAATGCGCAGTGGGTTATGTGGATCCTCAAAAGATATTAAAGATACCTTATGCAAGCGGTGAGGCGCTGCCGGGGCAGGTCTACGAGCAGGGTCAACCACTGCGCATAGCTGAAGTGGACTTTGCCTTGCATTATAACTTGCCAACGGAATCGCTCTTGCTGTATCGAGACGCAACAGAGGGTCGTTTGCCGGTTTCGAGCTTAATTATTCCCCTGCAAACTTTCGACACGAAATTAGGCGTTTTGGTACTGGATAATTTCAAATCACCCGCTGCGTTTTCGGAGACCAACCAGGCATTGGCTACTTCGTTAGCACGCCAGACAGCATTAACCTTGGAAAATGTACGCCTATACCAGGCTTCTGAGCAGCGCTCAGCCCAACTTCAGGCTCTAACGGAGGTTGCAGGTACCATCACTTCGAGCTTGCAGGTGAATGAGCTGATCAGCTCATTGCTAGATCAGGTGCGTTCGATCATACCCTTTGATACGGGCACGTTGTGGATACGCCAGGCAGATACTTTGACGGTACGGGCAGCGCTTGGTTTTGAGGACAGCGAGGAAAGGATTGGACTTTCTGTTGCGCTAGAAGACAGTTTGCTTTTAAAGGAAATGATCACGACCAGTCGTCCATTGACAGTAGATGATGTTCGGGAGGATGCCAGGTTTCCACCACTGGTAGAAGCACGTTATCTTTCCTGGATGGGGATCCCAATGCTCTCCAAAGGTGTTGTGATCGGCGTGATCGCCCTCGAAAAATTGGAGCCTAATTTTTATACCTCCGAACATATCCAGGCTATGGTTACCTTCGCAGGGCAAGCGGCGGTGGCCCTCGAGAATGCCAATCTTTATGAGGAGAGCGTAAAACGCGCCTCAGAGCTTGATGATCGCTCCCAGCGCCTGGCACTGTTAAACCGCGTCTCGACTGCATTAAGCCAATCTCTAGACCAGGCTACCATTTTCTCTGTGCTGACTAATGAGCTTCCCCAAGCAATAGCGTGTTCCCTGGTTAGTGTTGTCACATTAGATATGTCTGGAGATGGCATGGTCCGTGGCCAAACGCCATCCTTATCACAAATGCCTTTGCAGATTCCGCAAAATGAAGTATTCAAACGATTGCGGGAGAGCCTGGGCATTTTTACTACAGAAGATTGCAGGAATGAGCCTGATCTTCGACCGCTTCTCCCTTACTTGGAAGAAACAAATACTCGTTCTTTACTCATTGTACCGATGGCAAGTGGAAGCGACCTGGTAGGCCTGGCATTGGTTCATACTGCTGAAACGTATCGTTTTTCGCCAGAGGAGGCCGAGCTGGCACGGACGATCTGCAACCAAGCTGCGGTGGCTATTCAGAACGCGCGTTTGTTTGCAGAGACAGAACGCCTATTTGCAGAGACGCAGAAGCGCAGCACTGAGCTTTCGATTTTATATGACCTGGGTGTAGGTTTGACGCAGGTGCTCGATGAAAGCCACCTTGTGGATGTGACGTTTGAGAATGTCAAACGCTTGATTAAAGCCAAATCGGTGATTGTGAATTTAGTGGATGACGAAGGTTATATGACCGAACACATCCATTTAAACGGATTAAGACAGGCACCCGTGATCACGGTTCGGCAGGGTACGAGCTTCAGCGAATATGTAATCCAAACCAATCGCTCGCTGCTGATTCCTGATGCCCTAGATGAGAAAAACATTCCAGTGCCAGGAATTCAGAGTGGAAAGGAATATCGAAGTTGGTTAGGAGTACCATTGCTGGCGCGCGGCACGCCAGCCGGGGTCATTTCTGTGCAAAGCGAATCTCCAAATATGTTTGACGATGATGACCTGAGGCTCTTAAAGACAGATTGCCAATCAGCTTTCGGTGTCTCTTGATAATGCTCAGCTCATCTCACAAGTACAGAATTATGCAGCCGATCTGGAGCGGCGGGTTTCAGACCGCACAGAGCAGCTTGAGAAAGAGCATAGGCGTATTCAAACCTTGCTTTCGATTATTACAGAGCTTTCCGCCAGCCTTGATTTGGACCTGGTTCTCAGCCGCACCCTGGCAATTATCAATGAAACAATCGAAGCAGAACATAGTGTCATTCTCTTGATTCAACCAGATGGCATGTCGTTGTTCTTAAGGGCCTCTTTGGGTTATTCATCGGCCGTACCCAAAGGCGGTCAACCCTCCGCGATTAAAGCGCATGAAGGCCTGGCAGGCTGGGTTATCTCAAACCGCCAGGCTGTCATGGTAAACGATCTCTGGCAGGATACTCGTTGGGTACAGCGTGAAGAACGTACCGCCCCACATCGCAGCGCCCTGGCGGTTCCATTGATGGTTGGCGAGGATATCTTGGGTGTGATGCTGTTATTCCATCGCCAGGTCGATCGTTTCACGAATGACCAGCTCGACCTTGTTCAGGCAACTGCCAAGCAAATTGCCGTGGCAATCAATAATGCCCAGTTATACAACCTGATTCGTGACCAGGCAGAACGCTTGGGAGATATGCTTCGCACTCAGCACGTGGAAACCAGCCGCTCGCAGGCTATTTTGGAAGCTGTGGCGGATGGTGTCTTGGTGACGGATGCTCGCAGGCAAATCACGTTGTTTAATGCTTCGGCTGAAAACATTTTGGGACTGCGTCGTTCGGATGTTGTTGGGCATTCTTTAGATCATTTCATTGGTTTATTCGGCAAAGCAGGCCAATCTTGGGTGCAGACCATTCGTACCTGGTCCGAATATCCGCTGGCATACCAGCCGGGCGATATCTTTGCGGAGCAGATTGAGCTGGATAACCAGCGTGTTGTTTCAGTCCGCCTCTCTCCGGTCCGGCTGCGGAGTGATTTCTTGGGCACGGTTTCTATATTCCGGGATATAACCCATGAAGTTGAAGTTGACCGGTTGAAGTCTGAGTTTGTAGCGACGGTCAGCCATGAGCTGCGTACACCTATGACTTCTATTAAGGGTTATGTGGATGTGATGTTGATGGGAGCCTCTGGGCAGCTCAATGAGCAGCAGAAGAATTTCCTGGAAATTGTGAAGTCCAATACAGAACGCCTGGCGATCTTGGTGAATGACCTTTTGGATGTCTCCCGGATCGAAGCTGGAAAAGTGACGCTTTCTCTCCAGCCACTTGACATGGCGATAATTGCGGATGATATCATCGCTTCGATAAAACAACGGATGAGGGATGAAAATCGGCCCATGGAGATCGAGAAGGATATTCCGGGCGACCTTCCCAGGGTATCTGGAGACCCCTCCAGGGTACGGCAGATCTTGGATAATTTGGTGGAGAACGCCTATCAATATACCTCTGAAAACGGGCATATCTTGATCCGAATGCGCAAGACAGCTATGATGGTACAGGTTGATGTCAAGGATAGCGGCATCGGTATTTCTCCCGAAGAAGGGGATCGTATTTTTGAGCGTTTTTATCGCGGCGAGGATCCATTAGTCCTAGCTACATCAGGGACTGGTTTGGGGCTTTCGATTGTGAAAACCCTGGTGGATATGCATCATGGACGTATTTGGTATGAAAGTTTAGGAATTCCAGGCCAGGGAAGCACCTTTTCATTTACCTTACCGGTTTATGCTTTAGAAAATGAGTCGAAATAAGTTTAGAGAAAAAGGATTTATCTGAGTATAATGAAACACTTGCAGGAGGTTACTTTACCAAATGGCAAAAATATTGATTGCTGAAGATGAGCGTGATATACGCGATTTGATCACATTTACCTTAACCTTTGGTGGTTACCAGGTGGTTGCAGCAGCCAACGGGGAGGAAGCCCTTGAAAAAGCCAGGGTGGAAATTCCTGATTTAATCCTTATGGATGTGCGGATGCCCAAAATGACCGGTTATGAGGCTTGCCAGGAGATGAAGAAAGATGATCGGATCAAGCACATCCCGGTGGTTTTTCTCTCAGCCAAAGGGCAAGATTTTGAGGTAGCAACGGGTTTGGATGTAGGGGCTGTGGAATATATCCTCAAGCCTTTCTCGCCAGATCAACTAACTGCACGGGTTAAAGAATTATTACAAAAATACGGAAAATAACGGCCATTTATGAGCGTTGTCACCCTAGAAGGTGAAATCATCCATTATGAGGTGTTGGGGCGTGGTCGACCGCTGATCTTTCTGCATGGCTGGGTCGGATCATGGCGTTATTGGGTGCCGACCATGCAAGCAGCC
This sequence comes from uncultured Chloroflexia bacterium, assembly GCA_963751425.1. Classification (GTDB taxonomy): domain Bacteria; phylum Chloroflexota; class Anaerolineae; order Anaerolineales; family UBA4823; genus CAVVUF01. The sequence continues at coordinate 1,293,034 of CAVVUF010000001.1, read as the reverse complement.
TCGATCAGCTTTCGTGCATATGCGATTGACATGTGGGGATTTGGCGATACAGCCAAACGACCTGCGATGTACACCTTGGATGAGCAGGTGAAGCTTTTAGAAAATTTTCTAGAGTCATTGGGAATAGGGCGGATCGCGATCATTGGGCATGGGCTGGGCGCGGTGGTAGGGTTGACCTTTGCCTCGCGCCATACCGAAATTGTTGACCGGATGATGTTGACGGGAATGCCAATCGAATCTCGGAATGTCAATCCCCGTTTACGATCTGCACCTGTGCCTGAGCTCGTCGATTGGCTACTGGTTAAGCTGCCGGTGGCAGATTCAGCACGTATGGAAGCTCCAAAAGCAGACCTTCAAGCGATTCATTCTTCGATTGATGAGCTGCAACATATCAAAACACTGGAAGTCACACAAAGCCTTTCTACCCCATGCTTGTTTGTACACGGACAAAATGACCCGGCGATAGAAATGCCTTCAAGGGATATTCTGAACCAGCTGCCGGAGCAATCGCACTACGTTGTTTTCGAGCAATCGGGTCACTTTCCAATGCTGGATGAGACATTAAAATATAATCGCCTGCTGAGTGATTTTCTTTCCTTGAGCTCAGGAGAAAGTCCACGCAATTTACAATTAAAAGATGAGTGGAAACGGCGCGTACGGTGATCTTTAAACTGGGGAAGAGAGAATCTTGACACTGCTCCCGCTTGCGCGTATAATCCACACGCTTCATTCCTCGATAGCTCAATTCGGCAGAGCGGGCGGCTGTTAACCGCTAGGTTCCTGGTTCGAAGTCCAGGTCGAGGAGCAGGTTTTTCAGAGCGCACCCCAAAGGGTGCGTTTTGTTTTTCTGTCAATGCCTTTCTTGACGAATGGGATGTGGCTTACTTCCATTGGAGATCCTGATGGTTACCGGTTCGATTATGAGAGCACTACGGACGTGCCAAAGGAAACGGAATATTCAGGTTCAGTTCGGTAGCTAATGTGACCCATAAAAAAAGAAGGACGCCAAAAGGCGTCCTTCTGCGTCAATACTGGTATGAATTATTCCTTGGATGATTTCTCCGAGGGAGCTGGGGTCGTTTCTGTTTTCGCAGGAGGGGTGCTGCTCTCACTCTTGCTCTCAGACTCACCAGACTTTGCCGGACGGGGGGTTTGCCCGGATGGAGAACGGTGGTCAGTCGAATAGAAGCCTTTACCTTTAAAAACAATTCCCACAGGATAATATACTTTACGCAGCGCTTTTTTCTTGCATTCCGGGCACCAAGTTAAGGGAAGGTCTTCAAATTTTTGTTGGCGTTCAAACTGCACACCGCAATTCTCACACCGGTAGGTATAGATTGGCATAAATAACCTCTAAATCTAGAGAAACATATCTAACCCAGGGATTATAGCGCGCCTGAGGAAGGCTGGCAATACTTTAGAAGCCGGTCTAACAAAACTCTTACGTTCAGGGCTTGGGCGTTGCCGTTCGGGTGGCTGTTCTCGTAAGGGTGCGCGTGGGCGTGCGTGTCAAGCTCCCCGAGGTAGTCTTTGAAGGAGTCGGTGTCAGTGATGGACTCAGTGTCAGCGAAGGAGTTGGTGTTGTTGAAGAAGTTGGTGTGCGAGATGAAGTGGAGGTGAGGGTGGGCGTTAGAGTCCGGGTAGGTGTGGAAGTTGGGGTTAGGGTAGCGGTGGATGTGGAACTGGCTGTAGGGGTGGGTGATTTCATTGCTGAAATGCGTGTCTTGGCAAATACGATATATTCACCCGGAACTTCTTCGGAAGGCAGAGCCAGTAGGGCAAGATAATCCGCTTCAGCCGCGCGAGGGTTGGAGCCAGCTTCTAAGGTCTGCCCACGCCAGTAGTATATTTCAGCACGTTGGGCGTCGGTTTCGGCCAGGTTCTCTGTAGAGCTCAATTGCCTAAATGCATCTGTGTAGCGTTCTGCTAACAGAAGTGCCCGGCCAAGCTCTAGATTGATTTCAAAGTCGTTGGGTTTGAAGCGGACAGCCTCAACCAGGTCGTTGACTGCTTTTTGTCCTTCACCCATGTCCAGGTACAACCGGCCGCGGTATTGGTAGGCTTCTGGCAATCGATCATCCAGCTCCAGCGCCTTATCCATGGCTTTAAACGCTGTTTCGCGATCTCCGTTTTGGAAAGCGGACAAACCGAGGATCAGCCAAGCCTGGGGGTTGTTTTCTTCATAAAGAAGATAAGTGGCAATGAGTTTTTGGGCTTCTTTGGGCTTATCGTTAAAGAGCGAGGCTTGCGCGAGTGCCAGGTAAATGGGCAGTTGGGTCTGGTCTAGCTCATATGCTTTTTGAGCGTTTTCCAAGGCAGTCGTATATTCGCCCTGGTTAAGATTTATTTGAGCTTTGAGGAGATATAACCGTGGTTCATATGGCGCCAACTCCTCAACTTTTTTTAGATCCTTTAAAGCGGCTTCAAAGTCTCCCTGCGCCAGGTGATAGGCCGCGAACTCGATGTAGGCTTCGATGAGATTCGAGTCTAAAGTAATTGCTTTTTCAAAATCTTCAGCAACATCTGTTTTAGGGTCTACGATCAATTGCAATTGGGCGCGCCGGAGGTATGCCGGCGCAAAATTCGAGTTCACTTGGATAGCTTGTTCGTAAGTGTTTAGTGCATTTTCGTTATCGCCAGACAGGCGGTAAGCTTCACCCAGGTAGTAATAAAGATCAGCAGAGTCCGGGTCATTCTGCACGGCTTGTGACATGAAGTTGATCATAGCCTTATAATCTTTACGATCCAAGGAGCGCATCGCGGTCCGGTAGGCTTCATAAATCGGATGAGGTGTATCGATGTAACGCGGGGTAGGGGTGTAGGTCTCTTTGAGCAGCATCCAAAGCGGGGTAGGACCGATGAAAGTTGGTGTGGGTGAACGGACTAATGCTGTTGGAGTAGGTTGGGTGGGGGTCTTTGAAGGCAGGTAAGCCTCGATTGACTTCGGAGTGGTTGATACCTGGATGAAAGTTATCCCTCTGTTTTGTGGCCTGAAGGTAATAATACTCAACCAAACCAACCCAACCAGGATAAACGCCGCGGCTAAAAATGTCACCACCCTGACGACAGGATTACGCATCATCCGGGCAAGAGGGTTCTTGGGAAGCTCTTCTTCCGGTTCCAATTCTGTGGCCCACTTTTTCTTAACAACAGGCACAGGAATGATGCTCTCATCTGGAGGGCGGCTCCCCAATAGAACGAGACCCCGGCGGGCAGCCTGGTTTTCAGGATCCAAGCGCAGTGCAAACTCCAGGCAAAATACTTTTTCAGAAGAAGAATCTACCACAGCGCTCATGTACAACCAGAAATCAGGATTTTTCTGGTCTGTTTTGAGCAAACGGGTTAATAGATCTCGGGCGCGATCCTTTTTCCCATCTTGAATGGCTTGCAAGGCTTCTTGAAACATCTTATCGTCTGCCATAATGATTCTCAAAAAAAGTTTAGCACAGCCTTGGCTAACCGGCAAGTGGGAAAACGAATGAGGTTAGAAGCTCATTGCTCTGGTACATTTCCTGCAAGCATTGAAAAGAGCAAGCTTTAAAGAGACTGTTCGTCTTCTTGATGTGAAACGTTGCAGAACCATTGCAGTCACCTCGCAAAATTGTAAATCGAATGTTATGAGGTAGGAAAGCAGGTTATGCTAGAATTCGCGATCAAGGTGAACTATGTCTGAAAATACAAAAACCATACTATACGTAGAAGATAATCAAGATAATCGTCTCTTGATCCGCCGAATTTTGATGGCTGAGGGGTTCGAAGTGGTTGAAGCTGAGCACGCCAAACAAGCTCTTGAGGTTGTTGATAAGCTGCAGCCTGCTTTAATTCTAGTCGACATCAATATGCCAGATATCGACGGGTACGCGTTGACGGCGATGCTTAGAACAAAACCACATTTGAATACTGTTCCGATTATTGCCTTGACCGCGAATGTGATGCGCGGCGATCGAGAGAGGACCCTGGCAGCAGGATGTGATGGGTATATCCAAAAACCCATCGATATAGACCAGTTTTACGAGCTGATCAATCGTTATTTGAGAGAGGTCGATCATGGTGGATGAAGTTGTAAATTCTACACAACAAAGTAAGGGCACATCCTCCCAGGAGGTCACTGTGTTGGTAGTTGAGGATAATGTATCAAACTTTGTCTTAATCGCACGAATGTTGGGTTATATGGGTATCCATTGTGAATGGAAGACTTCAGGGTATGAAGTGGTGGAGTATGCTGATACTTTACCCAGTTTGGATTTAATTTTGATGGATATTCGCCTGCCCTATGAGGATGGTTATGGAGCTTTGAGAAAAATTCGTGCTTCCCCTGCTTTGAAGGAAACTTTGGTTGTGGCAGTTACAGCTGAAGCCAGCCTGGAGCAGATAGCCAAAGCTAAGGCGGCTGGTTTTAATGGATTCTTGGGAAAACCCTTAGATATGGATCGCTTCCCTGACCAGGTGCGTCAAATCTTAGCCGGAGAACCAGTTTGGGAGATGAGTGGGTAGACCGGCATGGTTGATAAAAAAGAACAAAATAAGAAAGCACAGCGGAAAGATACCGCCGGTTTATTTACCGAGATCCCCCCATCACTTGTGCCGCGCCTGGGGGAATATCTATTGCAAAAAAGATTAATCAAGGCGGATGGATTACAGCGGGCATTGAATTATCAAAGCACCAAGAGCATACCTGGTAATCCGATTCCTTTGGGGCAGGCACTTTTGGATCTTGGCTTAATTGACCGGGATGAACTCGACCGGGCCATCCTGAGGCAATCTCTTTCATTACAAGCTGCCTTAGAAGAGGCCAATCGAACTTTGGAAGAGCGCGTCGAGCAGCGCACCCTAGACCTGGAAAAACGCCTGGTTGAAATTCAAACTGCTGCTGAAATTACCCAGCTTGCAATAACAGCGGACTCAAAACAGGAGATGTTTAAGCGAGTTGTCAATTTATTGGTTGACCGTTTTCATTTTTACCTGGTTTCAATCTTTTTGATTGAAGAAGGAAGCCAGCATGTCGTTTTAGTAGAAGCTGCTGGTAAAGCTTCAGCCGGTCAGTCAGCCGAGGAAATAAAAAAGCGAGGCTGTCGGATTTTGGTGAATTCACGTTCCATGGTCGGTTTTGTGGCTGCGGAAAACGAGATTCGGGTGACAAAAGATGTTTCGGAAGAATTTTATTATTTAGCAGACGAGTTCCTTCCCGATACACGTTCTGAGGCTAGTATCCCTATTTCAAATGGTAAATCTGTATGGGGGGTTTTGGATATTCAACAATCCGATTTGGATGGATCGCAATCAGATCAACCGTTCAGTTTAGAAATGCTCACAGTTCTGCAAACCATTGCGAATCATATTGCTGCAAATATGAGGAACTTTAAATTATTGGAAAATACCCAGGCGAGAGTTCAAGAGGAGGCAGCTTTATTCCAGGCCAGCCACTTGATTGCCGAGGCATCTTCCACCAATGAAGTCTTAACTGCAGTATGCCAGGCATTCAATGCTGCGCTCGTACCCTCCATAATCTTGATGGCTGATGGGAATTTTTTGCGCGTTGAAGCCGCCTGTGGGGGCAGTGGAAGCCCTCAGCCGGAAGTTAACTTGGATCCCAAGGATATTCGTATTCAATCCACTCGACAGGATTTCGAAGAGTTATTTGCGGATGGTGTATCTCTGTTGGATTTTGATTTTGGCCAGGAACTTGATTATCCTGCCTGTGTACTCGAGGTTTCTTCCCAATTGAAATGGAGGACTGCTTCTTTCATACCGGTGAGGCGGCAAGGAAAGATTGAAGTTGTTTTTATCTTTGGCAATCAACAGGAAGGCTTTGTAAATCAATCAAGCCTGCAATCCTTTGCAGGACTGGCAGAGCTGACTTCGACTGCGCTGAACAAATTATCTGCGCAGCGAATTATGGAAAAGCGCCTGGATGCGCTTCAGACGTTGAGCTCAATCAGCCAGGCCGTTTCGATTGAAACCGACATCGAGGGGTTATATCAGGTGGTGCATCGAGAAGTGAATCGGTTGATGGGTGAGGTGGATTTTTTGATTGCGACTTATGATCCAACCAACAATACCATCAAGATTCCTTATATGTATGAAAGTGGTTCATTCCTAACATCTGAACCATTTCCCTTAGGTGAAGGGCTGACCTCCATTCTTATCAATACCCGCCAGTCCTTATTATTGGTTGAAAATACAGAATCTAGAGCCAAAGAATTAGGCGCAAAAGTCCTGGGGAAGCCAGCGAAATCCTGGTTAGGGGTTCCCTTACTTGTGGCTGGGGAGGTGATTGGCGCGCTGATTGTTCAAGATTTGGAGCGAGAAATGCGTTTTGATGAAGATGATCAGCGTATTCTTAGCACCCTGGCTTCACAGGTGGCAGTAGCCATTCGCAACACGCACTTGTTGGAGAATATGAATTTACAAGCAGAGCGTGAAAAACAGTTGTTCCAAATTACCAGTAAGATCAGAGCAGCAAGTGATATGCAGGCGATCTTAGAAACGACAGCTACAGAGCTAAGTAAAGCCTTAAAGGCTCGTCGGGCGGAGATCAAGATCGGTTTGGAAAACGATTGATTTACCTTTGAGTGGATGATTATGCACTGTGCATTGCGTAGGTATATTGGCAAGGATAATTCAAAATGAGGCTAAATTTTTTTCGCCCACCTTCATCAAATAAATTCACTCCTACCAAGACGGTCTTTGATCTGGATGTTTTACGCACGAAAATCCTCTCTCGCACTTTGATCGCCTTTCTTGTGATCACATTTGGCTTATTGTTGGTTTCTCTGCCTGAAAGAATCCGCCAGAAAGATTGGGGAGTCATTTTCGTTTTTATTCTTGCCATTCTATGGATGGTGGCTGTCGCTCTGATTCCTAGAATAACGTACCCATTCAAGGCTGGGAGTTTAATCTCCCTGGGGTTATTGTTAGGGTTGGTCTGCCTTGTGACCGATGGATTGTTTGGGCCCGGTCTAATTTTTCTTTTGGCTATCCTATTAATCACAGGTATGCTTTTCAATGCCCCAAGAAGTTTATGGGTCTTCTTGATTGCTGCAGGATTGTATGCGATGACTGTACTCTTGATGGAAAGCGGAATTCTTCCATACCCATTCTGGTCTTTAAGCCTTGATAATCCACACCGAGACACCTGGTTGGCGGCAGGCTTTAGCCTGGCAGTGGCCGGGGCAGTGTTATTAATTTCCTTGCTTTCCGTGACGCGTGGATTTGAAGCAAATATTGTAGTGGAGAAACGCTTAGCCGAAAATATTGATATAGAACGCGCAAAACAAGAGCACCGTGTCCTTCAAACCACTCAGGAGCTAGAGCGGCGTCTGGGACAAATGCGCTCTGCACTTGACATATCCTTTGCAATGGGTCGTGATCTTGCGCTGGATCAGCTTTTACGTAAGGTGGTTAATCTAATCAGAGACCGGTTTAACTATTATTTTGTTGGGGTTTATCTGCTGGATGGACAGAATGAGTTTGCTGTCTTAAAGGCAGGTACTGGAGAAGCCGGTCTGGCAATGATGGAGGCTGGGCACCGGATAAATGTAAATGATGCATCCGTAGTGGGTTGGACAATCCAACATCAGCAGGCGAAGGTTGCTTTGGATGTCGGATTTGAGGCAGTGCATTTCAATAATCCGCTTTTATCTTTGACGCGTTCTGAGCTGATCCTTCCTCTGATCTTGAATAAAGGGAATGATACGTTGCCAAGCAGCGAGTACATTTCGCTTGACATGGGTGGGAATCGAGTGTTGGGTGCTTTAAGCATCCAATCCACGGAAGCAAAAGCCTTTAGTCAAGAAGATATGCTTGTTTTACAAGAGATTGCCGATGCCCTGGCCACAGCGATAGGGAACACGATTTTGTTTCTTCAATTAGAGAAAAATTTGGATGAAAGCCAGAAATTGCATCGTCAATATTTACAGGATGCCTGGAAAGAGGTTGCCCGTGAGAATGAAAACCACGAATTTTCGTACGGGTCGAGGCAGAATTTTCCTGCAGACCCCAGCCAAGAAAGGGCTGGTTCAGAGTATTCTTTTCCTCTAAAATTACGTGATCAAGAAATCGGGCAATTAATTCTTGAGCTAGATAACCCAGACCTGAAAGATGAAGAGAAAACTTTTATTGAAGCTGTAACGAACCAGGCTGCTGTGGCACTTGAAAATGCGCGCTTAATTGAGAAAAACCAACGGCAAGCAAGTTACGAGAGGCTGCTTTCTGACGTTTCTCGTAAGGTAAGCAGCTCCACAGATCTTGATACCATCTTGCAGATCACATTGAGGGAGATCGGCCAAGTTATGAAAGCTTCGGATGGGATGATCCAATTAAAAATCCCTACGGGTGAAGAAGAGGCACAGTTGTGATTCTCAATCTATCGAACCAGACCTTACAATACCTAGCCTGGATCTTTGTGATGATATCCAGTGCTCTGGCTTTGTATATTCTAGCGATGAACTGGAAGCACCCTACCAACCGGGTTGTGAGTCTGTTTCTGGTGATTACAGCGATCTACCAATTAGCTGAAGGAATGCTGTATGGTGCAGAGAGGATGGCGGAGGCTTTCTTGCCTTCTGTTCTCATTGCAATCACCTCGCTGATGATCATGCCGTTGATGGGCATTGTCATTTTAAGGCTGCTAAAACCCAATTGGCTGAAAGAGCGTTGGAGATGGGCAGAAATAGCCCAATGGTTTGGGGTTGCCCTGATAATACTGCCAGCTTTCATTATTCTGATAGATGTATTTACGAGCTCTAGGGTAGATAATAGGTTCAATATATATTATTCTGGCCCTGATCTGCCGAACTATCATGGCGGGTTCATAAATTTTACGAAATATACCGAGGGATTCGTTTCTCCAATTCTTAAAACACTCAATATTCTGATTCCTTTCATCATTATCCTTATTTTTTGTCTTTTTGTAGCTATCTATGATAAGAAAACGAGCCGGTCGATCAAATCATTGGCCTGGATACTCTTTTTGACAATTGGTATATCTGGTGCCTTTCAAATAACGCTTCATTTACTGACGCCTGAGAAGGCAAGTTCGATTTGGATCATATCGTTTTTTGCTCTTGTGGTTGGATATGCCAGTTTTCACCAGATGGTAGCGGAACACCGTTTGCAACGTGGAAATTTACGCATACGCTTGACCGTGTTAGTTTTAGCGATTACTGCGCCTTTGCTGCTTACCGTAGTTTTATTGATTACTTCACAGGTGAATTCCCTACTCGAACAGCACTTTGAGGATGTCCTAAATGCATCCAATCATAGGGTCAAGTCAAATACCAATTTTTGGCTTCAAAGTCAATTGCACGCTTTGCAGCAGGCCGCGCTTCTGCCGGACGTGGTGAATATGGATGCTGACTCCCTGTTACCTGTATTAAAAGCTTTGGATTCTTCAAATGCTGAAGTAGTATTGGCAAGCGCGGTTGACCGGAATGGAAGAGAAATTGGGCGCAGTGATGGGCAGCCAGTTGAGAATTATTCTGATATTAGTTGGTTTAGAAGCATATCCAATGGCGATCTCACAGCTTATCAAGTCAGCGTAGACACTGCAAGTGGCCAATCCTACCTGACTATGGCTGTTCCGATCAAAGGGGAAAATGGGCAGCCGGATGGGGCCGTGATGTCTGTTAGCAATTTATCGGGATTGGTTAAGGCAATTGGCAGTGATCCGGCATCCAGTCCAGACCCAATTGGGTCTACCGGTTATGTGTTTGTGGTGGATGATCACAACCAAGTGGTTGTACACCCTGATGCTAAGTATTCATCTGAGCAGCGAAATCTGACCACCTATGCTCCTGTGGCAGCTTTGCGGAGGGGTGATAGTGGTTTCTTAAGATTTACCGATGATCAGGGGACGAACTGGAGGGCTTTTGTAAGTCAAATGAATAATGGATGGGGAATCATTGCCCAGCAAACCGAGACGGAAATATTGAGTGAAATCCGATCTTCTCAAAGGGTACCGATTGTTATCAGCGTAATGGGTTTGCTGCTTTTGGCAGGAGTGATTGCCCTAACCGTTCGGCAGAGTCTTTTTCCTATACAGAAGCTTACTGAAACGGCTTCTGCGGTTTCAAAAGGGGATCTGAGCATTCAAGCGCCTATAGAAAGTGAAGATGAGCTGGGATACCTTGCTGAGAATTTCAATCGCATGACATGGCAGCTCAAAGAGTTGATTTCTAGCCTTGAAGACCGCGTGGCAGAACGCACAGCAGACCTGGAACGGCGCAGCAACCAGTTAAAAGCCGCCGCGTTGGTGTCCAAAGAAGCTGCAGGTATCCGTGACAATCACCAAATGATGAATCAAACAGTGCAGTTGATCTCTAATTATTTTGGTTTTTATCACGCTGGCATATTTATCCTCGATGATGTTCGCGAGTATGCGGTCTTACAGGCTGCTAACAGTGAGGGTGGGCAAAGAATGTTAGCACGTGGTCATAAACTGAAGATAGGGCAGGTGGGGATTGTGGGGTATGTGGCTGATGTCGGCGTTCCGAGAATAGCCTTAGATGTGGGCGAGGACGCCATCTTTTTCAATAACCCAGATTTACCTTTGACCCGTTCGGAGATAGCCTTACCACTAAAAGCGCGCGGGCAGGTGATTGGCGTGCTAGATGTACAATCGATCGAAGAGGCAGCTTTTACGAATGAAGATGTCGAGACGCTCCAGGTTCTGGCAGATCAAGTTGCCCTGGCGTTGGATAATGGAAGGTTGATTAAAGAGAGTCGTGATGCACTGGAAGAATTGAGAAATCTTTATGGTCAGCGTACTCAGCAAGCCTGGAAGGAGAGGTTGGAACGAGGTGCTCTTTCGTACCAGTATTCAAGAACGGGTTTAATTTCAGGGTCCGATCTTTCCCTGCAGGAGAATCTACCAGGGATTGAGGGTTTGGTTGATGTGAAGGAACCATTTATCAGAAATAATCAGCAGCATGAGATGCTGGTCCCAATAATTCTTCGCGGGCAAGTTTTAGGTTCATTGGTTCTGCGGCGAGAAAAAGAACAAAAACCTTGGTCGCATACTGATATGCAAAAGGCAATGGATTTAATCGCTCAAGTTATCCCTGCTTTAGAAAATGCGCGGTTGTTGGAAGAAATTCAAAATCGTGCAAGAACGGAAACTTTGGTTGGCCAGGTTTCCAGCCGAATTCAGGGCTCTTTAGATTTGGAAACTGTGCTCAAAACAGCGGTTCAGGAGATTGGATTGGTTGTAAATGCCTCCCGTGTGCAGATTCGCATGGAGAAGACTGAGAAAAAGATGGATCAGTCTGATGGATTGCAGCGAAATGGATAAATGGCTGCAGGCTTTGTCTGAGATATGGAATTTGGTTTGAAGGAGATTATTTAATGAATGTGAAGAAAGCCATACAGGGCTCAGGTCATCGCCCCTTGGCAGGATCCATTAAAAACCAATACTATATTCTCATGCTTGGCTCGGTGATCATCACCCTTCTGGTTGTCGCCGGGTTGGCGGTTATCTCTATCGATTCACTGGGTAAAACTGCTATGGATATCGATAAAATGGCCGCCGTCGAGCCTTTTGTGATGAATCAAATTCAAGAGGCTATGACCAGTAATCTCAGAACATTTATCATTTACCGGGTGGTGCCCGTTAGTGTCCTTATACTCGGGGTGATTTTTGTTGTAGGTATGTTTTGGATTAATCGAGTTGTTAATCCGTTGGAAGAGATCATTGAGAATAGCCAGAGTATCAGGGGAGAAGGACCGGCGAATTTCCCGAAAGAAGCCCCTGGAGAAGTTGGTTTACTTTCCAACGAACTTACTGAAATGGTTGACCACCTTCGTCTTCGCCAGGAACTTTTAGAGAACCATAATTTCGAGCTTCTTCAGGATAAAGAGAAGATTTCCACTCAGCTCATCGCGACGGGACATTTAGCGAGAGAAATAACCATCGTTCACCAACTCGATAATCTGCTAGCGCGAACTGTGAACCTGATTCGGGATCGTTTTAAATATTATCATGTTTCAATTTTTATGATGGACCCTGGTGGTCAATTTGCTGTATTAAGAGCTGCCTCTGGCGATGCGGGCAGAAAGATGCTTGCAATGAATCATCGCCTCAAAGTTGCGCAGTCAAGCATTGTTGGATATGTCGCCAGTACAGGTTTATCGCGTATGGTTCCCGATGTTGAAGGTGATACAACCTACTTTAGAACCCCTCTCCTCCCAGACACTCGATCTGAGGTTGCCTTGCCCCTGCATATCAACCAACGAACGATCGGGGTTCTCGATATTCATAGCAATAAGCCTGAAGTGTTTAATGAGGAAGATATCCTGGTTCTTCAAACGATGGCTGACCAGATTTCCGTGGCAATTGATAAAGCACATTGGTTCCAGTTGTACCAGGAAACCTTGGAAAGACTGGACCTGGTGAGTGGGCGAGAAGGATCTGAAAAATCTAGCTCTTGGCTGTCATCGAATCAGATGGTTGGATTTGCCTATGATCTGAAAGGTGTCAAACCTCTTGAAAGGGTAGAGGACGTTAACCAGGAGGAGCAAATTCCAGGTACATTGGTGAGTTTACCTCTGTCGGTGCGTGGGGAGGTAATTGCTAAACTGGATTTGTGGTCCGAAAAAGAGGCTTTGTCCGTTCATGAAGAGAGTTTGGTTGAGGAAATCCTTGCTCGTTTGAGCCAGGCGATCGAAAGTGCTCAGCTTTTTGAGGATACACAAGTCCGAGAAAGACGGGAACGCGTGTTGAATCAGTTTGTTTCCAATCTCTCCAATTCCATGGATTTGGATGCGCTTCTTCAACAGGCGGTAAAAGAGTTAGCTAAAATGCCGAATGTCAATGAGGTCACTATCGTAATAAAACCGCCGGACAAAACGGTAGGCTCACCAATGGAAATAAAAACTGAAGAGACAGGGATTGAAACATGAATCCCATGATTATTTTCAATAAGGCAGGTGCCTCTTGGAAAATTTAATTTCGGGCCAAAAATTGAATCCCACGTTCAGACGACTATATATCCTTCTCGTCGTTTTTGGCTCCGGTACACTCCTTTTTTACCTGGCTGTTTATTTTCAATCAAAGAATACGCAGTTCTTGATTCCAACCTTTCTTATTCTGGTTTCTCAGGCAGCGCTAATCCCTGCATTTTTCGTTAGTTACGCTCGAGAGCGAGTAAATTTAGCGGGGATGGCATTATTAATTGCCTTTGCGATATTTCTTATTGGACATGAGCTCATTTGGGAAGGAATAACGATCTATCTTTGTGTAAGTGGGGTTCTACTCATTGTCCTCACTGGTATTCTGATCTTACCTCGACAATGGCACGTATGGATTGGTGCGGCGCTCATATACCTGGCAGCAATCCTTCTAATAAATAGGTTAGATCTAATTCAACGGTTCGATCCAAAAACGCAGACATATGTTTTGATATTTATTATTGGTTCAACACTTCTGGTAAACCTGGCAGTGGTTTTTCTCCTCATTTTGGAATTACCTATTCATTCCATTCGGATCAGGTTGATCGGCACCTTTTTGCTCTTAGTGCTTGTCCCTGTTGCCTTAGTTGGTACTGTCGCAACGGTGCTCAACGCACAAAACTCACAGTCAGCCGTTTTACGCCAATTGGAAGCTGTGGCTTCGTTAAAAGAATCCTCGGTTCGAGAATGGCAAAGTAATCTACAGGTAGACTTTGAAACAATCGCTTCTACATCAATTGAAAGTGACCAAATGCAGGTACTGCTTGTTCAGGCACTTCAAGATGGTGCTGCAAATCAAACTGAATATGATGCATTCAAGCAGCGTATGATGGATCATTTGTATAAGACAGATTTTTTTGAGGAGTTAATGATCGTTGATCTCAATGGTAAAGTTGTGTTTTCCACAGAATCAGCAAATCAGGGAAAGAATGTCAAAGAAGAGCCATTTTTTTCAACTAGCATGAAAGAAACCACTCTTGTCCCACCTATAACCAAGGAGGGACAAGGGAACATCCTGTTTATAGCAAAACCGATTGAAAACTCGAATGGTCAAACCATTGCAATACTGGCAGGGAAAGCTAATCTTGAGCCATTGAACCGGATAATGACTGAGCGGATCGGTTTGGGAGATACTGGAGAGACTTACCTTGTAAACCGCAGCCACCATCTGATAACCGATTCTTTATTTGAGGGATACAAGGCTGGCGAAAGTTACGTGTTTTCTCCAGCTATTGACCAAATTTTGTATAAAAACGAAGATGGGTCTGGAAGTTATGCTGGATATCGGGTTACAAATGTACTCGGCATTTATCATTGGTTGCCAGAGTTGGGAGTGGCTCTGCTCGCAGAACAGGAAAGATCAGAAGCGCTGCGTTCAACTTACCAGGGAGTTTGGATCAATGTTGGACTTATGGTAGCCTCGATGTTGGCTGCCTTGGTAATCGGGTATTTTGCCACTACCCGAATTACGAATCCACTAGCTAAGCTCGTAAAAACGACTGAACAAATCGCAGCTGGTAATCTGCAAATGACGAGTGATGTTGAACAGCTCGACGAAATTGGTGATTTATCGAATTCATTCAATAGTATGACAATTCAGCTGCGCGATTGGGTATCTAGTTTGGAGCAACGTGTAGCAGATCGAACACGTGACCTGGAAAGCAGATCAAAACAACTCCGGATTGCAGCTGAAGTAACCAGAGAAGCGACAGTTGTACAAAATCTCAACGAGCTTCTTCGTAGAGCGGTCAATTTGATCCATGATCGGTTTGGGTACGATCACGTGGCTATTTACTTGGTTGATGACCAAGCGGAGCATGCAGTATTAATGGCGGGGACTGGCGAGGCTGGAAAAACGATGCTGGCACGCGGACACCGCTTGAAAATTGGTGAGATGGGGGGGATTCCAAACCGCTCGTTGATCAGTTATGTAGCGCAATCTGGACAGTCGCGAATTTCTTTAGATGTTAGCGCGGATCCTGGTTATTACGTGAATCCTTTATTACCAGAAACCAAATCAGAGGCTGCGCTTCCGCTCAAAGTCGGTACAAGAGTAATTGGCGTTATTGATTTTCAGAGTACTGAGAAAGGTGTTTTCGATGAGGAGACAGCGTATGTTTTGCAAATTGTGTCGGATCAACTGGCAATTGCCATTCTAAATATCCAACTTTTGGAAGAAATGACAAGAAATGTCGAAGAGCTGCAGAGGATGTATGGAACATATACTCAAGAATCATGGAAAAATTACCAGAAGCGGACATTTAACTCGTTGAATATCCAAAACGGGGTTGGGTACCGGCATCGTCGATTAGAGATCGAGCCTATTTCAGGGGAGACTCCGCTTATCCAATCCGCGATCCGGATGGGGCAGCCTGTCATCCAGGAAGCCGAGCGGGAAGATGATAAGCCTGAGGCTGTAGCTAAGAAAACATTAGCGGTTCCAATTCAGGTTCGAGGACAAACCATCGGCGCCATAGAGGTTCAATTTGCAGGACAAACTTTATCACCTGACATTGTGTCGATGTATGAAGAGGTTGCCAGCCGCCTGGCTTTGATTTTGGAGAACGCCCGCTTATTACAAGATGCTCAAAACCTGGCGCGCCGCGAACAACAAATCAACTTGCTTTCTACCAAAATCAGAAATTCGGTCAACCTGGATACGATACTGCAGAATACAGTACGTGAATTAGGGAAAGCCTTTGGTCCCACGCGGACCTTTATCTATCTAGGTGATCAACCAAATGGTGGAGAGCAAACTAGTGGTTTGAAAAACCAGGCGGGAGAAGGGGAGCACGTAGGATGATTGATCGTTTTCTCCGCCGCCTGCCAGTGAGTTGGCGACTGATCATTACTTATCTGCTTGTGATTGTAAGTATTGGCATCATGTTGGGAGGCTTGTATATTACCTACAACGCCTTGATTGATTGGATTGGGGGGCTGGTGGATCTTCAACTGCAACAGCAAATGCTCAACCTTGTAAAAGGGAGACTGCAAGTATTTGTTTCGTTTGGCCTGATTGTGTTGGTGGGAGGCTTTGTTATGTTGTTGTTGGTAAGCCGTAGCGTGACCAGGCAAATAAACGAAATCCGTGAAAGGGTTGAAAATATTCGCGCTGGAGGGGTGGAGGTAAACCGACCTGTAGAAAAACTAGATGAATTTGGATTATTAACTGTCTCAATCAATCACCTTGCCACTCAAATCGAAAGGGAAAAAGAAGATCACGCCCATCAAGACGAAGAAAGGTTAAATATCTTGAAGGGGCATGCGTTGCAACTTGCCGTTGCTGCAGAAATGGCAAGAGAGGCAGCCACCTCAAGAGATGTCACCACCTTGGCAGATCGGTGTGCTCAATTAATCCAAGGGAGATTTGACTTTTATCATGTCGGTATCTATTTATTAGATGATGAACGACGTTATTTGGTTTTGACAGCTGCAACTGGAGCGGCAGGGAGTTTTAATTTACAAAGAGGAGCGAAGAGCCGCCTGGGAGAGATTAATGTAATTAGCAATGTGGTGGGCTCAGGTGAACCGCGCATCATCAATAATGTTGAGATGGATTATATTTTTCGAAAGGATCCTTTATTACCAGATACACATTCTGAAGCAATTTTCCCGTTAAGAGTAGGGCGCGAAGTCATTGGCGTATTAGATGTTCATAGTCAAGTTGTGAATGTTTTTGGAGATAACGAAATAGCGATTTTACAAATTTTGGCTGATGAATTATCGATTGCTATCCAGAACGATCGTTTGGAGCACCAGCTGAATCGAAGCAATTTTGAGGCAAATTCATTGTACCAGCGCTATACCCAAGAGATCTGGTCACGTGAGGCAATGGGGAAAAGCGTTGGAGGGTATGAATACAACCTTTTGGAAGTTAATCCGGTTGTGGAAGATCTTGGGTCACGACCACACCTACCGGGCGAGGTGATTGAACGTTTGAAAAGCGGAAGAGCAATCCAAGTGAAAAACAGCCTGTTGGCGAGTTCAGGGGAGTTGGACAAAGATCAATTAGCCTCTGCTCACTCAGTTTTGCTTGTTCCTTTGTTATTGTATAACCAAATGGTGGGGGTAATTGGCTTGGAAGAAGATACACAGGATCATATTTGGACAGATGAGGAAATTTCAATTATAGAAGCGGTAACAGCCCAGATTGCTTTGAGCCTCGATAATGCTCGCTTATTGGAAGAGTCACAAATTCGAACTGGTCAGCTTCGCCTTCTGCAGGAAGTGACTGCAGTCGCTGCTTCGCATACCAACTTATATGAATTGCTCGATAATGTATCGCAAAAGCTGCGCGCCAGCTTTAATCTGTTACACTGCGGCATGTTCTTGTTAGAACCTGATGGGCAAGTTTTGAGCATGGTGGCGAATGCTTCTGCTGAACCTTTTATGCCAGGAGCCAAGCTGATTGGTATCAGGATTTTGTTGGGGGAGAACAGTATTATTGAAAAAGTTGTAAAAGAGCGTACCTCCTTGGTCATATATGATGTGCAGAAGAAGGCAATTGAAGAGAATAGTACCGCATTATCATCTTTACGAGATTTCATCCAAATCCGAGACGCTGAAACCATTATTTTTGTGCCGATCTTATCGCGGGGCGAGGTCATGGGGGTGGCGACTCTAGAACTTGCAGATGCATCACGACATTTTTCGGAGGCTGACTTACAGCTCATGGATCAAATAAGCTTGCAGATTTCTTCTGCCATCGATGTGGCGAACAGTTTTGAGCAAGCTACCCTGAGAGCAGATCGAGAGAGAAGAGTAGGAGAAATTACCAGCAGGATTCGAGAATCATTGGATGTCCAAACCATTCTTAAGACAGCTGCCTTAGAAGTCCGCACGGTTCTTGGTGTGCCAGAAGTAACCGTGCGGCTTGCTCCATCGGTTGATGATAACGCGAAAACCAGGCAAAGTGCCATTGGAATTGCAGGTGAAGATGCTAGCCAGTAATAGGGCTTTCATTATATGAATAAGGTTCCTATGCGATCAAACTCTGAAACGTCAGGTAAGCAAAGAGAACAAAAAAGGTACTTTCGATTTAGTACCTATCCGCTGCGTATTAAGCTGGTGATTGCTTTGATTATCTTCAGCGCAGTTTCAGCAGGAATTATTGCGGCTGTATCGTTAATCACTGTTAGAGAAATTTTTGAATCCGGGCAAGTGCTATCTATACCTTTCGGGAACATGGTTCGGAATATCGGGTTGTGGGCACTTCTGGTTGTCATCTTTGCTGCCCTTGCAGCCATACCATTATCGAGTGGTCTGACTGCGCCTATCAGGCGTTTGATGGCGGTAGCAGAGGCAATCACATCTGGAAATATGAATTCCCGGGCAAACATCGAGACCGAAGATGAATTCGGGGTGCTGGCTGGTGCAATCAATCAGATGACGAGTGAATTACAGCAAAACTTGACCAACCTTGAGCAGCGTGTGAGTGAACGGACCCGTGATTTGGAAAAAAGATCGAATCAGCTCCAGGCTGTTGCCGAAATTGGTCGAGCTGCGGCGACATTACGAAATATTGATGAATTATTATCGACGGTAACCCGCTTGATCAGTGAACGATTCGGTTTTTACCACGCAGGTATATTTTTATTAGAAGAGCAGAATATTAATCGCAAAGATTCTGTAGATGAAAAAGGGGTCCGTTATGCAGTACTGCGAGCGGCAAATAGTGAAGGTGGACAAAGGATGTTAGCGCGGGGTCATAAATTACGCGTCGGTCAGCAAGGGATTGTTGGGTACGTAACTGGTACGGGCAATCCAAGAATTACTTTGGATGTGGGAGAAGACTCGAAATTCTTCGATAATCCTGATTTACCTGAAACGAACTCAGAAATGGCATTGGCATTAAAAA
Source organism: uncultured Chloroflexia bacterium (assembly GCA_963751425.1). GTDB lineage: Bacteria > Chloroflexota > Anaerolineae > Anaerolineales > UBA4823 > CAVVUF01. Next base: position 1,274,232 of record CAVVUF010000001.1, on the reverse strand, counting down.
GTGGCGGAAAAATCATCGGAGCACTCGATGTACAGAGTATTCAGCCAAATGCATTTTCCCGAGAAGACGCAGCGATTATGCAAACATTGGCTGACTTGGTTGCGATCGCCATTGAGAATGCTCGATTATTCCGCGAAAGCAACGAGGCGTTAGAGACCAGCCGGCGTATTTATGGTGAGATTAGCCGCAGATCGTGGATGGAAATATTAAACGAAAGAGCTGAGTTGAGTTATACCAGCCTGGATTATCCCTCCTTAGGTGATAACCTGGGTCAAGACCGGAAGTCAAATGAAGGGGATGATGGCGAGAAAGGTGAAAATATTGACAGCGAAGAAAGTCAGGGGAATTATCCTCTTTCTTTGCCGATCAAAGTGCGCGAGACTGTTATTGGATATCTTGATACCTTCAAACCCAAAGAAAGCGGTGGTTGGACCCCAGAAGAATATGATATGGTAACCACGATCATCGAACAATTAGGAGTTGCCTTAGAGAGTGCTCGACTGTATGAGGCTAGCCAGTTACAAGCTGAACGAGAGCGTCTAGTCGGCGAAGTTGCCTCGCGCATGCGCGAGTCGCTCAATGTCGATGCGGTTTTGAGGACCGCTGTCCAGGAGCTTCGCCAATCTCTTGGTATCTCCCAGGTGGAAGTTCGATTAAAAAGTTCGCAACAAGATGAAAAAGGTTAAATTTATGCGTCTGCGTTTACGCCTGATCCTGTCCTTTTTGATAATGGCAATAATCTCAATTGCTTTCTTGATTTTCCAAGCGAACCTGTTATTCACTCGCCAATTACAAACCATGCAGGACAATGCAGCCCAGGCGTTAGAAATGATCAGTGGCGAAAAGGTCGAACAAAGCGAAGTCATCCAGCTGTTGCTTAATAACCAAGCAAATTACGATCAAGCCCTGGTGTCTATTCGTTTCGTAACGTTCCTCCTTACCACCATTCTATTCGTTTTGATGGCGGGTTTGTGTATTTGGTTTTCGATCAAATTATCAACCCCGTTTGAAAAAATCGCTGCCAGGGCAAATCATTTATTACAGTTGGTACATACGGTCGCACAAGAGAATAACCTTGCAGCAGAAAATGTCGAAAAAACTGAAGGCGTTAACCAATATAATGACCAGACGCTCCAGAAGGAAGAGAATGTAATCACCTATACCCTGGATGTTGTTACACCATTTATTGAAGAACTGACCTGTCTGAAAAAGGACGTAAAAAAGCAATTGAATGGAGAAAAATTGCTTTCTGATCAGTTGATTGATCTTGAGCAATTCGTTCATGAAATGACTGAAGCAAATGATATTAGTCATTCATTAAACGAAATAACTCGTAAAATTTCCCAACAATTTAATTCCAGCTTTGTGGGGGTTTACATCATGGATGATAGCAAACAATTTGTTGAACTTAAAGCGGCATACAACAGGGATCAAGAAGCTCGAGAACATGATGGCCACATGCAGGATGGTCAGCACAACAATAAAGAAAATACCAGGTTTAGTATAAATGAGACTGAAAAGAGTGGGGATGGAGTTGTTGGGCGGGCAGCTGCAACCGGAGAGGTGTGTCAATCAGACGATTTACTTCAATTTGCACAAGGCCTTCCGAATTCAGAAATCTCTACCGAAAACTCAGAAGTAGCTTTACCCATTCGTGCCCATGGCATTGTTAAGGGAGTGTTAGATATCACACGCAATTCTCGCGAACCATTTTCATCTGAAGAAATGGCGATTTTACATATATATGCGGATCAATTGGCTTTGGTTAATGAATATGATCAGTCGTTAGAAGCGGAGATATCGGGTGTAGAGCGAAGCACTTATGGGGATATAACCCGGCAGGCTTGGGATGTTTTAATGCAAGATCGTTCTGAATGGGGATATCGTAGTGATGAGAGGGGGATTTATCAAGCAGAAGGAGAGTGGCATCCATGGATGATACAAGCCGCCCAACAAGGAAAAGTAATTGTAAGGCAAGACAAAGATTTTTCAATTGCATCCGTTCCCATCCGAGTTCGTGATTATACCCTGGGCGTGCTAGATTTTCGTAAAGCAAGTGAGTCAGCCTGGACAAGTGACGAATTGATTTTAGTACAGACTTTGACAGATCAATTGGGTCAAGCCCTCGAAAGTGCGCGGTTGTATCAGAACACTCAAATGCGTGCAGAACGCGAGCGTGTTTTGACGGAAATCACCTCGAAAGTGCGCGCCTCAACAAACGTAGATGTAATTCTACAAACAGCAATTAGAGAATTGGCTGAGGCGCTGCGAGTTCCAAAGGGGACCATACAGCTTCGCAGTTTTGGTGGGGAGATAAAGGAACGTCAATTCTCATCAACAAGCAGAGGACAAGACGATGCTTAATCGGATAAGAAACCACTTGAGAGAAATTAATCCGGCGAGTATCCTGCTAATGTGCCTGTTTTTGGCTTTTATACTGACCGTTGCTGCTATTATCACTACGGTCAATTATATTCCTCTGGCAGGTCGGTGGATTACGATTGCTATCCTGACGATTTGGATGATGGCTGCAGGTTGTTTTTGCGCAGCATGGTTTTGTTGGCGAAAGCGGGTAACTCAAGGTGCTTGGGTGTTGATTATTTCTTTTTGGGTGGGCATTTTGGTGCTGTCGATAATCACTACAGGATTTGGCCTGATATTAGGGTTGAGTGCTTTTCTTGTAACCTCCGCAATAGCAGTCCAGGTTTTTTCAGCAAAACAAATTAATCAAGTGATGGCATTCGGAGTTTTGATAGGTGGAGTTGCTTTTATTCAGGATGTGTTTGGCCCATCAAGTCGCTTGGCGTTACCTGAACAACAAAATAACCTGATATACATTTTTGCAGGGATTATATTACCCATTTTTTCTGTGGCATTATTCTGGCAATTCCGAAAATTGAGCTTGCTCTCCAAATTAATTTTGCCGATACTCATCATCACAATCGGTTCCGTAGGCGCTTTGGCTATATATAATTACCAAATTTCCCGCCAAGCCTTGTTGGATGCGAAAAACCAGGCTTTAAGAGCAACTGCTCAGCAAATAGCGACTTCGGTAAGTGCTTATATCGATGCGGCTCGGACATCTTTAGTTACAGAAGCAGAGCTTCCTGAATTTGTGAATTACTTAATCCTTTCTGATGAGGCGCGCAAGGGCAGTCAAGAGGAACAAGATGCGTTATCCTTGTTGCGATCCTTACAATCCAGGGGTTATATTCTTACATATAATTTACTCGATACAACTGGTAAGGTGTTGTTGAGCACAAGTGTATCGCCTGAGCAAATCGATCAGCTCCCTCGGAATCTCGGTATTGATCTTACAGATCGAGGCTTTCTTGATCTTTTGTTATTAACAAATCAGCCATATATATCACCCGTAATTTTCACACCAGATGGAAATCCCAGCATCTTTTTTGCCACCCGTGTAAATAATTCAGAGGGCAATCCAGCAGGTGTGTTGGTTTCACAGGTTCATGCCAGCAACTTACAGTCGATTATTGCTAAAAGTAAAGAATTAAAAATATCGGGAGCTGTTGCAGTATTAGTTGATGAAAATAATCTCCGCCTGGCTCAAAGTCAAGATCCAGAAGCTCTTTATAAATTCGTGGCTCCGATTGATGCTCAAACATATCAAGGATTAATATCGGCCCGTAGGGTCCCCAATGTAGCGGTGGACCAATTAGCAACCGACTATCCATCCTTTCTCTCGGGTTTGAAAACTTCTTCGAAAATACCTTACTTTACAGCACAGGAGGCAGGAACCCAGGGACAAACAAGCTCAGTCGCTGTGGTCGATATACCGGACCAGAAGTGGAAAGTGGCATTTTTACAACCGCAAAGCATCTTCTTAGAGCCAGTAGATAAACAGACGAAAACAGCTATTCTTCTTTCGATCGGGATTGCTGTATTGGTTTCATTTGCTGTGGGGATTGTGGCACGTTTTATCGTTCAACCGATTGTGCGTTTAACGGATGTAGCACAAATTGTTACAACTGGCGATCTGACTGTGCAAGCTCCCGTTAAGAGCCAGGACGAAATTGGTCTGTTGTCAAATGCTTTTAATACGATGACGACACAACTACGCCAAACTCTGGGCGGTCTTGAGCAGCGAGTTAGCGAACGCACAAAAGAGTTAGAGATTATTTCAGATCAAATGCGTTATCGTGCCAATCAACTGCAAACGGTATCTGATGTAGCACGTGCAATAGCTACTGTGCAAGATATCGATCACTTGCTGCCGTTTATTACCCAAACGATTAGCGAACGTTTTGGATATTACCATGTGGGTATTTTCTTGCTTGATCCACATCGTGAATATGCTGTCTTACAAGCAGCTAACAGCGAAGGGGGAAAGCGGATGCTTGCTAGAGGACATCGCTTGAAAGTTGGGCAGGTGGGTATCGTTGGTTATGTCACAGACCGTGGAGAGCCGCGTATTGCATTGGATGTAGGTAAAGATGCTGTTTATTTTGACAACCCAGATTTACCGGAAACTCGATCTGAGATGGCACTTCCCTTAAAGATTGGGGGAAAAGTAATCGGGGCCTTGGATGTTCAAAGCAAGATTGCTTCTGCTTTCAAGGACGAGGATATCAGCTTGCTAACCACAATGGCAGATCAGGTGGGTATTGCGATTGAGAACTCACGTTTGTTTGGTGAAACACAGAAGGCTTTGGTTGAAGCACAAACCGCTCAACGGGAATATTTGCGATCTGAGTGGGAAAAAGTGTCTCAGCAGCAAAATCTAAAGGGGTTTCAATATACCTATGGTCGGGTTACAAACCTCCCGCAAGAGGGAGGTGAGCTCATTTGGGAAGAATTGGATCAGACAAAAATTGAGGTTGCGGAGGGCGATGAACCGGCTGTGCGCCCGGGTTCAATTGAAGCCCTTCAAAGCCGAGACCTACCCATTCAGATGGAGGATGAGCTTGTTGTTCCAATAACCTTACGCGGCCAGGCGATTGGAATCATCAAGCTGCAAGATATTGATCAAACTCGTACCTGGACCCAGGAGGATATTACATGGATCAAATCTGTTGCAGACCAGATAGGCCTGGCATTGGAAAATGCGCGGTTGTTGGAGGCTACCCAACGGCGCGCCGAACGCGAATACCTGGTGGGTCAAATAACTACCAAGCTGCGTTCTTCTAATGACCCTCAAGTGATTTTACAAACGGCGGTGACTGAGCTGCGAAAAGCGCTACATGCTCAAAAAGCACAAGTCATTATCCAAACTCATTCAGACCCAGATCACGATTCGCTAAGTGAGTAAAACCAGGTTGGTAAAATAAATAGGAAGTCTGAGGTATTATGGCGGACAAACGGGATGTATGTGTGATCGCAATTGCTAATGAGAAAGGTGGGGTAGCTAAAACTACTACGGTGATTTCTCTTGGAGGAGCGCTGGTTGAATTAGGGAAAGAGGTCCTGGTTATTGACCTGGACACTCAAGCTAATTTGACCCTGGGATTAGGGTTGACACCTACCAACGTACGCAAATCGGTAGGTGACGTGCTGTTAAATTCGGCCTCTTTAATGAGTGTCAGTCGTGAAACAGCTATTCCTGGATTAGATTTTAATCCCCTCTAATGCAGATATGGGCCTGGCAGAAAGGTTCCTGCCCGTGCGGAAAAACTACGAGTTCATATTGAAAAACACATTAGAAAATGCGAAATCATATGATTTTATCCTTCTCGATTGTCCCCCGTCACTGGGAGCGGTGACGGTTAATGCCCTGACCGCAGCTCAAGTCGTAATTGCACCGACGCAGCCCGAATATTTTTCGGCGTATGGATTAAGGAGTGTTATGGCAGCCATTCGGAGGGTTCGTGGGCAGTCGAACCCAGACTTGATTTATTTTGTACTGATCACCATGATGGATCGTAGAAACCGGATTCATCGCACCCTCAATGAACAGCTGCAGGCGACATTTGGAGATGGCTTGCTCAAAACTGTGATTGAAACGGATACAAAATTGAGGGAGAGCACAGTTGCCGGAATGCCAATCACGCATTATTACAGTTCAAGCCGGAGTGCTGGACAGTATCGGGCTTTGGCTCAGGAGCTGATTCAAAATGTCGAAGAAAAAGTTAAATACTCGAATTGAAAGCCTGTTCGCAGATCTGGAGAAAGAAACCACCCAGACGCGCCAGGTTGACCATACGCCCAGTAAAGTTCGGAAAGTGCCTCTGAGAGTTCCAGATTTATCAGATGCTGTTGAACCGTTTCTGCCACCGTGTTCCGAAATAGAAACGGAGATTGAACCCATAATTCCTGCTCAACCAGAAAAAGAAGTAATCGGTTGGAGATGGGAATGTGATGCGAGTGGAAAATATACGTTTGTAAGTGATGAAATTCTAACTGCTTTGGGTATTCAACCTGACCGTTTCTTGGGCCGTCTATTCACCAGGTTCCAGCTTTCACCTAGCTCGATTGACTTACTAGATGAAATTCTACTTGATCCAGAGGGTGAAGCCCGAACGACCGATGTTGACGTTGAGTATCTCGATCAACATGGAGTACAAATAGAGGTACGTTTGACGCTGATGCCCATACTTTCAGAGGAACCTGAGAGACATCCGGTTGGGTGGCGGGGATATGCCCGGGTGATGAGTGAGGTAGGTGTTGAATTTGTCCAAGATCAAGTTGTAAAGATAAGCCCGGCAACAGATCAAGTACCTCTCGGAAAAACGACTATTTCTGAAAGGACATCTTTTACTAATACAGGTGCCTCTCTCGACCGAAGCCTGCAAACTTCAAACTTACAAGGGGTAAGTTTTGATGAAGAGATAATCCAAGCAACGAATGTTCCCATCACATCTTTTGGGATGGAGACGATTTGTAATCAGAGACCTATCTTTGAAGCTGGTAGTACGGAGGAACCTGCTGCCATGGCGGTGCCCTTTATACTTCGAGCAGATCAAGTTGGTCTATTGGAAATCATCGACGATGCGCCATACCGAATTTGGACCGAGGATGAGCGCCGGCTTGTGGAACAGGTGACCGATCAATTGACTCTGGCGCTTGAAAACGCCAGGTTGTTTAACGAAACTCGCCAGCGTGCACAGGAAATGACTAATCTTTATGATGTCAGCCAATCCTTGAACAGTGCTACGCTTGAGCCAGCCGAAGTGGCGAGAATTGTCACGCAAAACTTTGCTGAAATTTTGGATTTCGATGAGGCTTCAGTCTCTTTGTTTGATCCCGAAGAAGAGGCCTTGCGCGTGGTATCTGATATAGCAAAGAGTGAAGATGCAATGGGATGGAAGGACACTGATTGGGTGGGAAAGTCTTTTCCTTTGTCTGATTATCCTGCGACTGCCAAAGCAATCCAAACGATGCAGCCTCTGATTGTGCGTGCTAATGATCCGAAGGCGGATCCGGCAGAGCTTGCATATATGCAACAGAATCGAGATTCCATTCTAATCGTATTGCCATTAATCGTTAAAAACCAGTCGATCGGGATTGTTGAACTCGAGATGAGAGGCAGCGAACGGGAATTTGACTCCAGCCAAATAAATATGATGGTCACGATTGCGAATGCTGCCGCAGTAGCGCTGGAGAACGCTCAACTGTATCAAGTGCAGTTCGAGACTGCCGAAAAATTGCGTGAATTAGATAAGCTAAAATCACAATTTCTTGCCAATATGTCACATGAACTGCGCACTCCTTTAAATTCAATTATCGGTTTCTCGCGTGTGATCATGAAGGGGATTGATGGGCCGATAACGGAAATGCAAACGCAGGATTTAACAGCTATTCACAACTCAGGGCAGCATTTATTAAAGTTAATCAATGATGTATTAGATGTCTCGAAGATCGAAGCTGGCAAGATGGAGCTGGCTTTTGACGATAACACGAATATTGCGGATCTGGTGAACAGTGCAATGTCCACAGCCATTGGCTTGACAAAAGATAAACCCATCAAGCTTGAGAAGAAAATCCCACTTGATGTGCCATTGGTGCGTGCTGACCCAACCCGAGTTCGACAAGTCTTGATCAATTTCTTATCAAACGCCGCGAAGTTTACGGATGAAGGTGTCATTCGGGTTGAGGTAAAACAAGTCACGAATCCGAAGAGTCAACCTGAAATTATGATCAGTGTGACAGATTCAGGTCCTGGAATTACTCCAGAAGACCAGTTGAAACTCTTTTTACCGTTTTCCCAGGTTGATACTTCTCCTACCCGAAAAGTAGGGGGAACTGGCTTAGGGCTTTCGATATCCAGGATGTTGGTAGAACTGCATCAAGGTCGAATTGGTGTTGAAAGCGAGCTTGGAAAGGGAAGCACATTCTGGTTTACATTACCTTTACCCTATATCGTACCAGAACCAGATGCAGGAAAAAAATTGATCCTGGTGATCGATGACGACAAGCAAATTATTAGCCTTTATGATCGGTACTTACAAGCTCATGGATTCCAGGTCTGCCCCTTAACGGATCCATTTCAAGCTGTGACGACAGCTCGTCGATTACACCCTTTCGCCATTACCCTGGATATTATGATGCCAGATAAAGATGGCTGGCAAGTACTCGAAGAACTCAAACGTAACCCAGAAACCAGAGATATTCCAGTTGTGGTTTGCAGCATCGTAGAAGAACAGGATAAAGGGATTACCCTGGGTGCCGTCGATTACCTGACGAAACCCATCCTTGAAGAAGATCTAGCTAGCGTTTTGGAACGCTTGAACCGAGATGGAACCATACAAGATATCCTGGTTGTAGATGATGATCAGGATGAATTAGATTTTATTAAACGGATACTCGAAGAACAAGGGAAGTATCAAGTCAGGATGGCTTTGAGTGGTGTAGAAGGGCTGGTGACGATGCAAGCTCAATTACCCCAGGTTTTGATTCTCAACCTCTTGATGCCAGAGCTGGACAGCTCAACATTTTTAGAATCGCTTTTTGTTGATCCTGACTGGCGAGATATCCCTGTGATCATTTTAAGTGCAAGTGGTGTTCCTGAAGAGCGATTACGGCGTTTCTCGGAATCCACTATGAAATTGCTTAACAAAGAAGGTCTGAAGGAAAGTGAATTATTGGAGAGTATTGAGAGTGTTCTAAACCGGATTGATCCAATAAAATCTGGAACCACTGTTAGGATGCAGGAAGGGAAAGCATGAGCGAAACTTCAACGCATGTGACGATAGAATGTGTTGATTGTGGATTTAAAACGCCATATTCAGCTACAAGCTTTACCTGCCCAAGTTGTGGAGGAGAATGGCGTGAGGCGCGGTATGATTATGAAAAAATTGGTTTATTACTTCCTTCTCGAGTGGTCGGCAGGCCGAATGATTTATGGCGTTATCGAGAAGTGTTACCCTTAGGAGCTCCAAACCCGATTATCAACATGGGAGAGGGAGGAACGCCTCTCATCCATGCGCAAAACCTTGGGATGATGTTAGGTCTGCCTCGCCTATATATAAAGGATGAGCGGCAAGGCCCTACAGGCTCATTTAAGGATCGCCAGGCTGCACTCAGTATTGCAGCTATGAAAGAAGCCGGCATTACCGAAGCCGTTTTGGCTTCGACTGGGAATGTGGCCATCGCATATTCGGCTTATGCAGCGAGAGCGGGAATTAAGCTGTGGGCCTTTTTAACAAGTCTGGTTCCCGCTGAGAAAATGCGCGAAGTGGCAATTTATGGGACACAGGTAGTCAAAGTGACTGCCTCCTATGACCAGGCAAAGAAATTGGCGGCCGAATTTGCCCGTCAACGGGGACTGTATTTAGAGCGCGGTTCAAGATCAATCCCCTCCGTTGAAGCAATGAAGACAATTTCATTTGAGATTGCGGAGCAGTTAGCGTTTCAATTGGGTTTATCTGAGCCTATCTGGAAGGCCCCTGATTGGTATGTTCAAGCAATTAGTGGAGGTCTAGGACCTCAGGGAGTTCTTAAAGGTTTTGAGGAATTACAATTGATGGGTTTGACCGATCAGATTCCTGCACTGGCGGGGATACAATCAGCGGGGTGTGCACCCATGGTGCATGCCTGGAAACAAGGTCTGGATGTTGCCGACCCTGTGCGCTCGCCGCGGACGCATATTACCACCCTTTCAACTGGCGACCCAGGCAGGACTTATACCTGGCTGCGCCAACATATGTTAGCAGGGGGAGGAGGGGTGTTTGAGAGTGTTACCGATGAGGAAGCTTTTCGCACGATCCACATCCTGGCGAAAATGGAGGGATTATCTGTTGAGCCTGCATCTGCGGTTGGTTTTGCTGGTTTAATCCGCTTGGTGAGAGCGGGTCATATCAAGCCATCGGACCTAGTTGTGGTGAATTGCACTGGGCATACGATGCCGATAGAAAAAGAGATTCTTGGAGAAGGGTGGGCGCGCAACCTGGCACCCGTCGGAGCTGGTAAACCCCCAACTTCCATGACTTTGCCGGAAACGCAAGAAGAAGGTCTGTTAGCTGCACTGAGTAAAGTAACCATGGAGCGTTTCTCTCGGATCATTATTGTCGACGATACTCCCGATGCACGACGCTTAATCATGCGAATCCTTCAATCACAAGGAGATTACACTCTCTTTGAAGCCACGAATGGGCGTGAAGCGATCGCATTGGCAAAGAAAGAAACCCCTGACTTGGTCATCTTGGATTTAATGATGCCTGAGACCGATGGTTTTGCTGTGTTGGATTTTTTGAGGCAAGATCCTCAGACGGCTGATATTCCAGTTATTGTTGTCACAGCTAAAGAGCTGACCCCAGACGAGAAAAACAGTCTCAAAGGCCGTGTTCACACTTTGATGCAAAAAGGTGAGTTCATGGGCGATGACCTTGCTGATGAAGTCAAAGCGCTGTTGGGGTGAAGGTAATCGGGGCGTAATTAAATCAATATGCAAACCAAAATTAAAGGAATTTTAGCATCCCTGGCTTCTGCGTTTTTTTTAGGAATGGCACCCGTTTTTGGGAAACAAGCCATCAACCAAGGAATGCCCCCTTTGGAGGTTGTGGCATTGCGTACATGCCTTGCTACCTTGTTGATCTTTGGGGTGATCTTTCTATTCAAGAGGGCAGTATTTATATATCTATCCTGCGGGTTTACTAGGTTGCTTGTTAGCAGGAGGCATCAACGGGTTGGGATCTTTATTGTATTACAGTGCTCTTGGGCGGATTAATGCAAGCGTTGGGCAGCTCTTGTATTCGTTATATCCATTGTTTGTTATGCTCTGGATGATGGTCCTTGACAACCAACACCCCAGCCGCCTGACATTAATCCGTTTATTGATGATTTTTCCAGGATTGTTTCTTTTAACTCAAGCTCCGAACCAATCTATTGATCTGTTAGGTGTATTGATGATGCTGGGGGCATCGATCTTATATGCGCTGCATTTACCTATCAACCAGCGAGTCCTTTATGATATGCCCGCTCCTACGGTTACCTTCTATACACTCTTAGCCATGAGTATTGTCGTGATCCCAGCGTTTCTTATTTCAGGTAATATCAGTTTCACGGTTACGCAGGTAGCCATGAGAGCAGTGTTGGGTTTAAGCTTGGTAACTTTTTTCTCAAGATTGACGTTGTTTTTGGGGGTCAAGCATCTGGGAGGAATGCAAGCAGCCTTATTGGGGTTGGGTGAATTACTGGTAACCTTAATATTTTCATATCTCTGGCTGGATGAAAGTTTGAGCCTGACTTAATGGATAGGGGTAGGCTTATTGATTGCCAGTCTTTCATTGGTAGCCAGTGAGAAAACACCCTCTCAAGGCTTAAAAACCAGATGGTTAAATTGGCTGCGACCACCAGGATATCCTTCAGATTTTCCACTACCATGATTTACCTGGTTCGAACCCATACCCCCTCCCCCTGACATTCACAATCCAAGTTTGACTTCCTGGGAAAACCGAAAGCTTATGCCGCAAACGGCTAATTAAAGGGCGCAGAATCGCAGGAGCTTCTTGATCTGTGGTGTCATACCCTTGAACCCTTGCTACAAGTTCCTTATGTGAAAAAATATACCCTCGGTTCTCGAGGAAAACTTTTAATAATTTTGATTCTGTGGAGGTTAGTGAGATTTGGGTATGATCATTCCAAATCACCTGTTGATCAAAATCTACTCTTACTCCATTCCCAAAAAGGGCTTCACCTTGGGGGAGGACGGTTTGACCAGTCTCTTTGTTCTCTTGGAGCGTTTGAATAGACGATTTTAGCTTAGTCAACAGCTCTTGATATTGTAAATGTTCGATGCGTAATTTTAGTGCCCTGGCGACACTTGCCAAGATTGTTTCAGGTGAAGATGGCTTGAGCAAGTAATCTTGTGCACCCAAGCGCAACGCTTCGATAGCCGATTCAAGAGACCCGTGTGCAGTCAGGAGAATTACCTGAGAATCAGGGGAAGTCTCTGCTTTAAATCGCAAGACTTCAATCCCGCCCATCCCAGGCATTTTCAAATCCAACAAGATTAAATCATAGAGTTCTTCTTTGATTTGCAGGATGGCTTCTTCCCCGCTTGCTGCAGTCTGAACCCGGTAACCTTCAAGCCGAAGAATATCAGCAAGAGACCGGCGCATGGTAGCCTCATCATCTACAACCAGGATTAGAAAAGGCGTTCCCCCTGGATAGTAAGGAGGCATTCCGGAATTTGTCATTCGGAGGACCTGGGTTCAGTTGGCGAGGAACAGCGCAGTGTGATTTGGAACCTGGCTCCCTTACCGAAGGTAGAATTTTCTCCAGGTGTTATCGTGGATTCCCCTTCACCCAAGAGCTCCAGACTACCACCATGCGCGGTGATGATTCCATAGCTGATGGCCAAACCAAGTCCTGTTCCTCCTTGTTTGCTGCTCACAAATGGCTCAAAAATGGTTTTCTTTTTCAAAGAGGAAACACCTGGGCCAGTATCCTGGAAAATGATCCTTACATGGTCATGGTTATAGAAAGTTTCGATAATCAGATTCCCGCCTTTTGGCATCGCTTCCACTGCATTCAGAGCCAGGTTTAAAAATACTTGTTGGATCTGATCACCGACTGCGTAGACAAGCGGTAAATTCGGAGCGAGGTGCAAATGTATTCGGATGGAATGATCTCGGAACTGCTTTTCCATCAAGGTGATGACTTTATTTAGCAATGCGTGGATATCGGTGGGTTTTCGATCCAGCGCACCCGGTCGATAATAGTCCAGCATCCTTTGAACTGTTTGCATCAAGCGATCCAGCTCTTCCCGGGCTAAACCGAGATAATTCTGGCGGTCTATTAAGGATAATTCTTTCCTTTCAGCCAGATGCAAGCAATTACTGACTGATTGCAAGGGGTTGTTTATCTCATGAGCAATCGAAGCGGTTAATCGCCCAGCGATTGCCATTTTTTCTGCCTGGATCAGAGCACGCTGCGACTCCTCAAGCTGGCGTATATAAAGACGCAGCTCTTCATTCAAGCGCATATTCTCGAAAAGTCCTGCCAGGGTTCCCGCTATCAAGATCAACAGCTGTTCATCCTGGTTTGAGAAGGCATTTACATTTCTGCTCACCAGGTCGATAACCCCGATCACCTTACCACGATATCTTAATGGTACCGCCATTTCAGCACATATATTGTTTCTTTTAGGAACGAAGCGTGTTTGTGACAGCAGATCGTTCACCCGTACAGGGTTTCCACTTTGGACCGTGAACCCCACAATGGATGACTCGTCCGAGTGCTTTAAAGGAAATCTTTCGCTGTTTTCTCCTCCATATTCACGGAGAACTTGATCACCTGGCGAAATCAGGTAAACAGCCGCCCAATCGGTATCAAAGGCGCGCCGTAACCTATGCATAACGCGCCGAGACACCTCATTAATTTCAATACTTAACCAGGCAGTTACTGCAAGCTCATTTAACAGGGCAAGCTGCTGTAAATAACGGGTAGCCTCCGCATATACGATTGCATTTTCTACATTGTATGCCAGGGTGGATACATGCTGGGAGGCCTGCCGCAATTTTTCTAGATCAAAGATCGAGTTGGTAATGGAATCAACATGGATGAAGGCAACCATCCCAATGACCCTTTTTCCGATAACAATGGGGATGCCCATCCAGTCAGGATTAATCATCCCATCCATACCTGGCAAAAAAGGTTCTCTTTTGCAGTCAGAACTATTCAGGATCATTCCCTGTCTTGTGAAAGTTATTTTTTCGATTGCTGGGATTTTTGGGAGAGAAAGATCTAAATCTTGAGAAGTTAATTGACAATTCCATGTTGCCTGGATATGAAAGATATCTCCAGATCGAATGGCGAGGTATGCAGCATCGCAGGTGACAACCCCGCAAAGAAATTCTAAGATATTATCCAGGATGGTCTGTGGATTGTAGGAGGCCTCCAGCTCAGCGCGTACTTGCCAGATGGGTTGTTGAGTATCTTGAAAAATAGTGGGCAGCTCTTCGGATGAAGAGATCGGTGGTTGGACGAGAGGAGGAAAATGACGAGAAATTATCTTAAATATATTTTCACTGTTCTTGTCGGCATTGTCTATTCCGATCATTAGGATGAGGTGTTCCGTTGGGTTGGGGAAAAGATAAATGGATTGACAATCTAATTTCGGGTTTTCGGCTTTGGTCCAGCGCACGTAACCGCTGCTCAAAGCGCCAGCCAGCCAGGATGAAATTGCCGGTGATTCAACCAAGCTATTTAATATCGACTGCCTGGATCGATTCAAGCCTTGCCTGGGACCGAATTCCCACTGCGCATTCTTGTTATCGAGCCATACCGCCCAACGCGCTCCGCTAAGTCTGCAGGCTTCTTTTAGTAGGTTGACACTCGATTCTGTATCGTTTTTCATTTCATATCAGGTTCCATTATAGTCAATATATGACATTAATCAAAGATTTCGCCTGAAGTATGGCATTATCGGAGATAAGATGGATGTGTTATACTCTTATGGGAGAGGGCATGATGAAGAGCCAAGATTACATCGAGCTTGAGAACCTGTATGGGGCGCATAATTACAAACCTTTAGATATTGTGATCTCACATGGTGAGGGTGTTTGGGTCTATGATGTAGATGGAAAACGATACCTGGATTGTTTAAGCTCATATTCAGCCCTTAACCAGGGCCATGTTCACCCACGTATCTTGGCTGCACTAATTCAACAAGCTGAGACTCTTACTTTAACTTCTCGGGCCTTTCACAACGACCAGCTTCCATTGCTTTATAAAGAATTAGTGGATCTAACCGGATACGAAATGGCTTTACTGATGAATAGCGGGGCTGAAGCAGTTGAGACTGCGATTAAGCTGGCTCGCAAATGGGCTTACCAGGTAAAAGGCATTCGACGCCACCAGGCAGAGATCATTGCTTGCGAAGGGAATTTCCACGGACGAACGACAACGATTATTTCTTTTTCTTCCGAACCATCCTACCGTGATGATTTTGGACCATTCACTCCAGGCTTTACCCTTGTCCCTTACGGTCGAAGTCAAAATGTTTTAGAAGCGATTACTCCTCAAACTGCGGCAGTTCTTGTTGAGCCAATCCAAGGTGAAGGCGGGGTGATTGTTCCTCCGGATGGATATCTAAAACAGCTCCGCCAAATCTGCACGGAAAAAAATGTCTTACTCATTTTGGATGAGATTCAAACCGGCTTAGGTCGTACTGGTAAACTGTTTGCGTGTGATTATGATGGTATTCGACCTGATATTATGATCATCGGGAAAGCCCTGAGCGGCGGTTTTTATCCTGTTTCTGCAGTATTATCGAGCCGTTCCATCTTGGGGTTATTCCAACCTGGCGACCATGGATCCACTTTCGGCGGGAATCCGTTGGGAGCAGCTGTGGCGCGTGCTGCATTGAAAGTTTTGGTTGAAGAAGGCATGATTGAAAATTCTTTGAGGTTGGGGGAGTATTTTCAGGAACAACTGGCTGAGATTCCAAGCCCTTATATCAAAGAGGTGCGTGGGAAAGGTTTATTGGTGGGCATGGAGATGAAGCCCAGTGCAGGTGGTGCACGCCGGTTTTGCGAAGCGATGGCATCCAGTGGCATTTTGGCTAAGGAAACCCATGAGCACGTAATACGTTTTGCTCCGCCATTGATCGTTACTCAGGAGACTTTAGATTGGGCTATTCCAATCATTCGAGAAGTGCTGAAAATATGATCGACTAACGAGGTCTGTGTGGTGGGGAACAGACCTTGTATTTTTTTTTGAAAAGAGGAACCCTTTATGAACATTGGAATACCAAAAGAAAAAAGGACTTTCGAATTTAGGGTGGGAATGACCCCAGCCGGTGTTCAGATGCTCACACAACAGGGACATACCTGTTATATCGAGCATGAGGCTGGCCTGGGCGCTGGTTTCAGCGACCGGGAATATGAACAAGCCGGAGGGCGGATCGTTTATTCTGCTCACGAGGTCTTTGGTCGCGCCGATTTACTGCTCAAGGTTGCAAGACCTCTCTACGAGGAGCTAGAATGGCTTCGCCCTAAAACAATCATCACAGGCTTGTTGCACCTGGCCTCTTCACGCAAAGATAAGATCGATATGATCCTAAAAAAAGGGCTCACGACGATCGCCTACGAGCATATTCAACTGCCTGATGGCACAGTACCTGTGAGAAAGCCGTTAAGCCAGATTGGCGGGGCACTGGCAGCTCAAATTAGTGCGCGTTTGCTTCAAAATAATGCGGGTGGTAAAGGTGTATTGATGGGAGGTATTAGCAGTGTACCTCCGGCTGAAGTAGTGGTCATTGGAGCCGGGATCTTTGGTACGTATGCTACGCGAGCCTTTGTCGGCTTGGGGGCGCGCGTGACGGTGCTCGATACGAGCTTGGAAGCCCTGCACCGTATTTATGACATGAATTTGGGCGTCGGTACCATGATGGCTTATCCCCAAGCAATTGAAGAGGCAATCTCTCATGCTGATGTTGTTGTGGCGGCAGTCTTGGTATCAGGAGAACGTCCTCCACTTGTCATCACTCGTGAAATGGTCAGAAAGATGCGGGAGCGCTCTGTAATTATGGATATCAGTATCGACGAAGGTGGTTGCGTAGAAACTTCACGCCTCACTACTCACGAGAAATCAACCTTTGTCGAGGAAGGCGTGATCCATTATTGTGTGCCAAACATCCCCAGTATCGTGGCACGCACCTCGACCTTTGCGTTTATTAACCGCGGCTTATCCATTTATTATGGAAATTGCTAACAAAGGCATTTATGCCGCTGTCAAGGAAAATCCGGCTATCGAGTTCGGGTACGGTGATCCTGGATGGCGAAGCCCGGCATCTAGCCCGGATCAGCCCATAGGGACAACGGAGTATATAGAGTTATGGACCTTCAAAAAATTTACCAATCTAGGGTTGTTACTGCGGACGAGGCAGTCCGGAAAATCCAATCAGGGCAGCGCGTTTTCCTGACCGGGAACTGTTCTACTCCCAAAGAAGTATTGTCAGCTTTAGTACGCTACGCGCCTAATCTGAAGAATGTTGAGATTTGCCAGGCATTATCTGTTGGTGCGGCTGACTATGTGGGACCTGAAATGGAAGGGCACCTCCGTGTCAATACAATGTTCATCAGCGCCAACATTCGTTCTGCAGTTCAAGCGGGCCGGGCGGATTTCACCCCAGTTTTGCTCTCCGAATTCCCTTTGCTGTTTAAGAATTGGGTATTACCTCTGGACGTAGCCCTGGTGCATGTTTCTCCACCCGATGAGCATGGCTTCTGCAGTTTTGGGATTGAATGTGGGCTGACAAAATCACCCGCTGAATTGGCAAAAATTATTATTGCTGAAGTCAATCAGAGAATGCCGCGTACATTAGGCGACTCCTTTATTCATGTCAGCCGGATCAATTATATTATCCCGGTGGATTATGAGCTTCCAGAAATGAAGATGGGAGCGGAGGGACCTAATGAGGTGACAGAGAAGATTGCCGGCCATATCGCGGAGCTGATCCCCGATGGCGCGACCATGCAAATGGGCATTGGGGCGATCCCAGATGCAGTCCTTAAGTATTTGTACAACAAGAAGGAGCTGGGCATCCATAGTGAGTTATTCTCGGATGGTGTTATGGAGCTGGTCGAAGCAGGGGTTGTCACTAATTCTCGCAAGACCCTCCATCCTGGGAAGATTGTGGCCGGATTCATCATCGGAACGAACCGCCTGTACCAGTGGACAGATGATAACCCACTGATTGAGCTGCATCCGACAGAATATGTCAACGATCCATTTGTGATTGCTCAAAATGAACGCCAGGTAGCGATCAACTCAGCCATTGAGGTGGATGTCACTGGACAGGTTTGCGCGGATAGCATTGGGCCGAAACTTTTCAGTGGTGTAGGTGGGCAGTTAGACTTTGTTTACGGTGCCTCTCGTTCGAAGGGCGGCGTACCAGTCATTGCCCTGCCCTCCACGGCAACCATGAAAGATGGAACCCTGATAAGCCGGATTGTGGTCATGCTCAAGCAAGGAGCGGGTGTGGTCACTACGCGTAACCATATTCGTTACGTGGTAACGGAGTATGGCGTTGCAGAACTTTATGGCAAGAGTATACGCCAACGCGCCCAGGCTTTGATCAATATTGCTCATCCTGATTTCCGCGCGGATATCAAGAAATTAGCCACAGAACTTCATTTGATGTAATCTATGGCTCGCTGCACAAAAATCGTTGCCACGATTGGCCCCGCCAGCCAGGATCCTTCCTCGATTGAGAACCTTTTGGATGCTGGGGTCAATGTGGCACGCCTCAACTTCTCTCACGGTACACATGAAGTCCATGCTGAGGTAATTCAGCGTTTACGGGAAATCGCCCTCAAACTGCAGCAGCCTTTGTGTATATTGCAAGACCTGCAAGGTCCGAAAATGCGGACCGGCAATTTGGTTGATGGAACTGTTGAACTTGTTCAAGGCCAGCCCTTGACCCTTGTCACACATTCTGTGCCGGGTGATGCAAAGCGGGTGACGGTGGACTTTCCAGAGCTGCCGCTCAGTGTTGAAAAGGGTGGGAGGATTTTGCTGGATGATGGAAATCTTGAGCTGATTGTCACAGGGGTTGAGGAAGACCAGGTCTTCACAAAGGTTGTGGTCGGCGGGGTATTGAAGCCTCACAAGGGGGTTAATCTCCCTGGAGCGAAGATTCCCATTTCGGCTCTGACCGAGAAAGATAAACTGGACCTGGCTTTTGGGTTGGAACAAGGCGTAGATGCAATTGCCTTGTCATTTGTGCGCTCTGTAGAAGATATTCGTGTATTACGGCAGGAGATTTGTCGTTTAGCTCCAAATTGTTTAGATATGCCGGTAATTGCCAAATTAGAACGTCCTGAAGCTTTAGAGAACTTGGACGCAATTGTTCAGGAAGTAGATGGAGTGATGGTAGCCCGCGGCGACCTGGGTGTGGAGATGTCTCCTGAGGCTGTACCCGCAGCTCAAAAGCAGATCATTGAATGTGCAAATATTCATGAAAAATTGGTGATCACCGCTACACAGATGTTGGACTCGATGATGAACAACCCGCGTCCGACCCGTGCAGAAGCCTCCGATGTCGCCAATGCTATCTTGGACGGGACCGATGCAGTGATGCTTTCTGGTGAAACTGCTGCAGGAAAATATCCATTGAAGTCTGTTCAGATGATGAATGCTATCATTTGTGAGGCGGAGACTTCCATGCAGCGCTGGAGCCACTGGCATGGTGATGCAAGGCCAGAGTCACCTAACGACGATACTTATTTCATGTCCATGGCGGCACGCGCTTTAGCCCAGGATAAGAATGTGGCCGCGATTGCGGTGTTTACGCTGACCGGGCGAACTGCGATTCTCATGTCGAAGAGCCGTCCAGGCGTACCGATCCTGGCTTTTACGCCCGATCGATCGGTCTATAACCGCATGGCTATGTTCTGGGGCGTATCTGCACATCTTGTAGAACAGGCTTATTCGATCGAGGAAATGGTTGCCGAGGTGGAACAGGCACTTCTGGCATCCAATCTGGTTCGAGCAGGTCAGCAGGTGGTCCTCACCTGTGGTTATCCTGTGGGAATAATCAAGGCAACCAACCTGGCATTGCTGCATACAGTGGGTGGAGGAAAGCTGCCCGCTGGCATATAAGTTGCACTGATTCCAGCTAAACTACGGGGCAGATCGAACTATCTGCCCCGTAGTCTTAATATAGGTTAATGAGATGAAATTGATTGATAAAATTGACAATAATCTAGGAGACCTCTTATGTTCCACAGGCGTTGGATTGTCCTTTTACTGATTTTCATTGTGGCTGTGCTATTTATTGGTTTTTGGTCTTTAAACCTTGGCCAAGCCGCGCCGCTTTTATCTGGCGATTTCAAGCCCACGCCTCCACCGGATGAAACCATAGCGAGTATCGAGCAGGCAATTAATTCGGGGATGGCCGCACGAGTAGAGTACCAACCGGTTTTCGCGATTGCCGAAAGTCAAATCACGAATGTTCGTGTCTCTGAGGAAGAAGGCTGGGCAACAGCCTGGCTGGAGGTGATGGATCCTAAGACAGGGGAATCCATTCCAACGGAGCCAGGGCTTGTGGTGCTTCAAAATATCGATGGAAGCTGGATACCAGCCTTTCCGGGAGATGAGGCTTGGTTAAAATGGGTAAATGATGCCCCAATTGAGGTACTATCAGAAAACGAGAAAGAATATTGGTTGCTTATCAATCAGGAATTTACTGAAAATATTCCTGCTGCGCCTCTAACAGGATATTTGCTCCCCTGGCCGAATGGGCTAACGCGGAAGCTGTCGGGGAGCGTGTCGCATGATTCTTATATCCCTTCAGGAAATTCCCATTATGCGTTTGATTTTTATCTATCTGGACAGATGTGGAATATCCATGCTTCTAAAGCCGGTACGGTCTGGAGATGGAAAGACGATATTGCTAATAACAGCACAGAATCTCCAGGAAATTATATCGTCATCAAGGATTCTGCTACCACGTATCAGCTCTATATGCATCTGGCGCAAAACAGCATCCCAGCAGAACTCAAGGCTGTGGGCGTTCCTGTGCAGCAGGGACAGTTTATTGGCATCGCAGATGACACGGGCGCAAGTACTGGCCATCACCTGCACTTCATGGTGCATACCACCCCCGGCTCTTATTGGGGTACTTCTGTGGATATTGTTTTTGGAGATGTTTCGATCAATGGCGGTCGCCCGCGCCTAAAAAGGTTGGATCTTGTTGGCTACAATGACGAACCCTATTGTTGGCCGAATGACAATTATCCGACGAAACCCAAGGATGTATGCAGCCAATTTCAGGAATCTTATGTTTCTGGGAATGTCTATTATATCGACACCACACCCCCTACAGGAGCATTGACTGCTCCCGTTTTTGGAGCTAATGTTGTTTCCCAGGCCGTAACGATCAACGGTTGGGCGAGTGATTCCGGTGTGGGATTGAAAAGCGCTCAAATCCGTGCTTATTTCAACGGAGCCTGGGCAGATATCGGTACAACGCAGACCGCTTCTCCCTTCAGCTATTCCTGGAACTTGTGCAATTCGAACGTTCCAGATGGCCCGGTCAGCCTGAGCCTTCGACTGGTGGATAATGTCAATAATTCGAAAATATACGACAGCCTGGTCACTTTTGTAAAAAATTACAATTGCCCTCTTGCCACCCCACAACCTCCAGCGGCCTGCTCACCGTCTGCCGAACAGGTCGCGCTTTATTCGAGCGATAACTTTCGCGGTGATTGCGTGGTCAAAGATATTGGGAGTTATGCTTCCGGAGCTGATCTGGGAACAGTAGGTGATAACCGCGCTGTTTCTATTAAGGTCGGTGCCAATGTACTGGCAACGTTATTCAGTGATGCGGCTTTCTCAGGGCGATCGGAAACGATTAATCGAGATGACAGCAGCCTGGGAGAAAATTTGGTTGGGGCGAATAAGGTTAGCTCGTTACGAGTACAACTCAGAACGATAACTCCGAATGTTCCGGAACCTGTCTGGCCAACCTCAGGAGGGACTTTCACCGAGACACTTTCTTTGAGTTTTTATTGGCGAGACAAGGGAGGTGGCAGCCAATTCCAGGCACGGCTGATACGCGGTGGAGAGATAATCACTTCAACCTGGCTCACCGAACCTTTCTGGCACCTGGGTACAGGAGTAGGGAGCTTTGGGCTGCTTCCTGGGGCTTATTCCTGGCAGGTGCGTGCTGGCAACAGCGCTGGGTCCAGCCCCTGGAGCCCGGCTCAGGCGCTCATGCTTGTCTCTAAAACAGTCAACCCAGCCTCAATCCTTTTGGCTCCATATACAGATTTGATGGAGTCTAGTGGGGGTTGGAGTGCAAGCGGTCTCTGGCATCTCGAAGCTGCAAAGCCGGCTGCCAGCGGCACACATACCTGGTGGTTTGGTTATTGTTACTCCAATAACAACGGCTGCGATGAATATTATTACAATGGAAAAACTGGAGATCTGACTTCCCCATCGATCCAAATCCCTGCAACAGGGAATTATTACCTGCGATTTAAATATCGATACCAGACTGAAAGCCCTGCTCGATTCTGGGACCAACGTTGGGTGCAGATCAAAGTGGATAGCAATCCTTTCGTTAAATTGTATCAGCTTAACGACGATCTGATGATTTACTCAGATGCCTCGCCTTTCCTTTTAAGCCCTGTGATTGATCTTTTACCGTATGCTGGGCATACCATTCAGATCAGGTTTCACTTTGATACTATGGATATTTCCACACAGACTTCGGGAGGGGATAACGACTATGAAGGTTGGTACCTCGATGATTTCAGCATTACGGCTGATCCTCCTGCCACTTGCCCATCACCCGATTTGGCCGCGAACACATCTGCACAGGCGCTCGGGTTATCCATTAATATTCCAATCAATGAAGCCATTTGCCCGGCTGGCGATCTCGATTATTATCAATTCACTGGAACAGCAAATACTTGGGTCACCATCAATACCGAACATAGCAGTGGATCCTTGATTGATTCGACTCTCCAAATTATTGGGGAGGATGGGAGTTCAATTCTGGCGGAGAACGATGATGAGCGTTATCCAGATATCCTAGATTCGTGGATTCGATTTTATATCCCCCGTTCAGGGGTATATTCCTTGAAGGTGAAGGAATGGGGGCACCCAGGTACGGGAGGGCCGAATTATTCATACACAGTCGGAGTTTATCAGGATACAGTTGATCCCTCCGCCCATCTTGTTTTTCCTACCAGTTCCACTTTGATCTCGGATCCGATTACGCTCAAAGCCCAGGTTAGCGATACTTTAAGTGGCGTAGATCGGGTCGAATTTTATTTCCACGATTACCAATGGCCCAACCCTGCCTGGAAAATGCTTGGATACGGTACTCTGCAGCAAGGTTACTGGACCCTGCCTTTTGATCCATCTACAGAGGCGGTTCAGTTCAATGCAGCTTTCTTGATCCTGGCTTATGACCGGTCAGGTAATGTTTACGCAGACGTCCTGTGGAACGCTAAATTGACAGACCGGATTTTCTTTACATACCTTCCTTCGATCCAAAGATCAAGCCCTTAACTATTGATCTTTAGGGTTGTTTTTTAAGTTACGGTTTGTTACAGTTCTGCCACAACCTTTTTTGATAGAGTGTTTTTGTGCTACACTGAATGGGAAGAACAGGAGATGCACATGATCGGTCATAAGGTTGCGCCCTCAAGACTGGCGCTTTTTGGAAAGGCCATTCTCATACCGTTGTTTTTGATATTAACTGGATGCAGTCTACCCAAAGGTCCAGGTTTATTACCTACACAAATTGTTCGGCTGACCCCAACAGAGACTGTTCTGGTACCTTCTGCAACTGCGACACAAAGTATCCTGGTTGTTGATACTGGAGAGCTGCTTCCTCCACAGATCATTGAAATGATTCCACAGAAGGGACAAGAACTGCCCTTGGATGGCAAGGTCAAGATTGTTTTCGACCAGGATATGGATCAGGTCGAGACAGAACAAGCCTGGCGGATGACCGATTTTAGCGGGGTAGAGGTGCCCGGAAAGATAACCTGGCTTTCTCCGAGTTCCTTCCAATTTGAACCCGATCAACCACTCGTTGCTGACGCGACATACCAGGCATTTCTTTCTGAACAGGCCTACAGCTCCACAGGGATGAATATCCCTGATCCGCTGAAAGTTGAGTTTACAACAGTTACCAACTTGCAGGTAAGCCAGGAGTTTCCCACCGACAAGGCGGTCGATGTCGAGAATACCGCGGTGGTTACGGTTATTTTCAACCGTCCGGTGGCACCCTTGGTGATTGCCGAGCAGCAAGAAAATTTACCCAATCCAATTCGCATTTCACCCACTGTACCTGGTAAAGGCGAATGGGTCAGTACATCTGTTTATGTTTATCGCCCTGAAACCGTTTTAGCGGGGGCAACACCTTACACAGTTGTGGTTAAGGCTGGGCTTAAAGATGTCACTGGGGAGGTGGTGTTGGCGGAGGATTACAGTTGGAACTTTACAACGATGGCACCCGGGGTCGATTTATTTTGGATGAATGGATATCCATGGGATGTCAATCCTCAAGATGGTAGAGCGAATATCCCCTTAATGCAGGGATTTACAATCAAGTTTCGCCAACCGATGGATCAGGCCTCATCTGAATCAGCGCTTTCAATTACAGACGGCACAGGTGAGAAAGTGCCGCTGGATATCACCTGGGATGAGCTGGGTACGACAATGGTATTCACCCCTACCCAAATGATGGCTCTGGGTAAAGACTATACCCTGGTTCTCGATTTAAGCGCGCAGGCGATGGGTGGAGGAGATATTGACCAGGGCATCCATTGGAATTTCACAACCGTTTTCCCGCCAGGTGTTGCATATACAGACCCGGCAGGCGACTCGGTCCAATCCCAATTTAACCCACAGTTCACGATTTATTTTAACTCGCCAATGCGCTTTGATTCTCTAAAGGATAAAGTCGAGTTCACACCTGCGTTGGAGGGGGATAGGCAGTGGTATTACGGTGATTATGGTATTTATGGGAATGCCTGGACCATGTATACATACGGCTTACAGCCCTCAACGACATATACCGTCAAAATACTACCCGGCATGGAAGATTTATACGGGAACAAAATCAACCAGGAACAAACCATTCGTTTTACGACTGCCGCTTATGATCCCATGGTTACTTTGCAGCTTCCATCTGAAGGCCCGGTAATTTATCGAGTTGGCGGACCTCAAGACTTTTTCGTTAGCTCAAGAAATATCAAGGTCGTTTCAGTCAGGCTCTATCAACTACCTGCCAAGGATTTTGCGGCCATGCAACTTTATTATGGCGAAAAGAGTCCTTGGAACTACAGCCCGGTTCCAGAAGACCTGGTATGGAAGTCGGATGTTCGAATTAATGGGAATCTGAACGAACGAATTCTGACTGATTTCACTCCCGAACCGAACAGAGAGCCGCTTCCACCTGGTTTTTATATCTTGACGCTTGAATCCCCACAGGTGCCGCATACCGGCAATAATTTTAATGATGTGCGTCTTGTGGCTGTGGTTTCTGCAAACATGTCCTTCAAGACTACAAATTCTGAAGCCTTGGTCTGGCTGACAGATTTAACCACAGGTGATCCCATCCAAGATGCGCCGGTGACAATTTATGATACCCAATTCGAGCCGGTTGGAAAGGGAGTTACCGATGCAGATGGGTTGGTGTATGTCAATGATCTTGTCAAAGGTACGGAGTGGTACGATACTTTTTTTGCTCTGAGCGAGGACTTTAAATCGTATGGGTTTGCCTCTGCTAATTGGAGCAGTGGGGTTTCTCCATATGAATTCGGTATTTGGCAGGATTATTACGCACAGCCAGACCGGCCAACAGCCTATCTATATACAGATCGACCTCTTTATCGCCCAGGTCAAACTGTTTACTTCAAAGGAATCGTGCGGGTGGACGATGACTTGAATTTCGCCCTTCCTCAGACCTCGGAGGTCAATGTGACCGTTGAGAGCTTTGAGGAAACGGTCTATTCAAAAACACTGCCTCTATCTTCATACGGTAGTTTTGAGGATGAACTGCCCCTGGATACAGAGGCTGCTTTGGGATCCTATACGATCCGCGCCCGCTTTCCTGGAAAAGAAGAGTATATCGGCGAAGTGAGTTTTAATGTTGCGGAGTATCGCAAGCCTGAGTTCATTGTCGATGTAGCTGCAGCGCCCGAAAATGTTCTGCCAGGCGATACCATGACCATGACGGTTCAGGCAGATTATTATGCCGGTGGGGGGTTATCAAATGCCAAAGTAACCTGGGGAATGCTTGTATCTCCATATTACTTTACCCCTTCTGATGACTATGCTGCTTATACCTTTATGGATTACGAGGCAGATACGGGATATTATTACCAGGAAAATGCAAATTATGGGGGCGAGTATGTGGCTGATGGAGCAACCCAGACCGATGATAACGGCCGGGCAGTGGTGACGCTGCCTGCAGATTTGGGCAGCTCCAAGCAGAGCCAGCAATTTACTTTTGAAGCGGTGGTTACCGATTTTTCTGGGACAGTTGTGGCTGGACGGGATAGCCTGGTGGTGCACCGCAGTTCGGTCTATCCGGGTGTACGTTCCAAGGCCTACGTTGGAGAAATCGGTAAAGAGCAGTTTTTTGAGATCATTGCTCTGGATTGGGACAGTCAACCGGTACCTAACCAGGTTGTGAACGTAGATATCGTGGAACGGCGGTGGTATAGCGTCCAAGAGCAGGATGCCAACGGACGTATCACCTGGTCTTCTTCCGTGCAAGAATTTCCGGTTGACTATATTACGGATCTGGCTCTGGATGAGAAGGGATATGGGCAGGTTAAATTTACTCCTGAGGTCGGTGGCGTTTACCGGGTTAAGGTTAGCGCCGCAGATCAACAGGGAAATATAGGTAAAACCTCAACTTATACCTGGATCGCCGGGGAAGATTTTGTGTCCTGGCGGCAAAGCAGCGACCGGGGGATGACGCTAGTAACCGATAAAAAACGCTATGTGCCTGGGGAAACGGCAGAAATCATGATCGCTTCTCCTTTCCAGGGTGAAAATTATGCCTTGGTGACAGTCGAGCGCGGCCATATCCGGCAGTATGAAGTCATCTTGATGAAGACGAACAGCACCATATACAAACTGCCCATTACACCCGATATGGCACCGAATGTATATGTTTCTGTGGTTGTGATCAAAGGCGCTGAAGAAGGCTCGCCGCCTGATTTTCGCATGGGATTTATTGAGCTGACGGTGGATCGTAAAGAACAAGAGCTAAAGGTAGAAATTATCCCTGACAAGGAAGTGTCCACTCCAGGCGGTCGCGTCGATTATGCCGTGCGCGTGAGTGATTACCTGGATAACCCCGTCAGCGCTGAAGTTTCGTTGGGCTTGAGTGATCTTTCTGCTCTGAACCTAAGTGGCCCAAATTCGCAGTCGATCCTCGATTTCTTCTATTACGAACGCGGCCTCGGAGTGTGGACCGCAGTACCAATTGTGTATACAGTTGAAGATTACAATGCAAAACTCACCCAAGATATCACTCCAGGTGGTGAAGCAATGGGGGCGGGGGGCGGTAAAGGCGAAGGCGAAGAGGGTGTGATCCAAGCGCGGGGTTATTTCCCCGATACAGCTTATTGGGAGGCTCAGCTGGTAACGGATGCAAATGGGGAAGCCAAGGTCACTATTACGCTGCCTGATAATTTGACAACCTGGCGGATGGATGCCAGGGCTGTCACCAGCGCTACCCTGGTTGGACAGTCGACCAAGGATATCCAGAGCACCAAGCCTCTCTTGGTGCGTCCGCAAACGCCGCGTTTCTTCACCGTGGGCGACGAAGTGACCCTCGGGACGGCGGTGCATAATAATACAGACGCAGATCTGGCTGTTCAAGTAAGCTTGCAAGCTGAAGGGATTGATCTGTTAAGTGACCCGGAACAGTCGGTAGAAATTCCAGCTCACCACCAGGTTCTGGTGACCTGGAAGGCATCTGTTCCACAAAACTCGCAGCGGGTCGATTTGGTCTTCCAGGCTGAAGGTGGCGCCTATTCGGATGCCAGCCGGCCTACCTTGGGGACTTTAGATAACCAGGGCATACCCGTATACCGATATGAAGCCCTGGAGACTGTGGGAACATCGGGTCAGATGTTGGAGGGCGGGACGCAGGTCGAAGGGATCAGCCTGCCACCTTCCATGGATGTGCAGAAAGGAGAGCTGTTGGTCGAGGTTTCTCCCTCTCTTGTGGCCGGGATGCAGAACGGATTGACCTATCTGGAACACTATCCGTATGAATGCATCGAACAAACCGTTTCACGCTTCTTGCCAAATGTAATGACTATGCAAGCACTTAAAGTGGCGGGTTTCAGCGACCCTGAATTAGAAGCTGAGATTGACACTCAAATCAATACCGCTTTGCAAAAGCTATACAACCTGCAGAACCCAGATGGTGGTTGGGGGTGGTGGAATAATAAAAAGAGTGATTCTTTAACTTCGGCCTATGTTGTCTTGGGCATGGATCAAGCGAAAGAAGCGGGTTTTGCTGTGGATGAAGCTGTGCTGAGTCGCGGTATCGCCTACCTGAAGACGCAAGTCACATCAATGAGCGATCGAGCCCAACCATACCAGCTAAACCGGCAGGCATTTGTTTTGTATGTATTGGCGGAGGTAGGCAGTCCGCAGGTGAGTGCCACCGTAAAACTCTATGATCAGCGTGAAAATATGGCTTATTATGCACGGGCCTTCCTGGCTCAGACGCTGTATAGGATTGACACAGATGACCCGCGCCTTCAAACTTTACTGTCAGATTTTGCGAATGCTGCGATCCTTTCTTCTACCGGTACTCACTGGGAGGAGAAGGAAGTGGATTATTGGAATTGGAACACCGATACGCGTACGACAGCAATCATCCTGGATGCAATGAGCAAGCTGGATAAGACCAATCCGCTAAATGCCAATGCAGCACGTTGGTTGATGAGCAGCCGTACGGAGGGTCATTGGATGGGAACCCAGGAAACAGCCTGGACAATCATGGGTTTGACCGATTGGATGGTTGCAAGTGGTGAGTTGTCCGCAGATTTTACCTACGGCGTGGCCTTCAATGATAAGCCGGTGGGAGAGGGGCAAGCCAATCAGGACACTCTGCTCCAAACCAACCAGCTTCGGATTGACATCAGTGAGATGCTCAAAGACGAGGTGAACCGGTTGGTGATCTCTCGCGAAGCTGGTCCGGGCAATCTCTACTATACCGCTTTCTTGAATGTTGAACTGCCAGTGGATCAGCTTTCGGCTATGGATGGTGGTGTCCTGGTAAAGCGTGACTATTTCTTAGTGGACGATCCATCAATACCTGTCACTCAGGTTGAACAAGGTCAGTTGGTGTTGGTACGGCTGACCGTTGTGGCACCCCATACCCTGCATTATGTGGTAGTAAATGACCCACTGCCTGCCGGTTTGGAAGCAGTCGATCAAACTCTTGAGACGAACCAACAAGGTGTTGCGCCAAACCAGCTCAAGTGGGACGACCTGGTTTATAAAGGCTGGGGCTGGTGGTTGTTCGACCATATCCAATATCATGATGAGCGGGTTGAGCTTTCTGCTGCTGAGCTGCCGCCGGGTACTTATGTCTATTCCTACCTGGCGCGGGCGAGCACCATTGGCTCATTCCAGGTAGTACCGCCGACTGCCCATGAATTTTACTTCCCAGATGTTTACGGCAGAGGCGCAGGCAGCCGCTTTGAAGTGCTGCCTTAAGATTAGAATCCGCTAATTGCAATCACCCAATCAAACCACGTTAATTAGCGGATTCTTGTTCACTTGCTTTCTTTGACCTGGAAAGTGACAACCGGGCTCATCGTTCTCTCACCGGATGCGTTCCTGGCTTCTGCCCAAACCTGGTGAGTGCCTGGCGAAAGCTGCCACCATGCTTCGTAAGGCGAGTTATTAAATTTTCCGAGAATTTGTCCATCCATGAAGAGTACCACGTTGGTTAAGCCTGATTCTCCAATGGCCTCAACGTGGATTTGTTGAGATTTTGCAGGTACGTCGGCTGCCAGACGGAAAATACTCAATGATGCCGGAGATACAATTAGCATAGGGGATGACTGCAGCGGCTGGGATGCTGTAGAACCAGTCCTGCCCGTATTATAACTCTCGGGATGGGTTTGAAGATCGTAAAGTAAGTGAAGGCCTTGGCTGCGAGCCCATGGATATGCCTCGGACGGTAGATCTAAAACGACGCTTGGACTTTGCCTTTCTGGGGGGGTAGTTTCGTCTGCTACTTGTCCAGTGGCAGAGTCAATCACCACTCGTTTGTAGAAAGGATCATAACGAGTTGGTAGGGTGCCTTCGATGAACCATTCCAGATGTCGGTACTGGCAGGCTGGCGTGGGTAGGAAACCAGAGAGGGCGCAAACCTCAACCTGCACCAAGCCTTGCGGCCTGCTAAAAGGCTTTGCTGGCTGGCCCGACAGGAAGCTCCGCATAACTTCATGCCAGATCGGGGCTGCACCGGTTACTCCGGAGACATCTCGCATGGGTTCGTAATTTGTGTTCCCTGCCCAAACTCCAACGATGAGATCGGGCGTAAAACCAACGGTCCAGTTGTCGTGAAAGTTAGAGGTGGTGCCTGTCTTGACTGCCGCTGGCCGGTCCAGGTTCAGGATGCTGTTTCGACCGAAGCCAGTGACCCGGGCATTATCATCACTGAGAATGTCTGTGATGAGCCAGGCCAGCCGTTCATCTAGTACGCGCTCCTTCAAGGTATATTTATTCTCGTAGAGCAAGCTGCCTGGAGAATCCTGGATATCTAGTATTGAAACAGGAGAGAGCTGGTAGCCACCATTGGCAAATGCTGCATAAGCCGCGGCCAGGTCCAGCAAGCGGACTTCCCCCCCTCCGAGGGCCAACGATAAATCGTAATTATCTGGATTCCCCAAGGTGGATATGCCTAGCTTTTTGACGAACTCTAAAAATTTATCGATTCCTATATGGTCAAGTGTTTTTACAGCAGGTATGTTTAATGAAGAAGCTAATGCTTCTCTCACCAGGACAGGGCCATGTTCTTTGAGGTCGTAATTGGATGGTGTATAAGCGTCGCCATCATGGGTGACGAAGGAGGTACTGACATCCAGGATCGATGTGGCCGCTGTCCAGGGTTCAGGCTGGCTGGGATCAAGAGCCGCAGCATAAAGGAGTGGTTTGAGTGCGGAGCCGGGCTGGCGCGGAGAAAGAACCATGTTGATTGATCCGGCGATGTTGACATCCTGGTAATCAGGGCTTCCGACCAAGGCCAGGATTTCACCCGAGCGTGGATCTAAAGCGACCAGCGCGGCGCTGTTCAAATTATGTCCCAAGCCATCTGGCGTTTGTTTCAGCTCTTTAATTTGTTTACGTACAGCTTGTTCGGCTATATGCTGCCAATCCAGGTTCAAGCTGGTCCTGACGGTCAGGCTGCCATATTGGGAAAGCTCTTGGGGTGTAAAAAACTGATCCAATTGGCTTCGCACCATCAAGGCAAAATGGGGGGCTTCCATTGGGTATGGTGTAGACGCTAACATTAAGGGCTCATCCGCGGCGAGGCGGTGTTGGTCAGCAGTGATATATCCCTCGTCCTCCATGCGCCTCAGGACGATCTCTTGGCGAGCTTTTGCTCTGTCCATGTCTGTATACGGATTATAGAGAGCAGGGGCTTGCGGCAGCCCAGCGATCAGGCTGCTCTCAGCCAGGTCGAGCTCTGAAACCGATTTCCCAAAATAGGTTTGTGCTGCCGCTTCAACACCATAGGCTAGCCCACCGAAATAGGTTTGGTTAAGATAAAGCCCCAAGATTTCCGCTTTTGAATAGTGGCGGGAGAGTTTTAAAGCCAGGAGGATCTCCCGTGCTTTCCGGATGAAGGTTTGTTGGAAGCGTTCTTGCTGACTGAGGAGTAAGTTGCGGGCGACTTGTTGGGTTAAGGTGCTGCCGCCGGAAAGGGTTCTCCCACCTTGCAGGTTGATCCAAATGGCCCGTAGAATGCCTCTCCAATCTACACCGGGGTTTGAGTAAAAGTTGGCATCTTCGGTTGCAATGGTGGCTTGTTGAAGCTGGAGGGGAATTTGATCCAAGGCGACATTGGCATGGCGGCCTCCTTCAGACGGTAGAATATCATAAAGCAAACGCCCATTCCGATCGGTGAGGCGTATGGAGGGAGGGGTCAAATGCGCGGGAAGCGTATCTAGATCTGGGAGATTCAGGTACATCTCAATGAAAACCCAGACGCTGCCGATTAATGCCAGTGTCAGGACAATTAAAATTCCAATTGAAGTCCTGTGGGTGACTCTGGCCTGGGAAAAGTGTTTCATAACCTTTCTATTAAGGCAATCTCCAAACCGAAAGGTCATCAAATTTAACTGTGAACGCTTCACTGGTGCTGGCGCCAGTAAAAAAGCCTATCAAGCCTTTTTCGATATATTGGTTATCAATCGCATTACCCAATAGAATGCCATTGGCATAGATCGTATAAGAGTCACCTACTGCTTTGACACCCAGGCGATTTTCCTTGCCAGGACCGGTTAAGATTGCAGGATTGCTCCCAAGCGGAATGAGCGTGATTGTTTTCTTGCCGTCCCACTTGAATAGGAAGAAGCGGCCATCGCAGGTAAGGCCAAGCAGGTAGCCCTGGTTCAAGTCGGGGGCGCGGAAGATCATTCCAAAGCGATCATTCGGAGTACATTTCTCTGGCATGGTCACCAGGGTCTGTAAATACATATCCTTTTCCTTCAAGGCGCTCATTTCCCAGCAAGAAATGGTCAGGTTACCCTTGTTCGTCATGATGTATTTGCCATCTGAGATTTCTGACTTGAAACACTCATCATCGAATAAGGTCCAGCCATTACTGTTGTTGAAATTGTCTACATAGTCTGGCTGACCCAAGGAAACTGCTGGGTCATCAGGCGAGATTGTCGCGGTAGGGGGCAGCGGCGTCGAAGTAGCGGTGGGAATGGAGAGCGTGGGGACACTGGTTGGAAGAACGGGGGTTTCGGTAGGCAAGGCCGTGGCGGTAGGAAGGGCAGAAAGCGTTGCCTGAACAATCTGGTCTACCAGGGGCTGTAAATCAAGGGTGGGTTCGGGAGTAGGAGTAGATCTGCACGCCGTTAATGCCGTCAGAAAGGCAAAAAAGGCGATTATTTTCACGGTTATCAACCATGGGGATCTCAAAGAATTATGCTTCATGTGTTTTTATACCTCTTCTTTTTATTGAAATTGAGGTAATTTTACCCGTTTTGGACGGGAAGGAAAATGCCCGTTTCGTTACAGAAGGTTACAACCTGGAAACAAAGCCTCAGATTGTTTTTTTCAGGAGGCGTAAGGCTCGTAGGGTGACCCATTTATTGGGCTGCTTTTTCGCGCCGTAATCCCCCCAGGTCTTTCCGGGGTATGCAAATTCGAGGGGCCAGCGACCTTGGAAATCTTGTTTATCGGCAATCAGTTTGAATGTACTTGTTAAGCGAGGGTCGTGGCTGTAACCCAAACCTACCAGGGCTTCGGCGATTTGCAATATATCTGTAATATAGAAAACCGGGAAACCGAATTTCCACCAATCCCCGCTCGGTTTGCTACTCCATCCATTCGGATAACCGGCGGAAGCAGGATCAACGCTGAAAAGAAAATTAACTCCCTGTTGGATGGCGTTTTCAATCAGAGGGGTGCGCTTCTCGACTGGCAGCCGGCTGAAGGCTAACATGACCTTGGCTGCGCCCCAGGCACAGGGCAATTTATTGTTTGCACCACACATAAAATTCGGTCCGCACTTATAGGCGTAATAACGGATTTCGGCATGTTTTTCTTCGACAGGTGCTACCCCTTCGCCGGTGGAGCTGCGCGCCATCCAATCGAAGGCTTTCTCTAACCGAATATCATTCCATTCCATCTCGATTAAACTCCAACAAAGGTTACCCTGCAGACAGTCAATTGTTCCTCCAGGGGTGCCATTGTGTGAGAATTGCCCAATCTTGGTCAAGGCGTGATCTATTAGATAAGTGCAAGCTTTTCCAATACGTTCATCTTCGCTTACCAGGGCTCCCAGTTGTGCCAGACTGATGATAGCCCAGACAGTGGAAAAGTACTTGGGGCTGTAGCCAGGTCCAGGTTTTACCCAAAAACCGGCTGCATCCATCTCTTTCAGGATCGTCGCGATCGGGCCTTCCTGGTGTGCCTTTCGCCTGGCAGCTTCCAGCTCGGGATCATTTTGCGATAATTCAAGGATATCCCTCAGGGCAAGGTAGCGGACTCCTGGAGAATCAGATTCTAAAAGCCAGGATAGCGCAGTGGGATTTAGAATATTTTGTGGGAACATGAGCCCTCCTTTCCTGGTCTTAAAAATAAATTCTTACAGTTGAAAACTGCCCGTAGCCAGGAATTTTTTGTTGATTTACCACCCACCTGTATTACGGTGATTTCGGAGGGTATCCTCAAGTGCTGAAAGCGTATCCCTGTATAAATCTTTATGGCTCGTGTTTTCATTGGAAGCTTCCTTCTCCAATTGTTCCAGTAAATAAACAAGCCAGCTTAACCATGTGCGCGGGTTGGTTGATAGGTTTGCAATTTGCTTGGCAGTCTCATCCAAAATATCTTTCAATTCATCATCTCTACTCATGGTTCTTCTCCTCGTTGAAATTGTATTGATCTTTAATTATTATCATTCAATGCCTGCCATAAAGGCAAAGCCAACCGTGCCCGGACCCAGGTGTGAACCTACCGCGGGGCTAACCTCGGCAATTAACGTCTCTTCTGGTTTGAATCTGGCAGCGGCTTCTTTGAGCAGCTGCTGTGCTTTATCGGGGGCATCGGCATGCAGCACGCCAAGGTGAATGGGTCTGCGATTCCCAATGCGATCTGCCAATAATTCCATCATCCTATTCAGGGCCTTTGGGGTGGTCCGAACGCGTTCCAGTCCGATGAAACTGCCCTCTACCACCTCGAGAATTGGTTTCATATGCAGGATATCCCCAACGAAACGCTGCGCCCTACCGATCCTGCCGCCGCGTTGTAAATATTCCAGAGTATCAGGTACCAGGAGAATCCCAATATTTTTTAGAGCACTTTCCACGATGGATTTACATTCTTCCAGGCTTGCTCCCTGGACGGCAGCCTTGGCTGCGCTCAATATTGGCCAGCCGGCACCCATCGAGCCGGTCAGGGAATCGATGATGGTGATGGCTTTAGGGGGCAGTCTCTTCAGCGCTTGTTCGGCAGAGGCAAAAGTGCCCGATAGCTTGGAGGATAGGAAAACGCCTAAAACCTCATAGCCTTGAGAAAGTAGACCTTCAAACTCTTCTCGGAATGCATTTGGCGATGGCTGGGATGTGGTTGGCAGCTCACGCGCAGACCGGAGGCGCGTATAGAACTCTTGAGGGCGAATGTCGACCCCATCCCGTAATATTTCACCTGCCCATATTAAGGAAACGGGTACGATCTTAATCGGATAGATCTCCAAAAATTTCTGAGGGAGATAAGTGGAGCTATCAGTGACGATCATCACCTTGGTCATGCAGGATCACTCCTTTCTATTAAAGCCCACAATTTTCTGCAGGCATGCTACAGAATGAAATGACCGATCATTTATTTAATAATTCACGGTTACGGTAGAGCCTCACAATTACCATTGTAGCCGATATTTTCTAATTTAACCCATCCAATAGCAGCGATATTGCGGTTGCTCACATTCAGGTCAACATTAACCCAATCTGCAGATGAACCTACCGCCATTGCATAATCGCCAGAGGTCAAAGTCGTTATTTCTGAAGAACTTGAGTCAGGAGAAGTGAAGATGGACGCATTATTCATGAACATCGCATAACAGAGATTGGCAATCGGGCCAATGACTATAGGTAAATTTGCACAATCCCCTTCCATGGAAACCTGGAATGTCTTTAAAATCCAGCGATTGCGAAAAATCCCCACATTTCCAGCCTGCGCAACGCCTGGGTCAAATCCATAAAAACCATCTGATGTTTTGACGGCCGGCTGCACGCTGTCACCAGCAGCCAATGTGCCAAATACATCTGCCGCAGCACTCGGTCGTTGATAGATGGTCGAATCTTCACCGGCAATCAATTTACACGCAATGGATGAGGTACTGGTTGCGGCAATCGCTGGCGTGAGCGACGGTTGAATTTGGGTAGGTACCTGCAGCGTGATGGTGGGCTGTGATGTGGAAGTGAGGGGGATGGGAGAGGAGGTTATTATTGGCGCAGCAGGTGTCTGAAGCGAACAGGCTAATAAAGCAAAAGCAATCACGAGCATAAAACTCAATTTTTTCACATGAGCCTCACCGGCAAATATTATTTAATGGCAGAGGTGGCTGCAACACCCGCGCCTGGGGTGAAAGCATAACCGCTAGCTGCCAGGGCTGTTTCGATGGCTCCAAGGGTGGCCAAGATATCGCCCTGGTTGACCGAGCCCATATGACCGATGCGGAAATATTCTGTACGGATCGCCGGGTGCAGCCCCCCGGCTAAGGTTACCCCTGCTTTGGCAACTTT
This sequence comes from uncultured Chloroflexia bacterium, assembly GCA_963751425.1. Classification (GTDB taxonomy): domain Bacteria; phylum Chloroflexota; class Anaerolineae; order Anaerolineales; family UBA4823; genus CAVVUF01. Next base: position 1,237,843 of record CAVVUF010000001.1, on the reverse strand, counting down.
CCCCAGGAATTCGGCGCTGTTGATCCCAGTGGGGAAACGCGGTGCAGTCATGGTGTTGGCAGCATAATCTGGATGCAGCGGCACCTGGTTCAGACCCAAGGCCTGGATACCTGCTTTACATGCCTTACTCAACCGGGCATGGCGGGCAAAACGCTCTTCCATTCCTTCTGAGAGGATCAATCCAAGGCTGACATTCAATGCAAAGATCAGGTTTACGGCCGGGGTGGCAAAATAACTCGGTTTGCGCGCCTCATAAGCCTGCATGATCGGCAGCCAGTTTGTCCAGTCGGCATAATAATTCAAGACGGGATTCTTCCGTCTTTGGAATGCTTCTAAGGCGCGCGGCCCAATCATTAATAAGGCCAGTCCAGGTGGGACGCCCACTGCTTTCTGAGAGGCTGTCAGAGCCAGGTCCACGCCCCAGTCCGTCATGCGCAGCTCCTCGCCCGCCACCGAGCAAACACCATCCACTACGCACAAAACCCCATGCCGGCGCGCCAGGCGAGTGATGCCCGGGACATCGGCAAGCACACCCGTTGAGGTATCCACATGTGTAATCGTGACCAGCTTAAAATTCTTGTTCTTCAGAGCTTCTTCCACCTGGTCCAGGCTGGGACGATCCCCCGGTGAGGCGTGCATATGGGTTACCTGCGCGCCGTAGCGTTCCAGAATGGCTCCAAAGCGGTCGCTGAAGTAGCCAGTATTGATCACTAAAGCCCGGTCGCCCGGCTCGACCAGGTTGGCCCCGGCTGAATCCATTGCCAGGGTGCCCGTGCCAGCCAGCACAAAGGGCTGGCCTTCCGAGCATAGAAATACCTGCCGCATGTGCTCCAATGCCTGACCAAAGGCTTCGATAAAGTTGGTAGCAAGGTGACCTGTCGTGGGTGCACCCAAGGCAGAAAGTACTGCTGGCTCGAATTCAATCGGACCGGGGATCATTAACAGGTTACGATTTTTCATGGTTTCCTCCGCCTTCAATCTTGAATGTATTTTCTGAGATAGGATACGCTTTCCATTGCCCACTGCTGCTCCAGTGTGATGGTATCTTCCAGGTCCGGCAGCTCTGGAGGCCACAGCTCAATGATGACATTATAATCATAAGGCGAGGCTTTCAGGGTCTCGAACAGCCACTCTATCTCTACCAGGCCTTTTCCAGAGGGTGTGCCTTCACAGATGAAGCCCATCATATGCCAGGCGCGTTGGATGGTGAAATCTTTATAGTGCACGCACATGGTGTGGGGTGCCAGGAGACGGGTTGCTTCTTTCCACCCTTCTGGCACTGCCAAGGAGTTGACCATATCCAGCACAACACCCACATAGGGGCTGTGCAGCTCATCCAGGGCAGCCCGTAGGTCGGCAGCAGGTAATTTCCCATTTTCAATGGCTAATTTGATCCCCTCTTGTTCCAGAACTGGAAGGACCTTGCGTACTACCGGAGGGATCAACCTTGCATCGGCAGCATATTGACCGTTAATTTCGGGCAGGGTGCGGATCAGGGCAGCCTTCATCCGCTTTGCCAGAGCCACCTGCCTGACCAGGTGGTCGTAATCCAATCCGCGCGTGCCCAGCTCGAGGGTGATCCCCCAGGTCCTTGCGGTATGGATAAAACTCTTGATCTCAACTTCGGAATATTCTTCCAGCCGGAGATTGGGTCCAGTCTGCACAAGGCTTATGCCCTGCTCGCGCGCTTTATTCAGCAAGTCGAGAGGGGTGAGCGGGTGGTGAGGCCGGGCAGTTTTCTCAGGGAAAGCCGGGTTGGCGCCCTGAAAGCCGATCGACCACATATATGTATAGGAATTAATGCCGAGTTTCATATTGCCCTTTCCACAAGAACATACGAAAAGACCAGCTCTTCACAAGCTGGCCTTATCGTATAAATCTCTAAAGGTTGATCGAAGGTCGTCATAATAAAACTGTAGCCTTGTCCATAACAGGTTGGGTGTGAATAAAATTAACTTTACCTTTGTTTAATTATAACCTTTGAATAAGCTGCAAGCCTGGGCACCTTGCAGCCTGACAGCAAATACACCCACGGGTGGGGGTGTTTGAGCGGGAGAAATAGGGCTCGAGTGATTTGTACTCGCCAAATCTATTACGCAAAAACTTTGCATTTTTGCAAGCTTGACCACAAGAGAATTGAAGTATAGTTAAAGGTTAAAGGATCATTAATCAGGTATTTCCTGACATATTACTGATAACTCAATGGGGATATTGCCAATTTAATTCACGAAAGGAGGCCATACTGGGGATTCGTCCGACTGATCTGCATAAGCGATTTTACTGGAGATACTATCACCTCAAGCAAAGGTGAAAATAATCGAAAAATAACCATCATTATACGTAAGTGATTGATGTAAAGTCAAATTTCAAATATTTCATACCTTGCCAATCGGAGGGCATCATGAAAAATGACCGTAAAGCTCGTATATTTTCTTTTCTCGTGATCTTCAGCATGCTGCTGGGTGCGCTGGGAATGCCGAACAGTGCAGCACGGGCCGCCAGCACGGTGGATGGCCCCGTTACCACTCAAAGCGCTTCAAGTGGTACCTCGATCAGCTGGACTCACACGACCGGCACCGGTGCGAATCGCCTGATGCTGGTGGGTGTCTCTTGGAATAGCAACACTGCTGCGGTAACCGTATCTTCGGTCACCTTCACCCCTTCTGGCGGAACGGCTTTATCCCTAAACCAGGTCATATCGCGGAAGTATGCTTCGAACTATCGATATTCCGCGATCTGGTATCTCCCGTCAGAACCGCCGAGTGGGACAACCGGCACGGTTTTGGTCACCTTCTCGGCCAATGTATCGAGTGGCATCGTAGCTGGTGCAGCCAATTTCAAAGATGTTGATACAATCACTCCCCTCGGATCCCCCAAGGGTGCAGATGCAAGCAGCATCGCCGCAAGTGTGACCCTGACCGGGCTTGCCGGTGACGAGCTTGTTTTCGATAACTTATTCGTGGGTGGCACCTCAACATCCGCGTCTGTTACTGCCCCTCAGGCATCGTTGTGGAATGTCTTTGTCTCCCCCGCACGCGGCGCTGCCAGCACTGAGCAGGCTGCCGGCAGCTCAGTCATAATGAATTGGACGTTAGGCGCATCCGGCATCTGGGTAGATGTCGCGGTGCCCATATTCCCAGCCTGTACGGGCTCGCGCTACACTTTGACTGCTGGCAGCGGTGGCAATGGTACGGTGACCCTCAACCCGGCCGGCAGTTCCTACTGCAGCGGTAGATCCGTCACATTGACGCCAGTGCCCAATACCGGCTACCTCTTCAGCGGTTGGGTGGGTGAGAACGCCAGCGAGATTCAAAACACCGCCGGTGTCTATACCATCGTGATGAACGGGAACAAGTCTGTCACGGCCAACTTTGCTCCGCAAGCGTGTCAGGATGCTTCTCCTCTGACCGTGACGGCCGATACCTACCTGAGCGGTGCTGCCACCACGACGAACTACGGCACCTCGGCGCAGCTCCAGGTAGATGGGTCTACTACCCAAGCGACCCAGCGAACTACCTTGCTGAAGTGGAATGTTAGCAGTATCCCCAGCAGTGCAACGATTAACACCGCCAGTATCGCGGTCAACGTCACGGATGCCAGTAACATTGCCTACCCTCTATATGACGTGGTAAAGGCTTGGACTGAGGGTGGAGCCACGTGGGCGACCTATGACGGGACCAACACGTGGGGCACGGCGGGTGCTTCGGGCACCACGGGTAACGTTGATCGCGGCATCACCAACCTCTGGAGCTCGACCACGAGCAGCTTCAGCACGACTGGCTTGAAAACGGTATCACTGAACGCCGACGGTGTGGCCATGGTCCAACAATGGGTAACCGGCAGCACCAACAACGGCGTGATTATCCAACAATATTCGGGCGCGTCGGCCACCCTTTTCTTCGACTCGAAGGAAGGAACAACTGCTCCCAAGCTGAACATCAACTACTGCCTGCCCAACAACACTGCGCCCGCGCAGCCAGTCCTGGTGTCGCCTGCGCCTTCCGGTGCAACGGGTGTCAGCACCTCGCCAACTTTGGAAGTTACGGTAAGTGATACGGATGCGAACCCAACCAACGTCACGTTCTATGGTCGGGAAGTGGGAGCCGGCACCTGGCAGAATCTGGGTACGGTTTACGCCGTTGCCAGTGGCGCAAATGCGACGATGAGCTGGCCTGGTCTCACGGTATCAACGCCGTATGAGTGGTACGTAACGGTTAGTGACGGCCCAGCCATAACCACTGGCGCCACCTGGAGCTTCACCACCCTCGTCCCAACCTTCACTCTGACTACCACTGCAGGAGCCGGTGGGACGATCACAGCCCCGGCGACATCGCCTACCACGCATAATTCTGGAGCAGTGGTGACGATCACTGCCGCTCCCAACACGGGGTATCACTTCGTGAATTGGACGGGGGACGTGGGCACAGTGGCGGACGTCAACGCGGCTTCAACCACCATTACCATGAACGGGAACTATGCCATCACCGCAAACTTTGCCATCAACACTTACACGCTAACCTATACTGCTGGCACAGGCGGCACGATCACAGCCCCGGCGACATCGCCTACAACGCATGATTTCGGAGCAGTGGTGACGATCACTGCCGCTCCCAGCCCCGGCTACCACTTCGTGAATTGGACGGGGGATGTGGGTACAGTGGCGGACGTCAACGCGGCTTCAACCACCATTACCATGAACGGGAATTATGCCATCACGGCCAACTTTGCCATCAACACTTACACGCTAACCTATACTGCTGGCACAGGCGGCACGATCACAGCCCCGGCGACATCGCCTACCACGCACAATTCTGGAGCAGTGGTGACGATCACTGCCGCTCCCAACACGGGGTATCACTTCGTGAATTGGACGGGGGACGTGGGCACCGTGGTGGACGTCAATGCGGCTTCAACCACCCTCACCATGAACGGGAACTATGCCATCACGGCCAACTTTGCCATCAACACTTACACACTGACGGCTGGCAACGATGGCCACGGTACGGTGACACTGAGCCCTGCTGGCGGCACGTATGACTATGGAACGACGGTCACACTGACCCCGGTGCCGAGCTCGGGTTACCAGTTCAGCTCATGGACTGGTGCTAATGCCGGCGACATCATCAACACTGCCGGTGTATATACGATTGTGATGAATGGGAATAAATCCGTTACCGCCAACTTCACCCTCATTACCTACTATATTTACCTACCGATAATCATGCGCTAACATCCCAACTGTTAGAGCAGAAGAAAAGATGGGCTTCTGGATCTGAATGACAACAGTTGGTACACTTTCGAAGAGCGGCGGCGAACCGGACAAATACAGCATCGCCCATAAGACCGGATGGAACCAGGTGGTTTACGAACCTGGCCCATCCGGTCGCGATCAATCTGTATGGCGCGGGGTACGATTTCACCCTCGAGTAAGCGTATCATGCCAGTAATCCCTGCAAACCGTGAGTAAAAGGACAGCTCGGTGTCTTTTGGCAATGATATTTGGAAATGACACCCGGCTAGGGCTACAGCCCATAGCTGGGATGTGAAGTTTATAAAAAACAATACGCTTCGGAGAGCTCGATGAAAAACCAATTTATAACACGTGTTTTCTCTTTCTTTGTGATCTTCAGCATGCTGCTCGGTGTGATGAGTTTACCGACCAACCGCGCTAGAGCAGCCAGTACAATTACCTTTACGGGTGAGGAACTATTGGGAAACCCAGAAGATTCCTCGATCACGGTCAATATCGTGCCTGCCACAACGATCGAATATCACTACCAGTACGGGCTTTCTGCGGGAGCCAATACCTGGGAGACCGACAACTATACTGCCATCGGTGGTCAGCCCCACGAAATTATCATCACCGGGCTCAGTCCCAACACGCAGTATTTCTACCGGATGCAGTACCACGCCCCCGGAGATCCAATGAACGATTGGGTAAACCGCAGTGAACATTCTTTCTGGACACAACGAGCCGAAGACCAGTAGCAGCTTTACCTTCACGGTGACTTCTGATTCGCATGCAACTATGAACACTGCTCATCAAAACGCAATGACGAATATTGCAAATGAGCACCCTGATTTCAATATCGACCTGGGCGATACTTTCTATGTTGATAATACAACCTCTCAAAGTGCAGTCAATACCAAGTATCTGGCATATCGAAACTCATTGTACCTGGGAAAGATCGGGCCATCGGTTCCGATCTTCCTGTCATCCGGAAACCATGAGAATGAAGAGGGCTGGAATTTTGATGATGCTTTTAGTATTGCCCAGGCAAGCATTCAGGCTCGAAAACTATACTACCCGACACCGGTGACGGATGGGTTTTATTCCGGGAATACCAATATCCTGGCAGCCATTAATGCAACGACTTATGGCGATCAGCTCCGCGAGAACTACTATGCCTGGACGTGGGGGGATGCTCTTTTCGTGGTGATCGATCCTTTCCAGTACACCATGAACCTGTCTTATACCCCCACAGCTGGCGAAGGAACGGATGATTCAGTAACCGGTGACCAATGGAGTTGGACCCTGGGGGCTCAACAATTCCAGTGGTTCAAACAGACTCTCGAAAACAGCACTGCCAAATATAAGTTTGTTTTTTCTCATCAGATGGTTGGTGGGATACCAAGAGGACCTATTGCAGGGGCTGGAGCGGGTTACGTACGCGGTGGATGCGAAGCTGCAGCCTATTTTGAGTGGGGAGGAAAAAATGCTGACGGTTCAGCCGGATTTGCCGCCCACCGTAATGCAGCAGACTTCGGTACGGAGCCCATTCACCAGTTGATGATTGATAATGGTGTCAGCGCCTACTTCCACGGACATGACCATCAGTACGTCTACGAGACGTGTGATGGCATCGTCTACCAGGAAGTCCCATCTCCCAGTATGACCGGTATGGGATTTGATGGCATATATACCGAGGGAGATTATGGTACTTACCAAACGATTAAAAGGTTAGCCAGCCCGGGTCACCTGCGTATTTCGATCACCCCAACGCAAGCGACGGTGGATTACGTCTCCTCCTCTACTACCGCGGGAACAGTCGTCTACGCGTATACGATTGCTCCCAGCATTCCTGGGCCGACGCATGTTCTGACGACATCCGTAAGCGCAAGTGGGGGCGGCACGATCACAGCCCCGGCGACATCGCCTACCACGCATAATTCTGGAGCAGTGGTGACGATCACTGCCGCTCCCAGCCCCGGCTACCACTTCGTGAATTGGACGGGGGATGTAGGCACAGTGGCGGACGTCAACGCGGCTTCTACTACCATCACCATGAACGGGAACTACGCCATCACGGCCAACTTTGCCATCAACACTTACACGCTAACCTATACTGCTGGCACAGGCGGCACGATCACAGCCCCGGCGACATCGCCTACCACGCATAATTCTGGAGCAGTGGTGACGATCACTGCCGCTCCCAACACGGGGTATCACTTCGTGAATTGGACGGGGGATGTGGGCACAGTGGCGGACGTCAACGCGGCTTCAACCACCATCACCATGAACGGGAACTATGCCATCACCGCCAACTTTGCCATCAACACTTACACGCTAACCTATACTGCTGGCACAGGCGGCACGATCACAGCCCCGGCGACATCGCCTACCACGCATAATTTCGGAGCAGTGGTGACGATCACTGCCGCTCCCAGCCCCGGCTACCACTTCGTGAATTGGACGGGGGATGTGGGCACAGTGGCGGACGTCAACGCGGCTTCAACCACCATCACCATGAACGGGAATTATGCCATCACGGCCAACTTTGCCATCAACACTTACACGCTAACCTATACTGCTGGCACAGGCGGCACGATCACAGCCCCGGCGACATCGCCTACCACGCATAATTCCGGAGCAGTGGTGACGATCACTGCCGCTCCCAACACTGGCTATCACTTCGTGAATTGGACGGGGGACGTGGGCACAGTGGCGGACGTCAACGCGGCTTCAACCACCCTCACCATGAACGGGAACTATGCCATCACGGCCAACTTTGCCATCAACACTTACACACTGACGGCTGGCAACGATGGCCATGGTACGGTGACACTGAGCCCTGCTGGCGGCACGTATGACTATGGAACGACGGTCACACTGACCCCGGTGCCCAGCTCGGGTTACCAGTTCAGCTCATGGACTGGTGCCAATGCCGGCGACATCATCAACACTGCCGGTGTATATACGATCGTGATGAATGGGAATAAATCCGTTACCGCCAACTTCACCCTCATTACCTACTACATTTACCTACCGATAATCCTGCACTAACATCCCAAACATAAACTCGGTTTCAACAGCTAATCCATCAAAGGCTTGCCAGTCAATATGATTTGACTGGCAAGCTTTATTTGACCTGCCCCAAATCTTTGTGCCACTTTTTATGTTAGTCCTTGATGCACGGCTGGGAGCAGAGTACACCAAACTGCAACATGACACCTGAACCAGGTCAAGTTGCCCAAAATATACCCCCCACAGGTAAACAAAAAGGGAGAATCCGCAAGGAATCTCCCATATTTGGTGGGTGCCTGATGGGGGTCGAACCCACAACCACTTGATCCACAGTTGTGGTTGTGGATGTCCATACCGTATATATGGGGGTAGTGCGTCCCTGGCGTACTTTCCTGGCGGTATTTTGTCCATAATATCCACAGTTTGTGATGGTTTCTGACATAACTGCACACGAACTGCACACGGAAAAGCAGCCTGCAGCCCTGTCCAAAGGGGGAATTCGCCTGATATGGAAGGTGAACTGGCTATTCGCAAAAACCATTGTGAAGATATCAAATCCGATAGAGATGGCTGCATAGTTCAGTATTAGTGAGTGATTTGAATTGCCTGGACGACGGAGCATCCCGATCAACCTCTACAGGAATGGGGTGAGGGCGAGCACCAGCCAACCGAAATCAAAACCCTAACCGGGGAGGACACACACCCGGAAACCGTAACCGCTCAAATTATCCTCTAGGTGAGGGAAGTAGCGATATGACAGGCGGACGCGGTCTCACAATCCTCCACGAGCCACCTCGTAAAACCAGCAAATCACGATCTTTGTCGTAAAAATTAGCTTGCCACTCCCAAACATTCCCTGCCATATCCCAAACATTATAAAGAGAGGCACCCAAGGGATACATACCAACCGGCGTTGTGCGCTTAAGCCACCTCGATCATATTGGCATCGGATATAATCTCGCCATATCTTTGGCTCACTTGTCCAGGCTGATCCCAGGGATGCTTCGGTGGCTTTGCTCCTCCCGCGTAGCACCCATTCCGACTCTAGCGGGAGGCGCACTAACTTGGAAATTAGATTGGAATTTGCTCTGATTCTACAGTTCCACTCCAGTTCTTATGCAGCCACTTGCAATACGCGTTCGCCTCATACCAAGTGATCCCCAACACCGGAAATCCCTTGCCAGCATGCCAAATCGGCGTCTTTCCACTCCTCTGGCAAGTGCCGTTTTTGTTTACCCCAGGTTTTCCGCAGCCACTGCCAGCCATCTTCACCAAAATAACCCTGAAGCTTGCAGTTCTCATCATACTTTGGAATCCTCGCCAGAGTTGCGGGTCAGCATAATCATCGGCTTCCAGAAATCGCTGGTATTGGGTGTTCGCACCGGGTATCTCCCAATGGAAAAGGCTCGCTCGATCCAGGAATGGATACGAAGGTGTACAAGTCTTCCGACAGCCAGCCAAGTTGATCTAGCTCATCTCCCGCCTGGATGCGATCTATAGGTGTTAGGTCCGGGTTCGTCATCCGCTGGTATAGCTCCGCCGTCTTTTCGGTCAGCATAGGCTTGTGTTCTTTCACTGGGGTCGCAATTGCTTCCTGGGCTGGGATTGCCGGCTGCCTGTCCAGGTTCGCTTGCGCTGACTCGTCCAGCCTTTTGTCCGGTTGTTCGACTACAAGTTGGTCGGGGTTTTGTTGCCTGGCTTGCGCATTGGAACAACACCCCATCCGGAGCACGTAAGTGCAACACTGGCGTTCCCCATTCCAGGCTGTTCTCCAGCTCCAGGCTGATCGCTTTCCTAGCTTCTGCTAAAGCTGCATCTACGGGCATCCCATCTGCCATCGCCTCATAGAAAGTCCGGCTCAGCTCGATCGATGCCCGTCCGTGATTGCATACTGCATGGCCACTACTGCTTGGCAACCCGCGCCGTGATGCAGTAATTGATGCTGTGCTGGAATATAGATCAACCCCGCTGCTGGTGGCTCCCTCGCAGGCGTTCAACATTGCCAGCCTCAGTGAAGGATGATCGGTGAGTAATCGGGCAACCTGAGTGGCGCGGAGGTGCTGCTGCTTTTCCCTGCTCATCTGAAAGCACTAGCAGACCCTCGTCAGCCTGTCGATTGACAAACCTTCCGACCAATAAAATGGAAAACATGCCAGATACCCGTGCGTAATATGCGCTGTAGATCACGCCAAGTTTGTCCTTCCAACCAGGTCAAGGAAGCCAACCCCCGTTGTTGAAGAGGTTTCATAGCTTGTTCTAGGCGTTCCTTCTCAGTTTCCACATCCAGGGAAGACAGATCATCTGGGCTGGCGATCATCCCCGACACTTGCAATGGTGGAGTAATCGCTAACGGAGTCGGTGGTTGTTGCGTTTTGATATACCGAACGACCGGAGTATTCTGAGATAGGCAAATGTATTCAGCCTGTCTGGGATCGTATAGGTATTCCCAGGGCAGTGCTGCCAGGTCCGGCGGTTGGAAGCAAGCGTATTCTCAGACCCTTGCCTTGTGCCTTTGCGCGTCCAGGCTACGATCATAGCAGCTTCGCACATCTCTAGGGAAAAGCGCCTCGAAGAGTGCCGTTCCGAAATCCTGCGCGGCTTGCTCTTCCGTGGTAGGAGCCAGTCTTCGTTTACCACCAGAACGCAGCAGCGCAATCTGCAATTTATCCTGTAGCGCTCCAGAGCAAGCTCATCGAAAGGTAAGTGAAACGTAGTCCGCGCTTCCCCTGCTGGCGAACGTAGTACAGCCAAGGGATACCTATCACTCTCCTTATAATTAATAATGAGATCGAAATCTAAATATTCCATCTCAACCTATCTTCTAATCATTTTATGAGGGAAGAATGTCAAATTGCATGTACTCACTCAGAATAATACCCCATGTGCTTGGTTTTTGCCACCAATCCTCAAACCACGGCTGCTGCACAGGTAGAGGCCACAATCGAATCATGCGGACACGTGACATAAAAGACGGTTATCTATTTGTTGACTTTGGCTAACTCGCTGTTCGTACAATTATGGGTAGACGATTGAATTTAAGAATGTCATGGTGAAATAAATTAGTCTCCAGCACTATTCGCTCCTTCTTTTCAGTTCTTCAATAGTATATTTTGCTCGCGACTGAATTTCCTTATTATCATTTTCCATAAAAGGTGCTACCCATTCAGATAAATCCGTCTTACATTCTGACGCTAAGTAAGTAGCGAACCGAAACAATTCAACATCAATATCATTTTTCGATAATGTGTCCTGAATTTGCTCGACCCAGTCTTCTGCTGACTTTCTCGCATACCAGTACACGCATTGAAAAACCTGCAAAGGGGCTTTTTTATAAGTTTGGGCTAATATGTTTTTGGCCCGCCAATAATCATTTTTTGTGACTATCTTGAGAGCGACAAAGCTCAATGGTTCATAACTATGAAAGCATTCCTTTTCTACAGCTTGATAAATATCAGGTGATAATTTTGCCTTATTTAGGAGCCCTTCTAAACAATCAAGCTTATATGAATTAATTGATGAATTCATATATTTTTCCAACAGCTCGTGCTCAGCCCCACCCATGACATAACCAAACCAAGCTGATTTATCCGCGAGAAGATCCCCAGAAATGATTTCATCCAGCCAGCGTTCATACCAATCGAGAAAATCATTTTCAAAGGTGAAGTGGGGTTTTTGATTTTCCACATCAAGATTGACGACTTTTCCAGCATACTTTCCATTCAGGAGCAGCCCATGCAAGTAAGTACAACCTTGGGAACCTATCGGTAATATTCCAGCATAAACCATCCCCATTGCCTTGTCATAATACCCATCCGAAATATGAGCGGCTTTCTCAATGAACTTTTTCAATCCAGCCCAATAATCATCCGTCATATCCGGATAGATCATGTTAGGAAGGTCCAAAAATTCTTGGGAATATGGGGTTAAATTCATCTATATTCCAACCCAGAGGATAAATCCCATAAAAAGGTCCAGCGGCCGAGTCACGATCGGAGCACCCACCATTCCCAATTTCCGTTAAGAATAACTTGTAGCATTCTGGTAAAAAAACACGATATTTACTCTCAAAGTCGTCAATCAGTTTCGAGCTAAGTGGCTCACCAATGAAATACTGATGATATTTTGCACCGAAAACCTTAAAATCAATATCAACTGCCTTGGCAGCTTCAAGCTTAAGTTTTATTCTTTCTACTTGTTCTTTTTGTTCTTTATACTTTTTCATTCAGTTTCTCCCAAAGAGCATGAATAATGATACTCGATGCCTCATCAGGATGCTGATAATGGTAATATTCCAGTTTAGATGGATCGGTCGGTTTCTCAATCCCTTTAAGGCAATCTGCCAGCAGCTCGGGGTTCTTCCCCCATAGGCCATATTGGTTCCGGATATACATTCCTAAACCATGATGGAATTCATTTAAATTTCTAGAATTCTTGATCTTATCTAAGTTTTCCTGGCTTAGTTCGGACATGAGTTTTTCAACGGCTTCGCTAACAGTCTTGGGATAACTTATGGTTTCCATATTATTTCCTTTATCCGTTTAGAAAATTTGGTTTATTGTGCCATCGATCCTCAAACCAAGGCTGCTGTATGGGCAAAGGCCATAGTCGCATCATGTCTGTCCTGGGACAAGCCAGCACCCATGCATTCATGGGCTGAGCAGGCTGAGTGAAGTAATATAGCTTACATCCACCTATCAATCTGAAACCAGTGATACCGTCAATGACTGATGATGTCCTGGAAGCTAACAGGCCATAAGTAGCTGCTAATGTGATGGTGAAAACCAAGAGGAATAGGATAACCTGGCGTCGCATCTATTCCTCGCACACCCAACAATGGTCAGGTGGAGCCAACTCAGTCGCAGTCTGATCCAACACCACTTCTTCTAACAATTTTCGCTTAGACCTTATAGTCATCGAATACACCCCAGGCTTCAGACTTATTTAGTTTCTTCTCCCTGGCATGAAAGTGCACGATGATCGGCGCCTTCGCCATTTGGGGGTAGATTTCGATTAGTCTCTTGTCGCCGTACCAGAAAGCCTCTAAAACCATTCGCAGGTGATATCTGAATATCGAGTACCGCCATTTTGACGGCCCAAAAACCAAGCCTCCACTCACATGGCAATGGACATGCAGGATTATCTGTTCATTTGCCTCCCATTCAGCCAACACTTCATCACGCATTAGACGGGTGTAAAGTCCAGATATCTGAGGAAGATTGTTGTGCAGGCCAATGGAAAGAAATAAATCCCCAGTCGCATCAGAATGAGTTAGCGTGTATGCTCTGGGTGTGATTGGGCCATCAGCATTGGAGCCGTCAATAAAAGTCACGTGGAGTTTCTCAGGGTTAAGATGTTCCATGAGCAGATTCCTAATTCATATCTGTCCGCCTCGTGACCTAACTAGCTCAATTCGCCGGATTTGGTCAGAGCGTATCATTCCACACATAGCCCAACCATGGTTAGGTGGAGCCATCTCTAGTCGCAATCTGATCCAACACCACCACTTCCTTCATCTCAAGCTGTTTACCATGTTCTTGGCATAGAGGGATACCATGCTTACCATCGGTGGGATACTCATCAAACGAGAACATCTCATTTGCCGTTATATCCAAGTATCATGCGAATCGGCTCATCACCTCTTGCTTACATCTATTAGTATAGACCAATTATTGGATTGAGAGCAACAAAATATCCAACGGTTACCTCTTTTTCCCAGAAATTACCCAACCAGATTTGGGACAGTTACGATGGTCCAGTGCAAGAGCGGTGAAGATGTCGCGTGATGTTGAAATTTGTTAGAGACCGTGTAATTTACCGATGGAGATCTGCATGAGCGTATTATAAGTTGGGAGGCACATAAACCGCGTCTCCCAACTGTAATTGGACCTCTTGCGAAAGTCGCAGAATCCTTCTTATAGCGAGGTTATCGCCCACGACATTTTGCTAATCTTTACGAATTGGTCTTCAAAATTCGCAAAAATTGGAGGAGAAACGAGCAATGGGCTAACACTTATGTAAGAGGTCTATTACTTCCCTTTGTCGTGCGGGACAGTTACTGTGGCGGTCGCCAACGTGCTGTTTCCAGCCCAATCTATAGCCTGATACGTAATCGTGTAGATGCGACCATTTCCATTACCAGAACGCTCAGCCCGCAGTTGGAAAGTCAAGTTGTCAACAATCACGATATCTTTTGCCGTATCACCATCTCCAGTACCGTTGTCTGGCTCGTTCGAGACCACAGAGATCAATGTAAGTGTTGGAGAGGGGTCAAGATTATCAGATATATTGACGGTAGCCTTTACGGTGTTGTATTTGTGATTTGCTGGCCATAGGGAGTCAGGTGAGACCGTGACGCTTATCATTGGTGGGGTATAGTCTACCAGCTCATCGGCGCCAATATCTACTGTACCATCGAAGATGCGCAGTTCACCATCAATATCTGTCATGCCCATCTGGTCGCTAAGCAGGTTCTCACCTGCGTTGATGGCTGGCGATCCAGCACTGCTGATGGGCAGATCGCCGCTCGCTGGATCCATAAGCAACGGGTCAAGCCCAACGAAGCCGTCCGTGTCGTTACCCGAGCCAGATAGATATGCGTCAAATGTCGAGTAGGTCACATCCTTCCATCGCCATGTTCCATCCGTTCCACCGCCCACGGCAAAATAGAGGTTGTTATCTACAACGTTGCCGGTCATCACATCGCTCCAGCTTTCGATATACATCGTGTAGTCATTAGCAAAGAGGATGTTGTTCTTGATAAGGTTGTAGTGCGTGTCAAATTGAACATAGAGCTCCGCGCCCCAATCGCCCTGCGTGAAGTTATTGTAGAGGGTGTTGTTGACGATGGTGCAGTACTGGGTGCTGCCGCGTTCTGTATCATAGCCACCGATGGCGATACCGACCTGCAGGTTGTCGCGAATGAAATTGTTACGGACCGTGATGTAACTGGTGTCCCTGTCTCCGTGTTCGCTCGCAAGTTCTAAAACGATATCGTAGTGATGAACGATGTTGCGTTCGATCAAAATGCGTGTGCCGCCATCTACGTAAATTCCATCGGCGCTTCGCTCTCCGTCGTAAGCGGGGTTATCATACGAGTTGATGTTGTACACGAGGTTGCCAACCACTGTTCCGTCGTGTGCGCGGTCCACAGCAGGATTCGAGGCTGTGCCTTCATATCCGATAAGGTCAATGCCAATGTTGTCGTTGTCGTGTACGATGTTGTTTGAGACTGTAAAGAACTCCACGTTGTCGTTCAACACCTTCGACCCGTCTCATCAGTTCGTTAAGGCTATCAGGACACCCCCCTTGCGCCTGTTCGTACATGGTGGCTTCAGTCTCCCAACCGGAGCCACCGTCTCTTTCTTCTCTTTTCATCAGGGCACCTCCTCTGTAAGATGCCCTCCATTGAAGCAGATTCTCAACCTTCGCGGGGTTGATCTTTAATCTTCCCTACAGCTACGAAATCCCTTTCAAAACTCTCATTTGTTATTCATGAGTTATTCCTATATAATATTATTGATGTCACTAGACTTCGGTTAGTAGCAGAAGATCCACATCTCGTGAAAGGAGTGTTCACATGAAAACTGAATTTCTGATTTTTGATATTGGGTCGGTTATCAAAATCGGTTCTGCATTTACACTGATTGGCATTGTTGATACCGTAGAAAATGCAAAGAAGTTGCTCAAGGAAAAACCAATAACAAATGCTTCTAAGGTGGTTGTTGTTGAGAAGAAGCTAGTTATCCAATGCAGACCAGCAGTGGATTTACAGGATCTTGATGAAGATCTGCAACTGTAGATTATGAACTGGAGGATAAGACAATGAGTTGTGCTGTAGAAGAACTGAAGCAAATACCCTTTTCTCAATTAATAGGAGCCCCTCTAAAAGCTGCTATCGAAGCTCAAGCTCTTGCTGCTCAATCTACTATTGAATTCATCTATAAAGTTGGGTTTAAGCAAGATTTGAATAATGCCGACGATCTGATATTCAAAAACCCCCAAGAAAATGCTGATGCAGGTGAACTCCGTTACGTGACTTTTCAGTATAAGAAACGGGATGAAACCAATAATTCCGATACAGATTTTGCGCTTACAATTCCAATTCTTTCAATAGTACCTATCCCTTACATTCGTATTGATGAAATGACAATCGATTTCAAAGCAAAACTAACCGATACCATAGTTCGCAAATCAGAGAGTAGTGTTGCCGTTGATACGAGTTCAAAAGGATCCTTTGGTGCTTTTTGGTCCCCGGTTAAGATGGATGTTCGTGTATCTGCCGCATACAAGAACAATTCATCAAGCCAGGCATCGCAGGCACGTGAATATTCGTTGGATATTCATGTACGCGCTGTAGAGGATTCGATGCCTGCGGGACTATCTAGAGTACTAGATATGCTGGAAGATGCTATCAAAGATGAAAAAAAGAAGTAACTTGTTTGTAGCAAAAGAGGATTGATAATATCAAGCTTATTATTTTTTGCCATAGCGAGAAATCGTTGAATTGCAGATATTTAAGAGCATATTGGTTTTACGATAAATGGTGTGTTTGGCATGACTGATCAAATAGAAAGAAAAAAAAGGTTCAAAGCACTTCATTGGATGAAGTGCTAGGAGGTATTGTAAAGGCTCTAACTCAAAGTAACGTTATATCGGATTTACTAAGTCTTCAGTATGCAGACATATATAGGAGGAATAAGCTATTAAGGCATTTTCCAATTCCCAGGGTGGTGATAAAACAAACAAATCTGAAGCTACGCTTTGCAATAACGGAATTACCTAACGATCAAAACAATATTGTGTATCAGAAATACTTAAGACTTTTATGGGGTAAAGAAATATCCGAAAAAATTGTTCCTGGCTTTATTCGACAGGTTAAATTGAGTAGAGCTTCACAACCCGCAAAATTGTTACTGGCCAAGTTTAAGGAAAACGGCAATCAGTACAGTCAGTAGTTTTAGGATGGAAGAAAACGCCCCTGATAAATTAGTCGCAGAAACGATTGAATTTCTCATGGGGCAAATTGCTAGTTTTCCTGCTGATATTAAGCAGAAATTACCCGATGAGAACCTTATGAGAACTGAATTTGAAACAGTGATAAGAAAATCTATACCTGGTTTTATGGAAGCATCGAAGACCTTTAGTTCAACGTCTAGCTCAAATTGGAAAGTTTCAGTAAGGGCAGATGATCTCAGTAAAATGTCGGAGTTCCAAATTCAGGAATTGGATTTGACCTTTTCCTTTGATGGCGTAACACTATCTAGTTTCGATGAAATGGATGAGGCTTGATTCTTATGGGCGATATTATTGATGCATCAACTCCTCTTCAGCTTCAACAACTGTTAGGAAGTCTGCTGACAAGTATTATTGATGCGCAAGTGCAAAGTGCGCAATCTACTATAGATTTTATAAATGGTGTGGGATTTAAAAGTGGGGAAATCGGTGAAAAAGAAAATGAATTAAGAAGTGTCAAATTTGTGTATTTCAAATCTGATGAGAATGGAAAAAGTAGTCCATTTGTGGCTGAAATTCCCCTGTTAGGTATGGTTGATATCCCCGTGATTTCTATCAAGACTGCAAGAATTGAGTTTTCTTATGAGGTTACTTACGCAGGACCTACTAAAGAATTTGGCAAATCAAAACCTCTCAATAAAATCGCTGCTGCTCGAACAATCAAGCAAAAATCTCTCTTGGGTATTGAACCTGCAGAAATTCAAGGTCGAGTATGTACCACATCTAAAGAGGAATTTCGTGGAGCAATCAAATTTACAGTGGAAATCGAAAAATCCCCAGTGCCTGCTGGAGTATCTAGAGCATTAGATATTTTAGAGATTGCTGTTTCGGAAAAAGCCAAGGGGAATTGATTAGAACATGAACAATCCTTTTCCTCTCTCAATTGTTCAAGAATTAGATAAAAACGTTCACAATACTGTTGGTAAAGCCATCCAAATTCTAGAAACCCTCGAGAAATCTCTAAAAGAAGCAGGTTATGATTTAAATCTTGAAACCTATCAAAAAATGGCTGATATTCTGGTTGAACAATACCACTGGCATGAAAATCATGGAAACAAGGATCTTAAGGAGTTTTCCGAGTTAACTCTTCATGCACATCGCATATATGAATTGCTACACCCATATTCGGATATTATGTATCGATTATCAAGGATTGGTGAAGCATCCACGGAAATCAAAACGAAGGGTATATCAATTACAGTATTGCCACCCGAGCTTGTTATGGTATTGAATTTGTTGAGTTCTTGCAAATCGCCAATGAGTTTTACTGCATTGCGAAGTGCCTTAGCTATTGATCGCAAAGATCTCAAGAATAGGTTGGAGAATTTGGAGCGAGAGGGATTGGTAATCCTTAAGGATGTGGGTGGTAGGGAAATGGTATATCTGTTGGAATAGATCCTGAAGAGTATCGTAACATTTGAAATCAGGGATATTATCCTTTGGATCAATCCAACATGTTAATGCAGAGAAGACAGGTTAGGGTAATCGCATTTGGAACCAGTATGAGAAAATTGTCGTACGGAGGCGGGTACGACAATGGAAGAAGAAGCGATTAATGCAATTAGTAAAACAACGGAGCACTATGGGAAGATAAAAGCGACACACGAGTAGGAAATGCGACACTGCACAAATTGCTTGACTTCATCGTGATTGCGACCTGTGGTGCAGATGGTTGGAACGAAGTGGTCTTGTTCGGAAAAAGCAAACCGAGTTGGTTCAAGAAGTTCCTTGAATTACCCCATGGATCCCCTCGCACGACACATTTAGGTAAGTATTCAGACTGATTGACTTGGAGGAATTTCGGAACAGTTTTTTGATTTGGGTGCAGGTGATTTAAAAGTTGCGCGAGGCGAAGTGGTTTCGATATATGGGAAGTAATTGCACGGGTCGAAAGATGCTGGCAATGTGCAAGGGGCGATAGACATGGTGAGTGTCTGGGCGACAGCCAATCAAATAGAAGGGATAGTAGCAAATGGCTGATATTATTTTTACGAGAACCGGAAAAACCAATAAAAATGGCTCTATACCCGGAAAATTAACAATAGGTTCTGAAACTTGGGAAACAATTGAGAGAGGAAAAGCATATACGTTTGTTCGTAAAGGAGAATATACCCTAAAAATGACATGGAAAACATCTGGACGCAAGGTTAAACGTTTAATGTTTGATCATAACTATATTAGAACCCACTTGATTCACGATGCAAAAGATGATAAACACACGACTCTGTCAGGATGCATTGCACCGGGAAAAACTTGTGATGAGGACGGGATTGCAGAATCCGAAAAAGCGATGGAGGAGATTTGGGTTGCTTTAGGTGGCTTCAAAGAGGGAAAAACATGTACCATCGAAGTACAAAACAATATAGACAATGAGTGGCGAAATGATACCAAAGAAGCGTGGTTGCAACGGAGAAAAGAATAAAGTAAAAGGAATTAACAGATATCAGGAGGGTTAGACATGTCAGGATTGATTATGTCGCCGATTACGTTTGGAAAAAACGGTGCAACTAACAAATGACCGACTACGCCATCACAGCGACCAACCACACAAATCTTCATCACTTGGCTACAATGAGAGGCTGTCCAAAAGTATTTTCTATAACACTAATTTTCCAATTAGGTGCTAGATTGTAAGTTAATAAAAGCCTCTGCAAAATTTTACCAGTAGTGCGAGGTTTTTTTTTCACCAATTTATCTCACTTTTAATAAAAATAGTTTTTTTTTGGACTACCCCTCATTTTATTCCCCGAATACTGCTTTAATGCTGCACTCCAGCGTCAACCAATTCACGCCAATCTCCGCTTCCTGATGGTCGAGCGCTTCTCGCAGCACATCCTTGCCCTTTAAGAGGTTGGAGGTTGGCGGATAATCTTCGCATCTAATCCTCAGGATTAACACAATATGTCAGGAGGGTGCATAGAAGCTTATACCCTCGTGAACAACTACCCCCTCGGTGTTTTTCTCGTAGCCCTATCCACCCATATCCACTCCCTCTTACATCTCAGCACCCATCGTGATCATCGTTTGCATCGCGGTGAGTCACAATACTGCTGTAAAATTTATCGATTGACGTCTGTAGAAATCGTGAACCCTCCTCAATCCATCTCCAGGCTAGTTTCAGATCAACTCATCCAGTACTTGCCTATTTCCGTAATCGGGATAATATGTCAGCTTTATCCGTAATCCCCTCTGCTTCGAGCTCCTGCATTCGCTCGTTGCTATAAGCAGCATATAACTCCTTCACGCGTTGGGCATGAGCTACAACAATATCTCGGAGTTCATCGAAGATTGCAGGATTTTCCTCGCACGCCTTTTCAAACGTGCTTTGACGTATACCAATGAGACGGAATGCTTGAGTGATATCTTTTCCCTCTCTCATGAGCTCGATAACCTGAAGAGCCTTGTTGATACGTTGTGCTTGGATATTAGCGTTCATACTTCATCCTCTTCCAACTCATCCACTTCCCAATCCGAAAGAATGCGCCCTCTATCTGCACCTTTGACAACCTTATTCACTCCCCCTTCCCGATGAATGACGACATCAGCATTTAGCACCGAGTAATCCCTATAATCATGGGCATCGATATCCTCTGGATGTTTGTGCAAAGCCCAGCTTGTCAGATCGTCTCTTCCGGTTATCTTGATCCTGCTCGAACCGGTAAATGTTCCAGTTCGACCATAAGGTTTGTTGGACTTACCCGAGATAGATTGCATGATGTAAAGGAGTATGACAACCCCCATCGTAATCAAAACAACGCATCCAAGCTCCATAGTTCCCTCCCAATTACCAACCTTGGTCTAACAGTTCTGTCCAGCTTTGTCCAATTCCTCTTATTCTTCAGTCTCAATCGTGACAGTCTTGGTATGCGTGAAGGTCGACTTTTGCTGTATCAGTTTAGGTCCTCTCAGCAGTATCTCTTGCGCTTGTTTCTCGCTTTCACTCTCTATTCGCAATCTCTGTCCCATGTCCTCTTCGATCTCATTCAACTTGTCGAAGATCGCCAGGCGGTCCCTAGGTTTGGTTTCCTCAGCCAGTCCAGATTTCGATAACCTTGCGGAGAATCTCGTTTTTGCTCATCAAGATTAGCCCAAGCTGCTCACGTTTATTGGCATCGATGATTGCCTGTATTTCAGCAATCGCTTCTGGATTGTTCTCGATGAAATAATAGAACGAGCTACGGGGCATACCTACCAAGCGGCAAGCCTCGACCACGCTCTTTCCAGCATTCATGTGCTGGATGACTTGCAGGGCGGTGTTGATCCGAGAGGCTTTAGTGATTGCATGCATAGATTCATTCTACCATAATTAGAATTTACGTTCTAATCGTCAGCTAGACTGGATTCCATCCTTTGAGCGATAAACTTCTAAGGTATCAAATTGATCAGTTCTTGAGAAAATGGCTATATTGAGAGCTTTAACAGTAAGATGAGAGATGAGATCTGGGACAGAGAAATAAACTATTCTTTGAAAGAGGCTGAAATACTGATTGATAAATGGCGAATTTAGTACAATAATGTTCAGCCACATAGTACTTTGGGGTATAGCTCCCCGGCGCCCACGACGGTTATGGAGATGACTCCCTAATTTCAACCACTTGGACTATCATTATGAGTGGTACCCGGATTTTACGTCCCCGAATCATTCAAGTGAATGCATTTTGATAATAGCCCCACTTTCGAAGTAAAAATGGGTCAGACAAGTTGGTTTTTCATCAATTTTTAGTAAGAATCGCAACTTTTAACCCACATTAGAGATATTTTGGAATTTGTCATCAGACTCATGAATTCACCCATTGGGTGAAAGAAATGACTGCCACTCCAGACAGCCTGTTAAAATCTTGAGGAAAAGAATTTTCGCAGGATAGGATGTTGCCTTGATTAATAAAATCGAATTCTCAGCCAGAAATCTCACCCCCAATGCCGGTTATTTCTATTGTTGGAACATGTCAATAAAAATGGGATTTTTGACCTGATTGATCACGACCTGGTTTTTGAGAACGCCTCCACCAACAAAATCAAAATGAACCATATCAAGACCATGCTCTGCGGAAACTTCATTGGAATTGACAAACTGGAACGGCTGAAACTGCTGCAAAGCGATCCCCTGGTCAACGAGTTCGACATTGCGATCAAAGAACCGGAAACGGTATCTCGGTTTTTGGGAAACTTCAGTTACAAAACGACCCAAATGCTGAGTGAGATCAATTTCAAACTCTTCAGAAAGCTCCTGATAAAGACCAAGCTCAAATCCATCACCATCGATATGGACAGCAGTGTAGTCAATGTCGAAGGCCATCAGGAGGGGCAGTAAAAGGTTACAATCCAAAGAAGCCTGGAAACCGCTGTTACAACATCCAGTCTGCATTCTGTGGTGAACTCAAAGCTTACCTGACCGGCTATGTCAGAAGCGGGGACACTTACACGGCAAACGGTGCGGCAGAAATGATCAAGGAAATCATGGCTCACCTCAAAGATGAGGGGCTGGAAATCACATTTCGTATGGATGGCGGTTATTTTGACGATGCTATCCTGGAAACGATCGAATCGCTGGGTGGCAAGTATGTCATCAAGGGAAAAGGGTATCCAACGCTTGTGGCGCAAGTAACCGACCCATCGATTACCTTTGTTACAGGCGAATCAGGCCGTGAGACCACCGAGTTTGTCACAGCCTTGAATACTTGGGAGAAGGATAGAAGATTTGTCGTCTCCCGAGTATTGAAGGATGAAAAAGATAGATCTCAAACATCTTTCCTGAAATGCGAAGACTACGATTACTTCTTTTTTGTAACCAACACGGAACAATCGTCAGAAGAAGTGGTTGAATTCTATGAAAAACGTGGGAACTGTGAGAACTACATCAAGGAAGCCAAGTATGACATGACGGTTGGGCACCTGCTGCTCCAGTCATTTTGGGCCAATGAAGCGATCTTTCAGTTGATGATGCTGGCTTACAATCTGTTTTTGCTGTTCAAGATGGACTTCGCAGGGAAATCAGAATACCGGCAGCAGATCAAGACATTCCGCTTGAAGTACATTTTTCTGGCCGGGAAGATCATCCGAACGGCGAGAAGCGTGGTGATGAAGCTTTCCGATAAATATCCTTATCAAGAGATGTTTGAAAATAGCGTATCCTGAAAAACACCAATTTTCATATATCAACCCGTATTTTCGATTAAAGTCAGGCTGGTAAAACCATTTCCAATGACCAATTTTTGAAATGGATCACGAAAAATTATGCACACTGGAGGAAATGATGCTAAACTTAAGACAAGATTGTCAAAATCATCACTCTTTGAGGTGATAATGGCGATCGAAGTTAATCGATGTGGAATCCCGGTTTCATCTTTGCCTAATCCATTGTGCACATGTATTTATACAATTATAATCAGAATAGAGTACATATCTGGTAGATGTCGGGAATACCTGGCTAAAGGCGCGTAAGATGTACAGTCTATTGTTTTTAACCCACATCCCGCTCTTGCGACTGGAGAGCGACGTAGTCCCATTTGGCGATGGCGCGTTGTTCCGTATGCCGTTCGATTCCTTCAACCTGCTCACGATGGGCGCTTTCGCAGACCACCAGCGCGATTATGATGCCACCGCGCCGGTCTTCTACCAGGTTGAGCTTGACCTGGACCACCCTTTCATCAAGCCCGAGCGTTCCAACCAACAGGCGATGCAAGAGATGAAGATTTCCTCCGATAATTTCGGCTTCCTGGATAGGCTCGGCCTGAGCTTCGTGCGCATATTCCACGAACAGTTCGTCGACCCTGCGTGGGGGGCGCTGCTGTTGGCAGCCCCGGCCTCGGCGCTGCCTGCACCACGCCTGTCGGTCATCTTCGTTCTACCCCCAGTGATGCCAGCTTCGACATGGGGGGTGGCTTGATGCAAGGATTGCACATCCAGGGCGACGCGGACCAGGAATACCTGTTCCTGCCAGATGCCGCCGGGGCACCTGTTCCCGCTAAGACGATCGAGCTTGCTTCGAGCCTTCTGAGTTTCGTGCGCATGGCCATGCAGCACCCAGAATTTTCGCCCGCCCTCTCTTTCCTGACCGCCTCCACAGCACCAACCTTAAGCAAGTTCGAGCAGCTCACCCTCTCGGTGATCGCCCTGGAAGCACTTCTGCTCCCTGAGCTACTCAAGAGCCTGCCATCCACTTTTGCCCGCCGTCTGAGCGCCTTGCTGGCTGTGGATGACGGACACCGCGGCGAACTCAAGCGAATGGCCAAAAAGCTGTATGGATACCGCTCCGCCGGCCTGCATGGCGGACCATCCTTCAATCTGGAAGGCTCTCGGACGATTGAGCAGGCTCACGGACCGCAGGCATTAGCGGCGGCGATCCTTGCCTTGGCATCGATGCTTGGCGAGGAGGTCAAACAGAAAGGGGAGATGTCGAGCCCGGATGGAGGCTCCTCCGAAGAGACTGCTCACCATTCCCTGGTAAATGTGCGGCAGCGCCTGGACCACATCACCTCGTTCAAAGGAAATCTGTGGGGGCGTTTACCCCTGAACGAGCCACCCGGAAGACGCGCTCCCAACCGCCTGATGAGGGCGAAAGAGCCCGCTCGTCTCCGGTTTTTCGTATTCGACTACCTCACAAATCCAAAGCCTGGAGGCACCGGAAGGGAGCACCATCAGCTGGTCTCCGTTGATCGGCCTGGGAATTGCTGGCGAAGGCGTGGCGATGGGCACGATCGGCGAACCTATCCTGATGCCATTCAACGCTCAGGAAATACTCAGCATGGAAGAGCGCGACATCCGCCGCGATTTCATTTCCCAACTCCATCTAACAGCCTCCAATATCGCTGGGATGCACATCAAGCTTGCCGTCAAGCCGTTCTTTCTGAATGAGCAGGATTTGAAATCCTTCCAACGCACGTGTGACCTGGGTGTAGCGGCTCTGAGGATGGCAGGGTTCAAGCGCTTCCACGACCCCGAGTACCTCGGCTGGTATGTCTATGTGGAGGCGACTGCTTCCGCTGGCCCACGATTTACCGGCAGACCATCCTGATCCAGATGGACAAGGAAACGGAAGAACAAGTAGGACCAGCGGACAGAGCTAAGCTGCAATCCCTGTGGCAGCTTCTGAAGCGCTACGACGCCAAGGCGCGTGATCCCGGCATCGACCAACTCCTGACGATGTACCGCCGGGCGTTCGACCGGCGCTTCCTGCCCATCGCGGCGCGAGCCGGGCTGATGTTCAGCACAATGGAAGGCATCTTAGGACCTTTCCGCAAACGCGACGAACCTATCCAGCTCCACTACCTAGCAACGGCTCTGGCAGGCAAGAATTTACCGGAAGCGACCGAGTGGTTCGAGCGAGAAGGCCGCGATTACCGCAATTCGGTAGCGCATGGCTTTTGGAATCCGAGCGAAGAACAAGCCAACCAACCCCTCGACTACCTGACCAGCCTGCTGAGCGTGCTCCTGGTGCAATTCCTGCGACACTGGACGGAACTGGGAGACCACAACCACCAGCATCCAGGGCTTTCATTCATCGAATACGCTACCCGGGTGGCGAAAGGTGCGGAGCCACCGCCTTCGATAACCATAGCACCGATTTCATGAAAACGAGTGCGATTAATCAGGCCTTGTAAAATGGGAGGTGTAACATGTCAGACGAAACTGCTTTGGCCCAGAAAAAATCCGTGGACAAATGGATTTAACAACTTCAGGCCAGTAGCCCGCAAAAGCGGGAGAGACCATCGAAGCGTTGAGAGCGCTCGCAACTCTCAAAGAAGCGGCTGCAATAGCAGCCATCGACAAGATGTTGGTTCAGGAAAAAGATGAATTTGTGCGCCGGCAGGCCGCTCTCGCCCTGTATCAAATTGGCGATGCCAGCGCGATACCCGTCTTGGTGAAGCTGCTTGAGAACGATAAAAGCAACGCCGTGCGCGGGACTGCTGCCTATGGGCTGGGCCAGCTGAGACAGCCAGAAGCCCTCCCGGTGCTGAGCGCCCTGCTGCAAGCCAAGAGCGACGACGATGAGATGCTCAACAAGGCGCTCGCCGGGGTATTGGAGCTGGCCAGTGTAGACCGCAACCAGGCCATGGAAACCCTGCGGACGGTCATGTCGAAAGGGGTGAACATCGGATTGCGCCCGCGCATCATCACAGAGATAGGAAAAGCCAATTACACATCTGCAGCACCGGATATCGAGACGATCCTTGCGCAGGTAGATGACGAGGTTACACGCCGGGCGGCGATCAGAGCGCTGGCGACGCTGCAAGGCGCTGGCAGCATTCCGGCGCTGGCAAAGCTGCTCCAGGAGGAGGGACAAACCCGCCTGCAATTGCGCGTCATCGAACAGTTCCGTGAGCTCGACGACCCGGCGGCTATCCAGCCCATGTGCCAAGCGCTGATCGACATCCAGGAGGAAACCGTCCGCGACGCGGCTCAAGTTGGGCTTGAAGGCTCTGCCTGGTTGGAAAAGTAAAGCGGAAATCGTGGTGAATATTTTAGAAGAGGGCACGTACACCCAGGCCAGCTTGCACCCTGAAGAACTGGTCGACGCGATCGCTCCAGCCGCCGAAGACCTGATGGTGAACCGATACGCGCTGACCGATCTGCTGATCGGCAAGGCGCAGGAGATGAGCAGCCCGCGCATGCTGGAAATCTTCGGCGCGTTGATCCGCGCCTCCACCTACAGCGACCAGAAGGCCGCGGGAGAGCGCCTGAACGCCTTCGAAAAGCAAGGCTTTCCAAAAGATAAGATGGACCAGCTACGCATCCATGTGGGTGGGGAGACCGCGCTCAGCCCGATGCTGGCGATGCTCTCCAAAGACCTGGAAGTTTACTTCCGCATCCCCATCAAGAGCCTCAACGACACGACCCAGAACAACTGGCAGAACACCATCCGCTACGCGCAGTGGGGTTTCGTGACGCGGATGGTGATGAGCGTGGTGGTTTTCCTGGCGGGCATCATCCTGGTGGGTGTCTCCAGCTTCCAGTTCATGTTCGCCACGCTGGATACCCAGCGGCTGTTTGGCAACGGCGTCTCGTTTGCCAGCGGGCTGGCGACCATGCTGCTCATCGTCTTCACCGGACCGCTGAAGGAAGATCCGCAGCGCAGTGAACGATTTGGGGACCGCAAACGCGGCCTTTATCGCGTACGTGCATCGCGTGTCTGCAAACCAGCCATACCTTTTCGCTGTACTACCTGCAGCAGAGGATGACCTTTGAGGAGATGCAGAAATCGAGCGTGCTGATCCAGGATGCCATGAACCAGACCATCGACCGGCTGACCACACGCACGCCAGCGCACGCGCTCGATGAGGACCTGCTGCGTGAAAAATTGGGTGAGCTGATCTACAAGCCGAATGGCAAGCAGGGCAGCTAGCGCCCAGCGTAACAGATATACGTCGCGGTCTGCCCCATCGAAATATTTATTGTATAAGTCATCCCTGTATTGATCACGTTGATCTTTATTCATAATTAGTAGTTCATGTATGCCTGATACCGCATAAAAAATTATCCCTTTCTCCTTCGCGTCCAAAGAAATATGCCCAATATCAACAAACCACCTATGAGGCATAGAATTATCACTAAGTAGTCCATCTCGCAAATGATTATAATATCGGTCGGAGGAAACATGCCGACAAAGATTGAACTGCGACCTCTGACCGAAGAGGAGTGTGAAACTGTCGAAAAACTGATCAAGTCTCAAAGCGCACCCGCAATCGAAGTGGAACGAGCGAAAACCATCTAGTTAGCCCATCATGGTGAGAAAGCAGTGGACATTGGCAAGAAGTAAGATCGAACTGCGGCCACCATTTATCGACGACTGAAGCGGTTCAACGCATTTGGGCTGAAGAGCCTGGCGGATGAAGTTCTCGGTATTACCCATCAACTAACCCCAACCCTATAAGTACAGGGGTTGGCCCAACACCGGTTTCTAAAGTTCAGAACGCGACTTAGGTCTATGCTGATAAACAATAGGCGGATACTCGAAGATACCCACAGGAGATCATAAATAGGTTAATTATTTGTAAAGTCGACAGCAGTATGGTGTGTTCTTAAACACAATTGCTATACATTGAGAATATAAATTTAAGTATCGACACAAACAAAAAAAGATTATATAATCTGTACGTTTCTCACTTGCTTCAGTTGATAAGGATAAAACTTCGCGATTAATAAACCAACCAGTGAATAAAAAAAGATAATCACGATTGTCGAGATGGAAACTAGTAGATTGTCAAAGCTGAAATTGATAAATGGCACGACACTTGCTATCTGAGTGGGAAACCACAACAGGAAGGCAAGGATTATGAACCAGAAATACATTATTGAATTGACGAACGAAGAACGACAGCACCTTGAAAAACTAACCTCCTCTGGAATAGCACCAGCACGAACCGTTACCCGAGCGCACATTTTGCTCAAGTCGGACAGCAGCCAGGCGGACCGAAATGGAAATACGAGCAAATCTGCGCCGCATACAATGTCACCCCAGTGACGGTGATGAAGGTTCGCAAGAGTTTCGTTGAAAAAGGATTGGAGGCAACCCTATCCCGGAAGAAGCCAGATCGAGAGTACCAACACGCTTTGGATGGCGAAGCGGAAGCGCATTTGATTGCACTGGCGTGCAGTGCTCCGCCGGAAGGCAGAAAGGTCTGGACCCTGCGCCTGCTGAGGGATCGGCTCGTCCGTTTGGGACATGTGGATAGCGTTTCCCATGAGACCATCCGCACCACGCTCAAAAAAATGAACTCAAGCCGTGGCTGAAAGAGCAGTGGTGCATCCCACCGAAAGCAGATGCCGCTTTTGTGTGCAACATGGAAGACGTTTTGGAAGTGTACAAACGGCCGTATGATCCCAAACGTCCGCTGGTGTGCATGGATGAAATGCCCAAACAGCTTTTGATGGATACGCGGGATCCGCTGCCCATGCTGCCAGGCAAGCCAGAACGCTTGGATTACGAGTACAAGCGTGGCGGCGTAGCAGATTTGTTCATGCTCTTTGAGCCGCTGGCTGGAAAACGACATATCGAAATTACCGATCAACGCCGACGAATTGAATGGGCGGAAGTGATGCGGATCGTGTCCGATGAGCTATACCCAGACGCCGAGAAAATCGTGGTCGTTCTCGATAATCTCAACACCCATGTGCTGGCAGCTTTTTATCTGGCCTTTGAACCGCAAGAAGCCAGACGTTTGGTAGAGCGATTTGAGTTGCACTACACGCCAAAACATGGAAGTTGGCTCAACATGGCAGAGATTGAACTGTCTGCTTTGGCTCGCCAGTGTTTGGATCGCCGTATTCCAGACAAGGAAACCTTGATCCAGGAGGTGAAAGCCTGGGAAGATCAACGAAACTCTGAAGTTATTAAGGTTCACTGGCAGTTCACGACTGCCGATGCTCGTACAAAGTTAAAAAGTCTGTATCCAAAGTTTCAGGTTTGACAGACTACTAGGATCCACCGAAAAAGCGCCGTTGCATCCCTCAAAAAAATCCCACCGGACGGGGCATGAAAAAAGGACTGTCATTCTTCGGACAGCCCTTCATTTTCATCTAATCCGCTTGCATCAAGTTACTTTGCCCCGTGTTGCATAGGTAGTATAAGGGGCTCAGTGAAAACAATCGGTATTATATTGTAAATACCAATTTGAGAAATGGTACAATGAAAAACTGAAAGAAGAAGTTGAATGGGAAGATCAGGTAGAAAAGGAAGTCGCTGAGTTTTCGTTAGAGCATGGATAATTTAGAAAAACTGCTTGCGCAATCCGCGTCCAATCACCAGAGGCTGTGTCCGCGCCAGGTTTTGGGGTGGTATATATTCTTGGGGGCAGGTCACAAGTAGTCATACCTTAATGAATTAGCTGACTTGACTCTTATGAGAGCACAGGAGAAGATGAAACTGCTGCGTGGGAGTAGGTTCATCCTGTGTAGGAGTTTTGAACACCTTCATACCATCAGCCATTGTCATGCTTGCGTCTATATCCTGGATGACCTTGAGAGCGGTGTTGATGCGGGAGGCTAACCTTGGCTGCGAAGAACCTCAGCTTAATGTAGCTTGCTGAAAATGTGTTCGGTTATAAAGGTTTGCTTTGGCATTTTTCACCTGTCCTTCCCGAGTATATCCAATTTTCCTGACTTTTCCTAACTTATTTTTTAGATCTGGATTCCGGGGGCAGGAGAAAATGGGAGAGGAATGAGCGTCCTGTTTTAGGGTTGGATTGTTTTACACGTCTGTCAGCAACACAAAATAGCTCTTTGGCTCTCTGAGAATATCAATGCTATACTTTCATGGGCGACAAAATTCCACCCTGTCCATCCTCGCAACTTTTCAGTGGAACGAAGGAGAATGATTATGTCCGACAAGGTTATACAATCGAAACCCATCCTGGATCGTTTCCGCCTGGATGGCCGGGTAGCCTTGGTTACCGGGGGTGGGCAAGGAATTGGGCGCGCTTTTGCGCATGCCCTGGGAGAAGCTGGGGCAGCTGTAGCCGTAGATGACATCATTTTTCCCAGGGCCGAGCACGTTGCCGCGGAATTGAAGGCCAAGGGAATCGATGCACTAGCAATCGAAGCGGATGTGCGACAGGCCAACCAAGTTCACAAGATGATCACTGCTGTGTTAGAACAGTGGGGTCATCTGACGATCGGCGTAAATAATGCTGGAATTGGCGCTTGGATATCCGCTGAAACCGAAACGGAAAACGAATGGTCCCAGATGATGGAAGTCAATCTCAAAGGCGTCTTTTTATGCGCCCAAGCCGAGGCTCAGGTGATGCTGAAAGCTGGTTATGGGAAAATTATCAATACTGCCTCGATGTCGGGTCATATCGTCAACAGACCCCAAAATCAATCGGTTTATAACATCTCCAAAGCAGGTGTTCTGCATTTAACTCGTAGCCTGGCGGCTGAATGGGCCTCACGCGGGATCAGAGTTAATAGTATCAGCCCTGGCTATACCCGTACCCCCCTGGTGGATGATCTGCTCCAGTCCCCCCAAGGCAAAGAGATGATGCCGCACTGGCTGTCCCTCACCCCAGCCGGGCGTCTGGCCGAAGTTACGGATCTGCAAGGCGCGGTTGTTTACCTGGCTTCTGAAGTCTCGGATTTCGTGACCGGCAGCGATCTGGTAATCGATGGCGGTTACTGCGCATGGTGAGACATAGCTTTGGAAACCCCTCATTCGGTTCTAAAGCTGGCTCTTTACGCGACTGACTTCGCTGTGGAACAGGTCAGCTTTCGCGGGGGTGGGTTGGTTACTGTTTTTTTGTTCTTTCTTCCGAGCGATCTAGAGAGCCATAAATACCCACGTCAAGAACATCAACAGGAAGCCCCATATATAGGATAGTTTTGGTAGTTGTTCCTGTTTCATTTTGCGTAAAAGCTTGTTGGCAAACATCATGGAAAGTGGTAACCCTATCAAAGCCATCCCGATCCCAGCCAGGACATCACTTACATAATGAGCACCGAGTACAATCCGGCTGAAACAAACACCGCCTGCTATCAATCCGATCACGATTTTACCCCCCTTGTGAAGATTTTTCGAATGACTTACCAACAAGATGAATGGCAGGACCAAAGCAATGCTCTTGGTGGCATGCCCGGATGGAATCGCAGGTGTTAATAATTGACTCAATGCCAGGATTTCACTACCGTATGTGGCTGCTGGCCTCGGACGCGCAAAAACCTCTTTCAATAGATCACCTGCGATCCCACTCAATCCAAACGAGCATATCGTATAGAAATACACCGTCAAGGGTGCATCGAAAGATTTGAGCTTTTTAGAAACGAGCAGATAAACCACAAAGAGGAACGTGATGGCAGCCATGCCATTGGATGAGAGCCATTTCGACAAGACGACAATTGGATTCATCGCGATTCGCATTGGGTTGTAATAGAATAAGACCGCTTCATAAATCCCCCCCTGTGCCCATAAAATCAACCCAATGATCCAAAACACAGCTCCTAAAACAAAGCAAGCGATCCAGGTCCTTTTTGTATCGGGCAAAAGGATCGGTGTCCCTTTATCCTTATTGGCATCTTTGAAGATTTTCACATTCGCTCATCCTTGGTGTTTAAGGTATTTTATCCTTACGGATATACTTTAGAGCTCGCCTGTCCTAATTCGTAATTATGTATTCTGTCCTTTATGCAATCGGCTTAACGGTTTGGCTCGCCTGCCGCCGCGTACCCGCCCCGAAGGCGGTCAGATGGAGCCGGTGTTAGGCCACCTCCTATCAACCAAAAACCGACATGATCAATAATATCGTTGATAGCAGATTAAGTATGCTATGGGCCAGGATGCCCAGA
The DNA here is from genome assembly GCA_963751425.1 of uncultured Chloroflexia bacterium. Classification (GTDB taxonomy): domain Bacteria; phylum Chloroflexota; class Anaerolineae; order Anaerolineales; family UBA4823; genus CAVVUF01. Next base: position 1,205,313 of record CAVVUF010000001.1, on the reverse strand, counting down.
TAGATGTTGCGCTTTTTAGAAACGAGATATGCCTGTGGAAGCACTCCCAGTATTATGAAAGGCTGCTGCCAGGGTGTAAGGAAATGCTGCAACGCAAAAAGCACAGTATTGACCAACGGCGCCCAACCTTTTAAGCGAGAGAGTCTCGGCATTAGATACCCGCGGAAATAGAGTTCCTCCACTATGGCCGCCGAAACATTCGCAATTCCATATACTGTCACCATTACAACCAGGATGATCCTTGATGTTCCGCTGTTGTCCGAATAAATAAACCAGGCGGGTAGCCAGGAGAACACCGTTTTGATAAGGAAATCTCCAAATGGGGATAATAGTAAAGCCCAAATACTGGACCAAACGACAAGCAGGGGAACCCAGAGAAAATATTGCCACAGGGGGATCCTTTCTCGATAAACAACGACCCCTCTTAGCGAGAACCTGCCATTTCGTTTCTTTCCCTCATAGAACAGGACTCCCAGTTCGAATGGGATAAGAACCAGGAATACGCCCAGCATGGCTGCAAAGCGGAGGGGAAGACCCAAGTATTCAACAAAGGGTACAGCCATGACAAAGAAAACGAGGAGCAATACACCCGGTAATAAATGCAATATGATTGATTGCCAAATAGAATGCGGTTGTATATCTTGTTCTGAAACAGGCTGTGGTTTCATGAGAAAGAACTCCTAACAATTAGTTTGAGATCGTTTTCAAGTACTACGATCACCTAACGGCAAGGTCGCCATTTCTTCTGCATCTTGGTTGTGTTTGGTGGCCTAACGTTTTAAGGTTTGATGTGGCGGAAAGGGCGAAAGTCCAAACTTCGGCACATTACGCCGCCTCATCTGTCCGGGTTGAACTAAGTTTTTAGAATGGACAAGCTCGGCTGCCAGAGAAAAAATGTTCACCTCTATTGTCGCGCCATTTCTGGTAAAACGAGCGAAGTGCGCGGATGACACAACGATCATCCACTGAGGTGAAGATGGTATGCCAATGTTTCCTTCTTCCTAGTGATTATCAATCAGTCCGGAGTAGGAGGTGGGTTGTAATATCCAAGCCTGGCAAACCAGGCTCAGATTACCTCTTGACACTACAATACATCAATGGGCGCCAGTGGGTTTTATTTAGAAACAAGTTACTCTTGCTTCACTCCAGCTAGCAAGGCCAATTCTCGCCACTTCCAAAAACAATCTACCTGTTTAAATCCGATTTGGCGAAGCCAGTCGAGTTGGATTTCCATACCGACACATTGATTGGATGGGTCTTCTTCTGCAACACTCATACCCAATGCCCGATAAAAATCTTCATGGAGTATTAAAAGTCGGAGAGGCCACGTGCTCAAGATTACAAAAAACTCTCGCCGGTTCAAGGTGTGCATAGATTTCCTGATAAAGCGCAAACTTGCGTTTGTCATTGAGATGATGAATCGCAAAGCTCGATAAAATTACATCAAATACACCTATATCGGGTAAAGGCTCATTCAGATTGTGTTCAATGACCGAAACGGTGGGATCTTGGGCAAAGCGCTCGCGAGCTGCGGTTAGCATCGTTGGGGAGAAGTCTAGGGCAACACCGTAGGCCTGCGGCTTAGACAATTTTGCGAAAGCCAGTAAACGCCCATCGCCGCAGCCCAAATCCAAGATACGGCGAACGTGAGGAGGCAATAGCTCCAACACGATAGCTTCGCCTTCAGCACGATGGGGAATATGGTCGGCTCTTGCCAAATAAGCCAACGCATGACTTGGTTTCACATATTCATTTAGGTTAGAAGATTCCACTTCATTAAATCCTTTGAACACTCATGAATGTGCCTCTCATGATAAGCTAACCCCCCCCCCCCCGACCATTAACGAGGCGCCTAACGATTAACGAATGGTGTTGCGGAAAGAGCCGATACCGAAGCCCGGCACATATGCCTCATAGGCAGTCGGCCTGAAAGCGAATGTTGGGCCGTTACAGCAAAGACTACAAGCCTTCTTGTTGGATCGCTTGATAAAGGACATCCAACGATCCAACAGGCAGTGTGCGCAGCAGTTCTTGAAAATACTTCTCAAAACTCTGCTCGTACGGCTTCGGATGTTGTTTGAAGGCTCGAAATAGAACAACTGACAACTTGTGTGATCCCTCATCATGATTGGCAAAATAGCTCATCGGGTCTTTCTCTAAACCTAGCTTGACGGCAACGAATACCGCCATTGCTTCAACAATGTTCTCTTCGATAAAGCCAAACATCGTTGGATACCCATATTGGGGTTTCTTCGTGCGGAAGGATTCTTTGACCAGGGGGTCATTCTCAAGCACGCTCCCGTCCTTTTGAAGATGCTGGCGATCATACGGCGGGTGAAACATCTCGTGAATGAGATTGCCAAATACGACCTCATTCGAATTACTTACACCCGTAATGAAGCGTAGGCCGCTGATTCTGATCCCATGCGGTTCGGTAAGCCCACACAAGTAAAGGGTTATGCTCTCAGGCGCCCGACCTAACCCCAACATGGATTCTATTTCATTATCGAGTTCATACTGGATCAGCCAGCGGGACAATTCTTCTTTTCGCACCTGAATCTTGGGTAAATATTGCTTTTGCCAGTAATCCCCGAAATCATGCATTTCAACTTCCCGCACCACAACTGCTATCAGTTTCAGCCCTATCGCCGTCCGAAGCCACGCTTTCCATTTGCTTTCCATTGGATCATGTTGGGAAAGGCATCGCTGCAAAGTTTTTGTGTCTTTCAACAAGTCCGACATTTTGCCCGACTCGAAATCGGGCACAGTCGAAACTATCCAGGTTGCCCATGCACTGATCATATTGCTATGGCTAACCGTTGTCACCATCTTCAGGCATAGCCTGGATGCAAAAGACAAGGTTTTGCCAAAGTGTTGGAAAGCCTGTTCATGGTATGAGATATACCACGGATCGCCCGTAAGCACATTCATCAAGCACAGCAGGTCCAAGTTAGGTGAGGAACGAACTTCAAGTTTCATCACTTTGCCATTCCTATAGTAAGGTTATCTCCCAGCGGGCCAATATATAAGTAAATTGACCTCACCCATATATCCATCGAAATCAGGAACCTTATTATTTGATCCGGTTTGTTGTTCTTTCTGCCTACTCATTACATTTCTAATTACAAGTATAACATTCTAGCCTTTCGACATCGAAACCTAACCGCCTGTAGCTAGAACACTGGGCGATACGCCGCCCTATGGCCTGAGACCGCTATAAGTACCTCCCCGCACCTATCGCGGATTGTACCCATCTGCAAGACCGTCATCCGCGGCAAGAACATGGTGACGCTCCTCATGCTAGAGGAGCAGTATTGCTGGGTGAGGAATTAAGCCCGAGGCTCGATTGAATATGCAGAAGCCATTGAGGAGACGCATCAAGAGACGCGCAGCTTACCAAATAAGTTGATGTAGCCGTTTAATTGCATTCCTAACCAAGGGGATAAGGAAACCCCCTGGTGTATCTTGCTCCTTGGAGTAGACAAGGTTCATTCCACTCGGTGTGCATCTCGGTAATGAGACACTCGATAAGCTGCACAATACTCCTTCTCCTGGTAAACTTTACATTCGGGTAGACAGTGCCTGATAAGCTAGGTAGTAAGTTGAGCAGTTTGGCGTAAAAACTAAGCATAGGAGTTTTATTTCATTAACACCATTTCTTCATCCAAACCTTGACGGAACAATTCCAAACTGGTTTGTTGCCTGGGCAAGAATGGTTCCTCAAATTGGAATGGGAATAACTTGGGAGAGTGGAGCACTTTTTTTAGCGGCGCAAGTTTTTTACTTTCACCAGTTAATAAAGCTTTGATAAGCCATTCCTGCAATTGATCGTCTTTCAAACTCTTCAAAGCTGCCAGTTGGTAAACACCTCTTTCTGAAGCCTCGCTCAAAACACCCCACTCTGTAAAAGAGTAAAGTGCATACCGAGTAGATCGAATTGCGGTCTCTCGCTGTCCGTAGATTTCTCGCATCCTATTTTTAAGCATGATTGTGGCTATGGAGCCTTGAAGGTTCAACATTCGCCCTGCTGTGTCTGCGACAACGCCAAAAAATGGATAAGCAGTCATTGTCATTCCCCAATGGAGTGCCAGATGCTCGCTCGCAGAAAGTCGCTTCAACAAAGATAATGCTTCATCCCTTAATTCAATCAAATGTTTGGGGACCGTCGCCCAAATGCTTAACAAAATTGAGATTGTTTTTCCCCGGCTACCACGGACTGCATTACTCCCAATCGACAATTGATCTTGTAGATAGATTCTAAAGCCTCTTTTATCTGTTGGGTTGACTGGCCAGATGCCACCAGACTGGCGGTAAAATCCAGCCATTCTAGTCGGACCTGCCGGTTATAACCAATTTGATTGTCTCTGTTGTTTTTCATCGCTTATCAATCCTAATAAATGGTACGATCACTTCTTCTAGCGATATTCCACCATGACATACGGTATGCTTTTCATTCTGTACAAATGCGGTTCGGCCAGGCGCTAACAGTGGGTAATAGTTTACGGGCAATCCAACCGGTTTCCACTCAAGAGCCTGAGGAAATTTTGCTTTGACCGAACTCCGTAAAATCTCGTTTGGATAAATCCGGGCTCGCTCTCCTCGTAGATCAGCTGTTGCTCCCTCTTTCGGACTGCCACAACCGGTTGCTTCAATATTACCATGATCAGAGGATATCAAAACCTGGAAATTAATCTCGGTGAGGAACCGAATCAGCTTCGCCAAATCACCTTGTTCTGCCCACTGATGTACCTGGTTTAACATTCCTGCGGTGCCCAACTCCATGCCATGCATAATTTTATCCACTTTATCGAGTACCAGGCCTACTACCCGGATTTGTGACTCGGCAATTTCATCTTTAATCCGATCTATTTTCGTATACTCCCCTGTCATCAGTCGGTAATAAATCTGGTATTCCGATAAACCAGCATCTGACCAGAATTGAGTCCATAATGTTTCTTCTGCACTGGTATCCCAAATACGGTCCGGGAAGAACATTGGCGGCTTTCCTGCAAAGATGGATTGCCTTGAGACTGATGTAATGGTTGGGATCCAGGCGAAGGTTCCACTCACTGAAAAGTGATATCCCTTGAGCTGCTGTTGCAATGTATTTCGGATGATTACCCATTGATCAAAAGACATGCCATCAATTATCACAAGCGCCATTCGGACTTCGGAAGATTGCAACTCTTTCGCCATATACCGGGAAATTTGGTGAACCATGACAGGCTCAGTAGATGGTAAATTATATAATGTACCATAGCGTTGCTGGAGCCAGGTTGGAAAATTATCATCGATCTGCTGTCGCAATGATTCAAATTTTGATCTCAATGGCTCGTAGGCTGCTTAAGTTTTGGTGTACTGTACCATAGCGCATTGGCTTCAGCCCATCGTTGAGCCAAGTTCGACCAATCTGTGTGTCTGGCTGTATCAGGATGAAATTCATCCTCTATGACCTGCAATATTTTTTGTAGCCGGGCATATCGTTCAGCCTCGGGATCCGAAAGAATGCCCATTTGAATCCAGGCTGGGTAGCTTTGACGGTTTATATCCCCTGTCCGTCCTTGCATACTCAATGTCGGGTGAGATATCGGTTTGAGCAATCTTTCCGCAAATAGGTTGTCAATATAAACTCTTACATCATCATGCTCAAATGGTAGAATGGCAGGACCTGAAAATGCCGGATTATAAGTGGCCGCAAATTCACGAGTGACTTTTTCTTGATCCATTTCTAAGGAATTCAAGTAAGCCGGCCACCGTTCCTGTAAAAATGCAAGAAATGCTTCACGATCTGTGACAATATTTCTAATGGCCAATCCATAAACCGGTTGGTTTTTCGCAACATCTGTACCAACCAATCATCAAAGATAGCAGGAAAATTTTGTTCACGATAATGTTTGCGTAGAAGATTCCTTAGCAGGTCAGCCGGCGTTTTGATCATTTCAGGGGCGATTTCAAACACATGCCTAAGGATAAAATCCTTGGTGGCGTTTTCACTCAATTGGTGTGGTGCATATATGATCTGGGCTTGAAATAGATCATCCAGTAAGCTTCGATCTAGTGCCGAAAGAACACCACGATGCAGGTTGGGAAATATACGATCCAGTCCAAATTTCAACCTTCGGGCGCCGGAAAATATATCGTAGGGTAGCTGCCCAAAGCTGTCATCCTCGCTGTGTAGAAGAATGATAATTTCTTTCGGGTCGCCAGCTTCCCAAATGGGTTGATATTTGGATTTATACAGATACCGAAAGGAGATTGGTTCTTCGTAAATAACGAAGTCAAATCCCCGTGACTGGATCTCCTGGATGATTACTTCCTCGGAAAGTAAGGTGTCCGGATCTGCCACAAGGGTTATTCTGGCAACCTGAGGGGTGAATTCTTTGAGGATTGTTTCTCGCCAGTTTCCCATGCAGGTTTCTCCTATCACACCCGTGCTGGATGAACCTTTAGAATTAATAGTGCGGTCAACTCGGGTTGGATGACATGCTCTTCGGTCAATTTCCACTGCCCAGGATTGTTGTTCTTGGGCTAACAGAACCAAGCGATGAGCTCTAACTGCCGGCAATCCTACACGTTCAATCATTCTGCGGCGAACCTGAAAAGCGTACTCACCTTTTTGCCGGTCCAACTCAAGCCCCTGCCGGTGCACCTGGGACAATTCAACAAATAATCCTTTTCCCAAGCTTTCTGCAGCGGTTTGACATTGGTTAAATGCAGAGATGGATGTGGGCTGATCCAGATAGCCTTCGACCCGAATTTCCTGTTCTAGTAGCAATTCCCAGAGCGAACGTCCGGTCGGTAAAAAGGAGCGGCCTTGTTCGTTTAGGAAAAGGGGAAGTAATCGTTGTGCTGACCAGTCTGCGGATCGTACTGAAACCCGCCACAACGACCATAGCCCCCGCAATGTCTCAGGGATACCCGTAAGAAACACAGTTGGAACCAGCTCTTCGGGCGATAAGGTCGGAATTTGTTGGATGATCGAACGCAGTAGAGCGGAATCCAGGCTGAGATAGGTTGATTTGGACGAGTTCCATTTGTCTTGAGGCGTAAATACAAAGGATTTCCCCTCATTCGTTTGGAGAAGAACATCCTGTGACCTTTCCACTGGTCTTTTTTGCGATCTGCGATTGGTTTTAGAACTGGAGTGAACAGCCTTCAAAACCCAGGCATTGGCCTCTCGCTCCGGATGATAGCCCTGGGCTCGCAAGTATTGGATGGTCATCTCTCTCCAGCCAATAAGGCATGGGGTTTTCGAGCGTTTGTTGTGCAAGTGCCGGATCAAGTATTCCCTGAGATCCCAATAGATGTGCGCTTTGCAGGCCAGTACGGGCCTGGTCTTCCACCAAACGGGCAACAGTTTCCACCGTTTCTACCAGTTTGTCCGGTTTGATGATTGCCTGAATATACAACTTGTCGAACAGCGCTTCAGCCTGACCTGAATCAAGTACATCGCCAGTTTTATCCACGCCAAATTCTTCTAGGATCACTTGTAGCTTCTCTTCAAGAACTTCCTGAACCCGATTCTCTACCGTGTCTTGCAGAAGGAAATTCAATGCGCGTACAGGGTGAGCTTGCCCGATCCGGTCTACCCGGCCGATGCGCTGTTCAACGCGCATTGGGTTCCAAGGAACATCGTAGTTCACAACAACGTGACAGAATTGCAGGTTTATACCTTCACCGCCAGCTTCAGTAGAGATCAAGATTTGCGCTGGGCCAAAAAATTGGGCCTGAACCTGCTGGCGCTCATCCATACCCATCGAGCCATTCAGGCTAACTACTGGAAAACCGCGCTGGGTTAGAAACTCAGTTAGCATCTCCTGCGTGGGTACAAATTCTGTAAAAATAAGCACTTTTATTTCAGGAGAGCTTTCTTCTTGCTGAAATTTATATATCCATTCCAGCAGAGCCTCGGCTTTGGCATCCGGCCCTTGTTGTTCACAACGCCGGGCGGTTTCCAGAAGCAGTTCCACCTCTTTCTGTTCGTTTTTCAGACCAGACAGGCGCGCATGTACTAGCGCTTCTACTCCCTCTTCACTGTCTAGATCTCCCCAGTCGGCATCATCGAGCATAGGGAACAATGTGAGCTGCTCTTCCGGGGAATGCAGCACATCCAGGCGGCGTTTCAATGTAGTAAGGATGGCACGGGTGGAGGAAGTCACAAGACGCTGCATCAGCGTCATTAGAAAGCCAATATAATTGCGCTTTTCCAGCATAGCCTGGTTATAACCCTGACGCACATACTCGCTGACAGCAGCATATAGGACACGTTGGGTTTGATGACGAGGCTGCCAGGCGATTGGAATTCTGCGAGTGTAACGCGGTTTGAATAAGGGCTGTCCATGCTGATCAATCACTTGCCGTTTTTCAGTGCGAATCACATAGGCTTGAACGCGCTCCCTTGTCACACTCGCCTCATCAGGGAACTGCTGGTCATCCAATAGGTTTACCAGACGGAAGAACGCATCTGTTTTGCCCTGGTGTGGCGTAGCGGAGAGAAAGAGCACATACGGTGCTGCGCCGGTGAGACCTTCTCCTAAACGGTAGCGCGCTACCTGCTCGGTGCTGCCTCCCAAGCGGTGAGCTTCATCCACAATTACCAGGTCCCAACCAGCAGTGACCAAGTCCTCAAAGCGCTCGCGGTTATAGGCTTGCACCTGCGCCTGACTCCAACCACGCCGCCGTTCAAGCGGTTTGACCGAATCCATCGACACGATCACCTGATCGTAAGATTTCCATAGGTTCTCATTGCTATCGATCCGCTGGAAAGCGCCAAATTCCCCAGGAATGATCAGGTGGAAGTCTTCCCCAAAGCGGTTCTTCATTTCAGCAACCCATTGGATGGCGATCCCTTTGGGTACCACCACCAAAGTGCGCTTAATTCGCCCACGCAGTTTCAACTCACGCAAGATCAGTCCGGCTTCAATTGTCTTGCCCAGGCCCACCTCATCGGCTAGCAGGTAGCGCACCCGTCCCCCAGCGACCACTCGGCTGAGAGCACGGATCTGGTGCGGCAAAGCGATGATATCTGCTTCCATCGGAGCCAGGAGCACATTTTGAGACAGGGCCTCGGTCACGCGTGCTGCGGCGCTGATCCAACTGATCTCTTCTGCTTTTTTGCCCTGGGTGGCGTCGATAGATTTGCAGATCTTCTACCGGCACCTGAACAACCGTATTCGTTGTAGGCAACCACAATCGCACCAAATGGTTTCCCCAAAGCATTTGGGATGCTATTACCAATCCAGACTGATGATAGGAATGGCTCCAGACGCAAGAACCCGTTGAAAACTCGACCGTAACCACCTTATTTACCACTACGAGTTAACGCCTGGTCATACCACAACATCAATTTGGAGTTTTCTTGCAAAACATCTTCCGGAATTTTTTGGGATATTTGAATGATGATAGGGTAGTCATTTTCCTGCCAGGCTTTACGGAAACCAACCCGCACGGCTTCAAGGCGGAACTGCTTCAGTTCGCGGCCGGTAAAGTTGCGATACTCGTCAAATTCTTTTAGCAAGGCTTTCTCACGAACTTTTTCGAGGTCGGCAGATTTGTTGGGATCAGGTACATACCAGCGATCTTTGGCTTCCTGACGCAAAGATGGATGTTCTTTGGGCAGGCTGCGCAGTTCCTTGAAGTTGGTGGAGAGATAGGCATGAATTTGGCTGGGCACATCGCCTAGGCCATCATAGCGCAGAAAGTTCTGTTCGAGCAATTGTGAAAGTTCTGGCAGTTTTTCGCGCTTGTTGATGGTTTGGAGTTGGTTGACAAACTGGGTGTACAAGTCAGAGTAAGTTTGCGGTTTGCTGGAAAGCGCCTGCCGCAGCCACTGAATGGCATCGGCCTCATCCACCACAATCAACGGGATTTGCTGGACTTCACGCACCAACAGGCGTTTCTTGTCATATTCCACCACTTGTTCGGACAGGAAGTACATGCTATCGCGCTCGGCAAAGCGCTGCGCCAGACCGGCGTAAAACTCACCCGCCGAAAGCGGAACGGTCTTGCCATGCTGGACGTGAAATGCCAGCATACGGTCGTAAAGTAGGTAGTTTTGACGTTCGGCCACATACTGTACCTGTGCGCCGCGGCTGACGAAGATCGGAAGCTGTCCCAGGTGGGTGCGAACAAAATCCCATACGCCTAACTCAGTGCCTGCTTCGAGCATAAAACGCTGTTCCAGACCGCCATTAGCCTTATAGGCTGAAATAATCAAGTCCTGCTTAACAGCGCTGGCACTATTGACTTGTTGAAATGAACCCTGTTCTTTGTTCAATGTGCGGACATCGGCAATCACAAAACCGACTTGCTGCAAAGCTTGCTGGATTGCTATCCACACGCTATTTTTTGAATTATGAAATTCAACAGTAATCCACCTGCCCGGTTTTAGGGCATGATGATAGGTCCTAAAGCAATCAAGCATCAACCGCTGGTAATCTTGAAATCCCTTTCCTTTTACCCGATCAACTATGGTTTCAGTTTCTGGAGCAGTACGGACTTTATGCCAGGATTCCACCAGAATATTTAAATCAGAATAGTAAATATTCTCTCCAAAGGGTGGGTCTGTGAAAATGTAATCTATCGAATTGGCGGCTAAGTCCAAGTTACCAAGGTCTTGTGTCGTAACGATGGATGCTCTGCCACTAAAACGACTTTTTTCCTGAAAAGCCTTTACCAAGCGATCCAGTTTTCCTTCAAGAATATACCAGGGTGAAACCTCGGCTATTTGTGATGCAACATAAAATACACCACTTAAATATTGATTAAACTTGGGAATAATGGGTCGGTACATATCTTGCGAGAACTGATAATCCCCAAATTGCTTGTTCAACAAAGAAAAGTAGAAAATTCTTTGTTGTTAAGTCAGGATATTGATGTGCGTGGCGCCATAATGAACCAAGGCTATGCATCTGGCGTATCAAAAAGAAATCATGAATATGGGTAATCCCAACTGTTTTGACACGACCTACACGCGCCATTTGCATTGGGGGCAATTTCAGCAAGGGAATTTCTTTGGGGATACTCAGTCTATCAACTCGCCGCAGAACTTCCAAATCCTGATCATCTGGTTTTTTTTCGTATTTGTTTTTGCCGAACGAGTAATTAATGAGCACTGGGATTCGCTTAGGCTGCTTTGTAAGTTCACCGGTAAAAGGATCTATACTCATCTCAAAGAGCAATTCAAGCCCACCTTTTGTAACTTGGGCTTTGCAGTTCGGACAGGCGAATTCATCGCGCACATGCCCGCTTTCCTTGTCCAGAGCCTCCTCTACAAAAATAATATCATGGGAGCAGTTCGGACAGGCAAATACTTCGCTCCAGACGGTGTAATTAATCCGGCATTTGGTTTTGCAGTCCGTGTGGAGTGTTTCATACATCCAACCCAATTCGGTAGCAACGTCAACTAATATCTTTTTAGCCGCATGGTGAAACGCATCAACATTTACCGGAACACTGTAATTGTAGGCAATGAAAGTAGCGGCGGGACTCAGGTCATTTAATACAGCATGCCGCGCACCAATCTGAGAAATTGGTGTTCCACGTTCATCGGAAACCAAACCGTCTTTGTCAACCAGGTAGCCCAGGCTCTTGACTGTAATGGGATCTCCACACATTTGAGCAGCAACGCCGGCCATTCCTGAACCACAAAAGCCGTCCAGCACAATATCTCCCGGCTGGGTATACTGCAGGATATATCGCATGATAGCCTTGTGCGGCACTTTGGTATGGTAGGAATGTGCGTTATAGATCGGGTCACTCTTGCCCTCGCTCACATCCGCTGCGAATGGCTCCTTGTGATAGGGCACGGCTGAATTGTAGGGTTTGCCATAGAACTGAATGAAATCTTGTAAAAAGGGGTTGGGACAGGCGGTAAAGTAGGGTGGGTCGGAGAGTGCCAGAATATCCTCATCTGAGCCAAGCGGAAAGCCTTCTATCTGACGGAATTCTAGATCTTGAAGTTTCTCACGCAATTTTTCTATGAAGTATGCTCGGCGAGTGTCGTCATTCTCAAATGTCATACCCAGGCATTCGACCGGCGCATTGGTTTTCGCCGGTTTTTGGAACAAGTTGTAGTTGAAGGTGTCAGTATCGCTCATAGGATTATTCCGCCATACGGCTCAAGCGCCGCTGGCGCAGTTTTTGTCCAATTTCGGTCAAAATATAATTTTGCCGGGGGTGATTTGGTTGGTCTGGACGGGTCAATTGTACAAGATGCCCACGAACAAGAGGTATTAAAATGTTTTGCTCAAAATCGTCGCGCTCTGGGGGTTTGATTCCGACCAAACTCATTAACAAGCCTAGAGTACGCGACGTATCTGCCACTTCGATAACCTTCCACTGCGTTTCACTCATCTCATGTAGGATAGGGCCTGCACCATTTTGCGTTGCCTGTTCGGTCATGGCACGCAAATGCTCGGCAAGTTGATAATAAGGCACTGGAAGCGCATCCACGGTGATCAGCAATCCCTGCACCATCAGCCGGTTGGCTACATCTCGCGCCCGGTCGGTCGCTAAACCCGTGACGGCTTTGATGTCAACCATACGCAGGCGTCCCTGGCGACAAGCATAGGCAAACACCACTGCCTCTTGCTCGGTCAGATGCACACCCAGTCCAGCCTCGAACAACAGTTGCGTTTCGGAAACCAACACTTCTTTTGGCAAAGCCAACTCAAAAGTCTTTTTTGAGCGGTCATTGTTGATGATGGGTGGAACCAGACCCATTTGCCGCCAACTTCTGAAAATGGAGGTAACGCCTGTCCCAGCAGCTTCGCTCAGGCCGATGCGGCGAAAGGCATTGGCAATTTTGGGGTTGCGCAACTCTTTATCGCCCGGGTCAAGCAATTCATCCGCAGGAATGAACGCATCACCCGGATTTGCAAAAACCGTCTGGTCTCGAAAAAAACGAATTAACCCGGCGCGGCCAGACTCGGCGTAATCCTGGCGAATCAATAGATTGATAGCTGCTTCACGAAAAGCTAGATAATCGGGCGGGCATATCCTGGCGTTGCAGGGTCGCTGGATCAATCTGGAAAGGATGTTCAGCATGGCGGGAATAAAAACCAACCAGATTGCGCCAGGCTTGCATCAGGTTGGTTTCTACCACCAAGCGGTCTGCCCAACGTTCCTCAGGCAATTCGTCCTGAGCGGGCCTGGATGTACTGGCAATCTACCACCGGGCGAGGTAGAAGTTGGACGAGCGCTTTCTGGGTTCCAAAAAGCAGGATACTAGCGTGGGTTGGCATCAAGCGACCTTCCTGATCAAGCACCAGCCCCCAATCTTGCAAGAATTCCAGGTCAGGAATGGATGGGTCGCCCCCCGGATTTCGCGCATTGAACAATGAACGATACCAGTGCAAAGACTCCGCATCAAAGCAGGACGCCGGGTCAAGTGGAACCATAACGCTGTCATAACGTTCATCAGAAGCCTCACGCAGAAAACGATTGATTTCCACTTCCGAGCAATGCATATCCCCGCCGCCACTGCGAATATAAGTTTTGCGAATGTCGCCGTTCAAATAAACGGGCTTCTCGCGACGATGTACCTCAGGAATGTAAAATATCAACAGGGTTTTTTCTTCAGACGATAAATGAGATTCTGACGTTTCGATGACTCGGTTGAATTTTTCCCTTGAGCGCAGAACGGTCAAGAAATTATTTTGTACTTTATCAGCTTCAATAACCCCCACAACCTCAAATTGGCCACTCCCTTTTGTTTTTTCCTCAACCCCAAAAACTAACCATCCACCAGCGGTGTTGGAGAAAGCCGAAACAGATTCGTAAGCGGATTTGGGAACATCCCTTTGTGCTGCTTTGAACTCGACATCGTTCCATTCAAAGCTCTTCAACCGTTCCTGAAGTTCGTCTAAATTCATCCATGCCTCCTGGGCAAAATTAATACTCAGCTTACATCATACCAATACTTATTACAATCGGCGCGTTTAGAATATTTTTCAAACGTTGCCAGAACGTGTTAACGCCTGGTCATACCACATCAGCAGTTTGGAATCTTCTTGTAAAGCTTCCTCAGAAATTTTCTCGGCCACAGCAATAATGGTCTTGTAATCCCGATCTTGCCAGGCTTTTTTAAACCCGGTGCGAACGGCTTCCAACCGAAACACTTTCAGCTTTTTTCCTGGGAAGGATTTATAGTCTTCAAACTCTTTGAGCAAATGTCCTTCGCGTACTTTTTCCAACTGTTGTGCATTGTTTGGGTCGGGCACAAACCAGCGTCCTTTGGCTAAGGTGCGTACAGCATTGGTCGGGTTTTCCCGGCTCTGTCCTCTAATAACATCGTATGTTTCCTCATCTCGCTGCATCCAGGACCAGATTTGTTCAGGTATTAGCCCACCCCCATCATAGTACAGGAAGTTCTGTTCCAGAATTTCGGAAAGTTCCAGCGTTTTTTCATACCTTTCCCAGGCGCTGATTTCTTGAATAAATTTCGGAAATAACTCCTGGTAGGTTGACGGATGGTTTTCCAATTGCTGACGAAGCCAGAGGATGGCGCTGGATTCATCGGTAATAAATAATTCTAATTGATGAATATTGTGGATTGACGATCTAGCCCTATCATATTTTTCAACTTGCTCAGGTAAGAAAAACATTCCATCTCGTTGTGGATAACGTTCTTCCAACCCCAAGTAAAATTCAATCGCGGTAATAGGAACCATCACAGAATGTTGAACATGATAAGCGACCATTCGATCAAATAAGACATAATTCATTCGCTCTGCAATTTGTTCAATCTCCCCATCCTTTTCAACGACATTAGGCAAATTCCTTAAATGTTGTTGGATAAAGCTCCAAACTCTGTCTTCAGAACCTGCATTTAGTTTGAAATTTTCCTCCAAAGAATCAGAAGGTTTGTATGCTGAAATTACCAGATCACAATCAACTGCTCCAGACCTGTTAACAGCATTATATGATCTCTGTTGTTTGTCTAAAATCCGAACATCAGCAACGATAAACCCAGACTTTTCTAACGATTGTTGAATTGCGGTCCAAACAGCATTCTGGCTGTTATGAAATTCTATGGTTATCCATTTTCCAGGTTTTAAGACACGATGATACTCAGAAAAAGCACTAGTCATAACCCTAGTATAAAAAGCCAAATCTTTATTATGCACATAGTTTAAAACGCAATCTAAACTGCCGTTAGTTCTTACTTTTATCCACGCCTCAGATAATAGATTTAGTTCGAAATATTGCAATGATTCGCCGAATGGTGGATCAGTAAAAATATAATCAATAGAATTATCAGATAAATAAGCCAAATTTGTTACGCTTTGCGTCTGTATACAATACATTTTGTTATCTTGAATATTTAGTTGACAAATATTTCGAATTTTCCTAAATAACACATCAAAAACATTTCGCTCTAAATGAATTGATGGTGTGAACAGAGTTCCTGAAATGCCACCTCCGCCACCATAGTAGCCTTGTTTCCTTGAGATGTAATTATTGATTGCAGAAAGACAAAATCGAAA
Organism: uncultured Chloroflexia bacterium; assembly: GCA_963751425.1. Lineage (GTDB taxonomy): Bacteria > Chloroflexota > Anaerolineae > Anaerolineales > UBA4823 > CAVVUF01. The sequence goes on along the minus strand of CAVVUF010000001.1, from coordinate 1,189,825 downwards.
TAAATCCGTCCTTATTTTTGAAGATAACTCCTGTTTCCATAAGTAACCATAAATTAATAGCGCTCGTCTTGTATACATATGAGCGATAAATGATATACCTGAGCCATTAATCAGCTTATTTGTTTGCCTTCCAGGAAAAAACTTGTATTGAGGTATATCAGTGCAGCTAACCATATTAAGGGAGGAGGAGACTTCCATAGACGACGGTGGATTAATAGATAATTTATGTCTTTTCCCACTTTTGATTATTGTAACTTCCACTAAAACTAATTTTGGGAGACGAACGGTCTGTTGTAACAATGCATCATATTGTGTTTCAAATGCTCTTTCTAGTTTAATTGCCCCCGACACTTTTCCAGCGCTTTTCCCCACAATAATATTACATTTGGGGCAAGGAAAAGATTTTTGAACTTCATCCTCTGATTTCGCAACTTCCCAATAGATAATCTCATTTCCACAATTGGGACAAACAAAAACATCTGACCATACTCCATTGACAATATTCCCATCAAGGTAATCGTAAATCCAGGAGAATTTCTCCTTAGCCTTTTCGACTAATTGAACTGCTTCTTCGTAAAATCCATTTAGGTCATTAAGATTTAAATAATTCTTGGAAATAGATGTGGCGAATGGGGATAAATCATTTAATATTGAATATCGGTAACCCATCTTTGAGAATGGGGTCGAATTTCTTAAAGTCGATGATTGTCTCATAAATATTTCCATCTAGATCAGTTAAGTAACCTAATTCTTGTAAAGTGGCCGTACTACCACATAGATTTGCTGCGACACCAGTCATACCAGTTCCACAAAAGCCGTCGAAGACGATATCGCCCGGTTCAGTGTAGTGCAGGATATACCGCATAATGGCTTTATGCGGTACTTTAGTATGGTAGGAATGGGCATTATAAATTGGGTCATTCTTACCCTCAGAGACATCAGCGGCAAAGGGTTCTCGCTGCTCGGCTTGTTCAGGTAACCCGAGCTTGGTGCGGATCTTCTGACGCTCTTTATGCCATTCAGTTATCTCCGACGTTAAAAATGGGTTCGGACAAGCGGTGTAATAGGGCGGATCCGAGAGGCGCAGAATATCCTCATCCTCTCCTATTGGAAAACCTTCAATCTTACGAAATTCGGGGTTCCGCAATTTTTCACGCAGGCGATCGGTGAAGTAGGCTCTTCGCGCCTCATCGTTTTCAAAAGTCATGCCAAAGCACTCAACGGGGCCCTGTTTCTTTTCGGAAGGATCATCAAATAATAGGGCTTGGTGAGAAAGGGTCATTCAGTTATGCTCCTGAAGTAGGTTGATCAGTGATAAAGTAAAGTCGTAAAGCCAAAGGTTGATGAGTGATCAAGCTCAAAAATTATCTAGGAATATCAAACATATTGTGCGGGCCAACGGAAGCAAATTCGATCGTTCCATTGGCACATTCCCAATAATGCAGGTGATATTCGCGGTCGATATCGCGCCGCCAGGCTTTGTTGGCACCACGCATTTCCTGTGGATTATCCCCTCCGCTGCCCAATCTTTTGGCGTGCACTGCACGCATGTTTTGACCATCAATCGTTTCAGCCAGAGCGCGCAGGGTGCGCTCAGCTAACCCAGGACTACCGCCTTGCTCACATTCTCGCATCCGCGGGTAAAATTCACGGCCAAAGCGAAAACCCTCGATTTCGTCCCAATCCGGCTCAATGTTCCGCTCCAACCGTGATTTATATACAGCAATTTTCATGGCCAAAGCAAGACCAATTCCATTTTCCGCAGATTTCCAGATAGCTACTTCATCCAGGTTCAACACAAGCTCGCGGAAATTCTGGCAGGTCAGGATTCTCCTTCAAAGAATTCTGGAGGGACGGGCATCGTACCCAGATCATCTCGGGTGGTCTCTATGTCATAGATTTGCGCTTTTCACCTGCACAACCATGCTACCTTGCCAGGGTTTAACGATCAGGCTATGATCTAGAACGGGGTGGCGGCAGCATGAGCGTAAGATAGCAATGATCACAACGCACCGAGCCATCTCGCTGGAAAGCTGCTGTCCTGTATGGATGGAAAGCAGGTCAGGCAAAGTGGTAACTTCTTCGGACAAGACATCCTGGATGCGGAAATATGTTTCAAAACCCGGCGTTTTTTTCAAAAGTTCTTCAGCCAATACTGCAACGGTGTTGAAATCATATTCTTCGACCCCTTTGGCTGCAAATAACTTTTTCAACTTATCTCGCAGCGGATAAACCCCCTCATCCAGCATTGCTTCGGAGGCATGCTCGCTCATATAGATAGCGACCCACGGCTCATCTAGTAGTTTTCTCCAATCAAGAAGTGTAACGACATAATCCACAATGTCATCATGCGAAACGGTCAGCGAAGGGGCAGCTAGGATACAGGTATCAATTGTGACGCTCGGCATGTTATTTCCCCTTCTCTGCTTTACGTTTCATTGTGGCGGCCCGAAGGATTTCCTTGGCCTCCGATTGGGATTGGTCAAAAAAGCCATCCGGCCAGTCTGGAATGGCACCATATTTGTTGACTTCGATGGGGCGGAAGACTGAGCAACCTTCGATTTTATCTACAAAGTAAATCTTCATTAAGGAAGAGATGGTATCGGCATGGGCTGCAGCTGCTCGAAATCGTAGCCGGTTGACGATATATTCGCTATGTGTCTCGATGATACATTGCTTGCCCAACATCGACATAGAAAGGAAGAAATCAGCCAACCTGGTCTGCACTTTGGGGTGTAGGTGCAATTCGGGTTGCTCGATAATGATAGTTGTGTCATCTTCAGCCAGTAAACACATCAAAAGAATAGGTAAAACCTGACTGACGCCTACTCCAACATGGGTTAGGTCCTGAGGTAAAGCAGCTCCACGGGTAGTAACTTTCATTTCGTGGCCATTTTTACCTCGATCTATTGTTTGAACTGATTTGGCTACATCTAGGAAATGCAACCAATCTTGAATGGCAAATTCGAGTGAATGATAATTAGTGTTCAGAATTACAACAGGTTGTTTGAAATTGGTAGAAGGAATATATCTGATTTGATTTTCTTTATTAAGATCATATACGGCAGCAACAAACTCCCCTCGCAGACCTATATCCATTGGGTCAGAGGATAAGGCAAGGGGATATATAGATTTTGGCTCATCTCGAAGAGGGCCAAGATACTTTACCATTCTGGTAAAAAAGTGTTCAAAGTAATTAGTTATTTGTTCTATTGCCCTAGGTATACGGGTCTCATCAACGATCCTCGTTGTTTGTCTTGTTGATATATATAAATACTTTTCAAAGGTCATTAATAAATTATTTGACAATGAAAGCAATTCATCAATTAAATTATTGTCTTCTTTCTCATTAATCTTATATGTCTTTTGCAGTTCAAATCTTATCTTCTGTATTACCTCTTCAATTTCCATAATTCTTACTTTCATCATCTCGATGGAGATTCTGGGCTCTGTTCCTATAAAGGGACTAACATCCATAAGTTTCAAAAGGTATTGAATATCATCATCCAGCAACTCAAAGTATTCCATTGCATTAGACAATTCACGGTTGTGTGCCAACTTTTCCTTCAAGAAACTAAAGCGGCTATTAAAATCGATTGCCTCAATTACCAATTCTGAATTTTCCCGCGGTATAAATTGATTGGTTAGATATCGAGATATTAGATTGGTTGGAAGGAAATGTTTAAAACCAACACCAATAAATTCCTCTTGATCTCTTTCCTCTTTGGCCAAGTTCCCTGATTGGCCCTTCTATATCAACCTGATATTCTAAATACCGAAGCGCATTTTCTTGTGATAAGGGAGGTTTAAGTAGATCGGAAGGCTGTAAAATATTCAACTTCGAGGAGCGACGGCTACTTATTAATGAAATGGAACCTTGTAAAGTCTGCCCTTTTATTTCGCAACTAAATAGGTGTGGTTGTAACTGGGACAAATCATAATTGGTACTGTCACCCAGTGCATCAAACGAAAAGTTACAAGAATAGACAGATTTTGTATCCTTTTCTCGGACAGAGCACTCCCAACCAATTAATATCCGATTAGCCTCACCATTAAATGAATGTAAATCATTAAATTGTCCTAGTTTCGTTAAAATGTCCATTTAGAATTACCGATCGTGAACCAATTCGATTTCTGAAGCGTCTGGCTTATAAGCAACATAGCTTGGAGAACTGTACTTTTTCCACTACTGTTAGATCCAGCAAGGATAGTGAGGGGTTTCAGTTCAATCTCAGTCTCATCGTGGACGGATTTGAAATTAAAAAGCTTCCACTTGTTGATCATTGTGAGGTGAACTCCTTCTTGGTTATTCAATAACAATTCGGATCTTGTTGTTATCTTTGCCCTTTGTCAAGGATGCCAAGTGCTCTTCGAACCGTTTTCGATACTCCTGTACTGTCACTGGGGAACCACCATTGCGAAGCTTTGCCTGTAAATCATCCATCTTGACTGTAATTTTAGTCAGTGTAGAAAGCGCTTCCTGTAAAGCCAGGATAAAATCATTGGATATCGGCTCCGGAAGCTGTCGGTTGGCGATAAAGGTCTGAATGATCTGCTGGTATTCTGGGCGCAGCAACTCGAGGTTTGCCGAAGTTTATTGGATCTTCCAGGTTATCCAGCAGCCCTTGGGTCCAATCGGAAACAAGAGAGTTCAGTTCTGGTCCAGTTGGTTGATTTGTGCGCTGGCGTTTTGACCGGTGAGTTCGGCAGCTGGCTTGAAACCGCAGTGTGGACAGACAGGTGTAGCCTGTAAATCTAAATCTGTAAGAGCAAAACAAGTTTTTAGTCCAATTAGCCGGTTCTGAAATTCATTGAGTTGAGCGGAATGCATCAATTCGATGGCTGCCAGCTTGCGGAGCTGTTCCAGGCGGGAATCATGCAGCAGTGCCACCTTACGTCTATCTTCATTCAGATTTAACTGGGCTTTGGTAATGCAGCCCCTTATAGATGGTTTGATATTCTTTTTAATTGGGCAAGGCTTTGGACTATTTGTTGGCGAAAACCAGGCTGGTTGCGTTTGGTCGGCGACTTGAGCTCGCCAATATTATGGGCTTGTAAATCGTGCATCTTCTCCACCCAGGCATGCTCCGATGGTAGCGCCAGCGCCGCCTGAGAGCAGTAACCAGCAAGCGGGTTCAAATGAGTCACTAATGCTTGTATGGCTTCCACTCTGGAGTGCGTCCAGGGCTGCCAGGTATTGTTCAATAGTGGCTGCTTCGGTATTAACAGTTTCTTCAATTTCCTGGGTATTAAAAGCCTGTGCTGATTTCAGGAACCCTTTGGCAGCGGTGATCCGCGCCGAGATACTCGTTACGCTCATTTTCGGCGAAAAGGGTATTTCCCCAAAATAATATTCCAGCTTGAAGTGCCTGTTGTGCCATCACATAGCGATTGACAATCTCACCGATTTTTGGGGTTATTCCTGTGCAACAATCGTATTGGCATTGGAATCGCCCTGAGTTACCAGAATGGCTTTACCCGGCTCCAATCCCGCCATTGTGAACAGTAACTTGATCGCTGGTATGTTCCAATCCTTTGGGAACTCAATGTATTTGAACCGGCTTAGATCGTCGATCGAAGAAGCCGCTAGGGCATCCAGCATGCTGGCATCGTACTTTTTGCCGGTAACGGCCAGCACGATATCCCCATTGAATACCAGCGCAGCCAATAGAACAGCCACCCATTCCGGCTCAAGCCGGTAGCAATCTGGCGCCATATAATCGACGCCATTATCTTCGGTGATCAGTTCACTACGGTTAAGCACTTGACCACTGCCTTTTTTACGTAGCAAATCCGTGATGAAATTGGCGTAACGGGAATTACTGACAGCCAGCCTTTCGCCATCCAGTAATTCCAGTGCATCCAACACCGCAGTGGCCTGTTGGGTCTTTGTAACCCCACGGATCCATCGGATGGCGTCTTGAGCAGCTTGTGGCCGGCTATCGGTGGTAATTGTCACTGAAAATACAGGATATTCGGGCGCATCATTCTGAAAGCCGGGTGCCAGGCAAATGCTACTCACTAGGTTTACTAAATCACGAACATTTAGTTTCGTGCTGCTGAGTGAGATGGAAACCTGTCCACTCTTTACCCATTCGCGCAACCGTCCGGCTAACACCTTGGCAGGTTACTTCGAACGCAGTAGTAATATGCTGTAGCAACCACCTAACCATCGTGGAGGAATACTCGCTGGCTTTGTCTTCATAAGTTTTCTTGTCCTGCCCAGAAGATGTAGTAGCCAAATCTAATGCTGCAGCATAGCGCTTCAGAGCCAGGAAAAAGTCATCATCAGCTTTGACTAATCGCCAAAAAACTTCATCAGCTCGTTTCTCATCTTTGTATACAGGTGCATCGTTGGGTTGGATAAAGTAAACGTAGAAATCGCGTTCTGGTTGGGCTGTCGAACGCTGATTTGGCGTGCCGAAGAAAAGATACCCTCGCCTGGCAGCATGTCGTTCTCGCCATTCAGTTCGTACTCCCAGGCAAGATGAGTACCGGGTAGTAGCTGTCCGTACGTTCGAGGATCCGTGTTAAGGCGCTATAGTACGCAAGATCCAGCCGATTGGCGTCTAGCGAACTCAATCCGCTTATCGATCAGGGCAGCATGATCAACGTCTTTATCCACATCCAGAAAGACCTGGCCACTATCTTCTACTCGGGAAATGAATTGTCCATTGACGTCGTTGAGATTTCCCTTAACACGGTTTTACCTGGGTCAGCAGGTTATCTGCTGCCTCGCCCGCCCATTTCTTCAATACCAGCCTGATACAGACAAAGCGTATCGCGTAGCTCCGCGGCTGTAGGTCCGGTTTTGGCGCGGATATTATTGGTGGATAGGCGATGAACCGAAAGCGCTTGAATAACCGTCGTGCCATTGGGAGGTAGGCTTTACGAGTGAAACCCTGTTCGATGCGTGTTTCGAGAGTCTGGCTGACATCAATCACTTTGCGGATATCTGGAACCGCCCGAAAGGCTGGGTTCTCGCGAAGATTGATCCAGTAACTGTCATAAGCGATGAACTTTGGGGAATCCTGTGGAACATCTTCGTCTAAGATACGTTTCATCGCCAGAGAGAGGGTCTTTAACACCTCGCGTTTTTCGACAACCGTAATTCGCTCAAAAATGTCAATATAGTCGGGATGGATTGGGAACATGCTGACGTATTCGTCTAAACGTTCATTCATATTTCCATAACAACGCGCAAAACGTAACAAGTATTCACGGATCTTTGCCTGTTGATCGACTGTCTTCTTCAGCAGCCTCTCTGAAACCACATACTTAACATCCTGGCGAGCAATGAGTACTTGCTCAAATCGGTCTTTCACCCTGCGCATGGTATCTGCCACGAAGGAGAAGCGCTCATTATCAAACAGTGTTTCCTGAACACCGGCGATAAATCGGAAGCGAAGATCTTTCGAAACCTCCCCAATTTCACGCAGGAAACTCAGATCCAGAATCAATTCTTGATCCCGTCTTGTGCGCAAGTAATCCAGCAATTCGTCCACAACTAATAACAAACCTTGATCAGGATATTGTTTCCCAAAAGCGACCATCATTTGCTCAAAGGAGTCTTTATATGAATAAACTTGATTGGCTTGGGGGAAGGTATACTTTACCCCGAAGCTTATCAGGTTTTCCTCTAACTCAGCAACGATAATGTCGCGCAATGACATGGTTGTATATCGCAATTTCCGTCCGGATAACCTTGAACTTTCCAGTAACCTTCTTTACTTCATCTCCTACGGTGGTAAATTGTCCATCCGCTTTTTTTACTTTTTCCGATGGACGGATAAACGATGCCAACTCAGGATGTTCAACAACGGCTGAGAGAAAAGACATCAAGTGAGATTTACCCGTGCCATAATTCCCTACCACCATTAGCCCTTTGTTGTCGAAAGGGTCTTCAAATTGGAGGTTCGGAATTACGAGACTGACAATCCGTTCTGCCATGTCTTTAGAGATCACATAAGATGCGACCAACCGCTGGGCATTATTAAGTTGGTCGGCAGATCGAAGTTGAACTACAGATTCGATTGGTTCAAATTGGATTAATGTCGCGATACTTCATGGAAGCTCCTAAAAAAGCGTTTTACGCCGAATAATCAAGTAGTGACAGGATATTTAAATCTCGGATAGGGTATCTTCGGTATTCAGGGTGTTCTTGTACGGCATGCGTGAGATAGCCTTTCAAAATTTGTCCATTCCACACAGCAAGCATTGTTTTATTACGAGATAGTCCCTGAAGTAAACGCAAGGGATCTCGTTTAAGGGCAGGCTCAAAAAGAATATCAATATGATTAAGGAGGACTGGTATCTCTTCAAACCCATTCGCTATTTGTTCGACCAGTTGGGACAGCTTTAAAGCCCTCTGGCGTTCTGTTAAATTTAGAAGCATTTGGCTCAATTCCAACCCAAGATTTATATAGCCTAACCCCATTTCACTTGCGATATTTTTTATTTTAGAATCTATAAACTTGTTCTCTGAACTAAGAAGAATAATCAATCGGTTATATTGTTGTGGCGCCAGGTCTATCCGACCACGAAGATCATCATCTAGAGTTACATTAAACTTTTGTTCTTTTTCTGTTCTTCGGAACGGGTTTCATCAAACCAACGATTAATCGCTTCTTTACAAAACCGCCAATGCTGATAAACCTTTTCGTAAGGAAACGCCCTTCTTGGGCTAATTTATAGATGGATGATGAAGAATCACGTAGATATAGGGCCTTTTGACTAATTATCATATTCTCAGTCAAATTATTCAACCTTCTTTAACTCTTTCATTTGTTTGGAGATTATTCCCCTTGCCTACCTAAATATGGCAAATTTTTGGAGTTATTGTAAACGATTAGTGCAATTACGGGTGAAACAATCCTCTTCTAATTCAGCCGAAAGATTACAGTATTTCCTTCATCACAATAAAGTGGATTTTCGGCTAGGTAAGAGCTAGGGTTTCTCTTTTTGCCAGCATTCCGTTGAGTTGAAGAAAAAACTCTAGTATTTGCATACTATCCGATTATTAGTTGTATTATGTATTCCTCCTCCATAACCACATAATCATCCATCGCCTTGGCGTATTCAGGCGGGATGGTCTCTTTCAGGTTATTGATCGTAACCCCCTTTTGCTCTAAAAACTTTCCCAATAGAATTGCTCAGCCTAACATATGTCTGGAAGCTCGATTAACCGATGAGCAAAAAGACTCTGCGTGAGCGTGAAATAACAGAATAGAAAGCGTCCGAATAGCTAAAAGGGTCTGCGGGTTGGGCATGACATATTATTGATAGATATATAGAGAGAGAATAGGACAGGGAGGGGTGTTTTCGGCTCCCTTATATTGATGTATATCAATATGCCCTCTGTCTATATATTCTGAAGTAAATCGTGGGGGCAAACAATTTAATACCGCATTCTAGGTATCGAGTTTGTAATGGATTCAGTCGGATTCCTAGAAATCATGACAAGGGCTTTTCCGTGCAACCTTTATCATGAAAAAAAGCACGGCGTCGAGCCGCTCTCTATTGAGAGCGGCTTTTTTGATTCGGTTCAAAGTAAGCAAGGCCATGAAAGGAGCCAAAATGTACGACTTAATTTGCTCGATAACAAGCTATATCCTAAAAACCTGGTACGTTTGGATACTCATCCTAGTTGTATTACGATGGTTCGGCATTTTATAGGAGGTCAATATGATAAAAATTCGAATTCTCACAAAATGCGAAGAATGCGACGGTGGTTATCTGCCTGTAGGCGAAGCGCTAAGATTCTCATGGCAGAACCTATACACGTTATGTCCCTTGCTCGAACTGTGATGGTAGTGGTAAGGCATGCAAGTGGATCGGCCTTGAGGAGCTTGTGATTCTCTTGCGCCAAACGCAATGCACCCACAAACATTCAGTGCTTCAAGGTGGCCACATTTTTACTCCAAATGGGGCTGACAACTCAATTATAGAAATTTGCACAGATTGCGGCGCGAATCTCGATGCTCGATAAATCGTGTACTATCAAAGCGCCTTCTGATCGAGAGTGGTCAGAAGGCGCTCTTATTTTAAAGAGGAAATTCAAATGTTGTTCAACCCTGGAACTATCGTAGCTACACCTGGTGCGATGGAGCTTGCTGATCAGGGAATAAACCTGACTGCATACCTTCAGCGTCATCTCTCTGGCGATTGGGGCGATTTGTGCCCTGAGGATATTGCTGAGAATGACTTCTCACTCACCAATGGGTATCGCTTGCTTTCCGTCGTACAACACTGCCTACGGAAAGCTCTGGATCATCAGCGAAGCAGATCGCAGCGTGACTACATTCCTTACTCCAGAAGAATACTAAAGAAAGGATAAAGCAATGAATACAAAACTAACACCTGAACAAGAAGAGATTGTTTATTCCCATCCCCAAGGCGAGCATTGTGTGATTTTAGCTTGTGCTGGATCGGGCAAAAGTTCGTGTGTAGCGCATCGCATCAAACATCTTGTAATGGATAATGGCAATTCTTCATCGATACTGGTTCTGATGTTCAACGCAATTGCGCGCAGACAATTCGTTGCTCATCTGGATAATATCGGTCTACCCGAAAATCTCCAACCTCCTGTGCATACGTTCCATTCCTACTCGTTTCGTATCATCAATCAGATGATTAAAGAAGGGGTTTTGCCAGTTACTACACAATTCTGGTTAACAGATAAGACTGAGCTAATCCATCTCACGATAAAGCGAGCCATATCTACTCTGGAGAAGGCAGGGCGTATTCCGCCTGAGTCAGTTGATCCTGAGGATGCTCTTCGAGCTATAGGTTTATGGAAAGGGATGATGACGCTTCCTCAAAACGCAGGCTCCACATCTGTCTATTTACCTCTGGCCTTTCAAGAATACGAGAACTCTTCGCATGGCGCAAAATGCAATAACCTTTGATGATTTTATCCCCCTCACTATAAGCATCTTGGAGAATCATCCCCTTGTTTACCAGCGATATGTCAGTGAGTTGCGATATGTGTTCCTTGATGAGGCACAAGATTCAAATTTAGCTCAGGTGAGATTGATAGAACTGCTTGTAGGTAATAACCAAGCAGATTTGACCGTGATTGGCGATCCGGACCAAAATCTATATTCCTGGCGTGGCTCGAGCAACTTTAATTCTATGCAATTTCGCCAAGGTTTTCAACAATAAACCCGTTCGACAGTACCAACTAAGTCGTTCGTTCCGGTTCGGCCCTCTCATTGCTCAATGTGCTGCGAATGTGATCTCACATAACACTGAACGAGTACCGAAACCGCTTGTGGCATTCCAATCTACCAAGCCTGGCTTCATCCATATCTTGGAACATGGTCAGGATTCCAATAAGGAAATTGTGAACCAAATATTGGCAATGACAAGCGAAGGTGTATTGCCTTCTGAAATTATCGTTTTGTCTCGCCTCTACGCTCAGTTGACTAATCTTGAAGTCGAATTACTCAACAAGAAGATCAGTTATCGGATCGACGGCCAAGTTGCTTTTTTCCAACGTGGCGAAATCAGAGCACTCTTGGACTATGTCTGTCTGGCTCGCGATTTTCAGCTACCTATTAGTGAAGAAGCAGGAAAAGGGTTTTTGAATATTGGCAATAAGCCGTCAAGGATGCTCGCTCGTAGCCTATTATCAAGGATGATCTCCACTGTCACATATCGGCGATTTTCCCTAGAGCAGTTGCTTGAATTCGCCTGTCAGAATAGTTCGTTGGGTCTCGCTTCTTGGCAGATTGAGAAGGTGCTCTCATTGAGGGAAATCCTGAAGGAAATTCACATCAAACTTCAGGATCCAGGACTTCTTGCAGGTGAGTTGCTCAATTGGTTAGTTGAGGCCCTGGATTACTTGCCATACATCGATGAGTATTATGGTCACCAGAGCGAGAATGCCGATGACAAGAAATATTCAGTGCTCGGATTCATCCGTTATGCTTCTCAGCTGCATATCCACCCACTATCTTTACTTGAACATTTAAAGCACCTAGACACCACGCAAGGAGTTGATCCAGACCATCAAATCGTTCTAACGACAATTTATCGCCTAAAGGGAGGTGAAAGAGATTGGGTCTTTCTGCCAGAATGCGACGAGAATTTCTTGCCATACCTCAAGGGAAAACATTGTGATACATATGATCTGCGTGGAGAAGTCCCACAGATCAATTTATCGAATACTGTAGAAAGCGAGAGACGTCTCTATTTTGTAGCGCTCACGCGTGCTAAGCGAGGAATCTTCATCGGCACTTCTAGTCAACCATCACGTTTCATCGCAGAGATGCAACTTAAAGAGACAGAAGCCGTAATGGGGGCAGTCCAATGGCTGGCTTCTGGTAATCCGATAGCTCAACACGATTTGCTCAAAGCCCTGCGAAATGGCAATGCTAATCCCGTAATGATGAATAACCTTATCAACGGCTATTTACCAGACTTGGGATTGAGCAAACTGGCAAATGCCATCCAAAAAGACTGGACAGTTCCCCAACACACGGAGGTGACAAACGATATACCCATAACTGACTAACATGAAATCTAAATACCCAATCCAATTGGCCCGCATTCGATTCCGAGTGTGGGCCTTATTTTTTTTCAATCCTATTCAAATCCTCACTCTATTCAAAAAAGGAAAACAAAATGAACGCACAACTGAATACCCATTCTGTACGAGAAACCATTGTCATCCCTGCCTCACAAGTTGTCTTACCGGCTGTCGTCGAACAAACAGCAAAACGTGTGTTTGACAGCTTCACCGATAGGATGAAGGAGGCTCTTTAACCACAGACAAGAAAAGGCTCTTAAGCTAGCTCTGGAAGGTAATGTCACCCATAAATCAGGCCGCATCTTTAGCGTTCGCTCCGAAGATGGTAAGCATGCATACTTGGTGGATCTTGAACATAGCTTCTGCACTTGCCCCGATAGCACCCAAGGTCATGCTTGCAAGCATCGCCTGGCTGCCTATCTCATCGAGCAATCCATGCAAGCTGCCCAGTTGACTTCTCCCTGAACCAGCCAAACCATCCCCTATCGAATCTGAGCCTGCTAATCCAAGTCCTCCACAACCTTCCGATAATCCACTCGCTCCGGATGAAGAAGCTGTTGAGAGGGCTCGGATGGTTCTCGAAGCACGCTCACAGTTGCTGCGAGAAGCCATTATCTACGCCAAGCTGCCCCTGGATGGAAAGATTCTTCCTATGGAGATCATCCTGATCGAAGGTGAAATGGCACTTATCCGTGCACTTCCTCAACTCAAAGATGGGCAACTCATCCCTCAGTTTCCCTTCCCAGAAAAGCAATCGGCTGCCTTGGTGCTCTCCAAGAGCCTGGTCGATGTCAAAATCTATCGCTAAACAAAATTCATTCCCATTCTCTCAAATATAGAAAGGAATACTGAAATGAACGACAACTTGAACAACTCAAGGATAATTTTACGCGCCTTGCTGCACCATTCAATCCTGAAGATCTTGAGTGGAGGGCAGGAGCCACCAATGCTGAGAAGACAAAAGCATTGGCACTTGCCTACATCACCAGCCGAGCAGTCATGGATCGGCTGGATGAAGTCATCGGTCCTGAAAACTGGCGAGACGAGTACAAATCTGGCCCGGATGGAGGCGTCATCTGCGGCTTATCGCTGCGCATCGGAGATGAATGGATAGAAAAGTGGGATGGCGCAGATATCCCCGATTTTGAGGCCATTAAAGGGGGATTGAGCGATGCGTTCAAACGTGTCGGTGTCAAGTGGGGCATTGGTCGTTACCTGTATCGCTTAGAAAGCTCCTGGGTTCCTTGCGAAATGCATGGTAAGAGCATCACTCTGAAATCGACACCACCCTTACCTTCCTGGGCTTTGCCTCCTGATTTGAAGAGCAGAATAAAGTGGCAAACAACTGAGGAATCCAAAGCGAAACCTGTTGTTGAACCGGCAGTGCAAACTCCAAGCGAAGAACCTTCAAGGTCACCCGAACCTGTGAACCGGACAACACAGATCATGCAAGAGCTTGGTTTCAAGCCTGAACCAGACAAAGTGATCTCTGGTTCCACCTCTGGCAACAATGGCAAGAATGGCTCTGCTAAAGCCGTTACACCTAAAGCAACTACCAGTTCGTCGCCCGATCTCTTGGAATGCCGATGTGGTGTTGGCAGTTCTAGACCAAAAGCTGGCAAAAAATGCTCCTGAAGCTGTGGCTCTGCTGAACAAGTCTGATCTTCCTGCAAATGCCACTCCCGAGCAAGCTGTTACTGCTCTCCGAAATAACTGAATAAATCCAATCCATTCATAGAGGCGAGTTCATAGCAATGTGGACTTGCCTCTCATTCTTTTAAAGAAAGGATAATGCAATGTCTACCCAAATTCGTAAGTCAACTGCTTTGGTCACCTTCATCTCAAGTGACCATCTCAAGGATATCCAAATCCTGATCGATGACCGTGAGCTTTTCAACTCCTTGCCAGGTAAGTTTGAGCGTCACGGTATCAAGACCCTGGCATCCTCCCCGATGTTTGTCACAGCTATCCTGAATGAGGGACAGCTACAACAGGCGGAATATGTCGCAGATAAACCTCACCGGCTATCAGTGCGGGAAGCTGCCGCATCCTATACTCAAATCCCCATCTTCGACATGACCACAACAGCCAAACCTACCGGTACCAAGCTCGGTCGTCGCAAGGTGGAGAAGACTCTAGCTGAAATACGCAAATTGCATGAAGACCTGAATGCGGAATTGTATTCCCATCCGACTGAAAGGCCAGCTATCCATAGTCCAAGTGATGCGTACACTATATTGCAAGCTTTTCTGGGACCTCTCGAACACGAAGAGCTTTGGGTGCTCGGACTTGATACCCGAAATCGTGTTCTCACTCTGACCAAGCTCTATCAAGGAAGTTTGAACAGCAGTCAGGTCCGAGTTGGCGAGATATTCAAGCGAGCAATCCTGGACAATGCAGCGTCAATTGTAATTTCTCATAACCACCCATCTGGCGATGCTACACCCAGTCCCGATGATATTTCAGTAACCAGGGCGATTATCCAGGCTGGAAAATTAATGGATATCGCTGTTATCGATCATATCGTGGTTGCTCGTGAAAGTTACGTTTCCTTGAAGGAACGGGGATTAGCATTCTCATGAATTAATTCACTATCATCAAAGAGCCAGTCTCCGAAAAGGGACTGGCTCAATTTCTTTTAGAAAAGGAAATCTAATGACAATCTCTGATACCTATCTCAAAGCCCGTACCGAAAGGGCAATTATGCTTCAACAGCATGGATGCTTCGTGGTAGACAATCGTTGCGAACTGCCTCTCCTTGCTCCTACCGATCTACGCTATAGCCGTGCGTATGATGAACAAGGAAGATATTTCGACTACGAAAATGCCTGGGGCAAGTTCTCGTACGACTCTGAGCAGCGTACATTACTCGTGCTGCGTAAAGGTCAGCCTCCGGCTGAGTTCGTTCCCCAACCCGATCTCGCCTTAGCTACCGCAACACTGCACATGGGCTATGTGGCGATCAACAATAATGGTTCCAGCTTTGACTTGGATATGCCAACGCGAGATGTAACGGATTATTCCATTCTGCAAAGGATCAATCAGACCCTTTCATCTGAGCACATTCCCGTTGTGGTCTGGCAGGTGGACAAGGAAGACCGTGAAACAATACCAGTCATCCGCATCTCAAATGAGTCAGCCATGCTCTTTGCATCTTCCGCCATCTGGTCTGTCGATGACCAGCAGCTTGTTGCTGCGCAAGTAGTCACCACCAGCCAGGAACTTCTCAAAGCTATCAAAGCAACCTTGGCCAATAACGGTGGTAAGAACTATCTGACAGTCAAGACACCGGATGATAATGCCTTCCTGCGTGGTGCTAAAAGGGGGTTCATCAATGTAAGTTCGAGTATGACTCAAGCCAACGCTGAAGGAACAGTTACGGCTATGCTCCACCCACTCAGTGGTGATCCACAAGCTAATACTGCCGAATACTTCTACATCATTGTTGCTCCTGAAGAAAGTATTCCCAAGAAGTTTGCAGAACGCCTGGACTTAGCAATTCCTTGGCCTGCTCAATCCGATTGGGCAGAGTACCTTCTCGAAGCTGGGCAAGAAGCTGGGCTTGTTCAAGTGCTTCCGTCTTCTGGTAACGATTTCACCGCAGGTTTACGCGTCGAGAAGAACGAGAGCAAGTGGCAGCAGGTCATCTCTGATGGCTTGAAATACAACAAGATACATATTTCTTGATATTCCAACAAACCCTATCAAAGCCCCAGTGGACAAAACACTGGGGCTAATTCATTTAGAAAGGAACCTACAATGGCACGTCTTGAAGCACAATCCAAACTTATGTATTACCCCACACCGGAATCGGTTGTGGCTACCATCACAACTCACTTCACCGCTCCATCCAAGCCTCGCTTGGTTGACCCCTGCTGCGGTAAAGGTGAAGCACTCGCTCAATTCGCTAAGCTCGTCAATGCTGATGCAGAGACATGGGGTATCGAGATCAGTTATTCTCGCGCTGAGCAAGCTAAGAAGCTCCTGAATACTATCCTAACCACATCCTTCTACGATGTGAGACCTCCCAGTCGCTGGTCGAATGGCTCTGTCTCTTTGGCATTCAACAATCCACCCTACGATTGGTCATCCTTTGAAGAAATCCGCAATGGACAGAAGCGCAAGCTGCGACACGAAATCCTGTTCATCGAAGGCACTACTCCCAAGATTGTCCCAGGCGGGCATCATATCATCATCGTACCGAGGAGCATTCTTGGTGATAAATCCCTGCTTGGTGAAGGGCATGAAGAGCGTGTAGCTCGTCATCTATGCGGATGGTATGAAGATATCAACGTGTATCGCTTCCCAGATGAGCGCTTTCGTCAGGTTGTCATCCTGGCTTGCAAAAAGAGAGCGAAATATCAGCCTCCTAAGAAGGAACAGATGGACTTGATAACTACACTGGCTGATGAAACAGCATCCATCGAAGTTCTCCCTGAAGGGACTGGAGAATATACCATTCCTCCTATTCCAGCAGGTAAATCTACCTTTGTTTTCACTCCCATTGATCCTGGTCAGCTATTGGCTCTTGGCAAGCAATGCAGCCCTATCCCCACTCCTGCTTTCCAACATGCCACCTATGTCCGTCCAATGGGAGCAGCCTTCACCCCTGCTATGCCTTTGAGTGTTGGGCATATCACCATGTTGATCGCAGGTCAGGAAACTGGTGTGTTGTCGCTCCCGTCGAACTCTGGAACGATCCTGGTCAAGGGAATGTCCAGAAAAGTGATTGAGGTTACCACCAACGAACGAAAGAATGAGAAAGGACAATACACTCATACGAATGTCAATGAGCGCGAGAAGCATGTGGCAACTTTGACAATCGCTCATACAAACGGCGATCTGGATATGCTCCAGTCATCTGCTGATGTGGGCAGCTTCATCACCAAGTACGCTGACCCGATTGCAGATGCCATCCTCAAGCGTAACCAGCCGCTATATAACTTGAATCCAAACAAGCAAGAGTGGGATATTACCGCAAAATCTGCTATTGGCCTACCGCCTTTGCCCGGGCGTGAGAAGCGTGGTTTATTCGATGTTCAGCGTCATTTTGCGATTGCCGCAGCACACGTAATGAAGGCCAGGCGACATTGCATCATGAATGCGGAAATGGGTTTCGGTAAGACGAGTACAGCCATCGCTTCTCTGGAATTAATGGACAAGTGGCCTGCACTGGTAATGTGCCCAGGGCATATGGTATGGAAGTGGAAGCGCGATATCGAAGCTGCCAGCGACCCCAATGATCCTATCACTGCCCGTGTCATCACTCGCCCTGTTTTGGATGAGCCGCCAACTTGGATAACAAACATCCGTCCAGCAATTGAAGCAGCTGGTGGAGTAATTCTGGAGACAACTCGTCATCAGGTGAATCCGACCACTCCCAATGACCCAGGTGGAAGACGCAAGGTGTTGATTGGTTTCTCTGCTGAGAATATGGCAGCTATCGACAAAGTGATAAAACGCTTGGCCTTTAAAGACAGCGATGCCAAGAAAACTATCCCCGCAGAAATTCAATACACTAAGGAAGGTGTTACCTTAGGATTCGTTAACAAAGACGATTACTCCATGTTCGACTTTCATGCTGACTATGAGTCCGGTCGGTTAGGCCAGAAGGCAGTGGCCGTGATAGCCTTTGACCCGGCCAAGTTCGACGCAGGATCAGACGAAGCACCTGCTGTTGTGAAAGTCTGGAAGCGAGCCTATGATGAACGCAGTGGTGAATACATCAATGTTCAGGTATCAACTTGCCCTACCTGTGGGCAGGTTGTTCTTCCTGATATGCGGTTTTGTCCTGGATGCCAGGGACCACTTTTCAACTTCAACCGTTGGCGAAGAGTGGGCTTGTCACGTCTAGTTCAGCGGAAGTTCAAACGCTTCTTCAAGGTCTACATTGCCGACGAAGTGCACAAAGCGCAAAACGGGAGGAGCGATATTGGTGCTGCTGACCAGCGTTTCATTTCATCCATCAAGTACAGCTTGGCGCTAACAGGCACTCTCTTTGGCGGCACAGCAGGTAGCCTTTTCTTCCTCCTCTACCGGAGAGTGCAAGAAATGCGCAAGCTCTATGAGTTTACCGAGAAGAATAAATTCATCGATCATTACGGCGTTTGGGAGCGTACTTGGGATCAGGGAAAGCCATTCTACGAAGGTGAGACTGGTGCATCTACTGGGATCAGGCGTTGGAATTACAGGCAACGAGAGTTACCTGGGATTGCTCCTGCGGTCATCCGCTTCCTGCTACCGATTACCCTGTTTGGGAATATAACCGACCTCGGGTATGAGCTGCCCCCACTGTATGAAACCGTGGATGAGTTACCCATGACGGATGCTCTTGCTGAGCAATATCACATGCTTGAAGAAGACTTGCTCAAGAGGGCGCTTGAGATTGTCCACAATGGTGATGTGGGTGTCCTCTCAGCATGGTTCTCGGCAGTTCGTTTCCGGCCTGCTTCGGCATTCAGGCCGGAGGCAGTGAATTATGTGAGCAAGAAAGGCAGAGGCGAGCTACTCTGGGCTCTACCTGAAGTTATTTCCTCTCAGGAACCCTGGCTGCCAAAGGAAGTCCGCCTAGCCGAGATCGTGCGCGAGAACATGCGCAGGGGCCGCAAGACGCTGACCTTCATAGAGCAAAGCGGTTCGAGGGATATTCGTGCGCGGCTCAAACTGGTGCTTGAGACACTGGCACCTGGTGGCAGCATGTCTCTCTTGGAAGTTCCTAATATTGGTGTTCTATCAGCTAATGACATGTCACCGGCAAAGCGAGAGTCGTGGATCAAGCTGGCTGCTCCGAAGATGGATGCAATGCTGGTCAATCCGAAACTCATTGAGACCGGACTTGACCTGTTTATGTTCTCTGACCTTGTGTTTTATGAAATTACCACATCCTTGTATGTCCTTTGGCAGTCTATGAGACGAGTTTGGAGGCTTGGCCAGACCTTCCCAGTCCAGGTCACTTTCCTAAGCTATGCCAACACGATGGAAAGTGAAATCCTGCGTCGAATGGGCTTGAAGATGAAATTTGCTCAGCTTTTGTATGGCAAAGAGGCAGCGGGTTGCCTGGTCGAGACAGACTCCGATGACATTCAGCGTGAAATCATCAATGCAGCCTTGGAAGGCAAGGCTTTCCGTAATGCCGGAGAAGCTGTGCAGAAGCTTTCGATCTTCTCCAATGGCAGCGAGCGCCCATTGCAGGTGACTGTCGCTCCAACGGGAAGCCCTATAGCTATCAGTCCGGTAGTCATGCCTGCTGTGGACCTGCCGAGTGGACAAGTCTACCAGTTAACACTCATCCCTGGCTTCGAGCCAGTGCCTTTAGAGCAAATGAGTACTCGCAGGCGACGAAGATGACCAAGAAGCGAGGTATTCGAGCCCGTCTGGGGGATTGAGACGGGCATGTAGAATTCTATAAGGATTAGTTCTTTGTAATAGATACTCATCTTTAGTAAATTTAGACCTTAAGTTAAAGTTTGCTAAAGGTCTCCTACCGCACGGCCTACCGGCTTACTACTTCCGCAAGGCGATTAAGATAGGCTTGATTTGAAAAGGCTAGGTCGATTGTTTTGAGATATAAGCGAAGATTCTATTTGGATTTATAAGACGCTTGAAGTATCATTAAAGGTGATCCTGGGTTATCACTAAACCTGTGTGAATAAACAGTTAGATTACACTCCCATAGAGGCAACCAGCTTACTACGCTCTTTGGAAGGGAGATGGGTACATGGAAGATGAAAATAAGGATAAAAATAAAAACTATCAAAGGGCTTTTCCAATCCCTTTGCCATTAAACGACCTAGATATTCTAGTAAATCAGGCGTTATCGTTGGTACAAATTCAGGTCTTTTATTCTTTTGATCGAAGTGTCACCGCCTCTAACCAGATAACTTATAGAATCCGATCTAACTCTTCAATGAATAAAATAGGTGAGATAAGACTGTTTGTCTTAAATGGGAAAACGATCTTCTTCTATCCGCCTCGTCAAGATGTATCCTTGCCAAATGATCTGTTCGATGGCAGTTATTCATTCGAGGAGGGGCGAGAAGATGGTAAAAGAGTTTTGAAGATCAATGGCCCTGGTTTTGATCGCCTCAATGAGGAACATTATCAATTTATTTTCATGTTTATGGATGAGCTACAAAAATTAACAGGTCAACTAATTTTAGAAGATGATATTCCAGTCAGCGAAGAAACATTATTGCCTAAAGAGCAGCCTGAAGTTAATGAAAATACACCTAAATCTAATAAAGAATTCTGAGGATTCCAAAAAACCTTGGGAGCAAATCCCAGATGTCCTCTGGCATCAAGAAGCTTTAAAAATGTGGTGGGAAGGCTATCCTGTCAAGGATATAGCCCCAAAGGTAAGTACACCGGAGCACCCGGTAACTACAGATACGATATATAATGTTTTTTCAAAATTACGACAAAGTAAATACAAAAAATATGTACCGACTGAAAAAGAGAGAAAGAAATTCATATTTCAACAAAAGCGTGATATCGTGTGATATTGCGTGAAATTTACAACGTGATATTGGTCCTTGTACAATGATGGCGATGAGAAAATCATCGCCAAATTTTTTTGTAGGAGGTAATATGCAAGATTTCAAAGTTAGACCAATTCAAAGTACCGCAGATGCAAAAGAGCGCAGTCGACGACTGGCTCAAGTCTACTCCACGATCTTATTGTGGCCCGATCCTCGGGAAACGGAAACCGAGTCCTTCGCTACTGACCTTGGAAGGAACGAAGCAACGGACTCGGCGGACGGGCGCTTGCAAGAGCAAACGTCAATCAATTCTACCATTATGGGTAACCATGAGGGTAGCGATATCAAGGCATCTGCATCCAATGATGCCAATGGAGGGTAAGTCATGAACAATGAATTTCCAACAGCTAATAACTCTATCAGAACTCCTCGTTTGGCACGCCTGTTCGATATTGTTTGGAAACGAATCCCAAATGAGGACAGGGAGAGGATTTTGAGCGAGGCGCCCCATGTATACGATTTTTGGGAGCCGTACTATTTTCGTCGAGGTCTAGCAGCGCAGGTCTACAAGGACGAAACCGCTGGATTTGTAAAAATCGAACTCAACCCCAAATTCTTAAGAAAGCTCTACGACAACCAAGTTTGTAGTGTGATCGCTCACGAGCTTGCACACGTCTACTGGCGCCATTATCTTGACCCTAAATATGATTCCAAAGAGGAATGGATGATCAATCCAGATGGGACGGATAATTATGCACTAGTCCAGGTGAATGATCTATTTGAAAAATGGGGGTTTGATGACCTCAGTATCGCAATGATCTATGAAGCACCAGTTGAGAACAGCAAGCTGGAAAATAGTAGGAGTGACTGAAAAGATATATGACTGATGTAATCACTCAAACCGATCAGAACAGCAAGCAATGATTTGCAATACCCAAAGGGTGTAAAGGGGTCTCTCTCTTTACACCCCATCTAGTTACCCTAGGGGATTGAAATGGTTCTCATATAAGCATTCCACTAAAAGAGAGCCTATGAATATGCAAGATTAGCAGAAAGTAACATTGCTAATCCATCTAGAAAGGGGAGTGCCCTTTGTAGGTAATGGAATTACCTACATAGGTATTACGCCCCGCGCCTGTTGAACTAATCAGAGAGCTGGAATACGGCTCAGAAAAAGGAGAAATTTATGTTTATTACCAATACTTTCAAGTTTGATCCAGAACAAAAACACCCGCATACCTTGAATAAAGGAGGTGCCTCATGACTACCAAAACTAATGGATCATCTCAACATAACCAGGGAAGCTCTGTCATAAAGTGGGAAGCTTATAGCCTAGCTGACGCCTATAAGGAGAGACCTCCTGTCGAGTACATCGCCGGGAATCTATTTGAGATACCTTCCGTAAGCATCGTCTATGGAGCACCTGGCAGCCTCAAGTCCCTTCTGTTAGCGGACCTAGCTGCCTGCGTAGTCGGCGGTAAGGATTGGCTACCTCCTCTCCAGGACCCCTCTGGGCGTGGAATGGCGGTTACTCAAACACCGGTAATTTGGCTCGATTTCGATAATGGCGAGAGGCGAACACTTGATCGCTTCAAGGCCATTGGTCTTACCCTAGGTCTTCTTTCTGATGCACAACTTCATGTGTATACGATGCCCGATCCAATACTGGAAGCAAGTGATGATACGCATATGAGCGAGCTAGCCGAAATCGTTTCTGGGAAACACGCGAGATTGGTCATCATAGACAACTTAGCAATGATCTCAGGAGATTTGGATGAAAACTCTAATGATATGGGTAGTGTGCTACACAATCTGCGCATGTTATCCGAAATAACAGGAGCTGCTATCGTTGTGATCCACCATGCCCGAAAGGCATCATCCTCAATACGAAAAGGGGATACTCTGAGAGGTCATTCCAGCATCGAAGGTGCCATCGACTTGGCCTTATTCATCGAGAGGGTTGGTAAGTCTCCCAATATCTCCCTCGAGGCCACCAAGGTACGTGGCTCAGAAGTGAAGCCATTTACTGCCCTATTCGACTTCGAGGATGATGAAAATGGAAATCTCAGAAAAGCCAAGTTCTACTCCACATCAGGGCATACATCTATCGACAAGCGGCAAATCATGAAGGCTATTCTGGAAGTGATTGAGGGAACCGAAATGAAGAAAACCAATCTGGTGAAAGAGGTTCAAAAGTATCTCCAGGAGCAATGCAACATCAAAGCTGGATTGAAAATCATCACTGAAAACATTGAGGAAATGGATCAGGCAGGATATTTACTCAGAAAGGAGGGCAAGAATAATGCGCAGATATTCTCTCGCAATCCAGATAAGAGTCTACCGTGGTGACAGAGATTTGTTGCAGTTTGGTGGTCTTTCGCCGCCAATAATCCGGTTTTTTGGTTTTTCACACATTTTATGTGTGAAAACCTGCAAAACCGAACGGCAACCACAAAAAACAGGAATTCAATACCTATGTAGGTATGGAGGCATTGTTTACACGATACCTACCCAGGTAAGCACCAATGCAGTAAGGATGATCTGCACTTTTATTAAGGAAAAGGTTTCACTAAAAGAAGAGCGTATGGATGTAATGAGAGAAGAGGTATAGAAATGGATAATATTTTTGAGAATACAAACAACATTCAGCAAGGAGCAAGGCTGCTAAAGCCCAACGAGGTTGCTGTTTTGCTAAACATATCACGCAGTTTTGCTTATCACTTGCTACAAACAGGTGCTATCCCCGTCGTTCGCCTCGGCAAAGCATGCAGGGTAAAACCTCAGGACCTTGCTGAGTATATAGAGCAGAATCGTTTTCACCAGGTTGATCGACCTTAATTTTCTTTACCAGTAGAGATGGTTTATGATTTGTCTCCTGCCCTTTCGTTCAAGTTTTTCAGGTAGCTTATGGCGTGCTACAATATGGGGGTATTTCCGTACCTTAACAACTGAACGGACAGGGTTGCAGTGTTGCCTTTCCTTTACAAGAAAGGAGTGAGTGAAGGAAATGGCACGAAGACGTAACAACCATGAGGGCACGATCAATAAGCTTCCAAGTGGGCGATGGCGAGCGCAGATCGTCATCAACGGTCAACGGCGGAGTAATACCGCGGATACACGACAAGCATGCTCGATATGGCTTAGAAAGATTCAGAATGAGCTGATGCAGGAAGCTACCTCCACTGGTGACAGCAAGACTTTGGGTGTATTCTTGGAAGATTGGCTGCTCAGTGTGAAATCATCGCTTCGGACGACAACATGGTCACAATATCGGCATCTAGTCCAGGCTCACATCATCCCAGCTTTAGGAACCATTGCCTTGAAGGACCTACGACCCGACCAAATCCAGAACTTGTATGATGGCAGGTTGAAGGACGGTATCGGCGCTCGTACAATTCAAGTAATGCATGTGGTGATCCATCGGAGTTTATCCCAGGCTGTGAAACTTGGTCTTTTGGGAAAAAATCCCGATGATGCAACAACGCCTCCCCGTGCAATCCACCCAGAGATGCAGTTTTACGATGAGGTCCAGGTCACGCAATTACTAGTCACCGCCAAAGGCGACCGCAATGAAGTACTATACTATCTGGCTCTTTATACTGGAATGCGCCAAGCCGAATTATTAGCGCTTCGTTGGTCGGATGTTGACTGGGAGAAGAAGACGATTCGTGTAATGCGGCAGCTCCGCCGTGATTTCCGAGAGGGGGAGTTCTTCACGTCGCCAAAAACTAAGGCTGGAAAGCGGACGGTATTGTTGGGTGGAAATGGGATCGCCAAACTACGCGAGCAATTGCATCTTCAGTATCAAGAGCGGGCTTTTATCGGTGATCGTTGGCAGGATTATGACTTGATATTTCCGTCCAGTGTTGGCACACCGATGGATCATAGCAATCTAGTAAAAAACTTCAAGCGATTGATCCGGCTCGCTGGTCTACCGGAGATTAGATTTCACGATCTGCGCCACACTGCAGCAAGCTTGATGCTAAACCATGGGGTGGCTCCCATCATCGTTTCTCGAAGATTGGGCCATTCCAGAGTATCGATTACCCTAGATACTTATGGGCATTTGATGCCTGAACTGCAGAGTGAAGCCGCCGACTTGATGGATGAGTTGATCACCCCTATCCCAATAGAACTGCACACAACTGCACACGAGCTATTCGTAGACCCTGGAAAATAGCCAGATACCCCCAAATATGGGGGCCAGCCGCATGGCTGGCCCTAAATATTGGGGTGCCTGATGGGGGTCGAACCCACAACCACTTGATCCACAGTCAAGTGCTCTGCCATTGAGCTACAGGCACCATAAACAATGGCGGTCAGCCTTTACCCGACTCGCCCGCTGATTTTATCACGAACCCACCGGGCTTTCAAGAACTTTTCGAACAGTCTGAGCAGCCCGCTGCACGATCCACGGTTTGCTGAGTTCCAGAAGCCAAATCTTTGATGGTTACCTGTCCGTTAGCTGCTTCATCTGGACCTAAAACAATGGCTACACGGATTTTCATCCGGTCTGCGAACTTAAACTGCTTGGGCAGCTTGCCAGCCTCGCTGGAGCAAATGACTTTTAATCCAGCCTGGCGCATCTCATTAGCCAGCAGCTGTGAAGCCGCAGACAGATCTTCAGCGAAGACGGTTACCAGTACATCCGCTGGATTGCGCCCCAGGTTCGTCCGGGATATAACCCAAGTGCTGGAGGATCAAGGAAATAATCAAGTCGCCCATGGCAAACCCAACCGCTGGCATGGGATCGCCTCCAACGGCTGCCAAAAGGTTGTCATATCGTCCGCCGCCCAGGATCGAGCGCCGGATTTCGCCGCTCAGGTCAAAGGCTTCGAAGACGGTGCTCGTATAATAAAGCAAGCCGCGAATGATGTTTGAGTCGTACCGGACATACTCCTTAACCCCCATCGCCTCCAGCGAATTGAAAATGCGCACCAGCCGCTCGCTCTTTTTCCATAAATCTTGGTCCGCCAGGACAGATTTCAAGCCATCCAGCTGACCTGTGCTCATGCCAATTTCCAGTGCATAAGCATCCCATTCTGCTGGTTCCATTTTCGGCCTGCGATCAATTAGCGACAGTGCCTCGGTCCGCTTCTCTGGAGGCACACCTAAACCTGCCAATTCATTTCCCGTCAGCTGGCGATCATTGACCAGGATGGCAACTTCTTGTGAAGACAGGCCAACCTGCTTGAAGAAGTTGGCGGCAATGGCGATCATTTCAGCATCTGCTTCAGCAGTGTTGACGCCAATTAGATCGATATTCCATTGGAAAAATTCACGCGTGCGCCCTTTTTGCGGCTTTTCATAGCGCCAAAAAGGGCCAAAAGACCACCAGCGGAGGGGATAGATAAGCTGGTTTTGGCGCTGAGCGATGATGCGCGCCAGGCTGGGTGTCATCTCGGGGCGCAGCGTGATCTGGTCGCCTCCCCGGTCAGAGAATACAAAGGATTGCTGGTTCACCAGCTCCTCGCCAGATTTGGCAGCGTAGAGGGCGATGGTTTCCAGGATGGGCGCCTCGTATTCCTGGTAACCGAAGGCTTCAGAAACCTGGCGCATTGTGTTATACATCCAGACCCGAACGGCCATGTCTTCCGGGTAAAAATCACGCGTGCCTTTGACTGAAGGGACAATTGTTTTCATTTTTTATCACCTTTTCAACAAATGTGGCTGTAAATTGTATCATAGACGGATTGGAATGAATGACGTCGGTAATACAATTGTTGATTATTTAAACATATTCAGATAAAGTTCCTTGACTTTTGATGGTTTCCAATGTAACATTTTATCGCCAAAGGAGGAGTTGACTATGAAAATTGTTACAGATTGCGCTGCAGATATGACCCCAGAAGAGATCGAAAGCCTGGGGATCACAGTTGCACCACTTTTTATTACGTTCCCCGAGGGACAAATAAATTCGGATGACATCAGCCGGGATGATTTTTATAATCGCTTGAAAGCCATGGTGCCTGAGATTCCCAGCACTGCTCTACCTTCACCGGGCG
Source organism: uncultured Chloroflexia bacterium (assembly GCA_963751425.1). GTDB lineage: Bacteria > Chloroflexota > Anaerolineae > Anaerolineales > UBA4823 > CAVVUF01. The sequence goes on along the minus strand of CAVVUF010000001.1, from coordinate 1,162,811 downwards.
TTTTTGCCGATATTTACAAAAAACTTGCGGAGTTAGGCGATGAAATTCTCTCCATTCACATTTCTTCTGGGTTGAGCGGAACGATCAATTCGGCTCGCCTGGGAAGCCAGCAGGTGCATGGAGCAGTTGTTCATGTTGTGGATACTCTTACGCTTTCGGGGGGGGAACGGTTCCAGGTATTGGCGGCAGCCTGGGCGGTAAAAGCGGGCTGGGGAAAAGACAAAATTTTGAAGATGCTAGGACAAATTCAAGAGTCCACAGAGATCATTTATACTTTGGAGACTTTATCTTACCTGGCACGCGGCGGGAGGATAGGACGCGTGCAAGCATTAGCGGGATCTGTATTGGGTCTAAAGCCCATTATCCATGTCGATCAGAAAGATGGGAAATACAGCACGGTTGGCAAGACGCGTACGATACCCCGCGCGATTTCGGATATCTCCGAGTACCTAAAAAATAAATATGAAGATAAAGCCGTTTGGGTATCTGTGCTGCACGGGCAGTATGAAGAACAGGCCCATGAGCTTTCGAATGCCTTGCAAAAAAGCCTGAATATTAAGAAGTTCGAACTTTTAAGGATTTCACCTGTTTTGGGAGTGCATACGGGTCCTGGAATTGTCGGCGCGGGAGTTGTACCGGTTTCTGCCCTGGAGGGATTAATCTGAAAATCACAACTTGGAATATCAATGGGTTACGCGCTACATTAGGAAAAGGCTCCTGGGATTGGGTAAATTCCCATGGAGCTGACATTGTTTGTTTGCAAGAGATCAAATCACGCCCCGAACAGCTCACGCCTGAGCAGCACCAAATTTTGGGCTCCTATCCATCGATTATATGGAACCCGGCTGAACGTCCTGGTTACAGCGGCGTGGCGACTTTCTTAAAAGAACAACCGCTCGAGGCGGTTTTGGGTATGCAGTCGCCCGAGTTTGATAACGAAGGTCGTATCATCCAGACGCGTTTTCCCGATTTTCGCCTCTTCAATATCTATTTCCCAAACGGGGGTGAAGAAAACGCCCGCGTGCCCTTCAAGCTGGACTTCTATGCACGCCTGCTAGAATTGTGCGACAGCCTGCATGCCGCCGGCGAAAAAATTATCATCACTGGTGATTTCAATACGGCCCATAAGGAAATCGATCTGAAAAATCCCAAAGCCAATGAAAAATCGACCGGCTTTCTACCGGAGGAGCGTGTTTGGGTCACCCGTTACCTGGAACATGGTTTTGTAGATGCTTACCGCCATCTATATCCTGAGCGGGTGCAGTATACCTGGTGGACCTACCGGTTCAATGCGCGCGCCAAGAATGTGGGTTGGCGCCTGGATTATTTTCTCGTATCTGAATCTCTCATCCCACAAGTTGAAGATGTTATTGTCCATGATGAGGTCATGGGTTCAGATCACTGTCCGGTGACTTTGGTCTTACGCTGATCCTGCTTTTTCAATCGAGTTGGGATAACAACTCTTCAAGCTTATTTACAGGCTGCTTGCAGAAGAAATTTTGACAGACATAGGCGGTTGCTTGACCGTTCAGCAGCGGTCTATCCGATAATAAAGCCGGTGAGCCTGCTTCTGGCGGGAACATCGAGATGGCTGCCACCAGGTTCGGACGGTAGGTGTTCCATAATGATTCAGATAGCTTTTCTCTTCCTGGATCATCCGGCTTACCGAGGATAGCCACTTCTTGCACAGGCCCCAGCGCAAAATCAATCGCCGATAACCAGAAGCTGAAGGCAGTTGGGTGAGGTGCGGCGATGTTCTGGATGCTTTGAAGCGAAGCTTCTGCCAGTGTGCGCCAATCTCCTTGACCGGTGAAGGCAGCCATTTCTAGGAGCGCCAAGGCTGCCAGCGCATTCCCAGAAGGCGTGGCATTATCCTGTAAATCTTTGGGGCGGGCGATCAGGTTCTCGTGATCTAGGGGTGTGTCGAAGAACCCTCCCTGAGAATCCGAAAACAGCTCAACCATGTTTTTCGTAATCGTCACCGCAGATTTGAACCAATCGGGATTGGGATCAGACTGGTAAAGGTTCAGAAGACCGAGGATAAGGGCGGCGTAATCCTCTAAGTAAGCATTATAGCTGGCTTTACCATTTCGCCAAGAGCGCAGAAGCTGCCCATCTTTGTAAAGTTCCTGTAAAAGGAAGCGGGCATTCTGCCGTGCAATTTCCAGGTAATCCTGGCGCTGCAAGGTTCGGGCTGCTTCAGCGAAAGCTGAAAGCATCAGCGCATTCCAGGATACCAACACCTTGTCGTCCGTGCCCGGGCGGATTCTACTTGAACGCTGCTTCAGGAGAGTGGCGTGCAGGTGGGAGAGGCGAGGTGACACTTCATCAGTTGGTATTTGGAATTGCTTGGCAAGCTGAGTATCTTCCATCTGACGCTGCAGTACAATCTGACCATCAAAATTACCTGATTCGGTGAGCCCATAAGCTGCCTGGAAGAAAGTGCAGATCCGCAGGATCTGGAAGCAACTGTCGAATTTCGTTGAGGGTCCATAAATAGAATTTGCCTTCTTCGCCTTCCAAATCAGCATCCAGGCTGCTAAAGAAGCCACCTGCAGGATGGGTTAACTCGCGCGATACAAAATTCAAAGTTTCTTCACAAACACTCCGAAAACGCTCCTCCCGCGTTAGAAGGTAGGCATGTAAGTAAACCTGGGCAAGTTGAGCATTGTCATAGAGCATCTTTTCGAAGTGGGGGATCAGCCAGCGGTCATCTGTGCTGTAGCGGGCAAAGCCACCGCCAATCAAATCGTACATTCCACCTTTCGCCATCGCTTGCAGAGCATGGGTGGCTATTTCCAAAGCCAGCGGGTCTTTTCGTACCGCCTGCCTCAGTAAAAATTCAATTGCCATGGGTTGAGGAAATTTTGGGGCGCTTCCCCAACCTCCATTCTTCCAATCATAACCTTGCGCCAGGGTAAAGGAGGCTTTCTCTAGGGTGTTCATGGTGAGCGGCAGCCCAGGACCTAAGCCTGGCATATTCTCCTGGATGTAAGCCGTAATCTTCTGACTTAACTCAAGCAGTTTAGCACGGTCTTCCCGCCAAATCCTGGCAACGCTGAGTAAAACTTCCCGGAAAGCTGGCATGTTGTAACGCCGGGTGGGGGGAAAATAAGTGCCACCGTAGAAGGGTTTCCCATCAGGGGTAAGGAAGACACTCATCGGCCAGCCACCGCTGCCTGTCATCGCTACGACGGCTTGCATATAAATGCTGTCAAGATCAGGTCGTTCTTCGCGGTCCACCTTGATATTGACAAAATAGTCATTCATAATCAATGCGGTGTCTGGGTCCTCAAAGGACTCGTGCGCCATCACATGGCACCAGTGACAGGCTGCGTATCCGATGCTGAGAAAGATGGGCTTATCTTCAGACTGTGCTTTTTTTAATGCTTCGGCTCCCCATGGGTACCAGTCCACCGGATTGTTGGCATGCTGGAGCAGGTAGGGCGAGTTGGTAGAAGTTAGGTGATTGCTCACTTACTTACTCGCCAAATTCCAGCTCGAAATCTTCTTCTTGGTTCCAGTTCTCTGTTGGCTCAAGCGAGATATCACCAAAGAGTGATTCTTGCTTGGCCTGGACATAATGACGCTTTACAAGCTCCAGGATTGCCAGGAAAGTTACCACAATATCCAGGCGAGATAGATTTTCTTTGATCAGGTTTTGGAAAGTGATCTCTTTCTGCCGGAAAAAGATCCTGGTGAGAAGGTGGATTTTTTCGCGGATGGTAACCCGAGGAGGGGTGACAAGCGTGCTCAAAGGGAGTTTTGAGCTGGCTAACGCGAAGATTGTCTGCGCAGCTTCAGTCAGGTCAGTTAAACCCAGCCCTGTGAGATCGACTGTCCCCTCGACTTTTGGCGGAGGTGCCAGGCGCAAATAAGTGCGCAGACCAGCCTCCTCCCGTTTCGATAAAAGGTCTGCAATCTGGCGATAGCGTTTATAAGCTATCAATTGCAGCGCCAGCGCTTCTCCGGTATCCTCTTCGCCAGGCTGGCGGGTGGGAGGGCGGGGCAAGAGGGCTTCAGATTTGATTTGGATCAGCTTGGCAGCAATGACCAGGAAAGCAGAGACCTCCTCTGCTGCCCAGGCGATTTCCGTTGCTCCTTCAACAGCCAAGGCTTGCATGCGGCGCAGGTGTTCCAAATACTGGTCCGTCACCAGCGCCAGGGCTAGCCGGGTGATGTCTAACTCGGCGCGTTCGATCAACTGCAGCAGCAGATCGAGAGGTCCCTCGTAAACGGGAGTGGAAACCTTATAGGCGCTGGCCTGGAATGAAGCAACTCCTGAATTCATCGCGGGTGATTATACCTGACATTTGCCCAATGCCGGAGCCTCAGCTATAATTGAAAGAAAAGTTCCAAAAGAGGAAATATATATGGATGATTGGAGGGAAATTACTGTCGATTGGTGTGGAGGGGGGGCTTTCTTGGGATCGAATGCCTCGGGGGGGCAGGTACAGATGGGTGTAATTGGCGAGCAGCCTGGTCTTTCACCAATGGAGCTGGTCCTGGCAGCCTTAGGTGGATGTACCGGCGTTGATGTCGCTTCCATCTTGGAAAAAAAGAGACAGCCTCTCAAAGAGCTTCGGCTCCAAGTTAGAGGTAAACGAGCAGAAACTTATCCTAGAAAGTACACAGAAATCGAGGTAAAATACCTGCTCTGGGGTGATGGGCTTGATGAAGAGGCTGTCAGGCAAGCGATCACCCTTTCAGAAGAGAAATATTGTTCTGTTAGCGCGATGTTAAAAACATCCGTAACAATTCGATTGTCTTACCAAATTATGGAATCATCCGATCATTAAGTCGTTTAAGGAGAAAAAATGATTAACGAACCTATTCATGTAACCGATGCAGCTTTTGAAAAGACAGTTCTGCAATCCACCGTCCCCGTGGTTGTCGATTTTTGGGCACCCTGGTGTGGACCGTGTAAAATGATCGCTCCAGTTTTAGAGAAGATGGCAAAGGAATACGAAGGCAAGCTCATTGTTGCTAAAGTGAATACGGACGAAAATCCGCAGTGGGCTTCTCAATATGGAGTGCAGGGTATCCCAACCTTGCTTTTCGTCGCAAACGGGAAAGTGCTGCATACCATGGTTGGTTTTCGTGGTGAGGCGCTTTTACGCACCACCGTTATCCAGTTTGTTGAAATTGCCTCGCAGCCACAAGCAAAATAATCCATGGCTTTGTAAAATACAAGAGCTGTCCCGTAATATTTTGGGGGCAGCTCTTTTTCATACCAAGAAGTTTTTTATAGATAGGGGAAATTAGCAAGGAGGTGGAATGTGTATTTCGGGGCAAACACATTTATCTGGGTGTCACCTTTCACAACCCAGGATATTGGTCTTTTCGATCATATCAAAACATTAGGCTTTGATGCAGTCGAGATTGCAGTTGAAAATCACGAACTGATTGACCCTTTGATCGTAAAACGCGAGTTGATGCGCACCTCCTTGAGAGGGACTGTCTGCGGTGTTTTCGGTGCTGATCGTGACCTTAGCAGTGCTGAACCAGCTATTCGCGAGTATGCCAGTCATTACTTGCACTGGTGTATTGATTTTGCTCATACAATTGGTTCCCCGGTGGTGGTTGGACCCATGTATGCTTGTGTCGGTAAAGCCCGCTTGCTGCCTTCCGAAGAGCGAAAGCTTGAGCTAAGGGGTTCAATCGAGGGTATTCGGGCGTGTTGTGATTACGCATTAACCAAAGGCGTAAAGCTGGCTCTAGAGCCGTTGAACCGGTTCGAGTGCGATATGATAAATACAGTTTCTCAGGGTCTCGAATATATTCAAGAAGTAAATCGGCCTAACCTGGGCTTTCTCCTGGATACCTTTCACATGCATCTGGAAGAAAAAGATTCGGCGGCCGCGATCTGCCTGGCTGGCGAGCGCTTATTCCATTTGCACGCCAGTGAGAATGACCGCGGGGTGCCCGGAACTGGTCAGGTTCGTTGGCGAGAGATTGCCTCTGCACTTACGAAAATCCGCTACGATGGAGCGATCGTGATTAAATCCTTCACTCCCGAAGTGAAATCGATTGCCCAAGCGGTATGTATCTGGCGCACGATTGCTCCTTCTCAGGATGCAATCGCGCGCCAGGGATTAACTTTCCTTCGCTCTCTCGATCTTCGCACCTAAGAGACGCAATTTTTCATCGATCTTCTCATAACCACGGTCAATCTGGCCTACATTGCGGATTGTTGATTGCCCCTCGGCAGTCAGCGCAGCCAACACTAAAGCCATACCCGCGCGGATATCGGGGCTTTCCATCTTTTCCCCGTAAAGCTGCGTGGATCCATTGACAATGCACCGGTGAGGGTCGCAAAGCACAATCTGTGCACCCATGCCAACCAGCTTATCTGTAAAGTACATGCGGCTGTTGTACATCCAATCGTGGAACAAGACGCTGCCTTTTGACTGGGTGGCTACTACAATGGCAATGCTCATCAGATCGGGAGGAAAACCGGGCCAGGGCATCACGGTGATAGTTGGAATGGCATCTCCGAGGTCAGTCTTGATGACCATCTCTTGTTCTTCTGGCACGATGATATCATCTCCTTCAGTTTGCCATACTGCACCCAACCGGCCGAAGACCATGCGGGTCATATCCAGGTATTGTGATCCAGCGTTGCGAATGCGCACACGGCTGTGGGTGAGGACTGCCGCCCCGATAAAACTGACGACTTCCAGGTAATCGGGTCCAATCGTAAATTCACCCCCGTGAATCTGGCTTACTCCGTGGATATGGAGCGTGTTCGAGCCGATATTTTCAATCTGACCCCCCAGCAGGTTCAAAAATTGACATAATTCTTGAATGTGAGGTTCTGAAGCTGCGTTGCGGAGGATCGTGTCCCCTTTGGCTTTTACAGCAGCCATGATGGCGTTTTCAGTAGCGGTTACGCTTGCTTCATCTAAAAGAATATCCGCTCCCTCTAATTGGGGGGTGGAGGCATTGAAGAGATGGTTTACCCGGTCATAGGAAACCTTCGCCTGCATGGCTTCCAGCGCCAGGAAATGGGTATCAACTCGTCTTCGCCCAATCACATCCCCTCCAGGTGGCGGCAGATGCAGCTCACCTGTGCGAGCCACCAATGGACCAGCCAAAAGGATTGAGGCGCGTATTTTTTTACATAGTTCTGGATCAAGGTCTGCTGGACGAACTTGTTTGGCCTGGATACGTAAAGAATGGTCCCCGATTACCTCAATTTGCACTCCCAGGCTAGTAAGCAGTGAGCGCATGGTATACACATCCCAAATCTCTGGCACATTGTGCAAGGTAACGGGTTCATTTGTGAGTAGACACGCAGCTAGCATTGGGAGGGCGGCATTCTTATTCCCCGCAGGTGTAACTTCACCTTGCAGCGTATATCTACCCTGAATGAGAAACTTTTCCATGAGATGACTCCTGTAAGTTAATTTGTCAAAAGAAGGGTTTGCAGGCCGGCGTTCCTGCAGGTACTTTTTTTGACAGAAGTGAGAGGGGCGATCTCAGCCAATGACATTGTATCTCGAAATATTGATCTCTGCTATAATCCCAATATGTTCATTTACCTTATTCCTATTGTGCTTGGTTGGATGGTGGGCGCCCTGGTGAATTATCTTGCGGATGTCTTGCCTTGGAAAAGGAAGCTTACCAGGCCAATCTGCATCCACTGCCAGGCTCCTTTTCCCTGGATACCCTATTTATTTTGGCCAAGGCGCTGCTCAGCCTGTGGAAAAACACGCACCTGGCGCACCTGGCTCGTAGAAATTGTGTATCTTTTCAGCGCAGTTTTACTCTGGCGCAACCCATCCGAGATGCTGGGCTTTTGGGGCAGCTTGCTGCTGCTGGCTTACTTTGGGGTGGTGGTTGTGATCGATATGGAGTATAAATTGATCCTCCATCCGGTCTCTATTTTTGGCGCTGTGTTAGGGGCTGTAATAGGGATTTATTTACACGGCTGGCAAACAACACTGCTCGGCGGTGTGGCTGGATACGGGATTATGTTTGCTCTGTATGCGCTCGGAGCAGGTTGGCTGTGGCTGATGAACCGCAGGCGCGGTCAAAAAGTGGATGATGTGGCTTTGGGATATGGAGATGTGAATCTGAGCGGGATTTTGGGGTTAATTCTAGGCTGGCCGGGGATTGTCGTGGGCTTAACCCTGGCTATCTTACTCGGCGGGATTGTCAGCCTGGCCTATCTGCTCGTTATGATCGTTTTGCGAAAATACCGATTGTTTTCAGCCATTCCGTATGGCCCTTTTCTGGTTGCAGGTACCGTGGTGCTGATCTTTTTTCGAGATGCGCTGCAATCCTTGTTGAGGTGATATGGGATGAAAAGAAAAGGGCGGGAATTTTTACCCGCCCTGCTTCTAATAATTGTTTATGCCGCTGCCGGTGTCTCACTGCGCTTGTGGAACCAGGTTTTCCATTCCTTATTCTCCCATACCACCAAAATGGAACTGGCAATGAAGATCGAGGAGTAGGTACCAGTTGCCAGACCTACCAATAAAATGACAGCAAATTCACGCAGAGTCACCCCGCCGAACATAGCTAAAGCGAGCAGCATGAACTCGACCGTCATGAGCTGGGTGTTGATCGAGCGCTGGAGTGTTTGAACAATCGAGTGATTGACCAGGGTTTCAAATTCGAGGCGGCGGTAGATCGTAGAGTTCTCGCGGATGCGATCGAATACAACAATCTTATCTTGCACCGAAAAACCAATCACGGTTAATAGAGCAGTCAGAAATAAAGCATCAATTTGCCAACCAAAGAACCGCCCGCCGATGGCAGCCAGGCTGATGACGATGGCTACATCATGAATCATGGCGATGATCGCACAAATGCCGTAGCGGAAAGAGTGTGAAAGACCTCGAAAGGCAAATGCGATATAAATAATGACCACTGCGGCAGCGACCCCAACAGCCAGGGCGGCTCGTCCAGCGACTTCTTTACCAATGGTTGGGCCGACACTATCGAACTTTAAAACAGTAACTTGATCGTTAAACTTGTCTGCAAAAGCCTGGCCAGAAGCAATTTGCTGGCGAACAGTTTGATCCAGATCTTCTATGAAGGAGAAACGGATCTGGAGCGTGTTTTGACCTGTGGGTTGGACCGTGGCGTCTTTGATCCCCAGATTATTGAGCAAAACGACAACGTCTGCAGAAGGTGGAAGTTCGTTTGACGCAAATTTCAATTCCAGCAAGCTTCCGCCGGTAAAATCAATGCTCAAAGGTAATCCCATGGCAGCGATAATTAAGCCTGGGATAATAATCAGGAGAGAAATGCCGAAGAAAATATAGCGTTTTCCAAGAAGGTTCATAATTTTAAATCCCTAAATTCCAAACCATTTCGCATAGTTTGTCGGTTTGAGTGATCCTAAGATCAGGTTCAACAAGGTGCGTGAAACTAACAAGGCTGTGAAAAGGCTGACAAATACCCCTACTGCCAGGGTGAAGGCAAACCCAATTACAATCGTAGCCCCAGATTGGCTGCCGAAGATGTAAAGGACAGCACAGGTGAGCAGGGTGGCAATGTTCGAGTCCCTGATAGAAGGCCAGGCGCGTTGGAAGCCCTGATCTACAGATTGCATTAAAGAACGACCTGCACGCAGCTCTTCTTTGAAGCGCTCAAAAATAAGGATGTTGGCATCCAGGGCGCTGCCCGTGCTCAATAAGAAGCCTGCAATACCTGCTAGAGTCAGAGTGACTGGGATTGTCCGGTAGAGGGCAAAGGTGATGATGGCATAAATGATAATTGCCAGGTCAGCAATCAGCCCGGGCAGACGATAATAAAGTGCCATGAAAGACATCACCAAAATGGCACCAACCAATCCTGCCACCAGACTTTTATTGAGCGAATCCTTGCCCAGGGATGGTCCGATCGTACGGGTTTCTACGACTTTGAGAGGGATAGGTAGAGAGCCATAGCGTAGTTGGACTGCCAACTGGTTTGCCTTGTCGTAATCGAAACTGCCGGTGATTTCGCCTTTGCCATCTTCAATCTTGCTGTTGATTACTGGAACTGAGATGACTTTTTTATCCAGAATAATTGCCAATACATCATTGATGTGATTGCCAGTAAATGCGGCGAATTTTGTAGCACCTTCTGGGGTGAACTCGAGCGCTACCACGTAATTACCAACCTTATCTGTACTTACCGAAGCAGTCTTTAAATCGGCGCCAGTAAGAGCAGTAGGCCAGACCCGCTGTGTGAGATCGGATCCCCCACTGGTTGCCGAGGTACTGGTGACAGGTGTGGAACTGGATACATTCCAATCGGTTTGAATGGTCTGATCTACCAGGGTCATCGCCTCTTGTTGGGTGATGGTCGACATATCGACAAACTCCAACAAGCCGGTACTCTTTACAGCAGAAATTGCTTTCTCAGGGTCATCAACTCCGGGTATTTCGACAACTACCCGTCGATCTCCTACCCGCTGTACGTTGGATTCGGTGACGCCCAACCCATTGACGCGGTTTTCTACAATACTGGTTGCGGTGCGCATGGCTTCAGCGGTTACTTCGGTCGTCTGGGGGAGGTCAGCTTCAAGTAAAACTTGGACACCACCCACTAGATCCAAACCAAGGTGGGTGCTGATGTCTTTTGCATAGCTGCCTAACTTGATCCCTGGATTATTGGGGATTACCAACCAGATAGCGATGACCAGGATGATGATGATCAAAATAAGGGTTCGATATTTCTTCATTCCAACCTGCAAGCCTCCAATACTCATACAAATGCCAGCCCTTGGCTGGCTACAAGACCAGAAAAATCTGGCAATTGGGCATTATACCGCAAAACATCTATTCAAGTTAGAAAGTCAAGGGCTTTTTGAAATACTCCCTGAGCATCGATTAAATTTGTGTCAATGATCAAATCTGCGTTCTGGCGAGCATGCGCTAAGCGATGGAGCTGTTCATCGAATTCAGCCTGCGACCATGACAGCTTCCTGCGCAGCATTGTGTTTTCGTACGAAACTTCCAGGTAGATCAAGATATCTGGATTCGTGAGCTTCTGCCACATGGTTGGGACATAGGAATGTTCTTGGGCAATATGTTTCACCTGGTAGCCCAAACTTTTGAGGTGGTTTGCCAGGGTTGTTTTTCCGGCGCCGCAAGGACCGACAATTCCGATCAGCTTATCCATCTCATGGCGTATTTTCCTGTACCAGTAAACCAATTTCCAGAGGTCCACCCAAAACTGCCAGGGCATCACCCTTTAATAATTGGATTTCTGAAGCAGGATGAAAATCAGAAGTGTGGTTGCGGCGCATGAAAACAATGCTCAGATTGTAGTGCTGTTCTATTTCTCCTACAGTCATATTCACGTAGCGTGAGCCTTCTGCGATGGTCAGGCGTGCCAGGCTCAAGATTTCGCCCTCGATGGATATCGGGTTGGTCATCTCTACCCCTGTGGCTGCTGCAGCGAAGGAAGGTGCAGCCATGTTCGTGGCACTAAAAGCAGTGAATCCAAACTGCTCATGCAGGGCTTGGGCAAAATCATTATCAAAAATACGCAAGACCACCCGGATATTTGGATTGAGATGCCGTGCTTTCAGGGCGATTTGTAAATTCAAGCTGTCATTTTGCGTGCATAAAACAATTGACTTGGCTCGCTTTACCGAAGCCGCTTCCAGGGTGGATTCGCGGGACGCATTATCGTCAATGACGGGTATACCCATACGCTTAACGCTGGCAACCATTTCAGCAGAAGGATTAGCTTCTACTACAACAACATCTTGTTCTAGATCGTACAGGCTGCGTGCCACCCGAAAACCCAGGTGTCCTAGACCTACCAAAATGTGATGGTTACTATATGTAGAAGCGACAGCCATTTCCCACTCCTTACCGCGCGCCCGGCGGTTGAATAACATAAGGCCAAAATCTGCTAATCCGAACGAGACGATAATCACGCCAATAACAGGCATGATGAAAAAGAAAATTTCCAAATACCATTGTTTTGGAAAAGCCTGTGCAGGCTGTAAGAAGGTGAGCAAGAGAATATAATAAATTGATTCAAATGGATTACTAACAGGCTCCTCAGCCGCGACTGAAAGGAAATAATAGATTAAACCCCCACCACAAATGGCGATGATAAATGCGATCAAAGGGCCGGCAAATTCACGCAAGAGCAGCCAGGTATCCCGGAAACTCGCGCGAACCTTTCGCCAACGGATCAGATTTTTCCGCAAACTCATGTAGAAAGAGGCAGGCGTACCGACATGCGTCGTACCAGGTCGCCTTCGTAATTGGAGACTCGCAGCACCACGATGCTGGTGTCATCTACCGGACGACCTTCGTCCAGTTGCAAAGACTGGTTCAGGAGTGTATCCGCAATTTCTTGCGGAGAGCAGGCTTCTTCTTCAGAGAAACATTGTAAAACGGTCTTAATGTCCATCTGTCGTCCCTGGCGTGAGCCAGCATGGATCAACCCATCGGTAAACATGATTGCAATCAAGTTGGGTTCCAATGGAAGCTCAGATATCCAGGGGCGGGTATCTCGATAGAGGCCAATCGGTTTACTCTCTTCTTCCAGGCTTTTGACCTGGTCTCCCATTGCCAGCAAAACGGGAGCAGGATTATTCCGCGTGATCACCAGGGTGTTGGTCTGTAAATCTACCGAAAAAATATTTAAAGTTGCAGAAACTTTCCCTTTTCTTTCTGTAAAGAGATAATCGGAGGCAGCGCGTGCTGAAGCGCCATCGCGAATGCCTTCGGAGAGCAAGGTGATGACTTTACGGACAACCAGCGTTGAGATCCACTTGGCACCCTTACCCGAGCTTTGCCCATCAGCCATAACCACCGATAATCCCCCGTTAGGGCGCTCGACTACCTCAACAGTGTCGCCGCTCTCAGACGAGGCATATTTATTTATTTTCGAGACCGCAATCTGTACTTCCATACCCTGATTCTACAACAACTTGGCTTACTTTAGAAGCTTTTTCGCTAACTTCTGTCCTGCAATAATGGCTAACCGGCTCGTTTCTAGATCAACCCAGTCGACATGAGCCAGGAATCCAGCCTCTCTCACCGGTTCCAGAAAGCGATCTTCCCATTCGGGAGATTGCCCGGTGATGCGGAACAAGCCCCCGGCGGCTCTTTCGAGCCATTTTTCACCGGTAATCCAGGCTAAAGCGAGGATGATTACCTGTCCACCGGGTTCAAGCACGCGTTCGATCTCAATTAACGTGCGTGGATCGACAATGTATTCGGATGGGAAGGTGGCAACTACGGTTTGAAAAGTACCTTCTTCGAATGGAAGAGACTGAGCAAAGCCGCGCACCAGTTTGGATGAGAATCCCATTTTCTGCAAGCGGTTCATTGCCTGACGGCTCATTTGAGGGCTGGCATCTAGACCGAACGCACTAAAGCCCTTTTTCAGCAGCTCAACTTGTAGGTGTCCAGGGCCGTAACCTAATTCTAGTATTCTTCCTTCCTGCATATAGGGAAGAATACTCCTTACCCATTCGTTCCATCTGCCCAGCGAGACACCAGCTGCCACCCAATTGTAAGTCCAGGCGAATTGATGGTAGAGCAGATGGAAGAAAATCCTTAGAAACCAGCCCAGCAGCCGTTTCACGGCGCAATCACTGGCAAAACCCCCTCCAAGATTCGATACTCGATTTCCTGAGCAATCACCGATTGGATTTCTCCATCTGCGTGCAGTGGGGTAGGTTGTTCGGTGCGGATGCGCAGCCAGGATGTATTTATCTCATGGACAGAAGGATGTTCGACATAACTGCCCTGCCCAGGTTTCATAGCCCGCGGTAAGAGGCGCAAGATAGCCAATCTTCCGTTCATGGACGCATAAACAAAGGTGAGCTTGCCGTCAGCAGGATTGGCATGCGGGGTCATATAGAACAGGCCTCCCGTCACAGGGGTATTACCCACGGTCACCAGGGTACAGGGACCATCATATTGTCCATCTTCCCATTCAAGATGAACTTCCCATTGCGGGTTTCGAGAGATGGCCAGCAATGCTGCCAGGAGGTAACGCAGGGTTCCTTGCAGCCAGGTGATGCGTTGTTGTACCAACGTAACGCTTGGTTCGAGGCCAATGGCGGAGTTATTGTCAAAATAACGCAGCGGTTGGAAAATGCCCTCTTTTTTATAAGTTACAGTCCCTAAATCGATTAGACGAGTCTTCGCAGCCTGCAGGAAAGAGGCAGTAGCTTGCAGATCGGTGGGCAAACCCAGGTTGACAACCAGGTCATTCGCTGTGCCCAAGGGAAGGATACCAAAACGTATCGGAATTTTATTCGTTGGGGACGGATTGACTACCTGGCAGATTCCATTTACAACCTCGCTGATGGTTCCGTCTCCACCGGCTGCCAGGATGATCTCATACCCCTGACGAACTGCCTGGGAGGCTAACTCAAGTGCATGCCCTGGCCCTTGGGTGGAAACCAGGTTATATTCGAGTCCTGCGGTTTTTAAAGCAGCATGGATTTCTGGGAGGCGTTTTTGTGCATTCCAGCGATTTGCATAAGGATTGTGGATTACAATGGTTTTCATGGAATAATTCTAGCATGAAAGTAAAAATTGCATGAAAAAGCGGAGACTTTACAATCATAAAATGTGATAACATTCGAGATTGTTGGCGTAGAATATTCCATAACATCCCCAAGAAGCCAGTGAGAGCTGGTTGACTTAATCACATCGGAGTAGGCTATGGAGAAAATACAGGATTTTGCGGAAAAAGTGGCCGCAAATATTGAGAAAGTGATTGTAGGTAAAAGAGGCCCGGTTGATCTGGCAGTGATTTGTTTGCTCTGCCAGGGTCACTTACTCATTGAGGATGTGCCCGGGGTAGGAAAAACTGTGCTGGCGCGCAGTATAGCACTCTCATTGGGGTGTTCATTCAGCCGGATCCAATTTACACCCGATATGCTGCCAAGTGATGTAACTGGGGTTTCGATTTTCAACCAGGTCACCCGCCAGTTCGAATTTAGAGCTGGTCCGGTGATGTCACAGATTGTATTATCCGATGAAATCAATCGCGCTACTCCAAAGACCCAGGCTTCTCTCCTGGAGGCGATGGAAGAGCGCCAAATCACTGTCGATGGGACCACCCATCCTTTGCCCAAGCCATTCATGGTTTTAGCCACCCAAAACCCAATTGAATATGAGGGAACGTTTCCGCTTCCCGAAGCCCAATTGGATCGTTTCTTGATGCGCCTCGAGCTGGGTTATCCAAACCTGGAAGATGAGATAAATATCCTGGACCGGCAGCAGTACAAACACCCAATCTTATCGTTGCAGCAGGTGGTTTCTTCTCAAGAGCTTGAGGATGCTCAAGAAGAAATTAAGAAAGTTTATGTGGCTCCTGCAGTAAAAAAGTATATGGTTGAAATTGTACGCCAGACAAGGCAGCATCCAGATGTTTACCTTGGGGCCAGCCCGCGTGGCAGCCTGGCACTATACCGTACAACCCAGGCTCGCGCTGCGATGTCAGGACGCGATTTTGTCCTTCCAGATGACGTGAAAGCATTGGTTCATACTACGCTTTCACACCGCGTCATTTTAGGGCCAGCCGCGCGCTTGCGCGACCTCAATGCAGACCAGATCTTGCAGGATGTCTTGGGAAAAGTCGTCGTTCCAGGGGGAGATCTGAAAGGATAGGCCAGTATGAATACGTCACAGCGGGTGACAATTATCCTGCTGGCGTTGAGTGTGATAGCCGGAGTAACTACCGGGGAAAAGCTGTATTACCGGTTAAGTTATCTTTGGGGTTTCCTGTTGGTTGGCAGCTGGATCTGGTCCCACTTTTCAATCCGAGGCTTAAAACTAAATCGCTCAGCAAGAGCTTTACGCGCCCAGGTCGGGCAAATTTTTGAAGAACGTTTTGATATTCATAACCAGACCTGGTTGCCTCGCTTATGGCTCGAAGTTAACGATGAATCCACCCTGCCTGGATCCGAAGGCTCGCGGGTCTTGTCTATGATTGATGGACGGCAAGGGCGATCATACCTGGCGCGTACCCGCCTGATCCAACGAGGCGTGTTTCCCCTGGGACCGACTGTCCTGGCTTCCGGAGATATTTTTGGGATATTCCCTTCGAGTATTCGTATTCCTGCAAAAGATACGCTTTTAGTTTATCCGATGATGGTTGATGTGCAGTTTTTCCCTAACCCACCAGGCTTGCTGCCCGGAGGCGAGGCTTTACGCAGACGCACACATCAGGTAACCCCCAACGCGGCTGGGGTGCGCGAGTATTCCCATGGCGATCCACTGAACCGCATTCATTGGCTCAGTACTGCCCGGCGCAACCGGTTTATGGTGAAAGAATTTGAATTGGATCCACTGGCAGATGTATGGATTTTCCTGGATGCTTCAGGATCCACCCAATATTCGCAGCCACGTCCCCCGATCGATTTCAAGGTCCAAGATTTATGGCAGCGGAATGTCAAGATTGACCTCCCTCCATCTACGGAAGAATATGGAGTCAGCGTTGCAGCTTCGCTTGTGAGAGATTACTTGCGCCGCGGCCGGTCAGTCGGCCTGGTATCATCTGGGAGCTTCTTAACATTGATCCCGCCTGATCGGGGTGGACGCCAATTGGGAAAAATACTGGAGGCGCTGGCCATTGTGCGTGCAGAAGGGGAAATACCACTCCGTGGGCTGGTCGAAATGCAAGTGAAGCATATGGTAAAAGGCAGCTCGGTCGTTTTAATAACACCTTCGACTCACCATGAGATGGTTATTGTCGCCGAATACCTGCTTCGGCGAGGGCTCTTGCCTATTGTTGTGCTGATTGATGCATCTTCTTTTGGAGGTCCCCAGGAATCCGATGATTTGGTCACTCAAATTCGTTCGATGGGTGTGCCAGTTCGTTTGATCAAGAATGGTGTGGCATTAGAGACATCCCTGGCAGATGACCTCCAACAAATGACTGGCGCGCCACGAATCATGCCCGCAAGAGAATTATGAGTTATAAACTCTTGCTCTCTGGTAAGGATAGGGTTTACAACGAGCGATCATCGATATCCCTGATCACCTGAGGAAGCGAGCAAGGTGATTTCAAGGAGAAATTATTCAATTTCCACGTAAATGCGCTTGTTGATCTTTCCCTTGCTTTTATAATCTACTACGCGGATATGTCCAACTTCACCTGTGTTATTAACGTGGGTTCCGCCATCCGCCTGCAAATCTAATCCCACAATTTCGACGATACGCACCTGGCTGATCCCTTCAGGCAGCAAGTTTATTTTCGTGCGGATCAGGTCGGGAATTTGAAAGGCTTCTTCTCGGGGGAGAATAGCCACGCGCACCGGTAAATTCCGGTTGACTTCCAGGTTAATCGCTTCCTCAATCCTTGTAACCAGGTCTTTATGCATGGTTTCAAATTCAAAATCCATCCGTCCTAGCAAGGGATCCATATCGCCACCAGTTACCGAAGCGCCATAGTCGCGGAAGATGACTCCGCACAGAATGTGCATGGCAGTGTGGGTGCGCATCAGCTTATAGCGCTTATCCCACTCCACCTGTCCTGTTACAAGCGCACCTGGAGCCGGCAGGGGTATATTTGCATCCAGGATGTGCAGAACATCATTACCAGCTTTCTTGGGGCGGACGATTGGGACAGAGTGTCCCTCAAAGGTCAGCCAGCCATTATCAAAAGGCTGCCCACCGCCTCCCGGGTAAAATGCAGTACGATCCAAAATGACTGCATGGTTCTCCGGATCAATCGCTGTCACTAAGGCAGAAAAGGTTTGCAGGTAGCTATCGGTCTGAAATAAGAGTTCGGTCATATTCCGAGTATACGGGGATTAAGAAAAATATGCAAGCAAGTCACCTGCATACCCACCTTCTGAATATTTCCGTTGACATTTCGTGCTTCTGGCGGTATAAGCAGGTAATTGTCAAATGAAGATCCTCTCAATCAGTGATGTCATCAGCAGTCCCATCTACAGCCCGTCTGTTAAGCAGAAGTTCGGCGATGTAGACCTGGTGTTAGATTGCGGGGATACTCCTTACTACTACCTGGAATTTGTTCTGACTGCGCTGAATAAGCCGGCTTTTTTCGTGCGCGGCAATCACTCGAAAGTGATGGAATATGAAGGATCCGATGCACGCGCTTATCCTCATGGTGCAGTGGACCTGCATCGCAGAGTGTTCAACCATAATGGGTTGCTTCTAGCTGGAGTGCAAGGCAGCTTGCGCTATCATCCGGGGCCTTTCCAATACAAACAATCAGAGATGTGGATGAATGTTTTTTCACTGCTGCCTGGAGTGCTGCGAAACCGAGCTGTTCATGGCCGGTTCCTGGATATCTTTGCGACACATTCACCTCCCAGCGGGGTGCACGATCAACCAGATCTGCCCCACCGCGGGATAAAAGCTTTTCTTTGGTTCATTCGGGTTTTTCAGCCAGCTTTTCATATCCATGGACACATCCACACTTACCGGCCTGATACCATCATGGCAACTCAGGTGGGGAAGACGCGGGTGATTAATACCTTTGGATATCGCGTTACAGAAATATATTTGAATTAGCGACATAAGAGAATAGGCCTGCTTGAACCGCGCAAGATTTGATCGACAACATCATCATTAAGCAAATTGAATATGGGTGATGTGCCATATCCTCCCATGATAACCAAGTCACTTTGGGTTTCTTCAGACATCACAAGCAGGGTTGGGGCGATCGGGCCATCACATTGTGCATAGGTTGCCTGGATGCCATGTTCCTCAAGATAATTTTGAGCAAAGGCGATCGCATCATGCGTTTTGATCGGGGGATTCTTTTCGCAGATAGTAGCTACCACAACTGACATCTTCCACTGTTCGGCGATATAGGTGGCTACAAATAAAGCTTCTTTTGCTTTGGGGCTGCCGTCAAAAGCTAAAATGGCCCGGGAGAGTGATGCAACTCGCTGTGGCACAACCAGGATGGGTTGTGGACAGCGGAGGAGCAAGTTCCTAAAGCCTGAGCTGAGTTTTTGGAAGGGTAGGGGACCAATGGGATAGGCCAGCTTAACCACCACTAAATCGTTCCAGATCGCCCTTTCGGCGATCTTGCGAGCAATCGCTCCATTTGCCACCACCAATTTCCCCGGAACCCCAGCTGTTGTGCACCGTTGGCTGAATTCTTCTTGGATCGCTTTCACTTCCTGGCTTAGGCTTTGCTTTTGAGATCGCAAGACATAAACGCCTTGCAGGCGTGAATCTTCGCGCTGTGAAATTAGAATCGCTTGTTCCAAAGCTAACCAGCCTTCTTTTTTTCCTGTGACTGCAACCAAAATGTCACTAAAAAGCCGGTCATCCCGCCGTGTTGCTTGTTGGTTCTCGCGCCAAAATCCTGCCCGGGGACCTGCTCCTAAGGAATCAGGGGTTATGAGATCTTGGATCCTTTGTGAGAAACGCTTTATTCTGGTGGTGAACTTTGGGCTAAATTGTAAAGCCATGTCATGGGCGACCCGCCGGGAGTCAATCTGATCGCCGAGCTCTTTTTCAAGAGATTTCTGGTGCTCTGCAATCCACAGGTACAGGTCGGTTTCCGTGCGGTTCGGAAAATTTCGAGGCAAGCCTAGATCGTAAATTACCTTGATGACAGGTAGATAGACCTCATCAAACCAGTGAGCAACCGCGGCATCATAGGGTATTTCTCGCTTTTGATCGATGCCCATGTAATAACGGTGTACCGATATATGTTGTTCGATGATTTCATATTGACCAGTAGAGGTTACGGCAAGGTTAGAATTTGGACGGATACGATCTAGCTGAGTGTGATCCAAAAAATCTAAATATTCAGATTTTATGATCAAATCATTTGGGTCAGTATCGGGAGTGATGGGAACGCGTGTGGTGATTTCGGTCACGTAACCCTGAATGGTTTTGGCCCCCATCTCCTTGGCGACGGATACACGGTGGTTGCCATCGCTGACAAAGAAGGCTTCACCGAGCTGGTAAGCTTCAATAGGTGGAAGCCCTAGCTGGTCGTAAGATGCTGCCTTGACCCATGCCCAACGTTCGGGGTCGACTGATTTACGCGGTAGAAAATCCCGCGTAAAATCCTCATAGCGGTTTACACTCCCGACGATAGCCGCTAGGGGAATATCCTTTAGTACCTTGCGCCCCATAACTTGGGCTTTTAGCTTTTGGCGTATCTCCTCAAACGATAACAATGTTACCGGCTTACCACGTAACCGAGCAAGGATTTCCTGCATATTTGCTTTTGACCTGGCGCTGTAAAAATCCTCCAGGGCGGAATTTCTCTTGGTACCACGAAATTCAGGCATGAGGCCTCCTTGACAAACAAATATGATAACAGAAATTTATTTAAAGTTTAATGTATAATTAAGGATAATTTAGATAACTACGAATATTTTAGAAAGGAGGTGAGAGATATGCAGTTCGAACGTAAGGAAAAAGGCCAGGGTATGGTCGAATATGCACTTATTATTCTTCTTATAGCAATTGCTTTACTCTTGGTAACTTCACTTTTAGGCAGCCAATTGTCCAATACGTTCAGTTATATTTCATCAATGATCGACGTCGCGAGTAACTAGGGGAAATAAATAGGTTTTTTAGTCATTTTTCGCACAGGGCCCACAGCCCTGTGCGATCATTTTAAAAGTATCTGGCATCGTTTCTGCACGTACCCAAAATGGCTGACTGATGAAATTTCGGATTTAGTGTATACTCTTATGTTAGGATTTGATCATCATAGCAATATTTAGGAGAAACCTGGAGTTCCTGGATGAGGAACTTTGATTTTGCCGCATTTACATCCATTTTAGGAGCGGGGATTTATCTTTGGTTTGTTTTTTCTATCCGTCGACAAGAGATTTTAAACCGGATCAAACAGAGTATCATGGTTTATGGGCTGTTGTCAGCGGTTTGGGAAATCCTTTGGGCTGTCTACCGGTGGGGCCTCTTTGATTTCTTTAAGACGGATTTTGGACGCTGGTTGGTCTCATTTGGAATACTGATCCTCGCACTTGTTTTCTTGATCTGTACAATGTTCTTTTTGCAAGTGAAGAGCGAAGTTTGGGCTTGGGTAGGAATTTGCGCTGGGTTTGCGGGTGTGATTTTTTTAATTCTGATCAGCTTATTCCCTCTCTCTGAAAACTTAAGGGGCTTCATTTTCTCCTTGCTCGTGATTGGCTGGATGAGCGTTGTTGGGCTTAGTTGTTTCATCACTTATACGTCTTTTCATCAGGCTAAGAAACCGCGCAATAGAAACCGAGTCGGATATTGGGGAATATCCTTGGCGATCACAATTCTTGGGGATTTAATCCTTTTCAGTGGGGTCATCAAAGGGTTTGGAGGCGGAGCAACCTCTGAATTCCCAACCGCTTTTTGGGTCATCGGGAGCTCTTTACATATGGTCGGGGCACTCATAGCCGGGTATGTTGCCCTGATCCATGATGCGGTTGACCTGATTTGGGGGTTTCTCAGGCTGCTCAGTTATGTGTCAGTGACGATGGTTGGCGTGTTCTTGTTTGTGCTGATCATGAGGCTGGATCTCTCACGTTTTACTTTTCTCCAAAATGATAATGTTGGTTTGATTGTAAAAGCTTTAATCCTTGTTGTCTTGGGTGTTCCTGCAATGAGCTGGCTGTATGGGTATGCCAATCAGCTTCTGCTTGGCAAAGGGGTGGACCGTAATACCGCTGTACGTGAGTATGGGTTGAGCATCAGCAATCTAGTTGATCTAAATAAGCTGGCAGAAGTGGCTTTGGAATTTTTAAATAGAACTTTCGGGGTGGATTTTTCATTGTTGTTGATTGTCGATGATTTATCTCAAGAAGATTTTTACCAATTGGTGCCCGTTGCGAATCCAATCCGTGCTGAGCAAGATGAATGGCAGGTTGGTCGTATCTCCAATACCAGTATTATTTCAAGGCACTTCCTTCAAGAACGAAGTATCTTATCTCAGTATGACCTGGATTTTCTCCCAAAATTCAAGTCGGCCAGCTCAGAAAAAGAGTGGTTATCCAGCTTCCAGTCTGACCTTTTCGTACCAATCTTGACGAAGGATTTGTGGATTGGATTATTTGTTTTAGGTCCAAAAAAGTCTGGTGACCAATTCTTTGGGGACGATATCGATTTATTGAACACGTTGTCTAACCAAACTGTGGCTGCCTTGCAGAACGCGCGTTTGTTTTCAGACCTGCGTAGACTCAATAATGATTTGAGGCAAACCTATCAGGCTCTAGAAGATGCGAACCGAAAACTGCGCGACCTGGACGAGATGAAATCAGCCTTTATCAGTGTTGTTACCCATGAAATGCGCACTCCTCTAGCCAATATGAGCTTATCGCTTCAAGTGCTTGAAATGTCGGGTGCTCAGAACTTGATGCCAGATCAGCTGGAGCAGCTTCGACAAATATCAAGTGGCATAAAGACATCCAGAAGCATGATTGATAATTTAATTACCCTGGCCGCATTGTTAAACCACCAGGTTGATCTCTACCTGGAGAGGTTTGATTTTCAAGAAATCCTGGACGATGCCACGCTGCCTTATTTGAGGAGAGCTGAGGAAAAAGGGGTTAATCTCAAAATTGAAAAAGTTGGCGATGTTTCGATGGTTGGAGATCGGAAACTGCTCACGATTGCTGTGAGTCATCTCATCGACAATGCCATTAAATTTACGGAAAGAAATGGCACTGTTTGGATAAGCTGTTGGACAACGACCGATGCATTGTGGTTGGATGTCAGGGATACGGGACAGGGTATTGCAAAGGATAAGCTGGATAAAGTGTGGCAGTCCTTTACACAATTACACGCTGATGCTGTGCGTAGGGGGGTTGAAGGTTTAGGTCTTGGTCTTTCATTGGTAAAATTAACCATCTTAACTCATGGAGGGCAGGTTTTTGTGGAGAGTGAAGTTGGCTCCGGGAGTGTATTCGGATTTCGAATTCCATTAAAAGGTCCCAATTATCCCTTGAAGGCTGTTCCAACAGAGCCTTCTCAAAAAGAAATTTCCGGATTATTCCGATAGGTTCCTGATGAAAATAAATACCTTCTGCTTATTTTTCCTCGCCATGCTTGTCCTTAGCGCATGTCAATTACCTGCTACGGGTATCCCGCCGGCTACACTCCTTCCTGAAGCCGCCTATACCGAGGCAGTCATGACTATTGTGGCAGGTTATACCCAAACCGCCCAAGCTCCCACATCTACTAATGTAATAAATATGATGGCATCTACCCAGACGGTAGAAATTGTACCCACCAATACACAAATTATCTTACCAACCAATACCCCTCTGCCAATCGGTTCCCTGACAGCAACTCCTCAGCCGACCCCGATCCCACCTACCCTAACCCCTTCCTTATCCGCTTCTGAGCCGCGCTCAGGGCTGGGTGAACCGGCCTTCGTAGATCGTTTTGACAGTGCACAGAATTGGCCTATTTATTCGGATGACCACGTAAAGATTCTTGTTGAAGATGGTAAGATGATCATGACTGCCCAAAAGCCAGATTTTTATAACAGTTGGATTTTAACCTGGCCGAAGCCGGCGGATTTCTATCTTGAAGCGACTGCTGAGTCTGGCGTGTGCGAAGACAAGGATCGTTTTGGCCTTATTTTCCGTGTTCCAGATGTCTCTGTGAGTGAAGGCTATCTGTTCGCTTTTTCATGTAACGGCATGTATTCAATCTGGTATTGGGATGGTCACAAAGAGACAGACTTAATCGATTGGAAAACAAGTGAATCCATTCAACAGGGAGGAGGAAAAACCAATCGGATTGGTGTTCGGGCGGAAGGAGATCAACTTTCTTTATACGCTAACGGTAATCTCATCACATCAATAACTGACACCCAGTTGAAAGCCGGATATTTTGGCACTTTTGTGGGTTCTGCCCAAACCACAAATTATACTGTCCAGTTTGACGAGATTGCTTACTGGGATATCAAATAAGAAAGCTTAAAGTAAGGAGTTTTGGGATGGAAAGAAAGAATTGCTCCGCGTTTAATTATTGGAGTTTTATTGATCCTCCTTGGGATCTGGTTTTTATTGGTTCAGTTGATTCCAGGTTTAGACAATTTCGTGCGCATTGAATTATCCTGGCCAATCATTGTGGTGGGAGTGGGGTTTTTTCTCTTGTTATTTGGCTTACTGGCGAATGAGCCCGGCATGGCAATCCCTGCTTGTATTGTCGGTGGAATCGGATGCATTTTATATTGGCAAAACATTACTGGAAATTGGGAGAGTTGGGCTTATGCCTGGACTTTGATCCCCGGATTTGTAGGAGTGGGGATCTTGCTCGCTGGAATTTTAGAAGGAAAATTTCGTTCCGCATGGAGCTCAGCCGGCAGTTTGCTTCTGATCAGTTTATTTTTGTTCCTGATCTTCGGTTCATTGTTCGGTGATTTGCCTTTTGGTGATTATTGGCCCATTTTAATTATCCTGTTTGGTGTGTGGTTGTTCGTCAGAACACTATTCCGTATGAGGCGATAATTCGCGAAAAGGAGATATTCCATGAAATTGCTAAGGTCACGAATCTTGTGGGGTATTCTGCTTGTGGCAGGTGGGATCGCACTGCTGCTTGAAAATTTGGATATTCTGCGCCTTGGTGGTTTGATCTGGGGGGTTGTTTTGGGAATTGCCGGTATCATATTTCTCTCCGTTTATTTTGAGAACCGGAACAATTGGTGGTCTTTGATACCGGGTGTATCGTTGCTTGGATTTAGTTTTGCAGCTCTGTTGGGATTTTTCTCTCCCTCGCTTTCCGAATCGGTTGGCAGCAGCCTTGTTTTAGGCGGAATTTGTTTGAGTTTTGTCCTGGTTTACCTGGTAAACCGGGAAAACTGGTGGGCGATCATCCCGGCTGGTGTTCTGGCTACCTTGGCAGTTGTTTCAGCAGTTGATGTTGGCAATTATGAAGTGGATACCGGTGGGATTTTCTTCATCGGCGTTGGATTAACCTTCATGCTGGTAGCCATCTTACCCACCCCAGTTGGACAGATGAAGTGGGCGATCATCCCGGCTTTGATTATGTTTGTGATGGGTACGTTGATCTCTAGTCAAAGGCTGGATATTTTGTTGTATGTCTGGCCAATTCTGATTATCTTGGTAGGTGGATACCTGGTCTATCGGGCTGTTGTGTCGAACAGAGCTGGAAGGTAAGGCAGACATGAGCAAAGATGTACAGAAAAAGAAGCCTCGGTACCGAGGCAGTTTATTTTTCCCGATTATCTTAATCGTCATCGGAATTGTATTATTGTTGAATAACCTTGGTAAGCTGTCTGAAAATGCCTGGGATACTTTTTTATTGTGTTGGCCATTCATCTTTATCGTGATCGGTTTAGATAGCCTTTTACACCGTGATGGGGCTGCAGTACCAACCTTTTTTATTGGCTTAGGTGTGCTCCTGCTGCTGAGTAATTTTGATCAGATAACCTGGAGTCCTTGGGATATTGTGATGTTCATCTGGCCTGTCTTCTTGGTGGCTATCGGGCTTGATATCTTATTCGGCCGGCGCTCGTTTTGGCTGGGTTTACTGGCGGGCATGTTGGTAATTTCTCTATTTATTGGAATACTACGGTATTTCGACTCCGATATGGTTAGAGGGAAGCTGGCTGTTGACACAATCGAGCAAACCTTGTCTGGAGCAAATCAAGCTGAAATCCTGATCGAGCCTGTGGTGAGCAATCTTTCACTTGCAGATTTGGAGGAACTCAAACAATTTGGTTGAGGGGAAAATCCAGCACTTACAAGGCGAGAAAATCCAACAAACTTACCGGGTACAGAATGAGCGGGGGGTGTTTTCCCTGGAAAGCTCAGGAGGAACGATCTTCTTCCCAACCATCACCGGACCAAGTCCATCCTGGAATCTTGGCTTGACAAAAAAAATACCACTAGAACTCACGGTAAAGTTGGTGATTGGAAAATCGATCATTGAAGCCCAAAATTTACAGCTGAGTGGGCTCTCGACCTCAGTTGTCATCGGTGAAACTTCGGTTTATTTGCCTGAGAGGGGTGTTCTTACCGCAAAAATTGAAGGTGTGATTGGCAGTGTGAGCATTTATGTGCCGGATTCGATGGAGGTAAGAATTAATACCGATGTGGGATTGTTGAATGTACAGCTACCTGAAGATTTCATATCCCGAGAAGATTACTATTATTCACCGGGATATGCCGGCGCTGAAAATAGAGTGGATTTAGAGGTGAGTCAGGTATTGGGGAAAGTGGAAATAGTTGAGAAGTAATGGATGGTGGGTAGAATAGAAAAAGAGAGCGCATTTTTGGGCGCCCTCTTTTTATTAAACTTTTTCCTGATTAACCTAGCGCTTTGCGGATCGTTTCGATCTGGCCAGCGCTGCCAAGCTTCTCGTTTTTCCCAACGATGAACTTGGCATATTCTTTCATGAAAATTTTACCGGGATCACGCAAATCAAACTTTTCCGGTTTTTCTAAGAAGAATTCTCGATGAACACGTGTCCAAACGAGACGTCCATCGGTGTCGATGTTGACTTTTGTTACACCTAATTGGCCGGCGCGCTTGAATTGATCCGCATCCACACCCTTGGCTCCCGCCAGCTTGCCTCCTGATGCATTGATGCGAGCGACTTCATCTTGCGGAACGGAGGAGCTGCCATGCATGACTAACGGAAAACGAGGCAGGCGTTTCTGGATTTCCTCTAGCACATCGAAGTGAAGACCTTGCCCGCCCGAGAATTTGAAGGCACCGTGGCTGGTGCCGATTGCGCAAGCTAAAAAGTCACAGCCAGTGCGCGCCACAAATTCTTTAGCCTGGTCAGGGTTGGTTAGCTTGGCCGAACCTTCATCAACTTTCACATGTTCTTCAACCCCTCCCAATTGACCCAGCTCGGCTTCAACAACAATCCCTTTGGCATGTGCAGCCTCGACAACCCGCTTGGTTATGGCAATATTGGTGTCGAAATCTTCGTGGCTTGCGTCGATCATCACCGAGCTATAAAAACCGCTGTTAATGCAGTCATAGCAGGTTTCTTCATCACCATGATCCAGATGGACGGCAAAAATGGCATTTGGAAATACCTCATCGGCGCTGCGAATCAGCCCTTCGAGCATTTTCTTATGTGTGTAGGTGCGCGCACCTTTGCTGATCTGGATGATGAAAGGCGCCTGGCTTTCCAGGCATCCCTGGAAAAGCCCCATTGTTTGTTCCAGATTATTGATGTTGTATGCCCCGATGGCATACTTTCCATAAGCTAACTCGAACAATTTCTTTGTTGTTACAATCATGATATGCTCCTTCTTGGATTTTTTCAGACAGGTTATTGAGGAACCTGTACAAGCGTAATGAGAAACAGCCCAAGAGAATATTATAATCCAGAACTGGGGAACACACGAAATGCCCGGTCGATCATGAAATGAAAGTTGCGATGGATCCATGATGATATGAAACCATATGGAATATTGAATCTGCAACTTTATAAAAAATGATTCGTAAATCTATTTGGATAGTAGCAAGACAATAATATAGTTGCCAAGGATGTCAACACAAGCTATAATCTTAACAACCATATACCATATAGAACAGTTTTCAGGAGGAAACCATGACTGATTATAAAGATCAAATCTTTAGTACTGTCTCAGGAGATAAAGATTTTTTCAAGAAAATTCTCAGCTATATTCCTGGCTTCAAAGGTTACGTGGAACGCCAGGCGAGGCGAGATTCAGATAAGCTGCTGCGCGATACAATTTTCCACAGATTCCGAGAATTGGAAGGCCGTGTCTCGGCATTGCAGCGTGAATTCATTAATAACGGTGAGTTGGCTTATGTAGATGACCTGGAAGCATGCTGCCATCAAGCTGCGCACATTTGCAGACCGGGTTAGAACCGCGCCGCGTGGCTATTCGAGCCTCTTTGAAGCGGTAAAAATTAATGAAGATGAGCTGGCCAAGTTGTACGAATTTGATGCGAATTTGTTGGCCTCTTCGGAAGAAGTTGGGCGTGCAATTGATAATGTCCAGGCCTCGGTGGGGACGGATGGGCTTCCAGCAGCGATCCGCAATCTGGAAGCTGTTTCACAGCAGTGCGTGGAAGCATATGACAGGCGCCAAGAAGTCATCGTAGCCTGAACCGAATAATCTAAAATTGAATAAATCATTGGATCAATAGAAATAGGAGAATGAGCAATGGCAAGAATTTTTGATGTCGTTGAATATCCAAATGAGATGCGCACCGAAATTGTGCATCGGTTCCCAGAAACAGGCCCAGGTGATTTCCGGATTGGCTCGCAGGTTATTGTGCGCGAATCGCAGGCAGCGGTGTTCTTTCGAGATGGAAATGCCCTGGATGTTTTTGGCCCTGGCCGTCACACCATTGTTACGGCTAACATCCCTCTGCTCATCGATAAAATTGGGCAGGCATTGTTTAATGAAAAAACACCTTTCCCTGCAGAAGTCTATTTTGTTTCAATGCGCGAGTTCACTGATCAGAAATGGGGCACCCCGCAGCCGATCATCGTTCGCAACCCGGGCATGGGGCTGGGCGTGGCTTTATTGCAGGGCTTTGGAACCTTTAGCTTCCAGGTAAAGGATCCTCAGCAATTCGTGACGCAGGTTGTAGGCGCACAGGGTATGTTCCGTACGGAGGATATCGAAGCGCGTTTTCGTGCGATGCTGCTCTCCAAGTTGCAAGATCTTCTCGGTGAGACAGCCGCCAAATCTGCCGTTCCCGAGATGATTGGCTTAACGAATGAGTTGGGCGCTGGGGTACGCGCCATGACCCAGGATGATTTTGCTGCGATTGGTTTGACCCT
Source organism: uncultured Chloroflexia bacterium (assembly GCA_963751425.1). Lineage (GTDB taxonomy): Bacteria > Chloroflexota > Anaerolineae > Anaerolineales > UBA4823 > CAVVUF01. The sequence goes on along the minus strand of CAVVUF010000001.1, from coordinate 1,134,137 downwards.
GAAGACGTTCTATATTGAGAACTTGAAGCCATCGAGCAAGTCAGCAGAAGAGCTGCGTGCCATGGGTATGCTGGATATGCAAACCTATACCCAGCTTCAGGCCGCTGATGCGCTGCGCGATGCAGCTCAAAACCCCAGCGGCGGCGCTGGCTTGACCGCCGGTATCGGTGCTGGGGTTGGCATCGGCAGTGTGATGTCTTCGTCTTTACAGGGGATGACTGGCGCAGGTGCAATGAGTACACAGCCGCAGCCTCCCAGCGGAGGGGCGCCTGCCGGTGGTATAGCAGCGGTGATGACGCCTGCTGAGGCCGCCGCGGTATTGAAAGTCTCAGAGGAAGACGTGCTTGCTGCAATCACCTCCGGTGACTTGAAGGCGCGCAAGCTGGGGAGTGCATACCGGATCAGCAAAGAAGCGCTTGAGGAATTTTTGAAGGGTTAGAAGTTCTTCGGTAAAAATTACAACAGCGTAGGTTTTGCCTACGCTGTTGTTGTTTAATGCCTTTCGACCAATCTGGCTACTTGGCCTCACTGGGTAAAGCTTCTTGAATCTCCTGAAGCTTAAGGGGAGAAAGACCCTTTTCTTTAGATTTTTTTCGGATCAACTCTTTGAGCTTTTTGACCGGTGCTACCAGAACAGGGGCGTCATCCACATCCAATTCAGTTTTCTCATTGGTAAAGACGAGTACGCCTTGAATAGCAGGGAGTTCCTGGTCTGGAAGCATCTTCTTGAAATATTTTTTCACTGCATCAATTTCGCCTGCTAGCTCCAGATCAGGTCGTCCCAATCCTTCTTGAGCAAAGATGCGTAAATAACCTTGTAAAACCCCGCCGCCTTTTTGTTTGAAGCGCCCTTTTTCGTAAGTGATTTTCCCCACCTGGTGACGGGGTAAGAGAACCCAGACTCCGCTTGGACCTATCAGCAGATGGTTCGTGGCTGTCTTGTAATGGTAAATCGTGTGCCTGTCGTCCATCCCTTTGAGGGCATTATCGAGATGTTCATCAGGTCGAGGCCGCCTGCCCCAACGGTTGCCAAAGAAGATCCCCACCTGTGAAAGTGTGAATCCAATCAATAATGCCAGCCAGGCGAAGCCTATCTTATCCGGATTACGGAAAGAGAGGAACATCCCGCCAGCCAGGATTACAAGACCTCCCAGGCTGGCAACTTGTCCAAGCACGCTGTATCGCTTGATCTTTTTTTCATCCTTAACAATTTTCATCGAGACCTCTTAAAAAATTTATTTGTACTTTCGAAGAACCAGGCAGGCATTTTGCCCACCCAGCCCAAAAGAATTAGAGATAGTAACGTTCACATTTGCCTGGCGCTTCTGGTTGGGTACATAATCGAGATCACATTCGGGGTCAGGGTATTCATAATTAATGGTAGGATGAATCACGCCGTGGTGGATGGTCAGAGCACACACAATTGCTTCGAGCGCGCCTGATGCGCCCATGGCATGCCCAAGCATAGACTTGGTGGAATTGACGGCTAGTTTATAAGCGTGCTCGCCGAAGATGTCTTTGAGGGCCTTTGTTTCTGCAACATCGTTTAGGGGAGTTGAACTTCCATGTGAATTGACATAATCTACCTCCTGTGGCAGCACCCCGGCATCTGCTAACGCCCAGCGCATGGCGCGTTTTGGACCGGCGGCTTCGGGATCTGGGGCAGCGACGTGGTATCCATCTGCAGACGAAGCCTGGCCGACAACTTCTGCATAGATACGTGCGCCGCGCTTGAGGGCATGTTCCAGATTCTCCAGGATCAAAGCTCCTGCACCTTCAGAAAAGACGAAACCTTCTCTCTTGGCGTCAAAGGGTCTGGAAGCGGCTTCGGGGTTGTCATTGAAGCTAACGGGTAAGGCGCGCATGGCCGAGAAACCACCGATAGCATAATCCTTGATCAATGCTTCAACTCCGCCAGCCACGACGATGTCGGCAGAGCCGCGCCGGATAAATTCCATGGCTTCGCCCACAGCCTGAGTACCTGTCGCGCAGGCAGTGGTGATGGTGCAGCTGGGTCCGAAACATTGAAATTGACGGGAAATCATGAAAGCGGTTAGATTCGGGATTCCCGAAGGAATGGTAAAGGGATTAACCCGATCTAAACCCAGCGTACGTAGGGCGGTAATTCCCTCGTCAAATCTTTCGTATCCTCCGATGGCTGTTCCAAAAACTACCCCAGCGCGTTCAGGCTCAGACATCACCCCACTAAAACCGGCGTCTTCAAAAGCGTTGATCGCAGCCGCCAGGCCCATCTGGGCTGAGCGTGAGATCCTCCGGGCTTCCTTTCGATCCATATATTGTGACGGGTCAAATTCAGGGATCTCCCCGGCAATCTGGCAGGGAAGCTGGCTGGCATCAAACATCGTGATTCGCCGGATTCCCGATTTTCCTGACAGTAAATTCTCCCAGAACATTTTAATTGTGGTGCCGAGTACGGTGATTGCCCCCACTCCTGTAATGACTACTCGATCTCTATTCATTCATTTTCCTTTATTTGGGTTAATTTTTCTTGGATAGCTGCCCGTAATGCAGTCATAAGGTCTACTTCGACAGCCTGTCGAGCAACCCGGATTGCGTTGACCAGAGCAGGCGCCTCTGATCGCCCATGGCCAACAAATACCAGTCCATCGATGCCTAAGAGAGGCACCGCCCCTACCTCAGCAGGATCCATCGTTTTCTTTAGTACATTGAATGCAGGTTTTGCCAACATTGCACCTATCTTGGTTTGCAGGCTGCCCATCAGTTCTTCCCGCAGCAGCTCAACCAAAAACTTGGCAACGGCTTCTGAAGACTTTAACAAGACATTCCCAGTAAATCCATCGGTGATAACGACGTCTGCCTGGCCATTGAATAATTCTTTGCCTTCGACATTTCCAATAAAGTTCAAACCTGAGTTTGCCAGTAAGGGATAAGTCTCTTTCACCAGCAGATTGCCTTTACCTGCTTCTTCCCCATTCGAGAGCAGACCTACTCTGGGAGAGTTTTTTCCCAACACTTTTTGGGCATAGATCGATCCCATGATGGCGAATTGTAATAGATATTCAGGCTTGCACTCGGCATTTGCCCCGATATCTGAGACAACGCAATGACCTCCTTTCACTGGAAAGAGGGCTGTTAGAGCGGGGCGTTTCACTCCTTGGATGCGACCTAACGAAAACAATGCGGTTGCCATCGCTCCACCCGTATTCCCGGCTGTAACAAACGCGTCGCCATCCCCAGACTTTATCAGTTCCATTCCAATGGTCATTGAGTTTTGTGCCTTCCGTCTGGCATTTTCGGCAGGTTTATCGGTCATCTCGATGACTTCCGGAGCATGAACCACGCGTACCTTGGTAGTGTTTCCGGATGCAGTCTTTATTCTTTCTCTTAACAGGTCAGCCGGTCCAACCAGAAGGATCTCGTCCCCGAAAGTCTGGCTGGCTTCGATCGCTGCCTGGACTTCGGGAGTAGGGTGGGTATCGCTGCCCATCGCATCCAATATTATCCGCATACCTGACTCCTTATTACGAATATTGACAATCGCTAAGAGGTGATTATAATACCACTACATTTGCGCTGGTGCTGGAACTGGCAGACAGGCATGGTTGAGGGCCATGTGGCGAAAGCCGTGGAGGTTCAAGTCCTCTCCAGCGCACTCGAATCAATAAGAATGCTTCATTATTTTGGAGCATTCTTATTGATTTCTCTGAGATATCAATTTCTTGACACCCGGCGAAACGAAATTATAATACTTTTTTATCATGAGACAAAGCTGGATTGACCCGCATGTGAAATTGTGATCCAATCTGTCGATGGATCGTACTCCAGCGTAATCAGTAGCCGCGGAGAGCGGCTATTCGCTTTTCTAAGATTAGGAGGTGATACCCAGGAAACGAAAAGTTAACTTCAGGGTTTATCAAGAAAACTATCAATAATATTCGGAGGAGAAAATGAAACGCAGTTTACTAAGTATTGTAACAATGTTGATCGCCGCCAGTCTTTTGATTTCTGCCTGTGGAGGGGGGGCGCAGAAAGTCCGCGTGGCCACAGATGCCACCTGGCCGCCATTTGAGTTGATCGATGAACAATCCAAAGAAATAATGGGATTTGATATCGACCTGATGAACGCCATCGCTAAAGCGGGCGGTTTTGAGGTGGAATATGTGAATGTTCCATGGGATTCGCTTCTTGCTGGAATAGCGCAGTGCCAGTATGATGCCTCGATCTCAGCCATGACGATCACTGAGGAACGCAAGCAGAGCTTTTCTTTCTCAGATCCTTACTTTGCAGCCGGTCAGATCGTCTCTGTGCAGATCGGCAATACGGATATCACAGGCAAGGACAGCCTTTCTGGTAAGCGGGTTGGCGTTCAAAATGGTACGACGGGTGATATCGAGGTTCAGAAAATGGCTGATGTTGTCCGCACACCTTACGATGATATTGCCCTGGCATTCCAGGATCTGATGAATGGGCAGGTTGACGCAGTTGTTGCAGATAATCCTTTGGCTCTAGGGTATGTAGGCCAAAATGCCGATAAACTCAAGATTGTAGGTGAGGTTTTCACCGATGAGTATTACGGTGTTGCCGTTTGTAAAACGAATGCCGATTTGCTCGATAAGATCAACAAAGGCCTGGCGCAAGTTAAGGCAGACGGTGTGATCGATGAGCTGACCAAAAAATGGATTGAGGCAGGGAATTAACGGTTCAGTGGGTTGAGTTTCTGCGAGGCTTTTGAAAATAAAGCCTCGCAGATTATTTTCAGTGAGGAGCTATGAACAAACAACCGCTTACCTCTGCTGCTCAAAAAGAGCTTGCCAAAATTCCTGGCGCAGAACCCCAGGCTCGAATGGATCCCTGGTGGTGGCTGGTGGCCTTGGTGGCTGGGCTCGTTGTTGCATTAGTTGTATTTCGTCCGGATCCTTACCGGCGGATTCTCATATTTGTCGCCGATGGGATCGTTGTCACAATTTTAGTAACGGTCGTCTCTTTTACCTTTGTTCTGATCTTTGGGTTGTTCGGGGGGTTGGGCAGGCTTTCTCATAATCGAATCATTTATGGTTTCTTCACCCTGTATGTGGAGATTATCAGAGGGATCCCGTTGCTTGTTCAGCTGATTTGGTGGTATTATGCCTTCCCCATTATCCTCCAGATGATCGGTCTCGACATAACCTTGATAATTCCACGTGAGTTCTTCGCGGTGAGTATGGCGGTTATGGGTTTAGCGATATGCTATGGAGCCTACATGAGCGAGATCTACCGCGCTGGCATTCAAAGCATTCCAAAGGGACAGATGGAAGCCGCGCGCAGCCTGGGGATGACGTCTTTCCAGGCTATGCGGTATGTTGTATTGCCCCAGGCATTTCGGGTTATTTTACCGCCAGTGGGGAATGAATTTATCGCCATGTTAAAAGATTCGTCCCTCGTGAGTGCAGTGGCAGTGGCTGACCTTACCCGCCGCGGGCGTGAATTCATGGCGATGTCGTTTCTACCTCTTCAAACCTGGATCATGGTTGCCTTGTTATATCTGGTGATGACCCTTTTTGCAGCCAGGATTGTTGGGTTTATTGAAAAGAAAACGAAGTTTGAGAGGTGATGGCGATGTCTGAGCCGATCATTCAAATTAAAGAAATTACCAAGCGGTTTGGAAATGTTGAAGCATTACGCGGTGTCAGCCTGGATGTTAATAAAGGCGAAGTAGTCTTAATCATCGGTCCATCTGGATCAGGAAAATCAACGCTCTTGCGCTGTATCAACCGCCTGGAGGAATATGATTTGGGGCAGATCATCGTCGATGACATCCCTTTAGATAGCGCTCAAAATATCAATGCTGTGCGCAGAGAGGTTGGAATGGTCTTCCAATCTTTCAATTTGTTCGCCCATATGAAAGTTTTAGAAAATATCATTCTGGCGCAGCGTATCGTGCGCAACCGTTCTCGCCAGGAGGCGGAGCATGTGGCACAGGAATTACTGAAAAAGGTGGGGATACCAGATAAAGCGAATGCATATCCGATCCAGCTCTCAGGCGGGCAGCAGCAGCGTGTGGCAATTGCGCGTGCCCTGGCGATGAATCCTAAGATCATGTTATTCGATGAACCCACCAGCGCACTTGATCCTGAAATGATTAAAGAAGTCCTAGACGTGATGCTTGATTTGGCCAAGGAGGGGATGACCATGGTCGTTGTTTCTCATGAGATGGGTTTTGCGCGGGCGGCTGCCAAGCGGGCAATTCTAATGGATGAGGGCCAGATTGTTGAAGAGGCAGCTCCCGAAATACTCTTTACTAATCCGTCTCATGAACGAACGAAGGCTTTTCTGAGTAAGGTGCTTCATTAACAATGGCCCAATTTCCAACCGATGAATGGGTTGAATCCCTACAGACTAAATTGAATTCTGATGAGCATTACGCGCAGGTCGCCAGGAACTGGGAAGGTGATATACGTTTCATTGTTGATCCTGGTGGTCCGCTGACAGAAACAGTGTTTTTTTACCTGGACCTATGGCATGGAAAATGCCGCGAAGCCTGTATGGAGACGGAGCAATCCGATCGCAAGGCTGCCTTTATACTTAGAGCCCCTTACGACCAATTTATTCGGGTTCTATTGGGCGAGCTGGATCCAATGCAAGCGATGTTGACGCGAAAATTAAGCGTGGCAGGCAGCATGGCCTTCATGATGCGCAATATTCCGACTGTTTTGGATTTTGTGAGATGTTGCAGGGAAGTGACTACCAGTACACTCTAAAGGAAAGCTATGAAACCAGAAGATCGTGAGAAGTTAAACCAACCCTGGGTCAAAGAGTTCTTGGCCGAGAAGCATCTGGCACGGTTGGGAACAGCCAATCCGCAGACAGCGCAGCCGCACGTCACCCCGGTGTGGTTTGATTGGGATGGGGAATGCGTATATATCAGTGCTTTTATATCTACCCGTAAGGCGAAAGAAGTGAAGCGCAATGCGCGTATCTCGGTATTAATTGACATTGCAGAGCAGGATGGGCCAACCAGAGCGATATTATTTGAAGGAAGGGCCGAGTTTTTAGATGACCCTGTGCAGGTTGCTCCCCTGGCGAAGCAAATATATACCAAGTATGTTGGCCCAGAGGGCATCAAAGCCGTTGATGTTGCTTCCTGGATTGTCGATCCAGAAAACCGAATTATAAAATTAGCCCCAGAGCATGTTTATGTCTGGGGCGGGTAGCAGCGGTTCAATTTTTCCTGTTGTCTGTTTTATCTTAAGGCTTCTTCCATGATCTTCTGAATCCTGCCAATCATACTGGCAGGGTCCTGGAGTAATCCCTCGATCAGGAGTGCATCCTCAAATATTTGTTCGATGACAAGCGGATTGCGTGCATCATCTTTTGCCAATCCGTTTAATCTTTTAATGATTGGGTGATGGGGATTTAATTCTAGAATTTTCTTTGGCATTTGTAGATCTTCTTTGAGAAAACGATATACGCGCTGCATTTCTTGGGTTGGCGAGCCTTCTGGGTCGACTAAGCGCGAGGGGGAATCGGTTAACCGGTCAGTGATGCGCACGTCGGTCACACGGTCGGTGAGCTGGGTCTTAAAACGGTCGATGAGAGATCCCCAATCTTCTGCTGGAACCGATTCTTGTGATTCAATGACAGCCTCTTCTGTGGGTGGAAGTTTCAGGTCAGCTTGCGCGGTATTGGTTAGAGGATGACCTTGATACTCCTTAAATCGAACGAGCATAAAAGAATCGAGTGGGTCTGTAAACAACAAAACCTCGTAATCGTGTTTTCGAACAATGTCTAAGTGTGGACTATAGAGAATAGATCGTTCATCATCGCCTAGAATATAATAAATGGCGGGTTGATCTGATTTCATGCGTTTCACGTACTCATCCAACGATGATAAAATTTCAGGCTGGGTGGTTGTATGGAAACGGAGCAGCGGATAAAGCGCTTCTGGATCATTTTGCTCGATCGCAATACCCTGCTTGATGTAACGTCCAAAGCCTTTCCAGAAATTCGAGTAGGCGTTGGGGTCCTCATCGGCTAATTTCTTAAGCATATCGATCGCTTTTCCAGTGACGAGCTTCTTTAGCTGTGCCATCGTTTTGGTCGATTGGATGGACTCGCGTGAGACATTGAGAGGTAGATCCTCAGAATCGATCACACCCTGGATGAAGTTAAGATATTCTGGTAAGAGATCCTTACAGTATTCCTGGATGAGGACCTTTCGGGCATAGAGCTTTAGGCCGTTATCTCTTCGTAAGGAAAACATGTTACGTTCTGGAGAGGTTGGGCAAAAGAGGATTGCAAATAATTGAACGGGAGCATCCACGTTCATATGCGCATAGGCGAGCGGATTCTCAAAATCTAAAGTAAACTGCTTGTAGAACTCATCGTAATCCTTCTTCTCCAATGTGCGAGGGGGCTGTCTCCAAATGGCTGTCCGTTTGTTAACTTGTTCTTTCTTTTCACCCAGGTAAATTGGGTAAGGGATGAAATCGGAATGCCGGCGAATGATCTCACGCAAACGGAATTCTTTGGCAAATTCAGCGGCATCTTCTTTTAATTTAATAATCACAGTGGTTCCACGCTCAGTTTTTTCTGCCGCCTCAATGGTATACGTATCGGTGCCAGTACAATACCAGGCAGCCGGTTGTGCATCTATCTTCATTGAGCGCGAAATGACTCGGACGGATTCTGCCACCATAAAAACAGAATAAAACCCCACTCCAAATTGCCCAATTAGATCGGATAATTTATTCGCATTTTCGCCCGCTAATTTATCGGATGCATCGATGAAAGCGCGTGCTCCAGAATGGGCAATCGTACCGATATTCTCAATCATTTCAGTTTCAGTCATCCCATCGCCTGTGTCAACAATGGTGATGATCCTTTCACTTTCACTGCTTGATATCCAGATCCCGAGCTCTGCTTCTGGATTCTGCACTTCTCGATCTGTGAGGAATTTGAAGTCAAAACGCGTCAGAGCATCAGATGCGTTCGATATCAGCTCGCGCAGAAATATTTCTCGTTCTGTGTATAGAGAATGGATAAGAATATCCAATAGCTGGCGTGTTTCAGCCTTAAATGGGATTGCCTGAGCTGGCGCGTAAGAAGATTGGTTCTGGTCGCTCATAGTTCGTTCTCCTTGAATATTTGGATTTTACTTCAATTGTTTCGTCCGGCAGAGACTATTGATCCGTTTTATATCTTTTGCGATGAACTGATCGATCATTTCCTTGGGAAAGCCTTTGGCAAGCATGAATCCCTGGATGTAGTCACAGCCCAATTTTTGAAGTTGCTCGATCTGTTCCTGGTTTTCCACTCCCTCAGCTACGGTTTCCATGCGTAAATCTTGTGCTAACCGGATGATGGTTTGCACGATTCGCATTCCATCTGTCGGTCCAACAGCGCCGCTTATGAACGATCGATCGATCTTGATTGCGTTTAGAGGGAGTTGATGTAAGTATACCAGGGATGAATACCCGGTTCCAAAATCATCCACATCGATCTGCACACCCAGGTTTCGTAATTGCTTGAGGGCGGCAATGCCATACTCAGCGTTTTCCATCAAGTTGCTTTCGGTGATCTCCAACCGGAGGAATTTTGGATCCAGGTCAGAATCCCTCAGAATATTTTCAACCTGGTTTGCCAGGTTGGGCTGTGAGAATTGCTTGCTGGATAAATTGACGCTGACGGTGGCTTCTTTCAGCATCGGTTGAGTCTTGTGCCAGGCTTTTAATTGCTGGCAGGCTTCGGCAAGGATCCATTCACCCAAGGGGATAATCAGTCCAGTTTCCTCAGCAAATGGAATAAATTCGTTAGGAGCAATCAAGCCACGTTTCGGGTGCTGCCAACGTACCAAGGCTTCAAAACCGGTAATCCGGCACTTTTTTAGATCGAAGATCGGTTGGTAGTGCAAGACGAGTTCTTTGTGCTCGATGGCCTGGCGGATATCCGTCTCAAGCTCCAGGTGAGCGACTACGTCCGCGCGCATCATACTGCTGAACATTGTATAGCGGCCTCTTCCTTGTGATTTTGCGCGATACATGGCAATATCTGCATCACGCAAGATATCTTCGGGTTTGTCATAAGAAAGAGAACTCAGCACAACGCCAATACTCGTTGTTATGATTACTTTTTGCCCAAGGAGGTTGAAGGGTACCGTCATTTCTTCGAGTAAACGTTCGGCGACCTGAGTCACATCGCTGACATTATTGATATCTTCAAGCAAGATGATAAACTCGTCCCCCCCAATTCGGGCAATCGTGTCAGCCGTACGCAGGCAGGATTCCAATCTTCCTGAGGCTGCTATTAATAAGTGATCACCAACCGCATGTCCAAGACTGTCGTTTACCATCGCAAAGCGATCGAAATCTAGCATGAGGACTGCAAATAAAGCATTAGGATGCCTTCGGGCGCGTTCCATCGACCGCTCCAGACGATCCAGGAACAATGCCCGGTTCGGCAAGCCTGTTAGCGTATCATGTAACGCATTATGTAATAACTGCTGCTCGACGCGTTTGCGGTCCGTGATTTCAGTTGATACACCGAGTACTTGTACTTCACCAATATCACCAGCCAAGAGCGGCCTTTTCACAGTTTGAAGGAAACGTACTTTCCCAGAGGCATCTGTGACGATCTCTTCCAGGATCATTTTCTGCTGAAGGGTTTGAATGACTTCAAGATCGTCATGACTGAAAGCTTCGACTTCATGAAAATTGAGGTTGAAGTCCGAATCTTTTTTCCCAATCAGGTTTTCGACAGTCGTACCATAAATATCGGCTACAGCCTGGTTGACTAAAGTAAATTTTCCTTCCTGATCTTTGGCGAAAATGAGATTAGGATTGATATCAATCACCTGCCTCAAAAACAGGCGCTGTTCTTCGAGTTTTTGGCGAGACTGACGTTGCTCCGTCACATCTCGGATCAGGAAAAGAACCTGGTTCTCCCCGCTTTTTGAGATCCGTGCTTCAAAGCTGCGCTTCTGGGTTTCACCGGGCATGGTAAATTCTTGCTCGAGTTGCTGCGTTTCTTGAGTGCGTAGCGCTTGATGAATAGCTGCCATGATCTTGCTGGCGAGATTCAAAGGTAATATTTCGGAAATTTTTTTACCTGCCAATGGCCCCGTTAAATATTTTTTTGGTTGCTTCGGGAAAGCGATAATCGAGGAATGTTCCATCCTGGTCAAACATGATGATCATATCTGGAACCGCATCCAAGAGACCACGCTGCCTGGCCTCACTGGATCGAAGGGCATCTTCGTTTCTTTTTCGTTCGACTGCCATGGCAATTTGGGAAGATACAAAAGTTAAAACCTCTTTGTCGTGGTCAGAATAACGGATGCCTTCATCATAAGTTTGGACAACCAGGGCTCCGATGGCTTGATTTTCTGCGGTCATCAGCGGAACACCGAGCCAATCCACAGAAGGTGCTCCGACAAGCTCTACCTCACCTTGTTCCACCATCTTTCTAAACAACTCTGGGGAAGCCAACAAGGGTTGACTTTTGCGGATTACGAATTCAGTGAGCCCTTTTCCAAATTTTGCCGCACTCGGCGCCGGGTCGAATTCATCAATGTAGTAAGGAAAGCTGAGCGTATTTTGCTCAACATTGTATAAAGCCAGATAAAAGTTTTTTGCTGGCATTAATCCGCCGATGATTTTGTGGATTAAATGCAGAAAATCTTCCAGGTTTTGAGCACTGTTGGCTGCTTGTGAAATCAGGTAAAGAGCTTCTCGGAACTTTTCTGCTTGCTTGCGTTCTGTAATATCTTCGATGGTACAGTCAAAATATTTAGACTGCCCATTTTCGTCTTTTCCAGATTGTGCAGTTACAAACCCCCAAAGCAAGTTTCCATTTTTACGCTTCAAGCGAATATCAAAGCCTTTAGCGCCGTCTTGGTGAATTTTTTGATTAAAATCTTCTACATCCAAGGGGGTAAAGATGTAATCGTTGAAAAAGGTAGATCTTAATTCCTGCAAACTCTCATATCCTAGCATATGGATAAATGCTGAATTCGACATCAAAATATTGAAGGGATGTTGAGGAGAAAGCCGAAAAATGCCCATTGGGATATTTTCGACCAATTTTTGGTAGCGGGCCTCGCTTTCTTCTAGTTTTTCCTCAACTTGTTTGTGGTCTCTTCGTAGGTGAGCTTCGCGCAGCTCCCTTTCTACAGCAGGAACCAATCTGCTCAGGTTATCTTTGTTGATATAATCTTGGGCACCCATTTTCATTGCATCAACGGCAATTTCTTCACCTATTGCCCCAGATGCAAGAATGAAAGGTATATCCAACCCCTTGTCTTTAACCGTTTTAAGGCTGCCAGGCCATCAAACCCGGGCAAGTTGTAATCGGAGATAATGAGATCCCAAGGTTCGTGTTCCAGGGCATAATTAAAAGTAGCACTTGTGTCTACCCGTTCCAGCGCGACTTCATATCCCCCTCGATTCAACTCGCGCTTGATTAGAAAGGCGTCATTTTCTAAATCTTCAACGATTAACAACCGGAGTTGTTTAGTCATCGATTCTCTGTGTCCTGTCCCTAAGAAACACCCAAAAAATGGACTTACTTACGAATTTTCGGATTTGTTCCTAAGTTTTTTCCTTTACTGGCAAGCGTTAATTTTATCCTATAATAGAACAAGAATAAAGTTATTGGGGTTAAATTTAATAAAAGTATTCAAATTTGAAAGGTTTTTTCCTGAAGGAGGTAGATAAATTTATGATAAGATCGATTGCCTGGCTATATACTTTCAGGATCATTCCGGCAGCTTCCAAGACAGTCCCTACTGCGGGGAATGTGACAGCAGCCATGAAAGATTGGTTCTATTGTTTAGCCTTTTTCCGTATAGGTTAAGATTTATCTGTAGTTGAGCCCAATAAAATGAGCTAGTCTCCATTATTCTTTTACCTGATCGTAACGCTATTCAACACAGTTTTGGCATTGATAATTAACTGGTTCATTTTCAGATGGTTATTCCCTCTATAAATTTCGAGAGAAATTATTTTAACTGGTCGAAGGGGCAGAAGTTTTCAGCGATCTTCGCCTGCTTCATGTTGTTTCTGACGGCTTGTGGAATACCTGGTACAGTAATCTCGGGAAATCAATTTACTTCCACACCTCTGGCAACGATCAAGCCATCTTCAAATACTCCAACACCGTTTCCTTCTTCCACTGACACACCGATCCCTCCGCCTACAATCACACCCAGTTTCACCCCTACACTCACTCCTACATTAACTCCACCAGCAACCATGGAACCTCCGATTCGTTTTGCTGTGATTGGGGATTATGGCCTTGCTGGGAATGCTGAGGAGGATGTAGCTGCCCTCGTGCTGAGCTGGGCGCCTGATTTTATTATTACCACAGGAGATAATAATTATCCTGATGGAAGCGATGAAACCATCGATGAGAATATCGGGCAATATTATCACAGCTTTATCGATCCCTATACGGGAAATTATGGTGGGGGAGCGGATACAAACCGGTTCTTTCCGTCAATAGGCAATCACGATTGGAGGACTGACGCAGGGAGACCCTATCTGGATTATTTTACACTGCCTGGAAATGAGCGCTATTATGATTTTGTATGGGGACCGGTGCACTTCTTTTCCATAAATAGTGATTCAAATGAGCCGGATGGCGTACGCAGCTCTTCTGTACAAGCAGCGTGGTTGCAACAAAACCTTTCTACATCAACATCGCCGTGGCAGATTGTTTTTACTCACTACACCCCTTATTCCTCAGCCTCTCATGGCTCGACGGCATGGATGCAATGGCCTTTTAAAGAATGGGGCGCAGATGCTGTTATCGCAGGTCATGACCACGTATATGAGCGCTTGGTGGTGGATGACCTGGATTATTTTGTGAATGGTTTGGGAGGCGGGCCACGTTACCTGTTTACTGTGCCTTTACCTGCGAGCATGGTTCGCTACCGCAGTGATTGGGGGGCAATGCTTGTCGAGGCGACTGGGGAGAAAATTGTTTTTCAGTTCATCAATCGTAAACATGAGCTGATCGACGAATATACACTTTGGCCTGAAGGCAGATAAATTCCCACCATACAAAAGCTGGATATTAGGATAAAATATATCCTATATAAAATTTCCATCCTTCTTCTATATCTTAAGCTATTCCAAAGGAGCTTAAAACATGGCGCGGAATTTATTTGCTTTTTTGGTAGGGATCAACAATTACCAGGCGCCAGTGCCGCGCCTATCTGGCTGTACAAACGACATTGATGCATTTGAAACTTATCTGCGTGGGCGCACAGCGAAAGATCAATTCAACCTTCAACTGCTGAAGCTGACGGATGAGCAGGCAACCCGCCAGGCAGTGATCGATGGCTTCCGTAAGCACCTTCACCAGGCGGGCAAGGATGATGTTGCACTGTTCTATTATTCTGGACATGGCTCGCAAGAAACGGCCCCCGAAGAGTTTTGGGCAGTAGAGCCTGACCATATGGATGAAACCCTGGTGTGCTACGACAGCCGTCAATTGGATGGGTGGGACCTGGCGGATAAGGAGCTGGCTTATCTGATCCATGAAGTCGCTGGAAATAACCCACATATGGTGGTGATCCTGGACTGCTGTCATTCTGGATCGGGGACACGTGATGTTTCCTTGGAAACTTCAATTCGTTGGGCTCCAGCAGATCAACGCGAGCGCTCGGTGGATTCTTTTCTCTTTACTCGGGATCTTTCTGAAACTTCGCGGATCACGGATACGGCTGCCAGACCGAAGGGATGGATGGATTTACCCGAAGGCCGGCATATTCTTATGGCTGCCTGCCGGGATGATGAAACTGCTAAAGAATACTATGCTGATGGAAAACCCTATGGGGCTTTTTCATACTTTTTGAGGAGCACCTTGGAAAGTGCAAACGGTTCGCTTACTTATCGAGATCTATTCAAGCAAGCCCAATCTCGGGTGCGTTCTAATCTATACAACCAATCCCCACAGCTCGAAACCACCCAATCCTCAGACTTAGATCTTCCATTCCTTGGAGGAGCCCTGCTGCAACGTCCGGAGAATTTCACCCTGAGTTTCGATGGGGGCGAGTGGATGTTGGATGCAGGTTCGATCTATGGCATCCCAGCGCCATTCGGTGATGAAACAACACAACTGGTTGTTTTTCCATTAGATGCTCAGGCAAATGATTTACTGGATATTACGAAAGCATTAGGTCAGGTTGAGGTCGTCCAGGTTTATCCGCAAGCCAGCCGCCTGCGTGTTATCGATGTAGAGCTTGATCCGACGAAAACCTATAAGGCCATCGTTGTCAATCTGCCGCTGCCACTCTTGGAAGTCAAATTTGAAGGCGATGAAGATGCGCTGGCACTTGTAAGAGAGGCCATGCAGGTGAGCGCACCCGGAGGCAAGCCATCTCTATATATCCGGGAAATGCATGCTACCCCGCGGCTGCGCCTGTTGGCGAAAGATGGCGCCTATACGATCACGAACCCGGGGGAAGACCGGCCTTTGGTCAGCCGTTTATATGGCTATGAGCTTGATAATGCCCAAAAAGTGGTCCAGCGTTTGGAGCATATTGCTCGCTGGATGCGTACCATGGATCTGCAGAATCCAGGCAGCCGACTGGCAATGGATGCGGTCCAAATGAGTGTCTTGCGTGATGGGGTGGAGCTTTCTCCGAATGAGATGACCTTTGACTATCAATTCAGAAACGGACGTTGGGAACAGCCTTCTTATTCCCTCCGCTTGAAAAATAACTCCAGCGAAACACTTTATTGCGCGGTTTTAGGATTGTATGAGAGCTTCTCGATCGATGTGGTCATCGGAAAACCACCTGTTCGGCTGGGTCCGGGTGAAGAATTTAATGTTCAAAAATATTTGAGCATCCCCGATGAGGTCTGGCAGCAAGGTATTGCTGAGCGACAGGATGTTCTCAAGTTGATCGTTTCTACAGATGAATTTGACGCTCACCTCCTGACCCAGGGTAAACTGGATATTGCACGCACAACGGGACCCACTCAGCGCGGTATGGTGCGGAAGAATTCGTTGAACCGCTTGATGAGCCAGGTTCAGACGCGCGAAAGCAGCGACACACCAGAAGGGCAAAGCCTTTCTGATTGGATTACTTCCCAAGCTGTGTTGAGGATCAGAAAGCCTCTAGACACACGGGCAGTCCCTCGAGCCGGCGAGGCTTTATCACTTGGCGCTGGGGTAACCCTGGATGCCCATCCCGATTTAGTGGCGCAAGCTCGCCTGGGCAGCCTGCCACCCGCAAGCCGGGGTGCTGAGGGTCCTGGCTTACCTGAGATATTCCGGGTGCAGTCCCTCGAAAACCAACCTTATTATTTCCGGCTCACCCGAGGTATTACTTCTGAGAATGTGTTGGAACTGTCCGATGTAGTGGATCATACGGTGGTCACACCCCAAAAACCACTGCGTATGACCATTGCCAATCCTCTTGCAAAGGGAGAAGGGGTATTGGCATTTGGGTTTGATGGCGAATTTTACCTTCCATTAGGTGCTGCCAAAGCCTACCAAAACCAAACGTTGTTTGATTTACAGCGCCTGCCAGCGCCAGTCAGCCTGGGTGGTCGCGATGTCAAAGGAGCTATCCGCGTTTATTTCCAAAAAGTGATCGGGCAGCCGCTTGGAATGGATTATCCTTATCCCATCCTGGCAGCCGCAACGGTATCTCCTGATGGACGCGTCACCTATGAGGCTGATCCAGTCAAGATCACTGCGCTTGTGAATGCAGCCCGGAGAATCACGCTGTATATCCATGGGATCACCGGTGATACCCGCGGCATGGTTTCCAGCGCACGCCAAACAAATCCGGATGATTTACTGCTCACTTTCGACTATGAAAGTCTCAATACTACTGTGGAAGAAATTGCTCGAAGCCTCAAGGACCGGTTAGCCAAAGTAGGCTTGAAAGGCGGGCATGCTAAGGAGCTTAGGGTGGTAGCCCACTCCTTGGGAGGGATTATCGCCCGCTGGTTGATTGAGAAAGAAGGCGGTCAGCAGGTCATTAATAAGTTGGTGATCCTGGGTTCACCCAGCGCAGGAACTCCCTGGGCAACCATCCAGCAGTGGGCAACCGTGGGGTTAGGAATGGCTTTGAATGGCCTGGCAGCCACGCTGTGGCCCGTGAAAGTTATCAGTCTTTTCCTGGCTGCCCTGGAGAAGGTGGATGTCACTTTAGACCAGGTGCAGCCTGGTTCTGAAGTGCTCAAGAGCCTGAAAGGTAGCGACGATCCACATGTGCCTTATGTCCTCATTGCAGGGAATACCTCTTTGCTCTCTCAGGCTCTGGCAGGGGAGGACACCAATAAGGCAGAAAAATTAATGGCCAAGCTGGGTTATCCCCTGGCTTCGCTTGGTTTCTTGAAGCAGCCGAATGATATTGCCGTTGGCGTGACAAGTGTACACAGTGTCGACAGTACCCGACAGCCAGCTCCGGAGAAATCGACCGTTGCTTCTGACCACATGTCTTTCTTTACTTCAGAACCGGGCCTGGCTGCTTTAAAACAGTGGTTAGCCTAGTTGAAATGGCAATGATCATTCGCCGATGATTTTTACCAGGACGCGTTTTCGCCTGCGGCCGTCGAACTCTCCATAAAAAATCTGTTCCCAGGGACCAAAATCGAGATGGCCCTCGGTGATGGCGACCACCACCTCTCGACCCATGACCTGGCGTTTCAGGTGAGCATCGGCATTATCTTCGCCGGTCAAGTTATGTTGATAGCGGCTGGTTGGCTCGTGTGGCGCAAGCTGCTCCAACCAGTTATCGTAATCCTTGTGGAGGCCAGGCTCATCATCATTGATAAAAACCGACGCTGTAATGTGCATCGCATTTACTAAAACGAAGCCTTCGCGGATGCCGCTTTCCTTCAGGCAGGCTTCAATTTGTGAGGTGATGTTGATAAACCCTCGCCTGGTAGGAACCTGAAAAAAGAGTTCTTTCCGATAACTTTTCATAGCATCTCCTGTGCTGCGTGTGACCGGTAGAAAAAATAATGATATGATTATACTTCTGGACAATCCTTTCCCGATCTGATGCACCGATAACTCATATGATCAAACCTGAAAAAATAGACGAATGGATCAAAGAGGTCGAAGAGCGACCGGCATCTGCCCCAAACATCATCCGCTACATTGCCCAACGGCTGAGTGATCTCACCGAACGGAATGAGGTACTTCTCAACGAAAATATCGCTCTGCGGTTGGAAAAGAAAGTAGAAGAATACGAAAGTCGAATAGCCACTCTGGAATACCAGTTAGAAATTTTGAAACGCCAGGTCGGCAGCGGGATTACTCCTGAGACTTTCCAGGACCCAGAGCTTGGCGTGCCTCGAACAGCCAGCCTGATCCTTTATAATGGGTTGGGCCAGGTATTACGGGTGGAAATTGATCCCTTGGAATTAGCTTCGGCGAGCCTGGTAGCGAGCTTTTCTGGTGTGGTGAGTGCAGATGGGTTTCAGCCAAGGTTATTAGCAGTGAGCACGCAAGAGGAACTGCTGTTTGTTTTCGATTCGGGTAGAGCGGTGACCGCTCCTGTATCTGCTGTCCCTTCATCTGATCAGGGTGGGTTGGATTGGGAAAAGGCGTTTTTACAGGAGCCGCGCGGCAGCGAGGAGCTGGCTACTATCTTACCCATCGCGAAGATGACCCTGGCAGAGCTTTGTATACAAACCAGCCGGAGAGGGTTTGTCAAGAAGTTGGGTGGCTCCTTCTTCAAATCTTGCGTTTCGAATTCATATGTGGGCACTGGCACAAAACAGAAGCAGGATAGGACCTGCTCGCTTGTCTTATGCGGAAAGAGTGATCTCTTTGTGATGATCAGCAAAGAGGGGCGTGCTTTCACCATGGAAGCCAACAAGCTCCCGATTACCATCGAGCCTGTGTTCCAGATCGGCGCGACCGATCATATTGTGACAACCTTCACGGTGGCCAATAAGCCCTACTTAATGTTGATTACGAACAGTGGGAAAGCGGTTTTTCGTGAAACTCAATGGCTGGAGCAAGCGAATACCTTTCGAACCCAAGGGCAGCTGATATTTTCTAAGGCGAGGCGTGATTTGGGCACCTGGATCGTGGGGGCTGGGACTGTGGATGAAAATGAATGGGGTGCAGCGCTGACATCAGAAGGTGTGCTGACCTTTCACAAAGTTCGTGATCTTTTTGAAAATGGCTCACTTGGAGAATCCAATATTCTGGATTTTGTGATTTATGGGACTTAAAGTCGGAATTGATTTTGGCACTTCGAACTCGGGTGTAGCTTTTTTCGATGGGCATGAAGTTCACCTGCTGCCGATCGACAAGCAGAATGCTCTGCCCGAAGTCGTTAAGTCCATCTTGTATATCACACGTGATTATAAACATTATATCGGCCAAGAAGCAGTAGAACTGTATTACCGTCACAATGTGGGACGTTTGCGCCGCTTTGAAAAGCAGTGGGTGGGTGAGTTGGAATACCGCGGTTCCGATATGTACTATGTCCGCGATATATACGCTTACGTGGATGTGCTAAAGCCTGGTCGTTTGCTCCAACTGATTAAATCGGCCTTGCGCGCAGGAAATTATCCGGGAACCCAGATTTTTGAACGCTACTACACCCTGGCGGACCTCATCGCGGTGTATTTGCGTACCTTAAGGGAGCGCGCAGAAACACTGCTGCACGAGTCGATCAGCGGAGTGACCTTGGGCCGACCGGTAAAGTTTTCAGAGGACCCACAAAAAGATCAAAAGGCAGAGGATACCCTTCGCCAGGCTGCCTTGCAAGCCGGCTTCGAAGAGGTTGATTTTGAAGCAGAACCAGTGGCAGCCGCCCTGTTTTACGAGCTTTCGTTAGAAGAGCCTCAAAATGTTCTGATCTTTGACTTTGGAGGCGGTACGCTCGATATCACCATTATGCGCCTGGGTGATCAGCGGCACCGTAAAGTTTATGCAAATAATGGGATCGGGATTGCTGGAAGTGATTTCGACCGGGCGATTATTGAGAAGCGTTTGCTGCCTCATTTCGGTCTCGGTCAAGCAGGCCTTGACCCTGACTTGCTGGAGCTGGTCAATGCCGTCTCTGACTGGGTGGCGCTTCCCGAATTGAGCACTCCTCCGACGAAGTATAAGCTGGAAAAAGCGATCCGGGATGGGGTGGCGCCAGCGCGTTTCAAAACCCTTGAAATGCTGATTTTCAATGACCTGGCTTTCTCATTTTACAACGGGGTTAAATCCTCGAAGATTGCACTTTCTGACCAGGGCGCAACAGTGATCGGTTTACAGGCCAATACGATGGATATTTGGGAGCTTTACACGCGTCACCAGTTTGAAGTTGATATTAAAGAATATCGAGAAAAAATTCAAGAAGTTTTGCTCCAATCGGTTTTTGATTCCGGTTTAGAACCGGAGCAAATTGACGCGGTCGTAAAGACGGGAGGCTCCTCCAGCATCCCAGCTTTTACGGAAATGTTGGGCGGAATTTTTAGCCCTGAGCGAGTGAGATCATCGGATGTTTTTAACAGCGTGACGGCTGGATTAGCAATCAAAGCGCGGAATGGTTGAAAGCAAGCTATTCTGAGGGATTTACTTTCCGTTTGAAGACACAAAAATAAACATTACTCCAGGTGGTCAGGTTCGCCCCGCCATGCGGAAAGCCCACATCTTCATTGTTTCCTACCTCGGGCACGGGTTCCATGTGGACCAATTCCCAACCGTCTTCCCCTAACCGATTTAAAGTCGCGATCATGAATTGGGGTGAAAATTTATTCGGTTTAAAATCAGAAAACCCCTGTTTTCGGTAAAAATCTACTGATTCTTCAGCTTTCCAGTTCTCTTTGTTTGCCCAAACAAACCGGGTCAGGTATTCCCATTTTTCCATTTTTTTCTTCTCCGTTTGGGTTTGCACCCTCAACCAACCCCATTTTACCCTACTCCAACTCAGGTTGGAGATTTTTTGGCACTTTTGGATGCCGCCGATTGAAATTTTGATCTTAACCTATTGCAATTAAATTGGTTAGGTTTTATAATTGTTAACTAAGTGAATGATTAAGATTAATATTCAGGAGATCATATGGATGTAACAGCAACGGATGAGGCCTTAAAGCAGGCAATCGATCAATATTGGGAAACAGTGCCCCTCGTGTGGAACCAAATCCGCAGCCATCTGAGATCGATCGCCATGGAGCAGTTCGATATTAGCGTGGGACAGTTCTATGTGCTGCGCCATATTCGAAAGGGGCTTACCTCAGTAAGAGATATCGCGGATGCGCGCCAGATCAGCCGTCCAGCCATCAGTCAAGAGGTAGACTTGCTCGTAGAAAAGGGATTGATCACTCGGAAGCAGGAAGCGGATGACCGGCGCTTTGTCCACCTGGCGCTCACCAAAGAGGGAGAGGTCCTGATCAATCAGTTGTTCGCATTGAACCGCGCCTGGATGGTGGAGAGAATGGCGCAGCTGAGTGCCGATGATCTCAATCAGATAACTCAAGGATTAAAGCTGTTAAAGTCAGCTTTCGATTCAACTGTGGAATAAAAGCAGGATAAACCAACCCTTTTTATTTTAATGGTAATCAATCTATGCTCCATATCAAAAAACTTTTACCTTTCTTAAAACCTTATTGGCTGCTGGCAGTCATTTCTCTGGTTTTGCTGACCGCTGTACTGGTCATCGACCTGTCTATCCCCCGCTTGATCCAACGGATCATAGACTTGGGAGTGAATCAGAAAGATATGCAAGTGGTCATACAGACCTCAGCCATCATGGTCGGGCTGTCGCTGCTGCAGTTTGTACTGGCATTGGGGAACAACCTCTTCTCGATCAGGGTTGGCGAGGGGATCGCCCGCGACCTGCGCGAAGCCTTATTCGTCAAAATCCAATCGTTTTCCTATGGGAACATCGATCATTTCACCACCGGTCGTTTGATGGTGAGGTTGTCGAGTGATACGGGAGCCGTACAGCGCATCTTTCAGATTTCATTGCGCATTGGGACACGCGCTCCATTATTAATGCTTGGCAGCCTGATCCTCATGTTCAACACGAACCGCAGCCTGGCACTGTCTATGCTCCCCTTGCTGCTGGTAACTTCAGTAATTATTGTGCTCTTCAGCATAAAAATGGAACCTCTCTTCCTGAGTGTTCAGCAAAAGCTCGATCGTTTAAACACAGTCTTACAGGAAAATATTGCTGGGGCACGGGTGGTAAAGGCTTTTGTGCGGGCTGACCATGAAAACCAGCGCTTTGAAGCCGCAAACGAAGATCTCACCGAGCGGAACGTGAAAGTGATGACGTTCATGTCGACAATGTCACCCGTATTGACTTTCTTCGTGAATATTGGCATGGTCTCGGTCATTTATTATGGCGGGCTGAAGGTCATCCAGGGCAGTATGACGGAAGGGCAGATCGTGGCATTCATCAACTACCTTTCAACCACGATGGGACCTCTGCTCATGATGTCGATGCTTGCGAATACCTGGGCGAATGGTATTGCCTCAGCGGGGCGTGTTAATGAGGTTTTGGATGCCCAACCCGAAGTTCAAGATATTCCCGGAGCCAAGCGGCTGCCCGAGACTGCCACTGCCAGCGTGGTATTTCAAGATGTCTCTTTCCATTACAACGGATCCTGCGATCAACCTGTTTTGGACCGGGTGAGCCTGGCGGCTGAGCCCGGCAAAACCATTGCCATCCTGGGAGCGACGGGCGCGGGGAAGTCTTCGCTGGTTAATCTCATCCCTCGTTTTTACGATCCATCCGCTGGATCGATTGAAATTGACGGAGTCGATATTCGTACTATACAACAGGATTCTTTATTAGCTCAGATCGGGATTGTGCCGCAAGAGACGATCCTGTTCTCTGGTACCGTGCGCGATAACATCCGGTACGGCAAACCTGGAGCCAGTGATGAGGAGGTCATCGCTGCAGCGAAAGCTGCTCAAGCACACGACTTTATCCTTGAGCTTCCACAGGGATACGACACGCACATCGAAGAACGCGGTGTGAACCTTTCGGGAGGCCAAAAACAGCGCATTGCCATTGCGCGTGCCATCATTCTCAACCCAAAGATCCTTATCCTGGATGACAGCACCAGCTCTGTCGACGTTGAGACCGAGACGAAAATTCAAGATGCTTTGCAAGAAATGATGAAAGATAGGACGAGTTTTGTGGTGGCGCAGCGGATCAGCACGGTATTGAGAGCCGATAAGATTATTGTGATTGACGACGACCGGATAGCGGCCGAAGGAACGCATGCAGAGCTGATCTGCACCAGCCCGATTTACCAGGAAATATACGAATCTCAGCTTGGTAACGGCTTTGGGGAAGAACTTTTACAGGCAGTTGTAGAAGGACAGGGGGATGTGATATGAGCAGCTTCACCGGAAACCCAAACACGCCGCGCGATGAAAGACCACGCACGGTTGGGATGCCTGGGAGGGGTGGCGGTCCCATGCGAGGCAAGGTCGAGAAGGCCAAGAATCCCAAGCAAGCCTTGGTGAGACTTCTGCCGTACCTGATGCCTTTCCGCATGGCGTTGATCGGAGTGATGGTATGTGTGATCGTTTATACCCTATTGGGATTGGTGGGACCTTATTTGATAGGCCTGGCAATCGATCGTTTCATCGGCGGCAAAGACCCGCAAGGTTTACTCAACCTGGCATTGGTCATGCTGCTGACCTATTTCCTGTTCAACGTTTTCACTGCAATCGCTAACTGGATCATGGCGCGCGTCTCACAGCGAGCACTCAAGAATGTGAGGGGCGACCTGTTCGAACACCTGCAGAAGCTGTCCATCCGCTTCTTCGATACGCATACTGCCGGAGAGCTGATGAGCCGCTTGACCAACGATATCGACGCGATCAACCAGGCTGTTTCGCAAAACGTGACCTCACTGATTGCCAGTGCGCTGTCACTCGTGGGAATCGTGGTAGCAATGTTCCTGCTCAACCACTGGCTGGCGTTGGCGACGCTGTTAATCATCCCGATCATGGCTTTTTTCACCAATTTCATCGCCACCTACACCCGCAAGGGTTTCAGAGAGTTACAGAAGCAATTGGGTGGGATGAACAGCGTGATAGAGGAGGCCATCAGCGGGCAAAAGGTGGTCAAAGCTTTCCGCCGTAATGAATCAGCGATTGGAGCCTTCCGAGAAAGAAACCAGGCAGTCTATCAAGCGGCGGTCTCGGCCAATGTATACGCCATGATGCTCATGCCGCTCTCCAATGTTCTGGGCAACTTCTTCGTGATTGTGTTAGCCTCTTTGGGCGGTTACCTGGCGCTGCAAGGACTGGTAAGCGTGGGGATGATTGCTACATTTATTACCTATGGCAAGAACTTTATAAACCCGCTGCAGCAGTTAGCGAATATGTTTAACGCCATCCAGGCAGCGCTGGCTGGCGCAGAGAGAGTGTTCGAAATCATCGACACAGCGCCGGAAATGCAGGATGGGTCCAAGGCACTGGCTCTTGATGAACCTCAAGGGCATGTGCGCTTCGATGGAGTGGTATTTGGCTACGAGCCAGGAACCCCAATTATCAAGAATATGACCCTGGAAGCCAAAGCCGGGCAGACCATCGCGCTGGTGGGGCCGACCGGGGCAGGCAAAACGACCATCATTAATTTACTCACCCGCTTTTATGAAATTGAACAGGGAAAAATCAGCATCGATGGTAAAGACCTGCGGGATATTAAAAAAGAGGATCTGAGACATCAACTGGGGTTGGTGCTGCAAGACACCTTCCTGTTCGCCGACACAGTCATGGAGAACATCCGTTACGGGCGTCTCGATGCAACAGATGAGGAAGTGATCCGGGCAGCCAGCTTAGCGGATGCCGATCACTTCATCCGGCAGCTGCCAGGTGGTTACCAAACCATCCTTTCGGAGCGCGCCAGCAACCTCAGCCAGGGGCAGAGGCAGCTCTTAGCGATTGCCCGCGCCATTTTGGCAGACCCGGCGATCTTGATCCTCGATGAAGCCACATCTTCAGTCGATACGCGTACCGAAGCGCGCATCCAGAAGGCGCTGCTGCACCTGATGCAAGGCCGCACCAGCTTTGTGATCGCGCACCGCTTGAGTACCATCCGCGACGCCGATAATGTGGTCGTGATCGACAAAGGGGAGATTGTTGAGCAGGGAACGCACCAAGAGCTGCTCGATAAGCGTGGTTTCTACCATCACTTGTATCAAAGCCAGTTTAAGGGAGAGACGATTTAATCGTCCAAAAACATTTAAGTTATAGCGCCCCAGGCGGGACTCGAACCCACAACCGCTTGATCCGAAGTCAAGTGCTCTGTCCATTGAGCTACTAGGGCATTTGTTTGCGATTATACTCTAAATCCCGCCTCGAGAGACGTTTTGAGTTCGGCCAGCCTACGGCGCAGGTAGATTGTAGTAATTATAAGCTGCCCGAGAAAGGTCAGAGACCAGCTGATTGGCAGGGTCGTAGATGAGCTGGTTGGGATGGTACAAGAAGATCGACAAAACATAATCACCACCTTTGGTGAAAACGATGGCTGCATCGCTCATATTGTGAATGATTCCGAAGGCATCGGATACCCAGCCATGCTTGTGAGCGACTTCGATCCCATCTGGCACACCGGCAGGGATCAGCGCTGGGGTATGGTCGTTCTTTAAGATTCTGGATCATCAGCTGGCATTCTTCTTGGGTGATCTCATCCCCGAAAGCAGCGATGAGCGTTCCACCATCGTCATTGGCACATTGGTAAATATCAGCCAGGAGCTGGCCCACTTCAACGGCTGTGGTCTGGCTGTAAAGATCAGGATCGGTGATAATGTCAGTGCGCTGGTTCCCGGGTGTTTTAACCACCTTGAGAAGCGGCGCGCCTGAAAAAAAGTAGCCGGCCATGAAGGTGTTTTCCAATCCGAGGGCTTTCATATCATCCGTTACCACCAGGGGGCCTGTGATCGGATCCAGAACATTGGACATGAGCCAATCCGCCGCCTGGTTGTTTGATTGCCCAATCATGGCTTCCAATTTTCCCATGGTTTCGTCATCCAAAGGCTTGTCCCACTCCGGGTTATCACCCAAGCGGCGTAAGGCAGAGATCATGATCGGAATTTTGATTGTGGAGCTGGCGGTAAAGGCGACATCCGGAGGCGTCGTTACGGGTTCCCGCTGATCATAGATGAAGCTGATTTCTTGCCCAGTTTGTAAGTCCAATAGATACACTTCAATGATCCCATCAAACTGGTTGATATCTAACACCGTTTGCTTTAGCAATACCTCAAGGTTCTGCATGGTAGGCTGCGGTGGGGTGGTCTTCTGAAGGGGCAGGATCACAGTGCGGGACTTATTTGAACGCAAGGCGCCGTCGATCAATAATACCGACCGGTCAATATCCACGGCTGTGCCCAGGGTTCCAGGCGTGAAGTTGACCGAACCAGCTACCGGCAAGGCAGGCTTAGGAGGTTGGTCGTATCGGGTGGAGATTTCGCTGGATAGAAGGGCGCGTAAACGATCCGTCGAATAATCCACCACCAAGGGAACATCAGCCGGCGAGGTGGTTCTGCCCCATAAAAAATCCCAAAAGGCTTGCCAAAACGGAATCCGAGTTCGCACTTGATCTGCTGCTGCCAGCATGCTGTCCATATCCAACTCAAAACCGATTGAGCTGGGGGACAGTTGAATGGTATTCTCGTTATAATGGAGCTCAACTGGCAGTGTGTAAATTTCAAGCAGACGTTGGGCTGCCTGCTGCCGGTCCAGATTTCCGACAGGCACGCCTGCGATAGACAATCCAGAAGGATAGGTAGCCCACAATTTTCCAAAACGTATCAACTGGAAGATCAACAGCACGATGGCAAAAAAGATCAGCGACAGTGAAATCCAGCGTAGAAAGGAGAAAGATCCCCGGTTTTTCATGGTAGACAAAAAAGTATGATACCATGAAAGCCGGGGAATATTCTAAGAGCGACTTAATAATTTTAGCGTGATACAACGAGCTTCACCAGCTTCCCTTCTGCATCCAGGGTCAAGCGTGCATATTGTTGGTGAAGTTTTGAATTTTTCTTGATCTGCTTACTCAGTGTGACCACCTGGCGGTTTGGAAACAGGGTTGGAATACTCTTGGCTCCAATTTGGGCAGTCGGGCAGGAATGGGTATGGCTGGTGCATCCAGCATGTTCTTGGCTGTAAGCCAGGTGTGCGCCTTTCATCCCAGGCAAGTATTGCGCGACCACATGTTTTACCTGTGCAATAACTTCCTCGGGAATAGACTCTGGAAGAAGCTGGGCTTTCAATTTTATCGCATATTGTGCTAACAGGTTCTGGGATGATAGTCGGACGTAATACACTCTTCGGACCTAAGCGGTTCTCCTCCATTTGCGCTAAAGGATCACCGTAGCATACAAAAGAAATGAGCGTCTTTTGATCTTCGCCATCTAAGTACCCCTGCCTTCTATGCATCTCACGGGCCAGCGAGATTTTCGCCCGGCGCAAGGCTTCACCTACAGGATGGCCTTCACGGAGTAGATGCCAGAAAGCTAAACCAAGCAAGTCTGCTGCAATTAGCGGGGTAGAGATTGAGCCGTAAGCCGTTACGGTTGAGCCAACAAAGGCGCGGCTGCCAGACAGGAGAAATTTCAAAGAAATGGCTTGCTCGGCTTTACGCGAGAAGATGTTGGCTCCATAACAGGCCTCGCTGAACACCACTTCTGGCACGTTTCCAGGATGTCCATTCGAGCGCCCGATATCCTCTGGCCTGAGAGCCATTGGAAAATCTGTTTCCTCGCCCGGCTCGGATGGATCTCGCTGACCATACCATTCGTCGGCATCGGGCAGTCCGTGCAGGTTGAAATACCCCAAGCGTGCTTTAGGAAGCCGGAAATCTTTGTGCTTTCCGTCTCCGTTCTTTGAGTGATCCTCGCTGGCTCCAACTTGCGAGGGAGGGGAAACGAATAAATGCTTTGGGTCACCCACCTTACGGAAAACGGATAGGGACGCTCGCCGCCAAATGGCAGCCGAATATCCTGCCCCTGGCAGGGTAGAGACCTTGAAAGGCCAGATGCGCAAGAAGGCTTTTGAAAGCTGCTGCCAGCTGTGCTGGTACCAAACTTGAGGCGTTTCCTGGGTGGTATGGTAATTGACCATGCCCGCCAAAGCTTGCAACAGCGGTTTAGGATTATTTCCAACTCCGCCTGGAAGGCGTCCCACAGGCCATTCAGGGATGAAGTAATTTTCATCTCGGGTGGCATAGGGGTTGTCAGAGGGGATCTCCGTATCATAGTCATCCACTGGATTAGGCAGGTTATGAAAGGGGACAATTTCTGGGCCGCCAACGATCAGGACTGCGCCAATCATTTCGCCATTCTTGCCTAGCGAGGCATCCAAATCTACCAGGGCAAGTTTTAATTCCCACGGATCTGTAGCCACCGCAGGGCGCAGCTGATAAGTTGTTCGAGATGGAGCTCTTTCAGGGTCGTCTGCATAGTAGAGCAGCGCATTCCAATATTTCCGAGAGGCTACCGCCTCGACGAGGTGGTGAAGCTCGTGGTCGATCAGGGCAAAATTTTCTTCTCCATATTGTTTCAACAGCCCAGAACGGGTCGTAAAAATAACATAAATTGGAAACCGCCCATCCATATGTGCCAAGGCGGGCTGTTTAAGTCTCGACGCAACCCGTTCAAGATCTTCCTGCACCGATACAAGGGTCTCGGGAGGAACGTAATGGGTGACTGGCCGGTTGGATTGCCCGATGACAACTTTAACTGTTTCCTCGATCGGTTCAACGGAGTTGAGATTTTCTGTTGTTGGAAAATTTTCTTTTATCGGATCGGCCTGAGGGTGGGGATCACTCAGCTCTAAATTTGGGGTTAATGATAGGGCAGGCAGTTGATTCCAGCCTAATGAAGCTGCTACAGTTGCTGGGACTGGGATTTCTTGTGGGCGGGGGGTAATTTCGGGGCCAATCTCTAATTTCTCTGGCCATAGAGCCCGGTAAGGGTGATTTGAGCTCCATAAGCGAGCGGCCACCTGCCCGGCAACATCTTGCGCAACCGCCTGGTGGAGCAAAGCCACCGATTGATCAGCAACGCCGCTGTCCATCAGTGCATCTGCCAGGACAAGTGTAAAAAGGATACATTCCGGCCAGCGTTCGTGGTATACCTGGGCCAGATCCCGGACTGCTAACTTTGGAAAATCTTTCCGCTGAATTTCGATTTTTAAGTGCGTGATGGCAGCAGTCGGAGAGGTTGGATTTTCTGTCAATGCCTGGTGAATAAGCTGTTCAGCTTTCACCAAAGGTGTCACCGCAGATTCCTCTGATTTGGCGATTACACCTTTTGCAGAGGTCTTCTCAACGATTATCCGCGCTTCACGCGTAGCGATAGCCCATTTAGGCAGCATCGATTTAGCCGGAGGGCGCCCTCCCAAAGCCGTAAAGGTCGCATTTACTTCATCCAACGATAACCCTAAAGCCTGGCGGGCGCGCATGAGTGCTTTTTGAGCAGAGATAAATTCAGGATCAAACCCAACCAAAATTTCAAGCAGCGGCAGAGCTTGTTTGGGCTGTTTTTCTTGAAGGAAAGTTTGTGCGTGGAGCAAGCTTACTGCCAGGTCACCAGGAAAACATGTCAACCATGCTAATGCTAATCGCCGGGCATAACGAGTTTCTCCAACCAGCAAGGAAGTATTGATCAACGAAAGCAGATCTGCCCGTGAAATGGTCTGGTGTGAAAAAGGTTGAGATGGATAAGCAATTTTCATAGAATTTATCTTTCTGCAGCAACTTGGATGTTATGGGGATTATGAACCAGGTTTAATGCGGCTACAGCAGCTAAGTGTTTGCGGATTTGCACATCCGTAGGGGCAAGTTGAGCTGCTCGCCGTAACATGGTTTCAGCAGACTGATAATCTTTCCCTTCCTTCAAAGCTAAACCTGAATGTAGGAACGGCCTGGAGTCTTCAGGGGCAATCACTGTCGCTTGTTGGAAAATTTTTTGGGCTTTCAGGTACTGACGCTGCTTGTTATAAGCAAATCCCAGCTCCAAAAAAGGTTCCACAAAAGTAGGATCCAATTCGATGGCCGTATCCAGGTGGTGAACGGCTTTATCCAGGTGGCCAGCTCCCACGGCGTCCATGCCGATCAAGAAGTGTAATTTAGCTTTTTCACTTGCTTCCAGATCGGCCTGGTTCGGGTTTGATTGCAATGCTAACTGAGCAGCCTGAAGAGCCGCTTCTTTCTGACCCGCATCCGAAAGTGATTGTGCCAGCAAGGAGAGGAGATCTGGCCGGTCAGGGTTCTTTTCTGCGATCGCACTGATCATTTTTACTGCCACGGCCGGTTCCTGGGTTTGTCGATATAAGGCAGCTTTCTTGATTTGGAAGTGAACAGGCTCAACACCAGATCTCTCAAATTCCTCTAGGATTTTTAAGGCTTCGTGTGGACGGTTCAATTTTTCAAGGGCTTGAGCATTGAGCCAGGCTGCTTCAGCATTGAGAGGCTCTAATTTTAGAACCCTCTCTGAATATTGGTGCGCTAGCTCGGGTTCTCCCATGCGTAAAGCAATTTTTGCCCGTGAAAAGTAAATGTGTAAAGGAGGGTCATTCTTTGGATCAGAAAGTGCCAAAGATATCGCTCGGTCAGCAAAAGCAGCGGCATGTTTTAATGCCGAATCGCTGCCTTCGAGTAAATAAGTCTCTGCCATATCATTCCAGGCATCTGGGATTTCGGGTTTCAATAGGCTTGCTTTCTCGAACGCTTTCAAAGCATTTTTTAGATGGGCGGGATCGTTTTTCGCCATTTTTTGATGCAGCAATCCCAAGCTGATTAAGTGAGAATAATTCTGAGGTTCGAGCTTAGCAGCTGTTTCCAGGTGGGGAAGTGCGTCTGCGTAAGTATTTTCCGCCTGGCTTTTAATGACTGCTGCCAGAGCATGCCAGCGCGGCTCTTCAGGCCAGATGGATAAGGCGGTGTCAATTGCCTGGATCGCCAGGCTTTGCTCTAACGACTTGAAAGCTACACGCGCCAGAAAAACTTGGCATAAAGCGGTCAAGCTGGTGAAGGTAGTGTCTTGGATATTGACAGCCTGTTGAGCGAAGAATAAAGCTTTAGCCGGATTTCGTTTTTCATGGTACAGTCCTGCAGCCAATTGGACCAAAGCCGACTGCGGAAATGCCTGGGAGGATTGCTTGGCAATTCCCAGGTGGAACAGATTGGCATCCTGCAGGTTCGAGCTATCTTCGGGTGTGACGGGCTCATTTACTTTCAAATCAGCTGCTTTACGCTCCCAATAAATTAATTGGGCGGCAGTGGTTTCGATGTTTAACGGAAGAGAAGCCCATTGAATTCCTTGATCTGGATCTTCTTGAATCAAATACCGGTCAAAAACAGCTTGGCCGCGACATTCCCACATCAATAATTCGGGGATTTCACCTTCATTCCCTGAGAAGGCTTGTTTGGCGGCCATGATTGATTTTTGAAACAATTTGGCCTGTTCGGACGAAATTGCTTTATCACCAGGTGCATGCGTGATAACTTCCAGGTTCTGGTAGAGATATTGCAATTCTGCTTTTCGAACAATGATGCTTGCCAGGGTTAACTTGAGATAAGGCTCGAGAGGTTTGGCATCCACGATGTTTTCAACCAGGTAAGTAGCCAGCTCCCATAAGTTGAGCTCTAAAGCAGCTTCACCTACGCTGAGAAAATCGTTTGTAGAAAAGCCTTTCTCATTGCCTGGAATGTGTGGATTGGGAAATTGTTGTTCCGTGTGTTTTGATGTCAGTTCTGATCCATTACCGCCCAAGGCTTGAGGGATTGGCAGCTGGATCAGGGCTTCGTTGAGGGTCTTCAGAGCTAGATTGTCATCTCCTCGCCTGTGCTGGAAACGCGACTGCAGCGCAAGGGTCCTGGGATGGGTAGGAGCAACCTGTACGGCAGGCGTTAGTGCATTTGCCGCTTCGATTTCCTCGCCATCTTCAAGAGCCAGCTCTGATTTTAGACAATAGAAACCGATCAAAGTATCTAGGGCCTCTGGATTAATATTTTCTATTTGTTCTGCAGTCAACAGCGCATGGAATTTTTCTTCCAGGTAATTCCGGGCAGTTTTCGTTCTAAGCAGAGCCCGCGCAAGATCCGCAGCCAGGTAGTGCTTTGACAGGTGAAGCCAATCAAACCCTTCGTGAAGCTCCTTTGATTCGCTCAAGATATAGGATTGTTCCGCACTTTCCATCGCCCCAGGAAGGTCTCCAAGCGTACGTTGGAGTTGGGCTTGATGGTAATAGATATTTGCACGATCACCATCTTGTTCAAGAATATTAAGAGCATCATTTAAGAAGCTCAAAGCATTCTCGATGCGATCTGAACGCACATAGATTTGGGCTATCTTTAAGTACAATATTACCTTTTGTGGGTATGCAGCAATGGCTTGATATAGAATTTCCAAAGCTGCTTCTGTGTTTCCAATTCGTAGGTAAGCCTGAGATAGGTTCTCCATGAGATCACAAGGAATCTCAACCTGAGTGGATTTGAGAAGCAGGATGCCACGTTCTAGACATGAGACGGCAGCATGATGTTCTTCTAGTTTTGTCAGCCAGTCAGCGGTTTGGATGATAATTTCCAGTGTGATCGTTTCTTTGGTCAAAACCTGGCGGAAAGACTCAATGCCAGATTGTTTCTCTCCAGCCAGGATTTGTAACTCACCCAATTTCAGGCAAATATCTGCCCGCTGAGGCGCGATCTGGATGGCCTGAGAAAGTGCGTTCATCGCCTCTGTCAGTACCTGGCGTGGTTTGATCCCATATAACCGATCAGGATGTACATCGTCACAATTGGTTTCCTGGCTTGAGAGCTGATTTTTGGGAATGGAATATTCATAGAAGCGGATGGCTTGTTCTGCGAACCATAAGAGAATATCTGCATCGTCCGTCTCAAGGTTTAGAGTCGATCGGGCAGCCTGGATGGCATTGTTATACAAGCTGGCAGACCAATATGCCTCACACAGCTTTTGATGGAAGATAGGTTGGGTGGGATCAGCATGGATGGCTTCCTGCAAGGCTGCAATGGCTGTATCGAAATAGCCCAAAGCCAGGGCAGAGCAGCCCAACCCAAAGGAGATGCGTGCGACCCATTTCCTATCCTTAGCCAGTTCTGTCTCCAGGGTGGCTTGGAAAGCCTTCAGGGCGTTGATATGATCTCCTAATTCTGAAAGAGCCTCAGCCAGGAGTACTTGTGCTTCTAGAAGGGTGGGTTCCATTTCGAGAGCACATTGCAGGGTTCGAACGGCATCTTGTACATCCATATGGGATGCCAATAGAGCTTTAGCATAGTCCAGATATGGCATTGGATCTTGTGGTGAATGCTGCAAAACTTCTTTCAAAACCGGAATGGCTTTTAAAGTCTGTTCGAGTGCCAGAAGCGTTTTGGCGTAAGAATATGCAAGCTCAGGCTGCTGAAAACCTCCTAACTTTGCTTGATGGTATGCTTTTCCCAGCACCTCATTAGCCTCGTTGAGGTGACCGAGCTGGAGAAGAATATTACCCAAATGAGATGCGATCCTCCAATAGAGTTCTCCTGCCTGGTCATGGACTGTGCTAACCAGCTCATAGGCACGCTGAAATGACATCTGGGCTTGTGTATGAGCCCCTTGTTTCAGATATTCTTCGCCTATGGCAAATTGGATTTCATACGATAAAGGTGCTGCCTGGACTGCCTCTTTGAGAGTATCGATGATTTTCTCATCTTGACCATTTTCCTGAAAAATTTTGATCAAGCCCAGCCAAGACTCCGGGAGATCAGGTCTTAATTGGATAGCCTGGCTGAAAAAATCCTGGCTTTCTTTTAAATTCGAGATCTTCAAAGACGCTGCCCCCAGGTAAACATAAGCTAATCCATCCTCAGGGTTGGTGGATATGGCTTTTTGGCTCGTTTCAATTGCAAGCTCAAGGTTGCCTGCCTTCAACGCACAATGTGCTAGGGAGTGATAAGCATCAGAAAGCTCTTCTGAATTTTCTGGATTAATCTTTTCAAGGATTTTCTGCCTCTCTCGTAATGCATTCTCCCAATCCCCAGCAGCCTCCAATACTTCAGCCAGACTGCGATGAATTTCAATTGCGTTTGGGTTAAGCATAAGAGCGGTCTGGTAAGCCTGGCTCGCACTTTGTTGTTTGAATATGGCTTGGAAGGCTTTTCCTTGCCGAAAGAGCAGGTCCGAATCATTTGGAGAAGTTGTTAGAGCAAGATTTAATATTTCGACACTTTTATCGAAAAGTCCCAGATCAAATAAGAGCTTTGCTAAAGCACGGTAGTTCTCTTGTCTTTTCCACGCCAAATTCGTTTTTAGTGGTTCGAAGTAGCAATCTTCCAATTGTTCAGCTTGGCCGAGCACGATCATCTCTGCACGGCATGCATATTGAATGGCGTGTGTCAAATCACCCAGCTGCTGAGAAATCTGAGCCATTGCTAATAGAGGTTCAAGATCAGATATGGTTTCTAGAGAAAAGTCTTCTTCAACTAACGTGGAAAGGTGTTTTTGAATTTCTTCACCTTTTCCAGACTTTAATTTTGCGAATATAAGATTGGTAAGAAAAGGAGATTTGCCTTCTTTGAAATGAGATTTTGGGGTATTGTCTACTGCGCCTTTCCAGGCGCCGAGGATTTCCTCTTGACCGACTTCATCCGTGGCTGTATTTTGATCAAGCTCGGCTGAGGTCGCCCAAGTGGCTGCGAGTTCCGCCAGCAGCCAAAGTGCAGCTTGGCGCGCGTTTGCCAGGATCTCTAAAGCTTTTTCGTTTTGCCCAGCAGATTGGTAGATTTCAGCCAGGTAAATGAGTTCTTCATCTAGCATAAAGGGAGACATGCCACCAGGTTCTGCCTGGATAGAAGCAGGATGGTTTCCGGGTTCCAGGAACCATTTCGATAGACCTGTGGCTGATTCTTGATGATTTTGAGATAACACCCGAATCAAAAGTGAAAACTCACTTGGTTTGCTTGAGGAGAGGAACTGATCTGTAGAACATAATTTTTGGAGTAAAGAGAGACGGTCTGTACTGGGCAATGGGGTGCTCAAAAAGGCATGTACTGCCAATATGATCCCAGATACAGGTGCTCCTGGGTAGATTAGTGCCGATAAGAGATCTAACGGGTCTGGTATGAAGTTAAAATAAACAGGCTAATGGCGTGTACCAGTTGTTGATAGGAATTCCAGATGGATTCAAGATTTCCTGAGAAAAATTATTCCAGGATCCGATTAATCGTAATCTTTCACGCAAAGCCAGGCCAATAAGCCCTGCTTCAGCAATATCTGTTACTGGCTGACCTTTGAGTAAGTTTTCATAGGACTGGTATGCACTTTGGCGCAGTTCAGACTCTAAAGGTTTGAGGGGGGTGGATTGCAAATCTTCAACGGGAATGTTGATGCCAAGAGCCAGGAGTGAAAGCATACCGGGAGTCCAGGAACGAGGATGATCTCCGCAAGTTGTTAAAGCTTTCTCGGATAGGCGTTCATCTTGTAATGACTGCCAAACAACCTGATCTTGTCTTAAAGCATTGATTACCCATGGCTGGGTTTCTTCAGGAAGAATGCCATAAAGCTTTTGGATGAAGCTGGGAGATTCCATGGTCTTATTTCAATTTAAAAAGAACGAACCAGCATGGAATCACCATTAAAATCCCTCCGATCGAGATCAATGTGATGCCAATTCCATTGCGGGTTTTGATAAGTTCATTAATTGAGGCAAGCAGTGAAGCCGCGTTCCCAACTAAACCAGATACCTCATCTGCCAATCCTTTTTGAGCCAGGCGATTGGTCTGTTCAAGGGTTGTGCGTAATTCTTTTCCCCATGCACCCGTTAGTAAAATGATCACACCTGAGAGAAAAGTGACAAAACCAATGATGAAAATCCCAATCAGCATGATGAATTGTAGATTGTATAATTGAGTTGGATCCATTTAGGCCTCCTAAATACAAAAGTTGCCTTCTCAGGGATTATTCTGGAAGTACATTGGAAATTCACAAGATGGGATTTTGACGTTGGCTAGCAAAGTAACCCAATCTTGACTGGATATTTCTTCTGAGAGAGAAATACTGGAGTGTTTTTTAAAGTCTTTATTTAGATTAGAAATGTTTTCTGGAGAGTGAAGAATATTCCAACAAATTTCTCTCCAGAGTAAAGTTTGATAGGTTAAATTCAATTGCTTCGTCTCAAACTCAGGAAATTTATAAGCTGCTAATTGATCTCTATCCAAATTTTCGCTATTTATACGGATAGAACCAAAAGTGTCAATTAGATAGGCCAGCGCCCGGTTGTCCAGGATGATGATCCCATCCCACTCTAAGTCACGCTCATGCAGTATCTGCGTAATGTCTTGGTCAAGAATGAACTGCTTTTCATATCTACTTAAAATAAAATTCGAGAATAGCTCAGAGTCTTTTGCCGAACCCTCCGTGGTTGTAGGATAGACCGGGATAAGCTTGATGGGAGAACCAGGGTTGAATGCCACCATCCAAACCATATGTACCTCAGTTGGGGCTTCATCGATTTTATTTACAAAAACAACGAGCAGATTGGTCTGTTCAGTATTCGTGCTGCCTGGTACAGGGTAATTGTTATCATCTATAGAAGCAGGGGAAAGGTTTGGCAAAGGCTGTTGGCTTAACCAATATCCTGTGACGATCGAGAGAGAAAAGACAAACACATATGCAACTACAATGGCTGTTCTCATGAGGATGGTCTCTTGGTAATTGTCTTGTGCATATGCTTCTTTGTGATCCCTCTTTGAGTTTGGGGAACCGCAATTGAAGCGTCGATGGTTTCGCCAGTCGTAGAAGTCACCTTGCGGAGCTGGTTTCCAGCCGGATGCAGGCTCCCATCTGCTAAAACAAGGCTGGCAGACCCAAAATCAGCGCCTTCAGGGGAAGGTGGGTTTAGGCTATTGAAGAAAGCTGCGCCGATGTAGAGTTGTGCTTTTAGTAGTTTATAGGCGTCATATACCCATGCTGCCTGTTCCTGGACTGAAACGAGCTGGATTGGCCATGAAAATCCAGTGATCCAAATTAGATCCGTACGATGATTGTTTTGAAGCATGAAATTCCGCACAATCTCATAATGCCGGAGAACATCAGGTTCACTTTGTGTAGGTTCAGAGAATGGTTGACCGATGGTCTCTGGATAAATTAATCCTACGATTGGTGTAGGAAGATCTGCCTCATAGAATTTCTTAAGGAAAACCAGGTCCTCGATATTAGCAGAGTCAGCTGATCCAGAAAGCACACTAAGCCCAGGGATTACTAATGTACGAAGGTTTTGGTTGGAAATTGCATTCCTCAAATTTTGGATCAGCCCAATGTAAGCATCAGGATTGGGAGCCGTGCCCCAACCGCTTGCCGTGTTTGCCCCAGGAAATAGTTCGACGGCTAACACTGTATCTGGGTATTTTGCAACTATGCTCAGAGTAATGGACGTTGTGGAATCAGGGTCAGGACCATTGGGAGAAACTGCCCAGGTAGGAGGATTGGCAATAGAAAGTAAGATATTTATTTTATTCTGTCGGGCATTCTCAATGACTCCGAACAAAGCTGAAAGATCAGGTTCCAGGTCATGGTTAGGCCATAAGCGTGCCCAATCAAAATTAACGGCAATCCAATCAATTCCAAGCTCTGGAGCAATCGCCATGGCTCGTGATATCTGCTGGCCTGAAGTTGAAAGATTTACGCCATAGCCAAACTCAGGCGAATTGGGCAAACCAGAAGCCGCATTTGCAATATAGTAATGATTGGAAAGCAAAAACACCATGACGGTGATCGTTATAATGATGTTTCTGGTTCGCATTGTTTTACCATCCTCGCAGGTAAACTCTGAAATATCCGATGGCAAACCCTAAACTAAGCCCAAAAGCAGTAACACAAATCAGTAAAACGAGGTGGAATCGGATCTTTGGTTTAATAAAGTAAACAAATGCAATCCAGCGATCGCGAAAGCACTGCAAGATTTTCATTACCCAAAAAATCAAATCCCAAAACAGGATTTCAAATCGAGGGGGGGTGATATGTACTTTAATCATGTGTATGCCTTTTATGATCCACCAATAAACTGTATAGATTGACGACAGCTCATCACCGAGAAGTTGTAACTTTAATGATTTTTCCCTCGCCAGTAGCAATCACGCGTACCCAGCGAGCCAGGGTTTTCCCTTCTGCTACCTGAACCTTGCTTTCGTAAGTCAGAAGATAGGTTGGGTCTTTCGGTTTTGCACTTGTTTTGGATTCGGCTTGCAGGCGTACTTTAGGCTTTGTTCCAGCAAATTCTGGAAACTGCCTATGTATAGAAGTTGAAATCAATTCGATCACTTTGGTTTCCATAATTAGACTCACAAATTTCACCAAAAACAGAGATGAAAAGTAACCTTAATGCGTCTGCCTGGCTCGCCTGAGAAAGGCAGGCACATCCAGATCATTTGAAGCTGGCGCCGAGATGAATTCTTGGGATATTTTTCTGGGCTCTGCTTCTTTGATTTCTTCAAGCATGGGTTCTGGAGTGGGAGCAGATACCTTGGTCGTTGGTTTTGATGAAAATCCTGGCAAGGTATCTTCAATAGATGAAGCGCCTAAGCCTGTCACAACCAAAATTACTTCAACCCGGTCATAAAACCTTTCGTCGTTGACAACGCCCATGACAATTTCTGCTTGAGGGCCTGCCTGGTTTTGCAGGGTCATCAATGCTGCCTCGATCTCAAAGAGTGAGAGATCATCACCTGCGGTAAAGTTAACCAAGATGCCCGCTGCGTGATCTAGCGATGTGGAATCTAACAGCGGGTGATGCAAAGCCTGGTCGATGGCTTTGATGGCTTTGTTTTCACCTTCACCCTGACCAATAGACATCAAAGCACCTCCACCCAAAGTCATCAAGTGCCTGATATTGGAAAAATCCACATTGATCATTCCAGGTGTGGTTACCAGCTCCGTGATGCCTTGTACACCTTGCCGGAGAATATCATCTGCCATTCGGAAAGCCATATCAAGAGGTAAGTTCTTGGTTTCCAGATATAGCAGCCGGTCATTGGGGATCGTGATGAGTGTGTTTGTGATCGGTCGCAAGCGCGCCAATCCTTCTGCGGCATTGCGTTGCCTACGACCCATCTCAAATGAGAAAGGTGTTGTGACCACGGCGATGGTGACGGCTCCGAGTGATCGGGCAATCTTGGCGGCCACTGGAATAGAGCCGGTGCCGGTTCCCCCTCCCATGCCTGCCGTCAGGAAAACCATGTCAGCACCCTTCAAAGCCTGCGCAATTTCTCGCCAGCTTTCTTCTGCTGCAGCCTGACCAACAGATGGATTGCCACCCGCTCCCAGACCGCGCGTCGTTTTAGGTCCCAGATGGATTTTGACTGGCGCCAGGCTGTTCTGCAATGCTTGGTGATCAGTGTTCGCAGTGATAAATTCAACACCTGACAATCCTAATTCAATCATCCGGTTGATTGCATTGGATCCCCCTCCTCCTAACCCAAGAACTTTCAAAACAGGTTTCAGGACTGGAATTGGCGTTGGGCGAGTTGGGGCATCTGGAGAAACCTGAGGTGGGGGAGTTAGCCTATCTGCGGATGGATGGGGTAAGGTTTCAAACATGGCAGTATCCTTTTTGATTAGATTAAATCTCTGCTAACTTTGTTGCAAGCTCTGTGCCATCCCCTTCGATCTGTTCTACTATACAACCTGAATTTAATAAAGTATCGAGGGTGTTGGCGGGGAAACCAGCTAGATTTCCTAAGATCGTGACTTTGCTGGCCTGGCTTGCCTCTAGAATTGAAAAACCAATTGTCGGTAAATATTTTTGGACGAAAGGGCGGATCAATTCAAAATGCCAGCCCGAGATGCCCCAGGCGTAAGATGGGAGCAACAAGTAATGTTGGATAGGTTTTGATG
Organism: uncultured Chloroflexia bacterium; assembly: GCA_963751425.1. Taxonomy (GTDB): domain Bacteria; phylum Chloroflexota; class Anaerolineae; order Anaerolineales; family UBA4823; genus CAVVUF01. Next base: position 1,094,349 of record CAVVUF010000001.1, on the reverse strand, counting down.
AGGTTGTGGGATGGAAAATTTCGTTTAGCGTATTCGATTTTCGGCGAGTGATATTGGATGAGCTGACCCACTGTCGGAGCTGGGCAGCAGACGGGAGGGCATTCCCATCTTCCTGAAACCAGGCTTGTGCGGCATCTGGATGGTTGGGTGAGGCTGTCAGCAGCCAAAAGTTGCATGCCAGAACATGATTTGTCACAGGCTCAATCCCGGGTGGCAGGGTTTCTGAAGATTCTGAGGAAAATAACTGGGCAATGGTTAAATTCATTTTGGCATGCATCTGTGGATCAACGGGCTTGTTTCCAGATTGTTGGTTATCCCCAAGCCGGCTGCCCGCGCCGGTTAAAATCACTCTACCGTGTTTTCCCAGGACAGATTGATAAAGAGCCAAATACCAATCAAATATTCGGAAACCAAGATGATCTTCCGACCCCGGCTTTGTTTGATAAGGAGTTGCCCCTGGCCATCTTTCTGGCCCTCCAGCTCCCCAATTAAGGGATCGATTTGCTGACCAGGCATAAGCTCCCAGGACAAGTTTTTCTGCAATATTTTGAGCTCCACGACGTTGAATACTCTGCAGGGCAGCCTGCAAAAATGCTGTATCCCAATAATCTCCGCCCGGTTGGAGTGGAGAGAATACAGGTGTCAAGCCTGCCTGAATAGCATTTTGTGCGAGAGGTAAGTAGATATCCAGGAAGCGCTCCACGAGATTATTTTGTGCCCAGGCAGAGGCTGGCCAGGAAGAACGAGAGTTTGGCCGGTCAAAAAAGCAGATATAATGTACGCCCCAAGATGCATAAATATCCAGGCAGGGACGGATTTCGCTCAAAACGGATGGAAGAATAGGGGCATGGACATGCAAGATTGGTTTGATTCCTGCATTGATTAAACCTTTTAGAAAGGTTTCTGGTATTGCGCGTTTAACCGGGGTTACCAGCGTTATCCAGGAAGCGCCTAATTCCTGCAGGGTAGGCAACCATTTGCAAAGGTCTGCCTCGCGGTAATGAAGTGTATCTGGATAATAATGAAAACCCAAACGGCGATAGTCGCACTTGGGAGCCATGGCAGTCTCCTGAAGGGGGGAAGGGTATCCGTCCATTTCAAATCAATAATCTGAATATGAAAATCGACCGAGCAGCCTCTAAGGTGCAGGATTTATGCCACTTAACCTGAAAAAGGCAGGGAGAGGTTGCCTTTCAACTTTGAAAGGTAATCCCCAAACTGTACCTATGTTATAATATTCATAGCGCGTGTTATCGCAATTTTTTTTGGATTCTGTTCGTGTAGTTACCCCAAGAGCATCTGTCCGGCATTCAAAATCGGAAGATGGGCGGAATTGGTTTATTGCGGAATTATTATTTTGCCCTTTTGGTTGTTTTCGGCCTGTTCCTGGCTGCATGTAGTCCCGAAGGTAAAGAACCAGTTTCGGTGATAGATAGTTCCGCGCGGATTTATCCGATTGATGCTCAATTCAAAAATATGGACAGCCGCCTCGAGAATATGTGCGGCCCGGGGATTTCACCCTTATTTGAGAAAAATGGGAAGAAGTATCAATACACGATCTCGTGCCTGTTCGTGTATGACCAAAATGCAGATGCCATTAAGCGATTTTCGATCTCTCCTTTGGCTCGAGCGTGGAAGTTGGAAGAACCTGCGGAACCCAAGCCAGAGGGTGAGGGAGAAATTTATGTTAATGGGCATGTTGTATGGGACGAGGTAATTCCGTACTACACCAAATATGGTGCAGGTGTGATCGGCAAGCCATTAACCGGCGTTCATTTTTTCCCAGATCAAAATCGATATGCCCAATATTTCGAAAATGTGGGTTTTTATCGGTTCAAGGATGATCCCGAGGGAGAAATCCATTTGATGCCTTATGGAGCGTGGATGTGTCAGGGGGCTTGCCGTCCTGGAAATAATATTGTCCCACAATCTTTCATAACCAACCCACTTGTACCGCCGGGATCACCTGCTATGCAAGAAGCAGAAGCGGCTTTTAACGAGGTTAGGGATCGGTTGGGGCGAGATTTCACCGGCTTTACTCGCAGCGAGACCTATCAGGCAAAAGACGGTATGTTCGAAAAAGTGTTTGACAATTTGGTGATGTTCTCAGCTCCTGAAAGTACATATCGGGTACAGTTCCGTTCTTTACCTCAACTCTCCGGGATCCAACCTGAACCTCCCGTCCCCCCTATGAAAGATCCGGGAATGGTGTTCTTTCCCATTGTGGGACAAGAGTTGGGATATAACATCCCCAAGCTGTTCATGGATTATATAACAATGCACGGTACACTTGAAATCAGCGGGAACCCCATTACAGAACTTCACGCGCTTGGAAATGGGATCTCCCGCCAGTGTTTTACCAATTTTTGCCTTGAATACCATTCCAAAGCACCTGAGACGTTGCGTGTTCGACCAGCAGCGCTCGGGTCGTTATACCAGCCAAACCGCATTACACCTTTGCAGACCGAAACCTCAATTCCTCAAATCCAGCCCACCTTAGAAGTACAGCCTACTTCGATACCCGCACCGACTTCACAGGCCTTAAGCTTGCAGGTATGGGAGCGCTACCCGCTTCTACCGCCGACCCAGGCTCAAGAAATCGGTGTAGCGTTGTTTGAGGGTATTGAACCCCTTAGCAACGTCGGTTTTACATTAACACTCACTTTACCTGATGGCACTTCCAGTACCCACGTTATGCTTCCGACTGGCCCCAACGGTCAAACTTCGGTCGTGATAAATCCTCTGGATGTTCCAATTGGAGAAGTCATCCCATACCAGGTCTGTATTACTAATTTGCTTGATCGCCCGGTTTGCGTCAGCGAAAGCTTCGTGATTTGGGATGGTCAATAAGGAAACTTCATTTTAGTCAAGAAGTGTAGAAGGTCCAAAAGCTGGCTTTAGAGGCCAGCTTTTCGTATCATATCTGGGGGAAGATGGCTGATATCGATTAATGGATCATCGCAGAAGAGCATGGCGCGTTCGATCACATTTCGCAGCTCGCGAATATTTCCTGGCCAATGATGACCTTTAAGGACATCGAGGGCGCGTGGAGTGATTCCTGAAATGTTCAGACCCATGCGCGGATTATTTTGGCGGATAAATAATCCGACCATTTCTGGAATATCTTCTTTCCGGTCTCTTAGGGGGGGGATGTGTAGATCAACCACTTTTAGTCGATAGTAAAGATCTTCACGGAACCTGCCATCTGCCATCATCGCTTGAAGATCTCGGTTCGAGGCGGCTATTAATTGGATATCTACATGAATTAATGCCGTGCCTCCCACGCGCCGGAAGGCACGCTCTTCTAAGACACGCAGCAGCTTGGCTTGCATATCCACAGGCATGGAGGATATTTCATCGAGAAATAAGATACCCCCATCAGCGATTTCCATCAAGCCATGTTTACGCTTATCGGCCCCTGTGAAAGCACCTGCCTCATAACCGAACAGCTCCGATTCTAGTACGGTGGGCTGGATCGCCGCACAGTTAATGGCCACAAACGGGCGGCTTGTTGCGGCTTTGTTTCCACGGGCCCCTACGCTATGAATGGCTCGTGCCAGGATCTCTTTTCCGGTTCCTGTTTCGCCAGTGATGAGTACGGAAACACAGGCCGCGGCTGCCCGGTAAGCTTGATCAAGCAGAGTGAGCATGGCAGGACTTCTGCCGACAACGAAATCTAGTTCTGCATGCTGGCTGTTACGTAAATGAGCCAGCTCTCTACGCATGGCGACAATTTCAAGCGCTCTAAGGATCGATTTTTCAAGTTGTGCCAATTGAATTGGTTTTTGTAAGAAGTCGTGTGCGCCGCTCCTCATCGCTTCGACTGCCATTTCGATATCACCATATGCGGTGATCAAAATAACAGGAGGTCGCATGGGGAGCAAGGCGATATCATCCATCAAAGAAGGACCATAACCATCGGGCAGCTGCACATCCAACAGGACGATATCCATATCCCCATGCCACAACTTGTCTTTTGCTTCTTGTAGAGTTGCCGCACCGACCACCTCATACCCCCGCGTAGCCAGGAATGTTCCGATATTTTGACGGGCATTTTCCTCATCATCAACGATCAAAATCGTAGCATTCATGTTTAACCTTCGGTGACAAATCTATTTGCGCAGGGTTGGGAAATGAACACGGAACACCGTCACACCGGGGATGCTGGTAACACTGATGGAGCCTTTGTGGGCGGTGATAATTCGTTTAACAATTGCCAAACCGATTCCGGTGCCGCCCTTCTTGGTGGTAAAGAATGGCTCAAAAATCCGGTCTCGGATTTCATCTGGAATCCCTGGTCCGGTATCGGAAACACTGACTTCTACCTGAGGTCGTTCTGCTGCGTTACGCAAGGAATAAATCTTGATTGCGAGGGTACCACTCCCTGCGTTCTCTTCATTATCCATTTCCATTGCCTGCAAAGCATTACTAATTAGGTTAATAAATACATGTTCCAGTGCCCTTGGATCTCCCTCAACCTGTGGGAGATCGCTTTCAATCTGAAACTGACACACGATATTTTTTTGCTGTAAGCGATGTTGCCAGCGGTCGAGTAAATTTTTCATTAACTTACCGAGATCAATGGCTTCCATCTTGTATTCCATCGGCTTGATGAATGAGAGCCCCGATTTGATCAACTCGGTAAGGCGGTTGCAGTCTTGCTGCAGCCGTTTCACATTCTCGAGGTTGGCGTCGCCATTGGGTAGGTTAAGATCCGTGAGATTGATCTCTAGGAGCTGTAATCCGGTGCTGATATTGTTAATCGGATTGCGCACTTCATGGGCAAAGCTCGCCGTAACTTCTCCAAGCAGAGCTCTTTGCTCGAGCTGCTCATTCAAAATGCGGAACTGTTCACGTTCGCTTACATCCTGGAAAATCACAATCACGCCATCGAGGCCGGTTTCAGAGTCGATTGGGATTATTTGCATGTTCGCTGGAAAGGTTTGCCCATCTCTGCGATAGAGTTTAATATTATCCAGGTGATAAAAAGGCTGTCCATTTTGAACAGACTCAAAAGCTGGCTTGAGGGGTTGGTCGCTGATGATAATATTTTCAGCTGCATGGGTTTCGACTTCATCGAGAAGATACCCCAAGGAATGTTCTGCAGCCTTGTTCATGTCAGAAACTAACAAATCCGAATCTAAGATCACCAAACTATCTTTGATTTGGCTTTTGAGGGTATTCGCTACATGAATCGTCTGAATATTTAAGTCCAATTCCTTGTTCAGGTGGTTGATGAGGGTATGCTGCTGAATGATATTGCTCAAGCTTGCCGCGAGCAGTTTCATGGTCTCCATCAAATTGGCTGATGGGCTAGAAAAGCCTCCTGCTACAACCAGGCCGATGGTTGCGTGGGGTTGGCCTAATGGTAATGATGCCAGGTAAGCCAGGCCATTGGCGCGTGCAAACCGGTGGATAACGGTTGTCGCCCGGGATCGTATCGACCACAAGGTGGGCCCTTGTAAACTCATGAAATCGCCAGGTAGGATGGTTTCAGGCAGCAAGCTGTCTTGCCCCGAGCAAAGACCTCGTTCAAGAAGTAGCTGGTCGCCTTTTACCTGGTAAATGGCCAGAGCTTGAGCGCCGCAAAGCATTTGACCAGCACGTAGTGCGGTCTGGAGCGCTGGAAGAAGATCATTTCCTTGGGAAGATTCTATCAATTCTTGCAATGCTTGCCAAAATTGTGCCTGTGACTGTGAGGCTGTTATTTTTTGTTCTTGCGAGTGAAAGGAAGCAATCTGAATCACAGCCCATGCATTCGACGGGCCAGAATATTTAATCTTTAGATCCACTTCGATTTGGAGTCCAGATCTTTTTTCCAGGCTACATTGGAAGCTGGAGGGAGGGAAAATCCTCCTCAAAGCTTCACTCAGGCGAGGCTGCCCTTCGAAAGGCTGGAGCAGGTTGTCTACAGGCTGTCCAAGGAGTTCTTTTCGGGTATAAGCAGCCAAAGCAACTGCTAATCCATTGGCAGCGATCAATCGGCTTTCACCGATATCAATCACGATTGCCGCCTCAGGAATCAATTCCAAGAGGGTCTCCAGTTCCTGAAATCCCAATGGAGGATGTTTTTTAATGAGTAAACCTGTTATCACTGAGGTGCTTTTCATATCGCATCCTCAGTGATTATACCGATTGAGGTCGCAGGCGTAAATGGGCAGGCAATATTCCCTCCATAGCCCGATATTTTGCTACGGTACGTCTGGCAACAGGATATCCTTCTTCAGCAAGCATGGTAGCCAAGTCAGCATCACTGAGAGGTAGTATTTCACTAGCGATCATTTTTTTCAAAGTTGTCCGGATGTGTAGGCTTCGATCAAAAAAGCGCGCCAAAGGGATGATATGCCCGTTCGGAATTTGGATGGCTTTGTCGGAGACGGCTCGAGATATGGTAGCTTCGTGGAGATCTAGGTCGTCAGCCAGCGCTGCACGAGTAAGCGGCAGCAGATATTCATCTCCATATAGGATGAATTGCCGTTGGATTACAACCAATACTTGCATCATCCGCACTATGGTATGGTTGCGTTGTTGGATGCATTTAACAAGCAGCGATGCATGTTCCATATCTGCTTTCCACTGTTCCATTTTCGCTTCTGGAGCTTGCTGTAAGGCTTCTCGAAATAATGGGTTGATACGCAAAGTGCCTCGGATTGGAAGAGCAATTTCAACAATCAGTGGCGTATCATGGGTATCGCGTAATTTTGAGATAATAATATCAGGCGTGTAATAAATTTGCTGTAAATTGGACTCGGCCGGGTGGCTGGAATTATTTTCTCCCCAATGCATCCGGCCAGGGAAGGGATTTAAATTTTCACCGATGTAGCAGGCTATTTCGCGCGCTTGTGAAGAAGAGATGTTTAATAATCGTCCAAGTTCTAAATAACGGCGCCGGCTCAGGAACTCAAAACCTTCTCGAACGGCTAAGGCTGCGAGGGCTGGCACTGCCTGTGTTTCTCCTAAAACTTCGAGCTGCACCAACAGTGCTTCTTGGGGTGTTTGAGAGCCAACGCCGAGTGGTTCAGCGTGTTGTATTAAATGGATGATACGCTCTACTTTGGAGAGCGGGATAAAATGGTAACGTGCTATTTCTGAGAGCGGAACGGTTAAAAGCCCATCTTCGTTGAGTGAGGTAAGGATATAGGCTGCTATTGCACGTTCATCAGGTTTGAGCTCCGGTGCAATTTGGCGTAGAACAAATGCAGGTAAATCTTCACTGCTAGAAGTGAAATCATCTTCTGAATAATCTTCTCCAGATGTGGAGGCTCGATCACGTGAAAAGAAATCTTCCCTCGCAGATAAGAAGACGATAGGCTCTTCTGAGGAGATAGATTTCGATTGAGAGCATAACGGGCAGAGGCCCCGCTTGGATATGATTCTTCCACAGCCCGGACAACGTGTTTCTTCGATTAACTCCAAAGCAGGATTTGTAGATAATTCAGCCTCAATCCTCTGGCGTAACTCAGCGGTGGTCAATTCTAGAAGAGTTATGGTTTGCGCCAGGTGAGCGGTTGTTAGTGGGCGGAGGGAGGGGGAGTGTCTTTGAATTAACATCTCATCTACTCGTTTGTATAATCATATTGTACCAGGTTGCAAGAATCATGCCATATCTTTTTGTGCTAAAATGGGAGTTGTCCCATTTTCGAGAGGTGAATATGCTGAGATCATTTTTCATTTACTTATCCAAAGCAGCCTGGGCGCGCCAGATTGTCACGGGTTGGCCATTTGTCAGGCGCATGGCTGAACGGTTTATCGCTGGAGACAAGCTAGAAGACGCTCTGAAAGTTATTCTAATGCTCAATGGTAAAGGCATTAATGCCTCCTTGGATCATCTCGGAGAGCATACAACAAATGCCAATGAGGCTCTCCAAGCTACCCAAGATATCTTGAAAGCTTTAGATGAAATTGAGCGGTCCGGCGTCCGGGCTAATATTTCCGTTAAATTAACCCAGATAGGGTTAGCTGTGGATGCGGCTCTTTGTGCAGAAAATTTACGCTTAATTTTGGAACATGCCTGGAATTTGGGTAATTTCATCCGGATTGACATGGAAGATTTTCCGGTTACCCAAGTGACACTGGACACTTTACGTCTAATGCAGCGCCAGGGTTATCAAAATGTAGGGATTGTTATCCAGGCTTATTTATATCGCAGCGAAGCTGATATCGAAGAACTGATTAAAGATTGTACGAAAGTTCGTTTGTGTAAGGGAGCCTATAAAGAACCTGCCAAGGTCGCTTACCCCCTGAAGCGTGATGTGGACGCTGCTTATGACCGATTACTTGATCTTCTGTTGCATGGAACTTTGGAGCAAGGCTGCGCAGTGAGCAGTGAAGATGGTAAAGTACCCCCCGTTGCTTCAATCGCCACGCATGATGAGAAGCGTATTCTCTTTGCGAAAGATTTGGCAAAAAAGCTGGATTTACCAAAAAACGCTCTAGAATTCCAAATGCTCTATGGCATTCGTCGTGATCTGCAAGAGCAATTGGTAGCCGAGGGCTATTCGGTCCGAATCTATGTTCCTTATGGAACCCAATGGTATCCTTACTTTATGCGGCGCCTGGCAGAACGTCCTGCAAATGTCTGGTTTATTCTGTCAAATTTCTTCAGAAAGTAGCGCTATCAATTCGCTGAAAGTTTCGTAGCATTTTCAACGCCAAACGGGCGAATTGCTTGCGCTCCTGGCCTTCTTTACCACGTTTGTTCTTAATTTACTTTCGGCCAATCACATGTGGTTCTCAATCCTCAAATACCAGGTACTTTGTTGTTGCCTTTGATAGATCAGCATAAACTCCCCGGTACATTTCCGGCAAAAGATAAGCCAATTGGTACATAATCTCGTCTGCCATCTCTTGGCGAGCCTCGTTCTTTACTTTTCCGTCTGGCACGGTCAATCGGAAAGACTTTCCTACATTTACATGGAATGCGGTGCGACGTAACTTCTTAAGGTTCTGCTCGTAATTTTCGTGACCGTAATAAACCAACGGCAGTAAGGGGGCGCCGCTGCGCAGAGCCAGTAAAACGACTCCCGGATGGCCGCGCTGCAAGCATCCATTTCCTGTACGTGTCCCTTCTGGTGTGATGGTTAGTATTTTCCCCTCTTCCAGGACCCTCAATCCCTGGCGTAAGGCTTCTGTGTCTGCCTCTCCTCGGCGGATGGGAATGGCTTCCCAGGTATTGAATAACCAGCCAATCATTGGATTATCCCATGATTTAGCTTTCGCAAATCCGGTGACCGGTCGAGGCTGCAAATGGGTAAACATCAAAGGGACTTCAACAAAATTCACATGGTTACAAACCAGGATCAGGGGACCTTTCTTGGGGATCTGAGCAAGCTGCTCTGCTTCTATCTGGCAGATCAGCCTCATAAAACCTTTTACGACGAAATTGACTGTACGGAAAGTCAGGTTCATCTTTTCTGAGGTTGAGAGCAGATTATTTCCACAACTTGCGGAATGATTTTCATGGAGAGTTTTTTGCCTTCTGTGCAAAGAGTCTCACCATCCGCATGAGCAGGTAATGTGCCCTCGATGGCGGTGATCGTCACCTTGGCAGATCGTGAAAAATGTATGGCGGGGTGGTCTTTTTGGGTGCCCTTCATGAAGCGCGGTATGAGGGCGAAGATGCCAGTACGGCTGACCTGCCCCACGGTACAGATATCGAACGCTCCATCCCCAGGCAGTGATTCCGGCGCCATCATAAATCCTCCTCCCATACGTCTGCCATTCATGATTGAAACCATCAAAGCTGGTTGCACCAGAGTTTCGGTGTCAAGGTCAATCTTGACGCGGGGAGCATTGAAATAGAGGAAAATCGTCTTCAACGCGGCAACAATATAGGATAAGAATCCGCTCAAGGGAGCCAGTTTCAATGCCTCAAAGCCTACCACGGCGTCAAAACCAATCCCCACACCATTTCCGAAATAACGACCCTGTGGATACAAACCACCCTCGACATATCCTACATCGATCTTTTTTCGAAAGTCATCTTTTAAAATCTTTATTCCTTCTTCCAAAGCAGCTGGGACTTGCATGGCATAGGCAAAATCATTGCCCCGGCCCACACTTAAGATACCCATGGCAGGGATATTTATTCCAGTCAGGCGAGCCTGCATCAGCCCATTTAAAACTTCGTTGGCAGTGCCATCCCCACCTACAGCGATCACGGCAGCAAAGCCATCCTGGGCAGCTTGTAAAGCCAGCTCACAGGCATGCCAGGGTCGCTGGGTGACAACCAGGTTATATTGGAATTGATCTGCGCTTATTAAATGCTCTAATATCGGAATAGATTTTTGACCAGCACCTCTACCTGATATCGGATTTACTATGATTTTATATTTTGGCATGTCAAGGGCAATATTCGAGTGGTATTTTGTAGTCAAGGATCATGACCGGGTTATTTCCAAGCTGCATAATTTTTCCTGTCGCGAAGATACAATTCCCTTCTTCCAGGTTTTCCCATTTTCGATCATAAGAAAGAAAGTAAAATGCATCTTTCGGGTTTTCCAGGATGATCAAAAAGGAATTTGGCTTGGACTTGGTGCGCAGCACGTGCCCTGTAACACATAAAGATTTTCCAACATCGGTGGATTTTATTTCAGCAGCTTGGACGCAACCTGCAACCGAGGCTGTCGGAAGAACGGTAGCTGTTGAAGTAACCGAGGGGGAAAACGTAGGTGTGCGGCTGGCTACGACAGTGGGTGTGGTGGGTGAGTTTGTGGGTGTGATTGTTGGCGTAGTCTCAATGAATGAGGAGAGGGGAGTTTTGGATGGAAGGACTAGTGTGGAGGTTGGGCTGGGTAAGCTCGCCTGAGAGGTCGGTTTGGAGGGGATGGCCGTTGCTGTTTCGTTAGGCATATTTTCAGTGGGGGTTGAAACACGTTCAGATAATTTGGTTAGCAGTTTCTCCATGGCGGGTTTTGCTGGGCCAGCAAAAAGCAGCCACCCAATCAAGAAGAGCCCTAAGACGATGATGAGACTGATGACCCGGGATGGGGTTAGAATTGTCAGGCGTTCTCGAAACAGAGAACGATCCGGCACGGCCTGCGTGCCCGGAATCAAGTCGGAACGAAGGTCATCTTCAAAAGGGGGCGTTTCTTTAGGATTATCCGGTTCTGTTTTACGCATACGTTTTTTGGTGAGGTACGAATGGGCTAAGTATAGCAAAAGATTACGAATTCGGCAGGATGAATTCGTAATCTTTTTTTAAAGTGGGAATGAGTTTTACAAGCCTAATTCAGCCCGCATGCGGGCGTATTTGATCACCTGGTCTCTCGAAAGGACGCCAATTGGATTTCCACTCTCGAAGACAGATATTTGATTTAGCTGTGCTCTTTCCATTGTTTGTAATGCAGTCATTAAATCTGTTTCCGCTTCGACATTGGTGGTGTTTTGATTGGGACGCATGATCTGTTGTACGGTTGTGAACCGCCATTTTGAACGGTTTAACCTAAGGATATCTTGTATGGAGACATTACCCACAATCTCACCATTGCGTTCCACAAAGAAGATCTGCTGGTTTAACCCAACCACCTTTTCTTCGACTAATTGGCTGACCGGAGTCAAATAATCTACAGTAGAGAGGTTTCGGTTCATTACCTGGCTTACTTTCAAACCTGCTAAAGCTTGTTGAATATTGACTTGTAAGTAGGCTGATGAAGCTGCGTTTTGTAGGAACCAACCGATAAAGACCAGCCACAATCCATTGAAGAATTGACCGCTGATAACCATATAGATTCCAAAGCCGATAAAGCCAAATGCCACGAGCTGTCCAGCCGTTGAGGCTAAATGAGTAGCTTTCTGTAAACTCCCCGTCAATTTCCAAACGAGCGCCCTAAATACTCTACCACCATCCAGCGGAAACCCAGGGATCAGGTTGAAAAGCGCCAGGATCAAGTTGATGCGCATCAAATATCTGCTTGGGGCAGCCAGGAAAGGAATGGATTGATCTAAAAGATACAATCCGCCAAAAAATCCCGCCAAGGCTAAACTGGTGAGAGGTCCAGCGATTGCGATCCGGAATTCTGAACCTGGGGAACGCGGTTCTTGTGAAATTTGCGCAACGCCGCCAAAGATGAATAGGGTGATACTTTTCACAGGGATCCGATCTCGCAAAGCCCAGAAAGCATGTCCGAATTCATGTGCCAGTACGGAGGCAAAGAAGAGCAGGCTAGTTATTGCACCCATAATCAGATACACGGTCGAGGATAGGACCGGGTATTCATTTGGAAAGTAGCCCCTCGCTAAAGACCAGGTTGTGAGGAAGAAAACCAAGAACCAACTATAGTTTATATAAACTGGGATTCCCCAGATTTTCGTGATTTTGATATTGCCGTTCATAGCACTCCATTTTTTCTGTTCGATTACCGAACTATCTACCAATATTTACTATTAATATACCTTAAAAAAGGATCAAAGTCAATAAATTGTATAGAATTTGTATAAATATCTAATAATTTCCTAACAATTAAACGTATGATATAATAACTATCCCTGGGGATGACAGGCTTCGACGGGAGAGGCTGGTCCCGGGATGCGAGCCGAGAGGCGCCGACCTCGTTAAATCAGTGCAAAAAATCAAGTGCCAATAACCGCACTTCCTATGCTGCTCTGCCCCTCGCTGCATAAGCGAGACAGACAGCAACCTGATCCCTAAGACGGGTCACGTCTGCCTACCCCGCTCTCTGACCGGAGGTAGAGCAGGCGCAACAAAGTCAGAGTGCCATACGCAACGCTGCTAAGCGTGTGAAAGAGGGGCTTTCGGGTCCTAGCGGCTAGCCGGGTGAGTTCTTTGCCTGTCGTGGACCACCCCGGCGATAAACACGACAGACTACGCTCGTAGAGGCTCGAGGGTCGAATCTTTCGGACGCGGGTTCAATTCCCGCCATCTCCACTATTATTAACACCTCCCTGATTGGTATGGGAGGTGTTATATTTTCCTTATGATGAATGATAATCAAGAGAAAAATTTTGCAGTGGAAGAACCGACAAGTCTTAAAAGTTTACAGGAATATGGGAGGCAGGGATTTGTTTTTCATGGCTCAGCCAATGGAAATATTACTATTTTAGAGCCTAGACCCGCTGCAGATATCATAAAAATAATTCATTTAATAATGATACAGCAGTTTTTGCAGCTCTCTCACCAATAGCAGCCATTCTGATTGCTTGTATGTCGTTAAACTTTAGTTCCACCAGAAAAGCGCAAAGGATTTTGGAGTATCGGTTCTTCAGACAAAGATAATCGTATTTGTGCAAGAATACCTTCGAAATGGAAACCGTTTGTCATAACTAATCATGGTTTTGTTTATGTGTTACCAGGAGAACCCTTCAGGGGGAATAATGAATCAGGTTGGCAAGCAAAATCTAAATCTGCTATAGTTCCTATAGCAAAATTCGAAGTTTCTTTCGAAGATTTCGAAAGATTAGGTGGTGTGATTGAGTGGAAGGAGGGAGAGGAATAGTTTTCGAATTCTGGAGTAGTATGGTGATGATCAATATTCCAATATCTAAACCTTCAATGCTTCCAACACTTCCTTGCTGTGCCCATCTGGTTTTACATTCTCAAAGACTTTAAGGATTACGCCATCCGGGCCGATGAGGAATGTCGTCCGGAATACGCCATCGTACTCCTTACCCATGAATTTCTTACGACCCCAAACTCCATAAGCTTCGCAGATCTTGTGCTCCGTATCAGCCAGGAGTGAAAAAGGCAGGTTGTACTTAGCCTTGAACTTGGTATGATCCTTTGGACTATTCGGGCTAACACCTAAGATGGTAACCCCGGCTTTGTGGTAGACATCATAATCATCACGAAAGTTGCATGCTTCAGTCGTGCAGCCAGGCGTATCGTCTTTGGGATAAAAATAGAGCACCACGGGTTTCCCTTGAAATTCTGCCAGGGAGCGCAGCTTTGAATTTTCGTCTAACAGTGTAAATTCTGGGGCTGGAATTCCTGCTTCGATCGGCATAAGTCCTCCTGAAATTTGTAAGAGTTAAGGGAATTCTTCTAGAGCTTTAAATTAATTTCGCTTTTTGTAGGACCCCTTCTACTTGCTCAAAAGTGGCTGGCTTGATGATGATCTCCAGGGCGCCCTCTTTCCTTACCTGCTTGGCGGTCTCTTCTTGGTCATCTGATGTAACCACAACGACTGGGATATGCTCAAGCTTTGGGTCACGGCGCACGAAAGTCACCACCTCATGACCGGTCACTCCGGGCATGTTCAAATCGACAAAGACAATATCTGGGACCATCTCCTGTAAAAGCAAGAAGGCACCGCGTGGGCTGTATGCAGCCGTTGTTTGAACGTCAAGTAAACTTAGCATTTGGCATAAGCTGTCCGCAGTATTTCGGTTATCGTCGATCACGAGCGCTTTCAGCATCGGGTCCTCCCATTTCAACGATCAATCTACCCATCGGACTAACATCATATCCCGGCAAGCTGCCCACCTGCTGCTGGAAAATTGGATCCTCCAAGATGGTCCAAAGTGGTTCGAGTAAAGTACTGACATAATTTTGACTGGGAACAATAAGGTCATATCTTTCTAAGAAAAGAGGTATAAAATCGAGATCCAGTGCTCGAGCGGCTGCTGCAATTCCTAAACCAGTATCTACGCGCCCTGAAGCGATCGCAGCGGCTACAGATAAATGGGTATATTCCTCCAAATTGTAGCCTCGAATGGCGGATGGGGCAATCCCCTTTAAACTCAGCTGATAATCTAGGAGAATGCGCGTGCCAGCTCCACGCTGGCGGTTCGCAAAGGATATATCTGTCCGGGTGAGATCTTCCAAGGTTTGAATAGCCTTGGGATTTCCGCGTTGAACGATAAGGCCTTGCTGCCTGCCTACCAGGGCAATCACTTTCACTGGGATACCAGGCAGGTATTCACGGATATAAGACAGGTTAAATTCACCAGTGGTCGTATCGAGCAGGTGAGAACCAGCCAAGTGGGCTTCCCCACGGCGCAGTGCGATCAAGCCTCCCAGGCTGCCTACGTTTGAGGATGTCAGGCGTCGATCATACACAGCGAGAAACTGTGCCAAAATATCCAGGCTGATATCATGTGAGCCGATCGAAAAAATTGTTTGTTCCAATGCTTTCATCGAGCGATACAAGCGCACCTGCACATTATCGCCCGCAGAAAATCCCTGGATACCGCGCGGTAAAATGACGATTCCATCCGCCTGAACCAAGGAGGTGATCACGCCAGCCCCGCGCGAAAGGGGAGCAGCTAACCAATGTTCTCCTACGCGCCCTACTGCAACGCGCAGAAAGTCATCATCGCCTGCCGGGGAAGTTATTTTACGAGTTAATACTGCAGAGAGCGTTTCAGGCTCCGCTGGTTTGCGACCTGACCATACTGCCAGGAGCGGTTCTACAAAAATCTCGCCTGTCAGAGCTGCTGAAACAGGATATCCGGGCACACCGATGATTGGAATATTTCCGATCATCCCCAAGATAACTGGATGGCCGGGGCGGATGGCTACACCGTGTACCAATAATTTTCCCAGGCTTTCCACTACCTGCCTGGAATAATCTTCTGAGCCTGAAGAAGACCCTGCATTGAGCAGGATGAGGTCGCATTCATCAGCAGCTTTTTTGACAACCTCGCAAATGGACTCAAACTGATCGGGGATGATTGGGTAGCGTTTGGCTATGCCTCCCCACTCGTTTACTTGGGCAGATAAGACCAATGTGTTGTATTCAATGATATCGCCTGCTTTAACAGGCTGGCCGATTTCGACCAGCTCTGTGCCGGTTGGGATCACGGCTACGCGCGCTTTCCTGGCTACGCTGATGACTGCATGGCCACAAGCGGCCACTGCACCGAGATCAACAGGCCTAAGAATATGTCCCTCCGGTAAAACGAGCTGGGTAGCTACAATATCTTCGCCCATAGCACGAACATGGCTCCAAGGGGTGATAGCTGATCGAATGCGGATAGCGCTGGGTTTTCTCAGGCCAGGGGCAGGTTTTCCCTCATGATCGAGCGTCTCGACATTTTCAATGGGAATGACTGCATTTGCCCATTCCGGGAGTGGGTCACCGGTATCAACATAAGTGGTATGCCGGGTATATTCCAGTGTTAGCGGTTTTGATGGCAAAGCTCCGGCTGTCTCTTCTGCTTTTACTGCAAAACCATCCATTGCCGAAGCGTGATAATGGGGAGATGAAATCTTGGCCCATACGGGTTTGGCCAGGACGCGTCCCAGGGCGTTTTCATTTAAAGGTATTTCTTCAACCCCTAAGATTGTCAAGCGGTCGGCAGCTCTCAGGGCAGTTTCAAGCTGAGCTTTGGCTTCGGGCAGGGGGATATCTTGCAGATAGATGGTCATTCTACAATTTCAAAACCTGCTTTCTTCAACGCTTTAATGGCTTTCGATAAAAGGTTTGCTTTTACCAAAATAATATCGGTGCTAAATGTCGAAAGGGTATACACACTAATCCCCTTATCTGCCAATGGCGTTATGATGGAAGCCAATACCCCAATCAGCTCAAACTCCAGTGGCCCTCCCACCTTCAAGGCTCTCCAACCTTTTTCGGCTTCTTTCCCAGGAGAGATGATATTTTCCTGGCAAACTACCGTGGTCTCTTCAGGGGTGTGGATAACCGCAAGAAGCTCGGTTGAGTCCCCACCTTTTGTATTTATTTCTGATCCTGGGTCTAGCTTGACCACGCCGTATTTTTCGGGTAAAACAAAAAGCCTATAAGAGGTTGTCATTCGATCAGGTAAACCTCCACGCTTTCCCCGACGTTTAGCCCAGTTGTATCAGGTGGAATACATACCAGGCCATCTGCGCGCACCAGCGTATAAATTAAGTTGCTTTTTCCGAAAACAGGTTCTGCCTCCCATCCAGAACGGCTTGGCGTTAACCTCACCGGGACCCAATCCTCGCGCCCCGCTTCGGAAGGCACATTTAGAGTAAGATGGGCTTCAACCGATGGTTTGGGAGCTTCATGCAAAACTCCAAGAAGTGCCTTAATGGCAGGCACCACAAAAAGACATGCGATCACATAAGCTGAAACAGGGTTCCCTGGTAGACCAATAACCGGTTTAGGAGTTTGACCAGGCAGCGCGCAAGCTGCCAGGATGGTGGGTTTTCCGGGGCGCACGTTCACTCCGTGTACCAAAACACCCGGCTTCCCCAATTCATTGATCACCTGTCCGGTTAAGTCGCGTGCACTGGCTGATGAGCCAGCCGTGATCACAACCATATTACAGGTTTGTAGAGCTTGAGCGGCACAAAGAGCCAGGCTGTCTGCCTTATCAGGTAAGATTCCCATTGGAACTGCTTCACCTCCTGCCCGGCTTACCAGGGCAGAGAGGGTGTAGGTGTTGACATCGAAAACTTTTCCAGGCTCTAAAGAGGTTCCAAGCGGGATGATTTCGTCTCCGGTTGAGAGTATCGCAACCCGAGGTCTGCGCCTCACCTTGACTTGTGTGATCCCTAAAGCTGCCAAGCCGCCGACCTCGGCTGGTCGCAGGAGAATTCCTTTTGGAATCACTTCCTGACCAACCATGACATCCTCTCCAACCAGGATTATATTTTCTCCTACAGCGACTGCGCGTAAGATTTCCACCTCTTGCGCGCGAACTGATTGAGTGTTTTCAAGCATCACGACAGCGTCTGCGCCTATTGGCAGCATGCCTCCCGTATGGATCGAGGCGCAGGTACTTTTTTTTAATTGTAAACTGGGTGCAGCACCCATTAGCACTTCTCCAAGGATTTTCGAATAAGCTGGCATATTGTCGCTGGCGCCGTATGTATCTGCCGCCATCACGGCATAACCATCCACGGTGCTGCGTGCGAAAGATGGCAGGGCATGCGGCGCCAGGATATCTGCTGCTGTGATCCTTCCGAGAGCGTCGCTGAGGTCAACCAGCTCTGTTTGAGATTGGAGATTGAGATAAGGAAAAAGCCTCTCTAAAGCTTCTTTCGGAGGTAGAAGATGCAAGAATTCGGGCATTAGGTTTTTTAATCAGCCAAAAAAAGATCCGATTATCGCGTCCAAAAGGCAAAAGCTAATAAATAAGCTGTCACGGCATATAATGAGCCAGCTGTGAAAGTAAGAGCGATCCAGTTCGGTTTAGCCCCATCTGCAATGCGATTTACCATCCAGATCTCAAAAATTCCCAAAGGAAGGGTAAGAAAGGCGGGTAATACGATAGGAAGAGGAAATCCCAGGATGGCACCTAACCCAAACAGAACATAGCACATAAGGATACTTATATTGTGAAAGATGATCCCTCGCTGCCAGCCGATCCGAACCATCAGATTGTTTTTTAGATTTTTAAGATCGGAGGCATAATCGGGCAGCTCAAAAGCCAACATTATAGCTAAATTGAGAGAAGTGAGTGGGAAAGTAGCCATGGCAAGCAAACGGTGCAGCTCATTGTTTTGCATTAAAAAAGCGAGGGCTGGCACCAGATTCGAGATGATGATTGAGGTGACTAATTCACCATATCCAGTAGAAGACAGGCGTACTGGGGGAGTTGAGTAAAAAAAAGCTCCCAGGAAAATGAAAAAAAGCGTAAACGCAAGCGCAGCATTAAACTGGGCATTGCGGATGATCGGGATTGTAAAATATGCTGCCAGCGCCAGGCAAATCACAGCCGCGTAAAGCGCTGTCTCGCGGCGCAGTTTCCCTTCGCCGATGGTCCCACTGCCCCCAGAGAAGGGGGTGCGGTGTTCATTTTCTGCATCCACACGCGAATTCAAAATACTCATTCAGATAATGTGTACTAAGCTGGATGAAGGTCACCCAAATCTGCCCCAACCAATATAACCCCCAATCAATGGGCGTGCCCAGGTAGCGCACGATACCTGCGCCCAAAGCATATAATAAAGCAGCTCCCAGGAGGAAATGTGGACGAGATAGGCGGATGAAGAGCCAGATTTTTCTGCCGTTCATTCTTTTGATAATTCCTGGCGGATTTCACGTTGGTGGATCTGATTGTGTCGATAAATGATTTTGATGATTTCAGCAAGTGGTGCAATTCCTAGGTAAGGATGCCGACCTTGGCGTTGGAGATCTTCAACCTGTAGATTTGCCACAACCAGGGCAGTCTTTTTTCGGTTTTGTCTGAATTGTTCAAATAGTTCTGGCAGCGCAGTCTTTTCGAAGTCCTTTACCTTACGTTCATTATAACCATCGATATCAAAATCCTCGGGCGAACCTGACCCTCCAGCCGCGATATTCTCCACCAGGCGGCAGAGGCTGTGTTCAGAAAAAACAAAATGAGTAAGTACCTGACGGGCAGTCCATTGCGAACCCTCTGTATATATGGTTTGATCGAGCTGCTCGGGTGCGAGGGATTGGAAAAAAGCAATCGATTTTTCACCCTCTTGGAGAAGGCGTTCAACGAGAAAAACAGGGGTGTCAGGCATGATGAGTATTATAAAATATATTTCCTAAGAATAGGATAAGGTTTGGATGATTTTATCTGTGTTCTTGCAGCTGGATGAGGTGGGCTTCAAACCTATCTGGTTGGAGAAAGCGAAAATCTTCTTTTAATGTTAGAATCTTCTGTATCCCTATCGTTGATTTGACTTTTTACACCTGGCCAGCATCAAAAAGAGGACCTCGCCCATGGATCTTGTTCAATCCTTTGTTACTCCCATCATCGAAAATGTTGAAAAAGTAATCGTTGGCAAGCGTTCGACGATCGATTTGTTCATGGTAGCGCTGCTTTGCGAGGGCCACGTCTTGATCGAGGATGTACCAGGCACAGGAAAAACCATGTTGGCGCGCTCGATTTCGGTCAGCCTGGGTGGGGCTTTCAAAAGGCTGCAATGTACACCTGACTTATTACCCAACGATGTGACGGGTGTGTCGGTTTTTAATCAACAAACTGGCCAGTTTGAGTTCCGACCGGGCCCAATTTTTGTCAATATTCTTCTGGCTGACGAAATTAATCGTGCCACCCCTCGCACGCAATCTGCTTTACTTGAAGCCATGCAAGAGCAGCAAGTAACCATCGATGGCGTTACCCGCATGCTCCCCAGGCCTTTTCTGGTCATTGCCACACAGAATCCAATTGAATATGAGGGCACCTTTCCTCTACCTGAGGCGCAGCTGGATCGTTTCTTGATGCGCCTCACGATGGGGTATCCGACGATTGCAGATGAAAAAACCATTTTGACGAATCTCCAGCGCGATCATCCTGTTAACAGCCTGGGACAGGTTGTGGATGGTTTAACGCTGCCATCCTTGCAGCGCCAAGTTTGGGAAATTCATATGGATGACTCTCTCCAGGATTATATTGTTCGCCTTGTGGCAGCTACGCGCTCGCACCCTGACCTGACCCTGGGAGGCAGCCCACGGGCAAGCCTGGCTCTTTTCAAAACCGCTCAGGCATTAGCAGCCGTGAGGGGGCGTGACCATGTGATTCCTGATGATATTAAATATCTGGTGCCATATACGCTTACACACCGGTTGATTGCCCGCCCCGAAGCTGAGCTGCGCGGCCGCACCGTTCAGGTGATTTTGAATGAAATTCTCCAAAAGATACCCCTGGATTTTGGCTCCGTTTCCTGATGATTGAAGAGATTCTCATCTTTCTGGTAATTCTTTTTATAGCCGCTGCTCTACTGAGGGATGATTTTTCGTTTACGATCTTATACCTTTTTGCTGGTATTTATATCGTAGGGCGTTGGTGGAGTGGGCGTTCTGCAAAAGCGGTGAGAATCGTTCGTAATTTCACCCCACGCGCCTTTCTGGGTGACGATGTGGTCATGCATGTAGAGATCAAAAACAGCGGTATTCTTCCGATACCCTGGCTGCGCGTACAAGACAGCTTGCCGGTCGAATTGGCAGCGCCTGGTTTATTCAAACGGGTTCTAAGCATGAGATCGCATGCCAAGGAAGAATTTGAATACGTCTTGAAGACGCACAAACGGGGATATTACCCTCTTGGCCCTTTAGTGGCCTCCTCAGGCGATTTATTTGGGCTTGGGATTGAAAATCGCCTGGAAGGTGGGTTGAGTTATCTTACGGTTTACCCAAAAATTTATATCTTATCCAGATTTGAGCTGCCTTCGCGTTCCCCAATGGGAACCCTTCGGCATAAGCAGCCCATTTTCGAAGATCCGACACGTGTATTGAGCAAGCGCGATTATGTTGCCGGCGACTCGCTGCGCCGTGTAGACTGGAAAGCAACCGCCATATCCGGACGTTTGCAGGTTAAACAATTTGAGCCCTCGATCGCTCTTGAAACTGCCATCTTTCTGAACCTGAATCCAAATGAGTATGACTTACACGCTCGTTACGATGCTACTGAGCTGGCGATTATCATCGCAGCCTCAATCTCGAAATGGGTCATCGATCAAAAACAAGCCTTGGGATTAAATACCAACGGGCTTGATCCCCTGGCAGAACTACAACGATTTCGTCCTCTTCCGGTCCGGAGAGGTCGGGGTCATTTGATGCAGATTCTGGATATGTTAGCCCGAGTCGAGTGTGCAGGCACTCTTCCATTCCTGGATATGATTCGCCAGGAAATCGTTCACCTCCCATGGGGTTCCACCCTGGTGCTGGTTACGGGCTGTGCCGATGAAGCTCTCTTCGATGAATTATTCCATATCCGCCGTTCTGGGTTCAATACGGTTTTGGTTTTAGCAGGGCAGATTGCCCATACGCAGCGCATCCGGCAGCAAGCAGAACATTTCAAGTTCCCTTTTCATCATATCCGTACAGAGTTAGATTTGGATGTTTGGAGAAGGTAGGTTCGCGTAAATGTCACGTCTTCAACTGAAAGAAGTGTTCCGCGCCAATGAATTCTTATCACTGACTTTCAGCCGAATCCTCCTGATTGTCATGATGACTTGCTTTGGCATTGCCCTGATTCAAGTTATTCAAGGTTTTGTTCCTGCCTGGGACGGGAGTTTTTTAGCTTGGATTTGTCTAATCACTTCGCTTGAAGTAGTGGTTGTGCAGAGCCGGTTGCGCAAAGCCAGTGAACTGGAGCACTCCAAAACTTTTTATCGGGTAATGGAATGGGTAGTGATCTTAATTGTTTTAAAGGTCGTTCTCTATTTTCGAGTGGGGTGGGGCACGCTTTTGGATGATATTCCGAACTGGTCTCGAGATTTTTTTGGAAGTTTTTTTAATAACGATTATTTCCTTTCTGCATTTGTGCTAATGGCAGTTTGGGGATTCACATTATGGTTTGTCACTGACCTGGAGGAGATTGAGAATGACGTGGCTTTGGTGGATGCCAGCGATGTGGGTGGATTTTACAGCAACCGCAGTGCCGTGCGAGGGCGTTTAACGAATCGTTTTCTGACGATTGGATTTATTATTGTATTTATGACTGCATTGTTTACTCTTGATTTCGATGCGTTATTCAAAGGTAGTGTGGTTTTTCATCATCGTTCTGGGGCTCTAAACCTCATCATATACTTTTTAGCAGGGATGCTCTTGTTGAGCCAGACCCAATTTTCTGTGCTGCGGGCTGGTTGGGCTTGGGAGCGCATCCCAATCCAACCACAAATTGCCCGGCATTGGATCATATACAGCCTGGTAGCCCTGGTTCTGGTTACGGGGATTGCCTTCATTCTCCCCACCAGTTATTCGATGGGACTCCTGGCTACCCTGGGGTATATTTTTTCACTCTTGTCTTCTCTGCTCATTGGCTTAATCTTTTTACTGCTCTCTCCTTTCATTATGTTAATAGGTTGGCTCCTGCGTTTATTAGGTAAGAACGACTCCAATGTTTCCTTGCCCGAAATGAAACTGCCTACACCTCCTCCCGAAGCAGTTGGACGCGTACACCATCCCTGGATAGATGTGGCTCAATCTGTTTTGTTCTGGGCAATCTTCATTGGTGTAATTGGGTATGCTTTTTACCAGTATTTCAAGCAGAACAAAGCACTTCTCCAAAAGATAAAACAAGCCCGCGGCATTAAATTCCTGGTTCAGACCTGGGATTGGATTAGAGGCCGGCTGCGTGGTTTTAATCGAGCGGTTACAGCTGCTGTTGGGGCGGGGGTGCAAAGGTTACGTACTTTCCTTACCCGTTCTTCACCTCAAGAGGCCTGGAATTACATCAATTTGCGGCGACTTACCCCCCGTCAGCGAGTGCTCTTCTTTTACCTTGCGCTGATCCGCAGGGGTGGTGAATCTGGTCTATCTCGAAAACCGTCTCAAACACCTTATGAGTATGCCCGGTTCCTGGATAAATCTTTGCCGGAGGTCAGCGAGTCCGTCGACTCAATGACTGAATCCTTCATTACAGCGCGTTATAGCAATCATAAGGTGGAGGCAGACCAGGCTGCTTCGGCGCAGTCTTATTGGGAGCGCATCCGGCGCGCATTGCAAGAATTGAGGAGTCATTCAAAAGCCAAATAAACCTGGCGATTGGAACTTCTTGATTTGATTTCTGGCTAATAATATGAATGAGTTGAGTGTTTTCTACCCTTCAGGTCATCAAGGCCATTTTAAGCATGGTCATCCGGAGCGCCCAGAACGTGTGGAGGTGATTTGGGGTGCGCTGAAAGAGGCTGCTTGGTGGGAGCGAGCAGCGCAGGCTGCTCCTCTTGAAGTTCCAGAACAGGTTCTGCATTCTGTACATACCTCGGCTTATCTCAACTTGCTGGAGTTATCTTGCAGACGGGGGGGACAGCTGGATGCCGATACTTATGTAACGCCAAAATCTTGGGGTCTGGCGCATCAAGCTGCTGGAGGTGCAATAGCAGTCGTTGAAGCAGTCTGGCAGCGAAAGGCGAAACGCGGTCTGGCACTTTGCCGGCCTCCTGGACATCATGCCATGCGTGGTCAGGGGATGGGGTTTTGCTTGCTTAATAATATTGCCCTGGCTGCTGAATATCTCATTCAAAAACAAACATCTAAAAAGCTGGCGATTGTCGATCTTGACCTGCACCATGGTAATGGCACCCAGGATATCTTCTGGAAGCGATCAGATGTTTTCTATCTCTCCACTCACCAAAGTCCTTTTTACCCGGGTTCAGGCTGGCTGGATGAGATTGGTGAAGGCGAAGGGCAGGCTTATTCGGCTAATTTTCCCCTGCCTCCAGGGTCGGGAGATGCCGCTTTTTTGACGATTATGGATTCATTGATCTTGCCTCTGTTGGATCGCTATAGGCCAGAAATGATCTTGGTCAGTTATGGTTTTGATATCCATTGGCTCGATCCTTTGGGACAGTTATTAGCAACCGTGGATGGTTACGCGCGCTTGATTCAAAAGCTTGCCGCTTGGAGTGATACGCACTGCCAGGGTAGGTTGGCGCTCATTTTGGAGGGGGGCTATGATCTGGAAGCGGCAAAAGCCTGCACCCTGGCGGTGACCCAAGCCATGTTGGGAGAGGTATGGGATGATCTGCTGGGTGAATCACCTTATCAAGAAAACGAAGCTTGGAAAGGGATGTTCAGGCGAGCTAAAGATCTTTGGACGCTTTAATCCAAAGCCATTTACTTCCTTTCCCTCTTCTTTGCCAGTAGCGCTGCCGCAGTAGATTGCTGAGGCTCTTTTGATCTCGGTCTTTGAAGGAGGTGTTGGCGAAGCAGGTTTCCCCCCGGGGTCAGTTTTCGGCGGGAGGATCAAGGGTTTTGATCCGGTTATGCTCTGGTCTTTGGGTTGGTTCTTACGTTTGACCTTCATTAACCCTTCCATCCGCTCAGACCTGGACTCGGCTGCGGCTGGAACAGGTTGTAATTTTTGCAGCTTGCTTAGTACCCAGGTCCGTCCCTTTCGGAGGTCGCTCTGGGAAATGGTCAGACGGCGCAGGGCAATATCAATCGGCAGAAGCAGAGCTGCCAGTAAAACCAACCATTTCCACAGCGGGTGAGTGGCGCCGGGAGCACTCAGGCTGTGTTCAAATGCATCAGCCGGGTCGGAGGATGCTACTTTTCCATTCCCTGCCAGAGCTACCCGATAAAGTGCATCAGGGTCTGCATCTAGCTGGCGATATTCTGCCGAATAAGCATACACCCAGCCGTTTGTGGCTGCCACGGGCATCCCCCTGCCTGCAGGCGGTTCCCCAGTCACATGGATCAGGTAGACGCCTTCTTTTTTAGGCGTGAAGCTCCCTTCATATTTCCCAGGGGCAACCTGGGATAGGGACACAACCTGAGATTGCCCCTGCGGATCAACGGAATTCGCTTGCATGGAATATCCATCCAAGTAGAGGTCTGATCCCTCTGCCAGCAAGCTGCCCGCTGTATCGACTGTCAGGATAGCTTGTTCATCATCTAACCGCACTTGCATATTCAAAACCGGGGAAATTGCCTCGCCGATTGTGTTACGGACGGTATTAGCCCAAAAAAGGGCATATCCTGGCCAGGCTACCCAGTCCTTCCCCCAACGATTGGTCGCGTCTGAAGTGAATGCTGCTACCTTGCCCAATCCGTACTGCCAGGTTGCTAGTAGAGGGTCATCTTTGTGGGTCACAAGGATCGTTTGAGCGGTATCTTTCGAGCTGGTACCCACATAGCCATACAAGGGGGGGATTGTACCGACGCCATCTAGGATGGGCGAATTACGCACCAGCTTTGGATTGAATGCCTCTTCGATAATATATGAGCGTGTGGCAAGCATGGTTTCTTCGGTGAAGATGCTTGGGATAGCCCCAGGATCTGCAGCAAAATGATACCGTCCACCGCCTAGCTCGGCAATCTCGGGCAGAAAAGATGCGGCATCACGCCCGATCCCCACGGTAGTCAACGTGATTCCATCCTCCTGATTAAGCTGCTTTACCAGCTCGGGGATTCCAGCCGGGTTGGCCCCGCCATCGGTGAGCAGGACCACATGCTTTGACGTGGCTTGCTCTTCCGGAAGAACCTCAGCCATGGCTTGCAGGCCCGCCAAAATATCTGTACCCCCTCCCGGGCGCAGCGTGCCAATTGAATCGGATGATCTCATCCGGATCATTTAGATCCGGTCATCGGTACAACCCAGGTAGCTGAGTCGTCGAATGCAATCACCCCAACGCGATCTGTTGGCATGAGAAGTTCAATAGAACGCATCGCTGCTTCTTTTGCCAGCTCCAGCTTGACGGCTCCTCCACTGGTCTCACTCATTGATCCAGAATGGTCGATGATAAAGATCATTGCCAAGGTTGGGCGGCGCTTTTCATCCTTGATCTGGATCTCAACGGGAAGGACTTCTTCCAGGGGGGTGCGGAAATAACCTCCCACTCCGTAGCTGGTTGGACCACCCACCACCACTAACCCTCCTCCCAGGTCACGCACGTAGGTCTGAACCGCCTCCATCTGCTGGTTTGTCAATTGGCGGGCTGGTACGTCGACCAGCAGGACCGCTGCATATTGTGCCAGGTTAACCAACTCGCCGGGCAGATCGTAGGGTTGGACAACATCCAGCTTAAATCCGGCGGCTGATAACGCTTTCTGCAGGATGCTAAACTCATCTCCGCGAACTTCTCTTTGGCTGCCTAAGGGATCGTCTGCCGGAGGTGCAACCAACAAGACTTTTGGCGGTCCACTGATCTGGGCAAAAGCCGCCATGCTGTTGTTCTGGTAGTATGTATCCGTTTTAGAGCTTACTTGCACCTGGTAAGTGGTGAAACCTGTTTGGTCCGCGGTCAGCGGTAGGTTGAATGTTTGAGAGCCGCGCTTTAAATCATAGTCCCCCTCGAAGATCACCTGACCAGCAGCGTTCACACGAACGTTGGCTGGAGTTGGCTGGTTTGCTTCAAGGGTTATTTCCAAGTTGAACCGGTCTCCTTGGCGTAGCTGACCAGGGGCAATAACAGAAGACACTTTCACTTCAGTCCCTCTGGTAGGAATCATCGGTACGGCAACAACTTCAACACCTGTCGAAGCTGCCAGGCGCGCCGCGGCTTCTGCCTCACCCGCCGTTGCGAGTCCATCGGATAAAATCACCATCCGACGAGCTTTCTCAGGGGGAAAGATTGCCATCGCCAGTTGGATGGCTTCTGCCAGGTTCGTTTGAGAGCTGGATGGAATGGATGTAAAAGCCCCAAGCTCTTTGAGCGACGACATTGGCCTCTCTACCAGTGCTTCGCCTCCAAACAAGATGATGGCTGCCTGGTCATCGGGCTTCATTGCTTTTAATGCCTGGCGAATGTATTCATCTGAAAACTGCCTGGCTGCTTCAGGAATTGAATCGGAACGATCGACCAAGAAAACTACTCCCAGGTCACTGCCTTTTCCGCTGCCGAAGCTCAGTTCCAGTCCAGCCAAACCCAACACCAGGCAAAGAACGAGCAAACACCGAACGACCAGGGAGGCGGTTTCCCGTCTCCGGTTGAAACCGCGGCTCGGCTTGCCCAGGTGAATCAAAACTGGAAGGGAGAGCAACAGCAGCAGAGCCAGGGGCGTGGTGAAGCGTATCACGTTACTTGCTTTCCATCTTCTTGTTCTTCAGCATTTGGGTATCAAACATGATCATGGCCTGCGATGGTAGATCCACCACTCGAGGATCAAAAGAATGAAAGCAGACATGGCGAACCAAGGCCACAGCTCGCGCTCGCCCAGCTTCTCCTGTTTCACAGCTCCAATCCTGGTGCGCCCCACCTGGATTGTTTCGGCTGGCTTGATATTGGATTCACTATCGCTGAACAGGTTTACAGGAAAATATTCAGCGGCCTGTGTTTTTTCTTTGAGAAAATTCACTGCATAAACACCCAATTCACCCGTTTCTGAGAACACCAGGCCGTTTACATTGGGAGTTAATGAGTAGATTTTATCTGAAGGTGAAGCGATGGCTACTTGGTCCACACCCGGCCCCGGGACAATGCTTACCCCCTCGCCAGGCAAGATGTTACCACTCGGGTTAATCGATTGCACCGGGGCTAAATAATCGATCAAGTTCGCGAACAAGATGGGAAAGGCGATTTGTAAAGGCAGGTCGCTATCACGTAAATCAAAAGTCAATGCTGCGATACGTCTTCCCTCGGTCTCGCCTGCAAAAACCAGGGGCTGCGTACCACTGCTCACAAGCGTTTCAGCCCAGGCAGGCATTTGGACGTGACGCGCCTTCTCGATGTGGACCTCCCGCCAGTCTAGGTATTGAGTTAGAGGGTGATCTGCCACCTGAGTGTTCTGGGTATCCGTAAATGTACCCGTCACATTGAACAAGGCTGTCGGAGGGGGATTGATCAAGAGGAGGTTTCCTTGTGGTAAGACTGGCATATTCGAATCGGGCGCGATCGGTAAAATTCCGTCCAGAATATATAAGTCGAAGCTGCCCTGGCCATCTGGTGACTCCTGCGGAAGCTGTATCCCCCCACCGGACCCTTCTGCTGTGGCAGGGGCAGGTAGAGCCCGGTATGCAGTGACTCCGGGTAAGGCGCTGAGGACCTGTTCCAGGAAGAAATTTCCATCAGAAATCACCAGAAGGCGGCGATTTTTTTGCACCTGGTTGACGGCAAAAGCAGTGTCGTCCAGGGGAAGGGCGTCAAGCTGCTCTCCAGGTGAATCCGCTTTCTCAAGACGCGCTTTGAAAATGGCTTCTCCGGGGGGTAAATCCTTAAGGCTGATTGATGACTGACTATTGGAGGGCACTTCAACGGTCTGGGCATTGAGGAGTACCTCGTTGCGATAGATTGACAGCAGAACCTGGCGTGGCTGATCGCTGAAATTCGAAATCTTGGCAAATAATTGAAGGTTGCTCCCTGCTTCTCGCAGTGCCAGAGCCGAGATTGCCAGGTTATCTGCAGATGCGCCAACCGGTAAAAAGCTGACCTCGCCGGGCAGCGGAGGAAGCTCCTCCTTTGGCAGTCCGCCATCAGAGACTATCACAATGCTCGGTGGCTGGCTTTCCTGACCGGCGGAGGCAGCACCCGCCGCCAGTGCAAAGCTTGTCTCCCAGTCAACTGCTCCGTTCGTGGGAGCGGCCTCCTGCAAAGCCTGGTGTAGTTTACTCCGGTCATTTTCTGAAGAGACCAATACTTTCGGTGGAAAACTTGCCTGGATTAAGGTCATGTGTGCGGTATCGGATAAGCCATCAATCATTTTCCCGACAACCGCACGCGCCGCCTCAAAACGGGATGGCACTACATCGCGGGCATTCATCGAGGCAGAGGCATCCAAAATTACGATAATTGAGCCGGACGATACAGAGGGAATCGCAATGGCTGGTCGCGCCAAAGCCATGACAAGGCAAGCCAGAATCGTTAATTGCAAGAATAGAAACAGGTTACGGCGCAGCTTCTGCCAGGGTGTGTTTGCCTGCCGGTCGCGCAGCACCGCATGCCAGAGCAGGGTTGAGGATACCCGTACTTCTCGCCGGCGCAGTTTTAGCATGTACATCACCAGGACCGGTAATGCCAGTAAACCAATAAGCAGAAAGAATGGAGCCAGTAGACTCATTGACACCGAATCCAGGGTGCCTGGTTGCCCCAATCTCTGAAGAAGTCATTAACAGGATTTATTTCACTGCTCCTTCTTTGCGCATATCATAGAGTACCACTTTATCCCAGGCGGTATCTGTCGATAATTTCATGTACCGTATCCCGCGCTTGCGGAATTCTTTTTGTAAATCTTCCTGCCAGGCATTAACACTCTGCCGGTAGATATCGCGCAGCCCACCATCTAGAGAGACTTCTTCAACTTCTCCAGTTTCAATATCGATTAATCGCAGGTCTCCTGCCAGGGGAGGGTCGATTTCGTCCTCCGTCAGAATGTGTAAAACCGATACTTCGTACCCTTTACTTTGCAGCAGCTTCGTGCTCTCCTGGATGCCAGTTGGTGAAAAAAGGTCCGAGAGGATGAAAGCTAACCCGGGGCGGTGCATTGCCAGGGTGTATTCTCTGATCGATCCGCCCAGGTTGGTTTGGCCTTTGGCCTCCAACTTTTCCAGAAAGCTTAGATAGTGCACCAGGTTCTGAGGTGAACGACTGGGTCCAAATTGGGAGCTTGTTTTGCCGGATTGCAACACGGCTACCGTCAGCCGGTCTCCGCTGTTTAGTGCGATCGAGCCCAAAGCGGCTGCCAGGTAAAGTGTATACCGGAGCTTGTTTTTGTCACCCTCACCCCAATCCATGGAACCTGATAGATCGATCAGGATGTGGACCGCCAGATCCTCTTCTTCTTCCAATAGCTTGATAAAAGGGCGCTCCAGGCGGGCATATACATTCCAGTCCAGGCGGCGGAGATCATCTCCAGGGGTGTAAT
Source organism: uncultured Chloroflexia bacterium (assembly GCA_963751425.1). Taxonomy (GTDB): domain Bacteria; phylum Chloroflexota; class Anaerolineae; order Anaerolineales; family UBA4823; genus CAVVUF01. The sequence continues at coordinate 1,064,242 of CAVVUF010000001.1, read as the reverse complement.
TGCGGTAATCGGCGAACTCAATGCTGGTGCCTCTTTTTGTTGAGCGGCGCTCGCCTTTGATCATTCCGGCGCGAACACGGCTGGCGACCAGTGTGAGCTGGTTCAATTTGCGGAGGGTGGTCTCGTCAAATAACATGGTTACCCTACCACCCGATTTTCTACCCTTTCACTTTGATGCTAGTGGAAAGCTCGGCGATGAGATTGTCAATCAGTTGATCCGTTTTGATCCCCTCTGCCAGTCCTTCGAAGTTGAGCAGCAGGCGGTGCCGCAAAGCAGCTGGAGCAACTGCATGGATATCCTCGAAGGATACGTTATAGCGTCCAGCCAGCAAAGCGGTTACTTTGGCACCCAAGATCATCGCTTGCGCGCCGCGTGGAGACGACCCATAACGCACAAACTTCTTGATCATCTCTGGTGCCTCCTGGATTTCAGGATGGGTGGCTACCGTCAGGCGGGCTACATATTCGCTGACATGCGAGGCAATTGGTACCTGGCGCGCCAATTGCCGCATGGCGATAATATCTGCTCCACTGGCAATCGGATGAGCAAGCTCTTCCAGGTTTCCGGTTGTACGGCTTAAAATTTCAACTAATTCGTTTGCTGAGGGAAAAGGGACATTCACTTTGAAGAAAAAGCGGTCCAGCTGCGCTTCAGGCAAGGGGTAGGTACCCTCCATTTCCAAGGGGTTTTGGGTTGCCAGGACGAAAAAGGGTTCTTCCAGTTGATACGTTTCCTCTGCCACCGTAACAGAGTGTTCTTGCATCGCTTCGAGCAAAGCTGACTGCGTTTTTGGTGTTGCCCGGTTGATTTCATCTGCCAGCAGAAGGTTGGTAAAGATGGGACCCGCTTGGAAGTGAAACACCCGCTGCCCTTCTTGTTCAGCCAGGATCTCTGTACCGGTAATATCGGCAGGCATTAAGTCAGGGGTGAATTGGATCCTGGAGAACTTTAGAGCGAGCACTTGCCCAAGTGTACGAATGAGCATTGTTTTTCCCAATCCAGGAACGCCTTCAAGCAGGACGTGCCCACCTCCCAGGATGCTAACCAACACATGCCTGACAACCTCCTTCTGCCCCACAATCACCTTTCCAACCTCTTCTTCGATAGCCGCTGCAGACTCTCGAAATTTCTCCGCTGAAATTGTCATTTGTCGCTCCCTCCAGGATTTGCTAAGGCTCCAATGAGCTAAAATATTTCTTCACCAATGCCTGTAAGCTGACCGGCACCTGACCTGCCTCAACCGCCTTGCGGTAGGCTTCGGTATAGCCTGGCAGCACATCGATGTATGGCACCCGGCTGGGGTTCGAGTTCCCTGGTTCGACTGCTCCCTCTCCCATGATTTGATCTCCGTTCGCGCCGCTTTCAGGCAGGGCAACCTCATCTCCGCTGGAACCCCCCAGCCTTTGCGGGGCATAAATTTCCTCATAGGCGCGGATTCCGCCATCGCCAGCCTGGTTGTTTTGCTGAATGGGATCAGCTCCGGCTTCAGGGCCTTCGCTTTCCTGTCCGCTGCTCTCTCCTTCACCAGCTCCACTTCCACCCCCATTTCCGCTTGAAATCCCAGATTGGTCACCTGTTCCCTGTCCCTGGCTACCTTGCCCCTGCCCGGTTTGCCCGCCTGCCCCTGGCTGAGATGCTTGAGCTTGCCCGCTGCCTGCCTGGATCAGGCGTTCCTGCCCCTGACTGAGTTGTTCGGCGGCTTGTCCGGCAGTTTGAGCTTGAGCGATTTGTTGACCTGAATTGGCCAGTGCCTGGGCTGCTGCTTGCAAGGCTTGTTGGGCAGCCTGGGTATTTCCATTATTTATCGCTTGTGCTGCTTCATCCAATGCTTGGGATAACTCTGGGTTCGTCTCTGCCAGGGTTTGGGAGGCTTCCTCGAGCTGGTCTGCCAGGGAACTGACTTCCTCCGGTGAAAGCTGGCCAGGATCCAGTTCCGACAAGTCTTGAGCAGCTGCCAGGGGATTTCCTTCCGAAAGGTTTTGGGCAAACGACTGCAAAGGAGTATCTGAACCGGCTGGATTTTCTTCCAGCAAGTGTTTCCCTGCATTCTGCAGGCTTTCTGCTTGTTCTGTGGCTTGTGAGTCTTGAAGAGACCGGAGCTGGTTTTCAGTGCTGGTCAAAACAGCCAAGGCTTGCTCGGTGGTTTGGGATTCGTTTATTTTTTTAACCGCTTCTTCCAAAGATTGGGCGATCTGTTCACGTTGATCTGGGGACAGCTGTTCATTTCCACGGATCTCTTCGGCAAGCGCTTCTAACCGGGCTGCTTCCTGGACAATTGCCTGGCGCGTTTGGCGCTGCTGCATGGCGCGCTGAAAAAGCGGTTCGCCAACCGTGCCCAAGAGAGCCAATCCAGCAATCAGGCTTCCAATTAAGACTCCCTGGAGGCGGGTCACGTTGAAGAAGAATCGGGGTCGAGGGCGTATCCGGCTGCCTGCCACCAACGTATCCATCAGCTGTTTCTCGATCAGGTCACCTGCCTGGTTATGTTCAGAGAGAATGGGTTCTGACCCCTTTTTTAGGTTCTTGAGTAGCTCGAGAGAGGTGCTGCTGCGTTCTTGCAATTCGAAATACTGGTCGAAGAATCTTGCCAACTGCTCTTTGGAGATTGGCCATACCAGCCCTGCCAACCCCGATACCGCAGTTGAATATAATGAAATTTGTGCGATTAATTGACCGTACTCTTCTTTCAATAATCCTGCCTGAGAGGCTGCTACTAGCGAAAAGCCAAGAGCAAGGGATAAACCAAAGATCAATCCCTTGAGCAGCCAGGCGCATGCCCTTCGCAGCCGGTACCAGGTAGACCACCTTCGGAAAAGATATTGAAACTCAAAAGCCAGGGTTTCAGCGTCCATGGTTTACCATTTGATGGAGACTGATCATTTTTCCACTCGATGGACGAAGCGGATGCTGATCCAGATAAATACCAGGCTGAAAAACCCGTAAATCAGCACGTATGCGATCCAGGGAGCCAGGATCGGGAAATTTCCACCGTTGGTCATTGGCAGTGTGGTATAAAACAAGGTTTGCTTTTCAATCAGCATGACCTCGCTGGCAATGATGGTGGCCAGGGGATTCAACGCAATCAAAATGTACCCAATCGAATAAAGGAGTGCTTCCAGGATTTTTACCTGAAACGGGGCCAGGCTTGAGGTGTATACCAAGCCACTGAGCATGCTCATAAAGCTGAGTGCAATGCCGATCAGGGTTGGCTCACCGAATACGACGATGATTGCGGCAACGTAGCTGATGACGGTGGAGGCCAGGGTGCTTTTCATTAGACTGGAGACCAGCAAGCCAATGGTGCTGAAGGTCAGCGCGGAGACGGCCAAAAGTAAAAATGCTACCAGCACCTCCTCGATCGCTACTCCTCCGAATAAAGATGCCAGGGCTTGCAATGGAAAACCCACTACGAGAAGGAGCACCAAGAAGGAAAGTGCTGAGGTTAATTTACCAAGCACCAGAGAGCGTGTTGGCAGTAAGGTGGTGCGAAGCAGGTCATATGTCTGCCTTTCGCGTTCGGAGGATACGGCTCCAGCCGTAAGGGCTGGCGCGACAAAACATACCATCATCATTTCCACGCCGACGACAATCCCAAATACAACTTTTCCGACCGCTTGTGCTGAGCCCGAATTTCCCACATTGTTAGCCGTAGACGCCAGCCCCAGGTAGACTAACCCTACCAAAACACTCATCATTATTAAATATATCGTAATGATTAAATAGGCTCTACCACGCCGCATCCGCCCGCGCAGCTCCTTAACAGTGACTGGGTTTTGGAGTAAACTGAAACTCATAGACTAAGTCACCAATCCCTTCGTGGCGAGCATAAAGACTTCCTCTAAATCTCGGCTGTCCTCGTTGAAATGCAAAACAGGAATACCTTTTGAAACCAGGCTTGCAAGAATCTCACTGAGAGCCTGGTCATCCCCATTGAATTCGACCTCAAAACGTGAACGCGTTTCTCCATTTGAGTGCAGCTCGGTTACCGATAATACTCCTGGAATAGCCTTAAAGGTTGTCAACGCTTCCTCTGGCTGGGCTAATATCGTAATCTGCACTTTTCGGTGTGGCATCAGCATTTGCTGTAATTCTTCCAACGGCCCGGCAGCGACGAGCTTGCCTGCCTCGATAATCCCAACCCGGGTGCAAATTTCAGCTACATCAGCCAGGATATGGGTAGAAAAGAAGATGGTTTTCCCCATGCGTGCCAGCTCGACCAGCAGTTGACGAATTTCAACCCGGGCGCGTGGATCTAATCCGGATGCGGGCTCGTCCAGGATGAGCACCTGAGGGTCGTGGATCAGCGTGCGCGCCAGGCTCAGACGTTGTTTCATACCCCGCGAGAGCCCTTCCACAGGGTCATCATGCCGGTGCGTCAAATCCACCAGCTCTAAAAGATCCTTGATTAGCCTGGTTCGCTGGTCTGCTGGGATGTTGTAGCACGCTCCAAAAAAATCGAGGTATTCCCATACCAACATGTCATTGTAAACACCGAAGAAATCGGGCATGTAACCGATTGCTTTGCGCACCTGGCGAAGCTGTGTCCTTGCGGAATAACCTGCTACCCGAACATCTCCAGAGCTGGCTTGTAGTAAGGTTGCTATGATGCGAATCGTGCTTGTCTTTCCAGCGCCGTTGGGACCGACGAAACCAAATATATCGCCCTCTTCAATATTCAGGCTTAGATGGTCAATGGCTTTTCGACTCCCTTGACCCGAATACTGCTTGGATAGATCAACAATTTCGATGATCGCAGACATTGATTACTAATCTTCCTGTACTGAAAGCATAAAGTTTCTGGTTATTTTTCAAGCTCTACGGTGAAATCTGCCCGCGTAATCGTAATACCGCTGGTTTGTCCACTGGTAATATTCATGCGTATCGCGCCATCCCTGCCAATATACCGGTCTGGGTTCCCAAGGTCATTCTCGCCCCAGTGGAGATCATCCAGCTCATACCAGGTATTTTGATTGAAATCCCATATGCTGACATTGATTCCGCTCAATGGATACCCGTTTGCATTCCCTTCTAGATGAAATATTAAAGCCTTGGCTTTTGAGAATTCGACGGGTTGGATGGGTGTGAATTGGAAGCTGAAAGCCAGGCCTGGGTAAATATTGGCATTGTAGGGAGATAAACTGGGATCATTCCCTTCTAATAAACTCCACTTAAACGATCCAGGAGTGAGGGTAAAAACTTCCTCAGAGCTGCCATTCTGTTCAGCTTTGAAATCCGGCTCCAAGGCGATCACGTAGAAGATGTTGTCTTGAACTTTCGTGATCGTATTGGTGAGGTTCACTTGGATAGGTAATTGGTCAGTCCAACCAGTCAGGTATATCCCAGCACCTCGACTAGAGCCAGTCCCATAATTATTGTTCGTGACAGCGCTGATGAATGAATATTTTCGGTAGATTTTCCGATCGTCGTAATAATTGATCGTGCCCAGGATATCAGAGACTGTTGTATCTGTAGGAGAAGAGTAAGGAGACGCGTAAGTATATAAACTGTTTGGGTATGAAATTGTTGGGTTTAAATTTGGCTCACCGGCAAGCTGCGCTCTCAAAAGCTGCTGTTGAATGGAAATGGTTTGGCCCGGAACGAAATCACCGATCTGGTTGAATCCTCCCGGGTAAAGTAAAACGGCGTCTGTCAGCGTGAGGTCGCTGGTGTTCGTTACACTGCCTTTCAATTGAGCCATCGTTGGTCCTAGCTCGATTTCCAGATCATGCTCGAATAATGGGGCAGGGGTGGTGCCCTCAAAAGCCAAGGGTTCGATGCCGCTGACTTCTAATTTTAAGTCAGAGATCATGGTTTTATTTCCAGTTTCGTGAATCTCATACGATTTCGTTATTCCTCCATAATCAGAAGGAAGTGGATGCAGAAGGGTAGGCGTATTCACTTCCGCCTGGTAAGTTGACCGGGTGGGAGAATAAATTCCCATGACACCATCGACCCTGGCTTGCGGAACATCAGGCCAGACTTGTACGATAGCGATTCGATTGAGGATCACTCGACTGCCTCGCGAAACGGTCCCGACCAGGATGATCAGCACCGAAAAGCTAAGCACCAACACCGGAATTGTCACCCAGCCCAATTCACTGCGTTTTAAGAACCGCACGAGGAGGTAATTAAGCGGTCCGATTGCCAGGATATAAATTCCCAAGAAACCACAAATCAACAAAGGAGAGGGCAGGTTGAGGTTGGGTAATGTCAGAGCAGCCTCTTTGGCTTGTACCCAGTTGCGAATGCCCAGCAGCCAAGATGGTTTATCCAAAGGAGTGGAGAGCAGGCTGCGGAAGAAATCCTCTCTACCACCCCAGTTTCTAAAAATGGCCAGACCTGGATCGAAAGTCAAGTAGAATACTTCCCCAGCTCCATAACCCTTGCGTAGGATCAAAGGACTTGCGTCATCCGCCTCGACCAGCACCTGCACGTCCTCTGTAAGGCTGCCGGTAGCTGCCAAAACTCCCTGTTCTGTGGCGGGCAGGGCTTCGGAGCTGTGAGAAAACTGGAGTAAATTGTCCAGGTTGTTAACTTCTGTTGAGCCACCCGGGAGGAACGGGAGCAAATTGGTTTCCATGAAGCCCGCAACGGTTTTCTGCCAGTCAGAGCCTCCTGTCAGCACGAGTCTACCTCCGCCAGCCACCCACTCCATGAGCGCCTGTCTTTGAGCGCTTGTCAGCTTACCGGTATCAATGTTTGAGAAGATCAATACGTCGATTGAATTTAAGATTTGGGCGCGTTCAGGGATATCCGTGATGTCCAGAGGAATGGTCCTGGCAGTAGAGCTGGAAGTGGATATTTGGGAAAGGATATTGAATGTTGAGGGACTTTCAGCTAAAATGCCATACCATAAATCTGTGGAAGCGTAATTGTCCAGTTGAAGTTGGGCTTTATCCAGTGTTTTCTTGCCTGAAATGAGTGAAACTTGTATTGTGCGGGCGTATGCCTCTGGGTAGAGGTTCACAACCACTTCTTTTTTTGAGATTGAGGGTAGATCGATCGGGTATTCGGTTGTGTCCATCCCGGCGGAGCCATCGCTTAATTCAATTCGAAGCAGTCCTTTCAGATCGGTTCCATTATTTTCCAGGGTAATCCGTACTGGGATCCAGTGTCCATCTTTAATTTTTCCGTCAAAACCTGCTTTGACGGTCATCGTAAAACCATTCGCACTCTGTGCGAATGCCGAGTTAGATGGCCTGAATCCAAATCCCAGAAGTAAACTCATCAGGATTCCACCAAACAGGAAGAGGAAAAGAGCACATTTCTTTTCCTGAAGGATCGCGATTTTAGCTATGCATGAAAAATTATTCTTACGGTTCATTGTTCTGCCAAACATTTATCACTTGTATTCCTGGGATCTAATCCAGCAATCTTTCTGTTCAGACGCTCCAACCGGTGTTCCAGTTCCGGCTGCCAGAAGGACCTTTCATAAGTCGGGAAACTGGATTTTTCAATATATCTAATGGCCCGCCGTGTCCAATCCAGCGCTTGTATAAGATCACCAAGCGTGTGCTCATATACTTTAGCCAGCTCAACATACGCATATAGCTTGCCGTTTTGAGCAGCCTCTTCCCAAAGAAGGATTGCCTGAACGTATTCCTGGCGGTGTTTATATAGGAAAGATAAGCGCTGCAGCGTATCCCAATATTGCTCATCACGCGCCCCACCCAACCGCTGCTGCAGACTGCTTTCGTAAAGTTGAATGGCTAATTCCTCATCCTCCAAATCCTCGAAAAGCCTGGCCAGCGAAGCCTGGTCGATTGGATCTAAACCCACCTGTTGTAAGGGATCAGTTAGCAGCCCGGCGACGTGTTTAAGCAAGGCGGCCAGTGAAACAACATCCATTGCATTGTGATAGAAAACGTTTTTCATCTCCCGGGCGTCTCCGCTGCGCAAATAATCGAAATACATTTGCGGGATCATCCAACCCGGGACTTCCTCTTCGGATCGTGAGGTACCCAGGATTTGGACTTCCAGGTTTCCCAGCGTGCGGCTGGGCAGCCGGTCGCGCCACAAACGGCGGGCAAGGTGCAGAAGGTCTACATGCTGCATGTCCACCAGGGGAGATTTCCAACCTGCCAGGGCATAACGCGTATTGAGCAGCGGCGCATCAAAAGATTTTCCATTAAAGCTCACCAAAGCCTTGCAAGGTGCCAGGAATTCTTCTAAAGCCAACAGGAGTGCTCCCTCTTCGCTGGGATCGCGCAAAAAGAACTGTGCCAGGTGAAAATGATCTCTCTCGAAACGCCCTGCTCCCACCAGGAAAGCAAAAGTCCCTGTGCCTCCTGCCAGTCCAGAGGTTTCTGTATCCAAAAAGGCGAAGGACTCCGTCTCCAGGGTATGCAAACCGGGTTCCCGGGCCCATTTTTCGATGACGAGCAGAGGTGAGTCGATCCGAAGGGTCTGCTTCCCATGCTGGAAATCTACGGGGTAGTCTTGCTGAACCACATAGGTTTGCCCCTGGTTTGTATTCACATACGTACCTGGAAGAACGCGCTCAATTGTATACTTCTCTACCTTAGGTGTAGAAGTAATCTCGCTAACCCCAACTTTAACCCCCAGTGAGCGCAGCCGGTCTGAGAGAGTGGACACTAATAAGACCTTTTTACCCTTCGTTTCGGATAATGTTGGGGATAATTTTATCCTTAAAAGAAGCATTCCGCCAATAGCTTAGAAAACTCCAATGAAGCACTTGAGTGCTTCCATAAGTCATGAATTTCATAACAGAACATCATGAAATGAAAGGTAGTGTAAAATCTCAGTATTGCTGCACAGTTAGAATTCTAGTAAATTCCAAACAAAGGAGAAAATTATGAAGCCACAACTTTTAGCACTGATAACAGCCATGGCTTGGGGGATCGGTGGATATTTCGAGAAGAAAGGTATGCTCCTGGGCAACCTCTCCCCTCAGATGGGCATCACCATCCGCACAGCGGTGGCTCTCATCATTCTTGGTATGGTAAGCTTCCCACAGTGGAAGACGGTCGGTCAGGCGAGTACGCAGGCTTTGCTGATGCTGGTAATTGGCGGAGGTGTTGTGGCTGGTTCCTTGGGAATGCTATGCTATTATGCAGCCATTAAAGGTGCTCCACTCACGCAGGTTATGCCCATTGCTTTCACTTCCCCCCTCTTCGGCGCGTTGATGGCGGTCATCTTTGGTGGCGAACCGCTCCCTGCGAAAACGATCATCGGCATGCTACTGACGATCGGTGGGATTGTGGTGCTGACGATTTAAGCGAAATACCTGGGATATAATGGGTGGAATTTTCTGCTGAAGAATAATTTTCCTGAGGATCGAATAGTTGGACAAAAAGCTCCTGGCCATTCTCAAAGCCATATTTGCTGTTTTTGTCTGGGGTGTATCCTTTGTGGCCACCAAGATTGCCCTGCGTTATGGTTCTCCTATCACCGTGGTTTGGCTGCGCTTTGCCACAGGTATCCTCGTGCTGGCTGTGGCGGTTTACATCCGTAAGCAGTTCCGGTGGATCAGTTATAAAGATGCCCTCTACTTCCTTCTCTTAGGGTTTATCGGCATCACCTTCCACCAATGGCTGCAATCGAACGCGCTGGTTACCTCTCAAGCGACAACAACCGCCTGGATTGTGGCCACCACTCCGATTTTTATGGCCCTCTTGGGTTGGATTGCGTTGAAAGAAAGCCTGAGCTGGCTGCAAGTCGTCGGCGTGTTTTTGGCCGCCGTCGGAGTGATTCTGGTCGTTACCAAAGGGGCTCTGGGAAACCTCTTCCAGGGTCAATTTGGGTCGCCGGGAGATTTGCTTGTCCTGATCAGCTCCGTCAATTGGGCGGTTTTTTCTGTCCTCTCTCGACGAGGTCTAAAGACATTCCCTCCGGCTTTGATGATGTTCTATGTCATGCTCTTTGGTTGGTTGTTGACCTCAATTTTATTTTTCACAGGTCCCGGCTTGGCTGAAATTAAATCGCTACCTTGGCAGGGTTGGGTGGCGATCGTGGGTGTTCTAGGTATCTTCAGCTCTGGTATCGCTTATATCTTCTGGTATGATGCGCTTTCGGTATTACCAGTAGCCCAGACTGGGGCTTTCGTTTATCTGGAGCCTTTTGTGACGGCAGTTGTCGCCGCTTTTCTCTTGGACGAGAAATTGGGCTTACTCGGTTTTTTGGGGGGGCTGACAATTTTATTGGGGATTTGGTTGGTTAACCGCACCCCTCAAAAGGCTTAGCCTGCTTTATTGTTCACCCAGCTTTAGATATCGTAGGATTGCAGGTGAAATCCCGGTGAGATCATGCAGATTCTCTGTAAATAACTGCCTGTCCTCTGGATTACCTATGATTAACGCTGGAACAGGATTCCGAGTGTGGTGGCGTGTGCTCAAATCTTCCAGGTTACCGTGATCCGATGTGATCAAGATCAAACCATGCGCATCATCCCAGGTGTTCAACAGACCTCCTAAAACCTGGTCGAACGTCTCCAGGAGCATACAGGCTTGTTCCATATTTTGCCCATGACCTGCATAGTCACTCAACCAATATTCAAACATGGCAAAATCAAGCTCTTGAGCTAGCCTGGCAAGGATTATCCCCGCCTGGCTGGGTCCGAGAAGCGGTATTTCAGCGAATCCCAACTGGGTTCGCCAGCCTTCGGCGGTGAAATCCGCGGAAAGTGCCTTCCCCTGGGCAAGATCAGCCTGGGTGTGCAAAGGGATACCTGCGCTGGTGACCGCCAATGGAATGGCAGAATATAAACGCCTGCCAGATTCGATCGCATGGAAGTAGCGCGGCGGATAGGCATTCAAGAGGGCTGCCAGGAAGTGTTTTTGCTTTATCATACGAAACAAGCTGCCGTTGCGTAAAAACAATGCCACCTCGGGATTTGGTTTGGGACCATAATGGTAGCCGAGCTGGGCAGGTATATTTTGCCCGGTCAATAAGACAGCCTGGCCGGTCGCAGACTGCGGCGCGCCTGGAACTCCCAGGCAAGCATCCAAGGCTGCCAGTGTTGCCCGATCGGTTACCCATTTCGCTCCATCTTTGGGAAGCGAGTCAATAAGAAGCCGCCTCCCCCCCAAGAGATTTTGTAAGTTTGGCATTTTCGCTACCGCGAAAGGGTTGATCGCTGGATCTTTCACGCCCAGCCCAACTCCATCCATGAAGAGAAAAAGGACAGAATGCCTATCTGGGTGAGCTCTCTTTTGGTTTTTTTCAGACATGGCTTTGGATTCTTGCGGCAATTCAAAGATCCGACTCTGGTGAGGTATATTGCAGCCAGGTCGAAGGGCGTTTCCGGTCTGTTGAATCTGTACGTGAGACCAGGGTTAGAAAGGCGGAAAATGAGGCCATATCAGCTGAGCTGATGCCGAAACCCACTTCAGAACCACTTCCCAAGAACCCATAAAGGAGAAAAGTCGCTCCAGGGGTTAGCCATCGGGAAAGCTTGCTTTGATAGACTATTTTTGCCTGGGCGGGGAGGTTGTGAAAACAGCCAATATCGAGAATCAGATCGAATGGGCCAGTCAAGGGATTGAATTGGGTAACATCGCCAACCTGATAATCAATCTGCAGCCCTGCTTGCTGGGTTTTTCTGCGGGCTTGACTGATCGCTTTGGGCATATAATCGATGCCGATGACACTCCACCCGTGTCTCGCCAAGGTGATTGCATTTGTGCCGGTACCGCAGCCCAAATCTAGCGCCTTTCCTGGTGAATGATTGGCCAAGAAATCCATCAATTCGGGAGGTGAGATGCCTGTATCCCAGAGTGGTTTACCGAGGTAAGAAAAAAAGTAAAAGATACGCCGAAACATATTAATGATTCGATCCCAAAAATTGCGCAATTTTAATTTTGTCTATTCCCCCCAAGCTGCGCCATGCCTCTACACCTTTTCCATCAAATAAAATAAATGTTGGTGTTGCCAGTAAACCATATTTCTTTGCCAGGGATTTACCGATCGGATCCTGGACATTAACGCGTTGTAGAATCAACTGACCTTTGAACTCCTCTTCGATCCCATCCACGATGGGCTTCATCGCAATACAAGCGACTCAGTAAGGCGACTGGAATTCTAACAATACAGGGGTTCCATTGCCGATCAGTTGCAGTGATTGATCCTGGTTTACATTGACAATTTGGGTGGGCTTGATCAGGAACCAGATTACAATCAAACCTGCGAAAACAAGACCAAGTCCGATAATTTTTTTTAGACTGATTCCTTTTCTAAAGACTACGATTGTCATTAGAATGATCATAAGACAAAAAGCAAAAACAAAAGAATAATAGTTAATTATGGACATGTGGCAATTTTATCAGATATTTACGACACAATTACCCTATATTTGATAGGTAATAATACTTCTCGTATAGGTCAGATAAATTCGCATAGATTAATTAATCCAAAACTCGCTTTGACAAACTAACGGACTTATTTTACAATCAAGTTTTGTTGAATTAATTCTGAGGAAGAAATCCTGATGAAAGAATATACCACCGCGTCCATACGCAATATCGCTTTGGTCTCTCATAGCGGGGCTGGAAAAACCATGCTGTGTGAAGCCTTTTTACATTACACCGGCGCTACCACACGCCTTGGGAAGATTGAAGATGGCACCACTGTAGCTGATTTCGAAGAAGAGGAAATCCGTCGGGGGCTTTCTCTTTCCACTGCTGTGATCCCCGTCGAATATAAAGATGTTAAACTGAATTTGCTGGATACTCCTGGATATACGGATTTCGTTGGCGAGGTTATTTCCGCCTTACGGGTTGCCGATGGAGCGGTGGTTGTCGTTGACTCGGTTGCTGGAGCAGAGGTTGGCACCGAGATTGCCTGGTCTTACTGTGATGCTTTCCACCTACCGCGCTTTGTAGTGATCAACAAGATGAACCGTGATAACGCTAATTTCCGAAAAGCTCTGGATTCAGTGCACGAGATCACTGAAACTCGTCTCATTCCGGTCCAAATTCCTTGGGGTGAAAAAGCGGATTTCAAGGGGGTCATCGATTTATTGACCATGAAAGCTTACGTTGGAGATGGTAAAGTCGTCCAAGATATTCCTGGTGATTTTGCCGATGAAGCCGAAACAGCCCGGATGGAGCTGATCGAAGCGGCTGCGGAAGGAGAAGATGCCCTCCTAGAAAAGTATCTGGAGGGAGGCGATCTGAGTGCAGAAGAAATCGTGCGCGGTTTACGTGCCGTGGTTCTTGCTGGTTCTTATATCCCTGTCTTTATTTCTGCCGGATCAGCTGAAACCGGCATCGCACCTTTGCTAGATGCCTTGGTGGGATTAATGCCCTCGCCAGCTGAGGCGCCTGCCGCTAAAGCCCTCGGAAAAGATGGCGAAGAAGAGCTGAAGGCTCAAAATAATGGCCCCCTGGCAGCTTATGTATGGAAAACAACGGCTGATCCCTTCGTTGGAAAGATCACCTATATGCGGGTTTATTCTGGTGTTCTCAATGCCAACTCACGCATCTGGAACCATACGAAAAATACGGAAGAGCGTTTTGGAAATTTGTATATCTTACATGGAAAAGAACAAACGCCCGTGAAAACGAGTCATGCAGGTGATATTGTCGCCGTGGCAAAATTGAGCGTTACCTCCACAGGTGATACATTCTGTGACAAGACCCATCCTTTGACCTTGCCTGTACCTGAATACCCGCATTCACTTTACAGTGTAGCAGTTTTCCCCAAAACCCAGGCTGACTCAGCGAAATTAAGCCCAACCCTCTCCCGCTTATGTGAAGAAGACAAAACCCTGAGCTGGCGTCAGGAGCACAGCACGAACCAGACGATCTTGCAAGGGATGGGCGATCAGCACATCGATGTTGCGGTTCGCAAGGCTGAGTCAAAGTTCCAAACAGCCTTGCACGTTGAAACCCCCAAAGTTCCATTTCAGGAGACGATCACCAAAGAAGCCCAGGCCATGTACCGCCACAAAAAACAAACTGGTGGTGCAGGCCAGTTCGGAGAGGTTCACCTGCGTGTCTTTCCACTCCCTGAAGAGGATTTTGAGTTTGTCAATGATGTGTTCGGCGGCGCCATCTCCGGCAGCTACATGCCTGCCATTGAAAAAGGCATCCGGAGTACGATGAAAGAAGGGATCGTAGCCGGTTATCCCGTTTTAAACGTCAAAGTATCTGTATTTGACGGTAAGGAGCATCCGGTTGACTCAAAACCGATCGCCTTTGAAACCGCTGGCCGAGAAGCGTTTAAATTCGCCTTCAAAGATGCGAATCCTGTTTTGCGCGAACCCATCATGAGCGTCAAGATCACCGTCCCTGAAGCGAACATGGGCGATATTATGGGTGACCTTAATACCCGCCGAGCGCGTGTTCAGGGTATGGATTCTGATAAAGGTCGTTCTGTGGTCAGCGCGTTGGTTCCCTTAGCTGAAATGCAGCGCTACACCACTGATTTGCGTTCGATGACGGGTGGACGTGGCGTTTTTACCATGGATTTCTCCCACTATGAAGTCGTTCCCGCGCATATTGCCCAAGAAGTGATTAACGCACGCCAGAAAGAATTACAGGAAAAGAAGGAAGAGTAATTTACCAGAACCCCCCGGAGAGCTTAACCCTGGGGGGTTCTTCTTATCTTTGAGGCAATATCATCTCGAAATAGACATCCCCATCTTGCGCATGGGTGATCTTAAACCCGCATTTGAGATAAAACTCAATGACTTCATGCCAGGTGGAGGTTGTCTCGAGAATGATCTTCTGGTAGCCTTTTCCCTCAGCAATTTCAATCAGCTTCTGTAAGATCAGCCGTCCGACACCTTTCTTGCGCATTTCCTTCACCACCGACATACGGACGATCTCGGCAAATTCATCAGAACAGTGCACCAGCGCACCCGTCCCGACGATTTTATCCTCCAGCCATGCCACCAGGAAAATATCCTGGGCATAGGTTACCGCGATATTGTTGAGATCGGGATTCTTCGTCAGGTCAAGCTCGCCCCAATGTTCGGTCAGTCCGTTTAAGATCAGCTCCTTGACCTTTTCCTGGTTCTCTGGTTGGAAGGCTAAAATCATGATTGATTTCAAGCCGTTCACAATTCCAGGCAAGTCTCGGCTGCCAACCAGAACAGATTTTCCCGGATATCCTTTCGATCCTGCCAGCCGCGCTCGTCCCATTCGTTCCCACTCAGGTCATCCCCTCCATACAGCACTTGCCCGAGGGTGACCCCTCGAAATTCAGCTACTGCCATCAGCGAGGCGGCTTCCATCTCGACGGTCAAGCAGCCCTCTGCCCGTCTTGCTTCGATCTTCAATAGGGTCTCCCGGTAAGGGGCATCGGTTGTCCAGGTTTTTCCAGTCTGGTAGGGGGTTTTGTGTCGTTGGAGAATTTTTTCGAGCACCTCTACACCGGCTGAGTTGGCGACCACTTCCCGGGCAGGCGGCAAGTAGTGGTATGACACACCTTCATCTCGGATAGCAGCCGATACGATAAATAAATGTCCAACCTGGGTGCCTTTCTCCAGAACGCCGCAGCCACCGCAGACGATAAATTTTCGACAGCCAAAAGCAATCACTTCTTCTAAAAGATTCGCGGCGATCGCTCCTCCCACCCCGGGATGAAAAAAGGCCACCCTCTGCTCTCGATATCGAATTTCATACAATGGATGAGGGCCATCTTCCCATTTATTTTCTACGATCATCTGTGCTTGATTTTCGTTGACTACTTTGTCTAGCACCTCTTTGAAAAAACAGATCACACAGTATTCTGGCACCGGGCGTGGTTTAATTACCCGTTTCGGCTCGATCATTGCTTCAAGAGCAGGATCATATTCCAGGATTGGGTAGGGTTTTCTCTCAAGAGATGGGAGCGCGGGTTCTTCCCCCATTTCACTGTGTAACTCTGCCTTTTGTTGCTCCACACTTTCTGCACTCTGGCTGCCATACCTTTTCTTCCAGCAGTTTGAGCATAAGTAAGTCTTTTCCCCCAATTCCGGGTCATTTACCACAAAGGCAACATGAAAATTCTTACATACATCACAGCGCTGTAAAATTTTTCCCATCTTGGCCTCTTTTAGCTTGCGGTTGGAAAAACCTTAAAAAACAGAAATGGTTCTCCCGGTTATTCATTTCAACTGAGCTGCTTGCGCCCGGCTAATAAAAATCCCAGGATGACCAAGTCAACCAACATGGTGAGCAGGTCAAGCAAGCCGAATTCATCCGTGACCGACAAAGTAATATTTACCGCCAGCACAAGGATACAAACCAGAAAAATAATACGAGATTTTTTACCGATCGTAAGACCACAAAAAATGAAAGCACCCACATTTCCAAACATTAAAATCGAGATGACCAGCATCATGATGGATTGGTGCGGTTTTCCGGCAGTTCTCAAGATGGTATAAATCCCTAAGATTGTCCAGATGACGGCATTAAAAAAAATCCACCCCGTACAATCTCGAGATAATGGATGGATTTTGAAATCGTTTTCATTTTGCAGTTCCATTAGTGCATTTAAAGGGCAGCCTATGCTCAGGCTAATTTCAGGCGATAAAAAACCCAAGGAGCTAAGCCTGTCACCCAAAAACCTACTAATCCATACCGCACATACCGCAAGATCAGCGCTAGCCAATCATCTCCGCTGGGGAAGATTAACTTTAACCCTGCCCACAGGATTAGCACACCGATAATACCGGTAATGTAGCGCAAAACAAGCTGCCAGTTCTCCCCCACTGCGCTGAAGCCACCGCGTTTTGCCATCCATATTCCTCCCAAGAGTAATCCAAAAAATGCTGCGGAGTTGGAAACAAGCCCAGTCAAGTCGGTGGGGTTGATCAGCTCTGCCTCCGGAGCAGCAGCCTGAGCATTTTCGACCCACTCAGTTGGCAGTGTCCAACTCCCCAGGCTTACCCTGGCTATGACACCCAGCAAGATCAGGGTCATCGATACTCCAAAGGCTGCCAGGATCTGAGTACTCATCCGTTGTTGGCCCCCCCAACGCTTGATGCCTGGCTCCATTTTCAAGTAAATCCACAGCAGTAGAGCTCCGAGCAGCCAGCCCACCAATACATCGCTGGGGAAGTGCACGCCTAAATAAATTCGCGACAGCCCAATTAAGAGGGGGAATATAACAGCCAATACCCAGAGCCATTTTTTCTTAAAACTGACTGCCAACCCTCCCCAAACTACCACTGCATTTTGAGCATGTCCGGAAGGCAGTCCAAAGGATGACTCTGAGCTAAAAGCTTTGACTTTTGGTTCGATCCAATACGGGCGCGGTTGGTAGAAGAGGATCTTAATAATGGTATTGGTACACCCGCTGAGCATCAGCAGCAGTCCCACGCGCATCCCGGCCTGACTGTCAATACACCAGTAGAGCACAGGTGCCAGGAGTAAGAAGAACTCCTCATTTCCTAGAAATGAAAGCAGCTTCATGGGCATAACAAGCCAGATCCCCAACCCTTGAAACCAGAGTACCACCTGAATTCCCCAATTAAGTACCGTGTCCATATCTTAGCCTCCTTTATAAATTTCCATTCACCATCTCTATTGATCTTTCCTTTCCTGGCATGAGAAAGCTGTTTACCAGGATCATGATCCCAATACAGCCCAGGCTGACGATATAAATCCATTCTGGTTGTTTCGAATAGAGTATCCCTGCCAATGGCGAGGCCAGGATCACTGAAACCGCGCTGGCCATCTCGATCATCCCATAGGCTAAGCCCATGTTGGCTGCGTTGACCAACAGGCGTCCCTTTGCTGCCGCCAGGGAACGTGCGGTTTGGTAGCCGCCTAATAACAGGTAAGCCAGCGCATACCAGGGAAAAGATGTCGCCTTCCAGATGATCACGCAGAACATGAGCAAGGCAGCCTGGGCAAGAAAGAAGCCTAAATTGGAGCCTAACTGGCCAATCCCCAGGCTTAAGATGACCACACCCACGCTGCGCATAGAAAGCAAGGTTCCAATCTGTGATAAATCCAAGCTGCGCTCGTTCTTTAAGAAGTTCACCGTCAATGGCTGCGGTAAATACAAGGCGAACATGGTCAAGAAGATCAGAGCCAAGAAACCCAGGAAGCGCGGATTGAGCACTACAGCGCTTCGGGAGGCTTTATCTTCGGCAGAATGCTTCTCGATCGGCTGTGGCTTAATCAAAGTGATCAGCACAGACGAACCGATAAATACGACTGCAGCAGTGAGGAAATTCCGCTGCAGTCCAAACTGGCTCCCAATCCAGCCACCCAGCAGTGGCCCAGCGATTGCTCCAACGTTGTAGATTGCCGAAACGAGTGTCAAAGCACGCCCGACAGACAGTTTACCTCGCGCTGCAGTGATGTAGCTGTTCATCGGACCAGCTACAAAAGCCGTGATCCCATACAAAATAGCTCCAACTACAAATCCAGCCAAAGTTTTCGACAACGCCATCACCCAGGTAGCGATGGTTGCTAAATACCATGCTGCCACCATCAAGGGCTTTCGCCCAATCCGGTCTGCCAGGTAACCGGCTGGCAGGTGAGATAAGGTCATGGCAATGCCGACCATTCCGATTATGGTGCCGATCAAAACAGGGTCAGCACCCAGCTGCTGCAGGTAGAGGGGTTGGAAGAACAGGAACATTCCTTCCCCAATTCCCCAGATCATCAGGGACAGAGCTACCAGGATCAGGTCACGGATCATAAAACCTGCAGCTCGCGTGGCAGGTCAGTTAAGCTCTCCCCTCCGCCGGCTGTGATCAGCATGTCATCCTCAATACGCACCCCTCCGCGTCCTAGCAAGTAAATGCCTGGCTCGACAGTGAAGGTCATCCCCGGTACCAGAGGCATAGGATTCCCGGCGCGCATGTAAGGCTCCTCGTGCACATCCATGCCCAGGCCATGCCCGGTGCGGTGTCGGAACTCGGGACCATACCCTCCGTTTTCAATCACCTTTCGGGCTGCCAGGTCGACATCACCAGCCAGGTTTTCAGGCACACAAGCGGCGCGTCCCATGGTATTGGCTTCCAAAACGAGCTGATAGATCTTCTCGAACTCTGGCTCGATTTTACCAATCGCAAATGTGCGCGTGATATCGGAAAAGTAGCCATTAAAGCTGGCTCCCCAGTCGATCACCAGTAAATCGCCCTCCTCAAGAGCCCGGTCGCTGGGCGTGGCATGCGGATTAGCACTGTTTGGTCCTCCCGATACAATAGGTGAAAAAGGCATTTCTGGACTCGAGCCTGCCCGCAATAGCTGCATCGTCAGTTCTGAGGCAATCTGCTGTTCTGTAACCCCTACTCTAACCATTGGTAAGGTAGCCAGGAGCGCTTCCTGGGCAATCTGCGCAGCTTTACGCATGGCGGAGATTTCATCCGGATCCTTGTACATTCTAAGAGATGCCAGGCTTTCTTCCGCGGATTGGAAGCGTGCCAGGGGGGCAGCCCCTTCTAACAACTTTAATTCCAAAAAGCGCAGGCTGCGCGGCTCAACGCCTACAGTTAACCCGTTCACCCCGGCGGCTTTCGCAGCCTGGTGAAATACCTCCGACCAGGCGGCAGGATCCTCACCATAAGTAAACGAATGGAGGGGGTAGGGAAGATCCTTTACTTTGGCAACTTCTAGCTCTGGCAGCACGATCACCGGAGTCTGGTTCGGTTTGAATAGAATAACCACAGGTCTTTCACTTAGATGGAAACTCAGGCCTGTCAAATAGATCAAGGATTGACCTGGATTGAAGGCAGCTGCCTCCAATCCCGCATTTGCCAGCGCAGCGAATAACTTTTTCTGACGAGTGTTGAAAGGTGTGGAATGATTGGTTTGGTTCATGGTTGCCTCCAGGGATTGATGTCAATGGAATTATAGCTTGCCCGATATGTTCCGGCTAGATGTTTCGATATAAAGTTTTGCTTGACATCCTTTTCTGTCTCAGGTACAATTCTTTACCTCTGATTAGGGCCTGTAGCGCAGTTGGGAGCGCGCCTCAATCGCACTGAGGAGGCCGAGGGTTCGAATCCCTCCAGGTCCACAGGGACAGTAATCAGTTATCGGGAATTGGTCATCAACTTCTTTGTGAATAGGTAACTGATTGCTGGTAACTGAACGAGGGCCCATAGCGCAGTTGGGAGCGCGTCTCAATGGCATTGAGAAGGCCGAGGGTTCGAATCCCTCTGGGTCCACTCAAAACAGCCAGCAGCGGTCAGCATCAAGCGGGCGTTGACCGCTGAGTGGTTTATAGAGCCTTCGCAGGAGCAGTAGACCATCTGCCAGCGAGTCGGGAGAGTGAGGTGGGAGCCCGGCATAGTACCCGCAGAGTACATCAGCACAAGGTCGAACTCGCCTGCTGCCCCCCATGGGCAGGCTTGCTGGTGAACGGTTCGCCTTAGCCGGCAACGGGTTTCGCCCGTTATCGCGAAGTTAAGTGGCCTGAAAGTTACGGTATTCAAGCGATATTTCAGGCAAGCAGGGTGGTACCGCGGATTAATCCTTCGTCCCTGGGACGAAGGATATTTATTTTAAGGAGGAGGTGTGCAATGTCAGGCTCGGAGAAAACTTTTCCAAAATATCAACCACAGACCATAGAACCCAAGTGGCAGCGACTTTGGGAGGAAACCGGGCTTTACCTTGCACGCGAAGGTGGTGGGAAACCAAAGTACTACTGCATGGATTTCTTCCCTTATCCTTCTGGAGATGGGCTGCATGTGGGTCACTGCCGTAATTATGTCCCCACTGATGTCCTTTCGCGCTTCAAACGCATGCAAGCCTACAACGTCTTGCATCCCATGGGTTGGGATGCCTTTGGCGAGCCGGCTGAACAGTTTGCGGTAAGACATGGTGTTCATCCACGCAGCACTACTGATCAAAACACAGCGAATTTCCGGCGCCAGTATACCATGCTCGGCATCAGTTTTGATTGGTCGCGCGAGATTGACTCCTCAGTCCCGGGTTACTACCGTTGGACTCAATGGTTCTTCTTGATGTTATATAAACGGGGGTTAGCTTATCGCGATACCAATTGGCAGTGGTGGTGCCCCACCTGTATGACAACGCTCTCCAGTCATGAAGTGCAGGGAGGCGTGTGCTGGCGCGGGCATACGGGTATAATCCGACGTCAGATCCCGGCATGGTACTTCCGCATCACGGCTTACGCAAACCGGCTGCTCGAAGGACTAGACCACATCGATTGGCCAGAAAAGATCAAAGCCATGCAGCGCAATTGGATCGGGCGCTCGGAGGGTGCCGAGGTTATTTTCTCATCTGCTGCCTCTCAAACCCCGATCAAGGTCTTTACCACGCGCCCCGATACGCTGTATGGTGTGACTTTCTTCGCGTTAGCCCCGGAACATCCTTTGGTAGAACATTTCACTACCCCAGAGCTGCGCAGCCAGGTGAATGCATATCAAGCCCAGGCTGCCTCACAAAGTGAAATTGATCGAATGAACGAAACCCGTCCAAAGACAGGTGTGTTTACAGGTGGGTATGTCATCAATCCACTGAGTGGAGAATTGGTGCCAGTTTGGGTGGCTGATTATGTGCTGCCGTCTTATGGTACTGGAGCGGTCATGGGAGTGCCGGCACATGATCAACGCGATTATGAATTCGCTCAAGAATTTAATCTACCGGTTAGAGTGGTTATCACCTCGCCAGACTGCCAAGATGAATCCCTCTCACTTGCATTTTCCAGCGCAGGTACGATGGTAAATTCAGGACCCTTCAACGGGCTGTCAGGGGCAGAGGGTGTCGAGAAGATCATCGCTGAGTTGGAGAGACTTGGCCTGGGACAGCGTTCGGTCCAATACCGTATGCGCGACTGGCTGATCAGCCGCCAGCGCTACTGGGGTACCCCGATCCCCATCATTCACTGCCCATCCTGCGGCGAGGTGCCGGTACCTGAAGATCAACTTCCCGTCTTGCTGCCCCCCATGCAGGATTTTCAACCGGATGGCAGTGGAAAATCACCGCTTGCACGCCTACCTGAGTTCGTGAATACCACCTGCCCACGCTGTTGTGCCGCGGCCCAGCGTGAAACAGACACGATGGGAGGGTTCGCCTGCTCATCCTGGTACTTCCTGCGTTTCACCAGCCCGCATTTTAATGAAGGACCGTTTGAGCCTTCGGCTATGAACTATTGGATGCCGGTTGATCTGTATGTGGGTGGGGCGGAGCATGCAACACTGCACCTGCTCTATTCTCGCTTCTGGACCAAGGTAATGTATGATGCAGGGTTGGTGCCCTTCGATGAGCCGTTCGCTAAACTGCTCAACCAGGGGCAGCTCATGGGACCGGATGGCAAACGCATGTCCAAGTCTCGCGGGAATGTGATCACCCCCGATGAAATTGTTGCCAGCCACGGCGCAGATGCCTTGCGCGTTTATGAGCTGTTCATGGCGCCCTTTGAACAAGATGTGGATTGGAGTACCGCTGGGCTTCACGGAGCGCGGCGTTTCTTGAACCGTGTTTGGAAAATCGTGGGCGATACTTATGCTGACAGTGCGAATTCAGATGAAGAGGATCCTGAATTAATTTCCTTGATCCATCGAACAACCCTGGAGATCACCGCCCGCATCGAAACACTGCGCTTCAATACCGTTGTTTCGGGGCTGATGGAATTTACCAACGCTTTATCGGATCTGCAAGCCACAGACGCCTGGAGAACCAAAACATTTCATCAGGCCCTAGAGACCCTGCTAATCTTGCTGTCCCCCATCGCCCCGCATATTACCGATGAATTATGGGCGCTCACGGGGCATTCCGGCAGTATACACCAGCAGTCCTGGCCTCGGTTTGATCCCCAGATGATTAAAGAAGACCTGGTGCAGATGGCTGTGCAAGTTGATGGTAAACTGCGGGATGTGATCGAGGTTGATGGGAATATGCCTGCAGAGGAGGTGCAGCTGCTTGCCTTGGAACAACCCAAGGTACAAGCCTCGCTGGCTGGAAAACAGGTGAAGAAAGTAATTGTGGTTCAAAGAAAAATCGTCAGCATTGTTACCCATTAGGAATCGAAAAAGTTATCAAGCAATTTGAGATATAATCCGCAAGGTTAATTTCCATCGCCCATCCTTTATCAGAAGTTTTGCACCCGGTTGGTATAGGATCATAAGGCAAATCAGGAGACAACATGACTGATCAAATCTATAATCCTTCAGAGATCGAGCCGAAATGGCAGGCCCGTTGGGATGCCGATGGCTTATACAATTCTGATATCGATCCAGCCAGGCCGAAGCACTACGCGCTGACGATGCTGCCTTATCCCTCCGGAGACCTGCACATCGGTCACTGGTACGCCATGACTCCCTCTGATGCCCGTGCCCGCTTCATGCGCATGCGCGGCTATAACGTTCTCTTCCCGATGGGCTTCGATGCATTTGGGCTGCCTGCTGAGAATGCCGCAGTGAAACACAATATCCACCCCAAACAGTGGACCTATGCCAATATCGAGCGCATGCGCAAGCAGCTTCACACGATGGGATCAATGTTCGATTGGCGGCGGGAAGCCGTTTCGGCTGACCCGAAGTATTATAAATGGAGCCAGTGGTTCTTCTCCCAGCTTCACAAACATGGTTTAGCCTACCGCAAGATGTCGCCCGTCGATTGGTGCCCGAACTGCAACACCACTCTGGCGCGCGAGCAGGTGTGGGGCGAAGACCGTCACTGCGAGCGCTGTGGCACGCAGGTGATCAAGAAGGATCTCGATCAGTGGTTTTTCAGGACCACTCTGTATGCTGATGAGCTGTTGGATTTCTCAAAAATGGATTGGCCAGACCGGGTGCAAACCTTGCAGACGAACTGGATTGGGCGTTCAGAGGGTGCTTCGGTCATCTTCAAAACCGAGCAGGGCGACCCGTTAGAGATCTTTACTACCCGGCCCGACACGCTTTGGGGCGCCACGTTTATGGTTTTAGCACCAGAACATCCCTTGGTGGATAAAATTACCACGCCCGCTTACCGGGAAGCAGTAGAGGCTTATAAAGCTCAGGCTGCGCGCCAGTCGGATATTGACCGGGAAGCCGCGGACAAGGAGAAAACCGGCATTTTCACTGGCGGTTACGCTGTAAATCCAGTAAATGAAGAGCGCATTCCGATCTGGATCGCGGATTATGTCTTGATGACCTATGGCACAGGCGCCATCATGGCAGTACCCGCGCACGACGAGCGTGACTTCGCGTTTGCTCGTAAATTCAGCTTGGAAATCCGCGTGGTGATCCAGCCCCCTGATCAGTCTCCCTTGGATGCTGAAGAGATGACCAAGTCGTTGCCTGCCTATGGCACAATGGTCAATTCTGGACCCTTATCGGGCACTCCTGGCGACCAGGCTTTTGATAAAGCCGTAGCTTTCCTTGAAAAACTTAGTTTGGGTAAACGCGCCGTCAATTATCGCCTGCGTGATTGGTTGATCTCGCGCCAGAGATATTGGGGGGCTCCGATCCCTATTATCTACTGCCCGGAGCATGGACCAGTGGATGTGCCCGAAGAACAGCTGCCTGTCTTGCTTCCCGACGATGTCGAATGGAAGCCCACTGGTGAAAGCCCCCTGAAACTTCACCCTACTTGGAAGAATACTACCTGCCCGGTGTGTGGCGGTCCGGCGGAACGCGAGACGGATACGATGGATACCTTCATGTGCTCTTCTTGGTACCATCTGCGCTACCTCAGCCCGGATTATGAAAAAGGTCCCTTTGACCCGGAGCAGTATGCCTATTGGATGCCTGTGGATACTTACACGGGCGGTATTGAGCATGCTACTATGCACTTGATTTATACGCGCTTTTTCCATAAAGCTTGCCGGGATATGGGGATTATGAGTGGACCTGAGCCGATGCTCCAGTTGCGCAACCAGGGCATGGTTTTAGGAGAAGACCACGAGAAAATGTCAAAAAGCCGCGGGAATGTCATCGCTCCGGATGATCTCGTAGCTCGCTATGGGGCAGACACAGTGCGGGCTTATCTGATGTTTTTTGCACGCTGGGATATGGGCGCACCCTGGTCCAGCAGCGGTATCGAAGGTACAGTACGCTGGGTGAAGCGTACCTGGGCTTTGTATCAAGAACCTGCCAAGGCCGGGAAACCCGATCAGCAAATTCTCAAAGGATTACGCCGTAAAGTCCACCAGTCCCTGCGAAAAGTGACTCGTGATTTCGAGACTTTTGAGTTTAATACGATCGTTTCCAGCCTGATGGAGCTGATGAATGAGCTCTACAAGGCGCGAGAAGCAGGTGCAGCAGGCACATCAGAGTGGGATGAGGCGCTGGAAATCTATCTGCTCATGTCTGCCCCAGTTACTCCCTTTGTTGCTGAGGAATTATGGCAATATTTGGGGAAGTCATATTCCATCCATCAGCAAACATGGCCAGTATTTGATCCGGCCGCTGCTACCGAGGAGCAGATCACCCTGGTTGTGCAGGTAAATGGTAAAGTCCGTGATCGCATTGATGTCTCTGTTGGAATCAGCGACGCAGATGCCAAAGCGGCTGCTCTGTCCAGCGAGGCTGTCCTAAAGTATCTGGAAGGTAAGCCGCCGAAGAAGGTTGTTGTGGTTCCGGGTAAGCTGGTTAGCATCGTCATTTAATTTCCAGCGATCTGCTCTACGAAGTGTAATGTTTATAGGCTGGGCATGATGAATAGGGAGAATAAGAAATATTACCTGGTCATCTTGTCCTTGCTTTTTTTTATTATCACGGATGCTTGCCAGCCGACGACATCCGTTTCCGATGTGCCTACAAAGCTATTTCTAACAAACACTTCAACTTTTACACCTTTTCCGCAAGCTGTCACCCTCACCCCTATCTCCTCTCGTGTAAACCTTTTTCATCTCACACCTTCCCCTCCTCCTCAATCTCCTGCGTCTCTGACCCCTTCCCCTTCGGCAACTCAATCAGCCGAACCTGAATTTCAACTCTGTTCTCCGCTGGCCTATGGAGACCATCCCGGAGCTTTGGGAGATCATCTCCGATCCATACAATCCACCCCCGATGGGCCGCGATGAGCGCCATCAGGGAGTAGATTTTTCGCATTATTCACGTAAGGGATATAAGACCATTGAAGGAGAGCCGGTTCAGGTTGTGCTGGCAGGGCGAGCGGCATCTGTAATCCAAAACCGGCTTCCTTATGGGAACATGGTCATGATTGAAACACCTTATTCTGATTTACCAGCCGGGCTTCCGGATGCCCTGGGTATGGCTGCAGGAGAATCGCTATACTTACTCTATGCCCATTTTGGTCACGAGCCTTTGGTAAAGCTAGGAGATTCGGTGGCTTGCGGACAGGTGATTGGCGATGTTGGGATGACGGGTTACAATATTGTCAACCCTCATCTTCACCTGGAAGCGCGTCGTGGACCCCCAGGAATTGTTTTCGAAAGCATGGCTTTCTATACTGCCTCTGCAACCGCGCAGGAGATGGAAAATTACAGGCGTTGGCGCATGGGCGGAGAATTCCAGCATTTCGACCCAATGGTTTTGTTTGCCTTCAAATCAGGCGATAATCCTTGACATTCATCGATCAACTAGTACAATCCCTTGATAAGGGACATGGAACCTATCTTCGAATTTTTAATCATTTTAAGCCTCATCCTGGTCAATGGATTGTTTGCCATGGCAGAGATTGCAATTGTTTCTGCCAGGAAGCTGAGACTTCAACAGCGCGTAGAGGATGGGGATAAAAGAGCTTCTACAGCCCTCAAATTAGCGGATGACCCCAGCCGCTTTTTATCGACTATCCAAATCTGGATCACCCTTGTTGGAATCTTAGCGGGTGCCTTTGGAGGAGCTACACTCGCCGAGCAGATTGGTCTTTGGCTGCAATCAATTCCATGGTTGGCTCCATATGGGGAATTGATTGGTGTGCTAATTGTGGTTCTGATCATTACTTATTTCACGCTCGTTTTAGGTGAGCTGGTTCCTAAGCGGCTGGCTTTACAAAATGCAGAAGAGATCGCTGTCCGCCTGGCTGGTCCGATGGATTTCGTGGCGAAACTTGTATCGCCTTTAGTTCATTTTTTAAGTGCTTCTACAAATTTGATCGTGCGGATCCTCGGTGTTCAGCCTCCTGCAGAGCCTTCCGTCACAGAAGAGGATATCAAGGTGATGCTCGAGCAAGGCACTCAGGAGGGTGTTTTTCAGGAAGCAGAACAACAGATGGTTGCAGGTGTTTTCAGGTTGGCAGATTGGGATGTCGGCAACCTGATCACTCCCCGTACAGGGGTTGTTTGGCTCGATCTCGACGATTCTCTGGATGAGAACTGCCGGAAAATTGTTGAAAGTGTGCATGCTCGTTTTCCAGTGGCACGCGGCAGCTTGGATAATGTCTTGGGTGTTGTACAAACTAAAGATCTCTTGGTAGCCCAACTGACTGGACAAACTTTAGATTTGGAACGATTGATGATTGAGCCGATCGTAGTCCCAGAGCGGATGCCGGCCCTCGAAGTGCTTGAGTTGTTCAAAGAATCTCCGTTGAAACTGGCTTTGGTGATTGATGAGTATGGCGGTTTGCAAGGTTTGGTGACCATCAACGACATTCTCAGAGCGATTGTCGGCGAGAATTTGATGAGCAGTCAAATTGAAGAAGATGAGATCATTACGCGGGAAGATGGTTCCTGGTTGATCGATGGGATGCTCTCGGTGGATGAACTAAAGGAATTCTTAAACCTGGACGAGCTGCCCGATGAAAAACTTGCCGATTACCAGACCCTGGGTGGTTTTATCATGACAATGCTCGGGCGGATCCCTGCTCCCGCGGATCATTTCTCCTGGGAAAATTTTGTCTTCGAAGTCGTAGATATGGATGGTTTTCGGGTAGACAAAGTATTGGTGAGATCTGCTGGAGAGAATCAGGTGTCTACAGAGGTATTAATCTGATAACCTGGTTTGCGAAATAATGAAAAGTATTCGATTGTGATTTTAACCTTTGGCGCGTGGAGAGATGTATGCCTGATTTATCAACTTTGACCGTAAAAGAGCTTGTCCTCGGACATGAACAGGCTTTCGTTCCAGAGAAAGCGACCGGCGTCGATGCGCTGATCCAGTATCGACTGACGGGAGAAGAAGGTGGTGACTGGAACCTTATGATCAAAGATGGGAAATGCAAGGTTGCCCAAGGAATTGTCCAGAACCCAAAGATGACCCTGACTGCCAATGCACATGACTTCCGGGATATCATGCTGGGGAAGATGGATGGCATGATGGCTTTCATGCAGGGTAAGTTGAAAATCACAGGCGACATTAACCTGGCCATGCACTTGAAAAGTTTCTTCAAGGTCAGCTAAAAGTCTAGAAAAGCTGATTCAATCCAACTTTAATATTCGACTTTGAGCACCTTGCGGTTAATCTCTTTTCGCTTGGCATCGAGCTCCTGGAGCACCTGGTTGACCACTTCTTCTATTGGCACTTGCCTACGGTCCGCTTGATCTCGACATTTCAGCTCGATCTCCCCCTGGCGAAGGGAGCGTTCTCCAACTGTCAGGCGGATGGGGATGCCGATTAGATCAGCGTCGTTAAACTTAACACCGGGAGATTCTGCCCGGTCATCAAAAAGTACTTCGATGCCTGCCTCTTGCATGGACGAATAAAGCGTTTCCGCAACTTTGGCAGGATCAGCTGCTTTTAGCTCACTCTCCTGGCTTTTCCCCACCAGCAAGACCAGGTGGACCTGGTAAGGGGCAACTGTTACAGGCCAGGTCAACCCATGCTCGTCATGGTATTCTTCCGCGATGCAACCCATCAGGCGGCCAAGGCCGATCCCATAAGATCCCATCACAACCGGTTTCATCTTGCCATCTTTGTCGAGGAATTTACAATCCATGGCTTCTGAATAGAAAGTTCCTAGTTTGAAGATGTTCCCCACCTCCACCCCGCGTACGGCTCGCATTCCGTGGCTGCAATTTGGGCAGGCACTGCCTTCGCTGGCTGCGGTGATATCTGTGATGATGTCAGCCTGGTAATCGCGGTCGAAGTTGACGTTCATCAAGTGGTATCCCGCCTGGTTGGCGCCTGCTACCAGGTTAGTGGATTTGGGGATCAAATCATCCACCACTACCAGTAGGGAGCGGTTTGAGGCTGGGCCAGTCAAGCCTACGGGTGAGGCGTAACCGGGTTCGGCGCCCACCGCCCGGATTTCATCCTCAGTGGCTGGTCTGAGGGCGCGTGCTTTGATGGCATTTACCAGCTTGGTTTCGTTGACTTCCATATCACCCCGCACAACGGCGAAGATGAACTTCTCCTGATCTTGAGTGCCCTTCTCCATTGTGGCAGGAATCTCTGCCATCATGAAAACAGCCTTGGCGGTTTTCGCCTGGGGCACCTGCAAAAAATTCGCCAGGGCCTCGATCGATTTACAATCTGGTGTAGCAACCCTGGTCAATGATTGAATACTCTCTGCCTGCAATGGCTCCTTTCTAAAGCGTGCAATCTGCCGGTTGGCGGAATATCCACAGGCATCACAAAGGATCAAGGTGTCTTCACCATAAGGTGTCAGGTACATATACTCATGCGCCAGGGCTCCACCCATCATGCCCGTATCTGATCCCACAGCGATTACATTCAACCCGCAGCGATGAAAAATATTAAAATATGCCTGATAATGGGCGCGGTACTGTTGATCCAGGCCTTCCCAATCTACATCCAGGCTGTAGCTGTCTTTCATTGTAAATTCGCGCGTGCGGATCAAACCGGCACGCGGCCTCGGATCGTCTCGGAACTTGGTCTGGATGTGGTAAATTAATTGCGGCATCTGCCGATATGAGCGGATTTCCTTGCGGACAAGGTCAGCAACAACCTCCTCATGGGTCATTGCCAGGACCAAGTCTCTTCCGAGGCGATCTTTAAAGCGCCCCATTTCAGCGTCGATTTTATACCACCGTCCGGTCTCTTTCCATAGGTCAGCCGGATGGATGACGGGCATACTCACCTCTTGCCCGCCAATTGCCTCAATTTCCTGGCGCAGGATGGCCTCGATTTTGGCCTGAACCCTTATCGCCAGCGGTAGAGAAGAGAAGATCCCGGCTGCTAGCTGACGGATGTAGCCAGCCCGCAGCAAGAGCTGGTGGCTTGGGATTTCCGCCTCAGCCGGAGCTTCCCGTAAAGTTTGGCTGAAAAGCTGACTCAAACGCATAAACCGCCTCCTGTAATAAAGAAAAACCCTTTGGGCTGTTTGTCCAAAGGGTGAAATTCGCTAGGCAGATGCTCTACCGGACCCTAATAGACCGAAAGCCCAATCGACTTGCGGTTAGTAGGGGTAGGGACAGGCAGATGCCTTTGTTTCATAGTTCAAAGTTTACTCATTGCTTGAGGGGCTGTCAAGGTTTAGTATTTTATGTACTGCAAGATATACTTCCCAAAGAGGTACACCTTGCTCCTGAGCAATTTTTTTGCAGTCTTCGTATTCCAGAGCCGGGCGCTTTTTACCTCCACTGAGATGTGCAAGTTTTACTTTGACAGGCCCATAAGGTGTCTCTACAGTTTGGAAGCTGCGCGGCAGGGAGTGTCTCTCAACCAGGCTACGGCGGATACCCAGTGTGCTTGTTCCTTCAAATAATATCTTTTCAAGGCTTGCTGCATCTTGAGGGCGACATAGCACCCAGACTTGCACAGCTGGACGGTTCTTTTTCATTTGGATGGGAGTCAAGCTGACATCCAGAGCGCTATTTTCGAATAGCTTCCCCATCAGGTAATCGTAAACCTGTGGATTTAGATCATCGATGTTCGTTTCCAGGGTTACCAGAGTCTCGAGGATCTCTGAACCAATCCCTTCCTTTTCACCAAGGAGAATGCGAATAATGTTCGGGATGGGAAGATCGCGCCCCCCAGCCCCATATCCTACAGCTTCAAGCGTCATAGCCGGGATCGGGCCAAAGGATTCTGCCAGCGACGTGAGAAGGGCAGCCCCGGTAGGGGTGACCAACTCAAAATTCAAATCGGATCCCGTGACGGGCACCCCTTTGAGCAAAGCGACGGTTGCAGGGGAGGGGAGGGGGATCTGCCCGTGCGCTCCTCGGATGAAACCTCGTCCCAAAGGCACTGATGAAGAAAATACTTTATCGACTCCCAATGCGTCTAACCCTAGAAATACTCCGATCACATCGACCATGGTGTCGATTCCACCCAACTCATGCAAGTGCACCTTATCCAGGGTAGTACTATGGATGCCTGCTTCAACTTCCGCCAGTCGGGTGAAGAGTGTTGAAGCCTTAATCTTAATGGTTTCAGGTAGCTGGCTGTTTTCTACAATATTGAGGATCTCCTTCAGGTGTCGTTCCGGCACATCCTCTCTCACCAGCACATCCACTTTTGTGGCTCGGAAGCCATTTTTCACCACCTGGCGCGATTGGAGTTCGTATCCATCTAATTTTAAAAGTGCCAGGTCATTTTGCAAGCGTTCGATAGGTAGACCAACATCGACTAGCGCTCCTAAGATCATGTCACCGCTTGCACCAGAGATACAATCAAAGTAAGTGATTTTCATTTTTGTAAGATCTTATGTGCGAAAACCCCGGCTCCAAAGCCATTGTCGATGTTGACTACCGCCACGCCTGTTGCACAGGAATTGAGCATTGCCAGCAGGGCTGCCAGTCCGTTAAAACTAGCGCCATACCCCACACTGGTCGGCACGCCTATCACTGGGCAAGCCGCCAATCCACCAATCACGCTGGTGAGTGCGCCCTCCATGCCGGCGATGCTGATGATGACTGATGCAGCGCGGATTAAGTCCAAGCTGCCGAGTAAGCGGTGGATTCCCGCTACGCCTACGTCATATGCCCGCAGGACTCTGCTCCCCAGGAATTCTGCAGTTTGGGCTGCTTCTTCTGCTACGGGCAGGTCCGTTGTCCCTGCACAGGCGACGAGGATATATGGAGCCTCTTCCGATATTGGTTTGTTTTTTTCCGAATTTAAAGAAATTAGCCGAGAAGTCGGGTCGAAATGTGCCTCAGGGATGATTTCTTGTACCGCCGCGGCCATCTCTGGAGTGGCACGCGTACCGAGCACGCGGGCATGGTGCTGGACCAGGCGCTCGAAGATGCTTGCCACTTGGGCGGAGGTTTTACTCTGGCAGAAGATTACTTCCGGCAGCCCGGTACGCAGTTCGCGGTGCAGGTCCAGGCGGGCAAACCCCAAGTCATCGTAAGGTAGTACGCTGAGTTTTTCGAGGGCCTGTTCAATGGTAACCTCACTGTTTTGCACTTGTGATAGGAGTTTTTCGAGCTTTTCCTTATCCACGTGAGTTTAAAACCTCATTCATGCTGCCCGTACGGAATCCTGCCAGGTCCACGGTGACATAAGTGTACCCCAGCTCTTTAAAGTGTATGACGATAGCCTGGTTGTAGCGGAATAAAATGGGGAAATCAGTTTCTTCCACCTCAATCCGGGCAATGGAGTTGTGATGGCGGACGCGCACCTGACGCAAGCCGAGATTGTGCAGAAATTCCTCTGCGTGTTCAACCTGGGAGAGGATCGGCAAGGTGATGATTGTCCCGTAAGGTATGCGCGATGACAGGCACGCCGCAGAAGGTTTATCCCAATTGGGTAAACCGTAAAGTTTTGCCAGCTCGCGGATGTCTGCTTTTGTGAAACCCATTTCTTGTAATGGTGACCGAACCCCAAACTGCCTGGCAGCTTTACGACCGGGCCTGTAATCGCCAACATCATCGGCATTTGTACCATCGATGATATGGTTGAAGCCATGTTCTTTCGCATACCTGGACAATTGGTCATAGGTTTCACTCTTGCAGAAAAAACATCGCTCTGAGGTATTGGCCAGGTAATTAGGATCATCTGTTTCTAGGCTCTGGATGGTCTCATACTGTGCGCCGATCTGTTGAATAATTGCTTCAGCAGCGATCCGTTCTTGGGTGGGCAGACTGGCAGAAATAGCTGTCACTGCCACTGCCCTCTCGCTTAGGCAATCATGTGCGATTTTAACGAGTAAAGTGCTATCTACCCCGCCTGAATAGGCTACGATCACGCTGCCCATTTCGGTAATGGATTGTTTTAATTGATCGATTTTTTCTCTAGGTACCATTTTTTTTACCTCTAAGTCGATTATCGGGGATGTAATTATACCCGGTGGTTGATTTTTCCAGGAACTTTTACCTCAGTAATTATTTCGAATTTCATGCGTTTAATCAATTAACAAAATGGTTAGTCAATCCACCCTTTCAGTTCTGTTAAACTCGCGGATAGAGAATAATAATATAATCTGATTATCAAATCATTTTGGATCATGCAGGTCGAAATCATTACTTTATTATCTTGTCTGGCATGTTCTTTGCACCTTTACAAATGAGGATCGCGTTAGAGTCAATCATATCTTTCATTCGAAATACGAGGCTATACTGTGTCTTTAAAAATCAAACTTTCTTCTTTCTCTCGGCTACTGCTTGCCATCACCCTGGCGTTAATCCTGCTTTTTGTGACTGGTGGTGGGATGCAATCAATTGCAGCCTCTGGAATTTGGCGGGGTACTTTCAGTAATATCTGGAACCGGGATGATAATTGGATGCCCGGGGGATATCCAAATGCCAGCGGTGAGATTGCTTTCTTCGACGGGGGATCTGTTCCCACGAATGTGATCATTTCTTCCACCCAGGTTACCGTTGGCGGGATGATTATTGTCAACGACAATAACTATACCATTGCTGGGGAACATGGAGGCAGCCTTATTTTTGAATCTGCATCATCGTCCCCTGCAACGGTCTATGTGACAGGCCAGGCTTCTCATACCATATCTGCTCCGGTGGTGCTGGACAGCGATCTTTCAATGACAAATGCATCCTCCGGGAATTTGACCTTTTCTGGTGATATCAGGGATGCCTCAGGAGATGCTCATTTTGCTGTAATTGTTAGATCAGGGAGCCCTGTAGCCTTTCTTGGGGAAAATTCCTATTCGGGCGGAACCAATATTCATGGAGGCACGCTGCTGTTAGGTGGTAACGATTCGGTCGGGAGTGGACCGATTTCGTTGTTGTGTTCCTCTAACCCTTGCAACACTCCCGGTACCCCTCCTACGCTCGGAAATATGTCTGCAGACCTTGTGCTGCAGAACGCTTTGATCATCAACCATAGTTCTGTGCATTTCCGCGGCCCCGGTAGTATGAGCTTCACGAGCTTAGACTCCATTCTGCAATCCAACACACAAGTTGTCATTACTGGGACCTTAAACCTGGCTAAGCTGCAAGATCCGACTGGTATCAAGAGCTTACGGCGATCTGGCTCTGGTACCCTCAATCTAAATATTACTCCTGAGGGGACCAATTTCGGCGATTTCGTGCGCAGCAATAGTGGCTCCGGGGAAATGAACCTTTATGGCAGCGGAATACTCGGTCGCATTTATTACCGGGATGGCTCAGGGGGGGGTACCGTTGGAGTTGGCGATCAACTGGATGTGGTGACTGGGGAATTGACGCGCAGCACGGGTGTTTTGACCGTTACTGGTGCGCTGCAAACGGGAACGAATACACCAGGTCAGGCTGATCGTGTGCTTTCTTTTGATTTGCGCGGTACACAACCCGGGAGTGGTTATGATCAGATTGTGATCCAAGAAATGGATCAATATGGTCCTTTGAGTACTGCCCGAATCACAGATACAGTTCTTTCGGTAGCGGTTGATCCTAATTTCAATCCTCTTGTAGGTACCGAATTCACGTTGATCCAGCGTACCGGTGGGGATGGTACTCCGGATGATGTGATTTTAGGTACTTTTCGAGATCTTTCAGATGGAAGTATCTTCCTGGCAGAAGATTTAGCATTTCAGATCCATTACACAGCGGATACAGTAACCCTGACACGCTGTGAGAATCCTATCTTGACTGTCACAGGCGGCTCACCCCAATCGACTTTAATTGGCACCTCCTTCATGGATCGTTTAGAAGTGACCGCCCAATATCCTGATCAAACCCCTGTCGTTGGCCTGCCGATATATTTTTCGGCTCCAGCTAGCGGCTCCAGCGCAACTTTTACAGAGACGATGCCAATTCTTACCGGGCCAGACGGTAAAGCATCTGTAGCAGCTACGGCTAATATGCTTGCTGGCAGTTATGAAGTGACTGCTGGAACCAACCACATTTCCATTGCACCGGTGCAGTTCCAATTAACGAACCTTGCCGCCGGTCCTGCCTGGTTAGATGTCTCGGGATATCCATCACCAGTTCGTGCGGGCGAAACTGGAGTATTTACCGTGACCGTGCGTGACCAATGGAACCAGATTGTCTCCGATTATATTGGCACTGTTGTGTTTTCCAGCAGCGACGCAAGAGCTTCACTGCCGGTAAATTACACCTTTACACTCACCGATGCCGGGCAGCATGCTTTCACTGCAGTCTTCCTTACAGCCGGCCCGGATAACTTCCTAAGTGCTACAGATACCGTATCCGGCACCCTGACGGGGGAACAAACTGGAATTGTGGTTCTCCCCGCTGATCCAGCGAAAATCGATGTTATCTCTGGGACTCCTCAAACGGCTCAAGTGGGGACAGCTTTCATTTCTCCTCTCGTAGTCCTCATCACAGATGCCTACAGTAATACTGTTCCGGGAGCGTCCGTGACTTATACAGGACCTGTGATCGGGGCTGGGATGGTTTATACCGGCACTAACCCTGTTTTAACGGATCTGACCGGACAAGCCAGCCTGATCGCCGGGGCAAATACGAACTCTGGCAGCTATCAAGTGACTGCGTCAGTCGAGACGCCGGGAGTTCTTCCAGTCTATTTTGACTTAACAAATACGCCGGCTCCTGTTGTGGGTTTAAATGTATTCGGATATCCCTCTCCCGTCAAAGCTGGTTCCATCCATCCATTCACGGTTTCTGCCGTTGATAAGTACGGGAATGTCAATCCCAATTACCGAGGTTCAACCTATTCTTTGAGCAGTGATCCGCTGGCCATATTACCGCAGGATTACCTGTTCACAGCTCAGGATGCTGGCAGTCATGTGTTCAACGCCACTTTCAAAACCTCTGGAACTCACTATATCACTATGGTCGATAATCGTGGTCTGAGAGGCACTCAATCGGGCATACTGGTTGAATTGTTAGGACCAGCCAGGTTGGAGGTGGATATTTATACCTCACAATCCACTCAATCGACTCAAATACTCACTGCCTTTCCGAAGCCCTTAGCCGTTATCTTGGTTGACCAATACGGGAATCCCCAAAGTGGTTTTGTAATTACATTCACTGTCCCCTCCAGCGGCGTGAGTGCAATCCTTATGGGAGCGAACCCCCAACGGACTGGTAACGATGGTAGAGTCAGCCTTAGAGCTGCTGCGAATCCGATCGCGGGCAGTTATGATGTTCTAGTGGCAACGAATGCGCCGGGAGTATCCCCAATTAAGTTCACATTGACAAATTTACCAGGTCCTGCTGCGAATATTACCTACAAATCTGGTTCTTTGCAGTTTACTCCAACAGGGAGGGTATTCCCCTTACCCTTGATTGTCGAGGTCACCGATGCGTATGGGAATCTTGTCCCTGGTGCCTGGGTAATTTACTCAGCACCGATGAACGGTCCTAGCTGTACCTTCGAAAATGGAGGCCAGGCGCAGACTGGAACCGATGGGCAAGCCAGCATTGTGGCTACAGCCAATATGATTGTGGGAAGTTATATGGTTGAAGCGCGCCTGGTTGGATTGCTCAACCCCGCGCTCTTCAACCTTAATAACTTACAGTCACTCTTTCTCCCCATCATTTCACGCTAGTAAGCAGGAAATACAGTTAATCAATCCGCAAGCCGGTGCGAGCCGGCTTGCCTTGTTTATTCCTGGGTTTGTAATAAACCCAAGTAGGTGGGATAAGAAGGCATTCTTTTGCTGCTTGCTAATCAGTCGGTCAAGTTGAATAAACTTCTGGATTTACGCAGTTCGGTAGGCGGCGCCCTTCCAGCCCTGCCAACAGGTTTTCACAGGCTAACTCAGCCATCCTTCTACGTGTATTCAGCGTAGCCGAGCCAATGTGCGGCACGATCAGGCAGTTCCGCAAGCTGTAGAGAGGGTGGTCCGCTGGCAGCGGTTCAGGATCTGTGACATCCAGCGCAGCGCCGGCAATCTGCCCAGCTTTGAGGGCATGATAAAGAGCGTGTGGCTCTACGATCGGTCCGCGGGCGGCATTGACCAGGTAAGCAGTCTTTTTCATCAGCCGCAATGATTTTTCATTAATCAAATATCTTGTCTCAGGTGTGAGCGGCACATGCAGACTGACGAAGTCGCTTAATTTCAACAAAGTTTCCAGCGGCAGCCTCTGGGCTTGCAGGTCAGGATGGTCGATCTCGTCGGTATAGACGATGTCCATGCCAAAGCCGCGCGCCCGTTGGGTGACTGCTTGTCCAATTTTTCCCATCCCAACGATGCCCAATGTAGCACCACTCAAGTCAGCGCCCAACCAACCCGCCGGAGACCAGGTCTTCCACTTTCCCTCTTTGGCATCCTGCGAAGCGCTTGGGATATTCCGCGCCACCGCCAACAACAACGCCATCGTCAAGTCAGCTGTACCTTCGGTCAATACACCCGGGGTGTTTCCCACTGGGATGCTGCGTTGGGTGCAGGCTGCTAAATCTATATTATCAAACCCAACCGCCATGTTGCTCACCACACGTAGATGGGGGGCTTTTGATAACAAGGACTCGCGGACTGGGATGGTCAGCAGGCAGAATAGACCCTCTGCCTGGGGTAGAAGGGCTTCTAGCTTGGGGGCTAAAGAAGTCGCGTCTTGGGGGCCAATTTCTAACCGGCATTTGCCTTGAAGAGAGGCAATCCAGGCTTCAGGGAGCGTATGTGTCATGATTACAAGGGGTGTTTCTGTCATTTTTGATCCTCTTGCCTGCCTGGCAGCTTTTGAAGAAATTCTCAGTATAGTCCCCCGCTCAATTTAATAAACTGGTCCGTAGGAGGGCGCGTGTTATCGAGTGCCTGGGTGTCTTCGCGATAATGACAACCCCGGCTGACCCGGT
The DNA here is from genome assembly GCA_963751425.1 of uncultured Chloroflexia bacterium. Classification (GTDB taxonomy): domain Bacteria; phylum Chloroflexota; class Anaerolineae; order Anaerolineales; family UBA4823; genus CAVVUF01. The sequence goes on along the minus strand of CAVVUF010000001.1, from coordinate 1,026,416 downwards.
TTTGTTGGGCTGCCTGGGCGACAATTAGGGCTGCCTGGACACTGTTGCGCAACCCGATCAAACTGTCGTTTAAGCGGGTTTTTCGATAGAACTCTTCGATGTCCAACCAAAGAGTACGCAGCTCACGCACGGCGCGGTTCAAGCGGTATTCGCTGCGCACAAGACCCACATAGTGCCACATCAGATTGCGAATGGTCTGCATATCACCCTGGATCAAGGTTGTGTCCGCATTATAGAGCAGACCAGAGTCATCCCATTGTGGGATTTGAGTTTCAATAATTGGGTCATTCACGACTTTACCCCGAATATCTTCTGCAACGCGATAACCCCAGACAAGCCCTTCCAATAAAGAAGTGGATGCCAGGCGGTTAGCGCCATGTAAGCCTGTGCAAGAGACTTCTCCGGCTGCATAGAGCCCTGAGACGGTCGTCCGCCCCCATAAATCGACTATGACCCCACCACAAAAGTAATGTGCAGCGGGTACGACCGGGATCGGCTGTTGGGTGATGTCAAGGTTATTCTTCAGGCAGTAAGCATAGATCTGAGGGAAGCGCTCGCGCAGATAGTCAGCGGATTTATATGAGGCGATATCCAATAGAACGTAAGGGTAACCGTTTTCCAGCATTTCCCAGTAGATCGAGCGTGCGACCACATCGCGCGGCGCCAGGTCCTTCCACTCAGGTGAATAACGTTCCATGAAGGGTTTGCCCGCAGGGGTGAGAAGCACGCCACCCTCGCCACGGACTGCCTCGCTGATCAAGAATTTGGTCGTGGTCAGCTGGTGAAAGGCGGTCGGGTGAAACTGGACATATTCCGTATTAATTACCCGTGCTCCTGCACGGTAAGCCATTGCCAACCCATCGCCGCGCGATCCCGCCGGGTTGGTCGTGTTCTGAAAAATCTGACCTAAGCCACCGGAAGCAAGGATCGTACTGGCTGCCAAGATGGGGACTACTTTACCGGTAGCTTGCTGCAAAGCATAAGCACCATGGCAGGTGGTGGGCTGGTAAGTGGTTAATGGATCTTTGGCGTGGTGCGGGAAAGTGATGAGATCGACAACCGAGAAACCGACGAGTAAAGTAATGTTCGGTTTTTCGGCGATTTTCTTGAGCAGTGCCTGCATTATGACCCTGCCCGTGGCATCTCCAAAGTGCAAAATCCGCCTGCACGAGTGAGCGGCCTCAAGGCCATATACCAAATGACCGTTGGCATCATGATCGAAAGAGAGCTCACATTGCTCAATTAGGATTTTTTGGAGCAGAGGGGGACCCTCTTCGGAAATGAGCTTAACAGCAGGTGGGTAAGATAAACCGGCTCCTGCGTTGAGAATATCCTGGGCAAGCAGCTCGGGGGTATCATCCAGGCCACGCCCGACGATCCCACCCTGCGCGTATTGCGAGTTTGAGTCGATGGGATCCTCCGCACGCGTCAGCAGTATGATCTGCCGCTGGCTGTCCGCTGCAAGGTGCAGGGCAGCCGTCGCTCCGGCGATCCCACAGCCGATGATGAGAGTATCAGTTTGCATAATACCTAACCGATCTTGATCATGCGCTCAACTGCCTGTGCAGCCCGGATGCGGATGTCTTCGGGGACTTCGATCACATAGCGCATCTGCTGCAAGGATTTGAGCGTGTCTTCCAGCGTAATCATGTTCATATGCGGGCAGCGCACGCTGCACAAGCGCAACATGTCCTTATCAGGATAAGCCGCTGCCACGTTATCACCCATGGCGCATTCAGTTAGCAGCAGGTAGTGGGGAGCCTTGGACTTCTCGATGAACTTGATCATTTCAGAGGTGCTGCCCGACATATCCGACGCCTCGGTCACCTCAGGGCTGCACTCCGGGTGCGCCAGGATGGCCACCTCGGGGAACTGGGCGCGGATATTGCGAATATCTTGCACAGTGAACTTTTCGTGCACCTCGCAGCGCCCGCGCCAACCCACCATCTGGAAGTCCAGCTCGCTGGCAGCGGCCGGATCTGCAGGACCAGCCAGGCTGGGGAAGATGATATGCTTGCCGGTCTCCTTGGCTACATTGCGGGCCAGGTATTCGTCAGGCAGGAAGATGACTGTGTCGGTGCCGAAGGATTCGACTACCGCTACAGCATTGCCGGAAGTGCAGCAGATATCTGATTCTGCTTTGACATCCGCGTATGTATTGACATAGGTGACCACGGGCACGCCCGGGTAGCGAGCTTTGAGCTGGCGCACGTCTTCGGCAGTGATGCTGGCAGCTAAGGAGCAGCCAGCTTTCTCGGCAGGCAGCAAGACGGTCTTGGAGGGATTCAAGATTTTGGCAGTTTCAGCCATGAACTTGACGCCGCAGAAGATGATAATATCTTTCTCTGTCTTGGCAGCCATGCGGGAGAGGTAGAGCGAGTCGCCCACGAAATCGCAAACGGTATGGTAGAGCACGGGCTCCATGTAATTGTGCCCGAGGATGACGGCGTTCTTCTCCGCTTTCAGGCGGTTGATCTCGACGACATATTCGGCTTTGATGCGGAGCTCAACGTCGGGGGCGACGCGGCTGAGCTTGAGCTTCATTTCCTGGTAGGTTTCTTCAACATTCATGGTCAAACACTCCTGTAAGGACAATCCAATAAGCAAAATTGGAAGAGATTGTTTCAGAAATTCAATTCGAAACAATCTACTAAATCGGCAGAGGTTATTGTATAATATACACTAATAGTTTACCGCAAACGCATCGAGATGTCAAGGACGGGAGCGGAATGGGTGAGGGCACCGGATGAGATGAAGTCGACACCGGTCTCGGCGATGGAGCGGACGGTGGCGAGGGTGACGTTGCCGGAAGCTTCCAGGGGCACGCGACCCGCGGCAATCTCGACGGCCTGGCGCATTGTGTCGAGATCCATGTTGTCGAGCATGATGCGGTCGACAGGGAGGGCGAGGGCGGTGCGCAGCTCTGCAAGGTCCTTGACCTCGACCTCGACGAGGTAGCGGGAGGCATAGCGGGAGCGGACACCTTCGACGGCGGGGCGGATGCCGTCAGCGCCATCGATGTGGTTATCTTTGATGAGGACCATGTCGTAGAGACCGGCACGGTGGTTCTGACCGCCACCCATGCGCACGGCATATTTGTCGATGTGGCGCAGGCCGGGGACGGTCTTGCGGGTGTCGAGGATGACGGCTTTGGTGCCGGCGACAGCCTGGACGAACTTGTGGGTGAGGGTGGCGGTGCCAGACATGCGCCCGAGGAAGTTTAGGGCGGTGCGCTCGGCAGTGAGGAGGGAGGCGCCAGGACCGGAGACTTCGGCGAGCAAGGTGCCGGGCTGGACGTGGGCCCCATCCTGAACGTGCGGCTGGAAGGTGATGGAAGGGTCAACCAGGTAAAAGACGGCCTGGGCGAGGGGCAGACCGGCAATGACTCCCTCGGCTTTGGCGGTGATGCGGCCCTCCAGGGTGGAGGCAGGGGGGAGGGTGGCCTGGGAGGTGATATCCCCTTTGGAAGGGTTGGGGAAGAGCAGGCCGGGGTCGGCGGACTCGTTTAGATCCTCAGCCAGGGCGAGGAGGAGGAGGCGGTGAACGGCGGGGTGCTGGAGGGGGATAGGCAGTAGGGAGTAGGCAGTAGGGAGTGGGGAGTGGGGGTCGGGTTCGGGCATTTTCAACCTCGTTTGGCAAAGGAAATAGGCTTGAGAGGTTTATATCTGAATGAGAATTTGATTATACACGAAAAGGCCCCCTCCCTGACTCTCCCCCATTTGGAAAATCACAAATGGGGGAGGGGAGCCCCATCCTGACACTTCTCGATTTGGAAAATCGCAAATGGGGAGGGAAGCCCCATCCTGACACTTCTCGAATTGGAAAATCGCAAATGAGGAGGAAGCCCCATCCTGACACTTCTCGAATGGAAAATCGCAAATGAGGAGGGAAGCCCCATCCTGACACTTCTCGATTTGGAAAATCGCAAATGGGGAGGGAAGCCCCCACCCTGACACTTCTCGATTAGGAAAATCGCAAATGGGGGAGGGGAATAGTCAAGATGATGATTGCGGCCTGGCAGGGAAAACATGCTTTAGCATATTTCAAATAAAGGATGCCAGCGGCATGCATGTGCCCCTTCATCCATTTTCACCGCCATGCAATAGAGATTTTTTCCCCAACCCTTGCACGGATTGTACGATAGAACAGGCGCCCTTAGCGGTTTCTGCGCCTGGTTTCAGTGATCCTGACCGGTACGCGAATAGGCTCCGGCTTGCGGGACGCTGAAATGAAAACTACTCCAACGACGAGCACTATGATTGTTATAACAAAATCCACCATTTTTACCTCTAACTTCGAATTTGAAACCAGTAATTGTTTGAAGAGTATACTCTATCAGCAGAAATATGTCAATATATTGTATACATTAAGAGAATATTAATTATACACCATATTCCTTTGTAAACGTGAGTACGAGTAAGTGAAAAGACGAGAGCGATCCACCACAGCGCTCTCGTCTTTTTTGATTGAGTGGACAAACTGACAGTTTTGTCTTACATTGGGTGCCTAAGGCCGGGCGAGAGAGGGCTGGCTGCCCTGGGCTAACAGCGTGACTGCCCCGCTCACCAGGTCGCAGGCATACACCTGCTGGGAATCATGCGGACCGGCGCTGAAGACCAGCGCCCTGCCATCCGAGGACCATTCCAAGTCCCAGACCGATTCGTAGCTGCCCAGCTGGCGAACTTCGCCGGTGGAAAGGTCCTGCACGACCAACGTGATCTGGACGCTGTCCAGGCTGCCTGGATTTGTCAGATAGGCGATCTGCAGCCCGTCTGGGGAGTAAACCGGGTAGTAGGCAAAGCCCTGGTCAGGTTCAGGCGAAACCTGGGTCTCAACGCCATCCAGGCGGGGGCGGGTGAAGATGCGTTCCGTGAGGTTGGCGGAGTAGGTCAGCCGGTCATAAATGAGCTGGCTGCCGTCGGGGGACCAGTCATAGTTCCCCAGGGGCTCATCCCAGGCGACATACTGCTGGGCTGCGAAATCATAATAGGCGAAGGGACCCCGGCCTTCCATGTAAACCAGCTCGTCAAAGCTGATGAAGCGCCCATCGGGAGACCAGGCTGGCTGGATCAAGGAGTAGCCGTTTTGGGGGGCGACTAATTGGCTGGAGGCACCCGAATCCAGATCGACGCCGAAGATACCTGTCGCCAGGGCGGGATCCGGCTTGCCGCCGCGGATGATAAAGTAATTGGGGTCCGCGCCCAGGCTATATGCCAGCAGGTGCGTGCCGGGCTTCCAATCTGAGCCGGCGGGCGGGGCGTCTGAACCCTCAAACACTGCGCGGGACTCTCCCGTTTCAGTATCGTAGACCCAAAGGCCAAAGGTGTACTTCAGGCCCTCTGCGACCGGCACACCCACGTCCCGGCGGGCAGCGATGTAGCGACCATCGGAGGAGATCTTGGGGAAGGTATAGACAATATCTCCGCTCGCGTCCATAAAGACGGCGTCGCTGGTGACCTGGCGCGGGGGACCGCCGGAGGCGTCTGCAATCCAAAGGTTTCCATCGGCGCCGACGAAGGCGAAGGTCAGGCCGAGGTTTTCGACCGGCAGCGGCTCAGAGGTTATGGCCGACCATTCGAAATCCGTCTCGACGCCGTTGACCACCACGGTGTAGGGGCCGAAGGGCAGCGCGGTCATGTTCAGCGGGACGGCCATGCGAAAGGGGAGGCCTACCTGATCCGGCGGGCAACCCGGGTCGGCAGGGTTAGCCAGTATTACAATCTCAAAACGAGTGCCAGATAGGCGCTGCTCGACTTGCGCCACCTGGGCGCACAGGTCAGGCCAGGTCCCGCTGGCAACCACTTCCACCGGGATGGGCGAGCCCACCCCGATTTGGACCTGCACGTCAGCGATCTGAATGGGGCGGGTGGCAGCTTCTGCCACGGTAGGCGTTGGAACCATAGGCTGCGGGGTGGCCGTCTGGGACGGGGCGGCAAGCGGCTCGGGGGTGTTGGGAGCGGCGGGGGCCGCACAGGCGGCAAGAACCAGGGTGAGCAGAACCGAAAGCGCCCCGATTTTAGCAATTGAAGATTTGACGAGCATTGTTCCTCCAAAAGAAATTTAGGCTGACAGGTTATGTGTCCGTCATTGAGCGAGGGTTTATCTGATAATTTTGGTAAAATTTATCATAAAATTCAGGTGAGAAGATTAAGGGAGGGTGAGAAATGGATGAGGCAGGGGAGTAGGGAATAGGGGGAAAAATCCGCGGACCGGCGCAAAGGAGGTAGTAGCTAGCTCACAGAAGAACGCGGATTAAACATGTACACGGAAAGAGCTACAATGGGAAAAGGCGGATTCTGATAAGGCTCACGGATAAACACTGAAAAACACGGATTTAAAGAGGTCACGGAAAGAGCTGCAATGGGAAAAGACGGATTCTGATAAGGCTCACGGATAAACACTGAAAAACGGATTAAAGAGCTCACGAAAAGGCGAAAAAGGGAATAGGCGGATTCTGATAAGGCTCACGGATAAACACGGAAAAACACGGATTAAAGAGGTCACGGAAAGAGCTGAAAATGGGAAAAGGCGGATTCTGATAAGGCTCACGGATAAACACGGAAATGCACGGATTTAAAGAAGCACGGAAAGAGCTGAAAATGGGAAAAGACGGATTAAGGGATCGATGGGTTTACCCGCCCAGGGGGGCGGGGGGTTCTGCCTATGCTCTGGCCTCAATCTCCCTCTCCTCTCCTCTTCCTCTATTCTCCTCTCCTCTGTCCTCTTCTTTCTTCCTCTACTCTCCTCTTTAAGGGGGACTGTCCGGGGCGTGTCCTGAGGACGCGGTGAGGACAAATCCCCAGGCATTTGGAGGGGAACCGGCAACGAATTGAGAAAGCTCTTACAACCTTATCGCTGAGGTCGGGACTCTTTATTGGTGCGCTGCTGGGGCCGCTGGTGGGCGGAGAACGATTTATGCGTTCTCTCACCAACCCCTCCCCACCCGCAGGGAGGAGAGGGACCTTCACCTGGAAGGTTTCCAGGGCCGCGTCGAATGGGTTCTTCGGTCGCTGCGGCTTAATATCAGCCGTGCGCTCCCTCAGAACGACAGACGAGGCAGCCCTCACCCTGAGGAGATTGCTTCGGCAATTTGCGATGGGGTTGGCCGAAGAGTACATTGGGTACAACAAGTACTTAGATTCGCCTCGCAATGGCAGGAGGGGGAGGGGTTTTACAGCTTCGTTTTTAGATGGTCGGCGAGACGGATGGCGAGGGCGCAGAGAGTGAGGGTTGGGTTGGCAGCGGGTGAGGTAGGAAAGACCGAGAGATCGCAGGCATAGAGATTGGTGTAGCTCAAGAATTTGAGATCGGTATCTACGACACCAGCCGCGTTCTCACCCAGGCGGAGGGTGCCCACCTCGTGCGCCACGCCCCCCAGGCCGGCGCGCTTGAGGCTGAGATCCTCCCCCGCCAGCTCAACCCCGCCAAGCATCCCGATCACCTGGTCCTTGAGGTCGTTTATCTCGTTCCAGAACATATCCGCCGCAGGACTGGGGAACATGGTTACGAGGGGTTTTGCGAAAGAGGGGCCAAGCTGCTGGAGATGGTTGCCATCGAGCAGCGGGGAGTTGAACAGGAAAACCAGCTCGCAGAGCATGGTGCTGCCTTTCTCGCGCTGGTGACGGGCGAGAATATCATCGTCGACGTAACGACCTTGATTGAAGTCAGCGCCTAATTCCAACACCATGTTATAAGGGTGATTATCGAGGGCGGCGAGGCGATGCTGGGAAAGCACCTTGCTGTTCGCCAGCGTTTCATAATAAGGCGAATTTGCTGGGATGGCGAAGTGGGTGAAGAAGATGGGGTGGTCGGTGAGGCCCACGCCGATCTTGGCGTTGGGGTCTTGCAAGCCGCTCAACAGGGCGATCTTGGCACTTTCGAGGGTGCCAGCGGACAGGACAACGAACTTCGCATGGTAGGTGCGCTCGCGGTTGGCGATCAGATCATAGGCAACGACACCGGTGAGGTGATCATTCTCGGTTAGCAGACGTGTAACCGCATGATTGAGGTTGATGGTCAGGGATTGGTTCCCCTGGGGTCCCTCGGTCAGGCGGGACTCCATGAGCAAGTCGGCGGTGGAGAACAGGCCGGTGGGGAGGGTGGCAAGGGCATTGTTGGAATACTGTACGGCGACGGGGGCATCGAAATGGTTGAAGTCGGGCAGGGCATTGCGCAAGGCTTGCTTGATACGCTGCTGAAAAGAGGAGGAGGGCAGCGGCGAGCGGTTCAGCAGATCCTCGGCGCGCTGATAACCAGCATCTTCCAGGTACCAGCGGAGCGACTGGCGAGGCCATAGATCAAGCTCGTAGGAAGCCATGCGGGGGATCAGACCACCCCAGAACATCGAACGCCCCCCCAGGTTGAAGGCTTGACCGCCAAAATACTGGGAGCCGGGGTTGTTCACATAGTTTTGAACCTTGAACTCGTCAAAGAGCGCCCAAATGTGCTTTTCGAACTTACCGACCAGGTGCCGGCGCGGCAAGTTGGCAACGTGACTTGGAAATAAGTAGCTGCCTGCTTCCAAGACCAGCACATCGACACCCAGATCAGAAAGCTGGTCGGCGAGCACACCACCGCCAATGCCTGAGCCGATGACAATGACATCGTAAATGTGATCCTCAGCGAGGTCCGGCTTAAAAAATAAGGTTTGAACGTAGCCATTCTCCACAACCAGCTCGGTTATGGGAGGAAAACGAACCAGGTTTTCGGAGAATTGATAATCTCCGCCAGCCACGGGCTGGAGGAACAGGTTAGGGCCGATCATCCAGTAGGTGTGTTCAAGCACGAATTTGAACACAAACCCAGCAGGATAACGGTCTTCGTCTAACATGAAACGCCATTCGTCGGAGGCGTATTCACCGGCGATATCGTCTGCCCAGCCGTCAACGTTGTTGCGGAGGGTGACGGCGAGATCGGGTCGATAAATCTGTGTGGGGAAGCGGATGATAAACATAAGTAAGTTTATCACAATTGTCTTTATTATAGGGAGTGTTGATTGTAAATTTGGATAAAGAAGAAAAGGTAGAAACGTTCCGGTCCAGCGGAGGCGGATTGCCCTCTGCTGGACCGGTGGTTTGCGGTCCTGTCAGAAGCGCTTGAAGACGTTTATGCCAGGATCAGGCGAGGTCGAAACGGTCAAGGTGCATGACTTTGTTCCACGCGGCTACAAAGTCGTTCAGGAACTTTTGCTGGGAATCAGCGCAGGCGTAGACTTCCGCCAAGGCGCGGAGCTGGGAGTTTGAGCCGAAGACCAGGTCGACACGGGTGCCGGTCCACTTGAGGGCGCCGGTGGAGCGATCACGACCCTCGAACACCTCTTGGTCCTCTGCGGTGGCCTGCCATACCGTGCGCATGTCGAGCAGATTGACGAAGAAGTCATTGGTGAGGGTTTCGGGCCGTTTGGTGAAGACGCCGTGCTGGGACTTTGCATAGTTGGCATTCAGGACGCGCAGCCCCCCAAGGAGAACGGTCATCTCAGGAGCGGTCAGAGTCAGCAGCTGCGCTCGATCAACCAGCAGCTCCTCTGCCGAGACAGTGAATTTCGTTTTGAGGTAGTTGCGGAACCCATCGGCAACCGGCTCGAGCACGGCGAAGGAGGCCACGTCGGTCTGTTCCTGCGAGGCATCGGTGCGGCCAGGGGTGAAGGGAACCGTCACAGCGTGACCGGCGTTCTTGGCGGCTTGCTCGACAGCCGGCGCAGCCACCCAGGACGATCAGGTCAGCCAGCGACACCTTTTTCCCGCCAGACTGGAGGCGGTTGAATTCTTTTTGGATGCCCTCCAGGGTCTTGAGCACCTTGGCGAGCTGGGCTGGCTGGTTGACTTCCCAATCCTTCTGCGGGGCCAGGCGAAGGCGGGCACCGTTGGCGCCGCCGCGCTTGTCGGAGCCACGGAAGGTGGAGGCGGAGGCCCAGGCGGTGGAGACCAGCTCGGGGATCGACAGCCCCGAGGCAAGGATTTTAGCCTTGAGGTCGGCGATGTCGGCCGCGCTCGATCAGGGCGTGATCGAGGGCGGGGACGGGATCCTGCCAGATCAGCTCTTCGGCGGGGACCTCTGCGCCGAGATAGCGCGAGCGGGGCCCCATGTCGCGGTGGGTCAGCTTGAACCAGGCGCGGGCGAAGGCGTCGGCGAACTGATCGGGATTCTCGTAGAAGCGCCTGGAAATCTTTTCGTAAGCAGGGTCGAAGCGCAGGGCGAGGTCCGTGGTCAGCATGGCAGGGGCGTGACGCTTGGACGGGTCGTGCGCATCGGGCACCGAACCGGCGCCTGCGCCATGCTTGGGTGTCCACTGCTGCGCACCGGCCGGGCTCTTGGTCAGCTCCCATTCGTAGCCGAACAAATTCCAGAAGAAGTTGCTGCTCCATTTGGTGGGTGTGGAGGTCCAGGTGACTTCCAGGCCGCTGCCGATGGTGTCACCGCCCTTGCCCGTACCAAATTTGCTCTTCCAACCGAGGCCTTGCTGCTCGATGCCCGCGGCTTCGGGCTCTGGACCAACCAGGGAGGCATCGCCAGCGCCGTGGGTCTTGCCAAAGGTGTGACCGCCAGCAATCAGGGCGACGGTTTCTTCGTCGTTCATGGCCATGCGGGCAAAGGTCTCGCGGATATCCTTGGCGGCGGCGAGCGGGTCCGGATTGCCGTTGGGTCCTTCAGGGTTCACATAGATCAGGCCCATCTGCACAGCGGCGAGGGGATCCTCGAGCTCCCGGTCACCGGAGTAGCGCTTGTCTTCAAGCCACTTGCCCTCGGCGCCCCAGTAAATGTCCTCTTCCGGCTCCCAGATGTCTGCGCGCCCGCCGCCGAAGCCGAAGGTTTTGAAGCCCATCGACTCGAGGGCGCAGTTGCCGGCGAGGATCATCAAGTCAGCCCAGGAGATTTTGCTGCCGTACTTCTGCTTTATCGGCCAGAGCAGCCGGCGGGCCTTGTCAAGGTTGACATTATCGGGCCAGCTGTTGAGGGGTGCAAAGCGTTGGGAGCCGGACCCCCCGCCCCCGCGACCATCGCTGACGCGGTAGGTACCGGCGCTGTGCCACGCCATGCGGATGAAGAGCGGGCCGTAGTGACCGAAGTCGGCCGGCCACCAGTCCTGCGAGTTTGTCATCAGGGCATAGAGGTCTTTCTTCAGGGCTTGCAGGTCAAGCTTCTTGAATTCCTCGGCGTAGTTGAAGGCCTCGCCCATGGGATTGGACAAGGAAGCATTTTGGTGGAGGATCTTGAGGTTCAACTGGTTCGGCCACCAGTCCCGATTCGACGTGCCTCGGCTAGCCGTGGGTTTGTGAGTCATGCCCGTTACCGGGCACTTGCTATCTTCCATAAAATTTTCTCCTTTCGTAGTGTGAATTGTTGGACAGCACTATGCGGAAGCCACCTGCCGCAGCTTCCAAAAAAGGGATTGCTTAGCCCTTCTCTTTACAATCTGGACACAGCCCATAAAGGGATATTTGAGGACGGAGGATCTGATAACCTGAGGCCTGCTCCAAACTGCGGAGCGATTCCTGATCGAGAGATACTTCAGCATCGATAATCTGATTACACTTTATGCAGATCAGGTGGGGATGAGGTTGGGGACGGTTGCCGTCATAATGGCTGTCGTTGCGCAAATCGATCTCCAACACCTGATCCATTTCTTTCAACAAAGTGAGGGTTTTGTAAACAGTTGCATGACTCATGGTTGGAAACTGGCGCTTGATTTTTGTGTACAGCTGGCTGGCACTGGGATGTCCTTCACTGACCGCAATCAAGCGCACCAACTCAAGACGCTGGGGGGTCAGCCGGAAAGCGCGCTCCTTCAAGGCGGCAATCAATTGATTAAAACGGATATCAGGATCGGTCATGAGTTTTCTTTCGAGAATTGTTCCTCACAAATAATGATTATTCATGATTATACCTCGAAATGTGAAAGACAGCTCAGCCCCCCATCCCAACCTTCCCCCATTTTGTGCTCTCAAAATGGGGGAAGGAGGAAAATTAAGGGTATACTAATGCGAAACGAACTGGAGGTAGTGATTTTGTCTAGAATTATCAACCCGGAGGGCGCCGGGAAGGAGCGCACCAGGCTGTCTAAGGCGGTGGTGTTGGCGGTGCGTGAATTGATGAAGCAGACGGAGACGGATGAGCAGACGCGCGACCTGGCGGCTTTCATTGCCCTGGCATTGGAAGAGATGGCGAAAACGATCGAGCCAAGCGTGGAGGCGTGGGAGAAGCGCGGTTATTGGGTGAAAGCTGACCGATTCAGGCTGGAGTGGGAGTGGTGCGGGAAGCTGGGAAGTAAGATGCGGGAGGCGACTCTGGCTGAGAATTGGGCGGATGTGGCACAGCTTTCGGTGCAAGCGGCGCAGAAGCTGGGAAATGTGAAGGTGGCGAAGAACCACAGAATGGGGACGCCCTGGGTAGGGGCGTGGGGGAAGATCAACGAGAGGGGATAGGCGAACAGGGATAGGGATGGGGAAAGAATCCACAATCTACACAAATCTGCACAAGTAAGGATGGGGAGCAGCCGTCAACGGCTCCTTGGCACTCGGGACAGGACCTGACACTAGGGCGGGAAAAGCTCCACCCCACGATTCCTACACTCCATGAGCCTTCCGCGAAGGTGAGGAAGCCCCCTCCCAGCCTCCCCCATTCAGAAGAACATGAATGGGGGAGGAAAATGAGGCTCTTACTGACCGCGCTTGTGCCAATCGTCCTTGAAGAGGTTGAAGTGGGCGCCCTGCCGGGGATGGGCGGCGATGACTGCTTCATCCAGAGTGAGGCCGAGGCCGGGACCTTGGGGGAGGGCGAAATAGCCGTCGATCACTTTGGGCAGACCGGGGGCGGCATCGAGAACGTAGCTGTCGGCAAAGTCGTTGAAGTGCTCCTGGATCTTGAAGTTGGGGGTGCAGGCCGCCAGGTGCAGGGCAGCCGCGGTGGAGACAGGCCCGCCCACATTGTGCGGGGCGACCAGGATGTAATAGGCTTCAGCCCAGGCAGCCAGCTTCTTGGTGTTCAATAAGCCGCCGAAATGAGAGATGTCGGGCTGGATGATGTCGGCAGCCTGCAGCTCGAAGAGCTCGCGGTATTCGAAGGAGGTGTGCAGGCGCTCGCCGGTTGCTACAGGGATACCCAGCGGAGCGACTGCCTCGGCAACTTTCTTCAGGGCGGCCAGGTTCTCTGGGGGAACAGGCTCCTCATACCAGCCCGGCTTGAAGGGGGCCAGCTCCCTGGCCATCTCGATGGCGGTGGCGGGGTTGAAGCGCCCGTGCATCTCCACGAGGATCTCAACTTGTGGACCGACAGCGGCACGCACCGCTTCGACGAGGGCGATGACGCGGTTCTTCTCAGAGCGGTCGAGCTCATAAAAGCCGGCGCCGAAGGGATCGAACTTGAGCGCCCGGTAGCCCTTGGCGACAGCAGCCTGGGCGGCTTTATAGAACTCTTCAGGTGAGCGCTCCACGGTGTACCAACCATTGGCGTAGGCTTTAATTTTGTCGCGCACGGCTCCACCCAAAAGGCGATACACAGGCTGGTTCAGCGCCTTGCCCATGATATCCCAGCAGGCGACCTCCAGCAGGGCAATACCCGTCATGACGATCTCGCCGGCGCGGCCAAAATCGCCTCGGAACATGGTCTGGACGAGACGCTCGACTTCGAAGGGATCCTGCCCGAGGGCATAACGCGGCCCGGCTTCGGCGAGGTAGGCCATGACGGTATCGGTGCGGTTGAGCGGGCGGGTCTCGCCCAAGCCGACCAGGCCTTCATCGGTCTCAACTTTGACAAACAAGAGGTCACGCCAAGGTGTGCCGAGGACAAGGGGGGTGATTTTGGTGATTTTCATAATTTATTTTCCTTGAACAGGATATACAGGATTTTCAGGATATTAAAACCGATTCTTTTTGTTGATCTACATTAAGATGCTCACGGATGTAAAAAAAACGGACACGGAAAAAACAGAAAAGGACGGAATTTTAAGCTCGATCGGATTTTTGTATTTTTATTTGATCTGATAAAGCTCACGGATGACACGGATTGCACGGATGTAAACAAAAAACGGACATGGAAAGGGCGGATTGTTTATTATGATCCGATTTTTCCTGTTTTCAAAGATTTTCTGTGTCCTTTTTTGAGATTCAATTGATGAGCTGGTTATGGCTCCGGTATGCCGAGGTCTAAGGCGCCTGGCGGGGAAGCGACGGCTTCGGGGTAGTAGCGCTGCAAGAGCTCGACGGCGATGGCAGCGCGGTGGACGCGCTCACGCGCCAGGGCTACGGCGGTGGCTTGAAGGTGCGCTCCGCTGGGATAGATGTTGGGGGCGTTGCGCAGCCCGAGCTTGACATACACCGGCGACCCGACGCGCACCATTTCAGGGACCTCATAGTAGCGCACAAAACCGCCGAAATCGTCCGGCACTTCAACGTAGATGTCGAAGGGGAGCGAAACGACCTGTCTCAGGGCAGCGATGTGCGGGAGTGAAAGGTCGGTGGGGATGTTGTAGGTGCCCGCACCGAGCTGCTCCATCCAACGTACGGAAATCGGGTTGGCGGCGCCCATCTGCACGGAGACTTTCACCACCAGGTTGGCGGGCAGCTCACCGGCTTTCTTCATCTCGTTCACCAGCCAGAGCAAGCCCTCGTCTGCCACGAGCACCGAGCGAAGCCCAAAGGTGCAGGCCCGCTGGATGTCTTCGACGGCAAAGACGACCTGATCCATGCCGCGCAGCCTGGCCCCCAGGTTCTTGCCGGCGCTGGAGGTGACCTGCGCGCCGGTATCCCAGGCGGCACGCGGGCCGACGAAGAGCGAGACCTCCATGCGCGCCTCTTTGCCCAGGCGGGCTATCTCACGCAGCTCGTCATCGGTGAGAAGCATAATGCCGGAGCCCTGCGAGACACGCTGGATATTGACCTTCAGGCGCTCGGCCTCTTCGATGACGGCCTGGAGGGCGGCGGGACCTTCAACGCTGGGGATCTCGACACGGTAATGCGCTCCATCGGGGAAGCGCTTCGGCGAGTTCAGGCAAATTATAGAGGTCGGAGGCGGGCAGGCCGAGGGCCTCCAGGAAGCGCCGGGTGGATTTACCTATGGGGTCTGGCATGTGTGCTCCTTTGTGCTCCTTGGGATGGGTGAGGGGTGGACAGGAGGAATTATAATAGAATCCGTTCATCTGCGCTAATTTTAAGGAGGGAATAGGCAGACGGTGAGCATGGGGTTAGGGGAGGAAGCTGTCAACGGATTGAATTCAGAACGGATTGGGCGGATTTTTGAAACCATGCACGGCAACTTACGACGACAGCCTTTAAATAACTCCTATCTCACATTTCCTACCGGTTTGCGATTTGCCTGCGCCGCGAAGCGGTTGTCAGGCGGCGTTGATTGATACGGTTATTATCGGACCCACATTCCCTTTTTCAACACCAATCACTTTGAGACCATTTGCATATGATTCGAGGTCGAGGGGATCGTTCATGCCGAAAACGAAAGAAACATCCAAACCCCAGGCGCAGCCTTCCAGCTGCAGAAGCCTTTTCCATAATCCCTTTGTGAATTTTTCAGGAGCCATATCCAGGACAAGCTGCGAGCGATCAAACCTGCGAGCCATGACTTGTAAAATTCCTATCACATCCTGCCTGGGCAAGAAATAAAACAAACCCTCGGCAAGGAGAAGGAAAGCACTGTTTCCATTTGATGTTACCTGATCAATCCATGCAGCATCCAAAAGGGAACAACCAAGCAGCTCATAGTCAAGATGATCCTTTAAGATCTCTTTTTTCAATTCAATCATTTCCGGCAGATCCAGCTCAATATATTTGCACTTTTCTTTTTGAATGCGCCAGAATCTAGTATCAAAACCACAGGCAAGGTTGATCACCGTGCATTCCGGATTGTTTGAAATGAAAAGATCAGCGATCTTGTCGAAATTTCTCCCTCGCAGAGCGATCGCTTTGGCTTCTTTTGCATGCATGCCCGCATACTTTTTTTTCCACTTGAATATGAGGTTCTTTTCTTCTTCTGAAGATATAGATATCAATCCTTCTAAACAGAGCACTGCCATTGGGTCGTTAAAAACTGGCATTTTCTGCCTCTGAGGCAACGACGCGGGCAACCAACGTTAAGATGGCTGTACGTGAAACCTGGGATAGGTCCATCATCAATCTCCTCTACTCGTAAATTAAATATTTCTGCAGGCGTTTTGAATAAGACATCTTGTTTCGGCAGCATGGATATTCCCATCTGACGTTTCCAGAGAGGTTTCGAAGCTGGATTACCAAATACCTGGTAATAAGCGATAACGCACCTGGCGGGCATAGTTTCCATAGCCGGACAGCTCGGCCTGCAAGGTGCGGTCTTCGAAAGCTGTGCGGAGGATGAGCAGGATTGCACAAAATCCGCCGGCGATGATAGCCGGCCAAGAAGCGAGCAGGGTGGACATGGCCGGTTCAAAAAGAATCATGCCGACGTAAGCCGGGTGACGTACATAGCGGTATGGGCCTCGGGTAACGACGGCGTGACCACGCTCAGACTGGATGCGAACGATCTGAGAGAAGAAGGCGTTGGAGGTCATGGCCCAGGCGAGCAGGGCATAGCTCAGGACACATACAACCAGCCCGGCAAGCTGAGCCGCTACAGGAAAGCCAACCGTCCAGCCATAGCGCTGATCAAGCCCGGCGAGGATGTAACGCGCTAACTGCGTAAGGCGAAGCAGGCTCAGGATGGCTCTATCCCAAGCCTTGGCACCCTTGGGAGGGCTCAGGCGCTCAGCCATCAGCTCCGGATTGAAGCGGAGGAGGAGAATATCCATGGCCGCATAAAAAGCCAACCACACAGCGATGGCTGCCCAAGCAGCCCACCAGTTAATCCGACCGGCTGACCAGAATAGAGCCACGGCCATGCCGAGGATACCCAGGACCTGATCCAAGATATAAAGTGCAGTCAGCTTCGTTTTCATATTCTTATACCAAAGGTTTTTTCACTTGAGCATAGGATCAACTTTGAAAAAGATAACCCCGCAACAATCACAGGGCAAGGGGATTAAGGTTACATTTGTGAATTGACTGCCAGCACGATCAGGAGGAATGTTAAAATTGTGATGGCGACACCAATCCCAATCACTATCTTGGCAGCAGTCTTATATCTTGTGGCAAAGAACAGGATTGTGCCAACCACAACGAGGATAAGGCCAAGGGGGATAATGAAGGTTAATGGCATGATCATTCTCCTTACAACCTAAACAACGAGCAGGCAACGATTAAATTATACGGCATGTTTGCATGTATAGCTCGTCATAAGGCAATGCGTAGAAGGTTCTGATGCACGCCTCACGAGGGCAAGGTTTGTCACAGGGGCGCTTCACTTCGTTCAGTACTCCACCAACTAAATATGTCATCATTTTAAAACATTAAGCATACCTTGCTGTTGTAAATTGCCAACGATTGTAAACGCAGCTTGATTACGTTCTTCGCCCAGGCTTCACATTCGGATCGTAAAGTGGCCACATCGGCAAAACGTCTACCCAGGCATTGGCGTTCCAAGGCTGAGAGTTCCAGCTCGGCCAGATCGAGCCAGGATCCGTGTTCTGGGGTATAGTGCCATTCCAACTTATGCGCGATCCGATGCGCTTCCGCTGGGGGAAGGCTTCGTAGAGTGACCACACGCCATGAATATTGAGTATCGGTGATCAAGGCAATCCTCTCTACATTAGGAAAATCCACATCCACTAGTTGTTGGATTACCTTGGCAAAACTTCGGGCGTTGCGATCTTGACTGATCACCACTTTACGCCAGCCACGTAGGGGTTCGTTCATCAACAGCACATTGGCGCTGCCTTCCCTTTTATAGGCATAATCCTGCGCACGCTTTCTGCTCCCTGCTTGCCTGCTGGGCAAGCAGGCTTTCTCTCCCCGCCAGGTGGATTGCAATTCTTTCCCTTTCTCATCCAAACAGATCATGGGAACTTGCGGATTGTATGCCGTTGATACACTTCCAACACATCTTCCATCTTGGCGATAAAGCGAGTAGTCACATTCGGGATGCACCCTTCTAACCACCCAAGGTCGTAGCTTGTTTTTTTGAGCCTTTTCAAGCGACAAGTATGGGCATGCTAAAGCATTTCCTATAGGCGGTCAATCACCTGGCGTAACAGGGATCAGCAATCGTAAATCGGATTGGACGGAGGGCAGGTTGAGATATCGCAGATTAAGCAACGTTATTTTATTCTTTTTGATTGACAGAACAGGTGTTCTATTTTATAATCAGAGTATAATGATCCAATTCAATCAATTCAATCAATTCAAGGAGAAAATTCAATGAACCGTTTTACGCATTTTGAGCTGGCAACAAACGATCTTGAGAAAACAGCTGCGTTCTACCGGGACGTTTTCGGCTGGAAGGTTGAGAAGTGGGAAGGGCCGGTCGATTACTGGCTGGTGATGACTGGGGATGAGAAAACACCGGGGATCAACGGCGGCTTGATGCAGGCCGGCGGGGAATCACCGGCACAATCAATACTGTGGAGGTGGAAGATATCGATGCCGCGCTTGCCAAAGCCCTGGCGCACGGCGGCGAGGTAGTACTTCCTAAAGACGCGATCCCGGGGGTGGGCTACCAGGCTTATATTAAAGACAACACTGGGATTATCATCGGACTGCATCAAGACGACCCGAAGGCTGGGATGGGGTAGAGCCCTCACCCCTGACTGCTCCGCTCCGCTGAGGACAGGCTGCTCTCTAGAAGGGGTCGATGGGTACATCGAGCGATGAGTACATCGGAGAGGGAAAAACCCAAAACCATGCTGCGACACAAGGGGCACGGCTAAACAACTGCCGTGCCCCTGCATATTGCCGTGGCCTTATGAATTTGGTATTCCCCAACCCCCGCCTCCGGGGGTTTCGATGGAAAGGATATCGCCGGGGTGCAGATCGAAGGTGCCCTTAGAAGGCAGGGGAATTTCCTGCCCCTGGCGCAGGAGGCGGTTGAGCCCAGGTTTTCCAGGCTCACCACCAGAGAGGCCGTAGGGGGAAAGCTTGCGCCGCTCACTCAGCAGGGTGAGCTGGGCATCGGCGAGCACCTGCACCTGGCGGATGAGGCCATCACCTCCGGTGTGCTGGCCCTGCCCACCAGAGCCTTTACGGATGGCGTACTGCTGGACGCGCAGGGGATAGGTGTATTCAAGGGCTTCGATGGGAGTGTTGAGGGTGTTCGTCATGTGGGAGTGGACTGCCGAGGGACCAGCGGAGGTGGGGGAGGCACCCATGCCGCCGCCGAGGGTCTCGTAATAAGCGAAGGGCTTCTGCCGCTGGGGATCGAAACCACCGAGGGTGAGATTGTTCATGGTGCCCTGACTGGCAGCAGGGATGCGCTCGGGGCAGGCTTGAGCGAGAGCGCCCAGGAGGACATCGACGATGCGCTGGGAGGTTTCAACGTTGCCGCCGGCAACAGGGGCGGGAGGCAGGGCGTTGAGGATGGAACCGGGTGGGGCGATCACCTGGATGGGCACCAGGCAGCCAGCGTTGTTGGGTACATCCAAACCGAGCAGGCAGCGGAAAACGTAGTAGACGGCGGACAAGGTGATGGCGTAGACGGCGTTGAGGGAGCCCTTGACCTGGGGGGAGGAGCCGGTAAAGTCGACGATGGCAGCATCGCCCTGGATGGTGAGCAATACCCGGATGGGGATGGAATCTGCATCCACGCCACAGTCATCGTCGATGCCACAGTCATCGAGGAAGTCTTCGAAACGGTATGTGCCATTGGGCAGGGAAGCGAGGAGCTGGCGGGTAAGACGCTCGGTGTAGGCCAGGAGCTGCACCATGCGAAGGCTGATTTCTTGTGCGCCGTAACGGGAGACGAGGGCTTGGAAGCGCAGCAGGCCGCGCTGGTTGGCGGCGAGCTGGGCACGCAAGTCACCGGAGCGCTCCTGGGGGGTGCGCACGTTAGCAAGGATCAGGTCCCAGACGGAGGGGTCGATTTGCCCCTGGCGGAGGAGTTTGATGGGAGGGATGATGAGGCCTTCCTGGTAGATCTCGCGGGCAACGGGCATGGAGCCGGGGGTCATGCCGCCGACATCGGCGTGGTGGGCGCGGCTGGCGACAAAGGCATAGGGGGCGGAGGCACCTTCGAGAAAGTAGGGGGAGACGAGGGTGATGTCGGGAAGGTGGGTGCCGCCGAGGAAAGGGTCGTTGAGGATGATGCAGTCTCCGGGATGCAGATCGAGGGCGAACTTCTCGATGGCAGCCTGGACGGAAAGCGGCATGGAGCCGAGATGAACAGGAATGTGGGCAGCCTGGGAGACGAGCATGCCATGCAGGTCGAAGAGGGCGCAGGAATAGTCACGCCGCTCTTTGATGTTGGGAGAGCAGGCGGCTTTGCGCAGGACGAGACCCATCTCTTCGGGGATGGCGGCAAAGAGGTGCTTGAAGACTTCGAGGAGGATGGGGGAGGGGGAGGACATGGGAAGGAATCCGCTAATCCTTCACTTTTTTCAGGACGAGTTCTACGCTAATAAGAGCGAAAGGAATCCACGAATTTACGCTAATCTGCACGAATTGAAAGGGAGTGGGCAATAGGCAATGGGGAGTAGGCAAAAGATGGGCGGATGAGCACAGCTTGGTCGATAGGTTTGTGCCAATGGATCAGCGAAGGACGAGACGGCGGGAGATGCTGACGCCTTCGTGGATGTCTTTGATGATCTCGGCGAGCAGGGGGGCGATGGAGAGCACTTCGATCTTGGGGTGGCATTTCTCGGGATCGATGTAGATAGTGTTGGTGACGACCAGCTTTTCGATGCGCTCGTCCTGGTCGAGGATCTCGAGGGCGGTGGGGAGGAGAATGGGGTGGGTGACGGCAAAGCAGGCTTTGCCTTCGGCACCACGGTCATAGAGTGGGTCAAGCTGCTTGAGGACGGAGCCGGAGGCCATCATGTCGTCGATGATGATCGGGCGGCGCCCCTGGATGTCGCCAACGACGTGGGTGGTCTCGGAGCTGGTGTAAGAGGTGCGGCGTTTATGCATGACGACGAGGGGGAGGTTGAGGAGACCAGCGTAACGGCCAGCGAGGCTGGCGCGGCCGACATCGGGGCTAACGATGGCGGCGTTCTCGTATTCGGGTTTGCGAAAGTAGTTTGCCAGGAGAGGCAGGGCGGTAAGGGGGTCGACCGGAATGGTAAAGAATCCCTGGGTGGCGGGGTTGTGAATATCGACGAAGATGAGGCGCGAGGCACCTTCACGCTCGATCAAGTCAGCAACCACGCGGGCGCTGATGGCCTCGCGGCCGCGGGCCATGCGGTCCTGGCGGGCGTAGGGGAAATAGGGGATGACAACGCTGATGCTGTGGGCGCTGGCGCGGCGGAAGGCGTCTAGGAGTAAGAGCAGCTCCATGATGTTATCGTTGACGGGCATGGGGCAGGGCTGTACCAGGAAGATATCCTGGTCACGCACGACTTCATCGACCATGATGTGAATCTCACTGTCTTTGAGGTGGGTGGTGGTGGATTTGCCCAAAGGGACTTCGAGAATGTCGGCAATTTCTTGAGCAAGGGCGGGATGGGCAGAGCCGGTGAAGATGCGGAGAGGGTGGGCCATACAGGGTATTTTAGCAGGAAATTCAGGTTTGGGGTGGAAAACAAGTAAGTTGCTCACGGATAAACGCGGATGGACACGGATGTGAAACCATTAACCACGATGGCACGAAGGACACGGAGAAATTCAGAAGGGAGAATGAGCAGGGATTTGAAAGTAACTTCACCCTGACCCTCTCCATCAGGAGAGGAATTAAAAATTTGGTCCGATTGTGATTAATAGATTGAGGAAGGGATCAACGATGGCAATATCCTCCGGACCCAGGTAGATGGTGGTGTCGGAGCGGACGATGAGGGCGGGACCCGGGATGCGGTTGCCTGGGCGGAGGGCCTCGCCGCGGTAGAGGGCGATGAGCTGGGCTGGAGGGGCGGCAAGCACGACGGGGCGGCGATCGAGGAGGGCGGGCTGGGGATCGGTGCTGGAGGGAGGTTGAGAGGGCAGCGGGATGGGAGGGATGTGCCCGACGGCGTGCAGACGCAGGTTGACGATCTCGACCGGGGTGGCGGCGAGGCTGTATCCATAGGTAGATTGGTGGAAGGATTGGAAGTCCTCCAGGAAATTTTGTGCGAGAGAGAGCCAGGGGACGGTAAGCTCGTAAGATTGGCCCTGATAGCGCATATCGAGCTGCGGCTGGAAGGTGATGGCTTCATCCTGAAGGCCTTCAGAGAGGAGGTCTTGGCGGAGGCGGGCAAGGAGAGGGGCAAGCAAATCTGCGAGGATGGAAGGTGGGGTGCTGCCTGGGAGCATGACGGTCTGGGAATAGTCCTTGATGATATCGGCAGCAAGCATGCCGAAGGCGGATAGGACGGAAGCGTAAGGGGGGACGATGACCTGCGGGATGCCCAGGCGGCGAGCCAGGCTGCAGGCGTGCAAGCCGCCCGCGCCGCCAAAGGAGAGCAGCGAAAAGAAGCGGGGGTCATGGCCGCGCTCGACAGAGACCAGGCGCAGGGCACGCTCCATGTGGGCATCTACAATCTCTACCACACCGAGGGCGGTCTGCAAGGGATCGAGACCGAGGGGTTCGCCGAGGCGCTGCATGACCCAGCGGGCACGCTGCAGGTTGAGCGGCATGTCTCCGCCGAGGAAGTGATCGGAGGGCAGGCGTCCAAGGACGAGGTTGGCATCGGTGACGGTCGGGAAAGCCCGCTCGGGGTGGAGAAAGGGTGGATCGGGGCTGTAACAAGCGGGACCAGGATCGGCACCAGCGCTTTGCGGACCCACGCGCAGAGCGCCACCGGGGTCGAGATAAGCGATGGAGCCCCCGCCCGCACCGATGGTGTGGATGTCGAGAACGGGGATGCGGATGGGCATGCCGCTGACCTGGGCCTCACTGGTGACCAGCGGCTCTCCATCGATCAGGGAGACATCTGTGGAGGTGCCGCCCATATCGAAGGTAATGAGCTGAACTTTGGAAGCCGGTTGAGAAGCTGCTTCAGCTATGCGGCGGGCGCCGACGATGCCGCCAGCCGGCCCGGAGAGGATGCAGCGCACGCCATTACGGCGGGCTTCGCCCAGGCTGATGGCACCGCCGTTGGACTGCATGATGCGCAGGGAATTCACCCCACCCCCAACCCCTCTCGATTTAAGTGGATAGGGGAGAAAAAGGGCCTGCTCCAGGCGAGAAAGGTAGCGGTCGAGGATGGGAGAGACGTAGGCGTTGATGACGGTGGTGCTGGTGCGCTCGTACTCGCGGAACTCAGGGAGGATTTCGCAGGAGGCAGAAACGAGAAAGCCAGCCGCGCGCAACTGGTCAGCGATGAGCTGTTCGTGGGAGGGATGCAGGAAGGAGAAGAGCAGGCAGATGGCAACGGATTCGATCTCCTGCTGCTGGAGGAGAGGGAGGAGGGTATCAACCTGAGCTGGGTCGAGGGGGGTGAGCACCTGCCCGGTGTGGTCGATGCGCTCGTCCACCTCAAAGCGCAGCGCGGAGGGAATCAAGGGAGGGGGAGGTGTGTAAGACAGGTTATACAGCTCGGGACGGTTCTGGCGACCGATTTGCAGTACATCGGCAAAACCACGCGTCGTCACCAGGGCCGTACGGGCACCTTTGCGCTCGAGCAGGGCGTTGGTGGCAACGGTGGTGCCATGCACGATCTCAATCCGGTCTGAAGTCCTCGGTTAGACCCATACGGTGCAGGCCAGCCAGAACCGCCTCAGCGGGATCATGGGGAGTGGAGAGGAGCTTGAAGGTCTCCACCTGGCCAGATTGGGGATGGAAGATGACAAAGTCGGTGAAGGTGCCGCCAATATCGATGCCGAGGCGCAGCATGGTTATCCTTTAGAGGAGAGATAGCTGGTAAGCGGGTCTGGTGCCGTCCAGGAGGACAAAGGGGGCGAGACGAGAAGGGTTGAGGCCGATCTTGCGCAGGTCGACCAGGGAGCGGATTTTGTTCTGGCGGCGACCAGAGAGGATGAGGTCGGCACCCTTGGGACCGATGCCAGGGACGCGCAGGAGCTGCGAGCGGGAGGCGCGGTTAAGCTCGATGGGGGTTTCAGAGAGGTTGGTCTGAGCCCAGGCCAGCTTGGGGTCGATATCCAGGGGCAGGCGGCCATCTTTTTGGAAGGGGAGCTCCTCCAGGCTGAAGCCATAGTCGCGCAGGAGGAAGGAGGCTTCATATAGTCTGTGCTCGCGCTTGACCGATTTGGGAGGCAGGTTTTCGAGAGGCGTATCGGGGATGGGACTGAAGGGAGAATAATAAGCGCGGCGCAGGTGCAGCTTGCGGTAGAGGTAGTCGGTGGTGTGGAGCAGCTCCAGGTCGTTTTCGCCAACCGCACCGACGACGAACTGCGTAACGGAGGAGGGCCAGTATCCGCGGTAGCCAAGCCGGTCGGGCTGGTTGCGACGGATGTCATCGACCCAGCGCAGGGGCTCGAGGAGCTCTTCGAGGAACTGCTTGCGAGGGGCTAGCATCTGCAGGCGCTCCGTATTGGGGGCTTCCAGGTTGATGGAGACGCGGTCAGCGAGCTGCATGGCGCGCTCGACCTGGGCACGCTCGGCACCGGGCATGATCTTCAGGTGCAGGTAACCCTCGTACTGGTATTTGTGGCGCAAGATATCGGCAACATCGATGAGCTTATCTTGGGTAAACATGCCGCCGTTAGCGATGCCTGAGCTGATGAACAAGCCATCGGCGGCGCCTTTCATATGAAGAGACATGAAGACCTGGGCAAATTCTTCGGGTTTGAAGGTGGCACGGCGGAAATCTCGCCCGGCACGGAAAGGGCAGTAGTTGCAGTTGCGCTCGCAGGCGGAGGTGAGCAGGGTCTTGAGCAGCTTGATCGTCTTGCCGTTCGGGAGGGTGGCATGCCCGACGTAGATATCGTCCTCGCGTTTGGCAGGGATCTGAGGGCAGAGGGCGTCTTCGGCTGGCTCGAGGTGCATTTGAGCGGTGAGGGCTTTTAATTGCTCGAATGAGGCGTCCATGTTTCTATTATAGAACAAATGGGCGGTTTGTCAATGTGCTTCCTTTTATTCCAGAAAAAATGATCACCACGAAATACACGAAAGACACGAAAACGGCTGGTCTTTACGGGTTATAATGTTCAAGAGTGGTGAAAAAAGGAAATTTATATGTTGAGCGAGCTTCGAAGACCTGGAAACAGTTTTCCTAAGAAATTTATCCTGATTACTCTTGGGTTTCTGATCGGACTGGTTATCGCCTGCAATCCACTGACGAGCGTCTCCCAATCCATCGATGGGGGCGGGACTGAAAAACTAAGATTGACTGCAGTGCACCGGAGCGGACAGACCTTCTTGACCTGGACTGAGCGAGCGGACCTGCAAGGTGAAATCTACAGGATCTACCGTTCGGAACGACCGATCAAGAGCTCTAATCTCAAGAAGGCAAAGCTGGTGGCAGAAGTGGGGGAAAATTCATCCGTCTTCTACGTCAACCGGGCGGTTGATACAAAGGGGATGTGGTACCTGCGCTATGCAGAACGGTTGATTATTGAGGATGGGGGCGAGCCTCTCCCTGAGGGGACGGGCCTTTTCGTGTGGACTGTGTCAGCAGAGGATTTTAAGGGTAAGCAGGAGGGGAGCGGTTATTATGCCGTAACGATAAGCCTTCCGGGAGAAGAAGAGGCTTACAGCCGGAGTTTGGCGACTGGACGGATTAAGGAGAGGGTGGAGGACCCGAAACCGGTTGAGATCACGAGCTCACCGGGTGTCAACCCTGGAGAGGGCGGGCATGTCTTTATTCAAACTATGGATTTTCGAAACTGGAATGCCACCTTCCATGCCCCCAACCAGGGGAATAATTATTATGGGTTAGACCCCAACGCTCCAGGGATTCAAAATTCTTTGCAATATGCTTATGATTATACGATCTATGAGCCTACTGCAGAATTATGCGGCGGGGTGGTGCCGGAGGTCTTGCCCGTATATTTCTTTCTGCATGGCTGGAGAGGCAACCGCTACTCGGCTTATGAACAGAATCCTTATCCCTACTGTGCCTACGGCATCATTCCATTTGACATCTCGCAGACCTGGTACTTTGGGTTTGCCAAGCACTATGATTACCGCCAGGGGAGCACGGTCCCGGCGGGCGACGTGATTGAAAATTTTACAGAGCAGCGCGTTCTGCGCATGCTTTATGACCTGGAACGCTTCCCGCCTGGTCCCACGGTCGATGCACAGCGAGTGTATGTGTTTGGTCATTCCATGGGAGGCAGCGGAGCGCTGGCTTTTGCTGAGCGTTATCCGAATGTCTTTGCAGCCGCGTATTCGGGACAGCCGATTACGAACTACCTGACAGCGGGGATTACAGAACAAGATTGGGCTGCCGATGTGGCGCTTAAGTGGGGGGCGCCTGATTTGAACCTGCCAATTTCCTTGTCAGGCCCGGGAGGCTGGGCTGACCACCTGCAAAAAAATAACGGGGCGGGGGTATGGGATTGGCAAAATTATGGGTTATCTGCACAAGGGCAGAAGGGGGTGCTAGGACTGGGTGATGAAATGGCACCGCTTGGGATAGACCATGGGATACCTGATGAAGTCATTCTTTGGAGCACCCAGGGTCAGCCTATATACCCGAGCCTGGATGCGGGGTTGCGAGCCTGGGGCGGGGCGGTGACAGATGCTGACCATGAATGGTCGAATTTCTTAGGGATGCCGCCGACGATGGGCATTGAAGAGGCACCTTTCTGGAATTTTCAGGTGATGCGAGACGAAAGCGTGCCTGGCTTGAGCAACTTGAGCGGGAACAGTAAAATGCCGCCTACCTCCGTGGGAACTTACAACCAAACCATCTTGTGGTCAGCTTCGTGGAATGCATGGGATGGAGCCCCGCAGGACCAACCCGATTTGTGGAGCATCAGCTTGTGCGCAGTGACGGTTGGATCGCATGAATGCGGGAGCGGGGAGAGGCAGACGGTGGATATCACGCCCAGGCGAGTGCAAAACTTCGTTTTCGTTCCGGGAATGCGGTACGATTGGAAAAATGTTGAGGTGGCAAGCGGAAAAATTATTGCGCAGGGAACGGTCTCGGCAAATTCGAGGGGATTGGTCACCATTAAGAAATTTGTTGTTTCTCCCGACGGGGAACCGACTGGTTTTGAACAAACACAAGTAAGATGGAGAGGGGCGAGCATAGTGGTGTGCGGTTGAGATTCCTTTGACCGATCAGAAAGGCTTGGTCCTTGCACTTTTTATAGGTTAAATTGTGACGGCGTGGTTATAATACTTTCAAATCAGGATGAGGAGTTTTGAGCAATGGTGGAATTCACAACACCCGCCTGGGTGCACAATGCCGTTTTTTACCAAATTTTCCCCGACCGGTTCGCTTTCAGCAAGGAGGTCGCCAAACCCAGCAACCTGGAGGCCTGGGATACACCGCCGACGGTGTATGGTTTTAAGGGCGGCGATCTGCTGGGGGTATGCGAAAAGCTGGATTACCTGCAAGACCTGGGGATCAACGCCATATACTTTAACCCGATCTTCCAATCCGCATCCAGCCACCGCTACCACACGCATGATTATTACCAGGTAGATCCGCTGTTGGGGGGAAACCAAGCCTTTGCCCGTTTGCTCAGAGAAGCACACCGGAGAGGGATCAGGATTGTGCTGGATGGGGTGTTCAACCATGCCAGCCGGGGATTCTTTCCATTCAACCATGTATTGGAATGCGGGCCGGCCTCGCCGTATGTGGATTGGTTCGACATCAAGGGCTTTCCGCTGAACGCCTATGGACCGGGGAAGGCGAACTACCGCTGCTGGGTGGGGCTGCCAGCGCTGCCCGAGTTGAATACCAAGAACCCACAGGTAAGGAAGTACATCATGGATATTGCGCGGTACTGGCTGGATCAGGGCAGCGATGGGTGGCGGCTGGATGTGCCCTTCTGCATCGACGATGACAGCTTTTGGCAGGAATTCCGCCAGGTGGTGAAATCAGCCAACCCGGAGGGATATATCGTAGGCGAGGTGCCCTGGGAGGCGCAACGCTGGCTGCAGGGTGACCAGTTCGATGCGGTGATGAACTACCAATTCACACAGCTATGCGTGGGCTTCTTCGCAGGTGAGGGGATGAACCGGCATTATGAAAAGGGGATGATGGGGCTACCGGATACAGCGGTTTTGGACGCCCCCGCATTTGCCCGGAGGGCCGAAGCCCTGTTGGGACTGTACCCAACTCCGATCGTAGCTGCCCAGCTCAACCTGCTGGACAGCCACGATATGCCGCGCTTCTTATCCATCGCAGGCGGTGACCGGGCGAGCCTCAAGCTGGCTGTGCTATTTATGATGACCTACCCGGGTGCACCGTGCGTCTATTATGGCGATGAGGTGGGCATTGTCAATGGACCGACACGCACCCCAGAAGACTGCCGCTTCTCTTTCCCCTGGGATGAGGGCAAGTGGGAGCATGACCTGCGGGATTTTTATAAGCGCTGTATTGCTTTGCGGTTGAAGTATGCTGCGCTGCGTACCGGCAGCTACAAGACGATATATGCCGAGGGGAAGCAGGTGGCATTCGAGCGGCAGTGCGATGGTGAGAGGGTGTTGGTGGCGATCAACAACGGAAGAGAGCCCTGGAGGCTGGACCTGGCGGTGCAGTCGAGCGGAGCTGCCTGCAAGGGATTGCTGCAAGGCTGCGAGGCGAAAATCCAGGATGGCAGGCTGAATGGGGCGACGATACCCGCACGGTCGGGGGAGGTATTCCTAATTTAATCTAACAGGAATTATAGGATGAACAGGATTAGGCTGGAAGATCATTTTACTTGCCCCACTCCAGTGCGAGCAGCTTTTGTGATAGCTGCAATTGAAATGCAGCCTGATAATAAACATGCTAAAGCATGTTTGGAAGGAGCAGGCAAGGTTGGCAAGATTTAGTTGAGGAGATAAAGCGACATGGATAATAATCGAATGAAGCTCTTATCCGTCTTTGGATCGATAATGATGATGATCCTGGTATTGTTCTTCATGGGTAATTCCAGCCTATTTGGGGAGGAAAACCTTGTTTGGATATTCCTGATCCTGGGGCTGGGGATCATGGTGGTCAGCCTGGCCTACACCGCTTGGGCGGGGAAGAAGCGTAAAGAGGCCTTGCAACAAACTGCCTCGGAAATGGGCTACAGCTTTGCCCCGGAAGATAAGGATTTCAACGCGCAGCTAGGATCGTCAGCTCCTTCTGAAATACTCTCGAAAGGGAGGAGCCGCAAGGCTTATAACATCCTGCGCGGTCAAAAAAGGGATGCACAAACGACCGTATTTGATTATAAGTACACCACCGGAAGCGGAAGGAGCAGCCAGACTCACCGCCTGACGCTAGTACTGCTGACCCTGGAGCAGGCTGAGCTGGTACCGTTCACCCTGAGGGGGCGAGGATTTTTCGATAAAGTAGCGGCAAAATTTGGTCAAAAGGAGATCAGCTTTGAGTCTGCCCCGGAATTTGCAAAAAAGTACCTGGTGAAGGGCGACGATGAAGAGGCCGTACGCAGGCTGTTCAGCCCGACCGTGATCTCTCTATTCGAGCAGCAAAACAATATGTCGTGTGAGGCCGTTGAGAACCGCCTCCTGGTCTTCCGTCCTGATCGAACTGTCAAGCCCGAAGAATTGCGTGACTTTTTGGATATTGCTGTGCAGCTGTTGGAGCTGCTGCGACGACCGACTTACAATTTCGATTATGCGCGGTGAAATTCGGTGAGGAGTTGATAACCGAGGCGCTCTGGGGAAGCGATCAGAAGGGAGCGCAGGTCAGCAAGGAGAGCAGCATACTTGGGATCGGCGAATACTGCCAGGGCATCGGCTTGTGAGTCCCAGAAAGATAACGAAACGAGTTTCCCGGCCTCTCCGAATGTTTCTATGACATAACCATGTTGAAAGCCTTTCAGGGCTAGGAAATAGGATTGATTGCGCTCACTGGATAAGATAGCAACAGCTTCCTTTACATTTTCTGGCTTGACTTTAATGATTGTCGTATGAATAAACATGAGATCTCCTTCCTTTTATGAATAAGGCGAGGCCATCTCATCCTGTAATACAGAGATCGGTTGAGATGGCCTCGCCCGAGCCGACCATGCTTTCCCCTTGTGCGATGGTTAGGATGGTATGATGCGGAAATTATCTATGGTCAATATAACAGAGGAGTCTCAGGAAATTCTCAAGAGGAGGTGGCTTCCAGCGGTTTAATGGAAAATGATGCAGGCATAATCGATGGCGTTTATGATCGCTTCAGGATGATAAGTAAAGATTGTGGTGCTGAACACTATGGAGCAATCATTTAAAGCAGCTCCGGACAGAAAACTGGATGGTTGGAAGGTTAAAGGGATCCTTCAGCAGCAAAGTGCGCTGCTTCAGGATGACAAAGCCAGTTTGTCGTCTTGAGTTAAGCGAAAGACCCCTTTGACCTGAAACAGGACAGCAAACTGGATGTTTGGAAGGTTAAAGGGATCCTTCAGCAGCAAAGTGCGCTGCTTCAGGATGACAAAGCCAGCTTGTCGTCTTGAGTGAAGCGAAAGGCTCCATTGACCTGAAACAGGACAGGAAACTGGATGGTTGGAAGGTTAAAGGGATCCTTCAGCAGCAAAGTGCGCTGCTTCAGGATGACAAAGCCCGCTTGTCGTCTTGAGTGAAGCGAAAGATCCCATTGACCTGAAACCGGACAGAAAACTGGATGGTCGGAAGGTTAAAGGGATCCTTCAGCAGCAAAGAACGCTGCTTCAGGATGACAAAGCCAGCTTGTCGTCTTGAGTGAAGCGAAAGGCTCCATTGACCTGAAACAGGACAGGATACTGGATGGTTGGAAGGTTAAAGGGATCCTTCAGCAGCAAAGTGCGCTGCTTCAGGATGACAAAGCCAGCTTGTCGCCTTGAGTGAAGCGAAAGGCCCCATTGACCTGAAACCGGACAGAAAACTGGATGGTTGGAAGGTTAAAGGGATCCTTCAGCAGCAAAGAACGCTGCTTCAGGATGACAAAGCCAGCTTGTCGTCTTGAGTGAAGCGAAAGGCCCCATTGACCTGAAACAGGACAGAAAACTGGATGGTTGGAAGGTTAAAGGGATCCTTCAGTAGCAAAGTGCGCTGCTTCAGGATGACAAAGCTAGCTTGTCGTCTTGAGTGAAGCGAAAGGCCCCATTGACCTGAAACAGGACAGAAAACTGGATGGTTGGAAGGTTAAAGGGATCCTTCAGTAGCAAAGTGCGCTGCTTCAGGATGACAAAGCTAGCTTGTCGTCTTGAGTGAAGCGAAAGGCCCCATTGACCTGAAACAGGACAGAAAACTGGATGGTTGGAAGGTTAAAGGGATCCTTCAGCAGCAAAGTACGCTGCTTCAGGATGATAATGAAGGCGAAGAGGGCCACCTTAGGATGACAATTCCTAGGGATTGCGAGCGCAGCGGAAGCCCAGGGCGTTATCAACGCCGAGGGGGTTGACCTGTAAACGCTGGGTGAGGCGAGTTTGGTATTGATCGTCAGCCCAGGAGCCACCGCGGATGACGCGGCCTGTGCCGGTTTCAGGTCCTTGCGGATTGCGCGTCTCCGCGCTCAAGGTGGCATAATAGTCTGGCGAATACCAGTCAGCAGTCCATTCCCATACATTTCCTGACATATCGAAAACGCCGTAGGGACTGTAAGAGGTTGGGTAGCTGCCTACCTGGATGGTATCCCCTTGACAATTTACCAGGTTTTCCAAAGCACAGGAAGTGCCCTCGCCCCAGGGGAAGGTGCGCCCATCTGTGCCGCGGCCGGCTTTTTCCCATTCAGCTTCGGTGGGCAACCTTCCGCCGCGCCACTCGCAGAAGGTTTGCGCGTTGAACCAATTGACATTAATGACCGGGTAATAGTCAAAGGTAGGATTCCCATAATAAACGTTCTGTAAATTTGAATAAAGGATTTCGGGAGGCGAGCAGACACCGGCAGCGACACAGGCAGCATAGCTGGCGTTGGTCACCTCGTATTGATCGATATAAAAAGTATCCAGGTAAATAGTCTGGGAGGGTCTTTCGTCAACCTCTCCATAATCATTTCCAAACAGGAATGTCCCGGCAGGCACAAGCACCATGGGAACACCTACTGCATCGGTGATCTGGGCGGGAAAACTGCTTGCTTCAGTAGGTGTCAGTTCAGATACAGCAGGCGTAGGCTGGACAGAGACGAGGGTAAGGGCGGGAGGCAGCTGGGTGATGATCTCATCGTTTTGCCCGGCCTGGAAGGAGAGTGTCAACAGGCAGATGCTGCTGGCTATGAATCCGACGAGACACAGGCTGACCACAACCCAGATCCACAAGGGGATGCTTTTGAAGAAGCCTTTCGGAGTTGATGTGGGAGCGGGCTTTTCAACCAGTACAGCCGGAGGTGAAGGTTTTTTCACAGGAGGCGGGGCAGTGGAAGCGGGTTTCGCCGGTGGTGGAGGGGGAGGGGTTGATGAAATGTCAAATAAGCGCCCATCGGAGGAGCGGGTGAAAAGCACGGGGGTGCCCCATTCGATATCGTTGCCGGAAGCGAAAATGGACATACGCGCTTCTGACAGGGCAGCATCTACAGGATTTCCATCGGCGAGGGAAGCATAAAAGTTCTGTGAAAAACTGAGGGCAGCCTGGTCGGTGATCTCGAACTGCATGGCGATGACGGCAGGAGTGCCCTGCTGTACCAGGCTCTGTGCCACGCCGGCGAAGGGGTCCTGGCGGCCAGAGCGCGCGCCCTCGCAGGCATTGAGCACGACCAGCTGCACGGAGGGGTAGTTGTGCAGCAGCCAGCCCAACTCCTGCCCGCTGAGGCGCTTGCCCAGGTTGTTCTGATCTTCGAAGATGAGGATGCCTTCCTGCGTGCCGGGATCAAAACCGCCGTGACCGATGAAGTGGAAGATGTGGTGTTTCCCAAGGCGCAGCTGGCGCTGAAGAGTCTCCAGGGTGGCGATATCAATACGCTCCAGGCTCACCTGGCCATTCGAAGTGAGCGGCTGCAAGGCTTCGACTAAGCGCGAATACTCAGCCTCAACATCAAGGGGCGGGTAATCCGAGGGACTGGAGACCATTACAAGCACTTTTAAAGGCAAACCAACCGCTAAAGGTGCGTTGGGCTGCGGGATCTCCAGGTAGCGGACTAGAGGGGTTTGCTGAGAGAGGGCCAGGAAACGGTTCTGGCGAGCATTGTAGAGATATTCCCAGGGGAGGTCGCTGATCTCAGGCGAATTGAAGCGCAATCGGATACGCAATCCCTTGCCTTGCGATTTCGCAACTGCCTGGCTGGAATTGAGGAGGGAGAGGATATCTTCAGAGAAGACTGCTTCGAAGAGACTCCCGCCAACTTTCTTGACAGATTCCATTTCTGGAGAATTGATGCGACGCACGCCCTGGCGAGGGCGGCCCACGCGCAGGTAGAAGTTCTCCAGTTCCAGGTCAGAGAGCGGCAGGGTGAACTCGCTGCTGACCTGCCCAGCAGGTGAATTGAGCACCTGAGCCTGGTAGTGATCAGCTTCTTTTTCGATCTGCAGGTCAAAGTCGATGAAAGCAGGTGAGGTCATATGGGCAAAGATTCCGAGTAATTTTGTCCAAATTGTACCACATCTGGCAATATTCTCGATTTCGGACTGGTTTCCTCACGCTGCTGCTTGAAGAACCGACTGGCTGGCTAATAGACGCGCTGGAAGACCAGCAGGATGACGGTCACCTCGGAGCCGTCTGCAGGATTCGCAGCTTTCATGGTCAGCTCCAACCGATCGCCTGACACCTGGAACCCGGTTGCCTTGGGCAGGGCAGTAAGGAAGGCATTTTCCTGTTCCATAATGCCTGGAGGATCAGAACATACCATCTTGCCAACTGTCGGAGGGGCGATGGTCACCTCGGAGCCGTTTACCTGGAAGGTGGTCGAGTAGGTATTGCAGCCCGCTGACCCGGTCATCGAGTTGTCTGCACCCAGCACGGCGGTGGTTTGAGCGCCTGACAGCACCGGCACGATGAGACCCTGGTTATTGAGATAGGAGACCAGGACAAGGGAGATGTCATTCGCCTTTACGGTCACACTCTGCTCTTGAGAGACGGTTGATCCATCCACGCCCACAGCTTCCAGTTGGTAGACCTCGGTGCCGCTGTTCTGGAAGCAGTCCTGCCCGCTGCCGGTTGTGGGGGCATTGTCTATGATCACGATATTGTTGCGGAGGAGGCGCACAACCTGAACATCGCCGCTCACACTCCACGCCCCATTAACACATTCACCCACCTTGATTTCACCCGGCTGGACGACAAACGAATTGATCACCGGCGGCGCTACTGGAGGCGGGGTGGTCTCCGTGGGGGCAGGGGGTTGAGTTGGCGCGGGGGTTGCTGTGGGGGCGGGGGTTTGGGTCGGCGCGGGGGTAGCCGTGGGGGCCGGTGGCTGGGTGGGCGTGGGCACGACTGGGGTTGGGACTGCCACCACATTGACCGGGTTGGAGGCGAGCGCGGTACCGCCTGAATTGGAGGCCTGGATTTGGTAGTAGACTACACCGCTGCCTGGTGGGTAGTCTGTAAACGAGCCTGTCGTTGGGGCATTCACCCAGAGGGTGGTATTGTCGCGCAAGATCTCAATATTACTGACCTCACCCAGTACCTCCCATTGAATTGTGACCGAGCCGCCGGAATTGATTTGAGCCGGGTTGGCGCTGAAGCGCTGGATGATTGGCTGCGGCACCGTGGTCGGCTGACCGGGGGGTGGGACGACCTGAATGCCTACCGAAATACGTTCGCCAAAAAACTGTCCCAGGGGGTTACGCATTTGCCAAAAGCCCTGATAGGTGCCTGTTTGCAAAGGAGCTACCAGGTTTACAAACATATCATACATTACACCTGGGTTTACCTTTGTATTCACCGCAGTAGGCTGCCCGCCCATGAGGGCGGCGGGTGTGTTACCACCCACGTATACCAGGGTGTAATTTATATCCCAGGCACAGGTACCCGAATTTTTTATCTTCCAACCTTTCTGAAATTCTGTTCCGGGATAGAAAGTAGCCGGGGTGGTCATGTGATTATCCGGATAGGTCAGGTCTTCTACGAAAGACATCCCGTCAATACAGACGGCTGGAGTTGGAGTAGGCTGGGAAGGGACAGGCGTAGGCTGCGGCTGGACGCCTGCTCCGCTTTGCCCGATGTATTCCTGAGTCAAGGCAGCCAGGGTGCCATCGTTCTGCATCTGGGTCAAGGCATTATTCACCTGGGTCTGCAGGGAAGCGGCTCCTTTGGCCATAGCGATGCCGAATAACTGCTGGTTGAGATTCTGACCGACAAGCTTGACACCACCAGCCGCTACATAGGCATCCGCGGCTGCCAGATCCAGGACAACCACATCCACCCGACCGGCCTTCAGATCATTGACCGCATCGTCTGCCTTTTGGTAGATAAACAGGTTTGAGGCAGGCATTTTGCCTGTATCCACCAGATTTGCCTGTATCCAACTGTGAAAAACCGTTTTATTTTGGACACCTGTACGCAGGCTCACAATCTGGTCTGGATTGGTGATCGATGTAATGGGGGAGTTCTGGTTTGCCAGGACCGAGGTTGAGGAGCTGAAATAGACATTGCTAAAGTCAAAAACGACCTGCCGCTCCGGGGTGATCGAGATCGCGGCGGCTGCCAGGTCGACCTGACCGAGCTGGAGGGCGTTACCCAGCCCATCGAAGGCGATATCTTTCATCTCGATAGGGATATTCAAACGTGTGCCGATCTCTTGGAGCAGGGCGACATCAAAACCAGCGAGCTGGTACTGCGAGTTGTAATATGCAAATGGTGGATAATCGCCGGAAGTGGCTACTACCATTTTCCCCGCAGCCTGGATGCGCGCCCAAGCATCTTGAGCCGGCAGAGTTGGTGAAGAGGCGAGGGTAGGTGCCGCTGGAGGTGCATTTCTAGAGAAATAAATCCAACCGATGACCGCACAGCCGATGCACCAGATCACTGTTATGACGGCGATCAGGATGATGAGCCCTTTTCGATCTATTTTTTTAGACATACTTGTGCCTTCCTTGCTGGGTATGATTCTACACACCGCTTGATCTCACCCGGTTTGCCCACCTTCCGGCGCCCAGGGTTGGATAATCTCTTTCCTTATCCAATACTACATCATAAATGCATTGAATGCAAATGTTCTTGAAGCTAAAGATGAGCGGAATGGAATTAATGAGTATTGTGGCGGGCTCTCACCCTAGTTCCTTGGTTTCACTCAGGACAGGCTTCTCTCAAGGGGACAGGGGATGAGTCCTTCCCCGAGCTTTGATACCTGGGACTTGACTTTTTGGCTGAACTATTGTATACTACTCTGTAGTATAGAGTACTCTAATAATCATAGAACTCTGAAGGATTGGTTTATGAAAGTTACACCAACCGAAGCTGAAGAAGCCCTGGCGGACATCCAGAGTGTCATGCAGAAAACCCGCCAGTCGATCGCCAGAAGCAATGTTCACATCTCTCTGATCGTGACTGGTTTTGTGTGGATGATCGGTTTTTTGTGCACCCAGTTCCTGTCCGGTGAAATTGTCATGTATGTCTGGATCGGATTAAGTGTGTTTGGCAGCATCCTGGCCTCCACCTTGAGCATGCGGTCGGGTAAGCGTGTGCACAGCCCAACGGCAGCAGCCACGGCAAAACGGATCGGCCTCACCTGGCTGCTCCTGGCGGTTTTCTGCGCCGCCGCGATGGCGGTTGCCTGGCCATTGGATGGGAAGCAGGTGACCGTTTTCATCATCCTGTTTGTGATGATCGGCTGGCTGGAAATGGGTTTGCTGCTCTCCTTCATCTCCATCTGGCCGGGCCTCATTCTCATCGCTCTGATATTAACCGGCTACTTTCTACTGCCCGACATTTTCTACCTTTGGATCGCCATCCTGGGCGGAGGCGGGATGATCGCCCTGGGCCTGTATATCCGTTACAGGTGGTGAAGCGATGGCTGAGCTGAATGAAACGATCCACCAGACCGTGCGCCTGAGAATCATGGCGGCCCTGACCACCCTGGAGGCAGGCAATGAGGTAGATTTCACCTACCTGCGCGAGCTGCTCAAAGTCACGGATGGAAACCTGGGTGCGCATCTGCGCAAGCTGGAAGAAGCCGGCTATATTGCCGTCAATAAGACCTTCGTCGATCGCAAGCCGCGCACCTTCGTCTCCGCTACAGACGAAGGACGGAGGGTCTTCCAGGAACATGTGAAAGCATTGGAAGCGATCTTAAAGAGCAAGTGAGGTCAATATGGATACGGTCGTGCAAGTCGAAGGATTGCGTAAAACTTATGGTGAAACGGTCGCTGTGGACGAAGTCACCTTCGAGGTCTATGAAGGCGAGATCTTCGGGATGGTCGGGCCAAACGGGGCTGGCAAGACGACCACCATCGAATGCCTGGAGGGGCTGCGGAAACCGGACCGGGGGAGGATCCGTATTTTGGATATGGACCCGCAGCTCGAGAGCCATCTCTTGAGACAGCGCACCGGGATGCAGCTGCAGCAATCTAACCTGCCGGAGCGGATGAAGGTCTGGGAAGCGCTGGACCTGTATGCCTCGTTCTACCCGAAAGCCGTCGACTGGAGGGATTTACTCGTCCAGCTTGGGCTGGACGAGAAGCAAGAGACGGCCTTCAAAAATCTTTCTGGCGGGCAAAAACAGCGTTTGTTCATCGCCCTGGCCCTGCTGCCTGACCCGCAGCTGATCTTCCTGGATGAGCTGACCACTGGCCTGGACCCACAAGCACGGCATGCTATCTGGGACCTTGTGCGGGAGGTACGCGAGCGGGGCAAGACCGTCTTGCTGACCACCCACTTTATGGAGGAGGCGGAGCGCTTATGCGACCGGGTGGCCATCCTGGACCACGGCCGGATCGTGGCACTCGACACGCCGGCAGCCCTAATCCAAAAGCTGCAGGCTGAGGAACGGGTTGCTTTCAGCGTGGAGAGAGCCTTGCCCCCCGGATTCGAAAAGGCCCTCTCAGGTGAGACCCGAGTTGAAGTCCAGGGGGAGCGAGTGACCGTCTGCGCCAAGAATGGACGGAAAGAACCGCTGGTGAGCGAAGTGGTCAGCCGGCTGAGCGAGCAGAAAATTCCATTTCGAGATTTACGCACTGAGCAGCCGACCCTGGAAGATGTCTTCTTGAGCCTGACCGGGCGCGAGATGAGAGAGTGAGTATTGATATGAACAACCTGAAAAGCCTTTTGAAAATGACCTGGGTGGAAGCCAAGCTGTTCCTGCGCGAGCCGGTAGGCGCTTTTTTCACCTTGATCTTCCCCTTGATGATGCTGTTTATCTTTGGCACCATCTATGGCAGCCAACCCGTACCAGGGACCAGCAGCACCCAAGGAGCGATCAGCAGCTTAATCCCGGCTTTTACCGCCATGATCATCGGAATGGCGGGATTGATGCCCGTCACAATCACCATGGCGACTTACCGGGAGAACGGCATCCTGCGCCGCCTGCAGACTACGCCGGTCAGCCCGCTGGTCGTCATGACCGCACAAGTTATCGTGGTTTTCATGATGACCAGCCTGGGTGTGCTCCTGCTCCTGACCGCTGGGAAATTGGTCTACCACATACAATTCCAGGGCAACGCTTTCAGTGTCCTAGGCGGATTCGTCCTGGCAAGCTTAAGTTTCTTCGGGATCGGGTTCGTCCTGGCGGGCAGTATGCCCACGGCGCGCACCGCCCAGATTGTGGCGATGGTGCTGCTGTACCCGATGCTGATCTTCTCTGGGGCCGCCTGGCCGCGCGAGCTGATGCCGGCAGCCGTGGCGAAGTTTTCTGCGTTCCTGCCGCTGACGTATGTGGTCACCTTGTTGAAGGGGCTGTGGGTAGGTGAGGCCTGGAGCCAGCACATCACAGATGTTATCGTCCTGGCGGGCGTCCTGGTCGTAGGGGTGATGATATCGATCAAGACATTTCGGTGGGAGTGAGGTTATTTACCCTGGGAAATAAGCAACGGGTAAAGCGACCGCCGTGACAGCCCATCGGTGCTGATCATGCCCAAGACTTTATCGTCTTTGATGACGGGCATGGCCGAGACCTCATGGTGCTCCAGATTGCGCACCAGCTCGAGGAGGGTATCCTGAAGAGCAGCCGTGATCACTTCTTGAGTCATGATGGCGCTAATGGGTGTGTCCCAGGGCAAGCCATCGGCAGAGGCGCAGGTGATATCCCAATCGGTGACAACTCCGGTCAATTTCTCATCTTCGCCAAGCACCGCCAGGAGGGGCAGGCGGTCTCGACCAGGAGCTGGGCAGCTTCGCGGATGGAGCTGGATTGTGGAAGGGTGACAATGCGCTCCATCAGGTCTTTGGCAGTACGGGCTTTCTCACGCAGGGTGATACGCCGGATGCTGATGCTCTCGGCAGCTTCGGAGGGCAGCAGGTCAGGATCGGCGACGAGCAGATCCACCAGCTCGCGCATGTTGCGGCGGACGACCTCATTTCGGGCGGTCTCGGCGACCAGGCGGCGTTTTTCAGCCAGCGCTTCCAGCGCCGCGGTATTTTCTGCCAGCCAGCGGTCAACGGCGGGCGGGTCGCCCAGCAATTCTTCTGGGATGCGCAGGTCGGACGAGGTGCGGATGAGGTGCTCCTGGGCGGCAAAGATGACGCCACCCGAGTTGACCAGGTAATCCACGGCGATCATGATGCCCTGCTGGCGGTAAATGGCACGCTCCAGGCGCGAGCGGGCGGCTTTGTGCTCGGGATCCTGAGAATAGGTATTGGCGCCTTCGATGATGAGCGCCCACTTGCCCATACGGTCGACGGTCATAGATGGAGAAGAAGCAGGATCGATGTCGAGGTAATTGGCGATGGGAGAGGCAGGGATGAAGCAAAAGGCGGATTCTCTGAGCAAGTCATCCGGCTGGTTGGAGAACTTGGTCTGCACGGCAGGATCGGGACTGAGGGGATCGATTTCCTTGCGATAATAGCTGAGGCAGAGATGGCGCTCCTGCCGGCTCTGTTCGAACAGATCGCAGACCGGCAGCCCATGTTCGTTGTAAAGATAGCCCGAAGCATCGCTGATCCCCACCACGCGCACCTCCGGAACCTTTTCGCACAACAGCCGGGCGGTATGCGCGCCCACCGTGCCAAAACCCTGCACCATCACGGTGATGTCATTGGGTTGGGGGACGGTATAATTCGCAAATTGGGGCAGGGAGCGGAGGCGCGGCAGCTCTTGCAGTAAGGCCTGCAAGGCGATGACCAGGCCTTCGCCTGCAGCACCCAGCACGTCGGACCTGACTCCACCCATCTCACTCGGCTTCGAGAGAACTGTATCGAGGCCGTTTTCAATGGCGATGAGCTTCATGTCCGCAACGCCCGTCCCTACATCAGGACCGGGCAGGAAAATATCGTTGTAGCGGTTTAGCAAGCGGGCGAAGCGGCGCACGACCTCCTGATGCTGTTTGATGGGCAGGTTCGGGTTGGCGACGATGCCGGCTTTGCCACCACCGTAGGGCAGGTTCGCGGCGGCGTTCTTGAGCGTCATGCCGCGCGCCCGGTTGAAGATTTCAAGAGGGTAAAGGTCGGGGAGCATGCGGATGCCGCCCATGGCGGGACGCCCCATGGCCAAGTTGTCAACGACCAGGTATCCGCCGATTTCTAAAGGAGACTCTTCATCCCACATGCAGGCGACCAGCTTGGGACCCAGGCGGTCGGGCTGGATGCCCAGGCGCCCCAAGCGCTCGACATCCACGGAACTGAACTCCATGAAACATTTACCTGCCTCACACACCAAGCGGTTCTTCCACGTACGTTCGGGGAGGACCTGCTTGAGGAAAGAATCCATCAGCTTTGGGATCATGTTTGTTTTTCCTTCTTTGATCGAATGGACAAACTAACAGTTTGTCCTACAATTTCCAATTCTTTTGCGTGGCTTAGCGATGTAAGCAGTTTTAAAAATTCGAAAGTGAAATTCACTTGTGCAAGTTTTTTGCTGCTACGAAGGACAGCCCTGCTTCGGTGAGGGCCCAGGCGGTGTGGTTGCAAGCCTCGAATTTATCCATAAAATTCGCCTGCAAGGCTTCCCAATCGCCAGTGGCGATCACTTCGCTTTTGTCGCGGAAGTAATCCAGAATATCCGAAGGATGGGGGCGCTTCTCGTCGATCTCTGGGTCTCCGCCCTCGTGCTTGGCAGAGATGTTAGCGACATGGTCAGCCAGCTCAACGAGCTCTGCACGGCGGTCATAGGGTTGGCGGACAATGCTCTTCCAGGTCTCGGTGATATGATGCTCGAAGCGGACGACATCTTCAAAGCCAAGAGCTTTGCGGAACTGGGCGGTCAGCTCGAGGGTCTGGTTGTTGGCTGAGTTGCTCCAGTTGAAGCCAATCAGTGGAGAGGTGCCATCGTCGCGAGAGAAGAGCTTGGCAGCCAGAAGCGTCCACAAAGCCGCATAAGGGTTGTCGTTGCCTACAAAGACGGAGATCTTGAACTCAATATCCACGCCCAGGCGATGGAGCAGGTAGCCAACCAGGATCGTGCCAGAGTTGACATTGAGCACCTGGCGGACGCCAAAGTTTGTGTAGTAATAGAGGTATTCGTCGAGCCACTTGAGCGGATAATGGTTCGGCTGCCCCACACCGCCAAAATAGCCGGTGATGGTGGCGGGTCCGCCCAGGTGAACATTAGAGCCATCGGTGCCTTTGGTGTCGAGCGTTTCGACATAGCTGGCACCGATGATCTGCATGGCGGCGGCAATGGCGGGCAGATCACCATCCGCCTCCTGCTCTTTCATCTTGCGCACCTTGATGAAACGACCGGGCATCAAGCTGCCCTGCGAGATGGCACGTCGGGCAGCTTCGATGATCCAGGGGAAATACTGCGCAGCAGAAATCTCCAGGGTGACAGCAAATTCATCCTTGAAGGCGGTCTGATCAGCCTTGGGGCCCAGTACTTTCCTGCGGTAATCGGAAACTGAGATGAACTTCGCCTTCTGGCGCTGCTCCTCCAGCCATTCCAAATCCTTCAGGAATTCTGGTTTGACGGCCTTCACTTTTTCGAGCAAAGCAGGAAGCTGGCCTGCCTGGCGGGCTCTGGCGTTGATCTCCTGGGGGGTGCCGTATTTTTCGACGACTGCCAGGAAATCATTGATAACCTGGGTATCGGGGTTCAGTAGCAGGGCATTGATTTCATCCAGGCGAACGGCGGGGATCTTTAAAAGGTCACGCAGGTTTTCGGACATCGTTTTCCTCCAATCCCATATTCTCTAACCCTTTTCCCCTCAGGGGATAAGGGTTAGAGGGCAGGGGTGCTAAAGCATGGCGATCAGCTCTTGATATTCTTCTTCGGGCATCTCAAACCAATTTTCAGGCTGAGGGAAGGAGCCATCGGTCACTTCCTGGACATAACCCTTGAGTCCATCCAGGATGACCTTTCCGGCATCGGCAAAGACTTTGGCCATTTTCGGCTTGAAGCGCGGGTAGAGGCCAAACATGTCATGGTAGATCAGGAGCTGCCCGTGGGCATGCGGTCCAGAGCCCAGGCTCATGATGATGCAGCCCTCGGCGCGCTCGGTGATCAGCTTGCAGACCGGGCTGGGGACCATTTCGAGCAGGATCATGAAAGCGCCAGCCTGTTCGAGGGCTTTGGCGTCATCGATGATCTTCTTAGCTTGAACAGCGCTCTTACCTTGCAGGCGGAAGCCACCCAAAGCGCTGGCAGACTGGGGGGTGAGACCCAGGTGCCCGATGGCGGGAATGCCGGCGCGCACGATGCCCTGGATGCGGTCAGCCATCTCGGCGCCACCTTCGAGCTTGATCGAGTTGCAGGCGGCCTCTGCCATAAAGCGCCCGGCGTTGCGGATGGCGCTTTCGACGGAAGGCTGGTAGCTCATGTAGGGCATATCTCCGACCAACCAGACGTTGGGGGCACCGCGGCGCACAGCCTGCGAATGGCGGATCATATCTTCCATGGTCACCGGCAGGGTGGATTCGTACCCTAACATGGTCATGCCCAGGCTATCGCCTACCAGAATCACGTCGATGCCAGCCTGCTCCTGCAGGTAAGCGGTGGGGTAGTCGTAACAGGTGAGCCAGGTGATCAGCTCACCATCGGCGACTTTTTTGAACAACTTCGGTAAGGTCATCTTTTTACGTTCAGCCATTTTTTATCTCCTTCTTTGATCGAATGGACAAGCTGACAGCTTGTACTACATAGGATGAACACGGATTTTGGGGGATCATTTTAATCCATCGTCAGGGTTTTGCTGATATTGCGCGGGTAATCGGGGTCGTAGCCGCGCGCCAGGCTAAGGCGATAAGCCAGGAGCTGCATGGGGAGGACAGCCATCAGGGGGTTGAGCAGCGAGCCAGCCTTGGGCAGCACCAGCATATGGCTGGCATTGGCATTGAGCATGGGATTTTGTTCGCCGATGACGATGGCGCTACCTCCCCGGCAGGTGACTTCGTTGATGCCGGAAACCATCAGGCGCACATCTTCCGGCCCGGCGAGGAAGATTACGGGATAGCCTTCGCGGACGGAAGTGAGGGAGCCGTGTTTAAACTCGGTCGAGAGCATGCCCTCGCAGTGGACATAGGTGACTTCCTTGAGCTTGAGGGCACCCTCCAAAGCGCTGGCATAGGTAGAGCCGTAGCCCAGGCAGTAGAATTCTTCCCAGCCATTGACCAGGTTTTTGACCGCCTCGATCTGAGGAGCGACAGTCTCGAGGCATTGTTCCAGTAGAGAAGGCAGGTTGATGAGACCGGCGGTAGGCAGGCTGCCCATCTGCAGCGCCATGTATAGGAAGGCAGTCACCTGGTTGGAGAAGGTCTTGGTGGCGGAAGCGCTGATCTCGTACCCGCAAGCGAGGGGCAGGTAGCGTTGGGTGACGCGGGTGAGGGTGGAGCCGATGACATTAACCAGAGCCAAGGTTTGGGCTTTTTTGTAGCGGGCGGCCTG
The DNA here is from genome assembly GCA_963751425.1 of uncultured Chloroflexia bacterium. Classification (GTDB taxonomy): domain Bacteria; phylum Chloroflexota; class Anaerolineae; order Anaerolineales; family UBA4823; genus CAVVUF01. Next base: position 982,573 of record CAVVUF010000001.1, on the reverse strand, counting down.
CTCAGCATTGAGCACATCTTTTGTCTCGCCGCTCTGGCTAACCAGGACAACCACATCATCGGGTTTCAAGACGGGGACATATTGGGAGATGAATTGGTGAGCCAGGACGGGGATAGCCTGGCGGCCTGCCAGGCAAGCCAGGTAAAAGGCGCCTAATACGCAAGCATGATAGCTGGAACCGCTGCCTACCAGGTAGAGGTGGCGGGCGGTAGACATCCTCTCGACCATGGAAAGGGTATGAGGCAGGTCATCCAGTAATCGGATCAGCTCGCTAACGGCGTGCGGCTGCTCGTGGATCTCTTTGAGCATGAAGTGCTCATACCCGCCGCGCTGTGCATCTTCCATGCTTTCCGTGATGGTTTCGATCTCGCGTTCGACCAGGACGCCATCTTCGACACGGCGAACCTCCACCCGGTCTGCCCAAAGGGTGACCATCTCGCCATCTCCAATGCGCAGGACGCGCCGGGTGAGGTGTAAGATGGAGGGCAGATCTGACGAGACGCAAGTGGCACCTTCAGCGATGCCAACGACCAGGCTGACGCCTTTTTTAATCGCACACAAGCGCTCTTCACCTTTACGGCCGATGACAAACGCATAGTCGCCAGCCAGGTCCTGGTAAGCCAGGCGAGTTGCTTCCACCAGGTCACTGCCCTGATGGACGTAGCGTTCTACAGCGTGCACGCAGGTTTCACCATCGTTGGTAGAGCGGACGGTCATGCCTTCTAGGATGAACTGCTGGCGAAGCTCGACGTTGTTTACTACATTGCCATTGTGCGCGCCGACCAAATCGCCATCTGAATCCAGATGCGGCTGGGCATTTATCTTGGAAGGCGAGCCAAAGGTTGCCCAGCGGAGCTGGATGATGCCGCGGCTGCCAGACATCTGAGGAAAACCCAGACGGCCAGAAACTTCATCCACTTTTCCAACATCTTTTCGTAAATCGATGCTGCCGTTCTGATTTAGGGTGGCACAGCCGACTGAATCATACCCCCGATAAGTCAACTTCCTGCCAGCTTCTACCAGGATCGGTCCCAGGATCTGCTCCTGGCTGGTGACGATGCCAAAAATGCCGCACATGTGAAACCTGCTCTCCCACCTTATAAGATAGCGCATTTCTGGGAGAAAAAGAAGTTACGACTTACCTTATTGTGATTGACGTTTGTACTGTCTTATTTATGACAGGGGGTATGAGTTGAGGTCAAAGAGCCAGCGTATATTCTCTATAGCGCCGGTATACATAGCCGCCAAGCCTGGTACAGAGCTTGTTCGTCTGAGGATTGGTATCACTGGTCAGCGAGCCATCGACCCAGGTGTAACCTTTGCGGATGACCGTGCGAGCCATTTCGAGAAACATCTGGACTTCCAGACCATAACCCCAGTATTGAGGATCAATGGCCAGGATCTTGAAGCTGACGGAGGTGAGCTTGCGCCGGGCGAGGGCAAAGCGCAGGTAATCCCAGGGGTAGCGCAAGCCGTTGGAAACTTTAAACGCTTCGGCGATGTTCGGCAACCCCAGGCTGAAACCGGCAATCTTTCCTTCAACCTCGGCGATGAAGATGAGCTCAGGATCGAGGATGGGTTTGAGAGACATGGCCAGGGCATTGAATTCGACCAGCTCGATGGGGATGAATTCAGGGAGCCCGGCCAGGGAGGTGTTGTAAACGGCATGCAGTCGTGGGATTTCCTCATCCCATTGGGTCATGACTGGGTGGCGAATAGCGCTCCCCCCCAGGCGGCTGCGCGAGCGCTGCGCGATCCGCAAAATGATCTCAGGGGCATTCTGAACGTCAAAATTGATCGTTTTTAGATCATAGCGATAAGCCAGCCAATCCTGCGAGCCCTGGAAGCCGAAGTTTTCAGCGTATTGTGGGTAATAGGGTGGGTTGTGACCCATCAAGATAGCAGGAGAATATTGGAAACCTTCGACCAGAAAACCGGCATCGTCATTGGCAGCGAAACTGTAGGGACCAACCAACTCCGTGAGGCGGCGGGCTTTTGCCCAGGTGCAGGCATGCTCCCAAAGTGCGCTGGCGGCTTCGTAATCGCCCTCCAGCACTTCGAAGAAGCCGAAAATGCCGGATTGAGCATTTCTATGGCGGTTACGCGGGTGGTCGATGGCTGTGCCGAGGGTGCCAACCACCTCCTTGCCACGCTTTGCCAGCCAAAAATCACCTTCACCGTACTTGAAGAAGGCGGCTTTTTTGTCCAGGTAATCTTTGCGCTGCGGCCAAAGCGGCGGCACCCAGTTTGGGTCATTGTGATAAATTCGCCAGGCCAGTTTATAGAATTTGACGTTGATCAGCAAGCGTAAGAACGGGATGGATGGTGATGGACATATTTTTATGTTAATTTTCAGGGCCACGTTTCAGGATTTTTTCACCATATTTCTCGTGCAAGGCATCCACCGCGCTTTGCAGGCGGCGCTTTTTTTCTTGCTGCTTCTGCTTCTCTGGGGTGGAATCCCATAAACTGAGCTGCTGAACGGACTTTTCGAAGCCAGTGACGCCGACACCGATCAAGCGGACAGGCCGCCTGGGCTGCCAGGCTTTGTTGAAAAGCTCACTGGCAGCGGCATGGATCGTATCATCCAGGTTTGTCGGTTGGGGGAGGGTCACCTGGCGGGTGAGGGTGGTGAAATCTGACCAGCGCAGCTTGAGCTTGACGGTCGAGCCAGCCAGGCTTTCTTTGCGCAGGGAGCGGCCTACATCGTCGGCAAGCTCGCGCAGGGTGCGGTGCAAGATTTGGGGATCGGCGACATCTTTGGCAAAGGTCACTTCACGGCTGACTGACTTGATTTCGTGGGAGGTTTCGACTGGACGGTCATCGATGCCGCGGGCATGCTGGGCGATATCAACCCCATTTTTGCCGAAACGCTTCACCAGCTCAGACTGGGAACAGCGGGCCAGGTCGCCGATGGTGAGGAGGCCGTCTTCAGCCAGGCGGGCAGCGGTCTTGGGACCGATGCCCCACAGGGCGATGGCTGGCAGGGGGGCTAGAAACTCAGCCTCGTGCCCAGGAGGAACCACCGTAATGGCATTGGGAGGCCCACCGGTATATTGGTCCCCCTTGAGGGCATCTGCTTTGCCTTTATCTGTGGCAATCTTAGCGACCAGCTTGTTAGAAGCGATGCCCAGGGAGCAGGGAAGCCCGAGCTCATTGCGGACCTGCTCTTGCAGCCGGCGGGCGATGGTCTCAGCCGGTTCGGGGAGATCGCTGACATCGAGGAAGGCTTCATCGATCGAGATCTGTTCGAGCAAGGGCGTAACCTGGTGGAGCTGCTCCATCACCTGGCGGGAAGCCGCGGAGTAAGCCTTGTGGTCGGGGTCGACGATGAGCAAGCCGGGGCAGAGGCGCAAGGCTTTCGCCATGGGCATGGCAGAACGTACGCCTTTCTGGCGGGCAGCATAGGAGCAGGATGAAACTACGCCGCGCGATTCTGGTGAACCGCCTACGGCAAAGGCTTTGCCGCGCAGGTCAGGCTTACGGCGTTCTTCAACGGAGCAAAAAAAGGCATCTAAATCCAGGTGGATGATCTTGCGGGGCATGTTTAGGAAATGGCGGCACTGACGACTTGATCGCTGCGCAAGGATATGCAGTGCACGCCTTGCACAACGCCCTCTTTGGCAGGGACTTCTTCAGCGAGAATGCGGATGATCTTGCTCAAGCGAGAAATGATGAAGATATCCGCTTTTTCTTCAAGGGTTAGCGCGGCAACGAGATGATCGGTGTGCATGGCAATCTTGCCGCCTCCGCCAGGTGATTTATTGGGGTTGAAGGCCGACATCAAGCGGACCGTGCCATCACCCTCTTCATCGACTAAGAAGACGCCGCTCTCATCACCCACAGATGCAATCGCAACTGCGCTATCCCCCTCATCCAGGCGGATGCCCGGACCACCCTGGGTGGGAATGAGCTTTTCGGAGAAGCGGATGGCTTTGCCGCGGCGCGTGGCGATGAACAAGTCGGCGTCGCCAGGGTGTGCGGCAGACGGCAGTGAGCTTGCCAAACTGCCTGAGGTTGAACATGCTTGTGCCGGGTTTCATGTATTCGCCGAAGACGTGGTGGCGCAGGTAACGAACGAGGCCACGCTCGCTGACCAGGGCGACGGCACCTTTTGCCATATCGGGCAGGGCAGCCACCAGGCGCTCCTCGGGGAACAAGCCCAGCTTGAGCGCTAAAGACTCACCGCGGCCGCGCACAGGCTCAGACGGGAATAGGGAAACTGGCAGGCGGAAAGCGCGGGCCTGGTCGGTGAAGAGGAGAAGGCTGTGAGTCTCATCCGCTGCCACCAGGATGGCTGGAGGCTCGCTTTCAGGGGTATCCAGGTCAAAAATCCCCATACCAGCCCGGCGCTGGCGCTGGTATAGGTGGCGGGGCGTGCGCTTCACGACGCCCTGGGCGGTAAGAGTGATCATTTGGATGGTCGTGGGCTGCTCGGAAGGCGTAAGCGGTGGGAGATCGGCTTCAGCAGACTGGCGAGGCAGCTCTTTACGCTGCAAGCGAGCCAGCTCCCCCTCAAGATACTCAATATAGGTAAGGATTTCTGGCGGAAGATGGGTAAGATCGGGACGATCGATCATGGCGGGAAAATGACCTTTCTTATTTTAAACTTCAGGGTGGATCGTGATCCAACCCTCTTGATCAAGCTCTCCCTCAATTGTAATTTCAACGGGTAAGAACTTGCGGATCACCTGCGCATTGGTGAGGAGGTGCCCGGTGATCCTCGGGGAAGCGAATTTGGATGAGCCATGCGCCAGTGCCAGGGGAAGAAGGAGCTGGTCAGCCAGGTATTCATCGATCCCGGCGCGCCGATTGAGCAGGAGCTGAAGTGAATCACAGGCTTCATCGGCGACTTTTTCGGCGGGCTTCCCTTTTTCACCCAGGGCAGTATAGCAGGCGCTGCCCTGCTCAAATACAGCGAGGAGGAGGATCAAGGTGCCTTTGCCCAGGCTGGGCAGGTGGAGGGTCTTGATTTTTGTGTCCCGGCAGAGCGGTTCCAGGCGGCGTAAAGCCTGGTGCTTTTGACGGAGGGCAATCTCATCTTCCAGGTTGGCGACCGCAGAAATTCCCTGAATGCGGAGCAAGGCGCCGCGCTCTGAAGAGCTGGAGAGGCTGCAGGCGACCCGGCAGGGCGGAGAATAGCCTGGATGCTCCCACCGCCTTGGGGGTAAAAACCGGCTTTTTCCAGAATAAACCGCGTGTTGAAACCCATTTCCTGGAGGTAAGGATGCCACTGCAGCTCAAGGTAATGAAAACAGGGACTCCAGGGCACGTGGGTTCCGCCGGTTAGCGTGAGGGTGGCGGCTTTTTTCGCCAGGCTCAAGGGGATGAGGATGGTTTGCAAGACCAAAGTGGCAGCGCCGGCGGTGCCGATATCAAACCGGTAAGTGCCCGGGCGGACTGCATGGGGAAGAAAGGTAAGCTCCTGCGAGCCCAGGCTGGCAGAGCTGACTTCGGCGCCAGCAACGGCGGCAGCGGCGCGGACGGCGGTGAGATGCTGAGGTTGGAGGCCGGGTTTGGACCGGCGGGCACGGATGTTGAAAAGATGGAGGGGCTTGCCTGTGATGAGCGACAGGGATAGGGAAGTGCGCAGAACCTGCCCGCCGCCCTCGCCCTGGGAACCATCGATCTCGATCCAGTTACTCATATTTCAAGGCATTCAATGGCACGAGAGTGGCCGCCCGCAAGGCAGGGTAAAGGCCGGAGAGGAGACCCACCAGGGTGGCGAAAACCAGGGCAAAAATGGGCAGCCAAACGGGTGTATAAACCGCGACGGTGGGAGGCAGCCCACCTTGCGAGGCGGCTTGACCAGCCAGGTAGCTCATGGCCAAGACATTCAAGATTTGGGCGGCGCTCCAACCCAATACCAGGCCACCTACCCCGCCGATGAAACCGATGCCGGCGGCCTCGCCCAGGAAAATGCTGAGGACATCCCGGTTCGTTGCGCCGATGGCTTTCATAAGCCCGATCTCGCGCGTGCGCTCGAGGATCGCCATGGTCATGGTATTGGCAATCCCGATGGCCGCTACGAGGAGGGCGATGGCTCCGACGCCACCGAAGATGACTTGCAGGATCACAAAGAAATTGTTGATGCCCTGGACGAAGGACTGGGGAGTGTAGGCCTGGTAACCCAGGTTATTGATCTGTTCGGTGATATCCAATACCTCTTTTACATCCTCAACTTTGACGACAACCTGGTTATACCCGTCCCGGCTGCGGTTCACGCGCCTGCCAGTCATCCATTCGTTGTAAGCCACCAGATCTTCGATGGGCAGGTAGACGGACCAATCGGGCTCGTTACGTGTCTCTGAGAGCTGGCCAACGATCTTGAGGGAAACCGATTTACGGATTTCTTTGCCTTCCTGGTCATATTTGATCAAAATGAGCTTGACCTTTTCGCCCACAAGCTCCGGCGGAGCAGGCGGTTCCTGGCCTGGCCTGATCTGCGGATTGTAGAAGGACAATGGAACCTGAGCGCCGATGACGGCGGTGCCGCGTTCCAGTTTTACATCGCCCTGGGAAGCGGTTCAATCCCAGTTCGCTCAGGTCGTGCGTGCCCACCCCGAGCATGTTCGTCCAGTTCTCGAGGCGGTCATAGGTCAGGATGGCAGGTCCTTGTAAATAATCGCGCGGGATGACTGATTTCACTCCTGAGAGCGCTTCGATCTCACGCAGGGAGTCATTGGTGATGAGTTTTAGATTGGAGGCTGCGCTGCCTGTTCCACCCGATTGGAAAACCATCCCAGGACCTGACTCTCCATAATTGGGAAATACCTGGATCTCTGTCAAATCTCCGATGCCATAAAGCTGTTCGGTAGCATTTTTTTGCAGACCGATGGCCAGAGAGACCAGGACCACCACCGCGGCGGTACCGATCACCACCCCGATGGCAGTTAAAGCAACGCGAGCTTTTCGCCTGCCAAGATTTTCCAGAATGAGAGAAACCAGCTCAAAAAAGCGCATTGACCAGCCTTAGGGTCCCTTAATGGGTTTACCAGGAGGAACTTCTTCGACCGGCACGGATTCGACGGGCACTTCTGAGCCTGTGTCAGGCGCGGCGCGGTCGCTGCCGAGACCCAACAGGCCTTTGAAGAAACGCAGCACCTTCTGCCAAAAGGTCTCTGGGGGCTGATCGGTGGGAACGTTGATCCCTTCCCCGCCCTCCATACCAGGCTCGGGCAGGATCATTTCCTGCACATCGACTGTCAGCGTCTGAGTAATCACTTGGGATTGGTTGAAATCATCGGTATAGTCGATGGTGACCAGTAAATCGAATGGTCCGGGGAGGGCAGGGATCATCGTTGCATCGAGCGTGAAGTACATGCCAACATCGAGGTTGCCGACCAGAATGACGTTGTTGCTGAATTCAGCGCCCTCGCCGGTGACTTCCATATTGCCAAGCACCACACTACTTTTACCCAGGTTGACAACTTGAAGAGGAAGCAGGTTCGGCTGCCCGGCAGTGACCGGGTTAGGGTCTTGATAAAAACTGATATCGACATTGGGAACCTGGTAAACGAGCAGGGTAATCACCTGTTCATCATTGATCACAGCTCCCTTTTGATCCAGGTAAATGAACGAGATAGGCATGGGATAGGCACCGGGATTGGTGGAAGTGTTAACGATCAGGGGTTGGGAAGCGTTGATCATCTGCCCGGCAGGAAGATCGCCCAATGATTGGATATTGGATGAGCCGATGGGAGCAAAATTCGTAAATTCGCCGGAGGCGCCTGAAATGCCGCCTGGCTCGAGGGTGGCGCTAGCTGAGGATCCACTGCCTCCACCGACGATCATGGTAACGCGCTTGGCTAAATCATTCCCGACATTTTGCACTTGTAAATTCAAGGTAAAAATCACCCCGGGCTGCAAGGGGGTTATGCTGGTCGTGTAATTGGAGATCACCAGCTGGGGGCGAAGATAAGGGGGCGGGGTGACGGTTGGCGTCACCGTGGGTGTGGCTGTTGGAACGCCTGCCTTGGGTGGAGTCATTGGAAAGGTGAAGGTAAATCTTTCGACATAGGCGACACCCTCCACGTCGGTATAATTCACACTCATGATGATTGAAGCAGTGGTCTGTCCCCACAGATCCCAACTCGCCGTGAGAGGTTGGGTGAATTCCTGCCGGTTGCCCGGCGCGATCTCGCCGACGGATACCACGCCGCCGGTTTTCCGCGGCATGAGCAAATCTGGCGTGAAGGAGGCTACGATATTCCTGGCATAGTGCTGACCAGAGTTGTAGATCGTTACATAAAGATCGAATTCCTGCCCGGGATAAATCGGACTGGCGCTCGTGCTGTACGATTGCACCACGATGAGCGGGCGCTCGTAAGTTCCGGAGGGTACATTGGTGGCCGTGGCTGTGGGGGAAGCAGGCAAGGTAACCGTCAGGGCCCCTGACAGCGAGGCAGTGGAGGTATCGGGAAGCGTAACGATCACGTTATAGGTTGCAGCGGGCACACCCACCGGCAGGATGGCGGTGAGGGAAGCAGCGCTGACGAAGGTTGTGGATAGGGGTCCAAAACCTTCCAGGCTGACCAGCGCTCCATCGACAAAATCTGTGCCGGTGATGCTTAAAATCGTGGAAATGTTGTTGGGCGTGGAACTGGGTGAGACACTGGTAATCCCAACGGCAAGCGGGGCTGATTTTCCCAGAGAAACAAAGCCAGATAGGATGAAAATCAGAATCAAGAGCGAGGTGATGATTTTATATTTCATTCGAAATCGGTTTCCTTCCTATAATTCGAACCCTGATGGAGTAATTCCTGGTTTGATCCATCACTAAGCGTATTCTTCAGCTAAGAGATTGGCCTGGTTGTAGGCCTCTTCGCTGACGATTTTGCCATCCAGCAGGAAAACCCGGTGCGTGGCGAAATGTGACATGCGTGCGTCATGACTGACCACGCACACGGTGCGCCCGCTTTTGTGCAGATCAGAAAGGAGGTGCATGATGCTCATACCGCTGGTGGTATCCAGGTTGCCGGTGGGTTCATCAGCCAAGATGAGGACTGGATCGTTTACCAGGGCGCGGGCGATGGCAACGCGCTGCTGCTGCCCACCAGACAGCTCTGTGGGGCGATGGTACATGCGGTCTTCTAAGCCGACGCGCCGGAGCGCCTCGACAGCACGTTCCTGGCGCTGTCGCTTGGAAGTCCGGGCAAAACGCATGGGGAAGGCTACGTTTTGAAGGGCGGTCATGCTGGGAATCAGGTTGAATGATTGAAAGATGAAGCCCACCGTCTGACGGCGGAAGATAGCCAGCTTGTTTTCATCCATGCCTTCGATGCCCTGACCATTGGCAATGGGGACATTTATTTTGATCTCTCCCTCGGTCGGACGGTCCAAACCGCCTAATAAATAAAGGAGCGTACTTTTACCCGATCCTGAAGGCCCCATTACGACCGTGAAGGAATTGGCTGGAATGTTCAGGGTAATCCCATCCAGAGCGTTGACGATCGGCACATCGATACCTGAGGCGGAGCCCATCATAAAGGATTTACGCAGGTTAATCACCTGGATGAGCACCGGACCGCTGCCATCCGATCCAACGAATGGTACGGGCATCGAAGGGCTTAAAGCATCATCAGGCATATTTTCGGAGGTGTGGAGAGCTTAGAAGAACATGCGGACAATCGATAAGCTGCCCAGGGTGGTGCCCAGGTACCCCATCCCAACCTGTAAAAGCAACATGATCAAGAGAGGAATGAGAGCGCTGAGGAGGGCCTTGCCTGTCGAAAACCCAAAGGCAGCTTTTACGCCGACGATCAGAAGGATGAAACGCCACAGCAGGTAAATGTCAACCAGGGTCAACAGCTCTACCAGGAAGAGATTCAGGGCACCTGTCTCTGAGGTGATAAAACCAGATAAGCCAGGAGCACTGACCAGCTTGCGGGTGACCAACAAAAAAATACTTTGCAAGACATCTCGGACCGCGTAAGGCAGAGTGGACCAGGCCACCAGGTTCATCGCCGAGCTCGTATCGCCGCGCCCACCTTGCAAGGTTATGATCAAGTGCAGTATACCGCCAACCAAAAGCCAACCAAGCCATACACTCAAGACCGTCTTCAATGCTGGGAAGACATAGCGGAAGACAGGTCCCTGGCGCATTTGCAGGGCCTGCATCATTTGGGTTTGTTGATCGGGGCTCAGGTATTGAAAATCAGGTGACAGCTCTGGTGCGACAGCGACCTGGCCTTGAATCCAGCCTGAGACCAGGACGAGGATCAAACCCGTGAAAGTCAAGAATAATAGGGGAGTTAACCAGGAATTACCTGGGCGAGCGCCAGTACCGCCTCCGACAATGGCAGCGAAAGTTTTGCGGGGTTTGAAAAAGATACCCCAAATCCAATCTAAGCGAATGCGTTTTGAGCTGTTCATTGTGAGCGTGGTATATATTGGTCTGAATCGAACCTAAAATTCTATTTTTCTGAGGGGGTGTCGCTTGAGGCAGCTTCGGCTTTCTCTTCGGGGATGAGATTGCCTTCTTCGTCAATGATATTGACCGGTAAACGGAGCGTCAACCAGACAACCATCAAGCTGGCCTCATCAATGCTGGCCTGGGCGTCAGGGAATTTTTCAGTTAAAGCCTGGTACAGCACCTCGAAGGTTTCGCCCTTTGGCCAAAAGATGAGGAAGCCTGGGATTTTCGTACGGTCTGCCTCGATCGGCAGGATGCCCCAATCTTTTTCAGTCTTCAGGGCAGGCACATCTGCCAGGCTGTGCATCTCGGTAGGGAAGGTTTTCCAGCCGCGACTGATCAGGATATCATAAACCTGAGCACGCAGGCTGGCGTGAGACTCAGCCCAGGCAGCCAGGATGGCTGCTACCAGCTCAGGGCTTTTCTCAAACGCATTGGAGGTCGGAATGGCGCGTACAATGGTAGGAGCTTTATCACTGTGACGAAAACCGGGGATTTTGACCAGCTTCTTGGTCAAGTGGTTGATCGAATTGCGCTGTGATTCAGGCAGGCTGTTGAGGGCGCTTAGAGTAGACTTGACGACATTCAACCGGAAGTCGCTGCGCATGAAATCGTTGATGGCATGAAAAGGAAGGAATTCAACTTGGTTTTCAGACATAAAAAAACGAGCCTCCTAGCTGCACAAGTATACTATGAAAGGAAGATCGTTTTTATTTTTAGGCTTATTCCGGAAGGCGATTATCGATTTGTGATCAGGTCTTCCAGTTTTTCCAGCCCTTCCTGGATGCTGCTTCCCAGGTAAATACCCGGGACACGCAGCTGCCACTCTGGTTTCTCAGTGAAAACCCGACCGGCATAGCAAATCAACGGCTTTCCAGCGTTGGCGGCTTCAGGCATCCATTGAGGCCACTCGACCAGCTCTGCGGCAGAATTCTCCAGCATGGCAACCAGGACAACGGCCAGGGGCTGGATATCGTGAACAAAAGAAGCCAGGTCGGGCAAAGGAACGGCCTGTCCTAAGTAAGAGACGTTCCAGCGGCGCCGGCGCAATAAGGCTCCCAGCATGAGCAAGCTGCCTTCGTGGAAATCTCCAGGGGCACATGCCAGCACGATGGGTGTCCGATTTTGGGGAGGCGGACCGCTGACCATCCACATGAGCAATCGCTGGCGCAAGAAATTTGTAGCAAGATGTTCAACCGCTACAGAGATATGGTTGTTTTCCCAGGCTTCTCCGATGGCGGCCATTGTAGGGCCGATCACATAAAGGATCAGATCTTCTGGGGTAGAAAGCGCCAGGGCTTCGCCAAGGATCTGGTCACCTTTATTAAGATCACGCTGGAGGAGTGCTTTGAGGAGCTGGTCTTGATAAAGGTGGAGAGCTGGTTTTTGATCAGAGAGAAGCGTTTTTTCATCCTGAGATGGATAAGATATTTCTAACTCAACCTGTTCGGTGGCCTCCTGGTGGCGCAAAGCCTGGATGGCTTGCGCCGTCTGCATGCCTTCAGCGATGCGACCTTTAACCCAACGCAAGCGCAAGATGTCCCTTTCGGAATACAGGCGGTGACCTCCTGCGGTGCGGCCAGATTCCGGAAAATCATAGCGGCGCTCCCAGGCGCGCAAGGTGGCCATAGAGATACCGGTCATACGGGTTACAACCCCAATATTGTATAAATGCTCTGCGCTGCTGCCTAGAGAAGGTGCATCGGGTAGAAAATTCATAAACACTCCTTTTACAAACTATGAACAATATTTATTATATAATGCCCAAGTGGATTTGTCAAGATATTTGACAAATTCTATACAATATATTGACAATATGGCGATGGTCTGATAAGATCACCTTGGAACTGAAATGGTAAAATAGCAGTGAAAGAGGTGATTTATGCGTATAGTTATTACTGGAGGAACAGGATTGATCGGCCGGGCTTTAGCGGCTGAACTCATCAAAGCTAAGTATGAAGTTGTGGTCTTGAGCCGGAATCCTGGGAATGTCAAGGATCTTCCAGAGGGGGTTCGGGCAGCCCAATGGGACGGAAAAACCGCCCAAGGCTGGGGCGAGCTTGCGGATGGCGCGTATGCGATCATCAACCTGGCAGGCGAGAACCTGGCGGGGAAAAGCTGGTTTTCAATCCGCTTGACGAAAAGCCGAAAAGAGCGGATCGTCAACAGCCGAGTGAATGCCGGGAGAGCGGTCGTGGAGGCGGTGAAAGCTGCCAGGGTGAAACCTCAGGTTGTCTTGCAAGTTTCGGGAGTTTCATACTATGGACCGCGGGATAACCAGCCCGTCAGTGAAGCGGAGAAACCAGGCAGTGAATTCCTGGCAACTATATGCGTAGATTGGGAAGGAGCCACCCGCCCTGTTGAGGCGCTGGGAGTGCGGCGCGTGGTCGTCCGCCTGGGGGTGGTGCTTTCACGGGACGAGGGAGCACTTCCAAGGCAAATGCTGCCGTTCAAGCTGTTTGTGGGTGGACCTTTAGGCAGCGGAAAACAGGGCTATGCCTGGATCCATATGCAGGATACTGTTCAGGCGATGAAATTCTTGATCGAGAATCCACAAGCTCAAGGAGTTTATAACCTGGCTGCTCCACAGATGACGAACAACCGTGATTTTGGGCGAGCACTCGCCAGAACCTTGCACCGACCTTTTTACTTCCCGGTTCCGGCGTTTGTCCTGCGGATTGCCTTCGGTGAAGCGGCTACTTTATTGTTGGATGGGCAATTTGTGGACCCAGGGCGCATTCAGAAATTGGGATATGAGTTTAGATTTCCAGAAGTTGAGCCGGCGCTGCAAGATACCCTCAAGGGTGGTTAACAGTGAGGTATGAACACCGCTTTCAAGTGGAAGCACCTTTGAGGTTGGTGTCTTCATTTCACAGCCAGGCGAGCAGCATGGCGGCGATCACTCCACCGCCTATCTTTACCCGCATTCACCGAGCACCTGACTTCCTAAAAGAAGGCGATGAAATGGAATTCACCCTGTGGGCGGGACCGCTGCCCCTACGGTGGTTGGCGAAAATCGAACAGGTATCCGAGAAGGGATTCACGGACCGGCAGCTGCGGGGACCTTTTCAAACCTGGGAGCACCAGCATGAGTTTACTGTGATTGATGGAGAGCATACCCAGGTATTCGATAAGATCGAGATCCAAATCTGCAAACACCCGTTTTGGGGGCTGGTGGGATGGGGAATGTACCTGGGACTGCCAGGGCTGTTTTCTTACCGCGCCTGGAAAACGAAAAAGCTGCTCAAGAGTTGGAATGCAAAAGGCCAAAAACACGGCGAGGGGAGTGGATGAGCAAAATTGTGATCATCGGTGCGGGAGTTGGTGGGTTGACGACCGCAGCGGTATTGAGGCGGCAAGGATTTGAGGTAACCGTTTTGGAAGCGCATATTTATCCGGGTGGCTGTGCGGGGACCTTTTACCACCAGGGCTACCGCTTCGATGCTGGGGCAACCCTGGCAGCCGGTTTCTATCCAGGTGGACCGATGGATCTCGTATCCAGCTTGACCGGCGGACTGGCGTTAACCACACACCCGGCTGAACCCGCCATGGCTGTGCATTTACCTGGAGGGCAGCAGGTGCAGCGGTGGACTGACAAGCGGCGCTGGGAGGAATACCGGTCTGCATTTGGGGCAGATTCACTCCGTTTTTGGCAGTGGCAGGAACGGACGGCAGATGCGCTTTGGGACTTGACCATGCGCCTGCCGGACTGGCCTGCGCAAGATATCCACCAGGCTGGAAAGTTAGCTTGCGAAGGGTTGGCCTGGATGAGCAAAGAACGCAGGTGGATGAACCCGGGGATGTTCTTCGATGCGTTTCAAAGAGCATCTGGGCATTTGAAAGGCCAGAATGAAGCGCTGCGCTTGTTTATCGATGGCCAACTGCTGATCTCTGCGCAAGCCACCAGCGCTTCAACATATGCACTGTATGCAGCAGCGGCGCTCGACCTGCCCAGGCGTGGGGTGGTGCACGTGGAAGGCGGGATGGGCGCGATTGCCCAAGCGCTGTCAGAAACAGTGCAGCAGAACGGCGGGAAAGTATTTTACCGGAAAGAAGTGAAGCGAATCGTAGTCGAGAATAAAAGACCAGTTGGGGTAGAAACTGTGCGAGGGGATTTCTTCCCTGCTGATCAAGTGATTGTTAACCTGCCACCGTGGAATATCGCCAATCTTCTGCAGGGGAATCTCCCGCCTGCGCTGGCAAGGCTGCCAGAAAAGCCAAGGGATGGGTGGGGCGCCTTTGTGGCTTACGTGGGATTTGATGAGTCTGTTATCCCACCGGATTTTCCACTGCACCACCAAGTCATTCTACGCGAACCCTTTGGGGAGGGAAATACCATTTTCCTTTCAATGAGCCCAGCCTGGGACACAGGGCGCGCCCCAGCGGGTCAGCGGGCGATGACGATCAGCACGCACACTGCCTTAGAACCCTGGTGGCAGTCTTTCGAACAGGACCGGGAGGGTTATGAAGTACGTAAAGAGCAGTATACGAAACGCCTGATGGAGGCGGCTGAGGGGATCATTCCGCACTTAACGGAAGCCGCGCAATTGGTAATGCCGGGAACCCCGGTTTCCTTTCAGCGCTTCACCCGGCGCGCCTGGGGGTGGGTGGGAGGCTTTTCGCAAACGTCCCTTTTTCGGAATTGGGGGCCGCGCCTGGCTCCAGGAATATGGATGGTCGGTGACAGCATTTTCCCCGGACAATCCACACCGGCGGTGGCATTAGGCGGCTTGAGAGTAGCGAACCAGATAATAGATTTAGAAAAGCAATATTCCTTGAAAAGCAGCCCGGTGAATAATCGTCAAAAATCTCAGCAAGGAAAACAGGAAGTTAAAAATGAGTATCGATGAGATGCCAGTGAAAGAAATTCAAAGATCGAACGATGTCGTTCCCTTGGGAAGAACGGGGATGAATATTTCTGTACTGGGGTTGGGCACCTGGCAGTGGGGAGACCGTTTTTTCTGGGGGTACGGAAGCACCCATGATCACTCGGATATTCAAGCCGCCTTCCAAACCAGCCTGGCAGCGGGGATCAATTTCTTTGATACGGCAGAGGTTTACAGCCTCGGAAAATCAGAAAAATTCCTGGGCAGGTTTGTAAAAACCATTTCTCTTCCAGAACGAAAGAGCCTGGTGATTGGATCGAAATTTTCTCCGCTGCCTCACCGCTTACGAAAAGATCAGATGAGGCGCGCTTTGAATGGCAGCTTGAGGCGCTTAGGAATGAATCAAATTGAGCTGTACCAGATCCATTGGCCATATTCCGCCCGATCTATCAAAACCTGGGTAGAGGGATTAGCGGATGCGATGGAGGCGGGATTGATCCGGGCAGCCGGCGTATCAAATTACAACCCGAAGCAGTTGAAGCGTGCCTGGCTGGTTTTGAAGGAACGCGGTTATTCCCTGGCCTCGAACCAGGTTGAGTATAATCTCTTGAACCGAAGGATTGAAAAAACAGGCCTGCTGGCATTGTGCCAGGAGCTGGAAGTTACCTTAATCGCCTACAGCCCGCTGGCTCAAGGGTTATTGACCGGGAAGTATACACCAGAGCATAAACCATCTGGTTTTCGGAGCGGCAGCCATAATCAGGCTCTCATGGAAAAAATCCAACCTCTGATCGGGAAGATGCGAGAGATTGGCGAGGGGCACGGGGGAAAGACACCTGCCCAAGTGGCCTTGAATTGGACGATCTGCAAGGGTGCGGTGGCGATCCCAGGAGCAAAGAACCAGCGCCAGGCGCTGGAGAATGCAGGTGCGCTGGGGTGGCGGTTAGCGCCTGAAGAAGTGGCGGCCCTCGACCGAGCAAGTGATGAGGTGGGGGCTTGAAGACGGCCTTGTGGTGGATCAGAAGGGACCTGCGCCTGTTTGATAACCAGGCGCTGACAGCGGCCTTGCATGAAGCAGGTGAAGTGATCCCGGTTTTTATCCTCGATCCAGGTTTGCTTTCGTCCCAATACAGCTCCGTATCGCGGGCGGCTTTCTTATTCGAAGGGCTGCGAGCGCTGAATCGACAGCTGCTTGAGGCAGGCAGCCGGTTGGTGGTCTGGAGGGGCAACCCAAGGGAAGCCTTAATGCTCCTGGTGCAGGAGACTGGCGCTGAAGCGATCTTTGCAGAAGAGGATTATTCTCCGTATGCCAGGAAGCGCGATGAGCTGGTCGAGAAGGATTTACCACTTCACCGGGTAGGCTCAACAGTGGTGCGCTCCCCATGGGCTGTACTCAAGCCGGATGGTACACCTTATACAGTTTTCACACCTTACAGCAAAGCCTGGAAATCGTATCCGATACCCAAGCCCCTACCTGCACCGGTGCACATCCCAACCCGGGTGGATCTAAAAAGCCTGCCAATCCCAGATGAACCGGACCTGCCTGCCAGTGTGCCCTTTACAGCCGGAGAGGCTGAAGCGCAGCACAGGCTGGCCCAGTTCCTGGAGGGGGAGGCTGCCGCGGTTTACCGGTATGGCGAAGGGCGAAACTTGCTCGGAGAACCACTGACTTCAGGATTATCCCCCTACCTGCGTTTCGGGATGCTGTCTGCCCGCCAGGCAGTTTCAGCAGCAACCCGCGCTATGCAGGATGCTCTGGACAGCGCTTCACAGAAAAGCGCAGAAACCTGGTTGAATGAGCTCATCTGGCGGGAATTCTATGTGCAGATCCTTTTCCATTTTCCTTTTGTTCGCACGCAAAGCTTCAAAGGGCAATTTCGAAACATCCAATGGGTGAACAACAACCAGGATTTCGAAGCCTGGCAATCTGGTCACACGGGGGTTCCTGTGGTGGATGCAGCGATGCGCCAGCTCTTAGAAACGGGTTGGATGCACAACCGGGCCAGGATGGTTGCGGCTTCGTTCCTGACCAAGGATTTGCTCATCGATTGGCGCTGGGGAGAGCAGTGGTTCATGCAGCACCTGATCGACGGCGATCCGGCGGCCAATAACGGGGGCTGGCAGTGGACGGCTGGGACCGGGACCGACGCGGCACCCTATTTTCGGATTTTCAACCCGGTCACGCAGAGTTTGAAATTTGACCCCAAGGGGAGCTACATCCGGAGGTGGGTGCCAGAGCTGGCAAACCTGCCGGATGAATACATCCACCAGCCCTGGGAGATGCCAATCCACCTCCAACAGGCGTGTGGGTGTGTGTTAGGGCAGGATTATCCTTACCCACTCGTGGACCACGCCTGGGCCAGGCAGCGGGTGCTGCAGGTCTATGGGAGCGCGAAGGAAAAGGGGGGAGGGTACGATGGGAAATGAACCTTTTCTGCGCATCGACCACCTTTCGAAGAGCTACCAGGAGGGAGAAACAACTCATCCAATTCTCCGAGAAGCTTGCTTAGAGGTTTCTCAAGGTGAGTTCCTCGCTATCCTGGGAAAAAGCGGCAGCGGCAAGAGCACGCTGCTCAATTTAATCAGCGGGATTGACCAGGCGGACAGTGGAGAAATCTGGTTACAAGGAGCCAATTTGACTTCGATGAATGAGCGGCAGCGCACGCTTTTCCGGCGGCAGTCGATCGGCTTTATCTTCCAGTTCTTTAATCTCATCCCCACCCTGACGGTGTGGGAAAATGTGATCCTGCCGCTGGAGCTGGGAGGGTACGGAAAAAGCAGTGGGTTATCCAAAAGCGGAAGCCTTGCTGCGAGAGGTAGGGCTGCTGGAGCGCGCGGAGGCTTATCCTGACCTGCTCTCTGGTGGGGAGCAGCAGCGGGTTGCCATCGCGCGCGCCCTGGTGCACGATCCTTTGCTCGTTTTGGCAGATGAGCCGACCGGGAACCTGGACGACGAAACGGGAAAACAGGTGTTAAGCTTATTAGACCGCCTGACTCGCCAGGCTGGGAAGAACCTGATCTTGGTAACGCACAGCCAGGAGGCAGCCAAATTCGCAGATCGGGTGTATTATCTGCGTGAAGGAAGGCTTCAGGGTCTATAATATAGTGTCTCCCTGAATGTTGTTTGAGCCTGTAAGATTGGCGATCGTAAATTTCTAGTGACAGGTATTTCAAAAAATCGATTATAGGAGCAATTTATGATAACAATTGAGAAAGTAGATACCAGCAATAAAGCCCAGGTCAGGCGTTTTGTCAGGCTACCTTATCAAATGTATGCAAACACCCCCCAATGGGTGCCTCCTTTACTCGTCGACCAGGAATTGTACATGAACCGGAAAAAGCATCCGTTTTACGAACATTCGACAGGTGATTTCTTCGTTGCTGTACGGGATGGAGAAGTTGTTGGACGGATCGCGGCGCTGGAGAATACCCGGTATAACGCGTATCACAAGACCAGGAATGCCCAGTTCTATTTTTTCGAAAGCCCTGATGATCAAGAAGTGGCAAATGCCCTGTTCGAGCGGGTTTTTGAATGGGCAAAGGCCCGCAACCTGGAAGCGGTGATGGGTCCCAAGGGTTTTAGCGTGCTGGATGGGTATGGGATCCAGGTGGAAGGTTTCCAGCACCGCATGATTATGAATATGATGAATTACAACTTCGATTATTATCCTCGCTTGTTGGAAACACTCGGGTTTGTGAAGGAAGTTGACTTTGTATCTTGTTATTTACCCTCAGAGTCATTTATCCTGCCTGAGCGCATCCACCGGATCGCCGAAAGGGTCATCCAGCACGGTACGCTGCGCGTGCATGATTTTAGAAAGAAGTCTGACTTACGCGCCTGGGCGACCAGGATCGGCAAGCTGTATAACGATTCGTTTGTGAATAACTGGGAATATTACCCACTGACAGAACGCGAGATTTCGTTGGTATTGGAAAATATCTTAATGGTGGCTGATCCGCGCCTGATCAAGATCATCGTCAATAAAAAAGAAGAGCCGGTAGGTTTCTTATTTGGCTTCCTGGATCTGTCGGCCGCCATGCAGCGTGCCAAGGGTCACCTGCTGCCTTTCGGAATCTTCGACATTATGATGGAAGGGAAGCGAACCGATTGGATCGCGGTGAACGGAGCGGGTGTGCTACCGGAATACCAGGGTCACGGGGGAAATGCACTGCTTTACTATGAATTGGAAAAAACGGTGATGAATGAAAATTTCCATTTCAAGCACTGCGATATGACTCAGGTGGCTGAAACGACCAAACAGATGCGCGCAGACCTGGTGAACCTGGGTGGGACAGAATATAAAAACCACCGGGTGTATAGCAAGCATCTATAGAGCCAGAATTTCATCTTTCAAATGAGGGCTAATTGGTTTTTAATCCGCCTTGGATGGCGCTACCTGCTCCGCCATCCCTGGCAGAGCGTGTTAATGGTGCTGGGGATTGCCCTGGGAGTGGCGGTCGCGGTAGCGATTGATTTAGCCAATACCAGCTCCAGCCTGGCGTTTGATTTAAGCACCCAAGCGGTTGCTGGAAAGGCCACGCATATCCTGTCGGGCGGCCCACAAGGGATCGACGAGCAGATTTATGTGACCCTGCGGCGATCTGGGTTGGGTATTCCGATGGCACCGGTAATCAGCGAATATGTCTCCTCGCCGCAGTTGGGAGAGGAGCTGTTCCAGCTTTTAGGAGTGGATCCTTTTGCGGAAGGGCCTTTTCGGGATTACCTGGGCAGCGAGACAGGGGTTTCACCTTTAGACGAATTATCTTCCTTTCTCACGCGCCCTGGAGCCGTATTTCTTTCTCAAGAGACAGCCGACCGTTTCGGCCTGCAGGCAGGCTCGCAGATCAATCTAGAAGTCAACGGGCAGGTTAAAACAGCCTTTGTGGCTGGATTGATCCAACCGGCAGATGATCTTAACCGCAGGGCATTGAGCGGCATTCTGCTGGCTGACATGGCTACTGCCCAGGAGCTGACCAACCGCCTGGGTAAGCTGGACCGCATCGATCTAATCTTGGAGGATAAGAATGCTGTTCAGCTTGCAGCTCTGGAAAAGCTGCTCCCACAGGGGATTTATTTACAGCCGACATCGAGGCGCAGCGGCACATTAGAGCAAATGTCGGCGGCATTCCGTCTCAACCTTTCGGCCCTGAGCTTGCTGGCCCTGGTCGTTGGGCTTTTCTTGATCTACAACACGATGACTTTTTCGGTGGTGCAGCGCAGGTCGTTATTTGGCAGGCTGCGCTGCCTGGGGGTCACCCGGCAGGAGGTGTTCTGCCTGGTGATCGGTGAGGCCGCCCTGGTTGGGATCGTGGGATCTGGCTTGGGGATTGGCCTGGGGATCATGCTAGGGCAGGGGGCGGTACGCGTGGTGACACAGACAATCAACGACCTTTTCTTTGTCTTGAATGTGCGCGGCGTACAAATTCCTCTTTTGAGCCTGGTCAAAGGAGGTGCCTTGGGGATCCTGGCGACCCTGCTCACGGCGGCAGGGCCAGCCTGGGAAGCAGCTTCCGTTTCACCGCAGTCGGCATTGTCACGCTCGGGGTTCGAAAAGAAAGCCCGGCGAGCAGTCTGGACGGTCGCCCTGGCGGGCTTCCTGCTCAGCCTGGCTGGGGGAGCTCTCTTGCTGATCCCCACTCGAAATATCGTGATCAGCTTTGCAGGCACCGCAGCAGTCGTCGTCGGATTTGCGATGCTGGCTCCGGCGGCAACCGTCTTCTTCACCCGCCTTGTGCAGCCCATCTCAGGAAAGATGTGGGGATTGTTGGGACGGATGGCCCCGCGCAACGTGGTTAATTCCTTGAGCCGTACGGCGGTGGCAGTGGCTTCTTTGATGGTGGCTGTATCGGTCACGATTGGCGTCAGCCTGATGGTAGGCAGTTTTAGACAAACCGTATCGGTTTGGCTGGGAGAGATTCTCACCGGTGATATCTATATCTCTGCTCCCAGTCTTACAGAAGTACAGACTTCAACCCCGATCAACCCGCAGGTGCTGCCGATCTTGGCGAGACTTCCTGGAATAAAGACGGTTTTCAGTGCTGCGCTCAGTGGATGTCGATTCACAACAGGGATTGATCCACATCAATGCCTCCAGCAACCCGGATGTCGCCAAGGAACGGCTGTATCACACGCTGGACTATCCGATCGAGGAGCTGCCTGAGCAGCTGAGAAATGGAGCGGTGGTGATTTCTGAGCCGCTGGCAAACCGTCTGAACCTGCCCAACCACGGGGGTAAGCTGAAATTGTATACCGACCAGGGCGAAAAAGAATATCCGGTGGTTGGAATTTATTATGATTATGCTTCGACACAAGGCACGCTTTTAATGCCGCTTGAGAATTACCAGCGAGATTGGGAAGACCCGACGATCACAGCCATATCTTTGAAAATCCTGCCCGGTCAAAATGTTGAAACAGTAAACCAGGAGGTGAAAGAGAGCCTGGGGAGCGTCCAGAAATTAATCGTGCGCCCAAACCAGGTTTTGCGGGACGAAGTGATGGTGGTATTTGACCGAACCTTTGCCATCACCAGCGCACTGCGCCTCCTGGCAACCGTGGTCGCTTTTATTGGAATTTTGAGCGCCTTGCTTTCGTTGGAGCTGGAGCGGCAGCGCGACCTGGGAATCCTGCGCGCGATTGGCCTGACAGCCCGGCAGATCTGGGGCTTAATCATGCTGGAAACAGGCTTGCTGGGGGCGACGGCGGGCGTTTTGGCCATGCCTACCGGGTATATCCTGGCTGTGATCCTGATTTATGTGATCAACCAGCGCTCTTTCGGTTGGACACTGCAGATGAATGTTTTCGCAAGCCCGTTTATACAGGCTTTTATATTGGCCCTCCTGGCTGCCCTGCTGGCGGGGATCTATCCTGCCTGGCGGATGAGCCGCATGCAAGCCGCGGAAGCGATGCGCTATGAGTGAGGCATTCGTGGGTATGCTGGAAACCTTAATGCGAGGTTTGATCATTGGCTTTTCGATTGCAGCACCGGTGGGACCGATCGGGGTGCTGTGCATCCGGCGCACACTGGCGTATGGGCGCTGGATGGGCTTTGTTTCAGGACTGGGGGCGGCTACGGCAGACGCGTTGTATGGAAGTATGGCCGCGTTTGGGCTGGCATTTTTAGCGGGTTTCTTCGTGGAGCAGCAAACCTGGCTCCGCCTTGCCGGCGGCCTCTTCTTACTCTACCTGGGAATACGAACGTTTTGGGCTCGACCAGCCAGCCAGGAAGCAGAGGCGCAAGGGGAGAGTAGGCTGGCAGCCTATTTATCGACCTTTTTCCTGACGCTGACCAATCCTTTGACCATCCTCTCGTTTGCAGCAATCTTTGCAGGCCTGGGCTTAGCCAGCCAAGCCAGGAATTATCGAGAAGCAGGGCTGCTTGTCGCGGGAGTTTTCATAGGATCGGCAAGCTGGTGGCTGATCTTGAGCAGCCTGGCAAACCTCTTTCGCGGCCGGATGGACGCAGCGGCATTGACCTGGGTTAACCGGGTCTCTGGAGTGGTCATCGTGATCTTCGGTGCGGCGGCTTTATGGGGGGTCTTCAGACCGGTGGATGAGATCCCCGCGAAAATAGGGGGAAGCGGGCTAGCTGCGCAGGCTTCTGCAGAGGGCTTTACGCAGGCGGATGGCAGCTACGCACTCACTTTTCCAGAGGATTACGGCCCACACCCCGACTACCAGACAGAGTGGTGGTATTACACCGGAAACCTGGAAGACGCTCAAGGGCGGCGTTTTGGATACCAGCTCACCTTCTTCCGGCGGGGCCTCGTACCTCCCCAGGAGTGGGTCGAGCGCGATTCCCTATGGGGAACCAACCAGGCCTACCTGGCGCATTTTGCCATCACGGATGTAGAGACTGGGGAACACAGCGCTTATGAACGCCTCTCGCGTGGGGCGGTTGGGCTGGCGGGAGCAGAAAGCGAGCCTTTCCGCGTTTGGCTGGAGGATTGGGAAATCCGGGATACTTCCCAGGAAGTATCCCGAAACCTCGCCCGATACTTACCAACTGCATGCGTCTGTCTTGCCAGACCAGGAAGCAAACCAAGCCGCTCAGAAAATCGTTCTAGACCTGGTGCTGCGTGATCTCAAAGGTCCCATTCTGCAGGGGGACCAGGGTTACAGCCAGAAAGGCCCTGAGGCGGGGAATGCTTCGTATTATTTCAGCCAGACGCGCCTGGCTTCGCAAGGAACGCTGCAGATGGGCGAGCAAACCTTCCAGGTGCAGGGCGCAAGCTGGATGGATCATGAGTTCAGCACCAGCGCGCTTTCACCTGGACAGGTGGGCTGGGATTGGTTTTCGATCCAGCTCAAGGATGGCAGCGAATTGATGGTCTTCCAGCTACGCGGCGAGGACGGCAGCATCGATCCATTCTCGAGCGGCACCTGGATTGCCCCGGATGGCTCAACCCGGCATTTGGAGAAAGGTGATTTTGAGATCGTGGTAAAGGATACCTGGAAAAGCCCCACGAGCGGAGTCGTCTATCCAAGCCGCTGGAGCGTGCAAGTGCCGGAATTGGATTTGGAGCTGGAACTCCGCCCGGTGATGGCGGACCAGGAGCTTGACCTGACTTACCAATATTGGGAGGGGGCGGTGGATATCTTGGGGATGAAAGCCGGGGAGCAAGTGGCTGGAGCGGGTTATGTTGAGCTGACCGGGTACGGCAGATCGATGGCCGGAGAGTTTTGAGGTAGAATTTATTTATATTCAAAATGAGGTCACATATGAAACGAAAAATATTACTTGTTTCTTCAACCATCGTTATCTTGTTCCTCCTGGCAGCCGGCGGTTTCTACGTGTGGGCCAGCGATGCTTCAGGACCGATGCCAGAAGCTGTGCAGGCGCTTGAATTGACCAGCACCGTGCAGGTGGAGACAGAGCCCTGGCTGGTTTTTAAGCCAGTTGGGCAGGAACCTACCACCGGCTATATCTTCTACCCGGGGGGAAAGGTCGATCCGCGCAGCTACGCGCCGATGGCACAGGCAATTGCAGAGCAAGGGTATCTGGTGGTGATCCCCCCGATGCCGCTCAACTTGGCCGTCCTCTCACCTGGTGAAGCAGCGGATGTAATTGCGGCTTACCCGGAAATTGAAACCTGGGTGATTGGAGGGCATTCACTGGGTGGATCGATGGCGGCGAATTATGCGAAAAAGCATCCTGACCAGATCTCTGGGCTGGTCCTTTTGGCTTCTTACCCGGCGAACAGCGACGATCTTTCGCAAAGTGATTTAATGGTACTTTCTATGTACGGCACCAACGACCTGGTAGCAGATTATGAAAAGATCGAAGCCTCCAAGGCGCTGCTGCCGGCGGATACACAATTTGTTCCCATCGAAGGCGGAAACCATGCCGGGTTCGGTTGGTACGGCCCACAAGCTGGAGATGGGGAGGCGACGATCAGCCGGGAAGAGCAGCAGACCCAGGTCGTGCAAGCGACCGTGGATTTTCTAAAAGAAGTGGAAGCAAAAAACGCACCGTAATCAAAATCAGTTTGTAATAATTAATCAAATGAGGAGAAACCTATGCCAAGAGTAGCATTAGACCGGACTGCACCCGACTTTCAGCTCAACGATTTCAATGGGAATCCTGTTAAATTGTCGGATTTTAAGGGATTGAAACATATTATCCTTGTCTTTAACCGAGGCTTTGTCTGACCCTACTGCCAGGCGCATATGGCGCAGTTGCGCCAGGATTACGCTGAGTTTACCCGGCAGGGAGCGGAAATCATTGTGGTTGGACCAGAAGGCGAGGAGGCTTTCAAGGCTTATTGGAAAAAAGAGAGCCTGCCATTTATTGGCTTGCCAGACCCGAAAGCCTCGGTCTTGAAATTATATGGACAGGAAGTCAACCTGTTTAAGCTGGGACGCATGCCCGCCCAGGTGGTGGTGGATAGAAATGGGAAGGCGCGCTTCGTGCATTACGGGCATTCGATGAGCGATATTCCCAAAAACAGCGAGCTGCTGGATATTCTTCTAAACTTGAATCAATCTCCATGAGGAAAAGCCCACCGATTGAAACCGGTGTCTGAACCGGGAAAACCGACTCAAATTCGGTTCGAGGTGGGCAAGCGGTTACGAAAAATGAAAGGGAGTCGTGTATGAAAATACGCCAGGATCTCGGATTGACTTTTGATGATGTCTTGATTGTCCCAAAACGCTCTGGGATCCGCAGCCGTTCTGCGGTGCAAACCACCACGCAGCTAACACGGGAGATCTCGCTGGCGATTCCGCTGATCAGCGCCAACATGGATACGGTGACGGAAGGGCGCATGGCGATTGCCATGGCGCAGGCAGGGGGGATTGGCATTCTCCACCGCTTCATGCCGGTGGAGAAGCAGGTCGAGGAGGTGCAGAAGGTCAAGCGCGCCGAAAGCTTCATCGTTGAGAAGCCCGCTACGATCCACGCGAGCGCCTCGCTCCAGGAGGCGCGCAACCGGATGAAAGAATCGGGCATCGGCGGGCTGGTGGTGGTGGATGAGGCAGGGAGGCTGGAGGGCATGCTCACGGCACGCGACCTGCTGCTGGCGCCTGACACGGTTGATTCAGTCAGCCAGGTGATGACGCCGAGGGAGCGCCTGGTGGTGGCACGGCAGGGGGAAAGCCCGGAATCTGCCCGGCTGGTGCTGCACGAGCACCGCATCGAAAAGCTGCCCCTGGTGGACCTGGAAGACCGGGTGGTGGGGTTGATCACCGCCCAGGATATTACCAAGCTCGAGCAGCACCCCCAAGCGACGAAGGATGCCAAGGGCCGCTTGCGCGTGGGCGTGGCGGTGGGAGTGCGCTCGATCGATGCGCAGCGAGCGATAGACTGCGTGGAAGCGGGCGCAGATGTGCTGGTGATCGATGTGGCGCACGGGCATTCCGATTATGTCATCGATATGGTGATGGCTTTGAAAAAGCAGCTCCCAGGCGTGCCGATCATCGCCGGGAATGTGGCAACGGCGGAAGGGGTGCGTGACCTGGTGAGGGCGGGGGCAGAGGGGGTGAAGGTGGGGGTGGGGGCTGGCTCGATCTGCATCACGCGGCTGGTGGCAGGGGCGGGGGTGCCGCAGCTGACCGCCATCCTGGACTGTGCGAAAGCAGCAGGCGAGCTGAATGTGCCGCTGATCGCGGATGGCGGCATCCGCACTTCGGGCGACCTGACCAAGGCCCTGGCAGCGGGCGCCAGCACGGCCATGGTGGGCAGCCTGCTGGCGGGCACGGATGAAGCGCCAGGTGCGCCGGTGATGCGCAACGGCAGGCGCTTCAAGATTGTGCGCGGGATGGCCTCGCTGACGGCGAATATTGCCGCGTAAAGAGATCGAGAAGCAGGGCGAGATCGACCCGGATGAATGGGAGAAGGTGGTGCCCGAGGGGGTGGAAGCGCTGGTGGACTACCAGGGCTCGGTCAGGGATGTGCTCTACCAGCTCGTGGGAGGCTTACGCTCTGGGATGAGCTATGCTGGCGCGGCGACGATAGCGGAGATGTGGGAAAAGGCGGAGTTCATCCAGATCACATCCGCCGGGCTGCTGGAATCCAGCCCGCATGATGTGAAGTTGATTTAGAAGGTCTGCTAACCTAATTTAAAAACACATTGCCTGAAACCCGAGGGTGTCTTTTCCAGCCTGGATAACTGCTGGGCTGGTAGAGAGAGCAAGTGACTAAGCAGGAATTGATCCATCCGGCAAACTTCCGGGTGATCCGCCACGATGGCGGCATAGGGGCAGTGCTGCAAGATGAGGCGCGGACCCTGGGCGTGCGCTTCCCAGCGGGCCTGGTAATTCATGCGGTTCAGGTGCTGCACGGACTGGGACAGGCGCTGGGTCAGGTTTTTGGTTTCGATGGGGGAGGGAGGCAGCAGCCTGGAGGCAAGCCTGTTTAAAATTTCATCTTGCTCGAATTCTGCCTGCTCAGCCTGGTGGCTTTCAGCGAATATCTCTGCCAATAAGGCACCTGCCAGGCCATCCAGGTTATGGAGGGAGATGGGGCGCCACAGGCAGTAAAGGTCGTAGAGGCCGGCCGCGACCAGGCCTGGCTCGCTGCCCGAGCAGATGCACGACCCCTTCATCTCTCAGGATGGAGAGGTGGTGCCGGGCATTGGCGGGAGTCATGTGCAGGGCGCTGCTGATCTCGAGGGCAGTGACGACTGCTTTGGATTGGATGTATTCCAAGATGCGCTGCCTGGAGGTGGTTGTCATGTTGGTTTGTCCGAAAATCAATGGAGAGTAAAAATATTCGAAAACCTGGTATTTCTTTTTCCCTTGGAGGCACAAATTCTGTCTTTGTTGCAGGGATTCTTCACCGCTGCAAAGAGCGCAGCGGTTCAGAATGACAAACCCATTTTTTTATCCCAGTAATGTCTTTTTGACTAGAACAAAATCAAACTTGGTTTATGGGTGATGCCTGATTCTAACGCTTCCAACGGAATTATGCAAACGTATATTTGCTTTAATTCAAGTTGACAGGCTCTTTTTTGCGGTTATAATCTGCGGGAAGGTTTTCCAACGTGGATGAAGTCTTAACCTGGGAAGATAGCTATGCCATTGCATGCGCGCTGATTGCTCAGCATCCAGGAGTAAAGTTAGATACGCTTTCTCTGCACGACATCTATGCATGGACCATCGCTTTACCTACTTTCTGTGACGAACCTGAGCTTGCCAATGATGCCATCTTGATGGCAATTTTCCAAGAATGGTTTGAGGAGGTTAATCCTGTATGACTGAAGAATTGAACAACCCTGGTTACGAAATTCCCCGGAGCTGCAGGGTCAGGTAGCGATTACGACCCTGGATAAGATCTATAACTGGGGGCGGAGGTCGTCGATCTGGCCGATGATGTTTGGGCTGGCCTGCTGCGCCATCGAGATGATCGTCACGGCTACGAGCCGGTTCGACTTTGCCCGCTTCGGGATGGAGATCATGCGCCCAAGCCCGCGCCAGTCGGATTTGATGATTGTGGCTGGCACGGTCACGAAGAAAATGCTGCCAATCATTGTGCGCCTGTACAACCAGATGCCCGAGCCGAAGTACGTGCTGGCGATGGGCGCCTGCGCTTCGGGTGGGGGTCCTTTCAAAGATGGGTATAACGTTGTTTCCGGTGTGGATGAGTTCTTACCGGTGGATGTCTACGTGGCGGGCTGCCCGCCAACCCCCCAGGCTTTACTCAATGGACTGATTGCGCTGCAGAAGAAAATCGATACCCAGTCCATCAAGCAGGTGCGCTGGTACAGCAAGGAACCCGAGCAGTCGATCCCCATGCCGGTGCTGGGGCCTGATCTGATCGATCCACGCCAGACTGCAAAAATTAAAGAATACACGCAGCAGAAATTGGTCCAGGCGGAACAAGGAGAAGCCAATGACTGAACAGACACTCACCCTTGAAAATGACCTGGCCCAGCGTTTTCCGGAGATCTTAACGCCCGACACCCGGAAAGGCTATCCAGGTTATTTCGTCAAAGCTGAGAAGCTGGTGGATTTTGCTACCGCTTTGCGGGATGAGCTGGGCTATGACTACCTTTCTTCTGTCACCGCCGTGGATTACCTGGCGGAGGGTCAGATGGAAATGGTGTACCACGCCCGAAAAACCACCGGAGGCTCTCCGCTCGTTTTCAGGGTGCAGGTCCCCAGGGATCAAGCGAGTCGTGCCTTCCCTTGTCCCAGTATATCCTGGGGCTGAGTTCCAGGAACGGGAAGCCTACGACCTGTTCGGCGTGCATTTTGAAGGACACCCGGACCTGCGCCGAATTTTAATGTGGGAAGGCTTCAATGGGCATCCCATGCGCAAGGATTGGCGCGAAGGGTATTTCGAAGATGAGGTCAAGCCCTTCAAGAGCCGCTGGCCAGAGGGACATATTCGCAGGGCAGAGGATGCCAACCCATTCGGAAGCAACGTCGACTATCCGGCTGGCTTTGACCCGGACCGCTTCTCCCCAGATACTGAATCAGCCTTATATGCGGGTTTGACGAAGGTGGATACCGATGAGGATGGCTTTAAGACTGACCAGGTCATCATTAACCTGGGCCCGCAGCATCCCTCTACCCACGGCGTATTTCGCATGGCTGCCAAGCTCGAAGGGGAAACCGTGGTCGATATCAGGCCGGCGATGGGCTATCTCCACCGCAACCACGAAAAGATCGGCGAGCGCAATACTTTTCTCCAGAATATGCCTTTTACGGACCGCCTGGATTATTTTAGCTCGATGAGCAATAATTTTGGATATGCCCTGGCGGTCGAGAAACTGATGGGGATCAAAGTGCCTGAGCGAACCGAGTACATCCGGGTGATGATGGCAGAGCTAACCCGGATTGTCAACCATGTGGCGGCAATAGGCTTCCTGCTCAATGACCTGGGCGCTTACTTCACACCCATCATCTATTGTTTCGAAGAACGCGAGCTGATCCTGGATATCTTTGAGGCCATTTCGGGCTCGCGCATGATGTGCAACTACTTCCGCTTCGGCGGTGTGGCGCGCGACCTTCCAGATGGTATTCTCGAGAAGATCAAGCCATTGGTTTTTGAGCGATTAAACCGTAAAATGGATGAGCTGGAGCTGTACCTGACCCACAACGAGATCATCAGAGCGCGGGCAGAAGGTGTGGGGGTGCTCACGGCTGAAAAGGCGATTGCCTACTCTACTTGTGGTCCGGTTCTGCGTGCTTCGGGTGTGCCCTATGACCTGCGGCGGGCTGATCCATATTCGATCTACAACCGCTTCGATTTTGATGTGGCTGTGCGCTACCACGGGGATGTTTATGACCGCTACCTGCTGCGCCTGGATGAGATCCGCCAGAGCATCCGGATTTTACAACAAGTTTACCGCGATCTTCCCGAAGGTCCTATTCAAGAAGGCCGTCCACAGTACCAGGTGCGCGTGCCGGCTGGAGAGTCTTATGGGGCTGTCGAAGGTCCCAAGGGTGAGCTGGGCTTCTATGTAGTTTCGAACGGGAAACCCAACCCGTATCGCTACCATGTACGTGCCCCGTCTTTCATCAACCTGACGCCCCTGGCTGAGATGTG
Organism: uncultured Chloroflexia bacterium; assembly: GCA_963751425.1. GTDB lineage: Bacteria > Chloroflexota > Anaerolineae > Anaerolineales > UBA4823 > CAVVUF01. The sequence continues at coordinate 952,343 of CAVVUF010000001.1, read as the reverse complement.
CCGCGGTCAAAAGATTGCCGATGTGGTGGTCATCTTGGGTTCGATTGATATTGTGTTGGGCGAGACGGATCGCTGAGAGTCGGAGAAGATACAATGTATGGATTAGGAATCCTTAAAGGGCTGTATATCACCCTAAAACATTTCTTAGACACCTATGTGGATGATATCCGCTGGAAGGGGAAGCGCTATTACACCCCGGAAGGCATTGCGCATCGTCAAAGCAGCAATGCCACGGGGATTTTCACCGTGCAGTACCCAGAAGAAAAGCTGCCCGTGCCGGAAGAATTCCGCTTCATCCCTTTCTTGATTTACGATATTAAAGAAGATGGGACCCAAGAGACACGCTGCACTTCTTGCGGAATTTGCGCTAAGGTTTGCCCACCGCAGTGCATCTGGATTGTGCGTACTACAGATCCTGCGACCGGTCGACCTGTGCCGGACCCGGCCGAATTTTATATCGATGTCGATATTTGCATGTCGTGCGGATTCTGCGCGGAATATTGTCCTTTCGACGCGATCAAGATGGATCACAACTACGAGATGGCAACCTATGACCGCCTGAAAAATAATATTCATGACAAGCAAAAGCTGTTAAAACCGGCTTCTTACTACGCCTCAATCCGCCCGATCAATTTCCAGCGCGAGGAAGCTGCAAGGGCAGAGGCAGAGGCTGCCAGGGCGGCAAGGAAAGCGGCCACGGCTGATTAAGAACAGAAGGTTCTGATGCCGGTTAAGATGATAACGGATGTATAACGAAGATACTGACGTACTATTTCCACCGCGGGTCATTCCTCAACTGGGCAGCCTGCGAGGAGAGGCATGGCAGGCTTTGGTGGACCAGGTGGGCATGTTGGAGGGGCCTTCTCTGGAAAGGCTGGCTTTTGTGCTCTTGATGGTGCGGCTGGGAGGCTGCACCTCCTGCCAGGCCGATTCTTTCCGAGCGATGCGCGGCTGCACACAGTGTGCCATACAAACCATCCGGCGATACCGAGGCAGCGATGATGACCTTCTCAAGGGTTACCAGGAAGCGAAGGAAGATGTCGACCGGTACCTGCAGAAAAGGGAAAAAGTGGTATGAAGATCCAAAAAATCCTGCTGATGAGTCTCCCTGCAGTATTGAAGGAAGGGGATACTTATCTGGAGGATGGGCATTCTTTCCACTTAGGTTTAGCATATATCGGGGGGCTTTTGCGGGACAGGGGATACACCGTGTGCATCCTGGATTGTTTTGCGGAGAACCCTGAGCAACGCCGCAATGACGCCTCTAAAGACGGATGGCTTGAGTTAGGTCTCTCTGACCAAGAGATTATCGAAGCCATCGCAGATTTCCAGCCTGATTTGATCGGGATGAGCATTCCCTTTTCGTGCCAGCATTATATTGGACATGCGATTGGCCGGACTATCAAGCAGCGCTTTCCAGAGATACCTATTGTGACCGGGGGCAACCATGTTACGGCTGTTCCCGAAAAGATCGACCCGGTTATCTTCGATTACCGGGTCGTTGGCGAGGGTGAATTTGTTTTTCTCGGTATCGCTGAAGCGCTCAGCCAGGGTAAGAACATGGCTGAGGTACCTGGGATTTACGGTATATCGAATGTCCAGCAGGCGTTTATCGAAGATTTGGACTCGCTGCCATTTCCGGCGATTGACTTGCTGCCCCTGGAGAAGCTTTGGAAAAAAGGGAAACGCTGGACGATCATGGTGGCAAGCCGGGGCTGCGTGTATGACTGTGTTTTCTGCTCGATCCACACGATCATGGGATATAAGATCCGCCGCCGGAGCGCTGAAAATGTTATTTCTGAAATCCGGCAATGGAAAGACCGCTACCGCATTCAAGAGGTTTATTTTGAGGATGATAACCTGACAACCCATACGGAGTGGGCTAAAGATCTCCTGCGCAAAATTGCCAAAGAAAAATTTGGCATCCGGTTCTATGTGCGAAACGGCATTCGGGCTGATTCGATTGATCGCGAGTTGTTGGAGCTGATGAAGAAAGCCGGCTTTCAGGACTTTATGATTGCCCCTGAGTCTGGCAGCCAGAGGATTTTGGATGAGGTGATCCGTAAGAGGATGAGCCTGGAAGCCGAGCCTCAAGGCGGTGGAGCTGGCTTCTGAGATAGGGTTAGGGGTGAATACTTTCTTCGTTGTCGGGCTGCCTCAAGAGACAACTGCTGATTTACAAGCGACCCTCGATTTTGCCAAGCAGTTGAAGCAGAAGGGCTGTGCAGGATTTTGGATTTCCACCGCCACGCCTTACCCGGGCACCAGGCTGTATGCGTATTGCGTCGAAAAAGGCTTGATTGACCCTGAAACCATGGATTACCGGCATTTACGGACGGTCGATTACCTGATCCATAACGAGAACATCAGCCCACAAGAAATCGTCGCCTTCCGTGACCAGATGATGCGGGAGTTAGAGCCGCCACTCCACACGCCATTTTCGAGGTTCAAGAACGGAATTGCGCTGTTAGTAAAAGATCCAGCTTTCTTCTGGTCAAAGCTGCGATACCAGCTCAATCTTTAGTTTTGGATTTATTGGTAATGGCTATCTATACCAGGAACGGCAATAATTTGATAGAATCAGTCCATAAATTAATTTTAAAGGATAACAAATGCCCAACAAAGTAATTACTCAGGAGATGGTTCTGGCCGCGTTGAGTAAAGTGCAGGAACCCGAGCTCCATAAAGATTTAGTGACCCTTAACATGATCCGGGATATAAATATTGATGGTGAGCGGGTCAGTTTTACGATCTTTCTGACCACTCCAGCCTGTCCATTGAAGACACGCATCGAGCGTGAAGCGCGCGAGGCTGTAACTGCGCTGACGGGTGTGAAAACTGTAGAAATCAAGATGGATGCGAATGTCCCTGCGGATGGGCGAACGCGCGGCCTGCTGCAGCTCCCCATCCGCAATGCGATTGCGATTGGGTCTGGCAAAGGTGGGGTAGGCAAGAGCACAGTAGCGGTCAATACAGCCGTAGTGCTGGCGCAGAGCGGGGCGCGGGTGGGGCTGCTCGATGCAGATGTTTATGGCCCGAACATTCCCACCATGATGGGAATTCAGCACCTGCCCGTGCAAAGCGGTGAAAAGATGCTCCCGGCAGAAGCGTATGGTGTGAAGGTAATGTCCATTGGCTTCCTGGTCAAGCCGAACCAACCACTCATCTGGCGCGGTCCCATGCTGCATTCCGCCATCCGCCAGTTCCTGACCGATGTGGAATGGGGAGAATTGGATTACCTGGTGGTCGACTTGCCCCCAGGCACAGGGGATGCAGCCCTGAGCCTGGCGCAATCCATGCCGTTGAGCGGGGGTGTGATCGTCACCCTGCCGCAGCAGGTTTCATTAGAAGATGCCCGCCGAGGCCTGGAGATGTTCCGCGCCTTAGAAGTGCCCCTATTGGGGGTGATCGAAAATATGAGCTACCTGGAGCTGCCAGATGGGACACGCATGGATATCTTTGGCACGGGCGGCGGTGAAAAGCTCGCTCAAGATGCCGGGGTGCCCTTTATCGGAGCTGTGCCCATCGATGCTTCTGTGCGTACCGGAGGCGATGGCGGCAAGCCGGTGGTCATCAGCAACCCAAGCTCGGTGGCTGCCAAAGCTTTGATCGCGATTGCCGGAGATATTGCTGCCAAGATCAGCGTTTCTGCTGTACAAGCGGCACAGAATGCTATTCCTATCAAGATGGTCGGATAGGTCAAGCTCAGGTATATCATTATGGATGTTAATCCTTATATTGTCGGTGTACGATTTCAAAAAGTTGGCAAGCTGTACCATTTCGATGCCAGCGCACAGCGTGATGTGGCTGCTGGGGATTTTGTGGTGGTTGAAACCAGCCGCGGCAAGCAGCTTGGACAGGTGATCCAGGTGGTGCAGAATCCTTCTCCTCCCCCGGAGGGCGCCTGGAAGGCGATCCAGCGCAAAGCCACGCCTCAAGACCTGGTCTTAAGGCAGACCTGGCAGCAAAAAGAGCTGGAAATTACGATTACCTGCCGGGCAAAGGCTGCGGAGCTCAGGATCAAAGATGTAAAATTTGTCAGCTCTGAATTCAGCTTTGATGGCAGCCGGCTCTCGATTTTTTACAGCAACGAAGCCGGTGAGAAGATGGAGCTCAAAGAGCTGCGCAGGGCTATGCAGCGCCTCTATCCGCAGACCCAGATTGAATACCATGTCTTAGGCCCCCGGGATGTCGCTAAAGCATTGGGTGGGATGGGGGCATGCGGCCTGGAAAACCGCTGCTGCTCACGATTTTTAACCGAATTCAGCCCGATCTCGATCAAGATGGCGAAAGAGCAGGGTATTTCGCTGACACCCACCGAGATCACCGGTATGTGCGGGCGGCTGCGCTGCTGCCTGGTGTATGAATACGAGCAGTATGTAGAAGCCCGCAAGCAGCTCCCCAGGCGCGGCAAGCAAGTGGTGACGCCGATGGGCGAAGGTAAGGTGAGTGATGTCTTCCCTTTGAAAGGCTCGGTTCTGGTAGAGCTGGATAAAGGTGGGATCTCTGAATTTATGCGGGATCAGATCGAACCCTGGGAAGAATTGGAAGCACTGAAGCAGAAAGCGGAGGCGCCGTGTGCCAGGCACCCTGAAGGTGGATGCGACTGCGCCCAGCGCGAGAAGACCGAAGAGAGAGAGGCAGAAAGAAGCGTCGTGACCGATCCTGAAAATGATCCAAAAGCCATTGAACAGAAGGTTGAAAAACCTCAACCTGCGCCTGCCCCAGATGCCTGGGACAAGCCTCAGAAAATCCTGGTGCTGCTGGCGCATCCAGATGACCCGGAGTTCTTCTGCGGGGCCAGCCTGGCGCGTTGGGCGAAAGCCGGGCATGAGATCGTGTACTGCTTGATCACCTGCGGCGATAAAGGGACGAATGACCCTTCGATCACGCGTGAAGCGCTGTGTGGAATTCGGGTGGAAGAACAAAAAGCTGCCGCAGCCGTGATTGGAGCAAAGAAGGTACGTTACTTAGGTTACCCAGATGGGTATGTGGTGCCTGACCTGGGCTTGAGGAAAGAGATCACCCGCGTGGTACGGCAGGAGAAACCAGATATCGTCGTCACCTGCGACCCAACCACGCTGTATTTCTTTGGCACGCGCCTGAACCATCCCGACCACCGCGCCGCCGGGCAGGTTGTGCTTGATGCGCTCTTCCCGGCCGTGGGCAACCCGATGTATTTTGAGGACCTGCGCATCGAAGAAGGCCTGGAGCCTCACCAGGTGCGCGAGGTGTGGGTCTCTTTGACTAACGAGCCCAATGTGATCCTGGATGTGACCGCGGATTGGGAGACGAAGATCAACGCCCTATATGAGCATAAGAGCCAGATTGGCGAGCCGCAAAAACTGGCTGAGCGCATGCGCGAGCGCCACACCGAAGACAGCACCCTCGAAAACCCGCGCTTTGAAGAACGCTTTCGCAAATTAACTTTTTAAGGAGCAGGAAAATGCCTGATTTCCTTGCTGAAGCCCAAGAGCTTTTTGAAACCACGCGCTCCTTGCGGAGGGATTTTCACCGGCACCCAGAGCTGGCTTTTCAAGAAGTGCGCACAGCCGGTATCGTAGCGCGGGAGCTGAATGCCCTGGGACTGGAAGTGCACAGCGGGATCGCCAAGACGGGGGTGGTGGCGCTGCTGGAAGGGGCACGGCCGGGAGCGGTGCTCCTGCTGCGCTTCGACATCGACGCTTTGCCAATCTTAGAGGAAACCGGCGCTGAATATGCTTCCCAGAACCCTGGCGTGATGCATGCCTGCGGGCATGATGGCCATACAGCCATCGGACTGACCGTGGCGCGGCTGCTGCACAACCACCGCCAGGAGCTTACTGGGACGGTCAAGCTGGTCTTCCAACCGGCTGAAGAGGGCTTTGGCGGGGCGGAAACGATGATCGCCGAAGGTGTGCTCGAAAACCCAAAGCCAGAGCTGACCCTGGCGCTGCACCTGTGGAACCATGCCCCAGTGGGGTGGCTGGGGATCGCCAGCGGGCCAACGATGGCAGCTGCGGATGTCTTGAGGATCAAGATCACCGGAAAAGGTGGGCATGGGGCAATGCCTCACGAGGCAGTTGACCCGGTACTGGCTTCTGCTTATGTACTCACGGCACTGCAAAGCGTGGTCTCCCGAAACGTGCCGCCACTGCAGGCTGCGGTGATCAGCGTCACTATGCTGCGGGCTGGCGAGGCCTTCAACGTGATCCCGCCGCAGGTGGAAATGCAGGGCACCGTGCGTACCTTCGACCCAGCCGTGCGTGAGCGGGTTGTTCAGCGCATCCACCAGGTGGTCGAGCAAACGGCTATCAGGGCTGGGCTGCCAAGCTGAGGTGGAGGTGAAATCGCTGACCCCGGCGGTAATCAATGACCCCACCATTGCCGAACGGGTGGCGAAAGTGGCTGCCGACCTATTCCCTGGCAGCCAGATCGACCGCCACTGCCAGGCGATGGGCTCGGAAGATATGGCCTTCATGATGCAGCAGGTGCCAGGCTGTTATTTCTTTGTCGGCTCAGCGAATGATGCCAAAGGCCTGAATGCCTCGCACCACCATCCCAAGTTCGATATTGATGAAGATGTGCTGCCGCAGGCGGTGGCGTTGATGACTGCCGCAGCGTATGATTATCCTGAAAACCTAACCCAATGGCTTCCGGTAACGGTCATAAATCAGCCATCCACTTCCAGCAGCCCCCGCGGCGGGTGGTTTCGCTAGTGCCCTCGCTGACGGAGAGCATGTTCGACCTGGGGCTGGGAGAATTCGTAGTGGGGATCACCGATTACTGCGTTTATCCTGCGGAGGGGCTTGCCAAAATCCCGCGCCTGGGTGGACCCAAGACACCCTCCTTAGAGGCGATCCTTGCCTTGCATCCCGACCTGGTGATGGCGAACCAGGAGGAGAATCCAAAAGCACTGGTTGAGAGCCTGGAGGCGGCGGGGGTCAAGGTATGGGTGACCTTCCCCAAGACGCTGCGCCAGGCATTGGATGTGCTCTGGACCATTGTGGGACTGTACCAGAGCCGGGGAGCAGCCATCCGCCTGGAGACGCTGGAGCTGACTCTCGATTGGGCAGAAGAGGCTGCCAAAGAACGCGCCACCTGGCGTTATTTTTGCCCGATCTGGCAGAGTCTTCCCGAAGAGCAGCCTCAATGGTGGATGACCTTCAACCAGGATACCTATATGCACGATCTGCTGCGCCTGATGGGCGGGAAAAATGCCTTTGCCGGGCGCAAGCGCCTTTACCCATTGGAAGCAGACCTGGGTTTAGCGCCTGCCGAACCGCCGGGTGAGCGCGATACCCGCTACCCACATGTGCGACTTGCAGAAATTCTAGAAGCCGATCCGGAAGTGATCCTGCTTCCCGATGAACCTTTTACATTTGATATCGGTGAACGGGACCGCCTGGAAGGGCTGTTGGGGGAAACCCAGGCTGTTAAAAACTGGCAAGGTATTCAAGCTGGAAGGCAGCCTGCTGACCTGGCATGGAACGCGGCTGGCGCGAGCTTTGCGTGATTTGCCAGGAATTTTGGAACTTTAAAGATTGACGGAAAGCGTTTGTGCTGATATAATTCATTCATCGGATAAATCGGATTTATCTGATGAATGCAGATTTTTATGACACACTTACCCTCCGAATCCGATTTCATCCATTACCTTGCCACCACCCGCAGCCAAGAGGGCGGTGAGCAGCTTCCCTCGCTCCAGGATCTCAGCCAGGAGCTAGGCATTTCTGTCTCGGCGCTGCGCGAGCAGCTCGAGGTAGCGCGCGCCCTGGGTATGGTGGAAGTGCGCCCGCGCACCGGCATCCGCCGCCAGCCCTATTCCTTCTCGCCGGCAGTGAGGATGAGCCTGGCTTATGCCCTGCAACTTTCACCGAAGAACTTCGAAGCTTTCGCTGACCTGCGCAACCGCCTGGAGGATGCATATTATACGGCGGCTGTCGTGAAGCTCACGGAGGCAGATCACCAGGAGCTGCAGCGCCTGATGAAAGCTGCCTGGGAGAAGCTGCGCGGCGACCCGATCCAGATCCCTCACGATGAACACCGCCAGCTCCACCTGCTTATCTACAGCCGCCTGGAGAATCCCTTCGTTACTGGGCTGCTGGAAGCCTTTTGGGAGGCGTATGAGACGGTTGGACTGAGCATGTTTGCAGATTACCACTATTTGCAGCAAGTGTGGAACTACCACCAGCAAATGGTCGATGCCATCTGTTCGGGGAATGAAGAAGCCGGGCACCAGGCATTGATCGAGCATAAGGATTTACTCACCCATAGACAAAGTTAAGATCAGGAGAGAACATGACAGAGACGATTTCCCAAGCCCCCTGCATCATCAACGATTTCAATATCACGGTTGCCACAGTCAATGGCTCCGGCAGCCAAACCTCCAATGCCACCATCATGCGCGCTCTGTTCAAGATGGGCATTCCGGTATCCGGTAAGAACCTCTTCCCCTCGAATATCCAGGGCTTGCCCACCTGGTACATCATCCGCGTTAATAAAGATGGCTACCTGGCTTACCGGGAAGAGACCGAAGTGATGATCGCAATGAACCCGGCGACTTTTACCCGCGATATGGAAAAACTGCAGCCGAACGGTGCTTTTTCTTTACGATGACAGCATCAAAATGCCGATCACCCGCAGTGATATCACGGCTTTCCCGATGCCAGTCAAGAAGCTGGCACGCGACTTGGGTGCGCCCACCGAGCTGCGCGACTACATTGCCAACATGGTCTACGTGGGCGTGCTGGCATACCTGATCGGTATTGACATGGAGATGATCAAAGCGGCACTGACCTTCCATTTCAAAGGCAAGCAGAAGGCGATCGACATGAACTATGGGATCATTGAGGCAGCGGCCAATTGGTCGGCTGAAAACCTGCCCGGACAGAACTGCTTCCGTGTGGAGTGGATGAACGAGACCTGCGACTGCGTGATGACGGACGGCAACACGGCGGCAGCCCTAGGCTCGATCTACGGCGGGGTGCAGTTCGCAGCCTGGTACCCGATCACTCCAGCTTCCAGCCTGGCAGAAACTTTACTGGAATATGTGCCCATGTTCCGCAAGGACCCCGTGACTGGCAAGAAAACCTGCGCCATCGTCCAGGCGGAAGATGAGCTGGCGGCGGTTGGAATGATCACGGGTGCCGGCTGGGCGGGGCTGCGGGCGATGACTTCCACCTCGGGACCGGGCTTGAGCCTGATGGCTGAGTATGTTGGCCTGGCTTATTTCACCGAAGTGCCCATCGTGATCTGGGATGTGCAGCGGGTTGGCCCGGCGACCGGCCTGCCCACGCGCACCGCTCAAGGAGACCTGACTTTTGCCTACTTTCATGAGTCACGGCGATACCGAGCACGTGATCCTCATCCCAGGCTCAGTCAACGAGTGCTTTGAGTTCGGCTGGCGTGCCTTCGACATCGCCGAGCGATTGCAGACACCCGTGCTTGTGCTCTCTGACCTGGACTTCGGCATGAACCAGTGGAAGACGCCCAAGTTTAAATACCCCGACCAGCCCATGGACCGCGGTAAAGTGCTCTGGGAAGAAGACCTGGAGCGCATGGCAGGGGAATGGAAGCGCTACGCGGATGTGGATGGCGATGGCATTCCCTACCGCACGGTGATGGGCAACCGCCACCCGGCAGCGGCATACTTCACCGCGCGGCACTGGCCACACCGAAGAAGCCAAGTACAGCGAGGAGCCCGAGAACTGGGAGGCCGTCCTGCTGCGCATCCATAAGAAATTCGCTACAGCCAAGAACCTGGTGCCAAAACCAGAGCTGCACAGTATGCCTGGAGCAAAAATGGGCTTCCTCGCCTACGGCTCGACCGATCCTGCGATCCAGGAAGCCCGGCATACTTTGTCACAGCAGGGCGTCAAGTCAGATTACCTGCAGGTCAAAGCTGTGCCCTTTACAGATGAAGTCAAGGAATTCATCCAATCCCACGACCTGACCTATGTGGTCGAGCTGAACCGGGATGGGCAGATGCACCAGCTGCTCACCCTGGCTTATCCTGAGATGGCGCTTAAACTGGTCTCGCTGGCGCACCTGGACGGTATGCCCTTGACGGCAAAGTGGATTGTGGATGCATATTCTGCCAAGGAGGTAAAGTAAGATGACCGATCTAACTTCTGTACCCATGGCTCGCCAGCAGGTCAACCTGGCCGGCTTGAGCAAGAACGATTACCGCGGCGCTCCCAGCACGCTCTGCCAGGGCTGCGGGCATAACTCCATTGCCAGCCAGATCATCGCGGCCATGTACGAGCTGAACATTGTCCCTGAAAACGTGGTCAAGTTCAGCGGCATCGGCTGCTCATCCAAGAGTCCCACGTATTTCCTCAACCGCTCCTTCGGCTTCAATGGCCTGCACGGGCGCATGCCTTCCCTGGCGACCGGCGCCTTGTTCGCCGACCATACCTTGCGCGGCCTGGGCGTTTCAGGTGACGGCGATACCGCCAGCATCGGCATGGGGCAGTTCAAGCATGCCGTGCGCCGCAACGTGCCCATGGTTTACATCGTCGAGAACAACGGCGTCTACGGCTTGACCAAGGGACAGTTCTCTGCCACCGCAGAAGAAGGCTTGAGCCTGAAGAAGCAGGGCACCAATCCCTACCTGCCCATCGATATCGCCTGGGAAGCGCTGGTGGGGCACGCCACCTTCGTGGCGCGCTCCTTCGCCGGCGATCCCAAGCAGGTCAAAGAGCTGATCAAAGCTGCGATGAGTCACAAGGGCATCGCCGTGCTGGATATCATCAGCCCGTGCGTGACCTTCAACAACCAGGATACCGCCATGCACTCCTATGCCTGGGGTAAGGACCACGAAGTGGCCTTGCACGACCTGGCTTACGTGCCCCAAAAAGAGGAGATCATGGTTGATTATGAAGAGGGGCAGGTCAAGGAAGTCGAGCTGCACGATGGCTCATCGATCATCTTGAAGAAGCTCACCCAAGACCACGACCCAACGAACCGGACGGAAGCCATGCGCATCCTAGAAGAGGCGAACGCCAAGGAGTGGCTGATCACCGGCTTGATCTATATCGACCCCGATAACCCCTCGCTGATCGACCTTTACGAACTGCCCGAGGAGGCCCTCAACCGCCTGCCCGAGAGCCGCCTAAGACCCGCGCCAGAGACGATCGACCAGATCAATGCGATGATGTTTTGAGATTTAAATAAAGGTTCACGGATTGCACGGATTTGTGAGATAAAATCAGATTATAAAAACAGCGGTGGCAGGAAGCAGCCACCGCTGTTTTGTTTTATCTCAATTACACCATGTATCAGTTTCGAATTGTCTGAGATTGTCCACCTACCAACCTGGGAACATCATGGAAATAAGAGTACACCTTTTGGAAATCTAATGGAATATCGTCATTGACGATACACGGGTTATCGTGTACACTGTAAGTAGTGTACACTACTAGTAGTGGGCACTACCAGTAGTGGGCACGATAAGACGTGCACAAATTAATTGAGTATTAAGAACGTTTGCTATTGGAGGATAATTTGTTGAAAAATATCACCCTCAGTGCAGAAGAATCCTTGATCGAGCGGGCACGACAGCGCGCTGAAGCAGAAAATACAACCTTGAACGCTGAGTTTCGTCGTTTCCTGGCACAGTATGTGGAACGACCCCACAGTAAAGCCAATTTTCAGGCTTTAATGGCGCAGCTAAATTATGCCAGGCCTGGTAAGGTGTTCAGCCGAGAAGAGCTGAATGAGCGCTAAATACTTCGTGGATACCAATATTTTCGTGTATTCTTTTGATGCCAGCCAGCCGGATAAAAAGGCGCGCGCCTTAGAGCTGATTAGCGACGGATTGCAGAGTGGATTGGGGATTATCAGCACCCAAGTGGTTCAAGAATTCTTAAATGTTGCCACTCGTAAATTTTCAATACCGCTCAGTACGGAAGATTGCAAGGCATATCTCACTATGGTGCTCATGCCTCTGTGCGATGTGTATCCGGATAAGGCTTTATTCGAAGCTTGTTTGGACCTACAAAAAGAGACAGGTTACTCGTTTTACGACTGCTTAATTATCGCCAGTGCCCTAATTGGCAAATGTCAGATCCTCTATTCAGAAGATTTACAGGCTGGGCAACAGATCAGAGGGATCAGGATAATTAATCCATTTCATAAATAAAAAATCTTTAGATCAACATCCCTTCACAGCCCGAACTCACCTTCCAGGCCTTCGGCGGAGCTTGGTCCAACCCAGACTTTAAATTTGCCTGGCTCGACCGTAAACTGCATGTCGACATCATAAAAGCCAAGGGCGGCTATGGGCAGCTCAAAGGTGACGGTTTGCCCTTCACCGGGCGCCAGGGCGATCTTCTGGAAGCCCTGCAAGGCTTTCACTGGACGCACACGGCTGGCTACCATATCGCCGGTGTAGCACTGCACTACCTCTTCACCAGCCCGCTCTCCGGTATTGCTTACCGTGGCGCTGACCGTGATGCGTTCGGCAGTGGGGGTAATGACCAGGTCCGAGTAGGCAAACTCGGTATAGCTCAGGCCGAAGCCAAAGGGGTAGAGCGGCGCAACGGGACCATCGATGTACTTGGAGGTAAACCAGAAATCGGTGGCTGGGCGGCCGGTGGAGGGGTGGTTGTAGTAAATTGGGCACTGCCCTACCGCATAAGGGAAGGTGGCAACGAGCTTCACGCTGGGGTTATAAGCGCCAAACAAAACATCGGCGACCGCGGAGCCAGCTTGCACGCCAAGCTGCCAGGTCTCCAGGATAGCATCGGCATGCTCCACCACCCAAGGCAGGGCCAGCGGGCGGCCATTGCTCAGCACCACCACCAGCGGCTTGCCGGTTTCTTTCAGTGCTTTGAGCAAGGCTTCTTGATGCCCAGGCAGGCCCAGGTTGAGGCGGCTGGCGGCTTCCCCGCTCATGTGAGCAAACTCACCCACTACGGCGATCACCACATCGGCCTTCTGTGCGGCAGCCACGGCTTTCGTAAAATCTGCGGGCTGTTTTCCTTCCACATCACAGCCGGGAGCAAAGAGCACCTGGCTGCCCGCGGCGGCCTGGATGCCGCTGAGTATGGAGACGACATCCTTCGGTGAACCGGTGAACGACCAGGAGCCCAGCATATCCAGCGGATTGTCAGCGAGCGGACCGATAACGGCGAGCTTGGGTGTCCCCGCTTGGAGCGGGAGGAGCCCGCCTTCATTTTTCAGCAGTACAATGGCGCGGCGGGCAGCCTCGCGGGCAAGCTGCAAGTGATCTGGATGAAGCAGGGTGGCGGCTTCCTGTTCAGCGCTGGAGCGGTAAGGAACCTCGAATAGACCCAGCAAAAACTTGACCCGCAGGATGCGGCGCACGGCTTCATCGACCACCTGCATGGGAATCGCACCCGCCTCGACCAGCTTGGGGATGTCAAAATGGAAACTCTCCGTGACCATATCCATATCCACCCCGGCCAGCAGGGCCTTTTTTCCGGCTTCCTGGCGGTCGGCGGCATGACCATGCGCCACCAGCTCGCCGATGGAATTGGAATCGCTGACGACAAAGCCGTTGAACCCGAGCTGGCCGCGCAGGATATCAGTCAGGGTGAGGCGGTTGGCAGAGGTCGGAACGCCGTTCAGGTCGTTGAAGGCGCTCATAAAGGTCAGCGCGCCGGCGGAGGCGGCAGCGGCAAAAGGCGGCAAGTATATTTCATAGAGGGTCTGGATGGCCATCTCGACCGTGTTATAGTCGCGCCCGGCTAGCGCGCCCCCATAGCCGATATAGTGCTTGGCGCAGGCAGCCAGGTGCTGCGGATCAGAGGGGTCTTCGCCCTGGAAGCCGCGTACGCGGGCTGCGGCAAAGGCGCTGCCCAGGTAGGGATCTTCCCCGGCACCCTCGGCGATGCGCCCCCAGCGGGCGTCTCGGGCGATATCTACCATCGGCGCGAAGGTCCAGTGCAGGCCGGCAGAGGCGGCTTCCCTGGCAGCGACTGCGGCGGTTTGGCAGGCCAGCTCCGGTTCCCAACTGCAGGCTTCAGCCAAGGGGATCGGGAAGATCGTACGGTAGCCGTGGATCACATCCAGCCCAAAAATGAGTGGAATACCCAGGCGCGACTGTTCGACGGCGATTTTTTGCAGCCGGTTGATGTCGTCAGCGCCCATCACGCCCAGGTACGAACCGACCTCGCCTTTGCGGATCCAATCTTCGTGGAAGTCGCGCTGAGCGTTTTTGAACATCTCTGGGTCGGGGTTTTCCATAAAAGCAGAAAAGTCAAAGCCACCGACGATGGACGGACCCAGCTGGGTGAGCTGCCCGGCTTTTTCCAGCAGAGTCATCTGACCCAGCAGGAGGTCAATTTTGGCTTCAATTTCGGGTTTCAGGTATTGGGGTTGTTTGGTATGCATGGTGTGTTTGCCTTTGGGGGATAAGGAAATTTTATGGATTATCGTGGAAATTGCAAGAAAAAAATGCTAATACTTCAGGATGACAATCGCCAGAATTGTGTGATCGTTTTTACTTCCTCAAAGTAATCTGCAGGAAAATTGGCAATTTCTGCAGCGTGGTTCTTTCTATCTCGATATGATCGCCAAACTGAGATTGCCGGGCGACCATTTCCAGCTCTACCTGGGAATAAAGTTTCAATCCGACCCTTTGCCCCCTGGTCAGCGCATACTTGTTCAAGGCAACCGCAGCTGTCCTTCTCAGCCAACTTTTGCCAGCCATATTTTCACGGATCGTTTTGACCACTTGATCGATGTCGAAATCATTTTGCGGCTCAAACAGCCTTGTGTAACCTCCGGGCTTCAGGATCCGGTAGATCTCATCAAAGCATGCCTTCAAATTCTTCCAATATGACATGCTGGAATTACAGGTGACCCAGTCGAAGAAATTATCCTCGTAAGAAGTGTTCTCAATGCTCCCTACCCGCAGGTCAACATCTAACCTTTTCAGGTTCTTCTTAGCCACCAGGATCGATGCATCTGAAAGATCGAGTCCGTAGAGCTCCAGGTTGGGTTCCATCTCATGGATCACCTTCAATTGCAAGCCTGATCCCGTGCCCACATCCAGCAAGCGTCCTGCGCTTGCCAGTGGAAGCTTTTCAGCAATCTCCTTGTAGAAGTCCTAATTCTTCCCGCCTTCGAGAGACGACGTTCTGTAATTTTGCAGCAATTTTAGATTGCGAGAACTCCGGCATATATCAACTTCCTTTCAGGATCTCCATAAGCCTGTCGAATTACAAAAAATCCTAAATTGTTCTCATCGTTGTTGAGGATGGCCTTATTGGGACAAATATTAACACAGTTTTAGCAGACCGCCGATGATCTATACGAGATATGTGAATCCTTGCAAGTTTGAGCGGCACTGCGCGGCAACCAATCTTCATTAATGGTGTTCTCATTCATACACACTACACAAAGAATTGAAAAGGGGTACAATGAAATTATTGTTTAAGGAGAACAGCATTATGGATGCACCAATCCAACCTACTGAACCTACTATATCATTTTACAACCGCCCAATGGTGAAGCTCGAAAGGATCCCGGTCGGCAAAGGGGTGACGCTGGGGATCGAAACGGTGACTAACGCTGAGGTCGGCATCGGTGGGGCGTATGGCACCTGGGGCGATTGCGTCCGGAATGAAGACCTTGCCGCCATGATCCAAGAGCGGGTTGGGGACACGTTAAAAGATGAAGAAAAATTGAGCCTGTCAGAGCTAGGTTTTTACTTCCGCCAGCTTGGACCTAAGCTTTCACCCCAGGAGCATGTTGAGCTGGAAGTGGAGGTTGGGAAGCGCTTTTTGACCGAAGCCGCGCATGCCAATGGTTGGGAGACCTCCGATATCGAGGCCGTTCTGATCGGCGCCAGCCTCCCACCGGCGGTAGATTTCATCGAGCGCATTGCGGCAGAGGCCGGTATCCCGGAGCGTGCCCTAAAAGTGAGCATCCACAAGGCTTGCGATGGCTCGGTGGCCGGGCTGAACCTGGCTTTGAACCCTGACTTACCGCTCAATGCACAGCTTCACCGCAGCCTGGCAAACGAATTATATGGAAAAAAAGTGCTGGTGGGCGGTATTGAAGGATTAAGCCGGATTGTCGATTACACACACGATAAAAACGCCCTGCAGTTCTTCGGGAACGGAGCAGGTGTGATCGGGCTAGTGCCAGGCAAGACGATGAAGTTCCTGGTGGGTACCTCTCACGAGGCTTTTGACACTGAAGGGGTTCTGCAGGTGCGCATGTTTTACCCACATTCCAAGGTTAAGGTTGAAGGCCAGTCGATGATCGAGGTTTTCCAAGTGGGCGATAATCACATCCGCGTGGCCGGTTTGATGCACGAACCGGAGGGCGATACCCCCGTCCTAATGGCTGGGATGATGGGTATGGTCAAACTCTTCGTGCGCAACGGTGTACAGGCGGTCCAGGAAGTCTACCAGGCTTACCAAAAACACATGATCGACATAGGCATGCCCGGCAAAGAGATTGTGGTCGCTATTGTCCACCATGCCAATCTGAAGATCAACCAGTTCAAGGTTAAGAATCTGCAGAAGGAAGGCATCCAAATCCCCTTCCCCTGGCTGATCAAGGAATTCGGCAATGTGAGCGCAGCTTCGAACATGATCGCTTTCCTGCGCAAGCTGTCGCAGTTGCATCCCGGCGACAACATCCTCTTCGATGGCTTTGGTGCAGGCAGTTATTACGATGTGCTGGCCGTCGAGCTTGGAGAGCAAGCGTAGCGTAAGCGTAGGCTGAGCGTCAAGCAGGCTCAGACAGCCTCTGCTATGATGGAGTAAGCGGCGACAAAGACGCTTTCTCCTCCTTAAGAGAGCCGGGATTACAAACCGGCTCTCGTGATTCTTATTTACCTAGCAAACGCGGGAACCAAAACCAGAGCGTTCCGCTGGCGGGCTTGCCGTGCAAGGAAGGGGATTTGTCTTGCAGGGGAAGCGGCGGATAGAAGCCCCGCGAGACAAAGCCGCCGATCCAGGGGCGATCGTTGACCGCCAGCAGCAGCGCATTGTAAGCATTCGTCTGGTCATTGAAGTCGAGAACCAGGTTCGGCTGATCTGGGTTGGGCTGGTCCAAGGCATCTGCTGGAAGGCAGCCACCTTCAGGGTCGGGCAGGCAGCCTGTGCTCCCACCGGAAACAGATGGATAGGAAGCAGCCAGGATGAGGGGCTTGTTCCATTGCTGTTGGAAGGGAAGCAGATCGCTGTCCATCAGGCTGGCGGCACGGGCGGAGAGGTCCGCTTCGGAAGCGCCGGGCTGGTCAGCCAGGGCAGCTGACCATTCGATGTACAGCATGTCAACAGCATCCAGGAAGGGCGGCGGATTCTGAACGCCAGCCGGATAGGGCAGTGCCCAGGCCAGTGTCCCCGAGAAATGAGCGCGTACTTCCTGGAGCAAGGTGCGCCAGCGCGTTTCGGCGTCATCGGGAACATTCGATGGCGAGCCGTCTGGCAAGGTCCCGTGAGGTAAAGCCGGTGCAAGCCAATCGCCTCCGAGCACTAAGGCATTGACACCATTCTGCTGGGCCAGGTCGGCAAAGTTTAACAAGAATAGACGGTAGTGGTCGAACCAGGTGACCCACCAGGCGAAGTCGCGTGGGGCGCCTGCAAACCAGGTGCCTGAATCCTGCCGGGAAGCGCGGCTGGGGATACAGGGCGGTCTTGAGGCCAAGTTCCTTCGCCTGCGTAACAGCCGCGACCAGGTGGTTGGGATCCATGTCGGGGCCAGGGACGATCTCGATATGGGGAAGATCCTGGCGGGTATAGGTCCAGGTGGGGGTGAAGAAAGTCCAGTTGGCACCCAGGCTGTAGACATCGCTAAGACCTTTAACGAAATGGTCAGCCCAGACCGGCGAATAGGTGGATTGGAATGCGATGCCTGCTATGAAAACATCGCCGCGCGGGTTGACCTGCACGTTAGGTACGGTTATTGGAGCTGGAGCGGAAGCATACCAGGCCCAGGCTTCTACCTGGTCTTTCTGGGTAAGAGATTCGGTCCCAGGTTTGACCGTTCTCCCGGAAGCTTGCGGCCCGGCTGTTTGGGCATCGTCGGCAATGCCGCACTGGTCACCCCGGCAGTAGCGGTATTGAAGGGAATCCAGGCCGCCCAGGGGGCTGAGGAGGGTAAAGAGCCAGCGGTTCTGCCCGCCAGGCCACATGGGGATGGGGCTCGTCCAGCCGATGCCGGGATTGAACTGGATGTGAATGATTTCATCTGGCGGAGTGACGAGCGGGACTGTGACGTCGAAACTCAGCAGCCCCTGCGAGCCATTACCCCAGTTCACCACCTCATCTTCAATCTGAGTGTCAGTGGCAGGGACGATGAGCTGGTGCAGCCTGAACTCACCCTGGTCGTCATGTTCGGCATTCCAAAGTCCGTCTCCCAGGGTGTATTTGTAGCGCACATCGGCCCCAACTGGCAGCGTCAGGGTCAGGTGGTAAAGCCCAGCCTCGCTACGTACCAGGACAGGCAACCTGCTGACAAGAAGGCTGCCGCCCCCTTGGAGGCTGGCGAAGGTATTGCCAAGCTGAGTAATATTGCCAGCCAGGCGGATGGGGATATAGGAGGGAGTTCCCTCGGGAACTTTCACTGTGAAGGCGATGTTGACCAATTCGGCTGGCTGAAGCATGATCGGTGTTTGGGTTGTGGAATCGGCAGAAACCAGCGCACCTTGCTGAAATGCTTGAAAGAGTCCATCCCGAGAAAAGACGACCAGGTTATGGGTACCGGGGGGAAGCCCTTCCAAAATAAAAGAACCATCTCCGGAGGTCAACGTTTGGGCACCACCTGCAGCTACCAGGATGCCCGCTAACGGGAGACCCATCTTTGAATCGACGACCCGACCGGTGATCCTTCCCTTGGGCAGGGAATAGACTGTGTCTGCCCAACGGCTGACAACATCTTGAACAATGCCTGGGTTCACAACGTGGTACAAACGATAACGCACCGATCTCCCATCGGAGAGGTATTCAGATACAACCCGCTCTCTTTCCAGCGCATATCGATAACTGATCATCGATTGCATTGGAAAAGGCAGGATAACCATGAAATGGAGGGCATCTTCTGCTTGCATGACAAAACGCTGTTGGTTGAAAGCCAACCCGGTCACCTCATCCAAAAGCGTGAGATAGACTTTTTCACCTGCTTGAACAGGCGCAGGAAGCTCCACCCGAAAGGTGATCATGGCTACAGGATACGGTTCTGGGGGGTAACCTTGCGGGGCGGCTTGCAGGAGGGGAGTTTCTTGAAATGCGGAACAGGATGGCAAGAAGAGGGTAAGGAGGAGCAGCAAGGAAAGGAGGAGGTGTCTTTTCATCAGCTTAATACCCGTCAAACGAAACAAACGTACCTATTGGCCTGGTACAAGAGAATATGTTGAGCCGTGCCTTTGGATCTGTGGCACAACCAGAGTGTGGCACGATACGTGATGCAAGTATTAAACCACAAAGCAGTGAGTGTGCTACTCTTCTTCTGGTTTCTGGCGCTTCTTTTCAGCCACGAAGGCAAAGCCGATGCCAAGGAAATAAAGTATCGTCAGCGGCAGCATTACAATCCCCATATTGACGGGGTCGACGGTGGTCGTGATTGCCGCCGCTACCACCGCAATGATGACGATCGCTATGCGCCACTGTTTCGCAAGATCTTTGGAATGCACAATACCCAAACGAGCCAATACCAAGATCGCCAACGGAAACTCAAAACCCACCCCCAGCCAGAAGAGCATATTCGTGACAAAGGGGAAGTAAGAGTAGGGGCGAGGGATGGCCTGGATACCTTGGAAAGATAGAAGGAAAGGTAAGGCAACGGGCAGCATGATGTAATAAGCAAAAGCCATGCCGCCTACAAAAAACGCCAGGGCAAAGGGGATGGCAAGCAGGCTGAAGATGCGCTCACCACGCTTCAGACCTGGCGCAGCAAACAACCAGATCTCGAAGATCAGCAGGGGAAAGGCAAGGGTGAACCCGGAGAGAAGGGCTACTTTCATCACTGCTCCAACGGGCTCTGTAACATCCACAGCTTGCAGAGACGACATACCCCCCGGAAGAGGGGTAGAAAGGAATTCCAAGATCCATTGGATAAAAACAAAGGAAAGCGCAGTGGTAGCGACCATGTATAAAGCCATGCGGAAGAGGTGTTTGCGAAGCTCGTTAATATGAAAAAAAATACCGACAGGATTCTGGATGGTCTTGGCAAAGGCATCGGGGAGAGGGGTGTCTTCTTCTTCAAAAGCAAAGAAATCGTAAATTTTCCTGAACCCTCGACCGATCGAGGTGAAGAATCTGCCAATTCCTTGGAACAGGAGGCGGAAAGGAGTGAATAGTTTCTTGAGCATATTTATAGAATTTTATAAGGAGGGTTTTTCGGGTGGGGCCGGCTCTGAATCCGGTTTCGTTTCAGGTTCAGTGGGAGTCTCATCGATGGGGTTCGACCAGGCAGAGGCTTCTTTAAGCTCTGCATCCACACCTATAGCTGTTTCCTGGAGCTCCTTGTTGATGTCTTTGGTGGTTTCCTGGAGCTGTTTGTTGACATCTTCCATCGCTTCATTCAAGCCTGATTCCTTGATTAACTGTTCTGGAGTTGGTAAATCTTTCTGAATGTCTTCGATACCCGCCTCCCGCATCATTCGATTGGGCAAGTTACGCATCTCACGGCTGGCTTGAAGCAATGTACGCCATTCGGGAGAAGTAATGATTTTTCTTAGAGATCTCCCCATCGTCTTTCCTGCTTTTGCCATATCGTTGGGACCCATAATGATCAGGGCAATGACTAAGATCAAAAAGAATTCCAAGGGACCAATACCAAAAATATTCATGCTCTATTTAGTGACACCTTTTCTAAATATTTGCGAAATTTCGCTTAGATGCAAGGCTAGGCTTCCTAGAACGCCGTTCACAAAGCGGGGAGTGCTATCTGACCCAAAAAGTTTCGCGAGCTCAACAGCTTCGTTAATGGCAACCTTTAGGGGAGTTTGCTGATCGACTGCAATCTCCCAGATTGCTATCCTTAGAATGTTTCGGTCAATGGCTGCAACCTGATCTAAAGGCCATTCTGGAGCGTATTGACCGATGAGCTTATCAATAAGATCCGTGATCGGCAGAACACCCAGGACAATTTGCTGGGTAAACTGAAAGAGGGTATCTTCCAATGGGGTATCTACGAGGCGTTCCTGGAGTACTTCGCCTGTGGGATGACCGGTCAAATCGATTTCGTAAAGTGCCTGCAGGGCGACACCGCGTGCCCTGGTGCGAGGTTTCATAACAATCAGGCCTCTTTTTCTGGAGGGTAGTCAATATCCTCGACATGAATATTCACGCTGCCCACCTGCATGCCTACCATTTCCGTGATGGCGCGGGTCACATCCACCTGGATGCAATAGCTGACTTCACGAACATTGTAATCATGCTCAAGAATGACATACAGATCGGCATAGACAACACCATCGATGATCTCAATGGCCACGCCTTCAGCCACATGCCCGCGCTTGAACAGCCGCCGCATGGCAGAGCTGGGTAAGTGGCAGATCCGGCTAACCCCTTCTACATTTAAGGTAGTTAGCCTGGCAATGGTCAACAGAACTTCAGGTGCAATGGTCGTTTTTCCTTCGATATAGGGTGCAGGTTCAGTCATATTTTCCTTCCCTTACATCATAACCATGCCGCCATCGACGGCCAAGACCTGCCCAGTGATATAGGAGGCTTCATCAGAAGCTAAAAAGGCGACCGCGTAAGCGATTTCTTCTGGTGTACCCATACGACCCAAGGGTGTGGCTTTCAAGATGGCATCTTTTAGCTCAGCGGATAAATCTTGAGTTAATGCAGTCAGTACAAAACCTGGAGCAACCGCATTTACTGTGATCTGGCGTGAGGCAAGCTCGCGCGCCAGAGCCTTAGTCAAACCAATCAAGCCAGCTTTGGAGGCTGAGTAATTTGCCTGACCAGTCTGCCCGGCCTGGCCTGAGACCGAGGAGATGTTCACGATGCGGCCATAGCGCTGCTTCATCATCGGTCGGACAACTGCTTTTGAGCAGTTGAAAGCACCTTTCAGGTTGACGTCAATAACAATATCCCAGTCAGCCTCTTCCATGCGCATGACCAATTTATCACGTGTCAAGCCTGCATTGTTCACCAGGATATCCACTTTGCCAAACTCAGCCAAGGTGGTTTCAACTAAAGCATTGGCACTGGCAAAATCAGAAACGTTGACCCCGACAGCCAAAGTTTTTTGGTTGGTAGCAGCGGCAATTTCTTTGGCAGTCGCCTGTGCTGATTCCTGGTTAATATCCGCGATCACAACATCGCAGCCGCGCCTGGCAAGCGTTTCTGCAATAGCTTTTCCGATTCCCCTGGCACTACCGGTAATAATTGCTACTTTACTCTCAGACATTGCTCAAGTCTCCTCAAAAATATCAAAACCTATACGAACGAATAGAACACTCAAAACCTGAAAGCCCACGGGGCACACCTGGTAAGATTAAAAGCGGTTAGATTATACCTCAAACGGAAGCCTTCGACCCCTACAGCTATTCTTGATGCATGGCTGTGTCAGCATGCCAGGCAAAACCGATGCGTACTCGGTTTACAATTTTTCATAATCTGCCGGTGTTCCCAGGTTGAGACCCAGGGCTTCACGATCAATCCGCTTCAACAAGCCAGTTAGAACTGTGCCGCTGCCAAGCTCAATGAAAGTGGTCACACCCTGAGCAATCATCCATTGGATGGATTCAGTCCAGCGGACGCGATGAGTTAACTGGTCTTGCAAGTCTTGGCGCAGTGCTTGCGCCGTTGAAAGAGGGCTGGCGGTTACATTTCCTACGAGAGGAAAGATGGGATCGACCAGAGGGGCAGCTTCAACGGCCTGGATGAAGCTGACCTGTGCCTGGCTCATCAGGGGAGAGTGGGAGGCAATGCTGACCGCCAGGCGCACAGAACGACGCGCCCCTGCGGCCTGGGCAAGCTCCAAGGCACGCTCCAGGGCGGGGATGTGACCTGAAATCACCACCTGACCGGGACAATTATCATTGGCAACCTGCACGATCTCGGTGGGGCTGGAGGCCTGGGCGCAGAGTTTATCGAGGGCAGGGATATCGAGCCCCATGATGGCAGCCATGCCGCCGGGGTTGAGTGTGCCGGCCTGTTTCATCATCTGGCCGCGTGTGCGCGCTAACCGCAAAGCATCTGGAAAAGGCAAGGCCTGGCAGGCGACCAAGGCGCTCAGCTCGCCCATCGAATGCCCGGCAACAAATGCAGGTATGAATCCCGGGAAACGTGCCTGGAAAACACGCAGAGCGGCAATCGAATGGATCAGCAGGGCTGGCTGGGTATTGAGAGTATCATTAAGATCATCTTCGGGACCTTCCCAGGCTAAGCGAGAGAGAGGAAAACCTAAAAACTCATCTGCCTCCGCGAAGACCTGGCGGGCGATGGGATAGGCTTTGACAAGCTCAGCTCCCATCCCCAAGCTTTGAGAACCTTGACCGGGAAAGATGAATGCGGTTTGTTGAGGCTGCATACTGCTCCTTTGATCCTTAGATTAACAGGTTATACAGGATGAACAGGATTGAATACAAAGATCCTGTTGAGGGATTCATAAAATTGATAGGCTGCAAATCTAATAAGCTCGCGTAAGAATAAATAAATTTCGTTATTCATACAACACCAAAACGGGGTGTCAGTAGCGGCATGACCGCTTTTGACACCCCGTTTTGACTGGGAAAAATCATCGGGTAGGATTATTTTTTCTCTGCTTGGATCTCGATCACTTCTCGACCTTTGTAATGACCACAATTCGGGCACATGTGATGAGGCTGGCGCATTTCACCACAGTTGCTGCATTGTACCAGGTTGACTGGTTCCAGGGCATCGTGGGCGCGCCGACGATCACGGCGACCGGACGAGTGTTTTCTCTTGGGTTGAGGGGGCATTGGATAACTCCTGATTCTATAATACGCTTATTCATAACAAGGCCTCCCCATTGGGAGGCTGGCTTCCCTTTTGGAAGCTAGGGGATTATACGAGTTTGCGGCGAGTTTGTCAAGGAATTCGCAGCAAGAAATAAATATCGCGATGGCCCAGCGATTAAATTTGAGGTCTGATACAGAAAAGCCGGCTAAACCTTGGTTCAAGGTGGGTAAGAGGTTATTGGAATAATTATATTTTATTCAACCGCGCTGGCTCAGTCACGTGGTTCCACTAATTCAAATACCCAAGTGCCATTTGCCTGGTAAAGGGAGTGGAAATCGGGGCTATCTAGCAGGGAGGAGGGAGAAACAGCCCCTCCGCGTGCGCCAAGATATATGTACCGGATGTTGTTCTGGCGCAGGGTGACCGCCAGAGCGGAGGCATTATTGCCCTGAGCAATGATCTGAGCAGAAACCTGGTTGATACGACCCCTCTCTTCGAGTGAGCCTGCGCTGTAGAGGACCGGCGGCGGGAAGGTGGGATGACCGGTGAGGGGGGAAATCCAATAGCCACCATCACTGCCGGCGTAAACCCCATATCCCCAAAGAAAGGGATTGATCGCTATCGTTTCGCCCTGAGGGAGGTTGTCTTCGATCCAAACCAGAGCAGGCAGATCTGGCTGGCGCGAGAGGACGGTGACCGGGTTCAGAATGGCGAGGGTCCTTTTGGCGCCCAGGAAAATGAGAACCACTGCCGAGAAGAGCAAAAACCCTCGACTCACCTGCCGCCAACCTTTCGGGGGCAGATGATCTGTAATTCCAACTATCTGGCTAAGAAAGTAGCTACCCAGGACTGAGATCGGTAAATACAAGCTGATCTCGACGGCGGTTTGGTTGACAAATGACCCGCCCGGAAGACCTAAAGCTGAGAGGTTTGGCAGGACGAAGAGAAGGCTTACCCAAAGTAAAAGGGTGAAGGCAAACTGCTTGCGGAAGGAGATGCCTAATATGAGACCAAAGATCGCCAGGACCAGGGTGTACCTGCCCAGCCCTGAAGCCAGGTACTGCCAGGCAAACCCATTGAAGAGAGGCTGCGGAGAGACGGGGGCAGATAGTTTTGGCAGCAAGGTTTGGGTGAGGGTTGGCCAGAACCAGGTCAAGATCAGCAGAAGGGCGCCGAGGGCAGCCAGGGAAGCAGGGATAGTTTTTTTGACAAACAAATGCAGGTTCAAAGGGGATTGAAAAACCAGGTAAGCGAAAGCCAGTAAGAACGCGAAGCCGGCAATACGATAATGGGTGAGAAAAAGGCCTCCTGAAACAAGCGAGAGGAGTATGACAGGTTTGAAGGGGAAGGAAGGTTTTGCCTGTTTGGAACCTTCGTTGGAGGTGATACCAGGACTATTTGAGGATTGATCCCAAAGGGTCTTCAGAATTGAGAAGAAAACTGGCAGGATCAACATGCCAGCCAGATGGGTGTAGCGCCCCCAACTGGTGTAATAGGCTGGCATGGGGGTAAACAAACCAGTGATCGCCGCAGCGATCAGGCCTGCGCGCCGGTCTGAAAGCAACGATACTGTGAACAAGTAGGAGGCAAATATGGCCAGGGCATTCAGCACCTGTCCCAAGATGAGCATGGCCTGGTCGATGCTCAAGCCGGAAAGCCAGATGAACGAAGCCAAGATACTATGAAAGCCGGGATGGTATTCGGTGATTCGGATATCCAGATAAGGGGCATAGGAGACTGGAAAACCGCCTTGTTCCAGGATCAAGCGGGTGAGTAGACCATGGTGCACGGAATCGACCCAGGTTGGGGTGGCGTAGTCTCGGACCATGATCAGGCGGATGGTGAGGGAGAGAGCGAAGATGCCCAATAAGGCGAATAAGTGGTAAGGGATAGGGGATAAAGGGGAAGGGAAGGAGCGGTTACGAATCCTTTGCAGCAGCCTCATCACCAAGATGGCGAACGCAGTCCAAGGACGATCCAGACGACGGCAGGGTTCCAGGGCAGCTTGAGCGCTGTTGTCCACAGCATGATAATGGGGATGATCGCCAGGCTGGCGCCGGTGGACAGGGCAATTTTTTCGCCCAGGTCTAATTTGTGAAAGAAACCGGCAAGGTCGAAAAGCAGCCAACCGGGTACCAAGAGCAACAACCCCAGGGGAATGACCAGCCAGACAGATTTTGCCCAGACCCTAAGATCCTCGAAAAAGTGATTCCAGCCATAAGCATACGTTGTACGAAAAGCGAGGTCAGCTTGAACAGGGACATCGTTAACATAAAGATCGCCGCCGGGGTAGATATCTTCGGAGCGACCATAGATTTGCAGGCTCTTTCCGGAGGTAGATAAATGGAGGAAATAAGCTTGCCCGGGAGGGTCTGCTTGGGCGGGGAAGGAGAACTGGAATGATCTTTTGGCGCTGATGGCGCTCGTTGAGAGGGCAGCCTGGTAGACCGGCTTTGGATCTGAGGCGGAATGGAAAAGCTCGACCTGCAGGGAGCCTTGCGCTTCTGCCTGCTCGGAACCGAGCCAGAGGGTCAGGCTGTTCAACCCAGCCCGCCGGGAGATGAAAGTTTGCCCGAGCGATGAACCATCAGGCTGAAGGGTGGCGATGACTGCTTGCTCATGGACCTGGGAGGTCTCCGGATCGGGAAGCGAGACGCAACCTGAGAGCAGCAGCACTCCGAACAGGGCGAAAAGCGATATGAGCGAGAAAGGAGAAAGCCTAACTCGGGGGGAGCGTACCAGCCATTTTGAGGCGCAGGTAAGCTTCGATAAACCCATCCAACGATCCATTTAGCACACCTTGAGCGTTGCCAACCTCATAATTCGTGCGGTGGTCTTTCACCATCTGGTAAGGGTGGAGGACATAAGAGCGGATCTGGCTGCCCCATTCGGCTTTGGTATATTCGCCACGCAGCTCGGCGAGCTGATCGGCTTGGTCTTGCATCTTGATCTCGAACAAGCGCGCTCGCAAAACACGCAAGGCATTTTCACGGTTCTGGGTTTGCGAACGCTCATTTTGGCAGGTGACGACCAGACCTGAAGGAAGGTGCGTAATGCGAATGGCAGTGGCGTTCTTCTGGACGTTCTGCCCGCCTGCGCCGGAGGAACGATATACATCGATGCGGATATCTTCGGGGTTGATCTCAATCTCGGAGTCGTCCTCGATTTGAGGCAGGACTTCAACCAGGGCAAAAGAGGTGTGGCGGCGGTGGGCAGCATCGAAAGGTGAGAGACGGACCAGACGATGCACGCCTTTCTCTGGGCGCAAGTAGCCATAGGCATAGCGCCCTGTGACCGAAATGGTCACGCTCTTGATGCCTGCCTCTTCACCCTCACTGAGGTCAATTACCTCAGCCTGGAAACCGCGCGTTTCTGCCCAGCGCAGGTACATGCGCTCGAGCATCTCCGCCCAATCCTGAGCATCCACACCACCCGCCCCGGAATGGATGGCCAGTAGGGCATCGCCGCGGTCGAACTTGCCTGAGAGCATCAGGGTAAATTCACGCTGGTCGACTTCATTGGCGATCGCTTCAAGTTCAACTTCTAGCTCTGAACGAAGGGATTCATCACCCATCTCAGCCAGCTCGAGGGCATCTTGAATGGTGTGCGCCAATTTCTGCCAATCTTCGACTTCATCACGGACGGCAGAAAGTTTTTTCATCACGCTTTGAGCGTGGTCGCGATCGTTCCAGAAACCAGGGGCTTCTGATTCAGCCTGTAACCTGTTCAGCTCATTCGTCTTGGCTGGTAAGTCAAAGACGCACCAGTAATTTTTGAGTCTTTTCTTTACATTCCACTAAACGATCGATAATATCTTGCATACAAAACTCCACTTCTTCTTAAAAGGGATGGTCGTTGATTACAACGGGTCGTTGATTACAACGGGTCGTTGATTACAACAGGACAGGATTTCCAGGAACTGAAGCCAGATCATCCAGCTCAGCTTGTGTCACTGTAAAACTCATATTTCAGCTAAAATCCCTTCAATAAATGCATCTGGATCGAAGGGGGTCAGATCTTCAGGCTTTTCGCCCAAACCGGCGAACAAGATGGGCAGACCCAGCTCGCGCTGGATGGCAAAGGCCATGCCGCCGCGGGCAGAAGAATTGAGCTTGGCGAGGATGATGCCGGTTACCTGCACGGCTTCCTTGAAAGCGCGCGCCTGGCTGAGGGCATTCTGCCCAGTGGTGGCATCCATCAC
The DNA here is from genome assembly GCA_963751425.1 of uncultured Chloroflexia bacterium. GTDB lineage: Bacteria > Chloroflexota > Anaerolineae > Anaerolineales > UBA4823 > CAVVUF01. The sequence continues at coordinate 924,299 of CAVVUF010000001.1, read as the reverse complement.
CAGCCAAACGGCATGGGGGGCGCCGGGGAGGGATTTGCCGACCACGCGGTGGACTTTCTTGAGCTCTTCCATCAGGTTGAAGCGGGTATGCAGCCGGCCGGCGGTATCGATGAGGACGATGTCGGACTTGCGGCTGATACCGGCCTGGACGGAGTCATAAGCCACGGCGGCAGCATCACCGCCAAACTGCCCGGAGATTATGGGCAGCTTCAAGCGCTCTGCCCAGACTTCGAGCTGGTCAACGGCGGCGGCGCGGAAGGTATCGGCGGCACCGAGCAGGACATGGTAGCCTTCTTTTGAAAAGCGCTGTCCCAGCTTGGCAATGGTGGTGGTCTTGCCGGAGCCGTTCACACCGACGATCAAGATGATGGTCGGTTTCTGAGAAAAATCCAGCGGAGGCGGAGTGTCGAGGCGCAGGCGCAGCTCGCCCCGCAGAGCGTCTTTGAGCTGGAAGGCTTTCGTCAAACCTTCACGCTTGACACGCGCTTCGGTGGTATCTAAAACAGATAAGGTGGTATCCACGCCCAAGTCTGCCTGAACGAGGAGGGCTTCCAAGTCGTCCCACAGCTCATCGGTGATCTCTGTGGCGCCGAGGAGGGTGGCGATCTGCCCGAAGGTAGCTTTGCTGGTGCGGGAAAGACCCTGCTTCCATTTGTCGAGGATGCTGCTCATGGGAGAGGATTATAACATGGGGAAGCACTTGGGCTTTGGTTTGAGAAAAACAAATTGAATCCACTAATCTTCACTAATCGACACAAATAGGGGAAGAGGGGATTAGAGGCGGCATGGCCTGGATCAGGCTATAATTAATTAGGCGCTGTGATAGGGACCTTTCGCTCCCTATTGGAGCTCAGGATGACATTCAGTATTGGGAAAAATGAAAGATTAGATATGAATTTTTACTATTCACTCCGATGGATGGATGGGTGTTTACGACTGCTGGACCAGCGTTTGCTGCCACATGAGACGCGGTATGTGGATTACGTGGATTACCGGCAGGTGGCGGCTGCAATCCAGGAGATGGTGGTGAGGGGGGCGCCGGCGATTGGGGCGGCGGCGGCGTATGGGCTGGCACTGGCAGCCCAGGAATTGGGGGCGGATACAGCGGAGGCTTTGTTGGTAGATTTGGAGAAAGCAGGGGCGTCCTTGAAGGATGCCCGACCTACGGCGGTAAACCTGGCATGGGCGGTGGAACGGGTCCTTTATCGTGCGCATAGCTATGAATCCTCAACTCTAGCAGGGCTGCGCGGAGCTGTTCTGGATGAAGCTCAGGCGATTGCCGAAGAGGATGTGAAAGCCTGCCGGCAGATGGGACTAAACGGGTTAAAGCTCATCCCGGACGGGGCGGGGATCGTGCACCACTGCAACACGGGGGCACTGGCGACGGTGGGGATTGGGACGGCATTGGGTGTGATCCGCACGGCGTTTGAGGCGGGAAAGAAGATGCATGTGTATGTTGATGAAACACGGCCGCGCCTGCAGGGAGCGAAATTAACAGCCTGGGAGCTGGGGCAGCTTGGCATCCCACATACCGTGATCACGGATGGGGCTTCGGGTTTCTTCATGCGGCAGGGGAAGGTGCAGCTCTGCCTGGTGGGCTGCGACCGGGTAGCGGCGAACGGGGATACGGCCAATAAGGTGGGTACTTATAACCTGGCTCTGGCGGCGTACGCGCACGGTATCCCGTTCTACGTGGTTGGGCCGACCTCGACGCTGGACCTGGCAACAGCCTCGGGGGATGAGATTCCGATTGAGTTTCGGGTTGAAGAAGAGGTGACTTACCTGGGCGGGCAGCGCCTCACGCCGGAGGGGACGCGGGCTGCAAACCCGGCTTTTGACATCACGCCGGCAAAGTATATTACGGCGATTATCACGGAAAAAGGGGTGGCTTACCCGTCATATGGGAAAAGCCTGGCGAGATTGGCGGATAAGTCATAATGACGGTAAGTAGATCTCATTGATTAAACTAAAGTTTTTTACCACGAAACACACGAAATACACGAACTGTAATCTAAACAGAGTGATGTTACAGCAAGGCAATCCTAAGTATTTTAAAGACGATTATCTCTTTTTATTATTGAAAACAATAATTCATCCATCTCTTAAGGGATTCTTCGCCGCTGCATCTTTTGCAGCGGCGAAGAAAGACAGAGTCAGCATAGAACGCGAATGGATGATGATTACGGCGATGGCGATGAGCGATTAAGAATGAGATTGCGACGACCCTGTAAGGAGCGCAGGGTCTCACAACGCCAACTCAATCAATGCCTTCACCTCAATGTTATACTTCCCTTATGCTAGAAATAACCCCATCGCTTTCTATTCAGGAAAGTGAAATACAGCTTGATTTCATCCGGGCAGCAGGCCCTGGCGGGCAGAATGTTGAATAAGGTTGCCACGGCAGTTCAATTGCGTTTTGACGTGAAAAACTCGCCTTCTCTACCAGAAAATATCAAGCAGCGGCTTACCAAGCTGGCAAGGAAGCGAATTACGGAGGAGGGGGTGCTGGTAATCGAGGCAAAACGATACCGCAGCCAGGAACAGAACCGGGAAGATGCAGTTCAACGTTTGGTCCATTTGCTCCAACAAGCAGAATATGAGCCGAAAGCGCGTCGAAAGACAAAGCCCAGCAAGGCCGCTCAGGAAGATAGGCTGAGGGCTAAGAAACACAGGGGAGAGATTAAGCGCTTGAGGGGCACAAAAGCGGAGGATCCATAAGGGCGGACACGGAAAAGGCGGAAAGAAGGGTTATAATTTCGCCCATGTCTGAAAAACTTACGCATTTGGATGAGCAGGGCAGCCTGCATATGGTGGATGTGGGGCAGAAACCTGATACGGAACGCATGGCAATCGCCAAAGGGGAGGTGGTCATGCGAGCGGAGACGCTGAAGTTAGTGCAGGCGGGAGAATTGAAGAAGGGTGATGTGTTCAGCGTGGCGCGCGTGGCGGGGATCATGGCCGCCAAGCGGACGGCTGAGCTGATCCCGCTCTGCCACCCGCTGGCGCTCACGCATATCAGTGTGGACCTGGAGGCGGACCCCAGCCTGCCGGGCATTCGGATCACGGCTGCGGTGCGAACGACGGGAAAAACGGGGGTGGAGATGGAAGCCCTCACGGCGGTTTCGGTGACAGCGCTGACCGTGTACGATATGGCGAAGGCGGTCGAGAAAACCATGCGGATTTAAAATATTCGCCTGGTCGAGAAGCATGGAGGCATGAGCGGGGATGTGGTGAATCCTGAAAATGAGCAATCCTAGAACCTTTAATAATCTAACAAGATATACAGGATGGACAGGATTTGGCAGGAAGGTCATGTTGTTTGATCCACGTAAAGAAGGAAACTTCAAAGAGGTTCGTTTATGGAATCCAGGGAACTTGTAAAACGGACACTAGATTTTGATCGCCCAGAGCGCATCCCCAGGCAATTGTGGACGCTGCCGTGGGCTGAGGAGCGTTATCCGGATTTCATGCAAAAACTGCGTACGGATTACCCAGATGATATTACCGGTGCACCTGGATTCCATCGGCAATACGCGCCGACCTCTGGCAATGCATATGAGATTGGGACCTATGTCGATGAGTGGGGGTGCATCTTTGAAAACCGGCAAGGCGGGGTGATTGGAGAGGTAAAAGTACCTTTTATTAAAACCTGGGATGATCTTGAAAAGCTGCACCCTCCGGAGGAGATGCTTTCGGTGGATGTGGACATGGTCAACCAGTTCTGCCGCCAAACCGACCAATATGTGCTGGCGGGAAACTGCCCACGCCCATTCGAGCGCCTGCAGTTCTTACGGACGAGCGAAAATGTTTTCCTTGACCTGGGTGAGCAGCCGCCGGAGTTTTTCGATCTTCTCAACCGGATCCACCAATTTTATCTCAAGGAGATGGAAATTTGGGCGGCGAGCGAAGTTGACGGGATGAATTTTATGGACGATTGGGGAACGCAGCGGGCTCTGCTTATCTCTCCGGCGATGTGGCGAAGGATTTTCAAACCGCTGTACCGGGATTATGTTGAGCTGGCGCATGGATGTGGAAAAAAGATTTTCATGCACACGGATGGGTACACAGCAGATATCTTGCCAGACCTGGCGGAGATCGGCGTGGATGCGGTGAATGCGCAGCTGTTTGTGATGGATATCGAGGCCCTGGGGAAGAAGCTGCGCGGGAAGATGACTTTTTGGGGGGAGATCGACCGTCAGCACTTGCTTTCCTTTGGAACGATCGATGAGATCGACCAGGCCGTCCGGCGGGTCAAAGAGGCTCTTTATGCAGATGGGGGGATCATTGCCCAATGCGAATTTGGGGCGGGGGCTAAACCGGAAAATGTATACCAGGTGTTCAAAGCCTGGCAAGAGATTTAGGTAAGAGGCAAGCGATGCAAATTTCTGTATTATTCTTCGCTACACTGCGGGACCTGGCCCAGACCAAAAGGCTGGTGATGGACCTGCCTGAGGGAACCACGGTCCAGGATCTAAAAACAAAATTGGCAAAGGAACTGCCGGCGCTGGGGCCAGCCCTGGGGGGGTGCCTGGCAGCGGTCAATAAAGAATTCGCCTTTGCCGGCGATAAAATCCCAGCGGGGGCAGAGGTGGCTTTCTTTCCACCGGTCAGTGGAGGGAGCTTTCCGGCAGTATATGCGATCACCGAAGAGGAGCTTGACCTGGATGATCTGCTGGCGAAGATCACTTTACCCAGTACAGGGGCAGCGTGCATCTTTACGGGAATGGTGCGCGGGGTAACCAGCCGTGGAGAAGCACACGCGACGAGCTACCTGGAATATGAGGCGTATGTGCCGATGGCGGAGGCCAAGATGCGTCAGGTGGCGGAGGAGATCCGGGAGCGCTGGCCGACGGTGGAAGGGATTGCGATCGTGCAGCGCGTGGGACGCTTGTTCCCCAAAACCCCCACGGTGTTAATTGCCTGCACCGCAGCTCACCGAGATACGGGGGTCTTCGAGGCGGCGCGATACGGCATTGACCGGCTGAAGGAGATCGTGCCGGTTTGGAAAAAAGAAGTGGGACCGGGGGGTGAAACCTGGATCGAGGGTGATTATTTTCCTACACAGAGAGAATGAAAGATGAAGATATATTGTACGAACTGCCACCGACCTTATCCAGAGAAGGGGGTTCCCTTTCGCTGTGAGGCCTGTGGGGGAATTTATGATCTCGAAGGGCCGCTGCATTTTGATGCAAGCCTGGTGGAAACAGGACAACCGGGGATCTGGCGTTACCAGAACACGTTTGGACTGCCAAATGGCGAAGCGGTGATCTCACTGGGGGAGGGGAATACGCCGCTGGTATGGGGAAAAGTCTTGGGGCAGGAGGCAGCTTTCAAATGTGAGTTTCTCAACCCGAGCGGTTCATTTAAAGACCGGGGTTCGGCGACACTGGTTAGCTTCCTGCGGGCAAGGGGGGTGAGCGAGGCAGTGGAAGATTTATCTGGGAATGCGGGCGCTTCCTTTGCGGCTTATGCGGCGCGAGGGGGGATAAAGGCGAGGGTGTTTGTGCCTGAAGCAGCTTCTGGACCGAAGCGCAGCCAGATTGCGGCGTATGGCGCAGAAGTTGTCTCTGTGCCGGGGCCGCGCACGAACGCAGCGGAGGCGGTGAGACGGGCGGCGGAGGCGGGGGCCATCTATGCAAGCCACGCGTACCTGCCTTTCAACATCCCTGGATATGCGACACTGGCATACGAACTGGTGGAGCAGCTTGGCGATACGGCATTTTCGGTCGTTCTCCCAACCGGACAGGGAGGCCTGCTTTTGGGAATCCAGCGCGGTTTCGAGGCCCTTTGGGAGGCGGGGAGGATCCAGCAAATGCCCAAGCTGGTGGGGGTGCAGGCACGCGCCTGCGCGCCGCTGTGGGCATTATCGGCTTATGGACCGGCCGGCTTGCAGTGGATTTCTGAAGGGCAGACAGTCGCAGAGGGTATCAGGGTGAGGTATCCGATACGTGGGGATGCGGTGGTGCGAGCGGTGGAAGCGACAGGCGGGATGTTCGTGGCAGTGGATGAAGAAGATATCCTTGTGGGGCGCGACGAGTTGGCTCGACAAGGGTTTTATGTGGAAAATACATCAGCGGTGGTTTGGAAGGCTATTCAAGTTATACGCGAAAAAGTACCCGAGCCAATTGTGGCAGTACTGACGGGATCGGGCTTGAAAAATGTGGCGTGATTTAGTCATCAAAGGAATTGGAAGCGACCGCAAAATGAAAAGATGAGATTGCTTCAGCCAGCAGAAACCGCTGGCTTTGCAATAACAGTTCAAACGAGGAGGAAGGTTGTGGAAAAAGTCGTCATTACAGGTATGGGAACAATCAATTCCTTGGGTAGAACGGTTACTGAGACCTGGGAGGCGGTTAGCCGTGGGTTTTCAGGGGTAGGTCCGATCACCCTCTTTGATGCCTCTGATTTTCTAGTAAAAATTGCCTGTGAGGTCAAGAATTTCAACCCGGATGAATATCTGCCGGCGAAGGAAGCCAGGCGGAGGGACCGGTTCGAGCAATTCGCGGCAATTGCGGCAGCGGAGGCAATCCAGCATTCTGGGATCAACCTGGAAGAAAACGCTGAAAGAAGCGGGGTGGTGATTTCCTCGGCAATTGGCGGCTTTACTTCCATACTCGAAGCGGAACATACCTTGCAAGAGCAAGGGCCGCGGCGCGTCAGCCCGTTTGTGATTCCGATGTTGATGTTAAATGGAGCGGCAGGGATGGCTGCCATCGATTACGGGTTTAAGGGACCGGCATTCTCGGTGGCTTCGGCGTGCGCCTCGGGTGCGGATGGGATTGGGATGGCCTGGACGCTGCTGCGAGCCGGGGTCATCGACGTGGCATTGGCAGGAGCCAGCGAGGCCACGATCACGCCGCTGGGCATTGCAGCCTTCGACCGGATAGGGGCGACCTCGAGGCGGAGTGAAGATTTCTCGATGACGCCACAACCTTTTGATAAGAACCGAGATGGCCTGGTGATGGGAGAAGGGGGGGCGGTCTTGGTGCTCGAACGAGAGAGCCATGCACGCTCACGGGGGGCGACGATTCTGGCAGAACTGGCAGGATATGCAGCCACATCTGATGCTTTTCACATTACAGCCCCCTCTGAGACTGGTGAAGGTGGGGCACGCGCCATTCGGGCGGCTTTGGAGGCGGCGCAGGTGAACCTGGATGAGGTAGATTATATTAACGCACATGGGACAGCCACTGTTTTGAACGATCTGTCGGAGACACGGGCAATCAAGGCAGCCTTTGGAAATATCGCTTATAATATCCCTGTTTCGTCCACCAAATCGATGACCGGGCATATGATGGGTGCGACCGGGGCGCTGGAAGTGATCTTCTGCGTACAGGCGATTCGTGAAGGACTAATCCCGCCAACGATTCATTACCAGACCCCTGACCCGGAATGTGACCTGGATTGCGTGCCGAACCAGGCACGCGAAAAACCGGTGAAGATTGCCATCAGCAATGCATTTGGGTTTGGTGGTCATAATGCGGTTTTGGTTCTACGTCAATACGCTTGAACCAAAGCTTTGAAGAATCTATTGGAATTAATGGATCGCAAGCTACCCGGCGCAAGCGGGGTGTCTGGCGCTCCCTCAGTTCCGGAGAGAGGTGTACATGGAGTCTGCTCAGGGAGGTTGGGGAGATTCGATCCCCAGCGATGTTGCACAACGTTTGGGTCTCCATTTTGATGATACCTGGCTCTTACGACGGGCTTTGACGCACCGCTCGTATGTGAATGAGCATCCGGAGGCCTTGGAAGATAATGAGCGTCTCGAATTTTTAGGCGATGCGGTTTTAGATTTCCTGGTTGGGGCATGGTTGTATAACCACTTCCCTGAGATGAGCGAAGGGCAGCTCACCCGCTTGCGCGCCGCGCTGGTGGGAAATGAGCAATTAGCCAGTTTTGCTTTACAAGTCAATTTGGGCGAGTACATGCTTTTGGGGAAAGGTGAAGAGGAAGGGGGCGGGAGGTTGCGCTCGGCCCTTTTAGGCTGCACCTTTGAAGCGCTTATCGGCGCTTTATTCTTGGACCAGAGCCTGGAGGCGGTGTATGAGTTTGTAGAGCCATTTTTAGAGGAAGAAACTCGAAAGATCCTCAATGGGGATGGCGATCAGGATGTTAAGAGCTTGTTGCAGGAATGGTCGCAATCGCAAGGCTTAGGAGCACCAACCTACCGGACGGTCAGCGCGTTTGGACCAGACCATGATAAGATTTTTGAAGTCGAAGTCATTATCGGCGGCGAGGTAGCCGGGCGGGGAGAAGGACACAGCAAGCAGGCTGCTGCGAAAAATGCTGCCCGAGCAGCCTTAGGCTCGATTGGATCAGGATAGAATGCCAGGAAGCTTAAAATCACTCGAATTACACGGTTATAAGACCTTCGCGCTGCGGACGGATTTCATCTTTGCCGAAGCGATTACGGCTATTGTAGGTCCCAACGGCTCTGGGAAGTCGAACATTGCAGATGCGATCCGTTGGGTTCTGGGGGAACAATCTTACAGCCTGCTGCGCGGTAAAAAGACAGAGGATATGATCTTTGCGGGATCCGAACAGAGACCCAGGGCTGGGATGGCCTCAGCAACGATCGTGTTTGACAATTCAAATGGTTGGTTACCGATCGATTTTTCTGAAGTGGCGATCACCCGGCGGGCATATCGAGATGGGGAAAATGAATATCTGATCAATGGGCAGCGTGTCAGGCTAAAAGATGTGGGAGAGTTATTGGCGCAATCGGGATTGGCTGAACGGACCTATACCGTCATCGGACAGGGATTGGTAGACGCAGCCCTGGCGCTAAAAGCCGAGGAACGCCGCCGGCTGTTCGAAGAAGCGGCTGGGATTGGCTTGCACCGCTCCCGGCGCGAGGAGGCCCTAAAGCGCCTGGATGCAACGAAGCGAAACCTGGAAAGAGTGGAAGACATTCTGGCAGAGCTGCAGCCCCGTTTGCGCAGCCTGGAACGCCAGGCACGCAGGTCGCAAGAGTATGAGCAGGTGAAAGCTGACCTGCACTTAATCTTAAGGGATTGGTATGGATACCACTGGCACAACACGCAGAAAGAACTCACCGAGGCATTGGAGGCTGCGCACCGGCAAGAAGTGCATCTCGAGAAGGTGCGCGGCAGCCAGGTGGATTTGGACCGAGAGCTTGACCAGGTAAGAAAAAAAATTCAAGCATTGCGCGAACAATTAGGATCCTTACACAGCCAGCTCGCCAGCCTGCATACCCGCAAAGAAGCACTCAGCCGCGACCTGGCGGTGGCAGATGAGCGCTCGCGTTCATTGGGTGAGCAGGCCAGCACAACACAAAGCGAAATTATCCGATTGGAAAGCGAATCTCGGTATCATCAAGAACGGTTGGAGTCAGCCTCCGCGGAAATCAAACAACTGCAAAATGAGGCAGATGAGGCCCAAAGACAGCTGAAGGATGTCTTGCAAGGGCTTCAAAACCGAAAGAGCGAACGTGAAAAAGCAGAACAAGCCCTGCAGGAGGCGCGGCATACCCTCTCAGGTCATACTGCCCGGCAAGCATATTTGGGGGCGCGCCTGGTGGAACGAAAAGCACAAGCGGAACGCCAGGAACGTGAGCTGGAAGCCTTCAATCAAACCGTTCACGATCTTGAACAGGCCATGCATACTGCGGAAACCCGGCTTCAACAAGCAAATGAGCGGGTGAAGCTGGCTGAACAAACCTATGAAGAGACTGAAGCGGGTTTAAAGACGCAAAGGAACGAGCTGGGTAAAGTTGAAGCTGAAAGAAGACAGACCTTGGAGAGGTTGGGCCAGCTCCAGACCACGGCAGCGCGAGTCAAAGCGCAGCTGGATGTCATCGACCAGGCTGAAAAAAACCTGACTGGATACGCCAGCGGAGCGCGCTTGCTGCTGCAGGCGATCCGCCAGAACCGACTTAAATCGATATATGGTACATTAAGTCACGAGATCGAAGTCGCTTCTGAGTTTGAGAAAGCCATCGCGGCGGCATTGGGGGAGTTTATTGATGCGATTGTCTTTCCAGAGGCGGGAGGGGTTGGGGAGGCTTTTGAGTTATTGGATCAGGAAACCAGCCGAGGGGTGATCTTGCCACTCGATACCATTTCCGGGAGCCGGATGGTTAACTTTAAGAATCTTACGCAGATGGAAGGCGTGCTAGGACCGGCGGTTGATTTTGTACAAGCGGATGCAACCCTCCGACCGGTGGTGGAACTGCTGCTTGGATCGGTGCTCCTGGTGCGAGACCGGGAGACGGCGAGGCGCGTTTTGGGAGCAGTTGACCGAAAGATCCCGGACACCAGAATTGTTACCTTGCAGGGAGATGTATTCTATGCCAGCGGACCGATCCTGGTCGGGCAGGCCAGCAGTGCCAGTATCCTCAGCAGGCCGCGCCAGCGGCGGGAATTGAAGGAACAATTCGACAGGTTGGAAAAACAAATTTCTGATGAAAAGGGACATTTACAAGAGATTGAGCAGCGTATTGGCGATCTGACTGCAAACGAAAATGAATTAAAGACGCCAGAACGCAGAAGCAGAAAAAGCGAAACGAGCCGCTTTGGACGGACAACGCCAGGAAGAATTGAACCTGGAGAAGACGCGCCGATCTTTGGAGTGGCAGCGCGAACAGCACAGCCGGTTGGAGGCTGAACTACACAAGGCTGTTGGGGAGTCAGCCGGAATGTCAGCAGAGCTGAAAGAATTAGACGAGGAGATCACCAAAGCGCGTGAGACCTTACGCATTCGCACACAGGAATTGGCTGAACAGTCACTGGACGAAATCCAAACCAGGGTGGCACATTGGAACACCCAGGTGGCAGTCAATAACCAGGCTTTACGTGAAGCGCAAAACAGGTTGACAGAACGCAATGCAGCAGTTCAACGCGCAGAAAGCAACCTGGCTGACCTGCAAACCAGGCTGGAGGATTTTTCCAAGAGCAAGGATGCTTTAGAGGAACAGAAAGCTGCATCTATCCAACTTGGAAAATCCATCGATGAAGAAGTCGAGAGCCTGCAGCAAAAGATCGAGCCAGCAGAGGCCGAGGTGGGAAAGCTTGAACAAGAGCAAAGCGTTATGCAGGTACGGGATAACGAGGCGCGCCAGGCCTTATCTCAGGCGGAACATTTTTTTGCCCAGGCGCGGATTAACCAGGCCCGGAGGCAAGAAGCCTTCGAAAGCTTGCGCGGGCGGATTGAAGATGACTTCGGGTTGGTAGAGTTCAAGTATGTAGAAAATGTCTCGGGACCTACGCCTCTGCCATTGGAAGGATATGTTGAACAGCTCCCATTTGTGACAGAGATTCCGCCAGAATTGGAAGAAAATATCAAACGGCAGCGCGCTCAACTCCGCCGAATGGGACCCGTAAACCCGGAAGCCCATACAGAATATATCGAGGTAAAAGAGCGTTATGAGTTTTTGCACGAGCAGGTGGCAGACCTGATGAAAGCTGAGGTGGATATTCAGGAGATTATCGCCGAGCTCGATTTGCTCATGGAACGGGAGTTCCGTAAAACCTTCGACGCAGTGGCGCATGAATTCAGGGAAATTTTCTCGCGGTTATTTGGGGGTGGGACGGCGAGACTGGTATTAACTCTGCCGAACGATATGACAGAAACAGGGATCGATATTGAAGCGCGCTTGCCAGGGAGGCGCGAGCAGGGGCTGTCACTGCTCTCGGGCGGTGAGCGCAGTTTAACGGCAGCGGCTCTGGTATTTGCGCTGCTCAAGGTTTCGCCGACACCGTTTTGTGTGTTGGATGAAGTGGATGCGATGCTGGATGAAGCGAATGTGGGACGTTTCCGCGACCTGCTTCAGGAACTGGCTCAAAATACACAGTTCATTGTGGTTACCCACAACCGAAATACTGTGCAAGCAGCCGATGTAATTTACGGCGTCACCATGGGGCGGGATTCTACCAGCCAGGTGATCAGCCTGAAGTTGGATGAAGTGGCAGAAGTGTTAGTATGAGGATCAAAAACAATGGCCGGGGTGTTTCGCGTCCCGGCCATTGTTTTGGGTTGTTAACTCGATTTGTAGCGTAGGGGTTATTGGACAGCAGGAAGGGTTGGTTCCGTGGGCACCCAATCTAGCCAGCCATCAGGAATAATGACACCAACGCTTTCACGCAGGCTATCCAGCCATTCCTGGAACCTGGTTTGACGAAGCTGATCGAATGCGGATGAGTCAAGCGGGCGGACTTCTTTACCCAAAAGTTGGATGATATGCCAGCCCGATTGAGATTGAACAGGCTGACTGATCTCACCGACGTTTAGCTTGTAGGCGGCATCTTCGTATTCCGTATACAAAGAACCTTTACTTGTCCATCCGAGGTCACCACCATTTTGAGCAGAACCCGTATCTGTAGAAAGCTCCTTGGCTAATGCGGCGAAATCTTCGCCGTTCTGAAGGCGAGTGAGTACTTCCTTGGCTGTATCTTCGGAATCGACAAGGATGTGACGAGTCCAGATTTGTTCTTCTTCATTTTTGACATCGGTTAAGACGGCGTCTTCAACTTTGAGGCGGTATAACCGGTTCTCGAGAACCCGACGGAATATTTTTTCTGATACCTTGATTTTTGCAAGATCTTGCAAATAAGAAGCATAATCAGTTTTATAGGCATCTGCTGTATAAGGTGTCTCAGTGGGTGCTGGAGTGGCTGTCTGAGTAGGGGTGAGAACCAGCGTGGGGGTCACGGTGGGCAGCGTCATGGTGGGGGTGGGGGAGGCGGTGGGTGTGGCGGTCGGGGGCACCAGGGTCATTTGAAGAGGTGAAAGGGTCGAGGTAGGCCTAGGCGGCATTGTGGCGGTCGGGGTTGGTGTTCCATTCGGGTAATAAGAAAAGTAGCGGTCTACGTCTTTGTTCAGCTCCTCAGCCGAGACAGTGATGCCGCGCTTGGCAGCTTCCTGCCGGATCAACTTATCTTCGATCAATGAGCTCAGCACATTTTGGCCCAAGGTGGCTGGCTCAAGCTGGGCAGCGATTTGCTGCAGAGAACTATCAAAATAGGATTTTGAATTCTCATCTGAGCCAAAAAGCTGGGAAAGCTGATAGGTTTGGAGATATTGGTTGATATACTGCTGGCGCATAAACCGAGCATATTCCTGAAAATCACTGATGCTGACTTTATCTGGGCCTACCTCAGCGACCGGGCGATTGGGTTTCAAAACTTTTTCGTTCAAAATGCCGTAGCCTAACAGCATAAAAACGGCAATGACAACGACAATGGTGCCTATCAGGATAAGACGAGTTTGACGTTTTTCGCGTTCTAGACGAGCAATGTGTTTTTTCGTCAAATATTGTTGTTTAGGTTCTTTGGTCATGCTTTGACCTCTTATAAGAAAAAATTAGCGAAATAATATGGACGTCCGAAAGGATTGCTTTAAGAAGGCGTTTAAATTACGGCCAATCACTCATCAGGTCGCCAGTTTGAGCTTGATCATTGTAAAGAAACTTTCGGCGAATACCATAGACCTTTGCATGCAAGGAGCGCATACAAAGGTCTAAATGCACAGCAAAAAAAATTCGTTAGCGGAGAACTTCACCGGCAAAAGGCAGCATGGCCAGGTGACGAGCGCGCTTAATGGCGATGGACATCAAGCGCTGGTGCCTGGCGCAGGTACCCGTTTGACGGCGAGGGCGGATCTTGCCATCTTCGGAGACGAAGCGGCGGAGCTGATCTGCCTGTTTGTAATCGATGACCGCATTGTGGTCGGTGCAGAACTGGCAGACGCGAGGCGCAGCATAAAAGCGTCTGCCGCTCGATCCAGCGCTTTCGCGATAATCGCCTTCGCCTTCATCACTAGAATATTGGTTGCTCACAATTAAAAACTCCTCAGGTTAATAGAAAAAATTAGAATGGGAATTCATCTTCTTCGGAAGCTTCGACATCGGAAGCTCCCTCAGCTTCACGGCGTTCGCTGAGCATGATCATCTCGTTGGCGACAATCTCTACGGAGGTATGCTTATTCCCTTCCGAGTCATCCCAACTGCGGGTTTGCAGGCGACCTTCAATATAGACCTGCTGACCTTTCGTGAGATGCTGTTTGCAGATTTCCGCCAAATTTCCCCAGGCTACAATATTGAACCATTCTGTTTCAACGCGCTTTTCCCCTTCGGATGTATTCCAAGAACGGCTGGTAGCGACTGAGAAAGAGGTGACAGGCCGACCAGAGGGAGTGTAACGCATCTCTGGATCGCGGCCAAGCCTACCAATGATCAAGATTTTGTTCAGTCCACGACTTATTCAAGACTCCTTACTAATCAACAACAGTAAGTAAATAGCGAATCACGGGTTCAGTGAAACGCAAGTTACGGTCCAGGGTAGCTCCAAAGCTGGGAACCAATTGGGCACGAATAAACACATATTGACCCTCGACCTGCTTGCGAATCGGGTAAGCCAACCTGCGCTTGCCCCAAAAATCAACTTTAGAGATCGAGCCACCTGCGTCCGTAATCCAGCCTTGGATTTTAGCAGTCAATTCTTTAACGGCTGTATCGTCCAACTCTGGGTGGACAACGTAGACCAATTCATAATCGCGCATAGGGAATGCCTCCTTTCCTCGGGATTGCCCCTGGACACACCGTTAGTGAGCCAAGAGCGGAAAGCAAGCCACGCGTGGCGTGGCTTGTACTTAACAGGCTGAATGATACTACAGGAGGTTTATTTTGTACAGGTCAGAATAAACCCCACTCAGCTCCAGCACCATCTTCCATCATGGAGGGATCCCACATCTCCATGCTCATCTCGACTGTAGTCGGACGTTGAAGCGCCTCTTCGGCTTTTTTTCGGCTCATTTCCAAGAGAGCGGGGGCGTAAGGGCAGAAGGGAGTGGTCATGACCATGGTGACGTGAGCACTATCATTTGCTACCACAACATCACGCACGAGCCCGAGCTCGATCACATTTAGACCGATTTCGGGATCGATCACCTCACGTAAATGCTCACGCAAGGGATCCATGAGAGCGGGGTGAGTGGTTTCAGCAATCCAGGATGTCTTTTGGGTCATAGGTTTTTACTCAACTCGATGTTTGTGTATCAGGTACGATGTAGGTGCAGTGGCTATCTCCATTAAGGATGCACTTAGTTTTTTCAGCAGTCATGGAGAGGACAGAAGAAATCAAGGCTTGATCTACTGAGCAGACTTCAGGGTGATCTTGACCAACATGATAATAGGGACAGCTGGTTTCGACGATTTGAAATTGGTTGCCCTGACGTTCCCATTCGATGTTGAATCCTTCTTGGTGCAGCATGGTTTTCATCAGCTCAAGCTTCTGTTCCATGGATAAATTATCTAAATTGGTTGTCCTGGCGAAATCTTTTGCCAGGTCTTGAGCCATTTGGGTGAAGATTTGGTTGATCATGGCCGAAGGCATGGTCTCTTTCAACTGTTCGAGCAGGCGTACCATCAGTCGAACATAACGGGTTGGGAATTTTTCAACCCCAGCTTCGGATAAGGAAAAAACATAACGCGGACGTCCGACGCCATGCCGCTCTTCGTCGGTCGTAACCAATCCCTCAGCTTGCAAACTGGCGATGTGATGGCGAATGGAGATCGGATTGATGCCGACTTCTTCTGCCAGCTCGTCGATGGTTATGCGAGGGTGTGTAAGCAATGCTTGGAGAACTCGATCATGGGTTGATGACATGGATACATTGTACCAACAAGGGTGAATAATGTCAATATTTTTGAATATTATCATAATTATTGACATTAAGCGCATCCTATGCTATAATTTTGCCTGTTCAAAAAATGGCTTGAGCTGTGTGAGCTGTGACGAAGAATCTAATTGCTTCGGCAGAAACCGTCTCGCAAAGACCGATTTAAAATTGACTCAAATATCTAAAATGGAGTGAAAAACACATGTCAGATCTTGTGATTAACGATTTACATGTTTCGATTGATGGAAAAGAAATCCTTAAGGGAGTGGACCTAAGCATTCGACCGGGCGAGGTACATGCTTTGATGGGGCCGAACGGCACGGGAAAATCCACACTTTCTTACGCTTTGATGGGACACCCGCATTACGAGGTCACCCAAGGTGAGGTTTGGTTTAAGGATCAAAATATCTTAGAATTGGAAACGGACGAGCGCTCACGACTGGGGATTTTCCTGGCTTTTCAATATCCAGTGGCGATCCCGGGGGTTTCGGTGGCTAATTTTTTACGGTCGGCAGTGAATGCCCGACGCAGGGCGGTTAACCCCGAAGATAAGGGGATTCCCATTCCAGAATTCAGAAAATTACTCAAAGAGAAAATGGAACTGCTGAAGATGGACTCTGCTTTTGCAGGTCGATACTTGAACGATGGATTTTCGGGTGGAGAAAAGAAGCGGGCTGAAATCTTACAGATGGCAGCGTTGAAGCCGGAAATGGCGATTTTAGACGAAACTGATTCAGGCCTGGATATTGATGCTTTGCGGATTGTCTCTGAAGGCGTGAATGCTTTACGGGGACCCGAATTGGGTGTGTTGGTGATCACCCACTATCAACGAATTTTGAATTATATCAAGCCGGATTATGTACACATCATGATGGGCGGCAAGATTGTCGAGTTTGGGGGCGCTGATCTTGCGCAGCACCTGGAGGAACAGGGTTACGATTGGGTGCGTGAAAAGTACGAACCGGTAACTGTTTAATGGTATCTCTGGAGGATTTTGAATGAGCTCTGAAGCGCAACTTCTAGAGGGTGTTGGCGATTATAAATATGGTTTCAGTGATCCGGATACATTTGTATTCAGATCTCGTAAGGGGCTGGGTCAAGATGTCGTCCGTGAAATATCAGCCATGAAAGGTGAGCCGGAATGGATGCTGGATTTCCGACTAAAGGCGCTCGAGCATTTCATGAAACGCCCCATGCCTACCTGGGGTGGCGATCTATCCAAGCTGGATTTAGACAATATCTACTTTTATGCAAAGCCGACTGACAGCGAAGGCCGGTCCTGGGATGATGTTCCCGATACGATCAAGAAAACTTTCGACCGCCTGGGGATTCCAGAAGCAGAGCGGAAGTTCCTGGCTGGGGCAGGCGCCCAGTATGATTTGGAGATGGTTTACCATAAAATCCAAGAAAACCTAGAAAAATTGGGTGTAATTTTTCTCTCGATTGAGGATGGCTTGCGAAAGCATCCTGATCTGTTCCGTGAATATTTCAGCACGGTTATCCCGATTGAAGATAATAAATTCGCAGCGCTCAACAGCGCGGTTTGGTCAGGCGGATCTTTCATTTATGTGCCACCCGGGGTGAAGATTGACCTGCCTTTACAGGCATACTTTCGTTTGAATATTGCCAATATTGGCCAATTTGAGCGTACTTTGATTGTGGCTGACGAAGGGTCGCAGATCCATTATGTGGAGGGATGCACGGCTCCGACTTATACCACGGATTCTTTTCATTCCGGTGTCATCGAGATCGTGGTCAAGAAAGGCGCCCGGGTGCGCTATACGACGATCCAGAACTGGTCCACGAATGTATATAACCTGGTAACCCAACGCGCCATGGTGCACGAAGACGCCACCATGGAATGGGTGGATGCCAACCTGGGATCTAAACTGACTATGAAATATCCTTCGTGTTATCTAATTGGCCCCCGGGCACATGGAGAGATTTTATCGATGGCTTTTGCAGGCCCTGGACAGCACCAGGATGCGGGTGGGAAGATGGTCCACGTGGCTCCCCATACCAGCAGCAAGATTATCTCAAAGTCGATCAGCAAGGGCGGAGGCAGGACCTCGTATCGCGGGCTGCTTAAGGTCTACAAAGGGGCGGAAGATGTGCGCTCGAATGCGGTGTGCGATGCGCTGCTTCTGGATGAAAGCTCCCGTTCGGACACATACCCTTATATCGAGATCGATGAAGAGGATGTAACCATTGGTCACGAAGCCTCGGTGTCGAAAGTAGGGGAAGAACAACTCTTTTACCTGAAGAGCCGGGGATTGAGTGAAGAAGAAGCCACTACCATGGTCGTTTCGGGATTTATTGAACCTTTGGTGAAGGAGCTGCCCATGGAATACGCTATTGAAATGAACCGTTTGATCCAACTTCAGATGGAAGGATCGATCGGTTAGGAGACGATATGGCAGCTAAAACTGTAGTGATCCAAAAACGACAGCCGGTGACTGAGAATTATTCTAAAGATTTTACATTCACCCACGCGATGATGCCTTCAACGGAAGGCGCGTCATTTCTTCAAGAGTACCGTACCAGGGCCTGGGAAGCCTATGAGAATTTTCCAATGCCGGCGATTAGCGATGAAGCCTGGCGGCGCACCGATCTCAAGAATATGAGAGCTGGCAAATTTCGATTGGTAGAGATGGATGGCAGGAAAACTGGATTCGTGGAGCCGGGCACTGAGCTGCTGCAACCGCTGGCTGGCGACAGGCATGGAGGGCAGATCACGCTTTTACCGGGAGAAACCCGGATTGAATTGGACCCATCGCTATCTGCCAAGGGATTGATCTTTACTGACTTGATTACTGCTGAAAAACAATATCCTGAACTGCTGAAGAAGATAATTGGACAGATCGTACGCCCTGACGAAGGGAAATTCGCGGCGATGACGGCAGCCCTGGGGCGGACAGGTATCTTTGTGTATGTGCCGAAAGGCTTGAGCGTGGAGCAACCCCTGCATTCTGTTTTATGGGGTCCAGGAAGAGAACTGGCTTTCTTTTCCCATATTTTGGTCTACCTTGAAGAGGGGTCTTCACTGACTTACGTACATGAGGCAGCCTCACCGACAGAAACAGGATCGCAGGCGATGCATGCGGGTATCGTGGAAATCCATGTGGGCGAGGCAGCCAACCTGCGGTTTGTCGAGCTGCAATCGTGGGGCGAGCATGTTTGGAATTTCAGCCACGAGCGCGCCCGAGTTAGCCGGTCAGGCAACCTGGATTGGATCTTCGGTGCAGTGGGGTCGCACGTGACAAAGAATTTTTCCGATTTGGATTTGGTTGGCGAAGGGGCAGTGGGGCGGATGTCAGGTTTTTACTTTTCGGAGAATGACCAACACTTTGATCACGACACCCAACAGAACCACCTGGCAGCGCATACTACCAGCGACCTGCTCTTCAAGGGTGCCCTCAAAGATCAAAGCAGGTCTGTATGGCAAGGGATGATCTATGTAGCCCCGGGAGCGCAGAAGACAGACGGTTACCAGGCTAATCGCAATTTGATCCTCAGCCTGAAAGCACGCGCCGATTCGATCCCTGGTCTTGAGATCCTGGCGGACGATGTGCGCTGTACACACGGAGCAACGGTGGGGAAAATCGATGCTGAACAGGTCTTTTACCTGCGCAGCCGCGGTATGCCTTATGCGGATGCGGAACGGTTAATCGTGGAGGGGTTCTTTGACCCCATTATGCAGCGCATTCCTTTCGAAGGTGTCCGGTCGAGATTTCAGGATGCGATTTTGCAGAAAATGGGTTAAAATTTGTGTTTTCTACTTATAAATGATTAATGGGAGGGTACATGACAGAATTGCATTTTACATCTGCTCCAAGTCTAGAGGAAGCTTACGCGGTGGGGGACCGGGTAGAGGTTTATTGCGATCACGAACGAAATAGTGAACGTGTGCGCGATTGGCTGGAGGGGGTGGTTGTTCAGGTAGACCCGAAAATGATCGCGGTCCAGTTCCATGAGAGTGTTTACCTGACCGATGGTTGGATGGTCCCTGACCATGTCTTATGGTGCCCGAAAACATCCAAAACCATTCGCCCCTCACAGCGGAAGCCGCGCACGAAACCGCGGGCAAAATAAATTGTTACACAAATGAATTTACAACGCTCCCCGAGATCATTTAACGATATGAACCGTATCCGGGATGATTTTCCGATCCTGCAAAGGGAGGTCAGACCGGGTGTGCCTCTGGTCTATCTCGATTCTGCGGCTACATCACAAAAGCCCCTGCCCGTGCTCGAAGCGATGGATCGATATTATCGAAATACGAACGCGAATATCCATCGAGGGATTCACACCCTGGCAGAAGAAGCCACCGCAGATTATGAAAAGGCGCGCGAAAGCGTGGCCAGGTTTATTGGGGCGAAAGCACCCCGGCAGGTGATCTTTACGCGCAATGCAACCGAATTGGTGAACCTGGTAGCGAATACCTGGGGAAGAAAGAACTTGAACAGCGGAGATGTCATCCTCCTGACCGAGATGGAGCACCATGCAAACCTGGTCCCCTGGCAAATGCTAGCTGCTGAGAAAAGCCTGCGATTGGAATTCATTCCGGTGACGGAGGATGGCTTTCTTGATCTGAGCACTCTACCGGCTTTACTGGCTTTGGAACCGAAACTGGTCGCTTTTACGCATATGTCTAATGTGCTTGGAACGATCAACCCAGCGCGGGAGATCATTCGCCAGGCAAAAGCCGCTGGGGCAGTCACTTTGGTGGATGGGGCGCAATCGGTGCCTCATTTCTCGGTCAATGTACAGGATCTGGATGTTGATTTCATGGTTTTCTCTGGCCACAAGATGTGCGGCCCGACCGGTATTGGAGTCTTATACGGTAGGCAGGATCTATTAGAGAAGATGCCGCCTTTTATGGGTGGCGGGGATATGATCAAGCGTGTCTACCTGCGCAGTTTTACTCCTAACGAGCTGCCGCACAAGTTTGAAGCCGGTACTCCAGCGATTGCTGAGGCTGTGGGGTTGGGTGCAGCGGTGGCATACCTGGAGAGCATTGGCATGGAGGCGATCCATGCGCACGAAAAGAAACTGGTTCAGTATGCATTGGACGTGCTGGCAGAGATCCCGGGTGTGAAGGTGATTGGCCCAACGGCAGAACATAAGGGGGGCGTGATCGCTTTTACATTGGATGACATTCATCCACACGATATCTCCCAGATCCTCGACGAAGATGGGGTGGCGATTCGCGCTGGACATCACTGCGCAATGCCACTGCACGATAAGCTGAAACTGGTTTCAACGGCACGTGCCAGTTTCTATTTGTATACTACCGAGGCGGAGATCGATACCCTGGCTCGAGCAATTTACAAGACCAAGAAGATCTTTAGCAGATAACTTTCGGAAGGCTGTAAAGTATGGATGACCTTTATCGAGAAATCATCATCGACCGCTATAAGAATCCACAATACCGCGGTGCGCTCGATCCGCATGACATCTCATTTGAAGATGATAACCCTTTGTGCGGCGACCATATCCGGATTGATTTGCGGTTGGATGGGGACAGAAAAGTAAGCGAAGCAGCGTTCGATGGGCATGGCTGCGCGATCTCGCAGGCTACCGCAGATTTGCTGCTCGAATCGATCCAAGGTAAGTCGCTTGATGAAATTAAAGGGCTAACGCGAGACGACCTTTTAGAAATGCTGGGAATTGAGCTGGGGCCGGTGCGCCTGAAGTGTGCTTTGCTTTCGTTGAAAGTCCTCAAAGCAGGAGTATATGGGTTGGGCGAAGCAAGCGATGAATTGGTGGAATAATGTACGGTTACACGAATCTCAATCCAGCTAACTGCGATTTCTATGAAATTGCTGCTATTGAGGATTTGCCGTCAGGAGAACGATTGATCGTTCAAATCGACGATCAGGAAATCCTGGTTTTTAACATCGCCGGAAAGATTTTCGCGATTGGGAATGTGTGTTCTCATGATGGTAACCCCCTGGATGATGGCGAAGTACGCGATCACGAAATTACTTGTGTGCGACACGGGGCGCGCTTTGATTTGCGAACGGGCGAGGTGAAGTCACTGCCGGCGGTGATCGGTATCCCTGCTTTTCCAGCACGGATCGTGGATGGAAAAATTGAGATTGGGGTACCCAAGGTGGGTTGAAGAAGTATTTTTACTTCTTTCCCCAGGCATAAAAAGTCGGCACAAATAGAACCCGGGTACCTTTTTTTCTGGCTTCCTGGTCCAGGTTCTTGAGTTTCAATATATTTTCCGGGCTCCGTGCGGGGTTAAGAGCCATTTGATCTTGTTCTATTATTTCCCATTCAGAAGCGCCTTGCCTCTCGGAATTGGCTTGTTTCCATTCTCCCCCTAAACATCCGGATTGTGCATTCAAAAATCCGGCCTGGAGAAAAATGTCATTCAATTGACGACCAATGAGTGGGTTCGCTCCCTGCTGGTGTAAAGAAGCTTGCTGCATCTTGCCCAAGGCTTGCAGCTCGAAGGGGTAATCGATACGCCCTCCATAGTCCGGCTCAGCAAGCGCCAGCACATATCCCCCTGGTCGAGTGAGGCGCCTCATCTCGCGAACCACAGAGATGGGATCTTTCACCCAGAGGAGCAGAAAATGACAGAGGATCAGGTCAAAAGCCTGGGAGGGAAAAGGGAGGGCATGCGCGTCCGATTGAAGGAGAAGCGACTGGTTGGTATTTCGGGAGGCTTTAGCGAGCATGCTGGGATCGATATCTAAACCAAAAAATTCGCCTGAGAAGCGCTTTTCTAATTCTTGTAATATCGCCCCAGTACCGCAGCCGACTTCCAGAACCCGCATGGAGGGGACCAGGCTGATTTGATTGAAAAGATAGTCTCTTAATGGCTTAGTCCAGGCAGCTTGCTGTAAGAAGCGGCTGTGCCAGTCAAGATTGTTTCCCATTTGCTTTTGACCAGATCTGCTCCCAAGGATCGCGCAGCATATTCCCTAAAACCGTATTGACCCCCTGGGCCGGGAGGACATCACCATCTGGCTCGACATACAGCCAGGCATGACCTGCCCCAGATGCGGCAGCGTCGGGCTGGGTCTCCAGGGCAACCGGGTTCAAGGGTGAATAGGGGACAGGTAAATCCCATACCAATGAGAGTCCTAAGGCTGCAGCCTGATTGCGGGATGAATTCAGCGCATCGTTCAGGCTTGGGTCAGAAATGCTCAAGGAAACTGCTTTCACACCCTGAGTTGCCAACCATTTCAGTAAATCGGGGTTGGTGGAAGCCGTCTCAGGAGTCAGCGTGATGTGGACGGCCACAAAGAGATCTTCTGCCAGGGAAGTGCTCAGGCCTCCCCAAGCGTACTCTTTGCCAGGCTGGAAGATCACCATGAGATGATCAAGCCCGGTTTTTAAGAGTTTGTCCATATAGACGGGATCTGAAAGGAACAAGCAGTCACTGAGCAGCCCGGTAACCTGGCCATTGGCTTCGGCACGGGAGATCAGCTCAGGGAGATCATCCCGCAGGGTGGGCTCACCGCCGGTAAAGATGATATGGGGAATGCCGGCTTGCCAGGCTTTATCCAGGATCGATTTCCACTCTTCTGTTGTCAGCTCACGGTCCACTCTTTTGGTAGGTGCCAGGGAGGGATCGGCACCTTGAGGCAAGCGATACGTCAAAGCACAATCCAGGCGAAAAGGAGCGGAGAGGTCTTTCGTATGAATTTCGGACCGCTCGAAATCTAGAAACATCTCAGGATCCAGATCGTTGGTATTAATGACGGCATCAACCCGATCAACAAAGTCTGCGTAATCTGCTTCGGCACGCGCGTTAGTGACCTGGTAGCGTTTGGCGATCTGCCTGACCGCTTCATATTTTGGAGTTTGCTGAACCAGGTGGTAGGCGTATTCAGCTGCGGTCGCATTCAGGTGCAGAATTGTGGCGGCGTTGACAACTAATATCCCACTGCCATCACTTTCCAGCCGCAGGTGCAAACGATAGTTGCGGGGGTCCTGTGGTGGAGCTTGATAATGATAGATACCAGCGGGCAAGGGTTGAGCTTTTTGAAACCTGCGGCGGATGAATTCTCTTACACTGGTCATAGGAACCTCACATTGCTAGATCGAGCGAATTATCTGAAAAAATATTCTTGAACAACGAAATTATTTTACAAACTTCAAACCCATATTAGTAGCCATTGGGATTATGTGACTGCCAGCGCCATGTGTCGACGCACATCTCAGCGATGCCTAAGCCAGCAGACCAATGCAGCTCAGATTTTGCACGAGAGGGATCAGCAAAGCTGGTGGCTGCGTCACCAGGACGACGGGGGGCGATTCTATAAGGAATTGTCTTCCCGCAGGCTTTTTCAAAAGCGGTGAGCACCTGAAAGACACTGTAACCCTGGCCAGTCCCTAAGTTATAAGTAACGACACCTGGATGGCTGTGAAGCTTTTCCAGGGCTTTCAAATGACCGTGGGCTAAATCAATCACATGGATAAAATCGCGCACCCCGGTGCCGTCTGGAGTGGGATAATCGGCCCCAAAGACGCTGATATAAGGTAATTTACCGACGGCTACTTGCGCAATGTAAGGCAACAAGTTGTTCGGGATGCCATTGGGATCTTCACCGATCAACCCACTTGGATGTGCTCCAATGGGATTGAAATATCTTAAGATGGCGATGTCCCATGTGGGGTCGGAAATCTGCAAATCGCGCAGGATGTCCTCGAGCATTGCCTTGGTGCGACCGTAAGGGTTGGTGGGCCGGATGGGGGCACTTTCTGGAACGGGTACACTCTCGGGATTTCCGTATACTGTAGCGGATGAGCTAAAGACCAATGTCTTTACATTGTATTGTGACATCCATTCGCACAGGACGAGGGTTCCGGTGAGGTTATTCTGGTAGTAGCGAAGAGGGACTTGAACGGACTCACCGACAGCTTTCAGCCCGGCGAAGTGGATCACCGCTTCGATGGCATGGCTGGCAAAAACTTTTCCCAAGGCAGGGCGATCAAGCAAATCCACTTTATAGAAGGTCAGCCCTTTGCCGGCGATCTTCTGGACTCTCTCCAACGAAACTGCTTTACTATTCGACAGATTATCAACAACAATCACTTCATGACCAGCCTGCAGAAGCAGCACACAGGTATGACTGCCAATGAAACCTGCTCCACCTGTAACCAAAACTTCTCACAGCGGTTCTCCATTCATCAGGGGGCAACCTCCACCACATTCGGCAAGCATCGCACAGGCATGGCACTTTTCGGGCAGCCCCTGCCGTTCGCGCAGACGCATCGATAACTCATGATTCCAGATGCTGTTCCAATCATTATGCAACATATTTCCTACCGGTTGGTAATACGACTGGCAGGGGAGCACATCTCCATTGGGCTCGATGCACATGTTATACAAGGCAGCCGTGCAGCCTTTTACGCCCAGATCCAACTGCATTGGGTCGAAATTACAATACTGCGTGGGGGTATACCAGATCAGCCGCTGCCCATAAAAAAGCGTCTTAGCCTGGGCAAGCGCTAAGAGGGGTGGGAGCGCATCTTCTGGAAGACCCTTGCCAACCGTGAGACCGCGGCCGGAATAAATCAGAGCATTCAAACCGAGGGTGGGGACGCCCAGCTTTCCTAAAAAGTCGAGGGTCTGCTCAAGATAGGGACTGTTATCCTGGAGTAAAGTGGTGTTGGTCATGACAAAAAGCCGGCTGGAAAGAGCGTTCTTCAAGCCTTGCACGGTCTGAGACCAGGCACCTTTGCGGCGCACCATGGCATCGTGGATTTCGGGATCGTGGGATTCGAGGGTGATCTGCACATGGTCCAACCCGGCTTCCACGATGCTTTGGAGATATTTCTCATCGCTTAACCGGCGGGCGTTGGTGTTCAAGCCGGTGATCTGTCCATTCTGCTCAGCATGGGCAATCAGCTCGGGCAGATCGTCACGCAGGGTGGGCTCTCCGCCGGTAAAAACGATATGGGGGATGCCCACGGTCCATAACTTATCCAGGATTCGCTTCCATGCGAGGGTAGGAATTTCGACAAAATCACGCGGCCGGGCATTATAGCAGTGAGCGCAGTCATCGTTACAGCGGTAGGTGAGGGCCAGGTCCATGCGGTAGGGAGCTGAGGGGCGGGCCGAGAAAGGTGCGGTGATATCCAGCTCAAGGTCGTGGATGGGACAGGCGCCATCTGGGCGGATCAGCTCAAGGAGCTGGTCAGAGAACTGCGCATAGTCTAGCCTGGCTTGGTCTGCGGAAAGCGCATATGCGTTTCGCAGGGATTTCACGGCCTGGTCAGCAGTGGCTTTTTGCAGCGCCAGATAGGCCATAAAGGCAGCAGTCTCGTTGAGATGCAGCACACGGCTGGCGTTCACCAATAAGATGCCGCGGTGATCCTCATCGATGCGCAGGTGCACGCGGCTGTTCTCGCCTTCGCCCTGGTACAGGTAATGGTACAGACCTGGAGAGGGGGGCAAGAGCTTGCCATTGGAGTTATTGCCTCCAGACGGATGCAACCTAGACAGCAGCTGCTCTACTTTAGATAGCTGCACTGCTCAACGGCCTCCTCCTGCACAGGCGCAGGCACAACCAGCGCAGGCACAGGCGCAGGCGCAACCGCCAGAGTGACCTGAGCTACCACCGGATCTGGTGGAAACCGGGACCGGGTTGGTCTTCTGAGTGACTTTGTTGGTGAAATCACCGATATTTCCAACCACTTTGGAAGAAAAGCCCTCCACCCCGTTGACCACCGAGGCGGCAAAAGCAGAACCTGGGAGGGTCGGGAGACTGGAACCAGTCGAGGGCCTGGAAGAAGGAACCGATGAAGGAGAAACGCTCGTTCGACCAAAGGATGGATCATAACGCCCCCACCACGTGGGAACGAAAACCGGCTGGTTGCGGAAGACATCTTGTGTGCGGTGGTCGTAATCTTTGTCCAGCATGGTCCATTCCATGACGTCGTCGAACTTCTTGCTCTTTACTTCGGGCGTGTTTTCAGC
The DNA here is from genome assembly GCA_963751425.1 of uncultured Chloroflexia bacterium. Taxonomy (GTDB): domain Bacteria; phylum Chloroflexota; class Anaerolineae; order Anaerolineales; family UBA4823; genus CAVVUF01. The sequence continues at coordinate 897,718 of CAVVUF010000001.1, read as the reverse complement.
CTCTACTTGCTCCCAGGCTTTGGCGGTGATATTTTTATAATATTCGATGGTTTCTTTGCGGCTGAAGCCCTTCATTTTTTCAGTAATCGATTTGATGAGATCGACGACCATCTCCTGAAGCTGCTTCTGGCGAGCTAACTCTTTCTCTTTGAAGGCGTTCAGGAATGTGACTTCGTAATCATGAAGACCAGTTGGCAAGGGTTCAATGGCTTTGATTTGCAGGGGATCGCGTGAAACCACCTCGGCAGCATCCTTTTTAAGAAGCCCAAACAAGATCATGGTCAGAACTTTATCCAAAGGCTGTTCCAGTAAAATGGCGGCTTCTACCGCGGTTAAGCCGCGCTTGATGCCATTCCCTTCGATCGAGATTTTGGGCGGGAGGTACTGCATGCGGCGGCGGCTGCCTGAAAACGCGTTCATGATGAAGATCCCAAAGAAGCCGATGATGCAGATCCAGGGAATACAACCGTTAAGGTTGATGCTGCTCAAGAAAGCAAATGGATTGGGTTTGACGATGGTCTGCTCTGGAATGTATTTCTTCGGGAAAGAAGCGCCAAATTCGTAAGCCTGTGAAGCACTGGCATTCTGGTTCTGCCAGGTGTAGGTGATGTTGCCCTGATCATCATAGCCTGTCACAGGCTCGCTCGGAAAGCCAGAAGGAGCGGCGTGCCAACGCGGCTCTTCTGGTTGCACACCGGGCGGCATGTGGAGGGTCACAGTCATATCGGTAGGGCCATACACATACTGCGAGCCAAAGTACATGGTTTTGAACACAGCACTGGCATAATTCTGATCATTATCATCTTTGTAAAGCACGCTTTGCACATCTGGTATGAAGACACGCACGACGCCGGTTTGACCAGGAGCAATTGAATTACTGCCCAATCCTAAAGCAACACCAGAGCCTCCTTCTCCTTGAAAGCCAGATTCAGAGATATCGGTGATGGCTACCCCGTTTACATCTGCCAGGATATTACCGGCGCTGAAATTGCTGTTAGGAATACCTACGTCTACATACTCAATGGCATGTCCGGAGGAATCATTCTTGAATACAAAGGTGTAATTAAGTGAGACTGTCCCATCTGCATTCCAATAGACATCCACGGTCATCTGCGGGACCTGGAAGTAATAGTCCTGCGCCAGGGCACTGGCAGGAATGAACAGCAGGATAAAGGAAATTAGAGCAGCAAGAATCCTTTTTCTCATCGGGTGCTCCTTTTTGCAACTGCAGGCAGGGTGTGAATTAAATCCTTACCACTTGGGTTCTTCAGAAAGCTGGTAGGTAGAATTGCAGTAGGGACACGATACTACCGGTGCTCCAGCTACCATTTTGATATTATCCATGGTCAGGGAGCCGCCGCAGGATTTGCACTTGAGAGTGTCCATATTGACATTGGCTGGCAGGTCGATCTTCAATGTCACATTATTTCCAGCCCCTGCCTGGGCTTTGCTGCGCGCGGCAAACCAGATAATTCCAAAGCCAATGACTACCCCGATCAAGCCGACCAGGATCCAGCCAAATCCACCCCCCTGGTCACTAAAAGCTCCCCAGATGAAAAGCACACTAAAGAAAATGATGATCGCAGCAGCAATATAGGCAATGATCTTTCCGGCACTCATGCATACCTCCGTGACCTATGTTTATACAACGTTTGTGAGAGTGAACTATGAAATGGTTTCAACGCACTCTCTTGATTATATACGAAAAACAATTCTATAAGTGTCAAAGATAAGATGGTCTTTAGGAATTGCCGTGGTGGACCGCCGTATTTTGGGGTTTGTGCGTACGAATGCATCCCGAATGCCTTCTTCCCCCATTTTTGGAATCGATATTAGGAGCTATCTCTTTTCACCAACCTAATTTATAATTGTCTTGTTAGAGGTGTGATCTTAACCAGGAAAGCAACTCTCTCAAGAATACCACTTACAAATGTAAATCCCAGAGATGCACAGGGACATTTCCCCAGGCGGGTTTTTCTTGTGCGTCCTGAATAACCTGTTTTAGATAAAGCCTATAAAAAAAAGCGATCAAAGCAAATGAAAGAGAAGAGAAAATTTAAAAAGCATGAGAACGATAGCAAACCAATGGAGCAACCTGGCCAAGGGCTACCAGGAACTGTTAAGGCTGCAGGAAGACCTGCGCCAGGAGTGGGAAAAACCCCTGGAAAGTGCCCGGCAGCTCCGCCTACAAAAAGAACGTGAGGATTGGGAAGAGAAAAAGAGGAAACTAGACACAGAAAACCAGCAATATCAAAAGCGCTATGATCGGGAATTGATTGAGTGGCGGACCGAGCTGGAGAGCTATACCAAGGCTCTAGGGGAGTGGAAGCAAATCCAGGATGTTCTTTCCCGAGAGAAGAGCAAACTCACCTTGTACGTGATCTTCGGTGGGCTGCTGGCAGTCTTGTTAATCTTCACCTTGTTGGGAATCCCTCTCAGCCTGGTGCCGATCTATTTAATGATCCGACAGTACCGGAAGGTGGAACAGTTACGCAAACAGCTTCCGCCGCAGCCCAGACCTCCGAAGAAGCCCCAACCTTTCGATTACGAAGCAAGGCTGGGACGAAAACCCAGTTTACAAACCACTCCAACCCTATCAATGGATATTATCACTCCCTGGTGGAAAGCATTGGGGATCCAGGAACAACCGGAAAGAGGATATGGATTGGAGGGGGTTTCTAATCTTTTAGAAGAACTCACTAAAAGACTGCCAGAAAATTTTATTACTTTTCAAGAACTGCTCGTTACTCAGAGCCTGGATGCAGATGTGTTGGTGTTAGGTCCGAATGGAATCTGGGTGCTGGAAAGCAAGTTTTGGGCTGGACAGGTGGTTTGCCGGAAGGGGACCTGGTACCAGGTAAAGGATGTGTACCAACGCGGCGGCGCGGTGGATAAGAAAGTGACTTCATATGGAATCAATCCAGATGATCAGTGGCTGCGGGAACAATCGATGGTGGTGGAAACTTTACGCAGACGAGTACCGGATCACGCTTTCCTGTTAAAGCATGTTAAAGGCGGACTGGTTTTTACACACCCAGAGGTTGAGCTTCTCATCGATAATTCCTGCAAAGTGCAGTGGGGAAAAGTTGATACCTGGGCTGAAACGATCCTTAACGGCAAGCCTGTCCGGCAATTTACCCCGGAAATCCAACTCGAGGTTGCGGATGCCATTTTGACTTTTGCAAACATTGTCGACAAGGTCTCACCGCAGCGCAGCTCGGCGGCTTCCCTGGCCCAGCGAATCTACAACACGACGGCGGGTGAGGCAAGAAAGTACGTGACAAAATGGGAAAAGGCTTCCAGCAGAGAGCGAAGACCTCCAAGGAGGAGGCCCGCACCAGCGAAGCCCACACCTGCGAAGTCCGAGCAAGCGAAGCCCGCTCCAGCAAAGCCGGTTGTATCTAAGAAACCGACAAAGACTGTCGAGAATAAACCAGCTTCAGCTCGCTAATGGGTGGTGACTCTCACGCGTATCGCTGATTCTCCGGCTAAGGGACATTTGTATTCACAAATGCCACACCCAATGCAGCGCTCGCGGAGCACATGAGGCAGTTTTATCACTTTCTGAGTGCCATCCACGCTCTCGACCAACTGTTCTGATAATTGAATGGCTTTGTCGGGAAGCGGGCACATTTCTTCACAGACAATGCAATCGGTGTGATCTGCCCAGGCGAGGCAGCGGTTTTCGTCGATGTAAGCTTTCCCGATAACCTGCTGCCTTTTTTCTTCCAAGGAGAGTGGTGGGATGGCTTGGGTAGGACAAACCTCTCCGCAGGCATGGCAGGCGAAGTCGCAATATCCCAGGCGCGGGAGCAGGATGGGGGACCACAAACCTTCGAAACCAGCTTCAGAGAGGGCGGGTTGGAGGGCACCCGTTGGACAGACGCGCATGCACTCACCACAGCGGACGCAGCGCGATAAAATATCGTCTTCCATAGAACCGGGGGGACGCAGCTGGAACGGGCTGGGTTGGGCGTGCAGCATATCACTTTGGAAAATGGCTACCGAGGCAGCTGCGGCTGCCAATGAGAAAAGAGCCTGGCGGCGGGAAGGATCATAAGCCGGATTCCAGGGAGCTAGCGCAGGCTTCAGGTTGATCGCAATATCGGAGCGCGGGCAGACTTCCAGGCAGTCCAGGCACATGGTGCACTCAGCAGGATCGCTGGTGTAACCTCTTTCAGGATCGATAGTACCGGTCGGACAGGCTGTAGAACAGAGCTTGCAGCCCTTGCAATCCTCACTCACCTGGCGGCGGAAAAGGGCAAACTTGCTCAAAAGCCCCAACAGACCGCCTAAGGGACAAAGATAACGGCACCAAAACCGCCGGGTGATGAGGTTCAGAGCGACGATACCCGCGAAAAAACCGGCAAAGAGGGCTGCAGCACGGGAAAAGATGGGCTGTACGGGGAAGATGAGAGGCCGGACCCAGCTATCAAACTGCATGACGGGAGATTCTAAGAATGGGAGGCGCACCAAGGTAGACTCGGCAGCGGTTACGATGCGATCGAGGGCAGGCCAAAACGCCGAAGTGAACGAGCGCTGCATGATCGTCAGCGGATCGAGGTAGAGCAGGCTCTGGCTGCCAAAAATTGCCATGCCCAGGATCAGCAGGAGCAGAATATATTTCCAACGTCGGAAGCTCCCCTGGGGACCCAGGCTGGGCGGTTCTGGGGAAGCCTTGCGGCTGGAGGCTTTTAATGGGAACAAATCCAATAAGGTACCCAAAGGACACAGCCACCCACACCAGGCCCGCCCAAAGAGGAGGGTCAAGACCACCACGCTCAAAGCAATCACCGAACCGGTCAAGAAAGACCGGCTGGCGATTGACCCTGCCAGCATTAACAGAGGATCCAAACGCATGGGCAGGTTGGTTAGCTGAGAGGGCCAAATGTGGAGAGGGGCGGTGATAAAAAGCGCTAGAAAGCCAACCAAGGCGATCCATTGGACTGCCTTGCGCACGATCACCCAGTTTTTATAGGGGTTAAGGTTTTTTTTCATCCTTCAGTATTTGCGGTGCCAGATTTTTAGACTTCAGCAATCACCAGATTCTCAACATCTTTCCGGCCTAAGCCCATTTCCGCGCCGGCTGTGATATAGCGGATATCATCGGGCTTCAGGTCGAAGAGCCTGGTGGCGTAACTATCAGCAGCGACGATATCGGGACTGGCGATGATTGTGTCTAATTTCTTGACATCATCCAAGTTACCGCCGGTGGGTCCGTTGGCAGTGAGGATGCGCACAGCATCGATGACGGTCAGCCCAGGCCGGACCCGGCTGGTGATATCGGCAATACGCTGACCAAGGTTGTTATGCAGCCTGCCGCGATCCAGGATGACACCCATGAGATTCTTCATGCCGAGTGTCAGGCGGGTAGAGCCGTGATCTTTGGCAATGGGCACATCAATCACCAGGTCTGCGGTGAGGATGTCTTCATAGATATCCCATTCTTTGATGTCTACCCCTTCAGGGATGGCAGTGGTCTTGAATTTGAAAGACGGCATGACGACCATCTCACCACCAGCAGCTTCAACCTGTTCTTGAATTCCGCTGGTTTGGTAGCCGCTCTGGGGAGAACCGCCAAAGCCACTGTCCATGACCTGGACGGTCTTTGCGCCAGCGTCGAAGGCAAGCTTGACCAGCGCTCCCATTACCCAGGGATTGGTGGTCGTAGCGTATTCGTAGGTATGATAATCTGTGCAGATATTTGGCTTAATGATGACTCTGGCGTCTTTTTTGACAAAGCGTTCCATCCCGCCTAGAGCTGCCAAGGCGCGGCGAACTAAGTCCTCGGGCTCGCCGCCGCGGGCGACGACCAAGTCTGGATTGGCTGCTCCTGGTTGAGCCGGTTCGGCAGCAACAAGGGGTTGTTCTGTGGGGGCTTGATTTTCAGTGCTGGCAGCAGCCGAATTATCTGAAGGCTGGGCAGTAAGACTCCACCTGGGGAGTAGAGATATTCTGCTCAGAAACTGGCTCTGCAGGCTGATCTGTGCTGGTTGTGGGAGAAGCTGATTGAGGCTGGCAGCCTGCCAACACTGGGCTAAGGGCGACTGCCCCAGCACCAGCGGCGAGGGTGCGCAGGAAATCACGACGGGAAAGCTTTGACATGAGGCACCTCCTAAAGTTTAGAAAACCAAGTCCATTCTCTATTTTACAGTAATCACCTTCGGAAAGAGAAAAGAAGTTCCGAATATTGATAAACTTTATCTTATCAGGTTAATGTGGAGAAAGAAACGACAGACGTCATGATGAAGCGAGGATGAATGTCAATAATTCGATCCAATAAACCGATCAATATAACCTTAGTCAAAGAGAACCTTCGCCGCTGCGTTCTTAGCAGCGGCGAAGTATGACAGATCTTAGCGGACCACTTCAAAGTCCGCGTGGAGGGTTGCCAATGAGTTGGCGCCGACCCAGATGTCGAAAGCCTCTGCGTCCTGGACCCACTTGCCGGCGCTGGTGCTCCAGTAGCCGAGCTCGGCCGGGCCGAGAGGGAAGGAGACTGTCTTTGTCTCACCGGGCTTAAGTGTGAGACGCTGGAATCCTTTCAGGGCGCGCAGCGGGCGCGAGTCGCTGCCAGCCTTCTGATGGATGTAGAGCTGAACGACCTCGTCACCTGCAACCGAGCCCGTGTTGGTCACATCGGCGGTCACGGTCGCCTCGCTCCCCACTTTCACTTGCGGCGCCGAGACCTTCAGGTTCGTGATTGAGAAGGTTGTGTAACTAAGGCCAAAACCGAAAGGATAGAGCGGGGTTGGAAGACCGTCCCAGTAGCGCGGATTGTACATAAAGCTGCCTTCGGGCGAGTGAGTGAGGTTGCGGGCGTAGTAGAGCGGCGCGTGGCTGCCCTGGCGCGGGAAGGTGACAGGCAGCTTGCCGCCCGGGTTGACATCGCCGAACAGGATGTCGGCAACGGCGTGGCCACCTTCACTGCCGGGCTCCCATGCCTCAAGGATCGCTGGTACGTGCTCGGCTGCCCAAACAATGCTCAGCGGACGGCCATTCAAGAGCACAAGGACCACGGGCTTGCCAAGCGCGGCAACAGCCTTGAGCAGCTCTTCCTGACGACCCGGCAGATCGAGCGAAGCGCGGAAGCGGCCTCGCCGGCCATGTCGGCGTTCTCGCCAAGGACCATCACCACGAGGTCCGCGGCGCGCCGTGGCTACGGCCGCCTGGAAGGCAGTCTCAGCCTGCTCGGGCGTCTGTGGGACCTTCTTAGCACCGGGGTTCATATTATCAAACCAGGATGGGATGTCTCGCCGGATCTCAGGACCGGGGGCATGCTCGACTTTCGCGCCCGGCAGCCTGGCACGGATACCTTCGAGGACAGTAACGGCAGCCGGCGTGTGGCCAAAGACCATCCACGAACCCTCCACCGCTTCCATCGAGTTTGCCAGGGGGCCAATCACAGCCACGTTCTTCAAGCTCTTGGCAAGCGGCAGGAGCTGGCCTTCGTTCCTCAGCAGAACCATCGAGCGCTGGGCAGCGAGCCGCGCTGCCTTGCGGTGCTCGGGCAGTGCAATGACCTCCGCCAGCTTCGACTTCGTCCGTATACGGCTGCTCGAAGAGTCCCATGCGAACCTTGATGGCGAGAATGCGCCGTACGGCCGCGTCGATGACAGAAAGCTGAAGGGTGCCGTCTTCAATAAGCCCGGCGAGATACTGCGGGTAAGTGTTGCTGGCCATGTCCATGTCAAGGCCTGCACTCAAGGCGCGGAAGGCCGCATCGCGCCCGTCGCGGGCGAAGCCCTGGGTAACCAGACTTCCGACAGCCATCGCGTCGCTGACAACGAAGCCCTCGAATCCCCACTCATCTCGCAGAACATCGTGCAGCAAAAAGCGGTTCCCGCTGGCGGGGACATCGTTGAGATCCATATAGGCGCTCATAAATGTTCCAACGCCGGCCTTTACAGCAGCCTGGAAGGGCGGGAAAATGACATTGCGCAACTGGCCCTCGGACAGGTAGACTGGATCGTAGTCGCGCCCGCCGTCCGCCGCGCCGTAACCCGCGAAGTGTTTGGCACAGGCCACGACATGCTCGGGTGCACCCAGAGATGGCCCTTGGAAGCCGCGCACCTGGGCTGCCGCCATAGCCGCACCCAGGCAAGGGTCTTCACCGGCACCTTCGACGATCCGGCCCCAGCGAGCATCACGAGCGATATCGAGCATCGGACCGAAGGTCCAGTGCAAGCCTGCGGCGCGGGCTTCCTTGGCTGCTACAGCTTGAGACTGTTCGGCAACCGACGGATCCCACGACGAAGCCATGGCCAGCGGAACTGGGAAAATCGTGCGGTAGCCGTGGATTACGTCAAGGGCAAAGAGGAGCGGAATCTTCGATGGGCTCTCTTCAACGGCGATCTTTTGGAGGGCATTGAACTGCCTGGTATCGTTTAGCCACAGGATTGAGCCAGCTCCACCCTTGCGGATGACATCTTCGGGCTTCGGTCCTGGGATGAAATCTGCACCCCCAACCTGAGTGAGCTGCCCGATCTTCTCTTCGAGGCTCATCTGACCGATGAGGGCCTCGACCCTCGCCTCGACCTCAGCATCCGATGGGACAAGCGCTGCCGTCCCTTTGATCTGCTTACCATCCATAAAAACTCCTCCTCGTTACGCCGGGCTATGATCCCGAGGGCGGGCCTGACCCACGCGGGCCAACCATCCCGCCGCCGGTTTGGCGTCAACGATACCATTAATCATAAGGGTACTCAGTACCACTGTCAACAGTATGTACGACAATCCACCAGGGCTGTCTAAAAGTTTGAAAACCCAGGCTCACTTAACTCCAAACTTCGAATTCATGAAATCCATGCTAAAATTTTCCAATCAGTCACACAGGTGCGAAACGCCCAGAAATTAGATTCTTTTATCCCAGGAGCTTCAAATGCCACGCAACTCCCTTTCTCCCGCTTATCGCAATCCAGCCCTGACCGTAGAAGAACGTGTAGCCGACCTACTCGGCCGCATGACTCTTGAAGAGAAGGTCGGCCAGCTAATGATGCTGGATGCGCGCAGCGAGGATCTCTCGTTCATCAATACCCGCCAACCCGGCTCTATCCTGCACGTTCTTGGGGAGAAAATCAGGCGTGCGATGGACCTCGCTGCACAGAACCGCCTCGGCATTCCGCTGCTGGTCGGTGAGGACGGTATCCACGGCCACTCTTTCTGGAAGGGCGCGACGATCTTCCCGACCCAGCTGGCGCTCGCCGCAAGCTGGAATCCAGAGCTGCTCGAACAGGTCGGACGCGTGACCGCTGAGGAAATGGTCCCGACGGGCATCCATTGGACATTCTCGCCCGTACTTTGCCTGGCGCGCGACCTGCGCTGGGGCCGCACCGGCGAAACATTCGGCGAGGACCCGTACCTGATCGGCGAACTCGGCGCGGCGCTGATCCGCGGCTACCAGGGACAGGGCCTCGACGACCCCACGGCCGTGCTTGCCACCGCCAAGCACTATGCCGGCTATTCCGAGACGCAGGGCGGACGTGACGCCTCTGAGGCCGACCTCTCGCGCCGCAAGCTGCGGAGCTACTTCCTGCCTCCGTTCGAGCGCGCTGCCCGTGCTGGTGCGATGACCTTTATGACCGGCTACCAGTCAATCGAGGGCGTGCCTTCGACCGCTAACCGCTGGCTGCTGGTCGACATCCTCAAGGATGCGTGGGGCTTCCGCGGCGTGATTGTGACGGATTGGGACAACGTGGGGCGCCTCATCAGGGAGCAGAAGGTGTGCGCCACCTACGCCGAGGCGGCGATCATGGCGCTGCGCGCTGGCAACGACATCATGATGACCACCCCACAGTTCTACGAGGGAGCCATCGAGGCCGTGCACAGCGGCCGCCTGGCCGAGTCTGAAATTGAGGCGCCCTGCGCCCGCCTGCTGGCGCTGAAGTTCCGCATGGGTCTCTTTGAGAATCCCCGCCATCCCGACCTCAACCGCGCCGCCAGCGAGGTGGGGCGGCCCGACCACCGCGCCGTTAACCTGGCCGCGGCGCGCCAGAGCCTTATCCTTCTGCAGAACAACGGGCTGCTCCCACTCGATCCAGCAAAGGTGAAGTCTATTGCTGTGATCGGTCCCAACGCTGACGATGATCTACAGCAGCTCGGCGACTGGTCGCTGGGCTCATCACAGCATCCGCCGAAAGCCGGTAAGCAGCCACGCGAGAAGACAACGACTGTGCTCGACGGCATCCGCTTGCTGGCACAGGCCGGCACCTCAATCTGCTACGAACGCGGCTGCTCGATCGTCGATGACGATCTCTCCGGCATCCCTGCGGCGGTGGCGGCTGCTAAGGCGGCCGACGTACTTGTCGCCGTGGTGGGAGACCACCTGAAGTTCATTGGCGAGACGCAAAGCACCGCCACGCTCGAACTGCAAGGCGGACAGGTGGCGCTGCTTGATGCGTTGGAGAAGACCGGCAAGCCGATGATCGTCTGCCTTGTGAACAGCAAGCCGCTTGTGCTGCCCCCATCGGCCAAGCGTGCCGCGGCAATCCTGGAGGGCTTCAACCCCGGCATGGAGGGCGGACGAGCGCTCGCCGAAGCGCTGTTCGGCCAGCTGAATCCGGCGGGCAAGCTCACGATCTCGATCCCGGTGCATGTCGGCCAACAGCCGGTATTCTACAGTCAGGTGCGCGGCCAGCACGGCGACCGCTACGCAGACCTCACTCAGGAGCCTCTTTTCCCATTCGGGCATGGCCTGAGCTACACACAGTACCGCTATTCGGACCTGCGGCTCGCTGCACCCACGCTCGCGCGCGGCCAATCGGCGGGGGTCTCCATCGATGTGGAGAACACCGGTCCCCTTGCCGGTGACGAGATCGTGCAGGTTTACGTGACCGACGTGGTGACCTCGGCGACCTGGGTGAACAAAGCGCTCAAGGGCTTCGCCCGGGTGCATCTCGAGCCTGGTGAGAAGAAGAAGGTGCGGTTCGAGCTGCCGTGGGAGGCGTTCCAGATCGTGGATGCAGAGGGCCGCAGCGTGGTCGAGCCGGGTGAGTTCGAGATCCGCGTGGGTCCCTCGTCACGCGAGGGCGACCTGCTGAAGGCGAGGCTGCACGCCGAGTGAGCTTTCAATCGGCAAGTTTAGGTTGAAGTAAAGTGTTGACAATTACTTCTACCACCTCAGCCGCGGCGAGGTGGATGTTCGGTGTTAGGGGAGCTTGAAATTCGGTTTGTTGGGGTTGGATGCCGATCAGTGCAACCTGGCAGCAGAGCTCATTCTGCAGATATTGGGAAAGTAAATTCAGGGGAAGCGCATGGGTCGTGGCGGGTAAGGAAGCAATCTCCTGTGGGGTGAGCCAGCGGATCGCACCGGGTGACGCATCCATTTGAGCGGCGTCGATGAGCAGTACCAGGGCAGGCTGAAAGCTTCTTACCAGAGAGGTAAAATTTTCAGGCGAAGCTCCAGCCACGATAACCTGACAGGTGGAACTGGCAAGCCTGGATTGAAGACGCGTCGCTATTTCCAAACCTACGGCGTCGTCTCCGCGCAGCTCTGAACCAACGCCCAGGATGCTGAGGCGATCAGTCGGCGCCAGGCAATTCAGCGTCTGGATGGCCAAGCTCCGCCAAGACGGTGTCGACATCTGTCTCTCTACCAAAGTACTGGGTGAAGGATTCTTTATTCAAGGCAGCCAGCTCCCAATCTTCTGGCGAAAGCTGGATACACTTAAAACGGCAATTTTGAACGCATTGGGCACAGAAGGTGCAGCGGTCAACCTGATAGCGCATGACATAACGCCGGTTTGCCTTGTCTACCGTAATTAACTCGAGGGCATAGGCGGGGCATTCTTTTGCACATAAAGAGCAGGCGCTGCAGCGTTCGGGATCCCAGGTAAGCTTGCCGCGCAGGCGTTGAGGGGTCTCCGTCCGCTCGAAGGGATACTGCTGAGTCACAGGAGCCTGGAAGAGGGATTGGAAAATATCAGACAACATCGTACCGAATCTCATATGACACTCGCTTTCCATGCAATAAGAACCATCCATTGAATTAATACTAAAATTGCTCCAAAACGCCACCACAACCCTACCGTTTGATCGATGCGCAGGCGGGTCAACAAGGTCTGTAAACTGATCAAAATCACCAGGATGAAGAGGGTTTTCAGGAGATATTCCAAGGGGTTGTTCACCCCTCCCAAGTAAAGTGCAGAGACCAGGGTGAGACCGACCACGAATTCGACGGATTTGGCGATGTTAAACAACGCCAGGCCGCGGCCGCTGTATTCTGTCATGGCTCCAGCAACAATCTCGGTCTCGGCTTCGGGGGCATCGAAGGGCGGAAGCTCCAGCTTCCCCATCAAGCCAATCAGGGCAACCAGGAAACCAATCGGCTGGGTCAAGATGATCCACGAGCCGGCATTCCGCTGGATGATCGTGTCGATCTGCCAGCTTCGCGCGGCGATCGCGGGACCCAATAAGGCGAGCAGGAAAGGGGCCTCGTAGGCAAACAACTGCGTAAACCCGCGCGTTGCACCCACCAGTGAAAAGCGGTTGGTGGTATTCCAGCCAGCGATGCCTTTACTCATGGTCAGCAGGCTGAGCAGGTATAACGTCACGATCAAGTCACCGGAGAAGCTGTAAGCGGGCTGGAGTCCCATGATGGGCACATATAGTGCGGCGGTGAGACAGCCCGCCAGGGCGATCAGAGGCAGCCCGATGAAAAGCCAGGGATTGGCAGCCGCGGGCAAAATTTCTTCCTTAGCAAGGAGCTTGACCAGATCTGCCAAGGGCTGGAACCAGCGCGGCCCGATGCGGTTCTGCAGGCGGGCGACGAGCTTGCGGTCAATCCATTCGATCACAATGCCATTTATAACCAGGAACAGACCGGCGGGGAAAAGGAAAATTTGCAGGAGCGGTTGAAGCGCTGAAAACATTAGCTGTGCTCCAATCTTTTAACAGTGATCATGCGATCATTACACGAGAAGCAGGGGTCCATGCCGGCGATCAGCAGGGGTGCATCGGCTAATTGGCTGCCAGGGGCTTTGGAGAGCACCGCGGTCCAATTGCAGAGGCTGGGAGTGCGAATTTTGATCCGGTCGGGTTTATCGGTGCCATTGCTCTTGATGAAATAAAATGCCTCACCACGCGGCGCTTCCACACGGCTGATCGTCTCACCAGCAGGGATACGCCGGGGAACCCTGACTGATAATTCACTTTCAGGTAGATTATCCAGGATGGTGCGGATGGCATTGATGGTGACAAACAGTTCTTTCAAGCGCACAATAAAGCGGGCTTCCAAATCTCCGGCCTCACTGGTCACAATCGAGACCGGGTAGCGGGTATATGGGCCATAGGGAGCTTCTACACGTACATCGCGCACGACACCGGAGGCACGGGCGGTTGGACCTAAGAGTCCCAGATGGGTGGCCTCTTCAAGGTTGATCTGGCCGACTCCGCGCGTCCGCTGAAGGAAGAGGGTGTCGCTGGTAACGATATCCAGGTAATGGCGGATACGTTCCTCTAAATATTCCAGCCCAGTCCGGATGGTGGCAGCCTGCTCGGGATAAATATCGAATTTTACACCGCCGATGATGTTCGCAGAATAATTGACCCGGTTCCCGCTGAGGGCTTCGAGGATATCCATGACAGTTTCACGATCACGCCAGGAATACATGAACAGGGTGTCGAAGCCGGCCTCATGCGCCGAAACGCCCAGCCAAAGCAGGTGGCTGTGAATGCGTTCCAAACCGGCGATCACTTCGCGAATGGCCTGGGCACGCAAGGGTGCTTCTACACCCGCCAGGCGCTCCACCCCCATCACATAGGCTGTCGCATGGGTATGGGAACAGATACCGCAGACGCGTTCCAATAAGTAAAGGTTTTGAACCCAATTTTGTCCCTCAACCGCTTTTTCGATGCCACGATGCACGTAACCCAGGCGCATACGAGCTTCGACAATCACCTCGCCATCGACTGTAAATTCGAAATGGCCCGGTTCTTTCAAAGCTGGATGCTGAGGACCAATCGGAATGTAAAATTTTTGACCGTCTTGGGCTGGGAAGGTTTGGGAAGAGGTTTCCATGCGGGGCTGTTTAACTTTGGGGTCAAATTCTTTGAGCATCGGAAAGACACCAACCGGCCAATCATCGGGCAGGAAGAGGCGGTTTGAATCGGGAGTGTTGATGACGGTGATCCCGAACATCTCGGAGAGCTCACGCTCGAAGAAGCTCGAGACGGGGTATAGAGGAAAAATTGTGGGGACGCTGCTTCCTTGACGGGGCAAGCGGGCGCGCAGGGTGGTAATGGCGGCTCCCTGGCAGAAATGATAAAGCGCCTCCAGCGCTCCAGCTTCGGGACCCAAATCGAGACCAGTAATGGCAGAGAGGTATCCCCAAGATTCTTGCTTCAAGGCGGCGGTACAGGCAAAGACATCATCCCCTGAAATGGTGATATCCAGTCGGTTTGGCTCTGGCCTGGCGGCTTCTTTGGTCCAGGGAGTAAGGATTTTTTCGGCTTGTTCTAAGGATGTCAACGTATTCATTAAAAATTCTCCTGGTTCTACTCAATACTCACCCGGTTCGAAGCCGGTCCAGGTAGGCTTTTTTTCAACAAGACCTGGTTTTCGGTGCTTGAAGGGGTTTGGAGACTCTGCAGCAGCTTCACCAAGCCGTCGATAATGGCTTCGGGACGCGGCGGGCAGCCTGGGATATAAGCATCCACCGGTATGACCTCATCAATCCCTCCGATGACGTTATAACAATTCTGAAACGCACCGGCGGATATGGAGCAAGACCCAACCGCCACAACAAAGCGCGGCGCGGGCATCTGCTCGTATGTGCGGAGCAGCCGCTCGCGGGCCTGGCGGGTGACTGGACCTGTGCAAATCAAGATATCTGCATGGCGAGGGCTGCCTTGCAGCTTTACGCCGAAGCGCTCCAGGTCATAACGCGGGGTCAAGGTCGCTAAAATTTCAATATCACAGCCGTTGCAGGAGCCGCTGTTGAAATGGATCGCCCAAGGAGAGTTGACTCTTGCCCAGGTTTTTAGTTTTTCGATGATCGGGAACCAATTTTTTTGCATATGCTTTACCTCTAACCTAATATGAGAGCAAGTAATATCAATACCAATCCTGCCAGGTAAACACCATTGAGCCAATTCACGCCGCCACTACCGACCATCAGAACACCCAAATGAAGAACGGCAAAAAAGAGGGCGACGACAAAGAACTGCTTATACCCGGGGGCTACCTGGCCTGATGGAGCAGCCTCACCGCTGGTATAGGATGATGATTTCAACTCATTTGATTTACTGGAGCCTGCCAGGAACCTGCCAAAAGCGAGTAAAATCCCTGCCAGGAGGAGGTTGATCGTAAAAGCAACGGGGGGGAAAAGTAAGAAATCCATGGTTGTTCATCCTTTAAATTCGTAAGCGGTCACAGCTTAATTATCCTCTATTTTGCTAAACCCATCACCAGAGCCTGAGCGGCTGGATACGTCAACCAATCCATCAGACCGGGCAGCAAGCCAAAGACAATGACAAGAAGGGAGAGAATTAGCAGGGGGGTTAAGATCGCTACCGGGATTTTTATTTTCTCCCTTTCAGGGGTGCTTGGGGTTTGGCGATACAGGGTGTTGACGAGCGGAGCGTAGTAGGCTAATGAGAGGACTGAATTGAGGGCGGCGAAGATCACCAGTCCGCTTGCCCATCCACGCTGGATCTCAAAGCCTCCTAAAAAGATCTGCCACTTCGACATGAAACCTGCTAAAGGAGGCAGGCCTCCTAAACCTAAAACAGCCAGGCTTAAAGCAAGGGCAGGAATGGGGTATCGCCTTGCCATGCCGGCCAAATCGTTTATCAACAAAGGAGATTGTTTTCCTGTATGATGGTGTTCAATAAAGATAAATACGCCTGCAGCAAGGAAAGCCAATCCTTTCATGATCCCATGATTGATGATGTGAAAGAAAGCGCCTTGAGCTCCTAAAAAGAGCCCTGAGTCGATCGCAAAACCGAACCCTAAGAGAATATATCCCATGTGGCTGAGACTGGAAAAAGCTAACAGCCTCTTTATCTGCGTTTGCTTGAGGGCTACTAAATTACCATAGAGCATATTCAAAGCTCCAAAACCAGCCAGGAGCAGTCCCCAGGAAGCAACATTGTTCAGAACGCTGAGCACGCGGAGAAGTGCAATCAAGCCAGCCTCAATGACCACGCCTGAGAGCATGGCGCTGATCCCGCTGGGTGCCTGGGAATGCGCATCGGGGAGCCAGGTGTGCAAAGGCACCAGGGCGATTTTAACACCAAAGCCGACCAGGAACAGAACTCCGGCAGCAGCGAGGAGCGGGGTGGGTTGAGCTGATTCTGAGATTTTTACCAGATCCAATGTGCCTGTTTGGGACAACACCAGCCCAATCCCCAGGAGGACGAGCACGGAGCCAGTGGCAGATTGCACCAGGTATTTGATACCTGATTCCAAAGATTCAGGTTGGTTGCGATAAAATGCCACCAACAAATAAGAAGAGACTGCCATGGCTTCGAACCAAACCCAAAGGTTGAATAAATCACGCGTGCAGCCCAAACCAATCATGACGCCAAGCATGGCCAAGAGCATGGCATAATATTTCTCTTCGCCTGGCTCACCAGCCATGTAGGGAATGGAATAAAGAACCACCAGGGTACCTAAACCCAACACGACCGCAGCTAATAAAAGACTGATCCCATCCACCTGCAGCCAGATCGCTTCGAATAGGAATGTGGTTGCACCTGAAAGGCTGAAGGACTGAATGGCTAAACCATAGATGACCCAGGCAGCTAAAAGAGGCACCAAAGCCAGGTAGGGAGCGAGGCGTATTTTCTTGCCAGTACTGACCAGCCGGCTTTCAATGCGACCTACCAGATAAACCAGAGGAGAAGCGATCAGGAGAAGCGGGATCATCCAGATAAAAACAGGATAGTTCATTTTAGACACTCCAGATAACGATCATCAGGATGATCACCAGGCAGCCTACGAGGGCAGCCAGGTTCCAATTCAGCTGTCCCGTTTGAGTCTTTCGCAGCAGGCTTGCAGAGCGTTGGATGACTGCGACTATGAATTGGTTGATCTTTTCAAAGCCAAAACTGTTCTGCGCGGCAAACCTAAGCCATGCCAAGCGGTTTGAAAGCCAGGTGAGCTTGCTGCGCAAGAGGTAAATCAATAACCCGATGGCAACGATCGAAACGGTGATCCAGGTGGAAGGGGCTATCAGAATCTCGATGGCGAATTCCAGAGTTGACATTGCATGGATTTCATGAAAAGGTAAGCTGAGGGCTGAAGCTTTTGAGAGAGGTCCTGCCAGGAGCCAGGTCGTGAAAGCTCCAAAAGCTAACGGTATCAATGCCACTCGCATGGCAACTTTGGCATCGTGAACATGCCGAGATGGATCAGCCGGCTCCCCATAGAAAACCATCCATACCATGCGCATTGAATAGAAAGCGGTGATGCCCGCAGTAGCCAGCATGAAAAGATAAGCCCACTGGGGACCACCTTCCAAACCTGATTCAAGGATCAATTCCTTGCTCCAAAAGCCGTTCAGGATTGGAATGCCAGCCAAGGCCAAGGCGCCGATGATGAAGACGGTGCGGACAAAAGGCATTTCTTTTCCAAGACCGCCCATCCGATCCATCTGGCGGGTTCCAACACTATGGATTACCGCTCCGGCTGCCAGGAAGAGCAGGGCTTTGAAAACTGCGTGGCTGAAAAGGTGGAACTGAGCAGCAAATACCCCACCGACACCAATGGCGTATACCATAAAACCGAGCTGACTTACAGTTGAGTAAGCGAGAACGCGCTTGAGATCACCGGCGACTGCAGCCATAAGGGCAGCCAGGCAGGCCGTCAGGAGCCCAACGACCACCACGGCTGTCTTCCAACCAGGAACGGAAGCAAAGGCAGGGTAAAAACGGAAGAGTAAATAAATGCCAGCATTCACCATCGTAGCGGCATGGATCAGCGCGCTGACGGGTGTAGGGGCTTCCATGGCATCGGGCAGCCAGGTTTGAAAAGGCACTTGTGCCGACTTGGCAGCAGAAGCAATCAAGAAGGCAAAAGCTACAAAGGCTAATAAGGCTGGGGAAAGTGCCTGAGAATTGGCCAGAAAATTGGGGATATCATAACTGCCCAGGTTTGCAGCGATGATCAAAGCACCTCCAAGCAGCCCAACACCGCCAAGCTGAGTGATGACCAGGGCTTTTATACCACCCGCTACAGCTTTGGGGTCATCGTTGTAAAAAGAGATCAGGGCATACGAACACAGGGCGGTGATTTCCCAGAAGAAGAATAAGAAAAGCAGGCTGCCTGTCAAAGCCAGCCCAGACATGGCGCCTATAAAGATCAAGATAAGTGAATAGTATCTGCCGAGCTGAGCTTCGCCGTGCATATATTCGACAGAGAAGATGATCGCGAAACTGCCAATCACCGTGGCAATCACGGTTAGAAGAACCCCCATCGCATCGGGAACAAAAGTCAGGCTTCCCCAAGTAGAGGGCGAGGCGGATTGCGTTGTCAGGGAAAAAACAGCGGTCTCTTGACTGGATATGAAAGGAAGGATGGCGAGGGCAGCCAAACCAGCCAGGAGACTGAAGCCTACCGCCAAAGCATGCTGCAGGCGAGGGTTGCGGTCGTGGATTGCCCAAATGGCTACGGCGCCAAGCCAGGGCAAGAAGATCGTCGTGAGAATGAGAGCGTTAACCATTTTTAGCCTTTTAATTTTGACAACGCACTGATATCCAAGGTGCCCCAGCGCAGTCGAATCTGGACTGCCAAGGCCAATCCAACCACGGCAACCATCGTATCAGCGACGAGCACCGTAGCGGCTGTACTTTGTCCGAGGTCGATCTGCCCGCTCACTTTTCCAGCCAGGACTAACCCGATGATGGCGGCTTTTACTAAGAGCTGCAGGACCATGACGATTTTGATCAGATTACGGATTGTCAGGAGGCCATATAAACCGACCCCAAGCAATCCGAAAACGCCGATTAAAACGATGTTTACAGGAGATAGATTCATCGGTTATTTCCCTGTTTGGTGGTGTGGCTCAGATCTGGTTTTCGGACGGCTTGTTCTGCCAGCAATCCTAAGATGCCCATCACGCCGGAAAAGAGGAGAACCACCTGGATCCAGACATCCAGCACCCGCCCTTGCCAGAGGGTAATGATTAAAGGTTGGGCGGTTCTCGATACCGAGACTGGGATGAGCGGGAGACAGGCCCAAAGGAGGATCCCGATGGTGCCCAGGCAGAGGATGGCGGCGAATCCCCGGGGAATAATCGGAGCTGGATCTGAAGCATCTTTACCGACAACGCTGATGGCATAAACCATTAAGACGGTTACCAGCCCAGCACCAACACTTAACTCCATCACAGCAACCTGGGTAGCTCCCAGCATATATAGAATTGCGGATGTCATGGCTGAAACACAAGCCAGGTACAGTGCTGCGGACAAAATATTTTTTGAGGTTATCATCCGGTAAGCGCAGATAAAACTGCCAATGACGAGAAGAAGATAAAAAATGGGTTGAGTCATGGTGATTTCCTTGTCGGTGGTATTAGGGCATTTCTGATGCTTCAGGCTTGCCGATGATGGCATCCAACAGCTCTTCAGCCGGGCAGCCTTTAAGGAGAAAACCATCGACTCCCGCCTGGTAGGCTTCCAGCTCATAATTTCGATACATACTTAGCATCAAGACGCGTGTATTCGGCCAGCGTTCCTTGATCAAGCGGGTGGCTTCCATGCCGTTCAAGACGGGCATGCGTGCATCGATTAAGAGGACATCTGGGTGATATTTCTCAACCTGTTCAACGGCTTGCGCACCCTGGCAGGCTTCAGCTACTACACTGATATGAGGCAGAGAAGATTCATCGCCTGAGCGTTTGTTGGGATAGGTTAATGGATAAGGGGGATCGATTTGGGGGCAAACCGGGTGCATCACCGATTCTAAAGCGGTTAATAAAGCCCGCATCGCTGAACGAGCCGGGGGGCGGTCGTCAGCAATGAGCACACGGATGGTCCGGTTCTTTTCGAGATTTAAATCATTCATCGCTTTGAACCTTTAGGAAAATATGGAAAGATTTACTTTGCCTGATTGATTGATGGAATAGTTAATATGTGCAAAAAATCACAAACGAGATGGTTGAAGTATATCCTGCTTGATGGAGGGGCGCATCGGTGGGAAGGATGGAGTTTATTCATCCAAATGAAGGAGAATCTGGAATTCGCCTACAACATTTGATGTAGATTGGCAAAACTTCGGATCACCGCCCTAACCATTAAAAACCAAGCAGCTCGATCAGGTTGCGCGCTTCATCTGCCCGGTCAAGACAAAATGAATTTATATGAACCCAACTTGCCTGCACCTCTTTGGCTGAATGTCCGAACATAGCCTGTATATTGGCTCCGGTATCTGGAGGCAGTGTGAATGGTGTCCAACCTGGCAGGTATTCCATCCAGAATGAAAGTGAAATCAGGTAACCCAGCCGCACCAGGCGTGGATCGATCTCTACTCGGCTATCAGCGATCCCGGCAAGATAACCATCCAGCAGGGCAGTTTCGAGTGTTTCCGCATCGTAAGGATCGTAATCGAAGAAATACAGGCTGTTTCCAAGCAATCCTCCCAAGTCATTGCCTACGGCACCTGGACCTGCGAAAGCCCAGTCAAGAACGATCAGCTCCTTCTCACCTGTTCGGGGTGAAGATTCCCACATCAAGTTTTTAAGATGCACATCATTATGGCAGAGGACCTGTGGCAAGCGGGCATTGACCTGATCAAAGCGCTGGTTTTCAACGATCAGCTGCAGCAAACGGAGCTTCTGTTTGTCATTCAACAATCCCTGGACAATCGGTAACATCCAGGCATTTTGTTCAAATTCGGGGCTCATAAAATCCGTCCACCCATTCTGTTCTGCCCAGCCGATGCCGAAGAATGGCCCGCAGAGCCAGGGTTGGTCGGGGAGCGGAGTACCGCTCAGGTAGGCGCTCTGGAAGCGCCCCAACTGCTGGGCTGTGCGCTGAAAATCATCCAACGACCAATGCTCTCCGGTCGCTGAGTGGATAAACTCGATCCATACCCAAGCCCCAGCCTCATTTTCCATGACCTCATAGCTGTGCGGTGCACGCACGCCGGGTGGCAGGTCATCCAGCAAGCCAGATTGATATGCCAAGATTTCCCGCCGCCAGTATGAAGCTTCACTCAACTGCTGGCTCGACTGTTTGGGGTTGTTGATCCATTTTAGGACCACCGTCCAAGATCGAATTCCCTCCTTTTTCACTCTGGCCATGCCCTGTGAAACGGAACAGGCCGGCGGTGGTGTCGGTTAATAACTCATGGCCGATCGGCTCAACTGTCCAATCGAGAATCACCAAATCCGGGTCGTGCTGATCCTTGCGAACCACCCTGGTCAAAACCGCTTGATCAATTGCCTGTATCTGGACCAGAAGATCCCCTCCCATTTTTACTCCCTAATCATCGAGTGAGACTAAACCCTGTTTCAAAGCGTACAGCGCGGCCTGCGTGCGGCTGGCCAGATGGAGCTTGTTGAGCAAGCTGGAAACATGCGTACGAACGGTGGCTTCGCTGATGACCAACCGATCAGCAATCTCCTGGTTGCTCAAACCTTGCGCCACCAGGCGTAATACTTCGGTCTCGCGTTCTGTCAAGGTGAGGCTGCCCTGACTGGATTTTTCTGACAGCTCTTTTTCGGTCGTTGTCGATAATTCTTGTAAAACCTTGCGTGCGATGAGCGGGTGGAGCCAGGCTTCTCCCTGGTAAACCCGGTTGATCGCCTGTATCAAGTCATTGGGATGCGAGTCTTTGAGCAGGTATCCCAGAGCTCCGGCTTTGATGGCTGGGAATACCTTACTGTCTTCGACAAAGCTGGTCAGGACCAAAATGCGTGCATCGGATTTCCAGGATTTAATTTGTTGAATAGCCTGGATTCCGTCCATGGCAGGCATCACCAAATCCATGAGGATGACATCAGGATCCAACGCTTTTGCCTGCAGAATGGCCTCTTCGCCATTGCCAGCCTCTCCAACAACCTGGATATTCTCCTCAGTGGCAAGCAAAGCGATGATCCCCTTGCGAACTATCTCATGATCATCTACAAGCAGGACACGAATGGTATCTTTCATAACCTGGTTTCCACGTGGATGCGGGTTCCTTTTCCTGGTTCACTGCTGATGGTTAATTGGCAATTATACTTCTCTGCACGTTCCGACATACTTTTTAATCCAAAACCACCCCGTTCACTGGCAGAGGCCAAATCAAAACCAACCCCATCGTCAACAATCTCAAGGATGACCGAATTGGATTCCTGGATCAGGGTGACGCTGACTTTTTGAGCCTGGGAATGTTTTAAGATATTGTTCAAGGCCTCTTGGATGATGCGGTAATACGTTTCTTCGATTTCTGGGGTCAGCCGGTCGTGCAAATTCACAACCAGCTCAGTTTTCAAGCCGGCCCGCCCTTCAACCGCTTCCAATCGAGCCTGAATAGCTGCCACCAGGCCCTCTTTTTCCAAGACTGGAGGACGAAGCTCAAAGATTAATAGGCGCATTTCTTTAACTGCTTCTTGTGCGGTTTGGCTAAGCGCCTTGAGATTATCATTGGCTCCGGCTAAATCACCGGAGGATAGCAGGCGGGTGGCTGCCTCTGCGTAGAGGGTAACCGCATATAAGGATTGGGTGACCGAATTGTGAAGCTCACGCGCTAAGCGGTTGCGTTCTTCGATAATCGTGACACGCTCAAGCTGCTGGTATAAACGTGCATTCTCAATAGCAATAGCGGCTGGATCAGCAAACCGGCTCATGATCAGCAGATCTTCATCTGTAAACTGCCTGTCTTTCTGAAAAATAGTCAAGGCACCCATAATTTTCCCTTTATCGCGCAGGGGAATTACCAACAGGCACCCTTGAGCCTCTTCCAAAGTGAAACCAAGCTGAGAGGTATTAAGAGTCATTTCCAGCAATGGGCTGGCGATCGGTGCATTATCAAAAGAAAAAGTACCTTCGCCAAGGGAAAAGGCAGGTTTTAGCCATCCATCAGCTTCTACCAGGGAAATCGTGCAGCCGGAAGAATTGGTCAACGAGATGGCCTCTGTGCAGACAATATTGAGAACTTCTTCCAGGCTGTGTTCCTGGAGCAGAGCTGCCATGACACGCTGAAGGCTTTGGCTTTCAACCAGGTTCTTGCGGGTCTCGAGATACAGGCGTTTATTTTCTTCGCTCAAGGCATGGGCATGCTTCTGCTGCTCAGCTAATACCTGATTCAATGCTCCGGCATATTGGAATGCAAAACGGCTGATCAGGATCTGTAAAACCTCATCCAGGTCCTGCTCAATATTCAATGAGTTCATCTATCTCTTTACGAATATAGGGCATTAAAACCTGGCGCACCAGCATCAAGGCACGGGTGATATCTTGGATGGAAAAATCCTGTCGGATACGAGTTTTACTGAGATATTCAATATAGGATTTAATCGCCCGGGTATTCCCATCGGCTAAAGCATCCAGGATGGCTGAAATACCTTGAGAAGTGGAAAATGAAAGCTCCTGCTGAGACAATTTTCCATAAGGATCAGATATTTTTTGGTAGATCAGGTTTATCCACGCCTGGCAGATCTCTGGCTGCAAAGAACTCAAACGTTGAATAAATGCCGCGCGAGCATTTGCGAGAGCTGGATTAGGAGGCATGCATTTTTTCGATCAATTGAACAATGGAGGGAAGAAGCTGCCTGGCAGTGGACTTACCAGCAGCAATAACTTCAGAGGCCTGGAAAAATCCGGTGAAAATGGAAATCTCATCCCGCATCTGGGGGTAAATGACCAAATCGGGAGGGGATTCTTTTGGCGGATGCGAGTTATTTCATTCGTCATGATCATGGAGGCCTGGTAGATATCTTCTGCCAGCTGGGGAAAAATGGGAGGGAGGTGGTGGATCTGCTCGATTTTCTCAGGGATTTCAGAAACTTGAAAGGAAGCGGTCACATCGACGGCAATCACTACCTGTGCACCCAGCAATTTGACAACGCTTACAGGTACATTATTGAGCATGCCTCCATCCAAAAGCCAGCGATCTCCGATCTTGAAAGCATGGAAAATTCCAGGAAAGGCGCAGGTAGCCATGACCGCATCGATCACGGAGCCTTGGTTAAGGATAACCGTTTCTCCGCGCAAGCAATCTGTGGCTGTCAGGGCGACCGGAATGTTTAATTGGTCAAACTGCAGATCCAAACCCAGCCGGTCAACCAGGTAAGCACGCACACGCCTCCCATCTAACAAGCCCCGGCGGAGCGGATTGACATCCATCAAGCGCATCATTTTCCTGGGATTAGAGAAATCCAGGGCTACGGCTGCCAACTTTTCTGTGGAAACGCCAGCGCCATAAGCGGCAGCGATAACCCCTCCCATACTGGAGCCGCTCAGAAAATCAACCGGAATATGTTCTTGCTCAAAAACCCTTAGCACACCGATATGGGCTAACCCACGGGCGCCGCCACCGCCCAGTGCCAAGCCGAGTTGCTGCCTGTCCATTCATTCCTCCAAAATAAACCTAGTTTCTATCCCCAAAACCGGATACTCGCTAGAATTTTCGGATAAGTTCTTAACCTCCCCAAGGCATGTCAGCATACAGCTCAAAGGCTTTATCATGCATCATCTTGAACAGCCGTTCATGCCCGCGCTCCCAGTTGGCCAGCATGCTCAGAGCTTGCTTCGCTTCACCATCAATTTTCGAGGCGGCTGACTTATAAAATTCCGCAAAATCTTTTTCAATCAGGTAAGCCATGCGTAAAACAGGTAAATCGGGAACCATGGCTTCGATGACGGTCTGGTCAAGGGCTTCTGAGATGAGGCGCTGTGAAAAGAAGCCAGCCTCTCCGATTTCTGCGCTCGTTACCTTTATCGGGCTATTTTCGATTTCTAGTGCTTCGAGCAGGCGTGTGATGAAATCGATATGTTTTTGTTCTTCTACAGCCAGGGTCTTGAATACACCCACTGCGGCGGCATGACTTAACCGTTCAGCATTTTGCTCGAAGAAGCGTTTCCCTTCGTATTCACGTTGTAAAGCATAAGTATAAATTCTTTTGACGTCCATTTTCAAGCTTTCTCCAGGCGCACAGCGCACACTTTATATTCGGGTATTTTTGCTACAGGATCCAGGGCAGCCAGGGTCAGCGCGTTGGCGGGCGATTTAGGGAAGTGGAAGTTGGCGAATACCATGCCAGGCGGAACGCGATCGGTGACCCAGGCTTCAGCTTCAATGGCGCCGCGCCGAGAGGTGATGCGTACGCGACTGCCATCTTCCAGCTCTTTATGAAAAGCATCCTCCGGATTAATTTCTACCAAAGCCCGATCGTAAATGGTGACCAACCCCTGGGCTCGGCGGGTCATTTGACCGCCATGCCAATGATACAACACCCGGCCGGTATTCAGCAGCATCGGATAGCTGTCATCGGGCATTTCGGCAGGGGGGATATGCTCAATCGGCATGAATTTGCCTCTACCACGGGCAAACTGGGTGGTGTGAAGGATGGGTGTGCCAGGGTGAGTTCTCATCCCTGACGGGCCACTGCAGACGGTCCCCTTTCTCCAAGCGGGCATGGGTCACCCCCGCGTAGCTGGGGGTTAACGCGGCGGCTTCGGCTAGAATTTCAGCAGTATCAGCATATTCCCAACCGGCAAATGGCGCAGCTTCAGGTTTCCGGTTTCCACTGGCGAGCATACGCTTCGCCAGATCGGCGATGATTTGCCAATCAGGCCTAGCCTGACCCAGCGGGGGGATGGCCTGGCGCACCAGCTGAACCCGGCGCTCGGTATTGGTGAAGGTGCCGGTTTTTTCTGCAAAACTTACCCCTGGCAGGAGGATATCGGCATAATAAGAGGTCTCGGAGGGAAAGATTTCCTGCAAGACAACCAGCTCACAAACCTCGAGGCAGTGGCGGATGTGGCTGCTATCAGGATCGCTCATGACCGGGTCTTCACCCATGATGTACAGGGCTTTTATGCGCCCTTCTCCGGCGGCTGGCATCATTTCCGTGACGGTCAGACCAACTTTGGGTGAAAGGGGAACGCCCCAGGCGGTTTCGAATTTCTTGCGCACTTCTTCAATGGGAACTGCCTGGTAACCGGGGTAAACATTGGGCAAGCCGCCCATATCGCAGGCGCCCTGCACATTGTTTTGACCGCGCAAGGGGTTGACGCCACCGCCCGGGATGCCCATGTTGCCAAGCAGCATCTGCAAGTTAGCGAGATCCATCACATTACGGACGCCGACGATGTGCTGGGTGATGCCCATAGCCCAGATGACAGCCATCGGTTTCTGAGTCCCCATGATTTCAGCGGCTTGATAAAGCTGGTCGACGGAAATCCCCGTAATTTCAGATGTCTTTTGGGGAGGATAGCCTTTGACAGTATCCAGGAAATCCTGGAAACCCTCTGTCCGTTCTTCGATGAATTTGCGATCTTCCCAGCCTTTTTCCAGGATGATATACATCAGTCCATTCAGGAGGGCCACATCGGTACCGGACTTGTGACGCAAATGCATGCCGCCAAACTTTGGGGTGGCGAACTCGGTGATGTCAATGCGGCGTGGGTCGGCGACGATCAGCTTTGCTCCCCGTTGGATGACTGCCTGGCGGATCATCGAACCGAATACGGGATGCTGTTCGGTGGTGTTTGAGCCAATGATGAAAAAGACAGCGGCTTTTTGAGCTACATCGTCCATCGAATTTGACATGGCGCCAGAGCCATAGGAAGTGGCCAGACCGGCCACGGTGCTGGAGTGTCAAAGACGGGCGCAGTGATCGATGTTGTTTGTCCCGACCACCTGGCGGGCAAATTTATTCATCAGGTAATTTTCTTCGTTCAAGCACTTGGCTGAAGTTAATATGCCGACACTATCTGACCCGTAGAACTCTTGCGTCTGCGACAACTTCTGTGCGGTCACCTCCAAGGCCTTCTCCCAAGTAACCTCAACCCAATCCCAAGGTGTGGTCGTGGAATTGAAAACCTGGGAGCTGGAGGTGAAGCGCTGGTCGCCTGGGGGTTTGACGCCGCCTTCCAGTAAATAGCGCCGTACTTTGGGCGCCAACAGGCGATGGGGGTGATGGACGAAATCATAGCCATAACGCCCTTTGACGCACAAGTGCAGGCCATTGACGGGGGCATGCGGGTTGGAGGTTACGCGGATGATGCGGTCATCTTTCACATTCAGGTCAAGCTGGCAGCCGACGCCACAATAGGTGCAGGTGGTTGTGACGAGCCGATCGGGTTCAGGAGCTTCGAGGGACAGCTTATGATCCAAAGCGCCGGTCGGGCAGTAAGCGGCACAAGCGCCGCAGGATTCACAGCGCGCATCGAGCATGGTGGTGTCTTCACCGGCGATGATTTTCGCAGCATGGCCGCGGTATCCCACACCCCAAACAAACCTGCCCTGGATTTCAGCACAAGCCCGGACGCAGCGGGTGCACAAAATGCACTTATTGAGGTCAACCATTACGAATGGATTTGGATCGCTGTCGACCGGGTACATAGGCTGGGGCTGGTAACCAGGCGGGAGGCTGGCCCCATAAGCTTTCACCCAGTGCATAAACTCGGTTTCATGCCCGTCAGGACCTCCATAACCGGCGTCTGTGTAATTCAACAAGAGCAGCTCCAGGACGGTCTTACGCGCCTCGATGACCTGGGGGGTCTCGGTGCGGACAACCATGCCATCACTGGCAGCCAGGGTGCAAGCAGCGGTCAGGCCGCGCCATTTTTCTACCTCAACCAGGCACAAACGGCATGATCCCACCGGTGACAAATCCTTGTGATAACAAAGGGTTGGAATCGTGATCCCATGCTGCAGAGCAGCCTCCAGGACGGTTTGACCTTCTTCGGCAAAAATTTCTTGTGAATTGATGGTGAGTTTTATAGTCATGGATTTTTCCTGTTGAGCTGGTTAGCACTTAAGGCAGCCTCAAAAGCTGGCCGGAAATTATTGATAGCAGACTTAACTGGAACAGCTACGGATTGTCCTAACCCGCAAAATGAAGCGCTTTGCATTACTTCAGCCAGGGTTAATAATTCATTGATATCACCCGGTCCACCTTGTCCGGCAACCAGCTGTGTCCAGGATTTCCAAGGAACGGTAGGTTCCGAGGCGGCAGGGGGTGCACTTTCCGCAAGACTCCACAGTAAAAAAGTGCAGGAGCTCACGCAACAGGTTAACCGGAGAGACACGCTGGTCACAGACCAAGAAGGCGCCGGCACCCAGAGAGATGCCTTTGGAGGCAGAAGCATAATCGACTGGCGTGTCGAGCAAGGAAGAGGAGACAATTGTCCCGGCTGCACCGCCGGTCAGAGCCAGGTTGAACGCAGAGCCGGGGAGCATGCCTCCACCGAACTGCTCAATCACCTGGCGCAAGGTCAGGCCAAAAGGAGCTTCAAAAAGTCCAGGCTGGTTGACATGTCCCAAGAGCATATAGAGCTTGGTTCCGGGTGTAGGGTAAGTGCTCAAGGAGCGATACCAAGGAGCACCATTTAGTAGAATAGCGGGTACGGCGTTATAAGACTCAACATTATTGACAAGCGTTGGGAGTCCATGGTAGCCGGCTGTAGGAGGATAGGGCGGGCGATTGCGCGGTTCCCCGCGTTTTCCCTCCAGCGATTCGATCAAGGCGGTCTCTTCGCCGCAGATATAGGCGCCTGCGCCGCGGTGAACATGAATGTGGAAGGAAAAATCAGTCCCCTGGATATGATTCCCCAACCAACCAGCTCTCTCAGCCTGGGCGATGGCCAGCTCCAAACGCCTGGCCTGGGAGGCATATTCACCCCGAATATAAATATAACCTGCTTGGGCGCCTGTGGCATAACCAGCGATGGCCATGCCTTCGAGAAGCTGGTGAGGGTTGGTGTCGATCAGAACACGGTCTTTGAAGATCAACGGCTCTGATTTGTCGGCATTACAGATGATATATTTGGGCGTCCTGGAAGCTTGGGCGACAAAGCGCCACTTACGCCCTACGGGAAAACCTGCGCCACCGCGGCCCGTCAGGCCGGATTCTTCTACCTCATGAAGGACAGACTCGCTCGAGCGATCAAGAACCTTTTGCAAACCCTGGTAAGCACCGTGGGCAAGGGCAGACTTGAGTGAGTTGGGGTCTACTTTACCTGCCATTGACAGCATGACTCTTAACTCACCCGGACATGGTTGGCTGTAATCAGGCGCCTGACCTGAGAAGCCGTCTGCAAGCTTGCCTGCGTCTTCTGGGTGAAGCGGTCCAACCTGGGTTTCGTCGACCAGGGCGGAGGGAGCCCGGTCGCATAAACCAAGGCAGCTGGTGCGCTCTACCTGCCAGTCTTTCCGGTCTGCCAGCGCAGTTTCGACGGCTTGCTTGGTACTCAACCCCTGACACAGCCAGCAAACCGGGCCATCACAGACGCGCACCACGTGTTTTTTGGCCGGTTCCTGGCCTGAGATTTGGAGCATTGAGTAGAAAGATGCAATTCCGTAAGCCTTCTCAACCGGAATTTGGAGCGCACGGGCTACCTCGGCAATTGCCGCGGGGGTGAGCTGGCCGCGCTGTTCCTGCAGATCTGTTAATACCTCCAGCACGGCTTCGGAGGAGGATGCATACTCCTCAACCAGGGACAGGATTTGAGGGTCGACCGGTTTATAGGTTTGTCTGGGCATAACTCACCTCTTCAGCAGATGACTTGAGGGATGGCAAGACCCGGTGTGGGTGTGTATAGATGTTGAACCGATCACGCCGGGCATACCCGATCAGTGTGATGCCCCACTGCTCAGCTAATTGGATGGAGAGTGTCGTAGGGGCAGTGCGCGATATGATGATGGAGGCTCCCATCCGGGAGGTTTTCTGCAGCATCTCTGAGCTGAGACGCCCCGTTGTCAGGATGATGCGGTGCGGTAAGGATGGATCTTGTAGCAGTATTTTTCCGGCTAATTTGTCCAGTGTATTATGCCTGCCAACATCTTCTGCAATCAGGATCAATTTCTCTCCATCACTTAATACAGATGTATGAACGCCCCCGGACTGCTGATAAAGAAGCTGTTCCTGATAAAGCTGCCCGACCAGGCGGTTGACCTGGTCGGAAGAAATGCCCCAACCGTTGGTCAATGAAAACTTGGTGCTTGTGCCTGTGGGCGCATTTGCTTGACTTGTCAATCCCCCTGTGCAGCCGGAGGTACGCCTCCAAAGGTCAGGTTTCTGAATACTTCGATTGAGCCAAACATCGATATTCTCTTCTTCTGGGCAAACCCGAATATCAGCTATCTCTGCATGACTCTCGATCAGCCCTTCATTGAACAGGAAACCAGCCGCAAGGGCTTCCAGGTCAACCGGGGTACACATAAAGGTCAGCCAAGTTTCACCGTTCACCGTCAGAGAGACAGGGCTCTCGATGATCGAGACGCTTTGGACGGTTTCCCAGCGGTCAGGGGTTACTTGAATATACTTGGAGGGGAGAATGCCAGCGCTCATAGGATTGACTCCAACGATCTACCGGTAGAATTTGCTCGTGTTTCAAGGATAAGTCTGCTGAAAAACAAATGATCATGACAACATACTAGACAAGAAGCAACTTGAGTGAATTCGATAACGATACTCATTATAAGTCTAACATATTTTCAATGGGAATAATAAAAGCAGTGGGAGCTTTTCCAGGCTCCCACTGCTGCTAATTGATCCGAAACAAGTCAGCGAACTTCCGCAATATATATTTCGTAAGGAAGGAGGCCAAGCTTGTCGAGAGCGTCCGACTTCCCTTCACGGTCCAGGTTTGAGAAGAGGACTTTGGATTTACCGCCCGCTTCGCGAAGATCGATCTTTAAAGCTTTGCCTGAATAATTCAGCACTACCAGGCAGGTTTGCTTCTGACCTTTACGGAGGAATGCCAGGTAATTCCTGGACCTGGGCTTCAAAAGTTGATAATCGCCTTCGATCAGAGCAGGGGTCGCTTTTCGGAAGCGCAGCATGGTCTTGTAGAAATTAAGCAGAGAAGAGGGGTTGGATGCTTGTTCTTCCGCATTGATCCCCTGCGCATAATTGGGATTTACGGGGAGCCAGGTGGTGACCCCTTTTGGGCTAAAGCCGGCATTGGGGGCGTTGCGCCACTGCATGGGGGTGCGGTTCTTATCACGAGAGCCCCTGGCCGCTTCCTGTAAAGCCAATTCTTCCGGCATACCGAGCTCTTTGACCATGGCGTTATACTGCCAGATGGCGGGGGTATCACGAAACAAGCTGATGTCTCCCAACATGTAATCGGTCATGGCAATTTCCTCGCCATTGTACAGGAAAGGTGTGCCGCGCAGGGTGAGCAGGAGCGCAAGATTCAGGCGCGCCAGCTCAGCATCGTGCTTACCATCCCCAAAGTTGTTATACATGCGAGGACCGTCATGATTCCCCAGGGTATTGCAGGGCCAGGCGTCGGGGGAAATTTTGTGGAGCTTCGCAAGACGCTGCCTTTGGTTTTTGCGAACCCAGGCGGGAGTGATCTGGCTGGTGCGCAAAAGCGGGAAGTTGAAAACCATGTGCAGCTCGTTGTGACCATTGCCATGATATTCGAGCAGATCATTCTCGCCGACCAGGACCCGGTCGCCGTCATATTCATCGATCACACTGCGCAGCTCCTGCATCAGGGCATGCATACCAGGCTGCTCGACCTGGTATTTAAATAAATCCTCAAACAAAGGCCATAATTTTTCTTTTTCTTCTTCTGTTTGGGCAGCGAAATACATGCGACCCAGGTCCACCATAGACATGCCGACGGAATTATCGGGCATGGCAGGATCTTCGAAGATCGTCCCGATCGCATCCAGGCGAAATCCATCCACGCCCAACTCCAACCAGAAGCGGATAGCCTGCCACATGGCCTGCTTCACTTCAGGGTTGCGCCAATTCAGGTCGGGCTGCTGCTTCAAGAAGTAATGGTAGTAATACTGGCCGGTCTGAGGGTCTAATTCCCAGGCAGAGCCGTCAAAACAGGACTGCCAGTTATTCGGTGGAGCGCCATCCTTTCCATCACGCCAAATGTACCAATCGCGCTTGGGATTATCACGGCTGGAACGAGATTCGGCGAACCAGGGATGCTCATGGGAGGTATGGTTGAGAACCAGGTCAAGGATCACACGCAGCCCACGCTGGTGAGCGCCATTGAGAAAAACTTTAAAGTCGTCCAAATTTCCATATTCAGTGGCTACATCCATGTAATCTGAGATGTCATACCCGAAATCGAACTGTGGACTTTTGAAATGAGGGGAGAGCCACATAGCATCGACCCCTAAATCTTTAAGATAGTCAAGCTTCTCAGCCATGCCTATAAAATCGCCGATGCCATCTCCATTCCCGTCTGCGAAGCTGCGGGGGTAGATCTGGTAGAAGACTGCGGTTTGCCACCACTTGAGTTGTTTCATAGATTTCTCCAAAAATTGTATAGGCGTATATTTTACCTAACTATCCAGATTTTATCGAGGATTAAAACCAAACATGAAAAGTGAACCATTCAACGTTCAAAAGTGAACCGATAGCGGTTGAAAAGTGAACCGCTTCAAACTTTAAAAAGTGAACGGTTGCAAGCAGAAAAGTGAACCGCTCGTGGTAGAAAGAAGCCCAAAACGAGAGGATATCACCATGACACAAGTTCACAAGCGCTTCACAGCAGAGCAAGTCAAAGTACTGTTTCAAGGATATTGCCAAGGAAATCTATCCCGACCAGACGTTGAAGAAATGCTTGGGATTGGGAAAACCCGTTTTTTCGCTCTCCTGAAGATCTATCGCCAAGAACCAGATGCCTTTTCCGTGGATTATCACCGTTCCACTCCGGGACGTATCTCCGAAGAGGCTGAGCACCAAATCAAAGGGGAATTGTTGCGAGAAAAGGAATTGATCGACAATAAGGAGCTGCCAATTCATGACTATAACTACTCGGCCATGGTCGACCGGCTGAAGAAGAAAGGGGTCAAGGTGTCGACAACCACGGTGACCCAACGAGCCAAGGCGCTGGGATGTTATCTGCCCAAAAAGAAGGGCAAAGCGCACGATCGAGAGGTGCTGACGGCTTCGATTGGAGACCTGATCCAGCATGATGCATCGATCCACAAGTGGTCACCCTTCGCCGAAGAGAAGTGGACCTTGATCACTTCCCTGGACGATTACAGTCGGATGCTCCTGTATGCGGATTTGGTGCAAGAGGAAAACACCTGGACGCATATTCAGGCTGCACAAGTGCTCATGCAAACCTACGGACTGCCATTTCGCTACTATGTGGATAACCTACGAGTGTTTCGCTTTGTTCAAAAGCGTGACAGCTTCTGGCGCACTCATCAGGTTGGCACTGATGAAGTCGATCCCCAGTGGAAACAGGTGCTTCGCCAACTCAACGTGGAGGTCATCTATGCCTTATCCCCCCAAGCCAAAGGCAAAGTGGAACGACCGTATCGTTGGTTGCAAGATCGCATTGTCAGAACCTGCGCTTACGAGCAGGTGAAATCGGGGTGAACCAAGTTTGGAAAGAAATTACGAAATCAGGAGAATAGATTAATTTGGAGCGACGAAAAACGCGGCTACCAAGATGCCAGGACCCCCGTGGGTGGCGATGGCAGGGGGGACATTCACCACAGGCACATGTGACAGCCCAAGCTCTTCAGCGAGGGCTTTCGCCAGCTCAATTCCCTGTTCGGGTACGCCGGCGTGCATCACGGATAAGTAGCCGCCTTGGGCGGGATACTGGCTTATCACCAATTCCTTCAAACGTGCCAGTGCCTGGCGGTGCGTCCTTTTTTTTCGAACTGGTTCACTTGCCCGTCCTCGAAAGTTAAGATGGGTTTGATCTGCAGCAGGCTGCCCAGGAGTGCCTGAGCGCCGCCAATCCGCCCACCGCGCTGCAAGTATTCCAGGGTATCCACCAGGAAATAAATCCGGCAGCGAGGCGCCATTTCGTTGATGCGCGAGATGATGGTATCGATATCCTCTCCCGCTTTGGCCCACTCAGCCGCTAATTGAATGATGGTTCCAATAGGGGAACCGACGAGACGGGTGTCGATGACGCGGATGTCGGCAGAGGGAAATTCCTGCGCGGCTGTAAATGCCGAACGAACAGTCCCGCTCACCTCCGAGGATGGATGAATACACAGAATTGGTTCGCCAGAAGGGACGAGCTCCTCGAAGACTTTAATGAAACATTCTACAGGTGGAGCGGCGGTCTTGGGCAGCTCTTTGGAAGCACGCAACTTTTGCATGAACGTGTCGATATCGATATCAACACCTTCCAGGTAGCTGTCGTTTCCAAAATTGATCACTTGCGGAACAACGGGGATATGATAAAGGTTGATTACTTCCGGAGTTAAACAAGCCACTGTGTCAGCGACAATCTTGACCATGGTATCCCTCCCGGTAAATTTGGCGATTTGGCTGCCCCTGATATCAATTTCTAAACCATCATACCCTGGTTTTCGGGACGAGGTGAATGGGGTTGTTTTACTCTACGAAATTCAATGGATCCTAAAAGTTGAACTGCAGCCAGTTAGTCCCCGTCAA
Organism: uncultured Chloroflexia bacterium; assembly: GCA_963751425.1. Classification (GTDB taxonomy): domain Bacteria; phylum Chloroflexota; class Anaerolineae; order Anaerolineales; family UBA4823; genus CAVVUF01. The sequence continues at coordinate 863,222 of CAVVUF010000001.1, read as the reverse complement.
GACAGAACAAGCGACAGCGACAAAGATGACGAACAGGATACATCCACAGCCAATCCCCGAGCACGAACAGCCTTTGCCAAAACCGAAGTGATCTTGAAGCCAATCGAAGAGCCAGCCCAACATGACAAGCTTAACCACGCCTGAGAGGCATCCAGGTTTTTCATTCATTTGATACGCTCCTTAATCTTATATATGTATACGTGGTTTGAAAGGCCGAGTTTCACTTCGAACCATATAAAAGACGTTCTTGCTGGTATAAGTGGATAGCGACGAAGATACACGCCACCGCGGCCAGGGTTGTGGCGACAGTCGATATAAAAATATTCAAAGGGTCAATTGACTCGCCGCGCATCATCTGGTTGATCAGGATTTGCTGCCCAAAGGTGGGGATCATCATCATCCACAGGGTGGGTTTGACGGCTACAAAGGCTAAGGCGAGACCGGGCAAGGCGGGCACCAGGGGAAGAAAGCCAGTGTAAGTCTGCGCCTCTTTGTAGCTGCGCGTGAAAGAGGTGACGATCATCTGAATGGCTGAGGCCAGGAAAATCATCGGTAAAGAAATGAAGAAAATACCTACCAAGGCATTGATATCAATCGACATGGGGAATCCGATATATTCTTCGATGGGAAAGGCATTGAAGGATAAGGCAAATGCCAGCAAGGTGACAAACACGGCCAGGGTTGCAAAGGGAATGGATGCTAACAGCTTGCCAATGACAAACTCTGAACGCCTGACGGGATTGATCAGGAGCGGTTCAAGCGAGCCACGTTCTCTTTCCCCAGCAGTGGCATCGACGATGACATGCATGCCGCCGATGAAAATAACCATGATAATAAAGTAGGGCATCATATTCAAAAAGATCAATACCTGGGTTTGAGGCGTCGAAACGTCTACCGTTTCAACGGCTAACACTTCGATCACAGCAGGGCTAATGCCGCGCGCCATCAGGCGTAACGAGCCCATCACCTTTGTATAGTTTTCCAGCAGGTCGGTAGTGCGTTGGATATCCGCGAAAGCTGATTGGCGGGAAGAATCAGCAACTAATTGGATAGCAGCAGGGCGACCGTGCTCGAAATCATCTCCATAGGCTGCTGGGATCACCAGAACGACATTAGCATCCCCATTGCGAACGGCTGCTTCGGGGTCAGCGGGTCCGGGGATGATTTCTACGTTATTTTGTTCAAGGTATAAAATCAAGGTGGGGGCATTTGCTGCGCCGACGACCTGCAGCTTGAGCTTATTCTCTGTTTGATCGCGCCAAAGTGTCTTGCCAAGGATGATGACCATCAATAGTATCAAAACGGGGCCGATCAACGTGCTGGCCAAAGAGCTGATCAGGGAACGACGATCACGCAGATTGTCTACCACTTCTTTAGTAAATACAATTGCGATGCGCTGCAGAAGAGTTTTCATCGTTCGAGCCCCTCTTCTGAGCCAATGGCAGCCACAAAAGCATCTTCAAGATCGGTCTTTCCAGTTTTTGAAAGGATATCTTCTGGGGTTCCAACTGCCACTACTTCCCCACGGTTCAAAATCACAATATTGTCACACAGGGCTGATATCTCTTGCATGATATGACTGGATATCAGAACACATTTGCCTTCATCCCTGAGATTGCGAATAAAGGTGCGCATGGAACGGGTGCTCATAACATCTAAACCATTGGTTGGCTCATCCAAAAGAATATTTTGCGGCTGGTGTATCAGGGCGCGCGCAATGGCGACTTTGACACGCTGGCCAGATGAAAAACCATCCGTCCGGCGGAGCTCGATGTCTTGCATGTCTAATAATTGGATCAAGCGGTCAATCCGTTTTTCCAGCTCTTCTCGCCTTAAACCATGAAGTTGACCATAATAACGGATATTTTCGCGCGTGGTCAAGCGCGGATATAAACCATGACTTTCGGGAAGCGCCCCAATATGACCTTGCACCTCCAGGATGTTTTTGACCGTATCCAAAGAATCTATCTTTGCCCAGCCTTGATCTGGGTTCAGCAATGTGTAGAGGATACGCAAACAGGTTGTTTTGCCGGCTCCATTTGGACCTAACAAGCCCGTTATCTGCCCGTCGGGTGCAGAAAAGCTGACTCCCGCGAGGGCTGTGACCTTGCCAAATGATTTGTGGAGATTCTCTACCTGAATCATGTGGAACCTCGGTTATGGATGCGGGCCATTGGGATTGGTAAAGATGGGCATTGGCTCAATATCCTGAACGCAGGCGGTGTTCAAATCCTTCGTAGAGCCATTTTCGATGAATGCAGCGGCGATTTTTGGAATACAACCACGGTAGATAACAATATGACCTTGACCAGGAACCACAATTTGCAGGCTGTTCGGTAAAGATCCGGCAGCTAATTCCCCATTGGCAGGAGGGGTAACAGGATCAGCTTCGCCGGAGAGGAGCAGGACGGGGGCAGTGGAGTAAACTGGCTGTTTGAAATCCTCAGGGAGCTGAGCTTGCGGCCAGGTTTTGCAAATCGTCTCAAAGGTCCTGGAGAAAAAGTCACCCAGGTAACCAGAGGTGGCTTCTTCCTTGTTAAAATATGGGATATCTTCGGCGCAAAGGACAGAGAAGCGCATGCCTGGGCTGATGCTGTTCGAGAGCGTGTCATAATTTGAGAGGGCCAGCGCAGCAAACTGGGTGAAATCACCCCGCTCATGCGCAGTGTGGATCATCAGGGGAAGCAGCGCGGCTGATTTGGCTGAGTAGGTGATCGTGTGGATCAGGTTCACAAAGGTGTCTCGATCTAAAGTAAATTGGGTGGGTTCACCGGAGATGGGATGAATCAAGGGAACCTGGATGGGCTTTTCGGAGATCTGCTTTAGAAGATCATTGAACTCAATCTCGAGGTTTGGAAAAGCAGCCTGGCAATCTGAATCGGCTGCGCAGCGGGCAAAGAGCATATCCAGGGCTCTTTGGGCATTTTCAGGAACGGAAGGGCCTAAAGTCCAATTTGGCGGAGCAATGCCATCCAGGATGATCGAACGGACATGCGCAGGGTACTGCCGGGCATATGCCAGGGCGGCGCGGGTCCCATACGAAGCGCCATACAGGTTGATCTTTTCGTAGCCAAGCGCTTGACGGACCTGATCCAGGTCTTGCATGGCAACGGCGGTGGTGTACAAAGTTGGATCAGCATCCAGCTCTACCAGGCATTTCTTCAGCTCCGACTGGATGGCTTGTGGATCAGAGTTTTCTGTTTCCTGCTCGCCACTGAAGCTTGCGCACTTTAAGTAATTGGAACCGCCAGTGCCGCGTTGATCAACCAGGACAATCGCACGTTTCTGATTGATCAATTGAAAAGCGCTGGAGATCAGAGGATAGGACTGCGTGGCAGCTTCACCCGGTCCCCCTGCCAGGAAGAAAACTGGATCGGAAGCCGGGCTGCGGCTGACGGCGGGAATGACGGCAAGGTTCAATTCGATCTGCCTGCCAGACTGGTTAACCTGGTCTTCAAAGACACTCAGCTTGCCGCATTCGGCCTTGAGGCTGGTTTCTAAACCGGGGGCAGAGAGCTGGCAGGGAGAGAATTGGATCTTTTGGGATGACTCGCTCGTATGCCTGGTTCCTGGGACACAGGCAGCGAGGAAGACAAAACCGATTCCTACAAGAAACTGCAGAAATAACCTTTTCCTTGTGAATAACCGGTGAAGAAAGAACATGGCTATCCAGAGAATTTTATACTGGCAACCTGGAAAGCAGCAACCTGAAAAGCAACTTCGCCTTGTTCACCGGGGGTGAGACTGGCTTGATCGGTCTCTAAGAGGTTGACCTGACTGGCTTTGGAGAACTTCTTCCAGGGTCTAACCGTAACTGTAAGCGCCTGTGAAGAGATATTGTAGCCACGCACAACCAGACCGCGGCCATCTTCGGCGGTTTTCACTGCGCTCACCACGAATTCAGGGGGTGTCACCTCAATCATCGATCCAGAAGCTGGCAGTGGTCCAGGATGTAGGGAAGCGCTGGCAGACCGTAAAGCGGTATTGAACGCATAGGCAGCCTGGTAGGTGCTGATGGTATCGCTGGCGGAATGAGGCAAGATGGCATAGTCAAAGGCATGCCGACCGGGCATTTGCGCGGCGGGCGTGGGCAGGTCGGGACCTGCGTGACCTTTCCGCGTGGATAAATCCTCGCGGGATAACCACCCAACGCAGCGCAGCAAGGTCAATGCAACCTCATGACCATCCTTGGATGTGGGCAGGACCGCAACTTCGGGTAAGCCCCGATTGGCGATCAGCAAGCTGTCTTTACCATCTGAGATTTCCGAAAAAGCCAGCTGTGGCATTTCAGTGCGAGGCTGCTCACCCCAGGTTTGATCGGGATAGGGCAGGTTGCCATCTGGGGTGGGGGAGGGAGGGCGGTGCACGATCTCAAAATGACCGTCACAGTCCACACTTTGCACTCGAAAAGGTGCTGGAAAGTGGACTCTCAGGCGGTGATCTTGGGCCAGGTTATCCACTTCCGTATGGACCTCAACCCTGGCGATGCCCGGAATTAATGAGATGGAAGTTTGGATGGGCAGGGCGACTATTTTTTCGCCCCTAGATTTCCGGTCTTGGGATAGGGACTGCGGGAGTCTCATTTCCAAGTCCAGGTGGATGGTTTGCTTAACGGGACTTTTCTCGATGTCTACATGGTTCAGATAGGCACCCCGGATGACCTGATCCTTATCGGGCGGTGAATAATTGTACTCGTCTCCGCAATCACCACCATCGACAAAGCAGTTTTGTCCCTGGAAAACCTGTCCATTGCGTTTATCCAGGATGGTGAGAGAGCCATCTGGAAACAAGGCTTCAACCTCGAAGAACTCGTTCTCTATCCGGTAGGGAGGTTTGTCAGTGGATAGGCGGTTCGCAGGGGAGAGGGCTGCACGGGATTTGGAATTTAGCTTCATCGCCTGGGGTTGATCCTGCCTGGCAGGCAAAGCTCGCACCCAAAAAGTGCGGCAGCCATAACCAGGTACATCTTGGGCCAGGAAAGTGATTTTTGTGGTGGCAGCCATGAGACCACAGATGATAAATTGGGAAACCGAGGGGTGCTCCACGAGCTCTTTTAATAGCTGCATCCCTGCCTGGATTTGTTCTAAATCCGGCTCGCCGGTTTCAGAAAAGGTGATATTGACGAGAATGTTGGGTTCCTGCCTGTCTATTCCGAATTTCGTAATCACCAAATTTCCAGCTCTCCCTCCGGAGATCATTCCCATGGCGGATTTGAAATCAGATGGAGACATGGTCATGTTGACGAATGGCTTTGTGCTGCTGCTCAGGATCTGGTGAGGCATGACGCGCTCGGCTTCATCGATGATTTCGAAATCTATAACCTCTTCTGGAAGCTGGAAGTCAGTGGTTACTAGATCTGTGCGCGGACCGCTGGTGGGATTGAAAACTGTTACCACACCGACAGGTTTAATCGAGGGCAGGGGGATTGTATGGATGGCTTCTACCAGAGTGGCGAGGCTTTGGGTGGTAATTTCTTCGCCGATCTGTTCGACCTGGTCAAAACGAGAGCGCATCTCTTCATGCACCTGGTCGATGGAACAGCCGCAAATCGAATCGTGTGGGTGGCATTGGATTAACAAGCGCCAGGCTGAATGGATAACCTGCTCAGGGTGAGCGACACGATTGGAGGGGAAAAGGATCTGTGAGTTTGAGCGCTGAGCGCTATCAACGACCAGATTTCCCCAGGCGCTGAAAGGCTCAGCCCATTTTTCTAACAAGGTCTGGCAAGTGTGGTTGCGCTGCTTGATCCACATGCGTGTGGATAAGACACCGGGCAGGAGAGGCGCCCTTTGACAATCTCGCAGCTCTCCCGTGCGGGTGGGGATCTCGATCCTTTTATTACGTAAATCAGCCCGAACTGCAGCCAGGTATTGAGGCAGGGTTGAATGCAGAAGCTGGGTAGGTGGGTTCAGGCTTGATTGGTTGAAGGACGAGATTGCCGTGCTGGTATCAGATTGAGGTTCCATGTGATCGGTGCCATGCATGATCAACAAGTGGGAGGAATTTGAGTGCTGGGCGAGTGCATCGCGCGCCCGGCAGATATCGTCAAAAAACATCTCTTTTTGCCCAGTATTCAACCCCGCGCCATTTCCGTAGCTTTCTCGCAAGTAGGTCATAAAGACTTTCGAGCCATCGGGAGCGCTCCACCAAAATTCACAAGGCTCAGCGCTCAGCCCTCGCCACAGACAGGCGCTGTCAATTCCAAAGCCGCGCAAGATCTGCGGCATTTGACCGATATGACCGAAAGGATCGGGAATGTAACCCACCGGCATCTTTCCGCCAAAGGCTTTGCAGATGCGATCGCCGATGAGCAAATTGCGGAGGGTTGCTTCGGGGCTGACCAGGAATTCATCGGGCAGAATATACCAGGGGCCGATCAAAATCCTTCCATTTTGGATATGAGCTTGCAGCTCAGCTTTTTTGTCTGGACGAATTTCCAGGTAATCATCCAGAACGATGGTCTGCCCGTCGAGCATGAAATATTTAAAATTTGGATCGGCAGCAAGTAAATTGAGAACATGATCCACCAGGTGCACGAGGCGCAGGCGGAACTGCTGAAAGGTCTGGTACCATTCACGGTCCCAGTGGGTGTGCGAGATCAGGTGAAGTGTAAAGGTTTTGTTGTCATCCGTAGTGTTCATCGTTTGAATTTCTCCAGAATACTTTTGGTGTGCTCTTCTTCATGCCAGGCTAAACCGGAGATCATCTCGATCAAAGTATTTTGATCTCCCCAGGGTGCTCGAAAGCTTTGATTCCATTGGCTCTTGGAAAGTTTTTCTGCAGTATTGAGAAGTTCCTGCCGCGTGGTTACCATTTCCTCGATAATTTTTGAAACACTGCGTGAGGAGCAGCGCTCCGCTTGCACTGCGTTCCAGGCGTCGTGGTCGGGGATTTCTTCTGCTTGAAAAGGTTCTCCATTTATAAATGCAGACAGGGGTACAAGGAGACTATTTTCCCAGGCAGCAATATGTCCGAGTAAGTCTTTGACTGTCCAAATGCCTTCCACCTGGATGGTGGAAATTTCATCGATTGTCAGAACATCAATCGCCTTCCGTAATGCCTGGCGGCTGTTGTTCAATCTCGATAATGCTTTTTCTTTCTTCATATTGCCTCCTGGATTTCCTTAAAATCTCGTACAATATAAGGGTCTATCGGAAGACCTTGTGACTTAGCCATTTTCGGATCGAACCTAAAGGATTTATTGAATTCATTATACACTGACATGTAATAGAACCATTGCAGATAAAAAAACAATAAGGTATAGGAGAAAAAGTATGTTGATGGCAATTACCCGAAAAGTTAGTCCCAATATCCATCTATGCGAGCTGACCCATTTGGAAAGGCAGCCGATTGATTATGCAAATGCCTCCAAGCAGCACGGTGAGTATGAAGGAGCTTTAGCAAATTTGGGGTGCAAAGTTTTCAGCCTGGAGGAAGAACCTGACCTGCCTGACTCGGTATTTGTGGAAGATGCCGCGGTGGTATTTGACGAATTGGCAATCATTACCTTGCCAGGGGCAGACTCTCGAAAGCCTGAAACTGCTTCTGTGGCTGAAGCCTTGAAACCTTATCGAAAACTCTTCTTTATCCAGGAACCGGGCACCATGGATGGGGGAGATGTTTTAAAGGTTGGAAAACGGGTATTTGTGGGAGTTACCCCTCGGACAAACCTGGAGGGGATTGAACAGATGCGCAAGTTCCTGGCTCCTTATGGTTATTCTGTCAAAGGGGTGGCTGTACATGGATGCTTACATTTAAAGTCAGCGGTAACCCAGGTGGCAGAAAATACGTTATTGATCAACCCGGCCTGGGTAGACCAGGATTCATTTGAGGGAATGGAATTCATCGAGGTTGATCCTTCTGAGCCTTCTGGAGCGAATGCTTTAATGATCGAGGGGAAGGTTATTTATCCTGCGGCTTATCCGAAAACTTATCTCCATTTAGCAGAGCATGGGATTCCAATACAAAAGGTAAACGCTTCGGAGCTGGCTAAAGCAGAGGGAGGGGTGACCTGCTGCAGCCTGATCTTTAAGATTTCTGTAGATTAATGGGAATGTGCTAAAATCATCCAGGGGAGCATATTATAAGAAACCTGGGAGAGGAATCACATGGTTGACATGCTGGTTAAGCTGTATAACTTACCTGAACTGGCCCCGATCCTGGAACCTTTGAGAAAACAAAGGATCGAGATCAGAAGGGCAGGCCTGGCGCAAAAAAAGATGATTGTTGAATGGGTGCACCAGAATTATCCAGGGGTATGGGAATTAGAAACCGAGGCGGCGATGGATAACCGCCCGGTGACTTGTTTCATTGCAGTCGAGAAGGCAGAAGCGACAGAAAAACCAGAAGACCCTTATCTGCAGCCCCCCGAGCTTTTGGTGGGGTTTGCCTGTTACGATGTGGCGGCTTTGGGGATGTTTGGCCCTACCGGGGTGCGGCAAGATTACCAGGGCAGGGGCATCGGTAAAGGGCTGTTGGTAGCTACCCTGCGAGCGATGTATGACCAGGGATATGCCTACGCACAGATCGGCTGGATTGGGCCGGGAGAATTTTATTCAAAGGTTGTGGGGGCAACGGTTATCGAGGATTCTGCTCCTGGACCGTTCAAGCCAATATTATTAGTGGATTACTAAGGAGGATATATGTCTACACCCATCAGAACAATTGATCTTCGCAATTGTGCCTATTTGCTTCGGGGGTTTCTTTTTCCTGGCAGGAGCGATCCTGCTTTTCTTTGCAATCCGCACCCGTCGAAAATCTTCCGCCAGCATGGCCTGGCCATCGACAACAGGCCAGATCAGCACGGCATCGGTCCGGCAGAATTCTTCTACGGATGAAGACGGTCATGTCAACTTCACCTATTCTCCCATCGTAGAGTATGATTTTACGGTCAATGGACAAGCTTTTAAAGGCCGGCGCATCAATTATGGGATCACCGCCTCTCCAACCAGGGAAGCGGCGCAAAAAGAAGTGGATCGCTTTCCAATCGGAAGGCAGGTAACTGTTTTTTATAATCCAGAAAAGCCAGACGAGGCAGTCCTGGAGAAGAAGGTGGTTGCATCGAAAGTCGGGTTGATTTTGGGGAGCGTATTTATGGCATTGACTTTATGTACGTGCTGCATCTCAATGGTTATGGTTTACCGAGGCCTGGCGGGAAGTTAGATGACGTATCAACCGACGCTGCAGTCCTTACGGGAACATCCAATCCCTGAATGGTATCAAAATGCCAAGCTGGGGATATTTATCCATTGGGGTTTGTATTCTGTCCCAGCCTTCGCACCGGCGGGATATTCCATTGTCGATCTTATGAAGCAGATGAGCCGAGGGGAAGCTCAACTGTTTGAAAGCCCTTATGCGGAGTGGTACCAAAACAATATTAAGCTGGAAGGAAGCCAATCGCGCAAGTACCATGAGCAGGCTTTTGGGGCTGGATTTGCGTATGAAGATTTTAGCATCCCATTTAACGAAGAAATCAAAAAATGGGAACCGGGTGAGTGGGCAAGTCTTTTCAAGGAGATCGGTGCCCGGTATGTGGTCTTGACGACCAAGCACCATGATGGTTTCTTACTTTGGCCTTCGCGACAGCCAAACCCATTCAAGCTCAATTACTTCGCCAGCCGAGACATTGTGGGTGAGCTGACTTCTGCGGTGCGCAGCCAGGGCTTGCATATGGGCTTATATTATTCTGGTGGCTTGGATTGGACTTTTAATCCTGCACCGATCCGGGAAATTGCAGATTTATTCGTGAATGTCCCACAAAGTGCAAATTATTCTCGCTACTGCATGGGGCATTGGCGGGAGCTAATTGACCGGTATCAGCCAGAGGTTTTGTGGAATGATATCGGCATGCCCAATAAAGCCAAGGTGGAAGAGCTGTTTGCAGAGTATTACAATCGTTTCCCTGAGGGCGTGGTAAATGACCGGTTTCTCAAAGGTTTAGGACCGCTGATTGGATTTTTCCGAGCCAAGCCTCTCAAAAAATGGCTGTCAGGGATGATGATGAATGTCTTGACCAACGACAAGCCCTCTACCCTGGATAGAAGGGGGCATTGTGATTACGTGACACCGGAATATACTACGTACCGCGATGTAGAATCTCGGAAATGGGAATCCACGCGAGGAATTGGCCGGTCCTTCGGATATAACCGAAACGAACAGGAACAAGATTATATTACTGTACCTGACCTTGTCCAACAGTTTATTGATATCGTGAGCAAGAATGGCAACTTGCTGTTGAATATTGGACCGCTGCCCGATGGCAGCCTCTCGCCTATTCAGTTAGCACGCGTTAAAGGATTGGGAAGCTGGTTGAAGGTGAACGGTGATGGAATCTTCGACACAAGACCCTGGGTGCGGGCAGAAGGGACAGCCCAAGAAACTGCTGGAGAGGTGCCAGTCCGTTTTACCCAGAAAGACGGGAGTCTGTATGCTTTTTTGCTCGGAACCCCGCCAGGGCCATCGATCCGATTGCAGGGTTTGAAGGCGGTGGAACACACTCAAATACGTTTGTTGGGCGATCCAGCAAATCTTGATTGGCGCCAGGCGGAGAATGACCTGCTCGTGATTATCGATGAGCGGGTTAAAAAAGACGACGAACGAGGGTAATGCAATGGGCTTGTGCATCACACCAAAGCCAGAAGATGCTGAAACTGCCTAAGAACCAATTCGAGCGATCTTAGGAACTATTGGGTGGAGTAAAAAAAGAAGGCTTCTACCTAGGTCAGTTTTGTAAGCTCAGCATGTTTTTTAGCATGCAGCTCCAGGACGCGCTGCTGTATTTCTGCCAGGTATTGGCCGCGCAGTGGGTAACGAGTCAGGATCAACGCGCCTAGCAGCAAGGCAATCCCGGGGATCAGCCCTACAATGATCTTAATCCCCAAGATGGCGCTGTCTGGCTGTTCCAGGAAGACTTCGCCTTGATTCTGTTGGCGAGTGATAAAGCCGGTGGCTTCAAGGATAAAAGGCGATAATGCCAGGGCAATGGATTGGGCAGGCTTGGTGATCAGGGCATTGATTCCAAAGAAAGCGCCTTCACGCCTTACCCCTGAATGCAGCTCATCTTCGTCTGCTACCTGTGCAAAGAGAATGTTCGTCAAAGTTTGAGGACCAGAGAGACCGAATCCTGCCAGGGCTACACATACATAAATCAGGTTGACCGGGACGATCATAATGAGTAACAACCCTATCCCGGCGATGATTAATAGGAGCTGCTGCGCGCCTACCACTCCGAATCTGCGCCGGATCAGATTTGTGACCGGCACACCGATGATCAATGGAATGAATAAACATGCCAATAAATAAATCGTTGGAACTTGCAGAACATAGTCAGCAACATAGAATAAACTGCCTGTTACAATGGAACTGATCAAGATCGACATGAAATTTGCAAAGACCAACCATAAAAAAGCTTTGGATGAGAAGGTATATTTTAGAGAATCGATCAGCTTTAAAGGCTTGTCAACCAGGTGAAATTCTGGACGCTCCTTGACTTTGTAAGTGGTGGCCATGATCAGAAGCATGGCGATCACTGCGATAACGATCATAGCCATTTGAAGAGGTAGGAAAGAAGGGGAGGTGCCAGCTTTGGGGCGGAAAAAATCGGGGATGAGGAATCCCAATAGGGTACCTAACAAACCAAATAAGGAAGATGAGATCTGTAAACCATTCCGTTCCGCATCGGATTCGCTGACTTCGGGGAGAAGAGCCGAATAAACCAAGCCAATGATGGTATAACAAGTGTCATACAGCAGCATGGTAACCAGCATCCACCAGAATAGACCCTGCTGCCCAGCTTTTACGGGGGCAAACCAGACCAGAACAAAGGTTAGAGCAAGGAATGGAGCGGTATAACGCATATAGGGAATACGTCTGCCGCGTTTCGAACGGGTGCTGTCAGTGATATAGCCAAACAAAGGGTCGTTGATGGCATTCCAGATGGCATAGGCAAATGAAGCAATGCCAATCCATTTGGCTGATAAACCGAGGTAATCCTGGTAGAAGATCGGCAGTAAGGCCGCATAAACGCCGGAGATCAATGAAGTTCCCAGGGCCGCGATCCCCCAGATGACTTTATAACTGAAGCTCAATTTTACAGCTTTAGGTTTCTCGATTGAAGAGGTAGTTGCCATATGTTCTCCTATATTTTCCTTTTCCACTTAGTTTGAGTCGGGAGGGCAGGTTTCATCAATTATAATATCCATAGAAAGATTGTAAAGAAAGAGAGGGCATATGAATGGATCGCAAGAGACAGTACATGCCACACCGCCACCTATGGTAAATGTTAAAGGCAGCCATTGTGAGATGGGCCAGCAGGTCGGGGAATTTGCCAGGGAACAAATCAAGCACAGCCTGGATAATGCCCAGGAGCAAATCCGCAGTACTTATGCCGTTTTAGAGCTCACCTGGGAAGGGGCTAAGATTCAAGCCAGAAAATATATCCCCTTTGCCCAAGAAAGATACCCTCAGTATGTTGATGAAATCGAGGGGCTTGCCCAGGGGGCCAATGTGGCCTTCGATGATTTGGCAGTCCTAAATGCGATGGAAGCGGTGACGATGGATGCCCTGCACCTGACCAAGTGCACCAGCTTTGCTGTAAATGGAGAGTACACAGCCGATGGGCATGTGCTGGTAGCCCATAATGAAGATTGGCTGCCTGAAGATGAATCGGATGTCTACCTGATCCACGCTGAACCGGATGACGAACCTCCTTTCCTGGCGATGACTTATGGAGGCTTGATCCCCAATATCGGTTTTAACGCCTTTGGAATTGCGCAGTGCTGTGACTCGGTTTATCCAACTGACAGCCGGATTGGGATCCCGCGCCTGGTGGTGTCACGAGCAGTCCTGGCGTCGCGGACGCCGGCGGATGCTATCAGGAATGCGGTTTTACCCAGGCGGGCGGCGGGATATAACCACCTGATTGCAGTAGAGAGCGGTGAAATGTTCAATGTGGAAGTCTCTGCGAGAAAGTTTGGCATCCTTTATGCGGAAAATAATTATATTGCGCATACCAACCATTATCTCGACCCGGGCATGCAAGCCATTGAAAGCGAGCCGGATGAGCTAATTGGGACGCGTGTGCGCTATTTTCGGACGATCCGTTTGCTAAAACAAACCCGGAAACACACCCTTAAGTCATTACAGGAAATTCAGCGCGACCATATCAATTTCCCAAGCGCCATCTGCAACCATGCCGATCTTGATATCGACCCATTTGACCGAGAGAAGACGATCAACGCCATGGTAATCGACCTGACTTCGCGTGCCATGCATATTGCCTGGGGAAATCCATGTGTGAATGCCTACCACACCTATTATCTCAATGCGTAAGCAGATCGCACAACGTGGTTACCTCAAAAAAGACTATTTTCCCCACAAACCAAAACCACTAGAGCGCTTTTGTTCTCGGCGGAAATGCTGGGCGTGAATTTCGGAGACATGCCCGACTTTCTCTTGAATGGCGGCCTCCAGCCAAAATTTTCCGTGGTCGGCTGTCGCCAGGCTGCCAGCACCATAAGCGCCTGTAGCGGTATCATCCTCCCAAGGTGGGTTGGCTACCAGCGCGCCACCTTCAACCCAATCCATGTAATAGGATGGGGTGGAGATAAAGTCGGTTTCATCAACCACGCGCTCCATATGAACAAGATCGGGGCGCAGGTGTAAGATCAAGGCTGTCTCAAGCTCGCAGGCATGCCCCATACCGCCGATTTTCGAGCGGCGAAATTTCTCCAAGGCTGCTACACCTTCAGGACCGGATAGATAAAGAAATGCCGTGGCACAGAAAATCCGCCGGTGCCGTTCGCCAGCGTATTTTACGATGTTTACCAGGAATGAAGAATTTCCTCCGTGACCGCTCAGCAGGTAAAAGCGGGTAAACCCGCGGTTTACGAGCACCTCAATGACACCCAGCCAAAAATCTTCAAAGGCTCTGCCACCGGCATTTAAGGTTCCAGCAAAAGCCTGCCGGTGCGTGCTAACGCCATAAGGCATGACAGGGAGGGTGAAAGCGTGTTGAGAGTCGGCGGCAGCCGTACCCTGGGCGATGGCATTAATAATTAAAGTGTCTGTGGACATGGGTAAATGGTAAGCATGCTGCTCGGTATGCCCGATGGGGATTAAGATGACTTTGTCTTTTTCGCTGGAAGGAGGCAGGGCATCTGAGGAAAGCAAGCCCTGTTGAGGCACAGGCAGGGCAAGGTGGCTTCCTCCCAGGCCCAGCTCTAAGCCTTGGGGGGTCAAGGCAAATACCTGACGAAAGCCTTCTTCGCGCAGGCTGTCGAGCAAATTCTTCAGGCAAGCTCCCAACAAATGGTCTGCCACGCGCAAGCCGCTGCCGCGCCACCCGAAGGGAAAGGCAGGCAATATGCCAATTCGTTCGGGACTGTTGAAGGCGTCAGCCAGGCGATCGAAGGGGTACCCGGAGCCGAGAGGCAGGATCAGCGGAGTATGCCGCGGCAGAGCATCGATCTCAGGCCAGGTAAGCTGGTCGTATTGGAAGAAGGCAGTCATTTAGAGTTTCGACAACAATTCGGTCTTCTTAGCCTGGAATTCTTCGTCGGTCAAGAGGCCCTGTTTGCGCAGCTCATCCAATTGGCTGATAATTCCAGTGATGTCAGGGGGCGCTTTCGTTTGGTTTTCTCGCCGCTCTAAGGAGCCTTTGGCATTCAGCATGGCGGTCTTGAAATGAACCGGATCTACGATGCGCTTGAAAGCATTTACGCCCAATTCGCTGGCGGTAAGGATCTCAACATCGCCATAGTCAAAGATACGCCCAAAGAAGGATTGAGTCATCTTGACATCATTGACCTTTTCAAGGGACGAGTCAATTACGTTCTTGTTAATGATGCCTGAAACCTGTATTACTCGCCAATTGGTCACGATGTACTGGTGGTTCGACCACACCAGGATATCATGAATCATACTGGCGAGGGGAATGAGCAGCAGGAAAAAGCCGATGATTGAAATTAACAAAACCTGATCGGGCGCAAAGGTAACCGCTACAATGGTGCCGGCGAAAACGATTAAGATGATGAAAAGCTCAAGTAAGATTGAGCTGACCAGGATGAACCAGTGCTGGCGGGCAGCTAACAAAATCCGTTCTCCTTCCCCAAGGAGGTTTTCAAGATAATTTTTTGCCATCGTTAAAATCCTTTCTAATTCAAGAAATCTCGCTCATACATGCGATGAGCTTTATAAAAATCGATGCCTAAATCGCGCAGCTCGCGCAGCATTTTGTCGTTCTCCAATCCGATTTGGACCAGGTCGGCAAAGCGGTAGGAGCTTTCAGCAACGCTTTTGTACATTTCACTGAAAAGTATCGCTGTACCACCTAAGCCGCGGTACTTGGGGATGATGCCTGCGCCGTTAATATTCATCCATTTCGTCCGCCTTAGTTCCAAGAGCAGGTCGACCCATCCAAGAGGGAAAAGCTTGCCTTTGCTGCGCTGCAGGGCGGCGGATATATCTGGATAACCGAACAAGAAACCCACCGGATCATTCTCTTTCATGATGATTTTAATCAGGCGAGGGTCAGAAAACCAAAGCAATTGGTTTGCCATGGCATTTACTTCGTCATCGGTCAAAGGCACATTCCCGATTGTCTCTGTTAGCACTTCATTATACATTTCTTTCAGGCGGGGGATGATGCGCTTGATGTCACGACGTTTTCTGAAATGTGCGATATGCAATCCTTTTCTTTGCTGGATCAAAGCAGACATTTGATGTATTTTATCTGGAAAATGGATCGTCTGCGCGTCCAAATATCCAGAGACCACTTCTTCACTGGGTAAAAAACCCTCCCCTTCGATCAGATGGGCATAGTAAGGGAGGTTGTATGGCTGACCAAAGGCGGGGCGGTGTTCAAAGCCCTTTACCAGCAAACCCATCCCATCCAGGGTTGTAAAACCTTTGGGACCAAGCATTTTGTTTAAGTCTTGCTGCCTTGCCCAATCAAAGGCGGCCTGGAAAAGCGTATGAGAAATCTCTGCATTCTCCTGGCATTCAAATAAGTAGAAAAAAGCTGTTTTTTCATGATTGTAGGCATTGTAGTTGCGGTTATTGATCACCGCGATCCGTCCAACCGGGTGGTGAGCATCTTCCAAAGCCAGAAAGAAAGCAGCCTGTGAATGTTTGTAGAATGGGTGACGTTTCGGATCGAGCATCAGGCGCGCATCCATTTCCAAGGGAGGCACCCATTGTGGGACTTGCCGATAAATCTTGAAAGGTAGATCCAGGAATTGACGGATCTGTTTGCGATTTGAGAGATCTATCTGGAGGATGCGCATGCTCGCCTTTAGAAGATATTACTGTACCAGGTTATCAGACGCAGGCAGGGTTTGCTCTGCCCGCAATTTCATCTGTTTGCGAAGGACCAGCATATCCTTTGGGGCAAGATATGAAGTGAAAATGAACAGGAAAGCACAAATCCCCCAGGTGGAAATACAGATAATCATAAAAGCGTTTTTGAGAGAAGATTGATCCGCGATCATTCCGACCAGTAAGGGGGAGAGAGCCGCGCCAGCCGATTCGAAGAAGCTGCCAACTGCCTGGGCCGTACTGCGCACCTCAGGCAGGGTAATATCGTAGATGGTTGCGAGCACATTCGCGGCAGCGAAGGGAATGAAGAGAGCGGTCAGGCATAACATAATCATGAAGAGAACCTGATTTTCCAATGGAATATTCAGGGTGATCGCCATCAGGATGGCTCCCATGACCACGCCGATGGTTGAGACGATCAGCCTGCCGCGCAAGTTACGCTTGAAAAAATAATCTCCCAGCGCCCCGCCAATCGGGTACCCAGCCGCTAATACAATGATCGCAAAGATCATGGTCGAGAATACTGTATTCTCTGAATAATTGCGCTCTTTTTCAAGGTAGGTAAAGAACCAGTAGGTGATGGCATTCCAGGGAAAGACGCCAAAGAAACCCTGGGCAAATAAAAGAATCAAGCTGGGTTTCTTGAACAAATCCACGGCAGTCTGCCATTTGAAATTGAACTGTCCGATCTGTTCGAGATCAGCCAGCTCGGGTTCTCCTTGGCCACGGGGCAGCTCTTTCACGCCAAAGAAAATGACAAACGATAACAAAATTCCCAGGGAGCCAGTCAGATAAAAGACTCCCCGCCAACCCAGGGAGCCGCTCAAGAATAGGCCTAAGATCATGCCTAGCATGTATCCCAAGGGGCCGGTTAGCTGGAGAAAGCCATAGATTTTGCCGCGTACCTGAGGGCCGAAGTAATCTGCGACCAGACTATACAAACCTGGATAACTGGAGTCATCGATGCCTGTGGATGAACGGGTGATCAGAAATTGTCCATAGGTGCGCGCTTTTGCGTTCAACATGGTGGTCGCTCCCCAGAGAAACGAGGCCAGCGCAAGCAGCTTGGAGCGAGAATAACGGTCATATAGAAATCCCCAGAGCGGATAAAAGATGGCGCCAACGATTAAAGCACCCGTAGAAACCGCGCCCATCTGGGTCATGGTGATGCCGAAATCATCCATGATCTTGCTTGTCATCGGACCGATTAAAAGCTTATCAGCCTGATGGAGAAGCATGAACAGAAAAAAGACGAAGATCACAAACCAGCGGTAATTTGTGTTTTTTTTCATGATTTAATCAATCCTTCAATAAATGGATGGAAGCGCATATATCGGAAAGCTTCACCAAATTGGGCATTTATTTTCTGCCCAGCCTGAGCGGCCTGGATCTGTAAAGCCCAGCCCACGGCAGCAGCAGGGTCGTTCAGAACATCCCCAGCAATTGCCCTGGCGTCGATCCCGGCGGCTTGAACTTGAAGGAGGATATCCTCGACGAGAAACTTCATCTGGCTCTTATGCTCAACCAGAGCGGCCAGCTTCAGGCTCATCGTCTGGGTGACATCCACAATTTTATCGGCTTTGTCGATTTGTTCTGTGTAAAAATATTTTTCTTTCACGAAATGAGTTTGTAAGCCTTGAGAAAGATGCTCTGGATGCACCAGAGGCAGCGCAGCACTGTTGACGGCGTCGGAGACTGCCCAGGCAACTGCACGGTGATCGGGATGGACTTCAAAATCGTTAAAAGCATCTTGAGCAATCAAAATATCGGGTTTGTACTGCCTGATCAGGCGAATAAATTGCTCACGAAGCAATCCCGGCGGGAGGAGATCCAATCCCATATCCGGGTAATTGAGGAAGATCGGCGGTTCAGCGCCTAAAACCCGGGCAGCTTGCTGGGCTTCTTCGGCGCGGATCGAGACCAGGCTTTGACTGTTATATTCAAATGAACCAACCCGGCCATCTGTAACGATCACGATGTAGGCTTTGGCACCCTCCTGGATCATTTTTGCAAGCGTCCCACCCGCAAAAAATTCTGCATCATCGGGATGAGGTGAAAATATCATGACGATATTGGACATTAAGACTCCTCTTGTGGCCTTTCTTTATGTAATTAGAAAACAAAGCCAAGGGTGCCTAGCCAGCCGGCTGCCCCGCCGCCCAACCAGATCGTTCAATGAGTATGATCAAAGCCACCTTTTCCTATTCAAGAACCACAGAAGCAAACCGGCTAAAAAAATGCCTAAAAACGTAACCGTATAGAATAAATGTGGATAATCTGCGTATGGCATGACAATATTCATCCCAAACAGCGTCGAGAGAACGGTGATCGGTAGGGTAATCACCGTGACAACAGTCAGTAACCGGATCACCTCGTCAATGCGATGAGAGGCTAAAGTATCAGCAGTCTCCGATAATCCGGTGATCACTTCGGCAAATTCATCCAGTGTGACACATAAATGGGATAGGTGGTCGCCAATATCACTCCAATAAGGATCCAGATCCGTGTGAATAAAGGCCCAAGTGCCTTTTTCCAATTGATCAAAGATTTGCAACTGGGGTTTGAGAATGCTGCGCAGGGCTATGACATCCCGGCGAACGATGGCAATATCGTGTAAGAGGTGACGCGTGTTGGATTGAAAAATACTCAGCTCAATATGTTGAATATTTTGACCGACTTTTTGCACGATTGGGCGGCAGTAATCGACAAGCTGGTCTAACAAGTAGTAGAGCAGAGGGCTGGCGCCTTGCTCTATTTTTACGGCTTGCGCACTCGAATCCGTTTGCAGGCGAGTGAAGATTTCGTTGATTAACTTTAACTCCCCACGGTGTGAGGTGATCAAGACCCCTTTGGTGATAAAAATGTCGACCTCTGCCCGGCGGGAGATTTGCACAGCTTCATCCCAGAATGGCATATGGATGACTAAGAATAGATAGTCGTCGTAATGGTCCAGCTTCGGGATTTCCAACAGCGTCAGGCTGTCTTTTAAGTTAAGGGGTGGAATTGAGGATATAAAGCAGCCAGCTTATCCATATCCTGCTGGTCGGGATGGACAATATTCGTCCAGGAGACATTCCCATGCGTGAGTGTTATGAAAGGCATAAATAGAGGGATGATCTTCGTTTACGAGGTAGAGATTTTAATGCTGCGTTAGTGTACACCCTTTATTAACTGGCTGTCAACGAGGGTTCTTTATGATAATCCTTGACCAAAATGACCGGCACTAACATAACCCCAGGACGACTGTCGATCACAATTTCTAAAACCGCCCTTTGAGTGCTATCATGCGCGGCAGATATTACCTGAAACTCGACTTCTTCAGTCTCACCCAAGGAAGCTGGCAGAGAAAAAAGTTGGTAGTCTCCTGAGGGGGATACCTGCCATCCTTCTGGGGTGTACCAGTGAAGCTTCAGGCGCGCCTGGACTTTATACGTATTGGTGATTTTTATCTTTATAGATGTTGGGATTTCGGTATTAATCAAAGGTCCATTCTGGTATTCCACCACAACATCGAAAAAATCGAAATGAAACCGAGGTCCTTGTAAATTATTCAACAAGCATTTTGTACTCGGTTGAGCAAACAAGGAGTGGCTGGAGAGGTTTTTTAGATCGGTTGGCTCGTCTTCTACGAGATCCGTATTCAAGTGGTAGCGCAGAATGACCTGCCGGGCGATTCTTTCGGTCCTGTGGGTAAGATCATCGATATCGGCGGGAAGCTGGTTTCCAAAATACCCCAATTCACCCAGGTTCAAGCAAGCCGTTTTAATTTTGTGCCCGATGGGAATAATCCAATTTTGTGGAATCCCTTGTGCGCCATGCACAATCCCCCAGATCGATCCGGCTGTCGCCCCGGTGCAATCGGTATCTTCGCCACAATTGACCGCGGTGCAAACCGTTTGGCTAAAGTCGTCACCGCCATAGAGTAAGCCAATCACTAACAATCCAAGGTTCGAGGGAGCATCCCAACCCCTCTGCCCATCTCCAAAACCTTTCTTCCAGTCCTCTGAGGAGGTGTGGTGGGGCAAGTTCATGAATGTCAGACCGCGGAAATTTCGAAGGATGCTGTCGCGGGCTTCTAACCATGACTTTCCTGCGCGGTAGGAATTCACAGCATCTTGAATTGCATTAGCTACAGCACAGTTCTCTGGAATATAGGATAAGCCAATCTCGATTAGGGCTGGTAAATCATTGACAACGAACGCGGCGCTTTCTAAAGCTGCACAAAATATTTCCCCATAAACTCCTTCGCCATTTCCATGATCAAGGATGGCATCTTGATAGGCGTATCTGGCAGCAATATCAGGGTTTCCGGGGGCGATACAAGCCCATATCTCAGAGCGGATAAAAGAACCGCAGCTATCTTTATATGCGTTATGCAGCGTACCCGAGAGGGGGGGCATCAATCCTGCCCGCATGTTGATCTTGGCTGTTCCATATTCAGCCCAATGGGGGGTGACGTACAGCGTCCAGTATTCAGCCAGGGTGTGCTCATCCAAATCGAGGCCCTTTTCTTCCAAGGCAATTAACCAGAGCAGTTGGATATCCAGGTCATCATTTGGCAATGGCTCGCCCTGAAGATCCTGCGTATAAAATGATACCTGATTTACCTGCCTGCGCCATTCGAAGGGTGCACCTAATGTTCCCCCTATATTTTTTCCCAGCCAACAGCCAAGCACTTTATTGCGGTATTCCTGTATGTTTAGATTCATAGGACCATTATCCTTCTTATTTTGAAATCTCGAAAGGCACAAACCCCAAGATCGTCCTGGGAAATTTATCGGTAGCAAGCAAGAAGCCCATATTATCGAGCAGGGCAATCGCCTCCCAATTGCGCGGGGCAACATCCCCTTCCAAAAGCAATTGAAGAGGAGCTTGATCGGCAATTATTATTTCATCATCCTGGACCTGGAATTGGACCAACCGCTCGACCGTCAAATTTTCTGCATGGGTCGTGCCCTGACCATAACGCTCCGCCAGCAGATCTTCTTGTGGTTTAAGCTTCAGCTCGTCTGGTGGAAAGAAAGAATTGATCATCCAAAAGAAACCCTGGCTATCTGGCGGAGCTGCATCCGTGAGCCGGTATTCGATATTTGGGAAAGAAAGGTTCTCTTGCAGAACCAAATTCAAATCGAAGGGATGTGAAACGGGTGCCGGATTCACTTTTCTACCATTGGCTTCATAGAATGTGAAAATCTTTTCTTTAAAAATGATGAGCGCTTCATCGCTCAAATTGGAGATATTTTCTTGTAAAGGGATTTCCGCAAGGGTGCCAGGATCTATGGTTATCATTGAAAGATCAGGCTGGACACTGCCAGTGACGAGATAGCCTTTCATCGTATCACTAGGGCTGGCTTCGATCGTTAAATAAACCCTTTCGCCTTCAACTGCAATTGCTTCAAATCCCTCGAAACCTTTTATTTTTGAGCGCAGCCCGCCGTCATCGAACACGATTAGCTTTGGATCTAGAACTGCCGGGGTTCCATCCTGGATAAAGCTGAGGAGCGTGGATTTATCCAAGGCAAATAAGGCTCCCTGACCCTTTTCACCAAAGCGATGAGGGAATTGGGGCAGTAAAATCAGGGTGTCTTGATACCAGGCCATCCCAGAAATCTCAGCCGAGCGGCCCGAGGCAGGCTTGGTGATCGGAATTTCCTGGACAGCTATTTCGGGAGGATGAACCCCATCACGGGAAGAATTAACCCCGCAGGCTGCGAGCAGGAGTATGCCGATGAAAACTTCTTTTAAAATCCTGGTTGACCGGAGGCGTGTCATCGAATGAGAGCCCGATTCACGAATCAGAGGCTGGTAAAGCTTTTGCACGGCGGGCGGCAAGCTCGGTGCGCACTTGAGCATGTCGTTCCCGGTTTAATGGGTATAAGGAAGCAAAAATAATCCCTAGAATTAAGAATACCGAAGGAACGATCCCAATCATCACCTGGATGGCATGCACAGCGCTGGGCGTTTGAACAGGGGCATTGGAGACATAGCCGCTCCATTCCAAAACGAGTAAAGTGAGAGGCAGGGCGATGGAAGAGGCTATCTTTTTGAATAAAGTGACCAGGCTGTAAAACATACCTTCATGACGCTCATTTGTAGCCAGCTCATCCCATTCGATGGCGTCGGGGATGATGGACCAGGGCAGCACGTGCATGGCACCCACTCCGATGCCTGCCAGGGCAGCCAATAAGACAACGATTGTCAATCCCCAGCCCGGATTTACAACGATCAATGTCAGCATGACGACGATTAGAAAAGCCATTCCGGCAATGTACGCGGCACGTTTATCAAAGCGGCGGGAAATTTTTTCCCAAAATGGTAAGGTCAGCAGTGCCATGACAAAAACCGTTCCGGCCACCAGGTCACTCTGTTCTTCCAGGTTCATTCGATACTTCAGGAAGTACAGCAGCATGGTTTGGACAATGTCCAAGGCTACCCAGGTGAATAAGAAAATACCTGAGGCGAACAAAAATGGTCGATTATGGACGGCTGCCCGCAGGGATGCTTTGAGACCTGGCTGCGTTTGGGCTTGAAACTCCGGTCGTTCGCGAGTGCCAAAAAAAGTTATTAAAAGAGGCAGAGCACTGAACAAACCAATGAAAACACAAGTAATGAAAATCCGGTTAGCATGTTCAGGGTGCATGCTGCCGATAATTGCCAAAGGGACCGTAAATGCAATCAACCCGCCTAAGATCGAGAAAACCATGCGATAACTGGTCAGGGTCGTGCGTTCGTCATAATCTTGAGTTAACTCAGGAGTGAGGCAAAAATAGGGCATCGAAACAAAAGTGATGGAGGTGTCGTACAGGAAATAGGCAATGCTGTAGTAAACTGCAAGGAGCGCCTGGCTTTCCAGGGGAGGTTTCCACCACAGCATCGTAAAGAAAAAAGCAAAGGGGAGAAAACCGAACAATAAATAAGGCCGCCGCCTGCCCCAACGCGTCCGAGTGCGATCTGTGAGATGACCGATGATTGGGTCGTTGATATAATCCCAACTGCGGCCGACAAAAATAGCGATAGCAGCAATACCTGGGGAAAGACCAACAACATCGGTGAGAAAAATGGCATATAAAATTGCAATGGTCGTATCTACCAGGGCAAAACCGAGATCTGAAACCCCATAAGCTAATTTTGTGCGCCGAGGCACCGTTTCTGTAATCGGGAATGTCAAATGATTGTACTCCATTGAAAAAAATATAAGGGATTTTGAGCTTTGGTATGCTCAAAATCCCTTTCTGGAAGCTTGTAATTCTATGGCTGAACCGTTTGGCTGGGAGTTGTGTCCACCGTCGGAGTGATGCCAGGGCCAGGCATCACCAGGGTGGGGGTCATGCCATCCATGGTGAAGATAACTTTATCGGTTTGCTTGAGGGCGGCTGCATTGGCCAGAGCTATTTGCAAGGTGACATAGCTTGGGTACCTGGCATAGAGATCCGCCAGGGCGGTTTCCTTGGCAATTTCCACCTTCACTTTTTCAGCGGCTGCCAGGGCTGCCGCTTTGTTGATGGCCAGGTCTTGCTGAGCAGATAAGAGCTCATTGGATTTTTCGGCTTCGATAACCGCTTTTTGGGCGGTTAATTTTTCCTGCTCTAGCTGAGCCAGAATGGTTTGCTGGCGAGTCTCTTCCTGGATGCGGCTTTGCGCAACCCGGATTTCCCCTTCTTGGCGGGCTTGTTCGGCTGAGGCTTCGGCATCTGCTTTTAACTTATCTTGGGCAGCTTTTTCGGTTGATAGGCGGCTTTGGACAATGGCATCCAGGCCGGCTTGAACTTCTGGAGAAAGAACCACATTGGGAACGACGACGTTTTCAATCGACAAGCCAAAATTAGCGGCCAACTTGCTTAATTCTTCATCAACACAGGAGCGCAATACATCCCGCGCAGTGCCGATGATGGCATCGTCAAAGGGACGCGTCCCCACGCAAACTTTCATGGCTTGCTTTGTCAGGTCAACAACCCGTTCTTGTGCCAGCTCATCAGAGAGATAGATATTGCTGTATTTCGCCCAATTGGCAAGCAGCAGATCTTTTTCAGCCAGGCTTGGACGCGTGAAAGTGCCGGATACCTCTAGCCCGATCCGCTGCTTGTCGCTGGTAATGATTTCTTCATCTTTGACTGAAAAGGGAACCGCCTGGCTGGAAACACGTTTCAGCTCCACATACAAGCCTAAATCGCTGTAAACTCCGGGTCCAACAATCTCATATATTTTTCCACTCCGAAATTTAACTCCGACCTGGTTTTGATCTACCTTGGAGAGAATATAAAAGAATTTACTGGTTGCTGATATGAGCACACCGATCAAGACCAGACCAATAACGACGATGATAACCCCGCTTACGATTGTTTTTGCACCTGTTTTCATGTTGTTTTCCCTTTCATATCAATAATTTTTGGTTACTCAATAGAGTCTACGGATATCTTATGAGAAAAGTTTTGCCAGCGGACCTTCAGGTTTGAAACCATAGGCGATGGCGAGCAGCTCAACGGGATGGACAGCTGGGAGACCCGTGGCATGGGTGATCTGCCAGCGACAAGTTTCGCTATCACAAACGACGACCGGCCCTCCTGTTTCATGAATAAAATCAAAGAGCGGTTGACCTACTTCCATGGCGATCTGATATTTTTCTTTTTTGTAGCCGTAGGTGCCCGCGATCCCGCAGCAGGTGGCCTGGCTGTCAATCAACTTTAGGTCTGGAACCAGATCAAGCAGCTCTAACCCGGGTTTTCCCATACGATGACCGCGATATTGGCAGGGGATGTGGTATCCAAGGGTGAGGGGAATGGGTTTGAAATCTCTTTTGAGACTACCTTCTGCCAATAAATCGAGTAAAAATTCATTGAAATCAAAGGTCGATGCGCGCCACAAGCTCGGTATCCTCATCGTGCATATCGAGCAGCTCAGGGGCTTCCTCTTTAAGGGTCAAGGTGCAGCTCGTCGAAGTTCCGATGATGGGGATCCCTTTCCGAGCATACTCTACCAGATGGCGGACATTGTTGGTGTGATATTTCCGCGCTGCGGGAAACTCTCCGTTGGAAAGTAAAGGTAAACCGCAGCAGTTTTGAGGAGGAAGGAGTACTTCGTAGCCATTGGCTTCCAATACATGCACTGCAGCCCGCCCAACCCGAGGCTCATAATACTGCGTTGAGCAGCCATGGAAATAGACAATCTGCCGCTTCGCTGCAGCTGGTTTTGGGTGTTGGCGGAACCAGGTGCGGAAGCGCTGTTCAGCCAGCCTGGGAAATGGAGCCTGGCGATGAATACCTAGCGTGACTTCGACGATCCAGCGAGCCGGCTTGAAATTTAGGGCGAAATTCGCCACGGGATAGATGGGCTGGCCTAATTTACCCACAAGCTCGGCGCGCGCGATTAGGTTGTTCCGTAAGCGCAGCCTGAGGGGAACTTTGCCTTGCGCAACGAGGGAGGCGCGTGCCCGGGCATTGATCTCAGCAATTTTGACTCCTGTAGGGCAGATCATATTGCAGACCCGGCAGCCACTGCAATAATCGACGGATAGATCAGGAGAAAATTGACCTGGTGCTCTGAAACGTCCAGCTTGGGGAGCTTCGTATTTGGGACCTGGGAAGAGGTCAGTGACTGCTGAAACCGGGCAGGCTGTTGTGCAGATATTGCATTTGATACATTGATCCAGGGTCATCTCGACAGGGTGTTGAACGAGGTGTTTGGTCATAGCGTCTCTCCAAGCATCTCACCCACTGAATAGCCAGTTGCCAGGGCAATTCCTTCTAGAGACCGTTCCCGGATTGGGTCAGCATTTGCCAGGCTGGATCCGATGATCGAAAGATTTTCAAGTTGTGGGCGGTTTTGCGAAATAATGGGGTGAAAGTTTTTATCCACGGCGATCCCACTGCGATAAATTGGCTGCCCCCCTTCTGCAAAGAAGCGCTCTTGGAGCCAGGCCTCTCCTTCGGGGGGATATTGCAAGGGTAAATCAAATATAGTTTCAGTGAGAAAGCCAGCCGAAGTTTTTACAAGGCCTCCTCCCAAGAAATCCTCCACTGGCCAGGACAAAATGACGAGCCTGATGGGGTTTTTGGCGAGCGGCTGCTTCACTCCAAATTGTTTGAATTTGACCAGCGGAGCAATCCGCTTTAACCACCTGCATTCCTTCGTAGATCACGCCACCGGCCTTCTGAACAGCCTGGCAGAGAATTTGATGTAAACGCATACCGGGGATGGAAGGAGGAAGACCAGGAATCTCAAAGACAGGACACTCCAATTGGTCCTGTAAATCTTTCCAATTTTGGTGCGTATTTTTTAACCCCAGGACGGCTGGAAAACCGAAACGTATCTCTTGACCTGGTTTTACCACTCCTTGCAGCCTGGACTTTAAGGCTTGCACGAGCTCTTCACGGAAAGCGGGGTTTTCAAAAAATTGCGCTAATATCCGAGAGGTCAAGGTTTTCCTGTCGCGCAGGCTGGGAAGGTCCAGCTTGATCCCTGCAGCGGATATGCCCTGAGCTTCCAAATTACCAGCGATCATCCCTGGAAAAAAGTCATAGTACCGGTCGAAACCCACGATGACGGTCGCCTTTGCGCTGGCTGCATCGCCTGCAAGCATCGTTTCAGGTGCCAGGCACGTAGGCCGCAAAGACCCCAACGCAGTAGGCAATAACCAATTTTTTTCTAATGATCCTTGGAGCGGATATCCTGAAGCCTGACACAAATCTTGAAAGGCTTTCAGAGCTGTCTCCAACCGTTCTAAGCCGGCAAGCGCATAGGGATGCTGTGGATTATTTTTGACCAGCTCTTCCAGCCTGCCGCGTAATTCTTGCGAGATCAAATCTCCCGCAGGCGATGAGCACCCTAAGATATCGATGGATCCTGAACCCCAATAATGTGCCCCCCAGCCTTTTGATACCAGGCGGACGCGTTTTCCAGAGAGAGCTGCGCGCCAGGCGGCTGTCAATCCAGAAAGACCCGCCCCGATGACCAGGATATCAACTTTCAACGGGTCATGCCTGGTAATTGGGGGCTGAAAATCGCTTGCTGCAGATGGAATGACAGGGGCTGCCTGGAGATTACCTCCCTGTGGTTGGGTATAAGGCTCGGATTTAAGATTTGACTCCGACGGCCCGGGCAGGTGACCGGCATTTAAGACATCCAGGTACACCAGCTCATCCAGGCGTTCCTGGCGCAGCTGCTGGCCCCATAGAGTGGGCTGAAGGCCTTTCCAACGTTCTTGAAGAAAATCACGTAAAGCCACGTTTGCCTGGATCACCGGGGTCTGTTTAAGCTCGTGCAAAATACCTGCGGCTCGAATGGTACAGAAGCCTCCCTGGCAAGGTCCCATGCCAAGGCGAGTATCCCTGCGGATATCATCAATGGTGTTGGCATTGCCGAAGAGGATGGCTTTTTCGACTTCATGATAAGTGGCCAATTCGCATTCACAGATCAGCTCACGGAAATCCTGCTTGGTTTCTACGTTCGACAAACGCGCCCCTAAAGTATGGTGGTGGGTCTCAGGAGATGGAAGAATTTCCAGGTGAGTACGGCAAGGGCGAGGTGTGTTGAGCTTTTCGCACACTTTATCCACAGTAACTTCGGCCATTTTACGGTAGGTGGTCCATTTTCCACTGGTAATCGTCAAGAGGCCGCCCACTCCATCGCGTTGAGCGTGGTCGAGGAGAACGAAGGCACGGGTAATATCGCGAGATTCTTGCGTATCTGCCTCTTGAAAAAGAGGGCGGACACCGGCCCAGGCACGCAAGAAGCGCAGCTCTTTAAAGCCAGGGATTAACTTTTCTCCTTCGCTTAACATCAGCTCGATTTCCCGGGGTTCGATGGCGAAATGATCGGGATCGCTGACCTGTTCATCGGTCGTCCCGATGACAGCCACCGTATGGGCTGGAACGATGATATCGCCGTCAGCAGGCATTTTGCACCGATTGATGACTGTGTTTACAACCCGGTGATTGATGGCCAGCATGATCCCTTTTCCGGGGCGAATCTGAATTCCGATCCCGGCTGTAGCAGCGATCTTACCAGCCCAGGCTCCCGAAGCGTTCACCACCAGGTCAGCGGTAATGGAAACTTCCTCACCTGTCACCAGGTCCAGGCAAAGGGCGCCGGTCACGCGGCGATTTTCTGGATTTGTAGATTTTTGGTCGCCGGCTGTGATCATGCGGATGACTTCATGATAGGTAAGGACAAGAGCGCCAGATTGGCGAGCAGCATTGGCATTGAGGTCGGCTGCCAGGAAGGAATCTGCTGAGGCATCTGGAACCCGAAAACAGCGCGTAATTTTTGGATTTAACGATGGTTCCTGGCGCAGCATTTCAGATATAGAGATCTCTTCTACAGGTATCCCGGCTTTTTGACAACCTGCGATGAATTTGGGGGCATATTCCAGCTCATCCCAGGGGGTGAGAACAAAATATCCGCCTGTATCCTCGATACATTGAGGCATTATCTTTCTCAGGATTTTATTTTCGTCGATGCATTCCTGGGCTGCCTGGGGATCTTTAACGACATACCGCCCACCGCTGTGAAGCAGTCCATGGTATCGCCCGGTTGTGCCGTGCGCTAAATCTCGCTTTTCGACTAACACAGCTTTGAAACCGCGCAGGGAAAGGTCTCGAATTATCCCTGTGCCAGTGGCCCCACCGCCAATTACAAGCACTTCTGTATCTAGATGACGCATGGCTTCTCCTGAGGTTTTTTTTAAATCTAATGATATTTGAGCGGCTGTTCTTTCTCAAATGTGGCAACGCGGTTTTTCCCGGCTTGTTTTGCCAGGTACAGCGCCTGGTCTGCATGATCCAAGAGCATTTCGGGGCTGGTGATATCCGGATGATATTCTGCAACGCCAAGACTGATGGTGATCCGAAGGTTATCTTTTTCGGTTTGAATGATGTTCTGGGCCACTTTTTGTCTTAACCGCTCTGCGGCAGTGATCGCACCACTGTTAATGATGATTCCACCAGGAGAGGAAGAATTCTCGTCTCCAACAGGCTGAGAAATTACCAGGGGTGTTTCGGGCAGAAGGATGACAAATTCTTCGCCGCCATAACGTCCAACCACATCGATTTCACGCACGTTTTCTCGACATAAACTGGCCAAGGATTGTAAAACTTGATCGCCAATTAAATGCCCATAAGTATCGTTGATTTTCTTAAAATCATCAATATCTAACATGATGATGGATAAGGGACCCTGGTAACGACGGGCACGTTCAAACTCCGTTTTGGCCTGGTTAAAAAAGAACCGGCGGTTATATAAGCCCGTCAGTGGATCTGTGATTGCCAGCTCTTGAGTTTGAGCGAAAAGCCTGGCATTCTCCAGAGCAATGGCGACCTGATCGGCATAGGCGGCAGCAAGACGGGCGTGGTCAGGTGTGAAAGTGCCAGATTTAACAGAATCGAGGGAAATCATGCCAGTGACTCTTCCTTGAACAATTAAAGGAACCCCCAACCAACTACGGATATGGTCATGAGGGGTTTCTGTAAAAGATTGGTACATCATGGGGGCATCTTCAAGGATAAAGGGCTGGCGAGTGGAATAGACGAGGGCGCAAGGATTATCTCCATCGAGAGAGAATTTAAGCCCAAGGACCTCGGCTGGTTTAGGGAAGCCATACCCGCCTACGATTTCAAGCTCGTTCCCTTGCAGAAGCAGCACTGAAGCGCTGTCATAGGGGACCACAAAATTTAGCTGCTCCAAGATGATGTCAATCGTCTCTGCAAGGTTCAGAGACCGGGTGATCGCCGAAGCAGCCTGGCGTAAAGTCTCGGATTCTTTTGCTTTTCTTTGGGCAGTCTCAAAGAGCCGGCTGTTTTGCAAGGCAAGGGAGGCCTGCCCGGCAAAAGCCTCCAGAAGGGTGGCATGCTCGAATGTGTAATAACCTGCGGCTGATTTCGCCAAACATAGAAAACCGATCAAATCGTCACGGGCGATGATCGGAGCACCGATCCAACAATGAAATGAGTTGATCGAGAGATAATCCACCCAACCAGGATAATTTTGGACATCGTTGATGATCACCGGGCGGCGGGTCTGGACAATTTCGGAAAAGCTTCTTACCTCAAGAACATTGATCGCTTCAGGGATAACCTTCTTTTTATCTGCTTGGTGTATGTCAATATTATGGGAACGGACCACCCGGGCCATATTTCCTTCCAGGAGCAGAAGAGAAGCCAGGTCATACGGAACAATATCCTTCATCTGTTCCAGGATCAGGTTCAGAAGGTGATCGGTGTCTAAGGTGGTGCTTAAGATTCGCCCGGTTTCCCGGAGCCGTTCAGCAAGGTGGCGCTGCTTTTGCTCTTCATCTAGAAGCTGACCCTTCAATAAGGCTAGAGCTACCTGTGAGGCGGCTTGCTCGCCTTGGATAATTTCTGCCTGGGTGAAATGGTGATCTTGAATAAAAGTGATCATCGCTGCCCCCAGCTTCTTACCGCTGGCGATCAACGGTAGACCTAAGGCTGAGCGAGTGGGAAATAAGGCTACAACCCCAGGGCTGATATATGGTGTATTTTGAACATCATCTACCGCGATTGAGTGCCCGGCTTCCAAAACGGAGCCAGTCAAGGTTTTATCGCCTGGTTCAGCAGCTAAAGTTGAATAGACGTCGCTCATATTCCCATAAGCTGCCATCGGGATGGGTACGCCGCGTTGATCATCCCAAAGGGTGATATAGCTGCCGTCTGAAGCGTATAATTCGCCCAGCTTTTTAGCCAGGATACTCATCATGGAAACGACATCGGTTTGCTCAAGTGCAGCCTGGGTAATATCATTGAGAAGCTCCTGCTGCCTGGCAAAAGCCCTGATTTCTTGTTCGGCTTGAACCTGGGCTGAGATATCACGCTTGACCGTAGCATAATTGAGGATGGTGCCGGATGCGTCCTTAATGGGGAAGATTGTGGCGGCTTCGTGATAAATACTCCCATCCTTGCGCTTGTTAATAAAGGTACCATTCCAAGTCTCACCTTTGGAGATCGTATTCCAAAGGATTTCATAGAAGGCTGTATCATGCTGACCACTTTTCAAAATGCGGGGGTTCATGCCCAGCGCCTCTGAAACCGAATACCCCGTGATCAATTCAAAAAATGGATTGGCGTAAACCATATTGCCTTGTAAATCTGTGATGACAATGGCTTCTTGGGCCTGCTCGATTACGGTAGCCAGACGTAAAACTTCAGCATCAACTTTGACGCGTTCGGTAATATCCTGGAGGGTGCCGGAAAGTGTTGCATTTTTCCCCAGATCATCCCGATAAACCTGGGCGCGAAGAATAGCATGCCGGGTAGTGGGCTGCGTGTTTTCTACTCGAATAAAGCGATATTCGCGCTCGAAAAATGAGAGGTTTGGGGCATGGATAATTTCCCGGAAATCCTTTTTAGTCCTTCCTCGATCTTCGGGATGGATGTATTCGATGATGCCATCCAAGGATTTCTGGTAACCGTAGTTTTCGAGGGAGGATGTGCCAAGCAGGTGTAATAATTCTTCGCTAAGCGTAAAAATGCCAGTATTCAGATCAAATTCAAAATGTCCCATGTGCGCGATTTGCAGCGCTTCACGAAGCTGGGATTGATTTTTCCGGAGGGTAATTTCGACAATGTAATTCTGAAGGCGCTGGACAACGTTTAACAATAAACTGTGTTCTTCGGAAGAAAAATCAAGAGGAAGTGCGTAGCTTAAGAATATTTTTCCAACGATTACACCAGCAAGCTGGATCTCTTGAGCAATTTGATTTACATCCTGGGTATCCAAGTTTTGCCCAATAATGTGATTCTCATAGAGGATCGAAACAGTACAGGCTTCTGGATGCTGCATGGCATGAGAGATTTGCTCAGCCATCCACTCTAGAAGCTCCTGAATGGATGGGGCTTCTGCAGTCTTAACTCCCATGTTATATAAAAGCGTTAATTCTTTGCGCTGCGATTCCAGCAGTTTTTGAAGCTGGGAAAAAGTATCGGCATTGCGAAGCGCAACCGAAATTTGGGAAGCCAGAGTGTTTAAAACAATCAAATCCTGCTGTGTAAAACGCTCGAATTGGTTATCTTGTACATCCAAGACACCCAGTAATTGCTGACCGGCAGTGATGGGAACCGCCAGCTCGGAGCGTGTTTCGGGAAGGAGAGGGTGAGGAAGAAACCCGGCATCCGCCAAACAATCATTGACTATGACTCCCTGGTTGGTTCGCGCTGCCCGCGCAACCAGCGATGGTTCTTTGCTTAAAGGGATGGTCCTGCCCTGGTTGACCATCTTGAAGCCAATCTCTCCCGATCCGGCAGCAAGAACCAGGTTTTTCCCCATGGAATCGACCAGGTAAATCTGGGCATGATAAAGATCAAAGCGTTCACGTGTTAGACCAGAAACTTTTAGCAGAAGCTGTTGGGTATCGAGCGTACTGGCAATGGTTGTACTGACTTCTGCCACGGTTTGTAATCCATCGATCAGCCTGGATTGGAGCAGCTCCGATTGTTTTTGACGGGTGATATCGTGAATGACGATCAAACATCCGGTTACACGTTGGCGACGGTTTCTCAACAGTAAGATACGAATATCGTACCAACGGTCATCAAGCGCTTGAATTTCAACTGCTTCATTCACGCCAGTTACTTTCTGGCTAAAACGATCTGCCAGATAAGGCCAATTTTGAAGAACCTGGTTGGCAGGCTGTCCTATGGCTTGATCCAGTAAAATGCCAGTAATCTTACAAGCAGCAGGGTTGAAATACGTGACCTGATATTGATCGTTCAGGACAATGACCGCATCACCCATAAACTCC
The DNA here is from genome assembly GCA_963751425.1 of uncultured Chloroflexia bacterium. GTDB lineage: Bacteria > Chloroflexota > Anaerolineae > Anaerolineales > UBA4823 > CAVVUF01. The sequence goes on along the minus strand of CAVVUF010000001.1, from coordinate 830,161 downwards.
ACTAACTCATCCCGGGCGACTGGAAGGGGATTGAGATACTGAAAATATTGGATGCTCCAGGCGATAATAATTCCAGTAACGACAAACGCGTAGGGTGTCAGATCTAACCCAGTAATTGGGATCTTATCCAGGACGAAAGCTAAATTTGCTATCAACGGGAAAAGGGCTGCGATCAGTGTTACGATTGCCTGGAAGCGGTAACCCTCCTTGAATATTACAACCGCCCGGATCAAAACCAGAATGCTCGCAAAGATCAATAGATAGGAATAGGCATTGGCGATGGGCGAAAATGGACCTGGACTAAAAACAAGGATATTGGTTTCAGGAATATATGTAAAGTTATCCCATAACCAGCCTGTCCAAGAATTGGTGAAGGCGATAATTATCGTGACCAGGGGAATGATCCATAGGGTCTTAAAACCCAATTCCTCAGCCAATTCTGCTGAGTGGAAAATTCCAGGGAGAAGATGAAGAACAATACGGGCGTAGCAGTAACCCCCAGATACCCAAGGGTTGCCCAAAAGATTTTAGATGGTTCTGATGAAGCAACTGCCACTAAGAAAGAAGTGAAGGACCATTCCGCAACTGCCAACATCAGCAATGAAAAAGTGATCCGGGCGCTACCGGCATGCTGTTTGAGGATCGAACTGGCCAATACCAGGCAAATGCCAGTTGATAACAATAAGGAAATCGAGAAAATGGACAGCGTGAAATTCACTTCTTCTTCGTCATATATTGAGATCAGTCAACCCAATTGAAGGTTCTTTCAACAGCTTTGCGCCAACCAGAATATAGAGATTCACGGGTAGCTTCACGCATCAAAGGATGCCAGGTCTGGTCTATTTGCCAATTCGTTTTGAGATCTTCAAGGCTGCTCCAAAAACCAACTGCTAATCCAGAAGCATATGCGGCACCTAAGGCAGTGGTTTCGGAGACTTTGGGCCGGACAACTGGCACGCCTAAGATATCACTTTGAAACTGCATCAACAAATCATTATATACCATGCCGCCATCCACTTTTAATGCAGTTAGCTTGACACCCGAATCGATCTTCATGGCTTCCAGAACTTCACGAGTCTGGTAAGCGGTGGCTTCAAGCGCTGCACGAGCAATATGCCCTTTGTTCACGTAACGGGTCATGCCAACAATGACACCGCGTGCATCCGAACGCCAATAGGGAGCAAATAAGCCTGAAAAGGCCGGAACGAAATAGATGCCTCCATTATCTTGCACGGTTCGTGCCAGAATCTCAATTTCGGACGATTGCTTGATTAATCCTAGATTATCTCTCAGCCACTGCACCAATGCACCGGTAATGGCAATGGAACCTTCTAAAGCGTAAACGGCAGGTTGATCGTCTAATTGTAAGCCAATGTGGTGAGCAGCCCATTGTTCGATTGGATAGGTTTTACGCCCGTATTTAAAAGCATGAAACAGCCTGTGCCGTAGGTGTTCTTGGCTTCTCCGGAATTGAAACAAGTCTGTCCGACCAGGGCAGCTTGTTGATCTCCAAGGTCGCCACATACCGGGATGGCTTCGCCGAAAGGCCCATCTTTCCGAGTGCTGCCCCAGGTACGGGGATCGCTCGAAGGGACGATCTTGGGCAGCATGGCATGCGGTATGTTGAGTGTCGAAAGAATGTCCTCATCCCAATCCAGGGTTTCGAGGTCCATCATTAAGGTCCTGCTGGCGTTGGTCACATCTGTGACATGGCTGCCATCTTGCGGACCTCCGGTCAGCCACCAGATGACCCAGGTATCCAGGTTTCCAAAGAGAGCATCGCCACGTTCAGCCGCACTGCGCACGCCAGGGACATTTTCTAAAATCCATTGAATTTTCGGACCAGAGAAGTATGTTGCCAGCGGCAAACCCACTTTCGAGCGAAAACGATCTTGGCCGCCGGATTCGGCTAACCGATCACAGATGGATTTCGTTCGCGTATCTTGCCAGACGATAACGTTATAGTATGGGTTACCCGTCCGCCGATCCCAAACGATGGCGGACTCGCGTTGGTTGGTGATACCCACTGCGGCGATGTCTCCGGGCTTCACCCCTGCTTTGGCGACGGCCTCACGGATGACTTCTTGAGTTCGATCCCATATTTCCAAGGCATTGTGCTCAACCCAGCCGGGTTGAGGATAAATTTGTTCGTGTTCTTTTTGGGCGAGGCTGATAACCTGCCCACTGTGATTGAAGAGCATGCAGCGGGTGCTGGTGGTCCCTTGATCGATTGCGGCGATAAATTTCGACATACAAGATCCTTTCTTTAATTGACTAAGGGCGTTTTTCCATCACATCGAGTTTTGCAGCCTGGTAAGGGGCAACCACATCTGGGACTGCTTCCACTCCAGACTGGAAGGCTTCCATAATTCCTGTTCGGATTTCTTCCCAATAGGCTCGGGCAGCTTCCCAGCGATCTGCCCGGAAGCGAGAGATCCAGGTCAAAAGATCGGGGTCTTTGAGACCCAGGCGGTCCCATTTCTCAAGGTACTGCCTGACAATCTCAACCGTCCGCTCGCTCTCCCAGAAAGTTGATCCGCCCCCTTCCATTTCATAAACCTGGCGGGCAAGCTCAAATTGATGCGCTTTATAATCCACCGGGAATTGGTAGTGGGCGGAGATGATTTCGTCGACGATCGCTTCTACCCATTTACGATGGAAGCGGCATACGCCGGTATTCTCGCTGAAAAGCTCGTAGACCATGCGTTCCACACAGCGCCGCCCCAGCAAACGAGGCGGCAAGTAATCAAACCCATAATATACAAAATACTTTCCCATCATTGGCATGGGACTGAGCATACCCGGGACCCAATATTGGTTCGGTGTCAGCCCGCCTTTTTCAGCATGGGAAACAAACACGGCACGATCGAGCGTGCGCTGACCGGGCTCGGTCAGGTGATAGCGCTCATCCAAAGCTAAGGCTGCGGATCGGATCCCAGAGCGAAAGATCACTCCGGCATTTTCAAAGAGAATCATGAAAGCAATCTTCTGAGCATATGCGGCATTGCGCTGGGAATCTTCTACAATATCAAAATCGCTGGCTTGCGAAGCGAAATCGAAGCGCATTTCAGAAGACGGGGGCAAGCCGAAATCTTCGGGGGGCAAAACCCCCTTGTGAAAAAGCTCCATCAGCCAGGAGAGCGTACCGCCGAATTGGATGGCATCGATCCCCAAAGCATCAACGAAGTGGTTCAGCTCTTCAGCGGCACGCTGATCAAAAATCCCGCACTGGGGACCGAGAGCAAGATAGGGCTCATAATCTTTTTTATAAATGCCGCTAAATTTCTTGCAGGCGATCGAGCAAGGCTCGCCACAATGCGTAAAGGATTTAGGCTGGATAATCTCCTCATTAAACTGTTTCAGGTAATGATCAAGAATAAACTGCTGGTGCTGATCGAGGCGGGCTTGATCGGTCTCAAGGATTGAGGTGTAATTAAAGCTAAAAAGCTTGTCTTCACCCGTGTGCATGTTAACACCGAAGGTACCGCCGGTCATGAAACCGGGAACGTAACGGTATTTCTCTGCAGCACCCAAATCGACTTTGATCATCGAATCGCCGTAATATTTTTGGAAATACCCGTCGATTTCTTTTGAGTCCTTGAGATCGGGATCTTCCCAATCGCCGCCGAAAATACAAGCGGCAATGCGATGATGCTGTAATAACCGGCTGCCCAGGCCACCCCGCCCAGCCCAATCATCAATCGGAGTGAGGCGTCCTTTTTTGACCTGGTTACTGCCGATAATCCCCTGGTTTGTTTGCCGTGCGGCTGGCCCTACCGCGAAAACCCGCACCCAATCAGCGGTGTATTCGGCTGCATAGCGAGCGAATACAGCTTGCTGCAAGGCATAAAAGCCCATGAGAAGGTTGCCATCAGGATCAGCATGCCCAGCCCAGATTGTGTCAGGATTGATGGGTTCCAGACGGACTTTTATTTCCCCTTGGGAATGGTTCAAAATTAATACCGAGTCCTGGGCAGCCCTGCCATGAATGGTAACGAAATCAACCCCGATACGATGCATGATATAGGCACCACCGCCTAAGCTGGAAACATAGAACCCTTCCCAGATCGGGGAATACCCGCAAAAAACAAGCCGGCGAGTGCCTGGAATACGCGACCCAGCTAAGGGTCCGCCGCCCCAGGTCATTACATCAGGAATAAATTCTTTTGAAATGGATGGGTCATTAACTCGAAACTGCTCTTTGTATTTTGCCCAACCGTAATCAACAGGACCAATAATATGAACCCCTTCGATGCGGTGCAAGATAGGACGGATTTCATATTCTCCGTTATCTAAATTGATAATTAGCTCACGTTGATTTAGCTGGTGGGTCATGACTTAGGAATGAGTTTAGGAAAGGTATTGGAAGGCGGTTGAATTTTGTAACTGATTGATTATGCTGGTGACAAATGTACAGGCTGTCCACTCAAAGCAGATTGATATAGCGCCAGCAGGGTTTCAATATTCGAGCGGCTGTCTGATATGGAAACCCTGGGCAGCTTGCCCAATAAAATGGCATCAGCCATATCTTCAACTTCACCAGAATACAGCTCAGGTGCGCGGATGGGAACAGCCTGGGTTTTATCTTCACGGTTGAGCTTGATTACTTCTCTGCGCCCAGGGGTGAAGGGATGGGTGACGGTTATGGTTCCCTCGGTACCCACCACCTCGAGGTAGGCCCGAAAGGCGGTCCTGAAGCTGCTGTCAAATTGGGCAAATACTTGCCCCGGGAATTGTAATTGGCCGACAAAATGAATGTCGACACCGGCGGTGTTCGTCTCTTGCATACCGAAAACTTCGATTGGTTCTGCGCCTACCAGGTAGCGGGTATAGCTAACCGGATAACATCCCACATCCCATAGGCAGCCCCCTCCCAAGGTTTGATCAAAGCGCACATTCTCAGGCCGGTCGAGCATGTTAAAGGAAAAAGCACCACGCACCAGGCGCAGCTCACCGATCAACCCTGCATTTACCAGTTCCTTGACTTGAATGGTTTGGGGGTGATGGCGATACATGAAGGCTTCAGCAACGATTTTTCCAGCCTTTTGAGCTGCCTCAGCCACTGCATCAATTTCCTCCAGGCGAATGGTCATCGGTTTTTCACATAAAACATGCTTCCCGGCTTGCAGGGCTTTAATCGTCCATTCTGCGTGGAGGCTGTTGGGCAGTGAATTGTAAATCACATCGATTTCCGGATCTGCTAACAGGTCTTCGTAACTGGCGTAGGCTTTTGGGATCCCCCATTCTTGAGCATATTGGCGGGCGTGGGCTTCATCACGACTGCCGACGGCGGATAATTGATTACGTTTTGAGCTTTTTATGGGGGGAATCACCCTGCGGTTGATATGGGCAGTACTAAGCAATCCCCAAGAAAGTTTTTTGATTTTTGTCATCGGGCGCCTCTCTCGTATCAATTATAATGCACAGTCGATGAAACTATCTCAAAATCGAGTGCGGACACAGGCCACCTATGATTTTTTGAGCCGCTTCTATGATGTGCTGAGCGGCTCTGCAGAAGATCAGGCCAGGCAGCAAGCGGTGGAGCTTCTAAATATCCAATTAGGAGATATCCTGCTCGAGGTGGGCTGTGGAACGGGGACGGCAGCAATCGAAATGGGTGGAAAAGTTGGGCCTGCTGGATTTGTATACGGCGTCGATCTATCCATAAAGATGCTGAGTGCTGCTCAGAAAAAGCTCCAGCGAAAAGGGATGAAGACAAGCGTCGGATTATTAAGCGGAGATGCCGTTAACTTGCCTCTTTCTTCTCAATCAGTGACTGGCGTTTTGATGAGTTTTGCCCTGGAATTATTTCCTGATGAGGAGATCACCCTGGTTCTATCGGAATGCAAGCGGGTTATATGCCAGGGTGGGCGGCTGTGTGTGTTATCGATGTCAAAATGCCTACCCCAAGCGCGCTTGCTGAAACCTTACATGTGGATGCACGACCACTTTCCCGCCTGGATCGACTGCCGGCCAATCTTACTCCAACAAACTTTGGTAAGGCATGGTTTTGAAATCGTTGATGCCAGGCAAGATAGCCTGTTTGGGCTGCCAATCGAGATTGTACTGGCTAAACCAATAGGTGAAAGTTGGTAATCCCGGTTTACCTCACGCGCCAGATCTTCTCGGCGCGGATGAAAGGCTCGGATTTTTCTGGATCCAGGATCACTGTTCCTTCAATCAGATAGGGTCCTTGATCAGAGAGCTCTGAGCGGCTCTTGCGATAGACCTCAGAAGTGATGATTACATCCAGCATCCCTTCCAGGTCTTCTAAGGCAAGAAAATAAAGATAGTCTCCACGGGTGGTCAGCGTGCGCCGCCAGGTTTGACGCATGCCAGCTACGCGGACATGTTCACCAAGGTGTGCGGCTGCGTCAACCGTGCTCATGGCACCTACTTTTACAATCTGCTCCTCAACCAATTCGAGAGGGTGGGCAATGACACTGACGCCTAAGAACCTTTCTTGAGCAGCCACTTTTTCCTGGAGTGTCCAATCTTCGGATGATTTCGTATCCATCGAGAAAAGAGGCATTTGCCCCCCTCGCCAACCACCATGCTTGAGACCATCCAACAAACGCGGGATCCGCCCAAACTCTTCTAACGCACCAGCTCTAACCAGATTTTCTGCTTCAACAGGCCTTGGATCGACTCGGGCCAAGAAATCTATAAAGGAATTGAATGGGCGTTTTTGAATGAGGGCGGTTTGGGTCCGCCGGGTGAGATCACGCACCTGATCAAGCCCCATCACTAATACCGGTTGATGTTCCATGTAGTGAAGGCTAAATTCACGACTGGCATAATTGACCAGGGGAGGGCGAATTGCCAGCCCCATACGGCGGGCTTCGGTGAGATAGTTGCTCTGACGATAATACCCGCCCCAGTTCGCCAGCACAGCCGTCATAAAAAAGGCTGGCAAGTGGGTTTTACACCAGGCTGATTGCCAGGAAATAAGCGCATAAGAAGCGGCATGCGCTTTGGGGAAACCATACCCCGCAAATGCCGCCATTAATTCCCAAATCCGCTTCGCGGCTGCTTCAGGCACCTGGCGGCGGTCCCAGGCTCCGGCGACGAATCTTTCCTGCAAGGTCTGCATCTGCTTTCCAGGATCAAAGTGCGACATTGCCCTCCTTAGCAAATCAGCTTCCGCCAGGCTGAGCCCCGCCAATTCATGGGCAATGCGCAGGACTTGTTCCTGATAGAGGATCACACCATAAGTTTCTTCTAACAGCGAGGAAATAGCAGGATGAATATCTTGAGAAGGTTCTTGTCCCAGGTGCCGGCGGACAAAGGAATCCTTCAGACCCCCGGTCAGGGGACCAGGACGATAGAGCGCCAAGGCGACCATGAGGTCATCGATCGTCCGAGCGTGAATCTCCTTGAGCGTGGCACGCATCCCTGGACTTTCTATCTGGAAACAACCGATGGTTTTACCTCGCTCTAAAGCAGCACTGGTTTCTTCATCTTGCTGGGGAATAAAATCGAAGATTTCGGCAGCCTTCGACCTCTTTATTGGAGTGGCAGATTGATTCTGCAGGCTTAAAGTCTCTTGATGAGACGCAATCTCATGGGCAACGTCTCCAAGCACTGTCAATCCTCGAATACCCAGCAGGTCAATTTTTACCAGGCCGAGCAGCTCGATTGAGTCCATGTCAAACTGGGTAGAAATAACACCCTTGGCGGCAAGCAGGGTTGGCACCAGATCTGTCATTTGCCCTGGTGAAATCACAATTCCGCCGGGGTGGAGAGATAAATGGTGCGGCATACCGATCAGATCAGCCGCTGCCGAAAAGATAAGCTGGTGGGTGGGGGTATTGAACCGTTCCGCCAGCTCAGCGAAGGGATCTTTTTCATCGATTTTTCGCCCGGGAGGTCCATACCAGTGGGGAGGCAGGCTGTCTGCGAGGAGGTTGACTTCTTCGGAGGGCAGCCCGAAAGCCTTGGCGGTCTCTCGCAAGGCAGAGCGACGCCGGAAACGGTTGATCGTGCAGATCGTGGCAACCTGATCTTTGCCGAAGCGCTGATAAACATAATTAATGACTTCATCACGACGCCGCGAGCATAGATCGGTATCGATATCCGGTGGGGTAGCCCGGGCAGGGTTGAGGAAACGCTCAAAATATAAATTCAGCCGGATGGGGTCTGGCGAGGTGATGTGCAGGCAGTGGGCTACCAGCGAAGAAGCGGCTGAGCCTCGTGATGAAAAGGGGATGCCTTGCTGCCGGGCATATCCCAGGATTTCTTCCATGATCAAGAACAGAGAAGCATAACCGCATTCACCGATGACTGACAGCTCGTGATCCAAGCGCGCCTGGATATCGGAGCTGATCTCTCCATAGAGCTGCAGGGCTCCCTGTTCAGCCTTTTGACGGAGTAAATCTAAAGGGCTCAGCGAGGCAGGCAGGTTTAATTCGGGAAAACGAGGCAGGCCGAGGGGGAGGTTTATTTTACACCGGTTGGAAATTTCCTCAGTGGCTGACAAAGCCTCAGGATATTCACTGAATATCTCCTGCATCTCCTGCGGTGATTTGAAATATGCATGCGGGGGTGCCACCTCTGCCTCGGGCAAACCATTGAGCGGCTGGAGCATCCGGATGGCAGCCAGGGTTTTCTGTAAAGAGGCGTGTTTTGGAGCGATGTAATGGATGTCATGAGCGGCTACCAAGGGCAGCTTCAGGTTGCGTGATACGCTCACCAGACCAGGCCAACGCTCCCGATCTTCGGCAGTGTGTTCTTGAATCTCGATATATAAACTTTTGGGGAATAATTCATCCAATCGAGATAACCATTCGACAGCCGTGCGCCTGTGGTTGCCCGAAATTAAGGAGCCTAACAACCCACGCCGGCCTCCTGTAAGGCATATTAGAACTCTCTGAAAATAATGACAACTGTTCAAAAGCCAAACGTGGATTGTCATCTGAGATCAAGCTGCTCAAGCGACATAAATTCGACCAGCCACGCAGATCTGTCGCCAGGAAAACTAGAATACCAGATTGACCTTTGAGAATCCTGGCAGGTGGATCGACCTCGATTTCCAATCCAAGAATGGGCTGAATCCCTAAGCTTTGGCAGGTTGTGTAGAATTCGAGTGCTCCAGTCAAAAAGCGATGGTCTGTTAACGCCAGGCTACGCAGGCCATGATTGACGGCTGCCTGCACAATTTCGGCTGGAGATGGAATTCCCCTGAGAAAAGAATAATAGGAATGCGTGTGAAGATGCGTAAACATGGTTGGCTCAGCACAAATATTCTATCATTTCTCGCTTATAATAGCCTGGTTCTCTTGGAATTTCCGGGGCTGTTATGGTAATTCCCGAGAGTCCTGGATCTTTTTGGGGAGGGTACTGAAGGTGAAGACAAAATTGCGGTTCCGCCAGGTTCATCTTGATTTCCATACCAGTGAGGCAATTGAGGAAGTGGGGGCAGAATTCGATCCTCAGGAATTTGCGAACGTATTATCTGAAGCACACGTGGATTCGGTTACCTGTTTTGCGCGCTGCCATCACGGGTGGCTGTATTACGATTCGAAACTTTTCCCCGAACGGATTCACCCGCACCTGACACGTCGAAATTTACTTGGGGAGCAAATTGAAGCCTGCCATGCACGTAATATTCGAGTGCCGGTCTATATCACGGTGCAGTGGGACCATTACACGGTCAATTTGCATCCGGAATGGAGGGTGGTTGCACCGGATGGGAGCTTTAATGGCACGCCTTTGTATGAAGCGGGTTTTTACCGATACCTGTGTGTTAACACGCCATATCGGGATTTCTTAAAAACCCAAACTCAAGAAATTCTGGAGAAGTTCGCGGTAGATGGGATCTTTTTTGATATCGTCCAGCCAGTGGATTGCTCGTGCAGTGCCTGCCGATCTGCCATGGAAGCAGCAGGTTTAGAGCCTTCCGATGCTGAAGCGCGCCGGTTGTTTGGGCTGAGATCGATCAACGCTTTTAAACGGGATATGACTGAGTTTGTGCGACGGTTAAACCCTGATTGCACAATTTTCTATAATGCAGGCCATATTGGACCGCGCCACCGGTCAATCCGGGAGGTGTATACTCATTTTGAGTTGGAATCGCTGCCCGGCGGCGGGTGGGGATATATGCACTTTCCGCTGACCATGCGCTATGCTCGAAACCTGGGCGTGGACTGCATGGGGATGACTGGGAAGTTCCATACCTCTTGGGGAGATTTTCATTCCTTCAAGAACTCTGCAGCGCTGCAGTACGAGGTATTCAATATGCTGGCTTTGGGGGCAAAATGCTCGATCGGAGACCAGCTCCATCCCTCCGGAAAAATATCAAAGCCCACTTATGATCTAATTGGTTCTGTGTATGCAGAGGTGGAGAAAAAAGAGCCCTGGTGCGTTGAGACAGAACCGGTGGTTGATATTGGGATATTTACACCAGAGGAGTTCCAGGGGGCAAGTTTGGAAAGGTTACCACCGGCATTATTAGGAGCGGTCAGGATGCTGACGGAAGGTGGACATCAATTTGATGTGTTGGATAGCTACAGTGTATTAGACGGCTATCAGGTTTTGATGCTTCCGGACGATATACCAGTGAGTCCATTAATTGTGGAGAAATTACACAACTATCTGAAAAACGGGGGCAGAATCATAGCTTCTTACCTCTCGGGTTTGAAGGATATGGGTGATGAATTTGCTTTACCCGAGTTTGGGGTCTCTTATCAAGGATTCGCCCCTTACAGCCCTGATTTTATTATTCCGGCGGGAGAGATAGGCAAGGGTTTGGCAGAAACCGAATATGTGATGTATCAGCGTGGCTTAGAAGTGACGGCCTTACCTGGATCCGAAATTTTGGCTGAAGTGGCTGTGCCTTATTTCAACCGGACCTATCGACATTTCTGCTCTCACCGGCACACGCCCTCTTCTGGGAATGCAGGTTATCCGGGCATTGTGCGTTCTGGAAACGTGATTTATTTTGCACATCCCATCTTTTCACAGTACAACGAGAATGCACCACGATGGTGTAAAACACTGCTGTTAAACGCACTCGACCTGCTGCTGCCTGAACCTCTGGTCAAGCACAGCGGTCCCAGCACGCTCCAGGTAACCCTCAATGAGCAAAAGGAGCAGAACCGGTGGGTGATGCATTTGCTTCACTATATCCCAGAGCACCGCAGCCAGACGATCGATATCCTGGAGGATGTCATTCCATTATTCCAGATTGGCATATCGATTAAGACTCCCTGGATGGTGGAAAATGTTACGCTCGTCCCACAGCATGAGGTCATTCCTTTCCAGGTCGCAAATGGAAGAACGCTGTTCAACCTTCCAAGGTTGGATGGACACCAAATGATCGAAATCACATTCATCTGAGGAGCTATCAATGAGAAAGAAAATGAAAGTCGGTTTTATCGGCATGGGGGGGATTGCACATACGCATGTGCCTGGATGGCAGGCTTCGCCCTATACGGAAGTTGTGGCTGGCAGCGATGTTAACCCGGAGGTCTTTCGTGTGTGGAAGAAAAAGTATGGGATTAATAAATTTTATGAAAAGCCCGCTGATCTATTTCAGGATCCTGAAATTGACATTGTTGATATTTGCTCGCCGAATATGTTTCATGCAGAGCAAACCGCAGCAGCCCTTCAGGCTGGAAAGCATGTCTTATGCGAAAAACCTCTGGCACCCACCCCCGCTCAAATCAAGCAGATGATTGCGGCGCGTGATAAATCGGGTAAGATGCTCATGACCGCGCAGCATTTCCGCTTCCACGGACATTCACAGGCGGTTAAAGCGGAAGTACTGCAAGGGGCACTGGGCGAGATTTACCACGCGCGCGCCTGGTGGATCCGGCGCAGCGGCCTGCCGGTAGCACCCACTTTCGTTTATAAGGATCGCAGTGGGGGAGGTCCTTGCATCGATATCGGTGTACATGTCCTGGATCTGACGTTATGGTTGATGGGACATCCCAAGCCGGTAGCGGTGAGCGGCGTGGCGCGCACTGCCCTGGCTTTGCATGAAGGGGCCTTCTCTTCATGGGGGCGCGCTCTGGTTCCAAAAGATATGGATGTAGAGGATTTCGCAGCGGCTTTCATCCGTTTTGAAAATGGAGCAACGCTTATCCTGGAAACGAGCTGGATGCTGCACCATACCCCGGATGAGGAAGTGAAAGTGTGGCTATACGGCACCGAAGGCGGCTGCCAATGGCCCAGCGCGGAGATTGCGACGACGAACTACGCCACAAAACAATTGATAGACCAGAGTCTTAAGCTGACCCACGACAGCATGGAGCCGCATGCCCTGGAGTGTGTGGAATTTGCGAAAGCCATAGCCGAGGGGCTGCCTTCACCCGTACCGGCTGAGCAGTCGTTATATGTACAAACCATTTTGGATGGGATTTATCGCAGCCAGAAAGCAGGGAAAGAGGTTGAGATCAACGTTGACGCATGAGCTGCCCGAAAACCATGGGGCACGCACAGGATGATGATTACTGCGATGGCAGCTGATTACAACTGAGTAGATCGCAGCGAGCCTGCAAAAATCGCAGGGTCTCGCAACTTTAGTCGAGATAAAGGATAATAAACAATAAATTAAGGAGACCATATGCCACTTTGCTTTGATTTTCCGTTTGAAAAATTAAAGACTTACCAGGGCATCAACCCGCGTCCAGCGGATTTTGATGCCTATTGGGATCGAGGACTGCAAGAGATGCGCCTCCTCGACCCCAAGGTCGAGCTGGTGCCAGCCGAGTTTCAGACGCCTTTTGCGGAATGCTTCCATCTGTACTTTACCGGGGTGGGAGGGGCACGCGTGCATGCCAAGTTTTTACGCCCAAAGAACGCTGCGAAACCCCATCCGGCTATCTTGATGTTCCACGGGTATACGGGGGACTCAGGTGATTTTGCCGACAAGCTGGGCTATGTGGGACAGGGTTTCAGCGTGGCTGCGCTGGACTGCCGCGGACAAGGCGGTCTCTCGGAGGATGCGGGCGGCGTGACCGGAAATACGCAGCATGGTCACATTATCCGCGGTTTAGACGATGCTCTGAAAGGTGACCCTGACAAGCTGCTTTTCCGGCAAATCTTCCTGGATACTGCGCAGTTGGCAAAAATTGTGATGGAGATGCCAGATGTAGATCCAAAGCGGGTGGGTGCGACGGGAGGGAGCCAGGGCGGGGCTTTGACAGTGGCTTGCATTGGCCTGGAGCCGCGCATCAAACGCGCCGCGCCGGTTTTCCCATTTCTGAGCGATTATAAGCGTGTGTGGGAGATGGACCTGGCAAAAAATGCTTACGCTGAGCTCCATGAATATTTTCGACATTTTGATCCGAACCATACTCAGGAGCAAAAGATATTTGAAGCTTTGGGGTATGTGGATATTCAACATTTGGCTCCGCGCATTCGCAGCGAGGTGCTGTGGACAATCGGGCTGATGGATGAGATCTGCCCGCCTTCCAGCCAATTCGCGGCTTACAACAAGATCATCTCGAAGAAGGAGATGGTCATTTATCCTGATTTTGGGCATGAAGGAATGCCAGGATTGAGTGATAAGATCTTCCAATTTATGATGAGTTTGTAGAATAAACAGTTGACTGGAATAACCCTTTGGGGAAGTCGGGTTATTCCAGTCAACTATTTCTAGCATCTTTGAAGATACCCCCAGACAGACTTGAACTGTCGCATTTGGCTCCGGAGGCCAACGCTCTATCCACTGAGCTATGGGGGCATCGGACTTACATTTTACCACGCCTGCTAAGTAGCTGCAAACGGAGAAAGCTTTTGAAGCTCAGACCTCAAGCGCTGGATGATCAGAGAATTTCCACCTTCATCTCCTAGAGTGGCAGTCTGCTGCTTCTTGTATGCCAGCTCAGCAGTTACCTGGTAAAAGCGGTGGGTAGCACTAAACCTGCCGGAAAACAGGGCACCTAAGCGGGCTGAGCTCTGCGCCCAGGCGGAACACGCCACGCGGTATTGGGTGGGAGTAATCACTCCCAGGGTCACTTCCTCGCGGAGCTGTGAGATAATCCAGTGCTGTTCACGGTAAAGCGCCCAAAAAACAAACCCAAGCATGATCAACCAACCAGCCCAATCGTTCAAAGTGATGACAGCTAAACCGCTGACTCCGTTGAGGAAGTGTGAAATTGTGTTGTGGACCGAATGGGCAAAAATAGCCACCGTTAACCCAATCGATGGGAAGATAAACTTTGCCACCAGATCCTTGTTCAAGCGGGCCAGAGCCAATCCGATCCCTATGAAAGCCGTATAGAAAGGATGCTGCCAGCCAACCAGGACCACACGCACAAAGGTCAGAAATAAGGCGCCGACAACCCCATTCTCTTGAAAGCCGTAGGTATAAATATAATAGGTATTTTCTGTGGCTGCAAAACCTAAGGCGGCAATGGCTGCGTAAACAATGCCATCCAGAATTGAATCGAATTCACGCCGAAACACAAGGAAAACAATCAATACGGTGAAACCTTTCAAGAGCTCCTCAACAACTGGGGCGACCAAAGAGCCTGTGGTTAATTCAGAGGCTGCTTCGGAACCTGTAAAAACATAAATTCCCAATCCAAGAGCGGTATTGATCACAAAAGCAGCTCCAGCGGCAACCAAAGCCCCCCAAATAAAAACAGCGACCAGAAGGAGCAAGGGTTCCTTTTCGTAACGGTCAGTCCAATATACTAAGGCTGCAAATAAAAATATTGGGACAAATCCGAAGAATAAGGCGAGCAGCAGACCGGTTAAATTTCCCGATGACATTTTACTCTCTAAATAAAAGCCTGGAGCGGTGCACCCTTGTCAGATTTGGATCAAATCCTAGAGCCTTGACCAATTCCTCAGGCCGGCCTGTGGCTCCTTCACGAGCAGCCAGCCGGGCAAGAATGCTGGCATTGCCTGCTTGCGTGTCAGGCAGTCGAAGAAGCTCTTCGATCAAAGGCCTGAGATCGTATGTTCGTTCACGCCATGTTCTTGGGAGTCGCTCGGCAGAGCTGATTTCAGAGAGCTTCTGATCCAGCTCAGACACAGGTGTGAGGAAATTAATTATATACTCAGAGGAGGAAACCTGAGTTTGCAGGGCAGGATCTTTTTGATTTACTTCTTCAATTTGGTCAATCGCAATCCCGGGAGGAGCTGCATGCCTTAATTCAGTCTGTACATCCTGGAGCGGCATGGGGTTCTCCAACCAGGCATCCAGGATTTCAGCCTGGCTGGTGAAGCCTAAGGGTAAAGCACAAGCCAGGTTCAACCTGGGTTGGGGGTGAAAACCCTGGCTGTATGCGAGGGGTAAGCCAGCCCGGCGGAAAATGCGTTCCCAAGTTTTATGCAGATCCAGGTGCCCGGTAAAGCGCATGGCTTCGTTCTTTGAGAAGGAAATTCGGATCCGCATAACCGGTGACTCGTTCATACCAAGCTCTCATCGCCGCTGATGATTGGGATATCAAGGGGCTGCAAGGTGGGTTGTCCTCGTTTTGATTTGGGTGATACTTCAGGACATTTCCAGAAATCGCCAGGGTTCCGAGTGCGCATTTCGGCAAATGTGGGCAGGATGCCACACGCAAAACACTGCTCCCGGCAGTCTACACGGGTATGACCGCTGAGACTTTCTAAATAGTCTTGGGCAAGGTATTTTTTTCTTACCCCGGTACTGATGTGATCCCAGGGAAATGCCTCGTCTATCAGGCGTGGTCGATGGGTATAAAATGCCGGATCAAGTCCCACGGAAGCAAAGGCAGTCAGCCAGGTTTGGTAGGAAAAATGCTCCTGCCAGGCATCGAATTTCGCCCCGCGCTTCCACGCCTGGTAAATCACCTCTGACATGCGCCTGTCACCGCGTGACAACCAGGCTTCGAGCAAAGTATCCTCGGGATGTGACCAGGTCAGCTTGATATCACGGTCGCGCAAAGTTTGTTTGAGGATTTGCTGCTTTGCGATGATCTGGTCGGTGGTGTCGCAGGAAACCCATTGAAACGGGGTGTGAGGCTTGGGAACAAAGGTGCTTACACCAGCATTCAGACGCGCCCGCCGACCGATTAGCTTTCTACCTTCGGCCAGCACCTTTTTACATAAGTCAGCGATCGCCTGAACATCTTCCAGCGTTTCTGACGGGTGCCCGATCATGAAATATAGCTTGATCGTTGTCCAACCCCGGCTGTAAATGGCGCGGGCGGTTTCCAGGAGCTGGTCGGTGCTAACTGGCTTATTAATAATTTCCCGCATGCGCTCTGAAGCTGCTTCCGGAGCGAGCGTAAAACCCCCGTGCCGGGAGTCTTTCAAGGCATCCATCAATTCCACTGAAAAAGTTTCGATGCGTAAAGATGGTAGAGAAATCCCTAAATGTTTTCCTGCAAACCGCTCGCTCACTGTTTTAACCAATTCCAGAGCATGGGTATAATCTGAAGATGAAAGCGAAAGCAAGCCAATTTCCTCAAACCCGGTGTTCCGGAGGGATTGTTCGATGGCGCTGACAATTTCATCCACTGGACGCTCGCGTACAGGGCGATTAATCATACCGGCATGGCAGAAGCGGCAGCCGCGAGTGCAGCCGCGCATGATCTCGACCGGGATGCGATTATGGACAGTTTCGATATAAGGAACGATGAAATGGGTCGGCGGAGGGGGGAGGACTGGAACAATCCGTTTCATCACCGGCAAAGGCGCGCGTTCAAACTGCTTTTCCAGGTGTGAGAAGGTGCCATCTTCATTGTGATGTGCTGTGTACAAGGCTGGAACATACACACCGGCTACCTGAGAAAGGGATTGAAATAATACCAGCCTGGAAGATCCGGACGTGCGCCATGCTCGAAAAACATCGACAATTTCGTGGATGACTTCTTCACCTTCACCGATCACAAAGGCGTCGATAAAAGCATGCATTGGCTCAGGATTAAAAGCAGCATGCCCGCCAGCGATGATTAAGGGATGCTCAATGCTGCGCTCTGCGCTGAAGAGAGGTATGCCTGACAGGTCGAGGGCATTCAGTGTATTGCTATAAAGGGTCTCATAGGGTAAAGAAAACCCGATGATATCAAAGGCTGCCAGAGGGTGCCTGGTTTCCAAGGAATAAAGAGGCACTTGGGCAGCCCGCATGGCCGCTTCCATATCTGCCCAGGGAACATAAGCGCGTTCTGCCAGGGTATCTGAGCGTTGATTAAGCGATTCGTAGAGGATTGCCAAACCCAAGTTTGACATTCCGATATCATAAATATCTGGAAAAACAAAAGCGACCCTGGTCAGGTCCTTTTGCCAATCCTTTACAACCTGGTTGATCTCTCCACCGGTATATCGGCCAGGTTTTTGAACTGTCGGTAAAATAGTTTCCAGCCGGCGGTTGATTTCCTCCGGCGAAATTAAAGCTTCGTGCATACCAATAATGTCCTTTGATGAGCTCTGGAATTAGTCAATTCCAGATTTTGATTGGAACCTCAAGGTTAATCTTCAAAAATCCAGATATCGACATCCCGTTTCCAAACAGCTAATTCTTCCGGTTTAAACCACAAGGCAATTTCTTTTTCTCCATTTTCAACCGAATCCGAGGCATGTGTCAAATTTCGACCTACCTCCAAGGCAAAATCATGCCGGATCGTACCGGGGTCAGCTTCCCAAGGGCGAGTAGAGCCCATGGTTTGGCGAATAGCCTGGATCGCCCGCGGCCCTTCCCATACCATCGCCATCACCGGCGCGGAGGTGATATACCGGATCAAACCTTCGTAAAAACCTTTTCCTTTGTGAACAGCATAATGCTCTTCAGCAAGCTCTTTAGGAACCCATATGAACTTGGCTGCCACGAGGAGCAAGCCCCTGCGTTCCAAACGAGAGATGACTTCACCAACCAGCCCGCGCTGAACACCATCGGGTTTGACAAGCACTAACGATTTTTCCACAAATTCCTCCAAGGACCAAGATTCAGAAATCAGGGATGCGAAGAGGTTTGATAACCGCCCACCGCATCCCTAATTTCAAGATGACTATTTTATTATGCTAACAGCTCCTCTGCCTTGATATAGGCAGACAAGGCTTCCTGGAGCTGGTCATTTCTTACATAAGCGTCGCCGAGGGTTTGCCAGCCGATCAGGTTGTCTGGGCGCTGTTGCAAGACTTGCATGAGCTCTGTGATCACCTCAGGCAGGTGAGTTTTCTTGTGTACCAAGGCTGAGAAGGAATCCAGCGCTGCTGATATATTTTCCTGAGCAGCTGCATTTCTACCCTGAGCGAGGATTTGTTCATCTTCATCCTGGGGCAAAATGACTTCTTCAACAAACTTGGTAGGCTCCCAGCTCGGAACCACTTCTACCAGGTCTTTGATCGAATCTATTCTTTCTTGACCAATTCCTGGAACCTGATCTAGCTCATCCAGGCTTAAGAAATTACCATGCTCTTCCTTATAATTCAGAATCGCTTGAGCCAGGGTAAATCCAATGGCAGGTAAAGCTTCTAATTCTGAAAGCGTCGCCGCGTTGATATTCAACTTGTGAACCGGTTCAACCTCAACTGGAGTGATTTCCTCTTCGACTTCTGGTAATGTGGAGGATACGGTTTCTGAAGCTAGCCAGCTCGGCAGCGTTTCTTCCGTGGGGGTGACGGGTTCCAACTCAATCGGAGCAGTCTCCTCCACGATTTCTGGCGCGGCTGGCTGCTCGGCTTCAATCAGGGTAGGCTTGGTTTCTTCAAATTCTGCAGCGGCTTCAACATCCTCTTGGACCCAGGCTGGAGGTTCTTCAACTGGTTTCAGGGGGTGAGTCACCAATTGTTCTTCAGGAACACCTTGTTTGCGTGCCAGGGTTTCCAACCAAGCTAAAGCTTCATCTTGAGGCGCTTCTTCTAAGACTTCTGCGCCTGCTTCGACTGCGGGTACTTCACCTACAGAAGGTTCAATCCCCTCAACCCAAGGGGTTTCCTCCATACTTGGTTCGGGCTCCTGGAGGGCTGCTTCTAATGGGGTTTCCGCCTCAATGCCCGCGAGCCATTCTGGAATGACCTCCTCGGATTGGGCGGGTTCCTGAGAAGGCTCGGTTTCTGTAGCCTGAATCAGCCAATCGGGAAAGACCACTTCACTTTTATCAGGCTCACTGACGGGTTCGGGCTCGAGCTGCTCTGGGACTGAGGGTGTCTCAAGGACCCAGGGAGCTGTTTCTTCGGCACCTTCTTCTGGCTGGGCAGATGGCTGTTCTTCAGGTACAGCCGCTTTTGCAGCCAAGCTCTCCAGCCAGGCAATCGCAGTATCCTGATCCATTTCTTCAGGCGGGATCGTCGTTTCGACCGGGGTGGGTGCAAGAAGGGTGGGTTCTTCTTCAGTAAGGGCTTCACTTTCAACCGCTTTTAACCAATCAGGGATTTCTTCAGCAGGGACGGCAGGTTGTTCTTCAGGCTCTTCTGTGCGTTGGATAAACTCGCTAGCCAGAGCTGCGCCTGCCATGGTTTTCAGCCAATCGGGGGTTTCTTCGCCAGGCAAGGCCGCCTCAGGCTGCGCCTCGCCCGCCAGCCATTCTGGCACGGCAAGCTCTGCTTTTTCTTCCTCTGGTTCGGCAGGAAGAGCTTCCTCCGGAGTCTCTAAAGACCCAATCGGAATTTCTGCGGGCTGTTCGCCTTGAGGGGTGGTAAGCTGATCTTCGGGGACGCCTTGTTTGCGCGCCAGGCTTTCCAGCCATGCCAGGGAAGAAGCTTCATCAAAGGTTTCGGGGAGTGTTTCAGGAGCTGTCTCAGAGGAAGGCATGACAGTTACTGTGGGTTCAAGGATGGTTTTAGCCTCGATCGCTTTGAGCCAGGTCGGAATCTCTTCCTCGGGAGCTGGTTCAGCCACTGGGGGTGCCTCAGATGGTGCCATTTGCTCGGATAAAACCGGTACAGGGGTGATTTCTTCTGCTTCAGCCTCAATACCTGCGAGCCAATCTGGAAGCTCTGCCTCTGGAGCTGGTTCGACAACTGGAGTTGGCTCGGATGGAGCCATTTGCTCGGATAGAACCGGTACAGGGGTGATTTCTTCTGCTTCAGCCTCAATACCTGCGAGCCAATCTGGAAGCTCCTCAACCGGTGAAGGAGTTTCGATCGATAAGCCTTCGACAGCAACCTCGTCAGAAAGCGGCTGTTCTTCCCCAGTAGGCTTCATCCATTCTTCGGGTTCTTCAAGTGGGGCTGGTTCTTCTTCTGGCGCAGCGGCTTTTGCTGCAGCGGCTGCCACGCCCAACTTGCCGAGCCAGTCTGTCACCCCGCTTGCACTTTCTTCTGTGCCTTGGATCTCATTCATCCAATCCGGGAGTTCTTCTGCAGGAGAAGGAGGCTCTCCTTCTGCTTTTTCAGCATTTTCACCGATGCCACTCATCCAGGCAGGTATTTCAGCTTCTGCACCTAAGTCGGAAACTGCCTCCGGCTCCGCAGGCGGGGTAACTTCGGCGTTTTGTTTTTCCAGCCAAGAGATCACCGAATCGGATGCCCCGGGCTGCGCTTCTTGCAGCCAGGGGAGGACTTCTTCATCAGGATTCACTTCTTCTGTAATACCAAGCTCTTGATCCAGAGCGCCTGAGGGAGCGATCTCGCGCAGCCAGTCGGGCACTTCTCCTGGAACAAGCTCTCCTTCTGTTTGAGGAGTTTCTTCAAGATTATCCACGAGAGGAGGCGGCAGCTCGGGGCCGGTAGAAGCCGCCCAACCTGCTTCCTTCATCCAATCTGGGATCGGTTCTTCGGATGCTTGAGGGATCTCAAGTGCTGTTAAATCTTGTTCTTCGACAAGTGGAGTTTTCGATGGAACAGGGGTTGGCATTTCATCGGCGCTTAGCCATTCTGGTAAACTTTCCTGTTCGGATTCCAGAGTGACCCCTAAATTTGAAGCCCAGGCAGGTTGGCTTGCGGTTGTTCCTGGAGCAGTGGGCTTGTAATCTAATCTCTCAACGACAACAGCTTTTTCAGGTACCTCATCGGAAGAAGAAGCTTTTGGGGAAGTGCTCCCATAATACGGGTCTAGCGAGATGAGGCGCTGTTGGTATTCTTTCGCATTAAGAGCCTGGTCTGTATCGGGCAAGATCGCTGCCAGGATACGGTTTGCTTCAAGGCAGTAAGGAAGTTTCTTAATGATCGTATTACAGGTATCCGCGGCTTCGGTTTGCTGCCCATTTGCGTAATATGCCTGAGCGAGTAACACCTGTAAATCGGTACGCTGCGGGTCATCCGATAGTGCGGCGCGTAATTCTCCGATAGCCTGGTTGAATAAATTTCCCTTAAAATACATCCGAGATAAGGCTCCACGGGTGAGGCGCACTTTGGGAGGTTCTAAGCCATCTCTGCGTCCATAAAGCCTGCGAAGCTCTTCCTGGATCGCGGCGTTTGAAGGCTGAGCTTCAAAGGCGCGTTCCATGTGCCATATGGCGGCATCAAGACTCTTCTCATCTTCTCGGATGATGCTCATACCGATGTTTGCAACAAAATCATCCGGTACAGAAGATAGCACCCTTTGGAAGATGTCAGAAGCTTCACTATATCGTTTGCATTCCAGGAATGCTTTCCCAAGCAACCTGTAAGTACCGATATGTTTTGGCACAAATTGCAGTATGTGCATACAGTGGGCGATCGCTTCATCGATTTGTCCATGATCGATCATGCCCTCAATCTCACGGTTATATGATCTTAAAGAGATACTAGCCATAGTATATGCTCCCTAACATAAGTATGCCTTATTCTGCCAGAAGATGCAAGAGGTAATAAAAAAAGTCTGTGAGTCACTTCACAGACTTTTTTTATTGGATAGTTAGCTAATCGGTGCCGGATTGTTCAGGAACTGCTTCTAGAGCTTTTGCGGGGCGGCTGCTCCTTGTAATTGCCCAAATAATGGCTGCCAGAAGCAGAGCCGCAACGATGACGACACCAACATTCATCTCGCTGTATTTAACAATGATAGGGGCTGCGATCAGGCTGACCATGTTTACGACCTTGATCATGGGGTTGAGCGAAGGCCCGGCAGTATCTTTTAATGGATCTCCAACTGTATCACCAACTACGCTGGCCTTGTGCCGTTCAGAGCCCTTACCAGTGTTTGCAATCTGGTTGCGCGGCTCATCTTCGATGGATTTCTTGGCGTTATCCCAGGCGCCCCCGGCGTTCGACATATAGACTGCCAGGAGCTGACCACTCAGAATGATACCTGCCAGGAAACCGCCCAGCGCTTCCACCTGTAAAATCAAGCCAATCAACAAAGGGGTTAACACGGATATGGTTGCCAGTGGAATCAACTCTTTTTGAGCTGAAGTAGTCGAAATGCTTACGACACGAGCATAATCAGGCAGTACTTTTCCTTCCATCAGTCCAGGGATGCGGAACTGGCGACGAACTTCTACAACAATCAAGCTGGCTGCTCTACTGACCGCGCGGATAGAAATCGAGCTGAAAAGCCAGGGCAAGGCGCCGCCGATCAATAAACCAACGAACACCTTGGTGTTAGAAATATCAATGCCTGTAATTGCTTCCTGCCCCAACTGAGTCTGCACCCGACCCACATCGGTGATAAATGAAGCGAACAGGCTGGCTGCGGCAATGACCGCTGAAGCGATCGCAACGCCTTTGGTAATGGCTTTTGTCGTATTACCAACCGCGTCCAGATCTGCCATAATCTGCCGAGCTTTAAGAGTTTCCTCATCTTCCATATCGTGCCAGGCCATTTCACCGATACCATTGGCGTTATCGGAGATGGGGCCGTAGGAGTCCATGGCGACATTGTTGCCTGTGTGTGAAAGCATCCCAATGCCGATCATGGCTACGCCATATAAAACATATATGGCTCCTAAATCAGAATAAAGAATGATCGCAATGATAAAGCTGAGGGCAATCACGAGCAATGCATAAACGCTTGACTCCATGCCAAGAGATAAACCAGAAAGGATTGTGGTGGCAGCACCAGTCTGGGTAGATTTCACAATCTCTTTTACCGGAGGGCGCTTGGTGGAGGTGAAATAAGAGGTCAGGGGGTTGAATGCGACGGCCAAGCCCACACCGACTGTGATCAGCATCGCCAATTTCCAATCATGGGCATACAGGATCGCTAAAACAAATGCCCAAATAATGGTGTTCACGCTGGATACTTCGTAAGAGCGGAACATGGCTTCTTCGGCGTCATGAGCGCGTAAGAACTTGAGGGGAAATTTTTCCCAAATAGGAACCGTGAAAGTTCCCAAGATCGAGCTAATGACACCGATGGCACGGATCATGAGGGGATAAACGATCCATACCAGGCTGCCCGTGAGAGAAACCAGAGCCAAGCCCAAGATCAACCCGGAAACAATGGTTACCTCATAACTCTCGAAGATATCTGCTGCCATGCCAGCGCAATCGCCTACATTGTCACCTACCAGGTCGGCGATGACCGCGGCATTGCGGGGATCATCCTCTGGGATATCTTGTTCAACCTTGCCAACCAGGTCTGCGCCAACATCGGCAGCCTTGGTGTAAATACCACCACCCACACGCATGAACAAGGCTAACAGCGTACCGCCAAAGCCGAAACCGAGCAATACATCTGGGGCCGCTCGTCCGAAGATCATGAAAATTAAAGTGCCTCCGAACAAGCCCAAACCATCGGTGAGCATACCCGTAATGGTTCCAGCATAATAAGCGATGGAGAGCGCCTCATTAAAGCCCCGGCGTGATGCTGATGCGGCACGTACATTCGCCTGGATGGCCATACGCATGCCCAATTGTCCAACGATCAGGGAGAAAGAAGCTCCCATGACAAAAGCAAGCATACGCGCTATGCCGATAATAATTTGGATTTGCTGGTAAGCAACGGGATCATTCTCTATCGTCAGGTTGGTGGCACAGGTTTCCAGCGCTTGCAGATCATTTGCATCTACACCTTGGATGAAAATGCAGTGCCATTCACGTGCTTCCAATGTTGGGGGAACAATATAAACGGTCAGGAACATGGCTACGGTCAAAACCGCAATGAGAGGTAGGATGGTTTTCAGCTGGCGCCCCAGATAGCTTTCTGCGCCAATGCGGATGGCATTCCAAACCTCTTGCATTTTCGGTGTTCCCTTGTCTTTTTTGAGAACGTTTCCGCGCAGCAACCAGGCGTACAATAAGGCGATAAACGCGGTGATCATGACGCCAACAATGGCAATTTGCTCGAATGCAGTCAAGCCATGTTTGGCTAATCCAAATAGGTCCATTTTGCCTCCAAATTAGATCGAATTTCTACACAATTTAAAAAAACGTCCAGGGTCGAAAGAGCCTGGGCGATTATTCCGGATATGGTAATTGATGTATGAAGAGATGGTCGGCAGAAACACGAAGGCAATTTTACCCTTCGGGTGAGAAAAAGTCAAATCAAACAGGGTATCAATTGTGCAATAATTAACATTCAATTAGAACTGTGTAGACTACTTGACTTTCATTAAAAAAATCTATATAGTGATACACGGGTATTATGAACTGATTTAATTCTTGGAAGGCAAGATTTTATTAATGCCTCTTGCCGGCGAACTTGTAAGCACTGCCGCCCGTATGGACGCCGTGCTTTTTGTTGTGTAAAACAGGAGTTGATATGATTTAAGTCGA
Source organism: uncultured Chloroflexia bacterium (assembly GCA_963751425.1). GTDB lineage: Bacteria > Chloroflexota > Anaerolineae > Anaerolineales > UBA4823 > CAVVUF01. The sequence continues at coordinate 805,663 of CAVVUF010000001.1, read as the reverse complement.
GGGTTTAACGAAAGATTATGGTTTAAGGCGGGCCATCGATCATCTCACTTTCCACGCGGAGAAGGGCGAAATTCTAGGTTTTTTGGGACCGAATGGGGCTGGCAAAACGACAACCATGCGCATCCTTTGCGGATACATGCCCCCAACCTCTGGGATGGCGAAAGTGGCAGGCTATGATATTGTGGACCAATCCCTCGATGTGCGAAAACGAGTTGGTTATATGCCCGAGACCGTACCGCTGTATCCAGATATGTCGGTATTTGAGTATCTCAAATTCATGGCTGATCTACGGCATCTTCCAAATGTGGAAGAACGGGTTGATGAAGTTCTCGAGACGGTGCATATGGCGGACCGGGCTGAGAGCCTGGTCAGCAGCCTTTCTAAAGGCATGCGCCAAAGGATCGGATTAGCCCAGGCGATCGTTCACAAACCTGAGGTGTTGATTTTAGACGAGCCGACCATTGGTCTTGACCCGGCACAGATCGTTGATGTTCGCAACATGATTCGAGATCTCGGTAAAGAACGGACGGTATTATTGTCGACGCACATACTATCCGAAGCACAGCAAATCTGCGACCGGGTGTTGATTATTAATAAAGGTCATATTGCGGCGGAAGACACCCCGGAAAGACTTCAGGCGCGATTAACCGGGTCGGGACGGATCTATTTAAAGATAAAGGGCGATGATGATGGGCTTGAAACGGCATTGAAGAAAGTCCCTGGCATCCTTAATATTTTCCCTCAAGGCGATGGTGCTTATGAAGTAGGGATGGTTGCCGGTCAAGACCTGCGCCCAGAGATTGCCAGAGTAGTTGTAAACGGTGGTTTTGATCTCTTAGAGATCCATCCGATGGGGGTCAGCCTGGAGGAAATCTTCATGCAGTTGACGCGCGATGAGCCACAACCTCCCACGATTTCAGATGAAGGTATTAACGAAGAGTTTGAACAGGATTAGTTGAGGCTGCTTAGAAAGGATATTCAAATGCGGAATATTTGGACAATTGCAAAGCGAGAATATAAAGCTTATTTTTCTTCTCTAACCGCGTATCTGTTTGCGTTTATCATGTTCCTGGTAGTGGGTTTCTTTACAACTGAGAACATTATCTATAGCATGAACATGTTTGGACAAGTACCCCCACCTGATGTACAGGTTGTCATAGGTCCGGTTGTATTCTTATTGGTTATTGTATGCCCGGCATTTACCATGCGTTTGCTTTCTGAGGAACAGCGCCTGGGAACGATTGAACTTCTTTTAACAGCTCCGGTGCGAGATGCTGAGTTGGTAGTAGGGAAATGGTTGGGGAGTTTTTTGATGGTTCTAACCCTGATCGCAATCACATTGATATACCCTATGGCACTGAATTTGATGACCAGCCCTGGGATTGACCAGGGATTGATGATCAGCGGGTATTTGGGCTTATTGCTAGTCTCAGCTGTTTTCTTAAGTATCGGCGTGGCAGTTTCATCTTTGTTTAGCAACCAGATTGCTTCTTTCATAGTCACCTTAGGGGTCGTGATCGTTCTATGGTGGATCTTTGGGATTATCAGTCAAGTTGGGGGTGGAAGTCCAGTCATGAGCTTCCTGGACCTGGCTTCTCATTTCTATAATGATTTGATGCAGGGTGTGATTTCGCTCAGGGGGGTTGTCTACGCCCTGTGCCTGACAGCAGGATTTCTAACCCTGGGTACGGTGTCTGTTGAGACACGGAGGTGGCGATAAATGGACTCAAAAAGGCGTCGTTTTGCTCCCTTTGGGCTGTATTTAGCTTTATTGGCTGGATTGACTGCAATTGGTTTGTATATTGTTCAGCGTGAGTGGAACCTGGCGCTGCAGATCAGCCTGGCGCTGTTTGTGATTGGGCTGGGTGCTTTTGCGATCCTGGATCCAGGGAGATTACGCCGGGCGCTGACTGGAAGGCAAGCGCGTTATGGCAGCAATGCAGTGATTGTCACGATCGCAGTGTTGGGTATTCTGAGCATGATCACCTACCTGGCTTATAAGAACGATAAACGCTGGGATTTGACGGAAGATAAAACCAATTCCCTGGCACCTGAAACGATCAATACATTGAACGAACTTCCTGAATCTGTTGAAGTGGTTGCTTATTATTATGCACGAACGAATAAGGATCAAGCGCGGCTTCTCTTGGATAATTATGTACGTAACAGTGGAGGAAAAATTACGTATCAATTCACTGATCCTGAAACAGATGCAGAGATCATCAATAGTGGTAAAACTATAAATGAGGGAACGATTTCTCTCAGAATGGGTGAGAAACAACAAGAAATCACCTATTTAGATGAACAAAATTTAACAAGCGCATTGGTGAAGTTGATCAGCGGTGAGACGAAGAATGTTTATTTCGTGACCGGACATGGTGAAAAAAGCCCGCTGGATTCCGGTGACCAATCTTATTCAATGGCTAAAACCACATTGGAGAAAAAGAATTACACAGTAAAGGAGTTAAATTTATTAACCTCAAAGGGCATTCCTGAAGATGCTAATGTTCTCGTGATAGCGGGTCCGACCCAACCACTTCTGGTTGAAGAGGTTCAATTAATCGGTGATTACCTTGCTAAAGGGGGATCTGCTATTATCATGAAAGATCCTACAGGAACGGTGGGACAGGATCCATTGGTTGATTATGTATCTCAAGTATGGGGTATCAAGTTTGGAGATGATGTCCTGATCGATGCGAATGGTAACCAATATTTCCAGAATCCTTTTATTGCAGTTGGTGGAGCTGCTGCGAGTCACCCAATCATAACGAATGAGGTAAAGAACCAGGCTTTTCTGTTTCAAGTTGCGCGGAGTGTTTCTGCTGCAGAAACGACAAGCTCTTCAACTCTCATTGAAGCAGTCAAGACTGGGGACCAGGCCTGGGCTGAAACTGACCTGGCTTCTCTGAATGACAACAGTTATAAACCTGATCAAGGAGTTGACATGGTAGGGTCGGTTCCTTTGGTAACGACAGGCGAAAATTCCACTACGAACACCCGCCTCGTTGCCGTGGGAGACTCTGACTTTGGCACGAATGCTTTTCAGAGAGCATATGGGAATCCTGGCTTATTTATCAACATGGTTGATTGGGCTGCCGGTCAGGATAGCCTGATCAGTTTAACACCGAAGTCTGCAACCACGCGCACACTTAATCTGCCAGCTATCCCATATTTTACCGGGCTTTTGTACCTGGTTACCATTATCATCATACCCGGTGCGGCTTTGGTAACCGGGATCGTGGTATTCATTCGCCGCCGCAGGAAAGGATAAACTTATGATCCGAAGGTCAACCTGGATCATCCTGCTCATATTCCTGGCAATTCTTGGAGGAGGATTGTATTTCCAGAAATACCAGTCGGAAAAACAAGCACAGGTGACTCCGACTGCTGAAATTGAGCTGCTTTTCCCAGGAGTGGAAAAAAGCCAAGTCACCGCTTTTGAGATTGACGACTCTCAAGAGAAGAAGCTCGTTGCAGCAAAAGATCAATCTGGCGGTTGGGCAGTGGCTGGATACACTGCGGCAGATACAGATCCAACTGGCATTGATGGAATGCTCATGCAAATTACCAGTTTGTCAGTTGTGTCTGATCTTGATCCAGCGCCTGCGTTGGATATCATTGGACTTACAATGCCAGCTTATCGCTTTAAAGTTTCTTTTCAAGACGGAAAACAAAAAACTGTCTATATCGGTAAATTAACCCCCACGAAGAGTGGGTATTATGCTCGGACTCGAAGACGGCAACCCGGTTGTGGTGAGTAAGTATGCTGTGGACAACTTAATTAATCTGCTGGATAAACCACCCATTGCCACACCTGTACCAACACTTCCAGCAGCAGAGTTTGGAGTAATCACACCGACTCCGCAACCGTAAGTGTAGATTTGCGTTAATATAGTAAATTGGGTATTGATTTTATCATTAAAAAAGTGTATTCTGTTGTAAGGGTTAACGTTTGCAGCAGAAATTAAAGTCTGGGAGATAAAATGATTGAGGAAGATTTAATTCGGTCGATTGGTGATCGTGATGAAGAATCTCCCGCGGTTGCGCGGTTAATTGAAATTGGGCGACAAAAGTCTTATGTGACGATCGATGATATCTTGAGCTTCTTCCCTGAAGCTGAGACCGATGTTGACCAACTTGAGGAAACCTTTGCTGCTTTATTGAGCGCTGGAATCCCTTATGTAGATGATCCCACCACTGTCGCTCCATCCGAGGAGGAATTAGCAGCGGCGGAGGAAGAGGTTGAAGAAGAAGTCCGGAAAAGCGTTATTGTCGACGATAATTACCTGGCTAATATTGACACAGACGACACCATCGGTTTGTATTTGAAAGAGGTCGGGCGTGTGCCGCTGCTGACAGCAGTAGAAGAAGTGGAGCTGGCACAGCGGATTGAGCGCGGCCGCCTGGCGCGTGAAGAACTCGCCAGGGGCAATGTCAATACTCGCAGGCGCGTTGAGCTCCAACGTTTGATCGAGGATGGCTGGCTGGCACGTGAACACTTAATTACGGCCAATTCAAGACTGGTAATCAGCGTGGCGAAGAAATATATGGGACGTGGTGTACCATTCCTGGATCTTATCCAGGAGGGGAATATCGGTTTGATCCGGGCTGCGAAAAAGTTTGATTACCGGCGCGGGCATAAATTTAGCACTTATGCAACCTGGTGGATCCGGCAGGCGGTTACGCGTGCCATTGCCGATCAAGGTCGAACGATACGCGTTCCCGTGCACATGGGTGACCAAATTAATAAACTGTTACGCGTCCAACATCAGCTCACTCAGCGCCTGGGGAGAGATCCATCAGTAGATGAGCTGGCTACTTCTTTGGATGTGACGCCGCAAAAAGTTGAAAATATGATCCAGGTGGCGCGCCGACCGCTCTCTTTGGAGACGCCCACGGACGATGAGGAAGACTCTGTTTTAGGTGATTTTATCCAAGATGAGGAAGTGCCGGCTCCTGATGAGACGGCAACGTATAACTTGCTGCGCGAGCACCTGGATACCGTTCTCAACAGCTTACCTCCACGTGAAGTGCGTATCTTGCAGCTGCGGTATGGCTTATTAGATGGACAAGCTTATACTCTGGAAGAAGTGGGGCGTAAGATGGGCGTGACGCGTGAACGTGTGCGACAGATCGAAGCCCAGGCGCTCAGCCGCTTGCGTCACCCTGCGATCAGACGCAGGTTACGTGAATACCTTGGATAATTAAGAACTTAAAAAACTGGGGTTTTGCATCGTTTCAGAAAGCAAAACCCCAGTCAGGATTATCTCGTGAAAAGCCAACGAAGCCAGCTTCCGTTCTTTTTGCTTTTTTCATTTCTTTTTCTCGCAAGCGCCATTTATCTTATTTCAAGCGATCCTTTTCAATGGTTTGGAGTGAAAGGTGATCAGTTTGCTGTCCAGTGGCTGGCTGCCAGGACTTTTGCGAAAGAAAATATCAGCCCCTACTTACCCAGTGTACAGACCAAAACAGAAGAATTTATCTACGGAAGCCAGGCGGCTCCTGACGAGGGAGGTTAAAATTTAGCTCGCCGCTGTATAGTGTTCTAGTTATTTTACCTTTTGCGCTGATCAGTGGTGCGAAGGCGGCGCAATTCACCTGGATGCTATTTTTGGGGATAACTTTGGCGGCTCATCTCGGAATCGCTTTACGCCTGACCGGGTGGAAGCCGGCTATCTGGCTTCTATTTCTACTGATCGCATTTTTGTTTTTGGGATTCTTCAACTTCCAGGCGCTCGCTTCTGGTAGTATGGTTATTCTCAGTGCTTTGTTCATCTTCCTGGCTTTATTGGCTATCCGCTTTGGAAGGTATGAATTGGCAGGGCTGCTATTAGCCCTGGCTACAATTCAACCTAGGGCAGCCGTGTTGATAATTTTGTTCGTCTTGTTTTGGACCTTATCGAAACGCCTCTGGACGGTTGCATTCTGGTTCCTGGCTGGGGCAGCGGTCTTCCTCATCCTGGGTATGTTATTTATTCCAGATTGGCCGGTTCAGTACATGCGGGTCATTTTTAATTTCAAGGATTATTTTCCGGTAAATACCCCCGTGGCTATTTTTTCTTCAGCCTTACCTGGAATGGGGAAGCAGTTAGGTTGGGGTCTGTCATTGTTTATGATCATTCTCATGATTGTTGAATGGTTTGCCGCCCGAAAGAAAGATTTTTCCTGGTTCTTGTGGACGGTCAGCCTGACCATCGTTGCGAGTTAGTGGGTCGGTTTACCAGCGGACCTTAACGATTTTGTACTTCTTATTTTGCCTCTGGTCGTAATCCTGGCAACCTTGGACCGGCGTTTTTCGCATTATGGAAAATGGATGGCTGGTGCCAGCCTGGTGATCTTTCTGGGGGGTCTTTGGGGAATATATTTCTTGACTTATCCCGATATGAGCTCGCTCCAGCAAGACCGGCTTTTTCTTTTTGTATTTCCGTTATTTTTATTGGTTGGTTTATATTGGGTACGGTGGTGGGCGATCCGCCCGTATCGAGGTCTGATCGAAGAATTAAGGGTGGTAGAGGAATTCTAATCCTAAGGTTGTACTGGTTGATCCGATAAATTACATGCTATCCGACTTTGTTCGGTGACGTCCTTGAAAACATAGGGCTGGTAAATAGAGGAAAAATAAGCTTTATCCTCCAGCATGGACAGCTGCGTGCCAAAATAGGTATTGAAGATCACACGGAAGGAATTGACAGGGGAAATTGAAGGGTATAACCCAGAATAGTTCTGGTCGGGAAAGTAATAAGCGTTAAGTATCGAAAAACGTTCTTTGATGCAGGATTTTTCTGCGGATTCCCAATTCAGGTAAGCACCGGGGCCGTGATCACCCTGGATAATGATCACTGGAGGAGTTTTGGAGTTTTTTAGGATTTGTTCTATGGTTTGCTTCATCATGGTATTTGTGTAGATGAGCTGATTGATGTAATTCTGTTTGTACTCCTCGGTTGTGCCCTTATAATCCGAAGCATCGGCCATTGAGTATGCCCGATTGGGCGTGATCGGGTTACCAAGCCTGTCAAAGACGAATGGGGGGTGAGGCGCCAGGATGTGGGCAAAAACAAACTTCGGGCGCGGATCGTTTTTTACGAGCGTGTTGATATTCTGCAAGGTATAAAAAGCATATTGGATCCTCTCTCGATGGGTCTTGTAACTATAGTGAGGAATTTTGATGAAATCGAAATCCGTGACTGCACCCAAGGCAGACACACCGAGGATGAGCTGCTCAAAATTATTGAAATTAATCCAATAAGGACTGAGGTAGTGGTCTGAGTCGCGGATCTCGGTATAGAAGAACCCGGGAGAAAGGGTGATGAACTGGTAACCGGCATTTTCAAGGGAGAGCCTGGCCCGGTTATCAGAAATTAGACCTTTGAGGGGGTACCAATTGGTCGTATTTTGACCTGTGGATGCCAGATCGTCCAGGTATTCAAAATTAAGCGAGGCGGGTAAGGACATTCCGGTACGGACATAGTTGCTTAGGCTTTCTTGCGCAATATAAAAGCCTTTGCCGGTAAGATATTGGCTAAAATCGGAGTTGTCATACTGATAGATGTCTTTTAGCGTATCTTCTCGCGTATCCGTCAAGGATGATATAGTAAATATCTGGTTGGTAATCCGTTGTCAGCGGAACGGGTTCCGCCGGATTTTCATTAGTCCAGCGGGTAAGAGGATCCTTGTAAACCTGGAAGCCGATCGAGAGAGTGCCGCGGAGGGGGACGATCAGCGCGGCGATCGATACGATATTGAAGAATTGGGTGATAAGCTGAGGTTTCTGTACCCGCCTCCAAACATAGTTACTCCCGGCAAATAGAATGAGTGCTGCCCAGAGGCTTAAAAGGATCCAGTGGTTCCCCAGGGAAACCCCGGCGAATGAATATTTTTCTGCCACCCGGTAGATATGCCCATAGATGAAAATAAGGAAGATCGCCAGCGTTGTAAGATACCCGGCACGATGCCAATCCTTGAAAAACCACTTTAAACACAGAAAAAAAACGAGGGTTCCGGTTAGGATAGCAAACAAGGCACGGTAGCCTTCAACAAAGAAGATTGTGCTGGGGTCAGAGGAGACTACTGCCAGGACAACATACAGGGCAAAGAAGATGGGGTGCAAGGGGAAAGAGAAAATCTTATTGAGCATATTTAACCCATGATTTCGTTTACTCTTGAATTAACACACAAACCCTAAAATAATTCAAGGGCTATTATTAACAAAACTGATAGAACAAGGCGAGGTTGTTCTCCTCCATTGATATAATTTCTTCAATTCTCAAACCAGTGAAAAATGATGAACCGAGTTGACCACTTTCTATCCAAAATTACCGTTGAGCATTTATGGGCTCTGACAGTTGTGATTGGGATTTTTGCATTTGTCAACACACACCCAATCCGCCCGCATGATTATTGGTGGCATTTAGCCATTGGGCGAGATATCGTTGCGGACCAGCAAATCCCTCAAGCAGATATTTATTCTTATACTCGCCTTGGGGAGCCGTACCCTTCTTACAATATCTTCTGGTTAATGGAAATGTTCCTGTTTATTGTGTATCGCGCGGGTGGACCGATCCTGACTATTCTCACGCAAAGCTTTCTCATCACATCTGCATATGTTGTGATCCTATGGATTAGTTATCGCAAGAGTTATTCCTGGCGGACGGCTGCCTTCGGGGTCCTTTATGCGGCTGCCATGGGATTCGGCAACTGGAATGTACGCCCACAAGCGATTACATACTTGTTGGGAGCGCTGATATTCTTAGGAATTACAGAATACCGCTTTACAAAAAAGAAACGGTGGTTGGCTTTATTTCCGGCAGTGATGGTCGTCTGGGTGAACAGCCACGGATCATTTCCGATTGGATTAGCCCTGACCGGTTGTTGGATAGCGGATGAAGCCTGGAATATCCTAACCAATCGTTTTCGAAAGGGAGCCTGGGATCTGAAACCGATCTTTCCCAGCGTACTTGCCTTCGTAATCTCGGCTTTGGCTTGCCTGGTGAATCCACTCGGATTGGGGATCATCACCTATCTAGGGGGAATGGCCAGCAACGCCACCGTCCAGAATAATATTCTTGAGTGGATGCCCCCCGCCCTGAATTCGTTAGAGGGAGGCATATTCTATATTGGGCTGCTGCTCTTAGCCGTGTTGCTGGCAGAATCGCCAAAGCGGCCAAACTTTTTTGAGGTGATCACATTTCTATTATTTGGGGTATTGGGAATTAAATACATCCGCGGGGTGGTATGGTTCGGATTGGTGATGGGACCTGTCGTAGCGGTCCACCTGGCAGCATTATTTGCTCAATTGGGGTGGGGAAAATCACCTGCCCAGCAAACTGCGTCCATTCGCCGTCTAAACCTGATTTTCATGGTGGCATTGGTTTTCCTGGGTTTTATCTCCCTCCCGTGGTTTAAGCAGTTCTTTCCGTTTGTGCCAGCAAAAAGGGGGCTGATCTCGGTGGAAACCCCCATTCAGGCGACACAATATATCCTGGACCAGCATCTCTCGCCGCAGATATTTCACGATATGGCTTTTGGCAGCTATTTGATCTGGGCGGCCCAACCGACCTTTAAAGTATTTGTCGATTTACGGATTGAGCTCTTCCCTGAAGAAATATGGGATGATTATTGGGCGATTTCGTCTGCTCAAAGCAATTGGTCAGCGCTCTTAGACAAGTACCAGGTGAATACTTTGATGCTGGAACCGGTAAAACAGGCTGTATTGATCGAGGCGGTGAAGAAAGCCCCCGGATGGAGTCTTCGTTTATGAGGATCCTGCTGCCGTCGTCTTCGCACGCAAGTGATAAGGAGAGCTGACTTAATTGGCAGGCTCAGCGACAAGAGCTGGGGGAGATTCCACCATCAAGGATTGGTAAGCTGCGACTGCAGCCAGGAAGAGCGCTGGGATGCTGATTTGAATGGCAAAGGGAAGGAAACGGAGCATGGCGAAAGTAAGTACACCACTAATAAAGGTGATAACCCATAAGAAGGCATAGGTGGCTTGCCATTGGGGGCGTAAATGCGGCACATTTTCCCACAAGAGAATGGCGGGCACCAAGAGAAGCGTCCAGTCGTAGACCATCATGTAAGGGATTGTCAAAACCAGCCAGGTAACGGCTGCTGAGAACATTACCGCCTGATGATTGCTATTTTTCTTCCAAAACTTGAGGAAAAAGTATAAAAAGAAGAGTGCGCAAAGAAAATAGACCACCTGAGCCAATCCTTTAAATCCTGGAAGAAGGGCCAACCAGAAGGCTTGCACGGAAAAGGCATTCCACATGGGGAAGCCTTCTACACTCATCAGGTTGGAATTAATTTTTAAAGCGTAGGTTATATAAGCCTGGGTGGCACCAGGCAGCAGCAAGAGGTTTAGGAGGAGCTGGGTGAGGCATCCAATCCCCAACCCTAAGAGTGCTTTCCAGTTTTTCCGCCATTCGAGCAGCCAAAGCAGCCCAACGCCGATCAGGAATTGAGGTTTATAGAAAAGCAAGCTAAAGATCAGCCCGGCAAGTAAGGGGTGATTGCGCTTCCAAAGAAAATAGGTCAGGCTGAAGATCAACAGGCTTAAGAAAGCATTTTGCCCAAAACTGGCGGCATAGAAGACCGGCAGCCAGGTGAGGGCGAGGAAGAATGTACGCGTTGGATGTTCGGCTCCCAGCAGCTTTACACTCAACCACAAACCTGCCAGGCCCAGCCCAATCCAAATCAGGGGTGCCCAGGGATACGGAATCCATGCAAAGGGAGCCATCAGGAGGGCGTAATGAGGTGGATTGAGGTAGGGGTTAAAGTTGAAAGAGAAGCCTCCGTAAAGCTCTTGTTGAATAGTATGAGCAAGCTCCAGGCTGTATAATTCTGAGCTGCGTCCCATCAAGATGATTTTCCCGGCAGTATAGAAAGCGACAAAATCTGTTCCAACCAGGTGACCAGCCAGGTCGGTGTTCCCTTTGCCGATCAGTAAATTGAGCAGCCATGCAGCCCAAAGCGCACCACCGATAAACCAGGGATATTTCAAACGATTTGGGGTGAGGAGGAGACTGATCTTCGTTAACAGCTTCTGCATCAATTCGATATTTCCTGTTTAAAAATAATTTGACGAATCTGCGCGAACAGTAACGCAAGAGGGATCAATGCTAAAAATGCAATCCCGGTGGCATGAGATATAAGAGGGAGGATAAATGCTCCCAGATATATAGCAATGCAAGCATATAACAACCAAGGAGATGGAGCCTGATCTGCCCATAAGACCATGGCTGGAATGAGAATAATGAGATCATGCAATAATGTATGTGGTGCGGTTAATAGAGGATATAAAATTGCCAGAATGATTACCGCTTGCTTCTGTTTCCATGATCCTTTGCGAAACTTGAACGCAATCCATGCCAGTCCAATACTGAAAAGGATTGTTAGTGTTTGTGTAACGATAAAGATTCCAGACCAGGCGTCAGACGGAAACAATGAGATCAGGAGACCATAAGGCGTGACCTCCAGGTAACCTCCAAAACCTTCCAGATAGGGCATTTTCAATAGAAGCGGCAGGATCGAAAAATAGGTCTGTATAAGGGTTAAACCATAATTTAAGATAAACCAGCCTATCCAGACAACACTGGTGATGATATACCCAGCCAAAGCTTTATATTTACCCCATACAATCCAAATGATCAAAAATCCAAGTGCAAACTGAGGTTTATAAATCGTAAGCCCTGCAATTAAGCCGGCCAGGAACCATCTTTCTTTCACAGTACAAACGATCATCCCGGTGAGTAACAGTAAAGTCAGTGCATGATTTTGCCCAACCTGAAATCCTTCGATGAAGGCAAAGAACGAGAAGCTAATTACTAAGAGTTGAACGAAGGTTAATCCGCGATTTTGCAACCAGGCTGGAATCAGGTATTTACTGATCCAATAGACTGCCAGAATTACACACACTATGGTTAAGATGCTCCAGAACATAAATGCTGGTGCCAAGGGAAGCTTCGCGAGAATACTGACAGCTTGGGCAACATAAGGAGGATAATTGAATGGCATAATGCCTTCAAAGGGAGTTGGCGCAAGGAGCTGGCGTTGGATATTACCTTGTAATTGAAAATTATAAAGTGAATTAATATCTTGCTGAAACAGCTTCCCAGCGCTATACAGCATAATGAAATCACCCCCGATGATTTGCCTCACAGCGCCCATCCAACCTTGCCTCAACAAAATATTGAGGCTGAGAATTAAAACCATCGTCCCCAGCATTAGGCGTGGATAATCACGTAAGCGGCGGGAGTTGAAAAAAGCTATAGGGGGAGCATCATTTTTCATGCTAAGGTCAAGGTTTCAGTTTTCTCCATAATTGGGTGCGCCGGTATTTAAATTCATTTATCCAATTGGGATCTTTTTCTAAGACCTGTGCTAATTCGGGCTGTAATTCAGTATCGATCAGCAGCCGGTCGGCACCATATTTTTCCAAAAGCTCATTGTAGCGCGTGCCGTTCGTAATGTGGACATAATCTTGCCATTGTTCGAAAGGATAAAGCTCAACGCGTGGATCAATGAAAACCTCTTGCCCAGGTAAAGCCCAAATCAAATAACTACCATAACCCATCTCATTGAATAGTTTGCCACCGGGGTTTTTACGTAAATATTCAACTGCCTCAACCGGTGTCTCTACTCCTACCAAAGGGCCAATCGAAGAATGACGAAGGACCAACTTCCAATAACGTTCAGGGAGGGGAAATCGTTCGACAAACCAGGGTTGGACGAAAAGAACAGGTAGAAAAAGCATGATGGCGATGATTAAATTAAGAAAGTTCTTCTGGGGAACGAGCTGGGGCATGGAAATGGGCAGCCCCCGAATTGCTTTTGTAATGATGGGGGTGCACACTAACCCGTACCAAACCACATAGCGCTGTCCACTCCAGGCCAACCAGAGAAAACCCACGACCAATAGCGATTCTGTGATTGTCAAGCGGTTTTTTGTAAAAATCAGAGCAACGATCAAGATCAGGATGCTCAGGTAAAAGATCGTGTTTGCAATCCCGGCAGGAGAAGGCGACTGCCATTCGACGATCAATTTTTGGCTGGGTTGATCCGTCATCAAATTGATCACATATCCAATAATTCCAACATGAAGCGGGTTGACAAACATTGCCAGGCCTGTCAAAACACCACTGCCTCCCAAGTAAGCAATTTCTCTCCAGGTTAATGAATCCTTTGGGGTAATGAGCCTGCGTAGAACCTCACCTATGAAAAAGATGCCGATCATCACACCGCCAAGGATAAATGCACCGTGGGCATTCACCCAAAAGATCATCAAGCCAGGGAGAACCAGAAGCCACCTGGGATTAATTTGTCGATCAACAAATTTGCTCAAAATGATCAGGTAGATCATGAACGGCACCCAGGACCAAATCTGGGGCCGGGTGGGGAGGTTGTTAATGGTCATGCCGCAGGCCAGCGCCACAGCCAGGGCAGATAATCGCCAGGAGCCGCTCTTCCGCCAAGACTCATAAGCAACTAACCAGAAGGTGATCCCGGCCAGTAAAGTGCGCATAAAAGTTACCAGCTCCAGCCCTCCAATCTTATAGAATAAATAGATCAGGAGCTCTCCGAACCAGGCGCCATACGTAAATGGAGCATCCGCTTTTAATGTCCATGCAAACATGTTGGTGGATGGAATCGACTTCCCGTTGTAGATAATCTCCCCAATTTTTAAATGCCACCAATAGTCGTTGGGGGGTAGGGGGACGAGTGAAACAAAGAACAAGAATCCAGCCAAAACGATTAATGGCCAGAGCTGATCGGTTTGAATAAAGCTTAATTTTTGGGTAAATTTATTTTGCATAGGGATCTTATCTAGACTGCTGCTGCCTTAGACGACAGTAATTCTTTCGGGGTCTGTTGGGACCGGATGTTTAATACGATAGATGTTTTTTAATAATGGATAGTTCACCGATAGTAAAACTCCCCAGAAAATCTCGAGCAGGAAAATTATTGTTGGAACTCTGAATACAATTGGAGTGAGCATAACACAAGTTGTCAAGATCACCCAGGATACCTGGGAGTGAAACAGTTGGGCCACATTGGTTTTTGGGTAAATGATCAAAATGAGATGGATCAGCAGGCACGATATTGTTAATACCAAAGGCCAATAGAGCCATACTAACTCTGCCATACCCAGCCTGTAAAGCACGTTGATTACAAAGATATGGATGTAGAGGAAGAGTAGTGAATTTTTTCCTAAAAACAGCAAAAATCGAGAGGCAATTTTTCTGTTTTTAATAGGAAGCATTTTAACCAAAGCAAAACTGAAGAATAGGCAAAAGCATGAAAAGAGAAAATAACCCAGTGACATGTCCCATTTATTTACCAGGTCGATTTGGGCTGGGTTTTGAGAGTAAACGAGTAAACCCAGTGAGATGACGATGGGTAAAAATGATAGATAAAGATTGGTTCTGGCGGAAACCTGGTAAGCATATACCCCCAAGAAGAATACAAACAGCCAGGGGATAATGGTAAAAGTGCCTGGGGGAAATAACCATCCTTGCAGCCGGGATAGGTTGAAAATTTGAGAGAAATAAGCTTGGTTTGCTAGCAGATCGCCACATAGTTTAATGAAAAAGAGCAGAACCCCAGTTATAAAAAAATAAAATGGGCGGGGATGGAGGAAATATTCGACTAAGAATACCAGTGAAGCTCCCACTGCGATGATTTGCAGCATTTGTACTTCAAATTCTTTATAGAAGTCGATTTGGATTATGCCATTCAAGCTGAAACCAGCTAAGAATAAGAACCCATAAGGAGGCAGGATCTCTTTTGGGGTGCGATGGTCGGCTTGCATCCAGGCGGTGATACCGGTAACGGAAAAGAATAAGATTGCTGCAAAGGAGCCGAAAAAACCCAACCCTAATAGGATGGGGTTTATTGTATTAATGGCGGCATGGGAAAACACCATCAAAATGCAGGCAAACCCTTTCAATAAATCAAGAGAAAGATCACGTTTTTCCGTCAAGACAGCTCCTGGCTCAAGTTTTTTGAAACCGGTTTTTGGTTTCGAGCAATGAGGAAACATATTAATAGCAAGGGAGCCATCCAGACCGCCCAGGATTTATCGAGCAGCTTGTGCAAGATTAAATTGGCGAGGTTGGCGAGTATGAAAACAACCAGGATGGAAAATTTTACCAGGCGGTTCTGAGACACAAGAAGCAGGATGGTTGCCTGCATCAAGGCGGGCGTGAGGACCATCATGTCGTGGTTCCAGGTGAAAGGAGCTGTGATCAATGAGGCAAATAAAAGGATAGGGATCTCCTGCAGCCAATCCCAGTTGGAGCTTTTCAAATGCCAGTAGAACAGAAGCCAGAGCACACCAAGGAGAGTGGGGACGAATTGAAGCCAGGATTTATCCAAACCGAAAATAATTCTCAGGTAATAACCGAGGGTTGGTGTAGCCAAATAAAAGGGCGGCGAGCTCTGCAGCGATTGGATGTACTCAATGAGCACGTTATGGTTGTAACCAATCGAAATTACAAAGCCTGCAATGATCGTAACTGCGCTGCCAGCCAAGACCTGCCATTTTTTTTGATGGAAGCTCCACAGAATTAAAGTGATCCAAAAAAGGATCAGCAGTTGGGGTTTTATGCTGGTAAGGCCGGCAAAAATTCCGGCTAACCAGTATGTGCGGGGTTGCTTAACATAGATGAGAAAACACATCAAGCCTAACAAAATCCACGGCGATGCCTGACCGAGCATCAGGGATATTAAAGTAGGTGTAAAAAGAGTACCGATGAGCAGGCCTACCCAAACCTTTTTGGGAGGTCCTGCATACATTTTCCAGCTTTGTATTATAGCAAATACCAGGATGCAGACACTGACCAGAAACCATAAGAGGCGGCTGGTTGAATATTCAAATTGGCTGAACAACATCAGGACTGGCAGAGCCCAAGGTGGATACCAGGTTGGAATGGCCCAAGGCTCTGTCCAACCGCCCTGGTGTTGAAGGGTGAGGAGCTGTTCCAGATTATAAGGATTGTCACCTTGCGCATTTAACCTGCCAGCTGACCAGTAATTCACGTAATCATATAAGGGGACGGAGAGCTTCAGTCGGCTGAAGGCGATAATGGCGAGAAAGAGCAGACCCCATAAAACTAGTTTTTTTTGTATGGGAGTGGCTTTCATCGCATGATTTCTCAGATATATCTTTTTACAAAGAAACAAGTCGTGAACAAAATTTTGATTAGGCTTGATGACCCAATGATCTGCACATCAGATAAGCCTTAACTATTTTCTGCATTGTGCCGGATCGTTTTTTCGACTGCCCAATACCACAAAAGCATGACTGGGGCAAACCAGATAAACCAAAAATCATCCAGGTAGCGATGGAGAATTAGGTTCATGAACTGAATAATAAAGAAGATAGCGATGAAAGGCCAGGCTGATTTTCCCCTCGATAAGAGTTGAATCCAGGCTTTGATGACAGCTACCAGGAGGATGACTTGATCATAGGTCCAGCCATAAAGAGAGGTGATCACTGAAGCGAAGACCAAGGCGGGGGTATTTTGGCGCCATGACCAGGAGCGTTTTTCTTTCATCCAATAAAAAATGAAAAATATTAACCCGAGCACCGGACCGACGTATTGGGGCCAGAACTGTTCCACTCCAAAGAAATAGTACCTTAAGTATCCACCGATTGTCGGCGTAGCCCACATCATTGGTGAATGAAACCTCACATTGTTGAGGTAATGCTGGAAAATTTCCGGGTTAATGATCACGGTAAGTACTGAAACGGCCAACAGAGTAAATCCGCAGCTCAGGAGAACAGTCCAATTTTTCCGATTGAACGACCAAAGCAAGAGTGCAGGCCAGAAAAGATATACTAATTGAGGCTTAATGGTGATCAGAGCAGCAAATGCGCCAGCCAAGAAATACTTGCGAAGTTTTTCAAAGTAGAGGAATCCAGCTAAACCTAGTAGCACCAGGCAGCCGGTTTGACCTTTTTCAAGAACTGAAATGGTGGGGCTGAACGTAAAAACGATCACCCAGCTCAGCCATTTTTTTTGAGGAGGGCCATCGTACGTTTTCCAGAGCAGCTCTGCAGATATAATCATGAGAATAATGGAGAAAAGAAGCCATGCCAGGCGGCTAAATGGGTAATCGAGGACTGCAAAAGGGGCCAAGATGATCATTGACCAGGGGGATATGTAACTGATGTTGCTAATTTTTGACTGATCCGATGTGCCGGCAACCTGATTTTGCAAGATTTGGGTTTGAGGGGCAGAGTATGGATTGTCACGAATTAAAAACAATTTTCCTGCAGCCCAATAGCGCACATAATCATCGATGGGGATATATTTGGGGTGAGAAAGGACTCCATTCAACCGCCATAAAAGCAGCAAACTGGCAAGCAGTACCCCCCAGATTAAAAATACGATACCCCATCGATTTTCTGACCACATCATTTTTCCTAAACTGATCTGCTTACAGAATGAATTTATTTTACTAGGGTACTTTTATTGGTGTGAAAAACCTTTCGATTATGTAAACTTGAGATAAATATTAATATGGAAGATTTGCTTATGCCGTTCGCCTATGCTATACTCTTAACAAATGGTTATTCATCGAGTGACATTCGATGAGGAAAAATAGCGATGAAACCAATCACGATTATTGTTGTGGATGATCACCCGCTCTTTCGACAAGGTGTGGAGGATTTATTAAAACTTGTCCCCGGATTTGTAGTGATTGCACAGGCTCCGGACGGGACTACAGCCTTGGAGTTAATCCGTGAAAAGAAACCCGACGTGGCGATTGTTGACGTAAATTTGCCGGGTCTCAATGGTCACCAAGTCACGCGGCAAGTGGTAGAAGAAAAAATTCCCACACGGATTATTCTTTTAACTGCTTATGATGATCCAGAGCAAGTCATTCATGCGATGAGAGCTGGAGCATATGCTTACTGTTCGAAAGATATACAACCGGAAAAACTGATAGAATGTGTCCAGCTCGTTCAACAAGGGAAATATGTTGTAGGCGATCAGATCCTGAGCCCGGGGGAAATGCGCAGGTGGTTAATGAAGCATGTTGAGGGGGCGATGGGTATGTATGTGAATCCGGGTGATCCATATGATCCCTTATCAGAGCGTGAGATGGAGGTGCTTTCTTACGTTACGAAGGGAATGAGCAATAAAGAGATTGCAGGGTTGATGGGGATCAGCCACCAGACTGTGAAAAACCATGTGACATCAATATTAAGAAAATTGAGCGTTGAGGATCGGACCCAGGCGGCAATCTTTGCCCTGCGCCATGGTTGGGTACGCCTGGACCAAACAGAAATACGAAATCAGGAGAAATAAAATGGTGCTTACGAAAAAAACCGCTGACGGGAAGGAAAAAGGTCCTCTGGAGGCGTTATTAGAAAACTGCCAGAGTGAAATGGAAATTCTAGCCCGTGAGATCAAAGAGATCAGTCTCATGTTGGATCAAAGCCAATTAGAGGTAACCAAGTTGGCTCAAAGAAATGCAGCGGTCAATGCTCAGCTGCAGCATATGCAGACCCAATTTGAAAATGTGGCGAAGGGAGACATAAAGGCTGCATATGACGCGGCATTCAATTCACAGCAGCGGATTTTTGTCATGCGCGGCCAACTGGACAAATTACAAAGTGATCGGGCGCATTTAGAAAGGTATCGGACGACTTTGGAGCGGGTGATCAAAGCTCTGCAGGGCGGAATAGGCACGCTGGGAAAGGGTGGTTCTGGGGCTGCAGATACCGTTGAGATGATCATTCGCGCCCAAGAAGCAGAACGGCAACGCCTTTCTCGGCAAATGCATGATGGGCCAGCGCAAGCCCTCTCTAATTTCATCCTCCAGACGGAAATTGCAGCTCGATTATTTGATATTGATCAAGCGAAGGCAAAGGAAGAGCTTGGTAACTTTAAAGACTGCGGCATCATCAACGTTTCAGAAAGTGCGTGATTTCATTTTCGAGCTGCGCCCAATGATGTTGGATGACCTGGGTCTAGCTCCCACACTCAACCGATATATTGAAGCGCTCAAGACTCAGTCTAATATTGATTTTCGGATGACGACATCGGGTATGGAGGCACGGCTGGAACCGTACCTTGAAGTGATGATTTTCCGAGCCATCCAAGAACTCTTGGGAAATGCCATACGTCACAGCCAGGCCTCTCAGGTGAAGATCCAGCTAGATGCGGCCGGTGGCGAGTTAAAGGTTACTGTGGATGATAACGGAAAAGGATTTAATTTAGAGTCACTAAGTGAAACATCAGGGATGGGATTGAAAGTCATTCGGGACCGGGTGGATATGATCGGCGGAGAGATGGATATCGATAGTGTACCTGGGCAGGGGACGCGGGTCACGTTTACAATGCCAGCCAAAGTGATCAGTGCGCTGTAAAAAAATACCCACCCCTATCTAATTTGTAAGTTGCATTTTAAAAAATATGATAGTATAATGATATCGAAGCTAAGAAATGAACCTTAGCAATCTTAGAGGAAAGGAGGAATACAGCGATGTTGTTCTCACGTAAAGAAAAAGGCCAGGGTATGGTTGAGTATGCGTTGATCATTGTTTTGGTAGCAGTCGTTCTGATTATCGTTCTTGCTCTGGTAGGCAGCCAAATCTCCAACGTTTTCAGCCGCATTATTTCTGGTCTCGGCACTGGAGGCTAATAGCCCCAATCGAAGTCATCTTACAGAAGCCCTGTCGTGAGACAGGGCTTTCTTGTTAATTAACTGTAGGTGTGTGCGGTCCAAAAATGATGGCTGGCTCCCACAGGGCGATCGTGGTGGCATACCGGCTATTTAGGCATAGGTCTTGCAACAAAGAGATATGAACTTATGAACTTACAAAAATGCAACTTAAAATGATTTTTTTGTGAAAGGGGTGGCGCAGAACCAAATATTCAGGTAGACTATAAGCTGGATTATTAAAAACTTTAATAAACTTGACTTTTCAGATAAAAAGCGTATGATAAAAGTTAGTAAAAAAATCCAAGATAGCTGGAGGGCGAAATGCGTCGCAGTCGAATGATTCTTGTATTACTCTTGGTTGTTCTGGTAGGTCTAGCGATTGTGGTGGTTATGTTAAAATTCCTGCCCCAGTCCGAGCCCAGAACCACAGAAATTTCTACACCCATTGTCACCCCCACCGTTGACATGGTGGATGTTGTGATTGCAAAGCAGAATATTCCTGAGAGGGAAAAAATTGTGGAAGGGATGCTGTTAATGGCCCCATATCCCAGGGAATTGGTTTTGCCGAGCATGTATACTGATCCCCAAGAGGTTTTGGGGAAGAAATCACTGCTTGCTCTTCCGCAAGGGACCATTATCCAGAATGGCATGATTGCCGATCCGGTGGCAGAATTTAGCACAGCTCATTCTGACGCGGCGGAAGTCATCCCAGCAGGGTGGGTGGCCGTTTCGATCCCCATCAACAGGCTGTCAAGTGTTTCTTATGCTCCGAGACGAGGCGATCATGTAAATGTCATTGCCACGATTTTAATGGTTGATCTCGATCCATCGTATCAGAGCTTAACGCCAAACGAGTTTGCTCTTGTGATCGCTCCAGGGCCCCAAGGAGAGGCAGGTAATAGCCCAACTACACTTACCTTACAAATCGCTGGTGGTGGAGATGCCTCTGCAATTGGCCGGTCTGAGCTGGATGCTTTATTAGAGCAGAATGTTTATGTGGTTCCTTCAGAAGCTCAACGGCCTCGCATGGTTAGCCAGACGATTATTCGAAACGTCAGGGTTTTAGGGGTCGGAGATTTTCCAAGACCCGATATGGAGCCAACCGCTATACCGACCGCTGCGGCAACCCCTGTGCCAGGAGCTCAGCCTACCTCGGCAGCTCCTGAGGGGACTGTGCCCGAGCAAGGGCAGCCAAATGCTGAACCTACTGGTACTCCAACACCGCCCAAGCTGCCAGACCTCATTACCTTAATTGTCAGCCCGCAGGATGCAGTTACCCTGAACTATTTGATCTACAGCGGAGCAATGTTAAACCTGGCACTGCGTAATCCTTACGATGAAGACCCGGGTATTTCAGAGGCTGTGACACTCGATTATCTGCTGAGCGGATATAACATTACGATTCCAGTCAAAGAACCTTACGGAACTCAACCTCGCGTGGATATTCTTATGCAACCAGTTTTACCGAATGACGCTGAACCTACACCCGTACCTTGAGTAAGTTAACCTTAAAGGAATTGAGGTAGAAAAATGGCGTCTTCCGATAAAATTCGGGTGATCATTGTCGATGATATTGCCGAAACGCGGGAAAACGTTCGAAAGCTGCTTACTTTTGAGCCGGATATCGATGTCGTTGGTGTAGCAAGAACAGGTCGCGAAGCGATTGACCTGGTTAAGGAAATAAAACCGCATGTCATCTTGATGGATATCAACATGCCCGATATGGATGGTATCGAGGCGACTGAGAAGATTAAGCCGATTCTACCAGGCGCCCAGATTGTTATCCTTTCCGTGCAGAGTGATCCGAATTATATGCGGCGAGCAATGCAGAAAGGGGCGTGTGATTTTCTTACAAAACCCCCCACTGCAGATGAGCTGATCTCAGCGGTACGCCGTGCCGGCAAAATGGCACAAGATATTGTCGTTCCACCTCCGACTGCAACGGCTAGCCGGGAGAAAAAAGGCAATATTATTACAGTCTACAGCCCAAAAGGTGGTACGGGCTGCACAATCCTATCCACAAACCTGGCGCTTGCTTTGCATAATGAGGATACTCCGGTTGTTCTCGTGGATGGCAACCTTCAATTTGGCGATGTGGCGATATCCATCAATGAAAAAGGTAAATTTAGCATAGCAGACCTTGCCTCGCGAGTAGATGATCTTGATCTGGAAATCGTTGAGAGCGTTTTAATGGAGCATAAGGCTTCTGGATTAAAAGTCCTGGCAGCACCAACGCGTCCAGAATATGCAGATAACATTAACGGCAGTCAATTTGGAAAGGTGTTGGATTTTTTATCCGGTCAATATTCATACGTGGTTGTGGATACGCCTTCTTCGCTGACTGATGTGACGCTGACCGTGATTGATCATAGTGAAATCATCGTTCTCGTGGCTACTCAAGATATCCCTGCCATCAAGAATGCTCACCTGTTTTTAGAGGTGGTCGATGCGTTAGGTATTAGTCGGAAGAGAATTCTTTTCGTCATGAACCGGGTTGATAAACGAATTGCGATCGATCCCCTCAAGATCGCTGAAAGTATGAAGCAGGAGCTTGTCGAAGCCATTCCATTAGATGAGCGTACGGTGGTGCCTTCACTACTCAAAGGTGTTCCATTCATGCTAGGTGATAAATCTCGTCCGGTATGCCGTTCTGTTTTGACCTTGGCTGAAGCCGTTCGGAAAAGATTGGCAGAGCTCGCAGCAGCAGAAGAAGACCCCATTCTTGCTTCAAAGGGAAAAAGTAGACGTTAAGCGTTTATTGTTTTCAAAGGAGGTAAGCGATGTCTTTACTTAAGCGAATTGAACAAGGCGGCGGTCAAACCTCGCCGGATAGTTCGTCTCCACAGGGTTCTCCTGCGGAAGGGGAAGCGAAATCTCGTCTTTCAGAACTTCAGACAAGGCGCGTCCCGGTACCAGGGACCACGAAAGTAAATCCGCTTGCTGACCTGAAATCACGCGTTCAAAATCGCTTGATTTCTGAGATGGACCCGACCACAGATATCACCAAGACCAATGAGGTGCGTAATACCATCCTTGAATTGTTTGAACAGGTATTGGTGGAAGAAAATATTATTATCTCTCGAGGTGAGAAGCACCGGTTATTTGAGCAGATTACTGCCGAAATCCTTGGTTTAGGCCCATTACAACCTTTACTAGAAGATGAGACGATCACCGAGGTGATGGTTAACGGCGCTAAGAACGTGTATATAGAGCGAAGTGGTAAGATCCATCGTGTCAATATTTCCTTTGAGAGTGATGAACATGTTATGCGGATTATTGACCGGATTGTCGCTCCTTTAGGCAGACGCATCGATGAGTTAAGCCCATATGTTGATGCCCGCCTGGCAGATGGTTCACGCGTCAATGCTGTCATCCCGCCAATTTCCCTGGTAGGCCCTGTGTTGACCATCCGAAAGTTTGCCAAGATCCCAATTACCATTGAACAACTCATTTCATTTGGAACGGTCACCCAAGAAGCTTTACAATTCCTAAAAGCGTGTGTAGAAGCCAGGCTCAATATTGTGATTTCGGGCGGTACTGGCTCTGGGAAGACCACCCTGTTAAATATTCTGTCGCAGTTCATTCCTGGTGATGAGCGTATTATCACGGTGGAAAACGCGGCAGAACTCCAATTACGGCAGGAGCATGTGGTTACCCTGGAATCACGCCCTCCCAATATTGAAGGCCGGGGTGAGGTCACGATCCGGCAATTGGTGATTAACTGCTTGCGTATGCGTCCTGACCGGATCATCGTAGGTGAAATTCGTGACGAAGCCGCATTGGATATGCTCCAGGCGATGAATACCGGTCACGATGGCTCGATGACGACAGCACACTCCAATGGGCCCCGCGATACGCTCTCTCGTTTGGAAACGATGGTGATGATGGCTGGGATGGAGCTGCCTATCAAAGCCATTCGCGAACAAATTTCTTCAGCAATTGACCTTGTGGTACATCAAGATCGTATGCGAGATGGAACTCGTAAGATTGTCAACATCACAGAAGTTACCGGTATGGAAGGGGATGTGATTACCATGACCGATGTGTTTGTCTTCGACCTGACCGGTTATGAAAATGGGAAAGTCGTGGGAAGGCTGCGTCCTACGGGTCTACGTCCGAAATTTATGGAGAAGATTGAAGCAGCAGGAATTCATTTACCACCATCAATTTTTGGTATCGGAGAACGGCGCAGGTATTAGGTGAATGACCAGACCATGACACTGGAGAGAATTTAATGAACCTCATGATACTCGTTCTGATCGTCGGAGGGGGGCTGTTAGTACTCCTTCTGGTGATTGGTTTGATTGTCTCCACGCGTGAGGAGAAAAAATTCGTTGAGAACCGGGTAGACCGCTTTACTCAAGATGGTCAAGAAATGGTAACCCAGGGACCTCGGCCATCTCCTTTGACGGAATGGATGACGAATCAAGCCTCCCGCTTTTCTTGGGGACAAGGCCTGGCCAAGGAAATTGCCAGGGCTGATCTAAAATTGCGCGTTGGCGAATATATCGCCGTGATGATCATTGCAGCTTTTGGAGCAGGATTTCTAGCCTGGTTTTACGGGGGCAGGACCCCGCTTTCAGCTCTAATTGGAGCTGTTATTGGGTTCTTTATTCCAAGAATTTATGTTGGCAGGCTGAAAAACCGACGGCTGCAGCGTTTTGACGGGCAATTAGGAGACATGCTCAACCTGATGGTGAACGGATTACGAGCTGGTTTTTCCACAATGCAGGCTTTGGAAGCAGTGAGTAAGGAACTGCCTCCGCCGATTTGTGATGAGTTCAGGCGCGTAGTACAAGAAATGCAGTTAGGGATCCCAATGGAAAGAGCTTTGGATAACCTCCACCGGAGGATCCCCAGCATGGACTTGGATTTGGTAATCACCGCAATGAATGTGCAGCGCGAAGTAGGTGGCAACCTGGCTGAAATCCTCGATACAATTTCACACACCATCCGAGAACGTGTCAGGATTAAGGGGGAAATTCGCGTTTTGACTTCTCAGGTCATGACATCAGGTAAATTCCTGGCAGCGATGCCCGTATTTCTGGCGTTTGGTCTGTATTTCTTGAATCGACCTTACATGTCGAATTTCTGGGATCCAGCAGTCCGATTTATTGGAATTCCAGCCTTGATCATTGGCGCAGTGATGATCTTTATTGGTTATATGATGATGAAGAAAATTGCGGATATTCAGGTATAAGGAGCTTGAGGAGGTAAAGCCATGGGCATTATTTGGGGTATCATTTTATTGGTAGCGATTGGTGCGGTCATCTTAATTATAATTGGTATGCGTAGCCCTCAAAATCAAGATCCTTTGCAAGACCGCCTGGCGGATTTTGTTTCGCGAGGGGAGACTGCCTCATTAGAAGAGATCGAATTATCCCAGCCTTTCGTGGAGCGCGTATTATATCCATTGGCGCGCCGTTTGGGAGAATTTGCTGTAAGGATCACCCCTCAGAATGCCATTCAAAATGTTGCAAAGAAGCTCGATATGGCTGGAAACCCGGGGCGGATCGATCCGACATTATTCTTCGCATTTCGTTTTTTGGGTATTCCTCTGGGGTTGGTTGTGCTTGCTTTGGGCAAACTCCTTCCGAACAGCATTTTTGCCACCAGGGGGCTTCTCATCGCAATTCCGGCATCGATATTAGGGTTTTATCTGCCTGATCTGCTGTTGAAAGCAAAAATTGACCGCCGACAAGATGAGATTCGCAAGGCGATGCCAGATGCCTTGGATCTACTGACGATCTGCGTGGAAGCGGGCTTGGGCTTTGAGGCAGCCATGGCTAAGGTGTATGAAAAATGGGATAATGAGCTTGCCAGGGCATTTGGCCGCGTGATCCGTGAGATTCAATTGGGAAAAATGAGAAAGGAAGCCATGCGAGATATGGCGGACCGGTTGGGCATCAACGAGATGACCAGTTTTGTCGCGGCTGTAATTCAAAGTGAAGAGTTGGGTGTAAGCATGGCTCAAGTTTTACGCATCCAGGCAGATCAAATGCGCATCCGCAGACGACAAATTGCTGAAGAAAAAGCTCACGCCGCCCCGATTAAAATGCTTTTGCCAATGGGAATATTTATCTTTCCATCCATTTGTATTGTATTGATGACACCAGCAATTTTGATCTTAATCAAATCGGGTGCTGGAGCTGTTTTCTCTGGAGGCGGGTAATTTCAAGGTAGTCCATGTGATGTGCTTCCTAGGAATTTTCCATTCAACAGGGAGCTAAATGAGCGAGCCAGGGCGACTGGTCTATCGGGCATATCAATCTTTTTGGTCAGGATTCGATTGGCTTTTTCCGCCGCGCTGTGGGGGGTGTGGGAAGGAAGGGAAGAGATGGTGTGATCTTTGTGCAGAGAGTGTGCAGTTAATCACATCACCGGTATGCCCCATTTGCGGAGAGAAACAAAGCGTAGAAAAAATGTGTGAAGGCTGTATTTCAACACCACCCTCGTATGTTGCGCTTCGGTCTTGGGCAGCCTATGCCGGACCTTTAAGACAAGCTATTCTGCGATTAAAGTTCCAACGCGATATCGCTATGGGAGAAATTTTATCTCGTCCTTTGGTGACTTGCCTCGGGAAATTGAACTGGCCTGTTGACCTCGTGGTTCCTGTTCCCGTAAGCCTTGCCCGATTGAAAAAGCGTGGATATAATCAGGTTTCTTTACTGGCACGACCAGTGGGTTTAGGTTTAAACATACCTTATCGCTCTCAAGCCCTGCGAAAAGTACGTGAGACTCGTTCTCAAGTTGGGCTAACAGCAGAAGAGAGACGACTAAATGTCAAGGACGTATTTCAGGCAGAACAAAGAACTGTGAAAGGAAGAACGGTTTTAGTGGTGGATGATATCACCACGACAGGATCCACCATCGAGGAATGTGCCAAAGCTTTGTGTCGTGCAGGAGCACGGCAGGTATATGGTTTGACCCTGGCAAGATCAACTTACGCATCAACAGCAAGTGCAGGTAATCTTTAAACACAGGAGGTTTGTCTATGGCATTCGAAGTACAAGTCTATGCACGGAATATGGAAGTGACTGACCGCATCAGGGATTATGCTGTAAAAAAAGTTGCGAAATTAGAGCGATTTTTAAGTGGAATTGAAGAGGCGCGGGTGGATTTAAATTATGTCAAATCGGCCCGGAGTGCAGAAGATCGCCAGGTTGCTCAAATCACGATCCGAGGGAAAGGATTCATTTTAAGGTCTGAAGAGCGTTCCAGTGATATTTTCGCTGCTTTGGATACAGCGCTTGATCGAATGCAGCGTCAAATGGAACGGTACAAAGGAAAGCACCAGAAAGGGCGAGGAGATGGGAAATCGGCAGCTGAAGTCACTGAACCGGTAAGTGAAGAAGCCGAGGAAGAAGTCTTGCCGATCATTGCACGACGGAAGCAATTTGTACTAAACCCGATGGATGAGGCTGAAGCTTTAGAACAGATGGGTTTATTGGGTCATGAAAACTTCTTCATTTTCTACAACGTAAACACCAACGCAATCAATGTTCTGTATCACCGGCGTGATGGAACCTATGGTTTGATTGAGCCGATTGTGGGATAAAATTACGAATAACTTTACCGAGTGGCGAAGGGATTTTCTTCGCCACTCGGTTTAAATAGAAGAGAATATGGAATACGACACAGAAAAAATATTAGAAATTACGAAACGAATGCCTTCAGAACAATTCGATATTTTGAAAATCCAAGAGGCAGTCGAGGAAATGTTAGTCGCTTTTGGCGAAAACCCGCAAAGGCAAGGGCTGAAAAATACACCCGAGCGGGTATCGCGTATGTATCAAGAGCTTTTATCTGGCTATCGAGAAGATCCCATTCAGATGGTCAACGATGCTGTTTTCGAGGTTACCTACGACGAAATGGTTATCGTTCGCGATATTGAATTTTACAGCTTGTGCGAACACCATATGTTACCTTTCATGGGAAGAGCGCACGTAGCTTACCTTCCAAACGGGAGGGTGATGGGATTATCCAAGATTCCCAGGATCGTCGATCTATTCGCCCGGCGTTTACAAGTGCAAGAACGCATGACGCGGCAGATTGCGGATCTATTGAATGCGATTTTGCACCCGAAGGGTGTAGCGGTGGTCGTGGAAGGGCTCCATCTTTGTACGATGATGCGCGGTGTACGGAAGCAAGATGCTCGAATGACAACGTCAGCAATGCTGGGAGCTTTTCGGAACAACCTGGCAACAAGAGAAGAATTTCTAGATAATATATCTCGTGGGGCAGAGCCGATGCGCTTCTAATTATGGATCCTGAGTATTTTCGTTTTTGAAACCCTTTATCCTACTCGGTATCATTTGTTTTCCGAGAAACCAGAGGCCAACCGCCAGGGACAGCCAGGCTGCCCATTGAACGAGGCGAAAATCGCCAATCATCTGGCTATCTCCGCGAAAAGCTTCTAAGACCAGCTTTGACGCAGAGGTTAAGACAAAGTAAATCAGGAACAAAACCCCTTTTGAGAGGGACTTTTTTGAGTTAATCAATCCAAAGATAAAGCCTAAAATAACGACAGAAGAGATGATTTCATAGATTTGGGTCGGATGGCGGCGTTTTCCCCACAGCTCGATCGCCCAGGGCAGGTTCGACTCGCTGCCAAAAGCACTCCCTGAGGCGAGATGGGCAATACCGATAAATAAACTAAGGGTGGCGAAAGCAGGTGTTAGAAGGTCTAGAGTCAACCAGAAATCTAAATTGTGCCGCTGCCCATACCATAGAGAAAAAATCAAGGCGCAGGCTGCCCCTGCCCACCAGTTGAATAAGGTCGGATTAATTGAAATTATGCTTAATGGGTTGGCGATAAAGGCCTGAGAGTATTCGAAAATATAACCCAGGCGGGCACCGATCAAAGCTGAGATTAACGCCCAGAAGACCAGGTGGTACAAGACTCCAGGGTCCTTTTCCTTCTTGACTGCAAATTTTTCCGAAAAATATAAACCCGTCCATAAGCCAAGGAGCAGGATTAAACCGGGAGTTTGGATTGCTAGTGGGCCGATCTGTAATATTGGAAGCATGCTCAGGGAGCCTCCGCTTTAGAAACCTCTAGGAGGTGCTCAACACGAGAGCGCAGCAGCGCTTCAGACATCGGTCCGCCTATGACAACATCTTGGATGACCCCATCTGCAGATATGAAAAATGAGGTGGGGAATGCTGAAAGCTGGTAGGCCTTTATGATTTCACCGTTTTTATCCAGAAGAATCGGGAAATTTAGCTGATATTCTTTGACGAAGGCATTCACTTTATCGATCTGATCTTGACTGGTGGCGTTGACGGCTAAGATTGTGAAACCTTCACCCCGATAATCCTGGTAGGTCCGCTCCAATGCGGGCATTTCTTTTCGGCAGGGCAAGCACCAGCTCGCCCACAGGTTCACCAAAACTGGCTTGCCTTTCAAAGAAGAGAGCGAAACTTCCTCGCCGCTAAGTGATTGGGCGGTGAAGTCGGGGGCTAAAAATCCCTGGTGAGGAGCAGGCGTTTTCCCATTCGTGCCGCGGCCGTAATGAGATGCGGTATAACTGATCCACACAAAACCTGTGAGCAGGATCATGAAGGTGAAAACATTCCAGGATTTTCTATTGATCTGGAGCATGGTAAAGGTAGTTTAAGGGAGTTTTGGTCATCCGTCAAGAAAAGGTGGGTGAATGTTCTTTAACCAAACTTTAATCCGCAACGCTTTGCCGCCTATTGACCCGAGTTTCTTTTACGGGTATGCTTAAGCCTTGTGAAAATTGGTAGTTATGGGAAAAGGTATGATGGTGCAACGAGTTTTATCTAGAAGGAATTTTCTTAAGCTGACAGGATATGGAGTGAGTGGATTATTTATGTATCCTTTCCTTCCAAAATATCCGCTTGCTGAATTTCCAAATTATGATCGACTTGGACGAGTTTGCGTCGGTAAAGTTGAGATAAAAAAACAGCCGGATGAATCCAGTGACTCGGTGGGTGTATTGTATGAAGATGCGGTTGTTCCCTGGTTAAAAGAAGTGGTTGGGCCAAAACCTTATTATATTAACCAGAGGTGGGTGGAAACTCCCAATGGTTATATTTATTCTCCATACCTTCAGCCGGTTAGGAATAAACCAAACCAACCAGTGCAGGAATTAGCCCAAACAGATATTGGTCCGGGATTGTGGATGGAAACAACTGTTCCATACGCGGATGTTATTTTAGAGAATGAGCCCTCGTCAAATTCATGGGTTGAAGCTAAGATTGATGAAGGACTCCCAGTTCGATTATATTATCAGCAGGTGTTTTGGGTAGACCGTATCAAAACGGATGATGACGGACAAATTTATTACCGGGTGAACCCGAATTATTATGGCGGTGTGGATATGTTATGGGTTAAGGCGGAAGCGATGAGACCGATTACGCCTGAAGAGATCCAGCCAATTTCTCCCGAGGTTGAGGAAAAAAGGATTGTCGTCAACGTTGTGCAGCAATCATTATCTTGTTTTGAAAAAGATGTTGAGGTGTTTTACTGCCGGGTTTCAACAGGGGCAAAGTTTGACATGTATGGCAATGCAGTTGATAAATGGTCTACTCCGGTGGGCAAACACCACATTTCAAGGAAATTCATTACCTTACAGATGAGCGGCGGGACGACTGGAGCCGGTTATGATTTGCCAGGGATTGCCTGGACATCGATCTTTGTGACTGGGGGAGTAGCAATTCACTCGACATTTTGGCATAATGATTACGGTGTGCCAAGATCACATGGATGTGTTAATTTAACTCCTGAAGATGCAAAATGGGTTTTCTTATGGACTCAACCGATCGTCTCTTATCAAACAGGTATGGTGGATGTTTCAATTACAGGTGAGGTAAGCACGCCGGTGGAAGTGGTAGAAGATTAATGAATGTCTCGAACATTTCTTTAGGGTTAGCTTTTCTGGCTGGATTAGCGTCTTTTCTTTCACCGTGTGTGCTCTCGCTTGTGCCAGCTTACGTCAGTTACTTGGGAGGCAGGTCAGCGGGATTAGCAAGAAGTGGGGAGACTAATCGTTGGATTACCTTTACCCATGGGCTTGCTTTTGTACTCGGATTTAGTGTCGTTTTTATCTTGTTAGGAGTTGCCTCCTCGGCACTTGGAGGGGTTTTATATAATTTACGCGGTTATCTCGCAAAGATTGGCGGGATTGTTGTGGTCATTTTTGGTCTGCATATGATCGGGATTTTTCGTATCCCTTTTTTGGAATATGATACTCGCCGTCAAGAACCTCCCGATCCGAAATTTGGTTATCTTTCCTCATTCTTGATGGGTGTATTTTTCTCAGCAGGTTGGTCACCGTGTGTGGGGCCTACTTTGGGATTAATATTAACCTTGAGCTTCACAGGAGGTTCGATACTTCAAGGGGTGGTTTTGATGACAGCATATTCCGCTGGATTGGCGATCCCATTTCTGATTGCAGCTTTAGCGATTGGTTGGGTCACGACTGTGATCCGCAAGGTATGGAAAAGCAATGCGCTATGTCGAAATCGCCATGGGGTTCATCCTGGTCATTGTGGGCTTGATGCTATTCTTTGGCACTTTTGAGCAGCTTGCGCGATTTGGATTCTTTTTCGATTTTGGAATATAAATTTGTGTTACGTAAGATCGACAAAAATTTGTTGGTCCTATGCGCCGGTCTGATCATCGGAGGAGCGCTTGGGCTGTTTTCTAACCTACTTTTACATGAAAATGGGTCCATGTATGGCTCTCGATCTCTCGGTGTTTTTGAAAATGGAGTTGGTTCACCTGCAGCTAATTTTGACCTTGAGGCTGCCTCAGGCAAGACAATCCAGTTATCCGACATGGAGGGGAGGCCTGTGCTGGTGAATTTTTGGGCGACATGGTGTGGCCCTTGCCAGGTTGAAATGCCATTGCTCCAAGAGTATTACGAGAGATATAACCCAAATCTCGAGGTTTTGGCCATTAATTATGATGAGTCTCTTGGAGAAATCCAACCTTATGTGGAAAAACTTGGATTAACTTTTCCTGTGCTGCTCGACCCCGGTGGGAAAACTGCTGACTTATACCAGGTGATAGGTTTCCCTACATCTTATTTTATTGACCGGGAAGGGTTTGTTCGAGGAGTATATGTTGGTATATTATCAAAAAAGGTGCTCGAGGATAATCTCAAGAAAATTGGAGTTGGTGAATGATACAAATAACCCTCTACAGCAGAAAAGATTGCCATTTGTGTGATCAGGTAAGATCAGACCTGCAGCTAATACAAGAAACCGTTCCTCATGAATTGGTGGAGATTGATATTGATACGGATGCAAAATTAGTCAAAAAATACGGTCTCGAAATCCCAACGGTCGTTGCAGGACCTTATACGCTCAAAGCGCCGTTTGATCGGAACGATTTGGAAATTACCTTGAAGGCAGCACAGTATCGTGAAGATCAAATTGCTGCGATTGATCAGAAAGTGGCTTCAGGTGCAATCCAGATTCCAGTGAGCTGGACAAAGAGCGATCGTTTTTCTTATTGGCTTTCACGCCACTATCTGGCGCTTTTTAATCTCTTCATCGCTTTCTATTTGGGTTTTGCCTTTATGGCGCCGGTCATGTTGAAAATTGGCTGGACGGTTCCTGCTGGTTTGATCTACCGTGCTTATGGAATGATGTGTCACCAATTGGCATTTCGGTCCTATTTTTTATTCGGCGAACAAGCCACTTATCCACGCTCAGAACCACCTGGAGTTGGTAAGGAGGATTTTCAACAAGCGACTGGGTTAGCGCAGGATGACCTTTGGGGTGCGCGGCAGTATTTGGGGAATTCAGAGATCGGCTTTAAAGTTGCGTTATGCGAGCGAGACGTCGCAATTTATTTGGGTATATTGACATTCGGGCTGATTTTTGCTGCGACTGGCCGTCGAATAAAGGCGCTGCCCTGGTATGTATGGATTGCGATTGGGTTGGTACCGATCGGCCTGGATGGTTTTAGCCAGCTTCTTAGCCAACCTCCGATTAGCCTGTTGCCGTATCGCGAGAGCACTCCTTTATTCCGTTCTATTACGGGCTTCTTATTCGGATTCACAACTGCCTGGTTTGGTTATCCGATGGCTGAGCAGGCAATGCGCGAAACACGCGAGTACATGGAAACAAAACGGCGTAGAGCACATGAGCAACAAGAGCGAAATTTGAAAGCGGGCGGTTAATTTCCATATGCCTTTCCGAGAAAAAGACTCATTGCGGTACTTCACTTTTGAATCCCTGGATGATGAAGGAATTCTCCAGGCTGCATTTACCCGGCGGGGAGGGGTCAGTCCATCTCCATGGGCGAAATTGAACCTGGGCAGCCTGGTGGGTGATGATCAGTCACACGTGATAGAGAATCGAAAAAGGATTTTTGATTGTATCAAGCGTCCTGTGGAGTTGTTGTTTGATGTGTGGCAAGTGCATGGTATTGAAGCTGTTAACGCTGAAGGACCCCGTCCACTCACGGCTGCTCACCAAAAAGCAGATGTGATTATTACCGATAATCCAGAGGTCACCCTTATGATGCGCTTTGCTGACTGTGTACCCATTTTTTATTACGATCCAATCCATCGGGTCATTGGGCTAGCGCATGCTGGTTGGCAGGGAACAGTTCGTAATGTGGCGGAAGTCGCCGTAAAAGCCATGCAATCGGTTTACGGCTCCCGACCGGAGGATATCTTGGCTGTCATAGGACCCTCAATCTGTGTGAATCATTATGAAGTTGGTTCTGAAGTCATTCAGGAAGTACAAAAAGCATTTGGCTCCGACGCATCCAAGCTCTTGCCTATTCAAGATGGCGCAGTAAAATTTGACCTATGGGCTGCTAACCGCCTGGTTTTGGAGAATGCTGGCATTCGATGTGTTGAGGTGGCTGGGATATGTACAGCCTGCAATCCATTAGATTGGTATTCGCACCGAGGTGAAAAGGGTAAAACGGGACGGTTTGGCGTGGTGATTGGTTTGAAAGAATGAGCATGGTGATACCACTGGAAGTAAAGATTAAGGAAAACTATTTACAAACACTTGACCAGATTGCCAAAGCAGCCACAAAGGCTGGAAGGGATGCTGGGGAAATTAAGCTTGTTGTTGTAACCAAGACCCACCCGATCGAAGTTGTGCAAGCTGTGGTCGATGCTGGTGCGGAATATTTGGGAGAAAACTATGCTGAAGAGGCGGTACAAAAGATCAAGGCACTGCCTCCGAATTATAAAGTTCAATGGCATATGATTGGACACGTACAAAGCCGGAAAGCAGCACTGATCTGTGAATATTTTGACTGCTTGCATTCATTGGACAGCCTTAAATTAGCTGAACGTCTGGACCGCCTGGCTGCGGAACGAAAACGAAGGCTGACAGTTCTATTGGAGCTAAATTTGGGCGGTGAAGAGGCGAAATTTGGCTGGCCGATATGGGATGAGAAGAATTGGGATAAAATCTTAGACGATATCTATCCAGTGGCTGCTTTGCCTAATTTAACGGTTAAGGGATTGATGGGTATGGCTCCATTTTTTGATGATCCAGAAGATGCCAGACCTTTCTACCGTCGCTTGGTCTTATTCCGAGATTTCCTTCGGGGGCGAGTACCCCAGTTTGATTTGACCGAACTATCTATGGGGATGAGCGGAGATTTTGAAGTAGCAGTTCAAGAAGGTGCAACCTGGGTTCGGATTGGTCAAAAAATTCTAGGTCCTAGAAATATACAATAATCGAGGTTGGCGAGGTAGATTTTTCATGAGTATCCTGGTTTCGGTAGTTGATCTTCTTGTTCGGGTATTTTCTTTGATCGTGATTATCTATGTTTTTTTGGCCTATTTTATGGCGCCATATCAACCGATCCGGGTCACATTTTCTCGGATTGTTGATCCCTTTTTGAAGCCAATCCGAAAACTTGTTCCACTGATCGGGATGGTCGATTTCAGTCCTTTCATTTTGTTAATCCTCATCCAAATCTTAGGTCGGATTTTGATAGCCGTGTTGAGATCAATAGCGTAATGCGGTAAAATAGGAACAGGTTTCTAAGCTTAACTTTGGATGATCAAGTATGCCTTCGAAAAAATATGCTTTTCATGATGGGAAAAGCGGCGCTGCCTTAGCGATTCGAGTGACACCCCGCTCGAGCGCGAATCAGGTCGATGAAATTCTAGATAACGGTAGTGTTCGGGTCAGGCTGACTGCATCGGGGAATGATCATGAAATCAACCGAGCATTGATTTCATTTCTAGGGGATGTTTTAAATATTCCAACCTCAAAGATTGAAATTGTTGCCGGTGAATCAGGATATGATAAGTTGATCTCTATCCTGGATATCGATGTAGAATCTTTACACCAGAAAATTTTAGAGCATTTAAAATAGAAAGCATGCCTAAGAATTCGATCTCAGGTATGCTTTCTATTTAATAAAATCATCAATCTTATTGTAATCCGTATTGAGCGGGAGGGGGAAGGATCATTCCAACAGCCCGATAGAACCAAAGCGTATTGAAGGCAGCTTCGCGAAGCATCGCCTGGCTGCCAAAATACGTCTGGTAGAGCTGAAGAAGCGATTCGTCGCCTCCATTTTGCTGTAAAAATTCCAGAGCACTCAATCGTTCGCGTGGTTCGCCTGTTTCTAAGGCTTTGATCACCAAATCCATGGCTTGTTTGCCAGAAGTAACTCCCATGCCAAGCCTACCGGCAAAATTAATCAACCAAGGTGTTTCAGACAGAGCGGGTAAGGGGTGGGGAATGCGAGGATCGGGCTGGCGGATCTCGTCCATAACCTGATTGGCAGCGGTGCGCACTACCCATTGACCATCTTCAATTTCCATTTTTTCGAGAATTCTAACTGCCCATGGCTGCTTGGTTCTTGCTAGTCCAAAGACAGCACTTCGCCTTACTAATAAATCTGGCAAGGTTGCGGCTTCCTCAAGGGCTGGATGACCTTCAGTGACATGATTTGCCAAAGCCTCGGCCGCCAGAAGCCTGGCGTTTTCAGAACCCTGGAGGAGCAGCGCCATTACTGAATCAAGAGCTGGCTTAGATCCGATGGCGACGAGAGCCAGGCAGGCGGCTCCTACAATGCGTGTGTCCTCATCTTCAAACAGGTTTGAGAGATCATTCACTGATTTGCTGTCTTGCATGAAACCGCATCCCAAAGCACCCAAATAGCGAAGATGCGCTAAATTACCTTTAATGTTTTGCCTGAAGAGAGCAGCCAAGGTGGGGTCTCCTGAAAGAGCTAAAGCTGAAGCTGCCCGTCCTCCAACGCCGGAGGTAAATGACTTTCGGTTTAATATATCTACTAACTGGCGCATGAGCTTATTCCGCCAGACAGAGGTCTGTGGTGAAATCCGCAGCCACCGAGCCATATTGAATGTCTGGCTATACACCGGATCTTGCGTGCTGGTTAACGCAGCCTCGACCAGCGGTGAAATATCATCATAAAAACCCCAAAACGCACAAACTTGATTCTTTACACTCCAGTCAGGTTGTTCCAGCATCACGGAACGATAATTGCTATTCGCAAATCCTTGACCGGCAAGATAATATAGAAATGCAGGATGGAAAAAAGAAAGGGATCCGCCGTGGGAGACGAATAATCCACTTGAGGATAAGCTGTAAAGCGCTTCAGAGATTGGGCCTGGTTTTTCTGTGGCTTTCTTCGATTTAGCAACTTCCTCCCCTTCGCTGGCTATCTCAGGCTCAGGTTGAGTTTTTCCAAAGTGCGAAATCCAGTGTTCGGCTTGCTTGGTCGATGGGAAAAGATTCATGTTGATGACCATCTGAACTGCCAATCTTTCCAAGACGACCTGGGCATTTGAAACATTGGCTGCCAACCGCCGGATATGGGCTTCCAATAAATTGGGGATAATGGGACCAAGAGCATCTCCAGCATATGCTCCCCAAACTTTCAATGTAAATTCGAGAGGACTAAGCGTATATTCGCGCGTGGATATCCAATTGGTAATTAATAACGGATCGATGGTTTCAAGCTGAGTATTCTCACTGGGTGAAACAGATCGAAACCAATGCTCCTGCCAGAGCTTGAGAAAATCGAGGCGGTCATATTCATTCCAGGAAGCCATGGCAACCGGGAAAAGGCCAAGATGATTAAGCCCAGCCAGAAAATTCATTCCAGCAGCGACTACCAGTCGGTTCTTAGGATAAGTGTGCAGAAGGGTTTCAAGGAAGTTTTTTACACTCTCTTGGATTTCAGGAGAAACTTCGTCAAATCCATCAACTAATAAGAGAATTCGACCGCTATCCAGGGCATTACTGAGAATACCAGGTAATTGCGCTGTGGTGATTGCGGATGTGTAATTTGAGGCTGCTCCCGAGAGAACCTCGGTAATCGTCGGGGGCTTGGAAACAGACAACCTGCTCTGCAACCATTGCGTATGAACAAATAAAGGAACATATCCAACCAACTTGCCGGCAGAAGGGTCTCGTTTCGCAATCAGCGATGCCAGATGTGCTAGAGCTACCGTTCTGCCTGCCCCAGGATTTCCCATCAGTATCAAATTCGCACCTTCCTGAAGCGCTTCGATGAGTGTCAACGTGGGGGCGCCATACAGGGAGCTGATTTCAGGCCAATCTGGCATGTAAGGAAGAGTCAGGCTGATAATATCTGATTTGGCGATTTCCCCAGTCTCACCCATATTAGCAAGCGCTGGGGGTGCCAAAACTCGAGGCTGAATTAGAATATCATTAAGAGGGAAAAAAGCGGCAGCCAGATGTTGATGCTGTGCATAAACATACACATCGTGTCGTACACGAGCCAGGACACCAGCAGCGGCATTTTCACGAGCAATTTGGATTTGTTTTTTGAGCGCTCTTAATAGCAAAGGGAACGAACCTTCTCAAGCTGCTCAGCAGCCATAAGAACAGCATTCCAGCAATAAAGCCAATCCAGAAAGAAGTTCGTTCAATACGTAAGTTGCGTAAGAAATCCATGATCGTAAGTCTCCAGGAATTCGTTCGTTGTGACCTGACTTAACCTGGATAAAGGATGCGACTACAGGAAGGGCAGCGAACAATTTGCCCTGGCGAATTTGCAGCCTGGACTAAAGCAGGGGTCAATGTAGATCCACATGAGGTGCAGGTCCGTTCTATTACTCTTGTGACCGCAATTCCACGCCTCGATTTTCTCAGTTGGTTGTATAAATCAAGATCTTGAGGGGAGATGGCATTGCTTGCAACAACTCGTTCGACTTCGAGCCGTTCTTTCTCTTTGAGCAGCTTGGTCTTTTCAGCATTGAGCTGAGCATTTTGTTCGACCAAATGGCCTTGGGCTTGTATAACAACAGACTTCGCTTCTTTGGCTGCGGATTCTGCTTCCTCTGCAGCAATCATGATCTCAATCTGCCTGTCTTCTAAAATAGTCAGAAAACGTTTCAATCCGGCCACTTCATTTTGTAGATCTTGTAATTCTTTTGGGTTGTGCATCTTTCCAGAATAGAGGGAGGATTCGTCTTGCTCAATTTTGAAACGCTGGTCTCGAACGTTATTTTCTGCCTGGTGAAGTTTTTTTGTCACTTCTTGTAAAGCTTCTTCTGCTTTTTGACTGGATGCTTCTGCTTGTTCGACTGTTGATCGGTCGCTAAGAAGCTTTTCCAATTCATCAAGGCGGGCCAGGGTTTGATCATTAAGTGTATCAATTTGCTGGAGACGATAAAGTTGGGATGATAAGCTCATCCTGCGATTATAGAGGCGGAAGGCTTGAATGGCAAGAGGGAACTACTTTTTTGATATAACTCAGGTAAAATACTGGTTAGCGGAAATTTTATGGTTCAAAGACAGATATCATTGTTACTCAGACGGTTATTCATTTCTTTGTTATTATTAACCGTAATAATCATTCAGCCTCTCGCAAGTGCTCGAGCAGAGGTTGTTCTAAATTATTTTCGGGCTTTTTCCCAGTCAGAAGGTATCCTCATCGAATGGGAAACCTCATATGAACTAAACTCCAGCGGCTTTTATATTATGCGCAGCCTTAGGCAGGATCAGGATTATACAAGAATCAGTAATTCTTATCAGCTGTCATATTCTGAAGACGGCGAAGGTGTATATTACAATTATCAAGATGACCTGGTAGATCCAAACACAGTCTATTATTATAAATTAGAAGCCCTTGACCTGGATGGAGGGAGGGAATTATTCGGCCCTATATCTGTAGGATATCAGATCCGGGCTGTTACCCCGACCCCGACGGGTACCATTACACCTGGTCTACCGGTTACCAATCCGACCAATACAC
Source organism: uncultured Chloroflexia bacterium (assembly GCA_963751425.1). GTDB lineage: Bacteria > Chloroflexota > Anaerolineae > Anaerolineales > UBA4823 > CAVVUF01. The sequence goes on along the minus strand of CAVVUF010000001.1, from coordinate 766,776 downwards.
CATCCCCAACCAAGGGGTTAACAGCCCAGCCTTACATTACACCGACCCCAACACAAACAGGAACCGTCTTTTTATCGGTAAATCAAACCCCGATGGCTTCTGCAACGATCACCGGGACGATTTCTACGATACCTACAGAAACGCCCACCCTGGAACCATTACCTACTTTTGAATTTTTATTTCCCGCTTCCACATCAACACGCGCGGTAACTGCTACACCTACTTCTCAATTAATTACCACGGAACAAGGCTCGGTATCACCACCACCTTCACAACCAGTTTCATCAAGACACGTATTCTTATTAGGAATCATTGTCTTGCTTTGGTTGACTATAGCTAGCTTTATGATACTTTTGATATGGAAGTTCTTTCAAGAGGTTCCAGAAGTTGAGGAGGATAGTACAGGATGACTTTTCCGCCTCCAAATTATGTGAAAACCGAATCAGGTTTGGATGGATTTGTGGTTTACAAGCCCGCCCCGACCGCCGCAGAACAGCGTCAGGCGGTCGTTGATTTTGCGTGTCCAAAATGCGGCGCTACAATTTCGTACAGCGTATCCTCTGGAGGTTTACGGTGTGAGCATTGTGGATATGAAGAGAAACCCAATGCTGAGGTTGCCGGGAGAAACGCCCAACAATTTGAATTTACCACTGAGACGATGGATGAAGCTTCGCATGGCTGGGGGGTCGAACGGTTTGAATTATCTTGTCAAAATTGTGGAGCAGCAACATCGATCCCAGTTGAAAAACTAACCTACTCTTGTCCTTTTTGTGGCTCGAATAAGGTAATTCAGAATCAAAGTAGTCCAGATAACCTCCGCCCAAAGGTGTTGATCCCATTTCATTTAGGGGAAGAGGAAAGTAAAAAAATATTTCAAGGATGGCTTGGCAGCCACTGGATGACACCGGGGGCTTTGAAAAGCCTGGTGAATTTTGATAAGTTTGTTCAAATATATCTTCCTTATTGGACATTTGACTCTACAACGACTGCTGAATGGAAGGCACAGGTCGGTCACACTAGAACTGAGCAGTATTTTGATCCCGGCTCAAAAACCTGGAAAACCCGCACAAAGATTGACTGGCGATGGGAATCGGGGAGTGCTCGGCTAAAAATCGACGATCTTCTTGTCGCTGGAACTGGGAGAGTCAGTGCAAAACATCTTTCTGCGGTTCAGAATCAAGATTTGTCAGCGCTGGTCAATTACGATCCAAGCTTCTTAGCTGGCATGCAAGCCAAAACTTATGACGTTACCTTAGAGTCTGCTTGGGAAATTGCTCGCCAAGATATGCGAGAAAAGACCCGCCAGGTGTGTCGAAGCCAGGCCAGCACAGCGATGATTCGAAATTTCAGGATGGATTTGGATTTCAGTGACGAAAATTGGCGGCTAATCTTACTACCATTTTTCCTGACATCCTATACCTTTAATTCAAAAATTTTCCAAGTTTTGATTAACGGTCAAACCGGAAAAATCTCCGGGCAACGTCCAGTAGATTGGACAAAAATTTGGTTGGTGGTGGCAGCATTGGTAGCACCGGGCATCCTTTTCGGACTGCTTGGGCTGCTGACACTCCCACTTGGAGGCGCTGGTGTTCCGATAGGAATATTTGGGTTGATCCTCTTATTTATTGGCCTGGTAGTGGGGATCATCCTATTGGTAAAAGCCAGTCAGCTAGATGATGCTTAAGAAATTTAGATATGAAATCTGAACTGGAAAATATCTCAAAAGACGATGAAAAATCTCTTTTACCAGCGGCTTGGGGAAGACTTATGAAGCTGGCGGTATGTGAGCATTGCGATTGGCAGTTTATTGCTCAAGGGGATCAACCTCTACCTTTTTGCCCGCATTGTTATCATCCAAGCCTGGTGGATTTGTCGCAAGAAACAGGCCAGCAAATTGTTCTTTATGAACCAGAATTAATCCTGCCTTTGAATTTGCAATCTGCACAAATCCAACCAATTTTCCAGACATTTGCCGGGGGAAATTGGTTCCCACCCACAGATTTGAGTGTAAAAAATTTAGTTGGAAGATCAACATTGCTCTATCTGCCGATCTGGTTAGTCGATACCGCTGTCAAGGCAACCTGGAAGGCTGAGGCAGGATTTAACTACCAGGTGCTCAGCCACCAGGATCGTTTTGACGATAGCCGGGGTGGGTGGTCCTCGCAGGAAGTAACGGAGACACGCATCCGGTGGGAAGCAAGGGCTGGTCAGCTGCAGCGGATTTACCAGAACCATACTTCACCCGCTTTAAACGAACATTCTGTATTGATGCAAAAGGTTGGTCCGTTTGACCTGGCTTCAGCAAAACCTTATGATCGTATGGTGCTTCCCGAAAAGGGATGGTCCGCCTGTTTACCGAACCGGAGCACGACCGATTCTTGGTCAGATGCACATTTGGGATTTCAGGCTTCGGCGACAAAAGAGTGCCAGCAGGCTTGCCAGGCAGATGCCCTGCGCAATTTTGGTTGGGAACCTGAATTTTCGGATCAAAAATGGACTTTACTGTTGGTTCCTGTATTTTCCACTTTCTATAAAGACGACGAAGGAAAACCGCAGGCTTTGCTGATAAACGGTCAATCTGGAAAGCTGTGGGGGGTGAAACGAGCTTCCATTCAGCGAGCTCGAAAAACGAGCCTCCTGCTGCTGGCTGCAGCGGCGTGTATATTTCTGTTCAGCTTATTGTTCTCACTTGCTGCGGTTATTTTCCCTCCATTTCTGATTATAGGTGTGATTGGTTTTGTGTTATCGCTTGTGGTCGGATTATTAGCGTTGGTGCCTTTCGTTGTGGTTTGGAAAACGAATCAGTAATCTGCTTTCGAGAAAAGGTAAGGTAGAATTCTAGCAGAATGACTATTATTATCAAACGATATCAAAATCGAAAACTTTATGATACATCTGCTAAACGCTATATAACGCAGGAGGGAATAGCCGAGTTAATCCGACTGGGAAATGACGTGCAGATCATTGACAATGTCACAGAGGAAGACCTGACCAATGTCACCTTAATGCAAATTATTATGGAGAAAGAGAAGAAAAAGTCTGGATTTCTTCCATTATCTATCCTGGTCAGCTTGATCCAAGTTGGTGAGAATATCTGGAGCGAGATTGGTATCCCATCGCAAGAAGATATTGAGAACATAAAAAAACAACTGGATATTTTGGAAGAGAAAATCAATTCTCTCAAAAATAAAAAAAAAGTGGGTGCTTATGCACCCACTTTTTTGGTGTTTTTACCAGGCGTAAGCTTCTGGAGCTTCTCCTCCAGGTCCAGGCCATATGCGGTTGAGCTTGGAGAGGCTCTCGTCTGATAATGAGATCTCCAGAGCACGCAAACTACCGTTGAGCTGCTCCAAGGTGCGCGGCCCAATGATCGGGGCGGTGACAACTGGATTGTGGAGCAGCCAGGCTAAGGCCACATCAGCCGGCTTCTCTCCCATTTCAGAACACAGGGCTTCATAATCCTGGATCTGTTGACGGTATTTCTCGATTTCTTTTTGCATATCTTCATTGGCACGCCGACCTTCAGCGATTTTTTGAAGAACGCCACCTAATAGACCACCTGCTAAGGGACTCCAGGGATTAATCCCAGACCAAAATGTCGACACGCTGGGATCACTTCCAGTTCGATTTCGCGTGATTTTAAGTTATAAAGACTCTGTTCAGATACCAAGCCCATGAAATGGCGGGCTTTTGCTTCGCCTTGGGCCAGGGCAATATGCCAACCGGCAAAGTTGCTGCTCCCTACGTAAATTACTTTGCCAGCCTGAACGAGCTGCTGCATGGCTTGCCAGATCTCTTCCCAAGGCGAAAATCGATCGACATGGTGCATCTGATACAGGTCGATATGATCGGTTTTCAACCGCCGCAGGCTCTCTTCACAAGCCCGGCGGATGTGGTAAGCTGACAAGCGGCTTTCATTCGGCCAATCGCCCATATTCCCGTATACTTTTGTTGCTATGACTGTTTTTTCTCGCCGGCCTCCGCCCTGAGCAAACCACCTTCCGATAATATTTTCAGTGATTCCCTCTCCCTGTTTCCAACCATAAACATTGGCGGAGTCAAAAAAATTAATGCCCAATTCTAAGGCTTTATCCATGATGGCGAAGCTGTCTGGCTCATTCGTTAAAGGCCCAAAGTTCATTGTTCCCAGGCAGAGACGGCTTACTTTTAGACCAGTGCGTCCTAATTGAGTGTATTGCATCGTTTCTCCTTTTTTGTTTTACACTAATATTAATGTCCACATGAAGCGCAAGAACCACCCGAACAGCCTGCACACCCGCCTCCATTATTACCGGCAACTACCCGGCCTCCACTTTGAGCAAAGAAGACAGAAATTTGTCTTTCTGTATGCTCGCTTTCGCACTGTTTGCATGCAATGAGTTTATCGGCGTCTTTGATCGGGCGCAAGGCATCGAATAAAAACCCACAATCCTTACATTGGTATTCGTAAAGTGGCATATGCTCTCCTATATTAAGGTTGGAAATATTTTAATCCCGTCGCCTTCTGCGGTCAATATGATTTGTTTGCCATATAATTACGTTTGACAAACAAGTTGGTCGAGAATAAACTTTGCTTTCCGGATCAAGCTATGTATGCGCCTTTTCTATGAATTCAGTTTGAGGTCTTTTCAGCGGCAGCTTATTTATCGGACTGCCGCCCTGGCTGGGTTGGTCACGAATTTCTTTTTCGGGCTCATCCGTATTGCTGTATTAGTAGCTTTATACGGGGCGCGCCACGAAGTGGCAGGGATTCCTATCGAGGGGGCGATCACCTTTACCGGTCTCTCACAGGCAATGATCGGGATTTTGAGCTTGTTTAGCTGGTATGAGTTAATGAATAACGTCTACACGGGAGCAATTTCTGCGGATTTACTGAAACCGATGAGCCTGTACCAATATTGGATTTCGCATGATTTCGGCCGGGCATTTGGGCAGCTCATCTTACGGGGGCTGCCGATGATGATTGCTTACGCGGTGTTCTTTGGGATATCAACCCCTCAGAATTTTTGGCAATGGACAGGATTTGTGATTTCGCTAATCCTGGCCTGGGCGGTCAGTTTTTCATGGCGCTTCCTGGTAAACCTGGCGGCTTTTTGGGTCCCGAATGCCGCAGGATTTGTGCGCTTTGCATTTGCCCTTTCCTGGTTTATGTCAGGATTCTTGATGCCATTACGATATTTCCCAGATTGGTTCGTCAAATTGTGTGCTTTTACCCCCTTTCCGTATATGATCAACACTGTGGTTGAAATCTATTTAGGGGTCGTCCAAGGACCTGCGGTCATTCAGGCTTTATTGGCGCAGATTTTCTGGTTAGCAGGCCTGATCCTGGCTGGGGAATTTGTCTTGCGAATTGGGATCCGTAAGCTTGTCATTTTAGGTGGATGAGAGATGCTGCAGGCATTTACACTTTATTGGCGGCTGATCGGAGTCCAGATCCGTTCACAGCTTCAATACAGGCTGGCGTTTTTCCTGGATGTCTTGGGGACTTCACTGGCGACGATTTTAACTTTTGCCACATTGGCATTTGTGTTTCAACGTTTTGGGAATATTTCTGGGTGGTCACTGGGAGAAGTCGCTTTTCTGTTTGGGATGGTCGAGGCTGCTTTTGGGGTGATGGATTTGGTATTCAGCGGTTTTGACCCTCAAAATTTTGGCAAACAGGTCCGGCTAGGTCGTTTGGACCAGCTTCTGCTGCGACCTGTTGATATCACCGTGCAAATCTTTGGTTCTGAATTTATCGTACGGCGCCTGGGGAGGATTATCCAAGGACTGCTTATCCTGGCAGTGGCAATTGGTATGGCGGAAATCCAATGGACGCTGGGAAAACTATTGTTTATGCCAGTCATTTTCTTGAGCCTGGTCTGTTTTTTTGGTGGATTGTTTATGATTGGAGCCACGATCACTTTTTGGACTTATGATTCCATTGAAGTGGTTAATATCTTTACTTACGGTGGCTCGGAGATGATGTCATATCCGATGAATATTTACCAGGGTTGGCTGCGCCGGTTTTTCACCTTTGTTATCCCGGCTATTTTTCTCTTATATTATCCGGCTCTATTTATTTTAGATAAACCTGACCCACTCCAAATGCCTGGCTTTGCACCGTTCCTTTCACCAGTGGTTGGTTTTGGGGTTTTGCTGATTGCCTTTATATTTTGGAATTTCGGTCTTCGGCATTACCAGAGCACGGGAACCTGAGGCAGAAACATGGAAGAAATCATCCTGGTTGAACATCTTCAGAAACATTTTCGTGTACCCAAACATTATCGTGGATTCTGGGGCGCTTTCCGGAACCTCTTCTCTCATGATTACCGAACTGTCAGGGCTGTGGATGACATTACTTTTCGCATCCAGCAGGGGGAATTGACCGGCTACCTTGGTCCCAACGGGGCTGGGAAATCAACCACGATAAAAATGCTTGCAGGATTATTGGTGCCAACAGCAGGTCATTTACTCGTCAATGGTTCGATCCCCTGGAAAGACAGAAAGACCTATGTCGCTCACATTGGGGCTGTATTTGGGCAGCGTACAACGCTTTGGTGGGATTTACCCGTGATTAAGTCTTTGGATTTATTAAGATTTGTGTATCGCATCTCGAAAGATCGTTTTCAGGATAATCTTTCCGAGTTCAAACAGCTATTGGATTTGGATCCATTTCTCGATACTCCGGTGCGCTCCCTTTCCTTGGGGCAGAGGATGCGGGCTGATTTGTGTGCAGCACTATTGCACGATCCGGACTTGTTATTTCTTGACGAGCCGACGATTGGTTTGGATGTTGTTGCTAAGGAGAATATCCGGCAGTTTATTCAGCATATTAACCGCCAAAGGGGCACCACGGTCATTTTGACCACCCATGATATGTCTGATGTGGAGAAATTATGCGAGCGAGTCTTGATCATCGACCATGGAAAACTGTTGTTTGATGGTGGACTAGATGAGATCCGAAAACGATTCGGGGGAAAACGGCGGTTATTGGTCGATTTTGCGGAAAATTACCTGGAAATCGAAGTGGAGGGAGCACTTGTTACGGAACGAAATGGTCAAAGGGTGGTTTTTGAATTTGATAGAGGCACATTAACCGCCTCGGTTTTAATCGGCAGGTTAACCGAAAAGTATCGCATTCAAGATTTGGAAGTGCGTGAGCCAGAAATTGAGGCAACGATTCGAAGGATTTATGAGGAAAAGCTTCTAGAATCGTGAAAGAACCTGTTTCGGTACATTTTACCTGTTGCAATTCCAATTAAGTTGATGTAAATTATGTGCATGGTAGATGAACCTGGCCTTTCGATATCTTACCAAGTACGGCAGCCAAAGACGCACATGCGAAAGCCGCCTATGCTGGTGCTTCTGCATGGGTTGGGGGCCAATGAGGTCGATTTTTTGAATATGGTCGAAAACTTTGATGATCGGTTTCTGATCATCAGTCTACACCCACCATTTTCTCACCCCGCTGGAAAATCGGCCTGGTTCAACATGGAACGTATCGGGGGAACTTCTTTCATCAATAGTGTCCAGGCTGAATTCAGCCGCAAAGAGATCATCAATTTTATCCCTGATGCCTTGCGAACTTTCAAAGCTGATGCTGGGCAGGTATATGTCCTGGGGTTCAGCCAGGGAGCGGTTATTGCACTGGGCTTATTGCTAACAGAACCAGAGATGTTTTCGGGGGTTGTCGCGATCACCGGTCAAATCTTACCGGAGACTCGCTCCATGATGGCTTCTATGGACCGATTAAAGGGGAAACCACTTTTACTGATGCATGGATTGCAGGACCCCATATATCCCATTTCGCTTGGCCGGGCTGCCAGTGTTTTCCTTTCTTCTCTGCCTGTGGCATTAGATTACCATATCATTTCTGATATGGAGCATATCCTTACTTTAGGGTGCCTGGAGAAAGCCAGGTTATGGCTGAGTAAACGCTTAGATGCAAATGGTATTTTGAGCCTTCCAGATCATGCAGAATTTCCTCTTCAGGTTGGAGGTGTCCATCTAAAGGTCAGGGATTTGGACCAGGCCATCGCGTTTTATGTTCGCTTTTTGGGAATGGAGTTGATTGAACGAACCGGGAAGACCTATGCATTTTTATCCAATAATCACTCCCATCATGTGATTGCACTCCAAAATGTAGGCACAGGAGCCCTACGCAGCGCTCCTGAAGCTACAGGTTTGTTCTGCGTGAGTTTTGAGGTACCCGATCAATATATATTTGCAAAAATGTATCAAAAGCTGACCGCAGCAGGGATCAGGGTGTCGTTGACAGATCATCTCATCAATTGGGGAATGTATTTTCAAGACCCTGACGGCAACGGGATTGAAATTTATTGGGATACCCGCAAGTTGCCTGGACGATCTCATCTCTGGCAGGGGAGAGATCTGCCGATAGATCCAGAAAAAATATTAGCACTGCTTCAATAGGAAACTGATTAATGATGGAATTGACCGGGCAGTTTGAAGAAGCGTTGATTTTTGCTGCCCAATTGCATATCCATCTGAAAAGGAAGGCAACTCAGGTACCTTGTATATCTCATCTTATGAGTATGGCCGCGCTGGTGTTAATGGATGGAGGAAAAGAGGATCAAGCCATTGCGGGCTTGCTTCACAATGCCGCAGAAGGTCAAGGAGGGCAGCAAACCTTGGAAGAAATTGAGGTCATCATTCGATGATCGTATCGAAAAGATGGATGCAACATGTCTAAAATCCTGGTTTCTGGTTTAATCAACCTGGAGACAACTCTTCAAATCGATCAATTCCCTGTGGATTATTTTCCTGTACGGTATCCTTTCGGGGGAATTAATTCTACTATTTCGGGTGTGGGATATAACGTCGCTAAGGCATTGTCTATCCTTGGGGATACAGTTCATTTATTAGCTCTGATCGGTAAGGATCCTACCAACCAGCTTGTCCAAAAGACCTTACAAGAAGATCATATAGCGAGTTTGTATGTACTCCCCCAGTTAGATAAAACCCCTCAATCTGTGATTTTATATGATCACGAAGGAAGGCGGCAGATCCATGTAGACCTAAAAAATATTCAAGAACAAGGTTACCCTCAAGAGCTTTTTGAACGCGCCAGGCAGGGATGTTCCCTAGCTGTTTTATGTAATATTAACTTCTCACGACCTTTGCTAAAGAGCGCAAAGCATTCTGGTCTCAGGATTGCGACTGATGTGCATGCCATCAGAGACCTGGAGGATTCCTATAATCGGGATTATATGGAATCAGCTGATATCTTATTCATGAGCGACGAGAACTTATCCTCTTCTCCTGAAGAATGGGTCAAGCAGGTTCAGAACCGATATGGACCTGAAATCATTGTGATTGGGTTGGGGGCGAAAGGGGTCTTATTAGCTGTGCGCAGCGACCATTTTATGGAGCGGCTGCCAGCGGTTAAGGTACGCCCGATTGTCAATACCATCGGCGCAGGAGATGCACTTTTTTCTTGTTTTAATCATTTCTATGTCAACAGCCGAGACCCTTATGCGGCTATCCAGAGGGCAATTTACTTTGCCGCCTTCAAAATCGGAGCCAGTGGAGCAGCACAGGGCTTTCTAAATGAGCAGGAATTGGTAAAATTGATCCAGGAATTTTCACATGGTTTATGAATGAACAAAAACTGATTATCGTTACGATAAAGGAACTGCGATGAGACAATATTTGGATTTATTACGGTTTATTCTGGATCAGGGCGTAGAAAAAGCCGACCGGACTGGAACTGGAACTTTATCGGTTTTCGGCTACCAGATGCGTTTTAATTTACAGCAGGGTTTTCCCATGCTAACGACCAAGAAGCTGCATTGGAAATCAATTGCCTATGAGCTGTTATGGTTCTTGCGAGGCGAGTCGAATATCCGTTATCTAAAGGAGAACAATGTCAGTATATGGGACGAATGGGCTGACTCAGGCGGGGAATTAGGACCTGTTTATGGCGTGCAGTGGCGCTCCTGGAAGACATCTGATGGGAGGACAATTGATCAGATTGCCCAGGTGGTGGATATGATCCAGAAAAACCCCAATTCCAGGCGGTTGATTGTTTCAGCATGGAATGTAGGTGAAATTGAGAAGATGGCTTTACCACCCTGCCATTTGTTATTTCAGTTTTATGTCGTCGATCAAAAATTATCCTGCTTGATGTACCAGCGCTCGGCGGATGTTTTCCTCGGTGTGCCTTTTAATATTGCTTCATATGCCTTGCTGACCTCCTTGATCGCACACGTGTGTGGTTTACAGCCTGGCGAGTTTGTACACACACTGGGAGATACGCATCTTTATCTGAACCATCTCGACCAGGCACGCTTGCAGCTTACTCGCGCGCCTTATCCATTAGCGAAGTTATCGATCAATCCGGAAGTCAAGGATCTTTCTAAGGTTGATTATACGGATCTGCAATTAGAAGGTTACCAGTCTCATCCGGGAATCAAAGCGGAGATATCGGTTTGATCATTTCACTGATCGTGGCGATGGACGAACAGCGCGGCATTGGACATCATGGCAGCTTGCCTTGGCGCTTGTCCACCGATATGAAACGGTTCAAAACGATCACGATGGGGCATCACCTGATCATGGGACGCAAGACCTATGAAACAATCCGCCGCCCGCTCCCGGGCAGAACAATGATTATTGTCACGCGTAACAAAGCATACCGCGCAGATGGATGCACCATCGCCGAGTCGCTGAATGAGGCTCTCCGCTTAGCGGAAGAAAACGGCGAAGTTGAGGTCTTGGTGATCGGAGGGGGTGAGATTTACCGGCAGGCGCTTCCAAAGGTGGAGCGGATCTATCTGACCACTGTTCATGCACATGTTCCAGCAGATGTATTATTTCCCGAATTGAACTTGATGGAATGGAAAGAGACCCGGCGTGAAGAAGTTCTAGCTGGAGAAAAAGATTCTTATCCAACCACCTTTCGCATATTAGAAAGAAAGCAATCCAACGCTACTCAGGAATGATGGCGCTTTTGATCCCCTGGCGGTTCTTCAAGGCCTGCAGGGCTAATCCATAATCCTCAAGGGGGAATTCCTGGGTGACTATTTCATCGACTTTGACCTGGTGGCTTTCCAAATAAAGTAAAGACCTGTCGAAGCAGTGGGTTTGGGCGAAGGATCCTTTGATGGTTAATTCACGGCGGAAAATCTCGTATGGGCTCCAGGTGAGACGATCTTTCTCGGAGTAGACCCCATAAACGATGACTTGACCACCCAGTCTAGCAAATTGGATGGTTTCCTCACAAACCTGGGCGGAACCGGTCGCTTCAATAACATAATCGAAACCGTGCTTGAACTGCTCTAATAGATAATTTTGGTGGATGGTATGATCCTGCCGATCGATCACAACCGTTTCATCAGCAGCCAGCTTTTTTGCCAGGTCAAGCTTGGAACCTGCGGGAGCAGCTACAACCAGGCGCGATGCCCCATTTAACTTTAAGGAGCTGGGCCAGCACCAGACCGGTAGGCCCGGCACCAAAGAGGAGCACCTCGCTGCCAGGTTTCAAGGCGATGATATCCATGCCATGCACGGCACACGCGGTGGGTTCCACCATAACTGCTTCTTTCCAGGTTAAATTTTGGACGGGAAATACTTTATCTGCCTTGACCACGATATATTCAGCCAACCCCCCCGCGACATTGCAGCCATGGGAGATAAAATTTTCACAATAAAGCGGCTGGTCGCGCCGGCAATAGAAGCATCCCCCACATAATTCCGTGTTGTCCACGACGACCCGGTCTCCCGGTTTAAAATCCTCAATCCCTTTTCCAAGCTCAACAACCTCTCCGGCGATCTCATGCCCAGGGATCAGAGGAAATTCGGAGATAAATTCGCCTTGGTGAATATGGAGATCCGTTCCACAGATACCGCACATGCGAACGCGAACCAAGACTTCACCAACGGAAGGCTGCGGGGTAGGAACCTGGGTGTAGGTGAATTGGAAGGGTGCAGAATACACGATGGCTTTCATGAAATCCTCCGTTTTTGCCGGACCAGGGATAAGGAACATTTAGGTGAATAAAAAGCTATGGTGATCCTCTTTTGCTTATTATATCCAGTTTGTCTGAGCATCTGGGAAATCCTTGACAAAAACGCCTGTAACAGTATAATTCACCCAACTTAACAACTGAAAAACTGTGAAGAGGACGAGTAAACGTTGAACGGCAGTCCAGAGAGCTGGGTAAGGTGGAAGCCAGCCTGTACGCTAACGCTGAATGGACCTTGGAGTTGCAGGGCGAAGCATTTGATGTTGTAGCCTGAGCCGGAGAAGCTACCGTTATCAAGGCAAAGGGTATAAACCTATGTAAGCAGGTCGTACCTAATACGAGTGAGGCTGGCTTGTTGTCCCGTTGCATCATCGACGGGATTTTTGGTTAAATCATAATCAAACCAGCTTAATCGGGGTGGCACCACGGACTAAGCAGCGTTCGTCCCCTTTGGGATGAACGCTGTATTTTTTAACCAGATTGAAAAATTTCAAAAGGAGCTCAAATGTCTGACCAAACCCGTTTTTTACTCAACGAAAGTGATCTTCCAAAATTTTGGTACAACGTTTTGGGGGATGTGCCCTCTGCGGTAACGCCTGTGCTCAATCCGCAAACTCAGGAACCGGTTACCCCAGAGTTTATGAATGTATTGTTTCCAATGAGTTTGATTCTGCAAGAAGTCAGCACTGAAAGGTTCATTGAAATCCCAGAGGAAGTGCGCGAGATCTATAAGCTTTACCGCCCTACGCCTCTCGTCCGCGCCCGGCGCCTGGAGAAAGCCTTGGGGACACCTGCCCATATCTATTATAAGAATGAAGGATTGTCACCTGTCGGCAGTCATAAACCAAATACGGCGATCCCCCAGGCTTTCTACAATAAAAGCGAGGGTGTTAAAGCCATGACAACTGAAACTGGGGCAGGGCAGTGGGGGGCAGCCCTGGCAATGGCATGCAATTTCTTCGGCATGGACCTGGAAGTCTATATGGTCAAGGTATCTTACCAGCAAAAACCATACCGAAGAATTTTAATGGAAACCTTTGGCGCCCAAGTTTTTGCCAGCCCGACCGACCTGACAGATTTTGGTCGTTCTGTCCTGGCAGCAGATCCGAACAGCCCAGGCTCTTTGGGGATTGCGATCTCAGAAGCGGTCGAAGTGGCTGCGAAGTCTGGGGGCAAAAAGAAATATGGCCTGGGATCGGTGCTCAACCATGTGCTCTTGCACCAGACTGTGATTGGAGAAGAAGCCCTCAAGCAGATGGACCTGGCAGGGGAGTACCCCGATGTGGTGATCGGCTGCGTGGGTGGAGGATCGAATTTTGGCGGAATCGCTTATCCTTTCTTGCGGAATAACCTGAAAGAAGGAAAACGCACCAGGCTAGTGGCAGTGGAGCCGAAAGCCACACCCTCGTTGACCAAGGGTGTGTACGCTTTTGATTATGGCGACTCGGCTAAAATGGCGCCGATTGTTAAGATGCACACCTTGGGTCACGATTTTGTTCCACCACCGATCCATGCCGGCGGATTGCGTTACCACGGTATGGCTCCCAGCATCTGTGCGCTTTTTGATGCGGGCTATATCGAAGCAGTTTCCGTACATCAACTTGCCACCTTTGAAGCTGCAGTTCAATTCACCAAAGCCGAAGGGATAATCCCTGCTCCTGAATCAGCGCATGCGATTCGCACAGCGATCGATGAAGCCCTGGATGCCAAGGCGAAGGGTGAGAAACGGGTGATCCTGTTCAACCTCTCGGGCAATGGAAATTTTGATATGATGTCTTATCAAAATTACCTGAATGGAAAGCTTGAGGACTATGAATATCCGAAGGAAGCCATTGAGGAGTCCTTAAAGACATTACCTCAGGTTGAAATGGTGTAGTGGCAGCACGGCATCGAAAAGGTGTTTGGAGAATAATAACAGGCTGCCCCTATTTAGGGTAGCCTGTTTCATTGAATTGAAGGCAAGAAAGTTTGTCAAGTTATCGTAGCAAATGCATGCGGACAGTTTTTGATTCGGGAAACCGGTGATATCAAGCAGGAAAACTGGGAGGCTAGTTCTATTAATGAGGTAATATTGTTACATATAGGAAGGTTCGTGTCTTAATCCAGAGCGGACTGGTATGGTATGATATGATTTCAATATCGAGCGCTTTTCAGGCTTGAAGGATGATAGCCAGATCCTTTATACAGGGATTTCAAACTGTAAACTAATGGAATTATGGATGAAAAATTAGATTCTGAAAAGACTGATGCCGCGATTCTACATCGTTTATCCGAGAAGAAGCCACCCAAGTCGTTCCAGAGCTGGCTAATCGGGCGCCCGCTGCCAACTGCAGATGCGCCGCACCAGACCATTGGTAAATTGGTGGGGCTGGCAGTGTTCGCTGGGGACGCGCTGTCTTCGGTGGCGTACGCTCCGCAAGAGACATTGGTGATCCTGGCTGCGGCTGGGATGGCGGGAATGAGCTATGCCTTCCCGATTGCGGTGCTGGTTACGGTTTTACTGGCGATCGTTACCATCTCGTACCAGCAGACAATTCACGCTTACCCGGGGGGCGGGGGAGCGTATACCGTAGCGCGCGACAACTTAGGGGAAGTGGCGGCGCAGATTGCCGGGGCAGCGCTGCTGACCGATTATATCTTGCTGGCAGCGGTGGCGGTTTCGTCGGGGACGGCGCAGATCGTCTCGGCTTTTCCGGACTTATTCCCTTATCGGGTGTACCTGGCGGTCTTCTTAGTGCTGGCGATTATGCTGGCGAATATGCGTGGGGTGAAAGAATCGGGCAACCTGTTTGCGATACCGGTATACTTTTTCCTGGCAACAACCTTCTTGATGGTGATCGTGGGCTTTATCCGCTATCTTAACGGGTCACTGGGGGTATTGGTAGACCCGCCGCCGATCGAATTTTTACACGCCGCGCAGCCGGTTACGCTTTTCCTGATCTTACGCGCATTTGCCAATGGGACCACTGCGCTGACAGGGGTTGAGTGTATTTCGAACGGGGTGACGGCTTTTAAAGAGCCGCGCAGTCACAACGCCGGGCTTACGATGATTTGGATGTCGATAATCTTGGGAGTTCTGTATTTGGGGATCACGTTCTTGCTGGGGCAAATTGGGGCCGTGCCGTCGGAGGCTGAGACGGTGATTTCGCAGCTTGCGCGGACGGTGTATGGGGCGCGAGGTTTTTTGTATTTGTGCACGATTGCCGGGACGACGATTATCCTGGTGTTGGCTACGAATACGGCTTTCGCCGACTTTCCCCGGCTGACCGCGCTACAAGCAGGGGACGGGTATCTGCCCAGGCAGTTGACCTACCGAGGCAGTCGACTGGTATTTTCGAGGGGCATCCTCGCCCTTGGGGTAATAGCTTCCCTGTTGGTGATCCTTTTCGGCGCGAGCGTGACTGCCCTGGTTCCCCTATGGGCGATTGGGGTTTTCGTGGCGTTTACGCTTTCGCAGACGGGTATGGCAAGGCGGTGGTGGAAGATTGGGCACCTGGCACCCGGTGTGGAAGTGCGCGAGCGAGGATCGACCTTGCGGTACAGTTCGGGCTGGCAATTACGCATGTTGGTCAACGGTTTTGGAGCGCTGTGTACGGCTGTGGTAGCGGTGGTGTTTGCAGCTACGAAATTTCGGGATGGGGCCTGGATTGTTGTGGTGACTACTCCGCTGATGGTGGCTACTTTTTTTGCGATCCACCATCATTACCGCAGCCTGGCCAAGAGCCTGTCGTTGAAACAAGATGGAAGACGGGTCGGGATCAAGCGGCATCGGGTGATCCTTCCGATCAGTGGGGTGCACGAAGGTACGTTAGCGGCATTGAGCTACGCTCGTGTACTCTCTGACGATGTCACAGCCGTGTACGTTTCTGTGGATTCGAAAGAAGCTGAGAGCATCCGAACGAAGTGGGAGGTTTGGGGGGAGGGGGTGCGGCTGGTCATCTTGGAGTCGCCTTACCGGCTGCTGCTAGAGCCGCTGTTGGATTACATCGGGGAGATTTCGGAAAAACGCCAGCCCAGGGAAATCATCACCATTGTAGTTCCCCAGTTCGTGCCGCGGGTGTGGTGGCATAACCTGCTGCACACCCAAACGGCGACCTGGTTGAGATTTGCGCTGTTATTTAAACGTGGAATTGTGATCACCGACGTACCGTATCAAGTTGAATAATTGATGTCACCAGGAGTATATTATTAATGAAAGTGATTGTGGTCGGATGTGGCCAAGTTGGAGCGACGCTGGCTTACCAGCTTTATAAAATGGGTCATCAAGTGGTCGTGATCGATCAGAATGAAAACGCATTCGACCACTTACCCGATGACTTTCAGGGGCGGTCAATCAAGGGAGATGTGCTTTCGAGGACCGTGCTGCGCCGGGCTGAAGTGAAGTCGGCGGGTGCTTTGTTTGCCCTGACCGACTCAGACCCATTGAACGCCCTGATCGCGCATATCGCCCGGTCTGAATACTCGGTGCCCACCGTGGCGGCGCGCAACAATGACCCGCGCCAGCTGCTCTTGCAAGAGGCGTTTGGGATTACGGTCATCGGCACACCGGGCTGGGGAGCAGACAGTGTGGTTGACCTGCTCTCTGGAGAGGCTGTGACGGCAATTTACCTGGACCATAACGCTGACCTGGTTATCTACAAAATAGAAGTGCCGGTAAAGTGGGCGGGACATAACCTGGACGAGCTGATCCCCGATGGACAAGGCGAGATCCTTAAATGGGTCCGTAATGGTGGTGATCTGCCGGCGGTAGAACCCCACATCCTGGTGACCGGAGACCAGATTTACCTGAAGGCGGATGCAGAAGTGATCGAAGCAATGCGAAACCTGCTGGACTCGGTACAGGAGCAGAAACCATGAATGTGCTCATCATTGGAGGCGAAACTACAGGAGCGCAGCTAGCCGCCCTCCTGTTAGATCAGAAATTTAATGTCTGCCTGGTGGAACATCGACGGGAAGTCCTTTCTCAGCTCCACCAGGAACTGCCGACCGAGGTCGTTTACGAGGATAATCCAAAAGATCTGCAGGTATTGGAACAGGCTGGGATCCGAGAGGCAAATGTAGTCGTAGCATGCACCTCGAGTGATGCTGATAATGTGGTTTTGTGTTATCTGGCTCGGACGCTTTATCAGGTGCCGCGGACGATTAGCCGGATCAATAATCCCAGGCATGCGTGGTTATTCACAGAGAAGATGCATGTGGATGTAGCCTTGAACGAGTCGTCGATTCTGGCGCATCTAATTGAAGAGGAAATGTCATTGGGGGATATGATGACATTGTTGAAGTTGAGGCGCGGACAATATTCGCTGGTGGAAGTGGTAATCCCCCCAGGAGCAAAGGCGGCGGGAAAGGCGATCAAAGATATCTCGTTTTCTGAAAAATGCGTGATCGCGGCAATTTTCAGAAAAGGTGAGACGATCATACCGCGGGGGGTTACGGTATTAGAAGTAGGGGATGAGGTTCTGGCAATTACCGATGCTGAGGGTCAAGTACGGCTGGCGGAGCTGTTTGAGGATCAGGCGTTATCAAACAATTTGCATTAATCAATTTTCTCTGCAAGTAAAAGTACCTCAATGTGCTGATTAAAGAATTCGGCCGTGCGGTTGGGGTTCGCAAATTGTCCGAAAGTGTACCCACCGATGATGGGTAGGTTTTGCCCAAGTACATTCCGCACCGCAGCGACCTCAGCTCCAGGCTGCGTTTCCAATAAGTTTTGCCAGGAGATATCGGGAAGGATAATCCCTAAGATGGGGCGTGCCTTTCCGAGGGATTTTAACGCCTGTGAGGCTGCTTTCTCTGCACTTTTTAAACAGCTTTCAACACTGCCAACCAAAAGATGGGCAGTTTCGCCTTCAGAAACGGCTGTATGCATGCGCAAGCTGCCGTCGCTCTCCATACGCAATGGTGACCTGACCTGCAGACTCTTCATTTCGCCTTTCTCGATCCCTAAGGGGTAAAGGCGCACAAGCTCATTCAAGGGTGGGAAAGACCAGTCACGAGGTTGGTAGCCCAACCATCTGGCATAGGCTTCTGCAGCAGTCTGGTTATTGAGCGCCCTGATCCAGGGGCCTCGAACACGCGTGATTTGGAAATAAATCCCTGCCTCTTCCCAACCGTGACCGAACCCAACACTTGAAACGATCTTACCCGATAGCAGTGCAGCGGCTAAACCACCCGATCCGCTCTGCCTTCCACCGAGCTGGTAAGTGCGAGCCTGGCGCTGTTCTCCGCCGGCAAGACACCCTGCCAAAGTATAGGAACCTGCCCCCAAACTGTTACAAAGCTCCTTGGGGTCGCCATGAAAGCCATCTGCAACAACGAACAAGGTGCCATTCGATTGATGCGGCAATAAAGCCTGGATCATTTTCAGGCTTACCCCGCGGCTGTCTTCACCGAAACCTGGCCAAAATTCGCTGCGAACGGTTACATCTGTACCTGAAATTAAGGCTACCACCACTGAGCGCTGGTGGACTCCGCTAGAAATGATTTCTGCCGAGGTGGAAAAACCGATCAGGGGAATGTCTCCCAATAACGCGATGGCCCCGCTGATGACCTGATCAAAAGGGAGATTGTGCGAAGTAATCAGTATTCCAAAAATTAAAGGGGAGCGGCCCGCTTGATCTAAAGCCTGTAAAGCAGCCTGGGCTCCGGCTTCACGTCCATCTGCGGCTTTACCATGTCCAATGAATGTTGTTAGTGGCATCGACCATCCTCTCAGGCTGTTTCAGCAATTGGGATGATAATGTGGAAGGTTGTTCCAACACGGAAAACGCTTTCAAACCATATTTTCCCACCCTGCAATTCCACCAGCTGCTTTGTAATGTTGAGCCCCAAGCCCGTTCCAGGAGCATCGCGTACTTTTTGATCATCGGCTCGGTAAAACTTTTGGAAAATTTTCTTCTGATTTTCTGGAGTGATCCCATAGCCAGTATCTTTGACCATCAGATGGATCACCCTGGGGCTGCCCTCATCCCAGACATTCTCTGTGCATTCCGCGGAAATGCTGATTTCACCTTCGGCTTGTGTGTATTTATATGCGTTACTGACCAGGTTCGTCAAAATTTGGATCAGGCGCGTCCGATCGCCCCATATGGGTGGGAGATCAGCGGGGATTATTACGGTTAGCTTTTGGTTCTTATCCTCAATTTGAGCGCGCGTCGAGCGAACTACTTCCTCCACAATCTCAGAAACGGGCAGCGAGGCAAAATCCAGGCGCAGCCTTCCGGCTTCAATCCGAGAGACATCGGTCAGGTCAGTCACCAAAGTCGCCATGCGGTCAACGTTGGATCGGATTGTCGTGAGAAAGTTTGATTGAGCATCATTAACGGGACCGACCACACCTGCGGCAAGCAAATCGGTAAATCCTTTGATGGACGTCATGGGGGTCTTCAATTCATGCGATACAAAGGAGATAAAATCACTCTTTGCCAGGTTAGCTTCTTGAACCTCCGTATACAACCTGGCGTTGGCAATGGCGATAGCGGCATGATCACTCAAACGCGATAAGAATCCCATGGTATCTTCTGAAATATTCTCAGCCTGGGTGCTCTCTAAGAGCAGAAGACCAATCACCGTTGATTTACGCCGGATCGGGATAATCACCTGTCCAACAGCGTCTTTCAGTAAGGTTTGATTATTTCCGTTTCCACTGTTCAGGCTGGATAAAAATTGAGGCTGTCCAGTTTCAATCGCGGCAATTAAGGTCGGCATTTCTTCTGGCAAATAGGTTTCTAAGTAAGGTGCCAGCTCAGATGTATAACCCTGATTAGCCATGATGCGCACACCTTTATCTTCGATCATACCGACCAAACCCGCGCTGGCTTTTGATTGGCGCATAGCCCATTCGAGGGTAATACGCATGGCACGGCTCACATCCAGGCTGGCATTCAGCTCGCGATCAATCCGCTGCATGACGGATAATTCTTCGACACGTTCTGCCAGAGATTGATCCGTCTGAGTGTATAAGCGCGCATTGTCCAAGGCAACGGCTGCCTGGCTCGAAAATGCGATCAAGAGCTCCTGGTCGTCTGTGGTAAAAGGTAATCCATCTTTCCTGTTAATCACCTCGATCACGCCAGAGACCGTGTCTTTGAAGATCATCGGAACAACGAGCAGATCGGTTGTGTGAAAACCGGTATCTTTATCTGTGTTCGCAAACCACTCTTTGGCTCTCTGAACATCATTGACAATGACTGGTTGACGGCTTTCGACAGCTTTGCCAACCAGGCCTGTTCCAGGCGGCAGACGTTTCCCAACTAATTCGGATCCAACGGGGCCAGTGGCTACCTCAAACACCATTTCACCTGTTTCCTCATCCACCAAGAGCAGGCTTCCGGCTTCACAGTTGAGGATTTCCACGGCGCTGTTTAATACCAAGTTTAGAAGAGGGGCAAGGTCCAGCATTGAAGAAAGACTGCGAGCAACTTCGTTCAACTTGGTTAGCTGCCTGGCGCGGCGTTCTGACTCTTGCAGCAGCCTGGCTTTTACAATTGCACCGGCTGCTTGATCGGCAATGGCCTGAAAAAAACTCACCTGTTCTTCTGTGTAATTGATTGTGGGGTCACGACTACCCAGGCTGATCACGCCGATTGTTTCATCGCCAGTGTTGAGCGGCACACCTACCCAGGCATGCAGGTCTTTAACTGCTGGAAGTGAGTCATGTACTCGGCATTCTCGTTCATAATCATTCGTAACAATGGCACGCTGAGTGCGAATGACCTCGCGTTCCAAACCCTGGGTGGGCGGGATCGGTAGATTTTCTAAATCCGTAAGGCGTTCATCATTTTCCAGGTAGAAGACATGTGTGAGGATGTCACTCCGGCTGTCGAAAAGCGTAATGCGGTAGTCAAGGGTTGGAATCACCTGGTAGGTCTGTGCATAGATCAATTCCAGAATATCATCAAAGTTGAGGGTAACATTGATACCTTGAGAAATGCGTGTGAGTACATTGGTGGCATGCACCCGCCGCTCCAAATCCATCACAACCTGGGCGCGCTCGATCGCCAAGGCTGCCTGGTCGCATAAAGTCTCAATATAGTTCAAATCTTGCGGTTTATACGTCTCACCGGACTGCCTGGGTCCCAAGCTAACCCACCCGCAAAGCTTTCTTTGACCGGGTAAGGGGACATAGATCTGCGAACCCAAGATCTGCAGGCGAGATCGTTCTGGTTTAATTCCTGCCGGTAAGGTTTTGACATCCCCCAGGAATAGTGTTGAGCGCTGTTTTGAAAGCATTTCAACCAGAGGGCTTTGTGGAGAGAATTGCAAATCGCTGGTGGGTTTATCACCATCATGAGGGGCTGCTTCATATTGATCGGAGGCCGAGTTATGCACAAAGATGTGCGTATGAAAAGGTGCCAAGGTTTCTTGAATAAACTTGTGAAGCAGGTTTAGGATGTCGGGCAGATTTGTCAATTGCGTTAATTCACGGCTGAATTCCTGGTTCCTTTCCTGATAATAAACCTGTCCGCGCGAAAATGCTCGATTCACTGTCCGTTGGATGCGGGAAACCAAAGGGAGGAACAGCAGAGCCAGTAGAAACAATAAGGCTCCGAGAATATAAGGATTGGTTTCTTTTATCGATCCTCCAATGATTAATAAAAGACCCGAAAGAAGCAGGGCATATCCTGCTGCCGCGACCAGAGTGATGGTGCTGTAGATGATCACTTGCTGGAAAATAAACTCCGTTTGGAGTAAGCGGTAGCGCGCCAGGGTATAAGCGATCACAACTGGGAGGATGGCGAATGGGAGCAACAAAATTGGCGAGAAAGCCAAGGATTTCCAAATTGAGGAGCTGATGAACCAAATTACGATTGGGGAAAATGAAAAACCTGCGCCAATCAGGGTCAGGCGAGTTTGTTCCCTGACAATGGGCGAGGCAGAGGTCTGGTGCCGGTAGAACATTCCAATCAGGAATATGATGATGGCCAAACCTGCATAAATAAACCCGGCTCTCCATCCCTGGGCGTAAGCGAGCGGCTGAGCGTAATTATATAAAGTTGGGAAAGTGATCAGGAACAGCGCCAGAGAGGGTATGAGACCAATCCATCTTAGAAATGGGAACCTGGAGGTGAGCTTTCCCTCTTCAGGAAACATCAAGGTCAAACAAATTAAGCTCCCCCCAGAAGCCATCAAAGCAAATGTCCATGCATATACGAATTTACTGGTGGTGAAAAGGTCAAACAGGGTGCTGAACGCAATGCAAACCGAGGTTGTGAAGAGGGCGAAAGCTTTGCCAAGATTGTCTCTACGTCGAAAGGCAAAGATCCAAATGCTGCACGCCAGGTAGGCGCTCGCAATAAGATAAGGGATCAAAAAATAGGTTACCAGGTCTAAGACCTTGAACCTGGCAAGGGTCACCTGAAGGGTATGCTCAACAAATGAGCTAATAAAGGGGGTCTTGATGAAATTGAAGGCCAGGAAAGGAACAATCAGTAAAAAGGCTAAAGCAATCAATTGGTAAAAGGCAACAAGGACGGTGGATAAACGAGATAACCAGATTGTCCACCCGTTTTTGGTTTCAGTTGATGTATCGTCTTGCATACACCCATTTTATGTCAGGCTTTCATGTTATGCAAGCCTAAATAAAATCTCGTTTTCGCACGAATACACAGCCGCTGGCTACCGGTCTGGATGGGTTGTTGAAAACCAAACTAATTTTGTTGGCATAAGAATCTGCTAAGACTGGTATGCCAGTCACTGTAGAGAATTGAAAGTTTATGAAAAATTTTTTCAGCCATTTGCTTTTAACTGGAAGGTTTTTCGTTCCTGCAGAAAATCTGCCAGGCCATCGGGTTTGTAATCGATAGATTGATGGCGAAAATAGGTATTATAAAGGGAAGCATAATGCCCGCCTTGGCCCAACAGAGAGCGGTGGTTGCCTTCTTCGATGATGTGACCTTTTTCCAAGACAATAATCCGGTCGGCTGCTTTCACCGTCGATAAACGATGGGCGATCATAATACTGGTGGAACATTCCAGGATCAGGTTCAGGGCTTGTTGGATCTGCCACTCCGTAAAAGGATCGATGCTGGCGGTGGCTTCATCGAGAATGAAGATTGCCGGACGCTGCACCAGAACGCGTAAAAGCGATACAAGCTGTCTTTGACCCATGGATAGGCGGGAGCCGCGTTCTCCCACTTCGGTTTGGAGTCCTTGGGGCAAAGCGTTCAACCATTCTCCGTTGCCGATTTGGTAGGCCAGCTCCGTAATGTCCTCGATTGATTTTTTCCCTTGGCAAGCATAACAGATATTCTCTGCTACTGTACCGGAAAATAGAAACGGAATTTGTGAGACTATCCCAAGCTGGCTCCGGTAACTTGCCAGGTCAAGGGAGCGGATATCTTGACCATCGATGAGTATGCGACCTTCTTGGAACTCATAAAAGCGAGCGATCAACTTGGCGATGCTCGATTTTCCGGCCCCGGTATGACCGACCAGGGCGATGTTCTCACCGGAACGGATTTGCAAGCTGAAATTTTCGAGAATTCCTTGCCGTTCAGTATAGCGGAAACCAACATTTTCAAAGACGATCTCACCTGCCAGATCCTTTGATGGTTGAGGATCCAACTGCTTTACACTTGATTTCAGCATCGATCAATGCAAAAACTCGTTCTGCAGCCGAGAGGCCAGATTGGATATTTGCCCAGAAGGCAGATAAATTTAAGATAGGGAAGAAGAATTGGTCCAGGCTCTGTAAGAATAAAAACCACGCTCCTGAAGTAACCAGGCCCTGTGCTACGCTCATGCCTCCCGCATAAACTAAGAGAGCGCTTCCCACCCCACCGATGGCGTTTAAAGTCGGAAAGACCATCGCAAGAACAAGGCCGCGTTTGAGATTGACCCGATAGGATAAGGTATTTGCGTCTTCAAATACCTGGTAGATGGAAGTCTCCTGGCGAAAATTCTTGGCGATGGCAATCCCACTCACGGTTTCTTTGATAGTGGAATTCACGTTGGCCATAGCGCGCATTCCTTGCCGGGTAACGGTCCGGGCAATCTTCCTGAAAGCAATTGAAAATAGGAAAACCAGGGGTAAAAATGCAAACAGGTAAAGGGATAACCTCCAGTCGATCCGCACCAGCACAATGCCGAGGATCACAGACTGCACGATTTGTGAGATAAGATCCGTGATCAAAACAACGATCTGGCTAAACTCTTTTGTATCTGAAGTGATGCGAGAAACAATTTTCCCAGATGAAAATTCATCATAGAAAGAAAGATCGTGCTGGGCAGAGGCCTGGAAAGCGTCAGAACGCAGCTGTAATTCTGTATCACTTACAGTTCTTACCGTAACGCGGCGGCGCAGCCAGTTGATGAACCAGCCCGCGATCCCTACGACCAGAATGATGCTGAAAAGCAAATATATTGTCGATGAAGCCGGATTTACCTGGATTAGATCAACTCCCCAGGCGACGATCATGGGCAAAACTGCGCCGGTCAGCGCATTCAGTAACACCAGAATCGTGATCAACACGATTTGGCGGGTATACGGTTTGAGATAACTCCCCATCCGTTTCATAAGCTGCCGGTCAGTATACTGCCGGTCGTATGCTTCTTGATCCAGGTTGGAAAACATGCCCATGTTTCAGCCTCTACTCACTAAAAATACGCCGGTACGCTTCTGAAGTGGCAAGCAAATCCTCATGCTTGCCCACAGCGGCAATTCTGCCCTGGCGAAGGACGAGGATTACATCAGCCCAACGGATTTGCGATAATCGGTGAGTGATTAAAAAGTTGTTCTGCCGAGAGCGGCGGAATAAATGGCTCTCTGAATTTTATCTTCTGTAGCGCTGTCAATCGAGCTGGTAGAGTCGTCCAGGATCAAGATGGAGGGGTTGGTGAGAAAAGCACGCGCCAGGGCTAATCTTTGACGCTGTCCTCCAGAAAGCGTTACACCGCGCTCCCCAACCACTGTTTGGTAGCCATCTTTAAATTCCTGGATGAACTCATGCGCTTGGGCGGCTTTTGCAGCCGCCTCGATTTCTTCTTGAGAGGCACCGGGCTTTCCAAAAGCGATATTTTCAGCGATGGTTCTTGAGAATAAAAACACATCCTGCTCAATGATCGATATCCTCCGGCGCAGTGCCTCCAGGTTCCAGGAGCGCACATCAACGCCATCTACCAATACCTGTCCGGAGGTAACATCATAGGTCCGGTTTATTAATTTGACCAGAGAGGTTTTCCCAGACCCGGTCTGTCCTACAATTGCAACGGTTTGACCGGGTTTTACAATAAAAGATAAATCACTAAGGGAGGATTCGTTTTCGGAGTAAGCAAAAGAACCATTCCGAAATTCGATCTGTCCCTGCATTGGTCCAGTAAATCCAGATACGTTCTGATCCAGGTTATCCTCGCGATTGATGAGCTCGAGGATACGCCTGGCTCCCGAAACCCCCGAAGATACCTGTGAGTAAGCCCAAAGAGATGTAAATGTGGGAAAACCAAATAATTGGATCAAGCTGAAATAAGCAATAACGTCGCCAACGTTTATCAACCCCTGCCGATATAAAAGCATTGCGTGCAGCAAACCAAAAGCACTTGCCAGAACTAATAGCAGCATGGGGATAAACCTTGCCTCAACATTTCCCTGGCGAACGACTGCATTGCGAAATTGGCGCGCCTTTTCGTGAAATCGATCGACCTCATTTTGTTCTTGAGCCATCCCTTTGACTGTTTCGATGCCATCGAGTGCTTCTGATAAGCGAGTGTTCATTTTGCCAAAAGCCTCACGGACATCGGTTGTGATGGGATTTAACTCATGTAAATACTGCCATAAGGCGATGACATATCCGATGATGAACAGGAGCGGCGTAAGGATCAGGGAGGGGTGATAGCGAGGCGCAATCAACAAAGGCACAATCAAAAAATTGGCAGAGCCAATCACCAAATTTAAACCTGGACTGAACAGGAAATTGACCTCACGAACATCGTTGGTGGCGCGCGCCATAATGTCTCCAACCGGCTGCAAGCTGTGAAACGTCATACTCTTGCCTAATAAGCTGGTGTAAAGCTCTTGACGGATATCACGTTCCACGCGCTGGGCGGTCAATTCGGCAGATGCATTCCGGGCATATTGCAGCAATCCACGGGCGATTTGCGAGATGGCGATCAATAGAGCGATTCTCAAAAGCTGGGTCGTCTGTGGCGGAGTGGCCGTTACAGCATTGAAAGCTTGACCCGTCAAAACAGGGCCAACCGCAGCCAGGAAAGCATTGCCTACCGCACCCAACACCATGATCAAGAAAAAGAACCAGTTGTGAAGCGCATAGGAGATGATCCAGCGGACTGGTCCATGCCGGTTGGAAACAAAGCTTTGGGGAAGGGCAAATTCTGATGAAAGGGTTTGAGCGGTCATGGGATCTCGTCTGGAAAGGGGAGCAGGGCAGCAATTCGGTAAGGACCGAATTTTGGGAGTTGTTCAGACTGAATACGGCGCATTCTCCCATTGTGAGGCGTAATTTTATAAAACTGCCCTTGCGAATCGATCAAGGGAATGGCGCGATGCATGCGACCAAAGATGCGTCTCATCATGGCGGAGTGGTATTGGAAGGAAGCACGCTCCTCTGGCTTGCTTTCAAAGATCAAATAATAGGTTTGGATAAATTCTTTGACATAAGCGGGTGAAATTAGATCCAAATGACTGATGACCCAACACCGGTCTTCATATTCCCAGTAATAGGATAGGCCTAAAAAATTCCCCATTTTGTCAAAATAAGGGAAGAAAGGAAAGGAGCGGCAGGTGAATGAGCGGAATTGTCTTTGACAGTTTAAATGACCCTTACATTCGATCAGCACATGCCCGGCAGGGGTTTTTGACCGGAGGCGCGCATATTCTTCCTCATCCGCCACCTCCCATAAATGCCATAAGTCCGTATTGGATTGTAAATAATCCCATTCGGCATCATATGCGGTAGGGACTGCGTGCCGGGTGTCACAGCAAAAAGGGACAGCCTTCTCGTTATAAGGGGCACACCTGGTCCCGCAATCGATCCTTGTAATTGGGGAATAAAAACCTTTGTAAAGGAGGTTGTAGTCCATATCTCTTACGTTGAATATTCCGATAACGAAATCATAGACGTTATATTATAGTTGAAAAAAGACACAACAAGTCATAATTTTAGTAAAATGAAGCCTAACTAGAAAAGCTTCTATGCGTAAATTTCTATTTCACTTGATTCTATTTTTGATTAGTTTGGCCTCCTTTGTCCTGGCTTTGGTTTTGATGAAAGAAGGCGCAGTTCCCCTTGCTCCAGTATTTCGTAATAAATTCTCGGTAGACAGCCCAGCCAGTGCTCTCGGCTTTGGCTGGTTGGCTTCCAGCCTGATGCTCTCGGGATCTCCTGTGGCCGCGACTTCTTTATCGCTCCTGGATGCGGGAGTGATCACACCGATCGAAACCTTTGCGATGATCTCAGGCTCACGGTTAGGGGCCGCTTTTATCGTTTTATTGATTGGCTTCATCTATATGTTAAGGGGAAAGAAAAGGGATATCAGCCTGGGGGTGGGGTTGACTTCCCTTCTAGTTACGCAGACGATTTATCCTGCTATCTTGGTTGGAGGTTTCTTAGTTTTGAGTAAGGGTTGGTTGAATCATTGGCAATATACATCCCATTCTAGCTTCAATTCATTCATGGATATGTTCGTCACACCGGTAGTAAACCTGTTAAAGAGCTATTTGCCGACAGGAGCTCTTTTCCCAATTGGATTCTTAATGATGGTTGGCAGCTTATGGTTGTTCGATCACGCCATACCGCAATTAAACCTGCAAAAAACAGATCTCGGTATGATCAATCACTTGTTATATCGCCCTACTGTCACTTTTCTTTTGGGGGCAGCGATTACATCCTTGACAATGTCCGTCTCAGTCTCACTAAGCTTGTTAGTCCCGCTTTCGGTGCGGGGATTTGTGCGCAGGGAAAATATAATCCCGTATATTATGGGGGCAAATATCACCACTTTTGTAGATACGCTGGTTGCAGCCGCTCTTCTATCCAATCCTGAAGCGGTGACGGTTGTCTTCGTGCAAATGATCAGTGTATTAATCGTTTGTTTGATCATTTTATTGACCAGTTACAGGTTTTATGTACGCACGATCGAACGAATAGTCACATTCATCGGCAAGAACCGGCTGCATTTGTTTGTCTATCTTATGCTAATTTTTGGCATTCCATTTGTTTTGTTGTGGATGGGTTGATATGGACCAGATGAAAATCCTAATCTGTACGGATGGCTCGAAATCAGCAGAAATTGCTGCTCAGGAATTAATTTCTCTTCGATTCCCTAGAGAAACGACCTGTGTTATTTTTTACGTTGTAAAGAAACATGCTGGACAAAGCGTTCAACAGGAAATATTCGCACCTATCGAGGCGGTTCTATCTCCTTATTTCACCAACATAAAAAGGAAAGTTGTTGAAGGAGATTTGGCTGGCCAGATTTTAAGGGAAGTTCGTGAAGAGCCTTATGATCTTATTGTGAAGAGTGATTTTGGAAAAGGTTGGGGATTGCTAAAGATACATTTGGGTTCGGACACCAGGATTATTGTCTCAAAGGTTGAACTCCCGCTACTTTTAGCCCGGCATGATACGAAATCGATTGAGAGAGTCCTCATTTGTACGGGAGGGGAGGTAACCTCTGCGGATACTTTAAAGGTCGGAGGAAGGCTCGTTTCATTCTCTAAAGCCCAGGTATGTATATTGCATGTTATGTCACAATTGGCTTTGGATGTAGGCTTGCAGGCAGATGATTTACGTGATACAGCACAAACTGCAATCCAAAGGAGGACACGGGAGGGTTTGCATTTAGCCTGGGCTGTCGATCAAGTGCAAAAAGCGGGTGTATCGGCTCCAGTGATCCCGGTTCTCCGGCATGGATTGGTACTGGACCAGGTGATTGCTGAGCTGCGGGAAGGAAAGTACGATTTGTTAGTGATTGGCTCACACCAGGTATCAGGCAGGAGCCGCACCCTGGATGCATTTTTAGAGGATGTCGCCAGTGATTTGGTCTCCGCAACATCTTGTTCTGTTCTGATCATTTAAGTTCCCAAAGCATGCTACAATCCACTCGTTTATGCTAAAAACACGTTATCGCCGGATCACTTTTTTCTTTGCTCGAGTGATTGCCAGCCTGATCACCTGGGAAATAATTCTGCCTCGCCTGGGAATGCGCCAGTGGTCTCTGAAGACCCGCCCGGAACGCCTGAGAAAGACGGCTGTTGACTTCAGAGCTTTGGCGATCCAGATGGGGGGAGTTATGATCAAAGTCGGCCAGTTCCTTTCTACACGGGCGGATGTTTTACCTGAAGAGATTACGCGTGAGCTTTCTGGTTTGCAAGATGAAGTACCTCCAGAGAAATTCTCTGATATCCGCCGGGTGGCTGAAAGCGAGCTGGGGGCAGCATTGGAAAGCAAGTATCTTTCGTTCGATGAAAAGCCTTTGGCGGCTGCCTCATTAGGACAGGTTCACCGCGCCAGGATGTGTCGAACCGAAACTTCCTCTGAGGTCGAAGAACCCGATCTAAATAAAATTTGCCAGGTTGTGGTCAAAATTCAGCGCCCCAATATCGAGCAGGTCATCGAAACAGACCTGGCAGCCCTGAGAACCGTAGGACATTGGCTGCAGCGTTATCGGCCAATCAAGAAACGCGCCAATGTCCCTGCGCTTTTGAATGAATTTTCACGAACGTTATATGAGGAGATCGACTATAACGCAGAAGGATCAAACGCTGAAGTTTTCGCTAAGAATTTTGAAGGGCTTGATGGCATCCGTATTCCTGGCGTGATTTGGTCTCATACAACCAAGCGGGTACTCACGCTTGAAGATGTAACTGGGATAAAAATAACCGATTACGAGGCGATTGCTGAAGCTGGAATTGCCCGCAGCGAAGTTGCCACCCGACTTTTAGATACTTACTTACAACAGATATTCGAAGATGGTTTCTTCCATGCGGATCCACATCCGGGGAATTTATTTATTTATCCGATGTCTTCTGAGGAAGATGAAAAACATGCATGGCGGTTGACTTTTGTCGATTTCGGCATGGTGGGCCGCGTGCCTGAAAGCACCCGGCAGGGATTGAGAGAATTATTGATGGGAATGGGCACTCGCGATGCGGACCGGATTATCCAGGCCTATAAAATGTTGGATATCCTTCTTCCGGGTGCTGATTTGGACTTGTTAAGGAAAGCAAACGAGAAGATTTTTGCGCAGTTTTGGGGCAAGAGTATGACCGAGCTGCGCGATATATCGTTTGAGGAAATGCATGACTTCATGGAAGAGTTTCGTGAGCTGTTATACGACATGCCTTTTCAAGCACCTCAAGATTTATTATTTCTGGCGCGTGCAGTCTCGATCCTTTCTGGGTTATGTACTGGATTGGACCCGGAGTTCAATGTGTGGAATAGCCTGGCTCCTTATGCACAAAAGCTCATTGCCAATGAAGGCCTCTTAGGAAGTAAATCATGGATCGATGAACTCGGTATTGTGTTCCAAAAAATAATCGGAGCACCTGGACGGATTATGGCACTTGTCGAGCGCATCGAAAGAGGAAATTTGGAAGTAAGGAGTGAAAAGTTAGAGTTTCAAGTCCGAAAAGTAGAACTATCTATTCGGCGACTGGGGGGCGCAGTGATTGTGGCTGCATTAAATATTAGGCGGTGTTCAGCTATTCTTGGCAAGTCAATTTCTGGCTGCAGGCCTTTTTTGGGCTGGGGGAGGATTGTTATCGCTGGCAGTATTTTTCTTTAATACACATTGATTCAAAATTTCAGATTTATAATTATCACGCAATTCACAAATTCATTTTAAGGAGATGTGCATGGAATCCGATTTTATCTGGATGGATGGTGAATTAGTCCCATATGACCAGGCGACCGTTCATTTCATCACTCCCACTTTACACTATGGTGTGGGAGTTTTCGAGGGGATTCGCAGTTACAATACGCCCAACGGAACAGCGGTGTTCCGTCTTCGCGAGCATTTCACCCGGTTCATCGAGTTCGATCCACATCCTGGGCGTGAGAGATTTTCCCTATACAGTGGATGATCTCCGCCAGGCGGTCTTTCAGACGATCAAAGCGAACGGTTTCAAGGAATGTTATATCCGGCCTCTGATGTACCTTAAAGGGCCGATGGGGATGAATATGGATCGCTCAAAACCAGCGGTTGGGATCGCAGCCTGGGAATGGGGACCTTACCTGGGAGAAGAAGCCAAAGATGCTGGAATACATATGATGGTGGCATCTTTTACACGGCTGCATCCCAATGTAGCGATGACCAAAGCGAAAGTATCAGGGAATTATGTGAATTCGTTGATGGTGAAAACGCTAACACTCCGCTCAGGGTATGATGAAGCGGTCATTCTAGATCCGCAAGGATTTGTGGCGGAATGTACAGGAGAAAATATTTTTATGCTTAGGAAGGGTGTTCTTTATACACCGCCGTTGAATACAGTGTTAGAAGGTATCACTCGTGATTTGGTGCTGACCCTGGCTGAAGATCTTGGTGTTCGTACCGAAGAAGCGATGATCTCGCGCGACCAGCTGTATATTGCTGATGAAGTGTTTATTTCTGGCACTGCTGCAGAGCTGGTGGGGGTACGGATGATTGATTACCGCAAGGTTGGAGAAGGAAAAGTTGGACCGGTAACCAAGGCTATCTCAAATTCCTATACTGAAACAGTACACGGCTCAGGGAAACGGTCATCTGAATGGCTGGATTATGTTCCTTGAAGGGTTGTGCTGTAACCTTTCTTGATCCTATGCATCTTAATAAGATAGGAGAAAGACAATATGGATTTAAATTTAAGTGGAATGAGCATGGGTAACCAACCCAAAGAAGAAAAACACGTGAAGGTATTAATTCTCGGCTCAGGACCCGCGGGATTTTCTGCCGGGCTTTACAGCGCCAGGGGTAATCTTGAACCGATTGTGCTGACTGGCATTGAGTTTGGAGGGCAGGTTTCGCTAACCTATACGGTTGAAAATTATCCTGGTTTTCCTGAGGGCTTAGGAGGGCAGCAGTTAGTCGAGTTATTCCAAAAACAGGCTGAAAAATTTGGGGCTAGCGTGGAATATGACACCGCGACTTCTGTGGACCTCTCTCAACGCCCTTTTACGATCACAACTGAAAATGCTATTTATAAGGCTGAAACCTTAATCGTTGCCACTGGAGCAACTCCAGTGCATCTAGATGTGCCAGGAGAGGTTAAATTAACTGGTAGAGGCGTTTCATATTGCGCTACCTGTGACGGTTGGTTCTTTAAAGATAAAGATGTCATTGTGGTTGGGGGTGGGGATAGTGCATTGGAAGAGAGCTTATTTTTAGCTCGTTTTGCTAAATCGATTACAATTGTTCATCGCCGAGATGAGCTGCGCGGAGGGGCAATTCTTCAAAAACGAGCCAAAGCTGAACCCAAGATAAAATTTGCTTGGAATTCGGTAATATCTGAAATCGTGGGCACGGATAAAGTAGAAGCCGTTCTTCTGAAAGATGTTGTGTCGGAGAAGATTCGAGAGCAAAAGATTGATGGCGTGTTCATTTTTATTGGCCACCGGCCCAATACGCAGTTATTTTTAGGGCAATTAGAATTGGATGACCATGGCTACTTGAAAACCAATGTCTTAATGCAAACGAATGTGCCCGGGGTTTTCGTAGCAGGAGAGGCGGGAGACCCCAATTACAGGCAAGTAATTACTTCAGCAGGCATGGGTGCGGCAGCGGCGATGCAAGCCATTCGTTTCTTAGAAGCACAAAATGAAGGGTAAGCAATATCCAATCGGATAGCAATGCCAGTTATCAATCTGGCTAAAAAATTATCAGAAGGAGAACCAGGATGGATAAAAAAGTTTCGATTATTGGCGCAGGGATGACTGGATCAACAACCGCACATTGGCTGGCTGAGCGGGAAATTGCTGATCTTGTTTTAGTAGATGTTGTGGAGGGAATGCCACAAGGAAAAAGCCTGGATTTATCTCAAGCTTTACCCGTGATTGGTAAGGATGTGACCATTACAGGTAGTAATGATTATGAGGCGACTGCTGGCTCGGATATTATTGTAATAACTGCCGGACTTCCCCGGAAACCTGGGATGAGCCGCGATGACCTTTTGACGGCTAACGCCGAGATTGTTAATAAAGCGGTTTTGGAAACAGTCAAGCGTTCTCCCGAAGCCATCTATGTGATATTAACAAATCCATTGGATACGATGGCATACCTGGCGATGAAATTAGGTAAGCTGCCTCGAGAGCGGATCGTTGGGCAGGCGGGTGTCTTGGATTCCGCCCGGATGCGTGCCTTTGTTGCCATGGAATTGAAGGTTAGCGTTGAAAATATAAATTGTTATGTTTTGGGTGGGCATGGCGATGAGATGGTGCCACTCACCCGGCACTCGAATGTGGCTGGTATTCCGTTATGCGAAATCTTGCCTCCTGATCGTTTGGAAGCAATTGTGAACCGGACTCGAAAGGGAGGGGGAGAGATCGTCAGCTTATTGAAAACTGGCAGCGCTTACTATGCACCGGCAGTCGCAGTGGCACAGATGGTGGAAGCAATTCTTAAAGATAAGCATCTGATTATTCCGGCCTCGGTTTATATGCAGGGGGAATATGGCTTGAAAGATATTTTCTTTGGAGCACCTGTTCAGTTGGGCAGAAAAGGGGTTGAGAAAATATTCGAATACCAATTGGACGAAACAGAAAGAGCGGCCTTAGATAAATCGGCCGAGGCGGTAAGACAGACCACCGAAGCCATGTTAAATCTTGTAAAATTATAAACAGGAGTAAAGAGATGATCCTCAAAGAAAAAATTGAAGCACAGCTGCCAGAATGGCGCGAGCGAGTCAAAAAACTGGTTAAGGAAAGTGGTGAAGTAAAGATAGATGAGGTCACGATTGGACAGGTCTATGGAGGTATGCGGAATATCAAGAGCCTGGTAACGGATATCTCATATGTTGACCCGGCAGAAGGGATCCGCTTCCGAGGTTACACCATTCCTGAGCTGCTGGCAAAGCTGCCGAAACCTGCTGGTGAGGAGATGCCTTACGTAGGGGGACTTTATTACCTCTTACTCCTCGGAGAAATCCCTACTACTGAGCAAGCCTTATCTGTGGAAAAGGAATGGCAGATGCGGAGTACAGTCCCGGGATATGTATTCGATATGATCAAGGCGATGCCCCTGGATACCCATCCGATGACACTATTTTCGATGGCTGTTTTGGCCATGCAGCATGAATCCTTGTTTGCAAAGGGATATTCTGAAGGGTTGAAAAAAGATCGTTATTGGGAGCCAATGTTGGAAGACAGCCTGAATTTGACTGCCAGGCTTCCTGAGATCTCAGCCTTCATCTATCGCTTAAAATACAAAGAAGGAAAAATGATCCCATCAGATCCCAAGCTCGATTGGGGGGCAAATTTTGCCCATATGATGGGTGTTTCTAAGGGTTATGCTGATTTATCCAGGCTGTATTTCTTGCTACATTCTGACCACGAGAGCGGAAATGTGAGCGCCCATGCCACGCACCTGGTTGGCTCAGCGCTTTCAGATATTTATTATGCAACCTCGGCAGGTTTGAACGGGTTGGCCGGACCTCTGCACGGCCTGGCAAACCAGGAATGCCTGGGATGGCTGCTAGAGGTCTATGAAAAGTATGCTGGAGTTCCTGGGAGAGACGAGCTCCGGAAATTTGCCTGGGATACGCTGAACAGCGGCCAGGTGATTCCAGGATATGGCCATGCTGTCCTGCGAAAGACGGATCCAAGGTTTGCTGCTCAGCTTGAATTTGGAAAGAAGCACTTCCCTGAGGATCCAGTTTTCAAACTGGCTGCTTTGGTATACGAAGTTGTTCCTGAAGTATTGATTGAACAAGGTAAAGCCAAGGATCCATGGCCGAATGTCGATGCGATCAGCGGTTCCTTACAATATCATTATGGGGTGAAGGAATTTGATTTCTATACTGTGATGTTTGGCGTCAGCCGCTTGTTGGGCGTCACCGCGAATGTGGTATGGGCGCGGGCATTAGGTCAGCCGATTGAGAGACCAAAATCATTGACAACCGCAATGCTTGAGGATGCTGCGAAAAAAGCAAAGAATTAGGATAATAAAAAATAAAAGACCCCTTGGATCATATTCCGAGGGGTCTTTTTCGTTTTAATGTTATGGGGCGGTTGTGGGTGTGGCTGCGGTGGGCGCGCCTGTCCAGGTGAATACGCGTGGAACACTTTCTATGCCAGCCGAAACCCAGATGGGGTTGCCGTCATCATCCGTGCCTTCCTGGCGCACCACATAAACTTTCCACCGGAAGACGTGAGGGGAATTATCCTTCGGTCGTAACGTAACTGGGCTGTTGTATTTTGTGTCGGCAACATAATCGACCACTTTTGTTCCATCTGCAAGGGTTACATCTTCGATAATTACTGAGTATGCCTCATTCTCCCTCAACGTACCTACAGAAGCCCATTGGAGCGTGATTGTATCATTCGCCAGAGTAAAAGGTGCACCATCAGCCGGTAAAAGCAGATTCGCCGCCGGGTAAGGGGGAGGTGGCGAGGGGGTAGGTGTGGGGCCTGGGGTGGCAAACCGCTGGCAAAGCGGGACGGTAATTTGTTGGCCTATGAACACGGTTTCATTAGGCAATCCATTGTATTCCTGGATCGCCGCCATTGGAACACCATAGCTGTTGGCAATTGCTCCCAGGGTATCGTTTTCTTTCACATCGTAAACCACTTTTTCGCAAGCTACCTCGGTCTGTTCAGCTACACTGAAAGTTGCCGAAGGCAGCGGGGTGGGAGTGCCGGTTGGCTGGGGGATCAACAAGGGCTGCCCGATGTAAAGGTTATTACATGTAGCTGGCAGGCTGTTTAACGTGACCACACTTTGAACTGAGACACCGAAAAAGGCTGCAATTCCCAAGCAGGTGTCATTTTCCTTTACACTGTACGTAATGGGGGTTGGGCTTGGCTCAAGTGTAGCCGTAAGCGTCGGCGGTGGCAGCGTAGTGGTGGTAGTGGGTGTGACTGTTATGGTAACTGTAGGGGTTATCGTGGGTGGGATTACCACTTCAGGTGTGGATCGGATCGCAAAATATACCAGCACAGCCCCAATTACTAAGAATAGCGCAAGCAGAAGGATTGCGATCGGAAGGCTGATGGTAACTTCAGGAATGCGGCTGCCTTGGACCACCTTTGCTGGTTGAGCTGGTTTTTCTGGTGACCCCAAGTCTGCACCGCAAACGAGGCAGCGTGTGGCATCCACACTGATGCGGGTGCCACAGGTCGGACATAATTTTGTAGGGGAAGAAGGTGTTTCGTTTGTCATAGTTTTATATGCCAATTCTTGGCTTGCGGATTATACCAGTGTTTTGAAGATAGATTCTGCAAAATACGGTTGAGAAAGGATATAATCCAGGAGCGATTGGCATCCATGAACTCACTGCATAGTATTTATATCCATATACCTTTCTGCAAGCAGCGCTGCAGCTACTGTGATTTTAATACCTATGCGGGGGTTGAGATGCTAATCCCCAGATATATGCAGGCATTACGCCAGGAATTGAAATTTGTTGCGCTTTCAGCCCCAGCGCGCTTGCCCATTCATACGATATTCTTTGGTGGAGGCACGCCTTCCTTGATTTCTGCCGTCGAATTCGAGAAGGTTTTTAAATCTATAAGTGAATTTTATAATCTCATTAATGATGTAGAAGTTACGATTGAAGCGAATCCGGGTACGCTCTCCTTGGAATATTTGCAGGATTTACGCTCGATGGGAGTGAACCGCCTTAGCCTGGGAATGCAATCCAGTCAGCCGAGTGAGCTGCACTTGTTAGAAAGGCAGCATGATTTTTCTGCAGTGGTCCAATCAGCCGGTTGGGCGCGCCAGGCCGGCTTTGAAAACCTCAATTTAGATTTGATTTTTGGAATCCCTTATCAAACCTTGGAAAGTTGGCAGGCAACGCTCCAGCTGGCGATCAATCTTACACCAGAGCATCTCTCCTTATACGCGCTTACTCTGGAAAAAGGCACTCCTCTAGAGGACAAGGTAGCGAGAGGGCTTGTATCAACCCCTGATGAAGATTTGGCAGCCGATATGTATGAGCTTGCGGCAGACATGCTGGACAAGGCTGGATATTTCCAATACGAAATCTCAAATTGGGCGAAGCGAGACAGAGAGGGGGAGCTTCTTTCTTGCCTTCACAATTTGCAGTATTGGCGGTTCTTGCCCTACCTGGGTTTTGGAGCTGGGGCGCATGGTTTCGCCAACCAAACTCGAACCGCAAACGTGTTAGCTCCTGCCAGGTATATCGAGCTTATGACTACGGAGCAGCGTGAGGAAGAACTGGTATTTCCTGCCTCTCCTGCTGCAGCAGAGGTATCGGCAGTTGATCGGCAGCGGGCAATTGGGGAATACATGCTGATGGGCTTGCGCCTTGTGCAAGAAGGGGTCTCTGAACAAGATTTCCAGGAGCGTTTTAAGACTTCTTTAGAGGATGAATTCGGCCCTGTTATCGAAAAATTAATAAAAAAAGGCTTGCTGGAACATATCCATGACAAGCAGCTGCTGCGCTTAACGCAGCGCGGGCGACTTTTAGGAAACCAGGTGTTCCGCGAATTTATCTAGCTCTTTATCCCTGGCGATTCAACAACCTGAGAGCGAGGTTTTTTAGAGCCTGCCCCGCCCCACCTTTCGGGTTAGCGCTATCGAGAGATTGCAGGGCATCTCGGGTAAGGAGATCCGCGGCTTGTTGCGTATAGCTTTTGGCTCCCTCATTTTCTAAAAGCTGGGCTAAGGCTGGCACATCTTCAGGTGAAATGGGCTTTTGGCTCCAACGCTCATAAAATTTACCCTTTTGATGCAGCCCAAACAATATGGGAAGGGTTTTCTTACCGGCTGCTAAATCGCTTTCGACTGATTTGCCGGTCAATTCTTCATCTCCCCATATGCCCAGGTAATCATCCTGGGTTTGAAAAGCCAGCCCCAGCGTATGTCCAAATTCATGATATGCCTGTTGTTCTTTTTGTGAACAACCGGCTACCAAACCTCCAAGCTCTGTGCAGGCGGCGAGTAAAGCCGCCGTTTTACCGCTAATCATTAACCAATAAGCCTCAATACTGGGCTCATTTTCAGACTCGAAAGCCATATCCAAGTACTGGCCTTGGGTTAACTCCAGGCAGGTTTCCTGCAAGATGGCTGAGGCTTGAAATGCTGATTGGATAGAGCAGGTGGATTCCAATCCTAAAAGCGTGAGATGGGCAAGGGTTAACATCGCATCACCGGTGTTAATGGCTTGAGGAACTCCCCATTTCTTCCAAACTGTAGGCCTGCCTCGCCTGATAGGGCTGTCATCTTCGATGTCATCGTGAAGCAAGGAAAAATTGTGCACCAGCTCCACGGCTGCCGCGGCTGGTAAACTTTTTTCCCATTCTCCACCGGCTGCAGCGCAAGTTAGGCATACCAATAGGGGACGGATCCGTTTTCCGCGCGCTTCTACCCCTGTGCCTTCTCCTTCCCAACCCATATGATATGCCATCATGGCATATAAATTGTTCAGCTCTTGACGGTGCCCTTGAGTTACCGCATGGATCAGCTCTTCTTCGATGGCGTTCAACATAACCTGGGTGAGTGTTTCGGGTGACATAATTTTTTTCTTATAAATAGCGTAAAGTGTATTCTTTGAGTTGGTTGAGGTTTCCGATTCCAGCTGCGAACATGCAGATCTGGATCTCTTGCTGGGTAATTTCGATCATTTTGATGGTCTTTTCCAGAGATTGTGTGGCCGCCTTAAGGAATGGAGAAGCCATCCCTCCCAAATCTGCTCCCAATGCAATACATTTGGCAATATCTAATCCAGATCGTAAACCACCCGAAGCAAATAATACCAGATGGGGTGCGTGTGTGTGAGCAATTTGGATTGCTTCAGCGGTCGGTATGCCCCAGTTGATAAAAGTAGCTGCCAATTGACGACGATCTTCATCGGATGATCGATAAGCTTCTACTTGCGACCAGGAGGTGCCTCCCGCGCCTGCGACATCAATCGCCGACACACCTGCATTTACTAAACTGGCGACGTCCTTTTCTGAAAACCCCCAGCCCACTTCTTTCGCAATCACTGGAACCGGAATTTCCCGGCAAACGGCCTCAACTTTTGCCAACAATCCCGCAAAGCGAGTATCCCCTTCGGGCTGGACGGCCTCTTGTAGGGCATTGAAATGTAAAATAAGCCCGTCAGCTTCGATCATTTCTACTGCCCGGAGGCATTCCTTAATATCATATCCATAGTTGAGCTGAATGGCTCCCAAATTTGCAAAAAGCAGCACATCGGGGGCAAAATGACGGATTTGGAAGGAAGGCGCAAGCTCAGGATGTTCGAGTGCGGCACGCATGGAGCCTACGCCAATGGCAATCTGGGTCTCTTGAGCTGCCTGGGCTAAAGTCTGGTTGATTTTTTGTGCTTCGGGTGTCCCTCCGGTCATTGACGAAATCAGCAGTGGGGCTTTTAGCCGTTTTCCGAATAAGGTTAAGCCCAGGTCAATATCTTCCAGGTTTATTTCAGGCAAGGCCTGGTGTAAAAAATGGTAGCGCTCCAACCCGGTCGAAAGGTGAGATTGCACATCTTCTTCAAGGTTGATGCGAATATGGTCTGTTTTACGGGAGATAATCGGCGTAACTTTTTTCATAAGAAGGGGTTTTTTGTGGGTGAGGCAATCTTACCAGTCCAAGTAGAGGCTGTCAACAACTCATCAAAACGATATGTACCAGGGCTTGACAGATTTCGATGCGAGGTTAAAATTGCCCCAATTGGATGCCACATTTCAATATATAGTGAGGAGGTTATTCCCATGTCTGATTATTTTGAACGCGTGAAGAAAATCATTGTCGATATTCTGGGTGTTGACGAGTTTAAGGTGACGGTTGAGGCTTCCTTCCGGGAGGATTTGGAAGCAGATTCGTTAGACCTGGTTGAGTTGATCATGGCTTTCGAAGATGAATTCGGTGGCGAAATTTCTGACGAAGACGCTCAGAAGATCCAAACCGTATCTGACGCGGTGAAGTATCTCGAAGCGCATTCATAACGCTGCATGGTTTCGCGTTGAAAAAGACCCTTAGGGCTAATGCACCGTAAGGGTCTTTTTTCTGTTTAAGATTATACTTACTTTTACTTTAATAGAGAGGGGATTTCTTCTGGGTGTGAAGCCACGCGAACGCCTGCAGCTTTAAGTGCTTTGATTTTATCTACAGCAAGACCAGAACCGCCTTCAACAATTGCACCTGCGTGTCCCATGCGTTTTCCAGGGGGAGCGGTTTGGCCAGCAATGAAGCTGACAACTGGCTTCGTCATATATTGGGCTACGTACTGAGCAGCCTTTTCTTCATCTGTGCCACCAATTTCGCCAATCATCACTACTTTCTCAGTAGCAGGATCAGCATTAAACATTTCCAGGCAGTCAATGAAGTTTGTACCGTTGATTGGGTCGCCTCCGATGCCAACGCAAGTGGTAACCCCCATCCCTACTTGCTTCAGGGCATAGAGAACCTCATAAGTGAGTGTGCCTGATCTCGATACAACACCGATATTGCCGGGGATCGAAATATTTCCAGGAATGATTCCAACTTTAGCCTCACCCGGGGTAAGCAAGCCGGGGCAGTTAGGACCTACCAGGCGGAGGTTTTTCTGGTCCAGGTAATTTCTTACCCGCATCATATCTTGAACTGGCACGCCTTCTGTGATACAAACGATCAATGGAATACTTGCATCTGCAGCTTCGAAGATCGCGTCAGCAGAAAAACGGGCTGGGACGAACGAAATAATTGTGTTCGCGCCCGTGGCGTCGACGGCTACTTTGACAGAATCGAAAACTGGAATGTTCCCCAGCACCCATTCACCACCTTTTCCAGGGGTAATGCCTCCAACCACATTCGTGCCGAAGGCAACCATTTGTTGGGTATGGAAGAGACCTTCATTACCAGTGATACCTTGGACGAGCAAGCGTGTATTTTTATTGATTAATATACTCATTTTAACAACCTCTTTAAGCCTGGGAAACCGCGGCGACAGCTTTTTTGGCTGCTTCAACCAGCGTTTCTGCCGTAATCATCTTCGCCTGAGAGAGTAATTTGCGTCCTTCTTCGGCATTTGTCCCGACTAACCGGACAATCATCGGTACGTTCGGTTTCACCTCTTCGAGAGCGGTTAAAATCCCACGGGCTACTTCATCACAGCGAGTGATCCCACCGAAGATATTGAAAAGAATGGCTTTTACGTTTGGATCAGAGAGAATGATGCGCATAGCAGCCGCCACTTTATCAGCCCCAGCGCCTCCACCAATGTCGAGGAAGTTGGCTGGCTCTCCTCCGAACAGCTTGATGATATCCATCGTGGTCATCGCTAAGCCTGCACCATTCACCATGCAGCCAATGTTTCCCCCCAGCTTGATAAAGGTAAGGCCATATTTTCGCGCTTCGATCTCAGATTGAACCTCGGCATCCAGATCGCGCAGCTCTGCCAGGTCAGGGTGGCGGAAGAGGGCATTGTCATCCAATACCATTTTGCCATCCAGGGCAACTAATTTTTTATCATCGGTGATCACCAGTGGGTTTATTTCAGCCAGGGTCGCATCGCTTTCCAAATAGGCGCGCCACAGTCCGAAAGCGATCTGGCTGAAGGCTTTCCAATATTCTCTGGGGAGCTCGATGCCCAAGGCAATATCTCGGGTCTGGTAATCTTTGATGCCAAGCAAGGGGTCAATATGAACTTTGATGATTTTTTCAGGAGTTGTACGGGCAACCTCTTCAATCTCAACGCCTCCAGCTGCAGAAGCCATCATCACAGGTTTACGAACTGCCCGGTCATTTGTTATTCCCAGGTAAATTTCCTTTTCGATGTGTGCGGCTTCATCCACAAGTACTTTCCGCACCGGGAGACCTTTGATTTCCATTGCCAGGATCTGGCCGGCAACTTCTTCAGCTTCTTGGGGGGTCTTCGCCAGACGGATTCCACCTGCTTTACCACGCCCACCGACAAGCACCTGTGACTTGACCACTACCCGCCCGCCCAGTTCCTTGGCGATCTCTTTGGCCCTCACCGCATCGGATGCTACCTGACCTTTGGGGATTGGCACACCGTATTTAGCAAATATTTGTTTTGATTGATATTCATGTAATTTCATACAGCATAACTCCGCGTTTAAATGAGCAGAAGCTCTGATTGTTTGCGAAAAAGATTATACCACCGGCCCTTAATGGCGGATATCACAAACGTCACCTAAAAAGCAGGAAGAATCATATAACTGGTTTGAAAAATTGATCAGTATCTTTTCTATATTGCTACCCTATTTCCTGCGGTTTATTGGGATGGAAGCGTAAAACGCAGAATCCGGTGGTTTCCGCTGTCAGCTACCCAAAGCTTATCCTCTGCATCAACCGCCACACCCACCGGTAAGTTCAATCCATCGGTTCCGGCACTAAAATCACTCCAATAGCGTACGAATTCACCGGTAGCGCTGAACTCCAAGATCCGATACCCCTCAGGGTCCGAGACAAAAAGATGGTCATTCGAATCGATTGCCATATAAGGTTTATTATCAAGCGACTGACCATACCATCCAATCACATCCCAGGAGATCAATTGGGAATAGTTGCCGCTCGCATCACTCATGAAAGCCTGGATGCGCTGGTTCCAAGTATCCGCTACATAAACAACATCATCCTTTGAAATTGCAATGCCGACAGGCTCGTCAAATTGTCCGGCCCCCATGCCTACCGAGCCAAACTGGTTGATGTAATTCCCGTCTATGTCAAAGATAACCACGCGTTTATTACCGGTATCGGTAACAAATAAATGTCCTTTTGAATCAAAAGCCAAGCCACGCGGGCCCCAAAACGCTGCAGGAGTTTCGGCCTGGCCAAAAGATCCCCACATGGTGATGAATTCACCCGTGGCGCTGAATTTCTGTATGCGATGGTTCCAGGTATCGGCGACAAAAACCGAGCCATCGGGAGCAACAGCAATTCCCCACGGTTCGTAGAATGTGCTGCCAGGGGCAGCACCCTTTGAAGAATCTGCGAAGGTGCCCCATTCCTGCAGAACGGTACCATCGGTCTGGATGTGTTGGATGCGATGATTTTCGGTATCGGCGATATAGAGCGTGCCATCTGCTGCAACGGCAAGATTACGAGGTTTTTGGAATTTCCCGGGTTCACTCCCTTGTGTTCCAAGGATGATGTCCGGGGTCAGGCTGGTTTTCTTACCCTCATAAGGATCCGCAACAACAGCTTCCTCGGAGGGAACAACCCCATAATTCCAAAGCTGGCTTACGATATCCTTGCGGATATAAAGGCGCATCCGCTCGGAGGGGTACCAATTGGATAAGCTCATATCTTTGTTGGTGACCTGCCCATACTCCTTGTAGTTTCTGTTGAGCCAGATCTGGAAAATAGCTGAACGCATCTTGGGATCTTTCACAGCGTTCCAAATCCGTTCCCAGGTTAGATCGAAGTAATCTTGGTTAGGCCACCAGATACGACCATAATCAAACTTGTCAAAAGCTTGCCCTACAACGGGTTCAATTTTTCCATAGTTCTTATCACCCACTAGAATTACCGGTACGTCGCGCAGATCACGGGTTGGATCTGCTCCATAGTATTTTTGGTTAGGATAGTTCCTTAGATACCACCAATAAGGATAGGTGGTTGAGTCATCATATGCGACTGTAAGATCCAATGTGCCCGTTGTCCGGCGTGAGATTTCTTCAATTTGGGCTAGGGCTTGTTTGATGCCCGGATTTGAGTGCGCATAAACCAAGAATTCCGTCGCTAAATCGTAATTGATATAAGAGGCCATGAAGGCAGCGCGGGCAGTCAGAAATGCGAGCAGCGCAAAAAAGCCGAGCCCGAAAAGGCGCATGACTTGCCCTGCCAGCCAATTCCGTAAAAGATAGAAAAGCCCTATCCCGGTAGCAACTGCAGCGATGAGAGATAAGAGAAAAGTGCTGGTAGCACTTAATTGTTCAAGCGATTTCCCCTGGAAAGGCGGATTTGCTCCTAAAAATGCCCCCACACAGATAATGACACTGATCAAGAAGACCGGTGTTAGCACCAGGGTCAATATGCCGCGATTTTTCCAGAAATTTTCCCAGTCGAAAGTTTCCAGCATCCAGCCAACCACCCAGGCAGCTAGAAGGATCATGCCCAAGGTTATATGAACGGTAAGCCAGGGCATCTTTTCACCAGCCACGGTATAGGCTATTGCACTGGTAAAACTCCAGAACGCCAACAGACCAAAGACCGGAACTGGTTGAATTGAATCCTCCCCATATTTGGCAGTTTCGGCATTACTGAATTCCTGCACACTTGGAGCTGGCGAAGGTCTGCGTATCACCGCAACGAGGACAGCCAGCAGCGAACCGATCAAAGGCAGGAATTCATAGATTGGGACCTGAAGCCCAATGTAGTAATACCATGGCTGCCCACCCCGGTTCACCCCTTGCTGAGCTAGCCAGTAACCTAAAGAACCTACCAGGCCGGTGAAGAAGCCGGCACCATTGGTGAATAAGGTTGTATATAAAACGATGAAAATTCCCCAAAAGATTCCAGCACTGATCAACCATTCACGCTT
Source organism: uncultured Chloroflexia bacterium (assembly GCA_963751425.1). GTDB lineage: Bacteria > Chloroflexota > Anaerolineae > Anaerolineales > UBA4823 > CAVVUF01. Next base: position 722,208 of record CAVVUF010000001.1, on the reverse strand, counting down.
ATTCCACCATAAGCCAATGGCTATCGATATCACGAACATAGGAACTACCACCAAAGCCATATGGAGTATATCTGTTGGGGTCAAGCTTTGCACCTGAGTCATGTTAATGGGGACTTGCCATCCCGCAAATTTGATTACGAAAGCGGAGAGAAGGGGCAAGATCAGAGTACCCAAGACAATTAATAAGTCAAAAGAACGTTCCTTTCGAATCCCATCCAAACCAAGATCTTTAATGGCAGCATAGGCTGCCACAGCCAAACCGGCAAGACCTCCCAGCATAAGCAAAGAGCCGCCCAAACGAGCCGGGGATGAAGGCGCTGCAGCAGCAACTTCGGCGGCAGCAGGTTCAACGACAGGTACAGCGGTTTTCCCAACCAATTCCCGCAGTCCAAAACCAGCGGTAATAAAAACTATTCCAATGATGATGGACAAGAAGAAGAGCGAACGAGTTTGCTTGTCGAACCATTCGCGCATTGAAAGCTGGTTAACAAAATACAAACCCAAGAACAGAAGGGATTGTGCAGCGTAAATATAAGAAGTCTCTTTAGCAGTAAAGTGGAAGACGATCGCCAGGGTTAGCCAGTAAATATACCGCGGACGACCGGTCTCTAAGTATCGCAGAATAGCCCATATGTTGATCACCCCAAACAAGGCAACAAAGGCCTCATTCCGAACGTAGCGCCCATAATAAAGCATATACGGTGAAATGGTAAGTAAAAGTGCTGCAACTAACGCTCCAGCCTTGCCCAGGTAACGCCGGTAATACCAGGCAAACCAAACGGTAGCAATGCTGAATAAGACGGCTGGGACGCGGGCGCTGGTGTCGCTGTCACCAAACAGGAAATAGGAGAGCGCAACCAGGTGGAATTGGAGCGGGCCATGGGTCACCGGATCGTGGGCATACCCATTTCCTTTGTATAAGAGCCATGAGAAATATGTGTGTGAGGTCTCGTCATGGCTCATCACGCGGGGTTCAAGCATATAAAAGCGAGTAAAAACTGCTAATATCATGATGGCTGCGAAGATCACTTGCTCCCAGTCCAGTTTGAGTTTTGCGAAAATTGGCTGATCAAGCCAGGAAGATGGTGAATGGGTTTCAGAATTTACAGACATACCTAATCCTTGTAAGAGAGTAGCGTAATTATAAACGATGAAATCAGCGCATGGATTCGGCAATTGCCAAAATTTCTTCTAGCGAGATATTCTGTGAGCCTGCCACAACAATCTCATACACATATCCGTTTTCTTCCCAGCGTAACGTCGCCATTCCAGCCTGGTTTTCCCAGATGAGATTGACTGTTTGAGTTTCCAATTCGGGCTGCGGGTTGCTCTGTGATTGAATTACCCAGCCTCCTGGAATGTATTCACCTTGTACCCCGCGTACGGTTACGATCTCGGCTGCCGCGCCCGAACCTATGCTGGCGTATTCAGTTATCCGAGCCTTCTCACGCTGGGTAAATAGGATTGTTATTCCTTCCCCAGCATACCTGATCAACACAGCATGGCGTGTAGGATCATAGGCCGCGCCATCAAGGATGACCCCAGCTGGCAAAGCGGCAAGCGTTCTTAATTGAAAGCCAGCGCTTGCAGCGGCTTCTTCAATAGATAAGGGAAAGGAAGGTTCGGGAAAGGGGGAATCAGAAGTTGAGGTAGGCGTATAGGTAACTTCGATAGACCGAGTATTTTCATCGTGAACCCAAAAGAAACGGAAAAGCTGGCGTGCATTGGAAAGTAAGGATGGCGTGAAAAGCAGGGGAAGCAATATCAATAAGAATACGAGAATAGTAAAAGAGGCCAGCCGGATGCCGCGACTCACTCGGTGGTCGTAAATAAATTTTGAATGGTTCTCTTGATGCCAGGGTGTCTTACTCATCCGTTGATAAAATTCCTGCCTGGGTTTCGGGAGGAATTGGGAGAGTAAGGTAACTATTTGTTCTTCTGAGGGGGAGGTTTCGTTTTGAGGGTCTTCGCTCATTCGTTTATTGATCGTTCGGCCAATCTTGCTGGATCTTCTTCATCGTTCGATGAAGGTTTACTGAAACAGTATTTTCATTACAGTGGGTTAATTGAGCAATTTCCTTCACTTGCCAACCGAACACATATCTAAGCAGGATGATTTCGCGCTGTTCAGTTTGCAACATCTTCAATAACTGCCATAAAATTTGAAATTGCTCTTGTTCTATGATCTGCATCTCTGGGTTGGGTTGGTTGGAATAAAAAAGGTCGCTCCAGTTTTCCTCAAACCCAATTTCGGGATGCAATTTTTTTCTCCGGTACGTGTCGAAAACGAGATTGCGGGCAATTGTCAGCAGCCACCCGATGGCTGCCTGTTCAGTGCCTCGAAATTGACCGCGTTTATTCCAGGCTCTAAAGAAGGTCTCAGCAGTCAAGTCCTCAACTTCTTGCCTGGGTCCTCCGGTCATACCAAAAATGTAACGAAAAACGATCAACAGGTAGCGTTCATAAATCTGGCTGAATGTTTTTGCATCTTGCAATGAGATTTCTTTATCAGCCATTTGCTTTCTATGTTATAGAAACGAAGATTTCGGGAAAATCTGACAAAGATTCCCCGCCGATTACCTCTCCGTAAAATGCTTTGACACGATCAAATTATTTTTTAGATTGTTTTGAGCGCTCAGAAGACCGCACAGTTTTCCCGGGCGATTTTGGAACTGAGGAAGCCGCAGGTTTCTTTTGCTTTGGAAAGCTGCCTTGCTTGTTCCTCTTTAAAGAATTTACTTCCGCTGATGTTAGCGTTCGCCATTCGCGTGGTTTTAGGCTGCCAAGCAGAAGATTACCCATCCGCACCCGTATTATGCGAACAACGGGTAACCCAACCTGGGTGCAGGTTTCGCGGATTTGACGTTTTCGCCCTTCTCGCAAAATGATGTTCAACCAGGCACCTTTACCATGGTAACTTCCGATATGAACCTCAGCGGGAGCCGTATGGTAGCCATCTTCCATGATGATCCCATGCCGAAAAGCCGCAAGCTGTTTTTCATCTGGATGTTGGGCAACGAGAACGCGGTATTCTTTTTCGTGCCCGTATTTTGGATGGGTCAGCAGGTTGGCTAGTTCCCCGTCGTTCGTGAGCAGGATCAAACCCTCACTCTCTGCATCCAGACGACCGACCGGGTAAAGGGTACCAGGCAAGGGCACAAGGTCTCGCACGGTGAGGCGCGGGTCCGGAGCCTCGACAGCCGAAAGCACGCCGCGCGGTTTATATAAGGCTACATAAACTTTCGTTTCGGGCTTGGGAATTGGACTGCCGTCCAAGGTTATCTGATCTTTCTCAGAGTCGGCCTTCCCGCCTAATTGGGCTACCTGTCCGTTGACGCGGACTCGACCGGCGGTGATATACGTTTCACAAGCGCGTCGAGAGCCAAATCCGGCGCGTGCTAATATTTTTTGTATGCGTTCTTCCATGCGAGTCATTATAATCCAGGTTGGTATGTTATATTATGAATATGAACAATCTCTATCAAACCTATATCTTAAACCCTCATGTCGAACAGAATTCTTTTAGGACTGCGGTTCAGCAGAGACAGGTTTTACCCGATTACAACAGCTTCGTGAAACTGCTGCCTCAACCATTTTGGAAAGGACACAAGACTGCCGTCGATTGTTATTGGAAAACATGGGAAATCGCTTTTCGGAACCTGCGTCTACCTACCCCTCAGAATGGCTTTGTATCCTCTTATATTGATACAGCCTTTAATGGTAATCTTTTCTTATGGGATTCAGCTTTCATCTTGATGTTCGCACGTTATGGAAAGAATGCCTTTAATTTCCAGCAGACTTTAGATAATTTTTATGCAAAACAGCATCCGGATGGCTTTATCTGCCGCGAAATCCGTGAGACAGACGGGACAGATTGTTTTTTGCGGTTTGATCCGCCGGCTACAGGACCGGATGTTTTGCCTTGGGCAGAATGGGAGTATTATCAAAATTTCGGTGATCAGGAAAGATTAGCAAAGGTTTTCCCTGCCTTGTTGGCTTACCATGAATGGTTCGGGCGCTACCGGACCTGGCAAGATGGGACTTATTGGGCGTGCGGCTGGGCCTGCGGCATGGATAACCAACCCAGGTTAGAGCTGGCAGGCAAGACAGATAAAGGCGAGTTCCTGGGTTTTTATGAATGGTGGGATACCGACCATATGGTTTGGGTCGATACCTGCTTCCAGGCGGTTCTCTCGGCGCGCCTCCTCATCGAAATGGCAGGAGTGTTGGGGCGTCAGAACGATATTCACGATCTGGAAAAAGAGATCAGCCAATTGCGGGTTTTAGTCAATCACCTGTTGTGGGATGATGAGACGGGTTTTTATTTTGATCGCCGGGCTGATGGACGTTTGTCTCAAGTTAAGACGATCGGGGCTTATTGGGCGCTGCTCTCTGGGGTTGTTCCAGCTGATTATTTGGATCGATTTCTTTCACATTTAAAGAATGCAGATGAGTTCAACCGGCTTCACAGGGTACCTTCCCTCTCCGCTGATCATCCTGATTATGATCCGCAGGGAAGTTATTGGCGTGGAGGGGTTTGGGCTCCTACGAATTACATGATCTTGCGAGGCCTGACATCCTTGGGTTACCACGCTCTAGCCCATGAAATTGGCATAAACCATCATTCCAATGTTGTAGAAGTCTTTGAGCATACGGGGACTCTATGGGAGAATTACGCTCCCGATGCCATTGAGCCTGGGAATATCTCCCGCAGTGATTTTGTTGGTTGGTCTGGCTTGCCATCTGTAGCGGTTTTATTCGAGTATGTCTTTGGCCTTCGTCCAGATGTGCCCAAACACATCCTAACCTGGGATGTGCACTTGCTCGATGAGCATGGCGTTAACCAATACCCCTTTGGCAGCCACGGACTGCTCGATATCCACTGCGACGAACGCCATTCATCGACAGAGAAGCCCAACATTCAGGTTCATGCAAACATTCCATTTACCTTGGAGCTGAAATGGGAGGGAGGTTCAGAAACCATCCAGATCCAACCCGCTTAGCAAGCAGGCTTAGCAAAAAACCGAAAATTCCTGAAGAGCGCCTATTTTTCTTTCAATTGTAAATTAAAGGCTGCTGGATTTTTCGATCAGCCTCTGATGAACTGCTTGCAAAGGTTTGAACCCTGCGGCTTCCATCCCCAGCAAGACTCCACCGACCACGGGTGGTGCATTCAGCCGCACCATGCGTGCATCAGGAGCATATGCTTGAATCGTCTTACGCGCCTGATCAATCAACATCGATCCGCCTTCCCACATACTGCCGATCATGACCACATCAAAAGCCAGCGCTTCAAAGTTTAGCTGTTTGATGATCGTCTTGGCCATTTCTCCCAATTCTGAACCCGCCCATTGGATAATATTGATGGCAATTGGATCACCCGCATAAGCTGCCTGAAAGATGAGAGGAGCCGCAGAGGACCTGACCTGGTAGCGCAGGTCCATCATACCCTCTAATAAATCTTCTGGATTCTTTGCACCGGTTAGTTCGACAAATACCTGAGAGAGCTGTGTTTGAGGGCCACGTCCACTCCAGGCATGCGAAACTGCTCGTACAGCCTGAGCGACCAATTCTCCCGCGCCGGCAAACTCGCCCATCCAACCTCCACCACCCGTCAAGTGAGCAATTTTATGACGTCCGCGGTCCCACCCCCAACAATTACAACCTGTACCGGAGACAATTCCGACCCCCCAACCTTCTTCGGACCCAGCCACGATTCCGATAACCGTGTCATTCACAATCTCTACCGGCATTGTAAAGCCAACCTTAGCCAGGCTGTTCAGATGGGGCTGACGCTGGGAAGGCCAGTCGTAACCTCCAATGCCAAATCCAGCCCCCTTGATTTGCTCAAGCGTTAAGCCCGCCTTGGAGAGTGCCTGAGCGGTACCTTCTGAGATTGCTGCTTCGAAACCGGCATACCCTACGCCTTCATGGTTTCCAGAACCTCCATCTCCAAAACCGAGGACCTCACCAGCCTCATCGGATACCAGGATGCGCGTATGCGTGCCGCCAATATCACCGCCGATAAAATAAGAAGTCATGCTTATTCTTTCCAAAACTGGGGGAGGTGAGCTCGAATTCGTTTCCAGCATATCTTCTAACACTGCCTGGGCTTTATCGGGTTTTGGACCGATTGGGTTGGTAATGAGGGCCTGGTAGGCTGCATCCCGGTCGCCATGCACGGCAGCTTCGACAGTAAGCAGCTCGTAAGCCTTCACTTGAGCCAGGAGCCCGAAGCAGACAGGAGGCAGCGGTTTAGCAGGTAAGGGATGAATTCCCTGGCGATCTACTTTCGCTGGCATTTCCAGAACCCAATCAGAGGGCCATCCAGGCACCATCCCCTGGTGGCGGGTGTTGACAACATGGGTTTCATTGAGATTGTTGTAGTGAGCGTTCAGAAGCTGGGTGGCGACGGTTGAATAGTATGCCCCACCGCGTTTCATCAGATCAGCCGGGGGTTCTGTTAAATTGGGATCGGCATAATCTTTCAGTAAACCCTTCTCGACTTCGATAACTTCTTCGGCTCTCGAAGGAGGCCATTTCTTCTGGTTTTCAATTCTATGTTCTGTGTAATAGAAATATTGGAGATAATAATTGGGCATCATCCCCAGGGTTTCGATAAGACGGACAGTCCAATCAGGGTCAGGGTCTTGACGCAGCTTCTCAAGGTAAGCTGGGAACACCTGTGACCAAATGTCCTCGCCATCCAGGATGAAACCGCGGTGCCAGGAGAGATGATTGAGTCCAAGGGTATCCAATTCTGCCCGTGAGGGATCGATCTTTTGACCGGTAACTTCCTCATATTCCTTCAAAATACCCATTTTCGTGGTGATGGCGACATTACATACCCCCACCGAGGGGACTTCCGGAACATATCGCTGCATGGCTTCGGTGACAATGCCGGAAGGATTGGTGAAATTGACCAAGAGTGCTCCCGGCGCTAATTCGCGCATATCTCTGGCAATGCTTAAAATGACCGGAATAGTCCGCAGCGCTTTTGCCATGCCACCGATACCGGTGGTTTCTTGCCCAACCAAACCATGCCTCAAACCGAGGTATTCATCCGTTCGGCGAGCCTCCATCATTCCTACCCGAAGCTGTGTAGTTACATAGGAAGCCCCCTGAATTGCTTCACGTTGATTGGTTGTAAGGACAACCTTAAAAGGTTCACCTTTTGCCTTAACCATTCTTTGAGCAAATCCACCCACAATCGACAGACGTTCAGCGTTAATGTCTTCAAGCCATAGTTCAGTGAGCGGAAAGTTTTGGAGGCGTGCTAAAAAGCCATTGACAAGCTCAGGTGTATATGTGGATCCACCGCCAAAAACTGAGACTTTCATGATAAATCCTCCTAAGGTTTGCGGAAATCTATATTTCATGTTTTGAGTATATTGGGATGCTGCAATTCCGGTCGAAGTGGCTCAATTGGAGCCAGGGGAGGCAGCTCTGTAAGAGAACTCAAGCCAAAGTGACCTAGAAAATCAGATGTGGTTGTGTACAGAATTGGCCGGCCTGGCCTTTCAGCACGACCAGCTTCTGAGATTAACCCTTTACTCAACAGAGACTTTTAATACGCCATCGCTGTTTACCCCCCGAACCGCATCGATTTCCGGCCTGGTGACAGGCTGCTGATAGGCAATAATCGCCAGGGCTTCCAATGCCGCCCGGCTTAACCGGCTGGAGGCTTCTAAACCGAGGAAGCGTTCGACCAGCTGTGCGGTTTCTGGAGCAGTGGTTAACTGCACACGTCCCATATGCCACTGCAAGCGCACGCCGCGCGTCGCAAACTGGGCGTCCAAGATTTTTAATCCATTTTCCACTTCTTGGACGGGTATATCCAATGCTGAGGCTATTTGAGCAGGAGGAACTGCTCCCGGCGCAACAAAAAGCAGCGCTTCAAGCAAGTTTAGAAGATCAATATCTCTTCTTAATTCTTCAGGGTTTTCTGGGATAGTCTCGCTGCTCATGCTATAATTCAGGGCTATGAAAATTAATAAATTTTACCATTACACAACCGTTTTTCTAATCCTCTTATTGTTGTTGGTCAACCTGGCCTGCCGGCTTACTGCTAAAAATACTCCGACTCCATTGGAAACAATTGCAGTTAGCACTGAAGCAGTTGCTACGCTTGAGGCAAAGCTGGATGAGTCAATGAACCAGGCTGAACAAGGACAAAAGGTGGAGCTTTCCTTAACTGAAGAGGAAATGACTTCCTTGCTAGCACAGAAGCTGCAAGATCAAAATGAGTTCGTTATCTCGAATCCTCAAGTTTTATTGCGCGATGGAAAGATCACTTTGACAGGCGATTTTCAAACTGGAAGACTCAATGTTCCCGTGCAAATTGTTTTTGAACCACAGGTCAATTCTACAGGACAAGCACAACTGGAATTGATCTCGGTGAGCATGGGACCGTTTTCAGCGCCAGACTCGATGGTGACCACGGTCCAAGACCTGGCAGACCGATTCCTTACGGATTACCTTCAACAAGCCGGTGAAGCGTTTTTTGTTGAAAGTATCACGGTCAGTGACGGTACTCTGACGATTACAGGATACCGACCGTAGCTCGGTGAAATTATACCACTGCCATTTGCACTATGAATGTAAGCAAACTCACCAGCCCGGTTAAGCGTTTTTGTGTATTCACATTCGTGTGTTTATGGCTGTTCGCCTGCACGCCGCCTCAGGTGACACAGGCGCAACTTTCTGTTGTGGTTAATGCAGATGGAAAGAATTACCGGGTCGAGCTGCCCACAGGAAGCACTGTCCAACAGGCATTTGATAAGGCCGGTATCACTTTATCTGAATTAGATCGAAGCGACCCCCCGGTTTACACGGTTTTGACTGATGGGTCGACGATTGATTTGACAAGAGTGAAAGAAGAATTTGAAGTTGAGCAAGTGACGATTCCGTTTGAGCGCCAGGTAGTTCAAAACGAATCTTTGCCAGTAGGGGAGACCCGCTTGAGTCAACCCGGCGAAAATGGTATCAAAGAAATCACGTATCGACGGCTTTTCGAGAATGAGGTTGAAATTTCAAAGACGGAGGTAAAAACTTCCATTCTCAAAGAAGCGATTCCAGAAATTGCGATGGTAGGCAGTCAAACCCCCTTTACAACCCTTCCAATTCCAGGAAAATTGGCTTATCTTTCTGGAGGGAATGCTTGGATCATGGAAAAGACAACCGGAGAGCGTAGAGCGGTTGTGACCACCGGTGACCTGGATGGTCGTATCTTCTCACTCTCTCCCGATGGAAACTGGTTATTATTTACGCGTGATTTGAAGCAGGAGAATGTCATCAATACCTTATGGGCGGTTCAATTGGCTCGTGAATCGACCGCTTTGGTGGATCTCAAAGCCTCCAATATCGTCCATTTTGCTGAATTCTCACCTGATTCAATGACGATTGCGTATTCCACGGTTGAACCACGTTCTGCTGCCCCAGGCTGGCAGGCAAATAACGATTTGCTTCAGATTGGAATTAGCCGGAGCGGATTTGTCACAAAAGAGCGCAGCCTGATTGACACAAATTCAGGCGGTGTTTATGGCTGGTGGGGGACCGATTACAACTGGGCACCGGATGGAGAGACGATCGCTTATTCACGTCCGGACGGAATTGGCTTAATCCGTATTCAAGAAGATATTGTTATAACACCCCTGCGAGATGTGATCCCATTTCAGACGGGAGGAGATTGGGCTTGGGTACCGGGAATTGATTGGTCTCCAGATGGGAAGATTCTATACCTTGTCGATCACCTTGCTGCTGAAGGTTCGCCATCTCCAGAAGAATCAACCGCATTCGACCTGGTTGCCAATCCCTTAGAAGCAGGTCCTTCAGTCAATTTAGCCTCCCAGGTTGGAATGTTTGCATACCCTGCGGCGTCACCTTTACAAACCAGCGGAGGATCTCTTCCTGAGGAAGCTGCCTCGAGAGTGGCATTCTTGCAGGCGATCATCCCATCTCAAAGTGATACCAGTCGTTATCAATTAGCTGTCAGCGATCGGGATGGATCCAATAAACTGGTACTCTTTCCTGCCCCTGGGGCGCAAGGCCTGGATCCTCAGCATGTTGTTTGGTCACCTTCTCCCTTAGAAGCAGGAGGGGCATTTGCGATTGCAGTGGTCTACCAAAATAATATTTGGTTGGTGGATGCAGCGGATGGGAAAGCTCAGCAAATTACTGGCGATGGATTAACCGTTCGAATTGATTGGAGATAATTATGCGTATTTTAATTACAGGTGCAGCAGGTTTCTTGGGTTCCCATCTGTGCGACAGGCTGTTGAACGAAGGACACCAGGTAGTAGGCATGGACAACTTTATCACCGGCAACCCTGATAACCTGGCCCACCTGGCTGGGAATGAAAATTTTCTATTTATCCGGCATGATGTTTCTAATTTTATTTTTGTGCCCGGGAAGATAGACGCGGTACTCCATTTTGCATCTCCTGCCAGCCCCAATAAGAGTTCACCTTTGGGATATGTTAATTTACCGATCCAAACCATGAAAGCTGGTGCGCTGGGTACACATAATACATTAGGCGTAGCCAGGGCACAACAGGCACGTTTCTTGCTCGCTTCTACCAGTGAGATCTATGGAGACCCTTTGGAACATCCTCAAACGGAAGCCTATTGGGGACATGTAAATCCAATTGGTATCCGCTCAGTGTATGACGAGGCAAAACGGTTTGCGGAGGCTTTGACCATGGCTTACCACCGGTATCATGGAATTGATACCCGGATTGTACGCATTTTTAATACCTATGGCCCGCGCATGCACCTGGAGGATGGGCGTGTACTGCCCAATTTCTTACAACAAGCCTTGAAGGGTGAACCTTTGACAATCTACGGAGATGGGCAGCAGACACGGAGCTTTTGTTATATGGATGATCTTATAGATGGAATCATCCGTTTACTCTATTCAGACGAACACCAACCTGTGAATATTGGTAACCCGGTTGAAACAACCATCCTGGAATTTGCAGAAACGATTTCCCGCCTGGTTGATAATCGAGCAGGGGTCATCTTCAAGCCGGCCCAACGCGGCGAGAGTGATCCGCAGCGCCGCCGTCCTGACATTACCCGCGCCCGCCAGATTTTGGGCTGGGAGCCGAAGATCAGCCTGGAAGAAGGTCTCTTGAAGACGATTCCGTATTTTCAAAAGAAGATGGGATTAGTATGACGGTTGTTTTAACGAATCCTCGTGAGCGTACGCGCTTTTTACGTTTTATCGCCGTAGGCTTTTTGGGCGCGATAGTGGATTTTGGGGTGATGAATGTATTGACCCACGCTTTCGGTTTTCCGCTGGTTGTTGCAGGAACGATATCCTTTATTGCCGCCATACTCAGTAACTTTACCTGGAATCGCTATTGGACTTACCCCGATTCTCGCAGCAAATCCTTATTTCGCCAGTTAGGTGAATTCACACTGGTAAATGCTGCCGGGTTATTAATCCGGGTCCCAATTCTGGCATTCCTGGAGCCGGTCTTTTTGCGATTTTTTAATTGGTTACCCTTGCGTTTTTCCCTCTTTACTCCTGAATTTTTAGCGAAAAATTTTACTTTGGCGATTGCGGTGATCATCGTGATGTTTTGGAATTTCTTTGTCAATCGTTATTGGACATATAGTGATGTAGAATGAAGCATGTATAATAAGAATATGGAGACAATCCGCAGGCTCATCCCAATCTATACAACACGCGGTGATTTAGGCGCTTTGCTCGTCTACCCATACATCTTCAATCGGCAAGGTGAATGGATTGGATGGGTTACGAACGAACGAAAAGTTTATTCAGTACACGGTCATTTTGTCGGGAACCTGACCAATGATCCTCGTATCATCCGGCGAGTTTCCGATGGTTTTGACCAGCCCCGGAGAGAATCGCCTCCCCCGCCTCACCCCGTGAACTGCCCTCCGAGTGTGCCTTTAGCTCCGATGATGCCTGAGCTGACGCAAGGGATGATCGATGTTTTGGAAGAAGCTCCTGAATTGATGCCAGCTCTCGATGCCGGTGAATTGCGTGAAGATATGGATTAGCCTGGATGAGTGAAGAACCTGTACACCAAGCCTCAAATTCTATCCAGGGGGAAGGATTTTTCCCACAATTCAGAACTCTGCGCGAATTAATCGATCAGGTAACCGGTCGAGCTCACTGGCAGCCAACTGAGCAGGGCGATGCTGGCCTGGCGGAATTTTTGCCTTTTCCCTTCTTGGCTCTGGTGGGCCAGCGCGAAATGAAACTTGCCTTATTAATTTCACTCGTAAACCCAAGTGTTGGGGGAGTCTTATTGATCGGACCCAGGGGAACGGGCAAAACAACCGCTGTACGGAGTCTGGTAGATCTACTGCCTGAGACGCCGCGCAGCTTGTGCTATTATGGCTGCATGCCAGATGATATCGAAATTGGGGGCATAGAAGCGGTATGCCCCGATTGCGCTCGAAAGTATGCAATGGGGGAGCCTCTTTATAAATTAGATAAAGTACACCTGGTGGAACTGCCTCTCAACGCGCGGTTGGATGATGTCGTTGGAGGAATGGATGAGCGCCTGGCAGCGCAAGACCGTTTGCGTATGCGTAAAGGTATCCTGGCGCAAGCGGATCGAAATTTATTGTATGTGGATGAAGTAAACCTTTTGGGCGATGAGGTTGTCGATGCAATCTTAGATGCATCAGCCCAGGGCTCCTATACAGTCCGCCGGGGACCCCTATCGGCTACTTTCCGCTCTCGTTTAGTCTTGATTGGCTCGATGAATCCGGAGGAAGGGCGGTTACGACCGCAAATCATGGATCGATTTGGATTGCGGGTGGTTGTGCATGGCTTGAATAAATCGAGCGATCGCCTGGAGGTATATCGGAGGGTTCAAGCTTACCAGGCACAACCGCGCAGTGTGGTGCAGCAGTTTGCGGATGAGACCGCAATCGTTCAAAATGAAATACAACGCATTCGCGATACATTGCCTGAGGTAACCCTGCCAGACTCGGCGGCTGGTTTGGGTTTGGAATTAATTAATCGATTGAAACTAAATTCGTCCCGGGCGGAAATCACTCTTTTCGAAGCAGCGCGTGCGTTGGCAGCTTTGGATGGTCGGAAAGAAGTGTCAGAAAAAGATCTCTTCGAAGTTGCGCCGATGACTTTACGAATGCGGCGCTCAACGTTCATGGAAGAATTCTTCTCCAGCCAGGAGCAAGAAGAAAATGAACTGAACACTTTACTGCAAGGTTTACAAAAGAAAACCCTGGTTCCATAAACGAATTCTAAATGGCGGGAAAGAATTTTATAAAGGTGAGTGAACCCAATGTTCAAGAAAAAAGAAATTTTTAAAGTAAAGTCGATCACTGTTGACCCTGCAACCATGCGTAATCTAACCAGCGGAGAAGATTATCTAAAACGTGGGTTCGCCTATTATGCCCGGAAGCAATACGAAAATGCAGAGAATGATCTTCGGACTGCGCTGGCTATGGATGCTGATCAGGTTGAGGCAAATTATTGCCTCGGGATGGTATTGAAAGCTGAATCGAAATCCGAAGAAGCCATCCAGTGCTTCGAAAAAGTATTGGATTTGCTGAGTCAGAGTCGCATGAAAAATTACGACCGGCAAGCAATGCTGCGCCGCCTGTCCAAAGGTTACATTAATTTTATGAAAACCGGCGATTGGAATCTAGAGAAAGAAATTTGGCAGCACATTCAATGAAACCTGAACCTGTTTATTCAAAGAAATTTTCTGCCAGTAAACGCGAGCGGTTGGAAACGTGTTTAGCTGGTAAAAAACCTGATCGAACTCCTGTTGCGCTTTGGCGGCATTTTCCGGTGGATGACCAAACCCCTGAGGGATTGGCAGCCGCTGCTTTAGATTTCCAGCGCATGTACGACTTCGATTTTATCAAGGTCACCCCAGCCTCTTCTTACTGTCTAAAAGATTGGGGTGTGCAAGATGAATGGCAAGGGGCAACTGAAGGGACACGCGTTTATACCCGGAGAATTATTCAATCTCCTGAAGATTGGACGCGGCTGAGCATTTTGGATCCCCTCAATGGCCAATTAGGTGAGCAATTGGTTTGCTTGCGCTTATTGGTGGAAGAATGCAGCACTGGCTCAGACCCAGTGCCTGTCCTCCAAACCATTTTCAGCCCTTTAGCTCAAGCAAAAAACCTGGCAGGAGCCGACCTTCTGCTGGTGCATTTACGACAATTCCCGGAGGCTGTTCACGCTGGGTTAAAAATAATCGCTGAAAGCACCCTGAGATTTATGGAGCTTGCTCTCTCGATTGGGATCGACGGGATATTTTATGCTGTCCAGCAGGCCAGTTATTCCCTGCTCTCAGAAGATGAGTATGAACGCTTCGGTCGTCCCTACGATTTACAGGTTTTAGAGCCGGCCAGGGATTTATGGCTGAATATGGTGCACTTACACGGCAATGCGGTTATGTTCCATAAATTTATTGACTACCCTGTTCAGATCATTAACTGGCATGACAGGGATACGTATCCTTCATTGGCTGAAGCCCAATCGATTTACCCGCGGCTCTTATGTGGTGGGCTGCAGAGGGAAAAAACAATGGTGCTGGGAAACCCAGTTCAGGTGACCGCAGAAGCCCGGGATGCCATCCACGAGACCCAAGGGCTGCGCTTTATCCTGGGTACTGGCTGCGTTTTGCCGACCATTGCCCCGCGAGCGAATATCATCGCTGCCCGTAAAAGTGTAGAGAAATGAGCGGTCTGAGGGTGATCGGTGGAAAAGCACGCGGGAGACGCCTCTTCTCAGTGCCTGGCGATACCACTCGACCGATCACGGATAAAGTCAAAGGAGCCCTGTTCAATATTATCGGTGCGGATATCCAAGGAGCTTCCTTCCTGGACTTGTTTGCCGGGACAGGCGGTGTGGGCATTGAAGCGCTCAGCCGGGGAGCTGCTTATGGGTTATTCACAGATTTAAACCGGCTGCCAGTAGAGACAATCCGCCGGAACCTTCAGCTCACTGGATTAGATTTACAGGCAGATGTACTGCGCATAGACTCCTTGACCCTTTTCGAGCGGACTCCGAAAGGTCATTTTGATTATGTTTATATTGCTCCCCCGCAATATAAAGAATTATGGCAAAAAGCGCTGCTAGCGCTGGATTTACATCCAGAATGGGTCTCTGAAGATGCCTGGGTCATTGTTCAAATCCATCCAATTGAATATGTGGCATTAAAACCCGGCGAAGAGATCATGAATTTTCAGGAATTTGACCAGCGGGATTATGGAAGCACGCGGTTAGTTTTCTATGAAAGGAGACCCACATGACCCAAGAGATAAAGCCTGTTGAAGTGGTTCGCCGGGCCTTTCCAGAGATGTCGGAAGTTGAGGCTTTGGATATGGTTTCCCTTGGATCGGTGCAGTCTTATCCAGCGGAGGCCTTGTTATGCGCCGAGGGGGCAGTGGAACATACTTTTTACATTTTACTTGAAGGGGAAGTTAAAGGTAACCAAGGTTATCAATGAATCTCAAGATCGCTTTCTGGCAAATCTAAAGCCGGGTGATTTTTTTGGCGAGATGGCTTTGCTTCAAGATGCACCGCGGGCAGCCTCTGTCAGGACAAACATCCCTGTAACAGTATTGGAAATTTACAAGGATCATTTTGATGAGCTGGTGGAAAGAAATAGCTCCGTATCCATGGCGATGGTGCGCGAAGTGACCCGTCGACTGCGAGAGAATAATGACCTGGCGATTGAAGATCTACGCTTGAAGGCATCTGAGCTGGCTACAGCTTATCAGAGGTTGGCTGAAGAGGAATTCGCCCGGTCAGAATTCCTGACGATTGTCGCGCACGAGCTGCGCACCCCACTGACGGTAGCCAGCGGCTTTGTGGATATGGTCCGCTTACAAAATGTTCAGGGGGAAATGCTGCATATGGCTTTAGGTACCGTATCGAATAATTTACAGCAAATCATTGGATTAGTGAATAATATCCTCTTCTTACAAGAGATGGAAATTATCCTTCCATCTTTTATCCCTGTTGATTTGGGTAAAGTTGTGGCCGCAATGTTCGAGAAACAGCGCACCCAAGCGGAAAAAAACGGTATCGGAATGAGTTTATTGATTGGCCCGAATCTGCCAAATATTTCCGGCGATCCAAACAGCCTCGAGCGCGCCATTGGTGCGATCCTGGATAATGCCATTAAATTCAGCCCAAACGGAGGAGAAATTCAGGTACTGGTGGGGTTTGACCGGCGAGAGGTATGGATCAAAATAAAAGATCCAGGCGTCGGCATTCCGCCAGAGGTACTACCCCGAATTTTCGACCGGTTTTTTCACATGGAAGAAGTCGGTGGTTATTTATTTAGAGGGGTGGGGCTGGGCTTATCGATTGCCAAATCGGTCATCGAACTGCATAAAGGGCGTATTGAAGTCGAAAGTGAGCCAGGCAAAGGCAGCACTTTCTCGATCTTTTTACCGGCACTGCTCGGTTAAAGATTTAGCCAATTTTTGGTAGCCCGGGGTAATTCATTCACGGAACCGATCCGCATGGTGCAGGGGGAAGCGAGTCCAGGAACAATTTGCCATACCGCTTGGTGAGGATGCGCCGGTCAAGGATGGCTACCACACCCCGGTCAGATTGGGTGCGGATCAAACGTCCGAAACCTTGCCGGAAGCGCAGGATTGCTTCTGGCAGGGAATACTGGTTGAAAGGATCTTCGAAAGTCTCCGATCGAGCGGCGATGATAGGATCGGAAGGGACGTCGAATGGCAGCTTGGCAATTACAAGGACCGAAAGCGCTTCGCCAGGGACATCCACACCTTCCCAGAAAGCCCTGGTACCCATGAGCACGGCGCGCGCATCGGAACGGAAGCTTTCTAACAACGAATGCGCAGAAGCACCCTCACCCTGCTCATAGACCTGGATATCTTGCCTGGCTAATAAAGGCCTTAAGGATTGAGAGGTACGCTTGAGCTGGTCATAAGAAGTAAAGAGCACCAGCATCCTTCCCCCAGTCACCACGCTGATGTTGAGGATGGCTTGTTCCAGGGCGCGCTGGTGCCCATACCGGTCACTTGGTTCGGGGATATCGTTCGAAACATAAAGTAAAGCGGAATTTTCAAAGTCAAAGGGCGAACCGAGTGATAATTCATCGGCATCTTCAGCGAATAAGCGGCCGCGTAAATAATCAAATTCTCCTGCGGCAGTGAGTGTCGCCGAGGTCAAAATAACGCAAGACTTTTCGTTCCATAAATATTTTTGCATGAGGGGGCCGATGTGCAGCGGAGCAGCATTCAAGGAAAGCCGGTGACCGTTCGGATTCATTTCGATCCAGTAAATGGTCATTTCGTTAGGCTCAAACACCATCCCATGGATATTCGTGAAAATCTCGGTCAACCGGCGATAAAGGCTGCTCAAGATGCTGATGGCATCTTCACTTTCCGGGTTGTCTTGTAAGGCATCATGTAATTCTGCCACTCCTTGCAGAATTTTTCCCAGGAAATCAAGCAGGGCGCTCAGCGGTTTTTCTGCTTCATCCCAGCTCATTTCAACATCTGACCAGGCGGGAAGTGTACGGGTGGCAGGCAAGATCCGTTCTTGCTGGGCGTAGCTTCCCATGGGCTGCCCTTCTCGGCGTTCGAGGAGAAACTGCTCAATGGATAAAAAGTAATTCCTCACCAAACCATCGAAATTGAAGGCGTAGTCTGTAACGCGCTGTATGAAAAAGTCAAATTGGGCCAAGTCACCCGGATTGAGAACGCCTTGGACAAGCCCCAATACTTTTCTAAGAACCCCTGCGGTGGGCCCTCCTAATTCTCTCACGGCGCGGTCTACATCATTTTGACTGACAGAAAAACTCAAGGCATTGGTGGTAGCGTCTTCCATGTGATGGGCTTCATCCAAGATCAGGTATTGGTATTCTGGTAATACCCTGTTCCCGGTGGCTACATCTGCCAGCAGAAGCGCATGGTTCACGATGATCAGGTGAGCGCTTTGGGAAGCCTGGTGGGCGCGATAGAAGGGACAGGCGCCTCCGGTACGTTTCAGGCAGGTCTCTGTCGTGCAGCCCTCATCTTCGGCTGAGAGGCGCTGCCAGGCTTCACGTTCGGCAGGGCCGTTCAGGTTGAGTTCTCCACGGTCTCCCGTCTGGGTTTGCTGCAGCCAGACTAACACTTTTGCTAAAACGCGCATTTCATCGGCAGACTCTGGACCGCGCCGCCGTATATTTTCAAGCCGCCTGGGGCACAGGTAATTTGAGCGACCTTTGATCACAACCGAGCGGAGATCAATCCCTAAGGCAGCACGCAGATCAGGAATATCTTTATTCACAAGCTGGTCTTGCAGGTTGATGGTGTTTGTTGAAATTACCACGCGGGTGTTATTTTGCATCGCCCATAAAGCAGCCGGGATGAGGTAAGCCATGCTTTTTCCAGTGCCTGTGCCGGCTTCAACCATAAGGTGGTGGCTTTCGGAGAGGGCCTGGGTCACGGAGCGCAGCATGGCTACTTGCTGCGGGCGGTACTCATAATTTGGGAAGTAATGTGAAAAGATACCGCCATGTTCCAGGATCGAGGCGACTTCATCGATATCGAGCGCATATAAATTGGGGTTGGGAGAAAGAGCAGGCAGGTTGCGCGTTTCATACCCTTCAAAAAGCGGCCCCAGCGCCCCCTCCCGCACCTGGCGAGCGGTGATGGTTTCTTTTGAGCGAGAGCGCATGATCTCATAGAAAGTAAAGAATCCTCCCCAATCGGTCTGTTCGCCGAGATGAACGATTTCAGCCAGGGTTTGGATGGGCAGCTCTTTAGCGATCTCGTACAGGCGCAGGTAGATGCCCCTGGTCACACGCGCATCATCCAAAGCCCGGTGCGTTGCTGGAAGAGGCACTCCTAATACCTGGCCCAGGGAGCCCAAGTTATACCGGTTGGCTTTTGGGAGAAGTACCGCAGCCAGCTCGTAAGTATCAATCCCCTCGTTCACCTTGAGAACTTTATTCCGGCGGAGAAAACCGAGGTCAAACCTGACATTATGCCCCAAGATTGGGTAGTCGCCGGCAAAATCTGACAATGCAGGCAGCACTTCCCGCAAAGAGGGGGCCGTCCGGATCATTTGATCTGAGATGCCGGTGAGCTGTGTTATGAAGGGAGGAACAGGCCTACCCGGATTGATGAGCTGCGAAAATTCAGCATCAACCCGGTTGCCTTTAAAGCGCACAGCGCCGATCTCAATGATCGCATCGGTTTGAGCATCCAGGCCCGTGGTTTCTATATCCAGTGCAACGATGGTTTCCACGGGCGTGATTATACTCTATGCTGTTATCGCAATTTGGCGATTAAATGACGCGCAGGTCGACCAGTTTTATGCCATAAGTGGTAACAACCTGGCGGACCTGGTCTTCGGTTAAATCTTGAACTTTGAAGGTGATTACCCGGCTGGAAGGATCTTCGCCTGCGAACTGTCCGAAGGCCACGAAATTCCCTCCCAGGTCGGCGACTGCTTTTGAAATGGCAGCAAGCTGCCCTGGTTTTTCTTCGATCAAAAAAGTCACCCGGACGCCTTTTTCGCGTGCTCCCATGAGCTCCAGGAGCATTTTAAATAGATCGGTTTCGGTAATCATCCCCACAACTTCATCGCCCCGCATCACTGGCATACCACCAATTTTGTTATCAGCCAGGATCCGGGCGGCTTCTTCTATCGGGGTGGTTTCTTGTATCGTCAATACCTTCTTTGTCATCACATCTTTGACAGTGATTTTACTGAGTAAGTAATTCAATTCCCAAACACTTAAAGATGTAGCTTGTGAAGGAGAGGCATTCAATAAATCTTTATCCGAAACAATCCCAATGAGCTTCCCATTTTGGACGACGGGAGCCCTGCGGATATGGTCTTTCTTCATCGAGTTAAGGGCTTCTATGATCGGCATGTCCGGTGGAACGGTTATGACAGGTTTTGACATTCGGTCACCAACTAACATTTTTTCCTCCTTAATTGAATTGACTGAATTCCTGGATGATCCTGGCGATGTGTTTTGCGCCTTTGACATACAGGTCCAGGCGAATATTTTCATTCGGGGCGTGGGCGAGAGTCCCCGGATACCCGATGCCGGCTGTGACAACGGGTACATTCAACGTGTGGATAAAGACATGGTTGGGGCCCGAACCACCCACCATTGGGACAACTTGCATGGGTTGGCCATACACGGAACTGGCGCATTCGACGACCAGCTTCACAAATGGATCATCGGGATCCGTCCGGGCAGGAATTTCGCCTCCCAAAAATCGAATTTGAACATCTTCAAATCCCTCTGCGTCCAGATGTTGGCGCAAGCTTTGCAGCACTTGCTCGGGTCTTTGGTCGGGGACCAGGCGGAAATCGATTTTTGCAGAAGCACGCGCCGGCAGCACCGTTTTTGAGCCTTCTCCCTGGTAGCCGGATGTCAGACCGCAGATCGTACAGGTGGGCTCGAAGACTTCTGCCAGGCTTAATTCAACCCCGCCATCCAACCCCTTTAAGAATTTCTTGACTCCATAGCGATTTCTGGTATTCTCCAGCGGTTTCTGGCAAGGCAGCCATTAGCTCCCGGTCTCGGGGCGAGGGAGGTATGACCGCATTATAAAACCCGGGCAAGCGGATCCGTTCATCGGGTCCTTTGAGGGTATTTAATGCCCATGTCAAGCGCCAGGCGGCATTCGGGAAGATTGAACCGCCTGTTCCAGAATGGACATCCATCCTTGCGGTTTCGACAGAAAGCTCTACGTAGCATATGCCGCGCAACCCAAGGTACTGCATGGGTATATCACGATGATCTACGCTGCCGAACTCCCAAATACAAGCCTCAGCAGCCAATTGATCGCGGTGCTCGACCACAAAATCATGCAGGTGAAGGCTGCTGGTCTCTTCTTCACCCTCGATCACAAATTTGATATTACAGGGCAGCTCGTTTTCTTGGGATAAGAGAGCATCCATGGCGAACAAGCGGCAGACAAGCTGACCTTTATCATCGCTAACACCCCGTCCGAACAATTTGCCATCTCGAAGAGCTGGCTCAAACGGGGGGCTTATCCACTGATCTAAAGGTTCAGGAGGCTGAACATCATAATGGTTATAGAAAAGTAAAGTCTTGTTGCTTTTCCCTTTCCGCTCTGCAAAAACCACGGGGGCGCCTCCAGTTGCGAAGACTTCTACGGAAAAGCCCCGTTTACGCAGCATTTCAGCCACTAAGGATGCACATTCCGACAAGCCCCAGTTCTGGGCCCCCACACTTGGCTGCGCAACCAACCTCGAGAGCTCCTGAATGCTCTGATCTAAATTTTGTTCCAGGTAAGTGTCGATATCCGTATACATGTCCATTGTCATGAGAAGAACCGGTTTATCACTGCCGACCCTGCAAAAGAAAAAATCAGCATTTTGATCGTTTCACCCAACCAGCAAGATCCTAGAAATTTCAATACGGGCATTTTTAGTGCCCCGGCTATGACCCCAGCCATGTCAAAGACCGGGTTAGGAATGGCTGACAATACAAAAACTGTCAAGAAACCATTTTTACGCATCCAGCCTTCTAATCTTACGTAGATCTTCGTTTTTTCGGCAAGGCCCTGCCCGCTGTATCCAGCCAGGTAGCCCACAAATTCACCCAGAGCGGCCCCAGTGCCAGCCACCAAGGCCAGGATGAATGGATTATATATGGCTCCAAAGGCAAAAACAACAGCGACACCGGGGGCTGGTAAAAAAACGGTCGCATACGCCAAAAAAGAAAGGACGAAAATGCCGATATAGCCATAGGAGGCTAACTTCACTGCCTGGTCGCGATTGATAAAGATGAACACGCTAAGGGCGATCACAAAAAGCAGCGCCAGTATGCGCGTTACAACCAGGCGGGTGCGGGGTTTCATTCTTCGGTAATATCAATCGATTGGAGCTTTACTCCTGGATATTCAGGCCGGCCAGGATCACGCGGCGGAATCGACAGGACCACATCCATTCCACTTTTGACTTCGCCAAATACACTGTGTTTTCGATCCAGCCAGGGTGTGGGAACATGGGTGATAAAGAATTGCGAACCATTGGTATTCGGTCCCGCATTCGCCATCGAAAGAATTCCCGGTTTGTCATGCTTCAAAGAAGGATGAAATTCATCCGCAAAATCATATCCGGGGCCGCCCCGTCCTGTTCCAGTAGGGTCTCCGCCTTGGGTCATAAAATCTTTGATCACGCGGTGAAAGATCGTCCCATCATAAAACCCCTGCCGGGCTAGAAAAACAAAATTATTGACAGTTTTAGGGGTTTTGTCTGCAAATAATTGGATTTTGATATCACCTTTATCGGTATGGAACAAAGCAGTATAGGTTTTCTTAGGGTCGATCTCCATCGCAGGGGCTTTAGGCCATTGTTTAGAGGGCATGACGAGTATTCTCCTTTTCTATTAATTGTTTTGGGTTATCCGTTACATATGTGCCTGGAGTAAGGTTTGAATGCGCGCCACGATCATATCCATCGCGACGGTGTTCAAGCCTCCCTCTGGGATGATAATATCCGCATAGCGCTTGGATGGTTCAACAAACTCCATGTGCATGGGCCTGACGGTAGACAGGTATTGGTGGATGACCGATACGCTGGAACGCCCGCGCTCTGAAATATCGCGTTCCAGGCGCCGGATAAAGCGAATATCGGCATCTGTATCGACAAAAATCTTAATATCGAACAGCGTCCGCAGTCCAGGTTCGGCAAAGATGAGGATCCCTTCTACGAGGATGATCGGTTGAGGATCAACATGGATGGTGTGGTTGGTGCGGCTGTGGGTCTTGAAGTCATATACCGGCACTTCGATCGGCTGACCATCTTTGAGAATGGTGAGCTGCTGGATCAGCAGATCGGTATCCAACGAGTTGGGATGGTCGAAATTGACTTCGGTCCTTTGGGTAACAGGTAGATCGCCCAGGTCTTTATAATAAGAGTTCGTGAGCTAAGGAGGCAATATACTCGCCACCGACTCGTTCAACGATCGTTTGGGCAACGGTTGTCTTTCCGGATCCTGTTCCCCCGGCGATTCCGATGACAAGAGGGGATGTACGATTGGGCATAAAGGAATTATACTGGAAAAAGAGCCACCGAAGGGAATTGAACCCTTGACCTGGCGTTTACGAAACGTCTGCTCTGCCAGCTGAGCTACGGTGGCGGTCATTGACAGGGGGAACATGGTAATTTTTGGGCATATTGCCTACCTGTGGGGGGTAAAAATGGAGGATAAAATGTCTCGTAAACAGGTAGACCAGGCGTTTAATGTTAAAGAAATTATCGCGGGAACCGTTGATTTCATGGTAAGCGGTTTCTTAATGGATTGTCGCGCTCGAAACCTGTCACCCAATACCATCAGGATTTACACCGTAGAACTTTCTTATTTCCTGACATTCCTGGACCAACAGGGAGTTGTCAAGGAATCTGAATTGACTCCGGAAGTTGTCTTATTCAAGCCTCAGGCAGATCATGCATGAGACGCCGCGCTCAAAGAGGCAATGTGAAAGAGCCACCCTTGCACACCTTTAGAAGGGCGTTTGCAATCAACATGCTAAGAGCCGGTGTGGATATTTATACCCTCAAAGAACTGTTGGGATATGCGGATTTACAGGTTCTCAGGCGATACCTGAAGCAAGAGTCTGGCGATTTGATAGCAGCGCATCGTCGGGGTAGCCCAGTGGATAATGCACTATAAGAAAGACTGATATGTAAACAACGTACAATGAGAGTCGGGCGTTTTGATAAACTCAATAATGACAAACGACACCTGACAGTACAAATCAAATATGGAATAATGAAAGGGATATTTAATTTCCAAGAAAGCTTCCTAAAGTACAGGTTGTTAAGGGTTACGAAAATTCTTTCGTGAACATCTTAACCTAAATAATTCAACTCTTTTGGAGAGAAAATTTATGAATGTTCAGAACCTAGCTTGTGCGTCATGTGGTGCACCAATCCAAATTCCATCAGATGTTGAACATTTTAATTGTTCCTATTGTGGAGCAAGTTTGGTGGTTCAACGCGGTGAAGGTTATGTCACTGTCAAGCTTGTTGAAAAAGTAACCGAAACAATTCAAAGCGTGGGCGCACAAACTCAGTCAACGGTGCGAGAAGGAAATCAGGCTACCCAAGCTGAGATAAAAAAGCTGCAACTAAATAACGAATTAAATTCACTTCAACTTCAATTAACTACCGTTCAATCAGAAATTCGTAACATAGAGCGTTTAAAAAACACTCGAGTGAACAGAGAGCAATTAAAGAAATTACGTTTACAAGAAAATGAAATTAATAAACGTATTTTCAATATACGTACAATATTATATCCCTCTACCCCTAAGGCAATTGAAAGTCAGGCAAGTAAAAGCGGTTGTTTCGCTTTAGGAAAACTTTTTAAATTTGCTGTTGGTTTGGTACTAGTTCTCCTAATTATGGGATGCTCATCGATGGTTCTATTCGCGATTTTTCAACCCTTAGATGATTTAATTTCATTGCAATTAAAGTCGGCATTAAACCTTTTGCCTGTTTAGCAGCTTTAAGCTCGTTATTTGTAGGGATTATTATCTTGTTTTATATTGTTTCTCCAAAAGCCAGTATTTGGAGTGAAGTTTCAGCATGGATTAAAGGCCATATTATTCAACCTGCCAAAAGTAAACCAATCATTGTAATAGGTATCGGGATCCTGTTCGTCATATTCTGCTGCCTTACTTATGGATTGCCTAGCCAAGTTCTTAAGAATTCCGAAGGTTATCAAGCTACACTAACTGTAAGAGCTTTCACGCGAACACCTACCGTCACATTTACAAGTAAACCCTCTGTTGCACCAACCGCAACGATTATTCCGTCTAAAACTTCAGAGGCAAAAGCTACACAAATCGATGAAGAAGCAACGATTACTCCAGAAATTAAACAAGGAGATATAGGAGATGTTTCCCCATCGGTTAAAACTATACTAAATGTGCCAGAATTATTCGGGAGGAATTCTTCCGAATTTGGTGATTTATTTGGCGCAAGTACAGAGATTTTACCCTTTAATCCGGGTGAAATTCCTGAAATCCCAGAAGGTGGGCAAAGTAGAACGTATCAATTTGAAGGTTACACATTTACTTTCTTTTTTGATATGAACCATCTTGCGAAAGGTTTCATGCTAACTGAAGGTTTAACTGAAATAAATCTGCCTATTGAAAAAACAGAGGAAGCTTTTATGTTATTAGGTGTGGATGTAAACGTTCCTGCGGATGTGGATGCCCCAGCAGGGCGGCACTGGGATAATTTTCAAGGGCTCAAATTAAAAGCATTCACTTTAGGTATGAGCCAACCCTTGTCGACAATCCTAATTTGGGAAACGCCATAAAGATTTTTATGCCTGCTGTGGGTACTGGTTCAGGGACGTGATGGGTAAATTGAAACGCGAGTAAAAGTATCTTAGGTGAAAGAACAATATTTGTAAGTCTGGCTTAAAAAACTAAGCAGGCTTTCTGTCTTCCCCAGCTTCAAGCCGGCGTACCTGAAACTATCTTCGTCCGCTTAATCGGGCATACCAAGACTTAGCTTATCGCCCATTATGCTAGACAGACTAAAGGGAATTTAGGAGAACTGCTGTATGAACGCCAGTTGACAAAAAGCTCACAAAACAGTAAGAGCGGGTATATACTGATAATGAACAAGGAGTATTGAAAATGAAGCGGGACATGGATTTAGGACGGGAAATTCTCTTAGAAATGGAGAAAAGCCCTGAGCCGATTTTTGGCGGAGAAATTGAAATTGACGGAGTCTCAGAAGGTGCGCTGCACCTGCAATCTCTCGACATGACCAGGCTTGCCACATATCTAATATCCCAAAGGTAGACCAAACTATATGCGTTAAATTGAATATCTACTTACAACTCTATCGATATAACTTCAATGTAGGAGCAATTATTTTCTCTGCAATGTCTTTACTGGTCTTAATATCGTATAAATCAATGTGGAATAATTTACCTTTGAACTTTATATATGTATCTTCATAATCAATTACATCACCATTGGAAAAAACTTTGGTTTCATTGTATTCCATGTGCGCCATAAGTTTCTCAAATTTTGGTAAGGCTTTATTATTCTTAAGAAGAAAATCACTAAGAACACCAGAATAAATGGTGGGTTCGGGAATATCTTTATCGTTTAACACAATCCGCACATATATGACCCTGGGATTTTCCTCGAAATGGGTGTTTGTTATTCCAGTAACTATTTTAGTAGAAGATTCTGGTATAAAAAACGTCGATATTTTTTTGAACATCCAATAATTAACCAATAAGGGTTCTAAGCCATTTGAGCTACGGGCAGACACCATATAACCCGCTGGTCGTCCCATGATAAACTTTTCGTCTTCCTCCGCTAAAAGACCTTCCATTTCCTTTATCAAATAAGATACTTCAAAATATAGCTTCTGAATGAAGTCAAATGCTCTTTTAGTCTGTATAACTAATTCAGTTTTATTCATGTTTTAATTCTCCAATCACAAAAAAGATACTCTTGAGATTCCCTAATATTACCGCTTTGTGTGCTAAGTGATTGAAAAAAGGCTTTATGAGAAATTGTCTTTGTTACTTGTTTATTAGCCATGTTCTTCTGATAAAAAAGACTGTTTGGTATTGATGATATTTGCTGCATAATTCCCAAGGATGATTGGAAACCAATAAAATCGCCGCGATAAGAAGCGGTAACAAACTCAAAAAATATAGCTCGCTCATAAGGATTAATTCTTTCGATATTACTAAGTACATTTCCGCCTTCATAATTACGTAATTTTTTCTTTATAAGCAATTTATATAGGTCTTCAGCAAACAACCTGGTCTCGACTGAAATATCGGGCATTTCTTCAAGAATATTAAATATCAAGAGGGCAATCTTCTGCCAATTTATCCATGTTAATTTGGCTCGGTGATTAGCGGGTATACTCGTAATAATCTCGGTTTTGAAAAAATAATCCCCAGTCACTACAATAATTTTAAATGTTTTTTTGCTTCCATCTGCCTCATATTCACCACCTTCTATTTCTCTTAGAAGTTGATGTTTCTTGTATAAAGTCTCCTCACCAAAACCAGAGTGAAATTTAGCTTCAATCAATAGATAATAAGAACCAACAAGGATTACTAAATCAGGTTGGGTGCCATCAGGATAAGATGGCCAAAATTGAAATTCTGCCTGAGCGGCATCTTCAGAAGACACATTCAAGTTTAGAAATTTCATTAGCCTAAATAAAAATATTTCGCGGTTTGCATATTTAAAGAACGAAAACACATTCGAGGTTAAAATGTCCTCTTTATTTTCATTTTCCATTGACAACTTACCGTGAATTTCGGCAAGATACATTTATTATCCTTTTCGTCTCATCTATTCCTAACATATACAACTATGTCCAGGCGGAGCCAGCAATGTCGCTTCCTCATCGTACAGAACGACCCACTTCACTCAATTGGTGCGAGAAAGTGGATTGGCTTCAAAGGAAAACGCTGTCGGGCCTCCTGGGATAGTTTTTCATAATGCTCAACCCATAAGTCGTATAAGTTTTCCAAATCAAGCAGCGTGACTTTGCGTCGTTCCTGAGTACGCGCCTCTTCCCGTGCATCACTCGTAAAGCCACCAGACGATACAAACAATCCAATATCATCCGCGCCGAGGACAGACATAAACGCTCGGAGCCCTTCGACGGCTGTAGCTTGGTCTCGGTGTTTGACTTGCACCTTTATACGAGGAATGCTGGCTCCAAGCGGGTCCGTATAGGCAATGATGTCAATGCCGCGGTCTCTTCCAGGAGGAGCTACCCAAGAAACATGGTAATCCATTGCTCGAAGCAGGTCGGCTACTAACTCCTGGAATTCGTAAGGGTTCATATTCTGGAGAAACTGTTGGATTTGCTCCCAGGCCTTTTCTTCAGCTTCTTCCACGGTCAGGGAGATTTTCTGGATTTCCTCCTCATCTGTAACCAAGCCTTCCTTTTTAGGGCGGCTGCGTTGCCATTCATGATATAGCCTCACTGATTCCTTGTAAAAATCTTCAGGGTCTTTGAATTTTTTGTATGCTTGACGACCTTCCTCGGTGAGAAACCAGCGACCTTTGCTCTTTACCAGCCAGCCAGCTTTGACCAGGTCAATCGTAGCGAAGCGGATTATTTTCTCATATCTTGGTGAGTTAGGAGTCGAAGGATAATAACCGCTTTCATATCCTGTTAGTTGAGTGATTTTGGGAATAGCGTCCAGAATTTCTTTTGCAGGTAAACCTTCGGGCTTTTCCCACAAGAGGTCAAACACAATTCGTAAAAACTCGCCTGTTCTCCGACGTGTAATATCTGCCATAGTTGATTAACCCTCCTCTGTAGTCAATCTCATCCAATTAATAATTAAGTATATAGCGGATTGAGATTTCAGGAAACTATTTTTGGCAAAGAGTATTGGGCGTGTGTAATACCCCCGTGAACAAAGCCAATTATTTCCCTCAAATTTCTTGGGCTTTTACCCACCTACATTTTTCCAGTAAAAATAAACAAAAAGGTTACACTAGCATACATTTGTGGGGGTTGCCAACGTAGGTATCGTCGGGACAGACTGTTATCCTTTGTGCATCCCCAATATGCGGCAAGCCTCAACTAAGCTCATGCCGCAATTCATATGCTGGGTGACCTGGCGAGAGGTGTTGATGCGGGAGGCTTTGGTGAGGAATTGCGAGGGTGTATTACATCACTATTAGCAGTGGTATGCTTTGAAAATATGCTAATGCCCAATGCCTCCTACACGCTGCGATTATAAACATGATATTAGGTGTGGACTCATTGACGCGCCTAAACCAGAACGGAGGCCCATTTACCTTCTGTTCGATGCTCTATTGGTAGTTGACTTTGAAAATCTGGTCGCCAGTCTAGAAACAAACTAACATGCAATCTGGCTTTAATGTAATGTGATTAATTTCCTCCAGAGTCACTCCATTTTGTTCCCAGAATCGACTTAGATGACCAGTAGCGATAAAATTCAAGCTTCTCTAGTTCTTTGACTTTCTGTAGATAGGCTTCCATACTCGGGTATTCAAGAACGCCCCAATCATAAACTGATTCGTCCGCCCACCGCGAATTACACACGATTACCCACTTTTCGCCTGCACGCTTACCAATTTCCTCAACTTTTGACCATAAATTATCTCGTTCTTCTTTGGAAAGTTGGTACCAAGCTTCAGTCCAACCAAAGCCCAGAACATTCAAGTAAACGGGTTCAGACATTATAGCCTCCTTCTATTGGCATACTCTTTTAAACTGATTATCGCGCTGCTTTTGCCAAAGTCAATATTTTGCGCTCAAAATCCTCCCAGCGCGTTTACCCATGGTTATGTAAGGGGTAGATCGCCTTTACAGTGAGTACTTGATATACCCACAATTGAACATCTCTTTCCTTCGATGCCGATAATTCTGTATGAAATTACTCGGACTTAGAGGGCCACAGCTTGCGCCCCTGACC
Organism: uncultured Chloroflexia bacterium; assembly: GCA_963751425.1. Lineage (GTDB taxonomy): Bacteria > Chloroflexota > Anaerolineae > Anaerolineales > UBA4823 > CAVVUF01. The sequence continues at coordinate 692,761 of CAVVUF010000001.1, read as the reverse complement.
TGTCCACCACACGTGTTGTCAGGCGTTTTCCTGTACCTCTAACGAAATACCAAACACGGAAAAATGTACTCCCATTGTATCTGGTGGTTGTTGTGCAGATTTGTGTACAAATGTGATTTTTTCAAGAAAACAATTTCTCATACATTCGTACACTGGTATTTTAAGGCAATCCAAAACTGCATTTGCTCCATCTTTACTCATCCCTGTCCATACACCAACTATTGTAGGGCTTGATGTTTCTCGAATATAGTCCCCAGAATTCCCTGGACACCATTCCCTAATATTTTGTCCTAAGACCAATTCGACATCTAAAGGGGGTGCGTCTTTAAATATAAGCCTGATTTTTCCTATGCTTTTATTTGCATAGGCAATTTTGCTATTACCTGAGTTTATGAGAAAATAAACAGACTTAACTCCATTCACTGAATCAGGTAATTGAAAATCAATTATTTTGCTGTTGTCATCACTAGGCAAGTAATAACGTATTTGTTCATTTGTGTCGAAAATTAGCGATTTCTCTTTAACCCAAACTGCGCTCCACCTAAAACAATATCCCCTAATGGAGGTTCAATATAACGATTTTTTAAGTATGAATTTCCTATACCTGCTGGCAATGGGATTGGTAAAAACTTCGTAATTGTGCCGGTGGTTTTTCTGTTCCTATCGTGTGATATCTTTTGTCTATTGGATAATCCCCAGCTAAGCAAACCTGTTATGTAGCAAATAAAAGAAAAAGCGACAATTTTCCAGTCTGCATAAATACGAAAAGTTATTATCCCTAAAATTATTACAATACAAAGTGGTGCGAAAAAATACCATTTCTCAACTAACCACTTTAATCCAAGCGCAAATTTTGAGGGTTGTTTATTGAGCCATGTCTTAAATCTTTCAGACTTGAAATAAGCTATTGTTCCCGTCACAATTGCAACAAGCAACACCGAGATGACGGCAATGATTAAGTCAGGGATAAATTGAGACCAATCGCTTTCAAGCATCTCAAAAGATACTCCTATTTCACTTTTCGTGAAATGCGGTTGTGCGGCCAACGAACCAAGATACTATTTATGTGGTAAAAAACTCCCATAAACAGAGCCCCAAATGGTATCATCCAAATCTATTATCGCGCCATTTCTGGCAAAGTATGCTCCATTCGCGAGCGGCAAGCCCATTGTCGGCTGGAACTGATGTTGGGCAGCCTTTGGATTGATTGAGTTGTGTGTTTGCCTATATCGCTTGCTGTATCAGTTTCCAATCGTTCAGTTGGTCAGGCCATTTTCTGTTTTGATTCACCCCTCTGCTTCCACAATGATACACTGGAAATAGTAATACCCCACCAGGTAATTCCTTGCCTCCTGCTTGGCCGACTTGTTCTACTATCACCCGATATGAGTTGGGTCGAACATACCGAATGCCATATGCTTGCAGGATTGTTTTGTAAGGCCATTCCCCCAGCGCAACCAGAACCTTAGGCATGACGATTTCTATTAATGGTTTCAAGAAATTCTTGCCACAGTTTTCGAACCAGGCACCATCTACTGCACCCTGCAAACCATTTTGTTTCAAACATAGAATCGCGTTTGTGAGGAAAATTTCTCCCGCTTGGTCAACGTCCATAATGGGCTTGATATTTACATCGATAGAGCTCAACAACTTCGAGAGATTTTCGTTTGTTGGATTTTAGGATTATCGAATCCTTTCCACTTTAGAAAGTAATTTGTATCTCCCCAATCTTGTCCTACCACCATTAGCTTTGCTTGTAGATTTCCCTGCCACCTAGACCAAGGTCCTATTTGAGACGAGTCATACTGACCACCATTCCAATCCGCAGGGTTGATTAAGCCGCTACATGCTTTGCATTGCTTCCTTCTCTGAACAATACTTGAATAAAGTTGTTGTTTATCTGAGTCTGTCATCTTTTACTTTCTTCAATGTAACCGCCCAACGAATTAAGGATTGATGTGGCAACCAGAACCTATGCCGAAACCCTGTTCATTCTACCGCTTCATCAATCCGAGTTGAACTAAGCCGTATTGGCAATAGTTGTCTTTCCGGATCCTGTTCCCCCGGCGATGCCGATAACAAGAGGGGATGTACGATTGGGCATAAAGGAATTATACTGGAAAAAGAGCCACCGAAGGGAATTGAACCCTTGACCTGGCGTTTACGAAACGTCTGCTCTGCCAGCTGAGCTACGGTGGCGGATTTGGAAAAAACCGATTGTTTTTATCGCGGCGGGATTATACCATTAAATATGAGAAACACTTCATGAAGGAACTGCGCATCGCAATGCTATCGTACCACACCTGCCCACTGGCAACCCTCGGGGGGAAGGATACCGGAGGCATGAATGTCTACGTGCGCGAAATTACGCGCAAGCTGGGGGAAATGGGCGTGCATGTAGATGTCTTTACACGGTCGCAAGATGAGCATGTGCCCCATGTATTGCACGACCTGGGTTATGGAAACCGGGTGGTGCATGTGCCGGCTGGTCCCGAAGTTCCGCTTCCGAAACAAGAGCTGGCGAATTATATACCGGCTTTTGTCGAAGGGATCAAACATTTCGCTGAAAGTAAAAATATTCATTATGATCTGATCCACAGTCACTATTGGATGTCGGGGGTAGCCGCCGCAGAGCTGAAGACCGCCTGGCAGATCCCTATCGTGCATATGTTTCATACCCTTGTATTGATGAAGAACCGGGTAGCGCAGTCACCGAGTGAAATTGAGGGCGAATATCGTTTGGAGGGTGAGCGAAAAGTACTCAGCATCGCTGATCGAGTTATCGCTGCCACGCCCGCCGAGCTTGCCCAGCTTCAATTCCTTTACCAGGCGGATACGCGCCGGGTTGTTATCATTCCCCCCGGTGTAGATCTGCGCAGGTTTTACCCTATTCCACCCGATGAAGCGCGCGAATTTACCGGGGCGCCGCCTTGCGGAAGGATGATCTTATTCGTTGGACGGATAGAACCTCTTAAAGGTCTTGACGTTTTATTTCAGGCTATCGCAATCTTGCGTAAGCGCGCGGATTTGTGCGATCAATCATTCTGTTTGACCGTTATTGGTGGAGAACCAGACGCCAACCCTGAAACGATGTCGGTCGAGATGAGCCGGCTTCAGTCACTCAGGGATCAATCGGGTTTAGCTGATTTGGTTACCTTCTTGGGGAAACAGGACCAGGAAACCCTCCCGTATTATTATTCGGCAGCAGAAATCGTCGTTGTGCCTTCGTATTATGAATCTTTTGGAATGGTGGCCTTGGAAGCGATGGCCTGTGGAACCCCAGTGGTAGCCTCTCAGGTTGGCGGCCTGGCGTTTCTTGTGCAGGATGGCGTTACGGGCTACACGGTCCCGGTCGAAGATCCACAAACCCTGGCGGACCGGTTGGTTTTGCTTCTAAAAGATGAACGCCTCCGTCAAAAAATGGGCCAGCAGGCTGCCGAAGAAGCCAAGAAATATTCCTGGCAAAAAATTGCCGAGCAGCTCCTGGTTGCCTACCGGGAAGTATTGCAGAAGAATAAGTAGCGCTCATTCAAACACAGCGCATCCTTTGTGAGGGCAAAAACACTTCACTCCCGGCACATGGTATAATTCTTCCACTAAATTTTAATTCAATTGGTAGAGTAGGAGAAACATTATGTCAGGACATTCGCATTGGGCGACCATCCGGCGTAAGAAAGGCGCTGCAGATGCCAAGCGCGGGCAGGCCTTCACCCGCCTGGCAAGGGAAATTGTGTTAGCAGCGCGCGAAGGCGGCGGAGACCCGGATAACAATGTAGGATTAGCGATCGCCATCGATAAGGCTCGCGCTTCCAATATGCCTAAGGATAATATCGAGCGGGCGATCAAGCGCGGCACCGGCGATTCAAAAGAAGGTGGAACACTGGAGCAGGTAATTTACGAAGGTTACGCACCGCATGGTGTGGCTTTGATGGTTGAAACGGTTACCGATAACCGCAACCGGGCTGTCTCGGATATCCGGCATGCCTTAACTCGCCACGGCGGAAGTATGGCTGAGGCTGGTTCTGTAAGCTGGCAGTTCAACCGCATTGTGGCTTTCTCATTTCCTTTAGACGATCATGACCCAGATAAAATATTTGAGCTGGCCGTTGAAGCGGGTGCTGAGGATGTCATTTTTGATACGGAAGTGGAAATTACGGGTCCGATCGAATCCTTCAAATCCATTTCGGAGAGTTTACGCGCCGCAAAGATCAAGCCTGACGAAGCGGGCATGCGCCTTGTGCCCAGCAATGAGATTGAGCTGAGCGATGAGAACACTTTGCAAGTCCTGAGGCTTGTGGAAGCCCTCGAGGAAATGGACGACGTCCAAAATGTTTATCATAACATGAAGGTTTCGGATGCCGTTTGGGCCCACCTAGAAGAAGCCTGATGGGATGTTAGCGCTTGGCATCGATCCGGGTACAGCGACCACCGGATATGGATTGGTGCAAGATCAAGATGGCAGCCTGGTTGTAGTGGATTATGGGGTCATCTTGACCGCTTCTGAACTGGAGATGCCGGAGCGTCTTTTGGAAATATTTCGAGAATTGAACAAAATTATCCTTCTCCACCGTCCTGAAAGCGGCGCGGTGGAGAAGTTGTTTTTCCAGAAGAATGTCCGGACGGCTTTGAGCGTGGGACAAGCGCGCGGGGTCATCTTATTGGCCTTGGCTCAGGCGGGCCTGCCGGTTTATGAATATACGCCCAACGAAGTCAAGCAAGCGGTGGCTGGATATGGCAGCGCAGATAAGAACCAGGTCCAGCAAATGGTACGCGCTTTATTAGGTTTGAAGGAAGTGCCCCAACCCGATGATGCTGCGGATGCGTTGGCTGTGGCGATCTGCCATCTTCACAGCAACCGCTGGCGTTCTCTTTATGAAGAGGCTTAGGTGACTTCAGAACCAGTCCTGCATTTGCTCGCATCTCCTGACTGGAGAGATTATGAGCTCTTGGATAGTGGAAACGGCTCCCGATTGGAACGTTTTGGTCCGTATACTTTTATCCGTCCAGAGCACCAGGCGGTATGGGCTCCAGCGCTTCCAGAAGGAAAATGGAAATCTGCGCATGCCATTTTTCAACCAACCGGCGAAGAGGGCGGAGGTCATTGGAAGTTTTTGAAGCCAATCGAAGAGACCTGGCAGATGCAATACAAAGGCCTTCAATTCCTGGCGCGCACCTCCAATTCAAGGCATGTGGGGGTTTTTCCGGAACAGGCAAACCATTGGGATTGGATCAACGCTCAGGTGCGGGCCTCACAAACTTCTTTGCGAGTTCTAAACTTATTTGGATATACTGGCCTGGCGACGCTGGCGGCTGCACAGGCTGGCGCCCAGGTGACCCATGTAGACGCATCGAAGAAATCGATCGGCTGGGCGCGAGAGAACCAGGCTCTCTCTAAGCTGGAGGCGAAGCCTATTCGCTGGATCATCGATGACGCGCTGAAGTTTGTGCAGCGTGAGCAGCGGCGGGGTGCGCAGTATGATGGCTTGATCCTTGACCCGCCGAAATTCGGGCGGGGGCCAAAAGGGGAAGTATGGGAGGTCTTCGAGATGCTTCCCACCCTGCTCGAGGCCTGCCAGGCGATCTTGTCTCCAAAACCTGCCTTTCTCGTGATCACTGCTTATGCGATCAGAGCTTCTGCCTTGAGTCTTTTTTATGCTGTGGATGAGATGCTGGCTGGTTTCCAGGGAAGTCTCTCGACCGGTGAGCTTGTGGTGAGGGAAAAATCGAAAGGCAGGCTGCTTTCTGCAGCGATTTTTGTGCGTTGGTCTGCAAATCAGGTAGAATCTTGAGGAAATCATATGATTGCCAGCTTAAGTGGTTCCGTCAGTACCATTGGCTCAGATAATATCGTCCTGGAGGTGGGGGGAGTTGGGATCAAGGTTTTTGTCTCGACGCCGCTGCGCGACAGGTTGAGGACTGGAGAGACCACCTTTTTGTATACACATTTAATTGTGCGCCAGGATGCGCTGATGTTATTCGGATTTGAGACCAGTGAAGGACGGGAATATTTCGAGCTTTTGCTGAGCGTGGATGGGATCGGTCCGAAATCGGCTTTATCCATTCTTTCCGTGATGAATCCGGATGCAATCCGCAGAGCAGTATTTAATGAGCAGGCAGAGGTTTTCACGCGGGTGCCTGGGGTTGGAAAGAAAACATCCCAAAAGATCTTATTGTACTTGCAGGACCGCATCAAGTCGGTTGAGGGTCTTGAGCCTATGGCTGCCATGACCGATGTGGATACGGAGGTTTTGTCTGCGCTTACCAGCCTGGGATATAGTGTCGTAGAAGCCCAGGCGGCCTTACAAGCGATACCGCGTGATACACCTGCTGATGTAGAAACTCGTTTACGGGCTACTCTACAATACTTTACGAAACCTTGAGCTTATTTCGGGAAGGAGGCTGTTTGATGTTTACCGGTAAAAAAATCGCTTTCATAGGCCCCGGAGTCTATGGCAGAAGCCATGATTGCCGGGTTGATCCGCACGAAAGTGGCTTCTTCCGAAGCACTGATTGCTGCTGGACCCCGCCAGGAGCGGGGCGATGAGCTGCAGAAGAATTATGGGATCGCGTTTTCCATCGATAATAAAGAAGCTGCCAGCCAGGCAGATGTTGTTGTCATTTCTGTAAAACCTCAGCGCCTGGATCGGGTTTTGATGGGGCTCAAGGGGTACGTACAACCACACGCCCTGGTTCTTTCCATTGTGGCTGGGGCGACAATTGCAAAGATCAGCACTGGTTTGGCGCATTCCATCGTGGTACGTTCTATGCCGAATACACCGGCACAAATTGGCGAAGGGATCACGGTGTGGACGGCTTCACCTCAAGTCTCTGAGGAGCAGCAGGTTATGGCAAAGCGCATCCTGGGAGCTTTGGGCGAGGAGGTATTTGTAGAGGACGAGAACTATCTGGATATGGCAACCGCTTTGTCAGGAACTGGTCCTGCATATGTCTTCCTGTTTATGGAAGCGATGGTTGATGCTGGCGTGCACCTGGGTTTCCCGCGCAGGATTGCTGAACAATTGGTAACTCAAACACTGCTAGGCTCGGTGGACTATTATAAAACGCGCACTGATCCCGTTCACCTGGCGCGGATGCGGAATGAAGTTACCTCTCCAGGTGGAACCTCGGCAGAAGCCTTGTATTATCTTGAAAAAGCCGGTTTTCGCACCGCCATCTCAAGGGCCATCTGGGCTGCTTACCAGCGCTCAAAGGAGCTTGGGCAGGGCGGAAAAGCACACCCCCCCCAAGAGGGTTGAGGCCTGAATTGTGAAAAACTGGACAAGATTTCCCAAATCGGGTATCATTTCACCGCTTTATAACCCTTAACCTATAAAGGGGATCTGATGGACGCGACTTTCCAACTGCTCAAAGAATTAACCGAAGTTAATGGCGCACCCGGTTACGAAGCTCCTGTTCGGGCTGTGGTGCGAAGATATATGGAAAACCTGGGCGAGTTATCTCAGGATAAAATTGGCAGCGTAATTTGTAGAAAAGCTGGCTCGGCTTCTTCACCCAAGGTGATGCTGGCGGGCCACATGGATGAGATTGGCTTCATGGTCAAGCAGATCACCCCAGAGGGTTTTATCAAATTCATCCCTTTGGGTGGTTGGTCTGACCAGGTGCTGTTGGGACAAAGAGTGATCATCCAGACTGCCAAGGGAGATGTGGTCGGAGTGATTGGCGCAAAACCACCTCACCTGCTGCCGCAGGAAGAACGCTCGAAGGTTGTTTTAAAAAGAGACATGTATATCGATATCGGCGCCACCAGTCAACAGGAAGTTGAAGAGGCGGGCGTCAGGTTAGGCGACCCGGCCTTGCCGAGAGCTGATTTTGTCCCCTTAGCCAGTGGGAAAACGTATTTATCGAAGGCGTTTGATGACCGGGTAGGAACCGCATTGGTGATCTCGGCATTGCAAGCGCTGCAAAACAGCTCTCATCCCAATACGGTCTACGGCACCGCAACCGTCATGGAAGAAGTCGGTTTACGCGGGGCAACCACGAGCGTACGGGCGATCGATCCTGATGTGGCGATTGTTCTCGAGTCCGATATCGCTGGGGATGTTCCAGGGATTAAATCGGAAGAGTTTTTGATTAAGCTGGGAAAAGGCCCGACTGTATTAATTTACGAGTCCAGGACCATCCCGAACTTAAAACTTCGCGAGCTGATTCTGGATATCGCTCAAAGAGAGAATATCGCAGTGCAAATCTCATTTGTGGAAGCAGGTGGAACGGATGCGGGTGCGATCCATTTACATGGCATCGGCGTTCCATCGGCAGTCTTGGCGGTGGCTGCACGCCACATCCATTCCCATTCGTCAATTATCCATCGAGAAGATTACGATCAGGCAGTGAAACTTTTAACTGCTGTAATCAAGCGTCTGGATGCGAAAACAGTGGCAGAATTAACCCAGTAATCACTTACTCATCCAGATTTTGGAGGTACGATGACCGACCTGATTAAACAAATCACCGCCGACTTGCAGAAGCAGATTGAGTCGTTTGAGCCAACCATGGCAATCAGCGATGTGGGTACGGTGTTGGATGCCGGAGATGGCATTGCCCGTGTTCGCGGCCTGGCGGATGTCCGCTCGCAGGAATTGGTTCAATTTGCCAATGGTGTGATTGGGATTGCTTTCAATCTGGAGAAAGATAATGTTGGCGTAATCATCATGGGTGAATACGCGGCAATCGAAGAGGGGATGAAGGTTCGTTCTACCGGAAGAATTGCTTCTGTTCCAGTGGGAGACGGCCTGGTGGGGCGTGTGGTGAATGCCCTGGGTGAACCGATTGATAGCAAAGGACCGATTAAAGCTTCTGGTTACCGTCCAATTGAGCGCATGGCTTCTGGAGTGATCGATCGTAAGGATGTGGATACTCCTGTGCAAACCGGTATCAAGGCCATCGATGCGATGATCCCGATTGGCCGCGGGCAGCGCGAATTAATCATCGGCGACCGGCAGACGGGAAAGACAGCTCTTTGTGTCGATACAATCATTAACCAAAAGGAAAAAAACCTATATTGTATCTATGTGGCCATTGGGCAGAAAAAAGCTGCCGTAGCTCGGACGGTTGCGCTTTTAGAGCGAGTTGGGGCAATGGATTACACCACGGTTGTGGTTGCTTCGGCTGGTGAGCCAGCCGCGCTGCAGTACATTGCTCCTTATGCAGGATGCGCGATTGGTGAAGAGTTCATGGAAACCGGTCGGGATGCTTTAGTCGTCTATGACGATCTTTCGAAACATGCCTGGGCTTATCGTCAGGTGTCTTTGCTTCTGCGCCGCCCACCCGGCCGGGAAGCCTACCCAGGTGATGTTTTCTATCTGCATTCCAGGCTGTTAGAACGCGCTGGCAGGTTAGCGGATAAGTACGTTATCGTTTCTTCAACCTTTGAGGACAGCCAGGCTGAAGAAAAAGATAGTGTGAACGGGAAGATTTTCGGCGGTCCGGTCGCCAGGTCAGATGCTGAGAGTGTGCTGGCTGGGTTGCCGGAAAAAGATCAATGCAAGATCGTGAAATTAATTGGCTCAGGTGGATCATTAACCGCTTTGCCGATCATTGAGACTCTCTTAGGAGATGTATCTGCTTATATCCCGACGAATGTCATTTCGATCACTGATGGTCAAATATACCTGGAAGGAAACCTGTTCTATGCTGGCATTCGCCCCGCGATCAATGTCGGGTTATCTGTTTCGCGGGTGGGCGGCGATGCCTTAACCCGGGCGATGAGGCAGGTAGCAGGACGTCTCCGGCTGGATATGGCCTCCTTCCGTGAATTAGCCGCGTTTGCCCAATTTGGATCAGACCTGGATAAGTCTACCCAGGCGCAGCTGAACCGCGGCCAGCATTTACAGGAAATCCTGAAACAGCCGCAGTATGAGCCAATGTCCTTGGAGGACCAAGTGATTGAGCTGTTTGCAGGGACGAATGGTTTTGCAGATCGAGTTCCACTGGAACGCATGAAAGCCTGGGAAACGTCTTTACTGCGCTATATGGAAACTACTTATCCAGAAATCGGCAGGTCGATTGCCGAAAAAAAGCGCATTTTACCTGAGGTAGAGCAGCAGCTACGCCAGGCCTTAGACGCATTTACAACTACCTGGCAGTAAAAGCCGATTCTTATGGCAAACGCAAGAGAAGTACGTCTGCGCATCCGCAGCGTAAAGAATATTTCTCAAGTGACAAGGGCATTGCAGGCGGTCAGTGCAAGCAAGGTGCGCAAGGCAATGGCTGCAATGCTGCGCACGCGCCCTTATGCAACCAAAGCCTGGCAAGTCTTAACCCATATCGCCAGGCAGCCTGGACGTGCGAACCTGCATCCTTTGTTGACTCCACGTACCGAGGACCGATCTGAATTGGTTGTTTTAATCACCGGGGACCGAGGACTGGCGGGAGCCTACAACTCAAATATCGTTCGATTTGCACTCCACCACTTCAACCAGCGAACCGTTCCGGTTCGTTATATTGCCATAGGTCGAAAAGGCCGTGACCTGCTCATGCGCAGGCATCTGCCTGTAATGGCTGAATTTAGTAACTTGCCTGCTGACCCCTCCTTTATGGATGTTTCAGCCATAGGCCGCCTGGTGGTGGATGAGTTCCTGGCAGGTGAAGCCGATCGAGTTTACCTGGTCTTTACTCATTTTGTTAACATGGTCAAGCAGGTTCCCTCGATCAAGCAGTTGTTGCCCCTTGAGTTTGAAACAGGGGAGGGCAGGGTGGTGACTTTCCAGGAAAACGCAAAGACTCCAACCGCCGCCTATATCTATGAGCCAGGTGAATCGGAAATCCTGGACGAAATTGTGCCGCGCTTTACAGCACTGCAGGTTTATCAGGCGATTCTTAAATCGTTGGCAAGCGAGCATGCCGCTCGCATGGTAGCGATGAAAAACGCAACCGATAGTGCCACGGATTTGGCTGGTGCTTTGCAGTTGCAATATAACAATGCGCGTCAACAAACCATCACGAATGAAATGTTAGATATTGCCGGTGGTGCTGAAGCATTGGCTAAATCGCTTGAATAACCGTCTTAATGACTGATAGTATGAGAGAGATCCGATCCGGAGGACGAAATGCCTGAAACAAAAGGCCGAATTGTGCAAATCTTAGGTGGTGTGGTAGATGTCGAATTCCCTGCAGAAATGCTGCCGGAAATTTATGAGGCGCTATTGGTGGAACGCCCAGGACAGCCCCCTCTAACGCTGGAGGTTCAAAAACACCTTGGAAACAACTGGGTACGCTGCGTTGCCATGGAAACGACGGATGGCTTGAAACGAGGTTTGCCAGTGGGTGTGACCGGTAAGCCAATCCAGGTGCCTGTAGGTCCAGCGACATTGGGGCGGATTTTCAATGTTCTGGGACAACCGGTTGACAATGGAGGCCCTGTTTTAGCGCAATCATACTACCCAATTCATCGTCCTGCTCCAGATTTTTCAGAGCAATCCACGCGTGTCGAGGTATTCGAAACTGGTCTGAAAGTCATTGACCTGATTGCTCCCTTCACAAAGGGAGGTAAAACAGGAATTTTTGGTGGAGCCGGGGTAGGGAAGACGATTGTAATTATGGAGCTGATCCGTTCGATAGCCACAGTCCATCAGGGGAACTCTGTTTTCGCAGGTGTAGGAGAACGCACGCGTGAAGGCACACAGCTTTATCGTGAAATGCTTGAATCGGGTGTAATGAAAGATACCGTCATGGTGTTTGGCCAGATGAATGAGCCTCCTGGGGTGCGTTTGCGAGTAGCACTTTCAGCCTTGGCTATGGCGGAATACTTTCGAGATGAAGGGCGAGATGTTCTGCTTTTTATTGATAACATTTTCCGATTCAGCATGTCTGGTTCGGAAGTGTCAGCTTTGTTGGGGCGAATGCCATCCGCGGTGGGTTATCAGCCAACCCTGGCAACCGAAATGGGCGAGCTGCAAGAGCGAATCACGTCGACCCGGCATGGCTCCATAACCTCCATGCAGGCAGTGTATGTTCCCGCGGACGATTATTCAGATCCTGCTCCGGTGGCAACCTTTACACACCTGGATGCGACCATTGCCTTGGAAAGGTCAATTTCCGAAAAAGGAATTTACCCGGCGGTTGATCCATTAGCTTCTACCTCTCGAATTTTGGATCCACAAATCGTAGGCGATGAACATTACACCACCGCTCGAGAAGTGCAGCGTGTGTTGCAGCGTTATAAAGATTTACAGGATATTATCGCGATTTTGGGTGTGGATGAGTTGAGCGAAGATGATAAATTGATCGTCGCCCGAGCGCGAAAGATTGAACGATTCTTCTCACAGCCCATGTTTGTGGCTGAGCAATTCACGGGTATTCCGGGAACTTATGTGCCTCTTCGGGACACCGTGCGCGGTTTTCGTGAAATCTTGGATGGTAAGTATGATGACCTTCCTGAGAATGCTTTCCATATGGTTGGCAATATCGAAGCCGCTTTGGAGAAATCAGAACGCCTTGCCAAAGGTGAAAGCTCGTAGTACATGACGAGAGCAGGAGTTTGCTGTGTCTATTCGCTGTGAAATCGTTTCCCAGGATCGCCTGGTATATGAAGGGGATGCTGATATAATCCTTGTTCCTGGGATTGAAGGAGAGATGGGCATCCTGCCCAACCATGCTCCTTTATTATCTACCTTAAAACTTGGTGTACTGGTCGTCCGTTACCAGGGTGATGAGAAGGATTTTACAATTTCAGGCGGTGTCATTGAGGTACAGCCCGATTTGGTGACGGTTTTAGCCGATTCGGCTGAGAATGTGATGGAGATCGATATCGCTCGCGCTGAGGCTGCAAAAAGGCGCGCGGAAGAGATATTGGCTCAGGGTCCAGGACCAGATACAGATAGTTACTTGAACCTCGAAGCAGCCTTGCGACGTTCAAATTTGCGGTTGGAAGCGGTCAGGCGATTCCGAGGCCAGCGCGCCCCAAGTTCCGGGAAGGGACAGGAAGAACCCTCTTAACCTATGAGTTTATTTACAAGAGATTTGGGGATTGATTTGGGGACTACTTATACACGCGTCGCTACAGGTGGGCAAATTGTGCTCGAAGAACCCACTGTTGCTGCCATTGTAGTCGCAGAGCAGAAGATGGTCGAATGGGGTAAAGCAGCCCAGGAAATGTACGGTCGAGTTCCTGAAGCGATTGAAGTAACCCATCCAATGCTAAATGGCGTGATCGCTGATTATGAAGTTACTGAATATATCCTGGCGGATGTCCTAAAAAGAGTCGGAGGAATGGCGCGGATTTTTCGACCTACCGTGATGGTGACTGTGCCCAAAGGAGTGACCAGTGTTGAGCGCCGAGCGGTGCACGAGGCTGCTTTACAAGCAGGCAGCCGGGATGCGTTCTTGATCGAACAGCCCCTGGCAGCGGCAATTGGGGTCGATCTACCGATCGGTACGCCATCTGGGAATATGCTCTTATGCCTGGGAGGCGGCACGACTCAGGCCGCGGTTTTGGCAATGTATGGGATTATCTCCGGCGAAACCCTTAGGGCGGGTGGTTTGCACATGGACGAAGCGATTGTTTCCTATGTGCGCAAGAAGTATGGCTTGATCATTGGGCAGCAAACTGCTGAACACATTAAGATTACAATCGGTGCGGCGGTCCCCATTGATGAAGATCGCAGCATTGAGGTCCAGGGACAAGACCAGGTTACTGGATTACCCAGGCCCATCACGCTTACTACGGAAGAAATCATTGACGCCTTAAGCGAGCCGCTCAAGGCTGTTGTTGAGACTACCCGCCGGACACTAGAGAGGACGCCTCCTGAGCTGGTCTCAGATATTATTGATCGAGGCGTGGCGATGTGTGGTGGTGGTGCCTTGCTGCGTGGATTGGACCGGCTGCTTACGAAGGAACTTGGGGTACCAGCTTATTTAGTGGATAATCCAACCACCTGTGTTGCAGAAGGGGCTTCCAAGGGGTTGTCGATGTATTCATTGATCCGGAGAAGTTTACCCACCGGTTAATCAGGGCCCAGGTAATAAGACATCCGCTGTAAGTGGGTCACCGGGTCGGTATTTTGAACATACACGCCTTTTGGCACAACCAGGTTGATCGGAGCATAATTCAGGATTGCCTTAATCCCCGCTTCGACCAGCTGGTTTGCCACCTCTTGGGCTTGGTCTGCGGGCACCGCCAGCATGGCTACACTGATGTGGTTTTCTTTGATCGCCTGAGACATCAGCTCTGTCGAATGGATCGTAAATGGACCGATTTGTGATCCAATTTTAGCTGGATCTTTATCGAAAACCATGGTTACGCGAAAACCCTGGTCTGAAAATCCTTGATATCGTGAAAGGGCATGACCAATATCACCCGCACCGACCACGACCATATCCCAGAACCGGTCAACTTTTAAAATCTGGCGGAGTTTTTCAATCAGGTAATCGATCTGGTATCCAGTCCCTTGTTTGCCAAATTCTCCAAAAAGAGACAGGTCCTTTCGGATTTGGGCAGCGGAGATGCCTAATCTCTTACCTAATTCGAATGAGGAAGTGATTTTTTGCCCTTCTTGCGCCATGCGCTGTAAAGCTCTCAGATAAAGCGGCACGCGTCCGACAACAATATCTGGAATTATGGGAGTATTTTCCATTTTTTTCTCCGGGTATTTATGATGCACCAATTTACCATAAGATGTAAAATCATGCAATTGGAGTAAAATTATCTCATGTTTATTGACCAGGCAATCTTTCATATCCGATCAGGAAAAGGCGGTGATGGGGTTGTACATTTCCGCCGGGAAAAATATGTGCCGAGAGGTGGACCAGATGGGGGTAATGGGGGAAAAGGTGGCGATGTAGTTCTTGAGGTTCTGGCCACTCTTAACACTTTGGCTCAGTTTCGACATAAAACGCGCTTTGAAGCCGAAGATGGAAAGAATGGGGGACGTTCCGATATGACAGGGCACTCAGGGAAAGATTTGATCATCCATGTGGCTCCTGGAACGGTCGTTTTCAATCACCAAACAGGCGCGGTGCTTGGAGATTTAACCAAACCTGGACAACAATTAGTCGTTGCCAAAGGCGGGCATGGGGGGCGGGGAAATGCACGTTTTGCCAATTCAAGAGACCAGGCGCCGCGCCATGCTGAGCACGGAGAACCTGCCCAGGAGCTTGAGATCCGTCTCGAGCTGAAGTTAATCGCAGATGTGGGGATTGTAGGAGTACCAAATGCAGGAAAATCCACCCTCTTAGCTGCTTCAACGAATGCGAAACCGAAAATCGCACCTTATCCCTTTACGACCCTAGAGCCTAATTTAGGAATGGCAGTTCTGGATGACGAAACCACTCTCGTATTGGCGGATATCCCTGGATTGATCGAGGGTGCGCATCTTGGAATTGGGCTTGGGCATGATTTCTTACGCCATGTACAGCGCACACGGGTCCTGATTCACTTGCTGGATGGATTGGCTGATAATCCTATCTCAGATTACATTCAGATCAACAGTGAGCTGGCATTATTTGATCCAAACCTGGCTGAAAAGCCGCAGATCGTTGCCTTTAATAAAATGGATATCCCTGAAGCTCAGGAGCGCTGGCCAAAGATTGAATCAGAATTTAAAAAGACTTGGCCTGGTGGGTGAGGAGCAGCCGCTGGCTATCTCAGCAGTTACCGGTCAAAATCTTCGTAAGCTGTTATACCGGGCAGCGGAACGGCTTAAAGACTCTCCACCCTTAGAAGACATCGAACTTATGCCAGTTTATCACCTGGAAAGTGACCCGCGCCAGTTCTCCATCCAAAAGGAAGGAGATGGGTGGCGAGTTTCTGGAGAAGCGATCGAACGCGCTGCTGCAATGACCTATTGGGAATTTGAAGACTCGATCCGGCGTTTCCAACGCATTCTGCAAACACTCGGCATAGAAGATGCTCTGCGCAAGATGGGTGCGCAGGAAGGTGATACCGTTTATATCGGCGATTTTGAATTGGAATGGCAGGACTAAAACCCCTGGTGGGTATTTATGGAGGAACATTTGATCCTCCGCATACGGGTCATCTCATTCTTGCTGAAGCTGCCCTGGTTCAGTTGAATTTGTCCTGCGTGATTTGGGTTCTTACCCGCCGCTCACCGCATAAATCAGCTCACTCCATCACCCCCGTTGAGCTTCGTTTAGAAATGCTCCAGGTTGCTTTGGAGGGATATTCAAAATTTGAAATTTCACGGGTGGAGATTGACCGGCCTCCGCCTTATTTCGCAGTCGATACCGTAAGACTCTTGAAGTTTACATATCTGGATGAAGATCTGGTTTACTTTAATGGGTGGAGATTCGTTGAACGATCTTCCAACCTGGCATAAACCTGAAGTGCTGATTGAATCCTTGCATGCCATCGGCGTCCTGCTCCGCCCAGGTTGTGAAGTAAACCTGGAAGATCTTGAAACGAAATTACCCGGTTTACAAAATAAAGTTCGGTTAATTCATGTTCCCCCAGTGGACATCTCTGCCTCAATGATTTGGAAAAAAATCAAGCAAAAGCTGCCATTCCGTCATTTGCTGCCGCCAGTTGTGGCAGACTTCATCGAAGAGCATCAACTCTATCAGGATCCTATAGGATGAACCGCATGACCTTAGAATTGGATCAGCTCAACGCGGGATATAATTCAGTGCAACCGGTGTGAGAGGCTGCGGACTTATTGTGAACAGGTTGCCATTATAAAGCGCCGCGCATACCGCGATCAAGCCTATTGGGGAAAGCCTGTACCCGGTTGGGGTGATCCTCAGGCATCTTTGATGATCATCGGCCTTGCGCCAGGGGCACATGGCTCGAACCGCACTGGCAGGATGTTTACAGGGGATCGAGCGGGTGATTTTTTATATTCGGCTTTATACCGGATTGGACTATGCAACCAGCCCAACTCGATTTCCAGGCAAGATGGGCTTACCTTACAAGGTGTCTATATCACAGCCGTTGGGCGCTGCGCTCCGCCGCTCAATAAACCTCTTCCAAGCGAGCTAAACCAATGCCGGCCTTATCTCATGACAGAGATGAAAATATTAGCATCGGTCAAAGTCATTTTGGTTCTCGGTCGAATTGCATATGATGGCACGCTGAAAGCATTCGAGGAGCTTGGGGAAACCGTTCGAAAGGGATCTGATGGTTTTGCCCATGGTGCGGTCAAGCAAGTTGGCTCCTATACAATGGTAGCTTCGTATCATGTCAGTCAACAAAATACGCAAACTGGACGCCTGACCGCACCGATGTTTGATGCCATTTTACAAACATGCTTTGGCTTCTTCTAACTGCGCCAACACGGCTTCTTTAGCTGTGCCGCCATGTGCAGCCCGCTTGGCAATGCTCTGATTGGGATCGAATACCTGGTAAACATCGTTTTCGAAGAAGACGTGCAGCGATTGGTATTCTGCGAGCGGCATTTTATCGAGAGATACCCGCAGTTGGGCAGCTCGGGCAACGGCCTGACCAGCCAGGCTGTGCGCTTCGCGGAAGGGGATCCCCTTTAGAACCAGGTAATCTGCCAGGTCGGTTGCTGACATGCCCGCATCGATCGCCGCCCGCATCCGAACCGGGTCGACTGTGAGGGTATCCAAAGCCTTCGCCATTACGGGAAGGATGGCAAGCAGGGTATCGAGGGCAGCAAAAACAGGTACTTTATCTTCTTGGAGATCCTTATCATATGCTGATGGCAAGCCTTTCAGGGTGCTCAAAAAGCCTGCCAGGTAACCCAGCAAGGCCCCGCTTTTTCCCCGGGCAAGCTCGAAAATATCCGGATTCTTTTTCTGCGGCATCAAGCTGGAGCCTGTTGAAAAAGCATCGGAGAGCTCGAAGTACTTGAATTCACTGCTTGTGTAGAGCACAATCATCTCTGATAAACGGCTTAGGTGAGAGCCAATCAAAGCGGCACAGAACAAGAATTCAGCCACAAAATCCCGATCGGAGACTGCCTCCAGGCTGTTTGGAGCTGGAGCATCAAACCCCAGCTCCTTAGCTAACCAGGCGCGGTCGATCGGGAAAGGGGTGCCCGCTAAGGCTCCGGATCCCAAGGGGAGGCTGCGGAGGCGGGCAGAAAGCTCAATCAACCTCTGACGGTCTTTATGGAGCGGCCAGAAGTGTGCCAGCCACCAGTGACTTAATAAGATGGGTTGAGCGCGCTGGAGATGCGTATAGCCTGGCAGGATCATTCCCATGTCTCCCTCGGCGCGGTGGAGCAAGGTTTCCTGAAATCCGGTGATTGCCTGGAGCAGTTCTGGAATTTGATCCATAAACCACAGCCTGAAATCTGTGGCGACTTGATCGTTACGGCTGCGACCTGTGTGCAGCTTGCCTGCTGTTACCCCAATTAGTTCACCTAAGCGGCGCTCTACAGCGGTATGGATATCCTCATCACTGGGCAGATATGTGAAATTCCCCAGGTGGAATTCCTCTGACACGCGGTTCAAGCCACTGCAAATGCTCTGGCATTCTTCAGACGTCAGAATATTTGCTTTTTCTAAGGCGCGAGCCCATGCCTGGCTGCCTCGGATATCTTGCTGCGCCAGGCGGCAATCGAATTTAATCGATGCATTGAGAGTCCAGGCATCTGGATCCATCTTACCGCTGAAACGCCCACCCCAAAGTGTCATCTTCTCTCCTAATCTCGTTTGAACCTGGAGTAATCTGGTTTTGGCATATTCAGGCCTGAAACAGGCAGTCCATTAAGTGCCCGCACTTTAAGCGGTAATCCAAAGAGATGGATAAAGCCTTCTGCATCAGATTGGTCGTAAACATCTTCCTGACCAAAGGTTGCAAAGTCTTCACGGTATAAGCTAAATTTACTCTTTCGCCCTGCGGGGATGATATTCCCTTTAAAGAGTTTCAACCGCACAACACCGGTCACCGGTCCTTGAGTGCTATCCACAAAGGCAGCCAGGGCTTCTCTGAGTGGTGAGAACCATAACCCATTGTAAATGATCTCTGCATATTTGAGGGCGATCACATCTTTATAGTGAAGCGTTTCTTTATCCAGGACAATGGATTCTAGCTCTTGATGCGCCGCGTATAAAATCGTCCCACCGGGGGTCTCATAGACACCATGTGATTTCATCCCAACCAGGCGACCTTCTACTAGATCAACACGCCCGATGCCGTGTTTTCCGCCCAAAGTATTTAATGTTTCGACGATTTTTGCAGGGGAAAGCTTTTGACCGTTGACTGCAGTGGGGACACCCGATTCAAACTCAATTTCTACATATTCGGGTGTTTCCGGTGCATTGTCAGGTGAGGTACTGATTTGGAACATGGCTTCTTCAGGTTCTGACCAAGGGTCTTCCAACAATCCACCTTCGTGAGAAAGATGCCACAGGTTCCGATCGCGGCTGTATATGGATTTCATCGTTGCAGCAACTGGAACGTTATGGGCTTTAGCGTAGCGAATGGCATCTTCGCGTGAGCGAATTTCCCATTCACGCCAAGGCGCCACAACATGCAGGCGAGGATCTAGAGCCGTGTAGGTGAGCTCGAAGCGAACCTGGTCATTTCCTTTTCCGGTTGCCCCATGTGCGACCGCGTCTGCACCGACCTGATGGGCAACATCTACCTGGTGCTTGGCAATTAAGGGGCGTGCAATCGATGTTCCCAGCAGGTATTTCCTTTCATACACCGCCCCAGCTTGCAGGACCGGGAATAAGTAATCGGCGGCAAATTCTTCTCGCAGATCACGGATGACGAGCTGGCTGGCTCCGCTGGCTTTCGCTTTTGCTTCCAGACCAGCCAATTCCTCGCCTTGACCGACATCGGCGCAGAAGCAGATCACTTCACAACCGTAATTTTCTACGAGCCAGGGTACGATGACCGATGTATCCAACCCTCCGGAGTAGGCGAGCACAATTTTCTTTATTGCAGGTTTTATCATGGTGTAATCCTTTCATTAAAAAATTTTCCCTCCTGGGAAGGAGGGCTTGTTTGGTGATGGTTCTTTATAAACACAGAATGATACAAGCGCGGATTACTGACCTTCCCGGTTGGAGGGGGTTATCATACGACGGGAGCGGGCCAGTAACAAGCTTTTCATATTGGGCGCAAGTCTATCACCGCTTTTGGGGATCGTCAAGATAGGAAAGCTCGGGCGGACGATTTCACTTTTAAGGCTTTTAATATCGCAATTTTGGTGGGATGGTTGAAGGGCTGTGGATCAGCAGGGAAAGACCCCAAACGAATCTCTGGAAAACCTGAAAAATCAGGTGGTACCGGGATCAATGTCTCAATGCCCAGGAAACCCTCCAGGCATAATTCTTCGAGCTGGCTGAGGAAGTCTGTCCCACTTACGAAGAGTGCATTATTGATGGCGATGATGTAACCATCTTCTATGATCAGAGGGCGGATTTTATTGATTAGTCGAGAATATTGCTTGTTCAAATCTACCCTGCCTGCAGAGGTTTGTGAGAAAAAAGGGGGGTCAAGGAATACCATGTCAAAGCGCCTTTCACTCCGACGTAACCGGCTTGTACAAATGAAAAAGTCTTCGCTAATGAAATCAGATTTGTTTATCGGGAAGCCATTTAATAAATACGAAGTCTTTGCTAGATTCAAGGATTTTCGACTCTTGTCCAGATGGATCACCTGGCTGGCCCCCCCAGCCTTTGCTGCAACTCCCAGGCTGCCTGTGTAGGCAAAGGTATTGAGTACACGCCTGTTTACAGAATGCTGCTTGATCCATTCACGAAGATACCGAGTATCCAGGTACAAGCTAGAGTCACTGGTCATCCGCAGATCGATAGCATACCAAATTCCATATTCTCTGATTCGATCGTCACTTTGGTCACCAACCATCACCAACCCATGCCGGGCTGCCACGTCAGGTGAAAAGCGCGTTTTTACCACCACAACCCGTATCCAAGGGTAAAGATCGCGCAGAAAGCTCGTGATGGGGTTGATCAGATCCAGGATTGCTTCCGGCGGATTAGCGTAGTTATAGATCACAATAGAACGCGCATAGATATCGATTGCCAAATCGGGAAATCCTTCAATAAAGCCATTAAATAGGCGGAAGGCAGATTGATGATGATCATCCATCCAGCCAGAGCGAAGGTCAGAGGCTTTTTGGATTTTGATCAGTAATTCATGTAAATTCATTTTTCTTTTTAACTTGGCGAGATTAAGGCTTCAGGCTGCCTTCTGTATTTGATAAAGGTTGTGATTTATTATTGTACTCGTTAAACCTAATCAGTCATCAAACCAGCGGAAACTTTCTTTACACCTCTGATAAACGGCGATACAATCGAACCTGTTCCTTGTTGAAAATACCCTGGTTATCTTGATAGAGAACGATCTCTCAGAAAACCTGGTTTTTGCGAAATTGTATGGAAAAAAATAAAGTTATTTACTTATCGACATTTGGGATTGGATTGCTCGCAATACTAATTCTTGTGATTAGCCTGCCTGAATTCCGCCTGCAAGAAGGGCAGCCTTTCCCGCTCGACATGGATTTTTCCATTTCTGTCATGGGTACAGAGGCGATCCTTCCCGGAGGAAATGTGCTTTATTGGATCCTCCGCGGATTTTCAGCGCTGATTATTATCGGTTTGCCAATTTATATTATTGTGAGTTTATTTTCTCCAGAAGGCCGCCGGCGTTTGTTGGCTCAGATTGTGATTATGGTGGTCATGTTATTTATCCTCGATCGGGTTGCCAAAATTGTTCAAGATAAACCTAAAGTAGAGCAAGCCCAGAGCATCGAATCTCCCGTCGAACAGCCTCTTTCTGGGGAAGGCGAAAATATTCAAACCGAGCAATTTGAGGCGACAACTCCTGAATGGATGGTGTGGGGCTCCAGCATTGCCGTGGCTTTGTTTTTCACTGGGCTGGTAGCCCTGGGATTATGGTTCTATTATCGGCGTATCGCAACGTCTGTCGCCATCAGATCGACTTGCGCAGGAGGCAGAAAGAGCCATTTCTGATTTGCAGGGTGGGGGAGATTTCAAGAATGTTATCATCCGTTGTTATTACCAGATGAGTCAAATCATCTATTCAGAACGCGGCATTCAGCGGGAACTGGCTATGACTGCCAGTGAATTTGAACAGGCCTTGGAGGAAAAAGGATTTCCCAGAGAGCCGATCCAATATCTTACGAGAATATTCGAAGAGGTAAGGTATGGAACAAAGCAGCCTGCCAAACAGGAAGAGGATAAGGCGATCTGGTACCTATCCGTTATTGCAGATGCCAGCAAAGACAGCCGAATAGGATCGCAAGCATAGAAGATGCAAAACCGCCGTGTGATCATTTTAATTGCTGTAATTTTGTTTGTAAACCTTGTTTTAGCGATCATTTTCCGTGATTTTATCCGTGAGAATGTTTTGATTCCGATTTTGTATTTGTTTTGGTATTTCAGGCTGTTTCTGAATACTTTAGGGGAAACCTGCCTATGGCCGCTTGCTTTAGTCATCTTACTTGGTATTTCCTTTTACATCTTGCGCAAGAATAAGAAATCAGCCCAGGCCGATCGAGGTTACAGTGAGGCACCTGGTCAGGTTGAAGAAGGGCGGGTGGCTTTTTGGATGAAATATATCCGCCGGCAGTCGATGGGGGTAGAAAACCTGAGTTTTTCATCCTTTCGTATGAAAGAGCTGGTGTTGTCGATTCTGGCATTTAAAGAAAACCTCACCAACGCCGAATTGGAATCTGAGTTTGAGCAAGGCAGGCTGGTCGTACCAAAAGAGCTGCAAAATATGATCCAGTCACCGGATCATGCCATTGAACCGATGACCAGATCTGCTTCTCTTAAGAATAAAATCTTGAGATGGTTTCATACCCGATCCAATTCAAATCAAAATGCTGATAATCCAGAGTTGGATAAATTGGTTCGATATTTAGAAGCCCAATTGGAGATAGAACATGACAATGGAAATCAATAAAGTAGCCTCCCTTTCTAACAAGGTAATCCAAGAGGTCGAACGGGCGGTAATCGGAAAAAGAGTTGAGCTTGAGAAAATTATGACCGCGATCTTAGTGCCTGGGGGACATGTGTTGTTGGAGGATTACCCTGGATTGGCGAAAACACTGGTAGCCAACAGCTTTGCCACTGCGCTGGGTATGGCTTTTAAGCGCATCCAGTTTACACCCGACTTGCTGCCGGGAGATATTACCGGTGGATTTATTTTTGATCGAGCCAACAACCAATTCATCTTACGCAAAGGCCCTATTTTTGCGAATATCGTCTTAGCGGATGAAATCAACCGCGCCTCACCCAAAACCCAATCGGCTTTGTTAGAGGCCATGCAGGAATTTCAGGTTACCTTGGAGGGTGAAACAACCCGTCTTCCGGAGCCATTTATCACGATTGCAACCCAGAATCCGATTGAATATGAAGGAACTTTTCCACTGCCTGAAGCTCAATTGGATCGATTTATCATGAAACTTTCGATTGGGTATCCATCCAGGGAAAATGAGCAGTTGATCATTCATCGCCGGCGTGAACGAAAAACGGATGCTTTTGACCTCCAGCCGGTTATCGATGCCGCAGGTTTATTGGAAATGCGCCAAGCTGTTGAGGAAGTTTATGTGGATCCAGACATTGAGCAGTATATCGTGGATCTCGTCCTCGCTACGCGGAGTCATAGGCAGGTAGTTGTAGGTGCCAGTCCACGCGGTTCCTTAGCCCTCGTCAAGTTATCGCGCGCCTGGGCGGCAATCCAGGGAAGATCTTTTGTCCTTCCTGATGATATCAAGCGCTTCTTCCTGAATGCCGTGAGTTATCGTTTGATCCTGGAGCCTGATCTTTGGACGGTTCATAAGGCTACCGACAAGGTGATCCAAGACGTGGTCAATTCAGTAGTTGTACCGGTGATTAAGGAAGCTTGATGACCAGGAACTTTTGGTTGTTATGCAGCTTGATTCTTGGGCTAATTTTGGTGGGTTTATTTGCTGTTAATAACGGCCCAATCTTATTAGCAATTCCTTTATTAATCTATTTAGGTTTTGCGATCGCAAAGCAGCCCGCAGAGCTGCTGCTCAAAACCTCTCGAGAGCTTAGCACACATGACACCTCTTGGGGAAAGCCGGTCGAAGTCAAAGTCAATGTAACGAACCAGGGTAAGCGCTCGAAGAAATTTTTTTACAAGATTATGTACGTGGGTCTCGCCCTTTAAATCATTAACCAGGGATTTTCTGACAAAGAGACTCTGCTTGGAAGAAGGTGAAACGACTTCTCTTGACTATATCGTTTCTGGGGAGCGTGGCCGGTATAAATTTGAAGGGGTGCAGGTGAAATGCTGCGAATTCTTTGGAGTTTTTGAAAGTGTACACTTTTTACCAGCCCACACCCAGCTATCAATTTTCCCGGTCATTACACCTGTTCGATCAATAAATATTCATCCAAGGCAGACACGAGGTTTTGCTGGACCGATTCTCGCCAGGCAGGGCGGGGCAGGAACGGATTTCTATGGAGTGCGTGAATACCAATTGGGGGATCCCATGCGGCGGATCAATTGGAAGATTTCTTCCCGTTATCCTCAAAGTGTATTCTCCAATGAATCTGAGCAAGAACGGATTGCAGATGTTGGTATTATCTTAGATGCCCGCCAGCAGTGTGATATCTCCACCCCCCAGGGCTCATTATTTGAGCACTCAGTTAATGCCGCGGCCTCCCTGGCTGATTCTTTTTTGAGGGACGGTCATCGGGTCGGTTTGTATATTTATGGTTACAGTGTTGAGAGAGTTTTTCCTGGTTATGGAAAAATTCAACGTGAAAATATTTTGAGGGCTTTGTCTAGAGCCCATACAGGGATCAACTTTGCTCTAGAAAACCTGAGTTTTCTTTCCAGCCGGTTTTTTCCATCCAAAACCCAGCTGGTCATGGTCAGTCCATTAAAACCGGAAGATTTAGGCCCCCTGGTTCGGCTGCATTCCTTAGGTTATGAGTTGTTAATTGTAAGCCCGGACCCAGTGCATTTCGAAGCGGTTAAATATCAGCGGGGAAAATTTCCCGAGGTAGATTTAGCTCAGCGCATGGCAGTCATCGAGCGAACGCTTCTCATCCGAAGGCTTAAACGAGCAGGGATTAATGTGGTTGATTGGCGGGTGGAATTTTCCCTGGATCAGGTGGTTTCTCAAGCGGTTCGAAAGCATTCTACGGGTGATCGGATTTTGCAAATCGCACTATGAAAACAACGGGTTATTTTTGGATCGGGAATTTATTATTTGCAGCAATTCTTACCTCTTATGCCTATTGGGAGCAATCAACCTGGTTTGGGATGGCATTCACGCTTGTTTGGGTGAGTCTTTGGGGGTTGAGTTAGTTGCTTGATAACAGTTATACACCCGGGATATTTTTCTTTGTTTTTACAGGTGTATGCCTGGTTGGAACCTTCTTAGGGCTGCGTTCTATGTTATTGTTTTTAGGGATGACCGCAGCCTTGAATGCCTGGGATACAGACAGGTTCTACAGACGTTGGAAGGATGCCCTGGGGCGCGAGGCTAACAATCCATTGGAACGGAGACATATCTTCCGCCTACTTTTAGTTGATGGGGTGGCGGTCAGCGTGGCTATCCTGGGGATGGCTATCAAAGCGCAGTTAAGTTTTGGGTTGATGCTCCTGGTTGTCGTTATTGCCTTGATAAGCCTGAGTCAGCTGGTACGCTTGCTTAGAAACCCGGGCTCGAAAGCTTAACCCCTCCCTCAAATCAAGGAAAAACATTAAAAATTCCCTCTCAAATGTTCGGGCAGTAATTCTGCAATCGCTTGCATGACAACCTGGCTGCCCCAGCGATCACGGCCTTCTATTGAGATATCTGGTGGGCAATTCAGTTCAAAGCTTTTTCCGAAATTGAGATTTAAAACCCCATCGGCTTCGTAAATTCCTAAGGGATAGATTACCAGGCCTGACTTCACGAGATGCAAAAGGAACCTGCCCGTACCCGGTGCAGGCATTCTCAGCGTACCAGACGGCGAATCCCCTCCTTCAGGAGCTAACCCGATGGCTGTATTTGCATCCTTTTTGGCATATCTAAGAATGCGATGGACAGCTAATGCTCGGGCCTCTGTTTCCCATGCTCTCGGGGGCATCGGAGGCATTGTAAAAAATCCGTAGACATTCGCGACTTTTTTAAAAATCCACTGGGAAATCGATTCCAGGCAGCTTCCCATTGGGTTCTTAGAAAAAGTCCAGGCAGCAGTCATCACCCAATGAAGTTCCACCGGGACCAGAGCACTGGCTGACAAAATTGACCACCAGACTTTGTACTTCGGTCTGTAGAAATGGTTTAATACGAGTAAGAAGGGACCATTCTGGGGGATATTTTCCTTACCTTGAATCATCAGGGGCGGCTTAAGCGTTTTAATCCAATCTGCTGCGTCTGATCGAAAAGAGCGTTTTCTGGAGAAAAGGATGGAAAGTGCTAGATTGCTTGCCAGACGGTAATCGGGAGGATAAACTGGAAATGCTTCCTGATTTTTGACCATTACCAAATTCTAAATCTAAATCGATCACAATTCCAAATGGCTTTGATCTCTAACCTTGGTCTTGGGTTGACGGCAATCGGTTACCACTTTAAGAAGTGGGCTGCCAGATTTAAAATCCAATGGAACCAGTTAATTTCCGGACGGATTAATCAGTTAGAATAAGAAAATGGAAATGGTCAGTCGTTCGATATTTGCGGCAAGCAAGCAGCTCGTGTCTGCAAGCGATGAAACGGTGATTGTTCATATACTCCTTCAGTTTTCACTAGATTTATCTGGGGCGGCTGGGGCTTCTTTTGTGCCCTTGGATGAACGAGGCTTGCCTTTGGCAGCGGTACGTCAGGGAGATATCCCTGAGACAGTTCCGAATGCATGGTTGGAGTATCTTGCCTCTCCTTCGGTCCGGATAAAATGCAGCCAGTGCAGCCATTATGGGAGTATCAAAGAATCCTGCCAATTAATTCAAGGACCTTTTGCTAAGTCTGACTGGTGTATATTGTTTACCCGTGCGTTATGCGGATCATGATTTGGGTATTTTGAATATTTTCATGCCTGCACCCAGTATACAAAGCAGCGAGGTCTCCGAATCATTACAATACTTGCTTGATATCGCAGCGCTGGCGATCGCTAACGATCGCCTGAAGCGTCGAGAGCTGGCGATGTTTGATCAATTTCGCTCTTTACGAAAGAAAGAAAATTATTTCGTTTCAGCAGATCAAACCACTTCTTCTTGTGTCGAAGATAAACTTGTAGAAGTTGAGTATAAAGCTCAAATCGAAGAACGTACTCGACTGGCACGAGAGATCCATGATGGCCTGGCGCAAACGCTTGGTTTTCTGAAGCTCCAGGCTGCTCAGCTGATCGCTCACCTTGAAAAAAATAATCCTGATCGCCTGAGTCAAATTTCTCATTCATTATATCGTTCTTTGGCTGAAGCTTATCTGGATACGCGCGAGGCCATCAATATGCTCAGGGTGGTTCCTGGAGAGCCTAACGAAGCCCGGTTTGAAAATTGGCTCCGCCGGTTGGTGGAGGAGTATCAGGAAAATACGGATATCCAGGTGAAAATTCACGAATTTTCAGTCGATACAAGCTTACCGAATGAAGTTCACCTGCAGCTGATTAGAATTATTCAAGAAGCTTTGATCAATGTTCGCAAACATGCGCACGCTCAGCATGTACAAATTTCTTGTCGAGAGATGGACCATGTTTTGATCATCGAAATTCAAGATGACGGCAAAGGTTTTTTTTCAGATGAGGTACTGGAGAGTTCTCAACACGGAATGCAGGGTATGCGAGAACGGTCAAACCTGATTGGGGCAGAGCTGTTCTGGATAAGCCAACCTGGCTCAGGAACAACCGTGCGTCTTGTTCTCCCACTCAGAGATGAATGGGAGGAATTTAACGAATGAATCCGATTCGACTGGTAGTGGTAGACGATCATGCCCTTTTTCGTGCCGGCCTCGTTGGGTTGCTTAGGGAGATGGGTGATTTTGATATTGTGGGTGAGGCGGCGAATGGTCGCGAGGCTGTGGAAATTATTCATATTCAAAAGCCAGATGTTGTACTTTTGGATGTGAATATGCCGGTCATGGATGGCATTGATACTGTCCGGTCGATAAAGAGCTGGAAAGAGAGTGACCTAAGCCAGATTAAAATCCTCATGCTAACTATCTCGAAGCATGAGGAAGACCTGTTCGATGCCATTAGGGCAGGAGCAGATGGGTATTTGTTAAAGAATGTAGAGCCAGATGAGCTGAGGAAGGCTATTCGTCACGTGGTTGAAGGGCAAGGAATTCTATCAGTAGAAGTTACCCAACCCGTTCTGCGAGCTCTGGCGCATATGAATACCGCTCCTTTAGAAAATAATCTAAGCAAGCGTGAGGTTGAAATTCTAGAATGCCTTGCTCAAGGAATGACAGCAACACAAATATCCCTAAGTCTTTTTATTTCAGAAAATACTGTAAAGACTCATATCAGGCATATTTATGAAAAGCTGGAAGTCTCTAATCGGGCAGAGGCAGTGCAGAAAGCAGGACAATTAGGGTTAGTCAGACTCAAATGACATAAGCTGCTTGAAAGTGGAAAAGGGTGATCAAAAAATCACCCTTTTTTAATTAAAAATAACCCCAATGAAAGCTGAATTTGATGGATAATTCAGACCATAGTGATCGAATATATTTCTTAGGTGTGGTCGAGTGTGAATTCATTGAACAAGCCAGAAAGCCTCCATAAAGTCCTCATTGTTTCCTCACATCCTCTCTTTGGGAAGGGGATCCGTCATTTGTTGGAAACTCACCACGGAAAGCCTGTGGAGGTAATTGGTATTGTCAAGAATTTAGAAGACGCCATACATTCAATTCAAGAGTATCAACCTGACCTGGTTGTCGTTGATTATGACGATGAGGCAGTCAATCGAGATGAGTTCCTGGTGCGCTTTGTTGGAAGCGAAAGCCAATTGCGAGTGGTTCTGTTATCTCTAAAAGAAGGGGGAAGCAATGCGATTGTGTATGACCGGCGAAATTTGGCTGCTTCCCAAATTGATGAATGGCTTCAGGAGTGGACAGCGGCTCCACAGAACCCCCCAGCATCAAATAAAAGGCAAGTTTCAATCCTTAGGAGTGGACAGCGGATTATGAAAACGAACTTCAAACATGTTATCGGTGTGCTGATTTTCATAGCCATCCTGACAATATTTGGTTTAATAGTTTTGCAGAGTGATCAATTACTTCCTGAAGCAGCCAGCCTCCAGGCCTTGCCGATTGATGGGCTGTTTAGCTTGGAATTCAAAGCAACTGCTGTGCTTTTTGGGGTGATTATTGGTGCATTGATCTATAGTGTCTTGTTTTTCCGCCGGAAACCGGGGGATACCGAAGACCCAATATATCAAAAAGGCGATCTCAGTCTCAATATTACTTGGGTTGTCATTCCGGTAGGTGCTTTATTTTTTTTCTTCATCCTAAAGGTAAGCCCTGCCTTTGAAAGACTCTACGGGAAAATTTTTTCAGAGCGTGCGCTCTCGTTTGATTGGGCAGCCGCCATCCTGTCCGTCTTATTTGGATTAATCCTATTCTTCATCCTTTTCGGAACTCGATCCTCTAGATCCTCCCAGGAGCAGAATGCAAAAGAAAACAGCCGGTTAGAGCTTGCTTGGATTTCATTGCCTTTGGGTTTGGTACTGCTTTTATCCTTTGCCGGCTCAGATGCACTTGCCCAAACCTTAAGGAAGGATCCAAAGCCCCTGGTGGTCAATGTTACCGGACAACAATGGTCGTGGTCGTTTGAATACCCCGAACAAGGGATTGTGTCCGATGAATTAGTCCTGCCGGTCAACAAACAAGTTTTACTCAAGTTAACTGCCACCGATGTTTTACACTCGTTTTGGGTGCCAGAATTCCGCGTCAAGCAAGATCTCGTTCCTGGCGAGGAAAAAGAATTACGGATTACCCCAAGTAAAGAAGGCTCCTTTTTGCTCATGTGTGCTGAAATTTGTGGGACGAGGCATGCTTATATGAATGCTGCGGTCAGCGTTAAAAATTCGCAGGATTTCGATGCCTGGGTTGCTGGACAGATGATGCCAGCTTCCGATAATCCAGCAGAGAGAGGTAAGTCATGGTTTGCAAAATTTGGATGCAAATCATGCCATTCTGTGGATGGAAGTGTGGGGGTTGGACCTTCTTTCAAGGGTCTTTTTGGCAAGACCGAAGAATTGGCGGATGGAACAATCGTGGTTGTTGATGAGGCCTACTTGATGGATGCCATCAGGCAACCGGGTAAACAGCTCGTGGAAGGGTTTTCAAACATCATGCCTGCAGGGACCGAGAACAAAATATCGGATCAGCAGCTTGTAGATATTATCGAATTTATCAAGACATTAAAGTAAATTTGGCTTTTCGAAGATCATAAAGCTGAAGGAGTATTTGATGGACAGCCGTAAAAAAAGACAGATGCTAGGCATCCTTAGGGGTTTCGTAGGGATGTTGGTTGGTATGGTGGCGGGGATGGGGTTGGTAACTTTGGTCCGCCTGTTGATGGGCTTGCCCGCCTGGAGTGCTGAACCAGCCTGGGTTTTGGGCGGTGTTTTTGGCACCGTGGGATTTATGATCGGGGTGGGTGCAGTGACGGATTGGTTCAAGATCGCCATGGGGAAGGATGTTCATGATCACATTGAATTTGATGAACACCCCGGATCGAGCCGGTATTTTAATTTCACAACCGATCATAAGGTGATTGGGATCCAATATGGGGTTACCAGCCTGATCATGTTTTCAATCGCCGGGTTATTCGCCCTGATATTCCGTACCGAGCTGGTGCAAATTGGCCTCCAGTATATGACGGAGGATTTTTACAACAGTATGATGAGTTTGCATGGGATAGTGATGATCATGGCGATCCTGTTGGGGGTTGGTGCCATGTCAAACTACCTGGTGCCGCTCATGATTGGCGCCAGTGATATGGCTTTTCCTCGACTGAACGCATTTGCGTATTGGATCAATGTTCCCAGCGGTATCTTCTTAGTTACCTCACTATTCCTTGGTGGTGTGGATACTGGTTGGGTTGCTTATCCACCTTTGAGTGTGCGGGCACCGTTGGGAATGCAGTTGTTCTTCTTGGGGGTTTATCTGTTTGGCTTATCATCGATCCTGGGAGCTCTCAATATTATCGTGACCATCATCCGGATGCGTGCTCCAGGTATGACGCCGTTTCGGATGCCGATTTTTGTTTGGTCTGCCCTGGCGACGGCATTAATTTCGCTCACTGCAACCCAATTGATTGCCCTTTCATTCCAAATGGTTATGTTCCAGCGCCTGTTCGGTATGGGGTTTTTCGATCCAGCGAAAGGCGGGAATGTCATCTTGTTCCAGCACCTCTTCTGGTTTTATTCTCACCCGGCAGTCTATGTATTTGTGCTGACGGGGTTGGGTGTGATTAGCGAGCTTCTGCCTGTTTTTGCACGCAAACCTCTCTTTGGGTATAAATGGGTCGCTATTTCTTCTTTAGCGATAGCCCTGGTGGGATTTTTCGTCTGGGCCCACCATATGTTCACCTCTGGTATGCAGGAATTCTTGCGAGTCCCCTTTATGTACAGCACGTTGTTAGTGGCAGTGCCTACTGGCATCAAATTCTTTAGCTGGGTCGGAACAATGTGGCGTGGAAAGTTAAGTTTTGAGACACCGATGCTGTTCGTCTTAGGAGCTATTGCAATCTTCTTGATGGGCGGTCTCTCGGGCCCCCCAAATGGTACCGTGGCAACAGATCTTTATCTTCAAGATACTTACTATATTGTCGGTCATTTCCATGCCACAATGTTTGGTGGATTTGTCTTCCCGTTTATGGCTGCTATTTATTTCTGGTATCCAAAAATTACCGGGAAAATGTATAACGAGACCATGGGAAAGGTTCATTTTTACTTGATGTTCCCGGCTTTTTTTGTTCAATCGTTTGGGCAGATGTTTGCCGGTCTGATGGGGATGCGCCGCCGTATTGCCGACTACCCCGGGCTAGATTTTCTGCAAACTCCGAATTTGATGGTGACGATTGCCGGCTTTGTGATCGGTATATCCTTCCTGGTATTTGTCTTCAACCTGGCATATAGCGCGAAGCGTGGGAAGGTCGCCGAAGCAAATCCTTGGCGTTCACGTTCGCCTGAATGGCTCCTGCCTTCACCAATCCCTGTTCACAATTATAAAGATTACCCGTTTGAGGTGGTGGGTGACCCGTATGATTATGGAATTCCGGGCGCAGTGTTTATTCAACCGGTTGCGGATACGGCCGTCCCAGCAGCAGCAGATTGACTTGATTGGAGAAAAATAGAATGGACGACGTTAAGTTAGAGTCTTTGAAAGCGAAGAAAAAGAAGGTTGGAGTGGTTGTATTTACAATTCTCACCATCCTGACGGTGATCGAGTTTGCCATTGCACTTTTGGATACAAACCTGACTTTTTTATTGGTTTTGATAGCCCTTGCGAAGGCTTCTCTGATCATTGTGTATTTCATGCATATTGGTCGAGTTTTTTCGAACAGCGAGGATTAGTATGTCAGTCGAGCACCTAATGGATCAGCAAAAAATAACCGATGAAAAATACAAAGAAGGGACAAACCGGATTGGGCTATGGCTTTTCTTAGTCTCCGATTCGTTTGTCTTCTTGGGGCTTTTAGTCTCTCGCATTGCTTTGTGGGGGAATACCCGGCCTGAATTGAATCCAATCTTGGGATTAGTTGTCACTATTCTCCTCCTGGTCAGCAGCTTTTTCATGTACCGGGGCGAATCAGCGATGGCTGTGGGTGACCGGAAGGGATTTCTCAGAAACACCCTGGTTACACTAATCCTGGGGATCATATTCCTCGTAGGTGTAGTCGGCATCGAATGGCAGATTGCACCTTTCAAGGCATCTTCGGATATTTATGGGGCAGTGTTCTACATGATGACCGGAATGCATGCCTTTCATGTCCTTACCGGTGTGATTTTCTTGTTCGTGATCTTAAATAATGGACGGCGAGGCCACTATTCACTCGAGAAGCATTGGGCTGTAGAGGCGGCTGCCACTTATTGGCATTTTATTGATGTTGTGTGGGTGTTCTTTTACCCAGCGCTCTATTTAATCGGGACCCTGGTACGGTGAATTAGATGCGCATCGGGCGATTATTAACCTTTGGTAGTATTGGTTTTTTTGTTTTGGTCCTGGCGATGGGGCTGTGGTTAAGCCGGGATGATCCAAAATTAAATGGGTTTCAAATTAATCCTGCTTCAGAGGCTTTTGATTTTCGACTCACTGACCAAAATGGTAATCCTTATCAGCTTTCAGACCATCGGGGAAAACTGGTTGTTTTGTTCTTCGGCTATACTCACTGTCCTGATGTCTGCCCGATGACCCTGGCTCAATTTCGTGATCTCAAGGATTTGCTCGGTCAGCAGTCCGACCAGGTGGAATTTGTCCTCGTTACGGTTGATCCGGAACAAGATTCGGTCAGCCGCATGAAGGAATATGTCGATTTATTTGACCCGCAATTTTTTGGATTGACCGGCACCTCATCGGAATTGGAACCCGTGTGGAAGAATTATGGTGTTTACCTGGAAAAACACCCTGGGGAAAATGGATCCGATGATACTGTCGATCATTCTACGCGAACCTACCTCATCGATTTGCAAGGGAAATTAATCCTGACTTATCCATTCGGTTTTGATTCAGATATGATACTCCAGGATCTCCAGTACCTCATCACATCCTCCACTAGTTGAGAGATTGAGCAGTCATGTCACCGGTTACTTTATCCATCACCCGTAGGCTTATGATCCTGGCGCTAATCTCTATCTCGTTAGTCTTATTGGTGAGTGAAGTTTCGTATCGATTGCTGCGGGAAGACGATTCCCGTGCTCCGAGAGTGATCCAGCTTGTAATCCCAGCGGGAACGGCAAAAAGGATTTCAGCTGGAGAAAATGAACCCTCGATACCTGAAGACATGGTATTTGTGGTGGGTGATGTGCTTTCGGTGAAAAATGAGGATGTCGCAGATCACCAATTGGGTCCTCTTTGGATCCCGGCAGGAAAAATCGCCAGCTTGCCGATGGGGCAGGTGATGAATTTTGTCTACTCCTGTTCATTCAAACCCAGTCAATACCTGGGGATTACGGTCCGCGAGCCGGTAACCTGGACTTCAAGGGTTGGGGCGGTGGCTCTGGCTGCACCACCCACGTTAGTCTTCCTATTCGTTTACAGCCTGGTTGCACGCCCTATTAAACCTGGAAGAAGATCAATCCCGTGCTTCTGACCAGGGAGAGGCAGCCTGAGTATGTTCTTTAAACTGGTTTTCAAAAGACGCTGGTTTCTTACTACCCTGTTGGTCATTGCTGCGGTGGGAGTATTGGTCCGCCTGGGACTCTGGCAGTTGGATCGATTGCACCAGCGCAGAGAATTTAATGCAAAGGTGGTTTCTGAAATGGAACAGCCGCCTTTAGATTTAACCGCCGTAGCCCCAGAAGATCTATCTGGAATGGAGTATCGCCATGCAGTCGTTGAA
The DNA here is from genome assembly GCA_963751425.1 of uncultured Chloroflexia bacterium. GTDB lineage: Bacteria > Chloroflexota > Anaerolineae > Anaerolineales > UBA4823 > CAVVUF01. The sequence goes on along the minus strand of CAVVUF010000001.1, from coordinate 658,360 downwards.
GGAGAGTACGACCATTCCAACCAGGTCGTCTTGATTAACCAGGTCTACCAAGGAAAATATGGTGCCCGCCTGTTAACCCCTCTGCATATTCTGGGTTCGGATAAAGTGATCTTGGTTGACCGAGGCTGGATCCCTGCAGAAGAGGCGCTCTCAGGTACCTGGGATCAATATGATGAGCCTGGTCTGGTAAAAATTTCTGGCGTGATCCGCCTCTCCGAAACAAAACCTGATTTTGGTAGTATCAATGATCCAACCCCGCTCCCTGGAGGGGAGCGGATCACGCGGTGGAACCTGGCTAACCTGGATCAAATGGCTCAACAATTGCCCTATCCAATCGTAGATGTTTTTCTCCAGGCAGCACCTGATCCAGGTTGGACACGGCTGCCTTACCGGACGAAACCAGAGCTTGATCTGACAGAAGGCTCACATCTGAGTTACGCTCTACAGTGGTTTAGTTTTGCAGCAATCCTGGCTGTTGGGTATCCCATTTATCTGCGAACGCGAAGAACATGCTGCTCAGCAGAACAAAATTCAACAAGCACCATCAGCGAATACGGAGGAATTGGTTTCATAATGGTCAATCTTTTTTCAACCCTCCAGGCTCATCGGATCAAATTATCTTACCGGACTCCTTTTGCGCGCTTATCGTTGGCTGCCTTTGGTTTTCTGGTTCTCGTTTCGATCAGCGGGTCGGTGTTAACCCATTCGGGCGTGGATCCTTGTTCAGGTTGGCCTTTCTGCTCTGGCAGCCTGATTCCTTTAACTCCTGCCTCCTGGCTAAACATGTCTCATCGATTCCTGGTGGCTGCCTCGGGTATCGCCTTATCGGTTTTAATTTGGAAAGCCTGGCAGACCCAAAGAAACCAGACGGTGCTGCTGGTTTCGACGACTGCAGCCTTTATTTTATTCTTTGCGCAGGCACTGCTGGGAGCCCGGTTGGTGCAAGGTTTACCGCTTTACCTGGTCTTGCTCCACAAAGCCACTGCTTTGGCGGTATGGGCAGCTCTTGTAGTACAAGTAGTTGCCGTGGGTCTGATGGCTAACTCAAAGGAAGAGGAGCAAAGCGAGGCTGCCGAATTTGCACTTCGGCGGGGAATGCTGCGCGATATATTGATGCTAACCAAGCCAATTGTCGTTGCATTGTTATTGGTGACCACCTTTGCTGGAATGGTAATTGGCGCACGTGCCTGGCCTGCGCTCGGGATCATCTTTTGGACGATGGTGGGGGGATTCCTGGCTGCCGGGGGATCGGGGGCGATTAATCAGTATATTGATCGTCATGATGACCTGAAGATGCAGCGGACTCAAAAAAGACCTATTCCTTCCGGTCGGTTGACGGCTGGGGAGGGATTAGCGGTTGGAGCAGCGATGACATTAACCTCGTTCTATGTGATGATTGCGTTTGTGAATGTCACGGCTGCTTTGCTGACTTTAACAGGGATTGTTTATTATGTTTTACTGTACAGCCTGATCCTGAAGAAAACCACAGTCCAAAATATTGTGATTGGCGGTGGAGCCGGCGCCATCCCACCTCTGGTGGGTTGGGCAGCGGCAACAGGGGGATTGAATATCCCTTCTTTATTCTTGTTTGCAGTAGTTTTTATGTGGACTCCGCCTCATTTTTGGGCGTTAGCCCTGGTGCGTCGCAAAGATTACGCGCGAGCGGGCGTACCCATGCTGCCGGTGGTTCGTGGGGAAAAAGAGACCCGGAAGCAAGTCCTAATTTACACCGTTGAGCTGGTTCTTCTAACCCTCTTGCTGCCGCTCTTTGGCTTAGGTGGAAGCGTTTACCTGGTTGGGGCTGTTTTCCTGGGTGCCTGGCTGCTCTCTGCAGCTCTAAAGGTATGGCGCAAAGGAGGCAACAAGCTGGCTTGGAAGATGTATCGTTACTCCAGCATGTACCTGGCTTTTCTCTTTATTATTTTGATGATCGACCGGCTCTTATAAAAGTGGAATTAAGCTTATAAGACTGGGACGGTTAAAAAGTTTCCCAGTGCAAGACTTCTTTGAGAGGTTTCTTCTCGACCTCGGGCCACTCAACCGGCACACCTACGGGGATCAGCGTTAATAAGCGTTTTTCCTTGGGGACTTTTAGGAGCGTTTTGAACGCTTCTTCATTTGGCTGAGAGTCACCTTCCAGCCAACATGCACCATACCCAAGAGCCGTGGCTGCAATCAGGATATTTTCTACCGCGGCTGCTCCATCTTCAAGCCAATATTGTGTCGTAGTGTCCAGAACTAGGGCAATCACGAACCCGGCTTTTTCGATCCAGGGAGCAGCGCTTTTGAGCTGGTTGATCATCTCTTTCTGAGTGATGACGATGAAATCCCAGGGTTGGTGGTTATATCCAGTTGCTGCCAGGCGACCAGCATCGACGATCGTCTCGATGTGTGCGCGTGGAACAGGTTCTCCGGTGAAATTGCGGATACTGCGCCTTCTGCGAATTGCTTCAATTGCTTCCATCTTTTTCCTCTATTTAATCTGTAACTTCTACGCGGGTTCCTTCGCCATAAGTAAACCACTTTCCCGGTTGATAAACCGGTTCAGTCCAGCGGAAGAGCAAATACGCTTCTGCATTTCGCATATTGACACAGCCATGGCTCATACGCGTGCCAAAGTTATTATGCCAATAGGTGCCGTGTAAAGCAAAGCCAGATTCGTGGAAAAACATCGTCCACGGCACGCCTGGCAGCTCATATGCATCTGGATTATTGGTCACGTTACCGTCTCCCATGTGGCGGACAGGGAATTTCGTACGGATGCGGAAATTTCCGCGGGGTGTCTCAGTGGAAATTTCGTAACTCTTCTTATCTTTTGGGAGCAAGCCAGAGGAAATTTTGGTGCGGAGCACAACAACATCTTTTTCGTAAGCCGTTAAAGTTTGATCCTCGATGGAGACCACGATCCGTTTGTCCTCTGGTGCGGCTGAACTTTGCAGCATGGATAATTCATCAGTAAAGACCGGGCGGATATGCAAAGCAGGCACATAATAATGGATCAGCAGTCTCTCATCCGTCAGCCGGTACCAAATGCGTTTGTCTGGTCCGACTTTTAATGCCTGAAATCCAGTGAACAGATTTATAATAAAGCCTGTAGAGTGGCTTCCAGACCTCATTTCGATTGATCCGACAAGACTGTGTGTATGGAACAGTCACTTGGCCAAGAATCCGATTGGCATTTAAATATTCGAGAGGTTGGTTCGTATGATGATTATCTACGCGTTGGATGCGGCCACTGTGGACATATCCTCCTTCGATCCGGTACCAAAATGGGTTATAGGCAGGTCCATCGGGTGAGCGAATTTCTTCGTATATACGAAGCAGGCGATCTCGAAAGATTTTTCCACAGCGTGGACTGTGTAATGACGGATTTGTGTAAACATAGATCAGGCTGGTGGCGACGCGCCCGATGCCAATCGTTTCCTCTTGTTCTTCAGGAGGATAACCCCGCAAAGGCCGGGCTGCCAGGCTGCCCAAAGAAAGCAAGCCAAGTTTTATAAAATTTCGTCGCGAAAGGTCAGGTGTCATACCGATTAAATTCTATCAATATCTCGGTTGATCTGCTAATTCGAATTTATCTATTTGGAAAGTACCTTTTAACTATATCACTTTTACAGGAGTTCCGCGGCCGCGTTTTTCCCAGCCAGATTTATCCTTGATGGGTACCTCAAAGATGGGATAGCTCCAGCGGAAAAGCCATTGGGCGTCTTTGGGGTGCATATTGACGCATCCATGACTCATCTGGAGTCCAAAGTTGTCATGCCAATAAGCGCCGTGGAATGCTACCCCTGTCTCGATTACGAAATACATTGTCCAGGGCACCCCAGGCAGTTCATAGGCTTCTGGGTCACCGGTCAGGTTACCTTCGCCCATGTGAGTGGAAGGCTGTTTGTTCTGGATAAAGTAATCGCCTTTTGGAGTATCCCAAGGAATGTCGTTTGGGTCGGGCCGCAGGTGCATTCCGGAAGAAATTTTGGTTTGGAAAATGGGCCGGTCGTATTCAAAGGCCGTCAAGGTTTGCTGCTGGATAGATACCTCGATGCGTTTGGCTTCCCAAGGAATCTCAGGGGTGATGGGGCTGAATTCTTCGTCTGGGATAGGACGAAGATGGCTGGCTGGAACCAAAAATTCAAGCCCATTATCATTGATCCGGTACCAGGGATCTCCATCTGGACCTTCGTCAATGCCCACTACGCAATGCGTGGTTTCATAATACAGCCGGTTAAAGCGCTCCCAACCATAATAAGGGCTGTATTTGTAAATTTGCGTAAAAGGGACAGTCACCTCGCAAAGCTGTCCCTGTTCTGGGACGGATGAGAGCACCTGGTTATAGCGAACTTTCACCCTTTGAATATATGCGCTGTGGATAAATCCATTCCACACCCTGTACCAGAGTGGGTTATACGCGGGTCCACTGGAAGGAGTCTCTTCATAATAAATATTTACCAGTGTATCCTTGGTATTGAGATACCCGATGATTTGACTGTCCCAATTGGGTTCTTTATAAACGCTAACCTTATTAAAGACGGTGACACGTCCAACCTCTCCACTTGGATAGGAGTAATCATCCTTTGAAAATGGGAATGGATTGAATGCCAGGCCGGTTAAACCCAATAAGCCTAGTTTTAGAAAATCCCTGCGAGAGAGGTTTGATTTTGCCACATTTTCATTTTACTGAGGAACATAAGGCTTGACAAGACTGAATAGATTAAGGGAATCATAGAAATTTTGATAAAATAAAGCATCCATCTGGGGATTTAGACCTTGGAATTCTCGGAGAGGACTCAATCACTTTTCAACAAAAAACCAGGAGGATCAGCATGGAAGCTTTATATGGCGGAATTGAGGCTGGAGGCACTAAATTTATTTGTGCAGTAGGCACAGGTCCTGAGGATGTTCGAGCGGAGATTCGTTTCCCCACCGCCAAGCCAGCAGAAACCCTTCCGAAAACCATTGACTTTTTCAAGGAGCAAGAGAAGAGATTTGGCAAGCTTACCGCCATGGGTATTGCTTCTTTTGGCCCAGTAGATTTAAACCCGGCCTCTCCGTTCTATGGGTTTATTACTTCCACGCCCAAACCCGGCTGGGCAAATACAGATATCACCGGAATTATCCGGAAGGCGTTGGATGTTCCGATCGGTTTTGATACGGATGTGAACGGAGCTGCGCTGGGAGAGTGGCGGTGGGGGGCAGCCCGAGGTCTCGATACTTTTATTTACCTGACCATCGGGACAGGGATTGGCGGGGGAGCGATGGTTAATGGAAAACTTGTGCACGGGATGCTGCATCCTGAGATGGGCCATATCCTGGTGCCGCATGATCGCCAGCGCGATCCTTTCCCGGGCAGCTGTCCTTATCATGGGGATTGCCTGGAGGGGTTATCCACGGGTCCGGCGGTTGAGAAAAGGTGGGGGCAGCGTGGAGAGACCTTGCCCCTTGACCATCCCGCCTGGGAGCTGGAGGCACATTATATTGCCCTGGCATTGGTGAATTTCGTACTGACGGTTTCCCCGCAGCGCATCATCTTGGGCGGCGGTGTGATGCAGCAGCAGCAAATCTTTCCGATGATCCGAGCGAATGTGCAGAAAAGCCTGAATGGTTATATCCGCTCAGAGCAGATTTTCGAGCAAATTGATGATTATATTGTGCCGCCAGCGTTAGGCGGGCGTGCCGGTGTATTGGGAGCGATCGCCTTGGGCTACCTGGAGGCCGAGAAAGCCTGATTCGCAGACCGGTTTGCATCGATGGCTGCCGCCAGGGAGCTGATTTTGCCCAATGCGCTGCCCAATTCAGCCGGGATTATTTTGCAAGCCTGGGCGGTTTGAGGCAGGGCTTCTTTTTTGACGACCTGCCGAGCCGGCTCTAAAAGTAAATCACCCAAGACAACACCTAAAGTCCCCGCGATAATGATCTCGGGATTGAGAATATCTACCAACATTGCCAGGCCTCTTCCGAGCCAGGTCCCCATTTCTTCCACAAGCTGGCAAGCCTGAGATTGCCCAGCCAGAGCTTGTTCCATAATGCGGCGGGGCTTCACATCCTCTTCCCACCAGCCTGGGAAGCGCAGGTGAGCGAGCTTGACCATTCCCGAGGCGCTGCAGAACCCTTCCCATGAGCCGGCTTTTCCGTGTTCAACTGGACCATCATCTGCCATGCGGATATGTCCGACCTCACCAGCCAGATCTGTCGAGCCTCGATAAATTTTACCGTTCAAGATAATTCCAGCGCCCAGGCCTGTGCCCAGGGTCAGATAAATGACATTTTTGGCTCCCCTCCCAGCGCCAAAGAAAAATTCAGCCAGGGCACAGGCATTGCCATCATGCTCGACGAAAACTGGCAGCTTGAACTGCTCGTTCAAGTGTTCCTTGATGTGAATTCCTGTCCAGGTAGGCAGGTGGGGTGGGGAGTAAATGATGCCGTTCTCAATATCCAATGGACCACCGACCGCAGCGCTGACCATGGTGGGGTAAGGAAGGCCATTTTGAGATGAGCTATCCAATAATGATTTAGCTGTGCTTTTCATTAAATCCAGGGAAACCTTGAATGGTTCTGCGGCTGGAGTGGCAAATTCACGCGCCGCCAAGATTTGTCCAGCCAGGGTGCCCAAGACTACGGCGATCTTCGTGCCGCCAATGTCAAATCCTAGGATCGTTTCTGGGTTGGGTTGGTAAACATGATCTGTCATGCAGGTCTCCGGATTATTGGGAGCGCTCCCAATTAGTGACATATGTCATATTGATTTTTACTAAATTTTATTATATTATTGAATTAGTTTCCAGTGCATTGATCTGGAACTTTCCCTAATGATTATGCCCCCTAGAGATAAACGTATTGGCCTTGAAGATATTGCCCGGGAGAGCGGTTATTCGATCTCAACTGTCTCCTTGGCGCTGCGCAATAAGCCTGGTATTCCCCAGGAAACCTGCAAGCTTGTCCAAGAGACGGCACGTAATCTCGGGTATTGCTCCAGGGATAGTTTTCCACGGCGGAAACCCCCGCAGTACCCTCCATTGAAAAATATTGGAGTAGTGATCAAGGCGCAGCCAGATGATTTCCCACAGACCAATCAGTTCTATTCGCATGTTCTGGTGGGGATCGAGGCAGCTTGCCGGCAAAACAAGCTGAACTTAATCATGGCGACCATCTTAGTCGATGATTTTAACCACCCGGTTGAGGTACCTTCGATTTTACAGGAAGGAGGGGTGGAAGGAATCCTGGTTGTCGGGGCTTACCTGGATGATCCGATCCTGGAAATCCTCCATCATCGTGCTTTGCCTATGGTGCTGGTGGATGCCTACGTACAGGAGGGAGCGTACGACTCAGTAGTTTCCGATAACGGAGAAGGTGCCTGTCAAGCGGTTCGTTATCTGCTGACACGCGGGCACCGGTCGATTGGTTTCGTGGGTGGCTACCCTTCTGCCTATCCAAGCCTGCGGGAGCGCCGCGAAGGTTTTCTGCGCGGCTTAGACTTTGAATTGAACAGTCGTGGATATTTTGCGGATTGTCGTATCGATCCAGTGGAAGTCAGTGAGGCGGTATGCAAGCTGCTTGGTGAACATCCAGAGATCACCGCCCTGGTGGGGGCAAACGATGAGGTGGCGATTTCAGCCATGCGCGCTGCCCATGCCCTCGGTTATCAGATCCCTGGCGACCTTTCAGTGGTCGGCTTCGATGATATTTTATTAAGCAGTCATGTACAGCCGACTCTGACCACGCTGCGAGTCGATAAGATCAACATGGGGCGTTTAGCCGTCATCCACCTGATCAACCGTGCGAATAATCCCAGTGCAGCGATCATCACATCGACCATTCATACCAGCCTGGTGGAAAGAGAGTTGGTCGCGGATATTCAAGTGATTAGACTGAATAGCGAGCTGCCCCAAAAGGAGATTTCATGACCCGATCTATGATGCTTGGTCCCGCCTTGCCGAATCTGCCCTGGCAAGATCGCCCTGCTGGCAGCAGCGAAGTTGTCTGGCGGTACAGCCTCAACCCGATCATCCCCGGAAACCTCCTGCCCAACTCGAACAGCATCTTTAACAGCGCGGTTGTGCCCTATCAAGGAAAATTTGCAGGGGTATTTCGCTGCGACAACCGGGCGCGCGAGATGCGCATCCATTCCGGACGCAGTGAGGATGGCCTCACCTGGCAAATTGAGCCGGAGCCAATCCCCTTTGTCTCTCCTGTCCCAGAGATTGCCCCCCTGGAGTATTGTTATGATCCACGCGTGGTCTGGATCGAGGATCGCTACTATGTAAGCTGGTGCAATGGTTACCACGGTCCAACCATTGGCATGGGATACACATACGATTTCAAGACTTTTAACCAGCTCGAGAACGCCTTCTTGCCCTACAATCGTAATGGCGTGCTTTTCCCCCGCAAGATCAATGGAAACTTTGCCATGCTCAGCCGGCCCTCCGATACAGGGCATACGCCTTTTGGGGATGTCTTCTACAGCGAAAGCCCGGATATGGTTTATTGGGGCAAGCATCGATTTGTGATGCGCCCCGTAGGAGGCTGGCAGAGCACCAAGGTAGGCGCTGGTCCGATCCCCATCGAAACAACCGAGGGATGGCTGTTGTTCTATCATGGTGTCTTGACTTCTTGCAACGGTTTTGTCTACAGCTTTGGGGCAGCTCTCTTGGATCTGGACCAGCCCTGGAAGGTGATGTACCGGTCCAGGCCTTATCTTTTGCACCCCAGGGAGCTGTATGAGCGCACCGGAGATGTTCCCAATGTATGTTTCCCCTGTGCGGCACTGACTGACCCGGCAACCGGGCGGATTGCGATCTATTATGGCTGCGCTGATACGGTCACTTCTTTAGCTTTTGGGATGGTAAATGAAGTGATTGATTTTGTGAAGGAGAACTCGCTTTAGGTTGTTGCATTCTTGGTTTGATGATATGATGTACTCTACTCTTGCGGTCTCAACTCTTTCAGCTCTCGAACTGATTTATGGCGGTCTTACCATTGGGTGGATCGGTATTGAAAAATACCACACCTTGGTAAATTTTGACTGCCTTCGAAGAATGCATGATTTGACGCATCATCTTTTATGTAGGGGGATCGCAAAATTGCTTATTTCCATGGTAAAGACATTTTGTTTAGCAGGAATTGTCTTGGAAGTAAGTACCCTTGGTTGTGTGGTTGTCCGTAATAATCGTGGGCCGGTTATTACGATAATCGATGTTGTACCTAAACAATGTTTGTAAAAAAAAAGGAGAAAGAGAAAAATGTCTAAAAAGCTTCTTGTATTTTTGAACTTGCTAGTCGTTGCTTCCATGTTATTGGCAGCTTGCGCTTCCACTGCCACAACTGAAGCCCCGATGGCTGAAGCCCCAACGGCTGAAGCCCCCGCAGCTGAAGTGGTTCCCACTGAAGCTCCCAAAGCTGAGGAACCTGTTGACGCGGCTGCGGTAGCTGCTGCTTTGCCCCGCAACGAAACCATGTATTTCAATGGTCAACAGTGGGGTTCGGTTGTGTGTTGGAATCCATACTCTTCCAACTGCAATAACGCCATGGCGATCACCCAGGCGGACAGCGCCCGTGTCACCATGTTCGAGACCCCGTACCTGTACAATATGCTCGATGGCAAGCAGTATCCTCTGCTGGCTGATGGTCCCTATACGTGGAACGATGCACATACCGAGATCACCTACAAGCTCAAAGCTGCTGCAAAATGGAGCGATGGCACCCCGGTGACCGCGGAAGATGCTGCCTATACCTGGGCTACCAATCTCAAGTATGAGACCAATGTCGGCGTTGGTAACAAAGATTTCATCGACACCGTCGTAGCGGTTGATCCCCAGACGGTCGTGGTCAAGGCCAAACTGGATGCGGACGGCAAAGCCGTCAATCCTCTGGTAGTCGGTGCTTTCGTGAGCGGCAACTATATCCTCCAGAAAGCCTGGACCCAGACACTGGAAGCCCGCACTGGTGGTGATGCTACTGCTTTTAAGGCTGATACCGCCGAAGACGTTGTTTACTCCGGTCCCTATCACAAATTCTTCACTGACGATACGAAGGTTGTCCTCGTTCGTGATGACAGCTACTGGGGTCAGGATGCTTCCATGTGGGGCAAGCTGCCTTTGCCGAAGTACCTGGCGCACACGATCTTTAAGGATAACGCGGCTGGTTTTACCGCTTTGAAAGCCGGTGAAGTGGATGTCAGCCAGCAGTTCAATGCCAATATTCAGGATCTGTGGCTTAAAGATGGGCTGCCCATCTCCACCTACCTTCCCGAGGCTCCCTACGGCATTGGCGCCAGCCTTCCAACCGCCTACTACAACCTGCAATCCAATGGTTTGGACCAGGTTGCCGTTCGCAAGGCGATTGCCATTGCGGTTGACTATGACACGATCATCGCCAACGCCATGACCAACCAATCGGCTACCTTCACCCAGGTTCCGCGCTCGATCATGAACCCGACCGATGGCGAGCAGGCTATGTACGACCATGATGCCGTCAAGGACCTGCAGTGGGCAGGCAAGGACATCGAAGGCGCCAATAAGCTGCTGGATGATGCCGGGATTGTCGATACCGATGGCGATGGCAACCGTGAGTACAATGGGAAAGAACTTTCCTATGTAGCCACCTGCCCGAATGGCTGGTCCGATTGGCAGGCTGCGATTGAAGTAGTTGCGGCTGCTGGAAAAAACATCGGGATTGACATCACGACCAACTACCCTGAATGGGCTGTTTATCAGACCGTTGTCACCAATTGGCCTCTCCCCGAGAAGTATGACATCTTAATGATGTGGAGTGACGGTGCTGGCCCGACCCAACCTTGGGGACGTGTCCGCCATTTGATCAGCTCTGAATTCGCTGAGACGCAGAGCAACTGGAACGGCAACTGGGGCGGCTACAAGAATCCGGATGCCGATAAAATCATCCAGTGCGATCCCCGCTGAAACCGATCCCGCCAAGCTGAAGGAAGCCTACACGGAACTCACCAAGATCTACCTGACCGATATTCCCTCCTTCACGCTCATGTACCGTCCTCAATCCTTCCATGCGGTGAACGAGAGCGTTTGGACAGGCTTCCCTCACCAGGACGATGGTACCAACCCGCCCGTCCCGCCGATGGACTGACGGACGGTTGGGGTGTGGCATGTCTCTATAACGTGACGCTTGTTAACGTAAACCATAATCTAGTAATGACAGCCATGTTCCGCGAACCCCGGAACATGGCTGTTTCTTATAAAGTAGATCGTGAGGAGGTGTTGGTTGAAAGGGTATGCTAAGTATTTCAGTAAAAAGATGTTTTGGTTCCTCATTACATTTATTGCCGCATTCCTGCTGAATTTCTTCCTGCCCCGCCTGATGCCAGGAGATCCCGTGGCTGTCATCACTCAAAGGGTTACCCAGGGCATGAACAGTCAAAGCGGGGTTCAAAAGGTTTATGAGCAATACCAGGAACTGTTTGGCACCAACAAACCCATGCTCACACAATTTGTCCTCTATATAAAAAGTATACTTCACGGCAATTTTGGGGTCTCGTTCAGCCAATATCCCAGACCGGTTGCAGATATTCTCCGATCTTCTCTCTGGTGGACGGTGATGCTGCAGTTCCCGGCGATCATCTTCGGCTGGCTGATCGGGAACGTACTCGGCGCGTTAGCAGCTTATCTTAAGGGGGGGTGTGATAAAGTCCTCATGCCCATCAGTATTTTTGCAAGTGGTTTACCGGCATTTGGTATGGCAGTCATTTTGCTGGTTGTTTTTGCTGTCACGCTTAAATGGTTCCCAACCTCCGGTGGATACGGATTTGACTTGATTCCCAACTTTAGCCTGGCATTTATATGGTCTGTGATCATCCATTATGCACTGCCATTCTGGTCGATCGTGTTGATCATCATTGGCGGTCAGGCGATTGGCATGCGCTCCATGTGTATTTATGAGCTCAATGCGGATTATGTAAAATACAGCCGTTTCATGGGAATCAAAGATGGCAAGATCATCCGCTATGTATTTCGGAATGCCATGCTCCCGCAGATAACCGGTTTGGCGTTAGCGATCGGCACCATGGTCGGCGGCGCGCTGGTGGCGGAGATTATCTTTAGTTATCCGGGGCTTGGTACCGCCCTCTTAAACGGCATCATGGGACAAGATTATCCCCTGATCTCAGCCACCACATTGATTATTACGATGATGGTGCTGATTGCAACCCTTGCCATTGAAATTCTATATGGCTTCATTGACCCGCGCATTAAAGCGGCGCAGTCTGATTAATAAGGAGAGTAATCTGATGAAACATACCCTCCAACAAGTTTTTCACTCTCCAAAATTTGTCGTTGGTTTTATCATTTTTATGTTCATAGTGCTGACGGTGATTGTTTATCCGATACTTGTAAAAGCTAAACCATTAGGCATCATCGGTCAGGGTACTTTCTTCCCACCTGGGATTTATGTGAGTACTTTTGACAGCGTAGTTCCCAACAATATACACTTTTTCTGGATGATGCCGCGGCAAAGCGCATCGCCAACAAGCTGAGCAACGATGACCGCCTTGCCATGCAGGATTGGCTTGTGGCAGATGGGATTCCTGAAAGCGAGATCGATACCACAAATACCGAAAAACTCCTGGATCAGTGGGCAAACAATTTTGATCCCAACCTTAATGTTCCTGGGATGACGTTTGCCAAGCAAAATTACTATCACAGGCTCGATGTCTCGCTCGAAGGACTTTTATCATCTGAAGGGGTGACTCATTGCGGCCAAAAACCCGGAAACGGGCACCCTGGAGGAGACAGGTACCATAGCACAATCCGATTATGTGAATGTCAGCCAGGTTCCGAACGTACGGCTGCTGCTGCTTGGAACCGATAACTTCGGCCGGGATGTGATGACGGAGTTGGTTTCGGCCACCGGCACATCCCTGTTGATTGGTCTGGTCGCAGGTCTAATCGCCACCTCGATCGGTTTAATCTTGGGATTGCTGGCGGGTTATATCGGCGGTGTGGTGGATGATTTCATTATGTTCATCACCAATATCTTTACCGTGATCCCCTCCTTTGTGTTGTTGATCTTGATTTCATACAGCATCGGGCAGGAACAGCGTGGCCCTGTGACCATCGCAGTGGTGATCGGGTTTACCTCCTGGGTATGGACCGCCAGGGCCGTGCGAGCGCAAGTAATTTCTCTGCGTAATCGCGACCATGTCAATTTGTCGAGGCTTTCCGGGCACCCCATCGCTCACATCATCCTCACAGATATTCTCCCTTACATCGCTTCTTATGTGGTTATGGCGCTGATCTTGCAAATTTCCTCAGCGATCTTGGCGGAAGCTGGATTGGCGATCCTTGGGTTGGGACCGAAAACAACGGAAGTACCAACTTTGGGTTTGATGATGAACTGGGCGTTGATCTACCAGGCGCCTGTTCTCGGAAAATGGTGGGCGTACTTCCCCGTGATCATCGTCATCGCTCTGGTTTCGTTTTCGATGAACTTGATGAATACCGGCCTCGACCAGGTATTCAATCCGGCATTGAGGGACTAGGTGGTTGAAATGGCAAATGTAATGTTAGAGGTTAGAGAGCTGACCACAAAATATATCACCCGGTATAACGAAGATGTGTACGCGGTTGACCACGTTTCACTGAAGGTCGAAGAAGGGAAATCGCTGGGAATTGCGGGAGAATCCGGCTGCGGAAAGTCGACCCTGGCACTCAGCCTGATGGGTTATTACTTCGCTCCGCTGCACTACACGAGCGGCGAGATCATCATCGATGGGAGAAATATTTCCGGGATGGACCCTGATGAGGTACGTAAATCGATCCTGGGGAAGGAGATTGCCTATATTCCCCAAGCCGCGATGAACGCCCTCAACCCAACCCAGAAGATCATCCACTTTATTGAGGATGTTATTCAAGCACATGATGAGACCGCTTCCAAGAAATATATTTATGAGCTGGCCAGAGCAGCTTTTGAGACCTTAGGGCTTCCTGCAGAAGTGCTGCAAAAATACCCGGTTGAGCTTTCGGGCGGCATGAAACAGCGCACGGTGATCGCCGTATCTGTGATTCTATATCCAAAAATATTGATTGCCGATGAGCCTTCTTCTGCGCTCGATGTCACTTCACAGAAGATGGTGATCAAGATGCTGCGAGATTTGATGGAAAATGGTTTCATCAAATCGATGATCTTCATCACGCATGAGCTTCCGCTGCTTTACAACGTGACCGATGATATTATGGTTATGTACGCAGGGCAGATCGTGGAGAAGGCCAACGCAAAAGAAGCCGTGTTTGATCCACTCCATCCCTATGCTAAAGGTCTCATGGGCTCGATCATTGTGCCTGAAAAAGGTCTGCGGGATGTTAAACTGGCTGCCATACCTGGGGTACCGCCTAATCTCAAAAACCCGCCGTCTGGCTGCCGGTTTGCCGAACGCTGTAAATATGCTAAACCAGAATGCAAAGTGATTTCGATCAGTCTTCGCGAATTGGAAGGCGGGCGCGCTTACCGCTGTATCTTCCCTGAAAAAGAACTGAGGGAAATGTATATGAAGGAGGCTTATCAAGATGCTTGATGATAAAAAATTATGCCTGAGTGCCTCGGGGCTTACCAAGGTATTTGGGTTTGGCCGCACAAAAACGCTTGCCGTCGATCATGTGGATTTCAATCTCTACGCGGGCGAAGTCGTCTCGATTGTGGGCGAATCGGGCAGCGGAAAGACCACTTTAGCGAAGATGCTTTTGGGATTGACCAGTATTACTGAGGGCGATATTTACTTCCAGGGGGTAAAACGCGATATCAGCACTCATAAGAAGAAACAGGAATACTGGAAAAATATTCAGGCGATCTTTCAGGATCCGTTCTCTTCTTACAATATTTTTCATAAGATCGATGCCGTCCTTTTAGATTGTATTTACATGCGTGGCGGACGAAGGCTTCCGCATGCAAAAAAAGTAGAATTGATGACGGAGGCGTGCAGTTTTGTCAACTTGAAGTACGCAGAATTGACGAACAAGTATCCTTTTGAGCTTTCCGGCGGACAGATGCAGCGCTTAATGATTGCCCGTATCTTCCTGCTGAAGCCGAAGATCCTGGTGGCTGATGAGCCTACTTCGATGATCGATGCTTGTTCCCGTGCGACGATCCTGGATATGCTGATGCAATTGCGTGACGAAATTGGAATGACGATTATTTTCATCACCCATGATATTGGCCTGGCGTATTATGTTTCTGACAGTGTCTATATTATGGAACGTGGCAAATTTGTTGAACACGGTTCTGCCGATGAGGTGATTCTGACTCCAAGGGCGGCTTACACCCAACGCTTGATCAATGATGTTCCAAAAATCTATGAAGAATGGGATCTCTCAACTGTGTGATGCATTCCCGTTGAGTTTGTTTGAAACACAATAATGGGATGCGCTGAAAAGTAAAGAGGCTGCCCTTCATAATTCAATTAATATTAGCCCTTACCCCTAAGAGCCTATCCTATAACGTCTTGTCCAGGCAAATCACCAGTTGGTGGTGATCGATCTAGCCTGGGATGGTTTTAAGATTGCTGCTCACGAGCTGGCGCTCTAAAGATATGGAGAGATATGCATGATTGATTCTCCGGACGTTGACAGCCTGGTACTGGTCAACTATCGACACAACATGGTTGTTAATATCATCGATGTCACCTTTTTCTTCCTGGGTTCCGCCTTTATTTCAACGTCGACTATCTTACCATTGTTCGTTTCACACCTGACCGATAATAAACTGTGGATCGGTTTGATCGGGATGATTTCTGCCACAGGATTTTTCTTGCCCCAATTGTTTACCGCCAATTGGGTGGAGCGTACGCCCATTAAAAGGGATATCGTCGTAAAAGTTGGTTTCTTTACAGAACGCGTGCCAGTTTTCTTTCTGCCGTTTGCAGCACTGGCAGCCCTTTACAACCCGCTTTTATCCTTAGCCCTGTTTTTTCTATTTTACGGTTGGCATAATTTCGGCGCTGGAACTACCGCGGTGGCCTGGCAAGATATGGTTGCCAAGATATTCCCAACGGACCGGAGAGGTTTTTTTTGGGGTGTAGGGTCTTTTGGGGGTACAGCATTTGGGGTTGTTGGAGCAATCATCGCTGCAAAGCTCCTGGATCGGTTTTTGTTTCCATTCGGATATGCGATTAGTTTTGGGATTGCTGCTGTTTGTATTCTAATCTCTTGGTTTTTCTTGCGGATGACGCGCGAAGCCCCTTCTGAAAAACCAAAAGAAATCACTTCGAACAAGGAGTATTTCCGCAAGCTTCCTGTCATCTTGAGACAGGACCACAATTTTCGCTGGTTTCTCATTTGCCAGGTGCTGCTCAATTTTGGTGGGATGGCCTGGGGCTTTCTGGCTGTCTTCTCGGTCGATCGCTGGCAGCTTTCGGATGGTTACGTCGGTACTTTTGCCACGGCGTTATTGATCGGTCAATCCATCGGCAACCTCTTCTTCGGCATGCTGGGCGACCGCAAGGGGTACTGGATTGTGATTATCTGCGGCTCGATCATTTCATTTGTTACCTTATTGCTGCCCTTATTTATTACCACTCCCGCCTGGTTTTACCTGGTCTTCGGCTTGCGTGGATTAAGCCTTGGAGCTGGGATGATGACTTTGCTAATTGCATTGGAATTCTGCGCGCCTGAAGTTCGACCGACTTATATTGGGATCAGCAATACCACACTCGGGGTTGTCGGAATCTTTGCTCCAATCATTGGGGGACTCCTGGCACAGCAAGCTGGATATGAACCCTTGTTCATTTGTGCAGCAGTTCTGACTGCCTTAGGATTGCTCTTATTTGTTTTTACAGTGCGCGAGCCGAGAGTAAAAATAGACCTTTAATACGAGAACGAGATGATAAAATTACGCCTCAATGAGAAAATCTCGTAGACATGCGTAAGGATATGGCCAGAAACTGGGTGATGCCTGTGTTGGGTGTGGAATTGGGATTTCGACTTACTTAAAAAAACGAGAATGCCCAATAAGATTTGGATGAGTTTGATATTTATTTTGGAGGAATAATGAAGAAAATATCATTGACAGGTGCCTGGGAATTTCGCCAGGCTAATACGAAAGAATGGCTGCCGGCGGCTGTTCCGGGTGGCGTGCATACGGATCTGATGGCATTGGGGAAGATCCCTGATCCTTTCGTGGCGGATAATGAAGCCAGGGTGCAGTGGGTGGCTGAAGCGGATTGGGAATACCGCAGGCAATTTACAATTCCGGGGGATATGCTAAAAGAGGAAAGGGTCTACCTGGTGTGTGATGGTCTGGATACCCTGGCAGCAGTGACCCTGAATGGAGCTGTACTCGGACATACAGACAATATGTTCCGGCAATACTGCTGGGAAGTGAAAAAATTGCTAAAGAAAGGAACCAATGAGCTGCTGATCGCTTTCGGCTCCCCGGTTCAATATGTCACAGAGCGGCAGAAAGTCGATCCGTTGCCTGGGGTCTCTCAGGCCATCGATGGTGGACCACACCTCCGCAAGGCGCCCTGCCAGTGGGGATGGGATTGGGGTCCGCAGCTGCCTCCCATTGGAATATGGAAGGATTTACGTTTCGAATCCTACAGTCAGGCTCGCTTTGATGATGTTAACCTGCGCCAGTTTCACCACTCGAAAGCGGTGACGATTACGGCTGAGTGCAAGCTGGAGCAATGGGGCCAGGAGCCATTGACCCTTTGCTTGGAGGTCATCTCACCCAAAGGAAAAGTCTTGCACACCGAGGCCCCTGCCGGACCTGGAAAAGTGGAATTAGTTGTCAAAAATCCTCAGCTCTGGTGGCCGAATGGCTACGGTGACCAGCCCCTTTACCAGGTTTCTGTGATGGTCTGCCAGGGGAAAGTTGTGTTAGATGAAAAGAATTATAAGCTAGGCTTGCGCACACTTGAGCTCAGACGCCAGCCGGATGAGTGGGGAGAATCATTCACCTTCATCGTTAATGGTGTGCCAATCTTTGCCAAAGGGTCGAACTGGATCCCGGCGGATTCCTTCCCCACCCGTATCAGCGATGAGCAACTGGGTTGGCTGCTCGGTTCTGCTGTCGAGGCACATCAGAATATGCTGCGCGTATGGGGCGGCGGGTTCTATGAAGAAGATCGCTTTTATGAGTTGTGCGACCGGTATGGAATTTTGATCTGGCAAGATATGATCTTCTCGTGCAGTGTCTATCCATTTGACGATCCGGAGTTCCTTGAAAATGTTCGGGTGGAGATTGCAGAGAATGTGGCCCGGCTCAGGCACCATGCCAGCCTGGCTTTGTGGTGCGGGAATAACGAGATGGAAATGGGTTGGGAATATTGGGGATGGATGCAGAAAGCGGCAGTGTATCGTGATTCATACGATCAATTCTTCCATAAACTCTTGCCTGCCTGGGTGCAGGAATTGGATCCGGATCATAAGTACTGGCCCAGCTCTCCCTCTTCAGAAACCCCATTCAAGGATTCCAATGGGCAAATTAAAGGCGATGCACATTATTGGGATGTCTGGCACGGACGAAAACCTTTCACGGCTTACCGTGACCAATTCCCGCGTTTCATGAGCGAATTTGGATTCCAATCCTTACCACCCTTGGAAACAGTGCGCACCTATGCGGATGAAAAGGATTGGAACATGACTTCCTATATCATGGAATGGCACCAGCGCAGCGCCAGCGGGAATGGGTTGATGTTTGGCCAGATGACCGATACATTCCGGATGCCCAAGGATTTCTCCTCCCTTGTTTACCTATCGATGGTGCTGCAAGCGGAAGGCATCCGCTATGGTGTTGAGCACTGGCGCCGGAATAAGGACCGCGTCAGTGGCACCTTAATCTGGCAGTTGAATGACTGCTGGCCGGTGGCTTCTTGGGCCAGCCTGGATTACTTCGGGCGCTGGAAAGCCTTGCATTATGCCGCGAAGCGGTTCTATGCTCCAATCTTATTGTCCATTGAAGATAAAGACAACCTGATGAATGTGTATGTGACCAGCGATTTGACTGAACCCTGGGGAGGTACTGTCCTTTGGTCATTAATGACACTGGATGGAAAAGTGTTGAAATCAGGCTCTCAGGCGGTTATCCTGGCACCGCTGGCATCGGTCAAGGTATGTTCAGAAAGATTCGAGCTTTCACCTGAAGAGCGGCGAGAGGTTGTGTTCGTGTCTGAGCTCGAGAATAGTGGTAAGCGGGTGGCGCTAAACCTGGCGACCTTTGCCCCGAACAAGCACCTGAAGCTGGTCGAACCTGGGATCACGATGGAAGTCAGTAAGGTGAAAGGGCAGTTTCTGATCGAATTAACTGCGCATAGCCTCGCTCGATTTGTGGAACTAAAGATTACCGGCAAAGATGTCGTTTTTAGCGATAACTATTTTGATATCCCCGCTGGAGAAACGAGTGTGGTCACCTGCCAGGTTCCACAGGGCATGACGCTTGCCCAAGCCCGAAAGGCTTTACAGGTTTTCTCTCTCTATAATAGTTTCTGAAATTTGGGTTGGTTTGAAGGTAGTAGGTCTTTGACGCCGATCTGGCTGTAAAGACCTACTTTTTTTATCGATTCGCCAGTCAGGTTGCTTTTTGGATTATTTTTCATCTATTGCGCTGTAACGTGATAAACTTATCCGCTATGATAAACCAGCGCATTGTTGTCAAGCTTGGTACTTCAACACTTACCGCTGGGACCACCCACATTTCGCCGCCGCGCCTGGTGGACCTGGTACGGCAGATGGCATCCCTTTATTCGGGTGGCAGCGAGGTGGTCCTTGTATCTTCCGGCGCGATTGCTGCTGGGCGCGAGCGTTTAAATCACCCGCAGCTACCCAAGGATATCCCAGCCAAGCAGATGCTGGCAGCCATCGGTCAACCGCGCTTGATGGCACTCTATGAGCAGTTGTTCGGATTTTACGGCATCACCGTCGCCCAGGTATTATTGACGCGTTCGGACTTAACAGACCGGCGGCGGTATTTGAATTCGCGCAATACCCTGGCTGCTTTACTTTCTCAGCGGGTTATTCCGGTGGTCAATGAGAACGACACCGTGGCGACCGAGGAGATACGCCTTGGAGATAACGATAACCTCTCCGCGTTGGTGGCTAACCTGATCGAAGCCAACCTGCTGGTCTTACTTACAGACCAGCCAGGCCTGTTCACTGCCGACCCTCGCCGGGTACCAAATGCCCAGCTCGTTCGTGAGGTGAAAGAGGCGGAGATCCCGGATGCGTTATGGCAAGCTGCCGGTGGTACAGCGAGCGGATTGGGAACGGGGGGCATGTTTACCAAGCTGCAGGCTGCGGACCTGGCCCGGCGTTCTGGAGCAACGGTTGTTATCGCGCAGGGTGCGGACCCTGATATTCTTTTAAAGTTAACTGCAGGTGAAATGGTTGGAACGCGTTTTCACCCCATTACCTCTGCGCTGGAAAGCCGTAAGCGCTACATCTTGTCGGGAGGCCGGCTGCCGGGTGTGATTCAGGTGGATGAAGGCGCCAAGCAGGCGCTGCGCCAGGGTGGAAGTCTTCTGCCTGTGGGAGTACGAACTGTGGAAGGGTCATTTGAGCGGGGCGATTCTGTGCGGATCATAGGACCCGATGGACGTGAGATGGCGCGCGGCCTAGTCAATTACGCCTCGACAGACCTTGAGAGCATCCGCGGCCTCCAGTCTGATGAGATTGAAAAAGTGCTCGGTTTTGTTTATGGAGACGAGGTTATCCATCGAAATGATATGGTGCTGTTATGATTACTGAGCTTGGCAAGCAAGCCCGCCTTGCATCGAGAGCGCTTGCAAGGGCTGATAGCGATCAGAAGAACCAATTCCTGTTTCGCCTGGCAGAGAACTTGTTGGCTGCTTCCGATGCGGTTCTGAGCGCTAACCAGGCGGACGTAATGGCAGGCGAGCAAGCGGGTCTCTCTCCTGCGCTGCTGGACCGCCTGACTTTAAATCAAGACCGGCTGTCTGCGATGGCGGCTGATCTGAGGGTAGTCGCCGGCCTGCCAGATCCAGTTGGAGAAGTGTTTGACCAGGCTACCTTGCCCAATGGCTTACTGGTCCATAAACAGCGCGTCCCCTTGGGCGTGCTGGCGGTGGTATATGAATCACGACCGAATGTTACTGTCGATGCGGCTGGACTGGCGTTAAAAACTGGTAATGCCGTGATCCTGCGCGGTGGGAGTGAGACGATCATCTCAAACCGGGCACTGGTGAGAGTGATCCGGGAAGCATTGGCGGAGGGTGGGCTGCCGGTTGAAGCCATCCAATTTATCGATGATCCTGACCGGGCCAGGGTAATGGAACTATTGCAGCTGCAAGCGTATGTTGATATGCTCATCCCCCGCGGTGGGGCAGCGCTGCATGAGTTCTGCCGGTTGAACAGCCGCATTCCGGTGATCACCGGGGGAATAGGCATCTGCCACTTGTTTGTCGATGAGAGCGCTGATCTGGAGGCTTCCCTGGCAGTGATACAAAATGCGAAGGTGCAGCGACCAACAGTGTGTAATGCTCTCGACACGGTCTTGATTCACCGCGCCGTCGCAGCTGAATTCTTGCCGCGCCTGGCTGACCTCTTATCCAGAGATGGGGTGAGTTTCCGGGCTGATGAGGAGGCTTTACCCTTAATCACATCTCCAGGTGAGCTGGCGCTGCCGGCTGGAACAGGGGACTTTGATACCGAATGGCTTTCCCTGGTTTTGGGGATCAAGATTGTGGATGGGCTGGACCAGGCTATTGAGCATATTGCCCGGCACAGCACTGCCCATTCAGATGGCATCTTAACCCGTAACCAGGCCAACGCCAGGCGTTTTATCGATGAAGTGGATTCTGCTGCAGTTTACGTCAATGCCAGCACGCGCTTCACGGATGGCAGCCAGCTAGGCCTGGGGGCAGAGGTAGCCATCTCTACGCAACGCCTGCATGCCCGAGGACCGATGGGGCTGCGCGAGCTGACTACTTATAAGTGGGTAATCCAAGGGGAAAATCACATCCGGGGTTAATTGGCATCCGCGTTTGTTCACTAACTTTTAATCGTAGACAGCCTAAACCAATGTTAAATTCTTATAATGATTATGCACTTTAGATAAATTTATCTCCAGGTTTATTATTGCTAATGAAGAAAACAATTCCAGTGATGATATTCACTTTGTTTCTAATGGTGGGATTTGCCTTTGCTGCCAGTGCTGGGGTAAGGAAAGATCTCAAATTTTTCACTGCCATTTTAGCCAGCACACCTTCCCCCATAGCCTATTTACCCGCGGTTTTTGGCCCACCACCAACTCCCACACCAACCCCCACGCAGACCTCGACGCCTACGCCCACGCCAATCTTCACGTCGACTCCAATTCCACCGGCATATTTCTCTGTCGCAAACGGCTTTTCTGATGTTATCCCTCACCAGATTATCCGTACTTCTGCTGACCGTTTGTTTATCTTTGCTCCTCGTCCATATTCCACCGCGATTAATGTGTATTCGGCTGCGGGGTTGCCTTCAAGCTCCAGTAATTTTTCACTGGCAGCCCAAATTTCCGCGCCATCTGCACCAATGTCAATTGATGCAGTTTATGATGGAATGAATATCATCCATGTTCTTATCCATATGCTCAACGGAGAAATTAAGGACTATCCTCTCAATTCCAATACCAGCCAATTCAGCAGCCCAATCACCCTGACTACGGATGGCGGGACTCTCACTGGTGATTACATCGGCACCAGTGGGGTCTCTGGAATGATCGATTTAACCGGCAATTTGCAAATTGCTTATTGGACGAAGACCAACCACATCACCCATCTAGCTTATGCCTATGACAGTGCCTCAAATGTCCTCACACCCATCGGAGAGGCAGCCCAGGTCGACGACGCTGGCAGTGCTAACCACCCCGCTGTGGCGGTTTCACCGCTCGACAATACATTGACTGTTGCTTGGGTGTCCCAGGCAACAAACCCTGCCAAGATCCTGGCGCGTATTCGTACCAGCGCGGGCATGTGGGGAAGCATCCAAACCGTCAGCACCTCGCCGGTTTGGACGAGCACCTCGGAGGGGATCAATATCGACCAAGGCCCCAGCCTGCTGATCGGTTCGGATGGGAATAAACACCTGACCTATATCGAAAATTATGATGCTTCCAACAATTATGGGCGCATCCACTATGTGACGAGCGACGGTTCTACATGGTTTGACCAGACGCTTGTTACCTATTCACATAACCCCGCCCTGGCGATTAACAGCCTGGGTGAGCTTTTTATCATCGGGCATGGGCATCCCCTTAACACGGCCTGCCAGTCGATGTCGGATATGTGCACCAATAAAAAGAACTCAAATGGATCTTGGGGAACGCCTCAGTTGTTTGCCCCTCATCCTGCTACCTCGGCTACCTTTGATTCCAGCGTTTCGGTGAAGTGGTCGGTGGTCGGTTTAAACCGCCCCGAGCTGGTGGAATTTGTCTTCTTCTCCACTCCTTATTCGAATCCCATGATGTATTATGGAAGGTTCAGCACGCGGTAATATGAAAGAATCTGCTTCAAGAAATTCCGAATGCATTTTTTCCTTAAAATTGAACCGCAGACCTCTTTTTATAATCGGTCTGCGGTTCGTTTCAGTCGGGGCGAGAGGATTTGAACCTCCGACTTCTTGCACCCCATGCAAGCGCGCTAGCCGGACTGCGCTACGCCCCGAACATTTTGCTCGAGCGGGCTGATTATAGCGCGTTCATTCCTTTCTGACAACCCCTTATTAAGCTTGTTATTAACCATTCTTCCTACCCATGCAGCCACTTTTGCGGTAAACTGAAATGGTGACTGCCCGAACAGAACGCAAGACGAATGATGTGCGTTGGTGGGACCTCCTGGCTGCCATCTTCTTGGTTGCTGCCATTTTGACATCGGCGACCCGGCTGGTGGCTACGCGTTGGGTTGCCCACTTGACCCTGGTGCAGAATGTAGCGATATGGGGCGTGATCGCTGGGTTGGCGCTGGGGAAGAGCAAGTTCCCGCGCGGTGTGGTGTTCCTTTTTGCGGTGGCATATGGCATCTTCGTGATCCCCTGGCAGCTTGGTTTGACCATGGCGGAAGGGATCGAATGGCGGGAGCGCATCTTCAGCATAGTTGGGCGGATTACCCTGGTCGTCCGGGATCTCCTGGCGCAGCGCGATATTCAGGATAACTTATTCTTTCTGTCTATAATGTCATTAATGTTTTGGACATTTGGGCTTTACGCTGGCTTCCAGATCGTCCGGAATGCAAATGTCTGGCGGGCGGTCTTGCCAGCGGGCCTGGCTCTATTTGGCCTGCATATATTTGATTCGATGATCGAGAAGCGTGCCTGGTATATCCCCGTTTACATTTTTCTTTGCTTAATGCTGCTGGCGCGGATTCATTTCCTTAAACAACGCCGGAAATGGGAATCCGAACGGACCCATATCCCTAATGATGTCGGATTAGACCTGGGCAGGATTGCTCTGGGTATATCGATTGTCATCATTTTTATTGCCTGGAATGCACCAATCCTGACCTCGACGGTGTCTGGCTTTAACGATATGTACAGCAACCTGAACCGCCCCTGGTTGAGCTTCAAAGATCGCATGAGTTTTATGTTTGCCTCTTTGCGGGCTTCCGTGGGCTATGTTTCTAACTCCTTCGGCAATTTAGAAACCTTGGGATTGGGAAGCCCCAGATCGAATGCTATCGTGATGACCGTACAAGGCCCCACATATCCTTTCCTGGGAGCGCGTTATTATTGGAGAGCGCGGGTGTATGACGAGTATCAGAGTGGGACCTGGAAAACAAACATGCTGCAGAATATGACTTTTGCACCGGATAAAAATTACTTCAAGCAAGAGTCAGTACAAAACCGTTTTGATGCCGTTTTTCAGATTACGCCCTATATGGCGATGGGAGAATTATTCATTCCTTCGCAGCCAGTTTGGGTAAGCCGCCCCGGGAAGGTCCAATATGGCAGCGTACCGCCCGATAATATTGATATGGTTGGCTTTCAAGCTGTGCCGTATATCCGTCCGGGTGAAATTTACCAGACACGGGCTTCCCTGTCATCCGTTACCCAATATCGCCTAAGATTAGCAGGAACAGAATATCCACAATGGGTGCTCGACAGCTACCTGCAGCTTCCGGAAAATATTACCCCTCGAACCAGGGAGCTTGCCCAGCAAATTGCGCAGGGTTATGATAATCCTTATGATATTACCGAAGCAGTGACTCAGTATTTACGGGACAATATCGAGTATCAGGTCACGATCGACCCACCTCCCAAGGGCCAGGAGGTGATTGATTGGTTTTTGTTTGATTATAAGAAAGGATTCTGTAATTATTATGCAACCTCAGAAGTGATCCTGCTGCGCTCCTTGGGGATACCGGCGCGGTGGGCAGTAGGTTATGCTGAAGGTGAGAGGGTGCTGACTGAAGCGGAAATGCAAACCCCACGGCGTGGTGAAGATTTTCCTGAAAACACCTCGATGGATGTTGCAACGTTTAATGTAAGGCAAAAGGATGCACATGCCTGGCCTGAAGTGTACTTCCCTGGCAGTGGATGGGTGGAATTCGAGCCAACAGTTTCTCAATCACCTTTAGTCCGTCCTCGAGGGCAGAGTAGTGATCCTTCGGCGATACAAAATCCTGCCCCTGCGCGCAATTTTCCAGAGTTGGAGCCAACCCCTGGAGTACCAGACGAAGCTCTGAACCGGAATGATGAAACGGGAAATAACCAGGGACCAGCCTTTGGGAAGCTGATTTTTGGTTTGACCCTGATGCTGATCGGGGGAACAATCTTCTTCATCTACATGGCACGTGATAGAAGTTCGAGAGTTGGTAGATGGTGGGAAAAAGTCAGCCGGGGCCTTACTGAGCCGCTGCCAGTCCAAGTTGATCACAGCATCCGCCGCCTTGGTTTCACCCCCCCTTACTTCCTCCGCCAATGGGCAAATCAAGCCTTGCTTTCCCCATTAGGACGCGCTTATCAGGAGGTGAATAAAGCTCTAAACCGGCTCCGGAAGGCACCCCCAATCGACGCTACCCCTGCAGAGCGTGCTGTAGCATTAGCGCAAGCGCTTCCTGAGGCCGCCAAGCCTGCTCAAAAGTTATTGAAAGAATATGAATTAGGAACTTACAGTACACATCCAGTGGATATCATCTCCGCCCGGCAAGCTGGCAGCGAAATCCGGCGCTTGTCGAACGCTGCCCGCTTCCGAGGTTGGTTTTCATGGCTTTTTTCTAAATCGGTAAAAAAATGACGAGGTTTTAATGACCACCGAATCATCCACAATCCTCAGAACTCGATTTGAAACAGCAAATCATGATCGTGAACCAGATGGTGGTACAGCTGCGGGATGAAGTGCAAAAGAACAGCGCTTCAATTCCGCCTCGCCTGGTACAGGCGATTAACCAGCTGCTAAGCAGCCTGAATCGCATGAACAAGCAGTTCTCTCAGCTTGAAGATGATCATAATAACTTGATTGCGCTGGCTGATGTTGGACAAGTGGTGAATTCATCGTTGGAGCTGGATGAAGTGCTCAGGATTGTGATGGATACGATTATCCAACTGACAGGCGCGGAGCGCGGTTTTTTGATGTTGCGTGAAGATGGCGCTGAAGGAAAGCTGGTTACTCATATTGCCAGGAATTGGGAAAAAGCTGCGCTGGATTCCTCTGAGCATGCCATTAGCCAAACAGTGATCAACCGGGTTGTAACCGAAGGCCAGCCAGTCATCACCACCAATGCTCAAGAAGATGATCGCTTTGGCAAACAAGAAAGTATTATTGCTTATAACCTGCGCTCAATCCTGTGTGTGCCCCTCAAAGCGAGGGGGGTGGTTACCGGGGTTATCTATACGGATAACCGTATAAAAGCGGGGATATTTAATGAATCAAAACGAAACTTACTGACTGCTTTTGCAAACCAGGCCGCAGTGGCTATTGAAAATGCGCGCTTGTTCAAATCTGTGCGCCAGACCCTCAATGAGGTAACGGAATTAAAGAACCTCATGGACAATGTTTTTGCTTCGATTGCCAGCGGAGTCATCACCGCAGATGTAGAAGATAAAGTTCTACTGACCAATCGGGCAACCGAAGAAATCTTGGGGCAGAAGCAGGAAGAGATGGTCAATCGTTCCCTGGAAGAAGTTTTACCTCCCATCACAACTGAGCTTGCGCAATTTTTCAACACGGTGAGAATGACAGGTCAGCAGGTGGTTGGCTTTGAATTCAACCCGGTTTTACCAGAGCGAGGCCAGGTTTCACTTATTCTCAACCTGTCACCTCTTAAAAATGCTGAACAGGCTACCCAAGGTGTCACGATCGTGGTTGATGACCTCACGGAGAAAAAACGCCTTGAAAAACAGCGCGGGATGTTCGAACGGATGGTATCGAAGGCAGTCATCGATCAATTAGACCCCGATCAATTGCAGCTCGGTGGAAAACGCAACCAGATTACGACATTATTCGCCGATGTGCGCGGGTTCACCTCCTTCAGCGAGAAGCATGATCCTGAGCTGTTGGTCAAGGTGTTGAACCGCTACCTGTCTGAAGCGGCCAATGCGATCCTGGAAGAAGAAGGCACGATTGATAAATTTATGGGTGATGCTGTCATGGCGTGGTTTAATGCACCCATCCCGCAGCCCGACCATGCCTTACGAGCCATTCGAACGGCCTTAAAAATCTGTGATTCGGTCGGTAAACTGCACCAGGAGCTGCCACCTGAATATCATTTGAATTTTGGGGTTGGTATTCATTATGGCGATGCTGTTTTAGGCCTGGTGGGAACCCAAAATCGACTTGAATTTACCGCCATTGGAGATAGTGTCAATACGGCCAAGCGCATCCAGGAGAATGCTTCTGGAGGGCAAATCTTGATCAGCGAGCCGGTATACCAATTAATTGAAGACCAAGTGATCGTACGTCCGGTTGAGCCTGTGCAGGCTAAAGGCAAGAGTCAGCCAGTGGTCGTTTTTGAAGTGCTAAGGTTAAAATAATCACCTGGCTTTCAGGATAATATTTAGTGGCTTTAAGATCCTTTGAAAGCAGGTTGATATTGTTCTGCAAACAAAGCCGTAGAGCCCCCTGTGTGCCAGAACAATACTTTTTCAACCGGCTTAAAGAACCCTTCTCGGATTAATCCAATCAAACCTGCGGCAGCTCGGCCCGTGTAAACCGGGTCAAGCAGCAGACCTTCTTGCGAGGCGAAAAGGTGGATAGCTTCTTCTTCTGGTTTCCCCATCACACCATAGCCTGCCCCTAAAAATGCGTCATTCACCAATACCTCTTCAGGCTTCACCTTGCTGTCATCTCCAAAGAATTCGATTGTCTCATTGGCCAGGTTTTCCACTAAAGTGGAAAGAACCGAGGCGTTTTCATCGTTGCTGATGCCAAGGATTTTTCCCGGAAAGCTGAAGAGTTTTGCCCCTGCGACCATCCCGGCTTGCGTGCCTCCCGAAGAAGAGGCCACAATGATCCAATCTGGAAGCTCCCCAGCAGGGAATTGATTGATCAATTCCTGGATCGCAAAAACGTAACCCGCCGCCCCGGTTGGGTTCGAGCCTCCAACCGGTATCTGATACGGTCTTTTTCCCTCTCCCCAGGCCTGGTCGAAGGTTAGTTGTAGGGTTTCTGCCCTTACCTCCGGTTCGGTCCACACAATCTCAGCCCCAAACAGGTGGTCTAGGAGCAGGTTTCCTGATACCGTTTCAGGTTTGTTTCCAGACAGCACGAGGATGCAATCAAAACCAAAGCGGGCTGCTGCGGCTGCAGTTTGCCGGCAGTGGTTGGATTGCACAGCTCCAGCAGTGATCAAAGTCCGCGCACCATGTGCTTTGGCCTCTGCTACCAGGAATTCTAATTTCCGGGTCTTGTTGCCTCCAAAAGCTAATCCCGTCTGATCGTCCCGTTTTACCCAAAGCCGCGGGCCTTTAAGCGCGGCTGAAAGTCTGGGTAGGGGCTCGATGGGGGTTGGAAGATGAGCAAATCGAAGGCGTGGCAGTGGTTTCATAAAAATTAAATGCTGACATTCTTTTTGGTGTCAGCTTTTCCTTTCTGGCGAAGTATATTCAAAAATTGGGGTAATATTTTCGTGTAAAGAGTGTAAATTGTTGGACGCGTGGGTAAATCCCAGGCACCGATATGCCGCACAATTTTGCCCCCTAGCCCCTCCTTAAATCGATAAACATTCCATAACGGATCCGCTTCAATGAAATCATCTGGAGCTCCCCAAAGGTCATAGGTGCTGCAGCCCTTGGATTGGGCATGCTGTATGGCGTGCCACTGCAGCAGATAATTGGGCATTTTTTCCCGGTGTGTTTCGCGCGACATCCCATAGACATACCAGGCTTTTCCAGCAAAGTAAAAGACGATGATTGCTGCGACCGGTTCCCCTTCAACTTCAGCGATTAATGCCTCCGCCAGCCCAGCTTGGATGAAAGTTTGCCAGGTATTGTGATAATAATCCGCTGGCCGGATGACAAAACCATCGCGAACGGAAGTCTCTGCATACATACGGTAAAGCATGGGTAGCTCATCCAAATTTCCTGTTCTAACTGTCACTCCTTTGCGTTCTGCAAGGCGTACATTGTAGCGGGTTTTTTGTTTCATCCGAGCCAGGATTTCATCTTGTGAAGGCTTTAGATCGATCAGGATCGTATTGCGAAATTGTACCTGCTCATCCGATAGATGCCAGCCTTGAGCGCCCAGCTCCACGATGACAGATTGACCGGTTTGATTGGCCTGGTCTTCTGCTGAGCCAGGAAAACCTTCCCCCAGGATGACATCCGGGTCCGTTTTAACAAAGATCGCTCCCTGTCGATGAGCAAGCGACTTTATGTCCGCCAGGACTTGGCGTCGTAAAGAGAGGTTATTCCAATCCAGCAGTGGACCTTTTGGAACATACAAGATCCGCAGTTTTGCAGAAAAGCCACCGAGAGATATCGCTCTTTGAAGGATCAATGAAGCCGCAACTGGGTTTCCAGGTTCAGCTCCCCACTCAATCATCTCGAACGCATCATTCCGAGAGCTCTTTTGCTTTCCAGGCTTGATACATGGGTGTCCAACCTGTTTGGGCTTTAATGGCTGCCCAGTGGGAGGTCTGCATAAAGTGGGCGCCGGGCAGAGACGAGATCATCCCATTCCAGGAGGTTTCTAAAGGGTTCACCTGGTTCCGCCTCCCTTTGAACGTTGGAGCCAATAGCGATAGATACGGAAAAGGAAGGGATTGTAAACCCGGTTCCAAGGGCCTGCCGAGCGGAGAAGCGTACCGCCGAACCCGCGTTTGAACCGGTACACACCCCATAAACCGGCAGATCGGTCAGAGAAATTTGCTTCTAAGGTTTCGAGATCCTCATCTGGAACACCCCAAAGGTCGTAAGTCTGGCAGCCATGTCGGATTGCCCAGCGTATCGCTTCCCATTGCAGAAGGTAAGTGGGCATTTTTTCTCGATGAATGTCACGAGATGCGCCATATAAATACCAGGCACGGCGCCCGCGTGCAAAAACCATCAGCATTGCCAGCGGCTCATCTTTGAACCTGGCTAATAAAAGCTCACATTGCCCGAGTGGTTGGAATAGATTGAAGCAGCGCTGGTAATAATTAAGATTGTGAACACCAAATTGATCGCGTTCGCCAGTTTCTTGGATCATCTCAGAGAATAAATCCAGGTTATCCGTGGAGGAAACCTTTACGTCTGACCTCTGCGCCAGGCGGATGTTGTAACGGGTTTTTTGTTTCATCCGGTTAAGGATTTGTTCTTCTTCTGCTAAAAGGTTAACCACGATTGTACGCGGAGGTTGAATGCTGTGCGGGCTTGTCTGCAGTCCAGGTGGCAGCATATCAAAAAAAGGTTCTATCCAGGCTTCCGCATTTGGTTCCTGGGTTTCCCTTCGCGAATCAGATTCCCAGGCATCTGGTTCGATTTCTAAGAGAAAAGCATGGTTCTTCCTGCAAACCCGGTCGATTTCGGCCAGGAAATTTTCCCATCCCAATGTAGATGGGCTCGTTAATCCCACGGGTCCTTTTGGGATATATGCCATCCTTACGCCGGGTATAACAGTCCGGAAAAGTACTTGAGCACCCAGATTCCCCACTACGATCCTTTCCACGCTCCAGCCAAAGTGGGCTTTCAATTCTCCCCAAGCAGCAGATTGTAAAAGATGAATATCCGGAAATTGGGATGTAAAGTTTTCCCATTCATGATCAGTGAGCGTCGGCATAATTTAAATGACGGATGTGATATCCGTAGGAGGTGCGCTGCGAACGGTTGAGCCTGGGATCAAAGCATCCAACCGGTGTAAGATGGCCTCTTTATCGCTTTGCTCTGCCAGGCTCTCCAGCTCAGAAATCGCTTGAGACAGCTCAGGTTCCAACAGGTGATCTTCTTCCGTCAGTCTGAAAATATCAGGATGTTCTGTGGGCTGCAAATCTGCGCCTTCATCCCAAAGGGCTTCACTGAGTTTCTCTCCAGGTCGAATGCCAGTAAATTCGATCTCGATATCCTTTCCAGGTTCAAGGCCTGACAGCCGGATCAAATCCTCTGCCAGGTCCAGGATGCGCACCTGCTCGCCCATATTGAGCACAAAAGCTTCCCCTCCTTGCCCCATGGCAAAAGCCTGCAAAACCAGATGCACTGCCTCGGGGATCGTCATGAAGTAGCGTTTCATATCGGGGTGGGTAATGGTGATTGGTCCGCCTTTAGCGATCTGTCGTTTAAACAGGGGGACGATGCTGCCCCGGCTTCCTAACACATTTCCGAAACGGACCACCGAAAATGCTTTTCCGGTACGCTTGGCTGCATCCAGGACAATCATCTCTGCTAACCGTTTCGTGGCGCCCATCACACTGGAGGGGCGGACCGCTTTATCGGTTGAGATCAGCACCAATCGCTCCACTCCGTTCGCCAGGGCGGTTTCCACAACATTACGCGTCCCTAGAACGTTATTTGTTATCGCTTCTTCTATATTTGCTTCCATGAGGGGAACATGCTTGTGCGCAGCTGCATGAAATACAACCTGGGGGTGAAAGGTTTGAAATATTTTTTCCAGCCGTTGCTGATCTCGAATATCTGCCACCACTGCTTGCTTAGAAAGGGATGGATAATTTTCATTTAATTCGATCAAAGTTTCAAAGAGGCTGTTTTCACCATGCCCTAAGAGGACCAATTGCTCTGGAGTCCAACGAACAATCTGGCGGCATAATTCTCTTCCAATCGAGCCTCCTGCTCCAGTCACTAAGACACGTTTTCGGTTCAGATTGATCCCTACCAGTTTGTCATCGATATTAACAGATTTGCGCCGGAGTAAATCCGTAATGTCCACTTCTCGAAGCCGGGAAACACTTACCTTTCCGCCGATTAGCTCGTGAAGTCCAGGCATGGTTTTAAAAGGGACTCCTTTTTGACGGCAAAGATCGGTTAAGGTTCTGATGACCTGGCCTGGTGCGCTGGGGATTGCGATGATGACTTCATCGATATGATATAGATCGACAACATGGGGTAAGTCTTTTAATTGACCTACCACCCGAATACTATGAATTTCCTGGTGCTGTTTTGCTGGGTCATCATCGATAAAACAAACTGGTGATAAATTGGCTTGCGGGTTTTTCTGCATTTCCCTGGCTACGAGCGCACCAGCATCCCCAGCGCCGGCAACCAGCACCCGCCGAGACCGTATCTGGTTGCTCCGCCCCTGCGATTGGCTTTCTGAAATGAGGCGCAAAGAGAACCGCAGCCCACCCACTGCCACAAGAGAAAGCAGAAAATCGATCAAGACCGCCCCTCTTGAAAACTCAGGAAAGACCTGGAGCAGCTGTATGATTGAGATCACGCCAAACATGAGCGCTGAAGCAAAGCTTACAGCAAATACGATCAGCTTTAGCTCAGCAATGCTGGCATAGATCCAAACACGCCGGTACAAACCAAACTTATAATAGACAAGCGGCTTGATGATCCAGGCTAAAACGATCATCGTCAAGATCTGATATTTAAAATCCGCCAACCTTACCCCAAAGTTTAACCTGAGCACGAAGCTGGCGGGGACGATGGCAGTAATCAAGAGTAAATCACCCAGAAATACTGCCCGGTTACGAAATAACAGTGTTCGTTTCATTAAAATTTATCGACCTCGAAACCCCAAGATCATGGCTGGTGTTCTCAACATGGTACGGATATCCATTCCCAGGTTTCGATGCTTAATGTAATAAAGATCATACTCCAATTTTTCAATGGTTTCATCAATGGTAGAAGCGTATTGTTGGTTTACCTGTGCCCAACCCGTAATACCAGGTCTGACGAGCAGCCTGGCTCGGTAAAAGGGTACGTGCTGTTGGAACCACTCAACCAATTCTGGGCGCTCCGCACGGGGCCCAACAATACTCATTTCCCCTTTCAAAACATTGATAAATTGGGGAAATTCGTCCAAATGCGTCTTACGCAATAATGCACCAATCCGGGTAGCACGGCGATCATTTTCCTCTGCCCATTGTGGCTGACCATTTGCTTCTGCATCTTGCCGCATGGTGCGGAATTTATAGATGTTATAAAGAACTCCATTGCGTCCCATGCGCTTTTGGGTATAAAAAATCGGAAATCCGCTGTCAATAATAATGGCTAACGAGATTAAAGGCGCAAGTGGAATAAAGAACAGAAGGCAAATAATGGAGATAATAATATCCATCAATCGTTTGCCAATATCATTAAACATATTGCCGCGTGCCTGGTCAACAAAGGATCTTAAAATCCAATCAGCTTCAAGGTAGCGGATGGGAACGCGATGTAGCAGCTCTTCATAAACTACTGGCATACGGGTGATTTCAATGCCTTTTTCCTGAGCATCCAATAGAGCCTGGAACATGCTTCCTTGCATCTTCCCTGATATCGCCACGATCAGGTCGGTTATATCTTGTTCGGCAATGGTTTCTAGCAATTGATCACTGCCCGCAATGACCGGGTATTCCTCAATTTCCGAGCCGATTTTATTGGGATCATCGTCAATGATACCGGTGACAATAAAGGGTTGGGGATGTAAGGATCTTAATATTTTCAGAATAATTTGTCCGGTCTCACCGCCGCCCACCAAGAGAACTCTGCGTAGAAATTGTGGGGCGGTAAAAATATTAATATAGATAAACCTCCAGATCATGGTCATTATAAGGGCTGATCCGATGAATGCAGCAACGCCGCGTCGAGGCA
Source organism: uncultured Chloroflexia bacterium (assembly GCA_963751425.1). Taxonomy (GTDB): domain Bacteria; phylum Chloroflexota; class Anaerolineae; order Anaerolineales; family UBA4823; genus CAVVUF01. The sequence goes on along the minus strand of CAVVUF010000001.1, from coordinate 624,251 downwards.
AGGACTTGGGAGTATTGAAAAAATATATCACACTATAAAACGCCAAGGCAATCACCGCCGCGATCGCGATGACTCTGAGAGTTTCTGACCAATCTGCGGCGCGTCTTTCCTGGTAAAGGCTGGATAATAAAGTAAGCCACAGGATCGGGAGAAAATAAAACCATAAAGGAGTTGACAATAAAAAATCGATGGTAAAGTTTGCATACTGGTCACCTTGCGCCCAGAAGGCCAAGGCTATAACCACTGCTGCGATCACCATCACAACATCGCCGAAGAGCAATAGAGCGCGGCGTTCACCGGGGCGTAAAAGAATCAACGAAGAAACAGGTCTAAGAGGCATGTCTGATCAAACCTTCTTTTATGATTTTCGTTAGCAAGCTCCATAAAACGCCAGTACCCCAGGTCAAGTGCATGGCGCTGATTGCCAGGGGTATGCTGATCAGCAAAGAGAAATTTTTTTTCTGCCAGCTCACTTGGATTCCCGTTATAAGTAATATTAATGCGTACAAGCAGATCTGGAGGATCAGAAGCAGTCCAAACCAGGCATTCAATACTGTAAGCAAAATTAGCCCTACAAAACTAGCCACGAATACAGGCGGCAGAAGCTGTCTCCAGCGCAATGTCTGCGGATAACGATAAAGCATGCGCCCTTTCCAATAACCATAACGCCAGTATTGCTGTATGAGGCTTAACAATGACGGACGAGCAAAATATACTGAACGAATGGCAGGATTTAACCAGATTTTACCGCCAGATTGCCGGATTCGCACGTTGAATTCATAATCCTCATTGGTTTGTAATGTTTCATCGAAAAACCCAATTTTCTCGATCAGCTTCGATTCAAAGGCTCCAAAGGGGACGGTATCGACATATTGGGCTTGATTGGTGAACCGGTATTGGGCATCTCCAACTCCTAGTGGATGAGCCGTTGCAGCAGCAATCCCGCGCGCCATCCATGAAGGAGGCAATGCTCCTTTTCTGCCAGGTTGAATTTCCCAAATGCCCCCAACGTTATCGCCACAACCAGCCTCTAGATCTTGGACACACTTTTCAAGATAATCTGGGTATGGCATCGAATGGGCATCTAAGCGGATAATATATTTTCCTGCTGCAGATTCAAGCGCCCGGTTGAGTGCAGAAGGGATGATTCTCTTTGGATTGTCTACCACTTTGATCTGGAGATCCGTGTGCTGTTTTTGATATTCCGTGATGACCATGCGCGTGCCATCTGTAGAGATGCCATCAGAAATGATGACTTCAAACTGGTCGTGAGGAAATGTTTGGCTCTCAATCGCATCCAATAAAAGCTGAATGGTGGCTTCCTCGTTATAACATGGTACGATCACTGAAACAATGAGCATCACGTTCCCTGGTTGATCAACTTTTATGAGAATGAGATGTCGAGGATGATGGTTTTGGAAGAGGCAGCCTTGTATAACCTGGATAATTGGGTGATATTGGGTCCATCATCAACGAGCAGGATTAATTCTCTACCCATGGGGTGTGATTTATGTGGTTTGATTATAAAGACAATTAATAAAAGCTGGCTTTATTTCAACCTGCAATCGCAACTGTGTCAATCTCCACTGCTATACCACGCGGGAGCGCGGCAGCCTGCACTGTCGTGCGAGCGGGTGGATTTGTTGGGAAAAACGTAGCATAAACACCGTTCATGGCAGTGAAATCTTGCATATCTCGTAAATAAACCGTAGTTTTAACTACCAGGTCCAGCGATGATCCGGCAGCCTCAAGTATATTTTTTATATTGGTCAGTACTTGCCGGGTTTCCGCTTCGATACCGCCAGCAACAATCTCACCGGTTTTTGGATCCATCCCCCCCTGGCCAGCCGTGTAAATAAAACCACCAACTATAATGGCCTGTGAATAAGGTCCTATAGCCTTGGGTGCAGCTTCTGTGAAGACGGTTTCCTTTTTTAGTGTCATTGCGTCCTGATCCTTTCAATTCATTCAAATTTTAATAGTTGTAGAATATCGTCTAACGCGGCTTGAAAAATATTTTGCATCACTGATTCGGAGGCCTGGTAAGGTCCGCCAAAAGAGCCATCTCCATAGACCTGACGGGCTTGTTCCGCATTCATTAAGCCTGGTATTCTTGGAGGGGTCTTTTCGCCTTTGGGCAGCTCAGATACCCGGGTAAATGCAAAGGCCTCCAACCAGTTTGCATGGGCTGGTTTAAGCTGGTTTTGTCGGGCAACCTCCTCCACGCTAGGTGCCAGCCACCAGGCATACCAGGCCATGTGTAGTGAAGGGAGTGCATTAGCCAACTCATACAGCCTGCTCCGAGCTGCATCGTTGCCTCCGTGCCCGTTGAGGAATAAGATCCGTCTAAATCCTTGTTGATAAACTGAACGAACCAAATCCTCGACAATATCAAGAAGCGTGGCGGATCGCAGGCTGAGTGTTCCGGGATAAGCTTGAAAGTATGGGGAAGATCCGAAGTTCAGGGTTGGAGCCACCAATACTCCAGTTTTTTGGCTGGCTGCGTCTGCCAACACCAGGGGGATTTTTACATCTGAAAGCAGGCTCAAATAACCGTGCTGTTCACACGCTCCTAATACGAAAATTAAACGATCCTCGTGCTTGAGGTAATCTTCGATATCAAACCAGTTCAATTCTTCAAAGCGCATGATTTACGTTGTCCAATGGTTTTTCCATTCATCGATAAAAATATCGATGTTTTTCCAGGTGAGTGGATCATCCACAGTCAAATTATCAACAGGGGAAAGAATGAAGCCGTTGGGACCCAAAGTCGAAATTGCTTGATGCACAGCTTCGCGAACATCTGTCTCGCTGCCGCGTTCGACGGTAACTGCTCCAGAAACGCCTCCCCATAGACTAATTTTGTTCGTGAACTTCTGTTTCATGAGCGGCATATCCGTATGAGTCCCTTGAATAGGATCTACACCGATCAGCACATCGATACCTGCTTCAACATGGAGATCAAGCATTGGCTTCGTTCCGCTCGAGCAAATATAGCCAAATTTTTTACCATGTTCATGAGCCAAATCTACCTCAGCTTTCAAGCGTGGCAGAATTGCCTTTCGATAAAAACGCGGGGTAACAAAATCGCAGCCTTCATACCAGGCGCGGCGTATGAAGATATCAACGGGTGAGTTAAGCACGACCAACATGCGCTGTTTATTCCATTGATGGATCATTTCGAGCAAATCGCTAACAAATTCAGGCTGCTCCATGGTTAGAACCATTAAGGATTCCATACCGCACAGCCAATCGACCATATCCATTCCAACGCCCCAACCGCCAGCCAACAGAATACCATGTTCTTGCGAAAAAGCGCCTGCTTTTTCGGCATCTTGTTTGAATTTACCCACATCCGCTGCCTGAGGTGGTATCAGGAGGTATTTCAACGCTTCCAGATCATTTGGTTGTGTGATGAGTGGTTTCGTAGTTCTTGGAATCTGGTAATCATCGATAAAAGGCAGGTGATCTCCGTGAGGCCAATCTTCTGTAATCCGGATATGAGTTGATAAAGATCCAACAGGGGTTGTATATTCTTTTTGGAGAATATCGTAACCCTCCGGATTGCTTTCACGCCATTGTTTGACTTTTACGTCAGGGTGAAACCGTACAGGAAGACCGCGTAAATCAGGATGATCCCTCCGTTGAGCTCGAGGTGCGGTAGGGATAAACAAGAAGGGATCCAGCCCCATCTCTTTCTCTTTCAAGGCCACTTCATACCAATTATCATTGCAGCGCTGGCGCATGATCGTGAAGCTCATGAACGAGCAAGGGATATGATCTGGTTCTTGTTGGCTCAGAGCCATAAGAAGTCGATCTCGTGATGTTTGTTGTTTCATTGTAATGTGCCTCCTGGATAAATTTTATCAGAAAAAATATCGTCGAATATCTCGCCTTCAGCCACACGTGTTACACCCCCAACCATGATCACGTGGTAATCTGCTTTTATTTGAATTTCGAGGCTGCCTCCTGGCATTAGGACCGTGATAGGAGACTGGCACAAACCAAGCCGGACGGCTGCCGCCGCGGCGGCACAGCTGCTGCTGCCAGATGCTAAGGTATATCCGGCCCCTCGTTCCCAAATTTCAATATAAATATGATGCTGGTCGCGGATCTCCATAAATTGGACATTTGTACGGTTGGGGAAACGAGGGTCCTTTTCGATCGATGGACCGAGTTCCTTGACTTGCTGAGTGGATACTCGATCACATCGGATGACACAATGAGGATTCCCTATTGTAACAGCACAATAATGAAATATGTTCCCAGCAACCTCCAGAATTTCATTCACTACCTCCCGATTGGAGCCGGTGACAGGAATGACCTGGCTATCAAAGCTTGCACGTCCCATCTCCACTCTGACAATCTGTCCTTCATCAAGCACTGTGACATTGACTGTCCCTCCCCGAGTCCAAATTTGGAACGGTTTTTCGGTTACAAATTTGTGGTCCCAAAGCCAACGTGAAAAGATCCGGATCCCATTGCCGCTCTTTTCGGCTTCGCTGCCATCCGGATTGAAAATTCTCAGTCCAAATTGAGTCTTCGGAGAAGGAAGGGGACCGATCAAGATTCCATCTGAGCCCATTCCAAAGTTTCGATGACAAAGGCGCTGCACCGCTACTGGTTGGTGAGGCAGATCACCGGCTTCTTGAGGGGTGATCACAAGGTAATCATTCCCTAGGGCATGGTACTTCGCAAATCTCATTTAGCGAACCGAGAAAGGTGGTTTCTGAGATTTTGGATTTGGTCCTTAGATTCTGCCAGGGCTTCCTGTAAAACTGCGGGCGTTGGATTATTCCCCCGCATTGCAGTGAGGACAACATTCTCTGCCTTTACAAAGTCATCGCCAACCTCTGCGATTTCACTCGCAATCTCGATTGGGATTGTCGTCACTCCGTTTAGATCCCCGTGCAATAAATCGTCTGGATAAATGGTGATCCCTCCCACATGGATTGGGACGTTGATTTGTGGAAAATGTACATATCCATGCGAACAGATCGTTCCATTCGTGAAAACAGGGAACTGGATGGCATGGACTTGTTGTAAATCTCTCCCGCTTCCGCTGGTGATCAAGCCCAGTGCACCAAAAGTCTGATAAGTCGTACACATGATCTCGCCAAATGTAGCCGCTACTGCTGGATCATCGAGATCTTGAAAGACAACAACCGCAGGTCCTGATAACTCTTCAAATCGCTTGACTTGGTCGACCAATCCGAAGTATCCTTCTCCAGATCGAGGTGGCCCTCCAGCTCGAAAAGTGGCTGTAGCTGCGAATCCGACCATGGGTGGCAGCTCGGGAAAACAAGCCTGGATGCGTTGATCCATGTAACCGGTGTTATATGGGCGAATATTGAAGAGCTCAATGATATTACAAATGGTTGGGGTATCGAACAAGCGTAGTTTAGTGAGTATTTCTGGACGGATCATTTTATGAAGCGCCTTTTCCTAAGAGGGCGTAAAAGTGCATTGGAGAAATCCGGTGGCTGAATTGTTTTAAATCGGTGCGCCAGTTGAGGAAGATACCCGTTGGTTCATCCCAAAGGCGTTGTAAAGCCTGGCGGTAGGTTTCAGCCCTTTGAAGCAGTTCTTTGGCGATCTTTGCACTGATTCAAGTACCTTCGCAATATTTGCCAAACAGTTCGCAATCAGCAATATACATGCCCATCAATCCTACATCTGCTTGCTGCATCAGATGTGTTTGAGGATCGAAGGGAATATCGTCATACATAGGTGAATTATCCAACCCAGATTCGTAAGCCGCGCCTTGGCGGTTGTTGACTCCACCTAAGTCGAGCTCGAACATTGCACCTGTTACTGGCTCATACGGATCAGAACCCCAGCATAATAATCCATCAAACTGCCGGTGGTTATGCCACCAGCGATTCCATTCCAAGAGACCATCAAAGACTTCCTCCAGGAACCAGGTGTCGCCAAAGCGTTTGAACAATTCCCAACAGCAAAGCGCGCCAACAGGTGGTTCTGAGCGATCGCGGCTCTTGATGTTCGCTACGGTGCTGAAATTGGGAACGAATCCGGATTCTGTTTTATCGCGGGTCATTTCAATTGCATTCGCATAAGCCAGGTCTTTATGATCCAGCCCGGCCATTAGGGCAGCAAAATAGGTATCCCAATCGAACAAGACGAATCCCCCCCAAACCACGTTCCAGATGCGGCTGACGGGAGAGACTACCCGATCATGTTCTGGCTCGTAGATCGTATCCCATGCCATGCAGGTTTGGATGGCTTTATAAACTTCAGATAGGTCGCCGTATTTTTGAGCTTGGGTTTCGTGAGAGGCTTTCTTTTTGGCGATAATGGCTTGAATTTTTTCAATCTTGCGTGGTTTCCCTGTTGATATGCCCACAGGACTATCCAGAGGGATTGAAAAATAGGGAGTTTGGGTGGCCAGATATGGATCGAAAACTGATTCTCGTGTAGCAAATACCTTTACCGTCTTTTTGTTGAGTTTTGCTTTTATATGATCTTTCTTCTGGCGGATATTACCAGGGCGGTTCCAAAGGATACCGGCTTCAACGACCAGCAGAGGGGGCTTCTTGTGTGAGGATAACGGAGTCACAAGGATTACGAGGTCCTTGCCTTTCTGAGCGCTCTGTACAATCATCTCCAATCCCTGCCAAAGCAGTCGTAGTTCGGTATAGCTGCCATCATAAGCATGCGGTCCAGGGAAAATGCGTTCTTCGAATTCATGATGCCGGCCAATCAGAGCTTCTTTTAAATATTGTCGTCCGACATATTCTTTGATACATAGATTGAGCGCAAAAGCATCGGGAAGCAGTACATGTGAAAGGACACTGCGCGTATTCCAGGTATTCCAACCCTGGGCAAGACGACATTTTTAGTTCGTCATATTGAGAATTCATTTTGCTATCCTTGTATTTGCATGAAGTTAAGAACAGGGGTAATCAATCCATGCCAGTATAGCATAATTCCAAAGGGTAGATATGGGAAGAAAGGTCAGACATCGCTTGGAAGTTAGGAGCATCAAGCCAGGTCGCTGCGTGACGGTACCACTCATATAGGGTTAATATCCTAGAGAAATCCATCACAATCTAAAGGCTATGGTAAAATAATGCCGATATTCGGGTGGAGAGAACCACTCCGTTTTGCCATGCACCTGGCATAATCCCATAATCTAAGGAGCGTCCATGCTGAATGATTGGTTGTTCATTGGTCTGTTTTTTTTGATCGTGGCGATCTTTCCCGGTGTTCCAATCCTGATTGCTGGTTTACTTGCCCCTAAAAGAGGCTCGCCAGCGAAAACCCAGGTGTATGAGTGTGGTATGGAAACCGTTGGCGATACCTGGGTCCAATTTAAAGTCCAATATTACATTTTTGCGCTAACATTTCTGGTCTTTGATGTTGAGATCGTTTTCTTGTTCCCTTGGGCTGTTGCATTTGATAAGCTGCCGTTAGTAGGAGTAGTTTCTGGGATTATTTTTATTCTCGTTCTATTTGGTGAACTTTTAGCCGCCTGGCGAAAGGGCGTCTTGGAGTGGGTTTAACCAAAGGTCAGAGTTCACAGTGACATTCGAAAGAGAAATCTCTCTTTCGAATGTCACTGTGTTGTTATCCTTAGCAGAGGAGATAGGTAATGGAATTCTTACGTGACCCAATCTCATTTATCGGAAATTGGCTAGAAGGGTTACTTCAGGGATGGAATATTGCGCCAGCCGCAGCTACTGTGATTGTTACCCTCCTGGGCGCGTTTATTTTAGGAACCTTTAGCCTTGCTCTGGTGGTCTTTACAATCTGGATAGAACGAAAACTATATGCACGCATTCAGGATCGCCTGGGTCCGAACCGGGTAGGTCCTTGGGGAATTTTTCAAACTTTCCCAGATATGGTTAAGATTTTTACGAAGGAATATATCACCCCAGATGGGGCTGATAAGGTAGTGTACAACTTAGCCCCGATCCTGACTGTCTCGGCAGTCATCCTTCTCTGGGCAGTCATCCCCTTTGCTCCTACGATTGTAGGGTCAGAAATCAATGTCGGGGTCCTATATATTGTGGCGGTTGGAGCTCTTGGTACGCTTGGCATAATTATGGCGGGGTGGTCCTCGAATAATAAATATGCTCTCTTAGGCGCTTTTCGGACCGTTTCACAAATGGTTTCCTATGAAGTTCCTATGGTATTGGCTTTACTGGTGCCGGTTTTATTAGGCCGTACAATGGGCGTCAACAGCCTTGTAGAAGCTCAATCAGTATGGTTTATTGTGCTTTCTCCTCTGGCGGCATTCTTGTTTTTCCTTTCGGCTCAAGCTGAAATCGGTCGTGCGCCATTTGATTTCATGGAAGCCGAGTTTGAATTAGTGGCTGGATACCAGACCGAGTATTCAGGTCTAAAATTCGGTATGTTCTATGTTGGAGAATTTTTACACGCCTTCACGGTTTCAGCGTTGATGGCTACTCTTTTCCTGGGAGGATGGCGTGGTCCTTGGGCAGAGCAGTGGCCTATTCTGGGTGTGGCATATTTCTTCGTTAAGACTTTCATTGTTTACTTCTTTGTGATCGTCTTGCGCATTACCATGCCTCGTCTGCGAATTGACCAGATGTTAAACTTTAATTGGAAATTCTTAACTCCAATTGCCTTGGTTTTATTGATGGGCACCGCTCTGGTTGAAAAGATCTTGCAATCGTTCGGTTTGGACTCTTTAGGTTTACGTACCATCATCAATCTTGGAATGAATTTGATCATTATCTGGGGAACGATTGAAATTCTTCGCCGTTCAGCGCGCAAGGAACGGCAGCAAGTGACAGAACCACGACCAGTCGCCATGGCACCGAACACCCCAGTCAGCGATTAAAAGGGAGAAAGAAGAAGATCATGGATCTGATGCAAATTAGCTTTTTCATCTTTGCTGTCATCACGCTTGTAGCAGCCTTCCTGGTTGTCACTGCGAAATCCCTGGTACATTCTGCTTTATGGCTTATCGTAGCGCTTTTTGGAGTGGGTGTTTTGTATGTGTTTCTGGATGCGGGCTTTTTTGCAGTCGCACAGGTGTTAATTTATATTGGCGCAATTGCGATCTTGATAATTTTTGCCGTCATGCTTACCCGTAAAGATCTCCGTGATGGAGGTTCACAGCATAATACCATCTGGCCTTTTGCTGCTCTGACGGCTGTTTTCCTATTTGTAGGTCTCTTTTTTGTCTTGAGTTCTTGGTCTTCATTTACCACTGCTAAGCCTGGTTTGTTGGCAGGAGCAAACGCTCTCTCCGATCTTGGACAGGCACTGGTTTCTCCGAATGCTTATCTACTGCCGTTCGAGTTGGCTTCTGTATTGCTTGTAGCAGCCATGATCGGCGCTATTTATGTCTCTTTGATTAAGAAATAGCCGAGGAGGTTGAACGGATGATCCCCTTATCCTGGTACTTATTATTCGCCGCAGCGCTGTTTTGTATTGGTTTGTTTGGTGTTCTGTCTCGTAAGAATGCGGTGGCAATATTGATGGGTATCGAATTAATGCTGAATGCGGTCAATGTAAATCTGATTGCATTTTGGCGCTACCTGACTCCAGAGAACATCGCTGGGCAGGTTTTCGCGATCATGGTATTTGCTGTAGCGGCTGCTGAAGTGGCAGTTGGCCTGGCTTTGATCATCTCCATCTACCGCCGTCGCGATTCGGTGGTAGCAGACGAGATCGATATGTTGAAATGGTGATCAGGAGATAACGCATGGCGACTGAAACTCTGATTTGGCTCATTCCGCTTCCTCCAGTCCTGGCTTTCTTCCTGATCGTGTTATTCACGAACCGGAGCAAGTGGTTTAGCCATACAATTGGTGTTGGCGCAGCCGTTTTATCTTGGTTGGGCAGCATGATCGTATTCATCCGGGCCGTGCAGACCGAACATCTCGGTTTACACCCCTTCCAATCCTCCATTCCCTGGCTACCAACAGGTGATACCTTCCTTTACATCGGTGTATTGGTGGACCCATTATCTGCCATTACGCTGTTCTTTGTTGCATGGACTGTATTGATGATTTTCATCTACAGCGTGGGTTACCATAATTTTGGCAAACCGAAAGGCGATCATGATAAACCTGGCCTGCCTCCGCATGGGGCTTCCGCGACGGACGCGCAGGGTCATACACATATCGTTCCATCCATTGAGCCGATGTATTCCCGCTTCTTCGCCTTTATTGGCTTGTTTGCTTTTGGGATGTATACCCTGGTGGTTTCAGATAACCTGCTCACCTTGTTCGTGGGGTGGGAGATCATGGGTTTGTGTTCATACCTGTTGATCGGTTTCTGGTTCCAAAAGCCTTCTGCCCGAGCAGCCGCGATCAAAGCCTTCATAACGACACGCGTTGGCGATGTGTTCATGTTGCTGGGTGTGGTTTACCTGTATTCGGAGACGAAAACGCTTTCCTTCAGGGAAATATTCACTCCTGAAACTCTAAACCACCTGGCTGAAAAACCTGCTGTACTGCCGATTGTGGGATTATCTGCGGCTGGTTTGATTGGCCTTCTGCTTTTCATCGGCACAATCGGAAAATCTGCTCAATGGCCTCTACATGTATGGCTGCCCGATGCAATGGAAGGTCCTACTCCGGTATCTGCCATGATCCATGCGGCAACCATGGTGTCTGCGGGTGTCTATATGGTCATACGCATGTTTCCGCTGATGTCTGCCGGTATGGAACACGGTCAGTTGACCGTTCCAATGCAGCTGATGACGTTCATTGGCGCATTTACAGCGCTGTTTGCAGCGACGATTGCCGTCGCACAAAATGATGTTAAACGTGTGTTGGCTTATTCCACGATTTCTCAGCTCGGATATATGATTGCCGCTTTGGGGATCGGTGCTTATGTTGCTGCTGCTTTTCACCTGATCACGCATGCCTTCTTTAAGGCGCTCTTGTTCTTGGGTTCAGGTTCTGTGATCCATGGGATGGAACACGGCGTGATGCACACAGGGAACCATCAAGTGGATCCTCAAGACATGTATAACATGGGCGGCTTGAGAAAGAAGATGCCGGTAACCTTCTGGACATTCTTGATCGGTGGGTTAGCTCTATCAGGCTTTCCTTTGATCACGGCTGGTTTTTGGTCCAAGGATGAAATTTTGGCGCATGCCTTTGGCAACCAGCATTGGCTTGTCTTTGGTACCTTGGCCTTAGCGGCATTCTTGACTGCTTTTTACACCATGCGGCAGATAACTTTGACTTTCCTGGGAGAGCCTCGCACAGAGGAAGCCAAACATGCCCATGAAACGCCCTGGACGATGCTCCTCCCATTAGTTATATTAGCATTCTATGCCATCACATTTGGATGGGTGGGAATTCCTGAAGATTTTATGGGGTTAAATCTCCCAACCAATTGGTTCCATGAGTTTGTGGGTAGCACGCTTCTGGAACACCCTGAAAAAATACCGTTCAATTGGTTCCCATTAATTACTTCCCTCATCGTAGCTTTGGGTGGATTGACTTTGGGCTGGTTGGTGTATAGAAAGGTAAAGAGCGGAGCGATTGATCCTTTAGCTAGGCCGTTGGGTCGCGTGTATGTTTGGATGAAGAATAAATGGTACCATGATGAGGTTTATCAAACCGTCTTTGTAAAACCATCCTATTGGATTTCTGAACAGTTTACCTATCTCTTCCTCGATCGGAAAGTGATTGATGGATTTTTGCACCTATTTGCCCGGATAAGTCCCCGCATTGGTAAATTCCTGCGTGAGAAATTTGATTTACCCTTTATCAACGGCTTTATTGGCGATGGATCGGCAAATGTGACGCAGTATTTCGGTCGAAAACTAAAGTTTATCCAGACCGGAAAAATACAACAATATATGCTGGTTGCATTGGTCTTTACGTTCGCTACGTTAGCTTATTTTCTGATTGCTCTGCGACCTTAGGAGTGAATAGATAATGAACCAAACAATGTTGCTGATCATGATTTTATTCTCCCCAACTTTGGTCGCTCTTTGCCTGCTTTTCTTACCGAAGGGAGAAAAAAGCTTACTGCGTTGGACTGCTTTATTGGGGAGTCTCATACCTTTTATGTTATCCATCGCTTTATGGATCCAGTTTGATAAATCTCAAACTGGTTTCCAGTTCCAGGTTCAATACGCATGGTATGAAGCCTTGAATTCGACCTTTCATCTGGGGGTGGATGGCCTTTCCTTGACGATGGTTTTGTTGACCACATTGCTGACCCCACTTTGTATCCTGACTTCTTTCAGCATCAACGATCGGATTAAACCCTACATGATCTTGTTCCTCTTGTTGGAGACAGGCATGTTGGGTGTCTTCCTGTCTTTGGATCTGCTGATTTTCTTTGTCTTTTGGGAAATTGGCCTCGTACCCATGTATTTCTTGATTAACCAATGGGGTTCTGAGAAAGGCGAGCGTGAGATTACCAAGACTTGGGTCGTTCCTGCCCGGACCTACGCTTCCTTCAAATTTATGATCTACACCATGGCAGGCTCGTTAGGATTGCTGCTTGCCATCCAGATGATCGGCGTGGCTTCAGGGACCTACGATCTTCTTGAGTTATTCCAAACCTGGCCTGAAATAACAGAGCTTGAGAATATTCCTTTAGGGCTGTCGCTCTCAACCGTCAAAGCGATTGCCTTTTGGGCCTTCGTGATTGCTTTTGCGATTAAAGTACCTGTTTGGCCATTCCATACCTGGCTGCCCGATGCCCATACCGAAGCGCCGACTGCAGGCTCGATGATCCTGGCTGGTGTGCTGCTTAAGTTAGGGGCATATGGTTTCCTGCGCCTCGTATTACCGCTCTACCCAGATGAGGCGCACCGCTACGCCGGTGCGTTGGCATTCCTGGCCACAATGGCAATTATTTTTGGAGCCTTTGCGGCTTTCGGTCAAAAGGATTTCAAACGCCTGGTGGCATATTCATCGGTCAACCATATGGGCTTTGTTGTCTTGGGCATTGCTGCCGCTGCTTATGCGGCTGGAACTCAGGATGCGGTGATTGCCTTGAATGGCGCTGTATTGCAGATGTTTAACCACGGCTTGTCAGCGGCTGGCATGTTCTTCTTAGTAGGAGTCATCTACGAACGTGCTCATACGCGTAACCTGGAAGATTTCGGAGGCCTGTTCCCCCTGGTGCCGGTCTATGGGGGGATTCTCATTTTCACTTCGATGGCTTCCTTGGGGTTACCAGGGCTGAATGGGTTTATCTCTGAATTCCTGGTCGTGCGGGGTTCCTGGCCTATCTTGACTTTACCGACAGCCTTAAGCATGATCGGCTTGCTCTTTACAGGTGCTTATATTTTAAAGGGAATTAAACATGTACTCCATGGCCCAACCAATCAGCATTGGATCGGTCATATTACCGAAATTAATTCGCGTGAAATCCTTGTGATGACACCTCTATTGGTTCTAATCCTTTGGATTGGTGTCTGGCCTGGGTGGATCTTGAATGTAATCAACGCAGCCATGAATTCCCTATTTTAGGACGAGGTGCAGCATGGATTTTCCTGTTTTGAGTGTGATTGTCTTTACACCCATAGTGGCGGGTTTGCTCATCTTGCTAATGCCTGCTGAACGGAAGACTGAGGTCAGGGTTATAGCTCTGGCTGCGGCAACATTTTCACTGCTGCTGTCAATTTGGGTTTATTTCTCATATAATTCGTCCATAGGTGGCTATCAATTCGTTGAAAGCTATAACTGGCTCCCAGCTATGGGTATTTCTTATATTGTGGGTGTAGATGGGATGAATGCCCCCCTGGTGCTGCTAACAGGAATTGTCATGTTTACAGGTGTGATGATTTCATGGGGCATCGACGATCGACCGAGAGAATTTTTTGCCTTCTTGTTTATCCTGGCATCCGGTGTGTTTGGCGTTTTTGTCGCCCAAGACCTGTTCATGTTATTTTTCTTCTATGAGATCGCCGTTTTCCCAATGTATTTGCTAATCTCCATCTGGGGTTGGGTGAAGACACGTGAATATGCCGCCATGAAGCTGACTCTTTACCTGTTTATTGGCTCGGTCATCTCTCTGATCGGTGCTCTGGCGATGTATTTCAACTCGGGCTTGAACACATTCAATATGTTTGAGCTCTCCAGAGTCGGTTTTTCACATGACTTTCAGGTTTTCTGGTTCCCATTTGTGTTCTTTGGGTTTGCAGTTCTGGGCGGTATCTTTCCATTTCATAATTGGAGTCCCGATGGCCACGTGGCTGCGCCAACGGCAGTTTCGATGTTCCATGCAGGTGTCTTGATGAAGCTGGGCGCGTTTGCTGCTTTGAGAGTTGGGATCATGCTTTTGCCTGAAGGCGCAGAAGCCTGGAGATGGTTGATCTTAGGCCTGGCAACGGTGAATGTGGTCTATGGGGCCTTTATCGCCATGGTGCAGACAGATTTCAAATATGTCATCGGTTTCTCCTCTGTATCGCACATGGGCCTGGTCATGCTTGGCTTCGCTACCCTCACGCAAGATGGCTTAATGGGTGCGGGAATCCAGATGTTCTCGCATGGTGTGATGACAGCTCTCTTCTTTGCTGTCGTTGGGATGGTTTACGATCGGGCGCATACCCGTGAGATCAATCAGCTAGGTGGATTTTCCAAGAAGATGCCCTGGGTAGCTGTGGCCTTCATTATCGGCGGCTTGGTTTCGATGGGAATGCCTGGGCTTTCTGGTTTTGTAGCTGAGTTCCCGATCTTCATGGGTGTATGGCAAGTGCAGCCCATCGTAGCAGTCATCGCAGCAATCTCGATTGTGATTACCGCGGCCTATATTATCAAAATTATTGGAAAAGTATTCTTCGGCCCTATGTCTGAAGAGTTCGAGCACCATGTCGGTGATGTTACGGCTCTCGATAAAGTGGCGCTTATTACCCTTTGTGTCGTCATGATCACAGTGGGAGTTTACCCAATGGTAATGAGCCCCTTGGTCGCGTCAGGCGTTCAGAGTATTCTGAGCCTGTTTGGAGGTGCCTAAGTGGAAATTATGAGTTTTGAACCTTCCATGATCTTAGCGATCTTGCCAGAGATTCTCTTATTGGTGTTAGCTGGTTTAGTGCTGGCTTTTGATGCGTTTTGGGTGGAAGAACGGAAGCGCAGCCTAGGCTGGCTCACCGCAGGTGGGTTAGCTTTCATCATGGTAGTTAGCTTACTTTTTGCCAAACCTGATAATCAAGCGCGTTTGGTTTTCGGTGGGATGCTGCAGCAAGATTGGTTTGGCTTTGCTTTTACATTGTTGTTTTTATTTGGTGCCGCCATTACAGCCATGTTTGCCATGGATCATGCCGAACTAGGAAAGCGCGGCGAATTTTATGTATTGATGCTCATTTCTGTGATTGGAATGTGTCTAATGGCCTCAGCCAGCGATATGGTCATGCTTTACCTGGCAATTGAGACAACCTCGATCCCTCTCTATGTTCTCGCAGGATTTATGCGAAAGGATATAAAATCGACAGAGTCAGGGTTCAAATATCTCCTCTTCGGTGCCCTAACTTCTACGGTGATGTTGTACGGGTTCAGCCTTCTGTTTGGATCGACTGGCTCAACCAGTCTGTATGGTGTAGAGGCTTTGTTCTCGAAAACGGGATCGCTGCCGGTTGCAATGATCGTGGGAAGCCTGGTATTAATCCTGGTTGGTTTTGGTTTCAAAATATCAGCCGTCCCATTCCATTTTTGGGCGCCAGATGTTTATGAAGGCGCTCCCACACCGGTGGCTGGTTTTCTTTCCACTGCCTCCAAGGCGGCGGGTTTTGCTGTTCTTCTCAGAGTATTATTCATTGTATTTACCCCATATGCCCTGGATTATTGGCCTGCTGTCCTGGCCGGGTTGTCAGTAGCAACCATGACCTTGGGGAATCTGGTGGCACTGACCCAGAAAAATATTAAGCGATTATTGGCTTATTCATCTATTGCCCATGCCGGATATATCTTGGTTGGATTAGTATCCTGGAGTGTTTTGGGCATGACCAGCGTCGTTTTTTATTTGATCGCTTATTTGCTCACGAACCTGGCTGCATTCGGTGCTGTATCAACCGTTTCAAGGATCACTGGTAAAGATGATATCGCTTCGTATGCAGGGCTAAGCAGGCGTTCACCTGCTTTGGCGCTTGTTATGCTTGTTTCTTTCTTGTCGTTGGCTGGGATGCCCCCCTTGGGTGGTTTTATTGCGAAGATATTTGTGTTTGCTGCTGCGGTACAGGCTGGATATATCTGGTTGGCTTTCATTGGCGTGATCAACTCCATTTTCGGTTTATACTACTACCTGACCGTCCTCAAGGTAGTTTACTTATATCGGTCCGATGATGATAGCCAGCTTATTCCAGTGACGCGTCCATATTCGATTGCTTTGGGGATCTTGACCTTTGGGATAATTTTAATCGGTACGATTTTTGGTCCGTGGTACACTTGGGCAACTGCAGCAGTTACGTCTTTGTTCTAAATTGGTGAAACCCTGTATAAAATAATTGACTTCTTTCAAATGCATGTGATAAAATTCGCCCGCTGATGAACCAGACTGAGCGTCAACCCCAAAAACCAACCACAAATATTTACACCATGGGGTTTACTCCTATGGTGGTTGGAGGGGAGGTTGGATGCCTGACATTAATCATTGTGATCCTTGCCCTGATCGTAGGCTTATGGCTGGATCGGACATTTGGATACCCGGCCCGTATTCACGATCATTCTACTTTTAGGGTCGGCTCCGTTCTCGTTATTCCTGACGTTTTGGGTCGCTACACGCTCGATCAAACGGATGACAGCTTCCCAAACCCCAGAAACAGTGCAGGCGCACCCGGTGAAAGAGGAGGAAAACAGTGACTGAACCTGTTGCGAAAAAGCGTACCCCTGTCAAACGATGGATCATCTTAGGTTTAACCGTACTAGGAGCTTACTGTGCTTTCTTTGGGCCATCGATTCTAAAACCGATCAGTCCCGTGGTTGTGCTGCCTCCTGAGCCAATCGGTCTGACGATCCTTGGTTTTCAGATAACCAATACAATCCTGGCGACGCTGATAGCTGATTTTCTGCTCATCTTATTGGCGATCGGTGCATATCGTTTTGTGAAGAAAGGCAGCCTGGTTCCAAGCTGGCATTTATAATGCTTTTGAAGCGATCGTGGAATTCCTTTGGAATTCAGTGGAAGGAACAGCCGGCAAGTGGTCACGCCGGATTTTTATCGTTCCCGCTACCATATTCTTGTTGGTCTTCGTGGCCAATATGGTTAAATTGGCGCCAGGTTTTGAGAGTATTGGCCAGCTCAAGCAGGTGCACGAAGGCACTGGTTATGGCCCGGTGAAGCTGTTTTCAATTGGGAGCTTGGATATCTATACGATTGACAAAGGTCAACCGGTTGAAGTGCAAGCATCGGAAGGAGAAGACAGTCATGCTTCAGAGAGCAGTGCTGAGCTGTGCACGGCTTGTGAAGTCATGCCCTTCTTGCGTGGCTCTGCCACAGATCTCAATTTCACTTTTGCTTTGGCAGTAATTGCCGTGGTAATGGTACAAGTATTTGGAGTGATGTGCTCTCGGCGTTCCATATTTTGAGAAGTTCTTCCAATTCAAGCAATTGATCAGTGGAGGGATTTTTGGGCTCATCAATTTTGCGGTTGGTTTCCTGGAAATTATCCTGGAGTTTGCTAAAATCCTCTCGTTTGGCTTCCGGTTGTTCGGCAATATCTTCGCTGGCGCGCTGCTCTTGTCGATCATCGGTGCCTTGATTGCGGTGGGTATTCCGCCCTTTTTGTACTTGTTTGAGATTTTCTTTGGTATCATCCAGGCTTATGTGTTTTTCTTGTTATCTACTGTTTTCATCAGCGGCGCCATGGTGAGTCACCACGCCGAAGAGCAACACTAAAACTTTAGGAGGAAATTCCGATGAATGATCCAGTCGCTTTTGTTGCAGGTTTGAAATTGTTAGGTGCTGGCTTAGCTATGTTAGGTGCTATCGGAGCTGGTGTGGGTGTAGGGCTGGCTGCTGCAGGTGGTGTACAGGCCATGGGGCGCAACCCCGATGCAACGCCGATTATTCAAACAAACATGATCCTGGGCATGGCCTTTGCAGAAGCGGTGGCAATTTATGCACTGGCTGTTGCTCTGATTATCATCTTTGCTGCCTAGAGAACAGGTAGGAGAAAAAAACCTATGGAAAAACTAGGTATTAATCTAGGCTACTTTCTTTTCCAGGTGTTCAACTTCACCATCATGGCGATCCTGTTGTATGCATGGGCATACAAGCCAATCTTGAATATGATGAAGAACCGCCGTGAAAAGATCGCTCAGGGGCTTGAAGATGCTCAAGTGGCAGCTCAAGCACGCGCCAATGCAGAACAAGAAGCCGCGAAAATTGTGGCTGATGCACAATCGAAAGCTGGTCAGGTTATTCGGGAAGCCACCGAGCGGGCAGATACTGCCGGGCGCGAGGTTAAGGCAAGCATTGAGGCGGAAATAGCCAAAGAGCGTGAAGCTGCACTGGCAGAAGTGCAGGTGGAACGTGAGCGGATTTTAGGGGAGCTGCGGGGGCAGGTAGCGGCTTTATCGATTGCCGCCGCCCAAAAGCTAGTCGGTCAGGCTTTAGATGAGAAGCGACAGCATGCGCTTCTAAATGAATTCTTTTCAGGGGTCCGAGAAGGAAAAGTTGTTGTGTTGGAAAGCGGTTCTCTGGGCGGCGTTTCAGCCGAAGTGACGAGTGCATTACCGCTGACGAATGAAGAGAAAGAAACCGTCAAAACAGACGTGCTTTCGAAAATTGGCAGCCAGGCGACTGTTACGTTTCGTGTTGATCCATCGATCTTGGGTGGTATCGTGATCAGCGCGGGTGGCAAAGTGTTGGATGCTTCAGTAGCTGGACAGCTCGAGACAATGCGTCAAAAACTGGGTTAGTTAGTCCCTCCGAAGAATTCCTAAAGGATCACCAGAACCGCACGGTGCTTGTCAGCGTGGTTTCTCAAGGTGATTCTTTATTTAAAGGAGCTTTGGTCAAGATCGCTTTCGTGTAAGCCAGGCGAAAACCCATTCTCTCGAGGTTTCGCTGTGAATGACTGGCTGGATCGGTAACAACCATAGCCAAACGATTCCCATTCTCATGCGCAGCTTTGATCCTGGCATACACCAGCGCAGTTTGAACACCGCGGCGCCTGTAACCAATTCGAGTGCTTGCACCTCCAAGCTCTACGATTCCCTCATGGCTGTACATGCCTCCCCCCCCGGCTGGATTTCCATCCACCCATGCGAAGAAACAAGCTGCATTTTCTGCATAGAAATTAGGCGCAAGCACATTTAACGCTTCCTGAGAAGGTACTTCAACTCCCTCAAAACCCTGGGCAGTTGTCAAGATCCAAAGGTTTGCTTCTTCAGGGTCTGATTGGCGGACTTCGATCCCTTTAGGCATTTGGAAATTGTTGATTTCTGACCAATGGAAAAACGAGAATATTTTGAAAAGCTTCAATCGAATAGTTCTTTTGTCGCAGCGTTTCAAAAAGGCTTGCATCTGCCATTGGGCAGATATCTATCCGAGGAATAATATGTTTACTGGTATAAAAAGCTTCAACGCATTCCAAATCGTCGACGTTGACCGGACGGTCAAATCCCATCCCGACTACCCGGTTTAAGGGCGAATCCATTCCAGCAAAAATTGCCTGGCCTCCACAGGTAGTTTCGATCCTTACGCCGCACTCAGGATGCAGCTTTGCTTGTGCTCGCGAATAATGAATGCATCGCCAGGCGTGGCACATCTCAAGTTGTCTTGCGAGAGGGCGATCGACGAAGATCATTTGAATACCAATTTCGCGAAAAATTATGAACGCTGTTTTTGAATCTTGAATTTTACGGTATTTTTATCCTGTGAGCTTAGAAAAGTCGTATCCAGCTTAACCTCTCCAATCTCCTTGAGCTCGAAGGTTTCCAGGTTCAATGCGCCTTTTTTTACATTAAGCTCAATTTGGAAGGAATCTACTTCGCTCTGAATGGTACATTTTCCCCAAGAGTAACCATTCGACCAGAAAAATTGGCCATCTTTTGCGGAAAACGTCATCCGTTTCGTTACCCCAGAATAATGGAATCCTGATAGGGCGATTACCGCAGCCCAGCTTGCCATGGCGCGGGCATAATGGTGCCCACATTCAGCTTCATCGAACGGATTTCGCTTGAATCCGTCATACCGGTTCCGGGTGTCTCGGTAACAGCGCACGCCCTCTTCAATTTGGCCTTCATAAAACAAACCTACCGCCGCAACATATTCCAACCCGGTCCAGGCTTCCGAGAAATACGGAAAAGGATTCTCGGGTCTACCTTTGGGGTAGCTGGCTACTAATAACGCAGTTTCATCCCCGAGTACATACGAGCGTAGGCAATTGAAATGTCCCTGGAATAAATCTACTCGGTTATATTTCAAAATACTTTCTAAAGTTTTGCCAATATGACCCGGATCGAGCAGATAACCCAGGTCACAGATATGTGCCATATATTGACCAACCAGTTGGTCGACCAGGCATCCTGCACCGAGCTGGTAATCTGGGTGGGCTAGATTTTTCGCTCCCATGCCGACCAGCAGAGAGGGTGGAATCTGTAATCCATCGACGATGGGAATAACTTGATGCTCGTAATATTCTCCGTTAAAGAGGTTCTGATCGGTCCAATCCTTACCAGAAGCAAATAACCGCCCACATTTCTCCGCAAACTCAATATCACCTACGTATTTTGCCATTTCTTCTGCAGCACGCAAGGCACCCAGGTACCAGGTTTCTATTTCGGGGTTTGGTCCGAAATATTCGATGTCCATGGTGTTATGCTGGCAGCCTTCCATAACTCCGTCCTGGTCAGCATCCCATCCACCTGGCAGCCAGGCAAAAGAAAGGGCTTTTTTTGCGTTTGGCCATAAAGCTTGCAGAAGGTTGTCATCTCCTGAAGTTTGCCAATCTCGGTAAAGCTTCATTAAGCAGCCCATTTGACCATCTGCCGCTGCAAAGGAAAAATCACGGCCACGCTCCAGCGGTAAATTAACCCGAAAACTCATACAACCGTCATCTCTGATCGCAGGACCGAATTCTGTTTCGCGCATCGTCCTGGCCAGGCTGCCGAATAAGAAAGGAGTGGCTTGTTCGTAGTTCCATACATGCGTGCAGGACCCGTGGCAGCAGCCTTGTTGATCGTTGCATCCTTCCCAACCGAAGAACTTGCCGTCAGGGATTCGAAAACACGTTTGCGAACGAAGCGTGCTCAAGTTGAAAAGAGCTGCTTCTTTCACGACATCTGGTAAGGAGCTGCTGCAGAAAATATTAATGAAATCCAGGGTTTGATCTTCCAGCGTTTGAAGCTGTGGAGATACCTTTTCTGCAACATCCCAGGCATCCTTATATTGGGTTGTATAGTAATTTCCAATCCAATTTTTGTCGCATGAAGGTTGGCTGCAGCCTTCGTCCAAGGCAGAGGGTGTCCAGGTATACCGGTTGGGAAAATGCCAGGCAATCAAAAAAGTGACCGATCGAGTTTCATGGGGTGGGAGATCCATTTTTACAGCAAGTGAACCTCTCGGAATCCTTTTTCCATTCTGAAGGCTGTTCTCCTCAAGAATACCGTCAGCATGAAAATCTTCCCAGAAGAACAATAATGCGCTGCCCCAACCTCGGTCTTCCCAGGATGTTTTATAACTAACCCCTTCTTGTGCAGTCGTCACAAGGGCCAGCGAACCAAAGCTTTCAAATTTTTCGTTTTTATCTCCGGGCGTCATCAACAAACCCTGGAGGTGTTTGCCTTTACGATATTGGTTGATATTCGCCTGCGTGGCAGTTGGATTCTTTGGATCGTATCCGGTGAAGTTGGATAAAGATCCACACACAGATACACTCAAAGGCTGATCCGTTTGGTTCTGGAGGGTGTACCGGAATACTCCACACGGAATCCCACTCAAGTCTGGATCTGTAGGAATAAGCGGGTTAAAGGCTTGCAGTTTTACATTGATGGGAATCTCGGGATCAGAAAGCAGCACCTGTCCGAATGGGTAGGCTGCCTCGAAATTACAGTGCCGAAAGCGTGGCAAGCCATGATTGGGGATCGGGCAGCCGCTGGCACCTTCATAATTGGCTGGGTCAATCTGCCCCTCCAGCGCACGCGTTAAGAATCTCCTCCAGGAGTTTGGATATTGACTGCGAAAAAACATCCACCAGGATTGAACCCTTTGGCGGGGTGGTTCATGATTTCCCAATCACGCAGGTCGCCGCGACCGCCCAAAGAAATCGTCCCTGTGCCTATCCCGCCAATTGGAAGCGCTATCCGGGCTAAGTGGTTTTGATCATAGGTATGTAACACAGGCCACATATACCCCGCCTTTCTGCATTGTTCTATAACAAATTACCGAGTAATCATCTACAGCCCTGGTAGGTGAACCGGCCTAAGGTTAATTCTTGATTGTGCCTGGTATGTAGTTTTATTTGGTATTAATACGTAATTACTCTCGGCAAGACCTTTGCCTGTCCGATCCAATTTTCCACCTGAGAAAGGACCGGCAAACGCCGCACCAGTTTCTTTTCCGCATTGGTCGCGGTCATTTTTTCCAATAAGTGTTGAGCATTACGATTAGCAAGTTCGGGTACTGTGTCTACCCCGGCAGCTTCTAATAAGTCGGAATACTCACTGCCAACGCCTTTTGATTCTAAAAAGGTCAACATGGTTCACCCATTCAAGAATTAAGCCCTCGCCAATACCAGATTTCTCGGCGATTTCTTTTCTTCCTTTCGGCGTGGCTCCCTTTTCGAGTAAGGCTGCCGTGGTTGCAACTCCTGCTGCATTTAGTTTTTGTTGATATACTGGTCCGACCCCTTCAATTTCAGCAAGTTTTGCCATTATTTACTCCTCAGAAAATTCGACGTGAATATTTTCTTTATTTTACCAGAAGGTGCACCAATTGTGATATTTGGAGGTCAGGTATAATTTGATTAGGAGCAACTATGGATCATTCATGTACATTAGCTGATTTGTTTGAACACTTTCCTCTTGGGGTTCTTTCAGAGGTACCCAATTTAGAGATAAATGGCATCACCGCTGATTCCCGACAGGTTTTACCTGGAAATCTTTTTATTGCAGTCAAAGGCGGCAGCTTTAACGGTCATCAATTTATTCTGGATGCAGTGGCAAAGGGCGCTGCTGCGGTTGTTGGTACTGAACCTGGCTTAGCGGTGCAGGTCCCTTATATTTTAGTCGCTGATAGCCATCAGGCTTTACCACATCTGGCAGCAGCATTCTATGGTTTTCCGGCACGAAAACTGACCGTTATCGGGGTTACCGGAACAGATGGTAAAACCACAACGACTAACCTGATTTACCAGATTTTGCGGGCGGCTGGTATCAAAGCAGGCATGGTTTCCACGGTTAACGCCGTGATTGGGCAGCAGGTTGTGGATACCGGATTTCATGTCACCACACCTGATGCGCTCGAAATGCAAAAATACCTGGCGGATATGGTCTCGGCTGGCTTGACGCATGTTGTCCTTGAAGCCACGTCGCATGGCTTATCCCAATATCGTGTGGATGCCTGCGAATTTGACCTGGCAGCGGTCACCAATATTACCCATGAACATCTGGATTTCCATTCTTCCTTCGAAAATTATCAGGCGGCAAAAGGGCGCCTTTTCACCATGCTCGGTCAAACCGTGCCAAAACGGGGAGGGAACTATCGTGTGGCAGTTCTGAATGTTGATGATTCTGCCTTTGGCTTTCTTTCAGAGTTAACAAATAAGCTGCCTCAGGTGCGCATGATTTCATATGGCCTGGCAAAAAAGGCAGATGTCTTTGCGGAATTAAATTCGCCAACCGCCGAGGGTCTCGAATTTTGTGCCGTTTCATCCAAATACAGGTTCTCCATCCAAAGTCATTTAACTGGCTTATATAACATTTCGAATTGTTTGGCGGCGATTGCCGTAACCGTCGATGGTATGGGAATCCCTTGGGAATATGCTCAAAAAGGGATTGCTAACCTGCCTGGTATACCAGGTCGCATGGAACGCATTGACCTGGGTCAAGATTTTACTGCAATTGTCGATTTTGCACACACGCCGAACGCTTTGCAGGTCGCTCTGGAAGCTGCCCGTCAAATGACTCGAGGCCGCGTGATCGCTGTTTTTGGTTCTGCGGGGCTGCGGGATCGCGCGAAACGACGCATGATGGCTGAAACCGCCATCCGGTTTGCAGATTGCACCGTGTTGACTGCTGAAGATCCCAGGACAGAATCTCTGGAGATGATCCTGAATGAAATGGCAGAGGGCGCTCAGTCACTAGGCGGAATTGAAGGGAAAACCTATTGGAAGATTCCTGATCGGGGTGAGGCGATCTGTTTTGCCGTTAACCAAGCCAGGGCAGGCGATGTGGTGATCGCCTGTGGGAAAGGTCATGAACAATCGATGTGTTTTGGTGTGACGGAATATCCCTGGGATGATCGGATTGCGATGCGGTCTGCACTGGCACAGAAATTAGGTTTACCTGGGCCGGTGATGCCCAAGCTGCCTACCTCGTGAGCGTCATTCTTTTTCGGTTAAGATAAATCCAAGCTTGCAGTCTAGAAATAACCCTGTCTGAAGCTTTCGAAGAGTCCTCCACCGATCCCAGTTACCAATATAAAGGTAATGGCGCAAATAGAACAGCAAGCCAGGATTAGCTGAAGATAACCCAGGATTAAGCCGAAGGTGGCTATTCCATCACCCGTGATCTGTCCTGAGCTGCGACGGATCTCACCTTTTGCAATATGACCGGTGATTACAGCGATTATTGGACCTAAGATAGGCAGTAAAAACCAGCCTAAGATTCCAGCAACCAAGCTGACCACCGCTGAAGTGCTGGTACGTGGGGCGGGTGGGTAGGTGGGGGGATAATAACCTTGAGGGGGTGGGGGATAATTTGACACTTCGTGCTCCTATCATTGAAGATTTTAATTCATTTTAGCTTGTATTTGTTGATATTCGCGGGATGAGGCATATTTCCGGATTTGTTCGATCCGTTTGATGATCATGGGGTGGGTCGCAGTCAGTTCAACCAGTGTTGAGATTGGATCTTCATCTTCTGCATCTATTCTTTGAAATGCGGCCTCTAAATCTTGGGGGGAGATTCTGCCACCCGACACTAATTTTACCAGAGCAGTCACCGCTTTCGCTGGTTGATTGCAAGCCAATAAACCGGCGCGATCTGCTGAATATTCACATGCCCGGTTCCACCATCGAAAAATTAATACCAGTAAATATGAAGCCCCGTAAGGAGCGGGTATTCCAGCCATGCCCCCAATCAACGAATTTAACCAGGTATGTCCCAAGACCACGTGGCCCATTTCATGTCCTAAGATAAACTGCAGCTCATCTCGGTCCATGAAGCGGAAGAGAGAAAATCATGCAAGACAATCGCCTTTTGAGTGGACATGCCGAATGTATAAGCATTCAACGACCGGTTGGAAGCAATAAAAATTTCCACTGCATCGACCTGTAAGCGTTTTTTGTTTTCAGAAATCAGGTTAACCAATCCTGGGGTGGTTTGGGGAGATGCTTTAGTGGCCTGTTGAAGGAGCAGATCATGCTGTGAGCGCGTACCGTAATAGGAAACCACCAGGATGATGAGGACAAAAAGGCCACTCATGCACACTGTGGCGGCGGCTGTAAAGGCGATGACAAGGAGAACTGCCAGGACAGTCAGCCAGAGAATCAAGCTTTCATACGGGTAACGGTAGGACGTCGTTCGATAAGGCATAATTATTTCAACTTGACTAGGTCTAAGTCTATGTCAAAACCTGATCTAAGTCAATCGCCATGATATAATGCGGTTGTGATTTACGTTCATTCTATTGCGAAAACGGTATTGTGCATCGGTGTGCGTGGTTTTAATGAGAAGGGGCATCCTCAAAACGCGTCTGTTGCTTGCTGATCATAACAAAATAAAAATCAACCTATGATTGAGCCGCAGGCGATCCTGCGGTTTTTTGTTTTTTGGAGTTCGAATGATCTCAATTAGCCTTTACAATGTTACATTAGTCCTGGGAGCCCGGCCGATCTTTCAAGATTTAAGCTGGGAAATTCAACATGATCAAAAGGTGGGCTTAATCGGCCCCAACGGAGCAGGAAAGTCTTCTCTCCTAAAGCTTATTACAGGTGAATATAATCCAGAGCCAGGCGGGGGGGTGACGCGGGCAAAGGGGATCAGCGTGGGTTACCTACCTCAGCAGCCAGATCTGGATCCTTCTTTAACAGCTTTCCAGGCTGCCTTGCAGGGTAATCCAAGAGTTGCTGAACTCTCAAAAACTTTGGATGACATCGAAAAATCGCTCGGAGAGCCGATCATTTTTAACAATCCAAAGAAATTAAGTCATTTGATTGAAAAACAGCAAGTCCTCATCCAGGAGTATGAAGCTTTGGGCGGTGAGAATTATCCAAAGCTTGTCAGGCAGATGCTGATTGGTTTGGGTCTGGATGAAAAAGAGTTTGGAAAAACTCTCGGTGTCTTGAGTGGGGGGCAGAAAAAATTGGTGTGTTTAGCGCGCCTGCTGCTCGTAAAACCATCTGTCCTGTTATTAGATGAACCCGATAACCATCTGGATTTGCCAGGAAAGGCTTATCTGGAACGCCTGATTGGTGATTACCCAGGGGCTGTGATCCTTATCTCTCATGACCGTTACTTGCTCGATGCAGCTGTGACGCACATTGCAGAGATCGAAGATGGTAAATTGACCACATTTGAGGGGGATTACTCAATGTATATGCTGGATAAGCAAGAGCGATTATTGCGGCAACAGCGTTTATTTAATGTTCAGAAGCGAGAAATCCATCGCCTTGAGACTTCAATCAAAAGGTTATCATTGTGGGGAAAATTATACGATAATGAAAAATTTATTCGGCGGGCTCAGTCGATGCAGAAACGCCTGGAAAAAATGGACAAAATAGAAAAACCTGTGATCGATCGCCGCAAGATGGATTTGCAGCTGAATGGTTGGCGTGGGTCTAATAAAGTATTGGAAATACTTGGGGTGAATAAATCCTTTGCAGCGAGTCCTTTACTCCAAGATCTGAATCTGACCCTCTGGCACGCCGAAAGAGTGGGTTTAATCGGCCCAAATGGCTCTGGAAAATCTGTTTTGCTCAGGATGATTTTGGGGGAAGAGCTTCCCACAACTGGTGAGATTATTTTAGGTCCGAGTGTACGTATCGGTTATTACGCCCAAGAACATGAAACTTTGAATATAGCCCAGACTTTGATCGATGCCGTCAGAGCTACTGCGCCTATCAGCAAATCGAGTGCAGTGGCTTTCCTGCTCCGCTACTTATTCACCTACCAACAAGTTTCACAAAAAATTGGTGATCTTTCGGGAGGCGAGAGAAGCCGGCTTCAGCTTGCTCTATTGGTTTTGTCTGAAGCAAATTTCTTGCTTTTAGATGAGCCCACGAATAACCTGGATATTGCCTCGGCTGAAGTCTTAGAAACTGCCCTGGAAGATTTTAATGGAACCGCCCTGGTCATCTCACATGACCGGTATTTCTTAGATGAGGTGGTGGACCGTCTTTTAGTGATTGAAGATGGGCATCTGGTCGATTATCAAGGCAATTATGCGGATTATCTTGCCATCAAAGGGTGAAATTTTGATCCATTGTTAAAGAAAAGCCTCCCAGGTGTGATTAAGAACCCTGGGAGACTTTGTTTACGGAATGATTTTATCGTCGCGGAGGTCTGCTGCCAGATGACCTTCCCCCGGAGGGGCGGCTGCCACCAGGTTTAGATCCACCACGGTCATGTGCTGCGGCTTCTTCCAACGTCCATCCTTCGAGGACGGCCTGGCGTGAGAGGCGCACCTTTCCTTGGGGGTCAATGCCAGTGACCATCACGGTAAGCTCATCACCAACTGATGCAATATCTTCTACCTTGTTGACCCGCTCACTATCGAGCTGTGAGATGTGAACCATACCATCGATGTTGGGTAGGATCTCAACAAAGGCACCAAAGTCGGCGGTTCGTACGACCTTCCCCGTGTAAATGCGTCCGAGAACAGGAGTCTCGGTTAAACTCTCCACAAGTTCACGTGCCTGGAGGGCAGCAGGGCCATCTGTAGCGGCGATAAAGACTGTCCCATCTTCGCCGATATCGATTTTCGTCCCAGTTTGTTCCTGGATGCTGCGGATCATCTTCCCGCCAGGGCCAATGACAGCGCCGATTTTATCTACGGGGATCTTGACAGTGATGATGCGTGGGGCGTGCGGCTTTAATTCAGCGCGAGGAGTAGAAATAACCTCTATAATTTTATCTAAAATGAACAGGCGGGCAGTCAGTGCCTGGCTCAAGGCCTGAGCCATGATCTTGGATGTAATCCCCTTGATCTTGATATCCATCTGTAAGGCGGTGATACCTTTTGCAGTACCAGCGACTTTGAAATCCATATCGCCAAGATGATCTTCCTGTCCAAGGATATCCGTCAAAATAACGTATTGTTCACCTTCCTTGATAAGTCCCATTGCAGCGCCTGCTACGGGAGCCTTGATGGGTACGCCAGTGTCCATTAATGCCAACGTAGAACCACACACAGACGCCATCGAGGAAGAGCCATTCGAGCTAAGGACTTCCGATACCAATCGTAGCGTGTAAGGGAACTGCTCCTCAGAAGGGATTACCGGTATAAGAGCTCTTTCGGCCAAAGCACCATGTCCGATGTCGCGGCGCGAAGCGCCTCGCAGCGGTTTTACTTCGCCAGTTGAGAAGGGAGGAAAGTTGTAGTGGTGCATGTAGCGCTTGTTCTCTATCCCTTCAAGAAGTCCAATTCTTGGGCATCACGGGGAGTGCCTAGGGTCGCCAGGGTGAGAACCTGCGTTTCACCACGTGTGAAAAGCCCGGAACCATGCGCCCTTGGACTGATCCCGACTTCGCACCAGATTGGGCGGATATCCGTCAATCCACGCCCGTCGGGGCGAATGCCCTTTTCCAGGATGCGGTTGCGAACCTGGGTCCGGAGGCTGTCTTCGAAGGCTGAACTTACAGCCGCTTTTAGTTCCTCATCTTCTGGCGCCAATTCGGCAAGGACAGCGTTCTTTAATTCTTCCAGGGCGCTGTTGTGTTCGGCTTTCAAATACTGCTTTTCAAAGATATCTTCAATTTTTGCTTTGACTTTGGATGTCACGGAGGTCTGGATCGTTTCATCGACTTTATAGGGTTCATACGATCGCTTGGGTTTTCCGACCTCAGCAGCCATTTTTAATTGGACCTCAATCAAAGGCTGCAAGGCATTATGCCCGTATTCCAGGGCTGATAACATGTCTGCTTCACTGACTTCAATGGCACCACATTCGACCATCAGGATGGCATCCCGGGTTCCGGCGATGCGCAAGTCCAGGTCGGACTGCTCTTGTTCGGTGAAGGTTGGATTGGTGACAAACTTGCCATCGATGCGGCCAACCCTGACGGCACCCACTGGTCCAGACCAGGGAACATCCGAGATCATCAGGGCTGCCGAGGCCGCATTGACACCCAGGATATCGATCTGATTTTCACCATCGGTCGAAAACGAGTATAAGATCACCTGCACATCATTGCGCAGATCTTTTGGGAAAAGAGGGCGGAGCGGCCGGTCGGTCAGACGGGCAGTCAAAATAGCATCCTCTGTCGGTCTGCCTTCACGCCTGAAGAAAGAACCGGGAATGCGTCCGCCGGCGTACATGCGTTCTTCATAATCCACGGTTAGAGGGAAGAAATCGATCCCAGGACGGATTTCTCCCATGGTTGCTGCAGCGAACATCATCGTGTCGCCTAATTGAACGGTAACTGCGCCGCCTGCCTGGCGCGCTAATTTACCGGTTTCGAAGGTGATAGGCTTGCCTCCCACCATCGCGGTATATTGTTGTGTTTCGGGTTTCATTTTTTCTCCTAAATTGTGACCCACCTGGTTAGAAACTGAGAGAGAGAGACAATTGCGAAAGCCTTATCTCCTTCCATCAATTCCCAACCGATGGGGTGATTAAAAAGTGAGTAGATGGGGGTTGGTCTTGCTGCCATCTACTCTTTTCGGTGCGGTTATTTCCGACGGATGTTCAGCTTCTCGGTCAGGGCCATGTAGCGCTGGTAATCGTTGCGCCTGACATATGCCAACAATCTGCGGCGCTGTCCGACCATCTTCAACAGCCCACGGCGGGATGACTTATCGTGTTTATTTATGCGTAAATGTTCCGTGAGCATCGAAATCCGTTGAGTCAACAGGGCGATTTGAACTTCTGGTGAGCCCGTATCACCCTGATGACGGGCAAAACCTTCTATTATTTTTGTTTTTTCTTCCTTATCCGTAGACATGACGTCTGCTCTCCTATTTTTTTTATTTTATTTACGTGCAGGTCTCCAAACCAGCAGCAGCCACCGAATGATTACCGCCGGTTGGTCTAGTCAGCGGAAGGATTATACCACAATTAAATTTGAGGATATTTTTGAACCGGGGGGTTACAAAACTCTCATCAAGCCTTAAACCCTGTAGTCAAAGACCATTAGATGGCCCTGAGGGATTCGCGCAAATTATCTTGATTGGGCTGAGGAAATTCCTGAATAAGCTGGCGCGTAAGCCAGGCGATATCAGAGGCATCGGATCGATTTAGGTTCTGCTTTAAAAGGTATGCCGTTTCTTGTGGGGCATAATGAGCCAGGTTTTGTAAAATATTAAGGATATCAGGGCGCAGTTCGTTTGGAATTGTGCGTAGAAAAGGTGTAAGCATATGTAAAATTTCTGGCAAGTTTCGATAATCCGGGTCGATCGCAAGATAATAAAGCGCCCATAAACCATAGCGTTGATATTCGAATTCTGACCGAGAAAGCCAATCTTTAACCACATTCATATAGACTGATATCTGTTCGCGCCGAAGTCGAACCATACCTTGATCGATGAGTGTCAGCATGATCCGATCTTCAGGTTTTATCTCAAGCCATTCTTGGATCACTTGAATGATTTCTTCTGGTGGAGAGGGAGGAATTTGCCCGATAAGGGCTGAAGCAATCAGCCGGCATTCAAGGCTTGGCTCTTGCCAAATTGTTTGACTGAGCAACATCGTTGCTTGCGGTTTTGCGCGAGCAATAGGTCTTAGCTCAAAAATGATTTCCCTCAGAACAGGTCCAGGCACCTGGAAGGATTCGAGTAAAGGCAGTGGAACGCCTCCCTGGCCTGCACGGTGGGTGCGGTCAGCATAAAAATTTAGAAGGTTGTATAGGGCCTTCAGAAATTGTTCTGGCTGCTCGAAAACGGTCGCGAGCTGAGCAGTCTGGTGTTTCAAGCGAGCCGGTTGAATAGCGGGCATATGGATTTATTGTAGGAGCGTGAAGAATACCAGGGATCTTCACGCATGCGGGTTCATGTTTAATATGAGCGGGCAAAAATGACTTTTTGCTTCGCCGGAGTCCCGCAAACGATACAAGGACCTTCGCCTCCGGTTTGTTCCAGTGGAATACAACGCGTAGATGCTTTTGTATCATCCTTTACCTTGGTCTCGCATTCGCTACTGCCACACCACCACGAAAGAGCCCAGCCATTTTGCACCACCTGAGTTAATTCGTCGTAATCCTTCGGGTCATGTGTATTTTCTTCACGAAAGCTTAAGGCGCGATCATGTAAGGTTGCCTGGATAGTTTGGAGTGCTTCCGCAACCTGCCCTTCGAGCTGCATTTGGCTGACAAAACTCTTACCTTGTTTACCCGGCAGGTCGCGGCGCGCAAAGGCGACTGTACCTTTCTCCACATCTTTTGGACCGATCTCGATGCGGAGTGGAACGCCGCGCAGCTCCCAATCGTTGAATTTAAACCCAGGTGTCAAATCCTCGCGCATATCGACGTGCACTCGAAACCCCTGTAATTCTTGCCTGACTTTCTCAACCACGGTCATGACGGCTGATTTTTCGATATCATTTTTATAGATTGGGACAAGGACAACCTGAATTGGGGCTAGTTTAGGGGGTAAAACCAACCCCTGATCATCTCCATGCGTCATGATGATTGCGCCAATGAACCGGGTGGATAAGCCCCACGAAGTTGTCCAGCAGTGCTGAAGCGCATTGTTCCAATCCAGATATTGAATATCGAAAGCTTTTGCAAAATTTTGACCCAGGAAATGCGATGTTCCTGATTGCAGCGCACGCGTATCTCCCATCATCGCTTCAATTGATTCCGATCGAACTGCGCCCGCAAACTTTTCGCGTTCACTTTTAATCCCAGGAACCACCGGCACGGCTGCATCATTAACCGCAAAATCGGTGTATAAATCCAATATCCGTCTGGTCTCTTCTTCAGCTTCCTGAGCGGTGGCATGCGCTGTATGGCCTTCTTGCCAATAGAATTCCAGTGTTCTCAAGAAAAGCTTTGTACGCATTTCCCATCTCACCACATTGCCCCATTGATTGATCAAAACGGGCAGATCTCGGTAAGATTTAATCCATTTAGAATACATTGCTCCAATTACGGTCTCAGAAGTGGGGCGTACGACGAGAGGCTCTTCGAGTATTTCACCTCCCCCAATCGTAACTACAGCCAGCTCAGGGGAGAAACCTTCGATGTGTTCCTTCTCTTTTTCAAAGAATGACATGGGTATGAATAAGGGGAAAGCTGCGTTCGTATGACCAGTGGCTTTAAAGCGGCGATCTAAGGCTTGTTGAATGTTTTCCCACAGCGTCCAACCATAAGGTCGAACCACCATGCAGCCGCGCACGGGCGCGTAATCAGCCAGCTCTGCTTTTAGAACCAATTGGTTGTACCATTCTGAGAAATTTTCTTTACGGGAAGGTAATTTTTCGTTACTCATGCGCAGCCTTTTCAAAAGCCCTGTCTATTGGAAGAGAGGGAAATATCATAAAGACTAACAAGCCTTTATTTTTGCGCTTTACTTTACCATTATCTTGGAAATAAGGCAAATACTTTTCGGTTGTGCTGGTTCCATTTATGAATGACTGTCACCCAACATTTTCACTGCTGTCTCTACATCCACAGCAAATTGGACCCATTTTCTTTGGCTCGCAGGAATATATTCCCCAAGCTCTTCCAAGAATTTTGAAATGATGTCTTGCCATTCCGGACCTACCAAAATCAGGGGACGGGACTGGATTGCTCCGATGAGCAAGTGGTTCCAGGTCGTTAAAATTTCGGTCAATGTTCCAATGCCACCGGGTAAGGCAATGGCTGCATCAGAACCATCGATCATCGCCATGATCCTTTGGCGAAGCTGAGGATAACGTTCTTCTTGGGTTATCCAAGGGTTTGGTGATCCTGTTCGATATTTTTCTATCTCGTCACTGGTAACCCCGATCACATAACCTCCGGCCTCGGAAGCCCCTCGCGAAACAGCTTCCATTGTGCCAATGTATCCGCCATTGATCACCACATGTCCGGCAGATGCAAGCATTTTTCCCAATAGATAGGCTTCTTCGTATGCTGCCTCACCCGGCTTGGGAGCTGCGCCTCCAAAAACAGTTACTTTAGCCATCGATAGGATTCCCCTGATTGAGACGTTTCTCAATCACCGCGTAAATTGGCTCCAACCAGATCCTTTGCAGCAATTTTTGACGGGTAAGTACGAGTGAATTTGGGATAACCGCCAAAAGATCAGACCACTCAGAAATAAAAATCCATAGAAGCGCATAATCCATTACCTTCGACCATGCTTCCTCGCTCCAAGACCAGCCGTTTGCCTGCAGTAATTTCTCTCGGTAGCGATCGATCAATTTTTGGATATCCACAGGAATTTCTTCGAAGAACCACAAGCTGGTTTGTAAAAAACTTTGTAAATCCAGCACGGCAGGTCCAATGGCTGTCAGCTGCCAATCGATCACATAAAGATTTTCGGGAGGAAAGACAATCAGGTTGCCAGGCCAGTAATCTCCATGCAGAAGCGTGGCGGGTTCACTCCGCAATACAGCCGCAATTGGCCCAATGTTTTTTACCAATACATCCAAATAGCGGAGTAACTTTGGGTCTTGTGAAAACAAGCTGTTAGAGGTTTGATCCTGTAAACGCTGAAGTCCGTTTTGAGCTGCCTGAACATATATTTCCAGGTCTGCATCCAAAGGGCGGGCGAGAAAATTATAGGTTGATAAATCTTCAGATAGCCCCCAAAAGCGGTCATGTAACCTGACGAGCTGATCGATTGCCAGCCAGTATTCGGTCTCCCCCCAATTCTCCGGAGATCTGAAACCCGGAACCAGGTTTAAAACCAACCAATCTCCGCTTGGATCAGCAGAAACCAGCTCGGGTACATCAATCGGAAACTGATCTACCAGGTTGCGATACAGAGAAACCTCTCGCCAACCGGCACTGGCAGTGCCGGCCCGCGTTACACCTTGGGATTCTTTCACCACCATATCAAAAGAAACCTGGCCTTGAGCGGACTTACAGGCGGCCCGGAAGCCACGAATACGACCTCTGCCTGGCCGTTGATAAGGAATATTCAGCGCAGATATATCCTCGATGCTAAGTGTTTGATCACCGGTAAATTGCCGTAATCCGGCCATGAGTTCCGATCGGCTGAAGGCCCATGTGCGGGTGTCGGTTTTGGGAGACGCTAGTAGAACCATAAGATTACTCCCCTCGAGTGGGTTAAATTTCTTCAGGATTAGAATCTTTTAGATTTTGATCCCACGTTCGCTCGTAATTTGTCCTCAATTTGGTGAGGACGGCCTTTTCCAAGTCAATCCCCGATAAGCTGGCTAATTGCAGTAAATATAACGTAACATCAGCTAACTCACTGGCTAATTCATTTTGGTCAGCAGATTCATCCTTCCATTGGAAATGTTCCAGCACTTCTCCCGCTTCCAGACATAAAGAGATTGCCAGGTTCCGCATGGTTTGAGGTCGTGGACTTTGGGGTTCATACCATCCCTTAGCCCTCACGAAGTGGTGCATTGCCTCAGTGAGTTCTTGGATATCCATAGGGTGAATTATATCCAGAAAAAGAAAGTAAAGAATAGTACTTTTGGGTTGACTTCTTTCCTTTAAGAAAGTAAAGTTAAACGTGAAATTGCTTATTAACAGCTTTACTGCAATGAAACCTGACTCTAAAAAGCCTGGAAAAATGGAAAATTTACCGCTCGATCGTGTCATCCAAGGAAACTGCCTTGATATTCTCGAATTGATGCCAGAGAATTGTGTCGATGTTGTATTCGCCGATCCGCCTTATTTTCTGCAGCTTCAACACGAATTGTGGCGTCCAGATAATTCATATGTTGAAGCGGTTAATGATCCTTGGGATCAATTCGATAATTTTTCTACGTATGATGTTTTTACCCAACGCTGGTTATCAGCCTGTAAGCGTGTTCTTAAGGATACGGGTACAATCTGGGTGATTGGCACATATCATAATATTTTTCGTATCGGCGCGACCATGCAGGACCTCGGTTTTTGGTTTCTCAATGATATTATCTGGGTTAAGACGAATCCCATGCCAAACTTTCGAGGCGTACGCTTTACCAATGCACATGAAACCTTAATTTGGGCATGCAAGCATAAAGGGGCAAAGTATACATTCAACTATCAATCGATGAAATCTTTGAATGAAGAAATCCAGATGCGCAGTGATTGGTATTTTCCCATCTGCACTGGTCCAGAAAGGATCAAAGAGAATGGCAAGAAAGCGCATTCGACGCAGAAACCAGAGGCTCTTTTATATCGCCTGATCACGGCCACCACCCAGCCTGGTGATGTGATTTTAGATCCTTTCTTTGGTTCTGGGACTACGGGAGCCGTGGCGAAGAAATTACTTCGTCATTGGATCGGGATCGAAAAGGAAGCACAATATGTGCGCATAGCTAACGAACGGATTGCCAGGGTGGTAGCAAATGGGCAGCCTGAATTGTTTTGGTTGGATTCGGAAAAACGAAGAAAGCCGCGCATCCCCTTTGGTACACTGCTCGAAACAGAGCTGCTGAAACCAGGACAGGCTTTGTATTTTCGAGAAGATCGTTCTCGCTATGCCATCATTCGTGCCGATGGAAAGCTGCAATACGATTCGATCAACGGTTCAATCCATTATATCGCTCGACATTTGGCTGGAGGGAGTTCAACGAATGGGTGGGAGGTTTGGTTTTTTGAAGATGAGAGTGGGGGATTGCAGTCGATTGATCTACTCCGCTTGAGAATCAAGGAAAACGGATTACAATAGTTTTATGCGCATTATCTTGACCCACGAACAGGCTGATTTTGATGCGCTGGCTTCCTTATTGGCAGGGTATCTATTGGATGAAAGAGCGCTACCGGTCTTACCCCACCGCATGAATCGGAATGTGCGCGCTTTCGTTACGATCTACGGTGCTGAACTCCCATTTGTTGAACAACGTGACCTGCCTGCTGAGCCAGTAGAATTGATCTGCCTCGTAGATACTCAATCCATGATCACCCTGAAAGGGATTACAGCGGATACTCAGGTTCAAATCGTAGATCATCATCCCAGTCGTGGCAATCTTCCTTCGCATTGGAATTTGACTTGTGACCTGACGGGAGCGACAACGACCTTGCTTGTGGAAGGTATTCAAGAGGGGAATGGACGCTTAAGTGTTGTTAATGCTACCTTGCTTTTGTTAGGTATTTATGAAGATACGGGTTCCCTGACTTACAGCCGTACCACTTCCAGGGATCTAAAAGCTGCCGCATTTTTATTGGAGAGCGGTGCAAGCCTTCGCATTGCAGCAGATTTTCTCAACCATCCGCTTTCCGCTGCCCAACAGCGGTTGTATGATCAGCTTCGTTCTGATGCCAGATTGAAGAAAATCCATGGTCACAATGTTATCCTTGCTACTGGATCAGCTCAGGAAATGGATGAGGAGCTTTCAACGATTGTCCATAAGCTGCGCGATCTCTTAGATCCTGATGCGGTGTTTGTACTCGTCACGACAAAAAGTGGCGTGCAGTTGATTGCTCGTTCCAACAATGATCAGATCGATGTATCCGAAATCGCCGCCCGTTTTGGCGGAGGCGGGCATGACCGGGCAGCAGCTGCATTGGTTCGAGACCGTCAGTTGGGGGAAGTTCTTGTTGAATTAGAGACAATCTTACCGGAAATTGTACATCCAGCAATTACTGTTGCCCAAATTATGTCAAGAGGCCCCCAGGTACTGTCTCCAGATACATCGGCTGTAGATGCCGCTCAAAGAATGCAGCGATACGGATATGAAGGTTATCCAGTTGTCAAAGATGGGAAGATTCTTGGCTTGCTAACCCGCCGGGCAGTAGACCGGGCGATATCTCACAAACTTAATTTGGTAGCTTCAAGCTTGATGAATGCAGGAGAAGTTTCTGTTTCACCGGGAGATTCGATCGAAACCCTGCAGCGGTTGATGGTCGATTCGGGTTGGGGCCAAATTCCGGTTGTCCACCCAGAGAGTGGCGAAGTCATTGGAATTGTCACACGAACAGATCTGCTGAAGACCCTGACCAACCCTGTGTCTCCATCTTATCGCAATATAGCAGATCGCCTTGCATCCGTTCTACCGCCAGGGCATCTGGCGATATTAAAGACTGTTGCCCAGTTAGCTCATGAAAAACACCTGGCAATCTATATTGTCGGTGGGTTTGTCCGCGATTTACTTCTTGACCGCCCCAGCCTTGATTTTGATTTAGTGGTTGAGGGAGATGCGATTGACCTGGCGCAGTCTTTATTTGAAAAGTTTGGAGGGCGGGTAACGACGCATCACCGTTTTGGAACGGCGAAGTGGTACATCGGCGCCGGGCTTGCGATCAATGAGCGTGGTTTGATTGAAAAAGAGGCAGCTAGAACCAAAATACCCATCAATTTGCCTCCTTTCCTTGATTTCATCACTGCGCGCACTGAATTCTATACTTATCCCACGGCACTGCCAACCGTAGAAACGGGCAGCATCAAGCTGGATTTACATCGCCGAGATTTCACGATTAATACGCTTGCCTTACGCTTGGATGGCTACCATTATGGTGATTTGCATGATTACTGGGGTGGATTGAATGACCTCCGTGAAGGATTAGTGAGGGTGCTTCATTCATTATCCTTTGTGGACGACCCAACTCGTATGCTGCGAGCTGTACGATTTGAGCAGCGGTTTGGTTTCAAGATCGAAGAGCGTACTTGCCAATTACTGCGTGAAGCCTCTTCCCTTCTGACCCGTATATCTGGGGATCGAATTCGACATGAATTAGATCATATATTAGATGAAGAAAAAAACACGGTTGAGATGCTCGGTAGATTGCAGGAGCTCGATTTATTGTATGAGATCCATCCGGAGCTCGTATGGGATGAGTGGCTGCGGCGCCGCTTCTCCACTTTGCCCGTTGAGTTACCAGGCAAAGAATGGGGATTCTTCGAGACGGATATTCATCCGCAAGCTTCCTGGAAAAACCAGAGGCGTTTATTAGCTTATGCACTTTGGCTCATCCGCCTTCCGGCCAACCAAATCCAGGCAGTGTCGCTTCGCATCAAGATCCCTCGCAATCAGATTGGGGATATCCTTGCTGCGAGCAAACTTTACCTGGATTTACCTGGTCTGGCGCCGCTGCCACCCAGCGCGGTTGTAAGCCGGTTGGAAGATGTGCCGTTATTTTCAATCTATGCTGCTTGTATGGCTGCTTCTGATTTCGAGCCTTGCGAGCTTCTAACCACTTATCTAACCCAATGGCGTAAAATCCAACCCACTGTTAATGGGGAGGATCTAAAGCGCCTAGGATTACCACCTGGTCCTGTATATAGGAAGGTATTAAAACTGCTGCGCGATGCCTGGTTGGATGGGAGCATTTCTACGGTTGAACAAGAGAAGATCCTGCTTGATAAGCTGCTTAATCAAGAAAAACAAGCTATAGAACCTAAGATTGATTGATAGTATGGATGATCCTGTTCTTCTTTCGCAGATCATTGTTCGGTTGGCGCGTAATGCTGATCTACCGGCTCTAGAGTGGGACGGTGAATATATTCATTTCCGCCGTCTATATGCAGATGTTTACCAGAGTTACATAGCTGGAAAAGCGCTCATGTGGATTGTGGAACACCGGGGTGATGGCATTATTGGACAGGCTTTTGTTTCATTACAAAGCCTTAGGTCAGAATTGGCAAACGGTTTCGACCGGGCTTACCTATATGGATTTCGAGTC
This sequence comes from uncultured Chloroflexia bacterium, assembly GCA_963751425.1. Classification (GTDB taxonomy): domain Bacteria; phylum Chloroflexota; class Anaerolineae; order Anaerolineales; family UBA4823; genus CAVVUF01. The sequence continues at coordinate 585,231 of CAVVUF010000001.1, read as the reverse complement.
AAGCCGGCTTTTCGGAATCGAGGCATAGGGACGGTTGTATTACAAGTCATCGAAAAGGATTTGGTGAGGCGAGGATACGGAACGATCACTCTGAATGTCGCGCGCAACAATTTTGAGGCTGAGAGATTGTATCAGCGGCTTGGTTATCGGATCGTGGCAGAAGAAGCAGGTCAATGGTCTTATTTTGACCACTTGGGAATGCATCGGGTTGTTAATGAACCAGCATGGAGAATGGAAAAAGTTCTTAAGAAAGTATAAGAATAGTTCCGAATATCTTGCATCTTAAACACTTCCATGTTAAAATCACTTCGGTTGTTGAGTGCATCGGAATAGTGGTTTATCGAAAAGTGGGCAACCCCCACTTTTCGTGCATATTAGAATAGTAATCATTTTTGTAACAAAGTTGGAGATATTAGAGGAATGAAAAACGAATTTACTTTGGCTTTCAACGAGGTGTTGGAAGACAAGCAGCTTCCAAAAGAAGTCATTCTTCAAGCCTTGGAAGCAGCGATGGTCTCTGCTTATCGAAGAGCTGTAAATGCCTCCAATGCGCAGCATGTAGAAGCATCCGTTGACCCAGAAACCGGCAAGGTGTCGATCCGTGCCGAAAAAGAGGTTGTCGACGCCGTTCAAGATGAGCGGACTGAAGTCTCGTTGGAAGAGGCTCTAAAAATTGATCCTGAAACCCAGCTTGGGAATATGGTCATAGCCGAAACGACCCCGAAGGATTTTGGGCGAGTTGCTGCGCAAACAGCACGGCAGGTGATTCAACAGCGTATCCGCGAAGCCGAAAGGGATACTCAGCTCGACCATTATAGCAAGCAGATGGGTGAAATTGTCAGCGGTCTGATTCAGGCCATTTCACCTCAGGGTGTTACGCTTGGCTTAGATATGAAGGCTGAAGGCATCTTGCCGCGTAACCAACAGGTACCCGGAGAGCGTTTCCACGTTCACGATCGCATTCAAGCGCTGCTTCTTGAAGTTAAGGAATCTCCCCGCGGCCCGCAAATCATCCTTTCGCCGCGCTCATCGTAATTTCTTGAGGCGTTTATTGGAAAATGAAGTCCCTGAAATTTATCATGGTCTTGTCGAGATTCGTTCCATCGCTCGTGAACCCGGTCAGAGATCCAAAGTCGCAGTGGCTGCTTTACAACCCGCAGTTGATCCGGTAGGTGCGTGCGTAGGTATTCGTGGTGTTCGCATCCAGGCAATTGTACGCGAGCTTAATGATGAAAAGATCGATGTGATTGAGTGGAATTCTGATCCTGCGGCTTACATTGCGAAAGCACTTAGCCCAGCCAGAGTAAATGGCGTTTATCTAAACGATTCCAACCGTGGTGCAAAAACAGCTACGGTAGTTGTACCTGAAGACCAACTTAGCCTGGCAATTGGCCGCGATGGTCAAAATGCGCGCTTGGCTGCCAAGCTGACCTCCTGGCGGATTGATATCAAGAGTTTACCGGAAGCTGCTTCGGATTCTTTGCATAAACTTCAAAATGATCCCGAATATGCTTTCTTATTGGATTCGGAGACAGAAACCACGCCCCAGATTGAAGCGGTATTGGCCAAGAAGGCAGAAGGCCGTCCAGTCACCCCTGAAGAATTTCAGATACTTGTCCAATTTGTGGATCGAGTTGAGCGCGGTATTATTCGCCGCCGGCATATTGAAAAGAGCGAGACAGATGAACGGTATAAGCTTGTGCGGGATTCAATCCCGGAGAAGGCTTTCACGATATTCCTGGAAGATTTACCTTTCTCGCCTCGGATTTACAATTTACTGAGTGAAGCTGGATATGATACTTTAGGCAGTTTAATGCTTCAATTAGGGTTGGATTCGGATACCATCCTTGCCTTGGGTGGCATTGGTCCAAAAGCCCTGGACGAAATTAAATCTGTCATTTCTTCCATTAAATTTGCATATTGAGGAAGAAGTGCCGGTTGAAACAGTTCCTGACGTTCAAGAACCTGAGACCCCAGAAGAAGGTATTCCGATAACGATTGAGCCAGCCTTGACCCTTGAAGCCCCTGTTGAATTTATCCCTGAATCTGAAATGGCAGAGGTCGAGATTAAACCGGAAGGCGAAGTTCTTGAAGTAATTGAGCCCACCGAACCTGTTACCGCTGAAGGTTCAAGTCCTCTGGCAATTGAAGATGAAGAGAAATCTTTGGACTTCTTATTTAAACTGCGCCCAGAAGCCTTCACAGAGGTTGTTTCATCAGATGAAGAAGATGATGAGCTTGGTCCAAAGAAAGGTGCGAAGGCAAAGAAAAAGAAACGAAAATTCACGGAAATGGAATATGATCCCGATCGTGATGTCATGGTTGTAAAGAAAAAGAAGAAACATGGTACTGGTGATTGGGAAAATTGGGATTTTTGATTTTTGCGGATAAAATTACGTGCCCCGAAAGAAGGTTAGACGGAAGCATATTCCCCAACGGACCTGTGTCGGATGTAGGGAAGTGCTTTCAAAGCGATCATTGATTAGAATTGTGCGTACTCCTGAAGGCGCCCGGGTTGATCCTACGGGTAAGCTGGTCGGTAGAGGAGCTTATTTACACGATCGGAAGATTTGTTGGGAGCGCGCGTTGAAGGGGGCTTTATCTTCAGCCTTAAAGGTTGAGTTTACGGAGGAAGATAAAGAATATTTGATCGCTTTTATGGCTGACCTTTCAGATGAGGAACAGAGCGAATAAATCGCTCTTTCATCTCTGCTCACCGGGTCACACAAGTTGATTTTTGGAGGTGTCCTATGAGCGAGATGGTAGAAAAAGGGAAGACGATTGCGCTGCCGGCTACGATATCGGTGCGTGATGTGGCTTTAAAAATTCAAGCTAGTCCAATTGATATCATTCGAGCCTTGATGTCAAATGGCGTAATGGCAAACATTAATCAGCAGATCGATTTTGATACTGCTGCAGTAGTGCTTTCTGAAATGGGGTGGGATGCAGTTCCCGAACAGACCCAGGTTGAGGAAAAAGATTCCGGTGAAATTCCTCTCTGGAGAAGGGTAATTGCTCAGGAAAAGCAGGAGAAATTAATAACTAGACCTCCAGTAGTCGCCATCTTGGGTCATGTTGACCATGGAAAAACATCTCTATTGGATGCCATCCGGCACACCAATGTCGCAGGTGGAGAGGCTGGTGGAATTACCCAACATATAGGTGCTTATCAGGCTGAACTGAACGGTAGATTGATCACATTTTTGGATACACCCGGTCATGCGGCATTCACAGCCATGCGAGCCAGGGGAGCTCAGGGAGCAGATATTGTTGTCTTAGTCGTTGCGGCGGATGATGGCGTTATGCCGCAGACGCGCGAGGCTGCTGCTCATGCCAAGGCTGCCCAAGTTCCCATTATTGTCGCAATGAATAAAATTGATAAACCCAATGCTGATCCAGACCGCATCAAGCAGCAGCTGGCAGAAATTGAATTGGTCCCAGATGATTGGGATGGAGAAACCATCGTTGTTCCTTTATCTGCAAAGCAGCACATCGGTTTGGAAGACTTGCTTGAAGCGATTTTATTAGTCGCGGATAATATGGATATCCAGGCAAACCCAGATGGTCAAACCATCGGTACAGTGATTGAATCCCGTCTTGACAAATCTTCCGGCGTAATGGCTACCTTGTTGATTCAAAATGGGAGCTTGAATCTTGGAGATGCAATTGTCGTTGGAACAGCATATGGTCGTGTGAAAGCCATGTTTGACTATCGGGGCCGGCGCTTACGCAAGGCAGGACCTTCTACACCCATTTCGGTAATGGGGCTTAATGAAGTACCAGCCGCCGGTGATTTGTTCCAGGGTGCTGCCTTCTGAAAAAGAAGCCCGGGCGGTGGCAGTTGAAAGACAGCATGAAAACGGGAAAGCAGTTGTTGAACAAAAAACTGGGGTTACACTTGAGCAGTTGTTCGAGCAATTCCAGACGGGTGAGGTCAGGGAGCTGCGCTTAGTTGTCAAGGCTGATGTGCAAGGCTCACTCGAACCGATCGTATCTTCCTTGACCGACCTCAACGCTGGGGATATCAAGATCAACATCTTGCATAAAGAAATAGGCAACATCGGTGAAAACGATATCATGCTTGCGGCAGCGTCAAAGGCGATCGTCATTGGTTTCAATGTGCAAGCCGATGCCGCTGCACGCCGCCTTGCTGATGCCGAGGGTGTATCTATCAGGCTTTACGAAATTATATATCGCTTGTTGGAAGACATCGAGAAAGCTCTGAAAGGCATGCTTGAACCTGAAGTGAGAGAGACTGTTTTGGGGCATGCTGAGGTCCGCACGGTGTTCCGCATTTCCAAGGTTGGGAACATTGCTGGATGCCGGGTTCTCGATGGAGAGATCCGGCGGAATGGACGGGTTCGACTGACGCGCAAAGGAACCTTGATCTATGAAGGAGAAATTTCATCTCTTAAGCATCTTCAGGAAAGTGTCCCTGAGGTCCGTTCTGGTTTTGAGTGTGGGATCGGCTTCAAGAATTTTTCGGATATCGCTGAAGGTGACCTTATTGAAAGTTTTGTTTTAGAGAAAGTATTTATTTCCTGAAAGGAGCGATAAGGTGGTTTCGAAGACGCGGGCGGTCCGGATTGCAGAACGGATCCGTAAAGAATTATCGGAATTGCTAATCAAGGAAATTAGCGACCCCAGACTGCAGGGAATCTCGATCACCGATGTTGAAGTAGACCGTGAGCTGGCCTATGCAACGATATATTACTCGTCGATAGAAGGTTCTTCTCGGGTGGATGAAATTCAAGCCGGATTGGAGCACGCTCAGGGATTCTTGCGCAGTGAATTGGCTCAGCGCATTGAATTGCGCGCCTTTCCGCGGCTTCGTTTTCGATTTGATCCTACATTTGAACGCGCTGAGAACATTGAACGGTTATTTGCGTCGCTTGATACAGAAACAAAGCCTAAGGTAGAAGGTGAATAAATCGATTTTGTTCGCTGTAGGGGAAAAGCTTCATAAAGCCAAGAATATTCTGATCTTGACTCACCTCCGTCCCGATGGAGACGCGATCGGATCGCTATTAGGCCTGGGTTTGTCGCTCCAAGCGGCTGGAAAGTCCGTCAAAATGGTATCCGTAGATGGCGTTCCTGCAGCATTCCGTCATCTGACAGGCAGTGATAAAATAGCTAAGCGCACAGATGAGAATTTTGATCTACTGATTGTGGTGGATTGTTCTGATCTGGATCGAGTAGGGAATCCGTTTGAAGGTTTTGAGCAACCCGATATCAGTATTGATCATCACATCACGAACCTTAATTTTGCAGTTCTAAACCTTGTCGAGACTGAAGCGGCCGCAACATCTGAGATCATCGCTCGCTGTTTGCCTGCCTGGGGATTTCCTGTGAGTGCTGGAGTTTCTGATGCCTTGCTCACCGGTATACTTTCAGATACAATCGGTTTCCGCACCAGTAATGTGACGGGACAGGTATTACGAACTGCGGCAGATTTGGTAGATGCAGGCAGCAATCTCGCCAATTTATACCGGAAGGCACTGCTGCAAAAATCATTAAATGCTGCGCGTTACTGGGGAGCCGGTTTGTCGAACTTAATGTTAGAAGATGGAATTGTGTGGACTTCGTTGACTTTAGCAGACCGCCGGTCTGCCAATTATCCTGGTCGAGATGATGCTGATTTGATTAATATGCTATCGTTTCTGAATGAAGCTGAAGTAGCCATCATATTCGTTGAGCAGCCAGATAATGTTGTCAAGGTGAGTTGGAGAGCTCAAAATGGAAAGGATGTATCCCAAGTGGCGTTGCGTTTTGGTGGAGGGGGACATCGCGCCGCCGCCGGGGCTGAGATAGCCGGAATACTTCCGGACGTGCAGTTGCAGGTGCTTAACGCAACGCGCGAATTATTTATACAGGAGAAAGTTTCCGATGCAAAATGATGATAATTTACTAAATGTGGTTTCGGGGGTGTTGGTTGTCGATAAACCCATCGGTATGACGTCTCATGATGTGGTTCAAATTATCCGGCGTGGAACAGGGATCCGTCGAGCAGGTCACACAGGCACTTTAGATCCGCGTGCTTCGGGCGTTCTGGTTGTCCTAATTGGACCTGCCGTGCGCCTGAGTGAGTATGTTTCTGCTTCTGATAAAAGATATCAGGCAACGATCCGCTTGGGGAGTGCCACGGATACTTATGATGCAGAGGGAGTGGTGACTTCCTCTGGTTCCATCGAGAATATTACAGAAGAGCAGTTCGTCGACTCGTTACAAACATTTATCGGTGAAATTGAACAAGTGCCGCCTCCTTATTCCGCAGTTAAAGTGCAGGGTCGCAAAGCCTATGAAATGGCTCGTGAGGGAGAAGAAGTTGAGTTAGCCCCTCGGAAGATCCAGGTTTATAGCCTGGATTTACTCGAATGGGATTCACCAGAAGCGGTTGTGGATGTTTTTTGCTCTTCTGGAACTTATGTACGCTCCTTAGCCAATGATTTAGGAGCTGCTCTGGGATGTGGAGCCCACCTGGTTGGTTTACGGCGAACAAAAAGCGGGCGGTTCACATTACGAGACGCGGTTCCTTTACGCAGATTGCAGGAGGCATTTACAGCTGGGAATTGGTACAAATATCTAATCCCTGCTGCAGAAGCTTTGGGAGATTGGCCCAGTGTTGAATTGGATGCCGATCAGGTTGAATTAATCAGGCACGGTCACCGTGTTCCAGCAGATCCTGACTCTGAAGAATGGGCGCGTGGTATCAGTGAGCAAGGCGATTTAGTGGCGCTTCTCGATCTGGACAAAGAAACAATGGAATGGCAGCCGAAGAAAGTATTCTTCACATCCTGACCGAAGCAGGTCGGGGAAGCCTATCTTTCTGCGGAATGCATTACTGATACCTTCTCGTCAACAGCCAAATGCCAACAATCTTAGGCTCTCTTCGTGATGCTTCAACTGACCACGCCTGGTTGACAATTGGGTCATTTGACGGTGTGCATTTGGGGCATCAGTCCCTCATTAAGAAGCTGGTCGATGGGGCGCACGCGGTTGGTGCGCCTGCGGTGGTATTAACTTTCCATCCTCACCCTGTGGTTGTTTTGCGTGGAAAAACTGGGAATATTTATCTAACTTTACCAGAAGAACGCGCCGATATCCTCTCAGGTTTGGGGGTAGACATGGTAATCATCGAACCTTTTACCCGGGAGCTGGCTAACACCTCAGCACGCGAATTTATTGAGCGATTGTATAACCGGCTGGGATTAAATCACTTATTAATTGGTCATGATTTTGCTCTGGGCCGCGGTAGAGAAGGAAATTTTGACGTATTAAGTAAGCTTGGACTGGAATTTGGCTTCGAAGTGGAAGAAGTGCAGGCGATCCAATCTCAAGGTGAAATCATCTCATCCAGCCAGATCCGGCTGCTGTTAGAAGCAGGCGATGTCAGCCGGGCAGGTTTATGGCTCGGGCGCCCATACCTGGTGCGTGGTGAGGTTGTTTCGGGGGATCGCCGCGGTAGAAGCATAGGCTTTCCAACTGCGAACTTATCTGTGACTCCAGGTAAGATCCTTCCAGCCTCCGGGGTTTACGCCTGCCGAGCCTGGGTAGATGGGCAAGTTTGGGGTGCTGCCACAAATATTGGAGTGCGCCCGACCTTTGATGGACAAGGACCTATATTACACCTGGAGGCACATCTCCTGGATTATTCAGGTGATCTTTACGGACAAACCATATCCTTGGAATTCATCGAAAGGCTGCGTGGAGAAGTGCGTTTTCCAGATATCCAGGCTTTGATCGCCCAAATCAGTCAAGATGTCCAGCAAACGCGCGTCTTATTGGGTCAGCCGAAAGTTAACTTAACGAAATAATAAGTGCCCAAGCAGGACGGCAGTGAGTGTCACTGTGATGTTATCGGCATCATGGATTGGCAGCGACTCGACCAGGGTACCTGCTAGTGCAATCACAGTCAGAGGCGCCAGGTAGATTGTTAATGGACCGGTAAAGATCCCCGTTCCTACATATAGAGCCAGGATGGCAGCCGACAAGGTCCACCCCCCGATCAACATTCCAGCTGACCCAGCCAGAGTCTTATTGGAATTCCATGGGATTTTTTTAGTACCATATTGCCGCCCTAGAATATCGGCCAAACCGTCGCCGCCGCACATCAGCATCAGTGCAACCATCCCAATCGGCAAATCCTTCCAATAAACGATGGTTAAGATCACAAATAGGATTCCATAATACAAGGGTCCGCGTAGAATTTCACGGCGGTCACCGGTGCGCGACATAGCCTGGACGGCAGCCTCATCCCGAATAATCCCTGTTCCTACGAGGAAAAATTGGATGGTGATGCTGAATGGCACCAATGCTGCCAGGAAACGGGAGATGCCTGCATCAGTGAACAACATCCAGCAAGCCACATACAAAGGGCCAGTGCCTATATGAATAATTTTCCTGCTCAGATGGCTGCTGATCCAGCCACGCTGAGCGGCATAATCATTGACCCTCAACCAGGCCAGGGCAACAGCAAACGTGATGACCAGAGCAACGAAATTATTATTCAACATCGATTTACCCGCGGGTTTGCACCTCTCGCTGCATCTCCCTCTCTACATCCTTGCGGGCGATTTCAGCACGCTTGTCGTATAATTTCTTGCCTTTCGCAGTCGCAATTTCTACTTTACCCCGTCCATTTTTTAGATAGACGCGCAGGGGGATGACGGTCACACCTTTCTGACGGACCATTTCCCACAACTTCCGGATTTCATCACGATGTAAGAGCAGGCGGCGAGGCCGGAGCGGATCATGATTATAAAGATTGGCTTGTTCGTACGGTGCAATGTGGGCATCTACCAGCCAGGCTTCTTGCCCGTCTATCTTGATATAAGCCTCGCTGAGGCTGATCTGCCCTGCTCGGATTGATTTAATTTCGCTGCCCCTCAGCTCAATCCCAGCCTCGTACGTATCCAGGATAAAGTATTCATGCCTGGCTTTCCGGTTCGTTGCGACAACTTTTATATTCTCCATAAAATTTATTTTAACATACAGGGAGCATTATTTCGGCAACTGTTCGAGAATGGCTGCCTGGATAAATGGATCTGGGCTCGCATTTGGGTCTGGAACTATAATATCCGGCTGGATCCCTTTTCCGGGAAGAGGCGTATCTAAACCGGGCACCCACCAATGCGCAGAGGTAACATTCATGCTTGATCCATCCAATAATTGAAAAACGAGCTGGATGGTATTCTTCCCATAGGTGGGAACACCAATCAGTTTTGCCCGGTGTTGTGCCTGCAGCGCGCCAGCAATAATTTCTGCAGCACTGGCTGTATTTTGGTTTACCAATATAGCGATCGGCAGATCAGAGAGTGCACCTGGTTTGGTTACTTTGTATTGCTGTATGGGTTTATTCCTATACTGTTGTTCGATGACGATTCCATCTTTCAAGAATAAACGTGCAATCTCAACCCCGCTATCGAGCAGCCCACCATAATTATCGCGCAGATCTAAAGCAAAAGCTGTCGCGCCGCGTTCCCGAAGATCCTGGACAGCTTTTTGGATCTCATCGGGGGTTGTAGCTGCGATGACATTGATTTTAATCATCCCCAGGCGTGGTTCAGTAGGTTCCAGGTACCAGGTGACCGAAGGGAGAGAAATTTCTTGCCGTTTGACTGTATAAGTTTGTGGTTTGTAATCGGGCGCTCGGGCGATGGTGATCTTAACGTTTTCGCCCACTGGTCCACGGATGGCGGCCATGATTGTATCGGAGGCAGTGTCAGGATTAATTTCGAGGTCATTCACCTTTACCAGGCGGTCACCTTCCTGTATCCCAGACTTGGCCGCGGGTCCATCTGGAATGGGTAAAAGAACTGGAAAACCCTCTGCGTCTTTTCCGAGGGTTACCCCAATGCCTCCGAAGCTTCCCTGTAGCATATTACTAGTCAGCTCCGCTTGAGCCGGTTCCGCAAAAGAAGAATGAGGATCCCCAAAAGCCTCGAGCATTCCTCGGATCATCCCATATTCGAGCACTGGCCCCTCAGTAGGTACATTCAATCCATGTTCTAAGAGAATTTCATGTGCCTGGTTCAGGATGGGCAAATTCTCGGGTTGCATTTGCCTGGCATGGGTGAAATAACCGGCCAGAAAAGTGGTAATGACAACGACCGCACTCAGGCTGGTGAAAAAGAAAATTTGCTTAAATTTTAGGCGATCAGTCATCTTGCCAGCTTGGACTGGGCTGGGCGAGGAGTTTGGCAATTGGGACCATCTCAAGCCACCATTGTTCCTTTGAGAGTTGGTGTTCTGCATCAGACATGCGATATAAGTCTTCGATCATGTGGAACTGCAAGTTTCCAGCGACCAAGCCAATAAAAGCGCAAGATGCATCATTCTTTTCACTTTTCTCGATGAGATAATTTATACACCGGTTTGCCAGGCGCGTCGCCTGGATCCGGTCAAACGGCGATGGATCGCCACCTTGTTGTAAATGCCCCAAAATGGCTTGCCGTACATCAAAAAGTTCACCCCCCTCCTCCTCGAATAATGCCGCCATGAAAGCAGTGGTGTACACCGGGTTTGCGTACTCATTGCGAATTAACAATCCAAGCCTCTTCCCTGTGCTGTAGCCTTTTTTAAGGCTTGCCACATCTTTTTGCAGATCTGCCAGTGTCACACCTTCTTCATGCAAGTAAACGCGCTCAGCTCCAGTCGCTAATCCGCCAGTTAAAGCGAGGTAACCACAGTAATGTCCCATGACTTCGACGACAAAACAGCGTCCTGTTGCGAAGGCAGACTGTTTTATTTTATCGACAGCCTCGACGATATTATTCAAGGCAGTATCTGCCCCAATTGCCAGCTCTGACCCTGGCAGGTTGTTGTTAATCGTAGCAGGAAGGCAAACGATAGGGATATTAAAAGATGGAAAATTCGGACGTTCTTGCATGAGCTTGTATACAGCTTCATATGCAGACCAACCGCCGATTACCAGTAGTCCTTGGAGTTCATATTTTTCGATATTTCTGGCGATGGCATATAGATCGGCACCTTTAGGGATTCGCCGGCTGGTACCTAGCTCAGAACCGCCTAACGAAGCCCAGCCATTCACGCTCATCCAGTTTAATTCTTCAACCTCGCCCTCTGCCAGGCCTTCGAACCCATTATGAATTCCGAATATTCGGTGACCTTTATCAAGCCCCAACCTCACGGCTGCGCGAGTGGCTGTGTTCATCCCTGGAGCAGGAGCACCAGAATTAAGCACGCCCAGGCGTAATCGTTTTTGCCCAGGGTCGGGTGGGTGAGGCAAGGCCCGCACAAAAGTGCGCAAGGTTCGGAAAGCTTCTTTGAAACTGCTCGTGCGCAGATCGATCGCTTTCTCAAAATCCTTTTGAGCAATTGCCTCCGCGACCGCGTGCGTCTGCTGAACACAATCCATGAGTGGGGTGCTTACAATGCGATTTCCTTTCATGCCAATGACCATGGGTTCGGTATCAGCTTTCGCATTGAGGATGGCTTCGACCGCGTTATATCCTGTGAGCGTGCCGAGGTTCCGGTCGAATGCACTGGGGCGACCTCCGCGTTGAACATGCCCTAAGACCGTCACCCGTACTTCTTCGCCTAAAGCCTCTTCAAGCGCTTTTTGAACATCCGTACTGCCGATGTAATTCCCATGTCGATCACACGCGCCTTCCGCCATGATCACAATCGAATCCCGTCTGCCAGCTTTTCGTCCAGCTTTCAGACGCTCACACATCACCTGCTCCCAGTTATCTACATCCGGTGGGCTTTCTGGGATGAGGACCCAATCTGCACCGGTCGCCAGGGCGCCCATCACTGCCAGGTATCCACAGTTCCGCCCCATCACCTTAACCACAAAGGTGCGTTGGTGACTGGCGGCTGTGGAGGTGATCGCATCGACTGCTTCTGTGATGCGGTGCAGCGCTGAATCGGCTCCGATGGTCATATCAGTACCGTAGAAATCATTATCGATGGATCCGACCAGACCAACGATCGATAAATAAGGATGCCGGGCCGCTGCATCTTTGCTGATCTTTTTTGCTGCAGCTAACTCTTCTAGCAACCCAGGCCACTCTTGACGAAAAATATTCGCACCCGTCAGGCTGCCATCTCCTCCGATCACAATCAGGCTGTCGATGTCATTCTCTATTAGGTTGAAGGCTGCAGATAACCTGCCCTCTCGCGTCCGAAATTTTTCACTGCGTGCAGAACCAATGACCGTCCCGCCTTTTTGCAAAATGCCTCCCACGGAGTCCCAGTTCAACCTGGTTATCCGGCTGCCACCTTCCACCAGGCCCTGGTAACCCTCATAAATCGCATAGACCTCTAAGCCTCTTTCGATCCCAGTCCGTACGATGGCTCGTACAGCCGCATTCATACCCTGGGCATCACCACCGCTGGTGAGGACACCTAATCGTTTGGGTTTATTCTTAGTCATAATTAACTGCTCCTGATCAAACCTTCTACCAAGATTGGAAGAAGCCACTATGTGCGACTTTCCAGGTTGGTTAAGTATAAACGTCTATAGAGAGTACGTCAAAGGTGAACACTTCTGATATACTTTTCTCAGAGGAGGTTGTCATGGAAAAACTGGATCTAAAGAAAGATTTAAAATTTCTCTATTCTCCTTCATCGAAGAAAGTCGAGTTGTTGGAAGTCCCAATATTTAAATTCTTGATGGTCGATGGCGCGATCGAGCCGGGCAAGGGTCCTGGAACCTCCCCCTTATTTCAAGAAAATATGCAAGCTCTGTATGGCGCAGCTTTTACCCTTAAATTCATGGTGAAATTACGTAAGGAGAATCCGGTAGACTACCCCGTTATGGCCCTGGAGGGCTTGTGGTGGGTGGAAGATGGGCATTTTGACATCAAGATCAAGGATAATTGGTTTTATACGCTGATGATCCTGGTGCCTGACCTGATCACACCTGAATTGTTTGCTGATGCTCTGACACAATTGAGGAAAAAGAAAGGGGATTTGCCCGGCTTCTCGCGTTTACATCTTGAAAACTTTAGAGAGGGATTTTCTATCCAGATCATGCATTTTGGGCCCTATGATACCGAACCAGCCACCGTCGAAAAGATGGATGCCTTCGCGTTTGAGAATGGATTCATTAAGACTGGCAAGCACCACGAAATATATCTTGGGAATCCTTTACGCGCAGATCCCGCGACATTAAAAACGATTTTACGACACCCTGTGGAAAAACTTAAGCCATGATGTTGATGCTTTCGCGGGTAACTTCATAAAGCAAAGCTTCTCCAGAAAGGAAACGTTTTAACTCATCCACGACGTACTGTCCGTTACGTTGACACTCTCGATTCATAGAGCCGGCGATATGAGGAGAAATAATCACATTCGGCAGAGTTCGCAAGATCGAAGCAGGCTCAGGAGGCTCTGGCCAGGTTACATCAAGGAGGGCGTATAAATCAGGTCGCTGCTGCAGCACGGCAGCTAACTCATCTTCGCGCACGATGGCGCCTCGCGCTGTATTGATAAAGACAGCCCCTTCTTTCATGGCGGCAAAATGTACCCCTGTGATCATCCCCTCGGTTTCTGGCAGCCAGGGAGTGTGCAATGAGATGACATCAGCTTGCTGGAATACTTCTTCGAGAGTTCGCAGCTCTACTCCGAGCTGCCTGGCTTTCTCTATTGAAATAAAAGGATCGAAGGCAATCACCTTCACATCCAATATTTTGAGCTTCTCAGCGACCATGCTCCCAATCATACCAAGTGAAATTAAACCCACTGTACTGCGGTAGGTCCCCGCTACGGGTAAATGCTCCCACCATTCCTTTTTCTCTCTGACATTCTGAATATGCTGCCAGTAGCGTTTCAAGCTCAAAATGATCTGCGCCAGAGTAAATTCGGAGACTGGAATATCATTTGCACGATATGCAGTGCTGATCTGGATGCCTCGCTTCCAGAAAGCCTCCGTAACCAGGTAGCGAATGGAGCCTGCCCCGTAGAAGACTGCCTTTAAGTTAGGCGCATGGGCTAAGAGCTCCTCGTCTAAAACCGGACAGCCCCACCCGGTGAAGATCAGCTCAACTTTCATCAAGTTCGCTGGAGTTGCGGATATGCTCTCACCGGTTTGGGGCTGGGTTACAATCTCAACGAGCTGTTCGATCTGTTGACGAATCTCGGGAGTGTAAATCAGCTCGAATGCAGGTTCAGCAAGCAGGTAAAGCCCATTCATCTACATGATTTCCACGGTACCTTGCAACCGGATATCTTCAGAAGAGCTGCCCACCAAAATCTCAAACTCACCGGGTTCGATGATCCAATGCAAGTTTTGGTCATACATGCCTAATTCTTGCACTTCAATCTGGAAGCTCAAGTGTTTCGTTTCGCCTGGTCTTAAAGCAACGCGCTGGAATGCTTTCAGCTCCTTGACCGGACGTGCCAGGCTGGCTACTTTATCGTGAATATATAACTGGACGATCTCAACCCCATCAACAGTCCCGGAGTTGCTAACCTCTAATTCCGTGTGCAGCACAGGCCCGGTAGATCCTGATTCGATCGCTAATTCCAAGTTTCGGTAAGCAAAAGAAGCATAGCTCAGACCATGCCCGAATGGGAATAGAGCGCTGCCAGCTTTATCTACATATGAGGTAATTCGTCCGGAGGGTTTGTAATTGTAATAGAGGGGGAGCTGACCTGTGGTGCGCGGGAAAGTAATGGGCAGTTTACCGGATGGATTGGTGTCGCCGAAAAGGATCTCAGCAATGGCAGTCGCGCCTTTTTCTCCAGGATACCAGGCTTCCAAAACCGCTCCAACCTGGTCAACCCAATCGGTCATTGTGATGGCACTGCCATTGATCAACACTGCTACAGTGGGGATCCCCAAGGAGCTGATGGCTTTGACAAGCTGGGGTTGGAAACCTGGCAGGTCTAGAGAGGCGCGATCGCGCTGCTCGCCTTCAGTCTGGTGATTGTTCCCCAAGCAGAGCACGATATACTGGGCGCGTGCAGCCACGCGCACGGCTTCATCGATCCCACCCGGAATTTCTTCCATCATTTTGCAGCCTTTTGCAAAAGAAACAGCAATCTTCTCACCGGCGCGGGCACGGATCGCCTGGAGCGGAGTGATGAAGCGATCTTTCGCATAGCCGTCCCAGGTGTAGCCACCTAGAGCAAGCTCATCTGCTTGCGGACCAATCACTGCCAGCGTACACACATTCTCAGGGATGGGCAAGGTTTGTTTTTCATTTTTCAGCAGCACCATTCCCTCGCGTGCCATCTTTAGGGCAAGATCCTGGTGGGCAGGGGAATGGGAAACCCGCTCAGCCTGTTCTTCATCAACATATGGAGTATCGAAAAGCCCCAACCAGAATTTGACCCGCAGGATGCGCCGTACGGCCTCATCTACAGCTTCTCTCGATATGCTGCCATCTTCGATGCCTTCGAGCATGGGCTTAGCAAAACATTGCGCGAAAGGAAGCTCAACATCCATGCCTGCTTCGACAGCGCGTTTAGCGGTTTCTTTTTTATCGGCTGCCACCTGGTGCTTCTCCAGGATATGGATAACGGAGTCATAATCCGAAACGACAAACCCTTGGAATCCCCATTCCTCCCGCAGCACTTCGGTAAGCAGCCAGGGGTTGCACGAGCAAGGCAAACCATCATATGAATTGTAGGCTGCCATGATGGAAAGTGCTCCTCCCCGGCGCACCGCAGCTTCGAAGGCTGGAAAATAAATTTCACGCATCAACCGCTCCGTAAGATGGATCGCGTTGCTGTCACGCCCACCATCGCCTACGAAATTAGCGGCGTAATGTTTTGGGGTAGTGACCACCCCCTGGCTTTGCACGCCGCGAATGAAGGCTACAGCCATCTCAGCAGCTAACATGGGATCTTCGCCATACGTTTCTTCGGTGCGTCCGCAGCGTGGATCCCTGGCAATATTGATGGTGGGTGAGAGGAGCTGGCGTATGCCACGCGTGCGCGTCTCTTTTCCAATTGCCTGGGCTATTTCTTCCAGAAGCGCAGGGTCCCAGGAGGAAGCCATGTGGATCGATTGTGGAAAGCTGGTCCCATCATTAGCGAGCAGTCCATGCAGGCCTTCGTCGTGGATGAGAGGTGGGATGCCGCCGTGTTCGAGGGCATAACGGCAAATTTCATTGGATTTTCGAGCGGCGTCACGCGGCGGAAGTTCGCGCAGAAACATGGAGAGATGCCCGATTGCTGAAGCTTGTTCAGGTGGATATTCGACTACTTTTTTGATCCGTTCAGGCAGGGTGCTGCGGGAGAATTCTCCCCAGTCGGTAAAAGGCATTATTGAGCCGAGCTGGGCAACTTTCTCATCCCAGCTCATCTTGGAAAGCAAGTCAGCCACACGTGATTCGATAGAAGGGTCAAATGTAATCATCTTATTTTCCTTTCAGAGAGAATGTGTGTTTCATATAGACCGGGCAAATTCGCGCAGCTTCTCGCGACGGGTGACCACCATTTGAGCGGTCGCATCGGTGATCGCTGCCAGCACGGTCGGATTAATTTCTCGCAGGAATTGATAGGGGTGTAATTCGTTATCAAACATCTTCAGTGCCAGTTCTACCAGCCGGTTGATCTCTTGTTGTTTCAGCGTCATATAAAGAAATAAAGCGAGAGGTGATGTTTTCATATCGAAGGCAGTTTCTGCTGGTCGACCTTCATAAAATAATTTATAAAGGATGGATGTGTTATCAATTGGAGCAGGTTCAATAGGTTGTTGTAAAAAGTCTTGATATTGTAAACTCTGCCTACTTTCAGATTGAAGATCCTCAGAAAATAACGATAACGGAGCGTCTCCTCCCGTAATTTCAGCCAGGGCCTCTAAGATAGCAGCCGAAAGCAGCTTGATGCGCAGATAATCGCGCGCAGTCAGCACATTATTACGAGCTTGTCGTACCATTTGTTGATATTTACGGTTGGAAGGCACACCGTGGTACTGATTGAAAACATTCTCAGGATTAAGGAAGGAGAAAAATAAATCCATTTTGTACAGGGCCTGCCGGTATTCTCGGATGGAGTAGATCTCAGCGGAGCGTAATGCGACGTTCGTCTCTGGCAAGAGTTTCCAGGTATTGTCTAAAAAGCGTCCCGCTGATTTTTCCGAGAAGCTTTCTACATCTTTATTAGAAAATTTTACTGCCAGTTGGAGGGCTTCGATGATATCAGCTTCTTCCATACAGTAAATATATTTTTCATTGATATGTTTTAACCGGTTTTCCAGGATATCGAAGTGAGTTTCTCCTTTGTCGTTCTTTCCTTGAAATGGGATGGTGGCTTCGATGCAAATGATCATTCTGAGCAGATCATGGTCAGAAATCACCCCATACAGTTTTTTACCCATGACTAAGGCGCTCAGGAATTCATTCAACCCATTATTTGGGGATAGAATTTTTCCCGGTGAGAAATTGAAAACCTCGAGGGTTAATTGTAAGATCCGATCCTCATCCGGAAGGAGAGGCTTCAGCGAAATTTTATTTCCATACTGATGGATAAATGGGGCGATAATCTCTTGAATTTCGGGGATGAATCCTTCATCTACTTGAAAATAGACAATATCATGGAAAAGCGCTGCGAGAGATTGGATCGGATCAGCCGCAGAGGTAAAGCTGAAAACATGTTCAAGGGTGTGGAAATGACGCGTTTGAAGCGTCATGGCCCTATGTACCAACACAGCCATACTTTCCAGATCCTTCATCGGAATATTGACATGCAGATCTGAAAAAGCTTCAAAGAAAACTTCAATTACACGATGTATCGTCCCTTTACTCATGCGGGTAATCTTCCACCAATTTCATCAAACATCTTCAATCAAAAAGTCTTCAACCCATCTGAAGAGAGTATAGCTTAATTATTAATTAACAGGCAAGCACCTTTGTTATTTTTTACACAAGCAACTGTCCAGCGCCCCTACTATTGATGTAATAAAGAGTAGGATTATTATTAGACTTAAGTCACTTGACCCTCCTTCTGGCAAGAGCTACAATTTTAAAGAGTTATTTGAACAAGCTAGCCGTTTGTATCCAGTCAATCGATAACTAACCATTACGTTAAAAGAGGAGCGAAACAATGACCGATTTTCTCTTCCGCGGCTCTTTAGCCGATCTCGATCCAGATGTGTTTGAGTTGACACAGGTTGAGACAGAACGTCAGTCACGGAAGCTAATTTTGATTGCCAGTGAAAGTACTGCTCCCCTGGCAGTTCGCCAGGCGATGGCTTCTTCATTTCAGAATATTTATGCTGAAGGCTATCCAGATGAAGAAACACGTTGGATGAGTGAAGCAGATATCTTAGATTATCCAGCCAGGCTGGCTTATTTCCGCCGCTACTCTGATCCTCGCTATTATAAGGGTACAGAGTATGCAGATATCGTTGAGGCTCTGGCGCGCCGCCGCTGTGCAGAGTTGTTCGCAACGAAAGAAATTCCAGCGGACAAGATCTTTGTGAATGTACAACCATTGTCAGGCGCGCCGGCGAACAATGCCGTCTATCATGCCCTGGCGAACCCGGGTGATACGATTATGGGTATGGATTTGATCCATGGTGGGCATCTTTCACATGGGTCACCTGCCAATCGTTCGGGCAAGCTCTATAATGCTGTGCATTATATGGTCGATCCAGAGACCGAAAAAATAAATTATGATTCAATCGAAGCCTTAACCAGAGAACATAAACCGAAATTTATCATCGCCGGATATTCCTCTTATCCTTGGTCGGTTGATTGGGCGCGCTTGCGTGCGATTGCCGATGGCGTGGGAGCCTACTTGTTTGCTGATATTGCCCACGTGGCTGGGTTGGTCGCCGGAGGGGTATATCCCTCTCCAGTGGGGTATGCTCACATTATTACCTTTACCACGCATAAGTCCTTGTGCGGCCCACGCGGGGCCTGCATCTTGACCACAGATGCTTCCCTGGCGCGTAAGCTCGATAAGGCAGTTTTTCCGGGAGAGCAGGGCGGACCGCACGTGCATATCTTTGCAGCCATGGCCCTGACCTTCAAGCTTGCCAAGACTGAGCAGTTCCGACAGCTTCAATCTCAGGTAGTCAAGAACAGCCAGGTCCTTGCTAGCCGGCTGCAAGAGCAGGGTTTTCGCATTGCTTTTGGAGGAACAGATACTCACCTGGTGAACGTGGACTGCACGGTGCACCGGGGTTTGGACGATGCACCCCTAACCGGTGACCAGGCAGCGCGCCTGCTTGATATCGCTGGAATAGTTGTCAACCGGAATACGATCCCTGGTGATAAGTCGGCGTTTGATCCCTCAGGCTTGCGCATGGGTTCTGTATGGGTTACCCAGCGCGGCTTCAAGGAGTCTCAAATGGTGCAGGTAGCGGATCTCATCGCACAGCTCTTGAAAGCCACTACACCTTTCCACCTGGAAGGGCGGAAGGGTGAGGCCAGGCGTGCCAAGGTCGATTTTGATGTATTAGAAGAAGTAAAAATGAAGGTTCGCTCCCTGGCAGACCTGGCAGGTAAAGATGAAGAATTTATTCAGCATGGTTACCCCCATTTTTATTATCTCGATGATCATGCCAAAGAGAATGGCAATCAATTTTTGACCTTGGCCTCTGAGCGAGTGCGAGAATTTTCCAATTATGCCTTCAGCAGCGATGTCGAAGCCCTCAGACCAGGAGAAAGCCAGGCTTCCAGTCTCTTAACCCCTCGGGGGGAAGTCAAAGGTACACTACGGTGCAACAGCCCATACGAATACGTTTTTGGCTTTTCTGCTTCCCAGGCTGGCCTGGCGGCGACCTGGCTGCGCGACCTTTCGGATGGATTTGTCGCGTTTGATAATGATCCACTGCGAAAATTGCCCGGTCCGGTATTGATCCAGGAATCTGGCAAGGCTGCCGCGGATAATCCTGCCAAGCCACTGATTGACATGCAGAAACCCTATTTTATCGGTATCCCAACGCAGCCCACTGAAGCGAAGCCAGCCTTTGTTTGGGAGGAGCCTGAAGTCGAAGTTCGTCAGACGCCGGTCAACCTAACCCACCGCCAGCTGGGTGCCAAGATGATCCCCTTCGCCGGTTGGGACATGCCTGTTTGGTATTCAACCGTAGTGGAAGAGCACCTGGCAGTGCGCAGTTCGGCTGGCTTATTTGATGTAGCCCATATGGGCGTATACCAGGCGGAAGGTCCTGATGCAGCGATCTTCCTGGACAGCGTGGTCGGCAATGATATCGGCGGTTTGGGGGTGGGCGAGTCCTGTTATACCCATTTTCTCGATCCTGATGCGAACGTAATCGATGACCTGCTGGTCTATCACCGGGGCAAGGAGAAATTCCTCGTGGTCGTGAATGCCTCCAACGATGATAAAGATTGGGCCTGGTTGAATGCCGTCAAAGAAGGGCAGGTGCGGGTTGATCGCAAGCATCCTGGCTCCCGAGCTTTTGGAAGAAATGTGGTTCTGCGCAACTTGCGTGATCCCAAAGAAGGTCCAGACATGCGTGTTGATATTGCCCTGCAAGGACCGCGTTCGCGCGATATCTTGTTTGCCCTCGGCTGTGACCCCAGCGCGCGCAAGCGCATCCTGGCGTTGACGCGCACCCAGCTTTGCGATGCACAGGTGGGCGGTTATGACCTGGTGGTTTCGCGAACCGGTTACACGGGGGAGCGTATGGCTTTTGAGCTCTTTGTCCATCCTGAAAAGTCAGACGCCTTTTTCCAGGCACTGCTCAAGGTTGGTGAAACCTTCGGCCTTAAACCCTGCGGTCTCGGGGCACGTGATTCCTTGCGCACCGAGGCGGGCTTGCCCCTTTACGGGCATGAGATGGGTGGGGAGCTTAACCTGGGTGTCGCCGAAGCGGGATTTGGCTCGTATGTCAAGACCTATAAACCCTGGTTCGTCGGTCGCGAGGCTTTCTTGGAGCGTGAGAAGACCCGTAAAGGTGTCGTAGCACGTTTTCGTTTCAATGAGAAAGGTGTGCGCATGGCGCATTTGAAGGACCCTGTATTGGATAAGCGCGGCCGGGTGGTTGGAATGGTAACCAGCTGTGCTGTGGATAAAGAAGGCTTTTTGACGGGTCAGGCTTTCGTTGAGCTGAAGAGTGCGGAGGAAGGGACGCAGATCTTTATTTACCAGAGTGCCCCCAAAGAAGGCGGCAAGGCTCCAGCGGAAATGAAAGTTGGCGATCGTGCGGTCCTGCCTACGCCTGCCACAATTGTCAGTCGTTTTATGAAATAATCAAAACCGAAAGCGGTTCGACAACTTATCAAAACAGAACTATCGTTTGAAAGGAGAGAAAATGGAAACACCTTGGGAATCTCGTTATGCTCAGAGAACCCAACGCATGCGCAGCTCGGCGATCAGGGAGCTGCTTAAATTAACAGAAAACCCAGAAATCATCTCTTTCGGCGGGGGAATGCCTGCTCCAGATGTGTTCCCCGTCGAAGATTTCGCAGCAGCCTGCGACCGTATCCTTCGTGAATTTGGCGCGCAGGCCCTCCAGTACGGCTCTACAGAAGGTTATCTGCCACTACGCGAGATGATCGCTCGCCATACCGCCCGTTATGGCATCAAGGTCACAACCGATAATATCTTGATCACCTCCGGCTCCCAGCAGGCGCTGGATTTACTCGGGAAGGTGTTCATAAACCCTGGTGATCGTATCCTGGTTGAAGACCCGACTTACATGGGTGCTTTACAGGCCTGGAATGCTTATGAGGCGGAATATGTGACCGTCCCGATTGATGAAAATGGGATGATCACAGATGCACTGGAAGAAGCGCTGCGCAGCGGCCCAAAGTTTATTTATGTACTGCCGAACTTTCAAAATCCCACTGGTGTAACGCTCTCGATTGAGCGCCGCCAGGCTTTGATCGAGCTGGCAGATCGTTACGGCGTGCCGGTCATTGAGGATGATCCCTACGGGCAGCTCCGTTACGAAGGAGATCATTTACCTTCTGTGGTGTCCCTGGATGGGCAGTTCCGCGAAACGGGCAATACACCTTATCGTGGGAATGTGATCTACCTCAGCACGTTCTCAAAGACACTTTCTCCGGGCATTCGCCTGGCGTGGGTTGTTGCGCCGCAGGAAGTGATCCGCAAGCTGGTGCAAGCCAAGCAAGGCGCTGATCTGCATACTGCCACTTTCAACCAGATGGTTGCCTATGAAGTATCCCGCGGAGGCTTCCTTGACCGCCATGTATGGATGATCCGGAGAGTGTACAAAGAACGGCGTAATGTCATGCTTGGTGCGTTGGAGGAGTTCTTCCCTGAAGGGTGTAGTTGGACTTATCCGCAAGGAGGCTTGTTCTTGTGGGGTACCCTTCCAGAAGGAATGGATTCAAGAAAGGTGTTGGAGAAAGCGATTGAGAAAAAAGTAGCTTTCGTTCCAGGACATAGTTTTTATGCCCGGGGAGGCGGAGAAAATACGATGCGCCTGAATTTCTCCTTTGCCTCACCAGAGAAAATCCATTTAGGCATCGAGCGCTTAGGCAATGTAATTCGTGAGCAGTTAGAGATAAAAACTTCTCACTAGATGGAGAGTCTGCCAAAAAGATAAATAAGCCCCGCACCACGAGATCCGTAGTGCGGGGCTTATTTTCTATCAATCCCTAGTTCAAATGCTTTTCTTGTCACTGCCAGGTCAACCGCCTGGAGCAGGGACTTGTCTAAAGCGATGGGTAGAAATTATTTTATGGGGATTAAGCAGAGGATCTCCTTAGGAAGTATGCCACCTGGTAAAACCCTTCAAAATCGATCCGCCGATAAATTCGCGCAAGATCGAGTTGTCGGGGATCAGGTCACTATCAATAGGACGGAACCATTCTAAAAGGGCCAGGATTCTTTTCGCTTCTACATATTCTGCAGTACCAAAAGGCACTTGGCGCAGCAAGGGTTCTACCAACGGTCTTAATGCCGAAAGTTCATAGACGAGTGCAGAATTGAACATTTCATCTGCATTCTCCTGGTAAGGGAAAATGTTTCTCTTTTCTCCCCGCTGAACAGAATCCCAGCGATGAATTGTGTCTTTTGCGCTGTAACCGCGTTCGCGGGTATCGCGAACGATGCGCCGCACCAGGCGAGTATCCGTGGTAGAGATGCGGTTCTGCCGGTCCAGGTTGAGCTGGGTCAAAGCTGAAGTATAGATGCGGAATGTCCATTCGGAAGGGATACTGGGGAGCAAGTTCGGATTCAGACCATGAATGCCCTCCAGGATGATGAGCTGCCCGGGTTGGAGCTGAACGATATCGCCCATTTCCTGGCATCCGGCTTTGAAGTTGTAATGTGGGAGCTGAACGGGCTCGCCAGACAATAAATGCTGCAGATCATCTACGAGCTTCTGCGTATCCAGCGCCTCCAGCGCTTCGAAATCGAATTGACCTTTGTCATCGCGCGGGGTTTTATCTCGATCTACGAAATAATTATCCATTTCTAATGGGAATGGGGATATCCCTTGAGAGAGAAGCTGGACGGTTAGCCTTTTTGAAAATGTTGTTTTGCCCGAACTGCTGGGGCCTGCGATCAATGCAATCCGTACCTGGTTGCTCTTCTCTTTGATACGTGCCGCAATCTCTGCCACGCGCCGTTCGTGCAGCGCTTCAGAGGTAAGGATGATTTCATCTATCCTGCCGGCTTGGATGGCATCGTTCAACGTCCCCACATTGGCAATCCCCAGGTGATCTAGCCATTCACCATACTGCCGGAAGGTATTCAAGAGTTTCGGATAATCAGGGAGGGGCTGCAGATCTGTGGGATGGTTGCGCCGCGGAAAACGCAGTGTGAAACCGCCGTTTGTCAATATGAGACCAAACCATTTCAAGTAACCAGTCGAAGGCACCATATATCCATGGTGGTAATCCTGGTGATCTACCAGTCGGTACAATACCAGATAATCCTTTTGCCGGTGCGCTAGCAGGCGGACTTTATCATCATCCCCTTTGGCTTCAAAGTAAGCTTTAGCTTCAGGAATCGGTACTTCTCTGCGGATGAAGGGTAAGTCCGCTTTAACTAATTCCCGCATATAATCTTCCAGACGCGCTAATTCTGAGGGCGTCAAAATGCTGGGGTCATCCACGTGGCAATAAAAACCGCCGGAAGAAACAGAGTGATCGATATTCAAGACAGCAGTTGGGTAAAGCGATTCAAAGGCTGCATCGAGCAAGAAAGTTAACGAACGCCGATAAATTAACATTCCGTCTGCTTCTTCCATACTGACCGGACGGACGCGGGCGTCGATTTCTACGGGATAGGTTAGCTCCCGTAATTCACCATTGACCACTGCCCCTACAATCGGGGCTGATTCGGCTGTCTCTAAAATATTAAGAAAATTACCGACTGGAGCACCCCGTGGGCCTGAAATGACCCTACCGTCAGGAAGGTGGATCTCGACCGTGGTGCGCGGGGTGATAAATTGAAAATCATTATTTTTATATTTAAGTGTCATTGTCTTTGCCTGAATCACTTTTTCTCAGGGAATGTGATTGTATCATAGCATAGGTGGCACCGTGAATTCCTAAGCATTCTGTCAGAAATATATGAAAATAGCTTGCAGTTCTTTAAGGAATTCGAAAAAGCAAGACCAGGCAGGTTCTTTCGAAAGCTGCCTGGTCTCGTTTTTATCGTATTGCGGGTTATGAATCCGTTATTCGTTCATGGAGCTGACCCCACAGCAGAGCACCAGCTCTTTGGCTGCTTTAATCTCGTCCAACCTTCCGACGGGCGTATCATGCGGGGCGGCTTTGAGCAGCTCAGGGCTCTGATGCGCTTCCTTTGCAATCTTAATCATTGCTTCAGCAAAAGCGTCCAAGGTTTGCAGGCTTTCAGTCTCTGTCGGTTCGATCATCAGCGCTTCATGCACGATGAGCGGGAAATAATTGGTGGGCGGATGGAATTTGTAATCCATCAAGCGTTTGGCAATATCCAAGGCGTGAACCTCTGGAGCGTCTTCCCAACGGCCTTCCAGGACAAATTCGTGCATGCAGGTCCGGTCGTAAGGCAGGTGGTAGGTATCCTTCAAACAGGTTAACAGGTAATTTGCATTAAGCACCGCGTATTCCGATATCTTGCGCAGCCCTTCAGCCCCATGCATGAGGATATATGTGTACGTGCGCACAAACATACCAAAGTGACCGTTAAAAGCTTTGACACGTCCTATGCTTTTCGATGGATAGACGTAGCCGTACAGTGGCGGTTCATCCTCGCTGCTATCTTCGATGATTCCAACAACCGGAGCCGGCAAGAAATCGACCAGATGGGCTGCGACCCCTACCGGTCCAGAACCAGGCCCGCCCCCACCGTGCGGTGTGGAAAACGTCTTGTGCAGGTTAAAATGCATCACATCAAAACCCAGATCGCCTGGTCGCACAATCCCCAGCAGGGCATTCAGGTTGGCGCCATCTCCATAAACTAACCCGCCTGCCTGATGGACGATCTCGATCACTTCCTTTACATGTTCATCGAACAAGCCCAAGGTGTTCGGGTTGGTGAACATAATTCCAGCCAGCGTGTCATCGCATTCTTTTCGCAAACCATCCAGGTCGATGTTGCCGCGCCCATCCGATTTGATCTCTACCACACGCAAGCCGATCATCGCGGATGTAGCAGGGTTGGTTCCATGCGCTGAGTTAGGGATCAGGATCTTGTCCCGTTTCAAATCACCACGCGAGCGGTGATAAGCCCGGATGATCATCACACCGGTTAATTCCCCATGCGCGCCAGCAGCCGGCTGGAGGGTGATTCCAGCGTATCCGCCGATTTCTTTCAACCATTCCTGCAAGGCGTACATGATCGCCAGGCTGCCTTGCACAGTTTCGATGGGTTGGAGTGGGTGCACAAAGGCGAAGCCTGGCAGGCGGCAAGTTTCTTCATTAACTTTTGGGTTGTATTTCATGGTGCAGGAGCCCAATGGGTAGAAGCCCAGGTCGATCCCATAGTTCAATTGCGAAAGCCGGGTAAAGTGCCGGACTACATCTACTTCAGACAATTCTGGCAAGGGCAGCTCGAGGCGGAGGAATTGCATCGGCAGGTCTGCCTCAGGTACATCTGGTTCTGGGAAGCGTACTCCCTGCCGGCCGTCAACAGATAGCTCGCAGAGCTGGGGCTCAGTCATGGGTCACCTCCTCCAATGCTTCAGCCAATGTCTCAATATCATCGCGTGAATTCATTTCAGTCACCGCCACCAACAGCAAACCCTCCATGGATGGACCGTATGCTTCTCCCAGGTCAAAACCACCCAGGATGCCATATTCCAACAAACCCGCATTGATCTCTGCGGCAGGTTTTGGGCACTTCACCACGAACTCATTAAAGATAGGGTTGGTCAGCCAATACCCGAAAACCTTTCACCTCGGAGATCATCTCCGCTGCGTAATGGGCCTTGTGATAGCACAGCTCAGCGACCTTTCTCAAGCCGTGCTTACCCAACAGGCTCAGGTAAACCGCAGAAGCCAGAGCCATCAAGCCCTGGTTCGTGCAAATATTTGAGGTCGCTTTTTCTCTGCGGATATGCTGCTCTCGGGCCGTGAGGGTTAATACGTAGGCGCGCTGACCTCGGTTATCAATCGTTTCACCGACTAACCTTCCTGCCATTTTACGCACGTATTCGGTCTTGGTGGCGAAAAGCCCCAGGTAAGGTCCGCCGTAAGAGAGGGGGATGCCCAGGGGCTGTCCTTCGCCGGTCACTATATCTGCCCCAAATTGACCGGGTGGGGTTAGCAGCCCCAGCGCGATCGGGTTGATGGCAACTGCGAAAAGGGCCCCTGCCTGGTGGACAGCCTCTGCCAGGGCGTGGTAATCATAGATCCGTCCGAAGAAATCGGGATATTGCACCACCACCAGAGCTGTCTGGCTATCGATGAGCGGGAGCAGTTTTTCTGGGCTGCTAAAGGGATCCATTTCGCAGGCTGTCAGGGCAATATCGGATCCGGTTGTATAGGTCTTTACCGTTTCGATGGTATGGGGATGCAGCGCGGGAGAGAGGAGAACCTTGGTCCGCTTTCCACGGAAGTTTGCATAAGCCATATTCACGGCTTCGGCAACGGCGGTGGCGCCGTCGTAGTGCGAGGCATTACACACTTCCATACCAGTCAATGCGGCGATCAAGCTCTGGTATTCGAAGATCGCTTGCAGCGTGCCCTGGGATATTTCCGGTTGGTAAGGGGTGTAAGCGGTATAAAATTCACCCCGGCGCAAGATCGAATCGACTGCCGCGGGTATGTAATGGTTATAAGCTCCGGCACCCAAGAAGCTGACCAGGTCACGTGTGCTCTCATTTGCGTATGCCAGGCCTTGCAGCTCAGCCACAGCTTCCATTTCAGTCAAGCCGGGAGACAGGTGCAGCTTCGGAAAGCGGTGTTCAACAGGTACTGCCTGGAATAGATCTTCCAGGCTGGCCACACCGATTTTACGAAGCATTGCCTCCCGCTCAGCATCAGTATGCGGGATAAACATGTTTATCCTTTCTCCTCGGTATGTTTTAGATATCCGGCGGCATCCAGGAGCCCAGAAAGCTCACTCGGATCACTGATCTCGATCTTGACCATCCAGGCGGCTCCATATGCATCGCTGTTGATCAGCTCAGGAGTCGCTGGCAGGTCTTCGTTGACTGCAACAACTTTTCCACTGACAGGCATGTAAACATCGGCAGCCGCTTTGACCAATTCTACTGTAGCGCAGCTATCACCTTTGCTTACCTCATCGTCTACGGATACAACCACTTCCACAAAGACGATATCTGAGAGCTGCTCTTGGGCAAAATCTGTGATGCCGATCGTGCCGATTTTGCCATCGATCTTGATCCATTCATCGTTCGATGTATATTTCAGTTGGTTGGGGATATTCATTTTTCTAATTCCTTTCTTTTTCACATGGTATCAAAAATTTTTATTCAGAAAACATAAAGGCGCACACAAAAGATGCGTGCGCCTCTGTGGGTTACCTGAGAGATTGGCGCATAAACTGCGCTTGCCCCGTCGGTGCCAGGTTCCCCTGGCTTTCCAGAGTGATTCACAG
Organism: uncultured Chloroflexia bacterium; assembly: GCA_963751425.1. Lineage (GTDB taxonomy): Bacteria > Chloroflexota > Anaerolineae > Anaerolineales > UBA4823 > CAVVUF01. The sequence goes on along the minus strand of CAVVUF010000001.1, from coordinate 557,322 downwards.
TGCAGGTCCTTCTACCTGAGAGTTTCGCCAGGTTTTGAACGCAACCAGGCTTGCCCCTTCGGTGTCCGATATTGCCGGATCTCTTCCCGAACCGTGTTAAATTTTATGATCGGACGAAGGTCAGCTTTTACCCGGTGAGTGTACTCCTTACCCAATCGCCGATCAACCAATATTTAAAATCCTGTCCCGAATTACATTGGATGGCGCCGATGATGCTGTAAATCGGCGCAGCTACGACTGCCAGGGTCAAAAGCAGGGCAAACGGCATGCATAAGCAGCCGATCAGGATCACAGCCAGGATCCCGCTGATTGCCCATGAAATTCCAACCAGTGCACCTCCACCGATGAGGACAATCAGCTGGAAAAGGAAGGATTGCAAGGCCTGGTAAGCCACATACCGCGAGCGGTCCTTATACACCAGGTAGATGATCAGCGCAGCCACAGGTCCCAGCACACCGGTAATCAGGTTTAACAGGATGCTGAGGTGCGCCAGCATAGCCCAGGTACGCTCATCCGAAACAGAGAGCGGTTGGGGTTGGGGGGCAGGCAGGGCAGGATTTTCCATGCGTCTTTATCCTATAATGATTTTATGCCCAACCTTGCTTCTTGCAGAAATCGGTCACAAATGGGATGGTCACGTATTTGCCCTGGTATCCTTGGAAGCCCCAATAGATCATCAGGATCCATCCAATAAGTCCGGTGCAGATGCCTACAAATACAGCAGCAAGCACACTGCTGATAACAGCAATGGCTAAGCCCATGACCAATGCCTGGGCATTGTGCGCTTTAACGAAAGGTAGATCTTTTTTATCTTTCATCAACAGAATGATGACTGGCACTAAAGGTGAGAAAATATAGGCTAACAATACCCATAACTTCTCATCACTGGTAGGTTCCACTGGTGTTGGGGTGAATTGGTCTGACATTAATGCCTCCTTGGGAATGTAATAAATATTATTTACTTCTTTACTTGCGTGATTTTACAACAAAATGTCTAACAACACAACCTAAAACACATTGTTTAACCAATTTTACATCAAAAAAATAATTAATCCGTGTGCAGGATTATTTTTCCGTCCGTGGTTTGCTCCAGGCGCAGCTCAGGCAGGGATTGTTTGGCTGGGCCTGAGCGATAAACCCCATTTGGATCATATTTTGACCCGTGGCATGGGCAGGTGAACCCTTCCTTGTCAGGTTCCACCAGGCACCCCAGGTGTGGGCAGACCAGGCTAAGAGCCTGTAAACCTTGCGAGCCGTTTTGAATGATGGCTTGAGCATCCGGCACAATGATCCGTGAGCCGGGTGGGTAATTCGCCGCATCACCGAGTTTAAATTGGGTCGGAGAGGCTGGCTCAGATTGGTATCCCAGGTATTGTAAGAGACCACCCAAGCCAAGCAGTCCGCTGAGACCAAGGACGAGCTTCCAGCTAATGGAAAGAAAGCTTCGGCGGGAAAGGGTTGGTTCGTTAGATTTCATGTATTGTTTCTCCTGGTGGCAAGGATTACTGTGTAGGAATCATTGCCAGGATTGTCAGTACGATGATAAAGAGTCCGATCGAGGCGACAAGGATTTGAGCCATTCGATTACTTTTAGGAAACCATTTCCCCGTTTCAGCCGGGATCGGTTTTGGAAAAAGGTAAGGAATTAACGCCAGGATTGTCAAGAGTCCTAAGGGGACGATTACACCGAAGAAAAATGGATTACCAATTTTGAGCATTTGCTGTACCCACAAGAAAAACCAGGGTGCGCGCGGGTCTGCCACTACGCTAGTGTTTTGTTTCATCGGTGCTGAAAGCGGGGCTGGAATGAAGATGGATACGAGCAGCAAGACCACGGTAGCCAGGATGATCGCCAAAACTTCCCTGCGCACAAGCTCAAACCGGGTGATGCGGGTGTGGTCCTGGCGCAGCTCAACTGGGGGGACTGCAATACCACCGTCCCGCCGAACCCGGAAGAGATGCCAGGTGAGGAGGACGACCATTGCCAGCACCAGCCCGAAGATATGCCAGGCGTAAAAACGTGTCAGCGTTGATGCGCTCAGTTTGCCGCCCCCCACCAGAAATCCGTACAAGCCAGGTCCCAGCCAGGGGATCGATTTCACCAGGTTTGTTCCCGCAACCAGCGCCCAGTGAATACCCTCATCCCAGCGCAAGACATAGCCTGTGAAATCGAGAAATAAGGTGATAACCAGTAATGCCAGCCCGAGCAGGTAATTAAATTGGCGTGGGGGTGCATATGCGCCGGTAAAGACGACCCGGATGAGATGGATGCAGGCCGTAATGACCAGGAACTGGGCTGCCCAAAAGTGCATATTCCGCACCACGGCTCCATAAGGTACTAGAAAGGTGATCATCTGGATGGATGCCCCTGCCCGTTCCGGCGTGGGCACGTAAAAGAACATCTCCAGAATACCGGTGATCAATAGGACACAAGCCAGGTAGACAGAAAGGCCTCCCGCGCCCAGCGTGTATCGGAACCTGGATTGTGCTGCCGGTATCGTCGGGGGATGCAAATGATGGAAGAAAGACGGGCGCATGCTAGAGCGTGATCACCTTTTCAGCCTTCCACTGCGCTTCGATGATATCATTCATGCCTCCGGGAATACCTACCTGGATTTTGTCCATCAAGCCAAAAAAATTCAAGCAAGTGCTGCACAAAATCAAGCGCACCTGTTTTTCTTCCAGCTTTTGTAATTCTGCCAGCACTGGTGATCCCTCAATGGCTAACTTGACACCTTCGGTATAGAAGCAAATCGCAGCCGGCAGGTATTCATTTTCAAGCAGCAGGCGGAGATACGTGCCGATAAGTTTTAGCATCAGGGTTTCATCTGCGTCCCCCATCCCATTTTTATTGATTAAGATGACTGTCTTCGAATCAGTAGGTAGGTTGGTCACTTTGAAATCCTTCTTTTTACCAGGTAGTATTCCAGGTTATCATAAATAAGACGGTGAATAGGATACTCACAATGAGCTGCCGGAAGCCGATCCTTGCAGGTTTCCAGCCGATTGCAGGTTTGATACATCCCCAAATGGTCTCTGCCCATTGAAGAGCATACGGAATTGGTAATAGGGGTGGCAAGATGGACCCAATTGAGAAAACGGAAACGGCTAAAAAATTGAAGGTTGTATACAGGATGGCTCTATTCCCCATTTCAAGCCGGGTTTTCAGGTCCGGTTTTTTGGTCAATTCTCGCTGCTCAAGGCGCAGGTAAGCATACACGATCGAAGCTGCAGATTGAAACCAGGTTAGTAAAAAGAGCCACCACCCTAACGGTGCGTAATTGCCCATGCCGACCCAATAAGCCGCTGGGGCGGAGAGGGCCAATACACCGCTCCCCAATATCTCGACGCCCGCCTGACGTCGTTCAGAGCGCTTGCTGACCAGGTATAAATGCCAGGTAAATATGGGTATTGCCGGAATCGCTAAGAGTATAAGGGCGGTATATCCCAGGAACATGAGGCCGGCCATTGCCAGCATCAAGATCGTGCCATAGGTGATTATCCAGAAAGATGCTGCTGGCAGGTCAGTTTTGGGTCTGCGCTTGGAGGCGATCTTAACCGCAGTCGTGATGGGCTGCCGGATCAAGAAAGCCGAAAAGGCGGTCAGGATGACAATAAAAGACGCTAAACTCCATGAATCTCCCACGGTTAATCCGATCAGTAAAGGGGATAGGAGGAAAATCCATGAACCATGATCAGTGGGAAGGGCTATTTGCCGTCGGAAATACTTTTTCATGAAAAGATGTGCGAGTTATCTGTTAATCGGATTGGGATACAAGATGACCGGTGCTTAAAGGTCGTCATACCAGATCTTTGATCTCTAAAGTTGAAAAATCGGGTACAGAGAACATGATAGCAGGTTGATCTCCCAGTTCTTCAGGCTGGTGGGATGTGGTAATGAAAACTGCTCGCATGCCAGCCCGCTGCGCTGCTTCAATTCCAAAAAGAAATCTTCGAAAACGATACACCCCTCTGGTGGAACATGGAGCTTGTTTGCGGACTTGATAAAAATCTCGGGGTCTGGTTTTCCTTTCTTGATATCTTCTGCGCCTACAATCGCATTAAAAAAGCCGTCAAGTTTTAACCCTTGCAGTACGAATGCAATATTTTCTTTCCCGGCAGCCGTTGCCAATCCCATTGGGATATGCTGCTCTTGGGCTTGCTCTAAGAAAAGCCGCAAGCCTGTGGTTGCTTTAAGATGGGGTCTATATAAATCCCGGTAAAAATTTTCTTTCTGGTCAGAAAGAACCTGGATTTCATCATCGCTAAGGTTCCTGCCAGTAAATTTACGCAGAATTTCCAGATTGGTTTTCCCAGCCGTGCGCCGCTGGAATTCGTCTGCTTCCAGGTGTATCCCCAGGCTTTCAAAGAGCGCCATCCAGGCCCGGGAATGGAATTCCATATTGTCGACCAGTGTGCCATCCATATCAAAAATGAACGCTCTGGTCTCGTTCGTCTTCGTTCGATTTTCATCCATAAATATTTATTTTCATCCTTCTGAAAGAGAAGGGCGACCCCCTCGGTCGCCCTGATGGTCAAAGCGATTTGTACTGTTCGATCCGTTTCCCGATGATGCTGAGGCTTTGTTCCCAGAAACTTCTTGTCCGGATATCGATCCCAAAGCGTTCTGCAAGCTCTGCTGCCATACCTTCGCCGGTGCTGGCTAGCAGGTTGGTATAAGACGGGACGAATGCTGCGCCTTGTTGTTGGTAGATGGCAAATAAGCCAGTGCCAAACAGCAACCCAAACGCATATGGAAAATTGTAGAACGAAAGTCCTGCAGAATAGTAATGTGGCTTCCAGGTCCACATATATTTGTGCAGGTACTGCTCATCTACTCCATCACCATAAGCTGCTTTCTGAGATTTCAACATGATCTCGCAGAGATCATCCGCGGAGAGCTCTGCTTGCTCTCTTCTCTCAAAAACCTCTTTTTCAAACAAGTAGCGTGAATAAATGTCTACAATCACCTGTGAATCACCGGTCAAGGATGTTTCCAGGATTGCCAGGGTTTCTTGAGCAGAATTTGAGCGTTTCAAAGCGGCATCAACCACAATTGTTTCACAGAGAATAGAAGCCGTTTCAGCCAGGGTCATGGGGGTGCTGCGCTGCAGCTCTGTTTTACCAGCCTTGAACATGCACTCATTGTGGAAAGCATGCCCGAGCTCATGGGCGACTGTTGAAACCTGGTCCAGCGATCCATCAAAATTGCATAGAACCCGGCTCTCTGCCACGCCTGGGACCGACATACAGAAAGCCCCTCCGCGCTTGCCAACGCGCTGCTCTGCGTCGATCCATTTTTGCTCAAAAGCTCTACGTGCCAATCCAGCCAGCTCGGGTGAGAAGCTTTCGAAGTTTTCCAGGATGAATTTTTCTGCCTCTGCAAAAGAATAACTGCGCTCATGGCTGCCCATGGGGGCAAAAATGTCCCACCAGGCCAATTTTTCCAGGTTGAGTTTCTTTGCTTTGGCTTTAAAATATTCCTGGAACATTGGCAGTGAAACCTCCATCGCTTCCAGCAGGGCAGCTAATGTTTCTCGGTCAATCCGGGCTGCGTCAAGTGCGGAGTGGAGGGCATCCTTTCTCCCTCGGTGGTGGTTGAGTGTGTTGACGGCACCCTTGATACCGTTCATCGCGGCTGCCAGGGGTTCTTCCACTGTCTTCCAGGCACCCATTTCTGTGTGATAGGCTCTTTCTCTCACCGACCGATCCGGGTGACTGCGCAAATTGATCAAAGCTGGCATGGATAGCTTTCGTTTCTCACCATCTAGCTCAAAATCAACGCTTAATTGAGATGTGATGGTCCCCTGGAGCTTACCCCACGCACTCGCTCCACTCAAGCTTAATTCGGCAGCTAACCCCTCCTCTGCCTCGCTCATCAAATACCGGGATTGTTCCGCTGTCTCCAATAAGAAAAAGCTGTGTTCTTGGGCAATACCCGGCTGCTTTAAAATCTCGGGTAAAACTTCGGCCAGCTCGCCGATCCAGCTCTCCAGGCGAACGTTCAACTTTTCAAGGGGAATCCTGGCCTGTTCGTATTCGGAGAGAAGCTTTCTGGCTTCTTTATTGAAAAAGTCTGTTGCCACAAAGGAGTGTATGTAAGCCCGGATCGTACCGCCCAATTTCAAGAGCACATTGTAATCTGCGATAATTACACTTAAAGTTGATGCGATTTGAGCGGGAGGGGTATCGCGGCCAATCTGTTCAGTCAGTTGAGTGTATTTTTGCTCCAGTTGATTGATCTGCTGCTGGTAATCTTGAAATGCAGTTTGGAACTGCTCAGACTCCAGGGCTGGAAAAACATTGGAAAGGTCCCATCGGGGAGGGGTGTCGATTTTCATGCAAGCTCCTGTTCAAAGTCGATAATGTGTGAGATTTTACTCGATTAATAGCGAATCCCCATGTTTTTCTTCCAGGGGGAGTCGCTCGGAATATCCTCCTGCCCTTCCCATTTCTCCTGCATCGATATGAATTCAGGCAGCCTGGGTGCGATCACTTCTTGCCAGAGGTGTTCAACAGCAGCAAAGGTGGTGAAATTGTGGTTCGGTTTCAGGTGTTCGTATTCCGCCAGCAGTTCTTTCCCTTTTGTTCCCAACCATGTCACTTCATCATCGACCATCCTTTCTCCAGTCAACCGGTTTGCCAGGGATGCATCTGGTCCCATCGCGAAAACCTTCCCCGGCTCGAAAACAGATGGGATGCGGGAGATATCCACGCATTCAGGATGCAGCGCCCAGAGCAGCGAAGTCTCCACCTTTCCGGCATGATCTCCCGCTTGGGTGCCAATGCCTGAAAAACCTTTGTAATTCGACTCGAACTCCGGCAGGGCATACAGGCGGGTTCCAACAAAGGGTTGGAGTAAGGTAACGAGCTCCTTTAAATCCTGCCAGTTTGGTCCGTAATGACCGGTTAGAAGGATGGCGGCATGAAAGCCCATTGCATCTGCTGTGCGGATGTGGTAGCACACGTTTTTAAAATGCTGCCAGGGCGGCATGGCTGTCAGCCAGGTGCGGGGAGGATGCCCAACAGCCTGCTCGGCCCAGATCGCGTATCCTCCGATTTCATGGATATGCCAGTAATCTGCCGGAGCTACGATCCCGCCATTCTTCTCCGCTGCCCGGCAGGCGATAGCATGCGCTTTCAGCTCATCCAACCCGAGGGCATTCTGAGGTCCATGCGGCTCACACAATCCATACGTATAATAGACCAAGGGGCATTCTAAAAAAGCTTTCTCCAGCTCATCTGGAAACATTCTCTCCCATTGTACAGTTTTCATGATTTTCTCCTTCGTTCGCTGAACTATGCCAGATCAATTAATCAAATCAACGCCAGAATGCACAAACTTGCCTTAGAAATGGCTTGCACCTCTCTCCAAGTATTTTACCTTGTTCAGATGAGCCATGATTCTTTCTTCCAGAGCATATGGATAGGTGAAACCGAGCTGTTCGCCAACTTCCACTGCCGTTTTATGCATCAGAGAAATTGTGTGGAACAAAGCCTCCCAGTTGTCTTCCAGGTTAGCTCCACAGTAGGTGCTTTCCAATGCTTTCCAAAGGTCAGGGCGCAGCCATTTCTTCAACCTTCTTCCATAAGGTCCAGGTTTTACCGACCATCCCTGCTCGATCTCCAGGTGCCATTCGAGCACCGGTCGCAGGTGCTCTTGGATAAGTAATTCCTGGATATGCTTTGCTGCCACGAGATCGTCGCGCCAGAGGAATTTTGCCACATAAGTGGTGTCGAGGAAAAACATTTCGATGGTGTTTTGAAATTCAACTTCACTCGGTGGCTTCGGGATGTATGCTTGAAAAGAAGCTGGTTTTAAGCCATCTGTAAGGTGGTCCTTGTCAAGCATTACCTGGTAGCCTGCATCCAACTCAGGGTCCAGCTCAATTGCAGCCACGACTCTCTGTAAAATTTGAACCTCCCACAGCGTGAAATCGATTTTAAGCCCTTTCTCAAATTGGATGACGTATCCAGATTTCAGGCTCCCGTTCTCAGATTCCAGTGGATCACGGTACAACGCCAATACATGCCCAAAATCTTCCAGCCAATTCCGGCTTTCAAAGAAGGGACGCACGTTTTGTAATGCCAGGATTACATCATAATCAGAAAGGATATCACTCTCGCCCCCCGGAATCGCCAGCGTGCTGGTCAGGATCATTGCCCTGACTTCCGGCTGTTCTTTCCCCCATTCAATAAATTTATTCTCCATCTTTTCCTGATGAGCGGTTATCATCAATACTGTCCTTTTGATACATAGTTATGCCAGGTCTCCTGCCCATAAGCGGCGCATTTCTTCACTATAGGCCAATAAATCATCTAATTTCCCTTCTGCCTCGATGCTGCCATCCTTCATAACAACGATGTGATCTGCCTGCCTGAGGGCAGCCCTGCGATGCGAAACAATCAAGCAAGTTTGTCCAGGTCTTTCGAACACTCGCTGCCACAAAGTACGCTCAGTTTCGACATCTAGTGCACTTGAGAGATCGTCAAAGACTAAGAGCTCAGGCTCTCGAACAAACATCCGCGCCGCGGCTGTCCGTTGAATTTGACCTCCAGACAGTTTTACCCCCTTTGGCCCTACTTTTGTATCCAAGCCATCCTCAAATTCAACTAAATCTCGTTCCATCACCGCTGCACGGACTGCTTGATAAATGTCTTCATCTTCCTTATTAAGTCCCATCAGGATATTATCACGCAGTGAATCGCTGAATAAGCGCGGTACCTGAGCTGTATAAGCGCAGTGCGGCGGTATGAAGAAGTCGCCTGGCTTCACGATCAAGCTGTCATTCCAATAAATTTCTCCTTCATCTTTTGGAAGTAGCCCTAAAAGTACACGCAGCAAAGTGGTCTTACCTGAACCGATCCGACCAGTAATTACGGTAAATGAGCCTCTTTGAAGTGTAAGATTAATATTATGTATCCCGTGGTCTGAACCAGGAAAATGGTAGGCTAGATTTGAGGCTCGGAATTTTCGCAGGCGATTTTCAACCTTTAGTTGAGGATAATTAACCTCTGGAAATTTTCCATTCAAGTAAACAGGGCTAAATTCTACCAATGCCTCGGGTGCTGCACCTTCCATCAAACGCTGCATGCGTTCAATGGAAATGGTTATTTGCCTGTAACGAGCAATGAGTAGACCTGAAAATGTAGTGAGCTCGGAGATTCCTTCCAGGTAAAAGACAAATAAGGCAAAATCCCCGACCGTAAATGTTCCTGCCTGCATGGATTGACCTGCCAAGATCAGGACCACGCCGGTACCCAGGTTGACCGCATTACGAAAGATCGAGTTTAAGACCTCGTTGAATAAACGATCTTTCAAAGTTAATTTACGCCGGTCTTCGTTGAGCTCTTTGAAATGTTCGATCACACCCTCTTCAGCCGAGGCTACTTTTACTGCCTGTACGGCTCCAAAGAATTCTCCAATAAATCCTGCAATGATTCCTGTGGCTCTGCGGCTGGCGCGGCGATATTCATCGATACGATTTGTTGATGCACCGGCAATCACCCCGACGACAATGAACGGTAGAATAGCTAAAGAGGTGATGTGTGGGCTGATGTTGAACATAATAAAAAGACCCACTCCGCTGAAAACAATTGACCCTATCAAATCGTTGAGCCACAATGCAAATAATGGAATTTCAAAAACATCCCCTTGAAAGCGGCTAACTGCCTCTCCAGGTGAGTCTGGCAGTGCCGAGGCTCCTGGTCGGCGTAATATATGTTTCAAGAGATTCTTCCTTAAGAGTGTCATCGAGCGCATAAAGAAGGGCGTGTTCGTAACAATCAAACCATAAATACCCAGGTTGGTGCCTATCTCAGACGCAAACAGTAAGGCGATGATCGTCCAAAGGTTCAGCCCAGCCTGCGCATCGCCTGTTAATAAATCAAAAAATCCGCGTATCACCAACCCAGGTATTATAGAAAAAGCGATGAGCACCAGCATCATGAACAGGTTGCCCAGCCACAATCTACGGCTGTATTGAATCGTCTTCAGGATTACGATCCAGGTCGGTAGGGAATTCTGGTTATTTGATTCTCTTTCGGTTTGCACTACAGATGTCATACCAATACTTCCTCTAATCCTGTTTGAAGCAGGTGGTAGAACCGAGAGGATGGGTCTGCAGCGAGATGGGTCCGTTTCCCGTATTCGATGATGCAGCCCTTTTCAAGGATCATTACCTCATCTGTGCGGCGAATGGTACCTAACCGATGAGCGATGATGATGGCTGTCCGGTTCTGCAGTAAGCGGTCGAGGGCACGCTCGATCAACTGCTCCGTGGCTGGATCCAACCTGGAGGACGCCTCATCTAGGATTATCAGTCCGGGATCGCGTAAAAAGATACGCGTGAAGGCGAGTAATTGGGCTTCGCCTGCGGAAAGGCTGCGGCCCCCACTTTGCAATCGAGTATCCAGGCCATGCGATAACGCTTGATACCATTTCCATAAACCCAACTCTTCAATAACACCGAGGATACGTTCATCAGGGATGTTTCGGGAAAAAAAGGTCAAATTGTCTCGTACTGAAGCCTGGAAGAGCTGTACATCCTGGGTGACCAAGGCTATTCGTTCGCGCACATCCTTTAGGTATGGCAATTTAAGGTGTACGCCACCTAATGATATACCTCCCGCGCTAGGATCATAAAGACGGAACACAAGCCGCGCCAGGGTTGTTTTCCCCGAGCCAGTCCGACCGAGAAGTCCAAGAACGGCTCCTGGTCTTATTTGGAAATTGATTTCAGATAGAACAGGTTCATCCTCTTTATATGCAAATGTAACATTTTCGAAGGTAAGTGAGAGCGCGCCTGTAGGGATTTTTTCTCCAGGTCCATCCTTTATTTTTAAATCGATAGCGAGCAGCTCGCTCAATCGTTCTGTCGCTGCCCCGATATTCTGCAGGTTTTCTACTTGGCGAGTCAATTCTTGGATTGGCCTGCGAAGCAGGTTGATGTAATACACGACTAAATAAACATCCCCCACAGTCAGGACTCCCGAGTGGAATAATGAATATCCAGCAAATAAGGCGATCGCGACACCAACAGTCTGGAAAAATCCTGCTGTGACCCGTATAACGACAAAGCGTCGTTGGACCGAAAACCAGATGCCAAGAATTCGATAAGAAAGCTTATAGATACCTAGTAATACAAATTCGACTGCTCCGCTCGAACGAATATCTTCGGTACCTGCCAAACGCTCTTCAAGGAATCCGCTCAAGTCTGCCGTGGCTTCGCGCATCTTTTTTTGGAACGGGATAGCAATGCTGCGAACTTGGTTGAGCGCCATAAGTGTAACCGATGCAAAGAACAGGAAGAACACCCCGATCCGCCAATCTTCCAAAAACAGGGCAACCAATATTCCGAACATTAAGAGAATATTCCCTAGAACGCGGATAACAAATTGGGAAAAGAAATTGGACAGCTCGGTAACATCCCCATCAATACGTTCGATCATTTCGCCAGGGCTGATGTCATTATGGTAGCTCATATCCAAATTGAGGCAGTGGCGAGCCAGGTCGGCGCGCAGTTCATTTGTGGCAACCCAGGCCACATTTTCGCCAACATAGGTGGCACTTACCCCCACAAGCTGTTGTACTACCGCTATACCGATAAATGCTAATGCTGCTAGAACCAACACCTGAAAATCTTGTGAGGTTTGCGTGGCGTCAATGAAAAAACGCATAATTTGAGGATTGATTACCTGTAAACCAATGGAAGTTAACAGTAATACCGTCAACCAGGCAAATCGCCCTTTTTGTGGTTTGATATATTGCGCTAAAAGATTCCAGTAACGTTGAAAAGGAATGTTCAAATTTATGCTTTCGGGAATTGAGTCTGGTGGGTAAAAGCCAGACGGTTGAACGTGAAATTAAATTATATCTCATCTAAGAGATCTGTTTTTTTTCTCAGTGTCCTCTCTCAGAAAGTGCTAAAGCCATATTCCCGATCGGAAGTATAATTCCTTTGAATAAAGGAGTAACCACATGGAAGCGAAAAGCCTTGTTACATCCCAAAATCAGATCGGTGAAGGGCCAACATGGAGTGTTGACGAACAAGCGCTCTATTGGGTGGATATCTACGGCAAGTGCATTGAGCGTCTCGACCCACAGACGGGTCAGCGCCATACTTTTCAACTCCCATGCCTGGTTGGCGCCGCAGTTCTCCGTCAAAAGGGAGGGTTTGTCCTCGCTGCCGACCAGGGTTTTGCCTTTTGGGATGGCTCTTCAGAAAAAGTACACTGGCTCTCGAATCCAGAGCAAGGGAAACCGCTCTATCGCTTCAACGATGGCAAGGTTGACCCGGGCGGCCGTTTTTGGGCTGGGACGATGTATGACGGTCCTCAGCTCAACCCGCGCCCTGCGGGCAGTCTTTACCGGCTCGATCCGGATGGATCCATTTCGGTTAAGGAAACTGGCGTGTTGATCAGTAATGGCCTCGGCTGGAGTCCAGATCATCGCACGATGTACTACACCGACTCGGTTCGCAAGACGATTTATTCGTATGAATATGATCCCGCATCGGGCGAGATTGCTAACCGGCAGGTCTTCATCCATACTATCGATGAGCCTGGCGACCCTGATGGCTTGACCGTTGACAGCCAGGGCTTCATCTGGAGTGCCCGGTGGAATGGATGGAAGGTAACCCGTTACGATCCTGAAGGTAAGCCTGAGCGCGAGATCAAGGTACCAACAGCCTGTCCATCCAGCGTGATGTTTGGCGGGAGCGATCTAAAAGACCTTTATATTACCTCGGCCTGGAAGGAACTGACCGCTGAAGAGCGCAACTTCCAGCCTTTAGCCGGCAATTTATTTAAGATCAGAGTAGAGGTTCAGGGTCTTCCTGAGTTCAAGTTTGCTGGTTAATAACCATTTTAGTTAATCAAGATTGATTCATGCCGGGATTCATCTGCCGCAGTTGAGCCTAGTACGATCAGTCGATCGATTATTGTCCCTACAAGGTCACATTATGCGTCTGTGTGACGGTATTCCCCATTGCCACAAAAAGCAGAGCTTTTTTGGAATATCAAGTTTTGTTACAAAACCGACACGAGCACGTGGAAGACGGTTGCCCGGACCCGTGCTATACTACATTTTAGATGACATAAAATAGAAGAGCTGAATGTGAAGGAAGGTGAATGTGAAAGGCAAAACCTCGCTCCCCCGCACCTTTATCGTTTTCTTAATGATCTTCTCCATTATCGGAAGTGCTTGTAATTTGCTGTCCAATCGACCGGTTCAGGTGGCGACTAGTCAGCCGACGCAAATGGCTGAAGTCACAAAGGGCGTTGTAGATACCCCTCAACCTGAAGCCACTGGAACCCCTCCCTCGACCCCTCCCCCCAAGGCAGCTAGAGATCCTGCCCTGGTATTTTCTAACTTTGTCGAGCCGGCGGTGAATGTTCAGCCAGCGCCTTCAATTGCTCAACCCCCCCCTGCAATTCAAGAGGTATACAATCCGTTTTTACTCTCAGAGGCTCAGCTCAAGAATTTGGAAGAAAATGGATTCGTTGTCAGTCCTGGTGCTGAGAAAGAATTCTTCACCGTTTATGAAAAAGCCCGCTACGGGAATGTCCCCATTTTTGTCACCAGTGATGCCCTTTTACACAGTTATCACCTGCTCTTTGACAAAATCTTACGCACCGCCGAGACAGAGCATTTCATCCCACTCCTGCAATCGCTCAATGCTGCGCTGTTGGCGCGCACCGATGAGATTTACCAGCAGCTCCAAGGCACGGGTTGGGAAGATGCAGCCCGCCGCGTGGTGGCTTTTGTGGGCGTTGGCAGCAAGCTGCTCGATCCTGCGGTGCAATTACCTGGCTATGCCTCCGACTTAGTTGATCCTGAGCTTGCCTTGATTGAAGCTGCCAGCGGGATCCAACCTTCGGTAATTTTCCCCTATTTGCAGAACGGCGAGGATTATACCCAATATATCCCTCGCGGCCACTACACTCGCAGCGAAACATTGAAGGCGTATTTTAAGAGCATGATGTGGTATGGGCGCATGACCTACCGATTGAAAACCGAAGATCCTGAAATCGGGAGAGCGGAGACGCGCTCAGCGCTGCTGTTGGTGTACGCGCTGCTCACCAGCCAGGTGAATGGCCAACCTGCGGTGGAGGCCTGGCTCGATCTTTATAACCCCACGGTGTTCTTTGTTGGCAAGAGCGATGATCTCAACTTGTTCCAATATCAGCAAGTGATGGATCAGGTTTATGGCAAAGATGCTCCATTAGCGGTGATCGCTGATGACGGCAAATTGGACACTTTCATCCAGGAAGCTAATAAATTGCCGCCTCCTTTAATTTTAGGGATGGTTATCCAGGCTTCGGATGATGAGGAAAAACAAACCAAAGGTTTACGCTTTATGGGGCAGCGCTTTGTCCCCGATGCTTACATCTTTCGGCAGTTGATTTATCGCAATGTCAGCACCCAAGATAACCGGCGCGGCTTACCCATGGGATTGGATTTATTTGCTGCCATGGGATCCGATCGTGCTTATCAAATCCTTGATCAGCTTGGCCAGACCCAATACGAAAAATACCCAGAGCAAATGCAGAAAGTACAAGGCTGGTTAAACGGTCTAACTGTTGAGGATTGGACAGAGACTTTATACAATGCCTGGTTATACAGTTTTCAACCTTTGATTGCAGTCCCAGAACAGAATTACCCATCCTTCATGCGTTCCCCTGCCTGGCTTGATAAACAGCTCAATACCACCTTAGGGAGCTGGGCTGAGTTAAAACATGATACGATCCTGTATGCCAAACAGGTCTATGCAGAATTGGGTGGAGGTCCACCACCTCCTGAGCCAGTGCCACCAAGAGGATATGTCGAGCCTGTACCCTATTTCTACGCTCGCCTGGCTGCTTTGACAGCCATGACCTACACAGGAACTCGACAACCGCGGGTTATTATCAGACCAGGATCGCGACAGCTTAAAGAAGCTGGAAGATCTTTCTCTATTTCTGCAGCAAGTTTCTGAAAAAGAATTGAGTGGAGAACCGTTGAGCGACGATGACTATTACCGGATACGCTTTATCGGCGGAGAGCTGGAGAATTTTGTTATGGCTGCTTCCGATTCAGATGCGGAAGATCCCTTTGCCCCAAAGTACATGGACGAGGAACCACAGGCTGCCGTCGTTGCAGATGTCGCTACAGACCCAGATCCTGATGGAGATGGTGTTCCAAACCCAACTGTTTTGGAAGAGGCGGTCGGAAGAGTTAATGAAATCCATGCGGTTGTGCCGGTCGTCCAACCGGATGGATCAATCTTCTGGGAAATCGCGAAGGGAGGCTCATTCAGTTATTACGAGTTCCAATGGCCTGCCGATGACCGGTTGACGGATGAAAAATGGCGCGGGATGCTCGACGAGGGGCAAGCACCACCCCTGCCTACCTGGACAAGCAGTTTTTACGTGACGGAAGGTGAGTATAGTGATCTACGGTCAACTATCTCAGACTTCCAGAAATCCTTGGTTTTCGCCTTCTGGGAACCCACCTCCCATGTGGAAGATAACACAGCTGGTTTACAGTCTTTCAAAACAGAATTAGATGCTTTACGGAATGCAATACAATACGAA
Source organism: uncultured Chloroflexia bacterium (assembly GCA_963751425.1). Taxonomy (GTDB): domain Bacteria; phylum Chloroflexota; class Anaerolineae; order Anaerolineales; family UBA4823; genus CAVVUF01. Next base: position 541,746 of record CAVVUF010000001.1, on the reverse strand, counting down.
TCAAGGCAGTTGATCAGCTCTAATATGCTTTCCTTCGATGTGCAATCCAAGCAGAAAGCGGTGGTTACCGTTGAGGAGACCTGGTTTGATCAGATCTATAATGGGGAGTATCCGGATACTGGGAGTGAGGTGGTAGCTGAGCGAGGTCCGTATACACAAACAGCTCAATATGAACTGACTTACACACCAGAGAACTCCTGGCAGCCCTGGACAGTCGAGCAGGTGACCTATTCAGAAAAACCACCGGAATGGAACAATAAGTAAGTGAAACATTATGGGGCCTGGCTGGTGATTGGATTATTGTATTTTGTCCCACTGTTCGGTACTTTTCAAACAAACCAAACAGCCAGGCTCTTCTCAAGGAATGACTTTTCCAGTTATCCTTGGATTTACCAAAGGCAAGCCGTTCTTACGCAAGTCAAAGCAAAGCCTGCTGAGATCATTATTGTTGGGGATATTCTTTGTGGTCGAAATGGGAACAGCCTGGGATTAAGCTTAGAAAATGCGTCTGCCTGGCTGCAAAGTGCCGATTTAGCCATCGGAAACCTGGAATGTGGGCTCTCCTCCCAGCTTGATAGTGAGAGAGGAAGCGGTCAGAGTTCTGATATTGAGCCGTATTTGCTGTTTGGATCGCCACAGCTTGCCGGCTACCTCCGTCAGGCTGGTTTTGATATCTTTGGGTTGGCAAATAACCACGCGCTGGATCTAGGTTCGGCTGGGCTGGCAGATACCGTTAAGTATTTGCACCAGAATGGCATCCGTGCCATCGGTGTGCGCCGAAATGGAGCCTGTGAAGTTCCTCCGGTAATCAGGAAGGTCGGGTCTTATCGTATCGCAATCCTGGCGTTCAATGCGGTTCCTCAAAATAGAAAAGCAATTGAGTCATCTCTCCCGACCGATTTAACGGTAGAGAGCTGGAAAGAGCACGCTTGCGTCCTTACCGAGATCCAGGCTGCCCGTCAAGAATCCGATGCGGTGATCGTCCTTGCTCATTGGGGAGTTGAGTATGAAAATCGCCCTGGTCTTACCCAGAAAGCGATTGCTGAACAGCTTATTCAATCAGGAGCTGATTTGATCGTAGGCCAACATCCACATGTGCCCCAACCAGTGGAGGTCTATCTTCAACCGGATGGTCAACGCGCCAGTGTGGTTGCTTACAGCCTGGGAAATTTCCTCGCCGATCAAGAATTTGGACAGACCGTGCATGGCTTGGGGTTGAGAGTTTTTATCGATGAATTAGGCTTGCAAGCGGTTCAAGCGCTGCCAATTCAGGCTGGACCCAGACCACGATTGGTCGATGATGGTCAGGATAGCTCCTGGATAACCCTGGTCATGCCAAAACCAAAGCCGATCACTTTTTTGTGCGACAACAACAGCTGTTCTGAAGAAAAGATGTCATCGATTTTGCCGGATACGGATTCGGGATTATTCTGGTCTGGTGAAATCGACCTGACTGGAGATGGTATTCCCGAACAGATTCAACGCCAGGCTGGCAGTGTCATTGTTTATCAGGATGGGAAAGAAGCCTGGCGATCTCCAGAAAATTGGCAGGTTGTCGATCTTGCTCTTGGGGACCCTGACCTGGATGGTCGGCAGGAAATGATGATGGCTTTCTGGAGAGCTGACAAAACCGGTGTACTCCGCAGCCATCCATTCATTGTGGGTTACAGGGGAGGCACTTACCATGAAACCTGGGGTGGATCTGGGGTGAGTGACCCAATCCAGGAGCTGGAGCTTGGGGATGTTGACGGAGATGGTTTGCAAGAGCTGGTCGTGCTGGAGCAGCGCCGTAGTGGAAAGCAAGCAGTGACAGTTTGGGACTGGCATGGTTGGGGTTTCAGCTTGAAGTGGCGCAGCCCAGAGGGAAATTACCAAAACCTAAACCACTATCGAAATCGAACGATGGATAAGGATTCGATAGTGGTGTGGCTTGCTTCTTCGACGCTGGAGAAGTAATCTAAAAGGTTCCTTAATAGCGCTAATAACCACAAATTAGACCTTGACAAGTGGAATTCTTGGTATAAAATCCTCCTAAGGAATATGCGCATGAGGCTAGGAAGATTATTTGTGTGTACTTGCTTGTGTTTTGGGCGGGGACTGTTTTCTCCGCCTGCGCTTTTGTTTGCATAATCCCGTAAACAAATAACGGCTTTTGGCGGCAGACAGTTACCCGCAGATCATCCTGGATCCCGTGCGCAGTCTGCTGTTTTTATTTAACAAGTGATTCTGTTTGAAAATTATTGAAAAAAGGAGCGAATATGAAAATAGCTGCAAATGTAACTGAATTAATTGGCAATACACCCCTGGTACGTCTGAACAAGCTGACAGAGGGCAGCGTTGCAGATGTAGTCGTTAAATTGGAATTTTATAATCCTGCTAAAAGTGTGAAGGATCGGATCGGGCTTGCGATGGTTGAGGCAGCCGAAAAAGCCGGTTTGATTGGCCCTGGGACGACGATTGTCGAGCCAACCAGTGGAAATACCGGGATTGCACTGGCGATGGTTTGTGCAGCAAAGGGTTATAAGTGCATATTGACGATGCCCGAGACCATGAGTAAAGAAAGGCGCATGCTTCTGCGCGCTTATGGAGCAGAGTTGATCCTCACCCCTGGCAGCGAAGGCATGGGAGGGGCTATCAAAAAGGCTGAGGAGCTGGTGGCTTCGAATGAAAATTATTTCATGCCCCAGCAGTTTGAAAATCCCGCCAATCCTGAAATCCACCGGAAGACCACCGCAGAAGAAATCTGGCGGGATACAGATGGCAAAGTCGATATCCTGGTCGCCGGCATCGGCACCGGGGGGACGATTACCGGGGTAGGCGAGGTGCTGAAAGCTCGCAAACCTTCGTTTCGAGTGGTGGCCGTAGAGCCAGATGCTTCACCCATCTTGTCGGGAGGGCAGCGTGGTCCCCATCCCATCCAGGGTATTGGGGCAGGCTTCGTCCCGAAAGTTTTGAATACCAATGTCTATGATGAAATTGTCAGAGTAACAGGCGATGATGCTTTTACGACTGCCCGGAGGATGGCGCGCGAGGAAGGACTGTTGGTGGGCATCTCGTCAGGCGCAGCGACCTGGGCTGCCCTGCAGGTGGCACAGCGCGCAGAAAATGCCGGGAAGCTCATCGTGGTGATTATTCCCTCTTATGGGGAACGCTATCTCAGTACCGCTTTGTTCGCCGATCTCGTGGATAAATAATAATGTTTGATCTGATCCGTCAAGATGTTGAGTCTGTCCTCCAGCGTGATCCAGCCGCTCGATCTACGCTGGAGGTCCTTTTATGCTACCCCGGATTACATGCGGTGTGGGGTCACCGCCTGACGCATTGGCTGTGGATGCATAATTCAAAATTTTTAGCGCGCTGGATATCCCAGCTTCTGCGTGGACTGACCGGCATCGAGATACACCCTGGCGCGAAAATAGGCTGCGGGCTGTTCATCGACCATGGGATGGGCGTTGTAATTGGCGAAACAGCAGAGGTTGGGAGCTGTGTCACTCTTTATCATGGTGTAACCCTGGGAGGCACCAGCCTGAATAAGGGTAAGCGTCATCCCACGCTTGAGGATAACGTTGTGGTGGGTGCAGGAGCGAAAATCCTGGGTGCAATCATCGTCGGGGAAAACAGCCGGATTGGTGCGAATGCTGTGGTTGTCAAACCAGTGCCGCCTAATTCGGTTGTCGTGGGAGTGCCTGGGCAGGTTGTGATGAGGAGTCAACCACGCACAGCCAAATCACTTCCTGACCTGGATCATGACCGTTTACCTGACACAATCGGAGAAACCATTGCGGTTCTTTTAGAGCATGTCAAGAATCTCGAGGAACGGATTGACGTCCACGCAGACCATGCCATGCATGTGCCAGATCACGGGGTCTGGCACGGGGAGGATTTCTCGATATAGTTTGACTTTATCTTCGTTTTTTGTTATCATGTTATCGATACCGGGAACGGTAACGGGGGTAATCTACTACCTTTTTTAGGAGCATAATCTGCATGGTTCGCGGGGAGCGCATTACCATAAAGCAGGTCGCCAGCGCAGCCGGTGTCTCGACCCAGACGGTTTCGAGAGTAGTTAATCTTCGCCCCGATGTGGCTCCAGAAACACGTCAAAGGGTCGTAGAGGTAATCGAGCGCCTAGATTACCATCCCAGTGCGTTGGCACGCAGCTTAATCCAGAAACGCAGCTATACCCTAGGTGTTGTGACGGCAGGATTACGATTTATTGGGCCTTCTCGAACCCTGAGCGGCATCACTGAAAAAGCTGAGGAGCTCGGTTTTGCTCTTTTATTGAGCGAGCTGCCGGAATTTAACGCTAAGAACTGTGAGTTTGTTTTGCGTTTATTTTTGGCTCGACATGTGGATGGGATCCTTTGGGCGGTTCCTGAAGTGGGGGACAATCGGGATTGGATTCATGACCTTCTTCCTACTTTACCTGCCCCGATCATTTTTCTAACCATGGAGCCCAGAGAAGGGCTCAGTATCGTGAGCATCGATAATCAATATGGGGGTTTTATTGCCACTCAGCACCTGCTTTCACAAGGATATCGACGCATTGGTCATATCTCTGGCCCTTTGGAGTGGTGGGAGGCGCGCCAAAGGAAACTGGGCTGGGTGAAAGCATTGGAATTGCACAGCTTGCCTGTTTTAGAAGTGCAATCGATTGAGGGAACCTGGTCTTCTTCCAGCGGTGAAAAGGCGATGCGGCAGCTTATACAGCAATGCCCGGGTCTTGATGCCGTGTTTGTGGCGAACGATCAAATGGCTCTGGGTGCGCTGCAAGCCTGCTATCGAGAAGGATTAGCGGTACCAGATCGACTGGGCGTGGTAGGGTTTGATGGTATCTCAGAGTCTGCTTATTATTTCCCTTCCTTAAGTACGATTGCTCAAGACCAGGCAGATATGGGCGCCATCGCGGTCACAGAATTAGTGAATTTTATTGAAAAGAGCTATCAGAAGGAGGAGCTGGGAGAACCGTCCACGATTGTGATTAAACCCCAATTAATTATCAGACAGAGTTCGTCGCGGAACAAGACCACACATTGAGAGGAAAATTTATGCCGCTGAAAATTGCTATGCTTGGCGCTGGATCGGTTGGGTTTACCCGGCGTCTTTTTCGTGATATTCTGAGCGTACCCGAGCTTCAAGATACTGAGTTTGCTTTGATGGATATTGATCAGCGAAACCTGGATATGGTTTCCCAATTATGTCAAAAGGATATCGATCATTTTAAGGTTCCTGCCAAAATAACCTCAACAACACATCGCCGGACTGCGTTAGCGGATGCGGATTATGTGATCTGCACCATCCGGCAGGGTCGCCTGGAAGCATTTCAACTTGATATTGACATCCCCTTGAAATACGGCGTTGATCAATGTGTGGGCGATACCTTGTGCGCAGGGGGAATTATGTATGGGCAGCGCACGATCATCGAGCTTTTGGATCATTGTAAGGATATTCGTGAGGTTTCCAAGCCAGGTGCCATCTTGTTAAATTCTGCCAATCCGATGGCAATGAATACCTGGGCGTGTAATCAATACGGAGGTGTAAAAACCATTGGCCTTTGTCATGGGGTGCAAGGGGCGCATTGGGAGATCACCAAAGTAATCGAGAGATGGGCTAAGCAGGAAGGCCTCCTGCCGGCTGATTACGAAATGCACCGAAGAGAGGTAGACTATATCGCGGCTGGAATTAACCACCAGACCTGGTTCATCAAAGTGGAGTGGCAAGGCAGGAACATGCTCCCCCTCCTGGCAGATTTATTTGAAGCCCACCCGGAATATTCAAAGACAGAAAAAGTGCGCATCGATGTCTTGAAGCGTTTTGGATATTACTGTACCGAATCGAACGGCCACCTGAGCGAATATGTTCCCTGGTACCGCAAACGCCCAGAAGAGATCTTGCAATGGATTGATCTCTCGAGCTGGATCAATGGGGAAACCGGTGGTTACTTAAGAGTCTGTACCGAGGGGCGCAATTGGTTTGAGACTGATTTTCCAAACTGGTTGGCTGAGGTGCCGCCTAAGCTCTCAGAATATCAGCGCAGCGAAGAGCATGGTTCTTATATTATTGAGGCGTTGGAAACTGGTCGTACCTACCGTGGAGATTTTAATATCATCAACCGGGGACATATCACCAATTTACCGGATGGATGTGCCGTGGAAATCCCATGTTTTGTAGATAGGACCGGAATCCATGTCCCCGTGGTAGGTGATCTGCCGCTGGCTTGCGCGGCCACCTGTTCAGCCAGTGTGCATGTCCAGGAAATGTCTGTGGAAGCTGCAGTGCATGGTGACGCGCTTTTACTCAAGCAAGCCATGCTTCACGATCCTCTGGTGGGAGCGGTGTGTAATCCAGAGGAAGTCTGGCAAATGACAGATGAGCTGTTGGTTGCCCAGGCCCAATGGTTACCGCAATATCAACATGAGATCCCCCTGGCTAAAATACGTTTAGAAGAAGCTCAACAGAACGGAACTCGGGTGAAAATGGTTGAGACAAAGGGGGCAGCGCGCCTGCATACGAAAAGTGTTGAGGAGATGGCTCTTGAGAAAGAACAAGCACGCCGTCTCGCCCAGGCTGCCGATAAAGCCCAGATGACAAAAAATTCATAAACTAAAAATCGTGTAATATAAATAAAACCAAGAAAGGAAAATAAAAATGAATAAGATCCTTAATAAGACTGTAACACTCGGTGTAATCGTCGGCAATCGCGGATTCTTCCCAGGTCACTTGTGTGAAACTGGTAGGAAAACCATCCTCGACTTATTAAAAGCCGAAGGAATCAATGCTATCGCTTTATCTCCTGAAGATACAAAGTACGGCAGTGTCGAGAGTGTAATCGATGCTCAGAAAGGTGCTGACCTTTTCAAGAAGCATCGTGATGAGATCGATGGCATCTTGATCACCCTGCCGAACTTCGGTGACGAGCGGGCGATTGCAAACACAATCCGCTGGTCGGGCCTTGATGTGCCTGTTTTGGTACATGCCTTCCCAGATGATGTGGAAAAAATGACCATCTTGGATCGACGGGATTCTTTCTGCGGGAAGATGTCGGCATGTAATAACCTGCGGCAGTATGATATCAAATACTCGTTGACATCCCTGCATACAGTCGATCCGTTAAGTGAGAGCTTTAAGCAGGACCTACGCTCCTTTGTCTCTGTTTGCCGGGTTGTGAAGGGTTTAAAAGGTGCCCGGTTAGGCTTGATCGGCGCCAGGCCGACAAATTTCAACACCGTACGGTTCAGTGAGAAATTGCTGGAGCGCGCCGGTATCTCGGTTGAGACGCTTGACTTATCGGAAGTGCTTGGACGCATCGAACGGTTGCCGGATGACCATCAGAAGGTAAAAGAGAAATTAGCCAATATCCGGGCTTATATTCCGACGAAGAATGTTCCCACTGGTTCTATCCTGCGCATGGCCAAGTTCGGCGCGGTGGTAAATTCATGGATGGAAGCTCAGCAGCTGGTCGGGAGTGCCGTGCAATGTTGGACAGCGATGGAAGAGTTCTACGGGATTGTCCCTTGCACGCTGATGAGTATGATGAGCAACCAGCTGATGCCTTCCGCTTGCGAGACGGATATTGCTGGATTGGTCGGAATGCTGGCGATGGTATTGGCCTCGGGCAAACCCAGCGCGATTGTAGATTGGAATAATAATTTCGGAGATGACCCGAATAAAGGGGTTATCTTCCACTGCTCGAATTTGCCCAAGGATATCTTCGTCGACGAGAAGATCGCCAAAGAAGACCTCCCCGTCATGGATTACCAGGCGATTATTGCAGGTACAGTCGGCAAGGATAATACTTTTGGCACCGTGGTCGGGAGAGTCCGTGCTGAGCCTTTCACCTATTGCCGGGTATCAACGGATGATTTCAACGGAAAGATCACTGCTTACCTGGGCGAGGGAGCGCTAACGGACGATCCACTAAGTACTTTTGGCGGTGTTGGAGTGGTGGAGATTCCTAATTTACAGAAGCTGCTCCGCCATATTTGCGAAAATGGTTTTGAGCACCATGTCGCGGTTAACCTCTCCTTGATTGCCCCGGCTGTGAATGAGGCAATGACCAACTACCTGGGTTGGGAAGTTTATTACCACAAAGGATAATCGTTTATGAAAGTCTTACGGACAATCACTGGAGATATCGGCTTAGAAAAACTGGGCTTGATATTACCTCACGAGCATTTGTTCACCGATTTGGATGGACCGGATAGGCCGGGTTACGCAATGGCTGACCCGGAAGAGGTTGCTGGAGTCATTCTCCCATACCTGGTTGAAGCACAAGAAGCTGGCGTCACCGCTTTCGTCGAGTGCTCAACCGGTGGTGTGGGTCGGAACATCCATGTCTTGAGGTATCTTGCCGAGAAAACCCCTATTAGAATTGTTGCTCCGACTGGAGTTTATCGGGAAGCGTTTATACCCAAGAAGATGCATGCTACTCCACAGGCTGTTTTAGCTCAGGAATGGATTCGTGATCTCATGGTGGGGATTGAGAACACTAAAATCAAGGCCGGTTTCATCAAGATGGCAGTCAGTGATGATGGTCCAACGGAATTAGAAAGAAGAACATTGAGAGCGGCAGCTGCTGCCTGCAAGGAAACTGGGGCAGCAGTTGCCAGTCATACTATTCGAGCGGCTTCTGCCCGACAGGAGATGGATATCCTTGAAGCGGAGGGGATGGATTTACATCGTTTTATCTGGGTACATGCCAATGCTGAGGCAGGTGTGGTGGAACATTTAGAGGCGGTGAAACGGGGAGCCTATGTAGAGTTTGATGCCATTGGAGCTCCTTCGGCAGATGAGGGGCTTCTGATAGCCTATACAATTGCGTTGATAGAAGCAGGGTATGCAGCGCAAATCCTCCTTTCCCATGATGCCGGTTGGTACCAGCCAGGAAGGCCCGGTGGTCAGCCTGAAGGTGGCATTCGGGGCTATACGGCTCTGGTAAAGGATTTTATACCAGCCTTGAAACAACAAGGGGTCGTGGATGAAACGATCCATCAGCTAACTGTTACCAATCCTGCACAGGCGTTTGCCCTGCAGCGGGATTAATAAGGACAAGAATGTATGACAACCCCTGAAAGTGGGTCAAATTCTAAGCTGCACCTGGGTGCGGCTTATTATCCTGAACACTGGCCAGAAGAGCGTTGGGTAGAGGATGTCCGCTTGATGAAAGAGGCCGGGTTTACGGTTGTGCGCATGGGGGAGTTCGCCTGGTCGACATTTGAGCGGAACGAAGGTGAGTTCGATTTTGAGTGGATGGATCGAGTGATTGCCTTGCTGGCAGAGGCCGGGATTGCCACGGTCTTGGGCACGCCGACTGCGGCACCGCCAGCCTGGCTGACCCAAACCTATCCGGATACCCTGGCAGTGGATGAGTTGGGTTTACGAGCGCAGCATGGCAACCGCTGCCATTACTGCGTGAACTCTCCCCAATACCATCAACTTGCGCAGCACATTGTTTCTCATTTGGCAGCGCATTTCGGACCTAATCCAAATGTAATCGGTTGGCAGATCGATAATGAATATAACCGGGTATGTTATTGTGATACCTGCCGAAAGACATTTCAGCAGTACCTGGCAGAAAAATTTCAGACCCTGGAAGCGCTCAACGAACATTGGTCCACGGCTTATTGGTCCCAGACTTATACCGACTGGAGCCAAATCCCTCTCCCCATTGGCGGTCACAATCCTGGATTGAGGTTGGAATTCAAGCGTTTTATCACGCTTAGTTACCGGAGATTCCAGAAAGCGCAATTGGATGCACTTCGCCCGCATCTGCCTGAGGGCGTTTGGGTCACGCATAATTTCATGGGTTGGTATGATGGTTATGATCATTACAGCATGGCGGAAGACCTGGATATGGCTTCCTGGGATTGGTATATTGGCACTGGGCATCATGATTATACGGTAACAGGTGCGATTCATGATTTGACGAGAGGATTCAAACGAAAGAATTTTTGGGTGATGGAAACCCAGCCCGGGAATGTGAATTGGTCGACGGTCAATAACGTGCTCAACCAAGGAGAGGGGCGCGCCATGGCCTGGCATGCGGTAGCACATGGTGCGGATGGCATCCTTTATTGGCAGTGGCGATCTGCCTTGGGCGGTCAGGAACAGTACCACGGCACTTTGGTGGATCAATCTGGCTTGCCGCGCCCTTTCTATCAGGAAGTTCAGCAGATCGGTAAGGAATTTGCCAAGGTCTCCGATCTCCTGGCCGATTCGAAACCCACCGCGCGAGCGGCTATCCTCTTCGATTACGAGAGTTGTTGGTCGATTCAATGGCAGCCTCATCATGAAGATTTCGATTATGTCGAACACTTGCTGGCGTACTACCGGCAGTTGAGTTTACAAAACATTCCAGTCGATATTATCTCCGCAGATGAAAAGCTGGATGGTTATACCCTCATCATATGCCCATCCCTTGTATTGCTAAATGATCAGCGCAGCGAACATCTCATTAACTTTGTGAAAAAGGGAGGCAAGCTTGTTTTAACTGCCCGATGCGGTATGAAGAATGAATACAACGCCTTATTGCCTGCCCGGCAACCTGGACCTCTCTCGGAAATCGCTGGTGTCGAAGTAGAAGAATATTACGCGCTGAATGAACCGATTCCAATTTTGGGAAACTTGTTCACAGGTCAGGCGGTACTTTGGGCAGAGCGTTTGAAGACTAAAGCATCCTATACGACCGAGATTGCTCATTATGGACCCTGTAACGGTTGGCTTGATAACCGGCCCGCTGTCACTGTCAGGGCGATGGGAGGGGGTTAATCTACTATGTCGGAACGGTATTAGATGAGCGCTCTCAATCTATTTTGATGGATCGCATTGCGCTCATGGGCACGGCGAAGCCGGTCGTGAAGTTTACAAAAGGGGTCAGGATTCCGGGCCTGGAAGTGTGCAGGCGGGTGACCTCAGATAAAAAAGAGATCTATATCATGATCAACCATGATCCCGTGGAGAAAAAAGTCCCCATCCCCTGGCCTGCCAAAGAACACCTGACCGGAAATGCTGGAACCGGCGAATTTCGGATAAAACCTTATGGTGTAGCAGTGATGACACAACTGCAGAAATAAACCTATCGATTGGGAGGAATCATGTACTATTTCGGTGTAGATTACTATCCTGAGCACTGGCCAGAAGAACGCTGGCCGGTGGATGCCCGCATGATGGCCGAAGCGGGGATGAACGTTGTTCGCTTAGCTGAATTCGCCTGGTCAAAAATGGAACCCAGCGATGGCATTTATGCATTTGAGTGGCTGGATCGGGCCATCGAGATCTTAGCCAAGCATGAGATCCGGGTGATCTTAGGCACTCCCACCGCTTCACCTCCCCCCTGGTTGGTTCAGAGCTCACCCCGGGATGTTTCGAGTGCGTGAGGATGGACGCAGGTTGACTTATGGCAATCGCAGGGAATATTGTCCAAACCACCCCGAATACCAGGAGTACAGCCAGCGAATTGTTCGGAAAATGGCTGACCATTATCATGAACATCCGGCAGTGATTGGCTGGCAGATTGACAATGAGTTCGGCGATCGATGTTATTGCCCGGTGTGCATGTTGGCTTTTCAGGATTGGCTCTCACGTCGTTATCAAACCCTGGATGAATTGAATCAAAAATGGGGCACCGTCTTTTGGAGTCATGGATATAACGATTGGAAAGAGATCCCTGTCCCAGTGACTACTGGCGGTTCGCCCAATCCAGGCCTGGCATTGGATTTCTATCGCTTTTCGTCGGATTCCTATGTGGCATTCCAAAAGCAGCAGGTGGATATTTTACGCTCCACTTGCCCGAGCCATTTCATCACCCACAATTTCATGGGTTTCAAGTATGATCGCTTGAATTATTTTGACCTTGCTAAGGATCTCGACCTGGTCGCCTGGGACAATTACCCTCGTACGCAGTGGAAAATGGCTGCGGAGGCTAATCTCAGCTTTTTAGCCCTGGGACACGATACCATGCGCGGCTTAAAGGCCAGGAATTTCTGGATGATGGAGCAGCAAGCTGGCCCGGGCGGTTGGGAAAGCGTCAGTGTTATGCCCCGACCAGGGGAGCTGCGTTTGTGGGCTTACCAAGCGGTTGCGCATGGCGCAGATGGGATGATCTTTTTCCGTTGGCGAACGGCTCGTTTTGGTACAGAACAGTATTGGCATGGGCTGCTTGATCATGATGGCACAGCAGGACGGCGTTATACAGAAATTAAGCAAATGGGCGGTGAGATCAAGAAGCTTGGCAGCCAGGTTTTGAACTCCAAGCTGAAGCCTCAGGTAGCCATGCTGCTCTCTTACGATTCTCGATTTGCTTTTCAAATTCAGGCCAATAACCCACAATTCAATTATCAAGATCATTTTCACGCTTTTTATTCTGCGATCCATAAGCGGAATATCCTCGTCGACATTGTCAATCCGCTGAGCGATTTGCACGCGTATAAATTGGTCATTGTGCCTGCCTTGCACGTTCTCCCAGCAAATGTGGCAGATAATTTAAGGCGATTTGTTGAAGAAGGAGGTGTCCTTGTCCTAACCATGCGCAGTGGTGTGAAAGATGAATCCAACATGGTTGTAAATTCGCGCCTTCCAGGGATTTTGGCCGGAATCAGCGGCGTAACCGTAGAAGAATACGACTCGCTTGGTTTAGAAATGGTTAACGCCATCGAATTTACGCTGCCCGAGATGGCAAAGACCTCTCATTTGCCAGTTTCGACCTGGTGTGATATCTTGAAACCATCTGCTTCGGCAGAAGTGATCGCAAAATATACCCAGGATTACTATGCGGGTCGGGCAGCCATTACCCGAAATAAGTTCAAAAAAGGCTGGGTCGTCTATGTTGGGACGATCGGTGAAGCGCCTTTTTACGATGTTCTGGCGGGTTGGTTGGTAACGATGGCAGGGGTCAAGCCGGTTCTCGATGCCCCTGAGGGCGTAGAAGTTACCGAGCGCTGGCAAGGAGAGCGGAGATTATTATTCTTGATGAACTATTCGGGCAAAGAACAAGAAGTTACCCTGGATGGCACTTACACCGATTTGCTGTTCAATAGCAGATTGGTGGGAAAAGCTCGCATCGCGCCTTTAGAAGTGCGCGTCTTAGCAAAAGATAAAAGTACAGCGGAGTTGAGATAATGAACGAATATCATGCAAAACAAAATCAAATTAAATCCTTTATGCAAGAGCAAGGCCTGGAAGCGCTATTACTGCGCAGGGTGAGTAGTTTTGCCTGGGCTACCTGCGGTGCGGCATCTTTCATTAACAGGGCATCGACAGATGGAACGGGTTCTTTACTGCTAACCCCGAAAGCCAATTATCTGATTACCACTAACATCGAAGCTGTTCGCATGGAAAAAGAAGAGAAGCTGGCAGACCAGGGTTGGACCTTGCATGCCATTCCCTGGCATTCCTCTGAAGATCCGGTCGTTGAGCTGGCTAAAGGGTTGAAGCTGGGAGCGGATGGATTTTATCCAGGGGCAGTGGATGTCTCCAATGAGATCAGCCTGCTGCGGACTTATCTGAGCCCTCAGGAACAAGAGCGCTTCAGGGAATTGGGTCAGTTATGTGCCCAGGCGATGGATGAAACTATGCATCAGATCCGACCGGGACAAACGGAATATGAAATTGCCGGTTTGCTTTCTGAAGCGGCAGAAAAACGCGGCGCGCAGGCGATCGTCAATCTTATTGCTACCGATGATCGGATCTTTAATTTCCGTCATCCTCTGCCCACGGATAAGAAGCTCGAACGGTATGCGATGGTTGTCTTATGTGGCAGAAAAGCTGGCTTGGTCTGTTCGCTGACGCGCCTGGTTCATTTTGGACCGATTCCTGCCGAGCTCACACGGAAGATTGAGGCCGTGGCACACATCGACGCTATGTTTATCCATTCCACCCGTCCCGGTCGTGTCGTTGGCAGCGTTTTCCAGGATGCCTTGCAGGTTTACAAAGAAGCCGGATTTGCCGATGAGTGGCAGCTGCATCATCAGGGCGGTCCGGCTGGTTATGAGGCGCGGGAATTCATCGCCACTCCTTCATCCAATCAAATGGTTAAGCTTCGGCCAAACCTATGCCTGGAATCCATCCATCACCGGCTGCAAATCAGAAGATACCATTCTGGTAGGGGCTTTAGAAAATGAAATCCTTTCGGAAATCAAAGGGTGGCCGGTGATCCAGGTGAGGCTTGAAAATAAAGTATATTCTCGACCAGCGGTAATGGAGGTGAGATGAAAGTTTTACGTTTACATGGTGTGCAAGACTTGCGTCTGCACGATGAGCCAGTCCCGAACCCGAAAGCGGGTGAAGTCCTGGTTCAGGTGAAGGCGGTCGGGATTTGTGGTTCAGATTTGCATTGGTTTGCAGAAGAGGGGATTGGGGATGCTCGCCTGGAAAAACCGCTTGTTCTTGGGCATGAATTTGCCGGAGTTGTTGCCAGTGGACCTCGCCAGGGACAACGGGTAGCCGTCGATCCATGTATCACCTGCGGAAAGTGTGAATTTTGCCTGCAAGGAGATCCAAACCTGTGCATTGCCCACACCTTTGCCGGGCATGGCAAGACCGATGGAGGCCTGAGGGAGTTTCTTGCCTGGCCTGAAGAATTTCTAATTCCGATCCCGGATCAGCTGACCGATGAGGATGGGGCCATGTTAGAACCTCTGGGGGTCGCGCTGCATACGGTTGACCTGGGCCATTTGCGCACCGGGATGACTGTGGGAGTATTTGGCTGTGGCCCGATTGGATTGCTGGCTATTCAATTGGCTCGCCTCTCGGGGGCTGTTCAGGTGGTGGCTACAGATAGACTGCCCCACCGCCTTGAAGCAGCGCGGGCTGTTGGAGCGGATCTTGTGCTCCAGGCAGAACCTGGCAGCCATGAAAGTAAAGCCATCCTGGCTGCGACGAAAGGGCGCGGGGTCGATGTGGCATTTGAGATTGCCGGTGAGGATGATGCCGTCGAAACGGCGGTGGCAGTTGCTAAAATGGGGGGCTGCGTGGTCTTGGCAGGCATTCCAGGTGAAGATCATACCTCCTTCACGGCTTCGGTGGCTCGGCGAAAAGGATTAACCTTGCGCATGGTCCGCCGGATGAAGCTCACTTATCCACGTGCGATACGCCTGGTCGAGAAGGGATTGGTGGATGTGCGCTCGATCGTTACAGCCTGTTATCCGATTGGCGAGGGCCAGCAAGCCTTCAGGCAGGCAAATGAGCGCCAAGGGCTCAAAATTGTCGTCAACCCCTGAACCTAAACAAACGGTTCCATAAAAAACGGCAGGATTTTAGTTTTCATTTTTAGGATGTAAGCATGGGGCCTCAAAAGCATGCCATTGGTGTAGACTTTGGCACTGAATCGGGGCGAGCGATTTTAGTCGAGGTGGCTACCGGTCGCGAGGTGGCTACTTCGGTTTATACCTACAAGAACCGGGTCATCGATGAATTTCTACCCGTAGAAGGTGCTCCCGTACGCCTGGAACCTGAATGGGCTCTCCAGGATCCGGAAGATTATATCCGCACTTTTCAGATTACGATTCCCGCAGTCCTGAAGGAGAGCAAGATTGATCCACAGGATGTTATTGGGATTGGGATTGACTTCACCGCTTGCACGATGATGCCCATAAAGAAAGATGGGACGCCTTTGTGTGTTATCCCCGAGCTCCGGCGCAACCCCCATGCCTGGGTTAAGCTTTGGAAGCACCACGCTGCTCAACCGGAGGCCGATCAGATTAATGCCACTGCCCGCCAAATGGGAGAGGCCTGGCTGGATCGTTATGGTGGAAAAATTTCGTCGGAATGGTTCTTTTCGAAAACACTGCAAATCTTACGTGAAGCCCCCGAAATATACCAGGCTGCTGACCGGTTGGTCGAAGCGGCCGATTGGGCGGTCTGGCAGCTCACCGGGGTTGAGACGCGCAATACCTGCGCCGCGGGATATAAGGCAATTTGGTCGAAGCGGGAGGGTTTCCCGGAGAAGAGATTTTTCGCTGCTTTGGATCCAAGGCTGGAAAATGTGGTGGATGAGAAGCTAACTCGGGAAATCACACCGATTGGCGACCGCGCCGGAAGTTTGACCGCTCAAGCTGCAGGTTGGACGGGCTTGAAACCCGGGATTGCGGTAGCCATTGCCAATGTCGATGCGCACGTTTCGGTGCCGGCCGCAACGGTGACAGAAGCCGGCCGGATGGTGATGATCATGGGCACCAGCATCTGCCATATGGTTTTGAGTAAAGAGGAGCATTTCGTCCCCGGCATTTGCGGTTATGTAGAGGATGGTATTCTACCTGGCTTCTTTGGCTACGAAGCCGGCCAGTCTTGCGTGGGAGATCACTTTGCCTGGTTTGTCGAGAACTGTGTCCCGGCAGCCTATGAGAAAGAAGCGGGAGTGAGGAAAGTAAGCATTCACGCTTTGCTGGAAGAGAAGGCTGCGCGGCTCAAGCCAGGGGAAAGTGGTTTGCTGGCTCTGGATTGGTGGAATGGGAACCGCAGTGTTTTAGTTGACGTGAATTTGAGCGGTATGCTCTTGGGTGCTACATTAGCGACTAAGGCAGAGGAGATCTACCGCGCCTTGATCGAAGCGACGGCCTACGGTACCCGCGTTATTATCGAAACTTTCGAGCAGCACGGCGTTCCAATCAAGGAGCTGGTGGCTTGTGGAGGTTTACCTGAGAAGAATAAACTGCTGATGCAGATCTATGCGGATGTGACGGGCAGAGAGATAAAAGTAAGCGCTTCTCAGCAAACACCCGCCCTGGGTTCCGCCATGTTTGGGGCGGTAGCGGCAGGAAAAGCCGCCGGAGGTTACGATTCGATCCTGGAAGCAGCCCAATATATGGCACGCCTGAAGGATGAAGTGTTTAGACCCATCCCTGAAAACGCACAAGTATATGATAAACTTTTTACAGAATACCTGCGCTTACATGACTATTTCGGTCGCGGTGAGAATAATGTCATGAAAACCCTTAAGCACATCCGGGACGAAGTCAGAGACAAAGTGGAATGAAAGGATAATAGAATGGAAAAGGAAGCTAAATTTACCCTGCACAAAGGTTTAAGCATTGGTTCTATTGATCCGCGCTTGTACGGTTCTTTTATTGAGCACCTGGGCAGGGCTGTTTATGAGGGCATTTACGATCCAGGCCATCCTTCGGCTGATGAACATGGATTTCGAAAAGACGTGCTGAACCTGGTTCAGGAGCTCAATGTGCCGGTTGTCCGCTACCCGGGTGGCAACTTTGTTTCCGGTTATAACTGGGAGGATGGCATTGGTCCACAAGCGGATCGCCCAAGGCGTTTGGAGCTGGCCTGGCGGACGATTGAGACAAACCAGTTCGGCTTGAATGAGTTCGTTTCCTGGAGCCGCAAAGCCCAAACAGAACCTCTGATTGCGATCAACCTGGGAACGCGTGGCGTCGATGAGGCGCGGGCGATTGTCGAGTATTGTAATCATCCTTCGGGAACCTATTGGAGTGATCTGCGTCAATCGCATGGTTTTTCAGAACCTCACCGGGTGCGGTATTGGTGCCTGGGGAATGAGATGGATGGCCCCTGGCAGATTGGTCATAAAACGGCTGAGGAATATGGCCGGGTAGCCTGTGAGGCAGCCAAGGTCATGAGGTGGGTCGATCCCTCGCTGGAGCTGGTGGCTTGTGGAAGCTCTGGTCGAGGCATGCCTACCTTCCCTGCCTGGGAGGCTGCAGTTCTGGAACACACTTATGAACATGTAGATTACATTTCGCTGCATACATATTACGGCAACCGCAGTGGTGACACGCGCAATTTCCTGGCAAAATCGATGGATATGGATTCCTTTATCACATCGGTGGTTGCAGTTTGTGATTATGTTCGGGCGAAGCAAAGGAGTAAGAAAACGATTAATCTCTCCTTCGATGAATGGAATGTTTGGTTTCACTCGAATGCTGCTGACCGGGAGCTGCCTCCGTGGACGATTGCACCACCGCAGTTAGAGGATGTGTATACCTTCGAAGATGCCTTGTTGGTGGGCTGCATGTTGATCACCCTCCTCAAACATGCTGACCGGGTGAAGATCGCTTGCCTGGCGCAGCTTGTCAATGTCATCGCACCCATCATGACCGAGAAAGGCGGCAGTGCCTGGAGGCAAACGATCTTCTATCCTTTCTCCCACGTCTCTAACTTCGGGCGTGGGATGGCATTAAATCTATCTGTGAGCTCTCCGGTTTATGAAGATAAGGAATTCGAGCAGGTGCCTTGTGTTGAAGCGGTTGGCACCTGGGATGAAGATGCTGGTGCATTGACAGTCTTCGCGGTGAATCGCGATCTCGAGCATACGATCCCGATCGTCGGGGATGCCCGAGATTTTCCAGGTTTCCGGATCGTCGATCAAATCCAGATGAACTCATCCTGACCTGAAAGCCTGCAATACGGCCAGCCAGCCTAATGTGGTAGCTCCACATCAAACGAAGGGAGCTGTGATGGAAGCTGGATTTTTGAAAGCAAGCTTACCCCCAGCTTCCTGGAATGTGATTCGAATGGAGAGAGGTGGATGATGTTAGAAAAAATTCGTGAAGAGATCTATCGCCTGCACCTGGAGCTGCCCAAGAACCACCTGGTAGCCTGGACATCGGGTAATGTCAGCGGTCGCGATCCGGAGACGGGTTTGGTGGTGATCAAGCCCAGCGGGATCATGTATGAAGATCTACGTCCAGAGAATATGGTTGTGGTAAATCTGGATGGAAAGGTCGTCGAAGGCAGCTATAAGCCCTCTTCGGATACAGCCACGCATTTATATATCTATCGACACCGGGCAGATGTGGGCGGGATTGTGCATACCCACTCCACCTATGCGACGGCTTTTGCCGCTGTTGGAAAGCCGATTCCACCTTATTTGACCGCTATCTGTGACGAGTTCGGCGGGCCGATCCCGGTGGGTGGATTTGCTCTCATCGGGGGTGAGCAAATCGGAGAGGAAGTGGTGCGCTCGATTGGGAGCAGCAAGGCCATCTTGATGCAGAATCATGGCGTGTTTACTATCGGAAAGAATGCCCGGGGGGCGCTGAAGTCAGCGGTCTATGTGGAAGATGCTGCCCGGACCATGTTTTATGCCTTCCAGCTTGGCGAGGTGGTTCCAATCCCACCGGAAGAGGTTGCCAAACTGCATAAGCGCTACACTGAGGATTATGGTCAGTAGATTTTAAAGGACGCCCACCGGTGAAGGATGGATTCCACCGGTGGGCTTTTTTATTATATCAAAGCCTGGTACGTCAAATTACGGAAATCTGGAACAATCGGGTAAGTATCGGAGGGCATGAACTGCAGCATCAGAATGCCGATCAGCTCCTCTTGAGGATCGATCCAGAAATTCGTATTGGCTGCCCCTCCCCAACCATAATTACCGACCGAGCCAAGCATTGGAGATTTCCCTAAATCCAAGAGGATGCTGAAGCCTAACCCAAATCCGGATGATGTGTCTAGATTTACGCCATCAGGCAGGTGGTTAGACGTCATCCATTCGACGGTTTTCCGACCTAAGAGACGCGTGTCGCTCAGCTTGCCTCTGTTGAGCAGCATCTGGGTAAATTGGAAATAATCGCCTGCCGTCGATACCAGCCCACCTCCCCCTGATGGATTGTGGGTTGGGTAAATGTACCGGCTGGTGCCAAATGGATCGGATATTTTTAGACCAACCTTCTCATCAGGTCCGTATACCGATGTAAACCGCTGCACCTTCTCCGGTGGAACGTAGAAATCCGTATCCTCCATCCGAAGCGGATCGAAGATGCGCTTCTTCAGGAATTCCTCAAACGGCATTTCTGAAACCACCTGTACCAGGTATCCCAGAACATCGGTAGCGAAACTATAACGGAACATGCTGCCAGGTTGGAAGGCGATAGGCAGTTTGGAAACCCTCTCGATACAGGCTTGTAAAGTTATACCAGGGGTTTTCTCTACAAAAGCCCATAATTTTTTTCGATATAGCTCGTCAATATACACATCGTCATCAAATCCATAACTCAGCCCGGCAGTGTGAGTCAGTAAATCATGGATGGACACTTCGCGGACGGGTTTGACATACCGCACCCCTGACCCTGCGGTGTTATCTAACACTTTCACTTCTTTGAAGGCAGGGATAAAGCGGGAGATCGGGTCGGTCAGTTGGAACTTGCCTTCCTCAAAGAGCATCATCACTGCCGTGGTGGTGATTGGCTTGGACATCGAATAAATTCTGAAAATCGAATCGAGCTGCATCGGTTTTTCGGAATCAATATCAGCCATCCCAACTTTTTCAAAGTGAACAACCTCGCCATGCCTGGCGATAAGAGAAACAACCCCAGCGATTTTCTTCTCATCAACATAGCGCTGCATGGCAGCGTTGATCCGGTTTATTCGCTCACTTGAGAAACCCTGGGTTTCTGGTTTCACGATCTTCATCGTCATTCTCCTCAATTCTAAACAAGCACTTTAATCTCAATCAAGGTAACCCCTTGAGGCTGGACCGATATGGATAATTTATAATCTTCCTGGCCCTCACTTACTTTAAACTTCAAGCCTGGCCTAGACTTGCGCTTCAGCCAAGCAAGCGCTTCCTGGTTGAGATCATCACCAATAGTAGTGGACCAATGGCTTGATCCTGGCGCTGTAAATTTTCTCTATCTTCGCCATGGTTTGCTCATCCAGGGGAGGCAGATCAGCCGTTTTTATGTTTTCTTCGACCTGATCCGGTCGTTTTGCTCCCGGTATGGCACAGGTCACTGCATCGAACATCAGGATCCAGCGCATCGCCATTTGCGCCATGCTCATTCCTGCTGGCACGAGCGGGCGCAGCTCATCCACGGTGAGTAAGCCTGTCTCATAGTCCACTCCAGAAAACGTCTCACCACGGTCGAAAGCTTCTCCATGCCGGTTGAAGGCGCGGTGGTCTTCGGCCGTGAAGGTGGTCTGCCGGCTCATTTTACCGGTCAGCATTCCGGATGATAATGGCAGCCTGGCAAGGATGCCCACTTGCCGGCGTTTCGCTTCTGCGAAGAAAAGGTCAGCCGGTCTTTGCCGGAACATATTGAAGATGATTTGAACCGATTGTACACCGGGATATTCGATGGCCTTTAGGGCTTCTTCCACTTTTTCAACACTGACTCCATAAAAGCGGATTTTTCCTGCCTTGACTAAATCATCCAGTACCCCGAAGACCTCTGGCATGTAAAAAACCTCTGTAGGCGGGCAGTGGAGCTGTACCAGATCGAGCGCTTCTGTTTCAAGATTAACAAAACTCCTCTCGATAAAAGCCGTTAAGTTTTTCTGGTTGTAACCGCTGGCTACATGGGGATCCAACCGTCGCCCCGCTTTTGTGGCAATGATGAGCGGCTCCTTCCTTTCTTTCTTGAGCCTGGCGAGCAGCCTTTCACTGCGTCCATCTCCATAAACATCGGCTGTATCGAAGAAATTGACTCCCAGATCTACAGCCCGGTGTAAAGCTGCCAAGGAATCTTTATCTTCGACCTGCCCCCAGGTGCCTCCAATAGCCCAGGCGCCAAAACTAATCGTGGAAACCTCCCATCCAGTCCTTCCTAAAGCACGGTATTGCATGATCAAGCTCCTTCCTGTTGTAAACCATTCGTTGATTGTGTTTGAACATTCCGGACAGGCCAGATCCAGAATGAGGTTGATCCGAGGATGCACAATATTCCACAC
The DNA here is from genome assembly GCA_963751425.1 of uncultured Chloroflexia bacterium. Taxonomy (GTDB): domain Bacteria; phylum Chloroflexota; class Anaerolineae; order Anaerolineales; family UBA4823; genus CAVVUF01. The sequence continues at coordinate 520,113 of CAVVUF010000001.1, read as the reverse complement.
CCGATCATGGTGGTTGTGATGCCGAAGTGGTCTGCCAGTGCCACGCCCACCAAAGGACAAACAAATGCGCCTATGTTTGCTATCGTCATGTAGGCGGCAGTATAACCAGGCCTGTTTTCTTCTGGAGTGACTTTTAATAAGGTGTTGAAATGACTTAAGTTGACCCCGGGTATCATCAGGCCGTTGATTGCAGTAGCTGCCAGGATCGAGGGCAGCGTAGGTAACAGTCCTACCAGGATCGGATAAAAACCTACCCATAAAATCGTCCGTTTCAGTGTGAACGGCTCTCCCCAACGTACCATCAACCAGCGCCAAAATGCAAATCCCAAAATGGTAGCCGTGGTTAAGATGGTTCCATTCAATCCTAACCAGGCTTCCGTAGCGCCCAGGTCGCGCACATAATGCAGGATATACAGCGGCCCAACCATCCAGATCCCAATCCCATGCAGGAGGGTATTAATGGTGATGCGTACAAAACCTTTGTGAGTTGATGACAATTGTTTGAGCTCGATCCAGGCCTGCTTCAACCGGTGAGGACCCCAGGGGTTTGAATTATTGATTGGCTCCTGGGGACGTGGTTTAACAACAGAATCTGGGACCTGGACCTTGAGCAGGAAATAAAAACTCAGCAAGGAGGTTACAAAGCCAAACGCATACATGATCTGGTAATTGATTGGAAAGAGGATCTTCTCCAGCCAGAGTCCGAATAGGAAACCGCAGATGCTCATTGATGTGTTATAAATGATATTGCGCGCTGAGAAAACTGCAGCACGCTTGCCTTCGGGGACAACATCAGAGAGCAGCGGAATCCACCCTACATTGAAGAAATGAGCCAGGCTTGAAAAAGAGACGATCAGGCCGATTACCAAAGCTGCTAGGGTTGTCTCTGGCAGCTTGATGAACGGGAGCAACGCAATCAGGAGGAAAACAGAGCGGTAAGTCAGCAGGCTGCCCAAGATCCAGGGCTTTCGCTTGACTTTTGTATTGAGAAAACGACCCGCCGGAAGAGAGATCAGCACAGCCATCAAAGCCGGGATTGAAGTTAATAACCCAACTTGAGAATTGGTTGCACCGAGGCGCAGAGCAAAAGCGGCATTGAATGTCGCCGCGCTAGCCAACATGGAAGCCCAGAACATCTCAAGGATTAAGAACCAGGCGTTGCGATCATCGGGCTTGGCCAGGTCGAGACGAAAGAGGCGATGCATAATCCCTGTATTCTACGCGGACTGAGGTATATCGAGAAGGGGGAAAAACGAACCGTTCCGATCTTTGTAAAAATCGGAACGGGAAAAACATAGTTATTCTGAGATGAACTCCCCTTTTTTCAATCCACAGGTTCAATCTTAACCGCCTGGGCCATCAGATGACCTTCCTCAACGACCAGGGCGATGCCTCCCCCGGTGAGAGGCTCACTCTTATCTGTATAATCGATCAATTCTTTCTCGTTGACCCAACCCCTCAGGCGGTTACCTTCCACCTGAAGCTTTAGGAGATAGGGATTGAAAACCTCCCATGCGAATTCGACCTCTGCCAGGATGTGATCGCCGTCTAAAGCTTTGACCAGGCGCAGCTTGCCATCTGAACACAATAGAAGGGCGTAGAACCGTTTCATCCCCTGCACGCGCGCTGCAATGCCCCCGCTCTTTATCAAAACAGGGGTAATCTCAGATTGGACTTGATAATTTATCCATTCTCGGGTGCCTGTTGAGATCAAACCTCTGCCTTCATTCTGTATAATGCGGAAGGGTTCTTTCCAGCGATATTCCCATTGATCCACACCATCAATCCAGGCTTTACGCCAGTTTTTGGGTCCAGGCCACGGCAGGACTGTGCCTGCAGGGCGGGTGAAAGTAGTCTGAGGAGTTCCCTCCCAGGTGAGGTAATCCAGGTAGAGTGTGCCTGCTTCCGGTGCTTCAAGGCCAATCTCTGCAATGGGCTGTCCCTGTAGATCAGGGATATTCCATTCCACCTCACAGGATTTCTCGGGTGGCAAGGTATATTCTGGACCATAAAGGAACTCAAGGTTGTCATTTGCATTGTAATATCCGAGATAGAGAACCACTTTGAGTGATTTTTCTGAGCTCAAACGAACATGAACTCTTTGTCCTGGATACAGCGTAGGCGAAGCCATTAAAGCATATCCAGGCATCTCGATCGCATCGGGTGGAATAAAGGTAGGTGTGCCAAAACGGGCATTGCCTTGCGAGTGGAGCGCCAGGCAATATTTACCTTGCAAGCTGTGCCCTGGAACGTTCTCCAGCATGCCATTTTCAGCCCGGAATCCCTGGACACTGCCTGGCAATTCGAAGTGGAAGCGTGCGCCTTCTTTAGGATGGATAGACGTTTTCTTTGCCAGGGCTCTGGCGCTGTTCACAATATGATAGGTTTCAATGACGGCATCGGTGATCACTCTGCCGCCATCTGCGGCAGCAACATAAAGCCTATCTGCCACCGGCCCACGCCAGTCTGGCCCCGTATTAATCCCCGCCAACCCATTTTTGATGCCCATGATGCAGCCTACATTCCCAGAATTGCAATCTGTGTCCCAACCGCAGGTATTGACGATCATCAACGATTTCTGGAAGCTATCTTCGCCATAGAGCAGCGCCAGGATGATCAGGGCGTGGTTGGGCACCATATGGCAGTTGCCACCAAATTTATCATATCCGTAGTGCTTGACGATGAAATTTCGACCTGCCTGCCAGTCGGGATACTTTGTATGCACTTCACGTAACTCAGCGATCAACCGGTAGATCACCGAATCTTTGGGAATAATCGCTGTTCCAGTATCGAGCAGCTTGTTAAGATCGCTTTCGATGAAAGCCTGCGCCTCCATCGCAGCGACCACTTGGGCGCCGTAGATCGCTTCTCCGTCATGGCTGACACTGCCAGCTTTGCGGGCAAATTCGGCCGCCAGCTCTGGGTCACCCGGTGCAATCATGCCCCAACCGTCTATGAAGATTTGAGCGCCAATTTGCTCGGCCACGATCTTGCCGTTGGTGGCAAGCGCACCGCTTTGTGGGGCTGGGATGCCGCTTTTCAAGCGCATAAAAGCGGTATGCTCCGTCGAATTTCCCAGGCCTCCCCACCATAAAATGGTACGATTCTCGACGATGTAATTCAGCCAGGTCTGCCCGATCTGTGCAGGGGATAGGTCACGGCGGTTGCCATAATCGGGCAGGGCTCGCAGGAAAGTGAAGGTACCCGAAATATCATCATCTGTGACGACCAATGGCAAACCGCGTTTTTCGTGGACATAATAATTGATCTCCCCCAGCTCAGATAGGATATGATCATACTCCCAGCCTTCGAATGGGCGGCCAAGGTAAACGCCGATGATCTTGCCTAAGACTCCAGCATATACACGTTCAACATAATCAGCAGGGATTTTCATATATTCCTCTTTTTTGATATTAATTTGTCAGATGACCTGATCTTGTCGTTTCAGGATCTCTAGAATCTCAGTACGATCTGGCATGGCTTTTTGAGCGCCGAGGCGGGTTACAGCAATGGCTCCTGCCGCTAATGCCCAGTGCATGGCTTTAGCAAAGGGCTGACCTTCACTGAGCGCGGCTCCCAAGGCTCCGTTGAAAGCGTCCCCAGCAGCAACGGTATCGACTGCTTGCACATGGAAAGCCGGATAGAAGCGCCCACCAGTATGATCTTTCGCATAGGCTCCCAAGGCGCCCATCTTAATGATCGCCAGGCGTGCCCCTCTTTCCAGGAACAGGTTGGCAGCCTTTTCAGCTTCCTGGATCGTTTCCACTGGAAAACCCGCCAGGAGGCCTGCTTCGGTCGTATTGGGGGTCAGAATATCCACGAAGGGATACAGCTCCGCTGGCAGTGGTGCTGCGGGGGCCGGGTCAAGGATGACGGTAATGCTCCGCTCATGGGCTAATTGAGCTGCTTTCTGAACGATCTCCATGGGAATCTCAAGCTGGAGCAGTAATACCTGAACGTCGGGTAGTATGGAAACCAGGTAATCCAGCTCAGGCTGACCAACGATACCATTTGCTCCAGGTACGACGATGATATTATTTTCTGCAGCCTCATCAATAGAAATCAATGCCACTCCTGAGGGCTGCTTCTCTTCGATAGAAATCCCTTGCGTGTCAACCCCATACGCGGCCAGGTTCTCACGCAGTGCATTCCCGAATACATCATCCCCAACCCGTCCGATCATGTGAGTTTGAATCCCCAGCCGGGCACAGGCGACTGCCTGGTTGGCGCCTTTTCCACCCGGGGTGGTGTGAAAGGAAGTGCCGATCAAGCTTTCTCCAGGCCTGGGCAGGCGGGGGGCATGCACTACCAGGTCCATATTGATGCTGCCGAGAACGATTATCTCCATAAAATTCCTTTCTTACAGAAGAATGGATTCACAACTAAATAATTTTCATCCGGAAGAAGAGTTGTTTAATAGGATTAAGATTCTATCTGGAAAAATTTGAATCCGTAAGCGGGTAAAGTGAGTTTGAGGAATTCGCCAGCAGTCATTACCAATTTGCCTGAAATCAGTTCTTTCAGAGTCGGGTTTGATAATTCACTTAGGTTTATGCGAATTACCTGAGGCGTTGATTGGAAGTTGAAGACTGCCAGAAGGCGGTCATCAGCCAAACTGCGCTCAAAGGCATAGAAGCGTGTGTCATCAGATGTTGCAACCTGGAGGCGCTTGCCCCCTGCGCACAAAGCTGGGTGGCTCCGGCGGAGCTGAAGCAGATTATCAAGCTCGTTGCGATAAGCCGTTTCAGTCTCAGAAATGTGATCGACCTGGTCTGAGGTTTCCAAAGGAACCGATAGATTGCCTAACAGCAAGACCAGCTCACCCATGCTGGCAGTCAAAGCTGCCCCCATGATCTGGGCTTCGAGAGGCAAATCCGTCAAGGTCGGCGGATCAATATAGCAGATCCCGCCCGCAGCCACCACCCGGTCGCGGTAATGGAGTAGGGCAGCTTCCACCGGACGCGGATCACCCGAAACAAGTGCATCTCGGATCATGTCGACGCCCTCCCACCACAGCTTGATCGAGTAATCCATAGTGCAATTCCAACCACCCTGCTCCACCCATGGGACTGGATCGTCACGGAAGCCCCCAGCACCTTCCGGCTGGCTGAATTGGTTTTCTGCTTCGCAGATCACATCGGTCATTGAGGAGCGGCAAATCTCCCAGGTGCAGTCAATATACCAGTTGACCGCATCAATGACCATGCCGTCTATACCGGTCGCCAGCCAGTAGCTGATAATATGCTGCACTTCGGCTTGCCAGCCCGGATCGCCAAAATTGAACTGCGGCAGGTGATAGCCACCCCTTTCTCCTTCCCACTTGACCCAGAAGTACTTGCCAGCCCGTTCGCTCCAGCGCCAATTACCGTGCAAATCGTTCATGAAATAAGGCGCGCGGCTGCGGTCCATTTTATCCTGACCGGTTTCGCTCCACAGGAACAAATGCGTTTCGGGGCTGTCAATTCCCAGGCGCTTGTCGTCACAGGCTTTGAGAAAGGCAGGGAACTGCTCGTGACCATAGCCTAAGTTTAGAAACAGAACAATCGCTATCTTACGGGCATGTGCCTCGCTCACCAGTCGGTGGAAATCATCCAGCGAGCCGATAGCTGGGTCGATCTGGTAAAAATCGATTGTATCCAGCCCGTTGTAGCATACCCCGCCCTGACACGGGGCAAAGATTTTCCAATAAGTAATCCCGCGCCTTTGGTAATCGCCCAGTGAAGCAGTCACATCGTTCAGGGTCGCTCCGCGGGATTTTAAATAGGGGCGGGCAATCGCCGCAGCACGCTCCCACCAGCGAGGAGTCAAAACAGAGGCGGGGTAGAAGCGCGTCATCTCGACCATCCAGCCTGTTTGGGCATTATCCTTTTAATCCGACGGAGGAGATTCCTCCGATCAGCTTGTCTTGTGCCAGGAAATAAATGATCATTGGAGGAAGCATCATGATCAGGTTGGCAGCCATGAGCTGGTTGTTATTCGGATTGGCACGCGTGGCAAAGTTTGCCAGGCCAATCGCCACCGTGAACTTCTTATTGTTATCCAGGTAGATCAGCGGTCCAAGCAGGTCACCCCACGAACCCAGGAAGAGGAAAACCACAACTACCGTCAAGACCGGGATGCACAACGGTAGAATGATATACCAGTAAATTTGAAAATAGTTGCACCCGTCCATCCGTGCCGCATCGTCCAGCTCTCTGGGGATAGTACGCATATATTGTCGAACCAAGAAAATAAAGAACGCGCTTCCAAAAAATGAAGGCACAATCAATGGCAGGTAAGTGCCGTACCAACCGAGCTTATTGAACATCAGAAACTGTGGAATCATCAGCACCTGCCACGGTATCAGCATGGTAATGATCAGGAAATTGAACATCCAACCGCTTCCACGGAAGCGCAGGCGTGCAAAGGCAAAAGCAACCAGCGAGCAAGAAAGCAGCGTTCCGACAACATTCCCGGCGAAGATCACCAGCGTGTTTGCAGTGTAGGTTAGGAAAGGCCGGGTGGGGGTCAAGAGGGCTTTAGTAAAATTGCTCCAATCCCAATAGCGGGTTGGGAACCATTCTGGGGGAATGGTAAACACTGGTACTCCCTCCGGCTTGAGCGCTACGGTCAACATCCATCCAATCGGCAAGAGCACAAAACCGCACAATGCGATCAGCAATACGTAAGTGAGTGCTTTTGTCCCCAGCTTCATTGCCCGGTACACGATCGACGGAAGATGACTGCGAGTGTGATGAATTTGCATTGCCTACCTCCCTGTTTCCGTTTCGTAGTACACCCAGCGCTCGGAGGTGCGAAAAGTGACAACAATTGCCACCGCAGCCAGGATCACCAGCACCCAAGCCATCGCCGAAGCATAGCCAAAGCGTGCCCCTCTGAAACCTTCATTATATAGGTGCAGCAGGTAAAACAACAGTGCCCCTCGGCGTGCGCCGCGGCCGTTGAGCACATAGGCACCATCAAAGACCTGGAAGGACCCGATCAAGCTGGTGATCAATGAGAAGAAGATCGTCGAAGTTAGCAATGGCAGGGTAACAAAGAAAAATTGTTGGACCGTATTAGCGCCGTCGATCTCAGCCGCTTCGTAGAGATGCGGTGGGATATTCTGCAGCCCGGCCAGGTATATGATCACATTGCCACCGATGCTCCACAAACCCATCAGGACAAAGGCAGGTATCGCCCATTCATTGCTCGAAAGCCAGCGCGGCGGGTTGTCAATGCCGATGAAACGCAGCACCTGGTTCACCACGCCCACATCTGGGTTGAGCAGCATCGACCATAACACAGCGACTGCAGTGCCCGCGATCACTGAGGGCATGAACATCACCGTACGAAAAATATTCATCCCTCTGATCTTGCGGTTCAGTAAGAGAGCGAGTCCCAATCCAGTAACCATATACAAAGGCACCGAAATCAAGGTATAACGCAGTGTCACGCTCATCGAGCGATAAAAATCAGGATCGTCGAAAAACATGCGCCGGTAATTATCAAACCCAACCCAGATGGGTGGGGTCGAAAAATTCCACCTGGTAAAGCTGATAAAGATGGAGGCGATCACTGGACCGGCCAGTAAAATCACTACGCCAAGCAGCCATGGCAGCATGAACAAGTATGCCGCGCGTTTTTCTCTTAATTCCAGCTTGCTTAACTTTCTTTTCCCACCGGCCTGGTGGTGCTCAATAGACGATATTGCATTTTGCATTACCTACACTCCCAGGTTTATGAACGGTTAGATAAGGTCCGAAGGGCCTAGATAAGCAGAGCCTGCGGTCTGGAATCGTTCGCGGTCCAGACCGCAGGTTTGCTCTTAGATATTGCAGATTATGGGCTTACCTCGTCAAAAGTCGCCCAGGTTTCATCCAGAACATTTTGGATCTCAGGCGCAATTGCATCGAGAGCTTCTTTCGCTGAAACGCCCTCCTCAAGCATACTGGTGAAAGCGTCTTCAACCAATGGCACAGCCTCCCAGTATCCCGGGCAGAACAGGTTTTCACCCGCATAGCTGATTGCAGCTATAGCTTGCTTGCGGCCCTCACTTTCGCCTGCCCACTGTTCAGCCAGCTTCATATTGAGCGGCAAATCACCCAGTTCGAGGCGCAGCTCGTTGCCCTTGGTGCCCATGAAGGCGGCGAATTTCAATGCTTCGTCCGGGTGTTTGCTTGTGCTGAGCACGCCAAAACCATCCGTCCAGGTCGTCGTCCAGGGGGTATCTCCCTTCGCCTCGGTTGGCACAATTGCCGCGCCCCATGGGATTCCAGCCGCTTCAACCGCGGGAATGGAGATAATATTGTCCACAATGGTGGTAGCCAGCCTGCCCTGTACCAGCAGATCCATCCCTTCCATTTGTACCAATGCCCCCTCGGATGTGCTCATCGCTGAGCCTACGGTGCGCATATCAGCCATCAACTGATAAGCTTTGACTGTGGAATCATCGTTGACAAATCCAACTGCAGTTCGACCTTCATCGCCAAGATGGGTGCGCCAATCCATCCACCAATAGTGAGGCCAGGCATCACCGCCCCAAACCCGCTCTTCCAAATTATCGCTCTTTTGGGTTAATTTGACCGTCATATCGAAGTAATCCTGCATGCTCATCGGCTCGGTTGCAGAAGGATAGGGCACGCCAAATTTGTCGAAGACCTCTTTATTGTAAACGAGGATAATCGCTCCCGTGTATGTGCCGAAGCAGTAAACCTTACCCTCGAAGGTACAGTCACGGGTAATGGCTTTGTTGAAGTCATCATAAGGAACTCCATACTGATCAATGATGTTATCCAGAGCCAGGAACTTCCCCGCTTTCAACCAACGCGGTACATAGGCGAAAGCGAGATCCGGCCCTTCTCCCGCCAGCATGGCTGTGTCGATCTTGGTCACATAGTCACTTTCTGGAATTTCAGTTAATTCAACATCGATGTTAGGATTTTCTGTTTCGAATGCCTCGACCAATTTGGGGAAGAAATCAGTCTCACCCTCAAACCCCCAGATATTAAGGACAATTTTTTCTCCGCTTGCAGCCGGTTCCTCGGACTCACCAGTCTCTTCTGTGGGTTGTTCGGAGGCAACGGGTGTTGCCGGCGTACAGGCTGCCAGAAGCATTGACAGGACAGCCATCAAAGATAAAACGATGAACCAAAAACGATTTTTCATATCCCTTTCTCCTTAGAAATATTTTTGGAATTGATCCGCTTTAAGCTATCATCCATCACAGCATAACTTTATTTTCGCTTGGTTGTGGGTTCTTTAAATTCTGGATCTCACCTCCTTCAACCCGAGCACTGGAACCTCGAATTATCAAGGTAGTGTCCAACCGCTCGCGCCTTGGTTCCCTCTCATGATCTTTCATTCTTTCGACCAACATGGTTACCGCTCTGGCACCAATCTCATTGGTCGGTTGCGCAATCGTTGTCAGCGGCGGTGTAGAATAAGATGCCAGGTTGATATTATCAAAACCAACAATAGATAGATTATCAGGAACGGACAACTTTAATACAGCTGCCGCCCTGAGGACACCCAGCGCCATCAAATCGTTGCAGGCAAAGATAGCTGTTGGTCGCTCCTGTTGATCAAGAATTTCAAAAGCTCTTTTCCACCCCGATTCCAATTGAAAATCTCCCCGTTTGATCATCCCTTCATCGACAAGCAAGCCATTTTTATTTAATGCGGCTTTGAATCCCGACAAGCGCTCCGCGCTTGGGTTTACATCGGATGGTCCAGCGATACAGCCGATCCGGTGATGCCCGAGATCAATGAGATGCTGAGTGGCTTGAAAGCCACCCAAGCGGTTATCTGTTAAAACAGCATCCACCTCTGTACCAGTCAGATCCCGGTCGATCATGACCACAGGGATATTTTTACATAAGACCCGTTGGAGCGAATCAGCCTGGTCGCCCACCGCAACAAAGATGATCCCGTCCACCTGGCGGTTACACAGCACATCCACATAGAGGAGCTCTCTTTCGATGTCACCTTCCGTATTGCACAAGATCAGGTTGTAGTTCTGTTCGAACGCCGCGCTTTCGATACTGCGGCTGACTTCAGCAAAGAATGGATTGGCGATGTCGGGAAGGATCAGGCCTAAGGTCTGGGTTTTACCCAAGCGCAGAGAGCTTGCCAGTGTATTGGGGCGGTATCCCAATTCGTCGATGGCCTTGAGTACCCGCAAACGGGTTTCTTCTGGAATATGGGATCCGGATACTTTGTTGAGAACAAGCGATACAGTAGCCTGCGAAACGCCTGCGCGCTGCGCAACATCGTTTTGGGTGGGGCGGTGGTTAGGTCGATAAGATGCCACGGGATAGATTATGAGAGAATGGGAAGCTAATACGAATTACTAATACGTATTTTAACGATGTGAAATGAATTTGTCAATAGGGAATTTCTTCCGATGGTAGAATATAGGCATCCATTTGAATATCTAATCTTATCGAGGTATTGATGACTCTTCTCCCCGTTGTCCTGGATGGCACTTATTTCAAGAAGCAGAACAAGCCTTTCATCCCGGTTGGTGCCCATTGGGTGCCAGCCAGGGCTGCTCTGCAGTGGCCTTATCACTGGGATGCGGCTGAGATTGAAGCCGATTTCGTCAAGATGAAAGATCTCTGGTTTAACACCGTCCGCTTTGATCTCTTCTGGGCCTGGTTCGAACCGCGCCCTGGCGATTACAATCCTTTAGCCTTCGAGCAGTTAGATTTCTTTGTGCAGATGGCGCACACATACGCTATTTACCTGCATCCGACCTTTTTCATCGGGGGTGAAGTGGGGGAGGCGTTTTGGGATGTACCCTGGCGGCATGGCAGGCACCCGCATTCTGACCCAGAAATGCTGCGCCTGCAGACGGATCACGCCGCAGAGATCGCCCGGCGTTACCGGGACGAGCCTGCTATCCTGGCCTGGGATTTGACGGATGAGCCACCCTATTGGATTACAGGCGGCAGCACGACGGATGCCATGGCGATCAACTGGACTCGCCTGGTCGCTGGCGCAGTGCGGCGGTTTGACCCGGTTCACCCTCTGTGCGTAGGAACAAGTATGGAAGATGTCAGCCACGGCCCCTTCCGTCCGGATAATATTGCCAATGAGGTGGATTTCTTTTCGGCTCATCCATACTCCATTTACTCACCGCATCTTTTCCCAGACCCCATGCTTTCGGAGCGCGGCACTTACTGCGGAGCTTTTCAAACTGCCCTGTCTTCTGGAGCTGGGAGACCGGTGATGATCCACGAGCAAGGCGCTTCTTCAGCCCAATATAAGCCGGAGCGCATTGCCGCCTTGGACCAGGTGACGATGTATTCCAGCCTGGCAGCCGGCGCGAACGGTTTTTTGTTATGGTGTTATACCGACGCAGCCCCTGAGACTTTCAACCGGGTGCCCTACCTGCGCGCCCCGCACGAGACCCAGTTTGGCCTCACAACCTGGGACCGCCAGGATCGCCCCGCTGGGAAGGTACTGCGCTCCTTCAGCCGCGTGCTTTCTCAGATGGATCTGGCTGGGCTTTCGCCAGCCAGAGGCGAAGCTGCGCTCATCGTTCCCTACGAGTGGTCGAAACCGCTGGGGGATTTTTCTCGTTTTGGTCTCAGCGGTGCAGAGATGGTTCCCTATGTTTCCACTCAAGACGGAACTGCCCTTCCAGAACATCCACCTCAAGGCGATTGGGAGGCCAATACCTGGCTGATGGGTTCGCTCCTATCCACTTTTATCCTGGCCCGGCGGGCAGGCCTGAAGGTTGACCTGGTACGTGAGTACGCGGATTGGAGCGGATATCCACTGCTTCTTTTACCTTCTCCTCTAACAAGCACCCATGTCAATTTGGTTCACCTCCACACAAACTTCTGGGATCGCGTCCGCGCATATGTGCGTGACGGCGGAACCGTGTATGCTTCTCTATGTGCAGATACGGCCATTCCAGAAATGGTTGGCCTGTTCGGTGCTCGATTGGTCGATCACGTTCCGACCGGTGAGGTGCAGCTGCTTGTTGCTGAGGCATTCAGTGGAGGCTCATCGTTTGTGCTTGGTCCTTACCAGCCCGCTCAGCCAGGATATAAACATTGGCCGGCTGTATTGGAAGTCGTCGGAGGTCAGGTTGTTGCTTCCGATCAAAAAGACCAGCCAGCGATCGTGACAAATACTTTTGGGCTCGGGAAAACGGTCCTATGTGCTTATCCTCTGGAAAGCTACCTGGCTTTAAAGCCTTCCGCCTTTGAAGGTTTCGAAAATACACACCTTTTGTACCAAAGGATATGCCAATGGGCTGGCATCAAGCCTTTCTTTACGACCGACCAACCCTCTATTGAAATTTCGGCTATTGCTGGCGAGGGCAGGGGGTATGCAGTTCTGGCAAACCATCGTGGAGAAGCAAGTGAGCTCGTGGTCACTGGTAGGCAAACGCTCAAATCTGCAGTCGAGATCAGGGATCAAGAACGGGTGCAGTTGGAGGTCCAGGGGGCAGGTTGGAGGATGAGACTCCAGGGTTATGGAGGGGCAGTCGTAGAATGGATGGTCTAGACTTGATTGGGGCTGTCGATATCGGCGGTACCAAAATTGCTGTGGGGCTGGTGGATCAAGACGGTCAGCTCCTTGCCCATAGGGATATGCCCACCCAGGCAGACCTGGGGCCGCAGGATGCGGTTGTGCGCATAGCTAAGGTTCTGCGGGAGATCCTAAAGGACTGCCGAGGCAGCCTGGTGGGTATCGGCATCGGCAGCACCGGACCGGTTTATCCCATGACGGGCGAGATCGGAAAGCTGGATTTCTTGTCAGGCTGGGAGGGTTTTAATATCGTGCGTGAGCTTTCAAATGCCTTCAGCTTGCCAGTTGCTATGGAAAACGATGCAGATGCGGCTGCTTTAGGTGAGGCGGTTTGGGGAGCCGGCAAAGGAGCTTCTCGTTTTCTGTATGTTACGGTTAGCACCGGGATCGGGACTGGATTTGTGATGGATGGGAAACTTTACCGGGGTGTAGATGGGTCTCACCCTGAGATGGGGCATCATATTATCGATCCTGCCGGACCGTTGTGTTCCTGCGGAGGCAGCGGTTGTTGGGAGAGCCTGGCCAGCGGCCCTGCGATGGTAAAGTGGATGAATGACCCCGGATTCACCAGCGCAGAAGCAATCTGTTCTGCCGCACAAAATGGTCATACGAGAGCGCAGGAAGTTGTTGCGCGTGAGGGAAAATATCTGGGGATTGGCCTGGCAAACCTGGTAACTTTGTTCGTCCCAGATGTGATTGCCCTGGGGGGCGGTGTCATGAAAAGCAGGCACCTGTTTTGGGACCAGATCGAAGCCTCAATCCGGAAGATGTGTGGTTATGTCCCCTATGAAAAAGTAAGGATCTTACCAGCCGAGTTGGGTTACCAGGCTGGATTGGTGGGTGCGGCCTGTGTCTGGCTGCACCGGTATTCGAAATGCTAAGGAGGATTGTATGGATTTATTGCAGGTAAGTGGAAACCAAATCATTAACTCCCTTCATGAACCGGTCTATTTGCGAGGGGTGTGCGTGGGTGGGTGGATGAACATGGAGGAGTTTATCAACGGCTACCCTGGTTCTGAGCATGGCACCCGGATGAGACTCGCCGAAGTGTTAGGCAAAGAAAAAGGGGATTACTTTTTCGATAAGATGCTGGATTACTTCTTTGGCGAAGATGATGTTATTTATTTGAAATCTTTGGGGGCGACAGTTGTGCGCCTGCCGCTGAATTACCGTCATTTTGAAGATGATTCCTTGCCTTTTCACTACCTTGAGAAAGGCTTTGCAAGGTTAAATCAGGCGCTGGAATGGTGTGAAAAATATGGACTGTATGTCATCTTGGATATGCATGCTGTTCAGGGATGGCAGAATACGGATTGGCATAGTGATAATTCAACCCGCCATACTCTTTTCTGGCAGCACCCTCATTTTCAGGACCGCTTTGTTGCCTTATGGGAAGAGTTTGCCCGCCGCTACCGGGGTAGATCCGTGATCGCCGGCTATAATGTGATGAATGAGCCTGTAACGAACACCCCATTTGGGCGCTTTTCTTCTCAATATCTGCCTGATTGGAAGGCGATCAACCAAATTTACCGGCGGGTTGTTGAAGCCATACGGGCGATTGATCCGGATCATATTATCTTCCTGGAGGGCGATTATTATTCATCCCAATTTGACGGCCTGGAGGCTCCTTTTGCAGCAAACCTGGTTTACAGCAGTCATAACTACAATGCCGGTGGATTTGGCCCGGGTGCTTATCCGGGTCTGATCAATGGCGAACAATGGGATCGCAACAAGCAAGAGCAGGTGTTCCTAAACCACAGTGGAACACGTTTTTCTCAGAAATACCAGGTGCCTTTATGGGTGGGGGAATTTGGCGCAGCTTATAATGGACCTGCTCACGAAATTCCTGATCGCCTGCGTGCCTTAGACGACCAGCTCAGTGTTTACGATGAATATGGCGTTCACTGGACGATGTGGACGTACAAAGATATTTACGTCATGGGGTGGGTGCAGGTTGATCCAACTTCCGATTATATCCGGGCGATTCTGCCTGTCTTAGAAGCGAAAAAGGATCTGGCGACAGATTTTTGGATGGGATGGATTCCGCCTACGCCTGCTAAACAAAAGGTTTATGAGCTTGCGCACATGATCGAGGCGACTCTCGAAGATGAGCGGATCGAACCAGCCGCAAACCGGCATTATCTTGCCCAGGCTGCACTTTCAGGTTATGCGGCAGGCTTGATGCAGGGAACCTATGCACGTTTATTCGAGGGCTCCCAAAGGGTAGATCTTGACCAGATCCTGCGGTCCTTCGCTTTCGATGAATGCATCCCTCATCAAGCGCTGATCGATATCGTGGTCAAGCACCTGGCCGGTTAAGCGCTCCCTTTTTCGCAATCGACGACCCGGTTATCGTAGGTCATGATGATTTTTTGACCAGGAGGTACGATCAGAAAGCGATTATTTTCCTGGGTTTGAGCCGGGTGGGTTTCTGTACCCTGCCAATTGCCCTCGAGCAAATCACGTACCAAATTTAAGTCGCCTATCAGCTTTTCAAAGCTCCAGCCTCGGCGAGCGGCTTCATCTTGGGCTTTTCTTTCGACGTTCGAGCCGTTTCCGATGCCAAGATCAATATAGACTGCTCTACGGTAGTGCTGCTGCCAGGCACCCATCACTTCCATCAAATAATCGGCATTTTCTTTGCCGTATTTATCGATATATTCAGCATAAACCGATTGTAAATCGGTGTCTGAGCCAGATCCCATCGAGAGAGTCGTGCCTGAGCCGTCGTCCCTCTCGATATAGTCCTGCGAATACCAGTATGTGCCGGGATAATTTTCGAATTGATCCTGGTACCGGGCACGGCTTCCGAGGAAGAGCGTTATACAATCATGCGCACGCGGGATGATTAAGGGTATCGAGCGTGCCACCAATCCGGCTGTGGCTTGTCCGCACAATCCATAGACCAAGATGATGCCCTTATAGCCCTGGTTTTCTGCTTCATCGATCCGCTCTTGAAGCTTGGCACGCAGGTTCAGGGGTTGATTATGCAAACCGCGTTTCAACAGCTCCACATCTAATAAATGAGGCGAGGTGGCGGCGCACCAATAAACAGGGCGCGCCAGCACCTCACAAGTAATACAAAGATATCGATCCATCTATGGTTCTGAGAATAAATGCTTGGATTTCTGGGATCAGCTGCTCTGGGTTTTTCATATAAGTTGAGCCATCTTCTTTGACGATCAACTGTTCAATACTGGGCGTATCGACGGTGATATTTCCCGCCGGAATTAGCCGGCTCAGACAACTCAAGGCGGCGAATTGTTCCAGGCTTAGATCGGTTGTAATATTATCCTGATAGGAGGAATATAATTGCGGGATCTTCACATAAACGGCTGGATCGAGCAGCTTCTTCCACATACCTGCCAGGACAATATTCTGATTCGCAAGGCGATATGGTTCGTCTGTCACACTGCCGCGATATGTGGTTATGGCATGCACCATCTCACCATCGAGATGCTGTGTGCCAGCTTTCAGAACAAGCCCATTATAGGATGAATAAGTGGGCATGGTGAAATCCTGTGATAAAGTAACATCAATCCCGCCGACAATATTCACCATCTCCTCGACAACATTCTCTTTGAGGGTGAGATAATGGTCAGCCGCGATCCCAAAGTTGTCCAAAACCGCCTGGGCGGTGGCCTGAGAGGCATTGATTTCAGTCGTTTTACTCTCACCATCGGCTATGACCATTGCTGTGAAAATATCCTGGATGCGAGAGGTTTGAATTTGATATTTTTCGGTCAGCCCGGGAGTCTCAACCACCAAATCAGGAGGAAAGGAATATATGACCGCAGATTTCTGATCAAAATCGACTTTCATCAAGCGGATCATCTCAGCCGGTGGGACGCTTTTATGGATCGTTCTTCCTAGAGCCAGGATGATCCAGCTTCCCGATTGACCACAAACCATAGGAGCTTTGGTGGGCGCTTCCGTCGGTTCTACGATCACTGTTGCTTTGGAAGCAACAGAGGTTTCAGTAGCGGGGGCGTTGGTCGCAGTGGTTAGGGCAAGTGGGGGTGCTTGGGGTTGGGTAATGAATTTCACTCCAAAGTAGGTGCCGACAACCATGGTGAGGCATAACACTACACCGATTATTGAACCAATGATGATTGCACTTTTTCGCATAGTATCTCCATTCCTTACTTTGAAAATTTATTATTGATAAGATGGAAATTGGACTTATATTTATATTTTAAGGCCATATCCTATTCAGCACAAGTTAGCTCTTTTTGACTTCGTGACCGCCAAATTGGTTCCTTAAAGCAGCCAATAATTTTGCGCTGAAACTCTCATCCTGCCGGCTGGCAAAACGCATTTGAAGAGCCAGGGTAATAACCGGGGCCGGTACATCCTGGTCAATCGCTTCGAAAACCGTCCAGCGTCCTTCTCCGCTGTCGGCTACCCAGCCTTTGATGCCCTCCAGATCGGGGTTATCGGCGAGAGCGAGGGCTGTTAAATCTAATAACCAGGAACGGACAACTGAACCGGTACGCCAAATTTCCGCAACCTGATGCAGGTCCAGGTTGAGTTCTTGTTTGGATTGGAGAAGTTCAAACCCTTCCGCATAGGCTTGCATCAGGCCGTATTCGATCCCATTGTGGATCATTTTGACAAAATGACCTGCTCCATGTGGGCCCACATGGCCCCAACCTTTATCTCTGGAGGGAGCTAAGGATTCAAAAAGGCTCCGGTGGCGTTTAACAACCTTAGCTTCGCCTCCAATCATCAGGCTGTATCCTTCGCTCAAGCCCCAGACTCCTCCACTTGTGCCTACATCGATGAAATGGATGCCTTTGGATTCGAGCAAAGCGGCTCTTCGTTGACTGTCTTTATAGTAAGAATTCCCGCCATCGATTACTGTATCACCTGGTGAAAAACTTTCTGCTAGCGCTAATATGGTTTCTTCGGTGATCCGTCCTGCGGGAACCATCACCCATGCTGAACGAGGCGGCGTGAGGATTTGCGCAATGAGTTCAAGGCTTTGGGCTGCTTCTGCTCCCTTGTCTACCAAGCTTTGCACAGCTTCTTCATTGATATCATAGGCAATCACTCGATGACCCTGACTCAACAAGCGCGTGGCCATATTTGCCCCCATTTTTCCCAGTCCGATCATCGCAATATCCATGGTTACCCTCCTTGAAACTAAATTTTTAGCACATACATCACTTTCGATGAGATTTTTTCTGTTCGATATGATTACGTTTCAATTTCTTACGATGTAAAATATCCTCAAAACTTTTTATGGTTGATCGGTACTACATACTGAGACTAGAGTCCAACGGGCTGCGTCAAAAACAATTGCTAAATTAGATCTCGCTGGTTCACCGGTACTATTCGTTAGCCGCAGGAATGTCCCGCTGGTCGGTAGAAATTCGTATTCACCCAGGCTGACCCAAGAGCCAGAATAGGCCGACTGGTTGATGAGACGGCTGCTCATTCCCTGGCGATACCCAACTTGATAGAAAGCCGATGTGGATAAATTGATCCCCTTTGGAATAAAAACCTCAACCTTATAAGTTCCACACATTAAAAGTGTTGGCCTCCACTCGATCTGCACTCTGGCATTCTCATCTGTAGTGGTTGTCCAAACAAAATCACCCCCAAAACCCTCTGAAGAGCGATACTCTTCGCCACCCGAACGTAAAAATTCTAGATCACCATCATCGATCAATACTCCATAAGGTGATGGCATCGTTGATGTGATCATCTGAGTGGTAAGGGGTACATTGGTAGCGAGTGGCGTTATATTTGCGGGCTGATTGGTTTCTGTTGGAATGGGTGTGGATGAATCGTTTTCCCCTGGCTGCTGAGTAATCGTAGGAGTTGGAGTAGCTGTGCTTGGTATCGAGATCGTTGGTGTTTGGGTTGGAGCTGCGGTGTACGTGGAAGTTGCCGTTATCGTTGGGGAAGATGGAAGCAAAGTCGGATGATTGGGTGTTTTTGTTTTAAGGAGACTCCCGGCGATAGAACTGCCATCTTGGTGCCAGGCTGAACGGTCAGAGTAGGGCTCGGAGTGGATAAAGTAGATGTTAACGTGGCTATTTGGGCATAAGACTGACCGGTAGGCGCTTTTGACCCAATTACCGCAGTTCCAACAACAAATGGAAAAACCAGGAATAATCCGATATTTGTTAACCCGTGCGCTAAGGTTACACCTAAGATCGATCCTGTTCGATGTACAATAAAGCCGAAGAGCATCGCTACCGCAAAAACAAAAATAACATCGGGGATGGATTTATAACCCAGGTGAAGAACGGCAAATATAGCAGAAACATAAAAAACACCAAAGCGGGCGAGACTTCTCAGTGAAACATATTGCATCACGCCTCGGAAGATCACTTCCTCTAAGAAGCCTGTAAAGATTAATAATATTAGTGCGGGCATCCAGATTTCTTGCAGCGATGGTCCTTTGGTAATGGGTGCTGGACGAAGGATGATATATTCTATAAACCCCAAGCCAATTCCAATCAATCCGATCGATAACTGCATAGGGATGCGTTTCAAGGTTAATCCCATCTGGGCGCGGCTTAAGCCAATCACCTGCGCGGTCAAGAAGGCAGTGAAAAGAAGTGGGGCACCAATGATTGCGTACCAGTAAATATATTGAAAGCTGGTTAAAGGCAGGGATAAGCTGAGCAGCCGAACCAGCGGGGCCAATATTAATGATAATAAGAAATTTTGCTGGTATCCTCGCGAAAGGAGAGCAGAATGGATAATGAGGGCGATTAAGACACACCCATGCAGAATCAGACCTATCCTGGGCTCGATTAATACTGTGGTGGATTCGGCAATGGTAATGGCGACGAAATAAACCAATGCCAGACCGGCTGTAGAAACGAAAAAAGTACGGATCCGGCTGCGGTTGGTCGTTCCAAGTTTTGCAGTTGTTTCTTTTAATAAACCATTTGTCGCCATGTTAGCTCGTTCAGATTAAGCACTTGCTTGCCGGAGAATTGCATCAGCTCTGGCATGTGCTACCTGGCAAAAATATTCGCTGTGACCATCCAATTCGCCACATTCAAGAAAACCGTTTGCTGGGCACCATAAGCATAAATTTACGATAGGGCAAATTCGACAAGTCTGTCCAAAATTATCGTTATCAGAACGGTGATTCCGTACTTTCGGAACAAAGCTGTACCAGGCTTCTGACAGAGAATGTGTACGAAGGTCCATTGTGCAGGTTGGAGCTGTTAAGGATGAACACAAACGAAAAGTGCCATCATAACCGATTGCGAAATTACTTTGTCCAGCACCACAATGGAAAATGTGGTTGCATCCCACTTCGTTTGGATGACTTTGGATCAGAGTGCTGCATTTTTCTTGAAGAGAAAGCCTGCGTTCTTCGTCATTCCTTTCCAATGTAACGATTTCAAGTGGGGTTAATCGTTCACTTTTTATTATTTCGTTTTTATTTCGATCATTATCATAGCGTAAATGTAAAAGCGGATCAAATCGGAAGTAATCACAGGTGTGATCCCGGCAGAACTGACTGATTTCATGTAATTCATGATAGTTCGTTTGGATTGCCATTGCTTTCAACCGAACCCGAATTCCACCTGAGAGTAATAAATCTAATCCACGTCTGAATTGTTTATAGGATCCTGGTTGGCGCGAAATTTTTTCATAAGTTTCCTCTGTCACACCATAAACGGTTACTTCAATATCGCGGGGAGGAAAATCTTGAAATAGTTTTACGTGGTCAGGAGTGATTAAGCAAGCATTCGTAAAAACTGAAACCAATAAACCTTGTCTCTTAATTGAAAGGTAAATATCAGGGAAATCTTTTCGTAATAGGGGTTCGCCACCTGTAATCAGGCACCACAGAGCCCCAAGGTTTGCTGCTTGATGAACAAGATCCTTTATTTCGAGGATAGAAAGTTCATTTTCTTTAACCTTGTGATCAGATGCAGGTAAATTGATATAACAATGACGGCAGTTATTGTTGCATCTGGCTGTTAATTCCAGTTCGAAGGAAAGAGGGATTCTCTTCTCCTCAATGGTTTTCCATAACGGAAATTCCGCAAATGGTTCGGCTCTTAAGAAAGCTTCTTTCAAGGATTATTTTCCAATTGATCATGCATAGTTCTGTCATTGTTAATTTCGATAAGGATCTTCCGCTTTACCAATTCTTCAACAAGACCATATACATCTTTATTAATCTCACCATCTTGAGCGTCAAAGTCTTGGTTGAGCTTATCAATGATCTCAGCGATGGTATGTTTTCCATCGAGGTATTGCCAGATAACTTTTCCAGTTTCGTTCAGCGTAAAAAGCTCATCTTCTAGATCACCGATGCCTGATGTCAGGGGGACGATGATCAACTCCTCTTCGATCAAACGAGCCACAATATCTGGAGAAGGTGCAAAAACCATACCCGATTTAATTTTCATGTAAAATAAGGAGCTCCCTGCCTCTTTTGGAAATAAAAAATTAGGACTATTGATAATGGTTTTCTATATTTTACTACATAGGAGGTAACGCTGAACATCTCGATGAAGTCCTCGAATATTACATCTGTCAGCATAGTGTATGACATTCTTCCCTTCGTAAATCCACAAAAAATGCACTAGAATTCAATGTGGTATATAGGGTTAATTAGTGCGAATACCCTATGTGATAAGCTCTCAATAAAATCTTTTGTTTTATGGAGTACGAAGATGAATAAAACACGCTCAATCCATACGAGAACCTTTGTATTGGTTTTCATGAGCTTCTTTCTGGTTAGCCTTGCGGTGGGTGCAGCCGCGGCCTTCACTCATCCAGTCAGTGCCTCTCCCGCCTTGCAAGCTGAGCAGCCTACCCCAATTCCTGGGGGATTTGCCGGTTCTGAGGCTTGTAAATCCTGTCATGAAAATATTCACTCTGCCTGGAAGGATACTTTCCATGCCAATGCTTTTTCTTCGCCAATCTTCCAGCGGGATTGGTCGGAATTGGGTTCTGATACCCGCTGTTTGGAGTGCCATACGACAGGCTTTGATCCCCAAACAGGTACATATTCGGAAGAAGGGGTAACCTGCGAGTCTTGTCATGGCCCGCTGCAGCCTGGACACCCGGCACAATTGATGCCGATCCAACCGAATGCCGACCTCTGCGCAACATGCCATAAGACAACCACAGACGAGTGGCGGGCGAGTAAGCACAGCCAGGTCGGGATTCAATGCCAGGATTGCCATAACCCTCATACTCAGACGCGTAAAGCTGATACGGTCACAGCTTTGTGCACGAATTGCCACAAGGAGCGCGGCGATACCTTTACGCACAGCACGCATGCGAATGCCGGATTGGAATGCAGCAATTGTCACATGTATTCAGCACCTCGAGAAGCCGATCCCATCGATGGGCTCGTCGCAACCGGACATACTTTTTCTGTTGGGTCGGATGCGTGTATTGGCTGCCATCAAGATACCGTGCATTCGCGCGACGAAATTGTCAAGCTAACTGGAGAAGTTGATCAATTACAGAACCAAGATATGGGTACACTTCAGCAGCAAAACACAACTTTGGTAGGTGAAGTTAATACGCTCAAGACGCAAAGTACGGTCAGGTTGTATACCGGGCTTGCGCAAGGAGCGATTGTTGGTTTGATCATCGGTGGAGCAGCAGCCTGGATTGTCAGTAAACGGTTGGTTGTTGAAGAGGTAGAAGAAGATGAGTAAGAAAAAGAAAGTTTCCGTCAAGCTTACACGCCGAGACTTTCTCACGCTGGGGGCTACGGCTGTGGGATCCGTATTGGCTGCTCAGGTATTTACTACGGGACCGCTATCACCCTTTTCGGTACTGAAGCAGCAGCAGATCGAAGGTGAAACAGGAGCAAGTGGAGGCCATGGCGCAACCGGTGAACATCACTGGGGGATGGTCATTAGCCTGGATAAGTGTATAGGCTGTGAATATTGCCTGAGAGCCTGCTGTGCAACCAATGATGTACAAGAGGACATGGCCTGGAATGTGGTGAGTGAAGAAATCAATTCGAACGGCTCCACATTCTATTTCAGCCGCCCATGTTTACATTGCCAGGTAGCTCCTTGCGTTGAGGTTTGCCCGGTTCGGGCGACATATATCCGTGAAGATGGTTTGGTTGTGATGGATTATGATCGCTGTATTGGATGCCGGTATTGTGAGGTGGCGTGTCCTTATGACGCCCGCCGATTTAACTGGAAAGCACGCTCGGGTGAGAATCCCTATGTGCCCACCTGGGGTATTCCGGAGGTAGAACGCCGGCCACGGGGAGTGGTAGAAAAATGTACTTTTTGTATCCAGCGTATCGATAAAGGTTTAGAGGTTGGCTTGGTACCGGGTGAAGACCTGGATGCCACGCCAGCTTGTGTCAATATTTGTCCGGTTGGGGCAAGGGTATTTGGTGATCTGAAAAATCCTGAAAGTCAAATCTCTAAAGTTCTTGAGGAAAATCCGACCATTCGTCTGCGGGAAGAATTAGGCACCAATCCGAGTGTTTACTATATCCCGCCGAAGGAGGGGTTGTAACCATGGCATCGACAACGATGGAGCAGCGAAAGCCTTTTACGTGGAAGCCTGCCATCTTAATATGGTACTTGTTCTTGGGACTCCTCTTGATGATTGGGCTTGTTTCGGCAGTCGTAGTATTCTGGAATGGGTTGGTTGTCACCAATATGAGCGATATAGTGCCTTGGGGATTGTGGATCACCATCGATCTATCTGCGATTGCCTTGGGAGCAGGAGCATTCACGTTATCGGCTGTGGTTTATGTGTTCAAAATCAAGCAATTCCGTTCGATTATCCGATTGGCTGTGCTTGTGGGATTTATCGGGTATACCACTGCATTGCTTACCCTGGTCATGGATATTGGCCGGCCAGACCGGTTTTGGCATCCCTGGGTGTTCTGGAATGTGCACTCGGTTCTTTGGGAAATTACCTGGTGCATCACCATCTACCTGACGATTATGTTCCTGGAATTCTTTCCAGTAATTGTCGAGGGGAAATTCTTTGACCGCTGGCCCTGGATCCGGAAAGTTGCGAGTGTGTGCCATCGAGCCGCGCCAGCTTTTGCCCTGTTTGGTTTACTGATCTCACTCCTCCATCAATCATCCCTGGGTGCGACCTATGGGGTCGTAAAATCCCGGCCGATCTGGTTCAAGCCCAGCATGCCCATCATGTTCATCCTGTCTGCTGTGGCAGTAGGACCGGCCCTCACCATGGCCGTGGTTTACGTGCTTGAGTGGATCAAAGGGAAAAAATTGGTACCAGACCGGGTGAAATGGACCATTGCGCGTTACAGCGGCTTTGCCTTATTGGCTTATGGTTATATCAAATTATGGGATATCGCCGCAGTGACTTATTATGGTCGAACACCTGCTGTTAGCAATTCCTTATATATCCTTAACCAGCAAACACCCTATAATTTTGGTTTCTGGTTCGGAGAGATCATTTTGGGGATCCTGGTTCCTGTTTTTATCTTCCTCAATCCGAAAACCAATAAAAAACCACTTTACCTGGTTTTGGGCGCTGCTGCTGCGGTCATGGGAATTATCTTCAACCGTTGGAACACAACTGTCTCGGGATTAACGATACCTGTGCAGTATTCACCGGGCATCGCCTCGGTCATTGAACCCGGAAAGTATTTTCCAGCATGGACAGAGTGGGGGGTTGCGCTTGGTGTAATCGGATATGCCCTGCTGCTTCTCACTTTAGGGGTGAGGTATTTACCCTTGTTCGATGATAAGGAACATTGAGACAGTCGATTTCTGCCCTTGTCGTTTCGCTTGGTTCGTTCTGGGGCTTTCTTAATGTATTTCTAATTCTTCGCAGATTAGGTTATACTTTAAGCAGATGATCGTCAGTGGTGATTAGCAAATTTAGACATGAGTGGCCAGTTTTTAGGGCCAGAGTTGGTTTGGAGAGCCTGCAAATGAATGATACAGCTTCCAGTCCGCTGATTGTTCCCCTGCTTTGTGTATTGCGCTGTCTTGTACCCGTATTGCTATTATTTGGGATTTCCTATTTACTGCGAAGGCTTGGGTTTATTACGAAACCACCTCCTGAGCCGCCAGAAGAACCTAATGAAAATAACCACTCAGAAAAAGGAGATCTAGCGCATGGCTCGGTCTAGGAAAACCTATGGCTTGATTTGGGTTATTCTGGCGGTTGGATTTGTTCTCCTGGCGAGCTTTTCTATCATTTCCTCAGCACGCGCTGGTCAAAAACCGCAAACCACTGAAAGTTACTGTCTGGGTTGCCATAATGATCCGGGGCTTGAGATGCAGCTACCCAGTGGAGAGACCCTTTCACTATATATCAATCCGGATACCCTGGCGCATTCGATCCACAGCCCAATTGGAATCGAGTGCCAGGCTTGTCATACCAGCATCCAAGATTATCCTCATGCAGAGCCTGAATTCAGCTCCCTGCGAGAATTATCTCAGACTTATGTAGAAGCCTGTAAGAAATGTCATTCGGATATCTACGAGAAAACCCAAGACAGCATCCATGACCAGGTGGCAGAGGCCGGAAACCAGGCAGCCCCCATTTGTACAGATTGTCATGGTGCGCATGATGTCCAATCTCCAGCTCAACCGCGCACGAAGGTATCTGAAACTTGTGGTAAATGTCATGAGGATATCTATAACACATATACACACAGCATCCATGGCAGCGCCTTGCTTCAGGAAGACAATCCTGATGTACCCGTGTGCACCGACTGTCATGGGGTCCACAACATCCAGGATCCACGCACTCAGCAGTTCCGGGTAGAGACTCCGGAACTATGTGCTGGCTGCCATGCTGATGAGGCGTTAATGGCAAAGTATGGCTTACCCGCGAATGTATATGACCTTTATGAGCTGTCCTGGCATGGCGTCAATGTATCCGTTTATCAAGCGCGTTGGCCTTCCATCTGGCATGATTCGGCAGTTTGCACGGATTGTCACGGCATCCACAACATCCTGCCAGCCAGTGATCCCACTTCAAGCGTAAATTCGGCAAATCTATTGGTTACCTGTCAGAAATGCCACCCGACTGCTGGACCCAATTGGACAGGAGCCTGGGTTGGGCATAATGAAATTAGCCAGTCAAGTACCCCATGGCTCTATTATGTCCAATTATTCTATTCCTATTTTGTTCCGGTGGTGTTATGGGGGTCGATCATTTACGTTGTCCTTCAAATCCTTCACGCAACGATTGCGCGTGTGAAAAGGAGCCTGGCATGAGTGGTTTGATCCGTGATGAAGAAGCTCCTGTGCGCGCCGTACATATTTTTCGGCGATTTTCGCTTTCTCAAAGATGGGAACATTGGATCCTTTTATTTTGTGGTTCAATCTTGTTATTGACAGGCTTGCCTCAGAAATATCGAACCACATCTTGGAGCCAGTATATTTTATCAACTCCAGATCGAGTGAAAGCAATCCAGACCATCCATCATATTACTGCTGTTTTTCTTTTGTTGTTAGTCCTTTATCATCTCGGTAAAGGGATTGTTTTGTTAGCCAGGCGCAAGCTTCCAGGAGATATTTTCCCGAATTTGCAGGATATAAAAGATGCCTGGAAGATGGTAAAGTATTTACTGTTTATCAGTAAAGAGAAACCTGTATACGGTAAGTATAACTTTGAACAAAAAGTTACCTATTGGTTCTTGTTCTTTGGGATTGGCATCATGGTGGTCACTGGTTTGATTTTGTTATTCCCGATCTTTGTGACGAATTTCTTGCCTGGAGGGATCATTCCTGCGGCCTTTATGGCGCATA
The DNA here is from genome assembly GCA_963751425.1 of uncultured Chloroflexia bacterium. Lineage (GTDB taxonomy): Bacteria > Chloroflexota > Anaerolineae > Anaerolineales > UBA4823 > CAVVUF01. The sequence continues at coordinate 493,870 of CAVVUF010000001.1, read as the reverse complement.
GCACCGAAGCTGTGGTGGCGATGGTTTTCGTGGTGATTTGGCATTTTTATCACGTTCATTTAGAGCGTTTGAACCTGAGCATCTTCACCGGGAAACTGAATGAAGATGAAATGAAAAAATATCATGCCCTTGAATATAAAAGGATCATGGTGAAAACCCAAAAAGAAACCGAGACAGGAGATAAATCGTAATGCCTGTTCGCCGTGCCTTGTATTCTTTAATTTTGATCAGCTTGGTTTTTCTCTTCATACTGGCGTTATTCTCAGTTGAAGATCGCTACGAAAACCAGATCGCGAATGCCGCTGCATTGCCTCAATCGTCCAACCCTGGAGAGCCCACCCCCCAGATGTCGATCAGCGACGAGACCTGCCTGGGGTGTCATGGAGAGCCCGGACTGACGATGACGCTTGAGAATGGAGATGTGCTTGATTTATATGTTTCAGGAGCGGATCATGCCGCTTCGATCCATGGTAAAAAAGGATACGCCTGCGTACAATGCCATACCCTGGTAGGGAATTATCCGCATCCTGCCTGGACTGCAGCCAGCCGGCGTGATGCAACGCTATCCCTCAATCCTGCTTGTTATCGCTGTCATTCGGGGCAGTTTGAGAAAGCCCAAGACAGCGTTCATGGAGCTGCCCTGGCGTCAGGCAACCAGAATGCGGCGGTTTGTGTCGATTGCCATACCGCACACACGGTGAAGCAGCTAACGGATCCGGAAACCGGAGAACTGCTCCCCTCCTCACATATTTTAATTCCTCAGATGTGCGCACAGTGTCATAATGCCATCTATCAGAAATATGCCGCCAGCGTGCATGGTTCTGCGTTGATCGATGAGAATAATCAAGATGTACCCACGTGTATCAGCTGCCATGGCGTGCATAATATTGCCAATCCTACGACCGCAAATTTCCGTTTGAATTCTCCAAAAATTTGTGCCGAATGTCATACCGATAAAACCCTGATGGGAAAGTACGGCATATCAACGGATGTTTTATCGACTTATGTAGCTGACTTCCATGGGACGACGGTCAGCGTGTTTGAGAAGCAATCTCCTGATGCTGAAGTCAATAAGGCGGTTTGTTATGACTGTCATGGTATTCATGATATTGCGCGTGTCGATGATCCTGTGTCAGGCATCCAAATCAAGGAAAACCTCTTGGTGCGGTGTAAGGTTTGCCATCCCGATGCGACCACGAATTTCCCCTCGGCCTGGTTATCCCATTACATCCCCTCTACAGAAAATAACAGCCTGGTTTATTATGTAGAGCTTTTTTATAAAATCCTTATCCCTGTTGTGATCGGTGGTATGGGATTTTTGGTCGCTCTGGATGTTGGACATTCCCTTTATATGAAATATCAGAAGCGGAAAAAATCTTTACCTCCAACTCCGCCTCCCCAAACTCAAAGTGAGGAGGTGCAAAATGGCTGATCAGAATCTGCCGGAAACCCCTCAGGATCAGAATCTGCCCGGACGTTCCTCAAGATCAAAATCAGCCTGACATCGCTGAGGATCAGAATCCTGCCGGACGTTCCTCAAGATCAAAATCAACCTGACATCCTTCAAGACCAGAATCTATCGGATGTCCCTCAGGCTGAAGAAAAAATCCTGGAATCGCCAGTCTCCGAAGTCCATTCAGGTGCAGAAAAGAAGGAAAAATATCAACGCTTTTCGATTCCCCAACGGATTGAGCATATTATTTTCTTGGTTTCTTTTTCAATATTGGGCTTAACTGGCTTAGCACAAAAATTTGCGGATTCTTCCTTGGGCTTAGCCATACTAAATGGACTAGGTGGCATCGAAAGAACACGCCAGATCCATCACTTTTCTGCGGCCGTGATGATGGTGATCAGCATTTACCATGTCAACGAGGTGCTTTACAAGGTGTATGTCGAGCGGACACCCTGGACAATGATCCCGTTTATTCAAGATTTCCAGCATGTGATCCAAGATATTTTGTACAACTTAGGTTTTCGAAAACGACGGGCTTTTTATGGCCGGTACAGCTATGCTGAAAAAGCAGAATACCTGGCACTGGTGTGGGGAACGGTCATCATGGGCCTGACAGGATTTATGATGTGGAACCCGATTACCACCGCGCGTTTACTCCCCGGCGAAATCATTCCTGCCGCAAAAGCTGCGCATGGCGCCGAGGCAATTCTGGCAGTATTGGCGATCATCTTATGGCATTTTTACCATGTCCATTTGAAACATTTCAACAAGAGCATGTTTATCGGTACGATGACGAAAGAAGAAATGGAGCATGAGCATCCAGCCGAGCTGGCTGAGTTAGAAGCTGAAGTCATCAGAGAGCCCATTGCTCCGTCATTAATCCGCAAGCGACAGAGGGTATTCTTCCCGTTTGCTGGGGTGTTAACGATTGTTTTAGGAATTGGGGTCATAAGATTCCTCACGGTAGAAAAGACAGCCATAAACACCATACCACAAGGTGAAACCGCGGCAGTGTATGTGCCGGTTACTCCTACGCCTCGCCCAGTTTCTACTCCCACTCCCACCGCGAATCCAGACCAACCAGCCGGTGCGTATACCTGGGATGGTTATTTTCAGGCCCTCTTCCGCAACCGCTGTGATACTTGCCATGGAGCGACGAAGGTTGGTGGTTTATCACTCGAAACATATCAAAGTGCTCTGCAAGGTGGTAACAGTGGGCCGGCGATTGTGCCTGGGGATCCGGACAACAGCCTCCTCGTTCAAATGCAATCTGCGGGTAAGCATCCAGGTCAGTTAACCCTTGATGAATTAGATCAGGTGATTACTTGGATCGAAGCAGGAGCACCCGAAAAATAGTTCATACGATCTTTATTGGTAAGAAGGAGAACAGGATATGAAACGCATGACGAGCAGGATCAAGCAATTTTTCTTTCCATCCCATGACGCAAAATTCATCGTCCGCGTAGCTCCCTATGCCTTATTGGGATTTCTTACATTGATCGTCCTAACGAGTGCAGCTTATGGATGGGAATATACGAATTCGCCGGAATTCTGTGGGACCTCTTGCCACACGATGCCTCCTGAATATACCGCTTATCAAGTATCCCCACATGCTAATATTGCCTGCGTGGATTGTCATATTGGACGCGCTTTTATTGGTACCCAGGTCTTTCGAAAAGCCGGTGATTTAAAGCATGTCTTTTATACGGTTTTTAAGAATTATGAGTATCCGATTACGGCCAACGACATGCGACCGGCCCGTGAGACCTGCGAAAAGTGTCACTCACCCCAAAAGTTTTCGGATGACAGTCTGGTACAGCTAAAGCAATTCGGAAACGACAAGGATAATTCTCCGAGCACAACTTATCTTGTGCTCAAAACTGGCGGTGGTACTACTCGGACTGGGGGAGGAAAAGGCATTCATTGGCATATCATCCAGAAAGTTGAATACTACCCAACGGATCAAACTGAACAGGAAATTCCCTACGTGCGTGTGTATAACGAGGACGGGAGTTATGAAGAGTACGTGGATATTGAGTCGAATATCGATCCGTCTGCGATCAATGAAAATGACTTGAAGGAAATGGATTGTCTCACCTGCCACAATCGCATTACCCACCTGGTTCCTCAGCCTGAAAATGCGATGGATACATTGCTAGACAATGGTACGATTGATCCGTCTATCCCCGAAATTCGTCTGAAAGGCGTCCAGGTCCTTCGAGCCACCTATGCCTCTCAAGCGCAAGCACTTGAGGGGATTGCCGCCTTACGGGATTATTACCGGGTTTACTTCCCCTCTTATTATGCGGGGAATCAACAAAAGATACAAGCTGCAGTGGAATCCATCCAGAATATCTTCCAACAATCAGTTTTTATCGAGCAGAAATCTGATTGGAATTCGCACCCAGATAACATCGGACACAAATATGCACCGGGTTGTTTCCGGTGCCATGACGGTAAACACTTGAATTCTGAACAGCAAGCCATCCGTATGGAATGCAACCTGTGTCATTCGATCCCGGTGGTAGCCAATAACCAGGATTTTACGACGGACATTGAGATCAGCCGAGGACCCGAACCGACCACTCATCGCAACCCGAACTGGATTTCTTTACATAGAGACGCAATCAACAATTCCTGTTCAAACTGTCATACGACCACCAACCCGGGTGGTACCGATAATTCTTCCTTTTGTTCCAACAGTGCCTGTCATGGGAATATTTGGACATATGCCGGTTTTGATGCACCTGCTTTGAGGAAGATCCTCGTGGATCAGCTCCCACCTACCCCAGAAGTGCCTGTAGTAGGCGAAGGTGCTCTGACCTATAATGATGCGATCGGTCCTCTATTAACGGCGCGCTGCGGAGGATGTCATGGTGACTCAGGCATTCAAGGCTTAAACCTGACCTCTTATCAGACCGCGATGAAAGGTAGTGAAAATGGTCCAGTTATTTTTCCCGGTGATCCAGCCAACAGCTTAATCGATTAAGAAACAATCTGACACCCAACCTCACTTTGCTCAACTGTCTCCGGAAGAACTGGTGCTGGTTAAAGATTGGATCCAGGCCGGTGCTCCTGAGAAGTAAGTGAATGGCTGATTTTTTCCTGCGGAACCTGATTGTTGTTTTCTTCTTTTATGGACTCTCCTTTTTTTGCATGGGTTTCGCGATCTTGCTGGAGGTGGGGCATTCCAGTAATTTAGATTTCGCACGGGCTCTACGCTTGTTGGCTTTTTTTGGAATTATCCATGGCAGTCATGAGTGGTTTGAGATGTTTCTGCTGATCCATGGGCATACATTCTCAAGCCCACTGGCTGGGTTAATTTTTCCCATCCGGATCATCTTATTAGCCAGTTCATTTTTTATGCTCCTGGCATTTGGGGCCAGTATGTTGGCTAATAAGCCTAATTCAAAACTCATTCCTCTCAGCATCGCTGTCGCAGGGGGTATCTGGTTAGCTGGTTTGGGTTTAATTTTATTCTCTTCCCAGGATATGAATTCTCGGCAGGCGACCGCGGATGTATATACCCGCTATGCCCTGGCTGTACCAGGCGCGGCTTTCGCAGCTTGGGGATTGCTCATCCAGCGCCGCCGGTTCATAGGTTTAGGAATGAATAAATTCGGACGAGATGTAGCCTTGGCTGCGATCGCTTTTGCCATCTATGGATGTGTGGGACAGGTATTTGCCTCTCCAAGCGGTATATTTCCTTCACCTTACCTGAATTCAGAGACCTTTTTGCGCTGGTTTGGATTTCCAATCCAGGTTTTACGCGCCTTGATGGCTTGCCTGGTGGCAATTTTCATTATTCGTTCCTTGCGTTCATTTCAGGTAGAAACAACCCGCAGGATTACAGAGTTAAAGGAAGCTCAAGAGACTGAGCGTCAGCGCTTAGAAGAATTGCGTGATGAGCTGCTGCATCGCACAGTGACTGCGCAGGAAACAGAAAGAAAACGGATTGCCATTGAATTGCATGATCAGGTTGGGCAGACTTTTACCGCGCTGAGTATGGGCTTGCGAGGTCTGGCGCAAAATATTGAACAGATGCCCAAGCGCGCTCTGGAACAGGCGAAGCAGTTAGAAAAGGTAGCATCCAATGGTGTGCAAGATTTACAAAGGTTAATTGCAGGTCTGCATCCGCCTCAGCTCGATGATTTAGGTTTGGTGGCCGCTCTGCGTTGGTATGCCAATGACCTGGCAGAAGATAATCCGATGAAAATCGAGATCAACAGCCAGATCCCTCATCTTTCTTTGCCTTCAGATTTGCGCGTCGTTATATTTCGAATTGCTCAAGAAGCGCTGACAAATGTCAGCCGCCATGCACATGCCACTCATGTAGATATTCAGATTTTTGAGAGAACTCCGCTGTGGTGATGATCATTCGCGATGATGGAATTGGTTTTTCAGTTGAACAAGTTCTCGCTCAGGCCAAGGAAAAACCTTGTTGGGGACTCTTAGGGATGCAGGAAAGATCTGTTTTGGTCGGAGGAACTTGCACAATTACTTCTCAGGTTGGAAAAGGTACCCAGGTTGAAGTTCAAGTACCTCGGAAAGGAGTGAATCACAATGACGGATAAGATTCGTCTTCTATTGGTCGATGATCACGAGATCGTCCGTACAGGCATCAGCATGTTGTTGGAGAGCGAGACTGATTTGAGCATCATCGGGCAGGTCAGTTCCGGAGCGCAAGCCTTGGAGATGGCTTCCCAGCTCCAACCAGATGTGGTGATTATGGATATCACATTACCTGATATTTCTGGCATTGAGGTTACCCGACAATTGAAAGCACAGCATCCAGAAATTGCGGTTGTCGCGTTGACCATTCATGAGGATCAGCAGTATTTTTTCGAAATGCTTCAGGCCGGCGCGGACGGATACGTTCCGAAGCGGGCTGCTTCGGAAGACTTAATCAAAGCTATTCACGCGGCCTTTAATGGTGAGGTTTTTATCTATCCTTCACTGGCCAAAGTCCTGGTTTCAGATTTCCTGAACCAGGCTGCTGATGAAAAGCCAAAAGAATCGTCCAATGAGATTACCGCCCGCGAGCAAGAAGTTCTTGAGATGTTAGCTGCCGGAAAAACGAATGAGGAAATCGCGGCCGCTTTATCAATCAGTAAACATACGGTGGCACGCCACCGTGAAAATGTGATGCGTAAGCTGGGACTGCACAGCCGGAGCGAGTTGGTAAAATATGCCATTCGTAAAGGATTAATAGAGCCATAAACGGTAGGGGTGAGACCCTATAGAACAGGAATAAAAAATATTTTGATCGACCTATTGACCCATTACCTTTTTCTCGCTATGATGTTTACAAGAAACAGGAGGTCAATATGCGTAAAGTTCCGCTGGTGGCAGTTATTTGGACAATGGCTTTAGCGATCCCGTTTACCGCTTTAGCCCTTTCTGCAGTGGCCTATATTACCGATCATTTAATCGGCCTTGCGACTTCCCTGGCACAGTTCGGACAGGCTACTTCACGGGTGGGGCAGCCTTGGCTATCTGTAGTTGCCGAGCGTATGCCTGAATTAATCGGTATGGTGGTCGGTCAATTAATCATCCTGGTGATCGTGTTCCTGGTGCGCTCAAAAGAAACGCAGGAGCAAAAAGTGAAGTAAATCGTATAAACATTAAATTTGAAAGGCAGCAGAATGATCAATTTCTGCTGCCTTTTTTATTCAGGAATAGGGTGATATAGTGCAAATACCCTATATATTCGTGGGATTTTGCACTAATCAAATTCTCATTTTTATTGTATAATACGGCGAACTCGCCATACGGGCTTGTTTGGTTTTGCACATATAGATATATGCCCGTGAGTAATCCTTACCCTGAAAGGAGGAAATTAATCACGCTGATCCTAGCATAAAGAAGATAAAATTTTACCGATTTAGAAATTGATATTGACTGAGGAGAATGATCATGAAAGGAAAATTGTTAATTGTTCTTGGGGTGCTGCTTGTGGCGATGGCGTTGACTTTGGCTGCCTGCCAGGCAACTCCAGCGCCTACTGTAGAAGCTACCCCTTGTCCAACTGCAGCACCTTGTCCGACCTGTCCGACCTGCCCAGAGTGCCCAACCTGCCCTGAGCCCGTGGTCGAGGATGTGCCGAATGAGGATGCCTGGGCGAATTCCCCGCACAATGTGGTTGACGCAGAAGCCTTTGTACACTGGGATGGAGACGATCCCAAAGAAATACCAACTAGCTGTGCCAAGTGCCACAGCACACCCGGTTTTCAGGATTTCTTGGGTGCTGATGGAAGCGCTGCCGGCGTAGTCGACGTTGCGGCTCCAACTGGCACAACCATCGAATGCGCGGCTTGCCATAACAGTGCCACTGCCACGAAGACCTCGGTAGTTTTCCCCTCCGGGATTGAGATCACCGGGTTAGGCGGCGAAGCGGTTTGTATGGAATGCCACCAAGGTCGTGCTTCCAAGGTTCAGGTTGACGAGGCGATTGCCAAGGTGGCGGTTGCCGATGATGACACCGTCAGTGCCGATCTGGGCTTCACCAATATCCACTACCGCGCTGCGGCTGCCACGCTCTATGGAACAGAAACGAAGGGTGGCTATGAGTTTGAAGGCAAGGCTTACGATGCCAAGCACGATCATGTCGAGGGCTTTGCTACCTGTATAGGCTGCCACGACCAGCATACGCTGGAAGTCAAGCTCGAATCCTGCCAGACATGCCACTCAGATGTCAAGGATGTCGAAGGTCTGAAGGATGTCCGCGAACCCTCCTCTGCGATGGACTACGATGGGGATGGTAATGTCACCGAAGGCATGTTCTATGAGATCCAGGGTTTGCAGGAAATGGTTCTGCAGGCGATCCAGGCTTACGGCAAAGATGTTGCCGGTACAGCCATTGCTTACTCTCCGGATGCTTATCCTTACTTCTTCGTAGACACCAACGCGAATGGTACTGCCGATGCTGATGAAGCTGTGGCTGCCAATGGATATAAATCCTGGACCGGGCGCCTGCTCAAGTCCGCCTATAACTACCAGATGTCGGTCAAGGACCCGGGCGCTTTCGCGCATGGCAACAAGTATATCGTTCAGCTGCTCTATGATTCAATCGCCAGCCTGAATGAAAAGCTTGCCACGCCGGTTGACTTATCAAAAGCCGATCGCGATGACGCTGGTCACTTCGCTGGTAACAGTGAGCCTTTCCGCCATTGGGATGCTGAGGGTGTCGTTCCCGCCGGTTGTGTCAAGTGCCACACCGCTACGGGCTTGCCCATGTTCCTCGACCCCAACAATGCCGGTATGGTGATCGCCCAGCCTCCATCCAATGGTTTCTGGTGCTCCACCTGCCACGACGAAGCCAACTGGCCGGATCGCTATGCGATCAAATCCGTCACCTTCCCCTCCAAGAAGGTTGTATCCTTCGGTGAGGGCAGCGATGGCAACTTATGCCTCAGCTGCCACCAGGGACGTGAGTCGAAAGCTAGTTTGGATGCCCTCATCAAGGCATCTGGCTTGGAGGACGATGAGGTCATGACCCCAGAGCAGAAGCTGAACTTCCGCAACGTCCACTACTTCGCGGCCGGTGCCACGTTGTTTGGCACCGAGGCTCAGGTTGCTTATGAATACGATGGGCAGACCTATGCCGGTGTACACCCGCATGTGGCCAAAGCTCAATTTACCTGCGTAAGCTGCCATGATGTCCATGCCTTGACGGTCAAGACTAGACTCTTGCCAAGGATGCCACGGTGAAGCTGGCGAGGATCCCGCAAAGATCCGCATGGGCACGGTGGATTTTGACGGCGATGGCGATACGACGGAAGGCGTAGCCAGTGAAGTTGCTACCATGCAAGAGCTGGTGTATGCCGCGATCCAGAAATATGCCACCGAAACGGCTGGCAAGGGTATCGTGTACGACCAAGCTGCTTATCCGTATTTCTTTGCTGACGCAGATGGCGACGGCAAAGCCGATACCACAGACAAGGGTCCAGTCACTTTCGATGCCTGGACGCCGCGTTTGCTGCGGGCAGCATACAACCTGCAGTACTCTTACAAGGATCCTGGTGCGTTTGCACACAACTCGCACTACACCTTGCAGCTGCTCTACGATAGCCTCAGTGATCTGGGCGGTGATGTCTCCAAACTCACCCGCGCTGAACCCTATCCGACCAGAGTAGAATAACCTTTTGAACTAAGCAAAAACAACCGGATGCTGAAAAGCGTCCGGTTGTTTTTTTAAGATGGTATGGCGGCCATTTCATAAAAATTCACATGAAATGAACCTCTTGCCCCTCATTATTTGAATTGGCACAGACATTGCACTGATAGATATCAAGGCTCACAAAGTTTCGCGGCTTCGTCAGGATGAGGGAGAGTTCTATGAATAAAAATATTGAGTTCGACCGTGTGGTTGGAGTTCAAGATCCAAAACGAACAGGTTACCTATATCAGTGGCTTACCAAGGATAGTCACGTCACTTATGAGATGTTTATTCCCACTCGCAAGCTGGTAACCCGCAACCACATTTGCCCGGCTTGTTTTATCTGGCGAGGTGAGTTGATTGAGATGGATGAAAACCAAAGATGCCCGCTCTGTCGTGGAAAGTATGCTTCTGATGGCTGTGATTGCGGCGAAGTGCCTCATAAAGTTACCTGCCCAATGACTACTCGGAGCAGCTCGAGAAAATAAGATTGGGTCAAATCTTTCCACTTTTCTAAATTTTTTGTTACTACTCAGCTGGGTAACCATTTTCCTCCTTTCAGAAGGCGGGGTGAGCAGTTACAGAAAAAAGGATAAAAATGAATTCTTCGCCCATTCCACCAATAATCTGGCGTGCCGGGATGGTAGTCAAAGCACCCCTGTTTTCAAAGCGAATGTGATGAACCAGATGAGCCTGATGCCATCGAGTTATGAAGAAAAGCTCAGGATCATGCGTCGATTAATCCCCAGGCCTTGAATGAACTCAGCACCTCAACCGTCAACCGCCCAGCCCACTCTACTCGGGCGGTCTCCCAGACGTCAAAATACTGGCCCCACGACCAGTTAGGCTGCCAGGAGCCGTCCTCCGCCTGCAACCCAATCTCTGCGGCGATGTAAGAGAACAGCGTCTCTTTTCCAGCAACCCGAGCGAAAGATGAATTTGGTGAAGGCGCCAGCCAGCATACACGCATTTCCATCATATCCTTTGGACGGAAGGGGGTCAGGACTCGAGATGCTGCCAAAAAGTACCCATCCAGCGCATTTCTCAAGTGCTCCGGCAAGAATTGTTCCGCGCGCTGCCAGCATAGGAGATTGTATGCCGGGTGCGGGCCGGGCCAAATTTCAGGCTGGCAAGAGCACGGCGTTCCAGGCCGGCGAGCAAATCCGCATCTATATTCACCCCCCAGCGGCAGAGATAACCATACAGCTCAGCCGAGGGGTTAGGCCACTCCTCATCGGAGGGCGCGGTGAGGTTACTCTTGTGCCACCAGGGTGCGTGCGGCTCATCGTTCACCTCCAACCCGATGCTGTGCCAGAAAAATCCTCCACGGTCACAGGTTCCAGCCAGGTAGTTAATGGCGCCCCGAACCAGGGGGTGATCTGCAGGTGCATCTACAAGCGCGGCAGCTTGAAGTGCGATGCTGGTTGCCATAGGTGACGAGGTAGAAAGGCGAAAATCTGGCTCCAGTCCGTGGCCAAAACCGCCGTCAATATTTTGGTAGGGTTTCAACTCGGCGAGTACCTGGGCAGCAGGAGCCAAGTCAAAGACGTAGTTGAAGATAGCACGATCAAGCGGGCGGGCATAACGCCGGATAAATGTTTGTGCACGGGTGAAATGGTGTGGGGAGAGTGGTAATAGCATAGAAAAATAGTTACTCCTCAAGTAGTAACGGAAACGAAGCCTGAAGAGAAGGCGGGATGAAAGGCTTACCAGACAAAGCCAGATAAAGGACATCCAGAACACGCTGACCAAGCTTACGAGCCGTAGAAATGTAGGATCAATCTTGCAAAAAGTTCTGGCACCCTCTTCTGAGCGAAAACACCCGGACACCTTTTGCTTCAACTTCGCCATCCACAGGTCTCTTTCCGCCTGGTTATTGTCGAACGGAACCTTAAAATCATACATAAAAGCCAATGTTTCTGGTTTACGATCGCCGGAAATGGTCGACCAGGTTCTTAGCTGGATGTTGTTTGGGCTTGCCTCGTTTTTTTTGTTGGACATTCGTTGGCTCAAGTTTGGGATTGGCTGCCAACCCCGCCACGAGTATGGCGTCATAGCGGCTTTCGAATGCCTTTATCTGATCAGGATGGAGATGATCTTGTTCTGGTTGGCTCTTCTTCAACCGCCTCCTTGATCGCCAGAAGCAGGGTTTTCATTTCGCTTGCCCAGGTCTGGTGATACTGCTCTTCGATAAAGATCAAATCACGCAAATGATGGGCGTTGCACAGCCCATGTCGAACGCCGATGTACTGAAAGTAGCTGCGGTAGGCATCATGAATGGCGGTCCCTTTGAACTCCGGGAAGATCCCTATCCCATTCAACGCCTTACAACCTCGCTTGGCATGGATCGTATAATAGGTCAGCAAACGGGTGCTAACCACATGAATCCACCACAGCTTCTTCTCCACCCGGCTGCCGGTCTCATCGAAATGGGCACTTTCCTCACTCGCTCTCTTCAACTCTTCTCGGATGGCTTCAACGACGGGTGATACCTTCTCCGCTGCCTGGCTGCATGCCTCGACAATCGTGCCTTCGCTCATCCTCTGTCCGTAGAGATCTTCGAAGATTTCTACCGTGCGCTCCAGCGGCACATACTGGTACTGGTTGAAGTACACCATCTGCGCCTTGATCCGCTCTCCATATTGCACAGGTTGAGTGACCTCAGGCGGAAACTCTCCTACGCTGACCTGATGGCAATACGGACATTCTTTGATCTCCGCCTGATGCTCGGTCACTTCCACTTCCATCGGCGGCACATCAAATACCTGTCTCTTTTCTCAACCCTCACTGGCGCCACCTCTTCCAGCGATCCCTGACAGGCACGACAGTGTTTTACTGCGTGCATTGCGATATGTATTGGTCAAATCGTTTCAATTTTCTAGAAATATTTTTATAATTTTTCGCCTCTCTCTTTAGGCGATATTTCCTTTTCAATATCAGTCCGATTATCAAAACTATTCCAACCGCTGCGATAACAGCCATGCTGGCCAAGCTGCGCATAGTATGTGTGTCTTTTAGCTAAGGGACCTGCTTCTCCTTGGGGAAGGATTACCCCGTTCTTGACGAGCAGGAAGGCCGTCAGCGCCCAATATTCGTCATCTTTTAAAATTCCAGGACTCTGAGGTGGGTAAGTCTCTTTTAAATACTCAAACAGTTTTTCCGGGGTTGAAAAACGGTTTTCAAGGGCAATGCTCCCAATAACGGGTGGGATCACGGTAGGTATGGTGAATGTTTTATCTGCATCTCGAATGCTGTGACAGCCGCTGCCCCAACAGTCCTGGTGGTCCTCCTCCCACACCTCGCGCCATTCATCGGTCAATCCCTGACCCTGATCACCATGACATGGCATACAGTGGTAATAATAAACACTGCTGCCAGTTTCAACCTGAGATGGGTGTTCGGATAATACAGGTAATGCCAGGCGGTCAAGGGTGGGTGTGGGGAGCGCCTGCTGTGCAGGCACCACAGAAAAATTGTTACCCACCAGTAGAGATAAAAATATCCCAATGCCTAACCAGGAAAAGAATAAGACCCGAAGGCGCATCTTGATTATTATAATCTCAACCAAGCGGACTGGGCATCCCGATTGATCATCTTCGGTTTTGAATTGAAGAAGAAAAACATCTGCCTTCTTGATATACTGCTATAATTGAATCAGCAAAAGGATCACCATTTATCGGATTAGTTCTCGATGAAGGAGGCTCACCATGGCGAAGTATCTCTTCCAAATTACATACACTGAAGCAGGTTTACAAGAAGTTTTAAAAGAAGGTGGGTATAAACAGCGTGAAATCTTGGAAACCGCGATTCGCAGCCTGGACGGATGGCTCGAAGTCATGTATTTCTCGTTTGGCGAGGTTGATATGTTCATTGTGACGGAGCTTCCAGACAACGTCTCTGCCGCGGCTTTCTCAATGATCGCTTCTTCAGCAGGTGCCTCAAGGATAAAAACGACGGTATTGATCTCGCCAGAGGAGATTGAGAAAGCCAGTAAGAAGACGATCAATTATCGACCACAAGGCTGAGGCAGAGGCCGTAGGATGAGCCCTTATCGATCTTCGCTTCTGATCTCTCCCAATTTTAACCGTGATGAATATATGCGCATCACGCCCGCTTCAGCAGGCTGGGAGCATTTATCTTTCGCTGCCCGGCGGATGCAGCCTGGGATGCTTTGGCAACATGAAACCGGGGAGCATGAGTATGCTCTGGTTGTGCTGGGAGGCACCTGCCGGGTAACTTCCAACCGTGGGGATTGGATGAATATCGGTCGCCGCCCCACTGTCTTTCAGGGCATGCCCTACACGCTGTACCTGCCTCGTCAGACGAATTTTTTAGTTGAAGCGACAAGTGCATTGGATATGGCTTACGGATGGTGCGCCGCTTTTTCTGACCATCCTGCCGCGCCTGGTCACCCCTTCAGATGTAGAGATTGAGCTGCGCGGTGGCGGAAATGCAACCCGCCAGATCAATAAAATGATTCCACCCGGTTTCGATTGCAGCCGCCTGGTGGTGGTTGAAGTGTATACACCTTCCGGGAATTGGTCCTCCTACCCGCCTCATAAACATGATCAACACCGCCTTGATCCGCAAGGGGGCTTGCTTGAGGCCGATCTGGAGGAAGTTTATTTCTATAAAATCGATCGACCGGAAGGATACGCCTACCAGCGCATCTATACCGCAGACGGGAAGCTCGATGAATTGATCCTGGTGCGAGATAACCACCTGGTTTTATCCCCAGAGGGATACCACCCGGTAGTTGCCGCGCATGGCTTTCACTGTTATTACCTGAATATGTTGGCCGGCTCGGCCCAATCGCTGGCTGCCACCGATGATCCTGCTTATTCCTGGGTTAAAGCGAGCTGGAAGGAAAAAGATCCGCGTCTTCCTCTCGTAAACATGGCCATGGAAAAATAATTTCTCTCTGAGAGATTCTGGAGACAAGCAAGATGGCAGGCATCGATCCTCAAGTTGGCGCGCAAATCCTGCGTTCTCAGCTTGACCCCTGGCACACGGCAATTGAAAACCCTTCCAGTGCGCAAGAAGATGTATTGAAGCGGTTCTTGAAAGATTATGCTCGCACCGAGTATGGGCTACAGCATGCAGCTGGCAGTATCGCAACGCTGGCAGATTACCGGAAAGCCTTTCCGATCATCACCTACGCGACCATCAAGCCGGTCATCGAGAAAGTGATGGCTGGTCAGGTGAATGCCTTGTTAGCCGAAGTACCGGTTGGATGGGCGATCACGCGCGGGACAACCCAGGGTGAGTCGAAGTTTATCCCCATGACACCGACAGATCTGGGAATGCGGATCAGCGCAGGCCGCGCCATGCTGGCGTATGTTGCCGAGACAGGCCGGTTCGATTTATTGGATGGGGTGAACTTGAACCTTAACTTTCCTTCCGTGGTGGGGACGCTTCAAGTGGGAGAGCAGGAAGTCACCTATGGGTACAGTTCCGGAATTTATACAAAATATGTATCTGCGTTTACCCCGATTCGGTCGGTGCCCAGCCAGGATGAGATCGACGCCTTGGGGGGCGGAAAATCGCGTAAAGATTGGGATAAGCGCTTTGAGCTGGCATACCAGCTATGTAAAGATCAAAATGTGACTCTGGTCGGTGGGGTGTGCCCGACCGCTATCCGTTTTGCCCGCTATACACGTAAAGTTCACCGGGTGTATCCCAAGGATGTGTGGAAGACTTAGATCATGACTCTCGGAAGTGTACCGGGCATTAATACACACTACCAGGCTTCCCTCCATGCGCTTTATGGACCCGCCGTAATTCGAGAGATTTACGGTGCTACAGAAGGGATGTTTGGTCAGCAAATGGGCAAGCCGCGCGGGTGGACGCCCAATTATGATCTCTTCTTTTTTGAGGTGCTGACTTCACGCGGCATTAAAATGCTGCATGAAATGCGCCCGGGTGAGATAGGTGGCTTAGTTGTTTCAACGCCGATCTTACCGCGCTATCGGATTGGTGATTGTATCTTGGCTCTCGACCCACCCTATTTCCGCTGTATAGGGCGCGAGCAGTGGTGGGCTCCGCTGCGCTATGCCTGGGATGAATTTTCAACCTTTAACTTCGGGAGGTTGTGAGCAGCTACTCCTTATTCTCGGAGCGGAAACCTCGAAAGATGATCAGTATACCCAGGGCAATCAAGATTACCCCCCCGGTGACAGCCCAGTTGAAAATATTTCCAAGTCCTATCCCGATCAGGATGGCTGCCAGAAAGACACTCACTATGATGGGACGGCGGTATTCTGGGACGAGCAGTCGTATCGCTACCTCGATCAGAATGATCACACCGGCTCCTAACAGAACCAACGACCAGGGATCCAGGTTGTAGCCTTTAAGCAATCCAGAGATTGTTTGAGTATTTAGCCAACCAAGATTGTAAGCCAGGAAAACAAGGCCAGCCCAAATCAAAATAAATGCCCAGACAATCGAGCTGAGCGGGTCGCGCCGGTATTTTTCATCCCAGTTCTTCTCCTCGGATGACTTTTCCTCCGATGACTTTTCTTCGCTCTTTTCTTGCTCTTTTTCGTCAAATTTTTCGTCAGGCATATTTCCTCCCGCAAAACTCACTTTGAACAAACCAGAAAATGCATCTGAATTCTTACAACCCCTTTTGAATTTGGGCAAGATGCCTCCTCATCCTTAATTTTTAAATTCATAATCAGATGACTTTTTTTAATCCTTCAATTCCTTGACTAAATCAAATTGCTGCGATATATTAAGCCGGCTTAACGAATTAAGGAGATTAACCATGCCATCTACTAAACCATTAACAGAGGTGATCCAACGTTGGTCTGAAGTGTTTATGCATCGCTCAGCTCGAGATTTCAAACGTTTCATGTCTGAGACTGGTTTGTCATTTTCTCAAATATCCGTATTAATGCGTTTGTATCATCGTGGCGGTCGAGGGGGGATTTCTCAGGTCGGGGAACAATTAATGGTGACCAAAGCGGCTGCCAGTCAAAATATCGATCGGCTTGTCCAGATGGGATTGGTCGAGCGAAGTGAAGATCTTGAAGACAGGCGCCTGAAAAAATTAAGCTTGACTTCCAAGGGTCAAGCCTTGGTTTCGAATGGTATTGCCATCCGCAGCCAGTGGGTGGAGGGTTTGACAGAGGCGCTTAATTCTGAAGAGCAGGAGCTGATCATCTCGGCCCTGACCCTGCTGACGGATGCTGCCTTGAAGACTGAAGATTAACCGAGGAGTTTTCATTCTATGTTGAGATTAACCAAGTACTTGAAACCTTATCTGTTTTTGATCCTGATCACGATTATCCTGCTTTTTGTTCAGGCCAATGCTGATCTGGCCTTGCCTGATTATTTGGGCAAGATCATTAATGTGGGCATTCAACAGGGGGGTATCGAAAACGCTGTCGCAGAGGCGATCCGCCAGAGCGAGATGGAAAAACTCCTCCTCTTCATGAACCCCGCAGCAAAAGAAGCTGTTCTGAATAGTTACACGCTGGTGGATCAGAACTCACCACAATATGAACAGGCAGTTCAAGATTATCCTGCCCTGGCTAACGAGCCTGTTTATATACTGAATGAGATCGATCAAACAGAGATCGACAAACTCAACCCCATTATGGCAAAGGCTTTTGTGGCTGTCAATTCGATTGAGAAGGCTGTAGCTGACCCAACCGTTGCTTCGGCAATGGCTGCCCAGATGGGCTTTGATCTTTCCAAGCTCCCCGCAGGGATGGATATCTTCACAGTGCTGGGCAAGCTTCCAGCAGACCAACTTGAAAAGATGAATACCCTGGTTAATGCAAAGACTGCCTCGCTGAATGAAAGTATGCTGACACAGGCAGCCATCCCATCGGTTAAAGAAGAGTATATCGCTCTTGGCATCGACACGGTGAAGCTGCAGACCCAATACATCTTGAATGCCGGAATGGTGATGTTATTTGTAACCCTGGTTTCGGTGGTGTGTACAATTCTGGTTGGCTTCTACGCTGCTCGAACAGCAGCCGGGCTGGCGCGTGATTTACGCAGGAATGTTTTTCAGAGGGTTGAGAGCTTTTCGAGCACCGAGTTCGACAAGTTTTCTACGGCTTCGCTGATTACCCGTTCCACCAACGATATCACGCAGATCCAGATGGTCGTCTTTATGATCCTGCGCATGGTCATTTATGCTCCGATTATTGGCATTGGGGCATTAATCCGGGCATTGGGTGAAGGCGCTACCATGTGGTGGATCATTGCCCTGGCAATCATTGTGCTGCTTGGACTGATCCTGATCGTATTCTCGATCGCGCTTCCCAAGTTCAAGAGCATCCAGAGCTTGATTGACCGGTTGAACTTGGTGACGAGGGAGAACCTGTCGGGGATGATGGTTATTCGGTCTTTCAACATGCAGGAATTTGAAGAAGATCGGTTCGATACTGCCAATCAGAACCTGACCAGCACACTCTTGTTCGTCAACCGGTTGATGGTGATCGTTATGCCCTTAATGATGTTTATCATGAATGCGCTCTCCATATTGATCATTTGGGTGGGCGCGCACCAGGTTGCAGAGGCAAATATGCAGGTGGGCGATATGATGGCTTTCATGCAATATACCATGCAGATCGTTTTTTCCTTCCTCATGCTTTCGATGATGTTCATCATGCTTCCCAGGGCAGCCGTCTCTGGAGATCGGGTGGCTGACGTTCTGGAGACCGAGCCAACGATCAACGATCCAGAGGCTCCCAAAAGCTTTCCCGAACCCTTTAAGGCGACCATCGAATTTCGCAATGTCAGCTTCCGTTATCCTGGAGCTGAAGAAGATGTCTTGCACAATATCAGCTTCGCAGCCCAACCCGGGCAGACCACCGCGTTCATTGGTACTACGGGCTCCGGAAAATCTACAATCGTCAGCTTGATTCCGCGTTTTTATGAGGTGACGCAAGGCGGTATTTATTTGGACGGCATCGATATCCGCCAGGTCACCCAACATGACCTGCGCTCCAAAATTGGTTATGTGCCTCAGAAGAGCAGTTTGTTCTCCGGCACGATCAAAAGCAATTTATTATATGCGGATGAGAATGCCGCTCCTGAAGAACTGAAACTCGCCGCCGATATTGCTCAGGCTAGCGAGTTCATCGACGCAAAGCCGGAGGGGATGGAGGCCGAAATTGCTCAAGGTGGCGCGAACGTCTCTGGAGGCCAGAAACAGCGCCTCTCCATTGCGCGTGCCCTGGTCAAGAAAGCCCCAATTTATATCTTTGACGACAGCTTTTCGGCTCTAGACTTCAAGACGGATGCTGCTTTGCGTAGGGCACTCAAGGCGCAGACGGGCTCAAGCACGGTGTTTATCGTCACCCAACGCATCGCTACGGTTAAAAATGCCGAACAAATTATTGTGTTAGATGAGGGCAAAATTGCCGGTAAGGGCACACATCAGGAGCTGATGAAGGATTGCGAAATATATCAAGGCATTGCCTTATCGCAGCTCAGCAAGGAGGAACTGCTATGAACGCACACGGCACAAATCCCCAGGCGAAAAGACCACAAAGGCCCAGAGGGGGGGGACCGATGGGAGGCGGAGGCCCGATGGCCATGATGAAAGGGGAAAAAGCGCGCGATTTTCGCGGCACCCTGCAGAAGCTGCTCCAATACCTCGGCTCTTATAAGATATCCATCTTTTTTGTCATGCTCGTTGCCATTGGCTCTACCATCTTTGCGATCGTCGGGCCGAAAGTCATGGGCATGGCCACTACAGCGCTCTTTGAAGGGGTGATGGCTCAGATTGCCGGAACGGGTTCCATTGATTTCGGATACATCGGTCAGATCCTATTGATCACCCTTGGCCTGTATCTCGTTTCGATGATCTTTGCCTATATCCAGGGCTGGATTATGGCCGGTATTTCGATGAAAATTACCTACCGATTCCGCCAGGACATCTCCCAAAAAATTAATCGAATGCCGCTTAGGTACTTTGATGGCACCAGTCATGGCGAGATCCTTTCGCGCGTCACGAATGACGTGGATACGGTCAGCCAGACACTCAGCCAGAGTCTCTCTCAGATCATTACATCTGTGGTTACGGTAGTCGGTATCTTGGTAATGATGCTGACCATTAGCTGGACGATGACCCTGGTTGCCCTGGGAATCGTACCCATTTCCCTGGCACTCTTGGGGTTGATCATCGGAAAAACACAAGTATATTTTAAACGCCAGCAGGATTACCTGGGACATATTAACGGGCACATCGAAGAAATGTATGGCAGCCATATCGTGATGAAAGCTTTCAATGGAGAGGCGAAGAGTGTTGTAACCTTTGACGGGATCAATCACACCCTCTACGACTCAGCCTGGAAATCACAATTCCTTTCCGGCTTGATGTTTCCCATTATGAACTTCGTCGGCAACCTGGGCTACGTGGCTGTATGTGTCATGGGTGGTTACCTGGCTGCTAAAAATGCGATCACCGTCGGGGATATCCAGGCTTTCATCCAATATATGCGCCAATTTACCCAGCCGATCAGTCAGTTAGCCAATATCTCCAACATTCTTCAGCAAACGATGGCAGCGGCGGAGCGCGTCTTTGAATTTTTAGCTGAGGCCGAAGAGACCCCCGATCCAAGCGAGTTGGTCATATTGAAGGGTCCCATCCTCGGGCGGGTTGAATTTCAAGATGTGCATTTCGGTTATTCCCCCGATAAAATTATTATCAATGATTTCTGCGCATTTGCTGAACCGGGTCAGAAGGTCGCCATCGTTGGCCCGACCGGCGCCGGCAAGACCACGATGGTCAAGCTTCTTATGCGCTTCTACGATGTGAACAGTGGAGCGATCTTGTTGGACGGGATAAACATCAAGGATTTCAAGCGCGGTGACCTGCGCTGCATGTTTGGTATGGTCTTGCAAGACACCTGGCTTTACAATGGCACCATCATGGAAAATATACGTTATAGCCGCACGAAAGCGACCGATGAAGATGTCTATGAAGCTGCCCAGGCAGCCCATGTAGATCACTTTATTCGCACCTTGCCGGATGGTTATAATATGGTTCTTAATGAAGAAACCACCAATATCTCACAAGGGCAGATGCAGCTTTTGACGATTGCGCGTGCCATCCTGGTGGATCCAACCATTCTAATATTAGATGAAGCAACCAGCTCTGTGGATACTCACACTGAAGTATTGATCCAGAAAGCAATGGATAACTTGATGAAGGGGCGCACAAGCTTTATCATTGCCCACCGGCTTTCGACCATTCGGGATGCTGATTTGATCCTGGTGATGAACAATGGCGATATTGTTGAACAAGGGAAGCATACTGAGCTGCTGGAACGGGGTGGTTTCTATGCGGATTTGTACAACAGCCAATTCGAGGGCAGGGAGATCTGAGCTTTTAGAGATTATTTCATGCCGATATAGAGTGCATGTCCAATGGATTTGGTAAATTTGATGAGCAAGCCTGGCTTGCTCATCACTTGCTTCGTGAATTTCCAGTAGAGCGGATCGGTAAAGAGCCCTTTAAAAAACCGTTTCCAGGCTTGCGCAGCTTCGCCTTTCTCCAGGCTGCGCATTTCTTCGAAACGCTGTTGGCGCATATCCATCTTGTAGCTGCTCACTTGCACCTCGTACAGGCCAGCGGCGACGAGGATTTCCTTCCACCCATCGACAGTCAGGAAATCCGCTCCTGCCATGACGACGGCAGCGTACGCCTTCAATTCAGGTGCTGGCTCGCTGAGCCAATTTACTTCGTTGACCCCGATGAAGCCACCAGGTTTTGTCACACGCGCATACTCGCGCATGGCTTCCACTTTATTGGGGATAAATGCGTTTACAGACTCACATAGAACAGCATCGAAGAGATTATCCGTAAATGGCAGTGCCTGTGCGTCCGCTGCTCGAAACTCCAGCCTGTCTTCTAAGCCTTTCTTCTTGGCCCTCTCTTTGGCTTTTTCGACCATTCCGTCTGATAAGTCGATGCCTACTACCTGGCAGCCGATTTCTTCAGCGATCAGGCAAGGTGTCTGCCCGATGCCGCAGCCGATAATCAGGACGTAGCTATTTTTATTGATCCGGCAGGCTTTGATCAGCTCATAGGTGGCTTTTAAACCTCCCGGGTGTTTTGTAAATCCGAAGTCAGCCTGGATGTTGAAATAAAGAGATTTATCCGCGGCAGTTAAATTGGTTTGCTGAGTCTATGCTATCTTTTCTTCTCCAATAATTCTTCCAATCGATCGACCAACCGGTCTACACGACCAAGAAGGATTCCTTCATCTTGGGCTGCCGCCAGGAGGACCTCGCTCACATCCTTGTGCATATCTTCTGGGATCAGCTTGCATTGCTTTGCGGCGATTTCCAATACTCTTTTTTCTCCCGGATTGGGCAGGGAATTCAGCGCAAAAATGATATCGAAGTAGCTTGCCAGCAAGGCAGCTACCCGGTGGTTGATGGAGACTTTATCCTTTCGCTGGACGGCCTTCTCGATCTGATGGTAGTAGGAAGGGATGATCTGCCGCAACACAGCATAATTCTTGCTGATAATCGCTCGCCGCAGCTCTTCCGGGTATGGCTGCTGGCATTGGCTCTGCAAGTCATGGAACCAGCCCTTCCGGTCATACAACGGTACAGAGTGCAAGATCGTGTTCCAGAAGCAGGTCGTGTATCCGATGTTGGCCTGGTGGTATTTCAAAACGCGGTTGATCTGCTCTTCGATCCAGGTTGTCGACCAATAGATCATATCCACTTCGATGCCAGTCTCGGCGTGGAACCATTCATCACCCAGGTCCCAGTACTGCAAATCCAGATCGGCGCGTGTTGTTCCGAATTCTTCTACCAGGGCAGCGCGCTGGACGAGGGGAATTGTCTCTTCCGTATAGACATACATGTCGATGTCGGAATTATGATCCGCCGCTCCTGTAGCAACGGAACCTCCCAAGGCAATCGCTTCAACTTGGGGGAAAGCGCTGAAGCGCTCAGCAACTTGTCTCGCCAGGCTCACATGATTAAATGTCGAAGGTCGATTCGCCAAGATTAATCCTTGATCCTTGACATGTGTAGTTGCTCCATTAAGCAATTGTCACAAAAAAGAATATTCATTGGTAAGGTTTTCTTATTTATTCGTAGGCTTTCCCAGCGGATAGGGCGCGAAGAGGAAGAATGCTACGATCATTGTCACTGCAACGATCGGGCCGATGGCAACCACACCATACTTCCAGGTTAACAGCAGCGCCAGGATCGCGCCGGCAAGTGAGCCGACAAATTGGTTGATTAAACCTTGCACCGCGAAATACATTCCCGCCCGATCCTTGTGGGTTTGTTCGGCTTCGACTGCTGAAATTTGGGCTGGAAAGGCGTAGGGGATCGTAAAAAAAGCTCCAATTGAAAAGCTGGCTATCACCCCTGCGATAACGCCAATGATCAAGGGTGAGATTGGCAGGCTAAACTGAGTCCATCCCAACGGGAAAATCAGCATCGCTACTGCGAAGACAAGAAGGGCTGCCCGGAAGGCGTACTTAGCCCCTTTCTTTCGAGAGATCAGGTTAAAGATGATCAACATGATCGGCACGGGTGCAAAAGCTGCCGCGTTCATCAAACCAAGTTGCGTTTCAGTGATCCCCATCATATCTGCGGCCATGAAGGCAATCCCACCCAAGAAGAATTGCAGTCCAAAGAAAAAGGTGGCGACCGTAGACATATAGATCAAAAAAGTTTTATTGGTTAGGGTCAGCTTGATGCTCTCTAACAGCGGCACATCTCGAGAAGCTGCTTTGGCAGCCGGGGTGTTGGTTGGATCTTCTTTGATCACGAGCAGGGGACCAAAGAATGTAATGAAGCTGGGTAACAGCATCAGTGCTGCGCCTCGCACACCGAACTTGTCAAAGAGGATTGGCGCAACCACAAAGACCAATACATAAGCGCCAGTGTTGAAAAAAGTTTGCCAGCTTGCCACGCGTACGCGGGATTGTTCATCCGGCACGATTTCGGAAAGCGCGGCCAGATATGGAACGGTAATAAGGGTATAGAAGAAAAAATATAAAGAGCTGATCACAGCTACGTATAGGGCATTAGCCCAATGACCGCCAGTCCCCAGGGCTGTTCCTGTGATAGGAGGGTACCACAAGAGCACAAAACAGATGATGACTGGAATGATGCCTAACATCATTAAGGGCCTGCGCCTACCCCACCGGCTCTTCATGTTATCTGTCCAGCCTGCGATAGGGATATCTACAACACCATCCAGCACGCGGGCGACCAACAACCCCAATGCATAACCCACCGCGGGAGCGAGCACCAGCGCACCGGCTTCAATGCGCGCCTGTGCTGGGCGATAAAAATATAAAAGGTAAGTCAAAACCAGTTGATACATAAATCCTGGTCCAAATCCCCCGATCGCATAAATTGGTTCCTGCCACTTCTTGATGGTTTTCACGCTAGCCTCCTTGTTAGTGATTGGGTTTATTGAGGTTTGTGGAGTGTGCACATCACCAGGTTCATGTTATCTCAATGAACCTTTAAAATAATTCTCTACCATAATGGCTATGCTGGTGTCTCCTGCCATACCTGGTGTTGCGGCTCCCATGATTGGAATAACTCCTGCCAGCCTCTGACATTCCTGGATGATCGGATTCACTTTGATCTGCCTGGGCTTTTCTCCTGCCAATCTTTCAAAGTTCTTGAAGTATATTTTCTTCAAGACTTCCTTTGGTAGATGTATTCCCTGGAAACCTCCTGCAAACTTCCCAAACAGGTACCCTTTTTCAGTCTCAAGCTGAAAAACATCTTCTTCCTCCAAAAAACTGCGCACCAGGTTTATGCGCAGCCTACTTTCTTCAGGTTCGATGCCCTCACCATTTGCTGCCAGGAGTGCCTTCGCGCCGATATCTGTTCCATACAGAATGCGATCCTGGTATTTGATGAAAAAATCGCGCACTTTCTCTGGGTTTTTGGAAAAATTGTGGTACATCTCAATCCCCGGCGTCAGGTCGACATGCATCTTTGGGTATGCATCCAGATACTCCCCCAGCCGATCGAGCTGATTGGATAAAAAGAAGAAATGAGCAAAAATTACATTCAAGTCAGGATGGCGCTTGAGTACGTTGAGGACCTCAGAATACTGCTCTTCATTGTCGATGAAGCTTCCATCGCCATAGAACCAGCCCTGAAGTTTAGCCCATTCGGGAACGAGTTCTCCATTCCAAAATTCCTCGGGATCATTCACGTGGAAGACGAGCGGCAGTCCTAACTCCTCCATCTTTTCCCAATAAGGTGCGTAAGCTGAGCCGTCGAAAGCGGGGATGGGCAGCCTCTTACGCATATCCGGTTTACCTTCGATCATCTTAATCCCATCACAGCCCATCTCGACCAATCTTTCTACATAACCAGCAAAATAGGTCCCACAGGTATCGGGAAACATGAATAAGGCTGATATGTCCAGGCCGCCGAAAACATATACTCTGTCAGGGTAGTGTGCTTTAAGGTGCAGCGCATCTGGAACCAGGCTCAGGCGAGCCTCGTGTGGGGTACAAACAATATTGCATTTCCTGATCTTGTTGTCATCCAGAATCTTCACCAATCCTTCCATTAACGATGGGTTTCCATAATGAATATGGCAATCGACTACAGGAAAATCAAAGGATGAGTTATTCATTTTGGCCTCCATGGTTGTTATTGGGGATAATTCAGGCGCATCCATATTATCGCGTAATTCAGCATTTCTTGCTTATAAAATTCACGCAAATAAAAAACTCTTTGAATATGGTCGAATACTTGATCATATAAATGGTAGATAGTACCCTGTTCTCGTTATTCATTTCCCGCCTGGGTTATAATTGGATAAGTTGGTTTGATCCAGTAAATACTTATAAATACTGCTTACCTAACCCACATTTCTCTTTCTTATCGATAAAGAAACCGCCCCCATGATTATTAAAAAACTCCACAAAGCCTTCTTCGTTTTACTTATCCTGACAGCTTGCCGCACCTCAAATCAGCCTATTGAACTTTCCCAATATAACGATAATACTGATCTTCCCCAACTTACTCCAATACTTTCACCCACCTCCACCCCGGGTGTTATTCCGTCAGCTGCATCATCTGAAACATCGACCGTTGGGTCTCTCGAATGCCAGCTTCCACCACTGATCGTACCTACTTTGCCCGCCGAGATTCCGGGTTACACAATGTTAAACTCAAGTACAGATCTGCATATGACGGGCACCTACCAGCAGATCGACCTGGCATCTTACCAACTTTAAAGTAACTGGCAAGGTAGATTATCCGCTGAGCCTGACGATGGATGAAATCCGCTGCCTTCCGAGGGTAGAATCTGCTGCTCCGCTGATTTGCCCGGGTGTTTTTCAAGATCATGCCAACTGGGCAGGCACCCCCATTCATCATGTGCTGGATCTGGCAGGCGTCCAAAGCGCTGCCACCGCAGTGTATTTTATTGGTGTTGACGGATACACCAGCTCGGTTTCGTTATCTGAAGCGTATTCTGAAGAAAACTTTTTAGCTTACGAGTGGAATAATCAACCGCTGCCGATCCTGCATGGCTTTCCACTCAGGGTTGTATTTCCGGCATTATCGGGAGGCAAATGGGTTAAATGGGTGGTTGAGATCAAAGTGCAGTGAGCTATACTTCCTTTGCTTTCTTGATCTGCTTACCGCGATCCTCCGTATTCAAAATGCGTTTGCGAATACGGTAGTTGAGCGGTGTGACCTCGAGCAGCTCGTCTTCGCTGAGGTATTCGATGCATTCGTCCAGGCTCATCTTGCGCGGGGGCGTCAGGCGTACGGTAGCATCGGCCCGCGCTGCCCGCACGTTGGTCAGGTGTTTTTGTTTACATACGTTTACCGCAATATCATTGGTCTTGGCGTGTTCGCCAATTACCATGCCCTCGTAGACTTCTACACCAGGCTCGATAAATAAGACGCCGCGTTCTTCTGCATTACGCAGACCGAATGTGGTTGTGACCCCTTCTTCCCAGACCACCAGCGAGCCGCGCTCTCGTCCTGATACTTCCCCCACCAAAGGCATGTAATCATGGAAGATGGTGTGCATAACGCCCGCGCCACGGGTAGCCGTCAGAAATTGGTAGCGGAATCCCAGTAAACCGCGGGTTGGAATTAGGTACACCAGGCGCACATTACCATCGGAAGTATCCTGCATATCCAGCATTTGGCCACGGCGTTCTCCAAGCATCTCGACGACCACACCAACAGTTTCCTGGCTGGTTTCGATGTGCACTTCTTCGAAAGGTTCGAGGATTTCACCTGTCTCATCTTCTCGCAAAATGACCTCGGGCTTCGATATTTG
Organism: uncultured Chloroflexia bacterium; assembly: GCA_963751425.1. GTDB lineage: Bacteria > Chloroflexota > Anaerolineae > Anaerolineales > UBA4823 > CAVVUF01. Next base: position 466,987 of record CAVVUF010000001.1, on the reverse strand, counting down.
AAACTCATAGCCCTCCCGGCGCATGGTTTCTACCAGGATCGCCAGATGTAGCTCACCCCGACCTGAGACCGTGAAGGCGTCTGTTGTCTCAGTTTCAACGACGCGTAAAGCCACATTGGAACGCAGCTCATCGAATAGGCGTTCACGCAGCTTACGTGAGGTACTCCAACGGCTTTCTCTTCCCGAGAAAGGTGAAGTGTTGACGCCGAAAGTCATTCTTACGGTTGGCTCCTCTACTTTGATAGGTGGGAGAGCCACGGGATTCTCAGGGTCACACAAGGTCTCACCGATGGCGATCCCTTCCAATCCCGCCAGGGCTACGATTTCTCCTGCCTCGGCATGTTCCGTCTCGATCTTAGCCAAACCCTGGTGAACATAAAGATAGCGGGCGCGCTCTGGGAGCACTGCCCCACTCAAAGTCATCCTGGATAGTGCCTGCCCAATTCGCACTGTGCCAGAAAAAATCCGTCCAATGGCTGTAACACCCCGGTAATCATCATATCCCAGGGTAGTTACCAGGATTTGTAAGGGGCCATCGATTTCGACTTGAGGTGAGGGAATATGGCGAAGGATAGCCTGGAAGAGGGGCTGCAGGTTCGGACCCAGGGTTGGCGTCAAGCCAGCCTGAGCGGTGACGGCGTTGGCATATATCACCGGAAAATCAGCTTGCTGATCGTTGGCACCCAGCTCGATGAACAAGTCGAAAGTCTGGTTCAAGACCCTTTGAGGTTCGGCATCTTTCCGATCGACTTTGTTAATGACCACGATAGCTTTATGGCCCATCTCGAGGGCTTTCTTCAATACAAAACGCGTCTGGGGCATCGGTCCTTCGGCTGCATCAACGAGCAGGAGCACACCATCCACCATGTTCATCACACGCTCGACCTCACCGCCAAAATCCGCATGGCCAGGCGTATCCACGATGTTAATCTTGACCTGCTGCTGTGCCACTTCATCCCAGATGGTGATGGCGGTATTTTTTGCCAGGATGGTGATGCCGCGCTCGCGCTCGAGGTCGTTGGAATCCATCACGCGCTCCATCACCTGTTGGTTATCGCGGAAGATATGTGCCTGGCGCAGAAGCCCATCGACCAGGGTGGTCTTGCCGTGGTCGACATGGGCGATGATAGCAATATTTCGGAGATCGGTTCGTTCAGTCAGCATAATACCTGCAATCTAGATAAGGGTCGATATTGAAATGGGATGTGCGTGCCAAATCAAGAAGCACTCACATCCCACTGTAGGGCATTCTCACAAATTATCCTAAGGCACAGAAAATTAGACGGATGGGTGGATACCCATCCGTACGGGGAGTAATGTTATCAGAAGACGGTATTTTTGTCGAGAGGGCGAATTTTCTGGATCTATCATTCGAATTCTCAGCCCGGTATTCAGTTTTACGTACTTTTTACACCATCTAAACTCATTTTCGTGTAAAATAAGCTTATGTCCCTCCCATCACCTCTCCGCATTCTTTATCTCTGTTCTGAAGCAGATCCTCTGGTAAAAGTAGGTGGTCTAGGTGATGTCGGTGGATCATTACCTCCCGCCCTGCGAGCGCTAAAAACCTATCTTTCTCCAGAAGGCAATGAGCTGCCCGTTGATATCGATATTCGTCTTGTTATCCCCTTCCATGGTGTGATAAACCAACAGACATACAAACCCAAGCAGATAACTTCTTTCTCTGTGCTGCATAAAAGTGGCCCAATCCAAGCCACCGCCTACCAGGTTGATTTGGAGCAAGTTCCAGTTTATTTAATCGCTGGAGAACCAATAAAACCGGCAGCACCCGTATATTCCAGTGATTGGGGTTATGATGCGCATAAGTACATTTTCTATTCCTTAGCCGCTCTAGAGCTGGCGCGGCAGATCGATTTTAAACCCCATATTGTGCATGCCAATGACTGGCATACTGCTGCTGCAATCTACTGGCTTTACCTCAATCGGGACAAAGATCCTTTTTACGATCAAACGCGAACTTTATTGAAGTGTGCATAATTTACCGTTCCAAGGGGTGGACGGTGAAATTCCGATGGACTCCTTCTATCTTCCACCTGCTCCTCAAGGAATCCTTCCCGATTGGGCGCGGCAGCTTCCTTTACCGCTGGGGTTGTATTCTGCCGACTGGATCAACACCGTCTCGCCTACTTATGGGAAGGAGATTTTAACCCTAGAATTTGGTGCCGGCTTGGAGAAATTTCTAAAGACCCGGTCTGCATCCATCTCTGGAATTCTCAATGGCATTGATCCTGAACGATGGGATCCTGGCTCTGACCCATACCTGACTGAACCTTTCTCAGTGGATACATTAAATAAACGCCAGGTAAACAAAGCCGCTTTATTGGAGGAGACTGGCTTTTTAAGCGATCAGAAAACGGTTGATCAGCGCATCCCCTTATTTGCCATGATCACTCGGATGGATTTCCAAAAAGGCATTGATCTTGCCGTAGAGGCCCTTGAGCAGCTCGGCAGACAGAAAAAATACGCTTGGCGAGCCCTGATTTTGGGAACAGGATTACCAGAGCTGGAAGAGACGACCCAGGAATTACAGGATCATTTTCCTAACAGAGTTCGGGCTGTCCTTAAATTCGACGCCCCCCTCAGCCACCGGATCTATGCCGGAGCTGACGCATTATTGATGCCCTCCCGCTATGAACCTTGTGGATTGGCTCAAATGATTGCCATGCGTTATGGTTGTATTCCCGTAGCCAGAGCAACCGGTGGATTGGCCGACACGATTTTCGATAGCGGCGCATCTTCGAAGAGGAATGGTTTTCTTTTTCGGGAGGCTTCTTCACGGGCGCTGTCGAAAACCTTGCACCGTGTCGTTAAAGTGTATCAGGATCAAAGTGAATGGCAAGCCATCCAAAGGAATGGGATGCTTCAAGATTTTTCCTGGAAACGTTCAGCATTGGCATATTTAAACTTATATGAAACCCTGATATCAAATCAGCTTAGAAAGACCGATGATCAAAGAGGCGTATTCTTTAAATCTAATAATGATGAATGAAAGGGAGAAAACATGAAAACTCGTGCTGTGATCCTGGCTGGTGGGGAGGGTTCTCGTCTGGGTACCCTGACCGCAAAGCGAACGAAGCCGGCGGTTCCCTTTGCTGGTAAATATCGGATCATTGATTTCACGCTTTCGAATTGTGTCAACTCCGGAATATTTGATGTGATGATCGTTGCCCAATATCGCCCGCATTCGTTAATTGAGCATATTGGAGCGGGTGGTCCTTGGGACCTGAACCGTGATTTCACCGGCGGCGTTCGGATTTATTCACCCTATAAAGCGCGCGGTGCGTCGGATTGGTTTTTAGGCACCGCAGACGCGGTCCAACAAAATTTTCGCTGGTTGAAAGAAACTAATCCGGACATGGTGCTTATCCTTTCGGGTGACCATATCTATGAAATGAATTACGATGCCATGATTACTTTCCACCAGGATCATCAAGCCGACCTGACTATGGCAACGATTCGGGTCCCACCCGAAGAGGCTCCACGTTATGGAATTGTCGGTTATGATGCGGATTACCGGGTCAATTCCTTTGTAGAAAAACCTGCAGTTCCGCCCTCAAACCTGGCAAATATGGGGGTGTATCTCTTCAATGTTCAGGTCTTGGATCGCGTGCTTTGGGAAGACCACAAACGACACGATTCAAGTCATGATTTTGGAAAAGATATCTTGCCGCGCATGATCAAAGATGGTAACAACGTATTTGCATACCCTTATTCGGGTTATTGGGTAGATGTTGGGACCGTTAATTCGTATTGGCAAGCTCACATGGATCTATTAGGATCCAAACCTTCCATAAACCTTTATGATCGTTCCTGGGTGATCCATACCCGAACAGAAGAACGTCCACCGGTCCGGTTTGAAAAAGGAGCGGTTTCAGTTGACAGCATGATCACCGATGGCTGCTTGCTTGCTTCAAATTGCCTGGTTGAGCGAAGTATTTTATCGGCGGGCGTACGCGTAGAAAGTGGGGCGGTCATTCGCGAATCGATCATCTTAACCGATGCAGTGGTTAAATCAGGTGCGGTTGTCGAACGGGCGATTATTGATAAAAAAGTTAAGATCGGTGAAGATTCTCACGTGGGAAAAGTTACCGCCGATTCACAACCGAGCATTGCCATGGTTGGTAAGAATAGTTTTGTACCTGCCGGATACACGATTGAACCGGGTGCTGTCATCGGAACGGATGTGATCGAAAGCGATTATCCATCTTCGACGATTACAACAGGTGAATATATCACTACGAAGAGAGAAGCCCATGAAGTATAACCGTTCTTCTGGAATCCTTTTACATCCGACCAGCTTACCTGGGCCTTATGGCATTGGTGATATTGGCCCTCAGGCTTATCAATGGCTGGATTTTTTAGCAGAAACTGGCTGCAGCTTGTGGCAGGTCCTGCCATTGGGCCCCACCGGTTATGGCGACTCTCCTTACCAATGTTTTTCATCGTTTGCCGGCAATCCTTACCTGATCAGCCCAGACTCACTAATCCATGAAGGCTTGCTTTTCCCTGATGATCTGACCGATTGCCCTTCGTTCCCAGCCGACCATGTCGATTATGGCGCGGTGATCACCTGGAAATTATCTCTGTTAGATCGTTCTTATGATCGTTTTCTTGAGCATGGATCAAGACCTATCAAAGATCAGTACGAGAAATTTAAAAGCGCCCACTCTGCCTGGCTGGATGATTTTGCTTTGTTCATGGCCATTAAAGAAACTCATGCTGGAGCGCCTTGGCCTACCTGGGAAGCTTCTCTCCGAGATCGCCAGCAAGAGGCACTGAGTGAAGTACGCCAGAAGCTAGAACTATTGGTTGATAGGCAAATATACAGGCAATTTCTTTTTTATAAACAATGGGCCGAACTTCGTGATTATGCTAAACAAAAAGGTATTCAAATCATCGGAGATATTCCCATCTTTGTTGCGCATGACAGCGCCGATGTTTGGGCTCATCCGGAACTGTTCTTCCTGGACCAAGGTGGTAAGCCCACTGTTGTCGCAGGGGTGCCACCCGACTATTTCTCGGCTACCGGACAGTTGTGGGGAAATCCGTTGTATCGATGGAAAGAGCATAAAGCCAGTGGATACGCCTGGTGGCTGGACCGCATCCGGACAGTGCTGAATTTAGTGGATTTTATCCGTTTGGACCATTTCCGTGGTTTTGCCGGTTATTGGGAAGTACCCGGAAATGCCGAAACGGCTGTAAAAGGGAAATGGAAAAAAGGTCCAGGAAAAGATTTCTTCTTTGTTGTCAAGAAAGCCTTAGGTGATCTACCGATCATTGCTGAAGATCTGGGAGTGATCACGCCTGATGTTGTTGCCATCCGTGAAGGATTTAACCTTCCCGGGATGAAAATTCTCCAATTTGCTTTTGATGGAGGACCTGAAAGTCCATTCTTACCCCATAATTACGTTACCAATTGTGTGGCCTATACCGGAACTCATGATAATGATACGGTGCTTGGATGGTATCAGCGTGTCCCTGAAGGTGAACAAAGTTATTACCGGCGTTATATGAATCAGGATGGCAGCCAGGTTTCTTGGGATCTGATCCGAGGGGTTTGGGCCTCTGTCGCCATGTTCGCACTGGCTCCCATGCAGGATTTTTTGGAACTCGACAATACCGCTCGCATGAATTATCCTGGCAACCCGAGCGGGAATTGGACCTGGCGAATGGCAGAAGGCTCTACCTCCGAGACTCTCCAGAAACGCATCTTGGAAATAAATCAATTATATGGTCGTTTGAAATCATAGAATATCAGTATCTTCCGGTAGATTGATTGTTCCCGGTATGGTTAAATACACTTACGATTACCCGCGCCCGGCTTTGACGGTAGATATCGTCATTTTTAGCGTACGAGAAGAAAATTTGCAGGTGCTTCTCGTTTGTAGAGGTGAAGAACCTTACCTGGGGATATGGGCGCTTCCTGGTGGTTTTGTGCACCTGGATGAATCATTAGAAGAAGCTGCAGCCCGGGAGCTTGAGGAAGAGACCGGCATTCGGGATGCGTACCTAGAGCAGCTCTATACGTATGGTGACTTACAACGTGACCCGCGTGGTCGGGTGGTAACGGTGGCTTATTTTGCCTTGATTGCTGCCGATAAACCGATTTGTACGGAAGGTGGGACGGATACTACGAAGGCCTCTTGGTTTTCTATCGATCAAATTCCTAAATTAGCATTCGATCACTCCGAAATCCTATCAAACGCCCTGCTGCGACTGCGTTACAAGCTTGAATATACCGCAGTTGGATTTGAGCTCCTTCCGGAAGAATTTACCCTGACCGAGATTCAATCCACTTATGAAATTATTTTGGGAGTTAGATTGGATAAGCGCAACTTTCGCCGGCGGATTTTGGATGCAAACGTGATCGAGGAAACCACCCATATGCGCACGGGTGAGGGGCGGCCAGCCCGCCTTTATCGTTATCGTCCAGATGCGGTCGCTGAAGTGAAAGCCCGGCGCTTGTTCCCTTAAAACGTGACTGAGAGCACTGTGTAGTGCTCTCAGTCTTTGGCCGATATAAGGGCGAACCCCACCATGCCGTGTGCTGCAAAGTTTTGAACCTGCCTTCGCAGGTTGGGTTCCTTCCCGGTCGCTCCGCCTTGGCTGGGCGAAATTCGCCGGCGCCTATCGCGTCACGAACGAAAGAGTGGAACCCTATAAGTGGGTGTTGGCTCAAAACCGGGGTAGCAGCAACACTTGCACAGCAGGGTACGTTTCTTATACCACAAAAGTAGCCGGGTGAGTAGGTGATATTGAGTCTACAAAAATGAGAGTTTACGATTATTCTCGTAAACTCTCAGTGGGTCTTTCTGGGGTCAGAGGTCAAGCTTGATATGGAGCTCTTTTAATTGTTTTGGTTCTGCAGGAGAGGGGGCATCTGCCATCAGATCGCGGGCTGCCTGGTTTTTGGGGAAGGCGATGACCTCGCGAATATTCGGCTCACCTGCCAGAATCATACAGATTCGATCGATCCCCGGGGCGATCCCACCATGCGGCGGTGTTCCGTATTCAAAGGCTTCAAGCATATGCCCGAACCTTTCCCGCGCCACCTCTGGATCCAAGCCGATCAGTTTAAAGATTTTCTCTTGTAAGTTACGGTCATGGATTCGAATGGAACCACCGCCAACTTCATAGTTGTTCAGCACCAGGTCATATTGCTGCCCGCGTGCTTTGCCAGGGTCAGTATCCAACAACGGAATATCTTCCAGCATTGGGGATGTGAACAGGTGATGGCTAGGATCCCAGCGCTGTTCCTCCTCGGACCAATTGACGAGTGGAAAGTCAATCACCCAGCAAAAAGCAAGTGTGTTTGGATCAGCCAACCCCAATTGTTCTGCAAGATGAACCCTCAACCGTCCCAATGTCTCAAAGACAATCGCAGGCTTATCTGCAACGAATAATAGAAGATCCCCTGCTTTAGCCTCCAGGCGTTCTAAGAGTTTCTTCAATATATCTTCTGGGAGGAACTTAGCAAAAGAAGAGCGCTGTTCACCTTCAGGGGTGATCGCCAGGTAAGCCAAACCTTTCGCTCCAAAGGATTTCACATATTCGGTAAGCTCGTCTATCTGCTTTCGGCTGTAATGACCTAATCCTTTCGCATTGAGTCCGCGAACATGACCCCCATTGGCTGCGGTAGCTTCGAATACTTGGAAACCAGAGCCAGCAGCCAGGTCCGTGATGTTTTTCAGCTCCAAACCGTATCGGAGGTCAGGATTGTCCTTCCCGAAGCGTTCCAATGCCTCTCGATATGTCAGGCGGGGAAATGGGCTGGATAAAAGGTGTTTTTGAGGGACAATCTTGGCTGCCAATTTGGTGAATAAATCTTCAGCCAGGTCCATGACATCTTCTCTGTAAACAAACGACATTTCCAAATCGAGTTGGGTAAATTCTGGCTGCCGATCGCCGCGCTGATCTTCATCGCGAAAACAGCGCGCAATTTGAAAATAGCGTTCAATGCCGGCAACCATGAGCATTTGCTTGAGCTGCTGAGGAGATTGGGGTAATGCATAAAATTCACCTGGATGCACGCGGGAGGGCACCAAATAATCACGCGCCCCCTCAGGGGTGGTTTTAAACAAGATGGGTGTTTCAACCTCAATAAAACCTCGTTGATCCAAATAATCCCTAATAAACTTAACAACCCGATGGCGCATGACCAGGTTATCGCGCATACGATCTCGGCGCAGGTCCAAGTATCGATAGTGCAAGCGCGTGGCTTCATCAACTTCTTCTTCCTTGTTAATCATAAAAGGAGGCGTTTTGGCCTGGTTCAAGACACGCATTTTCTGTACTTCTATTTCTATTTCACCTGTTGGCATATGGGGATTCTCCATACCTTCTGGGCGTTTTCGAACCACTCCCTCTACCTGGATTACCCACTCCACACGCACATCGACCATTGCAGCATGCGCTTCAGGGGAAGTTTCCGGGTTGGTTACAATCTGGACAATCCCAAAGCGGTCGCGTAAATCGATGAAGGTGACCCCACCATGATCCCGGCGGCGGTGCACCCATCCAGCTACGGTGACTTTTCCTCCGGAGTGGGAAATCCCTAATTCACCACAAGTATGTGTTTTATACATAAAAGCCTCCACAAAATAAATCGCCCTACGCACATTGCGTCGGGCGATGGGTTAGCGGTACAGGTTTCAGCAACCAGGTGTGCTGCATCCTTCCGCCCGACGGGCGTAGCAATGATGATTATTTGGGTTGATAAATCGAATGGTCTTCATAAGTCGTTTCCTGATTGAAGGCTGATTATAACCGAAAAATAAGTAAGATGGAAGCAGGCAAGTTTCAAAGACGGTGAATTTCCGAAAACTTAATAACTCACCTGATTCTAATACTTGATATATAATATGCACAAATTTAAACGAAGGATGAATTGGGATATGAAAAAGCAAATTTGGCTTGTGGGATTAATGCTGGTCTTGATTGCATTTAGCCTTGCAGCTTGTGCAGGCTCTCAAGGACCTCAAGGAGAAGTAGGTCCAGCAGGACCTGCGGGACCAGAAGGACCGCAAGGACCCGATGGCAAGACCGGGCCTGCGGGACCAGCTGGGGAACCTGGCCCTTCTGGAGCAGATTATGTTGGCTCACAAACATGTGGAGGCTGCCATCAGGATATCTACACTTCGTTTATGAAAACGGGGCACCCTTGGGCGTTGAATAAGATTGTGGATGGCCAATCTCCTGCTTATCCGTTTACGAAACTCGAACAATTACCAGAAGGATATGCATGGAATGATATCTTATATGTGATCGGTGGTTATAACTGGAAAGCCCTATTTGTAAATTTGCAGGGATTCCTGATTACAGATGAGCCTGGAAAAAGTGGAAACAGCAGCTACTTAAATCAATGGAATTTTTCGAATGATTTCCTGGGTAAACAGGCTAGTTTTGTTTCTTACCATGCAGGTGAAGAAAACCTTGCAACACCTTGCGTCTCTTGCCACACCACCGCATATAACCCTTCTGGGAACCAGGATAGTTTACCTGGCTTGGTTGGAACATGGGCTATGGATGGTATTCAATGCGAAGAATGTCATGGTCCGGGAAGCTTGCACATGACGAATCCGAAAGGGATAGCCATGAAAATTTCGCTTGATTCTGAAACATGCCGACAGTGTCATGAATCAAGCAGTGAACCGATCGCTGCTCATGAAGGTTTTATCGATTTTTCGGAACAAAGCAGCGACCTTTTTCCAGGAAAACATACCGTACTCAACTGTGTTACATGCCATGATCCTCACTCAGGTGTCGTTCAATTAGCAAAAACCAAAGCGCCGACTACCCAAGTGAAATGCCAGGATTGTCATTTTCAAGAAGCACAGTATCAAAAGAATCTCAAACATGCCAGCATGGGGTTGTCTTGTACGCAATGTCATATGGCCCAGGTGATTAAACTGGCTTGGGGTGAGGCATCAAGATACACTGGCGATTTAAGAACTCATGCAGTGTCAATTAACCCGATCAAGGTCGAGCAATTTTACATCACGAATGCTGAAGACGGCACAGAACAAACTTATTCTTACCCTCAGGTTAGTTTGAACTTCGCTTGTCGACAATGTCATAGTGTAGGATTTCCGAAAAGCGACCAGGAGTTAATCGACGGTGCATATGGGTATCATGATTGGCCAGCCGAACCTCCGATACTCCCTACACAAACTCCAACACCAGCACCTTGAGTTCGTCTGTACAATCCTAACGAACAATCTTTCAATACAATGCATACTTTGATACCAATGCCCGTTTCAATTGAACCAGGTAAGGGGTCTTTTACCCTTACTGAAAGCACGAAAGTAATCATCAGCCGAGGGAACGAAGAGCTCAGTTTCATAGGAAATTATTTGGCCAGCAAACTCAGACCAGCGACTGGCTTTCCCCTGGCTGTAATGCCAGATGATGGATCTGACCAGACAGGTCATATCCTGATTTCCTTGAAAGATGATCCTGGCTTGGGCGAAGAAGGCTATCACCTTGAGATCGATACTGCTGGGATCAATTTGAGCGCCCAAAACACTGAAGGCTTATTATGGGGAGTGCAAACCCTGCGCCAATTACTCCCTCCAGGAATTGAAAGAGCGGTTGTTCAATCTGGTCCCTGGCAGATTCCTGCAGGCACGGTGCGAGATTATCCACGCTTCCATTGGCGGGGAGTGATGCTGGATGTCTCCAGGCATTTCTTTCATGTAGAAGATGTCAAGCGTTATATTGACTTAATCTCATATTACAAGATGAATCGTTTTCATTTGCATCTGTCGGACGACCAGGGTTGGAGGTTGATGATCAATTCGTGGCCACGACTGGCCGAATATGGAGGTAGTACAGAGGTAGGTGGCGGAAAAAGCGGTTATTATTCCAAAGCACAGTATGCGGAAATTGTTGCTTATGCTCAAAATCGCTGCATCACCATTATCCCAGAAATTGACTTGCCTGGACATACGAATGCAGCTTTAGCCTCTTATCCCGAATTAAATTGCAGTGGCTCAGCACCAAATCTTTATACAGGTACAGAAGTCGGTTTCAGCTCTCTTTGTGTGAGTAAGGATATTACCTTTTCTTTTCTGGAAGATGTAATCCGTGAGATCGCGGCGATAACCCCCGGGCCATACATCCATATCGGTGGTGATGAGGCTGCAGCTACATCTCCTGCTGATTACAGAAAACTAATCGAGCAGGTTCAATCCATTGTGCATAAGAATGGAAAACAGGCGGTTGGTTGGGAGGAGATTTCCCAGGTAAGGTTGCTCCCAAAAACAATTGCGCAGTATTGGAGCAGCGGGCATGCCCGTAAGGCTGTAGAACAAGGCAATAAAGTAATCATGTCTCCTGCTTCGAAAATTTACTTGGATATGAAATACACCCCAGAAACTTCAATTGGCTTGACCTGGGCGGGAGTGGTTGAAGTGCCAGATGCTTACAATTGGGATCCATCCACTCAACTGCCAGGTGTATCTGAGACTGACATTCTTGGGGTCGAAGCTCCCCTCTGGACAGAGACGATCGAAACAATTCAAGATATTGAGTTTATGGTTTTCCCCAAGCTGCCAGGAGTTGCAGAAATTGGTTGGTCTCCAGCACAAGCGAGAGACTGGGATAAATATAAAGTTCGTTTGGGGGCTCATGGCCCCAGATTGAAAGCGATGAAGGTAAACTTCTATCATTCTCCAGAAGTTCCTTGGGAAGAATGATGTGAAGAGTGGTCTTCCTTTTTTGTCTTTCTCTAAACCAATCGTTTCATGTTAGTGGCTGCGAGGCCAGTGAGGGCGATTGTAGTGCAAGATCAGGTTTTTGGATATGGATTAATTAAATTCAGATTTGTTTTTTAAATACTAATTGACTCTCCTTTCTTTATTTCATATAATGGTAATGGGAAGAGGCAGCCAAAAATAGTAAGGAAGTGTAATTCATTACAGCTTCATTGCAATCACTGCTGCCGGCAAGTAGCCGGCGGTTTTTCAATTGGATAATGTAATTGCTAAGGTTAGCGAGTGGTAGCATTTAGAAATTTCCCTGGTACGTAGCAGGGTTGTTGAAGCCTGGAGGGCTTCAGGGCTTTGTAAAGAGAGCTGCCTGGGGGAGCGGATTTATGAAGTTCTCAACGATGAGAAATTTTTCCTGGCGAAAAATTTCTTCCGGTCGGTTAGTCAACCCTTCCCAGGATTGGCAGAATATTTGCCGGTTTCTGGAGAGCGGGGAATACGGCCGCGCGGCGGTAAGCCTCCAGCAGCTGCAAGATAATTTCAAAGGAACAGCAAGGGAAGAACTGAAGATCATTTTAAGTGCTGCAATGCAGATTTGCCTGGCTTGTGCGCAATTAAAATTAGAGGAGAAGCGCTGTCGTGACGCTATCCAGGATACGCACCAGCGGGAGCAGGCGCTGCAGGCTGAACTCGGCAAGCTAGTTCGGCAGATGATGGATTGGGAGGATGAGCAGGCTCGTAGTAGTGACAACGACAGCGGGATGAAGGCACTAAAATTCGTCCAGGGAACGGTCCAAAAAAAATTCATCCAAAGATTATGGGGACCAAAACATTACCTAGATGAAAAAAATAGGGTGGAGGATCCCATGGTCTCATTCTCTGCCAAGGCAGAAGAGGTGGTTTTACCATCTCTATCTGAAGTAAAGAGGCAGGATGAGTTGAACCAACATCAATTGTTTATTTTTTGTCTGGGCGTGTTTCAGGTTTACCTCGATGGGCATGTTGGCGTAAATTGGCCGAACAGCAAAGGTAAGTCCATCTTTAAATACCTGATAGCCCATAAAGAGCAGCCTGTTGCAAAAGAAGTCTTGATGGAATTATTTTGGCGAGATTCACCTCCTGACTCTGCCAGGCGAAATCTTAATTGGTCTATCCACAGCTTAAGGCAGGCTCTTCATAGAAACCAGCCGGATTTCTCGCATGTGGTTTTCGAAAGCGAGTGCTACCGGCTCAATCCTGATCTTCAGATCTGGATGGATGTGGATGAATTTAAAGCACACCTCCACAAAGCACAAGGATTGGAAGAAGTGAATAACACTGCCCTGGCAATGAGTGAGTACCAGGCAGCCGAGATTCTTTACCAGGGGGAATTTCTCGAGGAAGACCGGTACGAGGATCTGGATCTTCCCGTTTCGCCTAAGCCTGCAAAACGATTACCTGAGCTTGCTGGAGCGCCTGAGCACGTATTATTATGACCACAATCGATATGATGCCTGCGTGAACATCTGTAATAAGATGATATCCACAGATCCTTGCCGGGAGGAGGCGCACTTCCGACTGATGCAATGCTATTGCCAACAGGGATATCCTTACCTGGCGATCCGGCAGTATCACAGGTGCGTTGAAAAACTAAAATCGGAATTGGATGTCCCACCTTCGCTGAAGACTACTGCCCTGATGGATGAGATCCGGCGTGGTTGAGAGATTCTCTTCCGGTTTGACGGAGAAATTTCCAGAACTAAGTGATATCTAATTTTGAGCAATGTTTTGATTGGTACAAACAGATCGTCAAACGTTGCTCTCGAGGGTCAACGACGAATTACAAGGTTCAGAAAAAAATGAAAGGAGTAAATAAAATGCAGGGTCAACCTAATGTCCCTCCGTGGTTAGTTTTTGAAGTAACTAATTTGGAGATCTTCGAACCCCCTCCCTTGACGCCATCTACCATCGTTCCTGTCAACGGTCCTTTTACTTTAAGGGCTAGCTTTCAGGGGAGCGGTATCATCTGGGAATGGTTAAAAAACCTGAATGTGCAATTTCAGGTGATTTTTAGCGCTGATGGGTTCGGAGCGAATGCTCCCGAGTACGACCTGGGTATGGCAACTGGAGCTCTTATGCCCGGAACCAACGCCTACCAAGCAAATTTTGCGTATGCCGGAATACCCATCGCCGGTGTGTATGAGGTCGCTTGTTTGGTCAAGTTCCCGAACCTCCCAGGCTTGACTGGCTTTGTTGCACCTCTCATGATCGAGGTGTATTAGCCTCCAGTCTCTCGCTGGCTCCGACATCATCCAGCTCAGAAAGTGATTTTTGTCAGGAGCCAGCGAGTATTAATTCTTGCGTCCATTCCTCATACCTCATCCTCCTATGGATCTTGGATAGAGAGGATGGAGCTGGAGCGCAGTCCTATGAATATGAAGATAAAAAAATATGATGATCTAACTGTTATCAACGGCATTGGACCTGCCCGCCAGGATTGGCTGCGGAATAAGCTCGGGGTTTTAAAATATCAAAACCTGGCTGGGCTCTCGCCAGAAGAGCTCTTAGTCCACCTCAAAAAGGATAACCTGATCGCCTCTCGTAACGAGGTAAACCGGTGGATCAGTAAAGCCCAAGAGCTGGCCGATGCGAACAAGACATCGGTTCAAGGAGAATGGGCGCCTTTTGCCTCCTTCGTGGTTGAATTCCAGGCTCGCCGGGGGGAAACAGGTAAGGATGAGCTTTGCACAACGGTGCAGCACATGGAAGCAGACAAAGAGGAAATGTGGTTCGGGATTGAAACAGAGCGGCTGTGCCACTGGATGCGCGACCGGATTGGAAATGAGGTGCCTGAGATGAAAGACCGCCATTTGATAAAAGAACAAAGCCAAACCAAGCCTGATAAGAAACCTCCATCCATCTTGAACAACCAGCTCAAAATTTTTCAACCACCAAACACAGAAATGGTGTGCTTGTCAGGTCAAGCATGCCAGGGATTGGTGAGGAGCTACGAGCCGTTTGAGCTTCTGGATCAATTCTCAATCCAATGGCCGGATCAGGCAGAGACCGAAGCTAACGGAATGCCTTGTTACGCACAATTTTATGCTCGCAATTTACCCGTGGGTGAGCTGATTTGTCTCGGGGAGAGCGAGCCGATAAACCTGGTTGAAAGCCGAACAGACTATACGGTCGTTTTAACCGAGGTGGTCCTTCCGGCAGGGATGTACAACCTGAAGGTCTTTACCAGGATTCCAACCACCCCGCCGGTCTTCGCCCACCTGGAAATTCTTTTGTTACAAGTGTTTTGATTTTACTCGCTAAACGCTGAATCTCACAAAGATAGATCATTCTAAGACCCTCATCACTAACTCGAGCATTGCATTAGCGCACCACGACCGGTAAGAATAGCCGGGTGGTGAGGCTGAACGAGATTTCGGCGTAGCCAACGGCACCCTGGCTGTCGATCACTGCCAGCCTGAGCGTGTGAGAGCCCGTTGGCAGGTTGGCGAGCAGCTTCTCGCCCTTACCCAGGGGCTGCCCATCCAGGAACCAGAAGAAGCTCGAGGATGGCAGGGCTTCCTGCTCGGGGTCTTGCGCCTGGCCTGCCAGCTCCAGCAGTGTGCCCTGGGGAGCGGAGAGTCCATTTGCAGGAGCAGTGATCTGCACATATGGCGGGTTGTTGGGCACATTGAAGATCGGGCTGTCGGTGGCGGTGGTGTTGAAGCCATCGCTGGCGATCATCCGGAAGATGGCCGCACTGCCTCCCGGCAGTGTTGAAAGGTCGAGGGTATAAGCGCTGCCGGTGAGGCCGGCGGATACCGGGAACCAATTGGTGCCCTGGTCGGGTGAATACCACAGGTTGAAGGTAAGCGCGTCGCTGTTGGAGTCAGAGGCGGTCCACTGCAGCGTCTGCTGCCCGCTCCAGGTCACTCCGGCTGCCGGGGCGGTGAAGGTAAGATTAGGAAGACCGGAGGAGGCGCTCAGGGTATGCAGGACGAGGCTGCCTTTCTTCAAGCGGACCAGGTCGGGCAGGAGGGAACCGGCAGGGACTTGGACATGGAAGTTAAAGGGGGCAGACAGGCGCGCCTCGCCCTCCGTGTCAGTGAAGCTGGCATTGAAGTAGAGAGACTTAACCACGCCTCCACTCGCTGAATTGAACAGTTCGATGGAATAATCACCTGTTGGTATTCCGCTGTCGTTTTCCGTGCCGGGCATCTGGAAGAGCGGGTCGAGGCTGCCGCTGCCGTTTTGGTTCACGACCCCGGTGATGTAGTAAGTATTAGCGCTGGCATCTAGAGCGAGCGGCTGGGGCTGCGAAGTGCTAAAAGTACTGAGCTGGTTCTCCCAGCGGTAAGGCTCGGTCCATTGAAGCGGAATGCGGGCATCCGCGCAGTAAGACATGGGGTCGGGGAAGTTCGTGGGTACCACGCTGACCTGCATATTCGTATCCTGCCAAGGCAGGCGCGTGTCAAAGCCGAACTCGTTGATATTGGGAGACTTGCCGTAGGGCCAGTTGGGGTCCGGACCCCCTGCACCGCAGGCATCCACGTGCCGCCCCCAGGTGCCGTTGGAGGAGCGGTCCATGTTATGGTTGATCTCGTGAGATAAGGTGAGCTGCACGTCGGAGCCGAAGGCCACTCGACCGCGCCCGTTCAACCAGGTGGGATCCGATAGACCGCGCATCAGGTTTGGGAAGCCGTAGATCTGGTCGGGCAGGGTGAAGGACTGCGACTGCGACCAGGCCGCCTGGATGTTGTTCCACTGCAAGTTGAGGCGTCCGAGCAGGTCATCGCGGTTGGGCACCGGACCGATGGCTTGCCAGGTATAGGTGGGCAGGATGGCATCCCTGACCGGGAAATAAGCTTTCAGAGCGCTGGTCTGGTTCAAGATCGCCTGGCTGGTGGGCAGCACGGGCATAGATTGGGTGCTGGTGTTGATCGGGTAGATCCAATAAGTGGGGACGCGGGTCGGCCAAAAACCGACCTCGAAGGCGGGGGCTGATTCTATATATTCGTTGTAGCCTTTGGTTTTAGCCTGAAAACTGACCAGGCCAGCTGCCCAGGAGGTGGGCAGCTGGAAGTTGGCCGTATCGCTCAGGTTTGCCCTTTGGGGAGCCGGTTTGGCCAGGAAGAGCCTGGCTTGCGGTGAGCCGGGGAGGTCGATGCCGGAGAGGCTGCCGTAGAGAAAGACTTTGATCTCCTGGTTCTGGGCCGGGTAGCCCGAGCGGGCATACACTCTCCCCACTGTGCGTTTACCATTCACCAGACGCACCGAGTTGTCAGGCTTTTGGGTGGCCTGGGTGATTTCGGCGGCAGAATTAAAGACTGATCGGACTAAGCCGGGCTTGAGGTTGGGGTCGGGGATCCCTGGCGGGAAATTCATGGGATCGAGATCGATTTTAATCAGCTTGCCAAAGTTTGTCGGATAGCCTGATGGGAATTGGAGGTTGATCGCCGGAACCGGTGAGGCGACAGAGAATCCCAGGGCAGCATCCTGGCCCTGGTTTGAGCTGATCTCATCCAGGTCGAAGGCTAGCTCGAACAGGGTGTGCTGGTTGCAGTAGGTGTTTTGGGTGGGAGGCCAGGTGTAGCTGGCAGTGAGATCGGCATTGAAGCAGCCAAACCCTCGCGCCCGGGCAGAATAGGTTTCTGGCTGGAAAGCGGTGAAAGTTCCTGGACCCGTGTAATACTGGAAGCGCATGTTTTGGGTGGGGGTCAGGGCATAATTCTTATCCACCAGGCTGGTGATGGCGCCGTCGTGGTTCACATCAAAGGAGACGGTGAATTGGTCATCGGGATCGTTCCCGTAATCGCTGAGCACATCGATCAAAACATACAGGCGCAGGGTATCGTTCATCACCGAGATGAATCCTTTTTGGAAGGAGAGCTTGCTGCTCAAATTCCATTCACCCACCCCCAAAAAACCATCCAGGGTGGGCGGCGTGGTGGTGTATTTGGAAGGGATAGAATACTGCCCGGTATATTTGTTATACAGCTTGAAGCCAGCAGGTGCCCCCCAATCGACCAGGCTGGGGTTGGCTAAAGAGTTGGTGAGGCTCATCCCGGCGCAGAAATTGTTCCCCTGCCCGAAGCTCTCGAAGACCATCTGCCCGCCTGCACCGGAGAGGGGGACGATTTTCACGGTGAGGGTCGCCGTAGGTGTGATGGGTATGGTGTTAAAAGAAACCTCTACGGGCTGGTAAGGGAAGGCATCTTGAGGAGGCAGGTTTCCCTCGGCAAAGATCGTGTAGTCGGCAGGCCCGGTAAAATTCTGCGAGCGGCGGATCTCCAGGTTGAACTGGTACACACCCGGGTTGCTGGCCGCCAGGCGCAGCTCGAGGGAGTCAAAATCCTGTCCGGGTGTGAAGCGCAGCCCGTGGTCGGCTACTGAGGCAGGCTGGGAGCCAACCCCCTCGCAAGCCAGGACGGGAATGGGATCGTCTGCTGTGGCAGCCGGGCTGGCCTCAAGCCCTGCGGAGGGATTGAAGCCAGCCAGTACGGAAGTAATGGGGAGGCTGAGCATGAGAAGACTCAGCAGGATGGTTTTGACGGGGTAGCGGATGGCTTTCATGGGATGTCTCAACAAGGTCAGGGGATGTTGTATGAAACCAGCTCAGAAGTGAACGGATCACCCTGGTTCACAATCTGCTCAGTCTTCACGTTGCCGATCCCCTGAACATACCATAGGTTGCTGGAAGTATCTAGCGCATGCTGGCCGGCCATGCTCATCGAGGAGGTTTGTACGATCTTCAGCGCCTCGAAGGTGCCGGCAGGGACGCTGACCAATTCGTAGCCAACCGCTTTGTAGCTGGTCTCGATCGTGCCAGAGAATGACCCGTCTCCTCCTCCAGCGGTGAAAGCAATGGTCTGTGACCAATCGTCGCCTACCTGGATGTCGTTAGGAAGAGTGACCCCATCCTGGTTAGTGGTGGTCACCGTGCCTGTGCCATCCGCGCTCTGCGCGGTGGTGTTTAAACCGCTGTTCATGATCACCACGCCATCTTCGGTGCACTGCCCCTCCATGTTGAAGACCGTATCATTGCTGGTAATAATGATGGTGAAGAGCTGGTCCTGGCTGACGTTCAAGGTATGCGTGAATTGACCGATGGAATTATTGGTGTAAGTCCAGGTGGCGCCATCAACAACCGGGTAATAGGGATTGTCGCACTGGTCGTTGGCGTTCTTGACCGCCGGAGCTTCCGTGGGAGTCGGCTCGGGGGTGTTGGGAACCACCTCGATTACAGCCTGGGTGGGGGTGGAGAGATCGACCACTACTGGGGCTTCGACCTGGGCGGTTGAGGCGCTGGTGGAGACCGGCGCTGAGACTGGCGCACTGGCACAGCCCGCGGTGAGAAGCAGGACAAAGGTTAGGACGAGCAGTTTTGTTTTCATATGATAATCTCCGATTATATTTTGTATAAAATTTTCTATCTGCCTGGCAATATTTGTAAATTGGACGCTTACGAGCACCGATGAACGCGGAATTTTTTTTCAAACCTTTGTTCAATCCGCGGTTTCTGTGTCAATCCGCGTCCACTTCATAAAACTGTTAAGCTGCCAAGGCACAATATTTGCTACAATTGTTCCTATCGTATCGCGTGCCGCGTTACTGGAGCGTTACTGGGAAGCCTGAAGCAGGTGTAAAAGATGAGTGTTCCTTCAGAAAGCGACCGATCCTCATGCCTGGAGATCACCACCCTGGGCGGGTTGCGCTTTGGCCTGGGTGGAAAACCTCTCGAGGCGCTCACCTCCCGCCCGGCGCAGGCACTGTTGGTCTACCTGGCCAGGCGCGGAGAGCCGGTTCCACGCACGCTGCTGGCGGAGCTGATCTGGCCGGAGCGAGCGCCTGAGAAAGCCCTCGGCAACCTGCGCGTCACGCTGCACCGCCTGCGCAGCTTGCTGGGGAGCCTGCTGGAAGGGCAGCACGATTTTGCCTGGCTGAAGGCGGAGAGTGTCTGCCTGGACGTGACCGCACTGGAAGAGCAATTGTTCGCCGACCAGCTCGAGCAAGCGGTTGATCTCTACAAAGGTGATTTCCTGGCCGGGTTTTACCTGGGCGGGAGCCGGCCTTTCGAGGATTGGCAGGTGGAAGAAGCCGAATGCCTGCGCGGGGAGGTGCTGTCGGCCTGCCAGCGCCTGGTCCACCAGTATACAGAAGCAAGCGCTTATGAAAAAGCGATCCAATATGCCCGGCGCCTGTTGGAGCTGGACCCCCTCCATGAGCCTGCCCAGCGCCAGTTAATGCGCCTGCTCACTTTGACCGGTCAGCGCGGTGTTGCCTTGGCGGGCTTCGAGCGCTACCGCAAGCTGCTGCGTGAGAAAGCCGGGACGGAACCTGATACGGCAACGGTGGAGCTGTACACCCAGGTAAAGGCTGGGCTGATCCGGCCAGAGCCGGCTCCAATGGAGCGCAGAATACCGATCAAGGTGGGCATATCCAAGGGGGAACCAGCCCTTCCCCATCCTGCAAACGTTTTGGTTGGGCGTCTGGATGAGCTGGCTTACCTGCAAGCGCAGCTTGCCAACCCGGACTGCCGCCTGCTGACTTTAGTAGGTCCGGGGGGCATCGGTAAAACACGCCTGGCGCAGGAGGCAGCCCGCCTGCAGGAGGGGCGCTTTGCGGGTGGCGTGTACTTCGCCGCCCTGGCGGGGGCCGCGGATGGCGAAGCCTTCTTGCTGCAGCTTACGCAGACCCTCGGTTTTAGCCCCCTGGCAGCCGGCGATCTTTTTCAGCAGGTGCAGCAGTTCCTGCAGCATAAAACGATGCTCATCGTGCTGGACAATTTCGAGCAGCTTCTGCCAAAAGATGGACAGGCCTGGGAGAAAGAGGCAGAAAACGCGGTGAGGTTGATCTCACGGCTGCTGAAATCGGCCCCTGCTCTCAAGCTGCTGGTCACCAGCCGTGAGCGGCTGCGCTTGGAAGAGGAGTGGCTGCTGCCTTTGCGCGGGCTGGGATTAACCAGCGAAGCGGCGGCCTTCTTTGCCCAAGCGGCGCAGCGCCTCCAGCCGGGCTTCCGCCTGGCGGGCAGCCTGGCAGAAGTCAACGAGATTTGCAGCCTGACGGGAGGGGCACCCCTGGCGCTCGAGATGGCGGCGGCTTGGACTCCGCTCATGAGCTGCCGGCAGATTGCAGACAAAATTCGCGAGAACCTGGACTTTTTATCCAACCAGCGCCTGGATGCGCCAGACCGGCAGCGCAGCGTGCGAGCGCTTTTCGAATATTCCTGGCGCAGCTTGAGCCTGGAGGAAAAGCGCCTGTTCAGCTGGTTGAGCGTCTTCCGCGGCGGCGGGAGGCTGGAAGAAGTCTTAGCGGTAACGGGAGCTGACCCCGGTCTCTTGCTGCGGCTGGCGGATAAATCCTTGATCCAGGTTGACAGCCTGGGGCGCTATGACCTGCACGAGCTGATGCGCCAGTATGCGCGGGAAAGATTGCAGGCAGCGGGAGAGCTGGCGGAGGCAGACCAACGGCATTTCGAGACCTACCTGGAGCTGGCAGAGAGGGCGGACGGAAAGCTGCGCCAGGCTGGTCAGGAAGAATGGCTCAGCCGGTTGGAGGCGGAACGCGAGAACCTGGTCGCTGCTTGCGATTGGAGCTTCTATCATCAATCCAACCCCCACCTGCCTGCCCGCCTGGTATTGGCTTTGGGCTGGTTCTGGCGCATCCGCAGCCATACCTGGGATGCCCACCACTGGCTCACCCAGGCTTTGAGGTTGGAGGGGCTGGAGGCAGCCGAACGGGCCGCGCTGTTGAGCTTCACGGGTATGATTTCGTGGATGCAAGGAGATTTCGCCAGCGCCCGCCAGCGCCTGGAGGAGAGCCGGAAGCTGTGGGAAAACACCTCGGAGCGCCTGGGACTGGCTTACTGCCTCCATCACCTGGGAATGACGCGTTTCCAGCAGGAGGCTTATGCACAGGCCAGGGAGTACTTGCTGTCCAGCCTGGAGCTCTTTAGCGAACAGGGTGACGAATGGGGCAGGGCTTTCAGCCTGGGGTGGTTGGGAAAGAGTTATGACGCGTTGGGAGAGCCCGACCTTGCGGAAGCAGCTTCGCAGGAATGCCTGGCGATCTACCGCCTGTCTCGGCGACCGCTTCGGGCTGGCGCTTTTCCTGAGTAATGAAGCCTGGCGCCACCTGCGAAGCGGAGATCTGGGGCAAGCAAGCCGCCTGGCACAAGAGGCCTGCGTGCTGCGGCGGGAGATCGGTCACCAGCACAGCCTGGCTGAAGTCCCTTTCGATGCTGGGCGAGATCGCTGTAAAGAGCGGGGAGCAGGAAAAGGCGCAGGATTATTACCGCCAGGCTCAGGCAATCTACGATAACCTGGGCAACCAGCACTATGTGGAGGAGCTGGAGCGGGTGATCGAGGGGTTGATCTGATTCAACCGCTCAAGCATCAGGCGCTCCAGTTTTTGGGGATATTCCAGCCCGTGGTCACGGGATAGCGGGATGGCGAATTCCTGAAAATAGCGCAGGATCTGGCGAGCGGACTGGAGCAAGGCGGCTGGCTCCAGCGGGCAGAATGTCGCTTGCAAGGGGGCGAGGTCCGTTATGCGGATCGCGTTCTCTATCCCTGGTAAGCATCCGACCTGGTCATCAGGCAAAAATCGAGGTCAGAATAAGCATCGGCGGTGCCGCGGGCATAGGAACCGGTAAGAAAGGCGGCGATGATGCGCTCATCGGCCTGGCAGATAGAGATAAAGTGGTTGAGGATGGCCTGGATTTGGGGAGGCAAGGAGCTTTCTGGATGGTTCATGGTTTGACGCCTCCTTATTACACGGTCAGTCTGTGTGGTTTGTTTAGCAATATTTCATTGCTAATGAAAGACATTGCTTTTTAGTAAATCAAAGAGTGTTCCTTTAAAATGGTTTTAGTAAAATTACTTTTTTACCATGCGTAATTTTGAGAGCAATCTTTTTCAAGTAATTTATTTAGATTTTACTTATTGTTGTGGGTTAGTTTTTTCGTTATTCTAAAGAACCTAAATTGATCTGGCAAGAAATATCTCGATTAATCAGGATAAACAATTTCTTGCATCCTTCGAAATTGTATAATCCTGAATATTGGATATCTTCTTGGATGTACACTTCCGTTTCGAATGTCGCATAAGCATCCCCCTTCACATTAGAAAAATAATCATGTAAATAACAATCGTAACTTACGATGATATCCGGTTTTAGATCTGCAATCAAGCGATAAGGAATTACATAGAGGCCACCTGGGGTATGCCCTGTCGATTTCTCAATCGGATAATAAGATAAAACTTTAGGTGAAACCAATCCCGCCGAATCAATGATATGTCCTTTGAAACCATAACCTAGTCCACCAATATCTGGTGCCAAGATATCGGCATCGGGACACTGATCATAAATGCTCTTTCCAAGAGCAATTAATTTCCTACTCCTGGCAGCATAAGGGAAATCCGAGTAGAGGGCTGGATTTTTTATGGATGCCAATATTTGGCGTCCAAGGTGAAAGCTTAGAATAACCGTAATGAGGATAAAGGTGATTAGAATTAATTTGGATTTATTTTGTAAATATATTTCGATCAGGGTGATGAATAATATGATAAGGATTGGAACACCAAATAGGGGTAGATACCAGAGAAAGATAAGCCTATTAAAAATTACATAGCTCCAAAGAACCCCTACACCCCAAATCAGAATGATTGATATCAGATGGTTATTAATATCTACAGTTTTATCGAATAACAGTTTCATTTTCTTGAAAGAAAAAACCGTAATAATAATTGATAAAACCGACAGATGGATGTTATTTGTCCAAGGAACGACAAAGACTTGAGATTTGGCGATCATGGATTGAGGTATGATACTTTGGAAGAAGTAAAATTCAAATAGAAGGAAAGGGAAAGTGACAGCGGCAGATATAAATATAATTTCAAATATATTTTTTCGTTTAACAAAAATAGCCCAAAGCAGAGCTGTACTATATACAACAATAAGTTCCAGGCGAAAAAACATAGCTATCGAGAGGAAAGCCCAAGCTATTTTTCTGCCCTTTAATAAGGATAATAGACCCATGGCAACGAATAATAACGCCATGGTTGTTTCCATTCTTCCGATGCTTGAGCTTAAATTGATGGAGATGTACCAGAAGAAAAATGCATAAAAGAAAAGGTTATTGACACCAGGTGGCGACAGCTTCATCAATAATTTCGTAAACAGCCAACCTGATAACGAAAGAGAAATGGCATTCAGGATCCCTGTGAGAATGAGAAGATTAGGCTTCGGGCTGAAGAATTCTACAACTTTATACAAGATTGATAAGAGGATAGTCCATCCTACAGATGAGCTGCCATTTACCGGCTCATTGAGATTGTAATATGGCTGAGAGTGATCAACAAAATTCTCAATGATTTGGAAATGGATATAAGCATCATCATAAGCATAATTAACTAAACGCAAATGAACAAACAACAAAATAAGGAGTGTGAAAAAGCTTAATGGTAGAAGTGCTGAACGAGAATTCACAATGTTTTTATTTTAACCGAAAAATAACTACACGTCGATTTTCACTACGATTATGGATTCACATAAAGTTCATGGAATTTACTTAGGATATAAGCATTTTAGTGTTTCAAACTACGTATCCCTTTTTATATTTGTGCTAGGATTAATCCGTAGCCTTAGACCAAGATTGGCAATAAGTTCTCCCCTGATGAGACGTTTACCTAGAGGTGATCATGGATCAAAATTTAACTACGCCCAAGGAAGTTGGCTTTGATGCCAAGCGCCTGGATTTGATCAAACCTGCCATGCAGGTGTATGTGGATCAGAATAAGATCGCTGGCATTGTCACGCTGCTGGCGCGCCAGGGCAAAGTGGTGCATTTCGAGCAGGTTGGCTGGCAAGACCGCGAGGTACACCAGCCGATGAAAGCGGATACCATCTTCCGCATCTATTCGATGACCAAGCCGGTGATTTGCACGGCCTTGATGACGCTCTACGAGCGTGGTCTCTTCCGGCTCACGGACCCGATCGCCCGCTTCATCCCCGGGTTTGGGTCGGTGAAGGTGTTGGAGAGCGATGGGGCGGGCGGGACCAAGCTGGTTGAGCTGCGCCGGCCGGTGACGGTGCGAGATTTGCTTACGCACACCTCCGGCCTGACCTATCACTTCCTGGCGGACTCACCGGTCAGCGAGCTGTACCGCCAGAATGTCATCATGCACGAGGCTGGCTTGAGCCTGCAGCGGTTTGTTGAGGAGCTGGCCCACCTGCCGCTGGCCTACCAGCCCGGCACGCGCTTTCAATACAGCCTGGGGATCGATGTGGCAGCCGCCCTGATCGAAATCCTGGCAGAACAGCCCCTGGGGCAGTTCCTGCAGGAGCGGTTCTTTGGACCTTTGGGCATGCTTGATACTGGTTTCTATGTCCCTCCCGAAAAACAGAGGCGCCTGGCGGCGGTGTATGGGCTGCCGGATATCGGGCTGGCTACCACGCACGTGATCAGCCTGTGGATGGCCTGGCAGAACGGCGTCAATGAACGCCTGGATGTCTCCAAGACTCATCCGTCTGACCAAGAGAGCTATGCCCGCGGCGGATACGGCCTGTTCTCCACTGCCTGGGACTACCTGCGCTTTGCCCAGATGCTGCTGCAGGGGGGTGAGCTGGATGGCGTGCGCCTCTTGAGCCGCAAGACGCTGGAGCTGATGCACAGTAACCACCTGCCTGCCAGCCTGCTGCCCTATGAGATCGGTGGGATGCCCGCCCATGGATATGGCTTTGGGTTGGGGTCACGCGTGCTGCTGAATGTCGCTGAAGCGCAAATCCCCGGATCGGTAGGTGAGTTCGGCTGGGGCGGCGCAGCCAAGACTTATTATTGGGTCGATCCGAAAGAAGAATTGGTGGGCGTGTTTATGTGCCAGGCGATGATGTCTTTTGAGGTACCCGATATCGATTTCCGGGTGCTGGCGTATTCGGCACTGGTGGACTGATAATAGTATCAATTAATGATTTTATTTATCTATGGACAGTAAAAACCTTAGAACACTTGTACCTCATCAAAAAAGTATAGGATAATTCTGTATATAAAATCTAATCGGCTATTTATATAGAAATTTTCCGTATATATATTGTTGGGCGGCAGGGCAAGTAGTAAAATACTGACAACAAGTTCTTTGGTGATGTGTTCTTATACGAACCGTCATTTATCCGTGTAGTATCCGATGTAGATTAGGTGAATTCACATGACCCCAAACAATTCATCCAAAGAAATTAGCGCATCGGTTGGTAAAACCATTCAACCAAGTTCTCAAGCGGAAATGGATCAGGCACTTGCTGTTCTAACCGCTCACAAAGACGTTTGGGCAACAATGGATATCCCTGGGCGAATTGCATTACTACACCAGATAAAACAGGATATACCAGGAGTTGAAGAACGTTGGCTTGCCGCAAGCATGGCAGCCAAGGAGAATCAACAAGAATCCTACGGGGCGGCGGTAGATTGGTATAGCATTACCGTGATTTATCGGTACATTCGCTTTTTACGGAAAGCTTTCCAGGATATTCTTCAATATGGGAAACCGAAAATTCCAGGAAAGGTATCGACGCGTGCAAACGGGCAGGTTGTCGCCCAAGTCGTTCCCTATGACTGGAAGGAAGCTTTTGCATTACCGGGAATGCGCGCCGAAGTCTGGATGGATCCATCCGTTTCTTTACAAGATGGCAGCATTCCGCAGGCATCTTATTATCAGAGCAAAGATCGAAAAGGACAGGTTTGTGTTGTGCTTGGCGCAGGGAACATCGGTGCGTTAGTGTCCGGAGATTTCATGCACAAGATGTTTATAGAAGGGCAGGTGGTTGCCCTGAAGATGAACCCTGTGAATGAATACCTAGGACCGTTTTACGAAGAAGGGTTTCGTTCTTTGATTGAAGCCGGTTTCCTACAAATTCTGTACGGGGGAACACAGGAAGGAACATACCTGTGCAATCATCCCTCTGTGGACAGTTTACATATGACCGGCGCAACTCGCACTTTTGAAGCAATTGTGTTTGGTCCAGGCGCAGAAGGGCAACAGCGCAAACAGGCTCGACAGCCGAAACTTCCGAAGCCTTTTTCGGCTGAATTGAGCAATATCTCTCCGGTGATTGTTGTGCCGGGACCATGGAGCGAGAAGGAAGGAAAAAAATATTTCGGCGCGGTTGGGCTCCTGGTTGGTGGCAAATTCTGGTCATAACTGCCTAACTCCGAGACTGATTATTCAAATGAAAAATTGGGAAAACCGGGAAAAAATAAACAAGGGTATAGCCGACTTTCTGGATGGGATCAAAACCACAAAAGCCTATTACCCGGGCTCGTTTGAACTTCACCAGAAATTCATCGATGCGCATCCTGATGCTCTCCAGTTGGGGAATCCGCGGGGAGGTCATTTGCCCTGGACGTTTATTCCAGATGTAGATGCAACAAACGCGGAGGACATCTGTTTTAAGCAGGAACCTTTTATGAGCCTCTATTCAGAAACATCTTTGGAAGCTAAGGATGCGGTTGAATTTGTTGGTAAGGCAGTAAAATTCGCAAACGAAAAGGTGTGGGGCACACTCGTTGCCACTATCGTAGTACACCCAAAATCCATGAAAGACCCGGCGGTCGCCAAGGCAGTGAATCAGGCTATTGAAGATCTACGCTACGGTTCGATTGTGATCAATAACTGGGGCGCCCTGGCGCATTATATGATTGCCACACCCTGGGGAGCGTATCCGGGAAGTGATATTTATGATGTACAGTCTGGTATTGGGTTTGTCAACAACCCATTCATGTTTGATCGTGTGCAAAAATCTGTAATATATTCGGATTTTGCCCCAATCGCGGACCCGTTTCTTGCCAATATAATCAACTATTTCTGGTTCCGCCAAGATGCGCGCTACCACTACAATCCTTCCGTGGTCAACATGTTCAACCTGATCTGGAAAGCCATGACGATGAAGAAAATCAAAAAAACTTCATAAAATAAAGGTGGAGGCGCAGGGAGTTTCCGAACAAGCCGCCCAACACAGCGTGCACCTGACGCTGGGGATTCTGCGCACATCCCAAGCATTTTTCTACGCCTTGTCATTTTTCTGGTTGGACGGCTTCGCCGTCCCCGCCCCAGCGCAGGTAACGCAAACCGTTAGGCGGCAGACATAGCAAAGAAAGAATTTCTGAGAGAAATAAAGAAGTGCCATCATGAAACTTCTTCTCACTTCCGGAGGTGTCACAAACGCTAGCATCCACGATGCGCTGGTCGACCTGCTGGGTAAGCCAATCGCGGAGTGCCACGCCCTCTGCATCCCGACCGCACAATGGGGTCACCCGATGTGCGGTCCAGCTTCGGTGCGAGGCTTCATAGCCGCCGAACCCGAGTTCCGGTACCTGTCCGGCCTGGGCTGGGCGTCGCTCGGTGTCATCGAACTTACCGCATTGCCCACCATCGGCGCAGAACGCTGGGTCCCGTGGATTTCGGAAGACCGACGTGCTCTTGGTCGACGGTGGCGATGCGACGTATTTGTGCCACTGGATGCGGTAGTTCGGACTGGTCGATTTGCTGCCTTCGCTGACCGACACAGTCTGGGTTGGCGTAATGTCGCCGGGTTTTTGGTAAAGCACTTGGTGACGAAGTATTTGGAGCTAGCCATCCAGGGGGATATTGATGAACTCACGTCCTTTGCTTTCGACCCATCCTGATTTCCTGCATAAACCTGGACGTTTTCCGAACCTTTATATGGGAAGCAGCACGCGGGAAAATTCCCGCTCGTTCAATGGCTGGTAGAACAGGGTGCGGATATTAATGCAACGGGTTGTTATAACCATGAAAGTTTTGTCCAGCTTACTCCATATTGTGCCGCTATTTTCTACAAGCAAACGGAGGTTGCCGAATACCTTCGTTCGCTAGGCACCCAAAACGATATCTTTCGAGCAGCTTTCTTAGGAGATATCGAACAAGTATCACAGGAGTTAGCCACCGACCGTTCGCTCATTCAGGCCGAAGACCCGCAAGATCATACTTATTATGTTCCACTCCTTAGCTTTGCCGTCGTGGGGGGGAATATGGAGATGCTCGAATTTCTACTTGATCATGAGGCGGTGGTGCCCCCGACAGCACCCAACTGCTGAGCCTGGCAGCCAAAGCTTGTCGAAAGATTGTCGTCGATCTTCTGGTGAAGCATCACGCACAGGTTCCGGGTGCGGGGTATTACTTTTTCAATACCTATGATCCCGACATCTTGCGCTCCTCCTGGATCATGGTGCATCCGCCATCAAATGGCAAAAACGGATTTTCTCCGCTCATTTATCTATGCCGGGGAGATAAAGGAGTGCATCCAGAGAAAATTTCATTGCTCCTGGAGCATCACGCACCGGTGAATGAGGTTGGTCCGAAAGGGAGAACTGCGTTACATTATGCAGCTTCAGCGGGTTTTCTGGAAGTAATGAGGATCCCGTTAACCACGTGCAGATTTTACGATCAGGGATGACCAGGGTGAAACACCGCTTCATCTCGCTCGTCGAAATAAGAAGATCGCCGCTGCTAAATTATTAGAAAAACACGGTGCAATCGAATAATAGGGAATACAAACCCTCGGTCAATCCCTATGCACGCTTCTCCTAGACCATAAGGATTACCTTGAAAGGCTTGCTCATCCCTGCTCCCCTTCCTTTTCCCATAAGGCTTCCAGGATGCGCCCGGGCGACATGGGCAGGACCGGCATCCGGATGCCCAGGGCGGCATGGATGGCGTTGGCAATCGCCCCAGGCGGAGGGACGATGGACATCTCGCCGACCCCGCGCACGCCAAAGGGATGGCTGGGGGAGGGCACTTCGACGATGACCGCCTCGATATTGGGGACATCGGGGCAGGTGGGCACGCGGTAATCCAGGTAGCTGCCATTGAGCAGGTGCCCGGCTTCATCGTAGATATATTCTTCGTTGAGCGCCCAGCCAATGCCCTGTGTGACTGCCCCCTGGATCTGTCCCCGCACATAAGCCGGGTGGACAGCTTTGCCAGTATCCTGCACGGCGGTGTAGCGCAGCAGCCTGACCTGCCCGGTCTCAGGGTCCACCTCCACATCGACAATGTGGGTGGCAAAGGAGGGACCGACCATATCGGGGTTGACGGCCGCGCTAGCTACCACCGGCACATCCCAGCCGAGGGCGCCAGCCAATTCCTTGAAGGTCAACTTGCGCTCACCCGCTGAAAATACCCCGTTGGTAAACGCAACTTGCTCGGGAGGCAGCCCCCACAGATCTGCGGCCCTTTCGCAAAGCTGAGCGACCAGGTTTTGACCACACTTGATGACCGCCTGGCCGGTGCTGAAGGTGGTGCGGCTGCCCCAGCTCCCATCGGCAAACCCAACCGAGTCCGTATCCCCCATGCTGCCCTTGATCTCCGAAACCGGTATGCCGAGCACCTCGGCCAGCTGCATGGCCAGGGTGAGGCGCGTGCCGGTGAGATCGACCGAGCCCGTCACCAGGTTGACGGTCCCATCCGCGTTCAGGCAGGCGGAGGCACTCGACCGCCCGCCGCCGTTGCCCCAGAATCCGCAGGCCACGCCGCGCCCTTGATGGGGACCGGCGAGAGGGGCAGTGTAGTGGGGATGGTTCCGGGCGGCTTCTAATGTCTCGATGAGGCCGATCCGGTCATACGGGAATCCTTCTGGCCGCAGGTCGCCCTCCCGGACAGCATTGCGCAGGCGGAATTCGATTGGGTCGATGCCTAGCTTTTCGCTGAGCTCATCGATGACGCTCTCGCAGGTGAAGACTGCGTTGGCGCATCCTGGGGCACGGTAGGAAGCCGCCCAGGGTTTGTTCACCACCACATCATAACCTTCCACCAGGAGGTTATCGATGCGGTAAGGGGCAAAGAGTACATGCGCAGCGGTGCCCACAGGCGAGCCGGGGAAGGCTCCGGCTGCGTAGACCAGGCGCGCCTGGGCAGCCGTGATGTGCCCCGCCCGGTCAGCGCCTACCTTGACCCACAGCGAGGCGGCGGAGGTGGGGCCGGTGGCGGCGAGCACCTCGCTGTGGCTCATGACCAGCTTGACGGGCTGATGACCGCTCTTGCGCGAGAGCAGGGCTGCCAGGGGTTCCAGGTAAACGCGGTTCTTGCCGCCGAAACCGCCGCCGACCTCCATGGGGATCACGCGCACGTTCACCGGTGAGATCTGCAGCAGCTCTGCCACCTGGTCACGGGCTGAGAAGGAGCCCTGCGTGCTGGTCCAGATGGTCAATTGACCGCCGGCAGAAAAGAGGGCAGTGGCGTTCTGCGGCTCGAGGTAGCCCTGGTGGACGGTGGCGGTGTGGAACTGCCTCTCGACGATGATCGCCGCTTGGGCAAAGCCTGCCTGAACATCGCCGCGCTGGAGCTTCATCTGGCTGGCCAGGTTGGTGGGCGGCGCTTTCTCATCTTCTTGCAGGCTGGCATGCAGGAGGGGTGCGCCTGCCAGCAGGGCTTGCTCGACCTCCAGGACGGGCGGGAGAATTTCGTACTCCACCCGGATCAGCTCCAGGGCCTCCAGGGCAATCTGCTCGCTGGTGGCTGCCACGGCGGCAACGGCGTGTCCGTAATACAGGGCTTTGTGGCGCGCCAGGGTGTTCAAATTAAGCGAGCGGTTCTCTCCCTGGGAGGAGACAGGCTCCGGCAGGTCCGCGGCCGTGATGACGGCTTTGACGCCCTCCAGGGCTTGTGCCTGGGTGGAATCGATGGAGATGAGGCGGGCATGGGCGTGCGGGCTGCGCAGCACCGCCCCGTAGAGCATGCCGGGCAGGCGCACATCCACGCCGAAGAGTGCCTGGCCGCTGGCTTTATCGGCATCGCCAGGGCGGACTGGGCTGCTGCCGAGGACCTGGAAGGAGGGCTGGGTTGGATTTGTTTGCATGGCTGCTCCTTAGAAAAGCTTCACCGTGTTAAGATCTTTGAACCTTTGATATGCTTACAGCTGCGTCCTGTACGGCACGCACGATATTCACGTATCCTGTGCAGCGGCACAGGTTGCCTGCCAGCCAGCGCCTGATCTGTTCTTCGGTTGGGTCGGGATGGCGGTCGAGCAGCGCGCTGGCAGATACGATGAAGCCGGGCGTGCAGATACCGCACTGCAGAGCGGTGTGTTCCACGAATTTCTCTTGCAAGATGCGCCGCCTGCTGTCGGACGAGATGCCCTCGATGGTGGTTACAGACTTGCCTTCGATCTCGACTGCCAGGACCAGGCAGGCATTGACCGGTAAGCCATCCAGGAGCACCGTGCAAGCCCCGCAGTTGCCGCTGTTGCAGGCGATTTTCGTGCCGGTGAGGCCCAGCCCCTCGCGTAAAACTTCCAGCAGGCTCTGCCTGGGCTCACAAGAGAAGGCGGTTGGGTTTCCGTTGAGGGTGGCGTGGACGAGGGTTTTCATGGTCATGGGGACTCCGATATGGTCGAATGAGGCTCACGGATGAACACGGATAACACGGGTTATTTGGGAATAACCAGGGAAGGGGAATATCAATTGGGATTCCTGGCTTCGCTCGGAATGATATTCGCTCGTTCGAAAGCACGGGCGAGGGCGCGGCGCACGAGCACGGCGCAGAGATGCTTGCGGAAGGAGCTTGTGCCGCGCAGGTCGCTGATCGGGCGGGCGGAAGCCTGGGCAAAGCGGGCAGCTTCTTCGAAAAATTCTGGGGAGGCGGGCTTGCCCACGAGGTACTCTCCCGCTTCGGGCACAAACAAGGGGGTAGGGGCGACGGCCCCCAGGGCGATGCGGGCTGACTCGATCTTTAAGCCATAATCATGACCACCGTGATCACGGCCGCCATCTTCCCTCAGGGTCAGGGAAGCCGCGGCGCCGACCACAGCGATATCCATCTCACTGCGCGGGGTAAAGCGCAGGTAAGCCGCCGCGCTGTGCGGCTGGGGAGGCGGCAGGAGCAGCGAGACCAGCAGCTCTCCCCGCTGCAGAACGGTCTTCCCGGGGGCAGTGCAGAAATCTTCGATCTTCACGCGCCGGTCGCCCGCCGGCCCAGCGATGAGGCAGGTCGCCGCATGCACGATCAGGGCGGGGAGGCTGTCAGCGGCAGGCGAGGCGTTGCACAGGTTGCCGCCCAGCGTGGCGCGCGACTGGATCTGCGTCCCGCCGATGAGCGAGACAGCCTCCAACAAACCAGGATAGTACTCGTTGAGAGCCGGGTCGCTGCACAGCCGCACGCAGGATACGGCTGCGCCGATGGACAGCCCCTGGAGTGGATCATAGATGAGCTGGTTGACTTCGGGGACTTTTTTGAGGTCTACCAGCAGCTTCACCCGGCGCTGCCCGCTGCGCAGCTGCATAACCAGGTCGGTGCCGCCGCTGAGCGGGCGGGCATTTTCACCGTGCTGGTGGAGGAGACCGATCGCCTGGTCAAGGCTGCTGGCGGCAATGTAGTCAAAAGCTTGCATAGGGCACCTCGTTTTCGGACCTGAAAACAACGAAATACACGCGACACACGAAAAATTTCTATTCTAAATGTCTATGTAGCGAACATCATAAAGCGCAAAATTTCGAAGAAGCTGTCGTTTTCGTAGGCGATGGTGTGGTCATCCACCTTCTGCGCCTCGGGGTAGAAGCTGGCTCTGTAGGCATCGGGATGGCGGCGGAAGCGCACCTCAAAGCGGAAATGCTTGGGGAGGGGGATGAGGCAGCGCGACAGGTCCGCTTGCAGTGCCCGGTGCATGCCCTGCTTGATGCGCTCGACCGCTGCCGCCGGGTGGATGCTGACCGTGCTGTCGCCGATGCCCGATTTCACTACTGCCGTGCGAATCTCAGGATGGAATTCAAAGACTTCCAGGCACAACCCTTCGTCGCCCGAGACCAGCACCAGCGGCACCTTGACCAGGGCAGCAGTGTAAGCCGCAATCAAGAACTCGGAGGCGAAGCGGTCGTTGATCTTGATGTAAGTCATGGAGCCGGACATGGTGTGGGCCAATGGACTGGCCCCAGAACCAGCCCGCGAATGGTAGCCGATCAGCGCCAGGGCCTGGAAGGATTCATCGAGCGACTCCAGCATGCTGAAGGGGTGACCACTCCAGCCGCGCAGCAGCTTGGCCTGCTGAGGCAGGTCAGCGGCGATGAGGTTGCGCCCGGTGTCGTGGGCGTCTTTAACCCAAATCTCCTTGGCGCCGGCTTGCAGCGCTCCCTGGCAGGCGGCTGCCACCTCGGCGGTCATCTGCTGGCGACAGGGCTGGCAGGCAGCATTATTCAGGTCGGTTTCGTCCCAATGGGTGACGCCGGTGATGCCTTCAATGTCGGCTGAGATGTAGATTTTCATAGATGGACTCCTGTGGGAAAAGATGTTTGCGGATTAGAAAAAAAGATGTACACAGAAAAAGCAGAAAAAGTGAAAAGGCGGATTTCTTACCACCGGCTGCCTGTTGAATACCGATCGTTGTTTAACGCATTTATTTTACACCCAGAGAGGCATCCACGAAATACACGAACCAGATGTGCTCATCGCCGACCCTTTTTACGCATTACCGGATTGCGCCTAAGCGGGTTGATGTGCTTATATGAATCCAATTTGGTTTTGGCGGCTTTACAAGCTTTTTCTTATTTCTTTGATCGTAATAATTTGAGCGTTTCTTCTGCCTGGCGGACGTGGTCCAGGTCGTGATGCGCCATGCCCTGCAGCACATCGCCCACAGTCCCATTGCCGTAGGCCAGGTCGCGCAGGGGGCTGCGCAGCACAGCCTCGGTCACGGAGGCAACGAAATCAATCATGTGGGCGTGAATGGCCTCCCAGGCTGCCAGGATCTTTACAATGTCCTCAATTGGCTCGCTGCCCACACCGGCATAAGCAGGGTCATCCGTTAGAAAGTCAGGCAGCAGCCCCAGCGGGTTCCAGGGTACCGCGTTGCCCAGGATGCGCCGGTTGAGGAAGAGATCTTCGGCGTAAAGGAGATGGCGAACGACTTCGACCACCGACCACTCGCCCGGAGCTGGGCGGGTGGCGAGCAGGGCTGGATCGGTGGCAAGGAGTGCCTGGCGGAAGGCTTGCCGGAATTCATCGAGGCGCTGCATGACGAGGCGGACATTTTCGGGGTTGTAACGGTCGGTCATGCGCAAATGCACGCGCTCCGGGTCACGGCGGTCGAGCTCATCCGAAAGGAGCTGGTAGATATCGAAGCCGAAGATTTTCAGGCCTTTGATATAGGCATCTTCGATGGAAAAATTCTCCAG
Organism: uncultured Chloroflexia bacterium; assembly: GCA_963751425.1. GTDB lineage: Bacteria > Chloroflexota > Anaerolineae > Anaerolineales > UBA4823 > CAVVUF01. The sequence goes on along the minus strand of CAVVUF010000001.1, from coordinate 432,109 downwards.
GTTGGCGTTGCGGATGGCGGCGCCGGAGAGGTTGACATCTTCAAAGCGGGCGTTATGCAGGTTGACGTTGTGGAAGAAGGCTTCGCCGAGGTTCTGGTTTTCGAAAATTTCGGGCATGAGAGACTCCTAAAGAAACTGCTAATCTGAGATGGGAACATTTCTACGCGAATATTCGCTATTGATTAACTGACCCCTTTTTTATAGATGGACTCAGATTGGATGGATTAATTGTACACCCATGATCACAACCCCGAAATACACCAAACACACGCACGGTTTTCTCTCGAAAGCCGCAAAGTAATTGCGGTCTGATACGGTTTCGTTGCTTGGGCAATTCTCTTGATAATTCCTTGATGGTCTTGTGCTATTCTGATCAATGAAACAGCGATGGTCCTCGCTGAAAGGAGGCAAGATGACCAAGGTAAAATTTACCCGGAAAGAAATATTCGATCATGCAGTTGGCAATGCTGGCGGGCTTTGGTATACGACCTTTCTCTACATGAAATCGAAAGGTTTGAGTGTTGAGGATTGGATTGATTTTGTGGGTAAGTATTATGCACCTGGATGGGAAGAATTGAAAGGAAAAGGAGCGCTGGAGGTTGCTCATGGTGCGGCAGCCAATTGGGTTTCTTGCGGGGCAAAGCTGATCTCTCTGGATGGTGATGAAACTCGTGCAGAAGCGGTGCTAGAATGGGTATCGGAAGAGGATACGAAGCCGGATGGGATTACCGTTCAAGAAGTCCAGCAGATCAACCGGGTGTTTTTCCCCATAACCCAATTTGTGGGCTTGAAGTTTTCCTGGAAGAGTGAAGGCAAGCAGTTTAGGTTGGTTTTCAACAAGGAGTGAAAGATGATCATTGACCGGAGAACTTTTATCATTAAGCGCGGGCACACGGATGAGGCCATCGCGATCATCCAGGAGGGGAAAAAATATTCACCTTTCGTGGTACCCGCACACATCTACCTGCCCCAAATTGGACCTTTCGACGTGGGCGAGCTCGAACTGGAATTCAAGGATCTGGCAGAATATGAACAATTTTGGAACGGAATGATGGCGAACGCTCCTCAGGAATGGTGGCTGCGCTGGGAGAATGCCACGGAATCTGGCGGCAAGTGTGAGATTTGGAGGTTGGCTGCCCAAGTCTAACGCCAATCATGCCCCACAAAGTGATCGTGAACCTCCTCACTAACGACTGGTAGATGAAGTTTTCAGGTGAGACCTGGTTCAGCCTGACGGAGAACGGCGGTAGGAGCGAAACCTTCTTCCTGGTGTCCACTGGCTGACCTAAATTATTTTTTCAAAAACGGCAGGAAAACAGGCTTCGGCAAGACGCTGTTGGCGATCCGCACCACGCGGTGATTACCGGTATCAGCGACGATGATCTCGCCGCGGCTGTCCACTGCCACACCGCGCGGCTCTTGGAAAGGAACCCCAGCCTCCAGCACCTGGCTGTCTGGCGTGGTGTAAACACCCTGCAGTGCCCCGGATGGGTCGAAGACCTTGACCAGGTTGTTGCTCGTATCGGCAACCACGATCCAGCCGTGGTAAGCAGCTGCCCCCGTTGGGGCGTTGAAATTACCCGTCAGCGTGCGCAGATAGGTGAACTGGCTGCCGTCAAAGCCCAGCACCTGCACGCGGTTGTTGCCGCTGTCCACAACGAGCACATTCCCTGCTGTGTCCACCGTGATGCCGCGCGGGTCATTGAACTGCCCGTTACCGCTGCCGGTCGAGCCGAAGGAAGCCACCAGGTTGCCCAGCCCATCCAGGGCCAGGAGGCGGTTCTGGGATGGGCCGGTATCGGCTGCCAATATGCGCAGAGCGTGGGTATTGCCGAAACGCGGCAGGCTGCTGAACCGCAGCTCATCGATGGCTGCCTGGGCGGATTGATTTTGGAAAAGAGAGGAATTACCCACAACTATCGTATCTGCCAGGCTGCCTGGCACTCCGCCATTGGTCTCGATCTTACACGGCACGCCATCCACCGCCAGCATCAGCCAGGCCTCGTTCCAGGCTGCAGCGATGTGATGCCAATCATTCGCCTGCCAACCGCCGACCGGACAGTACACGCCATATTCCTTGCCCGTGGCATCCCAGGTGATCAGTCGTAAATTGTTGGCACCATCCTTGGTGATCAAGATGCGGTTTTCCCAGGTCGTGCCGACCTCGAAGAAGGTATGGTTTTGGTTATCGTTCCCATTCCAGGCGGGGCGCAGCCAGAACTCGACCGAGCCTTGCGTGCGGCCCAGGTTTCCGGCGGTGGGGAAAGTGAGCACATCGTTGTCGTCGAAGAGGGCTGCCTGCCCATACTTGCCCGAGGTGAAACTTACCCCCGTAGCGCTGCCAACCTCGCCCTGCTCTCCGTTGAAGCTGCCGTCGAAGTGCGCCAGGAAGAGTGCCTCTGCGTCGAGGGGATAAGGGCCTGTTACGGAATAGCTTTGCGACCCCCACCAGGCTACCCCAGCGGGAATATTTACTTCACCCGCGCCGTAAATGCCGATCTGGAAACCTGCTTCGGTTAGAGGATCGTAGAGGTGGATAGACTCCGGATCGTCTGGAGCGCTGTAGGACTGACTGATGACCAGCCAGCCATCGGGGTTCAGTGTGAAATAACGTGTGCCGTAAGCGGAGAACTCGGTGACCGGCTGGGTATGCAGCCAGCGCCCGGAGGGGGAGAGCTCGGGGAAATTAAAATAGTTGAGGCTGTCTTGTACCAGGATATTACCGTTTGGCTTCACGACGACAGAGGCAGGAGCCTCCAGGCGTGGCAGCCAGACGGGGTTGCTGAAGGCGCTCTCCCTGCCCAGCGAGTCGAGGGTAGTGACTACATAGAAACCGGTTTCGCTGAAAGAGGCGGCGTACCAGGGGAAAATCTGAGCGTCGCTGAGCTTGACATACCGGAAATCCGGCGGTCCCATCCAATACACGTTGTAATGGATATCCGGGATGGAGTATTCACCCCAATAAATGGTCATGAAATTTCCGTGCACCTTGCCCCCCAGGCTTGGGGCTTGAGGTGCCCCCGCAACAGGCAGGTGGGTATTGAAGGTGTGCGTATAGTCGTCGGTTTGCCCCTGCCAGTAGGCCAGGTTGAAAGGGGTGATATCCAGCCACTGGAATTCCTCATGCTCGCCTTTGGAAATTTTGACCAGGTAGCGGTTCTGCTCGCCCACGATATCGACCATGCCGAAGGGATTATCATGCAGCGTGTGCCCGGTGGGGGTGGACACACCGCCCTTGGCTGGCAGGTTCGGCAGGCTCAGCAGACCATTGGCGTCCGTGGTGCCGCTGATCTCGGGGATATTATCCACATCGGCGGGCACGCCGGGCAGGTTCAGCTTGCGGTAAAGCGAGACCTGCGCACCTGCGGCCGGCTGACCGGCGCCATCCAGGAGGCGCAGGCGGTTATGCAGGGGGATATCGAACTGGTATGCGCCGTAAAAGCCGTTGCGGTAGCCGAAGTTGGACTTTGCCCCGCCGGCCGTGTGGCTGTCATAGACCCAGGGGGCGGTGTAAGGGGAGGTGTCGCCGCCGAACATGATCGAATTGGTGGTTGGCCAGTGGAAGCCGATGTTCATGCGCAGCCCTTCACGGTTGAGCACATGGTTGAAGGGGAACTCGACATTGCCCATGTAGTGGTCGATGAGCGACATCTGGTGGCTCATCTCGTGGATCCAGGCCCAGTCGATGTCGGTGGCTTTATCGTAATACGCCGAATAGGTGCGGTAGTCTGCGTCCACGAACCAGCCGCCGTCGTGGCTGCGGTCGCCCTCGGGATAGGCATTCGCTACCACGAAGCGGTTGATGCGCACCTGGGTCACGGCGCCGGAGGGGGTGGCAGGGTAGATGGCACTGCTGAGGGCGTTGTTCATGGCTTGGATCTGCTTTTGGAACCAATCTTCGGCGGAGCGGGGCAGGGTGGTGGTGATGGGCTCGTTATAGGCCAGTACCATCTGAGGCGTTATCACAATCTGGAAGGAATAGGCGTCCGTGCGGTCGACCAGCATGTTGTTGCTCTCGAAGGACTCAGCCACCGCTCCTGCCGCGTCGGCGCTGAAGCCCACCGTGTGCGTGCCGGTCAGCTTCTCTCCTACCAGCCCGTGCGCCCAGGGCCAGTGATAGACGGCAGTGGTCGTCTCGCCGGGAGCCAGGGCGGGCAGTGCGCCCATCCCAACGACTGCCCCATCGATCTGCCAGTTGTAGGTGGCGGTGGGGCTGGCGAGGTCGCCCTTGTTGGTGATGTGGGCGGTGAAGGTGACCACCTCACCGGGCTCGGGCCAGCGGCGCTCGTTCTCAGTGCCCGGGCAGAGGTAGGGTCTTGCCGGGCATGCCGGGGACCTCGCCCCAGCGATAATCCACGCAGTAAGCGGAGTACATGGGCTGCCGCTCGATGTAGGTCACATCCAGGTCGGGGAGCGAGGCGGCGGGGGAGAAGACCATCCCCGCCGGTGCACCTTGAGCTCGGAGACAAGAGAATAGAAAGGCAAAAGCCAGGAGCGTGAGGGCGAGAATAACAGGCGAGGTTTCATTTTTCCCCTCCGGTTTGAATTAGCTAAGCCAATCTTCCAGTTGGATATCTAGAAAACCCAGGTAATCAGATGGATTGAATGTGACGAGTACAAGATTATTCTGGTGGGCGATGGCTGCTATTTGACCATCGGCGAAAGGAGGCGTTTTTCCTTCTGCTGTCAGGTGGGCGCGCTCATGTGCATGCCATTCTGCAGCGTTTTCATCGTAGGGAATGATTGGCATCGATGGCTCGATAACCTCCAAGAGATATCTTTCGATCGCGCTTCGCCGGGTGGAAGCTGGCAACCGCTGGCAGCCGAACCAGAGCTCATGCCAGGTGATGGCTGAGATGGCCAGCTCTTCCTGGTGAAGGCGCAGGTTCTCCAACACGAGCGGATGCGGCTCAGGCCGCAGTGGCTCTGAAATAATGTTTGTATCCAATAAGTAGCGGATGGTCATAGCTCTATTTCACGACCTGTCTCATGGCTGCGAGCATTGTTGAAAATCTCCACATCGATTTGCAGCGCTGCCAGGTCTACTGCTCTGCGGTATTCCATATACGCATTCCAAAAAACCTTTCGCTCTGCGGTCAGGCGTTGGTATTCTCTGATCGATAACAGCATCGCCACGGGCTTGCCGCGCCGGGTAATCTGGATCTTGCGGTTTTCCTCCAATTTACGCACCAGGGCTGCCAGGTCGTGTCTTGCTTCTGCGATTGAATATTGTTCGTCTGTCATATGATCTCCGTTAGATGGCTATCTAAATGGCTATCTGGATTATATCATGAAAGGAAGAGAAAAGCCTTTCTATCCTTTAGCGCGGAGAAGGAGAGAGGGCGGAGTTGGGAAGAAAATTCGCTCCTCGCTGTAAATTATCTCAACAACAGCGCATCTAGGATCCTGAGCCGGCGGTCTTCCGGCTCAGGATGACAGCCTCAATCCAGTTACGATTACCGTTGATCTGTGAAATTAGTGGATGCGCCTCACCAGTTCGTCAGCGACCCGTCCGGCCGGCGCAGGGTGGGCACAGGCGCGTGGTGCTCCGTCACCTTGGAGATATGCTTTGCGCTGGCTTAGATTTTTAATGCTTCGGCGACAGCCTGCTCCAGGGGCATAGTTTGCCCCTCAGCCCAGGCGGCGGCCAGTGTATGCGCATCCAGGCCGCTTCGCACGAGATTTAGATAAATTTCATGCTCTGGTCGCTCCAAGGCTTCGAGGGCATATCCGATATCTTCAAGCAGCGTTTCTGCCGCCGCAAATAAATGTGCGGATTGGGTGAACTCGCCGTAGGCTGCCGCAGATCGGGCTAATTTCTCCAGACCTGAACTGAGTCCCCAAGGGTCTGAGATTTCCCAGCACAAAGCAAGGCCGTCATGAAAAAGTTCCCGAGCGCGAGCCTGGTTTTCCCGCCTCTGTTCAAATTCGCCCATGTTAAAATGCACCACAGCCTCCCATAAAGCATTATGGGCTTCTTTGAAAAAATATAAGCTCTCGGCATACTGTTCCATAGATTGAGCATAATCGCCTTGCAAAGATGCCAAATATGCCAGGTGGTTCAAAGCGTGGGCGATCTCATTCGGCGTTTCAATTGATTTGCTGAAGCGCAGAGCTTCCTCAGAAAGGGCTTTGGCGCGGGTTAAATCGCCTTGAGCGTGAACTGACCAACTCAGGCCGATCAATGAGCCCGCCAGATGCAATTTATCGCCTAGTTCTCTAGCAAAGGCCATTTGGTGCTCGAAATAGTTCTGAGCAGCGGAATAGTCGCCTTGAAAATACGCAATTCCACCAACTGTTCCCCATAAATTGGCCTCTAGAACCCTTTGTGGCTTTTCTAGCCGTGAAGATGCTTCGGGATGTAACAATGACAGTGCTTTCTCTACCCATTGGCGCTGCTCGCTCAAAGGGAATTGCATATTCTCGAGGTATTTGTGCACCGCTTCCACGCGCAGCAAAATATCCGCTGCGTTCTTCGCAGTCAAGCTCCAAGACAAGACCGCTCGAAAATTGTCTCGCTCACGCTCCAGACGCTTACGCCAACTTTGACCCTTTATTGTACTGATTACAGAGCTGGCAGCTTCCACCAGGCCTAGGTAGTACTCAGCATGCTGCCTGCGGACCTGTTCCCTTTCGTTGCTTAGTTCCAGTTGTTCAAGAGCAAAGGCGCGTATCATTTCGAGCATGTTAAAGCGTGGCTCGTTCTCTACACCGCTTTGAACCACTAAGCATTTATCGACCAGCGAATCCAGAATCGATTTCCAGATCGACTGAGTTTAATCCCCTTTTTCTTTCCCAAGGCGCGGAAGAGCTTGTATCACTTTGATCCTTGCACACACTTTCGATAGCCTCCAGCGTACAACCACCCGCGAAGACTGCCATCCGGTGGAAGAGAATCTGCTCATCGCCCTCCAATAGATCAAAGCTCCAGGCAATGGCGTTACGCAGGGTCTGGTGACGGGCAGGAGCATCTTTTGGGCCGCCCACGAACAGGTGGAAAGGGAACTTACCGCTTTGACCGTCAAACTGAGCCAGCATAATCTGCGGCGTCAGCGAACGAGTGCGGGCAGCTGCCAGCTCAATGGCTAGAGGTAATCCGTCTAAGCGTATACATATTTCCGCAGCGGTTGCGGCGTTCTCCTTGTCCAGAGGAAAATCCGGCTGCACAGCCTTGGTCCGCTCAATAAATAATTGAACACTTTCAAATTCAAGTGGATCTCTGTCGATAATCGCATGCTTAGCTTTCGGAAAAGTTAGGGGCGGGACCGGAAAAAGATGCTCCCCATACACTTGCAGCGGTGCTCGGCTTGTGACCAGGTTTTAACAGTGATGCTGCCGCAAGCAGATCGCTGACCTGGGAAGCAGCTGAGAGAACGTGCTCAAAGTTGTCCAGAATTAACAACAATTGTTTATTGCACAAGAAACCCATTAAGGCATCCTGGATGGGTCTGTCGTTGACCTCCCGAATACCCAGGCCAGAAGCAATGGCGGAATTGACCAAGATAGGATCAATGATCGGGGCGAGAGGGATAAAAACGACCCCATCCCTGAAAATATCCTGTACATGGGAGGCTATCTGCAGGCTCAAACGGGTCTTGCCTACCCCTGCGAGGCCGGTTAGCGTTATCAAGCGCACTTCCGGCTGGCTCAATATCTTCGAAACAGCCTCTAACTCGACTCGGCGTCCGATAAAAGAAGTGACCTGCGCAGGAAGGTTGATCACATGCTGGATGAAGATTGTTTTAGGATAGACGCTTTCAACGCGGGATTGCGTTGAAGAACAATCTGCCTGGGAGCGAATGTTTTCATAGAGCCGGGTTGTCTCCTCAGAAGGGCCGACCCCTAACTCAAACCCCAAGATTTGAGTACATCTTGATACTGGCGCAAAGCTGCACTGCGCTGACCACTGGCAGCATACAACTGCATCATGACCCGGTGGGCCTCTTCATCGGTGGATTCGATGACCAGCCAGCGCCTGGCGTAGGCGATCGCCTGTTCGGCTTCACCGCGCCTTCTTTGTGTAAGCCCGTCAACTGCTTCAAGGCGCCGGTCAGCTCTCGCCGCGAGCTTTCGGTTTCCTGGCACATCCATTCGTCGAAGCTGGCGCTGTCTTTCAAGCTAAATCCGGTCAGGAAATCAGCACGGTAAAGCCGGATGGCTTCGGCCAGATGGTTGAGACATGCGGTGCAGGGAGAGCCTGATAGATGGGGGTGAGTGCGAACATTATCCAGCTGACGGTGAAACTCACGCACATCCAACCAGAAATCCAGGTTTTCTATCAAGACCAGCGCGCCTGCGTCCGTTGTGACCACTTTATCCCCCATGATCTTCTTCAAATCCGAAAGAGCCCGGCGCAAGGCCGCGCGCGCCAGGCGCTGGTTTTCGTTCGGCCAAAATAAGGCTGCCAGCGTGTCACGGGTGTGGCTTCTCCCGGTAACAGCCAGATAGATCAACAGCGCAAACACTTTACGGCGCTGTACGCTGACCGGGACACCATCCTGTTCCAGTCTCGGCACACCCAACACAAAAAGCGCAAACCGGGCTATTGATTCGCTCCCTTTGTTTAATTCTACCAGTAATTTTACCAAAAACGATGAATTTGGGACGTTTATGGGACGGTGGGGTGCAATGATGGAATCATCCTTTATCTCGGCTGGTTTTCCGAGGATATTTTCTAAAAAACGAAAGGAGGGGCAACACCGAGCAAACTGCTTTAAATGATCTTTCATTTGTTTACTTTAGAAAAATTATCAAAAGATAATTCATTAATGTGAGCCTTAAATGGACTTTTAGAAAGGAGTTATAAAATTGAAAAACCATCGAATTTTTTTGGCAAGTCTTGTGGCAGGTCTGTTAATCATCGCAGGGCTCTTGGCATACCTGGCAGTACCCATGTGGACTGCCGAAGCAAAGCCAAAGGACTGGGTTGGTTCGTGGAGGGCTCAAGTCACGGTTGTAAATGCTAATGTCACCTTTGCTGGTCTGATGTCATTCTTCAGTGACGGAAACGTTGTAGCCGATGAAAACCCGGCCCTCTATGAAACGAGCGGTCATGGCAATTGGGTCAGCACGGGCTCTGATCAAGCGGCTTATACCTTTGTTTTCATCATCGGGAGTGCTGAGCCTGCTCAGTGGATGATCGGCACGGTTAACGGAGAGATTAAGTACGATGCTCAGGAAGACCAGTGGAGCGGACCGTTTACCATTAAACTAGTCGATCAGGATGGGAACGAGGTTTTTTCAGACACGGGTACGATGAGCGGCACGCGTATCGGTGCCCGACCCTAGAAAAGGAGAAAAACCATGAATACAAGGAAAAAATTTACACGGATCGTTTTTATACTGCTGTTCGCGCTCAGCGCCATCGGGATCTCCACTTCGGCCGCGGCGGCCACCTCGCCGGTGAAGTATGATGTCACGATTACAGACGGGGCCGTCCTCACTGATGTGTGTTCGTTTCCGGTCGCTGTTTCCTCGACTTTTACCATCACTGGGATCGATTTCTTTGATAAGAACGGCGTTTTAACGATGACTCTCTGGCATTTTGAGTTGCAAGATACTCTCACCGCGAATGGGAATACACTCGTGGGTATCCCTTATAAATACAATATTCAATTAACCTGGGATCGTGATGGTAATGTAACCGGTTGGTATGTGAGCGGGATATTCGAGAAGATCTGGCTCCCGGGCAAAAGCCTGTTCATCCCGGCTGGACGGGCGGATATGACGGATAATCCGTTTGGATTTACCCTGTCACCCGACAAGGGAAACTTGGGCAATATCGAAGGACTATGCGCGGCGCTCGCTCCATAATGTGAAAGGCCAATACGAAGAGCGCGAGATCGTCTCGCCTTTCTGCGCGAATCAGGTTACTTCATCACCGTGCCTTAAAAACATCGAATGATCAACGAACAAAGCCTAAAGACTCCTGGGCTGAGAAAATCGTTAAGAAAGGTAAATTAAAATGGGAGAAAAATGGATCGGCGCATGGGAATTGCTCGTCACAGCTTATACGCAAAACATCACTTTTCCAGGATTATTGACTTTGACGAGCGATGGGATTGTTTTCGCTGAGGAGGTCCCGGATACACAAGAAACTACGGGGCATGGCAACTGGAAAAGGGTTAGCACAGATGAGGCAGCTTATACTTTTGTTGTGTTGTTGGGTAGCTCTGAACTTGGAAAATGGACCAAATTTACGGTGCACGGGAAATTGGTTTATGACGCCAAGACTGATACGATGAGCGGACCTTATAACCTGGTCATTGTGGATCAGGATGACAAGCAAATCCAGACCGAAACAGGAGATGTGAGAGGTAGTCGAATTACTGCTTAGTATCACTAAGATAGTCGATGATACTAACCGTGGCAGGAAATATTTGTCAAACGGCGGTTTTGCTATGATATGTCCATCAATTTTGAATTTATTTGATAGATTTTTAAAATTAATGTCAAACCCAATTGCTAAGTGTTATGATCCAAGGCATAATAGAAGCCTGCTATCAGTTATCGGATGAAACCAGAAAGGTTTTGTGCCGAAAACTTTCAATCAGATGGTCAATTCCTATCACATTGCCTTGGCTCGCATACTCTAACCAAGCATGGAATTAAACGTTTAGCGTTGTATAAACTCCACGAAGCGAGGAATTGATATGTCCACTTATGCTCACCCCGAAAGCCTAGTCAGCACTCAATGGCTGGCTGACCATTTGCACAATGTCCAGGTTCGCCTGGTTGAGGTTGTATGGGGTGCCTCCCCGGTTTTTGGCAAACCGGCTTACGACAGCAAACATATTCCCGGCGCTGTGTCTTGGGATTTCGAGAAAGACCTTCAGGATGTTACCCGGCAGGATGTAATCGATAAAGAGGGTCTGGAAGCCTTGTTCTCAAGATCAGGCATCACATCTGCCATGACGATTATTCTTTACAGCGGTTTGAGCAATCTGCTGGCTACTTACGCGTTCTGGCTGCTGAAAATTTACGGCCATCAAGACGTGCGGTTATTGGATGGCGACCGGCAAAAATGGCTGGACGAGGACCGCCTGACCACGGATGAAGGTATATTGGTTATCCCCACCCATTATCCGGCTCAGGATCCCGATTGGAGCTTGCGGGCTAGCCGCGAAGATGGCCTTCGTTCAATCGGAAACGAAAATCTACTCCTGGTGGATGCGCGATCTGCTGAGATGTACAGCGGGCTCGATAAAGCGGGAGCATCTCGCGGCGGTCATATCCCTGGCGCGATCAATCTCACGGCTCTACGTGAAACCAACCCGGATGGTTCATTCAAGACCTGGCGTGTTCCAACAGTTCAGCCAGATGGCGCTTTTAAATCTGTGGTAGAGATGCAAACCTTATTCGACAGTTTGGGCATTACCAAGGATAAGGAGATTATTACTTATTGCGTTCGCGGAGGATTGTCTACCCACGCCTGGTTCGTTCTGACCCAGCTCCTTGGATATCCTAACGTGCGCGAGTATGACCGATCTTGGGCTGAATGGGGCAACCTGCCAGATACACCAATAGAGCAAGGATTTATACGATGAGTGAGATTCCTTCGCAAAAAGGCTACATACCGGTGAGCGGCGGTCGAGTGTGGTATCGTATCTCGGGTGCAGGCCCGGGCATCCCTTTGCTTGCCCTGCACGGGGGGCCTGGCGCCGGTTCAGATTATCTAGAGCCTTTGACCGCACTCACAGTTGAGCGCCCCGTCATCCTTTATGATCAATTGGGAGGTGGTAAATCGGACCGCCCTACCGATTCAAGGCTGTGGGTGCTTAATCGGTTCATTGAAGAACTTACTCAAGTATGCAAGGCGCTAAACCTCACAAGAGTTCCACCTCTTAGGTCACTCTTGGGGAACGATGCTTGCAACTGAATATGCTCTCACTCAACCAGACAATTTAATCAGCTTGATCCTCTCCAGCCCGGTGATTAGTGCTCCACGCTATGTCCAGGATGCGAATGGTCTCAAACGAGAGTTGCCCATCGAGATGCAGGCGGCCATCGAACAGCACGAAGCCGCAGGGACAACAGAGACCCCTGAGTATAAGGCTGCCTTTTTGGAATGGATGCGGCTGCATATAAGCCGCAATCCTGTGGTGCTGGAGGGAGTTGTCAATGCGTTTAGCGATCCTGTTACTGGGATCAACGGGCAGGTCTACAACACCATGTGGGGACCAAGTGAATTCACCTGTAACGGTAATCTAAAGGATTTTGATCGTACGGCACGTCTACCTGAAATTACCCTGCCAACATTGTTCACCTGCGGACGATATGACGAATGTACTCCTGCTGCCACCAATTGGTATCACTCCCTGATGCCTGGATCAGAAATAGTGGTGTTTGAAAACAGCGCCCACATGGTGCACCTTGAAGAAACTGAGTATTACTTACAAACTATACGTGATTTTCTACGACGCGTTGAGGATTCCCTCACCAGTTCGTCAGCGACCCATCCGGCCGGCGCAGGGTGGGCACAGGCGCGTGGTGCTCGGTCACCTCGGCGACCAATTCTGCCTGGCTCGGATCGAAATCGACGCCCAATCCAGGGCGAGAATTTGGCCACAGCTTGCCGTCTTTGAAGGTGCAGCCCTGGGTAAGGTGTGGGGGAAGCTTGGGATCCTCGCCCAGGATCTCCACCAGCGCCGGGACGGGCAGGCAGCAGAGCACGTGCACCAGGGCTGCCAGGGCGACATGCCCGGTGAAGTGCGGCACCATGCCGACAGAATGGGTTTCGCACAGGGCTGCCAGCTTCATCCATTCGGTGATCCCGCCCACGTTGGGCAGCGTCTGGCGGGTGAAGTCGATGGTATGGTTTTCGAGCAGGGAATTGATATCCCAGCGGTCACCGTACTGCTCGCCGACAGCCAGGGGCGACCTCACCATCTGGCGCAGGGTGGCGAGGGCGGCGGGGTTTTCGGACCGCAGCGGGTCTTCGACGAAGAGGGGGTTATAAGGCTCGATCAGGTGGCACAGCCGCGCCGCGTCTGCCAGGTCGAGGCGGGTGTGGAAGTCGATGGACCAATCCCCGCCTGCGCCCAAGGCTTCACGCACCTGGCGGCAGTCTTCGGCGGTCTGTTCAACCATGCGGCGGGCATCGAACACGCCATCATGCGTTTCAGCCACCGACATGCGGTAAGCCCGGAAGCCTGCCTTGATGCAAGCCTGGGCTGTGGCGGCATGCGAGCCTTGCCAGGGGAAGGCGGTGGAATAGCATTCAAGATAGTGGCGCGTCAGACCGCCCAAAAGCTCATAAACTGGTGTGCCGAGCTGCTTGCCTTTCAGGTCCCAGAGGGCCAGGTCTAGGGCGCCCAGGGCATGCAGCTTTTCGCGGCCGGCGGGATAGAAGTAGCCGCGGTACATGAGCTGCCAGAGGTGCTGAATGCGTCTGGCGTCTTCACCGATCAGCAGGGCAGCGCACTGGGCGAGCGTGTCGGGCGAGCCGCCTTCGCCGATACCGGTGAGGCCGTCTTCGGTTTCAACGGTAATGAGCATGTTGCTCTGGTTAAAGTGCGGGTTGAGGTTTTGGGGACGGTAGATGCGGATGGAAGTGATTTTCATGGGCTGCTCACTTATTTGATCTAATAGGATGCATAGGATAAACAGGATTGATCATGGATCGTTACGCGAGATCCATGTCAATGCAAATAGCTTTTTTAAGAAGTTTTGTGAAGAGACAAAAACTAAACGCAAAGGTGCAGAGAAGGAAAGGTGCAATGGTTTTATAAATCGAGAGAAACAGATCAAATGATAAGGTATGATAACATGAAGCGGCTTTTTTTACATCATACCAACTGGCCTTTCCACGCTTGTGAAGTGTGGTTGCATTGCTCGATTTTCGCCTCTATAATATCAAGGGGAAGGGAGCATCCATTTGGGCGATTTGCGCCTGTGTTTTTTCGGCGGGTATAAAGCAGAGTATGACGGGAAGCCTTTAAAGGCTTTTGAGTCCGATAAGGCGCGTTTGCTGCTGGCATACCTGGCGGTTGAAAATGACCGCCTCCACCGCCGGGAGAACCTGGTAGGCCTGTTCTGGTCTGAAAAGCCTGAATCCCAGGCGCATCACAGCCTGAGCCAGGTAATCTCATCGCTCAACAAGAAAGTTCAATCCCAGTCCGGGATGTCTCTCCTGGAAATCACTCCCCAAGAAATCCGCTTCCGAGCCGAGCATGCCTGGTTGGATGTGGCTGAATTCGAGGAGCTGCTGCAAGCCTGCTTGCAGCATAACCATCAAGCTCCCTGGGACTGCCCTGCCTGCCTGGAACGGCTGGAGCACCTCGACAGTCTCTATACTGGCGAATTCTTGGAAGGTCTCGACCTGCCTGGCTGCCTGGCCTTTGAAGATTGGCTGCGCCTGCAGCGAGAAACTTACCGCATGAAGATGATCCGCGCCGCCGGTTGGCTGTCGCAGGGGTGTGAGGCGGCTGGGGAGCTCGAGAAAGCCTTGGGTTTTGCGAACCGTTGGGTGGTTCTCGATCCGCTTGACGAAGCCGCCTACCGCAGGGTGATGCAGGTGCTGAGCCGCCTGGGGAGGCGCTCCGATGCGCTGGCGCAGTATGCTGCCTGCCAGAGGATCCTGGCGGATGAGCTGGGGGTAGAACCGGACACGGAGACGACCGTCCTGTACCAGCAAATTAAGATGCCTTCAGGTGGTGAGCGAGCAGCGCAGGGGAGCCTGTCGAACCTCCCCGCCCGGTTGACTCCCCTGATCGGCAGGCAGGTTGAGCTGGGGCTGCTTTACAAAAAACTGCTCGACCCGGACTGCCGCCTGGTCACTTTGTTAGGACCGGGAGGCGCGGGTAAGACCAGCCTTGCGCTGGAATTGGGAACGACAGTTTCGGCGAAGTTCCCAGATGGTGTTTGCCTGGTCGAATTCGATGCGCAGCAGTCCAGCCGGTCTCTCCTTCAGGCGCTTGCCCTGGCAGTTGGCTTGGGGCAAAGCCCGGGTTCTGAAGGAGGCATGGCAAGGCCGCAGCTCGATCTGGTGGAGCAGTTATCCATACATTTAAAACCTCGTCGTTTGCTCTTGGTCCTGGATGGGTTCGAAGGGATGGTTCATGAAGCGGCACCTGGTCGGACAACTATTAAGTGAGCTTCCGCTGCTGAAGATCCTGGTCACCTCGCGCCTGCGCCTGAACCTGGCCTCGGAGCAGATCTTCTTGGTGCAGGGTCTGAGCTTTCCACCGGAATCTGGCTTTGAAAAACTGGCCTCTTACAACGCCGTGCAGCTATTTGTGGTTGCCGCGCACCGCAGTGATCCTAATTTTGAGCTGAATCCGCTGAACCAGGAGGCAGTCGTAACAATCTGCCGGCTGGTGCAGGGCGTACCCTTGGGGATCTTGCTGGCGGCAGCCTGGGTGAATATCTTACCGGTCGAGAAGATCGTCCAGGAGATCCAGCACAGCCTGGATTTTCTCGCCGTCGATTGGAGCGATCTGCCAGACAGGCAGCGCAGCCTGCGGGCGACCTTCGACCATTCCTGGCGCTTGCTCAGCCAAACAGGACGGTCTGTTTTCATGCGCCTGGCAGTTATACACGGTCCTTTTTCTTCAGAGCGCGCCTTCCAGGTTGCAGAGGCTTCGCTGGAGGATTTGAAGAGCCTGGTCGAACAGTCTCTTTTGCAGCGGGTTGAGCCTGATCGTTTTCGCATCCACAATCTGCTGCGTCAGTATGCCCAGGAAAAGCTGGCTGCCTCGCCGGTAGAAAATATGGAGATCCACCAGCACCACTGCCGGGTTTACCTGGAAGCGCTGGCTGCGTGCGAGAAGCGCTTGAAATCTGCTGAGCAGCCGGAAATCCTGGCAGAGATCGATCAGGAATACACGGATATCCTGGCTGCCTGGGATTGGGCGGTGGCACAGCAGGAGTTTGAGCTTTTAGACAAGGCCCTAAAATCTCTGCGCTATTACCATCAGTTGAGCGGCTATTATGCAGAAGGTAAAGAGCTTTTCCAGCGAACTATGCACCAGATCGTGGTACAGGAAGACAATCCTGTAAGCCTGCGCCTTTGGATAAAGCTGGGGATATGGTTAGCAAACGTCTTCTACCGGCTAAGAGTGTATGAACAAGCCCACCAGGTAGTAACCCGGGTAGGAGATAGGTTGGCGGGGCAGGTTGAGCTGGCAGTGAGTATGAGGCGGGAGCAGGCTCTTATTCATCTGTGCAATGGGGATGTAATCCTTTTGAGCAAAAATAACTACCTATCTGCTTTAGAGGATTACCAGAAGGGGCTGGATTTAATGCTTGCTGGTGAAGATGCCTGGGATATCTCGCTGGCACTGCTGAAAAATGCTGTAGGGAATGGACAGGCTGGTAATACCATTGTCATGGGACCTTACATCGAGCAAGCGATGGCAATCCAACGTTCTTTGGGTGATCCGGATATGATCGCCGGGATATTGGCGGAATTGGGGTTCTTTTATATGGTGACGGGTGATTATGAAGCCGGATTACGAGTGGCAGAGGAGCATGGGGTTTATTTGAGCCGAATAAACAATCCTTTCTACCAAGCCATTCATAAGCAATACCTGGCACTGGCGTCGTACTATGCGGGAAATTATGAGCAGGCCAGGTCAATGTTTCGAGAGACGATACTGGTTTTAACCCATCCCATTGAAACAGGGAACCGGCTATTTGCGCGGTATATACTGGCAGGCATCGATCTGCAGTTGGGAGATTATACGGCGGTGTTGAGTGAAGCGGCATTTGCCGGGGAAGCGATGGGCAATTACTACCAGAATGCCATGGATATTATCAGGGCTGAAGTGCGCCTGATTACGGGCGACTGGGATGGGGCTGAACCTAAATTGAGGAACTATTATGAAAAAGTGATGGACCTGCCGCGCTACGATATGGCCGGGCAGCCGCTGGCGCTGCTGGGGTACATCGCATACCGGCGAGGGGACCGGGCAGCAGCCCTGGAAACCTTGGAGCAGGCGCTGGTCAATGGGATGGAGAAGGGCTTCTTTTGGGTGTTCATGCTGGCGCTGGCGACCCTGGCAGTGATGCTCGCCGAGGCTGGGGAGCAGGAGCAAGCGCTGGAGCTGTATTCGACTGTCACGGCGCACCCCTGTGCGGGGAATTCCAGGTGGTTCGAGGATCTGTTCGGGAAACCGCTGCGGGAAATGTGCGCGGGCTTGCCCTCTGAGGCGATTGAGGCTGCCCAGGAGCGCGGCCGCGGGCGGAAGCTGAGGGAAGTGGGGGAGGAGTACCTGAATAAGCTCAGGTCGAAGAAAATAGTATAACGTGATCGGTGGCTTGCAATGCTGACCCTGAGTGCAGCGGAGAGATGTACTCATCGCCGCCCCTTTGACGCGCCTCTTGGAGGGCAATTCTGCAGATTGGAAGGTCGTAGGGATCCTTCGCTTGCACAGATCGCTGGCTCAGGATGACAGAGGATAGAAATCCGGGCGGCCACCCCTGACCGCCCGGTAGAAATAGGTATATCTTTTTAATTTATGAAAAATGTGTCTTAAAATCTCCTGAAGTCGACTATTGGCCTGTGTCGATGATCTCGCCATTGAGATTCATTGAGCCATCATATTCCGCAGCCACGACGTTCAGATCAAATTTCGCCAGCAGTCCTTTATTTACACCGACGCCAGTGCATAACGCTTTCGCCGAATAATTAAAGTAAGCGTCGAAGAAACCTGTGCTTGAGCATTCCCACAAGGGAGTCAAGCCTTCTGCCTCAGCAAAAATTGTCCATTTTCCCCAAACGTGAATGAAGAGAAGGGTCCAATCAGGTGTAAAATGGGCTTCGCCATTATTAATCAAATATGCCCAGCCATCTAACCTGGGATCGTCTGTGACATACTGGAACCTCAATTGTTCTCCTCGCCAATGCGATACATAGGTGTCGGAGATCCACTGCTTATATTCGGGTCCGTCGAAATCTACGCCCCATACTTTTCCAGTAACTTCCGTCTTGGTGGCTCCAGCTGAGGCAGGGAAGGTCGACAGCAGCAACGCAAAAATAACGAATGCGATGGTTGTGAAGCGGAAAATCTTTTTCATTTTATTCTCTCCTTGAATATAAATTATGCTCACGGATGGCACAGATCTTACGGATGATTTTGATCGTTACAACCTCCTTTCATAATTTGACGGTTCCATTTCTTTCGCCCAATCTTCCAACACGCTGTACCAGTACCATTCCGGTTGGCGCAGCAGATAGGGCTGCAAAGCAGCGATCAGGTTGGTGTAGCGGGTGCTGCTCAAGAAAGCCTGCGAATCGGTTTTCGTGTTCCAGGTGGTCAGCCAGGTCAGCCGTCCGGGTTCCTCCTGCGACTCGATGAGCATGGATTGATGCAGCCTCTGGGTGGCAGGCAGCCCCGGCTGAGGGACAAAGGCCTGAAAGACCTGGACGGCATCCCAAACGCTTTCTGGAATAACCCTTGCGACTGCCATTAGAAGGTAGGTTGGTTCGGGCATTGGGCAAGTGATCCTTACGCCTCATTAAGGTTGAGCTGCTACGGGCACAGCGGCTTCATCGATTGTCAAACCTGTCTCCAAGACAATCATGCCTTCACTTTCACCGGTATCAGCGAGAATCTCCCCGGAGGGGTTGATGATCTGGCTTTGGCCAATCGCCTTGAAATATTTTCCGAAAGGACCTACCAGGTCCGACATGACATGCCAGCAATTGCAGTCAGTGGCTGTTTTCTTCATGGACTCATCAAAATATTGGGCGACACCCCCATCCCAATCTGCTACAGTGACCGCTAGTTTTGCACCCCCTTTGCGAAGGTCATATCCATAACCTATATATGTATCTGCAGCAACCAGCAGACCCACCTTTCCCAGTGGGCTGTCCACTACCTTCCCGTTCTCTTTTCCGCGTCCTACAAATAAATGCTCATTGCCCCCCATGCTGGTGTCAAATAAAGTTTTCTTGTGATAGGTTCCCAGGATGCCTTGCGGTCCGAGGAAGACGCTGGAGTTGTAAAACGCGCCATCTTCGGCGCGCTCGAGCATGCCAAAAATGACATAGATCCCGATTTGGGATGCCTTCTCCGTGAACCAATCGGTTGTTTCCCCTGGGATGGTTTCGGCAAGATTTTCAAAAGCAGCCATTTCTTCTTCTGTTGGCTTGTAATCCCAATTCCCCAATCCGGGGTTCGTCTGAACAATGCTCTCCGGGAAAACGATGAGCTGTGCCCCTTGGGCAGCTGCTTCGGTCATATATTTTTCGAATAAAACCCGGTTAGCTGTTTTATCACCTGCATCGGGCATACTCACTGCCGCCACAACGAAAGGCACTTGGGGACCTAAGGTAGGCGTGATGGTGGCAGTGGGAGGCACTGCCGTATCGGTAGCAGTGGGCGGCACAGGAGTATCCGTAGGTAAGGGGGTGCTGGTGGGCTCCGGAGTATCCGTAATGGCGGTTGTGGCGCTTGGCTGGATTACAGCCATTTCGGTCGCTGTGGGAGGCAGGGGAGTGGCGCTGTTGCAGGCCAGCAGCTGGGTGGATAACAGGATCAATACCAGGCAGGTGGTGATGAGATTTTTTGAGTTCAGTGTTGCCATGCTAAAACTCCTTTTGAGTGGTCATCGATGGATTATTTGAACCATATCCCTGCAGAAAAGCATCGCCCGCGGGCTGGATAATTCTCATTGTATATTTTGACGATCAAGAAATCGTCAATAAATCATCATAGAAGCGTTGTGGTGGGGATTTTTCTTCAGCAAAGGTGGTTGACTTCCAATTTTCTTCGATATACAATTCCCAAGGAACTTGATCATGGGACCCTGCATGCATCGAAAAAACCTTACCCGGCGTGAATTTCTGTTCTTCTCTGCCTTTTCGGCTGGCAGTTTCGTTCTCACAGCCTGCTTGAGGGAGGTCGAGCCAACTCCCCTGACCGGAACAACTGCAGTCCCCAACCAACAGAAAGTGGTCGATATCCCACCCCAATCCCACAGGCATTGGCAACCGCTACATCGATCCCCACCAGCGCAGCCGACCACGAGAAGCCCCTGCGCTGGCAGCCAAAGCTGCCTCCGGCGAGCTTCTCCCTCTCGCAGAACGGCTGCCCAAGGTACCCCTCACCCTCGCCCCGCTCAACAGCATTGGACAGTATGGTGGGCGCCTGCGGTTCTCGCATTCCTGGCAGGGGTTCTTGACCAGTGAGTGCATGTATGGCCACTCACCCCTGCGCTGGATCGATGATGCCACGGGGATTGCCCCCGGCATCTGCGATACCTGGGAGGCGGACGCCGAGAACAAAACCTGGACTTTTCACCTGCGCGCAGGTCTCAAATGGTCCGATGGTCACCCCTGCACCACGGCGGATGTGCTGTTTTGGTGGAATGATATGGTTCTTGACCCCAACTGCCCTGAGCAGCCTCCCGACTTCGGCACAGCCGGTGGGGAGCTGGCTGAACTCGTACCTATCGATGACAATACCCTGCAAATCAAGTACCTTTCGCCTGCCCCGCTGACCGCTAAACGGCTGGCGATGTGGGTGAATGGTGACATCGGCCCGCGCTGGATCGCCCCAGCTCACTACCTCAAACAATTTCACCCAACCTACAATCCTGAACAGCTCAATTTCGAAGCGTTCAATCGAAAGTGTTCTTCCAGCACGAACCCAGAGATGCCGTCTTTGAACCCCTGGCTGCTTACCTCCTTCACGCCAGATGTCTCTTGCACCTGGGAGCGCAACCCTTATTATTACGCCGTTGACCCATTGGGCAACCAGCTTCCCTATATCGATGGGATTGATGAGACGCGCCATGCTGACCGGCAGATGCTCATGCTCAAGATCATGCAGGGGGTTGTCGATTATATGCTTTTCACCTATGATTTAACCCTGGCGGATATTGCCCCGCTTAAGCAGGCTGAGGAAAAGGGGAATTACCAGGTCCGCCTTTACGATGGCGGTTCCGGCACCGGTCAAATGTTTCTATGGAATTACGATTGTAAAGAAGATAAGCGGCGTGAGCTGTATCGCAGTTCAAAATTCAAGCAAGCACTCTCCTTTGCCATCGACCGCCTGACCATCCAAAAGATCGTCTATTATCAAACCGGCATGATTACCGGTGGGACGATGTCGCCGAAAGCCATCGAATTCAACCTGAACGAGGCCGCCCGTGCGCATTACATCAAGTTCCGTGACTTGTACGCAGCTTATGATCCTGAAAAAGCCATGGCACTGCTGGATGAGATCAATGTCAAGGATGTGAACGAGGACGGCTGGCACGAGTTCCCGATGGCACCTCCCTTGAGGTGAGAATTGATTTTCAGGCTGCTGCCGCTCGTAAAGAAACCACGGATGTCTTAGAGATTGCTGCCCAGAACTGGAAGGACGTGGGGCTCAATATTGTGATTAACCAGATGCCGGATGCGGATTTTACGACTGCATGGCAGGCTGGCAAGCTTGATTTCACCACCGGTGGTGAAGTTAGCGATGGACCAGACCACCTCCTCTATCCCTCCTGGATTATACCCAATGATGCAGCCCATTGGGCTCCTTTATGCGGGAATATGCTGGTTGTGCAGGGCACTCCAGTGGACGGGACCGAGGGGGAACTCTCTCCTTGGGACCGGCAGCCCCCCCGCTGGCAGAAAGATGAGCCGCAGTATCAGGGCACCCCTGTCGAGAAGCTGCACCAGCTTTACGAAAAGGCCAAGATCGAGCTATCCGCCATCAAACGCATGGAAACTGTCTGGGAAATGAATGAAATCCACATGCAGGCAGGTCCTTTTTTCGTTGGAACGGTCTGTAACACCCCGCGTATCGTCATCGTTAGCAAGAAGCTGGAGAATGTCCCCACCCGTGAGCAGCTCAAGCTGAACGGTTTTGTCAACCCCTGGATTATTGCCTACCCTGCCATCACCAACCCCGAAACCTACTCCTTCACAGAAGAATAAAGGATGTTCGATCTTTTGATTAGAAATTAGAGGGTTTGATTTATAATTCCCTGGTAAGCCAATCCCCATTTTTCGCGGAAGGAATGACCTATGACGAAAGCTAAGTTTCAAAAAGCACCGCCTGATCGAGATCGATTATCCGGAATTCGGCGGGGGGGAAGACCTGCGCCGGCGAGCGTGGAGGAGTTCCGGGGCAGGCTGGCGGCGGCGCGAGGCATGCATGCAAAGAGGCTCACCCACCTGGTGGTGTATGGCGACCGGGAGCACTTCGCTAACCTGGCGTACCTGACCGGCTTCGACCCGCGCTTCGAGGAGGCGCTGCTGATCGTCGAATTGAGCGGCAAGCCGCTGCTGGTGGCCGGCAACGAGTGCGCAGGCTACCTGGATGTCAGCCCGCTGTATGTGGCGGGGACCTGCGCCACGAGCGCTTCCAGACCTTCTCGCTGCTGGGCCAGCCCCGAGAAAGCAGCCGCCTGATCCGGGAGATCTTTGCCGGGGAGGGCATCCAGCCAGGGTCACAAGTAGGCTGCTCGGGCTGGAAATACTTCGCCGAGACGGAGCACCCCGACAGCCTGCACGCCGTGGACCTTCCGGCTTACCTGGCGGATACTCTGCGGGAGCTGGCTGGCAGGGAGAATGTGACCAATGTCACCGATATCTTCATGCACCCAGACTACGGCTTGCGCAGCTTCTGCTCGGCGGCGGAGATCGCTTATTTTGAATATACCAACGTGCTGGCTTCGGAGGCGATGAAACGCATGCTTTTCGGGATGCGAGAAGGCATGACCGACCAAGCTGTGGCTCGGCTGGCAGGCTATGATGGCGAGCCTCTTCGGCTGCCACATGACTATGGTGACAGGCGCTAACCGCACCTACGGCTTATCGAGCCCGATTGGGGCACCTATCCGGAGCGGCGATCCCTTTGCCACCAACGTGTGCTACTGGGGCAGCAATATCTGCCGGGCGGGCTGGACGGCGGAATCGGCTGCGGACCTGCCGGTGGCTGCCCAGGATTACGTGGAGAACTTCGCCGGGCCGTATTTCGAGGTGATGGTGGAATGGTACCGCCTGCTGACCATTGGCAGGGCGGGGGGTGAGCTTTCTGACGTGGTGCAGGATAACCTGCCCTTCAAGAAGTTCGGCATCTTCCTCAACGCCGGGCACCTGATCCACCTGGATGAGTGGGTCAGCTCGCCGATCTACCCGGGCTCGCAGGTGCCGCTGCATTCGGGCATGGCGATCCAGGTGGATGTGATCCCCGACTCGCCGGTCTATTTCTCGACGCGCATGGAGGACGGGCTCGTGCTGGCGGATGCGGCGCTGCGCAAGCAGATCAAAGCCAGCTACCCGGCAACCTTTGAGCGCTGCCAGAAGCGGCGCACGTTTATGGCAGGGTGCTGGGCTTCGAGCTGCCGGAAGAGGTGCTGCCGCTGGGGAATATCCAGGCTATTGTGCCGCCGTTCTTCCTGAGGCCGAATTTGGTGTTCGCGGTATAAAGCTTCGCGGAGACCAGAAAAGACTTGAGAGCACGGAGAAAGAACAAAGAAATACCGAAAACCAATGAACCACCAAGGCGCCAGGAATGTATATCGCGTAACCAAGGAATAAGATCTTTGTTTACTCTCATCAAAGTTTTTGGGAGTTTCTTGAGCTGGTCTTGGCGGTGAGATTTTCTATCAGGATGGCTATGCTCAATAAAGACGATATCTGAGATTATTCGCGGGCTGGCGGCTCAGGTGGCGGAGATTGCGGCCTTGCCGGTACAGGAAGAAAAGCGCCGGCTGTGGCGCAGGCTGAATGCCCTGCAGCCCGAGCGCCCACATGGTGATGATCGACCAGGTGTGCTGGCACGAGATGAACGTGGACGATGAACTGACGCTGCGCTGCAGCGACCCGGAGTGCCAGGCTTACGAGCAATTCCTGCGGCGCACGCTCTTCCAGTGGCGGCACTTTCCGGTGGATATGGTGGTGGAAGACTTCATCCGGGTTCCCAAGGCGATCCATAACAGCGGCTTCGGGGTTGGCACCGAGGAGGAAATCCTGCGTGAGCGACCCGACGAACGATGTGGTGTCGCACCATTACATCAACCAGTTCCAGACGATGGATGATCTGGAAAAGGTTAAAATTCCGCACATCAGCCACGACCCGGCTGAAACGGAGCGGCGCCTGGCGGTGGCGCACGAGCTCTTCGATGGGCTGCTGGAGGTGCGCCCCTGGGGATATGACCCCGGCCTTTCGCTGTGGGACCCGATCAGCACCTGGATGGGGGTGGAGAATGCCCTGTATGCGCATCGTCGACAAGCCGGAGATGATGCATGCGCTGGTGGGGCGCATGACGGAGGGCTACCTGAGCATGCTGGACCAGCTCGAAGCGGGGGGCTTGCTGTGCGAGCCGCAGAGCCTTGATCCACTGCACGGGCGCTTTCACCGATGAGCTGCCCGCACCCGGATATGACCCGGCCCAGCCGCGCCCGAAGGACATGTGGATGTTCGGACTGGCGCAGATGTTCTCCACCGTCTCACCGCGCATGTTCCAGGAATATGAGGTCGATTATGTTCAGCCGCATCTGCGAGCGCTTTGGGCTGGTGTATTATGGCTGCTGCGACCCGCTGGATAAGAAGATGAAGCAGGTGCGCATGATCCCCAACGTGCGCAAGGTATCGATGAGCCCGTGGGCTGACCAGGAGCGCGGCGCGGCAGAGATCGGCAAAGATTTTGTCTTCTCGCGCAAGCCCAGCCCGGCCATGCTGGCTTACGATGCGTTCGACGGGGAGATGGTGCGGGATGACTTACTGGCGACAGTGAAAGTGTGCCGAGAGAACGGCTGCCCGCTGGAGCTGATCCTGAAAGATATCAGCACGGTGCGCTACGATCCGGCCAGGCTGTTCGAGTGGGCGAAGATCGCCATGCAGGTGGTGGGAGGTTAAAGAATCCGCTAATCGGCGCTCATCAAACCGAATTATTATTCCAGCCAGTCGAAGCGCACATTGAGCAGGGGCTTCTCACGGTCTTCTTCACGCATGTACTTAGCGGCTTCCTCCAAAAAAGGTTTTAGCTCAAAATAGGCCTCGGGCGGAAAGACGCCATGCAAGGAAACTTCGCCTCGTAAAATACTTAGCGCCACGATCACAAGGGGCACATTCGTCCAATCCAATAGAAAAGACGGCCAGCACATATAGCGTGCTTTTCGGTCATGCTTATACCCGGCAACAGCAGCCCACATCCACCAACCCGTCGGATAATCGGGTGGAGATGAGAGCCAACGCTCCTTATCCTCCAGGGCAGCTTCGTAGAATGCTACCAGCGCCCGTGCTGGATCGAGCTCACCTTTTGCGACCCGGTGGGATTGTTGGATAAAGAGCTCGGTGAGCTGCGGTGGGATGATACTGAATAAGGTTGAAAGATTGTCCACGCCAGGCAGGTAGCGCGGCAGCGTCACCGATTCCACCGTGTCAATCGGGTAAGCGGTGATCCTGGATCCTGAAGGATGGTCCACTTCGATGGGATGCTCAATGGGTTCGATGTGAATTCGGTGTCCTTTTCGGTATGTCCAAACGGGACCTTGGCCACCTTCGATCAAATCCACGCCGCTGGTTTCTATGTAACCTTTCTCATGTGCTCGGGCAAGGAACGTATCAGGGGAGAAGAAGCCTCCGGGAGAGTAGTCGAATACCATGCATGTAAAAAGTTCTTCTACTTTTTCAAGTTGTTGTGAGGCATGCACGGCCATCAAGCCTGTAACCGCGCACCAGCCGGTGCCGATGATGGCGGTCACCCCTTTTGCCCGCGCCTGTGCGTCCAGCCCGAGGGCTTTTTCGGCAGGACGCCCGTTGATTCCGAGATCACAGTAGTGGACCCCTGCTTCGAGCGCTGCCTGGATGGCGGCAATTTGCACCTCGGATGTCGGTCCGGCAGTGTTGACGATGATGTCATACTCACTTGCGATTGAGGCAAGCTTATGTGGGTCTTTAATGTCGGCGCAGACACCCCGCGCCTTCTCGCCGATCGCGGCTGCAGTCCTTTGAGCCGCTTCAATATGCCGGCTGGCAACCCCGATCTCAGTGATCAGATTCTCCCGGACGAAGAGAGAAGCGGCACC
This sequence comes from uncultured Chloroflexia bacterium, assembly GCA_963751425.1. GTDB lineage: Bacteria > Chloroflexota > Anaerolineae > Anaerolineales > UBA4823 > CAVVUF01. The sequence continues at coordinate 406,131 of CAVVUF010000001.1, read as the reverse complement.
TTTGCCAGCGACTCCTGTGCCTCCGAGTAGAAGTACTTTCATAGAAATTCTCCATTATTTCCTTGGCGCGTTATGTTTTGTTGAGTGGCGTTTATTTTACCTTTACTCTACGCCAGGTTTGGCACGATCGTTTTTTCGATGAAATCATCCAGGGCTTCTTTAGAGAAATGGGGACCTCGTTTCCGTGAGCTCCAGGTCGCAGTCGGGCAGCAGCTGCGCCGTCCGGATGGCGGTGGTGTAAGGAAGATCCTCTTTACTGTGGCGCATGAATACTTTGGCTTTAATGTCGGACAGGCTGAAGCCCCAGTCCATGAATCTCAATTTTAAGTCCTGGGCAACGCCAAAATAGTGGTTCCTCATCGAATCCCGGATATCGCTTCTCTGTAAGTCTTCTGCAGTCAAATTTTGGAAAAAGAGCTCCTGCGCCAGGTTTTCCAACTCAGGCATGCTTTGATTGCGCAGCGGCGGGTAAGGCCAGTCTGCCAGGACCCTTTCGTCATACAAGGCTGGGATGCCGCTGAAGATGAAAATATTCCGGACTTTTTCAGGGAAGTGATATCCGAGAGCATAGCCGTACGGCGCTCCGGATGACATCCCCAGGATATCGAATTGAGCCAGCCCCAGCTCAAGCACCAGCGGGGCGAGGATCTCACCCCACTCTGCATAGCTGCTCATCTCGTACGGCGTCGAATCGCCATAGCCTGGGCGGGCGACAGAGATGATCCGCGCATGATTGAGAATGAGCCGGTCAAAAAGATCCACATCCTCGATGCTGGCGATCAACCCATGCTGGATGAGGAGCGGGTAGCCATTTGGCTCCCCGGTATCGGTGTAAGCAAGAACTTTTCCGTCTTGATACTCAATTTTTTGCTTCATGATTGGCTGCCAGGGCACTTCACCCCTCCCACCAGGGCGACATGGTGCGTGGTCTCGATCTCCCCATTCGCGTTGGTGTTGCGCTGCGCAAAGAGCTCGATACGCGGGTCATCCGGGGCGGGCAGGGGGACCCCACACCAGGTCCAGATCGAGCACTGGTAGTAGAACCAATCGTAAATATCCTTGTAGCACCACTTCGCCACCAGATCAGCGCATAGACGTACGTCCACCCCGCATTCGACCATCCACATGCGCAGCCGCTCACCGACATGGATCACCTGGTTGCCGTGGGCTGGCATGCCAAAAAGCTCCCTCGCTTCGGGTTGGTGCAGCTCGCCGATCTCCATACAGAGCAGCAGCCCATCGGGCTTGAGCAGCTTCAGAGCCGCCTGGATGTTGGCGGGAGAATCACCGACCGGGCCCAGGTTCGAAAAAACCACGTCGAAGGACTCGAGCCCGAGCGGAGCGGTCTCGGACGGGAATTCCATCAGGAAGAAATCCACATTCTCCACGCCCATGGCACGTTTTTCCTCTTGCGCCAGGCGGATATGCTCCGGATCGTTGTCAATCCCCACCCCAGCCGCAAAACGCTCGCTGAGCTCCAGCAAGGTGCTGCCGCTGCCGCAGCCGATATCGAGCACGTGCATGCTCGCATTCAGCTCTCTGGCGAGGATCTCACCCGAGAAAAAATTCAGGCGCGCATCCTTGCGGATGTCGGGGCGGTTGTAGTAGGCAAGCTTTTGATTGAGAATGGTCTTCAAACGTTCTTGGTCGAGGGACATGGGAAACTCCTTATCATCGAATACACTACTCACTCGTCTTCCACCGGCAGCCCTTCCATGGCCATAATTTTCAAGGCGTTGGTGGTGGTGCTGACCCCCGGGCGGATTTTGTAATCAAAGGCCAGTTTTCCACCGCTAACCTCGTCGCTGAAGTGGAAATTACGCACAGTTGGGTGCGTTTCAGCCAGCTTTGCCAGCTCTAGATCGTGGGTGGCAATGAAACCCAGGGCTGGGGCTCCAAGCAGTTTCTTAATAAAGGCGCGGCTGCCCAAGAAACGCTCACGATTGTTCGTGCCACGAAAAATCTCATCAATCAGGTAGAGCAGCGGCAGTTCGGTTGAGTTACCCGGCGCGGACTCAGCTGCCTGGTCTTGGAGGTGGGGGATGGGGATGGCGTCCAGAAGCCCTTTCAAACGTTTGACCTCGGCGTAGAAATACGAAAAGCCATCCCCTAGCGAATCGCTGAGGCGGATGCAGGTATACAGGCGGAAGGGTGCCGCTTGTAGGAATGAAGCGCACACGGGGCCACCGGCATACGCCAGGCACAAGTTCACCCCGACGGTACGGATAAAGGTGCTTTTCCCGGCCATGTTTGAGCCGGTGATCAGGTTCAAGATGCCGAGGGATTGGTTGGTGAAGTCGTTGCACACCCTGCCGTTGGGGGGCAGCAGCGGGTGGCCCAGTTGCCGCGCCATGAAGAGGGCGGTTGGTGAAGCCTCTTTGAGAAGGAAATTCGAGGAGGTCTCCAGCGATTTTGGCGAACTTCCCCCACGATTGGATGGCATGCCCATTGGCGCAATCTGCGGGAAGGCAAAACCTGGGTTTTGTGCCGCAAACATTCCTAAGGAGATCAGCGCCTCTAACTCGTGGAACGCATCCAGCCAGGCAGGCAGCCGGTCCACCATGCGCTTCTTTTGGCGGGCAGCCAGCCAGGCAGCCCAAAAATCCCACGGCATCAGGAGATTGAGCAGCAGCCCCACCACCGGGTTCATGCGCAGACCGACGGCCGCGGCAGCCCATTTGACCTGGCGCAGCAAGCGGCTTGGGCGGTTTGCTGCATGGGTAAACGGGGCGCACATTTCTGCCAGGTGCGTGGCTTTGCCATAAGGGTAGCGCTCGCTGAAGTACAGCAGCGGTTGAAATTTGTCCAGCTCGCCATCCAGCCGCACCACCCCCATCATAAATTCGCTGATCATGCCCTGGTTGGCAAAGTACAGGGCCCCATATGCCAGCGCAGAAATCAGCCAAATGGGAGGCAGCAATCCGACAACATTCAGGATAAACAATGTGATATTAACGACAGCCAGCAGGGTACCCCAGGGCAGCACCCGGCGGAGGGCAGTTTCAGGGACTGGGATGCTTAACCAATCGAGCAGGTTGGCGGCATCGAATGGCTGCGCAGTGAGCTGGCGGAAGGTAAGCAGCAGGCGGCTGCAGAAACGCGGCAAGCCTTTCAGATCACGCACCACCTCCTGGCGGGAGGCAATTATTTCGCAATCTGGCAGGCCGGCAGACAGCCACCTGGCCAGGCGGGCGCTGCCCTGGCGTGAAACAGCCCTGTCGATCAAGTGGTGCAGCGAGCGTGGCCCGGTCAGGTCGAGGTCAAGCTCCAAAGGAGATGAAGGAGCGGAGGCGGCAGCCGGGGCGGGGATGTGGCTCCAATCGAGGGTCAGGCGTGCCAACTGCTCGGCGTACAGATCGCGCAGGATGTGGAACTTCTCATTCCAGCGCTCCAAGCGCCTGTGCAAGATCACCACGACGGTGAACAATAAAAACGCAGCCACAAAAACGACTCCGCCTGCCCCAGAACCCAAGAACAGTGCTGCGCCCCAAGTGAGCAGGATCCCTGCGAAAAATACGCTGAGGCGCGCCCAGAAGTAACCGCGGTTGAGGGTTTCACAGTGGGCGATGCGCTTTTCGAACCGGCGCATACCGCGAGCCAGGGTTTGTTCTCGGGATGGGAGCGATGGGTTGTTCACTGGCCTTTCCAGACGGCTTGTATGAGGCGATAATCGATTAATAGGATCCCTTCTGATTCTACGACATCTTTGGCCGCTTGTGACATCAGAAAGTCATAATCTGCCTGGCGCCCCAGGCTGCCCTCGGGCTCGATAGCCCGTATCTCCGCCCCGTCGAAACCGGGATGCACCGCCCACTCGTTCAAGCCGGACGGCAGTGTGTGGAGCAGCTCCAAAAAGACCCTTGCCTTCTCCGCTGGGGAGAAGCCGGAGCTGTCGAGAAAATCGTAATCGTTGGCGGGCAGTCCCTGGCTGTGCACCCGGTCAGTCCAATCTCGCCCACGCACGCGCAGCGCCAGGCCGTACTCTTTTGCCAGATCAGTCATCAGGTCAGGGATATCGGTTCTAGCGCCGAAACGCAGGGAATGCCAGTCCAGGTGCGCCGGCTGGAGACCGGCGGAGAGCACGGCCTCGATCTGCGCCTGGAATTCGGCCTTCAGGTGTTCTGGCGTGGCTTGCGCCAGAAGCTCTGCCATGGAGTCCCAGGTGTAGAAATAGCCTTCTGGGTCGACCAGGGAGGAGATTTTATGCACCGAGGAGACCGGTCGCCAACGATTAGTTACCGAGTCACCGATGACGGTGAGGTGGACGCCGAAAGAGAGCTCGGGATGGAGGTGCAGGAACTGCATGGCGTGCGCAGCCCAGGGGCAGGGCACCATCAGGCTGGTCGAGCGGGCCAACCCCTTCAGCAGCGTGTCGAAGATGGCTGTGTTGACTGTCTGGCACATCCCCAGGTCGTCGGCGTTGATGATCAAGAGGCGTGCCTCGGGGGGATACCCCAGCAGGTGGTTTGTCTGGCTGTGAAAAATATCTTTACTGTTTTGGGAGAGATTCATATTTATCCTAATTCAACCATATTCCGGCGAACATTTTCTGCAGCAAGCGCAGCCCAAAATACACAAAACTGATCCCACATAAGAGATTGACGATGCGAAAGAAGCGGATATTCATGAAGTGCTGTCCCCAGGCGATAAGGCCTGACAAGAAAACAGCCCACAGCAAGCCTCCCAGCAGGAAGGAAGCTAGGTAGACCAGGTAGTGAACCACCTGCGGCTCTGCGAAGAAGGTTGTCACCGTCGTCCCGCCCACGCCCAGCCAAAAGGCGATGGCGAAGGGATTGGTCAGCGATAAGAAAACCCCCGTTGAGAAATCCTGCTCTGTCCGGAGCGCTTTTGCCTGCGGGATCTCTCCCCGCCGGGCATCCCGGAAGGCGAGCAGCGCCAGGTAGAAGAGCAGCCCCACGCCCAGGCTGCCCAGCCCAACCCGCAGCAGGGGCTGCTGCAGAAGCAGGGCGAACCCCAGCAGGGCCGCCGCAGCCCAAACCGCATCCCCGATGAGCGAGCCGAGCTCGACCCACAGCGCGGCCCAATAGCCGCGTGCCAGGCCGCGCCGGATGGCTTCGGCGGTCACTACCCCGGGAGGGGCACAGTAGGATATCCCTAAGACGAAAGAGGCGAGAATGAGGGCGAACACCTGGACTTAACCTTTGCGAGCGTTTATTTCACATCCTCCTTCAGCCAGGCTTGCAGTTTCTCCAGGTGCTCCTGGTGGTGGTCGTAGGAGGCCAGGAGCACGTTCGCCAGCGGGTAGTCTTCCATCCAGAGATAGAGGCTGGAATCGAGCAGGTCACGCTCGCTGATCCTGCCTCCTAATTCCAGGAAGCGCAGGTAGCCATCTCTCCATTTCGTATAGACCTGCATCCATGGCAAGTCGCGGTAGGTCTCGTAGATCCAGGCATTGATCTGGTCTGGGCTGCCTTCCCCATTTGGGTTCACCCCCGAAAGCCATAGGGGGAACTCCGGCTCATGTCCAAAATGGGCGGCTTCCAGGCGGGCGATGGAGCGCTGCTGCCAGGCCCACAGGTGGACCAACGTATCTTTCACGGTCCACGGGGAGGGCTGCAAAGGGGCCTGGCGCTGCCCTGTGCTCAAGCTGGCGAGCAGGGTTTCCCACTGCTCCAACTGCTCGCGTAGAGCAGATAGTATGTGTGCTTGCAAGGTCATAAGCAAACTCCTATACAGATGTAATCATCGAAATACTGGAAGAGTATAGCATGGTATCATCGACTGCCGCCATTCCGAGGCATGAAGCCGCTGGTTTTTGGTCGCAGATAATCCTCACTGCGCCCGGAATGACAAGTTTGGAAACAGGTTACTTTTGCCCCAAGGTATGCGCTAAGTCTGCATATTGGCGCACTCGCGCTGGGGTGGTGCCAGGTGTCACCGGGCTGCCAAGCGACAGGATGAAGCGCCCCCGGTTGCGCCAACCGGCCTGGACCTGCCGGTTGATCTCCTGGCGCAGCTCCTCCTCGCTGGCATCGGGCAGCAGGTGGATGGCATCCAGGTTTCCCAGCAGGGCACAGCGCCCATCCACATATCCGGCTACCTCCTGGATATCGATCGTAAAGCCTTTTTTGCTCTCCTCCAGCGCGAGGGCATCCGCGCTCAGTCTCCAGCAGCAGATCCAGCTTGCCTTTGGGGTCGCCGCAGTAATAATAGATGCTCTGCATCCCCAGGCGGCGGATTTCCTCCACCATCACCTGGATGAGCGGCAGGTTGATGGCTTCAAATGCACGCCGGCTGATCATATCCACCATGCAGTCTTCAATCCAAATCCCCCTTGCGCCTAATGCCGCCGCCTCCTGGATTTCAACCAGGCTCCAGGCCAGCTGGCACTGGCTGGTAAAGCGCACCAGCTCTGGGTCGGTGGCGACCAGCATCATCCAGTCTTCAAACCCCCAAATATTGTAGCAGCCCCACTGCGGACCCGTGGCATGCCCGATGGGGTAATAATCATGCCCATAATGCTCCAGGAGCAGCTTTGCCAGCCGGTCCTGTCCTGATTGTTTGAAGAGGATGGGATCGAAGGTCTCGGGAGGGGGGATGCGCTTCTGCACCGCCGTAAAAGTCAGGGGGAGGTCCTGGGGATGCACCGGGTTGAGGGATTCAGCTTCCCGCCATCCACCGGTGACCGGCTTGGCAAGAAGGCTGGCTTCTCCGGTGATGCGATTGACAAGGTAGACTTTTCCAGCCTGTTCTTCAATGGCCAGGTCCTGGCGGATTTCGTCCGGGTCGCAGGCGGGGAGGTAAAACCAATCCTGCCCGGTCTTTTCGATCAATTGGCTCCGCCAGGCGAGCTGCTGATCCAGGTCTGGCGAAACGCTGTACCACCAGGGGAAGTCAAAGAGCTGTTCCCAATGGTCGCGGGTGTAGATGCCCTCGTAGCAGATGACGGCGGGGATTTCAGCCGTGCCTTGGGTTGATATAGCCGCCTCGATTTTTTCTCTACCGGTGCTCATCGATCGATCACTCGTCGTTATTTTTTGAGGTTAATATAACCGTTTCATTTCTTGACAAAGGGCAGAAACACGGTGTAATCGAAGCGGTAGAGGAAGAAATAGCTGTGGGTTTTCGGGTCAGGAGATTGATTGCCAGATCCGTCATAAGCCATGGCTCGGATTTCGTTCCACCTGGGGTTGAGCACGCCTGTATTCAGGTCCCATTGATAGCACTGGAGCGTTGGGTTGAACTGGCAGGTTGCGGCAGTAGTATCGGTTCCAATATCAACAAAAATATTATTTAGCGCATCCCAGCGATAAAATTTCACATAAGATACCGCCACGTTGTCTGTGGCAAGGACTTCTAAGCGCAGGGTTGTGTAACCTGCATAGGTATGTCCCCCTAAATGGACCGGCAGCTCCCAGGTGGCGGTGGGGGCTACATTGTCAATGGCTTGCACACTGGCTTGATCCGTGCTGTTGGCGGGGTAGACATCCCAAATGGAGGACCTGGCGATGGCGGTGTTGACCAGGGATTGGGTGGGTGATTTTACATTAACCACCAGCTTAAAAGAAATCGATTGACCCACAGCCAGGTTGCCCAGGTTCCAGACGATTTTCGGAGAAGTGACCGCAGGGGCTCGGGTGGAAGATTTGTAAGTCAGCTCAGCGGGGAGCGTGTCGGTAACCACCACATTGTTGGCAATCGCAGGACCCGTGTTTGTGATCCATAGCGTATAAGTGAGCGGGCTGCCCGTATTGACTTGAGCCAGGGAACTTACCAGGTTGAGCTTGAGATCCGCGGCTGGCAGCACCTGGGTAGAGATGGGGGGTATGGTGGTGTTGTTGGCTGTATTCGGATCCGTGGTGGTCGTGCTGACCGCGGCGGTGGTCGAGATCGTTTTTGGAACGTTCAATACAGCCTTGGCGGTGGTCGTCACCGTGACCGTGATCGATTTTCCAGCCGCAAGCGCTCCCAAGCTGCAGGTGACCGGCCCTGAGCCGGAGCAGGTTCCCTGGGGGACGGCTGCAGCCGAGCCGAAGGTGACTTCAGAGGGGATCAACTCGTTCAGCGAGACGCCGGCTGCATCCGATGGGCCATTATTCTTAACCACCACCCGGTAGGTCAGCGGCTGCAGCTCTGCCACCGGGTCCGGTGAATCAGTAACGGTCACGCTCATGTCAGCACGGGCGATGATTGCAGTTGTGATGGTGGCGGTGTTATTGGTCGGAACATCATCAATGCTGGCACTTCTCACCACGGCAGTGTTGCTGAGCGATCCTGCCGCATTGGAATTGACCTTGGTTAAAACGATGAGCCGTGCGCTGGTGTTATAGGTGAGACTGGAGCGCGCGCAGCGTAAACGATTGCCCGTTAATAGGGTGCAGGTCCAGCCGGTGCTTCCGCTGGAAGATTGGTAGACCACATTGGTTGGCAGGGTATCGGTCACCACCAGGCTGGCAGCATTGGAGGGACCCGCATTGGAAACGGTCAAGGTATAGGTCAGGTTTGATCCTGCGATTACCGGATCGCTGGACTCGACCTTGGTGAGACTCAAGTCTGAGCGGGGAATGACGGTGGTCGTTTGAGCAGCGGAGTTGTTGGCGGCGACTGGGTCGTAAGTAGCCGCGCCTACGCGCACTACGTTATTGAGAACGCCTGTAGCACTTAAATCAACGGTAACGCCAACGCCTAACTGCAGAACTGTATTTGCAGGCACAGCGGCAGCACGCGAACAGCGCAGCTCGCTGCCTAAAAGGGTGCACGTCCACTCGTTCGAGGGTATATGCAAGAGATAGCTGACCCCGGCAGGCAGGGTATCGGTGATCTTGACCCCTGAGGCAGTGGCGGGACCAGTGTTGGTGATGATAATCGTATAAGCCATGTTCGTTCCCGGGGCCACAGGATCGATCGAATCAAGCTTGCTGATCTTCAAGTCTGCCATGAGTCTCACGACGGTACTGGCAGCCGCGGTGTTATTCGCAGAGACCGGGTCTGGGGTGCTGCTGCGTACGATCACGGAATTCGCCAGTGTGCCTGGTGCGGTTGCGGCATTCACCTGGGTGAGGATCACCACTCGAGAATTTGTGCTGGGGAGCATGTTAGCGGCGCTGTTGCAGCGCAGCAATACGCCCGCCAGCGAACAGGACCAGCCCGTCCCGGTAAATGATTGGTAGGTGACGCCAGTGGGGAGGGTATCGGTAAATACAACGTTTACCGCGTCGGAAGGGCCCGCATTGCTCACCGTGACGGTGTAGGTCAGGTTGGCGCCGGGACTGACCGGGTCAGGTCCATCGGTGAGAGTCACGCCCAGGTTCGCCGAAGTGGTGATCGTGGTGGTCTCCGTGTCCGTGTTATTCGCCAGCTGAGGGTCCGCCACGCTCGACCTCACCACCGCAGAATTGGTGAGGGTCCCCGCCGTCAAGCCAGAAGGCACCTGCACGGTTATCAGGAGGGTCGGCGCAGTGGTGCCGCCATTAATGCGCGAGCGCGTGCAGCGTACTCGCCCACCCGCGATGGCGCCGCAGGTCCAGCCTGTGCCCGTACCTGATTGGTAGGTGACGCCTGTGGGCAGCGTATCCGTCAGGACCACGGTGGTGGCGTTCGCAGTTCCCAGGTTGGCCACATTCAAGGTATAGACCAGGTTGGAACCTGTCGAAACCGGGTCGGGAGCGTCGGTGGTGGTCAGGGATAGGTCTGCCGAGGGACTCACCGTTGTGCCCGCTGAAGTTGAATTATTAGCCGTACTGGGATCGTTTTCGCTGGCCTTGACCAGGGCGTTGTTGATGATTGAACCGGTTGTGATCGGGGTGACTTTGATGACAACGATTGATTTTCCACTACCCTGGATGTTTCCCAAAGCACACACCACGCTCACAGTGCCAGTGCAGGAGCCACCCTGGAGCGGCGTGGCAGACACATAGCTAACCGAGACAGGCAGCGTATCCGTCATCACCACATTGGTCGCCGTAACCGCGCTGGTGTTATTGATGACCGTAACCGTGTAGGTCAGGCTGCCGTTCACCGGCACCGGATCGGGAACATCCAGGATCGAAATGGAAAGGTCAGCATCTGCGTCAGGGGCTTCAGGAGCGGCCGGCAGGATCCCGGAAGGTTCAGCGGAGGCGAAATAAAACCCCGCCCGATCCTCTGAATGGATTATCCTCGAAGGAGAAGCTTCAGCAGACCGAAAAACAATCAATAGGGCGAATAAAATAATCCCTGTAACGATAACCGAACGATTGATTCTCATGTTTAATACCCCTGTGCTAAAAACAAAACAATAAAATGACGATGATTATACCTTTGAAGGTAGTCCGAGTAGATTAGTTGGGTGGCTTCGATGTTTCGGCTAATTTTTCCTGATCTATGTATATTATATACGCTAAAAGATAAATTTCAACCGGCTGATTTCTAAAAATTCAGAGAATAGAGGTAGTATTATACAACTTTATCAATAATTTCGGGAGGCCGATGTCTACCTTGCCAAATTGGGGATGTGTGGGTAAAATTGGGTTCTGCCAATGCGGGTGTAGCCAAGTGGTAAGGCAGTAGCTTCCCAAGCTACCATTCGACGGTCCGAATCCGTTCACCCGCTCAAACCCTAAGGGTCAACGACGTACTCATCGCCACACGCCCCTTAGGGTTTTCTTTTTGCCAAGGGTAAGGTAGGAGGCTTCCTGAGCTAAAGGACAGCTCCTGGCTGCCATTCGACGGTCCGAATCCGTTCACCCGCTCAACCCCCCGGGATTGCCCCAGGGGGTTTTGTTTTTCCAAGGGCAAGGCAGGATTATTCTTGGGTAATGGTGGTAATGTGTTCACATTCCAGAGAATGCTGGGCTATGCTATCTTGGATATGCCGAGAAAGTATGTGGCCTTGGTTGCTGCGGATAGTGCTGAGGCACATCGAAAAGTTAACCCTGTTGAGAGGTGGAGGTTGGCGAATGGTATAACAATTGGCCGGGCATTCGCTGGATTACCTTGTCTCTCAAATATTTATGTGGATGATAAGTTGCATTTTTGTAAATATTTGTCTATAATGAAGAATGAAGTAAGAACTTAGTAAATTGATAAGGGGCGTTAAAAAGCTATGCTTCTAACAAACTTTTGGAATGAACAACATGACCATCTCGCTAATAAACCGATCTGGTAAATTAGGTTGTTTGCTGTTGATGGAAGACTTAGAGATGGAAATTCAACCTTTCACAAACTTTTCATAGTATTTAGGAGGAAAAAATATCAATGAAAATAAATCGACGTGATTTCTTGAAGCTGGCCACCACCGGAGCGGCGGGCGCAATTCTCGCTGCTTCCGCCCAGGGATCCACCGCAGCTCCCGAGGCCGTGGAGGTCGAAAAAGAAGCCAAGACGGAGGTGGAGGCGGCGGTTCTCACCCCTCGGATATTTCTGCCTGCCGTTCTACAAGGCACTTTGCCCCGCCGGGAGACCCTGATCGCCAGGATCCTCACCGGGCGTGTCGGTACACCCGACAACTTCAACGGATGGGTTGGCTGGAAATGGCAGGACCGCGGCACGCAGACCCTGGCGAATGAACCGCTCTGGTCGGTTGACTTCGCTACCGGTCAGATCATCAATGGCTCGGCAGACGGAAACCCGGCTTATAACGCTAATTTCACCGAATGCACGATCAAGCTGCGCCAGGGCACCACCTGGTCTGATGGCGTGCCTTTCACCGCTGCGGACGTGGTCTTTACGATTGGGACCCTGATCAATTTCGATGGCTTCAACGCCCATGCCTTCATGGTGGATAACGTCGCCTCGGTGACGGCCCTGGATGATTACACGGTCAAGTTCGTACTGAAGCAGGCCAACTCCCGCTTCCATACCACCTTCCTTGACCGCTGGGGCTGCACCTGGATCATGCCCAAGCACATCTTCGAGAAGGAAGCGGATCCGGTGAGCTTCAAGTTCAATCCCTTCGTGGGAACCGGTCCTTACAAGCTGAAAGGCTTTGATCCCGCCGGCAGCTGGACGGCCTGGGAAAAACGCCAGGATTGGGATAAGAGCCCGACGGGTATCCTGTACGGTGAGCCGCAGCCCAAGTATATCGTCTACCAGTCCTTCGATGACGAAAGCGCTCAGATCACGGCGCAGTTGGCGCATCAATTAGATGTGGCGGAGCTCTCAGCCGATGGTCTCAAGGCTCTTTTGGCGCAGTCGAACACCTCGCGCGCCTACCAGCCGACCTTCCCCTACGTGGTCAACAACGACCCCTGCATCACGGGGATCTGCTTCAACACTGCCAGGGCACCCTTCGATAATGTAGATGTCCGTTGGGCGCTGGCCCTGGCAATCGAGATCGTGGAGTATACGAGCATCGCCGTCGATTCCACGGGTACCTTGAGCCCGGTGCACATCCCGCACCTGGGACCCTATCCTGCGGACTATATCGTTCCCCTGCAGGATTGGCTGAAGGCTTTCACCATCGATGTGGGCAATGGCGAGACCTTTGCGCCCTATGATCCCGATGCGCCCAAGCGAGTCGCGGACTACGCCAGGGGGCGTGGGTACGTCTTCCCGGATACTCCGGAATTTATTGCCCAGGCCTTCGGGCTGGGCTGGTATAAGTATGCCCCAGACATGGCCACGAAGCTGCTGGTGAAGAATGGCTTCTCCAAAAACGGGGATGGCAAGTGGCTGCTGCCCGGTGGCACCCCCTGGAAGATCAACTTCCTGTGCGGCACTATTCCTACCAACCACGATGTCCGCAATGCCGCCGCCGCTGTGCAGCAGTGGCAGAAGTTCGGCATCGATGCCGAGATGGTTCCAACGGATAATGGAGATGGCCTGGGAGCCACCGGCGACTTTGAGGTGAGCAGTTTATGGTGGCCTGCTCAAGAGCCTTGGGGCGCGGGTCCAGATTTGTATCGTGTGTTCGACAGATGGAACTCTCTTTATGTCAAACCAATCGGAGAGCATACAGGTGGTCATTATTCCCGCTGGTCGAGCCCAGAGATGGATGCGGTTATCGCGGTGCTACGCGGGATTGATCCAAACAATGCCGGAGCGGTCATTGCGGTGGGCACCCAGGGCCTTAAACTTGCCCTCCAAAATATGCCCGGCATCCCGACCTACGGGTACACGGGCTTTGTCGGCTGGGACCAGTATCATTGGACCAACTGGCCTGGCAGTGAAAACCCCTACACGCAGCCCTACACGCATTGGGGTCCTTTCAAGTACATGACCCCTCGCCTCAGAGCAACAGGCGCCTAAGCTGATTAGGAACGCCTGGCTACTTGGTTGTGTGGTTTGTCGTTGTATAGCAACGTCACCGTTCACCTGCTCTATACAGGTCCTTGCAAGAACTGCCTCCGGCGTTGGTCCCGGAGGCAGCTCTTTTTCTCATTGACAAGGGCAAGGCAGTTTACTCGCTAACATTCCGTGAGGTGCGAGCCCTAAGCCGCTTCCTTGACTTGTTTATTCGGAAGATTTTCTGAAGGATGATCCCTCGTCCTATTTTCTAAGAAATCGAAAAGCTTGGTGATATCCGTGAACCCCCAGCGCTCTTTGGTAAGCGGGTTTTCCAGCGAGGCGCGCCAGACCAGCTCCCCCTCGCTCATCTCCTGCCAGAGGCGCAGCAGATATGAGATATACAAGGATTGATTTTTAAGTCTCATATAAAATCAGGTTGCCCATCACGGTGTTGGCCAACCTAAGCCTCACTTCTTATTAATGGATTTCCAGGCTGCTTTCGTTATAAGTGTCGTACGGCTCAAAATCTTTATTATCGTTGCAGGCAGGTGGTGGGGCGTCGGCAGGCCAAAATTCATCAAATCCTTCCGGACCACAGGCTTCGCTGCCAATGCATTCATACCCAAGTGCATACAAATCTCCTTCACCATTGGCTAGCTGGCTGTCATACAGCTTCCACTTGGCATACTCACCGGGCAATCCCGCTCCAAATCCGGTAACGCCATCTTCTGTGATGCGGTGAACGATGACCGCATAAGGCTTGTCTTCCTTGTCTTCATAGAATTTCACACACACGGGCTCAGTTTCATAATTTCGTGTTCCCCAGGGAGCAGAAATATCCACAATGATTATGCCAGTAGGTTGGTGGGAAACTTTATCCACCTGGATATCGATCGTATTGTAGATTGCCATATCACCCCATTCAGGTTTGAAATCATACGTGGTGCCCTGGATCGAATAGTATTTCTCCTTTGCAATGGCCGTGCCTGTCATAACTGCCAGCACAGCGCACACAGTGACGAGGATCAAAATGGATCGTGTTTTCATTTTTTTACTCCTTTTCTCTTTTATGAATAGATTATGGTTTCTGATCCTTTTATACAACCGGAGTGCAAGGAAAACGCAAGGGATTTTATGCTACAATGAAAATAGATCCATCCCATTCAGGAGAGGAAAGGTTGGCGCAGCTTTCACTTGCGTTCCTCGGTTCTTTTGTGGTGAGATTGGGTGACCAGCTCGTCCATGGATTTGAGTCGGATAAAGTCCGCGCGTTGCTTGCATTTTTGGCAGTAGAAGCAGATCGTCCTCACCGCAGGTCGATGTTGGCGGGATTATTATGGCCTGAATTCTCTGAAAAAGCGGCGCGGGCCAGCTTGCGGAATGCACTGGCTAATCTACGCCAGTCAATCCAGGATGCATACGCGCATCCACCCTATCTGCTCGTGGATAATGAAACGCTCCAATTTAACACCGCTAGTGATTTCTGGTTGGATGCAAGCCAATTCGAACAATCCATTTCGAGGCGTGAAAAACCTCCTCTTGACGAACAGGAAGGCATCATCGTTAAGCTGCAATCAGCCGCATCCCTATATCAGGGAAGGTTTTTACACGGTTTTTCATTGAAAGACAGCCCTGAATTCGATGAGTGGGTCTTGATGAAGCAGGAATATTATCAACGCCAGGCGTTAACAGTCTTGGCTGACCTGGCAAATTTCTTCGAAAAACAAGGAAATTTCACCCAGGCCAGTGAATATGCCCAAAGAGTGGTATTCCTGGAACCCTGGCACGAGGAAGCACACCGGCAGTTGATGCGCTTGCTAGCGTTGAGTGGGAAGCGTAAACTGGCGTTAGCACAATTCGAGGCTACCCGGCAGAGCCTGGAGGATGAGTTAGGTCTGCTGCCCGACGGAGAGACTGTTCAACTGTACGAGAAGATCCGAGATGGCGAATTGCGTGGCGCAGCTGAAGTAAAAATCCCATTGCATAATCTGCCGGCTATGCTGACAAGCCTGATTGGGCGGGAGAAAGAGTTGGAAAACCTGTTGCAACGGTTATCCGATCCTGGTTGTCGCCTGTTGACCCTGGTCGGCAGTGGAGGCAGCGGTAAGACGCGCCTGGCGCTGGAGGCAGCATTACGGTGCCTCACCCATTTTACCAACGGTGTTTTTTATGTCCCCCTGGCAGGTGTGCGTTATATCGATTCTGTACCGCAGGCATTGGCGCAAGCCTTGAGTTTCTCCTTCCAGGCTGACTCCAAACCCTGGCAGCAATTGTTGGATTTCCTGCAAAACAAGGAAATGTTGATCATCCTGGATAATTTCGAGCATTTACTGGATGCGGGAGAGAAGCTTATCGAACTGCTTCGGGTTGGGCCGGGAATCAAGATTCTGATCACCTCACACGCCCGGTTAAACCTATCTGAAGAGAGTTTTTTCCCCTGAGCGGAATGGATTTCCCGGAAAGAGTTGTGCTGGATGAGAGATCGGCTGAACTGAAAGTGGATTTAGCCCAATTTAGCTCGATCCGGCTTTTCCTGGAAGGGGCGCGCCGCATCCAACCTGATTATGACCCTCCAGTGAGTGATCTAATTTCCATTGGGGAAGCCTGCCGCCTGGTAGAAGGTATTCCGTTAGCGGTTTTGCTGGCGGCGAGCTGGATAACGTTATTGACACCGGCCGAGATCGCTACTCGAATTCAGAAAAGCAGCCTGAATTTCCTTAAATCAAATTGGGGGGATTTACCAGAGAGGCAGCGCAGCATGCGCCAGGTCTTCGAGCACTCCTGGAATTTGCTGTCTGATGCGGAACGGAGCGTATTGGCTGATCTATCCGTCTTTCAAGGAAGCTTCTCCTTCCAAGCCGCTCAGGAAATTAGCCAGTGCTCGCTGGAGGATCTCTCGATTTTCGTGAACCGCACACTGCTTCAACGCATCACGGTAGGACGATTTGAGCTCCATTTCCTCCTGCGCCAATTCCTGTCTGAAAAGTTAGCAGAAAATCCGGACCAACAAACGGCTTCTTTCAATAAACACATCTCTTATTTCATCAAGCTGCTGGCGACTTGGGAAGAAAAAATTAAAGGAGTTGAACAAGGCCAGGTGATTCGCGAGATGCCTCTGGAATATACCAATGCTCACCTGGCATGGGAGAGGGCAGTGAATTCTTTAGAATATTGCAAACTCATACAGGGGGTGGATGGCATGGGGATACTTTTCGAACGTCTCTGTTTGTTTAGAGAGGGTGAAAATACTTTTCAGTCTGCAACTGTAAACCTTTCTCTGTCTATCTCGGAAATTCATGAACAGAGGTTCCAACCTAACAGCGGAGAAAGTTGGCAAGATTCCGTCAGCACCAGGCTCAGGGTAATCCTGCGATTGCTAGTCTGGCAAGTCCAGTTCAGCCGGTTGCTAGGGAATTTACAGGCTGCTAAAAATAGCCTGGATCGAGGGCTGCAGATCTTAGGCGAGGTGGAAAAGCAAGGGATCAATTTTCTATTTGAAAAAGCAACCTTGCTGCACCAAAAAGGTTTGTTGGAATATCTGCACGATCGAAGTCAAGCTCAACAAGATCTATTCGATTGTATCGAGCTATATGGACGAATAGGAAATGATTGGCGGAAAGCCCAAGCGCTGATTAATTTATCCCAGACTGCCAGTGCCCTGGGGAATTATGAACAGGCAAGGGTTTTCCTGGATGAAAGCTTGAGGCTGAGCAGGCACTTGGGAGACCAGATTGGCATTGCTGGAACCTTGAAAGAGCTGAGCTCACTGGAATTGGCAGAATTTGGTAACCTTGACCGGGCATCTGAATTGATCAAACAAAGGATGTCTATCCTGCAGGATATCGATAACTCTGTTGATATCGCCGAAAATTTTTCTACCTTGTTTGTGTGTGAAACCTACCGAGGCAGGTTTGAGGAGGGCATAAAACTGGGAAAAGAGGCACTCAGAATTTATGAACACTTGGGTATGCATTCAAGTGTGTTAAATTTTGAACGAATTGTTGTGTTGGGGTGAGGTCAATCTCGGCAGGTATGAGAAACCGTTTGAAAAATACCAGGAATATCTCGCAATTTCTAAAGAGAGAGATAATTTCTTTGGGATAGTCCTGGGTTTGTTGGGATTGGCAGGATTGCTTCTGGTGAGAGGGGAGTATTTAGAAGCCCGAACAATACTAGAAGAAGGAGTTATTTATTATCAACAGGTACACCAGGAGGATGAATATTGTATCATTTTATGTTTTCTCAGTTATGCTGAATATTATTTGAGTCTGAAGAAAAATGCACATATCCATTTCCAACAAGCTGGCGAAATAGCAGTGAAAATCCGTTCCTGGCAGGCAGCCTTGTCCTATTTGGAGATCGGGGCGCTTCTATTGGCTGAGTGTGGAAAGGTTGAAAAAGGGATTGAGTTGAACGCCCTGGCAACCCGATATCCTTACCTGGAAAATTCGCTCTTCCGGTTTGACCTTGCCGGCAAGCGGATTGCTGAATTATCCACCAGCCTGCCTGAGTTTGTCGTGCGAATTGCGCAGGAACGCGGCCGGCAGAGGGACCTGCACAAAGCGGTTGAAGAATTGATGGTTTGGTTTTCGGTATAATTTCACCTGACAACTATTCTTTCTAAATTCAAATCCGTTCACCCGCTCAAAACCTAAGGGTCCGTGATATTAGACGTTGAGTTCATCGCACATCACCACAAGTCCCTTTGGTTTTACCACGGGTAAGGCGGGATGCTTCACACCTATTCCTTACATATTTGTATGGCTGCAGCTGCGCGGATCCTGGGGGATATTCGTTTAGAATAGTGAAAGGGATAACAAAAGAAACCTAAAAACATAAGAAGGAGTGTTGCTAAACATGATGAAGGCAGCTCGAATTGATAAACCTCTATTATTCTTTGTGGGGATCTTTGCCATCGTTTCTCTGGCTTGCAACCTGGGCAGTGCCGCCGAACCGACTCAACCAGCTCCAACCGTTGAGCAAGCTCAAGTTGAACCGTCCAGCACGATGGTCTCCACGAAGGCTCCTGAAGCAACGGCGACGACCAAGCCTACGCAGGCGCCTCTGCCCACCGCTACCATCATTCCCACGGATACGCCAGTCGCAGCACCTCCAGGGATGAGCCGGAGCAACCCTTTCCCTGCCACAGAGCTTGTTTCGGCTCCCAACTGGGATATCCAGGTGCTGGAGGTCAAACGCGGTGAAGAAGCCTGGAAAGAGATCCAGGCAGCCTATGACTATAATGTGGAAGCTGCACAGGGGATGGAATATCTGCTCGCAAAGCTGCATGTCAAAAGCACCTATGCGGACAGCGAAGAACACAATATTAATTACTGCGACTTCAGTGCCACAGGTGACCGCATCATCCAATATACCTGCGGCTCGGCTCCGGTCATCGGTCCCGAGCCTCAGCTGGACGCAACGCTATTGACCGGAGGAGAAGCCGATGGATGGGTGCAATTTATGGTTGCCCAAGGTGAAGGGAACATGATCCTGGTTTTCGATGAAGCGATGAATTTTGAAGAAGATACGGAGCGATATATTGCTCTCGATGAAGGCGCATCGATCAGCATATCCCCGGACCTGGCAGCGATCAAGCCAAATGACCTGGGAGTGAAGCAGAGCAATCCCGCACCCATCAACGAAAAGGTCATCACAGAAGATTGGGAAGTCACCGTTTTAGAGGTTGTGCGTGGGCAGGAAGCCTGGAACATCGTAAAGGAAGCCAATTCGTATAACGACCCCCCCTCGGCTGGATTGGAATACATTGTCGTTAAAACCCATGTGCGCAATATCGCAACGGAAGAGAAGCCGCAGCTTGTCTATGGAAATGGGGGTTCCTATACGACGACAGGGAGTAAAAATGTCATCTATGACAATACGACCTTCGTGGTTCCCCCCAATCCAGTTCTAGCTTGCACCCTTTACCCGGGTGGAGAATGCGAAGGCTGGTCAGTCCTTGAGGCCGGGGTAGGCGAAACAGATGTTGTTTTGATCTTTGAGCCCATCCTCGATTTCAGCGGGTTGAACAAACGGTATCTCTCCCTGGAGAAGTGAACTTGCCGTAACGAGTTACTTGAACACATCCCTGATCAACAAGATGCCTGCCACGCCCAGGAGGATCACTGCCAGGATATATAGGGCGATGAAAGCGAAGACCAGCGCTGACTGCCAGCCGCCCTCCGCCGTCTCACCCGAAGCCAGCCCGGTGACGGCTGCCAGGCCAACTCCGAGGAAGGGCAAGACGATGGCCGCGGCGAAGCTCCAGGCGGTGAGCTTGCGCTGCCTCTTAGCCCGGAAGGCCGCCCAAAGCAGCAGGATGCCGCCGAGTAAGACCGCTGGGAAGAGCTCCGCCGGCATGAGATAGTCGATCATGAAACGGCGGGCTCTCAAGAAATGCTCGATGGAGAAGAAGACCGGCGCCAGGATTGGGAACCACACCAGAACTGTCCCGGCGATGGCAAGAACCTTGGTCAAAACGTCTTTCTTTTGCATGGATCGCCTCCGAAGGGCTGCGGACTGCGTCTATCCCTCTCGTTCATTATGACATGATCCGGACAGCGTGTCAATTAACTTAAACGCCTGGGTTTATCCCAAAACTGGTGGACGAAATTTATAGGAAGCAGCAGGCGCGATCCACTTGATCGCCGGTAAATTTTCTATGCGGTAGGTAGCGGAGCGCTGGTGGTCCAGATGTCGCGATACAACTGCCAACTGGTGCTGTCGTTCTTCCAGATCACAACGTATTTACCCGTATCGAGCACTAACATGTTGCCATCGAGCAAAGTGTATTTACCCACCTCAAAGGCGATTTTGCCATGGAATTCGACTTCAATCGTCTCAAGTTTTGCAGCCTTGATCCCCATGTTCATCACCGCTTGCCAGAAATCCTGAACGCCCCTTCGTCCGGTGATGATACCGAAATTGGCGGGTAAAATCTGGCCGTTTTCTGAGTACAGGCTTGCCACGCCCGCTGCATCGCCTTTTCCAAAAGCTAACATGAAATCCTTGTTAGCGTTCTCGATTGCACCATGTGTTTGAACTGCAGAAATTGCAGACATATTGTCTCTCCTTCATGCTAAATCAATGATTATGTTACCAGCTGGACCCCTGGGGTCGATTATGCTTCGCATCTCGAGAAACTCCAGGGGTCTGTACAGAGGTGGAAGAATCTTTTTCTTCCAAATTGATTAAGCTTACTTATCGGGATGTGGCATCTTGAGCAGCACGCCCTGGGGACCCAAGACACCCATGTAGAACTCATCCTTGAAGACCACCTGGTCCGAAATATGGTGTGTGCAGTAATAATTCGGATTGCCCCAGCCAAGCTCGCTGGCTTGCTCCCAAGTTTGGGCATCCTGCGTGCGGTAGACCGACCCGCCATCCGTCCAGTTCACCGCGTAGGCATACAGCTTACCCAGGTAGATGCCAAAGCCGTCGATCTTTTCATTGTTCGGGTTGCCAAAGCCATCCATCATCACTGGCTCCCACTGCAAGCCATCCTGGCTGCGCCAGATCTGCGATCCGGTGCCTGTATAGTAGCCAGCGCCTGCATACAGATAACCTTTATAATCCAGCATGCCTCCCAGGGTGGTTACCCCCGCATTGCCAAATCCATCCGCCACTTTCTCCCAGGTCAACCCGTCAAAGCTGCGCCAGATCTGATCGGATAATTGGTTCCATATATCATTATCGGCATCATAGACGTAGATCCCATCGCTGGCCACGTATAAGCCGCCCTTGAAGGTCTGGAACGATCCTGGAGAGCCCCAGTCAGGAAAATCGGCGACTTCTTCCCAGGTGCCAGGGTCGCCGGTGGGCGAGCGGAAGATCTTTAAATCTTGCTGATTTGTCTCTGAATAAAAATTATCCATATCCACATACAGCATACCCTTGAAAACCCCAAATTTATGGAACTGACCATGATAGGCTGCTCCCCACTCCAAGCCCCAGACGGAACCAAGCTCTGCCGTATCGGCGACGCTCTCCCAATTCACGCCGTCGCTGGAGCGCAGGATCATGCCAGGGCGGGTATAGCAGCCATCGAATGGCAGCATGTAGAGCATGTTCTGGAAAACGGTCATGTCCCAGGTTGTGTCATAATAGTTGGTTCCGCATTCGTCTTCCACGCTGCCCAGGCCAAAGCCCAGCACGGTGACCGGCTCCCAGCTCATACCGTCCGGAGAGCGGAATACCCGGCCGGGACCTTGTACACCGGTGAACCAACCTGGATTGCCGGCGACGATGTAGAGATCGTTCTTAAATTCCTCGACAGAATGGACGAAATAGGATACCTCACCTGTTTCGGGATCTGGCATCAGGTAAGGTCCCGGGTCAAAAGCGGTGACCCAGGTCGGCAAGCCGTTGGCAGAGGCCGTGCCCGCAGCTAAAAGGCTCAAGACGACCACAAGGTAGATAACTTTCCTTAATTGGTGAAACATTTCAAGCTCCTTTTTTTTAAATCTAACAGGATAGACAGGATGAACAGGATTTGAGTTTTCTTATTGGATCAATTCTATTTAATTTTTTTTGGCGGCGAAGCAGCCAAAAACTTGTCCTGAGTTTGCGAAGGAACTGCGGCTCGCAATGACACCCGACCAAAGAGGGAGATTTCTTTGCAGGCCTGGCTGCTCTGCAAGCACAAGTTGATTTATGGGTTGTCGGAATTTTTGATAGCGCTGCGTTGGAATATTCTGCATAGACACCTCCCTTTTAGAAAAAAAAGACCGGCCGATAAGGCCGGTTTCGCTATTGGCTCCCCAATGATCTTACCCATTCATAGTGTTAGCTGGGTGTTGGGATGAGCGACCAAACACGATCATTGGTTCAATGCCACCATCATCAAGATTCAATTTTCTATATTCATTATTGCACCGATTAATTTCAAAGTCAAGCACGAGTTTGATCTTGGGTGATAAAAAGCTTCAGCGCCTGGGCAATCTCCACCAAGCGTTGGCAGTCGACAATCTCCTGGTTATCTTTTGGGGTGTGCGTGATCTCTTGTGAATTGATATTGTCTGTAAACCACTGGGATGAGACTGCCACGGCGGGGCAGCCATTCTGGATAAAGATGCTGTGGTCCCCTTGATACCAAGGCGTCCCCACTGCGATCCCATCAAAACAGGCGATCACCTCTCTCAGCGAAAGCTCGATCTCTTCTGGCAGGTTATAAAAGGAAAAAGCCGATTTGCCTTCCCAATACCCCGCCCCATCAATATTGATATTCAGCAGGACTTCAGAAAACCTGTTTCGATTCTGTTGGAGATAAAGCATCTGACCCGGAACCGCGTAATAATCTTCGCCATTCAACGCCACGATCTCGATTAGCAAAGTTCCTGCGTAATTTTTCAATAGCTCTGCCAGCAGAAGCAGGACCACCACCCCGCTGGCATTGTCGATGGCGCCGGGGGTGCCTTTCTTGGCATCGATATGAGCGGTGATGACCAATCGTTTACCAGATGGATCGCCTTTTCGGGCGATCACGTTGGCCCCATTTCCTGGCAAGCGCGTGGAGATGGATTTCAGGAGGACTGTGCTGCCTGGGTTCGCATCTGCAAAGAGTAAAAGCCGGCTGCCCTCCTCTTCGGTCATGTACACAGAGGGGATCTCAAAATCTCCATCTTCGATCAGTGGAAATGGGTAGACACCCCCGGCCAGGGCTGCGTTTCTGCCGGTTGCACAGATGATCGCTTCGGGAGCACCTTTCTCAAGCAATGAAATGATGCGCTGGTGTTCTTCTGGATTGTAGAATACGAAATTCTTGGGCATTAGCTGTTCCCTGGCAATGTCGCCGTGCAGCAGAACGATTTTCCCCTGAATGGCTGCCCCCTCAAGCTCCTCAACCCTCGAGACTGGAATCAGTGGCGCTTCAACCGCGCAGCCAGGTGCATAAGGGCTCACAAATACTTGAAAATCCGCCTCGCCGCAGTGCAGGCTGGCTCCACCATCGATCCAATCCAGGGCAGAAAATTCCTGCGTCTCGATTTCCCAGCCCAGTGACGATACGATCCGTTCAAAATAACTGGACGCGGCCCGGTTTCCTTCACTGCCCACACTCCGGTTGGGGATCTCAGCACACAGCCTCTGCATGTGAGAATTACATTTTTGGAGTTGTGCTTCCATCTTTTTGTCTCCCTTTTACCAATTCATCGCCGCTTGCAATTAGGCCAAAGTGTATCTGAAATCCCAGTGCGGTGGAGAATGCTTCACGGCCGCTCTCTAGAGCTTTTCTGGGCCGGCATAACGCGGCATAGGGGCTTTCCGAACCGGTTGCGAATAACATGGACAGCCATCATAGGCCTCCAACACAGGGGTTTTGCCCCCATCCGGCTGGCTTCGTAATCTACTGCTGTTTCGCAAAGTATTTCCTTGATCATTCGCCTGGTTTCTCCACCTTAACGTTCCCGGTTACATTCCCATTGGCATCCGTGGCATATAAACCCTTGCTCGTATCCAACAGGACGAATGGGTTTCCCCACGGATCAAGAATGACGGCACACCGACCGATGGGAATATCAAAGGGCGACACACTGACTTTCGCGCCTGCTTCAACGAATCGCCTGGCAGCTTCCTCGACTGAATCCACCTTAAAATCTACCTCGTAGACTTTATCTTCATCTTGCAGGACAATTTCAGCATCCGTCTCCGGCATCCGCAGACCCAGCGCATGTTCAGTCTTCCAAATGAGCTGATGTCCCAGCTGGTCACGATAAAAGGAAAGCCCTGCTGCGAGGTCTGGAACATAGATCCGGATGCAGTCGATCTTATGGAGGAGGGGTTTTGGATACATTGTCATATTTCAATGGGTTGTTTTCGCTTATTTTGAACCGGCGGAGGCCTATCCGATGCCTTCGCCTGGCTGAGTGTATTCTGGACGGGGCGGGCTGAAAATGTCGAGTACGAGCGCCCCCGCTGGACCAGCCTGAAGCGTATGGGAGACGCCGCCGGGGGTATGCCAGAAGTCACCCGCTTTCACAGGCACTGCCTCACCGCCTTGCAGACGGGTGCCTTCCCCTTCGAGCAGAACACCCCACTGCTCCTGCGGGTGGCTGTGCGGCGCATGGGTGGCATTGGGTTCAAACCGTACGATGGAGAGCATGGCGTGTTCACCAGCAAAGATGCGCGCTCTCACCCCCTCGGCGAGAGTGCGCTGGATGCCTTGATCTTCATTGTAAAGGTTGTGAACCCAGGTTGGGAGAGACGCGTTGTTAATCATCCGAATTAAATCCTTTTTCGATTCTCGTAAATCCATGCTAACGCCTCGAGATTTTGTGCCACCCCTTTATTATCCTTGCTATGATGAAAATACGCTGCAAAAATCACCTCGATTGACAGCAGAACGTACCAAAGCGCAGAGCGTTCAACTTCTGTGAGTGGATTCACCCTGGTATATCCGTCCACCAAAGCCGTCAGTAAAGTTGGCCAGCGCAATCGTTTTTCGGGATCATCCATCCCATTCATCAGCATACTGGTCGCGCAGTAACAGAGATCAAACAGCCGCGCTCCTCGTACGATTAGCTCAAAGTCCAGCCAACCGGTTAAGTGTTCGTCGAGAAATAGCATATTGGCGGGATGTGCATCTCGGTGGATCAATTGGATGGGTAATTCCTGGTTGAGCACGGCGAGGCCATGGTTCAGCTCCAACAGCACTGTTTGGACGGCGTCCGTGGCATAGTCTCTGCCCAACTCTCTCACCACCTGGCTGGCCGCGGTTACCTGCTGCAGTAAATCCATTTCGGGAACCTTCACGAGATGCTTGCATTGATTTAACGCCATGTGGAGCTGGGCGAGGGCAGTTCCAAAACGCTGTGCCCGCATTTCAGAACCTGCCGAATAATGATCCGAAATCGCTGCGCCAGCCAGGTAAGGCGAAAGGCAAAAAACCTCATCACCTTGCCTGGCGTAAGGTTCCCCTGACCGGGTCAGCTTTGGAACTGCTACAGGCACCCCATGTGCGAGAAGGGCCGTTAATAGTGCATATTGTGATTCGTGTACAGGCTGAACCGTCATCCGTTTCAATACTAATTTTTCATCGATTGTTTCTACAAAGAAGACATTTCCGGAGCACCAATAATCGGAGGTCTCAAACGTTTTGACGGAGATAAGCGGAGGTAAATCCCAGCTTGCTAACAAACTCGACACAACATCTGAAGAAAGCAACTGTTTACTCCTCAAACTGCTTTATCGCTGTCTCGAAAAATTTCCCGCTGCACCGCCCGAAAGGCTGGGCAATCGTTATTTGGAAGATGTGTTGTTTGAAGAACTCGAGGCGTAAATTAAGCTGCCTGGATGATATTCACTCCACGCCAGCCACCATTGTCGCTGCACGCGTACCGGTGTAAGAGCGTCCCTTCCACCGTCTATCGCTTTGCCTGAAAAATCCCAAGAACGATGCGCGGCTGGATCGTACAGTTGGTTCTCACGCATCTCGAGAGGACTTCCTTGAGGCAATGTGTCGACGGAAAAACACCGCACCCGGTCGGAGGACGGATCATAAAAAATCACAATCGATTGGCTGCCTACTTGATCGTTTATGATCAGGCAGTCTTGCAAGACCTGCATTGGATAGGCTTTGACTTGATCGCCTAGCGTGATCCCAGCGATAAAGGCATGTTGATCCAAGCGCTGGTCCAGCCCAAATAGCCCAGGGCTGACCATGTGTTTCGGACCATGATCCAAAAGCCGTCCGAAGACCGGACCCAGGGGAGAGGGGTGCCGATACCCTTCCGGTCGCGCGCAGACGGTGGTCTCGGGATGTTCCGTTCGCCAGGCCTTCCAGCTGGAGAGCTCCCCCCAGGAGGTCCAGGGTTTTGCCCCGATATTTTCCCATCAGCGCCTCCCCGGTTTCATGCTGCCAAATCGTACCGGTTTCTCGATCTCTCATGATCATGTTTCGGCGATGGACGCTGACGGGTTCGAATGTTAGCCGCTGACCATCCACAACCGGATCGAAGACGTACCCGCTCCGGCAAGCCGGACAATATGCGGCTGTAACCGGCGTCCCGTGAACGGTCTCGTTGATGATGTGGTGGGGTATCAGGATGCCCATCGGCCAGGCGTGCGCCCGACCTTCCAGGATAACTCCAAGTACTTGGGTATCCTCCGGCAGCATGGCGTCCTTTCCGGTTAAAGCCGGGGGATTATCCAGGGGTGGAATGACTTTGGTCGGAGAGAGGACCAGCTCACTTACCAGCCAGCAAAAAACGACGAAACCGCTGACGATCCAGGTGGCTGTAGAAGGTTTGAGGATCCAGACCGGGATAAGAAAACCTAGGCCCGTGATCGCCAATATTCTCCGCAGCAGGCGCTGCCGGTAATAAGTATACAGGCTGATCCGTGGAAAGAGCGCTTGTAACATCGGGAGGAACAATCCGATCAGGGAGACCAGGATTGCAAGGATCGATAGGGTTGTGACCATCGCCCGCTATGCTAGTGAAGGGATGCGCCGGGTTAGCTCTGCCCAGTCATCCCCGATCGCCTTTTGGATGAGCGGCTTGACCCGGGCGAAAACTGGCGCAGGCATCACCATTTGCCAGATGCGGGTCATGTTCTCACGGTCAGTGTGGCCCATCAAGGGGAACATCCAGGCAACCACCTCCGGGAAGCGCTCCTGTGGCACGGTGCTCGACATGAGGCCGGCTGCTTTGCCCTGCTCGGGCATGGATACGCGCTCCCGCACCAGGCGGTATAAGTGTGCGTCTTCCTTATCGAGGTGAATATCGAGATGGAATTTGAAGGCTGCAGTGGCACGCGCAGTTTCCAATGCATCCTGTGCAGTAACTGCCGCGTTCAGGGTTTCAAAGGCTGCATCCAGGCCGCGGTGATCTCTCTCGTAGGCCTCGGCGACTGAAGGCGCGACGGCTTCAACTGCAGGGAAGATAGCCAGCTCCTCGCCATGCGCATGCCAAACCAGCACTTCATTGAAGAACCGGAAACGCTCGATCGTAGGAATAAGCCCCGGTTTGCCGCGGGCCGAATCGAGCGCCGCCGCGTCGATCTCGCTCATATCACGCCGGAAAGCATTGTGGATCGCTGTAATTGCATCAAGGGGTTCTGCCATTTTATGTTCCTCCTAATTTAATCAAATATGCTCACGGATTACACGGATTTTTCTTAGGTTCATTTTGGTTAATCTTCAAATTGAGCCATAGTGGTCTGGAACGCTATTCGATTCGCCTCTTCAAGCGGCAGCGCGGCCAATTCCTGCGAAAAGACTTCCACCGCCCAGGGACCCGGGTAGCCCATTTTGCGCAGGCATTGTATAAAGCCCTTGATATCGTAGGTACCTTCACCGCAGAATTTTCTCGCTCCAGATGGATCACGGCGCGGGTCACCCGGTAGATAGCCATCGTTCAGCTCCACGCTGACGATGTAATTCAGTGGGATGCGGCTGATCTCTTCATAGGTAATGCCCAGGTTCACCACGTGCACGATATCCAGCGCCAGGCCTCCATTCGGCGCCCCTGCGCCTTCAACCATCGCCAGCGAGTCCGGCAGGGTGTTGAGCATAGATGAAGCCATGAACTCGAAGGCAAGGGTGGCGCCGTACTCCTGCGCTTCTTTGCATAAGGCAGCAAAGGCTTCGATGAGGCGCGGCATGGTGCAGGGGGTGTTGTTGAAATCGCCCATCTTGATGTGCTTGGCGCCCAGCGCCTGAGAGGCTTCCAGTAAAAGCCGCTTCCAGCGGTCAGACTCGGCTTTCTGCTCGCCTTCCAGGAACCAGTCCGTCAGGAACTCGAGCTCGAGGTATTTCATGCCGTTGTCATCCAGGATGGTTTTCATATCCTTCAGCGAGCGGGTCTGGAGGATGTGCGCCAGGTCGGTGTGCCAGATACCGATGCCTTTGAAGCCCGCCCTGGCAGCGGCTTCGACACGCTCTTTGAAATCGAAGCGGCTGATGCCTTTAAGATCAGCGTACACCCCCGCGGTGGTCCAAAACAGGTTCATTAATTCCACATTATTGCGCATAGTGTGCCTCAAATTCTGTAATCGCTTGGGTAAAGGCAGGCGTGTTGGTTGAAATCAGGTTCATGTGTTCCGCCCTGGGGAGGATGGCTACCTGAACACCGTGCGTAGGAAGCTCGTCTTTTTCCTCGATGCGCACGGATTTCTTCTCGATAGACACCTCGCCCAATAAGAACAGGCGGGGAATGGTGAGCTGGTAAAGTTGCTCGCGCCAGGTCGGTTGAGCGTCACGGGCGAGGCTGCAAGCGGTGCGGTAGAACGGAAAATCCGGTATAGCGGATTTCTCCACCGGCCACCAGCTCAGGTCGCTCTCCGCATAATCAGGCAGCATCTGGCGGGAACCTTCCAGAACAGGGGTGTGACCGCCGGCGATCCACTTCTCTTCGGATTGCGCAGCAGCTCCAAACCAATCCCCGGCATCCAGGACTGCCTCGGCCAGCACCAACCTCCCCACCAGATCAGGGCGCTTCGTTGCCAATACAATCGCGACAGCGCCACCGAAGCTGTGCCCGATCACCGTGCAGTGGCTGGCTTGCAGCTTATCGAGAAGGAAGGCGATTGTGTCAGCATGCTCGTCGACGGTGTAGCCAAAGGCATCCGGCTTTTCGCTGTATCCGAAGCCCAGGAAGTCGGGAATGAGACTTTGGTAAGCCACCAGCACCGAACCGTAGATCAAGCTTGGGTAATAGCCGGTAGAGCCAAGCCCCAGCCCCGCCAGATAGACATGGGTTGGCTTATTACCGGAGATGTAGTGGTAGCAAAGATATGCTTGTGCAGGTGGATAAAATGCGGATTTCATTTCTTACTCCATTTTCTTCGTTTGGAAGAATGGCTCACGCCAGAGCGTAAGTTGCGTAAAAAATATTTTTTATAAAGATTCTTATCGGTCTTAGCGGGCTTAGAAGAGAAATAACAGGTTTATAGAGGATATACGATTCTAGCATAAATTGGTATACTCGCCAAAAAGGAGTAATACTATGAAAATTAGCGATATTATTTCTATTCTTAATTTTAGTAGTTTCAAATATTGAAAGATTTTCCGTTGATGATCATGGATTGCTGTCGGCATTAAGAATATGATTCTGCGACTGGTCAGGTGATCATGGTGATTTTCATAGTTGGTGGATTTGCCTGGTTTGGCTAGTAAAGAATATCCGGCAATATCTGGCGCGACAAGAGCAGCGAAGGTTGGAAGAAACCATGCGGGTGAACCTTTTAGGAGAGCATTGGCCTTCTTTGGTAGGAATGCCAGGGAACGATCAAATCCAAAAATAATGAAAAGAAATAGCGTTTAATTCTTTTCGTTGATATCGTCATAAAACGATTCAGCGCTCCCTCACCCAAATCCCCAAATGGTTGCCTACCGGGCGCTGCAGGCCGGGGATGTTGCGGTCAATGGGGGAGTTGAGCACGTTGGCAAAGCCGAACCAACCTTCGACCGCCATGGTTGATGAGCCGCCCCCATCCAGGTTGAGAGCGGTATCCATGCCGTAGCCTGCCATGATGTTTGCCAGCTCACGCAGGGTGACCCCCTCGCTGTAGAACGGCTGGCGCCCGTCTGCCACCAGGAGCAGCAGAGTCTTGCCTTCCTGATCGATGCCCACCGCCGTGCGCGGCTGCCGGCTGTCATCCTCGGGTAAGTCAGAGACAGGCTCGCCTCTAAAGAGGATGATGCGGTCACCGGAGATGGCATTGTACAGATCGCCGATAGGGCGGTTGAAGGAAACCTCGTTATCTTTCGAGATATACAGGGTTTTTTCTTCTTCGGAGCCCTTGGCATAGTCGTTTCCCTGCGAGGCAGCGAAACCGAGCGGGGCAACGGGGTCGCCGGAATGGGGGTAGTAATCGAGCGGGTTGTCCGAATGCCAGGGTTGGAAGCCATCCCCGTTGATGGCCACCTGCAGGTTAAATTTTTGCAGGGCAGAGGAGACGGTGCGCGCCTCCAGGGGCAGCTTGGAGGATTTATCGCCGGGAGTGACAAAGAATTCGAGCCCGGGGGTGGTGAGATCGATGCGGATGGCGTGCAGGATGGCAGGGCTGGGCCGCAGGCGCACGCTGCGGAAGTAGGTGACCCCAGGGTAGAGCTCGCGTTTCTGTTCGATGGGCAGGGGGCGCGGCAGATAATAGAGCAGGATGCAGGCCGGGACGATGGCCAGGAGCAGGACCAGGCAGGTCAGCTTCCGCACCCGCGGGCTGCGCAGGAGTGGTCCGGTTCCAGGCAGGGAATGGTTTGGTTTGGTTGTCATTGGGATAGGGATATTAAAATGAGCACACGGAAAAAGCGGAAAGATGGAAAGATCGGATTTTTTTGATATGATCCGCCTTTTCTGTTTTTCCAAAGATTTTCCGTGTGCTTATTTTTGATAAGCCTTTAAGATCAATTCCATCTCCTGGTTCACCTTTTCATCGATGCGCCGGCGCTGCTCGTCGGCTGCAAACCAGTCCAGCGTGCGGCGGATGCCCTCCCGGAAGGGGATGACCGCCTGGAAGCCGGGCACGAAGGATTTGATCTTGCTGTTATCGAAGACGGCGCTCCAGGTCTTGTCGCCCAAAAGACCGCCTTCGTATTCAGGGAGCACTTTAGCGATGAACTCGGAGGTGATATGCACGAGCTTCGCTTCCACGCCCAAGGCTTCGGCGATGGTCAGGTAGATCTGGTCCCAGGTTAGCACTTCGTCGGAGGTGATGTGGAAGGCATGGCCCAGCGCCTGATCGTTACCCAGGAGGCCCAGGAAACCGCGCCCAAAGTCCTCGGCGTGCGTCACCACCCACAGCGAGCTCCCGTCGCCGTGCACGATGACCGGCTTGCCCTTCAGGAGCCGGTCGGCTAAGGTGTAGCAGCCCCACCCGCCGATGGCAATCGGTAAATTCATATCATAAGTAAGGGAGGGGCGCACGATGGTCACCGGAAAGCCCACCTCCCGGTAAGCCTGCAGTAAAAGGTTTTCGCAGGCGATCTTGTCGCGCGAGTACTGCCAGTAGGGGTTGTGGAGCGGGGTGGATTCGGTGATCAAGTAATGTGCCGGCGGCTTTTGATAAGCGGAGGCCGAGCTGATGAAGACGAACTGCTTGACCCTGCCCTGGAAGAGGCGCAGGTCGCGCTCAACATCGGCGGGGGTGTAAGCGATCCAATCGACAACCACATCGAACGCTTCATCTTGCAGAGCTTGGCGCACCTCCGCCTCGTTGTGGAAGTCAGCCGTGATCTGCTGGCAGCCGGGCTGGGCAGACCTGGTTCCCGCGGTTGAGGAGGATAGAGCTCGATGCCTTTGGCAGCCGCCATCCGGCTGACAGAGGTGCTGATGAAACCGGTACCGCCGATAAATAATACTTTCACGGAAATATCTTCTCCATGGTGTAATGCCCCGGCAGGTCGGTATAGCCGAACTTGCGGTCGATATGGATCATCGGCTCGTTCTCAGAATTGTGGTGCGTGCGCACCGTGCGCACCTTCCAGGCATCCCGGGCATAGATCAGTGCCTGTGCCTTTACCGCCTGCGCCAGCCTGCGGCCGCGGTAGCTCCAGTTCACGCCGGTAAAAAGGTTGTAGGCGTAGCCCTGGTCCTGGTAGCGGGTGATGGCGCTCATGGCGGCCCAATTGCCCGTCGCCGAGTTCGATGACCACGATCTGACCGCCGGGGATATACCAGCCTGCCTGGCAGACGCGCTTCTGGAAGTCCTCGAAGGAAGTCCAGGGATGCTCACCATCACTGCCGGCAGTCTCTGAAGCTGCGGTGTCGTTCAGCTCATACAGCTTGCGCTGTGCTTCTTCGGTATTGCCCAAGCCTTCCATTGAAGTGAACTGGAAGCCCTTCGCCTTCAGGGCGTCAATGATCTCGACATAAGGGCGCTCATCGAATTTTTTCAGCTCCAGCTCCATGCCGATCAGGTGCTGCAGGGCGTTGTAGCCGCGCCGCTCGGCGAAAGCCCGGTATTCGGGGTTGGTATCCAGCACAGTCAGGCGCAGCTTCTTGACCGGTGTAACGGAGAGAGAATTCTCCATATCCTTCGAAAGGAGGTGGCCCACACCGGTATGGCGGAACTCAGGCTTGACGACCAGGTTGGCATACGACGCGGCCTTCTTCCAGGCGGCTGTTGAAGGTCCAATAAAACCCCATCAGCGTGCCATGCTCATCGTAGGCACCTTGCTGGTGGATGCGGTCACGATCTTGGGCATATTCTTGCTTGAGCTCTGCTTCAGAAGTGATCTCATCATTGTAGGTGGTCAGCAAGGCTGCGATCTGGGCGAAATCACGCTCCGGGTCGGCGGGGTGCAGTTGAATGGTGGTCATAGTTTTTTCCTTTTCTCAAATTTATTGTAGCATAATCCCTTATAAATTGCGGACACAGAAAAGCGCAGGAAGAAGAAAGATTCACATATAGAACCTTCTTACCCTGTTTTCTGTGCAACTCCAAGTACATAAGCAAGAATAGAAAGCCCCATGACTCGAAATTTTGCCGGGGCTATCTCAATCTCTGAAAAACCAGAAGCCTCCAGCACCGGGAGCAGCTCACCTAATTCGTGCTCCAACATGCCCCCAAAGATCATCTTGGCGATGGCCCTGGACAATGGTTGGGTAGGCAAAGCCAGGTCCAATACAAGAAAACGCCCCTGCGGTTTGAGGACGCGGTAGATTTCTGCGATTCCCTTTTGCCTGGTCATTTCAGACATGTGAAAAATCATAAAACTGCACAAGACGACATCGAATTGGTTTGAAGGAAAGGGAATATCAGCGATGCTTCCCAATTGAAAAGTAATCTCTTCGTGGGCTTGGGCAGCCTTCTGCCGACTTAGCTCGATCATCCCGGGGATGATATCGATCCCAAAAACCTTCCCCGATGTGCCTGCCTGCTTCTTAGCAGCAATTGTTAAGCTGCCTGTACCGCAGCCCACTTCGAGGACACAGTCTCCTGGTTTTACTGGCGCAAGCTTCACAGTCATCTCTCGTAAAGCGCCTTCTCGACCAAAAGTCACTTTTCTCATGTACGCGTCGTAGGAATCAACCATCTGTTCCATTTGACTTTTCATTAGTTCATCTTCATCTACTGGTTCGTTTACAGGTTCATTCTGTGACATCTTAACCTCTTTATACTTTCAATTGGATCCTTCGCCACCTTGTTGATTTGCCTCACACGTCTCTTCCCAGGCCTCTCTCGTCAGGGAATAGGTGCGGCCCAGGAATTCGAGCGGTTTTCCATCGGCTGATTGCTGGAGCGAGCCCATGCTCTCGCCCGTCTTCTGGAAACCCAGCTTCTCCAATAACCGGCAAGAGGGGAGGTTGGCCGCCGCAGTACCGGCGACCACGCGCTGAGCGGATAGGGTGCGAAAGGCATGCGCGAGAGCAGCCCGGCAGGCCTCGCTGGCATACCCCTTTCCGTGGAAATCCGCCTTGAAGACATAGCCAAGGTTATACACCAGGCTGCCTTCATCGGTCTCGGGGTTGAGGGCGACGAAGCCGATGAACTGTTGGGTTTCTTTCAGGCAAACAGCCAGGAATTGGTCCCCGCTGGCGAACCAATTGATGATGCCTTTGATCTCTTCTGGCGAATCCGGCCACGGCTGGTCGTAATTGGCGAATCCAGAAGCCTTATACTGCACGATCATGGCATGCAAGTCTTCCCAATCGCTATATACGAAGTTCCTGAGGGCCAACCTTTCAGTTTCTATCGTGATCATCTCGCCTCTCTTTACGATTCGATCTTCTCGATTTTGAAGATCACAAGCCGGGTGCCAGCGGCGCAGCATAAAAGGCTGGTACCTGGATCATTTTCCACCTCTGCAGCTTACTTGCCCCCCAGCTCTTCCAGCTTGGTTTGGGCATTCTTCAGCAGCTCAGCATCTTCTCCGATCTGAAGGATCTTCTGAAAATCGGCCGCTGCTTTTGAGGGATCATTCAGGAGCTGGTAGATCAGACCGCGGTTAAAGTAAAAATAGGGATCGTTGGGATCGAGCTCCAGGGCTTTGTTGTAATCAGCCAGAGCGCTCACCAGGTTATTTTGATGTTTGTACAGGTTGCCGCGGTTGTTGTAGGCTTTTGCCATTTTTGGGTTCAGCTCGATGGCTTTGTTGTAATCTGCCAGCGCTTTCAACAGGTCATCCTGAGATTGGTAGATATCGCCGCGGGTTTTATAAGCAGCCGCATTTTGCGGATCCAGCTCGATGACTTTACTGTAATCGGCCAGCGCTTTAGCAAGATCATTTTGGAGGAGATAAGCGTAAGCGCGGTTGTTGTAGGCGACGATATCTTTTGGATCGAGCTCGATGGCTGTACTGAAATCGGCCAGCGCTTTCTCAAAATCATTCTGGACTTCGTAGATATGAGCGCGGTTATTGTATGCTTTTACAAATTTCGGATCCAATTCAATCGCCGTATTGAAATCAGCCAGGGCTTTTTCGAGCTCATTTTGGAGCAGGTAAATCGAGCCGCGGTTGCTGTAAATATCGGCTTTTTTCGGCTCCAGCTCGATGGCTTTATTGTAATCTGCCAGGGCCTTTTCGAGCTCATTTTGGAGCTTGTAAACGTAGCCGCGGTTATTGTAAGCCATGGCATAATTCGGGTCCAGGGCCAGGGCTCGATTGAAATCGTCCAGGGCTAACCCCAATTGATTCTGAGATAAGTATGCAAACCCGCGTCCCTGGTAAAAGGCTGCATTCTCTGGGGATTGCTTGATGGCCTGGGAATAATCCTGGATGGCCTGGTCCAAATTTCCCTCTTCCACTTCTCCCTGGGCTTTATCGGCCAAATCCTGACCGGGCACATTCTGGCTGCAGCTAACCAGGAATATTCCGATCAGCATAAGCTCGCAGAATAGGATGTACCGGTGGAGGAAAAATGGATTTGATCTCATAAACGGCTCCTCATTAATAAATAACTCCTTGGCTTCCCGTATGATTGAATTATAAGCGATGGGGCAGGGTTTAATCTGTTTGGGAGGTTTTTCCGGCTGCTCTGAGAAGTATGAAGGCAGAAGGATTCCTCTACATGATTTAACAGCATATCCATGATGAACAGGATTGGATAAAAAGATTAATCCGTATGATCCATGAAATAGGAGGCAGATTTTTTGTTCTCTAAGTCTAGAGATTAGATCGAAAAGGGGTTAAAGCTCCTTGGTCAGAAAGTAACGGGTATGCCCGGCAGGGAAATTTGGCAGCTCGCCGAACACCTGATAGCCGTGTTTCTGATAAAAGCCCGGCGCCTGGAAGCTGAAAGTGTCCAGGTAGGCGTGCCTGGCACCCCGCTGGCGCGCTTCTTCTTCGGCCAGTGTGAGGAGCTGGTGGCCATAGCCGCGGCCGCGCAGCTCTTCTTTCATCCACATCAGGTTGATATAGAGCCAATCCCAGTAGGTGGCTCCGATCACGCCGCCGGCGATTTCTTTATCCGCCGAAAAAAGCACGAAACACAGGTTTTTTCCGTAGTCGTCACCGGCTTGCTGGGTGTTGTACTCGGAGATGCCTCCGCCGATGGCGCTCCAGATGGAATCGTCAATTTTTTCAATGGGCACGATCTGGTATGCTTCTGTCATGGCACCCTGGTGGTTTAGCTCTCTTTCTGCTTCAATAATTCGATGGCTGCTTTGCCCGTCATATGTTCAATGGCAACTTCGACGAGGCAAACCCGATCCCACTCACGCTCAATGATGCGCTGTCCTTCTTCAATAAAGCCCGGAGAATACTTTTCAAGCAGGCTTTGAAGGGCTGCGCTTCGCTCATCGTCTGCAGTGAGGATTCTCGCCCGCCCAAAAACGATCACGCTGCGGTAAAGGGTGGAAAAAGCTTCTGGCACCACGACATCTTGTTCGATAACACAAAAGCTAACTCGGTCATTTCTTTTGAGGCTGTCAATCTTATGACCCTCATTGGCAACATGAAAGAACAATTTGTGGTCTTTATAAACATAACTGAGCGGAACTGTGTAAGGGTAGCCGTGATCGCCTGTGAGGCCTAAAACGCCCGAAGTGCACGAATTTAAAATGGCGATCGCATCCGCTTTGGATAATAATTGCTTTTTCCGTCTCATTTCCCTGAAGATCATTTTACCCGGCATGCGTTTTTTAAAGCCATCGCTCCTCCTGGATAAATTATACGCCCAAAGCGCATGGGCTGGGTTGTGAAGCTTGCCCGGGTGCGGAAATGGACGCGGCGATGCAGACCTGGATGATGGCTGCCCGTGTGGCTTCATCCAGGTCTGCGGTGTGAAAAGTAATAACTGGTTTCGTTGGATACAGCCTTAATTTTCCCCCACTCTTTCCAGCGAATGATTTCTTGCTTGGGGTTAACCCGCTTAGATCAAGCCCACCTCTGAAAACTGAGGGAAGCCGCCCCAATACAAACCCCAACCGCAAAGGAGTAAGAGCGCTGTAAGGCTGGCAATGAAGAAAAAGGCGAGAATTGGTTGTTGTGAAAGCTTTTTGCGCCCCCAGATCAAGATGAACAAGGTTATGATTACTACGGAAGGTAGACCAAGTGCTGTCGTTTGCCCTTCGAGAAAGATGCAGAATAAAGTAAAGCCGTAGATGAAGCCTGCCAGGCCGGTCAACCACCAGGTCGTTTTTACTCCCGCCGGATGACGCCACTCACGGTAAATGAGCAAAATGGCCAGCCCCAAGACGGCGATATGCCACAGGTAGTGACTCAGGTGTTCGTCGAGGAAGTAAGTGAGTGCATATATATCTGTCCCAGTAATGTCGATTACTTGGTGTTTTACAAGGCTCTCGATCAAGTTGTCAATTGCATTGGCAGCCAGGTGCATGCTGTGACCCACGACCCACAGTGCGGATAGAACCATGAATGTGATTTCCTCGTGCGTGGTGGAGATAACACTGGAAGCATATTTAAACATCAACCAGTAGAGCGGGATGAGCACCAGAGGGGTCAGGATATCGAGGATATCCTGCCAGTTTAACAGGGGATAAGACTGGAATGGGAGGCGAAAAAAGATCAACAATAGAAAAAACACAGTTGATAGAACCGCAAATACGAGCGTTAGCAAAGATAACCTTTTCATTATTCCCTCACTTATTCGATTGTCTGATTGAGGATCCTTTTTGAACTATCCAGCGCAGATTGCATAGGACAAAGTCAGTTCCACCCCGTTTAAGCTGATTAAAAAGAGCCTTGCTCTTAATATTATATAACCGATTCTGTTTTCTTGATAACATTTTTCTGACCCTGCCACGATAAGTCAAAAGACCAGTGATGACATTCGTGACGAGCAGGATTCTTATCAGCATGTGGAAGGTCAGGGCAAGCCTTAACACCCTCCAGTTCAAAAGAATTAGGCGAGCTTCTTATTATGAATCGGGGAGCAGCGTGAAGAGCTGGGCAACCGCGGGCGGGATAGGGCGCGGGCTGCCGCTTTGGGCGTCGACGAAGACCCACTCGGTGGCGCCGCGCACCAGGGTGGCCCCGTCGGAGAGGCGCACGAATTCGTAGCGCCGCAGGGAGCGTACCCGGCGCAGGTTGGCCACCCAGGTGCGGCCCTCGATCTGCTCGCCCAAGTAAGCTGGGCGGAAGTATTCGACCTGGTGAGAGCGCACCACCCAGGTGGCGCCGGTTGCCTGGGTAGGCGTGACCCCGCCCAGGTGGGTATAGTGCTGGACGGCGATATCTTGCATCCACTGCACGTATTGGACGTTGTTGACGTGCCCGTTTTCGTCCACTGCCGCGGCGGGAACGGTGATGAGGATTTTATAGATGGGGTTGGGGATGGGATCGGGCATGATCTGCCTATTTTACACCAACATTTTGTGGACTTCCGCCATTTTTCTACTCTTTGCTTTATGGATTCGGCACCAGCACAATATGATCCACGTTGCCCATCCCGAACCAGATGATCATGAAGGGCTGCGCTGCATCTTCCACGGGTGGGTAGATTGCCCAATCGTTGAACGTCTCACCAGGCATCACATTCCAGCCCTGGCCGCGTGCCTGGGTGCAGTTGGTTTCGATGGGAGGTACCAGCCTGCCGTCCGCTAATTGCATCGGAGCGTCGCCATCGTCGTTCTCCTGAGCACAAGACAAATCGCAGTCTCCTTGATGAGCACACTCTTTGTTCAGGTTGGTCCAAGTATTATTCACCCGGATATTGCCATTATATAAAACTTCGATGTTGTCCAGCGTCACTTTCCAGCCTGTTGGGCTTGTTGTGAAGTAATCCCTCCCAATGGGGTAGATGCCTGGGAGGGCGGTGATTTTTACTTTAGCAGGGGCGGGCTCGGGCGGAGGGTTAGAAATCTTGGCTTTGGCGTTTTTATCTTGCTGTTCTGCGTTATCAACGAACACATTGGCGCAAGCCATAGGAGAGCCTGTCATGGAGCATTCTTGAATATCCAACCCGTTGGATAAGGCTTCGATACTTCCAACATCCATGTGAGCGATATTACCAGCCTGGTTCAATGTTTCAAGAACGGCGCCAGAACAGGCTTCTGCCATCATGGGGATCCCGATCAACGGGTTTACTGCAGTGGTGGGGAACGCAGCTACGCAGAGACCCGATTCCATCATGTACAGCAAAGTTTTGATGGGGAACCATTTGTCAAGCTCCAACGGCAGCCGGTAGGCAGCCAGTTTTCGGGTGACGGGGCCAAAAGAAGTGATTTTACTGAGCAGATCGGTGTTCCGAGCTGCCTGCAGCGACTCTTTGACTGCCATCTGGGTGAATGATAGTTAAGTCCACCGCATCATCGGTGAAGTTGGAATATAGGATGATTTCATCCCCGATAACGGCGCTGGTGGGCAGCCCTGTACTGTCTGCGTAGATGGTGATGGACTGGCCGCTGGCGGAGGTCCAGACCAGGCCAGAAAAATTGGATTTGTCCATGTCCTGGAGGGCGGTGATGCTCTCTCCGCTTCGATGGATGATCACGTAAGGCAGGCTGGGATTTTCGGTATACCCGGCATACAGCTCATGGGTAGATTCGGCGGTGGGTAGGACCGCAGCTTCCGGCTCGGAAGTGGGTGGAGGCGGAGGTGTTGGCGTTCGTGGGCTGGAACAGGCTGTAATGAAGAAGACAAGTGCGGTAATGGAGGCCAGGAGTTTCATCGTTATCTTGGTGGGCATAGGAACCTTTCTAAAAATTTTACGGATTTCTCCGCTGCTCAGCATTTCCGGATTGAAATCAAGTGCGGCAAGTCTGAGACAACCGCATTGAATTTTACCTGGCTGTTTCGATTAATGATCGGATAGCTAACGATTCTGATAACAGAAGGGGATTACTCGCGCTCTCCAGGCTCTGCAATGAGCTGGCCCTGGCTCAATTCCAGGTCGCTCACAAAGCCTCCCCAACCGCCGCTTTCTGCCTCTCGGACTGGCGCCGTGACCACGATCAGACGGACGGGTTCAGGGCTGCGGATCTCATAACCATGCTGGATGCCATGCGGTAGGAAGATGAAGCCGCCTTTCTCCAAGTCGAAGCCCTCTTCACCGCATTGAAAGGTGAGCGATCCCTCCAGCACGTAGAACATCTCGTCTTCGGCAGGATGGGTGTGAGGGGGCGGTTCCTCGCCCTGTTGGGTGACATATTCCAGGAAAGCCGCACTGCGACCCGCCTGGACCTCGCCCGCTTTTACGACAAAATCGACGCCGTAGCGGTAAACCCAGCCTTCGCCGGAATTGAGTGCATAAGCTTGCATCGTTTATCCTTCCTGGCTGCTATTGGTTTCGAATTTCGGGCAGATTGACAATCATCGGGCTGAGATAAGGGATCAACCAGACGAACCACACGAAGAGGCTGAACTTGTGGAAGCTGCGGATGGCTTTCTCGTCTTTTTTGATCAGCACAATCGTTGCCCAAACCGCATGGACCATCATCAGCAGGATGGCAATCACCCCGGTGACGCCGTGAATATCGAAGGTCAGCCCGCCAGCCATATCGATCATCAAGCTTGTCCCCCAGGTGTCGCACACCAGCCCCAGCCAGAAGAAAGCCAGGTGCCAGGGTTTGAGCCTGCCCTGGATGCGCTCGCTCCACACGCCGATAGAATAAAAGACTAAAGCCAGGGTGATGATGATCATGGGGGTGGTGGCAGTATTCATACGTTTTTTCCCCTTTCCCCTAGCGTTCTGATCCATTCCAGGTGCTCTTGATAATGGTAGGTTGTATTGGCATTGATGATCTCGTGCACACGCCGGCTCTCGCCGGGAGGGGTCTGCGGAAAAAACGCAGCCGCAGGTTGGTTGAGGTCCTTATCTGCGAGTTTCGCAACCGATGCCATGAGCGATTTATGAATGCTGTGAAATCTCTCAAGCATTGCTTGGGTAGAGAGCGGCTGCCAGCGCTCCCGGACAGCTGCGTTGATAGCGTTAATATTTTCCCCGGTAAACTCACCCAGATCGATGCCGAGGGTCTGGTGGCGTGTTTTTCCATGAAATAATAGTGCAGCCGATTCTTCCCAGGCGGCCAGGTGGGCGATATGGTCTTTTACATTCCAGCCCTGCTCATCGAAGGTATCCGTCATCTGGCTCTCGGTCAGAGAAGCCAGGCAAGCTTCGATCTCCTCCCAGGCTGCCTCAAGCTTTTGGACAAATTCGGTTCTGTACGAATCGGTCATAGTTACCCTCCTCTGAGCTGAGTCTGCGATTGCCTCGCTCGTCGTCACATGGGCAAACCCGAGCGCCAGGTTCATCAGGCTGGCGAGCTGCATCTCCTCGTTGATCGAGCCGGTGCCATCGGCCGGGAAGAACACCCGGTAATCGCGGAAATAGGCATCGCGGGCAGTCGATTCGCAGCACATGTTGGTCATCACGCCCGGTGATGACCAGGTCCTCCACCTTCAAGCAGCGCAGCACGGTCTCCAGGTCGGTGTTGTAGAAAGCCGAGTAGCGGTGCTTGAAGACCACCTTCTCGCCCGGCAAGGGAGCCAGCTCGGGATGCACCTCGCTCTCCGGGCTGCCTTCCAGGCACTTCCCCTGCCACCACCAGCCCATGATCCCGCTGTCGAGGTCGTCGGGGTGGTGGACGTGGCGGGAGAAGATCACCGGGCGCTTGGCTTGCCGAAAAGCCTCGATCAGGCGCTTCACCTTGGGGATGATTGCCACACCGCCGCAAGTGAAGGATGGAGAATGCTCTGCCAGGAAAAACACCTGCATATCGATCACGAGCAGGGCGCTTTTGGCTGCGTTCAACTGCATGGCATGCACGTTGTAGGGGCGGATATGTTCCAGCCAGGAGGCGGTTTTTACATCGAGGTTGTCCAGGGTTACATAGGGTTCCATGGCATCTCCTTGGTCAATAATCTAACATCAGGTAATCTTTTCCGGCTTCTCTCAGCCGGGGCAGGTGCGTATCGAAGTATTCATCATTGAGAAAATCGATGCCCCAATCGGGAGAATTTTGGGTGTGCACGCCCATGTGCCAGAGATAGCGGGCACAGACAAATAAGGGAGCTGCCTGCACATCCAGCTCTTGGATGAGGCGGGTCTCGCGGTAACCTTTCAAGAACGGCTCCCAGCGCGCGGATACCGCATCCTGGAGCCGGCAGCACCACAGGAAGACTGCCAGGTCGTAAGCCCGGTAGCCGTATCCTCCACAGTCGAAATCGAAGAAGGTCAGCGTGCCATCCGGAGCCACGTTGGCATGGTAGCCCTGCAAATCTCCATGACAGAAGCCTTTTTCGAGG
Organism: uncultured Chloroflexia bacterium; assembly: GCA_963751425.1. Classification (GTDB taxonomy): domain Bacteria; phylum Chloroflexota; class Anaerolineae; order Anaerolineales; family UBA4823; genus CAVVUF01. The sequence goes on along the minus strand of CAVVUF010000001.1, from coordinate 364,379 downwards.
GCTTCTGCTGGCAGCGCCAGGATCTGCTTTCGCAGGGATTCTGCAAACTGCTGAATGGTTTTCCAGTCTTCTGGTCGATCAATCAGGAATGGCTCGATGAACTGCAGCGGCTGGAGGGTGAAATAATCCAGGTCCAATTGGAAGCGCGGGTGCGGGCTGTTGAAATCAGCGAGGGCAGTGTGCATGCAGGCCACAGCCTGCCCGTAGCGATAAGCGATTTTTTCGGGTTCATGCGCATAGGTAATTTCAGGCCCGGGCGCCTCCGTGAAGAGCGCCAAATAGCGCACGCCTTCTGGGGCTGGCACCGCGCAGTAGGGCTGGCCATCCTTATAAGGAACCGGTTTGGCAGCCGGGAAACCCTTGTGCTTCAGGTGATTGAGCACGTCTAGCTCGTAAAGAATATCTTCCAGTGTGCGCCACTGGATGCGGTAAGCCCGCAAATAATAGGTGCTGCCATCGACGGTCTTGATCCGGTAGGTGTGGTTGAACCCGCCGGAGTAGAATTGACACTCCCGGATAGCCCCGATCCCAAAACCCGGCAGGATTTCGTCGACGAAAGCCTGGGGCGATAGGGTGGAGGCGATGACGGGAAAAGAGGCTGGCATAATTTTGGAAGGTTCCTGATTTTAACACGCCTCCTGATATCTGCGGGAACGGGGTTATCTTGCCTTAGGAGCCTGGGCGGGACCCTCCCGCCCCTACCTCGGAATTCAAAAGGGCCAATTGCCCTGCCACGCCTCCCGGCATGTGCCGGCTGGGCTTGCCATCTTTCAATACCCGCCACCAGGGCACAGCAAACCTGGGATCGGCCACCAGCGCTTCACCATATGCCTGCGCCAGCCACTTCCAGTATTTGATGGTGGCAGCCGGACAGGCGGTTTCAGCATTCCCCTGCGCAGCCAGCGTGCGGCGCAGATCGACGATGGTGCGGGTCTCTCCGGGTGGAATGGCGGCGATGACTTTCGCCACATCCTCCGGGCAGGGGATGTATAACGTTTTGGCATTCATGCGTTTCGCCTTGGCTGGCTCAAGCACATGGAAGGAGGCCGCCGGGGCGGATTGCAGTTTCTTAAGGAAAGTATGTTGCTTCATTTATTTTACTTTTTCAAAGATTTTCCGTGCACTTCATTTGATCTTATTCATTCTCATAGGCCGCTTTGATCTCAGCGATGTCGAGCTTGACCATCTTGAGCATGGCCTGCATGGCGCGTTGGGCGCCGGCAGGGTCTGGACCACCGAGATAGTCCGATAACTGCGCAGGGACGATCTGCCAGGACAGCCCAAATTTGTCTTTCAGCCAGCCGCACTGCACGGCTTCGCCGCCCTCGGTGAGCTTCGCCCACAATTCATCGACTTCTGCCTGCGTCTCGCAGCTCACGAACAACGAGATGGCCTCGTTGAACTTGAATTCGGGGCCGGCGTTGTAGGCCATCAGCTCTTGACCCTCGAGCTGGAAGTTGACCGACATAGCTTTGCCACCATCGCCGAGGCGGGAGACATTGAGGACTTTTGAATTCTTGAAGATCGAGGTGTAAAAAAGCATGGCTTCTTCGGCCTGGCCATCGAACCATAAGAAGGGGGTGATTTTTAGCATAACCTTTTCTCCTAATCTATTAAACAAGCTATCCCTCTACATTGAAAGTGAAATTGGATAATTACGGTCTATTATAGAATAATTGTTCTAGTCTGTCAAGGTTTTCAGGCGCTTGGTCTCCGCCCGCAGCGCCAGGAGCTGGCGGATGTCGCTTATGCCCGTCTGGGTTTTGACCGGGATGAAGAGCCATTTGACTTCAGGGTAGAGATGCGCCTCGTCCTCACTCATGGATAAAGAACTGCGGGGTGCCGATGAAATTAATGCCCAGCGTATCTTTCAAGGTGTTTTCCAGACCCGCCTGGGCGATTAAGCAGCTCCTTCCAGCTTTGCGGATTCATCTGGTTCGGGCGGATCACGGCGATATGGTTGGAGTTAGAGGCCAGGGCGGGCTTGCCAGCGTTGACATGCTCCACCAGCTTGCGCAATCCTTCTGGTTTGGTGGCGTCGATTTGGCCCCAATCGGATTCAAGGCCTTGGTCTTCGGGGGAGGTGACCCAACGGATGCGTTTATTGAGGTAGTCGTTCTGCAGCCACTCTGCTGCAGTCTCCGGGTCGGTATACTTCATATTTGTACCCCCCTTGCCCAGGTTGCCCTTGGTAGGCAGGGGCACACCCATGGCGCGCATCACATCGCCGGCGAAAATGCCGTCGCGCGGCTCGGAGCTGTTCGCTCCGCCCGCCACGTAGCGCTCGGCAAAGGCAGCCGCTTTCACATCGAACTGGTCGATCACGTTGGCATAGCTGCTGGCGCTGCGCTGACCTGGGGCGCTCTTGATCGGCGCATCCACCTGGTTCCAGGGTGACTTCATGGCTTCCACCTTCTTGAGCTTATCCCGGGCCACCTGTACCTCCACATTGGGGTGGTCAGAGGCGGCCTCCGCCACCAGGGTTGCCAGGGAGGATTCGGAGATTTCTGGTGGCGGGCCAATCTCGGTGACCGAAAGCTCGGCAGTCTGTTTAACTGCCGGAAGCTGGGTGGATGCGATGGCTTTTCCCTGTGCGGCGGCAGTCTGGGCGGCGTGGAGCATCTGGGCTGGCGTCAGGCAGGAGAGGGTGAGGAACAGCACCAGGATGGCCCCGGAGAGCTTGAATAAAGAAGCATGTTGTTTGAACTGCGGGTGGATGGGCATAGGCTTTCCTGTTTCGCTGATTGTAGCATGATTTCCACCTGACACACCACCCTGAGCAAATCAAATGTCGATCTCGTGCAGCTTAGCTTGCATGCCCCTCACAAAAGTATCAAATTCGTTCCCTTGATAAACTGGGGGAAGGATCCGATTGTAATCAATTGGAACCCCTGCGAAGGGATCATTCATAGTGCGAGGAAAAAGATGCAGGTGAAGGTGTGGAGCGGAGTTGCCATGCATTTCATAATTAATTTTAACAGCCTGGGTTACCTGCTTTAAAATTTTAGCCGCCACCTGCACTTCCTGCATGAAGCCTAAAAGGGCAAGGCTATCCATATCAAATAATTCTACATAATGTTCTTTTGCGATCAGGTAACAAGTTCCCTTCAAGCAAACCTGGGGATGCGCACACAGCTCTGAAAATTTGAACATTTTTAATGTGCTGGATTGCATAGGGTCTTCGTCTTTGCGGCAGTAGGGGCAATTTTCCTTACGGGACTGAAAAAGCCATTGATCCAGATTGTGGTGGAAGCTCATCTTGGCTCCGAAGTTATCGATTGAAAATTAAGAACATACCGTAATACGACCAGAACGATCTTCTACTTTGCATTTTATTATTTTTCCTTATGGTTGGCTTTTTCCAAATTCTCCTGCACTCGCCGCTTCACAATTCTACTGATCAAATCGTATGGAATGGGCTTATCGTAGGGAAACTGCAGTGTGCCCTTGCCTCCTCCATAGGCAGCGATCTCCTCTTTAAATTCTTCATATCCGCGTGGGGCTGGATAAAAACCGATGTGTGCTTTGTAGGCAGCGAAATACACCAAATACCCTTTAAAATTAAAGGTCGGCATTTTGTATGAAATGGTTTCTTCCGCTTCAGGCGCGGCGGTTTTAATCGTTATCCTGATCTTTTGCAGAATCTCCTGAATGTCGCTTGGAAAGCCTGCGATATATTCATCGATATTTTGAGGCGGGGTTTGGTTCGTTTTCATAATTTAAGCCACAGCCGGTTGGTTGCCTGCCAGTTACCAAGCATGCTATTTAATAAAATTGGAATGTTCATCAATTACCTCACTTTCTATTGTAGCATTTCATAAAAATAGTCTTCATTTTCACCAAAAGAATCATTGCGTAGGACTTTTTTATTATAAGATATAATAGACAAAAATAGTAGATGATAGATTCCTTAGATGTGATCGATCTCAAACCAGGGAAGAATTAAATTGGAGAAGTTCATGCAATTTGAACAGTTCGTACAAACGGGTTCTTTAACTCTTTCTGAAGGTTCCATTTATGAACGGCTGCGGCGGCATCCTGGAGTTGAAGTCGATCCTTACATTTTCCATGCCTCCTTGATTTACGATGCCAGATTCTCACCGATTTTAGAGCAAGTCCATCGCGAGTATCTTGATATCGGTCAACGCAATCACTTGCCGATGTTAGCGCTGACCGATACCTGGCGAGCCAACCAGGATCGTGTTCAACAATCCAGGTTCAAATCTTATCCGGTCAACCAGGATAACGCCCGGTTTTTGATCAGGTTGCGTGAGAGCTACGGCGAAAACGCCTATCCGATATTAATCGGTGGTCAGATTGGGCCAAGTGGGGATGCGTATTTACCGGAAGAAGCGCTCCCTGCCGTTGAGGCCGAACGATTCCACACTCCCCAGCTGGAGGCACTGGCTGAAGCTGATGTAGATATCCTTTTTGCGGCTACGCTGCCGGCTCTCTCAGAAGCGCAAGGAATTGCAGCAGCGATGGGAAAATTAGATCTGCCCTACGTGCTCAGTTTTGTCGTCCGCCGGGATGGGACATTGCTCGATGGTACGTCTTTGGGGCAGGCGATCGAAACGATCGACCAAGCCAGCCACCGCCAACCCACCGGTTATGCCATCAACTGCGTTCATCCGGCTGTCTTCATCGATGCAATGACAAGGCTCGAAAAGCGCAAACCAGAGCTGCTCCTTCGCATACTAAGCTTTCAAGCAAATACCTCTGCCCGAGATCCTAAAGAATTAGATGAGATGGTTGTATTAGAAACCGAACAGCCTGAAATCCTGGCAGGACTAATGATCCAGGCCTACCAGCTTTTCCATACTCCGATCATGGGGGGGTGCTGCGGTACCGATGGCAGCCATATTGCATGCCTGGCAAGCGCTTACCAGGACTCTTTGCTTGAATAGAATAGAATTACACCTTTCAATTCGCTAGCCTAAAATTAAAGTAACTTTTCAGGCATCGAACCTCTTTTATGGGTTTATGTATATGCCAGGTTATACCCCGACTAAGGCGCGAGAACGATGTTATTGATCACCGCGGCCTGGTCATTGTCATAAAATGCAAAAGTCGTCGCATTTTGCTTGGCTGGGATGAACAGGAACCAACCCTCGATGGGCGTATTATCGTACATCCTTGTATCTTGGGCGGCGGCGCCACCGACTTCGGTATGATTGTACCGGTTTCCGAGGTTATCTCGAATGAACATATTGTAATTGTATGCATCAGAGTATTTAATGATTGGAGTCATCGGACTAGTATAATCCAGGCTCCAGGTGAAGTTGAACTGCATATAACCGTTCGGGCCGATTAGCACACTGGGTACGCACTCCGTCAAAATTCCGACATACGTGCTTTGGATGTATAGATCACTATTCACGCACCGGTTTACCGGATAATGTCCGGGTGGAATGTATACCGGAAACAAATTTTCAACCAGGGGCAGGTAGGCAAAATAGATTTTCGGGGTGGTAAAGCTGCCCTCAGATGAGAAGCCAGACCCGGCAAAGGCTGTATCCACGGCCTGTACGCTCCAATAATAAGTCGCGCCAGGTGTCAGCCCGTGGATTGTATAACGTGTGCCGAGGCCTCCATTGCCCTGGCGCGGGATGTGTCGGTATCCTGTAGAAAGATCAGCCATAGGAGAAAGGATATCGGTTCCACCAGGAACTGTTCCAATGCGTAAGTTGTAGGTTAGCCCATTCTGCGGAGTCTGCAGGTCCGTGGCAGGGTCCCAACTCAGAGTTGCAGTATAGGGACCGGTTGAGGCGATCAAACCCACCGGCGCAGTAGGCACGGTGTTGGTAATGACTGAATGACTCTGGAAAATTTTTGTCACGCGTGCATAGAGGGATGTTTCACCTGAGGCAAGAATATCTAACCTCCCATCGTTATTGTAATCTCCCCAAGCTGTTGCGCCGTTGTGAATGTAAGGTAGGCCTGCCGAGATATCGGTGAAATCAAAACTGCCGTTGTTCTGATAGACTTTAAAAGTAGTTGGATCACCTAAGATCACGATATCCAGATCACCATCATTATCATAATCTCCCCAGGTCGCATTGCCGTATTGCGTTCCATTCGGAGCTAGGTAATGAGGGGTGAAGCCATTGTTCGCATATTCTAAAACCATTAGGTTGGGAGGGTAACCATAATTACTGCTGTTGAAAAGAAGATCTAAATCGCCATCCGAGTCGCAGTCTCCCCAGTCGACGGATCCATAAAAAACCTGTCCAAGGTTTGCATTCATATCCATAAAAACACCGTTTGCGTTTTTATAGATCCATGAACCAGTTCCTGAAACCGCCAGGTCCATATCCTCGTCGTTGTCATAATCCCCCCAGGCGGCTGAGCTTTGATATGTCCCCCACATATAATAAGTATTCACCATCTCTGAAAAAACCCCCTGGTTGTTTCGATAAATGGTAACTGTAGAATATGTGGCTTCTCCAGCGAGAACGATATCCAGGTCACCATCCTGGTCATAATCTCCCCATTTGGCAGCTCCTTGAGAAACCCCCGGCAGGCTGATGGTGGTGTCGGTGAAAACCCCCTGGTCGTTTCGATAGATTTTGGTGATTTTGCCAATGGGACCTTCTCCGGTCAGGAGGATATCCAAATCATTGTCGTTATCGTAGTCTCCCCAGTCGACAGATCCTTGCCAGGCTCCCATCAGCCCGGCATTCGCCTCGACAAAAACGCCTGCATCGTTCCGGTACACCTTCGTGATATATCCGCTGTCTGCTGCGCCCGAGACGAGCACATCGAGATCACCATCCTTGTCGTAATCTCCCCAGGCCGCGGAAGCGTAATTGCCTCCTTCCAGCCCAGCGTTGATGTCCGTAAACACGCTGGCAGACGGTTGGGCGGAGGTCTTGAGTGCCGGGAATAACCAAAGGAATGTGATTATAATTGCAAGCAGAAAACCGAATGTAATCCAAAACTTTTTTTGCGTCATGTTATTGCCCTCCCAAAATCACAAAAATTTGCTGCAGATTTACCTTATTTTCGCATCGTCACCTAATAAATAAACGATAAAACAGACGTCAAGGGTTGAAAAGCCCTGCCCCATTAAGACATCCTATAATCTTACAGCCTCTTCCGCATCACGTTCACCCTCTGCGTTTTCTCCCCGAACTGCTGCGGCTCGGTCTGGCGCACAAATTCAAACCCCAACCGCATCCAGAATTTGGTTGCGCGCTCGTTATCCTCCACCACCCCCAGCATGAGCGTCTGAGCCCCGCTGGTTTGGGCATATCCGGCTAAGGCCTCCACAACTTTTTGCCCCAGTCCCTGAGAGCGCACCTGGGGTGCCAGCAGGAGCAGGCCGATCCACCAAGCGCTTTCATCGGGGTAGCCGTGCAGGGTATCCAACAAGCCAACCAAGGCGTTCTGAGGGTCGAAGATGCCATATACGAATTTGTCTTCCGGTGATTTCCCGTCCGGGACGAAGAGAAAGTCTTCCTCGGTCGATTTCAAGTCGGCGGCATGCCCATCGACCAGCAGCATGAAATCCAGGCACTGGTCGAGGAGCTTTTGAATGGCCTCGATTTCTCCTATGGTTAAGCGCTGGAAGGTGACCCCCTCCAGGGCTGGGTCAAAGTCCCCACTGGGATTCATTGGGGCAGACCCAGGAATTCACGCATCTGCCCCATGGCTGCGCTCCAATCCAGGTAGGGATTCCGGATGGTGATCTTAGAGAAGGGCAGCCCGTCATAGAGCTGCTGGCTGACCTGGGCCCATTCTTCCAGGAAAGCCAGGTAGGCTTCCAAGCCTGTTAGGCCGCGCCGCGTAAACCATTTTTGATCCTCGAGGGCGGTATAGATATGCCCCACCCAGGTGCCCGGAAAGCCCGCCCGCTGCCATTCGGCTTCTTTGAGCTCGATGGTCTGGGTGGTTAACGCGCGCAGGTCATCCATGGCGAAGTAGATCAGGGCGGGTTTCAAAGGCAGGACGGCCTGCGCAACCTGCCGGTTGCTGTTTAGGACGCGTTCCAGCGGGCTGCCGGCGGCATACATCAGCATCACGCTGGTCTGCCAAAACCGGCTCTCCATGACGGTTACCCCCTCACTCTCCCGCCTGGATTGAGCGAAATGCTGCCACTGCCGCAGGACCTCGCCCTCGCGGGCGATGGCGGTGGATACTACCTGCTCCAAATCCAAATCGCTGCCGATGGCAATCGGGTGATCGGGATGCCATTCCTGGAAGCACTGGCAGGCTATGCCTGTCTTAGCGATTTCGGCGGTCAGGAGCTCGGCGGTGGTCGATTTGCCGGAGCCGGGTGGGCCTTCGATGAGGATCAAGTGTGTGTCGAGCATCGGAATTCTCCTTTATTTTGCATGCGCTTCCACCTCGAGCCGGACCATATCCACATGCGTTCGCCCTGCTGAATTGACGGGTTTACGCTCAAGGTAGCGGCTGACAATTTCAGACAGAAAGTTTTCGCGGAAGTGCGCAGGCAGACAGTCGGTATAAGGGAACCAGGTGGAGCGCAGCCAGCCTTTCAGACCATCTGGGCTTTGATGGACCATATCCTTTGGGATGAGCTGGATGCGGTCGACTTCGTAACCTGCGGCTGGCAGCCACTGCTCGTAGGGTTCAACGGCGGGGAAATAATAGGGGTAGATGAAGTCTTTGAAATACGCTTCCCACCTGCCGGACAGGATGATCCGGTCGATGACCTCGAGGATGATGAGGACATTCCCATAACCGCCCATTTGGAATAGGATTTTCGCCCCGGGATTTAAATGCTTCCGCAAGCTTTTCAAAACAGCCAGGTGATCTTTCACCCAATGCAAAGTGGCATTGGAAAAGGCAACCTCAAATTTCCGGTCCAGGTGGATGTCGGTGGCGTCCATCACCAAGAAGGCCAGGTTGGACCTCGCATAAGATTTCCGGGCCAGGGCGATCATGCTTTCAGAAGCATCGATGCCGGTGACGGAGCCGGCTGGCAGGCGCCTGGCGAGCTCATCGGTGATCAGACCATCTCCGCAGCCGATATCGAGCAGGGCTTCATGTCCCTGTAAAGCCAGCTTCTCGATCAGCTCATTCGCCCAACCTCTTTGGGCAGAAGCATTTTGGGCATAATCTTCTGCATTCCATTTTCTTGCAGGTGTTTTCGGGCCGCTATTCATCATTCAAACATTCCATGCAGTTAGAATGAACAGGTTTTGATCGAAACACATTTTACCTTGTTAACGAGGTCTGTAGGGGTGTGGTTACCACGCCCCTACAATAAGGATTCTGTTTTGGAAAATTACGTATAGCCGAGTATGGGATGCGGCAGGTAGCTTTCTTCTAGCTGCTGTATTTCTTCTGGGGTAAGTTTGACCAAAACAGCCGCGACGGCATCCTCCAGGTGATGCGGCTTGGTGGCGCCGATGATCGGGGCCGTGACGACCGGTTTGGTCAGCATCCAGGCGATGGCTACCTGCGCCATGGGCAGCCCCGGCTTCAGCCACCTCGTATACCCGCTGGGCGATCATCAGGTCTTCCTCATTGTATAACCGTTTGCCGACGGCATCGGTCTGAGCGCGCAGCGTTTCATTGCGCTCTTTGTTGGGTTTGCGGGTCAGCAGCCCTTTGGCCACCGGCGAATAGGGGATCACGGCGATCTTCTGATCCTGGCAGAGGGGTAGCATCTCCCGCTCTTCTTCGCGGTAGATCAGGTTGTAGTGCGGCTGCATGGAAACGAAGCGTGTCCAGCCGTGCAAATCCGCGGTGTAAAGGGCTTTGGTAAACTGCCAGGCATACATGGCCGAGGCGCCGATGTAGCGCGCTTTGCCGGCCCGCACCACATCGTTCAAGGCTTCCAGCGTTTCCTCAATGGGGGTGTTATAGTCCCAGCGGTGGATCTGGTACAGGTCCACGTAATCCGTCCCCAGGCGCTTGAGGCTGGCGTCGATCGAGCTGAGGATATGTTTGCGCGAGAGGCCGCCGTCGTTGGGCTTGTCGCTCATAGGGAAATAAACTTTAGTGGCGATCACCACCTCGTCACGCGATCCTGCAAAATCACGCAGGGCTTTGCCGACGATCTCTTCGCTCCTTCCATTTGAATAGACATTGGCGGTGTCGAAAAAGTTGATGCCCAGCTCCAGGGCGCGCTGGATGAACGGGCGGCTGGTCTCTTCATCCAACGCCCACGGCCAGCGCGCGTCCTGCCCGCCGTAGCTCATGCAGCCCAGGCAGATGCGCGAGACCTGCATGCCGGTGGATCCAAATCGAATGGTTTCCATAGTACGTCTCCTTAATTACTGATGGCCAACGATGCGATGCGGTACATATGGCTCTTCCAGATAAGCGACATCTTCTTGAGTCAACTTAACAGATAGAGCGCCAACAGCCTCTTCCAAATGCGCGATCTTCGTAGCCCCGATGATCGGCGCAGTCACCGGATCCTTCTGCAACAGCCAGGCGAGCGCGATATGAACGCGCGGCACCCCATGCTTTTCTGCGATTTCCGCCACCCGCTCCACGATCTTTTGATCGGTTTCGGCGGTCGCATCGTATTTGATTTTGGCGATTTGGTCGGTTTCAGAGCGCAGCGTGCTTTCCGATGACAAATCACGGGTCAATCTTCCTGATGCCAGTGGACTGTACGGGATCACCCCGATCTTCTCTGCGCGGCAGAGCGGCAGCATCTCCCGTTCCTCTTCGCGGTAGATGAGGTTCAGATGATCCTGCATTGAGACGAAGCGCGTCCAACCATGCCGCTCGGCGACGTGCAGCGCCTTCTGGAACTGCCAGGCAAACATAGCCGAGGCGCCAATGTAGCGCGCCTTTCCCGCCCGCACCACATCGTTCAGCGCTTCCATCGTCTCCTCGATGGGAGTTTCGTAATCCCAGCGGTGGATCTGGTACAGGTCCACGTAATCCGTCCCCAGGCGCTTCAAGCTTTTGTCGATCTCGCTCAAGATTGCCTTGCGTGACAGCCCGGAGCCGTTCGGGCCCTCACGCATCTTGCCATGTACCTTGGTGGCAATCACCACCTCGTCCCGATTGGCGAAGTCCTTCAAGGCCCGTCCGAGGATCTCTTCACTTGCCCCAATGGAATAGACGTTAGCCGTATCGAAGAAATTGATCCCCAGCTCGAGGGCTTTCTGGATGATCGGCCGGCTGTTGTCCTCGTTGAGCACCCATTTGTGGACCCAATGCTCCGCGTCCCCAAACCCCATGCAGCCCAGGCAGATGCGCGAGACCTTCATCCCTGTTGATCCTAATCGCATAGTTTCCATTGTTTTCTCCTATCCGATGATTATCTAGAATTGACTAAGGGATAATTGCACGCGGCACCAGTTTGATGGTGGCGAGGCGCGCCTCAGGCACAAATAAAGGGGCCACATACTGGGGATAGCGGCGGTACTTGAGGCTGTAGGCCGCGTCGATTTGATCGTTGACCTCAGGGGAGGGCTCCTCTACAAAGGAGACATCCTTCTCCACGCCGCCAGCCCAGATGCGCCCTTCATGCCGCACCAGAACGCCGCGGAACCAACCAGAGCTGCGTCCGTTAACGGACCGGACGTAGAGGTCATCGCCGAGGCGCACAACCCAAATGATCACCGGTTTGCGCAGCGTGCCGTCGCCTCGCAGTGCGGCAATCTGCAGCTCTTCCGCGTCTCCGATCTTGTTGAGCTCGTCGCTCGTCCATGTAGTCATTCGCTCATCTCCTTATAATTTGGCACGACTTCGGTTAAGTGCTCCACTACAAGTTCAGCGATTCGTTTGCTTCGTCAGTTCTGCGGGATAGCGGTCGCCTTGTACCGTGATCTTTGAAATGGCATTTTGGATCTCCTGCAGATCGTCAGACGTGAGCTCAACAGCCAGCGCGCCGATGTTCTCATCCAGGCGCTCGAGCTTGCGGCTGCCCGGGATGGGAACAATCCACGGCTTCTGGGCGAGCAGCCAGGCGAGGGCGATCTGAGCCGGTGTCGCTCCCTTCTGTTCTCCGATCCTGGCAAGCAGATCGATGACCACCCGGTTTGCTTTCAGCGCCTCCGGCGTATAGCGCGGCAGGCGGCTGCGGATATCAACACTGGCAAAGGTTGTGTTTTCGTCGATCTTACCCGTGAGATAGCCCCTGCCCAGGGGGCTGAACGGCACGAAGCCGATGCCGAGATCCTCGCATGCTGGCAGCACCTCTGCTTCAACCTCTCTCCACCACAGCGAGTATTCGCTTTGCACCGCGGTGACGGGTTGGACTGCGTAGGCGCGCCGGATGGTTTCTGCGCCGGCTTCTGAAAGGCCAAAGTGCTTCACCTTGCCTGCCTGTATCAAATCCTTCACCGCTCCTGCCACGTCTTCGATGGGCACGTTCGGGTCAACCCGGTGCTGATAGAACAGATCGATGGCCTCCACCTTGAGGCGCTTGAGGGATGCCTCAGCGACCCGCTTGATCTGCTCTGGCCGGCTGTCCAGGCCAACCGCCGGACTTGGCCCCTTTTGGGGATCGTGTTTGAACCCGAACTTGGTGGCGATCACCACCTGCCCACGGAAAGGAGAAAGCGCTTCACCAAGCAGTTCTTCGTTGATGAATGGACCATAGACTTCGGCCGTATCGAAGAAGGTGATGCCGCGCTCGACCGCCGCGTGAAGAAAGGCGATCATCTCCTGCTTGTCGGGGATCGGGCTTTCATCATGGCTCATTCTCATGCAGCCGAGCCCAAGTGCCGAGACTTCCAGGCTGCTGCTTCCAAGTTTTCGTTTTTGCATTTTCTTAACTCCTGCTTTTTGTAATCAGATGATTTCTGCGACTTGATCTTCGGTTTGAAGCATTTCTTTCTCTCTTTTCAAAACCGCGTTTTCATACACTTCAATTTTGTGGTCCAGGATGTCCAGTGTTTTTTGCATTTCTTTCATCCTGGCTGCAAGCAGCTCCCGCTGCTCCTTCAGGATTTCTTTCCTGGCCTCAATAGTCTGGTCGCCCTGCTGGACCAGTCCGACATACTCGATCAGCACTTCAATGGGAAGCCCCGCGCTCCGCATGCATTTGATGAATTCAACCCGTCGTAAATCAATTTCGTTGTAATCCCGGATGCCGCTTGCATTTCGATTTACGGGCCGGATGAGTCCAATGCGTTCGTAGTAACGCAGCGTATCCGGCGAAATACCATAGCATTCACTGACTTCTGCAATCTTCATCATTTCACCTCGCAAAAACAGTGTACCACTTAGAGTCTACTCTAAGTCAAGTAATTCTTAACGATGATTAATTTGGCAAGGTCACATTTAAGCATAACCGCTGGTTGAGTGGCAAACTTCCTCCATAGACGAAACCAACTCTTTCTTTCATCAATTGTTGGGGCGCACGGCCGTGGGCCCTTACGCAGGATCAATTTGCATAGCCCATCTCTTTAGTGCAGCTTTATGTTTTTTCGTTTCGCAGCCTCGCCAAGGCCAGCAGGGCAACTCTGGTCGCATTCTCGATCGACTTCTGATATGAGGGATCGAAGGTGTCCAGGCGGCGGTTGGCGATGGCCGGGCAGATGGATCCCGCCCAATATCCCAGCCCGCCCAGGAAGTGCAGCAGGAAGCTGGATTCCATCTCCATATTTTCGATGCGTTGATCTCCGACTCTTGGATCAAATTGTGAGAAGAGCTTGTCCAGCTCTGGCAGGCTGGGCATTACGCGGCTGGTTTCACGACCTTGAGGCGCAAAGAATCCGGGAGCGGAAACCGTCATCCCGGCTTTGACGGGCACGCCAAGCGTTTTTGAAGCCTCTACGAATGCGCTGACCAGGCTCGGCTCGGCGCGGGCGACATAAGGGTGAATTTTTCCGTAAAACCGGGAGCCTGGGTGCATGACCTGGGTGATCTTTTCATGCAGCTCCCCTTCAAGCCGCTGGCAGGTCTCGTCTGGATAGGGCGCCTCATAATAGATGCCGGTATTATCCAACCCAATGGCATAAGTGGTGATGATCGGTGTACCTACCTGCGTGCCTGCCTGGAGTTCGCCGGAAGTGCCCACCCGGATGATGTGGAGCCTGGGGAATTCAGTTTTTCGCTGCATTTTTTTGAAGTCAAATTCATTCAGCAAAACCAATTCGTTCAGGATGATCTCGAGCGAAGGCGTCCCCATCCCGGAGGTCGATACCGTTGTCCTCAGCGGTGAAATGATCGTCGCCTGTGCGCCTGTGATTTCTGAAGTTCCGGTGATGGTTACCAGTCCCCGGTGCTCATGCTCAAATTCCAGGTCGCGCAGGAAGGTTGAGCCGATGAACTCAGCCCGCCCGGGGTCGCCGACCAGCAAGATGTCGGGGGCGATTTGCCCCGGCTTCACTTGCAGGTGATAAATTCTCCCCTCCTCATCGATGGGGATATCTTTGGCGTTAAAGGGAGCTGATGCATTGATCAGGTTTGTATGGATCATTACGTGGTCCCCTCCACCAAAGACAGGGGGAAAGGCTCACCATGCCCCGGGTAAACAGTCTGCGCTCCCAGGCTGGCCAACTTTTGAAGGCTGAGGTTGGCTGCGGACGGATCATCGATGAGGGTATTAAGACCTGGCTTTTTCGTGCTGATCAGCAGGTCGCCGCAGAATAGATCGCCAGAAGCCGTCAGGATGCCGATGGAGCCTTTGGAATGGCCGGGAATCGAGAATACTTTGGCATCCCATCCATATGCAGAGAGGGCGTACCCATCTTCGACGAGCAGGTCAGGCGTGAAACGATCCTTTTTTCCGGAGCTGGCGTAGAGTCCGATCAGCTTCCGCAGGATGATATTGGGTTTCTGGCGGTTATAGAACATATCACCGCTTTCGACCATGCCCAAATCATCCTTGTGCATGAGGGTCTTGGCGCCGAAGGTTTTTCGCAGGTAGGCGGCATTGCCGGCATGATCGAAATCCCCATGCGTGATCACGATGAGCTGGAGAAAACCGGGCTGGCACCCGGCTTTTTCGAGGGCGTGCAGCAGCTCCTTTCTACCGTTAGAGCCGCCTGTGTCGATCAAGATAAAGCCAGGAGCGGTGCGGAGTAGGTAGCAGTTGACTCTGCCCATGCCCAGGGGGAGGGGCAGGCTGAGGGTGGTTAGGTCTTTGGACATATGCGATTCCTTATACAATCGGGAAAGCGGTCACGGAAAAGGCGGAAAGGGAGAAAATCAGGGAATGCTAATAATAATTATACAGAATATTTCTCAATAAATGAACCTTATGTGCTTTTATCGGCCAGCCGCATGTGCAGGAGGGGATAGGGTTTACCAAAGCTGTCTAGCTCCGAGCGTCCAACAACTTCAAAACCCATGTGCAGATAAAAGCCTACAGCCTGTTCGTTCTGTTCGTTCACATCAAGGGTGGCTGCCTCGAAATTGGCTACCGCATATTCTAATAGCCGGCGGCCTGCCCCCAGACCGCGTGCTGAAGGGTGGATGAAAAGCATGTCAATATTTCCATTGACCACAGCGACAAAGCCAGCAACTTGACCGCTATCATCGCGTACGCAGGCGAGCTGAGTTATTCTTGGAAGCGCCTCTTGGACAAGAGGTGTAAAGAATAGGATATCTGCTTCACTTACGAAATGGTGGGTAAAACGGACAGAAGCTTCCCAAACCTCCACAACGCGCGAGAAATCTTGGGCTTGTATTTTGAAAATCTGTGCCTGCAATTGCATCGGTTTCCTGCGCTCTTTGTTTCTTATTCATCCTACCAGATTAGCGGGCAATCAAACCTGAGCTAATTTTTCGGATCAGTGCCCCGGTATACGCGCCCACAAAGGCGATGACCAGCACCAGGATCAAGCCGTAGTTGGCGTGGGCGATGATCCCGAAGAGCGGGATCCAGAAACCCACTGCCAGCGCCCACAACCAGGCGCGTTCTGGGGCGACCAGGCCCAGGAGACCCGTGACGATGAGTAATGCACCCACGCTGATGCCGGTGTCGTCCCAGGTGGGGCGCAGTTCCACCCAGGCGATGAGCAGGCCGAGGCTCAAAGCACTGACGAGGCAGATCCAAAATTTTATACGGGACATTATTTTACTCCTCAATAATATGCTAGCCACCTGACACTTTCTATATTGGACGCGGATGAACGCGGAAAACACGGATTTTATTACGAGAAAAGCAGTCATAAGTTGGCTTGCTAGCCTGTCGTATCGGTTTCACCCTGGAATTTTCCTTCCGGAATTATTTTATTTTCTCCTCCGCGCTCGTCTGTGCTCGTCCGCGTCCTATTTCTCAAACTGTCAGGTCTCTAGATAATATGGAGAGATGATAATTTGGGGGAGGCGAGCGGTCAAGCACCTGAGTGCAGGCCTTCCACAAAACGATGCGAAGAGAATTGCTTAAACCAATCATCGAACCCGCTACAAGGCAAAGGAATCATAAGCTTCTGGCCTTTTACACCAGGCGGATTGGCATGGTATCGATCTGGGTGTTTATGCTCCTACCCAGAATCAATCGTTTGGGTTGTGAGTTCTCTAAATGGTGTTCTCGTAAGTTTGGCTGAACAAGGTCGAATATAATATCAGCTTCAGCGTCTCCCGGATTTCGTCCGGGTCAGCCCGCCGCTCTGGGTGATGCCGCCCTTTCAAGGCATGCTCGATCAGGGGTGTCCAGCGCTCAGCCAGGGTCCCTTTTGCCCAGGCTGCTGCGGCGGGCTTGGAGGCCACCTGGCCCGTCTGCAGGGTATAAAAGGCCCGGCACAGCGAGAGCACGACATAAGACTGGTAGCCGCGCCCTGAGATGATCTGCGGATTATCCAAGATGTTCTTCGCCCAGCCGTTCAGCAGCACCAGCATGGCGGCCCTCAGCTCCTGCGCTGAGACGGGGTCAACCAGGCAGCCCGGGTCAGGGCCGAGCAGGGTGATGCCCCGTTCGCGCAAGACAGAACGGTGCACGGCCCAGGTCTGGTTGTGATCGACTAACTTCAAGCGTTCGCCGGAGCCGCGCTCGATATTCGGGTGCATGGCATGTTCCGGATCGTACCGGCGGATGGCATGCTGCGAAATATAAGAGCCTTCGAGCTGGATTGCCCAGGCAGAATCGAGCGATGCAATGCCGTCGTGCATGGCTTGCAGCCTCAAGAACAGCTCCCCAGCGATGTCTTCTCGGGTCACCACCACAAAATCAATATCGCTGTCCGCGTCGAAATCCCCGCTGGCCAGGGAGCCGTCCAGGTACATCCCGATGAACTGCTCTCTTAAGATTGCCTGCACATTCTCAAGTAGGATTTGTATGAGGCTGTTTACATCAGGATAGGGCGTAAAGTTATTTTCTATACCAACCACTTGGTTACTTGTTTCAAGCTTGCGTATCTAAAATCTTTCTGCCACAATTCTAGCAGGTTGTCCTTGGAACCTGAGAGGTAATATACCACACCCTGGATGGTGCGGGGTTGACCTGCCTTGAGTGGCCCAAAATCGACCCAGGCATGCACGCAGTCTGCCGGGTGGCGGTTGCTGAGGTAGGCCGTGCGCTCCCAATACATGCCGCAGGTAACCTGCTCCCAGGCAGCTTGTGGGGCAACCTGCTCCCAGTACTCCGGGGGGGCAAACTGGCGGCTGACCGTCTCGCGCACGATCAGGCCGTGGTCCACGATCTCGGCGGGCATCCTCTCCAGTTGGGTAGACACAGCTTTGGAGGGGAGGAAACTGTACTGCGCAGGAAATTTGTTCCATTTGTGCTCAACCCGGGCGAAGGTGAGGCTGCCGTTGGGATTACCCATCGCTTGCATATCCAGCTCGCTCAAGTAAGGGAGGTGGGCAATTGACCGGCGCCATGCCGCGTTGTGGGAACCAGTGAAACGCAGGCACTGCTGCACGCAGTAAGACCCATTTATTTCCTCCTGCGCTGTCAGCGTAAGCCACATACGCACACCTTCGGCAAAAGGCTGGAAGGTGATCTCTCGCTGCAAGCGACCTGCTTGTTCCAGACTGAGAGCGTGGGCGAGACCGTCTTGGTCGACTTGAAAAGTTAGCTGGAGGGGCGCAAGCGGGTCCGGCTCCTGGTAGGCAATGCGCCAACCCTCCTGCCAGGCTGGGCTGGCTGGCGCTGAAGGCAGGCGGTCTGCCAGGCTGGGTAACTCAGCGGCTGCAACCGTGGGCTGCAGATCATACCCATTGACCGGCTGGTCCGAGGTGGTCGGCTGCCCTTCCACAAAGCGGTAGCCAAGGTAGAAATTAGGCGTTTCGTCCCAATAAAACGTGACGCACTGCTCTTTAGCGTTTGAGAGGGCGATGGACGGTTTCAACGTAAAAATCCGCGGTTTCTGTGTTTATCCGGTAGCCTGCAAAACATGGTAGCGCTGTAAAACGACACCCGAGCTGAAACTCCGGGTTTCGAGCAGCTTGAGGACTGCCTGCCGGTCCTCTTTAAAGAACGGCTTGCCTTTGCCCAGGACCACCGGGTATATCAGCAGGTTGAGCTGGTCTACCAGGCCAAGCTCCAAGAGACTGTCGACGAGCTTCCCGCTGCCGTAGATCAAAATATCCTTACCGGGCTGTTGTTTGAGCCATTCGATTTGGAATTGGATATTCTCCTTGATAATGGTGGAGTTATTCCAGGCGGCTTCTTGCAGGGTGGTGGAAACGACGTACTTGGGCAGGCTGTTCATGCGGAAAGCACCCTCATCATCTTCCATTTTGGGCCAGGCTACCGCGAAACCCTCGTAGGTGATGCGTCCCAGCAGCAAGGTATCGCTGGCAAGGTTCTCTTCAGATTTGAATTTGGCGATCTCGTCATTCCAATAAGGCGCTGTCCAGGAGGGCTCCTCCATGACGCCATCAAGTGAGAGATATTCAGAAACGACAATTTTCCTCATGAAAAACCTCCAGAGTTTATTTCGGACCTGCGAAGGTAAGGCCTTTAGATGCCAGGGCGCTGCGCAGCAGATCCATGGCGCTGGGACCGATGCCGTGCAGCTCTTTGATCTCAGCTTCCGTGTGCTGAGCAAGCTGTTCGATATTCTCGATGCCTGCTCCGGCGAGAGCCCGGCGCGCCGGGTTGGAAAGACCCTTGGGGAGGCTGCTTTCATTGGCTGCCTGCTGCTTGACCCGCATCAGCAGCGCCGCCAGGCGCTGCATGCTCTCCTGCATGCCAGCTTCCATCCCTGATATAAGCACGGCATCCAGGTCCTCGGCACTATAGAAAGTTGCGATGTCTGTCAGCAGGGTCTTACCACCCTGCGCGGTAAAGGTGACGGTCTCGAGCAAGATGTGACCGGGCATGCCCTCGAACTCGAAGGTGTAGACGAGCTGCTCGGCGGGGATGACTTCCTGATAGATGCCGTGGAAAGCGTATTGGATGCCGGTTGGATGGCGCTGGACGAAGCGCCAGGAACCGCCTGCGCGCAGATCCAACTGTTCAACGCTGGTGGTCAAGGCTGCTGGCCCCCACCATTCAGGGATTAAGATCGGATCGGTGGTAACCCCGAACACGAATTGAGGGGAGGCCTCAAATAGGCAGGTGGTGGTGTGCTGCTTGTCACCTGTCCTCGCCATGCAGATCTGAATTTCGTTCATATCGTCACACTTTCGGTTTAGCGTAGTTCAGCATCCATTCATTGCCAAATTTATCGGTGAGCATGCCGAAGGTATCGCCCCAAAATTCAGCCTGCAGGGGCATGGAGACCTGCCCGCTCGCAGAAAGCTTCTCGAAGAAGGTTTGGATTTCTTCTGCGCTGCTGCAGTTGAGCGTAAGCACCATGTGATTGCCTCGCTTGACCCCCTCGGCAGGGGCCATGTCGGAGCCAGCCAGCATCAAGCTGCCCTTGGTCAGGGTAGCGTGCATGATGTTGTTCCCGGCTTCGGGGGGCATTTGCGCCGCGATGGGCGATTGGCGACGGTCTGCAAAATCAGCTCGCCGCCCAGGCAGGATTTGTAGAAGTTCATGGCTTCGCGGCAGTTGCCGTTGAAGCGTAAGTAAGGGAAGAGTTGCGTCATTTGGATTTCCTTTCACGCAGGAGTATAGAACATTTATTCTGGACTGTCAAGGTAGAAATTATCCAATTACAATAAGAGTCCTAATTTTATTACCGATCTAATAAAGTTTGATCGGTAAAACTCGCCAAAAGCCAGAAAGGAGTTGGTGATAATTTATCTACGGATAAGTGCCAAGTAGACAATATGAGTGAGACCACCTGGCACATAGAATATCGTTCCCTGTCCTTCTTGTGAGCGGATTTGTTTGCTTGAGTGAAGAACAAATTGAACCGATGAGCTTTGATTAACTGGTGTACTTATGACGGTTGCACTGATACTGTAATATCCTATGTCGGCCTGATCGGTGTTGAGTAAAAATACCAGGTCTCCAAATGAATCTGTGGGAACAGTGCCTAACGGGGTGCCATTGACCGAAATTATGGCTGTGCTGTTGGTCGGGAAATTGGCTCCTTCGAGGGTAAAGAAACTTCTGGGCTTGCCGCTCGAATGATTGATTACAAGGGCTGCATGAGGCGGTGTGCAATCAGGTATCTCAGAACCATCTTTCCATTCACAGGTATTTCTTTCCCACACATTTCCCAGGCTTTCTTCATAATGGTAAAGATCTGTTAAATTTCCCCAGGTCTCATTATCAGCAATCACATTGGCGGTCGAGAAAAAACACTCCCAGCCGGGTTGGGGGGCTAAACAGCCCAATGACTGCCTCATCGCTATCCCCCAACCTCGGTTGTCAAAAACATAGTTGTTTGAAATACTAAACTTACTGATGCCGCGAAATTCGATCCCAAGGAAAGTTTTATGAATGATATTGTTTTTAACAATCAGGCCGGTCACCGCTCCTAAGAAAGGAGATTCTCCCTGAATACCCAGGATGCAGTCCGGACACCCGGAAAAATGATTATTTTCAATCAAGGCACTGCTGCTGCATGCGATCCAGACCCCTGCAACATAAATGTCGGAGAACTCGCTATTTCGCACAGTACCGTTGCTTGGGCTATTGACCGGGTCGCAGGCATCCCCAGGAAACTGAAGCTGACGCCGGCGCCGCCACCCCGCACCTCGATATTATTGACATCTACGTAACTATCAAAAATCTCGACCGCCTCCTTGTGGGCTACGGTAAGAAATTCAAACTGCGAATCTCTAACCACAATTTTCTGACTTCCGACCACCGCGATCCCAAAAATGAAGTGGTTTGGGTCACTGATATCCAGATTCCGGACCGTCAGATTTTCCATCGTTACCCGGTTAGATTCGTTGATGTATACCCCAACATTAAAGCCATCCACGGCACCATTGCGGATGGTGATCCCTGCCTGGCCGTCTGCAAACACACCTGTTCCGGGAGTGTAACCCGATATTGTATATCCTCCCAAGTCCAGGGTGATGTTCGAAGCCCCGATGATGATGGCGTAATCGGTACCCACCGGACAGGCCAGGTCTGCATTGAGGATCGTATCTTTCGTGATCGTCTGGCCACAACTAATCTCCGCCCTGCTTTCTACTGAAAAGGCGACAACAAATTGTACGAGTATGAAAAAGCCTATTAAGAAAGGGGTCCTTGCCTTCGTGCAAGCCACTCTTTAAATGAAAGGATGAGTAATCTTCGGTCATTATCCTGCATTCCTAATTTTATCTCCATCAATTATGCATTGCTTTTCAAAGGTAATTAAAGTCGGGCTTCCGTACGAAACCCAACCTTTCATTCATCGCCAGCATCGGGATGTTTTTGGCGTCATTCTCTGCCATGATGATGGCATGCCCGGTTGCCTTGGCATACGCGATGCCCCGTATTTTCATCGCCAATCCAATTCCCTGGTGCCGATATTGAGGTTTGACCCCGGTCAAACCCTGGTAAAGGGAAACGCCTTTCTCGACTGATAAAACATGACTCAGGCCAATGAATTCTTCCCCTTTTACCGCGACAAAAAATCCCTCCGGAAGGGCAGAAGGTCCTGTGATGGCATACTCGACATACTTATCAAGTCCCCTGCGGCCGATGCCGGCCGCCAAATCTCCCGGCACAGACAGGCTGATTTCCCAATCCAGATCGTACAATTTTTGATTCCGCTCGGGGTCGTTTTCCAACTCCGGGAGAGTCTTGATTTCGATGCCGTTGCCTCGAAAACGGTCCTCCAGCCCTGTGAAGCGAGTCAGGTCAAAGGCTTGGACATCTAGTTCTGAAGGAATATCGCGGATAACCTCTCGAAAGCCACGCTTCTCTAAAAAATGTATACTTTGGGGACGGTCCTCGGTTGCCATGACTCGCAACGCGAGAGGATCAAAAGGCTGTAACCCGTGCATGATCGTATCGTAAAGTGCTAGAACCGATGCCACGTCTCTGGTACTCGGGCCGCACGCCAATCCAAAGCATGAATTTTTGAGGGTGGGCGAACCAGATTGACTGGTTGTAAGAACCTATTCCAACAATCTGATCCTTCTCGATGGCGACCCAGCGCTGGAACTTGAATTTCGGGTCACGCCGCTTGTCTCCTTCCGCGATTTCCAAAGCGGAGGCGTGTCTCTCAGGGTCAAGGGAATTAAGGACTTCGGCAATTCCCTGGTAATGAGCGAATGTCGCTGGAACGATTTCCATTTTTTTGTCCTTGATACCGAAACCTAAGCCAGCCTCTTCACCACCACGGTGACGAAATCGTCCTGGTGGAGCAGCTCCCCGCTGTGGGCGGCGGCTGCCTCCCACAGGCGGCGACAGATCTGGCTGGCGGTCTCGAGGCGATGGTCCGACAGGACCTGCGTGATCCGCTCGAGGCCAAATTCCTGCCACTCGGCATCGATGGCTTCGCTTAACCCGTCGCTGTATAAGAGCGCCAACCCACCTGGCGGGAGGGTTACCTCCTGCACGTCCAATTTCACTTCTCTAAAGATGCCCAGCGGCTGGCCGGCATCCATCTGGGTGTGGATCACCTGACCTTGGGAGTTCAAAACCACCGGGGGAGGGTGTCCGGCGCGTGTGTAGCTGAGCACCGCCTGCCCGGCAGTCTAAGATGCCGTAGATCAAGGTTACGAACAAGCCCGGCGCATTCCGCTTCAACAGGTAGCGGTTGACGTTGAGCAGAATTTTTTGAGGATCATTCGAGCGTTCTGCTTCAAGGCGCAGCAGGCTGGAGGTCTGCGCCATGGAGAGGGCGGCTGGCAGCCCCTTATCCGAGACATCCCCGATCACCAGGCTGAGACGGTCTTTGTCCACGTGGATGAAATCGTAAAAGTCGCCGCCGACCAGGCGGGAGGGCATCACCAGCGCGCCGAATTCATACCCTGGGCGGTGCGGGACGCGCTTCGGCAGGATGCTGCGCTGCGTGAGCCGGGCGATCTTCATCTCTTCTTCGATAACATTCAAGAGACGCTGGCTCTCGCTGAACAGGCGGGCATTCTCCAGCGACTGGCTCATGCTGTTGGTGAGTGTCATGAGCAGGTCGATATCCGATTTCGAGAAGGCGTTCTCTTTATCCAGGTTCTGCAGGCTGACGATGCCGACCACCTCTTTCCCGACCAGCATCGGCACGCCCAGCCAGGTCTTGGGCAGCTCCGTCCCCGGCACCACGTGCATCGATGCCTCCGGTGACCACGCGGATGATCTCCTCGGCGTTGATCATGAAGGGCTTGCGCGTGCGCACGATGGCAGCCCGCGAGCTGTCGATCTCGCTCCAGCCAGGGATGTGCAGGTGCTGGCCGCGCTCGATGGCGTAGTGGTGGAAGATCTTTTTGGTGCTCGGGTCGTACTGCGAGATCATCACCACCTGGGCAGTCGAAGGTGTCGCGCAGCTTGTCACCGATCAGCTCGTAGATCGACTGCATATCCAGCCGAGCAGACAGCCCCTCCTGCACGCTTTGGATCAGCGCCAGCTCATTCGAGCGCTGCTCGCTGCATTGCGCATAGTATTCTGCGGCAGCCTTCCAATTGCCCTGCGCGGCAGCTTCTTCGGCTTGCGCCTGGAAATCATGGATGGGGTTTTGGTTTTTTGGGGACATGCGGATGGGTTCCGGGGGAATTCGATAAAATTATTATAGCATGATCGGATAGGGGACGCATAATAACCAGCAATCTGTCTTTCTGACGAGCGAAGCGAGGAAGAAACCCCAGTCCGCGACATTCCACCGAACCATTGGCCTGAATTGCGTCGGGGGATACTTCACTTCGTTCAGCATGACCAATTGAACGCAAGGCAGCAGCCGCAGAAGTGAAAGCAGCTCACGGAGCTGGCTGCTTAGCCAGCTCTTGCGCTTCTTTGAGCAGCTGGTCGAGCGCCTGGCGGTCGAAGTACTGCCCGCGCAGGAAAACAGCCTCGATTTGCTCAGCATTGCGGATGTCTTCCAGGGGATTAGCCCTCAGGAGGACGAAGGAGGCGGTCTTTCCCAGCGCTGAGGCTGCCGAGACGGTCTCCCAGACCCGTGAACTGGGCAGGCACGAGCGTAGCACTGCGCAAGATATCTGCTGCCGGGATGCCCGCATCTTGCCAGATGGCCATTTCCTCGTGGACCGAAAAGCCGGGGACGAGACCGGGGCACATCAGGTCGGTGCCCACCATCAGCGGCACTCCAGCCTCGTTCATCCCCTGGACCATCTGCGCCCAGTTCTGCCAGAACAGATCGGGGAACTCTGTCTGCCCGGCCCATTGGGTTTTCCACATGGAGAGAAGGTTTTGCGAAAGGTACTCTCCCCCTGGTATGTCTTTGGCTTCGAAGTTGTCGACATTGGGCCAGTTCTTGAAGGTGACCACAGTCGGATCAACGGTCACGCCACTGGCTCGCAGCCGCTGGTAAAAATCCTGAAGCGCCTGTGGGTCCACCTCGTCCAGGTGCAGCATTCCCTCATACCCCGCTCCAAGGCCTGTATAGGTCAGATTAACCGGTTCCCCCAGGAGCTTGGCGATGACTTTCTCAAACCCAAACCAGTGCTCGATGCTGGAGAGACCAGCCTCTGCGGCGTCTTCGATGTAGATCGAATCCGGCACATGCCCGACCACCTTGAGCCCCGATTTCTTTGCTTCGCCAAGGATCGCCATGAAGGTCTCATTGTCGAGTTTGCTGTAAACCTTGATCATGTCCACCCCGGCTGCTGCCTGCTTTTGCACCGCGAGGCGTCCCTGCTCAGGTGTTTGGACAGCCAGAGAGATGGAGGGGATCACAGGCGGACTGCCATCCAGCATTGCACCGGTGGCGACCATCTCAGGTCCCAGCGTCGTACCCCGGTTCAGCTCATCGCGCAATTTCAGGATGTATTCATCAGGCATACCCATATCTCGGACGAGCAAGACACCCTTGGCGATCAGCAATCGTCCGAAGGTCGGCGCATCGTAATAATGGACATGCGCGTCGACGAGACCGGGGATCACGTACAACCCGTTGCCATCGATCACCTCTGCAGTTTCCGTTGCACCTGCTCCGGCTTGCGCAGCGATCGCTTCGATCTGGTCGCCCGACCACCGTGATGGTTTGATCTGGGATGGCGAGGCCTTTTTCGACATCAATGACTGTCACGTTCTTGATGATATAAGCACCGGCAGGCTTGGGAGTGGCAGGCTGGCAGGCCGTCAATCCCAGGATGGCGACCAGGGAAAATCTCAGCAAAGTTTTCATTGATGCCTCTTTTATCTACGCCCTCAGTGAAGCCGGGCGCAGCCAATTCTGAGGCCTTTCGCAAGGCGCAGGTAATAACTTAGGAATTCGGAAATCAGGAAAGCATCCCCTTCTATCGTGAGGATGGAGGTTCTCGTTATTGCACGAGCTCCCAGCTATACCAGGCTTTAACGTTCCGCCAAAATCCTGATAGACCAGGCCCATGGTTGGCGAGACAAGGCTGTCCTCAACAAAGGTCGCCGTTGCATCGGTTAATGTGCACGTTGCAAACTGAGGCTCAAAGATGTCATCGCGTGCTGCCACGACAAGCCAGCCGACCAATGCCCCGAGGATCAACCCAATAATGACACCAATAATCGTACCGATAGGCGGGGCTAAAGCACTGCCTGTTGAAGCACCGATCGCAGCACCGATCGAAGCACCAGCAAGACTTCCGAGTTGCTGCAGGATGTACACAACCCCGGCTTTAACCGCCTCGTATAAGTCCACGAGAAAATCGCCAAACTTACCCGCATCCTTTTCAGCTAAGGCGATGTATACTGCGAAGGATTTCGGGTAATCACCTTCAAGGGCGAAATCCGCTAATTCTTCTAGAGGGTCATAATTCTTGACGTCGCCATCGTTGAAACTTCCTACTTTAAATTCCTTGGTTTTCTTGACAATCCCTTTATCGTCGTTGGATACTACGCCCATGGCGATTTCATCTTTTCCCATAACCTCTGGGTTTGTCTCGTCTACACATTTAACATAATGTAGACGAAATTTAATGCCTCTTGTTAGGGACCGCTGTGTTGTTATTGCTAACGATCTGCTCAAGGAGATCGGAAATGTATTTAAGGAGGGATTCGGCATAAGTTGGATTCACGAAGGAATAGCAGGATTTCAAATCTACTTGTTGCATGATGTTTTTTTTCGACAAAAAATCAACATTATGTTGTTTTACAAAATATTTAATTTCGGGTGTGTAAACCTCCGGATAAGTTGCCCGCTGGCGGATTTGAGCTTGCTTTTTGACTGGCTTACTCTTAACCGATCTGTGACAACCATGCCGACTGAACGATATTGTTTGGGGATTTTACCGACTGTTAGTTTTTCATGCTTTACAGGAAATTTCACGGGATCCTTAAAATTGAGAAGAGCCTGCATTGCCTCTGCCTTCATCAAGTTGACCGTTTCGTCAACAAAACGTCTCACATTTAGATCCTTGATATCTCCTCTGGAGATCGTCGCGAGCTGGATGGATTTCCATTCAAATATCCTCCTATTCATAGTATGAGGGAACGCCTGACAAATCAATTTTTATTATTGAGCAGCCATATAACGCAAATTAACACTAAGATAGGAATTCCACCACTACAGATATATATGATTATATATGACAATACCTTCGCCAAAATACTTGTATGCAGGGTAATCGCATCTAAAAGAAGGGGAGATAAGGGCGTAAGAAAGGAGCGCCAGACTTGAGCGGAATAGGAAGCAAACAAGCATTTCAGCAAAGTCAGAGACCGCATAGATCGCACAAAACGGCACAGACTAAGGAATCGATCAAGCAATCTGTGGAGGATCTGTGGAGCGGACAGTGGTAGACATCGAGTTATTGGAAGACAAGCTGGAAGGCGAAGGGATTTGAAGCTACCAAGGACCCACGCAGACACATTTGGAGAGGTTGCGCATGGACGCAGGAATTTGAGAGCAGCTTCAGGAGGGACAAGCCATCAAGAATGACACAGGCAGGGATCGCCATCGAGGAAGCAAGCGGCGCGAGACGAGAGGCAGCAAGCAGCCATCTATATGTCAGGCCTGGCGACAGAGAACCAGCTGGCGGCAGCGTAAGTGAGAAAGTCAAAGAAATACGCTATCCCCCAATGTGAAATCCTGAAGTCAAGAGGCATGTCACCGTGAGCCATGCACTCAGACAAATCGCCAAAACACCTAAGCCAAGGGATTATATCTGGCGCTCAGAGAAAATCAGGCCATCTGTATGAAGATATCACGATCTGTTTGAAGATAACAATGTTCAACTATGAAAGGGCCACATAGTTAGCAAAGAGTCAACAAAGACCATGACGCATGAAACCGTCAGGTTGACGATTCCGATCCCCAGTATCTGCCAAATCCGGATGCAGCGCGAAGCGTCAAACCCTGGAGACCTTTCGAGCGCCGTATGGAGAGTCGAAGGCAGATCGATACTTCATCTCTAGTCTAGAGAGCACGCTGAAAAAACCGCAAGCGAAACGCAGTTACGGCATGAGAACGCTTACACTGGTATGATATGCCTTCAACGAAGACGCAGTCGGCGCAAAGATAAACCTCATAACTTAGCGGTCTTGAGAAACATGCTTGAACTGCGAAGCAAGAGAAAACTGCCAAAGTAGCATCAAAGCCAAGCGCCTTCAGGTGTTGGAAATCGATTATCTCAAGGTTTTGGCAGGATAAGAAGGGCTGCAACGGGCAGTCAGAGCAGCCGTATTTCTGGTGCATATTGACAAACCTGTCAGCCCGCATGGCAGGGCATTCGAGTGGGACCACCACCCAGCGGTATGACCGGCGCCCTGAGCAAGCAAAGCAAAAGGCGGCAGGCTTGTTGCATGTGCCATATCGCGGGCGTTTGGTGAAGTGAGATTAGAATCTCTCTGGTTAACCCGGATAGCTCAGGGCAAAATCATGTAAATCTCAAGGCGAATGTCCCGGAGGATTCCATTAGTTCTTTTACTCAGCTCTTGGTGTACTGGATCGACGTCGAGCTTCGCATAAGCCTCTTCCATGGCTGCAAGGCTTTCCCACTCGTACTCGACGATCAGCGTACCCATTTCATCTTGTCCACTCATCATCCAATATCGTTTCTTTGGAGGAATGCCATACTTAGCCTCTACCGCAGTATTTTCTTTGTCGATAACTTCTAATTCTTCCCATTTATCCGCATAGATATGCTGAACTTGCCGTGCGAGAATGGCCATTATTTTTTCCTTTCTTCATAACATGATCCAGGACGTTTCGTTATATGGCAATGTAGACCAAAGCCTGCCATACTTGTGCATTTTTCGAATAAATTTTGCCAACAATCTCACTTCAGAGGGATGATAGTCGTGGTGGAACTCACTTAACTATAGCATAATTTCCTCCAATTTGCATCATTTTTCACAATCCATTTTCTTAAAATTGGACATTGGAAATGATTTTTCCAGCCTGACTTAAATATAAATAATGGGTTGAGACATGGCAATACCTTCGCCAAAATTAGACTGAAGTGAAAGGGCTTCTGTAGTAGAGTTGAGTTTACCAAGACAACAACTCAGGAACTACAAAAGCCCACAATGGACATTTTAGCACTTTTAAAACCGATCGAAGACAGTTTATCCAAAACAACTCTCCGACAAATGAGCCGGGTTATTTTAGCAATGCTGGCTATGACTGGGCGGGTAACCATGTTGGGACTATCGCGCTGGGCCGGAAAAGGCGGCAGCTATCGCACGCATCCAACGCTTTTACTATACGGCGATCCCGTGGGCGCAAGTGTTCTGGCAGTTCTTTCAGCCAGCACCTGTTTCAGAAAGAGATCGGTTTACATGCTGGCTGGTGATGAAAGTGTGGTCAGCAAAGCCGGGAAGAAGACCTATGGGTTGGATCATTTTTTCTCCGGGATACAGCAGAAAGGTCATTCCAAGCCTGTCCTTCTTTGTGGTCTCCCTGGTCGAGCGTTCAGCCAGCGGTGTTCGTATCCGCTGTGCGTGGAGCAAACGGTACGCAGCCAGGAAGAGAAAAGCAGCCAGCAAAGCCAAGAAAGAAGCGAAAAAAGTCAAATCCAGCTGAGCCGAAAGCGCAAACCGGGACGACCCAAAGGCAGCAAGAACAAAAACAAGAGCGGACAGTGACCCTCAACCCAGAGTTGCAACGGATCCAAAAGATGCTCAAAGCACTCCTTGTACAGCATCAGCCTTTTGCTCCGCCCCACTTACCTGGCCATGGATGGTCATTTTGGCAACTATCCCGCCTTTCAAATGGTTCGGCAAAGCCGGATTGCATCTGATCTCCAAGCTGCGCTGGGATGCGGCCCTGTGCTTTCCCTACGTGGGTCCATAGCCAAGTGAGGTCCATAAGTCGCAAATATGGAAAACGAGTCGATTATGCTCACATCCCTGAGCAGTATCTCAAGTACACTACCGTGAAAGATGGGTTTCAGACTTGCACTTACCAGGCCCAGCTCCTGCACAAGGATTTCCCTGTGCCGCTCAATGTGGTCATCCTTGTCAAAACCAATCTCGCCACCCAAGCCTCGGCCACGTCATTCTGTTCAGCAGTGATCTGGAACTGTCCTTTGAGAAACTGGTCGATTATTACAGCTCTGAGATTCCAAATCGAGTTCAATTTCAGGGACGCCAAACAGTTCTGGGGGTTGGAAGATTTCATGAATGTCAACGCAAACTGCCGTTACCAATGCCGCCAACCTATCTTTGTTTATGGTCAATCTATCTCAAGTGTTAATGTGCGATGTTCCGACAAACCGATCCCGATTTTGGTGTTCTGGATCTGAAATCCTATTACCGAGGGTACAGATATGCGACTGAGATGCTAAAAATACTTCCGCAAAAACCCGATGATATTTTAGTTGCCCAGCTTTTCCGCAAAGTCGCCGCTTTGGGCAGTATTCATGTCGGCTAAACTGCCCGTTTCATCGCCGTAATTGGCGAAGGTATTGATATGAAAAAGGGGTTATTTAATTGTCTGTTTCCCCTACCTGGCGCAGTTTTCATTTTTATCCTTGCACTTTGCAGCTTATATACAAGCCGGTTCTATCCCCTCGTAGGGCATAAAACCCGTGCTCTGATACAAACTCACCGCGGCAGCGTTCGTCGAGATGGTGACCAGCATGGCAGTCTCGGCTCCCCAATCTTGCAGCTGTTTCAAGCCCGCCATGAGGACGGCTTTCCCCAGCCCCTGCCGCTGCAGGTCAGAACGGGTCTCCATGTAATCGATCCAGCCAAGGCGCGGCTTGCCAGGCTGCCATTCACGCAAGCAGACAGAGCATTCGCAGTAAGCCGCGAATGCCCCAGAAGGCTCCTGGATGACCAGGTGCCGGTATTCAGGGCTGGCGAGCTGCTCCTTCACAAAGAGCGGGTTGACTTTGGCGAAGCTGGAGAGAGCCTGGTAAGCCTCCAGGTCAGCCTCGCTTTTGAGCGGGCGGAGGGTATCGCCAGGTCGGAGGGCTGGCAAGGGAATCTCCCCCTGCAGCGGGCGGGATAAATAATGGTTGTGTCCTTCCGAGTTGGGTGGCTGCCGGGTGAAGCCCGCCTGGGCGAGCAGCTCGACTGGCGTGGGATGCCCTGAATAAACAATGGCAAAGATGTTCAGATGCGCATCCTGTTCGGCGGCAATCTCGCGCGAGCGCTGCTCTCCCCAGCCGAACATCTCTGCCAGCAGCTCCTCCGTCGTGAAACTTGGATGCGGAAAGGCCTCCAGGGCGAGATAGTCGGAGTTTGAATGCCTGCGCCAGAGCAGTGCCAGCCCAACGGCTTGCCCGGAGGCGCTTTCCCATAAGCGAGTATCTAGCCTCGGGTCCCAGACGCGGGAGGTGAGGAATAAGCGCACCCTCCAGAGGGTTGGGTATTGGCGCAGGTCATGGGCCAGGCGCCAGGCGAGCAGCAGCTCGCTGATCTTTGAAAGGTCCTGGGTGTAATTAACCGGGCGAAAGGAGAGGCTTGTCATAGGACTAGAAAGCCTGGATCCAAGCATAGGCGATGACGGTTGAAAAGCCCGAAAAGACGACCACCAGGAACCAGTACAGCAGCGGCTGCTTGCGCCGGTCGCAGACTGAAGTGGTATCGCGCCAGCGCATCTTGCCGGTGCGCAGGCCGTTCCACAAGGTGCTCAGCAGAAGCCAGAGCAAGGGAGCGCAGATGAGGGATACGAGGAGGATGCGGAGGGTTTGCATATGGGATGATTATATGCTCATCACGGATTTTAGGTTGTTTCACATTGCATCTGAAATGATAAGCGGTTTTCGAAAAGATTTACGCGGGGAGGCTGAGAACGCGGAGTTTTTCCCTTAAAATTCTCCGCTATCTCAGCGGCTCCGCGTTGAAGATCGAGCAGGTGATATCCGTAAACGATCTTAAAAACCCTAAAGATTAATTGCCTTGATCGGCCCCTGGTCGATATCCTCGACATTCGTAAAGCCCGCCTCTTCGAGCATGGTTCGATAATCAGAGAAATCGTATGCCTTGCCGGAGGCTGTTGCAGCATAGAGCCACAAGTCCGCCCAGACGGCATTGCTTTTCTCCTGCCGGACCATCGAATTCACCACAATCATCCCACCGGGTGCCAGGGCTGCCTGCACCTTGCGGAACAGGCGCGTATTTTGCTCTGCGCTGAAGAAGTGGGTGACATTGCCCAGATAAGCGAGTTCAAAAACGCGGCTGCCAAAGTCCGCAGCCCACATGTCGCCTGGCAAGCTTTCAACCTGGTTTGTCAATCCCAGGGAGGCAGCGGCTTTCCCAGCCGTTTGAAGTATCTCTTCCCGATCGTTCCAGGTGAGCTGCACAGCGGGGTTTTTTCGCGCCAGGGCCAGCGAATACGGTGCCGGTCCGCAAGCCACGTCCAATACCCTCATCCCCTCCCGCGCCTCGACGCCCAGCGACTGCCACAGCTTCTCTGCCGTATCCTGGTAGCTCTCTGGGTATACCCAACTGCGCGAATAATCCGCAATCCAGGTATTGACCACTTCGCTTGACGTGGCATCATAATTTATGGGACGCTTCCCGCTGCGGACTGCCTGGGCGAGTTTTCCATTCCCATCCCAGTTAATTTCGTTCAACAGCAGGCTGCCTTTATAGGTGGGTTTTCCAGGGATCAAGTAATAAGCGGATTTAGGGACCAGAACGTAGCGATCACCCTCTTTTGTCAACAGCTCGAGGGCAGAGACTGCCTCTAGCAGGATGCGCGTACCCACCAGGTCCCAGCCTTCCTGCATGGCAATTTTTTCAGCGGTATCCATACCCGAGTTGATCTTCTGCCAAAGCCCCAGCTCCACCGCGGCGCGGAGTGCGCCTGTCAGGTATAAGCGGTCGATGGCTTGGTCGATTAATTCGGAGGTTGGGATTCCCTGCGGTGGATCAGGCTGCAGGAGCATGGCTCCTGCAGAATTTTCGTTTTGACCGCCCATGGATTCTCCTTTCAATCGACCATCGCCTGGTAGGTCAGCGCCCGGAAGGTATCAATGAAGGCGAAATAACCCATCGTCTCGAACTGCATCGAGCTGTAAGGTTCGATGCGCATCAGGATCAAGCCGATCAAACCTTCCTTCGGGTCGACCCAAAAATAAGTGCCCCCGTAACCGTACCAGCCGTATTCGCCTTCTGACCCCAAGCCATTCAACCTCCGTACATCGGTCAGCACGCGCATTCCAAAACCGTAGCCGTAACCGTTGAAGGAAGCACCCGGTGCAAGCTGGATGGGGATCATCTCTGGGGGCAAATGGTTCTGGGTCATGTACTGCACGGTCCGCGGACCCAGGAGCCGTCTACCCTGCAGCTCGCCGCCGTTCAGCAGCATCTGGGCAAACTTTAGAAAGTCACCCGCGGTGGATACCAGCCCAAAACCTCCCCAGGCAAAGGTCGAAGGGACCAGCCGATCGGGCTCGACCGCTTCGACGAATTCCCGGGTTGGCGAATAACCGTAGTACTTCACGAAGCGCTCCCCGGCTTCCTGCGCGCCATAATAACCGGTATCCACCATGCCCAGCGGCTCGAAGATGTTCTGCTTTAGAAAGGTGGCATACGGCAAGCCCGAAACGACCTCGACCAGGCGGGGTAGAATATCGAATGATTCCCCGTAGCGCCACGCCTTGCCCGGCTGGTGCAAGCCTGGCAGCCTGGCGATCAACTGAGAAAATTCCTGCAGCGTGATATCGGGGCGCTGTACACCGGATTCCTGGTAGATTTGAGCAAGTGGTTGATCTAGCCAGAATCCACTGATCAGCCCCGAGGTTTGGGTCAGGAGGTCGTAAATTGTGATCTCACGTTCTCTTTCCTCCAACTCAATCCCCTTTTCGGATGTCTTAATATAAACTTTCCTCCCTTAAACTCGGGCAGGAATTTGGAGAGAGGGTCGTAAAGCTGGAAGCAGCCCCGCTCATAGAGCAGCATCACCGCCGCCGCTGTGATGGGCTTGGTCATCGAAAAGATTGGGAAGAGGGCATCCATCTGTATTGGTTTCTTAGCCTCGATATCAGCCATGCCAAAGCATCCGGCGTGAGCGACCTTGCCGTGGCGGGCGATTACGGTGACGGCGCCGGGCAGCCTGCCCTGGTCGACCAAGGACTGCATAACGGTTTGGATGCGGTCTAACCTTGAGGCTGAAAACCCCATACTTTCGGGTGCAACAGTATTCAATATAACCTCCTTATTAATCAAAAAATGCTCTTTACGCTGCGCCGTATGGTTCTGATCATTTCCCCTCCACGAGCCTGATCTCCGCCTCCGTCAGCTCATATAGCTCGTAAACCAACCGGTCGATCTCCCGGTCGGTGGTCTCAATTTGCCGCTGAAGGTGGGTCTTTTCGTTGGGCGTCTTGGCGGCGGCGAGCTGCTGGTGCAGTGCGAGCATGCGTTCGACAAGGGAGACCATAAGATCGTGACGTTTTTCATCGGTAGGGTCGGAAAAATTGATCGGGCGAATAGGAAATGGGTTCAAATAAGCAGTTTTCATTCTAAAGTATCCCCCTCTTAAAGCAGATTCCTGTTTCTCGCAAGAAGTAAGTCAAAATAGGAGAATTCAATATTCCCAGAAAATATCTAATGTTCATCCTGTGATTGTTTATGAGTGTAATTGCGTAGGCTGTATCTAACAACCATCTTCCGTTTGCATCAAGGAAACATTCACCACGATTGACTACATCGGGTAATATGATCTTCTCTGACACAACAAACCGGTTTAGGTTTTGTGGTCGGCCATAACAATACCAATTGTTACCTTTGAACCTCCCATTTTCTCTTTCATCCAGCCTTGGTTTACATTCCCTTAGGTATTCTAAGGTTTTTGGGGCAGATGCGACAAAATCCTTGGAAGGAATAAGCGTTCCTTTATCCTTTTCAATTATGTAAGGCACTATTAGTAAATAATTGTCGTTGGTAGTTTGATAACGACTAATATTGCGACCCCTCACGCATCTTTTTAGTAAATATGGTTCTATCGCATATTCTTTATTCGTCTCAAATGAAAAAATATTCACCAATGGATCCTTCAAGCCTCGGTATTCGACCAAGAAAACCTTATCGGCTCTTGTTCCAGTACCTTGGAATATCTGTGCGAAACCTTCTAAATTGGGCCATTTTTTTAGTTTTTCTAAAATACATTGATCTGTTGCAGAGAATTCCCAGGGTTTATCTGAAAGTTCATTTTCCGACTTTTGGTAGGTTTTCCAAAGCTCTGGTTCATTCTCTGGTAATGGGCAAATGGTTTTCGATTTAGCAATTGGACCGTTATAACGTGCAACATCAATCGGAGATGGTTTTTCGGAATGTCCTAAGAATAGTAGACAGGTATAAGTGGTTACTCCGTGGAAGATTTGAAAAGAACCAAAGTGCACAATTTTCCTTAGCCAATTGCCTGCTGATAGAATTGACCGAATATTGCCCCCAACTTGAGAGTTTAGAAATTTGTTGGGTAGAATGAAACCTAATATTCCGGAATAGTTGAGCAATTTGATCCCTTTTTCTACAAAAATTAGGTAGATATCCCATTCTCTTTCAGAAGCTGATTTATAACTGGAACGGTAAATATCCCATACTATGGGATCGTTTTCTTTCAAATTGATGCTTCGAACATACGGCGGGTTTCCAATCACCACATCGAAGCCGCCCGAACCTAACCCCCTATCTCCCCCTTCCCGGTTCGGGAAGGGGGCCGGGGGATAGGTCCAAACACCTCCGGGAACTCCTGCTCCCAATCGAAGGCGTTGATGCGGTACTGCGCCTCCGTATCCAGGAAATTGACCTGCTTGCCCTGGTAGAAATCCGGCCCGATCAGCGAGTTGCCGCACTTAATGTTTTTTCCCAGGTCGGGCAGAGCGCGCTCCTGCCAGAAGGTGAGCTGGTGCGCCAGGGTCTGCGTCGCTCTCGCCTTCCAGCACCTTCAATAAGAGCGAGAGCTTGGTCACCTCCACGGCCTGCGGGTCGATGTCCACGCCGTAGATGTGCTCGAGCAAGATGCGCTTGCGCTCGGCAGTGGTCAGCTTCCACTCTCCGCCAGTGGATCTGGTAGATGGTCGGCTTCTTCCCTTTCGCCCATTTCTCCGCGCCCTCCGCCACATAAGCGTCGCGGTGCCAGTCCAGCAAGTACTGGTAAGCGCCCAGCAGGAACGACCCCGAACCGCACGCCGGGTCGAGCACGCGCAGCGCCTCTCCCTTGCCCCCAATTCCCTTATCCCATACGCTTTTCCCCTCCAGGATCTTTCCGACCGTATTCTTGACAATATACTCGACGATAAACGCCGGCGTGTAGTACACGCCCCCGGCTTTCTTCACCTCGGGCTTGTCTTCCACTACAGCGTGGTGACCAGCCGTCAGGCGGATGACCTTACCCAGGAACTGCTCGTAGACCTGCCCGAGGATCTCCGACCGGCAAGACAGAGAACTCGTAAGGGCTGTCTGGGTAGTACAGGCTGCCCAGGATGTCTTTGAGCGGCTTGTCGTCGATCTTCAGCGACATGGTCAGCAAGTCAGGCGAGTCAGCCTGGCTCTTTTCCTGCCGGAAGTGGAACAAACCGGAGTTATAGCGTCCGTCCGCCCTGGCAAAGAGCTGGCACAGGCGCGGGTACACCTCGCTGCCTTGAGTAAGCGCCTGGAGCTGCTTGTCTTCTTCGATGCCGCGCGCTTCACAGATGCGCAGGAAGATGATCCGGTCGATGGTCATCTGCACGGCGAAGTTTAGCTCGCGCGGCTGAGGGCAGGGTTGCGCAGCGCCAGGTTGTGCGCCAGCAAATCCCTCCACCGCTCGATCTCCGCCAGGAAGGCCTCGTCCACCTCGGCGGTGCCATGCTTGCCCTTGGTGCTTTCGGCGTACTTGTCGAAGGAACCTTTCAGGATGGCCTGGCGGGAGAAGATTGCTTCGATCTCATCCCATTTCTCACTGTAATCCTGGTAGGTGAAGAACATCACCCGCCCTGTGGAGGCTTTGTCGGTTTTGTTCGGTTTCGCCTGGCAGTCGTAGACGGCAAATTCCTCGAAGTCAGTCAAGATGGAGAGCGGCAGCTTGAGAGACCAGGCATAGCGGCGGAGCTGGTAGGCGGGGCTGATTTCGTCTTTGATGCTGACGGAGGGTTTCTTGGCTTCGACAAAGAACTTGCGCGTCTGGCCGATGCGGAAGGCATAGTCGGGGGCTTTGGTGGCGTCACCGACCTTGATCGCAGTCTTCGTGGATCACATCCTTGTAAGCTTCGGCGTAACCCTGCTTGTTGAACATATCCCAACCCAGGGCTTCGAAGAAGGGGTTGATAAATTCAAGGCGCGCCTGGGCTTCGTTATAATCCCCCGATTTATAGGCAGCTTTGTGCTCTTCGAAGCGTTGCACGAGCAGGCGGACTGATTTGGACCTCATGGGTTTTCCCTCCGGACCAGGTAGCAGGTTATAAGGATATTGTAGGTTCAGATGATCTTAAAGGCAAGCGTTTTGAGGATAAACGCTGAGAAGCGCGGAGGGCATGGTACAGCGAGACTCCTTGAATAAATCTCCGCTGCAGCTCCGCGCCTCAGCGTTGAAAAGCTTATCAAGTTATTAACTGGGTGATCGACTTTATTGGATAATTATGATATAATTCATCTTAATTAATTCTATCTTAAACACAGGAGCTCGCCAATGTCATTCATGCACGCCGTCCAGATCGATCGTTATGGTGGTACAGAAGTCCTAAATTATGCAAAAGTTACCCGTCCAACCCCAGGTGAGGGTGAGGTGCTCATCCGCGCCCAGGCCGCCTCGGTGAATCCCTTCGACTGCGCAGCCCGGGCAGGCTATGTTGCCGGTTATTATCAATACACCTTTCCTTTCATCCCTGGGCTGGATGTCGCCGGGGTGGTTGAAGCGGTTGGACCAGGAGTTACCCAATTCACCCCTGGATCGGCGGTGTATGCACGCACTAACCCTGGTCGCGGGGGCGCGTACGCTGAATATGTGCTTGCGGCCGTTGATGAAGTTGCCAGCATGCCAAAATCGCTTGACCCTGTGCACGCGGCAGCCGTACCGCACGTAGTCCTCACCGCGTCAACCATGGTGGAGGCTGCCAACCTATCGCAAGGGTCGCGCGTGCTCATCCATGCCGCAGCTGGGGGGGTAGGTCATATCGCTGCCCAATTAGCCCACCAGCGCGGGGCGTATGTGATTGGCACGGCTTCTGGGAAAAACCTGGCCTTCTTGCGTGAATTAGGGGTCGATCAGGCAGTCGATTATGCAGAGACACCTTTCGAAAGCGTAGTGAAAAATGTGGATGCCGTCTTTGATGGGGTGGGTTATGATACCTTGGAACGCTCCTACCAAACCTTGAAGCCCGGTGGTATCTTGCTCTCGATTGTTTCAATGCCTTCCGCAGAAAAGGCTGCTTCCTTCGGCGTAAGGCAGCAGTTTATTTCCGATGGTCAGCCCGGTGGAGCCAAGTTGGCTATGTTTGGCTCGCTGTTGGATTCAGGCCAGCTCAAGGTCACCGTTTCGCAGGTGCTCCCATTGTCAGAAGTCCAGCAAGCTCACAAGCAGGTTGAGAGCCGCCACACGCGCGGCAAGCTGGTGATGGAAATCGCTTAATCATCCAAGCTAGAGAATTTTACAGGCTGCCGGGATTTCTGGTCCAGGCAGCCTGTTTGTTTATACAGCTTTCTTACACTCTCTTATGGCTGTTTCAGCGCCAGGGGCACGAACAGCTTGATGTAGGTCTTCACCCCGCTGGAGGAGATGTATGCGCTCCACAAGTCGTTCTGCTGTAAGTCATGTTTAGGTGTAAAGGTGCGCAGGCGGAAGTAATATATCGAATTGGGGTTGAGCCCGTTGATCGTATAGCTAGGGGCGTTCTTATCTGCCGTCAACCCCTTTATCGTGTAAGTGCCGGTGAGGGTGGTTGAGCAGCCGATCTCATAATACCCCCCACCCTCACTGTACGGGATCGGCGTCCAGGTTAACCGCACTCCTTCGGCGGACGGAGCTGCCTGCAGGTCCGCTGGGGCGATGGTCTGGTTAGTGCTCCAGTTGGGGTCCTTGCTGGTCAAGAAAGCTGCCACCGTCGGGTCGGTAGCGTACAGGCCGTTGTAATCGAACTGTGTGTCCAATATTTTCAGCTTGGTGAGCTGTTTGATAACAGCCGGCACCTCACCAACGAAAGCATTATTGCTGACATCCAGTCCTTCCAAATTGGTCAAATCCCCGAGCTGGTTTGGGATCGGACCGGAGAGCTGGTTCTTGGCGATGTTCAAGAACTGCAGCTTCACCAGGCTGCCCAGCTCAAGCGGCAGCCCACCGTTCAACTGGTTGTTCTCCAGGTTCAGCCATTCCAGGTTGGTTAGGTTGCCAAGCTCAGACGGAATACTGCCGGTCAATTGGTTGCTGCCCAGGTTGATTTGTTGCAGGTTGATCAGTGATCCGAGAACAGTGGGGATGCTGCCGCTGAGCTGGTTGCTGTTCAGGAACAGGCTCTGTAATTTTGACAGGTTGCCCAGCTCAAGCATAATTGTCCCATCGATCTGGTTTTCGGCCAGGTTAAGTACTTCGAGCTCCGTTAGGAAGCCGATCGCGGCTGGCAGGCCGCCGCTCAAGCCGTTCGTCCCCAAAAAGATCTGCTGCACGTGCCCCGCGCTGCAAATGACCCCATACCATGAGCAGGGCGTGCTCGTAACCAGCCAGTCCGTTCGGATCGTCCAGCTGCTCCCATTGGTGCTGGTGTAGAGCGAAACCAGGGCGTGGCATTCAGTGAGCGGGACCTCCGTCACGCCGCTGCATGGGTCTGGCGGGAGGGGCGGGATGCCTTGGGCAGGTGTAGTCAGAAAAAGGCTGGATGGAGTGATCAGTAAGAACAGAATGATGAGGCCGGCCGCGATCTTCTTCAATATATTTCTCCCGAAAAAATTTATATTTCAAACTCCAACCACGCTGGCAGATTCCAGCCCCAAGAAATGCGAAAAACGGGCAGCGGCTTCCTCGATCTTATTATAGATCGTTTGGTTTGCCGGTTTGAACAGCTCAACTTCCACAACCACTTTATTCTGAGCCAGCTTCCGTTTCCAGATGCCAATTACCTGCCCATCCAGCACGATCACCGGTCGAAAAATGCCATTCTCTGAGATCGTGTGCGGGCTTTCGGCCTGCTGGAGCGAGGCGCCGCGCTCTTGATAGCTGATGAGAAATTCATCATAGGCGGGCAGCAGGTACAGGGTTTCTTGACTGCTGATAGCGGCTTTTGCGCAAGCAGGGCTCAGCCAGTAGGTCTGATTTGCAATGGTTTCTGGGACGAAGTTCGTTTTTACCAGGTCTAGCGCCTGCCTGGCATCTTGTGACGTCAATCCCGACCACCAGGCAAAATCCTGGAGCGTAGCCGGGCTGCGGCTGGTAAAGTAGGTTTTCGCCAGGCTGGCCAGTGCTTCTTCTTTTGAAAGCGATTTCTTCTCAGGCACCCTCTCGGGCAGCAGGGCGTAAGTCGGTCTCCCATCCCGGTCCGCGCCGCTGCACAGGATCCCCTCCAGCTCTGCACACAGAAAAAGGTGCGAAGCCCGGTTCTCATTCGTTGGGATGCTGGCTTGTTTGAGCACCATCATCAGCTCATCACGTTTCATGTGATGCCCATCTCTGAGTGCATGTTCGATCAAACGGTTGCTTTTCGCTACGACGACCTCTGAAAGCTCCAGCTCCGCATGCCTGGGCATCAAGGAGGCTTTGAGGCGCGGCGCGGTCAGCGCCAGCATCCAAGCGATATCTTCTGCAGAAACCAGGTGCCAGGTGGGGCGCAGCACATGCGTACGGAGCACCTGCCCGCTGTCGATCGCTTTTTGGATGGCCGCCTGGGTAGAACCTGGCAGGCGCACCCCCACCGCCCATTTTGCCATGGCATAATCTTGAGCTTGCATGGCTCCCATCCAGCCCACGATCTCCTGAGCGCTGGTAAAGTTGGTTTTTTCGATTTGCTGGCTGATCAGCCTTAGGCGTGAAATGGTTGACGGTTCCATGAAGTTATTTTACATGATCTGCCAAAAAGACGCAGGGATTTGGGTGGTTTTCCACCAGCGCATCACTGTCCACTGTACACTAAGCTTATTAGGAACGATAGATACCCCGTCACCGGACGGCGAGCGGTCATCAGGATCTTACTTCTGGATAACCGGCAAGTAAGTTAGTAAGTAATTAAATTCGAGGTGTGCCCCATCATTTAGAACGGACGCGTGATTAAATCCTCCCCAGACGATCATCCTGGAGCCAGTCCAGACTGCCGTGTGAAAACCCCGACCAACGGGGGCCTCTGTGGTTGGGAGTGGCGTCCAGATGTCTGTGGTTGGGTTATAGCGGGCTCCATTGTTTAGAAAGCTGTTGACATACTCTCCCCCCCAAACGACCATCTCAGTACCGGTCCAGATTGCCGAGTGGTATGTCCTAGCCAATGGCGCGTCAAGGGTCGGGAGCGGTGTCCATGCGCCGGTGGCAGGGCTATAACGGGCTCCATCGCCTAGATTTGAGTCACCACCCCAGACGATCATCTCAGAGCCAGTCCAAACGGCTGTGTGCATGTACCTGGCCGAAGGAGCACCAGCGTCTGGCAGTGCTGTCCACCTGTCAGTCGCTGGATCATAACGCGCTCCATCATTCAAACGAGATTGGTTGTCCCCTCCTCCACCCCACACGATCATCTCAGCGCCTGTCCAAACTGCTGTATGACTAAAGCGAGCCGGAGGAGCACCCACGCTTGAGATAGGGATCCAACTGTCAGCAGCCGGATTGTAGCGCGCCCCATCGTTCAGAGGCGACCATCCGTCATGCCCGCCCCAGATGATCATCTCGGAGCCAGTCCAGATCGCTGTGTGTCCTGACCGCCCTGAAGGCGCACCCGTGGTTGTTATTGGCGTCCAGCTATCAGAAGATGGATTGTAACGTGCACCATCGTTTAGTCGATTTGAATTTGCTCCCCCCCAGACAATCATTTCAGTCCCTGTCCAGATTGCTGTGTGTCCCATTCTAGCAGAAGGAGCTTCAAGGCCAGGGAGGGGCGTCCATTTGCCGGTGGTCAGATTGTAGCGTGCTCCATCATCAAAAATGAAAAAGTCATCAAATCCTCCCCAGACGATCATATCGGAGCCAGTCCACACTGCTGTATGGTTCCGACGAGCCGAGGGAACTCCATTCGACGGCAGGTGTGTCCAGCTATTGCTGGTTGGGTCATAGTCCGCTCCGTCGTTTCGAATGTTAAAATCGACTTTGCTCCCTCCCCAAACAATCATCCTGGAACCGGTCCATACTGCGCTGTGCTCAGCACGCGGAGAAAGCGTGTTGTCTGTGGGCAAAGGCGTCCATTGGTTGGTAGATGGGTTGTAGCGCGCCCCGTCGTTCAGGGCGTCGGCGATATAGGAGTCATCCATGTGAAAATAGCACCATCCTCCCCACACAATCATCTCAGAACCTGTCCATACTGCGGTGTGTAATGCCCGACCGGCGGGGGCACCAGCGGTTGGGAGTGGCGTCCAGAGTTCTGTAGTTGGGTTATAGCGTGCGCCATCGTTCAGGTGAGAAGTACCGTTAAACCCTCCCCACACCATCATCTCGGAGCCTGTCCATACCGCCGAGTGGTCATACCGTACAGAAGGAGCATCGGTTGGCGTGAGCAGCATCCAGCTATCCGTAGCTGGATTGTAGCGTGCTCCGTCGTTTAGAGCATTGCGGCCATCCCGTCCTCCCCAGACGACCATCTCGGAGCTTGTCCAGACCGCCGTGTGGCCATACCGTGCAGAAGGAGCACCAAGGGTTGTCAGCGCCATCCAGCTATCTGTCGCTGGATCGTAGCGCGCTCCATCGTTGAGAGCAGTGCTGCCATCCCATCCCCCCCAAATAATCATCTCGGAGCCTGTCCACACCGCCGTTTGGTCATACCGTGCTGGAGGAGCGCCCACGGTTGTCAGCGGCATCCAGCTATCAGTCGCTGGATTGTAGCGGGCTCCATCGTTTAGAGCACTGCTGCCATCCCATCCCCCCCAGATGATCATCTCGGAGCCTGTCCATACCGCCGTGTGACCATCCCGCGGAAGAGGAGCACCGGTGGTTGGTAGCAGTGTCCAGCCGCCGGTTGTGGGGCTGTAGCGGGCTCCGTCGTTAAGGGTATGATCGTACAGCGAATTGTTGTCGTCGTGTCCACCCCAGACGATCATCTCAGAGCCTGTCCACACGGCTGTGTGGTCAACTCGTGCAGAGGGAATTCCAGTGACGATGCTCTTCCAGGACAGCTTCAGACTTGCATCACTATGCTTCTCCTTGGGAACTTTTGCATGCATGGATTCCACCGGGCTGGTGAAGATTAATAGGACAACCAGTAGTACTAACAGGAAGCAGTGTCCTCCTTGCATGGATTTGCAGCGGATTGCTCCATTTTCGCTCATCTTCCCTCCTCTTGGTTGGCGGCTTGATTATATTATTGGCTTAATTTATACTTTCGTTCTCTTCCATAATACATCAAATCTTTGAATAATTTTAGGGTTGTCATCTTTTCTTTTAGGTCAATCCATCATTCACCTGATAACGAATTCGTTAATTTCTAAGAGGTTATTTCTTTCTCTTTCCTCGCCAGGATGTGGTGGTACTCGCTCCCCGTTCCGATTTCCTCGATCGCCAGGCCAGCCTGCGCGACCCATGCCCGCACCTGCTCCAGCGGCGGGTGGAAATGGTAAACCGAAGCGTCTAAAATGGGTCCACCTGTCTTCGCCTGTTCGTAAGCGGCTTCCAGCTCATCTACTACCTCCCCGTACACCACCGGGAACCCAAGGGCCTGAGCTCTCTGGTAGGACCTTTCCATAACGTCAGCCGCTTCCCAATCTGCCGTAAAATACAACCTCCCGCCTGGCTTCAGCGCCTTCTGGAAATTCTGCATGATCCCCGGCCAATCCTCCGGGCAGATGTGCTCGATAGCGTCCATGCAGATCGCCCCATCAAACGCCGCCTCGAAATTCATCTCCTGCAGACCCATCTGCTCATACTGAAGCTGCGGGAAGCGCTCCAGCGGGAAGTGTTCGCGCGCCTGCTTCAGCATGCCGGCCGACTGGTCGATGCCCAAAACAGGATGGCCCCCTTCCACCAGCAAGCCGTCAAAGCGCCCCGCTCCGCAGGCAGCTGAGAGAATCATGCCGCCTGGGGGGGTCCGCTCCAGGAACTTCTGAAGATAGGTAAGGTGGTCCTCGTCCACATCCCCACCCAATTCCACCCAATACTGAGTGGAAATTTGGTCATACAATGACTCTGCCATGCTGCGCATCTTTTTCAAAAATTCTACGCGTTCCATCATGCAACCTTCTTTCTCTGTTTGTGTGCTTCTCTTACGTCTCTGCCAGCCTGACGATCTCCCGGTTCCAGGCCACCTCCAGCAGCTTGCGGCGGGTCGCCTCGTCTGGCGCAGCTTCGGCCAGTGCTTGCAGTTTTTGGCGGGCATCCTCCAGCCAGCTGCGCCAGCGCCCATCTCCCTCCGCCTGCAGCACCTGCGCGCAGGTGAGGAGCACCCGCAGCGGCTCGTCGATCCCATCCAGGGTGTTTCCCTGCTCCAGGTGTGCGAGGATTGGCTGGATGGCCTCACCGGCCGCTTTTACATCCCCCTCTGAAAGCGCCAACCTCGCCAACCCGGCTTGCGGCTCAGAAGCCAGGGCGGGCTGCCCCAGGCTCAGGCGCAGGGTAGCTGCTTCCTGGTAGGCTTGCCTGGCTGCATGCAACTGCTTCAGGCCTGAGAGGGCATGCCCCAGGTAGGTCAATGCCCAGGCGGTCCAGGGAGTGGCGTTTGTTTCATTTGCCAGCTTCAAGCCTTTCTCAGCAT
This sequence comes from uncultured Chloroflexia bacterium, assembly GCA_963751425.1. Classification (GTDB taxonomy): domain Bacteria; phylum Chloroflexota; class Anaerolineae; order Anaerolineales; family UBA4823; genus CAVVUF01. The sequence goes on along the minus strand of CAVVUF010000001.1, from coordinate 319,885 downwards.
TTTCCTGGGCAGAGGCATATTTCCCCTGTCTGCCAAGATAAGCGGAAAGATTGACGTGCGAGGCCATCTCCTGCCGCCGGTCGCCGATCTCCAGGGCATTCTGTAAGCTTTGCTGGCAGTAAGCTGCGGCTGCCTCGAAATCTCCCCACAAGCCTGAAAGCCAGCCCAGGTTATCGAGCATATTGGCCTCACCCGCCCGTTCGCCCAGCTTGCGGGTCAGCTTCAGCGCTTCGAGGTACCCCTGCTGTGCCTGGATCAAATGGCCTGACATCCCGGCCAGCATGGCCAGGTTGCCGAGCGAACGCGCTTCTCCTCGGCGGTCCCCCATCTCCCTGGAAGTTTCGAGGCTCTCGTGCAGGTAACCCTCCGCCACCTCCCAATCTTTTTGCTCAATCGTGATCAGTCCCAGGATGTTGTTTAACCGGTTCTGGGCAAACAGGTTGCCTGCTTGCCTGGCGCGGGTCAGTCCCTCCTCGCCAATCGACCTGGCTTGAACAAATTCACCCAACTGGTAAAGAGCGTTGACAATGCAAGTGGTAGCTTGTAAAGCGACCTCCTGCTCCCCTGCTGCTTCTGCCAGGTGGAGGGCTTTCTCACTCTCCTCGATGGCCCGCCCAGAATCACCATCTCCCAGGTGGAACCAGCCCCATTCGAGCTGGATCTCAGGAGCAGCCTTAATTCTTTCTGCTTCCCAGGCCGGATCTCCCGCTATCTTGATCAGGCTGGTCAACCTGGTCAGATCATCTTGCTGAAGGCTGCGCGCCCCAACCAGGCTGAAGAGTTTTTCGCGTTTGAGCAGCAGTGCGGTTTGGCTTTGCGGGTTTTCTGCAGGGGTGAGCGCCAGGGCACGGCTGTAAAACTGGATGGCTTCTTGGTTAGAGTAGATGGCGGCGGCCTCGTCTCCAGCCCGGGTGAACAGGGAAGCGGCTTCAGCCAGCTCAGCGGCTTTTTCAAGGTGAGAGGCAATCAACCCCGTCAGCTCCGAGGCCCCAGCACTGCTCTGCTTTTTCAGCCACTCAGCCGTCCGAAAATGATAGGTTTTCCGCAGCCGCTTGAGCACGGTCTCGTAGGTCACTTCCTGCAGCACCGTATGTTTAAAGATGTGCTCGAGTGTGCCCGCAAAGGTCGAATTCTCGCGCCGGTAAACCATCTCTTTTTCTCGCAGCGCCGCCATGCTTTTTTCGATGGCGGCTGTGTTCGGGTCAGCTGCTCCGCCATGGTCGAGATACGCCACCAGCTTGTCCCAAAATACTCTCCCCACCACGGAAGCCTGCTGTAAGAGCAGGCGCTCTTCACCTGGCAGGCTGTCGAGGCGCGCCAGCAGCACACCGCTCAGGGTCTGCGGGACGTGCACCTCCGCCAGGCGCTCAGGGAACACCTGCCAGCTTTGCTCGCCTTTGACGATCGTCTCCTCATCGATGAGCATTTTTATCAGCTCTTCGACGTAGAAGGGGTTGCCGTCCGCATTGGCAACGATTAAGATCGCGCAGCGCGGCAGGCAGGTCAGCCACTTTTTGCAGCACATCCTCGACCAGCTTGCGGCTGTCTTGCTTTGATAGCGGCTGCAGGTCCAGGCGCTGGTGGAAATCATGCCCTTCCATCCAGTCCGCTCTCCGTTCATAGAGGGCGGGGCGGGTTGTGCCGATCAGCAGGGCGGGGCAGTCGCGCAGCGCTAACCCCAGCCGGAGGATGAAATCCAGGGAGGAGTCATCCGCCCAGTGCAGATCCTCGAGCAAGATCACCTGCGGCCTCTGCCGAGCTGCCGCCTGGAAGAATTCGGTCAGGTAAAGGATGGCACGCTCGTGGATCTGCCGGGCATCGTTCTGCACTTCCTGGATGGCGGGGCTGCTGTGGAAATCATATCCTAGCAGGGTTCCGATGAAGTGCGCCCGGTAAGCCTGGTCCGGTCTCTCTGCAGGCCAATGGGGGTCGGTTTCTCCAAAGCCTTGCTCGAATTTCTGCCAGACCTCAGCAAGCGGATCGTCGTCTTGCACTCCCCAGTGGAATGCAAACAGGTCGCGCAGCAAGCCAAAGGGGAGCTGTTGGGTCTCCTGGCGCGCCCTGCCGTGGAACAGCCGTACCTTTTCAGGGCGCAGATCAATCCAGTTCTCGAATTCGTACAGCAGGCGGCTTTTGCCCAGGCCCGGCTCTCCGGCAATGGTCAGCATGCTGCGCTCATCATCAGCAACTGCGCTAAAAAAGGCGTTCTGCAGCGTCCGCAGCTCATATTCTCTGCCCACCATGTGTGTTTCCACACCTTCCACACCGCGTTTGCGGGTACGGAACGAGCGCGGCTTGGCAGCCTGAAGCCGGTAGACCTGCACTGGCTCGCTCTTACCTTTAAATTTAATTTGCTCCAGGAGCTGAAGGTCGAAGGCGCCGCGCAGGTGGCGGTAGGTATCTTGTGAGACCAAAATACCCCCCACGGGGGCTGCATTTTGCAAGCGGGAGGCCAGGTTGACCGCCTCGCCGGTAATGACGAAGTCCCCGGAACCCTTGATGCTGGCAACTACTGCACCGGTATGGATGCCAATCCGCATTTGCAGGGGAGCGCTGTGATCTTTCTCCAGGCTAGTGTTCAGCTTCGCCAGGGCAGCTTGCATGCCCAATGCCGCTCGGGCTGCCCGGTCGGGGTCATTTTCAGCCGCCAGCGGCAGGCCGAAGACTGCCAAAACGGCATCTCCGATGTATTTCTCAATCCAGCCACCTTGCTCCTGGATGGGCGCTGTCACAGCGCTGAAATAAGCTTGCTGTAGGCTGCGCAGGTCCTCCGGGTCCATATTCTCCGACAGAGCGGTGAACCCCACCAGGTCGGCAAAGAGCAGGCTGACCAACTTGCGCTGCTCCTCGGTCGGGGAATCTTCCAGATCGGAGAGCTGCTTTCGTAGGGCAGCCAGGGTCGCCTCGACGACCGCCTCGCCGAGGACCGCTCGCTGTGCTGAGATGCTGGCAATAGCTTGTTCGAGCTGTTCTCTGGAGTTTCCTGCCATAAAGATAACGCTGTTCTCCACTCAAAAATTTATGTGAGGACTTTCATTTAAATGGATTGTACCTTGTAAAATGAAAAATTGGTAATATAATATATAATATCTTTTTTATCATATTTGACTTGATCATCATGGTGAGATGGAAAGCAAGGATTGAATGTTAGCCAAACCTCGATCGATCACGCTCATTGGCATCGTCCAGATTCTTCTGGCTGCTTCGTTTGTCATTTGGCTGGTGTTATTTCCTGCCAAAGGGGAGTTATTTGCCTGGCCGATCAAGCCCACTTTTACAGCGATTTTTATTGGGGTAGGTTTCCTGGCGCGTACCTTCATCGGCTATTTCCTTTGGCGAGAGAAATCCTGGCCGCGCCTGCGCTGGCAGGTATTGGCGAATTACGCTTTCCTTGTAGTCATTTTTCTGGCGACATACTGGCATATCGATGAAATGAATTGGAGCTCCAGCCTGTTGGTAGCCCATATCTGGGTGTTGGCCTATACCATTGAGCCCATTATGTTATTCTTGAATCGAGCCGCGCACGCCTGAAGCCAAAGCCCCGCTGCCGGAGGAGCTGCGCCGCGGTCCGATTCTAGCTTCTTTCAAGCCCTTCCTGGCGTTTGGATTGATTGCCTGTGTTACCATCGGCGGCCTGGCTTTGATCAATCCGCAGTTCCTGGATACGCGCTGGCCCTGGCCGCTGGATCCCTTCGATGCCCGCATCATGGCTGCCTTCTTTGCCCTGGCCGCGGGTTGGTGTATTACGGTGTATTTTGCTCAAGATTGGGCAGAGGTGCGCCTGGCGGTGCTGGGGTTGATGATATTATCCGCCAGCAATTTCATCGCCTGGCTGTTTATGCTGCCGCAGTTTGACCCGGCGCGCAAGAACGCCTATACCTACGGGATTGCTTTCGGGTTCTTTACAATCGTTTTGCTCTATTTCTACTGGAAGCATGCGCGGGTACGCCCATGAGCCAGGCTCAGCCGCAATTGATTCCTTTATGGCATTCTTTCGGGCGGGTGCATGCCTACTTGCTGGAAGATGAGAGTGGTTTATCACTCATCAACTCGCTTTTAGATAATCAAGGCAGGACGATCTTTTCGGCCATTGAAGGCCTGGGACGCAAGCCCAAAGATCTTCAGCGGATCATCCTCACGCACGCCCACGCCACGCATGTCAAAGGCGCAGCCGCCTTGAAAGATGCCAGCGAGGCACCTGTTTTTGCGCCTATCGAGGAGCAAGATATATTCGAAGGAAAGCGTCCATCGAACCGCACAACGTTGATCCCGCACCGTCCTTTCCGCATCTTACCGCAGCAGTACCTGCTCAACCTGCAGTATTTCTTGTGGAAGCTGCACATCCGACCTGCCCTCCTGAATATCATTCCCGTCAAGGTCGATCAGCCCATCGTGGAAGACTTTGAGCGCATCGGCCCGGTGCTCACTTTCCGCACGCCGGGTCACTCCCCGGGCAGCACTTCATATTACTGGCCGGCCACAGCGACCTTATTCACAGGCGATATCCTGGTGACCTGGCCCAAGCTGGAGCTTGGCTGGCGCGGCTTAACCGAAAGCAAGGCTCAGAATTTGGCATCTGTGCGCCGGCTGGTGGCTGTTTTCGAAGCGCGTGGATGGCCAATCCGCCGTTTTGCACCGGGGCATGGCTCGCCGCAAGACACCCAAGATGGGATAGCTGATTTCAAGCGTTTGTTGGCTGCGGCTGATTATCCTCAGCCGCAGCAAGGATAAGTAAGATGGAAAATAAAGAATTCGAAGTCGTGGTGATCGGGGCGGGGCAAGCCGGGCTGGGGATGAGCTATTTCCTCAAGCAGCACGGCCGCCAGCATGTGGTCTTTGAGCAGAAGCGCATCGGTGAAACCTGGATCTCACAACGCTGGGACACTTTCCAGCTCAACACGCCGAATTGTTTCAACTGCCTGCCAGGTTTTCCGTACCAGGGCATGGCCCCCGATGGCTTTTGGACCCAGGCAGAGCTGGTGGCTTATTTTCGGGCTTATATCGACCGCTTTAACCTGCCTGTCCATACAGGCGTTAGGGTGACTTCTATCTCACTTGCTGAAGAAGATCATCAGCGCTTCTGTGTCAAGGTCCAGGCGGGAGAAAAGCCCGATGAATGCGTTTTGAGCCGTGCGGTCGTGATCGCCTCGGGCAGTCAGCACACGCCTAAGATCCCTGAGTTTTGCAGCCGCCTGGCAGAAGAAATCACCCAGCTGCATACTTCTGCTTACCGCCGGCCTTCTGACCTGCCTCCCGGGGCGGTGGTGGTGGTCGGCAGCGGGCAGTCGGGTGTTCAGATCGCCGAAGAATTGCTGGACGAAGGACGCAAGGTGTACCTGTGTACCAGCAAGGTCGGGCGTATGCCGCGCCGCTACCGTGGCAAGGATATGATGGAGTGGATGAGGGAGATCCATTTCTTTGATGTCACCTACAACAGCCTGGAAAATAAAGCCCTCTCTCAGCAGCCCTTCCCGCAGATCTCTGGCGTGGGACGCTTTGGGCACTCGGTCAGCCTGCAGTACCTGGCTTCGAAGGGCGCCGTGATCCTGGGACGGCTTCTGGATGTGCAGGAAGGCAGCCTCATCTTAGCCGACAACGCCGCGGAAAATGTCCGTTATGCGGATGAATTCTCCCGGCGGATGAAGGAAAATGTGGATGCTTTCTTAAGAGACTCCGGAAAGGAGCTCCCCCCCCTGGAAGAAGACCCGGCAGATGCGCCAGACCCGTGTGCTGCCTGTGCCTATTCCATGACGCGCCTTTCATTGGGAGAGGCGGGCATCAGCGCGATCATCTGGGCGACGGGCTTCAGAGGTGATTTCTCCTGGATCAACCTGCCCATCCTCGATGAGCGCGGTCATCCTGCCCACTACCAGGGTATCGCACCTGTGCCTGGACTGTACTTTTTGGGCTTTCCCTGGCTGAACAGCCGCAAATCGGGCATCATCTACGGCATCGAAGAAGACGCTCGCCGCATTTCGGAGGCGATTGTGGGTTATCTTTCTTAATTCAAAATCTTAAAGCTGAGAGCGCGGAGATCCTTATTATTGAGATAAACTGATAATGTTTTTCAAATCAGCAATTTCTAATTACATTCGCCAGGTGTAATCCATTTTTGGCGCAGATTGTAAGAGATTATATCCCGATCATTTGATAACCGCCGGCAGGTATACTTTTCTATCTAAAACTGGACCGACGATCTTGGCTACGAACGCATCAGTGGCTCCATTGAAGGTCAGGTCAGGTCCAACGCTGACCGGGAAGGTGGTCTGAACAGAATATGTATTGCCTGTGACGTAAGCTGACCCACTCCCATCCACGGCGATACCACGGCCTTCATCAACGCTACTTCCGCCGATGTAGCCTGCATAGACCAGTCCGGTTCCATCCGGCCATACTTTAGCCACGAAGGCGTCCTGTTTTCCCGCGTAAGTTAAATCCGGACCACCTCTGACAGGGAAGGTGTTCTGGTCAGACGTAGTGTAGCCTGTAATATAAACCGCTCCCCTTCCATCCACGGAGATGCCGTTGCCGTATTCTTGCTGATTACCGCCAAAATAACCGGCATAGACCAGCCCTGTGCCATCCGTGCGCACCTTGACTACGAAAGCATCGTAAATATTATAAGTCAGGTCCGGTCCAACAGTGACCGGGAAGGTAGCCTGATCAGAGCCGGTCTCACCTGTAACGTAAGCCTCCCCGCTCCCGTCCACGGCGATGCTAAAGCCGTATTCTTCCCCGCTGCCTCCGATATAGCCGGCATAGTCCAGTCCTGTCCCATCCGGACGTACCTTGGCCACGAAGGCGTCTTGAAATCCCGCGTAAGTTAGATCCGGTCCACCTTTGACCGGGAAGGTATTTTGGTCAGACCAGGTAGAACCTGTAATATATGCCGCCCCGCTCTCGTCCACGGCGATGCCATTACCATAATCTGTAATGTGACCGCCGATGTAGCCAGCGTAGATCAACCCGCTACCATCCGGTTGCACCTTTGCCACGAAGGCATCGCTATTTGTGCCGTAGGTCAGGTCGGGTCCGGTGCTGACCGGGAAGGTGGTCTGGTCAGAGTCGGCAGTCCCCGTGACATAAGCCGCCCCGCTCCTGTCCACAGAGATGTCCGAGCCCCCCTCACCTCCGTTGCCTCCGATGTAGCCGGCGTAGACTAGCCCACTCCCATCAGGCCGCACTTTGACCACGAAGGCATCCCCGTTGCCGTTAAAAGTCAGGTCCGGTCCGCTGCTCACCGGGAAGGTGGTTTCATCAGACAGGTTCGACCGGTGATATAAGCTGCTCCACTCCTATCCACTGCAATGCCACAGCCTTCATCATCCTCACTACCACCGATGTAGCCGGCATAGAACAGCCCCATCCCATCGGGGCGCACCTTGGCAACGAAGGCATCACCACTGCCGTTATAAGGTCAAGTCTGGTCCGACAGTGATCGGGAAGCTGGTCTGATCAGTGTAGTCCAACCCGTGATGTAGACCGCCCCGCTCTCATCCACAGCGATGTCAGAGCCCACCTCACCTCGCATTACCGCCGATGTAGCCGCCATAGACCAGCACGACCGGGTCGATAATGAGCGGCAGGGTCGGATCGTAATCGGAGACCTGGAAGGAGTAGGCGTAGACCTTTTCTGTGGGAGAAGCTTCCTTTCCTGTCACAGGCTGCCGCACAGGTTCCTGGATCGTATAAGCGGCAGCCACCGCCACCTGCTCTGCCGTCCGAAACCTGGTAAGCGGTCGGCGCTTCATCTTGCAGGCTGCCATACGGTGTGGAGACTTCCATTTGCCCATCCGTCGGTTAGTTTCAATCCACTAGCGCCGCGGTATGCCAGCTTGATCTGTCTAGGGTCTGCGCCTGGCTGCACAACGAATTCATATTTCAACCGATCGGTTGTGCCCGAATACACCAGGTCGATGCCCTCCCACAGGTTGTGATAGACCAGGCGCTGGAAGGTGGGCAGGCCGGTATGCCAGTCCTGCTGGCTGCCTTTGAAATAGGAGACGATCGTCTCTGCCTGCACCTCCCCCTGCGGGATCACGCCCGGGTTGGCACCCAGGAAGTCGAGCTTGAGGATCCAGCGGCTGGACTTGCCTTCCAGGCTCTCCAGGCTCTTGGGATTTTTCTCGAAAGCCAAGGAGGTGGTTTCAGCACTGGGAGCCGCCAGGGCAAAGGTCAGGCCTTCCGGAGTGAAGTAGATGGAAGTCTCCTTTCCCTGGAGGTAGTAAGCCACCTGGCTGTCCAACTGCCCCTGGTTCTGGATGAAGAGCAGCGGCATCTGCCCGAAGGTTTGGGAAAGGGTGGCTTGATCCTGGCTGCTTTCGGCTGGGTTTGCTGGAGCTTCGGGGAGCGCTGTGTTGGCGGATAGGGGAGGATTGTCTTCAGAGGGTACAGCGCTGCAGCTGGATAACAGCAATGCAAAGACCAGCAGCAAGCTGATTAGCCGAAATGATTGCATTTTCATGATCATCCCTCCTGATGTGGCGATATTAAGTTGGTTGATGGATTTTGGTTCTTGGTTCTTGTCCCCGTAAATATAATTCTGGATAAGCTCAAAAACAATGAGGGTTTTTGATTATTAACACTTCTATTATTGCTCTGAAATTGTTCAAAGTCAAATTAAAGTTATTATTGTTCTCTGCGAATCTCAGCATCTCAGCGTTAAAGGTTTTTCAATTCCAGCGCCTTCATCCAGTCATAGAAACGTTCGATCCATCTGTCGCACGGTAGGTTCTGCTTGTTCATCCCAAAACCATGCCCGCCTTTCGCATAGACGTGCATCTCGACTGGATGCCCGCCTGCTTTCCAGGCAGAATACAGCTTCATGCTAACCCCGTTTGCCATCTCATCGTCCTGGGCATAGAGCAAGAAAAGCGGCGGGGCAGAGGCCGGGGCGGGCAGCTCCGCGTTAGGCGCGCCGTAGATCACCGCGGCGAAGTCTGGGCGGCAGTCGGCCTCGTGCTGCAAAGCCAGGTTGGCGGTGACCATGCCGCCGGCTGAAAAGCCCAGGATGCCAATACGCTGGGGCGAAAGACCCCATGCCGCGGCGCGGCTGCGCACGATCCGCACAGCCTGCTGGGCATCGGCCAGCAGCAGGGGGATCAGCGGAATGATCAGTTCTTTAAATTTCTCGCGATCCTGCATTTTTGCCCAGGCGCTTGAAGGGAAATCGTCATCGGTGGCTAGCAGGCGGTATTTGAGCATAAAGACCGCCACGCCCTTGCTGTTCAACCAGCGGGCCACTTCCGTGCCCTCGTGTTCGACCGCCAGGAAAATCCAGGCGCCGCCCGGGCAAACGATCACGCTTTCACCAGTGGCAAGCGCTGGGTCGGGCAGGAAAACCGTCAGCGTTGGCTGTACCACGTTGCGCACCACTTTAAGCCCATCGGGCAGGCGGGTTTCTTCTTCTTGCTGCGTCCAACCCTCTGAGCCAGGTGCGCCGTTAGGGTAGAGAGGGATGATTTCTGGGGGGATCATCGGAAATTCTCTTTCCCAGCCATCTTCTTTGCGGTTTGCCACACCCACAAGGCCAGATAGAGAAAGAGTGTAATGAGCTCGATCAGGCGGAAAAACAGAAATGTCTTCACAGGTACCTCTTCCGAGTGAAAAGACCATCCCTGAAAAGCGATGGTCTTGCATTTACCTTCAGGCAGCCGGGAAAATAATTTCCGTGCTGGCGGCTGCTTCTCCCGAAAAAGTCGGGCTGCTACTCCCCATCGGAGTAATTACAGTGTACAGGAATTCTTACCGGATGTCAAATTTAAGTACTTACCCCTCTTCTTTGCTGGATTCGAAAAGGGCGACACTGCCAGCTCTTTATTCGGGCACAACGATCTCAAGCGCCTGGGGGATGACGGTGGTGGTGAAAGGTGTTTGACCGTCGATCTCGCCATCGATCCAGACATCCTGAGGGGTATCAGCTTCCAGGGTAATTTCTTTGCCGCGCCAATGGTAAATGCCTGCCGGTGAATCACCCATATTAAAGAGATGGTGGGAGACAGCCCGCAGCGGTTTTATTCCTTTGGAAACGGCATACAGGTCCAGGTATCCATCGCTGATGTTTACGTCACCAACGGTTGGCAGATCGATGCCTAAAACACCACCGATAGAGCCGGCATTCAGGATGAAACAGATCAGTGCGTCACCTTCGATCACCTCTCCATCCACCGTCGCCTTATAGTGAGTCTCAGACATACGCGTCAGGATTTTAAAGGAAGCCTGTATATAAGCAAGCTGGCCCAATTTACTTTTCTCTTCTCTGCTGGCCGCGTCCTTGGCGCTCACCCCAGCATAGAGGCGCAGCATAAAGAATGTATCGCCAATCTTGCCCAGGTCGACGCGGCGGCGTTTGGAGCTGGACACGATCAATTCAGCGGCTTGTTTCAGGTTGATGGGCACATTGAGATCGTGAGCCATGGCGTTGCCAGTCCCTCCTGGCAGGATAGCCAGAGGAATATTACTGCCTAACAGGCCATTGGCGACTTCCATTTGTGTGCCGTCGCCGCCGTACCCAGCCACCAGGTCGACCCCTCTTGCCACCGCTTCTTTTGTCAGGCGGGTGGCATCGCCGAACTTGTGGGTAATGCTGACATCCCACTCAACCCCTGCCGGATGAAATACATCGTTAAGTGTATTGAGGATGGGTTCATCATGTCCTGCTGCGGGATTGATGATGACATGTACGCGTGGGTAGGGTAAGCTCATCGATAACTCCTTTCGAATTTGAATAATTATACTCAGAAATGCCAGGAATGCGGTGGGCCGGATGGAGCCCAGGACTTGCTGTGGGCTGCCCAACCAGGTACTCATCCGATTGACCCTTTGGGCGTTTTCCTTATACCAACCGGATCGATCTCGCCACTCCCTCGTCGAAATCAACCAGTCCCTGTTCGCGTAGGATGCGCAGGTATTTACTTAAGGTGGTTGGTGAGAGATCACTTTCCACGGCCAGCCAGCGCAGGCTGGGAGCGTAACCACGCAGGGCATAAAATTCCTGGATGAGCTCCAAGATCTGTTGGCGGTGCGCCAGGAACCTGCGCCGGTTGGAGAATGCCGCTGTTGGCAGCGGGATCTCCTTGCGCAATCGCTTCAGGTATTCCTGGCAGGTGGAGGCAGGCCAGCCCATCGCCTGGCTGAGGATGGTCGGCGAAGGAGTAAAACCGCACTCCAAAAGATAGGCACGTACAAAGCAAACCAGCGCCTCACGGCGCTGGAGATATTTTGAATCGGGCATTTATACCTGCCCCTTAATGCGGGCCAGCAGCTCATCGATGGCGCAGGTCTCGCACAGCGCGGTAGGCTGGTAGGAGGGGTGCGGGTTTTCGGGATGGTAGATGGCCAGGTACACCACCACAGCCGCTTTGCGCCCGCAGTCACAGCGGCTGGCCGCGTTGGGTGCCCCGTCGGGGCGCGGCTTGCAGCTCGGGCACAGGCTCGACTGGTCAGGGTTATAGGGCGGGCGCTCAACCAGGTACGGCGCGCCGCAGCGCAGGCAGGGCTCTTTCACGCGCACGTGCAAGCGCTCGAAGAGCCAGGCGATCAGGCGCCTGCGCTGGATTTCTTGCGTTTGACTGGCTTCCAAATTCATGCTGATCCCTGGGAAGTCCCTGTGATTTTTTCGAGGATTGCCTGGTAATTTTTGAAACGCTTCCGGCAGGCTTCGGCAGTGTAAATCCGGTTGTTCCGCTCGAAATTTTCTGCCAGTGATTCCCAGCGCGTTGGGTCGAGTTTCCCCTCTTGAAAAAAGACCGTTTCGAGCTGGTGCTGTACCCTTAGGAGCGCCTGGGCAGGTTCCATTGGTGGAGGGGTGTATTTTGCAGCAGTTTGGAGCAGCTCGTTGATGCGCGGGTAGAACGGCGAGCACTTAATCCAGGCCTGGACAGCGTAATCCAGGGCAGCAGCTTCCACTTCTGCCAGCAATTCCACATAAATCTCAACCTGCTCTTTGGCTGGCTCCTTGCCGTAACAAGCCGCCAGCATGCGCAGTGCATCTAAAATTTTTCCATTTTCAGCCATCTGATTTATTCTCCAGGTTCTTGGTGAATTTGAATTTCTAGGTGTCTGCGGTTTAGAGCGACGTAGTTTATCGCACATCTTCCGGTGCCTTGGAGTTTAAAGTTTTATTTTCCAGCTCGCGCTCCACCTCGTCAAAGACCGAAAGTCCTCTTTGCGATTTGGTTTTTCCCCGCCCGGTGGGGGGCGGCCTCTGCCTCTCCCCTCGCCTCCTCTCTTTCTCCCTCTTTTCTCCTCTTCTCTCTTCTATTCTTCTCTTAAGCGGGAACTGTTCTTGGAACGTGTCCGGGACATTTTTTTGGAAAGCGTCAGGAGACTCAACCGGGTTTGTAACCTCAATACCCCCCCTTGAGCTGGCCGCTTTAGAAGTATTTCGATTGGTTTCTTCGATATCGTCAGATCCCTCTTCTGAGTCCATCGCCAGGTTAGGATCGGCGGGTTGGGAAGGTGCTTCGTCTTCAAGGTCTTCATCCTTTGTTTCTTGGCTTTTCCCCCGTCTCCGGCGCTTCTGGTCGCGCCAATACTCACGTGCTGCCTCGCTCTGCCGGGCTTGCCTGTCTGCAAAACCAGGGATCATCCAGGCGCTTGTGGTCTCGTCCAGCACCACCAGGCCCACTCTTGAGAGAGCCTGCAGGTCGCGGAAGATGACTTTTGCGTTAGCGTGAAGTCTCCAGGCCAGGTAATCCGGTGTGAGCGGGACGTCTGCAAGGCGCAGGTAGCCTTCCGAATTGCATTCCCCGGCCAAGGCCAGGAGCTGGACGAACCGCCACCTTTGGGATTCACTGAGCAGGTATAGTTTTGGATTGGCGATAATATCAATGTGGAGTTTTATCCAGGGCAGGTAAGGCATGGGCGGGAGCCTCCAATCAATCACCTGGTCAAGCATTTGACCGGTGTTGATCAAGAATTTCCCGTATTATACAGAACAAATGTTCTATTTTCAAGTACCCTAAGGGGTGAAAAAAGGGTGAAAAATGGGTTAACCCTCTCAGGTGATCAGGTCGGTGGGGAGGAAATCCGCCCGGTTGGTATAGATCAGGGCGACTTCGTCTTCTCGGAAATCGATGCGCGTGATGGCGCAGTTGTTGAGCATGAACCACAAGCTCTCGCGCGAGCTGATGTGCAGCAGCTCGCCCAGCAGGCGGTTGTAAAATGCCCCGTGGCTGATCACCCCCACGCGGTCATCGCTGTCACCGTGACGGCACAGCAGCTCTTCCAGGAAGCGCCGGGCGCGCTGATTGCGCTCTTCCACTGCTTCGTAAGGGCGGTTCCACCAACCCTCTTCGCCCAGGTCATCCGGCAGGCACAGCCCAGGGTAATAGGTCGTAAAGTAGGAGCGGTTATTCCCGGGCAGCCCCACTTGAGTGCCGCTGGTTGGGTCATCCAGGTAAATTCCCCCGCTTTCATGCACATCTTTCCAGGCTACCAGCGGCAGCCCCAGCGCCTCGGCGACCAGCGTACCGGTCATTACCGCCCGCAGCATCAGGCTGGTATACAAGTGCGTGAGTTTGTAGCCGCCCCGGTTCTGCAAATCGCCGTTGGCAGCGGGGGAGGTGGGATTGCCCTGCTTGAGCGCCTGCGCCAGGATGGAGGCCTGCCTGCGTCCCAGCGCGGTGATCTCGGGGTCTTCGCTGCGTCCCTGGTTGTTACCGGTAGCGTCCCACAGGGCGTTATTGGCCGATTGGGCATGGCGGATGAAATACAGCTGCATGGTAGAATGCCTCCTGGAATAATGCTGGAAGCTATTTTACCTGAAGAATCCGGTTATCGATGCCAATTATCATTCCAGATGCATTTATTAAACCAATTGTTCCCTTCCATTAAATTGATTGCGTGCTAACTGGCTTGTCATTCTGGCTCTTTTGTGACTTCAGGTGCAGGCTCTTTGAATTTATTGAGATACCTGTCACTGATCACAAAGATAATTAATATCCACAACGAAGTAAAGGCGAAGGCTCCCAACACGTCACTGGGATAATGCACCCCAAGGTAAACGCGGCTAAAAGCGACAAGCGGGATCATCAACCCAGAGAGTATGGCCCAAATGCGATGGTGGTTCTGCCAGAGCAAGACCGCTAGAAAACCATACACCGCCACAGAGGTAGCGACGTGACCGCTCGGAAAGCTGTAGCTTTTTTCATTGGTCAGCGCCGTGAAAACAGTTGGGCGCGGGCGAGAAAAGAGCGACTTCATTAACGTGTTCAGCACGACCGCGCCTCCAAAAATGACAATAATTGATATCAGATTTGTACGCTGCCGCTTGATGAAAAAATAACTCGCCAGAAGGATCGCCACCACCATCGCTCCCAAGACGCCCATTTGTGTGATGAGTAACATCACCCGGTCTAAGATCGGGCTGGCTAAGCGATGAATGGCCTGTATGATTGGCACATCCCAGGAGAAAGGTTCCTTGAACCACACATCCTCTGCCAGGCTTGCAAATACAAAAATAAGCGCGGATGCAATTGTCATTTCAACCAGTCCATCCCCTAATAATTTTTCCCAGTGGAGCTTATTCTTCGTATTGTTGATCATCGTTTTCACTAAAGCACCCTTCAACAAGTTGAAAGCGTTTAGAGATATTGTATCGGATAAACCAGAATCTGAGATGTAGATAGAAACGCTCGAAAAAAATGAAAACTCCTCGTCAGCCAGTATGGAACCCCAGTTCGCCTTCATCGAATAGGTCGAGGAATTCCTTAATGTTATACTTTTCAGATATGAAACTGAATGAGACTTTAAGCGTATATCCAATTAGAGAATAGTGCCGATAAACCAACTCGGGATGTTGAGATTGATGTAAAATAGCAATATCTGCCTATTCCCGGGTTCTACAAAACCGATCTCCATCCGTGAGCATTCAACCATCAAATAAAGGATACCCCCATGACCCGAACCCCACTTTCCACCCTCCTCACTTTCCCCTTCAAAGACCCTGCCTGGTTCAAGAAACTTCTCATCCTGGCGCTGATGATCTTCCTGGCGTCTGCTGTCCCCATCATCCCTCTGATCTTCGTGGCGGGCTACATGGCGCGCCTCGCCCGCCGTATGGTGGTTGACAAGGCTGGACCTGCGCTTCCCGAATGGGACGACCTGGGCGGGATTTTCCGTGACGGTTGGCGCCCGCTTGTCGTGATCTTGACTTACATGCTGCCCATTATCATTATCTTCTCCGTTGTTTGGCTGGTGGCGTTCCTTCCGATGATGGCATTATCTTCTCCTTCGTCGGGATACGGCAATCAGAATATGGACCCAGGCGAGTTTGTGGTGTTTGTACTCTCGAACCTTGCAGCCGTGGCTGGCTTTGCTTTTGCCGGGCTGATCTCCTTGCTGCTCACCCTCGTGCTCCCGGCTGCCGCGGTGCATTCCGTGGTAAAGGAGAAATATTCGGCCGCTTTCCACCTCAAAGCGTGGTGGCCAATTTTCGCCGCCAACCTCTCCGGCTTCTTAGTGGCATTTGCGCTGAGCATCGGCTTGAACCTGGCCTTTGGGCTGGTTTCGATGGTCCTGTTCTTTACCATTATCCTGTGCTGCCTGCTGCCCTTCTTAACCTACGGCTTTCAAGCCTACTTCTATGTTGCTTATGCAGCCCTGTGTGCCGAAGCTTACCGCGTAGGGGAAGAAAAAGCTGCTGCCTCTGGCAAGCTCAAGCTGGAACCACCCACGCCTCCGGCTGCCCCTCCAGAAGAGGCCCTATCCGAGCCGGCCCCCAGCGTTGAAGCTGAGCCAGCGTTGGAAAGCGCCCCGCCCGTTGAGCCCGAAGCGCCTGCTGCGGTCTCGGAGCCCGAGCAGACCCAGGTGGAGGAGCTTGTGGCAGAGCCCCAGCCTGAGCCGGAGCCTCATAGCGATCCCAGTGCTGCTGAAGATTTCACCCTGGTACAGCCGCCCGAACCGGCTCCCGATTCCCAAACGCTCATCCAGCCGCCGGCAGATGCCGCTGGCGAAGCTTCGCAGGGAGACGCATCCATCTAAATGTTTCTTGAAACTGCCCCGCTCTGGCTGCAGGGACTTTTTGTCGCGGCTGTTTCGGCTGGGGCAGGCGCAAGCGTGTTCGTTTATTCCCTCAACCGCCAGCTCAGCTATGTTGAATTCCTGCACAAGCGCGTCCTCCTGGGAGGTGTGCTGGCCATCCTGGTTGGCTCGGCTGTGGCTGGTCTTTCTGCTGCCTTGGGCTGGCTTTCCGGTCCCTGGTTAAAAGCCTACCTGCTCCTACCTGGGAGCATCCTGGCTATCCTGCTCTTTGGCGAGGTGCGCCTGGTCTGGCAGCGCTTCCGCTACAAGGCCCCCAAGCCTGACCACCGGGAGACCTGTGTCTTCGACGGTGCGAAGCTGGTCTCTGCTGCGGATCGCAAGCCTCCTTACAAACGCTGGCATCCCATTAAGACCACAGACCTGGCGGTGGCGCGTTATCACGTGGATGTGCACGGCGTTTCTCTGCCGCCCTCCAGCCAGGGGGAAACGCTGAAAGTGGTGCAGCTAAGTGATTTTCACTACAGCCCGCGCCTGCCTAACGCCTATTTCCGTTCCGCAGTTGAGCTTGCCATGCTCGAAGAGCCCGATCTCGTCTTGCTGACCGGCGATTTCGTCACCTTTTCTGAGGATGCCTCCCGCCTCCCAGAGCTCTTCGCCGGGCTGCGCGGCCGCCTGGGCACTTTCGCTACCCTGGGCAACCACGATTACTGGTCGGGCAGCCAGGCGGTCGTGGATGCGCTGCGCCAGGCTGGCATCCCTCTGATATCCAATGACTGCGTCCGCCTGCCGCTTTGGGAAGGGGTAAGCCTGCGCCTGTGCGGCATCGATGACCCCTGGGGTGAGCCCGCTTGGGAGCCTCCGCAGCTCTACCCCGGCGACCTGAACTTGATCATCTCTCATTCGGCCGATAACATCTACCGCCTGCGCCAGTATCCATTTACGGGTGTTTTTTCCGGTCATTTCCATGCCGGGCAGGTGCGCTTGCCGGGTTTTGGCGCGCTGGTGCTGCCCTCCCGCTTTGGGCGGCGTTTCGACCACGGGCATTTCATGTTCAAGAACCCTTACGCTGCCGGGCCTACCCATCTTTTCGTGTCGGCGGGAGTTGGCTCAGCCACGCCGCTCCTTAGAATCTATTGCCAGCCGGATATATTTGTTGTAAACTTTCAGGTAGCACCTCAGAGCTATTTGGGGTGATCAAACATGCCAACCAACCAAATTTATGGTAAGATCATCCAAATCCACTTTTGGGGATAGGGTGCCGTGTCCGATATTGTTCAAGATCTTGAAGCAAAGGTTTCGGCTGCCGCCAGCTCCAAAGAAAAAATCTTCCTGTTAAATCAGCTGGCAGCTGAGCTGGTCCAGCGCTCAGAGAGCAATCTGCCCAGGGCCATTGCGCTGCTGGAATGGGCGCAAGCCTTGCTCCATGAAGTCAATGACCCTTCCACCAGTGCAGGGATCTTTCATGCCCTGGGAACTGCCTACGCCAGGTTGGGCAACGATCAGGATGCATTGGAACATTACTCTCGGGCGTTGAATATTTATCGCGAACTAGGACAGTTAGGTCAGGGATCGAACGTGCTAAAAGAGCTCAGCCAGGTTTATGCGGGCCTCGGAGAGTATGCCAAAGCCTTAGCGGCGCTCATGGAAAGCCTGGATTTGGCGCGCCAGGGAGGCTCCTTGGAGAGCCAGGCGGATATCCTTTTGATGATCGCCAATTTGCACTTTTCTCACATGGATTACCCGGCTGCCCAGGAAAGCTGCCCAGCAGAGCTGCCAGCTTTTTCGTGATATTGGGAATGCCCAGGGAGAAGCCTCCGCCCAGGTGCTGCTGGGAGATATTTGCACGGCCTTAGGCGAACCGGAGCGGGCTTCTGATTGCTTCCAGGCTGGCTACACCCTGGCTCAAAAATCAGGGGACCAAAAATTATCCGTCGAAATCCTTTACAAGCTTGGGGAGTATTACCGGACCACCAACCAGCTCAGCGATGCCCTCGCTTACCTGCGCAACGCCCTGGAGTTAGCCAAGCAGACCAATCACCAGCACTACCTCTACCAATGCCACCGCAGCCTTTCCTTGCTTTACCGGCAGATGCGCGATTTTGAGCGCGCCCTGCTGCATTTTGAGCAGTTCTTCCAGGTAAAAGAAGAAGTCACTGCCCTCGAAACGCAGGACCGCCAGAAGAACATCGATCTCCTCTACCAGGAAGTGAAATTTGGCGATGAGCCGGAAATTTACCAGCTCAAGAACGTCATCTTGCAAGAAGAGATCCGCAAGCGCCAGGAGATGGAGCGTGCCCTAACCCAGGCGAACCAGCAGCTCCGAGAGGAGGTGGCTTCGCGCGAGCTGCTCATCGACGATCTGAACGCCTTCACCACCATGGTGGCGCATGACCTGAAGAACCCGCTCACCAACCTGGCTTTGACCGCCGGCGTGCTGCGCATGAGCACAGCCCTGGCGAACGATAAAGTGGGGTTAGATGCCTCCGAACGGCTGACCCACCAGGTGGAGAAGATCAATCGCATCATCAACGAGCTCCTCGTGCTGGCTTCGGTGGGGAAGACCGATTTTGCCACCGAGCCCCTGGATATGAGCGCCATCATAGGTGAGGTCGAGACGCGCCTCGACCGCTTGCTCAAGGAACACCGCCCCGAAATCCACAAGCCC
Organism: uncultured Chloroflexia bacterium; assembly: GCA_963751425.1. Taxonomy (GTDB): domain Bacteria; phylum Chloroflexota; class Anaerolineae; order Anaerolineales; family UBA4823; genus CAVVUF01. The sequence goes on along the minus strand of CAVVUF010000001.1, from coordinate 301,236 downwards.
ACCGCCTGGCCGGCTGCCTGCGGGCATGCCCCCTGGGTGGAGGAAATGTGGGAGAACTACATCAGCAACGCCATCCACTACGGAGGTCGCCCGCCGATCGTCGAGCTGGGTGCCGATGCGCCCAAGGATGGCATGGTGCGCTTTTGGGTGCGAGACAACGGGCGCGGGTTGGACGAAGAAGCCCGTTCGCGCCTGTTCACCATCTTCAACCGCAACAGCCACTCCCGGCCCACCGGTCACGGGCTGGGGCTTTCCATCGTCAAGCGCATCGCCGAAAAGCTGGGCGGCAGCGTGGGCGTGGAGAGCGATGGCCTTGGCGAAGGCAGCCTGTTCTTTTTTACCTTGCCCGCCGACCTGGAACCCGACACCCCTCCGGCATCCATCGATTAACCATGCCAAAACGTCCTGCTGCAATGCTGCTCCTGGGGGTATGGCTTTTATCCTCGGCTCGTGGCTGGCTGCACCTCAGCCACGCTCACTCCTAACCTGACGCCATCTCTCACCCAACCAGCACAGGTCTCTCCAACCCAATCCCTTTCCCAAACACCTGCCGTCCTGACTGAAACCTTGCCTCCTGCCTCTGGCGAGAAGCTGACCCCAACCGGCCCGCCAACCACGCTGCCTCCCGCCAGCCAGACCCCTCTCCCTGCGCTGACAGGCACCCCCACCTCCACCCCTGACCCGGCTTCCATCCTGGAGTCGTTCAACGGTTCTTACGACGCCTGGCAGGTTACCCCGGAGGTCGCCGGATCGGGCAGCGTGGTGCGCACCAGCGACGTGTTCCTCGAAGGCATGGCCTCCGCCCGGCTGGATATCACCGCTGAGGGAGGCGCCTCGCTCCTGAAGGTAAACTTTCGAGATGCTGCCCTGGAGCATACCTGGGGCGAGCGCCCGGGCACCTGGAACTGGTTTCGGGCTTATGTCTTCGTGCCTTCCGCCAGCCTGGCGCAGCTTGGAGCCGATGGCTACTTGACCCTGGGTGGGATCTACGCTTCGCAGGCGGATTGCGGCTGGTACCTGCGCCTGCATGAAAACGGAGCGCTGTACGTGGTCGGTCACCGCGACTGGGACAACACCCCCATCGAATTCCCCGTCTACGGCAGTTTTCCGCAGGACCGCTGGGTGCAGGTCGAGCTGGGGCTGCATTCGCAGGCTGGCCCAGGCGTGAAGCGCGCCTTCGCCTTCCTGATCGATGGCGACTTCTACGGCTGGTACCACCAGGGGCGCATGAAGGAAGAAGTTTACGATACCGCCGCGCTGGGCATCCTCTCCACAAGCGCCGCGCAGCCCGTCACCGTATATGTGGATGACTGGTTCCGCTCCACGCAGGAACCCTTCCCTTCCGGCTCTGATAACCGCTCCTCGGCTGCCTTGCAGGAGCAAGATTTCACCCGCCAGGACGGGCGCCAGTGGCAGATCGACTGGACCACCTGGGAGAATAACCTGCGCCTCGACCCCACCGCCGGGCTGTATTCTCTCACTGCGCGCTTCCAGGCCGGGCGCAACCTGGACCGCATGCCCTCCCTGGAAAGCGGTTGGGCGGAGATCGAGAGTGATTGGCCGCAGGGTACCCCGCCCGCCAACGACTTCCTGAGCTACTCTTTCGGGGGCCTGGTTGCCTTCCGCAAGGAGATCAACCGCGAGGAGAACCTGGAGGTGGGTTATACGCTCAACGATGGCAAGGCGCAGGTGTATTATTCTGCCTGGACCGGGATGCCGGTGTTCTATCAAATGTGGCCCCTGCCGCCCGCCGCCTCGCTCTCCGATGGGCGTAACCTGCCTGAGCCGGGCGACCTGCTGCGCGTGCGCTGGGAGCAGGTGAGCGGCACCGAGATCCACGTGCAAGCCAGCTTCTACGATGCCAGCGCAGGCACCTGGTACCCAGATGTGATCGACGACACGCATGACCTGACGAGCCTGCCGGACGCCGACCCGCCGGGCGAGACGATCAACTTCATGGATGGCTACCACCTGGCCTCCGCCGTCACCGCCGACACGCCTTATTTTTCGATCCGCCGCTACCGGGTGGGCACGCTGGAGACCTATCCGAAACCGTGAAAAGCGTACACGGAAAGTTCAGAAAGAAGGAAAAGGCGGATTAATTAGGATAGAGCAAAAACAAAAAGGCGTACACGGAAAAATCGGAAGGAAGGAAGAGACGGATTTTTATACTCTGAAGAATATCGAGTACGCAGAAAGAACAGAAAGAAGTAAAAGGCAGATCCTTTATGAAACATGCTGAATTGTCTCAACAAATTATCGACTGCTTCTTCAAAGTGTACAACCAGCTTGGGTTATGGCTTTCTGGAAAGTGTGTATAAGAAGGCGATGCTCATAGAGGAAAGGAAGCTGGGTTTGCAGGTTGAGACGGAAGTGCCTATTCCGGTCCTTTATGAGGATGAGCGGGTAGGTGAATTCTTTGCCGATCAGGTTGTCGAAGGAATTATTCATTGTTGAATTCAAGGCCGTCCAAGCCTTGCTTCCAGAGCATACTGCTCAAATCCTGAATTACCTGAATGCGACCGATATCGAAGTGGGCTTGCTGTTCAATTTCGGTCCCAAACCGGAGTTCCACCGTAAGAGCTACGATAACGAGCGCAAAAAATACAAGCCACCTGTTCTGCTTGTGAAACCAAAAGCCCCTTAAAAAACCGATTTTTCCTATTTTCCGCCTTTTCCGTGTACATCTTTTGATCTTTCGTCTTTCAGTGTCCATCTTGTAAATCTTTTCATCAAGGAGAATAATATGACAGCACCATTCAACGGCCTGGGCATGCACCTGGGCAACCTCTCCCGGCTATCGAAGGCGGTGACCCGCTCGATCTGCCCGGAGAACTACACCGGCGCCAAGGGGCAGGGCGGCATGGCCATCCCCACCGGCGGGGCGGCGCGCGAGCTGGGGCAGGGCTGGAAGGTCTCGCCTTGCCTGACGATCCAGCCGGGGCAGACTTTCGAGATGGCCTCCATCGAGGGGCCGGGCGCCATCCAGCAGATCTGGCTGACGCCGACGGGCAACTGGCGCTTCAGCATCCTGCGCATCTATTGGGACGGGCAGGAGCAGCCTTCGGTGGAGTGCCCGGTGGGCGACTTCTTCCTGATGGGCTGGGGCAAGTACGCCCAGGTGAACGCCCTGCCGGTGTGCGTGAACCCGGGCAGCGCCTTCAACTGCTACTGGGAGATGCCCTTCCGCAAGCACTGCCGCATGACCTTCACCAACATCGACACGCAGCCGATGGTGCTCTTCTACCAGGTGAACTACACCCTGACCGATGTGCCCGAGGACTGCGCTTACTTCCACGCCCAGTTCCGGCGCACCAACCCGCTGCCCTATAAGGATGTCTACACCATCCTGGAGGGGGTGCAGGGGCAGGGGCAGTACGTGGGCACCTACCTGGCCTGGGGGGTGAACAACAACCAGTGGTGGGGCGAGGGCGAGATCAAGTTCTTCATGGACGGGGACCAGGAGTTCCCCACCATCTGCGGGACGGGGACGGAGGACTACTTCTGCGGGTCGTATGACTTCGAGGACCAGGAGACGCACCTGTACGTGCCCTTCTCCACCCCCTACAGCGGGCTGCACCAGGTGCTGCTGCCCGACCGGCTGTACCGCTCGCAGTTCCGCTTCGGCATGTACCGCTTCCACGTGATGGACCCGATCCGCTTCGAGCGTGACCTGCGGGTGACCATCCAGGCCCTGGGCTGGCGCAGCGACCACCGCTACCTGCCGCTGCAGGACGATATCGCTTCGGTGGCGTTCTGGTACCAGGCCCTGCCCACGCCGCCCTTCCCGGCCTTGCCGGATAAGGATTATTTGGAAGTGATTTAAGAGCAGGGGATAGGGGGGAGCGGATAGGGGTTGCCGATGGGTACATCGGTGTCCTTTTGAGCAGAGCGAAGGAGCGATGTACTCATCGCAAACCCACTTGAGGGCGGGCATTACCTTCGGTTCCCTCCCTGGCCCCCCCATCGTTGAAAAGCGAATTGGTGAATGGAAAATGATGTAGTCTGCGTGTAGCCATGAATTTGAACGGAGGGTTGACCTAAAGGGGTTTTGCTTGAGATCGGATTTGAAGAACCGCTGTAGACCTTTAAAGTTAGCTGCAGAAGTGCACAGTGGGTGCACTGGGGTATTGAAGAATCATTAAGACCTAAGGGTATGGAGATTGTTAAAAAAGACAATTATTTAAGAAATAAAGCTGTTTGGTAAATAGGAGGTGGCTTTGAAATTGAAAAGATCCCACAAAATTTTCGTTTATTTACCCTCAATTATCTTATTATTGTTAATTGTTTTCGCTGCTTATAATGTGTTGTTTTTTGACTTGGATGATTATAGAAAATTTAGCGATTCTGAGGATTATGTTAATCAGAATTTCTTTGACACTTATAATTTTCCAAATGTAGAGATTGGTATTGATTCCATCGAAGATAATACATTTCCACATAATTTCTTGCTATCTTACAAGAAAGTAGTTATTTATGACAATTGGCTAAAAGTTTTATTTAAAGAAGGTGTTACATTTATTTGTGTTGATCAACTAAGTTTTGAGGTTCAATATAACAGCCTCAGAAAACTACACTATTCCATTAGTTCTTTTACAGATATGAATACTCTCCAAGGAGAATGTAAATCGTCCTATTTATCTAATGGTAATGTTTGGACAATTGAATTAACTAATGGTTCAGGCCATAAATTACGGTTTGATAAAACGGATTTAGACCCTCTTTATTATTATTATCCTTTCGATGAAATAGATATAAACCCACAATCATTTATTATAATCACCCAAAAAGGTACATGGGGAAATATAATAGGAAAAGTGAAAATCCCTGCATATTTGAAAATTGTATCCAATCCATCTATTTATCCGTTTCCGGATAATAAAGTTATTGATGAAGAACAGAATATCATATTACATCGATCAATGGTATTAAAAATAGTTATTCCCATCCTTGTGATTTCCATAATATTAGTTCTCGTGGTAATGGTATTACTAGATTCCTTTACCAGCATAATTGAATTGTCAGTTGCACTTATTCTGGGCATCTGGGCTTTACGCCAAGAATTAGTTCCTGCAAATCTAGATGGAATTATTGCTCTTGATATAGTTTTTCTTCTTCTATATGGATGTGTCCTTATAATTATATTGTTTTCTATAATAAAGGAACTTATTCGCAAGAGAGGGTCGGTGAAAGTACAGAATTTAAGAGTGAACAGCTTATCTAAAAATTCTAAAATGTAACTCTTTCTCCACGGTTATTGTTTGCGGGATCTTCTTGATGATGGCGAAGCTCTATACTTTCCACAAACCGGCTGATACGGTGGCTGTGCCCCTGGCGGAGAAGGTCGAAAGCAACCTTGTGCTGGCCTGGCAGAGGGATAAGAAGTTATCCAGACCAGCCAAGACTTTTATCGAGTTTGTTGGGAAGGGGGAGTAGGCAGTAGGAGGCCGATGCGTATCCTTCAAACACTTCCTCGTCTTCTGCGGCGGCCTGCCAGGCGGTGCGCATGTCGAGCAGGTTCACGAAGAAGTCATTATCGAATTCTCAGATTTGTGAAATTGATCGCTACAAATAATTAGAATAGGTGAAAACAATGCTAAAATTTAGGAAGTACCATAAAAATTATCACCTGGTGGGTATAAATGAGAACTAAATTATTGCGTCGTGGATTCACGGTTTAGATCACCATGAAATCCGCTTCAAATGACCTTCGATTTTTAAAAGCCGGTTTGGAAATCCTCGAAGATTATCTTCTTTCGAATAACCTTAACTGGCCGTTAGGCATTCGCGCGCCCCATGGAGAGCCGCCTTATCCTCAGTTCAACCTGGGCAACCTGGCGCTGGCTTTGACCCGACTCCAGACCTTCAAGTTGACACATGCTCAACAAACCAGGCTGGATAAATTGATTGAACAAATCAATGCTATCCGGGAACGCTGGCGCTCAACGTGGGGTCAGAAAGCCAGCGCGGAATTCCATGCGGACTTAAACCTCTGGCGGAATTTCTTGATAGATTACCAGGAATTGGCTGAGTCGAATTTTGATCGCTATGCTCAAGAAGTAACTCAGCGCGTGCAATTGCAGTTGCTAATGAAAGAAGCTGTGGTCATACCTGCTGAAGAAATCCAGCTATTGGATGCCCTGGATAAACTGCTCAGATCAGCTTTCCAGCCGGGTAATTTCATTTGGGAGGCAGACTTGGCTTCTGGCTTTCCGCCACAGATTTACTGGTATCTTTACGGAAATCTAAATCAATAAATCCCTTTGGAGCATTTTAGAAATAAATCAAACCGAGGGCGGTAAGATTTTGGCATTTATGTAAAGGTCCGTCAAACCATGGAAACTGTGAGTTTTGCTGACAATGCTCAGAATGGACGATGAATGGTAGAATTATTTGCGAGCCAAATTTATTCGATAACCTGCAAGCTCAAGCGGCGATAAGCTAAGCTGTGGCAAATTGATCAGGCTCCAAAAGTTTTGTCATCTATGTTGGAACACCGATCTGAATTCCCACGCGTAAAGCTTCATCGACCGCATGCCGTCGCCGGATCGGTTGAACGACCACGATTGCTTGAGAAACTCGACCAGGTGCTGCTGAAGCCGGTCGCCCTGATCTCTGCTCCAGCCGGGTTTGGAAAGACCACCCTGCTGACCCAGTGGCTGGATCGCTGCCCGCTGCCCAACGCCTGGCTGCAGCTGGATGAAAATGACCATGAGATCCCCGCGTTTCTATCCGGCGTTGTGACTGCGCTGCGCCAGCTCTTCCCAGGCTGCCTGCAGAAAACTGCTGATCTGCAGCACGCCCAGGGAACCGTGCCGCTGGCTAGCTGGAAAAGCGCCCTGATCGCCGACCTGGAGCTGCTGGAAGACACACCCTTCATCCTGGTGCTGGACGATTATCACCTTGTTGGAAACCCTTCGATCGATTTGCTGCTCGCCGATGTGCTGCGCTACGAGCCATTACCCCTGCACCTGATCCTCTCCGCCCGGCGCAGCCCGTCCCTGTCGTTCAGCCGGCTAAAAGTTCATGAGCGGGTTGTAGAACATCACAACAGCTGATTTGCGCTTTACGGATTCCGAAGCTTTCGGCATATTTACAGCAATCTGCTCATGTTCCCTTGAGCGCTACTGCCATAAACCAGCTTCAGGAGAAGACTGAAGGCTGGGCAGCCGGTTTGGCCCTGGCAGCGATCAGCCTGCGCGAAGAGGTCCAACCGGAGGAGCTGATCGCGCATATGGACGGGCCGAACAGGCAGGTAAGCGATTACCTGCTCGACCAGGTCCTCACCAACCAGCCGGACGAAATCCAGGAATTCCTGCTCAAGACGGCTACCTTCAGCCAGTTCTGTGCATCCTTGTTATCCGAAGTGTTCGGTTTCGAGCAAAGCGAAGGTGAGATCCAGGCGCTGCTGGAACGCATCGAAGACGCCCAGCTCTTCCTGATCCCATTGGACACCCAGCGTTCCTGGTACCGCTATCACCACCTGTTTCGCCAGATGCTGCTTTCGCGCCAGCGTTTTTCCTTCCATCCCGATCAAATTACGCTGTTCCACCGGCGGGCTGCTGCCTGGCTGGCCCAGCATGGGCAGGAGGACGAAGCGCTGGGTCACCTGATCACCGTGCGAGATTGGGTCGGCGCGGCGCAGCTCGTGGAAAGCCAGTTATGTTTCCTGCTCAACGCCGAGGATTACCAGGGGATCAAGCGCCGCCTTGGGTATTTTTCGGAAGAGTTCATTGCCACACGTCCCGGGCTGCTGCTCATGCAAGCCTGGATGGCGCATTTTGGCTTTCGGTTAGCGCAGATACACTCACTGACCACCAGGATCCAGGTCATGCTGGATGCCGCCTTGCTGCAGAGAGAACCTGCAGAAACCGGCGCTCCTTTGCCTGGCTTTGAGATCATCCCGCATAAGACCGTCCAGGCGCATGTCTGGGCGTTGGACAGCCTCATGCTTTATTTGACCAACCAGGGCAGCCAGGCGATACCGCTCGCCCGCCAGGCTGTGGATACGCTGCCTGAGACCTGGTATTTTGCCCGCGGCAATGCCATGATCTACCTGGGATTGTCCATGTTCATGGAAGGGCAGTACCACCAAATGGTCGAGATGTTCACGCAAGCCTTTGCGAGCCTGTCAGACTCAGACCAGGGCACGGCGTTCGGCGCCCGGCTGCAGTTTGTTCTCGCGGTCAGCCATCTGCTGCATGGAGAGCTGGAGCTCTGCCGTCAAACGGCGGAACACCTGGTGCAGAACGCTCTCACCAACAACCTTCTGCTCATGCAGGGTTGGGGCTATTACGTGCTGGGGCGAGTCTATCAAGAGTGGAACCAGCTCGAGCTTGCAGTCGGGTATTATGAGCTGGTGGTCGATCGGGGCTTCACCTCCAACCTGTTTTGCCTGGTGGAGAGCATTGCAGGCTATGTCTATGTGTTGAAGGCTCTTGGTCGTCACGCGTTAGCACAGCAATCGCTCGATTCACTCCAGGAGCTGTACAGTGAACAGATTGCAGCAACGCCTCAGCCGCTGATCGGATTGACTGCCTGGTTGAAACTGCAGGATGGCAATCGCGTGGAGGCGCGCCGTTGGGCAGAATCGTTTTATGCCCCTATCGCCGAGCAGGCGATCGGCTGGTACCACATCCCCCACATCTACAAGGTCAAAATCTTGATGGATGCAGGCGGGCCTGAAACCAGCCGGGTGGTCGCTCAGCTCCTGGATGAGATCCAGGAGCTGGCTGAACGCACGCACAATAACTTCACGCTTCTACGCGTGCTGTCGATGCGGGCTGTGTGGCTCACCAGGCAGGGTGAAAGCGCCGCTGCTCAACAAACCCTGGAGCGCGCGCTGCGCCTGGGCCGCCCGGGTGGGTTTATCCAGGTGTTCGTGATCCGAGGTCCGGAATTGCTTGAGCTCCTCCGGGCGATTTCGGCGCGGTTGAAGAATGAGCCTGACCTGGAAGAGTACCTCGCTGCGATCATCGCCGCATTTTCGACGCCAATCGACCCCCATCCGGCGCCTCCCAACCTTAGGGAGATCAAAGGGCTGCTGACCGAGCGCGAGCTTGAAGTCCTGGGGCTGCTGGCTGAGCGGTTGACCATCAACGAAATTTCAGCCAGGCTGTACATATCCCCAAGCACGGTCCAGCAGCACACCCACCACATTTACCGCAAATTAAATACCGCCAATAAGCGCCAGGCTGTCGCCAGAGCCATCGAGCTCGGTATCCTCGCTCCCAGCCGCTAGCTAGCGTTTTCACATTCCTCTGAACAAATAGAATTAAAATAAAACATTTTATTGCATGACTACATAGGGCATCCTGGTTATCCTTGGGAGCGTACAAGGAGGTGCCAATGCCTGAGGAGATCGTGCGCCAATACCTGTTTGACCGCCCGGGACTTTACCAGATCCGGGTCGTAGGGGAGTTGGATGAGTGCTGGCTCGCTCACCTTGAAAGTTTGGAGATCTCGTCCGCTTCGTGGGGTCACTATCAATCGGTGACCCAGATCAGCGGGTGGCTTGCCGATCAAACCGTGCTTTCCGGGTTGCTGGACCTGCTGAACGATCTGGGCAGGGTGATTTTAACCGTCGAGCGCATTGAAAATGACGAAGAGATGTAGCATTCCCGGGAATGCCAAAATGGATCTGCCTCGATTGCTCTCGATCATCATGAACCTGTTTAATCTGATCTTTGTGGTGACCAGTATGTTGGCGATGGGTCTGAGCCTGAGCGTGGCTCAAATCCTGGAACCGCTGCGCGATGCCCGCCTGGTGATCCTGGCCTTGGTGGCGAACTTTGTTCTGGTGCCCCTCGTGGCTAACCTGATCACCTATGGAATTCCTCTCAGCGAAGGTTTGAAGATTGGTCTAATCCAGGTTTCTACCGCTGATCCCTGGAGTTATGAAGAAAGGTAGAACATGATGGAGATACCAGGGACTGACATTGATTACCGTCGCTTGACCACACCCCGTGCAGCCGCGATTGCAGGCATATTGTTTGGAGTGTTATTTACCGCTTGCCTGATTTTGCTCCGCTCTGCAATTCCCGCCGATCTATCGGCTGACATCGAATGGATTGAAAGGGGAGAGCAGCGCATCACCATTGCATTGGAGCTGGTACCTTTCGCCGGTATTGCGTTCTTGTGGTTTATCGGGGTTGTGCGCGACCGCCTGGGCAGGTATGAGGATCAGTTTTTTTCAACTGTGTTTTTCGGCAGTGGCCTTCTATTTCTGGCAATGGTGTTTATCTCGACCGCCATCTCAGGGAGCCTGATCGTCTATCACCGGATCACGTTAAACATCGCTCTGGAACAGGAGATTGTTTACTTCGGTCGAGTGATGACGATTTATTTTAGCAATATATTTGCAATTCGCATGGCAGGTGTGTTTATGCTCTCCCTGGGAACAATCTGGTTGCGCACAGGGCTGATGCCCCGCTGGCTGGTCATACTCACCTATCTGCTCGCAGTTTCTTTGCTGATCATCATAAATTTAAGTTTATGGATAACCCTGATCTTTCCTATTTGGGTGATGGTCATCAGTGTAGAATCATTGGTCTTGAATATGAGGCGCTCGTCCTGAGGCAAGGATTTTTAGATGCAGTCCAATATCATCACCACGTATAAGCAGCGCTGGAGCATCCATCCCAGAAACCTTGTGCCCGACCTGATCGCCGGATTAACTACCGCGGTATCAAGCATCCCTGATAGCATGGCTTCTGCTTTACTGGCAGGGATTAATCCGCTAACCGGTCTGTATACCATGATCATCGCCACCCCGATTGGGGCGCTGTTTACCAGCTCTGAAGTCGATGCATATATCCACCACCAGCGCCTTATCTCTTGCTGCGGCAAGCTCCCTGATCGGAATGACCCCTGATATGAAGCTGCAGGCAGTCTACATGCTGGCATTCCTGGTCGGGGTTATCCAGATTACCCTGGGTTTGCTTAAGATGGGTTACCTGGTGCGGTTTGTGCCATTTTCTGTGATGACTGGTTTCTTGAATGGCGTTGCCATTTTAATCATCCTGGGACAGCTCGGTGATTTTACCGGTTATTCGAGCCCTTACTCTAACCGGGTGGTCCAGGCTTTTGATACAGCCTTGAACACTGCCAAAATCATTCCTCCAATTATGGTGGTCGGCGTGGTGACCGTTATCTTGATCCTCGTCTTTAACAAGTTCAGACTAACGAAGCGGTATTCCTTGATCCTGGCGATGATCATCGCCTCAACCCTTGCTGCGCTGCCAGGTTTTAATCTGGTACCCACCGTCGGGGATGTGACCAGTGTGCCCAGCGCCTTACCGCAATTCCATCTCCCCAATTTCTCATTGCTCCTGTCTTTGATCATACCGGCTTTCGCCCTCAGCATTATCGGTTTAGTGCAAGGGGCGGGGATCAGCCAGGGATACCCCAATCCCGATGGGAAGTTCCCAGACCCCTCTGGTGATTTCTTGGGCCAGGGTGTTGCCAACCTGGCAGCGAGCTTTTTCAGGGGAATGCCTGCGGGTGGCTCTCTCTCTGGCACTGCCCTGGTTGTTGGTTCAGGTGCCAGGACGCGCTGGGCAAATGTCTTTGCCGGTATCCTGATCGCCATCATCATTTTACTCTTCTCTCACCTGGTAGAGTTGATCGCTATGCCAGCGCTGGCTGGGCTTCTGATGGTGATCGGCTTTCAAACCATCAAGCCGACTGACATCATGACTGTCTGGCAGACCGGCCTGACACCGCGGGTGGTCATGTTGATCACATTCGTGGGGACGCTGATCATGCCGCTGCAATTCGCGGTCCTTCTGGGCGTGGCAATCTCCATCGTGCTCTACATAACTCAGCAAGCAAATCGCATAAAGCTGGTTGAAATTATTCCCCAAAAAGGTGGTTTCCCGGTTGAACGACCGGCTCCAACCCAGTTGCCGAGTCACAAAATCACTATCCTGTATCCGTATGGCAGCCTGTTTTACGCTGCCGCCAAGACATTGGAAGAAAATTTGCCTGCCCCCGAAGATTCCTGGAATGCGGTGGTCATCTTTCTGATGCGCGGCTATGACCAATTCGGCAGCACAATGATTGGTGTGCTCGATCGATATGCGCGCACCGTTCAAGACCAGGGAGGAAAATTGATCTTAGCCGGGCTCAGCGAAGGCGTTCTAACCCAATTGGAACGCACCGGGGTGCTCGAGCTAATCGGGAAGGAAAACATCTTCATGGCGACGGATGAATTTGGCATGGCAGCTAACCAGGCTTTTGAGTTTGCACAGGCGTGGTTAGATGCGGTAGAACAACAAGAAAAACTAGCGGAGAAATTACCTTGATTTCCAATCTTGCAGCAGCTTTTTCTAAAAAAAGGGGGTGTCCAATAAGACCATGATGATCAAAATAGCAGTTGAGTTAATGAATTTCAGATCAAATCAAACCATCACTTAAATCTACATTTGGAGGATGCAATGTCTGCACAAAACCATAAAAAAATATATTATCTAGTCAGCCTGCTCGTCGCCATCAGTTTCCTATTGGGGGCGTGTTCAGGGTCAGCGAAAAACCCTTCGCCAACCTCAACCACCGTCCCGCCTACCATTGAACCAACCGCGGCACCCCAAGTTTTATCACCCATCAGCCAGGCAGACCTGACCACAGGCAGCTGGCAGTGGGTCAGTGGGCGTGAATCGCAAGGTGGAATGCCCTCCGTTGTGCCAAACCCTGAGAAATACACCATTACTTTCAATGCCGACAATTCGGTTAATATCACAGCTGACTGTAACACGGTCGTGGGCACCTACACGCTATCAGGCGAAAAATTAACCATTACCCTTGGGGCGAGCAGCCTGGTGGCTTGTCCGCCCGACTCTTCTTCCGATAAGTTCTTGGCCCAGCTCGCCGCCGCCTCTTCAGTTGGAACAGGGTTTGGTAGCCTGGTCATTGGCCTGGGAGATTCCGGGGGTGAGATGTACTTCCAGCATGCTCCGGCAGCTGCCACGCCTGCATTGGATGCCAATTTGCAGCCTATCACCCAAGAAGCATTGATCGATATCCTCTGGCAGTGGATCTACCTGAAAGAGACCTCGCCGAGCAGTGAGGTTGGGGTGGGGAATCCTGAAAACTATGACCTGGTCTTCCGGGCAGATGGCACCTATAGCGCCAAGGCGGACTGTAACCAGCTGGCTGGCACCTATATTCTTTCCGGTTCCAGCTTAACCCTCAATCCGGGGATCAGCTCTCTGGCAGCTTGCCCAGAAGATTCCAAATATGACCTGTATACGAGCTTGCTGGCGCGTGTGATCGGTGTTGGAGAGCGGGATGGGCTGCTGGTGCTGATCTTAAAAGATAATCCTGCCAGTATGTCCTATGTGAATGCAGGGATGTCACCTGTGCGGCAGACTGTAGAGGGCGATCCTGCCTTAATTTTGGGCACCCCCTCAGGTGTGGAAAACTTTAATAATACGGATAACTGGACAACCTTTTCCAATGAGTGCTTCACCACCCAGATCACTGGCGGAAAGTTTGTGATGACTGCCAATGGCATGGCACAATTCTCTTGCTGGGAAGTCTCCTGGCCCGAGCTCGAGAACTTCTACCTGGAGACGACGCAGATCATGCCCGAAAGCTGCCAGCCTGACGACCAGTTTGGCATGCTCTTCCGCGCCCCAGATACCAACCGCGGCTACCTGTACGGCTTTAATTGCGCCGGCCAGTACAGCCTGACCTACTGGGATGGGCAGGCAACCACAACCCTTGTAAAGCCTACCGACAGCCTGGATATCAAACACGATCCCGGAGCGGTTAACCAAATGGGGCTGTTGGTATTTGGTGAGAATATCTCTCTTTATGCCAACGGTAAGTTCTTAACCACTGTATCCGATTACACCTTCCTGGATGCAGGCAAGTTCGGTTACTTTGTACGGGCTGCCACCGAGAACCCCTTTACTGTCAGCTATGATCAACTTCGGGTGTGGTCTCTGGAAGACGAACTGTTCCCGCCAACCACGACGCAAGCCACGCCAACGCAGGTGTTCTCCGAGCCCGGAGCCAGTGTTGCTACGGGGACAGCCCTCGTCAATGTCAATGTCCGCACTGGACCGAGTATGCTTTTCCCAATCATTAATGTAGCCATGAAAGGTGATGTGGGTGAAATCCTAGGAGTCAATCCTGATGGATATTGGTATGCTGTAAAAGTTCCCACCGACCGGGTAGGCACTGGCGTAGGCTGGGTAGCATCAGAATTCGTCGAGCTTAGCAACACGTCTGGCGAGCCATTGCCCGTGATTACCCCGCCTCTCCTCCCCACCATTGTGACCTTCCCGGCACCTGCTCCTGAATTGCCTCAGGTAATCATGAGCGAACCGGCAACATTGAGAAGAGGCCCGACCCTGGAGTTCCCCGTTTTGGGAGTAGCGCCTAACGGAGCGCGCGCTGAGGTAATCGGCGAGAGCAATGATCGCGATTGGTGGGCGATCCGCGTGCCGACCACGATAAGCAGCGATGGAACGGGTTGGGTGGCTAAGGTGTACACAACCGGATCCAATATAGGCAACGTGCCTGTGCTGAATACGCCAGCGCTGCCGCCTAACATCACGCCGGCCACTCCTGGGTCTGGCATCCCTGCCATGATTGCCCTGGAACCGCTCGATGTGCGCACTGGCCCTGGAAGCGCAATATCCCAGCCTGGGTGAGATACAGAGTGGTACAGCCTTGGCAGTCCTCGGCATCAGCCCAGACGGAGAATGGTACGTGGTGAACATCCCCACAACGATCACCCCCTCCGGCCAAGGATGGGTACCGGTTCGCTTTACGCGGGCGAGTAATGCTGGAGGCCTGCGCGTCATTCAGCCGCCGCCAGCACCCTAAACAGATATCCGCTCGGGGCTGGGGAACCATCCCCAGCCCCGGCAGATGCACAGGATGAGAGGATAATAATGAGAGATCGACTAATCACCCAGAGGATCTTCTTCTTTGGCATGGTTGCTATCCTGGCAATCCTGGCTTTGATCCTTGTCTGGAGGTTTACCAGGGCAATTTTGCTGGCGGCTGCCTTGGTGATCATCTTGAAACCAATTTATACCTGGCTTTTGAATAAGCGGGGGGTCAGCGGAAAAGCATCACGCGCCACGGTCTTGACCATCTTTATCTTTATCCTGATCATTGCCATTCCGGCTGTCCTGATCATCGGTGGAGCCATCATGCAGGCAGCCAATCTTTTTGTTGGTTTGGATATCGAAGGCTTACAATTCTCCCTGGGAGATATCAATGGTTGGCTGGAGAGGACGATCCAGGCAATCGTAGCAGGCAATATCCATCTGGAAGAGTTCAGATTTGCGGAAAACTTATCGCAGGCGGTCGCCTGGTTGAGCCAGTGGTTGGTAAACGTACTGATCAGCCTGGGCCAATCGCTGCCAAGGTTGTTCACCAACGCCCTGGTTGTGCTGGTGATCCTATATGTATCTTTACCCCGTTATAAAAGTCCAGGCAAACAAGAAATTCTTGAGATCGTACCATTTCCAACCGAAATTACCCAGCTATTCCTCGACAAAATCGACTTGATGATTAAAGCGATGTTCAAGGGGACCTTCGTCATTGCGATTACACAGGGGTTGGCGATGGGTTTGGTCTTTTTGTTAGCCGGAGTGCCGTATGTCTTGTTTTTAACCCTGATTTCTATGTTCCTGGCCCTCATCCCCTTGATCGGTATTTCTCTGGTTGCCTGGCCAGTGGGGATCATTCTGATCTTAAGTGGCAATGTCTTCAGGGGAGTCTTTATCATTGCGGCTTTTTTGATTTTTGTTGCCCAGATCGACACCTTCTTAAGGCCGCGCCTGGTTCCGAAAGGTGCTCAGCTCAACCCGGCGCTGGTTATTATGAGCGTCTTGGGAGGACTGGGAGTGCTGGGCATTGTTGGCGCCTTATATGGACCGGTGGTGATGATTTTGTTGGTGACCAGCATTGATGTCTATTCCAAGTATTTGCTGCGGTCTGACCTGGAAGTACTTGATAAGCAGGGTCGTATCGATTTAGTAGAACTTGGTCTGAAAACTGAGGATAAGCCTGCAGATCAAAATATGGGTCAAATGGCCTTAACGGCAGTAAAAAATATATCCGCACGCTTGAGAAAGGAGGAAGCGGAGCCAATAAGCAAGCCTGATTCAATCAATCCCTAATGTTTACAGCGGCAAGGCGGTTCCTGGTTTCGAAGCGCCCCGTCTCTGGGCCAGCTCCCAGAATGCTAAGTATCCCATTTCAGTTAAGTGGTGCAAGCTGGTGCACTTCACTAAATATCCTATCGAGGAGGTAATAACGTTATGTCCCTAAAAGAATATAAGTCCGGAACTGCCTTCAACGGCGTCATCGGGCGCACATTTGATACTCTCTGAGCAAGCCTGGCCGGAGCCAAAGCGCGCCGAAGAAGGCGCTCCGAACGTGCTGTTCATTGTCCTGGATGATGTCGGCTTTGGGCAGCTCGGCTGCTACGGCAGCCCGATCAGGACCCCCAATATGAATGCCCTGGCGGAAAACGGCCTGCGCTTCAACAATATGCACACCACAGCGCTGTGCTCACCCACGCGCTCCTGCATCCTGACCGGGCGCAACCATCACTCCAACGCCATGGCATGTATTACCGAAGGCTCAACCGGTTTTCCCGGTTATAACGCCAATATCCCCTTCGAGAACGGTTTCCTCTCGGAGATCCTGCTGGCGAACGGATACAACACCTATGCCGTCGGCAAGTGGCATCTGACCCCCGCCGACCAGATTTCGGCTGCGGGTCCGTATGAGCGCTGGCCTTTAGGGCGTGGTTTCGAGCGTTTCTACGGTTTCATGGGCGGTGAGACCCACCAGTATTACCCTGAGCTGGTTTATGACAACCACCAGGTGGAGCCTCCCAAGACACCCGAAGAGGGCTACCACCTCACCGAGGACCTGGTGGATAAAGCGATCAGCTTCATTGCCGACTCCAAGCAGGTGGCACCTGATAAACCTTTCTTCATGTATTTCTGTCCGGGCGCCATGCATGCACCCCATCATGTGCGCAAGGAATGGTCCGATAAGTATAAAGGGCAATTTGATGAGGGTTGGGATGTCTACCGCGAAAAGACCTTCGCCCGGCAGAAAGAGATGGGCCTTGTCCCTGCGGATGCTGAGCTTTCCCGGCACGATCCCGATGTCGCCCATTGGGATACGCTTTCGGCGGACGAGAAAAGGCTCTACGCCCACATGATGGAGGTCTTCGCCGGTTTCATGGAACACACCGATTTCCACATAGGCCGTCTGTTCGACTTCCTGAAATCGATCGGCGCGTTTGAGAACACCCTGATCATGTTGATTTCCGACAACGGCGCCAGCTCCGAAGGCGGACCGACCGGTTCGGTCAACGAAAACCTGTTCTTCAATAATGTTAAAGAAGATCTCCAAACAAACCTGGACCACATCGACGAGCTTGGCGATCCAACCACCTTCAACCATTATGCCTGGGGCTGGACCTGGGCGGGTGATACTCCTTTCCGGCGCTGGAAGCGTGAAACCTACCGCGGCGGGATCTGCGATCCTTTCATCGTGCACTTCCCCAAGGCTTTGAAAGCCAGGGGTGAGGTGCGCAGCCAGTACGCGCATGCCATCGATATGCTGCCCACGGTGCTGGATCTTGTGGGGATCGAACCACCTGCCAGTATTAAAGGCGTCACGCAGTCTCCCATTGAAGGGGTCAGCTTTGCGCAGACACTCGATGATGCCCAGGCAGAGAGCAAACGTCACACCCAGTACTTTGAAATGCTTGGGCACCGTTCCGTATACCACAATGGCTGGCGAGCAGTCTGCCCCTGGCCCGGTCCTTCCTTCACGGAAGCGGGCACGGGCTTTGGTGATCCAATCCCGGCTGAAAAATTGACCGAGCTGGATGCCAAAGGCTGGGAGCTCTACCATATCGACGAGGATTTTGCTGAAAACCATAACATCGCCGATGTGAACCGGGCCAAGCTGATCGAGATGATCGCTACCTGGTATGTTGAGGCAGGCAAATACCACGTGCTGCCGGTGGATGGTCGCGGTGTGGCGCGCATGGCCGATGAACGCCCGCAGCTCACCAAGGACCGCACGCACTATACCTTCTACCCGCATACGCAGGCGATACCCTTTAATGCTGGGCCGCGCTTGCTCAACCGCACGCACAGTATTACCGCTGACGTGGAGATTCCCGCTGAAGGTGCCCAAGGTGCATTGGTTTCTTTTGGAGGTGTCGATGGCGGGTATACATTGTATGTGAAGGATAATAAGCTGCAGTACGTTCAAAACTATGTGGCTCGAGACTACCTGCATGTGGCGAGCACCGTTCCGGTGCCGACCGGGCATCACGAATTGCGCTTCGAATTCGAAGTGACCGGAAAGCCGGACTTCGCCAACGGCAAGGGTACTCCTGGCCGCGCCCAGCTTTACATCGACGGGAAGCTTGTCGGTCAGGCTGATTTCCCCCATACCACGCCGTTCAGCCTGGGGCTGACGGGGGGGATCACCATCGGCGCGGATCCTGGCGCACCGGTTGCGCCTTACTACGAGCCACCCTTCGAATTCACCGGCACGATCCACAGCCTGACTTTTGACGTCAGTGGAGACGTGATCCAAGATAGTGAAGCCGAGATGCGGCAAATCTTGGCACGCCAATAATCATTGAGCAGGACTGGCTGTGCAGGGGGGGCTGCCAGCCTTGAATAGAGATAAGATAGAGAGCATCCCATGAAGAGCAGGCAGGCGTATGGCCGTAAGGCTAATTGTGAAGGAGTGCAACTGAACGCATTCCATCATCGAAACCCCATGGTCCGAAAGTGGCAAGATCGAGTAACCATAATAATTTCAAAATCGAGAGCTCGTTTAAAAAAAGGAGTAATGAATGAAGAAAATAATTGTTTCTCTCAGTATCTGCGTTGGGATGATGGTCCTGGCGGCGTGCGCATCGCCGGTCAGCGACCTGACCGGCAAGGTGTGGGCGCTCACCGAGCTCAAGGGGACGCCGCCCATGGCTGGCGTGGGAATCTCGGCTGAATTCACCTCAGATGGCAAAGTGAGTGGATCGGCAGGCTGCAACCGGTACAGCGGCACATACACCGTCTCTGGTAATTCCATCACTTTTTCATCTCCGTTGGCCACGACGATGATGATGTGCGATGAGTTTGTAATGGAACAGGAGAATGCCTACCTGAAGGCTCTGGCAGAAGCTAAGACGTATGCAGTTAAAGGCGACCAACTCACCCTGACCGGCACGGACAAAACCAGCCTGGCTGTTTATAAAGTCCAGTCACAGGACCTTGCGGGTACATCCTGGGAGCCGACTGGTTTTAACAACGGCAAACAGGCTGTCACCGGCATGCTGGAAGGTACGACTTTAACAGCCGATTTTGGCAAGGATGGCACCCTGAGCGGAAACTCGGGCTGCAACACTTACAGCGGAGAATACAAGCTAAATGGGGACCAGATCACAATCGGTCCTCTGGCCTCCACCATGATGGCCTGCAGCGATCCAGCAGGCGTGATGGAACAGGAAGCCCAATACCAGGCTGCCCTGCAAAGTGCGGCAACTTACCAGATCGAAGGCAATGTTCTGCAGCTGCGTACCAAAGAGGATGAATTGGCGGTAATTTTCAATAGGAAATAAGACGGTCCGATTTCAACCTTACCTTTAAGATTAATCGGCTGACCTGAATGGCAATGGCACCTGCACCATCAGCGCCGGTGCGCTAACCACCAAAAGTCTAACCTGCCCGCAGGTTGCATGATATCCTGCGGGCAGGATTACCTGGCAGGTCTGCGCCAGGCAGCCCGAGTGACCATCCAGGAGAACCGGATTATCTTGGACTTGCCAGCAGGCAAGCTGGAATTCTAGCTGATCGAGGGATATTAACCATGGTACCCGCCAGCACCACCCGTCGTAAACGGCCCTTAAAAAGATTCTTCTCATCAGGGTTCCTGGAGAGCCTGATCGATCCCATCGATTGGCTCTCCGAGACGACCTTCAGCCTGCTCATATTTCTGTCATTCACACTGGCGTTCTGGCTGGGCGGGCTGTCAGGCGCTCTTCCGATGTCCATCTCACCCGGTGAGGTGAATGAGTTTCTGGTCGCCGTTTTGGGCGCCTCGTTGGCCTGGGGAATCATCGACGGCATTCTGTACTTGTTATTCGCTGTATTTGAGCAGGGCGGGAGACGCCGCCTGCTTGAAGATGTTCAGGCTGCCGGAACAAACGAGGCAGCCCTTGAGATCATCGCAGAAGATATGGACTATTTGCTCGAGCCCATCATCGACAGAGAAGAACGCGAAGCATTGTATGAAAGGATCCTGCCCTATTTGCAGAAAGGCAAGCCGCACAATATCGGCTTAAAACGCGAAGATTTTGTTACCGTTTTGCTGGGTCATGCGGTTGTAGCCATCCTGGCGGTGGTCCCCTCCGCCATTCCGTTCCTGGTGCTGCGGAACGACTTCGCCCTGGCTCTGCGCATCTCGACCATTGTGTCGTTCGTCATGCTGTTTATAGCTGGGTTTCGCTGGGGAAGGTACACTGGCGTGAGCCCGTGGAAAACCGGGCTGCTGCTGACATCAGTGATGGCTGTCATCGTGGTGCTCATCGTCCTCCTGGGTGGGTAGTTTCAATAACCCGGGTGCAATGCTCAAAGGGAATTTTATGCTCCGATATATACGAAAACTATGTGTACTTTTTGCCTTATCTTTCCTGCTGGTGGGTTGTTCGTCTCTGGCTGTGAAACCGACCGAGGCGCCCATCAAGACCCCCAGTGCCGCGCCATCCTTCGAAGCAGCCGAAAACAGCCAGGCGGCTGCCCCTACAGAGCCAGCCAGCCTGCCGGCGGCAGTGGAATACAATTTGGGCGATACGACGATCACCCAGTCGATATTTCCGGAGGACAGCCGCTTCCGCAATATGCCGGTGCGCCTGAACGGCATCATTTCTGTGCCGGATGGTGAGGGTGGGCCTTACCCGGTCGTCGTCATCTTGCACGGCAACCACCCTGGCTGCCCTATCCCCGAGGGCGACCACGTCGACCGCTGGCCGTGCGATCCAGAAGTGGAGCGACCCAACTACCGCGGCTTCGATTACCTTGTAAGCCGGCTGGCTGCTCAGGGCTACATTGCGCTTTCGATGAATGTCAACGCAGAGAACACGTTTGGGTTTGGCGAGCCAGTTCCAATTGAAAGGCTGGGGCAATTGGTGGACCTGCACCTTGAAAAACCTTTCTGCCGCCTCGAGCGGGGAGGAGAATAAGTTTGGGGTTGATCTTAAAGGTCGCGTCGATTTGAGCCGGCTGGCGTTCATCGGTCACTCACAAGGAGGCGAGGGCGCTTATTGGTTAACCCAAAAGGAGGCTCTGGATGCACCAGATGCCTATTCCAGGCTGGGGTACGGGCCTGTTTACGGCTTATTGCTTGTTGCGCCTTCGGCAAATTTTGCTGGCGCAGAAGAGGCGCG
Organism: uncultured Chloroflexia bacterium; assembly: GCA_963751425.1. Lineage (GTDB taxonomy): Bacteria > Chloroflexota > Anaerolineae > Anaerolineales > UBA4823 > CAVVUF01. The sequence continues at coordinate 279,788 of CAVVUF010000001.1, read as the reverse complement.
CGCTGCCATTGGCAGTGATCTTGCCAGCTTGTGACAGCGATGTGATGAATCAGGAGGGACAATTCTTTTACGAGATTACCCGGCTCGGCCCGCAGCAAAGCGCATGGGCTGCGTCTGTCTGGTTGGAGAGCGCCAACCACAACTATTTCAACAGCACACTGTCGGATGAAGCTGTGGCGCGCCCGGGCAGGCCGGACTGCGAACCGCTGCTGCAGCCGGAAGCGCAGCGCGACTTTCTCAGTGAGTATACGATAGACTTTTTGGCGCAGATCTTCCACAATAATCAAGATGCTATGGATCGACTGGGGATGAATTTCCAGGCGCAGGCGCCGTCTGAGTTGTTCGGGTTACCTGCCCGCATCGCTTCTCTGGCGCCCGCCGCTGACCGCCTGCCCTTGCTGGTTCCAGCCAGTGCAACCGAGCTGGAAACCAACCTGGCGGGCGGAAGTGTGAGCGCAGATAAACTCGCGCTGACCTATTGCGAGGCAGGGTATTATGTACCAGCGATGAAGCCCGGCAGCGAGCCGTGCAAGCGGGTGAACCTGGTTATCCCGGGCAACCCTGCCATGATCGTCGCATCCTGGTCTCAAAGCGGCGCCGCCTTGCGCTTCTCGCTGCCTGAGGGAATGGACCTGAGCAAGTTTTCATCGATCAGCGTGCGCGCCGCGGTTGATCCGCTTTCACCCTTAAATAAAGCTGGCGCTTACCAGGCTTTCACGATTTAATTGGTTGATAAGCAGGGAAATACTGCATCTGTGCCCACGCGTGTCGATGAGCCAGCGCTGCGCTTCCCAGATGGTTATGAAGAGGTGAACGATACTTTTGATGGAGGATTGTTCACAGGCCGCGTCCCATTGACCTCGATTCGTTTGCCTCTGAGTGATTTTGCTGGTGTCGATTTGGCTGCAATACAAGAGATCAAACTATTGTTCGATCAGACTCCAAGCGGCTCGCTCTTCATGAGTGATCTAGAAATTGTTCGATAGAGCCTTCGAACTGCTTCAGGCAGCGGGGCTTTGATTTAAATCACAAACTATACCAAAACCATATATTTTAAGTCTACAGAGGTTCTTATGAAATCCACACTCCAGTCTAACTCAGTCTCACAGAATCTAGGATTTGATCCCGGCTATTTGGATGAATTTGAAGCCAAGGTTTTTATTGAAGGCCCCCAGTCCCGACGGCGGCTGGTGAATTTTTTTGTTCTTTTACTTCTGGCGACTGTGATCGCCAATTATGGGGTACTTTCAAATTCCATTGCCACTGTCATCGGTGCGATGATCGTCGCCCCACTGATGGGGCCAATTATGGCAACCACGGCTGGGGTGGTTATGGGCTCCGCCCAGCGCGCCTGGCGTTCGCTGGTATTGGTTATCATAGGCGTGCTAACCGTCATATTATTTTCTACTTTGCTCACGCTGTTTATCCCGGATATCACAATCTCTTTTACGAACAACGGCGAGCTCGCCTCGCGCATTAATCCCGGGCTCTATGCCCTGCTCACCGCGTTAGGTGCTGGGGCCGCAGGTGCATTTATTACCTCACGTGCTGAAATTGCCGATTCGATGGGCGGTGTGGCCATTTCAATCTCTCTAGTTCCGCCCTTGTGCGTGGTTGGCATAGCAATCTCCCAGGGAGAATGGACTGCCGCTGGAGGAGCACTCCTGCTTTTCCTTACGAATTTTTTTGCCATCTTACTTGCCGGAGGGTTGGTCTTCATACTGATCGGTCTGGGTAGGATCGCTAAGGATGAAACCATGGTGCGATTACGCCGCCGTTCTTTTATGCTGATTGTTCTCGGCACGGTTCTTGTGGCAATCCCTTTATCCTTGACCGCTTATCGTACCGTGATCGATACAATATCTAGAAATAAAGCAACCACCGTGGTACAAGAATGGCTTCAGGGAACATCTTACCAGATTGTGACAGTCAACGTGGATGGCCGATTGGTCGCCGTGTCAGTCGAAGGAGTTGATCCATTGAAATCAGTAAACGAGCTGGCCAAAGAATTGGAAAAAACATTCCAACACCCTGTCACTGTCAGCTTGCGCGTGATCCCGACCAAGATCGAATTTTCGCAGAGCCAGTCTTCACCGTAATCAAATTCATTGAGCACCCCCGGAGCGATTTGAAGGCTCAACTTATGTCTGAGGTTCCTTAACGGCTGCTACCAGGCGTTTTCCTATTTTTTCAACCCGCGCTGGCTTTTGGCCCTGATCTAAATTCACCAACCATTCTTAGGACAGACACTGATCAGATTGCCTGTTTGATGAAAATCAATCTTATGATATAGTAATTAAGGTAGGTTTTGTCTGCGGTTCGGGTGCAGGGTCTGGACGAGAAGAGATGGCTTTTTCCTCGAATGCAGCGCTACAATTTATGCAGGAAGGCTTCGCTAGCGACGATGAAGTCGAGACCTTTTGCTTCGACAATTTCATTGATCTGCACAGGATTTTTCGAGCGGCATGACCAAGGGGGAAAAAATTAAACTGCTGCTCGAGTCACTGCTACAGCATGAGGGTGGAGCCTTGTTCTGTGCTTTGCAGGAGCAGATACTCGAGCAGTACCCAGAAGCGCTTTGGGAGCGCACCCCCGCCCGCTCAATTTGAAGTGACCTTCACCCCCATCGGTGCACCTTCGAGTACTGGAATATTACACTCAGCACGCTTTCAGAGGAAAGGCGCAGCACAAGATTTCAGGTGCAGAAGGAGCAGATTGCTTTTTTCCGCAAGCTGGAGATTGGCCTGCTGGTGGTGGGAGCAGGGTTGTCGTGGACGCTGTTCCCCAATCTGCTGCGGCTGGTGCTCGGTATGCGCATCGCAGTGGGCATTGTGGGATTATTGATTGGGTCGCTAAGCGGGCTGCCGATCTGGGAGATCGATCAGAATAAGGCGAGATGGGACAGTGCGAGTATCTTATGTACCGCCACTTTGAAAGGTTGAAGAAACAGCCCGTCATCGACGCGGAGACGTGGGCGCAGATCACGCTTTGGATGAACCAGGTATTTGAAGGGGCGATGAAGGTGAAAACAGCATGATGGATGGAGAAGAACAGCTCAAGAAGATGATTTTGCGGGCCGAGCAACGCGAGCGCAAAAGGCGGCGCAATGTGCTGCTCTACACGCTGGTACCGGTGGCGCTGGCGATTGGGCTGCTGGTGGTGACGGGCTGGCAGGTGCAGAAAGCCAGCCAAGCGCTGGCGACCTCAGAGGCGACGCTGAAGAATAACCAGGCCACCCTGAGCGTTGTGGAAGCCACCCTGACCGATACAAATAAAACCCTCAGCACGGTGAGAAGCGACTTGACAAACACGAACAATACGCTGGTCGCAGCGAATAACCTGGTCACCAGCACCAAGAACCAGGCGGCGGATGCGCAAAAGGAACTGATCCAATTAAGGCAAACCCTTACTAAAACGAATATTACGCTGAATGAAAAAAACGATCAGCTGGTTAAATTACAAAAACAGGTTGATGAGCTCAGCGCACAGCTAAAATTGGCCAAGCATTTCGAGGATTATTATTACCCTGGCGATCTCATGACCGATGTATATAAGCATGCCTGGAATATGGCTTATGACGGGAGAGCCAGGCCAGGCATCGGGGAGCTGGCGGATAAGAATTTTAATAATATGGAAGTGGACTTTCGGATCAACGGGACGAGCTTTGCAGAAGGGTTAATTCCCCGACCTACGTGGCGATGATTTTGGGGTTAATGTCACAGCCGGCCCTCTCGATCGACCAGAAGGGTTTAATGCAGTTCCTGCCGCTCGAGAAGAAAGAGCCGCAGGTTGGCGATGTGGTTTATTACGACGATGGGATGACCTTTTTCTATTTTGAGGACGAGCAAGGCCAGAAACTGGTGATCGGAATGTCGCCTTTTGGGGTGGTGGCTTTGAACTACAACTTTGCCGAACCGCTTGGCATCGGGGACATTTCAAAAGTGCTGCCGCGCTAAAGCTTGCTGATGTAAACATGGACCAGCAGCGTTTCCTGATCAACCTGCGGCAAATCTTAGCCACCCGCCTGAGCGAGGAGGAGCTGCGTACGCTGTGCTTCGACCTGGGGGTGGACTATGAAAACCTGGGTGGAGGGAGCAAAGCCGCCCACGCCCGGGAGCTGGTCAGCTATTTTGAGCGGCGCAACGCCTCACTGAGCTGCTGGCGGGCTGCCGGAGCGCTTTGCCAGAGCTCCCCTGGGACAGACTGCTGGAGGGGGATAGCCCAGAGAAGGCTCCCTTCGCCACCCATCCATCTAAACCGAGAGGCAAGGTGAAAATCCTCTTCCTGGCAGCAAACCCGACCGGTACCCCAATCCTGAAGCCTGGACCAGGAAGTGCCGGGCGCTGGATGAGGCCTTGCGAGGAGCCGAATACCGGGAGCGCTTCGAGCTCGTCCAGCATTGGGCAGTGCGGGTGAGCGATCTGCAAGCCTGCCTGCTGCGCCACAAACCGCAGATCGTGCATTTCAGTGGGCACGGCAGCGCGGCGGGCCAGATCATGCTCGAAGACGAGCAGGGGTTGAGCCAGGCGGTGGAGGCAGGCGCCTTGAGCCGGCTGTTTGGGCTGTTCCAGGAGCACCTGCGCTGCGTGGTGCTGAACGCCTGCTATACCGCCGGCCAGGCGGAGGCGATTGCAGAAACGATCGAGTGCGTGATTGGTATGAGCCAGGCCATTGGAGATGAGGCGGGACGGAATTTTTCAGAGGCGTTTTACCAGGCGCTGGGCTACGGCCGGGATGTGCAGTCGGCTTTCGAGCTGGGGTGCGTGCAGATCGACCTGCAGGGGTTGGCAGAAGGCGACACCCCCAGGCTGCTGGCGAAGCGCGGCGAGGCAAGCCAGATGTATTTTGTGTGAAAAGGGACTTGTCGCTCAAAGGAGTCACTGATGAGATCAAATCCGCTCAAAGCGCTGGTTGTACTGCTCGGTACGGTCATCTTTTCGGCACTGCTGCTCTGCCAACCTGGCTCCTCCCGGGCGAAGGAGGAGCCTCAGTCCCGACGCTCCGCTGGCCTCCCAAACTGTCCCTGTCGGGGCGAACATCGCCATCCCTGGTGCGCCTCAATTTTCCGTTTCTGGTGAGCCAGCCATCGCCTTTGATGGGACCAATTTTCTGCTCACTTTCAACACCGAGAAGCACGTTTATACTATTCAATCCACATTCTGGAGTCATCCTCGATTCACCCGCCATCACCGTGACGATGAGCATTTCTGCCTACGTCTACACCGCCCATCGGTGGTCTTTGATGGCACGAACTTCCTCATGGTTTGGATCGCCGCCATCGATAACGTCTATACGGAGGCCGACCTGTACGGCGCCCGCATCTCTCCTGCCGGAGCGGTGCTCTCCCCCGGAGTCATCCGGCTTACCACCGGCGTTAGGCCAAATTGGTGGCAGGGCAGTCCCAGCCTGGTGTGGGATGGCGCCCAGCTCCTGGTTACCTGGTGCAGCGGCGAACTCCAGCGCGGCCCGTTTTTCTGCAGCGCTTACGAACCTGGACCCGCCCGCCGGGTTTGTGGTGCTCGCCGGCAGCAATTGGAATACCTTTTCCGCCGCTTTTGATGGCAGCAATTTCCTGGTGGCGGCTTCTGGCAACCCGAGCCAGGGTGAGAATGGGAATGATATCTTCGCGGCGCGCATATCTCGGGCGGGGGTGGTGCTGGACCCGGCGGTTTTCGTGGTTTATTCTGATCCGCATGAACAGGACCGCCCCGAGGTGGGCTTTGACGGCAGCAATTTCCTGGTCAGCTGGGTCGATTATGCCTTGCCGGTTGTCAATCCGGACCAGCTCGGGGTGATCTTTACCCGGCGTGTCTCCCCCGCGGCGGCTCTCGTTGAGACCGTGCCCGTCAAGGCAGCCGACCATGTGATGATCTGGGGGGTTGAGCCGCATGACTTGGTCTGCGATGCCACTGACTGCCTGCTGACCTGGAACAGCCCCTCCAATTTGTTCCGAGAGATCGATATTTGGGCCAGGCGCATCCTGCAGGGCAGCTTGCAGGACCCCCAAGCGATCCCCGTGGCGGCGACGTTTGGCCAGCAGTACTGGCCGGTGGTGGGCGGCGGGAGCGGGCACTACCTGGTGGCCTGGACCGAAAACGTTTCCCGCGACCTCGGTACCTACGCCCAGCGGCTCGAACGTCAAACCGTAACCCAACCTGCCTCCCAGCCAATCTCATCCCTGCCCGTGCTTCCAGCGCAGGGGAGCCGGCCAACCTGGTATGCCGACAGCATCCCCAACAAGGGGGTGACCGGCGGGGTGGCTTTTTCAGCTACCAATGCCTATGCGGTGTCTTGGGACTATATCTTCCGCGGGAGGGGCAGGAGGTTGGAAAATCGACTGGACGCTTGCGCAGGATGGACCGCATGTGGTGTGGGCGCCGATGAGTACATCGGGGCCGAATGAAATCTGGCTGACGGGAGCGTGTATGTACCAGTTGATTTACGACGGGCAAGCCTGGTTCGATTACGCTTGCAGGTTCCCACCCTCCGAATTCGGCAGCCAGACCAGCACCTCGCTGTGGGGATCCAGCCCAACCGCTGTGTGGGGGACGGGCGTGCAGGGGGTACTCTTCCGGTATAACGGCAGCCATTGGAACGACTGGATTTTCCAGCACTCCGGCATCCCCTTTGACCTGGATGACCTGTGGGGTACCTCGGCCGCCAACATTTACGCGGTCGGCGAGCGCGGCAGCATGCTGCACTACAACGGCTCGGCCTGGGTACCGGTGGCCTCCATTCCAACGCTGCAGCGCCTGAATGCAGTGTGGGGCTCAGGTGCCAATGACATCTTCGCCGTCGGCGACTGGGGCACCATCCTGCATTACAACGGCACAGCCTGGAGCTTGATGAACTCGGGAGTGTTTACGCACCTCTACGATGTGTGGGGCAGCTCGGCCAGCAATGTCTACACGGTCGGCTCTGAAGGCACGGTCCTGCACTACGATGGGGTGGGGTGGTCTGGCGAGAACGTCCAGACCAGCATGGATCTATATGCCGTGTGGGGTGCCCCGGAGGGCTTGCCGGTGTGGGCCGGCGGCAGCGGGAACCAGATCCTGGTGCTCGAATACCGCACCTGGATTAACTTTTCTTCAGGTAAGTGCGTGCCGATCATTAGCCATTGCTTCAACTTCTCCACTTGGTTGTATAATCAATATAATAATATTCACCTTCCATACCATAGAAAGAGGAGGAAAAAACGTTATGGATAGCAAATGGTTCCCCCGCCGCTCTTTTTTGAAAGTTTTATTCCTGATTGCTGTCGCGGTGGTCTTAATCACCTACACCCTGCCCATCAGTGCGAACTCCCACTCCTGCTCCCGCCGCAGTGGCGGCTGCTTTGCCCCGTGAGGAAACCTTGTATTTCAACGGTCTACAATGGGGGCCGGTGGTGTGTTGGAACCCATATTCTTCCGGCTGCAATAATTCCATGGCGATCGCCCAGCAGGACAACGCCCGTGTCACCGTCTTCGAAACCCCCTATACCTACAATATGCTCACGGGTGAGCAGCTCCCTCTGCTGGCGGATGGGTCTTACACCTGGAACCCCGCCAGGACTGAGATCACCTTCAAGCTCAAAACTGCCGCAAAATGGAGCGATGGGACGCCCGTGACCGCGGAGGATGTGGCCTATACCTGGGCTACCCATCTCAAGTACGAGACCGAAGTTGGGGTTAGCTATCAAGACTTCATCGACAACATCACGGCTCTCGATGCTCAGACGGTTTTAGTGATCGCAAAATTGGATATGGGCGGGAAAGCTGTCAATCCGCTGTTAGTTTCTGCTTACCTGAGCAGCAGCTACGTGATCCAGAAAGCCTGGACCCAGACCCTGGAAGCGCGCAGCGGCGGGATGCGGATGCCTTCAAAGCTGATCCCGCTGCAGACTTCGTTTCCTCCGGCCCCTAACCATTTTTTTCACGGATGATTCGATCGTTGTCCTTGTGCGGAATGACAATTATTGGGGTAAAGATGCTTCCATGTGGGGCAAACTGCCGACTCCGAAGTACCTGGCGCATGTGATCTTTGGCGATAACGACTCCGCTTTGGATGCTTTTAAAGCCGGTGAGGTGGATGTCAGCCAGCAGTTCATTCCCAATGTTCAGGATCTGTGGCTTGTCGACGGGCTGCCCGTCTCCACCTACCTGCCCGATGCTCCTTACGGCATTGGCGCCAGCCTGCCAACGGCCTTCTACAACCTGCAGTCTTACGGTTTAGACCAGCTTGCGGTGCGCAAGGCCATCGCCATGGCGGTTGACTATGATACGATCATCGCCAATGCCATGTCCAACCAATCGGCTACCTTCACCCAGGTGCCACGCTCGATCATGAACCCATCCGCTTATGAACAGGCTCTGTATGACCATGATGCCGTCAAGACTCTGCAGTGGGCTGGCAATGACATCGATGGCGCCAAAGCGCTCCTGGATGCGGCCGGGATTACAGACACCAATGCGGATGGCTGGCGCGAGTTCAATGGGCAGACGCTTCACTATGTAGCCACCTGCCCCTTAGGCTGGTTGGACTGGCAGGCTGCGATTGAAGTGGTGGCTGCCGTCGGGCCGGCCATCGGGATTGACATCACAACCAGCTACCCAGAATGGGGCGTGTATCAGACCGCCGTCACCAATTGGCCGCTGCCAGCCACGGGCTATGATATCTTCATGATGTGGACAGACGGGGCTGGCCCGGCCCAGCCTTGGGGGCGTGTCCGCCATTTGATCAGCTCTGAATTCGCTGAGACGCAGAACAACTGGAACGGCAACTGGGGCGGCTACAAGAATCCTGCTGCCGACGCATTGATCCAGGCGATCCCCGCTGAAACCAATCCCGCCAATATAAAGGCCGCTTACACGGAACTCACCAGGATCTACCTGACCGACATTCCCTCCTTCACGCTCATGTACCGCCCCCAAGTGTTCCATACGGTGAACGAGAGTTTTTGGAAAGGCTTCCCTCACCAGGGCGATGGCACCAACCCGGCCGTCCCGCCGCTTGACTTGATTGACGGTTACAGCATCGCGGGTCTGTATAACCTCAGGCTTGCCAGGCCGTTCCATATATTCTTACCTTTCCTGCGCAAGTAGGGAACGCAGCCCAACCCGCGCCGGTCCAGGTTCATAATATGCCAAACCGATTGACTTTCACCCAATTATTTGCTACATTGTATATAGACCTTATGCACTTCTCGCCACAGTAGGGATATCGCCCAGCCGTTTAGTATATAGAACGGATCGTATATCGAACCCAGCCCTGCCTCTCAGGTAAGGACTGGGTTTTTAATTGATTGTGGTGTTTGATGGGGGTCAATTTACGTTAACTGCAGGGGTAACGACACTTTTCAAAAGAATTTGTATAGGAGGATAAAATGAACCACAAACAAGGACAGCATGGTTTGCCATTTTGGATTCTGATTGGGCTTATGTTGGTTGGATGTACGGGGCAGGCCATCACCCCAACGGTGATCCTCAGCCCAACAAATGAAAGCTTGCCTTTTGAACCAACAGCCCCACCGCCCACTACTGTGGTTGAGCCAACGCTGCTCCCAAGCGCCACAAAGGCCCCACCGCTGCCCACTAAAACACCTTTCCCATCGGTCACACCGGTGCCCACAATGGTCTTCCCGAAGCTAACCGGTGATTACCTGGGTCAGGAGCTTCCTGGCATGACGCCGGTGCTGTTTGCGCCGGGGATCATCTCAACCGGGATGAATGAGCGCGACATAGCCATCTCGCCGGACGGAAACGAGCTGTTTTATTCCATCGTCGGGGCTAAATTCAGCGTGATCTTATGGATGAATAGAAGTCAATGGGGTGTGGAGCCCAGCGCAAGTAGCCCCGTTTTCCGGCGTTAACAGTGACCAGGACCCGGCTTTTTCTCCTGATGGGCAGCGCCTGTTCTTCGCTTCCAACCGCCCTCAGAATGGGAGCGGACCAGATGAGTTAGGATACCGAATATTCTACGTGGAGCGGGAAACGGGCGGTTGGGGCAGCGCGAAATCGGTGGGGGAGGCGATCAATCAGGGGCTCACCCAGTTTGCACCGTCCGTTGCTGAAGACGGCACATTGTATTTCACCGCCGATTATCCGGACGGCATGGGATTATGGGATATCTACCGCTCACGCCTGGTGAACGGCGCATATCAACCACCGGAAAACCTGGGTGCTCCAATTAACACCGAGGAATATGAATTCAACCCCTTCATTGCGCCTGATCAAAGTTATATCATTTATAACTACGACACACTCTCAGTTTCTATGAGCTGGCAGCAGGCAGACGGCACCTGGGCAAACACGAAAATGCTGAATTTCCGATGGGGGATAAACCCCCCTATCTGGGATGTAACCGTATCTCCAGATGGGAAAGTGATCTTCATAAGCACTGATGGCTTGATGCCAGAGCTGCCATCCATGCCGCCAGGATTTGACAGCATTACTGAGGAGATCGGGGAGGCCCAAAAGATTAAATCTCTTGATCGTATTCCGGATGTACAAGGTCCTTTTAAGTTAGATATATACTGGCTTTCAGGTGAGGTGCTGAAAGGATTGGAAGATTGAGGCAGAGGGTCCAATTTAGTGAAGGACTGAAACTTTCGGTACCGAGAAGAGAGGCCGGCTATTGACCATTTCGGGCTCCGGCTGGATTGCCGGTGTGGACTGGCGGCAGCGTTACCCCGATCCTGGTGCTCGAATACCGCACCTTTACTGTGCCTGTGATGGGGTAGGGGCAGCAGGGGGTGGAGGAGGAGCGATGTACTCATCGCAGCAATTGCTGGCGGAGCTTCTCCTGGCGTCGAAACTCCTCACGAAGTGGAGGTATACTGGGGAAGGAACAACCAATACCTGCAAGGGCAGGGGAGCTGTCAGCGGATTGGGGAACAGATTGAGTGGATTGAGGCAGGTCCATCTGGAGGGTGGGTAGGGGTGGGGTTACCTCGCCCCTACACCGAAGCCGCGTAAGACCTGGTGGGAAGAGTACCGCGACGGGGAGAGGGGAGATACCTTCGGCGCAAACCTCTTCGCATTGACAGTCAGATCGTTTTATTGGATGCCTTGCTGGAATCAGAAGGGGCGGGCCTGGGTGAGGTCAACCACCGCTTGGTCCGCCCCTTCTTTTTGCCACTCAATCTAAATCGCTAAATTGAAATTTGTTATTTTCTTAGGGTAAGAACTGCCCTACGAAATCGAGGACATCCTGCCGGTCCATGCGGAAGACACCGCCAGTGCCAGCACAGTTGCCGTTGATCCCGAAGGAAGTCACGCCAGCTACGATATGGCTGTCGCCCAGGAAGTTGGGTCCGCCAGAGTCACCGAAGCAGGTGCCGCCGGTGTGGGCGTTATTCGACAAGAGCAGTGAGTAATTGCCTGTGAAACCGGGGACGTTGATCTGGTTCAGCTTGGGATAAGCGACCATGCGGATCTTCTGGTTGTGTTCCTTCCACGAAGCCGCGTCGGGGAAGCTCATCTGCAACCCATAACCAACCGAGGTAAAGGTAACATTTTGCAGACCGCGCCTGGTTTTTAGGGCATCCAGCTGGTTTACCTGAGGAAGGGTGCCATATTCACCCAAGACAAGGCCGGGCTCCTCGAGGATGACCACGCCGACATCATGGACAAAAAATGGTGCGGTTTTAAACAAGGGGTGGGTGTACCAGGCAACGGCTTCGATGGAGTTCGGACCGCCGGCATTTGGGTAGGTGTTATCCCCGTTCTGGACGTCCAATTCGTAGAAGATGCGCATACCCGAATAATCACCCTCTGGGTAATTCGAGGTGCAGTGCCCGGCCGTCAGAACGACCGTGGGGGAAAGGAGCGTGGCGCTGCAGCGATAGGCTGGCGAGCCATCCACGTCCATGAGCAGAAGGACAACATAGGGGTGTCCTTCGCCATCCGGCTCGCCATCGGTGACGGCACTGGCGGGCATGGTGGAGCTGAGCAAAAGGATTAACACGAGGATGAACACGATCAATTTTGATTTTTGCATTACTGCCTCCTAATCGTAACCTATGGATTGGGCTTGCCTTGGATCAGAACGGATCCGTGCAGCCGCTCTGTGTGAGAAAATGATCCCTGGATAGGTCTTATATTTTCCTCCTTTCAATAAGAATGAGATCAACTGCTTATAGTAATTATAACGTAATTGGTCTGAATTAGAGTCATTGAAGGCAGGGGAGCAGCGTAATTGTGCTTACCCCAATAAGAGAGGGTCTTTACAACCGACCAGGCTCGCTTTTTGAGAAAAGGGCATATAATTATTATAGAGACGGGATTGTTTCGAAATGTCAGTTTTGTTAGAAGGAGCCAGCCATGCAGATCATCAACCACCGGCTGTGCCAAGATGACGGCACGCCCTTTACATTTTTCCCGAATAAAAATTACCCGCCCAATACGAAGGTTTTCTGCGAATACCTGGTGATCCACTATACCACGGGGACGATTCCACAGCAGACGATCAACTGGTTCACAAATCCGGCGGCGAAGGCTTCGGCGCACCTGCTGCTGACGCGTGAGGGTGAGTTCTACCAGTTCGTGCCCTTCGACAGGGTGGGCTGGCATGCCGGCTTCAGCCAGTGGGCGAACCGCAAGAGCCTGAACAGCTATGCGATCGGCATCGAGGTGGATAACGCCGGGGCGATGGTGAAGAAGAACGGGGTGTATATGCGCCAGGGGAGGCTGTTCACGCCGGACGAGGTGATCGAAACGAACCATAAGCTGGAGTATTCCATCCGGGGCTGGGAGAAGTACCCGCCCGCCCAGATGGCCGCCCTGCTCGAGGTGGCGAAGCTGCTGAAGGCGGCTTATAACTTCAACGATGTGGTAGGGCACGATGACATCTCGCTGAGCGGGAAGACGGACCCGGGACCGGCTTTCGATATGACCGCCTTTCGGGACGAGGTGATGGGTTTTGTGCCAGGGCAGGCGTGGGTATTTAAGAACTGCATGCCGAACCAGGTGCTGCGCAAGAAGGCCAACGACCTGGCAGGCTCGTCGGGGAAGCTGGTGTTGAATAAACAGGTGGTGGTGCTGGGTTACGAGCGGAACTGGGCGCAGGTGCAAGAGGTCCTGTCAGATGGCATCAGCCTGGGTCCGCTGCAGGGTTGGATGCGGGAGCGGTTCTTGAAGAGAGTGAGACCCTTGGTGTGAGACCGGGAATAGGGAGTAAGGAGTAGAGGTAAGATGAATCTGATTGCGGTGATCACAATCGTGGGTGGGGGGGTGCTGATTGGTTTTGGGATTTGGTCTGTTTACAAGTGGAAGACTGTGACTGGGATCATTTCGATCCTGGCTGGTTTGGCCCTTGTGGCATTACCTTTTATGGTGAGTTTTCTTCTGTCACAATGAGGATTGCTGTGCGCATGAGTTTGGTCACGCAAAATGAACCTGCGTAAAGGCGCACGGCTGTGCGCCCCAACAAAAAAAATCAAAGATGGAGGCTGATATGGAGTATGTAAAAGTAGCAGAAACGCCTTTGCTGCCAGATGGCAAGATGATGCTGGTGGCGGCGGGCGGGAAAGAGATCTTGCTTGCCAACGTGGGGGGGACTTATTATGCGATTGCCAACCGGTGCACGCACCTGGGCGGCTCGCTGTCGGACGGAAAGCTGGAAGATGGCATCGTCACCTGCCCGAGGCACGGGTCCAAGTTCGACGTGCGCACCGGCATGAATGTAGGGGAGGCGAAGATTGCCTTCATAAAAACGAAACCGAAGGATGAGGCGTGCTTTGAGGTGAAGGTGGAGGGGACGAGCATCCTGGTTGGGGTCCCATAAAACCCCACAAGAAGCTCATGGAAAGAGCGAAAAAAAGGAAAAGTCGGATTTTTAGAGCTAAAAAAGCGTACACGGAAAGAACGGAAAAGAGGAAAAGGCGGATGCTTTTTGGTTTCTTGGAGCATGCCGGATTCACATCAATCATGTGAACAGGTTGGATTATATGAATAACTCAAATGCTTACTTCATCTCGAATGTTTCAGTTGTGGATGTGGAGAGGGGCTGCCTGGTTCCGGGGCAGGATGTAGTGATCGCCGGGGAGCGGATTGAGGCGGTGGGAGCGCACGGCAGCCTGGGCACAGGGGAGGGGGCGCAGAAGATCGCCGGGGAGGGGCTGTACCTGATGCCGGGGCTGGTGGATGCGCATACGCATTATTTCGATGCCCAGTGCTTCGGCAAGGCGATGATCGCCAACGGGGTCACGCTGGTGCGCGATATGGGCATGCCGAACGAGTACATCTTTAACCTGCGGGAGGAGCTCAGAAGCGGGGTGGTGTTGGGTCCGGAGCTGGTGACCGGGGGAGCCATCCTGGACGGGGACCCGCCCTTGCTCCCGCTGATCTCGGTGGGGGTCAAGACGCCCGAGGAGGGCCGGGCGGCAGTGCGGCGGCAGGCAGAGCTGGGGGCGGATTTTATCAAGGTATACAGCAGCCTGGCGAAGGAGGTCTTCCTGGCAATTTTGGATGAGGCGGGCAGGTTGGGGCTCAAGTGCGTGGGGCATGTGCCCGATACGATCTATCTCGAGGAGGCAGCCGCAGCGGGCTTGCATTCCTGCGAACACTGGTTCGGCTTCGAGAAGGTCATCGGCAAGCTGCTGGGTGACGAGGTGCGCCTGGTGTATGAAGGCATGGGCAGCCGGGCGGATTACTTTCAACGCTTGGGGGAGGTACGGGAGGGAGAGCTGGAGGCTGTTTACCGGCGCATGGCGGCCAGCGGGATGGCGGTCTGCCCGACGGTGGTGACCTTCAAGGTTGGCACGCAGTTTCAGTTGTATATGACGGGGAGCTTCCCGCACAGCGAGATCATCTCGGAGGGGGTGCTGGGTATGTGGCGCATGATGTGGAGCGGGCAAGCCGACCTGGAGGATTATATCTGGAGGGGCTGGGCGCAGATGGTGGTGGGGCTACATCAAGCCGGTGTGCCGCTGATGGTGGGGACGGACCTGATGCTGCCGGGAGTGCTGCCGGGGTACGCGGTGCACGAGGAGATGGCGATCTGGCAGGAGGCGGGTATGCCGGCGGTGGAGGTACTGCGCGGGGCAACGCTCACGCCGGCGCGGGTGATGGGGCTGGAGGAGCGCTTGGGCAGCGTGGCGGCAGGGAAGACGGCTTCGCTGGTTTTGGTGCGCGGCAACCCCCTGGAGGATGTGCGCCATGCGCAGGAGATCGAGGCGGTGTTCTTGAGGGGAAGGTATTTTGACCGCCAGGAGTTGGAAGGGCTCAAAGGAGGATAAATCAACTGCCAAAAATGTGGTTTAAGCCTCATATAATTCAATTCTTTTATATGATCGAGCTTTTATAACGAGGAAAGCTAAACAAAACGACACTAGAAAAAGCTCAGCGTGCGCTCCAAAAAAACCTAAATTGGATCAAAGTCGATATCACTGGCTATATTTATTACAATTTCTGCCGCTTAAACTGTGATTGTCACATTAGTGGTGGGTTTTGATCAAAGTGCCTTTGATACAAGCAGTTGTACGGCTTGCTTTTTTCGCAGAACACCACCGCTGGGGGTTATCTGAATCCGTCCTTACGCAGTTGCACGTGGATGGAGGAGCGTTACGCCAGGTTATCGAGTTGCTCTGGAATCTCTTTGCCTGTGATTTGTTTGTAGAATCCCGGGCCGGTCGCCATTGCATATGTCTCGCAAATCTTGCCATCGCGCACGCGGTTGAACATCATTTCATGCTCAATGACAATCTTGCCGGTTGGTTCAACATCCAAATACTTGCCGCTATGCTTGGCGCTGACTGTGCAGAAGCAGGCCACGGTGTTTTCGTCCGCGAGGATCATGTGTATTTCAGTATGCTTGTCAGGAAAGGCGATGCGGTGCTCACGCATAGTCCGGCGCTCATCCTCCAACGTTGCATAAGAACTTGCGTTGGGACTACCGTATTCCTTCCAGTCGGGTGTTAGACATGCGGCAAACGCCTCCTCATCACCTTTATCATAAGTAGCCCAGGCTCGCTTGAGCAGCGCGATGTTTGCTTCACTCATTTCTTCCTCCTTTGGAATGCGGGGACGGGTAGACTAGGCGACATACCTACCCACCACCCTACTAGATTAGTTAACGGGGAAATCACCAGCCAGCTCGCACCAAGACCGTGCCATAGCCTGGAGCGGTGATTTTGTACGGCGCGCCGCACGAAAGGCGCATGACGTCGATCACGTGTTGGCGCAACGGCGTAACGCAGTGAGGCAATGCGAACCCCGAGCATCGCTGCCCGGGGTGGAATGACAGCAAGGAAAGGCTGGTGATGCTCCCGCCGCTACGGCCCTACCTTCACCGAACCCTCGTAGGTGCCCGAGAAAAGGCCGTCGGGGCAGACGTCGGACACGCCGTCGAACTGTGCAGTCCAAGTCCCATTCCCCGCGACAGGGGCGTGCAATTCATCGGTGACGCCCGTAAGGACCCACGTCGCGTGGAATTTGTTGGCCCGCGCAATCCCCTCGTAACGGTAGGTGCCGGTGGCGGGCGTTCCCGCGACGCTGCCTGTGAAGTTGCCGCTGCCGTGGAATGCGACGCTACCGTCGGCCTTGACAACGTCGAACTCGGTGCCGACATATTTCCCGTCGAGCGTTCCGAAGAAGTTCTGCGTGATGTCGACATTCACCACGACGTTAGGTCCGGCGGCGCGGACAACTGCCCCGAAGTTGCAGTCGTTCCACGTCCCGTTTGCATTAGCCCGAGCCGCGTCAGCGGACGCAGGAGCGACCATCACGAGCATCATCACGAACACAACCATAAGAACAACAGTACGTTTCATAAAAATACCTCCTTGTGGGGAATTTTACTTGCGACAGAATCAAACCGAGATTCCACGTCAAATAAATTTGACCAACATTTCACCTCGAAGGGTGATAATTTGGATTATCTTGGTCTAATTATAGCATCATTTCTTCCAGCTTGCATTAAATTTAGTGATCCACTTTCACAAATTCGGGCATTTGAAATGATTTTTTCAGCCTGACTTAAATAAAAATAACGGGTTGAGACATGATAATGGGTGTTTTTTGAGGAATAACTTTTTTCATAAAGCTCTCGATAAGGATATTTCTCAGAAAGTTTCATCACCACACTTCTCGCCGTTCTGATGATCTTCCCAGCCAAAAATATGTACTTCAAGCGGAACGTCTTGATTTGCTGCCGGTATTCTGTTTCCCCTGCGAAGTCCATCTTGAACAGCAAAAACAGATTGTAAGCCAGCATCATCAACAGAATTATCGCTTCATTCGCCCAAAATGACTGGAGCAACAGGCGCCCAACCGCCATGTCATACTTGGCTTCCTTGATGTAGTTCTCACAGTTCCCGCGTTTATCATAGAATTCAACCACTTCTTCTGACGATTGTTCCGTGTTGGTGACAAAAAAGAAATAATCGTAGTCTTCGCCTTCCAGGAAAGAGATTTGCGCCCTAACTTTTTCATCCTTCAATACTCGGGAGACGACAAATCTTCTATCCTTTTCCCATATATTCAAGTGACTGATTTGGGGACGTAAAATCCGGGTAATAAATAAATTTTGTCAAGACTGTTTCTGGTTCGGATTAGCGGGTCTTCATCCAGGGGGCGGTGTTAAAAAGTTGGTGATAACGCCGCCGGGCGGGTTGATGGCGTCGCAGGCAGTGCGCTCTTCAGCCGTGAGGCTCATCTCGAGCACAGGCAGCAGGTCTACGAGCTGGGCAAGGGTGCGCGGACCGAGGATGGGGGCGGTGATGCCTTCCTGGTCTTTGCACCAGGTGAGGGCGAGCTGCCCGGGGGTCCTGCCGCTCTGGCGCGCCAGCTCGGCGAACTGCTCCCCGGCCTGCACGCCCGGGGTGGTGACGCGCTCGGCGTAGATGCTGCCGGGCTGCCGGGCAGCGCGTGAATCGGTGGGCGGCGGCTGGCTGGCGGGGTAGCGCCCGGCGAGCACGCCCTGTGCCAGGGGTGCCCAGGGGATGATCGCCAGGTTGTAGCGCAGTGCCAGGGGGATGAGCTCGTTTTCGATGCGCCTGTCGAGCAGGTTGTAGGGGGGCTGCTCGGAGACGTAGCGGGCCAGGTGATATTTCTCACTGATGGCCAGGGCTTCCATGACCATCCAGGCTGGGTGGGTGGAGCAGCCGATGTAGCGCACCTTGCCGGAGCGCACCAGGTCGGTGAGGGCAGTGAGGGTCTCGTCCTGAGGGATGTGCATGACGGGGCGGTGCACCTGGTAGAGGTCGATGGTCTCGACGCCCAGGCGGCGCAGGGAAGCTTCGCAAGCCTGGATGATGTGCAGGCGCGAGTTGCCCTGCTCGTTGGGCAAGTCGCCGGTCTTGCCGTGCACCTTGGTGGCCAGGATCACCTGGTGGCGCCGGCCTTTGAGGGCCTTACCAACCACGATCTCGGATTGGCCGCCGTTGTATACATCCGCGGTGTCGATGAAGTTGATGCCGGCATCCAGGGCAGCATGGATGATCTCTATGGAGTCGGCTTCGGAGGTGGCGGCGCCAAAGTTCATGGCGCCGAGGCAGAGGGGTGAAACGAGTACGCCGGTGCGGCCGAGGGGACGGTAGTTCATGAGGGGCTCCTTTCTTGATGGGCAATGCTTATTTTAACATATTGCCTTTGTGTTAGAATGATTATGAATTCCTTTGCACGATTATTTATTCGCTTTGGGAGATCAAGAGAGAAGGTTTGACACGATGATCCCAGAAAAACCACCCACAAATCAAGAAGCGCTGGAACATGGCAAAAATGAACGCAAAGAGCTGGAGAAGCAGCAGGAAGCGGAACGGAAGCAGCGCCAAAAGGATCAGCAGCAGCTCGAAAAGAAGCAGGAAGAGGAGCGGAAAGAGCGCCAAAAGTCTCAGCAGCAGGTCGAGCAGGTAAATCAAGATAAGCTGGACGGGCAAAAGAAGAAGGAAAAATAACTGCTGCTGCCCCAAACTGATAAATTGCTTCACCGCACCGCTGTACTCATTGGCCAAGGCTTGTCCTGAAGTTACGCAGGAACGGCGGCTCGTAATGACATTAAAAAAAGCGCCTGCGCTCGGGCAGCCAACTCGAGCGCAGGCTGAGGGGAAGAAGAGACAGGGGCTAATAAATAGGGAGGATAAATAGTCAGCCAGACTGTCTCATACAATAATGTTGTTCTCTAATAGCTAAAACGAAACAGACGGCAAAAAGAGTCGCTGAGACGTAATTTTCAGGTAAAATTGGCGTGTTCTTTGGAAACTGCTTGATTCCATCATTTCATTTGGGCTGGGGTAAGCACATTTGTCTCCCGATACGCGGAATTTGATCAATAACAACGTGGGCCTGGCAGCCGGGGTGGCGCGCCTGACACCTCCCTGGCTGGGCCACCGTCTGGCTTTATTTTTAGCTGACCGGATTTCGGCGAGGAAAAGCTGGGCGATGGTACGCGCCGTTCGGGCAAACCAGTGGGTGGTGAGTGGGGAGAAGCTGAGCGGGAAAGCCCTCGACCGGCAGGTAAGAGAAACCTTCCGCAGCACGGCGCTCTCGATCTATGATCTGCAGCGTGATCTCAAAAATTGGGAGCTCATGCGGCGCCTGGCAGAAGAGAACAATTTGCTGTCAGAAGTGCTGAAGCGCCCCAGGTTTGCTGAGCGCGGGCTCATGGTGGTGGGCGTGCATATGAGCAATTTCGACTTTATTGTCCAGGCAGCCTTCCGGTTGGGAGGGCAAGGGCTGGCGCTAACCGTGCCCGAGCTGCCCAGGGGATACCAGAAGCAGCTCGAGATGCGCAAGCAGAGTGGGATGGAGCTGCTGCCGGTTTCGAAGTCAGCGCTGCGCCGGTCGATCGAATATCTCAAGCAAGGCGGTCTAGTGCTGACCGGCCTGGACCGGCCCATTGAGGCGCCTTCCTGCCGACCGCTATTTTTCGGCAGACCCTCCGCCTTGCCGGTGCTGCATATTTACCTGGCGCTCAAGGCACATGTGCCGCTCATCGTGGCGGCGGCGGTGCGCAAGGAGGATGGCTCCTATCAAATCCTTTCATCTGAGCCGCTGGAGATGCTAGAGAGCCGGGATCGGGATGAAGAGCTGCAGTTGAACGCCGACGCTGCCTGCCGCCTGGCCGAAGGCTTTATCCGCCTGGCGCCCAACCAGTGGTCGATGAGCTTCCCGGTGTGGCCCGAAGCTTTGGAGGAAGTGGGGGGTTAATGAGGGTATCAGGAAAGTTTGAAATTACTGGGCGCTCGTTTAACCGCTTACCAGAGCACAGTGCTCGATGAAATTCCGTAAGAGGAGAAAATCACTTTGGAAAAACCAAAAAAGCACCAGCGCGTGAACGATATTCTTTTAGGACCGTTGGAAAGGCCAGCACTGCAGTGGCTGGCAGCGCATATGCCTGCTTGGATGACTCCTGATAAATTAACCTCGATCGGTGTTTTGGGCACGCTGTTGACGCTGGCGGGGTATATCCTCAGCCGGCAGGAGGCGGGCTGGTTGTGGCTGGCTTCGCTGGGCTTCGTCATCAACTGGTTCGGAGACAGCCTGGACGGGACGCTGGCGCGCTACCGGCACATCGAGCGCCCGGTGTATGGTTTCTATATCGATCATGTGGTGGATACGGCTTGCCAGATCTTGATGTTCATCGGGTTAGGGGTCTCGCCTTATATCACTTTCAGCGTGGCGATGGTGGCATTGGTGGGGTACCAGGCCATGGCACTGCTGGTATATACCTTAACCTACGTGGCTGGGGAATACCGCATTTCGTACGGTAAGCTGGGTCCGACCGAGGTGCGCGTCGTCGCCATCCTGGCGACCACGTGCATGTTCTTCTACGGGGTGGTGTATGTTAACTTCAACCTGCCGTGGGTGGGGGTCGTGACGGTGGGGATTTATGATTTGCTGGTCGGGGCGGTGGCGTTCCTGCTTTTCGGGTTCTTCTTAAATTCGGCCTGGCAAAAGGGTAAGGAGCTGAAGAAGTCGGGGGTGTGAATTAAAGCCAATTTCGAGATTCCATCCCAGTCAGCAAGCCGAACAGTACGCCTCCCAACGCGGCGAGCGGGAAGACCAGCCAGAAATAAGCCGGGCCTTCAGCGAGCCAAACCGGGGCACAGGCCAATGGGATGGCTAGTAAAGCTGCCGGGAGGCTGAAAAGCAGCCAGCGCCAGGGGACTTCTACTTGCCCGCTCAACAGGAGGGTTTGGGGGAGGGCGCCTGCCAGGCAGTAAGCACAGGCGCTGAAGAGAGCCGCCATGAGCGGGGGATAGGCGAAGACCAGGGAGTTGTAGGTCCAGGCGAAAGCCAGGCAGGCCAGCCCCAGGCCAAGCATGCCTGGGATGAGCCAGCGAAAGGGCTTGACTTTAACTGCCGAATTTCGCATAGCCATGATCTGCAGCAAGGAGACCAGCGCGCCCAGCAGCAGGCCGGTGAGAAAGGGTGCCAGCAGGAAGAGCGCCCTGGTATAGGTGGTCATTTGCCCCGCCCCAGGTGGGCTGCTTGCCTCAGCCGAGAGCAGGGCCATGACGAGCCAGCCAGCCAGCATGAAGCAGAAGGGGCTGAAGAGGAAAGACAGCGTGTGAATTGCAACCCAGCGCAGGAAGGTTTTTGAAAGAGACATATGAAATCAATCGTGATTGAAATCATCAAAAAGCAGAGCAGGCGCTCGCAAAACCACTTGCAGAATTGGATATTACCACAATCGCTGTGCTTCTACATGAGGACTAACTAATTAGAATGTAACTGGTTCTCGTTCAACATTGGCTGCGATTGCCCTAGGATGTGAAATCAACTATAATAATTACTGAAAGCTTTGCCCAATGGTTGCCAACGGGGACTGAGGCGGAGAACTCGCATGATAATACCTGTGAAAAAATTGATCCTTGCTTTTCTCATTATGATGGCACTCACCGGTTGTGGTGAAAGACCAGTCACGCCATCTCCCCAATCGCTCCCCTCGCTCACCGCCACTGCGACAGTTCTTCCGCCAACCAGTACACCGACCCTTACGATTACGCCAACTGCCAGTGATACACCTGCCCCCTCCGCTACTTCGCTGCCCACAGAAACACCCTTACCCACTGCCTCGGCTACACCCGCTCTGCCAGTGGGTTGGGACAGCACATTGCCACAACCTCCCATGCCAATCTCATCGGCTAATGTGACCAGCCTGACTGAGCTGGCCCACTTCGGTGCCGCCCGGATTTATGAGACCTTCTTGAGTGCAGATCACGAGCGGTTATTCTCTTTGACCAGTGAAGGCATCAAGGTTTACCAGGCTGATCGCCTGGAACGCCTGGCCTGGTTCTCAGGTTTACAGCCGTTGAGTGATGAGTGGGGTAATGAGAACTGGGGATTTTCAGCCAGCGCAGATGGGAATCGCTTCGCCTTCCTGGCAGCGGGTTACCAGGTGCAGGTCTTCGATGTCCAGGCAGGCCTGATCTATACCCAAACCCTTCCTGAAACTTGGGAACCCGCTGTTGCGATTTCTGCAGATGGGCTTTATTTGGCTGTGCCGCAAGCGCTTGGGGATGATATGGTTGATCGTTGGCAGGTAGTAAGAATCCCAGGTGGAAGCGTCGTCGGCTCCGGGGTAGGTATCCGTGCCAGGTTTTCGCCCGCAGGCAAGTACCTGGCCGCGGAGTCAGGTTTCAATGTTCATATCTACCGCACCGCCGATTGGCAAGAACAGACTCAGATTGGCCTTAGCGGCGGTGGGGGACAAATCGCTACAGATTGGATATTCTCCACCGATGACCGTTATCTAGCAGTGATCTTACCGGAGGCGATCACAGTTTGGGAGGTGGAAAGCCGCCAACGTGTGCGTGAGGTCCATCCGATAGCGGGCGAGGAAGCCGAGTTTAATAACGCTTTCTTCTCAGAAGACAGCAGCCAGATTGCCGTCCAGGAAACTTTCGGGCCTGAACCAAGCCTGGCGATCTGGAACATCGTCGATGGGAACCTGGTCTCGCAGCAAACGCCCCAGGAAGCAGGCGTATATGCCTATGATCAATACCTGCTGGATGGGAATGTTCTGCATGGTTTTACAGTACCTAGAGAAGGCGACCGCAGCGGGTACCAGGCGCCCTTGTCGCAGGGTTACCAGCTGGCTTTTGATCTCACTGCTGAAAACCTGAGTATAGCTGACATAAACGGGTGGGATTATGAATTGAAACAGCCGGTATTCAAGACCTGCGTATTCCCTTTTTTACCCATTGAGCAGCCGCCTTGCCAGGAAATCAGCGGGCCGTCAGGGATCGCCTCGGATGGGCGGGGACATTTATACAGCTTATGGCTGGAGGAAGAAACAGGCGTGTCTCTATACGGCGGTCTGTTGCGTGACGGACCAGTGCTGGTCACATTTTCTACCGGCGGCTTTCCAATTCAATTGTTGGCAGTCTCGCCTGATCAGAAGTCCCTGGTTTACAGCCTGGGAATCCGGCCTTCGACCCTCCAGGTGCGTGACCTGGTTGAAAACCGGGTGCTGCTCACTGAAGATACCGCCGGATGGATCGAACAGGCTCGTTTCACCCCCGATGGTTTGATGCTGGCTGTCACGGTATCCAATCCACAAAAATCGCACCCGCAGATTTTGGTATTCGATTTCTCTCAAAATGCCGTATTATTCCGCCTGCCTGCCCGAGTGATGCAGATGGGCAACAGCGCCGTTCTTTCATCCCTGGGGGATCGCCTGGCGTATCACTTCCAACGTTGGGATTCTTATCGCTGGTCTGGTATTAAAATCATAGATCCACTGCACTTGCAAGAGCTGGCGGCTTTTGAAGGTGACCAGGCAACTCTCGGGTCACCGGCTGCCTTTTCGCCGGATGGTTCGCTCCTGGCAACGGTTGATGACCAGGGTGGCGCCTTCCTGTTGGATGCTGCCAGCGGCGAAGTTCTGCACAGCTGGGCTGCCCATGCAGATGCCGTATTGAAATTAACCTTCTCACCGGATGGTAAGCTGCTGGCAACTTCTGGGGCAGACGGTTTCATCCGGATTTGGGGGGTCTGGCCTTAGTTTCTCACCAGGGTGGTTGGGAAAAAGTGGATCATAGGATAAACGCATTTCAACCAGGACGGAACTTGAAAAGGTGCTCATCAATCTGCCGTTCTGAGCGGATCATGACCAGGGTAGCAACATCCTTCCATTTGTCTCGTTCATGCAGGTAGTTTAGATACTCTTCGTCTGAAGTCACCCAGCACTCCCGGATTGCCAGGTGTCTATTGATCACGGTTGCTGCTCTCCTTCTCGCTTACAGCGATTCTCTCATATTTCGCCCCACATGCGTGTGCCCTACTCATTACGCAGCCAGGTGGTAGGATCGAGACAAGAGCAGATGTGCTCGAATTTATCGAACAGGAAATCGGCCTTGGAAGGATATTTCGTCATACGCTTCATCTGAAATATCCGGTTAGAATATAATGAGCCGTATCGAAGTTCTGATATTGGTGTTTACTCTAAAAATCATTTGACAGGAGAGATCGGATGAGCAATGTAATGGGCAGCCCCTCAAGTTATGGCCTGGAGAAGCACGGCCTGCATAATTTGAATATGGAATACTGGACGATGACCACCCCGGCGCTGGTGGAGCGCATCGTCTCGCGCCGCGAAGGCATGCTGGCACACGAGGGGGCGGTGGTGGTGCGCACCGGCAACCATACCGGGCGGGCAGCGAACGATAAGTATATCGTCCAGGCTGGCGAATCGGCCAGTAAAGTCAATTGGGGAAAAATTAATAAACCCATGTCGCCCGAGCATTTCGACCGGCTTTACAGCCATATGACGGCTTACTTCCAGGGGCGCGATATCTTCGTGCAGGATACTTCCGCCAACGCTGATCCTCGGCTGCGCCTGCCCATCCGGGTGGTGACGGAGAATGCCTGGCACAGCTTGTTCGCTCGCAATCTTTTCTTGCGCTATGCGCAGGAGGAATTAGCGAGCTTTATCCCAGAATATACCATCCTGCACGCCCCGGGCTTCCGCGCCAACCCTGAAACCGATGGGACGAACTCTGATATCTTCATCGCCCTGAACTTCGAGCGCAAAATGGTCCTGATCGGTGGGACGAGCTACGCCGGGGAGATCAAGAAATCGATCTTCACCGTGCTCAATTACCTGATGCCGCAGAAAGGCGTGCTCTCGATGCACTGCGCGGCCAACGTGGGAGCCAAGGAGGATGTGGCCTTGTTCTTCGGGCTTTCGGGCACAGGCAAGACCACCCTGGTCTCTGATCCCGAGCGGCGCATGATCGGCGACGACGAGCACGGCTGGGGAGACGAGGGCGTGTTCAACTTCGAGGGAGGCTGCTATGCCAAGACGATCCGTCTCAGCAAGGAATGGGAGCCGCTTATCTGGGGCGCCACGCGCCACTTTGGGACCGTTTTGGAAAATGTGATCTTCGATGCCAACTCCCGCCGCATCGATTTCGATGACGACAGCTATACCGAGAATACCCGCGCCGGCTATCCAATTGGCTTCCTCTCGAATATCGAAGGCATCTGGCATGGCAGGCCACCCGCAGACGATCTTCTTCTTGACGGCAGATGCCTTCGGCGTGCTGCCGCCCATTGCCCGGCTGACCGCTGACCAGGCTATGTATCACTTCATCTCCGGCTACACCGCCAAGCTGGCAGGCACCGAGCGAGGCCTGGGGTCAGAGCCGCAGGCCACCTTCTCTTCCTGCTTTGGGGCACCCTTCCTGCCGCTGGCACCGGGCGTTTACGCCAGGCTGTTGGGCGAAAAGCTCCGGCTCCACCAGGCTCAGGTCTGGCTGGTGAACACCGGCTGGACGGGGGGACCTTACGGCGTGGGCAAGCGCTTTGACCTGCCCCACACGCGGGCCCTGGTGCATGCGGCCTTGCGCGGCGACCTGGATGGTGTTCCCATGCGCACAGACCCCTACTTCGGCTTCCAGGTACCTGAACAGTGCCCAGGCGTGCCGGTGGAGATCCTGGACCCAAGTAAAACCTGGCCCGATGCGCAGGCTTATCACCAGCAGGCGCAAGCCCTGGCGCAGAAGTTCAAGGATAATTTCAAGCAGTTCGAAGCGAATGTGACGCCAGAGGTGGCGGCCGCGGGACCGAGGTAGGGCACGGAAATAAAATAAGTACACGGAAAAGACGGAAAAAGGGAAACGGCGGATTTTAAGAATAAGCTAAAAAGGTAGAGAAAAATTTCTCTGGCAGCACCCAATTTCTTATGCTAATTCTTTCCCTAAAAGTATTTTGAATAAAGCGGAGACCTCTTCTCTGCCGTAGCCCGCTTGCATCGCTTTCTGGAAGAGTGCTGAAGTAAAAACCGGGAACGCGGCATTGATCCCACTTTCTTGGGCGTGCTGGGCGATGTGCTGGATGCCTCCCGCCCAAAGCTCCAGAGGCGCAGACGTTTCTTGATAGCTGCCTGTGCGGATATTTTCACACAGCCATTGTTCGTATCCTTTACCTTGCTCGCCCAGGAAACTGCTGAACTGCTCTAATGGAATGCCCTCGGCCTGGCAAATTTGCACGCTGTGAAAGAGACTAAAAACATTCCGTAATAGTGCATGATCAAAACCATATCCCAGGCCGATGCCAGGCCGATCCCCGCACCCTTGTAGTCCAGCTTGCTGGAGAGCACCCTGAGGAGCGGCTCCGCTTTGCGGAATACGGCCTCTGGACCAGAGAGCAAGATATAGGCGCTGGGTGTGCCGATCGAGCTGGGGCTGCCTGTGATCTTGCCTTCGAGGTATTCCACCTGGTACTGCTGCGCCCAGGCCTCGGCAGACCGGGCTTCCTGCGGCGACCCCGTACTGAGCTGGATCAGCAGCTTTCCAGCAAAGCTGGCCTCGTTTGCAGAGAGGATTTGCTGAGCAGCGTTGTAATTGGTCACGCACAAGATCACGACGGGACTGGCAGCCGCGGCGTAAGCCGCACCTGGGGCCAGCGCGGCGCCCATTTCTACCAACGGGGCCGCTTTCTCTGGACTGCGGTTCCAGACTGTGACTGAATGTTTATTCTCAAGGTAAGCGTGTGCTAACGCCGCCCCCATATTTCCCAAACCAATGACCGTGACTTCGCTCATTTTCAACCTCCGGGTGTGTTGTAAGAATGTTAATTTTATGGGAACCTTAAAATGAAACCCCCCCGACAATGTTTAATGTTACCAGATTTTCCAAAGTGATGCTGGAGTTCAACACCATGGTCAAGGGATTGGTGATTGATCCAAATGATCCGGCTGCCATTGCGCCGATCCTGTTTGTAACCAGTCCCACGGGAGCCTGGTTCGCCTCAACACTTTTCTAACATTTTCACATCTACAACACAGGCGAGTGGAGACTTCCACTCGCTATTTTTTTAAATATACACGTGATTGGTCATGCAGATAAAAATAATTTATTGAAATATTCATACCATTCTAATCCTATTTATCCAGATGATGCATATAATATGAGTAATTATGTCCTAACGAACCTTTTGATTTCAGGTTCACCCGTTAGCCAAATTAGGTCTTGTGCAAATACACCTTTTTGAAATTGTCTTTGTGCACCCTTTAAGCAGCTCTCCGATTGCTAGAACCAATCAGGGGAGCGTTTTTATACCTCTTTATTTCCGCATAAATCCAGGTACTTTTCAATATGGGGGATACCAGATAGCCGATCACGAAGGAGATGTTACCGGCCTTTCTCAGCCCAGCCAACTCCATTGCTTGTTTACGATCAAGGCTCACGACAATCGAAGAAATGCCTTAATTCCTAAACACTCAAATCTAATCTAACAATAACAAAGGAGTTTCTGAATGAAAGTTCGTAACGTTTTTTCAATCGTAATGGTATTCGCACTGCTGACGATCGGGCTAGGTATAGCACCCTCTGCTGCTTCTGCTCAGAGTTTGGTTGGCACTACCCGCCAGATTCCCGTCGCCGGTACAACATCCCCACAGACGGGTGACTATATTCCATCTGGTACGAATGATGTGACCCAGGCAGAGTTTCCCGGCCAGATTGACGAGGCGGATGGACCGGGAGCCTATCCTGGCACGATTGTTGACCGCAGCCTCTCAACTGGCAGCGGGAATGGCGTCTCTGTGAACAGCGGCAAGAAAGCAAAATCAAACCCGTCATTCAATATGGGTTTCGAGGGTTTGAACTTCTTCCAGCAGCGGTACGCCCGCGGCGGCAACCAATTTTCTGTTGAGCCCCCAGACCAGGGGGTGTGTGTTGGCAATGGTTACGTTGTTGAGGCAGTCAACGATGTCATCAATGTCTACAACACATCTGGGCAATCCCTCCTGCCGGATAATAATATTGTCAATGGCGTGCCAACCAGCGTCAATGGGGCAGTGGATTTGAACTCGTTCTTTGGTTATGCACCAGCCATAAACCGCACCACCGGGGTGCGCGCCCAATTTGTGACCGATCCGAGCTGCCTTTATGATACAGCCTCGCAGCGCTTCTTTGTAGTCGTCTTGACCCTCGAGACATTCCCCAATGGAGCGTTCACACTGCAGAACCACATCGATATCGCGGTCAGCCAGACAGCTGATCCAACCGGTCTTTGGAACATCTATCGAGTGGACGTGACGGACGATGGGGCTTCTAACCCCGATCCGAGCAACGCCTGCCCCTGCCTTGGCGACTATCCGCATATCGGTGCAGATGCGAACGGATTTTATGTGACGACGAATGCTTACCCGTGGAATGGGTATGGCTTTAATGGCGCGCAAATCTATGCTTTCTCCAAGGCGCAGCTTGCTGCAGGTGTTTCCAATGTGACGATGGTGCACCTGGATACATTCGGTGCAGTCGCCCTGCCGAGTGATGCAGGCGCAACGCAGCCCGGCTTCACCGTCTGGCCTGCCCAATCACCGGGCACCCAGTTTAATGCGAGCAACGGAGGAACGGAATATTTTATGAGCTCGACTGCTGCCGACGAGGCCACTCATCCAGTAGCTGGTTTTGGAGGTAATTATGAGTTCGGATAAACTCGTGGTCTGGACACTTACGAACACTTCTTCGTTGAACAGCACCACGCCTACCTTGAACCTGAGCAATAATTTGTTAACGGTGAACAAGTACGCGATCCCACCCAAACAAACCCAACCTGGTTCGGGGAACCTGGCTACCGTAAACACACCTCAGGGTTTTTGTATCAATGATACAACCACGCAGCTGTTTAACGGCCAGCAGGGCTGTTGGCGGCTTCTCTTCGGAGGCGAGCCTGCCCACAATGAGGTCATCTCGCGACCAGACGCCAATGACACTCGAATGCAGCAGGTGATGTACGCGAATGGCAAACTGTGGGGTGCGCTCGATACCGCAATTAACCCCGATGGTGGTGTGCAGCGCGCTGGAATTGCCTGGTATATTATTAACCCTAATTCGAGTAAACTTGTCATGCAGGGGTATCTTGGGGCGGCAGGTTATGACTTCTCATACCCGGCAATCGGTGTCACAACGAGCGGTCGTGGCGTAATGGCATTCACAGCCAGCGGTGATAATCTCAATCCAAGCGCTGCATATGCACCCATCGACGCCATGGTTGGGGTTGGTCCATGGAATATCGTCAATGGTGGGTTAGGAGCTGCGCAAGACGATGGCTTTACAGGCTATAAATCACAGGTTGGAGATCCACCGCGGACTCGTTGGGGTGATTACGGTGCGGCAGCGGTAGATGGCAGCTCAATCTGGATCGCCAGTGAATACATTGCCTCTCCCTGTCCGTATACACCCTGGGGAGGTCCATTCTTCACAGGTGGAAGCGGAGATAGCAAACTCGGTACTTGCGCGGCTGTTACTGGTGCACCTGGAATGCGCGGCGCACTTGGCAATTGGTCTACGCGTATCAGCCAATTAACGCCGTAATTTAACTGTAAATTCAGGATTTCTATTCCTGACGATGATGGAAAGAGCCGGATTGATATTGATCCGGCTCTTGAATTGTATTATTGCGATGTCTGTGTGGCACTGGATATAAAAAAATGAGTTTTGGCAGAATTTTTATGTTTCCAGGCTGTACCCGTAGAGGGTCGAGAACTCTTGAAAACCCAACTTCAAATACACGCCGCGCCCCATCTGCGAGGCTTGCAGCACAGCGATATGATATCCTTCTGAGCGTGCCTCCTGCAAGGCGCGCAGCGTGACCGCCGCGCCGATCCCCAACTTGCGGGCGGAGGGCACAGTAGCAACGCAGTAGATTCCAGCCACATGTTTCCCCAGGTAAAGTGAAGAGGCAGCCACCGGCTGACCGCGCAGGATTGCGAGGTAGCGGCGGTAATAGGGCTGGCAGCCCAGGGAGCATTCTAAATTCACAAAGCCTGGGTACAGGTCCGGCAGCTCAAAGCCGTCTAAGACGGTGACCGCCCAGGTTCTCAAGTTTACTGCATCTTCCACGGGGATGATCTCAAGATGATCTGGCATGGGAAGCTCCAGGTCGATGGCATCCAAACGTATGGCCATGCCTGGGCTATCTCCGCCTACCTCGAAACCATGCTTCACGAGGGATTTGGGTAGGGACTGAGGAGATGGCTGCGGTCCGACCATCCATTCCCAGGTGGCCTGTCGTGTTTGAAAAAAGTGTGTCGTTTCAGCTATGGCTTCATCTGTCTGCTCGGTGGATAGCTGGTAGCTGCTCACACCGTTCAAGAAAGAGAAAGGGATGCCTGTATAAACCCGCAATAACCCCTGGCTGTCTTCAAGCTCGGAGCCCGGAGCGCGCCCGTAGTTGCTCCAATATTCGCGCAGGCTCTCTTCGATGGCGGGGATCACAAAAATGGGAGAAAAATCATGGTATTTTTCTGGCATGTAAGACCCTCCTATACAGAGTCCTTACGGCTGATTATACTCATTTTCGCGATTGCCTGCATTCGCCTCCAGGAGAGGGTGCCCTCTGGAGAGGGTTGTATTAATGCAATTCTTATGCGATACTTGGGGTGAATATGCACCTCGCTCCGCAATGTTAAAAGATTGTTCGAGCGTAAGCCTGATCTCAACCAAGGAGGAGAATTCATGTCAATCTATGCGTTCAAAGTCAAAGATGCCCGTGGCAAAGAAAAAGCCCTGTCTGACTACCAGGGTAAGGTGCTCCTGATCGTCAATACGGCGAGCAAGTGCGGGCACACCCCGCAGTATGCCGGTTTACAGGCCCTCTATACCACGCTAAAGGGTCAAGGCTTCGAAATCCTGGCTTTCCCATGCGACCAGTTTGGTCATCAGGAGCCGGGTACGAATGAGGAGATCCAGCAGTTCTGCCAGCTCAACTACGGCGTGACCTTTCCCGTATTTGCCAAGGTCGAGGTGAACGGCCCGGGGGCAGACCCGTTATACACTTATCTCACCGGAGAGAAGCCCGGGCCCAAGGGTGGTGACATCCAGTGGAATTTCACAAAATTCCTGGTCGACCGGAATGGAAAAGTCCTGGAGCGCTTCGAGCCAAAAGTGCAGCCGGAGGAGCTGGAAGCGAGCATTCAGAAACTTCTCACTCCCTGAGAGTGGTAAAATTTTATATAGAAAGTTAGAGAAGGTGACTCTCGGGGGATGGAAGGGAAAACTTGATTTAACACCAGTTTCAAAGAATCTGAAAGGAGCTTAGCATGGGTACGAAAGGTCGTCAAATTGTTGGAATGGATGTGGATGAGCTGTTGGGATTTCTCAACAAGGCTTTTGCGGATGAATGGCTGGCCTATTACCAGTATTGGATCGGAGCGAAGATCGTGAAAGGTCCCATGAAAGACGCGGTAGCCGCTGAGCTGCTCATCCATGCTACCGAGGAGCTGGGGCATGCCGATCTGCTGGCAATGCGTATCATCCAATTGGGCGGCACGCCGCTGCTCAGCCCTGAAGCGTGGTTAGAGCAAACTCACTGTGGGTATGCCCCCCCCACTGACCCATTTGTAAAGGCAATCCTGGCTCAGAACATCGCCGGGGAGCAGTGCGCCATTGATGACTACCAAAAGCTGCTGCAGCTCGTCAGAGATCCAGACCCGGTGACTTATAACATCATCCTTGGCATCCTCCAGATGGAGGTCGAGCATGAGGAGGATTTGCAAGCGCTGGATGAAGATCTTGAATTGTTGATGATGCGTAAAGGGTAAGCTTTGAAAGTCTTTCGATGGCTGGTTATGCTTTTGGGGGTCATGCTGGCGACAGCCTGTGCCGCACCGCCGCAGCGCCTGGTGGTCTTTGAGACGTTTTTAAACCCGGGCTGATCACACTGCCAGGAGGCCGGTGCGGCGCTCGATAAACTCGGACAGGCTTTCGGAAACGAAAGGGTGGCATTCTTGGTTTATGATGCGGCTGCCATGCCTGCCACGCGCTACAATATATTTTGGGATAGCTACCAGGTCCGGAACCCGGGGGTGGGCAATGCCTTGGTGCCGATGGTGATGGTTGACAGCGGCAGCCAGGCATTTGCCGGCGAGGCTGACTTCGAGACCTATTATAAAGATAGGATCAGGGCTGCCTTGAGGCCAGGCCCCAAGGCGACGGTGCATGCCACCTACGCGCAGGTGGGTCAAAGCATTCTGTTCACCATCGAAGTGCATAACCTGAGTGGAGAGACCCTGGTCTATGCTACGAACAGGGCTGCCGTCCACGCCTTCGTCTACTGGACAAAACCCGCGGGAGCCGTTACCACCAACGTGCTCACGACAATCTCAAAACCGATCCAGCTCCTCGAGCCCGACCAGACGGCGACATTCACGCTGCAAACGCCTGATCTGAGCGTAGCCAACTGGGATGAAATGCGCTTCTTGACGCTGGTAGACTATCTCCCTGCGGACGGGCAGGGGACATACGACATGCTCCAGGCGGCGGAAGCAGTTAAGCAGTAGAACAAAACGAGCGGAATTTATGAGAGATGCCGGATGATCTCATCCGCGCCCAGCTCGATGGTTTTATCGGTCATATCGATGATCCTGAACCCGCCGCGCCGGAATAACTTCTGGGCTTCTTCTACTTCTTCATAGACAGCCTGAGGATCGACATAGGCGGAGGGCCCGGGTGCGCCCAACTGCCTCTGCCGGCGCAGGCGGTACTGCAGGAGCCGCCCAGGCTCTACCGTGAGGCCGAACACGCGCTGAGGATCGAGCGAAAAGAGGTCTTCTGGCACGGGGATCTGGGGGACGAGCGGGTAATTGGCCGCTTTCCAACCTAAAACCGCCAGGTACAGGCTGATAGGGGTCTTCCCGACGCGCGACACCCCCACCAGCATAGCTTCGGCTTGCGGCCAGCCTTCGGGGTTTTTTCCATCGTCATGGGCCATGCTGAAATCGATGGCGGAGACGCGGTCAAAATATTCCCGGTGGAGCTGGCGGTACAACCCAGGCTCGCACCTGGGCAGGAGGCCTGTCTGCAATGTAACCCACTCCATCAGCGGGCCCATCAGGTCGATGGTTTGGACCTGTAAGCGCTGCGCTTCGCGCACAAGATAATCGTGCAGCTGCGGATCCACCAGGGTGAAGACAACCAGGGCGGCGAGCTTCTGAGCTTGCAGCAAGACCTCGGCGATCTGTTCCGGCTGGCGCACGTTGCCGACCGTGGTTACCCGGACGGCATCGCTTGGGAATTGGGCTAACAGGGTGTGCACCACTTGTTCGGCGCTGGCGCCGATGCTGCCTGAGATAATGAAGATCGTGGGGAGGGAAGCGGGAGGAGACATAGATTTCCTTACTCTATGAATTTATTATATATCAAACACCTGGTATTAAAAAAAGTACACGGAAAAAGCGGAAAAGAGAAAGGCGGATTTTTTGAATAGGAAACTGGCAGGAATAAGAAGCACTCGGAAAAAAGAAAATCAGATCCGAGGTGGTTCAAATAACCCCGTGAAGCGGCTGTTCACCCGGTTATGTAAAAACCCGTATCAACATGCCGGATAATCTGTAAAACCCGGTTTTGAAAAGGGTAGAGAATGTCAAAATAAAACGACGGTTTATTCACGACAAAGGTCAGGATGTTTTTTAGGCAGGTAATCAACGAGAAAATCGAAGCCACGCTGCCGGCTCTTCGAACGAACATGCGGTCTCAAATGTGACCAATTCTCGATTAGAGATGGAAAGCCAATCAAACGGACAATTTCTTCGTAGGGTGCATATTCCAACAACCTTTGGGCTGCCCAATCCCGGTCCAGTCGTCCAATGGTGCGCTGTCCATTGAGAATTTCGAGGAACTGCTCCTCATCGATATCATAGTCCCAAACATAGGGAAGGCGCTGGTTTGAAGCTGTTTTCATCCTCATGATCATACCCTCAACTCCGTTTACTTTACCTCATCCCTGCTATAATCACCTCAGGCAAGTGGACCTCACACCTTCCTCCACACCTGGGAGCATCCATGAAAAACACACACCTGCGCAGGGGGATCCTCCTCCTCGGAGCCATCAGCCTGCTCTTGCTGGCTGCCCGGCTCCATTCCGGCATCACCATTACCGAAAACTCGGCCCAGCCTGATTTTCCGCGCCAGCTCACCTTCAAGCTGGCTGCCAGCAGCGCCTCGGAGATCAGCGAGCTCTACCTGCTGCGCAAGTCCAGCGCGCGTTCCTGCTCGCAGGGCTACGCCCGCCAGCAGGTGAAAGATTTCACCCCCGGCAAGCAGGTGTCGGCAGAGTGGACCTGGGATTTCCTCGACAGCGGCGGGCTGCCCCCCGGCGCCGAGATCACCTGGCAGTGGGAGGCGACCACCAGCTCTGGCGAAACGCTCACCACGGAGCCGCAGACCTTGATGCTGGAAGATGAGCGCTATGACTGGAAGACACTCACCCAGGAGGGCGTCACGGTGCAGTGGGCGGAGGGCAGCCAGGCCTTTGGCCAAGCGCTCCTGCAGACCTCGCTCGACAGCCTGAAGCGCATCAAGACCCAGACGGGCGTCAATTTTGATGGAGAGGTGCGCATCGATGTCTACCCGACCTTCGACGACCTGCGCGGCGCCCTGCTCTACGAGCCGGAATGGGTGGGCGGGCAGACCTTCACCGAGTATGACATTATCATGACCGCCATCGAGCCCGGGCAGCCGGATTGGATGAAAGATGTCATCCCGCACGAGCTGGCGCACGTGATCACCACCCAGGCCACCTTCAACTGCGTGGGTGCCTCCCTGAGCACCTGGCTGAGCGAGGGTCTGGCTCAGATCGCTGAAGGTGATCTTCCGGTGGAGACTGAAGAGCGTGTCCTGGCTGACCTGCAGAACGGCAGCCTGCCTTCTCTGATCTCTCTGGCGGGCGGCTTCCCCGACAGCCCCGATAAGGCCGACCAGGCTTACGCTTTCAGCTATGCGATCGTCGATTACCTGGTTGAAGACCTACGACTCCGAGGCGATGGGGCAGGTGCTGGAGGCGATCCAGGCGGGAAAGCTCACCGACCAGGCGCTGGTGCAGGTCTATGGGCTGGATACGCAGGGCATCGACCAGGCCTGGCGGGCCGCCAATGGCGTCGGCGAAGCCCCTGAGCC
Source organism: uncultured Chloroflexia bacterium (assembly GCA_963751425.1). Lineage (GTDB taxonomy): Bacteria > Chloroflexota > Anaerolineae > Anaerolineales > UBA4823 > CAVVUF01. The sequence goes on along the minus strand of CAVVUF010000001.1, from coordinate 244,459 downwards.
TGTAAAAGTGAGGGATGCGACGGCTGCGCCGACTCGCACCGCCATCCCGACCATTGCGCTGTGGACGCCGGCCTTCGACACACCCACGCCGCTGCCTGTCACAGAGTCAGCCGCTCTGCCTGCAGCGACAAAAGCCAGCCCGACCCTGGCTCCCTCAACCGAGACGAGCGTCCCGCTTGCAGCCACAACCGCCCCCGCGCAGGAAAGGGCAGGTGGGTCGCCGCTGAGCTGCCTGGGAGTGGAGGTTGGGCTGCCGGCGGCGTTTGTGTTTATGGCGACCTTTTACCGAAGAGAAATGAAGAGCGCCGAGAAACGCAATGTGAATTAATGAGTAAAACCTCTCAACGCGGAGAAGCGCAGAGCGCGGAGAAATTACCTGTGAATGTTGAGAAAAAACCTATCACGAAAATTTTGGCGGGCTTGACGTCTTGGCGAGAGCCTGCCTATTCGTTGGATGCGAAAAAAAGTACGCGGAAAAGCTTTGAAGAAACTGAAAAAGCAAAGGGTGCGCTCTTTTTGTATAAAATAGGTGGAAAATATGCCAATCGATAAATTTTTCATCTCAAAAAAACCTGGCGACCTTGTTCCCTTGCGCCTTGGCGTCAAGGTTTTCCCCTATTATTTTTAGCGTTATTATTCCTCCTGTCCTGCCGCTTCACCTCTCCGGTGACCCCCACGCCCACCCTGCTCCCGCCCACGCAGACCTCCACACCCAGCCCCTCACCGGCGAACACGCTCACGCCTACACGCCTGCCAACCGGAACGCCGACCTTGACGCCCACGCACACCCCCACCGTCACGCCCACTTTCACGCCGGTCGGCTACCTGCTCCAGGCTGACGAGGGATATGCCCTCGTCTACCCGCCCGAATGGAAGAAGTCGGAGGAGGCAGGCGCGCTCACCCTGGTGGATGAGGAAAATGGGCTGTTCTTCCTGGTCAATACCGGCCTCGAAGATACCGAGACCTCCATGGAAGCGTTCATCACCGGTTTTGGCGACAGCGCTTTCGATGGAGACTATACTGCCTCAGACCCCTACGAAGTGGAGCTGGCAGATGGCGTCACCGCCCCGGCGGTCAATTACACCGTGCCGACGAGCGATGGGGTCGACCTGACCTGGCAGGTGGCTTATAAGCACTTCGCCGGGCGCTACTATCTCATCATGGCGGCTGGGCGGGAGGAAATCGTCCAAAGCCAGCAGGCTGCCATTGACCGCCTTTACCAGAGCGTTGAGCTCTTCGTGCCTACCCTGTTCGGCACCGCCGATGAGGATACCCTGCGCATCTTGGGGGATGAGCCCGAGCCTGAAGACCTGGACCCCGCCACCACTACCGGGTCAGCCAACGATGCAGTGGGCTGGATCTACGCCGGGCTGGTGCGCCTGGACGGGGAGATGCAGATCGCCCCCGACCTGGCGGAGCGCTGGACGGTCAGCCCGGATGGATTGGTGTATACCTTCACCCTGCGCCCGGGCTTGCAGTTCAACAGCGGGAAAGCCCTCACCGCCGAGGAGGTAAAGAAGAGCTGGGAGCGGGCAGCCGACCCCGCCACTGGGTCCTCCACCGCCCTGACTTACCTGGGCGACATCCTGGGCGTCAAAGACATGCTGGACGGCAAAGCTAAGGAGCTGAGCGGCGTGAAGGTGATCGATGCGCTTACGCTGGAAGTGACCCTGGATGGACCCAAGCCCTATTTCTTGGGCAAGCTCACTTACCCGACCTCTTTTGTGGTCAACCTGGATGCTGCGAAGGGGGCTGTGGAAGATTGGGCCTGGAAGCCGGACGCTTCGGGACCCTATCTCCTGAAGGAATACCGCGAAGGCGAAGCCATGCTCCTTGAAAAGAACCCGAGCTACCACCAGCCTGCCGCCATCCCCTATATCGCCGAGCGCTTTTACACCGGCGGGTCGGCGATCAGCGTGTACGAGGCGGGCGGGTTGGACTTCGTGTATATCGCCAATGAAGATGTGCAGCGCCTCCAAAATGCGGACGACCCCCTGCACGAGCAGTGGTCTTCCTTCCCCAGCCTGTGCACCTACTACCTGACCTTCAGCAACAGCCTGCCGCCCTTCGATGACCTGCAGGTGCGCAAAGCCTTTGCCCAAACGGTGGACCGGGATACCTTTGTCGAGCGGCTGACCGCCAGCACCGATATTACCGCCTTCACCCTCCTGCCGCCCTCCATGCCCGGCTTCTCGCAGGACCTCAGCGCCTATCTCTTTGACCCGCAAGCTGCCCGGGATTCCCTGGCTGCCTCGTCCTATGCCGGGAAGCTGCCCGAAGTGATCTTGCACGCGGCCGGCTACGGCGACAGCGACCGCGCCGATGTGAACCTGTTCGTGGAGACCTGGAAGAAGGAGCTGGGCGTGACGGTCAAAGTCGAGTACCTGGACCCGCTCAAGTTCTCCGAGGCCGCCGTCAAGGAAGATGGACACATCACCCTGGGGTCCTGGTGCGCCGATTACCCTGATCCGCAGAATTTCCTGGATATCTTGTACCGCAGCACTTCAGAATTCAACTACGCCGGCTACAACAACCCGGAAGTGGATGCGCTGCTCGACCAGGCCAACGCGGCCGGCGACCCTACCCAGCGCCTGGAGCTGTACAGCCAGGTAGAGAAGATCCTGCTGGAAGACGCGGCCAATGTGCCGGTGGATTATACGGTTTATAATGTGCTGGTGCAGCCGCGCCTGGCGGGCTTCCAGCCCCACCCGCAGTACGGGGTGTATGTGTTGGATTTGTCGATCAAGCCTGAGCCGTGAAAGAATGGTTTCCAACTAAGGCGTTGAGTTAATCCATACAAAGTTTTAACTACTTAGCCGGTGCAGCTGCTGCCTCCTCGCCTTTGCCCATGCGTTTTGCGACCGGTAAAAGGATCAGCAGCATAAGGACAGTCCCTACCAGCACAAACGGGAGGGTGTCCGTTCCGGAGAAGTTCTGGGTAGCCACCAGCAGGGCTGCCGCGCCATTGCGGTTGGCCGTGCTGAGTCCCATGGCGCTGCGCACACCTGGGTCACGCCCGCCGAACAGCAGGCCGATCGCCAGGGCTCCTACGATCAACAGCACCATCGCCCCGATCCCTCGTGTGCCAATAAAGCCGAGAATATTGGAGATGTTCAACCCCAGCCCTACCACCAGCAGGATGAGGATCGACAGGCTGGAGATCTTCTGCATTACCGGTGCCCAATGCTCAGCCACATCGGGTGAATGCGACTTGATCAGCATGCCAATCACCAGCGGGACCAGCATGGTCACGATCAGCGACTTGGCGATATCCCACGGGTTGATTTCAACACCGGGTAAAAGCAGCGGTAGGATGAATTGGCAGGTAGAAAATGGTGACAACCATGATCAGGAACATCAAACCAACTGCGTAAGCCACATTCCCCTTGGCGCCTTGGACCAGCTTGGGGATGAAGGGTGCTCCGGCGGCTGTCCCCAGCAAGATCACCCCGATCTGCAGGGATTGCTCGAGGGGGATGATCTTGATGATGAGATAAGCAAGCAGCGGCACCAGCACAAAGTTCGCCAGCAGCGCCAGGATAACCAGGCGCGCGTTCTTTAGGGGTTGGGTCATCTGCTGAACACTCAGGCTGAGGCTCATTGCCAACATGCTGGTCACCACAAACAGCAGGCCTGCTATCCCTGCAATGGCTGAAAGAAAATCATTGAGGGTCATGTCTTCCTTCTTTCCGAAAATGAACGTGATGGAAAACGCCCGAATGATGCATGTTCGCATGCACCATCCGATGGCACCTTATTAATCTTTAGAAAGCCAGATCAGATCCTGATTCATATTGTAGGTCCAGGGCAACCCGGAGTTCCTCCAGCCGTTTTTCATCCGCTTGCCGTGATAGACATTCTCGGGATCGTTGACTTTATCGCCTTCAAAGCCATCGATGACGTTGTAAACGTTTACAAACCCGCCGTTGGCAAGTATGTTGACCGCCAGGGCGCTTCTCTCACCTGACCGGCAGGTAACCAGGATCGTATCGGTAGGGCTGTACACCTTCTTGATGCTGGATAAGAACTCCTGGTTGGGTTCGGCAATGTACTCGTCCCTTTTAAAGTCCCACTTGTATGTAATGAAGGCCAAGGGGAAATTTCTCGCCATCTCCGCATGACCAACCATCCAGTACTCTTCAGGTGTACGGACGTCGAGGATCTTGATCCGCTCGGAGTCAGCTTTCCACATCTCGTAAGCCTGGGCAGAGGTCACATACAGCCCCAGGTTGGTTCGCCACTTCTCAGGCTTTTGGTTGCTTGACTGGGGAGTAGATTTCTCATTACTAGTCATTAGCTCATCTCCTTAAATTCTGAATCATCTCTTGATTTGATTGGGCGGCATTGCCGCGTGGCCGATGAACACGTACTCTTCAACCATGCGTACGTCGAGCACCTTGACCCGCTCAGGGTCGGCTTTCCACATCTCATAAGCTTCCTGGGCTGTCACGTAAAGCCCAAGGCTGGTTTGCTTTGCTTGGGGGACTTGTATCCCCTGATGAATGATTGTTCCTTCATTTGCAGCCATAAACTCATCTCCTTTTATCATTTGTTACAGTTGGATGAACACGTATCTGTAGCGGTTTGGTCTTGGGGTTGCTCATCAAAAGTCAGGATCCGGATACTCAGGCTCCCGGCCTTCAGTGAAGGCCAGGATTCCCTGGACACGATCGGTATGGACTACCGAGCGCCAGTGCTCATCCATCATGATAGCGATCGCCTGCTCTACAGGCTCGCCCTGTCCATTTTGAACGGCACGCTTGACCGACTGTACCGCAGTAGGTGAGTTGTTTGCGATCTTTTCCGCGATGTTGAGCGCCGCCTCCATGAGTTCGACCCTGGGGTGGACTTCATTGACCATGCCAAGCCGGTACGCCTCCTGGGCGGTGATTGGTTCTCCGGTCATCAGCATTTGCATGGCCTTTCCCGGAGGGAGCACACGGGGAAGGAAGACCGGCGAGCCGCCGCCGGCGCTCAAGCCAACCATCGCTTCGGGCTGGCCGAAGAGGGCGTCCTCAGAGGCGATGATAAAGTCCGTGCTGATAGCCATCTCGCAGCCGCCGCCGTAGGCCATCCCGTGCACTGCGGTGAAGATCGGCCTGCGTAATTGACGTAGCGTGTAAAGAACGCGATCGAAGACCAGGCGTTGGCGCAGCCACTCCTCCTTCGTCATCTGCTTGCGCTGGTACAGGTCGCCGCCCACGGAGAAGGCCCTATCACCTGCTCCGGTCAGGATGGCACAGCGCACGGAGGGACGAGAAGCGACGGTCTCGAGGATCTCGATCAGCTGAGCAGCCAGTTCCGTCGTGATGGCGTTATCGGCATGCGGCCGGTTGAGGGTGATGATCGCCACGCGCCCGCCGGAGATGTACTCGACGAGCACAAGCTGATCAGGTTCCGGTACGTTATCCGGCGCTCGGTAACCAAGTCTCTTCATCCGAGTATCCATATTGTCAGTCATATTATTCGCTTACTCTCCTATTCGTTTTTGCGCAAGACATAAGGCTCTCATATCCAGGTCACGTCAACGGGCTTGCGCACAGGAATCCGTTGATACTTCTCGGCTGGAATTCCGATTACAAACGTTCCATAGGGAATAGTTCCCTCCGGTATCCCAAGCATCTCAATCATGGGTGGATAACCTTGTGCGGCTGTGTTGATACTACCGGTAAAAGTGGTTCCCAGACCGAGGGCAGGTGCCGCCAGTTGAATTTGGTGGATGGCTATCATGGCTGCCGGTGGGGCTGTGCGCTCATCTTTCGGGGCACAAGCCATGATAATACACGGCGCTCCCCTGGAAATGCGATCCTTGCCGCCATCCCACGCAGAGACAAACACCTCCAGGTTGGCTTCCTCATAAAGAGCCGGGGCTTTTTCCTTAACTATTTTCATCCAGTCGATCGTCATCTCAGCGATCCGGTGAACCTTATCGGGATCGTTGACCACCAGCCAGCGTATCACTTGGCGGTTCGCGCCGTTCGGGGCATAGCGGGCAACATCCAGTAGCTGCAATAACTTTTCTTTTTCAATGGGTCTTCTTCTGTAGCCGCGAATAGACCGCCTTGAAATGAGATACTGTCTTACCCGGTCCCATTGGGGGATCAGATGAATATCGATCTCCTCGCAATCCTCAGGCCCCATTGAACGCTGATGCATGGCCTCGGTAGGACAGATGGCGACGCAATGGCCACAGTCAATGCAAAGGTCCCATCCGTTTTCGATGGGAACGGGGAAATCCGTTTTGGTGATCAGACCACCCGGGCAAGCCCGGATGCAAGCACCACAGGCAATGCATAGACTCTCATCCACTTTGATCATCGTATCTAGTTTGTAGGATGTGTCCATTTATTCCTCTACGATTTTCAGTCGGGCGCCAAACGCCAGGATTTGCCGTTTGGCGCCCACATTCAAGCTGGCTTCAGCCACTCGTGATTGGCAGTGGCCATCATCAACTGTGCTTTCTCACGGCTACCCGAGCCGCGTGCCTTCCACCTCGAGCCCGCCTCCCGTAGGAAGCTTGCTCCAGCTCCGGCGCTGCCATTCTTCCTTGAGCACTTCAACCGCCGCCTGCTCCAGGAATTCCGGCGCGGCCCACTTGTTCACATCGAAGTCGTTCTTGATGTAGCCGTGGCTGAACATGAAATCCTTGCCGATCTTGACGCATTCCAGGTTCTGGGCGCTCAGGCTCGGCACCATGTCGACATGCTTGATGCCCTCGTAGGTGTGCTCGGCGTCCAGGTAGAAGGTCTGGCGGTTGAGGATGACCGCGGCGGCGTGCTTGTGCTCGTTCGCCCAGCGCCCGACCTTGATCATGGCCTTCATGTAGGCGATGACCAGCTCGGGATGCTCCTTGGCCATCACGTCGGTGCAGGTGATGACGGCGGGAGTGTTGGCAACCTGCACGGTCCAGTCCGGGAGCTTGGACAGGTCGAAGATGGCCTTGATTTCGCCCGTTGCCTCCGAGAGCTGTCCTAATTGTCCCATCTGGTTGTAGATGGCATCAACGGTACCCGCGAGCAGTGCCTTCTCCAACGGGCGGAAGGCATAGTCATGCTTGTGGTCACGGCGCAGCCACAGCTCCGACGGGTTGTTCATCGGCGGCACAAGCATCTCGGGCTTGTCATACCAGTCATCCGGGTAGGGGAACTCGACGAGCTGGATATCGTCCATGGTCATGTCATTCAGCATCAGGATATTTTCGATGCCCATGTGCTTCCTGGATGCGCCACCAGTCGTTCTTGATGGTGTTCAGGCTCTTGGTGATGCCGATCTTCTTGCCTTTCAGGTCCTTCACGCGGAAGATCTTGTCGCGGGCGCGCACCTGCATCACCCCACCTTCGTAGACCCAGGTCGCCCCCAGCAGCACGGTGCGGCGGATGTCGGCGTGGACGGCGATCGGGGGATACAGGCCGCCGAAGCGGATCAGGTTGTCGAGGTTGTGGACATAGTGCGGGTAGAAGTTGTTCTCGGGTGCGGAGCGGAAGTAGGCGTACTCGACGCCGATCTTCTTGTACTCCTCACGGCACCAGCCCAGCTCCTGGTCGACGTTGTTGGCGGATATCATGGGGCAGTTGGTGTACCATACTTCCTTCCAGTTCAATGGTACGGTGGTAGAAACTTTTTGTGTAGGCATTGCTTGCTCCTTTTTTAGTATTACTGGTGTTGAGATTTTTGAGAGGTCTCCGGGAAAGCAGGCGGTCGGTTGACCGCTCTGATAATTTGCTTCTCCAGTCATAGCTGTGTTCCTTCGTTCGATTGCTCATCGCCGGACCAGCGGGGATGGCAGGTTTTTGACCGGGTCCGGTTTTCTGAACTATACAGATTTCTCACATTTCCTAATCTCTAAAGCTTTCTCCTTTCTCACTCTTCTCGAGGATTTCAGTTATACGTCACTAAACTGAATGACCACTTTGATGTCATCTGGCTGCCGCTCCAAGGCCTTTTTGAAATTCTCTTTAGCTGGCTGCAGGGGTGTAACCAGGGATGGCACTGCGGTTGTTATAGGCAGTATTGGCATAGTGCGAAAGGTCAAGGAACACGGCCATGATGATCCAGAACCAATCCCAGCCATTAAGCCTCCCACACCCCAGGTCAGGATCACATACATCAGCGTGGTGAAGGGCAGGAAGATGATCCCCAGGATCGCCCACCACCATTTATCGTTGAACGAATTCATGAACTGGGTCGGTCGGGCGATCCAGATGAAAATGTCCGCAATCCGTGGGAACATTCCTGCAAACAGTGCAAATAAACAAGGCATTTTATTCTCTCCTCAAAATTGATTGAAATCGGATTTACGTTCGGGGATGGCAGCCATCTGCTGGCGGACATCCAGGATCACTCGCCGTTGGCCTAACGGCCTTCGTGAGCCATCTCGTCAATACACACCGCCACAGCCAGGATAAGGACATCATCTTGACCTTGGTCGATGGATACTCCGTAACTGTCGCGCAGGCGGAACCATTTCTTGGAGACTTCCGCCACCTTATCGCGCCCTTCACCAATGGTGTACTCGTGGTCCAGGATGTTGCCTTGGACTTCCAGGTCGGGTCCACCCTTGATCTTGACCACCCAACGCTCGCGCACCGGGGTGATCAGGGCTTTCTTGACCATGGCGAGCTTCTCGCCTTTGGGTCCTTCGATCTCCATGCTGTCTTTGACCCGCAGCATGCGCTCCTGGATCTTGCACAGCTCGGTACCGTGGGCATCTTCGAAGCTCAGGGTCTGGCGCACACGCAGGGCTTTGCCGTCAATCTTGTAGACTTTCTGACCCTGGCTGTTCTCGATCCAGAAGTCATCGCCGATGGCCACCATCTTCTGGCGCATCTGATACTGGTTCCCGCGCGCCCGGTCGCCCGAGCTGGCGGTCATCCTGGCGCTCATCGCGCCGTTCTGCTCTTCTGCCTGGCATCTTACTCTTTTTTGGTCAGCGACAATATCTGACATTTGTATATCCTTTCATTTTGATCGGTGACCCTTTTGGTCTTGTCGGCTAAAAGGGTCTTTTGAGAATTAATAACTGGCATGGTTACGGCACAGTGATGTACACATAGAACTGGCAGTGCTCTGCGCAGCTTGTGCCAATTTCCCACAGCTCTCCGTATGTCCCGGGTTCAGACGGTGCGATCATCGACACGGTGAAGTTATAGGTGGCACCAGGCTGCACATCCGTGGTCAGGTCGTAGACATCTGCTCCCTGGTGTAGAGGGATATTGGCCACCGAACCTGAATAGCGTACATCCATACATCTTGATCGCCCAACCCTCGCTGCCGGTGTTCTGCAGCACCCAGGTGGTGGAGAATCCAGCTCCCGGATCGAATTGGGTGTAATCCGCCGGTGACTGCGAAACCACGCACACAGCTCTGCGGCGTCGTGCTGGGAGGTGTCGGGTGGTTCTCTCTACACGGTCGGGAGGCGCGGCTGGCGCTGCGACCACCGGTACACTGCCTGTATCTTGGGTATAGACCCAATCCGCCGACACCCAGCCAAAGCCATCTGCCGAGTATTGGGTAGAGATCTTCACCTGCCACCAGGCACCATCGGCGCTCTTTCCGGTCACTTCACCGGCAGCTCCCGGCGGAGCCACCACCAGCACCGTGTAGCTGGTGCCAGGTCCGCTGCGCACGTTGACATAATCAACCGCAGTAGCCACAGGCACACCTGCTGGAGGCGGAGGGGGTGGTGCGGTTTGGTAGGTGACCGGGTTTTTGATGGTCTGGATATTTTCCACATTGCTGGCTGTGGTATATTGACCATCCACCCAGCCATAGCCCGCCCCAACCTTCTCTGGGTTGAGCCTCACGACCCACCACTTTCCATCCTCACTCTTGCCGATCACACGACCGACTGGCCCCCGCTTGGGCAATGCCAAAAGCCGGGTAGTTGACCGCCGGACCGGTGCGTACATATACATTCGCGATGGCGATTAACTTGCGGATCCGTCGGACCGGGCGGGATCAGTTCTGTGGTGGGAGGTGCTGGAGGTGTGGGTAGTACCGGGACACCTTCCACGCCTTTCACCGTCACCCAGCCCGAGTTCACCCAGCCAGCTCCGGTGGGAGCAACTGGAACGCTGACCGCCCACCATAAGCCATCTTCGCTTTTTCCAACCACCTTGACGGTCTTGCCGCCGTTGAGGGCGGCGTAGACCACATAATTCGTGCCCGGACCACCGAAAATGGCGGTGTTGTAGTTGGCGATCGCGGCGGGATCACCGGGGGCTGGGGTAGGAATGACGGCCACCGGGATGTTCGGATCGGGGGTTGGGCCGGGCGGTGGGGGAGTCTCAGTCGGCGCCGCCGCTGGTGCTGTTGTGTTGCGTCGGAGGTGGCGCATTCTGGGTCAAGTCTGCCACCACGGTTTGAGCAGCTTGAGTCTGGATCAGGGCTACATCCTGGGTGGGTGCCGGTGTGGCTGCCCCGCCGCAGGCGCTTAGAATCAGTGACAGCGCCAGCATACATCCTAAGATGGTCGAAATCTTATTATTATTTGTCGAATTCATGAAAAACTCCTATTTTTGATCGGTGACCCTTGAGGTCCTAAAGGGTCCTTCGAGATTGAATACCTAGTCTGGTTACGGCACAGTGATGTACACATAAAACAGGCAGTACCCTGTGGAGCCTGCGCCAATTTCCCACTGCTCTCCGTAGGTGCCGGCATCGGAGGGGGCGATCATCGGCACGGTGAAGTTGTAGGTGGCACCAGGCAGCACCTCCACGGCCAGGTCGTAGGCATCCGCGCCCTGGTGCAGGGGGATGCCGTCTACTGCGCTCACGTAGCGCAAATCCACAAAACTTGTCCCCCAGGCTTCGCTGCCGGTGTTCTGCAGCACCCAGGTGGTGTCAAATCCTGACCCAGGGTTGATTTGGGTGTAATCCGTCGGGGACTGCGCAACCACCACACAGCTTGCCGTCGCGCTGGGAGGTGCGGGTGTTCTCTCCAAAGCGGGAGGTGGAGCGGGGGCAGCAACCACCGGCACACTGGAGGTATTTTGGGTAACCACCCAATCCGCCGACACCCAGCCCAAGCCATCTGGCGAGTACTGGGTGGAGATCTTTACCTGCCACCAGGCACCATCGCCGCTCTTTCCGGTCACTTCACTCGAGGAGCCCGGCGGCGCGACTACCAGCACCGGGTAGCTGGTGCCAGGTCCGCTGCGTACGTTGACAAAATCAACCGCAATTGCCACTGGCCCACCTGCCGGAGGTAGAGGAGGCAGTGCTGTTTGGAACGTGACCGGGTTTTGGATGGTTTGTACATTTTCGACATTTCTGGCAAAGGTAAATTGGGCCATCACCCAGCCATAGCCAGCGCCAACCTTCTTGGGATCAAGGCGCACCACCCACCATTGACCATCTTCGCTCTTGCCGATCACCCGCCCGGATGCGCCGCCTTGGCGATGCCGTAAGCCGGGTAGTTGACCGCCGGACCGGTGCGTATGTATACATTGACAAGAGCGGCAGCTTGAGGATCCGTTGGGCCTGGCGGCACCATCTCGGTGGTCGGGGGCACTGGTGGGGTTGGCAGAACGGGTACATTCGCTGCATTTCTCACCGTCACCCAGCCATCCTTCACCCAGCCCGCTCCGGTGGGAGCCACCGGGACACTGACCGCCCACCACAAGCCATCTTGGCTCTTGCCCACCACCTTCGCGGTCGTGCCGCCGTTTAGGGTCGCGTAGACCACATAATTTGTGCCCGGACCACTGTAGATGGTGGTGTTGTAGTTGGCGATGGCGGCGGGGTCACCGGGAGCAGGTGTAGGAATAACGGCTACCGGGATGTTCGGATCGGGAGTGGGACCAGGAGGCGGCGCTTGGTATAGGGAAGGCAGCGCGTTCTGGGCCAAGTCTGCTATCGCGGTTTGGACTGCTTAAGTCCGGATCATCCCCACATCTTGAGTGGGTGCCGGTGTGGCTAGTCCCGCCGCAGGCGCTTAGAATCAGAGACAGCGCCAGCATACACCCCAAGACTGACCGAAATCTTTTTTTTATTGTCGAATTCATGATCAATCTCCAAAACCTTAGACATGGGAAAAGTTATTCCACTTTCATTTTTCCAGGCGTTTCACCAAGATTATGGGCAGGTGCAGCTCATAGAGCGTGTTGAGCACGCCAGCCAGGGCAGCCTGGTCTTCAACTCGCCCTGCAGGGTTGTGACGGGGGGACAAACCCCCTTTACCCTGGTCTGATAGATCAGCATCCCTTCCAGGCGATAAAACCAGATTGGGTCGATCTGTCCTTCCACACTGATCTGGTAGGTAGCCGGGCTATCGAAGGGGATTGTATCTCTGGAGGGCATGATCATCATATAACGATGATAGCTGGTTTTCTCGCGTAAAAATACCACCAAAAGGTGTGATAAAGGTGTGATAAAGGTGTGGAACGAGCGGGTTCTAGAGAGGGGAAAACTCAGCGTGGAGAAATGATGTTCAATTCTTCCGCTCGAGTTACAGCTTCCCGACGCCGGTTTACGCCAAGCTTGGCGTAAATGTTGATCGTGTGGCCTTTGGCGGTCGCGCTGGCAATATTGAGTTTTTGTGCGATTTCTTTGATGCTCAGCGGTCCTTGCAGATAGGCCAAGACTTCGAGCTCTCGGCGGGTCAGAGGTTCAACCAAAGTCGAATTACCATGCGACGGAGGGCGCACCGGCTGCGCTGGGTTTTCGCTGATAGCCAGGTTTTTATCATCCGCTGGAAAAGCTGCCAGGATAGTGTGAATCCTCTCCACGGAATGGCCTTGCCGCGCAAGGCGGCGCAGCAGCACCTGCATGGGCTTACCCAGGTCGACGAAAACCCGGATGAAGCCCCCCGGCCACGCCAGGTCCAGGGCTTGCTTGAGCGCGGCGCTCCGCCTGACCGGTTTCCCCCACGGCACGCTGTGCCACGGCATCCAGCGCCAGGGCGCGCAGTGCCAGGATAGAGATCTTGTAGCGGGTGTTATGCGTCCGGTCGGCAATTTCATCCAGGGTATCCAAAATTTGAAGGGCCAACCGCAAGTCCACCTGTGAGCCTCCAGCCAACAGGATATGTGCCCGGGTCACCTGCGGCTCTTCCAGCCAAAAAAGAGCCTGGTCCGGCGGCGGACCGGTGAATGTGTCAGCCCATCGGCCAGCGCCTTCCAGGTCCCCTTGCATCAGCAGCAGCCTGGCGCGCAGCGATTGTGTCCGGAGGGCTTCGCTCCCGCTCAGCTCCAGGTCAAACTGGCTGATCAACTCCAGCACCTGCCAGGCTTCTGCGCTCTCCCCATGGATCTGATGGATCAACGCCAGGCCTGCCACGGCATCGCGATAAGGCGATATCTGGGCGATATAGCGATTTGTGAAAACTTGCGTAAAGAACTGTGCGGCAGCTTCCAGCTCATTCCTTTCATAACACACCACGCTGAGCAACCAATCCCCCCAATATTCCATAAGTCTTAACCCACTGCGGGCTGACCGTTGAACCAACACCTGTGCAATTTGCCTGGCCCGCTCCAGCTGGCCAGTATGAAGATAGGTGAAACCCAATGATTCTAAGACGAATAGAACATAGATGTCGTCCTTCTCGCCGTAAGCCTCATAATCAGCAAGCAGCAATCGTTCGGCTTCGAGCGCCTGGCCGCTGGCTTGCATAGACAAGCCCAGGTAAATCATCGCCCCACCACGCACAAAGGTCCAAGACGGTGGAAAGATTGCCAAAATCTGCTGGCAAAGATCAATCGCTTGTGAGGCCTGGTTGTTGAAATAGGCCTGCTGAGCCCTTGGCAGGAGGATTTGCCCACGCAGGAACTGCAGGTCATCCGCCGGTATCGCTGCGCCTCCGCCTGCATCCAACAGGTTTTCTATCTGTTTGAGCACCTGGACCTGCAGGTCAAGCCGCCATTGGAACTGCAGAGACCAGGCTTTGACCATCAGCAGCTCTGGTCGCTGCTGGATCACCTCTTCCGGCAGCAGGCGCAGCCAGCGTTCCAGAGTAGGCCGGTCCTCACGATTAAGCAGCTCTTTCAGTCCGGCAAACATCTGGTGCGCGGCCAGGTCAAGGTCGCCGGCTGCCAGGGCGTGATGCACAGCCTCATCGACCAGTCCATGCTCTGCAAACCAGACTGAAGCCAGGCGATGCAAATCGGCCACCTGGTCAGGTGCCATCTCGGCGAACAACCGCTGCTGCAGCAATTCCTGGAATAAATGGTGGTAGCGGTACCATTCCCGGCGCTCATCCAGGGGGATGACGAACAGCTCAGCGCGTTCGATCCAATCCAGATAGACGGACACATCCCGGACAGTGTCGACCTCTCCAAGAATGGCTCCGCACAGCGAAGCGCTAAAACGCTCCAGAATGGAAGTCTTCAACAAGAATGCTTGGATTTCTGGAGGTTGGTGGGAAAGCACCTCATCCACCAGGTATCGGGTAATATTGGCATTCTCTCTGGATAAAGCCCTCAAAACCGATTCCTGGCTGTCTGCAGTATGTAATGAAAGAGCTGCCAGGTGCAATCCGGCGGGCCAGCCCTCGAAGCGCTCCTCTAAAAGGGGTAGGGCATTTTGGTCCCGAAGGGTAAATTGCGACTGACTCAGATAGGCAGCCATCTCCTCCTGCGTAAAGCGCAGGTCACGGGTGCGAACCTCGTTGACCATCCTCTTGGCACGTAATTTATCAAGCGGTAGAGGCGGGCTGATGCGTGAGATCAGCACCAGGTGCAGCGGATTTGGCCAATGGCGTGCCAATTCTCCGAGCAGATTGTGCACTTCCACACCTTGGATCGTATGGTAATCATCCAGGACGAGAATAAATTCTCCAGGCAGCTCATCAAGCTCATTACTGAGCGTGATATTGAGGACTGCCTGGGGAGGCAGCCGCTGGGCCTGTAGCAGAGCCAGGGTTTCAGTACAGGCTTCACTGAAAATTGTACGGATTGCAGCAATGCAGTAGCGCAAAAACAGGTTGAGATCGCTGTCGTTTTCATCCAGTGAAAGCCATGCGGCAGGTATGCAGGCTGCATCTTCAGACTGGTCAGCAGCCAGATGTTCAAGCCAGGTTGATATCAGGGTAGTCTTGCCGAAGCCAGCCGGAGCACAAACCAGGGTAAGGGGGTGATCAATATTGTGGTCAAGTAGCTCCATCAGGCGCGTCCGTCGCACCAGACCACGCGGTTGGCGCGGCCGGTGCAGCTTGGTCTGAAGGAGGATTTGTGCCTGATCGGGCATGCTGGTTGAAAAACCTATCGGGATATTATAACAAACGAACTTACCTTAATGATCTCTAACCTCCAACAGGTGGAAAAGATCCTGCTGGAAGACGCGGCCAATGTGCCGGTGGATTATACCGTCTATAATATCCTGGTCCAGCCGCGCATTTCGGGCTTCCAGCCCCACCCGCAGTACGGGGTGTATGTGTTGGATTTGTCGATCAAACCGTAGAAAAATCGCCGCAGAGAGGCATGATGAGTATTCATAAAATGTAGGACAAACTGTTAGTTTGGCAATTCGATCAAAAAAAGAAAAGGCGGATTTTTTGAGAGGAATCCGCAGCGCATACCCTTCGTAACGAGAGGCAGCGGGACCACAAGCGAGATCTCGGAGAGAAAACGAGAGCATTTTTGTTAAGTGAAATGGGTCTTTTATGCTGATTTGGTTGATTCTATGATTCACTTACGGATAGTTCGCAAAGTTGGTACAAGCGAGAGGAGAGAAGAGGTATAATATTGATTAGAAGGGCAGAACAGAGAATTTTGAATAAGAGCCCCAATACTCACGCCCCATTGAAGGGGATTGAAACTCCTTTACCGGAACCACGCCCATCTTGTTGGCGTAGGCCCCAATACTCACGCCCCATTGAAGGGGATTGAAACTGTCCCAACAACTCCATGATGCCGGTACTGCCGACAAGCGCCCCAATACTCACGCCCCTATCAGGGGATTGAAACGAAAAAGTCGGCAAACCATTCTCGTCACACTCAACCAGTCCCAAAACCTAAGCCCCATGGATGGGAATAAAAAAGTCAGGGCGGGTTTCCCTCGCCCTGACTTTTTTATTCGATTTTCCTGGTGCCTTCGTTGTCGTGGAATTCCTAAGTTATTTGGGTTTATCCGGCAAGCGCACGATCGACTTCGTCCAGGTGTTCATCGCGGTGGAAAGCGCGCACGACCCAGCGCTTGTTATAGGCATAGATCTCCTCAAGGTATGCCCTTGGATAGTCTTCCAAACGTAGATCCAGCCCTTGCGCAGTTTCAATGGCAATCCACGCCGCTTGGCGAGGCGGGATGGCTGCCCACAGCGGCAGGGACAGGTCGTTGACAAAAATGTCGATTTCTGGGATAAATAATTTGCCGTCCCGTTTCGTCATATCCAGGACATACAGCACCCGCCGGTCCCAAAATGCCAGGTGCGCCAGGGCGATGGCCACAGTCCAGTGTTCTCCAACCGGGTGCTGCAGTTCTTCATCGCTCAGGCGGGCTACCATGGTGCGGATACGATGGGTCGAGAGGCGGTTACGCTCGTTATAAGTCAGATCCAATGCCATAAAAAAGCTCGCTTTCCTTAATTTACCAAGGCATTTACTGTTTATCAAGTATCATTATACTGGAATTCACGATCGATGGTCCGGAGCTCTTCTGTAATGTGGTGCTCAACCTGGAGAGGTTAGAAATGATGGATTATCCTTGGGATGAAGTCAAAAAGATTACCCTGTGGCAATATGAAGAGCTGATCGTAAAGCTCAACACCGTGCTGGCCTACCCGCTGATCCGCCAGGCGTACGACCATTCCATGCCCCAGGCGATGGCGTTTAGCAGGGCCTTATTCTCAGACCGCGACATTGCCGGCGGTGAGTTTCCTGCGCCCATCCTGGCGACCTTTGAGCGCCTGCAGTCCGCTGGCGTTTGCTGCTGGACCGACCTGCTGGCGAAGGTGGCCACACGCGAAGCTTTGACCGGGTTTATCGAGCAGCAGCGCCTGGCATTTGAAGAAGTCATCCAGGTGCTCAACTACCTGCTGCGCTGGGCACTGCCTTTCTACACGGCTTCGCGTGAGCTGCTCGACCATGCCGATGCTCAGGAGATGGCGTATTATGCCATCCTCAAGCAGCACCGCATCATGTGCAGTTTTGACCTCCTGGAGCAGGGGCGCACCGGGGCTGACCGCCAGGTACTGGCGCAGCAGACCGGCCTCCCCAAAGAATTCGTCAGCTCCCTGGTCCAGCGCGCGGATATCGCCCGACTGCCCTACGTGCGGCGGAAGACGATCCTGCCGGTGTGCGGGGCAGGTTACGACAGCCTGGCCAAGATCGCCGCGGCTGATCTATCAAAGATGGAGCAAGATATGGAAGCGTATTTCCAGCGCACGCAGGGGAAATCTTTCGCAGATTACAAATCTGTGATCATCCTGCAGGGCCTGATCACCTGGGCAAGAGCCTTGCCGGAGATCTTGCGGCCGTAAAAAAGGATGGAGTTAGACCAAAAACGTACACGGAAAAGGCAAAAATTGCCGATTAATTTTTTAACAGCCCCTCGAGCACCTCGATGACCTCTTCGGGCGAGGCGCCTTTATGGATGAAGGAACCTCCAGCATTCTGAGTTGCTTCAGCATCATCCGCGTCGACACTCAGCAGGATAACTTTCAGGGCGGGGTAGGCCCTGCGCAGCAGGCGGCAAGTCTCAGGGGCAGGCGCGCCGTAGAGCCGCCAGTCGAGCAGGACCGCATCGCAATTGCCCTCCGAGAGGTTGCGGATGAGCGTTTCCACGTCCCCGGCCTCGTCTACCTCGGTCAAGCCAAACCGGCGCTTAAGCAAAAGCGCCAAGGCACTGCGTGAGGCTGAATCTGGGTCAGCAATCAAAATTTTCATCATTTACCCTCCACCTTAGTATATGCCAGAGGAGAGATGGCTGCATCTGACGAAAGGATGGTTTCTTCCTGTCCACTCGGATAGGGGACAGAGAATTTTAAATCAGAGCCGCGGAGAAAAACCTTAAAAGCGTACACGGAAAAAACAAAAAAAGGAAAAACCGGATTTATTAAAAGAAAATCCGCATTTTCCGTTTTTTCAAAGCTTTTCCGTGTGCTTCTTTTGATCTCAAATTATCTTCTTATACCAGCTTTTGCAGGATCGCCAGCTTGACCGCTTCCACGCGGCTGTCGACACCCAGCTTTTGGAAGATGTTGGAGATGTGGAATTTGACTGTCCCCAGGCTGATGAAGAGCCTGGCGGCGATCTCCTGGTTGTTCAATCCCTCTACCATGCAGCGCAGCACATCCAGCTCGCGCTCGGTGAGGGCGTTACCCGGCAGGTGCCCCTGGGTGGCTGACTGTGCCAGGGCCTGGGCGGCCTCTTGTGACAGCGACATGCGCCCGGCATAGGCGGAGCGGATGGCGCTTGCCAGCTCGGCGGCGGTGACATTCTTTTGAAGGTACCCGATCGCCCCGGCTTGTAAGGCCCCCTGCACCAGGTTCTGTTCTGAGAAGCTGGTCAGGACGAGCACCTTCACCTGCGGGTGCTTTTGGTGGATCAGGCGGGTGGCCTCGACCCCATCCATGCCTGGCATCATCAGATCCATCAGGATCACATCGGGTTGGTGCAGGGCGGTCATCTGCAGGGCTTCTGCACCGTCTGAAGCTTCGGCAACGAGCGTCATATCTTTATTGACCAGCAGGAACTTGTTCAAACCGCTGCGGACTACGGCATGGTCATCGACGACCAGGATGCGGATTTCGGTCATGGTGAGCCTCGGGTGGGGATCGTGGAGATGGGGATCAATTCGTCTTCGTTCCAGTGCAGGCGGACGGTGGTGCCCTGTCCCGGGCTGGCTGAGGATGGTAAGCTGGCCGCGGATGGCCTCGGCACGCTCACGCATGATGCGCATGCCCAGGCTTGTGGGCTTGACGGCAGATGGGTCGAAGCCGGTGCCGTTGTCGCGGATCTCGAGGAGCACATCGCAGCACTCCAGGCGCAGGAAGATATCGACCTGGGTGGCGCGCGAATATTTGACAATGTTGTTCAGGCTTTCCTGCGCCACACGGTAAAAAGCCACCTTGATATCGGGCGGCAGCTCATAGCTGCCTTCGACGACCAGGTTGACCGGCAGGCGGGCGCGCCCTGTGACCCCTTCGCAGAGCTGCTTGAGCAGGTCTGCGAAGCGCGCCTGGGTGAGGGCAGCCGGGCGCAGCTCGAGCAGCAGGGTACGCATCTCCGCCAGGGCGCCGCGCGTGAGCTGGCGCAGCTCTTCGTTGCTCTTGCGCGCCTCCTCGGGATCTATCTCCCAGAGCTCTGGCAGCACTTCGGCGATCAGGCTGGCAGAAAAGAGGGTCTGGGTGACGGCGTCGTGCAGCTCGCGCGCCAGGCGAGTGCGTTCGGCGGTGATAGCTTCTTCCACAGCTTTGGAGGCCAGGGCTTCTTCAGCGCGCTGGCGCTGCTCGATCTCTGCCACCAGGCGCAGGTTGGCTTCTTTCAGCTCGTGGGTGCGTTCCTCCACGCGCTGTTCGAGCGTGCGGCGGTATTCTGCTTCTTGGGCAGCCAGTTTGTCGGCAGCCAGGCGCTGCTCGCTGATATCTTCGATCAGCCCCACCAGGTAGAGAGGCTTACCAGCCGGGCTGAGTACCAGCGAGTAAGTGACGCGAGCCCAGAAGACACTCCCGCCTTTACGCACGTAGCGCCTTTCAATCTGGAGGCTGTCGCGCTTGCCAGAGACGAGATCGCCAAACTGTTCAGCGCCGACCTGGCGATCTTCAGGGACAGAAAGGTCTGCTGGATCGACACCGGTCAGCTCATCGAAGGTATATCCGACCATAACCTGGGCGGTCTGGTTCAGCATAATCACCCGCCGGTTCAGAGTCATCATCGCCATGCCGACGGAGGCATTGTCGAACATAGCCTGGAAGCGCGCCTGCAATTCTTTTAGACTTTCCTGGGCATACTTCTGTTCGGTGATATCTACCAGCATGCCAATCAGATACAGCGGTTTTCCCTGCTCATCGCTGACCACCGACATGGTGAAATTCGCCCAGAACACCTCTCCGTTTTTTCGCACATAACGCCGCTCACCCCAGAAGGTATCCTGCTCGCCAGCCATGAGATCCTTGAACTGCTGGGTGGAGATGGAGTAATCTCGGGGGTCGGTGACGATAAGCGGGGTTTGACCGATAAGTTCAGCGTAAGACATGCCAAACATCCGGCAAAAAGCCGGGTTGGCATCCAGGAGCTTGCGATCGAGGCTCATCATGCCAATCCCAACCGCGGCGGTCTCGAACATGGTGCGGAAGCGATGCTGAGATTCGTCCAGCTCGGCCGCTACGCGCTTCTGCTCATCGATATTCTCGACGATCACCGTGATGCAAGCTGGGTAGCAGTTTGGGTCGCGGACAATGGAGACAGTCTGCCTTACCCATATTACCTCGCCATCTTTGCGCAGGAAGCGTATCTCGGTCTGGAAGGATTCACGTTTCCCCTCTACCAGCTCGCGCACAAGCCCGGCTGCCTTTTCTAGATCCTCGGGAAGGGTTAATTCAAGACCGGTCTTGGTAAGAATTTCAGCTTCGCTGTAGCCGGTGATCTGCTGGATGGCTGGGTTTACCGCCAGGATGCGCCCATCCAATCCCGCCAGGACGATGCCGATGGGGGTGTTTTCGTAGATGGTGCGCAGGCGCGCATCCGTCAGTTCGAAGTCAGCTTGTGAAAATTGAGGAGGGGTTGAGCCTGGCTCATCGGGTAGCATAACTTTTTGATTTTACCTCGAATTCATCCAGGTGCAATACACTTCCGAAATGGCTCACTGGGAGTTACTGTGGAATACGTTTGTCCACTGATAAACCTATCCACCCGGACAGGTAAAAACCCTACTTGGGGATGATGTAATCCAATCCAGTTTAGTTTATCCTATATGGGTAAGCTCAACAAATTTGTCATATTTTGAATTGCAGAAAGGAATCCCTATGAAAACACCTATGCGTATCATGATCATGCTGCTTGTCTCTCTTCTGATCCTCGGCTGTGGGATTATCAACTTCAAGGGAGTCAACCTGATCACCCCCTCCGATACGATCATCACCGAGACCCGCGCGGTAGCTGATTTTTCTAATATCAACCTGTCCACTTTCGGTAAGATGAACGTCACCCAAGGTGAGACTGTTGCCCTCACCATCACCGGGGCTGATAACCTGGTGCCGTTGGTGAAGACCTCGGTAGATAACGGGGTTTTGACCATCCGGATGGATGAAGAAATCGATATCAGAAACCTGGACAAGGAAAACGTGCTCACCTACGACATTACCGTCAAAGACCTGGCAGGTCTTACCGTCAGCGGGTTGGGTGATGTGGAGATGGCCGCGCTGAATACAAACAGCCTCAACGTGACCATGAGCGGGGCGGGGCAGGTGGTGCTGGGGCAGCTTGCTGCTGATGCCCTGGACGTGACCCTCAGCGGACTTGGGAATGTCGAGGTGGCGGGGGAGGTCACGAAGCTGGTGGCAGATATCAGCGGGGCAGGTTCCCTGAAAGCCGGCGATTTGAAATGCCAGACTGCCGATATCACCATCCCCGGGCTGGGTGGCGCCACCGTGTGGGTTACTGATACGCTGACAGGGGATATTTCAGGTGCCGGCAGCGTCTCTTATTATGGCAATCCTCAGATGAGCGTCGATACTTCGGGATTAGGAAATTTCAAGTCCCTAGGCGATAAATGACATAATACCGCCTGGGCGGCTGGCTCTCGGCCACCGGCGTCATCCTGGCAGTCCTTTACCTGCTTGCCGCCCTGGCTATTTTGCTCTTCGACAAGGTGCCTCCCTGGCGAGCCCTATCAAAGCCTGGTCAGCGGTATCAGGCTGGTATCCGTGCTGGGGGCCAGGTCTGATTATCTTGCATATTTTGCTTGCCCGTTGGTTCAAGGAAATTGAACTACATTCTTAGAAGGAAATCAAAATGGACGAAACGATGAAACGGAAATTCGGTGTTTATATTTTTCTCGGGCTGCTGATAGGGGCAGTCTTTGGAATATTCCTGGGAGGTCTCACCGGGGCAGGCTTGGGTGGCCTGGTTGGTGCGGCGCTCGGATGGTTCATGGCTGGAGCCGTTCTTGAGGCAGAAAAGAAGAAAAAATAAAATGATGCCTAACCTACATGACCGGATCAAAATCATCAACGCTCGCATCGTCGACGTCGAAAAGGGCTGTTACTACCCCCTTCAGGTCAGCCTGATCATTCAAAATGGCAAGATCGCGGCCATGCCAGGCTCAGAGGGGGAACCGGAAGACTTTCCAGCCGAGGCAGTCATCGATTTGCGGGGCATGACTGTGATACCGGGTCTCTTCAATACGCACTGCCATTTACAGTTCGTACCCAAGGGTGAGGTTGGCATGCGGCAGATCGCCAAGAACCTGGGTGACTGCCTCGACCGGGGAGTGACGAATTTACGTGACACGCTGTGCTATGACCTGCAGGATAACCGGGGCTGGGTAGATAAAATCCAGCGCGGCGAGATCCAGGGGCCGCGCATCCACCAGGCAGTGCATGTCAGCCCTTTGGGCGGCACCTATGCACCCCGGCTCAACCCCATGACACGTTTTTCCTTCTCGATGATTGGAATGAAGCCGATCGATTACAAGTTGAAGACCTCGGGGGTGGTGGTCTTTCGACCGGAGGCAGGCGTGCAAGAGGTGCGCGATGCGGTCGACCGGGCGGTAGAGGAGCGCGGCGCGCAGGCGATCAAGTTCTGCGACCAGCCGGAGCATTTCATGACCTATAAACCGGGCGCCAAGGTGATGTCCTTTGAACAGCTTGAGGCGGCGGTTGACCAGGCGATGCGGCGCGGCATGCCAACCACCCTGCATAATGTGACCGCGGCTGGATTCCGCCAGGGGGTGCGGGCAGGAGTCAATTCGCTGGCACACCTGCCATTTGATCAGGCGCTGGTGGAGACGGACGCGGCCCTCCTGCTCAATTCGCATACCCATATTGAGCCAACCCTATCGGTCGGATACTTCATGAGCTACAGCCTGAAAGGCAGTCCGGTCTCCGGGCACCCGGAGATCCAGCGCCTGGACCGCTTCAGGGAGCAGAGCTACAAGGAAATTGTGGAGGAGACCTGGCTGCCAGAGCTGCAAGCCTCACGCTTGGGGCTGCATACCTCCCTCAGCAAGGGGGAGATGAAGGTCTTCGGTGTTATCGATCTCACCGTACCCTTCAGCTATTATGCGAAAATGATCCCAACCGGCGGGGAGAACCTGCGCCTGCTGGTGGCGCATGGGGCCGCTTCCCGCCTGGGGTGCGGCAATGACGCCGGAGCGGCAAACTGTTCGGCAGCCGCCGTCAGGCATGAGCTGGCGATGTTTGACTTCGTGCTCAACCTTGATGAAGAGCTGGTTTTCACCGCTGCGGACTTCCTGCGCACGGCGACGATCCAAAGCGCCAGGTCGATGGGCGTGGACGACCGGTTTGGCTCCATCCAAACGGGCAAATTCGCTGACCTGGTAGTGCTGGAGGGCGATCCTTTGCACGATTACAGCCTGGTCGGCAAGCCAGCCCAGGCAGTCTTCGTGGATGGAAAATTAGTGATCAACCGCTGCGGGTTGGAAGTGACCAATCCCAATACTGAGAAGTCTGTCAACTGAAATGAACCGCAGGATCATCAACACCGGAGCCAATCCGCGGCGGGGTTTGGCGTTCCACTTAATGATGATGGCTGACTCCCAGGCTGCTGGGCGAGAGCGGGCGAAAGATCGAAATCGTTAATTCCCTGTCATGAAGGCTAACGAAGCTTCTTTTTCAATACAAGAGAGGTCCAGGTTTTCTGCGGAGCCCTGTTGAATAAACTCGTCAACCAGGTCCCACCGGCAGCCACCGATGGGGGTCAAGTGACCCAGGGTGGGCTCGATCACCTGGCGGCTGAGGGTAAATTCTTGCAGGGCAGGTGCCATGTTTTCAGGCGGATTTTGCGGGTCGAGCTGACCATTGAAGATCAAGGTATTGATAGGAACGGGCTTCCCAGCCGGGTAGATTAGAGCAGGGTCTGGCTTGGGGAGGGCGTTGCATAGCTTTTCCTGGACCTGGTCTTCTTGCAGCAGCGGGGTGAGGTTGTATGTTCCTGCATTTAGGCGGGCGATCTCCTCTGGATTGACCCCCCAGGCAGGCTCGAAGCACATGATAATGTTTTTCATCAGCAGGAAATCACTCCCTCCAATGGAAGAAGAACCCTGGGTTGCAGCTACGGACTTCACGATCTCGGTCCAGTCTGCTTGGGAGGGCAAGGTTGTGGATCAGATAAGGAATTATATGATAATCGCCTTCTCTGAGCCGGGTATGCACGAAAGATGTCACGTCATTCCGAGTGACCTGGAAGGGCTCCTTTTCTCCGTCCGGTATGAAGCTGGTAACGACAGGACCATTATCAAACCGGGCAAGGACAGACCCCCACTCTGCACGCAGGTCTGGGAAGGCAGCCTGGCATTCCGCATTCCGCTCGCAAAGGGCAAAGGTGCTCTCGAGGGCTGACTGGCTGCTGCTAGGCAGAGCTTTGAAGAAAGGCACATCGAGGGCGGTGCCGTGGTCGAAGACGGCTGTACGCACTTGCTCTGGAAACATGCGCATATACACCTGAGCGGCTGTCACGCCATACGAAATGCCAAACAGGTTGAGCTTGTCATAACCCAGAGCAGCTCGCGCATCGTCCAAGTCGCGCATGGCCTCGGCGGTGGTATAAAAGCGTGGATCGCCCTGCAGCCCTTTGAGGCATTGTTTGAAAAAAGCATTTACTTTTTTCTGAGGTGTATTTGCGACTTCGAACGGAATTTGATCGCACGCCAGGCGATGGTCGTCATGAGTGCCGCGCTGGTCGAGGTAGATAATGTCGCGGTTTTGATTGATCTGCCTGTAGAGTAGATAGGAATTTTCCAAGAAAATTGTAGCAGGATCACCGGGTCCACCAGCCAGGAAGACAAACGGGTCTGGGGCAGGGTTCTGACCCTTGGCCGGTAAGACCACCAGCTTTAGGCTGATCAGGCGTCCATCTGGATGCGAGCGGTCTTCTGGCACAGTAAACCAGGCGCATTTCGCCGTGGGATCTTTCACGCCGCCGATATAGGTATTGCAAGGATAGTAAGTCAGCCCGGGCTCCAATTGGACGGTGGGAGTGGATCTTTGAAAGCCCGGCAGTGCTTGACATCCCACTAGAGAAATGAAGAGAAGCAGAATAAGAAGGATCAGGGTGTGAATTTTCATAAACATTATTCTAGCAAAGGATATTAATTTTGTACCTGTCCACCTGACCAGTTAAAGACTGGCCTTCAGACAGTTATCAATCTGACCTATTTTAAATAAAATTCACAAAACGATCTATTAATGCAGGTGAATTTGGGGAAACACCTCTAAAAGGGAATGCATAAAAGACTCCTATGCAAAGATAACAACCGCACTCGAGAAGAATGGAGATATCCTATGACTTCCTTCAATCCTCTTGCTATCGCAATGATGCCCGGCGTCTCACGCGTGGGACGCCAGAAAGCATGGCAAAGTGCCAGTGGGAACGACTCAACGAACTCGTTGCGTTTGCCCGACAACACTCCCGCTTCTACGCCGAAAAATATCGCGGGTTGCCAGATCTCATTAGCGATGTGCGCCAACTGCCGCCAGTCACGAAACCTGAGCTGATGGAGCACTTCGATAATGTCGTCACCGATCCAGCCGTTCGCAAGGGGGAAGTCAGCCAATACATCTCCGACCTGGGTAACATCGGTAAACGCTATCTCGGAAAATATATGGTGTGGACCACCTCAGGTACAACCGGCACACCGGGGATTTTTCTTGAAGATAAAAACTGGGATGCGGTCATTACCGCCGTCAATGTCTTACGGATTGGCGGCGAATGGTATACCGGCGATGTCATCCGCGGAATGATAAAGGCAGGGGGCAACAGCGCCTCAGTCTTTGCCTCCAACGGGCACTTCCTGGGGGTCACCATGCTGGAGCGCCAGCGCCGTTCCAACCGTTCGCGCGCCAAACGGATCCAATTAATTCCTGTGACCCTTCCGATTTCCGAAATTGTCAATCGCCTCAACGATCTTCAACCGGCTATGTTTGCCGGGTATGCCAGTGCGCTGGGTTTGCTGGCTCAGGAGCAGCTCGATGGACGGCTGAATATCCACCCTTCCATCGTCATCAGCTCCGCTGAACCGCTCTCTGATGAAAATCGCTCTCTCATCCAGCAGGCTTTTCATGTACCACCGCGCAACAATTATGGCTGTTCTGAAGGCGGTGTGATGGGCTACGAATGCCGCAGAGGAAGTATGCACCTGAATACGGATTGGGTCATTTTTGAGCCGGTAGATGCCCAATATAATTCGGTTCCGGCGGGTCAGCTTTCTGACCGGACTTTGATTACCAATCTCGCCAACCGCGTCATGCCCATCATCCGCTATGAGTTGGGCGATCGCGTCAGCCTTTCCCCGCAGCCGTGCAGCTGCGGCATTACCTTGCCTGTGGTCAATGTAGAGGGTCGCACCGATGAGATCCTGCGTTTCCAATCGAAAAACGGGCAGACGATCCCGGTTTTACCGCTGGCATTGTGGTCAGTTATCAAAGAGACACCAGGCTTACTACGCTTCCAGGCCATTCAAATCGCCCCTGACAAAATGAAAATCCGCCTGGAAGCCAAACAGGCAGAGGAGGATGTTGAAACATGGCAGCGAGTTTATACTCGAACGAGGGAATATTTTGGAAACCTAGGTCTCGATAATGTCGCCATCACCCGCGCCCCTGAACCGCCTCAGCGAGACCCAAAGAGCGGCAAGTTTCGAAATGTGTGGAAGGAAAATTCTTAGAATTGAGGTTGTCATCGGGCAAACCACCTTCCAGGTCAAGGCTGGGGTCGTTTTTAGCCGCAGTCAATTCATCGGAATGATCGAGGCTTGGGTTGGGGATGGGCTCCATCGCCATCGGGTTTGTCCTCAATATGCTCCGGAATTTGACCGATGATCGTTTATCAAATTAAGGAAAATAGGATGGATTTATGAATTCGACTTTTTAAAACTTCCGATGATGATCTACGCTGGGGATGGAAGAGTGCCATTTTGATCCTTGGTACCATTCTCTTCGGAGTGATTGCCAGCACTCTGGCGATCACTGTGTTAACAGCCTGGTATTCCTCGCAGGGGATTCCTCAAGACATTGCGATGGAAAAAGCCAGGCTCGCTTCCAATGGTTTCGTTTTTCAGGTGATTTTATCGGTCCTCCAGTTGGGTTTCATGCTTTGGCTTGTGCGTTGGTTGATTAAAAAAGTTGAAAAACAAGAATTTGATTGGGTAAAACTTGGCCTGGTGCCCAACAATCGAGCAAACTTTATCAAGCTTGGCACAGGGCTGGCAGTGGGGCTGAGCCTTCTTACGATTGGTGCAGGTTTAATCGCTGGAACGTTGATTTATTTTGGGAACGGACTTGAGCTGTTTGGTGCAGGTCAAGTTCTTTTGACGTTAATTTTGGCTGCCGTTCTGGCGATGGCGAGCGGCTTTGGTGAAGAAATTGCCTTCCGTGGATATTTACAGAGCCGCATCACGCAGAGATACAACTCTAAAACCGCGGTCGTCATTGTAGCAGTCTTGTTCGCTTTGTCACACCCGTTGGACCAGGGGAACAATCCATTACTTTATATTGCTACCGCCATACTTGTGGGGATTCTGCTGGGCACGATTTTCGCCATCACCGGATCCTTGTGGATGGGAATCGCGCTGCATACGGTTTGGAATTACGTTCAGATCGCCGTTCTTGCCATTCGTAATTCACCAGATGAACGCTTTTTCGGAGCACCACTGCTGATCTTTGAAAGTGTCTCAGTCACATCACAAATGTTGATCGAATTCAGCGTGATATTTTCAGGGTTGCTCATCGTATTTTGGCTGTCTCGAAAAAGGGGATTTTTTACAGAACGATGCTTTCAGGAATAAGATATGGAAATTAAGATGTCCGACTAAAAACATTCACTCCTCGCTTTTTTTGTCATCACCTTCAGCTTCTCGTGGTTTTTCTGGCTCTTCGATGTTCTCGATACGGCGCAGGTCATCTCCCTGCCCTTTTCTTACATGGTCTTCTTCGTCATCGGCGCCAACGGTCCACTGGTAGGGGCCCTGGTGATGAGCTGGCGCCTGGGGGGCTGGACGGAGGTCAAGCGGTTGATACGCGCCGGTTTCAACCTGCGTATGGCGTGGATCTGGTGGCTGTTGATCTTCCTTATCCCCCTGGCCCTGTCTGCCCTGTGCTTGTGGGTGAATGTGACCCGCAACGACTTTCAATTCGATAACTCTTTGCTGGTGCAGCCGCTCATGATCCTGCCTACTTTTCTCATCATGTTCTTCATTGGCGGCTCCGTCCAGGAGGAGTTTGGCTGGCGCGGGTTTGCTTTGCCACGCATGCTGAATAAATGGACGCCCCTGGTCGCCAGCCTGGTGTTGGGCGGCATTTGGGGCATCTGGCACCTGCCGCTGTTCTTTATCGAGGGGACGGGTCAATATTATATGCCGATGGGCATCTTCTGGGTCATGAGCCTGTTTTTTTCGATCTTGTTTACCTGGTTCTACCTGCGGACGGGGCGCAATCTGTTCAGCGCCCTGCTCTTCCACACAACCCTTAATACTTTTTTATCTGTATTTCCCCCGATCGAAAAAATCGACGGCGGAAACCAGGTCGGTATGACCTATTTGATGATCGCTTATGGGATCGTGGCGCTGGTGGTTGTCGTAGCAGAGAGGAGGCTGTTTTTAAGAAATCGTCTGAGGCAGGTGCATGAGGCAAAGCTGGTTTTCCAGAGGCTTTATAGCTGCCATTTTTCTGCTGGCAGTTCTCTACGGCTCGGCGCCCCTTTTTATCCCCTCTCCCGCCCCAGCCTCCGCGCCTACTGACCAGTTCTCTGCAGGGCGTGCCATGCGGCATGTCCGTGCATTGGCGCAAACCAAGCGCGTGGCCGGTACACCGGGGATGGAACAGACCGCCGGCTACCTC
The DNA here is from genome assembly GCA_963751425.1 of uncultured Chloroflexia bacterium. Classification (GTDB taxonomy): domain Bacteria; phylum Chloroflexota; class Anaerolineae; order Anaerolineales; family UBA4823; genus CAVVUF01. The sequence goes on along the minus strand of CAVVUF010000001.1, from coordinate 215,510 downwards.
GTTGAAGCTTTGAAAGCCTGCCACCTCGAACCAGAAATTCAAGTGGCGTCTTCTTCGGTAGGCTTACTGCGCAATGTCGTCGTGCGCCTGGAGGGCAAGCAGCCTGGGAATGCGCTGCTCATTTTGTCGCATCCCGATTCGGTCGCCTACGGTGCAGGGGATAATGCCAGCGGGGCTGCGGTCTTGTTGGAGACCGCCTGCGCCTTGAAAGCGGGGCAGCCGCTTAAAAACGATATCATCTTGCTCTTTGACGATGGCGAAGAGGCCGGGTATTTGGGCGGGTTTGCCTTTGCAAAGAGCCACCCCTGGATGATGGAGGTGCGCCGGGTCATCGGGCTGGACACTGCCGCCTGGGGCCCGGTGGTCCTGCTCCAAACCACGCCTGGAAACGCCGGTTTCATTCGCGCATATGCCAGCTCAGTCCGCAATCCGACCGCCTTCGGTTTCTTTGCTGCCGCCGATTGGACTATCTCCCAAGACACCTCTGAGATCCAGCCCTTCTACGAGCAAGGCATCCCCGGCATGGCATTGGAAGACCCCACAGCCTTCTACGGAAAACATAGCGAGGCGGATGCGCTTGAAAGGGTCAAGGAAGGCAGCCTGCAGCAGATGGGTGAGCAGGTGCTTGCGCTGGCACGTTCCCTGGGGGAGGCTGATTTATTGCATTCTTCCACTTCCGACCACTGTTTTTTCACCTTGTGGAAGATCGGGGTGGTGCATTACCCGGCGAATTGGAATATCGCCCTGGCGATCCTTGCCAGCTTAGGCCTGGCAGCCCTGGTGGTCAAGGGGATCCGGCAAAAAACCTTCTCGGTGCGCTCTTTTTTTCTGGCTGTGCTTTTTCTTCTCCTGGCGTTGGTAGGCGCCGCCGTTATTGGCGTGATGACGACAAAAATCTTTGGGAGTTTTATCCCAATCTCAACCCCTATACGGACAGCTACCTAGTCCCAGCTAGCTTACCTTTCTTCCTGGCTGCTTTATTGATCGTCGCCTCCGCTTACCTGGTCTGGCGGGCGAAAATATCGAATCGTCTGAGTGCAGAGGCGATCGCATTGGCTGGTTTGTTTTTCTGGTTGCTATTTGCCCTGCTCACGACTTTCTGGCTGAATGTGGGCAGCTACCTCTTCACGATACCGTTAATCATCGCGGTGGGAATAAGCTTTTTCCCTACCAGGTTTCATGTTATTAAGAGCATTCCCGCCACAATCGCCACAATCCTAGTTTCTCCAGTGATGGTGCTGACTTTCCTTGGTGCCGGCCTGGAAGTGCTCGTCCTGATCACAATCCTGATTGTTTTGGAGGTCGAATTGTGGGCGGCTGCCTGTGCGGGGGTGAGAAGCAGGTAGACCTGTGCTTGCTGCGCGTCTCCGTAATGAATCATATCCAGGAGAGGACCACAGCCTCTTGCTTCTGAGATTCACAGATGGGCAGATATTCTCGCTTGCCAGATGATTTTTCCAGCCATTCGGGTTTGGCCCCGACAGGTAATTCTATCAACCTATCCATTCGGACAGTAAAAAACTCCCCCTCTGACAGGTGAGTTTTTTAATTGATTTTGCAATAATCTCACTGATATCAACAGTTTCTTTCCTCAGGAGGTCTGCATGCTAACCCAAGCCTCAACTACTACTGAACTTAAAGATTCGACAACAAGCAAGAACGGCCGACCCCTGATAGCGCTGCGGCGGGTGACCAAGGTATTCCAGACCGCAGCGGGAGATTACCAGGCGCTTAAGGGCATTGATTTGGAGATCGGAGCCGGCGAGTTCGTGGGCATCATCGGGAGGTCGGGGAGCGGAAAATCCACCCTGATCAACATGATCACCGGCATCGACCGCCCAACGGCGGGAGAGGTGAGAGTGGGGGAGACACCGGTGCATACCTTGAGCGAAAACCAGATGGCGCGCTGGCGCGGCCGCAGCCTGGGGATCGTCTTCCAGTTCTTCCAGCTCCTGCCCAACCTGAGCGTGCTCGATAACGTGCGCCTGCCGATGGATTTCTGCAAGCTCATCCCGGCGGGCGAGCGGCGCAAGCGTGCCACAGATCTGCTCGAGCTGGTGGAGATGGGCGAGCACGCCCAAAAGCTGCCCTCGGCGCTTTCTGGCGGGCAGCAGCAGCGCGTGGCCATCGCCCGCGCTTTAGCCAACGATCCGCCCATCCTCATCGCCGATGAACCGACCGGCAACCTCGACACGCGCACGGCGGACTCGGTTTTCAAGCTCTTCGAGAAGCTCACTTCTGAAGGCAAAACGGTGGTGATGGTCACGCACGACAGCGGATTAGCACGCCGCGTAAACCGGACAGTGCTGATCGTGGACGGTGACGTGGTCAACGAATATGTGGCACGCGCCCTGCCCGCCCTCTCGCCAGGCCTGATGTTGGAAGTTTCCCGCCAGGCGCAGAAGGTGCACTTCGCGGCAGGTGAGACGATCATCCAAAAAGACACCCCGGGCGAGATGTTCTATATCATCACTGAAGGTGCGGCCGAAGTGACCCTGCCGCGGCCGAGCGGGCTGGACGTGGTGGCTGACCGGATGGGCCCCGGGCAGTATTTCGGTGAGATCTCGCTCTTTACCTCCACGCGCACCGTGGCCACCGTGCGCGCCATCCCAGAAGCCCCCCTGGAAGCGCTGGCACTTGATCGTGGTTTGTTCCAGCGCCTGCTGTCTGAATCGGTAGAGTTCCAGACCGCCATGCAGAGCGTGGTCTCGGCCCGGCTCGCACACAACCGCTCGGTTGCTGAAGGGAAGGCGTGACATGCCAGCAACCTGGAAGAAAATCTTTGCAGACCTGTGGGGGAACAAAGCCCGTTCTTTCTTAGTGGCGCTTTCGATTGCTGTAGGCGTTTTGGCGGTAGGGGTGATCATCACAGCGATGGTCATCGTGCGGCACGATATGCAAGCGGATTACCTGTCGATCAACCCACACACTGCCCGCCTGTATACCAAGGAATTTGATAATTCTTTGTTGGAAAAATTACAAGCTTTACCAGAGGTTGAAGCCGTGGGCGCCAGCTACAACATCTGGCTCAAGATCGCCTCCACACAGGGCAAGCAGCACCAGATCAACCTGAACAGCCTGACTTCGCTGGATGCGCTGGTGGTGGACCAGCTCGTTTTAGAAGAGGGTTCTCCAACCCTGGCGGACGGTGAGATTTACCTGGAGCGCCAGGGCGCCGAGGGGTTGGGCTGGAAGGTGGGTGACCTGGTGCCCATGACGCTGGAGGATGGCAAGACGGTGATGCTTAAACTGGCTGGCACCGTCCATGATGTGCAAGCCAATCCCTATAAATTTAACGGTTCCACCAGCGGCTTCGTTACCCCAGTTACCATGGAAACGCTGGGGGGCTCGCCTCTGAACAATTTCGTGAACCTGGTGACCACCGGCTCGCACACCGATGCTAAGCTCGTACAGGCAGCGGCTGAGCGGGTGGCAGAGGTGGTGACCGCCAACGGTGTCACCGTAATGAATGTCAATGTCAACCGCCCAGGACAGCCCCAGGCGCAGTCAATTGTGGATGCGGTCATGGCTCTGATGGGAGCGCTGAGCTTGCTGGTGGTCTTCTTGAGCACCTTCCTGGTCACCAACACTGTTTCAGCGCTGATGGGCCAGCAGGTGCGCCAGATCGGTGTAATGAAAGCCCTCGGTGCTACCATGATCCAGGTGACTGCCATCTACCTGGGCCTGGTGCTGGCTTTCGGTGTTCTGGCCTTGCTGATCGCCGTGCCCCTGGGCGCGCTGGCCTCTTATGGCCTGACGCGCTGGATGATCGGCATGCTCAATGCCAACCCTTCGCCCTTCAGCTTACCCATCCAGGCGGTGCTGGTGCAGCTCTTCATCGGCCTGGTCATCCCGGTGCTGGGAGCGCTCATCCCGGTGATCGGTGGGGCGCGCCGCACCATACGCCAGGCGATCACCTCATATGGACTGGATGCCAGCGCAAAACCGGGGCTCTTCGACCGGGTGCTGGATGCGCTGCCCTGGCTGCCGCGCCCGCTGCTGCTCTCGCTGCGCAACACCTTCCGGCGTAAAGGCCGCCTCTTCCTGACCCTGGCGACGCTCGTGCTGGGTGGGGCGATCTTCATCGCCATGATCGGTGTGCGTGAATCGATGTATGCTGAAGTTGAGCAGACCTTCTCCTATTTCCAGAGCGATGTGAATGCTTCTTCTCCCACGCAGCTACCCGATTGCTGAGATGAAAGCCGCGGTCGAGGATATCCCCGGCGTGACTGCTGCCGAAGGGTGGAGCTCGCTCAACGCCAACGTGGTGCGCCCAGACGGCGAGACCACCGACCTGGTGGCGCTGTACGTACCCCCAGACGACTCCCAGCTCATTGACCCTGTGATCCTGGAGGGGCGCTGGCTGAAGGCGGGAGAGAAAAATGCCATCGTTGTTTCCAATCATTTTATGCAGCTCCGCCCGGAGCTCAAGATCGGCGACACGTTGATGCTGCGCTACAATTCCAAAGACTTGCCCTTTCAGGTGGTGGGCTTCTTCCGCATGTCCGGCACCTTCCCGGCTCCTTTCACCTATATCACCCCGGCTGGCTACGCAGCGCTAGGCGGCGACCCGGCCCAGGCAAACCAGCTCAAGCTGGTGACCGACCTGCACACCCAGGCACGCCAGGAGGAAGTGCTGAAAGCGGTGGAGAGTCGTTTCAAGGCCAAGGGCTTTGATGCTGCACTGCAAACCGGGAGCGAGCTTCTCGCCCAGCAGCGCGCCGTGGTCAATATCTTGATCTCGCTGCTGATGGTGATGGGCTTTCTGATCGCCGTGGTGGGCGGGCTGGGTTTGATGGGCAGCATGGGCATGAACGTGCTCGAGCGCACGCGCGAGATCGGCGTTTTACGCTCGATCGGGGCCGAAAATGGGGCTATCTTCCAGATCGTGGTCTTCGAGGGGCTGCTGGTGGGCCTGATCAGCTGGGTCTTCAGCGCCCTGGTTGCCATCCCCATCACCCAATTCCTCGATAAAACTCTGGGCAACGCGCTGATGACCGTGCCCATTGTGTATATCTTCTCAGTGCAGGGCTTGCTCATCTGGTTGGGCGTGGTGCTGGTGCTCTCTGCGGTAGCCAGCCTGCTGCCCGCCCGCAGCGCCGTGCGCCTCACCGTGCGGGATGTGCTGGCTTACGAATAAACATTCAAGGAAAACTCAATGAACAAAAATATCGTTTCTATCGCTCTGAAAGGCATCGCTCTCGCAATGGGCGTGGCTGTGGTGGTGCTCAATATCCTCGGCACACTGGATATGAACAGCGCTGCCAGCCTGCTCGGTCTCGGTTTAGCGGCACTGGCGATCGCCGCGCTGCAAAAATAATCGTCTTATGAAATTCGCAGGGATTTACGGAATCTTCGTTGGGGTGCTGATGTTCGCACAGTGGGCATTTTTCCTCTCTACGGGGCAGGTACCCGAGCTACAGAGCGAGCCCTACCGCATTGCCTTTCACCTGGCGGCTGAGTTTGCCACCGCAGCCGGGCTAATCGTTGCAGGGATTGCCCTGCTAAGGCACCTCGCCTGGGGCGCGGCCTGCTACCTGTTCTTCGCAGGGATGCTGGGCTACTCGGTGATCGCCTCCCCGGGCTATTTCGCCCAGCAGGGGCAGTGGGTGCTGGTAGGCATGTTCGCCGTCCTGCTCGGGCTGGCAGTATCAACTGCGCTCAGCGTGGCACGCAGATGTAAAACTCTCTGAGGAAATTCAATATGTCAATCGAGCCAAGCAATCCCTCCGGTCGTTCTGTCAGCATGCTGCATTTCTTTGGGTTAACCTTTTTACTCTCCTGGATGATCTGGGTTCCCCTGGCGCTTTCTCATTTTGGGATCGGTCCTTTTTCAATCCCAGAGGGGGTCAGCGGTATTGTCCGGCTGCTCGGCGTATTGATGCCGGCTGTGGCTGCCATGATCCTGAGCCAGAAGGCCGGTGGAAGGGCGGCGGTGAAAACCCTCCTGAGCCGCCTCAAGGTCTGGCGGGTGGGCTGGGGATGGTGGGCAGCCGCGGCACTGGTACAGCCCGCCCTGCTCCTCCTTTCCGCCTTGGTCTACAACTTCTTCTGGGGGAATCCACCCGTGACTCCCAGCCCAATCGGAACTGCAGCGGCATTGATTGTCAATGTTTTCTTCCTGCTTATTGCTACCCTGGGCGAAGAGATCGGCTGGCGAGGGGTGGCTTTGCCTGGCTTACAGGCTAAAGAACACCGCCCTGGTATCCAGTCTCATCTTGGGTTTGCTGACGGCAGTCTGGCACATCCCGTTTTGGCTGCTGCTGGACACCTTTGACCAATTTGGGATCACTTATCTCTTCCTGAATTTCTTGATGATCCTGCCGCTAACGCTTTATCTCACCTGGATTTTCAATCATACTCAGTCCAGCCTGCTCATGGCGGTGGCTTTGCATGTAACCTTTAACATCGTTAATACGGCCCTGTTGCCAGTCACGTTGAATATTGGGGCTTTTAGCTTATTTATTATCTTCCAATGGATCCTTGCCCTGTTCCTCATCCGCCGGTTGGAGCCGGTTCCCGGAGGAAATAGATGACTACTGCTCAATTGATCCTAGAAGATATCGTCCAAAAGACCAACCAGATTGGAGAAAGTTGGGCAGTTAGCCATGCCCAACGCTTGCTGATGCCTCATCCAAGAGATTGGTAAAGATCTATCATTTGACACCTATTATTTCGCTGGCAGCCTATCTGCATGACTGGGGGGCCTTCCCGGCTTACCTCAAAAGGGGGTCGAACATGCCCTGCGGTCGCGGCAGGTGGTGGAGGCTGAGATCCTGCCATTTCTCGACTTACCCCTTCCTTCTAAACAGGTTCTGCTCGAGGCTATCGAGCTGCACGATTACCGCGACTTGCGTCCACCACAATCGAATGAAGCCCTGCTATTGCGGGAGGCCGACATGCTCGAATTTTTGGGCGTGATCGGCATGGCGCGGGATTTTGCACGCGGGCCGCGGGATGTGGATGCCTGTACCAGGCGCATCCAGGATAGGCGGGCAGCCATCTTGGAACGTTTTACGCTGCCGCGAGCCCAAGAGATTGCGCAACTTCGTATCTTGCATATGGATCAATGCCTGCGCTGGCTCGAGGAGGAAAGCCGCGGATCTATAGAAGGCTCGCCAGAACCTATCCACCCGGTCAGGTAGAAACCATCCATGCAGCAGGGGTACATAACCGATCGTGACGGTAAGATACCACCTGTGATCCAGGGGTTTTGGTGCGTGAATTTTCCGGAGGCATTGATATTCCAGGAAACTTTTAGGAGAGAATACGTTGAACATTCGGGATGCACAACATGAAATTCGCACGGTCTTCCTGGGCGGCTTTGCCGGGCAGCTGGTCTCAGGGATCCTTTGGCTGGCGTCGGCTGCCCTGAGCACCTGGGTCGCTCCCAATTACGGAATGCTGGGATTGTTCTTGGGAGGGATGTTCATTTTTCCGCTCACCCAATTGACCCTGCGCCTGATGGGACGCAGCCCGAAGCTTAGCCCAGAAAATCCTCTCAATCAGTTGGCGATGCAAATAGCCTTCACGGTGCCGGTCAATTTTCTGCTGGTCGGCGCGGCCACGCTGGCAAACCTCAATTGGTTCTACCCGGCGGCGATGATCGCGGTTGGAACCCACTACCTGCCATTCTGCTTCCTTTATGGGATGTGGCAGTTCAGCATCCTGGCAGGTTTGATGATTGGGGGTGGATTCAATGTTCGCCCAGTACCTGCCAGTCGGGTTCAGCGCAGGCGGGTGGGTAACGGGTATTCTTTTATTTATTGCTGCAGTCGTTGGTCTCGTGATTTACGAACGTGAACAAAGGAGCATGAAATGAACCAAGTCAAAAAAATTACCCTTTCTATTCTGATGATCCTGACTGGTTTCCTGGCTTTGACCACCTTCCTGGGAGGGATTGGTCTTATAGCCAACTGGATCGCCATGCCTGTGGAGATGCTGCAAGGCTCACCCTTTTCCAGTTACTTAATCCCCGGGCTGGCATTGTCTATCATTGTCGGAGGGAGTGCTCTGCTGGCGACCATCTTGTTGATCCGTAGGAGCAAATTCGGGCTCCTGTTCGCCACCACCGCCGGGATCATTATCATGTTCTTTGAGTTTGTCGAGGTGCTGGTGATTGGTTCGCCCGCCGGGGTGGCGCGCACGCTGCAGATCATCTATTTCGGATTGGGGACCTTGATCACCATCGCCGCCCTGGGGAGCTGGTTCATCGAATTACTCAACCAGAAAGAGAGTTAAGGAGTTTTTATGGCAGCTAACTTGTCAGCTCAGAAATTATTGGCATCTATCAAGCCGATTATCACAGTTCGCTGGAATCCGAATAAAGATTTAACAGTGGTTGCTATATCCTGGCTGCTCGTGGTGGGAGCTATCTATACTGCCACAAATATTGTTGGACAGCAGGTGTGGGGCGGAATTGCTTATTTCCTGCTCTACGCCATCATTGGTGCGGCCGTCTGCGGGGTTGGGATACCGTTGTATTGGACCGTCGTTGTCCGTCGAAAACCCGTTTCAGACCTCGGCATCACAAGCCGGCGGTTGGGTTTGAGCATTCTTCTCCAATTGGTATTCTCACTACTCCTATTCATCCCAACCCTGGCGAAGACTGCGCTTCCGCCTTTTGAGGTTTTGATTCCCCTGGCTGCCCTGGCCCTCACCATTGGTTTTTTTGAAGCTGTTTTCTGGCGCGGCTGGGTGCTGCAGCGGTTCGAAGATGCCTTTGGTTTGCTTCCAGCCATCTTCCTTGGTTCCGTGCTCTATGCAGCTTATCACATCGGTTACGGGATGCCCACCAGCGAGATGGTCTTCCTGTTTTTCATTGGGGTGATGTATGCGGTTGCTTTCCTTCTCACTCGCAGTATTTTTATCCTTTGGCCTCTCTTTCAACCGATGGGGCAGTTGATTACTTTGATGGAAGAAGGCCTGACTCTACCTTTCTTAGCTGCTCTTGGCTTTATCGAAGTCTTGATTCTGATGTTTTTCCTGGTCTATCTGGCTGCTCGCTATCATAAAAAACATCCCTTTCCATTGGAGGAAAAAATATATGAACATTGAAAATACCCAACCCAACAGTTCCGCCCAAACCTTCCAGCTCCCCGATGGGCGGAGCCTGGGCTACGCCGAATACGGTGCTCCTCAGGGCAAGCCGCTGTTCTACTTCCACGGCTGGCCCAGCTCGCGCATCGAGTTTGGCGGTTATAAGGGTGATGAGATCGCCAAACGTCTGAATCTACGTGTCATCGCCGCAGACCGACCTGGATTCGGCCTTTCCTCCTACCAGCCTCACCACAAGTTTACCGACTGGCCCAAGGATCTTGTTCAGCTGGCTGACCACCTGGGTTTTGAGAGGTTCACAATCATGAGTTATTCAGCAGGCAGTCCTTATGCCCTGGCCTGCGCCCACGTGCTGGCAGAGCGCCTGGAGGCGGTGGGCGTGGTCAGCGGGGTAGCCCAGCCTTTCATCGCCCCCGGGGCGACCGAGGGCATGCCTACGATCATGCTGTGGACGACGGCGCGCATCCACCCGCGCCTGACCTGGATCATGTTCAATGCCATGAAGGGCAGGATCACCAACGGCCCCCGCGACCAGCTCCCCAAGGATGCCAAACAGGCCATGATGGCAGAGGCCGATTTCGCCTTCATCAAGGAGCATCCTTATGCCATGGCTGCCAATATGGACGGCGGGGCGGAGGCGCTGCGCGGGGGAGGCCTGGGTCCGGCTGAAGCTGGGGCGTTGTATTGGAAGCCCTGGGGCTACCGGCTGGAGGATATCCGCAGCAAGGTGCATGTCTGGCATGGTGAGGCGGACCTGAATGCGCCTTTCGCCGCGCATGGAAAAGTGCTGGCAGAACGACTGCCCAACGTGGAGGCGAAGTTCTATCCGGGCGAGGGGCATATCTCGCTGATCCACAAATACCTCGAGGCGATCTTACAAGTCTTAACCGGTTGATAATTCTCAAAGTCTAAGGTGAATAATGTCTCAAACGATGATTTTCAAACCCCGTAAATCGAATGGCTGGCTCTTCGTCGGCTTATTGGGCATGCTGCTCCTCATCTTTGGGATCATTTTGCTCCTGGGTGGCGGTGCAACCAGTCCTTTCATGATTACGATGGTGCTGGTTGCCCTTGTTGGGGTCATCTTTCTTTCCATTGCAGCTTTTTACCCGGCCATGCGCTATGAAATTCAGGAGGATTGTCTCCGCATCAACTATGGCCCCTGGCTGCGTTATACGATACGTATTGAGGAGGTTAAAAAGGTCCAGCTGGGTGATTTGGGCTTGAGTATGGTCTCCAGCTTCCGCTTCCCTGGGTTGGTATTGTTCTCAGTTCCCTACCCAGAAATAGGTACAGTAAAGATGTGCGCTACGGCCACCAGCAGAAGCATTCTGCTGATCGAGACAGAAACAGCAAAATATGGGATTACACCTGCCGATGAGCAGCGCTTCATCGCAGAGCTTAATAAACGCAGGAGACAGCCATGAAAACCTTGATTCGCAAACACGCTTTGATCACTTTTTTTGTACTTTCGTATGTTCTAATGTATGGAGCGTATTTTGTGCACGTCTGGTTGAACCCTGGGGAGCCAGTACCGCTCTGGTCACCCGTCTGGTTTGTCGGGGTCTTCAGCCCCACGATCAGCGCCGTTTTCGTGGCGTGGGTAATCGGTGGATTAGGCGAGGTGAGACGCTTATTTGGTGGCTTCACACGCTGGAAAGTGGGCTGGTTCTGGTATCTTGCCGCCACTTTCTTGCTCTGGGCCCCATTCGTGATTGCCATCGTGTATATCGCCCTTGGGAATCAACCCGCTGGAACTCAGGGCAGGCTGGACAGTCCCCGTGCTGCTGTTGCAGGTGTTTTACCAGTTCTTTTCAGGACCTGTCTCCGAAGAGGCTGGCTGGCGCGGCTTTGCCTTGCCGCGTCTGGAGGCGAAATACAATGCCCTGGTATCCAGCCTGATTTTGGGTGTGGTCTGGACCTTCTGGCACCTGCCGCTCTTCTACGTGCCAGGGCAGGCTCAGATGAGCATCCCCATGCCCATCTATTTATTGTTATGCGTTTCAGTCACCACATACCTGACCTGGCTTTACAACAACACGCGCGGCAGCCTGGTCATCACGGTGCTGGGGCACTGGGCATTCAACCTGACCGGGACGCTGATCACCGGGCCATTGAGCCTGATGCCCGCCATGGCCTTCTACATGATGTCTGGTCCCTTGCTTTTCTTGGCCGTTGTAGGGATTGTGATCTACTCCAAGCCGAAGTATTTATCACGCAAGCCTGTTGCAAAGCTGCCTTTCCAGAGGCTGGATGAAGTTAATCACTGCCTCCTGACCCCCTAATGCAAGTGCTCACCTCCGATGGCGTGGCATTGCACGTTGAAGTTGGCGGGAGCGGTTTGCCCTGCCTGTACGTGCATGGCGGTCCTGGCTCGGGCAGCTATTGGGTGCGCAAATTTACCGGCGCGATCTTCGAGCATCACTTCAAGATGATCTACGTCGACCAGCGCGGAGCCTGCCGTTCCTCCTCTCCAAAAGATGGCAATTATTCAATGGCGCGCCTGGTGCAGGATTTCGAGGAGGTCCGCCTGGCCCTGGGGATCAAGCGCTGGCTGACCATGGGGCATTCCTTCGGCGGACTGCTCCAGATGGGCTATGTCACGCGCTTTCCCAAAGTGATCCTGGGAATGCTGCTGATCAACCCAGCCCTGAGCCTGGAGGCCGCTTTCTGCACAGGTTACTGCCCGCACGCCTGTGGGCTGTTAGGGATTACAGATCCTACGCCATATTTGGATAAGACAGTTCCTATACTGGAAAGGTGGAATAGCTTAATTTCGAAGCTCAAAGAGCAGGATTTGCTTTGGAAGATGGGCTACGACCTCCGCGAGAGTGAGCAAGTCTTAAGCGCCACCTTCGGGGAGGTGCCTGATTTTAATTGGGATTTTGAGGCGATGCTTTCTATGCTGGACTACTGGCAAGATTTCCGTCCCGCTACTGCCCAGGTAAAGGTCCCGGTGCTTTATTTCCATGGACTGCGTGATTGGATGACCGGTCCGGAACATTATCTTGGAGCGCGGTTCCCTCTTTTACTGCTCTGGGGCAGTGATGTAGGCCATATGCCCTTCCTTGAAAACAAGGCTGACCTCGAGCGGGCGATCGTCCATTACCGCCAAGCAACCTGTTTGGAGAGCTTGCAAGTCCTATCTACTTGGACAGACTAAAACTCGGTCGGCAGCAGGAATAAAATTTAAGATCGAAAAAATGTAAACGGAAAGGAGTTTATCTTATGAAAACCACAATTTCATTGATCTTCACCCTTGTTGTGTTACTGACCTCCTGCAAGCCTGGCAGTCCAATTACTCCCACTCCGCATGGTGATCCTTTAGCACCTACAGCGGAGGTTCTCAACACCCCGGTTCCATCTCCAACTCCACAAAGCGAACCAGCGACGCCCACGCCGGAGATCTTTAATGCGCTGGATCCTTCTCCAACCCCATCGGGCAGCGAGCTGCCGTTGACCTGCCAGGTAACGGATTTGAATGTTCAAATCGACCGTCCGAATGGCTACTGTTTTGCCTATCCCAAGCGCTTCCGCTTTGACAATCAGCCAATCTTTAATGTAATGGCAGTCCAGGGGCCCCCAGTTGGCAGCTCTACTGAGCCAGTCTTCGCCACCTTTTATGTCGAAACTGCCTCGAGTACACCCAGTCAAACCCTGGACCAGCAGGTGGAGGCTTTCCTGAAGGAATTTACCACCGTTGATCCGGCTTCCTTGAGCCGTACAAAGTTAACCCTGGACGGTGAAGAGGCTATCCTGGTGGACCAGGTGCCGGGGTATCTAAGCTGGCGGATCGTTTTTGCAGCCCATGACGGCAGGTTGTACCGCTTGATGTATTGGCCGGTGGATGTCCCTGAAGCCCAGGCCGACCTTGAAGAGCTGTACCAGACAACCCTAAATTCGTTCTCTTTCATCCCCCATACCCAGGGTTTAGAAGGGAATGCTCCCCAAGAAGTAGCTGTGAATGTAGATGGGGTAGCCCAAGGTTTTACATCTCAGGTGAACGAAGCTGTTCCCGCCAGCCAGGATAGCCCTTGGTGGGTTCCAATGCCCCAACACCTGGAGCTGACCCTTCAAGGCTATCCGGTTAGCAATCACCTCAAGCAACCGCAAATCTTTGTTTATCCGGTCAAGGATTTGGACGTCAACGAGGCAGCCAGCCAGGTCGCTGGGAGTTTACAGGCCCTCCTGCAGGGCCAACCGGCGGGGGAGGAGCTCCCCTACTTGCCCTTGGACAATTCCGCCCAGATGATGGTTGCCAGGCAGAAATACCTGGATTTCAAGAACGGTAGGGGTGTCAGTTATCTCACTCAATCCGCCCAGGGTATTGTGCCTGTGAACAACCATGAGTTGGTCTACACCTACCAGGGTCTGACGAACGATGGAAAATACTATGTCGCGGTAGTGATGCCGGTCAACCTGGCTAGTTTGCCAAACGAAGGTGATTGGGATGGTCAAGAGCCGCCCACCGGCAGCGACTATACTAAATACATGCGAGATACTGTCGCTACTCTCGACCAGCAGCAAGCCAGTGCTTTCACCCCCGATCTGGATAAGCTGGATGCGCTGGTCCAATCCATCGAGGTTAAATAAAATCCGTGAGCTTATTTCTTCGAGGTTAATCCCATGCTCAGCCATCCAAAATCCGTCCCCTGGCTCATGCTCTTCTCCCGCATCACCCTGTTTTTCTCCATCCAGGCGCTGCTCGCCCTGGTGTTCTTCTTGCTGGGTAAGCCCTCGTCCTGGGAGGCGAGCGCCAACTGGTGGCCGCTGATCGTGACGGCTGCCAACCTTATCTGCATCTTTCTGCTCGTGCGGATCTTCCGGGCTGAAGGCGGGCGCTATTGGGATATTTTCAAGATCGACCGGAAGCATGCCCTGGGAGACGTGTTGATTCTGCTTGGGCTATTTGTCATCGGTGGTCCCCTGGGTTACTTTCCAAATGTGCTCCTGGGAGGCTGGCTGTTCGGAGACCCAAATGCCACCTTAGACCTTTTCATCCGGCCGCTGCCGCAGTGGGCGGTGTTTGTCAGCCTGGTTTTATTCCCCATCACACAAGGGCTGGCGGAGCTGCCCACCTATTTCGGGTATGTGATGCCGCGCTTTGAGAGGGGGGGCATGCATAAGGTGTGGGCAGTCTCGCTGCCCGCGCTCATGCTGGGCTTCCAGCACCTGGCCATGCCTTTCCTGTTTGACATCCGTTTCATCCTCTGGCGGGCACTGATGTATCTGCTCTTCGCCTTCTTCTGCGGCATCTTGCTGCACTGGCGGCGCCGTTTTCTTCCTTACCTGGCCATCATCCATGTGCTGATGAATATGTCCTTCGCCACCATGTTTTTGAGCGTGGCGTATTAAAGAGGTACACGGAAAAGCTATGGAAGAAATGACTTATAATTCTTTATCCGTTTTTTCTCTTTTTCTGGTTTTTCCGTGTCCGCTCTTAAAAATCTGTGTTTTTCTGTGTGATCCGTGAGCATATTTTCCCGTTGAAGGAGAGAATATGAATAACCCTATCATTTCTCAACTTGGACTCAACCCCAACACCCTGCAAGGTGAGACGGTCATCGTCACCGGCGCGGGCGGTGGGATCGGCTACGAAGCAGCCCGTGCGCTGCTCTGGTTAGGCGCGAACGTGGTGGTCGCTGAGATCAACGCGCATTCAGGCAAGCAGGCGGCGGACAGGCTTTCTACCGAGTTCGCTGCCGGGCGGGTTCTGTTTGTACAGACCGATGTCGGCGAGGAGGCCAGCGTACAGAACCTGTACCGGGAAGCTGTTCTGCGTTTCCGTAAAGCGGACGCGGTGATCAACAATGCCACCATCGCCGTGCTCGGCGAGGTGAAGGATTTGCCCATCGAAGAGTGGGACCGCAGCTACCGTGTCAACCTGCGCGGCCCGGTGCTGATGGCGCGGGCCTTCTTACCGGATATGATCAGCCGTAAGCATGGCGTTTTCGCATGCGTATCCTCCACAGGCACCGCTTTTTTGGGCGGGTACGAGACCTTCAAAGCTGCCCAGGTACACCTGGCGAACACCCTTGAAGCCGAGCTGGAGGGGACAGGGGTGATTGCCTTTACCATCGGTCCAGGGCTGGTCCCCACTGAGACAGCCTCCCGGGCGGTGAGCCAGCTTGCCCCGCAAATGGGGCTGACGGTGAATGAGTTCTTCGAGCTGAATAAGAATGCCGTGCTGACACCCGAAGAAGCCGGGGCGGGTTTTGCCGTCTCGATCGTGTTTGCAGAGAAGTTCAAGGGGATGGAAATTTCATCCATGCAAGCCTTGAGGGCTGCCGATATCAATTTCGGATCTGTCGGCGTGCAAGCCGGAGCTGTAAAAATGGGTGCCAACCAGCGGGCGCAGGCGGCGGTTTTATGTGCACGCGTCATGGCGACGCTTCAGGAACAATCGGAAGGTTGGAAAAAGCGCTCTCTCTTCGAGCGGCAGTGGGTAATTCGCGATTTCAAGAAAACCGCTGGAATGAGCGTTGAAGAGTGGTTGGAATTGCTGAAACGGCTTCAATCAAGTTTGGAAGGAGATGAGGCGCTTGCCTTACCTCCCCTTGCCAGGCTGGCCGCCTACTACAATCACCAGGCGGAGCTGGCGAAAGGGTATGAAAAAGACGCCGCCAAACTGGAGGAAAATTTGAAGTATGTTTATAGTTGGCGGGACGAGGTAAAGGAATTAGAACAATTTCTGGACGTTGAAACGGTTTGAAATCCAAAAGAAAAACGCGGGGATGCTGAGCCCGCAGAGCAACTGTGTTAGCTGTCAAGGGCGAAGAAGGGTTAATTCGTTAGTACGCCAGGGAGTGTGAGAGCACAACATGGCATTCAGAATGGTCAAGAGCTTGCGCATGCAAGCCACCAAGGCAACCTTCTTGAGTTTACCACGCTTGAGAAGATGCTCATAAAAAGCCTTAATGACGGGATTGAAACGGGAAGCGGAAATGGCAGCCATATATAAGACCTTACGGACTGCAGCTCGTCCGCCCTTCGTACGGCGTTTACCGGACCGGTACCCGCTGTCATCATTGAAGGGAGCTACACCCACCAGGGCAGCGACCTTCTTGCGGTCGAGGCATCCGAGCTCGGGGAGATCAGCGATCAAAATAGCGGATGCGATCGGGCCAATGCCAGGAACACTGCGCAGGATCTCGTCCTTGTTATGGAAAGCCTCATTCTGGGAAATGAGTTGTTGGATTTGCTGGTCCAGAAGGGAGATTTGTTCTGCAAGCTGGTTGAGAAGCAGTTGGATGCTGGCCTGGATGGCAGGGTGGGCGCTGGCCAGACGGTTCAGTTCGGCCGTGCGAAAGTCGATCAATTGGGTGCGACGGGCAATCAGAGCCGAGAGGAGTTGCTCTGCTTCGCCAGGTAGGTGGGTAGGTTCAGGTTGGATAGCTGCGCCGAAGCGAGCTAACAGTCGGGCATCGATCTTGTCCGTTTTGGCCCATAAGCCCAGTGATTTGGCAAACTCCCGCACCCGGTGGGGGTTGACTAACGCAAAGGGGATACCTACTGGTTGCAAGGTCTGCAATAATCTACGCTCCAGACCGCCCGTCGATTCCACCACGACCAGTTGCGGTCGGAGTGCTTTCAGGCGCTCTACCGTCTGGGCGATCCCTGTCTCGTTATTGCCAGCACTCCAAGTTTCGCCAGCTTGCCCAACCGCCACATCCAGCTGCGTCTTGGATACATCGATCCCAACAAAACCTTCTTCGCTTGGTTTGCTCATTCTGCCCTCTCTTGGATATAATCAATGTGCCCGATCTAGCAGAATTCGGACTCTCGGTCCATACAACTGTTCGGGCTGGTTGGATGTCGGGCGCAGCGACCCTTGCTCTGCGACGGTTTACGCAAACCTAGATGCGGGCGGCCGGCTGTGCCCGACTTTATCTTACTATGTTTCGTTCGTCTGGTGGATGGCATGGCGAGCCTGCTCTGCGACGGCCTCCTTGACCAAGACGCGGACCGGACTGCCATGCCATCTTCTTTATCATACTAGAACGCGAAGATATTAAAAACTCCGCGTTCTCTACTTCTCCTCGTAACAATCATTTTTTGTAATCCATGATGAAAAGTGGGCGCATTCGATGCTACGTGGTATCAATAAACCTGTCCACTCGGACAGTAAAAGACTCCCCCAGCGACGGGGGAGTTTTTTATTCTTCATGGGTATGATAAAACCGAAAAGGAGTATCGTCTATGAAAAAAGCTTACTTAATCCTCTCCATCTGCATCCTCGCCAGCGCGGCGTGCAGCCTGCCTTTACGAGCCGCTACCCCCACCGCCGTTCCGCCGACCGCGATGCCAGTTCTTCCTTCCATCACGCCCATCCCTGCAACAGCCACACCTGTCCCTGCCACTGCAACGCCCGCTACGACGCCTACCCCAATACCGCCGTCCTTCGAGGGCATGGCAGTGACATTTGCACCTTTGAGCCTGGTGATCCCGACCGGGTTAGCCAGCGGAGCCAGCGGCAGCCAAATTCCACCTGCAGAAGGTGCAGATATTCCCCCGTGGGGGGTGACCCCCGGTCACATTCAGCTCGACCTGGAGGGCTACCTCCTGCAAGGGAAATTCCACGAGCCTCAGATCTTTGTTTACCCGGCCCAAGCTTACGCTGAAATCCAAAACGGTGCGGCTGAAAGCATAAAACGCCTGCAAACGATCCAGTCCAATCCAGGTGCCACGATCAGCCCCGAGCAGCTTCCCTTTGTGCCGTTTTTCAACGCCACGCAAATTTTTGCTTCCAATATCCAGCCCCTCGCCTTCCAGAATGGGCAGGGCGTGCGCTTCCTGACCCAAACCGACCAATATTCTGCTCCGGTGAACAACAACGAGCTGTTCTACCATTTCCAGGGGCTGACCAGTGACGGGGCGTATTACGTCATTGCCATCTTGCCGGTTAACAACCCGTTCTTAGCTGAAACGAGCGATCGCAGCGCCCCTCTGCCTGACTTTGGCGTTCCCTATCCTGACATCAACGATCCGAATGCCAACTGGCCGCTCTACTACAAGTCCATCACCGATGTGTTGGGCGCCACACCTGCTGATGACTTCAACCCTGCGCTAAACCAGCTGGACCTGCTGGTACAGTCGCTGAAAATTACACCGTAAAATGACTCAGCCAGCAAACCCTGCCCTGCACGATGCCTATGCCGCTGACTACGACAAACAGGTGTTAGCCTATGGATGCTATATCACCGACGTCCTCTTCGGGCTGTGTTACGAATACCTCCAGCCCGGAGAGAAGCTGCTGGACGCCGGCATCGGCAGCGGGCTGTCGTCCTTCCATTTCGAGAAGGCCGGGCTGGAAGTGCATGGCATGGATTTTTCACCAGCGATGCTGGAAATCTGCCGGGCGAAGAATTTCACCGCCAGCCTGAAGCAGCATGACCTCCAGGAAGCCCCCTGGCCCTTTGCGGATGGGAGCTTCTCGGTCCTGGTTTGCTGCGGTGTATTCCATTTTATCCACGGGCTGGAGTCTGTATTCAGTGAAGCCTGGCGGGTCCTCGAATCCGGCGGAATCTTTGCCTTTACTACGAAAGTATATTCCGCCCAGGAAACCTGTCAGCAGGAAGTGTTCCGGGAAAATTCCGGCGATTTCGAGATCTATTCGCATGCGCCCAGGGTTATCGAAACACTCCTGGAAAAAGAGGCTTTCACGCCTCTCAAAGTGCAGAAATGCTTTGTTGGGGAAGATATATTTACCTGTTGGGTTGTGAAAAAAGTGGCTTGAAAAACTACCGCAGAACCGCGTTCAAGAATTTCATTGATTCAAAAGATTAACGCGGAGAGACGGAGCACGCCGAGATTAAAGATCAAAAGAAGCACACGGAAAAAGCTTTGAAAAATGGAAAAGGCGGATTTGAAGGATAAATATCCGCTTATTCCTTTTTTTCGATTTTTCCATGTACTCTTTAAAGGTTTTTCCTTGGTGTACTTAGTGCCTTCGTGGTGAATGTTTTTTCTCGCCGATAATCATGAAAACTCCGCGTTCTCGGCTTCTTCTGCGTTAATAAGCCTCTCGCCGCATGTTAGAATTGCTTAGCTACAATGGACGAGCTTCCTTTTGACCCCTACCACCTGCAGCCTTTAGCCACCCTAAACCAGCGCAAGATCATTTCTCTGCCAGGCGTGGAGCCTGAGCTGGTCGGTCAGACCGGCTATGCAGCCGCCTCGCAGCCGGCCCTGATCGGCCTCCTGCGTGAGCAGTCCCGGGAGCTGGGGCTGGAGGGCGTGGCGGAGGGGAATATCCGCCGCGGCTGAACGACCTGCTTGACTTGCCGGAAGCCCACTTGCGCATAGCCAGCACGAGGATCGCTGAAACTCACGGCCGGCGGCTCGGAAGCCTGCTTGCCTCCATCCTGCTCTCCCCGGTCGGGCTGACCGACCCGCTCGACCCCTGGGAAGCGGCTTACCTGCGTTATTGGCGTGAGCAGGTGGGGACGCTGGTTCTGGGCGGCGGGCTGGCGAACGGCTCCCTGGGGCAGGTCATCCGCCGGGCGGTCGCGGAGGTGTTTGAGAAATGCGGCTTATCTGCCATCCGGGTGCAGGTGGCTGAGACAGCCTTCCTTCTTGCCTTTGCTCGGCGCGGCGCGCAGCCTGCCTGGCGAAATGGTCGGAGTAGCTGCCGTAGCGGATTTCGGCGGGACGCAGGCCAAGCGCGGGCTGGCAGCTTATGGTCCGGATGGGTCACTGCTGCGGCTGGAGGTCTTACCCATGCGCAATATCGCCGTACTGAACGCCCCCGGCAAGACGGCTGAGCTGGCAGCTTGCATGGTCGAGACTCTGGCGGAGACCCTCGCGCCTCATCCCTGAGGGGCAGGCGCTGATCCCCAGGGTGCTGGCCTGCCTGGCAGCTTATGTGCAGGATGGCAAGCCGTTGGACCTCGAGCGCGGCGGGTATTACGCCCTCAATAAGCTCTCATCTGACATCTCAGGTTGGTTTTCAGAGCAGGTCAGCCGTGCGAGCGGGCACGCGGTGGAGGTGGAGTTCCTCCACGATTGCGACGCAGCCGCCGTAGCGCTGGCGGGCAGGCAAAGGGCGGCGGTGGTCATGCTCGGCTCGGCGCTGGGGGTGGGGTTCGTGCCGCCTGAAGAGGCTTACCGGAGAGTGTCACCAACCTGTTCCATCCACTGGTGACAAATTGCCTCCCTTCGTTGTGCGCCAAGCTGATTGAAAGCCTTTGCTGCCTGCTCAAGCTGCAGCTTGGCTTCCTGAGGACGGTTCGTATTGACCAGGAATTTCCCATAGGCCAGCCTGGCTTCTGCCAGCTCTTCGGGATAATAAGCTTCTTGCAGCAGTTCTAGGCTTCGGGTGAAGCCTGCCTGCGCCAGCTCAACCTGTCCGAGGCTGGAGCGCACCTGGCCTCTCACCTGGTGGGCATATCCCATCAAGTCCTTCAGCTCCGTATCACATGCCTGCTCTAATCCCCTGTCCGCCCTCCGTTCAGCCTGCCTGAGCTTGCCCTGCTGCAGCCGGCATTCTGCCAGCCGGCTGTTCGCTCGCGCACAATATTCTTTGATATCTTCCCCTTTGCACAACCGGATGCATTTCCGCAAGGATGAGATCGCTTCAGGCAAATTTCCTAATTGAAAGCAGACCGATCCAATATTGTAATAGCCAATGATCGTACCTACAGGATCGTTATGCGCTTCCGAAAAATGGGTAACTTGGCGGTACGATTCCAAGGCGCTTTCGTACCGGTCGCATACTTGATCGATGATCCCCAGGTTACCCCGGGCATAAAGCAGGCCGCGCGGCTCGCCCACCTTTTTGAAAAGCTCTGCACTCCGTTTGAATAATGCGATCGCTTGGGCTGGATTTCCCCGGTCGAGCACCAGCCCACCTTCGTCAAGGTAGAACCAAGCCGCTTGTTGTTCATTCCCCATCTTCAGGGCGGCTGTCACGCCGGCTGCCAGCCAGGCTTCGCCTTCACTGGGGCGCCTGCGCCGGATCAAATAATCCAAGGCGTCCACGTATTCTATGGCGAAAGAAAGATCTTCTTGCCCGACTCCCTTTCCATCGATATTTTGCACAGCCCAACTTATGCCCAGGCGGATGTTATCCCAATCGATATCCCATTCATCCCACTTTTCCAGGTTATCACTGCGGAAATTCTGTGCCAGCGCGTAGAAAAAGCGGCTGTGCCGTGTTTTACCCCGCTGCTCCTCTCCCTTCTGCACCAGGCTGGCAGCATAATCGGCTAACAGGCTGTGCAGGGCAAAGCGTCCCCGCCCATAGGTTCCCACCAAAGCCTGGCTGATCAGGCTAGATAGGATATGCCTGGCGCTGTCTTCTTCCACACCCCAGACCTCTGAGACTGCAGAGAGATTAAACGAGTTCGGAGCACCACCGAACACAGATAACAAGCGGAATCCCTTCTGCTCAGTCTCCGCCGCCAGGTGGTCGTAGCTCAACCCGAACAAGGCTCCCAGGGAATATTCCTCAGGTAAGCCGGGTCGGTGCCGGTCTTCCTTCATCTCCAGGCGCCGCTTGCGGTCTTTCAGGTCTTTCACCACGCCTGTGATGCCAAATCCATTCTGCCATTCTTTGGCGATCAACCTGCCTGTCAGGGTTAAGGCCAGCGGATGACCGCCCAACAATCCGGCCAGCTCTTCTGCCGCCGCCGGCTCATCCTCCACCGCCTCTGGAGCCAATCCCTGCAGCAGCAGCATAGGTGCGCGATCGCTCAACACCCCCACTGGCTTGCTGTTGCCTTCGGAGAGGCTCTGGGCGATATCGCTGTTGCGGGTGGTCACCACGGCCCTGCAGCTAGGGCCTCCCACCAGGAACCAGCGCGCCGCCGCGGCACTCCAGACATCATCCACCACGATGAGTGCTTTCTTTCCATTCAAATGGGTAGCCAATTCTCGCGAACGTATTTCAGGGGTAGGGGATGAGGTTAAGTCGTGACCGATCTGTTTACCCCAGGCTGCCAGCCAGGTCATCACGTCGGGATCAGGTCCCAGGGTGACCCACAGGCTGCCATCGGGCAGGGCTTCGCTGACCCTCTGATCGTTAGCGATTGCTGCTGCCAGGCTGGTCTTGCCAATCCCGCCCATACCGTACAAGGCTAAGACAGGCATATGTTTCTTCAGCGTTCCTAATTCCAGAGCAGCGACACACTCTTCCAGCTGCGCCTCGCGGCCTAAGAACAGGGATGGTGCCTCTTCGATGACCATGTGCGGTGGGGGTGGGAGGGCTTTTACATCCAATATCTCCCTGATCCCAGCTAAATTGGCATCATGCCCGGCAATGATGACGGTTCCACCCTCCTCTGCTCTGATCGAGCCGATTTCTATACTCGTGCCTCCCGATCGTTCAGATTCGCTGCTGTTTGATTCTTTGCGATGTGGCTCAACGGGCTTCGATTTCAGGAAGGAGATGGCGTATGCGGCAGCCGCATTGGCGGCGTAAGCCTGCCAGGTATCTTCTTTGCGCTCGTCTGCCATGTCGCAGATGCCGCGGATGACCAGTGCATTGCGGATTTCTGGGCGGGCGAATACGGCTGCGTAGACTCCCTCCGCCTCCATCTCTACTCCATGCAGCTTCGCCCAGCGATTCAACAGTTTCTTACGGAAAATCTCAGAAGCGACGACTTTATTCCCCGAGGCAATCGGGCCAACGAAACGCTTCGAGCACCCCCGGTGAGCGCTGCCTGGGCGCGGTAGGCCGATCTCATCTGCCCAGGCTTCTTCCCAAAAGCTGCGCACGCGGTCAAGGAGCAGTTGGGAGGCTGGGTACACATGATCTCTGAATTGCATCCCCGTGGGCTTGACCTTTCCGTAATCGTAACCTACCACCTGGTCCGCCACGACCACGTCTCCCAGGTCGAGGTCATCCTGTGGGAAGCCCCCGGCGATCCCCACCATGAGGATATAATTCGGTTTCCAGCGTGCGATGGTATCTGTGACGGCGATCGCGGCAGAAACATTGCCCATTTCCGTTAATTGCACAACGACCACCCTGTAACCTGGTTGACCCTGCGGTAGAAGGATTTTCCCCAGGTGGTAAGTACGGATATCCTGGCTCTCGTCTCGAAAAATCTGGTGTTCAGCCAGTCGCCCGACGACTGCTCTTGCTTCAACTTCCAGGGCGGTCAGGATGGCGAAATCGACGTGTGGAGAGAAAGGGGTTATTTCGCTCGATCCGCTCATCGGCTTCCCCAGCAAATATGAGAGTTCCAGCTTGAGATGGAGATTTTCCCCGTCCCACCATCGTCCGTCCCGTTGATCTCTGTGGCTTTTGCCTGCCAGCCATTGCTGGTGTCGTAAACCATCAGTGTTAGATTGTCTTTAGAACCACCCGCTGAGGCAACATCCTCTTTTGTGTAAGAAGCCACGACAACCATCGGCTCAGAAAATTGGTTCACGATGGTTCCGCTCGATTTATCGATCACATCGAAGTTCGTGACCGCGCGCACAAAGGTAAAACCAGCAGGCTGAAATTGAGAGGTCAGCAGGTTTTCATTAAAAACTTTGGTCTGGAGCTCGAGCGTTTGGGTGGGTTCAGCCAATTGTACAAGAACCGCAGTCGACAGCCTGTTTGGATCCGTGTAAATGAGGTCCCATTGTTTTCCTGTTGAGATTGGGTAGACTTGAGGCAGGTCTGTCGAAACCACCTGGTCAGCTTTAAAAGAAAAGGTTTCAGGATTGACGATTGCCGGGTAGGGAATGATCCAGGGGTTGACGAAGCCTCCCAGCTTGTGCTGTTCCTTCGAGGGGATGTTGGTTAATTTATAACTTTTTATGAACATCCTTGGACTATTTGCCACGGTTCCGATGAAGAAGGGACCATCGTACATGTGGATTTTCCACATTTCCCAGACAATTTCAGCGTGTTTGATCTCGTCAACTTCCATCATTGCTTGCCGGTACAAGTCCTGCAATTTTTCAATGGGGGTGCCGGTATAATCAAAATCATTGCGGTTAAAACGCGGCGGGTTGCGCTCCCAGGGCCAGACTTCGGATTCAGAGTACTCAGCCTCAGACCCTTGGTACTGCATCAGGCGCCCGCACAGAGGCGCCCAATGGTAAGGGTCATTGGGAACAAACCAATTGGGATAGAGCAGGTGGTCAGGACCATCGCCTACTTCTTGATCTGTGCGAATACGGCCTCGACCCGACTGCCAGAAACCATCGATATCATCCATGGGATTGATGTTGACAATCAGACCGATCGCCTCCCAGCTTGATTTGGCGATGTCTAAGACTTTCCAACACTCATCGCTGGCATTGTTGGGCAGGTCAATGCGTACTTCAAGATAGGAGCCGTCAGCAAAGGTGCGCCAACCGTCGCTGCCTCGGGGGCAGCCGGCCTCGTCCAAAAGCATTTCTGCTTTACTCGGATCAAAGTTTGCATAGATGTCACGTGCACTGGCGAAGAATTCCTGCGCTTCGGAGCTGAAGTTAAATTCGAATGCTTTGGGACTCAGGGTGCCTGTGGTGATGAAACCATTGTCAAAATAAACATTTTTTTGGATGGAAGAGCGGTCGAGGGCGTATGACATGGCCTGCTTGAATTCTTGGGTCGCGGAACAGGCTGCGCATCAGGTCATCTTCCACATCATAGTTCCAGAAGAACATCATGCCCGTTCCCGAACCGGAGTCCAACAAATAGACTTCGCATCCCCCGGCCTTGGCATGATCTTCCAGGTTCCAATAATCTCCGATTGAGTAGTAAATGAACGGGGCAAAATCGATCAATCCCTGGCTGATGGTTGTCAGTTGGGAGGGTTGATCTGCGATAAAGATGCAATCTACCCCATCGATATAAGGAAGCTGGTTGCCTGATGGATCGACGGCATAATAATAAGGATTGCGTTCGGCTGTCTGGCTCACGCCGTCAACAAACTTTGTGACAATCCAGGGGTTTAAAGAAGGCATTTCAGGATTGGTGGCCAGGTTTGCCTTTTCATAGAACAAGCTGAAATCCGATATCCCAGAATTATAGTTGGGGTGGAACTGCTTGACATAATGGGCTGGTACGATCCAGCGCGGGCCGATATTGGCATTCACCCACATCGCCAGGCGTTTAGCGGTTAGCGGGGCGGGTGAGCTGTATTTTAGGATGAGAGTGTAATCATCGGTCTTGTGCATCTCCATCAAATAACCTTGTGCATCAAAACCGAAGTCTGGGATGGGATCGGGATAGCTCGAATTATTCTTCACGGTTAGTTCTTCCCACCAGAACAGCACATCATCTGCGGTGCAGGGCTGCCCATCGGACCACTTGAGCCCCTCACGGATGTGCAATTTCCACTCACTGTTATCGTCGTTGGCGGACCATTGATCACACATTCCCGGCGCGATACCCAGACCATCATCGATCCAGCGCAAGGGGGAATGTCCGTACAGGCATTCCAAAAAATATCCTTCCCAACCAGGAATCAACATTTGCATCCGGCCGCCAAATGCACCAATCTCATCCACTTGTGAAAGGGTCAGGGGTGCTGCAGGCAGGCGGTTGACCAGGCTGGGCTGGATCTTCGCCCACTCGATGACACCTGGGGATGCCTTTTCCAATAAAAAGGTATTATCTGGTAAGACTGCTTGCTCCGTAAAAACTGCTGCTTGTTCTTTCGTCGCGGCGGGTGGCTCATTATACTCCGGCGCTGTGGTGGCCACCGGAGCGCACGCGGTTAGGGCCGCGCCCGCCACGTAGAAAGCTGAAAGACGAAGGAATTCGCGCCGGGAAAGGTGCTTTTTATGATCCATGTTGCCCTCCTGGTTAGGGACACGCAAATTATGGGAACAATTTCTTGATTTGAAATTTATCTTTGGATTATCCCGTCGCACACCCCGTACAAACCCCGTCACTTTTCATGACGCTTGGGACGCGATACAAAACGACCGATGCAAAATTGATAAGTTTATGATCTCGGGCAGTTTACAATGTGATTGACCGAAATTTCTTGACATTATTTGGCTGCTATCGCACAATCACCTAAAATGATTGTACAATAAACACAAACGAGAGTCAATCAATGTTTCTATTCTGGGTCGGTTTGGGCTTAATTGAGGCAGAAAGTGTTTCTGTTTGAAATTAGGAGCACTTTGGTAGTAAAATTATTCGGGCTGCCAAGCTTCCCCTTGGCGCCGAATCCATCACACCAGGATAAACCCTCCCTATGCCAGACATCCGCATCCCTTTCAACCGCGCCTCCCCCGTTGGGCAGGAGCTGGCCTACATGGCAGAGGCTGTTGCCAGCGGGCACATTGCCGGCGATGGACCTTTCACCCGCAAGTGCCGCGAGCTGCTCGAAAGCCTATTGAGCGTGCCCAAGGTGCTCATCACCACCTCCTGCACGCATGCCCTGGAGATGTCTGCCCTGCTGCTCGAGTGCCAGCCGGGAGATGAGGTCATCTTCCCCTCCTTCACCTTCGTGTCGACCCTGAACCCTTTCGTGCTGCGCGGCGTGCGCCCGGTGTTTGCCGACGTGCGTCCCGACACGCTCAACCTGGATGAGACGCAGATTGAAGCGCTCATCACCCCCGCCACCAAAGCCATCGTGCCGGTGCACTACGCCGGCGTCGCTTGCGAGATGGACCTCATCTTGGAGATCGCCAACCGGCACGGATTGCAGGTTGTTGAAGACAATGCCCACGGCCTGTTTGGGCGCTACAAAGGCCGCTACCTGGGCACTCTGGGCTGCCTGGCGGCCCAGAGCTTCCACGAGACCAAGAACTTCACCAGCGGCGAAGGCGGCGCGCTGCTGATCAACGACCCGCGCTTCATCGAGCGGGCAGAGATCATTCGCGAGAAGGGCACCAACCGCAGCCGCTTTTTCCGCGGCCAGGTGGATAAATACACCTGGGTCGATGTCGGCTCCAGCTACCTGCCCTCAGACATCCTGGCGGCTTTCTTATTTGCACAGCTCGAGTCGCGCACGCAGATCCAGGAAAAGCGCCGCTGGCTGTGGCAGAATTATTCTGAGCACCTGGGCGGTTGGGCAGCCGAGACCGGCGTGAGCCTGCCGGTCATCCCCGCCCACTGCGAACAGACCTACCACATGTACTACATGCTCATGCCCTCCCTGGAGGTGCGCACGCAGTTCATCGCCTACCTGAAGACGAAGGGCATCCAGAGCGTCTTCCACTACCTGCCGCTGCACCTTTCGGAGATGGGCCTGCGCTTCGGTGCTAAGGCGGGCGATTGTCCCGTCACGGAAGATGTCAGCGACCGGTTGGTGCGCCTGCCTTTCTACAACGCCCTCTCCAGCACCGAGCTCGAAGAGGTCATTGACGCCGTGCGCAGCTTTCAAATTTAAATAATAGTGCTCACGGATCACACGGATAAACACGGATGGAAAATAAGGACTCGGAAATCCAATGAAAATTCAGAAAATGTGGATTCAATTCAAAAATCCGCCTTTTCCCTATTTCAGCCTTTTCCGTGTGCTGTTCTAAATCCGTGAAATCCGTGTTGATCCGTGAGCATAATTAAAGCCTCCGTTCACGGTATTGAACTTGCACCTGAGATAACAAATGCCTCCACTTTCTGTTAGCGAGCTGGTCCCCATCTTGCAGACTGCCATCGGCCCTGTCATCTTGATCTCGGGCATCGGCATGCTCTTGCTCACCATGACCAACCGGCTGGGCCGCCTGATCGACCGCTCGCGGCAGTTGGCGGGCGAGCTGAAGCGCCATCCTGATAACCAGGCACCCATCCTGGCACAGTTAGAGATTTTACAGTCCCGCGCCGTGTATTTAAAGCGCGCCATCACCCTGGCAAGCGTCGGGGTGCTGCTGGCATCCCTCCTCATCATCACCCTCTTCTTCACCGCCCTCTTCCGCCTGGAAGATGCCTGGCTGATCAGCATCCTTTTCATTGGCTGCATGCTCAGCCTGATCGGTTCCATGGTGGCCTTCCTGCGAGATGTGAACCAGTCGCTGGTGGCCCTGAGCATGGAGCTGGAGAATAAGTAACCCTGGAGTACCTAACCAACGGAGTCTTCAACCTCTCATGTCCCCCACCCAGCTAAAACGCATCACCTTCCAATTCCCTCGCCGGCAGCCCGTCACGCGCCCGTTCTTCAAGCAGCTCACTAGCCTTTTTGAGGGGGTGCCTTCCAGCCAGCACCTGCTGGATAAGCTGGTGATTGCGCCTCCTTATCCGCATGATGCGCTGCCGGTGATGACCCTGGAGCTCGAAGATATCAATTACCCGGCGGTGATGTTCGAGATGGAAGAGCGCCTGGTGGTTAAAGCGGGGGCTTTTGCGGTGCACTCTTCGCTGGATGCCATCCGCACTGCCACGCTGCCCCTTACCCTGGACCCCGGCAAACGCCCGCCGGTCTTTCCGCTTAATAAATTCGTGCAGCTGCTGCAGGGGCATATCCTGCGCCTCGACCATGCTGGTGTCGAGCTGCCCACTGAGGCGGTTTCGCGCGAAAAGTTTGACGACCTGGTCGCCGCCGTGGGCAGGGTCAGCAACCTGTACCGCTATCCCACCGGCGAAGAATGGCCCTTCATCGTGCCTGCTTCGGCCGTTGAGTTCCGCAGCGAGATCCAGCACTTTGCCCGGCCGCGCGCCCCAAGCTGGAGCTGACCTACGGGTATGTCCAGGTGCCGCTGATCCACTTCCACATCGACACCGACCTGCCGCGCGAGCACATTGAGGCCTATTTCCCCTCCCAATACGGACTCAACCTGCCCGGGGTGACCACCTACCGCACGATCTATATCGAGCATCCCTGGCCTGGACTGCTGATGCGCATGGATATGACTTACTTCACGGGCGGCGCTCTCACCGATTGGGACAGCGGCGAATGGCTGGTGAGGCAGGGAATGCGCGTGAGGTAGGAGCTGGGTTGACGAAATATACCCGGAAAGATGAATTATTGAAGGATATCCAGGCCGAACGCCGGCGCTTGGAAAAGCTGCTTGCCCCCCTTTCTGAAGAACAGCTCCTGCTCCCCGGCGCGGTGGGAGAATGGTCGGTCAAGGATGTGCTGGCGCACCTGGTGGAGTGGGAACAGCTGTTCCTGGAATGGTACCGCTGCGGGATTGAAGGCGCCTCGCCTGCCATCCAGCCAGTGGGGATGGGTAGAACAGCCATCGACCAGCTCAACCGGGGGTTTTACGAGCGCAGCCGGCTGTGCCCGCTGCCCGAGGTCCTGGCCGATTTTAATGCATCCTATCCAGAAATTCTGGGCACGGTGCAGGCGATCTCTGAGGAAGAAATGTTTACTCCTGGGCGGTATGCCTGGACCGGACGGTTTGTCCTGGCAGATTATATCGCCGCCAATACCTGCAGCCACTACCATTGGGCGAGCGGGAAGATAAAACCCTTTTTCAATCCCTGAGAAAGAAAAAGAAGGACACGGAAATTCTATGAAAAACGGAAAAGGCGGATCTTAAAAAAATCCGCTCTTTCTCTTGTTCCGCTTTTTCCGTGTCCGCATTTTTTCATTCATATGACAAAGAACTAGTTTCTCCCAGAACCGCCAAAAACTTCTAAGTAAAAAGACGCACACGGAAATTCTATGGAAAACGGAAAAGGCATTTTTCTTAAGAATAGCCTATAATTGATCTATGCCTGCGCCTATTTTAGCCACCAAACTTTATATCCCCCCACCTCGACCTAAAGTCGTCCTGCGCCCGCGCCTGATCGAGCGGCTGAATGAGGGTTTCTCTGCGGGTCACAAATTGACCCTCATCTCTGCCCCCGCCGGCTTTGGTAAAACCACGCTGGTCAGTGAATGGCTTGCCGGCTGCCAGCGACCGGTCGCCTGGCTTTCACTGGATGAAGGGGATAACGACCCCACACGCTTTCTGACTTACCTCGTGGCGGCTTTGCAGACGCTGCCGCCAAAAACCGGCGGGGCGAATATTGGAGAGGGGGTGTTGGGTGTGCTTCAATCTCCCCAGCCTCCGTCAACCGAATGGATTCTGACAAACCTGCTCAATGAAATCACCACCGTCCCTGAAAATTTTGTCCTTATCCTGGACGACTATCATGTGATTGATTCCAAACCGGTTGACGAAGCCCTCACCTTTCTGCTCGAGCACCTGCCGCCCCGGATGCACCTGGTCATGACCACCCGTGAGGATCCACATCTGCCCCTGGCCCGGCTGCGCGCCCGGGATCAATTAACCGAGCTGCGCGCCGCCGATTTGCGTTTTACCCCCTCCGAAGCCACCCAGTTTCTCAACCAGCTAATGGGACTGAACCTATCCGCCGAAAATGTCACCGCGCTGGACAAGCGCACCGAAGGCTGGATTGCTGGCCTGCAATTAGCCGCGATCGCTCTTCGATCGCCGCTCTCCATGCAGGGACGGTCAGACGCCGCCAGTTTTATCCAGGCTTTCACCGGCAGCCATCGTTTTGTGCTGGATTATCTGGTCGAAGAAGTTCTGAGCGCCAGCCCGAGAGCGTGCGCAATTTCTTACTGCAAACCTCCATTCTCGACCGCTTGAGTGGTTCCCTGTGTGATGCCGTGACCGCACAAGATGGCGGCAGGGGAATGTTGGAAACCTTGGAGCGTGGCAATCTGTTTGTCGTCCCGCTCGACGACCAGCGCCAGTGGTACCGCTATCACCACCTCTTCGCCGAAGTTCTCCAAGCGCACTTGCGGGAGGCACAACCCGATCGCGTGTCCACGCTCCATCGGCGGGCGAGCGAGTGGTACCAGCAGAACGGTCTGCCTTCGGACGCCATCCGCCACGCGCTTGCCGCCGAGGATTTCGATGGGGCGGCGGGCTTGATCGAACTGGCATGGCCGGAAGTAGAAGATGGTTCCCTGTCCACCAAGTGGATTGGCTGGGTCAAAGCGCTGCCTGACGTGTTGATCCGCGCCCGGCCGGTGCTTAGTGTTTGGTATGCCTACGCATTATTGGTTAGCGGCGAGATGGAGGCTGCCGAGGCCCGACTGACGGACGCCGAGCGATGGCTGGAACCAGCAGATAACATGAATGAACAACCGAAAAACCCAGCGGCTGAGACTTGTCCTGAGCGAAGCCGAAGGATGGTCGTTGTGGATGAAGAACAGTTTCGATCTCTGCCAGCGACAATAGCCATTGCCCGTTCCTATCATGCTCAGGCTCTCGGTGATGTGCCCGGCGCTGTGATGTATGCTCGGCGGGCGCTCGACCTCACACCTGAGGCAAACCATCTCAAGCGCGGACAGGCAACTGCTCTCCTGGGGCTTACCTATTGGGCAAGCGGAGACCTGGAAGCCGCCAACTGGACCTTCGCCGGTTACACGCTGATGCTGCGTACAGCCGGCAACATCCTTGACGCAATCAGCACAACATGTATCTTGGCCGATATCCAGATGGCGCTAGGTCGTCTCCACGAGGCAGCAATCACACTCGAGCAGTTATTGCAGTTCATGGTGGACCAGGGCGAGCCGATGCCTCCGGATACGGCTGACCTGTACAGGGGACTGGGTGAGTTGTACCGTGAACGGGGTGATCTGGAAGCTGCTGCGCAATACTTGCTGAAAAGCAAAGAGCTGTGTGAGCAAGCTGAATTATTGTATAAGCAGCGTCGTCAGTGCATCACCCAGGCTCGCCTGAAGCAGACCCAGGGAGATCTGGATGGCGCTCTCGACCTGCTCAACGAAGCAGAACGTTCGTTTATTAGAACCCCATTGCCCGATGTGGTTCCCATATCTGCATTGAAAGCTCGGATTTGGATTACGCAGGGTAGATTGATCGAAGCTCTGGCTTGGGCACGTGAGCGGAGCCTAGCTGTTGATGATGAGCTCAGCTACCTGCGCGAATTTGAACACATCACACTGGCCAGAGTTCTCATTGCCCGATATAAGAATGACCCGGTAGATGGCTCCATCCTCGAGGCAATGGGACTACTGGAGCGCCTCCTGCATGCGGCGGAAGCGGGCGGGAGGGTAGGAAGCATAGTCGAAATCTTGATGCTGCAGGCACTCGCTCACGAGGCGCAGGGCAACATCCCTCCAGCTCTTCTATCTCTGGAGCGTGCGCTGACGCTGGCTGAGCCGGAGGGCTATGTCCGACTCTTTGTTGATGAAGGCGAAGCGATGCGATTGTTGATTGAAAAACAATCGCGCAATCGTGACCATCCGCTGAGCGGTTATGCGGACAAACTCCTGGCTGCCTTTACACAACCAGCGGCTGCACCAAAATCAGCAATCATCCATCAAAAATCAGTTATGCTAGAGTCTGAGGTACGACCAGCCAAAAACATGCTGGTTGATCCTTTAAGCGAACGTGAGCTGGAAGTGCTCAAGCTGCTCCAAAGCGAATTAAACGGCCCGGAAATTTCCCATGACACTTGAGTGTGTCTCTGAATACCATACGCACTCACACCCAAAAATTTACGCCAAGCTGGGAGTGAACAACCGCCGGGCTGCTGTCCGCCGCGCCGAAGAGCTCGATTTGCTGTAACAAAACCTCATTTATAAATCCACCGTCCTGACAGGGATTTTGATTCACCTGTTGGGGCTTTTTTGTTTTCCTCACAACCCTCCGATCAATAAATCATCACCTACGTCATCACATGTAATGATGACGCTTCATCATATTTTCTTGTATCCTTTGGTAGAAGAAAAGAATGAATGCAAAACGGAAGATATTCATCCAACTTGAGAGAACTGCACGAGGCGCAGCATGAGTGAAACACAAGCATTACCTGAAAACCATGGCGAGTCTGATACTTTACGAGATCCGCATCAAGGGACACCTAAATGACCGGTGGGCTGACTGGTTTGAGGGCTTGACTATGACGCTGGAAGAGAACGGCGATACGCTTCTGACCGGCCCGGTGATTGACCAGGCCGCGCTGCATGGCTTGCTCAAAAAAGTGCGTGATTTAGGTTTGCCATTGGTCTCGGTCAGTCCTGTTGAACCTGGTGCGGCAGACGCGGAGCGGTCAGATGTCAAACCATAAATTGGCGTGGGTGGCTTGTTTAAGTCAAATCAACCACAACAAGGAGAAAAAATGAATACATACAGAAAGAATGCAGTAATGGTAGGCGCCCTCTACTTCCTGGGGACTGTCTTTGGGGTTTTAGGCGCAGTCATTGGCGGCGAAGTGCTTACCTCGATCATTTCCGGTAAACCGCTTGCCGGTGTGGATATCCTGGGCCTCGTTGCCGCTAATTCGTCCCGGCTTACCTGGGGTGCATTTTTTACCCTCATGATGGGGATTTCGCTGGTGGCGATGACGGTTTTCCTCTACCCGGTCATTAGAAAAGATAGCAAAGAACTGGCGATGGGGATGGTCCTTTTCCGCGGGGCTACTGGAGGGAATTTTTTATTTTGCTACGACCCTCAATATTTTGACACTTGTCGCAGTTGGCAACGAATACATTGCCACCGGGGCTGATTCGGCTGTTTTACAGTCCATAGGCAATGTCTTGTACCAGTTCGAAAACCTCAAAGCCCCGGTCGGTTCCATCATTTTTCTCATTGGGGCTATGTGTATATACCTCGCCTTCTACCGCACCCGGCTGATCCCCCGCTGGTTGTCCGTCTGGGGCTTTATCGCTGTGGTCACCTCGATGGCTTCCGCCCTGTTGAATTTCTTTCACATGGATACCGGTTATGGGTTTTATTTGGAAATGGTGATGTTTCCACAGGAATTAGCCATGGCGGTCTGGTTGATCGTGAAGGGATTCAATCCCAAGGCAATGGCCGCCCTGTCTGCGAAAACAGATTAACGGATTGGGTTTACGACCTTTAGGACTGGCAGTCCTGAATTTGACGCTGGATTGCCAGTCTTGCAAAGCATGAGCAAAAAATTAAAGGCAGTATTGGAGGAAGATATGAAGATGAATTCGCCCCAAAAGACCGCAAGAGTTGCAGCGTTCGTGTTTCTGATCATATTTTTTCTGGGGATGTCCACTGAACTTTTTATTCGACCGGGCATGATTGTGCCGGGAGACGCCACAGCAACCGTCAAGAATATTGCGGCTTCTGAAGCACTCTTCCGTCTCTCCCTGGTGAGCGATCTAATCCGCCAGACGCTATTGATGTTATTGCCGCTGATTCTATACAAATTACTCAAACCGGTTAACAAAACCATTGCATCGCTTATGGTTATATTCTATCTGGTGTGTGTCCCTATCTCGATGCTCAATGAGATTAACCATTTCGCTGTCCTACAGCTAACGAGTGGCGCTGGGTATTTAACAGCATTCAAAGCAGATCAATTGAATGCCCTGGTGATGTTCTTTGTCGATTTGCGCGTATATGGAACATTTATCACCCAGTTTTTTTCCTTTTGGGTACTTCTCCTTGGTTATCTGGTTTTCAAGTCGGGCTTCCTTCCCAGAATTCTGGGCATTTTGTTGATGCTTGTAGGTTTATGCTATACGGTACAGGCCGTTTTATTCTTTCTTTATCCCAACTTCGATGCGACGATACTTGGCCTCTTTGCGTTTATTGGCGAGTCATTATTTTACTTGTGGCTTTTGATTAAGGGTGTAAACGTTGAAGAGTGGGAAAAATGCTTCTTGAATTTACCTGATAGCGGGCTGCGCCGGGTCAGACCCAATTTGGAGGGTAACTCATGAAAGCAGAACTATACACAAAAAACGGCTCCCCCGATGTTCTTCAGCTGAAAGAAGTAGAAAAACCTGCACCCAAGGACAATGAAGTATTGGTCAAAATCCATGCGAACACAGCAACCATAGGGTGCAGCACCACGAATTTGGAAAGGCATAATCAAATGAACCAAGACCAAATCGAGAAACATTCAACAATAAAATCGGTCATTTTGCATTTACTCCCTGGAATCCTGGTCGGGTGTTTTTACTTCCTCGCACGACAGCCAGTTGCTGATATGGGGTATCCTTCGATTTTCGCCCTTCTTCTGGCATTCGCCTTTATTCTCATTCCTGTGGAGCTCGGATATCTGTTAGTTCAGGGGAAGAAAAAGACAGGCCGCTTTACATTACAGGGGATCATCAGCTATCGAAACCCAATCCCGTGGTGGCAATACTTTGTATGGCCAATAATTATTGTTGTTGTTACTGGTGCCATATTTAAATTGCTAATACCCTTGGATGCTTTTCTACAATCGAGGCTGTTTTTCTGGATGCCGGAACCAAATTACGGTTTAGATGGGTATTATTCCAGGACAATATTGATCGTCACTTACTCGATGTTCTTGATATTTAATGTATTTTTAGCCCCGTTGGTCGAAGAATTGTATTTTCGGGGATATTTGTTACCCAGAATGAAAGGGAGGTTCGCCACTTTGTTCCACAGCTTCCTGTTTGCGGCTGTGCATGTCTTTACACCCTGGATGATTATTACAAGAACCCTGGGATTATTGCCATTGGTCTTTGGGGTAAAAAATAAGAATATCTACATTGGAATAATCGTTCACATTCTGGGAAACTCGTTAGCTCTTGCAACAGGCATTGTATTTATTGTTAAGATGACATAAGTAGACAAAGTCTCATTAATTCGTGCATTGACAATGAGCTTTCTAGCCAAATAAAAAGTATCCGATTTGATCAAGCAATACAGGTCAACCATCCAGGAGATTAAAATGAAAAGTACGAAAACAGTGAAGGAAGCCTATGTCTTCCTGGGATTAACAATTGCATTTTCCTATCTCGTTTTTTGGGGTCCTCTGGCCCTATTTACAGATCCCAACCAACAGTTTCGTGAGTGATGTGAAAGGTCCCGTCTGGGCGATCGCGGTATATCTCGTCGGAGGATTTGTACCCTCCCTGTTGGCGATTTTTCTGACATGGAAAAAGGAAGGCACGGCGGGGTTGCGCCATTAGGGGCGCCGTATCGTGCAGGTCAACATTGGTTGGCGCTGGTATTTGGCGGCAGTGCTGGTCGTCATCTTAGCAACGATGGGTCAATTGGTCATTCTGAAACTCATGGGACAGGCGTTTGACATGACTTTGTTTATGGCGCAGTTGGGCAGTTTTTTGCCGCTTCTGATCATTGGTCCGCTGTCAGAAGAAATCGGCTGGCGGGGATATGCCCTGGGAAAACTCCAAACGCGGTGGAATGCGTTGACTTCATCCTTGATTGTCGGTTTGGTTTGGGCATTGTGGCATCTACCGCTGTTTATGATGGTGGGCACATCGTATCATGATTTGGCGATTCCCTTTGTAGGGTTCTTGCTTGGCATGCTGGCAGTCTCGGTTTTGTTTACATGGTTGCACAATAACACGGCGGGGAGCATCTGGACAGCAATCTATTTTCATTGGTTGTACACTTATTCGGCGCAAGTTGTGGCAAGTGGGGTAACCCGGTCCCCTCTCTATAACTGGCTAGAATATTTACCCTATGTGACCATGGCTGCCATCGTGGTCTTGATCTGGAAACCTCAAACATTGAGCAGACGGCAGAAAACATTACGTTATACCGATAATAAAGCGACGGCGGCGATAAGCTCGAAAACCTGCCCTTGCTCAAAGAGCTGATTAAGGCGGGGAAGATAAAAGCGGTCATCGATAGGCCTGATCCATTGGAACCTGTGGTCGAGGCGCTCCGGTATGTTGAAAAAGGATATCAGAAGGGTAATGTTGATATAACATTGGATCATGATGACCAGACCTGACAAAGACCTGCACGAAGACACGCATCGAACTCTTTGGCAGGCGTTGTATAATTGATCTATGCCTGTGCCTATTTTGGCCACGAAGCTATATATCCCCCCGCCCTCGACCTAAAGTCGTCCTGCGCCCGCGCCTGATCGAGCGGCTGAACGAGGGTCTCTCTGCGGGCTTTCAAGCTGACCCTCATCTCTGCCCCCGCCGGCTTTGGCAAAACCACGCTGGTCAGTGAATGGCTTGCCGGCTGCCAGCGACCGGTTGCCTGGCTGTCGTTGGACGAAGGAGACAACGATCCCACCCGCTTTCTGACTTACCTTGTGGCGGCTTTGCAAACGCTTGCCCTGAGCGAAGTCGAAGGGATAAAGGCGAATATTGGAGAGGGGGTGTTGGCTGTGCTCCAATCTCCTCAGCCACCTTCCACCGAATCGATACTGACGGCCCTGCTCAATGAAATCTCCACCATCCCTGAAAATTTCATCCTCGTCCTGGATGACTACCACCTGATTGAATCTGAACCAATCGACCATGCCCTCACCTTTCTGCTCGAGCACCTGCCGCCAAACATGCACCTGGTGATTGTCACCCGTGAGGATCCCCATCTGCCCCTCGCTCGTTTGCGTGCCCGGGGTCAATTGACCGAGCTGCGGGCTGCCGACTTGCGTTTTACCCCCACTGAAGCTGCCGGTTTTCTCAACCAGGTGATGGGTCTGAACCTCTCCGAGGAAGACATCACCGCATTGGAAACCCGCACCGAAGGCTGGATTGCCGGCCTGCAACTCGCTGCGCTTTCCATGCAAGGACACCAAGATGTCACCAGTTTCATCCAATCTTTCACTGGCAGCCACCATTTCGTGTTGGACTATTTAATTGAAGAAGTCCTGCATCAGCAGCCCGAAGACGTTCATACTTTCCTGCTGGTCACATCCATCCTGGACCGCCTGTGCGGCCCGCTGTGTGACGCTGTTTTGGGTTCTCCTTCTATTTCAGGTCAGGAGACCGCAGGTCAGGAGACCTTAGAATATCTCGAACACGCCAACCTGTTCATCGTCCCTTTGGACAACGAACGGCGCTGGTACCGCTATCACCATCTCTTTGCCGAATTGCTGCGCCAGCGCCTGGGAAAACCCAAAGAATTCACTGAATTCCACCTGCGCGCCAGCCAGTGGCTTGAAGAGAACGGCGACCTGGGCGCGGCGTTTCACCACGCCATCGCAGCCGGGGATTTTGCCCGGGCGGAGGGGTTAGCTGAAGCGGCCTGGCAGGGCATGAATGGCAGTTTTCAGTCTGCCGCCTGGCTGGGTTGGGTGCACAAGCTGCCAGACAAGCTGATCCGCACCAAGCCTGTGCTCTGTACCCAGATTGCCCAGGCATTTACGGATACCGGCGAGCTGGAGGCGAGCGAGTTGCGCCTGCAGGACGCTGAACGATGCCTGGATGGTTCGGACGTAGCGGACGAAGCGCAGCTTAAACCCCTGCCAGCGATGATCGCTTTGACCCGCGCCTATAACGCTCAGGTGCAGGGCGATCCCGCCGCAACGGTGAAATACGCCGAGCTGGCGCTCCAACTCATTCCCGAAGATGACTTTGACCAGCGCGCCCGGGCCACCACCATATTGGAGGTCATCCACTGGGCCAGCGGCAACCTGGAGTCGGCCATCCGGGGGATTGTTGATTCGATGGAGAGATTGACGCAGATGGGCAATCCCGTCTTCGTGGTTGCCAGCGCCTTTGCTGTAGCCGACCTGCTGGTGAGCTTGGGGAGCCTGAGAGAGGCCGAGCGGACCTATCAGGATGCCTTGCAGCTAGCCGCCCAACACGGCCCAGAAGCTGAACACATCACTGCCCACCATCATCTCGGCCTGTCCATGATCTACCGTCAACGGGGAGATGACACCCTCGCCGCTCATCACTTGAAACGAGCTGCCGAATTGGGTCTGCAAACCACCCTGGTGGATTGGCTGTACCGCTGGCGTGTGGTCCAAGCCCAACTGGAAGAGGCCGCTGGCAATCTGGAAACCGCCCTGGCCCTACTCGACGAGGCCAACCGGGTCTATATCCAAACCCTCGTGCCTGACTTACGCCCCATTGCGGCCCTGAAAGCGCGCATCTATCTCAAACAGAGGCGGCTCGATAAAGCCCAGGCGTGGGCGGAAGAACGCGGGCTTTCGCTGGAAGATGAAGTCGGCTACTTGCATGAGTTCGAGCACCTCACCCTGGCCCGGCTGGAAATCGCTAACCCGCTGGTCAACGCCCTGCTCGCGCGCTTGTTGCAAGCCGCCGAAACGCAAAAGCGCCTGGGCAGCGCCCTCGACATCCTGCTGGTGCAGGCGCTGGCCTACGAGGCGCAGGGCAATCGCCCCCAGGCTCTCGCCTCGCTGGAACGCGCCCTGACCCTGGCCGAGCCGGAAGGCTATGTGCGCATCTTTGTGGATGAAGGCGAAGCGATGCGATTGTTGATTGAAAAACAATCGCGCAATCGAGACCATCCGCTGAGCGATTATGTGGACAAACTCCTGGCTGCCTTTACACAACCGGTGGCTGCGCCAAAATCAGCAATCATCCTTCAAAAATCAGACATGATAGAGCCTTTGAGTGAACGCGAACTGGAAGTGCTCAAGCTGCTCCGCAGCGAATTAAGCGGCCCGGAAATTGCCCAACAACTGATCGTCTCGCTCCACACTCTGCGCACCCATACCAATAACATTTACAATAAGCTGGGAGTGAACAACCGCCGGGCGGCCGTCCGCCGCGCTGAGGAACTCGATTTGTACTAGCTGATACGCAATCTTCACCTCTGGCCCTGGCAGGTGGTTCGAACCACCTGCCAGGGCTTTTTATTTCCATCACAATCTCCTGATTAAGAATCAACACATCAATCAACACATATAGTGATGACACCTCACCACATCGAGCGGTATCCTTTGGGCAGATAAACAACGAAAGGAAAAACGCGAGGCGCATGATGAGTGACAAACAAACATTCGACGAAAAACATAACCAGCAGCAGTGCTACGAAATCCGCCTCAAGGGACACCTGGATGACCGGTGGGCCGAATGGTTTGAGGGCCTGACCATCACACTGGAAGAGGACGGCGATACGCTCTTAACCGGGCCCGTGATTGATCAGGCCGCGTTGCATGGATTGCTAAAAAAAGTACGCGATTTAGGCATGCCATTGGTCTCGGTCAGTCCTCTCGAACCCGGGTCTCCGACTACGCTCGGGACAGGCCAGGCGGATCAGTCAGATGTCAAATAATAAATGGATAGTAGCTACTGAAAGGAGATTTACCTTTGATGACATTTCTAGCCCATTTCAACCCCCGGTAGCAGGGTAGGGACCACAATTTTATTCAGGTCCAATTCAATTAAACCCATCCATATCGTTCAAAAAAGGAGATAAAAATGAATACAAACAAAGAGACCGCAAGAAATCTGCTAGATGTGAGGATAATCCTTGCAGTGTTATGGGTAGCTGAAGTGTTAAGTTCTTTAAACGGGGATACGTATCGCTTAAGTGATCCGGTTGCGTTAAAGTCTTTACTTGAGAATACCGGATCTATCAAAGCAACCCCAGAATTATTTTTGGTCATGTCGATAATATTTGTGTTTCCCATACTTATGAGTGCCTTAACCCTGATATTGAAGTATTCCGTGAGTCGTTGGGCAAACCGCATCATAAGCATACTCTATGCTGTGATTATTCTTGGATTTTGGGTTTTAGGTTTTGTATTGCAATCTGCTAGTTATGAGTTCGTTTGGTCAACTGCACAACTTGTGTTTGTCTTACTGGTTGTTTGGTACGCTTGGAAATGGACTAACCCTGAAGGTTAGCCCTGAAAATAAAGTCTTATGAACACAATACCTTCGTTCAGGAATGGATTGGCGAAGGTATTGTGTTACTCAAGGAGACAAAATGAAAGCGATTGTATGCACAAAATACGGCACTCCTGACGTTCTTGAGCTAAGAGAGGTAGAAAAACCTACTCCCAACGAGGATGAAGCCCTGGTAAAAGTTCATGCGGCATCCTTAAATGCGGCTGACCTTGAAATCCTGAGAGGTACCTGGAGTGCGCGTTTCACGGGGCCTCTAAAACCAATGCACAAGATACTCGGATCTGATATCGCCGGGCGCATAGAAGCAGTTGGCAGAAACGTAAAGCATTTTCGGCCAGGTGATGAGATTTGGGGGGACTTGTCTTTCCCATTGGGCTTTGGTGCTTTTGCCGAGTATGTATGTGTTCCTGAAAATGCATTAAGGCTGAAACCGGCCAGGATGACATTCGAGGAAGCCGCGGCTGTACCTTCAGCAGGAGCCAATGCCTTGCAGAATCTTCGAGGTGTTGGCTCATCTTCGCCCAGTTTTCTTCTATCGGATAAAGGAAAGATTCAGCCAGGACAAAAGGTTTTGATCAATGGTGCGGGTGGTGGTGTGGGTACCTTTGCAGTGCAGATTGCTAAATCGTTCGGAGCTGAAGTGACTGGCGTGGACAGCCCGAGTAAATTGGACATGCTGCGCTCAATTGGTGCGGACCATGTCATTGATTACACTCAAGAGGATTTCACCAAAAGTGGGCAGCGGTATGACTTAATTCTTGATGTTGTAGCATCTCGCTCGATTTTCGATTACAAGCGGGCTTTAAGTCCCGATGGAATATTTGTTATGGTTGGAGGTTCCGGGGCTGCAATTCTTCAAGCTTTTTTACTTGGACCTTTGATTTCAATAACTGGGGGTAAGAAAATGGGAATCGTGATGTGGAAACCTAACAATCAAGAAGATTTGGCTATTTTGGAAGAACTTTTTGAAGCCGGCAAAGTAGTGCCTATTATCGATAGACGTTACCCGCTAAGTGAGACGGCTGAAGCGCTCCTGTATCTTGGAGAAGGACACGCCCGAGGAAAAATAGTCATCACTATGGAATAGAACAATAAAATCTAACATACTATGGGAGAAAAACGATGAACGCGATGGTGTACACAAAATATGGACCGCCAGATGTTCTTCATCTCGAAGAGGTGAAAAAGCCTGCCCTCAATGAAGATAAGGTGCTGGTAAAAGTCTATGCAGCATCCATCAATGCGGGGGACTGGCATATGCTGACTGCTGACCCCTTCCCAATGCGTCTGATGGGCGTTGGGCTGTTCAAACCTAAAAACACAATCCTCGGCGCTGACATTGCGGGGTACGTTGAAGCAGTTGGCAGAAACATCAAACAGTTTCGGCCAGGGGATGCGGTCTTTGGAGATATTTTTGGGCTTGGCAGTGGCAGTTTTGCCGAATATATTTCTGTTCCTGAAAGCGCTTTGGCGCTAAAGCCGTCCAATGTTTCATTTGAGCAAGCTGCGGCTGTTCCCGTGGCAGCCGTCACTGCCCTGAAAGGCTTGCGTGATCCAGGGCATATTCAGTCCGGGCAAGAAGTTCTGATCAACGGAGCGTCTGGCGGGGTGGGGACGTTTGCGGTACAGATTGCCAAGGAGTTTGGAGCGGAAGTGACTGCCGTGTGCAGCACGCGGAATTTGGAGATGGCGCGCTCGATAGGCGCAGACCATGTCATTGACTACACCCAAGAGGATTTCACTCAAAATGGACGGCAGTATGATCTCATCCTTGCAGTGAATGGGTATCATCCTCTTTCCGCGTATAAGCGTGCTTTAACTCCCCAGGGCATTTATGTCTTCGTGGGTGGCTCGCCAGCGCAA
This sequence comes from uncultured Chloroflexia bacterium, assembly GCA_963751425.1. GTDB lineage: Bacteria > Chloroflexota > Anaerolineae > Anaerolineales > UBA4823 > CAVVUF01. Next base: position 173,244 of record CAVVUF010000001.1, on the reverse strand, counting down.
ATATTCCAGTCACTGTTCCTGGGACCCTTAATGTCAAAAAGCGATGGCAGGAAGATGACAAGCGTAACGAAAAGGGGCTGTCTCAAAAGTAAGCCGAGTCAGCCCCATTGTTGACCAAAAGAGCACAAGAGGAAAAAGCAAAAAAAACTGGCGGTTACGAGACCGCCAGTTTTGCCATATTCTGGGCAATACAGAGCAGACCGAACTCTGTTTTCACCTTTTCAATCCCCCTGAGTAAGAATCTGCGGAAGCCCCAATCTTCCTTGAGCCTTCCAAACACACTTTCCACCTCCACTCCTCGTAACGAACGCAGCTTCTTTCCTTCTTCACTGGTCAGATTCTGTCTGGCTTGTTGCCTCCAAGCCTTCAACTGGAAGCTCAACTCGACCCAGCGGTTCCCCTTCGCTTTGGTGCATTGAGCTTTTAAGGGACAGTCTTGGCAGTCTTCGGCCTGGTAACAGCGTCTCTCGGTGCGGTAGCCATTCTCCGTTTTGGGATGGGAGGTATATTGGTACCTCAGGCGTTTTCCTGCTGGGCAGATCAACTCATCTTTCTCTGGGTCATATTTCATTTGGTTGGCAGCAAAGGCATTCGGTTTGTAGCGAGCTCGCTGCTCCTGACCGAAAGTGTTGTACTTCAGGTAATTTCCCACCTGTTCTTGTGCGAGATAAGCATAATTTTCTTCACTCCCATAGGCACTGTCAGCCATCACGTTCTTCGGCAATCGCCCTAACTTCTCCTTGACCCCTTGTAAGTGCGGCACCAAGCAGCCCGGGTCTCCTGGTCGTTGGTGGACGCTGAAACCGACCACAAACTGGCCTTCTGTCCCCATCTGCAGGTTATAACCTGGCTTCAATTGCCCGTTCTTCATGGGATCATCCTTCATACGCATGAAGGTGGCATCGACATCGGTCTTGGAATAGCTGTTGCGTCCAGCTAGTTTCCGCTCTTGGTCTTCATACTTCTTCTGGCGAGGCAGGCCGTCTGTTTCCAGCTTCTTCAAGGCAGCTTGGGCCTTCTCGAGCTTCGACTTCCCCCGACGACCTCGCTTCTTCTTGAGCGGGGTGGGCTGCGCTCCTGTCGGTTCCGCTTTGCCTGGTTGGATTGTTTCTGCTTGCGGCTCGGTTGGCTTTTCGGATTGAGCGTTCAGCCGCCGATTGAGTTCCTCGATCTTTTGCTCCAGCTTGTGGCTGTCCAAGGGCTCCTCCGGCCCCAGCTCTTCCAGGTCCCGCTCCCCATACTCAGCATTCTCAACCTCGTTCACCTGCTCAATCTCGTGGATCAGCTCCTTGACCTTCTCCTGCAGTTTCTGCCTGTAGCGCCGGGTACTCTTGGCCCACACCCAGGAGTACTTGTTGGCATTGGCTTCGATCTTGGTCCCATCCAGAAAGTAATTCTCCAGCTTGACATATCCTTCTTCCAGCAAGAGCTCCAAGACTGAAGTAAAGATATCTTCAATGACTGCTTTGACCACTTCCGACCGGAAGCGGTTGATCGTCCGAAAATCCGGCTGCTGGTTGCCCGACAGCCACATGAAGTATATATTCTCCCTCAGAGCCTTGGCGATCTTGCGGGAAGAATACAGCTGCTGGGTGTAGGCATACACCAGCACCTTCAAGAGCATCTTCGGGTGGTAGCTGGATGTCCCGCCCCCTTTGTATTGGACCAGCAATCTCGCCAAATTCATCTTCTCAATGGCGGTATTGACCACTCGCACCAGGTGTTTGGGTGGGATTTGCCCTTCTAGATCCGTGGGCAGTAGCATCACCTGCCCTTGAGTATATTCCTTGAATACCGGTGGGCTGCTTTTCTTTTTCATACCCCCTATTAAATCATATCTTCTTAAACGCGAAAGGGGCTGCCCTTTCTTTTTGGACAGCCCCTTCATCAGAGATCTTTTGGAAGACGGAAAGATCAGACCGGTTATTGATGAATGCTACCCGTTAAGTAAAACAGCTGAAGCTTTTCGGTATTTTGAAAAAGGCCACGCCCGAGGCAAAGTGGTCATCACTATCGCGCCACAGGAGTAATAGAACAATGTGGTCACGATCTGGCATGCGTGGAATTGGAGTTGAGCCTTATAATTAACTCATGCCCGCGCCTATTTTGGCCACAAAACTATATATCCCTCCACCTCGGTCTAAAATTGTCCTGCGCCCCCGCCTGGTGGAGCGACTGAACGAGGGCATGCACTGCAAATTGATCCTCATCTCTGCCCCCGCCGGCTTCGGCAAAACTACCCTGGTCAGTGAATGGCTTGGCGTTTGCGAGCGACAGGTCGCCTGGCTGTCGCTGGATGAAGGAGACAATGATCCAGCGCGGTTCATTTCTTACCTGGTGAAAGCCTTACAGACCATCAAGGCAAAAATTGGTGAGGGGCTGTTGGCTGCGCTCCAATCTCCCCAGCCTTTGCAAATCGAAACAATTTTGACCACTTTGCTCAACGAAATTTCCATAATCCCCGAGCATTTTGTGCTCATCCTGGATGACTACCACTCGATCGATTCTCAACCGGTGGACCAATCCCTGGCTTTCCTCGTTGAACACCAGCCGCCGCACATGCACCTGGTCATCGCCACACGCGAAGATCCACAGCTTCCCCTGGCACGGTATCGCGCCCGAGGCCAACTCACCGAGCTGCGTGCCGCCGACTTGCGTTTTACCCCCACCGAGGCCACCGACTTTCTCAACCAGGTGGTGGGTCTGAACCTCTCTGCAGAAGATATCACCGAATTGGAGACCCGTACCGAAGGCTGGATTGCTGGCCTGCAGTTGGCCGCGATCTCAATGCAGGGACAATCAGACACTACCAATTTCATCAAATCTTTCACCGGCAGCCACCATTTCGTGCTGGATTATCTGATTGAAGAAGTCCTCCAGCAGCAGCCCGCAAGTGTTCAGACTTTCTTGTTGGTCACATCCATCCTTGACCGCATGTGCGGCTCCCTTTGTGACGCTGTTCTGCTCGCCCCTTCTGCTTCCAGTCAGGAGACCTTAGAATATCTCGAACGTGCCAACCTGTTCATCGTCCCATTGGACAACGAGAGGAGGTGGTATCGCTATCACCATCTCTTTGCCGAACTGCTGCGGCAGCGGTTGCGCCAAAGCGCATCTTCAGGGAATGAAGAGGGAGGCGTGGCCGAATATCACAGACGTGCCAGCCAGTGGTATGAAGACCATGGCCTGCAGATCGAAGCGTTTCAGCATGCGGCTGCTGCCAATGATGTTGAGCGCGCCGAGCGGTTGATGGAAAGCAAGAAGATGCCTATCCACCTTCGCGGCGCGGCGACGGCGATACTGAGCTGGCTGGAGTCACTGCCGACGACCTTGCTGGATGCCAGGCCCGCGTTGTGGTGGAAGCAAGCTTCGCTGTTGCTGGTTATCGGCCAAACAACCGGCGTGGAAGAGAAACTCCTGGCGACTGAAGCAGCTTTAGCTGCCACAGCCCTGCCAGGCGCCGAGCTGGACGATACGACCCGAAACCTTATCGGAAAAATTGCTGTCGCCAGGGCCACCCTGGCGCAAACGCAGGGCCAGATAGAAACCATCCTCGTTCAGTCGCGCCGCGCCCTGGAGTATCTGCACCCCAACAACCTTTCTTACCGGTCTACGGCCACCCGGACGTTGGGGTTTGCCTATTATCTCCAGGGAGACCAGGTTGAGGCCGGTCGAGCCTATACCGAAGCTCTATCTCTCGCCCAGGCAGCCGGGGATATTACCAACTCCATATTGGCTTCAATCCGTTTGGGCCAGATACAGGAATCTGAAAACCAGCTTCACCAGGCGGCCGGGACCTACCAGCATGTTCTGCAGCTGCTCGATGATTATTCACCTCCGAATGCCCCTGTAGCGTATCTTGGCCTGGCCCGGATCTTCTATGAATGGAACGATTTGAACGCCGCTGAGCAGTACGGAGAGCAGAGCTTTCAATTGGCTCAGCAGTATGACCAGGTCATTGACAGGTTGATTTTGAGCGAGTTGTTCCTGGCCCGCCTGAAAATGGCTCGGGGAGATGCGACCGGTGCGGCTCGCATTTTATCGCAAGTGGAAAAAACCGCAAATCAAAAGAATTACACCTTTCGTTTACAGGATATTGCCGCCACCCAGGTGATGATCCACCTTCACCAGGGCAACATAGATGCAGCCGCTCAATTGGCTAGGCAATATGACCTCCCTCTCTTCCAGGCACGCGTGCTCATTGCCCAAAAAGACCCTTGCACGGCGCTGGCAGTGCTGGAACCACTGCACCAGCAAGCGAAAACAAAAGGATGGGTAAACAGCCTGCTCAAGGTGATGGCCGTGCAATCTATCGCTTTCTATGCACTTGGAGAAAAGGAAAAGGCTGCGCAGATGCTGGGTGAGGCGCTGGCGCTGGCTGAGCCGGGTGGTTTTGTCCGCATCTTTGTTGATGAAGGCGAGTCAATGCGCTTGTTGATTTTGGATTTTAGATTATGGATTGATAAGCAGGCGCGTGAAGGGCCCAACCTGATCGGGTATGTGGACAAACTCCTGGCAGCGTTTGCGCAAATAGTGCCAGTGCCACAATCAGAAGCCAGCAATCAAAAATCGGACATGATAGAGCCTTTGAGCGAACGCGAGCTGGAAGTGCTCAAGCTGCTCCGCAGTGAATTAAGCGGCCCGGAAATTGCCAAACAATTGATCGTGTCGCTCAACACCTTACGTACTCATACCAAGAACATTTTCAACAAACTGGGGGTCAATAATCGCCGGGCGGCTGTCCGTCGGGCCGAGGAACTCGATTTGTTCTAACTGACCCCAAAACCCCAACTCCAACCCCGACAGGTGTCCTCAAACCATCTGCCGGGGCCTTTTGTTTTTCACCAACAATCACCACCTCAATCACAGCATATGGTGATGACGCATCACCACAAAGGACGGTATCCTTTGGGCAGATAAACAAGGATAGAAAAAATGCGAGGTCCATGATGAGTGACAGACAAACCTTCGACGATAGACATAACCAGCCTCAGTGCTACGAAATCCGCCTCAAGGGACACCTGGATGACCAGTGGACTGAATGGTTTGAGGGCCTGACCATCACGCTGGAAGAGGACGGTGACACCCTTTTAACTGGTCCGGTGGTCGATCAGGCTGCGTTGTATGGCTTGCTCAAAAAAGCACGTGATATAGGCATGCCATTGGTTTCAGTCAGTTCTCTCGAACACGGCCAGGCGGATGCGTCAGATGTCAAATAGCAAATGGATATAAGTTCCTTGGAAAGGAGGTTTACCTTTGATAACATTTCCAGCCCATTTCAATCCCCGGTAACCGGGTGGCGACCACAATTTTATTCAAGTCCAATTTGATCAAACTCATCCATATCGTTCTAAAAAGGAGACAAAAATGAATACGATCAAAGATAGTCCCCATGGGACAAACAGAAAGGCAGCAATAATCGTGGGAGTGTTATATATCATTGGAACGGTTGCGGGTTTCCTAAGCCGTGTTTTTACAGGACCCATTCTAAGTGATCCCAGATTACCTTATTGAAGTTTCTGAAAATCAAAATCAAATCGTAATAGGAATTCTCCTTGTGCTGATTATGGGTTTGGCACTTGCCATGATGTCTAGTTATGTTGTTTCCAATCCTAAAAAAACATAATGAAGCCTTAGCTCTTGGGTATGTTGTTTTCAGGGGGGCGCTTGAGGCTGTTATCGGATATTGCAATAGTAATCGGCTGGTTATTACTATTAACAGTAAGTCAGGAATATGTAAAAGCAGGAGCTCCAGATGCTTCCCATTTTCAAACTTTAGGCACTTTATTACAAAAAGCCACCACCGTTCAGTTAGGTTGTATTATGGACATCGTTTTCCCCCTGGGTGCTCTGATGCTGTATTTTGTGTTCTATCAATCAAAACTCATTCCCAGGTGGATTTCAGTTTGGGGTCTTGTTGGAGCCATAATATATTTAGCGTCTGGCATGTTGGTGATGTTCGGCAGTATCACGTCGATCGATCGGCGACGTTTTACAGCTCCCCATATTTTTGCAAGAAATAGTTTTAGCAGTCTTGCTGATCGTTAAGGGATTCAATCCATCTGCAGTCGCTTCTCTGTCTGCCAAGACAGCGACGAACGAGCTATTTGAGCGCGGCATAGATTTGCCCTATGGGGGAGAGGGAGGGCAGAAGCCCCTCCCTAAAACCTTCCCCGCTCAGCTACAAGGTAATGCTCGTGGAATAGACCTTACGTAGCGGATACGACCCATCAAAAGGAGAAAAATAAATGAACGGAACTAATCCTTACGATTGTGCATCTAGTATTGCACTGGAAGTGGATTTCATTTATACCCAGTGCTACGTATATGTCAATTTAGGGGATACCAACGACTTTCAGAGGCAAGAAAATATCTAGAATGATCCACGCTTTCAAACGCTGGAATAGCATTTGTTTGCAGTGGCAGATTCTACTGTCAAATACTCATGCTAATAATTCATTAGCCACTAACGTCAGATTGAATAAGGAACATCGATAATGAAAATAATTGTACTAAACGGAAGCCCTAAAGGCGAAGACAGCATCACCCTACAATACGTCGCGTACATTCGAAAGCATCTCCCTCAACACGATTTCAGAATCATGCACGTATCCCAGCGCATAAAAAAGATAGAGAGAGACCTAGAAGCCTTTCAGGAAATCATTGATGAGGTTCGATCAGCCGATGGCGTTTTGTGGTCTTTCGGACTTTGGGTGCTATGTGTCCCCGCTCAGTATATGCGGTTCATCGAACTGATTTCTGAGAGGGGGTGGAAGATGCTTTCGAGAACAAGTATGCCGCTGTAATGACCACTTCCATCCATTTCTACGACCACACCGCTCACAATTACATGCGGGCTGTCTATAAAGACCTTAATATGAAATACGTTGATGCCATCTCTTTGGATATCCTTGACATGATGAAAGAGGAGAGAAGACAGGAGATATTAGCCTTCGCTGAGGGTTTCATCAAGGCTATTCGAGAGCAAGCTGCAACCTCAAGGCTTTTCAACCCACTTACTTTCAGTAGATTTTGCATACCAGCCGACCGAGCCGAAAACGAGAATTGATACCCAAGGCAAAAAGGTTTTAGTCTTGACAGACACATACACCAGCAATTCCAACTTGAGAAAGATGATAGTAGCGATTCAAGCAGTCTTTTGCAGGTGAGATCGTCGTGATTGACCTGAACGACGTGGACATACGTGGCGCATGCCTGGGTTGTATGCGCTGCGGATATGATTATACCTGTACGTATCAGGACGGGTTTGCTGACTTCTACAACCAGCGCGTGAGAACAGCAGATATTATCGTCTTCGCAGGGGCTGTCAAGGGCCGGTATCTTTCGTCCACGTGGAAAACGTTCTATGATCGGGCTTACTTTTGGAACCATACGCCGTCCCTTGCTGGGAAACAGTTGGGATATATCATTTCGGGGCCTTTGAGACAAAACCCTAATCTCATTCAGATACTCGAAGCCTCGTCTACTGCAAGGCAACATGCCAATCATGTGGACATCATCACCGACGAAGGTGGAAACTCGGTAGAGATTGACGCTTTGTTACAGGGTTTTGCGCAGCGCTTGGTCAGTTTTGCTGAAAAAGGGTCCATCAGACCGCAGAACTTTCTCGGTGTAGGAGGGCACAAGGTATTTAGAGATAACATTTGGGGAAGGCTTCGGCCTCTTTGGCAAGCAGATTACAGGTACTTCAAGAAACACAGGCTTTTTGACTTTCCGCAGAAAGACTACAAAATCAGGGCGCTGACGCCTATCTTGATGTTGTTAACCAGGATTCCAGGTGTCAGAAAAAAGTACTATGCCAATGTAAAGGCCTTCCCATCTGGAAGATTGAAAAAGCTCATCGAGCACGTAGATTAGCACACATCATAATCGGTTCACTATAGTTTCACTGCACAATATATACGGAAGTTGAAAGATATCATTGGTACTGGCGTTTCAAATCTGTCTTTACGCCACTAACGCAAACCGTCGGGTGTATAACCTCGTAGAAAAATTAAAGAAGTGAGTAAAAAATGAACGATCGAAGAAAAACCGTATTGATTTTAGGCATGACCTCAATATTTATGTTGAGCCCATTGGCGATGAGTTTTTTTTGGCATCCAATCCCCCTTTTTCAAAATCTCGGCTTTGAGAAGGACTTAATAGCACCTCCATTGGCATGGGTACTCGCCACGATTACTGCAATCGCCTATGTTTCATACACAATGAAAGTCATTCCTCTGGTCTTAGTTAAACAGAAAGAAATCTCGTCGTTTAAACTCATGGGGTTTCTCTCGGCGTTGGCTGCCATAGTCGAAGAAGTCTTTTTTCGGCGCTGGATCATGGATATGCTCATGTCGAGAGGCGTAGCCCCTATCCTCCAGGTCCTCATTTCCGGAATTGTTTTTGGATTAGCCCACGCAAGTTCGATTGTTGCCAGGGGCGACTTTAAGTTTGCGATTCCGGCGATCATCTCGACATCCGTTTTAGGGACTCTTCTGGCTATCATCTACCTCGTGGGCGGGCGTAACTTTGGGCCGTGTATTTTTGCGCACGCCATCATAAATCTTTTCATCGAACCTTGGCTGATGTTGTCTTCAGTCTCCGGTAAATGGCGTCGTAAGGTTTTATCCTGAATAAAAGCGATAAAAGTTATAACGTCCACAAAGTTCGCTGGAAAATGGATTACTTAATGAAAAATTCGGTTTACTTCATGGCCCTAAATGTACAAGAGGCAACATCCCCAGCGTAGGCTGGACGTATATCCAATGAGGAGTATAAATGATAAATAGGAAGATTAAGCAACTTTCAATTAAACCATTCGTGCGAAAGGTGATTAGTATTATGCTAACCATACCTGTTGTTCTACTTGTTTGTGTAATTATTCTTATAGGTGTGCTGATGGCATGCAGTCCCGGAAAACCTGAACCTTTTCTAAACGAAAAAGGAAAATCACTCCCTGGCAGTATTTCAGAAAAAATCTTCGTCAATATCAACGGGGTTCAGCAAGGAATGATAATCAAGAGCAAAGATATAACGAATCCAGTGCTGCTTTACGTTCATGGGGGTATGCCTGATTACTTTCTTACACAGAAATACCCTACAAGTCTTGAGGATTATTACTCCGTTGTTTGGTGGGAACAGCGTGGTTCAGGACTCTCTTATATCACCGGCGTTCCAACAGAGACCATAACTTCGGAACTATTAATCTCTGACATGCTGGAGGTTACGAATTACTTGTGTAACCGCTTCGGCAAAGAAAAGATATACCTTATGGGGCATTCGGGGGGAACTTTTATTGGCATCCAGGCCGCTGCACAGGCTCCGGAGTTGTACTACGCCTACATTGGCGTGGCTCAGATGTCAAATCAACTCGAATTTGAAAGACTGGCGTACGAATATATGCTTCAGAAGTTCAAAGATAACGGAAACACAAAAATGGTGCGAAAACTTGAGGCAGCGCCAGTCATTATAAAAGATGGCATACCGGATTCCTATCTTGCCTTACGTGACGGAGCCATGCACAGCCTCGGAATTGGTACAACTCATGACATGAAATCGGTAATCAGTGGCATCTTTTTGCCTTCACTTACATTCCGAGAGTACACTTTAATGGAAAAGGTAAATTTATGGCGTGGTAAATCTCGATCAGGTGTTAGTCCCATTTGGGATGAGATAACAGCCACGGATTTGACTACACAAATTACAGAGCTTGAAATTCCTGTTTATATCCTGGCTGGCCGCTACGATTATACAGTTAACTATGATCTGCAAAAGAACTATTTTATGAAGATCAGTGCTCCGAAAAAAGGTTTCTATACATTTGAATAACTCAGCTCACAGCCCATTGTTTGAAGAACCGGAAAGTTTTATTGAGATTATGGTCAATGATGTACTAAATGGAAAGGTAAGTCTTGCAGATAAATGAGCAAATCGAACCTTATCTGATTTGTCCTCAGTCTCAGGTAAATGGCGTCGTAGCTCTAATACCAGCGGATAGCGGTTCTGCTGTGTTCAACCAGGTACTTCAGAAAAAATTGCCGACTTGTGGGGGGTCATTAACAGTACGGAGCCCGGCGGCAGTATGATGACTACTTTGAGCGGCAAGACTTAGGGCAGAATTTTATCTATTTTGGTATCGATTTAATGGGCACGGCGGATCTTTAAAAATATCTGCTCTTTCTCTTGTTCCGCTTTTTCCGTGTCCGTATTTTATTCATTCATATGACCAAAGAACTAGTTTCTCCCAGAACCGCCAAAAACTTCCAAGTAAAAAGACGCACACGGAAATTCTATGGAAAACGGAAAAGGCATCTCTTTCTTAAGAATAGCCTATAATTGATCTATGCCTGTGCCTATTCTTGCCACGAAACTTTATATCCCCCCGCCTCGACCTAAAGTCGTCCTGCGCCCGCGCCTGATCGAGCGGCTGAACGAGGGTCTCTCTGCGGGCTTCAAGCTGACCCTCATCTCTGCCCCCGCCGGCTTTGGCAAAACCACGCTGGTCAGCGAATGGCTTGCCGGCTGCCAGCGACCGGTTGCCTGGCTGTCGTTGGACGAAGGAGACAACGATCCCACCCGCTTTCTGACTTACCTTGTGGCGGCTTTGCAAACGCTTGCCCTGAGCGAAGTCGAAGGGATAAAGGCGAATATTGGAGAGGGGGTGTTGGCTGTGCTCCAATCTCCTCAGCCACCTTCCACCGAATCGATACTGACGGCCCTGCTCAATGAAATCTCCACCATCCCTGAAAATTTCATCCTCGTCCTGGATGACTACCACCTGATTGAATCTGAACCAATCGACCATGCCCTCACCTTTCTGCTCGAGCACCTGCCGCCGCACATGCACCTGGTGATTGTCACCCGTGAGGATCCCCATCTGCCCCTCGCTCGTTTGCGTGCCCGGGGTCAATTGACTGAGCTGCGGGCTGCCGACTTGCGTTTTACCCCCACTGAAGCTGCCGGTTTTCTCAACCAGGTGATGGGTCTGAACCTCTCCGAGGAAGACATCACCGCATTGGAAACCCGCACCGAAGGCTGGATTGCCGGCTTGCTATTAGCCGCCCTTTCCATGCAAGGATACCAAGATGTCACCAGTTTCATCCAATCTTTCACTGGCAGCCACCATTTCGTGCTGGACTATCTGATTGAAGAAGTCCTGCAGCAGCAGTCCTCAGGCATCCATACATTTTTGCTGGTCACATCCATCCTTGACCGCCTGTGCGGCCCGCTGTGTGATGCCGTTCTACTTGACTCCTCGGTATCTGGGCAGGAGACCGCAGGTCAGGAGACCCTGGAATATCTCGAACATGCCAACCTGTTTATTGTTCCTTTGGATCACGAGCGGCGTTGGTACCGTTATCACCATCTCTTTGCCGATGTACTTCGTGTGCACTTAATGGCGGAGCAGCCTGATCAGGTACCTGCCCTGCACCGTCGCGCGAGCGAGTGGCACGCGCACAATGGTTCGATGGACAATGCCATCCGCCACGCGCTGGCCGCCGGAGATTTCGAGCGCGCCGCAACTCTGGTCGAGCTGGCAGTTCCAGAAATGCGCAGGAATAGACAGGGAGCCACGGTCACGGAGCTTGGCTGGCTAAAGGCGTTGCCCGACGAGTTGGTCCGCTTAAGGCCGGTGCTCTGCGTTGACTATGCTTACGCATTATTTGGTGGCGGCGAGCCAGAGGCCGTGGAGCCCTGGCTGCGGGACGCCGAACGGTGGCTGGACGCGGCGGATCCGGTGGATCCGACAGCCGGATTGCGCGCCCGACCGGAATCCTCGCCGCCGGGGACTTGTCCTGAGCGAAGCCGAAGGATGGTCGTTGTAGATGAAGAGGAATTTCGCCGTCTGCCAGGTATGATCGCCCTTCTCCGTACCGCGCAGGCCTTGGCTCGGGGTGATATGCCCGAAACCGCCAAGAACGCGCGACGAGTGCTCGATCTCGCACCTAAGGACGACCATCTGATACTTGGTGGGGCAGCCTCGACGCTGGGTATCGTCGCATGGACGAGTGGGGATCTCGAAACCGCCTGCCGGATGACTGCCGATGGCATGGCGAATGTGCGGCGGGCCGGGTACATCTCTTCCGCCATCGGCGGTGCCATTGTCCTGGCAGATATACAGATTGCGCAAGGCCTTCTCCACGAGGCAATGCTCACTTATGAGCGGGCATTGCAGTGGGCGACGGAGCCGGGCGCCTCTGTCCTGCGGGGAGCGGCAGATATGTACGTGGGTATGAGCGGCCTTCACCGAGAGCATAACGATCTGAAGATTGCCACGCAGCACCTGCTCACCAGCCAGGCTCTGGGTGAGCTGGCCGGGCTGCCGCAAAACCCATATCGCTGGTGCGCGGCGATGGCGCGCATACAGGAGGCCCAGGGCGATCTGAACGGCTCCCTGGACCTGCTCGATCAGGCCGAGCGACTGTACGACGCTAACTTTTCCCCGAATGTGCGTCCGATCGCGGCGCGGAAGACGCGTGTGTGGGTAGCCCAGGGTCGGTTGGGTGAAGCCCTGGGCTGGGTGCGTGAGCAGGGACTGTCCGTTGAAAACGAGCTTAGCTACCTGCACGAGTTCGATCACATCACCCTGGTTAGGGTGCTCCTGGCCCGCTATCAGAGCGACCGCGCAGGCCGCTCCATTCAGGAGGCAATGGGACTGCTGGAGCGCCTGCTGAAAGCTGCGGGAGAAGGCGGGAGGGGGGAAGCACGATTGAAATTTTGGTATTGCAGGCGATTGCTTATCATGTGCAAGGTGACCTCCCTGCTGCCCTCAAACCGCTGCAAAAGGCTCTGACGTTGGCTGAGCCGGAAGGCTACGCGCGCATGTTCCTTGACGAAGGCTCAAGCATGCTGCAGCTGCTTCGCGAAGCTTCCGCGCGTGGGATTACGCCAGACTATACAGGCAAGCTGCTGGCAGCATTTGAAGCGCAGCAGCCGAGTAGTGCAGGCGAACCTCCTCTCCTCACCTCCCCCGCTGTGCAGCGTATAACTGAGCCGTTAAGCCAGCGTGAGCTGGAAGTTCTCCGACTGTTTAAGACCGAGCTTTCCGGACCGGAGATCGCCCGTGAGCTCGTGATCTCCTTGAGCACCGTCCGCACACATACCAAGAGCATCTACCGTAAACTCAATGTCAATAATCGCCGGGCGGCCGTCAAACGGGCGGCTGAATTGAATTTGATCTAGCCAAGTAGAAGCATATGCCCGAGCCAGGAATCCATTTAGCCCTGCCAGTTTATCAGGCAGGGTTTTTCTTTGCCTTTCATCCTCTCCCAAATATCCCCACATACATCACCACATATGGGGACGACACCTCCCCACATTCATTGTTATATTTGGACCGAAGATAAGAACGAAAGGGACACGAAAAGATCCATCCATATAGAGAAAAATATACGAGGTACACAATGAGTGAAAAACACGCATCAACGCAGGAACAGTATGAGCCAGGGATATATGAAATCCGTATTAAAGGGCACCTGGATGACAAGTGGGCAGGCTGGTTTGAAGGCTTGACTATCACGCTGGAAGAGGACGGGGACACGCTTTTAACCGGCCCGGTAATTGACCAGGCCGCGCTGCATGGCTTGCTAAAAAAAGTACGTGATTTGGGCATGCCCTTGGTCTCGGTCACCCCGCTTGAATCCGGTCAGGTAGATGCGTCAGAGGTCAAGCCGCCCAGCCCAATCCAATGAAACTCATCCAAATCGTTCAAAAAAGGAGAAATAAATGAACACAAACAAACCGACCACCGGAATAGATCCAAGAATAAAACTTGCGTTGTTATGGATATTTGTGGTGCTGCTTATGATTTATGCAGATATTGTTTCATTACTGGATCCCACGTCCCCGATCCGCGAGGTAATGGCGGGAGCTCCATTGCCTGCGGGTGGTTTGATGGCGGGCGCACTCGTAATGATCACTTCGATTGTCATGGTTATCCTGTCCTGGCTATTGCCCTACGAAGTAAATCGCTGGGTAAGCATCATGATTGGTGTGTTCATGATTATATATATTGTTAGAGGCGGGCACGGTCTGTATTATGTGTTGTTTGAAACAGTGGAAGTTGGGTGCATATTATTTATTATCTGGTTGACCTGGAAATGGAAACCAGTAGGTGAAACTTCTACCGGCAGCTGATATTTTTTTGTTTGCAATAAAGGGGAGAGGAAGTGCTAAAGACTCTCCCCTGTCAAAAATAAATAGGCGTAGGCAGCTTGTTTACGCCAAAATCGATCACAACAAGGAGATAAAAAATGAATCCGACCAAAGTAAGATCCCAAGGGACATACAGAAAAACCGCAATAAGCGTAGGAGTATTATTGATCGTTGCAACAGTTCTAAACGTACTAGGTAAAACAAAATTCTTAACACCTATCTTGGATGCCCCGGATTATCTTCTCAATCTTTCTGCATATAAAAACCAGGTGATTATAGGATGCCTCTTGGTCTTACTCTCGGCGTTTGCATGTGCTGGGATTGCAATTGGGCTGTATCCGGTCTTAAAGAAGCATCAGGAAGCTTTAGCCCTGGGTTCAGTTGGGCTCAGGGTTATGGAGGCTATGCTCTATATTGTCGGTGTGGTTGGCGTGCTGGCACTGCTCACGTTGAGTCAAAAATATATAAAGGATGGAGCCTCGAATGCTTCCGTATACCAAGTGTCAGGTACTGTATTACTGGCGATAAAAACATGGGCCGGCCAGTTGGGGGTGATCGCTTTTACCCTGGGTGCTCTGATGTATTACTATGTATTTTATCAATCAAAACTCATCCCTCGATGGCTATCCGGCTGGGGTCTCATAGCAGCTGTATCATCGCTTGCAGCCGCCTTGTTAGTGATAATGGGCCAGCTGGTTCCTTTTTCGACAGTTTTCATTTTATTGCAGCTTCCACTAGGCTTGCAAGAAATGGTTCTGGCGGTATGGCTGATCGGTAAAGGGTTCAATCCATCTGCAGTCGCTTCTCTGTCTGCGAAAACAGTGACGAACGAGCTTTTGAGCGCGGCATAGATTTGCATAAGGGAGAGGGAGGGCTGAAGGCCCTCCCTAAAACCCTCCCCGCTCAGCTACATGGTAATGTCCGTGGAATGGATCTTAAAAAGTGGACACAACCCATCCCAAGGAGAAAGCAAAAATGCTCAAAGCAGGTTCGACCATCCTCTCAATCTGGAGCAGCATCAATTTCCTCCTCGCCGCCTTGATATTGACCAGTGTCGTCATTTTCAACGCAAACTCCCCACTTCTGGTGATGGTGTTTGAAAATCCTGAAATCGCCAACCTGCCTGCCAAGGTCATTGCATCGCTCAATACATTGACGATCCTGTACAACTCTTGCTCGGTGGGTCTCTCGGTGCTGGTGTGGTTGATCATCCGAAAAAGCCTGATCGCCGGCCAAAAATGGGCCTTCTGGGCGTTGCTGTTCGTGATCGGCTTTGTCGAAATATTTGCCTTTATCGCCTCCGCACCCATCGGAAACGCACGCTGGCAGGTCAATGTCCTTCAGAGCGTTTTATACGTTGTGGGCATTAGCCTGTCGGGCTATTCCATATTCAAAGGAGACAAAAAATGAATTCGTTCAAAAAGACCGCAAGAATGGCGGGTTTCTTCTATTTCATGTATTTTGTGACTTCGATCATTGCAAATTGGTTTGGTAATTTTGTATTCGTGGATGCCCCAGCAACGGTCAATCACATAATGGCTCATGCAATGCAATTTCGTATCGGTTTTGTAATCAGTCTATTCTCAGTTGTGTTTCTTCTTTTGGCGGCCTGGTATTTGTACGTGTTATTAAAACCGGTCAACAAAAACATAGCTTTACTGTTCCTGTTATTAAACCTGGGTGGGTTTGCTATATGGTGTTTTAGTACGCTTAATCTATTTGCCAGCCTGCTGCTTTTGAGCGGAGCTGATTATTTGAAAGTTTTCCAGCCAGATCAGCTACAAGCACAAGCGATGTTATTTATCAATTTACGCAAGAATGGGGCTATTATCGCCCAGATACCCTATGGCATCTGGCTCTTTCCTCTTGGTTATCTAGTTTTCAAGTCGGGCTTTCTTCCTAAAATCTTGGGCATATTGTTGATCGTTGATGGTTTTGGTCTTCTGATATGTGTTTTTCAGTGGTTCCTTTTGCCAGGCTACGAAGTAATATCGTACCCATGTATGGCGGTTAGTTTTATTGCAGAATTGTCTCTAACTCTGTGGCTTTTGATTAAGGGCGTAAAAGATCCGAAACCAACTCTAGCTGATGGTCAGAAATAAAAATGAATACTACCAAGTAAAAAGGAAGGGTACAAAAATGAAAGCGATTGTATGCACAAAATACGGACCACCGGATGTTCTTCAGCTCAAAGAGGTGGAAAAACCTACTCCTAATGATAATGAAGTACTGATAAAGATTCATGCGTCAGCAGTAACAGTCTCGGACTGTATCGTTCGAAGTGGTAAAGTAAATATATTACTTTGGATCCCAATGCGAATATTCGTTGGTTTCAGAAGACCAAGAAGTTCAATATTGGGGCTTGAGTTAGCCGGGGAAATTGAAGAAATAGGAAAAGATATAAAACGATTTAAAAAAGGTGACCAGATTTTCGCATTTACCGGGAGAAAATTTGGAACTTATGCTGAGTACACTTGTATGCGTGAAGACGGATTGTTTATGCCTGGTGATGGTTTGGTGGCAATAAAACCCAGCAATGCAAGTTATGAGGAAGCTGCATCTGTCCCTTCTAGAGGAACTCTCGCATTGTATTATCTCAGAAAAGGAAATATCCAAAGCGGTCAAAAAGTGCTGATCTACGGAGCTTCTGGAGGAGTAGGTACTTTTGCGGTTCAACTTGCCAAATCCTATGGGGCGGAAGTTACCGGGGTTTGTAGTACCACGAATTTAGATTTGGTGAAATCTCTGGGGGCCGATACAGTCATTGATTACACAAAAGAGGATTTTACGAACAGAGGCGAGCTTTATGATTTTATCTTTGATGCCGTCGGAAAAAGGAAAAGCTCAAAACTTAAACTACAGTGCAAAAATGCACTAGCACCGAACGGAAAATATATGACAGTCGATGATGGAACACCAAAGATACATATCGAATGTTTAAATTTGGTCAAAGAGGAGATTGAGACGGGAAAGATAAAACCGGTTATTGATAGATGTTATCCATTGGAACAGATCGCCGAAGCTCACCGGTATGTCGAAAAAGGGCACAAAAAGGGGAATGTGGTCATTTCAATAGCTGGCCACTTACACGGGCAATAAAGCGGTGAATCAATTGGTTTGCTTTCTGGTTGGAGAGGTGATTTGTACAATTTCCTGGCTGGAAAGATCATCCGAACGGCCAGAAGTGTGGTGATGAAGCTTTCTGCGAAATATCCTTATCAAGAGATATATGAAAAAAGCCTGTCTTAGAAATATCACTCTTCATGTCTCAATCCGTTGTTTCTATTTGAATTTACCCAAAAAAATCATTTCAGATGCCCCAATTTGTGAAAGTGGATCACCAACAATGATGAACACTGGAGGAAATGATGTTAAAATACAGACAAGATTGTCAAAATCATCACCCTTTGAGGTGAAAATGTTAGTCGAATTTATTCGACGTGGAATCTCGGTAAAAGTTATTCTCGGGAGGAATATAGATGAATAAAGAATTTCATGTTGCAGTAACCGGAAGTGATCTAGCAGACGGGACTAAAGAGCATCCTTTTCGAACAATTTCCAAAGCGGCAAAGGTCGCAGAGACGGGAGACAAGGTCATCGTCCATGAAGGAGAATATCGTGAATGGGTAAAGCCTGAGCACAGCGGCTACAGCAATATCAACAGAATCACGTACGAAGCGGTCGAGAGTGAAAAGGTTGTTATCAAAGGCTCAGAACGAATTCAAAGCTGGGAGCCTTATGAGGGAACAGTATGGAAAGTTATCCTCCCCAATACCTTTTTCGGTGATTACAATCCGTACAAGGAAATCCTGAGTGGTGATTGGTTTATGTACACGCCTGGCATTTACCGTCACCCGGGCGAGGTATATCTGAATGGCGTTTCCTTTTACGAAGCCGATTCTCTGGATGATGTAAAAAATCCGGTCAAGCGCACAGGCGTACAGGGCCTCAGGTGGTTCAAAACGGATGAGCTGATTCTCCATCCCGAGCTGACGGTTTACCAGTGGTTCTGCGAAACGGATGCTGAAAACACAACGATTTACGCGAACTTTCAGGGCGCGGATCCAAACCAAGAGCTGGTTGAAATCAACGTACGAAAGTGCTGCTTCTACCCGGAAAAGTCTGGTTTGAACTACATAACGGTTCGAGGCTTCGAAATGGCGCATGCGGCCTGCCCATGGGCACCCCCGACAGCCGACCAGCCCGGTCTCTTGGGCGTGAACTGGAGCAAGGGCTGGATCATTGAAAATAACATAATTCACGATGCCAAATGCAGCGCCATCAGCATAGGCAAGGAAGCCTCCACTGGCCACAATCTCGCTACGAGACGGCATCAGAAGCCCGGTTACCAGTATCAGATGGAAGCGGTTTTCCGCGCCCTTCAGATCGGTTGGAGCAAGGAAAAGATTGGCTCCCATATTATCCGCAATAATGTCATCTACGACTGCGGGCAGAACGGAATAGTTGGCCATATGGGCGGCGCTTTTAGCGAAATCTACAACAACCATATTTACAACATCGCCGTCAAGCATGAGTTTTTCGGTTACGAAATCGCCGGCATCAAGCTGCATGCCGCCCTCGATGTTAAAATCCATCACAACCGCATTCACCACTGCACGCTGGGCACCTGGCTGGATTGGCAGGCCCAGGGCGTTCGGGTGTCCAACAACCTGTATTACAACAACGACGCTGACCTGTTTGTGGAAGTCAGCCACGGCCCGTACCTGGTGGATAACAACATCTTTGCCTCTGATTTCACCTTTGTAAACGCTGCCCAGGGCGGGGCGTATGTGAATAACCTGTGCTGCGGTAAGACGCACCTGACAAAAGTGCTGGACCGCTCTACCCCATACCACTTCCCGCATACCACCCAGGTAGCCGGGTCAGCGGTGGTATACGGCGGCGATGACCGTTATTACAATAACCTCTTCGTTGGCGTAGAAGGCGTCGAAAATTGCGGAACGGCGGTGTATAACCCGAACACGTCCTCCTATGAAGAGTATGTTGAGAAGGTGTTAAGCCAGGGCATCGGTGACCTTGAAATGTTCAAAAGAGTGGAGCAGCCGGTATATATTTCGGGAAACGCTTATTTACACGATGCGGAGGGATTTGACCGCGAAAAAGACGGGTATACAGACAAAGAATTCGACCCGTGCGTGAAAATTATCGAAGAAAGCAGCGAAGTGTATCTGGAGATAGATGTAAAGGAGGACTTGCTTGATCATCCTACTAAGATTGCTTCCACAGAGACGCTTGGCACAGTCCGAATTGTTGATGCTATCTTTGATGATCCAAATGCGAATCCGATAATCCTGGATCTCGACTATATAGGAGTGTGTAGGTCAGAAAAACCGGTTGTAGGACCAATAGAAGGGTTGAAGCCAGGGTTCAACCGTATTCAGGTCTGGGGCTAAATTACAACCGTTAAGCATCTGAACGAAACTGCTTCCAGATAAAAGCGGATATAGAAAAAGCGCCCACTAAGATGGAGGGCGCTTTTTGATTCTTACTGTTATATTCTTCGGTAAACCCTCCTTTGTAGCCTTGTAGGTTGCCACTCTAATTGTTTTATATAAGGATTTCCTAGAGACCTGACAGTTTGAGAAATAGGACGCGGACGAGCACAGACGAGCGCGGAGGAGAAAATAAAATAATTCCGGAAGGAAAATTCCAGGGTGAAACCGATACGACAGGCTAGCAAGCCAACTTATGACTGCTTTTCTCGAAATAAAATCCGTGTTTTCCGCGTTCATCCGCGTCCAATATAGAAAGTGTCAGGTGGCTAGAGGATTTCCCTAAAGATTAAATTTGAAGAAAAACAGTTATTTTTTTACAATGAGTACCTTGTGCAATCTTTTTGTCATTGGAACGTATAGAATGATCACATAATAGGATAGTAAGCGTTAAAAAATCCGCTCTTTCTCTTGTTCCGCTTTTTCCGCGTCCGCATTTTATTCATTTATATATCGAAAGACCTGGTTTCTCCCAGAATCGCCTATAATTGATCCATGTCTGCGCCAATTTTAGCCACCAAACTTTATATCCCCCCACCTCGAACTAAAGTCGTCCTGCGCCCCCGCCTGATCGAGCGGCTGAACGAGGGTATGCACCGTAAACTGACCCTCATCTCCGCTGCGGCTGGCTTTGGCAAAACTACGCTGGTCAGCGAATGGCTTGCCGGCTGCCAGCGACCGGTGGCCTGGCTGTCGCTGGACGAAGGGGATAACGACCCCACCCGCTTTCTGACTTACCTGGTCGCGGCTTTGCAGACGCTGCCGCCAAAAACCGGCGGGGCGAATATTGGAGAGGGGGTGTTGGCTGTTCTCCAATCCCCTCAGCCACCGCTCAACCGAATCGATTCTGACGGCCCTGCTCAATGAAATCACCGCCATCCCGGACCATTTCATCCTCGTCCTGGATGACTACCACCTGATTGATTCCAAACCGGTTGACGAAGCCCTCACCTTTCTGCTTGAGCACCTGCCGCCGCAGATGCACCTGGTCATCACTACCCGCGAGGATCCCCAGTTTCCCCTGGCCCGCCTGCGCGCCCGCGGCCAACTGACCGAGCTGCGCGCCGCCGACCTGCGCTTTACCCCTATCGAAGCCGCCGAATTTCTCAACCAAATGATGAGCCTGCAACTCTCCGCAGAAAATATCGCCGCGCTGGAAGCCCGCACCGAAGGCTGGATAACCGGCCTGCAACTGGCCGCCCTGGCTTTGCAAGGGTCACTTTCCGTGCAGGGACAACCAGACACTTCCCGCTTCATCCAATCCTTCACCGGCAGCCACCGTTTTGTGCTGGATTATCTTGTCGAAGAAGTGCTTCAGCAACAACCGGAACACATCCGCATCTTTTTACTGCAAACTGCGATTCTCGAACGGCTAAGTGGTCCTCTCTGCGATGCTGTCACTGGACAGAAGGATGGCAGAGGGATACTGGAAACCCTGGAGCGAGGCAACCTGTTCGTCATCCCGCTCGATGACCAGCGCCAGTGGTACCGCTATCATCACCTTTTCAACGAGGTTCTCCTCGCGCATGTGCTGGAGGAACAGCCCGGCCAAATCCCGCTCTTGCACAAGCGGGCAAGTGCCTGGTATGAACAAAACAACCTGCCAGCCGAGGCAATCCGCCATGCACTGGCCGCCAGGGATTTCGAGCGCGCCGCAGGGCTGATTGAAAAGACTTACCCGGCAATGGACGCCAGTTTCCAGTCTGCCGCCTGGCTGGGCTGGGTAAGAAAACTGCCGGACGAAGTAGTGCGTGCCCGGCCGGTGCTTAGTTTTGACTATGCCAGGGCGTTAATGGACAGCGGCGAGTTTGAGGCCGGCAAGTCCTGGCTGCAGGATGCCGAACAACGGCTGGAAGGTTCAGCAGAGGGGATGGTCGTGACGGACGAAGCGCAGTTTCGCACCCTGCCAGTCAAGATTGCCTTGGCCCGTTCCAACCATGCCCAGGTTCAAGGCGATATCGAAGGTGCGGTTAAGTACGCCGAGCTGGCGCTTGAACTCAGCCCTGAAGAAGACTCTTACAGTCACGCCATGGCAGCCGTGACCCTGGGGATGGCTTACTTATCGCGCGGAGATCTGGATGGAGCCCAAAGGGCATTATCTGTTTGGATGAACTATTGTCAGAAGGTGGGCAACATCATTTTTGCCATCGCTACCAGCGGCTACCTGGCAGGAATCATCGTTGCCCAGGGGCGACTTGCGCGAAGCAGAAAGAACCTACAAGCAGTCAATTCAACTTGCCTCAACGCATGACCAAGTACGCCACGTAACTGCCAATTTATATTTGGGGTTGGGTCTGCTGTATCACGAGCAGGGCGATCAGCAATCCGCCGCCCAGCACCTTCACAAAAGCGGGGAATTGGGTGAGCAGGCTTTAATTGACTGGCCCTACCGCTGGCGATTGGCTCAAGCTCGATTGAAAGAGGCTGAGGGAGATCTGGAGACTGCACTTGACCTTTTGGATGAGGCCAGGCGTTTGTATGTCAGGACTTCCATGCCAGATTTCCATCCCATCGATGCGTTGAAGGCGAGGGTGTATCTCCGGCAGGGTCGGTTGAGCGAAGCCCTGGCTTGGGCGCATGAGCGCGGCCTGTCTGTGGATGACGATCTCAGCTACCTGGGCGAGTTTGAGCATATCACGCTGGCCCGGGTACTCATTGCCCAGCATCAAAACTACCCGCTAGCTGGTTCCATTCATGAGGCAATCGCTTTGCTCGAGCGACTCCTGCAAGCGGCAGAAGCAGGCGGAAGGATGGGCAGCGTGATCGAAATCCTGGTGGTGCAAGCGCTCGCACTCCAGGCACAGGGTAATGTCTCTCAGGCTATCGCTTCCATGGAGCGTGCTCTGGCTTTAGCCGAACCAGAGGGCTATGTGCGCATCTTTGTGGATGAAGGCGAAGCGATGCGGTTGTTGATTGAAAAACAATCGCGCAATCGAGACCATCCGCTGAGCGCTTATGTGGACAAACTCCTGGCTGCCTTTATACAACCGGTGGCTGCGCCTAAATCAGCCATCATCCATCAAAAATCAGAC
Organism: uncultured Chloroflexia bacterium; assembly: GCA_963751425.1. Taxonomy (GTDB): domain Bacteria; phylum Chloroflexota; class Anaerolineae; order Anaerolineales; family UBA4823; genus CAVVUF01. Next base: position 150,545 of record CAVVUF010000001.1, on the reverse strand, counting down.
ATGGTAGAGCCGCTGAGCGAACGCGAGCTGGAAGTGCTTCAGGCTGCTCCGAACCGAACTGAGCGGCCCCGAAATTGCCCAACAACTGATCGTGTCGCTCAACACGCTGCGCACCCATACCCATAACATTTACAACAAGCTGGGGGTGAACAACCGCCGGGCTGCCGTCCGCCGCGCACGAGGAACTCGATTTGTTATAGCGGATACGCAATCATCAACTCTGACCCTGGCAGGTGGCTCGAACCACCTGCCAGGGCTTTTTATTTCCATCACAATCTCCCCTTTAAAAATCACCACATCAATCAACACATGTGGTGATGACGCCTCATCACATTATCTAGTATTCTTAGGTCGAAGAAGAGAATGAAACCGACAGTGTGGAGATTGATCCATGTCAAGGCAAAAGCACGAGGCGCATGATGAGTGACAAACAAACATTCGACGAAAAACATAACCAGCAGCAGTGCTACGAAATCCGCCTCAAGGGACACCTGGATGCCCGGTGGGCCGAATGGTTTGAGGGCCTGACCATCACACTGGAAGAGGACGGCGACACGCTTTTAACTGGTCAGATGATTGACCAGGCCGCATTGCATGGCTTGCTCAAAAAAGTACGTGATTTAGGTCTGCCATTGGTCTCGGTCATTCCTGTTGAACCCGGATTGGGAGGTACTTCAGAGATCAAACCATCTAATCTAATTTAATGTAACTCATCAATATCATTCAAAAAAAGGAGTATGAAATGAATACGAACATAAAGTCCACCAAAACGAATCCGAAAGTTTTACTCGTATTATTATGGGTGTTTTTTACAGTAAATTTTATGTACTGTGACACCCTCTTAAAATTGGAGCCTGGTGTTTTGGAAGGGATCATGTCAGGATACCTGGCAGATGGAACTGTTAAAATCACTGCTGGATTTTTGTTGGGAACCGCGATCATGTTCGAGATCCCGTTCTTAATGATTGTCCTGTCTTGGGTATTAAAGTATCGCGCCAATCGTTGGGCAAACATCATCGCAGGCACGCTATTTATTGTGGTTCAAATCGGTTCATTGTTTGCTGGAGCCCCATCTCCTATGTATATTTTTTACACCATAATAGAAATCGCGGGTCTGTTACTAATTGTCTGGAATGCCTGGAAGTGGCGTAACTCTGAAACGTTTGTCCCGGCAGATGAAGCGGCAAGGACAACGGCCAGCGCCAGCGCATCCATTCCTCAACCGATGTCAGGCCGCAAATAGGCAAACCATTCGACAGTCTTAGGAGACTAACCATGCAAAACTATCTACTATCCACGTGTGAAATCTTGCTTGTCCTCGTCATGCCTTTGCTTGTCTTATACCTCAAGGGAAACTGGCCATTGCGCAAGGTTATTCCAGCTCTCGTGATCATCCCCATCCTTTGGTATTTTACTTATGCGCCCTTACATGAGCTGAGTCATGCCGCTGGTATTTATTTGGTTGGAGGCAAAGTCGTAGAGTACAAACTCATTCCAAGATTTTGGTTGGGTGAATTCGGCGGTGCATGGGTCATACGAAGTGGAATTACTCAAAGTTGGCAACAATTAACGACGACAGCCTTCCCATACCTGCTGGACATTGTCTGTTTTGTTGCAGCGATATTTGTCTTCAGGCGAGGCTCTTCTAGAAATCCTTTTTTCATTGGCCTGGCTTTCATGCTTCTGTGCCTCAGGCCTGCAAGTGACTTTGTATTTGAACCTATTGGTTTTCTTTCTGGCGATAGAGGTGATTTCTACGCAATGCAAATGATTGTCGGACCCTTTGCAGTATGGTCATTTATCCTAATCTCAATCGGTCTCGCTGTATATTCGATATCATCAACACTAAGCCACTTCGTTAGCTTTCAAAACACTAGAATGGGAAAAATACCAATGAAACCAAACCCAATATCGTTCAACCAAGGAGAAATAAAATGAAAGCATTACAGAAATTTGGTGGAATTGCTGCGCTTTACATGGCATTCGCGCACTTGATGGGATTAATGATCTTCATTGTTATTCTGGACTACATCAGCATAACCGATTTAGCTCAGAAAGTTGCCATGAATATCGACAACCAGGTGGTCGTTTTTTCAACCAACCTGCTCATGTACGTGTTCTTTGGCTTTGCGCTGATCGTCCTGTCGCTGGCGTTGTATGACCGCTTGAAGTCCGGCGCACCAGCGCTCATGCAGGTGGCAACCGTGATCGGGATCATTTGGGCTGGCTCGCTGATTGCCAGCGGTATGGTCGCGAATGCCGGGCTCGCTACTATTGTTCCACTCTATGCCAAAGACCCAGCCCAGGCTGCGTTGACCTTTCAGGCGATTGAGGCCATCACAAACGGGCTGGGCAACGCCAATGGCGAAATCCTCGGCGGATCGTTGACGCTGTTGGTCAGCCTGTCGGCGCTGCGGACAGGCGGGCTTCCCAAGGGGCTGAACATCCTCGGCGTGTTGGTCGGCGCGGTGGGCATCATCACGATCATCCCGGCGCTGAACGCTTTGGTTGCTGTGTTTGGCCTGGGTCAGATCATCTGGTTCGTCTGGCTGGGGATCGTGCTGCTGCGCAGCAAACCGGGCGAGACAGTATGAACGAAGAATTTATAGAAAACGGGTTGCTAAATCAACAGATCATGAGAGATTATATGTTCACCAACATTGAAACAAATCGTCTGGTCTTAAAATGCGTCGACCAAAGTGATCGGGATTTCATTTTTGAAGAATTCCAAAATAATTTCATAAACCGATATTTGTATGACGAAGAGCCTATGACAGATATATCTCAGGCAGATGAATTAATAAATTTCTATACGATGGTTGAACCAAGAAAGCAAAATAGATGGGTATTAATTGATAAAACTACAAATAAAAAACTTGGAACATGTGGTTACCATTTGTGGAATCCTGACCATAAAGAAGTGGAAATTGGTTTTGAGTTAATGGAACAACACAATGGCAAGGGCTATATGCAAGAAGCTGTTGAAGCGATAATCGATTTTGCAAGACAAAAAATGAAGGTGGAACGAATAAATGCTGTTGTGTACATAAAAAATGAAAAATGCATAAAACTCCTGGAAAGACTAGGATTTATTAAAGTGGGAGAAGAGGAAACTGAATTTCGAGGTCACATGTATTTTCATAATATCTATGTATTGGAAATAAAACCGAACTTGAAAAGTAATCCCGGAGGATGACATGAAAGCGATTGTATACACAAAATTTGGTCCACCCGAGGTTCTCCATCTTCAAGAGGTGGAAAAGCCCACCCCTAAAGCGAATGAGGTGCTGATAAAAATACATGCGACAACCGTCGTAAAAGAAGACCCAGACATGAGAGCTTCACCCGGGTTTAACGGTCTTCTGAAACCCAGGCATCCGATCCTGGGGCAGGAGCTGGCCGGGGAAGTTGAAGCTATAGGCAGAAACGTGACCCGATTTAATCCAGGCGACCAGGTATTTGGCATAGACATGTTTGGCGCGTATGCTGAATACAAATGTATGCCTGAAAACGGGGCGCTGGCCATAAAACCAGCCAATATGAGCTACGCGGAGGCAGCCAGTGTTCCGAATGGGGCATTAACCGCCCTGCCTTTCCTTAGAGATAAGGGCAAGATCCAAAGCGGACAAACCGTGCTGATCTATGGCGCTTCCGGATCGGTTGGCGCTGCTGCGGTACAGCTTGCCAGGTACTATGGGGCGGAGGTGACCGGGGTATGCAGTACTGCGAATTTGAAATGGGTGAAATCTTTGGGAGCCGATCAGGTGATTGATTACACCCAGGAGGATTTTACCGAAAACGGCAAGACCTATGACATTATTTTTGACACGGTAGGCAAGCGTTCGTTTTCAGAGTGCAAAGGCTCGCTGACAGATGAAGGCATCTATCTTTCGACGGTCCCTACGCCGGTGATGATGCTTCAAGTATTCTGGCCTGCAAAGAGCGGCAGCAAAAAGGTAAAGTTTGTGGCGGCGGGCTTGAGGCCAGCACAGTGAGAAGATCAAAGATCTTGTCTTCCTCACTGAGTTGATTGAGGCGGGGAAGATAAAAGCGGTCATTGATAGATGTTATCCATTGGAACAGATGGCCGAAGCCCACCGCTATGTCGAAAAAGGGCACAAAAAGGGAAATGTGGTCATTACCGTGGACCATTAAGTCGGTCTGTAATCAGGTTTTCTTATTCTGTTTATATCAATATGAGGAATTAGGCAGGTTTTCTGAAAAGGAGAGTGATAGATGAGTATTAAAAAACTGGTCATTGAATTTATAACGGTGTTCACAATAGCCCTGGTGACTGTTGCGCTTGTGACATTTCTGTGGAACCTCATCGGGCATGGAGAAAGCACTATAAACTGGGAAACCTCATTCCGTTTTGCGACCATCTTCGGCATTATCTTGACCTGGGGTATAGGCACGCGAAACCAAAGAAAAGTAGCGTTTTCGAAAATCTGAAACAATTGAAAGAAGGAAAAAATGAAAAGAATCTTTACATTCACAATCATATTGTTGGCACTGGCAGCCTGCGCGGCGCCTCAGGTCCAGGCACCTGAACCCACTGCAACAGGCATACCTCCGGCGAATATGCCGAATCCTGCCTCGGTCTATTGCGAGCAGAATGGGAACAGACTCGAGATTCAAACGGCTGCCGATGGCAGCCAGAATGGAATATGTGTTTTTCCGGATGGCAGCACCTGTGACGAATGGGCCTATTTCCGGGGTGAGTGTGGTCCCGTACCACAAGTAAGCCCAACACCTACCAGCGCAGTTGAGCCAACCTCAACAGCAAGTGATGTGAGCACGGAAGAACAAGCCTCAGGTGGTTACATGCCGCCCGGTACTTCAGAGGAAATCGCGGACTGGTGGGGGGTTATCAAGAGTACGGAGCCTGGCGCACAGTATGATGACTATTTCGAGCGGCAGGACCTGGGGCAGATTATCTATTTTGGCATCGATTCAATGGACCCGGCTGTAAAGCTCCAGATCGAGGCACTGCGTGACAGCGGCAAGATCGTTAATCTGTATGGCACATTACTGAGCAATGTGCCTGACTACAACGGCTCGCAGATCCAGGTGGAGCGCATCGAAGAACAAGCCTCAGGTGGTTACATGCCGCCCGGTACTTCAGAGGAAATCGCGGACTGGTGGGGGGTCATCGAGAGTACCGAACCTGGTGCACAGTATGATGACTACTTTGAGCGTCAGGACCTGGGGCAGATCATCTACTTTGGCATCGATTTAATGGACCCGGCGGCACAAGCTAAGATCAAGATCCTGCGTGACAGCGGCAAGATCGTTCACCTTTACGGCACATTATTGAGCAATGTGCCTGACTACAACGGCTCACAGATCCTGGTGCAGCGTATCGAGGTCGAAGAGTAACGCTCCATCCCAAATATTGGCTTCCTAATCCAGAAATACGGAAAAGCGATGACGAACGGAAAAGGCGGATATTAATAAATCCGCTCTTTCCGTGTCCGCATTTAAATCCAGGATTAGAAAAAGAAGAACGCGGAAATATTATGAGAACAGGTAAGCCACAGAATCCATCTGCCAGGGAGGCGTGAGCGCCAGCAGTCTCCCACCAGTAATGGGCTGTGCCTCCAGGATCACCTCACCCGTGTTCGGGTTGAACCATTCCAGGTGGTAAGTAACCTGCCAGGGGTTTAAATCCAGCATGAAAGGTCCTGTTTCGGGTTGATAGATGATCAATTCATGACCGTCGCGATGCGTCAATGCATACCTGGTCGATGAAAGTCCCTCGTCTGGGTCCATATGTGCCAGGTCGAGGCGCTGGGCGTATGCCAGGGTATGCCCCATCGCTCGCCGAGCGGGCGGTTCGTCAGTGAAAAAATCCCAGCCTTCCATCAGGATGGGGTTCAAGCCGCGTGTGAAGCATTTCCATACCCAGTCGATCCCCAAGCCGCGGGAATAGATGTGGTCGGTATCGGCGATCACCACCTTACAGCCGGAGGCAGGCGGCGGGTTCTCGATGTAGCTGTACCCATGCGGGGCGGCGGCATTCGGAGAGATCCAATCCGCCTGGCTCTGGAACAATTCCTCATTTGTCCCGCCCGGGAAGCGGAAAGTGAGGCCCACCGGGTGCTTATGGGGTTTATTTTCTTTCTCATACGCTCTCAAGCTTTCCAGCAGGTGCGCCTGCCATGCCAAAGTCCCGCCGCCGTCTTCGTTGGCGATCTCATAGAGCACATTATCCAGGTCATCGACCGAGTCAACCACTTTGCGTAAATAGGCTTCCTGCGCGGCGACCACCCAGGGGACCTCCAGGCTGTGCCATTCCAGGCGGGTGAGCGGCCTGCCCTGCAGGTTGTTTGCCGGGTGGAAGGGGTGCCCGCTCCAGGCTGCCTCTCCGAACTGGGTGATCCACCAGCCCTCGAAGAGCATCACTGCCACGTAGATACCCAGCTCTCCGGCCAGCTTGACCCGGCTGCGCAGGCGGTCGAAGTAGAATTCGTTGAAGCTTTCCAGGTCGAACTGCGCTTTACCATCCAAGGCGGGGATTTTCCCGAGTCCGCGGCCAGGGGAGGTGCTCGTAATCGCCTTCCGGGGTGCGGAACAGCTCCAGGCTCCACAACCTGAAGAAATTGTGCTTGCAGCGTTTCAAGACCTGCAGATAGGCTTCGTAATCAAAGATCCCATGCGCCACCTGCTCGGTCAGCGCATTCCAGGTGTGCGATCCGGTCAGGTAGATGGCTTTACCGGAGGCATCGCTGAAGTAGCGCGGGTTGTCAGGGCAAATGCGCATGTTTTGTTTTTTCCGTGTACATGTTTGGTTTCCTTATTAGGCCGAGTTCTGCCTCGGCAATCACTTTCCTGAGAGCTTTTTCGGTATCCTCACTGATATAAATCTTGGGTGTCTCGTCCATGATGGTCTCGTAGACATCCCGGGCACGTTCCAGGTCGGTCTTGTGGTCGCCGCTCAGCCAGGAGTTGTACATCTCGCGGGAGAACAGCTTCGGCTGCCAGTGTTCCTGGCGGTAGTGACGGGCGGTATGCTCGCGGCCCATGAAGCTGCCCCCGGGACCGGCTTCCAGGATGGTATCGTATGCCAGTGTCTCCTCATTGACTTCGAAGCCGTTCGCAAAGCGCTGCAGCATATCGGCATATTCGTTATCGATGATCAGTTGGATGGGCGAGCCGATCTCATCCACCGAGAGCAGGCCCACCGTACCTAGCTGGCGGCTGCCAGCCATGATGGCTGGGATGGAAGTGATGGCTTTCTGCATGCCCATCTCGCAGGAGGGGGTTTTGGCATCTCCCAGGAAGCTGTTGGCAGAGAAAGAAGCTCGAAAATAGCGCGCGATCTGCCCGAAAGCCAGGTGGGTGAGCCCTAGCTCGGGGCGGCCATATTGGAAGGTGCCCGATTTCAAGTCGAGGACGGTCGCCGAATTACCCATCTGCAGGTGGCGCAGGCCATAAAAGACCCTGTCAATAAAGTTCAAGGCTAGCTGTTCAGCAAGCTGGAGGGCCATGACGCCCGCCAGCGTGGCAGGGGCGCTGCCGCCTGAAGACAGGATCTGCCCGGCAGAGGAGCGGAAGCCGCGCTCCCAGAAGAACATGGCTTGTTTGAGCTCCTCCCTGCCGAACTGCAGGGGAGAGATCATCTGGGTGTCGTGGAGCATATAATCCGAAACGGGCCTGCCCTGGGCTTCTGCCATAATCTCGCACATCTCCAGGATATAGGGCAGCAGCTCGGTCAGCTCCACCTTGCCGCACCAGCCCTTGCCGGTGTATTTCCACAGAAACAGGCGCATATAGAGCGGCGCCAGGCGGCTGGGCAGGTCAGAGGTCACTCCCATGCCTCCATAAACGGTGTGTACATTCTTCAGCCGGTCTGCCAGGTGCGTGCTCTCGATGACGGTCTTTTCGGTATGCGCTGTGACCTGGTGCGTGCGCGGGTCGGCGTAATACTGGGGGTAGGCTCCCGCCTGGATGCAGAGCTGGTTATCTGGCTCGGGGCTGGGCTCCGATTCGGCGATGAACTGCTCCATCAGGGGTTGGGGAAAGAAAGCCATCTCGCTGGGCAGGCTGGTGCGCACGCCATGCTTCCCCAAGATCGACAGCATCTTTTCGTTCGGGATTTTCACGCCGATCTCCGCCAGGATTTTCAGCGCCTGCGCCCGGATCATCTCGATTTCTTGGAGGGTGAGCACTTCTGCAGAGCCAAAAACTTTCAGTTTAGCCTCTCCTTTTCAATTCAAAGGCGCACACGGAAAATGCAGAAAGAGAGAAAGGGCGGATTTCTTTAGGAACAATCCGAATTTTCCGATTCTTCATAGAATTTCCGTGTACATGTTTTGATCTTCCTGCGAAAATTCAAAGGCGTACACGGAAAATGGAAGAGAAAGCGGATTTGAAAAATCCGATTTTCCGATTTTCATAGAATTTCCGTGTACTGTTTTGATCTTCCTTTATTTAAGGTAGAACATTTCCATTGTCCGCGCCAGCTCATTCCCGCCCTCACCCAGCAGGACCAGCTCCAGTCGGTACAGGCCGGGTTTCAAACTTTTGGTCGGCAAAATACCCACTTTGCTGACCTGCACATTCCCTGCGATTTCCAGGGTCTCAAACTGATCCTCAAATACAACCGCCTCCGCCGCGCTCACCAGGCGGGCCGTCAGCGCACACTGGCTTTCAGTCTTGCCCACGTTGCTGGCAGTAATTTCAATACTCGCCCCGGCGGGGTGCTCCACGCTGCCGTGCAAGCCGCTGACCAGGATGGGCTGGCAGAAGCTGCGGGCCACGAAGTAGCCCAGCTTGGGGGTGCCTTTCTCGTCGGTGATGCCCTGCATGTAGGTCCAGATGTCAAACATGGTCATGAAATAAAAGCCGGCGAAGTCGGAGGGGTTTTCACGGATATAGGTCACCGTGCTGCTGAGGGCATAAGCCTGGGCAGCCTGCGTTTCCCGCCAATCCTCCTGCTGGAGGACTTTCCCGTAGTACGCCAGGTCATCTGCCTTTCGATCGCGGAACCACAAGGGGTTTGCCCCCCAGCGGAAGCCGCCGTAGACATCGGCAACCTTCTTCGGGTCGGGCAGGGCGTCGAAGCCGAACTCGGTCAGGATGGCGAGGCGCTTGCCTCCGAAGGCTTCTTGAACGCGCTGGATAAATTCGCGGAAAGGCCGCAGCGGTAAATGCATGATGGTATTGTGGATATCCCAGTAGGTCAGCTCCAGGCTGTAGACCGGGTAGTCGGCGATGATCTGCTTGCGGATCGCCTCTGGGTCGAGGCCGCTTTTCTTCTTCTTCTCATACAGGTCTAAGATCTCGGCACTAAAGTGTCCTGCTGGCAGGATGGGGCGCGATGCATCTTCAGAGCGTACCAGCTCATAAACCTGCTCATACCACTGGAAGCGGCGATAGTGCTTGATCGCCATCAGCGCCTCATCGCCCATCTCCCAGATCGCTACGCTCGGGCAGTTGCGCAGGTCACGCACCATGGTTTTCACATCTCTGGAGGCGTACATTTCCATTTCCGGGTGCGAGATCCACACTTCAAAGAAGCCTGCCCAGGCGAGCATGAAACCCAATTGGTCGCAGTACTCGGCAATGCGTTTGTAATGGATGCGCAGGTCGCTGGGATAGCGCGAACAAGTCCCGCCCATCTTCTTATGCAGCAGGATGTCTTTGACGATCGCCTGGTCGCTGGGGCAGATCTCAAACTCGTTGTGGTAGTGGCACACATCGTGCGTGCCCATGGGGTAAAATTTTTCGTTGTTCAGATAATAGTTATTTCCCACCATGCGGAAGGTGCGCACGCCAAAGGATTCATAATAATCATCAACGGGTTTTCCATCGGCATCTTCCAGGACCACATGCGCCAGGTACAGGTTGGGGTGCTCAATCGACCACAGCCCCGGGTTCTCCAGCGCGAAACGCAAGTCGATCCGTTTAGGCTTCATCGGCAGCAGCTCGACCGCTGCCTCCACCTCATGGACGGGCTCGCCTTCTTCGGGCAGCCAGGGTGAAAAGCTGACCCGCAGCTTGCCTTTGAAGCGCTCCCAGGCTTCGTTGCGCAGCTCCACCTGGCAATTCAACGCGGCCCGCTGGTCGGCAATCTGCTCAGTGACCACAAACACATCCTGAATGTGCACGCGGTTCATGATATCCAGCACCGCTGCGCCTGCAATGCCCGTCCAAGGCTGGTCATTCCAGTCATCGCCCAGCTCCCCCGAAGTGTAGGGCGGCATGAAATATGAAAGCTGGAAGCCGTTGTAGAAAAACCAGGGCCGGTTGGTGACAATATTCCTCACCCGCACTGCCAGGCTGCTCTGCTTTGCCTGCGTCTCCCCCAGCTCTTCGGTGACTTCGGTCTCGAAAGGAAAAAGACCCAGGTGCTGGATCATGACCGGGTTCTCATTAATCCAAATATCGCTGATCAGGTTGTTGCTGCCAAAGCGCAGGTAGGCGACCTGTTCCGCCTTCACCTTCACCTGCTCCACCTGGCAGCGGTACCAGTTATCAGTATTGGCACAGTAGATATCTTCGGAAGCTTTCTGCCGGAAGGGGTAATCCGATTTTCCATAGCGGACCGGTTTTTCGGGGATATGCCGGGTGGAATGTGGCACCGTTACCTGCTCCCAGGCAGAGTCATCCAACCCATCTGCGAAATACCCTTTCTCGATGCCAATGTCATCGGGATCGTGCTTGTATTTCCATTCGACCAGCGGGATGCGCTTGCGGAGCTGCGGAGCAGGCTTGACCTTGAACCGCTTCACCGCCGCTTCAATCTCCGCCTCGCTGACGGCTTCATCTTGGGTTCCGTAGAACTTCCCTGCCGCATCGTAATATTTTCGCAGGTAATCCCATTTGGTTGAGGTTTCCAGCTCGAGCACATCTTTGAAAGTGGGTTTGGGTGGCATGTTTATCTTCCTTATTTAACAAAGCTCAGGATCAAAAGAGTACCCGGAAAAAGCGGAAAAAAGGAAAAAGCGGATTCTTTTGGGTTTGATCTGCATTTTTTGATCTGCATTTTCCGTAATTTCATAGGTTTTCCGTGTACATGTTTTTGTTTCTTCTCCACTAATTCCAATAAGTACACGGAAAAAGCGGAACAATGGAAAAAGGTGATATGGAAATAAAATTAGGCTGAGGCTCTTATCCCTTTAACCCGGTCAGCGAGATGCCCTCGATAAATGAGCGCTGGACGAAGAAGAAGAGGAACAAGATCGGGAGCGTCATAGCGGAGATGGCTGCCATGAACCAGGTGTACCGGTCGAGGTTGGAGCCGCGCCAGCTTGCGCCGAACTGGTACAGCGCCAGAGAGACGGTATACTTATCTGGATCAGTGATATAGATCATGGGAGCCATATAATCACCCCAGGTGCCCATGAAGGTAAACAGCGCCACCATCGCCAGGGCTGGTTTTGACAGCGGCAGGATGATCTGCCAAAAAATCATCAGCTCCGAACAGCCATCCACGCGTGCCGCGTCGCTTAATTCTTGCGGGATGCCCAGAAAGAACTGCCTTAATAAGAATATGAAGTAAGGCTCACCCAGCAAGGAGGGCACGATCAGCGGCAGGTAACTGCCTACCCATCCCAGCTTATTGAATAATAAATAGAGTGGGATCATCGTGACGGCATAGGGGATGATCATGGTAGCCACGCAAACGAAGAAGAGGCTGTCGCGGCCATCCCACTGGATGCGTGAAAAACCATAGGCCACCAGGGCGCTGACGATGACACACCCAAAGATGCGTGGAATGGTGATGATCATGGTATTCAGGATGTATTTCCCAAACGGCATGTAGGTTAGCCCGTAGATATAGTTCATCCACACCACCGGATCGGGGATAAGGTCGGGTGGAATTTTGAAAGCCTCAGCCCCCTCTTTCAATGAAGTGGATACCAGCCAAATCAGCGGCAGCGCAAAGATGAGGGATAATGCGAACAGCAGGCTGTAGAGCAAAATCTTCCCGGGGATCGTTTTCAGATAGCGCCGGAAGCGCACAGCCAGTGGTTGGGGAGCAGGTTTCGTGATCGCCATGGGTTATGCCTCCATCAATATTGCTCTCCGCCATAGAAGACCCAGCGGGCAGAGGTGCGGTAAAGTAGGAAAACACAAGCCAGGATGATCAGGGATAAGATCCACGCCAAGGCTGAGGCGTAACCCATTTTGAAATAGGCGAATGCATTCCGGTAAAGATAAATCACAAAGAATTCAGTGGAATAGTTGGGGCCTCCTTTAGTGAGGATCCAAACGATTGAAAAAACTTGGAAAGTCTCGATCACCCCCATGATGGCATTGAATAAAATAGCAGGGGTGCAGAGGGGCAGGGTAACATACCAGAACTGATTCCAGCTGTTGGCGCCGTCAATCTTGGCCGCGTCATAGAGGGAGCGGGGCACATCCTGCAGGGCAGCCAGGAAGATGATCATGGCGCCTCCGCAGACCCAAAAATGGACCAGGAGCATGGATGGTTTTGCCCAGGCGGGGTCGGCAATCCACGGGATCGGGTTGACCCCCACCAATCCCAGGATGTAATTGAGCAGCCCCACCCGCATATTGAAGAGCCAGCGCCACACGAAAGCCGAGGCCACCACGGGGACCAGGACGGGGATATAAAAAAGGGCGCGGAAGAGCGAGCGACCATGGATCTTCTGGTTGAGCAAGAGCGCCAGGGCAAAGGCGATAATGAGCTGCCCCGGCACGCCAAAGATGGTGAAGTAAACCGTGTTGTATAAACTCTTCCAGAAGATATCATCATCCAGGATGTTAATGTAATTCTTTAGCCCGACAAAGTTGGGGGGGCGGACGATGTCATATTCTGTGAAGCTGTAAAAGAGGGAGGAGAAGATCGGATAAAGTGTAAAAACAAACAAGCTGATCAACCAGGGCGAGATAAATAATAACCCCTTGATCAAGTTCTTCTTTCTTCGCGGAGTCCATGGCACTGAGCCTTTTTTGCGCGCGATAATCATTTTGCCATCCTCATCAGGAGTGAAGCAAACCGCTAAAACTAAATCTTAGGGAGGTGCGCATTTTTAGCGGTTTGCTTTTGTGATGCGTTGGTCAGGGTTCGATTTAGCCCAAGATACGGACCAGCTCCTCCTCACATGCCTTTTGAGCCTCATTCAGGGCATCCTCAATGGGCTTGCCGTCATAAATGACTGCATTGAGGGCTTTATCGTACTGGTCTTGAGGAAAGGCGAAACCCAGCGGGCAGTTCTGAACGTTGCAGTAAAGCTCACCCGCCTCGGCAATCGACTTGACGTAGAAATCGAGCCCGACATATTTTGAGGTATCTACTTTCGCCAGCCAGGATTTTGTCCATGCGAAACCACCCGCTTGGTTATAGAAGGTTTCGTTCGCCTCATCTGAGCAGATGTATTCTAGCAGCGCAAACGCTGCGTCAGGCGATTTTGCTGGGACCGGCAAGAAAATACCGGTGGGTAGAGAAGTTTGCACCCTGGTACCTTTGCGGTTGTCTGGCATCGGCATCCAGTTATAGGTGAATTTTTGGTCGGTTTCAATCAGGGCAAGCGCGCCAGGAGTCCAATAGCCGTTGACGTGAATGGCCTGCTTGCCAAGCGCTACGCTGCTGTCGGCCTCGAGCCAGCCGCCATACCCGCTGCGGAAGGCTTCAAAGTTCGCCGCACCCCAACGGATGATCCATTCAGACATCCACTTAAAGGTCTCTGTAAGCGACAGCCAGTTGAACGTTCGGGTGCTGACATCCCACCAGTCCTCACCATAGATGGCGGGCCAGTTATAGAAGCCCTGCCCGCTGGTACCATCCCTTGGATCGAACCCGACCTGTTCCAGGATCCCTCCATCTCCGGTGATGGTCATCTTTTCAGCCCATGAAAGCATCTCATCGATGGTCTGCGGCGGGTTTGCCGCATCCAGGCCGGCTGCCTCCGCCAAACCCACATTGATCATCATGGCCATGTCAACGCCTGCTTCTGCCGCTGGCAGACCATACTGTTTGCCATCCCATTGGAATGAGTTGAGCATGGCGGGATAGTAATTATCCTTCTTGATGATCGCGCTGGTGGCAATCAGGCTGTCCAATTCCAGCACCTGTTCACGGGGCATTAGGGTTGAGCCGCTGAAATCCAGGAGCACGTCGGGTGGGTCACCCGCTGCAAAGCTAGCCAGCACTTTTTCCCAATCAGCTTGAATGGCTTCTACCTTTATATTTGGGTTCAATTCCTCAAAATTTTTGGCTACGGCTGCGCAGGTTTCGCCCCAGAGTCCCGGCCAATAATACCAGAAGCGGATCGAACTGGTCTCTGCAGTGGGCTCGGCGGCTGCCTCCTCGGTTGGCGCCTCGGTAGCCTTGGGGGCACAAGCCGCCAAGGCCAGCGTCCCACCAGCCAGGGAGGCTGCTTTCAAGAAATCTCGACGGGTTATCTTTTGGTTACTCATTTCCTTTTTCTCCTTTTATTGAACGAACGATGGGTTGGATTTTATGAAAGTTGAATTGGCTCAACAATGGTATTTGGGTAAATGGCATTTACATCGGATATCCGGCAGTCCGCTGTGCCTTCGGTCAGCACGACTGCTGCGGAGGTGGCGGCGGCCCACTTGAGGGCCTCGGGCCAGGGGTCGCCCAGCGAGAGACGCCAGGTCAAGGCCGCGGAGGCGCCATCACCAGCCCCCGCCGCGTTTATGACCGGCTGGATGGGTGCTTGAGCATGGAAGACCCCAGCCTGGGTGACCGCCAGGAGGCCCTTCTTCCCGCAGGTGATGACCAGGTTGGCAATCTCATGTTGTTCCGCAGCCTGGCGGGCCTGGAGGACCAGATCTTCGAAGGTATCCGCTTTTTCATCAAAGGTCCATATAAACTCCTCCCAATTCATCTTGATAATCGTTGGATGATATGCGAGGGCAGCCAGGAGTGCCTGGCGGGTGCTGTCGACCAGTACCGGCACCCCGGCCTGGACCGCGGCTTGCACAAGGTCTCCGTAAAAAGTCACTGGCAGCACCGGCGGGAGCGAGCCTGAGCAGACCACCCAAGCGGCCTCCGGCAAATGCATTTGAAATGCGCTTAAAAATTGCGCTTGATGCTGGCGGCTGATCTGCAGCTCTCCATATTTGATATGGCTGACACGTCCAGGCATTGACTCTGCAATCACGTAGCAGGTGCGGGTTTCGCCACCCACCCACACCAGCTCCGGCAAGATGCCGTAATCATCCAGCAAATCAGCTAAAATCCTGCCCGTCTCTCCGGCCACGAACGCCAGCCCACACGTCTCAACGCCCAGGTGGCGCAAAGCCACCGACACGTCCAGGCCCTTGCCGCCGACGCTGGTCAAGACTTTCCTGGCGGGCACGGGAAGCCCGGGTAGGAATTCATCCACCAGGAGGACTTTATCGATGCCAGAATTGAGCGTGACGGTCAGGAGCATGGTTTCTCTTTTTTGAGGCTGGCTCAGGGGAGCATTTTTTGGGCCAGGAGGCACCAGGCGTTCCAGTTGATGCGCTCGACGGCATCCAGAGCCAGGTCAATATCCTTGGAAATCACGAAGACGCCGTGTTTGGCCAACAGCAAGCCTGCCGAGTGGCGCCGGATGCGCTCTTCTTTCCCGACCAGGGCAGCCGCGATGTTGTCGGCCAGCTCCTGGCTGTGAGCGGGTGCAAAGGGAACCACCTCAATCACCCCGAACTTTTCGTTCGATTCGAGGACGGGAGGTATGGGCCTGGAAGCCGCGCAGAAGGGCAGGGCGTAAAATGGGTGGGCATGGATGATCGCCATGGCATCTGGAAAGCTTCGGTAAACCTTGAGGTGCGATTTTCCCTCGCGAGAGAACCCCGGGTCGTTCAGGATTTCATCATTATCCAGCCGGCCGGTGACGATCGTGCCCGGGTCGACATTCCAGTGCTGGCGCGCCCCGCTGTAGCGCGGCGTGATGTAGATCTGCTCGCCAACCCGCATACTGATATTGCCACCGCTCAGGTCAGTCAGGCGGCGTTCGAACATTAAGCGTCCAATTGAAGCAATTTTTTCCGCAGGGTCCATTAATTATCTTCCTTATAATTGGGGGATTTCAATAAATTGAGTCAGGTTGCGGGAGTGGTCTGGATCAACGCCTTTGGAGAGGGCGCGGTAATAAGCCATCAACTGCACGATAGGCAGGTAAGCCAGTGCCTGGATGCTGTCGGGCCACCGGCAGCCAGTTGGAAGCCGGAAGGTGACGCGGCCTGTTTCAAGGTTCATATCAGGGACGATGGCTACCGTGGTAGCGTGATGCTTGGTGGTGTATTCTTCCATAAGCTGGGCTTCATAAAGTCTGCCAGCCTGGCTGTAGAGCCCAATCACCAGCGAATTTTCATCGATTAAAGATTTCGGACCGTGGCGAGACTCGAGGAAGGGGAAACATAAGACTTCCGAGAGGCTCATCTCCATCATTTTCAGGGTCGCATCGCGAGCTGCACCGTAAAAAGGGCCGGAGCCGAGGTAGAAAATGTTTTGGTAGGTGTGGTCTCTAAAAATCAATTCAATGGAAGGTTCAGAGCCGCGCACAATGTTCTTGACCGCCGCGGGAGAAGTTTTCAAGATATTGAGGGTTTCTTCCTGCCCGCTCAAGAGGGCGCCGATCATCTGAGCGGTTAGGAACATGGTCGAGAAGGAGCGCGTCTGTGCCAGGGTCTCTTCGTAGCCTTTGGGGAAAGATATTCGCAGGGCTGCCATTTTCGCGAGCCGGCTTTCGGGTGCACAGCCAAGGTACAGCGTTCGACCTGGGAAGCGCTTCTCGAAGCGCTCAACGGCGATGAGGGATTCGGTGGTTTTTCCTGACCTTGAAATGATCACCAGAGCCGGTTTGCCATGCTGAGTGGAGATATAGGAGGCGGGGAACTGGATCAGCTCAGAACAGGGGACTGCCCGGGTGGGAATACCCAGGGCTGCCTGCCAATACGCTGCGGCTGACATCCCCGCATAATATGGAGAAGTGCAGCCTGTAAAGATGATTTCGCCGGGCTGCAGCGTTTCAAAGAAGGCTTGAATGGCATTTGCCTGGGCAAGTACCGCATCGATCCCTTCCTGCCAGGCTTCAGCCTGGGTGATAATTTCGGTATAACATGTATATGGATGGCTCATCAATTATCCTCCTTTGGTTTTGAACAAGTCGACCACCGCACCGATGACGCCGGTCTCATCATTGAGCTTGCTTAAAGAAATCTCGATTTCTGAAAAAGCGCCCCGCGAAACAGCCGCTAAAGAGCGCCGGTAATCACCTACCAGGTATTCGATCTGCTGGCGGGCTGCTTCCAACAAAACCGCCCCCGCCCGCGCCGTGCCGCCGAGCAGCACGATCTTCTCGGGCAGGAAGATATTCGAAAGGGAAGCGAGCAGCTCGCCGGTGTATCCTCCGATGGTGCGCATGATCTCCACGGCGGTTGGGTCACTGCCCAGGGCGGCTGCCTGGATAATGGTGCGGGCGGGGTGAAGCGTTCCATATTTCTCGACTCCCAGGCGCTCAATGCCCGCCACGCCAATCAGCGCTTCTGCGCAGCCTCTGCACCCTGAGGCGCACACGGCACCGCCCGGGCGCAGGATGAGATGCCCTGTATCGCCAGCCGTGCCCGCACTGAACTGCAGCAGCTCCCCATCGATCATGACCCCCGCCCCCAACCCTGTTCCCATTGCCAGGCACAGGAAGCGCCTGGCGCCGCCTGCGGCGCCGTATGTATATTCAGCCAGGGTGTGGGCAGAAACATCATCATGCACTGCCACTGGCAGGTGGAAGCGCTCGGTGAGCCAGCTTCTAAAGTCAAAATCGTGCAGCTCCGGGGCATTCATACAGAAAAATGGCCCCGAGCGCTGCTCATTGATCCAGCCCAAGAAGGCTGCTCCAATGCCTGCCACGCCTGAAGGCGCCAGGTCAAGCAGCGCCTGGATCTCATCTTCCAGCCGCCTCAAGAAAGGCGTGCGCCCATCTGCCCCCAGCCGGGTGGGGAAGCTCCTGCGTTTCAAGACTCTGCCGCGGCGGTCAACCAACCCAAGCTTGGTTTGGCTGCCGCCGATGTCAAAGCCCACCGCCAGGGACTCAGTTTGGGGCATGTTCTGATCCTGGTTTACCAGGGAGAGGTGTACAGCAGTCCACCACGATCATCTCGATGCCCAATGCCGTCATCTCTTCGATCACTTCAACGGGGGTCTGGTTGTCGGTGATGATCTTCGAGACCCACGAAAGCGGGGCGACCGTGGCAGTGGAAATGACGTTGAACTTGGTGTGGTCGGCGACGATGATCACCTCGCGCCCGATCTTCAAGATGGAGCGGTCAGTCTGCACCTCAGGGATGAAATCATTGGTCAGCCCTGGTCCGCTGCAGATGGCGCGGATGCCAAAGATGACCTTGTCGGCGTGCAGCTCAGCCAGGGCTTGCTCGGTAAATTGCCCGTAAGCGGTGCATTCGCTGTGCCGGAAGATGCCTCCCAGGATCACCAGGTTGATATCCGTGCGTGTTGCCAGGGCATTGGCAACCGGCAGCGAGTTGGTGATGATGGTCAGGTTTTGGAGATGGGGCAGCCGGCGGGCAGTTTCCAGGACGGTCGTCCCGCTGCCCAGGAAGATCGTTTCGCCAGCGCGGATCATTGAAGCAGCCTTGGCACCGATATGGGCTTTTTCATTCAGTTGATCCATGGAGCGCAGCAAGATCGGCGGTTCGGGGGGAGCCTTTTCAACTAAGAGGGCTCCGCCGTGCACGCGCTGCACCTTGCCTTCACTCGCCAGCGCATCCAGGTCGCGCCGGGCGGTGGCAATGCTGATGTTGAGCCGCTGGCTGAGCTCGGTGATGCTCAGGCGTTTTTCCTGTTGGAGGATATTCAGGGTCTGTTTTTGACGGTCACCATTGACCATATGGGTACCTCGATTGATCTAATTGAAAGAGTAGGCAGAAAAGTGAGCTAACCTAGCAAAATTATAGCATAATTGCTGCTCACAAGCTACTGAAATACGTCAAAATACGATTGATTGATCATGGATGTGAGTTTGTTCGTGTATAGAAAGGAAAACCTTGCCAAAGGCAGGAAAACGCTTTCTTCCTGCCTTTGGTTTTACACGCTTTATGGTTTTCTATTCACTGACGGACTTTATTTTAAGAACGATATCTTCGGTATAGACCGGGGACTGGATAACAACTCGCACTGTCATTTTTGATATGGAAGCGCGGTTCTGTTTGAACAACCTGCCCGGTGGTGGTGTTATACCACCATGCATCGTAAATGCCCTTCTTTAAAGTCAAAGTGAATGAGCCTCCACTGCCTTCCGCAGCATACATCACATATTCCTTGCCCTGGTTAGCAAGCATATATGCATAGACAACCGTAGGCTTTGCGGTAATGAGTGCGTTATTGGGTGACATGGAGACATAATCGATGCCCTGCATAAAATCTAACAGCACTTTCAAATCGCCCTGTGAAGGATCATCGTTCCAAAAACCTAAAAGGCTTCCGGTATTCATCGCCCATGGATCCCAGCTCAAGTCTGTGTTCCATTCACCATACGTCCCATAGCCCCCGCCAATTGCCACTCCCCAGGCAGCTTCTCGGGCAGCCGCGCGGCTGACATCGATGTTGTCACAGTAACCGTATTCATCGTTGGCAACAGGTTTGTTATAACCCCAATTTTTCAAAATACTATCATTGCCCCACAGGCTGGGATGATTTTGATAGGTTGGTCTAGGGGTGATCCTGGGTCCAACCTGCACAACAAAGTGGGTGGGCCAGGCATCGTTCATGAAATTGAAAGTCATTTTGGTGCGGTTGTGGATCGAGAGCAATCTGCCATAAATTCTGTAGGGATCAATTCCTGCCATGTAGCCGCCTACATCCCTGCCCCACTGATCTGGAACCCTGCCCCCATACCTTGCTCTTTCATTGTAAAAATATTCGTTCGCCATCGACCAGATTACATTGGAATAGGCGGAATATCGGGCCGCCGCAAACTTCATGTAAAGCTGTTCATCTGCTGGAGTCATGTAGTACATGCCCGGGTCATCGGATGCCCAATTTGCATAGTCTGGGAATATGATAAGCTCAGCCACCATGCCCTGATCTTGCATATATTGAACCATCTCATCCAGCTTCTCCCAGTAAGCCTGGTTGAAAGCTGCAAATTGAGGGTTTGCCACAGTGCAATTTTCCCATGGGAACCAGCGCGTGCCGAAGTCATAGCCCCAGTTCCACATGGTGACCAGGAACCTGATTTTATTCATCCCAAATTCTTGAGATTTATCCACAAATTCGTGCCAGTCTTGGGTGGTCATGGTGTGGGTAATGCTGGGATCATCCGGATTCGTGTACTCAAATGCAACCCCTGGTCCTTCTAAGGCCTGCATCAGTAAAAGATAACCCGTGTTGCCCCACATGTAATAGGGTGTCCCATCAGAATACTTGAAGGTATAAGGATTCTGATCACTGGCTTCAATAAATCCTTTATTCCCTGAAGGGACGCTAACCACTGAGCCAGTCAGGCCGTCAAGTTCCGGGTTGCTTGACGCTGTGATCCAGGTCCAGCTTCCTAAATGGGTCGGGGCAAACCTGATTTTCCATTGATTATCTCCAGCCCAAAAACCAGGCAGCGTAATCTTCTCGTTCACTGGACCGGTGAAAGTGGCGCTGAAATCCAATGCAGATTTCGCTTCATTTGTGGATGGGACATTATCGGTTATTTCGTAAGTAATTTCGTACACATCATAAAGGCCAACCTGATCGGGTGGATTTGCTTCTTCAATGTTCGAGTTATCAGCGGTAGCTTCAGCAGCCCGCGAACCCGGAGAAACCACCAATAATGTAAATACAAATAACATTGCCAGGATGGTGGATAGGAATTTCTTCATTTCTTTCTCCTTTCAGAAATTATGGTTCTATTATTAGGAAAGGCATAACATCTCGTTGCGATGAAAAGATGATGAGATTTTTTACAAGCAGAGAGCGCGTGCGAAAGGTTGGGTCCGCAAAATGTATTTTAGGTATCGACCTCCTTCCTGGAGAAACCTTTGGCCTGATCCTAAAATAAGCGGATCGGGATGGTCAAAAAGGGGATCAAACAGGTTCTGGATACCGATAAGATCGTAAATATAAATGGTGTGGGGAGCGGAGCGGGCTGCGAATGAAAGCGAGCTTGTCAAAATTATATCATGTTCGGATAAGCTGTGCAACAATTATTAGCTAATCCTGCAATTATCACGAGAAAATGCACAATTAATCCTTGATTTTATCTGCATTGATGTGCGAATATACCTTAATCGCGACATGAATGCATCTATTCCTGATATAATAAAAAAGCGTATATTCCATGTCCCAATTATCCAACCGCCAACGTTTCTTGCGCACCTTTGCCGGCGAGCCAACTGATCATATTCCCTTCCTGGATGTGATGGGTTTTTGGCCTTCCTGCCTGGTACGCTGGAAGACGGAAGGTTTAGCGCCAGAAGCTGATGCAGACGCCGTGCGCAAAATCATTGGTTTTGAGGGGGGGTTGGGGTCTTTTTTACCCGTGAATTCATTCGTTTGGCCTGAATTTGAGCCGCAAATTGTGCGCCAGGAAGGTGAAAAGCAGTATATCCGCAACAGCTGGGGGGCGATCGAATTAAATTTTGCTGGGTCGCAGCACCTATCGATCACGGTCGAAGGCCCGGTGAGCGACCGCAAGAGCTGGGAAGCATTCAAAGATCGCCTGCAGCCAAACCTGCCTGCGCGCTTGCCATCCGGTTGGAAGGAGATGTGTGAGCAGGCCGTTCAAAGTGAAGAGCCGGTCTACACGGGCGAGCTGCCCAATGGCTTTTTTGGCAGCGTGCGCGAGCTGTTGGGCTTCGAGCGCCAGGCGGCTCTATTCTATGATGACCCGGGTTTGATGGAAGAGATCCTGGATACGCTGTGCGATTTATGGATCGCTGTCTATACCCACGTCCTGGAGGATATCCGGCTGGATTATTTTTATATTTGGGAGGATATGTGTTACAAAGGCGGCCCTTTAATCAGTCCCGCTTTGTTCCGCCGCTTCCTGCTGCCGCGCTATCAACGTCTGACCGGCAGCGCTGCGCGCCAAGGGGTGTCCGAATATCTTGGTGGATAGTGACGGCGACATGCGCAAGCTGGTGCCCTTATGGATCGAAGGGGGCGTGAACATTACCTTCCCTTGGGAAACGCAGTTTGGACTGGACCTCACCGAAGTGAGGAGGCAATATCCAAAGCTAGGCATGCTGGGGGGATTGAATAAATTCGCCCTGGCTGGCGGTCGGAAGGCGATCGATAAAGAGCTCGAAAAGCTGCCCTTCATGCTGGAAAACGGGCGCTACATCCCAGGCCTGGACCACGGCGTGCCCGATGATGTATCCTGGGATGATTACCGCTATTTTTATGACCGGCTGCGCGAGCTGATCTGGCGCTATTCGGCCAAATGAATCCATTTATTGTAATTGCCAGGTGAAAGGGATCTCTTCAATGTTTCAACCTTGGCTATTCATTCAATTCACTTCGCAACTTGTTTGCGGTCCTGACCCCACCATCCTTTGGTCTTATCCCGTTCATCCTGTCTATCCTGTTAGCTAATCAGCCTCGCTAGGTGATCACAATCCACCTGTCTTCAGCACCCGCAGCACATCCAGCGTCACCCATTTGCTGGGCTGGCCGCGCTTTTCAATAGGCCAGGTGCGCGAGGCCGACCCGCAGCGCCAGCGTCCTTGGGCGTCTTGCAGGTCCAGCACCCGCTGCAGCAGCGTGGAAGCCCTTGGATCGCAGGCATAACCGTGCGCTGCCAGGGCTTTGAGGGCGCTGAGCAGGTCCCAGCCTCTGGGTACGCCGAAGGTCAGCCAGCGCTTGTGTTCTCCGGCGAAATCATAGCAGGCGTCCAGCAGCGCATCTGCCAACCTCCTTACCACCTGGGCAGATTGGGCTGTGCGCAGCTCGGCTGGGAGCACTGCCAGGCCGTTAAGCGCTGAGATGGCGCCCCACAGGCAGTCACGGTGCTGGTAGCGCCCGCAGTCGAGGGCCTCGTCCCTTGAAAAATATTGGATAAGGTAATCGAAAGCCGTCCGCAAACGCGGATCTTCGCCAAAGCCGAAATATACCAGAAAGGGCAGGTGCGTGGCGGTGGTGCAGGGGAAGATCCCGCTGCGCTGCTGCTTAATCATAGAAAAACCGCCCTCCGCATGCTGGCAGAAGCGCAGGAAAGAGTCGCAGCCAGCCGCGCTGCGCCGGTCGGGGGTTACCCCCAGCATGTACAGCAGGTTGAGCACGCCCCCAGCTCCGTCTGCATTATGCGGCTTGGTCTCATCGCCCCAATACCCCCCCGGCTGCTGGCGGGCGAACAAATTTTTCACCAGGGGCTGTTCGGCAATGGCCTGGCGAGTTTCTACGAGCTCTGGGTCATCCGCCTGCTTATCCAGCAGGTCGAGCAGCGCCCAATAGCGGACCGAGGGGTTTTCGGGCTCGAGCAGCCAGGGGAGAGGGTCTTGGTTCATTTTATTTTGAGCGCCCGCTCGATATCCTTCATGCGATGGTAGGCAGAGTGCTCATCCAGGTCGAATGGCCAATCTGCCCTGCGCTCCCGGCCGGTGAACCATTCTTCGGGGGTCTCTTTCAGAGCGACCAGCACATCTTGCTGGACTTGCCGGTGCCAGGCCAGCACCTCCTGCGGGGAGCGAGCGTGCCAGCGCGTATAAACGAAATTATTCCCGGCATTGATGTTTAGCCCGCGCTCCTCGGGAGGTATAGGCAGTCCCTTGAAGGTGCGGATCACATCGGCCTTCCAGTGGGTGATATGTGCCAGGGTATCCTTCACCGTCCAGGGCTCTTTCGTTTCCGATCTAGGCACCAACAGCTCCCAATCTTCATTGGTAAGGTTAGAGACTAATTGATCCAGGAGCTCGAACTCCCGGATGGTGCGTACGATTACTTCTTCACGTGTGTGGCGCATAGCAGACGAAACTCCTTATTTGAGCTAACAGGATAGACAGAATGAACCGGATTGGACCGCCTATGCTCATCCGTGAGTTAAATGAAAACCAAACACCTCACTCGCATTCCTCCACAAAACCCCCTCTTTCACCTCCTCACTCACCGGCAAGCTCTGCACCAGGCTGAGATGGTCGGGGATGCTGCACATATCATAATCACTGCCGAAGAGCACGCTCCGTGGTTTCTCTCTCAGCGTCTTGAGCAGCACCGCCTCGATCTTCTCTTTGCCGGTGGCCTCGACCACTTCGGGATCCGCCAGCCCGGAGGTATCGTAATAGATTTGCGCATAGCCATAAGTTTGTTCGAAGCAGTAATCCACCTCGGGCCAAAAGTAGTGGGCGATGACGATCTTCAGTCTTGGATATCTCTCCGCCACCTGCACGATATACTTCGGATCGTTGTACTGTGCCACCTCAGGAGCTTTTGAGTTCCAGCCGGTATGGATCATCACCGGCATGCCGGCTCTCTGGCATAGGTCATATACCGGCTCGAGGCGCGGGTCAGTGGGGTAGATGGGGTCGTGCCCGGGGAAGATCTTCATCCCCACGATGCGCTTTTCGGCCATCAGCCGCCCCAGCTCCTGGACCCAAGCCTCCCCCTGGGTTTCCAGGTCGATCGTTCCCAGCATGAAGAGCTGGGGAGAATCCTTGACCAGCTCCAGGCACGTGGGCACGTCGCCGATCGGAGAGCCCGTCTGGTTGTCGGGGATCAAGATGGCATAATCCACCTGGCTGTAGCGCAGGTCGGCCAGCAGCTTTTCTTTGGCCTGCAGGTAGGTGTGATTACCCTCCAGGACAGGCAGGTGCAGGTGGGCATCGATGAGCATGGGCTTTCCTTAGAATTTTGTGCGGTCTTTGCGAGGGTCTCAGGATGAATTTTAACCGCTTCATAAATTATAGCTCAATCCGCGTTGAATCTATCCGGAGCGATTCGGAGCCACCGCTCAACTTCAACAGGACAACCTCATGCCTTTATCGTTTCTCTTTGAACCTTTACGTTAGGTTTTGAAATCCTAGCTCAATCCAGCGCCACCACGGTGCATATGGTCTGGTAATCCAGGCTTGCCCCATTCCAGACCTGCCATTGGATGTCGAAGGTCAGCCCGTGCAAGCCAGTCACTCCTTCAGGAGTAAAAAAGGCTTCGGCTTTTCCATTGCCGCTCTTGTTGGTGACCAGGACAGCCGTGGGGATGACCAATGCCGGTGTGCCTTCGCAGTTTGAATACTCCGCGAAAGCCGTCAGCACCACCTGGTAACTGGTTAGCGGCGCCGCTCCGTTGAGCTGGTACACTTCGTGGGCGAAGACCACCATGCCGTTTGGGTGAATATTATTCACAAAGCCCGCCTGCAAGGGGGCTCCGTTGACCGGCTCCAGCACCAGGTGCTCGGTATGGTAGACCTGGTCAGCCGCGGCCCTTTGGGTGATGCCCGCCACCCCGGCCAGTATTAAAACCACTGCGATCGCTGCGTGAACCCATATTTTCCTCATAAATGAACCCTCCTGTTGTTTGAATGTTGGTTGTTAGTAATTTTTGGTTAGCTGATGATGTTATTGTGCGTGGCGTCTTAAAGAAAAAGCCACAATCTTATGATAGCGGCTTCATTGCGCCATGTTCCTGTGTGTATCCCGCCTGCAGTGTGATCAGCGAAAATATGGAATTGTCTTTCTACTTAACACTATACACCCTAAAGGGAAAAAGTCAACTTATTAAGTTATGGCTCATTGGGAGTTACCATGGAATTGTCTGTTTTTTGTGCAATTAATTGACAAATGCTCAATAATTTGCGACAATAGATTAGTTTTTGATACGGCTTAATCGGTAACGGTCAGTCAATATTTCACAATATTAATCGGGACAAGCTCGAGGTTTGCAATGGATGCAAAAAATAATCAGCCAAGCGAATTCCATCAATTTATTGGGTCAAAAATATGCTGAACCTCGGCGAATTTTAATCATCACTGTCGCGGGGATTTATCTCGCCGAAATCCTTGCTATGTTTTTTATCTGGCTGTTTAATCCCCAACCCTACTGGTTCGAAACCATCCTGGATGCGACCATCATGGTCATCATCGTGTTTCCTATCGTCTATTATTATTCCTTTCGTACGCTGCTTTCGCAAATTACGGAGCGGAAACGGAGTGAATCCCTGCTCAGCAAAGTCCTGGAAAACCTGCCGGTGGGAGTGTGGATAACCGATCAAAGTGGAAAACTTATCCACGGGAACCTGGCTTCTCAGCAAATCTGGGCAGGCGCACGCTATGTTGGCATCGAAGAGTACGGAGAATATAAAGGCTGGTGGCTGGATAGTGGCGAGCTTATCAAACCGGATCAATGGGCGGCGGCGCGGGCGATCAACCACGGGGAAACCTCCTTGAACGAGGAGGTGGAGATCGAGTGCTTTGACGGTTCCCATAAAATTATCTTGAACTCGGCTGTTCCCATCTTTAACGAGCAAAACGCTGTTCAAGGGGCGATCATTGTCAACCAGGATATCACCGAGCGGAAGCGCTCTGAGCAGCTCTTTAAAACCGCCTTGGAAGCCCTGCCCGTGGGAGTATGGATCTCCGATGAGACCGGAAAAATCACCTATGGTAATCCAGAAGGGCAGCATATCTGGGCCGGCGCCCGGTATGTGGGCATCGAGCAATTTGGGGAGTATAAAGGTTGGTGGCTGGCGACTGGTAAGCGCATCGAGGCAGATGAATGGGCGGTGGCCCGGGCGATCCAGCACGGCGAGGCCTCGCTGAACGAGGAGATCGAAATCGAATGCTTCGATGGAACGCACAAGATCATCCTCAACTCTGCCGTCCCCATTCGGGATGAGCGCCAGCGCGTCCAGGGTGCTTTCATTGTCAACCAGGATATCACCAGCCGGAAGGAACATGAACGCCAGCTTCAGGCGGTGAATGAGCTCTTGGAGAGGGTTTTCTTCAGTATCGACACGCATATTGCCTACCTGGACCGCAATTTCAACTTTATCCGGGTCAACGAAGCCTATGCTCGCGCAGCTCAACATACGCCAGAATTTTTCGCCGGTAAAAATCACTTTGACCTGTACCCGCATGCAGAAAACCAGGCAATTTTCCAACGCGTCGTGGATACGGGCGAGCCGTACCTTGTCTTTGAGAAGCCCTTTGAATATGCCGAGTTTCCTGAGCGCGGCATCACCTATTGGGATTGGAGCCTGCAGCCCGTCAGGAATCCGGATGGTACCATTCAAGGATTGGTGCTCAGCCTGGTGGATGTCACCGAGCGTAAACGCGCCGATAAGCAGCTCGAGCGCCAGAACCAGGAGCTGGTCACCCTGAGCGAGGCGGAACGCAAACAGCGCCAGCTCGCTGAAGGGATTGCGCAGGCTACCCTGGCTTTGAATGAGAGCCTGGATATGGAGACAGTCCTCGACCGCATCTTCGAGATTGCCCGGCGCATCATCCCGTTCACGGGTGCCAATATTGCCCTGGTGACACCCGACGACCGCCTGAGTGATTGTGCGCAGTTGGGGGTTTGAAGACCATCCCCAGGCGCATGATCTTCTCTACCAATCCTTCTCCGTCGAGGATTTCGCGATTATCCAGGAGATCTCTCCGCATCCAATCAACCGAGGCTTGATTGAAGATACCGCCCAGGATCCAGATTGGGTGGTCGTGCCGGGCCTGGAGTGGGTGCGGGCTTGTGTGATTGCCCCCCTGGTTCAAGGCGGGCAGGTCATTGGCACGGTCAGCATGTTTGGAGACGATACCCGGGTTTTCTCCCAGGAGATCGAAGACACCATCATAGCCTATGCCACACCAGCAGCTACGGCTGTTCACAACGCGCGCCTGTTTGCGACAGGAGCAGCGTGCCCGCCAGGTGGCTGAAATTCTGCAGCGTCTGCCAGCCTGGCGCTGACGCAAAGCCTGGATATCAAGGTCGTGATGGAAAGGATGCTGGAACAGGCTCAGATCTTGATCCCTTATGATGTGGGTGCCGTGGCTCTCGCAGGAGAAGGAAACCGCCTGAACTTGCAGGCGGTACGCGGCAGCCAGGCTTGTCCAGCTCCGGTGGAGCTCTTGAACCGGGATTTCATCAGCTACGGATTACCCTCATATCCATCGAGTTTTGGAGACTCATAAAACCCTCTTGATCCCCAATACATTGGAATATCCCTCGTTGGAACCCTTTATTAGGAGATTATGTCCGAGAATTGGCTGGGAGTCCCGCTCTTCTTTGCTGAAAACACCCTCGGAATTTTCTGGGTCATTAAAACGGAATCGCACTTCTTTACCGAGGAGCACGCCAGATTGGCGGAAGCTCTGGTGAGCCAGGCCTCCGTGGCGATCCAGAATGCCTGGCTTTTCGACCAGGTGCGCGCCGGGCATGAACGCCTGCAATCGCTCTCGCGGCGCCTGGTGGAGGTGCAAGAAAGCGAGCGGCGTTATATCGCTCGTGAGCTGCATGACCAGACCAGCCAGGCGCTGACCGCCCTCAAGTTTGGCCTGCACCACCTGGAACAAGATTTTCAACACCCCGAAGCCTTGCTGGCGCATTTGGCTGAGATGAAACAGCTAACGGATGAGGTACTCGAAGACCTGCATCGCCTGGCAATGGATCTACGCCCTGCCAGCCTGGACCACCTGGGCCTGGTGACCGCTTTGGAACAGCTGGTCAGAACCATCGGAGATCGCTATCACCTGAGCATGCACTTTAAGGCGGTGGGCATTTCAGAATTGGACCGGCTGCCGAACGATGTCGAAACCACGCTCTACCGGATAGTCCAGGAGGCACTCACGAATGTTATCCGGCATGCCAAAGCCAGCAATGTGGATGTGATTTTAGAGCTGCAGGATGGGAAAGCCCTGGCAATCATCGAAGATGACGGGGTCGGTTTCGACATCCAGGATATCCAACATGGTCATCTAGGGCTATTAGGGATGGAGGAACGGGCTCAAATGGCAGGGGGCGGCTTGCAGATCGAAAGCAAGGCGGGAGGCGGCACGACAATCGTTGCGGAGGTTCCTTATGACAATTCGTATCTTAATCGCCGATGATCATGGCCTCATCCGGGCAGGCTTGCGTGCCTTGCTCGAAGACGTGCCCGATATGGAAGTGGTAGGAGAGGCAGGGGATGGATTGGCCGTGCTCCGCCTGGCAGCCGAGCTTCAGCCAGATATTGTGCTGATGGATATCAGCATGCCCGGGCTGAATGGCATCGAAGCCACCCGCCGCTTAGGCGAGATTTCACCTCAAGCACGCGTCCTCGCTCTGACCGTGCACGAGGAGGAGGGTATGCTGCGCGAGATGATCCGTGCCGGGGCGTACGGTTATATCATCAAGCGCGCCGTCGAATCGGAGCTGATCAACGCCATCCATGTCATCGCCCAAGGGAATATGTACATCGATCCGACGATGACGAAGGCTTTATTGAAAGATATTTCTCCCCACGCCGCTCCTGAAAATCCCACCAGAGAAACACTCACACCCCGCGAGATGGATGTGCTGCGCTTGCTGGCACACGGCTACACCAACCGCCAGATTGCCGAGGAATTGAATATCAGCACGCGCACTGTGGAGGGGCACCGTTCCAACCTGGTGAGCAAGCTCGGGTTCAGCGGCAGGGTGGAGCTGATGAATTACGCCGAAGAGCTGGGCTTACTCGGTCCCCGCAAAGCCGCATAGAATAATAGCCTGTTTCATTCCCATTACCTGCCCGCGTATTAATTACGCGGGCGGATTAGATTGATGCGCGTATTGCTTCCCTGCAGACGGGGTGTATTTTTGGGGGGATTACCCGTATCTTTTCTGGCATGCGACCTGAAATTAATGGCAAATTAATCCGCTTACGCGAAAGCTCTTTTTTCTTTATAGTAATAGCAGGAAAAACCTTTCCCTTGCTCAACCATCAGAAAACGCATGTCATTCCAATTGGCGCTCCTCCCCATCATCCCTGAAGATACAGCTCGCAGAGCAAATTATGCCTTTGGAAAGGGCAATATCTTTATCCAGCTTGGGGATCATCTCAATGACCTTTGAATAGTCTTTCGCCGTTGAGTATGGAAATACCGGATAGAAAACTCGTAGAAACGAATACCCGCATTGCACTGATCACGGCTTTTCAGTATGCCGAAGAGCTCACCGATAATCAAGCTGTTGAAGCAGTCCGCAGCCGGGAAAACATGAAATATGCTCTGCACCTACCCATGGACTACCCGAGTCTCGACCCCCGGGCGTTGTGCAAATTCAGGCAGCAGCTCTTTCACGATCCTTCTGACCTGCATACCTTTCAGACCCTGGTAGATAAGCTGGCGGAGTTTGGTTTGCTGAATCGCAAGCAAGAAAACGCTTTACTGGCCTGTGTGCTGTTGGAAAAGATCTGTACGAGCACGCGCATCGAGAAATTGGTGGAAACCATGGACCGTGCGCTGGAAAACCTGGCCATTTATCATGCTGATTGGCTGCGCACGGTCGCCTTGCCGCTCTGGTACGAACGCTACAGCCGCAGGAGTAAGCTGCCGTACTGGCCTAACGGCAAAGGGGAATGGAAAACAAGGACGCTTGAGATTGGGAGCGATATGCAGTACTTGCTCAAGGAGGTCGAAAAGGCACACCAACCGGAGATCGAATTCAGGCGCGAAGTTCGAAATTTAAGCCAGATTTTGGAAGAGCAATTTGTGATCACCTCGGATGAGGTCTCACAGGCACAGGAAATTCACTGGAGGGAAGCGGGCTGCGCTTCCTGTCGTTGTAATTATTAAATCTATGGTCCAAGGAGGTAGCGTGACTAAAATTGCTTCAATACAAGGCAAACTGAACGAAATCCAATCACTCTTAAAATAATTTTTCGTAAAGGAGAAAAACCATGATACGTCATAAATTGATTAACCTGATCTTTTCATTCATGATCATCATTTCACTCCTCGGGGTCGGTGGCGGTACGAATGCCAGCGCCATGCCGATGGATCCTAAGGATGAAACGAAGGTCCCCCACTACTTCGGACCCAACCCAAACTGGGCGCTCAGCCCACTTCGGTGCCCGACGTGGTTGTGGACCTGATCGGCGGTGGTGGCACTGGCGCCTCGGCGCAAGCCACGGTTGACCCGCAAACAGGCGCCATCACGGCGCTCACCGTTACCGCGCCTGGCAGCGGCTACACCTCGGCTCCGGCGGTTAACATCACGGGATTGGGCAATAGTGCTTCAGCCACTGCCGTGGTCGATTATTCCGGCGTCGTGAATGCAGTCACCGTGGATTTGGCAGGAGGCGGCTATACTGCTCCTTCTGTAACATTTACCGGCGGCGGCGCAACCACACAGGCCACCGGCACAGCATACGGCGGTGTTGACGCGGTTGCCGTAACCAACCCTGGTCTCGGTTATACCTTCCCCACCGTGGAATTTGGCCTGCCAGATGGGCTTGGCGGTGTCCAGGCTACGGGGCACGCTACCATGGATGCCAACGGCTCCATCACGGCGGTGCTCGTTGACAGCGCCGGGTCCGGTTATTCAGCGGCACCTGTGGTGACCATCCACAATGGTGATCTCAACAACCCGGCTCCGTTCCTACCGGGAGGGTTCCCTGCTGTCGCCACTTCCACCCTGGCAGTCCAGAGCGTCGCTCTGATTACCTTCGGCTCCGGCTATACCTCTGCCCCTGCTGTTACTTTCTCTGACACAGGTACTGGAACCGGCGCATCCGGCACGGCATTCATTACCACCTCCGGTGGATCCGTCACTGGCTTCATCAACCTGGTTGGTGGTTCCGGTTATATGACCCCCGGCATCAAGAAGTTTGTCGATGCATTACCCGGGCTGTGCTTGCCACCGGGTTGCCCTAACTATGTTACAGATCCGACAGCGAAGTACATCCCGCTCGCCGTGCCCGAAGCCAAAAAATATAACGGCATTGAGGCGGACGAATATGTGATCGGCCTGGTGCAGTACCGCAACTACTTCTCCTCTTCCATGCCAAACGGCGCCCTCGTGCGTGGTTATGTGCAGATCGAGACCCCCGCCAATGCCGCCATCAGCCAGCACTATCCGCTGCAGAACGAGCTGATCGACGGCACGTTGGTCGACACCGGCTACTTCGGTGTCACGCCGCCGCAGTACCTGGGACCCATCATTGGGGCCACCAAGGACAAAGCGGTGCGCATCGTCTTCCGCAACTTGCTGCCCACCGGCTCGGCTGGCGACCTTTTCCTGCCCGTTGATTCCACGCTGATGGGCGCGGGCATGGGTCCCATGGCGATGGCTGACCCGATGGATGAGGGCACTGTCATGGACATGGTGCGCAACCCCATGTGCACTGAATATCCGAAGCCCGATTCCTGCTTCGCAGACAACCGCGCCACGCTGCACCTGCATGGCGGCATCTCTCCCTGGATCTCAGATGGCACTGCCCACCAGTGGATCACCCCAGCCGGCGAGACGACTGACTGGCCTCAGGGAGTCACTGTCTCCAATGTGCCTGACATGGGCGCTGCCGGATGCGATGGAGACCGAGACGGCTGCATGACCTTCTACTACACCAACCAGCAGAGCGCCCGCCTGTTGTTCTACCACGATCATCTCTGGGGTGCAACCCGCTTGCAAGTCTATGCGGGCGCGGCCGCCGGTTACCTGATCACTGATGACACGGAAAAGGCCCTGATTTCGAAAGGCCTCATCCCCGGTGCAGCCGACACCATCCCGCTGATCGTCCAGGATAAGACCTTCGTACCTGCTGATTCGCAGATGTACAATGTGCTCAACCCTGACGGCACGGTGAAAAGCTATGGCCAGGATCCAACCTGGGATTCAACCCGCTGGGGCGGCCCAGACAGCCTGTGGTATCACCACGTGTATATGCCGGCGCAGAACCCCGGCGACCCAAGCGGCATGAGCGCTTACGGGCGCTGGATGTACGGTCCCTGGTTCTGGCCCCCGGCTACACCTCCACATGGTCCCATCGCCAACCCGTATTACGATCCGAACTGCAAACTGGATGTCCCGGCTACCTGGCAGTACCAGACCGATCCGTTCTGTGAACCTCTGCAGATCCCAGGAACACCGCTTATCTCAGTCGGTATGGAGCAGTTCAACGATACGCCTCTGGTTAACGGCGTTGCCTATCCAACTGTGACCCTGGAACCGAAGACCTATCGCCTGCGCATCTTGAGCGCCGCCAACGACCGCTTCTTCAATCTGCAGTGGTACGTGGCTGACCCGACCACCGGTACCGATAGTGAAGTAGCGTTGAACCCATTGGAACTGGCAGCTGCCCAGACTGACCCGAATGTCTTCCCGACACCAGTCCAGAGCGCTGCGACCACTGGCCCAGACTGGATCCAGATCGGCTCAGAGGGTGGCTTCTTGCCAGCCCCGGCTGTCATTGACGGTCAGCAGCCGACCACCTGGATCACCGACCCAACTCGCTTCGATGTCGGCAATGTGGACCTGCACTCGCTGCTGCTGGCACCAGCCGAGCGCGCCGACGTGATCGTGGACTTCTCGCAGTTCGCTGGCAAGACGCTGATCCTCTACAACGATGCCCCGGCGGCTTTCCCGGCTCGCGTACCGAGCTACGATTACTATACCGGTGCCCCGGATATGAGCCCGAACGGCGCTGCGTCCATCGTGCCCGGTTACGGCCCCAACACCCGCACCGTGATGCAGGTGAAGATTGCTGGTACCGCAGCACCTGCCTTCAACCTGGCGGCACTTCAGGCTGCCTTTGCGCACCAGGCAGATGGTTCCGGCGTTTTCGAGAGCGGTCAGCACCCCATCATCGTCGGGCAGGCTGCCTACAACTCAGCCTACGGCACGACCTTTGCCTCAGGCGCCAACTGCAACGCGCCCAACAGCACATCCCAAACCTGTGATGGGTTTGTACGGGTGAGCGACACCTCGGTCTTTGGCTTCAACACCTTGCTGGGTCAGACCGTCAAAATGACCATGCCGCTCCAACCCAAAGCCCTCCACGATGAAATGAACTCGTCCACCTTTGACGAATTCGGGCGTATGACGGCCAACATCGGCCTGGAAGCCCAGCCGCCGACACCGGGGGCACAAAACGTTGTCCTCTACCCCTTCGTGAACCCGCCGACCGAGCTCATCGATGGCACCAATCTGCCAAAGGTCAGTGTAACCTACGATGCGAACGGTCTGCCCGTGAGCGATGTCAAGATCACCCCCATCTCTGATCCTCGCGATGGAACTCAGATCTGGCGCATCACGCATAACGGCGTCGATACCCACCCAATCCACTTCCACCTGTACGACGTGCAGATCGTCAACAGAGTGACGTGGGACAACATCATCATCCCAACAGAACCTGAAGAGCTGGGCTGGAAGGACACCATCCGGGTTTCTCCGCTGGAAGACACCATCGTCGCCCTGCGGCCGATCGTCCCGCAAGTGCCGTTCGAATTGCCCAACGCCATCCGGCCGCTGAACCCGATGATGCCGCTTGGCTCGACCGCCATGTTCAACAACGTCGATCCTCAGGGCAACCCCACCAACCCGGTCGTCAACCAGCTGGTTAACTTCGGCTGGGAATACACCTACCACTGCCATATCCTAAGCCATGAAGAGATGGACATGATGCGGCCGGTGATTTTGGCGCTGCCTCCCTATATACCGGATGGTCTTCTATCCTCGGTTACCGGTTCTGGCACCAACGCACGGTTGGTGCTGAGCTGGAACGACAACTCTATCAATGAAACCTCCTTCGTCATCCAGAGCTTGACCTGGCCTAACACTTGGACAGATGTGGGTGTCATTCTCTCACCATTGGATCAGCCAAACACCCATCAGGCACGTACCTTTACGGTACCGGGCACCTACAATCCGAGTTTGGCATACAAGTATCGGGTCGTCGCCAAGAACACGGTTGGTTATGGGCTCGAATTCCCGAGCATGACGGTCCAGTCGGTTTCTGATGTGCTGTCGTTGGGGACGCCTCCTGCAGCTCCCACCAACCTGGTCGCCACGCTGCAAGCCGGTCCTCAGGTCAGGCTGACCTGGCGGGACAACGCCACGAATGAAAGTGGGTTCGTGATCGAGCGCTCGACCGATGGCGTCAACTTCACCCAAATCGCCACTGCGCCGGCCCGCAGCAGCACCGGCAATGTGACCTTCACCGATACCACCATCAAGGCCTCGCAGACCACGCAGACCTATACCTATCGAGTGGCGGCGGCCAACGTTGCTGGCCTCTCAGCCTTCGCTACTTCGCTTCCTGTAGCGGTTAACGTGGTTGTTGTGCCAGCGGCTCCCTCCGCTCTGGGCGCCGTGCTTCAGGCCGGTCCGACGATCGCACTGACCTGGACGGACAATGCCAACAATGAAACCGGGTTCGTGATCCAGCGCTCTGTCAATGGCGGGGCTTTCGCCCAGATCGCCATTGCGCCGGCATTCAGTGGTACGGGCGCTGTAACCTTCATCGACACGGTATCTGCGCAAGCCGCCAATACGATCTACAGCTACAGGGTCGCGGCCACCAATGCTGGTGGTAACTCAGCCTTCTCGAACACAGCCTCTGCAACGGTGCCGGCGCTTCCGCTGTCACCCTCCAACTTGATCCTTGTGAATGGTCCGAACAAGAACAAGGGGCGCTCCGTGATCTTGACCTGGGCTGATAACTCCAACAACGAGACCGGCTTCACCATCCAGCGTGCAACCAACGCACTCTTCACGCAGGGTCTCACCACCGTGACGGTTGGAGCGAACGTAACCACACTCACGCAGACCAGTTTGACACCGAACACGCAGTACTGGTTCCGCATCCGGGCGAACAACGGCACGATCGTCTTCACCAACTGGGTGAACGCGGTTCCCTTCCCAATCCTAACCAACCCATAAACATCTCGTTTCAAACTCCGGCGCCGGTATCCTTCCGGCGCCGGAGAAACCTGTAATTTTATAAAAATTGTTAAATAATCAGGGAGGCACAGGTACATAGGGTCAGCCTCGAGAGCTATCTTGTGCGTGTGATCGTTTTTACTGGTGGGAAATTGCTAGATCGGTAATCCATTGGATTTATTGTTAGGTAGTGCCAAATCATATAAACCAGGCCTAAAGGTGGAACAATGGTATCGAAATCCTTCAAAGCAATCTTTTTATTCGTGTTTTCTGTAGTTCTAACAGCCTGCGGTAGTACCTCAGGTGATGGACGACCGCCAGCCTCGGAAGAATTAGCACTTGAGGCTGCTGCTCCAGCCCAGGTATCTGGCACCCTTTTTGACCAGCCTGTTGACCCAAGCGGCAAGCTTTTCCTCTCTGCATGGATAGATCCAGACGGTACCGATTTCGATCAGAAAGTCTGGGATAACTTCACGCTCCAGTCGGACGCGACGATCACCGAGATTGACTGGTTTGGTGCCTACGACCCGTTGAAGATTGGCATTGGCGGTCCAGTGCTCGACTTTACGGTGGCCATTTATCCCTCCATCGCCGCGGGTACGGAACCGGCTGTGGCTTTCCCGCCTCTGGTGGCATACCAAACTGGAGGGAATGCTGGCGAGACTTCACTTGGGATGGTGGGTGGCGTTTCAATGAATGCCTATGCCTTCAGCCTGCCAACCTCATTTACGGCCTCCGCCGGCGTCAAATATTGGGTATACATTGTCGCCTCCCAGGGCGGCAGCAGCCCGGATTGGTGCCTGTCGGCGGGCACTGGCGGGAATGGGAGTCATTATCGCTGGGGAAGTGGTACCGGGGGAGATAGCGGCTATCGCAGTGTGCCGGGAGATGTCGCTTTTACCTTGTTAGGACCCGTCTCTGACACAGCTACCCCGACTGCTACACCCACGGAGACAGCCACGCTCACACCTACGGATACACCCACAGTAACAGCGACGGCAGCAGAGACGGCAACCGCAACGGCAACCGCCTCGCATACACCGACGGCCACTGCGACTTAAACTCCTACGAATACATCAACCAATACCCCAACCAATACTTCTACGGTTACTCCAACCAGTACTCCTACCCATGGTCCGACCAACACGGCCACCAGCACACCCACCCGTATCCCGACCAACACGGCAACCAGTACTCCGACCAGCATTCCCACACATACGCCAACCCCCACGCCTGTCACGAATACGCCTGGGAAAGTGACCGGCGGCGGTCAGATTGGTTCAGAAAAGGAAAGTGTAAAAGCCACTTTTGGCTTCACCATCCAATACAATGAAGGCGATACTGCGCCAAAAGGCAACCTGGTCTACCAGGACCACACCACAAATCTACGTCTAAAAGCCACAGCTTTCGACCGCTTGGTGATCGATGGGAACCAGGCCTGGTTCACCGGCAGCGGAGATTTGGATGATGGAAAGGAGGTCAGGTTCACCGTAAAGATCGAAGTTTCACCGGATACATTCTCCATTTCCATACCGGATTTGAACGGGTATGAAGCCGGCGGTCCTCTGTCCGGAGGCAACTTGACTATCCACAAATAAATAAAATGGCATTTCAATACAAATCATTCGATAAAAGAGGAAAATCCAATGAAAAAACTTTCTTATATCTTAATTGCACTAGGCTTCATGGTTTGCTTGTTTGTTATCGGATCCTATTCGTCTGCCCAGGCCCAGGACCCGCTCTCGGAACTCGCCCCGGTCGAAGCCCTCGGGAAAGCCATGTTCTTCGATGAGGGCCTGTCGGTGAACGGCAGTCAGTCCTGCGCTACCTGCCACGCCGCAGAAGTAGGCTACACCGGACCGGACGCCGCAATAAACTTGGGCGGTGCGGTCTACCAGGGGGCCCTGCCCAATCACTTCGGGAACCGAAAACCACCGGCTTCGGCCTATGCCGGTGACAGTCCGATTCTACATTTCGATGAAGCTGCGGGAGGCTGGTTCGGCGGCATGTTCTGGGATGGTCGCGCCACTGGCATCACCCTGGGTGATCCTCTGGCTGAACAAGCCCAGGGACCTTTCCTGAACCCGCTGGAACAAGCCATTGCCAACGCCCAGGTCTTGTGCGTGAAGGTCAAGCAGGCAGAGTATGCCGGGCTCTTCGAAGCAGTGTGGGGGGCAGGCTCGCTCAACTGCGCCAAGGACGTGGCCGGCGTGTATGAGAAAATCGGGCGATCTGTGGCGGCTTACGAAAGAAGCGCGGAAGTCAACCCGTTCAGCTCGAAGTTCGACGCATTCTGGGATGCAGCTAAAGTTGCTGGCAAGGATGTGACGAAGATCAAGTGCGGCATGGGCGGCGGCGGAATGGGCGGTGGAGGCATGGGGGGTGGCGGCATGGGGGGGGCGGCATGATGGGCTGCCCGGGCGGCGGTATGAATGGCTGGGCAGGTTACCGCAATTTGGGTCTCAGCGACGCCGAGCTGCAGGGATTGGCTGTGTTCAATAGCCAGGCTGGCTGTTCCTCCTGCCATTCTCTCAAGCCGGGCTCTGCCGGCTACCCTCTGTTCACCGACTTCGGTTACGACAACCTCGGCGTCCCGAAGAACCCGGCCAACCCCTTCTACACCATGCCCACCGCATGGAACCCGGATGGCGAGGCCTGGATTGACTACGGCCTGGGCGGCTACTTGAAAAGCGCCGGGTATGACCAGGCAGACTACGAGGCAGAGTTGGGGAAACACAAAGTACCCACCCTGCGCAATGTGGACCTGCGACCCTCCGAAGACTTTGTGAAAGCTTATGGGCACAACGGCTACTTCAAATCGCTGACCGATATCGTCACCTTCTACCACTGGCGCGCCATGATGGACAGCGGGATGGGCTGTGGCGGGATGGGTGGTGGCGGCATGGGTGGCGGCTGGGTGGTGGTGGTTGTGAAGACATGCAAAATAGGTTCCCTCCACCGGAAGTGGACCAGAACCGCGCTACGTTGAGCATGTTCCCCATGATGCAGATCGACAATATCGTCACCTTCTTGAAAACCCTCTCAGATGGTTACCGGTAATTTATAAATCTTAGGGCACTGCTGGCGCCGGTTTCGGCCGGCGCCGAATATCATAACCAGGCATCTGGTATCGGCATAAAAGGGATTTCCTATGTTATCCAAGTTACCTCGCGGCATTTTATTACTTGTGTTTTGCTTAAGTGTGTTTTCTGTGGTTCTCATGCGCGCCAATGCCCAGACACAAACCTCATCGGGTCAACCCGATCTAGCTCTAACGACAGGCACCCTTTTTACCCAGCCGGTCGACCCAAGCGGCAAGCTTTTCCTCTCTGCATGGAGAGATCCAGACGGTACCGATTTCGATCAGAAAGTCTGGGATAACTTCACGCTCCAGTCGGATGCGACGATCACCGAGATCGATTGGGTTGGGGCTTACGACCCTCTGAAGTCAGGCATTGGCGGTCCAGTGCTCGACTTTACGGTTGCCATTTATCCCTCCATCGCCGCCGGCACGGAACCGGCTGTGGCCTTCCCGCCTCTGGTGGCATACCAGACTGGAGGGAATGCAGGCGAAACTTCGCTTGGGATGGTGGGTGGTATTCCAATGAATGCTTATGCCTTCAGCCTGCCGGTGTCATTTCCAGCCTCCGCCGGCGTCAAATATTGGGTGTACATCGTGGCCTCCCAGGGCGGCAGCAGTCCGGATTGGTGCCTCGCCGGGGGCAGCGGTGGGAATGGGAGTCATTACCGCTGGGGGAGTGGTTCCGGGGGAGACAGTGGATATCGATCCGTGCCCGGAGATGCCGCCTTCTCTTTGCTGGGGCCGGTCATCGACACACCCACCGATATTTTCCTTTCCAGCAGTAATGTCGATGAAAACAAACCCATCGATACGGTGGTCGGTGCGCTGACAGCGGCTGATCCTGATCCAACGGCAACGTTTACCTTCAGCCTGGCGTGTGCCGCACCCGGCGCGGACGATGGCTCCTTCAACATCCTCGGAACAGATCTGCGGACTTCAGCGATATTTGATTTTGAAACCAAGCCTGTCTACAATATCTGTCTGCGGGTCACAGACCAGAATAACCTGACCTTCGATAAGAACTTCGCCATTAATGTGAATAATGTTTTCGAAGCAACACATTTTATCTATTTGCCAATCATCGTGCAATGAAATCTAGCCGTGGCTTTATGAAAGAACAATTAGTCAACCGTTTTAGTAAAAACGCTCGGTGAAAAGAAAGGAAGGCATTATGAGTTTACAAGAGATCCAATTTTCCCGTATCCTGTAACAATAATCCTATTTACTGTAGGCTGCTTAAGAATAAACCAACTTCTTATTTTTTTTACTGGAGGTCAAAATGATCAACCGCAGAGAATTCCTAAAAGTGAGTATGGCAGCTGGAGCTGCACTGGCTCTCTCTCCAAAATTTAGCAGCTTTGAAGCCCTTGCAGCGGCAGGCACGCCGAATATCACCAAGTTCGCCAACCGGCTTGTACACCCCATTCCCAAGCTGGTGCCTACCGCCAACCCTATTTTCCCGGGCGCTGACTATTATGAGCTGAGCATGTCGGCAGGTACGCACCAGTTCCACAGCCAGTTTGGATTGGCAAATACATTTCGTTATGGACCGATGCCCTACCTCGGTCCAACCATAGAGGCGCAGCGCGGGACGCCAGTCGTCGTTAAATTCATCAACAACCTGCCTATATCTGAGGCCGACCACCCGCTGGCAGCCTCGATTGATCCAACCGTTCCAGATCCGATGATGTACCCTGGATTGGCAGGCGGGCGCGCTACCCCTCAC
Source organism: uncultured Chloroflexia bacterium (assembly GCA_963751425.1). Classification (GTDB taxonomy): domain Bacteria; phylum Chloroflexota; class Anaerolineae; order Anaerolineales; family UBA4823; genus CAVVUF01. Next base: position 109,990 of record CAVVUF010000001.1, on the reverse strand, counting down.
CTGCACGGCGGTTTCACTGCGCCGCAGTTCGATGGGCACCCACATTCGTGGTTCAATGCCAACGGCGATCGTGGCAGTCATTATGCTTCCCTGCCTGGTGCATCAGACAATGAGGCCATCTATCAATTTTCCAACGAACAGTTCGCTGCGCCTCTTTGGTATCACGATCACGCCATGGGCATCACACGCTTGAATGTATATGCAGGACTGGCTGGCTTGTATCTGCTGCGGGATGACGCGGAGCTGGCTCTCAACCTCCCCAGCGGCGATTACGAAGTCCCGCTGGTTGTCCAGGATAAGATCTTCACAGCCACCGGCCAAATGTTTTATCCGACCACCAGCGGCGTGCCGGCACCCTACCCCCATCCGATTTGGGTGCCCGAGTTCTTTGGCGATACGCCCGTTGTTAACGCGGTTGCCTATCCATTTCTGGATGTAGAACCGCGTCGCTACCGGCTGCGTTTCTACAACGGCTCACAAGCGCGCTTTTACAACTTTAAGTTCATCTCCGCCAAAAAGGTCCTGCCATTCTGGATCATCGGCATGGAACAAAGCCTGCTGCCGGCGCCCGTCATGGCGACTTCCCTTCTGCTCGCTCCGGGTGAACGCGCCGATGTGATCATTGACTTTGCGGGTCTGCCCAAGAGCACCATCGTAACCCTCAAAAATGACGCCAAAGCACCCTTCCCTGGCGGTCAGGGTGGGGATGTCAACCAGGTCATGCAGTTCCAGGTCAACAAGCCATTGATCGGCAAGGATACCACCACGCCTCCGGCGAGCCTGATCTTGCCTGGCGTTCCCCGGCTTTCTCCTACCCCCGGCGCTCCGATGCGTGAGATTGTCATGAAAGAGACCATGGATATGGTCACGGGAGTACCCACCGATGTGCGCCTGAATGGTAAATGGTTCGACGAGCCAGTCGATCCTGAAACTGATGAAACCCCGAAAGTTGGCGATACAGAGATCTGGCAGTTCGTCAACCTGACCGTGGACGCCCACCCTATGCACATGCATCTCGTCCAGTTCCAGGTGTATGATCGCCAGCCCTTCAACGCAGGTCTATTCGATGCCGATCGGATGGCAGGCATAATTAAACCCGTGATCAACTATGTCACGGGGCTGCCTGTCCCGCCGCCGCCTGAGGAGTTGGGCTGGAAGGATACTGTCAAGAGCATGCCCGGAGAGATCACCCGAGTGATTGCCAAATTCGATGTCCCACCGCTGACTACTCTCCCCGCCGAATATGTCTATCACTGCCACATCCTCGAACATGAAGAGAACGAGATGATGCGACCGTTTCAGGTTTTGCCGTGAGAGAAAAAAACAGAAATCGGAATCCAAGCAGCCCTCGAACTTATGTTAGGGAGGGCCCGGATATCCATTGGTAACCTTCCCAAATGCCGGCGCCGCCATCCACCACCCCATTTTCTGTTAGAAGGATGGCGGCGACTGGCGACAGGCAATCGAATCTATATCAGAAAGAACTCCCTGTAATCTTTAGGGGGGTCGACAAAATGGAGGATAAAATGAACACAAACAATATCAGCAGGCGGGATTTCCTGCGAGTATCAGGATTGGGTTTTGGCGCCCTGCTGCTTAGCAATCCATTAAACGCTCTAAAGCCGCTCTCGATCAAGCCGCAGATGGACATGCCCTTCGAGCCCGATGCGGAGGTCGCCATTACCGCGGCTGAGAAGTATGTCCAGATCCTTCCAGGGGCGCAGACGCGCGTCTGGAGCTACGAGGGGCAGTTGTTAAGTGGGACCGGTGTGACGGTGGATAATTTACCCGGGAATTATCTTGGGCCAATCTTGAGGGTACAAAAAGGCACCAAGCTTCGCTTCACGTTCAATAATAACCTGCCCGAAGACAGCGTCGTTCATCCGCACGGACTGCGCGTGCCGCAGTATTTCGATGGGCACCCCATGTTGGCAATTGGCCCAAGCCTGTCTCGCACCGATGACGTAGAAATCATCGATCATGCCGGGCCATACTGGTTCCATCCCCACCCACACATGCGTACTGCTGAGCAGGTCGCCATGGGCCTGGCGGGGCTATTCTATGTCACGGACGCCGAGGAACAGCTTGCCGTACCTGGTGCCAGTACGGGCGCCAACGACATCCCTGTGATCATCCAGGATCGGATGTTTGATAGCAACAACCAGATCCTCTACCAACCAAACAATATGTGGGGCTACCTGGGCGATAAGATCCTGGTCAACGGGGCGGTCAATGCCTCCCTGACGCTGGAGCCGCGCGGTTACCGGCTGCGATTCCTGAACGGTTCGAATGCCCGCACTTACAAGCTGGCGTGGAGCAACAATATGCCGCTAAAGGTGATTGGTACGGATGGCGGTTTGCTCCCTGCGGCCGTTACCAAAAGCTATGTGATGCTGATGCCTGGTGAGCGTGTGGATGTCTGGGCTGATTTCAGCGGCCTGGCGGGCAAGCAGCTGATCTTGAAGAGCCTGTCCTTTAGCCCAGGCATGATGGGCGGGATGGGAGGTGGTGGTATGGGCGGGGGTGGCATGGGCGGAGGCGGTATGGGTGGGGGAGGTATGCATGTCATCTTTAGCCAACGGCGCGGCCTTTAATATCTTGACCGTCAATGTGGTTAAGAAGGCTTCTGTGAAACCAGTGCTGGGACCCCCTCCGCCGCTCTCCATGATATATAATGCCTCTAATGTGCCCAATTTTGACACACCGACGCCCTTCACCCTCGAAATGTCACACATGGTCTGGACGATCAACGGGCGCGTATTTGAAATGGATGCATGCATGACCATGGACGCGTGCCCAATGGATGAGATGGTGAACCTGGATGAACCTATCGCCTGGGAATGGATCAACAACTCGCCCATCCCGCACCCCATGCACATCCACAATGTCCAGTTCCAGGTGGTCAAGCGAACAAGCCCTGGCACATCCAGTTATGCAACTGCCAACCAGGGTTTCATCGATACCGGTTGGAAGGACACCGTTATTGTCTGGCCAGGTGAACGGGTGAAGATCGCAATGACGTTTTCGCCGTATGCGGGCATGTATATGTATCACTGCCACATCCTGGAGCACGAAGACATGACCATGATGCGCAACTTAATGATTATGGATCCAATGGCGCAGGGTATGTGACTTGGGATATACGAAAGGAAAAAATCCAGAAAATTAATATTTCAACATCACACCTTTCAGTCGGGGTTCTGGAGAGCAAGCTGGATTCAGTTTACTCTCCAGATTTTATCCTCCCCAAAACAATTCTCTCCAAAAAGCTTAATCATTTCATAACATTCTTCTCATCGCCCCCGTGATACAATGGGCCGTATTTTGCATATCTAGACCTAGGAGAATTTCGTGAAAAAAGCACTTTTCAGCCCTACCCGGCTCTTGACCGCCGCCTTCGCAGCCATCTTGCTCTTTGCCCTGGCTGCCTGCAAAACCTCTACGCCAACTCCCACCAGCACGCCAGAGGTGACCGCCACGCTTGCGCCTGTATTCAATGTCGAGCCCACGGCAGTACCCCCCACGCCGCTGCCAACCATGACCCTCGATGGTTCTGTTACCACCGACAGCGGTTTGCAGTACCTGGAGGAAGTTAAAGGGACAGGCGATGCCCCCAAAGAGGGTGACCTGATCACCATGGATTTCACTGCCAGCCTTTCGGATGGCACCGAGCTGGCTAACACCTATACCGATGGACAGACCGTCAGCGTGGTATGGGGGAAGGGCCGCCTGCTGGAAGGTTGGGAAGAAGGCATGGGCTTGATGAAAGAGGGCGGTAAAGCCAAGCTGCTCCTACCAGCCGAACTGGCTTTTGGGGCTGAGGGTGCCGGCAGCATCCCGCCGGGTGCCCAGATCCTCATCGAGGTCGAGCTGCTCACCACAGAGCCAGCTCCCACCCCCACCACCGTCGCAGCCGATAAGCTGCAGAAAACAGACAGCGGCTTGCAGTATTTCGACCTCAAAAAAGGGACTGGTGCTGAAGCAAAGGCAAATGATACTGTTTCCACTGGTTACACCATGTGGGTCAAGACCGCCACCGGCACCGATTACATCGCCTCTTCCGAGGCTGGTTCACCGATTAACTTTGTCGTCGGGCGCGGCGATGCCGTCTTCCCTGGTTGGGAGGAAGGTGTCCAGGGCATGCAGGTGGGCGGCAAGCGCCTGCTGGTGGTTCCTCCAGAATTAGGCCTGGGCGAATATGGCAGCGGCGATATCCCTGCCAATGCCACCCTGATGATGGAGATCACTTTAGAGGATGTCAAGGAGCCCCAGGTACCCACCGAGGTTGATCCGGCAGACTATACAACGACTGCCAGCGGGTTGAAGTACTACGATATCGTGGCAGGCACAGGGGCTGCGCCTGCGGCAGGGCAGACAGTGTCGGTCAACTACACTGGCTGGCTGGAAGATGGCACGCAGTTCGACTCTTCCTATGACCGCGGTGAGCCGTTTACCTTTACACTCGGGCAGGGAGAAGTTATCCCGGGTTGGGATGAAGGCGTGGCGACGATGAAAGTGGGCGGCAAGCGCCAGCTCGTCATCCCAGCGGCGCTGGCATACGGCGAGGCCGGCTCGGGCGGGGTCATCCCCCCCAATGCCACCTTGATCTTCGACATCGAGCTGCTGGACGTCCAGCCAACACCATAACGCTTTTTCCGAACCCCTGGGGCTATGCCCCGGGGGTTTTTGATTAGTTGTCGTCCTGAGTGAAACGTTGCGATGTACTCATCGCCGACCCATTTGACGCGGCACCGCACAAGGCCTCGGAAGGATGTTAGCGAGTTTGTTGTGTTGAGCGCAGCGAAGCATCACTTGACGCGGCTCAATACGGCGCCTTAGCGGGAGGTCGCGTATCAGGGGTCTTTCGTCGGCAAAGAACGCCTCCTCAAGACGACAAGCTATTTGTCGTCCTGAGTGAAACGTTGCGATGTACTCATCGCCGACCCATTTGACGCGGCTCCAGCCAAGGCCTCGGAAGGATGTTAGCGGGTTTGTCGTCCTGAGTGAAACGAAGGACCCATTTGACGCGGCTCCGCACAAGGCCTCGGAAAGATTTTAGCGAGTTTGTCGTCCTGAGTGAAACGAAGTATCCCTTTGACGCGGCTCAATACGACGCCTTAGTGGGAAGTCACGTATCAGGGGTCTTTCGTCGGCAAGGAACGCCTCCTCAAGACGACAAGAGGGCATGTCGTTCTTACCCTAATCGTAGTAGAATTATCTTCTATCCACCCATTCACTCACGAAAATTGAAAACCGGCTCGAGGTTTTGTCCTATGCCAGACCAGCCTTTATGGAATTTACCCCTCGAAGATCTTTATTCCGCCGCTCACAGCGCATATGACGGCCTCACCTCCAGCGAAGCCGGAGACCGCCTGGCTAAAGGTGGAAAGAATGTGCTCAAAGCCCAAGCCAAGACCTCTGCTCTCGGCCTTTTTCTCGGGCAGTTCCGCAGCCCCATCATCCTGATCCTCTTATTTGCCACCGTGCTCTCGGCTGCACTGAAGGACTGGATGGATGCTGTCATCATCCTGCTGATCGTCTTTGGCAGCGCTGTCTTGAGCTTCTTCCAGGAATACGGCGCCAACAACGCCGCTGCAAAGCTGCGCGAGCAGGTCTCGCTGCGCGCCAGCGTGCTGCGCGACGGGCAGACACAGGCCATCCTGGCAGAAGACGTGGTGGTGGGCGATGTCCTGCTCCTCTCTGCCGGCAGCCTGGTGCCCGCGGATGGCATCCTGCTGGAAGCGAAAGACTTCTTCGTTAATCAGGCCGTATTGACTGGGGAAACCTTCCCCGTGGAGAAGAATCCAGGTCCAGTGCCAGGGAATGCCAGCCTGGTAGAGCGCACCAACATGGCCTTCATGGGTACCAACGTGCGCAGCGGCAGCGCCCGTATGCTGGTGACCGAGACCGGCAGCCGTACGGCCTTCGGGCAGATCGCCTCCCGGCTGACCTTGCGCCCACCTGAGACCGAGTTCGAGCGCGGTATCCGGCGCCTGGGCTACCTGCTCACCGAGGTGATGCTCCTGCTGGTCATCGGCATCTTCACCCTGAACGTCTTTTTCCACAAACCTGTGCTCGATTCGCTGCTTTTCTCCATTGCCCTGGCGGTGGGTCTCACGCCGCAGCTCCTGCCGGCGATTATTAATATCAACCTCTCCAAAGGATCGCAGGAAATGGCCAAGAAAGGTGTCATCGTCCGCCGCCTGGAAGCTATCGAAAATTTTGGCAGCATGGATATGCTCTGCACCGATAAGACCGGCACGCTCACCGAGGGGGTGGTCAAGCTCGATGGGGCCATGGATATCGCCGGGGAGGCTTCCGCGCAGGTGCTGCGCTGGGCAGCTCTCAATGCCCATTTCCAGACCGGGCTGCCCAATCCCCTGGATGAGGCCATCCTCAAAAACGAGGTGCCTCTGGGAGAGGCCTGTAAAGTGGATGAGATCCCCTATGATTTTGTGCGCAAACGCCTGAGTGTGGTGGTGAACCTGGACGGTAAGGATTTCTTGGTGACCAAGGGCGCACTGGAGAATGTGCTGGACGTGTGCACCAGCCTGCGCCGCGGGCAGGCGGATGTGCTGCTCGATGAAGCCGAGCGCTTGCAGGTCCATCAGCGCTATGCCGGTTGGAGCGAGCAGGGCTACCGGGTTCTGGGCGTGGCGGTGAAAGAGGTGGCTGTGCAGACTGAGCCGTTCCATACCCAGGCGGAGCAGCATATGACCTTTTGGGGCTTCCTGCTCTTCTTCGACCCGCCCAAGGTAGGTGTGCTGGAGACCATCCAGGAATTGGAGCGCTTGGGGGTGCAGCTCAAGATCATCACCGGTGACAATCATCTGGTGGCACGCCACACCGCTCAGTCGGTGGGTCTGAAAGACGCATTCGTTCTGACGGGTGCGCAGATCGATAACCTGCGCGATGAAGCCCTCTGGCACACTGCTGAGAAAACGACCATCTTTTCTGAAGTTGACCCGAACCAGAAGGAGCGCATCATCCTGGCGCTCAAGAAGACCGGGCATGTGGTCGGCTACATGGGCGATGGCATCAACGACGCCCCCTCGCTGCACAGTGCGGATGTGGGTATCTCGGTGCAGAACGCAGTCGACGTAGCCAAAGAGGCGGCGGATTTCGTACTCCTGCGCAACGACTTGAATGTGCTCAGGGAGGGCGTTTTGCTGGGACGCAAGAACTTCGCGAACACCCTCAAATATGTCTTCATGGCCACCAGCGCCAATTTTGGGAATATGTTAAGCATGGCTGGCGCTTCGCTGTTCCTGCCTTTCTTGCCCATGCTGCCCAAGCAGATCTTGCTGATCAACTTCCTGACCGACCTGCCCGAGATGACCATCTCCGGCGACAACGTGGATAATGTTAATCTGGAACACCCGCGCCGCTGGAATATCGCCTTCATCAAGCGCTTCATGCTGGTCTTCGGTCCGCTCAGCTCCTTCTTCGATTTTCTCACCTTTGCGGTATTGTACTGGGGCTTGCATGCCGGGCAGGAAGAATTCCATACTGGCTGGTTCATCGAGTCGGTGGTGTCTGCCAGCCTGGTGGTCTTTGCCGTGCGCTCCCGCCTGCCTTTCTTCCGCTCCCGCCCCAGCCGAGCCATGCTCCTGATGACCGCCCTGGTTGGGGTGATTGCCCTGGTGCTGCCTTATTCTCCCCTGGCAGGCTTGCTCGGCTTCCACCCGCTGCCCGTCACCACCCTCCTGGTGATCGGTGGGGTGGTCCTGCTCTATTTTGCCTCTGCCGAGCTGGTCAAACGCTGGTTCTTCAAACACTTCGATGCTTAGAGTGATCCGCCGCCTGCCTTTTACGCTCATCTTGTTAGCCATACTGGTGCTGGTGGCGCTGCTGACCGAGACGCACAACGCCGCCCTGTCAGAGGCCTGGCTAACGCGCCTGGGTTTTGCGCCTAATGACCTGTGGCTGCTGCGCTTCGAGCGCCTGGTCACTTCCGCGGTCGTCACCTACGGCGGCAAGGTCTTTTGGGAAGCCCTGTTCATGATCCTCTTATCGGTGGGGCTGGCTGAGTGGCTGGCGGGCACCCGCCGCGCCGCCCTCACCTTTTGGGGCGTCCACCTGCTGGTTTTACTGATCGAGTCGCTCCTGCTTGCCCTGCCGCTGCGCCTGTGGGGCGGGGCTACCGGTGAGGCCATCAGCCTGGCCAGGGACGTGGGTCCCTCGGCGGGCTATTTTGCCTGCCTTGGGCTGGCCTGTGCCTGCTTCCCCGGGCGCTGGCGCTGGATCAGCCTGGTGCTCATCCTGGGCGGCCTGGTCTTCGCTTTCTTCCTGCCGTCAGGGCAGGGGGAAGATGAGCTGGTCAAGATCTTCGCCGATATCGCCCACCTGCTGGCCTTCCCGCTCGGTTGGCTGTCTATATGAAACGCCGCTGGATCCTGTGGCTGCTGATTATCATCTTTGTGTGGGTGGTTGTCACACGCTTCACGGAGATCGAGAAGCTCGCTCTCACCCTCGCACACGGCAAATGGGAATGGGTGCTGGCGGCGGTGCTGGTGCAGGCGCTGTATTTTTCCGCCTTCGCCGGCTCGTATTGGACGGCCTTTTCGACAGTGGAGGTCAAAAGCCGCTGGATTGACCTGCTGCCGGTTTTATTCGGCTCCTTATTCGTCAACGTGGTTGTGCCGGTGGGTGGGGCAGGCGGGGCAGCCCTGTTTGTCGACGACGCCGCCCGCCGCGGGCAGTCCTCCTCGCGCGCCACCACCGGACTGCTCTTGCAGCTGATCGCTGACTACACTGCCTTTTCTCTCATCCTTGCCATCGGCATGGCCTACCTCTTCAAGCAGCACGACCTGAAAACCTATGAGATCGTCACGGCAGTCCTTTTGCTCGCTCTCATCATTGGCTTGGTGGCGGTCATGTTCATGGGCGTGTGGAACCCCTCACTCTTGCGCCGCCTCTTGGGCTGGCTGCAGCTCCTGGCGAATCAATTGGCAGGGAAGCTCAAGCGCCCGCCCTTCCTGGCTGACGATTGGGCTGCCTCGAACACCATCGGGCTGACCACGGCAGCCCAGGCCATGCTCCAGCACCCGCTGCGCATGGCAGGCACGCTTGGCTTTGCGCTGGGGGCGCACCTGCTCGATATCCTGACCTTGTACTGCCTCTTCCTGGCGTTCTATGGACCCATCCAGGTGGGTCCGCTGGTGGCCGGTTACGCAATGGGCATCTTATTCTGGATCGTCTCGATCACCCCACAGGGCATTGGCGTGGTGGAGGGGGTGATGACCCTGGTCTACACCTCCCTGGGGGTCCCGCCGAATATCGCCGCCACGGTCTCCCTGGCGTTCCGCGGGCTGACCTTCTGGCTGCCGCTGTTGACCGGTTTCGTCCTCTTGCGGAAGGTGAAATCATTCCGTGCCGAGGAGCGCTCGCTGGCTGAGAATTGGAATGTGCGCATTGTAGCCATCCTGACCGCCCTAATGGGGATCATCAACGTGCTTTCTGCGATCACCCCCTCCCTGTTGAACCGCTGGGAGATCCTGAAGACAGTCTCTCCGCTGTATGTGCGGCACGGCGGTCACCTGACGGCTGCCCTGGCAGGCTTTGCCCTGCTCTTGCTCTCGGCGGGCTTGTGGCGGCGCAAGCGGGCAGCCTGGTGGATGACCCTGGCGGTGCTGGGGATTTCCATCGTCAGCCACCTGGTCAAAGGCCTGGACTATGAGGAAGCGCTCCTGGCATCTGCTTTGGCGGCCTGGCTGATCGCCCTGCGCCATCACTTCCACGCCCGCTCCGACCCGCCCTCCATCCGCCAGGGTGTGCAGGTGCTGGCAGCCGCCTGGATCTTCACCCTCTTCTACGGCACGCTTGGCTTTTACCTGCTCGACCGGCATTACAAGGTCAATTACGGCTTCGGGGCGGCTCTGCGCCAGACGGTGGTCATGTTCACCCAATTCTACGACCCCGGGCTCGAGCCCACCACCCGTTTCGGGCGCTATTTTGCCGCTTCGATTTATGTAATCGGCGCGCTCACCACCGGCTATGCCCTGCTGATGCTCCTGCGCCCGGTGCTGGTGCGCGCCCCCGCCACCCCCGCGCAGCGCAAGGAGGCCGAAAAGATCGTCACTGCGCAAGGGCGCTCCTCCCTGGCTCGCATGGCATTGTTCGACGACAAAGCCTATTATTTCAGCCCGGGTGGTTCGCTGGTCGCCTATGCCGTCCGGCAGCGGGTGGGACTGGCTTTGGGCGACCCCATCGGTCCGCCGGAGGATGCGCAGGCTGCTATTAGGGGATTTGTGGAATACTGCCGGGTGAACGATTGGATGCCCGCCTTCTACCAGGTTCTACCCGATTACCTGCCTCTGTACCAACATGCTGGGCTGGACATTTTGTGCATCGGGCAGGAGGGCATCGTCGACCTGGCGAGCTTCTCGATCGAGGGGAAAGCCAATAAGACCCTGCGCAACGCAGTCAACCGCCTGCCGCGCACCGGTCACAGCTTCAAGATATTCGCGCCGCCGCTTTCCGATGAGCTGATGGCTGAGCTGCGCCAGATCAGCGACGAATGGCTGACCATGATGCACGGCTCAGAGAAGCGCTTTTCGCTGGGCTGGTTCGATGATAACTACATCCGCAATGGACCCGTCGCAGCAGTCGTAACCGCCGAGGGGCGCATACGCGCCTTCGCCAACGTCGTCCCCGAGTACCAGCTCAAGGAGATCAGCATCGACCTGATGCGCCACCGCCAGGAGATCGAGCCCGGCACGATGGATTACCTCTTCATCTCGCTCTTCGAGTGGGCGCGCGAGCAAGGTTATGCCACCTTCAACCTGGGCTTGAGCGCCTTATACGGGGTCGGCGAAAAGGTGGATGACACCCTTCCCGAACGGACGCTGCATTACATCTATGAGCACATCAACCAGTTCTACAACTTCCAGGGCTTGCACGCGTTCAAAGACAAATACCACCCGCAGTGGTCGCCGCGCTATATTGCTTACCCGGGCGCGGCCAGCCTGGCAGCCGTTGGCCTGGCTGTGACTGACGCCGACTCGGGGGAGGGGGGGCTGGTGAGGGGGTACTTGAGGAAAAAACAAGCCGTTTCATGATGACATTTTGTTTATCGTCCTGAACGCAGTGAAGGACCCACTTTACGCGCCTCTGGGTAGGGTCTTAGAGGGATGAGACGCATTAGGGATCCTTCGTCGGCAAAGATCGCCTCCTCAAGAAGACAAATGGTTTGCCGTCCTGAACGAAACGAAGGACCCATATGACGCGGCTCCGCTAAGGTCTCGGAAGGATGTTACGCTGGTTTGTCGTCCTGAACGCAGTGAAGGACCCCTTTGACGCGGCTCAATACGGCGCCTTAGCGGGAAGTCACGTATCAGGGGTCTTTCGTCGGCAACGAACGCCTCCTCAAGACGACAAGCGGGTGTGTCGTTGTTTAGTTATTCATTTCGCCCCCCATCCTTATTGACTTTTTAATCCCATTATTAATATAATTATTCTAGAAATCATTTTGGTAAAGTAGGGGAAAATATTACCACTCACATTCCCCACCATAATTTCAAATCCATTTTTACCCCGAAGGAGCATAAAAATGAAACGTCGTACGATTTCGATTGCTTTTCTTGTCCTCGCCCTCATTCTCACCCTCGTCCTGGCTTTCACCCTGGTGGTCAAGCCCGGTCAGCAAGCCAAGACCCAAAGCAGTATTGCGCTCGCAGCCCCGCCTTTCGTGGGCGAAGCCCAGGCGCAAGACGACAGCCCGGATGCTTTCAATATCGGCGCGTATCTGGATCAGGAAGCCGGCATTTCGGCTTACTTCAAGGCTTCAGCGATCAACTTAAACTCTGTGCGTAGTCTTTTCCGCACCATTGAGCTGGATACTGAGGACTATATCATCGGATCAATCCCAGTTACAAACTACTTAGAGCACTTTGATGTTCATGTCTATGTTCACAAGGATGGCTGGATCCTGGCTTATTATCTCAAACAGGATCCTGCTGCTAAGATCGTTGATATCAAGGCTGGGACGATTACGACGACCCATTTGAAAAATGTTATTAGCCTGGTTGTAGCTGCAGCAGGTTCACCTTTCACCGACGTTAATTATTATGATTTCCGTTTTCCGGATGCAACCCAAATGCTTTTGGTTTATGAAGATCGTAATAATGGGAGATAACTTTACGATCCTATTACCTTCCAGTTACGGTTATTTTGAGCGCAGTTTTTCTGTCGATGCTGCAAATAATTATAGAAGATTTTATATAAATGGCGTGGAAATCCAAAATACATTTGATGGTGGAGCTAACCAGAACGCTTACGGCATTATCACTGCTGCGCAACTCACGCCAGGTGTTACTTACACTATTTCAATTAACCCATTTGGTCAGGGGGGTGTGTTAGTGATTGAATACCGGGTGCCATGATGAAGCGTTTAATTCTGGTCCCCTCCGCCTTGCTGCTGGCGGTCCTGGTGGCTTTGGCTTTCAGGTCAAGGGGTTGGACGGCGGATGGGTTTATCATCACCAATGCCGATGCCACCAACGACTGGGATGACGCCTGACCAAACTTTGATTGGGCTGATTTGTCAAGTCAGCCCGCGCTTCGTCATCGAATATGCCAATGCCAACCGCTTCTACAGCATGCTCCCCGCCTCGGCCGACCTGTCCACCTTGCTCGGACAGGTCGGCCCGCGCTTCGTCATCGAATATGCCAACGCCAACAAGTTTTACAACCTGACGGCAGCCCCATCTGAATTAATCACCTTGATTGGGCAGGTGGCGCCGCGTTTTGTCCTCCAGTATGCCAACGCCAATAAGTTCTATACTTTAGGGTATCCTGGCGCTCTGGTCGGCGACACCCAGGCTCCACCGTCAGCAATGTCACCGTCACTGCGATCGCTCCGGGGAGCGCCAAGATCACCTGGCTGACCGACGAGTACGCCACCAGCCTGGTCCAGTTAGGCAGCACACCAGGTGTCTACACCCAGACTGCCACCGACAATGAATATAAGAAGAACCATGAAGCCATCTTCACCGGGTTGGTGGAAGGTATGACCTACTATTACCTGATCCATAACACAGACCGGAGTGGAAACCCGGGTGTGACCAGTGAATTGAGTTTCAAATACAAGGAGGCGTGGCGGGTTTTCCTGCCTTACGCAAGAAAGTAAACCGCAGGCTCTTCGGTGGGTTGAGGCTTATCAGGGATCTTTCTACGGGAAGTACACCGCCTCAGGATGACACCCCTCTCTGTCGTCTTGAGTGAAACGTTGCGATGTACTCATCGCCGACCCACTTTACGCGCCTCCGGTCAAGGTCTCGGAAGGATGTTACGCTGGTTTGTCGTCCTGAACGCAGTGAAGGACCCACTTTACGCGCCTCTGGGTAGGGTCTTAGAGGGATGAGACGCATTAGGGGTCTTTCGTCGGCAAGGAACGCCTCCTCAAGACGACAAGCTATTTGTCGTCCTGAGTGAAACGTTGCGATGTACTCATCGCCGACCCATTTGACGCGGCTCCGGTCAAGGCCTCGGAAGGATGTTACGCTGGTTTGTCGTCCTGAACGCAGTGAAGGACCCACTTTACGTGCCTCCGTTCAAGGTCTCGGAAGGATGTTATGCTGGTTTGTCGTCCTGAACGCAGTGAAGGACCCCTATGACGCGGCTCAATACGGCGCCTTAGCGGGAGGTCGCGTATCAGGGGTCTTTCGTCGGCGACCAACGCCTCCTCAAGACGACAAGCTATTTGTCGTGCTGAGTGATACGTTGCGATGTACTCATCGCCGACCCCTTTGACGCGGCTCCGTTCAAGGCCTCGGAAGGATGTTACGCTGGTTTGTCGTCCTGAACGAAGTGAAGGACCCCCTTGACGCGGCTCAATACAGCGCCTTAGCGGGAAGTCATGTATCATGGGTCTTTCGTCGGCGACGAACGCCTCCTCAAGACGACAAGCTATTTGTCGTGCTGAGTGAAACGTTGCGATGTACTCATCGTTGACCCCTTTGACGCGGCTTCGCTAAGGTCTCGGAAGGATGTTATGCTGGTTTGTCGTCCTGAACGAAGTGAAGGACCCCCTTGACGCGGCTCAATACAGCGCCTTAGCGGGAGGTCGCGTATCAGGGGTCTTTCGTCGGCGACCAACGCCTCCTCAAGACGACAAATGATGTGCCATGCTGAGCGCAGCGTTGCGATGTACTCATCGCCGACCCCCTTGACGCGGCTCAATACAGCGCCTTAGCGGGAAGTCACGTTTCAGGGGCCTTTCGTCGGCCCGATGTACCCATCGTCGACGAACGCCTCCTCAAGACGACAAAATCAGTTACCGGGCTTTATCTTTGCGGTAATGGTACTTCTTCGCCATCTCTACGGCGCGCACCTTCAACGGATGCTGGTCCAGGCTGTAGCCGTCGTACTCGCTCAGCACCTTCTCTGCCTCGTCTTCGCTGCGCATTTCAATAATGGCGAAACCTTTAGATTGCCCCGTTCCCGGGTCCTTGATCAAATCGACTGAAACGACTTTCCCCGCATTCGAAAATAAACCGCGCAAGGCTCTTTCTGTAACTTGTTGGGAGAAATTCCCAACATATAATCTTGTATCCATCTAAAAACTTTACTTACTCCACTTTCTTATAAAAAGCCGCCCATCAAACAGAATGGCGGCTTCAAAATACGTCGCAAAACTGACGAACAACTCCGGTATTATACCATAGTTATCTGCTAAACTGAACTCAAATGCGGACACGGAAAAATCGGAAAGAGGGAAAAAGCGGATGCCTTTCTTTAAGTGCATTGCACCTGGCGGAGATCAAATGCGGACGCGGAAAGAAAAGAAAGAGCGGAAAAGGCGGATTCCTTATATAATTAATCCATCACCATCTTGTTCTTCATTCGCGCAGATTTGCGTCGATTAGCGGATTCTTTATTAGGAGCCTCCCAATGCAAATCACCCGTGCCGAAGTGACCCCCGTTGAGCTGACCCTCCAACATCCTGTGCGCATGGCGCACCTGCCCGAGATCAGCAGCATCACCGCCGTCTTCGTCCGCCTGGTCACCCGCCAGCGCCAGTCTGCCTGGGGCTGCTGCGTGGCGCATCCCGGGCTGACCGGTGAAGAGCCAGCCGAGGTGGTGCGCCTGTGCCACGACTGCGCCAGCCTCGTCCCCGACCTGCACCCCACCAACCTGGAATATTCCCTGGCGAAGATCGAAGAAGCCGCGCAGGGCTCGAACGCCGTCCTGTGTGCCTTTGACCTGGCTTTCCACGACCTGCTCGGGCTCGATACCGGCTTGCCGCTCTACAAGCTCTTCGGCGGCTACCGCAGCAGCATCCCCACCGCCGCCACGCTGCCGGTGGCTGGGGTGGGTGAGACGGTTGAAATGGCCCAGGCCCTGGCGCGGCGCGGCTTCCGCATCCTCAAGGTCAAAGGCGGCCTTGACCCCGAGGCGGATGTGCAGCGTGTGCAGGCAGTGCACCGCCTGCTGCCTGCTCTCACCCTTAGGCTGGATGCGGATGGCGGCTACACTGCCCGCTCCGCCCTGGAAGTAGCGCGCGCCTTGAAGAATGACCTGGAGATGCTCGAGCAGCCCACGCCCGAAGCTGACCTGCCCGCCTTGCGCCAGGTGACCCGCCAGAGTCCCGTGCCGGTCATCGCTGACCAGAGCGTGCACGGCCCCGCCTCCGCCCTGGAGCTGGCCTCCGGGAAGTACGCCAATGGGCTGTGCGTCAAGGTGGCGCGCTGCGGCGGATTGCGCTGCGCCCGTGTGGTCGAGAACATTGCCCGCGCCGCCCAGCTTTCAGCGCTGGTAAGCTGCGTCATCGAGCCGGCTTTGCTCATCTCTGCCGGCCTCAGCCTGGCCCTCTCCAGCCCGGGGGTGCGCTATGCCGACCTGGATGGCTCCTTCGACCTGGCAGACGACCCCTCCATCGGCGGTTTCGCCCTCGAAGATGGATTTCTGAAAGCCACCGATGTTCCGGGCTTGGGCGGGAATGTGGAGCTGTGAAATGAACAAGTTTAAAGGATACTTGGAAAAGCAGAAAACACCCGGCTACATCACCAACAAGCAGAAGTTCCAACTGGCATTCCCTCAGATGCCCCTGGCCATCAGCAATGGCTTGATTCACAGCGCGTATATTAAGGTCTACACCGATATTATCGGCCTGGATATTAAGTACGTCGGCATCATCTGGATGCTTTTTAGTATATGGAACGCCATCAATGACCCTCTCATGGGGGTGTTTATTGATAGATTTCGGTATAAACCCCAGCGGGGCAAATATACCTATCTTCTGAAAGTCACAGCGCCCGTTACCGTGCTGTCATCCGCCGCCATGCTCTATGCGCAGCCGGACTGGCCTACATGGGTGGTCTTTGGCTTTTTAACGGTGCTGCTCTTTATCTATGATACGACGCAGACAGGCTACGCCATTGCCTACAGTAACTATATCCTCATTGCCGCACCAACCAGTGATGAGCGGGTGGACGTTTCTGTTGTCACCATGTATGCCGGACAAATTGGCGCATTCCTCTCGATGATCATCCCAACGCTGCTTCTTGTGGGCGATGTAGACAGAGACGCTTGTGATCATCTTGTTTACCGGTGTGATTGTATTGAATTCACTGCTCTACTATTTTGCATTGAAGCCGTTGAAAGAACCTCCCGATATGTTCAAGGATATTCGTACCGACGAGGGAAAGCTTGTGGAGCAATTGAGACGGGATGCCAAGTCCCTGATCAAGTCCCGCTCGTTTATTTCCTATCTGATCTATCAGGTCATCGGTCGGGGCGCAACAGCAATACTATTCACGCAGCTCCTCTATATGGCTGACCACGTTCTACATCTTCAAAGGGATCGAGACTACTTTGATGGATGTTGTGCCGGGACTTGTGTTGTTTGCCTTCTTGCCCTTGTTCCCTAAACTCAGCAGCATCTTTGGCATGAGGAATCTGATCATCCTCTCAACCATTCCACTGGGTTTATTCTATATATGCCCTCTATTTTGTGAGTGGCTTCTGGACGGCGATGCTGGTTTATATTGGCATCGTCCTTTTCACCAATATTGGGAGCGTCATCGGATGCACCGCTATTTGGCGCCATCATCGACGAGGATGAAAAGAGAACAGGTACGAGAAAGGCTGGATTATACACCGGCATGAATGCCCTCCTAACCATACCGATTGGCGGTCTGCACACCTTGATCTTTACATCCATTTTGGCGTTCTACGGGTTTGTCAGTGGGGCTGAGGCGCAAGCTGAATCCGCTGTTTCAGGGATTCGGCTGGCCTCATCCTTCTTGCCGGGTACGCTGATCATCCTGGGTGCCATCCCTCTATTCTTCCTGCCGATCAATAAGAAAGTCGAGAAGGAGTTATCCGACTTCTCCACCGCGATGCACCGCAGCAGGCACAATGAGTCAGACATTACACCTGCGTGGGATTACCGAGCCTATATAAGGCACCCCCCACGTTAGAGCGAATGAAAACAATGAGGCGATCGAATGAATCAAAAACCTACGGAACCATTGACAGGTAAAAATAACCCACGCGGCACATCGTGGAAAGCGGATGAAACTTTTCTGTCCAGGCGTGTCTCTTTAGGTGATACATGGGTCGTGGATCTAAAGGGGCCTCCACAGCCGAGAAAATCTGCCTGCGGACATTTCAGGGGATGGTCAACCGCGATGTCGCCCGACTTTATCTGATTAATTCAGATCACAAAGAGTTTGGCGCATCGGATAAATTCTGGATAGAGGAGTACCAACGGCAAAGCTGGGTTAATATCGTTGGATATCTGAGCATGGATGCGGCATTGGCTCAGTTTCGCACCGAGCTTGCCGGCTATGTTCGCGCCACAGAGTCAGAGCCGTGGTCCATCCATGCCGCTGCCGTTCGTGCCATCCTACAGAATGGCATCGTTGCACCGGATGATGTTGCCGCCCGCTTGAAAGCTAGCGGCTGGATTGAGCTTGATGATATGTGTGGGCGTTGGCCGGATGCCGTGTCGGCATTCGATGCCATGGTGGCAGCACACCGGGATGATCTGGCCTATCCTGGTATGGCCTTAGTGCGGCCGAGTGAGAATCTATGGGATTTCATCATGCAGCAGCAGATCATGCCCATGTTCTCCCGGCCCAAGCATGATACATGGGATGGTGTGGCCAAGATTATGGATACCTATCCAGCTAATTACATATTATATGGATACGTTTCAGATGATACGGTGGAGGAAGAGATTGCTGTGGAGAGAGCATCATCTTCCGGTAAGTATCTGGTTCCAACCCATCAAGTCAGTAACCTATCCTTCCATTCAGCGGTCTTGGGTCACAGTCCGATCCAGGCAGTTGAACAGGCCCGTCCAACGCCCATTCCCCCACTCGACCCTGCTCAGGTGAATATTGCCATCGCCATAACAGACGGTGATAATTTGCAGGTGCCGATCATGCAGTATCCGTTGCCTGAGTTTTGGAACACGGATAAGACCAATAGCATCCCACTGGGCTGGAGTATGGGGGTAAGTTTGTCCACATTGGCTCCTGGCATCTGGGAGTATTATCGTAAAACAGTCCATCCCAATGACGAGATTGTCTCTATCATGGGCATCGCCTATGTGCATGCATCCACACTGCCTGAGCCGATGAAATACTTCAAAGCAACGTTTTCATCCATGGCAGACATGGGGTTAAGTACCTTATGGTCATTGGACAGTTCGCTAACGATTACCGATGAACCTCTGTGGGATCTCTTAGAAAGTGCGCCGTCGCGAGAGGCTCTAAAAGGTGTTGTGGTCGGCTATGGACCCAGCATCGACAAAGCATTTCGTAGAGACACCGGCACGCCGGTTATGATCACACAGAACGGGTATGATGAGAGCGCGGAGCGGTTGAAGGCGCGGATTGAGGAAATGATAGCGCTGGGTGCAGCCGAACGTTCTCCGGTCAACTTCATCATGGCGACCAATTGGAGCACGAACGCGAGAGAGCTATATAAAACCTTGAAACCGTTGGAAGACCAAGGCGTTCGTTTCCTGACCCCGTCACAGGCACTCGCACTCATGCCGGATATCCAAGGTATTGCCAGGTCATCCATTCACACGGCCGCGATGCCCGGCACTTGTCTGCCGGTCGGCGGAATAGAACAGTTTGGGTCACCGATTCTCAGTTCACCCACACTGGCGGAGATCAACCATCCCATACCATTGCCTTTTAACGTTTCAGTAGACGACCCAAAACCAGCTCCATCCGGCGGTGCTGTCCAGCTCACAGCCACGATTGATATTAACATCAATGAAATGGCGCAGAATTTCCTCCAATATCGGGTACTTCCAGTAGTCGAGGGGTATGGTCTCAGTGATGAGTTTGCCCAGTATGCCTGGATGAAGTTTGAGGCATCGAGCATCTGTATTGGACTCACTCTGTTCGATGAGGCTGCCTCCGGTCGTGTTACCAACATCACATCAACCGGTAATCAAGTGTCCGCGGAGTTTACCGACAGCCGTCTGAATATTGATATCGATGGCTTTACTTCCGACTCCCGGGCAACCGTACCGTCGATCCAAATATCGGTGACCTTCATCGTGCGTAGAACCATCCTTGAACCACCTTAAAGATCAAGCCTGAAGAGGTCGCGTTCAACTACACGCTGACCATCGGCATCGGTGAGGAAGATGGACCTCTTGTTGGTGGTGTTCGCGGCAAGATGGCAGGTACTGGCGCGGCTGATTTACGATAACACCTCAGAATAGTAATCAAAACAACCTTCTCAAAAGCCTCCCCGTCAGCGAGGCGGGGTTCTCCGCCACCTCCTCAAGCGCTTCCTCTGCCAACAGCATGCTGTATACCATCCCTTCCACCACCGTTCCCGCCCTGGAGAGGCTGTGAAGGAAACGCGATATGATCAATTCAAAGTTTATTTCTGACCATTGGCCGTTAAGGGGTGTTTCACTGGGGACGACATTCCAGAGCTATCCCACCCGCAAAGTAGTCGGGATCCATGCGCAGGAAGGCGAGTTTGTGGCGAAAATAGATCTTGAGCCGCCTGCCTTCGATACAGGCCTGCAAACCTACGCAATTTACGACTTCCTGGCCTCGCGTCATTTTCCCCATATCCCATTTCTGCTAAAAGCCGCGGACGGTAACCCCCTGGTATATGACGCTCAGCAAAGCGTGGCGGTCATGGAGTTTATCGATGGAGGCGCCCCAGAACCCACCGCAGCCACGTGGCATCGTTTGGGCCAGGTCGCCGCAAGCCTCAATTCGATAACAGATTATCCTTTTCCCTATTGCGTTGCCACGGAAGGCGTCATTGAGGAGCTCACCGAAGAGGCGCATAACCATCCTGCCAAAGCGCAGTTCCTGGCGTTTGTTGACCTGCTCCGACCGCTGTTGGAAGATCCACGCCAAGGGTTGATCCATGGCGAAATTAATCTATCCAACGCCATGCGCAGGCGGAATGGGGAGCTGGTGCTGATCGATTGGGATGAGGCGGGAACGGGCGAGACGGTGCTGGAAGCGGGCTACCCCCTGCTGACGGTATTCTTGACCGAGGACCTGTACTTTCATCAGGGCCAGGCAGCGGCTTTCTATCGGGGGTATTACGATCAAAAACAGCCCGGCGAACCTGAAAAAGAGCTGTTATTCCGTTCCGCCCTGCTGCATGCTTTAAGATATTTGAAGTTTGCCAACCAGCAAAAACGGTGGGAGAGGATTTGCTACGCGGCGGAGAATAAAGATGACCTGCTGGCAGCCATCTTTTGAAAAAAACCAGGTAAGTAGATCGAGAAATCGATTAAGCGTAAAAGCTGTTCAACCTGGCTTGCTCGGGCAGGTCGCGCAGGTCAAAGCCTCCAAACTTGCGCAGCACGCTGCCATCAAAGCCAACCGCGCGCAGCTCAGGGGTCATCATCGGCAAGCCTCTTGCTGTTTGGGCAGCCAGAACTTTCCCAGGCTGCGGCCATTTTCACCCAACACCAGGCGGTTGAATGCCACGTGCCCAATCTCGTCGATCAGCATCTGGACCAGGCGCTGATCCAGTGCTTCGACCAGATGATACAGCGGCAATTGATGGCGAAGGTGCCGTATTTCGATGAGTTCGTTATCTCATCGGATATGCAGAGGCATTGGATGTGCCCCTTGAAACGGGGGCATAACCGTAAAAAATTTAGGCTTTAGCAATACCTTCTCTAAAAATGCTGGCAGCCAAGATAAATCATAGCCTTAAGCCTGGGATAATTGGCAAGAGACAAGAACAAAAAGCCACTCGCATACTGGATTGAACTTCAATTGCCCAGCGGAGCGGCGTTAGGCGAAAGTGCGTTCTAGCCAGGGTTGTTCAGGGCATTGAATACAACTTTCCGATATTCTGCTATAAACTGAAAACTCCTAAGCACCGTCAAATGCTCAGGGATTGCGTCACTAGCAAGATGTTTGTCTCTTAGTTCTTGGAAGATTTCTTGTAGTAACTCATCTATTATCATCAACCGCCCACCACCAAGTCGATCACGATTTGTTTTACTCGCAAATACAAGCACTGCGATCTGCTCAATATCTGTAGGCAGATCTAGTCCTTGAAACAACTCCGGAATGTACTTGCGCCCAGCCGTAAATTTCTTTTGGTATCTTCTCTCTCGGTTCTGCCCAACTGTTAGCATCCATCGATGGTTCAATGTGCACAAGATGCTTGGCCTTTGGATTAAAGGTGACAACATCTAGCTCACATTCAAAGCCACCCTTTACACGCTTCCCAACTAATAAATTCCTTCGAACATAGTAACCTTTATATTCGTACCATTCAGCGATCAACTGTTCCAGATAGTTGGTTGCCATTGCAAGATCCTCCGAGCAAATTCTATTATAGTGCTGGTTAACAACCAGTATCAACTGCTGCGTGGAGCTTTGTCAGTTGCGTACAGTTGTTATTTTCCGTTCTCTTTATGGATCTTGGGTCTTGCATTCATCGCCATTACATTATAAACAGACGGAAGTGTGGTCAATCTCTTTGAAGGATCCAAATCGTTAAACTGCCTTCCTGTCATTCCTTCCCACTTTTGGATATCCAAAACCATACGGCGAATAATATCTCCAAGATCAACTGTTTTAAAAACACGCAACCATTCAGCGTTATCGACTGGTAAAACAATTTCAGGTAAGACCGAAAATAGTATCTTGCTAGCTGAAACGAGTCCGTAAGATGTCTTCCCCATTGTTATGGGTAAAAGCTTTTTTGTGATTAGCCAAATTTCAGCTATCAATCTTTCACGTTTTCGGGCATTTAGTTCCAATATATATCTATCCCTAGGAAAGCCG
Organism: uncultured Chloroflexia bacterium; assembly: GCA_963751425.1. Taxonomy (GTDB): domain Bacteria; phylum Chloroflexota; class Anaerolineae; order Anaerolineales; family UBA4823; genus CAVVUF01. The sequence goes on along the minus strand of CAVVUF010000001.1, from coordinate 87,737 downwards.
CTTCTGCGCACCGAATTGTTTATTTCTATCAGGTTGGCTCCAATTGCATTCCAGCAGCTACTTAATGTCTCATCAATATTGTTCCCGTAGAATGTACCGCTTCTGGTCATTCCAAAATTTTTCAATATCCCCGATGCACATTCGATAAATACTTCGCCGTCGTTATCTAAGTGCTCGGAATAAATGATTATTTCATATGTCGCAATTTTATAACTCTCTCCAAATGCTCTAATTATTTTACTTATCTTGTCATGACTTATCGCTTTACCTTTTGCATCCAAAAGTATCTCAGTGGGGCTCAATTTTGTCTCTGTAGTAGAAATGTGATTTCATGATTATTCCTATTTTAAATTTTTATCCCACTAACACTCGGTTTCAGCGATAAACCAGTGTTCCGTTGGAGGAGGGGTTAGGCGTCTTTCCGCTAATCGTGCACCTGATAATTGGAACTATAAAATCATTTATCCTTCAGCCGAATTGCTTAGGCATTTTGAGTGAGTTTAACTTGGGCATATCCATACACCGACAATCTATGTCTTCTAGGTGTTGTGCAACTGTCAGGTCAATCGATCTCTTCTAAATCAGATGCATATTCCTCATCAAGCCTTTTACAAAAGCGGATCAATTCTCGCTAATGACATAGCTGCGGTGATATTGGCGGATAGTACGCTACATGGCCCAGATTTCGTTATGCAATCTGCTTTTATGGTTTCGCAAGAAACGATTAAGTGTTCTGTAAGATTGCTCACAGTTTCAGCAACATCTTTATATCTTATGGAACATTTCTCTTTATATATATTGCGTTGTTTGCGCATAGCGCGAATTTGTACATAACCAAATACAATGCCGATAACTCCAATTGTCAATGAAATCCAATCTATAACCGAGACTGTCATAAATTTCTCCTTTTGAAGGGGTTATTTACTGTGCTACCCAATAATGTCTACAGTGATTATAACCATAATTCTGAGGCTGTGTGTTTTCATGATCAATGAAAATGATTGTGCTGCGCCAGCAGATACCCTCCCCCTCTTTACCCAAGTTGAAAATATCGGAGCATCGAGGGTAATCCCGTCACAAAAACGCAGCCGTGGGCTCCTGTTGGCCGAAGCGTATCGGCGTCGGCATACGGCGGGTGAGCAACCTGGACACCTAGAAACCCAGTCCGCCGAGTTGTGCGGATGAACCGGGACGCCGTGACGGTATACAAATGGACTATGAGGTGCTCGACTGGGACCCCAGGGAGCCAACTGTCGAGCACTCTCCTCGGTAACGAAGGTCTGATCCTGCGCGGCATGCGGTCTTCGCTACCGAAGAGAGGAGAGAGCCTCCAGCGCTGAATCGTCCTCTCCGGATCGGTTCCGATAAGCCGAGCGAAACTGGCGCTACCAGTCTTGATGAGGGTTCGGAATGATCGCCGCCGCAGAGTGCAAAATGACGTTACGACTTACTCTTCCCGGGCATTCCGAGGATGGCTACCTTAAAGCCACGGATGTGCCGGGGTTGGGGGGGAATGTGGAGCTGTGAGGGAACCGATCCATAGTCCTGGGCTTTTCGGCTTTTGTCATTGCGGCGGCATCTGGAAACGCATTCCGTTCAACTCACTGAGCGATGGATTCACTAAGATGTCGAAAATGCAATATATTAAGTTCGCCAAACATCCGCGGCCCATACTGAGCAGATTGGCAGCCAAAACGCTCCAGCGCAGAGCACTGGAGCGAAGGGGGAAAGCGTTTTAAAGAGAATGGAGAAAGGTTAGATTGTTAAAAGTCGTTACGATCGTGGTTTTATTTGCCATATTCAATCACATCACATATCCGTGAGTAGACATCCGGAAACCGCCTCATAATTCGAGCGATTTTTTGGCATTTCATCGGATCTTCTAGAACCTCGTAACTGATATTAAAGTCGCCTCCGGCCTCTTTCAACTGGTTCTCCAGCTCCTCTAGAGCTTTGTATTCCTGATCAAGCAGCGGCGACATATAGGTCAATTCGGGATTTATTTGGATAGCTCGATCAGTTGTATGTCTTTTTGAATAAATGTTGGTTGCGATGATGCAAATATAGACGTTGTAATACCGCCATAGGCTTATATCATTAAAATCCCTTGGCAGCATTCGGTAAAAGCCGTTCTCAAGCATATTTGCCCACTGCTCAAATGCGTCGTTGCCAAAAAACACATCACCATTCTGACCCGGCGGTGTCCGCATCAGCCGAGGTGCGTCCATCAACGCTTTCCGATATCCCTCAGCCACCGGGGGTGCTTTTTTCTTGCCTTCGATAAATACGAAAGTATAAGGCAGGTGATCGTCAAGTGTAAAGGGAACCAGATCCGTGGCCTCTTCTGGCAAACGGTAAAAGCGCTCGCCGTCGTTTTCGTAACCGATAATACAGGAAACCTCATCGGTTGGCCATTTTTCACCACCATCTCGCGGCGAGTGATAAAAACCTTTGCCGATAACCGGTATGCCTTTGTCGATATACGAGATAATTTTGGCTTTACATCCTTCTTTATCACGGTGCCAGTCCTCAGGGTCGATGTATGAAAAATCGTACCCAATCGCATTACAAACCCGTTGGATTAAAGCATGATCAAACTTTGACTGCGAGTAACAGGTATGCCATTTATTTTTATTCGTTCCGTATACCTGCACATAGCAGTCACCCGAAACAGCAGAGAAGAACCAATAATCATATTGTTCATCTTCTCCCAGGCACTCCATTAGAAATTTCATGCAGCCATTGAAAACATAATTTTGCCCTTGCTCAGGGTACTGTAACTGGTGAAGCGGAATATTGTCGATTATTTTGCGCGACATGTTAAATCCTCCTTGAATGGTTACCTGGATGGTCAGCGGGTGGAAGACCTTAATTTGACTCTTCTGCTTCCGCACGCTGGATGGAGTAAATCCATGGAACCTTGTAAAAGCCTTTGAAAAGCTTTCCTGCGTATCATATTGATACCGCATTGCGACATCAATAATTTTATTTTTCGTGTGCAGTAATTCTTGCCCGGCTAGACTTAACCGCCTGTTACGAATATAGTCACCGATCGTCATTCCTGTCACCAAATTGAAAACACGTTGGAAATTGTAACTGGAAGTGTATACATTGTTCGAAACATCATCAACGCTTATGTCATTGGTGAGGTTGTTCTCGATATAATGAATCGCTTTTGATAGGCTTTGTATCCAGTCCACGGTTCATCCTTTCTGCCAACAGTCTACGATATCAAGGCAAGAAAGTCATGTCAAAAAATGCTTATCGTTGTCCAGAATATATAACACATTAATACCGGTTGCTTTTCATCTCTGGCTGAATAAAGCTGTTCAACCTGGCTTGCTCGGGCAGGTCGCGCAGGTCAAAGCCTCCAAACTTGCGCAGCACGCTGCCATCGAAGCCCACGGCGCGCAGCTCGGGGGTCATCATCGGCAGGCCTCGTGCTGTTTGGGCGGCCAGGAATTTTCCCAGGCCGCGGCCATTTTCACCCAACACCAGGCGGTTGAATGCCACGTGCCCAATCTCGTCGATCAACACCTGGATCAGGCGCTGCTCGAGTGCCTCGACCAGCTGGGGCTCGCCGGGGAGCATGCGGCGCACCTGGTTCAGAGTCCAGTTGAAGACATACACGCCCGCCACCTCAGCGCCGTACAGGATGGGGTGGAAGGCGATTTTGGGTGCATAGGCCAGCGAGCCGATCAGCACCTTGAGCGCCACAGGCGGCGTAAAGGTGCCGGCTGCCTGGATATTGAAATAATGGGCTGTGCCGACCAGGATGCGGGTGTGGTACTCTTCCTCCTGCTGGGCCACGGAGATCGCCTGGCTGCGCAGGTCTTGCTTTTTGCCCCAGGTCTTGGCATGCACGGACTTGACGACGCGCACGCCGTAGGCTTCACCGGCGTTCATCTTGCAGAATAGCAGCAAGAGCAGCAGGGCGGGGTTCAGCTTGGGATCGGAGGCCGAGAACTTGGCGTACAAGCGGTCGAAATCCGCCTGCGAAACCTGCCCGGAGTAGCGCACCGGAGCGGTATTCATCTGCTCCAGGCTGAGCTCGCGGCGCGGCAGGCGCCCGGTCTGCGGGTCGAGCTGCCCATTTTTTTGGTTCAAGAAATCCACATAGGCTTGCAGCAGCTTTTCGCGCTGTGCATCATCGACTTTGGCATAGAAACTTTGGCTTGATGAAAGTGTCGTGGTCATAGAAGCTCCTTAAGGAATATTCCCGTTATTGAATCTGGATTATTGACGATCTCTTCCGGCGTCCCCTGCGCCACCAGCTTGCCGCCGCCGGCGCCGCCCTCCGGCCCCAGGTCGATGACCCAGTCGGCGGTCTTGATCAGCTCCAGGTTGTGCTCGATCACGATCACGCTGCTGCCCGCCTCCACCAGGCGCTGCAGCACCCCCAGCAGGCGGGCCACATCCGCCAGGTGCAGGCCCTTGGTGGGCTCGTCGAGCAGGTACAGGGTGTGCCCCCGGCTGCGCCTGCCCAGCTCCTTGGCCAGCTTGAGGCGCTGCGCCTCGCCGCCCGAGAGCGTGGTGGCGGGCTGCCCGAGCTGCAGGTAGCCCACGCCCACGTCGCACAGCACCTGCAGGCGGGAACGCGCCGCGGGGACGTCCTCGAACAGCCCCAGGGCTTCTTCGACGGTCAGGTCGAGCACCTGGGAGATATCGTGATCACGGTAGCGCACCTTCAGCGTCTCGGAGGTGAAGCGCCGCCCGCCGCAGGCCGGGCAGCGCACCTCGACTTCGGGCAGGAAGTGCATCTGCACCGCCAGCACGCCCGTGCCCTCGCAGCGCTCGCAGCGCCCGCCCGGGACGTTGAACGAGAAATGGCGGGCGGTCAGCCCCAGCTGCTTGGCTGCGGGTGTGGCGGCAAAGGCTGCCCGGATGGGGGTGAAGACATCCGCATAAGTCGCCGCGTTCGAGCGCGGCATGCGCCCGATGTGCTCCTGGTCGAGGGTGATCACCTGGCTGACCAGCTCCAATCCCTCGATGGAGTCGTGTTCGCCCACCACCTCCGTGGAGCCGTACAGCTTCTGGCGCAGCGCCCGGTCAAGGATGTCGAACACCAGCGTGGATTTCCCCGAACCCGAGACGCCCGTCACTGCCACCAGCATGCCCAGCGGCAGGCGCACGGTGAGATCCTGCAGGTTGTGCTCGCGCGCACCGCTGGATCGTGAGGGCTTGTTCGCCGGGTGCCCGCCTGCGCTCGGGGAGGGGGATGGAAGCCCGCCCGGCCAGGTAGGCCCCGGTGAGCGACCCGGCTTGCGCCTGCACTTCGGTCGGGGTTCCCAGCGCCACCACCTGCCCGCCGTGCTTGCCCCCGCCCGGGCCGAAATCGATCAAATAATCCGCCGCGGCGATCATTTCCAGGTCGTGTTCGATCACCAGCACGCTGTTGCCCAGGTCGCGCAGGCGGCGCAGCAGGCCGATCAGCCGGCGCGTGTCGCGCGGGTGCAGCCCGATGGTCGGCTCGTCGAACACATACAGCACCCCGCTCAGCCCGCAGCCGAGCAGCCCGGCCAGCTTCAGGCGCTGCGCCTCGCCGGCCGAGAGGCTCGGCGAAGCGCGCTCCAGCGCCAGGTAGCCCGCCCCGGCTTCCACCAGGTGGGCGAGGCGCTCGTGCAGGTCCGCCAGGGCCGTCCCGGCCAGCTTCATTTCATCTGCGCTGAAGACATCTGCCAGCCCATCCAGCCAGGCGCCCAGGTCGCTGAGCGGCAGCTTTGCCAGGGCGACGATGGTCTGCCCGTTGACGGTCACCGCCCGGCTTTCCGGTTTCAGGCGCGTGCCGGCGCAGTCGGGGCAGGTCTGGGTGACCACGAGCTCGTCCAGGCGATCTCGGTAGCCGGCTTCGCTCACGTGGGCGTGCAGGTGCTCGGCGTAGTGGCGCAGCAGGCTGGTGGCCACGCCCTCGAAGCGCCCCCCGCGCACCGTGGCTGGCGGCTCGACCTTGGGGAAATGGCGGCGGAAGAGGGGGCTCTCGACGCCAAAGTAGAGCAAATCGCGGCGCTCTTGCGTATAGTCAGCTATTTTCTGCGAAAGATCAAAGGGAAGTCCATAATATTCCCCGGCAGCTTGCAAGATCCCGGCGTAGTAGTCGATGTGGATGGGGTTCCATTCTCTTACCGCTCCCTCCAGGATGCTCTTATCCTCATCCACCAGCTTTTTCAGGTCAGCCTGCTGCACGCTGCCCAGCCCGGTGCAGGTGGGGCAGGCGCCTTCGGGCTTGTTGAAGGAGAAATGCGCCATGCTCAGGGCAGGGATGGGTGCCCCACAGTTCGGGCAGGGAAAGCTTTCTTCCTCAGCGGCGGTTTCGTCACCTGAGCTGAGCTCGCCTTCCCATCCTTCTGCAGGGGTTCCGGAGAAAGGCTGAACGATTTTTCCGCATACCGGGCAGGGACGCTGTCCCAGCCGGGCGAACAGCACCCGCAGATAGGTGAACACCTCCGTGGAGGTGCCCACCGTGGAGCGCGGGCTGTGGTTGGCGAGGCGCTGGTCGATGCTGATGGAGGGGGAGAGCCCGCTGATCGCCTCCACCTCCGCTTTCGCCACCCCGAAGGGCAGCATCCCGAGCGCTTCCATGTACTGGCGCTGCCCTTCTTTGAGCAGGATGTCGAACCCCAGCGTGGATTTCCCCGAGCCGGATACGCCCGTCAGGACCACGAGCTTTTCCTTGGGGATGCTCAGTGAGATGTTCTTGAGGTTGTGCAGCCGTGCGCCGCGGATCGTGATTTGAGACGACATCATTTGCGGGATTACGACCTCCAGAGAGTGGGGTGAGGACCGGTCTGGTTTAATTCTATCACCCCAGCGGGCAGAGGCGCTATCAAAACCTTGTCATCCTGAACCGGCGCACTTTGCCGATGGGTAAATCGGGCCGGCGAAGGATCCCTGCAGAGTGAACTCATGAAAAATCTCGACGCTGAGTTGCGGAGAAAGCTGAGAAAGGATTTACTCTTTTTGACTGGCACCGGTTATGAGTACAGCCTCGGCCTCCAACAGGTGTGCATCGAAATCGCCGGACAAGTCGAAATAAGGATAACCGAAACGTTTGGCTTCCTTCCGAATGAGCTCGCTCCAGAGCGGGACGTCCTGAACGATCTGGCGGCGCATTGTCTCGGGCAGATAGGCATACCCAAGCGTATTTCCGAATTGATTGAACTGCTCCAGCGTCATTTTGGAGCACCCCAGGAACACACTGCGGATCTGATAATGCCCAGAAAGCTGTGCGACCTGTGCTGGAAGAAAGTCGACCCCCTCGATAACGTAGCTCTTTGCCAGGGAGCTGACGCCCCAGGTAAACCGTTCCAGGTATGGGAAGAACCATTCGGCAGCCGCGGCAATCGCCTCTGGAGCGGCGTTCCATTCAGATTTCACCCCTTCTTCCTTCTTTACCTGCAGGAGTTGGACAAGCAGGTCGGTAGAGATCCAACCGATTTCAGCTTCGCAGAGATCCGCTGACCCAAAATGCTCTTACCAACCCTGGGTGCCCCACCCACTAAGTAGATCATGTTATTCCTCCATAGACATGGCTGATGGCCTGGATCACTGGTGGAGTGGATTCGCGTTTAGATTAATTCGTCTATCTTTCTCGTCTCCACAAGCGTGGTATCAGAAATGGTGTTTGCTTTTTGTATTCTAGATATTCCTGCCCGAAGCGCAGTTCCATCTCTTTCTCCTCAATGCGCTTGATGTACGAGAGCAACAAAACGGCTCCAAGAAACACAAGCACCACTGCACCCGGTGAACCAAAAAGAACAGCCACGCCCAGGTACATCAGGATGGCGCCTAGTGCCATGGGGTTGCGGCAGTAAGTATAGGGGGGCTGAATGATCAGTTTTTGCGTTGCCATGAGCGGCACGGGCGTGCCTCTCCCAAGGGTAAATTGGCTGTAATTGGCCCACATCGCAAACAACCAACCGGGCAAGATCAGCAGCCAGCCGAAGATAAGGTTGAGCGGTTCGTATAAGATAGGTGACCATCCCAGCCATTGGTCGATCCTTGTCCCCAGCCTGATGAGGATAAAGGGCAATAGGATCAGGAAGACTGGCGCTAAAACCAACAGCAAAACATACCGCTGGTTGGGACTGTATTCATGTCTGGCCTGCTCAAGCAGTTTATCTTTCAAGCATCACCTCTTTTTCATTGCCCTTCGTCAGGGAAGACCTTTTCCACTTTGGAAAGTAATCCCAGCGTATTTGGTCCGTACTGCTCCCCAGTCAGCGGGTTGACCGTACTCCGCACGTTGTACATCAACCCCATGGCTCGCATGCGTTCAACTGGATCTGGTACCATCATAGCTTCATCCATTGCGAGATGGACCACCCGTCCGGTGAAGAGATGCCAATGACTTTCTTCGCAAAGCGGGCGATGCCACTCCAAACGGCATTCCAGGTTAACAGAACATTCTGCAATGCGCGGTGCTTGCACAAACTTTGCTGCCTCGACCGTGAAGCCGGCCTCCGTTATCTCGTCATTATCAGCCTCATTATGTTGAATGGTCTCGAAACATTGCAGATAGTGGCTAAAAGATGGAAAACAGACGCACCATTCCCCTTCGCGTAGAATATTGTCATAGGTATGCGTGTTATCAAGCAGTGCCAGCAAAGAGGAGTATTTCCCTCTCTCACCGATCAGTAATCCCCATGATTGTAAATTGGCATTCGGCGCGCCATTTGGCTTCCGCGTTGTGATGATATACATTGGATTGGGTACAGTGACAATGTACTCCAGCCAGGAGAAGATCTCATATTTGCCAGACCAGTCTTCGATGAGGTACTCAGGTTGTGCAATACTAATCTCACGTTTCATCACTTCTTCCTTCCTTTTGATTCGTTCCTCTGATTCCACCATGCGTCGCCTCCCCCAAAAGCCGCTTACGAACGGCATCCAAATCAGCTTGGCTTACCCCGCCCATAATTAGATAGCTGTCAATATTAATGCCTGCAAGTGCCCTGAGGATCGCCTCTCGAACAGAAGAATGTTCTCGCGCCAGAAGCTCATCTCGCTCAGGATCTGGGCTCAGCTCATAATCCGCAACCATATCCTCCGGCGAAACGCCAACGAGGGCGAGCAGTAACAGAGCGATGATGCCCGTGCGATCATTCCCGCGGATGCAGTGGAAAAGCACGCCGCCCGGTCCAGCCCGCCCGATCGCAGAAATCGCGGCCGCGTGCCGCTCCGGCCAGCGCCGAAGCGCATCTTGATAATAGAGCGGTGTACTCCACAGGTCGGTGGCAGCCCACTGCTGCACAAATTCCCGGTCCGTAATGTCCTCTATTGCTGCCTGAACCGTTGCGATATCAGCATAGCGTGGTGTAAAGTTGAGCTCGTCTTCGGCCATGCCAACTGTGCGCAGCGTAATGATTGTGCGGATGCCGTAGGCATACAGCGCCGACCATCCCGCCTCAGATAGCCTGGCTGGATTATCCGAGCGGATAATGGCTCCCCAACGCGTCAAGCGGCCATCGCTAGTCCTTAACCCGCCGAGATCGCGAACATTGCTGCAGCCGTCCCAGGCAAGAACTCGTTTTTTCATATTCCGCTCGCTTTACTTGTTGGGCTAGCGTTAGCGCCGCTAAGCTCTCGATCTCGCTCCCGCCCACCCTCTCATCACATTTCCTTAAACTAGTATAGATCGAATTCTCTCTAATTGCAACATCGCTATTTTCAGATTTTTCACGAAAAAATATCCCCATCCCTTAGCTCAAAAACACCGCCCAGGCATTGAGGCACTGGCTTCCATGCAGCCTGAAAATAAATACCCCCAGGAATGGGGGTAAAGTGGTGAGGCTCAAATTTGAGAAGTGCACCTGTGCCAACACAGGCGAGAAGGTCTCGCTCCTGTTTACACCCCAAGGACCCAGTTGTCCGAGTCGAAGTCGACCCCACTGCTTGCCCTCGGCAGCTTCGCTAGCTGCCCCAACACTTTCCTACAGCGCGCCTCAATGAAATTGTCGATGCCCTCCACCACGATCCCAGCCACCGGCCCCTGGTCGGCAGACAGCCTCTGGCTGAGGGCGGAGGCCTGGTAGACCTGGTCGTTGGACCATGGGCGATTGGTATGCGCAGCGCCAAAAGGCGTGTCCGACTCGAGGTATACCGATTGCTCCAAGATCGACCAGCGCCTCGCTTCAATCGCCTGCACACTCGCCACGTTGAAATGCTGGTTGATAAACCACTCCATGAAATCCAGGTAGTACATCTTGAATACAGGGTTGGCAAGCAGCTTTGTGATGAGGGGGATTTTTCCGATCTCGGTGCCGCGGAAAAGCAGGTCTTTTTCCTGCCAGTTGCGCTTCTGTCCTGGCCAGCTCACCCCCAGCACGCTGTCCACATCATTTAGGCAAAACGTCGCAAATGGAGGCTTGTTCCCCGAATCATCCACTGCCAGGTGCAGAAAATAATTTTGGCTGTTGAGATAATAGGTATCCCATGAACCCAGCAGGTTGACGACCACCATAGTGCGCAGGAACAGCTCCACATCCAGGATTTTCCTCACCGTATCGACAAAAGCCGTGCTCCCCGGGTCATTTGAATGGAATGTGGTGATAAAGGTTGCCAGCGCGGCGTAATCGCTGTCGGGTGTATCGTTGCGCGGTTCATACGAACGGCTTTCCGGGCGGGAACCGGGTGTAAAGTAATCTGTGCCCTGGCTGCCGCGCATCGCCAGTGGAGCGCCGTCGGGCAGGTCGTCGCCGTAGTTGCCTTTGAAGATGGCCCGATGCTTGACGCCGGGGAAAAGCTCTTTGAAGTGGTAGTCATCCAGGGGCGGCACGGCTGCATACGTGCCATAGTAAAAACCGTTCAGGGTGAGCTCTGCGTAGATAGACGGTCGTACCGGGCATTTAGCCATGCCCAGGAGGTCATACGCCAGCCGCACTCTCTGGTAGGAGGGGTCGCGCAGGCTGTTGAGCAGGCACAGTTGGCGCGGGACGCCAAACTCTTCATCGTTGTCCAGGTAGACCGAGATATTGATCTTTGGGTCGCCCCGGCTTGTATTCCCCCGCCGCTTGACGGATACCTGCTCGCCATGTTCGGAGATGATCACCCCGTTGTCAGGGTCGGGATGTTTTGGGAGGTTAAGGGAAGGCGGCGTCTCGAAAACGAGTGCGGAGGCCTCGGCGTTTCCATCGGCTTTCAGCGGCTCGCCAAACTCGTCATCTTGCCAGAGGGTGTTCAGGTCGACTCCCTCCACCTGTACCGCCAGGATGGTGGGACCCGTTGCTCCAACACCCGAAAATATTGTGCTCCGGTCCGCTGATGCCGTTTGCCATAGCGCAACAACCATGCCAGCCTGGGTGAGCCCTCCCTGGTTTGCATCGCGGAGAAGGATTTTCCCACCCTGTGCTGAACCCGGGAGCTGCAGGAGCGCCTTGGCAGCCTGGTCGAACTCCGCCTTGCCGCGCAGGAACGAATTTGCAGCGCTGGGATCATGCACCCCTTCGGCGATTTGCCGCGCTCTTGAATCCTTTGGCAGGGCGGGTATAAAAACGGATTTTACGATGTTCCGGATGTCTTTTGCGGTGCCCGAGTCTGGAATGGGGTCCATGGTTGTCTCTCTCTTCTTTCCTGCTTCACAGCATAATTTCTATAACGATCAGGGTTCCAGGTCGCCAGAAAGCAGCACCTGGTGGATTTCCTTGAAACTGTAAGTGCCGTCGGATAAAAGGTCAAAGACCCACACCAGGTCGAAGCGTGCGTCATCCCATTTACGGGTTTGGGGGATTTTCCCTCCTGGGATGGCGGCAGCGATTTTTGGGATCAGCTCGTGCTGCCAGGAGATCAAGACGGTGCCGGAGCATTTCAAAATATCCCGGCAGAGCCTGGCTTCCTGGCCTTTTAACCAAGATGCATTGATTTGGAAGTCCAACCGCTGTGCCAATGGGATCAGGGTCTGTTTGGGCCGGCGGCTTTTGCTGCCAACCTTATCGGCTTTTTCGGGGTCGGAGGCATACAGGTGCTGCGGCACCGAAAGCCCGCGGCTTTGAGCCAGCTCAGCTGAGCCAAACAGCAGGGCAATCGCCCCAGCCCGCTGCCAGCCGCGCACCGCCAGCGAGTCAGCGCTGCTGCTGCCATCCATTCTGACGCCCAGGTTGTTCTCTTTGCCATCGTCATAAGGCTTTTCTGCATGCCTGATGATCATAATTCTTTGTGCCTGTGCGGTTTTTTTTACCCTTGTTCGAGCACTTGTCTGTTCGCGCATATTAAAAAAAAATTGCGCCTCCTCGCATGGATGTGATTGGTCGAAAGTGATTTTTCAGAATCCAATTCAAGAGCGGCCAATCACTGGAGCAAACCGCCGTTCATCGCCCTGCTAAATTCTAAATGCTTTCGGTGGTTTGCGGGTTAATTAGATAAATATACCCGTATTTACCTTTTATGTCAACGGAAGGGAATTACCGTGAGTGGATAAGTTTGTTTTTCAAGTGATGATGATCAACCCACTGACCACGCTGACAGCAGCCAGCACCGCAGGGAGGCGCAAATCTTTCCAGGTCAACTGGACTGTCTCCGTTCGCAGCCAGGCAGGCAGCCTGGGAACCATATAGCGATAGAGTGTGACATAGATCACAGCGAGAATCACGCCGGAGATCAGATAAACGACTGACGTAACCTTTGCAATACTTAGGATCTCCTCCCCCAGGCCATAGACAACATTGATCGGTGAACCGGACACGATCAGATACCCTACGATCAAGCCGACCAGGGCCCAAAGGAAAAATGCGCCAGGAACCACGCACACGGATTTGAGTTCCTTCGGGGCCAAACCGAGCAAAGGGAAGAGCGAAACGAAAAAGAAGATCCCCACAGCAGCCAGTATCAAACCCGTCACTCGAAAAATGATCGGGGATATGCCAGTGAGAACCATGACGTTAGAGAAGTCGCCTTGGATCAACAGGGTACTAAAAGAATGGAACATCCAGACCCAAGGAAAGATCATCAACAGCGGTAAGAAGGAGACAGAGCGGTGCTTCCAGCACAGGCTGAAGATCAAGAGAGATACCGAGAGCACCAGGGCTGCTCCGGAAACGTGGAACCAGACGTTATTCGATTCGAAAATCGGCCTGACATATCCAGGCAGAGAAAAAGGATGGACATAAAACATAGAGACCGGTCCTCCCAAGGCCAGGGTATGCAAAGCATGACCGCCTTCATGGAAAACAAGCTGAATGAAATTCACCGGGAAGAGCAAGAGCAACAGCAAGAAGGTGGATCGAAGCATGGAGGTGCGCACCGGGGGTGTTGGCTCCTGTGATTCGGTCACTGAGACGGGCGAAGAGTTCGGTTTCATTTTGTTTTCCTTTTCGTGGTTCTGACGACTCTCCGTTTTTAGTTTTCGCAATACCTTCTGCTGTCATGATGCCCAACCATTCGATCACATCTGATTATGGGCGCTTACTTTTTTTCACACCTAATTCACTGCTAATGGCTGTTCTTATTTTTTCAAGACTGACGATACGCGAGTGTGTAATATCGTGGCGAAAACGCCATCCGGTTGGGAAAGTCAAGAAAATGGGGATGCGCCTGTCAATGCCTTTGATCTGGCTTTGAATCAGCTCCCCTCCCATCAGATGATCAATGGGACGTTTGCTGGGCTCTTTTGATACGAGATTGAATATCTCTTTGTTGAATGTGATCACTGCCTTCACAGAGTTATCTTGAATTGTCTCCCAAAACTCAGCCATAGCTTTTGGTTGGATCACCTGTTTGAAAAAATCCCCTCCAAATATTTTCACTAAATCTTTTGGGTAATCGGTTGGAAAAGCATAATAACAATAGAAAATCAGCTCAAAGGGTCCTGGGTATTCTGCTTTAAGACAAATATCCGCAAGTCGCTTTGGATTACGATTTTCTTTTGAGATAGGCAGCCAACCCGAATATTCCATTACAGGCCAGAAAGCATTCTCCACCCCTCTCGTATTGGGTGATAGAAACATGCCTTGATGAACGGAGTATGGATGGGCGTTTGAGAACAGCAGCATGACGCGCGGCCTATTAGTAGAAGGGGTTGGGATCAGTTTTTCTGTAGAAAAAGTAACGCTTCTTTCAAAATCATTGAACGCTACCAGGTTTGGATATGCCAGGTATTCGCTCAAATATTCAGAAGCATTTTTCCTTATGGCTTCATATTCTTCCCCCAAAGGATAAGTTCTTTGAAAAATTATGCCTGACATCTACGGCCTCTTTATAATTGCTTTCTGTGATGTGTAAAAGATTTAGTGATTGAGGAACTCGTCACACGCTTGGCTAAAATGTGACCGCCCGGTCGTACGCTTTGCCTCGCCCCAGCCCATCGCGGACATAGGGTATCCACTGGCTGACGAGGAGCTGGACGATATTGCATAAGGGCCCTCCTTTTTCCCCTATTATCTCACGCGAAAGAGAAATTATGCTTTAAACATTATTTCACATCAGGAGTTATTGCATCTATGTGGCGGTTACAAATAATGACGGCAAGCCGTTCCTCGGGGGCACAACAGGCGGCTGGAGCGCCTTGGATGCAGCCACTGGCCAGATCCTCTGGCAGACCGCTGATCCAACTAACGGCATTGATCCAGGTGCGGTGAGTGTGGCAAACTGTGTTGTATATGCCGGCTCTCTGCAATCTGATTCGAGCAAGCCGACATTCTATGCACTGGATGCGGCCATGGGTCAAATCAAGTGGAGCTTTGCGAGCGGCGGCTCGGTCAACTCAGGCGTGGCGATTTCCAATGGCGTCGTCTATTGGGGTTCGGGCTACAGCAATTTTGGCCTTGGCTCACCGAATAACAAGTTCTATGCTTTCGGGCTTCGCTAAGCGCAGTATTCTCCGATAACCATCGCGTTGTTTCTGAAGAGCGACCGCAATAGGTCGCTCTTCTTTTTTCTGGATTATCGCGCCAATTTCTGAGTAATCTGTATTCGTTCGCAGCGCCGTCCCGATTGGCTGCCCCTAGGGATTTTTCGCAACGGATGGCAGGCTGACTTCGTAAGCATAATCGATCCGCACAGCAGCCACGCGTAGGGCACTGCCGGCTGGTGGCATACCCACCTCAACGTAATAGGAGTAGCTCTGCTGGTCAACCAGCGGTGAAAGGATGGAGGTATCTGACGAGTTGAGATACAGATCCTGAGCGCCTGACGAGGCGACCGTCGCCATTTCCAAATGGTCGCCAGTGGATGGATCGAAGCGCCAAAGTGCCACCAGGAGGTCATCTGTGTGGTTATCATAGAAGTAGACCACCATCCCGGTAATCGTCATGTGGTTGGGCAGCGTCAGCGCAGCCTGGTAAAAATTATCCATAGCGCCAGGGTTGACCAGCTCGTCATTATAAAAATGCGCTGTGAGGTCTGGTGTATGCGCCCTGAACTGGAGAGCGTTCACCATCTGGAACCCCGGCCCGCCCGGCACCGGCGCCTGTGGGGCGAGCGCAGCCGACCTGTCAAGATCATGCGGCCTCGCCGGTTCTTGACCCGCTAGAGCGGCTGACGAGCGCCAGGTCACCGCCGGGGTTGCGATCAACAGGACCAACAATGCCACAATCAGAATAAAGAATTTACGGTTCATCATCATCCTCCCAAAATAAATGAATAACCGCTGAGAAAGGCTCAGCGGTTTTGATGAAGGTACCTTGGCTGCCAACCGTAGCATCAGGCTGGTTCCGCGTGCGATGCAAGCTGCAAAGAAATCTTAGCTCCAGGTATATAATACACAATATTCATTTTTGATTCAATAGGGAATATTGTAAATATTTATCCCTTAATCGATGGGTAAATCGGCAGAGATTCATGAAGAGCCGCGGTCACGCGCCTGTGAAACTCACTGCGCTTCTCTTCTGTCGAGCGACCGCAAACGATTTCGGCCATCCAGTCAGTAGGCCACTCTGCGTCCACATGCACCGCGCCAGCGACTTTGAAATGCTCGCAGTGGGGCAAGGCGGCGATGATGCTGTTAGCATTTCCGTGCGCGTTGCAGGAGGAGGGTTCGGCGGTAAGCACAACGGCACGGCAGCAGACCAAGGGGGCTGCCTTCGCTCCGATGCTGTTCCAGTCGACCGGATCGAGCCCGATCCAGATGGTTAGGCCTGGATTGTCGGCGGCCGACAGCAGAGTAGCTAGCCCGCCCGCAGAGAATCCAATCAGCCCCACCTGGGCCGGATCGACACGTTGCCTCCAGGACTCGACCGCGCAAAGATATGCTTGCAGCTCGGAGATGAAACGGCCATTGCGGGCATGATCCGACCATGCCGGCAGATCCGGGACTGCAGCCACGAAGCCCTCTCTAGCGAGGTGCTGCCCCCAGGCAGACATGTTGTGGCGGTGCCGGAAGAACCCATGGGCGACGATCACCAATGGTACTGGAACGGCAGTGTCCGGCCAATAGATATCTACATCGACTGCGCCTGCCGAGAGCTTCACACGAACGGTTTCGACAGCCAGTCTGGCAATGGATTGGTTTGTGGGTGAAGTATTGACGTGAGATGTTTTGGTGAGGGATTTCATAATCCATTTTATACCACAGATGTTCAATCGTAAGTGAGGATGCGTAAAGCCTCCAGGCTGCCTACCTTGGCCAGCTCCAAAGAAACGGGGTTGGAAAGTGAGTAAGTGTAATCTAGATGCTTTTGGGTAAGTCCAGGTAAAATTCAAGCAGGAAAGGAAAGGTATATGTCACCCAAAGTCGAAACTTCTACCCCTGCCAACACGCCCATCCCCATCGGTCCATACAGTCATATTGCGAAAGTCGGTCAATTCATTTCCATCGGAGGAACTGCTGGCGTTAATCCGGTCTCTGGGCTGCTTGCAGGGGCGGATGTGTATTCACAAACCAGGCAGATCCTTGCATCATTTCAAATCATGCTGGAATTTGCGGCCTCCGACTTGGAGCATGTCGTGCATGTCAATGTATTTCTCAAAGACATGCATGGTTTTGACGAGATGAACCGGGCCTACATTGAAATCATGGGAAATCATCGACCCGCCAGAACGGTCATCGGGGTGAATGAGCTGCCCAAGCCGGGTGTATTGTTAACCATGAATTTGACAGCGGTTACAAAAGAATAAATTTTTGGGGACAGCCTGCAAAAGTAAGCAGGCTGTCCAAAAAATCGTTCTACTGCACCTTGAGGTGGTAAACACGCGCTTCATAGGGACGCAGTGTGAAGCGGCGTCCACTCTCTTCGGCAGTGACGGTGTAGTTGGCGATTAGCAAGCGCGCTTTTCCCGCTGCGATTTCACCGGGCAGCTCAAAATCCGCGGGCTGAGTGCTGAAATTCAACACCACCAGGAGTCGATCGTTAGCCAGGGTGCGGGTGAAGGCATAGATTTGCGCGTGCTCTGGCAAGATCAGCTCGTAACTCCCATACACGACTGCGGGAATGGTTTTACGAAGCTGGATCAGCTCTTGATAGTAATAGAAAATGGAATCAGGGTCCTCTAGAGCCTGTGCCGCATTGATCTGGGGATAGTTGGGATTGACCTTGATCCAGGGAACGCCGCTCGTGAAGCCGGCTTGCGCAGAGGCATCCCACTGCATGGGGGTGCGGGCATTATCGCGCCCCTTGGCGTGGATCAGCTTCAGGACCTCTTTGGGGTCAAGGCCTTTTTCATCGACCAGCGCGTGGTACAGGTTGAGGCTCTCGATGTCTCGATAATCGGTGATAGAGTTGAAGGCCACGTTGGTCATGCCCAATTCTTCGCCCTGGTAAATATAGGGCGTACCCTGCAGCATGTGCAGGAAGGTACCCAGCAGCTTGGCTGATTCCACTCGGTACTCACCGTCATTGCCAAAACGAGAAACCTGGCGGGGCTGGTCGTGGTTGTTCAAATAGTTGCTGTTCCAGCCTTTGCCTTCCAGGTCTTTCTGCCAGCGGGTGATGAGCTTTTTCAGGTCAGCGAGCTTCCATTTCGCAATGCTTTCACGGGAGGAGCCGCCCGGAGCCGCATCGAGACCCATATGCTCGAACTGGAACACCATGTTCAGTGCGCCGGTTTCTTCATTTGTAATGTCAATGGCATTCTGGGTGGTGACGCCGGGGGTCTCACCGACCGTGAGAATATCATATTTTGAGAGCACCTCCTGCTTCATCTCAGCAAAGAACTCGAGCATGCGTGGACCGTTGCAGAAGAACTGCCCGCCGTAAACATAGCGCTCGCCGGCAGGGGAGGGCGCATCTGGCAGCCCCGGCACCTTGGAGATCATGTTGATCACGTCCATCCGGAAGCCATCCACGCCCTTTTTCAGCCACCAGTGCATCATGCGGTAGACTTCCTGGCGCACTTTGGGGTTCTCCCAGTTCAGATCGGGCTGCTTCTTGGAGAAGAGATGCAGGTAATATTCTCCGGTGAGTGAGTCAAGCTGCCAGGCAGAACCGCTGAAATGGCTCTTCCAGTTATTGGGCTCGCCTCCATTGACAGGGGGGCGCCAGATGTAATAGTCTCGGTAGGGATTATCCTTCGACTTGCGCGCTTCAACAAACCAGGGATGCTCGTCGGAGGTATGGTTGACCACCAGGTCCATCACCAGGTTGATGCCGCGCTGGTGCATGCCTTCCAACATCTCTTCCCAATCGGCCAGGGTGCCAAACTCGAGCATGATATCCTGGTAGTCGCTGATATCATAGCCGTTATCATCGTTGGGAGAGCGGTAAACGGGTGAGAGCCAGACCACATCGACCCCCAGCTCCTTGAGGTAATCGAGTTTCTGAATGATGCCGCGCAGGTCGCCGATGCCGTCGCCGTTGCTGTCGTAAAAGCTGCGTGGGTAAACCTGGTAAACAACGCTTTCTTTCCACCATTTTTTTTGCATGGGGTTTTCCTTTGAATAAGTTTTGAGGTCCTGATAGGGGATATTATACTAAAACAGAAGGGAAAGCCGGGCGCAATGACAGAATGAGCAAATTATGAAAAGAAGCACAGGTCCGATTTTATGAAAGTGGACCACAAAAAAGGATGCACAACGGAGGAAAATTTGCTAAACTTAAGAAAAGATTGTTATAATCATCACTCCTTGATGTGAATTTGTTGGTCGGATTGATTCGACGTTGAATTTCGGTTTTAATATCAATCCCTCCTTAATCCCACCCTTAACCCTCCTTTAGGTGGTTTTTTTAGGCGGGAAAAATATATATCATCCATTCAAGGTGAACACACTCCATGGGGTAGACCCATTGGAATAATATTTTTAAACCGAGGGGTTATCAAGACTTTTCGGTGCTAATTGTAAAGGAAACTTATATGCCCTCTCGCCTGGTTCCGTCCCGTTCTTTCTCAATCATCATCCTGGCAGCATTCATCGCCGCCAGCCTGCTGCAAATCATCCCAGCATCTATTGGTTATGCCCAGGATACGCCTCCCGTTCAGGAATTCCAGGGCAAGATCAACCTCAACGAGATCGACACGTTTCTTCTCCAAGACCTTCAGCAGGGGCAGACCTTGGTCGCCTTAGCACAGAACACCTCCGGCAACCTGGACCCCGGCCTGTCGCTGGTCTCTACCAAGGTCGACCTGCCCGAGCTGATCGCCACCTACAGGGCTGAAGTGAAGCAGCTGGTTTTGTCACTCCGAGCAGCCCCTCGTCGAGCTGCCGGCGCTGAACGACAAAACCTTCCTGGCCTGGGATGACGACAGCGGCCCCGGTCACAGCGCTGCGCTGGAGTTCGTCGTCCCCGAAGATGGCGATTATTACCTGGGGGTACCGAGCGCACTCGCCGCCGCCGGCGTGCTGACCTTCGGCAATTACCGCTTGCTGCTGGGGTTTGATAACCCCGCTGTCCTGGATGGCAGCGCCATCGCCAACGGCGCGCAGATCGCCGTGCAGGATGAGCAGGTGCTGGGAACACCTGGGCGCATCCAGGAATATACCGCCAGCCTGAGCACTGAAAAGCCGGCTATTACCCTGGCACTGTACGACTTCGACCCTGGTGAGGAGCTGACCTTCTTCGTTGAAGCCACCAGCGGCGACTTGAAACCGGTGCTGGTGCTGCGCGATTACGCCGGCAAGCCGGTGCGCGTCGCCAACCTGCAGGGAACCGCCTCCCAGACCAGCCTGGATTACGTCTTCCCGGAGGGCGGCGAAGCGTATACCCTGTCCATCGTTGCCTTTGCTGCGAACGGCCAGCAAACCAGCGGCGATTTCCGCCTGCTGGCCGGCGTGGATGCGCCTCAGGTGAGGCCCGGCAGTGGCGAGCCTAACAGCACCACTGTCTTACGCCTGCCCATAATAGTTCAAACCGGGATTAAGCTGCAGCAGATCGTCGCCATCGATCAGCAGAACGAGATCATGACCGCGGTCGGCACGATCAAGATGGGCTGGCAGGATCCGCGGCTGGCTTTCAGCCCGGACGAGTGCAACTGCCAGGTGAAGGAATACACCGACACCAGCTTCAGCGATTTCCTGAAAGAGACCGGCGGTGACTGGCCGGCTTACACCTTCTTCAACCAACAGGGCAACCGCTGGTCGCTCAGCCGGTTGGTGGAAATCATGCCAAACGGCAGCGTCAATTACAATGAGCGCTTTTCCACCAATTTCCAGCTCAATTTCGACTTTAAACCCTATCCGTTCGACACGGAAGAGTTTTACATCCACGTCGACATGCTCTATCCGGAAGATCGCTATGTGATGGTGCCGATGGAGGGTTTCAGCGAGATCGATCCCGAGAACGGCGAAGACGAGTTCATCCTGACAGATTTCGATACCTCGGTAAGCAGTGTGATCTCCAGCCGGATTTTCCCGACCTCACGCTTCACCTTCCACTGGTCGGCGCCGCGCTACAAGATGTACTACATTTTCCGCATCTTTATCCCCATCCTGCTGATCATCGTGATCTCGTTCATCACCTTCTTACTGAAGGATTTCACCCGGCGCATCGAAGTAGCTTCCGGCAACGTGCTGCTCTTCATCGCCTTCAGCTGGAGCCTGGCCGAAGAGTACCCCCGCATGGGCTATCATGACCTTCCTGGATGCCATCATGGCGATCACTTTCATCGTCAATTCGCTGGTGGTGGTCTACAACGTGTACCTGAAATGGCTGGAAAACAAGGACCAGCTGAAAAAAGCCGAGCGCATCGACCGGGTGGCGGATTGGGTCTACCCGATTGGTTATGTGATTTTATTCGGGGCGACGATAGCATATTTTATCTGATGAGACGGCGGGTAGGGCTTGCGCTTGCTGTCGTGCGCGGCGGCAAGCGCTGGCGCGGCCCGAGCTGGTCCAGCCAACCGGCACAATTTACTCCATCGACCGGGACGGATCTGCCTTGCAGGCGCAGGAAATACAGATGAGGGCGCTTTTTCCGCAGGTGCCTGTGCACTACCTGAAAGCCGATTATGCGTCATCCCCTCGCGCTGCCGCCTGTCTGCTTATCTGAAACCCACCGGGCGGATGATTATCGTCGCATACAATATCGAAAAGGGCAATTATGCCGTACCCTATCCGCTCCACTTTCAGCCTGGGAGCAGCGTCGCTCGGCAAACGGGTTTTACCACCACGCAGCTGCTCGCCACCCGTCCCAGCCACTTCCTGAAAGAAATTTACTCGGCCTTGAGCATTAAGGGAAAAGCTGCCCGTTCATATATTGCCCCGAGAGGGCGGAGGTGATTGGGGCCAGCCAGCCTCCTCTTATTCATCTGGCAGGCAATCAGGCCGTTCTGAAGGTGATTGCTGCGATGGAGAGCGGCGGAAGCTGGACGACTCGCTTTTCCAGCGCTGATCTTAACCGTCTGCAAGGGCTGGCTGCTGACGGCGTTTGGGTTCTCGTAGGTATTGTGCACATCTGGGCTTGAGCCGCTGATGACTTCAGCGGATAGGACCGAAACAAGTTTTCCGCTGCCGTGGTCAATCTCAATTTCGGCGTTTTCGCTGGTGCTGCGGTTCACCAGGAAAAGGTGCAGGACGCCGTCACCCAGGATGGCGCTGGTGTCGATGGTGTTAACCCGCCCATAGGAGGGGCTGTCGTAGGCTGGCCCGCTGACGGAGGGCAGGAGTGGCGATGCCATCCCGCCGGGAGGCGTACATGGCAAATGGGTAGAAGATCGTCTGCAGCAGCATGTCATCGCCGCGGGTGAGGATCGGGGCGATGACATTGACAATCTGGGCGATATTGGCAATTTTGACCAACATCGGCGTGGCGGATGAAGCTGTTGAGAAAACCTGCCACAACCAGGGCATCTTCCAGGTTGTAATGCTCTTCGATCAAAGGCGGTGCGAACTTGCCGCGGCCATTGGTATGCTCCGGCAGAGTGAGTCCGGTACCAGACATTCCACTCGTCGAAGCACAGGTAGTGACGTTTTTTGCTTTTACTTGCGCGCTTGCACAAACCGGCAGACGGCATCCATCTCTTCGATCTGCTGGTCGATCGAATTGGTCACGGCCAGGTAGTCGGCGGTATTGCCCTTGGGATTGCCCACATAACGGTGCAGGCTGACATAATCGGCATAGGTGCCCATATACTCCAGCACCGTGCGATCCCATTCCATATAGGTTGGCAGCGAAATTGCGCAGGTGCCGCAAGCGACCGTTTCGATGGTCGGGTCAGTATCTTTCATCAGCTTGGCTGCCTGTTGGGCGCGGATGGCATACTGGTCAGCCGGGACGTGGCCCAACTGCCATGGACCATCCATCTCGTTGCCCAGGCACCACAGCTTCACCTGGTAGGGAGCTTTTGATCCGTTTTCAGCGCGCAGGTCGGCATATCGACTTCCAACCGGGCTGTTGCAGTATTCAACCCAGTTGCGCGCCTCTTCGGGCGTGCCCGTCCCAAGGTTGACGGTCAGCATCGGCGTCCAGTCCATCATCGACGCCATTTTCATGAATTCATCGGTGCCAAACTGGTTGGGCTCAATGCTCTGCCAGGCCAGCTCGCGCACGGTGGGCCGCTGTTTCTTTGGGCCAATCCCATCCATCCAGTGATAACCGGAAGCGAAGTTGCCGCCCGGGTAGCGCATGGCAGTCATGCGCAGCTTGCGTAACGCGCTCAAAGTATCCTGGCGGAAGCCATTTTCATCGGCATGGGATGATTTTGGATCATATACGCCTTCATACACAGCCCGGCCCATATGCTCTAGAAAGCCACCGAAGATACGGGGGTCAACCTGTGCAATCGTATAGGCAGGGTCAAATACAACGCGTGTCTTTTCCATGATGTAATCTCCTCTAGAAAGCAAAAGCTACGAAAATCAGTTTCCAGCCTGTAAAACACGACCAGATTGTTTACGAGAAGAATACCGAAGGCTGGCTAAAAGCGAGGGCTGCGCTCTGTTTAAAGGGTGAGCTTCTTCTTGCTAATGATTTTTACCCAATAGACTTACTTTGACTGTCGCAACTGCTGCTGCCGGTAAGACCAGGTTGAGCTGAGTGTCTTTACAGTGCACGTTGAAAGGCTGAGGGGTGATCTGTGTCGGTGCTGCAAATGTATTGTGAGAATGGATCTCGCCGTAGAGAACCTGTCCTTCTGCTTCCCCAATTTTTGCTCCGCCCAGTAGATCCAGTGTTACTTCGGCAGACTGGTTGGCGTGGCTGTTGGTGAGGGTAAGAAAAAGGGTATTGTCCTTGAGCGAGGCACTGCCAGCTACTGTCGGGATCATGCCTTCCATCTTCTCGCCCATTTGCAGTGCGCTTTGCCAGGTGGTTTGCAGAATGTTCGTCTTCTTGAAGCTGATCTCTGGGGTTTCGATGCGCACGCGCAGCGATTTCGCGCCCTGGTGAGGAGCATACATTTCATAGACATACCCGGTCGGGGTGACCAGCATCTGCTCGCCCTCGGTCAGGATCATCGCCTGGAGCACGTTGATGGTCTGGGCGATGTTTGACATCACGACCTTATCGGCGTGGCGGTTGAAGATATCGAGGGTGTTGGCGGCCACCAGCGCGTCGCGGATGGTGTTCTGCTGGTAGAGGAAAGCCGGGTTGGTGCCCTTTTCCACCGGGTGCCAGGTGCCCCATTCATCGACGATCAAGCCAATCTTGCGTCGCGGGTCCCAGGCATCCATGGCGGCGCGCTGCTGGATGACCAGCTCTTCCATCTTGAGACCTTTTTCGAGCAGCCGGTACCATTCTTCTTCGGTGTATTCGGTGGCTGTTCCGGCGGTGCCGCAGTAATAGTGGGCGGCAAAACCGTCGATGTTATTGAATACCCAGTAATCCTTGAACAGCTTGCGGAAGAAGCGGTCCGTCCACTCCACGTCGTTGTTGGCCGGGCCGCAGGCGATCACCGTCAGTTTTTTACCAAAGCCGCGCACAAAGGAGGCAAAACGCCGGAACTCGGTGCAGTAATCTTCCGGAGAGAAGTTGCCGCCGCAGCCCCAGTTCTCGTTGCCGACGCCCCAGTAATTGACATTCAGCGGTTCAGGGCTGCCATCCGCGGCGCGCTGCTGCGCCCAGGTGGAGCCGGTGGGGCCGGAATCAGGAAAATTGCAGTATTCAACCCAGTCACGCAGCTCGCGCGGCGTGCCCGAACCGACGTTGCCGCAGAAGTACGGTTCTGCGCCCACCAGGCGGCAGAAGCGGATAAATTCCTGGGTGCCCACCTGGTTGGTTTCGACCACTTCGCCCCAATGGATGTTGATCCGCCGCGGTCGCTGGTCGCGTGGGCCGATGCCATCCTGCCAGTGATAATCATCGGCAAAGCAGCCGCCCGGCCAGCGGATGACCGGAGGTTTCATCCGGCGCAGGGCCGCGATGATATCGGTGCGGAAGCCGTCCATGTTGGGGATGGGTGAATCCTCGCCGACCCAGATGCCGTCGTAGATGCAGCGGCCGAGGTGCTCGGCGAATTGACCGTAGATATTGGGATTGATGGTGGCGAAGGTATCAGCCGGGTTCAGGGTGATGTGAGTTGTATTCATTTTGGGTTACTCCATTTTGGGCATTCTGCCCTGTGTGCTCTGTGTACAGGTAGCACTTCACCAAACGCCGGTCAACCTGCACATCCGGTGGATCCGCCTCGCGGCAGATATCCATCACCTGCGGGCAGCGACCCGCGAACTTGCATCCCACCCGTCCGTACTCTTTTACCTCGGTCGTTCCGAGTGAGATATGCTTGGCCCAGGACTCTCTTTCTTTGGGCGCGGGTTCAGGTACCGATTCGATGAGGAGCTTTGTATAGGGATGGAAAGGCCGGTCCAGAACATCATCAACCGGCCCGGATTCGACGATATAACCGCGCAGCATGATCCCGATGCGGTCGCTGATGTAGTAAGCCGTCGCCAGGTCATGGGTGATGTAAATGATGCTCACCTTCTGTTTGTCCCGCAGCTCGCGGAACAGGTTGACGATTTCCATGCGTAACGAGGCATCGACCATCGAGACGGGCTCATCGGCAAGGATCAGTCTGGGCTTGGAGATGAGCGCCCGCGCCACCGAGGCACGCTGGGTCTGCCCGCCGGAAAGTTCGTGAGGATACCGGTTGCTCACTTCTGCCAGCGACAACCCCACATTCCGGAGCGCATCATCGACAACCTCGGCGGCAGCCCGGCGGTCAGGCGCCATCCCGAAGTTCAAGGCGGTATCAAACAGGTAGGCGTCCACCTTGCGTAGCGGGCTGAAGGTTTCGAACGGGTTCTGGAAAACCGGTTGAACCTTCTTCATGAACTCCTTGAACTCGGTTCGCTTTTGTATGGTTGCCAGATCGCGCCCTTCAAACAAACTTTCCCTCGCGTTGGGTCAAGATCATGCAAGAGCAGGCGAGAGAGGGTGGTCTTGCCGCTGCCGCTTTCACCCGCCAGGGTAAAAATCTCCGGTCGATCCTCGTCCAGCGAGAAGGAAATATCATTGACAGCCACCAGAAGGGAACCACCCACAACGCCACCAATATGAAATTCGACGGTTACATGTTGAACATCCAGCAATTTATCGGTTGCGCTCATCGGGAGCTCTCCTTCACCAGGTGGCAGGCCACGCGATGTCGATCTTCGAACAGTGACCATCTCAGGTACTTCAGTCCGGCAGATATCCATGACATCAGGGCAGCGTTCATGGAAACGGCAGCCGCTCGGTGGGTTGGCAAGGTTTGGCGGGGTGCCTCGTAAGCTCGCCTTATTCGATCTTTCACCAATCATTGGCAGCGAACGGATCAGATGCTTGGTGTAAGGATGGAGCGGCGCATTGAAGATGATCTCGGTTGGAGCCTCCTCGGCAATGCGCCCCGCATACATGATCATGACCCGGTCGGCCACGTTGGCATGTACTGCCATATCATGGGTCACCAGCAGCACCGTATTGCTGCTCATCGCCTGGATATCCTTGAGCATCTGCAGGACTCCCCGCTGAACAACGACATCCAGCGCTGTGGTGGGCTCATCGGCCAAAATCAACCTGGGTTGGAACACGGTCGCCAGGGCGATGGCCACCCGCTGCCGCATGCCGCCCGAAAGCTGGTGCGGGTAGGAGTTGAGGACTTCGGTCGGAAGGCCCAGCCGGTTGACATGGGCGGTTGTCTGTTCCAGGAATTTCTTCTTATCCTTGATCGGTTCGTGCGTGTCAACAATATCCTCGAAGGTTTTGATGATCTTGCGCACCGGGTTGAGTACGCTCATTGAACCCTGCATCACATACGAAATTTGCTTCCAGCGCACGTTGCGCCGCATCTCCTCTTTAGAAACAGTCAGCATGTCAACATCATAGGATCCAAACTGGTAGTCGATGCTCCCCGAATTGACTTTTAGGGGAGCTTTGATATTGCCTGAGATCACCTTGATCAGGGTTGTTTTGCCGCAGCTCGACTCGCCAGCCACGCCATAAATCTCATTCGGGTACAGTTCAAAAGAGACCCCGTCAACTGCCCGTACGGTCCGGGAAATTCCATACATCTCAAATCTGGTAATACGCACAGAGGTTTTTTACGCTTAATAGTGCCATAAGTTTATCCGCCAATCAAGCGCAAGCGAGTCCGCGGGTCAATGTAATCATTGATGCTCGTGAAGAGCAGGTACAGACCGAGGAACAGAATGATCGCCACCAGGGTCGGCGCGGCGATCCACCACCAGACCCCCGCCACCAATGCCCCGTGTTGGTTAGCCCAGTAGAGGGCGGTACCAATGGCTGGGGTGGGTCAGATCCGAAAGCCCAAGAATACTCAAAGTGACTTCCATGCCAATTGCCCACAGGATGTTGTTAATGGTGGTGGCAAACACAATCGGCATCACGAAGGGAAGGTGCTCTCTGATCGTGATCCAAAATGGGTTGCGCCCCGGAATAGAAAGCGGTGCGGGTGAATGAGCGTTCCCTCAGGCTCAATACCTGGGAACGGATCAGGCGGGCATCATAGGGCCAGCCAAATAATCCCAGGAGAACCCCCAGTAAGAACTGGTTCATAATATCGCGCAGCAAGAAACCCAACAGGATCAGAATGGGCAGCAGGGGTATCACCACGAAGCTGTCATTGATCGACATCAGAAACCTGTCAAGCCATCCGCCCTGGTAACCGGCGGTGAGGCCGACCAGGATGGCGATCACGCGCGAGATAGTCGCCGCGATCACCCCCAGCATAAACGAATTTCGCACGGCAAAGGTCATCCACCAGAAGATATCCTCCCCCGCGAGTCGGTGCCGAAGAAGTGCTCAAGCGATGGAGGCTGATCCATCGCCACGACAAAAGACTTGTTCGGATCGTACGGGGAGAAAAAGGACAGGATAATCATCACCACCATCGCCAACAGGAAAATAAAGGCAATGCGGAAGCGGACATCGTATCTGAGCAGATCGCGTATCACTTTGAACATAAGTCGTCCTCCTACTGGTAACGCACGCGTGGATCGAACAGTGGGTAAATTAAATCCATGATGAGCATGGCGGTAGCAACTCCGATGATCGAATAGATGGCAATGCCCATGATCATGGAATAATCGTTCCGGTAGACCGCCACCATGGTCAGGCTGCCAACCCCCGGGAAACCAAAGACAACCTCCATGATGAGGGCGCCGCTGAAGACTGTTCCAAGCGACATCGCCAGGCCGGTGAGCTGCGGCAGCAGGCCGTTGCGCATGATGTAATTGCCCAGAATTTTGTTTTCTTTCAACCCCGCGGTTTCTGCATAGACCACATAGTCCTCGGAGATGATGTTGGAGGTGAGTGATTTCATGCCGATAAACCAGCCTCCAAACCCGACCAGCACCAGTGTGGCTGCCGGGAGGACGGAATGCTCAGATGTAGGACCAGGACAAACTCGAGAGACCAGCTGGGATGAGACCCGACAGGGTAAGCCCCGCTGAAGGGGAAGATTGGGATGAAGAAAGCAAACACCACCAGCAGGACCATGGCCACAATGTAGTATGGAATAGGGCGGACGGCCTGGCCCAATATTTCGACCACGCCCAAGGCTTTGTTTTTAGGATAGTAGCTGGACAGGGCGCCGAACAGGTTGCCAAAAATCCACGAAATAATCACCGCAGTGATCAACAGGCTGAGCGTGTACGGCATGCGCCTGGCCAATCATCTGGGACACCGGCGTCGGAAAATTACCCAGTGAAGGGCCGAGGTCGCCCCGCAGCAGCCGCCCCCAAAATGCGAAATACTGCTGGAGCGGGGTGCCTGACAGCCCGTACATATCCGTCAGAGCTGCGCGCATCGAGGCGACAGAATGCGGCGTCGAGGGTGTTACCCCTCGCCATCATCATGGAGATCTGCGCTTCGACCGGGTCCGTGGGAGAGAGCCGGGGAATGATAAAGGTGACCGTGATCCCAATAAAAATGATTGTGAAGATATTGGACGATCCGTGGAATCAGATAACGCAGAATAAATCTTCGCATTTGGACCACCTCCTATATGATAAAAGCCCCTCCACAGTGGCTGCCAGTTACGACAACCGCCGTGGAGGGGAATTGTGTTGCTACTGCTTTCTTACCTCGATGATCGCATTCAATTCATTGGCACCAGCCTAATTATAAACGCGATCTTATCAGCGGCGAGGTTAGGCCTTCTTGGGCTTGATCTTGACGAACATATACTTGGTATTGCCCCAGTTCGGCACCGGATCCGTATAGGGATCATCGATCGATGGATACCCCGTGAAGTAGGTGGTGTCCATGGTCGTGAAGACGTTGTACGCCATGAGCGGGGTAATGGGCATCTCCTGTGCGGCGAGCTTGCAGAACTCGCAGTACCGAGATCGACGCCCTTCGGGTCGTCGAAGGAGATCTTCTGGATGTTCTTCGATGATCTTGTCGAGTTCAGGGTTCTTCCAGCGCATGCTGTTGCTGCCTGCAGCGTTTTGGCCGCTCGGCACGTAGAACTTTGAGTGCCAGTACTGGAGGAAGAAGAACAGGTCGGGATCCCCGCCCCAGGTCTCGATCGTCCAGGCCAGGTTGGCGCTGTATTCGCCGCTCGACCATGATGGGCCAGGGTGAGGCCTGCGAGTCGAGGTTGGTGTCGATGCCGAATGCCTTCCAGTTTTCGACGACCGCCGCGGCAGCCCGGTTCATGGTCGGGTTGGTTTCATTCATGCTCATCAACGGCACCTTGAAGGGCGAGCCATCGGGTAGAGCCCACTTGCCGTCAACCTTCTTCATGCCGGCGTCCAGCATCAACTGCTCGGCAGCCTTGAGATCGTTTTTCCACCAGCCGGCTCCAATGTACTGTCTTGATGGTCGCGGGATCGGTTGGCACCAGGTCGCCCAGGGTCTTGCGGGCTTCATCGGCAATCCGTTGGTAGCGGCGGTTGGATCGTAGGGCTTGTAGTCCTGCCCACCAACTTTGATGGTGAAGTCATTCAGCCAGGGTTCCAGCGGCGTGTGATAGTACTGGGGGTACATACCGGTCGGCGGGACGTGGATGGCGGAGATGGTTGCCGCGCCTTTGTAGGAGGCCATGGCGACCTGGACGATATCGATCGCCAGGGTCAGCGCCCAGCGGACTTCCTTCTTGTCCAGGCCGGGTTTTTCGTTGTTATAGATGACAGCCGGCAGGGTGGGATCGGGATGAGCCCAGGGGAAGGAGTTGAACCAGCCGACCGAGGTTGGGCTGGTCTTGGCCAGCGTGATGCGGCCTTCGGGGGTGATGTCGTGGATCACATCCAGCTGGTGCGCCGTCTGGGCGATGACGCGCTTGTCGCTTGGGCCTGGATCAATGTACATGGCGTACTTGACATCCACATCGCCAAGGAGGGCGACCGAGGTCTTCTTCCAGTCTTCGCGGCGCTGCCACAGGAACCATTTGCCGTTGGGATCGAAGTCCTTGAGCGTGTAGGCGCCCAGGCTGACCGGCGGATTGAACTTGAACGCCAGCGGGTCGGCTTCCTTTTCGAAGATATGCTTGGGCATCATGAAGACGGCGCCCCAGCGCACGGTGAAGGCAGAGTGGAAGCGCGAGTTGGGGTCTTTCAGGTAGAAGACGACCGTATATTTGTCGGGTTGTTCCATATGGTCGATATTGCCCTGGAACAGGCCAGTAGAGTTGAAATCCAGGCGTCTTCATCTGGACATCGACGGTATAGAACAAGTCATCCCCGGTGAACTCCACGCCGTCGCTCCAATAGAGACCCTGGCGGAGCTTTGACGGTCATCTGGGTGTAGTCGGCATTGTAGATCGGCTTCTCGGCTGCCAGGGCATTATCCCATACGCCGTTGACGCCCGCATCCGGGTCGATGTACCACAGCGCATCCAGGGCCAGTTGCTGGAAGCCGGTGGAGTAGGTATTGGAGCCGCTCCGCCAGCGGTTGAAATCATCTGCCGGTAGAACGGTCCCGGTTGGGTTCTCCAGGATGAGGCACTGGTCCCTGGGAACGCCTGGCTGGATTTCTTCCACTGCAACCGCAGCGGTTGGTTCAGCGGCTGCTCCTTCCTCGGTGGGCGCCGAGGTGGGGGTTTTGCAAGCCGCCAGGGCGCTGGCTGCAGCAAATGCAGTAGCCACCTTTAAGAATTCTCGTCTGGATGTGACTAAATCTTTCATTTTCTTCCTCCGTATCCTATTGAATGTGGTTCGAACTGAATGGCTTTACATGCTGAACGTAAACAGCCTCAAAAGGGAAGAACTCGAACCCGCCGCCAGCCAAGATGAAATATCCATCACTTCTACCGATGTGGCGAAACGTGCAGGAACATGATTTTCCCTTAACAACCAGTCTTTCATCATTATTAATGTATGGACTCGGGAACGAAATATTAAATTGTACAGATAATAGATAGGAAGTAGCGAACGTTTTAATCCTACCATGAACAACATAAAACTGTCAATATGATTATTTTGTTTTATGTTCATATATTTTAGAATATTTTCGAAGTTGTTCTTCTTCCTGGCCCGGTTTTAGCCTGTGAGGCGAGAATAGGTCATTTTTATTTGGGATACCTATTGCATTTGTTCGAACAAAGGATTAAAATAGTACTGCTATTGTTCGATATTTGTTATAATAAATAGAAGTATTTTCCCCTTTCAAAGATAAATTGATCACCTCGAATGGATATAAATTCGGGGAGGAGTGAAAACATCTTGATGGATGATATCAAAGTCGGATCCTATAAAGCGCCGACGATGCGCGATGTCGCTGGTGCGGCGGGCGTCTCCCTTTCGACCGTTTCGCTGGTAGTTAACGGAAAACCTGGGGTAAGTCGTGACAGGCGCGCGAGGGTCCTGAAGGTCATTGAAGAGCTCAAATACGTAACGGGGGGGCGTCAAAATGCGGTTGTGGAAACGAAAATCATTGGGCTTCTGATGGAATCACTGTCCGAAGCCTCCCGGAGCGAGGGATTTTACCTTCGCATTGTTTCGGGAATCGAAGAAACTGCATATGAGTTGGGTTTCCAGGTGATGCTGCATGTCTATCGCCCGGCAATTGATCCCCTCAACAGCATACGCGAGCTGATGGGGCGCGATGTAGATGGGCTGATTATTGCAAACGACGGTGATATCACGCCCAACGTGATCCAGAACCTTGCTGAATCCGGTATTCCGATGGTTCTGGTAGAGAACTTTCAGACTTTCCCGGTCCATTCGGTGACCGCCGATAATTATACAGCCGGGTACCTCATGACCGAATATCTGATCAAGTTGGGGCACCGGCGTATCGGCGCACTCGGTGGGCCAGAAAAATACAGCAGCCTGCGCGATCGCATGCGCGGTTATCGCATCGCCATGCTGGAAAATAGTTTACCGCTTGAACCCAGCCTTCAGCCGAGTCCTGTCTCTGGTAACCCCAGAAAGGGGTACGTGCAGATGCAGCAGCTCCTGGCCCTTCCTGATCCGCCGACGGCTGTTTTTGCCGTGAGCGACCGGGCGGCATTTGGGGCGATGGATGCTATCAAAGATGCCGGGTTAGTCTGCCCGGATGACATTTCTGTCGTTGGCATTGACGATGTGAGGGATAGCGCATACAGCACCCCTCCTTTAACCACCTTCAGTGTTCCCAAGTACGATTTAGGCAAGACCGCCGTTTTAATTCTCCACAACCTGACGCTGGATAAATCGTTACCGCCTGCCAGGACGGTTCTGCTCGGGAAACGCCTCGTGCGCCAGTCCGCTGCTCCGCCGCGCCAAAAATCTTTGCAGGGATGGTCTTAGTGGCGCTGGCCGCGACCTTCACGGTCGATCCGTGTCGAGGTCTGACTTCGATCAGTCCGCTGATTTATGGTCAATTCCTGGAACACTTTCACCGGCAGGTGTATGGCGGGGTGTTCGAGCCGGGCTCTCCGCTGGCAGATAGTCGCGGTTTTCGCATGGATGTGATAGAAGCCTTAAAAGAGCTCCGGGTGCCGATTGTACGCTGGCCTGGAGGTTGCTTTGTAAGTGCATATCATTGGAAAGATGGCATTGGTCCTCAGCGCCGCCCGGCCTATGATAAAGCCTGGCGCGTTGAGGAACTGAACACCTTCGGCACCGATGAATTCGTGGCCTGGTGCCGCGCCTTTGGAGCCGAGCCTTATATTTGCACCAATGCGGGCACAGGCACGCCAGAAGAGATGAGCGACTGGGTAGAATATTGCAATCTGCTAGATCAGGGTTACTGGGCGAAGCAGCGCCAGGCGCATGGTTTTCTTGCTCCCCATCAGGTACGCTACTGGTCCATTGGAAATGAAAATTATGGGGCCTGGGAAATGGGAGCCAAGACCAGCCTGGAATGGGGGCGATTTGTGCTCGAATCTGCGAAGATGATGAAGCGGGTGGATCCATCCATCTGCCTGCTTGCCGCGGCGCTCCCTGACCTGGATTGGACCCTTAATCTGCTGCGTACGGCGGGTGACTTCATCGACATGGTTTCCATTCACGGGTATTATGACGGACTCTGGCAGAATGACACACCTGCCAGTTATATGGCCTGTATGATGCGTTCCGACCAACCTTCTGACGCCATCCGAAAAACCGAGCAGTTGATCGAATTGGCTGGATATAAAGGGAAGATCGGCATCGCTTTTGATGAGTGGAACCTGCGTGGCTGGCATCACCCGGATGGGAATTCACCCCAGGCCATCGCCGCTCGTGACCGGAATGATATTAACTCGACCTATACGATGGCCGATGCAGTCTTTTCAGCCGGGTTCTTGAACGCCTGTTTACGCCACTGCGATACGGTTCAAATGGCCAACCTGGCGCCGGTGATCAATACCCGCGGACCGCTCTTTGTCCACCCGGGTGGAATTGTCCGGCGTACCACCTTCCATGTTCTGAAAATGTACGCCAACCTCTTGGGCGAGAAGAGGCTGGATGCCTTTATTCAAAGCGATCTAATGGTTCATGAAGGCCTATCCATTCCGGCTTTCGATGGAATTGCCACCTGTAATGACAACAAGTCTTCCCTGAGGTTGGCGTTGATAAACCGGCATCCTGCAGAAGCCCTATCGTGCCAGGTAATCCTCGCTGGGCAGCCATTAGAAGGCCAGTATCGGGCGACGATGCTGGTTGGCGATTTGCCGGATGCCTTTAATGACATGCTTTGCCCTGATCGTGTGGTGCCTGAACACGTGCCCCTGGTTTTTAGTTCAGGCGCTGCTGTTCTCCCACCGCATTCCATCATGATTGTAGAGATAGGCAGCTGATACCAGCCGGTCACGCCTGTGGTGGTCGAATTTGCTGAGCATCCTATTTCAAACCGTGTCCCTTGAATCAAAATTACATTTCCAATCGTTGGCACCCCTAAACACCTGAAGTCTTATGCGCCACCCCAAAAATTGGAATGGAATGAGTTGGATCATTCTCGATGCTGACGACATCATTAAAAAAAGCCAGTATAGGGGTATAATTAAAAGTCCAGAAAAGGGATCTAAACCAACCCATCCCTGCCTTTAAATATTAATTCTTTAAAGTCATCCCTAAAGCCGAACACCAGGAAACCAGGCCCTTTTCTCCGCAAGTTTTTTACCGATATAAGGAAGGGCAATGTTTAAACGGATCCTCCTCCCGTTGGATAGTTCAAAATTGGCGGAATGTGTTTTGCCGCATCTGGTCGCGATTGCCCACATCTGTGAGCCAGAGGTGCAGCTGCTGCGCGTATTAGAACCTTTTGGTGTGACGGCGCGCATGCGCATGATTGACCCGGTGGATTGGCAGATCCGTAAAGCTGAGGCAGAGAGTTATCTCTCGGGTATCGCTGAACGCTTACAAAATGCCGGTCTGCGGGTATCCACGCATCTTTATGATGGCAAACCCGCTGAACAGATTATTGAAGTTGCCCACTCTTGGAATGCCGACTTGATCTTAATGAGCAGCCACGGGCAGAGCGGTATAAGTCCCTGGAATGTCAGCAGCGTTGTGCAGCAGGTCATCCTGCGCGCCCACCGTTCTCTCATGATCATCCGAGCCTATCAACCCGTGACCGCAGATCTGACGGGCCTGCATTACCGCAAGATCTTCCTTCCGTTGGATGGTTCCCAGCGAGCGGAAATGCCGCTGACGTTAGCTGAATCTCTTGCACGTGCCCACGGTAGCGAGATCCTGGCTGCCCACATTGTTCGGCAGCCGGAACTACCTCGCCGGACCTCCGCTTCGCAGGAAGACCTGCTGTTGGTCAACCAATTGACGGAGCGGAATCGAGCCGAAGCGCTCAAGTATCTGGAAGACCTGAAATCTCGGATAGACATACCCATCCAGACGAAACTGGAGGTCAGCCCGAGTATTAGCCGCTCCTTGCACCAGATCGCAGATGAGAACGAAGTAGATCTGACGATTTTAAGTGCCCACGGTTATTCCGGCGACACCCGCTGGCCTTATGGCAGCGTGGGGCTTGGCTTTATCGTTTACGGCAGCACACCCCTTTTGATCCTGCAGGATCTGCCGACCAACCGGATCGAGCCAACCCAGGCAGAGATTGCCGCCCGGGAAACCGGAGGCCACTAAACCGTGCTGGACCAGTTTCCCATCATGCCGGCAGGGCCGCAGCCCGAGACCCAGCCGGACAACCCGCCTGTCGACCTGGAGGCTCAAGGTCGCTGGCTGGCAGAAGATCACCGCCGCCATGCCCAGGTACTCACCCGAGCGTACGGGCCGGCCCGTCTCGTATCGGTCATAGCTCGCCAGGCCCGGCAGTGCTCTTGTCGGCGCTCTCCCCCGTTTTACCTCAATATTGAAAGAAGCTGCCAGTCGCTTGCAAGCGCAAACCTCGAAAGCTGGACAGCTCTCGCCAGCCGCTGAATGGATGCTGGATAACTATTACATTGCAGCTCAGGCGCTCCGCGAAGTGCAGCAAGATCTGCCGCCATACTATGAGCGTCAGCTCCCCCGCTTGCAAGCAGGGCATCCGCGCGTCTACGACCTTTCCATAGAGATTATCCAAACCGAGAATGCCCTGCTCGACCTGGGGCATGTCCAGCGCTTCGTAGAGGCCTACCAGGAAGTGCTCCCGCTCACCATGGGTGAGCTGTGGGCACTGCCGACCATGCTGCGCCTGGGGATTCTGGAATGCCTTTTGGCAGCGGTTGCCCGGCTCACAGAGCTCGCCGGGGAGGCAATTGACAGAGAATTGCACCCATCTTGAAGTCTCCTGGGCAGCTCGACGACCAGCTCATGGTTGAAAACAGTATCCGCAGCCTGCGAGCATTGGCAGTTTATGATTGGAAGCGCTTCTTTGAAACCTTAAGTCTGGTCGATATTACCCTGCGCCAGGACCCGGCCAGGCTGTATGCCGGGATGGACTTTGAAACACGCGACCGTTATCGGAAGGCCGTGGAAGAAATTGCTAATTCTGGGCAGGCTGATGAGCTGGCAGTCGCCCGAACTGCCGTAAGCCTGGCGCACGCTGGTGTAGACCAGCTTACCCGCACCTGCGCCAGCCTCGTCAGAATCACCGGACTGAAGTCATAAAGACCTGAAAGATCAGCCGGACGGCTGGGATGGATTTCGCTCGCAGCCCGAAGACACATATCGGATATTATCTCCTGGGCCAGGGTCGCCCGGCACTGGAACAGGCTGCCGGTTACACTCCGCAAGGCTGGCGGCGGTTGGAGCGCTTCATCCGCAGCCACCCTACCCCGCTTTACCTGGGGGCGATTGCATGCCTCTCGCTGGGATTGATTCATATCCCTCTGGTCTTTTCCGCCATGCTCGGGGCTCCGGCAGCCGCACTCCTGTTGGTTTTCATTCTCGCCGTGGTCCCAGCGCTAACGATCGCTGTGGATCTGGTCAACTGGGCGGTCACCCAGGTTGTCAAACCTGAGGTCCTACCGCACATGGATTTCAGCCGTGGATTACCAGAGGAGTGTGCGGCCATGGTTGTCATCCCGGCCATGCTCTCTGGACCGGATGAGGTCGATTCGCTGGTTGCGCAGTTGGAGCAGCATTACCTGCGCAACCCAGACCCGGGTCTCTTCTTTGCCCTGGTGACCGATTACACGGATTCACCGGCGGAAAACCAGCCCGGTGATATCGACCTGGTCGAAAGGGCGCGCAAGGGGATTCGCGGTTTGAATGAAAAATACCCATCAGGCAGAGCCGGGTCGTTTCACTGACAGGTCGCTTTGCCCTCCTTCATCGGGAGCGGCGTTGGAACCCTTCCGAAGGCGTTTGGATGGGCTGGGAGCGCAAGCGCGGCAAGCTGCACGAGCTAAATCGCCTGATCCTGGCAGCGCAAGGCCGTCTCCCTGGGCAGTCGCTCGCTGGATACCGCAGTCCTCATTCCCAATCCGTGAGGGGGATCTATCTTTCCTTCAGCGCGTGCGCTATGTCATCACTCTGGATGCTGACACGATCCTGCCCCGCGACGCTGCCCGGGAATTGATCGCTGTTCTGGCTCATCCCCTCAACCGCGCCCGTCTCAAACCTGTCAGGTGCGGGTGAATGCGGCGAAGAAGTCGTTTCGGGATATACCATTCTCCAGCCGCGCACCGATATCAATCCGCTCAGCAGCGGCGCCTCTTACTTCACCCGGATCTTTTCGGGGGATACTGGCCTTGACCTTTACACCCGGGCTGTATCGGATGTCTACCAGGACCTCTTCGGAGAAGGCAGCTATGTCGGTAAGGGAGCCTACGAGGTCGACAGCTTCGAGCGCAGCCTGGAGAACTGCATCCCTGAAAATTCCCTGCTCAGCCACGACCTGCTGGAGGGCATTCATGGTCGGACTGCTTTGGTAACCAGTACCGTCCTGATCGAAGACATACCGCCGAACTATCTGGTGCATGCCCGCCGGCTGCACCGCTGGATGCGTGGCGATTGGCAGCTCCTGCCGTGGCTGTTCTCACCCCGCCTGTCGGCGATCAGCCGTTGGAAGATTCTGGATAACCTGCGGCGCAGCCTGCGTGGCCCCAGCCCTTCTGTTGTTGTTCCTGGCTGGTTGGCTGGTCCTGCCCGGCTCTCCCGGGGCTTGGACGGTTGCTGGAGCACTCGTCCTGGCCATCCCTGTCTTGACCGGGTTCTGGACAGCACTGCGCAGGCGTTTGAACAGCCAGCCGGTGCACCAGACCGAAGCTGTCTCTAAAAAACAGCTTCTTCCGCTGGCTGCTGGCCCTGGCTTTTCTGCCTTATGAAGCGCAGATTGGCGGCAGACGCCATTCTGAGGACTCTGGTGAGGCTGGCTGTCACCCATCGCAGTATGCTGCGCTGGACAACCAGCGCCCAGGTCGCTCGTCGTTTGGGGATAGAAGATGCCAATGTGACCTGGCGGCAGATGGCTTTTTCTCCCATTCTGGCAATCGCTCTGGTTACCCTGATCATCCTGCTTCGCCCAGCCGCCCTGGCCTGGGCAGCCCCTCTGTTGGCAGCCTGGTTCCTGGCTCCCGGGATAGCCATCTGGGTCAGCCGGCCTCTGCCGCAGCATTGGAAGAGCTGGACAGCGGGCAGAAGCGGGAGCTGCGCCGGCTGGCTCGCCGCACCTGGCTTGTTCTTTGAACAGTTCATCGGTCCTGAGGATCAGTGGTTGCCCCCCGACCATTTTCAGGAGGCGCCCCTGGGGGTCGTCGCCCACCGCACCTCGCCGACCAATATCGGGCTGGCTCTGCTTTCTGCCCTGGGGGCGTACGACCTGGGCTATCTTGAGTCCCTCACCCTTTCCACGCGCCTGATTTCCTCACTTGACACACTCGAGAAGCTGGAGCGCTACCGGGGTCACTTTTTAAACTGGTATGACACGCGCAGTCTGGATCCATTGCAGCCTCGCTATGTATCCACGGTGGATAGCGGCAACCTGGCGGCCTGCCTGTTGGCGCTGCGCCAGGGCTGCCTGGAAATCCCTGATCACCCAGTCTTGCGCTGGGATTCCTTCGAAGGGCTGCTGGACGCCATCGACTTGCTTGATGCGGTGTTCCATGACCTGGATGCCCCATCTCTGCGCCCAGCGATCCATGAGTTGAGGAGTGCTCTCAGCTCGATCGTTCAAGCCATCCAATCTGTGAAAGAAGAGCCCGCCCGCTGGATGGATTTGCTCTCCGATCTGAGAAGCAATGGGAACGGTCAGGTTTCCAGGCGGAGTTGGTCCGAGCTCGACCGGCTCATCGTGGAACTGGTGGAAAACAACGCCTCAAGAGTTAGAGCCAGAAAACCTGCGCCGCCTGCGGTATTACAACCGGGGGGTGCGGCAGCAGCTCAATAGTATCCAGCGCTGCATTGATTTACTCTTGCCCTGGCTACCTCTTTTCCAGGATATTCCGGTCCTCTTTCCGGGATGGCAGATTTACCGCCTGGCCTGGCAGAAGCCTGGCAAGCGCTGGAGGTGGCTTTTCCCGAGCAGCCGTCTCTGGCAGAGATCCCTGCAGCCTGTCACGCAGGCCGCCTGGCATTGAGCACAGCTCAAGGATTCCCTGAAAACTCAGGACGGCTGCAGATTGGGAAGATGCGCGCCGCTGGGTGCAAGGATCTGGAGGAGCAGCTGGATACTGACGGGATGACGGCTGAGATCCTGTGATCGGCTTTACAGGAACTGGCGCGTCGCAGCGATGCGCTCTTCCAGGCGATGGATTTTTCCTTCCTGTTCGATTCTCAGCGCCAGGTCTTCCATATCGGCTACAATGTCACCACCAGCGGTCTGGATTTGAATTATTACGACCTGCTGGCTTCGGAAGCGCGTCTCGCCAGCCTGGTGGCCATCGCCAAGGGCGAGGTCCCGCAGAGTCATTGGCTGCATCTTGGCCGTCCCTTTACGCGTGTAGACGGGCGGCAGGCACTCATCTCGTGGAGCGCCACCATGTTCGAGTACTTGATGCCGCGCTTGATGGTGCGCAGCGAACCCGGCACCCTGCTTGGCCAAACCCTGGAAGTGGTAGCCGACCGCCAGATCGAATATGGGCGTGAGAAAAACATCCCCTGGGGAATTTCAGAATTGGGGTACTACCGCTTTGACGCCAACCAATTCTATCAATACCGCGCCTTTGGAGTGCCAGGGTTGGGTTACAAGCGCGGTTTGGCCGATGACCTGGTCATCACCCCCCATGCTTCGCTGCTTGCCCTGCCGCTGCGCCCGGGCGCGGTTCTCCAGAATATGGAGCGCCTGAGGCAGCTGGGCATGCTGGGGATGTACGGTTTTTATGAAGCAGCCGACTTCACCCCGGCGCGCCTCGCCGTAGGCCAGGAGATAGCGATCGTACAGTCCTACATGGCTCACCACCAGGGGATGATCATGCTCTCGCTGGTCAATTATTTGCAGGGCGATGCGATGGTCCAGCGCTTCCATCGCGACCCGCGTATCCAAAGTGTAGAACTGCTGTTATTGGAGCAGATTCCAAGAGATGCCCCTATCGAGCAGCCGAATACCGAAGGTTCGCCGGGATTGCGGGTCATACAGCCCCGCAACCTGGCCAGCCCCTGGCAAGTGGATCCACAGGCGCCGCAGCCCAGGGCGCATTACCTCTCGAATGGTCACTACAGCATCCTGATTACCGCTGCAGGCGGCGGTTACAGCGCCTGGGAAGACATTGATCTGACCCGTTGGCGGCCCGATACCACCCTGGATAATTGGGGGTCCTGGATTTATGTCCAGGACCAGGAGAGCGGCGCGACCTGGTCGTCAGGCCTCCAGCCTACTTTAGTGATTGGCGATGAACATGAGGTCTTCTTCAGCAGTCACTTTGCCGAGTTCCGCCGCCAAGACGGCTCCCTGGCTCAGGTGACTGAGGTCTTTGTCGCCCCGGAAGACGATGTGGAAGTTCGCCTGGTGACCCTGACGAACCATGGGGACCAGCCACGGCGCCTGCGGCTGACCAGCTATGGAGAGGTTGTCCTCGCTCCCCAGGCTAGCTGACACCCGCCATCCAGCCTTCAACTAAGCTGTTCATCGAAAGCGAGCCGCTGCCAAGGGGCAATGGTTTGCTGTTCCACCGCCGGCCGCGTTCCGGATCGGAAGAAGGGATTTATCTGGCCCATGCAGTGGTGACCAGCCCAGGCGAGATCACGGTTGTACGGCCCAGGCTGGAAACCGACCGCGGCCGGTTCCTGGGGCGCGGCCGCACTGCCCGACATCCGGCTGCCCTGGAAGCTGGCTCGCCGACCTGGGACCGGGGCCTCTCTGGACCCGATCTTTTCGATTAGCCAGGTAGTCTATTCTGCCGCCACATGGCACCTTCCGCCTGGCTTTCCTGACAGCCGCAGCCCGCTCGGCAGAGAGCTGCCAGGCCATAATAGACCGCTACTCATCGCTGGGTGCAATCCAGGCAGCCCTGGAACAGGCTCGGGCGCTCGCTGAAGTAGAAATGAACGAATCTGGAGATCTCCAACCCCCAGTTGAAGGATTTTCAAACCCTGTTGTCTTTGTTGGTTTTCCCTTCTCATGCACTGCGGGCCAGCCCCGAGCGGTTGGCTGCAAATCAGAAAGGCCAGCCAGGACTGTGGCCTTTTGCGATTTCTGGGGATTACCCCATCCTCCTGGTCGAAATTGGGGCCGAGCAAGAGCTTACCCTGGCCCGGGAGCTGCTCCAGGCGCACACCTACTGGCGCAGGCGCCAGCTCATGATCGATCTGGTGTTTTTAGACAAGCAGAGCACCAGCTATAATCAGGAGCTCAGCTCGCAGCTCTACCGCCTGGTCGCCAGCTACGGAGAGTGAAGGATGGCTTAACCGCCGCGGGGGCATCTTCTTGCTCCATGCAGACCAGATGGGAGAGGCGGACCGGGTCCTCTTGGAAACGGCAGCGCGCGTGGTGCTGGACGGTGCCCGAGGGACTCTGGCTGAGCATCTTCAGCACACCCCGGCGCTCGACCATAAGCCATCCCGGCTGCCACCCTTTTCTCCGGCGCTGCCCGACGGGGTAGACCCACAGCCGACCGTGCTCCTTGCCTCGTCCGCAAGGCCTGCTTTATGACAATGGCCTGGGCGGTTTCAGCCCGGATGGAGGCGAGTATTGCATCTACCTGGCGCCCGGACAGGTTACTCCTGCTCCCTGGGTCAACGTGATCGCAAACCCGCACTTCGGTTTCCTGGCATCCGAGTCCGGGCTGGGCGCCATCCTGGGCTGAAAATAGCGGCGAAAACCGGCTGAGTCCTTGGGGAAACGACCCGGTTTCCAATGAGCCACACGAAGCATTGTATTTGCGGGATGAAGAAACGGCCATCGTCTGGTCGCCCACCCCACAGCCTGCTCCTGCCCCGGCCCCCTATCTGGTGCGCCATGGTGCCGGATACACAATCTTCGAGCACCACAGTCACGGCCTGCGCCAGCGGCTGCGGGTGTTCACCCCGCCGGATGCTCCGCTTAAAATCCTGCAGCTTCATTTGGAAAACACCTGGGACCGGGCGCGGCGCATCACCGCCACTTATTACGTCGAATGGGTGTTGGGAGTAAGCCGAGAAAGCTCTCAGCAGTATTTGATCCCGGAATTCAATAGCGATCCTCAGGCTTTACTGGTGCGCAACCCGTATAATACCGAGTTCTCAGAACGCGTGGCCTTCGTTTCAGCCAGCAACCCCCTGCACGGCCTGACCGCTGACCGGACGGAGTTCCTCGGCCGGCTGGGCAGCCTGGAGGAGCCGGCTGCCCTCAAGCGCATTGGCCTGGCGGGGACAGTGGAGGCGGGGCTGGACCCCTGCGCCGCCCTGCAGCTCCACATCGACATCCAACCTGGCGCTTCAGAACAAATTTACTTCGTGCTGGGTCAGGCCGAAGACCGGGAGGCCGCCCTGGCTTTGGTACGCCGCTACCAGGACCCGCAGCAAGTGCAGACTGCCTGGGAGTCCAATAACCGGTTTTGGAATGACCTGCTGGGAGCGGTGCAGGTTCACACCCCCGAACCCGCTTTTGACCTGCTGATCAACCGCTGGCTGCTATACCAGACCCTGGCCTGCCGCATCTGGGGGCGAACCGCCTTCTACCAATCCAGCGGAGCCTATGGGTTTCGCGATCAGCTCCAGGATGTACTGGCGCTGCTGCATGTCGCTCCGCAGCTGGCCCGCGAGCACCTGCTGCGCGCCGCCCGGCACCAATTCGAGGCCGGGGACGTGCTGCATTGGTGGCACCCGCCTTCCGGGCGCGGTGTGCGCACCCGGTATCAGCGACGATATGCTCTGGCTGCCTTATGTGACCGCCGAATATGTAAGCATCACCGGCGATGATACGGTCTTGACCGAGAAGGTCCCCTTCCGGCGTGCGCCCCTGCTGGAACCGGGGCAGGACGAGCGCTATGGGCAGTACCCGGAAACCAGCGCAACTTATACCTTATTCGAGCATTGCCGCCGTGCGCTGGAAAAAGGGATGACTTCCGGGCTGCATAACCTGCCCTTGATGGGCAGCGGGGATTGGAATGACGGTATGAACCGGGTGGGGATTGAAGGCCGCGGCGAGAGCACCTGGCTGGGTTGGTTTCTTTACAGCACCCTCAACCGCTTTGCCGACCTGTGTGAGCGGCGTGGCCAGGATGAGCCAGCCGCCGGCTATCGCCAGCGCGCCTCCGACCTGGCCCAGGCCATCGAACACAGCGCCTGGGACGGCGAATGGTACCTGCGCGCTTTTTTTGATGACGGCTCTCCTCTGGGCTCCTCAGAGAACCAGGAATGCCAGATCGATTCAATCGCCCAATCCTGGGGGGTCCTTTCCGGCGGCGGGGACCCGCAGCGCGCCACCCAGGCCATGCAGTCAGTCTCCGAGCACCTGGTGCGGCGCAGTCAGCGGCTGGTCCTGCTGTTTACGCCTCCCTTCGACAAGACGCTGCGCGACCCTGGTTACATCAAAGGCTATCCTCCCGGTGTGCGCGAGAACGGTGGGCAGTATACACATGCTGCCCTGTGGTCTGCCTGGGCTTTTCTCGAGTTGGGACGGATCGAGGAAGGTTTTGAATTATTCCAGCTCTTGAACCCGATCCTGCACGCCGACACCTCTGAAAAAGCCGTCCACTACCGGGTAGAACCGTATGTGGTTGCAGCGGACGTTTACGGCGCTCCGCCTTTCACCGGGCAGGGCGGCTGGACCTGGTATACCGGGTCCAGCAGTTGGATGTACCGCCTGGGCCTGGAAGGGTTTCTGGGTTTGAAAAAAAGAGGGGATCGGCTTGAAGTGGACCCACGCATTCCCCGGGACTGGCCTGGCTTTCGCTTTACATACCGGTTTGGACCGGCAACCTATGAGTTTCAGGTGCAGAATCCGGGCCACGTCAACCAGGGAGTGCAGCAAGTGTCCTTGAATGGTCAGGTGCTTCCGGATAAAGTGATCCCTCTCTCTGGGAGGCTGGCAGCTATTCGGTGCTTATCGTCATGGGGTAGGTTGAATACGATCAGCCATCATCCCGGCACCAGGGAAGAGCAGAACAGAGCCATCTGCCACCTGCAGTTATCCGTACAGAGAGTAGTTCCGCT
This sequence comes from uncultured Chloroflexia bacterium, assembly GCA_963751425.1. Classification (GTDB taxonomy): domain Bacteria; phylum Chloroflexota; class Anaerolineae; order Anaerolineales; family UBA4823; genus CAVVUF01. Next base: position 43,632 of record CAVVUF010000001.1, on the reverse strand, counting down.
GGCCGTAGGACGCCTGGATGCCCTCACTGACCCTGAAGAAGATTATAATAAGAATGCAAAGTGAGCGGAATATCAAACCATTCGGAGGATGACCATGGATCGAAACGACATCAAAAAAGCCATTGAAAGCGGAAAGACAGCGCTTGGCATCGAGTTCGGCTCGACGCGCATCAAGGCTGTGCTGATCGGTGAGGATCACACCCCAATCGCATCGGGAAGCCATGCTTGGGAAAACCGGTACGAAAACGGCGTCTGGACCTACAGCCTCGAGGATGTTTGGGCAGGCTTGCAAGACAGCTATCGGAAGCTCAGCGACGAGGTTCTTAAGCATTACGACACCCCGCTCCAATCTATAGGTGCCATCGGCTTCAGTGCCATGATGCACGGCTATATGGCCTTTGACAAGAACGAAAACCTGCTCGTTCCGTTTCGTACATGGCGGAACACCATGACCGAACAAGCCTCCAGGCAGCTCACGGAGCTGTTCCAGTTCAACATCCCCCAGCGTTGGAGTATCGCCCATCTCTACCAGGCGATCTTGAATAGGGAACCCCATGTCAAGGATATCACTTATCTGACCACGCTGGCAGGCTATGTCCATTGGAAGCTGACGGGGCAAAAGGTGTTGGGCGTTGGCGAAGCCTCGGGCATGTTCCCCATTGACAGCCAGACCTACGATTTTGATGCAGGCATGCTTGCGCTGTTCAACGCACGGATCGCAGTGGAAAACTTCCCCTGGAAGCTCCAAGACATCCTGCCCAAAGTACTTTCGGCTGGAGAGGCTGCCGGCGTTCTTACCAAAGAAGGCGCCCGGCTGCTCGATCCCACGGGACTGCTCCAAGCCGGTTTCCCGCTCTGCCCGCCCGAAGGCGACGCCGGCACGGGCATGGTGGCAACCAACAGCGTTGCAGAGCGCACGGGCAATGTATCCGCAGGCACCTCCGTCTTTGCCATGATCGTTTTGGAAAAGGCGCTGTCGAAAGTATATCCCGAGATTGACATGGTAACGACCCCCACCGGTAAGCCCGTTGCCATGGTTCACTGCAACAACTGCACCTCCGACCTTAATGCCTGGATCGATCTGTTCCGAGAGTTCACCACTATGCTCGGCGTGGAGATCGATCAATCCAGTCTGTTCGAAATGCTTTATCAAAAAGCCCTCGAGGGCGATGCGGATTGCGGCGACCTGCTTGCCTACAATTATTTTTCGGGTGAGCATATCACACACTTTGAAGAGGGGCGTCCTTTGTTCGTCCGGACACCCGAAAGCCGTTTCACGCTTGCGAATTTCATGCGCGTGCACCTGTTCTCGGCGCTCGGCGCGTTGAAGATTGGCTTGGACATCCTCTTTGAACAGGAGCAAGTCAAGATCGACCAGGTCCTCGGTCACGGTGGCTTTTTCAAAACCAAGGATGTGGGTCAAAAGATCATGGCGGCGGCGATGAATGTCCCCGTTTCTGTGATGGAGACCGCCGGCGAGGGCGGCGCATGGGGCATTGCCCTGCTGGCAGCCTATCTGATCCATAAGGCTGAGAACGAGCCCTTGGAAGCCTACCTTTCCAACCAGGTCTTTGCAGGCGAAAATGGCACGACCATCGCCCCCGACCCCAAGGATGTCGAGAGCTTTACGGCCTTTATGGAACGCTACAAAAAAGGACTGGTCATTGAAAGAGCCGCCGTGGATGCGCTGAGGTAAAGACCTGATACACCTGGGGGCATGCGTCATTCGCAGATTGCTTACGGTCGAGTGAGACTGGAAACATAGGTTTCCAGGATATTATGGGCTGTAAATAATCAAAAAAACCTCCTATAAACAGAATAATGCAATTGATTCCTTCCATCGTTCTTCTCCGAAGATGGTGCGTATACCGCTGCTAAAGCGTGTTTCGGTGCGCCGACCGGTAGTGGGGTGCTGCCGGTCAGGCAGGGATGAGTTATGTAAAGATGAAACGACAAATGTGGCTGCCCTCTTTCCGCTCTTTCCGTGTACTCATTTATCTGTGCAATCCGTGAGCTTATTCCATTTGACTCCGATTCCTCCCTGCTATATAATATTCACAAGCTCTTCCAGGGGGAGTACTATTTAGAACCCGTGTTTATCAGCGTTCATCCGTGAGCTAAAATAGAACTTGGTGGGGTGAGCATGGCTGGCGATTGGTTTACCAATCTGACATTGATCTCCAATTTCTTGTGCATGGCAATCTCCTTGTGGTTCGCCATCTACCTGATGGCGCGCAGCCCCAATGATCCGCTCACCTTTCGCGCTGTGGCTGCCCTGCTTGCCTTGGCGTTTTATTACAACAGCTCCTTCACCGATATCGTGAGCTTCAATTTATATCCTTATCCGCAGCATTCCCTGGCGACGCTGCTTGCCGTGGTGGCTACCCACAGCCTAACCCATTACCTCTTGCCTCTACCACTGCGCAAGAAGCTGTATTGGAAAGAAACCGGAGTCATCCTGCTGGGCGTGGCAGCCATCGTGCTGCTCTACACCGTTCCTTTGACGGGGAGCTGTGACCCACGCTATACCTGTTCTGCCAACCTGGAACACCCCTGGCCCGTGTACTACACCATTGGCGTGGTTTTCCTTGCAATTCTTTACAACCTCCTGCAGATCGGAAAAAATGTGCGGCGCTCCGTCAACCTGGCCTTGTTTGCCGCCCTGCTGCTGGGCGTCAGCACGATTGTTTACACCATGGTGGGGATGGTCTCGAATATCCCCCTGCCGCGCTTCATCTCCAACCTGATCATGCTGGCGGCGCTGGCGTTATTGCTCTACTCGGTGGCACGCGCCGAGACCTTTATCACGCGGCGCAGCTACGCCTATGACCTGCCCATCACCCTGCTGAGTGTGATGCTCAGCGTGGGGTTGTATGTCCTCTTTGCCCGGCAAGTTGGGCTTTCGGCATTGAACACCCTGCTCCTGGCGGTTTTGGCCATCTTTACACATTCCGCCTATGACTTCGTGCGCCAGTTCATCGAGCGCATGTTCCGCACCCAGGAGGGGCGCATGCGCCATGAGCTGCGTCAAATGGCGCGCGAGCCGTCTGCGCCGGATGCCCTGCCGCGCTTTTTGGATCGCGGGCTGGCGATCTTATGCCACAACCTGCGCACCTCGAGCGGGATGGTCGCCATGCGCCAGGGAGAGACTTACCAGGTAGTCGCCTCTTCGCACTGCCTGCCGCTGGGGTGGCAGTTCCCTGTGGAACAGATCCCTCCCGAAAGCAGCTCCGGTCTCGAAAAAACCTTCCTGGGTTTCAATCTCTGGTTGGTGCCTGCCTACCTGGGTCCAGAAATCATCGTGATCGTTGGCGTGGGCAGCCGCCTGGACCAAAGCCCCTACAGCGAAGAGGATTATTACTGGCTGGAAGACATCGCTGAAGAGATTGGCTTTATGCTCAGTGTGTATCGAGAAAGCCAGTCCGCTGAGAAGGGAGCGCAGTCTGGGCACTCTGCTGAACCCGGGCAAGCGCTGTTAAAGTCGCTGGACGAACTGGACACAGATGACCTTCTCACCAAGCTGGCCTATAAGCCCGACCTCGAGCTGGTCAAGTGCGTAGAGGAAAGCCTGCGCTGCCTGTATGACTATTCTGAGCTGGGCAGCTCTCCGCTAGTAGAGCGTTTCGGCATCCAGGCTCCCGATCATATCGAGCGCGGCAAGCAGGTACAGCGCAGGCTCGTCGAAATCATCGAAGAGCTGCGCCCGCCGGGGCCTCCGCCTAAAGAACCGCTGCCGCGCGAATGGTACGCTTACACCATCCTGCACGATGCCTATGTCGAGAACGCCCTCACGCGCGACATTATGTCGAAGTTATATATTTCCGAACGGACCTATTTCCGCATGCGGCGGCAGGCTGTGCGCGGCGTGGCGCGTGCCATGCTGGAGACCGGAGCGGTTTTCTAATGGCGAATGATCTATCTTAAAAAGCTGATTGCTGTCTGTGGTTTACGCAAAAGGATCTGGAAAATGTAGGACAAACTGTTTGTCCATTCGATCAAATCCTGGCAGCATCTGGCAGTAAGAGTTCTGGCTTTGGCAGTTGCCTTTATCTAAGATGAAGGCAACTGATTTTTTAATGGAGCCAGCACCATGAATACCAACCACCTCATCGGAATCTACCATATCTTGAACCAGCGTCCCGCGGTGCTGTCAGTCGCCACGCAAAATATTTCCCACCGCCTTACACACCTTTATACCCGGCAGCGCAGCCAGGGTTGGAGCGCACCCCCCGAGCAGATCACCTTCGTGATCACCGATGCGTGCAACTTGCGCTGTAAAATGTGCCATTATGCGTATAGCGATGCACCCGGCTACCAGCTTAGACAGAATGGCAACCTTCCTTCTCACCTTTTTCGCAAGCTGATCGACGAAATACCCGGAAAACCGATCGTCACGATCACCGGGGGTGAGCCGCTCCTCCATCCAGAGATTGCCTCCTTGATTGCGTATGCCAAAAGAGCTGACCACTTTTGCACGCTGACCACCAATGGGTGGCTCTTGGAAAAACGCGCCTTAGAGCTCTGCGGTTCTGGCTTGGATCTGCTGGTGGTCTCGGTGGATGGCCCCCAAGAGGTACACGATCGCGTGCGTGGGAAAAACTCCTTCGAGCGCCTGGAAGCCGGTCTAAAAGCCGTCCTGGCCCAAAAACACCACCCGATCACCTTTGTGAGTACGGTGATCTCTGATCTGAGCCAGGAACATCTGGTACCCATGTTCGAGCAGGTGCAGGTCTGGGGCGTCGATGGTATCAACTTTAACCACCTTTGGATGCAAACGCATGCCATGGTGGAGACTTCAGAAGTTCTTGTTCTCCATTTTTGACGCCGATGAAATCGCTTGGGATATTCACCCTGAGCAGATCGATCCCTCGCAGGTAGCCGAAGCTTTAGCGGAGATCCATCAGCGTACCCGTTTCTCTTCCCTGGTCGTAACCCAAACCCCTGATCTGAGCCGGGATGAAATTGCCACCTGGTACCGCCAGCCGGAGCGCTTTGTTAAATACGCTTCCACCCGTTGTGCCTGGACGCGCCTGAAAGTCTGGCCGAATGGCGATGTGAAACCCTGCCGAGGGTGGGTGGTTGGGAATGTTGCCCAAACGCCTGCAATGGAGGTATGGAATGGAGAACAATTCAGGAGTTTTCGCCGCTTGTTAGCGGAGCGTGGCGCGCTGCCCATCTGCCGCCGCGCTGCTGCTACATGGCGCATCGTTAAGTTCTGGCAGTTTTCGTCCCCCCATTTTCGCCATATCCAGCCTGGCTGCCAGGGCTTTGTAGGGGAAAATGGGGGGACAGACGCTGTAGTTACTCAGTGTGCTGCCCCTTAAGACGGAATTATCCCTATAGATTAAAGCCAAATCAGCTGATTGAATCCCCGATCACCTTGAGGTAGCACAAGAAGCTTCTCAACTCTGGCGTTATCAAATCTAGTTGAAGAACAAACTCTCTTTCCAGATTAAGCCAAACTGCCTACCTGGGGAAAAGTGTGAAAATAATTGCACAAAAAGGCGCTCTCTTAATGTCTGATCTGGTTAAAACTTTTAGAGATGCAACCTGATAGTTCTAAACATTCACAGGATATTCACACCCCCTTCACAGGATATTCAAACCTGCTTGCTATCATATCCATAGTAAGAAACATCTTACAAAATCTAAAATAAACAGGAGTTTATAAATGAAAAAGTTTACTGTTACATTGATGGCTTTCGCAGTTGTTGTATTCACTCTGGGCTTTGTCGGCGTTGCTTACGCACAATCTTCTGCCCCAGGAACCGGAACTGGACTTAGCTCTGGGTATATGGGCGGGCGCGGTGGGCGTGGTGGCGGCATGGGTGCTGGTAATGTGGTCGCTGGCGAGGATATCTTGCACGATTACCTGATCGCCGCTTATGCCGAGAAACTGAACATCCCGGTTGCAGATCTGGAAGCACGCCTCAGCCAAGGTGAAACCATGTCTGAGATCGCCTTATCCACCGGCTTGACCGTTGACCAATTCCAAACCCTGATGGTCGAAGCCCGTTCCCTGGCAATTGACCAGGCGGCTGCTGATGGCACGCTGCCCCAAGAGCAGGCTGAATGGATGAAGCAACGCGGCGCTGGGCAGATGGGCACTGCACGCGGTATGCGCGGCGTCGGCCAGTGGCAGTCCACCAACCCCGATTGCACTTATTACAGCCAAACCAATCCGTAAATCCAGGATGAATCTAAAATAGCAGGGACGCCAGATCACGGCGCCCCTGCTATTTTTTTTCTTAAATCCCCTTTACTGGGGGATTTGTTGGGAAACGGATGTTAATCAATTGGCAGCAGATGATCGACACGCTTCATCTAATGGGTGCCAGGTCATTGCATTTCGATAAAAACCTGGCTCGTTATGGCAATCCCCAGTGTCTTTGGCTGGAACCCGGCGGCTTGCAGCTCCAAGCTCTGGTCGAAAGGCGAGTATTCCAGTGCTTCCACCTGTGCGCCTGGGATGATGCCGATGCTTTCAAGATATTGCAGCAAGGCCGGGTCATTTACCCGTACTTGGGTGATCACGCCTTTCTCGTGGAGCTTTAGCGTTGAAAGCGGGCGGGAATTATCAGTGGGCATCACCAGCTCGGCGCTTGGAATGGGTTCGCCATGCGGGTCGCGTTGTGGGTTGCCCATGGCTGCTGCGATGCGCATCTCAAACTCCTCACTGATCACATGCTCGAGCCGGTTGGCCTCTTCATGGACATGGTCCCACGAATAGCCCAAGGCTGTCACTAGGTAAGTCTCCAGCAAGCGGTGGTGGCGGATGATCTCCAAGGCGGCCTGCTCGCCTTCGGGGGTCAAGGCTGCTCCCTGGTGTTTTCTGTAGATCACCAGCGGCGGCTGGCTGGCTGCCAGCTTCTGCATCATGCCAGTAACCGAGGCGGGTGCCACTCCCAATTTTTGGGCGATTTCATTGGTTGAGGCATTCGTTTGCTCAAGAGTCAGTTGATAAATCACTTTGAGGTAATCTTCAACCGAAGCAGATAAATGAACGTTCATGGGTCATCCTTGTAGGTTTGCTCCAACTTGCTATTGCAGAACAGGCCATCTTTCCTTTCAGAACAAAGGTTAATTATTTTACCAGCATCCCGGTGACCCACAGCAGCAGCATACCGGACAGGATGCCGGAGAAAACGGTCATTGGCATGGGCTGGCTCCTCGTGTCTTTCTGAATTAGCTTTGCGATCTCGTACACCACTTCGAACACGGCCCCAGTTCCGATAGCCAGGAATAAGACGGCCAGGACCGGCGAAGGGGTAAAAGCACCGATCCAGGATCCAAGGATTGCCGGAGCTCCGCCGATCAGACCCAATAAAGCCAGTTGTTTCCAGGAAGGCCGGTCCCGCAGGACTGGCGCGATGATCCCCAACCCTTCGGTTATGTTCTGGATGATGAAACCGACTACCAGGAACCCCCCCAGGGCGATCTCACCGATGCTGTAAGCTGCTCCGATCGCCAGGCCTTCCCCCAGGTTGTGCAGCCCAATACCTACGGCAATCATGGTCGCCAGAGCCAGCCGCTGGGACGCCTCGTTTCGACTGATGCTCATCTGGCGTTTGGAGATGGCATCCAGCAGGAAGAATGTCCCCACCGCTCCGATCCCCACCAGCCCTATTCCCTGGAATGGGCCCGGCACCAGGCTGGCCTGGTCCAGGGCTTCTGCCAGGGTATCCAGTCCTAAAAAGACCAGCAGACCGGCCGTGATGGCCAGTAAAAAGGTCATCGACTTGCGTCCAAGCTTGCGCAGTGCCGGGAACCAGAACAAGCCCAGGTAAACTGGAATCACGCCAACATACAAACCGATCAGGGTGAAACTCAGGAAAGTATTTGTGTCCGGTTCCGGCGTCTCAAAAGCCACCGGGATCTGGACATCGAAGGCAATCGCGTTGGTCGTGAACAGCCGGATGGCATACGCTTCACCAAAGGACCAGGGGTAATCGAGGAAGATTGTGGCTGTGCCTAGACGGGGGATCGTCGTGCCGCGCAAGGTGGTGTAAGGCCAAACGGCGTTGTTGATGATCACCTGCGAAATGGTAAGGTCTTCCCGGCTGGCATTGCGAACGGCAATCTCGATCTTGCCAGGGCGCAAAATAGTCCGCTCTATCGCCAGCGCTTCCACCGGGGCAGGTGAAGTCAAATTCAAACCACCGCCGGTTTTCAAGAAGAGCAGGATGAGGCCCGCCAGCACGACTAATGGCACAATCACCAAAATGATGGTGGCCAGGTTGGGGCGTTTATTCTTCACAGATGTAAGGGTACTTTCAGCCATATTTCACCTCGTCATGCGCTGACTTCAAAATTACCCGTCCAGCCCAGCTCAGCGAACTCGGTATTATGGGCGTGGAACATATACAGTCCCGGGTATTTGTAAGAGAATTCCAGGATGCCGCGCTGCCCCTGTGTCTGCATGATATTGTCAGTATATTCGCTGGGTGTCAGGCTGGTTCCGGTTGGGAAGTAATTAAAGAAGTTCGCGTGTAAATGGAAGCTGTTGATCAGATCATATTCCAGGATGTTCACCAGGTAAATGCGTACTTTTTCGCCGGTTTTAATTGAGATCGGATGGAGCTGATAGTGGAACGGTATGGCGTTGACCGCATAGAAGTCGTTCTTGTCGTCAAAATCAACGTCGAAACCGCTCATCACCATCACAAACTCGTGCTCCACCGGCGGTCTTCCGCCTTTTGGATCGATGATGAACGCACCATAGAGACCTTTGGCGATATGGCGTGCCAGCGGAGCAGTATGGCAGTGGTATAGCTGCAAGCCAAAGGGTTCTGCGTCGAATTCATAGGTAAAGCTTTCCCCCGGCTGGACCATTCCGGGGGTGCCCGGCACGCCATCCATCAGCGCAGTATGAATGCCGTGGAAATGGATGGAATGCGGGTGGGTAGAGTTGTTGCGCAGTGTAATGCGAATGTGATCGCCTTCTGTGCCGCGGATGGTTGGGCCGGGGATGCGTCCGTTATAGGTCCAGGCTGGAAATTGGATCCCCGGGGCGATCTCAATCTCCTTTTCAACAGCCACAATCTCGAATTCTCGCAAGGTTTGCCCATTCTCGAGGCTTGAGACCTTGCCGTAATCGAAATCGGTCAGGATTTCGGATGGATGGAAACCATTCTGGTTGTGGTCCACTTCACCCACCATCATGGGCATGGCATCAGTGCCACCGTGACCCATGTGCATTTCTACCTGGGTGAGGGGAGCTGCTTTTACATCATTCACCATTTGCGACATAACCGCCAATCCGCCCGCGCCTGCCAGGGCCAGCGCTCCGGTCTTGATAAAATTTCGCCGGGATATTCTTATACTCATCAGATCCTCCACCATTGCCTTGTTCGATTGTAATAAGCTAAAATAATAATTTAGTTATACCTAAATATAATTATACCAAATACGATAAAAATTAGTCAAGTATAGGTTTCGCAACAATTATTTTTTTTACCGGATTATTACTGGACGGAGGTGTTTTTCGGGGGAAATCAGAAAATTTCAACGTTGTACTTAGAGCTAAGATGCTCTATACTTGTATCAAAGTTTTGCCAGCCTGGTAATAGGGGTTTATCTATTGCGTTATAGCTGACCAATTTCTAGGCCCTAAATTCAACAATTACTTTACGGTTACCTGAACTTGAAATCCTACCACTGCCAATCTAATTATTATCATCTTAAATAACCTACGGAGGTCGCGGAATGCGTGGCGGATTCCACTCAATTGGGCTTGAGTATCACCTATTTTGAAAATAAGTGAAAAGAGTTTATGAATACGGAGAATATTCATGAGAAAGTTTAATGTATCAATTTAACGTTTTCGCCTTGGCATTGATTTCTGTAGGAATTGTTGTTTCATGTGGTCCTTCCTCAACACTTTTGCCACCTACACCCACGTCGGCGAGGCCAAAACCAACCCAGGTGGCACCAACAGTATCACCGACTATACCAAATCCAACAGCGGTGCTACCTTCAGTAACGCCAACGCTGCCAATTCCTACTCCAACGGAATATCCGTTACCTTCTACTTATTATCCTATGGACAACGTTCATGTCTCAGCAGTACGACCTGGAGGGAAGGAACTTTATGCTTATTCTTATGACCCATCCGATATGATTCTAGTTGTTGACATCGAATTCCCCGGATTTCCCGATTACCGCGATGATACAGCTTTCCGACAGGAGACCAAATCACACGTATATCTCCTTTTCGAATGATGGCACACGTGCTTTTCTATCCCGTGCATTGGCATGTCAGTTCGAAGACGACTGTCAGTAATTTCGGCGATTTTGTTTATATCGTTGTGATAGATGCGAAAGAAAAGAAATAGAATTTCTAATTCCAGATGCTCTTAATCGATTTCCCCTTTAGAGGCGACAGTTCCAAGCCCCGATAGAAAATGGCTTTATTTCGTTACGTATGATGTCGTAACCAATCATCCCGTGTGATGAGTAGGTAGAAAGTAAAGGAGTGTCTGCATGAAACAAATGTCAAACTTTATAACGATTTCCCCTGGTGGGAAGCAGCTCTACGTCACCCAAGGCTGTAACTTCTCTGGTGCGCCACCACCTCCTTGGTGTCATGCTCCAAATCTCTTTTCCATCGTAGACTCAGAGACGCTTAGCGTGGTTGCTTCATTACCCGTGGGCGATGTACCAAGGTATATAACGGTCACCCCAGACGGCAAGAAGGCTTATGTATCGAACCAAATGAGCAATAACTCTACAGCCATAGCCTGGATACCGCGCAAATGATCACCGCGCTCGATAAGGCGAGGGCGCTAGGCAATTGGGATCACTCCTGACGGCAAAAAAGCTTATATCACTCTCCCAGGCAGCGGTATAGGGTTTCAATTCGATGAGAGAATTGCTGTCATCGATGTTGAAAAAGACGTGCTGTCCGTTCAAGTTGCGGTTAGCATTGAACCACTAACCATCACCATGGAGCCCAAGAGACAAAAGCATACGTTCCAGTATGTAATTCGAACGGGACAAATCACGCGGAAGTAATTATCATCGATACGATCAATGATATCTACCTCAAACCGATTATTCTTCGCCGGGTAGAGATCAAGCCAACTACGATTATCATCACTCCAGTCGGCAAAACAGTGTTTGAGTTCAGGAAGGCGCAGATAATTACGTGATCGATACAATCTTGCTTGCCATCGATATCGTAAGTCGCAGCGTGCTCAATTCGTTGGATCCTCAAAAACGCGGTTGAAGGTTTCGATCGATCCAACGAAAATTTATGTATTCTGTGATCAGGAACTGGTCATTCTCGAAAGCAAGACGCTTGAGATCATGCATCGATTGATCTGTCGTAGCGTATACTCTGACAATCCGACTTTGGCTACCAGAAGCTTTCAAATTGTTCTTAACTCCACGAAATTTCCTACCGCCTGGGTGGCGCAATGAGATCATTGTAGTAAATATGCAAAAGGGAAATTGAAGGCAGGATCCGTTCGCTAAATAAAGTATCCGCGAGGCTCGGGGATTAGCCCTGTCTGCTGATGGAACGAAGCTCTTTGTTTCTGATTACCTTTCGATGACGGTGGCTGTCATTAATACAGGAACGAACACAGTCACCACAAGAATTCCGGTTGATTACCCTCCAACGGAAATAAAAGTCTCACTAGACGAAAAGAATATATGCTCAAGAAACAAAAGAGCTATCCCAATTCGTAAATTTCGATACGGAACTACGTGATACTCTGCTCAATAGATTCATTGGTCGATCTCTCAACAATAATTGGGAGTATAAAACGGTTGGGAAGGTACACAGGTTGCTGTTCGACACAATGTTGAATTGCATGAGTTGGTTGCGGCTAAGTCGTAATGTTCCTCAATTTCGAGTCTTTCCAATAGCTCGTAAAAAAGTTGAAGGAATCGATCTGATCCGACTGCACTAGATAATTTCTATTGGAGAAGAGCTAAATCAAATTGTGGATTCCATCAACATGCAGTAATTCAATATCTATGTTATTCTTTTTGCGAAAGATTGGCATGAGAATATAAAAGGATTATTCCAATAGTGTGAATGCTTATCGAAAACGGTCCATCTTAAAAAAGTGTGAATTTATCCCTCTTCATGGATATCCCCGAGTACTTCCTGCAGAAAGCTAGTCGTATCTTCAACGACCTGGGCCCGCCGTGGGTGCGGGAGCTGCCCTCACACCTCGCCCGGTGCATAGACATGTGGCAGCTTAGCGATTGTCGACCCATTGCTGATCTATCCATCAACCTGGTGTGTTACGCGCACAGCAGCCAATATGGGGAGGTCGTCCTGAAGATCCAGGGACCGCATACCGAACGATACACAGAAATCACCGCCCTGCAGCGCTACAATGGCAGGCACGCTTGCCGGCTTCATGCCGTCGACCTGTCCATTCCGGCCATGCTTCTCGAAAGAATACGCCCTGGCTCTTGCCTCAGAGCGCTTGAAGACAAAGCTGAGCAGCTTCACATTGGTGTGGAGATGCTCGCCCAACTTCCCATTCCCATCGAAAATGACTGCAGCTTACCGCACTATTCCATGTGGCTGAGAATGTAACCAAAACAATGTACGCTGAGTTCCATCCAGATCAATACAATGAAAAACCTGCTGGCAACGGCACATAAATACTACGCAGACATCGAGCCTGAGCGTGAGCCGCTGGTCCTTTTACACGGCGATCTTCATCATGATAACATCCTGCGCAAAGGTGAACGAGACTGGGTCGTCATTGATCCTCAGGGAGTGGTCGGGGCTGGTTTTCTTGAAGCGGGTCGCTTTTTGCAAAACCATGTCATCCCTGAGGGGAAGGCGATCCAAGCGGATGAAACCGCAAACGCCATCGCCGTCGTTGCGCGGGGGTTAGGGCATCCCTGGCAGCGCATCGCCAAGACGCTGTTTATCCTTCATCTTTTGAGCCTGTGTTGGAGCTACGAGATGCAGGATGACCAGCAGTCGCTCGTTATCGGGAAGCAGCAGTGCCTGGACCTGATCGAGCTTATCCGAAGATACTAGCCTGGACTTAACCAGTGTCACACAGGTGGCTGCGAACTCAAACCGCAAAGGAGTTTTTCGATGAAACTGGATCGGGATCGCATCCAGGCAGTGATTGAATCTGACTGTACCCTGCTTGGCATTCAGGATATTCCCTACCACAACGATGCGCGCTGGCAGCTCGGTTCTCCCACCGAAGGTTCTGCCAGTGATTTCATCGCCCGGTATCTCGCCCGGACAGACCGGATCCTCGATCTCGGCTGCGGGAGAGGCCACATTTTGTTGGAGATCAGCTCAAGCTTCCAGTATGGCCTCGGCATCGATAATGACCCCAGGCAAATCCAGCGGGCTGAAGACGCCAAACGCGAGCAGGGCATCCAGAACATAGATTTTCTCCTGCTGGATTTTCCGGCGGAGGCGGGACGTTTGCAGCACGAATCCTTTGATATGCTGATATCGATTCGCGGCGCTCTTTATGACACAGATGAGAGCATCCAGGCAGCCTACCACCTGCTCCGTCCTGATGGGCTGCTGTTCTGCGAAGAGATTGGTGAGCTGCATACCAGGGAGGCCGATGAAATATTCGGTGATCCACCTGAGTTTACGGAAGGGGTATCTGTGTTGAAAAATTACCATGAAGCGCTGCATAGGAACGGTTTCGAGGTGCGCCTGGCAGCCGATATGTGGGGAAAGATGATCTTCGCGGATATTTACATGTGGGTGAAGTATGAATGTAATTTTGGGTGGTTTAGTGGATCGCGGCCTGATCCAGATGATCCTCGCATCTCCCTCTATGCAGAGCGGAACACACTCCCTTCCGGAGAGGTGATCATGACGTGGCACTGCCCATGGATCGGCTGCGTTAAAAGTAAGTAAAAATCTGTATATACTCCGTGGTGTACGTAAATGTTTTTGCGTAAGAGCGTACAGCCGGCACCTCAGTAAATCATCAAAGAAGGATCAGGTAGGCGATCTGGAAGGACTTTACCGGTTGGGCTTATCAAAGATTAAATTTAGGCGACCAGGGCTATAATATAGCGATCATTATGATCGACTGGCATTCTCTTTTCTACGATGCACTCATCTACGGTATTGGATTGTCCCTCGTCCTGACGACGATCACGGTCGTCAGCGGGCTGATTGCCCCCGATATGTGGGTCAGCAAATACCCTCCCGACATTCAGCAGCGGTATGGCCCCATGTCCTTGCGGGCAGCGCGCCTGCGCCCCTACGTTGCGGTTTTAGTCTTCATGGCTGCCCTGCTCATCCCCACCCTGGGTCTTTTCGCCTTGCATAACGAGGTCGGCGAGGTCTCATTCATCCTCGCTTTCGCCTTCTCGAGTGTCACCCTGCTGGTGTTCAACACCTTCGATCTGATCCTCCTCGATTGGCTCCTCTTCTGCACGGTCCAACCCAAGCTGATGGTCCTTCCAGGCACCGAGGGGATGCCAGGCTACCGCGACTACCGCTTCCACTTCATCGGGTTTCTAAAGGGCTTGATCTTCTGTGTGGTTGGCGGTTTGGTCATCGCTCTGCTGTGGGTGATCGTGCAAAGGCTCATCTTTTAAAATCAACAGCCCCTCCTAAAGTCTGGAGGGGCCGGATAAAATCAAGGTTAGATCAGTTTTTGCTTAAGCTTCGTTCAGGAAATAGACTTCGGGATGTCCCTCAACCCCTGCTTTCTCCATCGCTGCTTTCAGCTCGGGAGATTGGGCGAATTTTTGAGCGCTTTCAAGGCTTTTCCATTTGTTAATCACGGTCAATCTGTTCGGGTCGCTTGCGTCGCGGAAAATCTCGACTGAAAGCTCGCCGCTGGAAGTGCGTAAACCAGCGTGAGATTCAAATACTTTTTTCCATTCTGCGAAATCTTTTACCTTATGTGTAATTAAGATGCTTGCCATGCGAATTTCTCCTATTGTCTCTTGGTGCTGAATAAGAACCTGTTCAGCAAAGGTATATTGGATTATTTAGACCAATAATATCTATATTATACTGCGGTAGCACCATCCTGCTATGAGAGTGTGGTGAGAGTGCTTTTCTCTGCATTCATGGCGCCTTGGCGTGAGTCCATCTACGCCATCCGTGTGACCCGAAGCGATGGTTTCATCGCAAGTATCCGTGAGCCAATTCAAAATCCGCCTTTTCCCCGATGATCTTCATCGGCGCTTTCCGAAATTTCCGTGTACGCTTTTTCGATCCGTGTGATCCGTGAAATCTGTGAGCTTATTTATATATCCGCCTTTTCCGTGTACGCTTTTCAAATCCTGTGTCCTTCTTGACCTGGATGTTGAGTATTGCTATACTGAATTTAGATTAGTGCTCTCATTGATTGATAAGAGGCAGGTTCCTATGCTGAAAATGACCTCGTCTAAGAAAATGGTTCCTTGTCCTGTTAGCAGTGTCTGTCTCGGGTTTATGGCGTGTAGGTGTCAACCAATCGCAGGCCGCCCTGGCAGAAGATAAACAGAAGGGGATGTCCTTTGCTGCCTGGTGGCCTGGGCTTTATTCTTCTGCGGATGCCGACCAGGCATTGGCGGAATTGAAGGAAAATGGAGCAAACTGGATCAGCCTGATCGTGACGCGTTACCAGGATACGATTGCCTCGACGACCATCTATGCTGCTCCGGGTACTCCGGCCGACGCCGACCTGCTGCACGTAATCAATCAGGCTCACAGCCTGGGGATGAAAGTGATGTTGAAGCCTCACCTCGACCTGGCCAACGACCCCACTCACTGGCGTGGTGATATTGGGATGGGATTCTCGGAATCGGATTGGTACCACCTGGTTTAATAATTACAAGGCTTTCATCACCTATTATGCGCAGTTGGCGCACACCTACGCTGCAGACCAATTTTGCATTGGGACGGAGCTCGTTTCCACGGAATTTCGCGCCGCGGATTGGCGGTCGGTAGGTGCGGCGGTACGCCAAATTTACACCGGCCCTATCACCTATGCTGCCAACCATGGCTCTGAAGGCGCGCTAAGCTGGTGGGATCAGGTGGATTTCATCGGTATAGACGCATATTATCCATTGACAGCTAAGGACAATCCAACCTTGGCTGAGCTGCGGGCAGCCTGGGCGCCGTTGGCAGCCAGCCTGAAAACGCTCTCAGAGCAGTGGGGAAAGCAAGTCTTGTTTACAGAGATCGGCTACCGCAGCCAGGATGGCGCTAACCGGCACCCCTGGGATTACCAGGTAGGTGGCACGCTTGATCTGCAAGAGCAGGCCGACCTTTACCAGGTGGTTTTTGAGAGTATCTTCACGCAAGCCTGGTTTGGAGGGATATTCTGGTGGTCGTGGGACCCTGATCCCTTCCAGGGTGGGCCGTGTGATATGGGATATTCTCCGCACGATAAGCCGGCAGAGTTTATCTTGCGAGAATGGTATGGAGCGCCTCCGAAACCTGTGACTGAGGCAATCCCAGGTCTCGATTACAACCGGGCTTCGGTGGTCTATTCGGATGCTCTGGGGACGGGCTGGGATAGCTGGTCGTGGGGTGGCACTTACAATTTTGCTTCTACTGTGCAGGTAGCCAGCGGGACGTATGCCATCTCAGCCGACGCGCAGGCCTGGGGAGCGCTGGCCTTACACTACAATAACTTTGTTACCTCCCCATATTATTGGCTGGAATTGTTTGTCTATAAGAGCTCAGATGCCTCCTCAGTTTTGGTCTTTGCCAATGATGAATCTGACCAAGAGCTGCGCAGCCGCCCGGTGGAAGACTGCCGGTATACGCAGGGGCAGCCCATCCTGCCAGGGGTGTGGACGCGGGTGCGCATTCCTTTGAAAGACCTGAACGCTAGCCATCGGATGCTGAAAAGAGTGTCGATCGGGAACAACAGCGACCAGCCTTACACTTTTTATGTGGATGAAATACGCCTGGTCCCGGGTAGTTGGAAAAATTTTCTCCCCTTGGTTATGAGACCTTAGGGTTAGATAAATATTCGTGACACCCTGCCGAGATGCTTACCGAAGCCATGTACTCAGAGTAAGCACCGTGAGCCAATTAAAAAATCCGCCCTTTCCCTGATAATCTTCATCGGGTGGGCAGACGGTAGTAAGCACATCTTCACGGTTAATTCTGACGGCAGCAGTTTGACCCAGGTTACCCGGACCCAAACGCGGCCGGTAAGATTACTGCCTTCTTCCATTGAAACCGGGATCTGCTTTGCGTCAGGGAAAACCAGGTTTCAAAACAAAGCCACCAATACGCTTATCCAAGGCAGCTCGTGCATCGAATTTACCGGGGCGAACCTTCGCCAAATCAGCGACCATGGGCTGGCAGCCTTTTCACCGGTTGATACATCATTTGCCTATCCGTCTCCTGATAGAAGCGGGATTGAAATTGTAACTTCCCAGGGTTCTCATCATTTCGATACACCAGACCCCATTCCAGGGCAAGTATCTTTCATGGGTGGCCTTCACTGGTCATCGGATGGGAAAAAGCTTTTAGCCAATGCTGTATATTGTTCCCTCTCTGCTCAAGTGATGATCTCATTCTATCCCCAGAAGGCGTTTTGATCGATAAACTCACCAAGGCCGATTTCAATGTTAATAATATGCAATATGTGTGGTCGCCGGACGGAAAAAATTTATTGGATATTGGCGGTTCGCGTGGCTACCTTTATGATCTAACCACGAGGAAATCACCAGTTTGGATGAGTTTATTCCTGATGACTTGTATTTGGAAAATACCATTTGGTGGAATTCGCGTGAATGACAGTCTCTTTTGCCTATCATTCTAGTCAAGGAGTTGCTCATGGAAAATTTCTTTTCAGATGTCCGCTCGGTCTTATCCACCACCCCCGAACGCTGGCAGCGCCTGGCTCAGGCCTTGCCGGACGACCTGCTGCAGCGTAAACCTCAGCCGGGAGAGTGGTCCGCCTGCGCCACATAAACCCTTCCCTTCGGTCAGGACGGCACAACCATTGTCATCTGGAGCCGGTGGTCTCCAGGCACAGGATCCCCTCTTTCGGCTTTGCCTGTTCCAACCACTTCCTCCGAGACATTGATTCGGCTGTGAGCATTTTGTGTGAAAAAAACTCCGCCTCCAATTTGGAGGCAGAGTTTTTTTTCAGCCGCAGCCAGTCGGATTCTCTTTGCTGATTATACTGGAAGGCTGGCTTATCTTGGAGGCTGACGGTACACCAGTTAATTGATGCCAGGCTTACTACTTGTAAATCTCCAGAGAAACATCATCCACGTACATGGCAGTAATCCCGCCGTAGCCGTCGTTGAAGGTGCCAATCTGAATCTTAATTGTGCGCCCGGCATAAGTCAGCAGGTCGAACTCCTTGAGCGTCCAGTTCTTGCTGTTGCTGCGCTGCCACAATAACGTCTTGATCACCTGGTCGTTCTGGTCCAGGATCAATATATATTGTGCATCATTTGCCAGGGGTGCCAGGCCAAATAGGTTGGCTCCACCAAACTCGGGCAAGGTCGGCAGCGGTTGCATGGTTGATTCGCCGCTGAGCGGATAGGTCCAAAGCCTCAGCCTGGCTTGATCGGCATCAGAGGGGATCGTCACCACCTGCCTGATAGATGAATAACTGTTGCGGTTGTCGGCTGCAATGACAATGCCAGTGCGCATGGAACGCTTGCCGCTGTGAGCTAAGTCGGTCGAATAGGCTGCTGAATAGGTGGTGGTTGGCAGCTCCCAGTCTGAGGTGGTTTCAAAGCCGCCATTCCTCACGGCTTCTTGGAATACCCGTGCAGCCGTAAAATCCTGGTTGGAAGCACCCGGGGGGAGTGTGATATTGCGCGACGCCGGTGAGAAGGTGTAATCCGGCTTAGAGGGTGTCAATGTGTAGCTTCCAGGAAGCAAGCTGAATGAATAATATCCTTCCGAATCAGTTACCGCCGTTGAGCCGCCGGATGCCGTCACTGAGACGCCAGAGAAGGGCACCCCACCGACTGTGATCCGCCCTGTTATTTTTGAGTATGGCAGCGGTTTGGTGATCAAGGGCAGCCAGACGGTGTATTTCACATTCCAGGTGAAATTCGCCGGGGTTTCATCGACGTTTCCCTCTACGTCGATCGCCCGTACGTAGAATGTGTGCTGTCCTTCGCTCAGCTTGCTAATCGTATGCGGGCTTACACACGGCGTGTAAATCGCATCATCCAGCCGGCACACCAAGCCAGCCACCTCCCGCCCACCCTTGTTCGCCTGGAATTCAAAGACTGCATCTTTCGGCCCGCTGGGGTTGGCTGGCGTGGAGAGCATCACCGTTTCGGGTGCGTCAGGCGCAGACAGGTCGGTGCCGATGATCCTGGTGGTTTCGGTGACCTGCCCGGAGCAGTCGGTAGCCCGGGCTGTCACGGTCAGGGTCTGACCTTCGGGGGCATTCACATAATAAGCGGTTGACCAAATGCCGTCCCCAAAATTAGTCTGGATGAAGGGACCAGCGCCGACGCGCAGCTGCACGGCTGCCAGGCAGACCGCGTCTGAAGCGGTGCCTTGGAATATCAGTATAGGGCTGCCTTTGTGGTATACCTCGTTCTGGGTGATCAGCGTAGTCGAAATGGTCACTTGAGGAGGATGGGTGTCGAGCGTGAACTGCACCGGGAAGCCGCTGCCTTGAGAGTTACCAGCCCAATCACTGGCAAGTGCGACCAAAGTATGGGGACCCTCAGATGCTGTTAACTTCACGACACGCTGGTTGAAAATTGTGGTGTCGCCTGCATTGAAATTCGCCGTGTCCACGATGATGCCGTCCAGCGCCAGGGTGACCGTCTGCAGCGCCCTTGGGGCGTTCGCCGCCACCGTCACGTTGACCGTGCCATTTGAAGCGATGATCGCACCGTCGGTGGGTGCGACGACAGCAGCTACTGGCCCGGGCGTGGGCAGGACATCTACATTGAATTCAGGGGATTCAGAGGCACAGTTTCCGAACACATCGCACGCCCCGATGAGGGCCGAGAAAACGCCAGGCGGCTGCCACTGCGTCCAGGTGATGACCAGACCGCTGTTCAGGGGCCAGTCGGGGAAGAGGCTTTGCAGGATCGAGTCCTGGTCAAAGAGGCGTTCCGGCATTGGCAGGTTGCTGCCGGGGCATAGGAAGCTGCTTTCGTCCAAGTACGGGTCTTGCGCAGCGCACACATATTGAACACCCACGCGTCTCTCGGTGGAAGACGGATCTATGTAAACTGCGCCTGTCGATTTCGGCAGATAGGCTGAGGCGAGGCGCCCATGTGTCAATCGTACCGCGCCAGGTATTGGCGATGATCCGGTTATTGCCCAGCACATCCCGCCCGCGCAGGTCGATCTGGTAGATGCCTTCCAATCCCACCGGCAGCGGCAGGCTCCAGGTCGTTTGTGCGACTCCGCCGCCGTTCAGCGCTAAAGTCGCCGGGTACCACGCTCGGGTGCCGGCTTGGTAGAGCGCCTGCACTTCATCCGCGGATAGGGCATGGCGAGAGATGATCACTTCATCTACTGTACCTTCAAGGTAATATTTGCCCAAGGTCAGCGGAGCAGCTGAGCTGAAGGCCAGGTTATTTGGCACAGTCGTCTCACCGATCAGATGACCATTGATGTAGAGCTGCATTTTGCCCGTCTCCTGGCCGGGCTGGGGATCGTAGGTGCCAACGATGTGATACCACTCGCCGTCCGTCAGGTCCGGCCCACCCCATAAGCTGCCTGCACCGGATAAGCTCCAGTAAGCTCCTGGACCTTCACCGACTTGGAGATCGTACGCACCTTGTTTCTCAACAATGGTCC
Organism: uncultured Chloroflexia bacterium; assembly: GCA_963751425.1. Classification (GTDB taxonomy): domain Bacteria; phylum Chloroflexota; class Anaerolineae; order Anaerolineales; family UBA4823; genus CAVVUF01. The sequence goes on along the minus strand of CAVVUF010000001.1, from coordinate 22,919 downwards.
CATATGTGCCCTGGGGGTACCCATCGTTCTTGAACCAGGCTTGCACGCTGAATCCGGTGCCGACAGGGAAGTTGAGCTCCTCCGCATCGGCAACCGAAACCACACTTCGGTTATATGCATCCTCGAGTGTCATCCCGCCGCCGATGCGGCCGGGTTCGCCGGAGGTTGGGCAAGGCTTGCCGGGCGAAGCCAGGCAGCTTGCCGCGTTTTCATGCCCCGAACGGTCTTCCCAGTAGGCCGAATTGGCTTGCTCGTCGAATGACAGCCACAGAACGGCATCGCTCAGCGGTGCAACCTGGTCCAGCGGCACGAAAGATACGTCCAGCTGGTTTACGCCGGAGAGGGTATCGCTGACCACGCCGCTGATTGTCACTGTGCCGGTCAGCACCTGGCTGGTGAGGATTTTTGCATCCAGGCTGGCGGCGGGTGGAGCGCTGTCCACGTACAGCGGGGCGGGATTCGTCGCCTGGTGTGTGTTGCTGACCCTGTCGGCAGCCATCATCTCGGCTGTCCAGGCGCCTGTGGGGTCAGCCACGCTGGCAGGGAAACGATAGGCGATTGACCACTGGCCTTCCGCGGTTTCCGCCGATTGCCACTCGCCGATGATCGGGGCTGCGCTGCTGGTCGAGCGCAGGCGCACCAGGAGAGAGGCCGGGTCAACACCGCTACCCGGGGCACTGCCGTCCAACAGGTCAGGGTCTGAGATGGATCCGCCCAGCTCTACGGTCCAGGTACCGCTGGCTTCTCGACCAGGAACCACCGGGTGAGTGGATGTATTCTGGAAGTTGAACACCGGCGGGAGCCCGTCGGCGTGCACCACGATGGTATTATCGCCTGTTTCCACATTGCCGGCGCCGTCGGTGGCGCGCGAGCGCAGGCTGAGGCTGCCATCGCCTATGGTGAGCGGGTAGGTCCAGGTTTCGGCGCCATCGACCGGGAGCCAGTTGGCGCTGCCGTTGATGTTGATGTCCACCCTGTCAATCCCAGTCAGGTTATCGCTGGCGCTGCCGCCGATGATCAGCGTAACCGGGCTGCCAGCGCGGCCCTGCAGGTAAAGCCCGTCGCTCAGCGAATTGATTTGCGAGCTGGGCGCTGCGGGGTCAATGATGATGGGAGCCGAACCCGTGACGATGATGGTATCGGTGGTGGTGATCACAACGCCCTCCGCTACCTGGCCGGTCACCTGGCTCTGGATTTCGGTTATCCACGGAGTATCCGTCTGCAGAACGTTCAGCAGGCTCGTTATGGTCACCTTTTGGGTATCCGTGAAGGTGAGCGGGTCAAAGGGCAGAGTGTAGGTGGTTACATCGCCTGCGACGTAGGGTGGCAGGATCAAGTCCAACGTAGAAGGGTCGAGTTTCACATTGGTCTCTACCGTTGTTGTCAGGATCAGGCTCGTTTCGGGGCGCAGCATATCCGGCTCTGCCTCGACCGTCACCGTCAGCCACGGCACGTTCGACACGTTAGGGTGGTAGGGATGGCCATTGAGATCACGACTCAGGTTGGGCGTCTGCGCCCATAAGCGTTCGTCCGCATCGCTAGCGCCGTCTCCGTCGGAATCAGCCATGAGCGGGTTAGATTGGACGCGGATACTCCCGGAGGGCAGGTTCACCCACCAGCCGCCTTCCATCCCCCCATCCATCCAGCAGGTTCTCATTTCCGAGTTGTAGTAGGACCGCTTGTGGATCACCTCCTCGCCGTCGAGCAGGCTATCACGGTCGCTGTCGGCCAGGTTGGGGTCGGTGCCGAAGAGCGCCTCTTGCAGGTCGGTCAAACCATCCTGGTCGGTGTCGCACTGCTGCGGTTCAAAGAGCACGCCCGACTGGCGCTTTTCAACCTCGAAAGTGTCAGATAGGCCATCCTGGTCGGTATCCCAGATGCTGTCGTTGGGGTCCAGCCCACCTTTGCCGGGAGACTGCAAGCCGTCGCCGTCGGCATCGGGCAAAACCGCGAAGCGCGCGTCCCAGGCCAGCCCGTAGGTCGTCGACCCTGGTGGGCCTTTGGGGCCCAGGGCCATAAATCCATCCAACGTAGCCGGGAGGATGTCTAGCTGGAAGGTGTTGAGCTTGAATGAGCTGTTTTCGTCCAGGGTGCGCACGTAGCACACCGGGATCGGAACCCACCATATGAAAGGTACACCCCAGCACTCGTAAGCCGGGAGGGCATAAGCGAAGTTGAGGTAGAGGGGAATGTCCCGGTTGATCCCGGAAGTCAGGAGGATATCGCCAGACCGGGCGGTTCGCTGGGCAGTACCGCGATACATCGGAACGAGCCCCCACTTGCGGTCTCCATCCCGTTCCACCCGCCATTCAGAAGACATTTGGCCGCGGCTTACAGAGAGGCTTCCGGCGGGAGAAGACAACGTGGCGGAGATCGTGCTGGAAGCCAAATTATCGGGTGTGAAGAACAACCAGCCATAGGGGTTGATCAGGACACCTTCGCTTGGATTCGGGACGCGGTGGTGGACGGTGGTGGTGAAGGGCATGCTGACCTGCAGGCTGTTGCTGTCCACCAATCCTTTATCCGGGTAAAAGAGCGTTAAGCTCGGGGAACCCAAAACCAGCAGGTCTTGCTGGGTCACATCCACCATGGGAGCGAAGTTGTAAAGGAAATAGACCAGCGCTTTGATGATGGTGCCGCTAATGGTAAAGCATACGCCATCTTGCCTCAGTCCGGGTGCGATTCCTGTTTCGCACAGGAGAGTGAGAATACCGTCGATCAATGCAAGAATGAGAGCAATAATGCTGCCGATGACGGAGAAAGCCAGCACCATCATGATGATCAGGTAGATGGTGGCGGCGATGGTTTCAGCCAGAGCCTGGTTAAATTCCTGGCTGAAGACCTGAACGTGGTCGGCAACGATAGCCCAGATGAAGAAGGCCCACGTGATCACTGCGCCAATGATGGCTCCGACTACCGCTGCCCCCCGGGCAGACTGGAGCACGGTTTCCACGCAGCTTCGACTTAGAATTTTAATCGCACCTCCGAAAGTCCTGGCGCCTACCAGAAAACTTTTAACGGCCTGGAAGGTGGATACCGCTTCCATCAATGCCCCAACGAGAGGCCCAAAAGCTTTCAATGCAAAGACGATCGAATCTCCGAAGGAAACGCCTCGCAGGGCTTGGACGACCATATAGACTACCACAACCGCTACTGCGATGCCGACTTTAACAATGCTCGTCTTGACGCTCCGGTCCAAATCCTTGAAAAAACCCTTGAAGTCACTGAAAAAATTCTTGACATTCTTCGTTAAGTCGGATACGCCCTTCTTGATCGCCTGCCAGGTGTCTCCCATATAATTAAGCAAGTTGTAGGTTTTCTTGGGGAACTTGAATTGCTGCAGCATGATTTCGTTAGCAATAGCCTTGACGACTAAGTCGTTTCCCTTTTCAAGCACTGTTTTGATTAAGCTCTCAGCCACGAATTGCTCCTCATTGCGCTGCTTTCAGCTTCGATGATGCCGTTTACACTCACGACGCGGCTGATGCCCTGCATGAGCACCGAGGCGTAGATATTCATGAGCATGGTGCGTCCGTCAGCGACCCTGGCATTATCCACCGGGTCTTCGGGCAGGATTCCGGCGTGACGTTCCTCCAGGGTGGTCCACCACTCGTCTGTGGTGCACGGTGACCATTGTGGGGCATCGCCGGCAGGCGAGCAGTAGGGTGTCCATTTCAGGTTGGCGGTGAGCAAGAGAGGAGACCCTTCGGGCAGCCCAGACGGTTGGAAATCCACAATCAGTGAAGTCTCGCCTCTGGTAATCCATCCGTCGGATTGATTTAGGATGTCCAAGCCCAAAGAGCGGCTCTCCGATTCCTGGGCATACATCAGCAGTGGCTTGATATCCTGGTCATTCATCCACGCGGTTTCGAAACCTTCAGCCAAGATGCGCACTGTTTCGGTGATGGCAGTGGTCATAACCGCTTCATCGATAGTAGCATAATCCTGGCGTTCAACTCGCAGGACGTTCGGTACAGCCCAGCGTTCTTCCTCGCTCACCCCGCTGTTGGTGGAGTAGTTGAAGCGCCGCACTAGCTCATCCAGATCTACGTCGCGCTGCCCATTTCCATCCTGGTCACGGCCTGTCATAAAAGCCTGGTCCAGCCCAGCCGACAATGTCGCCAGTGCGTTGTCCAGTTTGGGGTCCGGATCAACTGCCGGGTCTTCGTAGAGGATAACCACGCTTGAGCCGTGGTCTTCTTTGACGTTCAAGCCGGTCAGCTTCCACTCATCGGGGTAGCTTTGCAGAACTTGCGCCTCGTTGTCCCGGTATTGGCCTTCAGGACAGGGATCCTCCTCGTCCAAGGGATCGCAAGGGAGGTCGTTGAGCGTCTGCACCAACCAGACCAGACGAGCTTCGTGCGGTGCATTCCAGCTGCCGGTGGGCAGGTAAGGCATGCGGGCATTAAAAGCCACACGTGCCCCGGTCTCCTCGTCGGTGATGATCGAGAGGGTATATAGGCAACCAGCACGTCATCTCCGAGGGCGGTGAGGCTGATATTGTAGGGAGTTAGGTCTTTCTGCAGAGGCAGGTTGGCTGAGTTAGCCGGAATCCGCAGCTCAAGCATGGGCACCAGCCGCATATCACCGCTGGTTGACTTAAAGGTGCCATCGTCCACATCTCGCATGTGACCGATGGTGTCGCCTACCGGCCAATCGAGCACATTATAGGCAAACCACAGATGCTTCTCGTTAACCGGTCGGATTTGAAAATCAACAAAGGTCGGCACCCTGGTAGTGAGGTGTTGAATGACAAGCTCGAAGGGGTGATTGGCTGAGAAGGTTTCGGGGAGGAAGGTGAAAGGTGCCAGATCCTTGGCGTCGGGAACGCCATCTCCGTCGTTGTCGCGGTCAAAAACGTCGGGAATCCCGTTATTGTTGGTGTCATCCGGCATCCCGTCGAGGTTATAGTCATACTCCATCGTATCGGCGATGCCGTCGCTGTTGCTGTCGGCTTCATTCGGATCCATGAACCATTTGTAGTCGGACATATAAAACCCCCGCACTTCGACGGTGTCGGTGATGCCGTCTTCATCGGTGTCGAAGTAGGTGGGGTCGGTGCCAATGCTCTCTTCCTCGAAGTCGGTCAGCCCGTCCAGGTCAATGTCGGTCGGGTCATCCCAGGTAGCGGCTGGAGCTACCTGATCGGTCGCAGGTTGGCTCGAGGAGGGTGCGAGGGCTACATCTGGTAAGGGGATGGCTGCCTGCCTGGCGCCTTGCAGCGGGTCAGCATGCGGGTCGAATTGGGGACCACTCATCTGGGCGAGCAGATCCTCGCGCTGGCGGCTCACGGCTTGCTCTTGATCCTGTTCAGCGATACGTGCATCCTGGGCGTTGGCTGCCCTGGCAATCTGCAGGTCGCTCAGGACTGGATTAAAGATCATGAGAATAATTAAAATCAGCGCCACGCCGCGCCACACGCGCCCGTGCTCGCGCAATTGAAGCAACCCGAAAGCGGTCACAAGCAACACTGCCAGCAGCATCGGCGCCAGATCGACCAAGCGAGAGTTGAAAGCAGACCACAAGTAACTTACTTTTCCACCCTGCAAAGCTGCCATGGCACCCGTTGCCTGACCGAACCCAGAAAAGATGGTGACGATTTCGGCTTGCACAACTTCTTCGTTCTGTTCAGGAAAGCGCATCCGGAGGATTTGCCGCAGCGGCAGACCCTGGCTGTCGATCCACAGCTCGCCATCGCCGACCATGTCCCGGTAATAGGCGGGCATTTCGATTCGCGCCCCGAGGGGGAGCTCGCCCCGCCTGCTCAGCAAATCTTCAGACTGTTTGCGCATATACTCTGCCAGGGCTGGACCGTCCAGGCGGAACGTGTAACGGGTAAAGCGGATTCCACTGCGCTCTTCTGGGGCGTGTGCCACCGGATCTCGTAAGGCGGTGAGGAAAGACATGAAATCGCCTTGCGGCGCAAAGCCATCGGTCAAGCCTTCATGCTCGCGCCAGGCGCCAAGCCCTTCTTGCACGTAAGTCTTGCCGTTCTCCACTTTGACTGCCACACCACTGGTTGAATTGCTGACGCTGCCCTGCTGCGTCCATAGACGCAGCTGCGTCGACTGCTCGCGGAGATTTGTCTCACCCTCCAGATGCAGCTGCTCGGTGCGGCTGCTCCGTCCCACGTTGGTCACTTTGCTGGTGGGCATGGTCACCTGGGTGATATCGCTGGTAAAGCGGTAGGAGCCGGCCTCCCGGGCTAGAGCCAGGGCTTCAGCCAGCGGGTCGGTTTCGACGGTGCGTTTGTGAATTGCTAAAGCTAGGCTGAGGACAGAGGCCGCGCCGAACAACACGATCGTCAACCGAAAAATACGACGTTTGATATTTGGAGACATTTCAACCTCCTCCCAACTGTAGGTGGTTGGGCGTCTGGCAGGTATTAAATTAGGAATTGGATTATTTTAGAACTGGACACTTCCATTGGACGGTTATGGATACTTTTAAAAGAAAGGTATACCCCATCTTAATAATATAAGTATTTTAACGAAAAATAGATAGCGAAATCAAGTGTCAAATGTCACAAGCGCCCATTATTTAGAATCTGCCTCAAAGCCGCCAGGCTCATTAAGGAGATCCTTTAACTAATCCTTAAAGGCTTGGCTTGAGCCTTTCTTTTTCTCCATGTCATTAAAGAGCCTCATCATAAAATCCGCTTTTTCCCTCTTTCCGCCTTTTCTGTGTACGCTTTTCATATCTATGTCATCGGAAGCGATGTACTCATCGCAAGTATCCGTGAGCTAATTAAAAATCCGCCCTTTCCCTTTTTCCGCCTTTTCCGTGTACGCTTTTTAGATCCGTGAAATCCGTGAGCTTACTAAAAATCCGCCTTTTCCATGTGCTTCTCTAAAAAAGTGAGATAATTTCACATACAACCAATCCCCCAAGATCAAGGAGTACCCATCCATGAAAGCCATCCTCCGCTATAAATACGGCCCACCCGCTGTCCTCCAGCTCGTCGAAGTCGCAAAACCTGTCCCCAAGGAGAACGAAATCCTGGTGCGCATCCAGGCTGCCTCCGTCAACGCCCTGGATTGGCACCTCCTGACTGCCGACATATTTCTCGTCCGTTTTATGGGTGAGGGATTGCTCAAGCCCAAAAACCCGAAGCTCGGCGCGGACATGGCTGGGCAGGTCGAAGCGGTTGGCAGCCAGGTAGAGGAGTTCAAAATCGGGGATGAAGTGTTTGGCGATATTGCTCCCTGGGGAATGGGTAGCTTTGCCGAGTACGCCGTGGTGCCTGAAAAGGCCCTGGCCTTAAAACCTGCCAACCTGTCCTTCGAGGCAGCCGCCGCGGTACCCGTGGCAGGCTTCACGGCCTTGCAGGGTCTGCGCGACCAGGGGAAAATCCAGCCGGGGCAAAAGGTTTTGGTCCAGGGCGCGGCAGGTGGGGTGGGCACCTTTGCGGTGCAGATCGCTAAATATTATGGCGCTGAAGTCACCGCCGTGTGCAGCACCCGCAATATGGAGCAAGCCCGTTCGTTAGGGGCTGAGCATGTCATCGACTACACCAAAGAAAATTTTACCCACAATGGTCAGCAGTATGACCTGATCCTGGCAGTCAACGGGTATCACCCGCTGTCAGCATATCAGCGTGCCCTGACCCCGGCGGGCAGGTATGTCATGGCGGGCGGCACCTTCCGCCAAATCTTCGAGTCCATGCTCTTTGGCCCGCGCAAGTCAAAAGCCGGGGGCCAGCACATGGGCGGCGTATCGGCCAAAACCAACAAAGACGACTTGCTGTTCCTCAAAGCGCTGCTGGAAGCGGGCAAGATCGTGCCGGTGATCGACAAGCGCTTCCCGCTGAGCGAGACCGCTGAAGCGCTGCGCTACCTCGGCACCGGTCACGCCCGGGCTAAAATCGTCATTAATTGTGTTTGATGTGGATTAATGAACCCATGTAGCTGTCCACGTGCTGTGGTAAACGATCTAGAAAAAAATCTGTGAAATCCGTGTTGATCCGTGAGCTTAATTCGATCACCCAAGGAGTTGCAAATGGAAAAGTTCTTTTCAGATGTCCGTTCGGTCTTATCCACCACCCCCGAACGCTGGCAGCGCCTGGCGCAAGCCTTGCCGGACGACCTGCTGCAGCGCAAACCTCAGCCGGGAGAGTGGTCCGCCCTCGAATGCCTGTCTCACATCGTTGACACAGAGGCGGTCTTTACTTTCCGCCTCAATTGCTTCCTGGCAGGCGAAGACTTCGCCGCCTTCAACCCTGATACCCAAGGGACGAAAGCCTCTGCCCCCTCCGCAAAGGACTTGGCAGCCGGCTTCGTCCGCATCCGGCAGGAGAGCTTGATTAAGTTGGAAGCAGTAACAGACCAAGACCTGGACCGCACCGCCCGCCATGCCGAGCTAGGTCCGGTCAGCCTGTGCCATATGCTCAATGAATGGGCCGCCCACGACCTGATGCACACCGTCCAGGCCGAGCAGGCCCTCATGCAGCCTTTCATCGATGCCTGTGGACCCTGGCAGCGCTTCTTTTTGGATCACTGGGTGGAGGCGAACAAATAAGCAAAGATTTCCGAGCTGTCTGGTCAATGAGCGTTTCTTCGCTGCATCGTTGATGGGTTCTCATTGAAAAAACGCCTGGCTTTCTACCCATTCCTGTTCATCCTTGGCGTGGTCGCCTCCCCCTTGGTTCGCAACCTGGACCAGTTAGACCCGCTCATGGCCCTCAGGCCGCTGGTGATCCTGCTGCTGGCTGCGGTGGTTGCGTTGCTCTTTTTTCTACCTCCTGTCCCGAGATTGGCAGTACGCCGGCTATCTGGTTTTCCTGCTCAGCCTCTTCTTCTTGGGTTTTGCTGATCTCAACCGTCTCATCCAGGAGCAGCTCTCGATCTACTGGAGAACCCTGGATGAGTGCCTCCTCCTGGGCATCTGGGCTGTCATTTTGCTCGTTCTTGGCGTCAAGCACATTTGGATCCGCCTGGGAGGTCGCTCCTGGTTGGTGCCGTACCTGAACCTGCTGATGATCCTGGGGTTTTTCCTGCCGTTCCTTAAGCTGCTGCCGAACCTCTCCGGCATGCTCTTCCAGGCCAGAGTTGTCTCTGGCATCGACCAGGTGGACCATGGCGATCTGCTCCTGGATTGTTCCAACACGCCCGACATCTATTACATCATCCTGGACGGCTACGGTAGGGCTGATATGCTCGCAGACCTGTACGGATTTGACAACCTGCCTTTCCTCGCTTACCTGCAGCAGCGGGGCTTTTATGTGGCGGACGAAAGCTACACCAATTACATCCAGACCATCTATTCAATCCCATCCGGACTGAATTTCCGCTATATTGATCCTTCCGGATCAGGCATGCACAGGACCATTTATTTCTCGGGTTTAATGGAGCAAAACGCCATCATGACGGCTCTCAAGCGCTGCGGTTACCGCACGGTTGCCCTGGAGAGCGGTTTTTTCTTCACCGAACTTCCGGATGTGGATTTTTACCTGGTGCGCAGCATCGGACCGAATGAATTCGAGAGCCTGCTCCTGGTTGATTTTCCCTTTGACATCCTGGCAGAACAGTTGAACCTGGAGCCGCACAAGCTCAGCTACGAAGCCCACCGTCAGCGGGTGCTGTACAGCTTTGAGAAACTTGCCACCCTTTACCAGATGACCGGTCCGAAGATCGTTTTTGCTCACATTATCTCTCCGCATCCGCCGTTTGTCTTCGATCCGTCCGGGAATGCCATTCAACCCCAGCAAATGTATTACATCGGTGATGGCGAAGATTTTGCCGGCAGCCTGGATGAATACCTCTCAGGCTATCCGGCCCAGGTGCAGTTCGTCAACCGCAGGTTGGAGCAGGTGGTCGAGGCGCTGTTGGAAAATTCGGATCAGCCCCCTGTGATCATCCTCCAGGGAGACCACGGCCCGGGCAGCCGTCTGGATTGGGATTCCCCAGCCCAGACCTGCCTTTGGGAACGCACCTCCATCCTGAATGCCTATTACCTTCCCGGTGCGGGCGCCGACCTGCTTTATCCATCCATCTCCCCGGTCAATTCCTTCCGCGTGGTCCTTAACGTCTATTTTGGCGCAGACCTTCCGCTCCTGCCGGATAGCACTTATTTCAGCTTCCACCGCCTGGACCGCCAGGCCATCGACATCACCTCCCAACGCGCTTCCCGGGCGAACTGCAATCCACCGTAATTCGAGCCCTGACCGAAGAAGGGAATATTCTTTTTTATCCGTGTCATCCGTGCTATCCGTGAGCTTTATCCAAAAATCGTTTCGTTACTCGTTCAATACAGGTAATACCTCGTTGATCAACATTTCGAGCGTGGTCAGGTTGGGAAACCCGCCGCAGTCAAACATGAAAGAGCTTACGCCAAGGTCAATGAAGGGTCGCATCTGCTCGATGAGCTGCCTGGGTGTGCCGACGAAGCTAAAGTCTTCATCATCCGTCTTGTACCGCTCTCCGGCGATGCGTTCTCTTTCTGCCTGATCAACCATGCAGATGCACCCACCTCCCCACGACCGCTGCACGGTGGCTGGATCGCGGCCCACCTCAACGCAGGCTCTTTCAAACTCCTCTACCAATCGGCGATACTTGCCGATTCCGGTCGATGAAACGTTCCACTCGTCCGCGTATTTCGCGGTGATGCGCAGCATCTTCGGCTTGAATGCACCGACCATGATGGGCGGCAGCGGGACTGGTTTTGGCTCGCAGTCGGCTTCGAATACCCGGTAATGTTTTCCAAAAAAGGTAACCTTTTGTTCGGTCCACAAGGCCTTAATGATCTGCAGCGCCTCTTCTAGCTGTTCCACCCGCACTCCAGCGGACGGGAAATCGTAGCCATAAGCCTTGTACTCCTCCTCAAACCACCCTGTCCCCATGCCTAACAGGAACCGCCCGCCGCTGAGGAGCTGCAGTGTTGCGCCCATCTTGGCCACCAGGGCGGGGTTGCGGAAGGATTGGCAGATCACCGTGTGTCCAAACTTGAGCTGGGGATGGAGAGCCATCATATAAGCCAGGGTGGTAAAGCTTTCAATGTCGTTAAAATAAATATGGTCGATGATTCGCGCTGAGTTGAAGTGCCCGCTGATCAGCAGCAGCGCTCGATTGATGTCCTCCACAAAGGTGTTCAGTTGATCCTTTGCAGATGGAAGCTGGGGCATGGTAAAGCCAAATTGGATCTCAGGCATGGATGGTGCCTTCTTCATCCTGGCAGCCCAGCCACCAGGTGCGCCCTTCCCGCCCCAGCAGCGCCTCCGCCTCGCTGGGTCCCCAACTGCCTCTCGGATAGTAGTGCAGCTCTGGAAACCCCTCTCGGATCCAGCCTTTATTCACCACATCCATCAGTCTCCAGCTTGTCTCGATGGCATCGTTGCGCGTGAACAGCGAGGCATCCCCCTGCAGGGCATCCTGCAGCAGGCGTTCATAGGCTTCTGGCAGCCATCCGCCGAAAGAGGAGCGGTAGTGAAAATCCATATCCACCGAGCGCATCTCCTGGGCCGCGCCGGGCACTTTGGCCTCGAAGCGTAGGTGGATGCCCTCATCCGGCTGGATGCACAGCGAGAGCAGGTTCGGCGAGAACCGGCCTGCCTCGGGCAGGTGGAACATCAGGTGGGGTGGGCGCTGGAATTCGATGTTGATCGTTGAAGACTTTTGTGCCAGCGCCTTTCCAGAACGCAGGTAGAACGGCACGCCCTTCCAGCGCCAGTTATCGATGTACAGCTTGATCGCCGCGTAGGTGGGCGTCTGCGAGCCGTGCGCCACCCCTTCCACATCGCAGAACCCTTCGTACTGCCCGCGCACCGTATCGCTCAAGTTGATCGGGCGGATGCTTTCGAGCACCTTGGCCTTCTCGTTGCGCACTGCATCCGCGTTGAACGAAGAGGGTGGTTCCATGGCCACCAGCGACAGGAGCTGGAGCAGGTGATTTTGGAACATATCGCACACCACGCCCACCCCGTCATAGTAGCTCCCCCGGTTCCCGACATCCACGCTTTCGGCGACCGTCACCTGCACGTTATCCACGTACCGGCGGTTCCAGACCGGCTCAAAAATGGTATTGGCGAAGCGGAAGTACAGGATATTTTGGGCAGTCTCCTTGCCCAGGTAGTGGTCGATGCGGTAGACCTGGTTCTCCTCGAAGACATTGTGCACCGCCCGGTTAAGCTCCTGGGCAGTCTCCAGGTCGCTGCCGAAGGGTTTCTCGATGATGATGCGCCGCCAGCAGCTCGTCTGCACCGCCATGCCCGCCTTGCCCAGTCCTTGAACGCTCAGCGCGTAATGCTCGGGTGCGGTTGCCAGGTAATACAGGCGGTTCGCCGCTCCGTTCTCGAGCCCCACCAGAAAGGTATCCAGCCGGGTGTAATCACCCGCCACATCCAGGTTCCCCTGGAAGTAATGGATCATGTTGGAGAAGCGCTCCCATACTGCTTCTTCGAAGGTCTCTGGCGTGAAGGTTTTCACCCCCTCTTTCAGCTTCTCGCGCAAGGTCTCATCTGTAAACGGCCTGCGGGCAAAGCCCACGATGTGAGTGCATTCGTATAGCCTACCCTTCTTGAAGTTGTTATACAAGGCTGGGATCAGCTTGCGCCAGGTCAGGTCGCCCGAAGCGCCGAAGATCACGATGGTGGTTGGTAAACATGTGTCTGGCATAAGTTTTTCCTTTATTGATAATTCTATTCGAAATTATAAATGAGGTTCGTTATATTTACAGGGTCTTTCAGGAATCGCCGTGGTGGACCTCCGTATTTGCACCTCAAAGACGCGCAGGCGCAGGCATTCCATCAAGCGCAGGCCGCAGCCATACAATAGCTTTTCCCAATGGACATAATTTTTTTTCGTTGGAATCCGCATCGTGTTTGATGCGGATGGCACCAAGGATTTAGTGTATGATTAACCCATGCTCCCCACCGGCATTGTCACCTTCCTCTTCACCGATATCCAGGGCAGCACCTCCCTTTGGGAGCGCGATCCAGAGGCTATGCGCGGCGCCCTGGCAATTCACAACCGTATCGTGGACGAAGCCATTCAAGCCCATGGGGGCACCGCCTTCAAATTCATCGGTGACGCCTACCAGGTGGCCTTCAATTCACCCCACCAGGCGGTTAACGCTGCCCTGCAAGCCCAACGCAGACTTATAGGTGCCCAGTGGGGTACGACGGGTCCGCTGAGGGTGCGCATAGGCATCCATACCGGCCCCGCCGAAGTATCAGGTGATGACTATGCCGTCGGGCACACCCTCAACCGGGTCGCTCGCATCATGTCTGCCGGACACGGCGGGCAGATCCTGCTCTCAGGCAGCACTGCCGTGCTGCTCAAAGAGAACCTTCCTCCTGGGGTCCAGCTCCAAGATCTGGGTGAGCACCTCCTCAAGGGCTTGAGCCGCCCCGAGCAAATTTTCCAAGTCCTGGCTCCCGACCTGCCCGGTGATTTTCCTTCGCTGGTGACTGTGACCCAGCCCAGGCACAACCTGCCCTCTCATCTAACCAGCTTCATCGGGCGCGCAAAGGAGATCGATCAAATCCAGCAGAAATTCAGCACGAGTCGCCTAGTGACGCTCAGCGGGACGGGCGGGGTCGGCAAGACCCGCCTGGCCTGCCAGTATGCCCTGCAGAGGCTGGATTGCTACCCGGCGGGAGCCTGGTGGGTCGAGCTGGCGTCCATCACCAACCCGGACTTGATCCCCCAGGCGGTAGCGAATGTGCTTGGCGTCCGTGCCGAGGCCAACCAACTCCTCCTCGATAACCTGGTCGCCTTCCTGAAAGACAAGCAGGCCCTCGTCATCTTCGACAATTGCGAGCACCTGGTGGAAGCTTGCGCCCTCCTGGCAGAAAAGCTTTTAACCGCTTGCCCCAGCGTAAAACTATTGGCTACCAGCCGGGAAGCCTTTGGGATCGACGGCGAAGTAGTCTTGCGCGTGCCCTCGCTTCCCGCGCCCAAATGGAGCGCCTCGGGAGAGATCAAACCCAAGCTGGCTCCGGCACAATTGATGCAATTCGAAGCCGTCCGGCTTTTCGTGGAACGCGCCCAAGCCAGCCAGCCTGAGTTCGAGCTGAATGAAGCCACCTCGCCATCCGTAGCGCTGATCTGCCAGCGCCTGGATGGCATCCCGCTGGCCATCGAGCTGGCGGCAGCCCGAAGTCGCTGTTCTGAACGTCCAGCAGATCGCCGGGCGGTTGGAGGATATGTTCCGCCTGCTTACCGGGGGCTCGCGTTCCAGCCCGCCCCGCCACCAGACCCTGCGGGCCACGATTACCTGGAGCTATGCCCTGCTTGAACCGGCGGAGCAGCTCTTGTTCCGGCGTCTGGCGGTGTTCTTGGGCGGCTTTACCCTGGAAGCGGCGGAGGCCGTCTGTGCTGATCCTGCTCCTGACGGTCCGGGGGAGCTTGGCGTTCGGTTAAACATCCCGCGTGGCGATATCGTAGATATCGAAGATATCTTGGATATCTTACTGCAGCTGGTGAAAAAATCGCTGGTTGTGGTCGATTATCGAGCGGAGGGGCTAACTCGCTACCACATGCTGGAGACCATCCGGCAGTACGCCCGCGAGTTGCTCCTTGAAATCAGGCGAAGTCGAAGCCCGGCACCGCAGCCACCGCCAGTGGTTTGTCTCCTGGGTTACCGCGGGGTTCCCCAAGCAGATGAGCTCCGAGATCCTTTCCTGGTTGGATCAGGTCGAGGACGATCTCGATAACCTGCGAGCCGCTCTGGAATGGTCTTACCTGGAGGGGAATGGGCAGGAGTATGCCCTCCGCATCAGCAGCGCCCTCTTCCGCTACTGGTGGATGCGCGGCAGCCTGGCAGAAGGCGCTCAATGGATCACCCAGGGCTTGGCGCTCGAAACAGCCCTCCCCGATCTGGATTTGCCGCGCGCCAGGGCATTCTATATCGCCTCCTGGATTATCTCGGATTTCTATAAAGAAGGGAAAATCCTGGAATTCGCTCAGCGTGCGGTGGAGCTGTATCGTAAGATTGGCGAGGCAGGACTGCCTGAGCTGGTTATCGCTCTGGCAAATGAGGCTCAGATCCTTCAAAATGTGATGAATAAGCCGGATCAGGTAAGCTTTTTACTTGATGAAGGTGAAGCCATTGGTCGCCGGCTCGGTCAGCCGGGAGCATGGAGCCTGGCGATGCTGTTGTGGATTAAAAGCTCGTTTTGTTACTCCCAGGGAGATTTTGAAAAAGCGCAGTCGATCTCGAAAGAGAGCTGGGCACTGTTTTTGCAAATTGGCGACCGCTGGAATGCCGGTCCTTTGATGGTTCTTGGACTGGTAGCCCAAGGACAAAAACGATACGATCTTGCCCAAAGATATTATGAAGATGCGCTGGCAGCTTACAGCGAGATCAATGATCGAGGCGGGATCGTTTTTGCTTTGAATAACCTGACCTTCCTATCCATCGTCCTGGGCGATCTCCAGCAGGCAGCCCGCTATTACCGGGAACAGCTGAGGATCTGGCAAACCCAGGGGACCATGGACCAGATCATCGGGTATATCAAGATCGGTTGCTTTTTCTCGACCATGGAGCTTTTGAAAGCGGCTCCTGAAGAGGCGGTGGAAAAGTTCCGCACCGTTCTGTCTGTCTTGGAATTGTCCGTATCCTTGCAGCCAGAAGTGGGTCCTTCGTTCGATCAAGAAGCGCTGATCAGTTGGTACCTGGAAAACGCCAAGGCCTGGGCTGATTATAATGCGCAGCCGTTCACCGAAGATGAACGCGCCTCGATCCGAGCCAATTTGGTAGCGCTGATGTCCACCCTTGGCGAAGAAGGTTTTCGCGAAGCACTCGTGCAGGCCAAGTCGTTAGACTTGGAACAGGCTATCTCGCGAATATTAGACTTTCCGTTATAATTCAGTTATGTCTTTACCCTTCATTCCCCTATCTGAAAATTATGCCGAAGGTGAGCGCAACTTCCAGAAGTTCTACCTGGAAAATGCCGATTTGCGCGGTGTCTCATTGCCAGAAATTGACCTCACGGAAGCTGACCTCACCTCCGCAAACCTGCAAGGAGCTGATCTATCTCAAGCCGTTCTGCGCGGCGCCCTCCTGGCTGGGGCTAACCTGAAAGGGGCTGTGCTTCATCTAGCCAACCTGTCAGATGCCAACCTCAGCGGTGCAAACCTGGAGGACGCTGACCTGAGCGACGCGGACCTCAGCCGGACGAACCTCCGCAAGGCAAACTTTACCCGCGCCAACCTCACCTGCGCACGCCTGGTGCAGGCGGATGCTTCCGGCGTATTGGAACGCGTGCAGGATAAGGCTCCCACAATTCAGCGGGTAAATTTCTCTGAAGCTGTGCTGCGTGAAGCCAACTTTTCGGATGCCGACCTGCGCTGGAGCAACCTGCAGGCTGCCCTATTGAACAACGCCAAGCTGATGCGCACGGACCTCACCGGTGCGGTGGCTGCCCCGCTAAAAGATGCCAAGGGGCAGACCCGGGTCGTCTCCTTCGCCGCCGCGGACCTGACCCTGGCGTGCCTGCGCAAAGCCCAGCTTGCCGGCGACTTTCGCAAGGCCTGCCTCAATATGACCGACTTGCGCCTGGCTAACGTGACGGGCGACTTTCGTGAAGCGGACTTAACCGATGCTTTGATGCTCAATACCATTTTTAATGGTTCAAACTTCACCGATAGCAAGCTGACCCATGCCTACCTGGAGAGCTGCAAGCTAACCAAATGCATCATGCCCAACGGTAAAACGTCCTCCTGGGATCCTAATAAATTCGCGGGCGAGCCGCCCAATCCCACTGGCAAGAATGTCTTGCGCAAGCAGCCCACCTATACCGAGTTTTGGTTCGAGACCTTCGAAGAGCTGCGCGCCTTGAGCTACCCGATGATGTGTGTATGCTGCTGCCGTCCCTACGAACGCTACGAAACTGTCACCCGTGAGATCACCACCTCCGGCGTTCCGGCCACTTATGAAGTAAAGCTGCCTTACTGCACCGCCTGCCTCCAGCACCACATTCGCAATCGCAATGTGGAACAGTGGATGAAAACAACCTGCAATGCCCCTGGTGGCAGCTACCCAGCCGCCAAGTTCGAGTTGAAATCGAGAGGTATGTTGGGCGGCCGGTACTTTTTCGTGCTCTCCTTTGCCAGCCAGGAATATACCATCAGCTTCGCTGCCGGCAACCAGCTCCCTTTGAGAGGGTCGAAGAGCTCGTTTTAGAGCTTAAATCTTAAGGTGTCTTTTTATTTCTTATCAAAGATTCCCTGCGCAGATCGATCATGATCCTCAGCCCGCTCTCCTTCCGTGAAAATCTTTTTACTCTATCCGCCTTTTTCGTCTTTTAGCTTTTTCCGTGTCCTGCTTTTCCATCCGCGAATTCCGTGTTTATCCGTGAGCTAATCATATCTTGCCCGGATCGCCATGAACAAGCCAACCCCTCATTTCCGCTACGACAACTCCGGTCATTGGTATAAGGGCATTACCCATTTGCACTCCACTGCCTCCGATGGCGGGAAAAGTTTTCCCGAATTAGCCGGTCTGTACCACGCCGCTGGATACGATTTCCTCTTCCGCACCGACCACTGGGTGCTGTCAGATGTTGCAAACGACCCCGCAGATTACCCCCTGCTCTGGCTGGACGGGGTGGAGCTGGACGGGCAGGACCACACCGGCGCAGACTACCATGTCGTCTGCCTTGGCAAGCTCTCTGGCTTGCGCCAGGAAGATGGACTGGAAGCTGCCCTGCAAGCTGCCCACGTGCAAGGGGCCCTCACTGTCCTCGCCCACCCGCATTGGTGCGGCAACTCGCTCGAGGATGTCACCCGCCATCCTTTTAACGGGGTGGAGGTGTACAACCACGTCTGCCACTGGCTGAACGGCAAGAGCAATGGTCTGGTGCACTGGGAAGCTGCCCTGCGCCATAACCCGAACACGCTGGCTTTTTCGGTCGATGACGGGCATTTCCTCAGCGCTGCTCCGGTGTGGAAAGGCGGCTGGATCGTCGTCAAAGCTCCAGAATGCACCCGCCCCGCCATCCTGGATGCCATTCGTGGCGGCAACTACTATTCGAGCTGCGGTCCAGAGTTCCATTCCATCTCCTTCGATGGTGAGCAGGTCCACCTGCAGACTTCCCCGGTCCGCTATGTCAGGTTGGTTGGTCCCGGCTGGCATGGCCATCCCAATGGAATTCCCAAGGGGCGCCTCATCCGGCAGATCAGCCTGCCCCTCCCGCAAGATTGGCCGTATGCTTACCTTGAGATCGAAGACACGTCAGGCCGCCGCGCCTGGACGAACAACCTGTTCATTTTTGATCCATGAAGGTATTGTCATTCTGAGCTGCTGCGTCCCTTGCAGCGGGAAGAATCCCTGTGTGGTTGGCTAAAATAATGTTTTCCTTTTTTCTGCCTTTTCGTGTACTCTTTTTGTAAATATCCATATTATCCGTTAGCCTGATTGATTAAAGGAGTCTTCCATGAAACCTGGATATTGGATCGGCATTTTGGCCTTGGTTGGTGCTATCATCGGCTACGCCCTTTACGATTGGACAGGCTGGTACGGCGCCATGAGCGGTACAGTGATCGGGATCTTGATCGGGGTGGTGGTTTACTCCGTCCTGAAGTCCCGCAATACGCCTTCCTAAATTTTCATCAACTTCGTTGACTTTCCAAGGAAATATTTTTTGAATATCATTCCGATAAGAAAATCTGCCTTTTCCGAGTACTCTTTTTCAATAATATTCGTGTCATCCGTGTTATCCGTGAGCCTAATTAAAATTACCCGCTTCAAGATTTCCCCATTCGCGAAGATTAGCGGATTTTGTTATTTGAAAGGAAATTATTATGCTGGAACTTTCTAACCATGACCTGATCTCTAAAGCCCGCCATATCCTCAACCCCCGCCAGTTAGCCTTGGGCAACACCGCTGGCGACGTAGCTTGCGCCTTGCTCAGCGCCAGCGGCAAGCTCTACTTTGGCGTCTGCATCGACATCGGCAGCGGCATCGGCTTCTGCGCCGAGCATGCCGCCATCGCCGCCCTGATCACTGCTGGTGAAAGCCAGATCGCCAAGATTGTGGCAGTCTGGGGCGAGGATAAAGTGCTTCCCCCTTGCGGCAGGTGCCGGGAGTTTATCTACGAGATCGATGCAGCCAATTACGAATCCACCGATGTCATCCTGGGGGAGAATACCACCGTTAAGCTCAAAGACCTCCTCCCACATCCCTATCACGAGGTGTGGAACCTGTAAGCGGGCAAGGCTGGATAATCGTTGTAAAATTCGAACCCCCACTGGTGCTGTTCACACTTGATTGGGGGTTGTTCACCGGTTCATTTTCGCTAACAAATCCAGTGTGGGGTTTGCTTGTTCACGGCTTTGCCCGAAAATAGTTAATATTATCCTCTTGACCCCCGCAGTTTCCATTTCTTCAATCGTTTTTTTATCGGGTAACGACTCTTCAAAAAGGGATATTTCCAAAGAATGCGGGTCACGTCCGTTTGCGATTGCTTGCTTCTTTAGTGCGGCAATAGCTTCCTTCACCTTTGTCCATTCCATGCACCACGGAGCCCAGCCGTCACATAATTCTGCAGCACATTCAATCGCCTTTTCGCCTGCTCCCCCCATAATGATTGGAGGGTGAGGTTGTTGATAGGGTTTTGGAAACGCCTTCATCCTGTCAAAGTTCACAAACTTGCCATGGAACTCAGATTCAGCAGTCGTCCAAATCTCTTTGATAGCTCGGATTTGTTCTTTCAGAAGTTGAAAACGTGTCCTGTAGGCAACGCCATGGTCAGCCATTTCTGCCTCAAGCCAACCTGCTCCGACGCCAAAAATGAAACGTCCTTTGGAAAGCAAGTCTAATGTGGCTGTCTCTTTTGCCAGGAAAATCGGATTTCGCTCGACAACAAGAGAAACCCCAGTTCCTACTTTGATGTTTTTTGTCGCTGCTGCGGCAAGAGTCATGGCTACAAAGATATCGTATGTTTGCCAATAATACTCCGGCAGAGGCGGTGTACGCTCTGAAGTATTTAGAAAACGGACAGGGATATGGGAATGTTCTGAGAACCAAACCAACTCTAAACCGCGTTCTTCAGCGGCATAAGCAATTTCGTCAGGCTGAAAAGAATATTGAGTTGGGAAAATGTGAACACCGAATAGCATGTTGCCTCCAGATATTGTTTTACTGTTTACGTGAAATCATCCACCCTGTGTTCCTTATAATGCTCATACGTATTCCCCGCCATCACGCTCCAGGGCTTCCAATCCGCCGGCATATTGGCGAAATGGCGCGCCTCGTCCCAACCGGCGGTCCGGCCTGGGGCGGGGACTAAGGCGAGATTAGTCCTCAGCTCACCGCTTTCTTCACCAGCGCCTCGATCCGGGCCTCATCGGCGGCGGTCAGCTCTTTCAGCGCGAAGGAGGTCGGCCACATGGCGCCTTCGTCGAGTTTCGCCGCATCGCTGAAACCTAACGTCGCGTACCTGGTGTTGAACTTTTGGGCGCTTTGGAAGAAGCACACAACCTTGCCGTCCTTGTTGGCATACGCGGGACTCCCGTACCAGGTTTTCGGCGAGAGGGACGGCGCGCTGGCTTTGATGATCGCATGCAGCCGCTGGCCCATGCTGCGGTCCGGTTCCGGCATCTCGGCGAGCTTGGCTAGCAAGGCGCTTTCCCCGTCTGCCTTGGACGCCTTCAGCTCTTGGGAGCGCTCCTTCATGGCGGCTTTTTCCTCGTCCGTAAATCCTTGGGCGTCCTTCTTGGTGGTGTTCTTATCTTGGTTCATGAGAAATCTCCTTTTGATGAATTGGTGTGCTGCAAGTGGGCGGGGTACGCACCCAACCGGAAACGGATTCCGCAAAATCTCCTTTCGAGCTTGATGTTAGGCGGCTGACTTGTCACTTTGGCTTAAGATTAAGCTGCCAGGACACCCCAAATCGATCCTCCACCCATCCAAATCTTGGGCTGAACCCATAATTATCTAAAGGCATAAAAACCTTCCCACTTTGATTTTCCCAGCCATTTCTCCATCAAAATCTCCATACTGTTGGATTTCCTGGATCTTGAATTCATCGAATTCGGATTGGTACAGCTTCAAGGCCTCCCTCGCCGCACCAAAGAACATCAAATGAGTTGAAAAGGAATTCGACATCAGGCCTCCTGTGCCCCAATTAGGGCGAATGTTAGAACGACAAGTGAGAATATCTTCATCACAAACGACATCTCCTTCTGCCTGAAAATTCGATATACTGCATAGCTGCAGTATATCACGACATTATGGGTGGTTTTACTACGGATCCACTAAGCCCCATAACCGGATCGGGTTCGAGCCTGGCACCAAACGGTTATAAGTTTTATTCTAGTAAGGAAACAAATTAATACCTTTTTCTATCGGGCTGTTAACCTTGCGGTTTGAGGGGAATTTCCAATAGAGGTATATTAGATAGTTGAATATTCATCAAGAAACACAGCTTTGATTTCGTTTGGGGTTTTGCATTTCTCTAGTTTTATTTGTATCGCCAGTATCTTTTCGGGTCTAATCTCATCTGTAGAGAAACTAACTCCAATGCCAATATGGCTTCAATGCTTTACGCTGAAATTTTGCCATTGCATCATCATATGGTTTAAATTGCGATATAGCCACATCTTGGGAATAGGCAAGCACTATACAGCAGAAGTTCTCATGATCGTGTTGAATGTTTAGTGAGTGAATGCGTTTCTGAGTAGTATTTTGCCAAATTTCCAGACTATCATACAACCCTCGCATAGAGGAACTCTCAAAATAGAAAATGTTGGATTTAAATTCGTTTTGCTCCGACATGAAAAACCGCATCTATTAAATAATTTTAAACTTAGAATTTGGATAACGCGTTGTTAGGTGCGTTCGTTCATCGCAATCATGCCTTTTAAATCGCCATTTGTCAGTTGAAGTTCAATATAATGTCTTGTTGAATTCCAAAAGAAAAATACTCGATTAAATCTAGTGGAGTATTGATGGGCCGAAGCCAATTCTGGTAAATCAACGGACGAAGGAATACGTAAATCGTCTGCAACGATTAATAGCCATAGCTCCGAACATTTAGATTTGTAATTGTCCAGCTTTTGCTCTTTCTGGTCAATTCTTTCTTGAAGATACTCTGGAGTAATTTTAGGGATCCAACCAGCACTTGAGCTACACCATTTATTTTCTTTTCCATTCGGGTGAGCGTAGATATGAAACAATACTATTTCATTTGGAAAATACTCTGAATTTTCAGTAGTTCGCTTTATTGTGATTGGATTACCTGGCTCCATCGGAGTCAATTCGATTAATTTTACAATTGCTTCAGCAAGTTGATTAACATCTTTCTTGCTCATCATAACTCTTTGATTGAAAAGGATCTGAACCAGAAGGGGCTGGCTATTATGTTTTAAGTATACTATCGTTTGCCTTATTCACCACTTGCTGTGATAAATTATCTTGAGCTTGCAGAGATGTGCCATCTGGGGAGCCAGGCTGAAATATTTCAGTGTGCTCGATGCCAAGAACGTTGTCTTTAGTATGCACAATAAAATCTGGCTCTTCGTTAATACAAATTTCACCATCTGGAAAGAAGGGACAAATTTCTTTGAAGTGGAATAAGTGAGTAAATTAGCGAATTTTATCCATGTTGTCAATTATTCAACAAGCGGCTAATAATTGATTCTACTAGGATATTTGCAGTACTTAGTGTCAATAGATGTGGTTTACTGGTTTCATTAAAATTATTTCTAAGAGATGATAACGATATCTTTTTATAATAGAGCTTTTCTAGAGACCTGACAGTTTGAGAAATAGGACAGCGGACGAGCACAGACGAGCACGGAGGAGAAAATAAAATAATTCCGGAAGGAAAATTCCAGGGTGAAACCGATACGACAGGCTAGCAAGCCAACTTATGACTGCTTTTCTCGTAATAAAATCCGTGTTTTCCACGTTCATCCGCGTCCAATATAGAAAGTGTCAGGTGGCTAAGGAGCTTTTTTATTGTAGTAAATATCCACCAT